>NZ_CP160798.1:3097500-5983731 GCF_040784925.1 Pseudomonas sp. X4 | reverse complement strand
GGCTGTGGGTTGCAGGTGATGCGGGAACAGCTCTGCAAGGAACTGGGGCCAGAAATTATGGGCATCATTATCAACGCCGAGCGAAGTCCCTGCAACTGCGCAAAGCTGGCAGGGTGTTCGCTGCCTTCGAACAACCCGGGCTGGCCACCGCAATGATTGGCACTCCATCAGCGGCTCGCCTATTCAAACCTGCTCCGAACTCGGGCTTGCCGCAGCGGACGGCGATATCTACACCATCGGTGCTGAAGTGCGACAGCCGGTCGGTTGCCAGCACACGCAAATCGATGTCTGGGTGGCTCTGCGCAAAATTGCCGAGCCTGAGGAATCAACCATTTCGAGGCGCTGGTGGGTGTAACGCTGACTGTCGGGTGGAGAAGTCCTGGCCGGAAAAGCCAGGCGTGTTGCCTCGTCGATCATGGCCAGTGCACTGCGAATGCTTCCGCTTCGTAAGCCCAGGCCCGCATCAGTCAACGCCAAGCCACGGGGCAGGCGTTCAAACAAACGCAGATCAGGCTCGCCTCAACCCGCGTATCTGCTGGGCAACCTGCCGCCTGGGTCACGCCCAGTTCCTCGGCAGCCACACGGAAGTTCAAGCGGCGAGCCACCACTTCAAAAACACGTAACGCGTTCCAGCGAGGGCAAATCAGGGAAACGCGTCTGGCATGGCAATCAAGATTCTATCGAGTTCGGCAATTGTTTCTGTCTCTCTGATGCTTTCACAAGGTTGATAACCTGATCGGGCTCGAAAGATTCACTGTGCCGAGGCTACTCCCTGCAACTGGACTAAAAGAAACCTGTGCCAATCGAAAGCACATCGCTTGGCTGGCTTGCTGAAACGTTTCTCACTCGTGTCTATAAAGGGGAACAACTCCGAAAGGCAACCTGTCATGCCCCTCCTCAAATTCTTCGTTCGCTCTCCGGCGCCCTGTCCGCAGCCTCCACACCCATGGCCTGGGATTACGTTCTGCTGCTCGACACCGATAAAGCCGCCCCAGAACTGGCAGATCACCAGCCAGCAACTTGGCATAAAAACCGACAAAGCCCTTCCAGCGTTACCTTGCGTACCTTGCACGGAGGCAGGCAAGAGGGTGTCAGCATCGTCGACATCGATAACGGTACGGATGAAACTTTCGGTAGTGCCGACCCGCGGAATGAACGTCTTGCAGGCGTCGGTCGGCAATGTGCGCATGGGCTGGGATTCGCCGGTCAAGGAAAGTGGTCAACCGTCCTTCATCGAGCTCAATGGGCGCAATGGCCTGGGCTGGCTGGAGGCTTCAACGAACTGGTCGCCCGCTGCGCACTGCGGTTACGAATGGAGTCGGCCACCCCGGCGTCGACAATGGCGAGCTGCTGACCCTGCACGGTAGGGCCTACGACCAACATACCTGCGAACAAAGTCACCCTGCACATCGATGAGAAACCACCATACGCGATCAGCCTGCGTGGCGAACTGAAAGAGCAGGCGTTCAAGAAGGTCGACTTCTCCGTCGTGACCGAATTGGTCACGCGAACCGGGCAGCGTGATGTTCGTCCTCAACGACACTCCTGACCAACAACGGCGATTATCCGAAGAAGGGGAATACCAGGCGCTGTATCACAGTAACTTCAGCACCCCGTTTTACCTGGAGCAGGGTGCTCCGGTTCGCCGCGCCAGTAGAAACAGGTGTCGCCGTTCAACGACAAGGCAAGGGAGGAGATCTGGCCGATTGGCAAACCTACCAGGAAAGCGCCCACCAAGGACTATGACGGAAACGGTTTATAACGTGGTGCCGTATGCCGATGATCAGAGGGCAATACGTTGGCCGTGTTGCATGACAAGGCTGGCAGTCTGAGGCGTTTCGGGTCGGCTTCAACTCTCGGACATTGCCTGTATTTTCACTGTGGAAAAATACCTGATACCCAAGGCCAGAGGATTATGTGACCGGAGGCTCGAGCCGGGGACGAGTTTTTCCACTACAACCCGCCGTTACCGAGCGGCCACTGAACCTGGTGCCGACAATCGGACCGAAGGAAAACAGGCAGTTCCACATCAGCTACAGCTTGTTGGCGGACAAAGGTGGCAGTGGACAAGGCAAACTTGAAGCAGGTTGGCGAGGATACAGGGTGGGCGCGAAACCGAGGTGCGACAGACGCCATTGGTTGATCTGACCAAGGGGTAACGCCGACCAGGGCATGTAGGCCTCGTCGACTAGTCAGAACTATCAAAGTTGTTGGTTTCATGGCCTTTGCTGAAAGGCTGCTTTCGACTTCCAAAGCGGACATCTGTAACCGGGGCCGCTTCGCGGCGGCATCGCCGGCAAGCGCGGCTCCACAAGTACAGCGCATGTGTCTGAAGGCTGGTGATACTCCTGTGGGAAGAAAGCCGGCTTGCCGGCGATGAAATGGCGCGGCTACCCCGACTACAGAGCTTTTGGATCAGTGTCCGCCGTGGGTCGATAGCGCAATGTCTGTCGCCTGACGGCCGCCAGGGACATCCATCGCCCGCCGCTCCGTCCATTCAAACGCTAGACCTTCAGGCAGGGATATCCCGCAAACGAACTCATCCGATCCCAGGGCGGTGCGAGCCGAACTCCACAACATAGCCAGCCAACCCCGCGGCGCTCGCCTCGGCCCTGGCAGTCTTCTGGTCGGCATAAACATCGACGAAATGCCAGGGATGCCGGTCTCTCGAGTACGCCCCCATCCAGAAGCACCCAGACCGTCATTTGTCCGGATCGGGTGGCGGGTTTTTTCGCCAAGCTGCGGGATGCCCATACGTTCACCCCGATGTGCTAGCCAGTTTTCTGCTTGCGAAGCAACTACAAACCACGACTTGGACAAAAACGTATGAAGCATAGCGCTTACTAGGCGCACCCATTGGTTCACTTTACAAGGGGCGGAAGCCATCTCTGACCGCCCGCGCTCGAATGCAGCAGGGTAGCGTGCGCTGCACCAACAGCCAGCGCACATGGGCCATCACCCCTCGAACTGAATCACCATCCGCCCTTTGATCTTGCCCTCCAGCATTTCTTCGAAGATCTGGTTGATATCCTCGATCGGCCGCAGGGTCACCTTCGGCACCACTTTCCCCTTCCGCCGCAAACTGGAAAGCTTCCTGCAGGTCCTGGCGGGTACCGACCAGCGAGCCGATCACTTCGATACCGTCCAGCACCAATCGAGGGATATTCAGGTTCATTGCTTCCGAAGGCAGGCCGACCGCAACCAGGCGGCCACCCGCGCGCAGGGCATCAACGGCCGAGTTGAAGGCAGCCTTGGCAACGGCGGTAACCACGGCGGCATGGGCGCCACCGGTCTTTGGCCTGGATGACCTTGGCGGCATCCTCGGTGCGTGAGTTGATGACCAGGTCGGCGCCCATCTCGCTGGCGAAGCGCAGTTGCTCTTCGTTGACGTCGATGGCGATCACTTTGGCGTTGAAGACGTTCTTGGCATATTGCAGGGCAAGGTTGCCCAAGCCGCCGAGGCCGTAGATGGCGATCCATTGGCCAGGGCGGATGTTGGAGATCTTCACCGCCTTGTAGGTGGTCACGCCGGCGCAGGTAATGCTGCTGGCGGCAGCGGAGTCGAGCCCGTCGGGCACTTTTACCGAGTAGTCGGCCTTGACGATGCAGGCTTCGGCCATGCCGCCGTCCACGGTGTAGCCGGAGTTCTTCACTTCGCGGCACAGGGTTTCGTTGCCGCTGTTGCAATACTCGCAATGCCCGCAGCCCTGGTAGAACCAGGCCACGCTGGCGCGGTCGCCCGGTTTGAGCGAGGTGACGCCTGGCCCTACTGCCTGGACCACGCCGATGCCTTCGTGGCCTAGCACCACACCGGTCTTGTCACCGAAGTCGCCATTTTTCACATGCAGGTCGGTGTGGCACACACCGCAGCATTGCATCTTCAGCAGCGCTTCACCGTGCTCGAGGGGCGCAGGGTTTTCTCCACCACATCCACGCGACGGCCTGGTGCAACAACAGCAGCTTTCATAGGAGCCTCCGTGTCTATCCGAATGAGCTTGGGTTATCGCCGGGGTTAGCATAGCCCTTGCTGGGTGGGGCAAAACTGCTTCAGGTCATGGTCTGGGGTGGGAGGCTTGTACGCAGCAGGTACCTGCCCTGCGCGGGCACTTGCAGGAGCGGCCTTGTGTCGCGAAAGGGTCGCAGAGCGGCCCCGGGATTTAAGTGGTGGCGCATAAGTTGTTAGGGCTGCTTTGCAGCCCATCGCGACACAAGGCCGCTCCTGCAGGAGGTTCTGCGTAAGGCTCGGCACAAAAAGAAAAGCCCGCGGCAATAATGCGGCGGGCTGCAAGAACATACGGAGCAGGGCCAGTGTGCCCACCCGGATGTCAGTATTTCGTGAAGGTCAGGTCATGAGCATGTCATGCATGGCTCAGTTCCAGTTGGCTGATGACGCACACCGAGCCATCCTCGGCAGGCGTGTCGTCGGTGTAGTCCACCTGGTTGTATACCCCGCCATGGAATTTGAGCGTGCGCGTCGCCCAGGTCGCACCCAGTTGCAGGGGCGATGTGCTGCCAATACGGCCGTTGCAGCTTGCACTGACCGTGCAGGCGCCGTTGTTCGTCACGTCGATGTTCACATCGAAACGGGCGCCGAGCGGTACGTCGGCCAGCACCGTGCTGCTGCTCGTGGCCGTCTGGTTGAAGTCGGTCCGGAAGCCCACGGTGATCTTGCCCTTGTTCCAGAACACCTTGATGGGTGGGTTGTCGTCGTCTTTGACGTGCATCTGGGCAATCACCACTTTTTGCGCAAAGTTCACTTTCTGCAGTGTCATGGTCTGGTGATTGCGGCGTCGGGCGCGCCGCTGTTCAGCGCCCAGTACGCGGGCTCCTTCCACTCGCAGCGGGTGCGGTGGGTGCTTTTGCTGGAGGCGCCTTTGGTGGGGGCGGTCATGCGGATCGAGCCGTCGCTCAGGCGGGCGATGACTTCGGGCAGGGTCGCCAGCGCCTGGGCGCCGGTCAACTCCAGCGCCACCGGGTTGGTCGCGGACTTCGGCACGGGAGTGGTGATGATGAGGTTGTCGATATACACAGCCATGGGCTTTCTCCTTGAAAAACGACAGGTCCTGCATCATTTGCGAGCCTGGCCAGCATGGGCGCAGTTCACTGTGATTTGCCAAGGCTGGACGAAGGGAAAACCCAGGGGATAAAAAAGCCCGCCATGGGAGGCGGGCAAGCAACGTTTGAAGGGAGAGCCTGCAGAGTGGACCCGGCCGGTTAACCGAGCATTAAGCGGTAACGCATTGACCTGTGCAGCCGATCAGCCTATACAGGCCTGCCACCAGCCCAGGAGCCAGCATGCACGACGAAGACGACCTGCACGAACCCGAGCACGATCACCTGCTTGACCACGAATTCCTCTACGACGATATCGAGCCTGAAGCGGATGCCCAGGGCGCCGAGGACGAGGTTGAGGAAGACGAGGAAACGCTGGATGACCTCGATGACGAGGAGCGCGATCACCCAGCCTGGTTCGACGACTGCGAAGACGACTGACTCAGCGCCCGTCTACCGAGAAACGCCCCGGGCCGCTCACTGCCAGCATCAGCAGGCCGCCCATGATGCTGAGGTTCTTCAGGAACTGGGTCATGTTGGCGCTGCGCTCAGGGTCGACCATGCTCCAGAACGGGTGACCCAGCAGCGCCGTGCCCAGCACGAACAGCGCCAGCAGGAAGGCCAGCGGCCGGGTGTAGAAACCGAGGATCAGCAGGATGCCGACGACGAACTCCATGAGCACGGCAACTGCCGCTGCCAGCATGGGGGCAGGGGCGCCCAGTGAGGTCATGTAGCCGACCGTGCCTTCGAACCCGGTCAGCTTGCCCCAGCCAGACAAGACGAACAGGATCATCAGCAGCACACGGGCAATCAGGATAATGATGTCGCGTTGACCATCGAACAGGAGTAGCGCATGGCGGCGTTCCAGTGGGCGGGTACAAGCTCCACTCTAGCAGCTGCGCAAAGGATTGCTGGCGGGCAGCAAAAGGCGCCGCAAGGGCGCCTTCGCAAAGAATTTGGTGCGAGTGGCGGGACTCGAACCCGCAAGGCTCACGCCGACAGATTTTAAGTCTGCTGTGTATACCAATTCCACCACACTCGCACGCTTGAAGGGGTCGTGACGACCAGCTCGCTTCTAAGCAGAAGGGCTTCGCAATCAAGCGCGCTTTATAACCCATTGTTATAGTTGAGTCAACCACAGCACCTATGATCAACAGAGTGAAGGGTCGATCGAATGGGCAATTGACACCTTGCTGTCATTACGCCACTGTTGCCCCTTTATTGGATCCAAGAGTGTGCGGTGATGAATCAGTCCAGTGCTTCCGAGCGTATCGTGCGCCCACGGCTGTTCTGGCGACTGTTGTTCGCGCTGGTAGTCGTGTTGGGGGCGTTTCTCTACCTCAGCCTGATCAGCCTGGGCGGTTACCTGCTGATGCTGGGGTTCGATGCCGAACACCCTCAACCGCAGCGCCTGATGGCCCTGGCCGGTGGCGGGCTTATCCTGCTGGTCGGTTTGTGGCTGCTGAAAGTGGCGATGCCGCGGCGCATCAGCCCGGTACTGGTTGAGCCCGAGCGTTGAACCTCGCCCTATCTTCCCTCCTGCCGTACCGGTGGAGCTCGCATGGTTTCAGCTGACTGCCTCGACCACCCTGTCATGCCTGCCCACCGCTATGAACAGCTGGTTCAGTCGGTGGTGGATTACGCCATCTACATGCTCGACCCATCCGGCCATGTGGTGTCGTGGAACGCAGGCGCGCAACGCATCAAGGGGTACCGTGCCGATGAAGTGATCGGCCAGCATTTCTCGTTGTTCTTCACCCCGCAGGATTGCACCGAAGGCCGCCCGGAGCGCTTGCTGCGCCAGGCGCTGGAGCAGGGCGTGGCGCAGGATGAAGGCTGGCGCGTACGCAAGGATGGCACGCAGTTCTGGGCGCTGGCCGCGCTGGATGTGATTCGCGATGACCAGGGCCAGGTCGTCGGCCTGGCCAAGGTGACCCGGGACATCACCGACCGCCGCGAGTCGGCGCTGCAACTGGACGCGGTACGCGCCCAGCTGTTCCAGGCACAGAAGCTGGAGGCCCTCGGCCAGTTGACCGGTGGCCTGGCGCATGACTTCAACAACATGCTGACCATCATCATCAGCTCGGCGCGCCTGGCGCTGGCCACAAAGCGACCCGGCACGCGCCCAGCGCATGCTGCAGCATATTCTGGATGCCGGGCAGCGGGGCACCGAACTGACCCAGCAGCTGCTCAGCTTTGCCCGCCACCGCAAGCTTGATGTGTCTTGCGTCGCCCCGGCGAACCTTATTGCCGCCACCCGTGGTCTACTGGAGCATGCGCTGCCCGGTTCGATTGACCTGGAGGTTGTGCTGCAGCCAGACCTGCCCCTGATCGAGGTGGATGCCGGGCAATTGCAGATGGTGCTGCTCAATCTGTTGTTCAATGCCCGCGATGCCATCACGGGGCAGGGCCGGATCGGCTTGACCGTCGATGTGGTCGAACTGGCCGGCGAGGTGGAAGGCCTGCATGGCGGGTTTGTGCGTTTCGAGGTGGAAGACAGCGGCGAGGGCATCGCGCCAGCGGTACTGCCGCGGATTTTCGAACCGTTTTTCACTACCAAGCCCTTTGGCAAGGGGACTGGCCTGGGCCTTAGCCAGGTGTATGGTTTTGCCAGGCAGAGCGGTGGTGCCATTTGCGTGGACAGTGAGCCCGGCCGGGGAACTTGCATGCAGCTTTACTTGCCAATCTATCAGCAGACGGACAGCCAACTCGACAGGTAGAACACCATGGCACAGGCACTCAGGCGGCTGGTGACGGGGATCGATGGGCTCGATGCGTTGCTCCAGGGTGGCCTGGTGGCTGGCGCGTCCTACATCATTCAGGGCCCGCCGGGCGCGGGCAAGACCATCCTCGCCAACCAGCTGGCCTGCGGGCATGTGCGCGGCGGTGGCAGGGTGCTGGTGGCCACCTTGCTGAGCGAGTCGCACGAGCGACTGTTCCAGTACCTGGCGACCTTGGAGTTCTTCGACCCGGCGCTGGTCGGCGACCCGATCCAGTTCGTCAGTGCTTTCGACACCCTGGAGCAGGAAGGCCTGGACGCCGTGGTACGGCTGCTGCGCCAGGAAATCGCTCGCCAGCAGGCCAGCCTGCTGATCGTCGATGGCGTGCTCAATGCCCGGGTGCGTGCGGAAACCGCGTTGGACACCAAGAAATTCGTCTCCGAACTACAGGGCCATGCGGCCTTTGCCGGTTGCACCGTGCTGCTGCTGACCAGCGCCCGGCTGGAAGAAGGCAGCCCGGAGCACACCATGGTCGACGGCGTGATCGAACTGGGCGAGCAACTGTTCGGCAGCCGCGCCGTGCGCCATATCCAGCTGCGCAAGACACGGGGCAGTGCGGCGTTGTCGGGGCGCCATGAATGCCTCATCGATGGAGCCGGCATGCATGTCTACCCGCGCCTGGAGTCGCTGTTCAGCCACCCCAGCCAGGCGGGCAGCGCCACCTTGGAGCGCGTCAGCAGCGGGGTGGCGACCCTGGATGAAATGCTCGGTGGCGGCCTGGCCACGGGCTCGGTCAGCCTGCTGATCGGGCCCTCGGGTATTGGCAAGACGTCATTGGGCCTGGCTTTTCTCGGTGCCAGCAGCCCGCAGGCGCCGGGGCTGCATTTCGGCTTCTACGAAACGCCGGAGCGCCTGCGTATCAAGGCCGCGTCGCTGGGTTACGATTTCGCAGCCATGGAGCAGGGCGGCAGCCTGCAGCTGTGCTGGCAGCCGACCACCGAGGGCCTGCTGGACCAGGTCGGCGCGCGCCTGCTCGAGCGGGTCGAAGCGCAAGGCAGCAGGCGCGTGCTGATCGACAGCCTGGGGGCGTTCAGCCGCCTGGCCATCGACCCGGCGCGGCTCAATGCGTTTTTCCGCGCCCTGGCCGGCGAGCTGCGCGCGCGCGATGTCAGCGTGATGCTGACCTGGGAAATGCGCGACATCTTCGGCGCGGAAATCAGCGCCCCGGCCCCAGACCTGTCGAGTATCGTCGACAACCTGATGCTGATGCGCTTCGTCGAGCTGGATTCGCAGCTGCGGCGCATGCTGTCGATCCTCAAGGTGCGTGACAGCCACCATGACCCTGCCTTGCACGAGCTGCTGATCGGGCCGCAAGGCATTACCCTGCGCAAGGCGTTCGACGGCGCCTGCGGTGTGCTCTCGGGAACGCCGGTGCCGCAGGGGAGCGGGTGACGGGGCGGGCGATGAACACCATCCTGATCGTCGATGACGAGTACCTGATTGCCGACATCCTCGGTTTTGCCCTGGAGGACGAAGGTTTTCTGGTGGAAAAGGCGAGCAACGGCTGCAAGGCGCTGGAGGCACTGAAGGAAAAGCGCGTTCAGCTGGTCATCACCGACTACATGATGCCACTGCTCAACGGTGAAGAGCTGGTGCGCTCGATGCGTGAAGACCCGGCCTTGAGCGAGTTGCCGGTCATCCTCATGAGTGGCGCGCAGGCCAACCAAGGATGCCCGGAACTGTTCGCCGCGGTGTTCGACAAACCGTTCGACATGGACTGTATGATCGCCAAGGTGCACGAACTGCTGGGCACCTGAGGCGCGGGGCGATCAAGCGCGTCCGTGCGGCTTGAGGCAGGTCGCTCAGTGCGAGTCGTCGTGCTTTTCCGGGGCTGGGCTGCCAGCCTGGATACGCTTGAAGATCTCTTCGCGATGGACCTGGACGTCTTTCGGTGCATCGATACCGATCCTCACCTGCATCCCTTTGACGCCCAGAATGGTGACTTTGATGTCATCGTTGATGACGATGCTTTCGCCAACCTTGCGGGTGAGTATCAGCATGTAGTTCTCCTTGGTGATGTAAAAGTCCGTCGGGCTAGTTGCCACGGCGGCGGGAGCTTGTCCCTCTTCCTTCTCATTAAAGACGCTTTCGGCGGATAGTAATTCCCCGACAGACAAATTCTGTTGCGTGTCTTCAGTTGCAGGTGCCGAAGCAAACCGCCAGCGGTTTGTCGGCCAAGGTGCTCGGTGGCAAGAATAGGGGGCTTGGCGGCCAATGGGAAATTTCTTCGCATCATGGTCTGAATAGACCGGGTTAATGGTCATCCTGTTCCTCGAGTGCCTGAAGAAATAACAGCAAGGCTACTTCTTCACGGTCCAGGCCTTTGCGTACACGGTTCTTCGGCAAGTTGGCCAGGCGCCCCAGGGCATAGTGTTCAAGTACAGCCGGGTGGATGTAGCAGCGCCTGCACACCGCCGGCGTGTTGCCCAGGCGTGATGCTACCTGGCGGACGATGGCGGCGACCTGGCGCTTGGCTTCGCTCTCGGGTTCCCAGGCCAAGGGCCTGAGCAGGTCCAGGGCCAGGCTGCTGCCGGCCCAGGTGCGGTAGTCCTTGGCGGTGAAGTCGGCGCCGGTCAGCTGCTGCAGAAACTGGTTGACCTCGCTGGAGCCGACACTGTGGCGCTGGCCGTCGTCGTCCAGGTACTGGAACAGCGCTTGCCCGGGCAGCTCCATGCAGCGCTTGAGCAGGTTGGCCAGGCGCCGATCGTTGAGGCTGACGTTATGCTCGACGCCACGCTTGCCGCGGAACTGGAAGCGGATGCTGCTGCCCTTCACCTCGACATGGCGGTTGCGCAGGGTGGTCAGGCCATAGGACTGGTTTTCACGCAGGTAGCGCTGGTTGCCGATGCGGATCAGGGTGTGGTCCAGCAGGCTGACCACCAGCGCCATTACCTTTTCCCGGTCCAGGCCTGGCCGGGCAAGGTGGGCGTGCAGTTGTGCACGCAGTTTCGGCAGGGCCTGGGCAAACGCCAGCATGCGCGCGTACTTGTGCTGATCGCGTACTTCGCGCCACTGCGCATGGTAGCGATATTGCTTGCGGCCACGGGCATCGCGACCTGTCGCCTGCAGGTGGCCCTGCGGGTCGGCGCAGATCCACACCTCGGTATAGGCCGGGGGGATTACCAGTGCAGCGATGCGGGCGAGGGTATCGCTGTCGCGCACCCGCTGGCCGTCGGCATCCAGGTAGATGAAGCGGCCCCGCCAGCGCCGCCGGGTCAGGCCCGGCTGGCTGTCGTCGACGTAGTGCAGGGAGCGCGGAAGGGGGCAGTCAAGCATGGCTGGCAGGCCTCGATCAGGTCACTGATCAATGGACACCAGCCACGGGGCCGATGCTCAGCCCAGCAACGCCACCGACTTGATCTGGGCAAATAGCACCTGGCCCGGGTGCAGGCCGAGCTGATCTGCCGAGAAGCGGGTGATGCGCGCGAGCAAGGCGTTGCCGCCGGCATCCAGGCTGACCAGCACATGGGCCGGGTTGGCGGCCGGGCGGCTTTCGCGCACGCGCACCGGCAATCGGTTGAGGATGCTGGAAGTACTGTCGGCTGCCAGGGCCAGGCTGACGTCACGAGCCTGCACCTTGACCCGCAAGGTGCTGCCCATCGCCTGGGCCGGGTGGGCGATGCGCAACAGTGGCCCATCGTTGCCGGGCAGGCGCAGTTCGAGCAGGTCGTAGTGCGGGTCGTGCCCCACCACCAGGCCCTCGAACACCACGCCGGCATCCTCGCCCTCGGCCAGCGACAGGTCGAGACGGGCCAGGGTTTCGCCGATCGGGCCGCTGGCCACTGCATGGCCTTGCTCCAGCAACACCAGGTGGTCGGCCAGCCGCGCCACTTCCTCCTGGGCATGGCTGACATACACCAGCGGGATGTCCAGTTCGTCGTGCAGGCGTTCCAGGTAGGGCAGGATTTCGCGCTTGCGCGGCCCGTCGAGGGCAGCCAGCGGCTCGTCCATCAACAGCAGGCGCGGGCTGCTGAGCAGGGCGCGGGCAATGCCCACCCGCTGTGCCTCGCCACCGGACAAGGTCGCCGGCCGGCGTGCCAGCAAGTGGCCGATACCCAGCAGCTGGCAGGCCTGGTCGAGGCTGACCTTGCGCTCGGCAGCGGCCACCCGGCGCCAGCCGAACTCCAGGTTGCCGCGTACCGACAGGTGCGGGAACAGGCTGGCCTCCTGGAACACGTAGCCCACCGGGCGCAGGTGTGGTGCCTGGAAGTAGCCACGGGCGCTGTCTTCCCAGACTTCGCCGTTGACCTCGATGTAGGCGCTGGCGGCCCGTTCCAGCCCGGCCAGGCAACGCAGGCAGCTGGTCTTGCCAGAACCGGAGTGGCCGAACAGCGCGCTGATGCCTCGGCCGGGCAGGTGCAGGTCGACGTCCAGGGTGAAGTCGTCGCGCGCCAGTTTCAGGCGCGCCACAATCGATGCGCTCATATCAGCTCCAGCCAGCCTTGCCGCGGCGCCCAGCGTACAGCAGGAGCAGCACCAGGAACGAGAACACCAGCATGGCACCTGCCAGCCAGTGTGCTTGCGAATAGGCCATGGCCTCGACATGGTCGAAGATCTGCACCGAGACCACGCGTGTCTTGTCGGGGATATTGCCGCCAATCATCAACACCACGCCGAACTCGCCCACCGTGTGGGCGAAACCGAGGATGCTGGCGGTTATGAAGCCCGGGCGGGCCAACGGCAGCACCACGTGGACGAAGGTGTCCCAGGGGCTGGCGCGCAGTGTGGCGGCCACTTCCAGCGGGCGCTGGCCAATGGCGCCGAAGGCATTCTGCAGCGGCTGGACCACGAACGGCATGGAGTAGATCACCGAGCCGATCACCAGGCCGGTGAAGCTGAACACCACGCTGCCCAGGCCGAGCGCCTGGGTCGCCTGGCCCAGCCAGCCATGCGGGCCGAGGGCGATCAGCAGGTAGAAGCCGATCACCGTGGGTGGCAGCACCAGCGGCAAGGCCACTACCGCGCCCACCGGCCCACGCAGCCACGAGCGCGTGCGCGCCAGCCACCAGGCGATGGGCGTGCCGACGATCAGCAGGATCAGGGTGGTCAGGCTGGCCAGTTTCACGGTCAGCCAGATGGCACCCAGGTCACTGGCGTCCAGTGGCATCAGATTTCATAACCGTAGGATTTGATCACTGCCGCGGCTTTCGGACCTTTCAGGTAGTCGACCAGGGCCTTGGCGGCGGGGTTGTCCTTGCCTTTTTCGAGGATTACCGCGTCCTGGCGGATGGGCTCGTGCAGGGGCGAGGGAACGATCCAGGCCGAACCGCTTTCGACCTTGCCGTCCTTGTAGATTTGCGACAGGGCGACAAAGCCCAGCTCGGCGTTGCCGGTGGAGACGAACTGGAACGCCTGGGTGATGTTCTGGCCTTCGACCAGCTTGGGCTTGGTGGCTTCGGTCAGCTTCAGCTTGCCCAGCACCTGGGTGGCGGCCAGGCCGTAGGGAGCGGTTTTCGGGTTGGCGATGGACAGGTGCTTGAACTGGTTCTTCTTCAGCACTTCGCCGTTGGCGTCGACAAAGCCGGGCGTGGCCGACCACAGGGCCAGGGTGCCGATGGCGTAGGTGAAGCGCGAGCCCGGGACAATGGCCTTTTCCTGCTCGAGCTTGGCCGGGGTGCTGTCGTCGGCAGCCAGGAATACCTCGAACGGCGCCCCGTTCTTGATTTGCGTGTAGAACTGGCCGGTGGCGCCATAGGCGGCGACCAGCTTGTGGCCGGTGTCTTTTTCGAAGTCCTTGGCAATGGCCTGGATGGGGGCTGTGAAGTTCGCTGCGACCGCGACCTGGACTTCATCGGCCCAGGCAGTGTTGAAGGCGAGCAGGCTGGCCAGGGCGGCGGCAGCCAGGTGGGACGGGCGGATACGCATGAAGACAGTTCCTTGGGGGTTATCGTTATAGCCTGAACTATATAGCGATAGGCCATGGGCCGGGAAGGGGCAAGGTAATGCTTAAGCAGGCCAGGCCCTTTCGCGGGTAAACCCGCTCCCACAGGGGCCCCCCAATATTCGAATTGTGGGAGCGGGTTCACCCGCGAAGAGGCCAGACCTGCTTATGCAGACGCCTGGCGGCCGACCACGGCGAGCGCCTTTTCGGCAATTTCCCGGGTCAGCTCGCCCGCCGGCATATGCCTGCCCAGACGCAGCGCCTGCCCCGACCACAGGTTGCTGAAATCGCTATTGCCCTGCGGATCCGTAATCGCCCGCAAAGGCATCAGCGCTCCGCCGGCCAGCGGGAAGCGTGGCGCCAGGTCGCTCATCGGCCCCAGCTCACGCATGATGCGGTTGTTGATGCCGCGCGCCGGTCGGCCGGTGAACAGGTTGGTCAGCGCCGTGTCGCTGGCGGGTGCGCTGTCCAGGGCCTGGCGATGTGCCGGCGAGACCTTGGCCTCGGGGCAGAACAGGTACGCCGTTCCGATCTGCACTGCCGAAGCACCCAAGGCCAGTGCCGCCAACAGGCCGCGGTGGTCAGCAATGCCGCCGGCGGCAATCACCGGCACGCTGACCACATCGGCTACCTGTGGCACCAGGGCGAAGGTGCCGATCTGGCTGGTGATATCGTCGCTGAGGAACATGCCGCGATGGCCGCCCGCTTCATAGCCCATGGCAATGATCGCATCACAGCCGTGGTGTTCCAGCCACACGGCTTCCTCTACGGTGGTGGCGCTGGACAGCACCTTGGCACCGCTGGCCTTTACCCGTTGCAGCAGGTCGGCCTGGGGCAGGCCGAAGTGGAAACTCACCACCTCCGGGCGCAGTTGCTCGACCAGCTGGCAGCTCTGTTCGTCGAAAGGCGCGCGGTTGGACACCGGCGTGGGCGCCGCGAAGTCTGCGCCCACTTCGCTGTAATAGGGCTCGAGCGCCTGCTTCCAGCGTGCATCGCGCTCGGCATCGGGCGCTGGCGGCTGGTGGCAGAAGAAGTTCAGGTTCAACGGGCGGCCCGGGCAGCCGGCGCGGAAGGCGGCGATTTCGGCGCGCACCTGGTCGCCCGTGAGCATGGCGCAGGGCAGGGCGCCCAAACCGCCCGCCAGGCCCACGGCAATGGCCATGGCCGAGCCCGTCGCACCGGCCATGGGGGCCTGCAGAATGGGCACCTCGATGCCCAGCAGATCGAGGATGCGGCGGTCGGGCCAGTGGCTCATGCGGTTCTCCTTGCGCGGGCGAGCGGCGGGGCGGGTGCTTACAAGGCTTTGCTGACCTGGATGTCGCTGATCTTCTCGGCGTCTTCGCCGTGAATCTTGCGCAGGGCTTCCAGGGCTTGTTCGAGGGAGGCGTCGGGCATCAGTGCGAAGTCCCAGCGGCGCTGGCCGTCGAGCTTGTACTTGATGACGTACTTGGTGGTCTGGGTCATGGTGGCCTTATCTGAGTTTCGACGATGAACGACGGACGATCTTGATCTTGTGGGTCAAGGTTGGCTTGCGGGTGACCGAGATCGGGCGGGTTGTCACGGTATCGATGGTGATGTTCCAGAAACCGGTGCTGGGCACAGTGATCTTCGCCGGGAACTTGTCGAAATGGCCACCGTGGTAGGTGTGACGGCCGCCGTTCTTGAAGCTGCGGAAGTTGGCGTCGTTCATCAGGCGGATATTGCAGCGCTGGGAGCACTCGATGACGACGATGTCGTCCTCGTTCAGGTGCTCGCGCTGGTGTACGAATTTCATGTGATGCTCCGCAAGGATTGGTTCTGCAAAGGCGAAAGATACCACGATGTCGGGTTACACTGCCGCGCTGTTCCGCCAGGCGTAGATAAATCTGCCAAAGCAGGGAGCAAAACAGCCTGGCTGTGGTCGAAGCGGATTCTTGAAGGCAGAGGTGCTGCAAATGAAGTGGATGGTGGCGGCGTTGGCGGTGACGCTGGGTGGCTGTGTGAGTGTTACGGAACTGGAACAGTCGCGTGAAACGCTGGATGTGATCTCCGGCAAGTCCCCGCGCGCGTATGCCGATTGCGTCAAGCAGAAGCTGGCCGATAGCCGCGACCCGCTGGTGGAAGAGCAGCGTGGTGATGGCCTGCGGCTGATCGTGCCGCAGAAAATCAGCTCGGGCGCGGGCCCGGCGGCGCTGGTGGATATCGACAAGCGTGGCAGCGGCAGCAGCATCAAGCTGCACGAGCGGCTGAACAACTTCCCGCTGCGCCTGGGCGACGTGCGCACCGCAGCCACCCAATGCATCTCCGGTAGTTGATCCAGGGCAACTGATCACGCTCCTTTTGCTTATATGTTTTAGGCCTAAGCATATAACAATAGAAAAGGAGATTCGTGATGACACCGTTGAGTCGCGTCGTGATCGGCAGCCTGCTGATCCTGGCCTGGCCCGCGGCGCATGCCGCCGATGGCCAGAAAGTCTTCACCCAGGGCGGGGCCAACCCCGCCGCCATGGCTTGCCTGGGTTGCCATGGCCCGGACGGCAAGGGCATTGCCGCTGCCGGCTTCCCACGCCTGGCCGGGCTGCCGGCCGCTTACCTCAGCAAGCAATTGCATGATTGGCGCAACGGCAGCCGCAAGCAGCCGGTGATGGAGCCGCTTGCCAAGGCCCTGAGCGAGGATGAGATCAAGGCTGTCAGCACCTATCTGGCCAGCCTGCCGGCAGACCCTGCAGGCGACCTGCGTCGCCAGCAGATTGCCGATGACCCCACCACCCGCATGGCCCTGTACGGTGACTGGAGCCGGCAGATTCCTGGTTGCGTGCAATGCCATGGCCCGGGCGGTGGCGGGGTTGGCGAACACTTTCCGCCCTTGGCCGGCCAGCCCGCCAGTTACCTGGTGGCGCAGCTCAACGCCTGGCGTGACGGCACCCGCAGCAATGACCCCAACCAGCTGATGGTCGGTGTGGCCAAGGCCATGACCGATGACGAGATCAAGGCCGTTGCCGAGTTCTTCGCCCGCCCCGCCAGCCAGGAGGTCAAGCCATGAAACCGATGATTCCAGCCCTGCTGCTGCTGGCCATGGGCAGCGCCCAGGCCGCCCAGATCGCCATGGAAGACCAGTCGCAGTTGAAAGTGCCTGGCGTGCAGGCTGCGCCGCAGTTCGTGCCGCCAGCGGAAAGCGAGTTACCTGACAATGCCTTTGGCAAGATGGTGCGCGAGGGACATGCCTTGTTCGTCGACACCCGCAGGTTGATGCCTGAGGCCGTGGGCAATGGCATGAACTGCAGCAACTGCCACCTTGACCAGGGGCGGCTGGCGCATTCCGCGCCGATGTGGGGGGCGTACCCGATGTACCCCGCGTACCGCAAGAAAAACGACAAGGTCAACACCTACGCCGAGCGTATCCAGGGCTGCTTCCAGTTCAGCATGAACGGCAAGCCGCCTGCGGCAGACAGCCCGCAGATGACGGCGCTGTCGGTGTATTCGTATTGGCTGTCGACCAAGGCGCCGACTGGCGTGGAGATTGCCGGGCGAGGCTACCCGGAGGTGCCGCAACCCAAGGGCGGGTACGACTTCAAGCGCGGCCAGCAGGTTTACCGCGAGCAGTGTGCGATCTGCCATGGCGACAACGGCGAGGGGCAGAAGGTAGCGGGCGAGTATGTGATGCCGCCGCTGTGGGGCAAGGACTCCTACAATTGGGGGCCGGCATGCACCGCATCAACACCGCAGCGTCGTTCATCAAGTACAACATGCCGCTGGGCAAGCCGGGCAGCCTGAGTGACCAGCAGGCCTGGGACGTGGCGGCCTGGGTCAACCGCCATGAACGGCCGCAGGATCCGCGGCTGGTGGAAGGCTCCATCGAGAAGACGCGGGTGAAGTTCCACGCCAATGACGGGGTGAACCTGTATGGGCAGAAGGTCGATGGGGTGTTGATCGGGCAGGGCACGGGTAGCTGATTGCCTGCCAGGGCCCTATCGCCGGCAAGCCAGCTCCCACAGGTCTCCGCGTAGCTTTTGAAAACTGTGCAGCCCCTGTGGGAGCTGGCTTGCCGGCGATAGGGCCAGTACAGGCAACCCCGATTTCCTGTCATCCAACGGTCATGGATGACAGCAATATTTACGATCCCTCGGAACTATCTACACTGGGTTATCTCTATCTTCCCATCGATCGGCCACAGGTAGGGCATTGTAAGGTGACTGCCGCCTGATTAGACTGCGCCGAATTCCACAGGCCTAGCCTTTTGTAAGGACGTATATGATCAAAAAATGCTTGTTCCCGGCAGCCGGTTACGGCACCCGCTTCCTGCCCGCTACCAAAGCCATGCCCAAGGAAATGCTGCCGGTGGTCAACAAGCCACTGATCCAGTATGGCGTTGAAGAGGCACTGGATGCCGGTCTGAACGAGATCTCCATCGTCACCGGGCGCGGCAAGCGTGCTTTGGAAGACCACTTCGACATCAGCTACGAGCTGGAAAACCAGATCAAGGGCACCGACAAGGAAAAATACCTGGTTGGTATCCGTCGCCTGCTCGACGAGTGCTCGTTCTCCTACACCCGCCAGACCGAAATGAAAGGCCTGGGCCACGCCATCCTGACTGGCCGCCCGCTGATCGGCGACGAGCCGTTCGCCGTGGTGCTGGCGGACGACCTGTGCGTGAACCCGGAAGGTGACGGCGTACTGACCCAGATGGTCAAGCTGTACAACCAGTTCCGTTGCTCGATCGTCGCCATCCAGGAAGTCGATCCGCAGGAAACCAACAAGTACGGCGTGATCGCCGGCGACATGATCCGTGACGACATTTTCCGCGTCACCAACATGGTCGAGAAGCCAAAGCCGGAAGATGCCCCGTCGAACCTGGCGATCATCGGTCGCTACATCCTGACCCCGGACATCTTCGACATCATCGCCAACACCGAGCCGGGCAAAGGTGGCGAGATCCAGATCACCGACGCCCTGATGCAACAGGCGCAGAACGGCTGCGTGATCGCCTACAAGTTCAAAGGCAAGCGTTTCGACTGCGGCGGCGCCGAGGGCTACATCGACGCGACCAACTTCTGCTTCGAGAACTACTACAAGACTGGCAAGGCTTACTGATAAGCCGCTAGTTGCTTGAGACTGGGGCCGCTTTGCGCCCCTTCGCGGGCTCGCCCGCTCCTACAGGTACTGTGCAGGCCTTCAAGGTTGTGCCGGTACTGTGGGAGCGGGCGGGCCCGCGAAGGGCGCAAAGCGGCCCCAGTGCGTTATGCTGGGCGCCTGCCTAGGAGAGTGAATACATGGCCTACGATTTTGATCTGTTCGTGATTGGTGCCGGGTCCGGCGGTGTGCGCGCGGCGCGGTTTGCCGCCGGCTTCGGCGCAAAGGTGGCAGTGGCCGAAAGCCGCTACCTGGGCGGTACCTGCGTCAACGTGGGTTGCGTGCCGAAAAAACTGCTGGTGTACGGCGCACACGTCGCCGACGAACTGGAGCAGGCCGCAGGCTTCGGCTGGACCCTGGAAGAAGGGCATTTCGACTGGGGCACCCTGATTGCCAACAAGAACCGGGAAATCGAGCGCCTCAACGGCATCTACCGCAACCTGTTGGTCAACAGCGGGGTCACCCTGCTGCAGGGGCATGCGCGCCTGACCGGTGCCAACGAAGTGGAAGTGGATGGCCAGCGCTACACCGCCGAGCACATCCTCATCGCCACCGGTGGCTGGCCACAGGTGCCGGACATTCCGGGCAAGGAACTGGCCATCACCTCCAACGAAGCCTTCTACCTCAAGGACCTGCCACGCCGGGTGCTGGTGGTGGGCGGTGGCTACATCGCCGTCGAGTTCGCCGGCATCTTCCAGGGCCTGGGGCGGCTACCACGCTGCTGTACCGTGGCGACCTGTTCCTGCGTGGCTTCGACGGTTCGGTGCGCACGCACCTGAAGGAAGAACTGGAAAAGCGCGGCCTCGACCTGCAGTTCAACGCCGACATCCAGCGCATCGACAAGCTCGAGGACGGCAGCCTGAAGGCCACCCTCAAGGATGGTCGCGAGCTGGTCACCGATTGCGTGTTCTATGCCACCGGCCGGCGCCCGATGCTGGACAACCTGGGCCTGGAAAACACCGGCGTCGAGCTGGATGCACGCGGTTACATTCGGGTTGACCAGCAGTACCAGACCACCGCGCCGTCGATCCTGGCCATTGGCGACGTGATTGGCCGCGTGCAATTGACTCCGGTGGCTCTGGCCGAGGGCATGGCCGTGGCCCGGCGCCTGTTCAAGCCCGAGCAATACCGCCCTGTGGACTACCAGAACATACCCACCGCAGTGTTCAGCCAGCCGCCCATCGGCACCGTGGGCCTGACCGAGGAGCAGGCGCTGGAGGCCGGGCACAAGGTGCAGGTATTCGAGAGTCGCTTCCGTGCGATGAAACTGACCCTGACCGACATCCAGGAAAAGACCCTGATGAAGCTGGTGGTCGATGCCGAGACCGACAAGGTGCTGGGCTGCCACATGGTTGGCCCCGACGCCGGCGAGATCATCCAGGGCCTGGGCGTTGCCCTGAAGGCCGGTGCGACCAAGCAGCAGTTCGACGAAACCATTGGCGTGCACCCGACCGCTGCCGAAGAGTTCGTGACCATGCGCACGGTCACTCGCTGATGCCACTGGCCTCATCGCCGGCAAGCCAGCTCCCACAGGGACTGCACAAGTGCAGAGACCTGCGCAGTACCTGTGGGAGCTGGCTTGTCGGCGATGGGGCCTTGAATGCCCCGCAATCCTTTGCTCAGCCCATTCCCTTCTATTAATTATCCTCGGTTATAGCCAAAACCAATCACAAGCATGAGCTTTGCCAATGAGCCTTTGTCGGGACCAGCGGTTAGGATTCTCTCCATCAACTGATTCCAACCCCATGAAGGAGCGTCTCTCATGCCAATCATCAACAGCCAGGTCAAACCGTTCAACGCCACCGCCTACCACAAGGGCGAGTTCGTCCAGGTCAGCGAAGCCGACCTGAAAGGCAAGTGGTCTGTCGTGTTCTTCTACCCGGCCGACTTCACCTTCGTCTGCCCGACTGAACTGGGTGACCTTGCTGACAACTACGCCGAGTTCCAGAAGCTGGGCGTGGAAATCTACGGCGTGTCCACCGACACCCACTTCACCCACAAAGCCTGGCACGACACTTCGGACACCATCGGCAAGATCCAGTACCCGCTGATCGGTGACCCGACCCACGTCATCTCGCGCAACTTCGACGTGCTGATCGAAGAAGCCGGCCTGGCCGATCGCGGTACCTTCGTGATCAACCCGGAAGGCCAGATCAAGATCGTCGAACTGAACGACGGTGGTGTAGGCCGCGATGCTGCCGAACTGCTGCGCAAGGTTAAGGCTGCCCAGTACGTTGCCGCTCACCCAGGCGAAGTTTGCCCGGCCAAGTGGAAAGAAGGCGAAGCCACCCTGGCGCCGTCGCTGGACCTGGTCGGCAAGATCTAAGCCGATGCGCATGTCGCGGGCGGTAGCCAGCCGCCAAAGCTGAAGTACCTACCGCCCCGTAAAAGCGCCCGGGCGACCTCGCCTGGGCGTTTTTGTATCCGAGTTTTGAAAAAGGAATCGCCCGTATGTTGGACGCCACGCTTAAATCGCAACTGAAAACCTACCTGGAGCGGGTCACCCAGCCGATCGAGATCGTTGCCTCCCTCGACGACGGCGCGAAATCCCGCGAATTGCACGACCTGCTGGTGGAAATTGCCAGCCTGTCGAACCTTATTACCTTCAGCGCGGACGGCAGCGATGCCCGTCGTCCATCGTTCTCGCTGAACCGCCCGGGAGCCGACATAAGCCTGCGCTTCGCCGGTATCCCCATGGGCCACGAATTCACCTCGCTGGTGCTGGCACTGCTGCAAGTCGGTGGCCACCCGTCCAAGGCCAGTGCCGAAGTGATCGAGCAGATTCAGGCGCTGGAAGGCGAGTTTACCTTCGAAACCTACTTCTCGCTGTCGTGCCAGAACTGCCCGGACGTGGTCCAGGCGCTGAACCTGATGGCGGTGCTCAACCCCAACGTGCGCCACGTGGCCATCGACGGCGCGTTGTTCCAGGCGGAAGTGGAATCGCGCAAGATCATGGCGGTGCCGAGCATCTACCTGAACGGCGAAGTGTTCGGCCAGGGCCGCATGGGCCTGGAAGAAATCCTCGGCAAGATCGACACCAACGCAGCCGGCCGCCAGGCCGAGAAGATCAACGCCAAGGACGCCTTCGACGTGCTGGTGGTCGGTGGTGGCCCAGCTGGCGCTTCGGCAGCCATCTATGCCGCGCGTAAAGGTATCCGTACCGGTATTGCGGCCGAGCGTTTCGGCGGCCAGGTGCTCGATACCCTGACCATCGAGAACTTCATCTCGGTACAGGAAACCGAAGGGCCGAAGCTGGCCACGGCGCTGGAAGAACACGTCAAGCAGTACGACGTGGACATCATGAACCTGCAGCGCGGTGAAGCGCTGATCCCGGCCACCGATGGCGGCCTGCACGAAGTACGCCTGGCTGGCGGCGCCTCGCTCAAGGCCAAGACCGTGATCCTGGCCACCGGTGCCCGCTGGCGCGAAATGAACGTGCCGGGCGAGCAGGAATACCGCGCCCGTGGCGTGGCCTACTGCCCGCACTGTGACGGCCCGCTGTTCAAGGGCAAGCGCGTGGCGGTGATCGGTGGTGGCAACTCGGGTGTGGAAGCGGCCATCGACCTGGCGGGTATCGTCGCCCAGGTAACGTTGATCGAGTTCGACAGCCAGCTGCGTGCCGATGCGGTACTGCAGCGCAAGTTGCACAGCCTGCCGAACGTGAAGGTGATCACCAGTGCGCTGACCACCGAAGTGCTGGGCAATGGCGAAAAGGTGACCGGCCTGCGCTACAAGGACCGCACCACCGACCAGCAGCATGAAGTGGCGCTGGAAGGCATCTTCGTGCAGATCGGCCTGCTGCCGAACACCGACTGGCTGAAAGGCACCGTCGAGCTGTCGCCGCGTGGCGAGATCATCGTCGATGCCAAGGGCCAGACCAGCATCCCGGGAGTGTTTGCGGCGGGTGACGTGACGACTGTGCCGTACAAGCAGATCGTGATTGCGGTGGGTGAGGGGGCCAAGGCATCGCTGGCGGCCTTTGACCACCTGATCCGCACTTCGGCACCGGCGTAAGCCCGTACCGGCCTCTTCGCGGCTAAAGCCGCTCCCACAGGTACTGCGCAGATTTTGCAAACTGTGCAGATCCCTGTAGGAGCGGCTTTAGCCGCGAAAGGGCCGGTACAAGCAAAGCAATAACCGAGGATGTCTATGATTACTGCAGACACCCTCAGGAATCACACCCATGACCCTGATCAGCCGCGAACCCTGGTGGCTAGTCCCCCCAAAGCCCGGGCAGCAAGAGCAGGACCTGCACTGGGGCTACCTGGAAATCTACGCCGACGGCCGCACCGTGTTCGTCGACCAGCGCCCCAGTGACCGGGAGCTGGCCGAGCGCAAGAGCTGCCGCAACTTCCCCGACCCCGAGCCGTGACGGCTCAGCCTTCCAGTTCGGCCAGGCGTGCCTCCAGCGCCGCGATGCGCGCTTCGAGGGCTTCGATGCGCTCTTCCGACACATTGCCACCGCTGCTGCGTGCCCCGCCTTCCTGCTGCCGTGCAGCAAGGATCGCCTCGATTTCCGCCGGGTCGCCCAAGGCATGGGTGTAACGGTCTTCGCGCTGGCCGGCCTGGCGTGGCAGGTGCAAGGCCAGGCCGCGCGAGATCAGGCGCTCCAGCTGGTGCTGGATCTGCTCGGTGTCGTCAAAGTCGTGCAGGCGGTTGCTGCGGGTCAGCAGTTCGTTGAGGGTTTGCGGCCCGCGCAGGAACATCAGGCCCATCAGCACCAGTTGCGCCGGCACCAGCTCCAGCGCCTTGTCCACCCGTTGTTCCCAGCGGTCGGCGCGGCTGCCCATCTGCAGGCGGGTCATGTCTTGCCCTTCGAGGGCGCGCAGGGCCTGGCCGACTTGGCCTTGGGTGAGGTTCATCACCGGCTCGCGACTGGTCTTCTGGTTGCAGGCCAGGACCAGGGCGTTGAGGGTCAGCGGGTAGCTTTCCGGGCTGGTGGCCTGCTTCTCGATCAGCGAGCCGAGAATACGGATCTCGATGCTGTTGAAGCGGCCTTCGCCTGCGGTTTCGTGTTCTGACATGGCCCTGTCTCATTGCTGGGGAAAGGCCACTAGCCTAGGTAAAGCGCCAGGCTTAAGCAATCACTGGGATCATCGCCGGCAAGCCAGCTCCCACAGGTACAGCACAAGCCGTAAGGCCGGCACTATCCCTGTGGGAGCTGGCTTGCCTGCGAAAGGGCCGCAAAGCGGCCCCGGCAAACTCAGCCTTTACGCTCTTCAGCCTGGCACGCCGCCGCGGTAAACAGCACATCGGTCGAAGAATTCAGCGCCGTCTCGGCCGAGTCCTGCAGCACGCCGATGATGAAGCCAACCGCCACTACCTGCATGGCAATTTCGCTAGGGATGCCAAACAGGCTGCACGCCAGCGGAATCAGCAGCAGCGAGCCACCGGCCACACCCGAGGCGCCGCAGGCTGGACCGCCGCCACCACGCTGAGCAGCACGGCGGTCGGCAGGTCTACCGGAATACCCAGGGTATGCACCGCCGCCAGGGTCAGCACGGTAATGGTGATGGCGGCACCGGCCATGTTGATGGTCGCACCCAGCGGGATCGACACCGAGTAGGTGTCTTCATGCAGGCCAAGGCGCTCCGACAGGGCCAGGTTGACCGGGATGTTGGCCGCCGAGCTACGGGTGAAGAACGCGGTGATACCGCTTTCGCGCAGGCACAGCAGGGTCAGCGGGTAGGGGTTGCGGCGGATTTTCCAATACACGATCAGCGGGTTCATCACCAGCGCCACGAACAGCATGCAGCCGAGCAGCACCGCCAGCAGGTGCAGGTAGCCGAGCAGGGCGTTCAGGCCAGACTGGGCCAGCGTGGCGCTGACCAGGCCGAAGATGCCCAGCGGGGCGAAGCGGATGACCACGCGCACGATCAGGGTCACGCCATTGGACAGGTCCTCGACCACGGTGCGGGTGGTTTCGCCGGCATGGCGCAGGGCCACGCCCAGGCCGATGGCCCAGGTCAGCACACCGATGAAGTTGGCGTTGAGCAGGGCGTTGATCGGGTTGTCGACCGCGCTCAGCAGCAGGTTCTGCAGCACCTCGGTGATGCCGCCCGGCGCGCTCAGCGTAGCGTCGCCGGTGCTCAGCACCAGGTTCGACGGGAACAGCATGCTGGCGACCACCGCGACTACCGCGGCGCCGAAGGTACCCAGCAGGTACAGCCAGAGGATCGGGCGGATGTGGGTTTCCTGGCCGTGGCGGTGGTTGGCGATCGAGGCCATGACCAGGATGAACACCAGCACGGGTGCCACCGCCTTGAGGGCGCTGACGAACACCTTCCCGAGGAAGGCCATGTCGCGGGCGATGGCGGGCGCGAGCAGGGCCAGGGCGATGCCGGCGATCAGGCCGATGACGATCTGCGTCACCAGGCTGGTGCGGTTGAGGAAGCGGAGGACGGGGGTCATGTGCAGCGATATCCCAGCATGTTCAAAAGGGCGCGACTTTACCATAGACCTTCGTCGAGCAGGGCGGCCTGAAGAAGTCAGCGCCCGCGCCGCCGCGACACCCGCGCCTCGATGTTCTTGCGCCCGATCAGCAGCGGCGGCTTTTCCACTACCGGCTCGTCCGCCAGCCACTTGTACATCACCAGGCAGTCCACCAGCCCCAGGCGGGCATGGCGGTAGGCCTTGGGCAGACGGCCAACGGTTTCGAAGCCCAGCTTGTGCCACAGCGCCACTGCCACCTCATTGGTGGCCACCACCGAGTTGAACTGCAGGGCCAGAAAACCTTCCTGGCGCGCCTGTTTCTGTGAGTGCTCGCACATCAAGCGCGCGACGCCGCGGCCGCGTGCCGCTTCACAGACCATGTAGCCGCAATTGCCCACGTGCCCACCAGGCCCGGCGGCATTGGCCTTGAGGTAATACGAACCCAGCAGCTCGCCGTCTTCCTCGGCCACGAATGTGCGCACGGGCAGTTCCAGCCACAGCTGGCGGGCCTGATCGAAGCTGAGGGCCGGGTCGAATGCGTAGGTTTCACGGGCCTGTACGACGGCCTGGAAGGTGGGCCAGAAGTGTTCGAAGTCTTCCGGTGTCATGGGGCGGATGTGGATCATGCGGGTTCCTGCAAGGGCTGGGCCGCCCAGTCTGGGTGGCGCGGCGCCGTCGCGCAAGGGCGGCGACGCCATTTTCGCTCAGCCGTTGGCCTTGCCCACCGCATCCATGGCACGTGCCGAGTAGACCAGCGCGGCACCGGCGTTCATCGCCACGGCCACGCCAAGGGCCTCGGCGATTTCCTCGCGGCTGGCGCCGTGCTTGACGGCCTGCTGCGAATGCACCGCGATGCAGCCATCGCAGCGTGTGGTCACGGCCACGGCGAGGGAGATCAGCTCGCGGGTCTTGGCGTCCAGGTGGTTGGTCTTGGCCCCTGCACCGCTGGCGGTCATGTAGCCGGCCACGGTGTCAGGGAAAGCTGCTTGAGATCGCCGATGCCGGCCATCAACTGCTTACGGTAGGCGTCCCAGTCCATCATGCTCATCGTCTTCACCTTGGGGAGGTTGCGAGTGGAGCTTTCAGGCTAGTCGAAGAGTGGAAAGTGTGAGGCTTGTACTTTGGTTGGTTGCGCGCAGGCCTTTTGGCTGCGCGCAACCACACCGATCAGATGTAGATGAACACCAGCACCAACGCCGCGACGAATGCCCACTTCTCCAGGTAGTAACGCGTGCGGTTGCGCTTCTTCATCGCCTTGCCACGTTCGCGGATCTTGTAGATGCGGGTGAACAGCCGGTTGATGCCACCGGTCTTGTCGCCGGCATCGTTGGGTGCGGCGGCAGCGGCCATGACGTTGCGGCTGAACCAGCGGTTGAACGCGGTCGCCCAGCGGTACTTGAGCGGGCGTTCAACGTCGCAGAACAGGATGATGCGGTTGTGCTCGGTGGTATTGGCCGCGTAGTGGATGTAGGTCTCGTCGAAGACCACGCCCTCGCCATCGCGCCAGGAATACTTCTCACCGTCCACGTCGATGTAGCAACCGTCGTCGTTCGGCGTGTCCAGGCCCAGGTGGTAGCGGTACGAACCGGCATACGGGTCACGGTGGCGCACCAGCTTGGCGCCCGGCGGCAGGGTGGCGAACATGGCGGCCTTGACCGTGCCGATGCCTTTGAGCAACTCGGTGGTGCGTGGGCACAGGGTCATCGCCGACGGGTGGCTTTCGCCGTACCACTTCAGGTAGAAGCGCTTCCAGCCGGTCTTGAAGAATGAGTTGAAACCGACATCATCGTAATTGTCGGACTTCTTGATTTCGCCCACATGCAGCAGCTGTTGGGCTTCCTCGCGGATCTCCTGCCAGTGGTCCTGCAGCGTCTGCAGTTCCGGAAAGGCCTCTACCGGCAGGTAAGGCTTGGCCGGGTGCCTGGAAAACAGGTACAGGAAGCTGTTGACCGGGGCCAGGAAGCTGGAGTGGTCGCCCAACTGACGGGTCAGCTTGTGGCGAACGCGACCGCGCAGGTGAACATAGGCGATCGAGAGGACGAAGATGAGGACTAAGGCGATTTTCATGGGCGGATACGTCAAGTAATGGCCATGCGTGATGGCTAAGCCCGCCAGCATAAACAATCGAGCCGATGCTTTGTAGGAGAATGTTACCCAACGATGGCAGACCTTGGTACAAGCGTCACCGCTGTACCAAGGTCTGCATGGCGATGCATCAGTCCAGAATAACCTCGATGCTGCCATCGGTGATGCGATGGTCCTTGCCATCGTAGCTGATGACATAATCAGTGAATGTGGCGGTCAGGGTCCTGTTCTCCACGTTCCACTCATGCTGCAGGCGGCCCCCGTTCATGGGAAAGCCCAAACCGCCAATCAAGAAGAGCAAGCGTGCATGTTGTTCATTGAACAGCATCAGGATGCCCTGGGAAACGTTGTCCACTTGCTGTCTGGCGGAGAGTTGGATGCGCCCGTCCTGAAGTTCCTTGAATGTGATGGTTTGAGCGTCAAGGTTGCCCAGCGAGGGGAAAATGGCGGGGTCGAGGTTGGCGGTGACCTGGCCGCTGCCGGGGATGTAGCGCGTAGCATGGTCGGCCAGCGACAAGGACAGCGAGCCATCCACGATATCGACCTGGCCCATGGTGTCTACGATGGTGAAGTGGAACGTTGCCACTAGCGCCTTGGTAGTCTGATCCATCTGGACAATTCGGATTTCCCCTTCGGTCGCCCAGCCTGAGCGGCCAATCGAACTCGAGCCGAAATAGGCGTTGATCTCGGCTTTCTCGCCTGGACCGATCTTGTGGGATTCGCCTGTTACCAGGCGGCTTTCCGGGATATTCATCATTATGAAGCTATGAACGTTCTCTGAATTATCCTTGTAGTGAGGGGCAAAGAACGAGCAGTTGCCAGAACTGATATTTGTATCTACCTCATTAGCTTCGAACGTGTATACACGCTGGCTCCACTTCAGTGTTGCTTGCATGGCAGGCTGGGTATTCCGTGTTTGCTGGTGCTGTTTCATGGCCGTATCTATGTGATTGAATTGAGGCCTCAGCGTATGGTTTGGGTGCCTGCCCGCGAAACTGACAGACCTGCGGGTTTCCCAACGCATCAGTACGTGCTTTGCCATCTCGAGGAGCGGCACGATGACACCGGTCAGCGGACGAATCGAAAAACCATTCAAGCGCCTGTTCTTCGCGTTGCCGGTGAGCGATGCCCAGCGCCGCGCCCTGGCCCAGTGGCGACGTGGCCTGGGCCTGCGCAGCGGCAAGCCAGTGCCGGCCGCCAACTTCCATGTGACGCTGCTGTTTCTCGGCGATGTGGATACCGCCCATGTGCCTGCGATTTGCGCGGCGGTCGACCAGCTGGCGCTACCGGCCACGGCACCACGGCTGTTGCTGGACCGCCTGCAGGTGTGGCAGCGGGCCAGCGCCCTGGTGCTGGAGGCGCAACAGACCCCACCGGCCCTGTTGCAACTGGTGTACAGCTTGCAGCAGGCGCTGCTGCCGTTGGGGGTGGAAGCGGCCGACCGCGAGTATCGCCCGCACCTGACGCTGGCCAGGGATTACCGCGGCCAGCCGCCAGAAGCCAGCAGCGCGCCGGATTTCTACCTCGCCGCCCGCCATTTCACACTGTACGAGTCGCGCAAGGGCGCTTACTGGCCATTGGCGCAATGGCCGCTTTCAAGCTGATTCAGGCCATGGCCTCGCAGCTTGCGAACATCTGCTCGCCCAGCGTGCGTGCAGTGTGCAGATGCGCTGCCGGGGCTGCTCTGCAGCCCATCGCCGGCAAGCCGGCTCCCACATCGACCGCATCGGTTTCAAGCCATGTGCAGTCCCTGTGAGAGCCGGCTTGCCGGCGATGAGGCCCTGACAGGCCATGCAAGACAGTTGCAGCTATCTCGACCGCATTGACCTCAAGGGCTTTGCTATCCCTGTGGGAGCCGGCTTGCCGGCGATGGGGCCCTGACAGGCCATGCAAGACAGTTGCAGCTATCTCGACCGCATTGACCTCAAGAGCTTTGCTGTCCCTGTGGGAGCCGGCTTGCTGGCGATGGGGCCCTGACAGGCCATGCAGGACAGTTGCAGCTATCTCGACCGCATTGACCTCAAGAGCTTTGCAGTCCCTGTGGGAGCCGGCTTGCCGGCGATGAGGCCAGGGCAGGCCATGCAAGACAGTTGCAGCTATCTCGACCGCATTGACCTCAAGAGCTTTGCTGTCCCTGTGGGAGCCGGCTTGCCGGCGATGAGGCCCTGACAGGCCATGCAGGACAGTTGCAGCTATCTCGACCGCATTGACCTCAAGAGCTTTGCTGTCCCTGTGGGAGCCGGCTTGCCGGCGATGGGGCCAGGGCAGGCGATTACACTGGCAGGCTCTGGTACGGCAATTCATCCCCGGGCTGCGGTCGAACTGGCGCTTGTACTCGCGGCTGAACTGCGAGGTGCTCTGGTACCCCACCCGGTGCGCGGTCTGCGCCACCCCCAGGCCTTCGCCGATCAGCATCTGCTGCGCCTTTAGTAGCCGCAGGCGCTTGAGGTACTGCATTGGTGCCATGTCGGTGCAGCGCTTGAAGTGCTCGTGGAAGGTCGAAACGCTCATGTTGGCGCGCGCGGCCAGCGCTTCCACGCTCAGCGGCTCGGTGTAGTGTTCGCGCAGGTGGGCAAGGGCGGCGCCGATGCGGGCGAAGTGCCCTTGTTGCTCCACCAGCGCCCGCAACACGCCCGCCTGTGGGCCGCGCAAGGCGGTGTACAGCACCTCGCGTACCCGCGCCGGCCCCAGCACCTTGGCGTCCACTGGGTCCTGCAGGCAGCGCAGCAGCCGTTCCACGCATTCGCGCATCGGTGCATCGAGTGCCGCGGAGGTCATCGACTGCGGGGTTTGCGCCTGCACCGCGGCATCCGGCGCCAGGGCCATGCTTTGCACCAGTTCACCCAGCACGCCGCGGTCGATGTCCACTGCCACGCCCAGCAATGGAGCTTCGGGGGTGGCGAAGGTTTCGCACATGAACGGCACCGACAGTGCCTGCACCAGGTAATGCCCGGCGCCGTACTCCAGGGTACGCGGCCCCAGGCGCGCCAGCTTGCTGCCCTGGGCCAGGATCATCAGGCTGGGTTCGTAGATCTGCGGGCTGCTGGCCACATAGTGGTCCCAGCTCAGCACCTGCACCTGGGGCAGGTGCGTGGGCACGAAGCCCGGGCGCGTGGCGAGGCTGCGGATCAGTGTGCAAAGCGGCGCATTGGCGTCGACGTGGCGGGTCAGTTGCATGATGGACCAGGGCAGAGGATCAGACAGTCTGATCATCGCAGAATGAACGCTCGGCGCCAGGTGCTGCATGGCATCTTCGGAGAATCAGGCATCGATGCCGGAGAATCAGCCGTGGGCGAGGCGGCGCATGGCGCGCAGAATGCGCCGCCTGAATCGTTTCACTTCATAGCGAGGCCCTGCATGTACACCGCCATCGGTTACGCCGCCCAGACCCCCACCAGCCCTCTGGCTCCCATGACCTTCGAGCGTCGCAGCCCGCGCCCTGACGACGTCGCCATCGATATCCTGTACTGCGGCGTGTGCCACTCCGACATTCACCAGGCGCGCAACGAATGGGGCATTGCCGTGTACCCGCTGATGCCGGGCCACGAGATCATCGGCCGCGTCACCGCGGTGGGCGACAAAGTGACCGCGCACAAGGTCGGCGACCTGGTCGGCGTTGGCTGCATGGTCGACTCGTGCCGCCACTGCGAAGCCTGTGCCAAGGACCTGGAGCAATACTGCCTGGAAGGCCCGACCATGACCTACGCCACCCCGGACCGGGTCGACGGTAGCAACACCATGGGCGGTTACTCCAGCAGCATCGTGGTCAGCGAGCACTTCGTGGTGCGCATCCCGGCCGGCATGGACCTGCCCAGCGCCGCGCCAATCCTCTGCGCTGGCATCACCACCTATTCGCCGCTCAAGCACCACGGTGTCGGCCCCGGTCACAAGATCGGCATCCTCGGCATGGGCGGCCTGGGCCACATGGCCATCAAGCTGGCCAAGGCTCTGGGCGCGGAAGTGACCCTGTTCACCCGTTCCCAGGCCAAGGCCGAGGAAGCCCGTCGCCAGGGTGCCGACCATGTGATCGTGTCCACCGATGCCGAGCAGATGCACGCCGCGGCGGGCCGTTTCGACTTCCTGCTCGACACCATCCCGGTGCAGCACGACCTCAACCCGTACCTGGAAACCCTGAAATTCGATGGCGTGCACATCCTGGTCGGCCTGATCGAGCCGATCGACCCGGCGGTGCATGCGGCCAATCTGGTGATGAAACGCCGGGTGCTGGCGGGGTCGTTGATCGGTGGTATTGCCGAGACCCAGGAAGTGCTGGATTTCTGTGCCGAGCACGCGATTCGTTGTGATATCGAGTTGCTGGATATCCGCAATATCAACCAGGCGTATGAGCGGATGATTGCCGGGGACGTGAAGTACCGGTTCGTGATCGATATGGCTACTTTGCAGGGCTGATTGGTTGCCTGCCCCGGCCTCTTCGCGGGCTCGCCCGCTCCCACAGGTACTGCACAGACTTCGTAAGCTGTGATTTACCTGTGGGAGCGGGCGAGCCCGCGAATAGGCCAGTACAGGCAATGAAGATGCTGGATCTGTTACCAGGCCAATGCCCTGTCCCAGCCTTTCCAGAACAACCACCGCCGTACCTCGCCATGCGCCCCGGTACCGATCTGCCAGGCCGGCCGCCCGTTGTCTAGGACAATCACCGAAACGAACCCGGCATGGCTCGCCGCTACCAGCGTACGCCCGTCCGCACTGATATCCAGCGCACTGATGGTCGACCCCAGGTAATGCTGCCAATGCTCCATGCCGTCTTCGCCAAATGCCCGCAGGTAACCATAGGCATCCCCCACGATGTACTCCCCGTCGCGCGCCACGCCGGCATACACCCGTGCGCCATCCTGTACCAGCGGGGTACGCGGGTCCTGGCTGTAGTAGTCGGTATCCAGCCCCGGCAAGTCGGCCACCCTGACAGCCAGCGTGGCACCGCTGTAGAAATGGCAGGCGTTGACCACCAACTGGTCACCCGCGCGGTTGAACAGCGCAAAGTGCGGATACTCGCTGGCCGGGCCGATTGCTGCCACGGGCCTGAGCTGGTCGTCCAGCACCAGGTGACGGCTGCCTTGCTCGCCGACCACGATCAACCGGCCATCCGCCGACACCGCACCGTGCTCCATGCTCAGCCCGAGGCTGATGTCGTCGGGGTCGGTGCCTTCGTCCAGCTCGTCGAGCACCCGCGCCTGGTGCGGCAGCAGGCGGGTCGCGCCGTGGCGCGTCAGCAGGAAGATACCCTCGGCACTCACCAGCAGCACCCGCTGGCCATCCGGGAAGGGGATCAGCGCGGTCGGCGTGGGCGGCAGGTCGAATGGCTCGAACGGGTAACCCGGCGGCAACCCCTCCAACCCCGTGGGCCAGGCCAGGCGCAGCACCTGCGGGCCGCCCCAGCCATCGGTCACGCGTATGCCCTCGGCATTGGCCAGGGCGAAATAGCGGCGGGCCGGGCAGCGGCCGAAGTGATCGACGCCGATCACCGGGGTCACCCCGAGAGGGTCGATGCGCACCACCTGGCCTTTGTCATGCGGCATGCCGATACGTGCCAGCAGGCTGCCATCCTCCAGCAGCAGGACGTTGCCGATGCCTTGCCCGTGCTCCTTGATCAGCGGCAGCAATGGGTGGTGGGCGGGTGGCCAGGCTTCGCGGAAGGCTTGCTGCTCGAAGGCTTCTACGCCAGGCCGGTTGGCTGCTTGCAGGGCTTGCAGCCAGGCATCGAGCAAATGATCGGTGGCTTGCGGCAGGGGCTCTTCGAGGTCATCCCAGCCTTGCGCGCGGCCCTGCGCGACATAGTCGTTGACGGCCTGGGCATAGGCGGTGACCGCCTGCTGCCACTGTTGCTGCTGGGAGTGCTGCTGGTCCATGAGCGGATCGGGCTCCTTGTTGCATACGCGTTCGCACAAAGCGCGCATGTTACTCCTTCTGCCCGCCTCGCGGTTGTGAGCCCCGGCTTGACGCGTACCATGCCGGGCATTCCTTCCAATAACAAAGCGTGCGTCCACACCCCGGCAAGCGGGTGGCTGGCGTGCGTCCTGTTGCTTTGCCTGCGGAGAAGCGGTTTGCACCCATGAACGGACCCACACCCACCAACATGCCACCCACGGCGGGTAGCGGCAGCTGGCTGAGCGTCATTGCCCTGGCCCTGGCGGCCTTCATCTTCAACACCACCGAGTTCGTCCCGGTGGCGCTGCTCAGCGACATTGGCCGCAGCTTTGACATGAGCACCGCGCAGGTCGGCCTGATGCTGACCATCTACGCCTGGGTGGTGGCGCTGGCCTCGCTGCCGATGATGCTGCTGACCCGCAACATCGAGCGGCGGCGCCTGTTGCTGTTCGTGTTCCTGGTGTTCATCGTCAGCCACCTGCTGTCGTGGCTGTCACAGAGCTTTGCCATGTTGCTGGTCAGCCGCATCGGTATTGCCCTGGCGCATGCGGTGTTCTGGGCTATCACGGCTTCCCTGGCGGTGCGCGTGGCGCCGCCAGGGCAGCAGGCCAAGGCGCTGGGCCTTTTGGCCACTGGCACCACCCTGGCCATGGTCCTGGGCATTCCGCTGGGCCGCGTGGTGGGCGAGGCGCTGGGCTGGCGCATCACCTTCCTGAGCATTGCCGGGGTGGCGCTGGCGACCATGCTGTGCCTGATGAAGTCGCTGCCGCTGCTGCCCAGCCAGAACTCGGGCTCGCTGCGCAGCCTGCCGATCCTGTTCAAGCGCCCGGCGCTGGTGATCACCTATGTGCTGGTGACGCTGGTGATTACCGCGCAGTTCACTGCCTACAGCTACATCGAACCGTTCGCCCTGCACGTGGCGCAGATAGGCGGTGAGCGCACCACGCTGTTGCTGCTGCTGTTCGGCGGTGCCGGGGTGTTCGGCTCATTGCTGTTCAGCCGTTACAGCGACCGCTTCCCGCATGGCTTCCTGGTAGGGTCGATCGGCCTGCTGGCGGCGTGCCTGTTGCTGCTGTTGCCGCTGTCGGGCAACTTCTACATGTTTGCCGCGTTGAGCATGTTCTGGGGTGTGGCGATCCTCAGCTTCAGCCTGTCGCTGCAGTCCAAGACCCTGAAACTGGCGTCCGATGCCACCGATGTGGCCATGGCGCTGTTCTCGGGTATCTACAACATCGGTATTGGCGGTGGTGCGTTGCTGGGCAGTATCGTCAGCAGCCAGCTGGATGTGGCGGATATCGGCCTGGTGGGCGGTAGCGTGGCGGTGGCCGGGTTGCTGCTGGCTGTGGCCAGCACCCGGCGGTTCCGCGAGGCGCTGGGGGGGGCAGGGCATTCCTGAATGACCGTGCTGTTTTTTTCGCGGGCACGCCCGCTCCCACAGGTACTGCATCAACTTCAGGCGCGATGCTGTACCTGTGGGAGCGGGCGTGCCCGCGAAGAGGCCGGTACTGGCAATAGCGGGCTCAAGCCAGTACGGCAGCCCACGCAGAAATCAACAACACCCCCGCCAACACCTGGTTGAACACCCGCAACCGCCGCGGTGCCTGCAACCATCGCGCGCTGCCCACCCCCAGCAGCGCCCAAGCCGCCATGCATGGCAGGGCAATCAGCAAGAACACCAGCGCCAGTTGCCATACCGGCAACGACGGCGCGGCAAACACCCCGGCCACCGCCACGGCCATCAACCACACCTTGGGGTTCACCACCTGCAACGAGGCCGCACTGAGTGCACTGAAGCCTTGCGCCGTGGCCGCCTGCAGCGGGGCGGCAGCACTGCGCAGCATCTTCCACGCCAGCCAGCTCAACCACAAAACCCCGGCCCAGCTCATCAACTGCTGGGTCAGCGGGTGGCGCAGCAGCAGTTCACCCAGCCCCAGGCCCACCATCAGCACGATCGCTGCTGCTGCACCGCAGGCCGCCACGATCGGCGCCAGGCTCGCGCGCAGGCCAACGCGGGCGCCATGGGCGAGAATCAACAGGTTGGTCGGCCCCGGGCTGATGCTGGACACCAGGGCAAACAGGATGAAGGGCAACAACGACTGCGACATGATCAAGGGCTCCGGATAAACGAAGCACCATGCTCGCTGCCTGCCGCCTTTCAGTCTGGAAGGTTTGAGCAGCGCCTGCGGTAGTCGGCCGGGGTCAGCTGGTAGGCACGGCGGAACCAGCGCCCCAGGTGGCTCTGGTCGGCAAAGCCCAGGGCCATGGCCACTTCGGTTGGTGTCTGGCCTCGGGCGAGCAGGCGCCGCGCCCGGGCCAGGCGCAGCTGGATCAGATAGGCATGCGGCGCCAGGCCGAATGCGGCCTTGAACGCGCGGGTCAGGCGGAAGCGGTCGATGCCACAGGCCTGGGCCAGGTCTTCCAGGCCGATGTCGCGCTCCAGGTTGGCGTGCAGGTAATCCCGTGCGCGCTGCGCGGTCAGCGGCAGGCGCGGGTCCGGGTTCAGGCGTCGGCGCCAGTGCAGGTGGCGGGTCAGGCAGGCCAGCAGGTCGTCCATGGCCGTCTGCCGGACAATGCGCAAGTCCTGGGTATGCACGGCCTGGAAGGCGAGGGCAGTGGCACGCGCCAGGCGCTCATCGTGGCACAAGGTATCGGCGAAGCTGGGCAGGCTGTCGCCTGGCGCGTGTTCGAACAGTGCCCGCAGTTGGCTGTCCACCCAGGTGGGTTCCAGGTACAGCGTCGAATAGGTGAAGCCGTCCTCGGTGGGCGCATGGCCGTCATGGATTTCACCGGGCTCCAGCAGGAACACGTGCCCCGGCGTGCTGCGATGGCGTACTCGCCGGCAATCGAATTGCTGCACGCCCTGCTCGGTAACGCCAACCAGGAAGCTGTCGTGCCAGTGCGGGTCGTAGGCATGCCCGACGAAATGCGCGCGGACCGACTCGATGCCGGTGTCGGCGTCTTGCTTGAGGTCGATCCAGTTGCTCATGGGGGCGTGCCGTGGCAGAAATCGCTACCTTAGCGCAACGGCCAGGCTCAGTCTGGAACGATTGTGCAGCCGTTGGCCAGCGCCCGGTTACGCAAGGCCTCGAAGCGTTCGCGCAGCCACAGATGCAGTTGCGCCACTGCGGGCGTGAGCTGCTTTCGGTGCGGGCACACCAGGGTGACCGGGGCGGGTTCACCAAAGTGCTCGGGTAGGATGATTTCCAGTTCGCCGGCCGCGATGTTGGCGCTTACGTCCAGCCACGACTTGTAGACGATGCCTTCGCCCTGCAAGGCCAGGCGGCGGATCACGTCGGCATCGTCGCTGATCAGCGGCCCACGCACCTGCACGGTGCGGTTGCCCACCCGCCACTTGTCGTAGACCCGGTTGTGCTGCATATACAGCAGGCAGGCATGCTGCTGCAGGGCGTCGGGCGTGAGGGGGCGGCCGTGACGGGCCAGGTAATCGGGCGCCGCCACCAGCACCCGGCGGTTCCAGTCTGCCAGCGGCAGGGCAATGTAGTTGGCGTCCTGGTTGAGGCCGTAGCGGATCGCCACATCTACCGGGTCGCGGTTGAGGTCGGCAATCTGGTCAGACAGGAAGAAGCGAAGGTGCAGGGCCGGGTGCTCGCGGCGGAAGGCGCTCAGCCACGGCAGCAACATGTTGCGGCCCAGGTCGGACGGTGCCGAAACCTGCAGAGTACCGCGCAGGGTGTTGGCGTTGCCATGCAGGTCTTCACGCCCCTGGCGCAGGCTCTCCAGCACATTCAGGGCAGTCGGCAGGTACAACTCGCCTTCGGCGGTCAGGCGCAGGCTGCGGGTAGTGCGGGCGAACAGGCGCACATCCAGGTCGCGCTCCAGGCGCTTGATCGCGGCGGCCACCTGCCCCGGCAGCAGTTCGGCCTCATGGGCGGCGGCGGTAAAGCTGCCCAGCACGCTGCTGCGGACGAACAGTTCGAGGTCGGCGATGCGCAGCATTTTCACTCCAGGGATGAAAGTGTTGCTGCATTGTGCCGGTTTTTCTTTTCTGCAGGAAAGATAAGATGCCCGGCAAATCCTCTGTTCATTCCCGGAGTTGTTGCATGGATACCGTCTCGCTGGCCAAGCGCCGCTACACCACCAAAGCCTACGATGCCTCGCGCCGCATTCCCCAGGCGACTGTCGATGCCCTGCTCGAGCAACTGCGCCATAGCCCTTCCTCGGTCAACTCGCAGCCGTGGCATTTCATCGTTGCCGACAGCGCCGAAGGCAAGGCTCGCCTGGCCAAGAGCACCACAGAGCGCTATGCCTACAATTCGCCGAAGATCCTCGATGCCTCGCATGTGATCGTGTTCTGCACCCGAACCGAGATGACCGAAGCGCACCTGGATGCCGTGCTCCACCAGGAAGGCGCCGATGGCCGCTTCCGCGATGAGCAGGCGCGTGCCGGGCAGAACCAGAGCCGCCGGCATTACGTCGACCTGCACCGCTTTGACCAGAAGGACGTGCAGCACTGGATGGAAAAGCAGACCTACCTGGCGTTGGGTACTGCTTTGCTGGGGGCTGCGGCACATGGGCTGGATGCCACGCCGATCGAAGGCTTCGACAGCAAGATTCTCGATGCCGAGCTGGGCTTGCGCGAGCGTGGGTTCACCAGTGTGGTCATTCTCAGCCTGGGCTATCGCAGCGAGGCGGACTTCAACGCTGGCTTGAACAAGTCGCGGTTGCCGGCTTCGCAGGTGTTCACCTTCCTGTGAGATACCCGGGGCCGCCCTGCGGCCCTTTCGCGACGCAAGGCCGCTCCCACAGGATGGCATCGCCTTCAAGGCTTTCACAGGCCTCATGGACTGGCATATGTCCGGCATATGCCGCATACTTGTCGGCAAACGCCGGAAAGGAGAGCGCCATGCTTGCCGAAGTGCTTCGCGACAACGGTTACCACGAGTACCGGGCGCGCCTGCATGCACTGCTGGAAATCCCCGAACTCGCCAGTGACTTCGAAATTCACACCCGCATCACCCATGGCTTCGCTGCCACCTGGCTGGTGAAACTGACCGAACTCGGCGTGTTCACCCCTGTGGAGCGTGACCAGATCATTCCCCTGCGCACGCTGAAAACCCGCATCGAACGTGACCAGCCACTGACCGTGGAAGAAAGCGACCGGCTGTTCCGCTCGGCCCATATCACCGCCATGGCCGAAGCCGTGTTCGGTGAGGCGGGCAAGGCCAAGCGCTGGCTGTCCAAGCCCAAGGAGCGCTTCTCGGGGCTGACGCCGATGCAGATGCTCACCACCCAGCAGGGCACCACCCAGGTCGAAGAGATGTTGCTGCAGATCGCCGAGGGCTTCGGCCTGTGATTCTGTGGCGTATCAGCGCCTATGCAGACTTGAGCGGAACGGGCGGCTTGCGTGTCAGCGGCCGCTGGCACCAGGCGGGCCGGCCAGTGGTGTATGCCGCCACCAGCCCAGCCGGGGCAATGCTGGAGGTGCTGGTGCACCTGGAGATCGACCCTGAGGATTTCCCCACCACCATGCGGCTGCTGCGTATCGAGTTGCCCGACACCGTTTCGCAAGCGCAGTTGCCCGCCTTGCAGCCTGGCTGGTCGAGCCAGACCGAACTGACCCGGGGCCTGGGCAACCGCTTTCTGGATGAGTGCTCGGCATTGCTGCTGCCGGTGCCGAGCGCGATCATGCCCAGCACCACCAATTACCTGTTCAACCCGCGCCATCCGCAGGCAAACAGCGCCAGGCTCAAGGTCGAGGACTTCACCCCGGACAGCCGGCTGTTCTAGGGCCGGTTCACCAAAGTGCCGCTGATGCCGCTGTCAGCACCCGGCCAAACACTTCGAGGGCCTTGTCCACTTCAGCCTCGTTGCTGAAACGCCCGATGCTCAGGCGCACGCTGTTGCGTGCCTGGTGTTCATCCAGCCCCAGCGCGAGCAGCACATGCGAGGCCGCATTGCTCGCCGAGTTGCAGGCCGAGGTAGTCGACAACGCCAGCTCGCTGGCCAGCGCCGCGCTGTTGAAGCCCTTGCTGTCGATACACAGGTTCAGCGTATGGGGAATGCGCTGGTTGGCGCAGCCGTTCAGGGTGACGCCGGGCAGGGCCAGCAGGCCTTCGCGCAGGCGCCTGGCCAGTTGCTCGAGGCGCAAGTGTTCGCTGTCGCCGGGCTGGCCGGCCAGGGCAAAGGCGCTGCCCATGCCGGCAATCTGGTGGGTCGCCAGGGTGCCGGAGCGCAGGCCTTGCTCATGGCCGCCGCCGTGCATCTGCGCACGCATCAGCGTGCGGGCGCGTGGCCCGACGTAGAGCGCACCGATGCCCTTGGGCCCATACACCTTGTGCGCCGAGAACGACATCAGGTCCACGGCCATGGCGCTCAGGTCGATGGCCAGTTTGCCCACCGCCTGCGCCGCATCCACGTGCAGCAGGGCACCGTGGGCACGTACCTGTTCGCCAATCGCGGCAAAGTCGGTGATCGTGCCCAGTTCATTGTTCACCGCCATCAGCGATACCAGGCGGGTGTCGGCGCGCAACGCTGCCTGCACCGCCGCAGGCTGAATCAGGCCGACGGCATCCGGTGCCAGGCGGGTAACGGCCCAACCCTGGCGCTCCAGTTCGGCCACCGTGTCGAGCACGGCCTTGTGTTCCAGCTGGCTGGTGATCAGGTGCCCGGGTTTACCGAGGCCCTGGGCAATGCCCTTGAGCGCCAGGTTGTTGGACTCGGTCGCACCTGAGGTCCAGACCAGTGCATCGGCCTGTGCGCCGACGCGTTCGGCCACTTGCTGGCGGGCCTGCTCCACGGCGTGGCGGGCGGCCTGGCCGAAGGCATGGCCACTGGACGCCGGGTTGCCGAAGTTGGCCTGGCTGCCAAGGCAGGCGAGCATGGTTTCGATGACCCGGTCGTCGACCGGAGTGGTGGCGGCGTAATCGAAGTAGAGCGGGGCGCTGGGCATTGGGGCGGGTCCGTTTCTGTCGCCGTGAAATCGGCGATCGTTGGAGCAAGCGTACCCGCTGCTCGAGAGATATTTTTCGCTTCCGCCGGCTCTATTCTCAGGATGCGCAATAAAAATTTCTCTCTATTGAGCTTTTCCTGGAAAATTTTTCTCCGCATCGCGAGGGGCTCAGCAAAGGCCCCTCGTCAGCCTCTTCAGGCTGGTGCCAAGGCCCTCTCTTCCTCGGCAACCACACGTTCGCACAACTCGGTGATCTGCTCGCGCATCCAGCGGTTGGCCGGGTCCTGATCGGTGCTTTCATGCCAGTACAGGTGCGTTTCCAGCGCAGGCACCTCCACCGGCAGTGGCTGGTAACGCAACTGATGACGACGGGCGAAGCGCTCGGGGACGGTCATCGCCATGTCGGTCTGCTGCAACACCTGCGAGGCCATCAGGTAATGCTGCGAGCGCAAGGCAACCTTGCGCTGCACGCCCATCTTGCCCAGGGCCAGGTCGACATAGCCCAGGCCGTTGCGTCGGCTGGAAATATGGATGTGGGTCATGCCCAGGTAGTTGTCGAGGGTCAGCTTGCTGTCGGCCAGCGGGTGGCCCTGGCGCAGGGCGCAGACATAGCGGTCTTGCATCAGTTTGACGTGGCGTACCTGCGGGTCGGTGTTCAACGGTGCGTCGATGGCGAAGTCCAGGCGGCCGGCGGCGAGTTCCTTGGTGGTCTCGCGGCGCTTGCACAAAAAGCTTTCGATCAGCACCGCCGGCGCCAGGCGGCGCAAGCGCTGGAACAGCGGCGGCAGGATCACCGCTTCGGTCAGGTCGGTCATGCTGATGCGGAAGGTCTTGTTGGCCTGTTGCGGGTTGAAGATGCGGCTTTCCTGCACCGAGGTGCGCAGCAGTGCCAGGGCGTTGCGCACCGGGCCGATGATGTTCTGCGCCATGGGCGTGGGCACCATGCCTTGCGCGGTACGCACGAACAGCGGGTCGTTGAAGGTTTCGCGCAGCCGCGAAAGGGCGTTGGACACTGCCGGCTGGGTGATGCCGACGATCTGCCCGGCGCGGGTCAGGTTGGCTTCGGTGTAGATCGCATCGAACACGATGAACAGGTTGAGGTCGACCTTGCTGAGGTTCATGGGCGCCGCTCTTTGTTGGAATTATTGGCCGATCATATATCGGTTATGAATGTTTATACACGCGGAAAATAGACTAGGTGGATGGGGTCATGCTGCTCTAGGCTCTGGCCCATGTACTCCGAACCGTGAAGGTAGCCCAGATGGATTTCGCCTATTCGCCCAAGGTCCAGGCACTGCGTGAGCGCGTCAGCGCGTTCATGGACGCCTATGTCTACCCCGCCGAGGCGGTGTTCGAGCGCCAGGTCGCCGAGGGCGACCGCTGGCAGCCCACCGCGATCATGGAAGAACTCAAGGCCAAGGCTCGCGCTGAAGGGCTGTGGAACCTGTTCCTGCCCGAATCGGAATACGGTGCCGGCCTGAGCAACCTGGAATACGCCCCGCTGGCAGAAATCATGGGCCGTTCGTTGCTCGGCCCGGAGCCGTTCAACTGTTCGGCGCCAGACACCGGCAACATGGAAGTGCTGGTGCGCTATGGCAGCGAAGCGCAGAAGCGCCAGTGGCTGGAGCCGCTGCTGCGTGGCGAGATCCGATCGGCGTTCGCCATGACCGAACCGGACGTGGCCTCCTCGGATGCCACCAACATGGCCGCCACCGCAGTGCGTGACGGTGACCAATGGGTAATCAACGGCCGCAAGTGGTGGACCTCCGGCGCTTGCGACCCGCGCTGCAAGGTGATGATCTTCATGGGCCTGTCCGACCCTGAAGGGCCACGCCACCAGCAGCACTCGATGGTGCTGGTGCCCACCGATGCGCCTGGGGTGAAGATCGTCCGCCCGCTGCCGGTGTTCGGCTATGACGATGCTCCCCATGGCCACGCCGAGGTGCTCTTCGAGAACGTGCGGGTGCCGTATGAGAACGTGATCCTGGGTGAGGGCCGTGGCTTCGAGATTGCCCAGGGGCGCCTTGGCCCCGGCCGCATTCACCATTGCATGCGCTCGATCGGCATGGCCGAGCGCGCGCTGGAACTGATGTGCAAGCGCTCGGTGGAGCGTACCGCCTTCGGCCGGCCACTGGCGCGTCTGGGCGGCAACGTCGACAAGATCGCCGACTCGCGCATGGAGATCGACATGGCCCGGCTGCTGACGTTGAAAGCGGCGTACATGATGGACACGGTCGGCAACAAGGTCGCCCGCAGCGAGATTGCGCAGATCAAGGTAGTGGCGCCGAACGTGGCACTGAAGGTGATCGACCGGGCGATCCAGATTCATGGCGGGGCAGGGGTAAGTGGCGATTTCCCGCTGGCGTACATGTACGCCATGCAGCGCACCTTGCGCCTGGCCGACGGGCCGGATGAAGTGCACCGGGCGGCGATTGGCAAGTATGAGATTGGCAAGTACGTGCCGGCGGAGATGATGCGTAGCGGGCGGTAATTTACCGGCTTGTTCCGGCCTCTTCGCGGGCTTGCCCGCTCCCACAGGTACTGTGCCGCCTCCAAGCTGTGCGCAATACCTGTGGGAGCGGGCAAGCCCGCGAAGAGGCCCTTGAAGGCTCACTCTGGATGGTCAGACCCGCATCTGCGGGTCTTCCTCCTTCTCGCTGACTGTGCGATCGGCATTTGAAGGCTGTCTGGATTGAGCACCCTTGATTTCCGGCTTCTCCCCTCGCGTCTTGACCAGCGAAACCACCACCCCACCCAGCAACAACCCGAACGTCACCCCCAACGAAAGCAACGCTGGCACCTTGCCCACCATGCCGTGGTAGAAGATCTTGCAGCCAATGAAGATCAGCACCAGCGCCAGCGCGTACTTGAGGTAAACGAACCGGTGCATCAGCGCCGCCAGCGCAAAATACAGCGAGCGCAAGCCGAGGATGGCGAAGATGTTCGAGGTATAGACGATGAACGGGTCCTGGGTGATGGCGAAGATTGCCGGGACGCTGTCGACGGCGAATACCAGGTCGGCCAGTTCGATCAGCACCAGCGCCATGAACAGCGGGGTGGCATGGCGTAGCGCCTTGTGCTGCCCGGGCGGGGTCTGCTGCACGAAGAAGTGCGAGCCGTGGATCTGCTCGGTGACCCGCATGTGCCGGCGCACGAACTTCAGGATCGGGTTGTTGGCCAGGTCGGGGCGGCTGTCCTCCTTCGACAGCGCCATCTTCACCCCGGTAAACAGCAGGAAGGCACCGAAGATATACAGTACCCAGGCGAAGTTCTGCACCAGCGCCGCGCCCACGCCGATCATGATCGCCCGCAGGAACACCACCCCGAGGATGCCCCAGAACAGCACGCGGTGCTGGTAGCGGCGGGGGATGGCGAAATAGCTGAAGATCATCGCCATGACGAACACGTTGTCCATCGACAGCGACTGCTCGACCAGGAAGCCGGTGTAGAACTCCAGCGCCGACTGCGCGCCCAACTGGTACCAGACCCCGGCGCCGAACAGCACGCCGACGCTGAAATAGCCCGAATACAGCAGCAGGCTCTCGCGCATTTCGATTTCCCGGTCGTGGCGGTGCAGCACGCCCAGGTCGAGTACCAGCAAACCGATGACGATGGCCATGAACACCAGCCACAACCAGGCGCTGGTACCGAGGAACGGGGTGGTGAGGAATGTCTGTAGAGCTGTCATGAGCCCCTCCTTCAATGTCGACGTTGCATGGCAACAGTGATCCGACATGGCGGCCTGGCAGCCGTCAGAGGGGCCCGGTATCACATGGGCTTGAGCCTAGACCCGTTTGCCGGTGATGCCGAATGGGGAGCTGTTACATTTCTTTGCCAGGGCACTCCTACCCGGTCAGGCCAGAGCAGGCCTATCGTTCAATAAACCCACACCTCCACCCGGCGATTACGCAGTCGCCCTTGCTCCAGTTCGTTCCCTGCCACTGGCAGTTCATCCCCCATCCCCGTCACCTCCAGCACCTCCACGCCATCGCGCGCCAGCTCACGGCGCACCGCCTGGGCCCGCAGGCGGGAGAGCAGGGCGGCGCGACCGGGTGTCTCCTTGGGGTCGCCAAAGCCCACCAGCACCGCCTTGCGCCGCAACTTGCCCGCTTGGCGCAGGTAGTCGGCCACCCGCTGCACATCGCGCAGGGCCTTGTTGTCGAGGCTGGCGCTGCCTTCCTGGAAGCGGAAGTTAACGCTCAACCGCTGCGCCTGCTGGGCGAGGGTGCGATAGCGCGGCGGCATGTCGGCCTGGGGGGCTACAGGTTGGGCCTCGATCTGCTGCGCAACGAAACCCTGCTGGGCGACGATCGCCTGGCCCGCCGGGCTCTGAGCGAAATCGGCCAGGGCCTTGGCCTGGGGCTTGGGGTTGGCCGGCAGGTAGAAGTACAGGCGCCGCGATAGCGGGTAATCCTCGCTGGCCACCAGTGCACGCTCCGGCAGCATGGCCGGCGCGTCACCTTCGGCCACCGCCAGCACCTTGGCCCCATGCACCGCCGCCAGGCTGCTGAAACCGATGGCCTGGCGGTCGGTGCTCACTCGCGCGGCCAGCTCGTCGCTGGACTCGAAGCGTTGGGCCTTGGGCGAAAGCTCGCCGTGCTGAGGCTCCAGCACCAGTGCCTTGAAGGTCTCAAAGGTACCGGAGCGGTCGTCACGGGCGTACAGGTGGATGGCCCCACCGGCAACACCCAATTGCTCCCAGCGCTGGATCTGCCCGGCAAAAATCTGTGCCAGTTGCCCTGTGGTGAGCTGTGGCAGCGGGTTGTCGGGGTGAACGATGACGGCGACGCCATCCAGGCCGATGACCTGTTCGGCGGCAGCGGCGCGCAGGTCGCCCAAAGCCTGCAGTTGGCTTGCTTCGTTGTCGTTGATCGGCCGCGACGCGGCGGCCAGGTCGGCCTCGCCATGGCCCAGGGCGACGAAGCCGGTGCTGGAACCGTGTGCGGCGATGTCGATGCGCAAAGGCTGGCCACGCGTATCGCGAGCGGTGATGACAGTCTCATTGGCCAGCGTGCCCGGGTATTGTTCGATGGCGGTAGCTTGCTGTGCGCGCAGTTGCCCTTGCACCAGCGCTGGCAGCAAGGCCGCGCCGATGGTGTTGGAACCTTGCACGCGCAGGTGAGCGGGCTCGGCCAGGGTCGCCAGCGGCAGCAGAGTGAGCAGCAAGACAAGCAGACGGGGCATGCCGGAAGGCCTATGGCATAGAGATGGCCGGCAGATTACGACAGTGGCGTGATGATAATGTGACAGTCCATGGGGCAGTGGGCTTTGCCTGATGCTTGTAAGTTCGCGTCAATGGGGCTGCTGTGCAGCCCATCGCCGGCAAGCCAGCTCCCACAGGGCCCTTGCCAATCCTGAAACCTGCGCTGTAACTATGGGAGCTGGCTCGCCGGCGAAAGGGCCGCAAAGCGGCCCCAGCGGTATCAATGCGCCCCGGCAGACTTGCTCAGGTCACTTTCTGCCCACTCGGTATAGATGCACGCATCCGCCACCGCCCAGCGCACCTTCACAGTATCCCCCGGCTGCATCGGCATGCCCGCCGCCGACAAAGCCTTGACCGTCAGCTCGGTACCGCCCGCAGTCACCACATGGCAGGTCTGGCTCTCGCCCAGGAACAGCACTTCGCCAACCTTGGCGCTGACCTCGTTCCAGCCCGCCGGCAGCGGCTCGCGCGCGGCCTGTTCGGCGGTCAGGGCCAGGGCCTTTTCCGGGCGCACCATGATCAGTGCGTCCTGCGAGGCGGCCAGGCCCGGGGTCAGGCGGATGGCTACCGGCTGTCCCTCGAAGCTGCCCGCGCCATTGCTGCTGGCCTTGATCCGCAGGAAGTTGGAGTTGCCCAGGAACGAGGCGACGAAGGCATTCGGCGGGTTCTGGTACAGGTCGTAACCGGTGCCCAGGCCGACGATCTTGCCATGGCTGAAGATGGCGATGCGCTGGGACAGGCGCATGGCTTCTTCCTGGTCGTGGGTGACGTAGACGATGGTGATGCCCAGGCGCCGGTGCAACTGGCGCAGTTCATCCTGCAGGTCTTCGCGCAGTTTCTTGTCCAGCGCGCCGAGCGGTTCGTCCATCAGCAGGATGCGCGGTTCGTACACCAGCGCCCGGGCAATCGCCACGCGCTGCTGCTGGCCACCGGACATCTGCGACGGCTTGCGGTGGGCGAACTTCTCCAGCTGCACCAGCTTGAGCATGGCATCGACGCGCTTGCTGGTTTCGCTGGCGCCGAGCTTGCGAATGGCCAGCGGAAAGCCGATGTTGTCGCGCACGTTCAGGTGCGGGAACAGCGAATAGCGCTGGAACACCATGCCAATGTCACGCTTGTGCGGCGGCACGTTGACCAGTGACTGGCCCTCGACCAGGATCTCGCCGCTGCTCGGTGTTTCGAAGCCGGCCAGCATCGACAGGGTGGTGGACTTGCCCGAGCCGCTGGAGCCGAGGAAGGTCAGGAACTCGCCGTCCTGGATTTCCAGGTCGAGGTTGTCCACGGCGGTGAAGTCGCCGTAGTGCTTGTTCAGGCCGCGCAGGCTGACCAGGGTCTTGCCGTGCGCGTTGTCTTTGATCACTGCACTCATTGTTGTTTTCTCCGCGCGCTCAGGCGTTGGCTTCGGTGCGCCGGCGCAAGGCGGCGGCAATGAACATGACAAGCAGCGACAGGCCGATCAGCAGGGTCGAGGCCACGGCGATGACCGGGCTGAGGTCCTGGCGCAGGGTGGTCCACATCTTCACCGGCAGGGTCTGCAGGTCGGGGCTGGCCATCATCACGCTCAGCACCACTTCATCCCACGACACCAGGAAGGCAAACAGGCCGCCGGCGATCATCCCCGGGCGAATGGCCGGGAAGGTCACCTTGAAGATCGCCTGCAGGCGCGAGGCGCCGCAGATCACCGCGGCATCCTCGATCGACTGGTCGAACAGCTTCAGCGAGTTGATGATCGAAATGATGGTGAAGGGCAGGGCGACGATCACGTGGCTGACCACGAAGGCGAACAGCGTGCCGGTGTAACCGAGCTTGAGGAACAGCGCGTACACCGCCACGGCAATGATCACCAGCGGCACGATCATCGGCATGGTGAACAGCCCGTACAGCAGCTCGCGGCCGGGGAAGCGGCCACGCACCAGGGCAAACGCGGTGGGCAGGCCGAGCAGCACGGCGGCGATGGTGGTCAGCACGGCCACCTTCAGGCTGGCCAGCGCGGCGTCCATCCACTCCGGGTTGGAGAAGAACTGACCGTACCACTTGAAGGTCCAGCCCGGTGGCGGGAACACCAGCCACTGCGACGAGCCGAACGACAGCAACACGATGAACACCACCGGCAGCAGCAGGAAGGCCGCGATGACCCCGGTGGTCAGGTACAGGCCCGTACGCAGCGGGCGGCCCATGGCATTGGGAGACAGGAGCATGGCGGTTTACCTCGCATTGCCAACCGGGGATTCCGGCTGCAGCTTCAGGTACAGGTAGAAGAGCACCAGGGTGATCACCACCAGCAGTGCGGCGGCGGCGCTGGCCAGGCCCCAGTTGAGGAACGACTGCACCTGCTGGATGATGAATTCGGGCAGCATCATGTTTTGCGCACCACCCAGCAGGGCCGGGGTGACGTAGTAACCTAGCGACATCACGAATACCATCAGTGCCCCGGAGAACAGCCCCGAGCGGCACAGCGGCAGGAACACCTTCCAGAAATTGGTCCACGGGCTGGCGCCGCAGATCGAGCCGGCCTGCAGCACCATCGGGTCGATGGCGTGCATGGTCGCCTGCAGCGGCAGCACGATGAACGGGATCATGATGTAGCTCATGCCGATCACCACGCCGGTCAGGTTGTGCACCATTTCCAGCGGGGCATCGATGATACCCATGGCCATCAACGCCTTGTTGATCACCCCCGAGCTCTGCAGCAGCACCAGCCACGAGTAGGTGCGCGCCAGCAGGCTGGTCCACATCGACAGCAGCACGATGTTCAGCAACCAGCGGCCCCAGCCCTTGGGCACCAGGGTAATTGCCCAGGCCAGCGGGAAGCCCAGCAGCACGCTGATCAGGGTGACCACGCCGGCCACCGAGAAGGTGTTGAACAGTACCCGCGCATAAGCCGAGTTGGCAAACAGCTGCTCGTAGTTGCCCAGGCCCGGCGTTGGCTCCAGCACCCCGCGCAGCAACAGGCCGGCCAGCGGGGCAAAGAAGAACAGGCCAAGGAACAGCAGGGCCGGCAGCAAATTGCGGCTGCCTTTCCAGCGCTGGCTCAGGCTGACGCGGCGGGGGGCCGTTCCCGGGGCGCCGGTGCCCGTGGGGGCACCTTGCGCGTTATGCAGGGCGTTGATGGCGACTTTCATTTGACCAACCACTCATTCCAGCGGGCTGCGATGGCCTGGCCGTTCTTGGCCCAGTAGGCGAAGTCGAGGGTGACCTGGTCCTGGGCGTAGGCGGTCGGAAGGTTCTGCGCGAGGTCTTTGTCCAGCTTGGCCACGCTGTCGACGTTCACCGGCGCGTAGGCAGTCTTGTTGGCGAACTCGGCCTGGCCTTCGGCACTGCTGGCGTTGGCCAGGAACTTCATGGCCGCGTCCTTGTTCTTGGCACCTTTGGGGATGACCAGGAAGTCGGCCATGACCAGGTTCTGCTTCCAGCTCACGCCCACCGGTGCACCGTCTTGCTGCAGGGCATAGACGCGGCCGTTCCAGAACTGGCCGAGCGAGGCTTCACCCGAGGCCAGCAGTTGCTGCGACTGGGCGCCACCGCCCCACCAGACGATGTCTTTCTTGATGGTGTCGAGCTTCTTGAAGGCGCGGTCCAGGTCCAGCGGGTACAGCTTGTCGGGGGCTACGCCGTCGGCCAGCAGGGCCAGTTCCAGTACGCCTGGGCTGGGCCATTTGTACAGGGCACGCTTGCCGGGGTAGGTCTTGGTGTCGAACAGTGCGGTCCAGTCCACCGGTTTGTTGGCACCGAGCTTGCCTTCGTTGTAGCCGAGCACGAAGGAGAAGAAGAACGAGCCGACGCCATGGTCGGAGACGAAGCGCGGGTCGATCTTGTCGCGCTTGATCTGGGTGAAATCGAGGGGTTCGAGCAGGCCTTCGCTGGCGGCACGCAGGGCAAAGTCGGCCTCGACGTCGACCACGTCCCACTGCACGTTGCCGCTCTCGACCATGGCCTTGAGCTTGCCGTAGTCGGTAGGGCCGTCCTGGACGACCTTGATATCGGTGGCTTTGGTGAAGGGTGCGGCCCACGCTTCTTTCTGGGCGTCCTGGGTGGTACCGCCCCAGCTGACGAAGTTCAGGCTGTCGGCGGCCTGGGCGGCCTGACATGCCAGGGTCAGCAGGCTGGCGGACAGCACTGCGGTTACACGTTTGCTCAACAGCATGGTTACGCCCTCGTTGCTTTTGTTATTCGAGGCGGGGCTTGTGGTGCGCCCGCCAACAGTGTTCGGGGAGCAGCTAAAACAAAGTGTCTTGTGGCCGTTTTTGATTGTAGGTGCCGGCCTGCAGATTCAAGGTCTACGGGATATCATATTATGGTATTCCAAACTTTTGGCAAGAGGTATGAGCCTACCGGCCATCACTCCGTCCTAGGTTTGGGCACATTGCTTATCAGGAGATCGATTTGAACAGGGGTCTAAAAGCTTGCGCGGTCTGTGTGGGAGCGGGCGAGCCCGCGAACACGGGCGAAGCCCGTGCCATGCACCGCGGTGTCTGCTTCGCGGGCTCGCCCGCTCCCACAGGGTCCGTATATCAACCTGCGATCCCGGGCTCGAAGGGGATGCTTTGCACGACCTCCAGCTCATACCCCGCCAGCCCCGCATATTTCAGCGGTGGGCCCAGGTGGCGCAGCTTGCCCACGCCCAGGTCCTGCAGGATCTGCGCGCCTGTACCCACCTCCGAGTACACCTTCGATTGCCCACGCTGGTAAGGCCGCACCGGCTGGGTCAGCTGCGGCACGCGCTCCAGCAGCGCCTGCGAGGACTCATGGTTGGCCAGGATCACCACCACGCCGGCGCCTTCCTCGGCCACTTTCTGCAGCGCCGCCCATAGCGTCCAGTTGGCAGGGCCGGCGTATTCGGCGCCGACCAGGTCGCGCAGCGGGTCGATCACGTGCACCCGCACCAGGGTCGGCTGCTCGCGGCGGATATCGCCCATGACCATGGCCATGTGTACGCCACCTTCGATGCGGTCTTCGTAGGTGACCAGGCGGAAGGTGCCGTGCACGGTCGGCAGTTCGCGTTCGCCGATGCGCTTGATGGTCTGCTCGGTACTCAGGCGGTAGTGGATGAGGTCGGCGATGGTGCCGATCTTGATGCCATGCCGGGCAGCGAACACTTCCAGGTCCGGGCGACGGGCCATGGTGCCGTCGTCATTGAGCACTTCGACGATCACCGACGCCGGGGTGAACCCGGCCAGGCGCGCGAGGTCGCAGCCGGCTTCGGTGTGGCCTGCGCGCGTCAGCACCCCGCCTTCGCGGGCGCGCAGGGGGAAGATGTGTCCGGGTTGCACCAGGTCTTCGGGGCGGGCGTCGGGGGCCATGGCCGCCGCCACGGTACGCGCCCGGTCGGCAGCGGAAATACCGGTGGTAACGCCCGTGGCCGCCTCGATCGACACGGTGAAGGCGGTGCTGAACACGCTGCCGTTGGCCGGCACCATCTGCTCCAGGCCCAAGCGTTGGCAGTGATCGTCGGTCAGGGTCAGGCAGATCAACCCGCGCGCTTCACGGGCCATGAAGTTGATGGCCTGGGCGTCGCAACGCTCGGCGGCGATCAGCAGGTCGCCTTCGTTTTCCCGGTCCTCGTCATCCACCAGCAGGACCATCTTGCCTTGCCGGTAGTCCTCGAGAAGTTCTTCGATGGTGTTGAAAGCCATGTTGCACGCTCACTGTGGTGGGGTGATGATTATGGTATACCATCATACACAAATATCGCCGTAACAGGAGAGCAACGCATGAAGGCCTATTGGATCGCCCATGTGGACGTGACCGACCCCGAGCAATACCAGCAGTACACCCAGCGCGCCCCGGCTGCCTTCAAGGCATTCGGCGGCCGTTTCCTGGCCCGTGGCGGGCGTAGCGAGGCGATGGAAGGGCGGCCTACCCCTCAGCGTAGCGTGGTGATCGAGTTCGATTCGTACGAGCAGGCGCTGGCGTGTTACCGGTCCGAGCTGTACCAGGAGGCTTGCAGCCATCGCCAGGGGGTGGCGAAGGCTGAGGTGATCATCGTCGAAGGGTTCGAGCCCTGAGTGATGGCTGATGGCCCTATCGCCGGCAAGCCAGCTCCCACAGGTACTGCACAGTATCTGAAACCTGTGCAGTACCTGTGGGAGCTGGCTTGCCGGCGATAGGGCCATTGCTGTCGACGCAGAAACTCAAGGCATGCCAGGCAATTCATGCGGCCGCAGGTCGAACACCAGCACCTCGGCATCCACCCCATTGCCCAGTTCCAGCACCTGTTCCTGCCTCACCCGCACCCCATCCCCTTCATTCAGCACTTGCCCATTGAGCTCGATGCTGCCCCGGGCCACATGCACATAGGCATGGCGGTTTTCCGGCAAGGTCAGGGTGGCACGCTCGTCACCGTCGAACAGGCCGGCATACACCCGCGCATTCTGCCGTACCTGCAACGACCCCTCGGCGCCATCCGGCGAGATGATCAGGCGCAGCTTGCCGCGCTTTTCCTCGGCACTGAAATGCTGTTGCTGGTAACGCGGCGTTGCGCCTTGCACGTTCGGTACGATCCAGATCTGCAGGAAGTGCACCGGCTGCACCTGGCTGTGGTTGAACTCGCTGTGGGCCACGCCGTGACCAGCGCTCATCAGCTGCACATCGCCCGGGCGGATCACCGAGCCGGTGCCCAGCGTGTCCTTGTGCTCCAGCGCGCCTTCCAGCACGTAGGAGAAAATCTCCATGTCGCGGTGCGGGTGTTGCCCAAAGCCCTTGCCGGGGATGACGCGGTCGTCGTTGATCACCAGCAGGTCCGAGAACCCTTGCTCGTCCGGGTTGCGGTAGTGGCCGAAGGAGAAGGTGTGGAACGATTTCAGCCAGCCATGAAAGGCCAGGCCGCGATCTTTGGCGTTACGGATGGTCAGCATGATGGGTCTCCTGAACCGGCAGGGCACCAGGCCCTGCCGCATGGGTGGATGAGGTTACTGCAGGTGCACTTTCAGCTCGCCGGCGGCCTGGCGCATGGCCGCTTGCACGGCCGGCACCTGATGCAGCGGGTTGAGCAGCCCGTAGTCATGGATCATGCCGTTGTACCGCACCGAGGTAACGGTCACCCCGGCAGCATTCAGCTTGCGGGCATACGCCTCACCTTCATCGCGCAGCACGTCGAACTCGGCCGTCTGCACCAATGCCGGCGGCAGGCCTGAGCTGTTCACTGCTGGCCCGCAGCGGCGAGGCGTAGATCTGTTCCCGTGCCTTGGCGTCGGTGGTGTAGTTGTCCCAGAACCATTTCATCATCCCGGTGGTCAGGAAATGCCCCTCGGCAAACTGCTTGTACGACGCAGTTTCGAAGCTGGCATCGGTCACCGGCCACAGCAGCAGCTGGAAACGCAGGGCCGGGGTGCCGGCCTCTTTGGCTTTCAAGGCCACTACTGCCGCCATGTTGCCGCCGACGCTGTTGCCGGCCACGGCCAGGCGCTTGCCGTCCACGCCGATTTCCTTGCCATGCTCGGCCACCCAGCGGGTGGCGGCGTAGGCCTGGTTGATCGCGGTCGGGTAGTGCGCTTCCGGCGATGGGGTGTAGTCGACGTAGACCGCCACTGCGCCAGAGCCAACCACCAGGTCGCGGATCAGCCGCTGGTGGGTCGGGAAATCGCCGAGCACCCAGCCGCCACCGTGGAAAAACATGAACACCGGCAGGTCACCCTTCACGTTGGCCGGGCGAACCACTTGCAGTTTGATCGACTCGCCGTTGGCCTGGATGGTGCGTTCCTTCACCTCGATACCCGAGAGATCGACCTTGACCGAGGCCTGGGCACCGGTCAGCACCGCGCGGGCGTCTTTCGGGCTGAGTTGCTCCAGTGGCTTGCCGCCGCCTTGTTCCAGGGCTTCGAGGAAGGCCTGGGTGTGCTGTTCGATACCCGGGCTGCCAGCGGCGAAGGCGTTGGAAACGGACAGGGCCAGAAGGGAAGCGGTAAGGGTTTTGTGGACAATGTTCATGAGCGAATCCTTTTCTGTTGAATGTTGGTAATGGGCGTCTTGCCTGGCCTTCAGGGCCATCGCTGCGACTTGTGCGTAGATTAGGGAGATGCGCTGATGGGAAAAAGCCGCTATAAAGCGTTTGACTGTCACCAAGAGCGAGACAATGAACCCTTACGAAGACATGCGCATCTTTGCCCAGGTCATGGAGGCTGGCAGTTTCACTGCGGCCGCCGACCGCCTGGGGATGTCCAAGCAATCGGTCAGCCGGCGCCTGATGCAGCTGGAGGAGCGCCTGGGCGTGCGCCTGCTCAATCGCTCCACCCGGCGCCTGGACGCCACGCCGCTGGGCCAGCACTACTACCAGTCGGCGCTGCGCCTGCTCGGCGAAGTGCAGCAGGTGGAGCACGACATCAGCGGCCAGGCTCAGGCCTTGCGTGGCACCTTGCGCCTGAGTGCGCCGCTGTCGTTCGCCATGGCGCACCTGGGCTGCCTGCTGACCGAGTTTCTGCAGTTGCACCCGCAGGTGGATGTGGAAGTGGATTTGAGCGACCGCGCCGTTGACCTGATCGGCGAGGGCTATGACCTGGCGCTACGGATTGGTGCGCTGGAGGACTCCAGCCTGATTGCGCGGCGCATTGCCAGTGTCGAGCGGGTGTATTGCGCGAGCCCGGCGTACCTGGAAGCGCGGGGCGTGCCGGCCAGGCCGGAGCAGTTGGCTGGGCATGATTGTCTGCCATATGGGCATTCGCGGCAGGTGCAGTGGCAGTTCAGCCAGGGCGTCAAGACACAGGCGATCCAGGTAGCCGGGCGGATGCGGGCGAACAATGGCGAGCTGCTAAGGGATGCGGCGATTGCCGGGATGGGGGTGACTTACCTGCCAACCTTCATCGTGGGCCGGGCACTGGCGGATGGGCGGCTGGTGACGGTGCTGGATGAGTGGCGGCCGCCGGCGCTGCAGCTGTCGGCGGTGTACCCGCAGCACCGACAGGTGGCGCGGCCGGTGCAGGGTTTTGTGAACTTCCTGCGCGAGCGGTTGGAGCAGCTCTGACCTTCGGTATTAGAGTGGGCTTCTTTGCGGGTAAAGTTCCGCATCGAGCCCGGCATTCCCTGCCGCGAAGCGCCGCCCGGTCTCACAGGCGCTGCAAAACCGCCGGCCTGATCTCACCTCACTCATACCCCTGCGCCCCGGCAATATGCCGCCCGGCCACATAGCCAAAGGTCAACGCCGGCCCCAGGTTGATGCCACCCGACGGATACCAACCGCCAAACACGCTGGCCATGTCGGTACCCGCCGCATACAGGCCAGCAATCGGCTCCCCAGCCTCATCCAGCACCCGGGCATTGCCGTCGGTGCGCAGCCCGGCAAAGGTGCCAAAGCAGCCGGGCTGCACCTTCACCGCATAGAACGGCCCCTGCTCGATGGGCGCCACGCAAGGGTTTGGCCCCTTGTGCTGCGGGTCACCCTGCTTGCGGTTGAACGGTGTGGAGCCACGGCCGAACGCCGGGTCCTGGCCGTTGCGGGCATGGTTGTTGAAATCGCTGACCGTGGCGCGCAGCCCTACCGGGTCGATGCCGCAGGCCTCGGCCAGCTGCTCGAGGGTGACACCCCGCTTGAGATAGCCGCTGCGCACGTGCGGCCACACAGGCAGTGGCGCCGGGCGGGCATGGCCCAGGCCGTAGCGGCGCAGGAAGCGGTGGTCGCAAACCAGCCACGAACACACCTCTTCGCCCTGCGGCACCGCCGCGATCATCGCTGACACATAGTCGTAGTAGCCATGCGCTTCGTTGACGAAACGTTTGCCGTCGGCCAGCACGCCGATGATGCCCGGTTTGCCGCGTTCGATGATGTGCGGGAAGTGGCCGACACTGCCGTCGCGGTGCGGCACTCGCGAAACCGGCGCCCAGGCCACCGGCGACTTCAGGTCGGTGGCGACCACACCGCCGGCCGATTCGCCCAGGCGCAGGCCGTCGCCCGAACAACCCTTGGGGGGCAGGGCAAGGTTGTCGTGGCCGCTGGCATCGCGCGGGAACAGTTGCCGACGGCGGGCGTTGTCGTTGGGGAAACCACCCGCCGCGAGCACCACGGCCTTGGCACGGATCAGTTGCTCGCCCTGCGGTGTAGCCACCAGCGCCCCCGCACCTGGCCATCCTCGACCAGCAGGCGTTTGGCCGGTGCCGACTCCTGCAGGCGCACGCCCAGGTCCTGCGCCGACCTGGCCAGGCGGGCCACCAACGCCACGCCGTTGACCAGGTGCATCGCTCGGCCATACCGGGCGAGGTGGTAAAGGTGGCGGCCAAAGCGTTTGCACACGTGCAGCAAGGCCTTGGACGAGCGGGTCATGTTGAGGAACGCGGCAAGGTCGGCACCCGCCATTATCGGCATGCCCATGAACGAGGTTTCGCGCATGGTCTTGCGCAGGCGTGGTAGCAGCGCACCGACCTCGCGGGCGTCATAGGGCGCGGCAATCACCTGGTGCCCGCCCTGGGCCGCGCCCGGTGTGTCGCCATGCATGTCGGGGATGCCGTTGCCGTCGGCAAACTGCAGCGCCGTGTGCTTTTCGAAAAACGCCACCATGTGCGGGCAGGCTTCGAGGAAGGCGTCGACGCGTTCGGCGTTGTAATACGCCCCCAGTTCATTGCGCAGGTAGGTACGCGGCTGCTCGATGTCTTCCTCGATACCGGCCCGGCGTGCCAGCGGGTTGCGCGGCACCCAGGCCCAGCCGCCGGACCAGGCGGTGGCGCCGCCGAACACTGGCTCCTTCTCCACCACGATCACCTTCTGCCCATGCCACGCAGCCGTCACGGCCGCAGCCAGCCCGGCGGCACCAGAACCTATGACCAGTACATCGCATTCGGTTTCGTAGGGAGCGGAAGGCATTGCGGGATTCCTGTATTGTTATTGGAACAAGGTTCCATATTCTTATTGGCAGCGAATCGGCCCGCAAGGGTGTGGCGGCCCTGCCAGGCAAGTAATGGGCGATAACCGGACAGTTCGTGCCGCCTTGGCTGCAGCGGCTATCGGCGGTATGGAATCATCTTCTAGAATTCGCAAAAATTTCAGGGACCTGTGTCATGGCTGGTAGTCAGATCGAACGCGCCTTCAGTCTTGTAGAAAGCCTTACCGGTGAACCGCAGGGGCTGCCGTTGCAAACCCTGGCCGAGCGCCTGGACATCCCCAAGAGCGCCACCCATCGCATGCTCACCGAGCTGGTGCGGCTGGGCTATGTGCGGCAGAACCGGGACAATAGCCGCTACCAGCTGTCGGCCAAGCTGGTGGCGCTGGGCTTCCGTTACCTGGCCAGCAGCGGTGCCGACATCATTCAGCCGATTCTCGACCGCCTGGCCCAGGACAGCGGCGAACTGGTGCGCCTTGGCGTGATCGACGGTGCCCGCCAGACCTGGATCGCCAAGTCCCAGGGCGCCCGTTCCGGGCTGCGCTACGACCCGGACATGGGCCGCGACGCACCGCTGTTCTATACCGCGTCCGGGCATGCCTGGCTGGCCAGCCTGGACGATGAGCAGGCGCTGCAGATGGTGTTGCGCCAGGGCATTGCCGACCCGGCGCAGTTCGGCCCGAATGCGCCGCGTTCCACCGACGAGTTGCTCACCTACCTGCGCCGCGCCCGCGAGCGCGGTTATGCCTGGGTCGAGGAAACCTCGGCCATTGGCACCTCGGCCCTGGCTGCGGTGGTGCGCCGCCCGCAAAGTGACGAGGTGATCGGTGTGCTGAGCATCGCCGGGCCCAGTGCGCGCCTGGCGCAAAGCCGCCTGGCAGAACTGGCGCCGCTGTTGCTGGCGGCGGCAGAGGAACTGTCGGCGGCCAGCCTGGCCAGTGAGTTGTTCGCCTGAAGGTGCATTTCCGGTCGATTACCGCACACTCTGTTCTGCGGCTTCTTCTGAAAAGCTGAACCTGGTTCTAAATTGTTCAATGTGGATTGTGGAATCAGATTCCGAAATCTGCATGACAACAATGACAAGAGGACAGGCTGTTGAACGCACCCCTTCGTATTGCCTTGATCGGCGCCGGCAGCATGGGCCGCCAGCATTACCAGCATTTGCTAAATGTGCCGCAGGCCCAGCTATGCGCTGTGGCCGACCCGGGCCCGCAGGCCGAGGCCTTTGCTGCCGAATGTGGCGTGCCCTGTTTTGCCGACCACCGCCAGATGCTGGAGCACGCGCGCCCCGAGGCAGTGATCGTCGCCAACCCGAACAACCTGCATGTCGCCACCGCCCTGGACTGCGTCGAGGCCGGTGTACCGGTGCTGGTCGAAAAACCGGTGGGCGTGCACCTGGATGAAGTCCGCGCGCTGGTGGAAGCCTCGCGCCGCCACAATGTGCCTGTGCTGGTCGGCCATCACCGCCGGCACAACCCGCTGATCGCCAAGGCTCACCAGGTGATTGCCGACGGCAAGCTGGGCCGGCTGATCAACGTCACCGCACTGTGGCAATTGCAAAAGCCCGACAGCTATTTCGAAACCCCCTGGCGCCGCGAGCCGGGCGCTGGCTTCTTGCTGACCAACCTGATCCATGACCTCGACCTGCTGCGCCACCTGTGCGGCGAGGTGGTGCAGGTGCAGGCATTCACCCGCAACGATGTGCGCGGTTTTGCCAACGAAGACAGCGCCGCGGTGCTGCTGCAGTTCGCCAATGGCGCATTGGGCAGCCTGACTGGCTCCGACGCGGTGGCCGCGCCATGGAGTTGGGAGCTGGACTCCGGCGAAAGCCCGGTCTACCCGCGCCAGGATGGCCAGCCGTGCTACCTGCTGGCCGGCACCCAGGGGGCGCTGAGCATTCCGCAACTTAAGCGCTGGCACTACGCCGAGGTCGGGTCGGGCTGGCACACGCCGTTGTTGCAGAGCGAGGAAAGCATCCCCGCCGGCGAGGCATTGACCTTGCAGTTGCAACACTTCGTGCGGGTTGCCCGGGGTGAGCAGGCGCCGCTGATCGATGCCGCCGATGGTGGCCGTACCCTGGCGCTGATCGAGGCGATCCGCCAGGCCGCGGAAACTGGCCGGGCCTGTGCGCCCGAGCACATTGCTTGACTTGTCTGGTGACGATAATGACTGAACGAATTTTCTCCCTGGCGGCCCTGACGGTACTCGAGCTGTCCCCGCCGGACATGGTCGAGGCAGCAGCCCGCGCCGGTTACAGCCACGTTGGCCTGCGCCTGGTGCCCGCCACCGAGCAGGAACAGCATTTCCCGCTGGTGGCCGACGCCGACCTGCGCCGGCAGACCCAGGCGCGCCTGCGCGACACGGGCATCAAGGTGCTCGACCTCGAGATCCTGAGGCTGAAGCCGGAAACCTGTGTAGCCGATTTCGAGCCGATCCTGGCGGTGGGCGCCGAGCTGGGCGGCACGGAGCTGCTGGTGGCTGGCAACGACCCGGATGAAGCGCGGCTGACCGAGCGCTTTGCTGCGTTGTGTGACCTGGCGGCGGGGTATGGCATTCATCCGCATCTGGAGTTCATGCCTTGGACTGATGTGCGTGACCTGCGCCAGGCCATGCGGGTGGTGGCCAATGCTGACCGCGCCAATGGCTGTGTGTTGGTGGATGCCTTCCACTTCAACCGCTCCGGCTCTTCGCTGGACGATGTGGCACAACTGGCGCCGCAGCGCATGCGTTATGCCCAGCTGTGCGACGTTGCCGGCCCGGTGCCGGCCGACATGGACGAGATCCTGCGCCAGGCACGCAACGAGCGGCGCTTCCCGGGCGAGGGCGATGCCGATCTGGTCGGCCTGCTGCGCGGCTTGCCGCCAAGTGTGCCGTTGAGCCTGGAGATCCCCACGCGGCAGTTGCTGGAACAGGGCATAAGCGGCGAACAGCGTGCGCGCATGGCGCTGGAGAAGGCCATGGCAGTGCTGGCCAGAGTCTGATTGATAGTACGCGGCGCATGGCACGGGCTATCGCCCGTGTTCGCCGGCAAGCCAGCTCCCACAGGTACAGCGCATGGCTTGAACCCTGTGGAGCCCTTGTGGGAGCGGCTTTAGCCGCGAACACCGGCGCAGCCGGTGCCAGGCACCGCGTTGGATTCTTCGCGGCTGAAGCCGCTCCCACAGGTACTGCGCATGTCTTGACTCAGGCGCGACCCCATATAGTGCGTGTATCAGATTGATCAAAAAAGGCCCGCAAGGGCCCGCAGAGAAGTGTGCCGTTGAGCCTGGAGATCCCGCCCGGCAGTTGCTGGAACAGGGCATGAGCGGCGAACAGCGTGCGCGCATGGCGCTGGAGAAGGCCATGGCAGTGCTGGCCAGAGTCTGATTGATAGAACGCGGCGTATGGCACGGGCTATCGCCCGTGTTCGCGGGCACGCCCGCTCCCACAGGTACAGCGACAACCTCGAGAGCAACGCTGTACCTGTGGGAGCTGGCTTGCCGGCGATGAGGCCGGGCAGGTAAATTACTGATTGCTGACTGGTCAAAAAAAGGGCCCGCAAGGGCCCCGTAGAGGTAAGTGGCTAGCGCGTTCAGGCGCTCTCGATCTTGCGTGGTGCCATGAAATACATCCACACCAGCGCCAGGAAGTACATCGCCGGGATCATGGTGAACAACACGGCATAGTTGTTGTTGGTAGCGGTCAGCACGCTACCGACGATCTGCGTCATGAACATCCCGCCAATCGCAGCGCACATGCTGCCGAAACCGAACACCGTGCTCACCAGGTGCTTGGGCGTGTAGTCCATCACCAGGCTCCAGATATTCGCCGTCCATGCCTGGTGTGCGCCCACCGCCAGCGAGATGGCCGCCACCGCGACCCACAGGCCACTGGCGTTGGCGGCAAAGATGACGCTGACCATGGTGCAGGCGAAGATCAGCATCGACACCAGCCGCGCCGTGGTAGCGCGCACGCCACGGCCGATCAGCCAGGAAGACAGGATGCCGCCGCCAATGCTGCCGAAGTCTGCCGTCAGCCAGATGATGATCAGCGGGATACCCATCTGGGTCACGTTGATGCCCAGGCTGTACTGCTGGTTGAGGAACGGTGGCAGCCAGTACAGGTAGAACCAGAACACCGGTGCGGTAATCGCGTAGGCCACCGCGAAAGCCCAGGTGCCACGCAGGCGCAGGATGCGGCTGAACGGCACGCGGGTTGGCTCGGGCTCGTCATCCTGCTGGATGTACTCCACCTCGCTCTGGCGCACGCGCGGGTGATCTTCAGGGTTGTAGTACTTCAGCACCCACAGCACCACCCACACCAGGCCCAGGCTGCCCATGGCGATGAACGCGGCCTGCCAGCCCCACACGGCCAGAATCAGCGGCAGCAGGGCCGGCGTGACCATGGCGCCGACGTTGGTGCCGGCGTTGAACAGGCCGGTGGCGATGGCCCGTTCGCCAGCCGGGAACCACAGGCGCACGGTCTTCACGCAGGCCGGGTAGTTGGCGGCCTCGGTCAGGCCGAGGATGAAGCGGCAGACCATGAAGCCGGCGGCCGAGGTGGCCAGGCCGTGAGCGCCGGTGGCCAGGCTCCACAGCAGCACGGCGAAGAAGAACGCGCGTTTTACCCCGACCTTGTCGATCAGCCGGCCCTGCAGCAGGAAGCCGACTGCATAGCCGACCTGGAACCAGAAGTTGATGTTGGCGTAGTCCATCGCCGTCCAGCTCATTTCCTTGGCCAGGACGGGCTGCATGATGCCGAGCGCAGCACGGTCGATGTAGTTCAGGGTGGTGGCGAAGAACACCAGGGCGAGCATGCCCCAACGGGTCTTGCCGACGCCGAAGGCGCCGCGAAGCTTGTCGCCGATCGAACCCTGGGGCATCCGGGGGGCGGCGGGGGTGATCTTGGAGTGGTTCATAAACTGCTCGATTCTTGAAATTGTATTCAGCTGCGGTGCTACGAGTACGTGACCGATTCCCAGGCAGGGGACACGCAAGGCCGGTGCATGGTGAGCAGTGAAGGCAGCAGCGTCAATTGAAGGGAAGGGCTAGTGTTCGGTTACCGAACGGTTGCGTTGGGCCTGCGGGCGAGGCAAGGGGCAACGTGATTTCAGGTGGTCAAGGTACTCAACGCTCTACCAGCCAGATAACCGAATGTCATCCCCGGCCCCAAGGTAATACCGCCACTCGGGTAATGCCCGCCCATCACACTGTCCATGTCGTTGCCCACCGCATACAACCCGGGGATCGGCCGCGCCTCGCGGTCCAGTACCCGGGCCGAGGCATCCGTGCCCAGGCCGGCGAACGTACCCAGGCTGCCCGGCAACAGTTTCACTGCGTGGAACGGCCCGTGCAGCAGTGGCCGCAGCGATGGATTGGGGGCTTGCAACGGCTCGCCCTGCGCCCGGTTGTAGGCCGATGCACCGCGCTGAAAAACCGGATCTTCACCCTGGGCTGCATGTTGGTTGAAACCGTCCACCGTGCGCTGCAACTGCGCGGCGTCGATCCCGCAGCGCTGTGCCAGTTGCGCCAGCGTGCGACCGCTGTGCAGGTAACCGCAGCGTTGATAGTGGCGGGTGGGGAAAGGGAAGGGCTTGGCCCAGCCGATGCCATAGCGCCGTTGCGCAGCATGGTCGCAGATCAGCCAGGCTTCCGGCGCTTCACCCTGCGGCGTGGCGGCGAACAGCGCGTTCATGAAGTCGTGGTAGCAATCGGCCTCATTGACGAAGCGCCGGCCATCGCGGCGCACGGCGAGGAAGCCGGGTTTGGCGCGATCGATCAAGTGAGGGAAATGGCCGAAACTGCCATCGCTGCGCGGCACCCGCGACACAGGTGCCCAGGCCCCCGCATGGGTTGCAGTCGTCTGGACCAGGCCACCGGCCTGTTCGCCCAGGCGCAGGCCGTCACCGCTGTTTTCCCATGGCGCGGCGGAGTAGTGCTGGTCACCGTCCGGCGCATGCGGCATCAGTTGCGCGATGCGCTGGCGATCATGCGCAAAGCCACCGCAGGCCAAAACCACACCGCGGCGGGCGTGGATCAGCTGGCCGTCGGCAAACTGTGCGCCGCTGACCCGGCCTTCGCCCAGCAGGCGACTGGCCGGCTTGTCGGTCAGTAGCGTCACGCCAAGGTCCAGGGCGCTGCGCAGCAGCCGTGCCACCAGGGCATTGCCATTGACCAGGTGCAGGCCGCGGCGGTGCAGCAGCAGGTCGCGACCATGGCGCAGCAGGCGTTTGCCCACATGCAGCGCGGCCGTGGGCGAGCGCGTGGCGCTGAAGAAGGCGGCCATGTCGGCGCCGCCGGCAATGCCCATGCCGGCCAGGCTGACGATGTCCAGCGGTGGGCGCAGCTTGTGCAGCCAGGGCCCGAGCAGGCGCCCGTCGTATGGCAGCGCGCACAGCGAACGGCCACCGCGCGCGCTGCCGTCGCCTTCGCGCATGTCGGGCATGCGGCTGCCGCTCTGGAACTGTACGGCGGTGTGTTGCTGGAAGAACGCCACCATCTCCGGGCCATGGTGCAGGAAGGCGCGTTGGCGCGTGTCCAGTTCGCTGACATGGGTTTGCCCGCGCAGGTAGCGCTCCGGGGCATCGTCGGTCTCGACGATGCCTTCGGCAATGGCCAGCGGGTTGCGCGGTATCCACAGCCAGCCCCCCGACCAGGCGCTGGTGCCGCCCAGTTGGCCGGCTTTTTCCGCGACGATCACCTGCAGGCCGTGATGGGCGGCAGTAACGGCGGCAGCCAGGCCAGAGGCACCGGAGCCGATGACGAGTACGTCACATTCGAGGGGTTGCATCGTGGGGTTCCGCTCAGGCGTTGGAGGAAGGTTTTACTGCAGCGGCGAAAAACCGGTGGGCCGCAGCATTCGCGACTGCAAGTGCAGTACCGCGCCCAGCTCGCGGTTGCGCCGTGAGAACTCGGCCCAACGCGGGTCCGCTGCCATGGCTGCGCGGCGCGCCATGCGCTCGTCGAGGCTGGCATAGCCCCAGATATGCACCACCTGGTTGACCTCGCCGAACTCGCTGGTGAAAAAGCCGACCAGGTTACCGAGATGCTCGCTTTGTACCTCTAGCGCGTGGCTTTGGTACAGGCTCAGCCAGTCGGCCATTTTCAGTGGGTCGAGGGTGTAGGTTCTCAGTTCGTAGTACATGCTGGAGTCTCCATGTGGGTGGTTGGTGCCTGCAGGCGCGCGGCGATGTGGTTGGCAGCGAGCCAGCCGAAGGTGAGGGCTGGGCCCAGGGTGATACCGGGGCCGGGGTAGGTGCCTTTCATCAGCGAGTTCATGTCGTTGCCGACTGCATACAGCCCGGCAATCGGCTGGCCATCGCGGTTAAGCACGTTGGCCCGGGCGTCGGTCACCAGGCCGCGGGCCGAGCCGAGGTCGCCGGTGTGGATGCGGATGGCGTAGAACGGGCCGCTGGTCAGTGGCGCCAGGCATGGGTTGGGCGTGTGTTGCGGGTCGCCCATGTAGCGGTTGTAGCTGTTGCCGCCTTTGCCGAACGCACGGTCGATGCCGTTTCGGGCGTCGGCGTTGAACTGCTCCAGGGTCTGCATGAACACCTGTGGGTCGACGCCAATGGCCTCGGCCAGGGCCTGCGCTGTTGCGGCGCGGTGCAGGTAGCCGGCGTCGATCAATGCCTGGTTGTCCACCGGCTTTGGCCGCGCCAGGCCCAGGCCGTAGCGGTTCATCGCCTCGGCATCGCAGACCAGCCAGCAGCTGGCAATGCCTTTGGCGAACATGGTCTGCACGAAGTGGTGGTAGGAATCGGACTCGTTGACGAAGCGTCGCCCGTCCGGGCCCACCGCGATCACACCCGGTTTGGCGCGGTCGGTGACCAGGTGCGGGAAGCGCTCATGCTCGCCACTGGCATGGCGCAGTTCGGAAACCGGTGCCCAGAAGAAGTTGGCCACCAGGCCCTCACCCTGGGCTGCGGCCACGGCTTGGCCAAGGCGCAGGGCAGCGCCGTCATTGCTGGGCGGTGACATGGTCAGGTGCGGCGCTTGCCGGGCCGGCCGGTAGCTGTCGGCCAGCGCGCCTGCAGCGAACCCGCCCATGGCGCACACCACACCGCCCCGGGCCAGCACCCGTTCACGGCGCCCTTCGCGTTGCACCACCACGCCGGTGACCACGCCGCGTTCGACGATCAGCTCCAGGGCTTCGCTGCGTAACCACAGCTGCGTGCCATGGGCGAAGGCGCTGCTGGCCAGGCGGGCGATCAAGGCGTTGCCGGTGGTTAGCCGCGTGCCGCGCGGGTGATGCAGACGGTCCCGCGCATAACGCGCCATCAGCTTGAGGCAATGCCACAGCGACCGGGGCGAGCGGCGGATACTGAGGAAATGCTGGATATCCACGCGGTTGACCATCATGCCGCCGAACAGCAACATGCCGGGCGGCGGCATCTGCAGGTCCTTGAAGTACGGGCCGAGCTGCTTGCCGTCGTACTCGACCATCTCCAGCGCCCGGCCAAACTGGGTGGCGCCGGGGGCGTCCGGGTAGTAGTCCGGCGAGTGCGGGCGCAGGGCGTAGCGCAGTTCGGTGTTCTGCTCCAGCCAGCGCAGCGCCTGGTGGCCATGCTCGATGAAGGCGTCGACCAGGGCGGGGTCGTAGCCGTCGCCGATGACCTGCCTGAGGTAGGTGCGAATGGCCTCGGGGAGTCCACCGCACCAGCGGCGCGGGCTTGATCGGTACCGTAGAGCCACACCGCCCCGCCGGAAATCGCCGAGGTGCCGCCAAAGTGTTCGGCCTTTTCCACCACCAGCACTTTCAGCCCATGGCGCGCGGCCGTGGCGGCAGCGGTAAAGCCGCCGGCGCCGCTGCCCAGCACGACCAGGTCAAAGTTGTGTTGCGCATGTTCATGCGTCGGCATGGCTTCAGATCTCCAGCGGCGTGACGCCCATGAAGGCGCCCAGGTGGCCGAGTTGGGCGAAGGCCATTTCCGGGCCGGTCTGGACCGCGCAGCCAACCTGGCGTGCCCGGTTCAGCAACGGGGTGATCTCGGGCGAGGTGACCACGTCGGCGACCAGGGTTTCGGCTTGCAAGGTGGCGAGCAGGGCGGCAGGCAGTGGCAATTCCGCGCTGCCGCCCATGCCGACAGGGGAGGCGTTGACCAGCAGGTCGAAGCCTTCCAGCCCGTCGACCCGGGTGGCGAGTTCGACCGCGGGGAAGGCATTGCCGAGCAGCTCGCACACAGCGCCCATGCGCGCGGTGCTGGGGTCGCTGAGGGTGATGCTGGCGATGCCGGCCTCGCCCAGCGCATAGGCGATGGCACTGCCGACCCCGCCACAACCGATCACCAACGCACGCTTGCCCGCCGGCTCGAAGCCATGTTTGTGCGCAGCACCAAGGAAGCCGGCGCCGTCCACGTTGTCGCCCAGCAGGCGACCGTCTCGCTCACGGCGCACGACATTGACCGAGCCCAGCGCGGCTGCGCGCTCGCTCAGGCCGTCCAGGCGGCTGGCCAGGGCCTGCTTGTACGGCACGGTGACCACGCAACCGCGCAGGTTCTGCCAGCCGCGCAGGGTGCCGGCGAAGGTATCCAGCGCGGCCTCATGCAGGTCGATGGGCAGCATGGCGAGGTTGCAGTTGTTGTTGGCGAACCAGGTGTTGAAGTTTTCGGGGGACTTCACCTGGGCAATGGGCGAACCGACGATGGCGACCAGTTCAGTGGAACCACGAATCATGCTGACCTCCTTATTGGCGTTGTTATGCAGGCCAAGGGTGAGGCAAGGGGGCGTGGTCAACAATGCGCTGATCGGGCTTTTAGTGCGATAATCGCATCCTTGATCCGGTTATCGCGGTAATCGGCTGTTTTTGCCCTGCTTGCGAGTCGAATAGATGAACACCCCCGCTATCCACCCCCGTGACCTGATCGCCGGCTTGCAGAAGGGCCTGGCGCTCATGCAGTTGTTCAGCGCCGAGCAGCCGCGCCTTAGCGTGCCGCAGGCGGCCAGGTTGTCCGGCCTTACCCCCAGTGCCGCGCGGCGGTTTCTGTTGACCTTGGTGCACGAAGGGTTTGCCGAAACCGACAGCCGTGAGTACTGGCTTACGCCCAAGGCGCTGCGCCTTGGCCAGGCGTATGTGGACTCGGCGCAACTGCCGCGCATGCTGCGGCCGATCGTCGAGCAGGTGGCGCGGCAGACCCAGGAGCATGTGTCGGTGGGTACCCGTGATGGTGACGAGATCATCCACCTGGTACGTAGCCGCTACAGCCATGTGGCCTCGTTGTCGATCCGGCCGGGTTCGCGGGTGCCCATGTATTGCACCGCCGGCGGGCGCGTCTGGCTGGCCTGGCTGGATGAGGGGAGCGGGATGCCTACTTTGCGCGTAACCCGCTGCGTGGGTTGACGCCTTATACGCAGACGGACCGGTTACAGCTGGAGGCGGAGTTGCTGCGGGTGAAGGAGCAGGGGTTCTGTATCGTGGACCAGGAGTATGAAATCGGCATGCGCGTGCTGGGTGTGCCGCTGCTGGACCGGGCTGGCCGGCTGAAAGCGACGTTGACCATCACCACCCATGCTTCGCGGTTGAGTGTGGATGAAATACGCTTGCGGTATCTGCCGACCCTGTACGAGGCCCAGGCGTTGTTGCGGCCGGTGCTGGATTGAGGTGTCAGGGTTTGGAGGCGTGTTGACCTCTTCGCGGGAAACTCGATCTCATAGAACTGAACATGATTCATTGAGCTAGCCGGGACCCTGTGGGAGCGGCTTCAGCCGCGAACACCGGCGCAGCCAGTGCCATCACCGAGCTGGATTCTTCGCGGCTAAAGCCGCTCCCACAGGGTACGCGGACCGACAGCGCAGCCCAAAGGGGCGGGAGCGGCCCAGGCCCTCGGCTTATCGCTCGATCTGGCGGTTCCAGCGCGCGTTCCATTCGGGGCGCTGGGTGTTGACCTGGTCCCAGTCGATGGTCACGGCAGTCTGCAGGTAGGTCTGCATGGCTTCGACCTGGCCACGGGTCTTGTCACTGGTAGGTGTGTTGGGGTTGGACGGGATCTGGTCACCCAGCTCCAGGGCCGGCGACTGCGCCTCGGGGCTGAGCAGGAACTCGGCGAGCTTCTGCGCAAGCTCCGGCTGGTCGTTGTTGGCCGTGACGCATTCGGCCTGGTTGAGCACCACGGCACCTTCCTTGGGCGCGGCGTACTCCACCGGGATGCCTTTGAGCTTCAGCGCCGTCACCTGGGTAGGGGTGAGCGGGAACAGCGCGGCTTCGTCGGTTTGCACCATTTCCGAGAGCTTGGCCGAGTTGGGGATGTACTCCAGCACGTTCGGGCCCACGTTCTTCTGCCAGGCCGTGAAGCCCGGGTTGACATCGGTATCGCTGCCGCCGTGCAGGCGGTTGTACATCAGGAAACCATGCAGGCCGAAGGTGGACGATGCCATCGACTGGAACACCACCTTGTCCTTGAAGCGCGGGTCGGCCAGGTCGTTCCACGAGGTGGGCGCTGCCCAGCCATTGGCCTTGAACAGGCGGCTGTTGTAGGCAAGCCCGGTCACGCCCAGGCTGACTGCGGCGGCCTTGTCCTTGATCAGGGCCTTTTCCGGCAACTGGGCCAAGGTCGGGTTGGGTTTGAGCGTGCTGCACAGGCCCATGCCGATGGCGCGGTACATGATGCCGTCATCCAGCACCATCACATGGATCGACGGCTTGTTCGGCGTGGCCTGGACCTTGGCGAGGATGTCGGCCGAGGTGCCGGGGACAATCACCACCTTCACGCCGTTGGCCTGCTCGAACTTTGGCAGGATATTGTCGCTGAACAGCCGTTCCATGGTGCCGCCGTTCATGCCCAGGTAAAGCGTGGGTTGGGCCATGGCGGGCAGGCAGGCGAACAGGCCGGGCACGGTGCAGAACAGGGCGAGCAAACGTTGCTTGTGCGTCATGACAGGTTTTCCTTGTGGTGGTTGGGCTGAAAGCGGTTGATGGAAAAAGCCGCCAGGCTGAGTGCCGGCGCGCCGTGCAGGATGCATTGCGCCAACGCTTCACCGGCAGCCGGGCCTATCTGGAAGCCGGCACCGGCAAAGCCGAAACCATGCAGCAGGCCGGGCTGGTGCAGGCTGGGGCCGAGCACCGGTTCGTCATCGGGCAGGTAGCCTTCGGTGCCGCTCCAGGTGCGAATGGCCTGGGCGCCGGCCAGTGCCGGGTACAGCTCGGTGGCGTTGCGCAGGATGTCGAGCACTGCGGCCTGGCCCGGGCGTGCGGTGGTCGGGGTAAGGGCAAAACCGCGCCCGCCGCCCAGCACGCAGTTGCCACGCGCCACCTGGCGGGCGTAGATGCCGCCGCCTTCGACCCCGGTGCTGGCGGTCATGAACAGCGGCAGCGGCTCGGTCACCAGCATGGCGGGGTGGGCCGCGGTCAGCGGCACCGGCTCGCCGAACTGCTCGGCCAGTTGCGCCGACCAGGCGCCGGCGCAATTCAACAGCCAGGGCGCCTTGAAGCCTTGGCCGCTGCTGGTGCTTACGCTGAAACGGTGGCCGTCGTGCCCCACCTCCAGCACCTTGCACTGCTCATGCACCTGGGCGCCGCTGCGCCTGGCCGCCTGGGCGAAGGCCGGTGACACCAGCCGTGGGTTGGCATGGCCGTCCTCGGGGCAGTACGAGGCGCCGACAGCGATATCGCCCACCCAGGGGAAGCGCTGGCGCAGTTCGCGTCGTTCAAGCAGTTGCAGGCGAAGGTCAAAAGCCTGGGTACGCCGGGCATAGGCCTTCAAGGCATCGAAGTCGGTTTCGCTGCGGGCCAGCTTCAGGTGGCCGCTGCGGGCGTATTCGCCATCGATGCCGATCCAATCGCGCAGATTCCCCCAGATGGCATGGGCGCGCATCGACAACGGCAGCTGGGCCAACGAGCGGCCCTGGCGGCGCACACCGCCGTAGTTCACCCCGCTGGAGTGCGAGCCGCAGAAGTCGCGTTCCAGCAATGCCACTTGCCGACCAGCGCGGGCCAGGGTCAAGGCCGCGCTGCTGCCGATGATGCCGCCGCCGACGATGATGGCGTCCACTTCGATCAACTTCATGGTTTTATCTCCAGGCCAAAGGGCAGGGGCTTGACCGGTGCCTGGCCACGCAGGCGCCCTACCTGGTCAATGGCCCGACCGCTTTCGCAGGCGATCAACTCGGCGGCAGCGGCACCGCACACGCGGCCCTGGCAGCGGCCCATGCCGACTCGGCACATGGCCTTGACCCGGTTGATTTCCCAGTGCCCGGCACGCACGGTGGCGCGGATTTCCCCGGCGCTGATCTGTTCGCAGCGGCACACGGTGAGCTGGTCCGGGGCTTGCCGGGCCCACTGCTCGGGAAATGGAAAGGCCTGCTCCAGCCCCTGGCGGAAGCGCTGCAAGGTGGCCAGGCGCCTTTCCAGTTGCTGCTGGCGCTGCGGGTTGCCGGGCTTGCCGAGGTCGGCCAGCAGTGTCAGGGCGGCCAGTTCACCGCTCATCTCGGCACCGTCGGCACCGAGGATGCCGGCACCGTCGCCTGCCAGGTACACGCCGGGGCTGGTGGCCCGGCCCTGGGCGTCACGTACCGGTAGCCAGGCGCGGTTGAGCGCGCTCCAGGCGAACTGGCAACCCAGCAGGTCGGCCAGTTGGGTTTCACTGCGCAGGGCGTGGGCGAATGCCACGGCGTCGCATGGCAGGTCGTGTTGCTGGCCATTGTGCAGCCAGCGCACACCGCTGGCGCGTTGCTCACCGTCGATACCCAGCAGGGTCACGCCCTGGTGCACCGGCACACCCTTGCGGGCCAGCCAGGCTCGGTAGTACAGGCCCTTGGCAAAGGTGCCCGGTTGCAGAAGCAGGCGCGGCAGGGCACGCACCTGGGCGCTGAACGGTGAGGTGTCGAGCACCGCGCTGACCGTGGCACCGGCCTTGGCGTACTGGTAGGCCACCAGGTACAGCAGCGGCCCGCTGCCGGCCAGCACCACCCGTTCACCGATCGCGCAGCCCTGGAACTTCAGGGCGATTTGCGCAGCGCCCAAGGTATAGACCCCAGGCAGGGTCCAGCCGGGTATCGGCAACACCCGGTCGGTGGCACCGGTGGCGACGATCACCCGGTCGAACGCCAGGCGGTCGGCCAGTTGGCCCTGTTGCAAGGTGTCCAGCACTTGCTGCTCGGCGTTCCATACCAGGGTGTCCGGGCGGTAGTCGACCTGCCCGCGCAGTTGCTCGAGGGTGGCGTGCACGGCTTGCGCCTTTCCTGCCTCGAAGCCGTACAACGCTTTGGCCGAGCGGCGAAAGTTGGCCGGCTGCTGGCGGTAGATCTGCCCGCCGCCGCGGCTGGCTTCGTCCAGCAGCACCGGGCGCAGGCCGTGGGCTACCAGGGTTTGCGCGGCGCGGATGCCGGCCGGGCCGGCACCGATGATCACGATCGCACTCATGGCTGACGCCCCGGGTCGCGGGTCACGCACTGGCCCGGTTCCAGAAAGGTCGAGCAAGCGCGTACCCGGCGGCCATCCTGCAGGCGTACCCAGCAGTCCTGGCAGGCGCCCATCAGGCAGAAGCCGGCGCGTGGTTCGGCGCTGAAGTCGCTGCCGCGCAGGTGCCCGGCATTGGTCAGGATGGCAGTCAGCAGGGTATCGCCGCTCATGCCTCTGGCCGGTTGGCCGTCGAGCAGGAAGGGCACAGGCTCGCGGTCGTGTTCGGCCACGCGCTTGAACAGAGGCATGGGGGCATTCCTTGTCATTGCTTGCCCACCAGCACGCGGTCCAGGCCATATACGCGGTCCAGGGCGACCATGGTCAGGGCGGTGACGGCGATCACCAGCGCCGAGACGGCGGCCATCATCGGGTCGATGGATTCGGTGGCGTATACGTACATGCGCACTGGCAGGGTCTGGGTGGCAGGCGAGGTGACGAAGATCGACAGGGTCACTTCGTCGAAGCTGTTGATGAACGCCAGCAGCCAGCCGCCGGCCACACCGGGCAGGATCATCGGCAGGGTGACCTTGCAGAACAGCGTGACCCGGCCAGCACCCAGGCTTTGCGCGGCCTGCTCGGCGCTGCGATCGATACCGATGGCTGCAGCCAGTACCAGGCGCAGCACGTAAGGGGTGATCACCACGACATGGGCGAACACCAGCCAGGCGAAGCTGCCATTGACGCCCAGCAAGGCGAACAGCCGCAGCAAGGCCACACCCAGCACCAGGTGCGGGATGATGATCGGCGACAGCAGCAGGCCGTTGAGAAAGCCTTGGCCGGGGAAGCTGTAGCGGGTGATCGCCAGGCCCGCCGGCACGGCGATCAAAGTGGCCAGCGAGGCAGCCAGGGCCGCGAGTTTCAGGCTGTTGTAGAACGCATCGAGGAAATCGGCACGCTCGAACACGGCGCTGAACCAGCGCAGCGAAAAGCCGGCGGTGGGCAGGCTCAGGGTGTTTTCCGGGGTGAATGCCACCAGGCACACCACCACCAGCGGGGCGAGCATGAACAGCATCACCAGGGCGTGAAAGGAAAGGGCCAGCGGGCCGTTACGGGTCATCGGTTCAGACTCCAAGTGCGCGTTTGTAGCGGCGTTCGACCAGCCGGTTCCAACTGAGCATCACCAGCAGGTTGATCAGCAGCAGGGCCACGGCGATGGTGGCACCCATCGGCCAGTTCAGTTCGGCCAGGTACTGGTCGTAGATCATGGTGGCGACCATCTTCAGCCGGCGCCCGCCCAGCAGGCCGGGAATGGCGAACGAACTGGCGGCCAGGCCGAACACGATCAGCGTGCCCGACAGCACGCCGGGCATGATCTGTGGCAGCACGATGCGGCGGAACACCGTCCACTGGCTGGCACCCAGTGACAGCGCGGCTTGCTCGGCAGCCGGGTCGAGCTTCTGCAGCGAGGTCCACACCGGGATGATCATGAACGGCAGCATCACGTGGACCAGGCCGATGATCACCGCAAAGGGCGTGTACAGCAGCTTCACCGGCTGCCCGCCGAGGGCAATGATGCCCTGGTTGACCAGGCCGTCGGCGCCCAGCAGCAGGCTCCAGCCGAAGGCCCGCACTACCACCGAAATCAGCAGCGGGGTCAGCACCAGGATCAGGAAGATCGAGCGCCACGGCGCGCCCATGCGGCTGAGCACCAAGGCCTCGGGGATGCCGATCAGCACGCAAAGCAGGGTGACCAGGGCGCTGATCCAGAAGGTGCGGAAGAAGATCTCGTAGTAGTAGGTGTCGGTCACCAGGCTCAGGTAATGGCCGAGGGTGTACTGGCCGGCCTGGATGCCGCTGCTGTAGTCGAACGCGTTGAACGACAGCAGCACGGTCAGCCCCAGTGGCACCACCAGCAAGGCCAGGAACAACAGCAGCGCCGGGCTGCTGAGGCCGTAGCCCCAGGCGCTGCTGCGCAGCTTTGCCGCGCTCATGCCGCCACCTCGCCAGCGTTCAGTACCCGTAGCAGGGCATCGTTCCAGTCCAGGCCGACCTGTGTGCCTTCATCCAGCGGTGTGTTGCCGTCGTTGGCACGCACCACGGCCAGGTTGCCCAGAGCGGTGTCGACCCGATACAGCCACTGGCTGCCGAGGAAGTAGCGGCAGCTGATGCGGCCTGCGAGCTTGCCGCTGCCGGCCGGGCCGAGGCTGATTTTTCCGGGCGCAGGCTGAGGGTCAGCGGGCCCTGGGCATTCGCCTGCGGTTGCCCGCCGGGGCCGGTTACGCCGCGCAGGCGGTTGGCCTTGCCGACAAAGTCGGAAATGAAGGGCGTACCCGGGTGTTCGTAGAGGCGGTAGGGGTCATCTACCTGGGTGATGCGCCCGGCCTCCATCACCACCACCCGGTCGCTGATCGACAAGGCCTCGGCCTGGTCGTGGGTGACCATCAAGGTGGTAATGCCGACCTCGTTCTGGATGCGACAGATCTCGAACTGCATTTCTTCACGCAGGTGGGCGTCCAGGTTGGACAGCGGTTCGTCCAGTAGCAGTACCGGCGGTTCGATCACCAGTGCGCGGGCCAGGGCCACCCGCTGACGCTGGCCGCCGGAGAGTTCGCGCGGGTAGCGCTCGGCATGCTTGTCCAGACGCACCAGCGCCAGGGCCTGGTCGACCCTGCGGGCGATGTCGGCGTTGGCCACCTTGCGCATGCGCAGGCCAAAGGCGACGTTGTCGCGCACGGTCATGTGCGGGAACAGCGCGTAGCTCTGGAACACCACGCCCAGGCCTCGGCTGGCCGGCTTGGCGTGGGTGATGTCGCGGCCGTCGAGGACAATGCGGCCGCTGGTGACCTCGACGAAGCCGGCAATCATTTGCAGGGTGGTGGTCTTGCCGCAGCCCGAAGGGCCAAGCAGCGAGACGAACTCGCCTTTCTCGATGGCCAGTGACGAGCTGGCCACTGCCTCCGTGGCGCCATAGCGCTTGCAAAGCTTGTCGATCAACAGAAAGGTCATGGCTGTGCTCCATCGCAAACGGAACCGGGGTCAACCGGCAGTTTCAGGGTGGGCAGAGCGCCAGCGGCGAAAAGCAATGCTTTTACGGACGTTGGCGCTCGCTTCTGTGGCGGCGGCCGATGTTGTGATATCGCCCTATGGACCGGAGAGTAGGGCAATGATTAGGATGGCGACAAAGGGTAATTTCACTGGGTGACAGCTATTTTGAAATTATTCCACTGAATGGAATTTTTAAGGATTGGACGAAAAATGGATTCCGATAATCGAAATGAGCAGGCCAAGGAAGTAGGTGTCAGTGCGGTGTCGCGTTTGTTCGCCGTGTTGCGTGCGCTGGGAGAATGCGGCGGCGAGGGCGAGAAGGTCAGCCAGCTGGCGCAGCGGGTTGGCCTGGCGCAACCCACAACCCACCGCCTGCTGCGCAGCCTGATTGAAGAAGGCATGGTCGATCAGTGCGCGACCAGCAAGCGCTACCGGCTGAGCCTGGATTTTTTTGCCCTGGCGGCCAAGGCCGGGCAAGCCGGCAACCTGCGCGATGTGGTGCGCCCCAGCCTGCTGCGGTTGTCGGCCTCGCTGGGCGATTCGCTGTTCCTGCTGGCGCGCTCGGGGTTCGATGCGGTGTGCCTGGACCGCAGCGAAGGGCCATACCCGATCCGTACCTTCACCGGCGATATTGGCGGCCGTGTGGCCTTGGGGGTGGGGCAGGGCAGCCTGGCAATCCTGGCCTTTCTGCCGGAGGAGGAGCGCGACGAGGTGATCCGCTACAACCTGCCGCGGCTGAAGGATTTCCACCATTACGACGAAGTCATGCTGCGCGCCGAAATCGACAATGTGCGCAGCCTCGGCTATGCCGGGCGCAATACCGGAGTGCTCGATGGCATGGCCGGCCTGGCGGTGCCGATCCTCGATCGTAACGGCCATGCGGTGGCGGCCCTGAGCGTGGCGACCATCAGCGACCGCCTGGGGCCCAACCGCATGCCAACCGTGGTGGCGCTGCTCAAGCGCGAGGCGGCGGCGATTGGCGAGCGGGTCAACCCGTTCGACCCGGTGCTGCGCCGGCCTTCGCATGTGTTTGGTTGAGCTGCAGGCCCGGAGAACTCAGTACGCAAGCGGTGTGGGAGCGGGCGTGCCCGCGAAGAATCCAACGCGGTGCCTGGCACCGGCTCCGCCGGTGTTCGCGGGCGCGCCCGCTCCCACAGAGCCTCGCTAAATCAATGAGTTATGTGTTGTTCTATGAGGGCGGGCGTGCCCGCGAAGAATCCAACGCGGTACCTGATCCCACCTCCTGCCTACTCCATCGCCTCGGCCACGCCCTGGTCCTCACCCAGGAACCCGCCGCTCTGGTGCTGCCACAACCGTGCATAAGTACCATTCTTCGCCAGCAGTTGCGCATGGGTGCCTTGCTCGATGATGCGCCCTTCATCCATCACGATCAGCCGGTCCATGGCCGCAATCGTCGACAACCGGTGGGCGATGGCGATGACGGTCTTGCCTTTCATCATTTCATCCAGGCTTTCCTGAATGGCCACTTCCACTTCCGAGTCCAGCGCACTGGTGGCTTCGTCCAGCAGCAGGATCGGCGCGTTCTTCAGCATCACCCGGGCAATGGCGATGCGCTGGCGCTGGCCACCAGACAGCTTGATGCCGCGCTCTCCCACCAAAGTGTCGTAACCGGTGTTGCCCTGGCGGTCGCTGAGCTGGCTGATGAAACCATCGGCCTGGGCATTGGCCGCAGCGGCGCGGATCTGCGCTTCGGTGGCATCTGGGCGGCCATAGGCGATGTTGTCGCGAATCGAGCGGTGCAGCAGCGAGGTGTCCTGGGTGACCATGCCGATGGCGCTGCGCAGGCTGTCCTGGGTGACCTTGGCCACGTTCTGCCCGTCGATGCGGATTTCCCCACGGTCCACGTCGTAGAAGCGCAGCAGCAGGTTGATCAAGGTGGACTTGCCAGCGCCGGAGCGGCCGACCAAACCGACTTTTTCGCCCGGGCGGATGTGCAGGCTCAGGTCGTCGAGCACCTGGCGCTCGCCGTTGTAGTTGAAGCCGACCTTGTCGAAACTCACCGCGCCCCCCTTGGTTACCAGCTCGGCAGCGCCGGGCGCATCCGTTACCTTGGGGCCGCGGGTGAGGGTGGCCATGCCGTCCTGCACGGTGCCGATGTTTTCGAACAGCGAGGTTATCTCCCACATGATCCAGTGCGACATGCCGTTGATACGCAAGGCCATGGCGGTGATCGCCGCCACCGCGCCGGTGCCGACCTGGCCCTGGTGCCACAGCCACAGCGCATAGCCACCGGCAGCAATGATCAAGCCCACCACCAGCGCCTGGTTGACGATTTCGAACTGGCTGACCAGACGCATCTGGCGAAAACCGGTCTGCTTGAAGTCCTCCATGGCTGCGCGCGCGAAGTGCGCTTCGCGGTTGGCGTGCGAGAACAGTTTCACCGTGGTGATGTTGGTGTAGGCGTCAGAAACCCGCCCGGTCATCGATGATCGGGCGTTGGCCTGCTCCTGGCCGACCTTGCCCAGGCGTGGCACGAAATACAGCATGGCCAGGCCGAACAGCACGACCCAGGCAATGAATGGCAGCATCAGTTTCAGGGCAAAGCCACCGGCCAGGGCAATGATCGCGATGAAGTACACACCGATCCCGGGCAGGATCTCGATGAGGGTGAACAACACATCGCGTACCGCCAGCGCCGTCTGCATCACCTTGGTGGTGACCCGGCCGGAAAACTCGTCAGAAAAGAACGACAGGCTCTGGCGCAGCATCAGCCGGTGAAAGTCCCAACGCAGGCGCAGCGGCAAGTTGATCGCCAGTACCTGGTGCTGAAGCATGGTGCGCAGCGCCACCAACCCGATGCTGACCAGCAGGACGATACCGATGCCCCACAGCACCCGGGTTTCTTCGGGGCCGACGGCACCGCCGGCCTGCCAGTCCGAGAGCAGGTCCACGACCTGGCCGAGGAAGGCGAACAGCCAGGCTTCGTAGATCGATACCCCGGCACTGAACAGCGCAAGCGCCAGGATGTAGCCGCGCGCGCCACGGGTGCAGGCCCACATGAAGCGCAACAGGCCAACTGGTGGCGGTGGTATCTCGTCAGGGGGGAAGGGGTCGAGCCATCGTTCAAAAATACGCAGCATGCTTGTCTCCGAAAATCAGCTTGTGCCTGGCGCTAACCATACAGATCACTCAGGCGTGCAGGGGTTCGTGCAGTGTCGTTCTGGCACTCGCTGACCGGCTTGCCGCTGTCCAGCGCTTCCAGCACGGTCCACCGCGTCGCCTGCTTCGCGGGTGAACCCGCTCCCACAGGTACGGCGTAGGCTTCAGGCTCACGCTGTACCTGTGGGAGCGGCTTTAGCCGCGAACACCGGCAGAGCCGGTGCCATCCACCGCGTCGCCTGCTTCGCGGGCATGCCCGCTCCCACAGGTTCTGCGCGGGCTTCGGGCTCACGCTGTACCTGTGGGAGCGGCCGTGGCCGCGAACACCGGCGCAGCCGGTGCCATCCACCGCGTCGCCTGCTTCGCGGGTGAACCCGCTCCCACAGGTACGGCGCAGGCTTCAGGCTCACGCTGTACCTGTGGGAGCGGCTTTAGCCGCGAACACCGGCGTAGCCGGTGCCATCCACCGCGTCGCCTGCTTCGCGGGCTTGCCCGCTCCCACAGGTGCGGCGCAGGCTTCAGGCTCACGCTGTACCTGTGGGAGCGGCTTTAGCCGCGAACACCGGCGCAGCCGGTGCCATCCACCGCGTCGCCTGCTTAGCGGACATGCCCGCTCCCAAAGGTACGGCGTGGGCTTCGGGCTCACACTGTACCTGTAGGAGCGGCCGTGGCCGCGAACACCGGCGCAGCCGGTGCCATCCACCGCGTCGCCTGCTTCGCGGGCATGCCCGCTCCCACAGGTCCGGCGCAGGCTTCGGGCTCATGTTGTACATGAGGCAGCCTTGTGCTGCGAAGCGCTGCGCGGGCGGCGCTCGATCTCACAGGCATCAAACATCCCAGACATGTACCTGCTGCTAACAATTTTTTGCAATTCATTACATTTCTGCTTGATTTCATTTTGCCTCCCTGCTGTAGAATTGACGGGTTCGGTTGTTCGTCAGTCATTTTGTTGTTTTTTTGACGCTATTCATCGAGCCTCAGCGGCGCATGTGCCCGCAGCCACCTCTCAGAGCCGTTTCAATCTACTTTTCAGAGCCAGTGTTTTGACGAATGGAATGCCGTGGTTGGCTATTTCCGGCTTAGGCGCCGAAAGCAGCCAGCTTCATGTACAAGGACTGTATTGGTTGGCCTGCGACAACGCAGAAGACGCCACCGTGCTATGCCGCCAGGTGGTCGGGGGGCTGCCCGAGCACGTTCGCGCAGCCCTGGTCGCCGATGCGCAAGCCATCGGTGATGTGCTGAGTGCGCTCGATGCCGCGCAGGGCCCAGCCGAACTGGCGCTGTACGAAGCCGACCTGCAAGCCGCCCGGCACCTGGTCGATGACCTGCCGCGTATCGACGCCGCCGGGCGTGTGCTGGTGCTGTTGGCGCCCGCCGACGTCTGGGGTGCCGGCAACGTCGAAAGCTGGTGCAACGCGCTGCGCCCGGTCCTGTTGGCCGAGGCCACGCTATTGCTGGTCATCAGCAGCGGCCAGAGTGCCGGGCTGGTAGAGCGCCTGCGGGCGTTCAACCAGGGCGTCGATGGCCTGGCCCAGGTGTACCGCGGCAAAGGCGGGGTGCGCTACCTGCAGCATTTCTGGAGCAACCCGCTCGGCAAGACCGGTACGCGCGATGTGGAACTGGCGCGGCTTGAAGCAGGCTTCGCTGCCGCCGGGGCGCCGCAGGCCCCCAGCGACACCGGTGGCGACGAGCTGTTGTGCCTGGCCCAGCGCCCGGTACTGGAAGGTGCGCCAGCCTTCTCCGAGCACTGGCAGGTCTGCGAGAGCCTCGAGGAACTGGGTGCCAAGGCTGGCAGGGCGGTTTCCGCCACGGTCATCTTTGCCATGGACGGCGGGCAGCGCCTGGATAGCCTGGCGCGCCAGTTGCACCGCTTGCGCCAGTTGCGTGGCAGTGCCTTGAAGCTGGTGGTGCGCGAGATGGCACCAACCCTGCGCTACCAGGACGAACAACTGCTGCTGGCCTGCGGGGCCAGCCAGATCGTGCCGTTCGGTGCCAGCCTGTCGCGCTTTCTGACCATGGTCGAGAGCATCCAGGGTTACCTCTGGCGCCGGCGCCTGCCAAGCGATTTCGATGCCTTGCTCGCACGCCTGCGGCCGCTGGCTATCTGCGGGCTGGTGGCGCCGCGCGCGTTCGCCGAAGCGGTGCAGACCATGTGGCACGGGGTGCGCAACGGCGAAATCGCCCACCAGTTGCTGGTGTTGCGCCCGGCCCCTGGCCTGACCCCGCTGCAAGCCTGTTCCCGCACGGTGTTCCGCCGCGACGGCGACATCGCCTGCGTGGTGGGCGATGTGCTGTTCCTGTTCCTGTTCGCCTGCCGCTCCGAAGGCGTCGAGCAAGCCCTTGACCACATCTTCCAGTTGTCGTGGAAAGAGTTGTTCATCAGCCAGGAGGTGCTTGCCGGTGTCGACAGCCTGGCCACCCCGGCTTTCCTCGACGACAGCGTGCCACAGCCACCCCGGCTCGACGCGGCGGCGCAGCTGCCCACCCAGGCCAGGCCGGCCCTGGCTCCGCGCCGGGTGGCCCTGTGCAAGCGGGGTACGCAATGAACTTCGTGCAACTGCTGCAAGTGGTCGGCGTCACGGCGCTGGTCACCTTGGCGCTGGCCCTGCTGCTGTTGCGCCTGCGCGCCACGCTGCGCGGCTGGTTGCGCCGCCGCCTTCCACCTCGTTACCTGAAACCGCTGGGCGTACGCCACCGCGCTGCACGCCAGGAACCCCGTAATGACTAATACATCCGCCACCCTCCCGGTACCGGCCCGCTGGCCTGGACTGGGAGGGTGGAACCTTTACTTCCTGGCCAAGTTCCTGCTGGTCGCCCTTGGCATGCTCGACTTCCAGGCGCTGCCGAACCTGTTGTTCGCCGCGTTTCTGCTGCTGCCGTTGCCGGGCAGGTGGCTGCGAATCGCGCGGCAGCTGGTGGCCGTACCGGTCGGCATCGCGTTGTTCTACCAGGACACCTGGCTGCCGCCCTTCAGCCGCCTGCTGGCGCAGCCGGGGGTGTTCGATTTCACGTGGGACTACCTGCTCGAACTGCTCGGCCGCTTCATCAACTGGAACCTGCTGGGGGCGCTGGCGCTGTTGCTGGTGGGTTACCTGTACCTGCGCCATTGGCTGCGGCTGAGTACCTTGAGCCTGCTGGGGGTGGCGTGGCTGGCGGTCGGCGGCCTGCCAGCGCTGGGGTTCAATGCGGGCCAGGCGCCTGGCGCCGCGGCTGCCAGCCCCACCGAGCAGGCGCAGGCCACCGCGGTTGCCGACAATGCCACGCTCGACAGCTGGCTCGAGCGGTTCTTCGCCAGTGAGCGTGAACGGGTGACAGCATTCCCGGCCATGAAGGCCGATGAGCAGCCGTTCGACCTGCTGGTGATCAACATCTGCTCGCTGGCCTGGGATGACCTGTCTGCCGTCGGGCTGCGTGACAACCCGCTGTTCTCGCGCCTGGACGTGATCTTCGACCAGTTCAACTCGGCCACGTCCTATAGCGGGCCGGCCGCCATCCGCGTGCTGCGTGCCAGCTGCGGGCAGTCGTCCCACGCCGGGCTGTATCAGCCGGCCCCGGAGCAGTGCCTGTTGTTCCAGAACCTGGCTAGGCTCGGTTTCCAGAGTAACACCTTGCTCAACCACAGCGGCCGCTTCGACAACTTCATCGGCGATATCACCCAGCAGCACATGCCTCAACCCGGCCTGCGCAACACCGACTTCCCGCGGGCACTGGTCGGCTTCGACGGTTCGCCGATCGCCAGCGACCTGGAGGTGCTGCGCCGCTGGTGGGGGCAGCGCAAAGGCGCTCCGGCCGAGCATGTGTCGCTGTTCTACAACAGCATCAGCCTGCATGACGGCAACCGTATCGTCACCGCCGACGGCGGTACCCGCGTGGCCGATTACGCCACCCGCGCCACCCGGCTGTTCGGCGAGCTTGGCAGCTTCCTCGATGACCTGGAGCGCAGCGGCCGCCGCGTGGTCGTGGCCATTGTCCCGGAACATGGCGCCGCGCTGCACGGCGACCGCATGCAGCTGTCGGGCATGCGTGAAATCCCCACCCCATCGATTACCCATGTGCCGGTGGGCCTGAAGTTCATCGGCATGGGCCAGCCTGCCCGCAGCGAGCCGCTGCACGTCTCGGCACCCACCAGCTACCTGGCGCTGTCCGAGCTGATCTCGCGCGTGTATGCGGGCCTGGGCCAGCAGCAGGTGCTGGATGTGCCCAGCCTGCTGAGCGACCTGCCGACCACCGAACAGGTCGCGGAAACCTCAGGTGCGCAAGTACTGAACTACCAGGGGCGCGCCTACATGCGCCTGCAAGGCCAGCCCGACTGGCAGCCTGTCCCGAAGGAGCGCCCATGATCACTGGCAAGGCAGACCCTGCCGACCGCAGCGACGATATCGCCCAGTTGCGCCAGCACCTGGACATGCCGGACCTGAACTACCAGGACATCTCATTGCTGGTGGGTGTCCAGCAGGCCTTGCAGCGCTGGCCGCTGCTGGGTGAAAGCTGCCGGAGCAGCGCCCAGGGCACCTTGTACACGGCGGCGCCGCGGCGCCAGGTGCTGTCGCCATGACCAGCCTGGCGTTGCACGGCGTTCGCGGTGGCCTGGGGCGCAGTGCCTTGCTGGCCGCGCTGGGGCATGCGTTGCAGGGCGTAGGTGAGCGGGTGCTGCTGGTCGACCTGTGCCCAAGCAACCTGCTCGGCCTGCACTTCAATCTGCCCCTCGACACGCACGAGGGCTGGGCGCTTGCCGAGCGGGAAGGGCGGCCATACAGCGATGCCATGTACGAGGTGCTCGATGGCCTGTGCCTGATGCCGTTCGGCAATCTGCCTGCCGGCACGCGGCCGCCGTTGCCCGATGCTGAAGCCTGGCGCGCGCGACAGGCCGAGCTGGCCGAACACTTCGACTGGTTGCTGTTCGATCTGCCGCAACTGCCGGCCGATGCCGCTGGCCAAAGCGTCGAGACTGACGTGCGGGTGTTGGTGGCCGAGGCCGAAATGGCCAGCCACCTGCTGCTCGGGCGCCGGCAGGTCGAGCACTACGACCTGTTGCTGGTCAACCGCTACGACCCCGCCAGCCGCTTGCAGAGCGACCTGCTGATGGTGTGGCGCGACCTGTTCCGTGATCGCCTGCCGATCCAGGTGGTGCACCGCGACGAGGCGTTCCTCGAGGCCCTGGCGTGCAAGGCACCGCTTGGCCACTACGCGCCGCAGAGCCTGGCTTGCCGGGACGTGCAGAGCCTGGCGGTGCGCTGCCTGACGAGGCGCCAGTCGTGACCCTGACCCCTCTGTCGGCCTACGCCTGGTTCCGCACACGTGGCGCGCGGCGGCCGGTCGCGTGGCTGTTTACCCTTGGCGTGTGGCTGGCCTTCCTGTTCCTGCGCCTGGAGTCGCCTGCCTGGCAAGCCCTGTTGGCCGAGCGGCAGCGGCTGTACCCGCAACTGGCGGGCAAGCGCCCAAGCCTGGGCGACCCGCTGCGCCTGCTGATCCAGAGCCTGTGGCTGCTGGTCCGGCGCCAACCGCTGCCTCGCGAGCCGGGGTTTGCCCGGCGTGCCTGGGTGGCAGTGCGTGCGCAGCTGCGCGGTATGCGCCAGGTGCTGCGCCGCTACCATGGCCTGCTGATCGACCGTCTGCAGCAGCTGCCTGCGCGCTACCGCGCCAGTGCTTTCAAGCAGCAAGCCTCGGCACGCCTGCGCGGCTTGAGCGTGTTCGCCCGGTGGGTTTTCTACGGCGTGCTGACCCTGGGCGCCATCGGCCTGGCCGTGCTGTGCGTGACCGAACCGTTCGGCTACCTGGCGCAGCTGGTGTTCATCTGCCTGCTGCTGGGCATCGCCCTGCTGGTGCGGCACATGCCGGGCCGCTTCCCGACCCTGATGCTGATCGTGCTGTCGACGCTGATCTCCTGCCGCTACCTGTGGTGGCGCTACACCTCGACCCTGAACTGGAACGACACCACGGGCCTTGTGTGCGGGGTGATCCTGCTGGCGGCAGAAACCTATTCGTGGTTCGTGCTGATCCTGGGCTACATCCAGACCAGCTGGCCGTTGCAGCGCAAGCCGGCGAACCTGCCGGCAAATCCGGCGCACTGGCCGACCGTCGACCTGATGATTCCCACCTACAACGAAGACTTGTCGGTGGTGCGCACCACGGTGCTGGCCGCCCTGGGCCTGGACTGGCCGCGCGAGTGCCTGCGCATCTATATCCTCGACGACGGCCGGCGCGAGGCGTTCCGTGCGTTCGCCGACGAAGTGGGGGTGGGCTATATCGTGCGGCCGGACAACAAGCACGCCAAGGCCGGCAACCTCAACCATGCGCTGGGCGTGACCGACAGCGAGCTGATCGCCATTTTCGACTGCGACCACGTGCCGGTGCGCTCCTTTCTGCAAATGACAGTCGGCTGGTTCCTCAAGGACCCGAAGCTGGCATTGGTGCAGACGCCACACCATTTCTTCTCGCCCGACCCGTTCGAGCGCAACCTGGGCTCGTTCCGCCGTCGCCCCAATGAAGGCGAGCTGTTCTACGGCCTGATCCAGGATGGCAACGACATGTGGAACGCGGCGTTCTTCTGCGGCTCGTGTGCCGTGCTGCGCCGTACCGCGCTGGAGAGCATCGGCGGTTTCGCCGTCGAAACCGTGACCGAAGATGCCCATACCGCCTTGCGCATGCACCGCCAGGGTTGGTCATCGGCCTACCTGAGCATTCCGCAGGCGGCCGGCCTGGCCACCGAGAGCCTGTCGGCGCACATCGGCCAGCGCATTCGCTGGGCCCGGGGCATGGTGCAGATCTTCCGTACCGACAACCCGCTGTTCGGCCGTGGGCTGAGCCTGTTCCAGCGGGTGTGCTATGCCAACGCCATGCTGCACTTCCTGGCCGGCCTGCCACGGCTGGTGTTCCTGACCGCGCCGCTGGCGTTCCTGTTGCTGCATGCCTACATCATCTACGCCCCGGCGTTGATGATCCTGCTGTACGTGCTGCCGCACATGATCCACGCCAGCCTGACCAACTCGCGCATGCAGGGCAAGTACCGGCAGACCTTCTGGGGCGAGGTCTACGAGACCGTGCTGGCCTGGTACATCGCCCGCCCGACCACGGTCGCGCTGTTCGCGCCGAAGAAGGGCAAGTTCAACGTCACCGCCAAGGGCGGCCTGATGGAGCAGGAGCAGTTCGACTGGCGCATCGCCCAACCCTACCTGTGGCTGGCGGCGCTCAACGTGGCCGGCCTGGGCTTCGCCGTGTGGCGCCTGTTCACCGGCCCGGCGGCGGAAATCGGCACGGTGATCGTCAGCTCGCTGTGGGTGATCTACAACCTGCTGATCATCGGCGCCGCCGTCGCCGTGGCTGCCGAAGTGCGCCAGGTGCGCCGCGCCCACCGGGTGCAGATGCGCTTGCCGGCGGGGCTGGTGCTGGCCAGCGGTCACGCCTACCCCTGTACCCTGGTCGACTATTCCGACGGCGGTGTCGGCCTGCAATTGCACCGGGGCCTCGAGTTGCAAGCGGGGGAGCGGGTGCGCCTGCTGCTCAACCGCGGCCAGCGCGAGTTCGCCTTCCAGGCCTGTGTCACCCGCACCGTCGGGCAACACGTGGGCCTGGTGTTCCATGACCTTGGCCAGCAACAGCGTATCGACCTGGTCCACTGCACCTTTGCCCGCGCCGATGCCTGGCTTGGCTGGAACGAGCAGCACGAGGTCGATCGCCCGCTGCGCAGCCTGGTCGACGTGCTGAAGCTGGGCGGTGTCGGTTACCTGCGGCTGGTCGAACACTTGCCGCCATGGGTGCGGGCGTGGCTGCGCCCACTGCACGCGCTGGCGAACTGGCTGGCCAGCTACAGGCCCCGCACACCGCAGCCTGTCCCTTTCTTGAACCCTGTTGATCGAGACGCATGATGACTGGTTATCCCGCGCGTACCTGGGGCCTGGCGATGGCGCTGCTTGCTGCCTTGTCGCAAAGCGCCGCTGCCGCCTCTGTCGCCCCGCTTGCCGAACCAGCCGTACCCACGGTGCCGAACTGGGCGGTTGCGAAAACCTTCGAGCAGCTCGGGCATGCCTCCGACAGCCTGCTGCTGGGGGTGCGCAACAGCGAGCATATCGAGTTCGGCCTGCGGCGCGACCGCCTGGCCACCGACGCCAGCCTGCAGCTGGACTACACGCCATCGCCCGCGCTGTTGCCGAACCTGTCGCACCTGCGCGTGTACCTGAATGACGAACTGATGGGCGTGGTGCCGGTGGAAAAGGACCAGCTTGGCCAGCGCGTGCGCCGTCAGCTGCCGCTGGACCCGAAGCTGCTCAGCGATTTCAACCGAGTACGCCTGGAGTTCGTCGGGCATTACACCGACATCTGCGAAGACCCTGCGCACAGCGGCCTGTGGCTGAACCTGAACCGCAAGAGCCAGGTGCAGCTGCACGAACAGGCCCTGGCCCTGGACAACGACCTGGCGTACTTCCCGCTGCCGTTCTTTGATGTGCGCGACACCGGCAAGGTAACGCTGCCGGTGGTGTTCAGCGGCGTGCCGAGCCTGGGCGAGCAGCGTGCGGCGGCGATCCTGGCGTCCTACTTCGGCAGCCAGGCCGGTTGGCGCAAGGCGACCTTCCCGGTGCTGTACGGCAGCCTGCCGGCCCGTGGCGACAAACCCACGCCGAGCATCGTGTTTGCCAGCAACGACCGTCGCCCGGCCTTCCTTGCCGACCTGCAGCAATTCCCGCCGGTCGACGGCCCGGTACTGCAGATGATCGACCACCCGGACGACCGTTTCAGCAAGGTGCTGCTGGTGCTGGGCCGCAACGACGATGACCTGGTCAAGGCCGCCTCGGCGCTGGCGGTTGGCAACAACCTGTTCCGCGGTGCCCGGGTGAAGGTCGAGCAGATGACGGCACTGCAGCCGCGCCAGCCTTACGATGCGCCGAACTGGACACGCACCGACCGCCCGGTGCGCTTCGCCGAGCTGCTCGATTACCCCGAGCAGCTGCAGGTCAGTGGCCTGCAACCACGGCCGGTGACGCTGGAGCTGAACCTGCCGCCGGACTTGTTCGTCTGGCGCAACCAGGGCATTCCGCTGCGTACGCTGTACCGCTACACGGCCCCGGCAGTGAGCGACGAATCGCGCCTGAGCATCAGCGTCAACGACCAGTACATCACCAGCATGCCGCTGGTGGGCAATGACCGGCGCGGCGGTACGCTCGAGGAAATGCGCCTGGCGGTGCTGTCCGGTGACAACAGCGCATTGACCGAAAAGTCGCTGGTACCGGCGTTGAAGATCGGCGACCGCAACCGCCTGCGCTTCGATTTCAGCTTTGCCAGCACCCTGGGTAGCGCCCAGCGCGACCGCTGTCAGACCTCGTTGCCGGTGGATGTGCGCGCGGCGATCGACGACAACTCGACCATCGACCTGTCCGGTTACCACCACTACATCGCCATGCCCGACCTGCGCGCATTCGCCCGCAGCGGCTTCCCGTTCAGCCGCATGGCCGACCTTTCCGAAACGCTGGTCGTCATGCCGGCCAGGCCCACGGCGATGCAGGTGGGCACCTTGCTCGATGCGGTCGGCGGGCTGGCCGGGCAGATCGGCTACCCGGCGCTTGGCCTGCGGCTGGTCGATGACTGGAAGCAGGCCGCAGCGGCCGATGCCGACTTGCTGCTGCTCGGCAGCCTGCCTGAGGCGCTGGGGGAGGCGCCCAACCTTGGCCTGCTGCTCAGTGCCCAGCGGGACTGGCTGCTGCAGGGCCGTAGCACAGGGCTGCCGGGCAGCCAGCGCTTCGATACCGCGCCGGTGGCCGCGAGCAGCCGAGTGGCAGTCAGCGCGCAGGCGCCGATTGCGGCCATCACCGGGCTGAAGTCGCCCTTCCATGAGCAGCGCAGCGTCGTCGCCCTGCTGGCCAACAGCGATAGCGACCAAGCGTTGCTGCGCGATGTGCTCGGCGATGTGGGCAAGCTCGATGCGGTGGCCGGTTCGGTGACGCTGGTGCGCAGCAGCGGCGTCACCAGCCAGTTCGTCGGCGAGCACTACTTCGTAGGCGCGCTGCCGTGGTGGCTGCTGCTGTGGTTCCACCTGTCCGAGCACCCGGTGCTGCTGGCGGCGATCGCGGCCATTTGCGTGGTGCTGTTTGCCTTCCTGTTGTGGCGGGCACTGCGCTGGGCAGGCAAGCGCCGCCTGGGTGAGGCGGGGTGATGGTGCGTCAGTTGCTGGTGGGGCTGGTCGCCTTGGGCCTGCCCGTCGTCACGAGTGCCGCACCGGCTTGCAAATGGCCGGCCTGGGACCGCTTCAAGGCCGAACTGGTGAGTGTCGACGGTCGGGTCATCGACCCGAGCGACGAGCGCCTGATCACCACCTCGGAAGGGCAGAGCTATGCGCTGTTCTTCGCCCTGGTGGGCAATGACCGGCAAGCCTTCGCGCAGTTGCTGCGCTGGACCGGCAACAACCTGGCGGAGGGCGACCTGGCCCGGCATCTGCCCGCCTGGCTGTGGGGCCGTAACGGCCAGCAGCAGTGGCAGGTGCTGGATGCCAACAACGCCAGCGATGCCGACCTGTGGATTGCCTACAGCCTGCTGGAAGCCGGGCGGCTGTGGGACGAGCCGGCCTATACGCAGCTGGGCCAGCGCATGCTGTGGCGTATCGCCGCGCAGACCGTGCGCAAGCTGCCGGGCCTGGGGGTGATGCTGCTGCCGGGGGACTACGGCTTCGAGGATGCCCGCGGCGCTCGCTTGAACCCCAGCTATTTGCCGCTGCAGTTGTTCGATCGCTTCAGCCTGGTCGACCCGTTGTGGGGCGAGCTGGCGGCCAACACGCGGCGCTTGTGGCTGGCTTCGTCGCCAAAGGGCTTTGCCCCGGACTGGCTGCTGTGGACGCCAGCCGGTGAACTGGCAGCGGACCCGCAACATGGCAGTGAAGGTGACTACGACGCCATCCGCGTCTACCTGTGGGTCGGCATGCTGGCCAAGGACGCGGCGCAGCGTGCCGAACTGGTGGCCCACTATGCCCCGATGGCGGCATTGACCACGCGCCAGGGTTTGCCGCCAGAGCATGTGGATGCGCACAGCGGTGTTGCCAGTGGCCATGGCCCGGCGGGTTTCTCTGCGGCGTTGCTGCCGTTGCTGGCAGCATCGCCGGAGCACGTCGCGGGCCTGGCGGCACAGCGTCAGCGCCTGCGCGAGCAGCCAGTCGAAGCCAAGGCCTATTACAGCCAGGTGCTGGCGCTGTTTGGCCAGGGCTGGGACCAAGGCCGTTACCGTTTTGACCCGCACGGCCGCCTGTTGCCGGCCTGGAGCGCGCCATGCAGCGAATGATCGGCGTGCTGATGCTGGCGGCAGTGACCTGCCAGGCCACGGCACAACCCAAGGATGCCAGCGAACAGCGCCAATGGCTGCTGGACCAGGTGCGTCGCGGCGAGGCGCTGCATCGTGACGACCTGGTGCGCGATGCACTGGGGCGGCTGCAATTGCTCGAGCCGCGCAACCCGGATGTGTTGCTGGCGGCCCTGAGCCTGGCATTGCGCGAAAAGAACAGCACCGAGGCCGAGCAGTTGAGTGCGCGGATCAGTGCCATCGCGCCTGGCAGCTTGCAGGCACGCCAGGCCAGGCGCCTGCTCGAGCTGCAGCAGCCGGAGCGCGTGCGGCAATTGCAGCAGGCCCGCCTGCTGGCGGTCACCGGGCGCAATGAAGAGGCGCTGGCGGCCTATGAGCAGTTGTTCGCTGGTGAACCGCCAAGCCTGGAATTGGCCCTGGACTACTGGCGCGTGCGCGGCAACCTCCCAGGCCAGCGCCCTGAAGCGATCAGGCAGCTGCAGCGGCTGGACCAGCAGTACCCGGGCAGTGCCGGGCTGCGCCAGACCTTGGCCGGTTGGCTGTTCGCCGAAAATCGCGACCGCGAAGCCTTGGCCTTGCTCGACCAGCTGTCCCGCGACCCTGGCGCACGGGATGCCGCTGCCCAGCGTGAGTTCGACTACCTGTCCGGGCAAGCGGTGAGCGCCGCCAGCGCGGCGGCCTGGCAAGCGTTTCTCCAGCGTTACCCGGCCTCACCGTTGCAGGCGCAGGCCAGCGAGACCCTGCAACAGCAGCGCAAACTGCTGGCCGACCCGTCCTGGCAGGCTGGCCGGCGGGGCTTGGCATTGCTCGACAAGGGCCGCAACGCTGAAGCCGAAGCACAACTGCGCCGGGCGCTGCGCCAGTATCCGGATGATGCCAGCCTGCACGGTGCACTGGGCTATGCACTGATGCGCCAGAGCCGCTACGAAGACGCCAATGCGGCGTTCCGGGCGGCGAGCGCCAAGGAGCAAGACACCTACTGGATCAGCCAGTGGAAGGACCTGGAGTCGTCCAGCCAGTATTGGGCCCTGCTCAGCAAAGGCGAGCGGGCACTGCAGGCGAAAGACCTGCGCGCTGCCCGCGCCTTCTACCAGCAGGCACGCCAGCAGCGCCCGAAGGAGGAGTACGCCTTGCTGGGCCTGGCGGATGTCTCGCTGGCCGAAGGCGATACAGCCGCCGCCGAGCGGCAATTCCTGCAGGTTCGGCGCATGGCACCGGATAACGAAAGTGCCGTGCGCGGCCTGGTGCGTGTGTACCAGGCGCAATCGCCCGACAAGGCGCGGGCGTACCTCGACAGCCTGTCGCCTCGGCAGCAAGCGCAGTTCGCCAGCCTGCGCCGCAGCCTGGAACTCGCACGCCTGCGCCAGCAAGGTGACCAGGCCATGCAGCGTGAGGACTGGGCGGCGGCCAGCCAGGTGCTGGGCCAGGCCACGGCCTTGGCCCCCGATGAGCCCTGGCTGGTCTACCAGCTGGCCAGCAGCCTGCGCCACCTGGGGCGCACCGCCGAAGCCGACGCGGCATTCGCCAGCATCGTGCAGCGCCAGCCGGGCGACCCATCTACCCGCTATGCCCATGGCCTGTTCCTGGAGTCCAGCGACCGCGATGCGCTGGCCCTGGACAGCCTGGGCGCGGTGCCGCAGGGGGCATGGAACGCTGACATGCATGCGCTGGAGCAGCGTATCCGCCGCCGCATGACCCTGGCCTCGGCGCAGCAGCTGCAGGCGCAAGGCCGCACGGCTGAAGCGACCCGCCTGCTCGAGGCCAGCCTGGCGCGTGGCGAAGGCAGCACCGACGACCTGATGCTGCTGGCTGACTGGGCGGCGGCCAATGGTGAGCCTGGCAAGGCGCGCGGTTATTACCAGCGCGTGCTTGCCGTACAGCCTGGGCAACCCCAGGCGCGCCTTGGCGTGATCGAAAGCGCGGTGGCCGAAGGCAACCTGGCACAGGCCCGGCACATGCTGGCTGTGCAGGTACCGCAACTGGCTGCCGATGACAGCAACGCCCAGCGGCGCCTGGCGGCTGTCTGGGTCGCCTTGGGCGAACACGACCAGGCGGCCAGAATGCTCGACCAGATCGCAGCGCAGCGCCCTAGCCCCGACCCCTTGTTGCGGCGCGACGCTGCCCGCCTGGTGGCGCAGGATGACCCGCAACGGGCGCTGGACCTTTACGCCGCAGCGATGGCCGATGCGCAGATGCTCGAGCGTGCTGCCGTGTCGCCACGGGATGACCGTGCACTGACGCTGGCCAGCCGTGAGCAGGATGACGACGACTGGCTGGCACGCAGCCTGCGCAGCGACGTCGATGCGCTGTATCGCCAGCGCAATACCCATGTGACGTTGATGCACGACTACGGTTGGCGCGAGGACGACGGCACGCCGGGCACGTCCGAACTGAGTACCCAGTCGACCCTGCTGCATGTCGATACCCCTTGGCAGGACGGCACCGCCTTTGCGCGGGTGGAGCGCATCGGCATGGATGCGGGGTCGTTCGAGCAGAACGACCAGGGGCGCTATACCCCGGACTTCGGCAGCTGCCAGTTTGTTGGCAGCACCGCTGACGGGAGGTCGCTCCCCGCGTGTAAGGGCGGTTCGCAAACGGCGGACGGTAGCGTGCTGGCGCTGGGTTGGCAGGGCAGCCGCTGGGCCTTCGACCTGGGCACCACCCAGGGCTATGCGATCAACAACTGGTTGGGTGGCGCCACGGTCAACGGTGACCTCGGCCAGCTTGGCTGGTCGCTGACTGCTTCGCGGCGGCCGATGAGCAACTCGCTGTTATCGTTTGCCGGGGCACGTGACCCGCGCACAGGCGTGCGCTGGGGCGGGGTCACGGCCAATGGCGCCACACTCGGCCTGAGCTGGGACCAGGGCGGTGACAATGGCGTCTGGGCCAGCCTCGGGCACCACTGGCTGTATGGCGAAAACGTCGCCGACAACCAGCGCACCCGGGCCATGGCCGGCTGGTACCACCGCGTGGTGGAAAAAGCCGATGAGCGTGTGCGCGTGGGCCTCACGCTGATGCACTGGCGGCACGACAAGGACCTGGGCGGCTACAGCCTGGGGCAGGGCGGCTACTACAGCCCGCAGCGCTACACATCGGTTGGCGTACCGGTCAGTTATGCCTGGCGCAACTACGACTGGTCGGTGCTGCTGGAAGGCTCTGTAAGCTGGTCCCAGGCCCACAGCGGTCGCAGCCGCCTGTACCCGGACGCGCACGTCAACCGCAAGGTGCTGGCACAGTATGACGTTGGCTCCAACATAGACGCCATGAGCGACGCCAGTGACAGCAGCGGGCTGGGCTACCGCCTGCGCGGGCTGTTCGAGCGGCGCCTGAGCGACCAGTGGGTGTTGGGCGGCGGCTTCGACTGGCAGCACAGCGATGACTATGCACCTAGCCATGGCATGCTCTACCTGCGCTACCTGTTCGAGCCGTGGCGGGGCAACCTGGCGCTGCCGGTGACGCCGCTGGAGCCCTATAGCGAGTGGCGTTGATTTCGAATGCAGACGCTGTGTGCGGATTTACCCGTGAAGAGTCGGGCCTGCAGGGAACGGTCAGCGCCGTGCCGACAACTGCTGCGGTGCCAAAAAAGCATCATGGAAGTAATTGCGCACAGCCTGCATCGCCGGGCTGAACGCCCGTTCCCGGTGCCAGGCCAACCCGACGCTCATCGGTGTCACCGGGTCGCTGATGGTCACCGTCTCGATTCGCTTGCCCTCCAGCGACCAGGGCCGGTGCACCAGGTCCGACAGGATCGCCACACCGCTGCCATTGGCGACCATGCTGCGCACGGCCTCCACCGAACTGGTCCGCACCCGCACTTGCGGCCGCTGCCCGGCCTGTTCCCAATAGCGCATGGCGCTTTGCTCGGCCTCATCCACGGTCAGCAGGATGAACGGCTCGCAGGCCACTTCGGCCAGGCTTACCGCCGAGCGCTCGCACAGCGGATGGTGGCCGGGCAGCCACAGGCGGCGCTCGGAGTTGAACAGGGTTTCCGAGACGATGTCCGGGTGGGTGAGGTTGGCGGTGAGCACCACTGCCATGTCGAAACGCCCCTCCAGCAAGCCTTGCTCGATGGCGCTGCGCTCCTGTTCGTATAGCTCCAGGGTCACGTCCGGGTGCCAGTGTTCCAGCCGCTGCAGGTGATGCGGCAGGAAGTAGCCGATCACCGTATAACTTGCCGCCAGGCGCAGCAGGCCACTGGCGCGCACGTCCGGCAGCGGGCTGTTCAGCGCATCGTCCACGCTGCGCAGGATCACGTAGGCGCGGTTCAGAAAGTGCCGGCCGGCCTCGGTCAGGCTCATGCCCTGGGCCGAGCGCTGGAACAGCAGCACGCCGAGCATCGCCTCCAGCTCCTTGATCGCCGTGGTGACTGCAGACTGGGAAATGTTCAGGTGGATTGCCGCCTGGGAAATCTGGCCGATCTCGGCGGTGGCGACGAAGTAGCGGACCTGGCGCAGGGTCAGTGACACGGTAGGCTCCCGCAGTATCTGATTTTCAGAAGACACCCTATCTGTTTATAGATCTTCCCAAGGGGGTGCGGAGAATCTAACGTGGCTTGCATGCAGTCACAAGCGCCAGGAGAGACAGTCATGCAGGTGGTGGATTTCAACTCGGACATGGGTGAGGGCTTTGGCCCGTGGACCATTGGCGATGGCGTCGACAACGAGCTGATGGGCTACATCAGCACGGCCAACATCGCCACCGGCTTCCATGCCGGTGACCCCGGCACCATGCGCCGCACCGTCGAGCGGGCCAAGGCCCTGGGCGTCGCAGTGGGGGCGCACCCTGGGTTCCGCGACCTGGTCGGCTTCGGCCGCCGACACATCAATGCCCCGGCCCAGGAACTGGTCGACGACATGCTCTACCAGCTCGGCGCCCTGCGTGAAATTGCCCGCGCCCAGGGCGTGCGCCTGCAGCACATCAAGCCGCACGGTGCGCTGTACATGCATCTGGCACGTGACGAAGAAGCTGCACGGCTGCTGGTGGAAAACCTGCGGGTGATCGAGCCGGAGTTGCTGCTTTACTGCATGCCCGGTTCGGTGATCTGCCGCATTGCCCAGGAGCTTGGCCAGCCGGTAATTCGCGAGTTCTACGCCGACCGCGAGTACGACCTGAGCGGGTCGATCGTGTTTACCCGCAACGTGCGGGGCCATGAGCCCGGGGCGGTCGCCGAACGGGTGTTGCGGGCTTGTCAGCAAGGCGTGGTGCGCACGGTCGAGGGGCAGGACCTGGCCATCGAATTCGATTCCATCTGCTTGCACAGTGACACCCCGGGTGCGCTCGAACTGGTCGAGGCCACGCGCCAGGCGCTGGACGCTGCCGGTATCGTGGTGCGCGCGCCACGCTGAATCCGTGGGGCATCCGGCAGGTATACGCCGGAGCCCGTGCAATTTGCTTTCGCCTGCCTTTCTATAAAGATTCCAAGAAAAGGAACAGTCATGGCCGAACCGCTTGCTACAACCCCGATCCGCTACAGCTTTGGCGCCGACGAGCACCTGTTTGCCGAAGTCAGCGAGAGCATGTCGCTGGAGGCTTTTTTCAAGGGCATGGCCGTCACCCGTGCGGTGGAGCGGCTGGCCCTGGATGGCGTGCTGGATGTGTGCCTGGCCAACGCCTCGTTCCAGATCCGCTTCGACCCGGACCGTATCGCGCCGCAGGCACTGCTGGAGGCGGTGCGCGGTGCCGAAGCGCAGGCGGTGGCCGAGCGCTCGTTGCAGACGCGGATCATCGAGATTCCAGTGCTGTACAACGACCCCTGGACCCATGAAACGCTGATGCGTTTTCGTGACCGCCACCAGGACCCGGGCAGCACCGACCTGGAGTATGCCGCGCGGATCAACGGCCTGGCCGATGTCGAGGCGTTCATTGCCGCGCACAGCGGCGCGCCGTGGTTCGTGTCGATGGTCGGGTTCGTTGCCGGCCTGCCGTTCATGTTCCAGATGGTCGAGCGCGAGCGGCAACTGCAGGTGCCCAAGTACCTGCGCCCGCGTACGGACACCCCCAAGCTCACCCTTGGCCATGGCGGCTGCTTCGGCTGCATCTATTCGGTGCGCGGGGCAGGCGGCTACCAGATGTTCGGCGTCACCCCGGCGCCGATCTATGACCCGCAGCAGACACTGAATTACCTGAAGGAGCACATGGTGTTCTTCCGCCCGGGAGACATCGTGCAGTTCAAGCCCATCGACCGCCGCACCTACGACCAGGCGGTGGCGGATGTCGAAGAAGGCCGCTTCGACCTGCGCATTCGCCCGGTGGAATTCTCCCTGGACGCGTTCCTCGCCGACCCGGTCGGCTATCCACGGACCCTGCAGGAGGTGCTGGCATGATCAAGGTACTCAAACCCGGGCTGGCTACCTCGGTGCAGGACCTGGGCCGCGAAGGCTACTACCACCTGGGCATCCCGCCGTCCGGCGCCCTCGATCAGTACGCCCTGAGGGCGGCCAACCACCTGGTGGGCAACCCGGCCGGCGCCGCGGGCCTCGAGTGTGCGCTGGTGGGGCCGGAGCTGGAGTTCCAGCAGGATGCCCTGGTGGCGGTTTGCGGTGCGCAGATGCCGGCGTTGCTCGATGGCCGCGAGCAACGCCCGGACACGGCGTTTGCCGTACGTGCCGGGCAGGTGTTGCGTTTCGGCTTCCCTACCGCAGGCGCCCGGGCCTACCTGGCGGTGGCCGGCGGTATCGATGTACCCGAGGTGCTCGGCAGCCGCTCCACCTATGCGTTGGGTGCATTGGGTGGTTTCCATGGGCGCAAGCTGATGGCGGGTGACCTGTTGCCGGTCGGCGTACCCAGCGGCAAGACCCGCGCCGGTGCGAGCCTGCCAATGGCCTTGCGCCAGGCCTTGGGCGGCGAGGTGGTGCTACGGGTGGTGCCGGGGCTGTATTTTCATCGCCTGACCAAGGCTGCGGCGCAAAGCTTTTTCACCGAAGCCTGGACGGTAGGCTCCGAGGCAGACCGTATCGGCTACCGCTACAAGGGCGGCAGTGCCTTGAGCTTCCAGCCACGGGAGCAGCCGTTCGGGGCCGGCTCGGATCCATCGAACATCGTTGACAGCTGCTACCCGATCGGTTCGATCCAGGTACCTGCGGGGCTGGAGCCGATCATCCTGCACCGTGATGCGGTGTCGGGTGGCGGCTACGCCATGATCGGCACGGTGATCAGCGCTGACCTGGACCTGATCGGGCAGATGCAGCCCAACCAGCAGGCACGGTTCCTGGAAGTCAGCCTGGAGGACGCACTGGAGGCTCGGCGCTCGTACAAGAAGAAGCTGGGTTGCCTGGCCAGGTTGTTTGGCTGATTGATCGGTTGCGGCGCTGCGCCGCCCACACAAGGGCTGGCGCAGTCGTTGCAGGAGCGGCCTTGTGTCGCGAAAGGGGCGCAGAGCGGCCCCGGAATTCCGGCATTGCAGCGTCCAGACAAGCCAAAAGGCGAAAATTCCTACAGCGTTTTGGGAAGCCCTACGCTCCTCGAAGAATTGATTCCCCGATAGTGTTCATGTCTTCAGCCTACTGGAAGACAAGGACCTCTTCATGCCCGGCCCATCTGCTGTTCGTCCTGGAAAATCCCAGGCCGCCAACGCTGCCCATGACGTAACCGAAAGCAGCCTGCATGCCATGCTCGATGTCCCGGGGGGCACCGATTCACCCTATCTACCCGGCCAGGGCAGGCGCGCAGATCATCAGGGTTATCCGGCCGACCCGGACTTCCGGCTACGCGGAGGCTTCGCCAACCTGATGCTCGACGCGGCCAACCCGCTGTTCGGCCTGGTCATACGCCTGCGTACGCTGGATGACCTGCCCAACATCGAACAGGTGCACAAGGCCCTGCAGACCCAGGTCAGCGCCATCCGCGAGGAAATACAGCAGCACGGTTATTCCGCCGTGCACCTCGAAGTCTATTCCTATGCCTTGTGTCTTTATCTGGACGAGGCCGTGATGAGCCGCCCCTGGGGGAACAATTCGTGCTGGAGCCACGAACCGCTGCTCAGCATCTTCCATGACGAAACCCAGGGTGGCGAGAAGATCTTCGTGTTGCTGGAGCGGTTGATGCAGTCGCCCAAGGAGTTCCAGGATGTGCTGGAGTTCCTGTACTTCTGCTTTTGCCTGGGCCTGAAGGGCAAGTACGCCCTGGACCCGAAGTGCGATGAAATCATCAATGCCCTGATTTCGCGGATGCACAAGGTCATTCGTGAACTGCGCGGCCCCACGCCGGAATTCGTGGGCGACCCGTATACCAACGTGGTCCATTGCCCCCACCGCAGGCTGCGCCGGGAATGGCCCTGGTGGAGCCCGTTGGTGATCTCCGCCATCGCCATGGTCTGCGCCTACTGCTACTACAGCTACCGCCTGAGCTTGATCACCGCCGAGGTGCTGGAATCGCTCAACGGCATCTTGCAGCAGTAGCAGGGGGATCCACATGCCTAGCCAATCCGACTTGCGCTTCACCTTCCAGCCGCTGGCTGGCCAGATTGACTTCGAAGTGGTTTCGTTCGAACTCGACGAAATGATCAGCTCACCGTTCCAGCTGAAACTGGAACTGATCAGTTTTGAAGACGAGGTCGACTTCGGCCAGTTGCTCGACAAACCAGTGCTGTTCACGATCTGGCGCGGTGAGCGCCCCCTGCGCTATGTGCACGGCCTGGTCAGCAGTTTCAGCCAAGGTGAGACGGGGTTCTATCGCACCCGTTACCGCGCCCTGGTCGAGCCCGTGCTGGCCCGTGCCGGCTTGCGTTCGAACTGGCGCATCTTCCAGCAGAAGACCGTGCCGCAGATTCTCGAATTGATGCTCAAGCGCCAGGGCATTGCCCGTTTCGAAATCAAGAGCATGGGCGAGCATCAGGTGCGCGAGTTCTGCGTACAGGCCGGTGAAACGGACCTCGACTTCATCGCCCGCCTGGCGGGTGAAGAGGGTTTCGTCTATCGCTTCGAGCACACGCCAAAACACCACCTGTTGGTCATCACCGACCGACTGCTGGCGCTGGGGCAGATCAGCCGAAGCGCGCTCAAGGCCGACGACGAGGATGATGACTTCTTCGACGAAGACGACATCGGCCCCGACCAGGTGCTGTACCGCGCCAACAGCGGTGGCGACCAGGCCAGGCCTTGCCTGCGCCGCCTGCGTTACAGCGAACAGGTGCGCACTGCACGCCAGGTGCAGCGGGACTACACCTTCACCAACCCGCAGTACCGGCAGGAACACCGCGCAGGTGACAGTAGCATCACCCATCAGTCCCGGGACTATGAGCGCTTCGATTACCCCGGCCGCTACAAGCGCGATGCGGTCGGTGTACCCTTTACCGCTACCCGCCTGACGGCCCTGCGCCATGACGCCCGTATTGCCGAAGTCGAGGGTGACGATGTACACCTGCAACCGGGGCTGAGCTTCACCCTCGTCGAACACCCGCGCAAAGACCTCAACGCCCATTGGCGTGTGATGCGTGTACATCACGAGGGCAGCCAGTTCACCAGTCTGCAAGAAGAAGCTGCCGGGGCCGAACAAGGAACGCGCTACTCGCAGGAAGCCGTGCTGGTGCCCGGCCGGATCGAATGGCGTCCGGCGCCACTGCCCAAGCCACGCATCGACGGCCCGCACATGGCCACGGTCGTCGGGCCGCCCAGGGAGGAGATCTACTGCGACGAGTGGGGCCGGGTCAAGGTGAGCTTCCCCTGGGACCGGGAGAGCGAGAACAACGAGTTCAGCTCCTGCTGGGTGCGCGTGTCACAAGGCTGGGCAGGTGGCAGCTGGGGCTCGATGGCCATCCCGCGCATCGGCCAGGACGTGATCGTCCAGTACGTCAACGCCGACCCCGACCAGCCGATGATCACCGGGCGTACCTATTGCGGCGACCAGCTGCCGCCGTACGACCTGCCCGAACACAAGACCCGCATGACCATCAAGAGCCAGACCCACAAGGGCGATGGTTTCAACGAGCTGCGCTTCGAGGACGAACTCGGCAAGGAAGAAGTGTTCATCCATGCCCAGCGGGACCAGAACAATGTAGTCGGCAATGACGAGACCACGCGTGTGGGGCGTAATCGTGTCGAGCAGGTCGGTAATGATGAGCACTTGAATATCGGCCATGACTTCCGCCAGGAAACCGGGGGCGACCATACCCAGCTCATTGGGCAAAACTGCCATGTAGATATCAAGCATGACCTGTTCGAGAAAGTAGGCAACGACCGTAGCGAATCAACAGGGGCCAATCACCAGGCCTTTGTCGGAAAGGACGCCGAGCTTGTCGTCAAAGGTGCGCAAAAGGTCACCGTCGGGCAGGGCATGGAGCAACATACGACGATCTATCAGCTGCGCGCCAGTGAGCGCATCGAGTTCAGAACCGCGGGCGGCAGCATTGTGCTGGACGGGCAGGGCATCACCATCAACGGGCTGAAACTCGACCTGCTGGGGCAAACCAGTGCGGCTGCGTCAGGGGCTGGAAACAGCCAGCCACTCTCGCTTACGCCTGACTCCAGCAAAAAGTGCGAGGCCAAGGTCTGATGCGCACCGATAACCTGGCCAGGCTCATCGAAAGTCACCATCGGGCGCACTTGTACTGCCATGTGCTGATAGACCCGCTTGCGACTGCTCACGATGGCGACCACGCCGTGCTTGCCGCGCTGCGCAATGCCCTGGGTGAGCAGGCATTGACCCGTGTGCACCGGGCCGACCTGGCCCATGCCCCCCAACTGCATCCCGTACTGGTCTGCCTGGCTTCGCCCGGCACGGTTCCCAGTCGCCGTCTGCTGGAACTGACTGCCCGGGCAGCGCAGAGGGCGTTGTTTCAGCAACGGCGTTACCTGTGTGGCTGGCTGTTCAGTGAGGCGCCTTCGGCCGCTGTCGCGTCCCATCTCACGGCCTTGTGTCGGTTGCCCGATTCCAATCGGGAATTTGGCTGCTACCCGGTCTATGAACCCGTCCGTCTGGAGTTGCTTGCGGCGACGTTCGAGCGGCTTGAACAAGGCCCATGGTGGCCGATCAGTGACTGGTTGTTCCTGAGTAGCGGTGGGAGGTTGGCAAGCCTGAAAGGGCAGAGCGGGCAGCGACACCCTTTGCCGACCCCTGCGCGGCGAATTCAGGATGATGTGGGGCTGATCGAACGTGTGCTGGCTACCTGGAGAGTGTTGCGAGCGGGTTCGCAGCACACCAATCAGTGTCAGATTCCACCGTTTGCTGCGGTGCGTGCTTCGAACCATGTCGATGATGCACGCAGGTTGGGCCTGAGCGAGATGGAGGACATCGTGGCCTTCGCTCTCCATCACCTGTGCATTCACCCCAGGCTGCACACCGTACCTGCGGTGGGCGAAATGATCGACACAGCGGCCAGAGGTCAGGCGCCTCTTGCCGCACTGCTCGCCCGCTACTCCGAGGCGCAATGGCGCCAACTGATCGAATGCCTGCCGAAATCCGAGAGTCGCTTATGACCATCAGCCAACGTATTGCCCTCGCGATCGCCGAAGCCGGGCTGCCGCACGACCAGTGCATGTTCTGCGAGCGCCAGGGCCTGCCGATCCTGCCGCTGCGCCGCGCCCTGGTGCCCGATACCCGCCCCGAGTGTGTCTCCACCGTGGCGGATAACCGGCATATCTCGACAAAGATCGGCTTGCGCACCTTGCGCAGGGGCTTCCTGTATGTGCTGCTCGACCAGCAGGTCTGGCATGCCTATGCCGTCAGCGAGCAGGGTCACCTGCGTCGTTTCAATCCCTACGAGCCGCCAGACGGCCCGCCTTCGCCGCTGCCCGAACAATGCGTGAACGAAGACCACGATATTCCTTCGGCCTTTCTCAACCTCGATACCAGCAGGTACGCCAGCGCCTGGCTGGCCTTCTCCAGCGATCCTTGGCCGGTGAGCGTGCTGAACGCCTACAAGAGCGGCGCGTCGCCTGCGCATCGCTTCGAGGGCCTGGACCTGATTCAGGCACGCAACAATCCCGAGCTGCTGGGCATCGCCATGACGCCCGATAAGCTTGGGGTCGACCAGCAGGTATTCGAGTATGCCCAGCATGGCTGCGCCCCCTTCGACAGTGCGCATGGCTTCCATAGCCGCTGGTTGCGCCGGTTCGCCCTGCGCGGCTATCTGGTCAATGCGATCAACCGGCACCAGCTGGAAAACGGCGTGCTGGCAGTGGTGCTCGACGACACCGTCGGGCTGATTCAGGAGTACAACCATCAGCGGCTGAACTGGGTGGTGAAACGCCAGGTGTGGCGTGAAGAACCGATGCGCGCCTATCAGCTGCAGACCTCGCAGATCCTGCAGATCATTCGCGCCACGCACAGGGAATGGGCGGCGCAGAAGGTGCCGTCGCTGGAACCGATGACGGGCGATGGGCCGCCGGTGTTCACCGACCCGGCAGTCGAGCGGCAGCTGTTGGTCGAGCGTGCGCAGCAGGAGAGTGACGAGCGGCTTGAAGAGCGCTACCACGAACCGCAGCGGGCCGCGTTCCAGGCTGAGTACGAGCAGCAGGAACGCGAGTTTCAGCGTTACATCGACAAGGACGCAAAGGCGTACGTTGCCTTGTTCGATACGCCCATGTTCAAGGTGGCCGAGGCGTACGACTACGACGGTAACGATCGCGAGTCCGGGGTGGCCTACGCCAAGACCATGGCCCTGTGCCTGGGTGGTGGCGTTACGGAAGCTGTCGTCCCCCGCCTTGAACCGCATGTTCCCGCTTCCGGCACCAGCGAACTGCTCTGGTTGAAATGGCTGCAGGATCCGGACAGCCCGCCCTACCGCGCGTTGTTGATGCGGGATCGCTCTCTGCTGGCCGGGCTGCTGCCCAGTTTCTCCGCCACAGAAGCGATCAACTGGAACGACAGCGACAAGCTCTACGGCATGCTGAGCAAGATCATCGCCAGCGATGACGCCGGCCTGCGCATGCGCAATACCCTCAAGCAGGCCATTGCCGAAACGCAGAGCGCGCTCAATGCAGCCAGTCAGCGGCTGGCGCCATGTCTGTCGCCTGGCATTCAGAAGGCCGTGCGGCATCTGAACAGCGCCACGCAGTTTCTCTACAACGGCGTCCACCTGATCGAGCTGGAAGTGAAGATGAAGCTGGGCGAGTACTACGCCTTGCAGAGCGCCCACCTCCGGGAGTTGCAGCACAAGGCCAACGCGTCGATCGCCGAGGCGCGAGACCGGATGCGCCGCAATATCGATGACTTCGAGTTTGGCTCGATGAAGGCCATGCGCAAGGTGCGGCCGATCATCCAGCATGGGCTGATGAGCCTGGCCGTACTCGACCCGCGGTTCACCAATTCGATGATCAGCGTAACGGTGTGGGTCGAAGGCAAGGCGGAAGAGGTGCATGGGCGATTGTTCCAGGAAGCCAACATTGGCGTAACGCAGGCGAGCAGTGCGGCGCAGCTTGCTTTGGTGGATATCTCGGTGGCGGCAGGGACGTTGGAAGCCGATGCACGCAAATTATTGCAGGGGATGAAGATCACGTCGCAGCAGGCGGCCCGATTGGTAAAAACCGGTTTTTCCGGGTTGCGCGGGATTGCTGGCAGCTGGGAGGTTCTGCTGGCGATAGGCGGTTTGTATTTGCAGCAGGACAGCCTTGGCAGGAATCAGGAAAAGGCGGAAGCGGAGATTGGGCCGAAGGCGTATGAGGCCAAGTTGGCGTTGCAAGGATCGTACTTGGGAGTGTTGGGAGGGCATATCGAACTGGTTGGGCTCATGTTGCGGGCAAGTGCCTATAAGGGTATGCCATGGGCCAAAGGTGCTACTGCCACAGGCGAGACCTTGATAAAGATCGGTGCTGTAATAGGCGCTGTCGTCGGGTTTGTTGAGGCAGCACAGGCAGTTTCTGCTGCTAAACGTGCATCGGCAGCAGGAGATGGTGCAGCAGCGATACGATACTGGTTGGCTGCAGGTTTTTACGGGGCCAGCGCCATTGCCGTCGCTGGAACAGCATTAAGTTCCACTGTATGGGGACCCGTAGGCCTCGCTGTAGTGCTGGCGTTGACTGCCTATACGCTTAGCAAAAGCGCTGAAGAGAATGAGTCATCCGCTCTGGAACGGTGGGCCCGACGGTGCTGTTTTGGAAAGGCAGATGAGACGCCAGTCATTCACTGGAGAAGCCCGGAATACGCAGACATCGCATTTGCGGAGCTCAACGCCGCCACGCTAGGTGTACAGGCAGAATTCCACTTCGAAGCGAATCTGGTAAGCGACCCGGCCACTCCAAGGATCGGAGGGTTGACCGGTCTTGAACGGAAACAAAAAATAAAATTCAAGATAATCCTACCTCAGTACAAAGACGGAATGTCGGCATATCGGTGGTGCCTGACAGTCCATCGTCGAGGTGATGGCCAGTTCCCGGACTACACGGGAGGAGAGACGCTGGTTGTGGATGAGTTTCATGCACGTCGCTCAACTGGCTCTTCCAAGTCGGCCAGCTTCCCTGGCTTTTCTCCGCCTAGGCTGCCCGACTATAAAGGCGACTTTAATATTGATAAAAAGTACTCTTCTTTTTCGGAGGGTAATGACCGGTCCCAATTGGCTATCTCAGGCCTTATAGAACTCATGCCGACAATTGGAGCGCACTCCATTGTCGCAGCAACATTGCTGGTAATGTACTGGCCGGACCGAGAAATTGAAAGTGCGTATATTGAGGTATGTAACCGGAGGGCAAATGATGACGCATGAGCCAAGAGTGCTAATGAGACGTGCGCCAGCCTGGCGCTACGATCTACCGAGCGCCCACGAAGCACCCACATCGCTCTTGAGTTTGAACGATATTAATCCGCCACCAAACCATGCTGATGATGTATACATGGAGTTGCCTCGATCTACAGTCCGTCTACGAGGTGTATTGGCCTTGCTTGGCATTCCGACGCTGCTGTTCTTGTTTTTTGTAGCTGTACAAGTGTATTGGGGCCTCATTGATTACAGTCAGGCCTTCGATTGGATTATGAAGCTAATCCTGATACTCGGGCCTCTAATCTGCATATGGGTCGTCTTTTCATTTGTCCGGCTAGACTTGGCACTTCCACGAGACGAACCAATACGTTTTAATCGCTTGCGTCGAAAGATCTATATTTATCAATTCAGATGCAACTACCTCTTCCTGTTCAGCCGCAAACACTGGGGCGTCAAACCTGTCGCCTACAATTGGGACGACGTAACCGCCGAAGTCTACCGAGTCTACGCCTCCGGCTACGGTGGGCTGATCGAAAACGTCATGCTGTCGGTTCGCAACCCGGACACCGACGAAGTCATCGACCGCGTGTTATTCACCCACGACCTCTACCACGGAGAAGCCTACTGGGCTATCGCCCGGCTATTCATGCAGCAAGGCCCCGAAGCCCTGCCGAAATTCGTGCACCCACCCCGCGACTGGAACGATGACGATGGCCTCAGCCACATGCACTGCCTGGCGCCGAAGGTTGATTGGCCTCAGGAAATGGACCGTGAATCGCGTACCGGGCCATCAGAAGGAGAAGCTCAATGAACCCTGTCGTACTTGTAGGTCATCGACATGTCTGCCCGCTGCATGGCATCAACCAGGTAGAAAGCGGCAGTGCCACGTACACCTTCAATGGCAGGGCGGTTGCCAGGGTGGGGGATCGGACCACGTGCGGCGCCGTGATCGAGAGCGGGGCTGAGCATTTCCTGGTCGAGGGCGCGGCCGTGGCGCGTAAAGGTGACCGGACGGATCACGGTGGTGTGCTGGAGGAGGGTGATGCTGGGTGGATGCTGGATTGATCAAATACCTCTTGTACAAGATCGGGCCCACAGATCTCTGTGCGGCTTTGGCAGTGAACACCAGCGCAGCCGGATGGGTTTGCTATCTCGGTGTTGACACCGAGTGCGCCGCGCCACCATTATCCAGCCATATCCACGCAACGGGCTTGCCGGCATGTCCATTTCCAACCACGCCATTTTCGCTTCGGGCTTCATCGCCCAGGCAGACGCGTGCGTTGCCGTTGCCAAGAAATCCAAGAAACAGCCGCTCATCTGACCGAGGCGCGCTGTCTCGTCAGGTGGGCTGACGAGACAGAAGGCGCCAGGTATCCCTGCCAGACCACTTCGACTCTTCGCCCTGCTGACGCTGACTTTCGGTCAACATCAGGAGTTTTTGCATGTCGAATTTCCGTGGTATCTGGATCGCCCTCGTCACGCCAATGCGCGCCAATGAAATCGACTTCGCCGCTCTGGAAAAGCTGGTGAAGAAGCTGCTCGAAGAGGGTGTGGCCGGTTTTGTGGTATGCGGTACCACGGGCGAGGCAGCGGCGCTGTCCAAGGCCGAGCAACTGGCCGTGCTGGACGCTGTGCTGGCCTGGGTGGAACCGGGCAGGGTGGTGATGGGCCTGTCGGGCTACAACCTGCTCGAGCTGTTGGCTTTCCAGGCTGAAATCCAGCGGCGCGACATTGGCGGACTGCTGGTCCCTGCACCGTGCTACATCCGGCCTTCGCAGGCCGGCATCGAGGCGTTCTTCAGCACCGTGGCGGATGCCGCCAGCGTGCCGGTGATCGTTTACGACATCCCCTACCGCACCGGGGTACGCATCGAGCGTGAAACCCTGCGCCGCATCGTGCGCCACCCGCGCATCGCGGCGGTGAAGGACTGCAGCGGTGACAGCGAGACCACCATGGCCCTGATCCAGGACGGCCACGCCCAGGTGCTGGCCGGTGAGGACATGCAGATCTTCAACAACCTGTGCCTGGGTGGCGCAGGGGCCATTTCGGCTTCGGCGCATGTACGCGCCGACTTGTACGTGCGCATGCTGCAGCAGGTCGACCATGGCGACTGGGTAGCCGCGCGCGGCACGTTCTACCAGTTGCTGCCGTGGATGAAGATGGCCTTTGCCGAGCCCAACCCGGCTGTGGTCAAGGCGGCCTTGCAGCTGCAGGGGTTGATGAGCGACGAACTGCGAGAGCCCATGCAGCCGTGCACCGAGATGACCCGGGGCAAGCTGCAAGGCGTGCTGGATTCGCTCGGTGCTTGAGATAGCACGGCACATAACTCATTGAATCAGCAGAGCCCCTGTGGGAGCGGCTTTAGCCGCGAACACCGGCGCAGCCGGTGCCATGCAGCGCGTTGGATTCTTCGCGGCTAAAGCCGCTCCCACAGGGTACGCGGATCGCTTGCTTCTGAATCTGTGAAAGCGGCCTGGCCTCGCCAATCAGGATGTCTTCGAAAAACGCCCCGACCGGCTCGGTAGGGTGGCACAACTGGATCTCCAGCACCCACACCACTTCGCTCGGGACGATTTCCACCTCGGCCAGTTTGTCCTGCCCATACAGCACATGCGGGAAGTCGGCGATGCGATGCCCGGCCAGGTTGCGCTCCAGCTGCCAGCCTTTTGCCTGGGCACTGCGCTCGGCGAAGTCGTACAGTTCGCGCCCGGTCAGGCCACGGCCCCAGGCCTGGCGGGTTTCGTCGAACACTTCATGCAGTGCCTTGACGCAGGCGTGGTGCAGTTCGTGCTGGCCGAACACGAAGGTGTCGCCATAGTCGCCCTCATAGCCATCCCATACCGGGCCGACATCGACCACGACGATATCCGTGTTACGTAATACACGTTGCAGATCAATGCCTTGGCGCGGCGTGCGCACGGTGTCGTCGCCAAAGCGGATGTAGGTCGGGTGCCAGGTGTGCGATGCGCCCATCGCCTGCAAGGTTTGCGCGGCCATCTCCAGCGCCTGGGCGGTGGTCATGCCGACTTTCAGCTGGCTGGCGATCGCTGTCACGGCCCGTACCGACTGCTCGCGGGCAGCGAGCATGCCGTCCAGCGAGTAGCGCGGGCCGACTTTTTCCAGCTCCGGGTGCAATGGGCTGGCTGTTGAAGCCGCGGGCGCCAGTGCGCCGCTGGCAACGAAAGCCTCCGCGACAAAACGATGGGGCTGCAGGCCTGCTGCGAGGCACTGCTCGCGAACCTGGCTGATCATCGTGACATTGCCGCAGGCATAGACCTGGGTGTCGGCCCAGCGATGGGCCTGGGCCAGCGCCACCTGCTGCACGCGCGCCTGGTCCGACAGCACCGGGTGCCAGCGAAAGTGAGCGTGTGCACGGCTGGCCTGGTCGAGAAACTCACGGTCATAGAAGTCGGCGTCCGATCTGCCGCCCCAGTACAACGTGACCTCGGCATCACCTGCCAGGGCGTTCAGCAGCAATGGCTTGATGCCGGCGTAACCTGTGCCAGTGGCGAACAGCACCAGGGGCCGCTGGTCCTCGTGCTGCCAGGTGCAGGCACCCACCGGCCCTTCAAGTTTCAAGCTGTCACCTGCTTGCAGGGTTGGCAGCAGGCGTTCGGTAAACAGGCCGCCGCTTACCTTGCGGATGTGAAACACCAGTTGCCCCTGGTCCTGGGCGGGCAGGTTGGCGATGGAAAAACAGCGGCTATCGCCGTTGTCGAGCCGAAAGCGTACGTACTGGCCAGCCCGTACCGCCAACGGCTGTGCAGGCTGCAGCACCAGTTCGATGATATCGGCGCTCAGTTCGCGTTTGCCATGAACCTGCGCGTGGATTTCCAGCGTCTGGGTTTCCAGGGACCAGCCGGGGATTTCCAGGCGCATGTCGCTGCAGGCGTGGCTCTGGCACAGCAACATTTCGTCGGCGGCGAGGGGGTAGCAGGGCGCGGGCATGTCTGCCGTCCGCTGCTTGTGCCGATACTGCCCCGACACCACCTTGACCTTGCACGACCCGCAGGCGCCGCGGCGGCAGGAGAAGGGCACCGGCAGGCCGCTGGCGAGCATGGCATCGAGCAGCAGCTCCTGGCTGGCGTCGAAGGTTTTGCCCGAGGGCGACAATTCAATGACGTGGCGGTTCTGCATGGGCACCTCGGGGCAAGTGGAGGTTCGATTGTTGCTATAGTCCAGGACCAGTAGAACCTCCAGTTTCGGTTAATTCACATGGTCCAGCTTCGCAAATGGCAGCCGCTGCTCAAGCTCGACGGGGCGCAGCCGCAGGCTTCGTACAGGCAGATCGTCGAGGGCCTGGTAGCCGCGATCTCCGAGGGCCGTCTGCGCCCCGGTACGCCGTTGCCCGGCACGCGGGAAATGGCGCAACTGCTGAACGTCAATCGCAAGACGGTGATCCTCGCCTATGAGGAAGCCGAGACCAAGGGCTGGCTGGAAAGCGTGCAGCGCCGTGGCACCTTCGTCAGTCGGCAGCTGGCGGCTGGCACCCTGGCCGAGCCCGACGCAGCGCAGCCCTTTGCCCTGGTGCTACAGGAGGAGCCTGCCGTTGCCTACTTCGCGGCCAACGAACAGGCTGCCGCGCAGCAGGATCGGCCGGGTGCGTTGTTCTTCGACAACGGTGCCTGTGACCACCGCCTGCTGCCGCAGACCGTTCTGCACCGTTATTACCGTAATGCCTTGCGCAACAGCTTTGCCGCCAACACCGTGCGCCATGGCAGCGCGTGCAGCAGCCACTCCCTGCGCAGCGCCTTGGCCGACATGCTGCGGCACAATCGCAGCCTGAACGTTGGCGCCGAGCATATCTGCCTGACCCAAGGCGTGCAGATGTCGCTGTACCTGGTGGCCAGCGTGCTGCTCAAACCCGGTGACGTTGTGCTGGTCGAGCGCCTGAGCTATCCGCCTGCGTGGGAGATCTTCCGCCAGCTGGGCGCCCGGCTGGTCACCGTGGACCTGGATGACGAGGGCTGCCGGGTCGAGCAGATCGATGCACTTTGCCGGCTGCACCAGGTGCGCATGCTGTACATCACTCCCCATCACCAGTTCCCGACCACGGTCAGCCTGCCTGCCGGACGCCGGCAGCAGTTGCTGGAGCTGGCGCGGCAGCACGACTTTTGCGTGGTCGAGGAAGACTACGACCATGAGTACCACTTCGCCGGGCGGCCTTACCTGCCGCTGGCCAGCGACCGTCAGCAGCGGCACGTGATCTACATTGGCTCATTGTCCAAGTCCCTGGGCAGTACGTTCCGTTGCAGTTTCATCGTGGCGCCGGCGGAGGTGGCTGCGGCGCTCGAACGCAGGGCGACGCTGACCCTGGGGCAGGGCGATGCGGTGATGCAGCAGATGCTGGCGGACTTGATCAATGATGGCGAGCTGAAGAAGCATTTGCGTAGGGTTGCCCGGGAGTATCGCCGGCGTCGAGAGACCCTGTTGGCTTGCTTGCACGATGCCTTTGGCGAGCAGGTAACCGTGCGCGAGCCGGAAGGTGGGCTGGCACTGTGGGTGAGGTTTGCTGACGGGATCGATGTGGATCAGTTGGTTGGCAAGGCGTTGGAGTTGGACCTGGTGGTACGCAGTGGCCGGCAGTTTTCGCCGTTTGGTCATGCGGAAAATGCCCTGCGCCTCGGTTTCGCCTCGCTGGACATGGATGAAATCCGGCTGGCTACACAACGTTTGGCGCAAGCGGCGAAGGCGATTGCAACATCGGTCCAGCGCAATCCCTGTGGGCGATCACCCAGCCCTTTGGGTTGCGCTGTCGAGTAGAAAACTGAATTCGCAAGCGGTCCGCGTACCCTGTGGAAGCGGCTTTAGCCGCGAAGAATCCAACGCGGTGCATGGCACCGGCTGCGCCGGTGTTCGCGGCTAAAGCCGCTCCCACAGGGTCCCTGCTGATGCAATGAGTTATGGGTAGTTCCATGAGGGCTGACTTGCCGGTGCCATAGATCGCGTCGCCTGCTTCGCGGGCGCAGTCGCTTCCACAGGTATGGCGCTGGTTTCGGGTATCCTCGGTTCCTGTGGGAGCGGGCATGCCCGCGAACACCGGCAACGCCGGTGCCATCCACCGCGTTACCTGATCAGGCTTGAGCGGGCTATTTGCGCTGCCACACTTCGCCTTGTTCGCTGACCACCCAGGGCCTGTCCGCGGCATTGATAAGCACTCCACCCACCCAGCGCTGCGCAGGGTTGTGGTCAAGCCAATGCGCCTGCCCCGCGAGCACCTGCTCGGCAAGTGCGGTCAGCCGCAACGGCCGTTGCGCCCAAGACTCGCCCGGGCCTTCCAGCAGCAGCGGGTGCGGTGCATGGATCAGGGGCTGCAGCAAAACATGGAACATCATGTCGCCCAGGTAAGGCAGCGGTTCATCCTGCATCATCAACTGGGCAAACACACGTCCGGCCGGCAGTTCGCCGCGTGACGCCAGAACGCGCAACAACAGGCGCTCGGTGAGGCTCAAGCCGTCGTTCGCCCCCGGTAGTTCCTGAAGTTGCCGCGCAAGGGCCCGGCCCAGCAACGGCAGGGCCGCATGCTGGAGGCCCGCCAGGGCAGCCCAGGCCCTTGGGTCAGGCGCGGTATAGGCCGCCCATGCCTGGCGGGCCAGGGCCAGCACGTCCTCACCCAACGCGCGACGTTGTGGCCATAGCCAGGCGAGCAGGTCCGGGGCCAGCTGGCCGATACCGATGAAGCGCTCGACGCCAGGTACCTGGGTGATTTCGATCAGCTCCAGGCGGCGCGGCAGGCTGGGCAGGCTGGCGAGTACGCGGATCAGGAACAGCTGGTCGTAAGCGTCACCCTCGCACCACAGCACGATCTTGCTGTCGCTGTTCAACCCGGCCAGGGCGGTGCGCTGTGCCGCTTGTCGTTGCTCAACGTCCTGAATGCTCAGGTTGAACGCCTGCTGTATGTAAGCGGCCCGAACCTGCCAATACCGCTCCTCGGGCAGTGCGCAGACGGGCCCCATGACCATGGGGTCCTCGAACATCTGGAAGGCACCGGCAAAACCGGCCGTGCGCAAGCTGTGGGCGATGTCGTTGCCGCAGCGCCAATGCTGCACGGCTGCCTCGTCATCGGCGGTGAAGCCAGGGTGGCGTGCCGCGAAAGCGACAGCATCGGCATGGGCCTTGAGCTTGGGCCAACTGGCAAAACCGGCCTCGCGGGCCACCAGCCATTGGGTATCGGCAAGCCGGTAGTCAGGGCCAGGCAGGCCGAGCGCGCGTAGCTGCTCGCGGGTGTCGTCGGCCTCGTGGTTTTTCAGGGCGGTGAGCAAGCGTTTGGCGCGTTTGCGCAAGGCGGGCAGGTCTAGCAGGCCGTGGTGGCGGGATGCATTGATGGCTGGCATGCCAACTCCTTTGGGGCTCGGTCCGCCGACAAGCCGGGAGCTGGTATGGGAATGTGATGACGCATGGCTCGGGAAACCCCTTGGCGCGGACCGCAGGCGCAGCCAGCGCCCTGGCGCCGACTTTACCGGGTAATGCGCGTGGGTGCAAAGCAGGTCGATGGTGGCCTGACGCGCAGCGTCTGATCGCCGTCAGTGTGCAGCCGTCGGCAGCATGCCCGAGCCCTGGGCCTTGTGCGCGGCTTCTATCAACTGCAGGTTGCGGCTGCGCAGTGCGTGATTGTTGCCAACACGCAGGTTGGAGCGAAGCGCCAGGGTTTCGGCCTGTTCATACTGCCCTTGCTGAAGGCGCAGAACGCCAAGGTAGTGCAGCGTTGCCGGGTTGTTCGGCTGAATGTGCAGCGCACGCTCCAGGGTGGCTGCCGCCTGGTCCAGTTGGCCGTCGGCATATTGTTGCGAGGCGGTTTCGATCAGCACCGTCGAGGCATTGTTGCTGCGTGCGGGCGCGTAGCGTTCGCCGGCCAGTGCGCCCTGTGCCGTGATTGCGCTGAACAACAGGAGCAAGGCTGACAGAACAGGTGTGCTGGGCATCGGCGGTAGACTCGACAGGGCTTGGGCAAGCCCCTGGCTGGAGGGCGAGGGGATGCTATCGACCGAATTGGAGCGTTGAAGTTCCCGCCTGGGCGATTTGTTGCCTGTTGCCCGGTCTTTGCCTCGACAACATCTGTTCGGTTACCGCCCATAACCGCACTCCGGCGCCTCAAGCCTGAGGCAGTACCTCCGATAGCAGCACACCCACCGTCGAATCATCGACCAGAAGTGGTGCCAACAAGGAGTACTGCCCGCATGCTTGCCAACCTGAAGATCCGCACCGGAATGTTATGGGTGCTGTCGCTGTTCAGCGTGACCCTGCTGTTTTCCACCGTCAGTGCCTGGCGGGCGGCGGTAGGCAGCGACCAGCAGATCACCGAACTGGACCAGACCGCGCACCAGTCGGACCGGTTGAACAATGCGTTGCTGATGGCGATTCGCGCCAGTGCCAATGTGTCCTCGGGCTTCATCGAGCAGCTGGGTGGTCATGAGGAAAGCGCCAACAAGCGCATGGCGCTGTCGGTCGAGCTGAACGACAAGAGCCAGAAGCTGGTGGACGAGTTTGTCGAAAACGCCCGCGAGCCTGCGTTGCACGCACTGGCAACCGCGCTGCAGGCCACCTATGGCGAGTATGCCAAGGCGGTCGCCGGGCAGCGTGAGGCAACCCGTCAACGTTCGCTCGAGCAGTATTTCAAGGTCAACACCGACGCCGGCAACGCCATGGGCCGGCTGCAGGCGCTGCGCCAGCAACTGGTCGGCGCATTGAGTGAGCGCGGTCAGCAGATCATGCTGGAATCCGACCGGCGCCTGGCGCGCGCGCAATTGCTGAGCCTGGGGCTGCTGGGCGTGACGCTGTTGTTGGCGGCGCTGTGCTGGGCCTTTGTTGCCCAGCGCGTGCTGCACCCGCTGCGCGAAGCTGGCCGGCACTTCCAGCGCATTGCCGGTGGCGACCTGAGCGTGCCGGTGCAGGGGCAGGGCGGTAACGAGATCGGGCAGCTGTTCCATGAACTTGAACGCATGCAGCAGAGCCAGCGCGACACCCTGGGGCAGATCAGCAGCTGCGCCAGGCAACTGGACGCAGCGGCCACGGCGCTGAATACCGTCACCGAGGAAAGTGCCAACAACCTGCGCCAGCAGGGCCAGGAGCTGGAGCAGGCCGCCACCGCCGTCACCGAAATGACCACGGCCGTGGAGGAGGTTGCGCGCAATGCCATCACTACCTCGCAGACCACCAGCGAATCCAACCAGCTGGCAGCGCAAAGCCGCCGGCAAGTCAGCGACAACATCGACGGCACCGAGGCCATGACTCGGGAGATCCAGGCCAGCAGCGCGCATCTGCAGCAACTGGTCGGGCAGGTGCGGGACATCGGCAAAGTGCTGGAGGTGATTCGCTCGGTGTCCGAGCAAACCAACCTGCTGGCGCTCAATGCCGCCATCGAGGCTGCCCGTGCGGGCGAGGCCGGGCGCGGCTTTGCGGTGGTGGCGGATGAGGTGCGTACGCTGGCGTACCGCACGCAACAGTCGACCCAGGAAATCGAGCAGATGATCGGGCGCGTGCAGGCGGGTACCGAAGCGGCCGTGGCCTCGATGCAGGCCAGTACCAGTCGCGCCCAGTCGACGCTGGACGTGACCCTGGCTTCGGGGCAGGTGCTGGAGGGTATCTACAGTGCGATCGGCGAGATCAACGAGCGTAACCTGGTGATTGCCAGCGCAGCCGAAGAGCAGGCCCAGGTGGCGCGAGAGGTGGACCGCAACCTGCTGAACATTCGCGAGCTGTCGACATCCTCGGCAGCGGGGGCGCAGCAGACCAGTGAGGCGAGCAAGGCGTTGTCAGGGTTGGTGGGGGAGATGACGGCGTTGGTGGGGCGGTTCAGGGTTTGAGGTCTGGCGGGCACCAGATTGTGGCAGTGGGCGCGCCCGCGAACACGGCGTAGCCGGTGCCATCCACCGCGTCGCCTGCTTCGCGGGTAAACCCGCTCCCACAGGGACCCCACCAGCTGTAGGAATGTGCTGTACCTGTGGGAGCGGGCGAGCCCGCGAACACCGGCGTAGCCGGTGCCATCAACCGCGTCGCCTGCTTCGCAGGTAAACCCGCTCCCACAGGGACCCCACCAGCTGAAGGAATGCGCCATACCTGTAGGAGCGGGCGCGCCCGCGAACACCGGCGTAGCCGGTGCCATCCACCGCATCGCCTGCTTCGCGGGTAAACCCGCTCCCACAGGGACCCCACCAGCCGAAGGAATGTGCTGTACCTGTGGGAGCGGGCGAGCCCGCGAACACCGGCGTAGCCGGTGCCATCCACCGCATCGCCTGCTTCGCGGGTAAACCCGCTCCCACAGGGACCCCACCAGCCGAAGGAATGTGCTGTACCTGTGGGAGCGGGCGAGCCCGCGAACACCGGCGTAGCCGGTGCCATCCACCGCGTCGCCTGCTTCGCGGGCGAGCCCGCGAACACCGGCGCAGCCGGTGTCATTCACCGCGTCGCCTGCTTCGCGGGCATGCCCGCTCCCACAGGGACCTCACCAGCTGAAGAAATGCGCCATACCTGTGGGAGCGGGTTTACCCGCGAACACCGGCGTAGCCGGTGCCATCAACCGCGTCGCCCGGTTCGAGGGCACGCCATGTGCGCTTTCAGTTATCGATCATGCTTCGAAGAGGAGCGCCCGGCCTTGTTGTGTTCCTTGGAATGGGCAATGCCGGACCGGGTTGTGCCACGGCCGTTGTCATCATTGCGCAGGCTTCCATAGTGATTGCCGCTCTCGCCATGGTTGCGGGTGGCCTTGCCGGCATGATCACTCTCGTAGCCGGCGCCATTACCGTTGAACCCACCTTTGCCGCCGCCATTACCTTTGGCATATGCGGAACCAATCGGCGAGATATCGGCAGGCAACAATGCAGTTGCGCCGAGCGCCAGGGCACAGGTAAAGACGGCTACCAGGGTTTTTTTCATGTTTGTTCGCCTCCAGAAGGCGCAGGGGGGAGCTTGAGTGCGGATACGACATAAGGTTGCCTTTTAAGTTCCGCAGTGCGCAGCCGTTCGATGAAGCGGCTGCCAGGCCCTTTCAGTACCAGGCAGCCTCAAGCTTCATGACTGTTCAGATCTCGACCTGAGTGCCAAGCTCGATCACCCGGTTCAGCGGCAGCTTGAAGTACTTCAGGTTGCTGTTGGCATTCTTCAGCAGGAAGGCAAACAGGTGCTCCCGCCAGCGGGCCATGCCCATCTGCCTGCCTGCAATGACCGTCTCCCGGCTGAGGAAATAAGTGGTGCGCATGGGGCCGAACTCAAGGTCCGCACGTTGGCAGCGGCTTAGCGCCAACGGCACGTCGGGTTCCTCCATGAAGCCGAAATGCAGGCTCACGCGGAAGAAACCGTCACCAAACGCCTCGACCTCAAAGCGCTTGCCAACGCTGACCCGTGGCTCGTCCTCGAACACGACGGTCAACAGCACCACCTGTTCATGCAGTACCTGGTTATGCAGCAGGTTGTGCAGCAAGGCGTGAGGCACCGCCTCGGGCCTGGCGGACAGGAATACGGCAGTACCGCCCACGCGGTGAGGCGGCTGGGCCTTGAGGCTGGTAATGAACAGGTCCAGCGGCAGCGAGCTTTCGTCCAGCCGCTCGACGATCATCCGTCGCCCGCGCTTCCAGGTAGTCATCAGGGTGAACAGTGCAAGGCCGGCAATCACCGGAAATGCACCGCCCTGGAGGATCTTCGGCGCATTGGCGGCGAAATACAGGCTGTCGACCAGCAGGAACGCCAGCAGCATCGGCACCGCCAGCCAGCGTGGTGCCTTCCACAGCAACAGCACCACTGCCGAAGCCAGCAGCGTGGTGATCAGCATGGTCCCGGTCACGGCTACGCCGTAGGCTGCCGCAAGCGCCCCGGACGACTCGAAGCCGACCACCAGCAGCACCACGCCAACCATCAACGCCCAGTTCACCATGCCGATGTAGATCTGCCCCTGTTCCTCGCTGGAGGTGTGCTGGATGAACATACGCGGTACGTAACCCAGCTGGATGGCTTGGCGCGTCAACGAGAATGCACCGGAGATCACGGCCTGGGACGCGATGATGGTGGCCAGCGTGGCCAGCCCGACCATGGGCAGCAGGGCCCATTCGGGTGCCAGCAGGTAAAACGGGTTGCGCACTGCCTGCGGGTCGCCGAGGATCAGCGCGCCCTGGCCGAAGTAGTTCAGCACCAGGCCGGGCAGCACCAGCAGGAACCAGGCCCGGGCAATGGGTTTGCGGCCGAAGTGCCCCATGTCGGCGTAGAGGGCTTCGGCGCCGGTCAGCGCCAGCACCACCGCGCCCAGAATCGCCACCCCCATGCCCGGGTGGAGCACGAAGAACTTCACCGCCCAGAGCGGGTTGAGTGCCTGCAGCACCTCCGGGCGCTGGACGATGCCGTGCAAGCCCAGCGCACCCAGTACGACGAACCACAGCACCATGATCGGCCCGAAGAGGATGCCGATGCGCGCGGTGCCGTGCTTCTGGATCAGGAACAGCGCCACCAGCACCACCACCGACAGCGGCACGACCCAATGTTCGATACCGTCGAAGGCCAGTTGCAGGCCCTCGACGGCCGATAGCACGGAAATCGCCGGGGTGATCATGCTGTCGCCGTAGAACAGCGCGGCGCCGAACAGGCCGAGCAGCACCAGTATCCTGCCCAGGCGCTGGTAGGGCGCCGCCGCCCGATGCGCCAAGGCGGTCAGGGCCATGATGCCACCTTCGCCCTGGTTGTCGGCACGCAGGATGAACAGTACGTACTTGAGCGACACCACCCAGAGCAACGACCAGAACACCAGTGACAGCACACCCAGTACGCCGGCGGTGTTGGCCTGCACGCCGTAGTGCCCGGCGAACACCTCCTTGAGGGTGTACAGCGGGCTGGTGCCGATGTCGCCATACACCACGCCGACAGCGGCGACGAGCATGCCGATGGGGTTGGACTTGCCGGGAACGGATTGATTTTCGATGACGGTGGACTGGCTCACGAAGGGCTTCTCTGGACTGGCGGGTAGAAATGCATGCCATCCCTGAGCATCGCGCGCCCAGTATTCCTTCTGTCTGTCGGCTCAGCCGTAAAAAGAGCGTAAAAAATCAGCCAGCGCCCCAATGCCTGTCAGTCAGGCAATTCGGGGCCGCTTTGCGGCCCATCGCCGGCAAGCCAGCTCCCACAGGTACAGCGCAGACTTCAAGAGTTACGCGGTCCCTGTAGGAGGCCGGCGATGGCTGCTCAGCCAGGTTGCGCCGCCAGGCTGTTGCTGACGTTACGCCCCAGCACCAGCACCGTAGCGAAACCGCAGCCCACCAGGGCCGTGGCCAGGCTCAGCAGCACCGAGCTGCCCAGCTGGTCGACGATCCGCCCGCCGAAGAACGAACCCAGCGCAATGATCACCTGGAACATGGCGACGAACAGCGGCATGCCGCGTTCGACATCCTTGGGCGCGACGACGAACATCCAGATACTGGCGCAGGCCGGGAACGCGCCGAAGGCGAAGCCCCACAACCCGATCAGCATCGCTGCACCGGTCATGCCGGTGGCGAAGTGAGGGAACAGGGCAGTGCTGGTGCCGATCATCAACGCTACCAGCAGCAGGGTGTGACGTACGCTGCGGTTGGCGGCGAAACCGGCGAAGATATTGCCGAATACCCCGGCCACGCCATAAAGCAGCAGCAACGAGCCAATGGTCGGCCCATCGAAGCCGGAGCTTTGTTTGAAGAAGGGCGCGACATAGGTGTACGCGGCAAAGTGCGCCAGGCCGATCAGCAACACGGCGATCAGGCCAACCCGCGCCTGTGGGTTGATGAACAGGGCCGGCAGGTCGCTGATGCGAATGGCCTTGTCCGGGTTGAGACGCGGGAGCAACAGGATCTGCGCCAGCAGCACCGGTACGCCCAGTAGCGCGGTTACCAGAAAGGTCATGCGCCAGCCCATCAGGCCGCTCAACCAGGTGCCTACCGGCACGCCCAGCACGGTGGCCAGGGTTACACCGACCATGATGATCGAGGTGGCCTGGGCTACGCCGACGCCCTTGGGCGCCAGGCGGCCGCTGAGGGCAATGGCCGTCGCCCAGAAGCCGCCGATACTCACGCCCAGCAGCACGCGGCCGAACAGCAGCAGGTTGAAGTCACTGGCGTAGGCCACCACCGCGTTGGCGATGATCATGATCAGCGTCAGGCCGATCAGCAGGTAGCGACGGTCCAGGGCGCCAATGCCCACCGACAGTAGCGGGGCGGCGAGGGCGGCCATGATGCCGGGCAGGGTAACCATCAGGCCGGCGTGGCCTGCACTGATGCCGAGGTCGCTGGCGACATCGTTGAGTACACCCACCGGCAGGAATTCGCTGGTCACCAGGGCGAAGGCGCCGACGGCGACCGAAAGGATTGCCAGCCACTGCTGGCTGACGCTTTGTTGATCATGTTCGGGGAGGCCGCTAGGGGCCTGGCTGGCACTTGGCATGGTATTGGATTCCAAGAGAGGGATGTCGCCTGAAGCAGGCGCAAGGAGCGGGGGAAATTTGCTGGCGATTATAGGGGGCGCTTTTGCCAGGCCAACATGCGGGTCGCTCGATAGTAATCATCAGCGCAATCGATGAAACGCCTTGCGCAGAGCGCCCGCTGTTGGAGGGAGAGTAATGCTGCAGGTTCCGCAAGCAGGCTTTCAGCGGCGCTGGCCAACCAGCGCAGCGCCTGCGCAGGCCAGGGCAATCGCTGCAATGCCCAGCCACTGGAGCAGCGTCAGCACCTCGTTGAGGATCAGCCAGCCGGCTATGGCCCCGGCGGCGGGTGAAGCGCTGAGCAGCACGCCAAAGATGCTCGGTGGCAGGTGCCGCATCGCATACATGTCGAGCAGGAAGGGCACGGTGCTGGAGAGCAGGGCGACGCCCAGGCCTACCGTGAGCACCCAGGGCGCCAGCAGGTCGGTACCTGCCTGGTCAACGCCTAAGGGTACACCCAGCAACGCTGCGAACAACATCCCGGTGGCGACCGCCTGCTTGCCGTGAACCGCCACCTTGCTGCCGAGCATCACATACAGCCCCCAGGCCAGTGCAGCGGCGAGCGAGTACAACACCCCGCGCGGGTCCAGGCCATGGCTATCCGTACCCCAGGGCAGCAAGGTGAGGCCGGCGACCGACAAGGCAATCCAGAGCAGGTCGATTCGGCGTCGGGAAGACAACAAGGCAGCCCCCAGAGGGCCGATCACCTCGATGGACACCGCGATACCAACCGGTATGTAGAGGAATGCCCGATAAATCAGCAGATTCATCAGCCCCATCATCACGCCATAGCCCAGCAGGTGAAGCATGTTCGCCTGCTGCCAGATGCGCCAGGGTCGCAGCACGGCCAGCAGGATCACGGCTGACAGGCCTAGCCGCAGTGCGGCCACGCCCTCGGGGCCGACCAGTGGGAACAGGGTCTTGGCCAAGGCAGCACCGGTCTGCACAGACACCAGGGCGGCGATGGCAGCGCCGACAGGAGCGAATGCTCCAACACTTTTTGAGTCCACGCTCGTCTCCAGCGACATACGAGACGCAATTTTAGGGCTCGGCGTTCGAAGGAATTGCTGTGAAAATAGCCCCCTGATGAGCGAACTGCTTTCTTTGGAACCCGAAAATGAGTGACTCCACCAGCCGCCCGCTTGACGGCTTCGATCATGCGATTCTGCGGTTGCTTCAGCGCGACAACAAAACCTCCCAGCGAGCGATTGCCGAGGAAATCGGCCTGTCCACGCCTGCTGTACAGCGGCGTATCGCCCAGATGGAGGCAAGCGAGGTGATCGTCGCCAACACTGCGGTGATCGCCTCGGAGAGCGTCGGCCAGATGATTACCGCCATTGTCGAATCGCGCTTGCGGGACGACCGATCCCTGGTGATGGACCGCGCCAAGCGGTACTTCGCCAATGTCGAGGAGATACAGCAGTGTTACTTCGTCAACGGCGGGGTTTCGTTCATCATCGTCATGCTTGCCCGTGATGTGGCGCATTTCGAAAAGCTGGTCAGGCTGCATTTTGCGGATAACGAGGACATCCTGACCTACCGAACGCTGATTGTTCTGGACAAGGTCAAGGTCGGGTTGTCTGTTCCGGTCTGACCCGCGAAGCAGGCGCCGCGGTGGATGGCGCGGGCTTCGGTGGAGGACACGCAAGCGTCCTCCACATCACCTGCATCCTATGGCGACACCAGCACATCGCATTGGGATTCGTTAAGCACATGCTTGGTGACGCTGCCTATCAGCAGTTCTTCAAGTGCGCTTTCCCCTTGCTTGCCAACCACGATCAGGTCGCATTCCAGCTCCTGTTCCTGCTCGGCAATCCGCCAGCCAGGGTCGCCATGCACCACGATCTGCCGAGCATCTGCCACTCCGGCGGTTTCGCTCAAGGCCGCGAGCTGCTTCACCGCATCCTTGCGGATGACATTGCGGTAGTGTGCAAGCGTGTCATGGTCGATGTGGGCGAAGCGCATGCTGCCTTCGAACGGCGCCTCGTACACATGCAACAGAATGATCTCGGCCTGTGGGGCAATGGCTTTTGCCAGTTCGATGGAACGCAGTGACGAAGGCGAAAAATCAACTGCAACCAGCAAGGTCCGGTACGCATCGCGTGGCGCCTGCTTGACCACCAGCAAAGGGCAGGGCATGCGGTTCAGCAGCTTCTGCACAGTGGAGCCCAGCAGCAGGCGCCGCGCCACGCTCTGGCCCTTCGCCCCGCACACCAGCAGGTCGCTGCGTTTATCCTGCACCACACGGGTGATCTCCGTGGTCACCGAGCCGTGCGCGACCTGCACGCCAGCGGCGATGTCATGGCGCTGGAACAGCATTGCAGCCAGTGCGCGAATTTTTTCGCCTGCGGTATCCAGCACGCGCTTCAGCAGGTCGTCACCCGGTGCCACCAGCTGCTTCAGGCGCTCGAAGGGGGCCGGGTTGGCAACGTACAGCAGGTCCAGCGATGCCTGTTGCTCCTTGCTCAGGTACGCAGCGCGTTCTGCCGCGTTGCGGGCAGAAGTGGACAGGTCGGTGGCTACCAGTATGTGGTTCAGCGGGCTCATGTGGGGCTCCTTGTCCAAAGCCGCGCACGGTGATCGATGGCGATGGCCTTGAGCACAATGCGCATGGCGGTTTTCGATTCGTTCCTTGCTGACAGCCATCGTCTCGCGAACCGGGGCCGGCGGCTTGATATGCGTCAATGGAGTGAAGGACCGAGCCCGAGCTGACCACTTATGCGCACCACCTCAATGCCGGCGAGCTACCTAGGTAGTAGTCCGGGCGGCTCCCGGCAGAAGCAGTTCGGCGAGCGTGTCCATGGCCGGTGTCGCCTGGCTGCCTTTGCGGGTGACCAGCTCGTACGGGTCGCTGACCGAGCCCATGGTCAGGGGCAGAATGCGCACCTGTTGGTTCATCGCGCATTGCCGGGCCACGTCGATCGATACCAGTGCCACGAAGTCGGGGCGGTTCTGTAGCAGCGACAAGGTCGCCAGGATCGAGGTGGTTTCCACCAGGTGCAACGGGAAGCGCAGCCCGGCATCGTGGAATTCGCGCTCCAGCTGTACCCGCATCGGCATGTTGGCCCGGTACACGATCCAGCGGCTCTCGGCCAGGTCGGCAAGGTTCAGGTTTTGCGCGTGCTTGAGCGGGTGGTCGATATTGGCGATGACCGCCAGCGTCTCGTCCTGGACAAACCTGCTGGCAAACAGCTGAGGGCTATTGCTCACGCTGGTGCGGCACAAAGCGACGTCCAGGCGACCGCTCTCGATCTGTGCCAGCAGCGACTGGCTGGTGTCTTCGATGATCTCGAACGACATCTGCGGCTGGATGCTCGCCAGCTGCGACACCGCCCTCATCAGCAATGGCACCGCGCCCATGATCGCCCCCACCGCCAGCCGGCCGCCGACCCCGCGCAGGATGGCATCCAGGTCATGCCGCAGGTTTGAAATGTCCGTTTGCACCACGCGCGCGTAGCGGATGGCGCAGTGCCCGGCAGCCGTGGGCTCCAGCCCGCGATTGGTGCGGTTGAACAGCACCGTGCCGAAGGTGGTTTCGATTTCCTGCAACGCCTTGCTCGCTCCGGGCTGGGTAAGCCCGACGCTGCTTGCCGCGCCGAGCAGCGAGCGGTGCTCGTCCAGTTCGATGAGCAGGCGCAGGTGGCGGGCGTGGAGCCTGGACATGATCGAGTTGAGTGAAGGGGTCATCTGGTATGCGTCCGGGTTATACCGATATGGATTGTTCTCAATACCATGGCCAGGCGCGCATTCCTATACTGGCGCTGCACGGTGTCGCATCCAGTGCGGCGGAACCGCCCATAACAATAGCGCCAGGAGGCTGTGAAGGCCCTATGTCCCTGATCAACTACATCACCCAGATCCAGTTCGATATCGGCGCCATTGCGCGCCTGCCTGCCGAGTGCGAGCGCATTGGTATAACCAGGCCTTTGATCGTGACGGACCGTGGCGTGCGTGCTGCCGGTATCGTCGATGTGGCCTTGAGCACCTTCAGTGACAGCAGCGCGCAATTGCCGATCTATGACAGCACACCGCCCAACCCGAACGAGAACGCCGTGCGTGAAGCGGTTGCCATGTTCCAGGAGTGTGGCTGTGACGGGATCATCGCCATTGGTGGGGGCTCGGCGATCGACCTGGCCAAAGGTGTGGCCGTGTGTGCCAGGCACGACGGCCCATTGAAAAGCTTTGCGGTGATCGAAGGCGGCTTGGCGCGCATTACGGCGGCAACCGCACCGGTGATCGCCGTGCCGACCACGGCGGGCACCGGCAGCGAGGTAGGGCGGGGCGCCATCCTGATTCTCGACGACGGGCGCAAGGTGGGCGTGATCTCACCCCACGTGGTGCCCAAGGCTGCCATCTGCGACCCGGCGCTGACCCTTGGCCTGCCGGCGCAACTCACCGCCGCCACCGGCATGGACGCCATTGCCCACTGCCTGGAAACCTTCATGGCACCTGCATTCAACCCGCCCGCCGACGGCATTGCCCTGGATGGGCTGTGGCGCGCCTGGCGCTTCATCGAAACCGCCACCCGCGAGCCCGGCAACCTGGATAGCCGCGTCAACATGATGAGCGCCTCGCTGCAAGGCGCCCTGGCATTCCAGAAGGGCCTGGGCTGCGTGCACAGCCTCAGCCACGCACTGGGCGGCATCAACCCACGGCTGCACCACGGCACCCTCAACGCGATCTTCCTGCCCGCCGTCATCACCTTCAACCGCAAAGCCGAGACGGTGCTGAACGAGCACAAGATGCAACGCATAGCCCAGGCGATGGGGCTGGCCGACGAAGGCCAGATCGAAGACGCGATCCGCCGCATGACTCGTGCGCTGGGCCTGCCGACCGGGCTGCGTGAGCTGGGCGTCAGCGAAGAGCTGTTCCCGCGCATCATCCAGGGCGCGCTGGCCGATCACAGCCACCGCACCAACCCGCGTGAAGCGTCTGCCGAGGACTACCAGTGGCTGCTTGAGGCATCCATGTAGCTCACTGATCCGCTGTTCAACCAATAACAACAAAAGTGAACGCCCATGACTACCAAATATGCGCAAGCCGAGCTTGGTCGCGAGCCTGAAGCGATCGCGAGCTCGAACCCGTTCAGGAAGTACCAGGTCATCACCGTCAGCCTGCTGCTGGTGATTGGCATCATCAACTACGTCGACCGCAGCGCGCTGTCGATCGCCAACACCTCGATCCAGCGGGACATGGTGATCACGCCGTCACAGATGGGCATTCTGTTGTCGGCATTTTCCCTGGCATATGCCTTTTCCCAGTTGCCGCTGGGCATGATCATCGACCGCCTGGGCAGCAAGATTTCGCTGGGGGCTGCACTGCTGGGCTGGTCGGTGGCGCAGACGGCCTCCGGCCTGATCAACAGTTTTTCCGCGTTCATCGGGCTGAGGGTGGTGCTGGGGATCGGCGAGGCGCCGATGTTCCCGTCGGCGGCCAAGGCGCTGGCAGAGTGGTTCGAGGCCGAGAAACGCGGCACGCCGACCGGCATCGTGCTGTCATCGACCTGCATCGGGCCGTGCATTGCGCCGCCGTTGCTGACGCTGCTGATGGTCAACTGGGGCTGGCGAGGCATGTTCATAGTCACCGGGGTGTTCGGCATCCTGGTCGCCGCTTGCTGGTTCGCCTTCTATAAAAGCAAGGAACGTTACCTGGCCGAGTTGCCTGCCGAGGAGCGTGAACGCCTGCTGGCGGCCCAGGCGCAGAAGCAGGCGGTGGCAACGGCCAGGCCGAGCATGAAGGCACAACTGGCGGCATGGGCCGAGTTGTTCCGGCACAAGAGCACCTGGGGCGCTGTGCTGGGCTTCATGGGGGTGATCTACATGCTGTGGCTGCACCTGACCTGGTTGCCGGGCTACTTCGAGCGTGAGCACGGGCTGAGCTTGTACAAGACAGCCTGGGTGGTGTCGCTGGCCTACGTTTTCGGCGCCCTGGGCACCATTGTGGCGGGCCGTGTGTGCGACCGGCTGGTGAAGAACGGCGCCAGCGTGCTGGGTAGCCGCAAGCGGGTAGTGGTGAGCGCGTTGTTCGCGGCGGCGGCCTTCACCGTGCCGCTATCGTTCGGCAGCGGCTTCATGCTCAGCGTGGCCCTGCTGTGCTGCGCGTTGTTCAGCGTGAACATGGCCAGCTCCACCGCCTGGATGATTGCCAATACCGTCGTGGATAGCCGGCGCGTGGCCTCGTTTGGCTCCATCCAGAATTTCGGCGGTTACCTAGCGGGTTCGGTGGCACCGATCGTGACGGGGTTCAGCATTCAGCAGACCGGGTCGTTTGCTTCGGCGTTCCTGATCAGTGCGGCGGTCGCGGCGGTGGCGGCGATGGCCTACGTATTGCTGCTGAAGCAGCCGGTGAGTACCGGTCAGTAATCGCAAGGATACGCAACACCTGTGGGAGCGGCCTTGTGTCGCGAAAGGGGGGCGAAGCGCCCCCAGGATCTTCGCATCATTGCGAAATCGCCGGGGCCGCTCTGCGGCCCTTTCGCGACACAAGGCCGCTCCCACATCGACCGCGTTGGCTATTAGTCATGCGCAGTACCTGGGGGCGCTGGCTTGTCGGAGACAAGGGAGTCATAACGGTTTGTGATGCCAGGCATCATGACAATATATTTATCCTTATCAATGCCACGCTCTAGCATCTGTTGCCCGCCATCGCCCATCAATCTCGAGGTCTTGATGAACAATTCGCTCTTCATTCACCAACGTACCGCAGCCTTGTTGCTGCAGCACTGGCTTAGCGGTGAGCTGCTGGCGGAACTGCCCGCCAGCCTCAAACCCGAGACGTTGAAACAGGGCTATGACAGCCAGGACGAGTTGTTTGCGGCCGCCGCAGGCCAGCGTGCCGGGTGGAAGCTGGGTGTCGGCAGCTCCGCAGCCATGCGTGCAGCCAATTTGTCCCGGCCCTTGATTGGCCAGTTGGAGGCGGGGCGCTGTCATGCTGGTGGTGTGCATATCCGGTTGCCGGCCGTTACGCCGGTAACCATCGAGTGCGAGGTCGCCTTCGTGCTGGATCGCGATATTCCACCCCAGGTTGGGCGGGTGCCGGCCAGCGAAGATATTCGCGCTACCTGCGTCACCTTCGAAGTGGTGCGCTCGCGCTTCGTCGATCGCAAGATTGTTGGGTGGCCAAGCTTCGTGGCGGACAACGTTGGGTTTGAAGCGCTGGTGATTGGCAACAGCCTGGCAGCAGGCATCGATGTGCCGTTGCTGGCTGACCTGGCCGAAACCACCGAGGTATACGTAGACGGCCAGTTGCGGGCGCGGGGCTTGTCTGGCGATGCGGCGACCGACCCGTTGGCATCGCTGGCCCACCTTTATGCGCATGCCGCCGAACGTGGCCAGACCCTGAAGGCAGGCGATGTGGTGACTACAGGGGCCATGTGCCAGCCATTCGACCTGAACGAAACAGGGCATCAGGTTAGCGCCAGGTATCTTGGCCAGGAGCTGTTGTTTACGCTGTAGCGATGCCCCAGCCTTTTCGCGGGTAACCCCGGCGTTGCGATTGTTTGTATGAGTCACCTTGATGCTTTCCCTTAGCGGTACTAATACTAAGAGACTGCCGGGAGGGGGATGAACATGCAGACGCGCTTTGTTGTGGTTCCCGCTGTGCCGCTCAAGAAAGAGATTTACCCGCGTAGTCTTGGCTTTCCCGCGACGTTAGGGGAGGGTTATGACCTTTATGACACACGAGAAAAGCTGCGCCTGACCTTCAACTACCCGACACGCGCCGAGGCGGAATTCGTATGCGCGTCCCGCAACAGTTGCCGGGATGCCGACGCGGCGGATATCGCCGGGATTGGTTGATGCAGTTGAAGCTTCGCGGAACTTGAGTGCGATGCGGTCCAGGTGGGCGCAATTGACTTGCTCAATTTTTTGAGACGTGCGCGGTCCCTGTGGGAGCGGGTTCACCCGCGAACACCGGCGTAGCCGGTGCCATGCACCGCGTTGCATTCTTCGCGGGCACGCCCGCTCCCACAGGGATCGCGCCTGGCCCAGGGTTGGCGCCATTCCAGTAGAGGCCATGGCCTTGCCCAAGGATCGTGAAGCCTGCACGGGCCGGTGTGGGAGCGGGTTCACCCGCGAACACCGGCGTAGCCGGTGCCATGGACCGCGTTACATTCTTCGCGGGTAAACCCGCTCCCACAGGGATCGCGCCTGGCCCGAGATCGGCACCATTCCTGTAAAGGCCATAGCCTTGCCCAAGGATCGTGAAGCTTGCACGGCTCGGTGTGGGAGCGGGTTCACCCGCGAACACCGGCGTAGCCGGTGCCATGCACCGCGTTGCATTCTTCGCGGGTAAACCCGCTCCCACAGGGATCGCGCCTGGTTCAGGGTTGGCGCCATTCCAGTAGAGGCCATGGCCTTGCCCAAGGATCGTGAAGCCTGCACGGGTCGGTGTGGGAGCGGGCGTGCCCGCGAACACCGGCGTAGCCGGTGCCATGCACCGCGTTGCATTCTTCGCGGGCACGCCCGCTCCCACAGGGATTGCGCCTGGCCCAGGGTTGGCGCCATTCCAGTAGAGGCCATGGCCTTGCCCAAGGATCGTGAAGCCTGCACGGGTCGGTGTGGGAGCGGGTTCACCCGCGAACACCGGCGTAGCCGGTGCCATGCACCGCGTTGCATTCTTCGCGGGTAAACCCGCTCCCACAGGGATCGCGCCTGGCCCAGGGTTGGCGCCATTCCAGTAGAGGCCATGGCCTTGCCCAAGGATCGCGAAAGCCTGCACGGGCCGGTGTGGGAGCGGGTTCACCCGCGAACACCGGCGTAGCCGGTGCCATGCACCGCGTTGCATTCTTCGCGGGCACGCCCGCTCCCACAGGGATCGCGCCTGGCCCAGGGTTGGCGCCATTCCAGTAAAGGCCATGGCCTTGCTCAGGGATCGTGGTGCCTGCACGGGGCGGTGTGGGAGCGGGCTTGCCCGCGAACACCGGCGTAGCCGGTGCCATGCACCGCGTTACATTCGCCGGGCCGGGGGCTTGTGTCATGCGTGTTTGAGCGCTTCCACCAATTGCGCCTTGGTCATGGTGGAGCGCCCCTTGATGTCTTTGCTGCGCGCTTCCTTCATCAGGCTCTGCTTGCTCTGGGTTTCCAGGGAACTGCCCGATGTGCGGGAATGACCCTGGCGTGACTTCGCCGCCCGTTTGGCCGAGTCCGAACGGGCAGTTTTCTTCTCGCTGGAAGAGGTGGCCTTGCCCGAGCCGCCTTTCTTCTCGCCACCACCGGACTGTTTGTTGACGGTGGCCCAGGCGCGCGCTTCGGCCTGGTCTTTCGGCACGCCTTTGTGCTCGTAGCTTTCCTCGATATGTTCGGCCTTGCGCTTCTGCTTGTCGGTGTATTTGTCCTTGTCGCCGCGTGGCATGGCATTCACTCCCGTCTGGTTTGCATGAGCGGTTGAATGCCGCGGCAACGCCCGAGTGCCCGGTAATCGACCAGCGGTGCCAGGAAACCTGTCGCCCACTCGAAACAGTCATTCAACCGACACATCGAGGCCTTAGGGTTGAAACAGGAACCCGTCCAGGGCTCTGCTCACTGATGTTGCCGTGATGGCGCCGCCAGACGGCTCTACCGTGCGGCTTGCCATTCATTGGTCACAAAGCTGTAACATTGCTGCTGCAAAGTGTGCCGGCCATCACACGGAGCGCTTTTCGATGATACGCCTGATGAAGTCTGCTGCACTCGCCGTTGCCGTTTCTCTTTGCGCCACTTCGGCATCCTTCGCCGCAGAGAACGTCCGCCTGACCGGTTCCGGCGCCAGCTTCCCGGCACCGATCTACCTGACCTGGTTCAAGGCCTTCAGCAAGCAAACCGACGGTGTCACCGTTGACTACCAGTCCAAGGGGAGCGGGGCGGGTGTTCAGGACTTTCTGAACAAGACCGTCGACTTCGCCGCCAGCGACTCGGCAATGAAAGCCGAAGAAATCGCCAAGGTCGGCGAGGGCGTGCAGTTGCTGCCAATGACCGCCGGTGAAATCGTCCTGGCTTACAACCTGCCAGGCAACCCTAAAGGGCTGAAGCTGCCACGCGATGTGTACTCCAACATCTTCCTCGGCAAGATCACCCAGTGGAACGACCCGCAGATCGTCGCGGCCAACCCTGAGCTGAAACTGCCAGCTACCCCGATCACCGTGGTCGTGCGTGCCGACTCCAGTGGTACCACTGCGGTATTCACCAAGCACCTGTCGGCCATCAACGCTGACTTCAAGCAAGCGCTGGGTGAAGGCAACACCGTCAACTGGCCGGCCAGCGACAAGTTCATCAAGTCGCCGAAGAACGACGGCGTAACCGCCACCGTCCGCCAGACCCCAGGCGCCATCGGCTACATCGAATACGGCTTCGCCAAGTTGGCCAAGGTCGACTTCGCCCAGCTGCAGAACAAGGCCGGCCAATATGTCGTGCCGAACGCCGAGAGCGGTGCCGAGGCGCTGGCTGCGGTGCAGATGCCGGAGAACCTGGTGGCCTGGCTGCCTGACCCGGACGGTGCCAAGTCCTACCCGATCACCTCCTACACCTGGATGATCTTCCGCAAGGACAACGGTAACCCGGCCAAGGCCAAGGCCATGCGCGAAATGGTCGAATACAGCCTGACCGAAGGCCAGAAGATCGCCGACTCGATGGGCTACATCCCGCTGCCAGCGTCGGTTGTCGATCAGGTACGCAAAGCGTCCGCCAACATCCAGTAACACGCCCAGGCGCTCCCGGTGTGGTCTGGCGGCCATGCCGGGTGTGTTTGCCCTCTGTCCCGGAACTTGCCAATGAACACTCCTTTTGCCATCCCGGCTAACCCCGACTCCGCGTGCCAGCCACCGTCTGCGAAAGACTTCCTGGTTGATCGCACCTTCCGTGCGCTTGCACGCATCGGTGTGGTGCTGGTGCTGGCGCTGGTCTTCGCGCTGGTCTACGAAGTGGGCCGCAAGGCACTGCCAGGCATCGAGAAGCACGGCTTTGACGTGCTGTTCGGCAGTGTCTGGGACGTCAACCAAGGCAAGTACGGTATTCTGCCAGCGATCTGGGGCACCCTCTACAGCGCCCTGATCGCCCTGTTGATCGCCGGTTTCTTCGGCGTCAGCATGGCCATTTTCCTGACCCAGGACTTCCTCCCGGCCCGGCTGGCGGCGGTGTTCCGCACCATCGTCGAGCTGCTCGCTGCCATCCCCAGCGTCGTCTACGGCCTGTGGGGGATCTATGTGGTCATCCCGGCCATTCGCCCGCTGACCACCTGGCTGAACAGCGAACTGGGCTGGATTCCCTTTTTCGGTACTTCCCTCAGCGGCCCAGGGCTGCTGCCTGCCGCGCTGGTACTGGCGATCATGATTCTGCCGACCATCGCCGCCGTTTCGCAGGACGCCCTGACCAGCGTGCCGATGAAGACCAAGCAGGCCGCCTACGGCCTGGGCGCCACCCACTGGGAGGCCATCCTCAAGGTAATGGTGCCATCGGCAGCCACCGGCATCTTCGGTTCGCTGGTGCTCGGCCTGGGCCGTGCGCTGGGTGAAACCATGGCGCTGGCCATGCTGGTGGGCAATGCCAACAACATTTCCCTGTCCTTGTTCGCCCCGGCCAACACGCTGGCGGCCTTGCTGGCGCTGAACTTCCCGGAGGCCGGCCCGAACGAGATCGAGGTGCTGATGTACGCCGCACTGGTATTGATGTTCATCACCCTGGCGGTGAACGTGCTCGGCTCGATGATCATGCTCTACGCCCAGCGGGGTAACAAATGATGACCAACCTCACCACCCCTGCAAACGCGTTGCCCAGCCTGCAGCGCAAGCTGGAAGGCCGTTCCCTGCGCAGCCTGGTGTTGACCACGCTGGCATGGTTCGCGGCACTGGTGGCCAGCGTGCCGCTGATTTCCGTGCTGTACATGCTGATCACCCGCGGTGGCGCACGCCTCAACCTGGAGGTGTTCACCGAGCTGCCACCCACCGGCTTCGAGATGGGCGGGGGCTTTGGCAACGCCATGGCCGGTACTTTCGTCATGGTCGGCATTGCTGCCGCCATCGCCGTACCGGTCGGTATCCTGGCCGCGGTGTTCCTGGCCGAACTCGGCCCGGACAGCAAGCTGGCCAACGCCGCGCGCTTCGCCGCCAAGATGCTCACCGGCCTGCCGTCGATCCTGGCCGGCGTGTTCGCCTACGCCCTGGTGGTGATGACCACCGGCACCTACTCCGCCCCGGCAGGTGGTGTGGCCCTGGCAGTACTGATGCTGCCCATCGTCGTGCTGACCGCTGAAGAGTCGATGAAGATGGTGCCCAAGATCATGAAGGATGCCGCCTACGGCATGGGCTGCACCCGTGCCCAGGTGATCTGGAAAATCGTCCTGCCCACCGGCCTGCCGGCCATCCTGACCGGCGTCATGCTGGCCGTGGCCCGTGCCGCCGGCGAGACCGCGCCGCTGCTGTTCACCGCGCTGTTCAGCAACTACTGGATCCTGCATGACGGCGACCTGGCAGTCATGAACCCGACGGCCTCGCTGGCCGTACTGATCTACAACTTCTCCGGCATGCCATTCGACAACCAGCTCGAGCTCGCCTGGGCGGCCTCGCTGGTACTGGTGATGATCGTGCTGGTAATCAACATTCTGAGCCGAGTATTCGGCAAGCCCAAGTATTGAGAAAGGGAGCATCCGACCTTGAACGTATCCACTGCGCCAAAAGCCGCTCCCGTGGTCAGCGAAGCCCCCATCGTCATGGACTGCAAGCTGGACAAGATCTTCTACGGCAATTTCATGGCCGTTCGCGACAGCCATGTGCCGATCCGCAAGAACGAGATCACCGGTTTCATCGGGCCGTCCGGCTGCGGCAAGAGTACCGTGCTGCGTAGCCTCAACCGCATGAACGACCTGGTGAAGGGCTTCCGTTTCGAAGGCCATGTGCACTTCCTGGGCCAGGATGTCTACGGCAAGGGCGTCGACCCTGTGGTGGTGCGCCGCTACATCGGCATGGTGTTCCAGCAGCCCAACCCGTTCTCGATGAGCATCTTCGACAACGTCGCCTTCGGCCTGCGCCTGAACCGCTACAAGGGCGACATCGGCGACCGCGTCAAGCACGCACTGCAGGGTGCCGCGCTGTGGGACGAGGTGAAGGACAAGCTCAAGGTCAGCGGCCTGGCCCTGTCCGGCGGCCAGCAACAGCGTCTGTGCATCGCCCGCGCCATCGCCACCGAGCCGGAAGTGCTGCTGCTGGACGAACCCTGCTCGGCACTCGACCCGATTGCCACCCGCCGGGTGGAGGAGCTGATGGTCGAGTTGAAGAAGGACTACACCATCGCCCTGGTGACCCACAACATGCAGCAGGCGATTCGTGTGGCCGACACCACTGCGTTCTTCTCGGTCGACATCTCCAAGGGCACCCGTACCGGTTACCTGGTCGAAATGGGCCCGACCACGCAGATTTTCCAGAACCCGCGTGAACAGCTGACCGCTGACTACATCAGCGGCAAGTTCAGCTGAGGCCGTACCTGCCAAGGTGGCCGGGTGTTGCAGCCAGGAAGGCTGCAACACCCGGCCGCATTACCTTCCGCCAAGTGTTACCAGGGATTTCCAATGCCAGCGACGCGTCGTCTTGATCTGCCAGCGGTAGAGCGCGCACTGCGTGAGGTGCAGGCCCGCTTTGCCGAACTCAGCCAGCATTTCACCGAACCGCGGGATCCATTCACCGACGAGGTGCTGCTGAATGTGGTTGAAGGCTATGCCCTGATTGACGACTATGTCGCCCGGGGTGTCGACCTTTTCGACCTGCAGCAACTGAACCTGATGCTGGAGATCAACGCCACCGTGCTGTGCGGCAGCGACCCGGCACGCAGGCTGGAATTTGCCCCGCACCTGGCGGCGACCGAGGCGCACTTTTTCAATAATGTGGAGGGCGGCATCAAGGACCTCTACAACTGGTATTGCTCGTATGGCAGCGACTCGATCTGGAAGCGCGCGGCGGGTGTCTACGTTCGAATTCTGAGCAAGCCGCAGTTGTTCATCGAAGGCAACAACCGCACAGGGTCGCTCATTGTCAGCTACTTGCTGATGCGCGCGGGGCTACCACCATTCGTGCTGTCGCTGGACAACGCCGAGGGTTACTTCAACCCGTCCTCGGTCATACGCAACTCCGCCAAGCATGGGGTCAAGGCTTTGTACGAACTACCCAAGATCAAGAAAAAGTATGCAGCTTTCCTTGAAGCGCACGCGCCCGAGCCCGGCAAGTTCTTCCTCGGCGGCGCATCCATGCCTGCGCGCGAGAGGTGCCGCTGATGCAAAGCCCTTCTCTGTTCCAGCGCGGGCGGCAAGCCCTCGAGCGCACGTTCAATCGCCCGCAGGTACGCATTTCGTTCGATATCGACGACACGCTCGCCTGCCAGGCCGAGCACGCCGCCGCCGAGCACAGCAAGCTGCCGGCGTTCGTCCACCGCTGGTTGGGTGAACCCCTGCGCAGTGGCACGCGCTCGCTGATCCGCGACCTGCGCCGCCAGGGTTGCAGCATCTGGATCTACACCTCGTCGGGGCGCACGCCGTCCTACATCCGCCGTTGGTTGATGCTCTACGGTATCCGCGTCGATGGCGTGGTCAACAGTGACCGGCACCAGCATATTCTGGCCGTGAACGGGCTTGAGAATGCGCCCTCGAAGTTGCCGTCGGCCTTCGACATCGACCTGCATGTCGATGATTCCGAGGGCGTGCGGCTGGAAGGCGTCGACCACGGTTTTCGCGTGGTGGTGGTGTGCCCCAAGGATGAGAACTGGGCGCAGAAAGTGATGGATGCGGCGGTCGATGTCCAGGCACAGCTGGCCTGGCAGCAACCGCACCGCTATGAAATGCCGGTACGGCAGCGTTCGCAGGCCCTCGCGTCCTGAGGGCCTCAAGTTACCTTTCTCGTTACGCCTCTTCGCTACTTGTTGCCCCCCACCTCCATTCGCGGCTTCCCATTTTCAGCTTCGGCTTGACTCGTGAAATTTTTCATGTAATTTTTCATGAAAAATAACTCTAAAAATTTCACGGCAGTCTCAAACGATGAAGATGCACGAAGAGGTTGAAGCCCTCGCGATCCTTATTCACGACCTGCGCAAATTCAAGAACCTGACCCTGGGCGAACTGGCCGAGCGCATCAACCGCTCGGTCGGCTTCCTGTCCCAGGTCGAGCGCGGTGTTTCGCGCCCTACCGTGGCCGACCTCACCGCCATCAGTGAAGCGCTCGGCGTATCCACCGCGTACTTCTACAACCTGAGCAAGCCGCGCAGCGTCAGCTGGGTCACGCGCCCCCACGAGCGGCGCACGCTGTACCTCGAGTCGGGCATTACCGATGTGCTGGCTTCGCCCACCATCGGCGGCGCGTTCTCCATGCTCGACAGCCATCTCGAGCCAGGCGCCAGCAGTGGCGAGCTGTACCTGACTGACCGTTCCGAGCAGGGCTGTTTCGTGCTCGAAGGCGAACTCACGGTCTGGCTGGACCACGGCGACGCCGTGACCCTGCAGGCCAACGACTGCTTCCAGCTGCACCCCCACGCGCAGTTCCGTTACGCCAACCTGACGGAAAAAGCCACCCGCGTGCTCTGGGTCTTCAACTGAATTCGTTCACCTCACAAGGACAAGAAGATGAGTGTCGTCTTTCCGGATCTGCTGACTGAAGTGCGCTCGTTCCGAGCGCAGCACCCAGAAATACGTTATGTCGACCTGATTGCGCTGGATATTCCCGGGCACTTCTACGGCAAGCGCTACCCCATGGACATGCTGGAAAAAGTCGCAGCCGGCGCGCCGCTGAAGTTGCCGCAGAACTGCGTGCTGCTGGGCACCCAGGGTGGCCTCTACCCGATCGGTGACTACTGCTTCGCCGACGGCGACCCGGATGCCGCCCGCCGCCTGGTGCCGGGTACCCTCAAGCCGGTGCGCTGGGAAAAGGAACCGATCGCGCAGATGCTCATCACCTCCGACGGCACTGCCAAGCCCATCGAGTTCGAGCCCCGTGAAGTGCTGGCCCGGGTGATCCAGCGCCTGGCCAGGCGCGGCATTCGCCCGGTGGTGGCCTTCGAGCTGGAGTTCTACCTGTTCGACCGCAAGCTCGACAACGGCCTGCCACAGTACCCACGCGACAAGGCGACCGACGACCACGACGACCAGCCGAACATGCACATCGAGCGGCTGTCGCGTTTCGCACCGGTGCTGCACGAGATGGTCGATGGCGCCAACGAGCAGGGCGTGCCGGCGAACGTCATCACCGCGGAGCTGGGCCCAGGCCAGTTCGAGATCAACTTCTCGCACAGCGACGATGCCATGAGCGCGGCGGACTGGTCGGCGCTGTTCTGCCGCAGTACCCGCGGGATCGCGATGAAGCACGGCTACCGAGCCAGCTTCATGAGCAAGCCGTACCTCGACGCGCCGGGCAGCGGCATGCATGTGCATGTCAGCCTGTACGACAACGCCGGCAACAACATCCTGGCCGGCGATGACCAGCGCAAGCTGCGCCATGCGGTGGCAGGGTGCCTGGAGCTGCTGCCGCACTGCATGCCGATCTTCGCCCCCAACCACAATGCCTACCGCCGTTACGGCGCCATGGTCAACGCGGCGAGCAAGGCCAGCTGGGGTTTCGAAGATCGCGATGCGTGTATTCGCATCCCCGAGTCCGACTTGCGCAACCTGCGCATCGAACACCGCCTCGCCGGTGCCGATGCCAACCCGTACCTGGTGCTGGCGGCCATCCTGACCGGGATGGAGCATGGCCTGGAACGTGGCGTCGAGCCCATTGCCCCGCTGAACGACAACCGCCAGAGCGGCATCGAGTTCCCCAAGGATGCCTTCAGTGCCCTGGCGGCCATGCGTCACCACCCGGAGGTGAACGAGGGCCTGGGCAGTGAATTCGTGATGGTCTACTGCGAAAACAAATACCAGGAGCAACTGGACTTCATGCGCCACATCGATGCCCGCGAATACCGCTGGTTCCTGTAGGTGCCGGGGTTGGGGCAGCGCCGCTGCCCCCTGCCTTTCTACCGTTTCAATACAACGCGCAATATGGATTTGCCGGAGGAAGATATGCCACGTGTGCCCGTTATCGGCATTACCGCATGCACCAGCATGATCGAGCTGCATGCAACCCAGACCATCAGCGAGAAGTACGCGCGCGCGGCGGCCAAGGCAGCGTGCGGGCTGCCCATCGTGATACCCAGCCTCGCAGACCTGATGGACAGCGCCGATATTCTCGACGTGGTGGATGGGCTGATCTTCACCGGTTCGCCGTCCAACATCGAACCGTTGCACTACAACGGCCCGGCCAGTGCAGCGGGCACCCATCACGACCCGCTGCGTGATGCCACCACCTTGCCGCTGATGCGTGCGGCCATCGCCGCCGGTGTGCCGGTGCTTGGCATCTGCCGTGGCTTCCAGGAAATGAACGTGGCGCTGGGCGGCACCCTGCACCAGAAGGTGCATGAGACCGGCATGTTCATGGACCACCGCGAAAGCAAGGGTGAGCCCATCGAAAAGCAATACGGCCCGCGTCACGCCCTGCACATAGAGCCCGGCGGCATGCTCGACCGCATGGGCTTACCGGCGGTTATCGATGTCAATTCCATCCACGGCCAGGGCATCGATGTACTGGCCCCCGGGCTGAGGGTGGAGGCGCTGGCACCCGATGGCCTGGTGGAAGCGATTTCGGTCGAGAACAGCAAGGGTTTTGCCCTGGCCGTGCAATGGCACCCCGAGTACCAGGTCATGGACAACCCGCATTACCTGACCATCTTCCAGTCCTTTGGCAAGGCCTGCCGGCATCGCTCGGTATTGCGCCAGATGCTGTTGAAGTCCGCCTGACAGCGATCTTTCCCAATTACAAAAAAGTACCTGCGTGGCACGGCTGCGCAACGTGATGGAGTGAAGTCAATGAGTGAGCAGAATTCCCAGACCCTCGCCTGGCAAGCCATGAGCCGCGACCACCACCTGGCCCCGTTCAGCGATGTTCGGCAACTGGCCGAGAAAGGCCCGCGCATCATCACCTCGGCCAAGGGCGTATACCTCTGGGACAGCGAAGGCCACAAGATTCTCGATGGCATGGCGGGCCTGTGGTGCGTGGCGGTGGGCTATGGGCGCGATGAGCTGGCCGACGTCGCCAGCCAGCAGATGAAGCAGCTGCCGTACTACAACCTGTTCTTCCAGACCGCGCACCCGCCCGCGCTGGAACTGGCCAAGGCGATCACCGATGTGGCCCCGCAAGGCATGACCCATGTGTTCTTCACCGGCTCCGGCTCCGAAGGCAACGACACCGTGCTGCGCATGGTCCGCCATTACTGGGCGCTCAAGGGCCAGAAGAGCAAGAAGGTCATCATCGGCCGCATCAACGGTTACCACGGCTCCACCGTGGCCGGCGCGGGCCTGGGCGGCATGAGCGGCATGCACCAGCAGGGCGGGCTGATCCCGGATATCGTGCATATCCCGCAGCCGTACTGGTATGGCGAAGGCGGCGACATGACCGAGGCCGACTTCGGCGTGTGGGCGGCCGAACAGCTGGAGAAGAAGATCCTCGAAGTTGGCGTGGACAACGTTGCCGCCTTCATCGCCGAACCGATCCAGGGCGCTGGCGGGGTGATCATTCCACCGCAGACCTACTGGCCGAAGGTGAAGGAGATTCTGGCCAGGTACGACATCCTCTTCGTCGCTGACGAAGTGATCTGCGGCTTCGGCCGTACAGGCGAGTGGTTCGGTAGCGACTACTACGACCTCAAGCCTGACCTGATGACCATCGCCAAGGGCCTTACCTCCGGCTATATCCCCATGGGCGGCGTGATCGTGCGAGATGAAGTGGCCAAAGTCATCAGCGAAGGCGGCGACTTCAACCACGGCTTCACTTATTCCGGCCACCCGGTGGCGGCTGCGGTGGGCCTGGAGAACCTGCGGATACTGCGTGATGAAAAGATCATCGAGCAGGTGCACGACAAGACCGCTCCGTACTTGCAACAACGCCTGCGCGAGCTGGCCGACCACCCGCTGGTAGGCGAGGTACGCGGCCTGGGCATGCTCGGCGCGATCGAGCTGGTGAAGGACAAGGCCACCCGTGCGCGTCATGAAGGTAAAGGTGTCGGCATGATCTGTCGCCAGCACTGCTTCGACAACGGGCTGATCATGCGTGCCGTGGGCGACACCATGATCATCGCGCCGCCGCTGGTGATCAGCATCGAGGAGATCGACGAACTGGTGGAAAAAGCCCGCAAGTGCCTGGACTTGACGTACGAGGCTGTTCGGTAAGGGAAGAGCCCTGGGACTGGTGCCAGTCAGTTGAATTGTTTGGGGCCGCTTTGCGACCCTTCGCGGGCACGCCCGCGAAGGGCTGCAAAGCAGCCCCAAGATCGCCATGAAGCATCTTGCTTTGTGAAATGAATCATGTACTTTTCAGGGCATCATTTTTCCCATCCGAAAGTCGCGATTCAACCATGAAAGTTCACGAAGAGATCGAAGGCCTGGCCGTACTGATTCGCGACCTGCGCAAGTTCAAGGGCCTGACACTGGGCGAACTGGCGCAGCGCATCGGCCGTTCGGTGGGCTTTCTGTCCCAGGTCGAACGGGGTGTATCCCGCCCAACCGTGGCCGACCTCACGGCTATCAGCGAAGAGCTCGGCGTCTCCACGGCCTATTTCTACAAGCTGGACCAGCCGCGCGAACTCGAGTGGGTCACCCGCCCTCACGAGCGTCGTACCCTTCACCTGGCCGGTGGCATCACCGATGTGCTGGCATCCCCCACGATAACGGGCGCGTTCTCCATGCTCGACAGCCACCTGGAGCCTGGGGCCAGCAGTGGCGAGGAGTACCTGGACGACAGCTCGGAGCAGGGCTGCTTCGTGCTCGAAGGCGAACTGACCGTCTGGCTGGATGGCGGCGAGCCGGTAACGCTGCGCGCCAGTGACAGTTTTCAGCTGCAACCCCACGCAAGTTTTCGTTACGCCAACCTCACCGACAAGCCCACCCGCGTGCTCTGGGTGTTCAGCTGACAAGAGAAGCCAAGCCATGCTGGCTTTGGCGTCACCAGGCAATCGGTGTGCCGTCCCACGCCCAGAATGTACCGCTCTGGTCGGGGCCGTGTCGGCTCACCAGCGCTAGGATGCATGTCGCTGCAAATGCCGGCGAGAACAGTTTTCCCGGCGGTACATTGCCCTGAAAGGGTTGGGAAAGGCGGGTGTCGGTGGTCCCGGGATGCAGCAATAGTACCGTGGAAGCAGGGTTCAGTCGCTTGAGTTCGATGCTCGCAGTGTGCAGAAGCTGGTTGAGCGCGGCCTTGCTGGCGCGATAGCTATACCATCCGCCAAGATGGTTGTCGCTGATCGACCCGACCCGCGCCGACAGTGCCACATAGGTCATCGGTTGCTGTCGCAACAAGGGCAGCAAGTGCCTGAGCAGCAGGACAGGGGCGAAACAGTTGGTCGTGAAGCTGGCCAGCAGCCCAGCCATGTCTACCTGTGTCAGCGCTTTTTCGGCCCGTGCGGGTGCCTCTTGCAGCACGCCAAGCGTGCACAGTACAAGGTTCAGCTGGTCGCAGCAGGCGCCCACCCGCGCCGCCAGTGTTTGCAGTGCCACTTCGGAACACGCGTCGCAGTCGATGCGAACCAACTGTCTTGGGTGCTCGGCGAACAAAGCATCCAGCGCAGGGCTGCTGGTGGCATGTCGCGAGACGGCAAACACCCGCCCGATGTCGGCGCGCCCCAGCAACTGCGTGCACAGTGCAAGGCCAATTCCCTGGCTGGCTCCGCAGACCAGTACGTTGGCGGGAGATTGAAGGTCATTGATAAGGTTCACTGAACTGCCTCCTTTTCCTGGCATCACCGTATGTCCGCCTGTTCACCACTTGCGCCGACATGTCGCTACGGGGTAGACACTAAAAATTGTACAATATGGCTAAAACCTGTACATAATTACCAATGTTGTACAGGTATTTTGGAGTGCTCGAGGTTACCATGGGGCGCACTGCTCGTTGGACCTGGCTTTGCCTGCTACTGACAGGCCTGTCCGAGGCGGCGGACTGGCGAGCGGAGCTGCCGGCAGCGCAACGGCTGGGCTCCGGTGAGTTCACCTGGTTCGGCCTGCGTCTTTACACCGCACAGCTATGGGCAGCAGGTCCGGTTCAGGACTGGAACCGGCCTTTTGCCCTTGAACTCGCCTATCACCGGACGCTGTCCAGAGACATGCTCGTGAAGGCCAGCCTCGAGGAAATGTACCGCCTGGATCCTGATAGCCTGACGCCGCAGCGGCGCGCGGCGTGGTCCCAGGCCATGCAGCAGGCGTTCGTGGATGTACGCCCTGGGATGCGCATCACCGGCTTGTACATGCCGGGGCAGGGCTGCCGTTTCTACGTCGATGGCAAACTCAGCCGGGCGATCGCCGACCCGGCCTTTGCCCGGGCGTTCTTCGCCATCTGGCTCGATCCACGGGCCAGGGATCAACAACTGCGTCAGCGTCTGCTGGAGGGTGTGCCATGAATCTGCGTAGCGGTAACGTTTACCAGCCTGGGGTAACCTGAACGATGCGCCTGGGCCTGGTATTGGGTGACCAGCTGTCGTTCGACCTGGCAAGCCTGAAAGCCCTCGATCCTGCCCGCGATGCTGTGCTGATGGCGGAAGTGGAAGGGGAGGCCAGGTACGTGCCGCATCATCCGCTGAAGATCGTCCTGATCTTCAGCGCCATGCGGCACTTCGCACTGGCACTGCGCGAGCGCGGTTGGCAGGTGCATTATGTGAAACTTGATGATGACGGCAACAGCGGAACCATCGTTGGCGAGTTGCGGCGCTGGCAGCAAGCCCTGAGAGCCACGCATATTCACCTGACCGAGTGCGGAGAGTGGCGCCTGGAGCAGGCGTTGCGCGATGCCTCACTGCCGCTTGTGTGGCATCGCGACACGCGATTTCTCTGTTCTCGCGAAGCCTTCGCGCGCTGGGCCCGGGAACGCGGCCAACTGCGTATGGAGTACTTCTACCGTGGCATGCGCAAGCGTACCGGTCTGCTGCTGGAGCCTGACGGCAGCCCGGCAGGTGGAACCTGGAATCTCGATGGCGACAATCGCAAGGCCTTGCCCCGCCAGCTGCGTGGCCCCTTCGCCGCGCATTTCGAGCAGGACGAGATCACGGCAGCGGTAATAGCCCTGGTACGCCAACGCTTCAGCGACCACTACGGAGCCATCGACGGTTTCGACTACCCGGTGACTCATGCCGAGGCAAGGCAGCTCTGGCAACACTTTCTGGATTTCGGCCTGGCAGCTTTCGGTGACTACCAGGATGCGATGGCCGAGGGCGAGCCGTACCTGTTCCATGCGCGCATCAGTGCGGCGCTGAACATCGGGCTTCTGGACGTACGTTGCCTGTGCGAGGAGGTCGACAAGGCCTGGCGCGAGGGGCGAGTACCGCTCAATGCAGCAGAGGGCTTCATCCGCCAGTTGATCGGCTGGCGCGAGTATGTGCGCGGCATCTACTGGCTGCGCATGCCGGAGTATGCGGCGCTCAACTACCTGGGCAACGAGCGAGCGTTGCCAGAATTCTATTGGACCGGGCGCACCCGCATGCGCTGCATGGAGCAGGCCATCGGCCAGACCCTTCGCCTGGGCTACGCTCACCATATCCAGCGGCTTATGGTCACCGGCAACTTCGCCTTGCTGGCCGGTATCGCCCCAGCCGCGATTTGTGAGTGGTACCTGGCGGTCTACATGGATGCCTTCGACTGGGTCGAGCTGCCCAACACGCTTGGTATGGTGATGTACGCCGACGGTGGCTACCTGGGGTCCAAGCCTTACTGCGCCAGTGGTCGTTATATCCAGCGCATGTCCGACCATTGCAAGGCATGCAGTTACAGGGTTGACCACGTGACCGAGGTGGATGGCTGCCCGTTCAATGCGTTGTATTGGCATTTTCTGATTCGCCATCGCTCGGAACTTTCGGCTAACCCGCGTCTGGCGCTGGTCTATCGAAGCCTGGATGGCATGGCGGCTGACCGTCGCGATGCCGTGTGGCAGCGTGGCCAGTCACTGCTGGCACAACTCGATGCGGCGCAGCCGATATGAAAAAGGGTCTTTTGCCCAGCAAGATCTGCGTGGTGTGTGGGCGGCCGTTCAACTGGCGCAAGCGCTGGGCGCGTTGCTGGGCGCAGGTGCGCTACTGCTCCGAACGATGCCGCAAGTCAGCACCGCACCGCGAGGCGCGCGAGCAAGGGCAGGGTAGCGGCCCATATCGGCACCAGTAACAGGCCGGTTTCCAGCGTGCCCATGGGCAAGTCGACATTTGCCAACCTCGCCCCGCTCAGATAGGCCAGAGGGCCGCCAACTGCACCCATCAGCGCACCGAGCCGCCAGTGCCTGTCGGCCCATGCCAGGCTGTGGCGCATGCCGCTGGCCAGCACCAGCCCCAGCAGCGCAAGCCACAGCGGCAGTGGCCAAGTGTCAAAACCGAACACGCCCAGCGCGCTGTCCAGCACACATCCCACCGGCGTTACGCGCAACAGCGCCTTGACCTCTGCGTGGACGTCCGGGCACAGGCTCAGGTGCACGGCCAGGCCAGGAATCACAAGCAACGACAGGAAGGTTTTTTCGGCCCCCAATACACATAGCCACCAGCCAGCCTGTAGCCACAAGGCATTGGCGAGCAGCCAGCGACGGCTCATCAGGCACTGCCAGGCAAGGGCGCGCGCCGTGCCTGGGGCGCTGCCCAGAGCAGATGCGCGACACCGATGGCGCGCTCCTCAAAACCGCCTTGGCAGTAACACAGGTAGAACTCCCACAGGCGCTGGAACATGTCGTCGTAGCCAAGGTCCGTCAACGCTGCGCGTGCCTGGCGCAGGTTTTCTCGCCAGTGCCGCAGGGTGCGGGCATAGTCCTGACCGAAATCTTCCATGTGCAAGAGGTTGAGTGCGGTGTGCCGGCTGGCAGTTTCCAGCATCACGCTCAACGAAGGCAGGGCGCCACCGGGGAAGATGTAGCGCTGGATGAAATCCACCGACCGCCGCGCCTGTGCATAGCGCTGATCGCGGATGGTGATCGCCTGCAACAGCATCAGCCCGTCGGGCTTGAGTAGCGAGGCGCACTGGCGGAAATACACCGGCAGGTAACGGTGGCCGACAGCCTCGATCATCTCGATCGAGACCAGTTTGTCGAAGGTGCCTTGAAGATCGCGGTAGTCTTCGCGAAGCACTTTCACGCGCTGCTCCAGCCCCAGGGCCTGAACGCGTTGCAGGGTATGGCTGTACTGCGCCTCGGAAAGCGTGGTGGTGGTGACCTTGCAGCCATATCGGGTGGCGGCGTGGATTGCCAGGCTGCCCCACCCGCAGCCGATCTCCAGCAGATGGTCGGCAGGGCACAGTTCCAGCTTCTGGCAGATGCGCTCCAGCTTGTGCAACTGAGCTTGTTCCAGCGTCTGTTCAGGGTGTTCGAACCGGGCTGCCGAATACATCATGGTGGGGTCCAGCAGCCGCTCGAACAGGGCATTGCCCAGATCGTAGTGCGCCAGGATATTGCGACGGGCACCGCGCCTGCTGTTGCGGTTGAGTTTGTGCTGCAACCGCAGGGCAGGGCGGCCGAGGCGGGCCAGGCCACCCTCGAGGGTGTCAAGTACCTCAAGGTTTGCGACAAACAGGCGAGTCACCAGCGCCAGGTCGGGACTTCGCCAATAGCCGTGGATGTAGGCTTCGCCAGCACCGATCGAGCCATTGCCGGCTATCAGGCTCCAGGTGATGTCATCAAGGATTTCCACCTCGGCCTGCAGCGGGCTGTCGGCGTCACCGAAGCTCCATTGCTGCCCGTGGCTGAGCAGGCGCAAATGGCCATGGCGCAGCCTGCCCAGGCTGGCGAGCACGGCGTTTCGTGCCAGGCCACCGAACAACGGCCCGAGGCCGGCGAACTTGCTAACGCTCAGGGTGGGGTTCGACATCATCAGGGTCCTCGCAGGAATGGCCGAGCGCCAGGTCACTCTGGCTGGGCGTGTGGTCATGGATGGGTGTGCGTTTGAACAACAGGCGCAGTGCCTGCCAGTAGATGGCCGCGACGGTGCGCAGGCTCATCCAGGGGAAGGCCAGTACGTATCGGTGCACGGCGGCTTTATCCAGCGGCTGGCGATGCAGGGCCAGGTCGGCCTCGAACACCTTGCTATCGGCTTGCCAGTTCTCCATGTGGATGCGCACATGCTCTGCGTCCAGGGCAAAGTGCAAGCGATAGTCCATGTGCAGTGGCATGAAAGGCGACACATGAAAGGCCTTGGTGACAGTGAAGGGCCTGGCAAGGTTTTCGCTGACCGGTAGCACGTAATGGAAGCGTTCGCGCCATGGCGTGTTTCGCACCTCCAGCAGGATTGCCGTCAGTCGTCCGTCGCGGTCATGGCAGAAATAGAAACTGACCGGGTTGAACGACAGCCCCCAGCAACGCAATTGCGTGAGCAGGTGCACCGGCCCCTCAGGCATCTCTCCCGTCGCGCTGCGCACCAGCAAGCGTGCAGCCTGGGCCAGGGGCTCGCCCCGGCGGGTCTGGGCTGGCAGGTAATCTGCCTCGTTCCAGCTGAGCGGCGCCAGGCGCCAGCGCCACAGCCAGCGTGACAGGCCTGTCAGCAAGGCTTGCTCGTCCAGGTCCAGGTAGAACATGCCGATCCTGTAGCGGAAGGCGTGGGGGCGCGGCGCCAGGCGCCGGTGGCTGACCCAGCCCACGCAAAGGCTGCTGTTCACAGGTGCTCTCCGAAATGCGCGGCCACCTTCAATGCACTGACCACGCCATCTTCGTGAAAGCCGTTGCCCCAGTAGGCGCCGCAGAAGTAACTGTGGCGCTGGCCCTGCAGCTGTTCCTGGCGCGCCTGCGCGGCGCACGCCGCAAGGCTGTACTGCGGATGGTCGTACTGGAAGCGGGCAATGATCTGCGCCGGATCCACCAGCGCGGTCTGGTTGAGGCTCACGCAGAACGTCGCCGGTGCCTGGATGCCTTGCAGAATGTTCATGTTGTAAGTCAGCGCGGCAGGCGCCTGCTGTGGCCCGCCGAGCCGGTAGTTCCAGCTGGCCCAGGCGCGTTTGCGGTGGGGTAGCAGACGGGTATCGGTGTGCAGCACCACATCGTTGCTGGCATAGCCGATGGCGCCGAGCACTTCCCGCTCCTGCACGCTCGGCGCTTCCAGCAGCGCCAGGGCCTGGTCGCTGTGGCAGGCAAACACCACATTGTCGTAACGTTCGGTACCGGCAGCGCTCATCAGGGTGACGCCACCTTCGTCGCGGCTGACCCGGTAAACCTTGCAGTCGAGGCGGATGCGCCCGGCAAACGGTCGGCACAGCGGACCGACATAGCTGCGCGAGCCCCCTTCGATCACGCGCCACTGTGGGCGTTGGTTGACCGACAACAAGCCGTGGTTGCGACAGAACCGCACAAAGAACGCAAGTGGGAAGCCGAGCATGTCCGCGCGGGACATCGACCATATCGCCGAGCCCATCGGTACGATGTAATGATTGATGAAGCGCTGCCCATACCGCTGCATCTGGAGGTAGGCGCCCAGGGTAGCGTTGGCATCGATACGCTGGTTATCCAGGTCGGCGAGCGCCTGACGGTTGAAACGCAGAATGTCCCTTAGCATCCCCCAGAACCCCGGGGACACCAGGTTGCGGCGTTGGGCAAACAGGGTGTTCAGGTCGTGCCCGTTGTATTCCAGGCCGGTGGCCGGATCATGCACGGAGAAACTCATTTCGGTCGGCCGCGAGGCGACTTTCAGGTGCTCGAGCAAGCGGATGAAGTGCGGATAGGTCCAGTCATTGAATACGATGAAGCCGGTATCTATTGCATGGCGTTCACCCTGCCAGATCACATCGAGGGTATGCGTGTGGCCCCCGATCCATTGCTCGGCTTCGAAAACCGTAACCTCATGCCTGCGTGACAGCAGATGAGCGCAGGATAGCCCTGCGATGCCGCTGCCGATTATTGCTATACGCATGGATCATCATTCCTGTTCATGACGGGCAAGGTGTTGCCCTAGCGCCAGGCGCAGGCGTGCGGGCAGTGCGCCGAGCAGTCGCAATACCAGGGTGAAAAGCAGGGGGAAGTTGATTTCCAGCGGGCGTTCGGGAAGGCGTTTGGCAATATGGCTGGCTGCGCGCTGCGCCGACCACAGCTGCGGCATGGGGAAATCGTTGCGACGGGTCAATGGCGTGTCGACAAAGCCCGGGCTGACGAGGGTGACGGCGATGCCTTCGCGGGCCAGGTCGATGCGCTGCGATTCCACCAGATAACGCACGGCTGCCTTGGACGCGCCATAGGCGCCGGCGCGGGGCAAGGCCAGCCAGGTCACCGAACTGCCCATCACTACCAGGTGAGGGTGCTGACCAGCGCGAAGCAAGGGCAGGGCTGCTGCCAGGCAGTAGCTGACGGCAAGGAAATTGGTACGGATCACGCGCTCGACAAGGGCTGGGTCGAAATGGCCCGGTTCCAGGTACTCGCAGGTGCCTGCATTGAGGATCACCCGGTCCAGCGCTCCCCAGGCCTGCTCGATACGGGTTGCGATCCCGGATACCTGTACAGGGTCGTCGAGGTCGCCGATGGCCAGCAGCACCTGCCCGGGAAAGTGTTCAGCCAACGGCGCGAGACGATCCGCATTGCGTCCGCCCAAGGCAACCTGATGGCCTTGCTCCAGCAGGCATTGTGCAAGTGCGGCACCGATACCGCTGCTTGCGCCTGTCAGCCAGCAGCGGCTCATGCGACCCTGCCTTTGAGCCATCGAATCGCACGGCCCATGACCGGAACGTGTTCGTAGAGCAGTGCTGCTGCGTCGAAATAATCCTGGTGGAAATGCACCCGTTCATGCCATTGCAGGTAACTGCATCCCTGCAAGGTGATCTGCTCACCACCGGCCAGGCGTGGATGGCGGAACTGCAGGGTCCAGCGCAGGTAACCTTGCCCGGGCGTCACTTCGTCGGCGCTGGAAAAGGCATAGCGGATATCGTGAGCGTTGGCGTACAACTGCGCGAAATAGGCCCGCAGAGCCGTCAGCCCCTGGATCTGATGCAACGGATCGCGAAAGGTGACATCGTCGCTGTACAGCTTTTCAAGGGTGCCGAGGTTGCCCCCGTCGAGGCGGGTGAAATGCTCGGCGAATTGCTGCAGATACGCTGACATGCTGGGCTCCAGGAATCCTGTACAGAAATGGCTTGCTGTACAGGTATAGCTGAAGTCTAAGCGTAAATCTATACAAGTCAACGACCTTGTATAGGTTTTGGTCAGCGCTCCGCCTGGCCCAGTTGCCGGCGCAATTCAGCTACCTCGGCCTCCAGCTCGCGTAGCTTTTCCTCGGCGAAAACCTGCGCTGTAACGTCGCGCTGGATGCCGATGTAGTACGTCAACTGGTCCGCTTCGTTGTGCACGGGCGTGATGGACAACTCGTTCCAGAACAGGCTCCCGTCCTTGCGGTAATTGCGCAGCACCTGGCAGCATGGGAGGCCTCCACGGATTGCCTCGCGGATGCTGTCGAGGCCCGCCTGGTCATGATCTTCGCCCTGCAGAAAACGGCAGTCCTGATACAGGATTTCCTCGGCGCGATAGCCGGTCAGGCGCTCGAAGGCGGGGTTGACGTAGATGAGGATGCTGTCGTCGCCTTCTTGCTCTGCGACGACGATGCCATCGTTGGAATGCTCGACCATCAGTTGCAGGAGTTTCGCGTTGATCATGGGGCCCACCTACAGGCATTTGTATGCGAAGTGCGCAGCCTGGCCTGCGTGCAGAAGGCCTCGGCGCCGTTTGTTGCATGATGAACCAACGAGGCTCGCCGCAGAAGGTGCATATGGGTTTAGAATGTGCCACCCCCCAGATAAACCCTCATCATGACTGACGCCACCCCAGCCGATTTGTTACCCATGCGCGATGTGGTCAGCCTGACCGGCATCAATCCGGTGACCTTGCGGGCCTGGGAGCGGCGCCATGGGTTGATAAGCCCGCAGCGCACCGAGGGCGGCCATCGCCTGTACACGGCCCGGGATGTCCAGCGCATACGCGACATCTTGCACTGGACCGGCAATGGCGTGCCCATCAGCAAGGTAGGCGACATCCTCGCAGGTCAGCCAGATGCGCCGGTGCAGCAGCACTCGGGCTTCGACGACTGGCGCGTCGCCGTGGAGCGCGCCACCCAGGCATTCGATACACAAGCGTTGGAAGCCATCCACGGGCAGTTGTTCACCATCCTGCCCAAGGCCAGCGTGCTGCGCCAGGTGCTGATGCCGGTCTGGCATGGCCTGGCTTCAGGCATTGCGCCGGGCCAGCGTAGCCAATGGCTGTTTCTGGACATGTTCCTGCGCGCCCGCCTGCTGCTGCGTCTGCAGATGAACCAGGCCGATGCGCCGCGCGTGCTGCTGGCAGGCACCGAGGGGCAAGCCGAACTGCAGGTATTGTGTACCGGGCTGTTGTTGAGCGGCGAGCAGCAACGCATCGAAGTGCTCGGGTGCGGGCAGCCGCTGGAAGAAATCCCCATGCTATGTGCGGCGATGCAGCCTGCGGCACTGGTGATCAAGGTTCAGGTGCCGGTGGACCCAGCCTTGGCCAGGCGCCTGCGTTCGCTGCAAATGCAGATCGCTTGTCCGCTGGCCTTGATTGGCGAGGGGCTGGCCGATTCGCCACCCGCCTGGCAAGGCCTGCCGTTGTGTCTGCTGGACGAGCAACGGGCTGATACCTCAAGCACGCTAGGCGCGTTGCTCAGTGGTGCCCTGGACCTTTGACGGGGCTCGCTCCAGTCTGCCGTATTGATCCTCGCCTGCTCCTCTGGGTTACGCCAGAAGTCTTGCCTCTGGGTGTAACCCGGTCCTGGGCCGGAATCATCACGCCCCGCGCGCGGGCCCAAAGCACCTGGCAGCCCCCTCCAAGGCAGCGTTTCTGGCTGTTTGCCAGCTTCTGATAATCGCCTCCGACATCCCGTCCCCGTTTCGGAGCGCGCCATGTACAACAATAAGAATCTGTCCCCACGCTTGCTGGCGGCTGTTACCGTCAGCCTGTCGACCCTTTGCCTGAGCAGCCTCGCCCAGGCCGAGATCATGCTGTACGACAAGGACCAGACGACGTTTTCCACCGACGGCTATATCAACGCCTTCTACGTCAACAGCGATGTCGACCGGCAGGGCGAGCAGTTCGATCGCCGCCAGTCACGGGTGAAGATGGGCTTTCTGCCCAACTACCTGGGCTTCAACATGGGCAAGCAGGTGGATGACCTGAAGCTCGGCGCGCGTGCCTCGTTCTGGGTGACCATCAACGACAGCGAAACCAACGGTACCGATACCGCCATCGACGTGCGCCAGTTCTACGGCACCGTGGCCAACCCCGAGTGGGGTGAGGTGCTGATCGGCAAGGACTTCGGGCTGTTCGCCCGTTCCAATATCCTGCTCGACGAACTGCTGGCCGGTTATGGCCAGGTCAGTGACACCCTGGGGCTGGTGGACGGCGGCGGGGTATCGTTCGGCAACATCGGTAGCGGCTACCCGTACCCGTTCCCCACCTCGCAGATCACCTATCGCACCCCAGTGATGGACGGCCTGCGGGTGGCGGTGGGCATCATGGACCCGGTGGACACCAACGACAGCAGCCCGACCGGCAAGGCCTACCAGGAAAACCCGCGTACCGAAAGCGAGATCACCTACCAGTTCGACCTGGGTGGGGCGCAGATCTACAGCTGGGTCAACGGCAGCTACCAGACCTCCGACAACACCGACCCGGCGGTGCAGTCGGTCACCTCCAAAGGCGTCGGCTACGGTGTGCAGGCGAAGATGGGGGGGCTGTCGCTGACCGGCTCGGGGTTCCAGGCCAAGGGCATCAACCCGTTCTTCACCAACAACGCTGGCGAGCCGACCTTGCGCAATGTCGACAGCGATGGCTACCTGCTGCAGGGCTCCTACAAGGTCGGCAAGAACCGGGTGGCGCTGTCCTATGGCAAGACCAAGGACGATGGCAACGGCGCGGTGGGCAGTGGTGCGGATTACGAGACTCGTGGCGTGGCGCTGTTCCATGACGTCAACGACAACCTCAAGCTGGTTGCCGAGTACAACCAGTTTTCCATCGACGGCCATGAAACCAGTGACCAGAACGAAGACACCGATACCTTTGCGGTGGGGGCGGTGCTCACCTGGTAAATTCCCGGGGCTGCTGTGCAGCCATCGCCGGCAAGCCAGCTCCCACCTCGACCGCATCGACTTCAAGTCATGCGCAGTACCTGTGGGAGCTGGCTTGCCGGCGATGGGCCGCAAGGCGGCCCCAGATGGTGGTTTTTTACACCCATGGAACCGCCCACCCGCTACCCAAGTAGCATTCGTCGTCGATGACCGCCTTCGTACACTCATCACTCAGCCACCCCGCGCCGGAGACCACGATGCAGCAGGCTCACAACGACGGTGTGGTCAGCGCCATGTCCCAGGCAACCGACGCCCGGCAGGCAGCCCAGGAGCTGGCGGCGCAGTTGCTGCACCCGCACCTGGGCTTCGTGCTGTTCTTCTGCTCCGCCGAATACGACCTGCAGGCCTTGGGCGAAGCCCTGGAGCAGGGTTTTGGCGGCATCCGCCTGGTCGGTTGCACCAGCGCCGGCGAAATCACCCCACTGGGCTACGGCCGCAATTGCATAACGGCAGTCGGGTTCGATCATCGGCACTTTTCCATCGCCACCGAGCTGATCGATGAAATGGAGCGCTTCAGCCTGATCGACGCCCAGCAGATGGTCGAGCGCCTGGTCGGCACCTGCCGCAGCAATACCCTGGCGCCGATCAAGGGCCACAGCTTTGCCCTGACCCTGCTCGACGGCCTGTCCAGCCGCGAGGAGATGGTGCTCGCTGCCCTCAGTGCGGCCCTGGGCGATATCCCGCATTTCGGCGGTTCGGCCGGCGACGACAACTACCTGACCCGCACCCACGTGTATTTCGGCGGCGCGTTCCACCACGGCGCGGCGGTGGTGGTGCTGGTCAATACCTGGCTCGACTTCGAAGTGTTCACCACCCACCACATCCTGCCGCGCCAGGAAAAGCTGGTGGTCACCGGTGCCGACAGTGCCCAGCGCCGGGTCTTCGAACTGAATGCCGAGCCTGCTGCCGAGGAATACGCCCGGCACATCGGCGTGCCGGTGGCCGAGCTCGATCATCAAGTGTTCGCCGCCCATCCGCTGGCCGTGCGCATCCATGACCAGTATTACGTGCGGGCGATCCAGCAAGTGCACCCAGACCTGAGCCTGAGTTTCTACTGCGCGGTGGAGAACGGCATCGTGCTCACCGCCATGACCCCGGGCCCGCTGTTGCCGAATCTGCACCAGTTGTTCGACGGCTTGCAGCAGCGCCTCGGCCCGCTGCTGCTGACCATCGGTTGCGATTGCTTCCTGCGGCGGCTGGAGCTCGAAGCCCGGCACGGCCTGGAGCCGATCGGCGCGTTCCTGCGCGAGCAGCGGGTGATCGGCTTCAACACCTACGGAGAACAGTTCAATGGCATGCACATCAACCAGACCTTCACCGGGGTCGCCATTGCCCGCAACCGGCCTCCTGTCGGTCGCTGAACTGCAGGCCGAGGTTGCCCGGCTGCAGCACCAGAACCACAAGCTGCAGCGTATCAACGGCGCACTGATCGAGCGTATCGAGTCTGGCGTCACGCGTGGCAACGACCCTTATGCCGCGTTCCAGCATTCGGTGGTGCTGGCCGAGCAGGTGCGCGAACGCACCGAAGCGCTGAACCAGGCCATGGCCGAGCTCAAGGCCCTCAACCACCTGCTCAGCGAGGCCCGGCAGCGGGCCGAGACGGCACACCAGCACCAGATTCGCCTGATCACCGACCATGTGCCGGCGCTGATCGCCTACCTGAATGCCGACCTGGTCTACGAGTTCACCAACAAGGTCTATGAAGAATGGTACTGCTGGCCTCGCGGTGTGATGCTGGGCCAGAGCCTGCGCGAGGCCCACAGCGAGCAGCATTACCAGCGCCTGGAGGCCTACGTGGCGCGGGCGCTGGCAGGGGAGAGCGTAACCTTCGAGTTTGCCGAAACCAACATCAACGGCCAGGAACGCTACATGCTGCGCTCCTACGTGCCGAACCGCCTGGCCAATGGCGAAGTGGTGGGCATCTTCGTGTTGATCCGCGACATCACCGAGCGGCGCAATACCGCACAGGCGCTGCACCAGGCGTATCAGCACCTGGAGCAACGGGTACGCGAGCGCACTGCCGAACTGACCAGCCTGAACGAACAGCTGCTGCGCGAAATCGAGGAGCGCAGCCGGGTGGAATCGCGCCTGCGCGAGGCCAAGCGCGAGGCCGAGCAGGCCAACCTGTCGAAAACCAAGTTCCTTGCCGCCGTCAGCCATGACCTGCTGCAGCCACTGAACGCGGCGCGGCTGTTCACCAGTGCCTTGCTCGAACACCGCGAGCCGCACAACAGTGCTCACCTGGTGCGTAATGTCAGCAACTCGCTGGAGGATGTGGAGAACCTGCTAGGTACACTGGTGGATATTTCCAAGCTCGATGCCGGCGTGATCAAGGCCGATGTCGCCCCGTTCGCCCTGCGCGAACTGATGGACAACCTCGCTGCCGAATACGCCCAGGTGGCGCGCAGCGAAGGGCTTGAGCTGCATTTCGTGGGCTGCTCCGCCGTGGTGCGCAGTGACATTCAGCTGCTGGCGCGGATCCTGCGCAACCTGCTCAGCAATGCCATCCGCTACACCCGCAGCGGCCGCGTGGTGCTGGGCTGCCGGCGCCAGCGTGGCGGCTTGCGGATCGAGGTATGGGACAGTGGGATCGGTATCGCCGAAGAGCACCTGGAAGAAATGTTCCAGGAGTTCAGGCGCGGCGATGTGCAGCGCCCGGACCAGGACCGTGGCTTGGGCCTGGGCCTGGCGATCGTGGAAAAGATCGCCGGCATTCTTGGCCACCGGATTCGGGTGCGCTCATGGCTTGGCAAAGGCTCAGTGTTCGCTGTCGAAGTGCCGCTGAGCACCACCGCGCCCAAGGCCCAGCCGAGCCAGGCAATCAGCGAGCCGATGCTCGAACGCCTGCGCGGGGCGCGGGTGTGGGTACTGGATAACGATGCGGCGATTTGCGCTGGCATGCGCACCCTGCTGGAGGGGTGGGGTTGCCGGGTGGTCACCGCGCTGTCGGAGGAGGACCTGGCGCGCCAGGTGGACAACTACCATGCCGAGGCCGACCTGCTGATCGCCGACTACCACCTGGACAACGACTGCAATGGCGTCGACGCCGTGGCGCGGATCAATGCCCGCCGCGCCCAGCCCTTGCCGGCGATGATGATCACCGCCAACTACAGCAACGAGCTCAAGCAACAGATCCGCGTGCTGGGCCACACCCTGATGCACAAGCCGGTGCGGCCGATGAAGCTGAAGGCGGCGATGAGCCATTTGCTGGGCAGCCAGGCCTAGCCGTGATGCCAGACAGTCAGCGGTATTGGGGCTGCGCAGCAGCCCCAGATAGCGGTATCAACGCCGCAGGTAATCACCGAAATCGATATCACCGGCACTGAGGATGGCTTGCACCCGGTTGTGCACGTTGAGTTTGCGCAGGATCGCCGAAACATGGGCCTTGACCGTGGTCTCGGCGATATCCAGGGTGTAGGCGATCTGCTTGTTCGACTCGCCCTTGGTCATGCGCTCGAGCACCAGCAGCTGCTTGCGGGTCAGGGCCTGGAGCATCTCCGGCGGGAAGCTCGGGGCATCGTTAAGGCGCCGGCTGGTGCTGCTTTTCTGGGCACGGATGATGTCGGGCGGCAGGTAGACGTTGCCATTGAGGATCTGCTCGATCGCCTCGATCATCTGTGAGCGGGGCGAGGACTTGGTGATGAAGCCCACCGCACCATAAGTGATGGCCTGCAGCACGATCTGCTTTTCCTGCTCGGCCGAGACGATCACCACCGGCGTGGTCGGTGCCTCGTTGCGCAGGGTGATCAGGCCATTGAGGCCATGCATGCCGGGCATGTTCAGGTCGAGCAGGATCAGGTCGAGGTCGTCGTGCTCGTGGGTCAGCGCCAGGGCGCTGTCCAGGTCGGCAGTTTCCATGACTTCGCTGCCCTGGAAGCCATCGCTGATAACGTTGTGGATGGCTTCGCGAAACAGGGGGTGATCGTCGGCAATCAGAATTTTGTACATGGCCTTTTCACCTCGTTTTTATTGGATGGAGCGGGCACGCGTTCGCAGGCGATGAATTCAGGGGAAGGGTTCTGGCTGCGCCGGCTGCAGCGGCAGGTTGGCCTGCTGCCAGGCGTCCAGGCCGTCGCGGTACCAATACAGATTCTTATAGCCCAGGGCTTTCGCGCGTTTTACCGCGTTCCAGCTTAACCAGCAATCGGAGCGGCAGTAAAAGACCAGCGGTTGCTCCGTGCGCCCGGCGGTGGCTTGTTGCAGGTTGCGCACGAAGTAATCGTGCCACGCCGGGCTCAGCTCGCCGTCGCCGGTGTTGGCCAGCCAGCGGCTGCCGGGGATGTTGGCGTGGGGTTCATCTTCGATGAAGCGGCCTTGTAGCCATTGGCGGCGGTAGACGTCGATCAGCACCGGCCTTGGTGTGTGCCCCAGCAGGCCTTGCAGGGTGGCGGTGTCGATGACCTGGCCGCCCTCGACCTGTTGTGGGGTCGGGCTGCGGTAGAGGGTGGTGCGATAGCCGTCGGTGGAGAATAGCGGCGTGGTGTCGGCCTGGGCGATGCCCAGCGTCAGGCTCAGGGAAAGCGCCGCCAGCAATGGGCGTGGCAGCCGGGGCAGGGCACGTGGCATGGGGTTTGTCCTTTTTGTTATAGGCCCATTACATGCCAGTGGCGGTGCATTGTGAATGCGACGATCAGACAGCAAAGGCAGTACCAAAGTAGTAGAAAGCCGGGCGCCTCTGGCCTGATCCTGCCCAATATCTGAATGCATGCGCGATCCCTGTGGGAGCGGGTTTACCCGCGAACACCGGCGAAGCCGGTGCCATGCACCGCGTTGTCTTCTTCGCGGGTAAACCCGCTCCCACACGGACCGTGTTCCTTCAGCGGGTTCGGCGAAGGGGCCGGAGGGAGACAGCTGCCAATCAGCGCGGCTTGCGCAGCGCCGCATGCTGGGGGTTGAAGGTAAGGATCGCCAGCAGGGTGAACAGCACGGTCAGCCCCAGGCATACCGCCAGCGCCAGCGGGTTGAAGCGCTCATACAAGGCAAAGCGCACCAGCTCCACGGCATGGGTGAACGGGTTCACTGCACACAGCCAGTACAGCCACTGGCTGGCCTCGCGCATCTTCCACAACGGGTACAGCGCCGAGGACAGGAAGAACAGCGGGAATATCACGAAGTTCATCACCCCGGCAAAGTTCTCCAGCTGGCGAATCGCATTCGACAGCAACAGCCCAAGAGCGCTGAGCATCAGCGCCACCAGCAACAGCGCCGGCAGCGCCAGCAACAGGCCTGCAGCCGGTGGCTGCACGCCATACAACCAGGCGATGGCAAGGAAGGCGTACACCTGCAGCAGGGAGATCAACGAGGTTGCCAGCAGCTTGCTGCCGAGCAGGAAGGGCCGCGGCAATGGGCTGGTCAGCAACACGCGCATGCTGCCCATCTCCCGGTCATAGACCATCGACAGCGAGCCCTGCATGCCGTTGAACAGCAGGATCATGCAGGCAAGGCCCGGGATGATGTACACCTCGTAGGGGATGTAGGTGTCGTAGGGCTCGATGATCGCAATGCCCAGGGCCGCGCGAAAGCCGGCGGCGAACACCAGCAGCCACAGCAGCGGGCGCACCAGGGCGCTGAGAAAACGGGTGCGCTGCAGGACGAAACGCAGGCATTCGCGCAGGAGAATGCCGTTGAAGCACTGCCAGTAAGCGTTCATCGGGCATTGGCTCCTGTGGGGGTGCTGGTCAGGCGGGCAAAGGCATGGTCGAGGTCACCGCCGTGCTCCAGGCTCAGGGCGTCGGCCGTGCCGCTGGCCACCAGGCGCCCTTGATGCAGGATCAGCAGGTCATCGCTGGGCTGCACTTCGTCCAGCAGATGGGTGGTCCACAGCACACTGAGGCGCTGCTCGCGGCACAGCAGCCGCAGGTGCTGGTTGAGCGCCAGGCGGCTGGCCGGGTCAAGGCCGACGCTGGCCTCGTCGAGCAACAGCAAACGTGGTTCATGCAGCAGCGCGCGGGCAATCTCCACTCGGCGTCGGTGGCCGATGTTCAGTGCCCGGACCGGCTCACGCCGCCGTTCATCGAGGCCCTGGCGGGCCAGTTCGGCATCGACCCGAATATTACCCTGGCGCCGCGACAGGCCATGCAGCGAGGCGTGGTAGCGCAGGTTCTGTTCCACGCTCAGGTCAAGGTCGAGGGTGCTTTGCTGGAACACCACGCCCAGCTGGCGCAAGGCCGGGCGTGTGGCGTTGCGCAGCGAGCAGCCGCACACGCGGATGTCGCCATGCTGCAGGTCGTACAACCGGGTGAGCAGGGCGATCAAGGTCGACTTGCCGGCGCCGTTGGGGCCCAGCAAGGCGGCGAAGCGCCCGGGCGCCAGGCTGAAGCCGACCTGCCTGAGCGCCTCGCGCTGGCCGTAGGCAAAGCTCACGTCACTGACTTCGAGGGTATTCATGGCGTCACCACCACGCCCCAGGGGTAGCGGCCGACCTTCACCGACTTGAGCACCTTGAGGTTTTTTGCATCGATCACCGAAACGTCGCCGCTGACCCCGTTGGTGGCCAGCAACTGGCTCTGGTCCGGGGTGAACGCCAGTTGCCAGACCCGCCGGCCCACCAGCAGGTAGTCGAGTACTTCGTAGGTCTTGGCATCGACCACCGCCACATGGTTGGCCGGGCCCAGGGCGACGAACGCGTACTTGCCATCGGCGCTGAGCTTGATGCCTACCGGCTGGACCTTGTCCGGGTGCACGCCCTTGATCTGGAAATTCAGGGTTTTCAGCACCTGGCGGCTGGCCACGTCGAGGATGGTCACCGTGCCGCCGATTTCTGCCGAGGCCCACAGCCGCGAGCCGTCCTGGCTGAACTCGACGAAGCGCGGCCGCTGGTCCACCGGGGTGCTGTCCGCCAGGGTCTGGGTGCTGGTATCGATCCAGTGCAGCATGTTGGTGGTTTCGCTGGTGTTGACCGCCCACTTGCCATCCGGGCTCACCGCCATGCCTTCGGGCTCGATGCCGACGTCGATCTGCCCGAGCACCTTGTCGGTCTGGGTGTCGATCACCGTCACCAGCGCGTCGTCCTCGTTGGACACGTACAACCAGCGGTCGTTGGGGTGCAGGGCGAACTGCTCGGGGTCCTTGCCGGAGGGCAGTTCCTTGATGATCTTGCGGGTGGCCACGTCCATCACCTGCACCCGGTCCGAATCGCTGGCGCAGATGTACAGCAGCGTGTTGTCGTGGGACAGCAGCAGGCCGCGCGGGCGCTGGCCCACCGGCAGGGTCTCGGTGACTTGCAGGGTCTGCATGTCGATCAGGCTGAGGCTGTTGTCCTTCTCGTTCGACACCCAGGCGGTGGCGGCCACGGCATGCCCGCCGGCAAGCGCCAGGGCGCCCGACAGCAGGCTGGGGTAAAGCAGTGCCCGGTGAAACGGGGAGCGACGCATGGCGAAATCCTTTTTGTTGTGGTTATCGGGTCAGGGGTAGCCGCAGGTCACTTCGGGCTTGTCGTAGCCCAGGCTGTCCATTTCGTTGAACGGGTGCAGGAAGCCCTCCTGCGGCGAGGTGCTGACCAGGGCCCGCGGCTGCACCAGCGGGATTGGCTGGCGCAGCTCACCGTTCCACGGGCGGTAGCTGAGCTTGCGGCCCTTGAAACCGTCCAGCGGCAACTGCTCGCTGAGCAGCAGTTGCTGCAGGGCGCGGGGGTCGGCCTGGCGCAGTTTGCTCACTGCGCTGGCGACGCTGCGCACGGCCATCCAGGCGGCGAAGTCGCGGTCGTTCATCCAGCGCCCGGCCTGGGCTTCGAAGCGCTTTTGCAACTGCGCCGCGCCGAAGGTTTCCACGGTCTTGTGCCAGCCGGTGGGGGTCAGGCCCTGGGTGCCGGCCACCGGGCGCGGGTACCAGGTCTGGTAGGGCAGGTATTCGCCGAAGTCGCCGCGTTCGTCGGCCACCAGCACCACGTCGTACTCGGCGGTTTGGGTGAACAGCGGCATGTCGGCCTGGGCGCTGCGGCGCTGGTCGTTGTCGAATGTCCAGGCCTTCTCCGCGACCAGCTGCATGCCAAAGCGCTTCATGGACCGGCGCAGGGCCGCCGCGTAGGCGCGGTCGTCGTCGGTCTGGCCGACGATCAACAGCGCTCGCTGCCATTTGCGCAGTACCAGGAATTGCGCCAGGGCATCGGCCAGCATGGCGCGGCTGGGCAGGCTGTGCAGCACATTGCCCAGGCACTGGCTGCTGCGCAGGCTGTCGTCCGGGCTGCCGGCGTTGAACAGCAGGCTGTCGGGCAGGGCGGCAGACAGCGCGCGCAGGCTGGCGGCGGGGGCATTCACCACGAACAGCCGCAGGCCCTGGTTGTGCTGGGCCTTGGCGGCTTGCAGCAGGGCTTCGGGGCTGTCGACGCTGGCATTGGCCAGGTGGAATTCCTGCTTGAGAAAACGCCCGCTGCTGTTGCTGTCGACAATCGCCAGTTCGGCGCCCTGCAGCCCGGCATCGGTGGGCTCGGGAAGGATGTTGGACAGCAGCGGGCCGGGATCGGGGCGATAGCCGAGGTAGCCGATGCGCACCTGCAACGGTTCCGCGGCCTGGGCCTGCGCAGCGGGCGCCGGGCTCGCGGCCAGGGCCAGCAGGCAGGTCAGGGCAAGGTGGGCAGGCTGGCGCATAAGGCAACTCCACGGCAGATGGCGCCAGCATAGGAAGCCCGCCGGGAGGGGGAAATATGCAGAAAGTAGCGCTCGGCCGGTACCAAGGTAGTAATTCACCACACGGGCCCGGGTTTTACGATGAGCCGCAGCCCCTGGAGGAGAATTGCCCATGCGCCTTGTCAACCTGTCGGCCCTGTGGCGAATCAACCTCTGGGTCACCTGTTGCTTCGCGCTGGTGACGCTGGCCTGTGCCGGGGTGCTGTTGCGCCAGGCGGTGGCTGATGTGGAGCGGGAGTTGCAATCGGCGCAAGCCGTGGTGGCGTACCTCGGGGACACCGCCGAACGCGCCCCGCAGAGCCTGCAACCACGGCTGACGCAAAGCCTGCGCCATGTGCGGGTGCACTGGCTGGCGGCGGATGAACCTGCGCAGCTGCCACAGGAGGCCGGCCTGGATGGCTGGCTGGGCCGCCAGCTGCTTGGCCAGCGCCATGACAGCAGCCGGCTGCTGGAGCTGGGTGACGGCCGCCGGGTAATGATCGCCGTGGATGCGCGGGATGAAATCGACGAAGTCCGCGACTCGCTGCAGCAGTTGTTGGTCCTGTGCGGCCTGGCGTTGTTGCTGAGCTTGTTGACCATCCGCTGGGCGGTGCGGCGGGGCATGGGCCTGCTGGACGAGCTGCTGCAGGCCTTGCGCCAGGTCTCGGGTGGGCAATTGACCGCACGCCTGCGCGAGGCCGGCCTGCCGGAGGCGCGCCAGCTGGCCGAGCATTTCAACCGCATGACCGCGTCTCTGCAGCAGGCCCGGGCCGACAATACCCAACTCACCCAGGCCCTGCTGGCGGTGCAGGAGCAGGAGCGCACCCAGCTGGCGCAGACGCTGCACGACGACCTCGGGCAATACCTGGCGGGTATTCGGGCCCAGCTCTGCCTGCTGCGCATGGTTGCCGACCAGCCGGCCGTGGTGGCGCAGACGACACGTACCCTGGAGCTCGATTGCGAACGCCTGCAGCAAGGTTTCCGCGCCCTGGTACACGACCTGTACCCGCTGGCGCTGCAGCACATGCCGCTGGCCGAAGCCTTTGGCCTGCTGGTGAGCCAATGGCAGGCCAGCCAGGGTATCGATTGCCGCCTGCGGGTCGGCGAGCAGCTGCCGGCGCTGCCCGGGCCGAGCAGGACGCATCTGTATCGCTTGCTGCAGGAGGCATTGACCAACGTCGCCCGGCACGCCGGCGCCAGCCAGGTGCGGGTGCGCCTGCAACGCAGCGCCAAGGGCTTGCGCCTGCTGGTTCGCGACAACGGTTGCGGTGCCAGCCAGCCCCAGCGCCCCGGGGTAGGCCTGCACTCGATGGCCGAGCGCGCCCGCAGCCTGGGCGGTGAACTGCGCATCCTCAGCCGCCCGGGGGCCGGCTGGGCGCTGGACCTGAACATTCCCATGGAGGTGTGATGAATATCGTGTTGGTCGATGACCACGCCGTGGTCCGCCAGGGCTATGCCAGCCTGTTGCGGGCAGTGCTGCCGACAGTACAGGTGCGTGAGGCTGCCAGTGGCGAAGAGGCGCTGGCCCGGGTTCAGGAGCAGGTGCCCAACCTGGTGATCATGGACTTCGGCCTGCCTGGCATCAGCGGCCTGGAAACCACCCGGCGTCTGCGCCAGCGCCTGCCGCAATTGCGGGTGCTGTTCTTCAGCATGCATGACGAACTGCCGCTGGTGCGCCAGGCGCTGGATGCCGGTGCCTCGGGCTACCTGACCAAGAACTCGGCGCCCGAAGTGCTGATCGAGGCGGTGCAGCGGGTGTTGGCCGGGCATGCCTATATCGAACAGCCCCTGGCCACCCAGCTGGCCTGCACCTCACAGCAGAATGCCAGCGACCCGCGCTTGCAGCGCATGACCCAGCGTGAGCTGGAGATTTTCATGATGCTGGCCAAGGGCACACCGGTGCGGGGGATTGCCGAGCAGCTGTGCATCAGCGCCAAGACCGTGTCCAACCACCTGACCTTGCTCAAGAGCAAGTTGCAGGTCAGTTCCCATGCCGAGCTGGTGCATCTGGGGATTGATCTGGGGGTGGTGCGGGTGGCGGGGTGAGGTTTCTTTGAAGGCCAACATATGACTAATGGATTTAGCAGTGACTCTGTGGGAGCGGGTTCACCCGCGAATGAGGCGACTCGGTATATGGCACCGGCTTCGCCGGTGTTCGCGGGTGAACCCGCTCCCACAGGGGAACAATGTGCCCAAGCACGCTTTGCTCAATTGTCCCAGGTGTCGGGGCACCCCTCGCACCCCTCCATGTTGGCCTCCTGAAAATTCCCGTAATGCTGCCGCGCCCCGCGCAAGTCGGCGCGGGCCAGGTTGCTCTGGCCAAACTTGGCCTCCTGCAGGTTGGCATCGCCGAGGTCGGCCCCTTGCAGGTCAGCCTTGCTCAGCCAGGCCATTTCCAGGTCCGCCGCCCGCAGGTTGGCCTGCTGCATCTTCGCCCCTGACAACCTGGCGAACTGCAGGTAGGCCGCGCTGAGGTCGGCCTTGGCAAATTGCGCACCCTGGGCATACAGGCCCCAGCCTTGGATAGCCACGAGCCGGCTTTGGCTCAGGTCGGCCAGGCGCAGGTTGCTCTGCTGCAGGCTGGCGCGGGTCAGGTTGGCGCCTTGCAGGCTGGCCTTTTCCAGGTTGGCCAGGTCCAGCCGGGCATGGCGCAGGTCGGCATCGCGCAGGTCGGCGCCGGCCAGGTTCATCTTGCGCAGGTCCTGGTTGGCCAGGTTGGCGCCCCGCAGGTCGGCCCCCGGGCACTGGCTGGCTTCGGCAATCACGCAGCCGTTGATGGTCAGGGGGGTATTGTTGCCAACGTCGTCGGCATTCTCGGCCATGGCAGGGGCCAGCACGATCAGCAAGGCAAGTGGCAGGTAGTTCATGGCGAAAGGCTCTCAATGTGAAGTCGGGTATGCACCCTGGGGCCGCTTTGCGGCCCATCGCCGGCAAGCCAGCTCCCACAGAAAACTGCGCAACCCTTGAGACCTGCGCTGTACCTGTGGGAGCTGGCTTGCCGGCGATGGGCTGCATCGCAGCCCCAGTGATGCGTCAACTCAGGCAGTCAACGCTGTGCAGTCTTGTTGTCCCAGCTGGGGATCTTGAACACCCAGAACGAACCACCCTGGGCAACCGGCTTGGTCAGTTCGGCCATGTCGCCGCCCCATAGCGGCACCGCGCCGCCGTAGCCCACGGTCACGCCGATGTACTGCTCGCCGTCCTGTTCCCAGGTGATCGGCGGCGAGACGATGCCGCTGCCGGTCTGGAACTTCCACAGTTCCTTGCCCGTCTTGGCGTCGAAGGCCTTGAAGAAGCCGTCGCCGGTGCCGGTGAACACCAGGTTGCCCTTGGTCGCCAGCACGCCGGCCCACAGCGGCAGGTGCTCCTTGTGCTCCCAAACCAGCTTGCCGGTGGTCGGGTCCATGGCGCGCAGGGTGCCGACGTGGTCGTCGTACATGCGCTTGATGCGGAAGCCCATGCCCAGGTAGGCCGATCCCTTCTTGTAGTTCACTTCCTCGGTCCAGTACTCCTCCTTCCACTGGTTGCCGGGGATGTAGAACAGGCCGGTGTCCTGGCTGTAGGCCATGGGGTTCCAGTTCTTGCCGCCAAGGAAGGGTGGCGAGACCTCCACCGGCTTGCCCTTGGTTTCTCCCGGCAGCGGTTTGGCCGGGCGCTGCCCAGGGTTTTCCACCGGGCGCCCGGTCTTGAGGTCGATGTGGCTGGCCCAGGTGATGTTGTCGACGAAGGGGAAAGCGTTCTGCAGTTTGCCGTTGCTGCGGTCCACCACGTAGAAGAAGCCGTTGCGGTCGGCGTGGCCGGTGGCCTTGACCAGCTTGCCGTCCTTGCCCTTGTAGTCGAACAGCACCAGCTCGTTGTTGCCGGAGAAATCCCAGGCATCGTTGGGCGTGTGCTGGTAGAACCACTTCACTTCACCGGTGCTCGGGTCGACGCCGACCTGCCCTGAGGTATACAGGCTGTCGAAGTCATGCGGGTTGCCGCCTTTCGAGGTGCGCGCCCAGGTGTTCCAGGGGCCAGGGTTGCCGGCGCCGACAATGATGGTGTTGGTCTCGGGGTCGAAGCTGGCGCTTTGCCAAGGCGCGCCGCCGCCGTGGCTCCAGGCTTCGACCTTGCCGGTTTCGGTAGTGGGGTCGTCCGGCCAGGACGGCGCCTTGACGTCACCGGTCGGCGTGCTGTCCTTGCCGTTCAGGCGGCCCATGTGGCCCTCGACGAAGGGCCGCATCCACACCTCTTCACCGGTGTCCGGGTCGCGGGCGAACAGTTGGCCGACCACGCCGAATTCATCGCCGGAGCTGCCGTGGATCAGCAGTACCTTGCCGCTGGTCTTGTCCTTGATCAGCACCGGGGCACCGGTCATGGTGTAGCCGGCGGCGTGGTCGCCGAACTTCTTGTTCCACACCACTTTGCCGGTGCGCTTGTCGAGGGCGATGACCCGCGCGTCGAGGGTGCCGAAGTAGATCTTGTCGCCGTAGATCGCCGCGCCGCGGTTGACCACATCGCAGCAGGGGCGAATGTTGTCCGGCAGGCGGTGGTTGTAGGTCCACAGGCGCTTGCCGGTTTTCGCATCGAGGGCGAACACCCGCGAATAGGAGCCGGTGACGTAGACCACACCGTCACTGACGATGGCCTGGGATTCCTGGCCGCGCTGCTTTTCGTCGCCGAAGGAATAGGACCAGGCCGGGGTCAGCTTGAACACGTTCCGGTCATTGACTTGGGCCAGCGGGCTCCAGCGCTGGGCGTTGGTGCCCATGCCGTACTGCAGCACGTCCTGGGTGGTCAGGTGGTCGTTGGCGATGTCTTCCCAGGTCACGTTCTTGCCGGCAGGTGCAGCTGGGGCGGTGGCGGCTGTGGCCGCGTTGCTCAGGGCCAGGCTACCGGCCAGCAGCAAGGCCCGCACGCTCAGGGCCAGAGGGGAAAGGGCGGGTAGCGTTCTTGTTGTCATGGTTGCAGTTCCCAGTGGAGGTTTTGGCCTGCACAGGGTGGGACGGGGCGGGCGTCGCCGGATACGGAAAATGTCCCGCCCTTGCCGGGAATAGTTCCCGGAGGGCACCTCATTTGGCCCTTCGCCACAAGCCCTACTACCAAGGGAGTAAGGCGCGGCCACCAAAGCAGCATTCGGCCGCTTGCGGGCTGTTTCTAAGATGGCGACACGGCCTCTGTGGTTGAGGCCTTGCGTGCAATCGTGAGGGCATAAAAATGACAACAAAACGCAACGTCTTGCTGGCTGCCGGGCTGCTTGCCAGTGCAGTGCTGACCGGCACTGCCTGGGCACATGGCAATGTGGTGCCCCAGGCCGTGGAAACCCAGGGCCTGACCCCGATCAAGGACGCTGGCGTAACCCTGGACGGCGATGGCTGGGCGGCGGTCAACCCGTACCGCAGCTCTCCCGAGCACGACAAGGCCGTGGAAATCGGTGCCTCGGCCTACAACCAGAACTGCGCCGCTTGCCATGGCCTGGAGGCCAAGTCCGGGGGCATCGCCCCGGATTTGCGCATGCTCGATGCCGGCGAAGCGGGGGATGAATGGTTCGTCGAGCGTGTACGCCATGGTGCGGTCCGCGACGGCCGGGTGTACATGCCGAAAATGGCCGACTACCTGAGCCAGGAGGCCCTGTGGGCGGTGCGCACCTACCTGGACAGCGTGCACGTCGAGGAGTGACGGCCATGCGTCTGTTGGCGGTGCTGTTGAGCGGCCTGCTGCTGTGTTGCGCGGCGGCGCAGGCGCAGGTGCGCAGCTACGACGCGATCATCGCCGCTGGCGAACTGAAGGTGGCGGTGTACAAGGACTTTGCGCCCTACAGCTTCGAGGACAACGGCCAGCCGCGCGGTGTCGACGTGGAACTGGCGCAGGCCCTGGCCACGGCGTTGGGGGTGCGCTTGCAGCTGATCTGGGCGCCACCTGGGGAGAAGCTCGACGACGATCTGCGCGACTACATCTGGCGTGGCAGCCCGCTGCGCCACCAGCAGCTGGCCGACCTGATGATGCGGGTGCCGTACGACCATGCCTACGCGCAGCGGCGCAACGAGGTGGGCGAGCTGGAAAACGCCCAGGTGGTGATGTTCGGCCCCTATCAGGAGGAGCGCTGGCAGGTCGCCTACGATCGTCGCCGCCTGGCCTCGGTGGCCAGTGTCGCGGTGTTCCAGCAACACCCGATCGGGGTCGAGGTGGATAGCGTGCCGTCGTTCTACCTGACTTCCGTGTTCAACGGCATGCTCAGCGCCAGGACCCATCATTACCCCAATGTGCAGCAGGCCTTCGGTGCCATGCAGGCCGGCCAGGTGGACGCGGTGATGGCGATGCGCGGCGAGGTTGACTGGCAACTGCACCAGGCCGCCGACCCGCAACTGGCCCTGGCGGAAAACGCCTACCCGAACCTTGGCAAGCAGGCCTGGGAGATCGGCATGGCGGTGCATGAAAGCAACCGGCAGCTGGCCTATGCACTGGAGGAAGCGCTTGAGGCGTTGATTCGTGATGGGCGGATGAAGGCGATTTATGCCAGTTACGGCCTGCGTTACCAGGTGCCGGAAATGTATCAGTAACAAGCTTCGCAGGCTTGTGAGTTTGTAAAAGCAACACATCCCCCTGTGGGAGCGGGTTCACCCGCGAAGAATGCGACGCGGTATATGGCACCGGCTTCGCCGGTGTTCGCGGGTGAACCCGCTCCCACAAGGACCGTGCACTGTCAGCCAGGTTTGCGTTGATCAAAAGGAGTGGGCGATGAACTGGCGAGCGACTTTCCTGCTGGCCTGCTGGGTGCCCTGGGCCGCACAAGCCCTGGCCAGCGAGCCAGGTAGCCAAAAGGACCCGGTGCCGTCGGTGATGTGGGACTTCTACCACAAGCAGCTGCTGGGCCAGGCCGCATTCGTGTTCGATGATCGGGTCAAGCTGCTGGCGCCACCCTTTGCCGAGGACGCACGCCAGGTGCCGTTGGAGATCGACGCTCGGGCGTTCAGCGGCCAGGTGGTGCGGATCATCGCCTGGGCCGAACTCAACCCGCTGCCGCGCATTGTCGACTTCCAGCCTGGCGAGCGCGTGCTGCCCTGGTTGTCGATCCGCATCCGCGTCGAACAGGCCACACCGCTGCGTGCCGCGGTGCTGACCCGCGACGGCCTGTGGCATGTCGGCTCGACCCTGATCGATGCTGCCGGCGGCGGTTGTACCGCGCCCAGCGTGGTACGCACTCAGCCCGGCTGGGAGGAACACCTTGGCGAAGTCCTGGGCGGACGCTACCCGCGCGGCGACAGCAGCCGCTTGCGCCTGCAGGTGGCTCACCCCATGGACAACGGCCTGGTCAGCGGCATTCCCGAATTCTTCCTCAACCATGCCGAGTTGCAAGGCGCGGACGGCCAGCGCCTGGCCAGCCTGGAACTGTACCCGGCGGTCAGCGAAAACCCCAACCTGGGCTTCGACATCCAGGGCTCCGGGCCGACCCGGCTGTTGTTGCAGGACAACAGCGGCAACCAGTTCGAGGCGGCAGTGCCCTGAACGCGTTGCCGACTCCATCCCTGACCAGAGGCGCCCGTCATGCGTTGCATTCTGCTGTTGCTACTGTGCCTGGGCCTGCCGGCCTGGGCAGACCTGGACTATCGGCTCAAGCCCCGGCAGATCGCCGAAGGCACCTGGCTGCTGGAGGGCAGCACCGACAATTTCGCCAAGGATAACGGCGGTAATATCGTCAACACCGCGTTCATCGTCACCGACAGCGGGGTGGTGGTGATCGACAGCGGGCCGTCGAAACGCTACGGCGAAGCCTTGCGCCAGGCCATTGCCGCCACCACCGACAAGCCGGTAGTCGAAGTGCTGCTGACCCATCATCACCCCGACCATGTGCTGGGCAACCAGGCCTTTGCCGATGTGCCCATCGGCGCCCTGGCCGGTACCGGCGAGCTGTTGCGCCAGCAGGGGGAGGCCATGGCCGAGAACATGTACCGCCTGGTTGGCGACTGGATGCGCGGTACCGAGGTGGTGCTGCCGACCCGCGTGCTGGAGCCAGGTATTCACGAGGTGGGTGGGCACCGCCTGCGGCTGCTGGCGCTGGGCGGGCACACCGGTGCCGACCTGGCGATTCTGGATGAAAGCACCGGTGTGCTGTTCGCCGGCGACCTGGTGTTCTACGAGCGCGCATTGACCACGCCCAACAGCCCGGGGCTGGAGGTGTGGCTGAAGGACCTGGACACCTTGCAAGCGCTGCCCTGGAAGCAGCTGGTGCCTGGTCATGGCCCGCTCGCCAGCGATGCCCGGCCGTTTGCCCAGATGCGTGATTACCTGGGCTGGCTGGACGGGCTGATGCGCGACGGCGCGGCGCGTGGCGATGACATGGCCGAGATGATCCGCAGCCCCATACCCGAACGGTTTGCTGCTATCAGCCTGACCCGTTACGAGCTGATTCGCAGTGTCAGCCACTTGTACCCCCGTTACGAACGCCAGCAGCTGCGGCGTGTCGACGCCAAGCCCCCAATCTGAGGGTGTAACGCGGCCCCCTGTGGGACCGCGCAAGTTCACTGCTACCAAGGAACTAGAAAACTCAGCACTGCGGGCAATTGTTGGCAAGCAGGTCGGGACCAAGAATTCCCGACACACCGGGAAGTTTTCCCGGATACAACAAAAAAACCAAAGGTAGCCGTCATGACCCGATCCACACGTCGTCCCGTGTTCGCCTTGAGCCTGGTGCTCAGCGCCATGCTGCTTGCCGGTGCAGCCCACGCCGCTGTCAGCAATGAAGAAATTCTCCAGGACCCGAAGAACCCGCAGCAGATCGTGACCAATGGCCTGGGCGTCCAGGGCCAGCGCTACAGCCCGCTGAACCTGCTCAATACCGACAACGTCAAGGACCTGCGGCCGGTCTGGGCGTTTTCCTTCGGTGGTGAGAAGCAGCGCGGCCAGCAGGCCCAGCCGCTGGTCAAGGACGGGGTGATGTACCTGACCGGCTCCTACTCGCGGGTGTTCGCCGTGGACGCCCGTACCGGCAAGAAGCTGTGGCAATACGATGCGCGCCTGCCCGATGACATCCGCCCGTGCTGCGACGTGATCAACCGCGGCGTGGCGCTGTACGGCAACCTGGTGTTCTTCGGCACCCTCGATGCCAAGCTGGTGGCGCTGAACAAGGACACTGGCAAGGTGGTATGGAGCAAGAAGGTGGCCGACCACAAGGAAGGCTACTCCATCAGCGCCGCGCCGATGATCGTCAACGGCAAGCTGATCACCGGCGTTGCCGGCGGCGAGTTTGGCGTGGTGGGCAAGATCCAGGCCTACAACCCGGAAAACGGCGAGCTGCTGTGGATGCGCCCGACCGTGGAAGGGCACATGGGCTACGTGTACAAGGACGGCAAGGCGATCGAAAACGGCATTTCCGGCGGCGAGGCGGGCAAGACCTGGCCCGGCGACCTGTGGAAGACCGGCGGTGCGGCGCCTTGGCTGGGCGGCTACTACGACCCGGAAACCAACCTGATCCTGTTCGGCACCGGCAACCCGGCGCCGTGGAACTCGCACCTGCGCCCGGGTGACAACCTGTATTCCTCGTCGCGCCTGGCCCTGAACCCCGACGATGGCACCATCAAGTGGCACTTCCAGAGCACGCCGCACGACGGTTGGGACTTCGACGGCGTCAACGAGCTGATCTCGTTCAACTACAAGGACGGCGGCAAGGAGGTCAAGGCCGCCGCCACCGCTGACCGCAACGGCTTCTTCTACGTGCTGGACCGCACCAACGGCAAATTCATCCGCGGCTTCCCCTTCGTCGACAAGATCACCTGGGCCACCGGCCTGGACAAGGACGGCCGGCCGATCTACAACGAGGCCAGCCGGCCGGGGGCGCCGGGTAGCGAGGCCAAGGGTAGCTCGGTGTTCGTGGCGCCGGCGTTCCTCGGTGCCAAGAACTGGATGCCGATGGCCTACAACAAGGACACCGGGCTGTTCTACGTGCCGTCCAACGAGTGGGGCATGGACATCTGGAACGAAGGCATCGCCTACAAGAAGGGCGCGGCGTTCCTTGGCGCCGGCTTCACCATCAAGCCGCTCAACGAAGACTACATCGGCGTGCTGCGCGCCATCGACCCGGTCAGCGGCAAGGAAGTATGGCGCCACAAGAACTTCGCGCCCCTGTGGGGCGGGGTGCTGACCACCAAGGGCAACCTGGTGTTCACCGGCACGCCGGAAGGCTTCCTGCAGGCGTTCAACGCCAAGACCGGCGACAAGGTCTGGGAGTTCCAGACCGGCTCCGGCGTGCTCGGCTCGCCAGTGACCTGGGAAATGGACGGCGAACAGTACGTTTCGGTGGTTTCCGGCTGGGGCGGCGCGGTGCCGCTGTGGGGCGGCGAAGTGGCCAAGCGGGTCAAGGACTTCAACCAGGGCGGCATGCTCTGGACCTTCAAGCTGCCCAAGCAGCTGCAAACGGCAAGCGCCAGTCGCTAAGCCGATAACCCGCCGCTTGCTGCAGCCGACCCTGCGGCAAGCGGCCCTACTACCAAATGACGAGAGCCCCGCTGCCAACGATGCATTCGCCCGGCAGGCGGGGCTTTTTACCATCGGTCCATCGCCTGTCGCCGGACAGGCATCGACCCCCGCAGAGGCTCAGCATGATCTACGCACAACCCGGAACCCCAGGCGCCATCGTGTCCTTCAAGCCACGCTACGGCAACTTCATCAACGGTGAATTCGTGCCGCCACTGGGCGGCCAGTACTTCACCAACAGCTCGCCGGTCAACGGCCAGCCGATTGCCGAGTTCCCGCGCTCCGGCGCCCAGGACATCGAGCAGGCCCTGGACGCCGCGCATGCCGCTGCCGAGGCCTGGGGCAAGACCTCGGTGCAGGACCGCGCCCTGGTGCTGCTGAAGATTGCCGACCGCATCGAACAGAACCTCGAAGTACTGGCCGTTACCGAAAGCTGGGACAACGGCAAGGCAGTGCGCGAAACCCTCAACGCCGACGTGCCGCTGGCGGCGGACCACTTCCGCTATTTCGCCGGCTGCATCCGCGCCCAGGAAGGCGGCGCCGCCGAGATCAACGAAGGCACCGTGGCCTACCATATCCACGAGCCGCTGGGTGTGGTCGGGCAAATCATCCCGTGGAACTTCCCGCTGCTGATGGCCGCCTGGAAGCTCGCCCCGGCCCTGGCCGCCGGCAACTGCGTGGTGCTCAAGCCGGCGGAGCAGACGCCACTGTCGATCACCATTTTCGCCGAGCTGATCGCCGACCTGCTGCCGGCAGGCGTGCTGAACATCGTCCAGGGCTTTGGCCGTGAAGCCGGCGAAGCCCTGGCCACCAGCAAGCGCATCGCCAAGATCGCCTTCACCGGTTCCACCCCGGTGGGCTCGCACATCATGAAGTGCGCGGCCGAGAACATCATCCCGTCCACCGTCGAACTGGGCGGCAAGTCGCCGAACATCTTCTTCGAAGACATCATGCAGGCCGAGCCCGCGTTCATCGAAAAGGCAGCCGAAGGCCTGGTGCTGGCGTTCTTCAACCAGGGCGAAGTGTGTACCTGCCCGTCGCGGGCGCTGATCCAGGAGTCGATCTACGAGCCGTTCATGGCCGAGGTGATGAAGAAGATCGCCAGGATTACCCGTGGCAACCCGCTGGACACCGCGACCATGGTCGGTGCCCAGGCCTCGGAGCAGCAATACGACAAGATCCTTTCCTACCTGCAGGTTGCCCGGGAGGAGGGCGCGCAGTTGCTCACCGGTGGCGCTGCCGAGCGGCTCGACGGCGACCTGGCCAGCGGGTACTACATCCAGCCGACCTTGCTCAAGGGCAACAACAAGATGCGCGTGTTCCAGGAGGAGATCTTCGGCCCGGTGGTGGGCGTGACCACCTTCAAGGACGAAGCCGAAGCCCTGGCGATCGCCAACGACAGCGAGTTTGGCCTGGGCGCGGGGCTGTGGACCCGTGACATCAACCGTGCCTATCGCATGGGCCGTGGGATCAAGGCCGGGCGTGTGTGGACCAACTGCTACCACCTGTACCCGGCGCATGCCGCGTTCGGTGGCTACAAGAAGTCCGGGGTGGGCCGCGAGACGCACAAGATGATGCTCGATCACTACCAGCAGACCAAGAACCTGCTGGTGAGCTACGACATCAACCCGTTGGGCTTCTTCTAAAACCTGGGAGGGCCTCGGGGGCTGCTTTGCAGCCCATCGCCGGCAAGCCAGCTCCCACAGGTACTGCACAAGGTTCAAGGCCCATGCAGTACCTGTGGGAGCTGGCTTGCCGGCGATGAGGCCAGCGCAGCAACACATTACTCCTCGGCTTGTCGCTGCCTTCCTACCAACGCACCCCGCAAACCTGTCCCAAAGTAGCATTCGGCCCCGCCGCCCCTCGTGCATTAATGCCTCTACCGGAATCGCCCGGCACCAAGAAGAGGAATGCCCCATGTGGACTAAACCCGCCTTTACCGACCTGCGCATCGGCTTCGAAGTGACGATGTACTTCGCCAATCGTTGATGCCTGTCCGGCCATCACCGCGATGGCCGGGTCTTCATTGAGCAAGCCTGTTGTGAACCTGATCGATCGTGAACAAGCCCTGGCCTTGCGCAAGGGCTTTCGCCTGCGCTGGGAGCCGCGCCAGGCGTGTCATGTGCTGCTGTACCCCGAGGGCATCATCGAGCTCAATGCCAGTGCCGGCTGGGTGCTCGAGTTGCTGGACGGCCAGCGCAGCGTGGCGGCTGTCATCGACCGCCTGGCACAGCGCTTCCCCGGTGTGCCGGGGCTCGACGAGGACATCCTGGCGTTCCTGGAGGTGGCCCGTGCCAAGTACTGGATCGAATGAGCCGTGGTCACGCTTTGGTCTGGTTGCTTTCGCTACGGGATGCTTTACGCTGGCGGTTACCTTCCAGAACAATAAGAACAGGCTTCCCGATGAGCCAGAGTTTCAGCCCGCTTCGCAAGTTCGTTTCGCCCGAGATCATCTTTGGTGCCGGCTGCCGGCACAATGTCGCCAATTACGCCAAGACCTTCGGTGCGCGCAAGGTGCTGGTGGTCAGCGACCCCGGTGTGATTGCCGCCGGTTGGGTGGCAGACGTGGAGGCCAGCCTGCAGGCCCAGGGCATCGACTACTGCCTGTACAGCGCCGTATCACCCAACCCACGGGTCGAAGAGGTGATGCTCGGTGCCGAGATCTACCGGCAAAACCACTGTGATGTGATTGTCGCGGTCGGCGGCGGCAGCCCGATGGATTGCGGCAAGGCCATCGGCATCGTGGTCGCCCACGGGCGCAGCATCCTCGAATTCGAAGGCGTGGACATGATCCGCGTGCCCAGCCCGCCGCTGATCCTGATCCCGACCACGGCCGGCACTTCGGCGGACGTGTCGCAGTTCGTGATCATTTCCAACCAGCAGGAGCGCATGAAGTTCTCCATCGTCAGCAAGGCGGTGGTGCCGGACGTGTCGCTGATCGACCCGCAAACCACCCTGAGCATGGACCCGTTCCTGTCGGCCTGTACCGGTATCGATGCGCTGGTGCATGCCATCGAAGCCTTCGTTTCCACCGGCCACGGCCCGCTGACCGACCCCCATGCGCTGGAGGCCATGCGCCTGATCAACGGCAACCTGGTGGAAATGATCGCCAACCCCACCGATATCGCCCTGCGCGAGAAGATCATGCTGGGCAGCATGCAGGCGGGGCTGGCGTTTTCCAATGCGATCCTGGGTGCGGTCCACGCCATGTCGCACAGCCTGGGCGGGTTCCTCGACCTGCCGCATGGCCTGTGCAATGCGGTGCTGGTGGAGCACGTGGTGGCGTTCAACTACAGCTCGGCACCGGAGCGTTTCAAGGTGATTGCCGAAGTGCTGGGTATCGACTGCCGCGGCCTCAACCACCGGCAGATCTGCGCGCGCCTGGTGGAGCACCTGATCGCCCTGAAGCATGCCATCGGCTTCCACGAAACCTTGGGCCTGCACGGGGTGCGCACGGCCGATATCCCGTTCCTGTCGCAACATGCGATGGACGACCCGTGCATCCTCACCAACCCGCGTGCGTCGAGCCAGCGTGATGTCGAGGTGGTCTATGGCGAGGCCCTCTGACGAGCAGCAACGGGCGCTGGCCGGGCTGCTGGGGCTGGGCGACCACTCGGCGCGCAAGAGCCATTACCCGGAGCTGGCGGCGCGCCTGGACGAGCTGGAGGCCGAACGCAACCGCTACAAGTGGCTGTTCGAAAACGCCGTGCACGGGATTTTCCAGGCCAGCCTGCAAGACGGCATGCGTGCCGCCAACCCGGCGTTGGCACGCATGCTGGGTTACGACAACCCGCAAGCGTTGCTGTTTCCGCTGACGGACCTTGCCGCCAACCTGTTTGTCGGCGGGGCCGAAGAATTGCACGCCATCACCGCGACCCTCGCCCGTGAACGCAGCCTGCACGGCTATGAAACCCGCTTGCGGCGCAAGGATGGCAGCCACCTCGATGTGCTGATGAACCTGTTGCTCAAGCCCGGCCAGGAAGGGCTGGTGGAAGGGTTTGTCGCCGACATCACCGAACGCAAGCTGGCCCAGCAGCGCCTGCAGCAACTGAATGACGAGCTCGAGCAACGGGTAGCCGCCCGCACCGATGAACTGCTGGAGGCCAACCGCAACCTGCAACAGCAGATCGCCGAGCGCAAACAGATCGCCCGCGCCCTGCGCGATGCCCGCGACGCCGCGGAAACCGCCAACCGCAGCAAGGACAAGTACCTCGCTGCCGCCAGCCATGACCTGCTGCAACCGCTGAATGCCGCGCGGCTGCTGATCTCGACCTTGCGCGAAAGGCCATTGCCAGACGCGGAAAAGGTGCTGGTGGAGCGTACCCACCAGGCCCTGGAGGGTGCCGAAGACCTGCTGACCGACCTGCTGGACATTTCCCGGCTCGACCAGGCGGCGGTCAAGCCGGACGTGGCGCTGTACCGCCTCGACGAACTGTTCGGGCCACTGGTCTCGGAGTTTCGCACGGTGGCCGATGCGGCAGGCCTGAAGCTGCGCGCGCGCATTGGCGACTACGCCATCAGTACCGACCTGCGGCTGATGACGCGTATCCTGCGCAACTTTCTCAGCAACGCCTGCCGTTATACCGACGAGGGCAGGATCCTGCTGGGGGCCAGGCGCCGCGGCGATCACTTGCGCCTGGAGGTGTGGGATACCGGGCGGGGCATCGCGGCGGATCGGCTGCAGGCCATTTTCCTCGAGTTCAACCAACTGGACGTAGGCCGCGCCGCCGACCGCAAGGGCGTGGGCCTGGGGCTGGCGATCGTCGAGCGGATCGCCAAGATTCTCGGCTACCGCATCGAGGTGCGTTCGTGGCCGGGGCGTGGCTCGATGTTCAGCATCGACGTGCCGATCGGCGAAGCCATGCCGCTGCCTATCCACCAGGCCGCGCCGCAGCCGGGCGCCGGCAACCCGTTGCCGGGCCGCCGCCTGCTGGTACTGGACAACGAAGTGAGCATCCTCGAGAGCATGGGCGCTCTGCTCGGGCAGTGGGGCTGCGAAGTGGTTACCGCGACCGACCAGGCCGGGGCCTTGCTGGCCTTGCAGGGGCGGGCACCGGAATTGATCCTGGCGGACTTTCACCTGGACCACGGTGTTGTCGGCTGCGAGGTGGTCAGGCACTTGCGTGAACATTTCGGCGTCGCCATTCCTGCGGTGATCATCACCGCCGACCGCAGTGATCAGTGCCGACGCTCCTTGAACAAGCTTGGTGCGCCGTTGCTGAACAAGCCCGTCAAACCGGGGAAGTTGCGTGCGGTGTTGAGCCAGTTGCTGGGCTGAAGCCTCAACCCCACGGCCTTGCGCGACAGATAACTGAATTCGCAAGCGATCCTCGTACCCTGTGGGAGCGGCTTTAGCCGCGAAGAATCCAACGCGGTGCATGGCACCGGCTGCGCCGGTGTTCGCGGCTAAAGCCGCTCCCACAGGGGCCCTGCTAATTCAATGAGTCATGTGCAGTTCTATGAGCGCAGCCTTGTGCTGCTCCTACAGGGGGGCGCGCAGTGCCAGGTGGCTGTTCCCGAAATGGGACTCTGTGTTGCGGATGTCAGCCTGTCACGGCTCTGCCTGGCTGGTTATCTTACCGGGGCGCCATTGTTTGGGCGAAGTCATACCAAACGCATCCAACCCGAGTAAGGAAAACATCATGGCCTTTCAATACAAGCGACTGGACAAGAATAACGCCGCCGTACTGCTGGTGGATCACCAGACGGGTTTGCTCTCTTTGGTAAGGGATATCGAACCCGACCGTTTCAAGAACAATGTGCTGGCCCTGTCGGACCTGGCCAAGTACTTCAAGTTGCCGACCATCCTCACCACCAGCTTCGAGAACGGCCCAAATGGCCCGCTGGTGCCCGAACTCAAGGAGCAGTTCCCTGACGCGCCGTACATCGCGCGCCCGGGCAACATCAATGCCTGGGACAACGAAGACTTCGTCAAGGCGGTCAAGGCCACCGGCAAGAAGCAGCTGATCATCGCCGGTGTGGTGACCGAGGTTTGCGTGGCCTTCCCGGCACTGTCGGCCCTGGAGGAAGGCTTCGATGTGTTCGTGGTCACCGATGCCTCCGGTACCTTCAACGAACTGACCCGTGATTCGGCCTGGCGCCGGATGGAAGCCGCCGGCGCGCAGCTGATGACCTGGTTCGGCGTGGCCTGCGAGCTGCACCGCGACTGGCGCAACGACATCGAAGGCCTGGGCACGCTGTTCTCCAACCACATCCCGGACTACCGCAACCTGATGACCAGCTTCAGCAAGCTGTCGAAGTAATCCGGCCGGGGAGCCATGCGCGTGCATGGCCCCCCGATCGCTTGTGTCACAAGTCAGTTTTGTGCCGACGGTGCCTGCGCCTCGAGCAGGGCGGTACCGAGCGTTTGGTGATAGTGCCCGGGGCCAAGCAGCCGCAGGATACCGGTCCTTTCCAGCTTGCCAAGCACCTTGCCGTTGGCTTCGCACAGTTTCACCACGATCTGGCGTTCATGCAGTTGCTGGATCACTTCCTCCAGGGTCTGCAGCCCGGTGATATCCATGAAGGGCACCCGCTTCAGGCAAATCACCAGCAGTTCAGGGTCGGTATGCGTTTGTGACAGCGCGCGTTCGAAGGTTTCAGCGGCGCCGAAGAACAGCGGGCCCTCGATGGTGTACACCATCACGCCGGGGGGTAGCGATGCCTGGCCGTTGCTGTGCAGTTCATTGGCCAGTTCCTCTTCGACCACCTGCTGGACTTCGACGGACGATGCCATGCGGCGCATGAACTGAAGCATGGCGAGGATGACGCCGATATTCACGGCGATCACCAGGTCGCTGAACACCGTCAAGGTGAAGGTGACGAGCAGGATGGCGATGTCGGCTCTCGGTGCGCGTTGCAGCATGCGCTTGAAATGCTTCAGCTCGCTCATGTTGTAGGCGACGACGAACAGAATCGCCGCCAGTGCGCAGAGTGGAATGTTCGACGCCAGTGGCGCCAGGAACAGGATGATCAGTACCAGTGTCAGCGCATGGATGATGCCGGCCAGTGGCCCGGTAGCACCATTGCGGATGTTGGTCGCTGTCCGGGCAATGGCACCTGTGGCGGCAAAGCCCCCGAACAGCGGCACTACCAGGTTGGCGACCCCTTGGCCGATCAGTTCCTGGTTCGAGTCGTGCCTGGTGCCTGCCATGCCGTCGGCGACGACAGCCGAGAGCAGCGATTCAATGGCCCCCAGCATGGCGATCGCAAACGCTGGCCCGATCAGTTCGATCACCCGCGCCAGGGAGACCTCGGGCCAGGTGAGTGACGGCAAACCTTGTGGGATCGCCCCGAAGGCGGTGCCGATGGTAGCCACGCCGTCGAAATGGAACAGGGATTGGGCCAGCGTCGCGAACACCATGGCTACCAGTGGCCCGGGCAGGCGTTTCAGTACGGGCAACCTTGGCGTCAGGATCAGCAAAGCAAGGCTGCACGTTGCAAGCAACGTCGTGGCAATGTGGAGGTCCGGCAGGGCTTGCAACAGATGCCACAGTTTTTCGTGGAAGTGCCCGCCTTCGATTTCGGGCAGGCCGAAGAAATCACGCCATTGCCCCACCCAGATGATGATGCCGATGCCGGCGGTGAAACCGACGATCACCGGGTCGGGAATGAACTTGATGACTGCGCCCAGGCGGGTAATGCCAAGCACCAGCAGTATGGCGCCAGCCATCATCGTGGCCAGTTGAAGGCCGTCCACTCCGTACTTCGCCGTCACCCCAGCGAGGATCACGATGAAGGCCCCGGTCGGTCCGGCGATCTGCAATCGACAGCCGCCCAGCAAGGAAACCAGCAGCCCGCCTATGATTGCGGTGTAGATGCCTTGCTCCGGCTTGACCCCGGAAGCGATGGCGAAGGCCATGGCGAGGGGCAGCGCAACTACCCCGACGATGAGGCCGGATACAAGGTTGCGCATCCAGTGTTCACGCTTGAACAGGCCGGCTTTCCAGGCTTCGCGTACCGCAATCATTGCAGGCTCCTTGATAAGGTGCATGCACATAGTATTTAGCATGCCCTGCACAAGGGGCGCCCCAATGGCATGCCTGGTTCGTTGTTCGCAAGATGGGACACAGTGTCCCGGAATCCAACCTGTCGTCAGTTAATCTGCTTATATATCTTACGGTTGCTCGACTCGCGCACTTGAACGGTAATGTGAGTGTGCTCGCGGATGCGCAGAGACGCCTCCAGCTCATGAATCAACCCGGCCCGGAAAGCCATGCGCCCATGCGCGGCTCCCTGGCCGTGTCCCGAGGTGCCGGATGGCTCCACTGATTTCCTATTTCAAGATGGCCTTGAACCCTGGCCGTGGGGTGCTGTTCTTCGCGCTGCGTACCATCGTTGCAGGCCTGTTGTGCCTCTACCTGGCGTTCATCTTCGACCTGGAACAACCGAAGTGGGCGCTGATGAGCGTGATCATCATCAGCCTGCCGTTGGCCGGCATGACCCTCAAGCGCAGTTTCGCCCAGGTACTGGGCACCGCAGCGGGGGCGGCCATGGCGGTGGTGATCATGGCCTTGTTCCCCCAGGCGCCAATGCCTTTCATCGTCTGCCTGGCCCTGTGGCTGGCGTTCTGCACGGCGGGCGGCACGCTGCTGCGCTATACCGATTCGCATGCCTTCGTCCTCAGCGGGTTTACCGCCGTGGTGGTCGCGATGCTGGCCGTGCCGGAACCGGACGGCATCCTCCTGCTGGCCATCACCCGGTTGACCGAAACCCTGCTGGCGGTGGCCTGCGTGGCCGTGGTCAGTTTGTTGAGCGCGCGCCCACAGGCAGTGGCGCAGGGCTACTTCAGCAAGGTCGATAGCCTGGTCAAGCTGATCGCCCGGCACGCCGCCGAGGTGGTGCGCAGCGAAGAGGACGAAGCCGCGCTGCACCAGCGGCAGGCGCAATTGATCAGCGAGATCAGTGCGCTGGAAGGCCTGCGCCGCCATCTCTATTTCGATGCGCCGCACCTGCGCAACGCCGATGGGCTGGTGCAGCTGCTGGCCAACCAACTGGTGTTGCTGGTGTCGCGTCTGCTGGTATTGCGCCAACAGCGCGAGTTGATCAAGCAGCACTGGCAAGGGCCGTTGCCAGAAGAAATCCAGCTGTTGCGCCAGGACGAGCTGGACAACCTGGAGGCACTGGCCCGTGACGGCGTGAAGTTGTCGGCGCAGCGCCGCGAAGCGATCCACCACCTGTACCAGCGCTTCGACGCCGCCGCTGACCGGGTCGAGTTTCTCGACGAGCCCTTGCCCCCGCGCATGCGCTCGCTGGCCTGGGCCCTGCGCTGGGAGCAGGCGCGCCTGCTGCAGCAGTTGAACGAACTGATCGAGCTCAACGAGGCGATCCAGCAGGGCAGGGTCGCCAGTTGCCCCCATGCCCAAGGGCAGGCCAGCGCGCTGCATCTGGACTTCCGCCTGGCCGGCATGAACGCCGTGCGGGCCTTTCTGGCGCTGTTTCTCGCCGGTTGGTTGTGGATCGAAACGGCCTGGGACGGCGCGCGTTCCGGGGTGATCCTGATCGGGGTCATGTGCTCGCTGATGGCGACGCTGCCGCGGCCATTGCTGGCCAGCCAGAACTACAACCGTGGCCTGCTGGTCGCGCTGCTGTTGTCCGCCGTGTATCAGTTTGCCCTGCTGCCGATGTTCACCGATTTCGAAATGCTTGCCGTGTGCCTGGTGCCGTTGCTGTACCTGGCGGCCGTCGGCCTGGCCAGCCCCATGACCGCGGGCATCGGCATGGGCATCGGGTTGATCAGCCTGTTGATGATCGGGCCGCAGAATGTCGGCGCCTACCACAACAGTGCCATGCAGTGGTTCGAGTTTGCCGGTGGCTATGCGGCGGCTGGGGGGCTGGCGATGGTGGTGTTCGCCCTGGTGTTCCCGTTCAACCCGCAAAAGCGCATGGCCCGGCTGTTCCGCCAGACCCGCGAGGATGTGCATGAGTACGTGACGGCACCTGCCAGCGTGGCGCGTCAGTTCGATTTCGAGAGCCGCATGCTGGACCGCCTGTCGGCGATGATCGGCCTGTTGCCCGCCGCCACTGATGCGCGCTCCCGGGAGCTGTTCGATTGCAGCCTGGTGTGCCCGGCGCTGGCCATTGCGCTGGGCCAGGCGCATGCCCAGTGCGTCAACCTCACGGTGCTGCCTGAAGGCACGAGGGCGCGTTTGCGCCTAGGGTTGCAGGAGATGGCGGATCTGATCGGTGCACGCCGGCGGGTGGATGTGGACGGGCTGTTGCGCGAGCTTGCCGAGCTTGCCGAAACCCTCGATGCGCTGCACCAGGCACACGCCGAGACGGGCCGCGAGACGCTGCGGCAGTTGTTCATCCTGCGGGTCGCGCTATCGGTTGCCGGCCAGCTGCTGCAGCGCTATCGACCGGTGCTGGCAGCGCAGACGTTGCCTGAGGAGGAGGGCGCCTATGCCCGTTGATTTCGAGTTTGGCGGGGTCTACCTGCCGCCGATTGCCCAGGCGTTGTTGCTGGGGTTGCCGTTGTTCCTGGTGCTGGACGCCCTGTTGCGGCGCAGTGGCGTGCTGGCGCGTGTGTGGCACCCGGCGCTGTTGCAGGGCGCCTTGTATGCCGCGATCTGCGCGGCGCTGGTGTTGTCGATGGGAGCGAGTGCCTGAATATGCCTGTGTTGAAACCTGTTCTTGCCAAAGCCGTGACCCTGGCGGTGCTGGCGCTTGCGGTGGTGCTGGGCTGGTTTGCCTGGGACTACTACACCCGTGCGCCCTGGACCCGTGATGCCCGTGTGCGGGCCGATGTGGTGACCCTGTCGGCCGAGGTGGCAGGGCGCATCATCGAGCTGCCGGTGCAGGACAACCAGTTCGTCAGGCAGGGCGACCTGCTGCTGCAGATCGACCCGGCGCGCTACGAGCTGGCCGTGCTGCATGCCGTGCGAGCTGTCGAAGTCGCGCGTGCGGCGCTGGGCCAGTCGCAGGCCGCCATCGTCGCCAACGAGGCGCAGCTCAAGCAGCGGCGCAGCGAAGAGCAACGCCGACGCAAGCTGCAATCGATGTCGGCAATCTCTGCCGAAGAGTGGGAAAAGGCCGGCACCGATGTGGCGGTGGCCCAGGCCGACCTGCTGCGCGAACAGTCCAACCTCGGCCTGGCACAGGCCAACGTGCAACTCGCCGAGGCCACGCTGCAGCAGGCCCGGCTCGACCTCGAACGCACCCGGGTCAGCGCCCCGGTCAGCGGTTACGTGACCAACCTGCTGACCCGCCAGGGCGACTATGCCCAGCCGGGCATGCCGCTGCTGGCGCTGGTCGACAGTTCGTCGTTCCACGTCAGTGGCTATTTCGAGGAAACCAAGTTGCCGAAAATCAAGGTGGGCAGCCGTGCGCGCATCGCCCTGATGAGTGGCGAGGTGCTGGAGGGCACGGTAGAGAGCATCGCCTATGCCATTACCGACCGCGAGAACCAGCCGGGCAACCGCCTGCTGGCCAACGTCAACCCAAGCTACACCTGGGTCAAGCTTGCCCAGCGGATCCCGGTACGGCTGCGCCTGGAGCGCAGTGCCGATGCGCCACCCTTGCGTGCGGGGACCACTGCCACCGTGACCATTCTCGAATAGCTGGGGGTGGGCGATGAGCATGATGTTCGATTTGAATGAGCTGTACCTGTATACCAAGGTGGTCGAGTGTGGCGGTTTCGCATCGGCCGGGCGCGCGCTCGGCCTGCCCAAGTCGCGGCTGAGCCGGCGAGTCGCCAATCTGGAGGACCGCCTGGGGGTGCGCCTGATCCAGCGCTCCACCCGGCAGTTCGCGGTCACCGAAGTGGGGCTGGAGTACTACCATCATTGTATGTCGATGGTCGATCGGGCATTTGCTGCCGAGGACGCGATCCAGCGCAGCCGCGCCGTGCCCAGCGGCATTGTCCGGTTGGCCTGCAGCACCTCGCTGCTGGATGCACGCCTGGCGCCGATGCTTGGGCAGTTCATGGTGCAATGCCCGGCGGTGGAGTTGCTGGTGAAGAGCTACAACCGGCGGGTCGATGTGATCGGCGAGGGCTTCGACCTGGTCCTGAGCGTGCGCCATCAACCGTTGGAAAGCAGCGAGCTGGTGATGCGCAAACTGGCGCAGAGCCGCCAGTGCCTGGTGGCTTCGCCCGGCTTGCTGGCGCAGTACGACCGCCCTCTGCAGCCTGCCGACCTGTTTGAACTGCCCAGCCTTGGCTGGGGGGCGAATGTTCAGGAGTATGTCTGGGACCTGGACGGCCCCGAAGGCGGGGTGGCGTCCATTCGCTTCCGCCCACGGTTGGTCTCCGACGATATCGCGGTGCTGTACCAGGGCGCACTCGCGGGCGTGGGCGTGGTGCTGCTGCCAGCGGATATGGTGAAGGATGACCTGGCCGCCGGGCGTTTGCTGAACGTGCTGGAGAGCTGGGTACCCAGGATGGGCGAGGTAATCGCCCTGTTTCCTTCGCGGCGAGGGCTGACGCCAGCGGTGCGGGAGTTGATCGACTTTCTTGCGGTGGCGTTCGAGCGGTCGGCGTAGCGCCTTTGACCGGGCGCAGCGTTCACCAGGCAGAACGCTGCGGCGCATTTCATCGCCTACCGTCAGTTACGTCGGGCATCTATCATTCAAGCTTTGCAGCCTGTGCAGCAGGGTGGCCGCAGGCAATCGTCAATGAGGAGTTTCAATGTCAGAGCGAGCAATCCGCGCTTCGTTTGCAGGCGTGGCGTACCAGGTGAACGTGACAGATGGCCAGCACCAGTGGGCCAGCGATGTTGATGCGGCGGCAGGCGGCGGGGATGTCGGGCCGTCACCCCATGGGCTGTTGCTGTCATCCCTCGGCGCCTGCACTTCCATCACGGTTGCCATGTACGCACAGCGCAAGGAAATGCCGCTGCAAGCCATCGATGTGGATATCCGCATCGAGCAGGAACAACTGGGGCGCGAACCTCGGATCCAGATCGCTCGTGACATTCGCTTGAGCGGGCCGCTGAGCGAAGAACAACGCACGCGCTTGCTGGAAGTTGCCAATGCCTGCCCCATTCACAAGGTGTTGAGCGGCGAAATCATCATCGCCAGCAAGCTGGTTGGATGAGGCCAGGCGCAGCGTTGCGCCTGCCGGCTGCCGGCTGCCGGTAGAGGAGCAGCACATGAGTACACACGAGACCCACAGTGAGCTGTCGCTGTCCAGGGATTGCCCGATCAGCGACGGCGTGCGGGCGATCCAGCGGATCACCTCGCGCAGTGCCGAAGTTGGCGGTGGCATCCCTGTCAGCCGGCTGTTGCCGTCGCGCCAGCGGCGGATGATTGGCGCCTGGTGCTTCCTGGACCACGCCGGCCCGGCGATCTTCGCGTCGGAAAATGGCTTGCGTGTCGGGCCGCACCCGCACATCGGCCTGCAAACCTTTACCTGGATGCTCGAGGGCGAAGTGCTGCACCGCGACAGCCTGGGTAACACCCAGGTGATTCGCCCGGGCGAGGTCAACCTGATGACCGCGGGCTACGGAATCACCCATAGCGAGGAGTCGCTCCCGGGGCAGGACCGGCTGCATGCCGTGCAGCTGTGGATTGCCCTGCCCGAGGCCGCGCGTGAGCGCCCGCCGGCTTTCACCCACCACGCCGGCTTGCCGCGCTGGCAGGCGGGTGGCTTGTGCCTGACGCTGCTGGCCGGGGCATATGGGGCCTACAAGGCACCCACCTGCATCTTCTCGCCGTTGCTGGGGCTGGACCTGGCTGCCGATGTAGCGGTGGACGCCAGGCTTGAGCTCGATACCCGCTTCGAATACGGCGTGCTGCCGCTGACCGGCGAATGGCGCATCAACGGTGAGGACTACAGCGCCAATGAGCTGGCCTACCTGGGCCGTGGCCTGGATGTGCTCGATCTGCAGGCTGCGGCCGGCGCACGTGCCATCTTGCTGGGCGGCGTGCCATTCGAGGAAGAGATCTTCCTGTGGTGGAACTTCGTCGGCCACAGCAAGGCCGAGATCGTCCAGGCCCAGCGCGAGTGGGAGCAGGGCAGTGCCAGGTTCGGCGAGGTGGTTGGCTTTGACGGGCCGCGCCTGACTGCGCCAACCATCCCTTGGCGGGCATGAGGTGCACGACGATGGCGACCCTCGACGCGAATCGGCGCCTGCTGCTTTGCCCGTTGGGGCTCGGCCTGGTGCTTGCGGCGCCTGCCCAGGCCGACAACGCCCTGGGCCAGAAGGACAACATCTTCACCGGTGTCAATGACCGGCAGGCCGTGGAACTGGGCATCCCGCCCGGGCTGGTCGAAGGCGCGCGCCTGGATGCGCTGGTGAGGAACTACTATTTCCAGCGCGATAACCACTCTGACCTGGTACCCCGCGACCCGACCGAATGGGCCCAGGGTTTTCTGTTTTCGTTCCGCTCGGGCTTCACCGATACGCCTGTCGGGTTGGGCGTGGATGCGCACGCCTTCCTCGGCATCAAGCTCGATGGCGGCGGTGGAAGTGGCGGCGCTGGCTTGCTCCCGCTGGACTCATCGCTCAAGCCGGGTGACACGTTTTCCAGTGCCGGCGCGGCGCTCAAGCTGAGGTACCTCGACACCTTGGTGAAGGCCGGCGACCAATTGGTCGAGAACCCGGTGGTGGCGAGCGGCACAAGCCGCCTGTTCCCGCAGACGTATCGTGGCGTCACCCTGAAGAACCATGGCATCGACGACCTGTGGCTGGATGCCGGGTTCGTGGAATCTACCCGGCTGCGCAACCAGAGTGGCCACTCCCACCTGGTCACCGCCTATGGCGCGCGCAACAGCGCGGGTGTGGCGGCGGACCGCGAGAGCCCTCATATCGGCTGGCTTGGCGCGGTGTATGGCCGGCCGCAAGGGCTGCAGCTGACCGTTTATGGCGGCCAGCTGGAAGACATCTGGAATCAGTATTACCTGGGGGTTTCGCAGGTGTTTCGGGTCAATGATGCGCTACTGCTCAAACCCTACCTGCACTATTTCAAGACCCGGGACCAAGGGCGCAGCCAGCTGGGTGACATCGATAACGACACCTACAGCGCCGGCATCTCCGCGACAGCCTATGGCCAGACCCTGACCCTGGGCTTGCAGAAGGTCGACGGCCGAACGCCGTTCGACTACATCACGCAGAACGACCGTGTCTTCCTTTACCTGAGCAACTCCCAGCAATTTGCCGATTTCAACGGCCCCGGTGAAAAGTCCTGGCGCCTGCAGTACGAAACCAGCCTGGCGCCGCTGGGGGCACCTTCGCTGCAGTTCATCGCGGCCTACACCCGGGGCGAGGCCGACCTCACCCGTGTCGACCCAGCAAGCGTCGGTTATGGCTATATCTACAACCCGGACGGCAAGCACGCCAAGCACTGGGAACGCGACCTTGCCCTCAAGTACCAGGTGCCAGCCGGCCCGGCGAAGGACCTGTCGCTGACCCTGCGCTGGGCAACGCACCGCGAGGGTGATGGCTATACCGCGCCCGGCAATACCCGCGGCAACTCCAGTGCCGATGAATACCGCTTGATCGTCGATTACCCGATCAGCCTGTTCTGATCGCGTGATGTGCGTCGGCCACGACGCACAGGTCCGCTGAAGGGATGATGCTTGGTCATGCAAGCCCGCTCTCATGAAACTGCACATATCTCATTGAATTAGCAGGGGCCCTGTGGGAGCGGCTTTAGCCGCGAACACCGGCGTAGCCGGTGCCATGCACTGCGTTGGATTCTTCGCGGCTAAAGCCGCTCCCACAGGGTGACGCGGATTGCTTGCGAATTCAGTTCTCTACGCGACAGCGCAGCCGTACTTGTGGGAGCGGGCGTGCCCGCGAAGGTCCGCAAGGCGGCCCCGGCCTGACATCGGCCAGGCGCCGGCATAGCGCCGGTCATTCCCAGATATGTTCGGCCAGAAAGTCGATCAGGCTGCGCACTGAGGGCAACAGGCCGCGGCGGGAAGGGAACACCGCATGGACGATGCCGCAGCGCGGTTCCCATTGCGGGTTGAGCTCCACCAAGCGGCCGTTTTCCAGGTCCTGGTCAACCACCATGAACGGCAATTGCACGATGCCTACACCGTCAAGCGCCGCCTGCCGCAGTGCGCTCATGTCATCGGTGATGTAGCGCGGCGTGTGGCGGATTTCGGCATGCGCGCCGTCGGGCCCTTCAAGTTGCCAGATGTGGTCCCTGGGTGGCCCCCAATCCAGGCTCGGCTGCTCACCCAGGTGCTCTGGTTCGACGGGCAGCTGCAGCGCCAGCCGCTCCACCAGCGAGGGGCTCGCGACCAGCCGCTGCGGGCTCCTGGCCAGTGTGCGCATGACCAGGTCGCTGTCCTCCAGCGGCGGGAAGCGCACCCGCAGCGCCAGGTCGAGGCCTTCGCCCAATACATCCACACGGCGGTTGGTGGGTTCCAGGTGCACCTTCACTTTCGGGTTTTCGGCCATGAATCGACTGACCAGCCCGCCGACCCGGTAATGCAGCAGGGTTGTCGGGCAGCTCATGCGCACGGTGCCCTGGGGCTCGGCGCGGGTGCGTTCGACCACCCATCGGGCCGCTTCCGCTTCCACCAGCATGGCCCTGCAATGCTGGAAGAACTCCTGGCCCGTCTCGGTCACCGAAAAGTGTCGGGTGGAACGCTGGAGCAGGCGTACGCCCAGGCGTTCCTCCAGCTGCAGGACGCGCCGGCTGAGTGTTGATTTCGGAATGTTCAGTGCCCGCCCGGCCGGCGCGAAACCGCCGTGCTCGACGACTTGGGCGAAGTAATACAGGTCGTTCAGGTCTTCCATGTTCGATCGTTCACCAGATGGAACTCTGTGACCAATCTATCAGCTCTAGCGCATGCAGCGTGAGAGCACTAACGTTTCCAGATTGGCGTTGAAACATGAATGCCCACAGGAGACCTGGATGAGGCCTTATAGAAAGTCCGCTGCACTGTTGTCGCTCGCGACGGCACTGGGCAGCGCAGAAGTCGTGGCCGATGCTGTCAGCCTGCCGCCGTTGCCGCTGGGCAACACCAGCTTCCTGGATGGGGTCGTACGGCCAGGCATGCTGTTCGAACTGCCGATCCAGCACTATCGGTCACCGCGCCCACCGGGGATTACGACCGTGATGCCAGCATCAACGTCGGCAGCAACCTGTGGGTGGTCAGTCCGCATTACGCCTTTACCTGGGAGCTGACCGACCGGCTCGAGGTCAGTGGGCGCCTTCATTACGCCTGGTCGAGCCGCAACGAAGACCCGGCCAGGCGGTTGCAGGCCGACGACATCCAGCCCGGCGAGGCGGTGCACAGCAACTTCTCGGTGTCTTACGCAATCTCCGATGCCTGGCGGGTGGGCCTTGCCGGTTATCACCTGGAGCAGGTATCGGCCGACCGGATCGACGGCCACCGGCAGTCAGCGTCCAAGGAGCGCGTGCTGGCCCTGGGGCCTGGCGTGATGTACAGCAGAGGCAAGCAGGCGTTCTACGCCAACTTCTATGTCGAGCAAGGTGCAAGGAACCGATCCGAGGGCAATCAGCTGACGTTGCGCTACCTGTTGCCCTTCTAGATCGGCACTGGTACGCCCGAATGAAAACCTGTGGGAGCGGGCAAGCCCGCGAAGGGCCGCAAAGCGGCCCCAATTGCCTAAACGACCGGCATCAGGCTACAGCCCGACTGCGCCAGCAACGGTAGGCGATACGCGCAGCTTGCAGAACCGCGCCTGGCGCAAGGCTTGCGCTGTACCTGTAGGAGCGGCTTCAGCCGCGAACACCGGCCAAGCCGGTGCCAGACACCGCGGTTGCGCAATGCCTCACTGCACCTCGCACGCTTCCTGCGAAGGCACACCGTAGGACACGTAGTACGCCAACCCCACGAAGATCGCCCCACCCACCGCATTTCCCAGGAACACGGCCACCAGATTCTCCACCAACTGCCCCCAGCTCAGGTAGCCGGCAAAGATCGCTGCCGGAATCAGGAACATGTTGGCTACCACGTGCTGGAAACCGATGGCGACGAACGCCATGATCGGGAACCAGATGCCGAGAATCTTGCCGCTCATTTCACGGCTGGCATACGACAGCCACACTGCCAGGCACACCAGCCAGTTGCAGCCGATTCCGGACACGAAGGCGTGGAGGAAGTCGGCATTGGTCTTGCTGGTCGCAGCCGCCAACATCTTGTTCAGGTAGGCCCCTTCGGTCAGGCCCAGCAGGTGACCAAAGCACCCGGCAACGAACAGTGCACCCAACAGGTTGGCGAGGGTCACCAGCAGCCAGTTGCGCGCCACGGCGCCTGGGCCGATACGCCGGGCGAACATCGCCAAGGGCAGGCTCATCATGTTGCCGGTGAGCAGTTCGCCACCGGCCAGGATCACCAGGATCAGGCCGATGGGAAATACCGCGGCGCCCAGCAGTGTGCCGAACGAGGCCCACTGTACCGGGATCATGGTGCTGACGTGGATAGCCAGGAGAAACCCCAGCGAAATGAATGCACCTGCGAGAAACCCCAGGACCAGTGTCGCATGGGTGGATAGTTGGGCTTTTTTGACGCCGCTCTCGATGACGAGCTCGGTGATACGGGTGGGGCTATTGACGGACATTTTGCAAACTCGAACACAGTGACGGCGACGCAACTGGCAGGCACGCCGTGGTGGGGCTTGATCAGTACGGGGTAGGCTGCGCAGCTGGCGCAAAGGTGTAACGCGCACCTTTGGGCCAGCGGCGAAGAGGGCGGCAAGCTACATGAGGCAATTTGACGCGGTCAAATCGATGGAATGGATGAGCTGATAGACCGCGTCGATGAGGCCCGCAGGTCAGCGCGCGTAGATCAGCTTCCCGGCAAACCAGGTCTGCAGCACTTGGGTATCGCGCAGCGTTTCGGCATCGACGTCGAGCACGTCGCGGTCGACCACGATCATGTCGGCTTGCTTGCCGACCTTGAGCGAACCGATCTGCTGCTCCAGGCGCATGGTGCGGGCGGCGTTGAGTGTATAGGCCTGGAACATCACCTGGCGGTCGATGGCTTCAGCAGCGTTGAGCACACCTTTGGGCCCCTTGCGGCTGATGGCCTGGTAGATCGCCTGCCAAGGGTCCGGTGTGGTGATCGGCCAGTCGCTGGCGCCGGCAAGGGTGGCGCCATGCTTGAGCAGCGAACGGGCCGGGAAGGTGTGCATGAAGGCCATGGCGTTCACATACGGCTTGACCAGCTCCATGTTCGATTGGTCGGCGCTGGCCCAGTACAGTTGCATTGCTGCAATCACGTCGAGCTGCTTGAAACGGGCGTATTCCGTGGGGTTGACCATCTGCAAGTGGGTGATGGAATGGGGGATGCCGCTGTGGCGATCACGCCGTGCCTGCTCGATGCCATTGAGCGCCTCGCGCACGGCGCGGTCGCCGATGGCATGCACGTGCACCAGCCAGCCACGGGCGTCGGCGGCACTGACCAGCTCGCCAAAGTGCTTCGGGTCCAGCAGCAGTTCGCCGTGCTTGCCGGAGTTGCTGTAGGGCTCGAGCATCGCCGCCGTTTGCGCTGGCGCTTCGGCAACGCCGTCGGCAAACACCTTGATGCCCGGCAGGGTGAGGTTGTGCACGCCGAGAAATTGCCGGCGTACCTTGTCCAGTTCGTCCAGGTCGGCGGGGCGGGCCCTGGAATCGGCCATCAGCAGGGCGGCGACGTGGGCGGTCAGCTCGCCGCGCGCGGAGAGGTCCTTGTACACCGGCAGCACGCCCAGCGAATGGTTGTTCACATCGGCCCCCGGCAGCTCGTTGGCCAGTGGGTCCATCCAGCCGGTGATGCCCAGCTGCTTGTAATGGTCAAGGGCCATGCGCCCTGCGCTCAGCAGGGTGGCATGGGGCAGCGCGGGCAGCAGGTCGGTCACCGGGTAGTAGCTGGCATCGGCGAGGAAACCGTTTGGTGTTCCGTCCGGGTGTTGGCCGATGGTGTTGCGTGCCTCGGCAGGCAGGGCAGCGATGGTGTCGGCATCGATTGCGGCGCGCTTGAGCATGGCCTGGTTGGCCCAGCCGGTGTGCATGTCGTTGGCGGCGAACAGGATCGGTTGCTCGGCCCATTCGCCGTGGTTGAAGCGCTGTTCCAGCGCCGGAATGTCATTCCAGTAGGCGCCCGCTACACCACCGACGACAAGGAACTCGCCGCGCACGGCCTTGCCGTCGCTGCGCCACTGGCGCAGGCGCCGTTCCAGTTCGTCCAGGGCAACCTGTTCGCCAGCGAGGTCGGCCAGCACCAGTTGCAGGCCACCCTTGATGGCATGCGAGTGGGCGTCGAGCATGCCCGGCATCAGCACCTTGCCGCCCAGGTCGATGACCCGGGTGCCTTTGGCCTTCAGGCGTAGCACGGCCTGGTCGGAACCTACCGCGACGATTTTTTCGCCTTCGACGGCCACGGCCTGCTGCAAGGGCTGGCCGGGCTCGGCGGTGTAGACCTTGGCGTTGTGCAGGATCAGGTCCACTGCCGCGAAACCCGGCATGCAGGTGCAGGCCAGGCCGGCGCTGATTGCCATCTTCAGGAGCTGCTTCATGCTGTGCCTCGTTGTTGTCGTGATGGCGCCGCAGCCTAGCCAGGGGGGCCAGGGCGGATAAAGGCGAGGGCAGGCACAACTTTTTTCGTGATGAGGAAAGAATCCCGAGCCCGTATTTGCCAGGCTGCAAGCAGCGGACCTTGCCGTGCCTATTCAAATCGCCGGCATTTGCGGGTTTGATAGGAGGGGCAGATACTCGCCACCCTCGCATCACTCCCACCGTTTGTGCCGAACAGGAAGAAACCATGGACAAGATGATGGCCCTGACCATCTTCGTCGCTGCCGCCGAACACGGCAGCTTCAGCCGTGCGGCCGAGCAGCTGGGCAAGACGCCGTCTGCCATCACCAAGGCTGTTGCGCACCTGGAGAGCGAACTGGGCGTGCGCCTGTTCGAACGCACCACCCGGCGCATGGCGCTGACCGAGGCCGGTACCTTGTACCTGGAAGGCGCGCGCCAGGCGTTGATGCACCTGCAACGGGTGACCGAGGAAGTGGAGCAGTTGCAGCACGCGCTGCGCGGTACCCTGCGCATTACCGCGCCACCGTCGTTCGGCCCCGCGTTTCTCAACCAGGTGTGTTGCCGCTTCATGCGCGAGCACCCGCAGGTGCGCCTGGAGGTCAACCTCAACGATGCCAACGAAGACCTGATCGATGGCGGCTACGACCTGTCGCTGCGCGACGGCCCCACCGACCAGCCGGAGCTGATCGCCCAGCCGCTGATCGAGAACCGCGTGATCCTTTGCGCCAGCCCTGCCTACCTGGCCCGACACGGCGAGGCGATCACTCTGGAGAACTATGCCCAACACGACTGGCTGCTGTTGCGCCACCCGCTGCTCAACCGCAGCTTCTGGTGGATCGAACACGGCGGCCAGACGCTGCGTGTGCGTCAGCCCACCCCTCGACTGGTGAGCGATAACTTCGACTTCCTGCTGGCCTGCCTGCTCGATGGGCAGGGCTTGCAGTTCGTACCCACCTGGTGTGCCGCCCCCTACTTGACCAACGGGCAGCTGGTGGAGGTGATGCCCGGCTACTGGCGGGCGCTGAGCGCGTTCGGCCCCTGGGTGCACGTGCTTTACCTGCCGCACCGGCGCAATACCCGCAAGGTGCAGGCGTTCATTGCCTTGCTGCATGAGCACCTGCACGGGCAGGGCGCGCAGGCGCTGGCACGGGGCTGAGTTTTTCCATCGGGGCACAAAAGTTGTGCGGGTTGTGGCGATGATCGATTGGGGGACGCCTCGTTAGGCTAGCGGTGCTTGCCTGACCACCGCGGCCTGTACCAGGAGTTCCCCGCCTTGAAGATCCACACCCATGTCAGCGACATCCGCAACCCCCTCGAGCGTGGCCACCAGATAGGTGCGCGCTTCGCCGAGCAGATCCGTACCACCACTGCACTGTACCTGGGCTTTTTCCCGCGGGTTGGCGTGCCCTTGAGTGAGGCGCAGCGCATCGGCGAAAACAGCTTGGCAGCCCTGAAAGCCTGGAGCCCGGGCCTGGCCGCTGAAGTGACCGGCATGGCCAGCGGTGCCGAGCTGCCGCTGTGGCAGCTGGCGAGCCTGAACGCCCGCACTGAAGTACTGGCGGCCCGAACCCGCCACAGCGAATGCTCCACCACCGTGCATGCACCCCGTGGCGCACGTGCGCCGCAGACCCTGCAGACCTGGGATTGGCATGACAGCCTGTGCCCCCATGGCCTGATGCTGGCGCTGCACACCGAGCGCGGCATGAACGTCAAGCTGTTCTGCGAGTTCGGCATGCTCGCCAAGCTTGGTGTGAACAGCGCGGGCCTCGGCCTGCACTTCAATATCCTCCACCACACCAGTGACAACGACAGTGGTGGTGTGCCGGTGCACGCCATCGCCCGGCGTCTGCTGGAGGAGGCCAGCAGTGTCGAGGAGGCCATCGAGCTTGCTCGTTCGGCGCGGGTCAGTGCCTCCACCGTGCTGACAGTGTTCTCCCGCCAGGACCGCAGCCCGCGCGCGGCCAGCATCGAATTGAGCCCCGCGCGCACCGCCTTGGTCCTGCCACGGGAAGACGGCTGGCTGCTGCATACCAATCACTTCCTCGACCCACAGCTGAGCCTGGGCGAGCAGGTCGCCGACCGTGCCGATACCCAATGCCGTCTGGGCCACCTCGAGCAGGTGGTCGGCCAGATGGCCAGCGCTGACCTGCGTGCCCGGGCCGAGGCCATGTGCGGCGCCGAGGGCGACAGGGCGCCGATCTGCTTCCACCCGGACATGGCCATGCCCGATACCGAACGCTGGGAAACCTTGCTCAGCGTCGGCATCGACACCGAACGCTGTGCCCTGCAGTACGTGGCCGGCACGCCTGTGCAACTGGCCAAGGCCGGCTTCGACACTTTCTGAGCCAACCCGGTGCCGCCAGCTCAAGGCGGCGCCGCTGAACGAGAACAACAACAATGCATGCGCAACATTCCCACCCTGCGTCATCCCGTTCCGCCTTGCGAACCTTCTGCGTCTCCGGACTGGGGACGGCGCTGGAATTCTATGACTTCATCATCTACGGCACCGCCGCCGCACTGGTGTTTCCCCAGGTGTTCTTCCCGCAGATGGACCACCTGACAGCCACGTTGGTGGCCTTCAGCGCTTTCGGTGCGGGCTTTCTTGCCCGACCGTTGGGTGGCCTGGTGTTCGGCCACTTCGGTGACCGCATCGGCCGGCAGAAGGTACTGGTTGCCACCTTGCTGCTGATGGGCATGAGCACCTTCCTCATCGGCTGCCTGCCCGGCCATGCCAGCGTCGGCGTGGCCGCGCCGATCCTGCTGGTGCTGCTGCGCCTGGTCCAGGGCTTTGCGGCTGGCGGGGAGTGGGGTGGTGCCGCGCTGTTCGGCATCGAGTCTGCGCCACCGGGGCGGCGCGGGCTGTGGGGTAGCTTCACAAGCATGGGGATTGGCGTGGGTGGCATCCTCGGGGCTGGGGTGTTCGCCATCGTCAGCGCGGCCTTTGACGATAACCTGGTCGATTTCGCCTGGCGCATCCCGTTCTGGCTGGGCGGTACCTTGGTGCTGATCGGCCTGTACGCGCGCCTGAAGGCACCGGCGGCGGCCACCACGCCTGTGACCAAACCTGTACATGCACCGTTGGCCGCGGCCCTGCGCCAACGTCCGCGGCAGCTGTTGCTGTGCACCGGGATCGCCTTCGGTTATTGCACCATCGCCTACATCGGCAGCACCTTCTTCCTGACTTACGCCACGCAGGTGGGCTTCGGCAGTACCGAGGCGTTGATGTTCGACCTGGCGATGTCGGTCGCCATCGTGCTGTCGGCACCGTTGTTCGGCTACCTGTCGGACCGTTTGGGGCGGCGCACGGTGATGTGCTTTGGCGCAGTGGCAATGGCCGTGGGGCTGTTCGTGTTCTTTTCCCTGGTGGGCATGAAGAGCTTCGCCTTCGCCTTGTGCGCCTACAGCCTGACCGGCCTGCTGATGGGCGCGACCCAAGGGCCTATCCCGGCCTTCCTCGGCGAGCAGTTCCCGCGCAGCATGCGCTACTCGGGTATCTCGGCCAGCTACCAGATTGGCGCCGCGCTGGGCGGCGGCACCGCATCGAGCATCGCCACGGCCATCCTGATCCTCACCAACCATGACCCGTTGGGCGTGGCGCTGTATGGCGCGGGGGCACTGGCACTGGTCGCGGTGTGCTCGCTCATGCTGCGCGAGACATCGCGATTGAGCATGGCGCAGATCGATGAGGAGGTGCCGGGGCGCGTGGCGTCTGCGGCATTGGGCAGTCATTGAGGGTATTTGCGCTGCCTGCCATCACCCAGGACAAATTTGAGGGTGTTGGCAGGCTGAAGGCGACAGACGGGCTGCTGGCCGCGCGAGACGATCGGAATGGGTCTGGTCTTGGCCTGACTGATGGCACTTCAGCCACGGCCACCTGCAAAACGAGATCTGCGAAACTGCGGAATAGAGCATTCAAAGTCACTTGCGAAGTTTGGATCCAGTTGCCGATAAAACTTTCCACTCGGTCAAATTACAACAACTTAGCAAACTAACTAACTTGATTTAGTGTACCGCCTGTCGGTCGTTTTGCTTGAGAAATGAACGATTTGGGCGACGCTGACTCCTATTTGCCAGCAGGTGCCTTCAATGTGATTGCACCTCGCGCCTTTCCCCCAGAACTTATGGACGTTCAACCTCATCGGCATCGCAGGGATGCTCATGGGGCTTTTTTTTTCCTGAATAGTGGAGCAATGCCATGCCCAACCGAGGCTCTTCGGGTGAGCCACCGTGTGTATTGAATAATGATCTGCTTTTTCATTTAACGATTCGAATTTGGCTTTGCCGCTGCGATTAAATCGTTCGCACGCCTATTGCAAGGTCATCTAGCGCTAACGCATTACGTGGAGAAAACGTCGTGGAGATTAATACAATTATTAGCCTGTTCGGGCAGAAAGAATCCATGGAGCTGGTGCGGTTGTCGGTGATTTACGTTCATTTACTGGCCTGTTGCATTGCCATCGGCCTGGTATTCGCCAGTGACGCCGAGATGGTCAGGAACTTGTTGAAAGGTCATAAAGAGGCCGGGCATGACAGTAAGCATATGACGAGCTTGCAGAAGTCCGTGGCCAATGCCCTGATATTCTTGTGGCTCACGGGCGCCGCAGTGATTGGAATTGACTACCTTGATAAAGGTATGAACTATTTTGCCAATCCGAAACTTCAAGCGAAGGTCATTATTGTCATGTTGCTGACCTTCAATGGCATGCTGTTGCATCGTTATGTATTGCCTGCCCTGCTCAAAGCGGGCAACTTGCTGGACCTTAATTTTGGCGTGCGGATGTTCGCACTGTTCTCCGGCGCACTGTCGGGTGTGTCCTGGTTGTATGCGGCGATGCTGGGCGTTGGCCGGCCACTGGCCTGGAAATACTCGCTGACCGAGTTGCTGCTGGCTTATCCGGTACTGATCCTGCTTGGCTTTGCCATGATGGCTGCCCTGACCCAGTGGGCACGCAAACGCAGCCAGGCCGAACCGGTTCCGGCGCCTGTCTGGCGACTGGCTGGCATTCCTACCTGATTGCCTGAGTAACGCTTCAATTACGCCGCGAACCGGGAAACCTGGTTCGCGGCGAGCTCGTTTCATGCGCAGCCTCTGGGCGGTTCGGCTGGCGGTTGGTAAAGGCCCGAAGTGATGTGTCGCCTGATCCGGCCTCTTCGCGGGCGCGCCCGCTCCCACAAGGTCCCGCGCAGTTCTGTGGGATATCGCCCGGTCCTTTGGGCTGCGCTGTCGCGTAGAGAACTGAATCCGCAAGCAGTACGCGTACCCTGTGGGAGCGGCTTTAGCCGCGAAGAATCCAACGCGGTGCATGGCACCGGCTGCGCCGGTGTTCGCGGCTAAAGCCGCTCCCACAGAGTCCCCGTTGATTCAATGAGTTATGTGCTGTTCTCCCCATCCGCTGACGGGTCAGGCGCGAACCAATAGAAATATCGCCGGTAGCAGTTGCCCATCGTCAGGCGGCAGGCCGCCTGCATTGGTTTTTTGCGCTCGTTGCAGCGTGGTGGCGATGGTGATTTCCGTTCGCGACTCGATACTCCGCGCCACACCTCCCACCGAGCCTTCGCCGAAGCCCAGCAGCGAGCAGCCGTTGTTGATGAGCACGAAGAAAACGATCACCCAGAATGGGCCGCAGTTCATGGTGCAAGCCCCAGGGCGTCGATGGCTGCGCACGAAACGATGGAAACGCTATCGCCAAGGTCCGCTGCATCAGCGCCTTGTCTCATTGAGTTGAAAATGGGGGAAGCCATGTACCCGCTCCAGATGTTGCTTGTGGAGCTAATGGTGACGGCGCGGTGATTCAATGAAAAACGATGCTCAGTGATCCAGGATATCGATCCGCTTGATCATTGAACGCAGCGATCAGCGTTGGATTTGAACGTCGCTGCATGGTTGAGGCTCTTAATGCAAAGGACACCGTGAGGGCTCCCTTATGAGCATTGAACGCAGCATCCCTGAGCTCGAGGCCTGGTACGCCCAGTACGACGACATCAGTTACCGCCGTGAGTCGCCGGATGCCTACCACCATGAACTGCTGCGCACCGCCGAGGCGCTGCGTGACGATGGCGCCATCGATTGGGACGACTGGCTGGCACTCAAGGCATTGGCCGATGACGCCCATGTAAATGCTCTGGAAGATGCCGTGCAGGCCCACGTCAGCGACCCAAACGCATGAAAGCGCTGAAGATTGCCACGTTCAACATCAACGGCATTCGTAGCCGGCTGCCGGCACTGCTGGCTTGGCTGGAGCGGGAAAAGCTCGACATCGCCTGCCTGCAGGAACTCAAGGCGGCGGATCAGCAGTTTCCTCGCCAGGCGCTCGAAGCGGCGGGTTATGGTTGCCTCTACCAAGGGCAGCCTTCGTGGAATGGCGTGGCCATTCTGGCGCGGGGCAGCGAACCGCTGGAAGTACGTCGTGGCCTGCCTGGCATGGAGGACGACAACCAGAGCCGCTACCTCGAGGCAGCCGTGCAGGGAGTGCTGGTGGCATGCCTGTATCTGCCGAACGGCAACCCGCAACCGGGGCCGAAATTCGATTACAAGCTCCGCTGGTTCGAAAGCCTGATCGCCCATGTGAAAGGGCTGCATGACAGTGGTCATCCCGCGGTGCTGGCGGGTGATTTCAATGTGGTGCCTACCGACATGGATATCTACAACACGCGCTCCTGGATGAAGGATGCGCTGCTGCAGCCCGAGTCACGTGCGTGCTACCAGAAACTGCTCCAGCAAGGCTGGGTCGATGCCATTCGTCATCTGTATCCGGACGAACGCATCTATACCTTTTGGGATTATTTCCGCAACCACTGGGCCCGCAACGCCGGGTTGCGTATCGACCACCTGCTGCTCAACCCCGAACTCGCGCCTTACCTGAAGCGGGCTGGTGTCGATGCCTGGGTGCGTAACGAACCCAAGGCCAGCGACCATGCACCAGTCTGGATCGAGCTGAGCACGCGTCGTCGGCCGTAGGGCAGTTCGAGCGAACCTTCAACTACCGGAACTACCGCTGGAGCCCGAACCACCGGAGCCTCCGGTCCCGTTGCCGCGTTCCGATCCATTGCGGTCACTACCCGATCGGTCGGTAGTGCCATCGCCACCGGTATTGTCAGTATCATTGCTATCGGTGCCGCCAGAGCCCGTCCCCATGGCATCCGCAGGCGTGCCGGAGCCGGTCGCTCCGCCTTGGCCGTTCATGTGCCCACTGTCATGCGGCTGCGTGCCAGGAGCACGCTGATCGTTCAGGTCGGTGGCCGCCAGCACCACAGGTGCGCTGACCCCCAGGTACAGCGCGAGCAGTAACGAATGAGGCTTCATGATCTTCATGGCGATACTCCGTTGCGGGTTGGTCACCTTCTGTTCGGCCTGCATTACCCACGGCCGTGCCGTGAAAGCGACGGAATGCTTCGAGCGCTGACATGCACGGGGGCGGGTTACCCCACGTGAATACTTTGAGGCCCGCGCTTCGATTCCTCTGGCAAGGCCGTGACCTTGATCGCGCGTACCGGTACGGCGAATTTTGCACCCACCTTCGAGAAGCGCTCGAGCAGGTGGAAATTGATCGCTTGCTGGATGTCCATGTACAGGTTGTAGCCGGGGTCCTTGACGATATACACGCACTCGAATTCCAGCGCCTCCTTGCCGAAGCCGCGCAGGTGGGCACGGTCGAAGCGCACCTGCTGCTGGGCCCTGATCGCTTCCTCGACAATGGCGGGTGCTTTCTTCACGGCCTCGGTTGGCGTGTCGTAGGACAGGCCGAACTCGAACACGATCCGTCGTTCCTGCAGGCGCTTGTAGTTCTGGATGGTGCTGCTGATCATGCTGGCGTTGGCCATGACGATCTGCTCGCCGCCCAGGCTGCGGATGCGCGTGGTCTTCAGCCCCACGTGCTCCACCGTGCCGGCCAGCGGGCCAATGACGATGAAGTCGCCAACCTCGAACGGCTTGTCGACGGCGATGGATAGCGAGGCGAACAGGTCGCCGAGGATGTTCTGCACGGCCAGTGCAACGGCGATACCGCCTACCCCCAGGCTGGCGACGAAGGCGGTGATGTTCACGCCCAGGTTGGACAGCATTGCCAGCAGCACCACTGACCACAACAGCACCCGCGCGCCCCATGCCGACAGCGTGGCCAGCGCGCTGCCCTGGTTCAAGCCGTCGGTGCGATGCCGGGCGAAGTAGCGACTCAGGCCCAGGCCGATGGCGCGGTTGGCCCACAGCCCGATCTGCAATGCCGCGACCACGAACCACAGGCTACCGACCCGGGTCAGCCAGCGCTCGGGCAGGTCGAGCATGCTCAGGCCCACCAGCAGCGAGGCGAGGAACAGCAGAAAATTGCTGGTCCCGGCGAGCACTTTGGCCAGCACCTGGCTGAGCGCGCCGTCATGCTCGGACCAGCGCCTGACCCGATGCAGCATGAAACTGATGGCCGCCCGCGCCACGAGGAATGTCAGCAGCGCTACCGTCAGTGCCAGCAACAAATTGAGAACGGAAACTCCGAACAGTGTGGTATCGGTGAACAAGGCGATGATGCGATCACTCATGAGACACTTGCCTCCTTGCGCAGGATTGGGTGACTGGGGGAGCGGCATTGCCGGCGAAGCAGGCAACGCCACTCGTTAGGTGAGCCTCAGCCGTCGGACTGCTCCTCCGGCGGCACCTGGCCTTCGGGCCAGTCGGGCGCTTCCTGCTCCTGTTCCTGTTCAGGCACAGGCTCGCCTGGGTTGTGGGGTACTTCGTCCACGTACGGGTCGGGTGTGTTGGGTTCGATCATGGTCTGGCTCCTCGCCGTTGGGCTTTCAGGCATGGAACCGGGCTTTCAACCCGACTCCACGGCAGTGTTTTTCTTCCAGCCTCGCAGGTTCATGGCGCACAGGCAGCCTTGGAGGAGGATCAGCGCCCAGGCTTGCGCCTGCCACCCCCAGGCGGCCCACAGCACGTTGCTGGCAATGAAGCAGCAGAAACCCAGCTTGCGCCGGCCTGGGCGCCGTGAGCCGATGCACCAGGCGGCAAGTACCGTCAGGACCATGGCGGGCCATTCAAGAAAGTCGATCCAGGCCTCCATCACGCGGCACGCTGTTCGCCCTTGAGCAGTTTCTTCTGCGCTTCCATGGCCTGGCCGAGCTCATCCAGTTCCTGCTTGCCCAGCAGCTTGCGGGCGGTCGGGAACAGCTCGCTTTCTTCCTCCTCGATATGGTGTTCCAACAGTTCCTTCATCACCTTGACCCGCCCGGCGAACTCGACGGTACCGGTCTCGGTTTGCAGCAGGTCCGGCAACACCAGCGAGTCGACGGTGCGGTGCTCTTCCTTGGCTTCGTAATACATCTTCGCTTCTTCCTTGCCGCCGGCCTGCTTGATGGCCGGGTACAGGAGCTCTTCTTCCAGGGCGGTGTGGATGCTTACTTCCTGCTTGATGCGTTCGAGCAACTCGGCGCGCTTCTTCACTGCGCGCTCAGTGGTGGAGGACAGTTCCTCCAGCAGCTTCTTCACCAGCTCATGGTCCTGGATCAACAAATCGATAGCGTTCATGCAACACCTCTTAGGGGCTGGAAAAATCACGATTGCCTTCGATGGAGTAGGGCCCGCGCGCCAAGGTTCAAAGCGGATGATCAACGTACTGGTTTCGCGAAGGCTGCACCCGCAAGGAACCACGCAGGTTGCACCGGCCCGGCAGGGTCACTCCTGCGGGATGATCGAGATCTTGCCGTTGCGCTCGACGATGGCGAACTTGATCTGCCCGACGCTTTCGATGCCCTGGCTGTCCCGCGCCGATTCGAGAATGTCGTCTTCGGTCAGCCGCGCCCGCCGCATTCGGTGGTGGAGAAAGCGCCCATGGTCCACGACCAGTGTCGCGTGGCCGTCGACCAGCCGGGCCAGGCGCCTGGAGTTGAGCTTGGCCAGCGAAAGGCCGACATCCAGGACGATCAGCGTGGCGATCACCAGCATGGCGTTGGTGAACGAGAAGTCCTCGCCGAGCAATGCCTGCTGGGTTGCTTCGCCGATGATCAGCAGCAGGACGAAGTCGAAGGTGGTCAAGTCTGCCAGCGAGCGCCTGCCAGCCACGCGAAACAGCAGCATCAGCGCGATGTACATGCCTGTCGCACGGAGAATGGAGTCCATGGCGCGCTCCTATGGGTAAAGAAAGGTCGAGAAATGCACTGTGCTGTCCGGGCCCGCGCTGACAACACCTTCGAGAGTACCGACGTATTCGCTGCGCAGGGTCAGGTAAAGGGTGGCGATACCCTCTTTGCTGGTGCCGAGCTGGAGCAGAAGCGACCTGCCATGGGAACGCGACACTTGCGGCTCTGGCTGCAGCGTTTCGATGCTGGCTTCGCGTAGCAGGGTCCCCCCGAGCAACAACATCACAGGCTCCCCGGCAGTACCGCGAACCGTGATGCGCAGGTTGTCGGTGGTGCCGCTGCGGCTGAGGCGCTGATACTCCACATGCACCCGGCCGTCCTCACTCATGACCTGGGCGTCACTGAGCGGACCGTTGCCGAACAACCCGGCCAGGCCCAGCAGCACGACCAGCACAAGCGCGTACCATCCCACCCGTTCGAAACGCCAGACCCGCTGCTGCATTCGCATGTCTTCTTCGACGGGGTGGTGCCTTGAAGCCAGCTCGTCTTCGTCCATGCTCGTAGCCCCTCAAGTAGCCCCTCAGGCGCGCTCACCGCGCAGCCAGCGTTGGTGGTAATGGGCCAGGTGCGACAACCCGTAGAGCGCGCCTTGGCGGATTACCTCCGCGCGCTCGCCAAAAAAGCGCTGGCTGCGAGTGAACACGGCCAAGGGCTCGCCGGCAAAGGCCCAGGCAAAGCACACCGTGCCCGGGGCGATGGCACCCTGCGGCTCCGGCCCGGCAACACCCGTGCTGGCGATGGCGACGGTGGCGTCGCTGTCTTTCAAGGCGCCGAGCGCCATCTCCCAGGCTACCGCCTCGCTGGTCAGGCCGTAGCGTTCGATAGTCTGTGGGCTGACGCCGAGCAGGCGTTTCTTGGCACTGGGCGAGTACACCACGTAGCCGCTTTCCAGTACCTCACCGGTCCCCGGCACTGCTGCCAGCAGCGCAACCATGGCCCCGGCCGTGCAGGATTCTGCGGTGGTCAGTACCAGCTTGTGGGCCTTGAGGTAATCAAGGGCCTCGAGTACGGGGTCGGTCGTCATGGATAGTCACTCGTGCGTTGTCTTGTGGTGGACGTGTTTCCTGGGGGATTGGTTCATTGCTTGTGCCACCGATCAATGGCGGGGAAAGCTTCCTGAACTTTGTTCCGCTTGCTGGCTTCCTCTGGGTAGGAGGGTGGTAGCGCGGGCCACGCGCTGCTGCCGGAACAACCGGAGGAGAAGTGATCATGACCGAGCCTGTGACCTATTTCTGGATCGCTGTTGCGGCGATCATCGTGTTGCTCGATCTGTGGGCCATCGTCAGTGTTTTCCGCAGTGACAAGAGCGATGTGACGAAGGCGATGTGGGCACTGTTGCTGTTGGCGCTGCCCATTGTCGGCCTTGCCATCTGGGGCGTGCTTGGACCGCGTGGAATCAAACGCGGTACCGGGCCGTCGTCGCCTGAACATAGCAAGGGGTAGGAGGGGAAATGAAGAAAGGATCGGAGACACCTCGCAGCGGAACCCAAGGTGAAGAGGAACGGGACAATGATGCGCAGCGTCCTGATGGGTCAACTGGCACGTCCCATGATTCCACTGCGCAGAAAACAGCTCGTGATGAAACGCAACGCAAGCGGTCCGCGTAACCTGTGGGAGCGGCTTTAGCCGCGAAGAATCCAACGCGGTGCATGGCACCGGCTGCGCCGGTGTTCGCGGCTAAAGCCGTTCCCACAGGGTCCCTGCTAATTCAATGAGTCATGGGCAGTTCGATCATCGCTGTATCCCCCCGAATGCATGGTCAGGTCCCAATGTACCGGCGGCAGCGCCCGGCACGAGGATGACCTTGCGGCAGTCGTCCTGCTTCTGGTCGAACAACTTGTAACCCAACGCCGCTTCTTCCAGGGCCAGACGGTGGGTGACGATCAGTTCCGGTTCCAGGCGCCCGGCCTCGATATGTTCGAGCAGTTCAGGAAGGAATTTCTGCACGTGGGTCTGGCCCATCTTGAACGTCAGGCCCTTGTCGAAGGCATCACCGAACATGAACGCGTGGATAAAGCCCGCATAGACCCCAGGCACGCTGACCACGCCGCCCCGGCGCACCGCGGCGATGCTCTGGCGCAGCGCCTTGCCGCTGCTGCCCTCGATCTTCAGCGTGGTCAGTACTGTTTCGGTGGTACTGCCCTTGGCCTCGAAACCGACCGCGTCGATGACGGCGTCCACGCCGCGCATGCCTGGGGTCAGGCGGATGATGCTGTCGGCCGGGTCATCATCCTGCTCGAAGTTGATCGGCACCACACCGTAGGCGTCGCGAGCGAACGCCAGGCGGTAGTCATTGTCGTCGACCATGAAAATGGTCTGGGCGCCCAGCATGCGCGCGCAGGCTGCGCTCAGCAGGCCGACTGGCCCGGCGCCATAAATGGCTACTGTCGAGCCGGGGCCGACCTGCGCATTGGTAACGGCCTGCCAGGCTGTTGGCAGGATATCCGAGAGGAACAGCACCTTGTCGTCCGGCAGGGCGGTAGGCACCTTGAACGGGCCGACGTTGGCCTTGGGCACCCGCACGAAATCCGCCTGGCCGCCGGGCACGCCGCCATACAGATGGCTATAGCCGAACAGTGCGGCCCCGGGCGGGATGCCTTTCTTGTTGATGATTGCACCGCGGCCGGTGTTGGTGGTTTCGCAAGCGGCAAACTGGTCGAGTTGGCAAAAGAAGCAGCTGCCGCAGGCGATCACGAAGGGAATCACTACGCGGTCACCGACCTGCAGGTTGGTCACCCCGCGGCCGGTATCTTCGACGATGCCCATGAACTCGTGGCCGAAGATATCACCCGGCTCGGTCTGTGGAATCTTGCCATGGTAGAGGTGCAGGTCGGAGCCGCAGATGGCGGTAGCGGTGACCCGGAGGATGATGTCGTCCTCGTCCTGGATAAGTGGGTCGGGGACATTGTCGACCCTGACGTCCTGGGTTCCGTGGTATGTCAGTGCTCTCATTGGTTCATCTCCTGGGGCCGGGTGGTCTATGCAGGGGAAGCCAAGGAGGGAGGTAAAGTTCAGGTGGAATCATCCATCGGTAATTTTCAGTGCTACTGGCCCCACCAACATCATGAAGAACTGTCGTTGAGGTGACATGGCAACAGGTGAAGCCGGCGCCCGGAGGAAACTTTAGCTGCCCTGCGAGGCTCAACCGTGCTCAAGCCGAGCGTAAAACCATGAACAGGAATCCAGCATTGCAAACAAGCTTTGCCCCTTCGGCCACGCCACGCCAAGCCGCGGGCTTGCTGACATCTGCCATGTTGCTGATGCTTGCCTCGGGGGTTGCGCCGCTTGATCGTGCGGATTGGTGGCTCGAAAACGTTTTGCCGCTGGCGCTTCTGCTCACCTTGGCTGCGACCAGCCGTTATTGGCGCTTTTCTCGGCATGCTTACCTGGCAATCGTGGTGATGCTGGCGATTCACGAGCTAGGAGCGCATTTTACCTATGCCAAAGTCCCCTATGACGCTTGGCTGCGTGCGCTTACCGACCACTCTCTGAATGCCTGGATGGGCTGGCAGCGCAACCAGTTCGATCGTCTGGTGCATCTGAGTTACGGCCTTTTGTTCGTCCTGCCGATCAGGGAGCTGCTCCAGCGCCAGGCCCGGTTGCGAGGTGGTTGGTTGGCGTTGTGTACCGTTTCCTTCGTCCTTGCCACATCGGCGCTGTACGAGCTGCTGGAGTGGATAGGTGGCCAATACCTGGGTGATGACCAGGCACAAGCCTTTCTCGCGACCCAGCAAGACCCTTGGGATGCACAAAAGGACATGGCCCTGGCTTTGCTTGGTGCACTTGTCACCTTGTTGATCCAGCGGTTTGGGGCAAGCAAGGTCTGGGGCAGAAGGGTAGTGAGTTTGGAGGGGGAGCACGGGTGACGGGTAGAAATAAAAGGCTTCTCCACCACTGGAAAGGCTTTTTGCAATCAGCCTGTGACCGTTGAAAAACCCTTAAGTTTCCATCGGGAAAACAATAACTTGGAGAATTTTTCCAAGTCGTGTCACTCGTCGGATTTCCATTGTAAGCCCCTGTCCAGAGCCTCAGGATCGCCTCCGTATCCCTCTGAGGCTTTCACAAATGAAGTACTCCTCGATTCTGTTGTTGTCACTTGGCCTGCTTAGCGGCGTTGCGTCGGCAGGCGGCAATACCGGAGCAGGTATAGGTGGCGCATTGGGTGGAGTATTGGGCTCGGTAGTCGGTCAGTCGATCGGCGGCAGCACCGGCTCGGCAATCGGCGCCGGCCTGGGTGGCGCGGCCGGTGGTGCGGTGGGTGCCGACAAGCACAGCCGTGGCGAGGCGGCCATTGGCGGCGCACTGGGTGCAGCTGGCGGCAACGTGGTGGGTCGCAAGATGGGCGGCACCACTGGCAGCATGATCGGCGCAGCAGCCGGTGGCGGTGTGGGTGGTGCCTTGGGCAACCACATGGGCCGGGAATACGATGACGAGAGCGGGCATCGCTACCGGGATTATGACGACGATGACGACGACCGGGGCTGGCGCCGTCACCGCCACGACCGTGGCCATCATTATGGCTGGCGCAACAATCACCGCTACGACGACTGATCCCCGCGTTACTGGCCCATCGCCGGGCTGGCCGCAGCTGTCACTCGGCTAGGCATCATGCGTGCTCTGCTGTAGCCACTCCCTCGGGCTTGCACCCACCTTGCGGCGAAAGGTGCGGGCCAACGCAGACGGGCTTTCGTAGCCGACCTCATCGGCAATCAGGGCGATGGGGCGGCCTTCGCGCAGCCGTTTCTGGGCAAGGCTGATTCGCCAGTTCGCCAGGTAATCGGCAGGGGTGATGCCCACGGTCTCGCGAAAGTGCGCAGCAAAGCTCGCGCGCGACATGCCTGAGCGGTCAGCCAACTCTGCCACGGTCCAATTGTGCTGTGGCTCGTTATGGATACCCACGAGCGCACGGGACAGCTGTGCATTGGCCAGCCCGGCCATCATCCCCGAAGCAATGCTGCGGCTGGCGATCAGATGGCGAAGTAGCTGAATCACCATCAACTCGAACAGCCGATTGAGAATGACATCCCGTCCACACTCGTCGCCGAAGGCTTCTTCGAACAGCCATTCGAGGGTGCCATCGAGGCCCTGCAATTCGCGCAACGGCTTGATGATGAAGTCCGGCAAGGCCTGGGTCAGCGGATTGTTGGCGCCACCATCGAACTGCAAGGTGGCGCACACCAACTCCGCTTCGTCTGCTTCGATCGCCAGCAACTGATGCTCCTGCGGACGTACCGCAAGTATCAGGCTTGGCTCCGCCAGCTCCATGAGCTGACCACGTTTGTCACTGAAGGTCAGGCGACCCGAACGAAGCAGGTGCGCGTGGCCGGAACTTTGCTGCCCATGAAAGCGGGTCGTTCCACAAAAATCACCGTGGTGGAAGGTAGACGCATGCAGGTTGAAGTGCTTGAGCAGTGTCGATAGTCGGTCCATGGGGCGCTCAGGTTTGGACGATCGGTTGCATAGATTCGACGATCTGAAGCCGAAAGGATAGTCGTCTTCCCTAGTATTGACTCCAGGCTTGATCGACAAGCTGGTTAATCACCCTACTGGAGAAACTACCATGACTCGTATCGCTGCTCTCTCGCTGGACCAGGCCCCTGCTGGCTCGCGCACTGCCCTTGAAGGCATTCAGAAAGGCCTTGGTTTCATACCCAACGCCTTCAAGACCCTGGCTCACTCCCCAGCCGCTCTCAATGGATACCTGGGCCTCGCCCAGGCTCTGGGCAAGAGCTCACTGAGCGCCGCGGAGCGTGAAGTGGTTGCGCTTGCCACCTCGGAAATCAATGGTTGCGACTATTGCCTGGCCGCACACAGCTTTTTTGGTGCCAAAGCCGGCTTGAGCGATGAGGCCATTAGCCAGGCGCGTAGTGGCACGCTCAGCGCGGTCGCCGCGCTGGCGCATCAGATCACCGAAAGCCGCGGCCAATTGAATGACGATCAGGTCGCCGCAGCACGCGAGGCTGGTCTCAGCGATGGCAAGATCGTGGAGGTGGTGGCACAGGTCACGCTGTTGACCCTGACCAACTACCTGAACAACATCTCCACCACCGATATCGACTTCCCGCCGTTGGCACACTAGGAGGGCAACCGACATGAACCAGGTGACAATCTATACCACCCAACACTGCCCTTACTGCGTGAGCGCCAAGCGACTGCTGGCGCACAAGGGGGTCAGTGCCGTGGAAATCGATATCGAGGCTTCGCCGAACCATCTGGCCGAGATGCTGCTGCGATCCAGGCGCAGGACCGTGCCGCAGGTCTTTGTGGGGAGTGTCCATGTGGGAGGTTTTGATGATCTGAAACGCCTCGATCAAAAGGGCGAGCTCGAAGCACTGCTCAGTGCCTGAAGGGCTGATTCAGCGATATTTGCCTTTGGCCGTTAGCCGCCCTTGGCAAGGGCAGCTAACGGTTCAAAGCGGTCACTTGCGATCCCTGTTTCACCGACGCTTCGTTGCACTCGTCGATGATCAGCACTGAGCCGCAGCAACCTGCTTGCGTTCACCCATGGGAGAGACGCCGAAGAAACGGCTGTAGCATTTGGAGAAATGCGCCGGCGAAACGAAACCACAGGCAAGGGCGATATCCCGTACTTGCGATTCGCTGTGCAGTAACAGTTGTCGGGCGCGCGACAGGCGTAATTCAAGGTAGTACTGGCTAGGGGTACTTTGCAGATGCTTGTGGAACAGGCGCTCCAACTGCCGAACTGAGATGTCGTTCAACTGCGCCAGTTCCTCCAGGGTCACAGGGTCTTCGAGATTGGCCTCCATGATGCTGACTACCTGGCTGAGCTTGGGTTGGGACGTCCCTAGCCGCTGTCGCAGGGGCACGCGCTGGCGTTCCTGCGAACTGCGAACGCGGTCGCACAACAGCAATTCGGCCGCATGTTCGGCAATCTCTCGCCCGCCGGGTTCGCGTGCGATCAGTTGCAGGCACATGTCCATTGATGCCACCCCACCCGAGCTGGTGTACCGGTCACGGTCAAGTTCAAACAACTGGCTGGAAATGATGATCCCGGGAAAGCGCTCTTTCAGCGCTTCGATATCTTCCCAGTGGATGGTGCAACGGTAACCCGTGAGCAGATTGGCACGCGCCAACAAATGGCTACCCGTGCAAATGCCACCCAATGCCACTTGGTCATGGGCGAGCTTGCGCAGCCAGTTCAGGATGGCGCGGGTATTGTGGTCGGAGACGATGGGGTTTGGCCCTACCACAAACAGCATGTCCAGCTTGGGCGCATCCTTGATGGTGTATTCAGGCAGGATGCGCATGCCGTTGCTGGCGCTCACCGGCTCCATGTCGGCGGCGATGATCAGTGTCTGGAACATGGCCCTGCGCGCAGCAAGGTTAGCCATGCGCAAGGTCTCCACCGCAGAGGCGAACCCGATGGTGGTGAAATTGGGGATCACCAGAAACCCGACGATCTTGGGTGTGGGGGCATCGACAGGGTAACCCGTGGCCAGCGGGGAGGATCTCGGCGTAGCCATCAATACGACTCCTACAATGCAAGATGACGTGTTCAGCGCCTGTCTCCCGATACAGGCAATTTTTTGTGTAAAAGGGCTCCAAGCCTGCGGCGGCATACTACACGCAGCAATCAGGCTACAGGGTGCGCACTGGCCGATATTCGCCCCCTGTTTGCAGTTTGACGCAAAAAGGCGACACCCTGCGAACGCATAGCCTTCGCAGGGCGAAGCGGCTGAGCCAGCCTCAGGCCGATTTGGTTGCGACACGGGGCAGTGGGCGCTTCCTGGGCGAGAAGATCGAACTCATGCACACGATGGCAATTGCCAGCGCGCCGGTTGTCATTACTTCCATGCGGTGGCCGGGCATGATCAGCATCATTGCCAGAATCCCGATGATGGAGGCGACGACCAAGTAGCTCAGCCAGGGGAACAACCACATCTTGAAGGCCATGACCTCACCTCGACGAGCCATCTGCTTGCGCAGGATCAGTTGCGATACCGCGATGGCCAGGTAGACCAGCAGTGCCACGGCACCGGAACTCGCCAGCAGGAAGGAGAACACCTCGTCCGGCGCAAAGTAGTTCAACGCGGTGGTAAGGAAGCCTACAGCGGTGCTGGCCATGACCGCGACGAATGGCACACCGGCCGATGAGGTGCGCTGGAGAACGGCAGGGCCGTCGCCACGTCTGCTCAGCGAGTAGACCATGCGCGATGCGGTGTAGATTGCCGAGTTGAGGCAGCTGGCCACGGCAATCAGCACGACGACATCCACGATCATCTTGGCGTGAGGGATGTTCATCAGCTCAAGGGCCCTCTGATAGGAGCCGACCTGCACCAGCATGGGGTCGTTCCAGGGCACGATCGAGACGATCAGGAACACCGAGACGATGTAGAAGATGCCCATGCGCCACACGACCGAGTTGGTAGCGCGGGTGATCTGTCTGGAGGGGTCCTTGGATTCTGCGGCGGCGATGGTGACGATTTCGGTGCCCATGAAACTGAACACCGTGGTCAGCATGGCGCCAATCACCGCTGCCATGCCGTTGGGCATGAAACCGCCGAAGTCGTTGCTCAGCTTGGCCACGCCACTGACGCTGAGGTTTGGCACCACGCCGGTCAGGGCCAGCGCACCCAGGGCGATGAAGGCCAGTACGGCGATGACCTTGAGCATGGCGAACCAGAACTCGAACTCCCCGTAGCGCGCAACGCTGAACAAGTTGGTCAAGGTGAGCAGGGCAGTAACGGCCAGTGCGAATTCCCAGGTTTCGATCGCGGGGAACCAGGCATGCAGGATTGCCGCTGCGGCAATTGCCTCGATGGGAATGACCAGCACCCAGAACCACCAGTACAACCATCCAATGGTAAAACCGGCCGAACGACCCATTGCGCGTTCGGCATAGGTGGAAAACGAACCGGTATCAGGGGAAGCAACTGCCATTTCACCGAGCATGCGCATGACCAGCACAACCAGTGTGCCGGACATGATGTAGGCCAGGATGGCCGCTGGGCCGGCCGCTGCAATTGCATGCCCCGATCCGATGAAAAGGCCGGCACCGATAGCGCCGGCTATCGAGAGCATGGTGACGTGGCGCTGCTTGAGGCCGGGGGCCAGAGTTGAATGGCTGGACATTATCATTACCCTTGTTGTTATAGATGGCGGGTTAACAGCTAATGCGAATCGTGCTCTGGTAGATCAATGCGGTGTTGCGGCGCTTAACTGAATGCCTCGCGGACAGCGTTGCTGATGCCTTCGGTGCAGACACGCAGAATCAGTTCGCCTTTCTCGCGGCTGGCGCCTTTTGGCGATGACAAGGTTCCACACGCCGGCGTGCGCTCGGCAATGATCGGGAACACATCGTAGGGGGGGAAGGTGGCTGGCGGATGATCGACGGCACGGGTCAGGTCGACTTTCTCGGGGTGCAGGGCCAGCATCAACGAAGTCTCGAAGACGCCACCGTGTTCAATGTCCCAGCCGAGGAATCCGTCAGGGTAGAGTTCCTGGATGACCTCAGGCGCGTTGACGAAGTCCCAGTAGGACAGGACCACGACCTTGAAATCGGTGATGCCGGCATAACGGAGTTCGCGCAGCGCCAGGTCGATGCCTTCCACGATGAACATGGAGTTCTCGTAGTGCCCGTTCATCATCACCAGCTGACGCGCGCCGTGCCGGGCCAGCTCCCTGATGATGTCCTGGATGGTATGTGTCAGTGTTGCGCCATCCAGGCTGGTGGTGCCGGGAAAGTGGTTTCCGCCGCCCGATTTTTGCTGCGACTTGTAGCCGTAGGCCAATGCGGGGAGCACCAGGCCGTCGACATTGCGCGCTACGGCCTTGCACAGCGCGGTCGGTAGCAGTACATCCACTTCCATGCACATGTGGTGGCCGTGTTGCTCCAGGGCGCCTACAGGCAAGAATATCGGGCTGCCGGATGCAACACGCCGGGCGTACTCGGGCCAGGTGAGTTCGCCAATTACAACGCTATCGTTCATCGGGTGGTCTCTCTATGTTCTTGTAATTGCAAAAGCTCGTCCGGTTTGCAGCAGTAGCAGATGTCCCAATTTGATCAGATCGCCATCGGCTGGAATTGTCAGTTTCCGACCTGGAATTGACAAAAGCTGCCGTGGCTCTATCCCGTAGGTCACGGCATGCGTTGATTCACGAGTTCAGGGGCGGCGAAAACGTTCATGTCGGACGAACTGATTTGCTTGCCCATTCTGCCTGGCAATTAGGGGTCGAAATCTGACATATCTGGCCAGGCAACTACCGGGACAATATTACTGTTCGCAGTAGACGCTGCGTGGGTAAAGTTGGAGGTAGTACATGCAGCAATTGACCGAAGTGGGCCAGCCATTGGCAAGCACAGTGCGCATTGGTTTCCTGTTGAGTGAAGGGTTTGATTTCTATGCGTTGGCCGCCGCATTGGAGCCGTTGCGCATCGCCAATGAAATTGCCCGGTGCGAAGTGTGCCAGTGGCAGATCATCAGCCTTGGCGGCCGGCCGTTGAAGGCCAGCAACGGTATTTCCACGGCCACCGTGGAACTGAGCCAGGCAAAACCGCTGGATATACTCATTGTCTGCCCGGGTGATGAAATGCGTTCACGCACAGGCACCCCGCATCTGCGCCACCGTGTATCGGGGCCGAAGGTGCGCTGTGCGGCAAAACAGATGACGTGGTGGTTGCCCACCGTTGACGATTACGCAGACCTGCCTGTCGGCCAGATCAAATGTGTGCATGCACCGGCCAGTGTTTCGGAACAGGTCAAGAAGACCCTGGCTTTGTTCCCGCCGTCTACATCCCACCTGCTTGGAGTCAGCGAACTGGCAACGCTGATCGGCGTTTCGCGGCAACTTCTCGAGCGCTTGTTCGCGCACCGCCCCCACTGAATCCTCACTATCGGTTGATTGCGCTGGCGCCTCGGATTCTGCGTCGCCTTTGCGGTGTTTGGCCTCGTTTGCACGGCGACGGATCTGGTCATTTACGGGTCGGATTCGCGCAAAAAAGCATTCGGCTTATCTGGTCGAATGGTCACCAGTGGCACCGATAAACAAGTTTCTCCGCTGTTAACTACAAGGAATAAAAAACATGCAAATGCCAAAAACCATTCAGATCAAGAACGGCGAAAAAGTCAAACCGACGTTCTCGCAACAGGAATATGCCAACCGTCAGTCCAAGTTGCGCACTTACCTGGCACAAAACAATATCGATGCTGCGGTCTTTACCTCCTACCACAATATCAACTACTACAGCGACTTCCTGTACTGCTCGTTTGGCCGCCCCTATGCACTGGTTGTCACTCAGGAAGCCGTCGTGTCGATCAGTGCCAACATCGATGGTGGCCAGCCATGGCGCCGTACGGTCGGTACCGACAACATCATCTACACCGACTGGCAGCGTGATAACTATTTTGTCGCGATTCAGCAGGCACTGCCCAAGGCCGGGCGCATCGGCATCGAGTTCGACCACCTCAACCTGATGAACCGGGACAAACTGGCCAGCCGTTACCCGCAGGCCGAGCTGGTGGACATCGCCGCGCCGTGCATGCGCATGCGCATGATCAAGTCGGCTGAAGAACACGCGATCATCCGCCAGGGCGCCCGGGTAGCCGACATCGGTGGCGCTGCAGTGGTGGAGGCCCTGCGTGACCAGGTACCTGAGTACGAAGTGGCATTGCACGCTACCCAGGCGATGGTGCGTGAGATCGCCCGCACCTACCCGGACTCCGAGCTGATGGATACCTGGACCTGGTTCCAGTCGGGCATCAATACCGACGGCGCCCACAACCCGGTGACCTCGCGCAAGGTCAACAAGGGCGACATCCTCAGCCTCAACTGCTTCCCAATGATCGCGGGTTATTACACCGCACTGGAGCGTACGCTTTTCCTGGACCACTGTTCCGATGAGCACCTGCGCCTGTGGGAGGTCAACGTCAAGGTGCATGAGGCTGGCCTTGAACTGGTCAAGCCCGGCATGCGTTGCAGCGACATCGCGCTGCAGCTGAACGAGATCTTCCTGGAGCACGATCTGCTGCAATACCGTACGTTCGGTTACGGCCACTCGTTCGGTACGCTTAGCCATTACTATGGTCGCGAGGCAGGCCTGGAGTTGCGTGAGGACATCGACACCGTACTCGAGCCGGGTATGGTGGTGTCGATCGAGCCGATGATCATGCTGCCCGAAGGCCTGCCGGGAGCTGGCGGTTACCGTGAACACGACATCCTGATCGTCAATGAGCACGGTAGTGAAAACATCACCAAGTTCCCGTACGGTCCGGAACACAACATCATCAAAAAGTGATTGAACCCGCCGCACAGTCACCCTGTGCGGCTTTCTCCCTGCACCGGCGATTTGCGCGGTGCGCCTGAAGGCGTGAACCGCGGTTGACTGAGTTACGCCGGATATAACTGCTCCTCTATCGAAACCGTGAGTGATGAAGTCTCTGCACCGGTGTGGAGGGTGGTATCCGTTTCGATCAGCATGACCGCACATTCTTCCTCGGCAATCGGCCGGTGTCGCATTTGCTTTGGAATCACGCAGAATTCTCCTGCGTTCAGGACAATGGTGCGGCTTTCGAGCTCGATGCGAAGCGTGCCAGAGACCACCGTAAACATTTCGTCTTCATGTTCATGGGCATGCCAGACGAACGCGCCTTTCAATTTCGCAATCTTGATGAAATGGTTGTTGACGCGGCCGATGACCTTGGGCTTCCAGTATCCGGTCAGCGTATCCAGTTCATGTTGCAGGTTGATGCTGTCCACCGTGTTGATCATGCGCGTACTTCCTTCTGCAAGTCAGTCTGAGGCTTGCAATCTAGAGCGGCGCGTGGCTTTTGCGTATCGACGAATTACAATACCGGTATTAACACTGCTAATGGCCTGGCATGAACAAGAACCACACCCTTGATCTGGCGCTGCTCAGGGCCTTTGTCGAAGTGGCGGATACCGGAAGCATGAGTGTTGCATCGGTAGGCCTGCACCTGACACAAGGGGCTGTCAGCCAGCGAATCAAGCGGTTGGAGGCATTCCTCGGCTGCCCATTGCTGATGCGTGACACTCAAGGCAGTAGCCTGACCTGGCAGGGGAGGTCGTTGTTGCCTGACGCTCGTCGCCTGCTGCGGATGCATGATGCATTTTGCGCCAGTGTCGGGGCCAGGGAATCAGACGCCCCGGTGCGTCTCGGGCTCCCGTTCGATATGGCCGGCGCGCCGCTTGCTCCCGTGCTGAAGGCGTTCGGTGATGCCTTCCCCAAGGCCGAGGTAAAGATCTTCAGTGCTTCGTCCGTGGACCTCGACCAGGTGTTCGCCACGGGCGAACTCGATCTGGTGCTCAGCCAAGGCCCGGTTGATGTCGAGTTGGGCGAACGCCTGGCTGTTGATCAGCTGGTGTGGCTGGGCAACGAGACTGCATCGGCACGGCGCCCATTGGCTCTGTGCTTCCTGACGGCGAATTGCGCCTTTCGCGACACCGTTTTCCGGTGTCTTGGCGAAGCAGGTATCGTGGCAAAGGTGGTATTTGAAAATGCGTCGGTCGATACCACGTTGACCATGGTTCGCAACGGGCTGGCGGTTACGCCATGGCTGCAAAGTCTCGTTCCTGAAGATATCAGCCTGGCTGCACCTGAATGTGGGTTACCAACACTGCCCGCGTTCGCCGTGCGGTTGCAGACGGTCGAGGATGCCAGTCGTTCCGTTTCTGGCCTCGCGGACATTATCCGGGAACATTTCAAGCGCTGAGACGGCTGCGTTTCTCATCACTGCGAAGCCGGTCCAAATGAGCAGTGCCAGATTGTTTGTTGACGTTGCTCCACGCCTGTGCACCCGACTGACGCAGGCCTACGGCTCTTGCGCAAGACCGTGCAGGTGCTCGCGCAGAAAGTCGATGAAGGCCATCGCCCGTGCCGAATGTCGCCGCTCGCGGCTGAACACCGCGCTGACGGGCAGTGCCGTGGCTTTGTAATCGTCAAGCACGCTTAGCACGCTGCCGCGTTCAACGTCTGCTTTGAAAAGCCATTGTGGGGAGAGGGAGATGCCCAAACCGCACAGCACCATTTCCCGAATGGCCTCGCTGCTGTTGCTGGTGACGTTGCCTGTGATGGCGATATCGAACGCGTCCGACCCCCGTGTGAAGCGCCAGCGATCGTATTGCTCCAGCAACGTGAAGCCGATGCAGTTGTGGTTTGCCAGTTCGCCAGGCTCCAGTGGCAGGCCGTGGCGTTCCAGATAGGCAGGCGAGGCGTATACCTGCCGCAGGGTGTTGCCGAGCGGTACCGCCACCAGGCCCTCGTTTTTCACTACGCCTATCCGGATCGCCACATCTATGTCCTCCATGAGCAGGTCTTCGTTGTGATCGTTCAGCCGGAGGTCAAGCCGCACATCGGGATAGCGCTGCAGAAAAGTCCCGATCAGAGGCGGGCAGATGCGGGGCAACTGACGATCCGGGTGGATCGGCAACGGTTCGCACTGGACGAGGTAAACGACGCCTTCCGCCAGGTCGCAGAAGGCCGCGCCAAGGGCAAGACAATCATCCAGTTGTTGAGCGAATAGAACCGAGAACGTTGAACGCCATGGTATCCGCCGATGGGGGCCGCTTTATCGAGCGGCCCCCTGACTTTGTCGTGCTGGAGAGCAGATTTCGGGGGACGCGATTCTATGGCACACGCTGAGTGGGTCAATTGCAATCGCTGGCATGCTTTGGCAATGCACACGATATCAGTGCTGCCAGCAGAACAAATACTGTGGAGATCCACAGGCAGGCCTCCAACCCGTAAGCCTGGAATACCCAGCCGGAAAGCAGCGTACCGACCAGCCGCCCTAGCGCGTTGGACATGTAGTAGAAGCCCACATCCAGCGATACCCCGTCTTCCTTGGCATAGCTGACGATCAGGTAGCTATGCAGTGACGAATTCACGGCGAACAGCACGCCGAACAGCATCAGCCCGCCAAGCACCATCACCTGGGCCGACCAGCCTGCCGACAGGCCCACGGCGATGAGCGCCGGCAGCCCGGCAAGGGCGATCGCCCAGATGAAAGCCGCGCGACCGTCGGGCACCTGGCCGCGTTTCTTGCCAGTGATGTGGGGGGCAAGCGACTGGACGATGCCGTAGCCGATTATCCATGCAGCCAGGAAGCCGCCGACTAGCCAGAAGTCCCAGCCAAAAGCCGTGCTCAGGTACACCGGCAAAGCCACGACGAACCAGACGTCACGGGCGCCAAAGAGAAACAGCCGTGCGGCCGAAAGAATGTTGATGGCCCGGCTCTTGGACAGCATGTCGCGGAACTTCGGCTTGGCCTTGGCCTTGCCCAGGTCCTTCTTCAGCAGGATCAGGCTGCCGACCCAGATCAATGCCAGTACCGTCGCCATGGCCAGCACCGCCAAGGTAAACCCGAGCAGTGCGAGCAGCGCTCCGCCGAGGAAGAAGCCCACTCCCTTGAGTGCATTTTTCGAGCCCGTGAGGATGGCTACCCACTTGTAGAGGGTGCCTTGCTGGCTATCCGGCACCAGAAGCTTGATGGAGCTCTTGGCGCTCATCTTGTTCAGGTCCTTGGCGATGCCGGACAGCGCCTGTGCCGCCATCACCCAGGGCACTGTCAGCCAGGCTGCCGGCACCGTGAGCATCAGCAAGGCCAGCACCTGCATGCCCAGGCCGATGTTCATGCTGCGGTTGAGCCCCAGGCGGGCGCCGAGGTAGCCGCCCACCAGGTTGGTGAGCACGCCGAACACCTCATAGAACAGGAACAGCGCCGCGATCTGCAGCGGCGTGTAGCCCAACGTATGGAAGTGCAGTACCACCAACATGCGCAACGCACCGTCGGTGAGGGTGAAGGCCCAGTAGTTGCCGGTAACCAGCAGGTACTGACGCACTTGTGCAGGCAGGGCTGACAACGCCTTCATGATTGCCGGTTACTCCGCTGCGCCGACCAAGCGTGCCAGTTCAGCTGCACGGTTGGCGTAGCCCCACTCGTTGTCGTACCAGGCGTAGATCTTCACCTGGGTGCCATTGACCACCATGGTGGACAGCGCGTCGATGATCGAAGACCGTGGATCGGTGCGGTAGTCGATGGACACCAGAGGGCGTTCTTCGTAGCCGAGGATGTCCTTGAGCGGCCCTTCGGCAGCGGCTTTCAGCAGCGCATTGACCTCGTCAACCGTCGTCTCACGCTCCACCTCGAACACGCAGTCGGTGAGCGAGGCGTTGGCCAGCGGTACACGCACAGCGTGACCATTCAGCTTGCCGCGCAGCTCAGGGAAGATCTCGGCGATTGCGGTAGCCGAACCCGTGGTGGTCGGGATCAGGCTCATGCCCGAGGCACGGGCACGACGCAGGTCCTTGTGTGGCGTATCGAGGATGCTCTGGGTATTGGTGAGGTCGTGGATGGTGGTGATCGAGCCGTGGCGGATGCCCAGGTTTTCGTGAATCACCTTGACCACCGGGGCCAGGCAATTGGTGGTGCAGGAAGCGGCGGTGACGATACGGTGCTGCGCCGGGTCGAACAGGTGCTGGTTGACGCCCATCACCACGTTCAGCGCGCCTTTCTCCTTCACCGGAGCGCAGACCACCACGCGTTTGACGCCCTGATCCAGATAGGCCTGGAGCACCGCTACCGACTTCATCTTGCCGCTGGCGTCGATGACCAGATCACAGCCCGACCAGTCGGTGTCGGCGATCGTCTTGTTCGCGGTGACCTTGATGCGCTTGCCCTCGATCACCATCGAGTCGCCTTCTGCCCGGGCTTCACGCTGCCAGCGGCCGTGGACCGAATCGAAGTTGATCAGGTGGGCGTGGGTCTCGGCGTCGCCGGCCGGGTCATTGATCTGGACGAATTCGAATTCCGGCCAGCCCCAGGACGCGCGCAGCGCCAGGCGACCGATACGGCCAAACCCATTGATGCCTACTTTGATTGCCATGGTCTTGTTCTCGAGTTGTGACTTCAGATGGATCGTTGATTGACACGCCTGGACAGTTCCTCGGCCGACTCCTTGCGCTCGGAGTAGCGGTCGACGAGGTAGTCGGCGCGGTCGCGCAACAGCAGGGTGAACTTCACCAGCTCTTCCATGACATCGACGACACGGTCGTAGTACGGGGACGGTTTCATGCGGCCCGTTTCGTCGAACTCCAGGTAGGCCTTGGGCACGGACGACTGGTTGGGGATGGTGAACATGCGCATCCAGCGGCCAAGCACGCGCAACTGGTTGACCACGTTGAACGACTGCGAACCGCCGCATACCTGCATGACCGCGAGGGTCTTGCCCTGGGTCGGCCGTACGGCGCCCATGCTCAGGGGGATCCAGTCGATCTGCGACTTGAACACACCAGTCATCGCGCCATGACGTTCCGGGGAGCACCAGACCATGCCTTCCGACCACAGCACCAGGTCGTGCAACTCCTTGACCATCGGATGGTCATCCGGCGCGTCATCCGCCAATGGCAGGCCGGACGGGTTGAAGATTCGCGTCTCGGCACCGAAGTGCTCCAGCAGGCGGGCGGCTTCTTCGGTCAGCAGGCGGCTGAAGGAGCGTTCGCGGGTCGAGCCGTACAGCAGCAGGATGCGAGGCTTGTGGGTGGACTGCTGCGCGATCGCCAGTTTCTCGGCTGTCGGCAGATCGACCAGGTCGTTGTCGATGTTGGGAATGGGGTGTTCGGTCATGGTTTCACTCCTGGGAAAAGGCACCCGATGGCTGATCGAACCAGCGACGCTTGAGCCACCAGGCCACGCCAACCAGCGAGATCAGTACCGGCACTTCCACCAAGGGCCCGATGACGGTGGCAAACGCGACCGGCGAGGCGAGGCCGAAGGTGGCGATGGCCACCGCAATGGCCAGTTCGAAGTTGTTGCTTGCCGCAGTGAAGGCCAGCGCAGTGGTGCGGGGGTAGTCGGCCTCCAGCAGCTTGCCCATCCAGAAGCTGATGAAGAACATGACCACGAAATAGATGGTCAGCGGGATGGCAATGCGCAGCACGTCCAGCGGCAGTTGCAGCACCATGTCGCCTTTCAGGCTGAACATGGCAACGATGGTCAGCAGCAACGCCACGAGGGTCAGCGGGCTGATTTTCGGAATGAAGTGCTCCTGGTACCAGGTGGCGCCTTTACGGCTGATCAGGGTCTTGCGGGTCAGGAAACCGGCCAGGAACGGGATACCCAGGTAGATCAGCACCGATTGGGCTATATCGAGGAAGCTGGTCTCGATGACGCTACCTTCCAGGCCGAACAGTGGCGGCAGCAGGCCCAGGAAGATCCAGGCGTACACGCTGAAGAACAGGATCTGGAAAATGCTGTTGAAGGCGACCAGGCCGGCCACGTACTGGTTATTGCCGCCGGCGATCTGGTTCCATACCAGCACCATGGCGATGCAACGCGCCAGGCCGATGAGTATCAGGCCGGTCATGTACTCGGGCTTGTCGGAAAGGAACACTACTGCCAGCCCGAACATCAGCACCGGGCCGATCACCCAGTTCTGGATCAGCGACAGGGCGAGGATGCGCTTGTCCTTGAAGACCTGTGGCAACTCCTCGTATTTCACCTTCGCCAATGGCGGGTACATCATGACGATCAGGCCGATTGCGATGGGGATGTTCGTCGAGCCCACCGACAGACTGTGCAGCCACGCTGGCAACCCCTGGAACAGGCTGCCGAGAGCGATCCCCAGGCCCATGGCCAGGAAGATCCAGACCGTCAGGTAGCGGTCGAGGAATGAAAGCCGGCTTTTGCTCATGGTGTATCTCCCTGAACGTCAGAGCGTTCCGATGATCGCCAGCTCGGCCTTGAGCCGGGCGGCATCCAGTTGTTCGAAAGGCAATGCGAGAAATGCCTTTTTCTCGGCAGTGGTCAGCAGCAGGCAGCGACGCGCTGAGGACGGTCACCCATGGTGTCCAGTCGTTTGGCGCTGGTGCTCAACCATTCGCGATTGGCTTCCAGCGTGGTTACCAGGACATCGCGTACCCAGGCGGGCAGTTCTGGATGAAGGCGGTAGTAAACCCATTGGCCCTGCCTGCGGTCTTCAAGCAGGCCGCAGGTGCGCAGTTGTGCGAGGTGGCGAGAAACCTTGGGTTGGCTTTCTTCCAGGGCGCAGATCAGTTCACAGACGCACAGCTCTTCCTCACGAGTGATCAGCAGCATCATCCGAATGCGGTTCTCGTCGGCGAGGCATTTGAAGACCTGGGTCGGGGTCAGCGAGTCAGTCATGGGTGTTCTCGGTGCGGGCAGTTGGTGCCTATGGCGGGGTATTCACTGTATATGTTTTTTCGAATATACGGATTTTCGAATGTATTGCAAGGCCGCCGGATCTGTTCTGCGCACCTTGTGAAAGCAACGGCCTTGCTCAATTCCCAAAGCTGGCGCGATCCCTGTGGGAGCGGCCTTGTGTCGCGAAAGGGCTGCAAAGCAGCCCCAGCAATTTCAACTGTTGCGCATCAAACCTGGGGCCGCTTTGCAGCCCTTTCGCGACACAAGGCCGCTCCCACAGGGTCCCTGTCAACTTGATGAGGCACGGTAGCGTTCTGTCGATCAAGGCTGTGCAAATACGTTTAACATGCTCCAGGCCCGCCCCCATCGTTGAAAGAGATTCGCATGGAGTTACGTCAGCTTCGCTATTTCCTGAGTGTTCTGGAGTACGGCAGCCTTGGCAGGGCTGCGGTCGAGCTAGGGGTTGGCGCCTCGGCTTTGAGCCAGCAGTTGTCGAAGCTGGAGAGCGAGGTGAGTACCCGGCTTTTGACACGTTCGAGCACCGGCGTCGCGCCGACGGCGGCCGGGCTGGCCTTCGAATACCATGCGCGCCTGGCGCTTCGTCAGGCGGAGCATGCTGTCCTGGCGGCACAAAGTGGTCGCATGAGCGGCTATGCCAGCGTGGGGCTGGCACCGACCACTGCATCGATCCTTGGCTTGGCGTTGATCGACAGGATGCGCGAACGCTATCCCGACATCCGGCTGCACCTGGTGGAAATGCTGTCTGGTTATCTGATGAACCAACTCAATGCCCGGCACCTCGACCTGGCGGTGCTGTTCCAGGCAGAGACGGGGCCGCGGCTGGAGGTACGGGCGCTTCTGACGGAGCGGCTGTTCGTGCTGGTTCCCGCGCCACTGGTCAAGGACGGCTGGGGCGAGTCGCTCACGTTGCAACAGATCGCGACGCTGCCGTTGGTTATGCCAAGCACGCAACACGGTCTGCGAACGACGTTGCGCTCGATTTTCGAGCGGGCAGGGCTGGAGGCCAGCATCGTCATGGAAGTCGATGGTTTGTCGCTGTTGATGGATTGCGTGTGTGCGGGCCATGCCGCCACCATCCAGCCCGGCGCGACGGTGGCCCGGGCGCATCAGGCGGGCCTGCGCGTGTTTGCCATCGATGAAGCACAGGCGCAGCGTCGCAACGTAATTGTCAGCCTGACCGATGACGAGCTCTCGCCGGCAGCGTTGGCAACGCGGATCGTACTGCAGGAGGTCGCTCGGGATCTGGTGGAACAGGGCCGATGGCCTGGGGCCCGGCTGCTTTGACCTGGATTCTGAGTTCACTCTTCCAGCCCCTTTAGAAAAACTGAATGCCTCCCCTCGACGATCGCGTTTCGCGCCCTCCAGGCTCTCATTAAAGTCCCTGGTCACGAGGAGCAGCCGAACATTCGGCTCTTCGTGATCTGGAGGCGAAATGATCGATGTGCTAGTCATCGGAGGGGGCAATGCCGCCCTCTGTGCCGCGCTGATGGCGCGAGAGGCCGGAGCCAGCGTGCTGCTGCTCGAGGCCGCACCCCGCGCCTGGCGTGGTGGCAACTCACAACACACGCGTAACCTGCGGTGCATGCATGATGGCCCCCAGGACGTACTGCTCGAGGCGTACCCGGAAGAGGAGTTCTGGCAGGACCTGCTGAAGGTCACCGGTGGCCAGACCGACGAAAAGCTGGCGCGCCTGGTGATTCGCGCATCCTCCAGCTGTCGCGGGTGGATGCGCCGGCATGGCGTGCATTTCCAGCCCTCATTGTCAGGTGCGCTGCACACCGCACGGACCAATGCCTTCTTCATGGGCGGCGGCAAGGCGCTGGTCAATGCCTACTTCCGCAGCGCCGAAAACCTTGGCGTACAGATACGCTACGACGCCCCCGTAGCCGACATAGAACTGCAGGACGGACGCTTCGTTGCGGCCCATGTGCCTGCGCGCGAGGTTCAGGGGCGACACCTGCCTGCCGAGCGCATCGAGGCGCGTACCTGTGTGCTTGCCGCCGGCGGCTTCGAGTCCAACCGTGAGTGGTTGCGCGAGGCGTGGGGGCAGAACGAGCGAGGGGAGTGGCCTTCGGACAACTTCCTTATCCGTGGTACGCGTTTCAATGATGGTGCGCTGTTGCGCCGCATGATCGAACAGGGCGCCGACACGATTGGCGACCCGACCCAGGCACATATGGTGGCGATCGATGCCCGCGCACCGCTATACGACGGCGGCATCTGCACGCGCATCGATTGTGTGTCGCTGGGCGTGGTGGTCAACCGCGACGGCCAGCGCTTCTACGATGAAGGCGAGGATTTCTGGCCCAAGCGCTATGCCATCTGGGGGCGCCTGGTGGCGCATCAGCCAGGGCAGGTCGGGTTTTCGATCATCGACCGGAAAGCCCTCGGGCGCTTCATGCCACCGGTTTTCCCGGGCGCCACCGCCGATAGCCTTGAGGCGTTGGCCGGCCTGCTCGGTTTGCCTGTGCAGGCCTTCCTCGAAACCGTACATGCCTACAACCGAGCCTGCCAGGTGGGCACTTTCGACCACACACGGCTGGACGACTGCCACACCGTTGGCCTGGAACCGGTGAAAAGCCACTGGGCGCGCCCGATCGATACGCCCCCCTACTACGGCTACCCGCTGCGCCCTGGCGTGACTTTCACCTACCTGGGGCTGCGCACCGATGAAACCGCCGCCGTTCATTTCGACGGGCGTCCCAGCCCGAACCTGTTCGTTGCCGGTGAAATGATGGCGGGCAATGTACTGGGCAAGGGCTACACCGCAGGCGTCGGCATGTCCATCGGCACCGCCTTCGGCCGTATCGCCGGAACCAGCGCTGCTGCGGCGGCGGGTTACGAACATCCAGAAAAAGAGAAGAGCCATGACTGCGCAACTGCCTGAACCACGCCAGCCTGATGCCGCCGGGTCGGCCCTCGAACTGATCCCGGTGTTGAACGTCGAGGAGCAGGAAGTGAACCGGCAAATGCGGATATGCAACGCCTGTCGCTACTGCGAGGGCTTTTGCGCAGTTTTCCCGGCAATGACCCGCAGGCTGGAGTTCGGCAAGGCCGACATCCATTACCTGGCCAACCTGTGCCACAACTGCGGCGCTTGCCTGCATGCCTGCCAGTACGCTCAGCCCCACGAATTCGCCGTCAACGTGCCGCAGGCAATGGCCAAGGTGCGCGGGCAGACCTACGCCGAGTACGCATGGCCGGCCCTGTTCGGCCGGCTGTATCGGCACAACGGCGCCTATGTTGCCAGTGCCTTGGCAGTGGCCTTGTCGCTGTTTCTGCTGCTGGCGTTGTGGGTCAATGGCACGCTGCTACCTGGTCGGCTGGCGGGCAATTTCTATGCGATCTTCCCGCACAACACCCTGGCGCTGATGTTCGGTAGCGTCTTTGTCGCTGCAGGCTTGGCTCTGGCGGTGGCGGTACGTCGCTTCTGGCGTTCGGTCTCGCCTGCCGAGGCGCTGGCGCAACCGGCAAAAGGGGCTGTGCTTGAGGCATCAAGCGCGGCGTTGACCCTGAAATACCTGGACGGCGGGCACGGCCAAGGTTGCAACAACGCCGATGATCGCTACACGCTCTGGCGCCGTCGCTTCCATCACTTCACCTTCTACGGCTTCATGCTGTGCTTTGCCGCCACGGTGGTCGCCACCGGGTATCACTATCTGCTGGGCCAGCAGGCGCCGTACCCGCTGCTGAGCGCACCGGTGTTGCTCGGAACCCTGGGCGGAATTGGCTTGATTGTCGGGCCTGCCGGGTTGCTGGCGCTGAACCTGCGCAGGGCGCCGGAGCAGGGCGATGTGGCCCAGCGCCTCATGGACCGGGCCTTCATTCTGCTTCTGCTGTTGGTCAGCGCCACAGGCCTTGCCTTGCTGGGCCTGCGTGATACCGCCGCGATGGCGATCGTGCTGGCGCTTCACCTGGGGACGGTGATGGCGCTGTTCATCACGCTGCCCTATGGCAAGTTTGCCCATGGCCTGTTCCGCAGCGCGGCACTGCTCAAGTTTGCAATCGAGAAGCGCCGCCCCAACAAGCTGGGCCTGGGCGGGGAGTGAACCATGAACTCAGCCTGTATTTCCCCTGCGCCGTGCCGAGCCGGAAGCAAGGCATTTCGTTCAGCGGTTGGGCCACTTGTCCAGCAGGATCGACACGAACTTCTCCGCTGCCGGCGACAGCGACGCCCCTCTGCGGTAGACCAAACCAAGGGTACGGGTTACCTGGGGTTCGATCAGCGGCACGCTGACCAGCGTCGGGTGGTCGGCGCTGGGCATGGCCAGGCTGGGCATGGCCGACACGCCCAGCCCGGCCTCGACCATGCCCAGCGAGGTGGACAGATGCTGAACCTCGTAGAACCACTTGGGCCGCAGGTTGAGCCCGGACAGGGCATGGTCCAGCAGCATCCGGTTACCGCTAAGCCGGCCTACGCCGATCAGGCGGTAGTCGGCCAGTTCTGTCCAGGTGACGGCTTCACGGTTCGCCAGCTTGTGGTCCCTGCGGCAGGCCAGGACGAAATGTTCCTGTACCAGGGAGACGAACTCGATGTCCGGGTGCTGGCCGCTCATCATGTTGATGCCGAAATCGGCTTCACCGCGCAGCACGGCTTCGAGCCCGTCGTTGGCACTGAGGTCCAGCAGACGAATGCGGATCTTGGGGTATTGCTCGTTGTAGTCACGGATCACCGACGGCAGGAAATAGAACGCTGCAGTCGGAATACAGGCGAGGGTTACCTGACCGGTCTGTCGTTCTGCGAGTTCGCGAATGCTCAGGATCGAGTCTTCGAAGTCATCCAGCAGGCGCCTTGCCTTGGGCAGGAAGTCACGCCCGACGCTGGTCAGGCTGACGCGACGAGTAGTGCGTTCCAGCAACGAAGTGCCCAAGCCTTCCTCGAGCTTCTTGATCCGCCGGCTCAAGGCGGGCTGCGACAGGTGCAACGCTTCTGCGGCTTCGTGGAAGCTGCCGAGTTCGGCGATTTTCACGAAAGATCGTATGTCTTGCAGCTCATATTCCATCTCGGATCGCTCTTGGCAGTCGGTTCTGAATTGATGCTTGAATCGCAATAATGGCTACGATATTTGCATTGGATTGATTTATCCATCCCTGTCAATCTTTTGTCCACAGCATCAATGATGTCCATTGATCAACAAGAGTGCGAAATCATGCAACGAATTCCTTGCGTACTCATGCGCGGTGGCACCTCCAAGGGCCCCTTTTTCCACGCATGGGACCTTCCTGCCAATGTGGTCGAACGCGACGAATTGCTGATCAACCTGATGGGTTCCGGGCATGAACTGGAAATCGACGGCATCGGTGGCGGTAGCCCGCAGACCAGCAAGGTAGCGATTGTCAGCCCCTCGCTGCATGCCGACGCCGACGTCGACTACCTGTTCGTGCAGGTCATGGTCGCCCAGCGCCGGGTTGATACCGCGCCCAACTGCGGCAACATGCTGTGCGCCGTTGGCCCGTTCGCCATCGAGCAAGGGCTTGTCAAAGGCCAGGACGGCAAGACGCTGGTGCGTATTCGCAACCTCAACACCGGCACTTTCGTCAATTCGCTGGTGGAAACCCCCGGCGGCATCGTGCGCTATGAAGGCCGCACGGCGATCGATGGCGTACCGGGCACTGCCGCTCCGGTGCACCTGACCTTCCTCGATGCGGTCGGCAGCAAGACCGGCAAGCTGTTCCCGACCGGCAAGGCCAAGGATGTGATTGACGGCGTTGCGGTCACCTGCATCGACATGGCCATGCCGATGATGGTGGTGGAGGCCAGCCAGCTGGGCGTCACCGGCTCGGAATCCCCGGCCGAACTCGACGCCAACGGCGAACTGCTCGAGCGCCTCGAGGTGTTGCGGCTGAAAGCCGGCAAGGCCATGGGTCTGGGTGATGTCAGCGGTATGGTCATCCCCAAGCCTGTTCTGGTGTCCAAGCCCCGTTATGACGGCACGTTGCAGGTCCGCTACTTCATGCCGCACAACTGCCACCGAGCCTTGGCCATCACCGGAGCGATAGGGCTGGCGACTGCCTGCGTCAGCCCAGGTACGGTGATCGGCGAACTGCTGGGCGAGGGCGCCGAGCAACTGGCCGAGGTACGCCTGGAACACCCAAGCGGTGGTATCGATGTCGCGCTGTCACGCAGCGGCGCCGATGGCAAGACGATTCAGGCCTCTGTGGTGCGAACCGCCCGGCGGCTGTTCTCAGGCTTCGTTTACGCGCCTACATTCCGCAGGTTGGCGGGGTAGGCCCAGGCGGTAGTCCAGACCTGTACATTCGCAACAAGCGCATCCGCACAATTTCAACAATGGGTGATGCCTCATGAGACTCGCCAAATCGCTGTACTTCCAGATCCTCTGCGCCGTCCTGCTGGGCGTGGTGGTCGGTCACTTCTGGGCGCAACAGGCCGTTGCGCTCAAGCCCCTGGGTGATGCGTTCATCAAGCTGATCAAGATGATGATCGCGCCGGTGGTCTTCTGCACCATCGTCACCGGTATCGCCGGGATGACCGACAAGCGCTCCCTCGGGCGTTTGATGAGCAAGACCTTGCTGCTGTTCCTGGTATTGACCGTCATCAGCCTGATGATCGGCCTGGCAGCGGTTTACCTGTTCCGCCCAGGTGTCGGCATGAACATCGACCCTGCCACGCTAAGCACCGCGGGGCTCGGCCAGTACGCCGCGTCTGCGGCAAAGCTCAGCGTGGTCGACTTCTTCATGCACATCATTCCCGACACCTTCATCGGGGCGTTCAACAAGGGCGAAGTGTTGCCGGTGCTGTTCATCGCGGTGCTCAGCGGTTTTGCCCTGTCGTCCATGGGCGAGAAGGGCAAGCCGGTACTCGATGTGCTGGAGTCTGCCTCGACCATGGTGTTTCGCATCTTTGGCTACCTGATGCGCTTCGCCCCGGTCGGCGCCTTCGGTGCGCTGGCCTTTACCGTCGGGCAGTACGGCGTGACGTCCCTGGGGGCACTGGCCAAGCTGGTCGGTACGCTCTACATCGCCTGTGCGTTCTTCGTGCTGGTGGTGCTCGGTGGAATCTGCCGTGCTCACGGCTTCAGCCTGTGGAAGCTGCTGCGCTATTTCCGCGAGGAGTTTCTGGTGGTGCTCGGCACCTCGTCCACCGAGCCCGTGCTGCCACGCATGCTGGAGAAACTGGAGAAGCTGGGCTGCAAGAAAGGCGTGGTCGGGTTGGTGCTGCCAACCGGCTATTCCTTCAACCTCGACGGAACTGCCATCTACCTGTCGTTGGCGGCAGTCTTCATCGCTCAAGCCTGCAACATCGACCTGAGCCTGGGCCAGACGGTGACGATGCTGGCGATCATGCTGTTGTCGTCAAAAGGCGCAGCGGGTGTGACCGGTAGTGGCTTCGTTGCACTGGCTTCAACCTTGACCGTGATTCACGACATTCCGTTGGCAGGGCTTGCCTTGCTGATCGGCATCGATCGCTTCATGTCCGAGGCGCGTGCCCTGACCAGCCTGGCCAGCAACGCCGTAGCCACCGTGGTCATCTCGCTGTCGGAGAATGCCTGTGAACGGGAAACCTTGCTGCGCCGCCTGAACGGCATTCCGGCTGCACCGGACGAGGCGGATATTGCGCAGGCCGACTGGTCTGCCGAGCCTCGGCATCACAGCTGAAAGCCTCTTCCATCTCCCATTGTTGACTTAAAATCCCACTCAGCATCCTGGCGATGCCGAGTGGGCTAGGGGGCCGTCTGCCTTGCCGATGGCCGCAATAGAATAAAAACAAGAGAAAAGACCATGCTCGCACTCCTGGGCCTGATCATGGTGGTGACCTTCACCTACCTGATCATGAGCAAACGCCTGTCGCCAATCGTTGCGCTCACCGTGGTACCCATTGTCTTCGCTGTGATCGGTGGCTTCGCCCCCGAACTGGGCAAGATGATGCTCGATGGCTTGAAAATGGTGGCGCCCTCGGCAGCGCTGTTGCTGTTCGCCATCCTGTTCTTCGGCCTGATGATCGATGCCGGCCTGTTCGACCCGCTGATCCGCAAGATCCTCAAGCGCGTCAATGGCGACCCGGTCAAGATCGCCATCGGTACCGCGCTGCTGTCGCTGCTGGTGGCGCTCGACGGTGACGGCACCACCACCTACATGATTACCTGCGCGGCCATGCTGCCGCTGTACAAGCGCATCGGCATGAACCCGATGATCCTGGCCACGGTATCCATGCTGTCGCTGAGCATCATGAGTGGCATGAGCCCTTGGGGTGGGCCGGCCACCCGGGCCATTGCCGCGCTCGGGCTGGATGCGACCGAGTACTTCATCCCGATGCTGCCGACCGTGATCGGCGGTGCGGCCTGGGTGGTGTTCACCGCCTTCCTGCTGGGCCGTGCCGAGCGCCGACGCATCGGCAACATCGCCCTGGAGTCGGGTGGCGGCAACTGCTACATCAAGGAAATCCTCGGCGACAACCCGCACAAGCGCCCGCGCCTGGCGTATGTGAACCTGGTGCTGGTGATCGCCGTCATGACGGCGCTGGTGATGGGCGTCATGCACTCTGCTCTGTTGTTCATGATCGGTTTCGTTGCAGCGCTGATGATCAACTACCCACAACTGGATCTGCAGAAAGAGCGCATCCTCGCCCACTCCGGCAACGCCATGACCGTGGTACTGCTGGTATTCGCCGCAGGCATCTTCGCGGGGATCTTCTCGGGCACCAAGATGGTCGATGCACTGGCGCAGACCCTGGTCGACTGGATTCCCGAGGCTTGGAGCCACTGGTTCCCGCTGGTGGTGGCGCTGACCAGCATGCCGCTGACCTTCGTACTGTCCAACGACGCTTACTACTTTGGCGTGGTGCCGATCCTTGCCAACGCTGCGGCCGCCTACGGCATCGACCCGGTTGAAATCGCCCGCGCCTCGGTGCTGGGGCAGCCGGTGCACCTGATGAGCCCGCTGGTGGCCTCGACCTTGCTGCTGGTGGGCATGGTCGATCGCGACATCGGCGACTTCCAGAAGGCCACCGTGAAATGGGCGGTGCTGACATCACTGGTCATCACCGCACTGGCCTTGGTCACGGGTGCCTTGTCCTTCTTCGTCTGATCTGCCTCGGGTGCTGCTGGCGCCCACCTCATCCAAGAACAACAACAGAGTATCGAAAATGTCCCGAACTGTTTTCCGTGGGGCCACCTGTGGCCTGCTCTGCGGCTGGCTGCCTGTGGCCGGCGCTGCCGGATTCATCGACGACGGCAAGCTCAAGCTGCAGCTGCGCAACGTTTACTTCAACGAAAACTTCCGCGACGAACAAGGCATGAGCGCCCGCGCTGCTGCAACTGCAAAGAGCGAGCGTGTGGAATGGGCACAGGGTTTTCTGCTCGACTACCAATCAGGGTTCACCCAAGGCCCGCTGGGGCTGGGGCTCGATGCCCTGGGGCTTGTAGGCGTACGGCTCGATTCGGGCCGCGGGCGCAGCGGTACCGGCTTGCTGCCGGTGCATGACGATGGCCGTGCCGCGGACGAGTTCGCCAGTGCCGGTGTGACGGCCAAGGCGCGACTGGGGCAGACCATCGTCAAGCATGGCACCTTGCTGCCCAAGACACCGGTGCTGGTGTACAACGATGCGCGATTGTTGCCGCAGACCTACCAGGGTACGCAGCTGACCAGTACTGATGTCGATGGCCTGACCCTGACCGCCGGCCACCTGGACCGTTTCAAGCAGCGGGACTCCTCCGACAGCACCGGCCTGTTCCTGGATGGTTACAGTGGCAGCGAGTCTGGCGATTTCAGCTTTGCGGGGGCCGAATATGCCGCCAGCAAGCAGCTGCGCTTGAGCTATTTCCACGGCCAGCTCGAACACTTCTATCGCCAGGACTACCTAGGCCTGATCCACGACCTGCCGTTGGCCGGCGGTATATTGACCACCGACTTGCGCTATTTCAAGAGCCGCGACAGCGGGGCCGCTCATGGTGGTCAGATAGACAATGACATGTTCAGTGGGCAGCTGTCCTATACCCACTCCGGGCACACTGTCGGTGCCGGTTACCAGGTGCTCGACGGCGAGGCAGGGCTGCCATACATCAGCGGCGCGACGGTCTACTCGTTCAGTAACGTCGGCATCGGCAAGTTCATCGAGGAGGAAGAGAAAACCTGGATGGCCAGCTATGCCTACAACTTTGCTGCGGCCGGTGTCCCCGGGCTGACCTTCATGGCGCGCTACCTGAGCGGGGACAACGGTCGCTCGGCTGATGCCGGGCTCAGCGAGTGGGAGCGTGACGTGGAGCTTGCCTATGTGGTGCAATCCGGGCCTGTCAAAGGTCTGGGTGTGAAGCTTCGCAACTACGTCTACCGCTCTGACTTTTCCCGAGGGCGCGACAGCAACCGGATCTACCTGACCTACGATATTGCGATCTGGTAATGCGGCCGTGCGAGCATGCATGCCTCGAGGTGCTTGCTCGCACGCGTTTCATGCTTTGGACGGCTGTGGCGCTTTCTTGCCCAGTCGGATCAGCTCATTGGAGAAGCACAGGCCGAAGAGAATCAGCCCGGCCCCCAGGTACAACGTGTCCCGCGGTACTTCATTGAGCACCACGAACGCCAGCAGTGCGGCAAACAGCGGCTCGGTCAGCTCCAGCGCCTGGACTTGCGAGGGTTTCAGGTACTCGATGGCCTTGGTGGTACAGAAGAAGCCGAGGATGGTCGGCAACGCGGCCAGCGCCAGCAGTGCCATGACCGCCACCAGCGACAGCTCGCCAATGTTGAACCCATCGGTTGCAGCCGGCATCAGCAGGTAGAGGCTGCCGAAAAACAATAGTTGCCGAGTGAAATGCAGCCCCCCGGAAACGCCCATGCGCTTCATGGCAACCGAAAATGCGCCATAACCGCAGCCTCCGATCGAAGCGAGCACTGCACCTTGCAGCGTAAAGCCTTGTTCCAGGTCGGCGCCAAAAATCACGGCAATGCCAGCTATGGTCAAACCGGCGCCTACCGTCGCGTTGGCGGTGATCGGGTCCTTGAGAACTATTCGCCCCAGTAATATCGAAGATATGGACGCGCTTGCCATCAGGATCACCACGACGCCTGCCGCGGCGTAATGGCTATAGGCCGAGGTTTCAAAGTGGAACAACACAAAAATGCCGAGAAATGCGCAAACGGCAGCATGGAACCACTTGGCCGTATGCAGGGGCCGCTTTAGAAACAGGAGCAATGCTGACAGCAACAGGCAGCCGAGGACTGTTTTTATCAGGGCGATGCTGCTGGAGCTGAATCCACTGTTCATCAACACTTTGCTGAGTACGCCGATCGTTGCATTCAATGCAGCGGCGAAGAGTGCAAAGAGTACGCCTTTGCCGAAATGAGATTGCATTTGTACATTCCTTGTTATTGGCTTTATGCCTTCGCCCGGTCGACATGCAGGCGATTGCGGCCCGCCTGCTTGGCGATATAGAGCGCCCGGTCGGCGCGTTCAATCAGCGATGGCGGGCTTTCGAGGGCCGCTCCATCGGCGCAGGCGATGCCGATACTGGCGGTCACATGCCCGAAAGGGCTGCCTTTGTGAGGGATAGGTTGCAAGGCCAGGCGCTCGAGCATCAGCCTGGCGACGACGGCCGCTCCGTCGTTGTCGGTATCGGGCAGGATCACGGCCAGTTCCTCACCCCCGTAGCGTGCCAGCAGGTCGCGAGGGCGGCGGATGCAGGAAGAGAGCAGGGCAGCCATTTGCTGCAGGCAGGCGTCGCCAGCCGGATGCCCGTAGGTGTCGTTGTAGCGTTTGAAATGATCGATGTCGATCATCAGCAAAGCCAGCGTGGTGCCGTTTCGATGGGCGGTGCGGATTTCCTGGGTCAGCGCCTCGTCAAAGCAACGCCGGTTGGCAAGCCCGGTCAGCGCATCGTGCATCGCCAGGCTTTCGAGCTGCTGGTTGCTGTCAAGCAACTGCTGTTGGGTCAGTCGAAGCTCGCTTTCGACCGCACTTCGCCGGCTCATGGCGCGAATCAGCAGCCAGCCAATGGCCCCGATCAGTGCCAGCAGCGCAGCGACCACCAGTGACGACAGCAGCGCCTCGAGCCGCCAGGCCGAGAGTGCTTCCTGCTTGCCCAGCGCGACCGTTGTCACCAGGGGTAGCTTGTCGCTCTTGCGAAACGCATAGAGGCGCTCCACGCCGTCCAGGCTGGAGGTGAACGATGCGGTGCCCGCTGGCTGGTCAACGAGATACTTGGTAAAGATGGGCGACTTCGAAAAGTTGCGCCCCATGTCCTGTTCCCGAAATGGGTAGCGCACCAGCATGGAACCGTCGGTGTAGGCCAGCCCGATGGCACCGTCATGGCCGACATCCAGTTTGCCGAAAAGCTGCAGGAAGTTCTCCACGCCAAGCGTCATGGCGACAACGCCGGCGAACTCGCCGTGGTCATCGTTGAACCGCCGGCTGATGGTGATCACCCATTCCTGGTTGACGCGGCTACGGATTGGCAGCCCGATGAAGGGGGCGCGGGATGGGTCGTCACGGTGGTGGATGAAAAAGGCTCGATCGCTGCTGTTGGCACCGACGGGGGTCGGCTGGTTGGACGACATCAGCCAGCCTCCGTCTCTGGCGTAGATCATGATGCCGCTCATCGGCGGCATCAATGGTTGCTGGCGCTTGACCAGTTGATCCAGACGTTCGATCTGCGCAGGCCCGGCGCCCTCGGTTTCCAGGCGCTCGACCAGGCCGAGCAGCAGCATCGAGCTCTGCCGGACGATACCTTCCGAATAGGTGGACAGTGCTTGGGTCAGGTTCAGGCCATGGACATTGACGTCTTCCAGGGCGCGCTCGCGAGAAGCCATGACCTTCCACAGCGTTAACGATGCGAGAGAGCAACCGATGACCGATAGCAGTAGCACAACGAGGTGGATGTCACGCTTCACGTCAATTCACACGCCTTTTTCCCTAAAGACCAAGTTGAGCGTCGACACGCTTTAACTAACCAGACGGTCAGGAAGTAACCATCTGGTTCATGTGCAATAATATAACACCGAAGTTGCCGGAGTGTTCGACAGAATTACGCGCTCTGTCAGAACCCGTTTGTTATCTTCCGCCAGGATTTGCAGAAGTGTGAACATGACGAGAGGGCAAGTAACCCTGGACGTAGCGCACGGTCTTTTCCAAAGTTCGCGCCATGTCGGGATGTGCCAACTGATACTTTCGTTCCAGTTGCTGGCTGTCACTCATGTCGAAGCGCTGCGTTTGGATGAAGTTCAGTGACTCGGCGCTGATCGACAATCGGGTGGCCAGGCCGGGAATCGCCAATAGCCACTTCAGCAACCCTATGGGTACATGGCGGCGGGGGGCCTTTATATCCAGCGTTTGTGCCAATTGTTCGAGCATACCCTGCAGGTTCGGGGTGTGCTCATACAGCGCCAGGACCTGCCGGTTGGCCATCGACGGGTCGAACGCCACGCAGATCATCATCTTTACCAGGTAATCGACGCTGACCAATGGCAACCAGTGCCTGGCGGAACCAGGGACAGCCTTGAACCGGCCCAGTGCCAGGTTTCGAATGAGGTCGGCCAGTGGTTGCCCTTCAGGGATATGCCCGCTCTCGCTATGGCCACACACCGTAGCAGGATGAACGATCGTGTAATCCGCGCCTGCCTCCTGCATGTAACGGATGACTGCAAAATGGGACTCCAGCTTGCTGCCTTCGTAGCCACCCACACGGCTGTAGACTGCAGGCCAATTGGTGTGTTCAGGGCGCTCGTGATCAACCCCGATACTTGCCAGATGAGTAAGGTTCTGCAGCATATAGCCGCCCACCATCAGCAAGCGGATACGCTGGCTCGCCGCGAGCCTGGCGACTCTCAGCGCCCCTTGTACATTGACTGCGCGGGCCTGCTCCATTGTCAGGCCCCAGGTAAACTGCGCCGCGAGGTGGAAGACCACAGCGACTGAAGCTACGCATTGCCTGTCTGTTTCGCTGAGTCCAAGCCCCTCCCTGCTGATGTCTCCTTCAACTGCATTTATATATGCAGGGTTACCTCCCAGTTGGCTTACTTGCGCTTTGAGGCGTTCGATATTTTCAGGGTTGCGCATGAGCACCCAGGTCTTGTGCCCTGTCGCAGTAAGACGGGCCAGTAGGTGTTGGCCGACAAACCCACTGCCGCCGGTAACGAAGCATTCCACGCTCATATCTGAATCCTTGTCTGGATGATTGGCGCAGGCTAAGGTGTAGAGCGTACTCTACAGTCAAGGAATTTTTACTGTGAATGTTGGAGAGTTGGAGCGCCGGAGTGGAGTCGGCCGCCATACACTGCGCTATTACGAGCAACTCGGGCTTATCGTGGCCCATCGCCAAGCCAACAATTACCGCAGCTACAGCGACCAGACCGTTGTTGATCTGGCCTTTATTCAAAGCGCCCAGAGCGGGGGTTTCTCGCTCGCCGAGATCGGCGACATCCTTGCAGCCAAGCGGGGTAATACGATCGATTGCGCGCAAGGCGCGATGTTGGTAGCCAGCAAGATGGCCGACATTCAAGCGAAGATCACCACGCTGCAAGCCGCCTATGTTCTTCTGGACGCGGAGCGTGCAAAGCTTGAAGCCAGTGCCATTGCCAACGGGCTGACCATTCCTCACCTGCCTGCGATTTAGCGTGGCTCGACGCCGTAGCTTGTTTATTCGCAATTATTTCTCATTTACACTTGTGTCTTGTTTCGGGGCCTACCTCTTATTCAGGATGCATCGTGTCGTTCGATCCCGCCAAACCGACGCTGCTGTCTACATTGGTACGTCACTATGACGATCTGGTGGACCACATTCGCCGACGCTTCGGCGACAGAAGCATGGCGCGCGATGTAGTGCATGACGTGTGCGTGCAATTGCTTGAGCGCGGTGAGAAAGACGACGTCCGAACCCCACTGGCCTTGCTACGAAAAATCTCCCACGACACCGCCGTGAGTCGCTATCGTAGCGATCGCCGCCGAGGCGCCTGGGTAGAGGCTATCTCCGAGCTGCCTGAGGTGGCCTGCCCGGCAGCCACCCCGATGACCAGGTATGACAGCGAGCGCGAGTTTCAACTGCTCGTCGACGCTATCACAGACCTCCCACCTCGCTGTCAGGCTGTTTTCGTCATGCACAAGATTCACGAAATCCCCCAGGCAGAAGTAGCCGCTCGCCTCGGTATCTCCATCAAGACAGTGGAAAAGCACCTGCGCCTGGGGTTGGCGGCGTGCAGGCAACGGCTTGGGCGCGATGAGGTGCATCCATGACCAAGCAGCCCGAACAGGCGCCGCTGGACGAGGCCCTGGGGCGACATCGTGAAGAGCTCAAGCAGCGGTTCCCCATGCCGCCGTCCAGGCCTGCGCCCTCGAAAGCGGTGAAGTCGGCAGGTATCACGCTGGCGCTTGCGATCGCCTTTGCAGCCCTGGCCTGGCTTAACCCCGCCTACAAGAGCGAGCGTTTCGCTACCGCCATTGGTGAGCGGCGCGCTGTGCTGCTGAGCGATGGAAGCAAGCTGCTGCTCGACAGTGGCACGCATGTCGATATCAGTTGGCGTCTGCTCAGCCGCGAAGTCGACCTGCGCGCAGGGCAGGCGCTTTTCGATGTGTCCTCGGCCGTGTACCGCCCCTTCGTGGTGTCCGCTGGCCTGGCGAAAGTCGAGGTGCTCGGTACGCTGTTCAATGTTCGCCGCCTGGATAACGACGCGGTGCGTGTGTCCTTGGCCCGTGGGCGCGTGGACGTCACCGCGGCGGCTGCAGCACAAGCGCCTGTCACCCTCAGGCCAGGGCAACAGGTCGACTCGATTGGCGGGCAACTGATGCCGGTTGCGAAGGCCGACGCCTCCAGGGCGATGGCATGGAAAGATGATCGCATCGTGTTCGAGCAGACGCCGCTGGATGAAGCGGTGTCGTTGCTGCGCCTCTATCGCAAGGCCCCCATCGAGCTGAGCGACCCAAGCCTGGCCGCACTCAAGGTGACAGGGGTGTTCGAGGCGCACAATGTCGACCTGCTACTGGATCTGCTGCCAAGCATCCTGCCCGTCGCCGTGCTGCGAGAAGGGGATGGCAGCGTCCGGATTCAACCCAAATCGACAAGAAAATAATTCTCAGGCGCAGGTAGGGTTTCTCGATCCCCATGGCGGCTACTGAAAAAGCCCAACCATAAAAAGGAACTCGAGAAGTGCATTTTCCCCTCCGCAGTCGCCAAATACGCCTGTCATTGCTCGCCAGTAGCCTGCTCATCGCAATGTCGGCCCAGGGCCGGGAAAAGGTGAACATGGATCTCCCCGCTGCGCCGCTGGGCGAGGCCATCAATGCGCTCGCACAGCAGTCTTCGGTGCAGATCATCTTTGCCAGCGATCTCGGTGCAGGCCGAAACGCGCCTGCGGTGAAAGGGCGGTTCACACCTGAGGAAGCACTTCAAACGCTGCTCAAGGACAGTGGCTTGCAGGTACAGGCCAAGGATGAGCGCACGTTCGTCATCGTCGCGCAGGGTGCCCCTGCATCCAGCCCCGCAACCCAAAGCGTGCCCGTGGAAATGGCGCAGATGGAAATCACCGCCTCGCGCACCAGCAGCAGCCTGGTTTCCGCAACGCGGCAATCCACCGTTCTGGAGCATGAACAACTGCAGGAGCTGCGCCAGGGTTCAGAGAGCCTGGCCACGGTACTCGCCAAGGCGATTCCGGGCATGTCCGACTCCAGCCGCACCGTCACCGAGTATGGCCAGACCCTGCGCGGGCGCAGCATGCTGGTCATGGTCGACGGGGTGCCGCTCAATACCAACCGCGACTCTTCGCGCAACCTGGCCAACATCGACCCGGCACTGATCGAACGGGTCGAAGTCATCCGTGGCAGCAGCGCCATCTACGGCAGCGGCGCCACGGGGGGCATCATCTCCATCACCACACGGCCTGCTGGTGGCGAAAACCGTGCCGAAACCAGCCTGAGCGTCACCTCGCCACTCACCCGCCTGGGCAGCGATGGCCTGGGGGGGCAGTTCCAGCAGTATTTCGCAGGCTCTCAGGGTGCGGTGGACTACTCGTTCGACTTCGGTACCCGCCACATTGGTGCCTCATACGATGCGCACGGCGACCGGATCGCCCCGGAGCCCAGTCAAGGCGACCTGTTCGATTCGAACATCTACAACATTGGCGGCAAGCTGGGGCTGCACATCGACGAGAACCAGCGAATCCAGCTTGCAGTCAGCCACTACGACGCCCGCCAGGACACTGACTACGCTACCGACCCAAGCGTCGCGAAACTCCCCGCAGGCTCTGTGCCGGCCAATGCGATCAAGGGCCTGGACCTCGACGAGCAGAACCGCATCCGCAACACGCTGGTGAACCTGGAGTACGAGAATCTCGATATTCTCGGAAACCGGCTTTCTGCCCAGATGTACTACCGGGACTACTTCACCCGCTTCACCCCGTTCGACGCCCGGGCCGTTGCCACCCGCGGCGGCAACATCGACCAGATCATGCAGAACAGTGAAGTCTTCGGCAGCCGCCTGACCCTGCGCACGCCACTTGGCGACAGCGGCAGTACCGAGCTGGTGTGGGGTGGCGACTATAACCAGGAGCGCAGCGACATGCCGCTCGACGTCTTCGACCCGGCGGCTTATGACGCCAGTGGCGGCCTGGTATTCGACAAGACCGGCAAGCTCACCTACATGCCCCCGCTGAGGACGCGAAGCGCCGGAGCGTTCGCCCAGCTGCAGCATCGCTTCGACGAGCATTGGTCTATCGACGGCGGCCTGCGCTACGAATACTCCACCGCCGAGTTCGACGACTTCGTCCCGTTGTCTGAATCCACGGCTGCCTCCCCGGTGGCGGTGAAGGGTGGCGACATTCATTACGATGCGGTGCTGTCGAACCTGGGCATCGTCTACTCACCGGTACTCGGCCAGGAAATCTACGCCTCCTTCAGCCAGGGTTTCCAATTGCCCGATGTGGGCATTCAGTTGCGCAATGCGCGCCGTGGTTTCGACATCGACGCATCGAACCTGGAGCCGGTCAAGACCAACAACTACGAGCTTGGCTGGCGAGGAGAGCTGGGCAGCAACACCCTCGGTACCTTGGCGCTGTTCTACACCACCTCCAAACTGGGGGATGTGCAAAGTTTCAACAATGGCCTGATTCTGACCCGCACCAAGGAGCGCATCTACGGCGCTGAAGCCAGTGCCGATTGGCTATCGGACGATGCGGTGTGGGGCGCAGGGGGGAGTGCGACCTGGATGCGCGGGCGAGAAAAACCGGACGGCAAAGGCTGGCAAGACATGACCGGCTATCGCGTTCCGCCGCTGAAGCTGACCGCCTACGTGCAATACAAGCCGACCCTGGATTGGAGCAACCGCTTGCAAGCCACGTTCTTCGACGCCAAGGACTACAGGCTCGATGGCGTGGACAGCTTTGGTCGACATCAGGTGAGCAGCTATACGACAGTCGACCTGATCAGCCAGTACCAGATCTCCGCTGACGACAAGGTTAGCGTCGGCATCCAGAACCTGTTCAACCGCGACTACTACCCGCTCTACAGCCAATTGCTGCGCAATAACAACAACACCAGCCACTTGCCGGCACCCGGCACTGTGTTGACTGCCAGCTATACGCACAATTGGTAAGGTGCTGAGCAATCACCGGGCCGGTATCGAGCCCGGTGGTCATTTACATGTTTCGCTCTACCAGGCATGAGGTAGGTGGAGCGGGCTATCTATATTGGGCAGATAGCGCTCAGCGCCAATGCTGTCGGCCTGGGGACAGTGTTCAGACAGTTTGCGTTGCTGCTGTACAGGTCAAGCCTGCGGGCTACCCGCTGAAAGCGGCAGTTGATCGCTGCATGCCTGGTGGCATGGCTGGTGCAGTACTGTGTTGAATGCCCAGTTGAGGTCTGATCACATGGAACCCGTCAGCCTGCTACCCAAGCTCCTTGTTCGCAAGCCCGTCAGCGCTGATGCCGCTGCCATTGCCATCCTTCACATTCGCAGCTGGCAGAGCGCCTATGAAGGGCTGTTGTCGAGCCGTTACCTGAGCGCCCTGGACAGCAGTGTGGAACGCCGTGTGGGTTTCCTGAGGCAGGCAATCGAGTCTGGCAATCCTTCCATTCGTGTAGCCGAATTGAATGGGCAGGTGGTTGGCTGGGTTTCCTTCGGCCCTAGCCGCGATCTGGACGCTGTGGATTGCACTGCCGAACTGATGGCGATCTATTTGGCCCCGGCCTTCTGGGCGCATGGCATAGGTACGGCTCTGTGGGCAGAGGCCCTGCAGGCGATAAGGAACAATGGGTATCAGCAGGTCTGCGCATGGGTACTTGATGGCAACGAGCGCGCCAAACGCTTTTACCTCAAGCACGGTTTCACTGCGCAAGCTGCAAGCCAGCGCGTCTTTGAAGAGAACAGTGAGCCACTTGCGATAACCCGCTTTGGCTTGATGCTCGAACCCTGACGAGGCTTTTTCGCTCTGCGTGCTTCAGGCCAAATGGCACGAACAAATGGCGAATCGAAGGAGAGCGCACATGGATTTGCTCATTGCCCCGGCAGCCCCTGAGGACCTGGCAGGCATCGCGGCCGTGACGGTGAAGGCTTGGCAGACAACGTTTCAGGGCATCCTGCCGGATGCATTTCTGGCCGGGTTGACCATCGAGGCTCAGCAACAACGGCATCGGGCCCTGTTCGCCGTTAGTGGAGTGATCTACCACGTGGCCAAGGTAGCGGGCGAGATCGTCGGCTTCTGCTCGGGGGGGCCGAACCGAAGCCCGGCGTTCGCGGAGGCTAACGAGCTCTATGGTCTTTATCTGCTGCCGCATTGGCAAGGGCAGGGCGTTGGGCGGCAGTTGCTGCTGGCCGTGGCGATGCAGCTTCAAGCGCCGGGCCGGCAAGGTTTGCTCGCCTGGGTGCTGACGGATAACCCGAATCGGCACTTCTACCGACGCTGCAGTGGCCAGGAGGCGTCTGTACGGTCCATTGAACTGGCAGGGCAATCGTGGTCGCTGACTGGCTATCGTTGGTCGTCTGCCCCTCCAGCCGATATCCGAGTGTTCAATCCAGACCATTACCTTGAAACGCTCGGTGGGCGCGTGTTCAGCCAATCGCGCAACGCCGACGCTTGGCGGCTCACCCTGCTGGCGCTGGAGGCTGCGCTAACGCGCAGTGGCCCGAAAGCGCGATTGCTGTTGGTCGTGGGCATGCAAGCTGCGGGGAAAACCACCTGGATCGAGCAGCATCGTGGGGCAGGGGATGATAACGGTTGCCTGTATTTCGATGCAGCACTGCCGCGGCGCGTGCATCGTGCGCCACTTCTGGCGTTGGCCGCGCGCATTGGCGTGCCGGTCTCGGCGGTCTGGGTTCGTGCCTCGGTGGAGCAGGCACTGGCACGCAATGCGTTACGCCGCGCGGATCATCAAGTGCCGCGGGAGAGTATCGAGGCAGTTGCGGCTGCATTCGAGCCGCCTTGCAGGTCAGAGGGGTTTGTCGAGGTTGTCGAAGTAGCGGGCAACGATTGAGATGGCCACTCCTCCAATCGCGTGAAGTAGAACCTGGCTTAACCTGGTTCGCCAGCATGGAAGCCTTCCTGGAAAACGGTATTGACCTCGAGTTAAGTGGAGGTTCTAGAGTGTCGTCCGGACTCTCTCGCTACTTCCGGAAACGAACTCACAAAGGACCAGGAATGGACACTCCGACCTCACTGCTGATTTTCCAGATCACCTGCTGCATTGGCTTGAGCCTGTGGCTGAGCATCAGCCTGATCAACAACCTGCATGCCTTTGCCAGTTCGGCCGGGGCGATCGGGGCGACCATGTCGATGGCGCCGCTGGCCCAACCTCCCGCAATCAGCCTCCCACTGCTGGGGCGAGCGATGACCTCTCCCTCTCTCCATCGCCTGGCCTTGTCGATCATCGTGCTGATACAGGCAGCCGCCGCCCTCGCGGCCTGGGTCGGGTGCTATGAACTGGTGCTTGGCGCCGGCCTGGAGGCTTCGTTGCCCTGGTTGAACCTGGCCTTGAGCGCAACGCTCGGGTTCCTGCTCGCGATGCTGCTGGGCGGGATATGGTTCGGCTACTGGATTCGCCAGGAAGGGTTGCAACTGACCCATCTGCTGCTGATGGTCTGGATCCTGCTGCACTTCGTCGTACTCAATGTCCGGTGGGGTTGATCGGTCAATGGATACTTGCAGGATGCCAGGAAGGAGCAACAGATGAAGACGATGATCGTAGGTGCCAGCAGAGGGTTGGGCCGTGCCTTGCTCGAAGGGCTCGGCAAGCCAGGGGACACGCTGATCGGCGTATCCCGCAAACAGCCGGTCGACCTGGCCCTTGCCTCGGGCATCGATCTGCACTGGATCGATGCCGACCTTGCCAAGCCAACGGCGGCTGTAGCACAGATCGCGGATCTAACACCTGCCGATCTGGATGTCCTGATCTGCAACGTCGGCATCTGGGAAGAACATGCCTTCAGCGAGCACTACGCATTCCTCGACGACAGCGACGAATCGATCGCCAGGCTGGTCGAGGTGAACATCACCGCCACGCTGCTTCTGCTCAAGCGGCTGGTGCCGAAGCTGCTGGGTGCGCCCCGGCCGCAGTTGATCCTCACCGGTTCGACCTCGGCCCTTCGCCAGAGCGGGCGCCCGGAGGTGGCGTTCGGCGCTTCCAAGTTCGCCCTCAACGGCATGGCTGATGCGCTACGTGAAGGCTTCAGGGATGACAACCTGGCGGTGACCGTGCTTCACCTGGGTTACCTGAATACCGAAGACTCCCTGAACGCGCCATTGGCACAAGCCGCAGCACGAGGCGAACGGCGCCAGGTACCGGTGCATGATGTGGTCACCATGGTCGACGCGCTGTTGCGCTTGTCCGGGGCTTCGTTCGTAAGGGAGCTGATCTTGCCGGCGATCGGCGATGAGCGCTTCTGACGCCAAAGCTGCCATTCAGCCCTCACGTTTGGTGGCTGTGCTGCCTCCGGTACTCGCCCGGTGTCATGCCTGTCCAGGCTTTGAAGGCGCGCAGGAAAGAATTGGCATCCATGAACCCGATCAGGAACGCAATTTCCCCGGGGGACAGGTTTGAGCGAGACAGGTAATGGCAAGCCAGGCCCTGACGCGTGTCATTGAGTATCTCCTGATAGTTCAGCGCCTCGTCTGCAAGATGACGCTGGAGCGAGCGCTTGCTCATCGCCAGACGACTGGAGACATCATGGATGCTGCTCCGCCCGCTCGGCAGCATATCGAGCAGCGCGCTGTGTACTCGTTCTTGCGTGGTGGCGCCGGCTTCGAGCTTTGAAAGCCGCGTCCGGAGTTCCGGCTCGAAGAATTGCCACATGGCAACGTTCTCGGTAAGGAAAGGGCGCGCAGCATCTTCTTTGGAAAAGCGAATACGATTGCAGTTGCCTTGTCGCAAGCTACATCCCAGGAACTCTTCGCACGGTTTTGCTGGTTCGGGCAGCGCAACCAGCTCTGCCTCCAGCGGGGTGATCGTTTGCCTTGTGGCGAGGCGCGCCAGGTGGGTAAGGAAAACCAGTTCCATCGCAAGGAGGCTGCGCGGGAGCGGACGGTCGTATCCATAGCACTCGATAAAAACCTCGGTGTAAGCGTCGTGGAAGACCACATCCAGTGCCAAGGGACCACACAGACGCTTGTATTCGGCAAGCCGGGTGAGCGCTACGTTGAAGTCGGGGCTGCACAGGCAAGCAAAAAGAGCCGGATCGAAGGCTTCGACTGAAATGGCACCACCGAGTCGGAGCGGTAGATGCGACTCTCCGACCAGCTGCTCAAGGCTTTCGAAAAGTCGAAAATACTCAGGTGGCGAGAGCACGGAGTCCTTGCGGCTGAATAGATCAGCCGGTAGCTCGGCCAAGGCCAGCAGGTCCCCAGGCGCAACTCCCAAATCAGCAATGATCACCTTCCACCCAGCATGCACGGCGAAATTCTTGGCTTGTTTCATTATCGAGGCATCTCTTTGCAGCACATTGCCGTAGCACGCAAGTCAGCAAGGCGAACGGGTAGGGCTTCTCTGGCCTTCTCAGGATGCCTTTTCCATTGCCTTGCGGGACATCCTGAGCACCAGTTTGCGAGGCAACAGCGGAACAATCCAGTCGAGCATGACGCGCAACTTGCCTTCATTGAACGCAACCAGTTCACCGCGCTCCATGGCCTGGTAACCGCATTGCGCCACGGATTGTGCCGTCCTGGCATTGTTCCAGGCATCCACACCCTGCAGATCACCTGCGGCGACGAAACCTGTTGCGACCGCGCCCGGGCACAGCGCAGTGGCGGTTACACCGTATTCTCGGGTTTCCTCGGCGATAGCCTGGGTGAAGGATGTCACGAATGCCTTCGTGGCGTAATAAACCGCCTGCAGGGGGCCTGGTATGAACGAGGCGGTCGACGAGACGTTGAGAATACGCCCGCGTCGACGCAACACCATCGCCTTCAGATAATGATGGGTCAGAGCGGTAAGCGCGGTCATGTTCACTTGCATCATGGCTAGATCGGCAGCGATGTCGCGTTCGACGAACTTCCCGTGGCCACCGAACCCGGCGTTGTTGATCAGAACGTCGATGGACAACCCCAATGCTTCGGTGGCAGCAAATACCCGATCTGCTGCGCCAGGATCGGCCAGGTCTTCCACGATTACATACACTTTCACGCCGTATCGAGTCTGAAGTTCCTGCTTGATGGACTCCAGCTTGTCACGCGAGCGCGCTACCAGGAGGACATCGCCACGCTTGGCCGCATGGAGGCGTGCCAGTTCCAGTCCGATGCCACCCGAGGCGCCAGTGATCAATGCGGTGTCAGTAACCATGTTTTCTCCTTGCTTGGTGCAATACGTTTGGGCAAGGAGATGCTACGGTGCGGGTTTGGGGATGGCACTAGCACAAGATGCCATGGCTAATTCCGATTGCGCCAAGCTGTGGTTCGCGCAACGCGAGCCAATTCTTGTTTATTACTTGAGAGTGACCGCTTTCTAGCCGGCGCAGAGATTTGGTGTAGCCGCGGTCGAGCCGCAGCTGGCATGCTTGTCTGATCGCTAGCGGGAAGACGCAGGGAGTCTACGATGGAACGGTCTTGCATCACTTATTACCTGGAAATGACCTCGGCTTCCGAGCTGCAGGAAAAACCACAGCGTCACGACCTTCAGATCATCGAATGTGAAGTGCCTCAGGCGGAATTCAATCGGTTTCTCTACAAGCTGGTAGGAACGCCCTGGGAGTGGGGCGATCTTGATAGCTGGAGCAGTTCCGAATGGCAGGCACTCGTTGAACAGGAGTGCCACCATACCTGGGTTGCCTATCACCGTGGCGCGATAGCTGGCTATTACGAGCTTTATCGCCCCGATGGCTGTAACTGCGAAATCCGCTACTTCGGGTTGGCACCGCAGTTTCTCGGGTGTGGTTTCGGCGGGGCGCTCTTGAGTCACGCTGTTCGATCTGCGTGGGAATGGCAAGGTACAGAGCGGGTGTGGGTACACACATGCACGTTCGACCATCCTGCCGCGCTTGGAAATTATCAGGCGCGCGGATTTCGTGTTTTCAAGCAGGAGGAGACGCAGCCAAGCCAATGAGCGCTGACGCCAGACTGCGAAAGCTCGCCATGGAAGAAGGCGGCCGTTCACGAGTGGCCGTTTTCGACCCCTTGCTGCCGGTGAGCCGAACCGCAATCTCTGTGGGAGCGGGCGCGCCCGCGAAGAATCAAACGCGGAGACTGGCACCGGCTGCGCCGGTGTTCGCGGGCATGCCCGCTCCCACAGAGTGCGCATGGCACTCACGACATCAGTTTTTTTCAGCGTCTGCTTTGGGTCGGTTAGCGACGGTCTGCCCTCGACCGTCGCTTTGGATGGTCAGACCTCCGTCTGCTCTGCCATCTCCAAGGCATCGTCGACCTCAATCCCCAGATATCTGACGGTGCTTTCAAGCTTCGTATGGCCAAGCAAGAGTTGGACTACCCTCAGATTCTTGGTTCTACGATAGATCAACGACGCCTTTGTTCTTCGCAGCGTGTGGGTGCCGTACAGCGCTGGATCAAGGCTAATGGCTGTCACCCAGGCTTTCACTATTCGAGCGTATTGCCTGGTGGAGAGATGAGCTGAACCGTGTAGCCGACTTGGAAACAGACAGTCCTCGCTACGGAGATGAGCCTGGTGCATCCAGGCTTCCAAAGCCATACGGGTTTGCTCGGTGATCTCAAATTGCACTGGATGGTGAGTTTTCTGCTGCATCACGATCGCTCGTGACGACACATGCTCTCCATGGGCTACGTCCCGTACACGAAGCTTGGTTAAGTCGCAGGCTCGCAGCTTGCTGTCGATTGCCAAGTTGAACAACGCCAGATCCCTGGATTTCTCTGCGATCTGGAGACTTACCCGGATGGCCCAGATATCTCTGAGTCGGAGCGGGGCTTTCTGCCCGACTAGCTTTCCCTTGTTCCATGGGCGATGGGTGTAGATAGCAGCGGTTTTCATGTGTTCTCCTCCGCGTTAGAGGAGGACAAGGGTGAACTCGATGCGATGGACGGTCGCTAACCGACCCGTTGCTGCCGGTGAGCCGAACAGCAATCTTTGGGGGAGAGACTGTCTTACTCAACTTTCGAAAGCAGGCTCGATCCGTGTGGGAGCGGGGTTCACCCGCGAAGCAGGCAACGCGTAGGATGGCACGGGCTTCGCCCGTGTTCGCGATTAAAGGGGCTGATTACATAATGACGTTCAACCCACCTTTGATCACGCATTCGCTTCGGTCGCCACCCATGCTATCAGGTAGAAAGGCCGTAAGGTCGTAGGGCAGCAAGAGGGTGTCCAGCGCAAAAGAAAACGGCGTATCGATCAGAAATGGCCAACTGCTCAATGTGTCTGGGTGATTTGCCCAGGCCCAGGATGCACGTGTGCCGTGATAAACGCAGCGTTCCCCACTCATGTGGCCAATAGTGCTGAAGCAGCCGCCTAGAGATAACACGATTACAAGCAGCAGAATTTTTGCAAGCATACATTCCCTTGTGATTTGGTTGTCGTCCGTGGCGATGAAGCTCAATCGGGGCGCACTGGCAGCATACATCCGATTTCAAGAGCCGGGCGTGGTGCATCAGTGTGAGCTGGTTTATTCTGCGCGGCCTGCATCAGGACTTACAAGGACGTCCATGATTCCTGTCGATATGCCGCTCATGTTGCTCGGCTACATGATCTACATCTTTTCCGAAGTTTTTCTCTGGCTTTTCATCGCCGGCCTGATCGCCCTGCTGATTCCGCGAAGCCGTCGTTATATGGTGGCGCGGCGCTGGAGGTTCGGTTTGTTGCTGATGTTGCTGGCAGGCGGCAGTGTGCCTTACATCGAGTCCACCAACAGCCTCTGGCAGGATTGGCGTTCGCACAATCCCCGTCTCAAACACGAGGAAGTGCTCGGTGACCTGGTGCTTCCGGCTGGTACGCAGGTCCACCTGCAAAACCTGGAGCCTTTCAATGACCTGTCCGGCGATCCCGTGCCCTATGGCATGCAGAGCCTGGATCATGCTGATTTCGACCGCACGCCAGGTAACATCATTGGCATGCCTGTGCGCCGTCTGAAACTGGCGCAGGGCCACGGTTTCGCGACGGTCGAGACGCTGTCGGCCCATGACCTGGCAGGATGGAAATGTGCGCCAGGGGAGGTAGAGTTCCGCTTTCCATTCGGTGCTCATTTCATGTTTTCCAAGTGGAAAATGCACCAATGCACGCTGGCGCCAGGTACCGAGCTGGGCGGTATTGTCTGGCCTGGCCCGGTAGAGGTGTTCTCAAATACCACGGGTTGGGAGGCTAGGTCCGAGCAAAGCCCGGTCAAGCTACTGGGGATCGAACTGCGCTCACTGAGCATGATGCTGGATCGCCCATATGGGGATGGGCGCTGGTGGCGAGGCTCCGCAAACCAGCCCTTCAACTTCGGCGCTATTCACTATCCGGCCGATATCCAGGTCAGCTTTGATCAGGGCCAGATGCTGTTTAGCCTGCCACCGGACGCACAAGCTCAGGATCGACGTACTGGAACGCTCATCGAGGGCGGGCAGACGGTGGTGCAGAGCATGGCCGGTGGGGTGCTAGGAATACGTACCAACGACTCTATGGGAGTTTATTTCCCTGACGAACTCATCGTGCGCTGAGGCTGAATGAACTCAGGCGGGTCGCAGAGAGTGCCTCCGTTTTATGCAGCACTCACTTGAGTTATCAGCAGCGCCGCCATAGGTAGGCGCCGCTCAAGGCAAAGCAGCCGGCCACCAGAAACGTCCATAGATTCAGCCAGCTAAGAACTACAAGCGTATCGGACACGCCCGATGCGTTGCTGCCGCTTATCCCGGCGCCACTAATGCCCAAGATGACCAATCCTACCAGCGGTGCAGTGATCAGGTAGAGCCAGCCAAGAAAGAGAAGTCGCCGCCGCGTCAGAAAGGCCCGAATGTCCTGGGATCGCCGCTTCATGCCGAAGATCTTGCACGGCAATGTGATAAGTGTCCCGATGGCGTAAAGCCACATGCCAAGAAGCACGATTGCTACACAGTCCATAGTGTTTATTTCTCCTGGGGCTACCGTGAGGGGCTGGCATCGGGATTCGTTTACCACGAGTGGCAGCTATGGGTCGTTAGCAGCCATCCACGACCGACCGCTATCGACCCATTGCAGACATTCACCAGAGGCTACAATACAGCACCAGATCACCAGCAACTGCCTGCACTAATCAAGCGCAGGCTCATGAAAAGGAAGTCAAGCAAATGGATGTACTTTGCACCTCTCTGGACGAAGTCCGCCAAGGGATCGATGAAATCGACCGCAACCTCGTTTCGCTTCTCGCAAAACGGGGCCGGCTTGTGACGCAAGCAGCTGCCTTCAAGAAAACCACCCATGATGTGCGTGCGCCTGCTCGGGTTGAGCAAGTGATAAGGAAGGTTCGTGAAATGGCTGACGAAACTGGTGCCTCGGCTGAGGTCGTGGAGCAGGTCTACCGGGCAATGATTTCGGCCTTCATCACTGAAGAACTGGCCACCCATGCGAAGCTGGCCAACGAACCTTCAGCATCTTGATGACAACGCGGGGCTCATCCAAAGCCCCGCCGCTTTTCCTCACCCACTACCTTTGACTCAAAGCCGCAATCGAAACACCAGATGCGACAAAGGTGAGGCCAGCGCCCACATTTAGCCCATTTACCAGCCGCGGCCGCTGGTACAGGTAGCGAGATAACACCGTGGCGAAAATGCCCATCAAGGCAAAACCGAAGGCTGTGAGTACAGCAAACCACACCCCGTAAACCATCATCTGCACGCTGACCGATCCGCGAGCCGGATCGACAAATTGGGGAATGAATGCCAACACGAACAAGCCAGGTTTCGGGTTGAGCGCAGCCGAAAGCAGACCGGTTAGAAAAATGCTGGGCAACGATTGCCGGGAAGTCGGCTGAAAGCTGATCAAACTGCGCGCGCGCAAGACCTTGATGCCGAGCCAGAGCAGATAGCCAGCACCAATGAGTTTGATCACCCAGAAAGCGACTACCGAGGTTTGCATCAGAAGGGTCAACCCTAACGAAGCGGCTGCGACGTGAAACAGAATGCCCGCGCCTGACGCCATGCCGGATACGGCAGCTGCGACTTTGCCCTGGCTGAGACCACGGCCAATGGCCAACAGGTTGTCAGGGCCCGGCGCCAATACCAACAGCACGCAGGCAGCAGTGTAGGCAAACCACACATTCATTGGAAACACGGCTCTCTCCTTAAGCCTGATAAAGCATCCATCCTGACGGTGGGGTATGCCAATGGCAAGGAGGAATCTCAAGGATTGTTGGCTGAGTTGTCCAAGTCAGCGACAAACGCTATGTCCGCAATGGGTCGTTAGCAGCCATCCGCGACCGACCGCTATCGACTCTTTGCAGCCATTCTAGGTACCAAACCAAGAGCGACTCAAGAATCACATCCGCACGTGAGCGATCGCCTTTGCTCTTGACCCGTCGTCGTCGCCCCCTAAAATGGCGATCCCAAATCAAGGAACGATTTCATGATCACCTGTCATGTCCGGTACATCATCGACCCCTATCAGATCAATGCGTTCGAACGCTATTCTCGCTCTTGGATTCCAGTAGTAACCCGAATGGGTGGCCAGCATCACGGCTACTTCCTACCGGCTGAAGGAGCAAATAACGTCGCGTATTGCCTCTTTAGCTTCTCCGGCCTTGCCGACTACGAACGGTATCGGCAAGAAGCCGCAGTCGATCCTGAATGTTTACGTTTGGTTGAGGAAGCGTCCGAATTGAAGTTCATCGTGAGCTACGAGAGAACCTTCCTTCGCCCTTTGCTTGCGTGATGCTCAGGCAACCTCAGCGTCATGCGTATTGAGTCGGTCTGGACTAACACCGTCACGTCCATGCGAGTTTCAATGGGTCGATAGCCGCGCCCCCTATGCGTGGCTGAGCTACGCACTGAAACAGTTGCCGCATGCGTCAACAGTTGGTGACTTCGAAGCGTTGTTGCCGTGGAACTGTAAGCCAGTAATGCCACGGTAAACTAATAGCTCACCTTGTGGGCAGGTGGGGTTCATAAATTGGTTAGATTTTTTAAGTAAGGACACAAGCATGACCAAGTACAAACTCATCCTGCTCCTGCTGGCGACTGCGGCAATGGCGGGCTGTGTAACCACCGAGCAGATGCCGGACGGCACCACCAAGATTCGCTTTTCGGACGAGGCTGTCAGTTCTCTGACCTCGATGATGCCCAATGCCCTTGTGACCGGGGTTGCGGGTGGTGCAGGTGGGGAGGCGGTCAACCTTATCCCCACTATAAGCCCGCTGGGGACCGGTGAGCCACTGTACCTCAATGGGCAGTTCGAGCTGCAATGCGCATCCGCTTTGCTTTACAGCGCAAAGTCTGGTCGGCCGCTGGACGCGCAGATCAGCAACAGGTGCCGCTCCAGCTACTTCTTGCGCCAGGAGCAGCTCAGGATGGCGGGCAAGTCCTATGATCGAGGAGCGCCAGCATATGATCCTTCAAATCCGCCAAATGAGTACTGGTCCAAAGTGGTGAGTCGCACGGTAAACCAGTTGGCGGCTAAGGATAAGTTCATTGCACGGTTTGCCGGCTACCCGCGGATCGAGAGCGGTGGTGGCATCACGATTTCCGTACGTTTGCTGGGGGAATCCCAGGGGACTTACGCTGCATTGGCGACCACGCCAGCGCGTACGCCGGTTGTTCTGGATGATGCGGGGTTCGAGCTGGGTATGCGCCAGCGTGCGGCACGTGTCGGTAACCAGGTCGTGGATGCTATCGCGTGCGATGCGGTGCTCGCATATAGCAAAACTGTTGATAAAGGGCCCAGGCCATCGAGCATTGATGCAAGTTCGTACACGCGCTATGAGGTATTGTTCACGGTTGCATCCATGGGGTGCAAGGACAGCACCCGGCAGTTCAAGACTGCTTCGCGATAGCGCGTGAATTCACCGGCTGTTGTCGGTTTTGTGCCTGCATTTCTGGCTAGGGGTTCATGTTCCAGATGCCGTCTGCGGCTGACTCGATGATCCCTGTGGTGGGTATATCGGCAGCGTTCAGCCAGTCTTGGCTGACGTCAGCCTGCTGTGCGGCACTTTAGTGGGCAAACTCGCGAGCCAGGATGGAGCCCTCGACCGACGTTACGAGCGCTGGGTAAGCCTGGCCATACTCGCCCAGCACGGGCTGCATGTGTTCAACTGCAATTTTTCGACATTCATTTTCATGAGCTGAACTGCTCTGGTGCCCTTCATGCAAGATGATGAAAATACCTGCCACGACTCAGGTGCCGAGATGGAATTGCCGGATGGCGTTTTTCCGCCGATGTCTGGCTATACCCACGAAGATCTGTCTGCGGTTGCCCAGATTGCTACTCAGGCTTTCCTGGAAGCACAGGGTGTTGACCCTGGCCTGATTCGAGAAACCATCATTGCACTGGTCTCTCATCTGTACGCCAAGTTCGAAAAGCAGGGTGTCGAGTTCCAGATCGCGACGTGGTATGAGAAACCGTATGACAACCTGGACAGGCGTAAGCGCTGCGTCACCAGCATGGCTGAAGAGTTCGGAGTGCTTGCACTGCATGCTTCGGCGGACGCTTTGCGAGGCTCGCCACTCATGGCCAGGGGGCGTGAGTTCTGGGAACCACTCATCGACCAGGCCGGGTTTGCAATACGTGATCACATTCTGAAGTTGAATGCGGACTGATCCGACGTATGTTCATAGGGACACGGCATGAGTGATTCATTGCACGTCACGGCGCACTTAGATGGTACTGGCAGCAACAAGGACATGGCCAGCCCAAGGCTACCCACACCAATGCTGCCCGATTTCGAGCGCTGTACGACGCTGACATTAATCCGCCACCCTGTGCCAGACTTCGCCGGTGGGCATGCTAACGACAGGCGGATCAAAGGAGGTGGCAGATGGATCACAACTGGGGTGCGGGCAGGCGCGGTGGCGGCCTGGATGGCGGTTATACCGGGTCCCTGGACCATGCGATCTCCAACTTGCATGTCGGGCGCAGCCAGGGGCGGCAAGAAGGGCGCAAGGAGGGCTTCGATGAAGGGCATTCCCACGGCTACTCGCAAGGCTGGGATGCGGGGGCGGCGTGCGCCAATGAAAAACTGGAGCCGCTGAGGGGGCATCTACGGCAGTATTTCGAGGAGGCAGTGCAGCTCAGGGCCGTTGTCGAGCGCCAGGAGACAATGATTGACCTGATGTACCAACAACTCTCCCAAGTCGCGAAAGCGGGCAAGCACGCCGAGGGCGGACAGACGACTGGAATGTCAAAAGCGTTTGAGGCGTTGCAGAGCACCAATGACCTGTTGCAGGCAAGGGTTGAGGTCATGGATGAGCATTATGCAGCAGCGCTCGAGCAATCCAGGCTGCGAGACCAGCAGTACAAGCGCAGCTTGGTGTTCATGCAAGCAATGCAAGGGGTTCTTGAAGAACTTGTCGCCAACGATACCCCCGAGGCACTGCACATCCGGCAGCGTTTTGTTGAGCGTTACCAGGATCAGGTTGCCCAGGGTTTACGAGACGGGGATATCCAGATTGCCCCGGAACTGGACGAGGTATTCCAGAAACTATTGCCCGAAACCAAGCAATTCATTTTGAGGATGCAGCATTCCGTCGCCCCGGGGCAGGATGCTGACGGCCCCTAACCAATGCTTTAGGCCCTCAGGCAGGGGCAGCACTTATCGAGGGTCTTCGGGCGCCCGACACGTGCCTTCTATCACGCCCTGCCGCGGCATGGAGAAATTACAGCTCTCGCCTTCATGGCGGCTGGCGCACGAACGCTAAGCAGAGATTGGCTGTCGACGCTCCCAATACCACACCTGATGCGATTGCGAGCTTTATTGAGGAAGACGAAGAGTAGGGCAGGCAGTTGTTGGTGAGTTGGTGCTGTATTTTAGCCTCTGATGAATGTCCGCAATGGGTCGTTAGCAGCCATCCACGACCGACCGCTATCGACCCGTTGCTGCCGGTGAGCCGAACAGCAATCTCTGTGGGAGCGGGCGCGCCCGCGAAGAATCAAACGCGGAGACTGGCACCGGCTGCGCCGGTGTTCGCGGGCACGCCCGCTCCCACAGAGTGCGCATGGCACTCACGACATCAGTTTTTTCAGTGTCCGCTCTGGGTCGTTTGCTGCCGGTCGTAGATGACGGCTTTCGACCCAAAGCGAACACTGATCCAAAGCTCTGTAGTCAGTGCAGGCCTCATCGCCGGCAAGCCGGCTCCCACAGGAATATCACCAGCCTTAAGGCATGCGCTGTACTTGTGGGAGCCGCGCTTGCCGGCGATGGGCCGCGAAGCGGCCCCGATTACAGATGTCCGCTTCGAGTCGATAGCTGGATGGGCGGGGCTGAAAATTGGCTGCCTACACATTGCTCTTTCTGAACGATGCCGAGAGCAGATGGGGGCATTATCGGGCTTGTATCAACTGGATTTTTCACCGTTTGCCCATTCGCCACCAAGTGTTTTGTACAAGGTCACCCGGTTGGTCTGTTCTGTCAGTTTCAGGTTGATCAGCGACTGCTGCGCCGAATACAAAGAGCGCTGGGCGTCGAGCACGTCCATAAAGCTTTCCGAGCCTTCCTTGTATAGGGCCAACGAGAGCTGATAAGCGGTGTCGGTAGCGGCGGTCAGGCTGCGCTGGGCATCAAGGCGCTCATTGATATGACCACGCACTGATAGCGCATCGGCCACTTCGCTGAACGCGGTCTGGATCGTCTTCTCGTAGGTCGCCACTTCGATTTTGCTGTTGACCTTGGCTGCATCCAGGCTGGCCCGATTGCTGCCTGCGTTGAAGATCGGCAGGTTGATCGAGGGGGCGAAGCTCCATGCGCCACTGCCGTCTTTGAACAACCCGGACAGCTCGCTGCTGGCGGTGCCGCCGCTGGCGGTAAGGGTAATGCTCGGGAAAAACGCAGCCCGAGCCGCGCCGATATCAGCATTGGCCGCCTTCAGTGAATGCTCAGCGGCCAAAACGTCCGGGCGACGCTGCAGCAGGCTCGAGGGCAGGCCCTGCGGCACGCCCACCAGCAGTGTGGTATCGAATGGCTGGTCGCCTGGCAGCAGCGTGTCGCTCAGGCGTTCGCCGACCAGCAGTTCGAGGGCGTTACGGTCCTGCTCGACCTGGCTGGCATAATTGGCCGCATCGGCCCGGGCGGACTCGACTGTACTGCGCGCTTGCGCCAGGCTCACCCCGGACTCTCCGCCCAGTCCATGGCTCTGCTGCACCAGAGTGTAGGTTTTCTGCTGGCTGGCATAGGTGTCATTTGCCAGCTTGAGCAGTTGCTGGTCGGCGGCCAGGGTCATCCAGGCCGTCGCGACCTCGGCTACCAGACTGAGCTGCGTGCTGCGGCGAGTTTGCTCCAGCGAAAGGTACTGCTCCAGCGCAGCATCCTTGAGGTTATCCAGGCGGCCAAACAGGTCCAGCTCATAGCTGCTGACGCCCAGGCCGACGCTGTACTGGCTGCTGACCGCCGAGCTGCCGTTGGTCACGCTGCGCTGTCGGGTACCTTCGGCAGTTGCCGAAACTGCCGGAAACAGCTCGGCGCGCTGGATGCGGTACTGCGCCCGCTGGTATTCGACATTCAATGCGGCCACGCGCAGGTCTCGGTTGTTGGTCAACGCCAGCGCCACGGTATCGCGTAGGCGGGCATCGGTGAACAGCGATTTCCAGTTGATATCGGCGCTCGTGGTGCTTGCGCTGGTGGCGGTTGGCCACTGCTCGGCTACCGGTGCTGCCGGGCGCTGGTAGTCGGGTGCGAGGTTTACGCAGCCAGTAAGAACCAGCGCCAGCAACAAGGGGGACAGACGCATCACGCTTCTCCTGCAACAGTATCGACAGTGCTGGCGCCTCGGCCGGCCAAGCGCTGCACAAGGGCGTAAAACAACGGGATGAAGAACAGGCCAAGCAGGGTGGCGGCGAGCATGCCACCCAGCACGCCGGTGCCAATTGCTTTTCGTCCACCGGCCCCGGCGCCGCTGCTCAGTGCCAGCGGCAGTACGCCAAGGATGAATGCCAGCGAGGTCATCAGTACTGGCCGCAGGCGAATGCGCACGGCCTCCAGGATGGCAGTGATGAGGTCCTGGCCGCGCTCGTATCCTTCTTTGGCGAACTCGACGATCAGAATGGCGTTTTTCGCCGTCAAACCCACCGTGGTCAGCAACCCGACCTGGAAGTAGACATCGTTGGCCAGGCCGCGCAGGCCCGTCAGCAGCAGCGCGCCAAGGATCCCCACCGGCACCACCAGCATCACCGCAAAGGGCACCGACCAGCTTTCGTACAGCGCCGCCAGGCACAGGAACACGAACATGATCGAGATGGCATACAGCAGGGGGGCTTGGGTACCCGCCATACGTTCCTGGTATGACTGCCCGGCCCAGGCGTAGCCGATGCCGTCAGGCAATTGCGCCATGATCTGCTCGACTGCCGTCATGGCCTCGCCGGAGCTCACGCCACTGGCCGGCTCACCTACCAGTTCGTACGAGCCGAAGCCATTGAAGCGCTCCAGTAACGGCGAAGCGGTACTCCATGAGGTGTTGGTGAATGCCGACAACGGCACCATGGCATCACTGTCGTTGCGCACATACCAGGCGCCGATATCCTCGGCCAGCATGCGCTTGTCGGCCTCGCCCTGCAGGTAGACTTTCTTCACCCGGCCGGCGTCGACGAAGTCGTTAACGTAACTGCCGCCCATCACGGTGCTGAGGGTGTCATTGATATCGCTGGCGGAAACACCCATGGCACCGGCCTTGCGGTCGTCGATGGCGACGTTCAGCTGGGGCGTGTCTTCCAGCCCCTGAGCACGAACGTTGGCCAGGCGCGCGTCTTTGGCCGCCAAGGTAAGGAACTGATCGCGGGCCTTGAGCAGCTCGGCGTGACCGAGGCCAGCCAGGTCCTGCAACTGCACATCGAAGCCTGAGCTCTGACCCAAGCCTTGGATAGCCGGTGGGGCTATGACGAACACATTGGCATCAAGGATCTTTGCCAGCGCCATGTTGGCCCTTCGTGCCACCGCTGTGGCGCTGTGTTCGTCGCCCTGGCGTTCGCTCCAGTCCTTGAGTTTGATGAAGGCTCGCCCCGAATTCTGTGCGTTACCGCCGGTGCCCAGGCCGCGCACAGTGAGGATCGACGCCACCTCCGGTTGTTGCAGCATGTATTCCTGAACCTGACGGTTGACCGCTTGCAAGCGCTCGTCGGTGCCGCCCACCGGCAGGGTCATCTGCATCATCAGCATGCCCTGGTCTTCCTCAGGCAGAAAAGCCGTGGGCAGTTTCTCGAACATCAGCGCCACGCCACCCAGCAGCAGTACGTAGACCAGCAGGCCGCGCAGCGGACGCGCAAGTACATTGCCGACACCGCGCTGGTAGCGCTGTGAGGTACGGTCGAAGGTACGGTTGAACCAGCCGAAGAAGCCACGCTGCGTTGTACCGTGGGCCGTCACCGGCTTGAGCAGGGTGGCACAGAGGGCCGGGGTCAGGGTCATCGCCACCAGGACAGACAAGGCCATGGCTGCTACCAGGGTTACCGAAAACTGACGGTAGATGATCCCGGTTGAGCCGCCGAAGAAGGCCATCGGGATGAATACTGCCGAGAGCACCACGGCAATACCGATCAGCGCGCCGCTGATCTCGCCCATCGACTGGCGGGTCGCCTCACGCGGCGACAGGCCTTTTTCGGCCATGATGCGCTCGACGTTCTCCACCACCACGATGGCATCGTCAACCAACAAGCCGATCGCCAGCACCATGCCGAACATGGTCAACGTGTTGATCGAGTAGCCGAGCATCGCCAATACGCCGAAGGTGCCGAGCAACACCACTGGTACGGCAATGGCGGGGATCAGCGTGGCGCGCAGGTTCTGCATGAACAGGTACATGATCAGCACTACCAGGGCGATGGCTTCGAACAGGGTCTTGACCACCTCCTCGATGGAAATCTTCACGAACGGCGCGGTGTTGTAGGCCACCTCGCTACGCAGTTGCAGCTTGCTAGGGAAGAACTGCTCCAGTTCGGCCAACTTGGCTTGCACCGCTTCAGAAACGTCCAGTGCGTTGGCGCCGGTGGCCAGGCTCACCGCAAGGCCGCCGGAAGGCCGGCCATTGTGCTCGGCGACCACGTCGTAGCTTTCGCTGCCCAGCTCTACCCGGGCCACGTCGGCCAGAGTCACCATAGCGCCGGCACTGTTGGACTTGAGAACCAGGTCGCGGAACTGCGCGGCGGTCTGTAGCTTGCTGCGGGCGTTGATGGTGGCGTTGAGCTGCTGGCCGGCGCGGGCAGGCAGAGCGCCCAACTGGCCGGCCGAGGTGTCGACGTTCTGCGCTTCCAGCGCGCCGCTGACGTCCGAGGGCATCAGCGCGAATTGCTTGAGCTTGTCCGGGTCGAGCCAGATGCGCATGGCGTAGCTCGAACCGAGGGTGGTCACATCGCCGACGCCGCTGACCCGGCTGATCTGGTCATACAAGGTGCTGGAGATGAAGTCACTGATGTCGGTGGCGGTCACATCAGGGCTGTCCGATACCAGGGATACGATGATGAGGAAGTCGCTGGCCGAATTGTTGATCTGGATACCCTGCTGCTGCACGGTATCGGGCAGGCGCGCCTTGGCCTGCTCCAGCTTGGTCTGCACCTGCATTTGCGCAGTATTTACATCCGTGCCGGCCTCGAATGTCAGGGTGATTTTGGCGCTGCCGGACGAGCTGCTGGTGGAGGACATGTAGGTGAGGCCGTCGAGGCCGGTCATCTGCTGTTCGATGACCTGGGTCACCGAATCTTCCATTGTCTTGGCCGACGCGCCGGTGTAGGTGGCGTTGAGGCTGATCTGCGGCGGGGCGATGTTGGGATACTGCGCCAGCGGCAGTTCGAAGATGGCCAGGCCTCCGCCAAGCATGATCAGGATGGCGATGACCCAGGCGAAGATTGGCCGGTCGATGAAAAAACGTGCCATGGGATGGGCCTCAGTTGCTATCGTTGTGAGCGGTCAGGGGGCTGTTCTGCACCTGCACCCGTTGGCCAACACGCACCTTTTGCAAACCCTCCATGATGACCTTGTCGCCAGCTGCCAGGCCGTGACTGACCCACCACCGGTTGCCCACAGCACGGGCCAACGTCAGCTCATGCTGTTCTACCTTGCCATCGACCACTACCAGGGCGGTGGCGCTACCGCGCTCGTCACGGCTGACGGCCTGCTGCGGTACCAAAATAGCGTCGTTCTGCACGCCTTCCTGCAACGTTGCCTTGATGTACATGCCCGGCATCAGCAGGCCGTCGGGATTGGGCACCACTGCGCGGAACGTCACACTGCCGGTGCTTTGGTCAACGCTGACGCCGTTGAAGGTGAGGGTGCCGGCATGGGCGTAGGCGCTCCCATCTTCAAGTTCCAGGGTCACACGAGCGGCATCCGCCTGCCCGCTGCGTGCCAGCTTGCCTTCGGCCAGTTCGCGCTTGAGGCGTAGCAGGGTGCTGCTTGGCTGGGTGAAGTCGACGTAGATCGGATCGAGTTGCTGTACCGTGGTGAGGGCCGTGGTCTGCTCGGCAGTGACCAGTGCGCCAGGGGTGACCGTGGAAGTGGCTGTGCGGCCATCGATCGGTGCGTTGATGCGGGTGTAGTCGAGGTTGATCTGTGCGGTACGCTGCTCCGCCAAGGCAGACTGCAGGCTGGCACGGGCCTCGAGCAAGGCCGACTGGGCGCTTTCGTTGTCTTCGGCACTGATTGCGTCGAGCTTCACCAGTTGAGCATCACGCTTGGCTTTGAGTTCGGCAGCCCGCAGCGTGGCTCTGGCCGAGCTGACGGTGGCCTTGGCCTGGGCCAAGGTGGCCTGGTAGGACTGCGGGTCAATCTGGTACAGCGCCTGGCCGGCCTTGACCGTGTCACCCTCATTGAACAGACGTTTCTGAATGATGCCGCCAACTTGCGGACGGATCTCGGCAATCAGGTGGGCGCTGGCGCGACCGGGCAGGGTGGTGGTCAGGGCCTGGGCGGCGGTTGTCACTTCATGCACCGCCACTTCCTGTACAGGAGCGGGGGCTGCAGCGGTTTCGGTTTCACCGCAACCTCCCAGGACAAGCAGGCCGGCGCCAAGCAGTAGCGCCCGGGACCAAGGTGAACGTGTATAGAACAGGGAGTGGAATAACGTATGCATCGCAGGCTCCGACCCAATTGATTCAGATGGCCCAAGCGTGCGTGGGAATTGTGCAGCAAATGTGCAGAAAGGATGGAGATTGGCCTGCGCGCCTTGCGGCACTGGAGTTGGCACGCTTCAATGGTGGCAATTCCAATTCACCGGCGGAGCTATGAAAGTCAGCCTTTCGCACAAGTTTTTCTTCGCGATGCTCTTGGTCTGCACTTTCGCCGTGTTGGGCATGGTGTTCGCCGCCTACTTAAGCTTGAAGTATGGCTTTCTCGGCTACCTCAATCAGCAAGCCGAGGAGCGCATGGATCGCATCGTGCCGCGGGTCGAGCAGGCCTATGCGCGTAATGGCAGCTGGGACTTCATCCGTCGCGACAAGGACCAGTGGTTCGAACTGCTGCGCCCGGACGATATCCAGCCGGACAAGACTTTCGACCCCAGCTTGCTGACAGTCTCCGACCTGACTGGCGCGTTCGTGCGCTTCGCCCTGCTCGATGCCCAGCGCCGGCCTATCATCGGCTACCAGGGGCCTGGCAGTGAAATGCTGCTGCGCCCGATCAGGCATCAAGAACAGCTGGTCGGCTGGATGGCCCTTGCGCCGCTGCAGTCGGTGACCAGCGTGGGTGACCGCCGCTTCCAGCTGAACCAGCTGCGCTCCAGCCTGCTGATAGGTCTGGCCTGCCTGTTGGCCACGGGTGTGATCGCCTGGTGGCTTAGCCGTGCCTTGCTGCGCCCGATCCGTGAAGTGGCCAGTGCCACCCATCGCCTGGCTGCAGGTGATTATGAAATCCAGCTGCCGGTGCGTTCGGCAGACGAAGCTGGGCAATTGGCCGGCGATTTCAACCGCATGGCCGCCACGCTGGCGAGCAACGAGCGCCTGCGGCGCGACTTCATGGCCGATATTTCCCACGAGCTGCGCACGCCGCTGGCGGTGATGCGGGCCGAACTCGAAGCCATGGAAGATGGCATTCGCCCGGTCGATAGCAACGGTCTGCGCTCGCTGCAAGGCGAAGTCGGGTCGCTGAGCAAGCTGGTCGACGACCTGTTCGACCTGTCGTTGACCGAAGTAGGTGGACCGACCTATCGTCGCGAACGTATCGACCTGCGGGTGCTGCTGCCGGTGGTGGCCGATGCCTTCCAGGCCGGTTTTGCCGAGCGTGGCCTGGCGTTGCGCCTGGAATTGCCGGAAGAACCGCTGTGGGTGCTGGGCGATGAGTCACGCCTGGGCCAGTTGCTGCACAACCTGCTGGAAAACAGTCGCCGTTATACCGATGCGGGCGGCCACACGGTGCTGCGCGCATTCCAGGACGGCGACCAGGTGCTGGTGCAATGCGAGGACACCGCCCCCGGCGTGGACAGTGCATCCCTGGCGCGCCTGTTCGAGCGTTTCTACCGCGCCGAGCGTTCGCGTAACCGTGCCAGTGGGGGCACCGGCCTGGGCCTGGCAATCTGCCGTGGCATCGCCGAAGTACACGGTGGCAAGCTGACGGCCAAAGCCTCGGCCTTGGGCGGCTTGCTGTTGTCACTCACGCTTCCGGTTGCCGGAGATCAGGCATGAGCCAGATTCTGTTGGTGGAAGATGAACCCAAGCTCGCCGCGCTGGTGGGCGATTACCTGCGCGCCGGTGGCTACCGCGTCGACCACCAGGAGGACGGCCTGGCGGTGATCCCGGCGATTCGCCAGGGCCAGTACGACCTGGTTCTGCTCGACCTGATGCTGCCCGGTCGCGATGGCCTGGATATCTGCCGCGAGCTGCGCGGCTTCAGCCAGATGCCATTGATCATGATGACCGCCAGGGTCGACGAGATCGACCGCCTGCTGGGCTTGGAGCTGGGCGCCGACGACTACATCTGCAAGCCGTTCTCACCACGCGAGTTAGTCGCACGGGTCAAGGCCGTGTTGCGCCGTAGCGGGCAGCAGGCACCGAGCCTAGGCGTGGAGCTCGACACTCGATCATTCCAGGCGCGCTACATGGGGGTGGCGCTGGACCTGACGCCGGTAGAGTTTCGCATGCTTGCGGCACTGGCGGCTCGCCCGGGACAAGTGCTGTCACGCGACCAACTGATGAATCACATCTACCGAGACCATCGCGTGGTCGCAGACCGAACCGTAGACAGTCACGTGAAGAATTTACGGCGCAAACTGTCAGGGGTAACTCCAGGACATGACCCGCTCAGGTCGGTATATGGGGTGGGTTACAGCCTGGAGCTTGAGTAGAACCCGGCCGCCAGCGGAGCGCCAGTGCCAGGCGCAACCGGTTGGGCACAAGGTTATCGAAATCAACTGCTCATCTATTTCATACCTAAATTCCCGAGCGGTTTGGTTGTTACGCCAGACCGGAGCAGATACGAGGGCGCTTTCGACCCGTAGCGGTCATTTTGCCCCACAGCAATCATTGTGGGAGCGGGTTCACCCGCGAACACCGGCACGGCCGGTGCCATCCACCGCGGCGCCTGCTTCGCGGGTAAACCCGCTCCCACAGAGTTCGCGTCGCGCTTACGAAACCAGTTATCTTTTAGCGTCCGTTTTGGGTCGAAAGCAGCCGGTCGTGGGTGACTGCTTTCGACCCATAACAGCCATTTACCGAGAGCGAATTACAACCTGTCGACCAATTCAGCCAAGACAGTTACGCTCGCGTCATTTGCACGGAAGCGTCAATGAAAATGACTTACCTAGGTAGCTGCTTGTGCTCTGCAGTAAGTTTCGAACTAGTCACTGCGCCAAAGGCAGTTACTCACTGCCATTGCAGCCAGTGCCGCAAAGGTCACGGGGCTGCATTCGCATCCTACGGTAGCGTCCCGCGTAGCGACCTGCGAGTACTACGTGGCGCCGATAGCATCAGGACGTATGCGTCTTCACCGACAGTAATGCGCGAATTTTGTCTGGCGTGTGGTTCGACTTTATTCTGGTCACGTTCTCAAGGTGAATATGCCGGCTGGATATCCATAGCGCTAGGAACGCTTGATACCCCCTTCGAGCCGAAGCAGCAGAGACATGTGCACGTCGACTCCGCTGCGCCTTGGTACACACAGGCCAGCATTCGGATCCAGCTCGGCTGACCGACATAGGTTAATACTCGCTATCAACAGGAGCAGCCGATTTGCAACGGACGCCAAGAGCATAAGTGCGCTTGCAGTTGACCTCGTCGTCGCAGCCTGATCAGGTTATGCAAGGTCCTTAGATGCTAGATCGCGACTGATTGGCGGCAGGCGCCTTCGGTGAAGGCACCGCGGTCAGCAGGAGATGAACTACGCTTCTGTAACAACACCGCAGATCGAAGAAACATTGCACAAGGTCGATACGGCCTGATGCTGGTGGTAAGGGACTGGCCATTCTTCGGGACCCGGCACCCTCATCGCCATCACCCGGGGTAGCCTCCGTGACAATCGAACAGCCCCTTACTGCTCTGCTGTTACTTACCCTGCTGTTTGTTGGTTGTACGACACCCACTGTCTCTCACGAACCCAGTCAGGCCTTGCCTGCGAACGATTCGGCGTTCGGTCGTTCTATCCAGGCCCAGGCAGCCCCCCATCGGGGCCAGTCGGGCTTTCGCTTGTATTCCGATAGTGCCGAGGCTTTCGCCGCACGCGCCGAGCTGATTCGCAATGCTCAAAGCAGCATCGACTTGCAATACTACATCGTTCACGACGGCATCAGTACTCGGATACTGGTGCGCGAACTGGCTCTGGAGGGGATGGCACCGGCTCTGAGTTATCACACCCGGCTGGAAAAGAATCAGCTGGTATGGGTCACCGAAGACGATGGCAAGCAACATACATTGACCAAGGAACCGGGGAGTTGGTGGCGACACTTCAACTCCTGGCTCAGCAGCGCGATCGGACTGGAGAAAATGCTATAGCGTGGTTAGATCCAAGGCGCGACGATGATTAGCGCCACTGATCTGCTATTCACGTACAGCACTGAACACCTGAGGTAAATCCATTACCCCAACAGGGTAGGGCGCTTTTCCATCGCCCCTGACTTCTGGGAGTTCAGCATGAAAGCAATCGTATACAACGCACCGCGCGACGTCGCCGTCAAGAATGTTGCCGATGCAAGGATCGAGAAACCTACCGATGCGCTGGTGCGCATCACCACCACCAACATCTGCGGGTCCGACCTTCACATGTATGAGGGGCGCACATCGTTCGAGGCCGGGCGTGTGTTCGGCCATGAGAACCTCGGTGAGGTGATCGAGGTGGGGGCCGGGGTGGACCGCGTCAAAGTCGGTGACTGGGTCAGCCTGCCGTTCAACATCGGCTGTGGGTTCTGCGAAAACTGCGAAAAAGGCCTGACAGGGTTCTGCCTCACTGCCAACCCGGGTGCTGCCGGGGCCGCATATGGTTTTGCCGACATGGGGCCCTACCAAGGTGGCCAGGCCGAGCTGTTGCGTGTGCCATACGCTGATTTCAACTGCCTGGTGCTGCCGGATGACGCCCAGGAACGTGAAGATGACTACGTCATGCTTTCGGATATTTTCCCCACTGGCTGGCATGCGACAGAGCTGGCCGGCCTGCAGCCGGGCGAGAGCATTGCGATTTATGGAGCGGGCCCTGTCGGGTTGATGGCGGCCTATTCGGCAATCATCAAAGGTGCCTCCGAGGTGTTCGTGATCGACAACCAGCCGGATCGTTTGAGGCTGGCCGCGCAGCTTGGGGCAACCCCCATCAACGCGGTCGAGCAGAAGGCGGTTGACGAGATCATGAACCTGACCCACGGCAAAGGCACCGACCGGGGATGCGAATGCGTGGGTTACCAGTGCTGCGACAAGCATGGCCATGAAGCGAACTACCTTACCATGAACAATTTGGTTGCCTCGACCAAGGCTACCGGTGGCATAGGCGTCGTGGGTGTGTTCGTGCCAGAAGATCCGGGTGCGAAGAACGACCTGGCGAAGCAGGGCAAGATGGCCTTCGATTTCGGGGCGTTCTGGTTCAAGGGCCAATTCATTCGCACAGGCCAAGCGAACGTGAAGGCCTACAATCGCCGCCTGGCGCAGCTCATTCATCATGGGCGCGCCAAGCCTTCCCAGATAATTTCCCATCGTTTGACGCTTGCTGAAGGCCCCGATGCCTACAAGCACTTTGATGCGCGGGATGATGGCTGGACGAAGGTGGTGCTCAAGCCTGCTGCCTGACTCGCACCCCGATGCTTCCAGGCAAGGAAGCTCGGCGAGGGAGGCGTTCGTCTGGTGTGCTAACTGGCACCTGCTTGAAACAAGCCCCGAACCACCTCCCTCATCCAGCGATTCCCGCTGTCTTGCTGGTAGCGCGCGTGCCAGTGCTGCTTGACCGTGAAGCCCTCCACTGCAAACGGGCAATCGTGCACCTGCAGACCATGCATGTCGGCAAGTGTCTGCCCGATGTGCCGTGGCAGCGTAGCCACCAGGTCGGTCGACCCGACAATCAAGCCTAATCCCAGAAACGCCGGCAGCTCCAGCATTATCCTGCGTTCGATGCCGGCCCGTGCCAGGCCAGCCTCGAGCAACTTCTGCCCGGTCCCGGCACTGATCTGTACATGCCCCTCGCCCTGGTAGCGCGCCACGCTCATGCCTTGGCCCAAACGAGGGTGTTGTGGGTTGCTCAGGCAGACCCAGTCCTGTTCGAACAACACTTGCTGATACATCCCCGCACCCAGCCAAGGCACAAAGCCGATGGCCAGGTCCGCTTCGCCGGACTCCAGCGCGCTTTCGGTGTTGCCATCTATGCGCGCCGCCTCTAGGCGAATACCCGGCGCATGGGTACGCAGGTGGTTGAGGATGCTGGGCAGCAGGGTGATATGGCTGGCATCACTGACGCACAGGCGAAAGCGACGCTGGGCCGTGGCCGGAACGAATTGCGGCTCCCAGGTAGTCAGGCGCCGCAGCGATTCCAGCACCTCGCGGCATGGCCCGATCAACTGGTCTGCCCGCGGGGTAGGGGCCATGCCCCCGGGGGTGCGCACGAACAGCGGGTCGTTCAGTTCTTCACGCAAGCGCCCCAACCAGATACTCACGGTAGGTTGACTCTGGCCGAGCTGTTCAGCGCTACGGGTCACGCTACGGCAGTGATAAAGCACATCGAACAGCTGCAGCAGCTTGGGATCAGGCAAGGCATCGAGCGTGCTCATTATTGCGAAACTCAATAAGTGTATTGAGGCCATTGTATAGCCGAAATAAGCCTCGCTGCATAAGGTGGTCGCAAACCACAGGAGGTCAGCGATGTGAAAATCTGCATTCTGGGCGCCGGCGCCCTGGGTTGCGCCATTGGTGCGGCCTTGAGCGAGGCGGGGCACGAAACCTGGCTGTTGAATCGTGGCCAGGCGCATGTCGAGGCGATGAATTTGCGCGGGCTGCGGGTACAGGATGAACGCGGCGAGCGGCAGGTCCGGGTGAAGGCGGCTTGCGACGCAGCAACCGTGGGCGTGGCCGACCTGGTAGTGGTGCTGGTCAAGTCGTTCCACACCAGCGAGGCGATTGCCGGTGCCAAGGCGCTGATCGGGCCGCAGACGCTGGTGCTATCGCTGCAGAACGGTCTTGGCCACGAAGACATCCTGGCCGAGGCCGTGGGGCGTGAGCGGGTATTGGCCGGCAAGACCTACGTCGGTGGCGTGCTGCTGGCGCCGGGTTCGATCCGTGCCGGCGTGGCAGGCAAACACACCGTCATCGGCGAGCTCGACGGCCAACGGACCTCGCGTGTGCAGGCCATCGCCGAGGCTTTCAATGGCGCCGGGCTCGCCACCACGGTCAGCGACAACATTCTCGGCACCATGTGGGACAAGCTGCTGGTCAACGTCGCGACAGGCGCGCTCAGCGGCATCACCATGCTCAGTTATGGCCAGCTGTACAGCGAGCCGCTGCTGGAAAGCACCGCCAAGGCAGCGGTCAGCGAGGCCATCGCCGTCGCTGAGCGGGCCGGCATCCGCCTGAGCCTCACCAGCCCGGACGCTGCGTGGTGCCTGGCAGCTGAAGGCCTGCCGGCAAGCTTCCGTACCTCGATGCTGCAGAGCCTGGAAAAGGGCTCGGTCACCGAGATCGATTTCATCAACGGCTCCGTCGTGCGCTGGGGCCAGCGCCACGGCGTGGCTACGCCGGTCAACGCGACCCTGGTTGCCTGCATCAAGGGTATCGAGCGCGCCATGGCCGATCAGCAGAAGGGAAGTAATCCATGAGCCAGCCGAAAGCCTACCTTGAACACGTTGCGTTCTGGGTGCGGGACATCCAGTGGCACATCCGCTTTTTCAGCGAGGTGTGCGGCATGACCATGCGCGAGATGCAGGGTGACGCCGAGCAGCCTGCGCAGTACTGGACCCTTGGTGGCCTGCAGTTCATCCACCAGCCTGACTTTGCCGGCCCGGAAGGGCGCATGGCACACCTGGGCATCATGTGCGAGGACCTCGAAGCCGCGTTGGCCGCCGCACAGCGGTTCGGCGTCAGCGAAATGCCTCAGGGCCGCAACTGGCTGCGCCTGCCTGACGGCCTGGCGGTCGAGTTCATTCAGGCATTGCCGGCGAAATGCGTCGCCCAGGCACTGGCCATCGATCCACGTGCAGAGGTGGTGGCATGAGCGTGGTGGAAAAATACTGGGACGATGCCTGCGAAGGCGATGAATGCATCAGCCCCACCTACACCGTTACCCGCGAACGCATCCTGGCCTACGCCGAACTCACCGGCGACCACACCCCGGTGCATGTCGACGAGGCGTACGCCAACGCGAGCCACTTCGGCTGCCTGGTTGCCCATGGCCTGTTCGGCCTGTCGATCGCCGACGGCCTGAAGACCCAGTGCGAATACCGCTTTGTACCGGGCATGTCGCTGGGCTGGACCTGGGACTTCGTGCTGCCGATCAAGGTCGACGATGTGCTGCACGTGCGCATGCGCGTGGGGGCGATGCGCCCGAGCGAAAGCCGACCGGGCTGGGGCATCGTGGTCTTGCCGTCGGAGCTGATCAACCAGCATGGCGAAGTCGTGCAGCGTGGCGAGCACCGGCTGATGGTGCCGAGGAGAGTGCAGGCATGAGCCAGGCATTGCCATTGGCGGGTATTCGCGTCATCGACTACAGCCACTTCCTGGCCGGGCCCTATGTGGGCCGCTGCCTGGCAGCACTGGGCGCCGAGGTGATCAAGGTCGAACGGCCGGGCAGCGGCGATGCCGGCCGCCAGCACGCGTTTACCCTTGATGAACAGCAGAGCGGTTACTTCCTGCAGCTGAACATGGGCAAGCAGGGCGTCAGCGTGAACATGAAGGACTCGCGTGGCAAAGCGTTCATGCAGCGCCTTACCGACTCGGCCGATGTGTTCATCGAAAACTATCGCCCCGGCGCCCTGGACAAGCTGGGCCTGGGCTATGCCGAGCTGTCAGCGCGCAACCCGCGTCTGGTGTACTGCTCCATCTCCGCCTACGGCCATACCGGCCCGGATGCCCACCGCGCCGGCTTCGGGCTGATCGCCGAGGCCAAGAGCGGGATCATGCAGATGGTCGGCGTGCCGGGCGAAGCGCCGCCGTTGCTGCGCATTTCCCTGGGCGACATGTACACCGGCATCCATGCCGTGGCGGCGATCAACGCGGCGCTGCTGGGCAGAGTGAACAGCGGCCGGGGTCAGCACATCGACATGGCCCTTTACGACACGCTGGTATCGATGCATGAGTATGCGGTGCAGTGCTACACCTTGTCCGACGGCACCGTCCTGCCCGAGCAGACCGGCCATGACATGCCCACCTCCACCCTGTACGGCGTGTTTCGTGCGGCTGATGGCGACCTGGTAATCGCCGCCCAGGTCGACGACGCCTGGAAGCGCTTTGCCGCGATGCTCGAAGCCAACGGTGGCCCGCCCGGGTTCGGCAGCGACAGCCGCTACCACAGCCTCAATGGCCGCAACGCCCACCGTCAGGCGATCCTGGCCGTGGTGCGTGACTGGGTCGGTGCGCGCCGGGTAGCCGACATCCTGCAATTGCTCGATGGCATCGACATTCCCAGCGCCAAGGTGCAGCGCATCGATGAGGTCGTGGCTGACCCGCAGATCCAGGCGCGCAACATGGTCATCGAGCAGCAGCACCCGCGCTACGGTACCTTGCGCCTGCCCAACCTGCCGTTCCGCTTCTCCGAGTGCGACACCACGATCCACCAAGTGGCCCCGGACCTCGGTCAGCACAATGCCGAAGTGGCCGCCGGCCTAGGTTTCAGCCCTGAAGAAATCACCGCCATGCAGGCAGACGGTGTGCTGTTCACCCATGGAGATGCACGATGAGCGACCGCTATGCAGTGATCGGCCGACCGATCAACCACACCAAGTCCCCGTTGATTCATGGCCTGTTCGCCCAGGCCAGTGGCCAGTGCCTGGAGTACGGCGCCATCGAGGGCGAGCTCGAGGGCTTCGAGGCCCAGGTGCTGAACTTTCGCAACGATGGCGGGTTGGGCATGAACATCACCGCGCCGTTCAAGCTGCGCGCCTTCGAGTTGGCCGACCAGCGCAGCGAGCGCGCACAGCTGGCGCGGGCGGCCAATGCATTGAAGTTCGAGGATGGCCGTATCTTTGCCGAGAACTTCGACGGCATCGGCTTGCTGCGGGATATCGAGGAAAACCTCGGTGAACCACTGGCCAATCGGCGGGTACTGTTGCTCGGCGCCGGTGGCGCGGTACGTGGTGCATTGCTGCCGTTCCTGGAGGCGGGGCCAAGCGAACTGGTGCTTGCCAACCGTGACATGGCCAAGGCGCTCAGCCTGCGCAACGAACTGGACCACCCAAGGCTGCGCATCAGCCGCTATGAGGAACTGGAGGGGCAGTCCTTCGACATCGTGGTCAATGCCACCTCCGCGAGCCTCACCGGCGAGCTGCCGCCGCTACCTGAAGGTGTGCTGGGCGAGACGCGGCTGGCTTACGAGCTGGCGTATGGCAAAGGCCTGACGCCGTTCCTGCACATGGCCAAGGCGCAGGGTGTGGCGCGCCTGGCCGACGGTGTCGGCATGCTGGTCGAGCAGGCGGCGGAGGCTTTCGCCTGGTGGCGCGGGGTGCGGCCTGAAACCCGTGCCGTGATCGATCGCCTGACCATTCCGCTGGAGTAGGATCCCGCTCCTATGGAACTCCACATAACGCCTTGATTTAGCGGGGACCCTGTGAGAGCGGGTTTACCCTAGTGCCAGTCAGTTGAGCGATTTGGGGCCGCTTTGCAGCCCATCGCCGGCAAGCCGGGCTCCCACAGGTACGGCGCAGACCTCAAGATTTTCGCGGTCCCTGTGGGAGCCCGGCTTGCCGGCGATGGGCTGCGCAGCAGCCCCAAAAGCTACGGGCCTTTTGATTTTGCACAGTTTCAGATTAATGTAGAGGTACAAACATATTGTGTTGAGTACTCTACATGATCCACTGGTCGCTACTGATCCTCGGATTGCCGACGGCCAATGCCACCGAGCGCATGCGTGCCTGGAGAAGCCTGAAGGCCTCCGGAGCCGCAGTGCTGAGGGATGGTGTTTACCTGCTGCCCGAACAATGTGCGGGTCGGGAAGTTTTCGAGGCAGTCGAGCGTGACGTGCTGGCTATCAACGGCACCGCATTTCTCCTGTCGCTGCCTGAGCGTGAAGAGCGCTTCAGCAAGCTGTTCGACAGGAGCGACGAGTACGCCAGCCTGATGGAAGAAATTGCAGGCTGCAGGGCCGAGCTGGCGCCAGAGAATGCGCTGCAGACCGCACGGCAGGTGCGCAAGCTCAGAAAGGCCTTCAGCCAGTTGGCGGCGACCGATTTTTTCCCGGGCGTGCCCAAGGCACAAGCCGATGCGGCGCTGCAAGAGCTCGAAGCAGCGATTGGCCGCGCACTGTCTTCCGATGAGCCGAGTGCCCACGACGAGGCGATCACCCGACTGGAACGCAACGACTACCAGGGGCGCCTTTGGGCCACCCGCAAGCGCCCATGGGTGGATCGGCTGGCATGTGCCTGGTTGATTCGTCGCTTCATCGATGCCGACGCTCGATTCATCTGGCTGGACAGGCCTGAAGACTGCCCGGGCGATGCGCTGGGCTTCGATTTTGATGGGGCCAGGTTCAGCCATGTCGGCCAGCGGGTGTCCTTCGAAACCCTCATCGAGAGCTTTGCCCTACAGCAGCCGGGCCTGGCCCGCTTGGCCGCGGTCATTCACTACCTGGATGTGGGAGGCAACCAGCCCTCGGAAGCACCAGGTATCGAACGTGTCCTCGCGGGCTTGAGACAAAGCATTGGCGATGACGATCAACTGACAACGGTCGCCGGGGGCATCTTCGATGGCCTTCTGACGGCTTTCGCGAGTGAGGAAGCGCAAAATGGTTGATAGCACCTCTGCAGTGGGCGAACAGCCACCATCGCAAGCGGTTCAGCGGCCGGTCGGACTGTTCGAAGCATTCCTGTTCTGGCTCAAGCTGGGCTTCATCAGTTTTGGTGGGCCCGCCGGGCAGATCTCGATCATGCACCAGGAACTGGTCGAGCGCCGGCGCTGGATCAGCGAGAAGCGGTTCCTGCACGCGCTGAACTACTGCATGTTGTTGCCAGGCCCCGAGGCACAGCAACTGGCCACCTACATCGGTTGGCTCATGCACCGCTCCTGGGGTGGGGTGATTGCCGGCGTATTGTTCGTATTGCCCTCGCTGTTCATCCTGATTGGCCTGTCCTGGGTCTACATCGCCTTTGGCGAGGTCCCGGTGGTGGCGGGGGTCTTCTACGGCATCAAGCCTGCAGTCACGGCCATTGTCGTCCACGCGGCTCACCGGATCGGCTCGCGCGCGCTGAAGAACGGCTGGCTGTGGGCCATTGCCGCAGCGTCGTTCGTGGCCATCTTCGCCCTCAATGTGCCGTTCCCGTTGATCGTGCTGGTTGCCGGTATCGCAGGCTATGTGGGCGGTCGCTTCGCCCCCGGCAAATTCGTGATCGGTGGTGGTCATGGGGCTGCCAGGAACAGCTACGGCCCGGCCCTGATCGACGACGACACACCAACGCCTGAGCATGCGCGTTTTCGGGTGGGGCATTTGCTGCGTCTGGTGCTGATCGGCGCAGTACTGTGGACCTTGCCCATGGGGCTGTTGACACTGGCGTTTGGCTGGGCCGGCACCCTGACGCAAATGGGCTGGTTCTTCACCAAGGCCGCACTTTTGACCTTCGGTGGCGCCTACGCCGTCCTGCCCTATGTGTATCAGGGCGCCGTCGGGCATTACGGCTGGCTGTCACCCACTCAGATGATCGATGGCCTTGCCTTGGGAGAAACCACGCCAGGACCATTGATCATGGTGGTGGCTTTCGTCGGCTTCGTCGGTGGCTACGTGCATCCGATGTTCGGTGAGCAAAACCCGTTCCTGGCCGGTGCAGTCGCGGCCAGCCTCGTCACCTGGTTCACCTTCCTGCCGTCGTTCCTGTTCATCCTCGCCGGTGGCCCGTTGGTGGAGTCGACCCACAACGAGATGAAGTTCACCGCACCGCTGACGGGGATCACGGCCGCGGTCGTGGGGGTGATCCTGAATCTCGCCATGTTCTTCGGCTATCACGTGCTCTGGCCAAAGGGTTTCAGTGGGGCGTTCGACTGGCCTTCGGCGTTGATCGCCATTGCTGCCGCAGTGGCCCTGTTCCGCTTCAAGCGTGGCGTGATCCAGGTACTGTTCAGTTGCGCCTTGGCCGGCGTGGCGGTCCATATGTTGCGTGGTTGATACCGGTTGCCGGCCGACATCGTCGGCCGGCTTGTCACGAATCAGAAGGTGTAGGTCACCCGCCCGAAGTAATACCCGCCGGTAAAGCCATAGGGCGAGTACACCCCGTATCCCTTGACCATGGTCTTGCTGCTCGGTGCCTGGCGCTCGGGGTAGATATCGAACAGGTTGCGCGCCCCGATCGCCACCTCCAGGTCCTTGGTCAACTGGTAGCCTGCATCCAGGTCGGTGATCCAGCGCGCCTTGTACTCGCGGTCCAGCGAACGGTCGTTGGCGGCATTCACCTCGCGCCAGGATCCGTAGCGGGTCAGCCCCAGGTTGACCCGGTAGCGGTCCAGGCGCCAGTTGCCGCCAAGGATCAGCTTGGTGTGCGGTTGCACCTCGGTCAGCAGGTTGCGCGCCTGGCGATTCATCAGCTCATAGGGCGTGCCAAGGATGTTCACGCTCTGCTTGTAGTCGAGGATCTCGGTGTCGTTCCAGTTGAAGGCCGCCGTCCACTTCACCGTCCCGGCACCACCCAGGTCCTGGTCGTAGCTGCCCACCAGGTCCAGGCCCTTGGTGCGGGTATCGGCGCCGTTGGTGAAGTACTGGCCGCCCGAGGTCGAGTCGATACCGTTGGCGAGCAGGGCCTGGGTGACCTCGGGGCCGAGCAGGGTCCCGGTGAGGGTGATGCGGTCGCGCACGTTGATCAGGTAGGCATCGGCAGTGAAGGCCAGGCGCTCGCCGGGCTGCCAGGCCAGCCCCAGGCTGTAGTTGGTGGACTTTTCCGGTTTCAGTGGTTCGGCGCCCAGCGCCTTGGCGGCGGCCGAATCCACCGGCAGCACGCCGTAGTTGATCGACTGGTACACGCCGTCGACCACGCCGTAGGTGGTGGAGCGGGCGCTGAACAGGTTGTTGGCCAAGGACGGCGCGCGGAAGCCGTTGCTCACCGTCGCCCGCACGGCCAGTTCGGGGGTCAGCTCGTAGCGGGTGGTCAGCTTGCCGCTGCGGGTGGCCCCGATGTTGCGATCATAGTGCTCGTAGCGCAGGGCAGCGCCCCAGTACCACTGCGGCAGCGGGTTGAAACCCACGTCCAGGTAACCGGCGTAGCTGTTGCGGCTGGCACTGGCGGCCTCGGCCGGGGAGATGCCGTTGGTGACCTGGGCGCCGGAGGCGGCGCAATTGCCGGGCGCCTTGCAGTAGCCGCCGTCGGCCCAGCTGGCCCAGTCGCCAGCCTGCACCTGGTAGGTATCGCGGCGCTGTTCCAGGCCCCAGGAGAAGTCCAGCGGCTTGGTCAGCCCAACCTCGAAGCTGCGGCGCAGGTCGAGGTTGCTGGTCAGTTGCGAGCTGACCCAGGTGCCGGATTCGAAATGGTTGGGCGTGGCCTCGCCCAGTGACGGGTTCTGGTTGTTCCAGGTGCCCTGTTCGGCCTCGTTGCGCCCGTAGGTACTGGACAGGTCCCAGTCCCATTCGCCGGCCAGGCCCCTGGCGCCAAACGCCGCCTGGTAGTCGTATTCCTCGATGTACCAGGTGGGCGTGTAGCCCGAGGGGCGCCCGTTGGGCCCGGTGGTGATGGTGTTGACGATGGTCGGCAGGCGGAAGTTCTGGCCCTGCTCGGCCTTGCGGTACGACCAGGTGCTGAACGAGTAGAGCGTCAGGTCGTCCTGCAGCGGCAGTTCGGCGTTGTAGCCCAGGGTCAGAAGGTTGATCTTCGGCGTGCCATAGCCGCCGTAGGTAACCTTGCCGGCGCGGTCCAGGGCTTCGGCCTGGCTGTAGCCATTGGCGCTGGCCTTGTTGTCGTCGTTCTGGCTGCGGGCGTCCAGTGCCAGCTGGACGATGCCGTCGCGGCCGATCTCGAAGCCCTTGTTCAGGCTTTGCTGCACGGTCTGCTTCTTGCCGTCGTAGCCCTGGCCTGCGGTGGTCACGGCGGTGCCGCTGGCGTCGGCCTTGAGGATCACGTTGATCACCCCGGCGATGGCGTCGGAGCCGTATTGGGCGGCCGCACCATCACGCAGCACCTCGACATGGTCGATGGCACTGATGGGCGAGGTCGGCGGGGGCAGCGCCGGCGTTGATGCCGCTGATGTTGAGCGTAGCGCTGGTATGGCGGCGCTTGCCGTTGACCAGCACCAGCACCTGGGCGGCGTTGAGCCCGCGCAGGTTGGGGGCGCGGGCCATGCCGCTGGCGTCCCAGCCGGTCTTTTCCGGCAAGGTCAGCGACGGCACGCTGGCGCTGAGGGCTTCCATCAGGCCGGGCTTGCCGGTTTCCTGCAACTGCTTGGCGCTGATCACGTCGATGGGCACCGGGCTGCTGGTTACGGTGCGTTTCTCGCTGCCACGGTTGCCGGTGACGATCACCGTGCCCAGGGCCTGGGCGGCGGGTTCCTCGGCCAGGCTGGGTGCGTTGTGCAGCCCGGCGGCCAGGGCCACGCCGAAAAAAGAGGCAGTTTTAAAAGCTGGCTTCATGCACGCAGTTCCTTGTCTGGCATGGCTGGCGCACTTACGGCGCCTTGGCCGCGATCGCGTCGATTTCCACCAGCGCGCCCGGCAATGGCAGGGCAACCACCTGGATGGCGGTGCGGGTCGGTGTACGGGGTTGCTCGGCGGTGGCGAAGAACTCGGTGTAGGCCGCCTGCAGCCCGGCGAAGTCGAGGGCGCCGCCGTTGGCTGGGTCGCCTACCAGGAACACCCGCAACTGGACGATGTCGCCAAGGTCCAGGCCCTGGCTGCGCAGCGCCGTGCGCAGTTTGTTCAGCACCGAGCGGGCCTGGGTTTCGGTGTTGCCCAGCGCCGCAACGCTACCCTTGGGCGCCTTTGGGTCGGCCACGTCCGGCAGGGTGCCGCTGATGAAGGTCAGCTGGCTGCCGGCCGGTACCGTGACCAGCTGCGAGATGGGGAAGTTCGAGCCGGGTGGCGCGACGCGCTTGATGCCGTCGGCGTGGGCGTTGAGGGTGAGCGACATGAGTACTCCGGCAAGCAGAAGAAGACGAGGCATGGGGGTGGTTCCTTGCAGGTCAGGCGGCAACGCCGCGGGTGGTCTGGCTGGCGTGTTTGGCAATCAGGCCGACCACCCGGCGGGCGGACTCGGCGGCACTGTTCTGCCAGATGCCCACGCCGCCATGGGCCAGGGCGTCGCTGGCCAGCCAGGTACGCCCCTGGGGCTGGTTGAGCAGGTCGTAGCCGGGCTGGGCGACTTCGTCATGGACGATCCACGGCGCTTCGCTGAAGGGGATCTTCGACCAGTTCACCACCACCGGCCTGGCCAGCTTGTGGCTGTGGCCCGGGTGCAGCGATTCCACCGCCTGGCGCGAGGAGGCGACCTGGGCCTGCAGCGGCTTGGCGGCAAACTGCTGGGCCACCGCGCCCGTGTTGTAGGTGGCGACCAGCACACCCTGGGCGCTGTTGAGGTGATCGCTGGGGTACCACAGGGTGCGGGCTTCGTGGTTGATGTAGCTGAGCCCGCCATAGATCTGGAAGTCGGTTTCCCAGAAGCGCGGCGACTGCCAGGCCACCTTGTTGGCCTTGTCGCCTTCGGCGCTGGCGATGGCCTGCCTGAAGGCCTTGTCGAAGTTGTTCGGCAGCTTGGCCAGCAGCGGCAGGGGCAGGGTGACGATGGCGTAGTCGGCCTGTTCGATGTGCTGCTGGCCGCTCTTGCGGTCGCGCCAGACCACCTTGGCACCGTTGTCACCGGTATCCACCCCCAGCACCTCGGCGCCCAGGCGCACGCTGTCCTTGACCTGGCGATAGAACGCCTTGGGAATCTGGTCCATGCCACCGACCGGCTGGAACATGGTCGAGGAGAACTCGGGGATTTCGTCGAACACCAGCGGCAGTAGCAGGTTGCTGTCCAGCAGCTGGTCTAGCGGCACCGGCTGGCGCTGGATCGGGGTCTGGTCGCCGGCGCCGGCGAAGCGGGTGTAGCCGGCGCGTACCGAACCGCGGTACTGCTGCTGGCTGTCGAGGTCGCCGTAGACCTTGAGGAAGTCCAGCAAGGCCTTGCGCTGGCTGCTGTCGAGCTCGGCATCGAGGGAGTTGCGGCTGACACTGCGCGCCAGCAGTTCGCTGAAGTGCCCGCGGGTGTCGTTGACTGCCTGGCGCAGCAGCAGCGGTGGGCGAGCCAGGTCTGGTTGGGCCAGGGCGTTGCGGCTGCTGTTGACCAGCACCTGCAGCTCCACGCCCAGCTCACGGCAGTAGCCGAGGATGGTCAGGTGATGGCTGGGCAGGCGCGCGGCGCCGGCGTTGAAGAAGTGGCCCTGGTCGAACTCGACGGTTTGCGAACTGCCGTCGTTGTGCTCGACGCGGTCGCCCTGGCGCAAGGTCCAGACCCGGCCACCGACCCGCTCGCGGGCCTCCAGCACGGTGACCGAAAAGCCGGCCTTGCGCAGCTCGTAGGCGGATACCAGGCCGGAAATACCAGCCCCGACAATCACCACGCGCTTGCCGTTGCCGCCGCTTGCGGCCAGTTGCAGGGGTTGGAAGGTGGCGGCCAGGGCATTCTGCCCCAGCGCGCCCAGGGCTGCCGAATAGCCGCCAATGGCGGCGAGGCGGGTGATCAGGTCTCTACGGGACAATCCCATGTCGCATGCTCCGAGAAGGTTGGGTTCGGATGTGCGCAACGGGCGGATCGAAGGGACGGACCCGACGGCGGCTGGCACAAATCCATTTGCCTCCGCCATGTTGGGGTCGGTTTACAGAACCTAATGGACTTTCACGGTGCTGTGAAAGGCTTTTTGGTTCTATGTTAATTATGTTTATTACTGATAAACCACATCAGTATAAATGCGTAATGCTGATTTTTGAGCGGGGCCTTGTGGGAGCGGCTTTAGCCGCGAACACCGGCGCAGCCGGTGCCATGCACCGTGTTGGATTCTTCGCGGCTAAAGCCGCTCCCACAGGGTACGGGGATCGCTTGCGAACTCAGTTATCTGTCCGACAGTGGGAATCTCCCACAAGGTCCCTGCCAAGGCAACGAAAGGGCCTGCACAGGCGGCAGGGCCTATGCAGAACGCGTACCGCGTCCTGCCTCACGCTGGGCCACCAGCGCGCGGATCCGCGGAATCAGCTCCTGCCCGTACTCCACTGCATCGCGCAATTGCTCGAAGCCACGGAACAGGAAGGTGCTCACACCCAGTTCGTAGTAGGCCAGCGCCGCTTCGGCCACCTGCTCGGGCGTGCCCACCAGTGAGGTGGAATTGCCGGCCCCGCCGCCCAAAGCTGCGATTTCGGTCCACAGCCGGGTATCGTGCACCTTGCGCTGGCCGGCCAGCTGTACCAGGCGCTCGGAGCCGACATTGCTCTTGCCGAAATTCTTCTCGCGGCGGTTGCCCTGGCGGATGCCGATGCGCTGCCTGGCATCGGCCAGGATGCGTTCGGCCCGCGCCCAGGCCTCTTCCTCGGTGGCCCCCAGGATCGGCCGCAGCGACAGGCTGAAGCGGATGTGATTCTCCCGCCCGTGACGGGCCGCGGCCTTGCGCACCTGGGCAATGCGCTCGCGGACCTGCTCCAGTGGCTCCCCCCACATCATGTACACATCGGCGTGTTTCGCCGCGACCTCCACCGCCGCGTCCGAAGCGCCGGAGAAGTACACCGGCAGCTTGCCCACCGGCTTGACCAGGGTCAGGTTGTCTTCCACCCGGTAATGCTCGCCGTGGTGGTCGAACGGTGTGGTCTGCGTCCAGGTGTTGCGTAGTACCTGCAGGTATTCGTCGGTGCGGGCGTAGCGGGCGTCCTTGTCGAGGAAGTCGCCGTCGCGCTGCAGGTCGCCGCTGTCGCCGCCGGTGATCACGTTGATCGAGGCGCGGCCGCGGCTGAGCTGGTCGAGGGTGGCGAACTGGCGAGCGGCGAAGGTTGGCGCCTGGAACCCGGGGCGGTGCGCCACCAGCAGGCCGATGCGCTCGGTCAGCGCGGCTACGTAGCTGGCCAGTATCATCGAGTCCGGCGCGCTGGTGTTGACTGCCAGCAGGGCCTTGTCGAAGCCGGCGTATTCCTGGGCCTGGGCGAAGGCCTTGATGAAATCAAGGTCGACCAGCGGGCCGCGCGGGGCCTGTGATTCGCTGCTTTCCTGGGGGCCGATGAGGCCGATGAATTCTAGGCTCATGCAATGGAACTCCTTTTCGTGTGGGGCGGATTCAGGCAGCTGCGATCTGCCCGCGACGCAGCGTGTTGCGGTTGGTCGGAACGCTCAGGCCAAAGCTGTCGCGCAGGGTGCTGCCGCTGTATTCGCTGCGCACCAGGCCGCGCGCTTGCAGCAGGGGCACCACCAGCTCGGTGAAATACTGCAGGCCATCGGGTAGCAGCGAGTTGATGATGAAGCCGTCGGCAGCGCCGTCTTCGAACCAGTCCTGCAAGGCGTTGGCGACCTGCTCGGGGGTGCCGGTGAAGTCGCGTCTTGGGCGCGAGAAGCGCAAGGCCAGTTGGCGCAGGCTCAGGCTTTCGTCGCGGGCCAGTTGCTTCAACTGGTCGGCGGTGCCCTTGTGGCTGTTGTCGCCGAGGGTGCCCAGGTCGGGGAACGGTGCATCCAGCTCGTGCTGGCTGAAGTCATAGTCGTTGAACGGGCGGCCGAGGGCGACCAGGGCGTCCTCGATGCTCACCAGGTCGACGGCCTGCTGGTAGCGGCGCTCCACCTCTGCTTCGTCGCGGCCGACGATGGGGCGGATGCCCGGCAGGATGAACAGCTGGTCCGGGTCGCGGCCATGGCTTGCGGCGCGTTGCTTCAAATCCTGGTAGTAGGCGCGTGCATCGCTGAACGACTCGGGGTTGACGAAGATCGCATCGGCGTTCTGCGCGGCGAAGTTGCGCCCGTCCTCCGACACACCGGCCTGGAAGATCAGCGGCTGGCCCTGGGGCGAGCGCTGGATGTTCAGCGGGCCCTTGACCTTGAAGAACTCGCCCTTGTGGCCCAGGGTGTGCAACTTGGCCGGGTCGAAGAATTCGCCGCTCTGCTTGTCGCGGGTGAAGGCGTCGTCTTCCCATGAGTCCCACAGGCCCTTGACCACCTCGACATGCTCGCGGGCGATGCGGTAGCGCACGGCGTGGGGCGGGTGCTGGTCCTTGCCGAAGTTGTCGGCGGTGCCCGACAGCCATGAGGTGACCACGTTCCAGCCGGCGCGGCCGCCGCTGATCAAATCCAGCGAGGCGAGCTGGCGGGCGACCTGGAACGGTTCGGTATAGCTGACCGTGACCGTGGCCACCAGGCCGATATGGGTGGTGACCGCCGCCAGTGCCGAGAGAATGGTCAGCGGCTCGAAGCGGTTGAGGTAGTGGGGGCTGGAACGGGCATGGATGTGCAGGCTGTCGGCGATGAAGGCGAAATCGAACTTGGCCGCCTCGGCCAATTGCGCCTGCTGCTTGTAGAAACCGAAGTTGACGCTGGCGTCGGCCAGCGCCTCGGGGTGGCGCCATTCGCCCCAGCCGTGGCCGACACCGTGGATCATTGCGCCGAGATGGATCTGTCTTTTGCTCATGTTCAATACCTCTTGCCAGATAGGCCTCAATGTCTGATCCGCGCGGCACGCCCGTGCCGCACGGCAAAACGGTCAAACCGCCACGGGCAGCACGCTGCGCGAATGCCCGGGTATCGCCTCGATCAGCGCCCGCGTATAGGCGCTGGCCGGTTGGCCGAACACCTGCACCGCCGGCCCTTGCTCGACCACCTGGCCGCGCTGCAGCACCAGCACCTGGTCGGCCATGCTCGCCACCACCGCCAGGTCGTGGGAGACCAGCACGTAGGCCATTCCCAGCTCGCGCTGCAGCTCATCCAGCAGGGCGAGGATCTGCGCCTGCACCGACACGTCCAGCGCACTGACCGGTTCGTCGAGCAGCAGCACCTCGGGCTCCAGGGCCAATGCCCGGGCGATCGCCACGCGTTGGCGCTGGCCGCCCGACAGCTCCCGGGGCAGGCGGTCGAGGAAGTGCACCGGCAGGTGCACCCGCGTGATCAGTTCACGGGCCCTGCGCTCCAGGGCCTCGCCCTTGAGCAGGCCGAACGACACCAGCGGTTCGACGATGCTGTCGAACACGGTGAAGCGCGGGTCCAGCGCGGCGAACGGGTTCTGCTGCACCAGCTGGATGCGCCGGCGCAGGGGGCGGAACTGCCGCCAGCTGCAGGCACTGACGTCCACGCCAGCGAACTCCACCCGCCCGTGGCTGGGCTTTTCCAGCCCGAGGGCGATCCGCAGGGCGGTGCTCTTGCCTGAGCCCGACTCGCCGACGATGGCCAGGGTCTGCCCGGCATGCACCTCAAGGTTCAGGTCATGCAGGGCGGTGAAGTGGGCATCCTGCCCGGGCAACGCGAAGTGCTTGCCGACGTTGCTCAGGCGCAGCAGCGCTGCCTGGCCCCTCGGCGCGCCAGGCCTGCGCCGTGGCACGAAGGCCGGCGCGGCGTTGAGCAGGTCGCGGGTGTAGGGCTGCCGTGCGCCCCAGAGGATCTGCCTGGGCGTGGCCTGCTCGACGAGCTCACCCTGTTTCATGACCAGCAGGCGGTCGGCGCGGTCGCAGGCCATGCCCAGGTCATGGGTGATGATCAGCAGCGCGATGCCGCGCTCGGCCACCAGCCGTTGCAGGTGGTCGAGGATGCGCCGCTGCACCGTCACGTCCAGCGCGCTGGTGGGCTCGTCGGCGATGATCAGCCGCGGCTCGCCGGCCAGGGCGATGGCGATCAGCACCCGTTGGCGCATGCCGCCGGAAAGTTCATGGGGATACTGGCGGGCGCGCAGCGCCGGGTCGTCCAGGCCGACCTGGGCCAGCAGTTCCAGCACCTCGGAATCCACCGTCGGGTAGCGTCGGCCGCGAGCCAGCAGCAAGGCCTCGGCAATCTGCCGGCCGATGCGCAGGGTCGGGTTGAGGCTGACCATCGGGTCCTGCGGTACCAGGCCGATGGTGCGCCCGCGCAACTGGCGCCGGGTACGCTCGCTGGCCCGGGCCACATCCACGCCGTCGACCCACAGCTGGCCCTGCTCGATGCGGGCATTGCCCGGCAGCAGGCCGAGCAGGGCGCTGGCCAGGGTCGACTTGCCCGAGCCGGACTCGCCGACGATGGCCAGCGTCTCGCCCTGGGCGAGGCTGAACGATAGCCGGCGCAAGGCCTGGATGGGTTGCCCGGCGAAGGTGTAGCTGACACTCAGGTCGCGGACCTCGATCAGGGGGCGCTGGCTCATCGGGCATGCTCCTCGGCGCTGCGCGCCAGGTGGTTGAGGCTGAACACCACGGCCACCACGAACAGCCCCGGCAGCAGGGAGACCCAAGGGGCGGTGATCAGGAAGTGGCGGCCGTTGGCGATCAGCGTGCCCCATTCCGCCGCCGGCGGCGCCGCGCCGAAGCCGAGGAAGCTCAGCCCGGCGGTGGCCAGGATGGCGGCGCCGAAGTCCAGGGTGGCGAGCACCGCCACCGGGCCCCAGGCGTTGGGCAGCACATGGCGCAGCAGTGTGCGCGCCCAGCTGGCACCGCCCAGGCGGGCGGCCTCGACATAGGGCAGGGTCTTGATGCGCAGCACTTCGGCGCGGGTGGTGCGGGCAAAGCCCGGGATGATGCCGACGCCCACGGCGACTGCCACAGGCACCGTGCCGAAGCCGATCGCGGTGACGATGGCCAATGCCAGCAGCAGGCCGGGCAGTGCCAGCAACACATCGATCAGGCGCATCAGCGCCGCGTCGACGCGCCCACCGGCAAAGCCGGCCAGCACGCCCAGGCCGAGGCCACCGAGCAAGGCGATGGCCACCGCCAGCAATGCGGCCAGCACCGACAGGCGCGCGCCATAGACCACGCGGGTATACAGGTCGCGACCCAGCTCGTCGGTGCCGAACCAGTGCACCACGCCGGGGGCGCTGAGCTTGTCGGCGGGCGAGGTGGCGTAGGGGTCGAAGCTGGTCAGCAACTGCGGGGCCAGTGCCGCGAACAGGGCGAACAGCACGATCAACAGCGCCAGGCTGAAGCCGGGCCGGCGCAGTAGCGGGAGCAGGGCCTGCCGGGCGCGCTGCAGGTGCGTGCGCCGCTTCCAGGCGCTGGCAGGATGTGCCACCTCGCCCGTGGGCTGGGTGTCGATCGGGGACAGGGAAAGGTCGATGGTCATCTCAGCTCACCTTGGCCGTGTGGGTGATGCGTGGGTCGAGGTACGGGTAGAGCAGGTCGACGATCAGGTTCACCACCACGAAGGCGGTGGCCGATACCGCGACGATCGCCAGCACCACCGGGATGTCCTGGCGCAGCACGGCCTCCTGGGCCAGGCGGCCGACGCCGTTGCGCGAGAAGATGGTTTCCACCAGCACCGCGCCGGATACCGTATTGCCGACCTGCAGGCCGATCAGGGTCAACAGCGGCAAGGCCGCGTTGCGCAAGCCATGGCGCGCCTGCACCTGGGCCCGGCTCAGGCCCTTGGCGAAGGCGGTAGTGATGTAGGGTTCCTGCCACACGCCCTGAAAGCCGCGCTGCAGCACCTGGGCGTACACCGCGGCGCTGGGGATCGCCAAGGTGATCGCCGGCAGCACCAGGCTGGCCAGGCCCTGGCTGCCGGTGGCCGGGAACCAGCCGAGGGCGAAGGCGAATACCTGGATCAGCAGCAGGCCCATCCAGAACACCGGCACCGAGAAACCCAGCGACGGCAGGCGTGCCAGGGCGGTCTTCAGTGGCCGCCATTGCAGGTAGGCGGTCAGGTAGGCCAGGCCGACCCCGGCCAGCAGCGACAGGGCGATGGCCGCGCCGGCCAGGGCCAGGGTCTGCGGCAGGCGCTCGGCCAGCAGCGCAGTGACCGGCCGGCCCAGCGACAGCGACTGCCCGAGGTCACCGTGCAGGGCGCGCCACAGCAGGTCGAAGTACTGCTCGAGCAGCCCCTTGTCCAGCCCGTAGTAGGCACGGGCCTTGGCCAGGTCCTCGGGTGACAGGCCATCGGCCTCCATGCCCGAGGCGCTGAGCATGATCGCCAGCGTGTCGCCCGGCAGCAGGTAGAGGATGAAGTAGGTGATGGTGTAGGCGCCCCACAGCACCAACAGGGCCTGGCCGATGCGGCCGATCAGGTAGCGTTTCATGGCTGGCCGACCTGGATGTCACTGAGCAGCGCGAAGCCTTCTGCAGTCCAGCGGAAGTCCTTGACCCGCGGCGCGGTGGCGGCTTGCCAGACGCGCTCGTACAGCGGGAACGCCGACGCCTCGTCGACCAGCAGGTCCTGCAGCTGGCCGTAGGCCTGGGCCCGTTGCGGGGCGGCGGTGGCGGTGATGCCGCTGTCGAACAGCGCCTGGGCCCTGGCCAGGGTGTGCGGTTCGTAGGTGTTGGTGGCCAACGTGGTGCTGCTTGCTGCCCGCGGGTCGAGGATGGTCTGCAGGATGATCGGGTCGGCGCGGGTCATGTAGGTGGAGGTCAGGTCGTAGTTGCCGGACGCGTTCCCGGCCACCCATTCGGCGCGGGTCAGCACATTGAGCTTGAGGTCGATGCCGACCTTGCGCAGCTGGTCCTGCACCAGCACGTCACCGGCGCTTTCGGCCGGGGTCAGGTTGTAGCGCAGGGTCAGGCGCTGGCCGTTCTTGTGCCGGTAGCCGTCCTCGCCCTTGTGCCAGCCGGCGGCCTCGAGCAGTTGCTCGGCGCCCGTGGGGTCATAGGCGAGCTTGTCGGCCTGGGGCTTGAAGTACGGCGTGGTGACGTCGTAAACGCCACTCACCACCGGGAACGCGGCGTTGTACACGGTATGCGCGTAGCTGGTGCGGTCGATGGCCTTCTGCAGTGCCAGGCGCACCTGGCGGTCGGCCAGCAGGCGGTCGTTGCGGGTGTTGGGGTAGAGGTTGAGCGCCGGGCCCGGCAGCGAGCGGCTCTGGATGGTCGCGCCCTTGGACTGGAACAGCTTCAGGTCGACTTCCGAGAACGGGTTGCGCGGCCACAGGATGTCGGCCTTGCCCTGCAGGAACAGGCCGTTGCGCACGCTTTCCTCGGGGATGTAGCTGATGTCCACGGCATCCAGGTGCGCCGGGCCCTGGTTGTGCATGTTGGCTGATGGCCAGGCGTAGTCGGCGCGCTTGACCAGCCGGGCGCCCACCTCCGGGGTGTAATGCTCGAGGATGAACGGGCCGGTGCCGATGATGTTGCCCAGTGAGCGCGCCTGGGCAGTCAGCTTGTAGGAGGCCGGCGCAAGGATGGCCAGGTTGGTGGTCGAGGTGGCTTGCAGGAAACCGGCGTTAGGTTTGGCCAGGACCAGGCGCACGGTGAAGTCGTCCAGCACCTCGGCGTGGTCATAGCCGGCCAGGTAGGTAGCACCGAAGGTGGCCGGCAGCTGCGTGGCGAAGGCCTTGTTGCTGTCGAAGGCGGTTTTCACGGCGTGGGCGTCGAAGCGTTCGCCGTTGCTGAAGGTGACGTCCTGGCGCAGCTGGAAGGTGTAGCTCAGGGTATCGGCACTGACCTCCCAGCTTTTTGCCAGCCAGGGGATGATGCGGCCGGTTTGCGGGTCCTGGTCGGTCAGGGACTCGGCCACGTTGCGCAGCAGCACGCGGTGCTCCAGCCAGTAGACCTGGAAGGGGTCGACGCTGACCAGGGTGGTGTTGTCGCCCCAGAAGGCGATGCTCAGGGTGTTGCTGGCCGAGGTGTTGTCGGCTGGGGAGCAGGCGGTCAGGGCCAGGGCCAGGGAGCCGATGGCGAACAGGCGGTGCAGTGGGGGCATGGGATGGTCCTTCATTGAATTGGGGTTATCTGTGCCGGCCTCTTCGCGGGTAAACCCGCTCCCACAGGTACGGCGCTCCACTCAAGGGAGGTGAAATCCCTGTGGGAGCGGGTTTACCCGCGAAGAGGCCGGTACAGGCGACAGCTGCCTTCCAGTCAGTCCTGGTAATCGCGGCCCTCGCGGTCCAGCTGCCGGATCAACGCATCCCAATGCCGCTGGATGCCTTCCCCCTTGCCATCGGAAAACCGCTTCGACTGTTCATGCACCTTGGCAATCGCCGCCTGCGATGCATGCAGCAGCTGGTCATTGCCCCCGGCCTGGGCCGCCACCTGGATGTTGCAGGCCCGCTCCAGCCCATGCAGCTCACGGAACGCGTGCTCGACGCTGATCCCCCCGGTGAGCAACCCGTGGTTGCGCAGGATGAGGATGTTGCTGTCGCCCAGGTTGGCCACCAGCCGCTGCTGTTCGTCCAGGTCCAGGGCCACGCCTTCGTAGTCGTGGTAAACCACCCGGCTGTAGTAGGCCAAGGCGTGCTGGGAGATCGGCAGCAGGCCGTCGCGCTGGGCCGATACCGCTGCGCCGTCGCGGGTGTGGGTGTGCAGCACGGCCTTCAGGTCGGGGCGGGCGCGGTGGATTGCGCTATGGATCACGTAGCCGGCCTGGTTGATGCCCAGCCCCAGCGGGTCGTCGATGATGGTGCCGTCGACGTCGACCTTGACCAGATTGGAGGCGGTGATTTCGTCGAACAGCAGGCCGAAGGCGTTGATCAGGAAGTGTTCGTCCGGCCCCGGCACGCGGGCCGAAAAGTGCGTGTAGATGTGGTCGGTCCAGCGGAACAGGGCGGCCAGGCGGTAGGCGGCGGCCAGCTTGACCCGTACCTCCCACTCTTCGGCGCTGACCCGGTCGCGCACCTTGTCGGTGCTGGTAGTGACGGCAGACAGTGAACTCATGGTGTGCTCTCCGGTAATCAGTAGCCGCGCGCGGTGTCGACCAGGTTGGCCAGGGGCGCCTGCTCGCGGTAGCGGTGGAAGTTGGCGATGAAGGCTTCGAGCAGGGCCGGGTAGCCGTCCTCGGAAATGGCCGAGGTGTGCGGCGACAGGAACACCCGTGGGTGGTGATACAGCGGGTGGCCGGCGGGCAGTGGCTCGGGGTCGGTAACATCCAGGCTGGCGCGGCCGATCAGGCCGCTGTCCAGGGCCTCGAGCAGGGCTTGCTGGTCGAGCAGGCCACCGCGGGCGATGTTGATCAGGTGCAGGCCAGGGCGGGCATGGGCCAGCACCTGACGGTCGACCAGGCCACGGGTGGCGGCGGTGAGCGGGGCGGCCAGCACCAGGTGGTCGCTGCCGGCGAACAACTGCTGCAGGTCGGCGGCGCGCCCCACCCCGGGCACCTCGGCGATCGCCTGGCCGGGGCGGCTCAAGGCCAGCACCTGTATGCCAAGGGCCACTGCCTTGCGCGCCAGGCTCTGACCGATACTGCCAAAACCGAGAATGCCCAGGGTGCGGCCGCGCAACGGCGCGAGCGGGGTCAGGCGCCAGTCGGCATCCTTGACCCACAGCCCCGGCAGTTGCTTGGCGGCGGCGAACACCAGGGCCAGGGCGAATTCGGCCACCTGCTCGGCATTGGCGCCCTTGCCGCTGGTGACCGGTGTGCCCTGGAACACCCAGTCGGGGTAGAAGTCGATGCCCGAGGACACCAGCTGCACCCACTTCAGGCCCCAGGGCCAGCCCGGCGGCGGGGTGTCGATGCGCTGCCCGCGCACGTTGATCGGGCGCAGGATGAATACATCGGCAGGGGCTTGCAGGGCCAGCTGGCCGGGGGCGATATCGATGACTTCATGGTCCGGCAGGTGTTCGCGCAGGTGCTGGTTGGCCTGGGCGTCGAGCTGGCTGGCGATGATCGAATGGCTCATGCCTGCACCTCCGCCAGCGCCGCGCGGCCGGCCTGGCCGAACACCACATCGTCCTGCGGGGTGTGGATGCGGCCGCAGAGCACGTCGCGGTAGTGCCGTTCCAGCGGGTTGCGTCGCGACAGCCCGGGGTTGCCGGCGGCCTCGATGGCCAGCTCCACGGCCTGGATGGCATTGGCGCTGACCAGGTGCTTGAGCTGCCCGGCATGCTGCGCGGCGACCTGCCCGGCGGTGGCTGCGTCAAGCAGGCCCTGGTTGGCGAACAGCAGGGTGTCGATGCGCCCCAGCACATCCTGGAAGCGCGGCAGGCTGGCCAGCGGCGCGCCCAGGTTGGAGGGGGCACGCTGCTTGAGAAAACCCGCCAGCCAGTCGCGGGCGGCACGGGCCACGCCGTCGTACACCGCCGGCAGCAGTACGGCCATCCACAGCAGGCTCTCGCCGTCGAGCTCGGCCTTCGGTGCGCTTGCCGGGCTGACGCTGACGGCATGGTCGAGGGGGATCAGCACGTCATCGAAGCGCACTTCATGGCTGCAGGTGGCGCGCATGCCCAGGTGGTCCCAGTCATCGATGATGGTGATGCCGGGCGTGTCGCGATGCACCAGGAAGCCGCCGACCAGCGGGTCGGCGTCGTCGCTGCGGCCCCAGACCAGGTACCAGGTCAAGCCGTGGCTGCCGGTGGAGTAGATCTTGCGCCCGCTCAGGCGCCAGCCCTCGGCTGTGCGCCGCGCCACGGTGGCGGGCAAGCCGCCGCGGGCCGGGGTGCCGAGTTCGGGTTCAACGCGCAGGGCATTGATCAGTGCGCCCTGATGCACGGCATCGCGGGCCACGCGCTGGCGCAGGTGTTCGGGCCAGCGGGCCTCGTCCTGCAGGCGAAAGTGCTGCAGGTACTGCATAACCAGGATCAACGCGGTAGCCGGGTCGCCCTTGCCGACCGCGCCGATTACCCGACGGGCGCTGGCCAGGTCCGCGCCAGTGCCACCGAGTGCGCGGGGTACGGTGAAGGCGAGCAGGCCGTGGCGGTGCAGCAGGTCGAAATTGTCCTGGGGGAACTGCGCGCTGCGGTCGTAGCGTTCGGCGTTGGCCGCGAGGGCCTGCGTCAGCTCGGCGAGGGCGCTGTCGGAGGGGTGACTCATGGGGTTTCATCCCTGAATGACGGTGTGTTGTTAAGACCGTATTCGTATGGATGAACGCTGTAAAAGTCTTTTTGGTTCTATGCTAATTATTTGTTTTAAGAATTTATTGTTTTTACTGTTATGCATGAATTGCATTTATTGGCGGGGCGCCAGGCGCCCCTGCGTGGTCAACCCAGGAGCCTGTGCCCAGCCACCTCGCCGAAAAGCTCGACCGGTTCCTGCAGGTTGCCCAGGTAACGTGGATGGAACAGCCACAGGTCTACCTGCGGCTTGAAATCACTGACGTTGATCACATCCAGCGCATCGCGGTGGCGGCTGGCCTGCAACAGTGGTTCGGGCACCAGCCCCAGGCCCTGGCCGTTGGCGACCAGGCCCAGTTGCAACTCGGTGCCGAAGGTTTCCAGGTTGATCGACAGGCTCAGCCCCTGTTCGCTCAGCGCCCGCTGCAGGCCGGCGCGGAAACCACAGCCATCGGGGTTGAGCACCCAGCCACGGGTGTAGCAGTCCTTGAGCTTGTAGCTACGCTTGGTGACGCTGCCCTTGGCGGCTACCACCTTCAGCGGCATGCGCGCGATCGAACGGCTGGCGATGCCTTCGGGGAAGATCTTGCCCGGTGGGAACAGCGCGGCGGCGGCGTCCAGTTCAGCGTTTTCCATGCGCGCGATGAGGCTGCTGCCCCAACCGCTGCTGACCTGGGTGCGCAATTGCGGGTAGGCCTCGCGAATCTGCGCCAGGGCATCGAGCAGCACCACATCACCCAGGGTTTGCGGCACACCCAGGCGCAGGGTGCCCGAAGGCGCGCCATCGTTGGCCACCAGTTCGCGCAGCGAGTCGATCTCGCGCAGGATCGCCTTGCACTGCTCGTACACCCGCAAGCCCATGGGGGTGGGCTTGAGCGGCTTGGTGTTGCGGTCGAGCAGGGTGGCGCCAAGGTCTTCCTCGAAGTTCTGCACCCGGCGGGTGATCGCCGGTTGCGTCAGTTGCAGGGCCTCGGCGGCGAGGTTGGTGGATTGGCAGCGGATGACCGCGACGAAGGCGTCCATATCATCGATTTTCATAATTGGCGCTCACTGGGTCGGATGGAAAATAAGGCATTAGCATAATCTGCCTGGCGGGTAATGCCATCGGTTCTGTTTTGATAGATGAAAACGCATATTAGGATATTCCTAAAATCAATTTAGTTTATTTGACGGATCTCGCTAGAGTCGCCTGGCACGGGCCGCATGATGCTGCCCGCCCAGACACCGAGGAACGCCATGTCCATCCGATCGAAGCTGCTGACCCTGGCCGCGGCCCTGCTGCTGGCCAGCCAGGCCGGCGCCGCCGAGCGCCTGACCCTGCGCATCGGCGACCAGAAGGGCAACATGCGCGCCCAGCTGGAAGCCGCAGGCGCATTGCGCGACCTGCCTTACGACATCCACTGGGCCGAGTTCCCCGCTGCCGCGCCGCTGGCCGAGGCGCTCAATGCCGGGGCGATCGATGCCGGCATCATCGGTGATGCGCCGCTGCTGTTCGTGCTGGCTTCGGGGGCACCGGTCAAGGCCATTGCCGTGGACAAGTCCGACCCCTATGGCACGGCGCTGCTGGTGCGTCCTGACGCGCAGCTGCACAGCGCGGCCGAGCTCAAGGGCAAGCGCATCGCCACTGGTCGCGGGTCGATCGGCCATCATCTGGCCCTCAAGGCACTGGACCAGGTCGGCTTGAGCGAGAAGGACGTGGAGTTCCGCTTCCTCGGGCCGGTGGACGCCAAGATCGCCCTGGCCAACGGCTCGGTGGACGCCTGGTCGACCTGGGAACCCTACACCGCGCTGGCCGAGCTGAGCGGGCAGGGCAGGGTGCTGGTCAACGGCCGCGGCCTTTCCAGCGGCAACAGCTTCCTCGCCGCCACCGACAAGGCGCTGGATCAACCCGAGCGACGCGCGGCGTTGCAGGACTACCTCAACCGCCTGGCCGGGGCGCAGGTCTGGGCCAACCAGCACCTGGACAGCTACTCGAAAACCCTGGCCGCGATCATCGGCTTCCCCGAGGACGCCGCTCGCTTGCAGTTCGAGCGCCGCCAGCTGCGCTGGCAGGTGATCGACCCGCAGACCGTGGCGCAACAGCAGGACACCGCCGATTTCTACCACGCCCACGGCCTGATGAGCGAACGCCTCGATGTGGCACCGACCTTCGCCACCGGCTTTACCCTGCCCGATGCCGCCACGCTGGCCGCGCAACCCTGACTCCGGAGACCTCTACATGTCCTTCAAACCCCTGCGCCAGCTTGGCCTGGCGCTACTGGCCAGCGCCTTGCTGCCGAGCCTCGCCAGCGCCGAACAGACCCTGCGCATCGGCTACCAGAAATCCTCGACCCTGCTGACCCTGCTCAAGGCCCGCGGCAGCCTCGAACAACGCCTGCAGGCCGAGGGCATTCGCGTCAGCTGGCACGAGTTCCCCAGCGGCTTGCCATTGCTGGAGGCGCTGAACCTGGGCAATGTCGACCTGTCGGCGGATGTTGCCGACACCGTTCCGGTATTCACCCAGGCTGCCGGCGCCAGGCTCACCTACTTCGCCCGGGAGACGCCATCGCCAACGGCCCAGGCCATCCTGGTGCCGGCGGACTCGCCACTCAGGACCCTGGCCGACCTCAAGGGCAAGCGCGTGGCGGTGACCAAGGCCGCTGGCAGCCACTACCTGCTGATCCAGGCCCTGGCCAAGGCCGGGCTGACCTTCAAGGACATCACCCCGGCCTACCTGATCCCTGCCGACGGCCGCGCCGCCTTCGAGAACCACAAGGTCGATGCCTGGGTAACCTGGGACCCTTACGTGGCCAGCGCCCAGCGCCAGCAGAATGCTCGCATCCTGGCCGACGGCAGCGAACTGGCCAGCTACCAGCGCTACTACCTGGCCAGCAGCGACTATGCCCAGGCCCACCCCGAGGTGCTGCAGCAGGTGTACCAGGCCCTGCGTGAGGCAGGTGTCTGGACCAAGGCCAACCCGGCGGCCGCAGCGCGCATCCTCGGGCCGCTATGGGGCAACCTGGACAGTGCCACGGTGCAGCAGGCCAATGCGCGGCGCAGCTACGACGTGCAGCCGGTGAAGCCGGAGAACCTGGCCGAGCAGCAGCGCATCGCCGATGCGTTCTACCGCGAGGGGTTGTTGCCTAAGGCGGTGGATGCCAAGGCGGTGAGCTTGTATCAGCCGGTTGCAGACTAGCGTGGCTAGTCTGTTTGGTTTGTTCTGTCTTGTTTTCAATGTCCGCTTTCGGGCGAAAGCGGTAAGTATCAACTAATGGATTTGGCCATTTCCGACGTTCCAGTCCAACCGGTTTGCTCATAGACCGGTTTACCCGTCTCGGTGGCGTGCAGGACAGCGAAGGTGATGCCTCGGCGAGCGAACTCGGCGTCGGCTGCCTGCATCAAGGCTGAAGCCAGGCCACGGCGGCGGTAGGCCGGCTGGACGAACACATTCAGCACGTACCCACGCTTGTCCAGGGTCGGGTGCGATGGATGGGGAGGCCAATCAATGCTCATCAAGCCAATGGCTGCGACAGGTTGGTCGCCATCCAGGAGCTTGAAACCGTAGTACCGACCGTCACCGAGCCGCTCTTCCAGCCATGGGCGAAAGTGCTGAGTCATGACTTGCAGTTTTTCAGGGTCGCCACCTGCCTCAAGAAACATCTCCTGGCGATGCGAGCAGATCATTTCTGCGTCATCGGGCCCGACAGGCCGGCACTCCAAGCCTGAAAACTCTCCACATCCTTGTAGTTCGATCATCGTTTATCCAGTGTCAGTGGCCGATTCATGGAAAGGCAGCCTATGGCACCTTCAGGCCTGTTTGCAATGGCTGACGATCGACCTTGGCAAGCCACTCAGCTTTTGTCATCTCTCCTGGAGCTGCACAAACTCATTGAATCAGCGGGGCCCATGTAGGAGCGGCCTTGTGTCGCGATGGGGCGCGCAGCGGCCCCGGCAATTTCAACTGTTGCGCATCATTCCTGGGGCCGCGATGCGGCCCTTTCGCGACACAAGGCCGCTCCTACAGGTACAGCGACAACCTCGAGAGCAACGATGATCAGGCTTGTACCGCGTTGACCCCGCCAGTGGGCATGGATTTTTTGCGCACCGCTTGATAGAGAAGGCTGGACACCATGAAGCCCACAATGGCCAGTATGCTCATCAAGGTGAACACATAGTTGTAGCCCTGTTGACCAGGGAAGTGGTCGAGGAGCGCGCCATAGATGACGTAGGCAAACATGCCGGGGGCATAGCCGATCAGGCAACCGATGCCGAAGGCCGAGCCGGTGATGTGCTGGGGAATGCCGACTTCGCCCATGGGAGCCCAGAACACGCCGCGCATCGAAAACACAATCAGGGCGAAGGATAGGGTGGCCGCCATCCCCGCATAGATGAAGCCCGGGCTTTTGGGAATCAGCATGATCACGCCCATCAGCGGCAATAACGCCAGGAATGCCCACTTCAGGTAACGGCTGGTGCTCTTGAACTGCTTGTCGGCAATGAAACCACCGGCAGGCCCGCCGAGGATTTTCAGGAAGTACTGGTTGATGATGCCGTATGCACCGACCAACGCCACGGGCAACCCGTACATTTCCTTGAGGTAGGGAATGAAATAGGTCAGGCCGCAGTAGACGATGTAGACCATGAACACGTTGAGACTGACCAACCAGATACCGGGTACCTTGATCGCCTCCATCAGGTTCGCCAGACCGTTTTTCGGCTTGGCGGCCGATTGCGCGTTACCGCCCTTGAGCAGGAGCCAGGTCAGGGTGCCGGCCAGAATGTCGATGACCGAGTAGAACAGGATAGCCGCCTTCAGGCCGGTTTCCCCCGAGCCCATGGCGACGAACACGCCCAGTGCGGAAAAGGCCACCAGCGTATCAACCACGCCACGCCCGCCTTCCAGCAGGCCGAACAACCGGCCTTGCTCCTGATCGTCACCCAGATTACGGATGGCTTTGAGCAGCGATGGCCAGAACAGACAGTCGGCACAGACGGCCAACAGACTGAACACGATCAGCAAGCTGCTGAAGGGCGGAAAGGTTGCCAGGTACAACCCAAGAGCTCCGGTCCCGATCAGACCGAGGGGGATCAGTTTGCGCGTGTCATAGCGATCGGCGAGCAGGCCGCCAACCACAAACAGTGCAGTCGCGATGATCGCGTTGGCACTCAACAGCACGCCGATTTCAGTGTGGCTCAGGCCCATGAATTCCTGCATGGGGACATAGAAGGCGTCCTTGAGGTTCGCCAACTTGTAAATGGTGCCGCCACCGAGGATGAGAATCAGGAGTCTGAGCCATTTGGCCTTGTTTTGAGTTGTCATTATTGTTCTCCGGGCGTAATCGGGTCGTCAGGTTCAGGCGTTGGAAGGGGGGGCCAGGGTCAGTTCAGCCAAGGTGCGCAGTTCGCCCAGCAAGCGTCGGACATAGGCCACCTGATTGTTCGCCCAGCGGTGTTCGTCGGCCAGCATGCGCTCGAGCGAGTAGCCTTTCGGGAGCGGCGTTTCGCTCATCTTCCGGTAAGCAATGAATGGATCGGCCGCTTCGAGGCTCTGCCGGAAGGCCGGGGCCACGTAGTGATTTTCCTGCTCGAGAATGAACGCGATCACCTGTGGGGTTGCTTCGCCCAGCATCAACAGTTCGAACAGCATGCGGGCGCTGGGCAGGTCGTCTTCGTCGCTGCCTTGCAATACGCCGTAATGGCCGAAGCCGTTTTGTTCGGGGACGATGCGTACGCCCTTCAGGTGAGCCTGGCGGATGTGCGGCGCCAGGTTGTGCAGGGCCTGCAGGGGCTGTTCGCAGGCATTGATCATGTTGCCAAAGTCGAACAGGGCATGCAGGCGAGGGTGGTTGAGACGGTTGAGCAACTGCGCGATTTCGCTGCTCTTGAGTTCTTCATGCTGCTCGAAGTCAAAGTAAAGATCGTTGGCGTCGGCCTGTTGCGCGAGGTAGTGCAGGTCTGTCTCGATCACGTCCATCACCCGCGACAGCGTGCCCTCGTAACGTGAGTAGACACGGATGTTCCGCACCCCCAGGGCCTTGGCGATGGCGATCACCTGGTCGACATCCTTTTTCAGCGTGCTGCTGATTTCCAGGTGCACATCCAGCCCCAGCGCCTTGGCCTTGCTGGCAAACGCCTGGAGCTGCTCTGGCGACATCTGGCTCAGGCTGTTTTCCTCGCCGTCGAGCAAGTGCAGGCTCAGGCCTTGCAGCTCGTGGCGATAGGCAAAATCCAGCAGGTCGGCGGGGGTGACACGACCGTGGGTGAGGTTGGTCAGCAGCGGGTAGGCGTGGGCAAACAGGCGCAATTGCCCGAGACGCTCAAGCAACCGCTGGGCCAGTGCTTCGGTCAGCACTGGAGCAGCTACGTGTTCGACCACCTTGTGGCTCAGCAAGGCGTTGAATCGTTCCTGGATCTTGTTGTTCATTAGAGTCGTTCCTGGTTCAGACTCCGGGTCTACCGGCGCAGCCTTTATCGCGCCAGTCAGGAACTCTCGATAGATCCATTATCAACTAATTGATAAGGCCACTTGCCTCGCATCAAGTGGCTGGCGGAAGGTAACCCAGCGTGCGCAAGGCCTGGGCCAGCTCCTCGACACGCTCCCGGGCCTGCTTTTCGGGCGTGCCGGCAAAGCCGATCAACAGGGCAGGCGGCAGGTCATGCTTGATGCGGTAGTCGCTCAAGGCGTAGGTGTGAATGTTGTGTCGGGCCAGTTGCCGGGCGATGTCAGTGTCACTCAGTTCGGGGGGCAGCCAGGCGATCAGGTGCATGCCGGCATCCGTCGGAGTAATCCTGAAAAAGCTGCCGATCTGCTTTTCAAGTTGTTCGATCAATGCCTGCTGGCGCGCCTTGTACAGTGCACGCATGCGGCGGATGTGCCCCAAGAAGTGGCCTTCGCTCATGAAGTCCGCCGTTGTGGCCTGAAGCAGCGTGGGCGGGCTGCGATCCATGACCGCGCGCAGGGTGCAGAAGGGCTCGACCAGAGCCTGCGGCAGAATCACGTAACCCAGTCGCAGTGACGGAAAGAGCACTTTGCTGAACGTGCCGACGTAGATCACTCGGGCCATCTGGTCCAAGGCATACAGTGCCGGGAGAAGTCGACCACTGTAGCGAAACTCGCTGTCGCAATCGTCCTCGATGATCCAGCTCTGATGCTGCGCAGCCCAGTCGATGAGTGCCTGGCGCCGCACATAACTCAGGGTGACACCCAAAGGATGCTGACGCGAAGGCGTACAAAATACCAGGCGTGCATCAGGGCACTCGGCAAGGCCTTGCTGGACATCGATCCCCTGTTCATCAATACGCAACGGAATGATCTTGGCCCCCTGGGCTTGCAACGCAATTCGCGCGGCGATGTGCCCAGGGTCTTCCATCCAGACACTGTCCTGCGGATTGAGCAGCAGCATGCCCAGCAGGTTGAACGCTTGCTGCGCGCCGGAAACGATCACCACTTGCTCGGCATTGCAGTCGATACCTCGCGCATCGAAGACGTATTCGGCAATCGCTGTGCGAAACGCCTGCAAACCTTGCAACTCGCCATAACCCAGAATCGCCTTGGTCGGCTTGAGCAAATGACGGTTCATCAGGCGCCGCCAGATGGCTTGCGGAAATTCTTCATAGGTGCTGTGACTGGGCAGGAAGGAGGTCGGCGTCGCGGGATCCCAGTCGGCATAGGACACCCCGCGAAAATGATCGCTGCGCAGCGACAGCATCGACTGGCTCAGTTCGGACAGGCGCGGTGGCTGGCGCGGTTGCTCGTCCTCGATACTTCGGCTTTCCCACTCAGTACCGACATACGTACCTGCACCCGTGCGCGAGGCCAGGAAACCTTCGGCAATCAACTGATCGAAAGCATTGAGGATGGTGATCCGCGACAGCCCCAACTCGATGCTCAAGGTCCGGGTCGACGGCAGGCGCACGCCCCCCTGAATTCTGCCGTTGAGTATCTGTTTGCGGATCTGCAGATACAGCTGGCGGTACAGGGGTATGGCACTGGCACGGTCCAGTTCGATAGCCGACAGCAGCAAACCTGTGGGGGATTTCATGACATGCTCGTCTGGTGAAATGGGACTTGACCTGGAAACCGTCAGGCGACGGGGCTTTCAGGGTAGCGAGCGATACCCGATAAGTCATCCGTCCGGCTTTGATGTCCGGCGCAGGTTGGTGGCTGGATACTGCAGAAAAGACCGATTAAAGCGTCCGCTTTGGGTCGTCAGTCGGGAATGGCTTCTAACGACCCATAGCGGAAATCTGTAACCAGGGCCGCTTCGCGGCCCATCGCCGGCAAGCGCGGCTCCCACAAGTACAGCGCATGACTGAAGGCTGGTGATATTCCTGTGGGAGCCGGCTTGCCGGCGATGAGGCCTGCACTGACTACAGAGCTTTGGATCAGTGTCCGCCGTGGGTCGTTAGCCGCCATTCGCGGTCGATCGCTTTTGGCCCAAAGTGGACCTTACAATCAAGGCGCACAAGCGCCCGCTATGCGATACAGTTGGCGCTTTTTTGTGCCCGGCTGTTTCGTTTTATGGCGGCTGTGCGTGGGGCGCCTCCGTGCGCGCCGGTTTCCTTGATTCCCGGTTGACCAACCCGCGTACAGTCGCCACCCATTCGTTTGGTCACGTTGTGTGGCGGCTCCAGTGAATCAAGGAGCGACACAATGACAAAAGGCTTACCCGATCCTCCCGTACGCGCCACCACGGCGTCCTCCAGTTTCTCCACGTGCGAATGCAGCCATCCACCGTTGTTTGCCGTGCGTTCTGGGGTGGACTACGAAGATGCGCTGGTGCATCTGTCCACGCTGCTCAAAGGCGCGTTTGCGACCAATCTCAAGGCACTGGAGCTGGCCAAGGGAACCTGTCGTGATCTGTTGTTGAGCAATGACCATGGGCTGGATTCGGCCAAGGCGGTGGTGGAGGCGTTGCTGGATGGGGTGGAGAGACAGCAACTGGTTGGGCGGAAGACGGTACCGGGTGTCTGACGGGCGCTTGGGCTTTGTTTGATTCAAGCGGCAGCCGTGATTGACCTTGAGGGCCTCTTCGCGGGTGAACCCGCTCCCACAGGTACAGCGCCAACTCGAAGCCCGCGCAGTACCTGTAGGAGCGGGCGCGCCCGCGAAGCAGACGACGCGGTGGATGGCACCGGCTTTGCCGGTGTTCGCGGGCATGCCCGCTCCCACAGGTTCAGCGTCAACTCGAAGCCCGCGCAGTATCTGTGGGAGCGGGTTTACCCGCGAAGCAGGCGCCGCGGTGGATGGCACCGGCTGTGCCGGTGTTCGCGGGTAAACCCGCTCCCACCATGATCGCCGTTGGGCAAAACGACAGTTATGGGTCGTTATCCGCGGTACGCACCAGAACCGTTATCCAACCTGGCAGTCGTTCACCGCTGGCAGGCCCCCGCGCTGTACTGACCATAGCCCCGGATCAGGCTCTAGGTTGCCTTTCGCCAACCACCGATCGTCAGCTCCATCGACCTCCAAGCCTGCCGCCCGGTCAACCGGGAGACCCTAGGCCGCGATGGTGAACCAATGGACGTCTTTGCTGACAATGAAATGTCGACCCGCAGTGATGTGGTCGGGCAACTGATCGTGGCGTTTTCCCTGATTCTGCTGTTGGCCTTGTTGCTGGGGCTGTTCTCCCTCTACCGCCTCGCCGGGGCGCTGGATGCTCGAGAAGTGGAGCAAAGCCGCTTCTATGCAGAATCCGCCATGGCCCAGCTGCAGAAGAACGACAGGACGTTCCTGCTGACCCATGCCAACTGGCAGGCCGCCTATGATCATTTGGGCGGGCAGGTCGATGCACATTGGGCATACGACGAGGACAACGTCGGCGCCACGCTTTATACCTCCGATGGATACGAAGGCGTATATGTGCTCGATGACGACGGTACGCGGTACGCAATACTGGACGGTAAGCTCAGCCAGCAGGGCCTGGAGCAGCATACCGTCAGTGCCGGCAAGATCCTGCAGGAGGCTCGGCAAGCAGCGCAGCACGAGCAGGCGTCTTCAGGCTATCTGGTCTTTCGTGGCCAGCCGGCGGTGTACGTCGCTGCACTGATCCGCCCGCAGACCCAGCCGGCCCGCCCGCCGGGACCAACTGCGGTGTTGGTGTTCATTCGGGTTCTATCGCCACAGGTGCTCTTGCCGCTGGGTCAGGCGGCGGGGCTGTCCGGCCTGGCCGTGGGCGATTCGGCCGATCAGCGCCAAGGGCGCGGTGCCCTGCCACTCGAAGGCAGCGGCCACACCTTGACATGGGATATACCGCAGCCCGGCACCGAACTGATCCACACGGTAATCGCGCCCTTGGCTATCGCCGTTATATTCATCGCGCTGAGCATGGCATTGTTTGCACGCTATGCGATCCGCGCCAGCACCAGGATCGATCGCAGCCACCGTGCGCTGGTGACTTCCAGGGTTGCCCTGCAATCAAGTGAAGAGCGCTTCAAGGCAGTGGCCGAAGCTGCCTCGGACTGGATCTGGGAAACGGATGTGCTCCTCCGCCTGACCTACCTTTCGGACCGGTTCACCGAACTCACCGGGCACCCCGTCGAGGCCTGGAGACAGCGCCCGATTACCGAGTTGCTGTCGTGTGATACCAGCAACCTCCGGACCTCGCTGCACAGCCTGGCCGCGACAGGCTCTTCCGGCACGCTGCGCTGCCAGTACCAGGACCATCTAGGCCAGCAGCGTATCTGCAGGATCGCTTCTCGCGCGATCGTGGCCGAGGGCGTGTGTACCGGCTTTCGTGGCACGTGCAGCGACATCACCGACGAAGTCGCCGCCCATGCCCAGATTCAGCACCTCTCCTTGCACGACGCCCTGACCGGCCTGCCGAATCGCAACAAGCTGTTCCGTTTCCTCGAACAATCAGCCCCTGGCGCTGAGCTACCGCAGGTGGCGCTGCTGATGCTCGATCTGGACAACTTCAAGCCAATCAACGACAGCCTTGGGCATCCGGCCGGCGACGCGGTGCTGCTCGAGGTAGCGAGCCGCCTCGGTCAAGTTACCCGTGACAGTGATCTGGTCGCCCGTCTGGGAGGCGATGAGTTCATCGTCGTACTGACCCGGCCAGGCGATCAGCAGGACATGGACCGATTCTGCATGCGCGTGATCGAGGCGATCAAACGCCCCATTCAGGTCGAAGGGCATGTCGTGCAAGTGGGGGTAAGCCTGGGTGTAGTGCTGTCGGCCGAGTACCCTGGTACGCCGAGCGACCTGATCCGACACGCCGACGTGGCCCTTTACAGCGCCAAGCAGGCGGGCAAGAACACCTGGCGCTTCTTTTCGGCACAGATGAACGCCGCTTTGATGGAGAAGCGTGTGCTGGAAAGCGAGCTGCGTGAGGGCATACCGCGTGGCGAACTGGTGCTGCATTTTCAGCCGCGCTTCAAGGTCGATGGGGTCTCGATCGCATCGGCCGAGGCCCTGGTGCGCTGGCAACACCCGCGCCTGGGCCTGCTCCGCCCGGATCGTTTCATCCCGCTTGCCGAAGAGTCCGACCTGATCGTGCTGCTTGGCAACTGGGTGCTGCAGGAAGCCTGTATCAAGGCGCGGGGCTGGCCGCAGGCGGTGATGGTCTCGGTCAACATGTCGCCGGCCCAGTTCAGCCGCAGCGATGTGGTCCGCGACGTCGGCAACGCGTTGCGCGCCACCGGGCTGCCAGCCCACCGCCTGGAGCTGGAAATTACCGAGAACGTCATGCTCAACGATGTCGAAGGCGCACTGCACACCATGCTTGCACTGAAGGAGCTGGGCGTGCGCCTGAACATGGACGACTTCGGGACCGGTTACTCCTCGTTGGGCTACCTGCGTACCTACCCGTTCGACAGCATCAAGATCGACAAGCGCTTCGTGCAGCACCTGGGCAAGAGCGGCAGCGATCGTAGCGTGGTCCAGGCCATCATCAACCTTGGCAATGCAATGGGCATGACGGTGACTGCCGAAGGTGTCGAGACCGCCGAGCAACTGGCCTTGCTCAGCGATGACCAATGCCATGAAGTACAAGGCTTTTTGCTCAGCAAACCGCTGGAAAACGAGGTACTGATGGGGATGATGAAAGACCAGGTATCGTTAGCGCAATGACGCCTCGCAGAGGAGGGCAGTTTCATTCGGATGCAAACGACGGCCGCTCCGCGAACCATGCCACCGCCAGGTCCTTGAACGCCTCAGCCGAAGGCGTCAGCGGATAGCGCTGATCATGCGCCAGCACGATGCTGTGCGTTGGCAATTTCTCCTCGGTCGGCCGACACACCAACGCTTGGCCATCATAGCTGCGGTCACCAAATGGCCGGGTGTAGATCAGCGCCACGCCAAACCCGTTGGCGACCAGGCTACGCTGCATCTCGAAGGTGCGCACACGGTGTACAGCGGCGGGCGAAAGATCGTAGAAGCTGAACAGGTCCAGCACATGCTGCCAGCTGTGGACCTGATCGGTGACTACCAGGGTGTATTCGGATAGCGCTTTGAGGCTGACGCGCGACTCTTTGGCCAACGGATGATCGGCGGCCAGCAGTACCTGAGCGGTCAGCTGGCACAGCTGGGTGCATTGAGTGTTCGGCGGCAGACCCAGATCGTAGGTGATCGCCAGCTCTATCGCGCCCTCACTCAGCCGCTTGCCAACATAATCGAAGCTGCCTTCGCGCATATCGACCGTGACCCTCGGGCAGGACTCCTGCATCCGGCGCACGATCTGTGGCAGGCAATAGGGCGCCAGGTCTTCAAAACACCCGACTACCAACTCTCCGACACACTCTCCCGCATTGGCATTGATCTCGGCAAAGGTCCGAGCCTCGCTCAGAACGCGACGGGCCTGGACCATGACGGTACGCCCGAACGGGGTCAGCGATATGCCGAGGCCACGTTGGCGCACGAAAATCGATTGACCCAGCACCTCTTCCAATTCGCTGATGGCCGCCGAAATGGAGGGCTGCGAAACATGAAGCTCCATGGCGGCAGTCGTCAGGTTCCCGTGCTTGGCCGCTGCGAGCGCGTAGCGCAGTTGTCGCAGTGTGAACTTCATAGGTTTTTCCGTTGTGATACATCAGGACATATTATTTTATCCTTTTTTGAGGTTGTGAAATATTTCCTCTGTGCAGTGGCCACCGATCACAGGTGCCACGCCGATGCCGATTGCAAGGCTGATCAGCCAGTTTGGCGACCCTCTTTGGGCCGGATGCCCTCGACTACTGCAATCCATGTTCTTGTTTGGGAGCGTCACAATGAAAATTACAAAGGCTCTGCTGACCACGACACTATCTTTCGGGCTGCTGGCGGCCGCTGGTGCCAGCCAGGCGGCCGGCTGGTGCGAGTCTGGCAAACCGGTGAAATTCGCCGGATTGAACTGGGAAAGCGGGATGCTGCTCACGGACGTGATGCAGTTCGTGCTGAAAAATGGTTATGGCTGTGAAACCGACAGCCTGCCGGGCAACTCCATCTCCATGGAAAACGCCCTGAGCAGCAACGACATTCAGGTGTTTGCCGAAGAGTGGGTAGGGCGCAGCGAGGTCTGGAACAAGGCTGCCGCTGCCGGCAAGGTCGTTGGCGTCGGCGCGCCGGTCGTTGGCGCGGTCGAAGGCTGGTATGTGCCGCGTTACGTGATCGAAGGCGACCCCAAGCGCAAACTCGAAGCCAAGGCGCCGAACCTCAAGACCATCGCCGATCTTGGGCAATACGCCCAGGTATTCAAGGACCCGGAAGAACCGGACAAGGGGCGCTTCTACAATTGCCCGGCCGGCTGGACCTGCGAGCTGGACAACAGCGAGATGCTCAAGCACTACGGCCTGGAAAGCAGCTACACCAACTTCCGCCCGGGCACCGGCCCGGCACTGGATGCCGCCGTGCTGTCGAGCTACAAGCGTGGCGAGCCGATCCTGTTCTACTACTGGTCGCCGACGCCGCTGATGGGCCTGGTCGACCTGGTCAAGCTGGACGAGAAGCCAGGCGTGGATAAATCCCTGACCATCAAAGTGGGCCTGTCGAAGGCCTTCCACGAGCAGGCGCCGGAACTGGTGGCGGTGCTGGAAAAGGTCAATCTGCCGATCGACCTGCTGAACCAGAACCTGGCGCGCATGAGCAAAGATCGCATCGAGTCGCCGGAACTGGCCAAGTTGTTCCTCAAGGAACACCCCGAGGTCTGGCACAGCTGGGTCAGCGAAGACGCAGCCAAAAAGGTCGACGCGGCACTCTGAGCGTGTGGGCTCGTCCGGCCCCTGCCGGACAAGGCACGCGACAGTCCGTTTCATGCACTTGCTCGAGAGAATTCCATGTTTCCCAAGAACTACACGTTTTCCATTGCCGACTGGGTCAATGGCTGGGTCGATGCGCTTGTAACCAACTACGGTGACGTGTTCCGGCACATCTCCGACACCCTGCTGTGGGCCATCGTCAACCTCGAAGGCCTGCTGCGCGCAGTACCCTGGTGGCTGATGCTGGCCATCGTCGCCGGTATCGCCTGGCACGCCACCCGCAAAGTCGTGACCACTGCCGTGATCGTCGGCTTGCTGTTCCTGGTCGGCGCGGTCGGCCTCTGGGACAAGCTGATGCAGACCCTGGCGCTGATGCTGGTCGCAACGCTGATATCAGTCCTGGTCGGCATTCCGCTGGGTGTGCTGTCGGCGCGCAACGATCGCCTGCGGGCGGTGTTGATGCCGCTGCTCGACATCATGCAGACCATGCCCAGCTTCGTGTACCTGATACCGGTGCTGATGCTGTTCGGCCTGGGCAAGGTGCCGGCGATCTTCGCCACCGTCATCTATGCCGCGCCGCCGTTGATTCGCCTGACCGACCTGGGCATTCGCCAGGTGGATGGCGAGGTCATGGAGGCTATCAACGCTTTCGGTGCCAATCGCATGCAGCAACTGTTCGGCGTGCAGCTGCCACTGGCGTTGCCGAGCATCATGGCCGGTATCAACCAGACCACCATGATGGCCCTGTCGATGGTGGTCATCGCCTCGATGATCGGTGCCCGTGGCCTGGGTGAAGACGTTTTGGTCGGCATCCAGACCCTGAATGTGGGCCGCGGCCTCGAAGCGGGCCTGGCCATCGTGATTCTGGCGGTCGTGATCGACCGCATTACCCAGGCCTATGGCCGACCACGGCATGGGGTGGGCAAATGAGCGCCAAACAGACAATGAACAAGATCGAAGTCAAGAATGTCTTCAAGATATTCGGTGCTCGCGCCGAAGATGCCCTGAAACTGATCCGCCAGCAAAAAGCCAAGGATCAGGTCCTGGCCGAAACCGGTTGCGTGGTCGGGGTCAACGATCTCTCGTTGTCCATCGGCAGCGGCGAGATCTTCGTGATCATGGGGCTGTCGGGCTCGGGTAAGTCCACCCTGGTGCGCCACTTCAATCGCCTGATCGACCCGACCAGCGGCCAGATCCTGGTCGATGGCGAAGACATTCTGCAGTACGACATGCAAGCCCTGCGCGAATTCCGCCGGCACAAGATCAGCATGGTGTTCCAGAGCTTCGGCCTGTTGCCGCACCGCACCGTGCTGGACAACGTCGCCTACGGCCTGAAAGTTCGTGGCGAGAGCAAGGCCATGTGCACAGAGCGTGCCCTGCACTGGATCAACACCGTGGGCCTCAAGGGTTACGAAAAGTCGTACCCGCACCAGTTGTCGGGTGGCATGCGTCAGCGCGTCGGCCTGGCCCGCGCCCTGGCTGCCGACACCGACATCATCCTGATGGACGAAGCCTTCAGTGCGCTCGACCCGCTGATTCGCGCCGAAATGCAGGACCAGTTGCTGGAGCTGCAGAAGACCCTGCACAAGACCATCGTCTTCATCACGCATGACCTGGACGAGGCAGTGCGCATCGGCAACCGGATTGCCATTCTCAAGGACGGTCGGCTGGTCCAGGTCGGCACACCGAAAGAAATCCTCTACCAGCCTGCGGACGAATACGTCGATCGTTTCGTGCAGCGTCGCGTAGCTTCGCTTTAAGGAACGCGTGTATGTCGTTTGCCGAAAGAATCATCATCGCCGACGCGCCAGTTCGTTGGCAGGACGTGGTGGCAGTGGCCCGGCATGGCGCGAAGCTTGAGCTGGCCCCATCGGCCTGGGCGCGGATCGAGAACGCCCAGGCCATTGTCCAGCGCATCGTTTCCAGCGGTGACCGCGCCTATGGCGTCAACACCGGGCTCGGCGCCCTGTGCAATGTCTCGTTGCAGGACGAACAACTCAGCCAGCTGTCGCACAACACCTTGCTCAGCCATGCCTGTGGCGTGGGTACGGCGCTGTCGGACGAACAGACCCGGGCGATCATGTGTGCGGCGATCATCAATTTCTGCCAGGGCCGTTCCGGCCTGCAGCGCAAGGTGGTCGAGGCGCTGCTGACCCTGCTCAACCAGCACATCACCCCGCAGGTGCCGAAGCAGGGGTCGGTGGGGTACCTGACCCACATGGCGCATATCAGCATCAGCTTGCTGGGCGTCGGCCAGGTCAGCTATCGCGGCCAGATCATGCCGGCGCAGCAGGCCTTGGCCGAGGTCGGCCTGGCGCCGGTCAAACTGGGTGCCAAGGATGGCCTGTGCCTGGTCAACGGTACCCCTTGCATGACCGGCCTTAGCTGCCTGTCCCTGGACGACGCAACTCGGTTGAGCCAATGGGCGGACGTTATCAGCGCCATGAGCTTCGAGGCCCTGCGCGGCCAACTCGATGCCTTCGACCCTGAAATCATCGCGATGAAACCGCACCCCGGCATGCAGCGCGTGGGTAGTAACCTGCGGCGCCTGCTCGACGGCAGCGAAATCATTGCCAGCAGCCAAGGCATTCGCACCCAGGACGCCTTGAGCATTCGCTCGATTCCGCAGGTTCATGGCGCCGCGCGCGATCAGCTGGAACACGCTGCGCGGCAGATCGAAACCGAACTCAACTCCACCACCGACAACCCGATGCTGCTGGGTACGCCCGAGTCGTATCGGGTGGTTTCCCAGGCGAATCCGCACGGCCAGTCGGTGGCCATGGCGGCCGACTTGCTGGCCATCGCGGTGGCCGAGATCGGGGCGATTGCCGAGCGTCGTCTCGATCGCCTGATCAACCCGTTGGTCAGCGGCTTGCCGGCGTTCCTGGTCAGCCAGCCGGGGGTGAATTCGGGCATGATGATTGTCCAGTACGTGGCCGCTTCACTGTGTGCGGAAAACCGTCAGCTGGCACAACCGGCAGTCGTCGACAACTACGTCACCTCCGGCCTGCAGGAGGACCATCTGAGCATGGGCACCAATGCCGGGTTGAAGCTGCACCGCGCCCTGGAGAACTGCACGCAGATTCTTGCCATCGAATACCTGTTGGCGGCCCAGGCATTCGAGTTCCTCAAGGAGCAACGCTTTGGCGCGGGTACCAACGTTGCCTGGCGGTTGTTGCGCGAACGGGTTCCGGCGTATGTCCAGGACCGTTGGTTGGCTCCGGATATCGCCAGCAGCGCATCTATCCTGAAGGACCCGGGCCTGCTTGGCGCTGCATTCCCCGAGCTGCTATGACCGATGCAAGGGCCACTCATGGCTTCGAATCGTGAGGGGCGAAGCTTGTGCAATCCGGGGGGGCAAATGCCCCCTTGTTTGCGAACGACCTATAAATCGTTGACTTTGCGCGCTATCAGGAACATTCATGATTCTGGAGTCACTGATGTTCGAGGTGAGATCATGGCGCAGACCGACGTTCTCATTGTCGGAGCCGGTCCGACCGGGCTGGTTCTTGCTCTTTGGCTCAACAGGCAAGGCGTCGCCGTAAGGATCGTCGACAAGAGCAGTGGTCTTGGCGAAGCTTCTCGCGCAATGGCTGTTCAAGCCCGCACGCTGGAGCTCTATCGCCAGCTCGACCTGGCCGAGCCAGTGATAGAGGCCGGCTATAAAACCCCTGCCATGAACATGTGGGCACGCGGTCGGCACAGGGCGCGTATCCCCTTGGGCGACGCAGGCAGAGAGGTTTCAGCGTATCCCTTCGTGTTGATCTACCCCCAGGACCGCCATGAGCGCCTGCTGGTGCAGCAGCTCCAGTCACTCGGCGTGGATGTGGAACGGCAGACCGAACTGCTGTCCTTCGAGGAGGGTGAAAGCCATGTCACGGCCCTGCTGAAACATGCTGATGGGCGAGAAGAGTCCTGCACTGCGGCTTTTCTGGCGGGGTGCGATGGCGCTCGGTCGCTTGTGCGGCAAGAGATCGGCAGCGGTTTCGAGGGCGGCACCTACAAACAGCTTTTCTATGTTGCAGATGTCAGGGTAACTGGCGTCGAGCCGGCAGGTGAGGGGCATATCGCTTTTGACAAATCCGATTTTGTGCTGCTCTTGTGCTATGGCGAAAGGGATCAGTACCGCTTGATTGGCACCGTGCGTGATGAGCGAGCCGAGCATCCTGAACATCTGACGTTCGAGGACGTTGGCCATGATGCCATCAACGGCTTGAACCTCAGGATTACCGCCGTGAACTGGTTTTCCACCTACCGTGTTCACCATCGCGTCGCGGACCATTTCCGCCGTGGCCGGGCGTTTCTGCTCGGTGATGCTGCGCATGTGCATAGCCCGGCGGGCGGGCAGGGCATGAACACCGGCATTCTGGACGCGATCAACCTGGCATGGAAGCTGGCCGCGGTGTTGGAAGGGAAGGCGCCCGACACATTGCTCGACAGCTACCAGATCGAACGCCAGGCGTTTGCCCGCACGCTGGTGGAGACAACTGACAAACTGTTCACCTTCGTTACCGCTCAGGGCGGATTTGCCGACTTTGTACGTACTCGCATCGCGCCGCTCTTCGCGAGCGTTGCATACAAGAGCGAAAACGTCCGCGAGTACCTGTTCCGAGTGGTTTCGCAAACCACCCTCGATTACCGCGAAAGCCCGCTGAGCCAAGGCAAGGCCGGTGGCGTTCAGGGCGGTGATCGCCTGCCATGGCTGCCTGTGGGCACCGAGGACAACTACGCTTCACTGGCAGCCATTCAGTGGCAGGTGCATGTTTACGGCGAAGCCAAGGCCGACTTGTCCCAATGGTGCGCAAGGCACGGTATTGCGCTGCATGTTTTCGCTTGGGAGCATGCGTACGAGAAAGCCGGCGTTGCCAGAAATGCTGCTTACCTGTTGCGGCCTGACAACTATGTCGCGCTGGCTGATCCTGAGGGGGAGGCGACTACCTTGAGCCGGTATTTCGAGGCGCAGGGCGTCATGCTGCCCACCTGAGGAATCGAAGCTTGCGACATGGGTTCTGCCAGGCTACTTGGTTTGTAGTCGTGCGGCTGTAGCCATGACCTCGTCTTCTACCGACAGCACCTCCTTGAGCGGTGTTTCACCGACCCCCATCGCTCGCTCGATGAGTAGTTCGCTTCCACCGTTCTGCAGCAGTGTTTGCAGGCGTTCGAACTCGCTGCACCAGATCGTCTCGATATCCCGGTCACGCTGCTTGTCGCGATCGCGGCTCAATGCCACGGCGCGTACCTGCAGGCGGCCGTTGTCGGCCTTGCCGCCCAGTTCCACGCCATAGCCCGGCGTGGCTGGCTTGCGCAGCACTACCTTGCCTGATTCGGCCCAAGAGGTGGTCATGCCTTCGCGAACTTCGTAGCCGAGCTGGGCCAGCCCCTGGAGCATGGCTTCGCGACGGGCGAGGGCGGCTTGCGCTTGCACATGGGCCGCAAGAATCGCTTCGCAGCGGCCCGTCAGTTCGCCCAGGATGGCTTGCGCGGTGGTGGCCGTGCACTGGCTGACCTGCTCGAGCAACGCCTCCTGCCCAGCGCCCAGGTGGGTTTGTACTTCGTTCGCCAGGTCCTGCAGCTTGGCAAGCGAATCGCGCCGGAGCTGGATGTCGCGGCTATTGCTGGCCAGCTCGATTACCAGGCTGTCGAGCAGCAAGTTGCGCTGCTGCTCCTGGGCCTGCGCTTCGGCGCGGGCGAGAGCCTGCACGAACGGCGCCGCACAGGCTGCGCCCTGCAACAGTTGCAGCTCGGCGATATGCCGGTCGATCTGCTGCAGGCGTGGGTCGCGGGTCGCTTGTGCTCGCTCAGCCAGCCAGGTGTTCAGGTCGGGCGTGGGCGCATCATCCTTGAGCCGCTGAGCCAGCTCGCGTTGCTGCTCGCCAAGGGCATGCGGTTCGCTACTGTTACTCAGTTGGGCGAAGCCCTGGGCCAGCAGCTGTTCGGCATTGTCCAGTCGGGCGCCATCGGCCAGCCGCGTCAGGGCTTGCAACACCTGCGCGTCGGTGCCGGTGCGGCTGCCGAGGGCCTTGAGCAGAAGCGTCGCGTTTTGCTGCATGCGGCGCTGCTGCTGACGCTGCTCTGCCGCTTGCAACACGGCGCGCTCCTCGCGCGCCAGCTGGTCGCGACGCAGGTGCTCGATTTCGATGGGTACCGCCTTCTGCAGCTCTCGGAACTGCTCATCAGCGAGCAAGGCACACAATCGCGCCTGCCGTGCCCGCATGGCCGCACGCTCGTGCTCGGTCAGCTGGCCAAGCTTTTCAGCCTGGGCTTCCCAGCGGGCAACGGCCTGTTCAAGGCGGCGCAGATGGCCCTCACAAATGGCGATGATTTCTTCGCGGGTGACGATGCGCACCACCTTCGGGCCACTCATTGGCAGGTCTCCTTGTCGTTGGACGTGGCGACGGGGTGCGTCGGCCGTTCGGTCTGCATGGCGCGCTCGATGGCTGCGCGCAGGCGGGCGCGTTCGCTATCGCCGTCGTGGTACCAGGCCTGCGACGACACGCGGTGGATATGCGGGATCGCCCGGCGCAGTACAGAGGGTCGCCAGATCTCCCGGGCTCGGGCGCGTTCGAGCAGGGCGTGGCTGGGCGCGTCGCATTCGATGCCGATCGCATAGGTACCGGTACCCGGGCTTTCGATAGCGAAGTCCAGGCCAAACGCGTCGCCTTCACTGGCCGGGGCGGCGTGCCAACCCAGGGACGCGATGAACGCGCCAACGATCCTGGCGAAGCCGTCGCGGCCCTGCTCGTGCCCGTGTCCCAGTGTGCTGCGGTCGGTTTGCAGGCGGCCCAGCAGCTTGCCGGTGTAGTTGAATTCGCCGGCACACAGCGCCCGCGCGTATTCCAGGTAGCCTTGCAGGTAGTCGCGTGGGCTGACCGGGGCGCGCTGGGTGTTGAGCATGTCCGAAATATCGGCGATGGGCATCGAAGTGATCATCACCACCTTGTGCCGTGCGCGGGTAACCGCCACGTTCAGGCGGCGTTCGCCGCCGCTCTGGCCGAGCACGCCGAAGTTGCGGCGGAAGGTGCCCTGGCTGTTGCGGCCGAAGGTGGAAGAAAACACGATCACGTCGCGCTCATCACCCTGCACGTTCTCGACGTTCTTGACGAACACCGACATGTCTTCGCCGTCCTCGCTGCGTTCGCGCTCCTGGGCGTATGCGGCGCGGAAAGTTTCGTCTTCGCTGGCGCGGGCCTCCAGATGCTCCTCGATCAGCTCGGCCTGCTTGCGGTTGAAGGTCACCACGCCCACCGAGGGGCGCTGTTCGCAGGGTTTCTGCCAGAGCGCTTCCAGGTACTGCACGACACGCTCGGCCTCAACGGCGTTGCTCTGGTTCTGGTACAGGCCATCGACCTGGATCAGTTCCAGCGGCTTGAGCTGGCGGATGCTCGCCTGGGGATGGCGTACCGGCACGTTCAGGCGGTTGCCGTAAAACGAGGCGTTGGAGAATCCGATCAGTTCGCGGTAGGCCGAGCGGTAGTGAATTTGCAGGGTGGTGCTGGGCAGGGCGTTGCGCGCCAGTTGCAGAAGGTCCGGGCAGTCCTTGATCTCACGGCGGTTCCAGGTGTCCTCGAACGCTTCGCGTTGCTCTTCGTCGGCATCCTCGTCGGGCTCGTCGCCATCGAACAGTTCGGCCTCGTCACTTTCGACGCGGCTGGAGAAGAACGCTGTCGGTGGCATCTGCTTCTCGTCGCCACTGACTACCGTGACCTGGCCGCGGAACAGGGTCGGTAGGGCGAACTCCACCGGCATCTGCGACGCCTCGTCGTAGATCACCGTGTCGAACAGGCCGTTTTTCAACGGCAATACGCGGCTGGCCACGTCCGGGTTCATCAGCCACACCGGGCGCAATGTCATCAGCCCCAGTGGGGCGCCAAGTTCGAGGAATTCGCGCAGCCGGCGCGAGCGCTTGCCGGTTAGCCGGGTCACGTCCTCCCACTGCTTGCGGCTGCCCAGGCGCGCCGGGTCGATACCGGTGGCCAACAGTTCGCGGTTGAGCTCACGCATGCGTGTATCGGCCTGGGCCAGGCTGGCGACCTTGGCCTGAGCTTCCTCCTGGCTGAACAGCAGCTCTGGGTTGGCCTGCTCGATGCGGTGCTTCCAACCTAGCCGTGCTTCGCGGTTGAGCAGGCGGCGCACGGCAGCGTCGAGCTGATCGGCTGGCAAGGCGTCGAGTTCCGCCTGGCGTTGGCGCAGCAGGGCCAGCAACGCCAGCTCGGTCTCGGTGAGCTGCCCGGCGCGAGCCCGGAAGCCCTGATAGGCCGCCAGGTGGGGCAAGGCGTCGTGCAGGCGGCCGAGTGCCAGTTCGTTGTTCAGGTTGTGTTCCACGGCATGACGCAGCTGTTGGGCCAGTTCGCTGCCGAGCCAGTCGTCGAGCAGCTTGAGCTGTTCCAGGCTGGACTGGCGCACGCCTTGGCGCAGCAGCGAGGCGTCCAGGTCGCCGAGCAACGCCTCCAGATGCTGTTTGTCGCCGGTAAGCACTGCCTCGTCGGCCTGGCGTGCGCGCGGCGACTGCGCCAGGGCCTGGGCCAACGTCTGGATTTCAACGAGCTGACGGATATCACCTTTGACCGTGGCTGCCAGTTCCATGCCTGCCTGCGGGGCAATGTTCTCCAGGTCCAGGTTTTGGTGCAGTACGGCAAGCTCGGCGCGCAGAGGGCGCCAATGCTGCTCCAGGTCGATTGCCGCGTGCAGCCCAGGCAAGGCTTCATCCACACGGGCTTCACCCTGGGCTTCGAGGAAGCCGTACAGGCGCTTGCGCCTGAGCAGGTGCAACGGGCTGATGCGTGCGAGCCAGGAGCCTGCCGCCATGACCTTGGCGCAATCGCTTTCCAGGCTGCGCAGCGCTTTGCTGTCGACAAGGCTCAAGGCGGGCGACAGTGCTGGCTGGTAATGGCTTTCGGGCAGTTGGTCGAGCTGCTGCTGCAGTTGCCGCAGTTCGTTCAGCATCGACTCGCCACGCGGCTGCGGCTCGCCGTCCTTGCTGCGGAACAGTGGCAGCCAGCGGGCCAGACGCAGCCGCTGTTCCGGGCTCAGGTCAAGCAAGGTCGCCACGTGGCTGGCCATCCACGTTCGGTACGGCGCAGGGTCGTCGATCTCGAAGCTGGCCGGGTGCGCTTGCAGGGTAGCCTGGCGCTGCTGTTCGGCCTGGCTGAAAGCCTGCAGGCTGTCGGTGAATGCCAGCAGGGTGGAGCGGTCAGTTGCAAAGGGCTGCAACTGAGCCAAGGGGCTGCCTTCGTAGCGGGCAGGTAGCCACAGGCGAATCAGCGGCGCGCAGTTTTCTTCCAGGCGTGTCAGGCTGGCAACGTCTAGCGCGGCCAGACGCTGGCGCAACGCCGGGAATTCGAGCGGTGCCGGCCCGTCCTCGAGCGCGATCAGTTCGCCCAGCAGGCGCCGGTAGCTCAAGCCGGTGGCCGGGTCCTGCCGGTGCAGGCTCTGGTGGAAGCGATCGAGTTCGCCTTCGAGGGTTTCGATGCGCGCCGCCATCTGCTCGCGCTGACGGAGCAGGCCTTTCCCTTCGTCGCCGCCGGTGAACAAGGTTTCCAGCTGTTCACGAATGCTGCGGATGATCGGTTCGCGGTCGCGGTTGACGTCGTTGAGCATGACGATGCGCTGGCCCAGCCCCTCGGCTACCAGACGCTTGTACACCACCTCCAGCGCCGCGTGCTTCTGGCAGACAATGAGCAGGCTGCGTTGCCGGCCAATGGCGTCGGCGACCATGTTGACGATGGTCTGGCTCTTGCCGGTCCCCGGCGGCCCCTCGACCAGCAGGCCTGGGCCTTGGCGCGCTTGCAGCACGGCGGCTTCCTGGGACGGGTCGCTGGCGACAGTGAAGTAGCGTTGTAGCTCCGTCGGCGCGGGCACGGCTTCGCTTTCATCGTCGCCCCTCAGCCGTAGAGCGGTCTCGAGACCGCTGCCAGCAGGTGACAGCGCTTTGAGCTGACGCAGGTCCTCGCCGATGGCCTGGCCCAGGAAGGTGACGTGGAACAATACGGCGGCGCAGGCCAACTCATCCTGGTAGGGCGCGACTTCTACGCTGCTGGCCGGCAAGCCGGCGAGGGTGCGTGAGCGTGCCGTGGCCAGCATGCCGAAGGCGTCCATGACGTCGCTGGCGCGGATCGAGGAGCGGCCGAGCAGTTCGTCGGCAGTTTTGCGCCAGCGCTTGCAGGCCTCGGCCCCGAGCACGCTTTCCAGCGCCGGGTTCAGGCGCACTTCTTCGCGCTCGCTGTCGAAGGCAAGCGCCACATGGCCGCGGCTACCTAACTCAAGCAATAGCTTCACCGGCCACAACAGCAAGGGAATGATGCGGGTGCGAGTGGTGCCGCGTGGGTCGCGGCTGAGCAGGAATGGGAAGCCCAGGTACAACCCGTCGATACCGGTGTCGCGCTTGTACAGCGCGCTCTGCCGGTACAGCGCGTGCAGGCGCGAGGCGATTTGCGGCGTGGCCTGCAAGCATTCCGGGTCCAGGTTCACGGCCCGCTCGTTGCGTTGCAGCAGGTGATCGAGCAAGCCGGCGGCCGGGTGGCGCTCGCTGTGCAGCTCGTTGAGGTCGACCCGGGCGGTGGTCTTGCCGATGCTCATGCGCACCAGCGGGCCGCGCATCACGGCGGTCACCACTTTCTTCTCGAAGAACTCGAGGATCTGCGACACATATTGCTGCTTTTGCGGTTCCAGCCACTGGCTGGCCGGGATGGCCAGCAGGACCAGAGCCTGGGCCAGTGGCATGCGCCGTTCCAGGCGGAACTGTTCGGCCCAGGCGTCCACTGCGTCGACGCCGCTGCGGGCGAAACCGCGTATGCGATCGTCGACGATGTGGTACAGGTCCTGACGCGGGTGCTGCAACAATGCAGTGGCTGCTTCGCGGTCGAACCAGCCGACCTCGACGCTGCCGGCCAACTTGGCGGCTTCCTCGATGATCGCATCGACTGACCGGAACTGGCCGATAGACGCGCTGAGCAGCACGATCAGGTCTTCCTCGGCGATTACCCGCCGTTCCGCCAATGCCAGCAGGCCGGGGTGCTCGGTATCTGGCAGCAGGCGCTGGCGCGCTTGCCATTCGCTGCTCAGCTTGGCCCGCGAGGTCGAAAGCAGGTATACCCGCAAGGTCTCCTCGACCAGTTCGATCTGCTGGTGCAGGGCGCGCTGGCGAACCAGCTCGGCCCGCAGCTTCAGGCGCGACAGCCAGTTGTCGGTCTGCAGTTGCTCCAGCAGGTCGGGCACCGAGCCGCTGATCAGCCGGTAGCCTTCCAGGGGATGCTCCAGCAACCAGCCCGGGGTCACGATATCGCCACGGTGAATCAGCGGGATTTCCGGGTTGAGCAGTTTCAGCGCGAGCATCAGGCGGAAGTCGTCCTCCAGCCCTTCATGCTGCACCACCTGGCGCAGGCCGGCGAGTAACGGGGCTGGCAGGCCGAGCTGCTCGGCCCAGGTGACGATGACGCCGCGCAGCAGGTGGTCGAGTGCCTGCGGCCAATGCTCAGCGTGCGCGGCGGCCAGGGCGAAGACAGCCGGCTTGTGGTAGCGCTTCTCGCCCAATTGCAAAGTGGCGCCTTGGCCGTTGTCATGTTCGGCGAAGGCCGAGGCCGGCGCCTGCACCGGGCGCCCGTCGAGCCAGGCCTCGACTTCGGGCCATTGCCAGCGCTGGTGGCGGTCGCGTGCCAACAGGCCGCGCAACAGCAGGTTCAACTGTGGCTCCAGGTCGTCAGGGATCGGTACACCGTTGGCCAGGACATGGATTAGGAAGGCATTGGGATGAATACCCTCGAAACAGGCACCCGCTGTCAGCTGTTCGAGCAGGATCATGCCCAGGCTCCACCAGTCCGAGGCGGCCGCCACGCCACCGGCGATGGCTTCGGGTGCCATGTAGCGGCTGGTCTCCAAGGGCGAGACAATGTCCAGGTCGAACTCCGACAGTCGGGCCGAGCCAAAGCCGCTGATTACCAGGTCGAGCGGCTCGTGGGCTCGCACCAGCAGGCTCGTCGGGCGCAGGTCACGGTGGCGCAGCCCGGCTTCGTTGAAGGCGTGCAGCGCCTGGCCCAGTTCGCGCAACACATGGCGTACGCTGTGCGCTTCATGTATCACGCCGCCGAGGTCGGCTAGGCTGCCGCCGGTCAGTTCCTCGATCACTTCGAAAGCGCGGCCATCCCAGCGACCGGTGGCCATGATCTCGGGTACGTGCTCGCGGGGCAGACGACGGATCACATCGTACACGGCCGGGTCGGGTTCTGCGCCTGGGCGGTAAAGGGTGAGTACAGCCTGGCGTGCGGTTTCCTGGTGCACAGCCAGGTAACGCTCGCGCACGCCGTCTGTGTTGCTGACCTGACGGATCAACGACCAGCCTTCGATCAGGGTTTCGCCGAGCGCTGGCGCATCGGCGCTCGGTGCATCTGGCACGTTTGCCGGTACCACCTGGGCGGGTGGGGCGTCGCACTGCAGGCACATCAGGTCGCCCGGGTCCATGGCATGGCCGTTTTCGCAGACGATGCCATGCGCAGGGGGCGGGTGCCCCTGCGGCAGGTTTTCCTGGGTATGTATGATCTGCGGCCGCCAGCCGTCGGCATGGATAGGCTCGCCGGCGAGGTCCCAGTTGCACGGGGCCTGGTCGACAGTGCCTTCGCAGAACATTTCCTGGACTGGGCGTGCGGTGTTGCAGTTTGGGCAGAATCGAATCATGAGGCGACTTCCATTCAGTGGCGGTGCGCACTGGTGCGGACCTTATGGCCTTGCGCACTCAGCAGGTCGTGCAGGCGCAGCAGGTCGTCACGCAGGGGAATCCCCGCCATCCACACGCTGCCGTTCTCGTCGAACATCAGGTCGAGGGCCTTGTCGGCGGTTTGCAAGGGGCGCTCGTAGCAGGCCAAGCGTTCATGGCCGAGTGCAGTCAGCAGGTTCAGGCGCTGGTTGTCGCTGCCGCGCAGCGCCAGGGTTTGTTCGCTGTGCGCCTCGAACGGATCGCTGATCAACGCGTCGATCAGGCCTTCGGCCTGGCGCAGCTGGGGTTGCAGGTACTCCAGCGAGTAGCCGCTGTACACCAGGATGTCCAACGGGCTCGAATGGCGCAGGCCTTGGAGCAAGGCAAGCAGGGCAGGGAACTGGTCGAACGGCTCACCGCCGGAGACCGTTATGCCGTCGGCCTCGGCCAGCCAGGGCGCCAGTTGCGCCAGCAGTTGCGCGATGCTCACGCGGCGCTGCCCTGGCCCCCAGGTGTCAGCGGAAATGCAGCCAGGGCAGCGGATACTGCAACCCTGGAACCAGATACCCAGGCGCCGACCCGGGCCGAGGGTGGTGACCGGGAAGTGCACGCGGGACAGGCTCAGCTCCATGGTCAGCGGCGTTCCAGGGTCAGCCCGTCAGCACCCAGGTCGCTGATGGCGAAGTGTTCGCCCGTTTGTGCGTCCTGGTCGAACAAGGCCCGCGCCAGCGGGTTGAGCAGATGCGCCTCGAGCTGGTTGCGGATGCCACGGCCGCCGTTGGACAGGTCGCGCAGGCACAGGGTGTGCAGCGCCTGGCGCGCCGCGGGGGCGATGGCCACGTGCAGCCCCTGCAGTTGCAGGTCCTTGAAGGTGCCATCGACCATCTGTTCGAAGATCTGCTGGCCGACATTTTCACGAATGAAGTCGAAGACGATGACGTTCTCGCCGATGCGGTTAAGGATTTCCGGGCGGTTGAGCACCAGCTTGAAATGCCGGTCGATTTCGCTGTGGACCTTCTCCCGGACCTGCTCATAGGGCTCGCCAGGCAGCACGTTGGCAACGCGCTCGCCATTGTCATCCTGGCGGTAGATGCCCAGGTTGGAGGTGAACACGATCAGCGCCTCGGAGAAGTACACCCGGTCACCGCGGCCGGAGGTCAGCACGCCGTCGTCGAGAATTTGCAGGAACTTGTCGAGGATGCGTGGGTGGGCTTTTTCGATTTCGTCGAACAACACCACGCTGAAGGGTTTCTCGCGAATCGCGTTGGTCAGTTCGCCGCCCACGTCATAGCCGACATAGCCGGGCGGCGCGCCGATCAGACGCTGGTCGGCATGTTCGGCGCTGAACTCCGACATGTCGAAACGGATGTACGCGCTTTCGTCACCGAACAGCAGGCTGGTAATGGTCTTGGCCAGCTCGGTCTTGCCCACCCCGGTGGGGCCCGCCAGGAAGGCCACGCCACGCGGGCGGTTGCCCTTGCGGCTGGCGCCGACGCCGGTCATCGCCCGCTTGACGATGTCGAGCATATGGGTCACCGCGTGGTCCTGGCCCTTGACGCGCTGGTGCACCAGCGCGTCGCCCTGGCGGATTCGCTGGCGGTCGATGCGCAGCCAGGGGTCTTCGGTGACACCCACTTTGTAGCGGCGTACGGCATCGGCAATCTGCGCCATGGCCACGCCTTCGACCCGCGCCAGTTGCGCGATGGCGCTGAGGTCGAGTAGTAGCAGGCCTTCGGTGTTCTGCACGAAGGCGTCCACGGCCTGGGCGATGGCATCCTGACTCGCCTCCTGGCCACCGGCGAGCCCCCTGAGCAAGGCCGGGGCCAGGGCGCGGCGGGCTAGCTGGTCGGGTTTGGATACCGGAATATGGCGAATCCGTGGATTGTCGACCAGCAGCCAGTCCGGTAGGTCGCCTTCTTTTTCCACCAGCCACAGCAGCGTATTGAAGAAAGGCTTGCGCGTTTGTGGCTGTGGCCGGCTGCGAGCCTGGTGGGCATGCACCAGGGCCTGGGTGAACAGTTGGTGCTCGGCCGCACTCAGGGAGTCGTTACGTACCACCAGGCGCGAGGCGAAATCGATGATCAGGGCGACCGGCGTATCGCTGCGGGCCTGCAGCCGCTGCATGGTGGCGGCCAACAGGTCGATTCCTGCAGGCGCGGCGCCGTTCACCGGGTTCAGGCCAAGTTCCTGGAGCAGGGCCTGGCCCGGTGCCGGGTCGCTGCCGGGCTTGCCAAGCACGCGAAAGCCGGCCACCGGGTCCCAGGCCAGCACGTGGCCATAGCCGGTATCGAGCAGGGCGTCGCATAGGGTTTGGTTGAAACTCTGGGCTGTGACCATGCCAGGGGCGACTTCGCAGGCCTGGAGGTCACGAATATTTCCCGACAGGACGAATTGGCTTTTCAGCGGCAAGAAGCGGACGAGGTCACGCATCCAACGCGGATTTTGAAACAGTGTATTCCCTGACATGATCAAGCTCGTTACGTTGGGCGCTCATGGCAGGGTATTGCTCCTTGCGGGTAATTTCCAGTAGCACTGTGCGAAACATCTGTACAGTCGGTCCGCACTATCCGCGGGGGTCTGAAAAGATGTCAGGGTCGCCGAAGAACATTTGGACAGAGCGCTGTGGCGGTATTCCTGGTTTGCTCAGTTAACCTAGGCTCAAGCACTGCACTGGAAAGGTTAGTGATGCGTTGATCAGGCCGGTCCCCGCTAATCTTTCACGGGTTATGGTCGACACTGAATCTGCTGGTATTTTCCACGGTTGCACACATGCGTACGCTGTGTATGAATTGTGACTGACAGGCGCCAATTGGGTCTATCAAGAATCACTCAAGTGTTTTGTGTTTGCGTGGCAAGCGCCCTTGAGCCGCTCCACCCAGCACCGATCTGCGAAGAACAACATGAAATCAGCGCGTACCGTTATCTCGGAAAACTTTTTCCGACGCTTCAAGGATGTCTTTGCCCCACACCTCGACGCGCTTGGCATTGACATGGCGTTGCTTGAGCGCGCCGATATTGAAATCCCCGGTGAACAATATGTCGCGCTCTGGGAGGCCGCCGGCAGCTGCAACCCTGCTATCGGCCTGACCTTGGGCAGTCAGACCGAAGCCGACGACTTCGGCGCGCTGGGCCACGCCTTGCACTGCGCACCTAGCGTTGAAAAGGCCCTGATGACGCTGCACACGTACCTCGTGGTGTTCGCCCAGGAGTCGTCCATCGACTATTGCTGCGAGGGCCGGCAGCTGCGTGTCACCTACCAGGTCACCGACACTACCGTGCTCAATCGCCGTCAGGATGCAGAGTTTGCCATTGCCGCGATTCTGCGACAGCTGCAACTGATAACTGCCAGCGCAGTACAGCCATTGCGGGTGGACTTCGAGCACCCTCGTCCGGCAGATGTCTCCATGCACAAGCAATTGTTCATGTGCCCGGTGTTTTTCAACCAGCCGACCAACCGCATCACGTTGCCAGCCCAGGTGCTTGGCCTGCCTGCCACCCGAGGTAACGATCGACTGTTCAAGGCGCTGGAGCCGTACCTTCAGCAGGAGCGCGAGCAACGAAACATCAGCGACGAATTGCTGCCCCGGATCACCCGCATGATCGCACTCGGCATGGCCAGTGGGTTGCCGTCACTCGATCAGGTCAGCCAATACCTGGGCCTCAGCCGGCGTACCCTGCAACGTCGCCTCAAGGACCTGGACATCGAGTTCTCGGTATTGATCGAGGAGGTACGCCGCGACCTGGCAATGGGGTACCTGAACCACTCCGACTATTCGATGACACAGATTTCACTGTTGCTCGGCTACGCCGAATCCGGTTCGTTTACCCGGGCATTCCGCCGCTGGACCGGGCATTCACCGCAGCAGTACCGGCTGGCCAGTCGTACCCATGGCACCGGTGGCTGAAACTCTGGCACCTGCGGTCAATTCAGCCGTTGTCCCCCTCTATACCCTGAAAGAAGCGCCTGCGCCCGCCTTGGGCAGCTGGCCCACTTCATTTCAGGAGAGCGACGATGAGCACAGCGGTAAACGCCAGCCCGGCCAAGTGTGGCGAAGCCGAGGCGTTACGCATTCTTTCGCTGCAGCGAGCTGCACAGCGCGAGCAGCCGATACCCACAGTGCAGGAACGCCGTCGGCATCTGCAGCGCCTGAAGCGCTTGCTGCTGGACAATCAGGAAGCCATCTGTGCGGCAATCAGCATGGATTTTGGCAACCGTGCCCACCAGGAAACGCTGCTGCTGGAGCTGTTTCTCAGCGTCGACGGCATTCGCGACTGCCATGGAAGGTTGGGCCGTTGGGCCAGGTCGCAGCGGCGTAAAGGCTCGTTCTGGTTCCCGGGGGCACGTAATCGTGTAGTACCGCAGCCCAAGGGCGTTGTCGGTGTGGTCGCACCGTGGAACTACCCCCTTTTCCTGGTAATGGGGCCAGTGACCAGTGCCCTGGCCGCGGGGAACCGCTGCATGGTGAAGATGGCCGCCAACTCACGGAATCTGTGCGCTTTGCTGCACCGCCTGGTGGGCGCGTACTTCGATGAGCGGACCTTGGCCATTGTGCCGAATGTCAGCGGTTCGGTTTTCTCCGGCCTGCCTTTCGATCACCTGATCTTCACCGGTTCTGCAGCTACAGGTCGCCAGGTGATGAAAGCGGCTGCCAGCAACCTGACGCCGGTAACCCTGGAGTTGGGTGGCAAGTCTCCGGTGATCATCGCCGACGATTTCGATCTGAAGACCGCAGCCAGCCGAATTCTGCAAATGAAAACGGTGAACGCAGGGCAAACGTGCGTTGCGCCTGACTACCTGCTGATACATGAAAGCAGGCTCGAAGCCTTCGTCGAGCAGTGCAGGGGCATCGTTCCTGCACGTTATCCGACGCTGGATTCAAAGGACTACACCTCGATCGTGGATGGTGCCTCGTTCGAGCGTCTGCTGGGGTATCTGGACGATGCACGGGGCAAGGGGGGCAGGGTGATCGAGCTGTTGCGGGGCAAGCTCAGTGATCCAGCCTCACGAAAGATTGCGCCGGTGCTGGTGGTCGACGTGTGCGATTCGATGCAGCTCATGCAGGAGGAGATCTTCGGACCGATCCTGCCAGTGAAGACCTATCGCTGCATCGACGAGGCGCTGGAGTACATCAACGACCGCGACCACCCGCTGGCACTTTATCTCTTCACCCACCAACAGGCGTTGCAGGAACGGGTAATCGCCCAGACCCGCTCTGGAGGGGTGGCGCTGAACGACTGCGGACTGCACGTGGCCCAGCATGATCTTCCGTTCGGCGGTGTGGGCGCCAGCGGCATGGGGCATTACCACGGTTACGAAGGCTTTCTTGAGTTCTCCAAGCTGCGTCCGGTGTTCCAGCAATTCGCCTGGCCGGCTTTCCCTCTGCTGTACCCACCCTATGGCAAAACCTTCGAGCGTTTGATTCGGCTGATGCTCGGCCGCTGATCTCAACCCTATCCAATGCGAGAACCCGGCATGACTGATAACGAGGCATTGCATGAGCACCGTTCCTTCTGGCAGCACGCCTATGGAGCCTATTCACCTGACGCGCCCCTGAGCGAGGACCTGCGTGTCGATGTTGCAGTGATCGGCGGTGGCTTTACCGGGCTGAACGCGGCCTGGCAATTCAAGCGCGACAACCCCGGGGCCCGGGTACTGGTGCTCGAGGCAGCGCTGATCGGTTTCGGCGCCAGTGGGCGTAACGCTGGCTTCAGCACCAAGCTGTTCGGGCTGGAACCTGAGTTGGTGGTACTGCGCTGGGGCAAGCAGAGGATGATCGACGCCCATCACTACCTGGAGAAGGCGGTGATGCACACCCGCGAGCTGATCGAAGCGCATGGGATTGATTGTGACTACCGGCATGCGGGCCTGATGCGAGTCAGTTACTCCTCTGCCCAATTGGCACGTCTGGGCAAGACCCTGGAGTTGTATGAGTCACTGGGGCTGGCAGCGGACATGCAGTGGCAGAGTCAGGCCCAATTGCGTCAACGCAACGACTCGCCACATCTGCTTGGAGGGATTCGGGAGGCCGACACGGGTTACCTGAACCCGTGCAAGCAGGTGCGTGGCCTGAAGAAACTGGCAGCGGCGGCCGGGGTTCGCATTCATGAGTCCACACCGGTGCTGGATATCGACAACAGTGGCGGCGCAGTTGTGTTGAATACCCCCTCGGCAAGGGTAACCGCTGACAAGGTGGTCATTGCTACCAATGCCTACGCACAGGATGTTCCCGGGCCTCGCAGCCTGCGCTCGCGGCAATTGCCATTGTGGACCTACCAGATTGTCACCGAGCCTTTGAGCGACAACATGTGGCAGCGCCTGGGGTGGCAAGGCAGGGAAGCGTTCGGCGATAACCGGCAGATGCTGCATTACTTCCGCCCCACGGTCGACGGTCGCATTGTCATGGGCGGTGGCGATGTACAGGCCTATAGCGGCAGTGCCATGCAGGAGCGCCCGTCCACGGCCGCCTGGGAGCATTGCGAGGCCCACCTGAAATGGATCTATCCGCAGTTGCGTGACGTTCGGGTCGCCTATCGCTGGGGTGGGCCGGTTTCAGTCAATGCCGACATGGTTCCTGAGGTCAGTTTCATCGGTGATGAACGCATGATCTACGCCGGAGGCTGCTTCGGCCATGGTGTCGCATTGAGCCACCTCAATGGCCGGACGATCGCCGATCTGCTGCAGGGGCACAAGAGCGAGCTGACCGATTTCTGGATCGTGAACCGCAAAATCATCCCGATGCCGGGCAACACCTTGTCGTGCTGGGCCGGGCGTACTGCGCGAAGAATGCTGCGGGCCTGGGATTGGTGGGAGGAGCGTAGCCTCAAGGCGTGAGACTGCGCGGCATGGCACCGGATGACAAACATCCTGACGCATCCTGCCAAGCCTCGGCCTGCAGCTTTGAATACTGTCTATCTCACAGAGTCGGAATCGACCTTGGGCTGTTCCTCGGCAGCCCCTTTTTACCCCTCTGTTTGCTGCGAACTGCCTTTCGATAACCACAAGAACCACGCAAGGAAAAGTTCATGAAACCACGCCCCCTGTCCCTGTTGGGCGGCGCGCTGCTGGCGCTGCTCGGTACCACCATTCCGGTCACGGCATTTGCCGACCTTACCCCCACTGGCGCCGAAAAGGCCGGGAATGCCGATGGCAGCATACCCGCATGGAGCGGCGGCCTGACCCAGGCGCCGGCCGGCTGGTCGCCGGGCCATGGCGACCCGTATGCCGGTGACAAGCGCCTGTATTCGATCGATGCCAGCAACGTCGCTCAGTACCAGGCACAGTTGCCGGAAGGGCAGGTGGCGCTGATCAAGGCCTACCCGGGCTACCGCCTGGACGTATACCCGACGCACCGCAGCTGTGCGATACCCGCCGAGGTGGCCAAGCGTACTCAGGACTTCGCCGGCCAGGCGAGCATCGGCGCCGACGGCTGGCGCCTGGAGCATGCAGCCGGCGCTGCGGTACCGTTCCCGCAACCGAAAAGCGGCATCGAGGTACTGTGGAACTACAAGCTGCGCTACATGGCCAAGGGCCGCAAGGCGCAGATTTCGTTCCTGCGCCGTGAGGCCGGCGGCGGGCTCACCGAGGTCCGTCAATGGGCCAGCGAGTACTACCCCTACAATGATCCCGCGGTAAAGGCACCCGCGGACACCGACGACATCGAAGCCAAGCTGCTCTACGACATCCAGTCGCCATCTTCGCGCGCGGGTGAAATGTACCTGGTGCACGCCCGTCTGGACCAGCCGCAGAACGCCTGGATCTACTTCCCAGGCCAGCGCCGCGTGCGCCAGGCGCCAACCTTCGCTTACGACAACCCGATCGCCGGCTCCGACAACCTGTACTTCGTCGACCAGATCAACATGTTCACCGGTGCCCTGGACCGTTACGACTTCAAGCTGCTGGGCAAGCGCGAGATGGTGGTGCCGTACAACTCCTACCGCCTGGTGGACAAGAGCAACACCTACGACAAGCTGATCGGCGAGCATTACCTGGACCGCGACGCGCAGCGCTACGAAAAGCACCGCGTATGGGTGGTCGAAGCCACGGTCAAGGCTGACAAGCGCCACTCGTTCGCCAAGCGCGTGTTCTACTTCGACGAGGACAGCTGGAGCCTCCTGCATGTGGACATGTACGACGCCAAGGGCAACCTGTGGCGGGTACAGGAGGGCAGCTTGTGGGCCGACCCCGAGATCCAGGCCTGCACCAGCTTCGAGTACGTCAGCTATGACCTGATCGCCCGGCGTTACATCGCCGATGGCTTCACCCAGGAGGGGGCGGCCTTGGACCTGACTGCCGGCCTGCAAGGCCGGGTTGGCGACAAGCTGTTCAACGCCAACGAACTGCGCCGTCGCGGCGAGCGTTAATCCTCCGGAGACCACAGCATGAACAAACTCCCTTCGCGGGCATGGGCGAAGGCCGCACCGTGCCCGGCGCTGGCCCTGGCGGCATTCGGATTGCTTGGCACCGCGCCTTGCCAGGCCTTTACCTTCGGTAGCGAGGGGGGCCTGTCGGGCAGTTTCGACTCGTCCCTGTCCTACGGTTTCGCCAGCCGCCTGCAGGCCCCTGACTGCCATATGCTGGGTAACGACAACGGCGGTTGCAATACCGGCACCGGCAACGAGCTGGGCCGCTACTACAACCTCGAGCGCGGCAACGGCTACGCCAATGCCGACATCAACTACAGCAACGCTGACGATGGCAACCTCAACTACCACAAGCACGATGTCTTCTCTCAGGTGATCAAGGGCACCCATGAGTTGAGCCTGCGCTTTGGCGAGGGCTGGAGCGCGCTGGGCCGGGTTGCCTGGGCCCGTGATTTCAAGATGGACGATACCCGGCGCACCGACCTGCAAGGCCCGGCTCGACGCGACGCCACCAAACGCTTCGACTTGCTCGACCTGTGGTTGGCGAAAAGCTTCGACATTGGTGAGATGCCGGCCAAGGTCAAGGTTGGCAACCAGGTGATCAGCTGGGGCGCGGAGATGTTCATCAGCGGTGGCATCAACCAGATAAACGCGTTGAGCCTGCCCAAGTACCATACCCCGGGCACCCAGCTCAAAGAGGTGTTCATCCCCGCGCCCATGGCCTCGTTCAGCCTGGGCATGACCGACACCCTGAGCCTGGAGGGCTACTACCAGTTCAAGTGGAATGCCTACGATGTCGACCCGGTAGGCACCTACTTCTCCACCGTCGACATCGTCGGTGAAGGGCGCAGGGCGATCCATTACCCGACAAGCTTCGTCGAGGGCCTGCAGCCCGGCACCTGCGCCGGTACACCGACTGGCCGTTGCGGTGACCCGCTGACCAGTGGCCTGAGCCACGATCAACTGGTGGCCAGCGGCCTGGCGGTGCCGTATGGCGGCGAGCGCAAGGCCAGCAACGGCGGGCAGTACGGCCTGGCGCTGCGCTGGATGGCCGAGTCGATAAACACCGAGTTCGGCCTGTTCTATCAGCGCTATCACGACAAGCTGCCCTTTGTCGGCTATACGGCACGGAGCAACCCTGACGCCTTGGTCGTGGACGACTATTTCATCAACTATGGCGAGGACAAAGACCTGTTCGGCCTGTCGATGAGCACCCTGGTCGGCCCTGTGGCCGTGGCCGGGGAGCTGTCGTTCCGGCCCCGGGATAGCGTGGCAATAGACCCCACGGTAGCGTTCGGGCAGGCCTTCACTGGCAGTTTCAACCGTTACAGCGTGTTCGACACAGGGGTGAGCAAGGGTTTTGTCGAGGAACGCAAGTGGCAGGCAGACGTCAACGCCACCTACACCTTTTCGGCCAACGACCCGTTGGGCTTCATCCCCAGTGCCCTGGGTGCGTCCGATGGCTTCCTGCTGGCGGAGGTGGCGGTCACTCGCTATCCGGGGCTGGATGACTCGGGGCGGGTGCCCTACGTGCTGCCGGACTACTCGCTGCCCGACCGCACCTCCTGGGGCTACGTGACCGAGTTTGGCGTCAACTACCCGAACCTGTTCGGCAGTGGCGTGACCGTAACCCCACAGCTGGACTTCAGCCACGACGTCAAGGGCACCACGCCCAACGCCATGCCCTTCGTCGAGGGGCGCAAGTCGCTGACCAGCTCGTTGCTGTTCAACTACCGCGACAGCTGGAAAGGCGGCCTGCAGTGGGTGCGCTACTGGGGCGGGGGCGACAACAACCTGATGGCCGACCGCGACTTCATCAGCGGCAACATTTCCTACTCCTTCTGATCCGGCCGCCAAGCGCTGGCAAGGCGCGCGGCGGGGAGGCTTTTCATGCTGGCTTATCTGGTCTCGGCGCTCGAGCGCCTGGTCTTTCGCCATCGCCTGGCGACCCTCGGCCTGCTGGCCGTGGTTACCCTGGTGATGGGCGTGTTCGCCGCGCGTCTGGAGATGTCGGCGGGCTTCGACAAACAACTGCCCCAGCAACATCCCTATATCAAGACGTTCAACCAGTACCGGGACGTACTGTTCGGTGCCAACCGGGTCATCGTGGTGCTGCGGGCGAACCATGGCGATATCTGGAACAAGGCGGCACTGACCCGCCTGCATGACCTGACCCAGACACTGTTCTTCCTGCCGGGCGTCGACCGGCGCAGCGTCACTTCGCTGTGGACGCCGAACACCCGCGCGGTGCAGATCACCGAGGAGGGCATGAAGGCCGAGGACGTGGTCGGCGGCGACGTCACTGTCGGCAACCTCGATGCCCGGGCCATCGCCGGCATCCGCGAGCGCACCTTGGCCGGTGGTTTCGTCGGCAGCCTGGTAGCCAACGACCAGCGCGGGGCGATGGTGGTAGCGGAGCTGGCCGACCCGGACCCGGTGACGGGCAAGCGCCTGGACTACCTGGCCTTCAGCCGCCAGCTCGAAGAGCAGGTGAGGGCGCAGTACGCCGACGCTGACTTTGATGTGCAGATCATCGGCTTCGCCAAGCAAATGGGCGATATCGGCAGCGGCGCCCGCAGCGTGGTCGAGTTCTTCGCCCTGGCCTTCGTGCTCACTGCACTGGCCGTCTACTGGTATACCCGCTCCTGGCGGCTGACCGTGCTGCCGCTGGTGTGCTCGCTGGTGTCGGTGGTGTGGCAGTTCGGCACCCTGACGCTGCTGGGCTTCGGCCTCGACCCGCTGGCGATCCTGGTGCCGTTCCTGGTGTTCGCCATCGGTGTGTCCCACGGCGTGCAGCAGGTCAACTTCATCGCCAAGGAGGTCTGCGCCGGTGCCGATGGCATGACCGCCGCCCGGCGCAGTTTCGTCGGCTTGATGATCCCGGGCACCCTGGCCCTGATCACTGCTTTCGTCGGCTTCGCCACCCTGGTGCTGGTGCCGATCCCGATGATTCGCGAACTGGCGATCACCGCTTCGGTGGGGGTGGCCTACAAGATCGTCACCAACCTGGTGATGTTGCCGCTGCTGGCCAGCTACTGCCGTTTCGACCGGCATTACGTGGCAAAGGTGGAGCGCCTGCGGGCGCGCCGCGAGGGGCTGATGACCGGCCTCGGGCGCATTGCCGAGCCACGCAACGCAGTGCTGGTGACTGTGCTGGGCTTCGGCCTGATGGCGCTGGCGGTATGGCAGAGCCAAGGCCGGCACATCGGCCATGTGCTGCCGGGGGCACCCGAGCTGCACGCCGACTCGCGTTACAACCAGGACGTGGAGCAGGTGGTCAGCCATTTCGCCCTGGGGCTGGACCTGTTCACTGTGGCCGTGCAGACCCCGGCTGGCGGTTGCTACCGGCATGATGTGATGGCCTATGTCGACCGTCTCACTTGGTACCTGGGCACCTTGCCCGGCGTGCTGTCGGCGCAGTCGTTGCCAGCCATGGCCAAGCTGGCAGCCTCCGGGGTCAATGAAGGCAATCCGAAATGGGCGGCGCTGCCGGTCGACGAACTGTCCCTGGGCGAAACCGTGCGCCAGGTGCCCGAAGCATTGCGCCTGTTCGATGCCGACTGCACCGTGCTGCCGGTCAACCTGTACCTGGCCGACCACAAGGCCAGCACCCTCAAGCAGGTGACCGCGGCCGTCGAGCGGTACCGCGAGCGTCATGTCCTGCCCGGAGTGGACGTGCGCCTGGCCAGCGGCAGTGCCGGGGTGCAGGCGGCCACCAATGCGGTGGTGGAGAGTTCCGAGCTGCCGATGATGCTCTACGTGTACCTGACCATCGTCTTGCTGGTCGGGCTGGTATACCGCGACTGGCGAGCCATGCTCGCCTGCTGCCTGCCGCTGACCCTGGCGACCTTCCTCGGCTACTGGTTCATGAAGGCCCTCGACATCGGCCTGACTGTGGCCACCTTGCCGGTGATGGTGCTCGCGGTGGGCGTGGGAGTGGATTACGCCTTCTACATCTACAACCGCCTGCAACTGCACCTGGCCGCGGGGCGCGACATCGTCGTCGCGTTCCAGCAGGCCCTGCGCGAGGTGGGTGTGGCCACGGTGTTCACTGCGCTGACCTTGTCGGTGGGGGTGGCCACCTGGTCATTCTCGGCGCTGAAGTTCCAGGCCGACATGGGCCTGCTGCTGACCTTCATGTTCATGGCCAACATGCTCATGGCCGTGACCCTGCTGCCGGCCTTGGCGGTGGTGCTGGAAATGCTGGTTCCGCGACGGGGGCCGGTTCGCGCACCCCTGGCCGCTCATTGAGAAGGGCTGACTGATGAAGACCGTTCGATTGCTGCCCTGGTTGCTGGGGCTGATGTACGCAGGACAGACATGGGCGGCGCCGGCCATTGCCCTGAACGATGTGCGCCATGCGCCACTGGTAGCGGTGGCACGGACCGACGCAGGGGTGATTGCAGTGGGTGACCATGGTGTGGTGGCGTTGTCCGGCAATGGCCTGCAATGGCGCCAGGCGCGCAGCGTACCGGTGGACGTGCTGCTGACCGCGGTGAGTTTCATCGACGATCGCCAAGGCTGGGCGGTGGGGCATGGCGGAGTGCTGCTGCACAGCGTCGATGGTGGCCAGGAATGGGTGTTGCAACAACGCCTGAAGGGCAAGCCGGTGCTGTTGTCGGTGGTGTTCACCGATGCCCATCACGGCATGGTCGTGGGTGCCTATGGCTATGCGGCGCGTACGGTCGATGGCGGCGTCAACTGGCTACCGATGCAGGTGGGGGAGGAGGGCGCCGACTTCCACCTCAATCAGGTGTTCCAGGCCACCGACGGCAGCCTGTTCATCGTCGGCGAGGCCGGCCATGCCTACCGCTCCACCGACCAGGGGGTGTCCTGGCAGCCCCTGGACACGGGTGTCAGTGGCTCACTGTGGACCGGCACCGGCCTGCGCGATGGCCGCGTGCTGCTGGCAGGAATGAGTGGGCGGGTGCTGCTGGGCGACAGCCTGGGCCGACACTGGCAGGCACTCGACAGTCGCAGCCAACAGGCGATCACTTCTGTGGCGCAGCTGGACGATGGCCGCGTGGCCCTCGTGGGCAATGCGGGCCTGACGGCGGTTTCCGATTCGCACGTGACGCACTTCACCAGCGCCCAGCGCGAAGACCGCCTGAACCTGTCTGCCCTGGCCGCGCAATCGGGCCACCTGCTGCTGTTCGGCGCTGCCGGCGTTATCGAGGGTGTGGCACCGGATGCCAAGGCAACTGTCACTACGCGCCAATCCACCGAAAATGCCCCTCGATAGACTCAAGCCCAGGCCGATCGCCTGTTGCGGAGCCCCTATGTTCAAGCGTTCCTTGTGTCATCTGTTGTGTGGTCTGTCGTTGTTCGGTGCAGCATCGTCGGCGTTGGCCGGGTTCGTGCCGGAGCAGGCCCGTGTCGAAGTGCTCGGTGATCACCGTGACCAGCACTGGTTCTGGATATGGGGCAGCAATGCCCCCAACATGGTCGATGGCCGCGCCTACCTGTTCGACGATCAGGGTCGCAACCTGGGCCAGTTGAGCACCGGCATCTGGTCCAATGGTTTGCAGCTCGCACGCAGCCGCGACGAACTGTATGCCACCGAGATCTACTTCAGCCGTGGTGTGCGCGGCAAGCGCACCGACGTGGTCACCGTCTACGACGCCAAGACCCTCAGCCCCAAACGCGAGATCCCGATCCCGGCCAAGCGCATGACCGCGCTGATTTCAACGGGCCTGAGCGTGCTGTCCGACGACGAACGCTTCCTGCTGGTGCTCAACTTCACCCCCGCACAGTCGATTTCGGTGGTGGACCTGGAAAACAGCCGTTTCGTCACCGAGGTGCCGATCCCTGGGTGTGCTTCGATCTATCCTGCCGGCCCGCGGGACTTCTACGCGATCTGCGGCAACGGCGGCTTCTTCCACCTGCGCCTGGACGAGCAGGGGCAAGTGGCCTTGCAAGAGCGCACCGCCCCTGTGTTCGATCCGCTGCAGGATCTGCTGCTGACTACCGGTGTGCGTGATGGCGACACCTGGTACTTCGTCTCGCAACACAACCACGCCTATGCCCTTGGCATGAACGCCGACGGCGTGCGGCCGATCAAGCAATGGTCGCTGCTGAGCGAGCAGGAGCGCACCGACGGTTGGGGTATCGCCGGTAACCACGGTTTGGCCCTGCACCAGCAGAGCGGGCGGTTGTATGTGTTGATGCACAAGGATGTGCCGGAGAACTACCAGAAGCCCGGCACCGAGGTGTGGGTGTTCGATGTGGCCACGCAAAAGCGTGTTGCACGCCTGCCGCTCAAGGAGCAGAGCACCGCCATCGGCGTCAGCCAGGGCGCGCAACCACGGTTGTACAGCCTCGACTGGCTGGTGCCGATGCCGAGCCTGTTCACCCTGTGGGTCTACCTGACCGAGGGTGATGCCGGGCTGATCCCGCTGCTGCGCCAGGGGGTGAACCTGTACGACGCCGACAGCGGCGAGCATTTGCGCAGCGTCGGCGATATCCCCCTGGGCTTCCTGAATGTGGTGGCGCCATGGTGATCGCCGAACTGCTGCATGACCCCTTGGTGCATGTCGCCAGTGTCGGCGCCCTGAGCTTGCTGCTGGGGGCCGCCGCACTGCACAAACTGCACGAGCCCCGCGCGTTCGCCGACGTGCTGCAACGCTATGCCCAGGTGTTGGGAGCATGGTGCGCGGCGCCCGTCTGGAGGTATGCGCTGCCGATGCTTGAGGTGCTGGGCGCCGCTGGCCTGCTGCTGGGCCTGTGGTGGCCGTGGGCGGCGCTGCCGGCTGTGTGCCTGCTGGTGCTGTATGCCGGCGTACTGGCCCTGGCCGTGCGTCAGGGCTCTGCCATCGAGGACTGTGGATGCCATTTCGGTGGCCGTCCTCAGCCTCCAGCGCCGGCACTGGCATGGCGCAATCTGCTGCTGGCGCTGCTCGCCTGCAACCTGCTGGCACCGATTGCCGAGCGTCCGCTGACCTGGCTGGACGGCTTCACCCTGGTGTTCGTCTTTGTCAGCGCTGCCGCTGTGTACCTGCTGGCGAACCTGCTGATCTCCAACCGCGCATCCCTGAGGCAACGTCCATGACCCATGCTTTGATCATTTCCAGCCTGCTGTCCTGGGCGATCACCCTGATGCTGATCCTCGCCGTGTGGGCACTGGCGCGTCAGGTCGGGCTGCTGCACGAGCGTATCCAGCCGGTAGGCGCACTGTCGCTGGGCAAGGCGATCAAGGCCGGTGACGCGGCCCCGGTATTCACCCTGGCGAGCCTGACCGGTGGCTCGGTGAGCCTGGGCGGCGCGAGCGGGCAGGCCACCTTGCTGTTCTTCCTGTCCGAGACATGTCCGGTGTGCAAGACGCTGTTGCCGGTGCTCGATGCGCTGCGTCGCCAGGAGCGCCTGCACATCGTGCTGGCCAGTGATGGTGAGCCTGACGAGCACCTGGCCTTCATTGCCGCCCAAGGTTTGCAGGCATACCCCTACCTGCTGTCGCGGGAGGTGGGGCTGGCCTACCAGATCAGCAAACTGCCTTATGCCGTGCTCATCGACGAGCACGGCACGGTCGCCAGCCATGGCCTGGTCAACACCCGTGAGCATCTGGAAAGCCTGTTGGAAGCACGGCGCCTGGGGCATGCCAAGGTCCAGGCGTACAAAGCCGCGCAGCAGGGGTACCACGCATGACCATCAAATGGTTCGACGACGCCACCCAACTGTTGACCCGCCGCGTCGCCCGTGGCACTTCGCGCCGGGGCTTTCTTGGTGGGCTGGGTACCTTGCTGGTCGGTGCCGGGGCAACGACCCTGTTGCCTGTGTTCCGCGGCGGCGCGTTCGCCCAGTCCAGTGCCGGGCTGCAGGAGTCGGGCGACCCGAACAGCTGCGAATACTGGCGCCACTGTGCCATCGACGGTTTTCTCTGCGGCTGCTGCGGCGGTACTTCCAGCAGTTGCCCGCCGGGCACCGTGCGCTCGGACATCACCTGGATCGGCACCTGCCGCAACCCCACCGATGGCAAGGACTACGTGATCTCGTACAACGATTGCTGTGGCAAGAGCAACTGCGGACGTTGCGTTTGCCAGCGTGACCAAGGTGATACGCCGCTATATCGCCCGCAGAGTTCCAACGACCTCAACTGGTGTTCCGGCAGCCAGGCGGACATGCCATACCACTGCTCGCTGTCGGTAGTGATCGGGGTCAAGGAGTGACCATGGCCAGGCGACTGCCATGGATGCTGTTGCTGGCAGCGCTGTCGGCCCAGGTACCGGCCACAGAGCCACGTCAGTTCGATTACATGCTCAATTGCCAGGGCTGCCACTTGCCCGATGGCAGCGGTAACCCGCAGCGAAGCGTGCCGGCCTTTGCCGGCCAGTTGGGCAAGTTCCTCTGGATACCCGGTGGCCGCGAATATCTGGTGCAGGTACCGGGTTCGGCATTGTCGGGGCTGTCTGACGATGCCCTGGCCGGAGTCCTCAACTGGATGCTGGTGCGTTTCGATGCCGGCCATCTACCGCCGGACTTCAAACCCTATACCGGCGATGAAATACAGCAGTGGCGTGGGGCAGTGCCCGCGGATGTCGAGACTACCCGCAACCGGCTGCTACAGCGTATCGCCGAACGAGAACGACAATGAGAGCACCCCTACCGATGAAGCCGAGTCTTTGTGCCAGCCTGCTGGTATTTGCCGTCACGTTGCAGGCACACGCTGCTACACCACCGTCCCAGGCCGCCACCTGCGTGGCCTGCCATGGCTCCGAGGGCCAGGGCAACCCGACGCTGGGCGCACCGCGCCTGGCTGGGCAGCAGGTTGATTACCTGCTCACGCAATTACGCGATTTCAAGGCAGGGCGCAGAGGCTACGACCCGCGGGACAGCCATGGCGCACAGATGCGCGCCATCGCGGCCAATGTGGCGGAAGGTGACGAGGAACCGCTGGCGCGCTATTTCGCTGCCCTTGGCGCCGAGCCTGCAAATGCGCCGACGGCCTCCAACGGCCCGGGGCAAGCGCTTTACCAACACACCTGTGCCGCATGCCACGGGCCGCAGGGGCAGGGCTTTGCGCACCTGAAAACGCCCAACCTGCGTGTGCTCGACCGAGCCTACCTCGACCGACAGTTGCAATCGTTCAGCGACGGGCTACGTGGCAGCGAACAGCATGCCAGCGAGCTGGCGGTCTGGATGCGAGGGATCGCCTTGCAACTGCAGGACGATCAGCAAAGAAAGGTATTGCTCGATTACATTGCCGGGCCATGACTCACGGCTGCCCGGCACCTTCGGATTCTTGACCAACAGTAATGGTGATTTCTCTATGCCGTCAGGCACATTCATCAAGGGCTTCCGTCACGAGCTGGCCAACCGCGCCTTCGCCAGGGCTGCAGTCAGGCGCATGGCCACACGCCTGCAGGGCCAGCCAGCGCACCCGTTCTGGAAAACCTACGCCGACCTTGAAACCTTCAACCAGCCACGCTACGAAGCCGCAGCTCAGTTGTGGGGGCTGGACACGGCCCCTGGCCTGTTCACCCGCTGGAAATCATGGCTGGTTTCCTCGGTCCCGCGGCCTCTGCAAGGGTTGCTGCTGCGGTTGGTCCATCGTGAGACCGTAAAGTACTTTGCCTGGCTGCAAAGGCTGCGCGAAGCGGGCCCCTCAGGCGCACAGCGCTTTCTCGACTACATGATCGATCAGGAGCAACTGCAGCTGGACATGATGCGCATGGCCCTGAATGGGCGCTATCGCGACGTAGTGCGCAAAGCCGACGAATTCTTCCTCAAGTACAACGGTGTCAAACTGCTGGAGTTGCCATGAACGTTCTGATTGTCCACGCCCACAACGAACCCCGGTCATTCAACAGCGCCATGGCGCGGCTGGCAGCAGAGGTCCTGGAGGACAAGGGCCATTGTGTAGTGATGTCGGACCTGTATGCCATGCGGTTCAATCCGGTGGCCAGTGCCGAAGACTTCCGGGAGCGCGCAAACTCGGATTACCTGGTCTACGCCCTTGAACAGCGTCATGCCGTCAGCGGTGGGACTTTGGCTGCTGACATTGCCGGCGAGCTGGACAAGATTCGCTGGGCCGACCTCATCATCCTCAATTTCCCCATCTACTGGTTCAGCATGCCAGCCATTCTCAAGGGCTGGATCGACCGGGTGTTCGTCTCGGGCTACTGCTATGGCGGCAAGCGCATCTACGACCACGGCGGGCTCAAGGGCAAGCAAGCGATGCTGGCATTCTCGCTGGGAGGGCAGCCTCACATGTTCGGCCCGGATGCGATTCATGGCGAACTGGAAACTTTATTGCGGCCCATCCAGCGTGGCGTGCTCGGCTACGTAGGTTTGTCGGTACTACCTCCATTCGCCGCGTTTCATGTGCCGTACATCAGCGAAGACGCTCGACATGAGTACCTCGAACAATACCGTCAGCACCTGCTGACGCTCGATGAGCGTCCACCTCTGGTGTTTCCGTCACTGGATGATTTCGACAGCAATATGCGGCCCAAGCGTGGACAAGCGAGGTGAACATGCAAGTTCATGTAGAGCGGCAGGATGAAATTGCCTTCCTGACCCTGGGAAACCGCGAGCGTCGCAACAGTTTCGATATCACGATGGCAACTGCACTGCTTGATGCAGTTCGAACCTTGGCAGCGCATCCGCCGAAGGTAGTGGTGATGCGTAGCAGCGCTGAGCACTTTTCGGTGGGCGGTGATGTGCAACATTTCCGCCAGTTGCTCGCGGGGGAGCAGCAAGCCTGCATGAAAGGTGTCGAACAACTGGTCGGCGCTGTGAACGAAGCGGTGCTTGGTATCACCAGGCTGCCGTGCCCTGTGCTGGGGCTGCTCAATGGTGCCGTTGCCGGCTTCGGGCTTTCATTGGCGTTGAGCTGTGATCTGTTGATCGCCAGTGAAGATACTCGCCTGCACTATGCCTACGGCGGTATCGGCATCACCCCGGACGGTGGTGGCAGTTGGCATTTGCCGCGCCAACTTGGCCTGCACCGCGCCTTGGCCCTTGCATTGCTCAATGGATCACTGACGGCCTGTGAGGCTCGCTCGCTTGGCTTGATCATGGACGTAGTGGCCAGCGAGCATTTGCAGGCAACAGGCCTGCGCATTGCTGGCCGCCTGGTCGCTGGTGCAAGCGCCGCCCAGGCATGCGCCAAGGCGCTGTTGCGCAATGGTCTGCTTGATGGGCTGCCCATTGCATTGGAAAACGAGCGGGAAACGTTTGTGCGCCTGAGCACCAGCAGTGATTTTGATGAAGGGGTGAGGGCATTCTGCATGCGCCGACCTGCATCGTTCGGCTGAGGTTGGCCGCTCATTAGCTGGTGGTTCTGGTTTGTCTGGGGGGCAGGGTGCAGTACGGGACTGCGTCCGCATGTGCAATACCACCTGCCATTCCGATGGAGGCAAATGCAGCGGAACGACCTGTTTCGCCAGAAAGTCAAAAAGTAGTCGAAAACTCTTTCAAGGCTTGTGCGCAGATGACCTTCATCGTCTGGTTCGCCATGCTGGGCGCCGTCTTGCTGCTACTGGCGCTCTCATCCTCCTACCTGCGGTGGATCCCTGTGACTTCGTCCGTGGTGTGCCTTGCGCTGGGTATCGGCCTGGGCACATCGGGGTTGGGTTTTCTTCATCTGGACCTGAGCAAGGCGAGCGGCTGGATGGAGCACCTCACCGAAGTCGCTGTGCTGTTTTCGCTGTTCTTCAGTGGCTTGAAGTTGCGCCTGCCCTTGCATGACCGCAGATGGTGGGGCGCCTTCTACCTGGCGGGGCCGGTGATGTTGGTCTGCATCGGTGGGGTAACGCTGGTGCTGCATCATGGCCTGAACCTGGGGTGGGGCATATCGGTATTGATCGGGGCGATACTCGCACCCACAGACCCCGTGCTTGCCACCCTGGTACAGGTGGTTGATGCCCGGGATGATGATCCGGTGCGTTTCAGCTTGTCTGGCGAGGCAGGGCTCAACGATGGCGTGGCGTTCCCCTTCGTCATCCTCGGGTTGTTCCTTCAGCAGGATACCGGCCAGGCATGGTTCAGTGACTGGTTGTTCAAGGACATGCTGTGGGCAGTGACCGCAGGCCTGTTGCTTGGTTACTGGATGGGGCGCGGCCTGGGCAAGCTCACGCTCTTTTTGCGCCTGCGCAACGACGACAGTACCGTGTCGCCCAATGACTACCTGGCCCTTGCCCTGATTGCGCTGGCTTATGTTAGCGCCGAGTCGATTCAGGCCTATGGGTTTTTAGCGGTGTTCGCTGCTGGCCTCGGTTTACGCCAGGCAGAGGTTCAGACCTCCAATGGCCCCGAAGAGCCGGCTGCTGAACACCTGGTACAGCCCGTGGTAGGTCACCAGCACGTGGCCCCGGAGCTGGCCGTCAAAGGTGATGTGCAAGGCCTCGACGACTCGCAGGTGGCAGCAGGCATCATGTTGGGGGATATGCTGGCTTTCGGCAGCTTGATCGAACGGGCAATGGAGGTGTTTCTGGTGACCATGCTCGGGGTAGTACTCATCGAACATTGGGACTGGCGGGCCTTGATCGTAGCCGCAGCGCTTTTCCTGCTGATTCGTCCCTTGAGCATCCTCCTGTTCCCGGCTCGAGGAATGCTGGATATCCGGCAGCGTGGGCTATTGGGATGGTTTGGCATTCGAGGAATCGGCAGCTTCTACTATCTGTTCTACGCCCTCAATCACGGGCTGCTTGCCACGTCAGCCGCGCAGAGCATGAACCTGGTTCTATCGGTGGTGGCGCTAAGCATTCTGCTGCACGGTTTGAGCGTTCAACCGCTGCTTGCCAGATACGAAGCGTGGAAGGGGCGGCTCACTGCTTCGGTGTAATTTGAAACCGACGCGGCACGTCTGGTGGCCACTGCGTTCAATTTGGAAAAAAAGCCAGGGCGCCGTGCACCCTGGCCGAGCTCATTTCAAGTTAGCGATTTTCGCTACCACGACCGCCGCCGTGGCTGTTCTGTCCGCCTTTGCGTCCTGCCTCGGAGGCGCGCTCACGGTCGTTGGCAAAATTGCCCCCAGAGCTCTGGCCGCCTTTGCGACCTGCCTCCGATGCCTTCTCACGGTCATTGGCAAAGTTGCCTGGGTTGTTCTGTGCGGTACCACCTTGGTGGCCACGATTGGATTGGTTGTCAGCCATGATCTTTCACCTCATGTCGTCACACAGGAAAGTCTGTGTTCAACTCGGACGTCAGACAGGGGGGCGTTTGCTCCACTGCTTTCTGCTCGGCCCGACGGGTTGCGCGAAAGAACCCGTGCGGGCGACTGTGGCGCCACAGAGCTTTGTTCGCCAACCTTTGGGAAGGACCTGCCTTGCGCCGAGTTTGACGGCCCAATCGTTCAGCTCCTGCGTCGTGAACGGGTGATTGCAAAACCTACGATCATTCCAAGCGCCGCTGCGCCGATCAGTACAGGCGTCTTGTCTTTTGATTTCCTCCAGCCCCCGTCGATACTCCTCCTGCCACTCGGCGGCTCAAAGAGGTTGCCTGATGATGTTTCGGCTTTGGGACTGCGGTTTATTCCCCGACGCGTCAGCCACCCCGATAACAGGGGCAGGCCTGGTACCAGGTAACTGGCCAGATGCGCCAGGCGGGCCGTGGCACCGACCGTGGTGTGGGCGCGTGGTGATATTGCGCAGGCCACCATGGCCTTCGCCACCAGTTCGGGATCATATACAGGGCCCGGAGGCGTCAGCGCATGGCCTGTGTAGTTGCCGCCGTCTCGGAAGCCCGGTGTGTCCATGACGGCCGGATAGATATCGCACACGTGGATCTCGGGGAACGCCGTCAATTCCCCTCGCAGCGCCTCAGTCAGCCCACGCAAGCCGAACTTGCTCGCCGAGTACGTGGCTGCATAGGGTTGGGCCACCCAACTGCCCAGTGACAGCGTGTTGATCAGGATGCCGCTGCCTTGGGCCTTGAACAGGGGAAGGGCTACAAAAGCGCCGCGCAGGTAACCCATCAGGTCGGTCTGGATGACCTGCTCGTGGGCCTCCAGTGGTGTTTCTTCGAAATTGCCGACCGCCCCAACGCCGGCGTTGTTGATCCAGATATCGATTCGTCCGTGGCCAAATGCTGCTGCCTGTGCGGCCAGCGCTTGCACCTGGTCGTTGTGGGTGACGTCGGTCGTGATTGCTATGGCATCCGTACCGCAGTCGGTGCATTCATCCAGCACCTCGAACAACGCCTCTTCATCGCGCGCAGCTAGCACCAGGCGAGCACCCTTGCAGGCAAATGCGTGTGCGGCGGCACGGCCGATCCCGCTGGAAGCGCCAGTGATCACCACGACTTTGCCGCGCAGCGGCCCTCTGCTCGGATAGCCCTCCCGGGGCGATTCCCGCTCTTTGCCAGACGTAGTCTGGTCGTCAACTGGCGCGATCGTTTCGCTGGCTTCGATCCGAGAGATTTCAAGAGCGGTGCCGTCGACCAGGGTCAACGTCAGCCCTTCAACCGTGCCAGCCTCCCGGTTCGGAAACACGGGTTCCCCTTCGGCATCCACGCTGTCGTAGATGAAACGCGTGCCCTCGATCCAACCGACGGCGGTCAGAAGCTCAGGGCCGAGGTAGTACTTCCCGTCCTGGAAGAAACCTGGGAACTGATGTGCCCGCTCCACGTTTTCCACGCGATAGCGTTCACCAGATTTCATACCTGTCGCTTGATCGATCATTTTGCGAACCCCTGAAGATCTCGAAAATGTCAGCCTTTGCTGTGCTAGGCATCTTTGCGTGATGGATATGCAGGGGAATCCAAGGCGGGCCGCAAAGTTCAGACCAACAAGTCCGGTGGTAGGCTGCGTATTGGAATGCAGGCAGAAAAATACCGGTCACGCCGGTATCAGGCCGAGGCGCAGCGCCGGTCAGCCCTGGCCGGCATTGAGCCAGGGCTGTGCGTTACCTTCAGGCGATAAGGTCCACTGCCAGCTGGAAGGCTACCCATAGCGCCAGGCCAGTGGCGAATGCCAGCGCGATGTTTTCGAACCAGTTGTTGCGGTACGCCTTGCCCAGCAGCGATTTCTGGTTGGACATGATCAGCAGGCCCAGCGAGATCACCGGCAGGCCGATGATGTTCAGCGCGCTGACACCGATGGTAAGGGTCACGAAGTCGGGCATGCCCGGGATCGACCAGACCAGTGGCGTCACCAGGATGAACAACATGAACCACTTGTGCATCGGGTCGTTGTGGAATTCCTTTCCATAGCGTTCGCGTCGCTCGGGCTTCACATGTTGGAAAGCGTCGGTGATCAGCATGGGGAACGCAGTGGTCTTGCCAGAAATGCTGGCGAACAAGGTGGCGAATACGCCGACGAAGAAGATGTACCAGCCGATTGGGCCGAAGAACAGTTCCAACGCCTTGCCCAGGTCGCCAAGCGTTTTCACCTCGATGCCGTTGGGCCGCAGGATTTCCGCGCCGACGATCCAGATCGCCAGGTTGATGACGATACCGACGAATACCGCAAACAGCAGGTCGTTGCGCTGGATGCGTTTGTGTTGCGGGCCGACCCAGCCTTTTTCACGCATGACATAGGGGTGCACGAAGTTGGCTACCGAGCCTGCCACGGCACCGATCACCGATACCGCTACCAACAGTGCGCCGTGAACGCCTTCATCGGCTGGAATGCTGAAACCGATGGTGCCTTTGACGATACCCGCCACGTCAGGGCCGGACATCACCGCCAGCGCCAGGAAGGCCAAAGTCATCACCGCCAACAGTACTTTCATGACGCCTTCGATCATTGCGTAGATGTTGCGCCCCACCAGCATCCACACGGCCAGCACCACGGCCATGGAGCACAGCAGTTGGTAGTCGATCCGCAGCAACATCGCCAGCGCTTCCCCCGCACCCTTGATCATGTAGGCGTTCATCAGGTGCCCCATCAACAGGGCATAGGCCAACATGAACCAGGCGAACACAGGGTGCAGCTGCGCATAGCCCTGCAGAATGGTCATCCCTTGGTTATTGCACAGCTGGAAGCGGGCGATGATGTTTACGATCAGGTACCGGAGCAACAGCGAAACGGCCAGCACCCACATCATGGCGTAACCGTAGTTCGCCCCGGCGACAGATGAGGTTATCAGATCTCCTGCCCCCAACCACGACAGAACCGCGATGACGCCGGGGCCAAGCAATTTGATCAGCTTTGACAGGCGATTTTGAGGGGTTACGGCAGTTTTCCCCTCGACAGAAGGTATGCTCGACATGGTGACTCCATTGTTTTTTTTGTGAGAGCGGAGCGTAGTCGATCACAGTAGATAGGATGTCGTACAACTTAAATTCCAGCAAAGATGTTTCTTAATGTTTCGAGGTAAGGTGCAATGTCCAGAGGGCGGCCGAGACGACACCGACAGGCTTCCTCAAATAGTGAGGGAAGGCCGCATTTGTCGCGGCCTTACTCGTTAGATTTGCGCTTGGCCGCCGTCGGCTCCGTTGACGAAATGGCCGTTCAGCGGCGGCGGTGCGGATTCAGCGGGCTTTTTCCAGGTGTTCGAACTGGCATTGCATCTGAGCATCTTTGAGGCTCAGCTCAAACTCTACCAAGCCGTCATGCACTTGCTGCAAGGCCTGGATCTGCCCCATCAATTCCTGCTTTTTGTTATTGATGGCCTGCATGGCCAGATCCCAGGGCAGCTCCTGGCCGCGATGATCCTGCAGAATGGCCTGCATTTCCTTGAGCTTGAAACCGAGTTGCTGAGCGCATTTGATGAAGGTCAGCAGCTCTACGCTTTGCTGGCTGTAGATGCGGTACTTGCCTTCGCGTTGCGGTGGGGGCAACAGGCCGATTTCTTCGTAATGTCGAATGCTTTTGACGGTGGTGCCCGACAGCTGGGCGGCTTTGCCGATGTACATGAAAATCCCTTTTTTGACGCATCAGAAGCGAAAAGATGTCGCGCGCTCACTGGCGCGCGACATCTTTGCACAAGCGTCAGGGGGGTGGGAAACCAAGTTGGACAGGGTGTCGCAGCAGGGAGGCTCGGCTGGGCAGTGCCGGGGGCACGGCACGACCGGGGCCGATCAGCGGCTGGCGACTGCCTGGACTTGTTTGAGCCAGGCTTCACGCTGTTCCGGCCTGGAGCCCAATACCGGACCGAAGGTCAGGGTTTTCAGGGTTTTTATGCCGCAGAACTCCAGGGTGGTCTTGCGCATCTGGTGCAGGCCCGGCATGCGATACACCCACCGGTAGTACCACGGCGGCGTGTCCATGGTCACCAGAAGGTGAGCCGTGCGGCCCTTGAGCAGCTTATCCGGGAAGGGCGAGCCCTTGCGGTACTTGAAGGCAAAACCGGGCAGAAACACGCGGTCGAAGAACCCCTTGAGCAACGCCGGAATGCCGCCCCACCAGATCGGGTACACCAATGTCAGGTGTTCGGCCCAGGTAATGTCGTTCTGTGCGTTGATCAAATCGGGCTCAAGCAACTGGACCTGGTTATAGCCATCGTGCAAGACCGGATCGAAATCCAGGGTGTCCAGGCGCAGCAGGCGCACCTCATGGCCTGCTTGCGTGGCGGCCTCGACATAACGTTCGGACACAGCGCCGCAAAAGCTGTCGTTCGAAGGGTGGCCGAGGATTACGAGCATGCGTTTGCTCTTCATGACAAACTCCAGGTAATGAAGTGCCAAGGGTAAAGTCTGCCCCTTACGGTAGAGTCAAGCGTTGCCGGTTAGCGGTAGAGGCTTTCACGAACGGCTGCTATCGACCCATTGCGGACACCTGTAACCGGGGCCGCTTCGCGGCCCATCGCCGGCAAGCGCGGCTCCCACAGGTACAGCGCATGCCTGAAAGCTGGTGATATTCCTGTGGGAGCCGGCTTGCCGGCGATGAGGCCGGTACTGACAACAGAGCTTTGGATCAGTGTCCGCTCTGGGTCGAAAGCGGTCGGTCGCGATCAGCTACCTGCGGCCTGTAGCCGGTCAGCGGAGACACAAGCGGGGACGTTGTAATCGACCACTCGCTTGACGCTTACCAATACCCTCATAGGTTCTCCAGTCATTGATGTTGGGGCGGCGGGCAGGGGGGTGGCAACGCCGGCAGCGCAGTATTGGCGGGCGGGGATCGTCTGTTTCGAGTAGCGGGGTGAATCAGGGGGAGCCGGGCTGGGAGGCGCAGGCATCGAGGTCTTCGAGGAACGCCTGCAGGATGGGTGGGCGCGACACGCCGCGGCGGGTGACCACATCGAACGGCGAGCAGAGGTCCAGCAGGCTGGCACCCAGGCGGCGCATGTCGCCGGTCTTGATCCATTGCTCGGCGAAGTGCACCGGCAAGAAGCCGATATAGGCGCCGGAAATGATCAGGATCGCCGCTGCCTCGATGTTCTCCACGGTCGCATCGGCCTTGGTGATGCCCAACTGCTCCAGGTCGTACTGCTGCATGTAGCCGCGCACCACGATCCGGCTCTGGCGCACGTCCTCCATCAGCCGACCGTTGCTCGCGTTGCTGGCGAACAGCGGGTGGCGCCGGCCACAGTAGAGTCCCAGGGCCTCGTCATACAGCGGCTGGTAGGACAGCCCCGCGACCCGCAATGGGAAGTGGCCGATGGCCAGGTGCAGCCTGCCGTCGAGCACGCGCTCTTCGAGTTCCGCCGGGGCACCGATATAGATGTGCAGGTGGGCATCGTGCCCACGCGAAACAAAGCGCTGGGTGGTGCGCGGCAGGGGCGAGACGGGGTCGGTCAGGGTGGAGTCGATGATGCCCAGGTTGAGCTTGCCGCTGATGTGCTGCTTGAGCACGTCGGCGTCCATGCAGAAGCTCTCCACGGCACTGAGCAGGCGCAGGGTCGCTTCATGGATGGCCACCCCTTGCTCGGTCAGGCGAAAGCCACTGCGCCCGCGCTGGCAGAGCTTGACCCCCAGGCGGGTTTCCAGATGCGACATCTGTTCGCTTATGGTCGACTGGCCGGCATTGAGCGCGGCCTGTGCCGCAGAAAAGCCGCCGCACCTGACGATCGTGGTGAATACCCTGAGCAGTTTAAGGTCGACATCGTGCAGCTGGATCACCGTAGCCTCCCGGCCGGGTGTCACATCGCCAGTGCTGATATGAACACCCGTGCATTGTTCTTGTCGCGCAAGCTAACCATGAGTACCTGGCCGCTGCAATGCCTGGTATCGCCGGGTTCAACCACCGGCAGATACTTCGGATAGGGCGATGTATGTATCTGCACTTGCGCATTTTTCCTTGCTGGCACGGTTGCCATAGTGGATCGCAACGGTGGTCGAGCAGTCGCCCCGTCTCCTGAAACAGAACAAGAACTGGAGAAACCAGAACATGGCAAAGCACGGTTACGAGTCCGGCCGCCTGAACCTGCCCTTCGTGGGCCATTGCACGTTTGCCAAGGCCCCGGTGTGCACCGACTGGGCGGCGATCGACGCCGATGTGGCAATCCTCGGCGCGCCCAACGACATGGGCACCCAGTGGCGTTCGGGGGCACGTTTCGGACCCCGCGGCATTCGCGAGGCATCGACCCTGTTCTCCTTCGGCCATGCCGGCGCCTACGACTTCGAGGATGACACCACCTACCTGACCGAAGACCAGGTCCGCATGGTCGACGTTGGCGATGCCGATATCGTGCACACCGACATGGCCAGCAGCAACGCCAACATCGAGTCGGCGGTGCGGCAGATCCTTGCAGCGGGGGCCATGCCGGTGGTGCTGGGCGGTGACCATTCGGTGCACGCCCCGGTCATCAAGGCGTTCGAAGGCCATGGGCCGATCCATATCGTGCACTTCGATGCCCACCTGGATTTCGTCGACGAGCGCCATGGCGTGCGCTACGGGCACGGTAGCCCGCTGCGCCGCGCTTCGGAGCTGGAACACATTGTCGGCATGACCCAGATGGGCATCCGCAACGTGTCGTCCTCCAATCGCGACGACTACGATGCCGCACGTGAGGCCGGTTCGCAGATCCTGTCGGTACGTGACGTGCGCCGCCTGGGCTGCGCGGGCGCGCTGGCGAAAATCCCCGAAGGCCGCAACTACTACATCACCATCGACATCGACGGCTTCGACCCGTCCATCGCCCCGGGCACCGGCACGCCGAGCCATGGCGGATTCTTGTACTACGAAGTGCTGGAAATCATCCAGGCTCTGGCGCAGCGCAGCCACGGCCGGATTGTCGGCATGGACCTGGTAGAAGTGGCCCCGGCCTACGACCCCACCGGCATGACCTCGATCCTCGCCGCGCAACTGCTGATGAACAGCATCGGCTTCATCTTCCACGCGCGCGCCAAAGCCCGCTGACCCGGAGACTGTCCTGTGGACCACAAGGTAAAAGACTACTTGCAGGCCTTTGGTGTATCCGAGGCGACCCAGCACTTTCTCGGCAAACCGCAGCGCATGTTCATTGCCGGCGCCTGGCTTGAGGCCAGCGACGGCGGCAGTGCCGAGGTGGTCGAGCCGTCCACCGAGGGTGTGCTGACGCGCATCCCCATGGCCACTGCGGATGACCTTGATCGCGCCGTGCGCGCAGCACGTGCGCAGTTCGATGGCGGTGCCTGGAGCCAGCTCAAGCCACTGGAGCGCGAGCGCCTTATCCATCGCCTGGCCGACCTGATCGAGACCCACGGCGACGAGCTGGCGCAGATCGAAGCCATCGACATGGGCAAGTCGGTCGCCCAGGCACGCGCGGTCGATATCCAGGGCACGGTCGATACCCTGCGCTATTTCGCCGGCTGGGCCAGCAAGATCCACGGCCGCACGGTCGAGCCTTCGCTGCCTGGGAATTACCTGGCGTACACGCGCAAGGAGGCGGTGGGGGTGGTCGGTGCCATCGTGCCGTGGAACTTCCCGCTGCAGACCATGGCCTGGAAGCTGGGCGCGGCGCTGGCGACCGGTTGCACGGTGGTGGTCAAGCCGGCAGAGCTGACTTCGTTGTCGGCGCTGCGCTTTGCCGAGCTGGTACAGGCCTCGGGTATTCCCGACGGGGTGGTGAACATCGTGACCGGGCGCGGCAGCGTGGTCGGCGAGGCGATGTCCCGTCACCCGGGCATCGACAAGCTGAGTTTTACCGGTTCGACACCGGTCGGCTGCTCGGTGGGCAAATCGGCGATGGACCAGATGAAACGCCTGACCCTGGAGCTGGGCGGCAAGTCGCCAGTGATCGTGTTCGCCGATGCGGACATCGAGGCAGCGGCGCAAGCCGTGGCCAACGGGGTGTTCTTCAACTCCGGGCAGGTGTGCGACGCCGGCACCCGTGCGTATGTCGAACGCAGTGTCTACCCGGCGTTCCTCGAAGCGCTGGCCAGGTACACCGCCACCCTGAAGATAGCCCCGGGCCTGGATCCGGACTGTTTCATAAGCCCCATGGTGTCGCTCCAGCAACAGCAGCGGGTGCTGGACTACATCGCCCTGGGCAAGGCCGAAGGCGCGCAGGTGTACTACGGCGGCGAGCCGCTCGACGGCCCGGGCTTCTTCGTGCAGCCCACGATCTTCGCCAACTGCAGCAACGACATGCGGGTGGTTCGCGAGGAGATCTTCGGCCCGGTGCTGGTGACCCAGCCGTTCGACACCCAGGAACAGGCGCTGGCCCTGGCCAACGATTCGGAGTTCGGCCTGGCGGCGGCGATCTACTCCAACGACCTGGGCAAGGTCCATGGGCTGATTCCGCGCCTGCGTGCGGGCACGGTGTACGTCAATGCCCACAGCACCCTGGACCCGTCCATGCCGTTCGGTGGTTACAAGCAGTCGGGCTATGGCAAGGACATGGGCGCAGAACAACTGGAGTTCCTGCTGGAGACCAAGGCGGTCTGGATCACCTTGCCCTGAGGTAACAGGGCCGTCCTGCGCCGCTGAAGGTTGGCGAGCGGCGCAGGTTTATCGAATGCATCGAATTTCAAGAACAAGAACCTGTCGAGGTGATGCCGATGAACAGCCAAGTGGATATCGAGCGAGCGCAAGACCTGGAAAGGCGCTTGCGTGCCTATGAAGAACTGGAGAACAAAGCGCACTGGCCGGGCGCATTGACGGTGGCCGACGTGGTGGCACTGGCCCTGCTGACGCTGGTGATGGTTGCTGGCGCGTACTACCTGGGAGGCCAGCCATGAGTGCTTCCCGCGAGCAAGAATTTCGCCTGAGCGCGGAACGTGGCGACACCCCCTTGCTGCCCAATGAGCGGGTTTGGGGTTTCTGGGGGTTTGCCTACGCCAACTCGGCGCTGGCGGTGGCCACCTGGGTGTTCCTGATCGGTGGCGCCACCGCGCTGTTCGTCGGGCCCTTGCAAGGGATTGCCGCAATCATCATCGGCAACATCATCGGCGTGGTCCTCGCCGCGTCGTCCACCTGCCTGCCGTGTGGCAAGTACGGCGTCGAGCAGTTCACCTTCCTGCGCAGCATGTTCGGCCTCAATGGCAGCCGCCTGGTGTACTTCCTCTCGGTGGTGGTGCTGACCATGGGCTGGCTGGCGGTGCTGGGGCTGATGTGCGGGCGGGCGCTGGACAACCTGGAAACCCTGGTGCAGCAGAGCCAGCCCAACGGTGATGGCTGGCTGGTAACCGCGGGAGGCTTGCTGGCCATCGTGCTGGCGGCGCTGGTGGCCATGCGCGGGCCGGACATGATCCGCCGGCTGAGCGCGGTGATCGCGCCCAGCCTGATCCTGATCATGCTGGCACTGATGTACTTCATCTCCGGTCGCTACAGCTTCGACGAACTGCTGGCCATGCCGCCTTTGCAGCCACCGTTCGAGAACCCGCACGTCAACTTCATGGTCGCGGTGGAGATCAACATCGCCGCGGGCTTCTCCTGGTGGCCCTACATCGGCAACCTGTCGCGCCTGTGCAGCAACCAGCGCACGGCCTTCTGGCCCAACCTGGTGGGCATCTTCGCTGCGGCGTCGCTGGGCGAGTCAATCAGCCTGTTCGCCGCCACTACCCTGGGCAGCAGCGACCCTACCGCGTGGATGCGCCTGGCCGGCGGCATGGGGTTCGGCGTCATCGCCCTGAGCTTCCTGGCGCTGGCCAACCTGACCGGCATGGTCAACATCCTCTACACCGCGGTGATCGGCTTGCGCCAGCTGGGCGGCGAGCGCCTGCGCAGCGTGGGCTGGGGGGTACTGATCGGGCTGTTCTGCATCATCCCGGTATTGATCGTGGTGTTCCTGCCGGGGATCTACGACGGCTTCTTCATCTTCCTGGTGTGGACATCCGCGCTCAACAGCGCCCTGGCCGGCATCGGCATCGCCGATTACTTCTTCCTGCGCAAGCAGCGCCTGAACCTGCGCCAGCTCTACGCCGAACAGAGCGTGTCGCCGTTGCGCTACTGCAAAGGCTTCAACCCCATCGCGCTGCTGGCGCTGGTGGCGGGCTTCGCGATCTATGTGGTGGTGTTCAACCCGCAGACCCTGGCCCATACCGACTTCTTCACCTTCGCCACCGCCTCGCTGCCGTCCTGCCTGCTGGCCGGGCTGGTGCACTACGGCCTGACCCGGCTGCTGGCGACGCGCCTGGGCTGGGGCGGCTACCCAAAGCGTAATGAACACAACATCCAGGCCGCCGGCCTTCGTGTACAGGACTAGAACCATGACCAAGCGATACGACTACATCATCATCGGCGCAGGCTCTGCTGGCTGCGTCCTGGCCAACCGCTTGAGCGAAGACGCCGGTACCTCGGTGCTGGTCCTGGAGTTCGGCGGCAGCGACCGCAGTGTGCTGATCCAGATGCCCAGTGCCTTCTCGTTGCCGATGAACACCAAGAAGTACAACTGGCGCTACGAGACCGTCGCCGAAGCGCACCTGGACAACCGCCGCCTGCATTGCCCGCGGGGCAAGGTGCTGGGCGGCTCGTCCTCGATCAATGGGCTGGTCTACATCCGTGGCCATGCCTGCGACTTCGATGAATGGGAAAGCCTGGGGGCGAAGAACTGGAGCTACCGTAACTGCCTGCCGTACTTCAAGCGTGCCGAGCAGTACAAGTTTGGCGGTGATGACTACCGCGGCGGCATGGGGCCGCTGGCCACCAACAACGGCAACAACATGCAGAACCCGCTGTACGGCGCCTGGGTAGAGGCCGGTGCCGAAGCCGGCTATATCAAGACCGACGACTGCAACGGCTACATGCAGGAAGGCTTTGGTGCCATGCACATGACGGTCAAGGATGGCGTGCGCTGGTCCACGGCCAACGCCTATCTGCGCCCGGCCATGAGCCGGCCGAACCTGACCGTGATCACCCATGCCATGACCCGGCGCATCCTGCTCGATGGCAAGCGGGCGGTGGGCGTGGAATATGATCACGGCGGCCAGGCCCACAAGGTCCTGTGCAACCGCGAGGTGCTGGTGGCGTCCGGCCCGATCGGTTCGCCGCACTTGTTGCAACGCTCCGGCATCGGCCCCGAGGCCGTGCTGAAGAAGGCTGGCATCGAGGTGCGCCACCCCTTGCCTGGGGTGGGCGAGAACCTGCAGGACCACTCGGAAATCTACATCCAGTATGCGTGCAAGGAGCCGGTGACCCTCAACGGCAAGATGAACCTGCTGGGCAAGGCGATGATCGGCCTGCGCTGGTTGCTGTTCAAGGACGGTCTGGGCGCCAGCAACCACTTTGAGGCGGGCGGTTTCATCCGCTCATCCAAGGGCCTGCGCTGGCCGGACATCCAGTTCCACTTCCTGCCGGCGGCCATGCGCTATGACGGCGACAAACCGTTCAAGGGCCATGGTTTCATGGTGCTGACCGGGCCTAACAAGCCCAAGAGCCGTGGCCATGTGCGGGCGTTGTCGGCCGACCCGTACCAACATCCGGAAATCCGCTTCAACTACCTCGAGAGCGAGGAAGACCGGGAGGGCTTCCGCCGCTGTGTGCGGCTGACCCGCGAAATCATCGCCCAGCCGGCCATGGATCGTTTCCGCGGCGAGGAGCTGGCGCCCGGGCCGCAGGTGCAGACCGATGAGCAGATCGACGCATTCGTGCGCGCCAACATGGAAAGCACCATGCACCCGTGCGGCTCGTGCCGGATGGGCGAGGATGACATGGCAGTGGTCGATTCGACATTGCGTGTGCATGGCCTGCAGGGGCTGCGGGTGATCGACTCCTCGGTGTTCCCGAGCGAGCCCAATGGCAACCTCAACGCGCCGACCATCATGCTGGCCGAACGCGCTGCCGACCTGGTGCGCGGGCGCCAGCCGCTGGCACCGAGCGATGTGCCGGTTGGCCTGGTTGGGGGCTGGGAGGAGCAGCAACGCAGCCGTGCGCCGCTGCGCGAGATGCCTGTCCGCTAAATAGCCGGGCTGACGCGCTCCTACAGGGGATCGCGTCAGCCTGGCGGACTGAATGCGCTCCATTGGAATGATTTCGATACAGAAATGGGGAGGGGCAGCGCTCAGTGTGCCCGGGGCTGCTCGAACGCCTGATTGGCACGGTTTTCTGGAGTGACTTCTTTACAGCCACGAAAGCCCTGATTGAATAAAACCCCGCCAACTAGCGCTATTGGCGTTTGGCACAGAGCTTGCTCTCTACCTTGCACGCGATCGGACTTGAAAGTTGTTCATCCGGTCTCGAGGTTTGAACTTGTGACGTTATAAAAACAATTAGACTAGCAAGGTAGAAAACAATGAATAACTTGCCCCACGGTCACCGCCCGCCTGATGGTGACGCACACGAACTCAAGCGTAACCTGTCCAACCGCCATATCCAGTTGATCGCCATTGGCGGTGCTATCGGCACCGGCCTGTTCATGGGCTCTGGCAAGACCATCAGCCTGGCGGGGCCCTCCATCATCTTCGTCTACATGATCATCGGCTTCATGCTGTTCTTTGTCATGCGGGCAATGGGTGAACTGTTGTTGTCCAACTTGAAGTACAAGTCGTTCATCGATTTCTCGGCTGACCTGCTCGGCCCGTGGGCGGGGTTCTTCACCGGCTGGACCTACTGGTTCTGCTGGATTGTCACCGGTATCGCCGACGTGATCGCCATCTCTGCCTATTCGCAGTTCTGGTTCCCCGACATCCCTTTGTGGATACCGGCGTTGGCGTGTGTCGGCCTGTTGCTCAGCTTGAACCTGATGACGGTGAAGATGTTCGGCGAAATGGAGTTCTGGTTCGCCATGATCAAGATCGTCGCCATCTGCGCGCTGGTCTGCACCGGGTTCTACATGGTGGCGCTGGCTTACCAGTCGCCGGCCGGGCATGCGGCATCGCTGGCCAACCTGTGGAATGACGGTGGCATGTTCCCCCATGGCGCCATGGGCTTCTTTGCCGGCTTCCAGATTGCGGTGTTTGCCTTCGTCGGCATCGAACTGGTGGGGACCACCGCCGCCGAAACCAAGAACCCGGAACGCAACCTGCCACGGGCGATCAACTCGATTCCCTTGCGCATCATCGTCTTCTACGTGCTCGCGCTGGTCGCCATCATGGCCGTCACACCCTGGCGTGAAGTGGTGGCCAACAAGAGCCCCTTCGTCGAGCTGTTCGTACTGGCCGGTCTGCCGGCAGCCGCGGGCATCATCAATTTCGTGGTGCTGACCTCGGCCATGTCGTCGGCCAACAGCGGCGTCTTCTCGACCAGCCGCATGCTTTACGGCCTGGCAGTGGATGGCGATGCGCCTGGCAAGTTCGGTGCGCTGTCCCGCCGCGCGGTACCTTCCAACGGCCTGATCTTTTCCTGTGTGTGCCTGACGGGCGGGGCGCTGGTCATCTACCTGGTGCCGAACATGCTCGAGGCCTTCACGCTGATCACCACGGTGTCGGCACTGCTGTTCATGTTCGTCTGGTCGATCATCCTGCTGTCGTACCTGGCGTACCGCAAGCAGCGTGACCCGTTGCACCAGGCGTCGACGTACAAGATGCCGGGCGGCACGTTCATGTGCCGGGTGTGCCTGGTGTTCTTCGCCTTCATTCTGGCCTTGCTGGCGCTGGAGGCCGACACCCGCAGCGCGCTGTACCTGATGCCGGTCTGGTTTGCCGTGCTGGGCCTGGCCTATCGATCGATCTGGCGGAAAAGGCAGCAGGCCATGCAGCTGTCATTCGATGCCGATTGATCACCTTATTCACGTTTTGCCCAAGGGGGACGGCGCGCTGCGCTGTCCCCCTGTCGTCTTTTTGCCAAGCAGGGAATCTTTATGAGAATCCACGTCAACTTTGTCGACCGTGTCGGTATCACTCAGGAAATCCTCTCGCTGCTTGGGGCGCGCAACCTCAATCTTGATGCGGTGGAGATGATTCCGCCCAACGTCTACATCGATGCCCCAACCTTGTCCCCGGTGGTGCTGGACGAACTCTACGCTGCCCTGATGGGCGTGGACGGCGTGCAGGAGGTGGCGCTGGTCGACTTCCTCCCCGGCCACCGCCGGCGCCTGCAGTTGGAGGCATTGCTGGCGGCGATGAGCGACCCGGTGCTGGCGGTGGACCCTGGCGGTCATGTGCTGCTGGCGAACCCGACCCTGGTCGCCCTGGTGGGGCGCGAGCCGGCCGGTGAGCCGTTGAACAGGTTGTTTGCCGAGCCGGACCTGGCCAAGACCCTGATCGACAAGGGCTTCCGCCTGCCAATGTGCGAGGTGGGCTTTCAGGGCCAGGCCCTGCTGCTGGAGGCCACGCCGATCAGCGGTGGCGCCGATGGCCTGGTGGGTGGCCTGCTGACCTTGTACCCACCCAGCCGCATCGGCGAGCGCCTGGCCTCGCTGCTGCATGACAACAGCGAAGGCTTGGGGGCGTTGCTGGGCGAGTCGGCGGCGCTGCAGGCGCTCAAGGCCCGCCTGCACAAGGTGGCGAGCCTGGAGGCGCCGGTATTGATCCAGGGCGAGACTGGTACGGGCAAGGAACTGGTGGCCCGTGCCTGCCACGCGCTGAGTGCCCGGCGGGATGCCTCGTTCCTGGCGCTGAACTGCGCGGCATTGCCCGAGAGCCTGGCCGAAAGCGAGCTGTTCGGCTACGCCGCAGGTGCCTTCACCGGCGCCCAGCGGGGCGGCAAACCGGGCCTGCTGGAACTGGCCGATGGCGGTACGGTGTTTCTCGATGAAGTGGGCGAGATGTCGCCGTACCTGCAGGCCAAGCTGTTGCGTTTTCTCAATGACGGCAGTTTTCGCCGGGTGGGCGGTGGCAGCGAGGTGCAGGTGAATGTGCGGGTGGTCTGCGCCACCCACCGCAACCTGGAAAACATGGTGATCGAGGGCAGCTTTCGCGAAGACCTCTACTATCGCCTCAACGTGCTCAACCTGCAGGTGCCGCCGCTGCGTGAGCGCGGCAAGGACATCCTGCTGCTGGCCGAGCATTTCCTGCACCAGGCCTGTGCGCAGATCCAGCGCGCCCCTTGCCGGCTGGCGCTGGCCACCCATCCGCTGCTGCTGGGCAATCGCTGGTCCGGCAATGTGCGCCAGTTGCAGAACGTGATATTCCGCGCGGCGGCCATCAGCGAAGGGGATGTGATCGACTGCGATGACCTGGAGCTGGCTGGCACCGCCCTGAGCAGCCAGCAAGCCGAGGGGCAGGAGATCGTCAGCCTCGAAGCGGCCGTGCAGGCATTTGAAAAATCCTTGCTGGAGAAGCTGTACACGAGCTACCCCTCGACCCGGCAACTGGCGGTGCGCTTGCAGACTTCGCACACGGCGATCGGCCAGCGTTTGCGCAAGTACGGCATCGCCAGTCGGGTCTCGTAGCCGGCCCGGTGCGAATACGCTCCGCTGGAGTGATTATGCTCCAGGCGGGCGTGGTCCCGAGTTCATTGGCCCGTGCTGTCAGGGTTGGCTGCCGGGCCCAGGCCGCGGAGTGAATACGCTCCATCGCGCAGGCTTGGGATGGACCGAAATAAAACAGTAAGGCATTGATGTATAAGGGTTTTAGTGAGTTGGCATCAGCCTTGCTCTGTATCAGTCGGTCCTGCATCAGGACCTATCTGATAACAAGAGAGGAAGATCCATGAGCACGCTGCGTTTTACTCCTGAACACGAATGGCTGCGTCTGGAAGCGACTGGCGAGTTGACCGTCGGCATCACCAGCTATGCCCAGCAGGCCCTGGGTGACGTGGTGTTCGTGCAACTGCCGGAGCCGGGCGAGTACGGAGAGGGCAACGAAGTCGCGGTGCTCGAGTCGGTCAAGGCCGCCAGCAACATCACCATGCCTTTGCGCGGCACCGTGGTGGCCGTCAACCAGGCCCTGGCCGACGACCCCGAGCTGGTCAACACCTCGCCCATGCAGGACGGCTGGTTCTTCCGCATCCAGGCGGCCAACCCGTCGGAGCTCGACAGCCTGATGGACCAGGACGGCTACGACCGTTTCCTGGCCGACAACGCCTGAGCCAGGGGGCAGAGATGACCAACGCATCCATCCCGCTGGACACTGACAACGAATTCATCGCCCGTCACATCGGCCCGCGCGAGGGCGATATCGACGCCATGCTGGCGCTGGTCGGCCATGACTCACTGGAAGCCCTGATCGACAGCGTCATCCCCGCCAGCATCAAAGGCAGCAGCGTGCTCGAGCTGAGCAAGGGGCAGGGCGAGGCTGAAGCCCTGGCCGCACTCAAGGCCATCGCTGCGAACAACCAGCTGTTCAGCAACCACATCGGCCAGGGCTATTACCCTTGCCACACGCCCACGCCGATCCTGCGCAACCTGCTGGAGAACCCGGCCTGGTACACCGCCTACACGCCGTACCAGCCGGAAATCTCCCAGGGCCGCCTGGAGGCGTTGCTGAACTTCCAGACCCTGGTCAGCGACCTCACCGGCATGCAGATCGCCAACGCCTCGTTGCTCGACGAAGCCACCGCCGCCGCCGAGGCCATGACCTTCTGCAAGCGCCTGGCGAAGAACAAGGCCCCGGCGTTCTTCGCGTCCAGCCATTGCCACCCGCAGACCCTCGATGTGCTGCGTACCCGTGCCCAGCCACTGGGTATCGAAGTGGTCATCGCTGATGAAGCGTTGCTGGATGGCCAAGCCCTGGACGGCTATTTCGGCCTGTTGCTGCAGTACCCGGCCAGCACGGGTGCCATCACCGACCACCGCGCCCTGGTGCAACGCGCCCATGCGGCGGGTGCGCTGGTGGCTGTGGCCGCCGACCTGCTGGCACTGACCTTGCTGACCCCACCGGGTGAGTTCGATGCCGATGTGGTGCTGGGCAGCGCCCAGCGCTTCGGCGTGCCGCTGGGCTTTGGCGGCCCGCATGCGGCGTACTTCGCCACCCGCGATGCGTTCAAGCGCGACATGCCCGGCCGCCTGGTGGGCGTATCCATCGACCGCTTCGGCAAGCCGGCCCTGCGCCTGGCCATGCAGACCCGCGAGCAACACATCCGCCGCGAAAAGGCCACCAGCAACATCTGCACCGCGCAGGTGCTGCTGGCCAACATCGCCAGCATGTATGCGGTCTACCACGGTCCCCAGGGCCTGGAGCAGATCGCCCGGCGGGTGCACCGCCTGACCGCGATCCTGGTGCAAGGGCTGAAACAGCTCGGGCACAAGGTCGAGCAGGCGCACTTCTTCGACACCATCAGCGTGGTCACCGCGAGGCCTTTGGCTGATGTGCTGGCTGCCGCCAATGCGGCACGCCTGAACCTGCGCCTGATTGACGAACTGCGGGTTGGTGTGTCGCTGGATGAAACCTGCGAACAGGCCAGTGTCGAGGCCCTGTGGCAGGTGTTCGCCGAACCCGGCCAGGCGCTTCCAAGCTTCACCGCGTTGGCCGCCGGCAGCAGCGATTGCCTGCCCGTGCCACTGCTGCGCGCGAGCCCGTTCCTGCTACACCCGGTGTTCAACCGCTACCAAAGCGAAACCGAACTGATGCGCTACCTGCGCCGCCTGGCCGATAAGGACCTGGCCCTGGACCGCAGCATGATCGCGCTCGGCTCGTGCACCATGAAGCTCAATGCCGCCAGCGAGATGGTCCCGATCACCTGGCCCGAGTTCGGCGCCCTGCACCCATTCGCCCCGGCTGAGCAGTCGCAGGGTTACCGCCAGCTGACCGATGAACTGGAGGCCATGCTCTGCGCGGCCACCGGCTATGACGCCATGTCGCTGCAGCCCAATGCCGGTTCCCAGGGTGAGTATGCCGGCCTGCTGGCGATCCGCGCCTACCACGCCAGCCGTGGCGAGGCAGGGCGCGATGTATGCCTGATCCCGTCGTCGGCCCATGGCACCAACCCGGCCACGGCGCAGATGGCCGGCATGCGGGTGGTGGTGGTCAACTGCGACGAGCGTGGCAACGTCGATGTCGCCGACCTGCAGCTCAAGGCCCAGCAGCACAGGGCGCAGCTGGCTGCGCTGATGATCACCTACCCCTCGACCCACGGCGTGTTCGAAGATGCCATCACCCGTATCTGCGACATCATTCACGAGCACGGCGGCCAGGTGTATCTGGATGGCGCCAACATGAACGCCATGGTCGGCCTGTGCGCCCCGGGCAAGTTCGGTGGCGATGTGTCGCACCTGAACCTGCACAAGACCTTCTGTATCCCCCATGGCGGTGGCGGCCCCGGTGTCGGCCCGATTGGCGTCAAGGCGCACCTGGCGCCGTTCCTGCCCGGTCACGCCCATCTGGCGAACCCGCAGGGCGCGGTCAGCGCGGCGCCTTATGGCAGTGCCAGCATCCTGCCGATCACCTGGATGTACATCCGCATGATGGGCGGGGAAGGGCTCAAGCGCGCCTCGCAGCTGGCGATCCTCAATGCCAACTACATCGCCCGCCGCCTGGAGGAACACTACCCGGTGCTGTACACCGGGGAGAACGGACTGGTTGCCCACGAGTGCATCCTCGACCTGCGCCCGCTCAAGGACAGCAGCGGTATCAGCGTCGAGGACGTGGCCAAGCGCCTGATCGACTTCGGCTTCCATGCCCCGACCATGTCCTTCCCGGTGGCTGGCACGTTGATGGTCGAGCCGACCGAGAGTGAGTCCAAGGAAGAACTGGACCGCTTCTGCGCAGCGATGATCTGCATCCGCGAGGAAATCCGCGCCGTGGAAAACGGCACCCTGGACAAGCTCGACAACCCGCTGAAGAACGCCCCGCATACCGCCACCGAGCTGGTGGGCGAATGGCCCCACGGCTATGCCCGGGAGCTGGCGGTGTACCCGCTGGCCGAACTGCGCGACAGCAAGTACTGGCCGCCGGTGGGGCGCGTGGACAACGTCTACGGCGACCGCAACCTGGCCTGTGCCTGCCCGCCGCTGTCGAGCTATCAAGATGCCTGACCCTGCTGGCCTGGACGCTTCCGGGCCGTGCTTGCCGACCGAACAACAAGGAATCTCACCCATGTTCCACAAGAGCCTGACCCTGTCCGATTTCGACCCTGCATTGTCCGCGGCCATCGGCCGTGAAGTGCAGCGCCAGGAAGACCACATCGAGCTGATCGCTTCGGAAAACTACACCAGCCCCCAGGTGATGCAGGCCCAGGGCACCGAACTGACCAACAAGTACGCCGAAGGCTACCCGGGCAAGCGTTACTACGGGGGCTGCGAGCATGTCGACGTGGTCGAGCAGCTGGCCATCGACCGCGCCAAGCAGTTGTTCGGTGCCGGTTATGCCAACGTTCAGCCACACTCGGGCTCCCAGGCCAACGCGGCGGTCTACCTGGCCCTGCTGCAGGCCGGTGATACCTTGCTGGGCATGAGCCTGGCTCACGGCGGCCACCTGACCCACGGGGCCAAGGTGTCGTCCTCGGGCAAGCTGTACAACGCCGTGCAATACGGCATCGATGCCAACGGCCTGATTGACTACGACGAAGTCGAGCGCCTGGCGGTCGAGCACCAGCCGAAGATGATCGTGGCTGGTTTCTCGGCTTACTCGAAGACCCTCGACTTCCCGCGTTTCCGGCAGATCGCCGACAAGGTCGGGGCCTACCTGTTCGTCGACATGGCCCACGTCGCCGGGCTGGTCGCGGCAGGCCTGTACCCCAGCCCGCTGCCGTATGCCGATGTGGTCACCACCACCACCCACAAGACCTTGCGCGGGCCGCGTGGCGGCCTGATTCTGGCCAAGGCCGACCCGGAGCTTGAGAAAAAGCTCAACTCGGCGGTGTTCCCAGGCGGGCAGGGCGGGCCGCTGATGCACGTGATCGCGGCCAAGGCGGTGTGCTTCAAGGAGGCCCTGGCGCCTGGTTTCAAGGATTACCAGCGCCAGGTCATAAGCAACGCCCAGGCCATGGCGCAGGTGTTCATGCAGCGCGGTTTCGACGTGGTTTCCGGTGGCACCGACAACCATCTGTTCCTGGTCAGCCTGATCCGCCAGGGCATCACCGGCAAGGATGCCGACGCCGCGCTGGGCCGTGCGCACATCACGGTGAACAAGAACGCGGTGCCCAACGACCCGCAGTCGCCGTTCGTGACCTCGGGCCTGCGCATCGGTACCCCGGCAGTGACTACCCGTGGGCTCAAGGAGGCGGAATGCCGCGCCTTGGCGACTTGGATCTGCGACATCCTCGACCATCTCGGTGATGCCGACGTCGAGGCCCAGGTGGCGCGCCAGGTGGCAGCGCTGTGCAAGCTGTTCCCTGTCTATCCGGCCTGACCTCAGGGCTTGGCGGCTGCCGGCAGTGTGCCGGCAGCCCATATCATCGAAGGCCAGGAGCCAGCCATGACCACAGAACAATTGCAACAAACCCCACTGCACGACCTGCACCTGGCGCTGGGGGCACGCATGGTGCCATTCGCCGGTTATGCCATGCCGGTCCAGTACCCGCTGGGTGTGCTCAAGGAACACCTGCACACCCGTGAACAGGCTGGTCTGTTCGACGTTTCGCACATGGGCCAGATCCGCCTGCGTGGCGCAGAGGCCGCCAGGGCGTTGGAAGCGCTGGTGCCGGTCGACATCATCGACCTGCCGGTGGGCATGCAGCGCTATGCGCTGTTCACCAATGACGACGGCGGCATCCTCGACGACCTGATGGTGGCCAGGCTGGGTGACGACGAGCTGTTGCTGGTGGTCAACGCCGCCTGCAAGGAGCAGGACCTGACCTACCTGCGCCAGCACCTGGAAGGGCAGTGCGAGGTCGAGTCGCTGTTTGCCAGCCGGGCCTTGCTGGCCCTGCAAGGCCCGGCGGCGGCCAAGGTACTGGCGCGACTGGCGCCCCAGGTTGCCGGCATGACTTTCATGCAGTTCGCCAGTGTGAGGCTGCTGGGTGTCGACTGTTATGTCAGCCGCTCGGGCTACACCGGCGAAGACGGCTACGAAATCTCGGTACCGGTCGAGGCGGCGCCCATGCTTGCCCGTTCGATGCTGGCCGAAGCCGAGGTCCAGCCCATCGGCCTGGGGGCCCGTGATTCGCTACGCCTGGAGGCCGGGCTGTGCTTGTACGGCCATGACATGGCGGTGCACACCACGCCGATCGAGGCCAGCCTGGGCTGGGCGATCTCCAAGGCCCGACGTGCCGAGGGTGAGCGCGCTGGCGGCTTCCCCGGCGCCGAGCGCATCCTTGCCCAGCAGCACGAAGGCGTGGCCAGCAAGCGCGTGGGCCTGCTGCCTGCAGAGCGCGTGCCGGTGCGTGAAGGGGCAGAGATCGTCGATGCTCGGGAGCAGGTGATCGGCCGGGTCACCAGTGGCTGTTTCGGACCCAGCCTGGGCGCGCCGCTGGCGATGGGCTACCTGCAGAGCGAGCAGGCAGCGCTGGGCACGCAAGTGTTCGCCCTGGTACGCGGCAAGCACGTGCCGATGCAGGTGGTGCGCACACCGTTCGTGGCGCAACGTTACTACCGTGGCTAAAGGCCAGACTGTCGGAGCATGAGCATGAGTGAAATCCAGACTGCCCCTACGCGCTCGCAGCCCTTGCAGGCTGGGGTGAAACTGCGCGGCGCCGACAAGGTGGCGCGCATCCCGGTGAAAATCCTGCCCACCGAGCAGGTGCCGCGCAAACCCGACTGGATTCGCGTGGAGATTCCCACCACGCCGGAAGTGGCACGGGTCAAGGCCCTGCTGCGCAAGCACAAGCTGCACAGCGTGTGCGAAGAGGCGTCCTGCCCGAACCTGGGGGAGTGTTTCTCGGGCGGCACGGCGACGTTCATGATCATGGGCGACATCTGTACCCGCCGTTGCCCGTTCTGCGATGTCGGCCATGGCCGGCCCAAGCCACTGGATGCCGATGAGCCGACGAACCTTGCCATCGCCATTGCCGACCTTGGCCTGAAGTATGTGGTGATCACCTCGGTGGACCGTGACGACCTGCGCGATGGTGGCGCCCGCCACTTCGCCGATTGCCTGCGCGAGATCCGCAGGCTGTCGCCGGGTATTCAGCTGGAAACCCTGGTGCCGGATTACCGTGGCCGTATGGACGTTGCTCTGGACATCACTGCGCAAGAGCCGCCAGACGTGTTCAACCACAACCTGGAGACCGTGCCGCGCCTGTACCGGGCGGCACGGCCGGGCTCGGACTTCGAGTGGTCGCTGGACCTGCTGGAGCGCTTCAAGCAACGCCTGCCGGCGGTACCGACAAAGTCCGGCCTGATGCTCGGCCTGGGCGAGACCGATGCCGAGGTGGTCGAGGTGATGCAGCGCATGCGTGAGCATCAGGTTGACATGCTGACCCTGGGGCAGTATCTGCAACCGTCTCGCAGCCACCTGCCGGTGCAGCGCTTCGTGCACCCTGACACCTTCGCCATGCTTGCCGAGCAGGCCTTGGCGATGGGGTTCAGAAACGTGGCCTCCGGGCCGCTGGTGCGCTCGTCCTACCACGCTGACCGGCAACTGCAAGCAGTTTAAGGGTTCAGATCACCATCATTCGCGGTAGGTGCCTTTTTGCTTGGCGGCGTGAACCGCGAGTGCATCCATGAGTGGGGGCAACAAGCAGTCGCAAGGTTCCAGGCCAAGTTTACGCAGACGCTCGCGAATCGCCGCCATCTGTGCCGGTGGCGTGCCGCTTTCGATCACCGAGGACACGAAAGCGGCAAATGCCAGGATGAGGCCTCAGTTCACCATCACTTCGTCCAGTGCCTGCTCAAGGGTGCTGACCGTGCGCTCGATATCGTGCAGTTTTTCGAGCCCGAACAGACCGATGCGGAAGGTCTGGAAGTCGGCCGGCTCGTCACATTGCAACGGCACTCCGGCGGCTATCTGCAGGCCGTGCTCGACAAATTTCTTACCGCTCTTGATATCGGCATCATCGGTGTAGCTCACCACTACGCCCGGGGCCTGAAAGCCGGCGGCGGCCACGCTCTTGATGCCTTTGCCAGTCAACATGGCGCGCACTCGATCGCCCAGAGCCTGCTGTTCGCCGCGGACCTTGTCGAAACCGTAGGCTCGCATCTCGTTGATTACTTTGTTAAATCGCGCGAGAGAGTCGCTGGGCATGGTCGCATGGTAGGCATGCCCGCCCTGTTCGTAGGCCTGCATGATCTGCAGCCACTTTTTCAGGTCGCAGGCGAAACTGCTGCTTTGCGTCTGCTCGATGCGCTCCAGGGCCAAAGCACTGAGCATCACCAGGGCGCAGCAAGGGGAGGCGCTCCAGCCTTTCTGTGGAGCGCTGATCAGCAGGTCGACTGCGCACTTTTGCATATCAACCCAGATCGTGCCTGAGGCGATGCAGTCGAGCACGAACAGGCCGCCCACCGCATGCACAGCGTCGCCGACGGCCCGCAGGTAATCGTCGGGCAGGATAATCCCGGATGAGGTTTCAACGTGGGGGGCGAAGACAATCTGCGGCTTGTGCGCCTTTATCGCCGCCAGCACTTCGTCCAGAGGGGGCGGAGCGTAGGCAGCCTGGCGACCCGTGTCGACCGGTCGGGCTTTCAGCACCGTGGTGGCCGCCGGGATATTGCCCATCTCAAGGATCTGGCTCCAGCGATAACTGAACCAGCCGTTGCGTATCACCAGGCATTGCTGACCGGTGGCAAACTGGCGCGCTACCGATTCCATGCCGAATGTACCGCTGCCGGGCACTACCGCAACAGCCTGGGCGTTATAGACCTGCTTCAGGGTCCTGGAAATGTTCTTCATCACGCCTTGAAACGTCTGCGACATGTGATTGAGCGAGCGGTCGCTGTACACCACCGAGTACTCGACCAGCCCCTCAGGATCAATGCTGGGATAAAGCTTCGACATGGGTGACTCCTTTGGCAGAGATGTCATTGGTATCGACCCTGTCCTTAGCCTTGTCAAATGCCAAGATTGACCGGGACTGATGAAATCCATGTGATACCGCGGCGCCTGCTTCGCGGCTGAAGCCGCTCCCCCAGGGGGCGTGGCGTTCTTGCCGGCCAAGCGTGAAAGCCCATGCTGGGCCAAGGTTGCAGCAAAGCATCGGCCGCTGGGCCGCCTGGCATCGTGTTGATCTGCGACCGATTGTGGGTGACTTTCGTCAGCTTGTATTGGCTGGTGTGGTGCATTAAGCACCATCGAGGAACGTCTCGGCGTGCCGCTGTTCGTGCGCCAGCACAATGCCCTGTTGGCGAATGATGCCGGGCTTTGTGTGGTGCACTATGCACTGTTGATCCATAGCCTGGGCCATTTGCGCGATGAGGTGTTGGGGATCGTGCTCAGGGGCTGTCAGGATCCCCGAAGAACATTTGGACATCCATATAAATCAAAAGGTTATGAATGGGGAGTTGATTTTGTACCCCAGATGTACCCTTTTTTACAGCAGCTACGAGTGGATTACAGTGCACGCACCGAGGGGAGGGCCGGTGTCAAACGTGCAATCCCTCACCAGTCGCGCAGCTCATGCTTTGGGCTCATCCCAGTCGCTACGCGTTGCAGTAATCAGCGCATCCCAGTCATCAGGAGGGTTGCCGCGGCCGAGCATCTTCTCGAATACGACGTAGGGATCGGATTTGCTGCCTGCGGACCGTAAGGTGTTTTCGTCGTTGACCCATGCATAGACGATGACCTTGGACCTTGAGTCGTAGCGAAAGAACAGCCGAAAGCGCCTGCCGATTTTTGCGCGGCGCCAATGTCTGTAGGCGGTGCCCAGCGTGTTGCCTTGGCGGAACTCATCACGGCCCGGGTCGGCAGGCACAGCCTCCATGATCAGATGGCTCAATGCCCGAAGCAGCTTGACGTTGGCGTTGCTTTCAAAACCTTGCGGATCGTTCTGCTCGGCCCGGGCGGCGGCTTCTTGCAATTTGCGTAGCTGTAAAGTCACACCCTCATGGAACAACAGTGTCCAGCCATGTCGCAGCATCAGATCGCGACCTCACCGTCGATATCTTCGTCCAGGTTTACAGGGTGGTTTGCATTGGCGAGCATGGTTTGCGCCAAGTCTTCCGGCAGGGTGGTGAGGTTGCGTCCGTTTCGGATATCAGCCTCCAGCAAACCCAGGAACGCACCGATGGCAGGGTCTTCGTGGGTGGTTTCTACGCGGCTGACCACGATTTCACCCCCGCGCACGTCGAATGCAATCTTGCCACCTGTGTCAACGCCCAGTAGCTGGCGAACGGATTTTGGCAGTGTGACCTGTCCCTTCGAGGTCAACGTGGCGATTTCGTGGATGGCAGGCATGAGTGTTCTCCCGGATGTATTGATCGGATGGTAAGGAATAATCCTTACTCGGTCAATCTTGGTTTCTGCTGATCAAGGATAGGCGGGGAGGACGCTCAATAGCGCCGCAGGATGAGTTACACCACTTCCAGGGACGCGATCGGCGCGAAGCCCCTAAAGACTGTCAGGGTCGCCGAAGAACATCTGTATCCGCGACCGCAACCACCGCTCTGCCGGGTCATTGTCCTGCGCCCCGCGCCAGGCCATGTGCAGCTCGAAACTGCGCACATCCAGCGGCAGATCCTCAGCCCGCAACCCACCCGCCGCGGTCAACGCATCCGCCGTGTAATCCGGCACCGTAGCGACAATATCGGTGCCCGCCAGCAAGCTCCCCAACCCGTTGAACTGCGGCACCGCCAGCACCACGTGGCGCTTGCGGCCAATCTCGTCCAGCGCCTCGTCGATGAACCCCGACAGGTCCCCGGCAAACGACACCAGCGCATGCGGCCGCGCGCAGAAGTCGTCCAGGGTGATGGCGCCGGGCACGCTGTCGGCGCGCAGCAGTTTCGGCATGCTGCGGCGCAGCACCTTGCGCTTGGCGTTGGCTGGCAGTTCGCTGGTGTAGCTGACCCCCACCGAGATCTCGCCCGAGGCCAGCAGCGTCGGCATCAGCAGGTAATTGACCCGGCGTACCACCAGCACGATACCCGGCGCTTCGGCGCGGATGCGCTTGAGCAGTTGCGGCAGCAGGGCGAATTCGGCGTCGTCCGACAGGCCGATGCGGAACACCGCATTGCTGGTGGCCGGGTCGAATTCGGCAGCGCGGCTGACGGCGGTGGAAATCGAGTCCAGCGCCGGGGACAGCAGGGCGAAGATTTCGTGGGCCCGGGCCGAGGGCTCCATGCTGCGGCCGGTGCGTACGAACAGCGGGTCGTCGAACAGGTTGCGCAGGCGCGACAGGGCCGCGCTGATGGCGGGCTGGCCGAGGAACAGTTTTTCCGCGGCACGGGTCACGCTGCGTTCGTGCATCAGCGTTTCGAACACGATCAGCAGGTTGAGGTCTACGCGACGCAGGTCGTTTCGATTCATCGGTGCGCTTCGCCTAAAGTGGGGCAGAGGTGAATCTTAAGGCCAAAGGCTGGTACCCTGCACGGGTTTAGGGGGACCAATCGCAGGGAAAGTCAGGTGCCCAATCGATGACAAGCATGTCGACTATTAATGACCACTGATGGTCTAACCGGCAAAGCCCGGATAAAGTCCGTGGTAATTAGAGGTTCACAAAGGCGAGGTATGCGATGTCCCGCATGATCCGTTTCCACAAGTTCGGCGCTGCCGATGTGCTCCGTTGCGAGGAGCAGGCCGAATCGTCACCTGCTGCCGACGAGGTACAGATCCGCGTCGAGGCGGTTGGCGTCAGCTGGTATGACGTGCTCTGGCGCCAGAACCTGGCACCGTCCCAGGCGCGCCTGCCGGCGGGGATCGGCCACGAGATGGCCGGGGTGGTGACCGCGGTCGGCGAAGGGGTCGAGGATATTGCGGTGGGCGACCGGGTTGCCAGCTTCCCGGCCACCAGTGCCAACGACCACCCGGTGTATGGCGATGTCATCGTGCTGCCGCGTACGGCCATTACCCGTTATCCGGATGTGCTCACCCCGATCGAGGCCAGCGTGCACTACACGCCGCTGCTGATCGCCTATTTCGCCTACGTCGACCTGGCCCGGGCCAAGGCCGGGCAGACCGCGCTGGTCACCGATGCCAGCCACTGCGCGGGCCCTGCCTTCGTGCAACTGGGCAAGGCCCTGGGGCTGAAGGTGTTCGCCGCCACCAAGGAGCCGGAACAGCGTGAGTACCTGCTGGGCCTGGGCGCCGACAAGGTGATTGTCACCGAAGAGCAGGACCTGTTGCTGCAGGTTGGCAAGTACACCGATGGTCGTGGCGTGGACATGGTCCTGGATGGCATGGGCGGGCCGCAGATGTCGCTGCTGGGCGATGTCCTGGCTCCACGTGGCAGCCTGGTGCTGTATGGCCTGCAAGGCGGCAACCAGACGCCGTTCCCGGCCTGCGCGGCGTTCCAGAAGAACATCCAGTTCCATGTGCATTGCATCGGCAACTTCACCGGCAAGCCGGAGCTGGGCATCAGCCAGGATCAGGTGGCGCTGCAGCGCGCCCTGCGTGATATCAACCAGTTCACTGCCGACCAGTTGCTGACACCGCAGATCATCAAGGTGTACCCGTTCGAACAGGTGGTCGAGGCGCATCGCTACATGGACCAATGCCCGTGCGGCGGGCGTGTGGTGCTGGACATGGCGCAACACTGACAGCGGTCTGCATCTATCAGGAAACCCGGGCAGAGTCCCGGGTTTTTTGTGCCTAATAGAGACTGGTTTTACGTTAAAAAAAGAAGGTTCCTACAATTAAATACGACGCGGACTATATTTGAGCTGATTGCTCCGTGGCTTGCCGAAATATCCCGCCAAGTTTTTTGTCTTGTACTGTTCCCGCCTGGCAGTCAATGTGTTTTCTCACTTCCGCTGAATGGTTTTTTTACCCTGATCTGTATCTTCTATTCGCTTTGCATCCCTCGATAATGGCTCAATGATAGTTTGCGCAAGGAGCGTGGAATGAGCATGGCTATGCCCAGGCCAGGGCGGTGTATGGCAGCGGCGGGGCGTCGCGACGATGCGTTTTTCTCGATGTCATGGCGACAGTGATGGTTACGTCATTACTTCCAATTAGTTGTAGGAAATTTCTTCTGTAAAAGTTCCGGGCATGTTGATGTTCAGGTCCTCTGATCAACGTGCGCTGGCTGCATGAAGTTGATGAGGTGATCTCGTGACTGCTATTCACGACCAGGCAATGCACTATATCTACCAGCAAGTACTCGAGCGCTTGCTCAGTCATATGTCACAAGCGCAGCGTGCTTCCTTGCAATTGCTGATACAACGGCTGCTGGTTGCTGCAGGCGGGCCCGACTACATCGGTACCTGCCGCTTGCTGGTGCTGCAAGGCAACGATCGCCGCAGCGCCCGGCTGCTGGCCATGCTGCGTGCCGCACAACTGAGTATCGCCCTGCGTGCGCCGGTAACCTTCCAGCTGCGGGTGCTGGTGGTGAGCCTGCCCGTGGCTGACAGTGCCACGCTCGAGTGCCATGAGCGCAGCTTCAATGCGCTGTTCTTGCAGGATGACCCGCGGGTGCAACTGCAGATGATCAAGGGGCGTGAAGTGGTGCCGTTCAGCCGGCATGCCCCTGCCGCGCCCGACAACTGGCTGTTGGCGAGGGACGCCATGCTGATGTTCGGTCACCTGGTCGACGCCAGGCCCGAAGCGCTGCTGGGGTGTCGCCTGCACCTGGAACTGGCGGCGGCCGTGGGCTATGCGCTGCAGGCCCATTCACCTGCGGATGTATTTATCACCGCCATCCCTGCGCGCCAGCGCCGCCGGTACCTGGCCTGGGCACGGCGCAGCCTGCGCCTGGCAGGGGAGCGTGGCCCGCATGTGGTGCACCAGTGCCTGGCGACGCTGGCACAGGGGCTGAGCCGCCTGCACGGCAGCACCGGGTTGCCATCGGGTGCCTCGGCGAGCGTGCCGCAGAATACGCCGGTGCGGTTGATTGCCATTGACGACCTGCTGCCGCCATTGCTCGAAGAGCAGCAGCTGGACCTCATGCTCGGTTGTCGCTTCGAGGGGGGGCAGGACGCCTGGCCATTGGCCGCGTTCGTCGAGCCGTTGGCCCCGGTGCAGCTGCGGGAGCTGCATGCACGCAGTCTCGAGCCGCAGGGCAGTCGCCCGGCATTGCGGCTGGCTGGCCAGCCGGGCGCCAACAAGCGGCGCGATGCGCATCAGCTGCAGTTCGGCAAGGCATACGGCATCAACCAGATCCAACAGGTGTGCCTGCTGTTCAGCCCGTTTGCCAGGCAGGGGAAGAACCTGGAGCGTTTTCTGCAGTGCTGGCATGCCGACATGCTGGTGGCGCTGCCGTACCTGCATCGAGCCTTGCAGGGTAAACCCTGCCCTGAAGCGGTGAAAAACTGGCTGGTGAACACCAGCGGCCTGCCGCTGGGGCAACTCCGGTTGATCTATGGCGGAGGCCTGCCGCTGGCCTCCTGGCGCCTCATGAGCCACCTGGCCCGTCGCGATGTACAGCTGAGGTTGCTGCCACGGCGGGCAGCGGGGCGGCGGCGTGGTCATGCGGGGCCGCCTTGATGGAGCAATCGGGCTCCGGCGAGTTCGCCTATCGCAAGGTCTATCGCTACCTGGAAGCCCTGATCGACCAGGCGCCACGCAGTGGCCCGTGCAGATTGCCGTCGTTGCGCGTGTTGGCCCGGCGGTTGCGGGTGTCATTGGCCACCGTGCAGAGTGCCTACAGCCTGCTGGAAGAAGAGGGCCGCGTGCAGTGCCTGCCCAGGTCGGGCTATTACGTACAGGGCGCTGCCAAGGGGGATGCTGCGGCCATGACTCGGCAGGCACCCCTGCCGGCACAGCCGATGCTGGAGCGCACCCTGTTCACCCACGAGCGGCGTCTGGCACGTCAGCGCACGCACAGTGTCGCCCCGTGGGAAGCGCCCGGCAGCGCCCGCCTGCGCAATGCCGTCGCCGAGCGCTATACCCGCTCCTCCAACCAGTACTGGCGTGCCGAGGACGTCCAGCTGGCCCCGGATGTGCAGGCGTTGCTGGAGACTTTGCTGGCGGCGCTGGCCCTGCAAGGCGGGACCGTGGTGGTGCACTCGCCCTGTTGCTGGCAGGTGCTGCGCGCGTTGGCCCGTGCCGACATGCGAGTGCTGGAGGTACCACTGGATACCCGCGGCAACCCGGACCTGCGCGCCCTGGCCCGGCTGCTGGCCAGCGAGCCGGTGTGCATGCTGGTCATGCCGTCGTGCCTTGGCATGCCGCAGGGGCGGCTGGTTTCACTGCACTATCAGCAGCAGCTTGGCCAGCTGCTTGGCCAGCACTCTGTATGGTTGCTGGAGAACGACCTGGACAGCGAGCACTGTTACAGCGGGCCGCCGAATACGCGCCTGCGCGATTGGGTCGACCCGCGTTGGCTGTTGGTGATGGGGGCGTTCGATGCCGCAGTGGGGGGCGAGGCGCCCTATGCCTACCTGCTGGGTCATGATGCCGTGCTGGCCCGGGCTTTCGCTGAGCGTGCATTTCGGCTTGCACCGCTTCGCCTGCAAGCGCTGGCGCACATGCTGGGCAAAGGCGAAATCGAGGCGCAACTGGTGCGGCTGCGCACCGACCTGCAAAAGCGCATGCAATGTCTGGCGCGTGAGTTGCAGCTGCAGTTCGGCCAGCGGGTGGTGTTGGAAACGCCGGAGGGTGGCCGGACACTGTGGGTGCGCTTTCGCCAGCCGCTGCCGTGGGAGGGTATTGCCGCAGCGCTGGCTGGTTCTGCACTGCATGCCCTGCCGGGCGAGCAGTTCAGCCTGCAGGGTCGCTACCAACAATGTCTGGCGATGGCGTGGCTGGGTGATCACCCGGGGGAGCTGCAACAGGCGGTAGAGCGCCTGGCTCAGGTGCTGGAACTGCGCTGTGGCCGGCCTGCCGGCGCTACACCTTGAGCCGCCGGGGTTGCGTTGCAACCCATCGTCGGCAAGCCAGCTCCCACGGGTGCAGCGTTGAACTCAAGGTTGTCGCTGTACCTGTGGGAGCCGGCTTGCCGGCGATTAGGCCCTGGCAGGCGAACGCCTCCTGTCAGCGATTCGCTTGCTCCTGCCCTTGCCGCAAGCGGGTACTGACCAGCGCTGCCACCACCAGCAACGCGGCGATGATCCACAAGCCATTGCGGGTACTGCCGGTGGCCTGCTCGATCAGGCCCATCACCGATGGGCCGACGAAACCGCCAAACAGGCCGCAGGTGGTGACAAAGGCCAGCCCTGCCGCCAGTGCACTGCCACTCAGGCGGCTGGAGGGGAAGACGAAGATGATCGACTGCACCACGAACAGCATCAGGGCAGTCAGCGAAAACCCGATCAGGCCGATGAACGAGTTGGCCAGCGACGCCAGCAGCAGCCCGGCCGCCATGGTCAGCAGGCCGCAGAACAGCAGGGTGCGGCAACGGCTCGGCGAGGTGGCCAGGCGCGGGAAGGTGGCGGCGCCGATGGCGGCAGCAATCCACGGTACGGCGGTCAGCAGGCCGACCTGGAAGGGCGACAGCGCGCCGTAGGTGCCGATGATGCCCGGCAGGAAGAAAATCACCGTGTAGATGGTGATCTGGTGCACGAAGTACACCACGATCGCCAGCCAGATCTGCCGGTCGCGGAACATCTGCCCCAACTTGCTCTGCTGCGGTGCGGCGGCCCGCTCCGCAGCCAGGCGGCGCTCGATGTCCTCGGCTTCGGCGGGCGACAGCCAGGGCGCCGAGGCCGGGCCATCGGGCAGTTTCTTCCATACCACATAGGCCAGGGCCACTGCCGGCAGGCCCTCGAGCACGAACAGCCATTGCCAGCCGTGCCAGCCCAGCACACCGTCCATTTCCAGCAGGGCACCCCCCAGCGGGCCGCTGAGGATGTTGGCCAGGCACACACCCAGCAGGAAGTAACCCGTGGCGCGGGCACGCTGTTCACGGTCGAACCAGTAGGTCAGGTACAGCATCACACCGGGGAACAGGCCCGCTTCGGCGACCCCGAGCAACAGGCGCATGACGTAGAACGAGGTTTCGCCCTGGACGAAGGCCATGCCCGCCGAGAGCAGGCCCCAGGTGATCATGATGCGGGTGATCCAGAAGCGTGCGCCCACCCGATGCATGATCAGGTTGCTGGGTACTTCGGTCAGGGCATAGGTGAGGAAGAACAGGCCGGCGCCCAGGCCATAGGCCGCTGCCGACAGGCCGAGGTCGATGCCCATGCTGGCCTTGGCCAGGGCAATGTTGGTCCGGTCAAGGAAGCTCATCACGTAGACAACGATGAGCAGTGGCATCAATTTGCGCAGCAGCAGGCCGTTCAGGCGCTGTTCTGTGGTGGCGGCAGGGGCGGGCGCCGCTGCAGTACCGGTGAGGATTGTCATTGTTTTTTCCCCGTGAAAAGTGCTGGTGGCGTGCCGCGCAAAGGCGGCGCACCCAGGTAGGTGGGTCAGGAACGGTTGATGTCGAGCCACACCGCGCCGTTGGGGTACTGGTAGCGCTCCAGGGTCTCGGCATGCATTTCGATGCTGTAGCCCGGGCGTTGCGGTGGCATGTAGCGCCCGCGGCGGATCACCACCGGGTCGATGAAATGCTCGTGCAGGTGGTCGACGTACTCCAGCACCCGGTTGTGCAGCGAGGCCGACACCGCGATGTAGTCGAACAGGGCAATGTTCTGCACATATTCGCACAGGCCGACACCGCCGCCGTGCGGGCACACCGGTACGTCGTACCTGGCCGCCATCAGCAGCACGATCAGCACTTCGTTCAGGCCACCCAGGCGGGCCGCGTCCAGTTGGCAGAAGTCCAGCGCGCCGGCCTGGAACATCTGCTTGAACATCACCCGGTTGTGGCAATGTTCACCGGTGGCCACGCCAATCGGCGCAATGCGCTGGCGGATGGTGGCGTGCCCGAGGATGTCGTCCGGGCTGGTCGGCTCTTCGATCCACAGTGGCTCGAAGGCGGCCAGGCGGCGCATGTTGGCGATGGATTCCTCGACGCCCCATACCTGGTTGGCATCCATCATCAGGGTGCGCTCCCAGCCAATTTCGTCGCGCAGGATGCGGGCGCGGCGAATGTCTTCCTCCAGGTCCGCACCGATCTTCTGCTTGATGTGGGTCCAGCCATCTTCCACCGCCTCGCGGGCCAGCTTGCGCATCTTTTCTTCGCTGTAGCCCAGCCAGCCCGGCGCGGTGGTGTAGCCGGGGTAGCCTTCGCGCAGCATCTGCGCTTCGCGCTGGGCCTTGCCCGGGGCCTGGCGGCGCAGTAGGGCGATGGCTTCTTCGGGGGTGAGCACATCGGTGACGTAGCTGAAGTCCAGGCAGCGCACCAGCTGTTCGGGCGTCATGTCGGCCAGCAGCTTCCACACCGGCTTGCCTTCGTGCTTGGCCCACAGGTCCCACACGGCATTGATGATCGCGGCGGTGGCCAGGTGGATCACGCCCTTTTCCGGGCCCAGCCAGCGCAACTGGCTGTCGCTGACGGTGAAGCGGTGCCAGAAACCGCCCATGTCGGCCGTGATTTCCTCCAGGGTGAGGCCGACGATCAGCGGCGCCAGCGACTGCACTGCGGCCGCGCAAATCTCGTTGCCACGGCCGATGGTGAAGGTCAGGCCGTGGCCTTCCAGGGCCTCGGCGTCGGTGTGCAGCACCACGTAGGCCGCCGAATAATCGGGGGCGCTGTTCATGGCGTCGGAGCCGTCCAGCGACAGCGAAGTGGGGAAACGAATGTCGCGAACGCTCAGGTGGGTAATACGTATGCTCATGGTCGGCTCTTGTTCTGTTCAAGCACTGGGAGACCTGACTGTAGGTTGTCGAGCGATACAGGCATAATCGCCAAATCTTAACCAGCGATACCGGATTCGATATGTCTCGCTTGCCTCCCGACAGCGCCCAGGCGCCTGCCAGCCTCGGCGCATTGAAGATCTCCAGCCGGCAGATCACGCTGCTCAACGCCTTGGGCGAGTTCGCTAACCTGCGCCGTGCGGCCGCGGCGATGCACACCACGCAACCGGCAGCGAGCCTGTTGCTGCAACAGCTCGAGGAGCGCCTTGGCGTACGCTTGTTCGAGCGTTTGCCACGGGGCATGCAAGCGACGCTGTATGGCGAAGTGATGATCCGCTATGCGCAGAACGCGCTGCATGAGTTCGAGCACGCCCAGGCGCAGATTGCCGAGCTGGCGCGCGGGGCCCAGGGCCTGGTGCGGGTGGGTAGCGTCATGGGGCCGGTGCCGGGCGTGCTGACCAAGGCGGTACTGGCCTACAAGCGCGACTACCCCAAGGTGCGCATTTCCCTGGAGGTCGGCACCAGCGACACCTTGCTGCCGGCCTTGCTGCGTGGCGACTTCGACATGGTGGTGGGGCGCCTGCCGGACCAGAGCGACAGCCAGGACCTGAACATCGAACTGTTCGAAGGCGGTGAGCAGATGCGCGTTATTGCCCGCGCAGGCCACCCGCTGGCCAATGCCGCCGGGCTGCAACTGGCCGACCTGGTAGCCTTGACCTGGATCCTGCACCCCATCGGCAGCCCGATGCGCCGCCGCGTCGAAAGCGCGTTGCAGGCCGGCGGCATGGTGCAGTCGCTGGATATCGTCGAAACCGCCTCGATCCTGGCTACCACCGCCATGCTCGAAGCCTCCGAGATGATTGCGGTGGTGCCCGATGACGTGGCCAAGCATTATGCCCGCTATGGCATGGTCGCCATCCTGCCGGTGGAATTGCCGCTGGCGATGGCCAACCTGGGCGTGCTGACCCTGCGCTCGCGGCCCAACTCGGTTGCCCTGGACACCTTGCTGCACTACCTGCGGGCGCAATAGCCCTGCCTTTTCACTTGCCTGAGGCCCTGCGTCAATGCCGCCGGACATGACCCATTCCAGCTTTTGCAACTGGATACGCTACAAGCACCTGGTGCTGATCGACACCTTGGCGCGCACCCGCAACATGCACGCCACCGCCACGCGCATGAACCTGAGCCAGCCGGCACTGAGCAAGATGTTGCGTGACCTTGAGGAGCAGTTCGGCTTCGCCCTGTTCGAACGCCTGCCGCGGAGCATGCCACCCACCGAACTGGGCGAATATGTGGTGCGTTATGCCCAAGGCGCGCTGGCCGAGTCGCAACAGTTCGTCGACCAGGTGAACCGCCTGCGCAACGGCGGGCACGGCTTTATCCGCGTCGGTGGGATATTTGCCGCCACCGCGCTGGTGCTGCCGCAGGCCATCGCCGCGATCAAGGCGCGCAGCCCGTTGCTGTCGATCGAAGTGGTGGAGCATTCCAGCGATCACTTGTTGACCATGCTGGAGCAGAACAAGCTCGACATCATGATTGGCCGCTTCACTGAAGAACGCTTCAGCCAGCTGTTCGACTTCCAGCCCCTGGAGCCGGAACCGTTCAGCCTGGTGGTCAACAGCGAGCACCCGCTCAACCAGCTGGAAAGCACGCCGCTGACAGCGCTGGGCGACTGGCCGTGGGTGCTGTACCCGGTGGGCACGCCGATCCGCAACCGCCTGGAGCAGGCCTTCCGGGTTGCCGGCATCGCCACGCCTGCCGACAGCGTCGAAACCATCTCCATGCCGATGTTCCTGCAATTGCTGCAGGCGGCACCGATGATCGCCATGTTGCCGCGCTCGATGGTTGCCGCGCAGCTGGCCAGCGGCCAACTGAAAGAACTGCGCAGCCCCTTGCACCTGGCGGCGCTGGAGTACGGCGTGGTTACCCGCAAGGACGAGCCGCTGAGCGCTTCGGCCCGGGCGTTTGTCGAGATTTTGCTGGAGGGCGCACGGCGCCGTCAGCAGGAGCAGAGATAAAGCCCATGCGGCCGCTGCGCAGTCCATCGCAGGCAAGCCAGCTCCCACGGGTGCAGCGTTGCTCTCGAGGTTGTCGCTGTACCTGTGGGAGCGGCCTTGTGTCGCGAAAGGGCCGCAACGCGGCCCCAGGATTGATGCGCAACAGTTGAAATTGCTGGGGCTGCTTTGCAGCCCTTTCGCGACACAAGGCCGCTCCCACAGCGATCGCGCCACCTTGTGGCACAGGGACAGCGCATGGCTTGATGTCAATGCAGTCGGTGTGGGAGCTGGCTTGCCTGCGAAGGGCTGCGCAGCGGCCCCAATGGCCCTCAAATGTGATTGATAAACGCGCTCTGATACCTGTTTTTGATAACCCAAGGTTATCGCACGATCGGATCATCTCATTGGGAATGTTGCCCAAGGCTTCTTACAGTGGTCGCAGCCATAACAAGAAGCCAGCCGCAGCGCCCTGAGAGGTCTCATGCAACTGATTGCCAAGTCCGGTGACCTTGCCGTCATCCGCCTCCACCCGCTGGACAACGTGCTCATCGCCCGCCAGGCCCTGCCGCAAGGCCTGCGCCTGGACGCCGAGGCGATTACCGTGCGCCAGCCGATCCCCTCGGGCCACAAGCTTGCTACCGAACGTGTGGAGCAGGGCCAGCCCCTGCGCCGTTACGGGCAGATCATCGGTTTTGCCTCGCAGGCCATCGACGCCGGCGATCACGTGCATGTGCACAATGTGCAGATGGGCGATTTCGCCCGTGACTACGCCTTCGGTGTCGACACCCGCAGCCAGCCCGGCCGCGAGGCGCAGTTCCAGGGCATCGTGCGCGCCGATGGCCGGGTCGCCACCCGCAACTACATCGGCATCCTCACCTCGGTGAACTGCTCGGCAACCGTGGCCCGGGCCGTGGCCGACCATTTTCGCCGCGACATCCACCCTGAAGTACTGGCCGATTACCCGAACATCGACGGCGTGGTAGCGCTGACCCACGGCGCCGGCTGTGCGGTGGACCCCAGCGGTGAAGCCTTGGGCCTGTTGCGTCGCACCCTGGCCGGGTACGCCGTACACCCCAATTTCGCTGCCGTGCTGATCATCGGCCTGGGCTGCGAAACCAACCAGATCGAAAGCCTGCTGGAAACCCAGGGCCTGCAGGCCAGCGCCCAGCTGCGCGCCTTCACCATCCAGGGTATCGGCGGCACCAGCAAAACCATCGCCGCCGGTATCGAGCAGGTCAAGGCGCTGCTGGTCGAGGCCAACCAGGTGCAGCGCCAGCCGGTCAGTGCGCGGCACCTGGTGGTCGGCCTGCAATGTGGCGGTTCCGATGGCTATTCCGGCATTACCGCCAACCCGGCGTTGGGCAATGCCGTCGACCGCCTGGTGGCCGCCGGTGGTACCGCGATCCTCTCCGAAACCCCGGAAATCTACGGTGCCGAGCACCTGCTCACCCGCCGTGCGGTCAGCCGCGAGGTCGGCGAAAAACTGGTGGCCCGCATCCGCTGGTGGGAAGACTACTGCCAGCGCATGAACGCCGAACTGAACAACAACCCCTCGGCCGGCAACAAGGCCGGGGGCCTGACCACCATCCTCGAGAAGTCCCTCGGTGCGGTGGCCAAGGCCGGCTCCAGCAACCTGGTCGATGTGTACCAGTACGCGGAAGCGGTGCGCGCCCAGGGCCTGGTGTTCATGGATACCCCCGGTTACGACCCGGTTTCGGCCACCGGCCAGGTGGCTGGCGGGGCCAACCTGATCGCCTTCACCACCGGCCGTGGCTCGGCCTACGGCTGCGCCCCGGCGCCGTCGATCAAGCTGGCCACCAACAACCGGGTGTTCGAGCACCAGGAAGAAGACATGGACGTCAATTGCGGTGGCATCGCCGATGGCTCCACCAGCATCGAGGAGCGCGGCGCGTTCATCTTCGAACAGATGCTGCGCATCGCTTCCGGTGAACGCAGCAAGAGTGAGCTGCACGGCTACGGGCAGAACGAATTCGTGCCCTGGCAGATCGGTGCCGTGACCTGATCGCCAGCCCTGTTCCATTTCCGAGGCAACCGCAATGACTCAAGCCACACATTACAACGTGCAAGCGCTCACCACCTTCGTCGAGCGGCTGTTCGAAAAGGCCGGCGCCGATGCCGAAGTCGCCCAGGTAGTGACCCGGGTACTGCTCGAAGGCGAATTGCTGGGCCATCGCACCCATGGCCTGAACCTGGTCAGCCGCTACATCGACGGCATGCTCGGCGGCCAGGTCAAGGCCCGCGCGCAGGCACTGGAGCAGGTGTCGGACAATGGCATTTCCAGCCTGTTCGATGGCCACTACGTGCTGGGGCCGTACTGCGTCAGCCGTGCCCTGGACTGCGCGGCAAAGGGCGCCACTTCGCAGGGCATCGGTATCGCCGTGGTGCGCCGTGCCGCGCATATCGGCTGCCTGGCAGCCTACCTCAAGCCCTACACCGACCAGGGCCTGGTAGCCATGCTGTATTCCTCGGACCCATCGGTAGGGCTGGTCTGCGCCCATGGTGGCGCCGACCCGGTGTACACCCCCAACCCGATTGCCGCGGGCATCCCGACCCAGGGCGAGCCGATTCTGCTGGACGTCAGCATGTCCACCGTCACCCTCGGCCTGGTCGGCCAGTGCCGCGATGCCGGCAGCCGCCTGCCGCACCCGGTGCTGGTGAGCAATGACGGGCAACTGAGCGACGACCCGCGCGACTTCTTCACCAGCCCGCAAGGCAGCATCCTGCCCTTGGGTGGCCAGGCTTTTGGCCACAAAGGTTTCGCCCTGGCGCTGCTGGTCGAAGCCCTGACCTCGGGGCTGGCCGGCCATGGCCGCAAGGATGCACCAGACCAGTGGGGTGCCTCGGCCACCGCCGTGGTCATCGACCCGCGTTTCTTCGGCGGCCTGCAAGCGTTCACCGACGAAACCAGCTTCCTCGGCCGGCTGGTCCTGGCCAGCCGGCCACTCGACCCCGAGCGCCCGGTGCGCCTGCCTGGGCAGGCTGGCCTTGCCCTACGCCGCCAGGCCCTGGAGCAGGGCGCAAGCCTTTCGTCACAGCTGGTGGCCGACCTTGACCGCCTGGCCGGGCAGCTGCAACTGCCGGCACTTTCCCAATGAATGACAGTAAGGGTACACAGATGACTGATCGAGCGAACGGCAAGCGACCGCTGCCTCTGAATCACGATGCCAGCGCGTTCGACAGCGGCAGTTGGGTAGGGCGGGTCTGGCTGCCGGAGCAGGGCCCTGCGGTGGTGCTGGTGAAGGCCGGCGCCGTGCACGATATCAGCGCCCATGTAGCCACCGTCTCGGCCCTGCTGGAAGTGGCCGACCCGGTGGCCTACCTGCGCAGCCTGCCGCTGGCCGAGCCGCTGATCGGGCTGCCAGCCTTGCTGGGCAACAGCGACCCGGCCCGGCGCGACCCACGCCAGCCATGGCTGCTGGCACCCATCGACCTGCAGGCGGTGAAGGCCGCTGGCGTGACCTTCGCCACCAGCCTGCTGGAGCGCGTGGTCGAAGAGCAGGCCAAGGGCGACCCGGCCAAGGCCGATGCCATCCGCGACACCCTGGCCAGCCGCATCGGCGCCGACCTGTCGCAGATCGTGCCGGGCTCGGCCCAGGCCGAAGCGCTGCGCAAGGTGCTGGTGGAGCAGGGCCTGTGGTCGCAGTACCTGGAAGTGGGTATTGGCCCGGATGCCGAGGTGTTCACCAAGGCCCAGCCGCTGTCGGCGGTCGGCCACGGCGCCGACATCGGCATCCACCCCAAGTCGAGCTGGAACAACCCGGAGCCTGAAGTGGTGCTGGCGGTGTCGAGTGATGGTCGCATCAAGGGCGCGATGCTCGGCAACGACGTCAACCTGCGTGACTTCGAAGGCCGTAGCGCCTTGCTGCTGTCCAAGGCCAAGGACAACAATGCCTCCACCGCGCTCGGCCCGCTGCTGCGCCTGTTCGACGAAAGCTTCGGCCTGGACGACGTACGCGCCGCCGAAGTGGACTTGCAGGTGGTGGGCGAAGACGGTTTCATCCTCGCCGGCCGCAGCTCCATGCGCCAGATCAGCCGCGACCCGCAGGACCTGGTGCAGCAAACCCTCAACGAGAACCATCAGTACCCCGACGGCCTGGTGCTGTTCCTCGGTACCTTGTTCGCCCCCAAGCAGGACCGCGACCAACCGGGCAACGGCTTCACCCACAAGCCGGGCGATGTGGTGAGTATCAGCAACCCGCAACTGGGTACCCTGTGCAACCGCGTGACCACCAGCGACCTGGCACCGCAATGGCACTTTGGCCTGCGTGCGCTGATCGACAGCCTCGGCCGGCGCGGGCTGCTGGACGTTGCAACAACCGCGCGCCAGCCTTGAGCGGCGCGCTGCGTCAGGGAGGGCGCAGCATGAACGAAGGACCGCCAAGGCGCTGACAGCGCGGCAACAATAATAATAAAGGTCATCACATGAACCCTATGAAGAAGTACCAACGCATCACCGTCGTGTTCCTGCTGTTGATCGGCATCGTCAACTACCTGGACCGTAGTGCACTGTCGATCGCCAACACCTCGATCCAGAAAGACATGATGATCAGCCCGTCGCAGATGGGCATCCTGTTGTCGGCGTTCTCCATTGCCTATGCCTTTGCCCAGCTGCCGATGGGCATGATCATCGACCGCCTGGGCAGCAAGATCGCCCTCGGTGCCTCGCTGCTGGGCTGGTCGGTGGCCCAGGCAGCGTTCGGCATGGTCAACAGCTTTGCCGGCTTCATGGGCCTGCGGGTGCTGCTGGGGATTGGCGAGGCGCCGATGTTCCCGTCGGCGGCCAAGGCCCTGTCGGAGTGGTTCGATGCCAACGAACGCGGCACCCCGACCGGCGTGGTCTGGTCCTCGACCTGCCTCGGCCCGTGCCTGGCGCCACCCTTGCTGACGCTGTTCATGGTCAACTTCGGCTGGCGCGGCATGTTCATCATCACCGGCGTGATCGGCGTGGTGCTGGCGCTGTGCTGGCTGACCTTCTACAAAAGCAAGGCCCGCTACCTGGCGGAGCTTGCTGCCGAGGGCAAGCCATTGCCGAGTGGACAGCAGGCGCCGGCAGCCACTGCACAAGCGCCGAAGGCCTCGTACTTCGCCGGCTGGCTCGACCTGTTCAAGCACCGCAGTACCTGGGGTGCGGTGCTGGGCTTCATGGGCGTGATCTACATGCTCTGGCTGCACCTGACCTGGCTGCCTGGCTACTTCGAGCGTGAGCATGGCCTGGACCTGTACAAGACCGCCTGGGTAGTGTCGCTGGCCTATGGCTTTGGCGCAGCGGGCACGATCGTTGCCGGGCGCTTCTGCGACTTGCTGGTGAAGCGCGGCATGAGCGTGCTGGCCAGCCGCAAGTTCAGCGTCATCACCGGGCTGGTGCTGGCGGCGCTGTTTACCCTGCCGCTGTCGTTCGTCACCGGCCTGACCGGTTGCATCGTCCTGCTGTGCCTGGCGCTGTTCAGCATCAACATGGCCAGTGCCACTGCCTGGATGATCGTCAACACCATCGTCGACAGCCAGCGCGTGGCCTCGTTTGGCTCGATCCAGAACTTCGGCGGCTACATTGCCGGCTCGGTGGCGCCGATCGTCACCGGCTTCAGCATCCAATACTCGGGCTCGTTCACCACGGCGTTCATGATCAGTGCGGTAGTGGCGCTGTGTTCGGCGGTGGCCTACTTCCTGCTGCTGCAGGCGCCGATTGGCAGTGCCAAGGTCAAGGCGGCGGAGATGGTCGGGGCGACGGAACAGGTGTGAATTCCGGGGGGGCGCTTTGCGCCCCAATCGCGACGCAAGGCCGCTCCCACAGGTATCGCGCTGGTTTCAGCAGCACTGCAATACCTTGTGGGAGCGGCCTTGCGTCGCGATTGGGCTGCAGAGCAGCCCCCAAGCCGGCAGCCGATCGTTGAGCGACCCACGGCACTTGCCAGGCATACTGATCTGTATGTATAACCAGTATCTATTCCAGCCGCCTGACCCCCAGCCCGTGATCGCCCATTCCGTCGACGACCCGTTCTACTACCTGCACAATTTCCGCCAGGTGCTGCTGTGGGTCGAACAGCGCTACGAAGACCTGCTCGACGATCAGGAACTCGCTTTCATCCGCACCTTCGGCCAACTGGACGCCCCGGCACAGGCCCTGATGGTGCGCATGGTCATGCGCAAGGGCGAGCTGTTTCGCAGCGATCGCCTCGACTATGCCGAAATCGGCGATACCGGGCAGGCCCTGCAGCCGCTGCTGGCCCTCGGCTGGGTACGGGAGCCCGCGCAACTGGAACTGCAGCAACTGTTCGCCCTGCTGCGCAAGGACGAACTTGCCCGTTGTTTTGCCCCGCAGCTGAGCCGCCCTCGCGCTGCCAAGCATGACCTGCTTGCACAGCTGCAACCCCTGGGCCTGCAAGCCCGTTCATTGGCCGAGTGGTTTCCGGACAGCGGCGTGCGCATCCTCCAGTGGTGCCTGCAACCCTTGTGCGACCGCATGCGCCTGCTGTTCTTCGGCAACCTGTACCAGGACTGGTCGGACTTCGTCCTCGCCGACCTCGGGTTGTTGCGCTACGAACAGGTGCCGTTCAGCACCGATTCGCGTGCCCTGCAGCAACGCGCCGAAGTCGACCTGGCCATGGCCTTGCACCAGTGCGCCGAGCGCCTGGAGCAGGGCGACGACCCGCTGTCGATCCTGGCAGCCATGCAGGGCCTGCACAGCGACAACCCATGGCTGGCCCGGCGCCATGCGCGCCTGCAATTCGCCCTGGGCCAGCAATGCGAGCGCCTGGGCGACTGGGCGCAGGCCATGGCTGTGTACACGCAGTGCAGCCATGCCCAGGCGCGCATCCGCCAGGTGCGGGTGCTGGAGCGCAGCGAGCAGTGGCCCCAGGCACATGCACTGGCGCTGCAGCTGGCGGCGGCGCCGGCCAACGCCCTGGAAGTGCAGGCGCTGGAACGCATGTTGCCACGCCTGGCACGCAAGCTCGGTGGCCCGCCACAGCGGCGCCAGCGTGTGGCGCCGCTGGAGCTGATCGAGCTGGAGCTGCCCCGGGAACAGGCAGCGCTGGGTGTGGAGGAGGCGGTGCGCCAGCACCTGGCCGAAGCCGGTGGACCGGTGCATTACGTGGAGAACACGCTGTTCAACAGCCTGTTCGGCCTGCTGTGCTGGGAGGCGATCTTCGCCCCGGTGCCCGGCGCGTTCTTCAACCCGTTCCAGGCCGCCCCGCAGGACCTGCACGACGGCGACTTCCAGCAACGCCGCAGTGCCCTGTTCGAACGTTGCCTGGGGCGGCTGGACGATGGCAGCCATCACCGGGCGATTCTCGACTGCTACGCCGCCAAGCAAGGGCTGCAGTCGCCGTTCGTGTTCTGGTCCGTGCTCAGTGAAGCATTGCTCGAGCAAGCCTTGGCCTGCCTGCCGGCGGCCCATTTGAAACAGTGCTTCCTGCGCCTGCTGCAGGACATCCGCAACAACCGCGCCGGCATGCCCGACCTGATCCAGTTCTGGCCCGAGCAAGGCCGCTACCGCATGGTCGAGGTCAAGGGCCCTGGCGACCGCCTGCAGGACAACCAGCTGCGCTGGCTGGAGTTCTGCCGGGCCCACGGCCTGCCTGTCGCGGTGTGCCACGTGCGCTGGAGCGAAACACCGTGAGCTACAGCGTGGCGGTACGCGCCTTGTGTGAATTCAGCGCCAAGGTCGGCGACCTGGACCTGCGCTTCACGCCATCACCCACCGCCCAGGAGGGGATCGAGGGGCATCGGCGGGTGGTGGCGCGACGCGCTGCGGGCTATGAGTCGGAAATTGCCCTTGAAGGCCAGTTCGAAACCCTGACGGTACGTGGCCGCGCCGACGGTTACGACCCTGCCTGCAACCGCCTGGAAGAGATCAAGACCCACCGTGGCGACCTGTCGCGCCAACCGGCCAACCATCGCCAGTTGCACTGGGCGCAGGCCAAGGTCTACGGCTGGTTGATGTGCCAGGCACGGCAACTGCCGGCCATCGAGGTAGCGCTGGTTTACCTGGACGTGGACAGCGATGGCCAGACGCTGATCAGTGAACACTGCACGGCTGCCGAACTGCAGGCCTTCTTCGAAACCCAGTGCCAACGCTTTCTGGCGTGGGCACAAGGGCAGGAGCAGCGCCTGGCCGAGCGTAACCGGGGCCTGCAAGCACTGGGCTTCCCCTATCCGGCGTTCCGCCAGGGCCAGCGACAACTGGCGGAAACCCTGTACAAGGCCGTGAGTACCGGCCGTTGCCTGATGGCCCAGGCCAGCACCGGAATTGGCAAGACCGTCGGTACCTTGTTCCCCCTGCTCAAGGCCATGGTGCCGCAGCAGCTGGACAAGCTGTTCTTTCTCACCGCCAAGACCCCGGGCCGGGCCCTGGCCCTGGATGCCATGCGCCAGATCACCGATGCCACGCCGCAGCCGGCCTTGCGCACGCTGGAGCTGATCGCCCGCGACAAAGCCTGCGAGCACCCCGACAAGGCCTGCCATGGCGAATCCTGCCCCTTGGCCGCAGGCTTCTACGACCGCCTGCCGGCCGCGCGGCAGGCAGCGGCAGCGTTGCCCTTGCTCGACCGTGCCCAGCTGCGCGAGGTAGCCCTGGCGCACCAGGTATGCCCGTATTACCTCGGCCAGGAAATGGCGCGCTGGGTAGATGTGCTGGTGGCGGACTACAACTACTACTTCGATGCCCATGCCTTGTTGTTCGGCCTGACCCAGGCCAATCAGTGGCGGGTCGCCGTGCTGGTGGACGAGGCGCACAACCTGGTCGAGCGCGGCCGCGGCATGTACAGCGCCAGCCTCGACCAGGGCCAGTTGCAGGCCCTGCGCCAGAGCAAACCGCCCGGGCTGGTCAGTGCGCTGGACCGGCTGAACCGGCAGTGGAATGCCCTCTACAAGGAGCAGCGTGCGCCGTACCAGGCCAGCGAGTCGCTGCCGGACGCTTTGCTGCGCGCCCTGCAGCAATGCATCGGGCTGATCCAGGAACAAATGAACCAGACGCCTGCGCAAATGGACCCGCAGGTGCTGCAGTTCTTCTACCAGGCGTTGCAGTTCAGCCGGGTTGCCGAGCTGTTCGACGAGCACTTCCTGTTCGACATCAGCCAGCGCCAGGGCCCGCGCAAGCGGCGGCTGGCCACCCTGTGCCTGCGCAATGTCACCCCGGCGCGCCTGTTGGGCCCACGCATGCAGGCGGCGCGCAGCGTGACGCTGTTTTCCGCCACCCTGAGCCCACGGCACTTCTACAGCGACCTCCTGGGCATGCCGGCCGATACCGCCTGGCTGGAAGTGGCCGCGCCGTTTCGCGCCGAACAGCTGGAAGTGCACATCGCCAGCCAGGTATCCACCCGTTACCAGCAACGCCAGGCGTCGCTGGCGCCGATCGTCGAGCTGATCGCCCGGCAATATGAGCGCATGCCGGGCAACTACCTGGCGTTCTTCAGCAGTTTCGAGTACCTGCAACAGGTGGCCGGGCTGCTGGCCGAGCGGCATGCACAGATACCCATGTGGGCCCAGGAACCGGGCATGGACGAAGCGGCTCGCCAAGGCTTTCTCGACCGTTTTGTAGCGGATGGCCGTGGGGTGGGTTTTGCGGTGCTGGGTGGTGCATTCGGGGAGGGGGTGGACTTGCCAGGCACACGGCTGATCGGCGCGTTTGTCGCCACCCTCGGGCTACCCCAGGTCAACCCGGTCAACGAGCAGTTCAAGCAGCGCCTGGGGCGGCAGTTTGGTGCGGGGTTCGATTACGCCTATCTCTACCCAGGCGTGCGCAAGGTCATCCAGGCGGCAGGCCGGGTCATTCGGGGCGACCAGGACCGTGGCGTTCTGATCTTGATCGACGAGCGCTTCGCCGAACCCCGGGTGCAGCAGATGTTCCCGGGGTGGTGGCCAGCGCCGGGAGGTTAACGCGGCCTCGGCAATCTGGGCATCAAGGCTAGCCAGGCATACCGTCAGCCCGTGGCCGCAGCAAGATGGGCAGGTAATGTTGCAGGAACAGCAGCAGCGCCAGGCTCCAGCACAGTACCGAAAGGCTCACCCCCAGCGGCGTGAACAGCGGCAGCACCACCCGCGCCAGCGTCGCCAGTTGTATCAAGGCAAAGGCCCAGGCAATGCTGGTCGGCACCTGCAGCGGCCTGCCGGTGTGGCCCAGGCTGACCCGTGCCATCATCGCCAGGATCAAGCCGCTCATGGCGCCCACGGTCAGTGCGTGGGTCACCAGGCTCGGGCTCAGTGCCACCCCGGCATGCCACAGCGCCATGCCCAGGCAGGCAATGGCAATCCAGGCATAGGCCAGGTGCAGCGACCACAGCAGGGGCACCCGCCACAAGCCACGGTCATGCCACAAGGCCAGGCGGGCGGTATGCAGGGCGAACAAGGCGCCGAACAGCGCGGCCAGGCCGATACGTGGCGTATCGGCCAAGCCCGAGGCGAAGGCCAGCGGTACCGCCACGCTCAGCAGCAGGCAGGCCCGGTCCAGCCAGGGGCGGGCAGGGGACGGGGCCATGTTGCCCAGGCCGCGTCGGGTGAAGAACGGGATCACCCGCCCGCCAAGCACGCTCATCATCGCGGCTACCAGCCACAACCCGGCAAACACCCCGCGGCGCTGCCACAGTTCCTCCTGGCGCAGCCAGCCGACCAGGGTCAGCCACTGGCAGGCGGCGATCAACAGCACCAGGCCGACGATCGGGTAGTTGTTACGCAAGCGCCGTTGCACGATCGGCCGCGCCAGGGCCAGTGCCACCAGTGGCAGAAAGCTGCCCTCGATCACAACCAGCAAGCTGCCCGGTAATGGCAGGAACCAGCTTGCCCGGCCCAGCAGCCAAAGCAGGAACAAACCCTGCAGCGCACGCCCGCTCAAGCCTGGGGTGCCGCTCCAGTTCTGCACGGCGGTCAGCAGGAAGCCGGCGATGATGGCGGCAGTGAAGCCATAGAGCATCTCGTGGCGGTGCCAGGCGAGCATGCCGCCGGGGGGCGTTGGCTCCAGCACCCCGGCCAGTACGCCGGCCCACAACAGCAAGGCGAGTAGCGCAAACAAACTGCCACCCAGGAAGAATGGGCGGAAACCCAGGCCCCAGACGGCCTGGCGTGGGCGTGAATCGATCGGCTGCACAAGCATGGGCGGACCTTCGTTCGTTCAGTAGGCTCAATTGGGGTAAGATCACGATCCGTGCCAGCTCCGAACCCCTTGTATATCAAGGTGATGGCACCTCTCCGGGTCCGAATGACATGCGTTTTCTGCTGTTATTTGGACCTGCTTGTATGTCGTATTGACTTGCTTCAGGGTCTGGCCGGTTCGCCGCTGGCCAACGCTTCGCTACAGGATTCACGTTTTGTCCGACCTCTCGAAAAATCCACTGCTGCAGTACATGGCCCGCCTGGCCCCATCCAGCCAGCAAACCATGCGCTACATCCTTCAGGACGCTGCCGACCGGCTGGGGTTTGTCGACTGCAATATCGTCGATGTGCCCTGGCATCGGCTCGAGCCCGGCCATGTGATCGCCCTGGTGGCGGCGCTGCGTGCCGACGGTTACGCACCCAACAGCTCGTCGCTGTACGTCAACGCCATCCGCGGTGTGATGAACGAAGCCTGGCGCCAGGGCCTGATCGATCACGAGCAGTTGTTGCGCATCCGCGAGGTCAAACCGGCCACCGGCAGCCGCCTGCCACCGGGGCGCAACCTGCGCCGCAGCCTGATTCGCGAGCTGATGGATGTGTGCGCGGCCGACCCACGGCCGCAGGGTGTGCGTGACGCGGCGATCATCGCCTTGCTGTACGGCACCGGCATGCGCAAGTCGGAATCGGTGGACATCGACCTGGACCAGGTCGACTTCGAGGCGCGCAGCCTGCAGGTGCTGGGCAAGGGCAACCGCCAGCTGATCAAGTACGCCCCGCCATGGGCGTTCGAGAAGTTGCAGGCGTGGCTGGACCTGCGCCGTCAGGAGTTGCCGGCAGGGGCCGAAGACGACCCGTTCCTGTTCAACCGCATCCGCCGTGGCAGCCATATCACCCGGGCGCGCATCACCAAGCATGCCATTTACTACATCGCCCGCCAGCGTGGTGCGCAGGTGGGCGTAAAGATCATGCCGCACGATTTCCGCCGGGCGTTCATCACCCGGGTGATCGAAGAGCACGACCTGTCCATTGCGCAGAAGCTGGCGCATCACGCCAATATCCAGACCACCGCCATCTATGACCGGCGTGATGACAACGAACGCCGGCGTGCGGTGGACCGCTTCGATTACTGAGTTTCGTCACACTTGGGGCTGCTGTGCAGCCCATCGCCGGCAAGCCAGCTCCCACGCCGACCGCGCTGACCTCAAGCCATGCGCGATCCCTGTGGGAGCTGGCTTGCCGGCGATGGGCCGCGTAGCGGCCCCAGCATTCTCTCAGTCCAGCACCTAAACAGGGCCTGAGTGCGCCCCCACTTTGTGCGCCATCCCCCTGTATGCCCGATGCCAGAGCGGCTTGGGCAAAAGTTTCATCTTCGTTCACCTGCGGAGTTGGCCCGCAACCTGCTATATCCAGCCTGCGAATTTGATCGAGTGGTCAGGCCGCGCGCGCCGTAGCCGTGCGTGCCTGCCCCTCTAAACGGCCAGCAGGCCACGGATTTCAGGGGCCGCAGGATGTCGCTCGCGGAGCAGATCGAACAACAACAAGACGATGCCGGCTGGAGCGCTCACCTGCAGTTGCGTTTCGTCAGGCGTGACGAGGTGACCCGCCTTGGTGCGTGGCGGCATTTCGGACCTCTTTTGGTGCAACGACCGTTCTATCCGGAAGGTGCACCGTGCCATGTCTACGTGCTGCACCCACCCGGTGGGATCGTCGCCGGCGACCGCCTGGAGCTGGATATCCAGCTGGAGCCGGGCAGCCACGCGCTGCTGACCATGCCAGGCGCCAGCAAGTTCTACCGCAGCATCGGCCCGACCGCGCGGCTGGCCCAGCGCTTTCACCTGGCCGCCGGCAGCACCCTGGAGTGGCTGCCGCAGGACAGCATCTTCTTCTCCGGCGCCCGCGCCAGCCTCGACAGCCGTTTCACCCTCGAACCGGGGGCGCGGCTGCTGGCCTGGGAAACCCTGTGCCTGGGGCGCCCGGTGATGAACGAGCGTTTCGAGCAGGGTGCCCTCGACAGCCGCCTGCATATCGAACTGCCTGACGAAGTGGGCCTGCACGAGCGCCTGCGCGTCGAAGGCGGGCGCCTGGACAAGCTTGGCGGGCGTCCGCTGCTGGCCACCTTCTGCGCCGCACCCGCCGACCAGGCCGTGCTGGATCTGGTGCGGCCGCTACTCGACGAGATGGCCAACCCGGCCGGCGCGACCCTGCTTGGGTCGTTGCTGGTGATCCGCGTGCTCGACCATGACAACCAACACCTGCAACGCACCCTGCAACGCCTGTGGCATGTGCTGCGCCCGGCCGTCCTCGGCCTGCCGGCCTGCCCGCCGCGTATCTGGGCCACCTGAGAGAGCGCCATGGAGCTGACCCCGAGAGAGAAAGACAAACTGCTGCTGTTCACCGCCGCGTTGCTGGCGGAGCGGCGCCTGGCCCGTGGCCTGAAGCTCAACTACCCGGAAGCGGTGGCGCTGATCAGTGCCGCCGTGCTCGAAGGCGCCCGTGATGGCCGCACCGTCGCCGAGCTGATGAGCCTGGGGCGCGAAGTATTGAGCCGCGAGCAGGTGATGCCTGGCATCGCCGAAATGCTCCACGACGTGCAGGTCGAAGCGACCTTCCCGGATGGCACCAAGCTGGTGACCGTGCATGACCCCATCGTCTGAAACTGCCCAGGAGCCCCGCATGATCCCAGGTGAAATCCAGGTCGCCGCCGGCGACATCGAGCTGAACAGCGGCCGCGCGACGGTCAGCGTCAGCGTGGCCAACCATGGCGACCGGCCGGTGCAGGTCGGCTCGCACTACCACTTTTACGAAGTCAACGAGGCGCTGGTGTTCGAGCGCGCGCCTACGCTGGGCTTTCGGCTGGACATCCCCGCGGGTACCGCCGTGCGCTTCGAGCCTGGCCAGGCGCGTACCGTGCAACTGGTGGCATACGCCGGCAAGCGCGAGGTCTACGGCTTCCAGGGCAAGGTGATGGGCGCGCTGGAGGGCAGGGCATGAGCCGCATTTCCCGCCAGGCCTATGCCGACATGTTCGGCCCCACGGTAGGTGACCGCGTACGCCTGGCCGACACCGCGCTGTGGGTCGAGGTGGAGCGCGACTTCACCATCTACGGCGAAGAGGTGAAGTTCGGTGGCGGCAAGGTCATCCGCGATGGCATGGGGCAAGGCCAGATGCTGGCCGCCGAAGCCATGGACCTGGTGCTGACCAATGCCCTGATCATCGACCACTGGGGTATCGTCAAGGCCGATATCGGCATCAAGCACGGGCGTATCGCGGTGATCGGCAAGGCTGGCAACCCCGATGTGCAGCCGGGCGTGAACGTGCCCGTGGGCCCCGGCACCGAGGTGATCGCGGCCGAGGGCAAGATCGTCACCGCCGGTGGCGTCGACTCGCACATCCACTTCATCTGCCCGCAGCAGGTGGACGAGGCGCTGAACAGCGGTGTCACCACCTTCATCGGCGGCGGCACCGGGCCGGCCACCGGCACCAACGCCACCACCTGCACGCCCGGCCCCTGGTACCTGGCGCGCATGCTCCAGGCCGCCGACAGCCTGCCGATCAACATCGGCTTGCTGGGCAAGGGCAACGCCTCGCGGCCGGAAGCACTGCGCGAGCAGATCGCGGCCGGCGCCGTGGGCCTCAAGCTGCACGAAGACTGGGGTTCGACACCAGCTGCCATCGACTGCTGCCTGGGCGTGGCCGAGGAAATGGACATCCAGGTGGCGATCCACACCGACACCCTCAATGAGTCCGGCTGCATCGAAGACACCCTGGCGGCCATCGGCGACCGTACCATCCACACCTTCCACACCGAGGGCGCTGGTGGCGGCCACGCCCCGGACATCATTCGCGCGGCGGGGCAGGCCAACGTGTTGCCGTCCTCGACCAACCCGACCCTGCCGTACACGATCAACACCGTGGACGAGCACCTGGACATGCTCATGGTCTGCCACCACCTGGACCCGAGCATCGCCGAAGACGTGGCCTTTGCCGAGTCGCGCATCCGCCGCGAAACCATCGCCGCCGAGGACATCCTCCACGACATGGGCGCCTTTGCCATGACCTCGTCCGATTCCCAGGCCATGGGCCGGGTTGGCGAGGTGGTGCTGCGCACCTGGCAGGTGGCCCACCAGATGAAGCTGCGCCGCGGGCCACTGGCGCCGGACACCAGCTACAGCGACAACTTCCGGGTCAAGCGCTACATCGCCAAGTACACCATCAACCCGGCACTGACCCACGGCATCGGCCACGAAGTGGGCTCGGTGGAAGTCGGCAAGCTGGCCGACCTGGTGTTGTGGGCGCCGGCGTTCTTTGCGGTCAAGCCGGCCCTGGTGATCAAGGGCGGAATGATCGTCACCGCGCCCATGGGTGATATCAACGGTTCCATCCCCACGCCGCAACCGGTGCATTACCGCCCGATGTTCGGCGCCCTGGGCGCGGCACGGCATGCCACGCGCATGACCTTCCTGCCCCAGGCGGCGATGGACCGTGGCCTGGCCGAGGAGCTGAACCTGCGCAGCCTGATCGGCGTGGCCCACGGCTGCCGCCGGGTGCGCAAGCCCGACATGGTCCACAACACCCTGCAGCCGCTGATCGAGGTCGATGCGCAGACCTACCAGGTGCGTGCCGACGGCGAACTGCTGGTCTGCGAGCCGGCCCGCGAACTGCCGCTGGCCCAGCGTTACTTCCTGTTCTGAAGGAGCACCGATGATTGTCTTGACCCGCCGTATCACCGACCCCGGCCAGCTGGGCGAAACCGGCACCGTTACCCTGGACGTGGACAGCCGCATCAAGAGCCGCCTGCGGGTGACCCTGGATGATGGTCGCGAGGCCGGGCTGATGCTCGAGCGCGGCCACCTGCTGCGCGGGGGCGAACTGCTGGCCGATGCCGAGGGCACCCAGCTGATCCGCGTGCTGGCGGCGCCCGAAGCGGTGTCCACGGTGCGTTGCGCCGACCCGCACCTGCTGGCCCGCGCAGCCTATCACCTGGGCAACCGCCATGTGCCTCTGCAGATCGAACCCGGCCTGTTGCGCTTCCAGCATGACCACGTGCTGGGCGACATGTTGCGTGGCCTGGGCCTGACGGTAGAGGCCGAACAAGCGCCGTTCGAGCCTGAAGCGGGCGCCTACCAGAGCGCGCCGCACAGCCACAGCCATGCCCACGGCCACGATCACCCGTTCGTGCGCCTGCCTGCCCATTCCTGAACTGCCTGGAGCAACCGATGAAAAAGACTTTCGCCCTGTTTCTGCTGATGCTGGCTCTGCCTGCCTTCGCCCACCCCGGGCACGACGCCAACCCGCTGCAGGACGGCCTGCTGCACCCGCTGACCGGCCTTGACCACCTGCTGATGCTGCTGGGCACCGGTGTACTCGCCGCGTTGACCCGGCGCAGCCTGACGCTACCCCTGGCAACCCTGGCGGCGATGTTCGGCGGCGCGGTGTGCGGCCACCTGTTCGGCGATGTGCTGGGCATGGAAACCCTGATTGCCGTGTCGCTGCTGGTGGCTGCCGGTGCCGTGCTACTGCCCAGCCGCCAACTGCTGCTGGCCATGGCCATGCCGGTGTTCGCCCTGTTCCATGGCTGGGCCCATGGCGTGGAAGCCACGCCAAGCGCGTTCTGGCAGTTCAGCGCCGGCTTCGTCACGGTCAGCGGCCTGTTGCTGGCGGCCGGCTTTGCGGTCGGTTGCCTGTTGCGCAGGCATAGCGGCCTGCAGAAGGCCTTTGGCGGTGGCCTGCTGGCCGGCGCCGCGCTGGTACTGGCCGGTTGATGGACAGCGACCTGGCGTTGTTGCGCCTGCTGCAGCTGGCCAGCCCTGGCTTGCCGGTGGGTGGCTTCACCTACTCGCAAGGCCTGGAGTGGGCGGTCGAGGCGGGCTGGGTACGGGGCGTGGATGGTTTCGCTGCCTGGCAGCGCGAGCAGATCGACGACACCCTGGCCTGCCTCGACTGGCCGGTGCTGGCGCGCCTGTACCACGCCTGCCAGGCCGAGGACGCCGAGGCCTTCGGCCACTGGAGCCGCTTTCTGCTGGCCAACCGCGAAACCGCCGAGCTGCGCCTGGAAGAACAGCAGCGCGGCGCGGCGCTGGCACGGCTGCTGGACGGCTGGCAACTGGGCCAGGCACCGGCCTGGCGGGCCAGCCTCGAACTCACCCAGCTGGGCGGTATGGCCTGGCTGGCTGCGCACTGGGCGATCCCACTGCGCCAGTTAGCCCTGGGCCATGGTTTTGCCTGGCTTGAGGGCGCGGTAATGGCCGGGGTCAAGCTGGTGCCGTTCGGCCAGCAGGCTGCCCAGACCTTGCTGCGCGACCTGGGGGCAGGGCTGCCCGCGGCCCTCGACCAGGCACTGGGCCTGGGCGATGACCAGCTTGGCGGCGGCCTGCCGTTGCTGGCCATTGCCTCATCGCGACACGAAACCCAATACACCCGATTGTTCCGTTCCTGAGGACTGCCTGCATGCAAAGCTATCAACAACCCCTGCGCGTCGGTGTCGGCGGCCCGGTCGGCTCCGGCAAGACGGCGCTGCTCGAAGCCTTGTGCAAGGCCATGCGCGACCACTACCAGATCGCAGTGGTCACCAACGACATCTACACCAAGGAGGACCAGCGTATCCTCACCGAAGCCGGGGCCCTTGAGCCGGAGCGCATCGTCGGTGTGGAAACCGGCGGCTGCCCGCACACGGCGATACGTGAGGACGCCTCGATGAACCTGGCGGCAGTCGAAGCCCTGGCGCGCAAGTTTGGCAACCTCGAGGTGATCTTCGTCGAAAGCGGCGGTGACAACCTGAGTGCCACTTTCAGCCCGGAGCTGGCCGATCTGACCATCTACGTGATCGACGTGGCCGAAGGCGAGAAGATCCCGCGCAAGGGTGGGCCGGGGATTACCAAGTCGGATTTCCTGGTGATCAACAAGACCGACCTGGCGCCCTATGTGGGGGCTTCGCTGGAAGTGATGGAGCGCGATACCCAGCGCATGCGCCCGCAGCGGCCATGGACCTTCAGCAACCTGAAGAAGGGCGAGGGGCTGCAGGCGGTGATCGACTTCATCGTCGAGCGCGGGATGCTGGGCGTGCGCGGGTGATGTAACGGGTTGAACGCAGTCTGGACCATGGCGCAATTCCTGTGGGAGCGGGTTTACCCGCGAACACCGGCGCAGCCGGTGCCACCCACCGTGTTGGCTTCTTCGCGGCTAAAGCCGCTCCCACAGGTACAGCGTTGCTCTCGAGGTTGTCGCTATACGGCCTTGTGTCGCGAAAGGGCCGCAACGCGGCCCCAGGGTTGATTCACAACAGTTGAAATTGCTGGGGCCGCTTTGCGGCCCTTTCGCGACACAAGGCCGCTCCTACAACGACCGCGTACGGGCTGAGTATCACTTATGGCAGCAGCTGGGCTTGTCCGGCTGCCCTTCATAACGGTCATGGTGCCGCACCCAGTCCATGGTCCCGGCCTCGTTGCGCCCCAGTGGCGCAATGTCGAGGAAATTGTAGGTGTTGACCAGGATGTCCAGCCCGCGGGCATAGGTCGAATAGGTGTGGTACACGCTGCCATCCGGCTCGCGATAGAACGCACTCAGCCCGGGAAGCTCGCTTTCATCGCCCTCGTATGGCTCATAGTTGTACTGCCGCTGGCCCTCGCTGCCAACGCTGACGCCAAAGTCCTCGTTGAACCCGCTGCCATGTGACGAATACCAGGGGAACTGCCAGCCCATGCGCCGGCGGAAGGCCTGGAACTCGGCATACGGTGCCCGCGACACCGCCACCAGCGACACGTCGTGATGCGCCAGGTGCAGGTTGGCGCCGTCAAAGTGGTCGGCCAGGAACGAGCAGCCGTGGCAGCCTTCGCTCCAGCCCTCGGCGAACATGAAGTGGTAAACCAGCAACTGGCTGCGGCCCGCGAACAGGTCGGCCAGGCTCAGTTCGCCGTCCGGCCCCTCGAAGCGATAGTCGTGCTCCACCTTGACCCAGGGCAGGGCGCGACGGGCTGCGGACAGCGCGTCGCGGTGGTGGGTGAAGGCCTTTTCGTGCAGCCACAGCTGCCGACGGGCCGCCAGCCACTGGCTGCGCGAAGCCACCGGGTGCCTGCTTTCGCTCGTGCTCATGGTGCTGTCTCCACATTGGGGGATTCACACTCTAGTCGAGCACGGGCGGGTCGAATCGACAGGCCGCGGCGGCCGGGCGATGAGTGGTATTGCTCAGCCCGAATGGGCGATATGCCCTTCAGTCAGTTCATCCGCTGCTTCATCTTCCCCAGGCAGCGCGGTGATCACGCTGAAGTCGCTGACTTCCACCTGGCCACCGCCATAGCCCAGCAAATGGAAGGAAAACGCCTTGCGCGCGGTAGGGTTGTCGAAGCTGAACTCCATCTCCAGCGGCTCGTCGGCAGTGACTTTCACTTCGTCAGGCAAGCCCAGCGGTACGTCCTGCTCCAGCTGCTTGGCCTTGAGCTGGATATAGGCTGCGCGCTTGGGGTCCAGCGAACGTACCTTGACCCGTACGCGGGTATGCGAACCCTCGGGCATTTCCAGGTACTGGGCGCCGATCAGGTTATCGGCCCAGTCATCCTTGATGCGCTTGCGCAGCTGGATCGGCGATGGGCCGCCGAACTGGTAACGCAGGTTGAGCGGTGTTTGCAGCAGGGACTGGTCGAGCACCCCGGCGAGGGCACCGATCTGCTGGCCGAGCAGGCTGTCGCCCGGGCCAAGGTAACGTGCCTGGTCGGCGATGAAGCCCTCGCTGGCGTAACGCCGGCAGCGCTGCTGGAAGTCGCATTCGGTGAACACACCCTGGCCGTCGTGATAACGCAGCATGCCGTTGGTGTAGGAGATCATCTCGCGACCGCTGTCGTAGTCGCGGTACAGCGAGCGACCGCCGAGCGCCATGGGGATGGGCAGGGCAAAGTAGTCGAGCAGGGAGGTGGCCAGGTCGATATGGCCATAGGTACCGCGCTTGATCCGTGGCAACTGTGCCTGCTCCGGCGCCAGGGTGAGGTTGAAGCCCCAGGACGAGGCCAGGCGCACACCGTCGATGCCGTGGGACTCGTCGGAAGTCACCACCACCAGGGTGTCCTTGAGCACGCCCTGGCGTTCGAGGTTGTCGAGGAATGCACCGAGTGCGTCGTCCAGGTAGGCGACTGCCGCCTGTTTCGGCGTGTCGTAGCGCTCCAGGTACTCGGCCGGTGCCGAGTAGGGCTGGTGGGTGCCCACGGTGAGCAGGGTCAGCATCCATGGCTTGTCCTGCTTTTGCAGCTGGCCGACGTAATCCAGCGCACCCTCGAAGAAGGCGCGGTCATCTTTGCCCCAGGGGAAGTCCAGGTAGTTCCTGTTGCGGAACCACTCCTGGCCGTGCACCGCGTCAAAGCCGATGTGCGGCATGATGCGGTCCTTGGCCATGAAGCGCAGGCCGGCGCCCTGCAGGTAGTGGGTGGTGAAGCCGGCCTGGCGCAACTGCGCCGGCAGGCAGGCCTGGTTGCGTTCGTTCTGGGTCAGCAGTTCCACGCCCTTGGGCGTGCCGTTGGCCAGCTTGTCGTAGTCACCGCACAGCATTGCGTACAGGCCACGGATGGTCTGATGGGTATGCAGCACGTAGTCCGGGGTGTTCATGCCGCGCTCGGCCCACTGGCTGAGTTTGGGCATCAGCTCTTCGTCGAAGCGGCTGTGCAGGGCCTGGCGGTTGGGCCGCAGGTAGGCCCCGGGGATGCCTTCCACGGTGATGACCAGCAGGTTGCGGGCGTTGCCTGGCCCGGCGAGCAGGCGCTGGCCATGCAGGTCGGACTGGGTCAGGCCGGTGCTGGCCAGAGGGGTGAAGGTTTGCGTACGGCCCATCCAGCCTTCGACCTGGCGCTGCAGGTTGCCGGCCCCGGCCGACAGCAGCTGGTGGGTGAGGTTGTATTGCCGCCATTGGTCGGCGTCGGAAGGTACCAGTTGCTGGCTGCCCCAATGGGCGCCGAACAGTAGCAGCGGAATGGCCCAGGCCGTGCGTGGCAGCGGCTGGCTGGGTTGGGTGCGGCTGCGCCAGGCGCTGGCCAGCCAGGCCAGCAGGCCGGCGCCCATGGCCCACGGCAGCCAGGCATGGGCCAGGCCGCCACCGGTCGAGTTTTCCATGAACTGCGGGTCGAGCAGGTACGTCAGGTCGGCGCTGGTGGGCAACCGGCCCACCGCGCTCACCAGTTCAGCCGAAGCCACCCAGAGGGCCGCCCAGGCCAGCAATACGGGAAACGCCAGCCACCACGGCCGACGGTGCAGCAGCAAGACCAGCAAGCTGCCGAGGGCGAGGTCGGACAGGTAACCGAGTGGGTTGGACCAGCCCAGCATGGCGCGCGTACCCAGTGGGATCACCAGTACCAGGGTCGCCAGGGCGACAAGCCGGGTACGTGGGTGGTCTGACAGGTTCTTCACAAAAACATCCCTTTTGCCATTAAATCGTCATGCAACTGTGCTTGATGATAACAGGCCGTGGCAGGGAAGGCGGTCCGGGACAAGGCTGGTAACCAAAAGCCGGGCCCGTTCGCGCGAGCCCGGCCGATGGCAAGTATCAGAAGTAGTAGGGGAATTTCAGGCTGAAGGAAAAGTCCGGCGCGTCATCGGTCAGACCAATGGCCAGGTTGGGCACGATGGTCAGGTTGTCGGTGGCGGCGAAGGTCATGCCGATGTTGAAGTTGGCCGCGTTGTAGTCGCTGTTGGAGATCGACTGCCAGTCGCCGCCATCCGGTTTTATCTTGCTCTTGCGGGCGAACTGGTCGGACACCGAGAAAGACATGCTCATCTTCTCGTTCAGGGCAAAGGCGATACCGCCGCCGATCTGCCACGAGTCGCCCAGCTTCACATCGCCCGGCACCTTGCTGTTGACCTGTGGGCTGATGTCGCTGAACGAGTCTTCCATGTTGTAGGTGTAGGACAGGCTGCCGAACAGCACGGCGGGGTCGAAGGTCTTGACCAGCGAGATGCCCGGCGTGATCGACCAGACGCCGTTGCCGGTCGGCAGGCTTTCCGGTACCGACAGGTTGTCGTTGCCCTCTACCTGGCGCAGTTTGATGCCATAGGGGTCTTTGCCGGTCGGCGCCTTGATGCGCAAGGTAGCGACGGCGTCAGGCCAGGTCTCGTCTTCGTCGAGGAACTTGTAGGCGACACCGACGTTGACGTCGCCGATTTCCGGGTCGCGGGTTACGGTTTCGTCCGAGGTGCTTGCCCCGGCGCCGCCCGCACCGCCGGAAGAGTAGGTGGATTCGCGGTACACCACCGGGACGTTGATGTCGAACTGCCAGCGCTGGGCGAGGTTGTAGCGGGCAGTCATGTCCAGGGTCCAGTTATCTGCCTTCACCCGGTCAAGGTTGATACTGCCGAGGAAGATCGAGTCCAGTGCCAGGAAGCCGTTGAGCACCAGCGCCCGGGTATCGTAGTGGGTATAGGTGACACCGGTTTCGAAGCTGAACTTGCCGCCGCCGAAGAAGCCGCTGGCCTCGTCGTACAGGTTGGACACGCTTTGCGCAGGCTCCGCGTCGTCGGTCAGTGCCTGGCCATAGGAGCTGCCGGTGGTGCCCGGTGCGCCCGAAGCCACCGTCTGTGCGCCCTTGACCCCTTCGGCCGGGGACCTGACCAGGCGTTTGGGTGGGGGGGCTGCCGGGGTTTCTTCTACCTGGCGCACGCGCTGCTCCAGCACCATCAGCGCTTGCTGCTGGGCTTCGTAGCGTTGTTTCAGTTCCATCAGTTCCTGCTTGAGAGCCTCGACCTGAGGGTCGGCTGCGGCGTAAAGCAATGTGGCCGGGGTCAAGGTGGTCAAACACACAAAAGCTTTGAGCGATAAAGATCGGTGCATGGAATTGCCGTCCCTGCCGACTACTTTTGATGAGACTGAGCGTAGATCAGTATCCAAATGTGCGAAGACCTTTGAGCTGATCGAGGCTACCGTTCAGCGAAGCGGCTGTCGGCACGCTTTCGCGCATCACCACATTGAGCGTGGTGACGTTATTGACCCGGTTGCCATTGCCCAGCAGCGTCGAGTTCTGCATCAGGCCACCCTGCGCCAGGCGCTGCACGCTGCTGCCCTGGTTGTTACTGGCACTGATATTGAACTGCACCCCTACGCCGCTGGCGGACACACTCAGCGCCCCTGCGCCGTTTGCGCCTGTCAGTGTCTGGCCGTTGGCCAGTGCCTGGCCCTGTGGCTGCACGGTGGGCGCCTGGTCGGCCTTGGAAACATTGATGGCGACATTGTTGTAGGCGGTATTGTTGTCGCCAGCTGCGCGTACCACCTGGGTAACACCCTCTGTGGTGTTGAGGCCGGCACCGCCTGTAACGGTACCGGTGCCCGGTGCCGTGGCTCCAGCTGACGCTGTGCCAGTGCCGCTTTCGTCGATCAACGACACGTAGAATTGCGGTTTGATGGTCGACTGCTGAATCTGCATCGTGCTCGTCGCACCGATCACGTCCCCTTTGGCATTCTGCCAGGTGCTGGACATGACAATACCGAAACTCACGATCCGCCCCGGCATCACGTAGCGGCCACGCAAGGTCGCCAGCTCATGGTCCTTCAGCTCGATGGGCTTGAAGGTTTCGGCCTGGGTAGGAAGGCTGACGGTCAGGCATGCGATTGCAAGCCAGAATGCATTCTTCATTGGGGTGCTCCCCGGAGCCTCGTGCTCCTTGTCGTTGCAAGCGTCGTTAGAAGAAGTCGCTTTTGATGAACCCGAAGTCCAGCAGTTCTGCATCGCGTACCGGAGTGAAGTTGCTCACCCGGCCCTTGGCGGTCAGGGGCAGGGGCGGGTCAAGCAGCACATTGTTCTTGTCGTAGCCCTGGCCGATCACGGCGAAGATGATGCCGTTCCAGCCCTTGAGAAAGTCGTCGACCTTGTAGCGCTTGTGGCCCAGTACCGGGTCGCCGATATACACCCAGCCCTTGTCGACCTTCTGCATGACCACGAAGTGCTTGTAGCCGCGCACATCCATCAGCACCACGACCGGGATGCGCACGCTGTGCAGGGTCTCGGGCGCCACCCGGTAGCCGCGGGCACGCATCCCCAGGCTTTCCACGTAGCGTTTCATGTCGAGCATCGAGAAGCCTTGCGTTCGCACCAGGGCCTGGTCGGCGTGGGCCAGCATGCCTTCGATGATCTGTTGCTCGTCTACGTCCAGCCAGTAGGCCTGGCGCAGGATGGTGGCCAGCGCGGCGGCGCCGCAGCTGAAGTCGGTCTTCTGTTGCACCAGGTCGGCGAACTTGCGCTCGCGTACGCTCTGGATGGGCTTGAACACAACGGCGCCACCCGGCAGGACGGACAGCGGCATTTGTGCCGCTTCGCTCACGCTGGCCAGGCACAGCAAAAACGCCAGGGCAATGATGCGCATGATCGGATGCCTTCCGGTTCTGTTGAAGAAAGGCCCCCCGAAGGGGGCCTCAAGCACAGCGATCAGAACGAGGTGTTGGAGATGGCCAGCGAGTTGCTCTGCTGGTTGCCCACACCGGCCGCCACGTTCACACCCAGGTTGCCGCTGCCACCGTTCACCGAACCGCTAAGGGTTGCAGTGTTGGTAACAGGGTTGGCCCAGCCGGTCGGGGTCAGCACTTGGAAGGACACGGTATTGCTCAAGTCGTAGGCACTGCTTTCGCTGTAGCTCTTCGACACGTCGTTCGACGATTGAGACGATTTCTCGCCAGACTTTTCAAACGCCGATTCCGATGCATTGGCATAGGACGACTCGTGAGCCTTCTCATACGAGGAGTCGCGAGACTTCTCGTAGCTCGATTGGCGGGCCTTGTCGTACGACGAGTCGAACGCCTTCTCGAACGACGCGTCGTGCGAGCTTTCCCGCGAACGGTCGACATCTACATTGAGCGAGGCATTGAGCGAGGCATCGAAGCTATCGGTGCGGGTGCGCTCGCGACGGCCGTCATCGGTGGTCACGGTACGGGTCGCATCGGCAGCAGCGGCCAGGGTGGCGTTCAGGCTGGAACTGCTGGACGAACTGGCGTTGCTGGCCATGGAACCACTGGCATTCCAGCTATTGGAGCCGCTGGCAGTGGAGCTGCGCGAACCACTGGCGTTCATGCTGCTCGAACCGCTGGAGTTCCAGCCACTGGACCCACTGGAGCTGGCGCTTTGCGAGCCGGCCACGCTGAAGCTCGAGGACGAGCTGCGGTCGTCGGTCGAGTTGAACGTGCCCTCACGCGAGCTGGAGCCGCTCTTGGTGGTGGTGATGGTCAGCGTATCTACCCGGTAGGTGCGGTCGGCGCCGTTGTTCACCGTCAGGCCTGGGCCGTTCTGGTCGGCAGAGGCGGTGGCAGTGGCATTGCCCAGCGGGGCACCGGTGTTGGCGATGGCCATGGTGTTTTTCTGCTGGTTCAGGTCGCCGCCAGCGATGTTGACGCCGACGTTACCCTCTGCACCATCGGCCGAGCCAGTCATGACCGCCGAGTTCTGGGTGGACCAGTTGTCGACACGGTTGTTGTTGCTGAACTGGCGAACGTCAGCGGTGGCTTCGGCGGAGCCGAACACGAAGCTGTTGTCCAGGCTGGATTCGGACGATGCGTTGGCAATGGCCGCAGCGTTGTCCTGTTGGTTGCCGTTACCGGCCGCCACGTTGACACCTACGTTGCCGCTGGCACCCGAAGCCGAGCTGCTCATCTCGGCTTCGTTGATGGTGCCTTGGTTGGTGATGGTATTGCCCGTACTGCTCTGGCTGTCAATGGCATTGGCAGTGGCATACACAGGGATCCTGGTGGGAGGAGGCGTGTGCTGCCCGTTGTTGTGGTGACCATTGTGGTGCCCGCCACGCCGGTCGTTCTGATCAGCTTGTACAGCAACAGCCATGACCGCAGCAATTGCGAAAACCAGAGGCTTGATTGCCATCGAGGGTTTCATGGTGATTCTCCGTACGTTTAGGTTAAGTGTCGTTCTTGACTGGCAGGGTCAATCCGCGACCCGGATGCTCAGGGTGTTGGCCATGCGGTTTCCCACCCCGGCACTCTGGTTCAACTGAATCACTCCACGGCTACCGGTGAAGGCCTGGTCACTGGTGGTGACCTGGCGATGGCCAGTTGAAGTGTCAATCGGACCGGAGTTGTTGAGCAGCGCCACGTTCTGCTGCATGAGGACGCTGTCGTCGATGCTTTGCGGCTGGGCACCGATACTGATGCTCAGTGCGTTCGCTTGCTGGGTGTTGGCGCCGGCGCTCTGGTTGATCCCGAGGGCGCCGCTACCGTTGCTGAAGGCGTCGCCCTGTATGGTCGAGCGTGCGTTCATTGCGGGGTCTGCAGGGGTGTTCAGGCGCTGGCGGATCTGCGTGGTGGCACTGGCCTCGGGCCCAACGGCGAAGGCGCGTGCGTTGGCCTGTTGCTGTTGGTCGCCAGCCGCCTGGTTGACCGACAGGTTGCCCAGGTAACGGCTGCCCGAGCTGTCGATTTCGGCATTGTTGATCACGGGAACCGGGGATTGCGCGAAGGTCGATGTACTGCACAGCGTGATCAGGATCAGCAGCGTGTGCTTCATCTCACTTGCCTCCGGTCAGGATCTGCAGCGGCGCCAGGCCGCGCTGCACGCTCGAATTGACCATGTTCGAGATGCCATTGCCCGAGCCCGTGCCTCGGCCACCGGCCAGGTTGGGCAGTTGGGTCTGGTTGTTTAGGTTGCCGCCCAGGTTGTTGGTCTGCTGGGTAATCAAGGTGCTGATACCCGCACCGCTGGTGATGTTGGCGAAGTCGCCATCACTCAGTTCGTTGGTTTGCTTGAGGATGTGGGCGGAAGGGTTGGCATTGACGGTGGTGGGGTTGGGGTCGGGTCGCAACGGCGGGACAACGGCGTTGCGTGTCTGCACGTCACGGGTTATCACGATGATGCCGTTGTCGGCCTGGGCCGTCAGGCTCAACGAGCCCAGCACAGAGCCCATCAGCAACAGGTGATAGAGGCGTTTGTCAGTTTTCCTCACGACGGCAACTCCTTCAATGAGCGCTGGCCCGGTTCAGCGATGCGAACCAGGCAGCAGAAGGTGTGCCGCTTTTGAGAAGCGTTTTCAGATCAAAAGCTTAAGGTGAGTACCATGACAAGCTGCGGCGTATTCTGTCTCAGGGTTGAAACAGGCAGCGGCGAGCGGTGCAGGCAAAGCCCGTGTTGGCCTTGATTGGAAGGGTTTTTGCAGGAGTGTTTCAGCGCCTTGACACTACCTCCGACGCTCCGCAAAACCCCATGTTTTCAGGGGCTTCGCCCCACAGGGGTGTGTCGGTAGATTAACACTCGGTGGGGCAGGATGGCGCATCGCTACCAATGAGCGTAGCCACTGTTTGCAGTGCCAGCAACTGGCGTTGTGGCCAATTGCCCTCAATTATTTTGTACGCCTGGTCATGCCGTTGCAGCCAGTGCAGGCTGTCATCGAAAAAGCGCTGGCGGTCGCGCAGTTCGGGCTGGCTGCGCTGGCCATCGGCAACCCAATCCACCCCTTGCGGGCTCAGCAGCAGGTGCAGGTGGTAATGCCGTGCCAGCAGCGCCTGCTCCAGCCAGGCCGGGCAGTCGCCGAACAGGGCGTGGCTCCAGAGCATGTTGCTGAGCAGATGGGTGTCGAGAATCAGCAGCGGCGGTGCCTGCTCGCGGGCGTGGTCTTCCCAGGCCAGCTGGCCGCGGGCGATGGCAGGGATGTCGGCATAGCAGGTGTCGCGGCATTCCTGGTCGATGAAGTGGCGCACGTATTCGGCCACCACCACGCCGCCGAAATGCGCCTGGATCACCCCGCTGAGCCAGCTCTTGCCGCTGGATTCCGGGCCGCACAGCACCACTACTTTCATGGATTGTGCCGCGCTCATGGCTGCACCAACGCCGGGTCACGGCGCCATTCCAGCCAGCCGCGCACGGCAATCAGGGTGAGCACGGCGAAGAAGCCTGCGGTGAAGTACAGCTGCTGGTGCAGGTACTGGCCCACGTAGATGATGTCTACCACCACCCACAGCGGCCAGCACTGCAGGCGCTTCTGCGCCATCCAAAGTTGTGCCACCAGGCTGAAGCCGGTCAGGGTAGCGTCCAGCCAGGGCAGGGCGGCGTCGGTCCAGGTGGCCATCGCCGCGCCCAGGGCGGCACTCAGCAGCACCCCGCCGGCCAGGCCGGCGAGCAATGCCGGGCGCTGCAGGCGGGTGACCTGGCGGGCGTCTTCAGCATGGCCCGGGCGCTTCCATTGCCACCAGCCGTAGACCTGCAGGATGGCATAGGCCACTTGCAGCAGCATGCCCGAGTACAGCTTCACCTCGTAGAACAGCCAGCCATAGATCAGCACCATGACCAGGCCGATCGGCCAGCACCAGGCGTTCTGCTTGACCGTGAGCCAGACAGCGGTGACGCCGAGGACGGCGGCGATGAGTTCAAGGCCGGACATCGGCGATCCTTGGAGACTGCGGGGGAGGGGCGCGATTGTAGCGGGTCGGCCGGCGAAGGTGTAGGGCGTTGGGGCCTTTGAGGCCACTCCCATAGGACTGCACATAGCTTTGAGTCAGCAGGGATCCTGTGGGAGCGGCTTTAGCCGCGAACACCGGCGCAGCCGGTGCCAAGCACCGCGCTGGATTCTTCGCGGCTAAAGCCGCTCCCACAGGGTACGCGGATTGCTTGCAATTTCAGTTATCTAGGCGACAGCGCAGCCCAAAGGGCTCGGCCATCTCCCACAGGGGCTGGTCTTATACCCGGAACTGCCGCAACAACTGCTCCAGCTCTTCGCTCAGCTGCCCCAGCGCCATCCCGGCATCGCTGGACTGCCTCGCCGCATCGGCGGTCTGCTGGGACAACCCGGCAGTATCCAGCACGTTGCGGTTGATCTCTTCGACCACGTGCGACTGTTGCAAGGTGGCGCTGGCAATGGAAGCATTCAACGCAGTGAGGTTGTTCAGCGACTGGTTGATGGCATCCAGGCTGGCACCGGCCTCGCGGGCCTGCTCGACGGTCTGGCGTGAGGCCTCGCTGCTGGTGTCGATGGCCTTGACCGCAGCGTCCGACTGGCTTTGCAGGTGCTCGATCATGGTATGGATCTCGGCCGTCGACTGCGCCGTGCGCTGGGCCAGCAGGCGCACCTCATCGGCGACCACGGCAAAGCCACGGCCTTGCTCGCCGGCCCGCGCCGCCTCGATGGCTGCGTTCAGCGCCAGCAGGTTGGTCTGTTCGGCGATGGAGCGGATCACGTCCAGCACACCACCGATGCGCGTACTGTGCCCGGCCAGGTCGCGGATCACCTGCACGGCCTGGTCGATGGTCAGCGACAGCCGGTCGATCTGCGCCAGGCTGCCGTGAATGGCTTCCTGGCCGTGTGCTACCTGCTGTTGCGCGGTGCGCATTTCGCCAGCGGCCTGTTCGGCGGTCTTGGCCACGTCCTGCACGGCGTAGGTCACTTCGTTGACCGCAGTGGCCACCTGGTCCATCTGCAGCGATTGCTGGGCGCTGTGCTGTTGCGCGGCACCGGCATTGTCGCCGACATGCCCGGCGGACCGGGCCAGGGCATGGGCCGCCCCTTGCAACTGGCCGACCACCCCTTGCAGCTTGCCGTTGAAGCGGTTGAAGTGTTCGCCCAGGTGGGTGATTTCGTCACGGCCGTGAGTGTCCAGGCGCCGGGTCAGGTCGCTTTCGCCGCTGGCGATGTTGCCCATGGCCTGCACCGCTTCCTGCAACGGGCGGGCGATGCTGCGGGCAATCAGCATGACCACCAGCGCCATCAGCAGGGCAATGGCCACGCCCACCAGCGAGGCGTCACGCAACTGGCGAGCGAATTCGGCCTGTACATCGTCGACATACACGCCTGAGCCGATGATCCAGCCCCAGGGCTTGAACAGCTGGATGTAGGACGTCTTGGCCACCGGCTCGCTGGCACCGGGCTTGGGCCAGCGGTAGTTGACCGGCCCGGCGTCCTGCTGCCGGGCCAGGGCGACCATCTCGTTGAACACGGCAAAGCCGTCGGGGTCGCGGATGGCCGACAGGTCCTGGCCGTCGAGCTTGGGGTTGGCCGGATGCATGATCATCTTCGGCCCCAGGTCGTTGATCCAGAAGTAGTCGTTCTGGTCGTAGCGTAGCGCGCGTACCACTTGCAGCGCCTGTTGCTGGGCCGCTTCGCGGCTGAGTGTGCCGGCTGCTTCCAGGCCTTGGTAGTAGGCCAACACACCGGCTGCGGTCTGTACCACGTGGCGGGTCTTTTCCGCTTTGGCCTGGTACAGGTCACCGTGGATCTGGCGCAGCATCAGCAGGCCCAATACCACCAGCATGGCCACCGCCACCAAAAGGATCAGCCACAGACGGCGGCTGATAGACATCGATCTCAGGGTTTTCATACCACAGCTCCCGCATTGTTCTTTTTATTCAGGCGCATCCAAGCATGCTTTGCGCCACGCCCCCACTCGACTAATGGCTAAGTGCTATCCATCCAATAGTCTGCAGCAGTTTGTACAAGGCGATTGCAAAGGCGCTCTGTCAGGATTTCGGCCGCGCAAGATGAAACCTTTAGGCGGCGTGAACTTTTCTACTGGCATTGCGCCCAACAGTCGCTGTAAAACAGCCGGGCCGCGTGCGGCAACTTCAAGCAAATCAAGAACAAGGGGCCTGCACGAGCAGCGCTCCATCGGGGGAACGATGGATTTTTGGACTGCCTTCCAGGCAATCATCTTAGGCGTGGTCGAAGGGCTGACGGAGTTTCTGCCGATCTCCAGTACCGGCCACCAGATCATCGTCGCCGACCTGATCGGGTTTGGTGGCGAACGGGCCATGGCTTTCAACATCATCATTCAGCTGGCGGCGATCCTGGCGGTGGTGTGGGAGTTTCGCGGCAAGATCTTCGATGTGGTCTTCGGCCTGACCAGCCAGCCCACGGCGCGGCGTTTCACCGGTAACCTGTTGCTGGCGTTCCTGCCGGCAGTGGTGCTGGGCGTGCTGTTCGCCGACCTGATTCACGAATACCTGTTCAACCCGATCACCGTGGCGGCTGCGCTGGTGGTGGGCGGGGTGATCATGCTCTGGGCCGAGCGCCGCGAGCACCGTGTGGAGGTGGACCAAGTGGACGACATGCGCTGGAGCCACGCGCTGAAGATCGGCTTCATCCAGTGCCTGGCGATGATCCCGGGCACTTCGCGCTCCGGCTCGACCATTATCGGTGGCCTGCTGTTCGGCCTGTCGCGCAAGGCAGCGACCGAGTTCTCGTTCTTCCTGGCGATGCCGACCATGGTCGGTGCGGCGGTGTATTCGGGCTACAAGTACCGCGACCTGTTCCAGCCCGGCGACCTGCCGGTATTTGCCATCGGCTTCGTGACCTCGTTCATCTTTGCCATGATTGCTGTGCGTGGCTTGCTCAAGTTCATTGCCAACCACAGCTACGCGGTGTTCGCCTGGTACCGCATTGCCTTTGGCCTGCTGATCCTGGCGACCTGGCAGTTCGGCTGGGTTGACTGGGCGACGGCTCATGGCTGAGGCAGCGCGGGGGCAAAGGGGGGAGGGCGTACGTAATGTGCGCCTGAAGCTGCTGCTGTTGGGCCTGCTGTGCCTGCTGCCGGGCCTGGGCGCGGCGCGCATGGCCTGGGTCGACCAGGCCTGGTGGCCACTGGCGCTGTACCCGGCAATGAGCCTGATCAGCCTGTTGCTGTATTGGCAGGACAAACAGCAGGCGCGTACCCAGGCCTGGCGTACGCCCGAGAAGGTGCTGCATGCCAGTGAGCTGCTGGGCGGCTGGCCGGGGGCACTGCTGGCGCAGCAGCTGTATCGGCACAAGACGCGCAAGGTGTCGTATCAGCTGGTGTTCTGGGGGATTGTGCTGGTGCACCAGGTGTTCTGGGCGGACTGGCTGTTTCTTGGTGGGCGGTATCTGCCTTTCAGTTGATGTTTGACTGTGCTGGCCCTTTCGCGGGTAAACCCGCTCCCACAGGGTTCTCCACTGGCCTCAAGACTTGTGCTGTACCTGTGGGAGCGGGTTTACCCGCGAAAGGGCCAGCACAGGGAATTCACAACACCAGCCCCACCTGCAACCGCTTAGGCAACCGCCGCACCACCAGCTGGTGCGAGCGCTGCAACAGATCACACAGCTCCTCACGCCCCATGGGGTAGGGCGATGCCATGCTGATCCACCGCGCCCGCGCCAGGTACGGCGCAGGCCGCACCCCCGGGCGATCGCAATAGCCGAGAAACAGTTCGTCGGCCACCTTGAACGACAGCCCCGCACCCGCCAGGTCGAGCACCGCGAACATCTTGTTGCCCGCCACCGAGAACACCCGGATGCCGCCCCATTTGTAGTCTTCCCGCGCACCCGGCAGGCTCAGGCAGAACGCTGCCACCTGGGCTTCGCTCATGTTCCGCTCAGACATACTTTTCTCCACAGGCCTCGAACGACGCCGCCAGGTGGTCGATCCATACCCGTACCGCAGGCAGCAAGCCGCGCCGGTGCGGGTACACCGCCTGCAGGTAGCCACCCGGCAGCGACCAGTCCGGCAGCAGGCGCACCAGTTCGCCGCGCGCCAGTTCTTCTTCACAGAACATGCTGGGCAGCGCGGTAAACCCGAGGCCTGCCCGTACAGCAGCATTACGTACTACGAAATCATCGATGGCGAGGCGCGGTTCCAGGGCGATTTCCTGCTGTTTGCCATGGGGGCCGAACAGGCGGAAGTGTACCAGCCGGTCCGCCTCGGCAGCGCCCAGCACCGGCAATGATGCCAGTTGGCCCGGTTCGCGGATGTGGTCGGCGAAACCGGGCGCTGCAACCAGCTGCATCTGCGCCTGGCGCAGGCGGCGGGTGACCAGGGCCGGGTCTTCATCGCCCAGGTCGCGTACCCGCAGCGCCACGTCGATACCTTCGGAAATCAGGTCGACCCGGCGGTTGAGCAGCACCATGTCCAGCTGCACCAGCGGGTACTGCGCGAGAAAGCGGCTGATCACATCCGGCAGAAAGGCGTGGGCCAATGCCACCGGGCAGGACACCCGCAAGCGCCCGCGCGGTTCGCTGCTCATGCTGGCCACGGCCTCGTCGGCGGCTTCGGCTTCCAGCAGCATGGCCTGGCAGTGGTGCAGGTAGCGCTCGCCCACCGCGGTGAGCTTCAGTTGCCTTGTAGTGCGTTGCAGCAGGCGCGTGCCCAGGCGTTCTTCAAGCTCGGCGATACGCCGCGACAGGCGCGACTTGGGGATGCCCAGCTGGCGGCCGGCTGCGGCGAAACCGCCGGCTTCGACCACGCGGGCGAAGTAGAAAAGGTCGTTGAGGTCTTGCATGGGAATGTCTCACTGTTCCACCTATAGGACAAACTAACGCATTTTTGCTGCCTTATCAGCTATTGTTGATGTCGGTAGGATTCTCCCCATCGTGATCGCCCAACGTCGCGGTCTTCATTCACAGGAGAGTCCCATGAAACTGTTGCATATCGATTCGAGCATCCTGGGCGACAATTCCGCCTCCCGCCAACTGAGCCGCGAAGTGGTCGAAGCCTGGAAAGCCGCCGACCCGAGCGTGGAAGTGGTGTACCGCGACCTGGCCGCTGACGCCATCGCCCACTTCTCCGCGGCTACCTTGGTAGCGGCTGGCACCCCGGAAGACATGCGCGACGCAGCCCAGGCCTTCGAAGCCAAGCTGAGCGCGGAAACCCTGGAAGAGTTCCTGGCTGCCGATGCCGTGGTGATTGGTGCGCCGATGTACAACTTCACCGTGCCGACCCAGCTCAAGGCCTGGATCGACCGCGTTGCCGTCGCCGGCAAGACTTTCCGCTACACCGAAGCCGGCCCGGAAGGCCTGTGCGGCAACAAGAAGGTAGTGCTGGTGTCCACCGCCGGTGGCCTGCACGCTGGCCAGCCGACTGGCGCCGGGCATGAGGACTTCCTCAAGGTATTCCTGGGCTTCATCGGTGTCACCGACCTGGAAATCGTCCGCGCCCATGGCCTGGCCTATGGCCCTGAGCACCGCAGCCAGGCGATCGATGCTGCCCAGGCGCAGATTGCCAACGAGCTGTTCGCTGCTGCCTGATCCTGCTGTCTTGCGCAAGCGTCAAAGGCTTGCGCGAACTCTGTGGGAGCGGCCTTGTGTCGCGAAAGGGCCGCAAAGCGGCCCCAGAGATCTCGGTGTAAACGCTGACATCCTGGGGCCGCTACGCGGCCCTTTCGCGACACAAGGCCGCTCCCACAATCAACCTCAGGCCACCGGAATAGCTGGGTCAGCCGCTGCCAGCGCTGCAGCACGTTCGGCTGCCGGCGGATAGATCCACACTGTATTGATCTGCGCCTTCAACACCTTGGCCTCGGCCTTGTTTTCCGGTGGCGACACCGTGCGTTCCCACCCTTCAGTATACACCGCCCCCCAGGCCCCAAGGTCCAGGCAGGTCACGTACTTGGGCTGGCTGTAGGTCTTCGGTGCCACGCCAATCAGCTCGGCCGCCGCATTGTTGCCCGCATGACGCCCCAGCGGAATCGCATGCTGGCAGGACATCACCGCGTAATTGCCAGCCTCGTCGCAGGCGGCGTAGGCCACATCACCTGCCGCGTACACGGCATCATTGCCTTTCACCTTGAGATTGCCATCGACATGCAAACGGCCCTGGCGGTCGCGCTCGCCACTGATCTGCTCGGTGAGCGGGTTGGCCTTGAAGCCCACGGTCCAGATAACCGTGCTGGTGTCGATGCGCTGGCCGTTGTCCAGCAGCACGCCGGCAGGGTCGACCGAGGCTACCGTGGCGCCACAGATCCACTCCACGCCCAGGGCCTCGGAGGCCTGCTCGATGGCGGGGCGGATACCGTCACCCAGGGCCGCGCCAATCCTCGCCCCACGGTCGACCACCACCACGCGCAACGCCGCGTCCTCGCCGAGGATTTCGCGCAGGCGGGCCGGCAGTTCGGTGGCGGTCTCGATGCCGGTAAAGCCACCGCCGGCCACCACCACGGTATTGCGCGCCGGTGTGTCGGGCAGGTTCGCCAGTGACTTCAGGTGGGTTTCCAGGCGCGCGGCGCTGTCGAGCTTGTCGACATCGAACACATGCTCGATGCCGACCATGTCGGGCCGGTTGAGCACGCTGCCGCAGGCCATGATCAGGCGGTCGTAGGGCAGGGCGCACTGGGTACCGCTGCGGGTGCGGTAGCTGACGCGGCGGGCTGCTTCATCGATGTGGAAGGCCGTGCCCTGCACGAAGCGGACGTTGACGGCATCGAACAGCTCTTGCAACGGCGCGGCCATGGCATGGACGTCGGGCTCGTAGAAGCGCGGGCGCACATGCAGCTCGGCCTGGGGTGCAAGCAAGGTGACCTCGACATCCTTGCGGCCATGGAGGTCAAGCTGGCGGACGGCGCTGAGCGCGCTCCACAGGCCGGCAAAGCCCGCGCCAATGATCAGGATCTGCTTCATGGTTGTGCTCCTCTGAAGTTCGGGTAACAAGGTAGACCCTGTTGCTGGATGTTGGGGAGCGAGCATGCTTCAGAATGTTGGCGGCGTGATCACCCAGATCACCACGGCATCCACCTCGCCGGGGTTGCCATAGCGGTGCGGTTCCTGGCTCGAGAAGCTGAAACTGTCCCCTTCACCCAGCTGGAAATGCCGCTCGCCTACCCATAGCTCGAAGCTGCCGCTGAGGATGTAGCCGGCCTCCTCACCGTCGTGGCTGTAGCTCTGCTGGCTGTAGCTGCCCGGAGGGAAGCGCGAATGCAGGATTTCCAGCTGGCGGTTGGGCTGGGGCGTGAGCAGTTGATCGACGATGCCATCTTCGTAATGCACACTCAGGCGGCTGTTGCGGCGTACCACATAGCCCTGGTCCTCGGGCGCAGTGGTGGCTTCGCTGGCGAAGAACCACTGGATAGTCACCCCCAGGCTGCGGGCGATGTTGAACAGCGCCGGAATCGATGGATAGGAGAGGTTGCGCTCCAGCTGGCTGATGTAGCCAGCAGTCAGTTCACTGTGCGTGGCCAGCTCCGCCAGGGTCATGCCACGGCGTTTGCGCAGGCCGCGAATGCGGCTGCCGAGAAACTGCGGCGCGGCGCCCCCGGCTTCGCTGGCGGGGGGCTGGGGGAGTTGGCTCATGCACGTCGGTCCATCGTGAAAAGCCGCAGTATGTACAGCCTCAGAGCGCCCAGGCAACCGTCAGGCCATCGTGAATCGCTTCTTCGGCGGTACGCGGCGCCAGGCAGTCGCCAATGCGGCGCACCTCGACCAGGCCGGCCAGCTCCGTGGCCAGGCGGTCTTCCGGTTGATGGCCCAGGCACAGTACCAGGGTGTCGATACCTTCGAAGATCATCGGTTCGCCGCTGGCGGTGTGCTGCAGGTACACCGTGTTGTCGTCGCTGCCATACAGGCGGGCATATGGTGTGACGGGAATACCCAGGCGATGCAGCTCGCCGGCCAGTTGGTCGCGCACGTACAGCGGCAGGCTTTCGCCGCAATGGGTGCCATTGACCGCCAGTTGCACCTGGTGGCCCTCGCGTACCAGGCGTTCGGCGATGCCTGGGCCGATCCAGTCGCAGCGCCAGTCGATCACCAGCACCGAGCGCCCCGGTTTTGCTTCATTGCGCAGTATTTGCCAGGCATCCACCACCTGTAGCTCACCGGTGCGCTCGAAGGCCGGCCAGTAGGGGGTGGCACCGGTGGCCGCGATCACCAGGTCGGGGCGTTCTCGTTCGACCAGTGCGCGGTCGACCCGGGTGTTGCGCACTACTTCCACGCCTGCCAGGGCCATTTCCCGCTGCAGGTTGGTACTGGCGCCACCGAACTCGCTGCGCCGTGGCAGCAACTGGGCCAGCAGCACCTGGCCACCGAGCTGCGGGCCAGCCTCGTACAGCGTGACCTGATGCCCGCGCGCAGCGGCCACGGCGGCGGCTTTCATGCCGGCGGGCCCGCCACCGGCCACGAGGATGCGCTTGGGGTGGGTGGTGATGGACAGTTGCTCGTACTGCAATTCGCGGCCGGTTTCCGGCCGCTGGATGCAGGAAATGGGCAGGCCACGGTGGAAGTGCCCGATGCAAGCCTGGTTGCAGGCGATACAGGCACGTACGTCCTCGACCTGGCCCTGCTCGGTCTTGTTCGGCATCTGCGGGTCACAGATCAGCGCACGGGTCATGCCGCAGACATCGGCCTGGCCACGAGCCAGGATCAGTTCGGCTTCCTGGGGCTGGTTGATACGCCCGGTGACGAACAGCGGGATGCCCAGGTGCTGCTTGAAGGTGCCGGCCTCCCGGGCCAGGTAGGCCGGCTGAATGGCCATCGGCGGCACGATATGCACGGCGCCGCCCAGGGATGCCGACGTGCCGGCCACGATGTGCAGGTAGTCGAGCTGGCCCTGCAAGGCAACCGCTGCAGCCAGCGATTCGTCCTCGCTCAACCCCTGGCTGTCGCGTTCGTCGGCACTGATGCGCAGGCCGATGATGAACTGCTCGTCGGTGGCCGCGCGTACGGCAGCCAGCACTTCGCGCAGGAACCGCAGGCGCTGTTCGAGCTCACCGTTGTAGCCATCCGTGCGTTGGTTCACCCGCGGGTTGAGGAACTGCGCAGGCAGGTAGCCATGGCTGGCCACCACTTCAACGCCATCCAGCCCGGCCTGGTGCAGGCGGCGGGCAGCGCTGGCATAGCCCTGGACGATCTCGTCGATCATTGCCTGGTCCAGCGCGCGCGGCATCACCCGGAAGCGTTCATTGGGCACCGCGGACGCCGAGTAGGCCACCGCCAGCAAGCCGTCCGCCGACTCCATGATCTCCCGCCCGGGGTGGAACAGTTGCGACAGCACCACGGTGCCATGCTCATGGCAGGCCTCGGCAAGCTGGCGATAGCCGTCGATGCAGGCATCGTCGGTGGCCATCAGCACATGCGAGGTGTAGCGGGCGCTGTCATGCACCCCGGCCACCTGCAGCACGATCAGGCCGACGCCACCGGCGGCGCGGGCGCGCTGGTAGGCGATGAGCTTGTCGTTGACCAAATTGTCGGTAGGCAGGCAGGTGTCGTGGCCGGTGGACATGATGCGGTTCTTCAAGCGTTTGCCGCGGATCTGCAAGGCTTCGAACAGGTGAGGGAAGGCGGTCTGCATACAGGCGGCTCCGGTGCGGTGTTGTTCTTGTTTTTGTATGAAAGTGTAGCGTCAGTAAAAAATCAACTTGTTTTTTTACTGGTCGACGACTAGGTTTTTCTCACCCTCATGGCGAGGGCGTGACCTCACAACAACAAGAAAACGGGCCCCTCGGGCACCGGCAGGAGGCAACTACGATGCAGGTATTACCACGTGTAAGCAGCCTTTGTGCAGCGTTGCTGGCCATGGGCCTGGGCAGTGCGCAAGCGGCGCCGCAGATGGTCGTGGTCGGCTATGGTGGTGCCGGCCAGAAAGCCCAGGACGAGGCGATCTTCAAACCGTTCAGTGCCCAGGATGGCAGCAAGCTGATCCAGAGCGAGTACAACGGCGAAATGGCACGGATCCAGGTAATGGCCGACACCGGCAATGTCGACTGGGATGTGGTGCAGATCGAAGGGCCTGACCTGATGCGTGGCTGCGACGAGGGCATTTACGAGCAGCTGGACTGGCAGCGCATGGGCCATGCGGGTGAACTGATTGCCGACGCGGCACAAGCCTGCGGCTCGGCCGCGCTGGTATGGAGCGTGGCCATTGCCTATGACCGCAGCAAGCTGGCCCAGGCGCCTGCGTCGTGGGCCGACTTCTGGGACGTGAACAAGTACCCGGGCAAGCGCGGCCTGCGCAAGCGTGCGGTGTACAACCTGGAGTTCGCCCTGCTCGCCGACGGGGTCAAGATCGAGGATGTATACAAGGTACTGGCCACTCCGGCCGGGGTCGAGCGTGCCTTTGCCAAACTCAGCGAACTCAAGCCGCATATCCAATGGTGGGACGCCGGGGCCCAGCCTGCCCAGTGGCTGGCGGCGGGTGACGTGGTGATGACCTCGACCTACAGCGGGCGCATCGCCGTGGCGGCCCAGCAGGGCAGCCCGCTGGCAGTGGTCTGGCCTGGCAGCCTGTATGGCATGGATTACTGGGCGATCATCAAGGGCTCGCGGCATGTCGACCAGGCCAAGCGGCTGATTGCCTACGCCAACCAGCCGGACACCCAGGTGCGTTATGTGCAGCAGATCCCCTATGGGCCGACCAACACCCAGGCGGCAGCGAAGCTCGACCCGTCCCTGGCCAGTTGGGTGCCCACTTCGCCGCAGAACCTGCAGGGGGCGTTGGCGATGAATGTGGAATTCTGGGTCGACCATGGCGAAGAGCTGGAACAGCGCTTCAATGCGTGGGCCAGCAAATAGCGTTCTGCAAAGGAATAACAATGATGACCGCAACGGAACAAAGCCTGCGCCAGGAGCTGGCCGCCTGCTATCGGCTGATCGCCCATTTCCGCATGAGCGACCTGATATTCACCCATATTTCCCTGCGCCTGCCGGGGCCGGAGCACCACTTCCTGATCAACCCGTACGGCTTGCTGTTCGATGAGATCACGGCCTCCAGCCTGGTGAAGATCGACCTGCAAGGCCGGCCAGTGGAAGCGACGCCGCACCCGGTCAACCCGGCCGGTTTCGTCATCCACAGCGCCATCCATGCTGCCCGCGAGGATGCCCGTTGTGTGCTGCACACCCACACCCGGGCAGGTTGTGCGGTGGCGGCGCTGGAATGTGGGCTGCTGCCGCTCAACCAGATGTCCATGGAGTTTTATGGCAAGGTCGCGTACCACGCCTATGAAGGGATTGCGCTGGACATGGATGAGCAGCGAAGGCTGGTAGCCGACCTGGGCGACAAGCCGGTGATGATCCTGCGTAACCATGGCCTGCTGACCACCGGGCGCAGCGTGGCCGAAGCGTTCCTGCGCATGTACTACCTGGAGAAGGCGTGCGAGATCCAGTTGGCGGCACAGAGTGCCGGGCAGGTGATGTTACCGCCCGCCGAAGTGTGTAGGCATACCGAGCGGCAGTTCAATGATCCGGGGCGGGGGTTGAAGCAGGGCGAGCTGGCGGATCCGGATGCGCTGCAGCTGGCGTGGGCGGCGTTGTTGCGGATGCTGGAGCGAGTCGCGCCGGACTATCGTCGTTGACATTGGCGTGCTCGCGGTGAAAGCCGTCTTGCCCTCGCATCGCGTTTGCGGCGCGAGGGCAAGACGTTTCTACGTTGATGGCGAGAGGGCTCAGTGTGCGTCAGGCACGATCATCGCTGGCGGTGCCTCTTGCGCCCGACGCCGCGCCACCCAGTAGTACAGCACGCTCGGCACTACCAGGCCGATCAGCCACGAGATATCCACACCGCCCAGGTGCGCGACCAGCGGCCCTGTGTACAGTTTGGTGTCGATGAACGGCATCTGTATCAGCACGCCCAAGGTGTAGACGATGATTCCAGGCCAGTTCCAGCGGCCGTATCGGCCTTGCGGGTCGGCGAGGGCGGGGATGTCGTAACGCTCCTTGGTGATGAAGTAGTAGTCGACCAGGTTGACCGCGCTCCATGGCACGAAGAACGTCAGCAGGAAGAGGATGAAGGACTTGAACGCGCTGAGAAACGAATGCTGGCCAAGCAAGGCCACCAGGGTGGCGGCGCCGACGATGCCCAGTACGAACAGCAGGCGTTGCGCACGGCTGATCGCCAAGTGGCCGCGGAAGCCACTGATGATGGTTGCAATGCACATGAAGCTGCCATAAGAGTTCAGCGTCGAGATGGTGACCTTGCCAAAGGCGATGCAAAAATACAGCAGCGCTGCGGTGCTACCGGCGCCACCCAGGCCGACGATGTAGGCCACTTCGTGACCGGAGAACTGGGCACCGGCGATGGCGGCGGCGAACACCCCGAGGATCATGGATGCCTGGGCACCGATCACCGAGCCCAGGCCTGCGGCGAGGAAGGTCCTCACTGGCGATGTACTGCTTGGCAGATAGCGCGAGTAGTCGGCTACATAGGGGCCGAAGGCGATCTGCCAGGACGCAGCCAGTGATACGGCGAGCAGGAACGATGCCCAACTGAAGTGGCGGTTGTCGAGTAACTGCCCGATGTCGGCCAGCATCATGATGCGACTGAACAGGTAGACGAAGGCAATGATGCCCAGCACGCTGGCGATTCGGCCGATCCAGTGGATCACCCGGTATCCGGCCAGGGTGGCGAGCACGATTATGCTGGCGAATATCAGGATGCCAGTGCTGTCGCTGACGTCGAGCAATTGGCCGATTGCCTGTCCGGAGAGCACCGTGCCGGTGGCGGTGAAGCCCAGGTACATCAGGCATACCAGCACCATCGGTATGGCCGCGCCGTAGACCCCGAACTGCACGCGGCTGGAAATCATCTGCGGCAGCCCCAGACGAGGACCTTGAGCGGCATGAAGGGCCATGACCGCGCCGCCGATCAATTGACCGAGCAGCAGGCCGATCAGCGACCAGAACACGTCGCCACCGAGCACCACGGCCAGGGCGCCGGTCACGATTGCCGTGATCTGCAGGTTGGCTCCGAGCCACAGGGTGAACTGACTGTACACGCGTCCATGGCGTTCAGTCTCGGGTATGTAGTCGATCGAGCGCCGCTCGAGTACGGGTTTGCTGGACATTCAGTGGCTCCGCTTCATTGTTTTTGTGTAAGCGAGTCAGTCATCGGCGGGACGCAAGGCGGATGACCTCGCATGATATGAGCATGTATATACAAGTGCGGTCAAGCCATCTCTTGCGAGTGAAACAGTCGTGCTGTTGCGCAATGATGGGTTGCAACTGTGCTGGTCCCTGTCGAAGGAATAGCCTTATGCTGTAACGAAATATGTCTAGAAAGCTTGAAGAAGGATGTCGCAATGCCGCTCAAGGACCTGCTCATCGCCCTGGTGGTGATTGTTGCCTGGGGAGTCAACTTCGTGGTCATCAAGGTTGGCCTCGATGGGTTGCCGCCGATGCTGCTGGGGGCATTGCGCTTCTTGCTGGTGGCGTTCCCGGCGATCCTGCTGGTCAAGCGGCCCAAGCTGCCCTGGCGCTGGCTGATCGCCTATGGTGCGACCATTTCGTTGGGCCAGTTCGCTTTCCTGTTCCAGGCCATGTACAGCGGCATGCCGCCAGGGTTGGCCTCGCTGATCCTGCAGTCGCAGGCGTTCTTCACCCTCGGCTTTGCCGCGCTGTTCCTTGGCGAGCGGCTGCGCCTGGCCAGCGTGCTGGGGCTGCTGGTGGCCGCCAGCGGCCTGGCGCTTATCGGCAGCGAAGACGGCGGGCATGTGCCGATGCTGGCGCTGGTGCTGACCCTGTGTGCCGGCGCCATGTGGGGCATGGGCAACATCATTACCCGGCGCTTTGGCTCGGTTGACCTGGTGGCGCTGGTGATCTGGGGCGGGTTGATTCCGCCACTGCCGTTCCTGGCATTGTCCTGGTGGCTGGAGGGGCCGGAGCGTATTGGCCATGCCCTTGCCAATATCAGCTGGAGTTCGGTGTTGGCCCTGGCTTACCTGGCGTTTGTCGCCACCATGCTCGGCTACAGCCTGTGGAGCAAGCTGCTGTCGCGCCACCCGGCCGGCAAGGTGGCGCCGTTCTCGCTGCTGGTGCCAGTGATTGGCCTGAGTTCGTCGGCGTTGTTGCTGGGCGAGCGTTTGACCGCGACCCAGGGCTGGGGCGCATTGCTGGTGATGGCAGGGTTGCTGGTGAACGTGTTCGGCGCAAGGCTTGGGCGCCGGTTAAAAGCTGTCAGCGCGTAGCTGACTCTGTGGGAGCGGCCTTGCGTCGCGAAAGGGCTGCGAAGCGGCCCCGGGTTTTTGCATGCTGTTGAGATCCTGGGGCCGCGTTGCGGCCCTTTCGCGACGCAAGGCCGCTCCCACAAATGCGCGTTGCAAACAGGGCGCTCTGTTAGAATCGGCCTCTTTTGCCAGGCCAATGGAGTGCACCCCATGATCATTACCACCACCAGCCAGCTCGAAGGCCGCCCGATTGCCGAATACCTGGGCGTGGTCAGCTCCGAATCGGTGCAGGGCATCAACTTCGTGCGCGATTTCTTTGCACGTTTTCGCGACTTCTTCGGTGGCCGTTCGCAAACCTTGGAAAGCGCACTGCGCGAAGCCCGGGAACAGGCCACCGAAGAACTGAAGGCGCGGGCACGCCAGTTGCAAGCCGATGCGGTAGTGGGGGTGGATTTCGAGATCAGCATGCCGTCGGTACAGGGCGGCATGGTCGTGGTATTTGCTACCGGCACAGCGGTGCGCCTGAAGTAGAGCGTCTGCCGCTGGTCGGGTCCAGGGCTTCGGTCCGGGCGGTCCGCAAATGACCAGCTAGTCTCACCTTCACAGGTCGCGTTTGGTGGAGCAACTGTTCTGGTTGCCGGCGCGTCCGCCACTGGAGGGAGACAGGGCATGAGCGAATCCTTTTTCGAAGACCTGAACGACGCGTTCCCCATCAACAGCCAGGTGCGTTGCGGCCAGGCGGCATTCCGCCTTGGCTTCGCCCACATGACGCTGGATGATTCCGAACAGCTCCAGCCTGCACACCTGCAGCGCAGCAAAAAAGGCCGCTTCATGCCGCGGGTTCCGCTGAAGAAGTGATCCCGCTCCAGCACAACCCCGCCGAATGGCGGGGTTTTTATTGCCATTTCTTGATCCGCCTCATGGCATTGCCGGGTAGCGCTCGCAGGATGGCCGAGGCTGTGGTTTTCTTGCGCGGCATTCCAGCAACGGAGGATTGAATGCTCATGCGAGTCAGGGAAGAGACCTATTGGCAATGGGCCGACGCCCAGCTGCACAGCCGCTGCCACGACGAAGCACTCAGTGACGGCACCACGCTGGACGTGCAGGTGCGCTTGTCGCGCCTGGGGGCGACCCAGCTGTTCCTGGGGCTGTATGCCGGGGATGGGCGAGCATTGCTGGAGGAGTATTACCCCGCACGGCCAGGCGAGACCATGACCCGCGCCCTGGTGTGGGGTGTCGACCGTGCCCGGGCGATGGCAACCGGCGCCTTGCCGCTGCCAGCGCCCCGCAGCCAGCGGCGCCAGGCATGAAAAAGCCCGGCCTATGCGGGCCGGGCTCAGGTAAGGGTGGGAACCCTCAGTTGAGCGGTTCGATCACCTTGACTGCCTGCTGCTCACGGGCAGCGGGCCATTCTTGTTGCAGGGTCTGCAGGACGCGGCCAACGAACTCGGTGTCGGCGGCGGCCTTCTTGCCGACGTAGCCTTGGCCACGGCGGTAGACCTTGAAGCGGGCACGCATGCTGGGCAGGTGCTCTTCGAATTCATCTTCGACGGTGTTCGGTGGCAGGCGGTCGAGGCGCACTTCACCGGTCTGGCTGACCCACAGCAGATGGTCGTCAAGGCTGTCCTTGCGTACGGCGAACAGCTGAGCCAATTGGTCGATAGTCGGATTGTTGTTCAAGTTCATCATAAAGCCCCCATTACCCATTCGTAGGTGATTTTTCACAGTTGGCGCTACCACGGTGTAGCGCACTACCAAGGCTGCTACAGCAGCATCGCAACAGGGGCTTTCTCACGCTGCCTTTTGGACAGTTTCCCTCTCCACGGACGGCCTGCGTTACCGCGCAGGCCGTCTGGAACACCCTTGCCACCGCTCCCGATCAGGGAGACGGCCTCATCATGCCCAAGGGCGATGAACGGCGTCAACCATTTTGTAGTGAATATTTTTGGTCACTACATTGTGTCGTTTTGTTCGACAATCGCTGCCCGCACTAAAGCCCGGACAGAATGTCGAAGGCCGCGCGCACCCGGGCTTCGTTCGGGTAATTTCGGTTGGCCAGCAACACCACGGCCAGCTGTTCGGCGGGCACGAACGCGGCGTAGGCGCCGAAACCATTGGTCGAGCCGGTCTTGTTGTACCAGGCTGCCGGCAGCGGCGGCAGGGCTGGATGCAAGCGCGTGGTTGCTTGCGGTTCACGGATAAGCTGCGGGCCGTTGCCATCGACCAGTGTGCCCAGCGTGACCGGGTAGGGGTAACGCTCCCAGCCCAGGCCCTGGGTCATGGCGCCGACCTGGAAGTAGCCCCGCTGGGTGATGGCCGTGGCTTGCGCCAGCGCCGGCGGCAGCCCCTCCGGCTGCATGTGCAGGCGCACATAGCGCAGCAGGTCGCTGGCGCTGGTCTTGATGCCGTAGGCTTCGTCGGCGTAGGGGCCGGGGCCGACACGCACCGGTTTGTCGGCACTGTCGTAGCCTTGGGCATACAACCCCTGGGCGCTGGCCGGGACCTGCAGATAGGTGTTTTCCAGGCCCATCTGTTTCAGCAGGCCCTCGCTCATCAGCGTGGAAAACGGCTGATGCTGCGCGCGGGCGGCCAGGTCACCGAACAGGCCCAGGCTGGGGTTCGAGTAGCAGCGCTGGGTGCCAGGTTTGGCGCGGGGTTGCCAGTGACGGAAGAAATCGACCACCTGCTGCGGCGTCTGCACCGCATCCGGGAACTGCAACGGCAGGCAGTCGGCACTGTAGGCGCCCAGTTCCAGCACGCTTGCGTCGCCGATGGGGGCGCCGGCGAGGGCAGGGTGATAGCGCTTGGCCGGGGCATCGAGGTCCAGCTTGCCTTCGGCGCTGGCCAGTGCGGCCAAAGTGGCGGTGTAGGTCTTGCTCAGCGAGCCGATCTCGAACAGCGTGTCGCGGCTGACCGGCACATTGTCGGCCTTGCTGGCCACGCCATAGCTGAAGTAGTGCGCGTGGTTGCGAGCATAGATGGCCACGGCCATGCCGGTGATGCCTTGCTCCTGCATCAGCGGACGGATGATCTGGTCGACCTTGGCCTGCAACTGGTCGTCGGCCTGGGCGGCACTGTAGCCCAGGGTGAGAGTGATGGCGGCTGCAAGTGCAGCCAGGCGGGAGAGGGGCATGAGCGGGTCCTGTGCTGGAGCGTGTCCGTTGAGCGACACCGGTGGGGGTTCCGGCGTTAGCGGCGAAAAACCGAAGACCTTATCGTCTGCCCTTGCACAATGACAAGACGGAAACTGTGATGAAGTATTTGCGCATGTTATTCGACAATTTCACCCTGGCCTTGCTCGGGGTGGTGCTGATTGCCACCGTGCTGCCTTGCTCGGGCGACGGCGCGGTGTATTTTGGTTGGCTGACCAACCTGGCCATCGGCCTGCTGTTCTTCCTGCATGGCGCCAAGCTGTCGCGCGAGGCGATCATCGCCGGTGCCGGGCACTGGCGCCTGCACTTGCTGGTGTTCTCCTGCACCTTCGTGCTGTTCCCGTTGCTGGGCCTGGCGTTCAAGCCACTGTTCGTGCCGCTGGTGGGCAACGAGCTGTACCTGGGCGTGCTCTACCTGTGTGCCTTGCCGGCCACCGTGCAGTCGGCCATCGCCTTCACCTCGCTGGCGCGTGGCAACGTGCCAGCGGCCATTTGCAGCGCGGCGGCATCCAGCCTGCTGGGTATCTTCCTCACGCCGTTGCTGGTGATGATGTTGCTGGGGGCCAGCGGCGATACCGGTTCCGGCCTGGATGCGGTGCTGAAGATCACCCTGCAGCTGCTGGTACCGTTCGTGGCCGGGCAGGTCGCCCGGCGCTGGATCGGTGCGTGGGTCAAGCGCAATGCGCGTTGGCTCAAGGTGGTGGACCAGGGCTCGATCCTGCTGGTGGTCTACACCGCGTTCAGCGAGGCGGTGGTCACCGGGCTGTGGCACACGGTATCGCCGCAGCACCTGGCCGGGTTGTTTGCCGTGTGCGGGATTTTGCTGGCAGTGGTGCTGTACGGTACCCGGCTGCTCGGCAAGCTGCTGGGCTTTGACCTGGAGGACCGCATTACCATCCTGTTCGCCGGTTCGAAGAAGAGCCTGGCTACCGGGGTGCCAATGGCGCAGGTGTTGTTCGTCGGCAGTGGCATTGGCGCGATGATCCTGCCGCTGATGCTGTTCCACCAGATCCAGCTGATGGTCTGTGCGGTGCTGGCGCAGCGTTATGCCAGCCGTGAGCAGGTGGCTGAAGAAGCTTCTGCGGCATCCTGACAGGGCCCTATCGCCGGCAAGCCAGCTCCCACCTCGACCGCACAGCTCTCAAGGCCTGTGCAGTCCCTGTGGGAGCTGGCTTGCCGGCGAAGGGCTGCAAAGCAGCCCCTGGCTTATCTAGCCTGCCCCGAACCACGCTCGCGCAGCGCCTTGCTTACCTCGCCCTCGATCTTGTAGGCCGGCGCTTCCAGGTCGTCGTAATTGCGCGTGTAGCGCCGGGCGAACTCTTCCACACCCAGTTGCTGATACTGCTGCACATGCTTGAGCTCGTGTGCCCACAACGCCACGTTGTCCTCGGCATCGGCGGGGCGGCGGAAGATGATCGTGTCGATCAGCGTCACGGCGTTCACGTCGGGGTTCTGCAGCAGCGCATTGGCTGCGCTCATCTGCTGTTCGTCACCCACCCGGAAGCGCGCCGCGTCGAGCACGGCAAAGTCGTACCAGGGTTCGAGTTGCGCACGGATATGCAACGGGATCGGCTCGACGCCGCTGGCGGTGGCTTCGTCGCGGGCCTGCTGCAAGGCGTAGGTCAGGCTGGACGAAGCCAGCACTTCCACGTCCTTGAAAATCTGCCCGGCCTGCCCAGGGTCGATGGGCGCACAGAAACACCCCATCAGGCACACCTGGTACTGCCCTGGCGGGCAGGCCTGTTCGGCCAGTGCAGGCAAGCTCAGCAGTAGCCCCAGCAGTAGACTAATCCGCTTCATGCAGGGCCTTCTCGACAAAGTGGCGGCTGGCGTCCAGTACCTGCGACTGCACGCTTTCCGTGGCCAACATGCGCCCGACCAGCAAGGCACCGACGCACTGGCTGATCAGCACCCAGGCCAATTCGCTGTCTTCCAGGGTCGCGCTCCATGCCTGGTGCAGCTCCACCAGCCAATGCTCGGCCACGGCGCGTACGGGTGCTTCGGCCCGGGCAATCTCCACCCCCAATGGCGGCAGCGGGCAGCCACCTTCGGCATTGTGCAGGTGGGCCAGGCTCAGGTACTGCTGCAGGCAACGGCCCAGGCGTTCGCGGCTGGCGCCCTGGTTGGCCAGGCGCGCCAGCGGGCTGTTGCACAGTTCCTGTCGCACTACCTCGGTGAACAGGTCGTCCTTGGACGGGAAGTGGTTGTAGAAGGCGCCGCCGGTCAGGCCGATCGCCTTCATCAGCCCGGCCACGCCGGTGCTGGAAAAGCCCCCGCGTTTGGCCAGCGCGCCGCTGCTGGCCAGCAGCCGCTCGCGGGTTTGCTGCTTGTGTTCGTTGGTGTAGCGCATTCAGGTGCCTCTGCAGGCGGGCTTGACGGTGGCGGCGATCATAACATAGCGTTCGTTTACTAAACGATCATTCACCAATGGAGGCAGGCATGACAGAACAACAAAAAGTGGTGCTCGTGATTGGCGCCGGGGATGCTACCGGCGGCGAGATCGCCAAGCGCTTTGCCCGCGAGGGCTACATTGCCTGTGTTACCCGGCGCCAGGCTGACAAGTTGCAGCCGCTGTTGGACGACATCCGCGCTGCCGGCGGCCAGGCCCACGGTTTTTGCTCCGATGCGCGCAAGGAGGAGGAGGTGGCGGCGCTGGTCGAAACCATCGAGCGTGATATCGGCCCGATCGAAGCGTTTGTGTTCAATATCGGTGCCAATGTGCCTTGTAGCATTCTCGAGGAAACCCCGCGCAAATACTTCAAGATCTGGGAGATGGCCTGTTTTGCCGGTTTCCTCACCGCCCAGGCGGTGGCCCGGCGCATGGTCCAGCGCGAGCGCGGCACCATCCTGTTCACCGGCGCCACTGCCGGCACCCGTGGCGCGGCGGGCTTTGCGGCATTCGCCGGGGCCAAGCACGCCTTGCGCGCCCTGGCCCAGAGCATGGCGCGCGAGCTGGGGCCGCGGAACATCCATGTCGCCCACGTGGTGGTTGACGGGGCCATCGACACCGCCTTCATCCGTGACACTTTCCCCGAGCGCTACGCCCTCAAGGACCAGGATGGCATCCTCGACCCGGCCCACATCGCCGACAGCTACTGGTTCCTGCACGCCCAGCCCCGCGACGCCTGGACCTTCGAGCTGGACCTGCGCCCCTGGATGGAACGTTGGTAAGCCCCTTTCTCCGAGCAAGGACCCTAACCATGCACAAGACTGTCGATTTCTTTTTTGACCTGGGCAGCCCGGCCAGCTATCTGGCCTGGACCCAACTGCCTGGCCTGTGTGCCCGCCAGGGTGCCACGCTGCGCTACCGGCCGATGCTGCTGGGCGGGGTTTTCCAGGCCACTGGCAACGCCTCGCCGGTGATGATCCCGGCCAAGGGCCGTTACATGTTCACCGACCTGGCGCGCTTCGCCGCCCGCTATGGGGTGCCGTTCGAGTTGCCGCCGGGGTTCCCGGTCAATACCTTGACCCTGATGCGCGGGGCAGTGGGCACCCAGCTGCGTTCGCCGGAGCGGTTCGAGGCGTTGCTGGCGGTGCTGTTCAATGGGCTGTTTGCGCAGCGCCGCAACCTGGGCGATAACGCTGTCCTCGACGACACGCTGAGCCAAGGCGGCTTCGACCCGCAGGCCTTTCGCGCGCTGGCGGGTGATGACGAGGTGAAGGCCGCGCTCAGGCACGCGACGGAAGAGGCAGTGGAGCGCGGGGTGTTCGGCGCGCCGACCTGTTTTGTCGGTGACGAGATGTTCTTCGGGCAGGACCGCCTGGACTTTGTCGAAGAGGCCCTGCGTCAGGGCGCCGGCAGCCTTACCTGAAGGCGCCCCTCCCACAGGGTTGGCGCCTTCCCTGTGGGAGCGGCTTCAGCCGCGAACACCGGCGAAGCCGGTGCCATCCCGCACGCATGAAGCAATCAGAAATTCGCCGGGGTATTGGCGCTGATGATCTCGGCCTCGTCCGGGCCGATGTTCTTGAAACTGTGCGGCAGGGTAGTGGGGATGTAGTACCCGTCGCCCGAGTTGAGCACGCTCACCTGGCCATCGACCCACAACTCGACGGTGCCGCGGGTGACCAGGCCACACTCTTCACCCTCGGCATGCACGATCGGTTCGCCCGAATCGGCGCCCGGTGCATACAGTTCACGCAGCATGCGCATCTGCCGGCCTTCGACACTGGCGCCGACCAGCAGCATGCGCAGGCCGTTGCGGCCCAGGTCTGGCTGCTCGCCGCCACGGAACACGTAGCGCTCTTCGCGCACCGGCTCGTCGAAACTGAAGAACTCCGCCAGGCTCATCGGAATGCCTTCGAGCAGTTTTTTCAGGGAGCTGACCGAAGGGCTGACACGATTCTGCTCGATCTGCGAGATCGTCGAATTGGTCAGCCCGCTGCGGCGGGCCAGTTCCCGTTGGGAGAGGTTGTTGCGTTCACGCACCAGTTTGAGTCGCGTCCCCGTGTCCATAGCCGCCTTGTAATCAGAGGTGTCAATAATAATGAGCGATGCGCATTAAAACACACTCTGCGCGCTTGCGCGCTGTGCTTGTCAGGCCCGCTGATCGCGGGGCATCGGCCATGACCCGACCAGCAGCAACAGCGCCGCCACCGCCAGGAACGGCAAGCGTGGATCGACGGCATAAACCAGGGTGCCGGCCAGCGGCCCGATCACTGCGCCCATGCCCTGGGCAGCACCGATGGAGCCGGCCGTGGCGCCTTGCTCGGAGGCGTGCATGGCATTGCCCGCCAGCGCCGAAAACGCCGGGAAGACGAAGCCCATGCCCGCCGCCGCGACAAAGTAGCAAGCCCACAGCCAAGGCGCCGCGGTGGCCAGCGAGCCACAGGCAAAGCCCAGGGCCGAAACCGTGGCGCCGACCCGGATCATCTTCAACGGCGGCCATTCCAGCTGGCGCAGCAGCACCTGCGCCAGGATCAGCGCCACACCCACCGTGGTCAGGGCGATGCCGGCTGCCTGGGCCGCCTCGGCAGGGCCCAGGTGCAGGCGGTCGAGGGCAAAGAAGCCGACGATGATCTGCGATACCGTGACACTGAGCATGGCACTGAACGCCACCAGCAAAGGTCGGCGCAGGCGCGGGTCGTTCAGCCGCACCGGGCTGGGGGCATGGCTGTGCGGCAGCGTCTGCGGCTTGAGGGTGAACAGCAGGACCAGAAAGGCACTGGCCGGCAGCAGCGACATGATATGGAACGGCAGGCTCAGGCTATGCCGCGCCAGCAGCGCCGCCAGCGCCGGCCCCACCACCAGGCCGACGGCATTGGCCGCCCCCAGCGAGGCCATGGCCCGGGCCCGGCGTTGCGGTTCGACATGGTCGGCGATCAGCGCATTGCAGCCCACCGGGATGGCAGCATAGAAGGCGCCGATACAGCCGCGCGCGACCATCAGGCCGATAAAGGCCAAGGTCGCCCCCGGCAGCCAGCGCAGCGCACCTTCGACGAACAGGCACAGCAGCCAGTAGGCCAGGGTGAAACCGGCGCTGCCCAGCAGCAGGATGCGCCGACGTCCCAGGCGGTCTGCGGCGCGCCCCCAGGGCCGGGCCAGCAGCACCCAGACCACGCCCGCCACGGTCACGGCGGCACCGGCTTGCCAGGTGGCCATGCCGAGCTGGCGGGCGATCGGGCCGATCAGGGCGACGAAGGCCATCATCGACATGGTACAGGCCATGTTGGCCAGCAGCAGGGGGCGCAAGTCCAGGGTACTGGCGGGTGCGAGTGTGGCAGGATCCTTTGCGACATTCATAGGGCAGTCCAGGGCGGTACGGCAAATAGAAAGCCGATCTTGTTGGGAATTATTATCGATTGTCTACCCCCTGGGCTGCCGAGCGTCATTCGCTGCGGCGCAGTGGGCCAGGCCACATGCTACGCAACACGCCATCGCGGCGCACCCACGCGTGCACCAAGGCCGCACCCACATGCACCAGCACCGTGGCGAACAGCAGGTAGCCGGCCCAGCCGTGGGCCTGGCGCAGCACGGCGTACAACTGCAGGTCATGCGGGGCGATCGCCGGCAAGCCCAGCGGGCGGGGGTAGCCACCGGCCGACAGCATGGCCCAGCCCAGCAGCGGCATGGCCAGCATCAGGCCATAAAGCAGCAGGTGCGAGGCCCCGGCTGCCCAGCGTTGCAGTGTGGGCAGGTCGTGCGGCAGGGCTGGGTGGGGCAGGGTCAGGCGAACGGCGATGCGCAGCAGCACCAGCACCAGCAGGGCCAGGCCGGTTGCCTTGTGCAACCCGATCAGCACGGGGTGGCGCGGCGACAGGTCGGCGACCATGCTCACACCGATGAACAACATGGCCAGGATCAGCACGGCCATCAGCCAGTGCAACAGGCGGGCGAGGGGGTGGAAGGCGTCGGTTTTCATGGGTGGGCTCCGGTGCCGAGCGATTCGCGGCTGCGGCGGTTGAAGGATTCCGAGTAGGCGGCCGAACGGGCGGCGAGGATCGGGTCGGCGGAGGCCTGGATGCCCCGGGGCAAGATCAGTGGGTCGAAGTTGAGGTCACGGCAGGCACCTTGCTCGGGGCCGTCGACCTGCTCCAGTACCAGCGTGCCGGCGTCCACGCTGCGTCGTTCGGCAGGCCAGGGGCTGGCAGGGTCGTCCACTGCATCGCCAGGCTCCGCCAGCACCAGGCGCAGGGTCCAGCGCAGCGGGCCTTGGGCCAGCCTTTGCTGCAGGTCGTGCTGCAGGAACTGTTTGTCATCGACCTGGGCAGGCAGGGCGGCAAACGCTGTTTGCGGCTCCAGTTGCCAACGCACGGGGTGGGCTGCGCCGCTTGCGTCGATCAGGCGGAAGGCGTTGATGCTGTGGTACTGCGTGCTGGCGAAGCTGTTGCTGGGCTTGTAGCCTGCCGCCCATTGGCGAAACGCCGCGCTTTCCGGGTGGGCGGCGAAGAACGCCTGCAGTCTGCCCGGATCCGGCTTGCCGGTGGCCGGGTCTGGCGCCCCCGCCAGTACCTGTTCATAGAAGGCTTGTGGCGTGCTTACCGCCAGCACCGGCGGGTTGTTCATGCCGGTACGCCAGACCTGCCCGTCGTCGGTGCTCAGCTCGATGGCCAGGCTGCGCACCGGTATGCCGGTATCCGGCGCGAACGGGTTGGCGCCGCCGATGGCGAAGCGGCCGATCACTGGCACCCGCGGCTGGCTGAACGCCCGTGCCGTGGACAGGCTGGCGGCCTGCCCGCTGGGCTGGAAGTAGCCGCTGACGCACAGGCCCTTGGCGTGGTTCTTGCGGTAACCCGGGTAATGCCCGGCCTGGGCTTCGAAGGTGTCGATGATGCGCTGCGGGGTCAGGCGGGTTTCGCCAAGCCAGCCGGCGGCATAGGCAAAGGCGGCGCCGGCGCCCAGTATCACGGCGCCGATGGCGGCCAGGCGCAGGGCCTTGGCCGGGCCGTGCAGGGGTGAGTTCATGGTCATTGTCCGGTTCGGTGAAGGTGCCGGTACGACGGCGCAGGGAAAAACTTATTCCCTCGCCGGGAATAGAATTTCCTCACAGGCGTCTGCCTCTTACACTGACAGCCCCAGAGGCCGGGACTTTGCCATGCATGATCTGGACGACCACCAGTGGCGCGAGCTGCTGGCCCGCCTGCGCCGCTTTGCCGTGTGGCTGACCCGCGAGCCGGGCAGCGCCGACGACCTGGTGCAGGCCACGGTCGAGCGGGCCTTGAGCCGGCGCGACCAGCAACGCGACGCCGATGCCCTGCGGGCCTGGCTGTTCACCATCCTTTATCGGCTGTTCCTCGACGGTAAGCGCCGCGAGCGCCTGCATGCGCGCTGGCTGTCCTGGTTCGGCCGCGCTGAGCGCGACGACGAGCCGGTTGGCGGCAACCTTGAGGCCATTGTCCTGGCCCAGGCCGACCTGCAGGCTTTCGCCCGGCTCACGGCAGAACAGCGTGCGCTGTTGCTGCTGGTCAGCATCGAGGGTTTGAGCTACAAGGAGGCCGCCCAGGCCCTGGGTATCCCTATTGGCACTGTGATGTCGCGCCTGTCGCGCGCCCGCAATGCCTTGCGCGAACTGACCGAGGGCAGCCCCCAGCCCCCGGCCTTGCGGAGACTGAAATGACGCGCCTGATCCCCAGCGAAGACGAACTGCACGCTTACGTCGACGAGCGCCTGGAGCCTGTGCGCCGGGCCGAGGTGCAGGCCTGGCTGGCGGCCAACCCACAGGCCGCGGCCAAGGTCGAGGGTTGGCGTGCCGACGCCCGCCGCCTGCGTACGGCACTGGCCGGGTTTGGCGAAGTGCCCGGGGCGGCGCAGCTGGACCTGGGGCAGTTGCGCCGGCAATTGCGCCAACGCCGCCAGCGCCGCTGGGCCACGGCGGCGGTGCTGCTGCTGGCGTTGGGTGTGGGTGGCCTGGGTGGGTGGCAGGTGCGCGACGCGACCTTGGCGCGTGCCGACCTGCCGATGGCCGATGCCGTCCAGGCACACCGCTTGTTTGCCGGCAGCCAGGCGCTGGATATCCAGGCCAGCGACCCGGGCCAGTTGCGCGACTGGCTGGGGCGCCACTTCAGCCGCGTGGGCCAGTTGCCGGACCTGGCGGGCTACGGCTTCAAGCCGGTGGGCGCGCGCCTGCTGAGCAATGAGCAGGGGCCGGCGGCGCTGCTGGTGTTCGAGGATGGCAAGGGCCAGCGCATCAGCTTGTTCCTGCGCTCACCAGGTGATCAGTATCGGCGCATGCCGGACGGGCAGCGGGTAGATGGCCAGCTGGAGGCGCGGTATTGGTCGCATGGGGCCTACAACTTTGCCCTGGTCAGCGCGGCGGACGATGTGCGCGGGGCGGGGGTGGGAGAGGCGTTGCGGTTGGGTTTGTAACAGATGCGCGGTCCCTGTAGGAGCGGCCTTGTGTCGCGAAAGGGCCGCAACGCGGCCCCAGGATGTCAGCTTCGATGCACAATTTGCTGGGGCCGCCATGCGGCCCTATCGCGATACAAGGCCGCTCCTACAGCGGGTAGTGCTTCAACTCCCGAGCAATCAGCATCCGCTGGATCTCGCTAGACCCTTCATAGATCTGCGTGATCCGCGCATCGCGGTAGTAACGCTCCACCGGGTAATCCTCCAGGTAGCCATACCCGCCATGCACCTGGATCGCCATCGAGCACACCCGCTCGGCCATCTCCGAGGCGAACAGCTTGGCCTGCGAGGCCTCCGACAGGCACGGCTTGCCGGCGCTGCGCAGGCGCGCGGCATGCAGGATCAGCAAGCGCGCGGCATTCACCTGCACCTGCATGTCGGCCAGCAGGTTGGCGATGCTCTGGTGTTCGTTGATCGGCTTGCCGAACTGCACCCGATCACGCGAGTAGGCCAACGCCGCCTCGAACGCGGCGCGGGCAATGCCCAGTGCCTGGGCAGCAATGCCGATACGGCCGCCCTCGAGGTTGGACAGGGCGATGGCCAGGCCCTTGCCACGCTCACCGAGGATGTTGGCGGCAGGGATGCGGCAGTTGTCGAAGGTGACCGCGCAGGTGTCGGAAGCGCGGATGCCCATCTTGTGCTCGCTGCGATCGACCTTGAAGCCCGGGTTGTCGGTGGGCACCAGGAACGCCGACAGGCCCTTCTTGCCCAGCTCCGGGTCGGTCACCGCGAAGACGATGGCCAACCCGGCGCGGCGGGCGTTGCTGACGAACTGCTTGGCACCGTTGATCACCCACTGGCCATCCACCAGCTCGGCGCGGGTGCGCAGGTTGTGCGCCTCGGAACCGGCCTGGGGCTCGGTCAGGCAGAAGCAGCCGATCACCTCGCCGGTGGCCAGGCGTGGCAGCCACTGCTGTTGCTGTTCGGCCGTGCCGTAGGCCAGCAGCGGGCCGCAGCCCACCGAGTTGTGGATGCTCATCATCGCTCCGGTGGCACCGCAGCCGGCGGCGATCTCTTCCACCGCCAGGGCGTAGGCGACGTAGTCGGTGTAGCTGCCGCCAAAGTCTTCCGGCACCACCATGCCCAGCAGGCCCAGTTCGCCCATCTTGCGTACCACGCCATCGTCGATCCAGCCGGCCTTTTCCCAGGCCTGGGCATGCGGGGCGATCTCGCCACGGGCAAAGTCCCGGGCCATGTCGCGGATCATGATCTGTTCTTCGCTCAGTTCCAGGTCTTGCATCTGTGTACTCCCGGGCTCACAGGCCTTCGAAGAATTGGTCGACCCGCTGGCGTTGCAACGCGGCCAGGGTCGGCGGGTTCCAGCGTGGCTGCTTGTCCTTGTCGATGATCAGCGCGCGCACGCCTTCGATGATGTCGCCGTGCTGGAACCACTGGCGGTCCAGGTGCAGCTCCATGGCAAAGCAGTCGTCAAGGCTCAGGTGGCGACCCCGGCGCAGCATCTCCAGAGTAACCGCCATGGCCAGCGGCGAGCGGCTTTCCAGCTGGTCGGCGGTGGCCACGGCCCAGGCGTGGCTGTCGCCAATGCTCACCGCACGCAGTTGCTCGACGATGGCAGGCATGTCGGGCAGGGCGAAGAAGTGGTCGATGACCGGGCGCAGTTTTTCCAGCGGCGCATCGTCGAGCACCTGGGTGCCGAGCCTGGCCAGCAGGTTCTGCAGGTCCTTGAGTGGCTGGTCGCCGAAGTGCAGCTGGTCCAGGCCCTTGTCGAGGGCTGCCAGCTGGTCGCTGGCCAGGTACCAGTCGGCCAGGCCGCAGTACAGTGCATCGGCTGCCTGGATCTGGCTGCCGCTGACGCCCAGGTAGATGCCCAGTTCACCGGGGAGGCGCGACAGGAAGTAGCTGCCACCCACATCCGGGAAGTAGCCGATTGCCACTTCGGGCATGCCCAGGCGGCTGCGCTCGGTGACCACGCGCAGGTCGCAGCCCTGGGCCAGGCCCATGCCGCCACCGAGGGTGAAGCCGTCCATCAGCACCAGCACCGGCTTGCGGTAGCGGTGGATGGCCAGGTCAAGGGCGTACTCCTCGACGAAGAAGCTTTCATGAAGCGTTTCGCCGGCCTTGAAGCTGTCGTGCAGCGAGCGGATATCGCCACCGGCGCAGAAACCCTTGGGGCCCTCGCCACGCAGTACCACGGCGTGCACGTGCGGGTCTTCGGCCCACAGGTCGAGGTGCTGGCGCAGGCTGCGGACCATGTCCAGGGTCAAGGCATTGAGGCCGGCGGGGCGGTTCAGGGTCAGATGGCCGATCTGGTTGCGGACCTCGGCCAGCACATGGTCGGTTGCCGAGGTATGAGCGTGCGCAGTCATTGCGTTCTCCCTGCTTTGTTATTGATTTTCCAAGTGAAGTCTGGAGTTCGCTGGAGGATCGCAGGATCCTGTCATGCGAATTTGCCTTGCACAATCGACAAATCTGCAGGCGGATTCTGCATTTTTGTCTTGTGTGGCGATAACGCCACTCTAGCAAGGTTTCAGGTTGGCCGGGCTGGCCCTATCGCCGGCAAGCCAGCTCCCACAGCTACCGCACAACTTTCAAGGCCTGCGCTGTACCTGTGGGAGCTGGCTTGCCGGCGATAGGGCCATGAGCGACAGCGCATAGGCTAAATCGTTACCCTGACCGTAACGATCAGTGCCTGAGCTTGATTGATGCGCAACCACCCCAGCCCTAAGGTGACCCCCACGACAGCGAACCCGTGGAGTCACCATGACAACAACCAAGAATCCACCGCCGCAATGGTCGCGGCGGCGCGCCGAAAAGCAGCGCCGCCTTGACCGGGTCCGACACCTCGCCGACGGCGTGGTGCTGCCCACCGAGCGTATCGTCGAAGCCTTGGAACTGCTGCTGGCTCCCGGCGACCGGGTAGTGCTCGAAGGCAACAACCAGAAGCAGGCCGACTTCCTCTCCCGCGCGCTCGCCAAGGTCGACCCTGGGCGCCTGCACGACCTGCACATGATCATGCCCAGCGTCAGCCGCGCCGAGCACCTGGACCTGTTCGAACGTGGCATCGCCCGCAAGCTCGACTTCTCCTTCGCCGGCCCGCAGAGCCTGCGCATTGGCCAGCTGCTGGAAGACGGCCTGCTCGAAGTCGGTGCCATCCACACCTATATCGAGCTGTACTCGCGGCTGCTGGTCGACCTGATCCCCAACGTCACCCTGGTGGCTGGTTTCATGGCCGACCGCGATGGCAACCTGTTCACCGGCCCCAGCACCGAAGACACCCCGGCACTGGTGGAGCCGGCCGCGTTCAGCGACGGCATCGTCATTGCCCAGGTCAACCAGCTGGTGGACCGCGTGGATGACCTGCCACGGGTCGATATCCCGGCATCCTGGGTCGATTTCGTGGTGGTTGCCGACCAGCCTTTCTATATAGAGCCTCTGTTCACCCGCGACCCGCGCCATATCAAGCCGGTGCACGTGCTGATGGCGATGATGGCCATTCGCGGCATCTACGAAAAACACCAGGTGCAGTCGCTGAACCATGGCATTGGCTTCAACACCGCCGCCATCGAGCTGATCCTGCCCACCTATGGCGAGTCCCTGGGCCTGAAGGGCAAGATCTGCCGCAACTGGACACTCAACCCGCACCCGACACTGATCCCGGCCATCGAGACCGGCTGGGTGGAAAGTGTGCACTGCTTCGGCACCGAGCTGGGCATGGAGGACTACATCGCCCAGCGCCCGGACGTGTTCTTCACCGGTCGTGATGGTTCGCTGCGTTCCAACCGCATGATGTGCCAGCTGGCCGGGCAGTACGCCGTCGACCTGTTCATTGGCGCCACCCTGCAGGTGGATGGCGATGGCCATTCCTCGACCGTGACCCGCGGCCGCCTGGCCGGCTTCGGCGGTGCCCCGAACATGGGCCACGACCCCCGTGGTCGGCGCCATGCGACCCCCGCCTGGCTCGACATGACCGTGCCGGAAACCATGCTCGAACGCGGTCGCAAGCTGGTGGTGCAGATGGTCGAGACCTACCAGGAAGGCGGCAAGCCCACCTTCGTGGAAACCCTCGATGCCGTGGAAGTGGCCAGGAAAGCCGGCATGCCGCTGGCGCCGGTGATGATCTATGGCGACGACGTCACCCACCTGCTGACCGAGGAGGGCATTGCCTACCTGTACAAGGCCCGCAGCCTGGAAGAGCGCCAGCAGATGATCGCCGCCGTGGCCGGGGTTACCGCCATCGGCCTGCGGCACGACCCCAAGGACACTCAGCGCCTGCGCCAGCAAGGCCTGGTCGCCTTGCCCGAAGACCTCGGTATCCGCCGCACCGACGCCAGCCGCGAGCTGCTGGCCGCGCGCAGCATCGCCGACCTGGTCGAATGGTCCGGTGGCCTCTACAACCCGCCTGCACGGTTCAGGAGCTGGTGATGAAAGCACTCGACTTGCAACCGCGTGGGCTTCTTCGCGAGCATGCTCGCTCCCACAGGGAAAGTGATGCACTTGAAGATTGCGCGGTCCCTGTGGGAGCGGGCGTGCCCGCGAAGAGGCCAGCACAGGCAACCGAATTACCCCTGGCCGACCACCTGGCCGACCTGGCCGTGGAAGCCCTGATCGACGAAGCAGACCTGTCCCCCAAACCCGGCCTGGTCGACCGCCGTGGCAACGGCGCCCACCACGACATGACCCTGGCCCTGATGCATGCCTCGGCCTTGGCCCTGTGGCCATGCCTGCGCAACATGGCCGAAGCCGCCCAGGCCATCGGTACCCTCGGCCAGCCCCTGCGCGCCACCCTGGGCCAGCTCGGCCGCGAAGGCGAGGCGGCAATGCTGGCCGCCACCGGCGGGGTCAACACCCACCGCGGCGCAATCTGGGCCCTCGGCCTGCTGGTAGCATCCAAGGCCCTCGACACCCGGGCCGATGCCAACACCCTGGCTGCCCGTGCCGGTCGCATCGCACTGTTCGACGACCCCGCCATGACCACCCAAGACAGCCATGGCCTGCAGGTACGCCGCCGCTATGGCACTGGCGGCGCCCGCGAACAGGCGCAACAAGGTTTTCCGGCGGTTATCGGCCACGGCCTGCCACAACTGCAGCGCAGCCGCGCCGCCGGTGCCAGCGAACCTCACGCCCGGCTCGACGCGCTGCTGGCGATCATGGCCGTGCTCAACGATACCTGCGTGCTCTGGCGCAGCGGCCCGACCGGGTTGGCTGCCGTCCAGCACGGCGCCCGTACTGTGCTGAGCGAAGGCGGCAGCGCCACGCTGGCCGGGCGCCGGCAGCTGCGCCGGCTGGACCAGCACCTGCTGCACCTGAATGCCTCACCGGGCGGCGCCGCCGATCTGCTGGCCGCCTGCCTGTTCCTCGACAAAGCCGGGAGCCTGTGACATGGAAACCCTGACCTTTCAATTCCCCGCTGCCGCCCCGGGGCGTGGCCGCACGCTGGTGGGCTGCGTCAGCTCCGGCGACCTTGAAGTGCTGATCGAACCCGGCACCGCCGGCAGCCTGCAAATCCAGGTGGTGACCTCGGTCAACGGCAGCGCTGCCCGCTGGGCGCAGCTGTTCCAGCGCCTGTTCGAGGGCCGCACCTGGCCGGCCGTGAACATCGACATCCATGATTTCGGCGCCACCCCAGGTGTGGTGCGCCTGCGCCTGGAGCAAGGCTTCGAGGAGATCGCCCATGACTGATATCGCACGCCTGCTGCACAGCCGCAGCTTTGTCGAACTGGGCGCCCGCCAGCGCGCCCGCGCCGTGCTCGACCCGGGCAGCTTCCGTGAACTGCTGGGCCCGTTCGACCGGCTGATGTCACCCTGGCTAGCGCGCCAGGGCATCGTGCCCCAGGCCGATGATGGCGTGGTCATTGCCAAGGGCCTGCTGAACGGGCGCAACGCTGTGGTTGCCGCCATCGAAGGCGGCTTTCAGGGCGGTAGCATGGGCGAGGTGGGGGGGGCCAAGATCGCCGGTGCGCTGGAGCTGGCCATCGAAGACAACCGCAACGGCATCCCCACCTGCGCCGTGCTGCTGCTGGAAACCGGCGGTGTACGCCTGCAGGAAGCCAACCTGGGCCTGGCGGCGATTGCCGAAATACAGGCAGCGATTGTCGAGCTGCGCGCCTGGCAGCCGGTAGTCGGCCTGGTCGCAGGTTCGGTCGGCTGTTTCGGCGGCATGTCCATCGCCGCCGGCCTGTGCAGCCACTTGCTGGTCACCCGCGAAGCCCGCCTGGGCCTCAACGGCCCGCAGGTGATCGAGCAGGAAGCGGGCATCGGTGAATACGACGCCAAGGACCGCCCCTTCATCTGGAGCTTGACCGGCGGCGAGCAGCGCCACGCCAGCGGCCTGGTCGATGCCTATGTGGCCGATGACATCGAGGCATTGCGCGAACGCTTGCTGCAATTGCTCGACGAGCCTTCAAGGGATCGCGCCGGTCAACACGCCTGGTTCCTCGAACGCCTGGCTCGGCTGGGCGATGGCTGCCCGCAACTGGATGCCGCTGCCGTGCGTGACCTTTACCAAGGAGAAGCCAAATGAACCGTGCCTTGAACTGGCTGCCGGGCCTGGCCGGCGGGCAAGCCTTGCCCGGCTACCCCGCGTCGTTGCGGGTAATCGATGGCGAACTGGACAACCGCCTGGCGCGTTTCATCGCCGTGGTGCCGGACGCCGACAACCCGTTCCCCCGGGCGCGCTCGGGCGAGGTCGGCCTGCTGGAAGGCTGGGGCCTGGCCAAGGCCGTGAGCGAAGCGGTCGAGGCTGACCGCCATGGCCAGAAGCGCGCCATCGTCGCGGTGATCGACGTGCCCAGCCAGGCCTATGGCCGCCGTGAGGAGGCGTTGGGGATTCACCAGGCTTTGGCCGCTGCGGTGCAGGCCTATGCCCAGGCGCGGCTGGCCGGGCACCCGGTGATCGGCCTGCTGGTCGGCAAGGCCATGTCTGGTGCCTTCCTGGCCCACGGTTACCAGGCCCAGCGCCTGATCGCCCTGGACGATGCCGGGGTCATGGTGCACGCCATGGGCAAGGCGGCGGCGGCGCGCATCACCCTGCGCAGCGTCGAACAACTGGAAGCCCTGGCCGCCGAGGTACCGCCGATGGCCTACGACCTGGTCAGCTACGCCTCGCTGGGCCTGCTGTGGCGCCGCCTGACGGTGGACAACGCCGAGACGCCGAGCAGTGCCGACATCGCCCAGGTACGTGCCTGCCTGGCTGATGCGGTGCGCGACATCGGCAGTTCGAGCGACCTGTCGTTGCGGCTGGCGGGCGAAAACCGCAGCGCCTCGCGCCAGGTGCGTGAACAGCTGCGCCGCCAGTGGCAGGGCGCTTGAGATGAACGCGCCAAGGCCGCACGACCTGCTCTGGGGCATGCCCGTATCGGGCCTGCCTGCTGATGCGCCGCGTTGGGCGCAGGATGCGCTGCTGAGCGGCCAGCCGGTGGTGGTGCGCCGTGCCACTTGTGCGGACGGCTGGGTGGCGGTGGGGCTGCGTGGCCAGGGCAGGGCGCAGCGGTCGGGTGTACTGATGCGGCTGGCCGATATCCAGTATCAGCAAGGCCCCGAAGCGCTGCGCTGGCAAGCTGAAAGCCCTTGGCCTGCATTGCAGGCCCTGGCCTCGGTCGCCCCGGTACTGGATGCCAGCGGCCTGGCCTGGGGGCCGACAGGTGGGGTGGGGTACCAGATCGCCACCGGTATGGAGGTAATACACGCCGACAGCGACCTGGACTTGCTGCTGCGCACGCCACAACCGCTGGCCCGGGCGCAGGCGCGTGAGCTGCTGGATATCCTCGATTGCGCGCCTTGTCGTATCGACCTGCAGCTGGAAACCCCGGCGGGTGCTGTCGCCCTGCGTGAGTGGGCCGGCTTCGCCCGCCGCGTGCTGCTCAAGTCGGCCCATGGCCCACGCCTGGTCAGCGACCCATGGGCAGCGATGGAGCGTGCAGCATGAGCAGCTTGTTCGCCTTCCCCGGCCAGGGCGCCCAGCAGGTGGGCATGCTGCAGCGCCTGCCTGAGGGTGCTGGGCAATTGCTGGAAGAGGCCAGTGACACCCTCGGCCAGCAGGCCCTGGCGCTGGACAGCCAGCAGGCCCTGCAGACGACCCGTGCCGTGCAGCTGTGCCTGCTGCTGGCTGGCGTGGCCTGGGCGCGCTGGCTGATGCAGCGCAGCCCCGCGCCGGATTACGTGGCGGGCTTGTCGATTGGCGCCTATCCGGCGGCGGTCACGGCGGGCGCCCTGGGCTTTGCCGATGCCGTGCGCCTGGTTGCCCTGCGTGGCGAACTGATGCAGCGCGCCTATCCGCAAGGCTACGGCATGACCGCACTCAGCGGCCTGGACCTGGCCTGTGTCGAACGCTTGCTGAGCGATGCGGGCGGCGAGGTGTATGTCGCCAACCTCAACAGCGACAACCAGATCGTCATCGCCGGCAGCGATGGCGCGATGGCTGCGGTTGCCGCCAAGGCACGCCGGCTGGGCCAGGGCGTGGCCCGGCGCCTGGCGGTCAGCGTGCCGTCGCATTGCCCGTTGCTGGATGGCCCGGCGGCCGAACTGGCCAGTGCCTTCGCCACGGTCGAGCTGCAGCGACCGCGTATCACCTACCTCAGCGGCAGCAGTGCACGGCCGATATTCGACCCACAGCGTCTGCGCGACGACCTGGCCGGCAACATGGCGCGGGTGGTCGACTGGCGTGCTACGTTGCGCAACGCCTATGAGCGTGGCGTGCGCCTGCACCTGGCACTGCCGCCCGGCAACGTGCTCGGCGGGCTGGCCCGGCCGGTGTTCGAACAGGGCAGGGTGGTTGCTGTTGAAGGCACCCGCTGGGACACCCTGGATGCGCTGCTACGACAGGAGGTGGCCAACGATCGATGATGGCAACACCGCGGCGGATGGTGACCCCTGTGGGAGCGGCTTTAGCCGCGAAGAATCCAGCGCGGTGCATGGCACCGGCTGCGCCGGTGTTCGCGGCTAAAGCCGCTCCCACAGTGTTCAGTTCCATGGGGGCGAAAGCCGCACAAAAGTGTGTTTACGAAGAACAACAACAAGCAACTTCGACACTACCTGAGGACAACAACAATGATCATCTATGGTGTGGCACTGCTGGCGGTCTGCACGCTTGCCGGCGTCATCGTCGGCGACTTCCTGGGCGTGCTGCTGGGCGTCAAATCCAATGTGGGCGGGGTCGGCATCGCCATGATCCTGCTGATCTGCGCACGCCTGTACATGCACCGCAACGGCGGCATGAGCAAGGAATGCGAGTTCGGCGTGGGCTTCTGGGGCGCCATGTACATCCCGGTGGTGGTGGCCATGGCTGCCCAGCAGAACGTGGTCACCGCCCTGCACGGCGGGCCGGTGGCGTTGCTGGCGGCGGTGGGTGCGGTACTGGTGTGCGGTGCGACCATTGCCCTGATCAGCCGCAGCCACCGCGGCGAACCCCTGCCGGCAGTGGAGGCCGGCCCCGAAAGCAATGTGCAGGCTACCCCTGCAGGAGGGCGTTGATCATGTGGCCGATCATTGACAATGCCCTGGAACATAACGGTTTGATCACTGCCTTCGCGGTGGTGGGCGCGATCATGTGGTTGTCGGTGGTGCTGTCGAAGTACCTGACCTTCGGCCGCGTGCACGGCTCGGCCATCGCCATCGTCATCGGCCTGGTGCTGGCCTGGGTCGGTGGCACCATAACCGGTGGCCAGAAAGGCCTGGCCGACATGGCGCTGTTCTCCGGCATCGGCCTGATGGGCGGGGCCATGCTGCGCGACTTCGCCATTGTCGCCACGGCCTTCGAGGTGCAGGCCACCGAGGCGCGCAGGGCCGGAATGATTGGCGCGGTGGCGCTGCTGCTCGGCACGGTGCTGCCGTTCATTGTCGGCGCTGCGGTGGCCTACGCCTTCGGTTACCGTGATGCGGTGAGCATGACCACCATCGGTGCAGGTGCGGTGACCTATATCGTCGGGCCGGTGACCGGAGCGGCGCTGGGGGCCAGTTCGGACGTGATGGCGCTGTCGATTGCCACCGGGCTGATCAAGGCGATCCTGGTGATGGTGTTCACCCCGGTATCGGCGCGCCTGCTGGCGCTGGACAACCCACGTTCGGCGATGGTGTTCGGCGGGTTGGCGGGGACGGTGTCGGGGGTGACGGCCGGGCTGGCGGCGACCGACCGGCGCCTGGTGCCGTACGGGGCACTGACAGCCACCTTCCATACCGGGTTGGGCTGCCTGATGGGCCCGTCGATTCTGTACTTCTGCGTACGCGCCCTGGTCGGTTGACAACAATCTGCTGGACTGCGCAGACCCCTTGCAGGAGCGGCCTTGTGTCGCGATCGGGCCGCAACGCGGCCCCAGCGATATCCGCACCGCAGCGAAGATCCTGGGGGCCGCTGCGCGCCCCATCGCGACACAAGGCCGCTCCTACAAGGTTTTGTGTGTGCCGGTAGATGGGCTCAGCGCTCACGCATGAAGAAACCGGCAACGAATTTGCGGAAGGTTTCCAGGCTCTTGAAGTCGGCGTAGCGCTTGAAGTTCTCGGTATCCGGTTCGGGGCCGATTGGCTGCTCCAGCAACGATACCGACAACACCCGGTCCTGGTCCGAAGTCATTACCAGTTCATCCATCACCTGGCCGCCGATCACCGGGCGGCGCATCTGTACTTTCACACCTTTGCCGGCCATCCAGTCGACCAGCGATACCAGGGCCTTGAGCGGCTCGCGCTCTTCGTCGCGATACACCGGGAACAGGTGGGCGCGGGACAGCACCGGTAAGCTGGCGACATGGATCAGCTCGTAGAAATGGCTGCCGGCACTGGTCGGCGAGTACAGCGCCAAGGCCAGCAACGGCCCGGCGGTGCGGTTGCCGCCCCAATACAGGTGGTGGCCCTGGAAGTCGAAGCCGTCTTCACTGCGGTTGTTGAACAGCTTGCGCCCTTTGATCTGGTCCACGCAGTCCAGCAGCAGGCCGTGGCGGCGGTGGTTGCCGAACACCGTGGCTTCGCGCAGGCGGGACTTGAGCATCATCATGTGCTTCATGTCCAGGCGGGTTTCCAGGTAGTTGCTGGCGGGCACCCGTTCCAGCAGCGGATAGCGGCTGGCAACGCTGCGCAACTCGGCAAACTGCCCGGTCAGGTCCTTTTTCAGGTGCGTGGCATACAGGTTCAAGCCGCTGGTCTCGATCCAGGTCAGCAGCAGTGACAGCAGGCGCTGTTGGTCGCGCCGCTCGCTGCCATCGCCGCCGGCACCGGCGGTGCCGCTGCGAAAATCGCCGATCAGGCGCAACGGTGTGTCGGGCGGCAGCCAGGCAGCGGGTGGCGCGGGGTCGTTCTCGCGCTCGGCCGCTTCCCGCTCGTCCTTGGTGAACGGGCAGCCGGGCGCGTGTTCGGCGGTACCCGGGTTGTTCTTGAGAAACAGCGTACCGGTGCTGCCGTTGAGGGTGACATTGAGTACCGGCAAGGCATCGTTGCGGCAGTCGCAGGCCAGCCACTGGTTGGCGTTGCGCACCTTCATCAGCAACTGGTTGGCCTGCAGCAGGCGCGGGCCGGCGAGGCTGCCGGTGGCAAAGCCGACCAGCAGCTCCTCTTCTGCAGGGGTCAGGCTACGGACCTGTGCGGCGGTTTTGTCGATGATTCGCATGAAGCAGCTCCCAGCTACGAGCCCCAAGCTTCAAGCAAAGTCGCGCCGCTTTCAACTTAACGCTCAGTTGCCACCGAACATCTTCGCCGCGCGGGCGCGAATTTCGTCGGGGGTCAGGTCCTCCTTGTGGGTGGAAACGAACCAGATGTTGCCGAACGGGTCTTTCAGGGTGCCGCTGCGGTCACCGTAGAACTGGTCGGTCAAGGGATGCAATTGGGTGCCGCCGGCGGCCAGGGCCTGGGCGTAGACCTTGTCGCAGTCTTCGACATACAGGTGCAGGCCCACGCCTGTGCCGCTGAGCTTCTGGCTGGCGGTGAGGCCGCCTTCCATGTCGCAGGGGTCGCCCAGCATCAGCGACGAATCACCGATTTTCAGCTCGGCATGGCCAACGCGGCCGCCAGGGGCATCGAGGCGGAACATTTCCACTGCGCCAAAGGCCTTCTTGTAGAACTCGATGGCCTTGGCGGCGTCGTTGATGGCCAGGTAGGGCGTGATGCTGTGCTGGCCTTCGGGGATGGGTTTGGCTGCCATGTTCGACTCTCCTTGGAAGCGGGCGCCGGTTGGCGCCCTGTTGCTTAGAGTCGTTTGCGTGGATGGAAAATCGACAGGGGCGATAGACCGATTCTCTATAAACGCGGCGGTCAGAAGATGTAGTCGGTGGTCAGGAAGCTCGACTGCCGGTTGCGAATGATCTCGCTGATCAGTTCCTTGTTGGCCTCCTGGAAGCGCGTTGCGACCAAGGTGCGGATCGAGAACACACGCAGGGCGTCATGTACCGACAGGGTGCCTTCGGCGCTGTTCTTGCGGCCGTTGAAGGGGTAGGTGTCGGGGCCGCGCTGGCATTGCGCGTTGATGTTGATGCGCCCGACCTGGTTGGCGAAGATGTCAACCAGGCTGCCGATGGTCGCCGGGTCATTGCCGAACAGGCTCAGTTGCTGGCCGTAGTCGGAGTCCAGTACATAGTCGATAACCGTCTGCAGGTCGCGGTAGGGCACTACCGGCACCAGCGGGCCGAACTGCTCCTCGTGGTACACGCGCATGTCGCTCTTCACCGGGTACAGCACGGCCGGGTAGAAGAACGAGCCACGGCTGTGCCCACCACCTTCGTTGAGCACGCGTGCGCCCTTGGCGGTGGCATCGGCGACCAGGCCGTCGAGGTAGTCGACCTTGCCGGGCTCGGGCAGCGGCGTCAGGGCAACGCCTGGCTCCCAAGGCATGCCGGGCTTGAGCGCGGCCAGCTTGCGCTGGAACTTGTCGAGGAAGGCATCGACCACGTCCTCGTGGACGAACAGGATCTTCAGCGCCGTGCAGCGTTGGCCATTGAACGACAGCGCACCGGTGACTGCCTCTTCGACGGCGTTGTCGAGGTCCACCTGGGGCAGCACGATGCCCGGGTTCTTGGCATCCAGCCCAAGCGCGGCGCGCAGCCGGTGTGGGCGCGGGTGCAGCTTCTTCAGGTCGCTGGCGGCCTTGTGCGTGCCGATGAAGGCGAACACATCAACCTTGCCGCTGGCCATCAGCGCGCTCACCGTTTCCCGGCCACGGCCGTAGATGACGTTGATCACCCCCGGCGGGAAGCTGTCACGGAAGGCTTCGAGCAATGGCCGAATCAGCAGCACGCCGAACTTGGCGGGCTTGAACACCACGGTGTTGCCCATGATCAGCGCCGGGATCAGCGTGGTGAAGGTTTCGTTCAGCGGGTAGTTGTATGGCCCCATGCACAGGGCCACGCCCAGTGGTGCCCGGCGGATCTGGCCCAGCGTGCCCTGTTCCAGCTCGAAGCGGCTGGAACGGCGGTCGAGGTCCTTGAGGGCGTTGATGGTGTCGACGATGTAGTCGCAGGTGCGGTCGAATTCCTTTTCCGAATCCTTGAGGTTCTTGCCGATCTCCCACATCAGCAGCTTGACCACGGCCTGGCGCTGTTCACGCATGCGTGCCAGGAAGGTCTCGACGTGCTGGATGCGCTCGGCCACGCGCATGTTCGGCCAGGCGCCACGGCCTTTGTCGTAGGCCTGGACGGCGGCATCGAGGGCGGTGAGCGCGGTATCGGCATCGAGCAGCGGGGCGCTGCCCAGCACCACCTGATGCTCATCGTTGCCTTCCTTGAGCCAGACCGGGCTGCGCACCGTGGCCAGGGGGCCGTCCCAGCGCCTGAGCTCGCCGTTCACCAGATAGTCGCGTTGTTCCAGGGGGGCTTCCAGGCGCCAGGTTTCCGGGATGTTCTCGGCGCTGGGGAAGAGTGAATCGAGCAGACGGTCCATGGGTACTGCACCTCACATTGCTGGGCGGGTTTCAAGCCGGGGTGAATCGCTTCAGCTAGGAGCATGCACCGGCCACCGGAAAAACACCAGTCTGGCCTAACATGGCGGCAAATGCCTGCCTGTTGTGCAGGCAGGCACCGGGGGGCGGTCAAAGCGGGAGGTTGAACAGGTCGTACGGTGGATGCGTCAACCATTGCTGACGCAGGGCGGGGTTTGCCTCGATCAGGGCCAGACGCCGCCAGAACTCTGTACGGGCTTGCCTTGGGTGGGACAGGAACGGTTCAAGCTCAAGCAAGGGCCTGAGATCGCGCCGATACTGCAGCGGCAAACGCTGCCACAGGGCCAGTTCTGCCGGGCCGGTCTGTTCGAAGAATTCCTGATAGTCGCTTGCGCATACCATCAGGTCCACCTGATGCGCAGCGTTGTAAGCCTCGATCTGTGCAACCACGGGGGCGCCCAGCCATTCGCTTTCCAGGCGCAGCGCCTCTGCGACTGGCCTTGGCACGGTGAAACCGTCTGGCAGCCGCAGCAGCTGGTTGTCGGCAATATCCACGATGATGGGCTCGATCATCTGGTCCAGGCCTTGCGGCAATTCGCTGAGCGCACAGTCGTTCAGGAACAGCGTCCTCAGGTAGGCCAGCCCGCGCAGGTCCGGGGCCTGCAGCAGTGGGTTGCCCGAAAGGTCCAGTACTACAAGCCCGGAGCAGCGATTCAGTGCCTGCTGGGCTTGGCTACTCCAGGTAATGCGGTTGCCTTCCAGATCCAGCCAGGCGAGGTGCTCAGGGTTACCCAGGCGGGGCACGGTGTCGAACCGGCAGTCGGCCAGCAGCAGGCGATTGAGGTTGGGGAAGCGCTCGTAGAACTCGGCCGGCAGCTGGCTGAGCGAACGGTTGTAGCTGAGTGACAGGTGCTGCACATGGGTGAAGTCGTCTGGCAAGGCCAGGCTGGCCAAGTCCTGGTTGTCCAGCTCCAGGCCGGACAGGTCCAGGCTGTGCAGGTTGCCACCCCCTTCAAGCGCTACGGTCGACAGCCGCCGCCAGGCGTTGAGGATGGGGCGGATGGCCAGGTGCCGCTGGTGCGGGCGCTGCGGATCGGGCCGGGCCCATTCATGCAGGTCGCGGCGCAAAGTATCCAGACGCTGCTGCAGGTCGTGCAGCCGCTGTGTGGGTGAGCGAATGTCATCGACGTATGGGTTGTCCTCGTCGTTGCCGAGCCAGTTTTCGAATTCCCAGTCGGTGGCGTCGGGGAACAAGCGCCGATAGGCCCCGGCCAGCGAGCCTGCCAGGCGCGGCTGAGGCGGTTCGGGGTCAAGCGGCCGACCGCCGCGCAAGCCGCCCATGGGCTTGCGCAGCAGCGCGCGATGACCCCAGAGGCGTTGGGCCAGTGTCTGCCTGTGCAGGTCGACCCAACCCAGTACGCGCTGGCGTAGCGAGCTGCCATCGGCCGTCGGGATACCCAGCGTATCGCGATGCGAGCGTGGCAGTGCCTGCTCAATGGCACGGCAGAGGTCCGGATCACGCGGCCCAGGCGCAGGGCGCTCGCCCCGGTCGACCTCATAGCCTTCGGCCGTTTTGATCACACGGCGCAGGGTGCTGGCCTGGTCGCGGCCGACATGCTCCAGCAAAGGGCCCTCGGGGCTCGCACCGTGCAGCTCGAGGCGCAGGTCCGCGGGCCAGTCGGGCATGGCATCCAGGGCGCTGAACAGCAAGCGTTCGCTGTCGCTGCTGGCCCGGGCTGGCTGAAGCACACCCTCCAGGGCGCGTACCAGGGGCAGCTCGCTGTGTACCTGTTCCAGTGCCTGGCGAACCTGAATGGGTAGCTGACCCTGCTGTTGCCAGGCGAGCGATTCAGCCTCGCCTAGCGGTGTCAGCACACGCGTGGCCAGGGCAGGGGAAAGCCGCGGATAGGCAGCGAGCAGTTTCTGCGTTGACGGGGTGGTGGGCGCGCTGCCGTTGTAGAGGCGCTCGAACAGACCCGGCGGGGCCTTGTCGGCCAACGCCTCTACCTCGGCCTGTGCCGCCATGCGTTGCAGGGCATCGAGCAACAGCGGGGGCGTTGCTCGGCCTTCCAGGTGCACCCGGCGCAACTGCGCGGCGTCGATGCCGCAGAGGCGGCCGGCCTGCGTCAGCTTTTCTGGCGTGAACGCGGCATATGCAGGGCCGAGACGGCGCGCCAGCTTCGCGAATGGCCACTGGCCGGGCTGTTCATGCTGGCCGCGCCAGGCGCCTTGGGCATTGTGCATCAGCGGTGGCTGCCAGGCATCGGGCGTATCGGGGTGAATGACCCGCCATTGCTGCAGGTCGTGATCGAAGCGTTGTTCGAAGAGCTGGCCGTCCATGCGGATGAAATACCGGCCCTGATACAGGTACTGGCCAAGTGCATTGGGCTGCAGGGTTTCGGGCAGTGTCACGGCACTGCGGTAGGGGGCGAGGTCTTCATTCCAGAGCCGGTAGCGCCCGTCGTTGCCGCGTACTTGCTGCAGGCTTTCCATCAACGGGCTGTTGAACAGCTTGGGCACGACCTTGCCCGCTGCCACGAACCCTCCGATCAGGGCCAGGTTCAGGCCAACCGCCTCCAGGTGGCGCAGTGCCAGGTGGCGGTCGCCTTCATGCCAGGCCTGGTAGCCCTCGAAGGCCTCGCCGAGCAGTTGGCAGGCAGTGACGGCCAGCATCAGGGTGCCTGCACCCGGAACGAAGAACGCGGCAATACCGAGTGCATCCAGGCCAAGGCTTTCCCATTCCTCCAGGCGCCTGGTTCGCGCGTTGGCATCGGCCATTGCTGTCGGGACCGCCAGCAGGCTGGCTTCGTGCTTGAGGCGGGCCAGGTGCAGGTCCTGGTAGTGGCCGAAAGGCTCGGCCGTGATGGCCACGCGTGTGGGGCGCAGGTCCGCTTGCACTGCGCGCTGCCAAGGGCGGTCAAAGGCCGTGTTGCCCGTGGCGTCGAGGTTCTGCTGCAACAGGTCGAGAAAGTGCGTGCGTTGGTCCTGCCTGATGTAGGCCGTGAAGGCCTGGCGGGCATCGGGCTCCAGCAGCAAGGTCGCCAGCGTGTCGTGTACCGCTTCCAGGTTGCTGCATTGACGCAGGGCCGGGTCATGGGCGGGCAGGTACAGCGCCAGCCCCGCACTGCCGGCATCGATCAGCATGACCTCGTGCAGGGGCGTGCCGAACAGCGCCAGTTGCCAGCACCTCACGGCAGCACCCTGCAACAGCTGTTCGACCTGATCGCGCGTGCTGCCGTCAAGCAGGTGCCGCAGATAGGCAAGGTCGGCCGCCAGGCGCAGGCGGTCTTTCTGAACCTGGATGGCCAAGGCTCGGGTAGCGGGCTGGGCAAGGTGTTGTTCCAGGTGGGCCTGGTAAGCCTCACCCAGGTCCAGGTCACGGCACTGTGTGGCGAAAGCGGCCGGCTCAAGTGGCAGCCGTTCCACCTGATAGTGCTCCGACTGCAATGGGAAGTGCGCGACGGGTGATTGCATGCCGAAGGGGGCGGAGCCTTGTACCAGAATCGGCGTGACCTGAATGTTGTCACCCAGGGCAATGGCACTTTCAGCGATGAACACCTCGTCGCTGGCGAAGTTCTGCAGGGCGGCCTGTAGCAGGTTGTCGCGGCGATGGCGGTAAAGATAGCGCAGGGCTGCCCAGTGCCAGCTGCGCTCGACCCGCAGCAGTTGGCTATTGCGCAGCGGCGCGTGAAAGCCTTGTTCGGCAAGACGCCGTTGCAGCAATGGCTCGGCGAATTCAGTGATCTGTTTCAGGCCTTTGAGCGAGCCGGCCAAGGCTGCTTGCGCCTGCATCAGGCGCGCCTGGCTGGCATGCACTGTGTCACGCAGGTCGGGGGCAGCATTGGCGAACCAGTCCTGCGCCCTCCACGGGGCGATCTGGGTTCGCTTCAACGCGGCCCATTGATTGGGCGTTACCTGGCGTGCCCAGTGCGGCAGCTGCGCCTCGAGCAAGGGTTGATGAGGGTTGATGGCTGGCATGTCGATGCTCCTTTCATGCAAAGAGGGGGCATCAAACGGTATTTATCGATGGCCAAGTGGTAATGGGATAACGCGGGTTGGATATATGGCCTGCGGTTGCCTGCTGACTCCGTGACAAGCGTGTAGTATCCAGGCGCATGGCAGCGGCGAGCGGGGTGAGGAATGATCGAGGTATCACGGTTCTGGCGCGACCCGGCGTTGCCCTTCGTCGAAGCCCGGCGGGTAGGGGACGGGCGCCAGGTGTGCTACGCCGCGCATTCCCACGAGAGCTTTTCCATCGGGGTGATCACGGGTGGGCGCAGCACCTACCTGTACGGTGACCAGTGCATCGAGGTGGCGGCTGGTGCCACGGTATTGATGAACCCAGGCGTGGTGCATGCCTGCAACCCCATCGCCGGGGAGCCATGGTCCTACCTGATGTTGTTCGTCGACATGCCCTGGTTGCAGGCGCTGGGGTTTGCCTTGCCGGCCCAGGCCTGGAGTAGCTCGCCGGTATTGTACCGGTGCCTGTTGCAGGCCTTTGCCGACCTGTTCGATGCCAGCGTGCCGGACCGCGAAGGCCGCCTGGCGGCACTGTTTGGCGCACTGCCGGGCATGCTTGGCGGTAATGCCAGCGTGAACGACGAGGGCAACCCGCGACTGGACGCGGCGGCAGCGTTCATACGCGCCCATCGGGGCGACCCGCTGAGCCTGGACGACATCTGCGCGGCCTGCGGCCTGTCGCGTTCCTACCTGATTCGCGCGTTCCGCCAACGCTTCGGCCTGACGCCGCATGGCTACCTGCTCGACCAACGCGTGCAGCTGGCCAGGGCGCAACTGCGCCAGGGCCGGGCAATCGCCGAAGTTGCGCAGGAGGCCGGGTTTGCCGACCAGGCGCACCTGCAGCGGGCCTTCAAGCAGCACCTGGCGGCGACGCCGGGGCATTACCGCAATGCATTCGGCTGAATTGCCATTTTGGCTGTGATGGCCCTATCGCCGACAAGCCAGCCCACACAGGTGCAGCGTTGCTCTGGAGGTTGTCGCTGTACCTGTGGGAGCGGCCTTGTGTCGCGAAAGGGCCGCAACGCGGCCCCAGGATTGATGCGCAATAGCTGAAATTGCTGGGGCTGCTTTGCAGCCCTTTCGCGACACAAGGCCGCTCCCACAGGGGATTGCGCCAACTTTTAGAATTTGAGCAAGACAGTTGCTCCCACAGGTACTGCGCAGGTCTTGAGGGCAGCGACAGGACTGGTGCAGCTAGCCTTGAATGACCAGATAAACCGCGCTGCCCACTAGCAGCACCGCCAAGCCCCGATTCAGCAGGCGCATGTGCCGTGGGTTGCCCAGGTACTGGCGAACCAGGCTCCCGGCCCACGCCCAGCTGGCCACCGAAATGAAACAGATCGGCCCGTAGATCCAGGCAAACAGCCACAGCATCTGCTGCTCGCCGCCGGTGTAGGCGCCAACCCCGGCCACCGCTGCCAGCCATGCCTTGGGGTTGAGCCACTGCATCGCCGCGCCGTGCCAGGCCGAGGGGGCCTGGGCGGGATGGGCACTGCCCAGCTGCCCATCGTCGCTGGCCAGCTTCCATGCCATGTACAGCAGGAACGCCACGCCGCCCCAGTGCAACAGCAGTCCCAGCAAAGGCCAGCGCAGCAACAACTGATGCAGGCCCAGCCCGACCAGCACCAGCAACAGGCAGAAGCCCAGCGTGGCGCCAGCCACATGCGCCAGGCTGGCACGCAGGCCATGACGGGCACCGCTGCCCAGCGCAACGATGTTGACCGGGCCGGGGGAGATCGAGGCCGCCAGTGCGAAAGCAGCCATGGAAAGGGACAGGCTCATGAGGAGGATCCGTTTGGTTGAGGATGGCCTCCATGCTCGGGCATCGATAGCCTGCGGTATTGAAGAAAAGTACCCACATTGGGCTTATGCCTTTCTGTGGGAGCGGCCTTGTGTCGCGAAAGGGCCGCAGAGCGGCCCCAGCGATGTTCGCAGAGATGCTGCAATCCAGGGGCTGCTGCGCAGCCCTTTCGCGACGCAAGGCCGCTCCCACAGGGGAATGAGTGGCTCTGGAGGGGGTTGTTACAGGTTTTGTAATAGTTTTGCGCTATTACGGAGAGCTGCTGTACTTGTAGGATCGTTTTCCCAATTTGCTATCAAGGTCCATATGAGCACCTTCGCGGAGCCCCCCAGTCCCCGGCCTTCAAGGCCTTCCTTCTCCCGTCCTCGTGACGCTGCCCTCGTGAGTACCCGCTAATGGAATGGCTAGCCGACCCCACGGCCTGGCTGGGCCTGCTGACGCTTATCGTCCTTGAGCTGGTGCTGGGTATCGACAACCTGGTGTTCATCGCCATCCTCGCCGACAAGCTGCCGCCGCATCAGCGCGACCGCGCGCGGGTCATTGGCCTGAGCCTGGCGCTGATCATGCGTCTGGGCCTGTTGGCGAGTATCTCGTGGATGGTCACCCTGACCGCGCCGTTGTTCGAGGTGTTCGACAAGAGCTTCTCCGGCCGTGACCTGATCATGCTGTTCGGTGGCGTGTTCCTGCTGTTCAAGGCCACCATGGAACTGCACGAACGCCTGGAAGGCCATGTGACCCAGGCCAGTGGCGCGGTGCGCCATGCTGCGTTCTGGCCGATCGTTGCGCAGATCGTGGTGCTCGATGCGGTGTTCTCGCTGGACGCGGTGATTACCGCGGTGGGCATGGTCGAGCATTTGTCGGTGATGATGATCGCGGTGATCTTCTCGATCGGCATCATGATCGTTGCCAGCAAGCCGCTGACCCGCTTCGTCAACGCCCATCCTACGGTGATCATGCTGTGCCTGGGCTTCCTGATGATGATCGGCTTCAGCCTTACCGCCGAAGGCCTGGGCTTCCATATCCCGAAAGGCTACTTGTACGCGGCCATCGGCTTCTCGATCCTGATCGAGCTGTTCAACCAGCTGGCCCGTGCCCGCCGCAAGCGCAGCCTGCAGCAGCACCGGCCGCTGCGTGAGCGCACCGCGCATGCCGTGCTGCGCCTGCTGGGTGGCCGCCGTGTCGAGGCGGACGAGGTGGGCGAGGAAATCGCCGACCTGGTCGAAGGCGGTGAGGAGCAGGTGCTGTTCGACCGCCGTGAACGGGTGATGATCAGTGGCGTGCTGAACCTGGCCGAGCGGCCGATCCGCACGGTGATGACCGCCCGCGCCGAGGTCGATGTGATCGACCTGGCGCAGCCGGCCGACGCGATTGCCCAGGCCCTGGCCAATTCGCCGTACTCGCGCCTGCCATTGATCCGCGATGGCCGCGTGGACGAGCCGCTGGGCTTCGTGCACAAGAAGGAGCTGCTCAAGGAACTGTTGTCGGGCAGCCAGCCCGATCTGGAAGGCATGGCCCGGGTACCGCTGAACCTGCTGGAAAGTTTCAGCATCCTCAACGCCCTGGAGCAGATGCGAGGCCAGTCGACGCACATTGCCTTCGTCGTCAACGAGTTCGGTGACTTCACCGGCCTGCTGACCATGACCGATATCCTCGAGTCGATTGCCGGCGAGCTGCCGGATGCCAGCGAGGTCGAAGGCCCGGGCATCGTCCAGGAAGGTGAAGGCTTTGTGGTCAGCGGTGCGTTGAACCTGACCCAGGTGCAGGCGCGTACCGGCTTCAGCGCCCGCGCCACCGAGGACTACCAGACCCTCGCGGGCCTGGTGATGAGCCTGCTCGACCGCCTGCCCATGGTGGGTGACCGCCTGGCCTGGAATGGCTGGACGCTGACCGTGGAGGCGGTCGAGGAGCGGCGGGTGCGCCAGGTTCGGCTTACACCGAGCGGCGACGTTGACGCAGCAGGTGCTTGAAGCCCTCGATCACCAGCACCAGCACCGCGGCCCAGATCGGCAGGTAGGTCAGCCACTGATCCGGGCCGATGGTTTCGCCCAGCAGCAGCGCCACACCCACCAGCAGCACCGGTTCGACGTAGCTGAGCAGGCCGAACAGGCTGAAAGGCAGCAGGCGGCTGGCCAGCACGTAGGCGATCAGGGCCGAGGCGCTGATCGCCCCGAGGATCGGGATCAACGCATACAGCCCGGGGTGTGCCTGCAGATCGGCAGGGGAAAGCGGGCCCTGGATCACGAAGTACAACGCCCAGGGCAACAGCAGGCACATGTCGCACCACAGGCCGCCCAGGTGTTCGGTGCGGCAGCGCTTGCGCAACACGAAGTAGATCGGGTAGCCGATCGTCACCACCAGGGTTTCCCAGGCGAAACTGCCATGCTGGTACAGCTCGTGGCTCACGCCCAGCGCGGCGCAGGCCACGGCCACCTTCTGCAGGCGTGACAGGCGCTCGCCATACACCAGCCGCCCGGTCAGGACCATGGCCAGCGGCAGCAGGAAGTAGCCCATCGACACTTCCAGGCTGCGCCCGTGCAGGGGTGCCCAGAGGAACAGCCACAGCTGCACGCCCATCAGCCACGATGTGGCGACCATGCCCAGCAACAGCAGCGGCGTGCGTTTTACCCGGGCAAGCAGTTCACCCACCCGTTTCCAGTCTTTCGAGACAAGCATGAACAGGGTCAGGCAGGGCAGCGTCAACAGGGTGCGCCAGCCAAAGATCTCTTCGCCATCGAGCGGCGTGAGCAGAGAGGTATAGAAGTACATCACGGCGAACAGACAGGACGCCATGACCGACGAAAGAATGCCTTTTGACACGAATGCCTCGAATAGGGAATTGAGCGGGTGGATCAGCCGCGCATGATCTCAGGGGGCGCGGCTTGCGGCAACCGCGACGCAGCCGGGCGTGCCGCCAGCGCCTCGAGGAATTGGGCAGCCGGCATGGGCCTGGCGAACAGGTAGCCCTGCTGGAAGTCCACCTCATGACGGGCCAGGTAGTCGCGCTGGGCTTCGGTTTCCACGCCCTCGGCAACGATGCCCAGGCCCAGCTTGGCCGACAGCTCGATGATGGTCTCGAGGATGTGTACCGACAGCGCGTCGGCACCGATCATGGCGACGAAGCTCTGGTCGATCTTCAGGTAGTCGACCTTGAACTGGCGCAGGTAGTTGAGGCTTGACTGGCCGGTGCCGAAGTCGTCCAGGGCAATCTTCACACCCATGGCGTCGAGCTTTTCGAACAGTTCCAGAGCCACCGGCGTGGCCTCGATCAGCTTGCGCTCGGTCAGCTCCAGGGTCAGCACCACCCGGCCTGGCGGGAAGTGCTGGAGGAAGGTGCGGCAGTCGTCCAGCAGGCTGAAGTCGCGGCAGTGGTCGGCAGTGATGTTGATGCCGATATGGAAACCGTCCTCCAGCAGCCCGGCATAGGGTGCCAGGTTCTGCGCGGTGTGCATCATCAGCGCACGGGTCATGGCGACGATCTGCCCGCTGTGTTCGGCGTAGGGGATGAACAGGTCGGGGCGTACCAGGCCTTCGCGCGGGTGGTTCCAGCGCATCAGCACTTCGGCGCCGGCCCAGCGGTAGTCGCCCTTGCGCACCACCGGCTGGAAGTACGGCAGGAACTCGTCGGCCTCCAGGGCCCGGCGCAGTTCGGCACGGGGCGAGGTGGCGCGGCGAACCTGCCAGCGGCACACCAGGGCGGCCACCGCGCCCAGTACCAGCAGCAAGCCGAACAGGGCGGGGTAGTGGCTGCGCCACAGCTGGCCCTGCTTGTCGGCGCCGTAGCCGCCATGCACGCTGAACGGGTAACGGGTCGAGCCCAGCTGCACATTCGCGCTGGCCGCGGCAGGGGGCACGCCCTTGTGCACGATGCCATCCTTGCCCAGCCAGGCATCGCCCACGCGGATCTGCAGCTCTTCATCGGGGCCGATCAGGCGCAGCGCCGTCAGCAGGTGTTCGCCATCCACCGTACTGATCGCGCCGCGATCGCCGTCGCTGGCCCGATACACCAGCAGCGGGTGGCCCGGGGTGACCGAGTTGCCGTCCATCAGCCACAGCTTGCCGTCGATGTAGTCACCGGGGTTGACCGGCTCGTCGAATGCGCCGAACAGCGACGTGCAATAGAGGGTGTTGTGCCGGAACAGGTTGGTCGAGCGCACGAAGGCTTTGCGCGTGACCTGGGCGCGCAGCATGAGCTGGGCCTCGTCGCACGGGCTGTCGACAAGTGGCAGCAGGGCATTGGCAGCGCTGGACAGGTTGTCGAGAATGCGCTCGACGTGTTCCACCACCTGGCGGGCGGTGGCCTGGCTGCTGGCCTGCATTTCGCGCTCGATCTGCCAGTTCATCACGGCCAGGCCGCACGCCACCGGCAGCACGCCGACGACCCAGGGCAACAGGGTGCGCCAGCCGAAGCCGGCGCGGCGTTTGACGGTAAGGGGCATGCTGACCTGATCTGTAGGAAGGATTACGAGAGGATAGCCGCTTGTCGGAAACCGTGAGCAACTAAAGCGCGACAAACCATTTTACGCAATGTAGAATCGATTTACGAATACAACAATAAGGTCCTTCGATACCGGAGGATCAAGCCCGCCGAGAATGGGTCCATATGACATACCATGGGTTCAAGCTGATAATAGGTGACTTCCTCGCCCGCAGCGTGCGGGGTATCCCGTGCTCACCGCCGTTTCCGTGCCACATCCCACGCAATCAATAATTTTTCGCTGCAGATGAGGACACGAACATGGCTGATATCTTCGACAATCCAATGGGCCTGATGGGCTTCGAATTCATCGAACTGGCTTCGCCGACCCCTGGCGTACTCGAGCCAGTATTCCAGATGCTGGGCTTCACCAAGGTGGCTACCCACCGTTCCAAGGATGTGCACCTGTATCGCCAGGGTGACATCAACCTGATCCTGAACAACGAACCCAAGAGCATCGCCTCGTACTTCGCCGCCGAACACGGCCCGTCGGTATGCGGCATGGCGTTCCGCGTGCGCAACGCCCACGAGGCCTATGCCCGCGCCCTGGAACTGGGCGCCCAGCCGGTGGAAATCGAAACCGGGCCGATGGAGCTGCGCCTGCCGGCGATCAAGGGTATCGGCGGTGCGCCGCTGTACCTGATCGACCGTTTCGAGGAAGGCAGCTCGATCTACGATATCGACTTCAAGTTCATCGAGGGTGTGGACCGCAACCCGGTGGGTGCCGGCCTGAAGATCATCGACCACCTCACCCACAACGTTTATCGCGGGCGCATGTCGTACTGGGCCGGCTTCTACGAGAAGCTGTTCAACTTCCGCGAAATCCGCTACTTCGACATCAAGGGTGAGTACACCGGCCTGACTTCGCGTGCCATGACCGCACCGGATGGCATGATCCGTATCCCGCTGAACGAAGAATCGTCCAAGGGCTCCGGGCAGATCGAAGAGTTCCTGATGCAGTTCAACGGCGAAGGCATCCAGCACGTCGCCTTCCTGACCGATGACCTGCTCAAGACCTGGGACGCCCTCAAGGGCTTCGGCATGCGTTTCATGACTGCACCGCCGCAAACCTACTACGAGATGCTCGAAGAGCGCCTGCCAGGTCACGGCGAGCCGGTAGACCAGTTGAAAGCACGCGGCATCCTCCTCGATGGCGCCTCCCAGCCTGACGACAAGCGCCTGCTGCTGCAGATCTTCTCCGAGACCTTGCTCGGCCCGGTGTTCTTCGAGTTCATCCAGCGCAAGGGTGACGACGGCTTTGGCGAGGGCAACTTCAAGGCCCTGTTCGAATCGATCGAGCGCGACCAGGTACGCCGTGGTGTGCTGAGCACCGACTGATCCCCGAGAGTACCGCCGTCACGATTCGATGGCGGCGGTATCAACCCTTCTTCTTGCCCGAAATGGTCAGGCCCAGGTACATGATGAACATGCTGGCGACCCCTACCAGTACCAGCGAGGGCAGCACCTGGTGAAGGGATAGGCGAAACTCCTGGGCGGCGTACCCTTTTGGGTAGCCGCCGATCACCATGTAGCCATATTTCTGGGACACCGTTCGCTCGGTGAATTCGGCCTGGGAGGGGCGTCGTGCGTCGCGGCTGTCTCCCTCGCTCCAGATATACAGGTCGTTGAACTCCAGAAGCAATGTCAGCCCGTCCTGGAAAGCACGCAGTTCGTCACGCAACTGCCGACCGTATGCTGTCGCGATTATCCCGGGGTCGCTGTGCGGTCTCTGGATCTTGATGATCGCCGCGTTAGGCGACGATGGCGCGTCGAATGCCAGCTCCGTCTGCCGTCCGGACAGGGAAAAAGCCGAGATATATGCCAACGGGTCCATGTCCGTCGCACAATACGCTTGTTGGTCGCGGGTGAGTATCAATGAACGAAGATGTGGGCTGTTGGCGACTCTCTGCTCCAGCGTACCGAGCACTTCGTCACAGGGCTTGCCTGCCAATGGCAGGATCATGTCCAGATCGGCTTCCATGCGGCCCAATGCCTGGTCGATGCTGAAAACCGCTTCTTGAACAGAAACCTTGGCATTCTCCTCAAGTTTTCTTTCCAACTGATAGTCCATCATCAGTAACCCGGATAGCACCGGTATTGCGCCGATGGACAATATCAGCAGTAGTTTCCGCCAGTTGATGCCGAGACTCGGTATTGCTGCCATAGGACCGCCGCTCCGTTGAACCTTGCTGTTCGGGTTGAACAGGTCAGCGCTGATCCTATGTGCTTGATGACGCCCCCGGCTGTAGGCCAAAAGTGTTGCAGTTTTACAGAAAAGCAGAACCTCGTTGTCGGCTTTACTTCAGCTTAGCGAGCACTTTTTCGGCCAGTAGTGCCGTGGAGGCGGGGTTCTGCCCGGTGATCAGACGATCATCGGCCACCACGAACGGTTGCCACGGGTCATCATGCTTGCTGTAGATACCGCCTCGGGCGCCCAGTTCGTTTTCGGTCAGGAAGGGGACCACCTTGTCCAGTTCGACCAGTTTCTCCTCGGTATTGGAGAAGCCGGTTACCTGACGGTCCTTGAGCAACAGGCTGTTGTCGCTGAGCTTGATGTTCAGCAGCCCGACAACACCATGGCAGACCGCTGCGACTATGCCCTTGTTCTCGTAGACCCGGCGTGCCAGGTCTTGCAGCGGCTGGTTGTCGGGAAAGTCATACATCACCCCGTGCCCGCCGGTGTAGTAAATGACGCGGTACTCTTCGGCCTTTACCTGGCCAGGGCTCAAGGTGTTGCCCAGGCGGGTCATGAAGCGCTTGTCGTCATACCACTGCCAGTCCAGGTCGGGGGCCATTTGCAGGCTATGCGGGTCGACGGGTACGTAGCCGCCCAGCGGGCTGACATAATCGACCGTATAACCGGCTTTCTCGACTTTTTCGACAAAGTGCACGGCTTCCCCCAGCCACAACCCGGTCGCCCGTTTGAGGGTCGGATACTTGGCTGTATTGGTCAGCACCACCAGCATTTTCTTGCTCATGACCACGCTCCCGTCGGCAACCTGAATGGGCCGTTGCTCCCTGGCCCGAGGGAAAACCTAATGAGCATAGCTCCCAGGTGCAAGTACGCCATATTGCGTGGCGTGTGTTGTGCTACCGTGAACCACATTCACGGGGCGCCCGTACTTTTCATGAACCATGCTGGAGTCACGATAGTGGTCGAAAACGGTACGCCGCGCGAGCCTGCGTCGCCGGTCATTCTGCAGGCGCCTGTGCTGGCACCGATCGACCCCATGGGCGAACGGATTGCACTGTTCGACTGGGGGCGCACATCGCTCGGGCCGCTGCCGCGCTGGCCGGCCTCGTTGCGCATTGCCGTCGACATGATGCACTTGTCACCGTTCCCGTGTGCCGTGGTCTGGGGGGCAGACCTCAACGTTGTCCACAATGCTGGCTACCGGGCGTTGCGGCCGGTTGCCCCGGATGCATTGGGCATGGCCTTCGATGCGCTTTGGAGCGATGTATGGCCGGCGATGGGGCCGTGGGTGTTCAAGGCGCTCGAAGGGCACTCGAGTTTTGTCGAGGACCCACCACTGCGTATTGGCTGCGGCGAAGGCGGGGAGCCGTTGTGGTGTGCGTTCGGCTACACACCGTTGCGCGATGAACTGGGCAACGTGGCAGGTTTTCTGCACGCGGTGATCGAGACCACGGCCAGCGTCGAGGCGCACAGCCACTGGCGCGAGCAGGCGCAAGGCTTCGAGCAGCAGGTCGAGCGACACCTGGTGGAGCGTGAGCAGTTCTGGCAGTTGTCGCGTGATGCGATGATGACGGTTACACCCGAGCTGAAGGTGCATGCCGCCAACCCCGCCTGGTACCGCATTCTGGGCTGGGCCGAGGAGCAGGTACAGGGTGTTCCGGTATTGGACCTGGTACATCCGGCCGATCGCGCCGAGGTTGAGGTGGCGGTTTCCGGGTGCCTGCAATACCGCAATGCCGAGCAGATAGAGACGCGCCTGCGTCACTGCGATGGCCATTACCACTGTTTTCGCTGGAGCGCGCGGTTCGATGGCAGCCTGCTGACTGCCGTTGGGCGGGACATCACCGAGGAGCATGAAGAGGCCGCGCGTCAATCCGAAGCCCTGATGCGCAACAACGAACGCCTGGAAGTGGTTGGCCAGTTGGCCGGGGGCATGGGCCATGAACTGAACAACTTGTTGTCCGGAATCGGCGGCAGCCTGGAGTTGCTGCAACGGCGCCTGCAGGAAGGACGGCTTGAGCGCGTGGAGACCTATGTCGAGGTGGCGCGTGATTCGGTGCAGCGTGCCATGGAGCTGACCCATCGCTTGCTGGCGTTTTCCCGTCATCAACCTTTGGCGCCCAGGCCGCTGGATTTCAACCGGCAATTGCGGTTGAGCGAACCACTGCTGCGCAGCACGCTGGGCGCCGAGATGCGTTTGCACTGGCAGCTGGATGTCACGCCGTGGGCGGTGAACCTTGATGTTTCCCAGCTTGAAAATGCCTTGATCAATCTATGCACCAACGCCCGCGAAGCGTGCCTGGATCGCGGCAATGTCACGCTGCGCAGTGTCAACCAGCGGCTGACGGCGTGTTTCCCGGATGAGGGCGGCCTGCCGCCAGGCGACTACGTGGCCTTGCATGTGGAGGATGATGGCCGCGGCATGCCGGCGGTGGACATTGCCAGGGCCTTTGAACCGTTCTTCACCACCAAGCCGGTCGGGCGTGGCTCAGGGCTTGGCTTGTCGATGGTGTATGGGTTTGTCGGCCAGTCGGGGGGCTACGCCTGGATCGAGTCGGAGCCGAACCAGGGCACCAAGGTCTGCATGCTTTTCCCAAGGTGCCATGACCCGGTACCCGAGGCGCCCGCGCTGGTGCAGCGCTCGCAACGCATGGCCGGGGGGCAGCGCCTGTTGCTGGTCGATGACGAGCTCGGTTTGCGTGCGGTGATGCGCGAGTACCTGACCGAGCGTGGTTTCGAGGTCATTGATGTGGGCGACGCCAATAGTGCGCTGGAGCGCTTCCGCCATGACGGCCCGTTCGACCTGGTAATCACCGACATCGGCTTGCCGGGTGGTTTCAGTGGCCGCCAGGTGGCCAAGGCCATGCGCATGCAGCTGCCGTTGCAGAAGATCCTGTTCATCACCGGCTATGCGGGTCAGCCGATCGAAGCGCAGTTGCTCGAGCAGCCGGGCACGGCATTGATGAACAAGCCGTTCGCGCTGGCGGACCTGGTGGATGAGGCGCTACGCATGCTGGAGGAGTGAAGCGGTTCAGGGCTTGCCCAGTATCTGGGTCACCTGGGCCTGCAGCTGCTTCAGCTCGAAGGGCTTGCAGATCAGGTGCATGCCCGCCTCCAGGAAACCCTCGCGGGCCATGGCCGTTTCCGCATAGCCGGTGATGAACAGTACTGGCAAGCGTGGCCGCAGGTTGCGTGCAATCTCGGCCAACTGGCGGCCATTCATGCCGGGCAAGCCGACATCGCTGACCAGCAGATCCACCGGTTGTGTCGAACGCAGAACCTTTAGGCCCTCGTTGGCGTCGGCGGCACTGTGGCAGGCGAAGCCATCCTCGCGCAGGGCCTGGCATAGCAATTGGCGTACATGCGGGTCGTCCTCGACCACCAGCACGTGATGGCCCTGGTAGCCTCGCACGGGCTGCACGGGTTTGACCGGTGCCTGGTCCTGGTCGACATGGCGCGGCAGGTACAGGTCCACCCGGGTGCCTTGGCCGATCTGGCTGTGCAGGGTGACATGGCCGTGGGACTGCTTACTGAAGCCGTACACCATCGACAGGCCCAGGCCGATGCCCTGGCCGATCGCCTTGGTGCTGAAGAACGGCTCGAAAGCATGCTCCAGCGTGCTTTGCGCCATGCCCTGGCCGTCATCGACAATTCGCAGGCGTACATAGTCGCCGGCGCACAGGGCACCGCCGGGGAATTGCCCGGCGCCGATGTGCTGGTTACTTGCCTCGATGCGCAGCTGGCCGCCGCTGGGCATGGCTTCGCAGGCATTGAGCAGCACGTTGTCGAGGGCTTCCTGCAACTGCTGGTCATCGGCTTCGACCGACCACAGGCCCTTGGCGATTTGCACGTGCAGGTGCACGGCCGGGCTCAGGCAAGCCTTCAAACGCTTGGCCTGGAGTAGGTCGTGCAGGTCGACCTGCTGGCTGTGCGGCGATTGCCGGGAAGAGAAAGCCAGCAGGCGGTGGGTCAGGCGGGCGGCGCGTGACACTGCCTCGCGGCCCATGCGCAGCACGTTGTCCAGGCCATCGCTGCGGCCCTGGCGCAAGCGCCGGTCGATCAGCTCGAAGCTGCCGCCAATGCTGGTGAGCAGGTTGTTGAAGTCATGAGCGACCCCCCCGGCCAGTTGGCCGATGGCCTCCATCTTGCGCGTCTGGTGGCGGGCGAACTCGCTGCGCTGCTGGTCTTCGCCGGGAGGCGCGGCCTGGGCGTCAAGGCGTTGCTGCAGGTCCCGCAGCTGGTCGCGCACCAGGTACTGCCGGCGCCGGTTGCGCAGAGCGGACTGGGTCGTGTGCAGCAGCTGGGCGTTTTCGAACGGTGCGACCAGCAGGACCAGGTTGCCCACCGGGTGGTTGGTCGAGCCCTTGGCCGCTTGGCTCCCTTGACCGAGCAGCACGATGGGCAGGTCCGACCAGCACGGTTGCTGGTCGATGAATGCCTGCAGCAACGCGCTTGGGCCCTGTTTGAACACTTGCTCGGCAATGATCGCCAGGCCCGCGCCTTCGGCCAGGCAGGCTTGCAGGTTGGCCAGGTCGACCGCGCACAGGCTGTCGATGCCCGCAGAAGCGAGCAGGCGAGCGGTATCCGCGGCTATTGGCGGGGGCGCCAGGATCAATGCACGTTCGTCCAGCGCCAACGAACTGGCCAAAACGACTCTCCTGCAGGGTGGTCTGATATCCACTGGACCTTGGGCACAGCCCCAGGGTTCAACAAATTTTCGGACGTTGCCTACAGACCCTGTTGCAGCACGGGGTCGTCCGGGTTCTGCCGCTCCAGTTCGGCCAGCAGTACCTGCACGTTCTGCAACTGGCCGGTTTCCTTCCAGTACTGGATCAGCAACACCCGTGCCCGGCGATTGGCCGGCTGGCGGCTGAGCACGGTTTCCAGTTGCTTTTGCGCGGCGTCGAGTTGTTCCAGTTCATGCAGGGTGACCGCCAGTGTATAGCGGTAGTCGGCGTTGTCCGGGTCCAGCTCGACCGCGCGTGACAAGGCCAGCAAGGCGTATTCGCGCTGCTCGTGGCGGTTCAGCCAGAGCCCCAGTTCATACTGCAGAAAGGCCGAGTCGGGGCTCAGCGCCAGGGCTTTGCCCAGTACCTGACGCGAGGCGTCGTGATGGCCCTGGCGTTCCAGCAGGCGTACCTGGGTCGCCAGTGCATCGAGGTTGCCTGGCGCTACCGTCAGGGCCCGTTGCAGGGCTGTGGCGGCCAGGGTGTAGTCGTTTTCGTGCAGGTACAGGCGCGCCAGGTGGACCTGGGCGTCTGCGTCTTCGGGTTGTTGCTCCAGGGCCTGCTGGTATTGCTCCAGGGCAACCTGCAGCGGGCCGAAATACAGGCCGATGTCATCCGGGGCAAGGCCGAGCAGGGCATCTACCGCGGCAAAGCGTACGCTTTGCTCGTCGTCATCCAGTAGCGGGCCGAGTACCAGGCTGCGCTGCGCCGCTGGCAGCAGGCGGCGGATGCCGGCAATGGCTGCACGGCGCACCAGCGGGTCGGCATGTTCCAGGTCCTGGCGGGCGAGTTTCAATGCCTGGGGCGAAGGGTAGTTGGGCAGTTCGGCATACAAGGCCGCTCGGCGGATGGGCGGTAGGTCGGTGCGCTGCAATTGTTGGTACAGCACCCGTGCAGCGCCGGGTTGGCCCTCATGGGCCTGGCGCAGGGCCTTGTCGTAGCTGTGCGCGGGCAGGGTTGGCGGGGCTGGTGGGGCGTCGCGCCACAGGTAGCCGAACAGGGCCGATACCAGGATCAACAACAGCAGGGCGATCAGGTAGCGGTTGCGTCTGGGCATCGGACGATCCGTGGCGGCGGGAAGGGCAGAGCTTGGGCTAGCTGGGGGGTAAATGCAACCAGGTGCCTGTCTCGACATTTTCTGCGCCTGTGAGACCGAGCGCCGCCCGCGCGGCGCATCGCCGGCAAGCCAGCTCCCACATTTGTTTCGGGCCAGTCTCTTCTGTGCCTGGCGCGCGCGACCCCTTGTTTGTACGACACGATATCGAAGGTAGCGCTGCTGCTCTTCTGCATTCTCCAGACATGCACCCAGGGTGCGAGTGCGCAGGAGCCAGGAGTAACTGGCCCGAAACAGATGTGGGAGCAACTGTCTTTAGAAATTTATTTTCCGCATTAGTAGAGAATCGATCCTCGTTCGCCTCAGTTCGGTGCGGGTTGAAAACGGCAAGGCCTGGCCTTCATGGTCCAGCCACCGATTCAGGCGAGCTTTTCCTTCACCGTGAAATCCACTTCCAGATCGGCATTGGCCAGCAGATTTACCAAGGCATCCAGGGAAAACTTGTCAATCTTCCCATTCAACAGCTCACTCAAGCGCGGTTGAGTGACATGTAGCCGACGCGCCGCATCCTTCTGAGGTAGATCCCAGGCACGCACCGTCTTGACCAAAATCCGCATCAACTGCGAGCGCAGCCTAAGGTTGTCGGCCTCTTCTGGCGTATCAGCCAACGCGTCCCATACAGATGCCGAGCGTTCATTCGCCATTGTTGATCACCTCTCAGTCCAGCGACTTGAAACGGGCTTTCGCCACATCAATATCGCGCTTATCCGTCTTTTCAGTTGTCTTGCGGAATGCATGCAGGACATAGACAGCTTCCGGGCGGTTCACAACATAGAACACGCGAAAAGCACCGTCTTTACACTTGATGCGGATCTCCCGCACACCCCGCCCCACATTCTCCATCGACTTCCAGTCGGTAGGTTCTTCACCGGACTGGATCAAGTCCAGCTGATACCCAGCCCGCTGCCTCGCCACTGGTGGAAACCTGCGCATCATCCTTGCTGCCGCCTACCCATTCGATAGGCTTCTGACCGTCCCACATGCCGCATACCCCTTCGCCATCGCTCCAATCGCCAGCTGCGCTTGCGCCTCATGCCTCACCCGTGTGTTTGGTCATGCCGCTGCACCTTTCTGGCGTACATGGAAATGCACAGATTCCAGGAGCCTGCACACAAATTATATCGATACCGATATAACATCAAGCCTGTAAATGTCCATTATCGACACCGACTAAAACAGAAAGGAATGGGCAACAGAAGTGAGGCAACTCACCTGAAAAGGCGAGCCGAGGACATTAAACCTGGTGTGCTTCCCAGCCAAGACAGCACCTTCCGACAGGTGCTGTAGGATAATTCGACAGGGCGTTCGAACTGAAGCATTTGGTTTCTGGTTCGGCAATGTCTTACAGCTCTAGAACCTAGGCGAGGGCTTTGCCCTCGATCGCCAGCAAGCCAGCTCCTACATGGTTCGCACCAACTTCAAGGCATGCACAAGCCAGCTTCCACAGGTGAACCACAGGTCTCAAAAGCGGTGGACCTGTGGGAGCTGGCTTGCCGGCGATGCGCCGCGCGGGCGGCGCTCGATCTCATAGGCGCTGAAGATTCAGAGGCATGCACCCCTGCACACACCCTCAATCAGCATAAAAAAGCCCCGCAGACCAAGGCCTGCGGGGCAAACGGTTGGGGGAGGAGCCAACCAAAGGAGTCGTTGAAACGGGTGTATCAGCGCGCGCTGGCTACAGTCTCCGGTTGCCAGCCGCCGCCCAGGGCCTTGTAGATGGAGACGATGCCGCGGTACAGCTCGACCTCGCCCTGGGCCTGCGCATCTTCAGCGCTCAGCCGCTCACGCTCGGCATCGAGCAGCACCAGGTAGTCCACCGTACCCTCGCGATAACGAATCGAGGCCAGTTCCGCCGCCTTGCGGCTGGCGTCGCTCTGGCGCATCAGCGACAGCAGCCGCTGCTGGGTCTTGTCGTAGTCGCTGAAGGCATTGGCCGATTCTTCCAGGGCCAGCAACACCTGCTGTTCATAGTTGGCCAGTGCCCCTTCGGCATCGGCCTTGGCACCGCGCAGGCGGGCACGCACGCTGCCCAGGTCGAAGGCGGCCCAGGTGATGCTCGGGCCCAGCGCCCAGGCATTGGCTGCCGAGGAGCCGATCTGCGAGCCACGGGCAGCAGTAAAGCCGAGGAAGCCGCTGAGGCTGACGCGGGGGAACAGGTCGGCCGTGGCCACGCCGACGTTGGCGGTGGCAGCCGCCAGCTGGCGTTCGGCGCTGCGGATGTCCGGGCGGCGGCGCAGCAGTTCACCCGGGTCACCCACCGGTAGCGCCTTGGCGATGGCCGGCAGGGCCTTGGGCGACAGGTCGACGCTGAGCGCCTCGGGGCGCTGGCCGAGCAGGGTGGCGATGCGATGCCGGGCCCGCGCCTGTTCCGCCTGCAGTTGCGGAACGGTGGCTTCGACCCCGGCCAGGCGTGCGTCGGCCCGCACCACGTCAAGGTCGTTGCCCACGCCGGCATCGCGCAGGGTTTCGGTGATGGCCCGCGATTCCTGCTGGGTCTTGAGGTTGGCCAGGGCGATCTTCTCGCGTAACTGCGCGCCGCGCAGCTGGCCGTAGGCATCGACCAGCTCGGCGATCAGGCTGACCTGCAGCTGCTGCAGGTCGGCCGCGGCTACCGCTTCCTGGGCTTCGCTGGCTTCGATCTGGCGCTGGATGCGGCCGAACAGGTCAAGCTCCCAGGCCATGTCCAGGCCCAGGTCGTAGCGTTCGCTGTTCACCCGTTGCGTGGTCTGGCCGGGGATCTGGCCCTTGCCGAGGTCGCTGCTGGCGCGGCTGGTGACCACCGGGAACTGATCGTTCTCGGCGTCTTCACGGATCGAACGGGCCGACTTCAGGCGGGCGAAGGCCACGCGCAGGTCACGGTTGCCATCCAGCGAAGCCTGCACCAGCTGGTTCAACACCGGGTCGTCGAACTGCTTCCACCACAGGCTCTCGAAACGGCTACGGTCGTAGGCCTTGGCCTGTACATCGCTGGCCAGCTGCGCAGGCTCGGTGGCCGGCGCCTGGTAGTCCGGGCCTACCGCACAGGCCGCCAGGGCCAGCGCCAGCAGGCTCGGGGTCAAGGGTTTGAGCAGGTTCATGCATGGCTCTCCAGCGAGTGGGCGCGTTCGGCCTTGCGGGCCTGGCGACGCTCGACGAAACGGCGAATCAGGAAGAAGAACACCGGGGTCAGGAACAAGCCGAACACGGTCACGCCGATCATCCCCGAGAACACCGCCACACCCATGGCATGGCGCATTTCAGAACCTGCACCGGAGCTGAAGACCAGTGGAACCACACCCATGATGAAGGCGATCGAGGTCATCAGGATCGGCCGCAGGCGCAGGCGGCAGGCTTCCAGTACCGCTGCCAGCGGGTCGAGCCCCTTGGCCTGTTCGTCCTTGGCGAACTCGACGATCAGGATCGCGTTCTTGCACGCCAGGCCCACCAGTACGATCAGGCCGATCTGGGTGAAGATGTTGTTGTCACCACCCGACACGATCACCCCGGTGATGGCCGACAGCAGGGTCATCGGCACGATCAGGATCACCGCCAGCGGCAGGCTCCAGCTTTCGTACTGGGCGGCAAGCACCAGGAAGGCCAGCAGTACGCACAGCGGGAACACGAACAGCGCAGTGTTGCCCGAGAGGATCTGCTGGTAGGTCAGGTCGGTCCACTCGAAGGTCATGCCGTTGGGCAGTTCCTCTTTCAGCAGCTTCTCGATTGCAGCTTCGGCTTGGCCGGAGCTGTAGCCCGGTGCCGCGGCGCCGTTGATCTCGGCGGTGATGAAACCGTTGTAGTGCATCACCCGGTCAGGCCCGGAGGTGTCGCTGACCTTGAGGAAGGTCGCCAGCGGGATCATCTCGCCGAGGTTGTTGCGCACCTTCAGCTGGCCGATCTGCTCGGCATCGAGGCGGAACTGCTGCTCGGCCTGGACGTTGACCTGGTAGGTACGGCCAAAGCGGTTGAAGTCGTTGGTGTACAGCGAGCCCAGGTAGACCTGCAGGGTGTCGAAGATGTCGGTGATCGCCACGCCGTGGGTCTTGGCCTTTTCCCGGTCGATGGCGGCATCGACCTGCGGCACGTTGACCTGGTAGCTGGTGAACAGGCCCGCCAGTTCCGGCACGTTGTGGCTCTTGGCGATGATGTTCTGGGTTTCCTTGTACAGCGCCTCGTAGCCCAGGTTGCCACGGTCTTCGATCTGCAGGCGGAAGCCGCCGATGGTGCCCAGGCCTTGTACCGGCGGTGGCGGGAAGATCGCGATGTAGGCGTCCTGGATGTCGGCGAACTGGGCATTCAGTGCAGCAGCGATGGCCGCCGCCGACTGGCTCGGGTCCTTGCGCTCGTCGAACGGCTTGAGCGGGGTGAACACGATGCCGCTGTTCGGGCTGTTGGTGAAACCGTTGATCGACAGGCCCGGGAAGGCTACCGAGTCGGCCACGCCAGGCTGCTTCAGGGCGATTTCGCTCATGCGCTTGATCACCGCTTCGGTGCGGTCGAGGCTGGCCGCGTCAGGCAGCTGGGCGAACGCCACCAGGTACTGCTTGTCCTGGGCCGGCACGAAACCGGTCGGGGTGGACGAGAAGCCCAGGTAGGTCAGGCCCATCAGGCCGGCATACACGAACAGGGCGATGCCGCTGGAGCGGATGACCCGACGCACGCCGCCGACGTAGCGGTTGGAAGCGCGGTCGAAGAAGCGGTTGAACGGGGCGAACAGCCAGCTGCCCAGCAGTTTTTCCAGGAACCGCGAGAAACGGTCCTTGGGCGCATGGTGGTCCTTCAGCAGCACGGCAGCCAGGGCCGGCGACAGGGTCAGCGAGTTGAATGCCGAGATCACCGTGGAAATGGCGATGGTCAGGGCGAACTGTTTGTAGAACTGCCCGGTCAGGCCGGAAATGAACGCGGCAGGCACGAACACGGCGCACAGCACCAGGGCGGTGGCGATGATCGGCCCGGTCACTTCGCCCATGGCCTTTTGCGTGGCCTCCAGCGGTTTCAGGCCCAGGCCGATGTTGCGTTCGACGTTTTCCACCACGACGATGGCGTCGTCCACCACGATACCGATGGCCAGGACCAGGCCGAACAATGACAGCGCGTTGAGCGAGAAGCCGAACAGGTGCATCACGGCGAAGGTACCGATCAGCGATACCGGCACGGCCATCAGCGGGATGATCGAGGCACGCCAGGTCTGCAGGAACAGGATGACGACCAGTACCACCAGCACCAGCGCTTCGAACAGGGTGTGCACCACGGCTTCGATGGAACCACGGACGAACACGGTCGGGTCATAGACGATGCTGTAGTCCATGCCCTCGGGGAAGTCCTTCTTCAGCTCGGCCATCTTCGCCCGCACTTCGTCGGAGATCTCGATGGCGTTGGAGCCTGGGCGCTGGAAGATCGGGATGGCCACCGCCGGCTGGTTATTCAGCAGCGAACGCAGGGCGTACTGGCTGGAGCCGAGTTCGACCCGGGCGATGTCCTTCAGGCGGGTGATTTCGCCATCGGCACCGGCGCGGATGATGATGTTCTCGAACTCTTCCTCATTGACCAGGCGACCCTGGGTGTTGATCGACAGCTGGAAGCTGGTCGAACCCGGGGCGGGTGGTGCGCCCAGCTGGCCGGCGGCCACCTGGCGGTTCTGTTCGCGGATCGCAGCCACCACATCACTGGCGGTGAGGTTGCGCGAAGCGGTCTTGTTCGGGTCCAGCCACACGCGCAGCGAGTAGTCGCCCATGCCGAACAGCTGCACATCGCCCACGCCGCCCAGGCGCGCCAGCTCGTCCTTGATGTTGAGGATGGCGTAGTTGGACAGGTAGAGCATGTCGTAGCGGTTGTCCGGCGAGGTCAGGTGCACGACCATGGTCAGGTCGGGCGAGGCCTTGTCGACGGTGATACCGATGCGGGTCACTTCCTCTGGCAGCTTGGGCTGGGTACGGGTGACGCGGTTCTGCACCTGCACCTGGGCGTTGTCCAGGTCGGTGCCCAGGGCGAAGGTGATGGTCAGCGTCAGCTTGCCGTCAGCGGTGGACTGGGAGGACATGTACAGCATGTTCTCCACGCCGGTAATCGCCTGCTCCAGTGGCGCGGCGACGGTTTCGCCGATGACCTTGGGGTTGGCGCCGGGGAAGTTGGCGCGCACCACCACGGTGGGCGGCACCACTTCGGGGTATTCGCTGATCGGCAGCTGGAACAGCGAGATCGAACCCGCGATCAGCAGCACCAGCGACAGCACCGCGGCGAAGATTGGCCGGGTAATGAAGAATTTCGAGAAGTTCATCGGTGTGGTCCCTTAACCGCGTGGCGCCTGGGCGCTGGCGACTTTCACGTTGTTGCCCGCCACCTTCGGCGCCGGGTTGCTGGCCTCCAGGGCCTGGCGCTGCTGGGCGAGGGCGGCGAGGGTCTGTTCGCTGGCCATCGGTGTCTCTTCCGGGGTGACCGGTGAGCCAGGGCGTACGCGCTGCAGGCCCTTGACCACGATGCGGTCGTCCTTGCCCAGGCCGCTGCGCACGATGCGCAGGCCTTCCAGCTTCGGCCCCAGCTCCACGGCGCGGTAGGCGGCCTTGTTGTCCTTGTCCATGACCAGCACGAACTTCTTGCCAAGGTCGGTGCCCACGGCTTCGTCGTTGATCAGCACGGCCTGGTACTGGGCGCTGCCCACCAGCTTCAGGCGTGCATACAGGCCTGGGGTGAACTGGCCGTCGCTGTTGTCGAACACGGCACGGCCACGGATGGTGCCGGTGCGCGGGTTGACCTGGTTGTCGACGAAGTTCATCTGGCCCAGGTGCGGGTTGCCGGTTTCGTTGGTCAGGCCCAGGTACACCGGGGTGCTCTGGCCGCGCTGGCCTTCGCGGGCCAGCTGGGTGTACTTGAGGTACACGCGCTCGTCGGCGTCGAAGTAGGCGTAGACCTTGTCGGTGGAGACCACGCTGGTCAGCGGGGTGACATCGGCGGTAACGATGTTGCCGGCGGTGAACTGGGCGCGGCTGACGCGGCCGCTGATGGGCGCGGTGACACGGGTGAAGCTGAGGTTCAGGCGTGCCAGGTCGAGCTGGGCCTGGATCGCGTCGACCCCGGCGCGGGCTTCGGCGGCGGCGCTGCTACGCGATTCGGCCAGTTCTGCGGAAATGGCGTTGCTGTCACGCAGGCGTTCGCCACGGCGGGCTTCGTTGGCGCTGCGGATGGCGGTGGCCTTGGCTTGCTGTAGCTGGGCTTCGAGGCGGCGGACGTCTGCCTGGAACGGGCGTGGGTCGATCTGGAACAGCAGGTCGCCTTTCTTGACCTGGGCGCCTTCAGTGAAGGCCACCAGGTCGATCTGGCCGGAGACCCGCGGGCGAACCTCGACGGTTTCCGGGGCTTCGAGGCGGCCGGTGAACTCGTCCCATTCGTTGATCGGTTGCTCGATCACCTTGGCCACACTGACCTTCGGCGCGGCGGGAGCCTGCACGGCGTCGGGGGTTCGACCGCAAGCGCTGATCACCACCACTGCCAGGGCAGCGAGGGGGAAGCGCAAGGGTTTGAGTGATTGTTCCATGGAGAACTCCGCCAATGTATTAGTAGTGGGCGGAGTGTGAGTGTCTTGCGCGTGATGCACGAATCGAACGGGGCGAAGGTTATTATCACGATGAATGATATGTGTGGGTCGTTCATCGATTTGCGGCATGGTTGGGATTTCTGGGGCTGCGTTGCAGCCCATCGCGACACAAGGCCGCTCCTACAGCTTACGCGTTCCCCTGTAGGAGCGGCCTTGTGTCGCGAAAGGGGCGCAACGCGCCCCCGGCAATCTCAGCTCGATACGCGGAACCCATGGGTGCCATCGCGCTCCAGCTGGGCAATCAAGCCGAACTCCCAGTCCAGATACCCCTGCATCGCTTCGTGCGGGTTGTCCGTCCCTTCATAAGGCCGGCGATAACGGTCGGTACGCGCCACGGCCAAGCGCGTTTCGCCGCTCTCCAGCGCCTTGCCCGCCGCAATCCAGCGCGCCGTGCCACCGTCCAGCACGTACACCGGGGTTTGCGTCAGTGCCTGCAAGTCCAGCGCCGCAAAGCGCGCCAGCAGGCTGCTGCCGCAGGTCAGCACATAGCGCTCGGCTACCGGCAAGCGCTCCAGCACCTGTGGCAACTGCGCGCGGATCGCCCAGCAGGCACCTGGAATGTGCCGTTTCACATAGTTGGCACTGCTGGTGAAGTCCAGCAGCACGGTGCCTGGCGCTTGCAGCCAGTCATCCAGTTGCTCGACACCGACTTCGGTCACCGCCGGCAACGCCGGCTGCGGCGCCTGCCACTCGCCGGCTGCACTGAAGTCTGCCGCTGACAAACCGTCCAGCACTGCCACCTGCCAGCCCATCTGCGCCAGCCACGAAGCGCTCATGTTGGCCCGCACGCCGTCATCGTCCACCAGCACGATGCGCGCCCCGCGTACGCTGGCGACATGGTCGGTTTCCTGCACCAGCTGCCCGCCCGGCACGCTGCGGCTGGCCGGCAGGTGGCCCTGGGCGTATTCCTCGGGCGTGCGTACGTCGAACAGGTAGGTGGTGCGGCTGGTATCAGCCTGCCAGGCGGCCAGGCCTTCGGGTTCCAGGCGGGCCACGCCGGCGCGGTCGGCCACGCTGCGCGCGCGCTGTGCGGCATCGGCACGGGTGCTGTCGGTAACCTCGCCGAAACGCCGTTGCTGGCCGTGGGCCAGGGTTTGCCCGGCCAGGGTCCAGCCAATGGTGCCGTTGCGCAGGGCGGCCACCGGGTTGGGGATGCCGGCGTTGACCAGCGACTGGGTGCCGATGATGCTGCGGGTGCGCCCGGCGCAATTGACAATCACCTGGGTGGCAGGGTCGGGCGCCAGCTCGGCCACCCGCAGCACCAGTTCGGCACCCGGGACGCTGATGCCACCCGGGATGCTCATGGTCTGGTATTCGTCGAAGCGGCGGGCATCGAGCACCACCACATCGGCCTTGGCATCCAGCAGCGCTTGCACCTGTTCGGCTGCCAGCGATGGGGTGTGGCGCACGCTTTCCACCAGTTCGCCAAAGGCCTTGCTTGGTACGTTGACGTCGCGGAACAGTTCGCCGCCTGCTGCGCGCCAGCCGGCCAGGCCACCTTCGAGCAGTGCCACATCGCTGTAGCCCAGTGCCGTCAGACGCTGGCCGGCCTGGGCCGCCAGGCCTTCGCCGTCGTCATACAGGGTGATGGCGGTGTCGCGCCGGGGGACCCGGGCAAACACCTCCAGCTCCAGTTTCGACAACGGAATGTTGGCGGCGAACAACGGGTGTGCCTGGGCGAACGGGTCTTCCTCGCGTACATCGATCAGCGCCAGTTCTTCATGGGCCAGCAATGCCCGACGAATGTCGTGGAAGGCGCGGGTGGCTACGGTACTCATGGGGCAGGGTTCTCTTTGGACAGGTCCCAGATATTGGGCAGAAGGGTGTTGGAATAGCCGGAAATGAACGGTTTCTCGCTGCCGTCGGGCAGGTACACGGCACGGCTGACGGCGCCGATGTTGGCGCCATACACGTGAATGCTGATCGACACCTGGTCGGCGAAGGCGTTGCTGACCTGGTGGATATCACCGATGCGCGGCGATACGGCTTCCACGTGGCCGGGGTCGATGCGCACCGGCTCGCCTGCCGGCAGCAACGTACCGTGCTCGCTACGGACAAAGCCTTGCGAGTATTCGGCGCCACGCAACATGCCAATCAGTCCCCACACCCGGTGGTCGTGGATCGGCGTCTGCTGGCCTGGCCCCCAGACGAAACTGACGATGGAAAAGCGCTGGCGCGAATCGCAATGCAGCAGGTATTGCTGGTAACGGGCCGGGTCCGGCTGCGCCAGCGCCTCGGGCAGCCAGTCGTCATGGGCGACCAGGCTGCGCAGCAGGCCCTGGCCCTGGTCGAGGAGGGTGGCTTCGTCGGTTTCCAGGTCCAGCAGTTGCGAAAGTGCGTCGATGAAGTGGCGCAGGCGCTCAAGGCGCAGGGGTTGGCTCATGGTTCAGGCTCGGCTGACGGTTTGGTTAAACCCTAGCAAATGCGGTGAGTATTCTTAAAAGTAAAAATATTCATAAGCTAATATGCAAAAAATGCATTTACAGCTTGGCTGATCTGTTTTGAAATGGGCGCAACGAACAGCAAGCCCCGCGATTACCCCACGAGACCGCACGCGCGGATCGGCCTTATGTACCTCGACGGTACCTGGAGACGAACGTGCGATACCTCAAGCAATTGGCCGCCGGTGTGCTGGCCAGCTCCCTCAGCCTGGCGGCCGCCGCGCAAACCCTGGTGGTTGGCGACCAGAGCTTCAATGCCCGCGCCGTGATGGAAGCGGCCGGCGTGCTCGACGACCTGCCCTATACCCTGGAATGGAAGCAGTTCACCGCCGGCTCGCCGGTGGCCGAGGCGCTGAACGTGGGCAGCCTGGACATCGGCCTGCTGGGCGATGCGCCGCCGTTGTTCCTCGGTGCGCTGGGTGCGCCGATCAAGGTGATTGCGGTCAGCCGGCAGAACCTGGAGGGCGTGGCCATCCTGGCACGCAAGGACTCGAACATTCACCGCCTCGAAGACCTGCGTGGCAAGCGTGCGGCGATCTGGAAGGGTTCCTGGAGCCAGCAACTGCTGTTCAGCGCGCTGGACAAGGCTGCTGTGCCGCGTGACGCCCTGGAGCTTCGCTACCTCAGCGCCCTGGATGCGTCGCATGCCCTGGATGGCGGTTCGGTGGACGTGATCGCCACCTGGGAACCCTATGTCACCCAGCAGGAGCGCCAAGGCGCGCGGGTGCTGGCCACGGCCGATGGGTTGATCCCGGCCCAGAGTTTCGTGGTGGCCAATGCCAAGGCGGTGGAGGCCAAGCGGGCGCAGATCAGTGATTTTCTCCAGCGCCTGAAGAAGGCCCGTGACTGGACCCTGAGCGACCCCGCCCACACCGAGGCGTATGCCGATGCCTGGGCCAAGCGCACCCGTGCCGACCGCGACATCGCCCGGGCCTGGTTTGCCAGGGCGCGTACCGATGTGACGGCACTGAACCCGCAGGTGATCGTGGAGGCGCAGAAGACCGTGGACTTCTTTGCCGGGCTGGGGCTGATCAAGGCCTACCCGGCGGCCAGCCTGTTCGATACCTCGTTCGCGGCGGCGTTCGAGCACTGATTACGCCTGTACCGGCCCTTTCGCGGGTGAACCCGCTCCCACAGGGGCAGTGCAGCACTCGAATACTGCGCAATTCCTGTGGGAGCGGGTTTACCCGCGAAGAGGCCGGCACAGCCACCACCATTTCCGAGGAATACCCATGACCACCCGCAAGATCAAGCTTGGCGCCCTGACCATGGGCTGCGGCGGCCCTGGCCGGCACAACCTGTGGCTCGACCCGGAGCTGCCTGCCGACGCCAGCGTCAATATCGACTGGTACATCGACATCGCCCGCCAGGCCGAGGCGGCGTTGTTCGACCTGATGTTCATCGTCGACAGCCAGTACATCACCCCCGGCTCGCCGTCCCATTACCTCAACCGCCTGGAGCCGCTGACCCTGCTCTCGGCGCTGGCGGTAAGCACACGCCACATCGGCCTGGTCGGCACCCTGACCACTTCCTACAACGAACCCTTCAACGTCGCCCGCCGCCTTGCCTCGCTGGACCTGATCAGCAAGGGCCGCGCCGGCTGGAACGTGGTCACCAGTGGCGACGCCGGCACCGCCGGCAACTATGGCCGTGACGAGCACTACGACTACGACACCCGCTATGCCCGCGCCCAGGAGCACGTCGCGGTGGTGCAGGGCCTGTGGCGCTCCTATGAAGACGGCGCCTTCCCGCGCAACCGGGCCACCGGGCAGTTCCTCGACCCCAGCCGGATGCATGCCCTGAACCACAAGGGCGAGCACTTCTCGGTGGTGGGGCCGTTGAACATCCAGCGCTCGCCACAGGGCCAGCCGGTCATCTTCCAGGCCGGCGATTCGCAGCAGGGGCGTGACCTTGGGGCCGCCACCGCGGATGTTATCTTCACCCACGCCGCCAGCATCGAGCAGGGCCAGGCGTTCTACCGTGATGTGAAGGGCCGCGCCGCGCGGCTGGGGCGTGACCCCGAGCAGTTGCTGGTATTGCCCGGGGCCGAGATCTATGTCGGCGACACCGACGAACACGCCCGCGAGATCGAGCGCCATTACCACCAGCAGGACCACAGCTTCGAGCTGGCGCTCAAGGAGTTCGGGCGCAACTTCGGCTGGCACGACTTCAGCCAGTACGACCTCGATGCGCCATTCCCGCAAGAAAGCCTGGAGCATGCGCGCAGCAGCTTCTTCACCAACGCCAGGCGCATTGCCGACCAGGCACGGGAGCAGGGCTTGAGCTTGCGCCAGGCGGTGGAGTTCGGCCGCCAGTTGCGGCCGGGGGCGTTCGTCGGTTCGCCGGCAACGGTAGCGGCCAGAATGGCCGAGTGGTTCGAGGCGCGGGCCCTGGATGGCTTCAACATCTATATCGGCCACCCCGGGCAGTTCCGCCGCTTTACCGAGCAAGTGGTGCCGCTGCTGCAGGAACGCGGGGTATACCGCACCGCCTACGAGGGCACCACCCTGCGCGAAAGCCTGGGCCTGGCCATTCAGTGAATGCTCGAGGCCAGTTCGAAGATCGGCATGTACATCAGGATAACGATCAGGCCGATCAGCAGGCCGATGAAGGTCATCAGCAGTGGTTCGAACAGTTTGACGAACCATTCCACCCAGCGGCCGATTTCCTGGTCATGGAAGTCGGCGCAGCGCTCCAGCATCTCGCCCAGATTGCCGGACTGCTCGCCGGCCCGTAGCAGGCGCAGCGATACCGGCGTGACCAGTTGCCCGGCCTCCAGCGCGTCGGACAGCGGCAACCCTTCGCCGACCCGCTGGCTGGCGTGCTCCAGGCCCTGGGCCGCCGCGCTGCCGAGCAGGCCGCGGGCCATGCCCATGGCGGTGAGGATGGGGATACCGCCTTGCAGCAGGATGCCCAACGAGCGGTAGAAGCGCGCCAGTTCGTACATCATCAGGCGTTGGTGCAGTGCCGGCAGGCGCCGCAGCTGGCAGGTTGCCCAGCGCCGCACCCGTGGCTGGCGGCGCAGCAGCCACAGCGCCATGACCACGCCGAGGATGCCCAACGCCAGTGGCAGTTGCTGGGCATGCAGGAACAGGCCGATCTGCATCAGCAGCCGAGACAGCCAGGGCAACTCGGTGCCCATGCCCTCGAATACCTGGCTGAAACGCGGCACCACGTAGCCAAGCAGGAACAGCACCACGCCACCACCCACCAGCAATAGCAGCAACGGGTACACCGAGGCGCCCACCAGCTTCTGCCGTACCAGGTCCAGGCGCTGGCGGTAGCTGATGTAGCGGGCGAGGGCGTCGCCCAGCGCGCCGGTACGCTCGCTGGATTGCACCAGCGCCACGTACAGCGGCGGGAATACCCGTGGCTGCTGGCCCAGGGCCTGGGACAGCGAGCGGCCTTCGTACAGTTGGCGGACCAGTTCGGCTAGCACTTTGCGCGTTGCCGCTGCGGGGGCCTTTTCCGCCAGGCTCTCCAGCGCGTCGATCAGCGGCAGGCCGGCGTTGAGCAGGGTTGAAAGTTCCTGGCTGAACAGCACCAGGTCAAAGCTTGCTTCGCGGCGCCAGGCCATGCCGCGCCAGGCGCTGCCGTGGCCACGCAGGCTGAGCACGCGCAGGCCCTGGTCCTCGGCCTGGCGGCGGGCCTGGTCAGCGTCCTCGGCGTCGATCTGCAACTGCACCACACCCTGCCTGCCCAGGGCCTTGAGGCTGTAGCGCATGGCGGTTCTCCCTACTGCCAACTGGTGATTTCGGCGTTTTCCCCGTCGCCACCGGGCTGGCCGTCCTTGCCCATCGACAGCAGGTCGTACTCGCCGCCGTTCTCGCCGGGTTGCCGGTAGATGTACGCGCGGCCCCACGGGTCTTGCGGCACGGCCTTCTGCAGGTACGGGCCGGTCCAGCGCGCTTCGCCACTGGGGGCGATCACCAGGGCCTGCAGGCCTTGCTCACTGCTGGGGTAGTGGCCGACTTCGAGGCGGTACAGGTCCAGGGCCTTGCTCAGCCCCTCTATCTGCGCCCGCGCCACCTTGGCCTCGGAGCGGCCGAGCTGGCTGAAGTACTTGGGCGCGACGATACCGGCCAACAGGCCGAGCACCACCAGTACCACCAGGAGTTCAAGCAGGGTGAAGCCACGTTGAGGGTTGGTTCTGCGCTGCATGGTGAAGCCCTCCGCTGCATGGGGACAAGCTTTTGCAGGCTCCATGCAACAGCCGTGCACGCCTGCGCTGGCGCCTTGCACCATGCGGTATGCAAAGCGGCACAGTGCTTGCGTCGTGGTCATCGACCTCGGGTTTTCCGGGGTATATCCCCCAAATTTGGGGGTACCACGAAGAGGCGACCGACATGCGTGGACTCATTCTCGGTTTGATCTGGCTGGTGGCAGGTGCTGCCCAGGCCGATGTGTACATTTCCATCGACGCCAAAGGCAGCTACATACTGACCAACGTCCATCGACCCGGGCGCCTCTATGAAACGGTGATCAGCGAGCCGCAGGCCCAGGCCGGCCCGGCCAACGCGCAGTTCATCACCGGCCGCCCCTACGCCAAGCTGGTCGCCGCCGCGGCGCGCACCCACGACGTCCCCCCGGCGTTGCTGCATGCGGTGATCAAGGCCGAGTCCGGCTACAACCCCAAGGCCCGTTCACCGGCGGGCGCGGTGGGGCTGATGCAACTGATGCCGGATACCGCCCGCGAGATGGGCGTGGAAAACCGCCTGGACCCGGAAGACAACGTGCAGGGCGGGGCCCGCTACCTCAAGCGCATGCTCAACTTGTTCGACAATGACATCACCCTGGCCGTGGCGGCCTACAACGCCGGCCCCGAAGCTGTGTTGCGCCGTGGTGCGGTACCGCCGTTTGCCGAAACCCGGCGCTATGTACCGAATGTGCTGCGGGAGTACCGCCGGTTGCAGGGGTTGACGGGTGATTAGCCTCTGTGGCCCCTTTCAAAGCTGGCGCGACCCCTGTGGGAGCGGCTTTAGCCGCGAAGAATCCAACGCGGCGCATGGCACCGGCTGTGCCGGTGTTCGCGGCTAAAGCCGCTCCCACAGGGACCGTGTGAGCATCTGGATTTTTGCAAGGCAGGTGCGTTCAGTACGGGAAACAAAACAATACCCTTCGGCGGATGCCACCAAGCTGACCCGATGGTTTCCCCAACTCTGGGCTATAACCTTCTGAAGGTGCCCAGTTGTGGAGTCCGCCATGGACATCGCCCCTCGTTCCGACGCTATTGAAGTACCCGCCGGTAACGAACTGGCCACCCCACGCAAGCCGTTCAACCTGCTGCGCTGGTACGCCTGGGTCAGCCTGGCCATCATCCTCTCGGTAGCGGTCGGGCTGGGGTTGATTTCCAGCCGTTTCATCATCGACGAGAGCATCGAGCGCGATGCCTTGCTCACCGCGCAATTCATTACCTCCATCGCCGATGCCGAAGTGCGCCATGTGTCGATCCCCAATGTGCGCACCATGGGTGAGCTGCTCGACCCGCGCATCGACCGCGCCAACCTGCTCGATGTCGACCCGGACGCCCGGCGCAGGGCGCGTGGCGAGTTCCTCGACCACATCGCCCACCTGCCCGACATGCTGCTGGCCAACATCTATGCCCCGGACCGTACGGTAATCTGGTCCAGCAACCCGGCGCTGGTCGGCAAGCTGATCGAAGGCGACCAGGATCTGGAGAAGGCCTTCGAATACAAGATGCGAGTCTCGGCCAGCTACCACAACTTCGAACAGGCCCGCGCCGAGCAGAAGTTCGTCATCCCACCCGAGCAGTTGTTCATCGAGAACTACATTCCGCTGTTCGATGCCGATGGCGAGCAGGTCACGGCGATGGTCGAGATCTACAAGGAGCCCCACGACCTGATCGTGCGCATCGAGCATGGCCTGATCCTGATCTGGCTGGCGATCACCGTCGGTGCCGGGCTGGTCTACGTCGGCCTGTACGGCATCATGCACCGCGCCGCGCGCCTGCTGTCGGTGCAGCAGAAACGGCTGATCAGCAACGAAACCTACGTGGCACTGGGTGAGGTGTCCTCGGCGGTAGCCCACAGCCTGCGCAACCCGCTGGCCAGCATCCGTTCCAGTGCCGAGCTGGCCCAGGCGTTCGACGACGGCCCGGCGCAGCGCAATGTCAACGACATCATCAGCCAGGTCGACCGCATGTCGCAGTGGATCCGCCAGATGTTGCAGTCATTGCGCCCGCTCAACGATGAGGCAGTGGCGGTGGATTTGCCGCTGGCATTGCAGGAAAGCCTGCAGACCTACGCGGTGCTGCTGGCGCGTGGCGGCGTGAGCCTGGACCTGCAACCGTTACCGGCGGTGCAGGTGCTGGGGCACCCGGTGTTACTGCGGCAGATTTTCAGCAGCCTGATTGCCAACGCCCTGGAGTCGATGGAGCAGGGTGGGCGGTTGCGTGTCGAGGTGGTGCGCCATGACCGGCGTAACCTGACCCTGCGCCTGTCCGACAACGGCAAAGGCATGAACGAAGAGCAGCAGCGCATGGCCTTCCGGCCTTTCTTCACCACCAAGCAGGGTGGGTTGGGCGTGGGCCTGGTGTTGGTGAAACGCATCATGGAACGCTTCGGTGGCAGCGTCCGGCTCAGCAGCAGTGAAGGCCATGGCACCCGGGTTTCGTTGAGTTTCCGGCTGATCAGTTCCTCATAATTTACATTGATAAATCTTTGTATCTTGTTGTTTATAAAGGACTTGTGTTTTTTGGGGTGAAAATCCCCAAATGTGGGGGATTATCCTCCATGAGAATTTAGAAAAATTCATTAACCTATTGATTATCGAGAACTAATCAAATCAGCCGGGTGGCTGGCTGGGTTCTTGCAACGTGACAGGCGGAGCGCAACACACGACAAATGGCAGCTGCGGCTGCACGGGTGGAGTGCTATCAATTGGCTACTGTTCGTCGCCTTGATGCATTTCTGAACGGACGCCCTGCGCGGGAAGCACGCGATGCAGATGCTGGATAATGAAGTGCCAGGCAAGGCCAGTACTACCGCCAGCGGTATGGCCGTGCCATTGCGCGAATTCAACCTGCTGCGCTGGTTCTCGGTCATCAGCCTGCTGATCATCGCCTCGGTGGCAGGCGGGCTGGGTTATGTGTCGACGCGTTTCGTGGTGCGCGACAGCGTCGAGCGCGATGCCATGCTCACCGCACAGTTCATCCAGGCCATGGCCCAGGCCGAAGTGCGCCATTCGCAGTTGCCGCCGGGCACCACCATGGGCGAGTTGCTTGACCCGCGCCTGGATCAGCAGCACCTGCAGTTCACCCCGGACCTGGCTGAATCTACCCGGGTCGAGTTCCTCGACCATGTCGAGCACCTGCCGGACACCTTGCTGGCCAATGTCTATGCACGCGACCGTACCATCGTCTGGTCGACCAACCGGGAGCTGATCGGCAAGCGCATCGAGGCCGATGGCGACCTCGACCGCGCCTTCCGCTCGCGCAAGGCGGTGTCGGCCAGCTACCACCAGGCCGACGATGACCGCGAAGAGCAGAAGTTCCAGCGTGAGCCGCGTTACCTGTTCATCGAGAACTACATCCCGCTGTTCGACAGCCAGGGCGAGCAGGTGCTGGCGATGGTGGAGATCTACAAGGAGCCGCAAGACCTGGTCCGGCGCATCCAGCGCGGCTATGTGCTGATCTGGGCCTCGACCCTGGTGGGCGGGGCGCTGGTCTACTTCGGCCTGTTCTGGATCGTGCGCCGCGCGGCGCAGCTATTGCATTTGCAGCAGGACCGGCTGGTGGCCAGTGAAACCTATGTGGCCCTGGGCGAGATGTCCTCGGCGGTGGCGCATAGCTTGCGCAACCCGCTGGCCAACATCCGCTCCAGCGCCGAACTGGCCCAGGAAATCGCCAACCCCGCGGCGCAGAAGAACATCACCGACATCATCAGCCAGGTCGACCGCATGTCGCGCTGGGTGCGTGACTTGCTGGTGTCGCTGCGCCCGACCAGTGAAGACGCCGAGGCCGTGGACCTGGTCACGGCCATCGAGGACACCCACCTGGCCTTCGCCCAGCAGATCGAACGCAACGGTGTGCACTTCTGCTACGAAGGCCCCCGGTCACAATGGGTGGCCAGCCAGCCGCTACAGCTTACGCAAATTCTCAACACCCTGTTCTCCAATGCCCTGGAAGCCATGCCCGAAGGCGGCATGCTGCGTGCCCAGGTCAATGTGCAGGATGGGCAGCGTGCCGAGTTCGTCCTCAGCGATACCGGCAAGGGCATGAGCCAACAGCAGGAACGGATGGTGTTCAAGCCGTTCTACACGACCAAGCAGGGCGGCCTCGGCGTAGGCCTGGCCCTGGTCAAACGCATCATGGAACGTTTTGGCGGCTCGGTCAGCCTGAGCAGCCGCGAAGAGGAAGGAACCCGCGTCAGCCTCACATTCAATATCGCAGCGGGAGGGGACCATGGAGCACAGCATCCTGGTAGTCGAGGATGATGAAATTCTCGCCGACAATATTCGCACCTACCTCAGCCTCAAGGGCTTCGAGGTCACCGTGTGCCACAGCGCGGAACTGGCGCTGGAGCAGATCAAGCGGGGCCAGCCCGATGCGGTGCTGACCGACAACTCGCTGCCGGGCATGAGCGGGCACGACCTGCTGCGTACCTTGGTGGCGCAGGTGCCGGACCTGAAAGTGATCATGATGACCGGCTACGGCAATGTCGAAGATGCCGTGCAGGCAATGAAGGAGGGCGCCTTCCATTACCTGACCAAGCCGGTGGTGCTGGCCGAGCTCAAGCTGACCCTGGACAAGGCGCTGGCTGCCGAACGCATGGAGCGCACGTTGTCGTTCTACCAGGAGCGCGAGGCGCAGAAGTCCGGGTTGCAGGCGTTGATCGGCGAATCACCGACGATGCTCACCCTCAAGCACACCCTGCGCCAGGTGCTGGATGCCGAGCGGCGCATGGCCAGCGACGACTTGCCACCGGTGCTGATCGAAGGCGAGACCGGTACCGGCAAGGAGCTGGTGGCCCGCGCCCTGCATTTCGATGGTTCGCGCAGCAAGGGGCCGTTCATCGAGTTCAACTGTGCCTCGATCCCGGCCAACCTGCTGGAGGCCGAGCTGTTCGGCCACGAGAAGGGCGCCTTTACCGATGCCAAGGAGCGCCGGGTGGGCCTGGTGGAGGCTGCCGATGGCGGCACCTTGTTCCTCGACGAGATTGGCGAGATGGACCTGGTGCTGCAGGCCAAGCTGCTCAAGTTGCTGGAAGACCGCAGTATCCGCCGGATCGGCGCGGTGAAGGAGCGCAAGGTCGACCTGCGGGTGATCAGCGCTACCAACTGCAACCTGGAGCAGATGGTGCAGCAGGGCAAGTTCCGCCGCGACCTGTTCTTCCGCCTGCGCATCATCGCCCTGAAGGTACCGCGCCTGTATGCCCGCGGGCAGGACGTGCTGCTGCTGGCGCGGCATTTCCTGGCCCATCATGGCCGGCGTTATGGCAAGTCGAACCTGCGTTTTTCCGCCGAGGCGGAAAACCTGATGCTCGGTTACAGCTGGCCAGGCAATGTGCGCGAACTGCGCAACATGCTGGAGCAGACCGTGCTGCTGGCACCGAACGAGGTGGTGCAGGCGCATCAGCTCAACCTGTGCATGACCCTGATCGACGAGCCGCTGGTGCAACAGGCGGCGCCTGCGGTGTTCGAAATGCCCCGGCACGAACCCGAGCCCGGCACCAGCCTGCCGGACATGGAGCGCGACCTGGTGTGCAAGACCCTGGACCGCACGGACTGGAACGTGACCAAGTCGGCGCGCATGCTCGGGTTGTCGCGGGACATGCTGCGTTACCGGATCGAGAAACTGGGGCTGACCAGGCCGGACAAGCGCCAGTGGTGAGCATCGGATAATGGGCCGTACAGGGGCCCCTGTGGGAGCGGCTTTAGCCGCGAACACCGGCGCAGCCGGTGCCATGCACCGCGTTGGATTCTTCGCGGCTAAAGCCGCTCCTACAGGGATTGCGGCAACTTTTGGAATTTGAGCAAGACAGTTGCATTCAGGGGCATTGATCAACGCTGATTATCGGCTGCTCCCTGCCGCCCGGTACCTTCCGAGCCACTGCCATCCATCCCCGGCAAATCCCGGTTGTCATTCTGTTCAGCGGGCGGGCTGTCCGGGTCGTTGCCTTTTATGCGTGGGTCGGTGTCCCGCGGCATGGGCTTTTCGATCGGGTTGAGGGTGCTGTCCGCGCCCGGCTTGGGCGCCGGGTTGTGCGGGTCGTCGGGGTAGGTGGGGCCGGTGCCGGCAGCTATGGCCAATGGCGCGGCGAGCAGGGCAATCAGCAGGATGCTTGAGCGGGGCATGGCAGGCTCCTTTGCTTCGGGTAGGGCTGATACTTCCGTTCGGCCCTACCCGAAGCTTCAAGGTGCCATTACCCCGATCAACGGTTACACCACCAGCGACAGCAACATGATGAAGATGATGCCGACGATCGACAAGATGGTCTCCATCATGCTCCAGGTCTTGAAGGTTTCCGCCACGGTCATGTTGAAGTACTGCTTCACCAGCCAGAAACCGGCGTCGTTGACATGGGACAGGATCAGCGAGCCGGCGCCGGTGGCCAGCACCAGCAGCTCACGGTTGACCCCAGGCACCAGGTCGATCACCGGTGCGACGATGCCCGCGCCGGTGATGGTGGCGACCGTCGCGGAACCGGTGGCAATGCGGATTACCGCCGCTACCAGCCAGGCCAGCATGATCGGCGAAATCTCCGCCTGCACGGCCATCTGCCCGATCACGTTGCCCACGCCGGTGTCTACCAGCATCTGCTTGAAGCCGCCGCCGGCACCCACGATCAGCACGATCGCCGCGGTTGGTGCCAGGCTCTGGTCGAGCATCTTCATGATCTGCTGGCGGTTGAAGCCACGGGCCGAGCCGAAGGTGTAGAAGGCCAGCAGCAGGGCAGCGAGCAGGGCGGTGATGGGGTGGCCGATCAGGTCCATCCACTGACGCACGATGTGCTCGGCGGGCAGCACCACGTCGGCGAAGGTCTTCAGCAGCATCAGCACCACCGGCAGCAGCACGGTGACCAGGGTGATGGTGAAGCTTGGCAGGTTGCCCTGGTCGGACTCCTTGGCGATCTGGTCCATCAGCTCCTGGGACGGGGTGCCCGGGATGTAGCGGGAAATGAAGTTACCGAACAGCGGGCCGGCGATGATGGCGGTAGGCAGCGCCACGATCAGGCCATAGAAGATGGTCTTGCCGATGTCGGCATGGAAGATGCCGATTGCCAGCAGCGGGCCCGGGTGCGGGGGCACCAGGCCGTGCACCACCGACAGGCCGGCCAGCAGTGGAATGCCGATCTTGATCAGCGACACGCCGGAACGCCGGGCGACGATGAACACCAGCGGAATCAGCAGCACGAAGCCGATTTCGAAGAACAGCGGAATGCCCACCAGGAAGGCGGCGAACATCATCGCCCAGTGCACGTTCTTCTTGCCGAAGGCACGTATGAGGGTTTGCGCGATCTGGTCGGCCCCCCCGGAGTCGGCCATCAGCTTGCCAAGCATGGTGCCCAGGGCAAGCACGATGCCGACGAAGCCCAGCACGCCGCCAAAACCGTCCTGGAACGATTTCATGACCTTGGCCACCGGCATGCCGGAGGTCAGGCCAAGGAAGCCGGCCGCGATGGTCAGGGCGACGAAGGGGTGGACTTTGAAGTGGGTGATCAGCAGGATCAGCCCGACGATGGTAACCAGCGCGTCGAGCAGCAGGAAGGTATCAGTAGCCAGTCCGAACATGGTTTGAAGGCCTCGGTCTTATCGTTGTTTTGGCGTAGCTTTTTTGTAACTTTGCTTGCGCTTATGGGGCAGGGTAGCGCTGTCTTGGGTGGGCCGGGAAAGCCGCCACGGTCAGGCGGTTTGTGCCAGGCCCGGCTCACCGCGGCCCTTTAGCCAGCTGTCCACCGTTTCGGCAAGCGCTTCGATGGGCTGGGTGGCGTCAAGCGCGATAGTCAGGGGTTCGCCGTGTGGCGCCTCGAGGGCAGCGAACTGGCTTTCGATGAGGCTCGCCGGCATGAAATGCCCTGGGCGGGCCAGCACGCGTTTTTCCGCCTCGGCGGGTGACAGCTCGAGGAACACGAACACCAGCCCGGGCATGGCATCGCGCAGGGAGTCGCGATAGCGGCGCTTGAGGGCCGAACAGGTCAGGATCGGACGTTCCCCGGCCTGGGTCGTGGCTTGCAGCTCCTGACCGAGACGCACCAGCCAGCCGGCACGGTCGCTGTCGTCCAGGGGGATGCCAGCGCTCATCTTGCGGATGTTTTCGGCAGGGTGGAAAGCGTCGCCTTCGATCAGGCGGCCGCCGCTTCGGGCGGCGATGGCAGCGCCGATGCAGCTTTTGCCGCAACCGGCCACGCCCATCACCACGATGGCGGACAGGGGAGAATTCATCAGTACCTCCTGCGGGTGAGATAGCGCTGTCTCGTCGTCGACGAACAGTCACGTCCCCGGTGTTATTGATCTTGTCCTTACGCAGTATGGACGCTTGGCGGCGAGCGCGCGGTGGCTGCTACCAAAGATTACATTGCCTGCGTCCTGAGACAGCGCTACCTTAGTGGCCGTTCCCTTTCCTTGCAAGTAGTAAAATTACAACATCCATGTCCCGCACCGGCTCCCGCACCACAGGTCGTCCCACCCTGGCAGAAGTTGCCAGGCTTTCCGGGGTTTCCCCGATTACCGCCTCCCGCGCCCTGCGTGGGGTCAGCACGGTTGCGCCGGAGCTGGTGGAAAAGGTCGTTGCTGCCGCAGCGAGCCTTGGCTACGTGGCCAACCCGGCGGCCCGTGCCCTGGCATCGGCGCGCAGCCAGTCGGTGGTGGTGTTGATCCCGTCGCTGTCCAACCAGCTGTTCATCGATACGCTGGAAGCCATTCATGAGGTCATGCGCCCGCGTGGGCTCGAGGTGCTGATCGGCAACTATCACTACGATCTTGCCGAAGAAGAGAACCTGATCCGCAACTACCTGGCCTACCAGCCCTGCGGCATGCTGCTGACCGGTTTCGAGCGCAGCGAGGCATCGCGGCAGATGCTGGCGGCCAGTGGCGTGCCCTGTGTGCACATGATGGAACTGAATGGCGAGGCCGGGGCGTTGTCGGTCGGCTTCTCGCAGCAGCAGGCCGGGCGCGCCGCGGCCCGCCACCTGATCGAGCGCGGGCGCAAGCGCCTGGCGTTTATTGCCGCGCAGCTCGACCCGCGGGTGATGCAGCGTGCCGAAGGGTTCCGCCAGGCATTGGCCGAGGCCGGCTTGCAGGCGGCCGAGCTGGAAGTGCTGGCGCCGGAGCCTTCTTCCATTGCCCTGGGCAGCGCGTTGTTCAGCCAGTTGCTGCAGCAGGCGCCGGATGTCGACGGTATCTTCTTCTGCAACGACGACCTGGCCCAGGGCGCGGTGCTGCAGGCATTGCGCCAAGGGGTGGAGGTGCCGCGGCAGGTGGCGATGGTCGGTTTCAACGACCTGCCGGCTTCGGCGCACATGGTGCCGCGGCTGACCTCGATTCGCACGCCTCGGGCCGCCGTGGGGCGCGGTGCTGCGCAGGCGCTGCTGGCGTTGCTCGATGGCAAGCGGGTGCCGAATGCGCAGCAGGACCTGGGCTTCGAGTTGATGGTGCGGGAGAGTTCCTGAGCCCGGACGCTTGCCCATCCTGGTCAAGAAGCGCGCTCCGTACTATGAATGCATTAATTACAAGGTGATAGCACTGTGCTTGCATGGCGCTAACGGCGATCTATGCTCAGGACACCGCGCATACAGGAGCCCGGCGTCATGTTCGATTTCCACCGCAAGTCCGATCTGGTCGAGATCCAGCGCAGTCATGAGGCCTTGGCCAGCTTGCAGGCCAAGCTGGCGGCGATCAGCCGCTCCATGGCAATGATCGAGTTCACCCCCGACGGCACGATCCTCGATGCCAATGAGCGCTTCTGCCAGGCCATGGGCTACAGCGCCGAGGAGTTGCGCGGCAAGCATCACCGGCTGTTCTGCGACCCTGGCTACGCGAAAAGCGCCGAATACCAGCAACTGTGGCGTGAACTGGGGCAGGGCAAGGCCATCAGCGGTACCTTCGAGCGCATCGACAAGGCCGGCCGCGAAGTCTGGCTGGAAGCCAGCTACATGCCGGTGCTGGACGAGCAGCGCCAGGTCACCAGCGTGATCAAGGTGGCATCCGACATCAGCCAGCGGGTGATGGAGGAGCACGAGAGCGAAAGCCTGCTCAAGGCCATCGGCCGCTCCATGGCGGTGATCGAATTCACCCCGCAAGGCCGGGTGATCAAGGCCAACCAGAACTTCCTCGACACCATGGGCTATCGCCTGGACGAAGTGGTCGGCCGCCATCACGGGCTGTTCTGCCTGGCGCATGAGCGCGAATCGGCCGAGTACCGCGAGTTCTGGGCTTCGCTCAACCGCGGCGAATACCATTCGCACCGTTTTGAACGCGTCGACAAACATGGCCGGACGGTCTACCTGGAGGCGTCCTACAACCCGATCTTCGACAGCAAGGGCCGCTTGTACAAGGTGGTGAAGTTCGCCAGCGACATCACCCGCCAGATCAGCACCCAGCAAAGCGCCGCCGATGCTGCCCATGCCAGTTCGGTGCAGACCGATGCCTGCGCGCGCAAGGGCACCGAGGTGGTACAGCAGGCGGTACAGGTGATCGAGCAGATTTCCCATGAACTCAACGACGCGGCCCGCAGCATCGATGCGGTGAGCAAGCAGTCGGATGTGATCGGGCAGATCGTGCTGACCATCCGTGGCATTGCCGACCAGACCAACCTGCTGGCTTTGAACGCGGCCATCGAGGCGGCCCGCGCCGGCGAGCACGGGCGCGGTTTTGCCGTGGTGGCCGACGAGGTGCGCAACCTGGCGGCGCGAACCAGCAAGGCCACCCTGGAAATTGTCGACGTGGTGCGGCAGAACCACGACCTGTCGCTGTTGGCCGTGGCCAGCATGCAGTCGAGCCTGAAACGCACCGATCATGGCGTGGCGCTGGCCAACGAGGCCGGCACGGTGATCATGGAAATCCAGCAGGGTTCACGGCACGTGGTAAACGCCATCAGCCAGATCAGTTCGACGCTGCAATTGCATTGAGCGCATCGCCCAACTCGTCCAGCAGGGTCTCCAGGCTGGCCTGCAATTGCAGGCGCAGGTCAGTCGTCGGCAGGCCTTGGCCTTGGGCCTGTTCGATGGCTTCGCAATCGTGGACCAGCGTGCGTACCTTGAGCATTTTCGCCCCACCCTTGATCCGGTGAGCCAGGGCGCGCACAGCCTCGCCGGAGGCATCTGCTGCCAGTGCGCGCAAGGTGGCCAGGTCTTCGCTGACGCTTTGTGCCAGCTGTTCCAGCAAATTCCGCGTCAGTTGTTCGTCGTCCTGGGTCAGGTGCCGCAGTTCGCCAAGGTTGAACCCGCTGGCGCGCCGCGCTGGCGGCTGTTGCCGGGGGTGAGCGTGGGGCAGGTGGGCCTTGAGCGTACGCAGGCCAATGGGTTTGAACAGGCATTCGTCCATGCCGCTGGCCAGGCAGCGGGCACGCTCCTCGGCCTGGGCGTTGGCGGTGACGCCGAGAATGCGGCATGCCGCCAGGCCGCGTTCGCCCTCGAGGCTGCGGATGCGGCCGGTCAGTTCGTGGCCGTCCATGACCGGCATGCTGCAGTCGGTGATCACCAGGTCGAAGCGCGCTGCCTGCCAGCGTGCCAGCGCGATTTCCCCGTTCTCTGCCAGCGTGACCCGATGCCCCAGGGTATGCAGTTGCCGCTCCAGCAGCAGCAGGTTGGCGGGGTAGTCGTCGACCACCAGTATGTTCAGCGGGCCGCTGCTGCTTTCCAGCTCCGGGGCGTGCTGTTCGACCTGTACCGGTGCTGCGCACGCGGGCAGCCGCACGCAGACCTGCACCTTGGTACCTACGCCTTCGACGCTCTGCAGGCTCAAGGTGCCGCCCATCAACTCGGCCAGGGTGCGGCTGATGACCAGCCCCAGGCCAGCACCCTGGCGTGCCCGGGGGCCATCGGCCTGGACGAAGGCATTGAACAGCCGGGCCTGGTCGGCTGGGCCGATGCCGATACCGGTGTCTCGCACATTCAGTTCCACAGCCAGGCTGTCATTGTCGGCGGGCGAGAGCAGCAGGCTGGCCTGGACTTCGCCGCGGTCGGTGAACTTGATGGCGTTGCTGATCAGGTTGGACAAGACCTGTTTGAGGCGTAGCGGATCAGCCAGTACCCAGACCGGCGCAGCGGGCAGCTCGCTGTGCAAGTGCAGGCCTTTGGCCCGTGCATTGCCTTCGAACACCCGCACGGTGGCGCGTACCAGTTCGACCAGGTTGGTGGGCACCGGCTGCAGGGTGATGTGCCCGGATTCGATGCGGGAAATGTCGAGAATATCGCCAATCAGCTCAAGCAGGCCGATGGCCGAATCGTGGGCGGTCTGCAAGGTCTGGGTGTCGCAACGGCCGCCGCGGCTGTCTTCCAGGGCCAGCTCCAGCAGGCCGATCACGGCATTCATCGGGGTACGGATTTCATGGCTCATGGTGGCCAGGAAGGTGCTTTTGGTCTGGCTGGCCTGTTCGGCGTCGTCCTTGGCCTGGCGCAGTTGCTCGAGCAGGCCGCGGCTGAGCGCCAGCTGCGCTTGCAGGGCATGCTGGGCCTCGGTGCGCTGGTTGATCAGCTTGCGCAGGTAGCTGTTCCAGAACACCACCCCGGCCAGCAGCAAGGCCGACAGCACCAGCACCTGCAAGGCCAGGGTGCGGTAGTCGCGCCAAGGGCTGTCACTGACCAGGGTGGTGGTGCGCCAGCGGTTGATCAACTGCTCCAGCTCTTCGGGTGGAATGCTCAGCAGCGCCTTGTCGAGGATTGCCTGCAACTGCGGCTGGTCGGCGGCCACGGCGAAGGCGGCGATGGCCGGGTCGTCGTCGAGCACGCTGGCAATGCGCAGGCGGTCCTTGAACACATGGCTGATGTAGTAGGCGGCATTGATATGGCTGCTCAAGGCGACGTCGGCGGCACCGTTGGCCACGGCTTCCATCAGGCCGAGCGGGTTGTCCACTTCGACCATCCTGGCCTGCGGGTAGCGTTGTTGCAGCACGGCCCGTTGCGGCGAGCCGCGCACCAGAGCGATGCGCTGGCCATCCAGCGCCATGGTCTGCGCCGGTAATGCATTGTCGCCACGGGTGACCAGCACCCGCGGGCTGACCAGGTAGGGGCGGGTATAGCGCAGTTGTTTAGAACGGTCTGCGCTATAGCCCAATGCGCCGATCATCTGCGCATCGCCGCGCGCCAGGCGCTCGACCATTGCCTGCGCCGACGGGCTTTCGACCGGCTTGAAATTCAGCCCCGTGCGCAGCGAGATCTGCTTGAGCAGGTCGAGGGTAATGCCGCTGGGGCGGTGCTGGGCGTCGTTGAAGGTCAGCGGCGCCAGCGATGTGTTGACCAGCACGCTGATGCTGGGGTTGGCGGCGATCCAGGCGTCTTCTTCGGCGGTCAGGGCGGTGAGGTGGCGTTGCAGCAGCAGGCTGGTGTTGCCACTGCTCCAGCGGCGCAGGATGTTCAGGCGTTCGCTTTCGCTGATGCGCGCCAGCGCCTTGTCGACCAACTGGCGCAGGCGCGGGTTGTCATTGGCCAGGGCAAAGGCAAACGCCCCGGGGGCAACCTGGCAGAAGTGGTCGATCTTCAGTGTGCCCTGGTAACTCTTGCCAATCGCGAAGTCGGTACTGATGGCATCGCCCAGGTAGGCGTCGGCCTCGCCCAGTTCGACGGCGGCCAGCCCGGCCAGCGTAGAGCGATACAGGCTCAGTTGCGCCTTGGGGTACAGGCTACGGACGCTGCTGGCCGGCAGGTAATGATCGACCATGGCCAGGCGCAGGCCGGCGAGGTCGGGGGTGTTCTTCAGGCTGTGCCCCTCGCGGGTGACGATGACCGGCAGGTCGTCGGCGTAGCTCGCACTGAGGCTGAGCTGGGCATCCGCTGCCTCGAAGGCGTTGGAGCTGCCCAGCAGGTCGATACGGCCGTCGCGTAGCGCAGCGATGGCTTCGTGGCGGCTGTCGTAGCGTCGTACTTCGATGGTGGTGCCCAGCTGTTCAGCGATGATGCCTGCGTAATCGGCGCTGAGGCCTTCATAGTCGCGCTGGCTGACATTGATTTCCAGCGGTGGGTAGTCGGGCCGCGAGCTGCCAAGCACCAGGTGCTGGCGTTGCTGGAGCCATTGCCGCTCTTCGCTGGACAGCGCGAGCGGGGCGGCGGCGCTGACCGAGCGCGCCAGCAACTGGCGGGGTTCGCTGTTGGCCAGCAGCGCGCCGGAACTGGCCAGGCCGATGACCAGAAGGGCGCTTGCCAGCAGGCGCTTCATTGCCACCGAGCGCTCAGTAGACGCTGTTGCGCTTGGCCAGGTCGACCATCTCAACCAGCGATTCGGTCTTGAGCTTTTCCATGATGCGGCCCCGGTAGGTGCTGATGGTCTTGGCACTGAGGTTCATGCAGGTGCCGATATTCTTGTTGTTCTCGCCGCGTGACAGGCGCCTGAGCACTTCCATTTCCCGGTTGGACAGGCTCGCCAGGCGCATGGGCTCGCTCTCCAGCGAGTTGCTGTTGACCGACATCTGCGGGAAGGTCGAGTAGCCCTTGACCAGGGCCTTAAGGGCGAACAGCAGGGCCTCGTGGTCTTCATCCTTGGTGACGAAGGCTCCAATGCCGGCATCCAGGCAGCGCCGCACGTACAGATCGGTGGCCTGGCCGGTCAGTACCATGATCTTGGGGGCCGGTTCCAGGCATTGGAGGCGCTTGATGACTTCCATGCCGTCCAGGCCCGGAAGGCCGATATCGAGGATGACCACGTTCGGGCGCAGTCTGCGGACCTCCTGCGTGACTTCACTGCCATCGCCGACTTCGCCGACGACCTGGAAGCGCTCGCGTTCGAGCAACATTTTCAAGGACAGTCGCACTATGGGGTGGTCGTCGACGATCAGCACGGTAGTCATGAAGAAAACTCCTGTCAGGATGTGGTCCGCTTCCTGGATCACTCAGGAATACGTCTGCAAGTAGGGTTATCGGAAGCGCTGCACGATACGACCATTCCCGAAATTTGGTAATGCCGAGTATAGAAGTGTTGAAAGTCCCCGGGCTAGTTGTTGAAAAGTCCTACAAAACGTGGGAAAGACATCACCCTGACAAAGCGGCGATGTCTGTTTTTTGAATGTTTTGAAGTAGCTTACGCGCAGGCGGAGTGTGCTTTGCTCACGCGCTGGGTCGAGGCAGGGTTGTTGACCAGCGCCTGGCCGACCCGTGTCGGGCGTGCCACCAACTGGCCGGTGCAGTTCGGGCAGCGGCCCTGGAAACGGGTTTCGGCGCAGGTGCGGCAGAAGGTGCATTCGAAGGAGCAGATCAGCGCATCGGGGCTGTCACCCGGCAGGTCGGTATCGCAGCACTCGCAGTTTGGGCGTAGGTCCAGCATGGGCATGACTCCTGTTTGCAGGCGGGAAGCCGGAGTCTGCTACGCCCGTGGCGAACCTGGCAATGCTCAGTCGGCAGGGCGATACAGGTGGGCATGCCCGGCGCGATACAAGGCCGATTCGGCAAACGGTGTGTCGCCCAGCACATGGCCGACCAGGATCAGCGCCGTGCGCCGGAAGCCCTTGGCCGCGACGCGTTCGACGATATCGCCGAGGGTGCCGCGCACCCAGTCCTGATCCGGCCAGGTGGCGCGATGCACCACCGCCACCGGGCAGTGCGCGCCGTAGTGCGGCAGCAGTTCTTCGACGATACGCGACAGGTGCTTGACCCCCAGGTGAATTGCCAGGGTGCTGCCGTGGCGCGCCAGGTCGCCAAGTTGCTCGCCGGGCGGCATCGGCGAACTGTCGCCATAGCGGGTAAGGATAACGGTCTGCGCTACCTGGGGCAGGGTCAGTTCGCAGCCGAGCAGGGCGGCGCTGGCCGCCGTGGCGGTGACCCCGGGGATGATCTGGTAATCGATGCCCAGCGCCTGCAGATGGCGGATCTGCTCGCCGATGGCGCCGTACAGGCTGGGGTCGCCACTGTGTACCCGGGCCACATCCAGGCCTTGCTCATGCGCACTGCGCATGGCGGCGATGATTTGTTCCAGGTGCAGTTCGGCGCTGTTGATCACGGTCTCGGCCTGGTGGCCCTCGAGCACGGCGGCCGGCACCAGCGAACCGGCATAGATGATCACCGGGCACTGGCGGATCAGCCGTTGGCCCTTGATTGTGATCAGTTCCGGGTCGCCGGGGCCGGCGCCGATGAAGTAGACCGTCATGGAAAGTCCTTGCAGGAAAGAGGGGGAACGTTCAACAGGCCAGGGCGAGGGTAGCCGGGCCCAGTACCTGGCGCGTCAGCAGCAACCTGGCCGTGCCGAGCCGCTGGCTGGCCAGCGCCAGTGCCGCGCTCTCCGCCACGCCCCAGCAGCCGCAGTGGGCATGGGCAGCGGCGGAGCGGTGGCTGAGCTGGAGTTCGTAGGGTTGCAACTGCGCGGTATCGTACAACACCAAGGGCACGCCGAGGCGTTCGGCCAGTTGCTGCAAGCCGGGTTCGTCGGCCTTCAGGCTGATGCTGGCGATACCGTGCAGGCCGGCCAACGCCAGGCCCTGGTTGGCCAGGGCCTGGCGTAGCAAGGTTTCCAGCGTGTCCGCCGGGCAACCCCGGCGGCAGCCGAAGCCGGCGTAAAAGGCAGGCATCAGGCCTGGCTGGAGCGCCGGAACAGCCAGGCGCTGAGCAGGCCCAGGGCCAGCCAGAAGGCGGCGTTGGTCAGCCAGGAGGCCACTTTGAACTGGGTTTCCAGTGCGGCGGGGGCCAAGCTCTCGTGCACCTCGGGTTGCGGCGCACCGATCACATGGGGAATGACCAGCAGCACGGCGCCCAGCGCCTTCAGCAACCAGTGGCGGGCGAATACCAGCAGGGCAAGGCCCAGCGCGGTGGCGCTGGCGGTGCCGATCCACCAGGCCTGGCGTTGCCCCAGGTCGGCGGCTGCAGTACCTGGCAGTTCCGGCGGCAGGCCCAGGGTCGGGGCCAGGCAGAACACGGCGAAGCCCGCCAGGCCCCACAGTGCGCCAGTGCCGGCACGCTTGGGTTCGCGCAGGCTGTACAGGGCGGTGAGGATCAGGGCGAAGCCGACCGCGACCACCAGGTTGCCGCCAGTGGTGGACAGCACCCGCTGCCAGCCATCTTCCGGCGACCAGGCTTCGGCGCTGTGTTCATGGGCGGCCACTTCGCCGGCATGCTCGTGCTGGGCGACCGGGGCCGAGGATTCGTAGGTTTCTGCCTCGAGAATCAGCGGGGCGACCCAGAAGCTTTGCAGCAAGGTCAGCAGCAAGGCCGCCAGCAACCCGCTGAAGCCCGCGGTACGGGCAATGCGTGTGATCATCGGGCGTACTCAGTGGCAGGGGAAGGCGGCGCTGTGGCGGGTGTCGTGGGCGGCGTTGTGCACGGCCTCGATGTGCGAGAAGCCGGCGAAGTACACCAGGCACAGGCCCAGCAGGCTGGCGCCGACGGCGATGACGACACGCTGGCTGAGGGTGACGGGGGTGGTGATGCTGTGTTGCTTGGCGCTGGTGACGGGCATGACGCGTTCCTCTGCTTTTTGTGGGCAACGGGCAAGCGCGGCAGCCCCGAGCGTGGCAGCCCAGGGGAATGCAACAGCGCCCGCCCACCGCGGGGTGTTCATGAACGCCAGGCCGGTCTCCGGGCTTGCGAGGAGGAGCCAGGCTCCTGGAAGGCGTCACCTTCCCATGCCGGGTGATCGGGCACAGTGGTACAGACGCTTCGCTCGCTTACCGTTGCGGGGGCAGCACCGGCCTTGTCCGGCCCTGCTGGAGGGCCTGTGACGCACCGGTTTCCCGTTTCACCCCCATCGGGGGCACCTGAACGCGAGGCATAAGGAGACCATGGGGCGGGGCTGCCGTCAATTGCCAGAATCGAGTTTGCGGGCGCTGCGGGTACTCTGTGCATAGCACCGGCTGCGTCGGTGTTCGCGGCTAAAGCCTACACAGGTACAGCGCTGCTCTCGAGGTTGTCGCTGTACTTGTGGGAGCGGCCTTGTGTCGCGAAAGGGCCGCAAAGCGGCCCCAGGATTGATGCGTGACAGTTGAAATTGCTGGGGCTGCTTTGCAGCCCTTTCGCGACACAAGGCCGCTCCCACAGGGATTGCGAAGCGCTCCCGGTCAGCCCCGGGCAAACGCCGCCAGCTTCTCCCCGTCCAGCCGGTAGCGCACCCACTCATCCTGTGCTTCGGCCCCCAGCTTCTGATAGAAGCCGATCGCGGGCTCGTTCCAGTCCAGCACGCTCCATTCCAGCCGCCCGCAATCATTCGCCACCGCTTCGCGTGCAATATGCCGCAGCAATTGCCGCCCGGCACCGTCGCCGCGCTGCTCGGGCGTTATGTACAGGTCTTCCAGGTAGATGCCGTTGCGCCCGAGCCAGGTCGAGTAGCTGTAGAAATACACGGCAAAGCCGATTGCCCGGCCATCGCGCTCGCAAATCAGGCTGTGCACGGTGCTGCCCTCGCCAAAAAGGCTGTGCTCGATATCGGCAACGCTCGCGATCACCTCGTGGCGAGCGCGTTCGTACTCGGCCAGTTCGGTGATGAAGGCCAGGATCTGCTCGGCATCGGCGCGAACGGCAGGGCGAATGGTAAGGCTCATGGTGACGGCTTCCTTGGTCTGGTGGTAGCGGTACAGCGATGTGTATCTACACAATTTAGTGAAACTGTATCGGTCGCAGAGGAGGGCGACTCCGTTAGTGTGACAGCACCCATAAAGAATGTGGAATGCCTGCCATGCTTGCCTCTGCCGACCTGCTCACCGCCTTCGTGCTGTTTGCCTTCGTGTCCTCCATCACTCCTGGCCCCAACAACACCATGCTGCTGGCCTCGGGCGTCAACTTCGGTGTGCGCCGCTCCATCCCGCACGCCATGGGGATCAGCGTCGGTTTCATGGTAATGGTGCTGGCCGTTGGCCTGGGCCTGGGCGAGGTGTTCAAGGCCTGGCCGCCGCTGTACACGGTACTGCGTTACACCGGCGCCGCCTACCTGCTTTACCTCGCCTGGAAGATCGCCACCTCCGGGCCGGTCGGCACAGCCTCGTCCAGTGCCCGCAAACCGCTGGGCTTCTGGGGAGCGGCGGCGTTCCAGTGGGTCAACCCCAAGGCCTGGGTGATGGCAGTCGGTGCAATCACCACCTACACGCCGGCGCAAGGCTATGTGACCAACGTCATTGTCATTGCCGCCTTGTTTGCCCTGGTCAACCTGCCCAGCGTGGGGGTATGGGTGATGTTCGGCAGCGCCCTGCGCAACCTGTTGCAGAACCCGCGCTGGCTGATGCTGTTCAATGTCCTGATGGCCTTGTTGCTGGTGATTTCACTGTACCCGCTGCTGTTTGTAGAATCGGCGTTTTCCTGACCCCGCGAGTACAGCAAGCCGATGCAGTTGATCCCCTGGTCCCACGAATGCGCCGAAGGCTTCACCCTGCGTGGCTGGCGAACCCCGGCCAGTGGCAAGCCGCTGCTGCATTTTCTGCACGGCAACGGCTTCTGCTGCCTTGCCTACCAGCCATTGCTGATGCGCCTGGGCGAACATTTCGACCTGTGGCTCAGCGATGTCCAGGGCCATGGTGACAGTGACCATGGCGGGGTTTTTCGTGGCTGGAACCGCACCGCTGCGCTGGCGGTGGAGGCTTTCGCAGCCGGGCGGGGCGAGTATGGCGACGTACCGCGCTTTGCCGTCGGGCACAGCTTCGGTGGCGTGCTCACCGGCCTGATCCTGGCCAGTGAACCGCAGCTGTTCACCCGTGCCGTGCTGCTTGACCCGGTACTGTTCAGCCGGCGCATGCTGGGTGTGATGGGGGTGGCAGCCCTGGTCGGCTTGCATCAGCGTCACGCCCTGGCGCGCAAGGCCGCCAGCCGTCGCAGCCACTGGCCCGACCGCGAGGCAGCCCTGGCGTCGCTGCATGGGCGGGGTATCTTCAAGGGGTGGACCGATGCGGCGCTGCGGGCCTACGTCGAGCATGCCATCGGCGAGTGTGGCGAAGCGGTAGTGCTCAAGTGCCGGCCCAGCCGCGAAGTGGAAATCTTCAGTTCCTTCCCCAAGCGCATGTGGGCAAGCCTGACGGCGATCCGCACGCCCACGCGGGTGCTGTTCGGCGAGCACACCTACCCCTTCGTGCCCCATTCGGTGAGCCGCCTGGCGGCGCTCAACCCTCAGGTGACCGCCAGGCAGGTTGCAGGTGGGCACTGCTTCATGCAGGAACATCCTGAGGCGTGTGCCGAAGAAGTGCAGGCGTTCCTGCTGCAGGGGCCGGCGGGATAGTTTTTCCAGACAGCACCGGGTGCAAAGGCGTGAGTAACCTTGGGCTTTGCCCGAGCGTACGAACATGACCAGCAAGACCTTGCTACAGCCATCGTATCTGCAAGAACGCTACAACTACTCCTGCAAGACAATCGAGTCACTCAGGCAGGCCATATACAGCACGCTTGCACCGCTGGTGGGGCGGTCACCACTGGCTGTGGTCAGCGTGGGCTCCTATGGTCGATGCGAGGTTTCCCCTGTTTCGGACATCGACTTTTTCATCGTGCATGACAGCAGTTTGCCGGCGGGTCGTCTGGACGACATATTGCGCCAGGTCAGCGACCTTGTCCGGCCCATCAGCCATCCGGGAGAAAGCGACGAGGCTAAATTCGGCCGTGGGGCGTTGGCGCTGTACTCGGACTTGAGCGAACACATCGGCTGGAAGTGCGAAGACAATACTGCGCTGACCAGGCGAATGCTGATGTTGCTCGAAGGCCGATCCCTCTTCGGGCATGAGGCCTTTGCCTGGTGGCAGCATGACCTGCTGTGCCGTTATGTACCTGACGATCATGGAAGCGGGCTTGCCAGGTTCCTGCTTAACGACCTGATCCGCTACTACCGCACCCTCATGGCGAACTTCGAGGAAAAGAGGGCCGAAGGCAAGGCGTGGGGTGTACGCAATATCAAACTGCAATTTTCGCGAAAACTGCTTTTTGCAGGCGGCATCGTGGCGATTGCCGAGGCCCACGGCCTCCCTGCGCCGTCGAAGGTCTTGCGCCTTCAACAGTTGCTGGCCCTCACCCCTTTGCAACGCCTGGCAAAGCTCGGTCATTCCAACCCCTATAGCGTGGCTCTGTTCGAAGACTACGCAGTCTTTCTCGAGTTGATATCCTCGGTGGAAAATCGCCGCCATCTGGACAGACTGACCCCGGGCCAGGCAATGGCGGATCCGGTCTATCGGGAACTCAGGGTGCGGGGGCAAGCCTTTTCGTTGAAGCTGGAGCATTGGTTGAGGTCGCAGTACACGGGGCATCCGATACTTCACGCCGTGTTTTTCTGATTGTCCTTTAAATGAGACAATGCATGCCATTTTAGCTAGCTATTGCCTGATTGGTATCACTGGTAAGGTTATCTCAACCAAGAGAGGAGCCTTCTCATGAAAACGATTCTGGGTATTCACCGCAGCCCCCACGCCCACTGGGTAGGTGATGGTTTCCCGGTGCGCAGCCTGTTCACCTACGACAACCTGGCCAGCAAGATCAGCCCGTTCCTGCTGCTGGACTATGCCGGCCCTCATGACTTCACCCCGACCAGTGCGCGGCGCGGCGTTGGCCAGCACCCGCACCGCGGCTTCGAGACCGTGACCATCGTTTACCAGGGCGAGCTGGAGCACCGCGACTCTACCGGCGCTGGCGGCTTGATCGGCCCCGGTGACGTGCAGTGGATGACTGCTGCCAACGGCATCATCCATGAAGAGTTCCACTCCCCAGGCTTCGCCCGCACTGGCGGTACGCTGGAGATGGTACAGCTGTGGGTCAACCTGCCGGCACGGGACAAGCGCGCAGCGGCTGGCTACCAGACGCTGCTGGCCGAGGACATCCCGGTGGTGGCGCTGGACGGCGAGGGCGGCAGCCTGCGGGTGATTGCAGGTGAATATCGTGGGCATTCGGGGCCGGCGCGAACCTTTACCGCCATGGATGTCTGGGACATGCGCCTGAATGCCGGTGCAACCTTGCAGCTGCCGGTTGCCGCCGGCCGCAATGCGGCGCTGGTGGTGTTGCGCGGTAATGTGCGGATCAACGGCGAGCGCGAAGCCGGCCCATCCAGCCTGGTGCTGCTTGACCGCGGCGGTGAGGATGTTGCCGTCGAAGCGTTGGAAGGTGCCAGCCTGCTGCTGCTGAGCGGTGAACCGATCGACGAGCCGATCGTGGGCTATGGCCCGTTCGTGATGAACAGCCAGGCAGAAATTGCCGAGTCGTTCGACGACTTCCATGCCGGGCGGTTCGGGCAGATGCAGGATGCACGGGACGGTGCGGCGCATTGATCCTGGTTGATTGAATGGCTTGTCCGGCCCTATCGCCGGCAAGCCAGCTCCCACAGGTACAGCGATGCTCTCGAGATTGTCGCTGTACCTGTGGGAGCTGGCTTGCCGGCGATAGGGCCGGTACAGGTATTACATTTGCTGGCATGATGCAGCCATGCCCAAGCTCACCCCCCTGCGCGCCGTGCGCCGATCATTGCCCACCCCCGGCCACCACACCCTGTGGCTGCGCTACCGCGCCCCTTACCACTGGCCCTCGACGCTGGCCTTCCTCGCTGCCCGCTGCATCCCCGGCATCGAGACCTGCCTCGACGGCACCTACCGCCGTACCCTGGCAATTGCCGGCCGCCACGCCGTCTTGCACGCCACACCTTCGGGCAGCCAGTACCTGCGGGTCCGCCTTGAAGGCGTCCCGGCCCACGCGCTACCCGGCCTGACCGCCAGGCTGAGGCGGGTCTTCGACCTCGATGCCGACCCCGCGCGCATCAATGCCGAACTGTCCCGCGATCCGCTGATGGCCCGCCTGCTACAGGAGCGCCCGGGCCTGCGCGTGCCACAAGGCTGGGACGCCTGCGAGCAGGCCATGCGCACTGTGCTGGGCCAGCAGGTCAGTGTGGCCGGTGCCATGACCCTGGCCGGCCGCCTGGTGCAACGCCACGGCGTGCCCTTGCGCTGGCCCGCACCAGGCCTGAGCCACGTGTTTCCGGCGCTGCCGGTATTGGCGGCTGCGCAGTTCGAGGATATGGGCATGCCGCGGGCGCGCGCCGCCACCCTGGGCACGCTGGCCAGTGCCTTGCTGGCCGAGCCCGGGCTGCTACGCCGCGGGCAGGTGCTGGATGAACTGCTGCGCAACCTGTGCCAACTCAAGGGGATCGGCCCCTGGAGCGCGCACTACCTGGCGTTGCGCCAGGCCGGCGCGGCCGATGCCTTGCCGCTGGGCGACGTGGCGCTGATCAAGGCGTTGCGCCTGCTCGAAGGCGACGACGCCCAACTGGCGCAACGAGCTTTGGCCTGGCGACCGTGGCGAGCCTATGCGGCGCAGCATCTGTGGGCATCGCTGGGGCCTGCCGGCACCGCTCGTCGCTAAGTCCGCCATCGCGTTCGAACACTCGAACTGCGCAGGCAATCTTCCACTAAGGTGCTAGCGGATTCCCCGCATGATCATTGCCCAGGCGCATGGACGCCTGCTCCGGCATGCGCAATATCAATTGGCGCCTCGCCCGACAAAGGCGTACTCACACAACAGGCCATCCCAAAGAGAGGGTCATACCATGTCGTTGATAGGAGTTTCGATGCTAGAAATGCGGCAGATGATCGAGCAGGCCTGCCTGCCCGACCGTTGCGAAGTCAGCTGCACGGACGGCGCCAACCTGACCATCCGCCTAGGTCAGGGCCAGAGTCTCGACGAGGGCGTGACCCTGAGCGGGGTCCCCCTGCATAGCCTCAACAGTTGCCGCGACCTGGTCAACCTGGTGGGGCAGCTGCACGCGCTGCGTGACAGCCACCCGGCGCCACTCAAGGCGATCGCCTGAGGCGCCTGCCGCGCCCCGGTCAGCCCAGGCTGGCCGGGCGCACATATTCCGGCATCAGGCCGTTGAACCAGAACAGGATCATCGCCACCAGGATGGTCACCAGCAGCAGCAACCCCACGCCCCACACGCAGGTAGCGAACAGCATGGCCTGTTCCTTCTTCAGGCGCAGGAAGGTCTGCAACCCGCCATACAGCAACACACTGGCATAGGCCGAGGCAGCCAGCAGCGCCGCCAGGGCGAGCCAGCGGATCGGCAGCAAGCCGACCACCCCGGCAAAGAACCATGGCGTGGCGCAGTAGGCGGCAAAGCCGATGCACTGGTTGAGGCTGGGCTGCGCATCGAAACCGCGCGACATCCAGCGGATCATCGTGCCCATCAACATCACCCCGACAACCGTGGTGGCATAGAGCAGGCCCGCCAGTTGCGCGGCGCTGGCCATGCTCAGGCGCACCCGCTCCTCGGCCGCCAGGCTCCAGCCGAAGGTGGTGGTGCCGACGAACAGGCACACCGCGGGGATCAATGCCAGGGCCAGCAGGCGCGGCAGATACTGCTGCGGGTGGTCTTCCTCGGCCCGGCGAATATCCAGCCAGGCGTCGGCGGGGTGAGTGAAGAGCTTGAGCAACGGACTGTTCATTGGCGTTCTCCGCGTTCTCCGGCAGGCATGGGCCCTTTTGCTATGGAGACGTGACGCGCCCGCTGGGTTCAGCCGGGTTGATCGCCGTTGATCGTCTTACAGCAGTTCCAGCAGCAGGTTGAGGCCGCCATCACCGCACTTGCCCTGATCGCGGACCACACCGTGGTAGCTGCGCCCGTCCCAGACGAAGGCCACGCTGTGGGCACGGTCGACCTTGTCGGGCAGCGGCGGGCAGATGTGCAGGCGCAGGCCCGGGCGGCCTTGCAGGTTGAGGGCGGCGAGTTGGCACTGGCATTCCACGCTTTGTGCCACCGGGCCGAACAGGGTGTCGCGTACGTAATCGAGTTGCAGTGAGGAATTGGGCGCGCGGCAGGGCATTTTCATGGGCGCGCGGCTCCGCTGTGAGGGGTTGGGGAACAGGGCTGGCAGGGCATGGCGGGCTCCAGGCTGAAGAGGGCATGGCATATCGTTTGAAGCTTGCCTGGCCAAGATGTTCAACGTGTTTCATGCGCGTTCATCCTGTTTGCGCCGGGTGGCGGGCCGTTGGTCCGATTCAGCCACCGGCCTTGCGCAAGGTCAGGTTTATCCGCCGTTCACCCAGGCGCGGATGCACGCCGGGCTTGATCGGGAGCACGCCGTGAAAGCGCAAGCGGTCCTCGCCACCCCAGACCAGCACATCGCCATGGCTCAGTGGGATGCGCTGGGTCTTGTCGGCGCGCTGCAGGCCACCGAACAGGAACACCGCCGGCAAGCCCAGCGACACCGACACGATCGGTTGGCCGAAGTCCTGCTCGTCGCGGTCCTGGTGCAGGCTCAGGCGGGTGCCCGGCAGGTAATGGTTGACCAGGCAGGCATCCGGCACGAAGCCGTCGAACCCGGCCATGGCCGCGGCGCGGTTGGCCAGCTCGAGCAACACGGGGGGCAGGGCGGGCCAGGGTTTGCCGCTGAGCGGGTCGCAGGGGCTGTAGCGGTAGCCGTGTTCGTCACTGACCCAACCCAGCGTGCCGCAGTTGGTCAACCCTACCGCCATGCGCAGGCCGCCCGGGGTGTGCATGTGCCGGAACGGCGCGGCACGCAGCACCGGGCGCAGGGCATCGAGCAGAGGCTCGATCTCGGCCAGGGCGAAGCCGGGCAGCAGCACGGTGTGGCTGGCCAGGCGTTGCGGCTGGGGGCCGAACAGGTCGAGGTCGGACTGGATCATGGGGCAGGCATCGGTTGGGGTGTGGACCATTGTAATGCGCTTGGCAGGCTTGGCCTATTCGCGGGCATGCCCGCTCCCACAGGGTTGGCGCAGGCTTTGACGGCGGTTGAGTACCTGTGTGTGGGCGTGCCCGCGAACAGGTCGGCAAGAAAAAGAGGTTCTGACAGGAATAAAAAGGAACCGCGGCACCAGGGAGAGGAGCACCGCGGTTCAAGGGGGGAGCGATCTACTGCTGGGTCACGGTGGCCACGTTCGCGCTGCCCAGCTGGCTGATGGTCGCGGTCTGGGTGACACCGCTCTGGTCGACGTACGCCTTGTTGCCCTGGCCTCCCTGGGTCACGTAGGCGACGTTGTAACTGTCAACCTGCTTGATGGTGGCTTCGTTGCCGCCACCGTACAGCTGATTGGTGTAGCTCTGGTTGCTGTAGCCGGACTGGTCCAGGTTGATGACGTTGCCGTTGCCCTGGCTGTTGCCGTAGGCATAGTTTTCGGTGCCACGCTGGTCGGCGATCAGGATGTTGTCAGTGCCGTTCTGTTCGAAGTACAGCTCGTTGTTCATGTCGGCCTGCTTGGTCTCCATCTGGTTGCCGGTACCTTTCTGGGTCAGCGTGGCCAGCTGGTTGTCACCGTTCTGGGTCAGGTTGGCGCCGTTGCCATTGCCGTTCTGGTTGATGGTGGCGTTCTGGTTGGTACCGAACTGGCCGCCCATCTTGGCGCCTTTCCAGTTGCTGGCAGTGACGCTGTTGCCATTGCCCTTGGTGTTGATGGTCAGGTTGAGGTTTTCACCGTTCTGGTAGGTGAAATGCAGGTTGTTGCTACCGGTCTGGGTGATGGTGGTGTTCGAGTTGTTGGTCTCGAACTGGTCCGACCAGCTGGCGTTGGCCGTGCCCTGTTGCGACAGGCTGACCTTGTTGTTCATGCCGAAGCTCTGGTCGATATAGCCTTCGTTCAGCTGGCCGGACTGGGTTACCGATGCCTGGCTGGCAGTCTGGTTGTCCTGCCACACTTCCACCGAGTTGCCGCCACCGTACTGGCCTATGCCGATGGTGCCGCCGGTGCCGTCGCGCTGGTCGCCATACGCCCAGTTGCCTTTGCCATCCTGGTAGACCTGGATATCGCCATCGACGTAGCTCAGGTGCTCGGCGGCGGCGTAGTTGTCCTGGCCGGTCTGGTTGATGCTGCTGCTGTTGTTGCTGCCACCAAAGGTCTGCTCGATGAAAGCTTCGTTGCGCTGGCCGGATTGCCAGGTGGTGGCCTTGCTGCCTTCCTGGCTGTCCTGCCACACGGTCGAGGTGTTTTCGGCGCCTTGCTGGGTTTGCAGCGACTGGTTGCCCAGGCCCAGCGACTGGCTGACGAAGGCATCGTTGTAGCTGCCGCTGGCGTGCTGGGTGACCTGGCTGCCGTTCTCGAACAGTTGGTCGGCGTAGCCGGCGTTGTACTGGCCGTTGGCGCTCTGCTGGATATCGCTGGTGCTCTCGGATTGCACCGCCAGGTGGTTGTTGCCCTTGCCGGTCTGGGTCTGGGTGGCCGAGGCGAATGGCGCCAGGGACTGGCTGACTTCGGCGATGTTTTCCTTGCCGTCCTGGGTCTGGGACGAGGTGCTGTCAGCAGCCATGGCCTGACCTGCAAGGGCCAGGACTATAGCGGCACTTAACGGAGCGAGCTTGTACATGGGGTGCCTCCAGGGCTATCGGTATTGGGTGATCTGAACGTGCTGGCCATTGCCGGCCTGGGTCACGGAGCTGTTGAGGCCAGTGCCGGACTGCACGATGCTGGCGCTGTTGTCGTTGCCGATCTGCTCGATGGCCGCGCTGTTGCTGCTGCCGCTTTGGCGGATCGACGCGCTGTTGCCATTTCCCTGTTGGCTGATGATGGCCATCAGGTCACTACCTTCCTGCAAGATGTACGCTTCCTGCGCGCCTCCGGCCTGGACGATGCGGCCCAGCAGGGCCTGGCCGTTCTGGTCGAGGGCGGCGCGGTTGCCCGCGCCTTGCTGCTCGATCACTGCAGCCTGGCCGGCGCCGGCCGGCAGCAGGCGGATGATCACCGGGTCGCCGAGGTCGTTGCCGGGCGCGAGGTCGGCATTGTCCAGCAGGTCGTCGGCCCAGCAGGCCTGGCCCACCAGGGCCAGGCCGAGCAGCAGGGGGTACAGGCGTTTCATTGCAACCTCCGGCCTTTACTGCACGGTTACGTTGACGGTGCGTGTGGTGCCCTGGCTGGTGGTGATCGTCGCCGTCGGTGCCGCAGTCGGGATGATCGTGGTGCTATTGCTCACCGCCAGGCGCCAGCGGCCGGTCAGCGCTACCGTGGCGGTGCCAAGGGTCTGCACGCCGGTAGTCGTGGTAACCCGCACGGTGACGGTGTTGCCGGTGGTGACCGACGAGGTACCGCTGAGGTCCCAGTTGTAACGGTTGTTGGAGCGTGCCGTGACCGTGGCTGCCGTGACCGCGAAGGTTTCGGCGGCGGGCCGTGGCGACACGTTGACGGTGACGGTAGTGGGGTTGGACAGCGCCCCCAGCGAGTCACGCGCCTGGTAGGTGAAGGTGGTGGTGAAGGCGGTGGTCACCGTGGCCGGTGGGGTGTAGGTCACCGTGGTGCCGTCGGTGCTGACGGTGCCCCGACCGGTAGCCGGCTGGGTGAGGGAGGTAGCAGGGACAGTCAGCGGCACGTTGCCTTCCGGATCGGTGTCGTTGGCCAGCACGTTGATGGTCAATGGCACGCCCAGGGTGGCGACGGTTTCCGGGTTGGCGGTTGGTGCCCGGTTGGGCGCTACGTTGATGGTGACAGTAGCCGGTTCCGACTTCAGGCCCTTGGCGTCCACCGCCCGGTAGCTGAAGGTGGCCACCACGGGTTGCGTGGCCCCGGCTGGCGGGGTGTAGGTGACCGAGGTGGTGCCGTTCATCACCACGCCGCCAAGGCCGGTACCGGGCTGGGTCAGGTCGCTGATGGTCAGCGGTACGTTGCCGTCCGGGTCGCTGTCGTTCTGCAGCAGGTTGAGGGTGATCGGGATACCGACGCTGGTGCTGCCGATATCGGCCTGGGCCAGTGGTGGCTGGTTGGCCGCCTCGACCGGTGCGTTGCCGACCACGACCACCGGTTCGACATCGCTGCCGCCACGTGCCGACTTGACCGTGATGGTGGCCGGCGGCTGCGGTACGTCGTTGACGGTCAGGCTCTGCAGCGTGCCTGCCTTGGACAGGCGACCGTAGCCCTGGGCGAGCAGGTCGGGGATCGCCACCTCATCACTGGAACTGGCCTCGATCAGCAGGCGCTTGTTGGCCCAGTCGTAGCGTGCGGTGCTGACCTTGACCACGTCGGTGAGCTTGCTCGACAGCGCGGTCGGCTGAGTGCCGCCGGCGCTGTTGCTGGCGGTGACCACCACCACTGCAGGCGGTGCTTCCTGGCCGAACTGCTGGTGGAAGAACAGCCCGTTGTTGTCGGCGGTGAGGGTGTACTGGCACGGCGAAGGCGGGGTGCCGACCAGGGCGATGCCATTGCGCATGCACAGGCTGGCTGCGCTGGGCGCCTTGGCGAACACTTCCGTGCGGGTGCCGGTGGCATTGCGCGAGTAGGTGGCGCGTTCCAGGCTGACCGGGGTCTGGGCACGCTGGTCCAGTACCTTGCCTGAAACAGTGAAGGTGTTGGTCTGGATGGTGCCAGCGGGGCCTTGAATGCGCACGAAGTTGGTATTGAAGGGGCTGCCGGTCACCGCTTCGGTGATATTGGGGTCGCCGATGTAGGTTTCGATGGCGCCGGTATCGGGGTTGACCGCGGTGTAAGGCCCGCCAACACCCTTCAGCCAAGGGCCGATCGCCCCCGCCAGCGCTCCCCGGAAGTTGCCAGGAGCACCAATGCCTATGTCCCGGGTGATGTTGATCGCCCGGCGCCCAGCCGTGGTGACGTTGACCGTCTCCACCCCGTAAGGGTGGGTGATGGTGTAGGTACCGGTACTTGGGACCGAAGCACGGATGCGGATGCGGGCGAAGCTTTGCTGGTCACCATCGACCGGGTTTTCAGCGGCGAAGGCTGCCTCCACCCCGGCTACATAGACCTCCAGCTCGTAGCCGCTGTTGCCGACCTGCGGAATGGCTGTTTCAGCCAGGAACCAGAACATCTCTGGCGGCCAGTTGTCCGGGAACACCAACGGCAGGGCATCGTCATAGATGCCGGGCTCGGGCAACAAGGTACACATGTAGGCGGGTGCCCCTGGCGCGCCGGGTGCTCGCGTACTGGTGGCACGGGACTGGCACAGCTCCAGGGACTGGTCGAGGCTGTCCTTGTACCACATCGGATAGCCACCGGTGGCGAAGGTGTAGGGCCCCGGGTCGACATCGGACAGCGCGGCAAACGCGGCGCTGGTAACGGTAAGAGAGAAACCGGCGGCCAACAGCGCACGGCGCGACCAAGTGTTCATGCTGCCTCCTTGAAGGCTGAGCCTTTGTCTGTTCATGGCACCAGCACCACGTCTTCGGTGTCGCTACCGCCATTGGCACTGGTGACCTGCACCTTGGCCGGCGGGATCGGCGACAGGCTGGTGCTCAGCGTCTTCACGGCGCCAGTTCCGCTCAGGTTGCCGATCAGCGCGCCGTTGCCGGTATGTGCGGTGAGCACTGGCGGCGTGGTTTCGTCGCTGGTGCTGGCCACCAGGGTCAGCTCGCCGGTGGACAGGCGGTACTGGGCCTGGGTGATGGTGACCAGGTCGGTCAGCGGCACGTTGGCGGTGGTCAGGCTGCTGGTGGGGATCGCCACGCTGTTGTCGGCGGTCAGCGTCAGGATCGTCCCGGCGGCCGGGTCGAGCACCGACTGGGCGTACCAGGCGCCGGTACCGTTGGCCTCGGTGAGGTTCAGGTTGGGGGTCTGGCTGGTCAGGGTGACGCTGGCCGGTGGTGGCGGGGCCATCACGAAGATGTCCTGCTGGGCGCGCAGGTCGCCGTTCTCGGTATGCCGCGAGTAGGTAGTGCGTTGCGGCATCAGCGGGGTTGGCAGGGCCACTGCGGAAAGCTTGCCCGAAACCGCGAACAGCTCGGTGCGCAGGTCGATGCCGCCGGGGCCTTCGATGCGCACGTAATTGGTGTTGAACGGGCTGCCGGTCACCCGTTCTTCCAGGTTCGGGTCGCCGATGAAACGCTCGCTGCCTTCGGTGTAGGGGCCGTTGACACTGCGCAGGAATGGCCCGACATCGCCTTTCAGGGCACCGGTGAAATCACCTGCGCCGGCAATGCCGATGTCGCGGGTCATGTTGATCGCCCGGCGCCCGGCCGCAGGTACGTCGAACACTTCAACGCCGTAGGGGTGAGTGACCACGTAGGTGCCGGCGGTTGGCACGTCGACCCGGATACGCACCCGGGCGAAGCTGACCTGGTCGCCGTCGACCGGTTCTTCGGCGGCAAATGCCGCTTCGATCGCGGTGCCGTAGCTGAGATCGATGCCGCGGGTGGCGTCAACGATGGCGGCGTCGGCGGTGAACCAGAACGCCTCGTCAGGGAAGTTGGTGGGGAAGACGATGGGCTGGGTATCGTCGAACACGCCGGGGGTAGGCAGCAGCGTGCACATGTACGACGGTGCGCCGGGCGCGCCAGGCACCCGCGAGCTGACTGCCTTGGTCAGGCACAGGTCGAGGGTACGACCGTGGCTGTCCTGATACCAGGCGGGGAAGCCGCCGTTGGCGGGCACATAGGCGCCTGGATCGACAGCGTTCAAGGCAGCCTGCGCCGGGAGCTGGAGCATGCCGGCGAAAATCGCCACTGCCAGCGGGTGGGGTATCGGTCGGTGCATGAGTCATTTCCTCCTGCAAACGGGCCCATGGACTTGGGGCGTCTGGCAGGAGATCGGCAATAGGCGTGCCAAGCCGGAAAAAATGCGCTGTAGCCCTTGCAGGGCAAGGGATCCAATTCATTTTCAACGGTATTGGTAGGCGTTTGTCGTTGGGTACCGTGCCCCCAAGGTTGGGGAGTGGGGCAGGTCGTGCCGACCCATTCGTAGCATCAGCTCCTCGGTCGCTGCACCTTCGATCTCGAAGTACGTAATTTGCGTGGCTTTTTCTCTGGACGCTTGCCGGGTTTGAGATGCCAGCGATCGGCATTGGCGAGCAGGCGCTCCTGGATCTCAGATGGGTAGTCGCTCAGCGTTGTCACCGCTGGAACGGGCTTACCGGGCATGCCAGCTTCGCGGATCACCTTCGGCCAGCGCGGTCGCCAGCACAACAGCAGGCTCAGCCAATGGCCGGTGCCGATGATGACGAAGGCGGGACAGACCAAGAGCAGGACGACTTTGAACAGCCAGCTGCTTTTCCGGAAGAAACGACCCAATCCTTCGAACTGGGCACTGAATGCCTGGACGGGCGAGGGGAGTTGGGTGCTCAGACGGGGACGGGGGACGGCATGTGGGCCATCTTCCATATAGCGGCGAATGAATTCCCACTCGTCCCGAAGTTCACTACCGCCTTGGCCTTGCTTGCCGAGTAGGGCCATTTCCATGTGAGGGAGGCCGGTGCGGTTGGGGTGCCAGATTAGGCACAGCCTCATGCCCGCGCTGAGGGAGTCGTCTTCGGGGTTGACGCCTGTGCTTCCGGTAGTTCTCCAGGGGAATGTTGCTATACCGCCGCAGCAGCTTGGTCTATGGAGGTGAACTTGCTGGGTTTTTCGATTGAAGCGAATGAGCAAGTGGCGGCTGGTAAGCATTTCCAGTCGCGTAAAACGAAATCCATATTTGGCATAAAAATAATAAACGACTCCGCCTATTGATAGCATGTATGTGCTGAATAGGACCGAGAACACAGAAAAGAAGTCGGGTTGAGTTATGTTGGTGTAGATGGAGCTCAATGTTATATTCAGCCATGCGTAAGTCATCGGAACTAAACTGCCAAGCGTCATTATAGTGATGATTCCGCGTTTTTCCTCTGATCCGCCACAGCGCATTTCCATATAGGTATCGTTAAAAGAAAATATCGGGCCGCGTGCATTGGGGTTTTCGCTGACACTGTTGAAGTGTATGTGTTTGCTCATGTCATTTTCATTGAAATCCTTGTCAGCGCGCTTTTCAATCAAGCTTCTCTGCGCGTCAAATACCTTGCGCTTCGCTTTTGACTCAATTGCCATCTCCCACAGCCCCCGCTCGATAAGATACATCAAAGGACCTCGCTGAAAGCTGAGTGCAGGGCTGCTAACTCTTCTAGTTCATCGTAAGGTTTAGAGCTTTTATCCAAACGATAGCTGCTTCGCTTGCACCACTTTTCCAGCGCATCGTCCTCAAGCAAGAAAATAATGGCAGTGAGGATCAGGCCTACCCAAAACGCTCCTAAAATTAATTTGGTTAACAGCAAGCGAGCCGCCTGCGTACCCAGTCTGGTAGCCAGGCTGCCTAATGATCGCCCTACAAGACGTATGAGTTTGCTCTGGTTATTGATCGTGAGACGATCGAAGAGGGGTTTAGCTATTCCTATGGCCGTTCCCAATTCTCCGACAGATAAAGCGAGCGTAGCCAGTGCGCGCGTAAAATAGGCCCCACTCAATGCCCAGGATTTCGTTGAGGCACTATGTTGAGTGTGATTTTTTACCCCGTCGGCGAAGTCCCACCAAGCTAGTACGAACCCACCCATCCCCGCTAATCCGGCGCCCCAGAGTTTCAACCTTCCCAAGGTCGCAACTGCACCTCTACCGGTCACGCTATTTGCGCCGTAACGCGTCACCACCTGCTCCACATAGCTGGCCCCAATCTCGAAACCCGCCGCAGCCGTGGTCATGGCGGCCGCAATGAGTTCGGTCTTAATCCGTACATCACTGTCGGGCAGTTCGCGGGCCTTGAACGCCATCAGCATCCCTTCCAGCAGGCATACAAGACCGGAGACACGTACTTTGTAGAAGTCGCTCTTATGGGCTTGCATCAATCCTTCGGCCCAGGCCTGGTCCAAGTAACGTCCTGCCTGGCCAGCGCTGCGCTGCGGATTCAATGGCTGCCCGCTACGAGCCGCTTCACTCAGGCGTATGTCGACAGCTGTCTCATGTACCGAAGCAAACAGCGTCAGGCGCAGGCCATGGTGCAGGGCACGGTCCATACTGTTGGGGGCTCCGGTACGCAGAACCTGTCGGCCCAGCGCCACGTACCAGGCGTATAGACCGATGCTGGCGTGGCTGTTTCTGTTTTGCAGTTCTTCATATAAAGCGTTGGCACGCCCGAATGCATTCGCCGCAATGTGTGCTTGCCGGACAAGTGACTCACGCTGCACGAACCATGATTCCGACGGCGGTTTGGCCATGGCCGCTTCCCGTAGCTCCGCGAGAGCATCACGAATGTCATCCTGGTTGTACGTGATACCGCGCATCGCCAGGTTGCTCCGATCAGCCACATCACTGCGCCACCAGTGATCCAGCACAGTCGTTCCCCATTCACTGAACTCCATGCCGATCACGCACTGGCCGGTCTGTTCGGCAAAGGCCAGGCCATTGATCAGGTCGGCATTGTCGTAACGGTCCAAGGCCTGTAGCAGGCGTTCACTGATCAACCAGCGGGCATGATCCTTGGCCCGATCCTCTGTCTCCTGTTGGGCCTGTTGCATGGCCTGCTCGAAACTTTCCAGCTGATCGTGCATCGCCTGACGGTCGACCAGATGGCCGTATTTCTGGTCGAACTTCTTGCTGAATTCACCGGTATCCTGGCGGGCCTGGACCTTGGCGCGCACGTCGCGCTCGAATTTCTCGAGGTGTGGTCTCATCCTCTCATCATGCGCATCGGCTTGTTGCCTGGCCCGATCGGAAAATGCATAGAACTCCACCGGCGTGGCCGGCTGGTTGCGAATCGTCTCGGCCATGACTTCGCGCTTGACGATCTGGTCGGCCATCATCTGCGGGTAGAGCTTTTCGATCTCCAGGAACGATTGCGCGACCAGCAGTCTGCGCTCGTTGTCCACGCCTGGTTCTACGGAGCGCCGCAGCCACTTGGTCTTTACGTCGTCGACGGCAGCATTGCGCCAGGCATTGAGCTCCTGGGTGATACCGATGGCGTCTTCGATGACGATTGCGGCGCCGCGGGGTCTGGTTTGGTTAACCAACGGTGCCAGGGCTTGTCGTGACGCGTGTGGCGAGACGATCTGATCGTTGTTGAACGGCTGCATGTCCAGCAGCGCTTTCAGGTCCGAATCCTCCTGCGCTTTGAAGTCGGCGACCCAGCCAAGTTGATCGTGCTTGAGTACATGGGCTTGCGGCGGCGCATCGGAGGGCTGGATGAATCGGGCGATATCGATGGCCGGTAGACTACTGCGATACTCGTCCTCAAGTAGGCGATAGTTGTCGAGCATGCGTGGGGTCAGTGGGGAAGGGCTGAACAAAGGGCGCAGTTCCTGAATGTCATCCAGATCGTAAAGAGTGATAGTCCAGCCAAAGCCGCGAATGATCTCCTCCAGGTTGGCGGCGTTGGGGGCGGATTCCCAAGGTGCGTCGGCGCTGATGTACAGTAGTGAGCCGTTGGGTGCAACGCGGTACTGGCTGTGCCATTGGTAGGCCGGTTCGCTGTGACGCTTGATCAGCAGGTAGAGAAAGCCCTCGCGCAAAGGGCGGATGGCATAGCCAGAATGGGTCAGCTCGCCGACATCCTGAAAGGGGCTGAGGTAGCCCGGCAATTTGGGCAGGCGGGCGCGTTGTGCCGGGTTGCCACCGACGGCGGCGTAGCGCAGGGGCAGCAGTTCGAAACGGCGGGTGCAGTCGGCGACAGGGCTGTTGCGCAGTGCAGGGCGGTAGCCGGTGGTGATGCGTCTGCACAGTTCGAGGGTTTCGGTGACCGAGTCCATGGCTGTGTACCTCAACTCTTGGCGCGCAGGCGTTGCTGCACGTTGTCCATCAGGGATGTCTGCTGTTCGCGCGTTGCGACAATCGCGTCCTGCCAGGCTTGTGAGCTACTGAGTTGCTCGCCGTGGCGAGCCAGTATGAGCACATAGCTGATGAGGTCTTCCTCACGGTCCAAGCCTTGCTCGCGCGCCTGATCCAGGTAGTGCTGGATCAGACCAACCCGTGTTCCGTGGCAAGCAGTGGCCAAGGCTGCACAGGACGGCTCGTCCTTGATCAACTCGGCAAGTTGATAGCTCAGCGGGTCTCCCGCCAATTCAGCCCAACAGTCTTCGTTTAGCGTGATTTGTGGGAGGCGCAGGGACGGAGGCTGATCTGCACCGGATACTTGTAGCCACAACCGCTTGTTCGGGTGCGCTACAGGTGACCACCAATGATGGATGGGAGCCAGCCATTCGCTTATCCCTGGCAGCTCACGATATGTATCCAGCACTCGTAAAGCTGCAGCGTTGTGGAAGCGCAGGAGGTACAAATGGCCGTCAGCTCCCGTGACGATGTTGGCGTGGCTCAGATGCCGGGCAAGTTGGGCAGTTGGTAACGCGCTGACGATCCAGCCGCAAACCGCGCCCGAAGCAAGCTGTTCGAGTTGCCATTGAAAATCGTACTGGGCCGACACATCAGAGCCTGGCCGCGATCCGAATAACCAAGGGCCTGCTGTTCGCAGATTGTTGAACTGGGTTTGTTGCAGCAGTGGCCAGCAGCGGTCCTCATAGTGCCGGGTCAGCTTTTCCTGCACGCCGGGTGACAGGCTGGCCATTTCCACGATCGCGCTCAGACGATAGCGGTCGGAGGTGCGCAGCACCTCCACCATAGTTCTGATAAATGGGCTTGGCATCAGCTTGTTCCTTCCATGCGAATCATGTTGTGGCCGTCCGCGATCGCTTTCAGCAAGCAGCTCAGGCAAATGGGCTCGCCGGGCTCTGGTACGCCGAAGGTCGATGTCATACGCTGGCTGCAGTTGGCCTGCTGACTGACAGGACCTTTGAAAGCCAGTGCCAGTCCGTCCAACGTGATACCGGCACCATCTATGCGCAGCAACCCGGCCGGACTCCTGATAGTCAGGCTTTCGCTGACCTGGATGTCATAGATCTTGGTTGTGTGGCGGATGGCTTCCCCGGCCTGCAAGGTGTTGTGACCGGCCACGCTCTGTTCCAGGTGACCACCGATTTCTACCGTGTGATTGGCTTTGGTGACGTCCTGGCGGTGGTTGCCGACCTGTTCTATGCGGTCCTGGCCAGTGATAATGGTATGGGTCCGGCCAATGGTCAGGGTATCGTCTTTGCCGATTTCGTGGGCCCGGTCCTGGCCGATATTGACGAACTCGTCCCGGGCAATCTCTTCCCGGCGGTCCTGGCCAATCGAAAGGGTCTCATCCTTTTCGACACGCTCGGTGCGGTCGTTCCCGACTTGCGTGGTTTCATCGTGTTTGACGATGTTGTTCTGGTCTCTTTCTGCGTGGATGAAGACTTCCTGTCGTCCCAGTTCGTCCTCGAAACGCAGCTCGTTGAAGCCATCGCCCTTGTGGGTCTGGCTCTTGATGGTCATGCGGGTCTTGTGTTCGGGCAGGTCATACGGCGGCAACTGGTCGCCGCAATAGGTACGCCCGGTGATCATCGGCTGGTCGGGGTCGGCGTTGACGTACTGGATGATCACGTCCTGGCCGATGCGCGGGATGGCCATCGAGCCCCAGCTGCCGCCTGCCCAACCTTGTGACACGCGTACCCAGCAGGAGCTGAACTCGTTGTTCTCGCTCTCCCGGTCCCAGGGGAAGCTCACCTTGACCCGGCCCCACTCGTCGCAGTAGATCTCTTCCCCGGGCGGCCCGACGACCGTGGCCATGTGCGGGCCGTCGATGCGTGGCTTGGGCAGTGGCGCCGGACGCCATTCGATCCGGCCGGGCACCAGCACGGCTTCCTGCGAGTAGCGTGTCCCTTGTTCGGCCCCGGCAGCTTCTTCTTGCAGGCTGGTGAACTGGCTGCCCTCGTGATGTACACGCATCACACGCCAATGGACGTTGAGGTCTTTGCGCGGGTGCTCGACGAGGGTGAAGCTCAGCCCCGGTTGCAGGCGTACATCGTCACCCTCGACTTCGGCAATACGGGCGTCATGGCGCAGGGCCGTGAGTCGCGTGGAGGTGAAGGGCACTCCGACCGCATCACGCTTGTAGCGGCCGGGGTAGTCGAAGCGCTCATAGTCCCGGGACTGATGGGTGATGCTACTGTCACCTGCGCGGTGTTCCTGCCGGTACTGCGGGTTGGTGAAGGTGTAGTCCCGCTGCACCTGGCGGGCGGTGCGCACCTGTTCGCTGTAACGCAGGCGGCGCAGGCAAGGCCTGGCCTGGTCGCCACCGCTGTTGGCGCGGTACAGCACCTGGTCGGGGCCGATGTCTTCTTCGTCGAAGAAGTCATCATCCTCGTCGTCAGCCTTGAGCGCGCTTCGGCTGATCTGCCCCAGCGCCAGCAGTCGGTCGGTGATGACCAACAGGTGGTGTTTCGGCGTGTGCTCGAAGCGATAGACGAAACCCTCTTCACCCGCCAGGCGGGCGATGAAGTCGAGGTCCGTTTCACCGGCCTGTACGCAGAACTCGCGCACCTGATGCTCGCCCATGCTCTTGATTTCGAAACGGGCAATGCCCTGGCGCTTGAGCATCAATTCGAGAATCTGCGGCACGGTCTTCTGCTGGAAGATGCGCCAGTTCGAACGCAAGCCGGCACGGGCCAGCACGGGCTCGACCAATGCGCGGTAACGGGTGCGATAGAACCCCGTCTCACCCTGGCTGAAACTGCTGACCAGGCCGTGCACATAGCGCAAGGGGCGCTCACCGCGCCAGATCGTGAACAGCACTGGTTTGTCGAGCAACTGGCCGAAGTCGACCTCGTCTTCAAAACTGATCAGTTCCAGTTTCAGCTGGAACGGTGAGCTGATCATTTCGTCGAGTTCGAACGAAACCACTTCGAAGTCAATCTGGCCAGCCAGCGGCTGGAAGGTGAAACGCAAGTCGGATTGGCTAGGCATGTGGATCCCCCTGCTACTGCTGCAAAACGCCGTTGAGCGATTCCAGCACCTCGGCGGTGATCAAGCTCAGGCGGTAGCTGTAGTAGCAGTAGGCGCAGACCATGGCGATGGCGGAGATCACCAACGGGCTCCACCAGGGCCATTCCCGGCGCAGCCTGCGGTGGGGGCGATGGACCACGTTGGTATAGGGGGCGCCCACGAATTCCGGCGTGGGACCGCGCAGTTCACGAATGACCTTGTGCATCCGCGAAATCAGGGCGTTGATGATTTCATTGCACTTCGGGTCCAGGGCGTACTTGCCCTTCAGGCCCAGGCAAAAGCAGAAGTACAGGAACTCCAGCACATCCTGGAACTCCTTGGGCGACTGCATCAACCGCTCCAGCAACACGAAGATCTTCTCGCCACCCTGGGTTTCGTCATGGAAGATGCTGAGCAGCGGTTCGTGGCTCCAGCACGAATTGTTCCCCCAGGGGCGGCTCATCACGGCCTCGTCCAGATAAAGGCACAAGGCATAGGAATAGACTTCGAGGTGCACGGTGGAATAACCGTGCTGCTGTATTTCCTCGCGGATGGCGCTGACCTGGGTCTGCAGGGCCTTGTGCACCTGTTCGATGTTGGGCAGGTCATCCAGCGTACGCAGGCGTATGACCAGGCCGAACAGCGGGTTGGCCGCGTCGAGCATCAGGTTGGCGAAGCCGCCGCGTAGCCGGAAGTCCGGGTCGGCCGGGTAGCCAGGAATATCCATGGCTTGCCCAGGTCCGGTACTGGAGCGAGGTTGCTGGTTCCCTTGGATATCCTCCAGCAGGACCGGCTTTTTCTTCCTGTGTACTGTTTTCACAGTTGCATCGGGCTCATCGGACATCCTTAATCCTCGTTTGTCGGCGCGCTATTGCTGCGTAGTGGCATGGAGTATCCACGCGGCTAGTCGCAGGCATTTGGCTGAAGCCCGAACCTAAACCAGGAATCAATCTATCGGGAATCCCGAAACGTCCGATGCGATCGTAGGAATTTTCTTCTTTTGTGCATTTGAGAATCTGAAGATGCAGCTCAAGGCGTGCTGAGTGTGAAAAATACCTTGGCTGGAGGCAAAGGCTTATGGGGACCTTTAATGGCAGGCAAATACGGCATGAAACCGGTTTCAAAACATTTCTGAACACACTAGATTATCCGGCTGTTTTCTTGATGGCCTATCAAGACCACCCCCCATATTGAAAATCAGATGGCGCTTTTCAAGGCCGCACACAGCCAATGAGGATTCGCAATGCCTGACCATGCCCCAGACAACCCGCGCAGGGACTTTCTGCGCAAGACCTTGACCTTGATCCCTGTGGTCACCGTGGCCAGCACGGGGCTTGGCGTGGGTGCCAGTCAGCTGCTTGCGGCCCCGCAACACGAGCCCAAAGTGCCGGCCACGCCGCCAGCGGGCAACTACCAGCCGACGTTCTTCACTGCCGAGGAGTGGGCCTTCGTGCAGGCGGCCGTCTCGCGCATCATCCCGGCCGACGAGCTTGGCCCTGGTGCACTTGAAGCCGGCGCTGCCGAATTCATCGACCGGCAGATGAACACCCCCTATGCAACCGGCGCGCAGTGGTACATGCAGGGCCCGTTCAAGGCCGACGCCGCGCCCGAACTGGGTTACCAGCTGCAACTCAGCCCGCAACAGATCTACCGCCTGGGCATCGCCGCCGTGGACGGCTGGTGCAAGGCCAATTCCGGGCAAGTTTTTGCTGCGCAAGATAGCGCTACCCGGGACCACGTTCTCAGCAAGGTCGAGGCTGGAGAGCTGGTTTTCGACACCGTGCCGGCCAAGGTGTTCTTCAGCTTGCTGGTGCAGAACACCCGTGAAGGGTTCTTCTGCGACCCGATCCATGGCGGCAACAAAGGCATGGTCGGCTGGACCCAGATCGGCTTCCCCGGCGCCCGCGCCGATTTCATGGATTGGGTCGAGCGCAACGAGCCTTACCCGTTCCCGGCTGTTTCGATCCGTGGCGAGAGGGCCTGAGGCATGGCGACCGTGATGAAGAAAGTGGACGCGGTAATCGTGGGCTTCGGCTGGGCCGGCGCGATCATGGCCAAGGAACTGACCGAGGCCGGGCTGCAGGTGGTGGCCCTGGAGCGGGGGCCGATGCAGGACACCTACCCGGAAGGCAGCTACCCGCAGGTGATCGACGAGCTGACCTACAGCGTGCGCAAGAAGCTGTTCGTCGATGTGTCGAAAGAAACCGTCACCATCCGCCATGGCATGAACGACGTGGCACTGCCCAATCGCCAGCTCGGTGCCTTCCTGCCGGGCAAAGGTGTAGGTGGCGCAGGCCTGCACTGGTCTGGCGTGCACTTCCGGGTAGACCCGATGGAGCTGCGCATGCGCAGCCACTACGAAGAACGCTACGGGCGCAAGTTCATCCCCGAAGACATGACGATCCAGGACTTCGGGGTCAGCTACGAAGAACTGGAACCGCACTTCGACTTTGCCGAAAAGGTATTCGGTACCTCTGGCCAGGCCTGGACCGTCAACGGCCAGGTCGTTGGCGAAGGGAAGGGCGGCAACCCCTATGCGCCGGACCGTTCCAGCCCGTTCCCGCTGCCTTCGCAGAAAAACGTGGTGTCGGCCAGGCTGTTCGAAAAGGCGGCGGCCAGCCTGGGCTACAAGCCCTACAACCTGCCCTCGGCCAACACCTCCGGCTCGTACACCAACCCGTACGGGGCGCAGATGGGGCCGTGCAACTTCTGCGGTTTCTGCAGCGGCTACGTGTGCTACATGTACTCCAAGGCCTCGCCCAACGTGAACATCCTGCCGGCGCTGCGCCAGGTGCCGAACTTCGAATTGCGGCCCAACGCCCATGTGCTGCGGGTGAACCTGGACGACAGCAAGCGCAAGGCCACCGGGGTGACCTACATCGACGCCCAGGGGCGGGAAGTGGAGCAACCGGCGGACCTGGTGATCCTGGCGGCGTTCCAGTTCAACAACGTGCGCCTGATGCTGCTGTCCGGCATCGGCAAACCGTACGACCCCATCAAGAACGAAGGCGTGGTCGGGCGTAACTTCGCCTACCAGAACATGGGCACGGTCAAGGCGTTCTTCGACAAGGACACCTACACCAACAACTTCATCGGCGCCGGTGGCAACGGCATTGCCATCGATGACTTCAACGCCGACAACTTCGATCATGGCCCGCACGGTTTCGTCGGTGGCTCGCCGATGTGGGTGAACCAGGCCGGCACACGGCCGATTGCCGGCGGCGCCACCCCGCCTGGCACACCGGCCTGGGGCAGCGCCTGGAAGAAGGCCACCGCCGATTACTACACCCACCAGGTTTCGATGGACGCCCACGGCGCCCACCAGTCCTACCGTGGCAATTACCTGGACCTCGACCCGACCTACCGCGACGCCTACGGCCAGCCGCTGCTGCGCATGACCTTCGACTGGCAGGAAAACGACATCAGGATGAACCAGTTCATGGTCGACAAGCTGAGCAAGATCGCCCAGGCGATGAACCCCAAGACCATTGCCGTGCTGGGCAAGAAGGTCAAGGACCACTTCAACACCGCCAGCTACCAGACCACCCACCTGAACGGCGGCGCGATCATGGGCACCGACCCGAAAACCAGTGCGTTGAACCGCTACCTGCAAAGCTGGGACGTGCACAACGTGTTCGTTCCGGGGGCTTCGGCGTTCCCCCAGGGGCTGGGCTACAACCCGACCGGGCTGGTGGCTGCGCTGACCTATTGGTCGGCCCGCGCCATCCGCGAGCAGTACCTGAAAAACCCTGGCCCGCTGGTCCAGGCTTGAGGAGCGATGCGCATGAAGACAATGTTGATCGCAACCCTGCTGGGTGCCAGCGTGGCTGCACAGGCTGCGCCGAATGACGATGCGCAGGTGCGCCAGGGCGAGTACCTGGCCCGCGCCGGCGACTGCGTCGCCTGCCATACCGCCAAGGGCGGCAAGCCGTTCGCCGGTGGGCTGCCGATGGAGACACCGATTGGCACGGTGTACTCCACCAACATCACCCCGGCGGCCAGTGGTATCGGCCAGTACAGCTTCGAAGACTTCGACCAGGCGGTGCGCAAGGGCATCGGCAAGGACGGCAGCACCCTGTATCCGGCCATGCCATACCCGTCCTATGCGCGCGTCAGCGAGCAGGACATGCAGGCGCTGTATGCCTACTTCATGAAGGGCGTGGAGCCGGTCGAGCAGCCGAACAAGGCCACCGACATCCCCTGGCCGCTGAGCATGCGCTGGCCGCTGGCGGTCTGGCGCGGGTTGTTCGCGCCAGAGGCCAAGCCCTGGCAGGCGTCGGCGGCGGCCGACCCGGTGGTCAACCGCGGTGCCTACCTGGTCGAGGGCCTGGGGCACTGTGGCGCGTGCCATACGCCGCGGGCGCTGACCATGCAGGAAAAGGCACTGAGCCCACAGGATGGCGAGCAGTTCCTGGCTGGCAGTGCACCGCTGGAAGGGTGGATTGCCAAGAATCTGCGTGGCGACCACAAGGACGGCCTGGGTAGCTGGAGCGAAGAGCAGCTGGTGCAGTTTCTCAAGACTGGCCGTAGCGACCGCAGCGCCGTGTTCGGTGGCATGAGCGACGTGGTCGAGCACAGCATGCAACACATGAGCGACGCCGACCTGACCGCTATCGCCCGCTACCTGAAGACGTTGCCGCCGAGCAACCCTGACGACCAGCCGCACGTGTACGACAAACAGGTGGCGGATGCGCTGTGGAAGGGCGACGACAGCAAGCCCGGGGCTGCGGTGTACATCGACAACTGCGCGGCCTGCCACCGTACCGATGGTCAGGGCTATACCCGCGTGTTCCCGGCCCTGGCCGGCAACCCGGTGGTGCAGACGGCAGATGCCACATCGCTGATCCACGTGGTCTTGGCGGGGGGCACAGTGCCGGCGACGCACGCGGCACCGTCGAACTTCACCATGCCGGCGTTCGGCTGGCGCCTGAGTGACCAGGAGGTTGCCGAGGTGGTGAACTTCATTCGCACCAGTTGGGGTAACCAAGGGGATGCCGTCACCGCCAGTGACGTGAAAGCCCTCCGTTAACCGCATCCCTCTGTCTGCACCCCCAATCCACTGTGGGAGCGGGTTTACCCGCGAATGCGTCGGCACATTCAACATCGCATTCGCAGGTGAACCCGCTCCCACAGGGTCTTGCGTTTATTTATCTATATATATCAGTTAGTTAAAGCGTATTCTTATTGCATTTACTACGCATGAATATCGCACACCCGACCAACGGCATGTTGACGAACGCGTGCGATTTTGCTGTATTGAAACCGGTTTCATCGCTATCACAACAATCATAAGGACAGCCCATGACCGACGCGCCTGCCCAGGCCCGCGAACGGGTCACCATCAGCGAAGTAGCGCGTGTCGCTGGCGTTTCCAAGGCCACCGTCTCCCGTTACATCGGCGGTGACCGGCAGTTGCTCGCCGAAGCCACCGCCAAGCGCCTGGAAGAGGTCATCGAGCGCCTCGGTTACCGCCCCAACCAGATGGCCCGTGGCCTGAAGCGCGGCCAGACGCGCCTGATCGGCATGCTGGTGGCCGATATCCTCAACCCCTATTCAGTGGCCGTGATGCATGGCGTGGAAACTGCCTGCCGCCAGCACGGCTACAGCCTGGTGGTGTGCAACACCAACCGCGACGACGAGCAGGAGCGTCACCACCTGGTGGCCCTGCAGTCCTACAACGTCGAAGGGCTGATCGTGAACACGCTTGGCCATCACCCCGGCGAATTGCTCAACCTGCAGCGCGACATCCCCATGGTGCTGGTCGACCGCCAGTTGCCCGAACTGAATGTCGACCTGGTGGGCCTGGACAATGCCGACGCGGTCGAGCAGGCCCTGGACCACCTGCAGGCGCAAGGCTACCGCGACATCCTGGCGGTAACCGAACGCCTCGATGGCACCAGCTCGCGGCTGGAGCGGGTGCAAGCGTTCGGCACATCGATCAGCCGGCGCCCCGGCATGCGCCAGCAAGTGCTGGAAATCGGCGCCGGGCTGGATGACCAGCTGGCTTCGTTCCTCGCCGGCAGCGGCCATGGCCCGCAGGCCATCTTCACCTTCAACGGTGTCGCCACCCTGGCCGTGACTCGGGCCCTGCACCAGGCAGGGCGCAACCTGTTCGCGGACGTCGGGCTGATCGCTCTCGACGACCTCGACTGGTACCCCTTGGTCGGCACTGGCATCACTGCACTGGCCCAGCCCACCGAGCGTATCGGCGTGGCAGCATTCGAGAGCCTGCTTGGCCGCCTGCGCGGCGACAGCGGGGCAGCCCGGCGCCTCGACTTAAAGGCCGAGCTGATCATCCGAGGTTCAACCCAGCCACAGTAATCACAGGCAGGCACCTGCGTGCCTGCTGTCATCAAAAAATGAAACCGGTTTCATAAGGACAACAACAATGCACTCGAACCCCGTTTCCATCAGCCTCTCCAGCTACGGTGCCGACTTTGTCCGGCAACGTGGCCAGGAGCAGTTCCTTGACCTGCTGGCTGCCGCTGGCGTTACCCGCGTGGAACTGCGCGAAGAACTGTTCACTCGTGCGCCGGACACTGCAGCGCTGGCTGCAGCCATTGCCGCGCTGCGCCTGGAGTGCCTGTACTCCACACCCCTGGAGCTGTGGACCGCACAAGGCGAGCTTGACCCGCAATTGGCGCAAAAGCTGGAAACCGCCCGAGCCCTTGGCGCGGTAGCGCTCAAGGTTTCCCTGGGCCACTACCATGCGGGCTGTGACGTCGCGGCCTTGGCGACGCTGTTGCCGGCGCACGGGCCGTTGCTGCTGGTGGAGAACGACCAGACCGCGCAAGGTGGACGAATCGAACCCATGCAGCAGTTTTTCCAGCGTGCCGACGAGCTCGGGCTGAGCCTTGGCATGACCTTCGATATCGGTAACTGGCAGTGGCAGGGCGAGCCTGCCCGGCACGCCGCACGCCAGCTTGGCCGCTGGGTGCGCTATGTGCACTGCAAGGCCGTGCAGCGCCGGGCCGATGGCCGCCTGGTAGCCGTCCCGCCAGAGACTGCGGACCTGCAGGAGTGGGCTGAGCTCATGGCCGAGTTCACCCCCGGCGTGGTGCGTGCTGTCGAGTACCCGTTGGTGAGCGACGATCTGCTGGCGCTGACCCGTGCCCAGGTGCGCGACCTGGCGGCGCTGGGGCAGGGCGTATCGAGTGAGGAGCTGAGCCATGCATGAGCATGACGTGCTGTGTTTCGGCGAGACCATGGCCATGTTCGTCGCCGAGCAGGCCGGCGACCTGGCCAGTGTCGGCCAGTTCGGCAAGCGCATCGCCGGCGCCGACAGCAACGTGGCCATCGGCCTGGCGCGGCTGGGCTTCAAGGTCCGCTGGCTGAGCCGGGTAGGCGACGATTCGCTGGGCCGTTTCGTGCTCGACAGCCTGCGCCGCGAAGGCCTGGACTGTTCCGGCGTCGAGGTGGATGCCAGCTACCCCACCGGCTTCCAGCTCAAGGCCCGCTGCGATGACGGCAGCGACCCGGCGGTGGAGTACTTCCGCCGTGGCTCGGCGGCCAGCCGGCTGTCACCGGCGTTGCTGCGCCCGGGCTCTCTGCAGGCCCGCCACTTGCACGCCACCGGCATCCCGCCGGCGCTGTCGGAGGGCTGCCGGGCGCTGTCGCATGCGTTGATGGATGCCATGCGTGCCGCCGGGCGCAGCATCTCGTTCGACCCCAACCTGCGCCCCTCGCTGTGGCCTGACCAAAGCAGCATGGTGCGCGAAGTCAATGCCCTGGCGGCCAAGGCCGACTGGGTTCTGCCAGGCCTGGAAGAGGGCCGCTTGCTGACCGGCCAGCACACCCCGGCGGACATCGCCGCGTTCTACCTCGACCAAGGGGTGGAACTGGTGGTGATCAAGCTGGGCGACGCCGGTGCCTACTTCCGCAGCGCCAAGGGCGAAGGCCAGGTTGCGCCAGTGCCGGTCAGCCATGTGGTGGACACCGTTGGCGCCGGCGATGCCTTTGCCGTCGGCGTGCTCAGTGCGCTGCTGGAGGGCCACCCGGTAGCCGAGGCAGTGGCGCGTGGCAACTGGTGCGGCAGCCGCGCCGTGCAATCGCGTGGCGACATGGAAGGGCTGCCGCTGCGCCATGAGCTGCAAGCCCACGACCTGCGCAGAAGCGCGTGAACACTTGACCCCGAAACACCTGTTGCAACAAAAACAACAAGCTCAGGAGAAACGAACCATGCAAAGCCAAAGCCTGGCACCTCGCCGCTGGTGGTACATCATCCCGATCGTGTTCTTCACCTATAGCCTGGCGTACCTGGACCGCGCCAACTACGGGTTCGCCGCCGCTTCCGGCATGGCTGAAGACCTGCACATCACCCCCGCACTGTCTTCGCTGCTGGGGGCACTGTTCTTCCTTGGTTACTTCTTCTTCCAGGTGCCTGGCGCCATCTACGCTGAAAAGCGCAGTGTGAAGAAGCTGATCTTTGTCTGCCTGATCCTCTGGGGCGGCCTTGCCACGCTCACCGGCGTGGTCAGCAACGTCTACATGCTGATCGGCATCCGCTTCCTACTCGGAGTGGTGGAGGCGGCGGTGATGCCGGCCATGCTGGTGTACCTGTGCCACTGGTTCACCCGCGCCGAGCGTTCGCGCGCCAATACCTTCCTGATCCTCGGCAACCCGGTGACCATCCTGTGGATGTCGGTGGTGTCGGGCTACCTGGTCAAGCATTACGACTGGCGCTGGATGTTCATCATCGAAGGCCTGCCCGCGGTCATCTGGGCGTTCTTCTGGTGGCGCCTGGTGGATGACCGCCCGGCCCAGGTGAACTGGCTGAGCGAGCAGGAGAAGGCCGCCCTGGAGCAGGCGCTGGCTGCCGAGCAGCAAGGTATCAAGCCGGTGAAGAACTACCGCGAGGCGTTCCGCTCGCCGCAGGTGATCATCCTTTCGCTGCAGTACTTCTGCTGGAGCATCGGTGTGTATGGCTTCGTGCTGTGGTTGCCGTCGATCCTCAAGCAGGCGGCCAACCTCGACATCGTGCAGGCCGGCTGGCTGTCGTCGGTACCTTACCTGGCGGCGGTGCTGGGCATGGTCGGTGTGTCGTGGGCGTCCGACCGCCTGCAGAAGCGCAAGCGCTTCGTCTGGCCACCACTGCTGATCGCCGCCGTTGCGTTCTATGGCTCGTACGCCCTGGGCAGCGAGCACTTCTGGCTGTCGTACGCGTTGCTGGTGGTAGCCGGCGCCTGCATGTACGCACCCTATGGCCCGTTCTTCGCGATCGTGCCCGAGATCCTGCCGGCCAACGTTGCGGGCGGTGCCATGGCGCTGATCAACAGCATGGGCGCGCTGGGCTCGTTCGGTGGCTCGTGGCTGGTGGGTTACCTCAATGGCGTCACGGGCGGGCCCGGTGCCTCCTACCTGTTCATGTGCGGTGCGCTGCTGGCCGCGGTGGCGCTTACCGCCGCACTCAATACTTCCCAGACATCCGGCCGGGCCAAGCGCGGCAACTCGCGCCTGGCCATGAACCATTAGGAACCTGTGCAATGAAGAAGCGAATCGTCCTGTACAAACGCCTGTCCGACGACTTGATGGCACGTCTGCAAGAGCGCGTCGAGGTGACCTGGGTGGACACCTCCGGGCCCGATGGCCTGGCGCGCCTGCGCGACGCCTTACCGGGGGCGCACGGGCTGCTGGGGGCCAGCCTGCGCCTGGACGCCAGCCTGCTCGACCTGGCGCCACAGCTTGAAGTGGTGTCCAGCGTTTCGGTCGGCGTGGACAACTACGACATCGCCGAGCTCAGCCGGCGTGGCGTGATGTTGACCAACACCCCCGACGTGCTGACCGAAACCACCGCCGACACGGGCTTTGCCTTGATCCTGGCCACCGCCAGGCGGGTTGTGGAGTTGGCGAACTGGGTGCGAGACGGGAACTGGCAGGCCAACCTCGGCCCGGCGCATTTCGGCAGCGATGTGCACGGCAAGACGCTGGGCATCGTCGGCATGGGCCGCATCGGCGAGGCCCTGGCCCGGCGTGCCGCGGCCGGCTTCGGCATGCGTGTGCTGTATCACAGTCAGCGTGCCAAGCCTGAGGTGGAGGCGCGCCATGCGGCGCGTCAATGCAGCCTGGATGAGCTGTTGCAGCAGGCGGATTTCGTTTGCCTGACCGTGCCGCTGAGTGCCAGCACCGAAGGCCTGATCGGCGCGCGGGAGCTGGCGCTGATGAAGCCACAGGCAATCCTGGTGAACATTTCCCGCGGGCGCGTGGTGGATGAGCCGGCGCTGATCGAAGCGTTGCGTGCTCGGCGCATACGCGGCGCCGGCCTGGATGTGTTCGTGCAGGAGCCGTTGCCGGCGCAGTCGCCGTTGTTGCAGCTGGACAACGTGGTGGCGACCCCGCATATCGGCTCGGCGACCGAGGAAACCCGCCAGGCCATGGCGCGCTGTGCGGTGGACAACCTGCTCAGTGCGCTGGCTGGTGAGCGCCCGGCCAACCTGGTGAATGGCTAAAGCCAGATCCACAAACCTGCGCGGCCCCTGTGGGAGCAGGTTTACCCGCGAAGCAGGCAATGCGGTGAATGGCACCGGCTACGCCGGTGTTCGCGGGCGCGCCCGCTCCCACAGGTACGGCACATTCCTTCGGCTGGTGGAGTCCCTGTGGGAGCGGGTTTACCCGCGAAGCAGGCAATGCGGTGGATGGCACCGGCTGCGCCGGTGTTCGCGGGTAAACCCGCTCCCACAGGTACCGCGCATTCCTTCAACTGGTGAGGCCCCTGTGGGAGCGGGCATGCCCGCGAAGCAGGCGACGCGGTGGATGGCACCGGCTACGCCGGTGTTCGCGGGTAAACCCGCTCCCACAGGTACCGCGCATTCCTTCAGCTGGTGGGCATCCTGTGGGAGCGGGCATGCCCGCGAAGCAGGCGACGCGGTGGATGGCACCGGCTGCGCCGGTGTTCGCGGGCGCGCCCGCTCCCACAGGTATGGCGCATTCCTTAAGCTGATGAGGTCCCTGTGGGAGCGGCCTTTTGTCGCGAAAGGGCTGCAGGGCAGCCCCCGGAGTCAATGCGATTCTGAACGCTGCGCCTGCGCTGGCGCAGCACTCTCCACCGGCTCCAGCGGCGGGTGCTCCTGCGCCGCATGCATCAGGTCTTCGGTCACCCGCAACTCGGCACCGGTCGGCGAGAAGGTGGTCGAAGCGGTGAACGGGGCCGGGTGCTCTGCCGCCGGGCGCTTGCCACGGCGCCACATGAAGAAGCACACCATGGCCAGGTTGACCACGGCAAAGGCCCAGAACAATCCGGCCTCGCCAAACTCGGTCATCATCGGCGAAATCGCCACCGGCGCCATGGCCGAACCCAGCGAGTTGATCAGCAGCAGGCCCTGGATCATCGGCACCAGTGCATCCGATGGCGCCCGGTCGGCCGCATGGCTGACCGCCACCGGGTACAGGGTGAACACGCCACCACCCAGCAGGAACAGCATCGCCGGCAGCAGGATCGAGTCCGACGGCAGGAACACCGTGACCAGCGACAGCAGCACGCAAAGCGCGGCCAGGGCGATCAGCACATCCTGGCGGTCCTTGCGGTCGGACCAGCGTCCGACCGGGTATTGCAGCAGCATGGCACCAAGAATTACCCAGGCCATCATGTTGCCGACCTCGCCCACATCCAGGCCGATGCGCTGCAGGTACAGCGGCAGCAAGGCATAGATGCCGGCAATGGCCACACCCGAACCGAAGCAGCCGACCAGGCCCGACGGCGCAACGCCCAGCAACTGGCGCGGCTTGAGCGGTTCGACCTGGTCCAGCAGCGGCGACACCCGCGGCAGGATCACGATGGGCAGTACCGACAGGGCGGCGAGCACGCCGGCCAGCATGAACGGTGCGGTGTCACCCATGTGGGTGATTTCGCCAAGGCCGGCCTGGGCGATGACCCCGGCGCCGTAGAAGGCGATCATGTACAGCGCCAGCAGGCGGCCGCGGATCTTGGCGTCACCGGCCAGCAGCAGCCAGCTTTCGATCACCAGGAACACGCCCACCGCCGCCCAGCCGTTGATCAGGCGCAGCACCGACCACCAGGTGACGTCGTAGAACAGGCCTTGCAGCAGGATGGTCACGGCGATCAGCGAGGCGAAGCTGGTGTAGGCGCGGATATGGCCGATGCGCAGGATCAGCCGGTCGTTGAAGATGGCACCCAGGGTCAGGCCGATGAAGTAGGTCGAGGAAACCACACCGATGGTGGTGGCCGACTCGCCGGCAGCGCCCAGGCGCAGGGTGGTAAGGGAAGACATGAAGCCGTTGCCCAGGGCAATGATGAACAGCCCGAGCAGGGGCGCCAGCGCCATGGCCAGCAAACGCGGAGACATAGGTACCTCTAGTTGGATGAGCGGAATGAGCGCCTTTTCGGACGCGCACACCGGCTCGACCCGAACGGGGCCGAGGGGCTGCACGGATGTGCCTGGGCTGGATGCGACGCTGCCGGTTGCCACCGTTCAAGGCGACGGGCGAAAAGGAAGCGCGATTCTACGGGCTTGCGCGGTTTTGCCCAAGGGGCTTGGGTGTGCGACGAGACGCCGCAGTCTGTGGGCGACACGAATGCGTCTTGGGCGGACATCCCGGGGCCGCTTTGCGGCCCAATCGCCGGCAAGCCAGCTCCCACCTCGACTGCATCGACCTCAAGCATTGTGCAGTACCTATGGGGGCCGGCTTGCCGGCGATTGGGCTGCAAAGCAGCCCCGGCAATCCCGCAGACTGCGGCATAATGCGGGGCTCACCCCCAAGGAAGGCCCCCATGTTCGCTTCGCTGTTCGCAGTCCTGGCCCCGGTATTCATCGTCGCCGGCATCGGCTATGCCTGGGCCCGCAAGGGCCTGGACTACCCCACCGAATTCATCGCCCGGGTGGTGATGACCGTCGGCACCCCGTCGCTGGTACTGTCCACGCTCAGCCGCACCGAACTGGACCCGACCGCCTTCACCAGCATGGCCATGGCCTGCCTGCTGTGCACCCTGGGCATGGCCCTGGCCGGCTTGTTGGTGTGCCGAGCTTCGGGCATGCACTGGCGTGTGCTGTTGCCGGCGTTCATGTTCCCCAACACCGGCAACATGGGCCTGCCGATCAGCCTGTACGCCTTTGGCGAACACGGCCTGGCCCTGGCCGTGGCGTTCTTCCTGACCCTTTCGATCGTGCAGTTCACCCTCGGCATGGCCATTTCCGGTACTGCGGCTTCGCTCAAGGCACTGCTGCGCAACCCCATCGTGATCAGCCTGGCCGGCGCCATGCCGATCATCTTTCTCGATTTCGAGTTGCCGCGCTGGCTGGCCAATACCGCAGACCTGCTGGGCGGCATGACCATCCCGCTGATGTTGCTGACACTGGGTGTGTCGCTGGCCAGCATTCGCCTGCGCCATGTGGGCAGCGGCATGCTGCTGGGCGGTTTGCGCATTGGCCTGGGGGCTGCCGTGGGCTGGGCGGTAGGTGCGGCGCTGGGCATGGGCAGCCTGGAGCGTGCGGTGCTGGTGGTGCAGTCGGCGATGCCGGTGGCGGTGTTCAACTACCTGATGGCGGTGCGCGCCAACCGCGAACCGGAGCAGGTGGCGAACCTGGTGATGTGCTCTACGGTGCTGTCGTTTGCCTGGTTGCCGGTGGTGCTGGCTTGGTGGATGTAAGTCTGTACCGGCCCTTTCGCGGGTAAACCCGCTCCCACAGGTACTGCGCAGGTCTCAAGGCCTGTGATGGACCTGTGGGAGCGGGTTTACCCGCGAAGAGGCCGGCCCGGCAAACGGCTATTTCTCCTGCAACCGCCACCCCTGGCTGGTCAGCACCATCGCCCGGGTTTCCTTGAGCGGCGTGTCATTGCTGGCCACCGCCTTGCCCAGTTCGGCAATGCTGGCCTTGACCCCGTCGTCCCCGGCCCACGCCGGTAACCCGGTAATCTTGTAGGCATAGGTCACATTCGACATCTTCTGCCCGGTCGCCTCGCTCGGCTCACTGAACTGCTCGATGGCGGTGACCTGCGCCTTGCCGAAGCACAGCCCGTTATCGGCCTTGTAATACTTGCGGCCTTCGTCGGTGAGGTCATAGGCGTAGTAGATGTCCGTGCGTGCCGCTTGCCACAGGCGGGCGGGCACCTCGGTGCGCGAGATCTCCTTTTCGCTGACCACACCTACCTGGGCCAGGGCATGCAACGCCTTGTTGGTGCCATGGAGGTCGAAGTCCTGGGTCTTGGTCGGGAATGAACTGATGACGAAGCAGTGCGGGTACTGGGTATCGAGGTAGGCCTGGGCGGCCTTCTGGAAACTGGCCTCGCTGGTGTCCTCGCTGTTCGAGCAACCGGCCAGGGTTGCCAACAGCGCCAGCGGCACGATCTTCCTGTACATGGTGACACTTCCTTGAGTGACAAAGGCAAACGGGTCGTGCGCGATTAGAACCTACGGGCTAGAGCGGCGCAATCATGGCAAGACGGCATCTCTGCATGATCTTCGCTGGCCTCTTCGCGGGTAAACCCGCTCCCACAGGTATTGCACAGTTTTCAAGACCTGTGGTGAACCTGTGGGAGCGGGTTTACCCGCGAAGAGGCCAGTGGTAACAACATCAATCCTGGCTGCGAGTATCGATACTGACCACCACCGACATCCCCGGCCGCAAGCGCCGAGCCTCCGGCTGGTCGGCATCCACGGTGATCCGCACCGGTATGCGCTGGGCAATCTTGACGAAGTTGCCGGTGGCATTGTCCGCCTGCAGCAAGGCGAACTCCGAGCCGGTGGCTGGTGATATCTGCTGCACGTGCCCATGCAGCTTCAGGTGGTTCAGCGCATCCACGGTGAAACTCACCGGCTGGCCGATGCGCACATCGGCCATCTGGGTTTCCTTCATGTTGGCGATCACCCACAGGGTGTCGGGCACCAGCGCCATCAACTGCGCACCGGAATTGACATAGGCCCCCAAGCGCGTGCCGATCTGCCCCAGCTGGCCGTCGCGCGGGGCGGTGACGCGGGTATTGTCGAGGTCGATGCGGGCCAGTTCCACGGCGGCCTTGGCGTTTTCCACCGAGGCCTCCAGCGCGGCCCGGTTGACCACCACCGTTTCGCGGTCCTGGCGGGCGATTTCCAGTGCCGCCTTGGCCTGGGCCAGGCTGGCGACCGCTGCGGCTTCGCTGGCCCTGGCCAGGTCCAGGTCGCGCCGCGACACCGAGCCATCGCTGACCAGCGCCTGGTTGCGGCCGAGGTCGGCCCTGGCCTTGGTTGCCTGGGCGGCGGCATCGCCGATGGCCGCCTGGCGCTGGGCAATGGTGGCTTCGGCGCTGTTGCGCTGCTGCAGGTTGTTGGCCAGGGCCGCCTGTTGCTGCTGCAGCTGGGCGATGGCCTGGGCCAGGCGTTGCTTGTAGATGCGGTCGTCCAGTTGCACCAGCAGGTCGCCGGCTTTGACGAACTGGAAGTCATGCACCGGCACATCGACGATATAGCCGCTCAGCTGCGGCCCGATGATGGTCACCTGGCCGCGCACCAGGGCGTTCTCGGTGCTTTCGATGGCACTGCTGAATGGCGGCAGGCGCCAGGCATACAGCACCAGCAGGATGCCGGCCAGGGCCACGCAGGCGAAGCTGATCGACGACAGGATCCGCACCCGCCGCGAACGCACCGGGCTGGTCGGCTCGCTGGGCGGCGTGGCGCCTTCCGGGGTTTCGGCGATGGCAGTGGTGGTCGTGGTGCGGGTGTCGTCGGTCATCGGGTGGGCGCGCCGGGGGTGGAGTCAGGGGAAATGGCCCGGCGTTTGGTGTGCCAGAGCCAGGTGCTACGGATACAGATCCAGATCATGGTCAGAATAGCGATGCTGCCGATCAGCACGAACACATCGTTGTAGGCCATGATATTCGCCTCGCGGGTGGCGGCACTGGCCAGCAGGCGCATGCCGGCTTCGCTGCGCAGGGCCGGGTCGGCGATGATGCCGCCGTAGCCGGCACCGCCACTTTGCACGCGCGCCGTGACCAAGGGTTCCAGGTAGCTGAGGCGGTCCATCAGGTGGCTGGAGTGGAATTTTTCCCGCCAGGTCTGGAAGGTGCCCAGCAGTGCCGCGCCAATCAGGCCGCCGAGGTTGTTGCAGATGCCGAACAGCACCGAGAAACTCACCAGGTTGCGCGGGTTGGCGCGCACATGGCTGATGCCAAGGGCCATGGACGGGCCGAGGAAGAAGGTGCTGCCGAACGCCAGCAGGAACTGGCTGAGGTACATCTGTGCGGGGCGGGTGAGGTTGCTCGAACTGCTATCCATGAAGGCGCCGGTGGCCATGGCCAGCAGCGAGATGAACAGCGGGATCACCAGGTGGTTGGGGTTGATGGTGAAGGCACTGCTGGCCAGGCCGGCCACCGCGCCCAGCAGCATGACCGCGTACAACGTGCGCATCTGCTCGCTGCCCAGGTTCAGCGCCTGCAGGAAGCCGACTGCCCCGGTGGACTGCTCCGAGGTGACCATGCGGATCAGCACCACGCACAGGGCCAGGCGAATGATCGCGCCGCTGCCCAGCCAGCGGGTCATCAGCAGCGGGTTCTGGCGGTTGTGCTCGATGGCCAGGCCGCTGAAGATCAGCGCGATGGAGGCCGCCAGGGCCATGCCGATCCAGGGCGCCTCCAGCCACCAGTCGATACGCCCGAGTGACAGCACGGCGCACAGCAGGGCGGTGCCGCTGGCCATCAGCGAGAAGGTGAGAAAGTCCAGCGGCTCGAAGGTCTTGAAGCGGTCACCGGGGGGCAGCTTGAGCATCAGCACGCAGCCCAGCGCGGCCAGCGCCAGGCCCAGTTCGAACAGGTACAGGCCGCGCCATTCGGCGATCTGTAGCAGGTCTTCGGAGAAGATCCGCGCCAGCGGCAACGCCAGTTGCGAGGCGCCCAGGCCAAGCACCATCGCCTTCAGCCGCCATTGCGCCGGGAACGCCTGGATCATGTAGTACAGCCCCAGCGAGCTGAGCGCGGCACCGACCATGCCATGGGCCGCCCGCACGGCGATGGCCGAGTTGAGGTCGTTGACCAGCAGGTGGGCGAAGGTGACCAGGGCATAGAGCACCAGGAACACCTCGGTGAACGCGCGCAGGCCGAACTGCTGGCGGAACTTCACCAGCAGCAGGTTGATGGACACGTTGGTCATCACGTAGGCGGCCGGCAACCAGGCCATTTCCGCGGTGGTTGCGCCCAGCGCTCCTTGCAGGAACACAAGGTTGGCGGTGACTAGCGCGTTACCCAGGCCACCGGTGATCGCCACCAGCAGCCCGACCACGCCGTAGGCCAGGCGTTTGACGGGCGTGTGCAGGGGCGTGGAGGGGGAGCCCGGCAGGCTGGGTTTTTCGTGGGGGAGCCACTGGCGGGGGGCGTATTTATCCATGGGGCAGACTGTACTTCAGCGGCCGTTGCAAAAAAACAGTCTACAGCCTGCACCGGCCTCTTCGCGGGTAAACCCGCTCCCACAGGGTCACCACAGATCTTGCAAGCTGTGCGGTACCTGTGGGAGCCAGAGGTTCACCACAGATCTTGCAAAGCTGTGCGGTACCTGTGGGAGCCAGAGGTTCACCACAGATCTTGCAAAGCTGTGCGGTACCTGTGGGAGCCAGAGGTTCACCACAGATCTTGCAAAGCTGTGCGGTACCTGTGGGAGCCAGAGGTTCACCACAGATCTTGCAAAGCTGTGCGGTACCTGTGGGAGCCAGAGGTTCACCACAGATCTTGCAAGCTGTGCAGTACCTGTGGGAGCGGGTTTACCCGCGAAGAGGCCGGTGCAGGCGCTACAAGGCCTTGGCCAGAAACTCCGCCGTGCGGCTTTCAGCACACCCGGCCACCACCTGTGGCGTGCCGCTGACCACCACCTGGCCCCCGGCATCGCCGGCCCCAGGCCCGATGTCGATCACCCAGTCGCTCTGCGCCACCACTCGCATGTCATGCTCGACCACCACCACGCTGTGCCCACCATCGACCAGGCGGTTGAGCTGCACCAGCAGCCGGTCGATGTCCTGCGGGTGCAAGCCGTTGGTGGGTTCGTCCAGTACATACAGCGTCGCCCCGCGGGCCATGCGTTGCAGCTCGGTGGCCAGCTTGATGCGCTGCGCCTCGCCGCCGGACAGTTCGGTGGCCGGCTGGCCCAGGCGCAGATAGCCCAGGCCGATGTCCTGCAGCACCTGCAGGCAGCGCCGCGCCGCTGGCTGTTCGGCGAACACCAGCAGGGCCTGGTCGACCGTCAGCTGCAGCACCTGCGCAATGTTCATGCCCTGCCAGCTCACCGCCAGGGTTTCCGGGTTGTAGCGGGCGCCATGGCAGGTCGGGCAGGGCGCATAGACGCTGGGCATGAACAGCAACTCGACGCTGACGAAGCCTTCGCCCTCGCAGTTCTCGCAGCGCCCCTTGGCAACGTTGAAGGAGAAACGCCCGGCATCGAAGCCTTTTGCCTTGGCCTGTTCGGTGGCGGCGAACAGCTTGCGCACATGGTCGAACAGGCCGGTGTAGGTGGCCAGGTTGGAGCGGGGCGTACGGCCGATCGGCTTCTGGTCGACCTGCACCAGGCGCCTGATGCTGCCAAGGCCCGCGCTCACATGCCCGCCGCTGGCCTGTTCGGGTTCATCTTCCAGGCTCTGCTCTTCGGGCTCGTTGCGTTGGGCGGCATGGCCCAGGTGCGCACCCACCAGCTCCAGCAGCGCCTGGCTGACCAGGCTCGACTTGCCCGACCCGGAAATACCGGTAACGGCGGTAAAGCAGCCCAGCGGGAATTGCGCACTGAGGTTGTTCAGGTTGTTGCGGCTGATGCCTTCGAGCTTCAGCCAGTCGTGGGCCTGGCGTGGTGCGCGCGTGGTCTGGGCCGGTGCACTGAACAGGTAGGCCCGGGTGCTCGACTGCTCGACCTGGGCCAGGCCCGTGGGCGGCCCGCTGTAGAGGATGGTGCCGCCATGCTCGCCAGCGGCAGGCCCTACATCCACCAGCCAGTCGGCGCGGCGCATGGTGTCCAGGTCGTGTTCCACCACATAGACCGAGTTGCCCGCATGCTTCAGGCGCTGCAGCGCCTCGAACAGGGCTTCGCTGTCGGCCGGGTGCAAACCGGCCGAAGGCTCGTCGAGCACGTAGATCACGCCAAACAACTGCGAGTTCAGCTGGGTGGCCAGGCGCAGGCGTTGCAGCTCGCCAGAGGACAGGGTCGGGGTGCTGCGCTCCAGGGCCAGGTAGCCCAGGCCCAGGTCGAGCAGGGTGTCGATGCGTTCGAGCAGTTCGTTGGCGATGCGTTGGGCAGCCAGGCGCTTTTCCAGGGTCAGGTCGTCCTGCTGTTGTGCCAGGTAATCTGCTGCCGCCACCTTGCGGAACACCTCGGCCAGCGCCTGCAGCGACAGGTGCGACAACTCGGCGATATCCAGGCCGGCGAAGGTCACCCCCAGGGCCTCGCGCTTCAGGCGCTTGCCCTGGCACAGCGGGCACGGGCTGGGGCGCATGAACTGGGCAACGCGCTTGCGCATCTGCGCGCTTTGCGAGTGCATGAAGGTGTGCAGCACGTAACGCCGGGCACCCATGAACGTGCCCTGGTAGCTGGGCTCTAGCTTGCGTTTGAGGGCGGCGCGGGTCTGCGCCGGGGTCAGCCCGGCATATACCGGCGCGGTGGGTGTTTCTTCGGTGAACAGGATCCAGTCGCGTTGCGCCTGTGGCAGGTCGCGCCAGGGGGTATCGACGTCATAGCCCAGCGTCACCAGGATGTCGCGCAGGTTCTGCCCCTGCCAGGCCATCGGCCACGCCGCCACGGCGCGCTCGCGGATGGTCAGCGACGGGTCGGGGACCATGGTCGCTTCGTTCACTTCGTAGACCCGGCCCATGCCATGGCATTCCGGGCAGGCGCCCTGCGGCGAGTTGGGCGAGAAATCCTCGGCATACAGCATCGCCTGGCCGGCCGGGTAGTGGCCGGCGCGGGAGTAGAGCATGCGGATCGAACTGGACAGGGTGGTCACGCTGCCCACCGAGGAACGTGCACTCGGCGTGCCGCGTTGCTGCTGCAGGGCCACGGCCGGGGGCAGGCCTTCGATGGCGTCGACGTCCGGCACGCCGACCTGGTCGATCAGGCGTCGGGCATAGGGCGCGACCGATTCGAAGTAGCGGCGCTGGGCTTCGGCGTAGAGGGTGGAGAAGGCCAGCGAGGACTTGCCCGAGCCGGACACACCGGTGAACACCACCAGTGCGTCACGGGGGATATCGACATCGATGTTCTTGAGGTTGTGTTCGCGGGCGCCACGGACGCGGATGAAACCGGTGGGGGTGGTGGGGCGTGGGGGCATGACGCAGTCCTTGGCTTTGGCTGAACAGTGCGCTCAAGGTAACAGCAAAGGCACGACTTTGTGTTCCACCGTGTGAAACCAGATTCGATTGTGCTCCCAGCTTCCTCGCGCTTATCTGTCAGTCAAGCACGACCTGCCTTACCCGTCGTGACCTCAAGGCGAACAACAAGAACGGGAAACCACCCGCGCGAGGAGACTCTACATGTCCCGACATCAGCACATCCTGGCCTGGCTGAACGATGTGGCCAGCGACCTGCACGCAATCCGTCACGATATCCACGCTCACCCGGAACTGGGCTTCGAAGAAAGCCGCACTTCGGCGCTGGTTGCCCGACTGCTCGAAGAATGGGGCTATGAAGTGCACACCGGTATCGGCAAGACCGGCGTGGTCGGCGTACTGCGCAATGGCAGCAGCCCACGCCGCCTGGGCCTGCGCGCCGACATGGACGCGCTGCCCATCCACGAGGCTACCGGCGCCGCGTACAGCAGCCAGCACCAGGGCTGCATGCACGCCTGCGGCCATGACGGGCATACCACCATGCTGCTTGGCGCCGCGCGCTACCTGGCGGCGACCCGGCAGTTCGACGGGACGCTGACGCTGATCTTCCAGCCGGCCGAGGAGGGCCAGGGTGGCGCCGAGGCGATGCTGGCCGATGGTTTGCTGGAGCGCTTCCCTTGCGATGCACTGTTCGGCATGCACAACATGCCCGGGCTGCCGGCCGGGCACCTGGGCTTCCGCGAAGGGCCGATGATGGCCTCGCAAGACCTGCTCACGGTGACCCTCGACGGGGTTGGCGGCCATGGCTCGATGCCCCACCTGACCGTCGACCCGCTGGTGGCGGCGGCCAGTGTGGTGATGGCCCTGCAAACCGTGGTGGCGCGCAATATCGATGCGCAGGAGGCGGCCGTGGTTACCGTCGGCGCCTTGCAGGCCGGCGAAGCGGCCAACGTGATCCCGCAGCAGGCGCTGCTGCGCCTGAGCCTGCGCGCGCTGAACGCCGAGGTGCGGGCGCAGACCCTGGAGCGGGTGCGGGCCATTATCGTCAGCCAGGCCGAGAGCTTTGGCTGCCGCGCCACCCTCGAACACCGCCCGGCCTACCCGGTGTTGGTCAACCATGCCGCGGAAAATGCCTTCGCCCGGCAGGTGGGGGTGGAATTGCTCGGTGCCGAAGCAGTGGATGGCAACACCCGCAAGCTGATGGGCAGCGAAGACTTCGCCTGGATGCTGCAACGCTGCCCGGGCGCCTACCTGTTCATCGGCAATGGCGTATCGCGGCCGATGGTGCACAACCCGGCCTACGACTTCAACGACGACATCCTGCTGACCGGCGCCGCCTACTGGGGCGCGCTGGCAGAGCGCTGGCTCGCGCCCGCCTGACCTTTCCTTTTGACGACTGCCGCTGGAACCCGGGCGCGACCGCGCCTGGGCGATCACCCAATCATTGTGTGGAGTGTTTCCTATGCAGACTTCGAGCACCGGCGTGTCGCGTACCCGGCAAGTGGTCGCCGCCGTCATCGGCAACGCCCTGGAGTGGTATGACTTTATCGTGTACGGCTTTCTGGCCAGCATCATCGCCCGCCAGTTCTTCCCCTCCGACGACGAATACGCCTCGCTGCTGATGGCCCTGGCCACCTTCGGCGTCGGCTTTTTCATGCGCCCGGTGGGCGGCGTGCTGCTGGGCATGTATTCCGACCGCAAGGGCCGCAAGGCGGCGATGCAGATGATCATCCGGCTGATGACCGTGTCCATTGCCATGATCGCCTTCGCCCCCGACTACCTGGCCATCGGCATGGCCGCGCCGATGCTGATCGTGGTGGCGCGCATGCTGCAAGGTTTTGCCACCGGCGGCGAGTACGCCAGCGCCACGGCTTTCCTGGTGGAGAGCGCGCCGGCCCACCGCAAGGGCCTGTATGGCTCGTGGCAGCTGGTGGGGCAGTGCCTGGCGGTGTTCTCCGGGGCGGCGATGGTGGCCCTGGTCACTCACTTGTGCACGCCAGCGGCGCTGGACAGCTGGGGCTGGCGTATCCCGTTCGTGCTCGGCCTGCTGATCGGCCCGGTGGGGCTGTGGATTCGCAAGCACATGGAAGAGCCCGAGGAATTCATCGAGGCGCGCCGCCAGGCCAAGGGCCAGTCGCCCAGCCTGTGGCAGGTGCTGCGTGAGCATCGGCGCAGCCTGTTGGTATCGATGGGCCTGGCCTGTGGCGCGACGGTGTCGTTCTACGTGGTGCTGGTGAACATGCCGACCTTCGCCCACAAGAACCTCGGCCTGCCGCTGGACCAGGTGCTGCTGGTGCAGATGCTTGCGGTTGGGCTGATGACCGTGGTGATCCCGCTGTCCGGGGCGTTGTCTGACCGGCTGGGGCGGCGCCCGGTGCTGATGGCCTTCACCCTGGCGTTCTTCGTCATGGTCTATCCGTTGTATGTGTGGGTGGCTGCCGCGCCGTCGCTGGAGCGCCTGCTGGTGATGCAACTGCTGTTGTGCACCGCCATCGGTGGCTTCTTCGGGCCGGCGCCCACGGCCCTGGCCGAGCAGTTCCCGGTCGAGGTGCGTTCTACCGGTGTGTCGGTGGCCTATAACGTGGCGGTGATGGTGTTCGGCGGCTTCGCCCCGTTGATCGTCACCTGGCTGAGCAAGGTGCTCGGTACCCCGGTGGCGCCATCGTTCTATGTGCTGTTCGCCTGCCTGCTGACACTGCTGGGCACCTATTGCCTGAAAGAAGCCCCGCGCGCGGGCAAGCCTGCCGCTTTCAACCTTGGAGTGAAACCGTGATGCCGCTAGCCATCGACCCCATCGTTGCCCTCGATGCCGAGGCATTGTCCCGGGCCATCCATGCCCGTCAGATGTCGTGCCGGGAGGTGATGCAGGCTTATCTGGCGCATATCGAACGCTTCAACCCGCAGGTCAATGCGCTGGTGTCGCTGCGCCCGGCAGAGGCGCTGTTGGCCGAGGCCGATGAGCGTGACCGCGAGCTGGGCCGTGGCCATTCGCGCGGCTGGATGCATGGCATGCCCCAGGCGATCAAGGACCTGGCCGCCACTGCCGGGCTGCGCACCACCCTGGGCTCGCCGCTGTTCGCCGAGCAGGTGCCCGAGCAGGACGCGATCAGTGTGGCGCGGGTGCGGGCCAGTGGTGCGCTGATCGTGGGCAAGAGCAATGTGCCGGAATTCGGCCTTGGTTCGCAGACTTACAACACCCTGTTCGGCACCACCACCAACGCCTACGACCCGGGCAAGGTGGCCGGGGGCAGCAGCGGTGGGGCGGCGGCGGCGCTGGCCATGCGCCTGCTGCCGGTCGCCGACGGCAGCGACATGATGGGCTCGCTGCGCAACCCGGCGGCGTTCAATAACGTGTATGGCCTGCGCCCGTCGCAGGGCCGCGTACCCCACGGGCCGGCGCCGGAACTGTTCGTGCAGCAGCTGGCCACCGAGGGGCCGATGGGCCGCAGCGTGGTGGATGTGGCGCGGCTGTTGTCGACCCAGGCGGGTTTCGATGCGCGGGCGCCGTTGTCGCTGGGCGAGGGCCGGCGCGATTTTGCCGCCGGGTTGCAGCGCGATTTCCGCGGCGTGCGGGTTGGCTGGCTGGGCGACTACGACGGTTACCTGGCGATGGATGACGGGGTGCTGAGCCTGTGCGAAGCGGCCCTGGCAGACTTCGCCGAACTGGGCTGCCGGGTCGAGGCCTGCCAGCCGGCGTTCGACCTGGCGCGTTTGTGGCAGTGCTGGCTGACCCATCGCCACTTCCTGGTGCACGGCAACCTCGCTGCCGCCTATGCCGACCCGGGCAAGCGCACGCTGCTCAAGCCCGAGGCGCAGTGGGAGGTGGAGGGTGGCCTGCAACTGAGCGCGGCGGTGGTGTACCAGGCTTCGGTGGCCCGCAGCGACTGGTACCGCGCGCTGGGCCAGCTGTTCGAGCGTTACGATTACCTGCTGTTGCCGTCGGCCCAGGTGTTCCCATTCGATGCACGGCAACCTTGGCCAACGGTGGTCGGCGGGCGGGCGATGGACACCTATCACCGCTGGATGGAAGTGGTGATAGGGCCGACCCTGGCCGGTTTGCCGAGCATCAGCGTACCGGTCGGTTTCAACGCTGCCGGGTTGCCCATGGGCCTGCAGATCATCGGCCCGACCCAGGCCGACCATGCGGTGTTGCAGCTGGCCCATGCCCATGAACAGCTCACCCGTTGGGTTGCGCGGCGCCCACCCCAGAGCCTGCAAGCGCCATGAAACAGCTGGGCAGGCGCGGATCTTGCTGGCTATCCTGACCATCCAGCTACAGGGAGGTCACACTCATGGGCATCACGGCAGACAGTGGCGGCGTGCGTTCGGTGGAGCGGGCGCTGGCCATCGTCGACCTGCTTGGCGAACACCAGGCGCTGGGCCTGGAAGAACTGCATTACCTGACGGCGCTGCCCAAGGCCACGGTGTCGCGCATGCTCGCCACCTTGCAGGAGCAAGGCTGGGTCTACCGCGGCCTCAGCGACCGGCGTTACCGGCTGTGCGCGCGACGCCTGTTCGGTGACCGCCAGCTGCGTTTCAAGCGGCGCCTGGTGGAACACGCCGCGCCCATGTTGCTGGAGTTGAGCGAGCGCACCGGGTTGGTGGTTGACCTGTCATGTTTCGACGGCGAGCGGCTGGAGGTGATGGAAAGCGCCATCCCCCAGGTATTGCGCAAACGCTACCCGCACACCTGCCAGATCGTCGGCCATCATGCCAGCCTGTTCCACTCGGCGATGGGGCGGGCGTGCCTGGGTGAGTTGGCGGTCGATGAAGTGCAGCGCCTGGCGGCCCATGCGCGGGTGGGCGACGAGACGGTGCTGCGCGACATCGAGGAGGAAGCGAACAAGGGGTTCGGCCAGCGCACCGAAGGGCACTGGGAGTACCCGGTGCGCTTGCCGTTCCTGATCCGCGCGATAGCCCTGCCGGTGCATGCCGAAGGGCGCCTGGCCGGGAGCATTGCCTTGCACTGGCCGCTGGACCAGGCGCCGGTGGAGCGGGTGTTGAACCTGCACCTGAACAGCCTGGCTACAACGGTGGGGGAGGTGCAGCGGGCCTTGGTGGTTTGAGTCAGCCTGTGCCGGCCTCTTCGCGGGTAAACCCGCTCCCACAGGGTAAGTGCATTGCCCGAGGCTTGCTCGGTACCTGTGGGAGCGGGTTCACCCGCGAAGAGGCCAGTGCAGCAAACAACAAAAGAGGCTGTGTTCCGAGGCCCCTCAGCGCTCCAGGCTGTACATCCTGCATTCCGCCAGCAACGCCAGCAGGTTCGGCTCCCGCTCCCGCGCCTTGAGGAACACCACGCCGATATGCTGCTGCAAGCGATATTGCGGTTTCAGGGCAATCAACCTGACCCGGTTTTCGTACACCGCCGCGATACGCCCGGGCAGCAGGGCAAAGCCCACGCCCGAGCTGACCATGCTCAGCAGGGTGAAGATATCGTTCACCTGCATGGCCACCTTGGGTTCGAAGCCGGCCTGCTGGAACACCCGGGCGCCATCGCGGTGGGTGGCAAAGCCCTGGGTCAGGGTGATGAAGGTGGAGTTGGCCAGGTCGGCCAGGTCCACTTCGGCCTGCTCGGCGAAGGGTGAATCGATGGGCACGGCAAGGAAGATATCGTCGGAGAACAGCGGCAGCTGCTCGCAGGCCGGGTCGCTGACGCTTTCGTCGAGCGACACGAGGATGGCCTCCAGCTCGTGGTTCTTCAGGCGCTGTAGCAGGTCGACGTTGGAGCCCAGGGTCAGGTCGATGTTGAGTTCGCTACGGCGCAGCTTGAGGCCCATGACCAGCTTGGGCACGGTTTTCACCGTCAGCGAGTAGAGCGCGCCCAGGCGGAAGCGCTCGGCGTAGAAGCCGGCGGCCTCGCGGGTAAGGCGGACCATCTGCTCGGCGTCCTGGATCAGCTGGCGGGCTTTCTTTTCCAGCACGTAGGCGCTTTCCAGCGGGATCAGCTGGCGGCCTTCGTGCTTGAACAGCGGGCAGCGCAGTGCGCTTTCCAGCGAGTGGATGGCACGGTGCACGCTGACGGCGCTGGTGGCCAGCTCGACGGCGGCGCGGCCGAGGTTGCCGGTGCGCATGAAGGCGAGGAAGGTTTCCAGCTTCTTGAGGGTCAGTTCTTCGTCGATCAGCATGGGTTGACCTGGGTGTGCACAATGGCAGGGGCATGCATATTGCCTTGAAATCCTGGGGCCGCTTCGCAGCCCATCGCCGGCAAGCCAGCTCCCACAGGGATGGCGCATGGCTTGAGGCCGATGCGGTCGAGGGGGGAGTAACTGTCTTGTGCTGCCTGTTCTGGCCTGATCGCCGGCAAGCCAGCCCCCACAGGGATGGCGCATGGCTTGAGGCCGATGCGGTCGAGGGGGGAGTAACTGTCTTGTGCTGCCTGTTCTGGCCTGATCGCCGGCAAGCCGGCTCCCACAGGGATAGCGCATGGCTTGAGGCCGATGCGGTCGAGGAGGGAGCAACTGTCTTGTGCTGCCTGTTCTGGCCTGATCGCCGGCAGGCCAGCTCCCACAGGGATGGCGCATGGCTTGAGGCCGATGCGGTCGAGGGGGGAGTAACTGTCTTGTGCTGCCTGTTCTGGCCTGATCGCCGGCAAGCCAGCCCCCACAGGGACAGCGCATGGCTTGAGGCCGATGCGGTCGAGGAGGGAGCAACTGTCTTGTGCTGCCTGTTCTGGCCTGATCGCCGGCAAGCCGGCTCCCACAGGGATAGCGCATGGCTTGAGGCCGATGCGATCGAGGAGGGAGTAACTGTCTTGTGCTGCCTGTTCTGGCCTGATCGCCGGCAAGCCAGCTCCCACAGGGACAGCGCATGGCTTGAGGTCGATGCGGTCGAGGAGGGAGCAACTGTCTTGTGCTGCCTGTTCTGGCCTGATCGCCGGCAAGCCGGCTCCCACAGGGATAGCGCATGGCTTGAGGTCGATGCGGTCGAGGAGGGAGCAACTGTCTTGTACTGCCTGTTCTGGCCTGATCGCCGGCAAGCCAGCTCCCACAGGGACAGCGCATGGCTTGAGGCCGATGCGATCGAGGAGGGAGCAATTGTCTTGTGCTGCCTGTTCTGGCCTGATCGCCGGCAAGCCAGCTCCCACAGGGACAGCGCATGGCTTGAGGTCGATGCGGTCGAGGTGGGAGCTGGCTTGCCGGCGATGGGGCGCGAAGCGGCCCCGTATGCTCATTGCATGGATCCGATCAATGCCCACAACGCCGGGTCGTTGAAATCATCGATCACCAACCCGGCCCCCGCCGCCAGCAACCGCTCCGGCGTCTGGGTAGTGGCCACACCCACGGTAAAGATCCCCGCGCCACTCGCAGCCGCCACCCCCGGCAGCGAATCCTCGAAGGCCAGTGCCTGCCCGGCCTCGGCACCCAGCCGCTGCAAACCGGTCAGGTAGGGCAACGGGTCCGGCTTGGGCCGTGCCAGTTCCTCGGCCACCAGCACATGCGCGAAGCGCTGGCCCAAGCCCATGGCGTTCAACATGTGCTCGGCGTTCAGCCGCGGTGCGTTGGTCACCACGCACATGCCGATGTCATGAGCCTGGGCATGTTCCAGCAGGCGCACAAGGCCCGGCATCGGCTCAAGAGCCGGCGACATGTCGCGGAACAGTGCCTCCTTGCGGTCGGCCAGCTCCTGGCACTGCTCGGCACTGGCACCGGCAAACAGCTCGGCGAACAGCTCGCCGTTGGCGCGGCCGCTGACCTGGGCATCGAACTGCGCCTGGCTCAGCTCGCGCCCGTCATGCTCGCGCAGCAGTTGGCGAAAGGCCTGCAGGTGCAAGGTGTCAGTGTCGGTGAGGGTTCCGTCGAGGTCGAACAGCAGGGCAGTCAGCATTGGGTATCCAGGTCCAAAATCATGGGCGGGCCAGAAGAGAGATTCTTTGCCTTTGGAGTCACGTGAACTTCGCGACTTCCTGAGTGTACTGGAGTACGGCAGCCTTGGCAGAGCTGTGCTCGAACGCGAGGTTGGCGCCTGCGCGTCGAGTCAGCAACTGCCAAAGCTGGAAAGCCAACCGAGTAACCGGCCGTTGGCACGCTCCGGCTTTCGAAGTTTGGTCATCAGTTCTGGTTGGCGGAGGTGGCTGGGCGCAGGTAGCTGATCTTCTGCACCTTGCCGTCGCTGTCACGGTAGGTGAGGGTGGCGGTGTCGGCGTGGTCGGTGGCGTGGCCCGAGGCCTCCACCGCGATCACTTGGGCGATGTCCAGGTTCATGCCGTACTGGTACGGGGAGGCGGTCTGGGCGAAGGCGCCGACGCTGCTGCCGAAGGTCAGGGTGGCGATGGCGATTGCTTTGATGAAGGTCATGATCATGCTCCGTTAGCTTGGGTAGTGGGATCAGCGACTGCTTGCTGCCTGGGTTGAATATTGCGCGATAATATTTAGCGCACAAAATATATTTCCACTATCTGATCTATTGGAGCGCTGCATCGCCGGAAAGATTGTGTGGGTCGCGGCGAGGGCTGATATGTTTCCCGCGTACCGGTTTGCATCTGATCGACGCTGACCTATCAAGGAAGAAAAACAATGAAAACAGTGCTCGGCTTGTTGCTTTTTATCTGCCTGGACATACCTGCATTCGCTGGCTACAAGCCCATTGGCTTCAAGACCTCGACATTATCGGAGAGGCAAACAGACCGTCCGCTGGAGCTGGTCGTCTGGTACCCGAGTACGACCACTGCGCCACCACAGTTGATCGCTGATACCCCGGTTTTCAGCGGTGACCTCGCTGTGCGCGATGCACCTCCAGCTGCAGGCACGTATCCATTGGTGGTGCTTTCCCACGGCTTTCGCGGCAATTGGGGAAACCAGTCGTGGCTGGCCAGTGCACTGGCTCACCAAGGCTACATCGTGGCGGCGGTCAACCACCCCGGCACTACTACCCGCGATCGCAACCCTGAAGCCGCGGCACAGTTGTGGCGGCGTCCCATTGACTTGCAGCGGGCCATCGATGCGGTCATGGCCCAGGCGGATCAGTTCGGGCGGGTGGCGAAGGGCCAAGTTGCAGTGGTCGGCCACTCACTGGGCGGCTGGACCGCGCTGGAAATTGCCGGCGCCCGCTTTGATTCCAAGCGTTTTGCCCAGGACTGTTCCATCCATCCGCAGCTGTCGAGTTGCAGCGTCTACAAGCAGATCAATGCCGACAGCGCCCCGGCATCGAAAGCTCGACTGGGTGGCGATTTGCGCGACAGTCGTGTCACCGCCATCGTTACCCTGGATCTTGGCCTGTCACGTGGCCTGACCGATGAAAGCCTTGCGGCTTTGCCAGTGCCGACGTTGGTGATTGCGGCTGGCGCGCCTTCTGAAGACCTTCCCGCGCAGCTGGAATCTGCTGACCTTGCCAAGCGTCTGCCCTCGGCGACGAGTCGTTATGTCGAGATCGAGGACGCCAGCCATTTCAGCTTCTTGTCGACGTGCAAACCAGGCGCGATGGCGTTGCTCGAAGACGATGCTCCAGGGGATGGTGTCATTTGCCGGGACGGCGATAACGCCCGGTCGCGGGGGGCGATCCAGTTGCAGATCGCCTCGCTGGTGACTGAGTTCCTGGAGCAGCATTTTGGTCGTTGGTCTATGTAACGACGCAGCGATGGGGCGGAACGGTCTGCTCCGACTGGCTGTTACCGACCCACAGCGGGCATCTGTAACCGGGGCCGCTTCGCACCCCATCGCCGGCAAGCGCGGCTCCCACAGTGTCCCTGCTGATTCAATTCGCCATGTGCAGTCAGGTTTGCCGGACCAGCCATATAGCCTTCAGCATCATTGCGGTAGTTTCGCGGTCGCAATTGATCGCAGCCGCCAAACCGTCGACGAAGGGGGCTGTTCAGCGTGCTCCGAAAAGAGTACAAATGTGCTCCATGGACAATCTTACCCCAAAACGCCGCGCCATCTTCGAGTTCATCCGTGAGCGCATCGCCGACCACGGCCAGCCGCCGAGCCTGGCCGATATCGCCACGCGCTTCGGTTTTGCCTCGCGCAGTGTCGCGCGCAAGCACATCACCGCCCTGTGCCAGGCCGGCTACATCGACGTCACGCCGAACCAGGCGCGGGGCATACGCCTGGCCGAACGGCTGCGCCGCCCGGAAATCCTCGAAGTGCCGGTGCTGGGCCAGGTGGCGGCAGGCGCCCCCATCGGCCCGGACCTCGACATTCACGAGCAGTTGCTGCTCGACCCCAGCCTGTTCCGCCGTACCCCCGACTACCTGCTGAAGGTGCGTGGCGACTCGATGATCGACGACGGCATTTTCGACGGCGACCTGGTCGGCATCCTCCAGCAGGCCGATGCCCGCGATGGCCAGATCGTGGTCGCCCGCCTGGACGGCGAGGTGACCATCAAGCGCCTGCAGCGCCAGGGTGGCAATTACCGGCTGTTGCCACGCAACCCGGCCTATGCGCCTATCGATGTGCGGCCTGAACAGGAGTTCTTCATCGAAGGCGTGTTCTGCGGCTTGCTGAGGCGTGACTGATGGGCGCGGTGGTCGACCTCGACAGGTTGCTCGACCAGCGCCGGGTATGGCGCGGTCGGCAGGCCCAGGCGCGGCCGCTCGGCCTGCAGCCCACGGGCCATGCCGCCCTTGATCAATGCCTGCCGGAAGGTGGCTGGCCGGCGGCTGCGCTCAGCGAACTGTTGCTGGCCAGCCCCGGCTGTGGCGAATTGCAGCTGCTGTGGCCAACCCTGGCCCGCTTGAGCGCTGAAGCCAGCCGAATCGTGCTGGTGGCACCGCCATTCATTCCTTACGCCCCGGCCTGGCAGGCCGCGGGGGTAGACCTGCGCTGGCTGGTACAGGTGGACGCCGCACCTGCCGATGCCTTGTGGGCCGCCGAGCAGTGCCTGCGCTCCGGCAGTTGCGCGGCGGTGCTGTGCTGGCCGGAACGTGCCGATGACCGCGCCCTGCGGCGCTTGCAGGTGGCTGCCGAAACCGGCCAGGCGCTGGCCTTCGCCTGCCGGCCGCAACAGGCGGCGCACAACCCTTCGCCCGCAGCGCTGCGCATTGCCGTCGACACCCGCCCGGCACAATGGCGCGTGCTGAAAAGCCGTGGCGGCATGCCCCCGGCGCTGCCCATCGCCTGCCCGGGGCGGGGCTGATGCAACATGCTCTGGGCCTGCATCCTGCTTCCGCAGCTGGCGCTGGACACGGTCCTGCGTGAGCGTGACGACCCTGATACACCCCTGGTGCTGCTTGGCGGGCCGACCCAGCGACGCGTGCTGCAGGCGGTCAACCCGGCCGCGGCCGCGCTCGGCCTGCGGGCCGGGCAAACCCTGACGGCGGCGCGTGCGCTGGCCGATGGCTTCAGCTGCGTCGAAGCCGACCCCAGGCGCATCGACCAGGTGCAGCAGTTGCTGGCAGCCTGGGCCTACCGCTTCAGTGCCCAGGTCAGCCTGCACTACCCACGGGCGCTGTTGCTGGAGGTGGGCTCCAGCCTGCAACTGTTCGGCCCCTGGCCGCTGTTCGAGGCACGCCTGCGCCAGGAACTGGCGGAACTGGGCTTGCGCCAACGCATCGTCCTGGCCAGCAACCCGGTGGCGGCGCGCATGCTCGCCAACGCTCACGATGGCCTGGCCGTGAGTGACGCCGATGCCACCCGTGCGGCGCTGCTGGGCATGCCCATCGAGCGTATCGGCCTGCCTGCGCAGGCTGCCGAGGCCTTTGCCCGCATGGGCCTGCGCCAGTTGAGCCAGGTGCTGGCCTTGCCCCGCGACAGCCTGGCCAGGCGCTTTCCGGCCCAGGTGCAGCTGCACCTTGACCAGTTGCTCGGCCTGCGCAACCTGGGGCTGGGCTTCTACCAGCCGCCGGACCGTTTCGAAGCCCGCCTGGAGCTGAACTTCGACGTCGAATCGCACCAGGCCCTGCTGTTCCCGCTGCGGCGCATGCTCAACGACCTTGCCGCGTTCCTCGCCGGGCGTGACTGTGGCGTGCAGCGTTTCTGCCTGCACCTGGAGCACGCCGAAGGGCCGGATACCTTGCTGAAGGTAGGCCTGCTGGCCGCCGAACGCGATGCGGCAATGTTGTTCGAGCTGGCGCGCGGGCGCCTGGAACCGCTACGCATTCCCGCACCGGTGCGCAACCTGCGGCTGGTTGCCGAGGACCTGCCACCCTTCGTGCCGCAACACCAGGCATTGTTCGACCCGCGTGCGCAACAGGCGCAACCTTGGGAACAATTGCGCGAACGGCTGCGCGCCCGCTTGGGGGATGAGGCGGTCAAGGGCCTGAGCGCGGCAGCCGATCATCGCCCCGAGTGTGCCTGGCAAGCGGTAGAGCAGGGTGCCCAGGGCAACATGCCGGTCGTTCCTGGCAGCCGCCCTGGCTGGCTGCTGTCGGCCCCCATGGCGCTGGACGAAGGCGGCTATCGCCTGCAAGGCCATGCCGAGCGCATCGAGTCGGGCTGGTGGGATGGCGGCGATGTGCGCCGCGACTATTACCGCATCGAAACCCGCGACGGCCTGCGCGGCTGGGCCTACCGCGACCTGGGCAAGGCCGGCCCGTTGTGGCTGCAGGGCTGGTTCGCATGAACACCCCGGGTTATGCCGAGCTGCACTGCCTGTCCAACTTCAGCTTCCAGCGCGGCGCGTCGAGCGCCGACGAGCTGTTCCGGCGCGCGCGTGAACAGGGCTACCAGGCGCTGGCGATCACCGACGAATGTACCCTGGCCGGTATCGTCCGTGCCTGGCAGGCGGCCAAGGAACACCAGCTGCGGCTGATCGTGGGCAGTGAAGTGCAATTGCAGGACGGCCCCAGGCTGGTGCTGCTGGTGCAGGACCTGGCCGGCTACCAGAACCTGTGCGCGCTGATCACCCGGGCCCGGCGGCGGGCGCAGAAGGGCGAGTACCAACTGTTTCGCGATGACCTGCAGCAGCACCATCAGGGTCTGCTGGCATTGTGGGTAGCCGATGACAGCGGCGATGCCACCCCCGGGCAGTGGCTGCACGGCGTGTTCGGCGAGCGCCTGTGGCTGGCCGTGCACCTGCACCGCGGCAGTGACGATACCTTGCGCCTTGAACGCTTGCGTAGCCTGGCGGCCAGGGTCGGCATCCGCGCCGTGGCCTGTGGCGACGTGCACATGCACGTGCGCGGTCGTCGCGCCCTGCAAGATTGCATGACCGCCATTCGCCAGCATTGCCTGGTGGCCGAGGCCGGGCGCTTCCTGTTTGCCAATGGCGAGCGGCACCTGCGCAGCCAGGCGCAACTGGGCGAGCTCTATCCCGCCGACCTGCTGGCCGAGACCTTGGCGATCGCGGCGCGCTGCCAGTTCGAACTGAGCGAATTGAAATACCAGTACCCACGCGAACTGGTGCCCCAGGGGCATAGCCCGGCGAGCTGGTTGCGCGAATTGTGCCAGCAGGGTTTGCCGTCGCGCTGGCCAGACGGGCCGAGCAGCAAGGTGCGGGATGTGCTGGCCAAGGAGCTGGCGCTGATCGAGGAGCTGGGCTACGAAAGCTACTTCCTGACTGTGCACGACATCGTCGCCTTCGCCCGCAGCCAGCGCATTCTGTGCCAGGGGCGGGGCTCGGCTGCCAACTCGGTGGTGTGCTTCGTGCTGGGCATCACCGAGCTCGACCCCATGCAACACCACCTGTTGTTCGAGCGCTTCCTGTCGCGCGAGCGCAACGAGCCGCCGGACATCGACGTGGACTTCGAGCACGACCGGCGCGAGGAGGTGATCCAGTATGTGTTCCGCCGCTATGGCCGGCACCGGGCGGCGCTCACTGCGGTGGTCAACACCTACCATGCCGCCGGTGCGGTGCGGGATGTGGCGCGGGTGCTGGGGCTGCCGGCCGACCAGGTGGACGCCCTGGCCAAATGCTGTGGCCGCTGGAGCGATCGCATACCCGACGACCAGCGCCTGGCCGAGGCCGGCTTCGAGGCGGGCAGCCCTTCGCTGCGCCGGGTGCTGGTGCTGGCCGGCGAACTGATCGGCTTCCCTCGGCACCTGTCACAGCACCCGGGCGGCTTCGTTATCTCGCAGCAACCCCTGGACGAGCTGGTGCCGGTGGAGAATGCCGCGATGCCGGAGCGCACGGTGATCCAGTGGGACAAGGACGACCTGGACATGGTCGGCCTGCTCAAGGTCGACGTGCTGGCGCTGGGCATGCTCAGCGCCTTGCGCCGTTGCTTCGACCTGCTGCAACGCCACCGTGGCCGGCACCTGACCCTGGCGACCATCCCCGCCGAAGACCCGGCCACCTACGCGATGATCAGCCGTGCCGAGACCATGGGCGTGTTCCAGATCGAGTCCCGCGCGCAAATGGCCATGTTGCCGCGGCTTCGGCCGAAAAAGTTCTACGACCTGGTCATCGAGGTGGCCATCGTCCGCCCCGGGCCGATCCAGGGCGACATGGTCCACCCTTATCTGCGCCGGCGGCTGAAGCAGGAGCCGGTGACGTACCCCTCGCCGCAACTGAAGGAAGTGTTCGAGCGTACCCTGGGCGTGCCGCTGTTCCAGGAGCAGGTGATGGAACTGGCGATGGTCGCGGCCGACTACACCCCGGGCGAGGCCGACCAGTTGCGCCGCAGCATGGCCGCCTGGAAGCGCCACGGCGGCCTGGAGCCGCACCGCGAGCGGCTGGTGCAGGGCATGTTGCGCAATGGTTATGACTTGGCGTTTGCCGAGCGCATCTTCGAGCAGATCAAGGGCTTTGGCAGCTATGGCTTTCCGGAGTCGCACGCGGCCAGCTTTGCCTTGCTGTGCTATGCCAGCAGCTGGCTCAAGTGCCATGAACCGGCGATTTTCACCTGCGCGCTGGTCAACAGCTGGCCCATGGGCTTCTACAGCCCCGACCAGTTGCTGCAAGAGGCCCGGCGCCAGGGTATCGAGGTCAGGCCGGTGGATGTGTGCCACAGTGACTGGGACTGCACGCTCGAGCCTGAGCCTGGAGAGGTGCTGGCCATTCGCATGGGCTTGCGCCTGGTGCGCGGCCTTGCCGAGGCCGATGCCAGGCGCCTGGAGCAGGCGAGGGCGCAGCGGCCATGGCGCGATGTCCAAGACCTGTGCCTGCGTGCCGGGCTCGATTCGCGTGCCCGCGCCCACCTGGCCGATGCCGGCGCGCTGCGCGCCTTGGCCAGCGACCGGCACCAGGCGCGCTGGCAGGTGGCGGCGGTGCAGCCGCAGTTGCCTTTGTTCGCCGATATCGAGGCCTTGCCGGAAAGCACCGTCGAACTGCCCGTTCCCAGCGTGGCAGAGGACCTGATGGCCGATTACCAGGCCCTGGGTACCACGCTTGGGCCGCATCCCTTGACCTTGTTGCGCTCACGCCTGCGGGCACTGGGCTGTCGCAGTTCGCGCGAGCTGCAAGATGTCGGGCATGGTGACAACATTGCCGTGGCCGGGCTGGTGGTGGGCCGCCAGCGGCCCCAGACCGCCAGTGGCGTGACCTTCGTCACCCTGGAGGACGAGCACGGCATGGTCAATGTGGTGGTGTGGCGGGCGCTTGCCGAACGGCAGCGGCGGGCGCTGGTGGGGTCGCAGTTGCTCAAGGTCAGCGGGCGGCTGGAGCAGGAGAATGGCGTGCGCCACCTGATAGCACGGCGGCTGGAGGATGTGAGCCCGCTGTTGCAAGGGCTGGACGTACGCAGCCGGGATTTCCATTGATCCCCGGCACCTCACGCAAAACCCTGATTTTTGCGCGGTCCCTGTGGGAGAGGCTTTAGCCGCGAACACCGGCGCAGCCGGTGCCATGCACCGCGCTGGATTCTTCGCGGCTAAAGCCGCTCCCACAGGGTGCGAGGATTGCTTGCGAATTCAGTTATCTTCGCGACAGTCGCTACACCATCGCCAACCGCTGCTTGCGCGTCGGTGCCGGGAACGCCCGGTCGATCGCCCGCAGGTCTTCGCTGGTCAAGGTCAGCATACCCGCAGCCGCATTCAACCGCACATGCTCGGGCGTCACGGCCTTGGGGATGGCTATCACCCCATCATCACGGGTCACCCAGGCCAGGCTGACCTGGGCCGCCGTGGCACCATGGCGCTCGGCGATTTCCGCCAGCACCGGGTGCTGCAGCAGGCGCCCGGCCTGGGCCAGCGGGCAGTAGGCCATGGTCGGCAGCGCGCGCTTTTCGCACCACGGCAACAGGTCGAACTCGATGCCACGCTGGGCCGGGTTGTACAGCACCTGGTTGGTGGCGCAATCGGGGTTGTGCAGTTCGCGCAGGTCGTCGACGTCGAAATTGGAAACACCCCAGCGCTTGATCTTGCCTTGCTCGCGCAAGCGCTCGAAGGCCTCGACGGTTTCCTCCAGTGGGTGCTGGCCACGCCAGTGCAGCAGGTACAGGTCGATGCAGTCGGTGCCCAGGCGCGTGAGGCTGCGTTCGCAGGCCGCCGCCATACCGCGCCGGCTGGCATTGTGCGGGTACACCTTGCTGACCAGGAATACCTGGTCGCGGCGCCCGGCAATGGCCTGGCCAACCACGTTTTCCGCGCCACCTTCGGCATACATCTCGGCGGTATCGATCAAGCTCAGGCCAAGTTCGATACCCTGTTGCAGGGCCGCCACCTCGGCCGCCTTGCGGGCCGGATCTTCACCCATGTACCAGGTGCCCTGGCCGATGGCCGGAACGCTCGAACCTGCCAGTTTCACGTAACGCATGTCACCTCCGGGATGCGGGTATTGGAAAGCAGTACCTCAAGCAGCGCTTGCGCCGCCGTGGAAAGCTTGTGTTCGCTGAGGGCAATCACGCCGATGCGGCGCTCGACCGTGGGCTCGACCAGGGTGACGCAGCGGGCGCCAAGCTCCTGCATCTGGTTGATGCACAGCGCCGGCACGGCACTGACCCCCAGGCCACTGGCAACCATGCGGCCGATGGTCGACAGCTGGTGGCTCTCGAAAGCCACCGCCAGTTTGCCGTGTTGGGCGGCCACGTTCTGCTCCATCAGCAGGCGCACCGCCGAAGGGCGTTGCAGGGCCACGAAGTCTTCGGCAAGCAACTGTGCCCAGCTGACCTGGGGCAGCTGCGCCAAGGGCGAATCGGCGGGCACCACGGCGACGAAACGGTCCATGTACAACGGGTGGAAATCCAGGCCATCGATGTTGTCCGGTTCGAAGCCGATGCCCAGTTCGACGCGGCGATGGCGCACCAGTTCCTGCACCTGTTCGTTGATCACATCGTGCACCGTGACGTTGACCTTCGGGTATCGCTGGCGAAATACCTTCAGCGAGTAGGGCAGCAGGTTGCCGGCAAAGGCCGGCATGGCCGCCACCGAAACCCGGCCCAGTTGCAGGGTGAAACGCTGGCGCAGCATTTCTTCGGTGTCGTCCCAGTCGGCCAGCAGGCGCCGCGCCAGTGGCAGCAGTACCTCGCCCTCGGCAGTCAGGCTGACGCTGCGTGTTGTGCGGCTCAGCAGGGCGCCGCCAAGGTTTTCTTCCAGGGCCTTGATGGTCAGGCTCAGGGCCGGTTGCGAGACATGCAGGTGTTCACCGGCCTGGGCGAAGCTCTGGTACTTGGCCACAGCGACAAAGGCGCGCAGTTGCTTGACGTTCATGACAGGCCTTTTGGTTGTTTTGCAAAAGTTATCAATCGATGATGAAAACAAAATTAACAAATCAGTCGCTTGCGGTGAAGATGTCCCCACACGCTCACCGACAGCCTCGTCGGTTCAACAACTACAAAAGGCGGATCAGCATGGCCGGACTGGACAAGCGCGTTGCAACCTATGAACAGGCCCTCGAAGGCCTGACCGACAACATGACGGTACTGGCTGGTGGTTTCGGCTTGTGCGGCATCCCGGAAAACCTTATCAGCGAAATCAAGCGCCGTGGCGTCAAGGGCCTGACCGTGGTCTCCAACAACTGCGGTGTCGATGGCTTTGGCCTGGGCGTGCTGCTGGAAGACCGGCAGATCCGCAAGATGGTCGCTTCCTACGTGGGCGAGAACGCCGAGTTCGAACGCCAGTTGCTGAGCGGCGAGCTGGAAGTGGAGCTGACCCCGCAAGGCACCCTCGCCGAGAAAATGCGCGCCGGTGGCGCCGGCATCCCGGCCTTCTACACGGCCACCGGCTACGGCACCCCGGTTGCCGATGGCAAGGAAGTGCGCGAGTTCAACGGCCGCAAGTACATCCTCGAAGAATCCATCACTGGCGACTTCGCCATCGTCAAGGGCTGGAAGGCCGACCACTACGGCAACGTGGTGTACCGCAACACCGCGCAAAACTTCAACCCGCTGGCGGCCACCGCCGGCAAGATCACCGTGGTCGAAGTGGAAGAGATCGTCGAACCTGGCGTGCTGCTGCCCAGCGAGATCCACACCCCGGGCATCTACGTGGACCGCGTCATCGTCGGCACCTTCGAAAAGCGTATCGAAAAGCGCACCGTCAAGGCCTGAGCGCCATCCACCAGAACAACAAAGAGATCCTGACCATGGCACTGACCCGCGAACAGATGGCGCAACGCGTCGCCCGTGAACTGAAGGACGGCTACTACGTCAACCTGGGCATCGGCATTCCGACCCTGGTGGCCAACTACGTACCCGCCGACATGGATGTGATGCTGCAATCGGAAAACGGCCTGCTCGGCATGGGCGAATTCCCCACCGAAGGCACCATCGATGCCGACATGATCAACGCCGGCAAGCAGACCGTCACCGCCCGCCGCGGTGCCTCGATCTTCGATTCGGCGCAGTCGTTCGCCATGATCCGTGGCGGCCATGTCGACCTGACTGTGCTCGGCGCTTTCGAAGTGGATGTGCAAGGCAACATCGCCTCGTGGATGATCCCGGGCAAGCTGGTGAAGGGCATGGGCGGCGCCATGGACCTGGTGGCCGGTGCCGAGAACATCATCGTCACCATGACCCACGCTTCCAAGGACGGCGAGTCCAAGCTGCTGCCGCAGTGCAGCCTGCCGTTGACCGGCGCTGGCTGCATCCGCAAGGTGCTGACCGACCTGGCCTACCTGGAAATCGAAGACGGCGCCTTCATCCTGCGCGAGACCGCGCCCGGGGTGAGCGTTGAGGAAATCATCGAGAAAACCGCCGGCAAGCTGATCGTGCCGGATGATGTGAAGGAAATGACCTTCTAACGCATCATGTGATCCTACCCTGTGGGAGCGGGCGTGCCCGCGAATGCTGCGGTGAATTTACCGACGCATTCGCGGGCACGCCCGCTCCCACAGGGTTTTTGCGTTGTCTGGCAGTACTGCTTTACCTCATAAAACCAATAAAAGGAATTGAACTGTGGCCGCTGAAATCCAAGACAGCCGTTCCGCGCGCTTTGCCTTGCGCTGCTCCAACTGGGCCGAACGCTGGTTCCCCGATTCCTGGGTGTTTGCCGCCCTGGCGGTGCTGCTGGTGTGCATCGGCGCCCTGGCCATGGGCGCCAAGCCGACCGACACCGCCAAGGCCTTTGGCGATGGCTTCTGGAGCCTGATCCCGTTCACCATGCAGATGGCCTTCGTGGTCATCGGCGGCTATGTGGTGGCCAGCTCGCCGCCCGCGGCGCGGCTGATCGACCGCCTGGCGCGCATCCCCGGCAATGGCCGTTCGGCAGTGTGCTGGGTGGCGCTGATCTCGATGCTGGCATCGCTGCTCAACTGGGGCCTGTCGCTGGTGTTCGGCGGCCTGCTGGTGCGCGCCCTGGCCCGGCGCACCGAACTGAAGATGGACTACCGCGCCGCCGGTGCAGCCGCCTACCTGGGCCTGGGTGCCGTGTGGGCGCTGGGCCTGTCTTCGTCGGCGGCGCAACTGCAGGCCAACCCGGCCAGCCTGCCACCGTCGATCCTGTCGATTACCGGGGTGATCCCGTTCACCGAAACCATCTTCCTCTGGCAGTCCGGCGTGATGCTGGCGGCGTTGGTGGTGGTCTCGCTGGTGATCGCCTACGCCACGGCCCCGGGCCCGAACAGTGCGCGCAGCGCCCAGGACTGCGGGGTCGACCCCAGCTTCACCGCGCCACCGGCACCCCAGCGCACCCGCCCGGGCGAGTGGCTGGAACACAGCCCCATCCTGATCCTGCTGCTGGTGGCCCTGGCTGCCGGCTGGTTGTACCAGGAGTTCGCCACCAAGCCGGCGATTACCGCCATTTCCGGGCTGAACACCTACAACCTGTTGTTCATCATGCTCGGTGCCTTGCTGCACTGGCGCCCGCGCAGCTTCCTCGATGCGGTGGCGCGCGCGGTGCCGACCACCACCGGGGTGCTGATCCAGTTCCCGCTGTATGGCTCGATCGCGGCCATCCTCACCCAGGTGAAGGGCCTCGACGAGCAGACTTTGGCCCACCACATTTCGCTGTTCTTCACCCAGATCGCCACGCATGACACCTATGCCGTGCTGATGGGCGTGTATTCGGCGGTGCTGGGCTTCTTCATCCCATCGGGTGGTGGCAAGTGGATCATCGAGGCACCTTACGTGATGCTGGTGGCCAATGACCTGCAGTACCACCTGGGCTGGGCAGTGCAGATCTACAACGCCGCCGAAGCCTTGCCGAACCTGATCAACCCGTTCTACATGCTGCCGCTGCTGGGGGTACTGGGGCTCAAGGCACGCGACCTGATCGGCTTCTCGTTCGTGCAGTTGCTGGTGCACGTGCCGCTGGTGCTGGTGTTGCTGTGGGCATTGGGTACGACGTTGCAGTACCTGCCGCCGGTGATGCCGTAAAGTCGGGCCGCTGCGCGGCCCATCGCTGGCAAGCCAGGCTCCCACATCGACTGCATTGGCCCCAAGCCATGCGCAGTACCTGTGGGAGCCTGGCTTGCCGGCGATGGGCTGCACAGCAGCCCCAGCATTTCCTGAGCAGTCCACGTATGATGGCCAGGCTGCCTTCGCCTGGGAAACCCGCGTCACATGTCTATCCGATTGAAACTGCTGCGAAAGAAACTGGGGATGACCCTGGAGCTGCTGGCCGACAAGACCGGCATGACCAAGAGCTACCTGTCCAAGGTCGAACGTGGCCTGAATACCCCCTCGATCGCCGCCGCGCTGAAGCTGGCGCGGGCACTGAATGTCAATGTCGAAGAACTGTTCGCCGAAGAGCAGGCCGGCCAGAGCCGCTACAGCCTGGTGCGCCATGGCGAGCGCCAGGCCCTGGTGGGTGACGGGGCAGGGCCGGGCTACGCGGCCCTCACCAGCCAGGTCGGGCAGCGCAGCCTGCTGCCTTTCCTGATCCAGCCGCCGACCGAGTTCAGCGACCCCACGTTCAAGGAACACCTGGGCGAAGAATTTCTGTTCGTCCACGCCGGCCAGGTGGAGGTGGACTTCATGAACGAGCGGGTGCTGCTGGAGCAAGGCGATGCCCTGCATTTCAATGCCCAGACACCCCACCGGCTAAGGTCGGTGGGGCCGCTGCCGGCGCAGTTGCTGGTCGTGGTACACCACGCAGACGAGTAACACGTTGGGGCGCCAAAGCCCCACGGCCTTGCCTTTCTCAGCGATGAAACGTTGGCGCCACCAAGACAGCGCCCTTTGCTCAACTTGTACGTCGATATTTTGACGATACTGTTGGGCGCCTATTGAATTTTATTATAGTGTCGAATCGTTGACGCAATGTCATTGTGTTCATAAGCTCAATTCAACAGTGAAACAACTCCCGAACACCACGCCAACAAATAGTTGATTTTCCTCTTTACAGGAGGGGCGTATGCGCACGGCTCTGATTATCAAATCGATGTCTTTGCTGGCGCTGATGAGTGGCGCGGCGCGTGCGGCGGATATGTATATCAATCAGAACAGTATCATCCCTGTTTCAACCGCAGGGTGGTTCTTTGCATTTGCTGTCGTTGGCTTTGTGGCAGTCGCCAACAGGAAACAGATCTGAGTCCGCCAGCCTGGGTTTAACCCTTGACACCAGCGGCCCGGGGCCTGGCTTGTCAATTCCCCAGCCGTTGCTATATTGCCAGTAGCCCGTGCAGGTCCACGGTTGCAGGCACACAGCGTCAAGGCAAGGCCTCTGGAAGATCGAGGCCATCGCGGTTGGTGTATGCCGCGAAGCGGAGCGAGAGTTGGTGTGTTGTTCTCATTCAGTGCTCTTTGTCGGGCCTTTTCGGCCGGAGGGACCCTCATGGTGCGTTCAATGTTTGCCGCGTTCTGCATGCTGATGGTGTGGTCTGGTGCCGGTACGGCCGACCCGCACAGTGCTACCTACCTGCTCAGCCCCGGCGATGTGGTGATGGTTTCGGTATGGCAGGAAGACAGCCTGCGCCAGGAAGCCACCGTACTTCCCGATGGCAGTATCACGTTCCCCCTGGCCGGGCGCATCGATGTTGCCGGGCTGGATGTGACGACCGTTGAAAAACAAGTGGCTGCCAAACTCGAGAAGTTTCTCCCCGACCCGAATGTCAGCGTTGTCGTCAAGAGCATCGCCGGCAACCTGGTCTATGTACAAGGCAAAGTGATCAAGCCCGGGCCGGTACAAATGGCAGGCCCTACGGCAGTGCTGCAGGCTTTGAGCATGTCGGGCGGCCTCGACAAGTTTGCAGATGAAAGTGAAATCAAAGTAGTGCGTGGCACCGGCGCTTCCCAAAAAATTCTGCCCGTGCGATATAGAGACCTGGTGTCTGGCCGGGATATGTCCACCAACATCCAACTGCAGGCTGGCGATACGCTGGTCGTTCCTTGATCTTGCCTTTAATAAGAACACTTAATGCCTCTTCTCAGAACAACTAGCATTGCAACGGCAATCTTGGTGTTGCCGTTTACGGACACAGTCCTGGCAGCAAATTGGCAGTCTACGGTGGTGGTACCGACATCCGTCGAACATGACAGCAACCCCTTGCTGCTGTCGTCGGGTGAAAAGGGTATAACGCGCACGATCATCGCGCCGGATTACACCCTGATCGGTACCTTCGACCGTGACGAACTGAGGTTGGGGCTGGGCGTGCATGTATTGCGCTCGTCCGACACGGCGGTGGTCGACAACCGTGAGGACCCCGACGTAAGCCTGGGCTGGCAGCGCCAGACCGAGCGCGGGCGGTTTGGCCTGCTGGCGCGTTACAACGAAAGTTCGACGCTGTCGGGAACGGTGCTGGATACCGGCGTGGTCACCACCGATGGCACGCAAAAGCTGTATACGCTGGCCGGCAACTGGAGCCAGGCGGTTACCGAACGCAGCACCTTGAGCAACGAAACCACGTACAACCGTGCCCGTTATGACATCAGTACGCTGACGGGCTACGAAGAACTGGGCAACGTGTTCACCTGGACCTACGCCTGGAGCGAGCGGGCTGATCTGTACAGCCGCTTTGGCGCCCGGCGCTACGAGCCCGAGCAGGACCAGACGGCGACGGCGTCCAACAGCTACAGCCCGGCGGTCGGGGTCAAGTACCAGTTCTCCGAACGCCTCAGCGCCGATGCGCATGTGGGTGTCACCGAGGTTTCCGGTGACGAAGGTGGCCGACGCGGGGAGGGTGGGGTAGCGCTGCTGTATACCGGTGCGCGCGCCGTCGCCAGCTTTACCGCCGAACGCAGCACGGTGGCCAGCGCCGAAGGCGGCTTCGCCGAGCTGGACCAGGTGCGCGGTGTGTGGAGTTACGCCGTCAGCGAATTGACCCGGGTGGGCGCGGACGCTGCCTGGCAAGACAGCAAAGGGCAGACCCCCAACACCCTGCAGACCTACAGCGTGTGGGCCAGCCGCGAGTTTTCGCCGTACTGGGACCTGCGCCTGTCGCTGATGTACAAGGATCGGCAGCAGGATCACGAAGCTGATGCGAACGCTACGATCGTGGGTTTGACGTTGACGTACAGGTACCCCGACATCTGAACTTCAGGCAGGTGGCCCCATGAAGTCCGACTACGAGCTCTCCCTCAGAGATTACATCGCCATAATCAAGGACCGGGCCCTGTTGTTGGGGGTGAGCATCGTAGTCATTCTGGCCGCGACCGTCGCTGTCGCAGTGATGGTGCCGCCGATCTACCAGTCGACCGGCACCATCCTGGTGGAGTCGCAGCAGATTTCCCCCGAGCTGGTATCGACCAACAACACCAGCTTTGCCGATGAACGCATCGAAGTGATTCGCCAGCGGGTGATGACCCGCGAGAACCTGCTGCGCATCATCGACAAGTACAACCTGTTCCCCGACAAGCGCTTCAGCGATAGCGACAAGATCGACCACATGCGCAGTGCCATCGTGGTCGAAACCCTCACCACCTATGTACGCGGGCGCGGTGAAGCGACCGTGGCGTTCAATGTGTCCTTCGAGCACAAGCAGCCGGAGGTGGCCAAGGAAGTTGCCGACGAGTTGGTCACGCTGTTCCTCAACGAGAACCTCAAGCAGCGTACCGAGCGGGCCAACGAAACCACCGAGTTCCTCACCCAGGAGGCGAACAAGCTGGGTGCCGAGCTGGCCAGCCTGGAAAACCAGCTGGCGGATTTCAAGCAGGCCCACGCCAATGCCCTGCCCGAGCACCAGACCCTGCGCATGAACATGCTGTCACGCTCGGAGCTGGAGTTCCGCGAGGTCGACCGTGATTACAAGGCCGCCCAGGAAGAGCTGCGTTACCTTGAGCTGGAACTGTCGGCGGCCAGTGCCGGGCTGGCCACCAAGGCCGGCGAAGGCCCCAGGGTGGCCAGTGCCGAGCAGCCCCAGGACCTGCCCAGCCTGAAAGCCGAGTATGCCCGGCTGCTGAGCCGCTACAAGGAAGCCCACCCCGATGTGGTGGCGGTCAAGCGCAGGATCCAGGCGCTCGAAGCCAGTGGCAATCGCACGGCTGCGGCCTCCACGGTCGGCCTCGATGTCGCCCGCGTGCGCGCCAAGATGAGCGCGGCACAGGTGCGCATAGCTTCGCTGGCCGAGCAGAAGCGCGAGCTGACCCGCAAGATGGAAGGCTACGAGGCCGAGATCCTCGAGGCGCCGCAGGTCGAGCGTGGCCTGGTGACCTTGATGCGTGACCACGACAACGCGCGCAAGAAGTACGAGGAAATCCGCGCCAAGGAAATGGGCGCGAAGATTACCGAAAGCCTCGAGCAGGAGAACAAGGCTGAGCGCTTTGTGCTGCTGGAGCCACCGCTGATGCCCGAGAAACCGATCAAGCCCAACCGCAAGAAAATCGCTGCGCTGGGCCTGGTGCTGGCACCGGCAGGTGGCGGTGCGCTGGTGATGCTGCTGGAAATGCTCAACCAGCGCATTCGCGGCGTCGGTGCCCTGGAAAACCTGCTGGGCAGGCGGGTGCTGGTGGCACTGCCATACATCGATACCAAGGCCGATGTGGCCAGGCGCAAGCGTTGGCGCAACTGGCTGATCCTGGCTGCACTGGTGCTGGCGGCTATCATGGTGGTGCTGGTGCACGTGTTCTACATGCCACTGGATGTGCTGTTGTTCAAAGTCATGTCTCGGTTTGCATAGGAAAGCAGTGATGGACAGGACCAAGCCGGCTGTTGGCAATAATCTTCACCAGGTTACCCCGGGTACCCCGCAGGTCTTGTCACCCGCCCCAGGTACGGCGCTGGCGGAAGTGCCTGGCCAGTTCGATTACGTGAACACCAAGGTGGTGCCGCTGCGCGCGGAGCACCTGGAGCGTCACCGTATCGTCGCCTACAACAAGAACTCAAACATGAACGGGCCGATCGACCTGTTGCGCACGCAAGTGCTCAGGACCATGGACGAGAATGGCTGGCGAACCTTGGCCATCACCTCGCCAACCCCTGAAGCGGGCAAGACGGTGCTGTCGATCAACCTGGCCATGAGCATCGCCCACCACACCACCAAGACTGCGTTGCTGGTGGACTTCGACCTGCGTCGGCCCAAGGTCGGCAGCAGCCTGGGCCTGCCCATGGACCAGGCGTTGAACGAGTTTCTGACGGACAAGGCCGAGCTGCAGGACTGCCTGGTCAACCCGACCTTGCCTCGGTTCGTGGTACTGCCCACGCGGGTACCGGTGCCGTTGTCTACCGAAATGCTGTCGTCGCCCAAAGTGAACAACCTGATCAGCGAACTGCGCAACCGCTACGAGTCGCGCATCTGCATTTTCGATTTGCCGCCGTTGCTCAGCTCTGACGATGCGATCACCGTGATACCCAAGTTCGACTGTGTGCTGCTGGTGGTGGCCAACGGTATGAACAACAGGAAGGAAATCGAAGATTGCCTGCATCACCTGGCCAGGGTGAACCTGGTGGGGACGGTATTGAACAAGGCTGACGAGCAGCCTCGGACCTATTATTGAGGCACAGGATTCTGGGGCTGCTTCGCAGCCCATCGCGACACAAGGCCGCTCCTACAGGTACAGCACATTCCTTCAGCTGGTGAGGTCCCTGTGGGAGCGGGCATGCCCGCGAAGCAGGCGACGCGGTGGATGGCACCGGCTGCGCCGGTGTTCGCGGGCGCGCCCGCTCCCACAGGTATGGCGCATTCCTTCAGCTGATGGGGTCCCTGTGGGAGCGGGTTCACCCGCGAAGCAGACGACGCGGTGGATGGCACTCTGGTCCGGGCAATATGCCGAGGCCGATGTTCCGGTTGCGTGATTGCCTGAGCAAGAAAGCGGATGCAGGCAGAGCTGTGGATGCGTACAGTAGGTTGATCGCAACCTGGCAGGAGCCTGCTTATGTCCAGCGCATTCACCTTCATGCAGTCGCCCGTCGGCACCTTGACCCTGGTAGCCCGTGGCGAGTGCCTGGCAGCCGTACTCTGGGAGGAGGAGCGGGAAAACCGCGTGCGCCTTGGCGCCCTGCACCGCGATGACCAGTGCCCGGTACTGCTGGAAACCGCCCGCCAGCTCGGCGAGTACTTCGCCGGCAAACGCCAGCGCTTCGAACTGGCGCTGGATTTTACCGGCACCGAATTCCAGCGTCAGGTATGGGCCGCGCTGTTGGCGATACCGTTCGGTGAAACCCGCAGCTACAGCGACATCGCCCGACAGATCGGCAACCCCAGCGCGGTGCGCGCGGTAGGCGCCGCCAATGGCCGCAACCCGATCTCGATCATCGCCCCGTGTCATCGGGTGATCGGTGCTTCGGGCAGCCTCACCGGCTTTGCCGGTGGCCTGGCGGCCAAGCAGTACCTGCTGGCGCTGGAGGGCCGGCAAAGCCTGGCACTGGACCTGTAAGGCGTCAGCAGAACCAGCTGGCGACCAGGCAGACCAGCACGGCCAACGCCGTGCCGGCCATCAGGGTGTACTGCCGATGGGCCCGGCGCGCATGGGGCTTGACTGCGCGCAGGTACTCGCCAGGTGTCGGCGCGTCGGGCCGGTGGCGCAAACCCTCGGCCACATCGGCCAGTTGCCCCTGAATCAGCAGACCCGTCAGGTAGTAGGTACAGGCATAGCTCAGCAACGCCAGGAACAGATAGATCATGCCGGGTGCGGGGCCAGGGGCACCGCCATGGCACTGGCGTTGGCGGTGTCCAGCACGATCAGCCCTTCGCTGTGGTCGTCCAGGCTGGCCAGCAAGCGCCCCTGGCTGTCCCAGGCCGCCGAGCCACCGGCACCAATGAAGGTATCGGCCGGCCCCACGCAGTTGGCCAGCAACACCGTCATGCCCAACTCACGAGCCACCTCGGGGTAGTGCTGGTAACCCTCGCGGATGCCCTTGGCGGTTTTCGCCACGCTGACCAGGTACAGGTCGGCGCCGTGTTCCCGTGCGGCTGCCGCATGCGCCATGAACATCGATTCGTAGCAGATCGCAGGCGCTACCCGGTGCGCGCCTACCTGCAGTAGCAAGGCTTGATCGCCTGGGGTGAACCAGGGCAGTTCATCATCATGCAGGCGCCGCTTGGCATAGGCCTGGCGCGGTGCACCGGGGCTGAGGATTGGCATGCCGATACGAATGCCATCAGGGGTCGGCAGTGGCAGGCCTGCGGCGACGGTGATACCAAGCCGGTCGCAGGCTGCCTGCAGTGGGTCCAGCCGCGTCGAACTGACGGGCAGGGCGGCCTGGCGCGCGAGGGTTGGCTCATAACCGGTCAGCGACAGTTCGGGGAATACCACCAGTTCGGCGCCAAGGGCCGCGGCCTGTTCGATGCAGGCCAGGTGGCGTTCGAGGTTGGCTTGCACATCGCCCTTGAGCGACGCCAGTTGCACGGCGCACAACTTCATGAAAAACCCTTCCCTGGTACAGGTTGAAGGGCCGAGCATACTACCGGCACCAACGCCTGTACCAGTGAAGGGTTTTTCAGGATGCCGGGTGGACAGCGAAGCGCTGGCGGAACCAGTCGTTGAGCATGGCCTTTTCGGCATACAGGCGGTCGCTGCTGCTCGTGACCCGGCCCGGGCGGCTGAGGTACATCTTGTCGCTGACCCGTTCCTGCGCCTGCTGGTCGGGTTTGCCCGGTTGGCTGAGGGTGTAGCTGAGGTCGATGGTCGGCCAGGTGATTTCGCGCATGTAACGTACATCGTAGGCCTGGCTGTGCCAGGGCTCGAAACGCCCGGCCAGGTCGATGTCGCGAATGTCGATGGCCAGTTGCTGGCCAGGTTGCAGATAGCGTTGGCCAAGCTTCTGCAGGTACTGGGTCAGGGTTTTCATCACATAGGCGTCGGCGCCACGCTCGTACCCGTGGCTGTCGAGGCTGGCATCGCGGAATTTTTCCGGATGGTCGAAACGTACCTCGACCTGCGCGGCCGGGGCACCTTGTGCCATGCTGTCCAGTGACAGCGCCATGAGCACGGCACACACGAGGGCGGTACGCATGATGCACCTCCGGGGCAGATTGCGTGTGCCTCCATTTTACCCCTGGCATGGCGCTACCAGCAGAGGAAGATTGTAATGGCACGGTTTCGGCGTCTGATTGCCAACCTGCGGGGGCGTGACCTGGCGGTGGGCGATATCCATGGTCACTTCCAGCGCCTGCAGCAATGCCTGGATGCGGTGGGGTTCGATCCGGCCGTGGACCGCCTGTTCAGCGTGGGGGACCTGGTCGACCGTGGCCCGGACAGCGAGGCGGCGCTGGAATGGCTGGCGCAGCCCTGGTTCCATGCCGTGCAGGGTAATCACGAGGCCCTGGCAATCACCCGCGTGCGCGGCGGGCGGCTCGATCTGGACATGTATCGCGCCGCCGGGGGGGGCTGGTTTCTTGACCTGCCGCGGGGCGAGCAGTTGCGTTTCGTGGAGCGCTTCGAGCAGTTGCCGATCGCGATAGAGGTTGAAAGTGCAGCGGGCCTGGTAGGGCTGCTGCATGCCGACAGCCCATATGCCGACTGGACGGTGTTGAGGACCTGGCTGGAACTGGAGGACGACCCGCAAGTACGGGAAGTGTGCCAATGGTCGCGGCGGCGGTTGAAGGTTGGTGATACCGAGCCCGTGCAGGGCCTGCGTGCCTTGTTGGTCGGCCACACGCCGGTGCTGCAGGCCAAGCTGCTGGGCAATGTCTGGCACCTGGATACCGGAGGTTGGGCCAGTGGCCATTTCACCTTGATGGACATGCGGACCCTGCAACTGGTCAGCCCCAGGCCAGGTGAAACAACAGTGCCGCAGCCAATAGCACCAGCATGACCCCGGAGGCCCGCTCCAGCCAAGGCAGGCAGCGGGCAAAGCGCCGCAGCACCAGCGGGTTGCCGATGGCCACGGCAACCAGCAGGTCCCACAGCAGCACGATGCTGAACATCCACAGGGCACAGGTTGCTTTCCAGGCAAAACTGGCGCTGGCGACCATGCTGACCAGGCTGGCATAGAACAGCGCATTCTTGGGGTTGAGGATGCCGGACAGGAACCCCATGCCCAATCCCCGCCACCACCCTTGGGCGGTCTGCTTGCCAGCGACTGCGCCCAGGCTGGTTTGCCCGGCATGGCGCAGGAACAGGGTGCCGATGTACAGCAGGTAGGCGGCGCCGGCCAGTTGCAGGGCGGTGAACAGCAGGCTGCCTTCCTGCAGTACCGACAGGCCGGTGAAAGCCATGATGATGAACACGCCATTGGCCAGGGCGATACCCAGGCAGGCGCCGCTCGCGACGCGCCAGCCGGCGCTGACCGAGGTGCGTGCGACCAGGAAGAAGTCCGGGCCGGGAGAGAGCAGGGCGAGGAAGTGGGCGAGGGCGATGATCAGGAACTGTTGCATTGGTGAGGTTGCTCTGGCGTAAAGCCTGACTCTGCCCCTCGGCGCTCATGCCGTATTGAACAATATTGCAGGCCCATTGCCGGGGCTGCTGCGCAGCCCTTTCGCGACACAAGGCCGCTCCCACATTGAACGGCGTACGCAGCACCTTGTGGGAGCGGCCTTGTGTCGCGAAAGGGGCGCACCGCGCCCCCGTGGTCTCAGAGGCTGTGCAAATCCCGATACTGCCCCGGTGTCACCCCCACATGGGCCTTGAACACCCGCTGGAAATGGCTTTGGTCGGCAAACCCGAGCCGATAGGCCGCCTCCGCCAGTGCCTGCCCTTCACCCAACAATTGCCGCCCACGGTTGACCCGGGCATTGAGCAGGTAGGCATGCGGTGTAAACCCGGTGGCCGCGCGAAATGCGCGAATCAACTGGTAACGCCCAAGCCCGGCCTGCCGGGCCAGTACCGCCAGGCTCAACTGCGCCGGGTCCTGGCCTTCGATGTGCGCAATCAGCCCACTCAACGCGGTCGCCCCCAGGGCCGGTGCCGGTGCCAGCGGCGCGTGCCTGGCAAAGTCCAGGTCACCCAGAAAGGCAATCAGCGCCGCATCCTTCTCACCATTGCTGGCGTTGGAGAACAGCAGGCTGTTCAGTTCGCAGAACTGCCGATACACCTCCGGCACCTGGCAGATACGTGCCGGCTCGCCGGGCCCGGCACCCTCCAGACCTGACTCCAGGTGCAGCTGTGCCAGCCAGTCGGCATCCACATGCAGCATCTGATAGCTCCACGCCTGCCCGGGCTCGGGGTTGCAGGCATGTACCCGGCGTGCCGGGACCAGCACCAGCGTGCCGGGTGTCAGGCGTTGCTGGCCGTTGCCGGCACCGGTGAAATGACTGTGGCCGGCGTCCACCACACCGATGGAAAACGTCGGGTGGCTGTGGGGCTTGTAGCAGGCGCGGCTATGGCAGGCGCGGCGGCTTTCGACATGCGGCAGGGCCGGGTCGCGCCACAGCGCGGCATGGGAACGGGGCATCACAGGGTCCTCGGTATGTGCGGCAGCTTATCAGGCGCCGTGCACCCATACAGTTTTTTCCGCTGGCTGTAACTTGACCGCAAGGCCCGCTACCCGCCGAAATAGACGCCTGTTGCCAAAGGAAAACAATAATGGACCTCTCAAGCCTGCTGCTTTTCATCCCCGCCTGCTTCGCCCTGAACATGGCGCCGGGGCCGAACAACCTGCTGTCGCTGCACAATGCCAGCCGTTACGGCCTGCGTACGGCCTGCGTGGCCGGTGGCGGGCGTATCGTCGCCTTCAGCGGCATGATCGCCCTGGCGGCCATGGGCCTGGCAGTGGTGCTGCACACCAGCGAATACCTGTTCCTGGCCATCAAGGTGGTGGGGGCGGCGTACCTGTTCTATATCGCCTGGCAACTGTGGCGGGCACCGGTGGGCGAGGCGGTGATGGCAAGCGATCACCCACGCGGCACCTGGCGCCTGGCACGTCAGGAGTTCTGGGTGGCCGCTGGCAACCCAAAGGCAATCCTGATCTTCACCGCCTTCCTGCCGCAGTTCGTCTCGGTCGGCAGCGCCACCCCGGTGAGCGAGCAGTTCCTCTGGCTGGGTGTGTTGTTCCTGTTGCTGGAATGGGCCGCCATCGCCATCTACGCCGGCCTGGGGGCGTACCTGCAGCGCTGGTTCAGCCAGCCCGGCCCACGCCGGCTGTTCAACCGGGTCAGCGCCTCATTGCTGGGCTGCGCCGGCCTCGGGCTGCTGGCTGCGCGGCGCTAGAACTGCGTACTCGGCACTCAGTCGCGGTAGAAGGTCTGCACCAGGTGGTAGCCGAACTTGCTCTTGATCGGCCCGTGCACCACGCGCAGAGGCTTCTTGAAGATCACCTGGTCGATGGCGCCGACCATCTGCCCGGGGCGGATTTCACCCAGGTCGCCGCCACGCTTGCCCGAAGGGCAGGTGGAGAACTTTTTTGCGAGCACGTCGAAAGCCTCGCCATTGGCGATGCGCTGCTTGAGCTTTTCGGCTTCGTCAGCGGTCTTGACCAGAATGTGGCGGGCTTGGGCTTTCATGGGGTACCTGTGCTTCGGGGGCGAAAAAGGTGAGCATTATGCCTTAACGGGTCGGGTTGAGGCCATTGTGGGAGCGGCCTTGCGTCGCGAAAGGGCCGCAAAGCGGCCCCAGAAATCTATGCTTCGCTGCTGAAATCCCGGGGCTGCTTTGCAGCCCTTTCGCGACGCAAGGCCGCTCCCACAATGACGGTGAATACCTTCATTACGGGGTGCGCAACTCCTCGCGATCCCGAAACTGCTCCAGCGCCTCGGGGTTGGCCAGGGCATCGGTGTTCTTCACCGGCAAGCCATGCACCACATTGCGAATCGCCAACTCCACCAGCTTGCCGCTGATGGTACGCGGGATGTCATCGACCTGGGCGATCACCGCCGGTACATGGCGGGGGGTGGTGTACTGGCGGATCACCTGGCGGATGTGCTGGCGCAGGGCCTCATCCAGCTGCAGGCCCTCACGCAGGCGAACGAACAGCACCACCCGCACGTCGCCTTGCCAGTCCTGGCCGATGGCCACGCTTTCCAGCACCTGCTCGACCTTTTCCACCTGCCGGTATATCTCCGCCGTGCCAATGCGCACCCCGCCGGGGTTGAGCACGGCATCGGAGCGGCCATGAATCACCAGCCCGCCATCAGCACGCTGTTCCGCATAGTCGCCCTGGGCCCACACCCCCGGGAACTGGCTGAAGTAGGCGTCGTGATAGCGGCTGCCGTCCGTATCTTTCCAGAACCCCAGCGGCATCGACGGGAAGTTGCGCGTGCACACCAGCTCGCCTTTTTCGCCCTGCACCGGCTGGCCATGCTCGTTCCACACTTCCACCGCCATGCCCAGGCCCTTGCACTGGATCTCGCCACGGCGCACTGGCAGGGTCGGGTTGCCCAGCACGAAGCAGGAGACGATATCAGTGCCGCCGGACATCGACGCCAGGCACAGGTCGGCCTTGATCTTGCGGTACACGTAGTCGTAGCTGTGTGGCGACAACGGCGAGCCGGTGGACAGCAGCAGGCGCAAGCGTTCCAGGCGGTGGCTTGCCGCAGGTTCGAGGCCCGCCTGCTCCAGTGCCGCCAGGTACTTGGCGCTGGTACCGAAGGCCTGGATGCCCTCGGCGTCGATCAAGTCCAGCAGCCGCTCGGGGCCGGGATGGAACGGCGAGCCGTCGTACAGCACCAGCGTGGCGCCCACCGCCAGGCCGCTGGCCAGCCAGTTCCACATCATCCAGCCGCAGGTGGTGTAGTAGAACAGTACGTCATCGGCCTTCAGGTCGTTGTGCAGGCCATGTTCCTTCAGGTGCTGCAACAACACGCCGCCAGCGCGGTGGACGATGCACTTGGGCACACCGGTGGTGCCGCTGGAATACAGGATGTACAGCGGGTGGTCGAAGGGCAGCGGGGTGAAGCGGGGCTCGCCGCCGGGCTGAAAGAACTCGTCCCACAGGCTGACATTGGCGGCCTGGAATTCGTCGGCGCGCGTCCCGCTACGGGTATGGGGCACCACGATCAGCCGCTGCAGCCCGGGCAGCTGCGCGCACACCTGGTTGACCTTGTCCACCTGGTCGATGGCCTTGCCGGCGTACTGGTACCCGGCGCAGGCGATCAGCAGCTTGGGCTCGATCTGGCCGAAGCGGTCGATGATGCCGTGTACGCCGAACTCGGGCGAGGAGCTGGACCACACCGCACCGAGGCTGGTGCAGGCAAGCATGGCGACCAGTGTCTGCCAGGTATTGGGCATGACCGCGGCTACCCGGTCGCCGGGGACGATGCCGGCGGCCTTGAAGGCTGTTTGCAGGCCGGCCACCTGGGCCGCCAGCTGGGCATGGGTGAACAGCTGGCGTTGGCCGTCTTCGCGCACGGCGACCAGGGCCGGGCGGTCGTCGCGGCGGCGCAGCAGGTGTTCGGCGAAGTTGAGGGTGGCGTTGCTGAACCACTGGGCATCGGGCATCTGCGGCCCTTCGCTGAGCACCTGGCTCGGCGGGGTATGCCAGTGAACGTGGAAATAGTCGGCAAGGGTTTGCCAGAAGGCAGGGCGCTGCTCGATGCTCCAGCGGTGCAGCGCCTGATAGTCGTCGAGTTGCAGGTTGTAGCGCAGGTTGACCCGGCGGCGGAAGGCATCCATCCGGCTGGCCTCGATCTGCGCCGTGGAGGGGCGCCAGAGCACATTGTTCATGCCGAACCTCCTGTTGCCTGCAAGGGCCCCATCGCCGGCAAGCCAGCTCCCACAGGAACCTCACAGGTCTTGAGTGCAGTGACCAACCTGTGGGAGCCGGCTTGCCGGCGATGAAGGCATCATCAAGGCCAAAGGCTTGCGTTTTACTCTACTTTAGCCTTTTGCACGTCCTGCGACGCGGTCCAGACGCGGTAGCGCACTTCGACGTCCTTGGGCACGTACACCACCACCGGCAGCTTGCTGTTGTAGCGCAGCATGAAGCCTTCGCCGACCACTGGCACGAAGGCCTCGGTCTTCTTGCCATCGGGGCAGGCCATCAGCGTGCTGGCCGGGCCGCTGACCTTGTCCAGGCGGTAGTAGCTGTAGCCCCAGCCTTCCAGGGTACGTTCCTCCAGGCTGCCGCCCAGGCGCTGGCGATTGCAGTCCACCTTCAGGGTCTTGCCGGCGAGGATTTCCAGTTGATAGGCCGACTCATCAGCCTGGGCCGGCAGGTGGATGACCTGCCGGGTGAAGCCTTTTTCCGCCTCGAGGTAGGGCGCGACGTCCTTCAGGCTGGCTGCCATCGCAGGTGCGGCGGCAGCCAGGGTCAGGGCCAGGATCGCGGTCATCGGGGTTGGGCGCATAGGGCCTCCTTGCAGATAAACGAATGCAAGACCGTCGCCAGGCCCAGGCCGCCCGTCACTGGGCCAACCAGCCACCATCGACGTTCCAGGCGGCACCGCGAACCTGGCTACCGGCCTCGCTGCACAGGAATAGTACCAGCTCACCCAGGTGTTCGGGGGTGACGAAGGCCAACGATGGCTGTTTTTCTGCCAGCAGATCGTGCTGCGCTTGCAGCGGATCGCCACCGTTGGCAGCACGATCGTCGATCTGCTTCTGCACCAGCGGGGTCAACACCCAGCCAGGGCAGATGGCATTGCAGGTGACGTTGCTGGTGGCGGTTTCCAGGCCCACCACCTTGGTCAGGCCGACCACGCCGTGCTTGGCCGCCACATAGGCCGCCTTGCCGGTGGAGCCGACCAGGCCGTGCACCGAGGCGATGTTGATGATGCGCCCCCAGTTGCGCGCTCGCATGCCGGGCAGGGCCAGGCGCGTACCGTGGAACACGGCCGACAGGTTGAGGGCGATGATCTTGTCCCAGCTTTCCAGCGGGAACTGCTCCACCGGCGCCACGTGCTGGATACCGGCGTTGTTGACCAGGATGTCGACGCCGCCGAGCTCGCGCTCGGCCAGGGCGAACAGCGCTTCGATCTGGGCCACGTCCGACAGGTCGGCCGGGTGATGGACTGCCTTTACCCCGTGCCGGGCGATCTCGGCCAGCGCGGGGGCAGGGTCGCCGAAGCCGTTGAGCACGATGTTGGCGCCTGCGCGGGCCAGCACCTGGGCAATGCCCAGGCCGATGCCGCTGGTGGAACCGGTGACCAGTGCGGTCTTGCCTTTGAGGGTCATGCAAAAGCTCCTTAGACGATGCCGGTGGCGTAGAACGTGGCAATGACCACGAACACCGCCAGGGTCTTGATCAGGGTAATACCGAAAATGTCCTTGTAGGCCTCGCGGTGGGTCAGCCCGGTCACGGCCAGCAGGGTGATGACCGCACCGTTGTGCGGCAGGGTGTCCATGCCACCGCTGGCCATGGCGGCCACCCGGTGCAGCACTTCGAGCGGGATGTTGGCGGCATTGGCGGCGGCGATGAAGCTGTCGCCCATGGCCGCCAGGGCGATGCTCATGCCGCCCGAGGCAGAGCCGGTGATGCCGGCCAGCAAGGTCACGGTGATGGCTTCGTTGACCAGTGGGTTGGGGATGCCGCGCAGGGCATCGGCCAATACCAGGAAGCCCGGCAGCGAGGCGATCACCGCGCCAAAGCCGTATTCCGAGGCGGTGTTCATGGCCGCCAGCAAGGCGCCGCCCACGGCGCTTTTGGTGCCTTCGGCCAGGCGGGTGCGGATGGCGCCGAAGGCACACACCAGCACCATCAGGATGCCCACCAGCAACGCCGCCTGCACCGCCCAGATGGCCGTGAGCTTGGCCACATCGCTTTGCACCGGCGCGCTCATGCCGGGCAGTTGCAGGCTGTGGCTGGGGCCGTACCACTGCGGGATCCAGTGGGTGAACAGCAGGTTCATCACCCCCACCAGCAGCAGCGGCGACAGGGCCAGCCAAGGGTTGGGCAGCGCCAGGTCGGCAGCGGTTTCCGGTTCGTTGCGCAAGTCGCTGCCATAGCCTTCACCGGCGCGCTGGGCCTTGTTGCGCTGGCGCTGCAGGTAGGCCATGCCGGTGCAGAACACGAACAGTGTGCCGATCAGGCCCAGCCAGGGCGCGGCCCAGGCGGTGGTGTTGAAGAAGGTGCTGGGGATGATGTTCTGGATCTGCGGGGTGCCGGGCAGGGCATCCATGGTGAACGAGAACGCGCCCAGGGCGATGGTTGCCGGGATCAGGCGCTTGGGGATATTGCTCTGGCGGAACATCTCGGCGGCGAACGGGTACACCGCGAACACCACCACGAACAGCGACACGCCGCCGTAGGTGAGCAGGGCGCAGACCAGCACTATCACCAGCATCGCCTGGCGGGTGCCGAGCACGCGGATGGCGGCGGCGACGATCGAGCGCGAGAAGCCGGACAGCTCGATCAGCTTGCCGAACACGGCGCCCAGCAGGAACACCGGGAAGTAGAGCTTGATGAAGCCGACCATTTTCTCCATGAACACCCCGGTGAATGCGGGGGCCACGGCAGACGGGTCGGTGAGCAGTACCGCCCCGAGGGCGGCGATGGGGGCGAAGAGGATTACGCTGTAGCCGCGGTAGGCAGCCAGCATCAGCAGGGCCAGAGCGGCAAGGGCGATGAGCACGGTCATCGGGGTGGGTCTCCTGGGTGAGTCTTGTTTTTATCGGTGAGCAGGAGATAGCGGGAATCGTGCCAGATCTGTAAGTTGATGATTTTAAATGATTAATTTCGTTTTTCTAAATATCTTGTCTACATTTTGAGACTGTAGGGGCTGCTTTGCAGCCCATCGCCGGCAAGCCAGCTCCCACAGGGTTATCCAAAAGTTCTGAAAGCGGTGCAATACCTTGTGGGAGCTGGCTTGCCGGCGATCGAGGGCGAAGCCCTCGCAACGATCTCAAATCAGAAACATAAGTCTCAAGTTAGAGACGAAATACCCAGCGCTACCATCTTCTTGTACAAGGTCGACCGCCCCAACCCCAATGCCTGCGCGGCCTGCGGCACATTTCCCGCATACTCGGCCAATGCCCCAACAATCAGCTCACGCTCAAAATTTTCACACGCCTCACGGTAAGTCTGGCGCGCAGGCGCAGCCGCCACGGGGCTCAACGGCCCCAATGCCGCCCGCAGATCCGCCACCCCCAACCGCGGCTGATCCGCCAGCAGCGTGGCCCGCTCCAGCACATTGCGCAGCTCGCGAATGTTCCCCGGCCAAGCATGCCGCGCCAATAGCTGCTGCGCTTCGGCCTCGAGCTCATACTGGCTGCCCAGTTCCCCCAGGATGGCCTCGCACAGCGCCGGCAGGTCCTCCAGCCGTAGCCGCAGTGGCGGCACCTCGATCGGCAGCACATTCAGCCGGTAATACAGGTCGGCGCGGAATGCCCCGCGGGCGATGGCGGCCTGCAGGTCGATGGAGGTGGCGGCAATGATGCGCACATCACTGCGCAGCATCTGGTTCGAGCCTACCGGCTCGTACTCCTTCTCCTGCAACACCCGCAACAGCTTGCTCTGCAGGGCCAGCGGCATGTCGCCGATCTCGTCGAGGAACAGCGTGCCGCCTTCGGCCAGTTGCAGCTTGCCGCTGCGGCCCTTGCGATCGGCGCCGGTAAAGGCGCCGGGGGCGGTGCCGAAGAATTCGGCTTCCAGCAGCGTCTCGGGGATCGCCGCACTGTTGATGCTGACAAACGCCTTGTGCGCCCGCGCCGACGCCGCATGGATGGCATGGGCCAGCAGTTCCTTGCCGGTGCCGGTTTCGCCCAGCAGCAGCACCGGCGAATCACTGCTTGCGCCACGCCGGGCGCGGCGCTTGGCCTCCAGGCTGGCGGCGCTGCTGCCAACGAACTGGGCGAAGCTGTACTTGGCTTGGCGGGCGCGCAATTGCGAGCGGGTCGAGGCCAGCTCCTGCTGCATGCTGGAGTAGCGTTTGAGCAGCGGCGACAGGCTGCGCAACTCATCGAACAGGGCAAAGCCGATGGCGCCGATCAGCGCGCCCTGGTCGTCGTGGATGGGCAGGCGCATTACCACCAGCGGCTCGTTCGGGGTGTCGAGCATGTCCAGCAGGATTGGCCGGCCATTGCTCACTACTTCGCGCATCAGGCTGCCCGGGATCACCGCCTCGCATGGCTGGCCGATGGCACTGGCGGCGTCGGCCAGGCCAAAGCGCCGGGCGTAGCGCTCGTTCATCCAGACGATGCGCGCCTGGCGATCGACGATTACCGTGCCCTCGCTGGACTGCTCGATGATCTCGAACAACGAGCGGATCGCCAGTTGCCGTACCTGGGGGTAGTCCTTGAGGCTGTCGCTGTCGTGCATGGGTAGAAATCCTGAAAACTGTGTAAGCAGGGCCGGCCTTTTCGCGGGTAAACCCGCTCCCACAGGGTCACCACAAATCCTGAGGACTGTGGGGTACCTGTGGGAGCGGGCAAGCCCGCGAAGAGGCCAGACCTGAAAACCTATCCCCTGGGGTCGAACGCCTCGCGCAAGGCATCCCCGATAAACACCAGCAGCGACAGGATCACCGCCAGCGCAAAGAACGCGGTAAAGCCCAGCCACGGCGCCTCCAGGTGCTGTTTGCCCTGGGTCACCAGCTCTCCCAGCGAAGCACTCCCGGCCGGCATGCCGAAACCAAGAAAATCCAGCGCAGTCAGGGTGGTGATCGCCCCGGTCAGCATGAACGGCACATAGGTCAGCGTTGCGTTCATGGCATTGGGCAGGATGTGCCGCAGCATTACCTGGCTGTCTGGCAACCCCAGCGCCCTTGCGGCCTTCACGTACTCCAGGTTGCGACCGCGCAGGAACTCGGCGCGCACCACATCGACCAGGGTCAGCCAGGAGAACAGCGCCATGATCCCCAGCAGCCACCAGAAGTCCGGCTCGACGAACCCGCTGAGGATGATCAGCAGGTACAGCACCGGCAACCCCGACCACACCTCCAGTAGGCGCTGGCCGACCAGGTCGACCCAGCCGCCGTGGTAGCCCTGCAAAGCACCGGCCGCCACCCCGATCAGCACGCTGACCACGGTCAGGGCGAAGGCGAACAGCAAGGATACCCGGGTGCCATACAGCACCCGGGCCAGCACATCGCGGCCCTGGTCGTCGGTACCCAGCCAGTTGCTCGCGCTTGGCGGGCTGGGGGTGGGTACCTGCAGGTCGTAGTTGGGGGTATCGGCGCTGAACGGGATGGGGGCGAACAGCATCCAGCCACCTTGCTGCTCGATCAGCTGGCGTACATAGGCGCTGCGGTAGTCTGGCTGGAACGGCAGCTGGCCGCCGAACTGCTGCTCGGTGTAGCGCTTTAGCGCCGGTACGTACAGGTCGCCCTTGTAGCCCAGCAGCAGCGGTTTGTCGTTGGCCACCAGCTCGGCACACAGGCTCAGTAGCAGAAGGGCGGCGAACAGCCACAGCGAAACCCAGCCGAGGCGGTTGCGGCGAAAGCGTTGCAGGCGACGACGCGAGATCGGTGAAAGCATCAGCGCGCCCTCGTGTCGAAGTCGATACGCGGGTCGAGCAGGGTGTACGACAGGTCACCGATCAGGCGGATCAGCAGGCCCGCCAGGGTGAAGATGAACAGCGTGCCGAACACCACCGGGTAATCCCGCGCCACGGCCGCCTCGTAACTCATGCGGCCCAGGCCATCGAGCGAGAAGATCACCTCGATCAGCAACGAGCCGGCGAAGAACACCGTGATCAACGCCTGCGGCAACCCGGCCACCACCAGCAGCATGGCATTGCGCAGCACGTGGCCATACAGCACCCGGCGCTCGCTCAGGCCCTTGGCGCGAGCGGTAACCACGTACTGCCGGGAAATTTCGTCGAGGAAGGCGTTTTTGGTCAGCAGCGTCAGGGTGGCGAAGCCGCCGATCACCAGGGCACCGACCGGCAGCACCAGGTGCCAGAAGTAGTCGGCGATCTTGCCCAGCAGGCTGAGCTCGTCGAAGTTGTCCGAGACCAGGCCGCGCACCGGGAACCAGCTGAGCGAGGTGCCGCCGGCGAACAGCACGATCAGCAACAGGGCGAACAGGAACGAGGGCAGGGCATAGCCGACCACGATCAGTGCACTGCTCCAGGCATCGAAGCGGCTGCCGTGGCGCACTGCCTTGCGGATGCCCAGCGGGATCGACACCAGGTAGGTGATCAGCGTGGCCCAGAAGCCCAGCGACAGGGTGACCGGCAACTTGTCGAGGATCAGGTCGGTGACCTTGGCGCCGCGGAAGAAGCTGTTGCCGAAGTCCAGCCGGGCGTACTGGCCCAGCATCAACCACAGGCGCTCAGGGGCGGACTTGTCGAAGCCGTACTGGCGCTTGATCTCCTCGATCAGTTTCGGGTCCAGGCCACGGGTGGCCCGTGACTCGCCGTGCACCACCTCGGCCCGGGCACCGGGAGCGCCGCCGCCGATGCCCTGCAGGCGTGCCACCGCCTGCTCCACCGGGCCACCCGGCGCGGCCTGGACAATGGCAAAGTTGACCAGCAGGATCGCCAGCAGGGTCGGGATGATCAGCAACAGGCGGCGCAGGATGTAGGTGGTCATGGCGAGGATTTCCGGCGTTCGGCCATTTGCGCGTTGGTCAGCGCGGTGGGGCTGACTTCCCACCAGGTGTCCAGGCCTTCGTCATAGGCAGCCTGGACCTTGGGCAGGCCGAAGCGGTTCCACCAGGCAGTGGAACTGCCCGGTGGGTAGTAGTTGGGGATCCAGTAGTAGTTCCATTGCAGCACCCGGTCCAGGGCATGGGCGTGGTGCAGCATGTCGGCCTGGGTGTCGGCGCGCACCAACCCGTCGATCAGGCGGTCCACGGCAGGGTCCTGCAGCACCATCAGGTTGTTCGACCCAGGGTCGTGGGCCGCCGCCGAGCCAAAATAGTTGTACAGCTCGGCGCCGGGCGACAGGGTGACCGGGTAGCCGGTGACGATCATGTCGTAGTCACGCGCCATCAGGCGGTTGACGTACTGGGCCGAATCGACGTTGCGGATGTCCAGGGTCACGCCAATCTGGGCCAGGTTGCGCTTCCACGGCAGCAGCAGGCGCTCCATGCCTGCCTGGCCGTTGAGGAAGGTGAACGCCAGCGGCGTGCCCTGGCTGTTCACCAGGCGGTCGCCTTCGGGGCGCCAGCCGGCTTGTTCGAGCAGCGCCAGTGCCTGCAGCTGCTGCTTGCGGATGATCCCCGAACCATCGGTGACCGGGGCGGTGAACACGGTGCTGAAGACTTCGTCCGGCACCTTGCCGCGCAACGGTTCGAGCAGTTTCAACTCGCCGGCATCCGGCAGTTGGCGGGCGGCCAGCGGGGTATTGGAGAACACGCTCTGCTGGCGGATGTACATGTTGCGCATCATCTGCCGGTTGCTCCACTCGTAGTCCCACAGCATGCCCAGCGCCTGGCGCACGCGACGGTCCTTGAACTGCGGCCGGTCGAGGTTGAACACGAAGCCTTGGGCTACCTGCGGTTTGGCCGGGCCCAGGTGGGCGCGCTGCAGGCGGCCGTCGTCCAGTTGCGCGCCGTTGTAGCCCAGGGTGTAGGCGGTGGCGGAGAATTCGCGGTTGTAGTCGTAGCCGCCGCCTTTGAGCACCTGCCGCGCCACTTCGGTATCACCGAAGTACTCGATGCGCAGCTTGTCGAAATTGTAGCGGCCACGGCTGACCGGCAGATCGCGCGCCCACCAGTTGGCGTCGCGCTCGAAGGTGATGCTGCGGCCGTTGTCGATGCGCCCGATACGGTACGGCCCGCTGCCGACCGGCTTGTCGAAGCCGGCGCCGTTGGCGAAATCGCGCTGCTGCCAGTCGTGTTCGGGCAGTACCGGCAGGCTGGCGAGGTCCAGCGGCAGGGTGCGGCCGTGGTCGGGCTTGAAGTCGAAGCGCACGCTGTGCGGGCTTTCCACGATGACGCCGGCAACATCGGCGAACTGGGTGCGGTACTTGAGGCTGCCCTTGCTCATCAGCAGCTCGAAGGTAAAGCGTACGTCCTCGGCGCGCACCGGCTTGCCATCGGCGAAGGTGGCGCGTGGGTCGATCTCGAACCGCAGCCAGGCATCCTCCGGGCCGCGCTCCATGCGCCGGGCGATCAGGCCGTAGACGGTGTAGGGTTCATCGAACGAGCGCACGGCAAGTGGCGCGTACAGCAGGCCATCGACCTCGCTGACACCGATGCCTTTGTCGATGTACGGCAGGATATGGTCGAACTGGCCGATCTCGATGGCCGAGCGGCGCAGGATGCCGCCTTTGGGGGCGTCGGGGTTGACGTAGTCGAAATGCTGGAAGCTGGCGTTGTAGCGGGGGGCTTCGCCGTAGACGGTGAGGGCGTGGGTAGAGGCGGCGTGGGCCATCAAGCTCATGCACGCAAACACAAGCCCCCAAAGTACTTGTGGGAGCGGGCGTGCCCGCGAATGCGTCAGATCAGACAATGAGATTGCCTGGTCTGGCCTATTCGCGGGCACGCCCGCTCCCACAGGGGATTTCATCGGCTGCGAGGACTTAGTCCTGGCGGCTGGTCACTTCCAGCAGGTGGTAGCCGAACTGGGTCTTCACCGGGCCTTGCACGGTATTGACCGGGGCGCTGAACACCACGGTGTCGAACTCCTTGACCATCTGGCCCGGGCCGAACGAGCCCAGGTCACCGCCCTGGCGGCTGGACGGGCAGGTGGAGTTGGCTTTGGCGATTTCAGCGAAGTCGGCGCCTGCTTCGATCTGGGCTTTCAGTTCGTTGCATTTCTCTTCGCTGCTGACCAGGATGTGGCGGGCGGTTGCACGGGCCATGGGTACTGCTCCTTGGGGTAAAAAAGGCAAGCCTAGCGCACTTGTCCGGGGTATGTCTCGCCAGGCTTGCATCCCGCTACTTAGAGTTTTTGTGCCGCCTCGCGCAACAGGGTTTCGGTCGAGGCCCAGCCCAGGCAACCGTCGGTGATCGACACGCCGTATTTCAGCGCGCCCTTGCCCAGCGCCTGGCAGCCGTCGAACAGGTGCCCTTCGATCATCACGCCGACGATCGAGCGGTCGCCGGCCAGGCGCTGCTCCAGCACATCGTTGAAAACCGCCGGCTGGCGCGCCGGGTCCTTGCCGCTGTTGGCATGGCTGCAATCGACCATGATCCGCGCCTGCAGCCCGGCCTTGGCCAGCGCCTGGCGGGCCATGGCGATGCTGTTGGCGTCAAAGTTCGGGCCCTTGTGGCCGCCGCGCAGCACCAGGTGGGTGTCCGCGTTGCCCAAGGTCTCGATGATGGCCGGGTAGCCCTGCGCATCCATGCCGAAGTGGCGGTGCGGGTGGGCGGCGCTGCGCATGGCGTCGCTGGCGATGGCGATGCCGCCGTCGGTGCCGTTCTTGAAGCCGACCGGCAGCTCCAGGCCACTGACCATTTCGCGGTGGATCTGCGACTCGGTGGTGCGCGCGCCAATCGCGGCCCAGGCCAGAAGGTCATCGAAGTAGCCGGCGGCCATTGGCTGCAGCAGTTCGGTGGCAACCGGCAGGCCGCGTTCGATCATGTTCAGCATCAGCCCGCGGGACAGGGCGATGCCGGCGTGCATGTCGTCGCTGCCATCGAGGTGCGGGTCGTAGGCAAGGCCTTTCCAGCCGACCGTGGTGCGGGGTTTTTCGACGTAGGCGCGCATCACCAGCAGCAGCTTGTCGTCGACTTCGCGGCTGAGGGCGGCCAGGCGGTCGGCGTATTCCAGGGCCGAGCGCGGGTCGTGGATCGAGCACGGGCCAACGATCACCAGCAGGCGCTGGTCGCGGCCTTCGAGTATGTCGCGGATGGCCTTGCGGTGGGCATGGACTTGCTGGGTAAGTTCGCTGGACAGCGGCATTTGCTGTTTGAGCAGGTGCGGGCTGGGCAGGCGCTGGCTGACGGTGGTGTTGGCCGCTTGCGGCTGGGTCAGGGCGAGGCTGGAAGCTTGCATGGCGTTTTTTCCCTGGGCGGACGGCGGGTTCTGGCCCGCATGGTCGGCCCTATCGAGGTGTTCGACAGATCGTTGAATTCGTATTGGCTGCTGCATTGCCACCTGTGGAAGACCGAACGGAGGCGGCAGGCTGGCCCGAACGGGATTGGCTAAATCGCCAGGCGTAGGTGTTTGCGTAGTAATAAGTGGCGTAGTTCATGAATCTGTCCTCAATGTGAATCGGTGTTGTTCAAAGGCCTGAAAAGCAAAACCCCCGGTCGGGGAGCCGACCGGGGGTTTGAGTATTCTCATGTTCGGCGGCCCCTCGAAGGTGGGCGCCGTGTGGGTATCGGCGCCTAGTGGCTAAACCAATACCCAAAGTAATAGCTGGCAGGTGCCACGCAGCCGGCAACGGCCAGCACAGGGCGCAGGGTGCGACCGGTGTGATTGGCGTGGTTGCGGGTGTGTTTCGGCATGTTGCTCTCCAGTGAATGTGCCCGAGCTTACTTCAGTTCGGCCGGGCCATTCAATGGATAAATGCTATGGGGGTGATCAATTGTTTTTGTACCGTACGGTTCAATGGCCATAGCGCCCGACCAGGCTCTGCGCCCCTAGCGCGTGACCTTGCAGCAGTTGCAGCAGGCCGCTGCGGTCCAGGCCTTCGGGCAGGGTGCCCAATGGCAGGTCGGTGGCGATCAGCGTCAGCGCGTAGTGGTGCGGGTTGTCGCCGGCGGGTGGGCAGGGGCCGCGGTAGCTGAGCGTGCCCCGCGAGTTGCGCCCCACGGTCACGCCTTGCCCGGTCAGCCCGGCGACGCCTTCCTTCAGCCCATCCTGGGCCGGGTCGATGTTGTAGGCGATCCAGTGGACCACGCCAATGCCCTTGCCGCCGTCCGGGTCGAACATGATCAGGGCCAGCGACTGGGTACCTGCGGGGAGGTTGTCCCAGCTCAGTTGCGGGGTACGCTCTTCGCCGGCACCGCAGGCCGGGTCCGGGCCAACCTGTTGCAAGGCGATCACGCCGCCATCGGTGAACGACGATGAACTGATCGACAGCGCGCCCTGGCCACCAGCGACGGCCAGGGCGCTGCACGGCAGCAGGGCGGCGAGCAGCCAGGGTTTGAGGTTCATGGTGAATCCTTGGCAGGGCGTTCCGGCGCAGTGTAGCCCAGGCCGGCCTCAATGGCTGTCCTGGTCCTCGGCGGTGCCACCCGAGTGCCCGGCGCCGGAGCCGGTGGCTTCGCCGGTGCTGTTGGAGCCGCCAGCGGCGCCGTCGGCGGCATCGCTGTTGCTGCCGGTGTCGCTGCTGTCGTTGGCTTTGCTGCTGCCTGGGCTGTTGACGCTGCTGTCTTCGCCGGCGGTCTTGCCACCGTACTGGTCGGTTTGCGGGCGGCTGTCGGTGTCTGTGTCGGTGGCGGCGAAGCTGGTGCCAGTGACGCTGGCAAGGGCAAGAGCAAGGCACAGTGAGAGTGGGCGAATGCGTATCATGGAACGTCTCCTTTGCGGATGATCTGTCATTCGTTGGGCTGGGGGCGGGGAGTGGGGTGCCGTCTGGGCGACGGATGGTCATTGTTGCGGGCTGCCGTGCAGCCCGCTCGATTGCAAGGGGGCCGCGCAGGCCCCGAGGAAGGTGATCAGCGGCAGTTGCCCGCCTTGCGATAACCCGCTGCCTGCGCCTCACCCTCTGTGGCGAAGGTGACCTGGTTCTTCGCGGTGACCTGGGTATAGCCCGGGCAGCCGACGGAAAGGTGATAGACGTGGCTGTTGCGGTTGCCAAGCACCGCCCCCACCGACCCGGCATTGGCCAGGCTCGGCTTGGCCTCTGGCTTGGCAGCCTTCGCCGGCACCGCTTGTACCACGCCACTGCCGACCGGCTTGTAGTTGGCGGTCCATTTGCGTTCCCCGGTCACGAAGGGGTTGGCATGGCCCATGATCGCGGCAATGCGCCGGTCACGCTCTTTCTCCCAGGCCGACACCGGGTGCTGTTTGTCCCAGGCCATCAGCAACTGCTGCTGTTGGCGCGACATGCTCAGCTTGTAACGGTCGTACATGTAGAAGGTGGTGCGGGCGACCAGGCCTTTCACTTCGTCACGCGGTTCGGCAGCACGCTGCACGAAGTCGACCTTGGTGGAGCACTGCCCGTATTGCCCTGCATTGCCAGCAACCATGCCGTAGTTGAAATTGCTGCGGTCGCCGTTGACCTCGCCCACTGCCGGGTACAGGTTGAACAGGTCGGCCTCCATGGCGCGGAACACCGGGTCGTCATCCACGCAATGCTCGCGGCCACCGTTCTTCCAGCACTGGCGCTGGTTGCCGAAGGTGTAGGCCGGCACGATGTGCTCCCATTCGGTGCGTTCGGCGCGGTTCTGCTGCTTGCGTGTCTGGTAGCCGCAAGAGGCGGCATCGATACGCCCGCCAGACTTGCCCACCCAGGCCCATTTGCAACCGCAGTACAGGTCGCCCATGGCACTGCTGGCCTGGTCCATGTACACCTTCTGCTTGGCCACCACCTTGGCTTCGGTGAAGGTCGCCGGTGGGCTGGCAAGGGCGGGCAGGGTAAAGGAAAACAGTAAGGATACGGCGTAAAGCAGTGATTTCATGGGGAAAACATATTTCAGGTTGGGGCATGCATTGTAATCATTTCCTTGGGGCAGGCCAGCTCGCTGATCCACACCAGTGGGCGGCGCGGGTCGTCGCTGCCCATGCTGCTGAACGTGGCCGAGTCGAGCATGGCCTTGAGTTGGGTGGCCATGCGCAGCAGGCGCTCGATGAAGCCGGTGCCGACGGCGCCGGTGTCCTCCAGGGAAACACCGCTCTGGTTGTGCTGGATTGCCAGGTGGTAGTGGCTGACCCCGGCACCGTTGCCACTGCCGCCCAGCACCACGGTGAAGCGCGGGCCGAGCAGCCCGGCCAGGCGCTGCTGGACCAGGTCGAGTAGCGCGACCGGGACTTCGTCGGGGCGCAGTGAAGTGGGGAAGCATGGTGTGAAGGGAGGCATGGGCATGTCCTGCTGGGCGGGGTACGAGTCCTGGCCAGCTTAAGCAAGGTCACTGTCAACTTGGGTTAAGCAGGGGTAAAAGCGGGTAATGCTCAACGCCAGCGCGTTACGGCATCAGGCATCAGAAGGTCTGCCCCAGCGAGAACTGGAAGATCTGGGTTTCTGCCCCATCCGGCTTCTTCAGCGGTGCCGCCAGGCTGAAACTCAACGGCCCCATTGGGCTGTACCAGGTCACGCCAACCCCCAGCGACACGGCCACCTGTGCCAGGTCCACGCTGCCGCAGCCCTGGGTGGTCGACAGGTAGCAGGTGTCGGCGTACACGTTGCCGGCATCGACGAACACCGAGCTGCGCAGCTGGCTCTGGTCCTTCACGAACGGCAACGGGAAGATGTATTCGGCGCCGCCGGCAATCAGGATGTTGCCGCCCAGCACGTCGGTGTCACGGTCGGAGTAATAGGCCTGCCCGGCGCTGGCGTAGGTGCCGGTGGCCGGGGTATTGCGCGGGCCGAGGCTGCCGTCCTTGAACCCGCGCACCGAACCCAGCCCACCTGCGGTGTAGCTTTCATAGAACGGCAGCCCGTCGGTGGAGCCATAGCCGTTGCCGTAGCCCAGGCTGGTATGCAGGCGCAGCGAGGTGTTGCTGGTTAGCGGCAGGTAGGTCTGGCCGCTGTAGTCCAGCTTGTAGAACGACAGGTCGCTGCCAGGGGTGGTGGCCATCAGCGTCAGGCTCTGCGAGTGGCCGCGAGTAGCCAGCACGCCTTTGTTCAAGGTCGATTCCGACCAGCCGATCGAGGCCTTGAGGTTGTTGAAACTCTTGCCTTCGCGGGCGATGAAGTCGTAGATCTCGTCGGCGCTGTAGGTGCCGGGCGAGATGTTGTCGTGCTGCAGGGTCAGGCCATAGGTCAGGCGCGAGGTTTCGTTGATCGGGTAGCCAAAGCTGACCCCGGCACCGTAGCTGTCGATCGCGTAATACGAAACGCCGTCGTCGTAGTAATCGCTGTAGTCGGTGCTGTTGTAGAACAGGTTGTAGCCCAGGCTGACGCCATCGGCGGTGAAGTAGGGGTCGGTGAAGCCGAAGTTGTACTTGGTCTGGTACTCACTGCGGGTCAGGCCGATCGACACCTTGTTACCGGTACCGAGGAAGTTGCTCTGGCTGATCGAGCCACCGAGGATCAGGCCGGCGCTCTGGGCGAAACCGACGCTGGCGGTGATCGAGCCGGAGGCCTGCTCCTCGACGCTGTAGTTGACGTCGACCTGGTCGTCGGTGCCCGGCACCGGCGGGGTCTCGACGTTCACTTCCTTGAAGAAGCCCAGACGCTCCAGACGGGTCTTGGACTGGTCGATCAGGTAGGTCGAGGCCCAGCCGCCTTCCATCTGGCGCATTTCGCGACGCAGCACTTCGTCTTCGGTCTTGGTGTTGCCGCGGTAGTTGATGCGGTTGACGTAGGCACGCTTGCCCGGGTCGACCACGAACATGATGTCGACGGTGTGGTCTTCATCGTTCGGCTGCGGCACGCCGTTGACGTTGGCGAAGGTATAGCCTTCGTTACCCAGGCGGCGGGTGATCAGCTCGGAGGTGCTGGTCATCACCTTGCGCGAGAACACCTGGCCTGGCTGCACCAGCAGCAGCGACTTGACCTGGTCTTCCGGCACTTTCAGGTCACCGGACAGCTTCACGTCACGGACGGTGTACTTCTCGCCTTCGTTGATGTTGACGGTGATGTAGACGTGTTTCTTGTCCGGCGTGATGGACACCTGGGTGGAGGCGATGTCCATGTTGATGTAGCCGCGGTCCAGGTAGTAGGAACGCAGGCGTTCCAGGTCACCGGAGAGCTTTTCGCGGGCGTACTTGTCGTCGTTCTTGAAGAACGACAGCCAGTTGGTGGTCTTCAGCTCGAACAGCTGCGCCAGGGTCTCGTCGTCGAACACGTTGTTGCCAACGATGTTGATGTGCTGGATGGCGGCGACGGTGCCTTCGTTGATCTTGATCTTCAGCGCCACGCGGTTGCGCGGCTGCGGCACCACCTCGGCGTCGACCTCGGCCGAGTAGCGGCCCTGGGCCACGTACTGGCGCTGCAGTTCGTTACGCACACCTTCGAGGGTGGCACGCTGGAAGATCTCGCCTTCGGCCAGGCCGGATTGCTTCAGGCCCTTCATCAGGTCTTCGGTGCTGATGGCCTTGTTGCCTTCGATCTCGATGCTCGACACCGACGGGCGCTCGACCACGTTGATGATCAGGACATTGCCATCGCGGTTCAGCTGGATGTCCTGGAAGAAGCCGGTCTTGAACAGGGAACGGGTCGACTCCACCAGTCGGCGGTCATCGGCCTGGTCGCCGACGTTCAGCGGCAAGGCACCGAAGACACTGCCGGCGGAAACCCGCTGCAGGCCGTTGACGCGGATGTCGGCGATCCTGAAGGGGGAGGCCTGGGCCAACGTGGCGTTCAGCAGCAGGACGGAGAGCAACAGGCGCGGGTAGTTCATCGAGGGTTCCAGACAAGCGGGTTCGGAGGGAGCAAGCGCGGGCAACCCGCATGCAGCGGGCGATGAGGATACGGGCGGGCTGTGTTCGGCGCGGTTAGCCGAGGGTAAAGATGTGTAAAGTCCGACCGGCCGGCGGTGACAGTGCCAGCCGCCGGGGCGATCATTGCAACCCCTGCAATCACGATTCCTGGCCCTGATGATCCCTGTGCTGCTGGTCGACGACGACCGCGAACTCACCGAAATGCTCTCTTTATACCTGGCCCGCGAAGGGTTCCAGGCCACCGCCGTCGGCACTGGCGAGGAGGGCGAAGCTCAGGCATTGACCGGCAACTATCAGGTGGTGGTGCTGGACGTGATGCTGCCGGGCATTTCGGGCATCGAAGTGCTGCGGCGTGTGCGCGCGCGCAGCCAGGTACCGGTGCTGTTGCTGACTGCCCGTGGCGACAACATCGACCGTATCGCCGGCCTGGAGCTGGGTGCCGATGACTATGTGCCCAAGCCCAGCTCCCCCGGTGAACTGGTGGCGCGCCTGCGGGCGATCCTGCGCCGTGTTCAGCCGCAACTGATGGGCGAAGGCATGGTGCCCGAACAGGTGCGCAGCGGTGCCCTGAAGATGTGGCCTGGCCGACGCGAGGCGCACTGGGGCGCTGCCATCCTCGAGCTGACCGGCTCCGAGTTCAGCCTGCTCGAAGCGTTGGCCCGCCAGGCCGGCCAGCTGGTCAGCAAGCAGGACCTGTCGCTCAATGCCCTGGGCCGGCCGCTGACCCGTTACGACCGGCGCATCGACGTGCACATCAGCAGCATCCGGCAAAAGCTCGGGCCGCGCGCCGATGGCAGCAGCTGGATCCAGAGCGTGCGCGGCATGGGCTACATGCTGATCGTCGAATGATGCGCCGGCGCCTGTTCTGGAAGCTGTTCCTGGCCTTCTGGCTGGCCAACACCCTGACCTTCCTGGTGGGCGCGGGCGCCTTCATGCTCAATGACCTGCGTGGTGATACCCCGGCGCTGCGCTCGCTGCTGGCCACCGAACTGCAGCTGTTGCAACGTTACGGCGAGCAGGCTGGCCGACAGTTGCTCGAGGTCTCGCCGCAGCCGCCGGATGTGCAGGTGGGCCTTTACGATAGCCAGGGCCGGTTGCTGGCCGGCAGGGCGGTGCCAGTGGCCCGGTTCGAGCAGGCGCTGAGCGACCGCGACGGCCGCCCGCTGGTGCTGCGCGCTTCGGTGGCCACGACCATTGGCGAGCCACCACGCCCGCGCAGCATGGGCCCGCTGTTTACCGGCACGCTGATGAGCGCGCTGTTCGCCTTCCTGTGCAGCCTGTACCTGACCCGCCCGCTGGCCTGGCTGCGCGAAGCCATGGGCCAGGTCGCCCAGGGGCGTTTCGAGGTGCGGGTCAAACCCAGGCTGGGCAAACGCCGTGACGAAATCGTCGAACTGGCCGAAGACTGCGACCGCATGGCCGGCCAGCTCAAGGCGTTGGTGCAGGCGCAGCAGAACCTGCTGCACGATATTTCCCACGAACTGCGCTCGCCTCTGACCCGCATGCATGCCGCCATCGGCCTGATGCGCCAGCAACCGGACCGGCTCGACATGCTTGAACGGGTGGAGCGCGAGTCGCGGCGCATGGACGACCTGATCGAGCAACTGCTGACCCTTGCTCGCGCCCAGTCGCGGCAGGGCGACGACTTCGCCACCCTCGATGTGGTCGAACTGCTGGCGCAGATCGTCGAAGACGCCCGCTTCGAGGCCGGCATGAAGCAGTGCCAGGTTTGCTTGCAGGCCCAGGGCACGTTTATCACTCATGGGCATGAAGAACTGCTGTACCGGGCGTTCGAGAACATCATCCGTAATGCCGTGCGCTACACCGCAGCAGGTACCGAGGTGTTGGTCGAGGCCGCGCTGGCGCCGGGCGGGCAATGGTTGCAGGTCAGCGTCAGCGACCATGGCCCGGGCGTCGAGCCGGCGCGCCTGCAGCGCATCTTCGAGCCATTCGACCGCGGCACCGACAGTAACGGTGACGGCTTTGGCCTGGGCCTGGCGATTGCCCAGCGGGCCGTTGCCTTGCACGGCGGCAGCATCACCGCATTGGCCGCCGCGAGTGGCGGGTTGCGGGTGCGCATCGAGCTGCCGCAGGCAAACCCTGGCTGAGCAAGGCCGCTCTCATGGAACTGCTCATTGAATTAGCAGGTCCCCTGTGGGAGCGGCTTTAGCCGCGAACACCGGCGCAGCCGGTGCCATGCACCGCGTTGGATTCTTCGCGGCTAAAGCCGCTCCCACAGGAGATCGCAATCGCAATAAAGGCTTCAAGGCGTGAGGGTCGGCACGAACATGCCCGTCTTCACATTGCTCATCGACACCAGCGTCTTGAAGCGCTTGACGTTGTTGTTCTCGAAGAACAGTTCGCGCGTCAGCTGGGTGTACTGCTCCATGTGCCGCACCAGCATGATCAGCACGAAATCGCATTCCCCGGCCACGTAGTAGCACTGCTGCACCTGCGGGCAGGCGAGGAAGGTGCGTTTCATCTCGTCCAGCAGGTCCAGCCGCTCGTTCTCCACTTCAACCTCGGTGATCACCGTCAGCGTGTACCCAAGCTGCTCCGGGTTCACCTGTGCCACCGTGCCACGGATCACGCCGTCGGCCGCCAGCTTCTTCAACCGCCGATTGACCGCTGCCGAGGACAGGTTGACCTGCGCACCGAGGTCCAGCTGTGAAGTACCAGCGTCGCGCTGCACGGCATCGAGCAGGGCCAGGTCGAAGTGATCGAGGGGCATGAAGGGGCCTCTGTAGGTAAACAGCGGTAAACGCCGGGAATGCGTAATAAAAGTGCGTGCGAAGGCCAAAAATCAAGCTTTTCGTACATGGTGAGCGAATAGAATTCTCCCATGAACAAAAACGGCGGTGTAGAGCCAAGGCTTTGCACCCAGGGAGAAACGGTTGATGAATGCGAGTACCCCACTGCAACTGAACGGCGCTTTGCTGCTGCAGCAGATCCGTGCACTCGGCCAGGTAGGCGCTGACGCCACCCACGGCGGGCGCACCCGGATCGCCCTGAGCGATGCCGAAAAGGCCGGGCGCGACCTGCTGGTCGGCTGGATGCGCGAACTTGACCTCGATGTGCAGGTCGACCGCATCGGCAACATTTTCGGTACTTTGCGCGCTGCCGCCGACAGCGGTGAGCAACGCCCACTGATGATGGGTTCGCACATCGATACCGTCACCAACGCCGGGGCCCTGGATGGCTGCTATGGCGTGCTGGCCGGGTTGGCGGTGATTCGGGCCTACCGTGATGCCGGGCGCTTGCCTGAGCGTTCGATCACGGTCGGCGCATTCACCAATGAAGAGGGTGTGCGCTACCAGCCCGACATGATGGGCTCACTGGTATATGCCGGCGGCCTGCCCTTGCAGCAGGCGCTGGACACCCTTGGCACCGACGGTACGCGGCTTGGCGATGAACTGGCGCGCATCGGCTATGCCGGCACGCTGGAGCCTGGCGCCATCGTGCCGCATGAATACCTCGAACTCCATATCGAGCAGGGGCCGATCCTCGAAGCCGAAGACACCCTGATTGGCGTGGTCGAGAACCTGCAGGGCATTTCCTGGCAGCAAGTAGAGGTGAAAGGGCACGCCAACCATGCCGGCACCACGCCGACCCACCTGCGTCATGACGCAGGCTTCGTCGCCAGTGCCATCGTTGCCGAGTTGCGCGCCATGGCCGTGGATTCCGGCACGACCCTGGCCACGGTGGGCTGCATGCAGTTCGAGCCGAACGTGATCAACGTCATCCCGCGCAAGGCCACCTTCACCGTCGACCTGCGCGACCCCGACGAAACTTGCCTGGCTTACGCCGAAAACCGCCTGAGCCAATACCTGGAGGCGCTCGCCGAGCGTGAAGGGGTGACCATTACCACCGAGCGCCTGGTGCGTTTCGAACCGGTGATCTTCGACGCAGGCCTGGCCGATGCCATAGAAGCCTCGGCCCAGCGTTTCGGCTTCAGCCACCGGCGCATGACCTCCGGTGCTGGCCACGACGCGCAAATGATCGCCCGCATTGCCCCCGCCGCGATGATCTTCGTGCCCAGCCAGGGCGGCATCAGCCACAACCCGCGCGAGCATACCGACGACGAGCAACTGATCCAGGGCGCCCAGGTACTGCTGGATGTGGTCAGCCGTCGCCTGACCCACCCCTGATACCCACTGTAATGCCTCGCCCGCTGAAGCCTGGTTTCAGCGGCATGGGCTTCCTGTTGCCTGCAGAAAGGAGTACCGCATGTTTGTTTCCAACCCCAAGGCTGGCCGCCGGCCTTACCCGCAAGCGTTGCAAGAGGTGATGAGCATTGCCAGGGCTGAAGAAAGCCGCCAGTGGCTGGCCCGCTGGGCGCGCTTGAACGCTGGCGCTACGCCGCTGTACACCCTGCCTGACCTGGCTGCCGAGCTGGGTGTTGCCCAGGTGTCGGTGAAGGATGAATCGGTGCGCTCGGAACTGGGCAGCTTCAAGGCCCTGGGCGCGCCGATTGCCCTGGTCAGGCTGATCCGGCGTACCTTCCCCGCGCAGCAGTTCGACCCGCGTGGCTTGCTGGAAGGCCAGTACGCCGACCTGCTGGCGCAGTTCACCGTGGTCAGCGCCACCGATGGCAACCATGGCAAGGGCCTGGCGGCCGCCGCGCAAAGTATCGGCTGCCGCTGCGTGATCGTGCTGCATGCCAACGTCAGCATCGAGCGCGAACAGGCGATTGCGGCCTATGGCGCACAGATCGTGCGCATTGCCGGTAATTACGACGCGTCGGTCGAGCATGCTGCGGAGCTGGCGACCAGCAACGGCTGGACCGTGGTTTCCGATACCTCCTATGAAGGCTACGAAGTGATCCCGCGTGACGTGATGCAGGGCTACGGCACCATCGCTGCGGAAATCATCGAAGCCACTGCCGGGAAACCGCCGTTCACCCACGTGTTCCTGCAGGGCGGGGTGGGCGGCCTGGCGGCCGGCATCGTCAGCTACCTGTGGGAGCACTACGGCGCACAGCGCCCGCTGTTGGTCATGGTCGAACCGGAGCAGGCGGACTGCCTGTACCAGAGCGCCTTGCTCGGCAAGCCGGCCAGGGCGACCGGCTCGGTGGACTCGGTAATGGCAGGCCTGGCGTGCGGCGAGACATCGCCGCTGGCCTGGCGCTTCCTGGAGCCGAGCGTCGATTACTTCATGACCATCAGCGATGGCCAAGCTGTCGCCGCCATGCGCCGTCTGGCTGCTGGCAGCGCTCGCGACATTCCGCTGGTGGCTGGTGAGTCCGGCGTCGCCGGCCTGGCCGGGCTTGCCCACCTGGTAACGGATGCTGGCGCAGCTGCCGACCTGGGTATCGACGGCAACGCCCGCATCCTCTTCATCAGTACCGAAGGCGCCACCGCCCCCGGCGTATATGCCGACCTGCTGGGCGAGACAGCCAGCTCGGTACTGGCCCGCCAGCAAGCCTGGCGCGTTGAAGTTTGATTCGGGGGCCGCATTGCGGCCCTTTCGCGACGCAAGGCCGCTCCCACAAAGATGGCAGCGTCCTAGAGGGCAATGCAGAACCTGTGGGAGCAACTGTCTTGCTCAATTTCAAAAAGCTGGCGCGATCCCTGTGGGAGCGGGCTTGCCCGCGAACACGGGCGAAGCCCGTGCCATCCACCACGGTGTTGGCTTCGCGGGCAAGCCCGCTTCCAGGCGGCTCACGCTGCGTTCTGGATTTACGTTGTACTTTCAGGCTGCGGTAGCACTAGATCGAGCCATGATGTACCCGTTCTGAGCATGGCGTTTAACCGCACGATGAACGTTCTCATGCAGGCCACGATAGCGACTTTGGGAAGTTTTCCGCGCTCCCGCAGTGACTGATAACGAGCCTTGAGTGCTGGGTTGTATTTCATCGCCACAAGGCATGCCATGTACAGCGATCGCCTGACCGCAAATCGCCCGCCAGAGATAGAGCGCTTGCCCATGAATTTCCCGCTGTCGTGGTTGAAGGGCGCCACCCCAACCAGGGAGGCAATTTCTCTGGATTCAACCCGACCTAGCTCCGGCAGCAGCGCTATTAGTTTGCCCGCTGTCACCATCCCAATGCCTTTCACTTTGATCAGCTGGGCAACCCGTTCGTCGTTCAGCATCGCGATTTGCTGTTCGATCTCACACTCAACCCGTTTGATCTGCGCCTTGAAGTGTTTCAGGTTGGCATTCAGGTAGTTAGCAACTGCAGTCGATTGCACCTGCTTCAGGCGCCGCAGGTCGTCATCTCGCTGTTGAACCATCCGATCACGTTGCTGAAGCAACTCTCGCAGAAGCGCTCGTTCGGGGCTGACTCGCAGAGAGGGTTGATCTGGAATGACTTCGGCATAGTGCGCCAGAACCTCGGCGTCGATGGCGTCAGTCTTGGCCTTGATGCCTAAAGAGTCAGCGAATGACCTGGCTCGCCTGGGATTGACGCGTATGACCTTGTAGCCAGCGTCCTGTAGAAAACGCATGACATCTCGCTCGTAACCACCCGTCGCCTCTAACAGGACGCGCTTGATACTGAGCCTGCGAAGGCTCTCCAGTAGCGCCTCAAACCCTGTTGGATCATTGCTTAAATGCATTTTGATGCCCTGTGGCCGCACCGCAGCATCAAGGGAGAGACTGGAAACATCGATACCCAAGAAGGAAGCCATCACCAAAACCTCCTAAACTCAACACAGTGAGAGGACTTTGGCTTGGCCCACGCTTGTGATTCGAGATCAGAGCCGCATCCAACTGTTCGGGCTCTCGCCAAAGTGGAACGGTGAATGGCAGCTTTTGCTCCCACACGTGCTCAAGGCACCTACGGCATTCAGCTTGCCATTCACCGCTCTCACTCCAAATTCTAATCCCCCATCAAGACACAAGCGGCCTTGTGTCGCGATAGGGCTGCGCAGCAGCCCCAAAGTACAGAACCGCATTCGGTCCTAGTGCCCGCCCTTCATCCGCCGTGCCACCAGGTAGATCCCCAGCCCGACCAGCGCCGTCGCCGCGCCGATGTACCCGGTGCTGGTCCAGCCCATGCCTGCGGTAATCGCCATGCCGCCCAGCCACGGCCCCAGCGCATTGGCCAGGTTGAAAGCCGCATGGTTGGACGCCGCCGCCAGGCTTGGCGCTTCATGGGCAATGTCCATCAGGCGGATCTGCAACGGCGCCGCCAGGGCAATCATGGTGCCGACCAGGCCAATGCCCAGCAGCAGGCTCCACAGCGCCTGGGCGGCAAAGCTGAAGAACAGCAGCACGGCAATCGACCACACCAGCACCAGCCCGACGGCGCGGAACTGCAGGCGGTCGAACAGCTTGCCTCCGGCGATGTTGCCGACAATGCCACCGACGCCGAACGCCGCCAGGCCGAACGGAATCCACTGCGGCGACACCTGGGTCACCTGCAACATGGTCGGCGCCAGGTAGCTGAATACACAGAACATGCCGGCAAAGCCGATCGAGGCGATGCCCAGCGCCATCCACACCTGCGGCAGGGTGAAGGCTTGCAGTTCCTTGCGCGGGTCGCTGCGCACTTCATCGTGGCGCTGGGGCACGAAGCGCCAGACCAGGGCGATGGTGCACAGGGCGATCGCGCCGACCAGCACGAACGCCGAGCGCCAGCCGAAGTACTGGCCCAGCAAGGTGGCAACCGGGTTGCCGAGCAACATGGCCAGGGTCAGGCCCATCATCACCCGGGCCACGGCCCCCGCCCGCTGGTCCTTGGCCACCATGCTCGACGCCACCACCGCCGCGATGCCGAAGTAGGCGCCATGGGGCAGGCCGCTGATGAAGCGGAAGGCGACCAGGCCGCCGAACGAGGGGGCGAAGGCGGTAGCCAGGTTGCCAAGGGCATACAGCGCCATCAACAACAGCAGCATGTGCTTGCGCAACAGCCGGGCACCGATGATCGCCAGTGTCGGGGCGCCGACCATCACCCCCAGCGCATAGGCGCTGATGGCATGGCCCACCTGGGGCTCGCTCAATTGCAGGTTGCTGGCGATATCGGGCATCAGGCCCATGATGGCGAACTCGCCGGTGCCAATGGCAAAGCTGCCCAGCGCCATGGCGGCTTCCATCTTCGCGACGGTAGTTTTGCTAGGGAGAGGGGGTAATTCCTGAACTGACATCTGGATCCTTGTTGAAACATGCTGAAACGTTCAAGGCGGGATCATAGTCAATCCGTGACGGTGACGTCGAGGAAGCTGGCCGGCTTCCTGGACCTGCGGCATGAACAGCACCTGTGGGAGCGGGCATGCCCGCGAAGAATCCAGCGCGGAGGATGGCACCGGCTGCGCCGGTGTTCGCGGGCACGCCCGCTCCCACAAGGCTCTGCACAAGCCTGGGAGGGGGATTACAACGTCAGCTTCTTGCTGAACTTGGTCTCCATGACAATGTGCGACGCCGTATGGGTCACACCCTTGATCATGTTTATACGGGTCAGTTCGGCATTCAGTTCGCCCAAGGTATGGGTGGTCAGGTGGATGATGAAATCCATTTCGCCCGATACCGCGTACACCGCCTGCACCGACTCCATCTTGCGCAAGGTGGTCATCACATCGGTGTAGCTCTTGTTGCTGCAGGAGGTCATGGTGAAGCAGTTGATCACCTGCTGCAGTTTGTCCTGGTCGATGCGCACGCTGTAGCCGGTGATCACGCCGGCATTCTCCAGGCGGTTGATGCGCTCCTGCACCGCCGAGCGCGACACACCCAGCTTGCGTGCCAGCGAGGCGGTGGGCTCACGGGCGTTGGCCTGCAGCAGCGCCAGCAGTTGGCGGTCCTTTTCGGTAAGTTTGAACAGCGCGCCGGGGGGGAGGGGGTCCATGGCGATTCCTGGTTGTCGTTCTAGTTGTTGTACTGCGAGCGCGCTTCCTGGAACCGGTCCATCAGTTTCAGCCCGGCATACACCGCTTGTGCCGCAGCAGGCCCAAACGGTCCGCCGTTCCATTCCAGGCCATAGGCATCGAACAGGCGATAACGGTCGGTTTCGCCGCACACCGCCTCGGCGACTACCCTGGCGCCCACGGGTGCGGTGTTCATACCATGGCCCCCAAATGAAGTACAGGCCCACAACCCCGGGCCCAGAGGGCCGATGTGCGGCATCTTGTGGCGGGCGTAGCCCATCAGCCCGGACCAGGCCTTGGCGATTTTCAAACCCTGCAACTGCGGATAAACGCTGAGGATGTCACGGGTCAGCAACTGCCCGAGGCGTTGTTCGTCCTGCAGATTGCGGGTGGTGATATGGCCACCCCACAGCAGGCGGTCACCTTCGACGATGCGGTAGTAATCCGAGGCGCGGCGGTTGTCGCCGACGGCATCCGTGGTACGTACCACGTCATTCAGGCGTTCACCCAGGTGTTCGGTGAGTACCACGTAGGTGGCGATCGGCAGGAAAGCTCGGCGCAGCCGGCCGAACTCGGCGCCGCCGTAACCGCCGCAGCAGTACACCACATCGGCACAGGTGACCGCGCCGTGGGCAGTGGTTACGCGGTGGCGCCCGGCCACGCGTGCTACCCGCAGCATGGGCGATTGCTCGTGGACACAGCCGCCGGCAAGCTCGACCAGCTCGGCCAGGCCCAGGCAGTAGTTCAGCGGGTGGAAATGAAAACCATGGCTGTCGCGCAGCCCCTGGTAGTAGCGGTCGGTGTTCAGGCGGCTGCGTAGCGTCGGGGTATCCAGGTATTCCATCTCGAAACCGAAGTCACGGGCCATGCGGTCGCGGGTGCGCTGCAGGTTGTCGGCGTCGTCGTAGCGCACCACGCTGAGTTTGCCGGTGGTCGCGGCACAGCCTGGCAGCTGGTGGCGGGCGATGGTGTCGCGGACGATATCGACGCCCTCCAGTGACAGCCGGAACAATGCCGCTGCTGTCGGCTTGCCGCAGCGCCGCTCGATGGCCGACAGCCCTTCGGACCAGCCCTGCAGCACGAAGCCGCCATTGCGCCCTGAGGCCCCCCAGGCCACTCGCGCGGCTTCCAGCAATACCACCGAGCGCCCGCGCGACAGCAGTTCCAAGGCTACGCTCAGGCCCGCCAGGCCGCCGCCGATGACGCATACATCGGCCCGGGTTTCGCCGGCCAAAGCCGGGCGCTGTGAGGCCGGGCGCATGGTTCCGGTGTAGTAGTTGTTGCTGTAGCTGGACATCGGCTGGGTCATCCTTTTACTGAGCGTTGCATGTTCTACGGGCACGCGGGGGCCGCACGCCCTTCAGCTGAGGGGCGCTGGCCTGTGGGTGATGGGGTTATTGCACTTGCGTGAGGTCGGCGCCGTACCACTTCTCGGACAGCTGCTTCAGCGTACCGTCGGCCTTCATGCTTTCGACGGCCTTGGCCAGTTCGGCATTGAAGGCGTCGTCGCCCTTGTCGGTGGCGATGGCCAGCGGTTCGTAGTAGGCGGGCTTGCCCTGCACCGGGGCAATCGGGTAACCGGCCTTGATCGCGCCCATGATGGTCGGCAGCGGCGACAGTGCGGCATCCAGGCGGGTGCCGTTGCCCATGCGCAGGTCATCCAGCGGGCCCATGCTGTCGCCGTAGGTCTGCACATCACCAGGCTCCACGGTGTAGCTGAATGCAGGTACGTCCGCCGCGTCGATCTTCAGCCGGCGGTTGATGTAGTCCTCGGAGGTAGTGCCGGCCTCGACGCCGATGGTCTTGCCATTGAGGTCGGCAGCGCTGGCGCCGGCGGCATCCTTGTGCACTGCGAACATGTAGGGGGTGTAGTAGTAGATGGCCGGGAAGTCGAGTACGCGGCCACGCTCGGTGGTAGGCGTCATCGAACCGACCGACAGGTCCCAGCGGCTCGCCCAGCGCCCGGCAGTGATGATGCCGTACTCCGGGGTGACAAACGCTACCGTGGTGCCCATGCGCTTGCCGATTTCGTTGGCAACATCGATGTCGAAGCCCTTGAGGGTGTTGTCCTCGCCGAGGAACGACTGCGGTGGCCAGTTGGCGGCTGTGGCCACTTTCATGACCTTGCTCTGGTGGATGCGATCCAGGGTGGCGCCCGCCCAGGCGGCGCCGGTCATCAGGGCCAGGCTGCCGGCGACGGCAGTGAGGGCAAACAAGCGTGCAAGTGGGTTCATTCGGTAAGTCTCCGGGTATGCAATTGTTGTTGTGGTGTTGGCACAGCGGTAGACACAGGCCTCAGTGGCTGAGAATCTGCGAAAGGAACTCCCTGGCGCGGGCATGGCGCGGGTTGTCGAAGAAGTCGTTGGGCCGGGCCTGCTCGATGACCTGGCCTTGGTCCATGAAGATGATGCGGTCGGCGACCCGGCGGGCGAAGCCCATTTCGTGGGTGACACAGAGCATGGTGATGCCATCCTGGGCCAGCTCGCCCATCACATCGAGCACTTCCTTGACCATTTCCGGGTCCAGTGCCGAAGTGGGTTCGTCGAACAGCATGATCCGCGGCTTCATGCACAGCGCGCGGGCAATGGCTACCCGCTGTTGCTGGCCACCGGAAAGCTGGCCGGGGAACTTGTCGGCTTGGCTGGCGATGCGCACCCGCTCCAGGTACTCCAGGGCCTGGGCGCGGGCCTGGGCCTCGTTGAGCCTGCTGACCAGGCGCGGACCGAGCATCAGGTTTTCCAGCACGGTCAGGTGCGGGAACAGGTTGAACTGCTGGAACACCATGCCGACCTGGCGACGAATGGCGGCCACGCTTGCGGCATCACGGTCAAGCGGGTTGCCGGCGATCAGCACCTGGCCTTTCTGGAAGTCCTCCAGCAGGTTCAGGCAGCGAATCAGTGTGGACTTGCCTGAGCCTGACGGACCGCAGACCACCACGATCTCGCCGCTGGCGATTTCCAGGTCGATACCCTTGAGTACATGAAAGTCGCCGTACCATTTCTGCAGACCGCGGATCGATACGGCGGCCTGGGCGGCAGCTGGGGTGACTACTTGGTTCATCGTGATGCTCCTCGATCAGCGGTGGGCGCGGTCGAAACGTTTTTCCAGGCGCGACTGCACGGCTTCGAGCAGGATCGACAGCACCCAGTACAGGACGGCGGCGGTAATCAGCATTTCCAGGTGGCGGAACTCTGCGCGGCCCTGTGTGCGAGCCAGGAACATCAACTCCCACACGCCGATCACCGACACCAGCGAGCTGTCCTTGAGCATGGAAATGAACTGGTTGCCGGTGGGCGGGATGATCAGTCGCATCGACTGCGGCAGGATCACCCGGGTCATTGCCTGGAAGGGGGTCAGGCCAATTGCTCGCGAGGCTTCCCACTGCCCGCGCGGGATGCTGCTGATGCCGGCGCGGAAGATTTCCGTCATGTAGGCGCCATAGCACAGCGACAGGGCCAGGATGCCCGCCGGCACTGCACCGACCACGTAGCCGAGTTGGGGGATGCCGAGATAGATCAGGTAGATCTGGATCAGCAGCGGTACACCGCGGAAGAACGAGGTATAGAAACTGGCGATGGCGATGGCGAAGCCGTTGGACGACAAGCGTGCAGTCGCACCCATCAGGGCCAGGACGAAAGCGATGGCGATCGAGATCGTGGACACGTAGACGGTGGTAAACACCCCTTGGGTGATCATGAAGCCGACCTTGCTGGCGATGAAACTGTAAGACAGGTCGAAAGTGTCGAAGAACAGCAGGAAAAGCAGCAACAGTTCGAACCAGACGGTGATTACCTGGGCCCGTAGCGCAAAGCGGCCGAGGATGAACAGATTCAGCACCAGGGTGACGGCCAAGGTGCCGGCCACGGCGATGTTGCGCATTAGCGGTGCCTGCAGGTCGAGCACGATCGGGCCCATCAGCCGGGCCAGGCTACCGTCGCCCACACCGTAGAAAAGGGCGAGTGCAAAGATCACGGCGGTGGTCAGGGCCATGAACGCAGGGTTGTCGGTCGCACGCGGTTTGACGATATGGTCTCTGTACATGGGGTCGTGCCTCACGGAGCTGGGCTCGTTTGTTGTTGTGAGGCCATTGTAGGGAGGCGAAGCGCAGGCAAGAACCTGACGGATTGCAACGATTGACAGGTTTGTAATGGCATTTGACGGGTGCATTGCCTGACATTTGCTGCCTGGCCCCGTCAAATCGTTTGCCACCGGATGCGCCGGTATTCGCGGCTAAAGCCGCTCCCACAGGGATCAGTGCAGGCTTGCGGTATGCACAACTCCTGTGGAAGCGGCTTTAGCCGCGAAGAGGCCGGAACAGGCTGGTATCAACGTTCCAGGTAATGGGTTTGCGCGGCAAAATCGATGAAGCGCTTGCTGGCCAGCGACAGGTATTCCCCCGACCGCCAGCACAAGCGGAAGCTCATCTGCTGCGCTGGCTGGAACGGTACGCCGACGATGCCCGGCGTGCGTTGTTGCACCGAGCGCAGCAGGGTCGCCACGCCCATGTTGTCCAGCGCGGCCTGTACCACCAGCGATACGAAGTTGCTCTGCAGCGCTACCTGGTACGTGATGCCATGTTCGGCGAAGAACGCATCCAGCAGGTGGCGCTGCACGAAGGTGCGGTCGAATACCACCATGTCGGTATTGCGCAGGTCCTCGGCCGTGAGGAAGGCCTTGCCGGCATAGGGATGGTCAGGGTGCATGCACGCCAGCATCTCGTCGCTGCCCAGCAGGATCGATTCCTTGTCGGGCGGCACGCGCCTGGACTCCAGCAGCGCCAGGTCGATTTCCCGTTGTTCCAGGCGATGGCCAATGTCCTCGGCACTGCCTTCGAACACGGTCATGGCAATGCCCGGGTACAGCTGGCGGAAGGCGTTCATCAAGCCGGGCACATAGTGCAGGCCGAACATCGGCGGGATACCCAGGCGCACTTCGCCGCGCTTCAGGTCGGCCATGTCGCGCAGTTCTTGCCGGGCCACATCCATTTCGCGCAGGGCCGATTCGATACGTGGCAGGAAGCGTTCGCCCTCGGCTGTCAGGATGACTTTGCGCGTGGTGCGGTTGAACAGGGTGACGCCCAGTTCTTCTTCCAGGCGGGTAACAGCCATGCTCAGTGCCGGCTGGGCAATATGCAGGTGCTGCGCGGCTTTGGTGAAGCTGCCTTGGCGCACGATCTCGACGCAGCAGCGCAATGCCTTTAGGTTCATTGAGGGGGTTTACCGTTCATAACAAACTGTGATGCCAAGCATCATAACAATATATTTATTATTATTAACCAGAGGGCCTACGATGCGCGCCACTGAGACATCCTGCAACATCTCAGTCACGCAGCTTAATAAATCTGCAATCCCACAAAGATTTTGAGGTAGTACCCCAAATGGCCAAGGCCGCCGATGTCGTTGTGCAATGCCTGGAAAACGAAGGTGTCGAGTATGTATTCGGCATTCCTGGTGAGGAAAACCTCGACCTGCTCGAATCCCTGCGCAAGTCGAAGATCAAGCTGGTACTTACCCGTCACGAGCAGTCCGCAGGTTTCATGGCTGCCACCTATGGTCGCCTGACTGGCAAGACCGGCGTCAGCCTGTCGACCCTCGGCCCTGGCGCCACCAACCTGGTCACCGCCAGCGCCTACGCCTACCTGGGCGGCATGCCGATGATGATGATCACCGGCCAGAAGCCGATCAAGAAGTCCAAGCAGGGCCGTTTCCAGATCATCGACGTGTGCGGCATGATGGACCCCATCACCAAGTACACCCACCAGTTCGCCTCCGCCGACAACATCCCTTCGCGCATGCGCGAAGCCTTCCGCCTGGCTGAAGAAGAAAAGCCGGGTGCCGTGCACCTGGAGCTGCCGGAAGACATCGCCGCCGAGCAGACCGACGCACTGCCGATCCCGCCAAGCCTGCACCGCCGTCCGCTGGCCGAGCACGTGGCGATCGACGCTGCCGTGCAAAAGCTGCTGAACGCCCGCAACCCGATCCTGGTGATCGGCGCCGGCGCCAACCGCAAGATGACCGCCAAGGTCCTCAAGCAGCTGATCGACAAGACCGGCATCCCGTTCATCACCACCCAGATGGGCAAAGGTGTGGTCGACGAGCGTCACCCGCGCTTCCTGGGCAACGCCGCGCTGTCGTCGGGTGACTTCGTGCACCGCGCCGTCGAAGCCGCCGACCTGATCGTCAACATCGGCCACGACGTGATCGAGAAGCCACCGTTCTTCATGGTCCGTGGCGGCACCGAAGTCATCCACATCAACTTCCGCTCCGCCGAAGTCGATGCCGTGTACTTCCCGCAGGTGGAAGTGATCGGCGACATCGCCAACGCCGTGTGGCAGATCAGCGAAGCCCTGAACGACACTTCGCACTGGGACTTCACCCGCCTGATGGCCATCCGTGAAGCCAACGAAGCGCAGATCGCCGAAGGTGCCGACGACAACCGCTTCCCGGTCTACCCGCAGCGCATGGTCGCCGACATCCGTCGCGTGCTGCCGTCCGAAGGCATCGTTGCCCTGGACAACGGCATCTACAAGATCTGGTTCGCCCGCAACTACAAGGCGCACAAGCCGAACACCGTACTGCTGGACAACGCCCTGGCGACCATGGGCGCCGGCCTGCCATCGGCCATGGCCGCGCACCTGGTGCACCCAGACCGCCCGGTGATTTCGGTTTGCGGCGACGGCGGCTTCATGATGAACAGCCAGGAGCTGGAAACTGCAGTACGCCTGGGCATGCACATCACCGTGGTGATCCTGCGTGACGACGGCTACGGCATGATTCGCTGGAAGCAGGCCAACATGGGCTTCACCGATTTCGGCCTGGACTACGGCAACCCGGACTTCGTCAAGTACGCCGAAGCCTACGGTGCCAACGGCCACCGCGTGGAAAGCGCCGAAGGCCTGCTGCCGCTGCTCGAGCACTGCATCAAGACCCCGGGCGTGCACGTGATCGACTGCCCGGTCGATTACAGCGAGAACGACCGCATCCTCAACAGCGAGCTGCGTGAGCGCGCGCTGGCGGTGTAAGGCCTGACAGGATCGGCGCCACCTCAAGGCTGGCGCCGATCCTTTGTGGGAGCGGCCTTGTGTCGCGATGGGCCGCAAAGCGGCCCCCCGGATTTCAGCGTCAACGCAACAATCGCCGGGGCTGCCATGCAGCCCATCGCGACACAAGGCCGCTCCTACAGGGACAGCGACTGGGGCGCCGTGCTCGGTAACCCCCGCGCGGGCCTTCGACCAGGCAATCAGTTTCAGCTGGCACTGTAGCGAGGTGCCAGCCGGTTGCTGGAAAGCTCACCGAACAGGGCTTGACGGTTACTCTCGTAGGTTTCGTAGCGCTGCAGGTCATGCAAGGCAGGGATGGAGATCAGTACCTTGTTTTCGAAGTCCTGCAGGGCGCCTTCGACCAGGTCGTCAACCGACATCACGATACCTGGGTCGAGGTTCTCCACCGGCAAGCCGCCAATCGCCCAGAAGTCGGTGGCCGTGGCGCCAGGCAGCACTGCCTGGACCTGTATGCCGTGTGGCGAAAGTTCCTTGTACAGCGACTGGGTGAAGGCGGTGACGTACGCCTTGCTGGCGCCATAAACGCCATTGAGCAGCTCCGGGACCAGGCTGACGACCGACGAGATATTGATCACTGCACCTTGCTGGCGGGCAACGAAGCCTGGCGTCACGGCATAGGTAAGGCGGGTGAGGGCGGTGATGTTGAGGCTGATCATCTCGGCCATGCGTTCGACATCGCTTTCCAGCAGGGGGGTATGGGTGCCGATACCGGCATTGTTCACCAGCAGGGTGATGCTCGCGTCTTCACGCAACTTGCGCTCGACCCGGGCGAGTTCATCGGGGCTTGCCAGGTCTGCCGGGAAGACTTCGACACTTTGCCGGGTATCCTGGCTGATGCGGCTGGCCAGTGCATTGAGGCGGTCGCGGTTGCGTGCGACCAGCACGAGGTCATAGCCGAGGCGGGCCAGGCGCTCGGCGTATACCGCGCCGATACCCGAGGAAGCGCCGGTAATGAGGGCGGTGCCTTTGTGCGAGTGAGTCATGATTCAAGCTCCAGTGGTTGGGGACTGGGGCCATGATGCGGTAGATTTTCACTGGCTCAAATGACGTATATGGTAGTGTTTCAGGACACTACCAGACGGAGCCCGGTCATGCATCGCATCGGCTATCTGATCACCGAAGGTTTTCAAATCATGGGCCTGGCCACGCAGACGGTGTTCGAGGTCGCCAACCTCGTCGCCGGGGAGGCGTTTTACCGGGTGCAGAACTTCTCGGTAGGTGGCGGCATGGTCCGCTCATCGCTGGGCATGCCCATCGAAACCCTGCCGTTGGCTGCACCAGGCCTGGCTGACACCTGGATGGTCAGCGGTACCCTGACCCCCGAGACGCCCCCCGCCGATGAGGTGCTGGCGTGTGTGCAAGGCTTTGTTGCCAGTGCGCGCAGGACCGCCGGGCTGTGTACCGGCACCTTCGTGCTGGCGCAGGCCGGCGTGCTGGACAATCGCCGGGCCACCACCCACTGGGCCTATGCCAAGGCACTGCGCACCCTGCACCCCAAGGTCGAGGTCGACGATGACCGGATCTTCATCATCGATGGGCCGGTCTGGACATCGGCGGGAATGACCGCAGCGCTGGACATGGCGCTGGCCATGGTGGAGAAGGATCTGGGGGCCGAGCTGGCCAGGTCGGTGGCGCACAAGTTGGTGATGCATCAGCGGCGCTCGGGCGGGCAGTCGCAACATTCCGAACTGCTTGTCCTGGCGCCGAAGTCGGACCGCGTCCAGAGCGCCCTGGAATACGCCCGCCAGCACCTGAACCGCCCGCTGAGTGTCGAAGAGCTGGCCGGTGTGGTGCACCTGAGCCCCAGGCAGTTCACCCGGGTGTTCACTGCCGAAACCGGGCAGTCCCCGGCCAAGGCCGTGGAGAACCTGCGCCTGGAAGCTGCCCGCCTGATGATCGAGCAAAGCCGGCACAGCCTGGACGTGGTGGCCAGGGAGACCGGCTTCAGAGACCGCCGGCACCTGCGCGAGGTGTTCATCCGCGGGTTTGGGGTGCCGCCGCAGGCGGTGCGCAGGGATGCCAGGCGAGTGGTCTAGAGGGTCGTTCAGGCTTCCTCGAAATGCATCTCCGGTGGCTTGCGCTTGAAACCACGGGTAATCACGGTCAGGTAGAGCACGCCGAGGCAGAGCCAGCCTGCCCCCAGGTAGATCGCCAGGTGATCGAGACTCGCCATCAGCCACAAGGTGGAGGCAAAGCCCACCAGGGGGAATGCGAGGTACATCAGCAGCGCGTTGGCACCACGCTGCTGCATGGCAACCCAGTAGTGGAAGATCACCGCCAGGTTGACCAGGCTGAAGGCGAGAAAGGCACCGAAGTTGATGAACGAGGTAGAGGTCGTCACGTCCATGCGCAAGGCGAGCAGGGCGACCACCCCGCACAGGATAATGCTGGGCACCGGCGTACTGAAGCGCTCGCTCAGCTTGCCGAAGAATGATCTGGGCAGCACACCGTCACGCCCCATCGCATACAGCAGGCGGGAGGCGCTGGCTTGCGCCGACAGGCCCGAAGTGAACTGGCCGACGATCAGCCCCAGCAGGAAGATGCTGACGAAGATGTCGCCACCGATGTTCTGGGCAATTTCATAAGCCGCCGCGTCGGCATTGGCAAAGTCGGTGGACGGGTGGGCGAGCTGAACGAAGTAGCTGCAGGCGATGAACAGCCCGCCGCCGATCAGGGTGATCAGCAGGATGGCTTTCGGGATGTTTTTGCGTGGTTCCTTGGTTTCTTCGGTCAGGGTGCTGACCGCGTCGAAGCCCAGGAATGAATAGCAGGCAATCGCCGCACCGCTCATGATCAGCGGCAACTGGGTGCCTTCCTTGTAGAACGGCTCGAGTGTCCACAGCGGCACCGTGGGGTCGCCCCAGACATAGTGCACCGCGAGCGCAACGAACGCCGCCAGCACCAGCAACTGAATGAACATCAACAGGCCATTGACGGTCTTGGCCAGCCGCAGGCCGATCACATTGATCGTCGTGGTGATGCCGATGAATGCCAGCACCCAAATGGCTTGCGGCACGCCCGGGAACGCCGAGTGCAGATAGGCCGCGCCAATGAGCCAGATCGCCATGGGCAGGAACAGGTAGTCGAGCAACACCGCCCACCCGGTGATGAAGCCCAGCTGCGGGCTGATCGATTTGCGCACGTAGGTATAGGCGGACCCGGCGACTGGAAAGGCGCGCGCCATGTGGCCGTAGCTCAAGGCGGTAAAGAGCATGGCGATGGCGGCAGCGAGGTAGGCTGCGGGTACCCTCCCTCCCGTGGTCTCGGCCAGGATACCGAATGTGCCCAGGACGATGATGGGGGTCATGTAGGCGATGCCGAAAAGCACCACCGAGCCCAGCGAAAGCGTTCGCTTGAGTGTGGCCATTACTGCTTGCTCCAGCTTGTGATTGTTATTCAGAGTCGAACACGCTGCCGTCCCTGGCGGCCTTGCATTCCAGTAAGAGAGCCTGGAAGGGTGGAATATTCAGGAGGGGATGATCAGTTCGCGAAGGCCGTTGGCGTGCTCGACCTGTTCACCCGGCAGCTGGATGCGGCGCTGGGCGATGTAGGTGTAGTCGCGCCGTGACTGCTGCAGTTGCTCCATGGCCAGCTCGACGGTCATGCGGCACTCGCCACGGCCGGCTTCGCACAGCAACTGGCCGTACGGGTCGACGACTGCACTGCCGCCAGCGAAAACCAGGCCGCCATCACCGTCGCCCACGCGGTTGACCATGACCGCGAAGGCCTGGTTTTCCATGGCGCGTGCGGTGATGGCGGTTCTGTGGGTGGGCCCGTACGGGTCCATGTTGCCGTTGGTGACGATGATCAGTTCTGCGCCCAGCTGCCCCAGGGCGCGGGCGGTTTCAGGGAATTCGATGTCAAAGCAGATCAGCAGGCCGACACGGATGCCTTTGAACAGGGCTGTCGCAAAACGGTCGCCTGGGGTGAAAACCCCGCAGTCCGATGCCCAAAGGTGGGTCTTGCGGTAGGTGAGCGCTACGCCTTCAGGCGTGACCAGCACGGTGGTGTTGTAGAAACGGCCGTCGTCTGCGGCTTCGGCCATCCCGACGACCACGGCAACGTTTTGCGCTTGTGCGGCCTGTTGGACTGCCGTGATGCTCGGGCCATCCAGTGGCTCGGCGATGCGGCCGATGTTTTCTTCGGTTGGGAAGCCCATCAGCTGGGTTTCCGGGAAGACCAGCAGATCGGTATCGGCGCCGCAGTTGCCGATCGCCTCGATGGTGCGCTGCAGGTTGTACGCGGTATCGCCATCGCGACCGGCCAGTTGGACAAGCTCTACCTTCATTTCCAATCCTCGACTAACGGCTTCGACCGCCATGCCCTGGCGGCATGGGGTGTAAAAAACGATCCCGGTACAGGTTCGCTCAGCGTAAGCTAGCCCGGATTATGGGGTGGTCATCATGGCGGGGGGTATTACGCCCACGTGGTAACCCAACAGGGGTAGAGGATGAATTTTACGCTGCACGACATCGCCTGGCACCGATCGGTAGGCCAATTGATCGAAACCCTCGACAAGGACCACTTCTGGACAGCCCTGGTGCGGTTGCTGAACGAGTACGTTGCCTGCGACAGCTGGGTTGCGCTGCTGTTTTCCGCAGGGCGCCCGCAGGTGTTCGCCGAATGCCCCAGTGCAGACGGCAACCCTGACCCGTTGTTCCAGGACTATCTGAACGGCCTGTACCTGCTGGACCCGTTCTACGTGGCCAGCCGAGAGGCTGCGGTGTCCGGCCTGGTGCGCCTGGCGGATGTGGCCCCTGAATGTTTCGAGCAGACGGACTACTACCAGCGTTATTTCCGGCTTAACGTGGTTGCCGATGAAATTCAGTACAACGTGCAGCTGGATGCGCAGCGCACGCTGTGCCTGTCGCTGGGTAGCAAGCGCCGGTTCAGCATCGAACAGGTCACCCTGCTGGAACTGTTGCGGCCGTGGGTCACTGCGCTGATGCGCCAGCGGATGACCTTTGAGCGGGAGTTGCTGGAAGAGGCCACCAAGCCTGCGCCGCACTGGCAAAGCCGCATGGAGGACAGGGTCGAGCAGATGGAGTCGCCATTGACCGGGCGTGAGCTGGAGGTGGGCCGGCTGATGCTTAGCGGGTGTTCCAGCAAAGAGATCGCGCGCAAGCTTGAAATCTCGGTGGAGACAGTGAAAGTGCACCGCAAGCATATGTACAGCAAGCTGGGTATCAAATCGCAGTCGGAGCTGTTTTCGCTGTTTCTTCAGGCCCAGCTGGGTTGATTCCGGCCAACTTCATGCCCCCTCTCATGGGGCTGCACATGACTTGTTGCTTTGGCAGGGACCCTGTGTGTGGGTTTACCCGCGAACACCGGCTTGGCCGGTGCCATCCACCACGTCGCCTGCTTCGCGGGCATGCCCGCTCCCACAAGGACCGCGCTGGCACCCAGGCCTGCGCTGCATTTTCAGATTCGACTGGTAATCAGAAATGACCCGCCCGCTGTTTGTTTCCATCGATGGGCCCAAGGGCACCGGCAAGACCACGCTTCTGGAGGCGGTTACCAAGGCCCTGAGGGCTGACAACAAGAAAGTGATCCGGCTTTGCGAGAAAAAAAGCGACCCCTACCGGGGAGAAACCATGGCCCTCGTCAACCAACTGGTCAGAAACCCCTCCCGGGACCTGGAATTGAGGGTATGCGAGCGCTTCGCCGAAAGCCGTGCCTGGATTTCCCGGCATGTGCTGCCGAGGCAGCCAGTAGACAGCATCATCCTGATCGATCGCTGGTACCCGTCCGATGCCGCATTTCGCCGCAGCGTGGCGTTCGACGAGATCCTGCGCCTGAACCTCGAGCGAAATGTGCAAGTGCCCGATTTGCATGTCGGCGTTGTCACGGCCCCTGATACTTCATGGGCAAGGGCCGCGGCACGAACGCGCGGGTTGGGTAGTACGGTGATCCATAGCCTGGACGAGCAGGTTGCCTGTACCGAGGCGTTCGAACGTGCGGTAGCGGAACACGGCTGGGTACTGTGCCGTAATGAAGGGGCCATCGAGGATGCAACGCGGCAGGTAGTGGCCGAGATCGATGGCGTGCTTCAGTGTGTTGATCGGGCTGGGGGCTGGCCTGTTCGCGGTGGTAGCTGACGTACCCCGGTGGATGCTGCATCATGCCTGGCCATTTACCGCCCCAGGGAGACAGCGATGATCAAGACCGGCGATACACTGCCCGACGTAACGCTTTACCAGTACAGCAACGGCGAGGGCGGTTGTGCGATCGGCCCGAACGCGTTTTCCCTGCACGAGCGCTGCAAGCAGAAAAAAGTGGTGATCTTCGGCTTGCCTGGTGCCTTCACGCCAACCTGTTCGGAGCGGCATGTCCCGGGCTACGTGGCTGCGGCACAGGATCTGTTCGCTACCGGGGTTGCCGAAATTCTCTGTGTTTCGGTCAATGATGCATTCGTCATGAATGCCTGGGGCGCGAGCCTGCAGGTGGGCGAGGCGGTCAGGATGATTGGCGATGGCAATGGAGAGTTCAGCGAGGCGCTGGGCCTGATCCAGGACCTCTCGGCGCGCGGCATGGGCCGGCGTTCGCAACGCTATGCCATGTTGGTAGACGACCTGGTGGTCAGGCACATCGCGGTCGAAGCACCCGGCAAGTTCGAGTGCAGCGACGCCGCGAGCATGTTGGCTGTTTGTAAGCCCTGAAGGCATACACAGGTCCTGTGGGAGATTGCCCAGCCCTTTGGGCCGCGCTGTCGCACAGATAACGGAATTCGCAAGCGATCCTCTTACCCTGTGGGAGCGGCTTTAGCCGCGAAAAATCCAACGCGGTGCATGGCACCGGCTGCGCCGGTGTTCGCGGCTAAAGCCGCTCCCACAGGGTCCCTGCTAATTCAATGAGTTATGTGCAGTTCTATGGGAGCGCATGCGGTGTAACGGCTACGCGGCAAAGTCGGTAGAGAGCGACAGGTCCCGCCACTGGGCCAGTTCTTGCTCGACCGCGCTGTTCTTGGCCTCGATGCGCGCGACGGCGTCGCTGCCCAGCGCCAGGCGCAGTGGCGGGTTCGCCGCATTGGCCAGGGCCAGCAGGGCTTCGGCCAGCTTCGCCGGGTTGCCGGGCTGGGCATGGTTGGCCGCCTCGGCGTAATGGCGCATGACGCCGACGGTGGCTGCGTAGTCAGGCAGCTCCAGCGCCGTCTTCACCAGCGATTGGTCATCCAGGAAGTCGGTACGGAAGAAGCCCGGCTCGACCACGGTCACCTTGATCCCCAAGGGGGCCAGCTCCTGGTGCATCGCTTCGCTAATGCCTTCGACCGCAAACTTGGTCGAACCGTACACCCCCCAGCCCATGTAGGCCTGGTAGCCACCGAGCGACGAGATGTTGATCACGTGGCCACTGCGTTGGCGACGCATGTGGGGCAGTACGGCGCGGGTTACGTTGAGCAGCCCGAAAACGTTGGTGGCGAACAGCCGTTCGGTTTCGCTGGCGCTGGTTTCTTCTACCGCGCCGAGCACGCCAAAACCGGCGTTGTTGACCAGCACGTCGATTTGCCCGAAATGCTTGATGCCAGCAGCGACCGCCGCATGGGCGTCCTCTTCGCGGGTCACATCCAGGCGCACGGCCAACAGGTTCGGGTGCCGGCCAAGGCGAGCCTCGATGTCTTCCGGGTTACGCGCCGTTGCGATGACGGCGTCACCCGCTGCCAGGGCCTGTTGGGCGATCAGGGTGCCGAAACCGCGGGAAGCGCCAGTAATGAGCCAGGTACGCATGTCAACTCCTCCTGTATCCGACCCTGCACCATGCGGGCCTTCTCGATGAGTTGAGCGAACTTTAAAATCTGCGGATTGATGTGATAATCCCATGAATATTACATAGGCCTTTGAGTAGCTTTCAGCAATGAAGCCAACCAGCACCGCCGACCTGTCCGTGTTCCTGTGCATTGCCCGCCACCTGAACTTCAGCCGCGCGGCGGTCGAGCTGGGCCTTACGCCCTCGGCCCTCAGCCATGCGCTGCGGGCCCTGGAAACCCGTCTTGATGTTCGCCTGTTCAACCGCACCACGCGCAGTGTGGCGCTTACCGAGGCAGGGGAGCGTCTTTACCAGAGGCTGCAACCGGCCTTTCGGGACATCGCCGACGCGCTGGAGGACCTCAACAACTTCCGCGACAAACCGTCAGGCAACCTGCGCATCACCGCCGGGCGTGCCGCAGTAGAGCTCGCGCTACTGCCACTGGCCAATCGCTTTCTGCTGGCGTATCCGGATGTACGCCTGGAAATCGTCAGTGACGATGCGCTGGTGGACATGGTGGGCACCGGCTTTGACGCCGGCGTGCGCCTGGGGGAGCGACTCCAGGCGGACATGGTTTCGCTGCCCATCGGCCCTTACCTTCGTTCGGTGGTGGTAGCGGCGCCCGCGTTCTTCGATCGATATCCTGTTCCACAGCACCCGCAAGACTTGAAGCAGCTACCTTGCATCGGGCACCGCTTCCCTGGTGGCGCACTTTATCGATGGGAATTCGAGCGCGGGGGCGTGCAACTGGAGGTCGATGTACAGGGGCCCTTGGTATTGGGTGACGTCAGCCTGATGCTGGCGCCTGCCTTGCAAGGGCTCGGCCTGGCCTATGTGTTCGAAGACATGGCCAAGGAGCACCTGGAGCGTGGCCATCTGCAGCAGGTGCTGGGGGACTGGTGTCACTACTACCCGGGGCTGTATCTGTACTACCCGAGCCGCCGCCAGGTGCCTGCGGCGCTGCGGGCCTTCATCGAGTTCGTACGGGAGCAGCGCTAGCGTGAGCATGGCTTCTGGAGGCAGGTAGGGAAGGGCTAAACTGGCGCCAGTTCCAGCGCGTTTCGCTTTGCCGTCGCTGCCTGCGATGCCATATGCCAAACCACTGTTTCAAGGGTATTGGTGTTTCGCCGGGCAGATGTGTAAGGCCCCGCTGCCGCGCACATCTCATCTCTTTCCCGGCAATACCGAACCGAGAACTTGCCTGGCCGTCTGCACGATGACCCCAGCCTGGTCCGGGTCGCCCTTGAGCAGGCTGCTGGCGAACTTCTTCGCCTGTTCAAGCTTGATGTGCGGCGGCAAGGGAGGTACGTCCGGATCGGTCTTGAACTCGATCAACACCGGTCGGTCAGCCGCCAGGGCTCGCTCCCAGGCGTCGGCAATGTCTTCTTCGCGTTCCACATAGATGCCTTGCAAGCCGATGGAGATGGCGAACAGATGGTAGGGCACATCAGGAATCGTCTGTGAGGCCTCGAACTTGGGGTCGCCCTCCATTACCCGTTGCTCCCAGGTCACCTGGTTGAGGTCTTCGTTGTTGAACACCGCGCAGATCCACTGGGGGTTTTCCCACTGGCGCCAGTACTTGGCGACGGTGATCAGCTCGGCCAGGTTGTTCATCTGCATCGCCCCGTCACCCACCAATGCCACCACGCTGCGCCGCGGATGGGCGAACTTGGCGGCGATGGCATAGGGTACCGCCGCACCCATGCTGGCCAGGCCACCGGACAACGAACACTGCATGCCCTGGCGTATCTGCAGGTCGCGGGCAAACCAGTTGGCGCAGGACCCGGAGTCGCTGGTGACGATGGCGTGGTCGGGCAGGCGAGGGGAGAGTTCGTGCACCACGCGCTGGGGGTTGATCGGGTCGGCCTTGACCAAGGCGCGTTTCTGCAGGGTCTTGTCCCAGTCTGCGCGCCAGCCTTCAACCTGGTCGCGCCAACGGCGCTCGGTCTTGTGTTCGAGCAATGGCAGCAGTGCCCGCAGCGTTTCGCTGGCGTCGCCGACCAGGTTGACCTCCATGGGGTAGCGCAGGCTGAGCATGTCTGGCTGCAAATCGATCTGCACGCCACGGGCCTGGCCTTCCTCAGGCAGGAACTCGGCGTAGGGGAAGCCGGAACCGATCATCAGCAAGGTGTCGCATTCGCTCATCAACCGATAACTCGGTTCGGTACCTAGCAGCCCGATGGCGCCGGTGACCCAGGGCAGGTCGTCTGGCACTACGGCCTTGCCCAGCAGCGCCTTGGCCGCGCCTGCACCAAGCGTTTCAGCTACCGCGATCACCTGTTCGGAGGCTTGCAGTGCACCGGCTCCGACCAGGATCGCCACTTTTCGCCCAGCGTTGAGTACCTCGGCGGCACGTTGCAGGTCCTGCTCGAAAGGCACCACCCTGGGCCTGCTGTAGCCGATGCCGGAATGCACCGTGCCATGGGCTTTCGGTGGTTCGTGGTAGGGCAGGTCCTGCAGGTCGTTGGGCAGGATGATGGCGGTGACCCGGCGTTCGCCGACGGCGGTACGTACGGCGCGATCGAGCAAGTGGCGCACCTGTTCCGGGGTCGAAGCCTGCTGGACGAAGGCACCTGCGACGTCCTTGAACATCGACAGCAGGTCCAGCTCCTGCTGGTAATGCCCGCCAAGCGCTGCTCGCGCCTGCTGGCCGACGATGGCCAGCACCGGCTGGTGATCCATGCGCGCGTCATACAGGCCGGTAAGCAGATGTGAAGCGCCGGGGCCGGAGGTGGCAATGCACACGCCCAATTCGCCGGTGAACTTGGCATGGGCGCTGGCCATGAAGGCCGCCATTTCCTCGTGGCGTGCCTGGATGAACTGGATCTTGCCCTCGGCCCGGCTCAACGCCCCGAATACCCCGTTGATGCCGTCGCCGGGGTAACCGAAGATGCGCCGCACCCCCCATTGATACAAGCGCTCCACCAGAAAGTCGCCTACCGTGCTGGTCATTGTCTTCTCCCGTCCTGTGACCGATAGGGGTCTGGACTTGGCTCGGATCGGGAAGGTTTCAAGCGTGTGCGCACTGGTCTACCGACTGGAACCTTGCATGAGCCATCGGGTTCGCAAGTGAACGGACAACAGGATCAGGATGCTCGACATGAATGCGACAGACACTGCGGGTGCCACCGTGCAGACCTTGTATTTCAAGGACGACGGTGCAACGCCGAACAGCCGTTTCCCGGTATTGCTGTACCGCTTGCAACTCAACCCGTCGCAAGACTGCGCCAGTGCCTTCGAGTCGCTGTTCACCGCACACCAGTGGGTGCCGCTGTGGCGCGGCGGGATCTTCGATTACCATCACTTCCACCCCAATGCTCATGAGGCTCTGGGCGTCGCATGCGGCCGGGCGCGGGTGACGCTGGGCGGCGAAGCGGGGCAGACAATAAGCGTGAAGTGCGGCGACGTACTGGTACTGCCGGCAGGAACTGGCCATCGCTGCGTCGAGAGCAGCGATGATTTTCTGGTGGTCGGCGCCTATCCCAAGGGGCAGGAAAACTACGATATCCAGCGCCCGGAAAGCGCAGCGCACCAGCAGGCGCTGGCGCGAATCGCTTCCGTGCCCGACCCCGCACAAGACCCGGTCAACGGCACGCGTGGCGCCCTGATGACGGCCTGGCGCTGAGTTCCTGAGCCGGTCGTCGTCGCTGCTGAACGGCTGCACTCAAGCCAGGATCAATCGAGCTGAGTCGCCCGATTTCACTCAGCCAGCAGGAGTTACAGCGATGGCCAAGTACCTGTACCTGATCAGCTACATCCTCGACAACCAACCCGGCACCTGCGAGTTGCGCAGCGACCAGGAGGACATGAGCCGCGAAGCGGCGCGCGATTACCTGCAAGGCATGCACCGCAACGAAGCGTCATCTTTCACTGACGTGCAGGTGCAGCGTCTGGAGCACGACCATGAGCCAGGCACTTCGCCGGGGCATTATCAGCAGCCATGAAAAGGTGAGGGCTGGCAGATGAAACGAAGAGGTGAAACCTACAGACAGTGGTGCGACCCGATCCTGCACCATCAGACCCATGAGGAAACGCTCGGCACCGGCACCTGCCTGGAGGTGCAGACACGCTTGTCACGCACAGGCGCCACGCAGTTGTTCATCGGTGTCTATCGCACCGACGGTTCCGTGCTGTGCGAACGGATCTACGACCAGCGCGCGGGGGAAACCATGAGGCGGGCGCTGCTGTGGGGTGTGGGGTATGCCCGGCGCGTCGCGGGTGAGGGCGAGGCGTTGCGTGGCGAACCGGCTGGAAGCGCTGCAGCGTCTGGCTGAACGCTTGAGGCACCGCCGTGGAAAAGAGCGATGACCAACCAGTCAAAATTAATGAATCTTTTTACACGTTGCTCGCTCCATTAGTCTGAATTGGTGAAGGAGAGTGCAATGGCTGGACAGCAGTTGTATGTGATCGAGTACGAGCTTCATGGGGAATTTCGCACCTTCATCATCCGGCTCGAGCGTATGGACAACGCCGAAGCCTGGCACTGGGCAAGTTGCGATGCTGGCGTGGGTATCATCCCGCGGTTCGGCCAGCACAAGATCAAGAAGGTCAGCCGGCCGATGGCTGAGCGCTACGGCATCAACAATGTGCGCTGGCGGGTATCGGGCGACGGGCCGGAGTTCGTCGCACCGACCATTGATGTAAAGAAATTCTCCAATAGCGGTACCGGCGGTACCTGAAGCTTGTTGTGACCAGGACCTGCCTGAAATCTTCAGGCAGGCCTTCACTCATGGGTTCGCTTCTCAAGTTTCGAGGCACCATCATTCTCACTTTCAGGAGCCAGTACGTGCCGCGAATCATCACTCCAGGCACCCCTGAACACGAGATCAGCGAGCGGAACGCCCGCATGTTCGGTTCGCCAAAAGAGCGCCTTGATTTCTACCGCCGTGAAATCCAGTACGAGACCAGCATCCTCGCCAACCGCACAGACGCCTATCTCGCCGCGCAGTCGTTTCTGGTGATCGCCTTCGTATCGTCGATGGGTAACCTCAATCAGAGCTGGGGCGAGATGTTCACGCTGGTGGTTCCGCCGTTTCTCGCATTGCTGGGCGTGTTGAGTTCACTCAATGCCTGGCCGGGCATTCGCGCGGCCTACAAGATCATCGAGCACTGGCAATTGAAACAGAGCCACCTTCTGCGCAGCGAGCCACTGATGGGTCTGGCATATGACGAATCGCCACTGTTCAGCGAGGCGGAAACCTCCCTGGCCGGGCACCGCAAGTCGTTGTTGTTTTCGCTGCGTACACCTTGGATATTCCTGGTCTTCTGGATGATTCTCGGTATTTACGCGGTATTCATCCAGCTGGCCTGAGCGGCGCGGCTGCCCCCGAGACAACGCGGTGCTCCAATCGTTGTCGACTCTGATTACCGCCACCTTCAAAGCCTTTGCTCCGGTACCAATAACCAGGTTTGATTGCGCCATTTTCTCTGGGCCTCCAAGCAAATGTCATAGATCACAAACGCTGAACTCCTGCCGCCTCACCTGCGTCCCTCGAATGAATGCCCCATTAAAGACGGCATCCACCCAACTATCCGCTTCGAGGGCGAAACGATGGACAAGACCAATCAAAGCTCGACCTCTCCACCCGGCAGCACCCAGGAACATGCCTTGATCGATGACGCCGGTGCGCTGCTTGGCGAGGCCAGGCACAAAGGCAGCGAGCAGTTCGAACACTACCGCGATAACGCAGCCGATCAGCTTGATTCGCTCGAGGAAGGAGCGCGTTCGGCGGCTGCTGCGCTGCAAGGCAACGACAGTCTCGGGCTGTCGCAGTACCTGAACCAGGCAGCAGAGTGCGTGGGTGAGTTTGCCGAGCAGGTACGCCATGAAAGTGCCGAAAGCCTGCTGCAGCGTGGTGCTCAGTTGGCCAGGAGCAACCCGGCGCTCTTTTTGGCCGGTAGCGTCGCCATCGGGTTTGCCGTGTCGCGTTTCATGCGAGCCAGCACCAGCCATGAGTCCACCACCCCTGCGTCGTCCGCTGATTGGCAACAGTCCGGCCCCGCGCAGCCAGTGCCTGATCGTGGTAGCGACGTATCCACCCGTGAACCTTTCACCCCCGTCGACCCAGTCGGCCCTGGTGCAGGCACGCCGGTCAGTGGCAGCCCGTTCGAGCGCGATCCACTCAAAGGAGGTGAATGATGAACAAAGACCCCTTGCATACCACCCCAGGCCTGCACACGGTGGAAGACGACGCCGTCGGTGTTGGCGGTTTGTTGCGCCAGCTGATGCGGGAAGTTCCGGACCTGTTCACCAAAGAGCTGGCGCTGGCCAAGGCAGAGCTGCAGCAGAACCTCGCCACCCTGAAGGCCGGCACGGCTGCGGTGGCAGCGGGCGCGATCGTGATGCTGGCGGGCTTCGTCATCCTGTTGCTGGCGGCAGTCTACGCCCTGGCGATGGTGGTCGAGCCTTGGCTGGCAGCCTTGATCGTGGGCGCGGTCACCTTGGTGATCGGGTTCATCATGTTGCAGTCGGGCAAGAAACGGTTCGAACCCACGCACCTGGCCCCTGACCGCACCTTGCATGCCATGCAGCAGGACAAGGACACGCTGAAGAGGAAACTGCCATGACCACTTCCTTCGAACATGAAGCGCACAAGGACCCTGACTTGCTCGAGCAGGAAATCAACGCCAAGCGCGAGCACATCAGCGATCTGGTGGACGCCCTCGAACAGCGCCTGAGCCCGGGCCAGATGGTCGACCGAGTCCTGGCCTATGCCAAAGGCAATGGCGGCGAGTTCTTCCAGAACCTGGGCACCACCCTCAAGAACAACCCCGTACCCGCTACCCTGACGGTACTGGGCCTGGCCTGGCTGGGCCTGAACCAGAACCGCCCCTTCAACCCCGGGCCTGCGCACCATGGGCCTGGGTTGGGCGAAAAGGTCGGCGACGCGGTGGACACGGTGAAGGGCGCTTTCGCGCAGGCGGGGGAGGCAGTGCACGACGCCAGCCAGAAGGTGCGCATGAAAGCCCATGACATGCGCGATCGGGCCAGCGAACTCGGCAGCGGCGCCCGCGACTCCGTGGGGGCTTCTGCGGATACCCTGCGCCATTCGGCACACAAGGCCGCAGACCAGGCCACGGCTCTGAAAGGCCAGTTCGATCATCTGCTTCAGGAGCAACCGCTGGTATTGGCCGCTTTGGGGATAGCACTGGGTGCGGCATTGGGGGCGGCGCTACCCAGTACCCGCAAGGAAGACCAGCTGATGGGCGCCAGCAGCGATCGCTTGACCGACACACTCAAGGCCAAGGGTCGCGAGGTGAAGGCGTCGGTCGAAGAGTCGCTCGATCAGGCGGGTGGTAAAGCGTCGACACAGGCAGAGCGCAGGCCTGGAGACTCCGACCTTTCCTCGGGGTTGGGCTTCAATTCCTGATCCTGGGCATCTTCGTCGTCGGCCCAACTGCCCCGGCAGAGGGCCGGCGGCTATCTGTGTGCCGGACAATCGCTTGCAGCTTGAATCAGGGAGGCTCTGCTTTGAAGATCGACGCGTTGTTGACCGAACTCCTCAATGCCCGTGGACCTCTAGCGCTGCAGGTTGTCCCGAGCGGCATCGTCTGCCTGCTGTTCGCGAGGCGACTGTGGGGCCGTTTCGCAGTTTCGGCCCATCGCCTGATACTCCTTGCGAAGTTGATGGATCTCTCGGTTGTCGAGAGATTCGAGACCTAGTACCGATTGCTCTGCGGACTTTGTAGCGCGGACCAGTTCGTCGAGCTTCACGTGGATGATGTCGTTGTCACGGTTCTGGGTGTTCTGAATCAGAAAGACCATCAGGAAAGTGATGATGGTCGTCGATGTGTTGACGATCAGTTGCCAGGTGTCGTTGTAGTGAAACCAGGGCCCGGACGCAGCCCACAGGGTGATGAGCACCACGGCGATGAGGAAGGTACTGGGTTTACCAGCGTGCTTGGCGAGCCATTGGCAGAACAGCGCGAATTTCATGGTGTTATCTCCACTGCTATCTACGATTCTGACCGCAGCGGTGCGCTGAAATCTTTTTTGCTTTTTCGCCTGGAGACGGGATACACCTGGCGCGCTGCAATTCCTGCAAGCCAACGCTGGGCAGGTATAAGCATTGCCGCTACGCTTTGATCCTCGCGCCAGGTCAAGAATTTTCCACAGTGAAGAAAACAGTTCGGGTTGATGATCTTCAGGTCTTCGTCACAACAGCCTCTGCCGGCAGCTTCTCGGCAGCGGCCAGGTTGTTGGATATTTCACCGGCGTTGGCCAGCGGCGCAGTCCAGCGCCTGGAAAGCTGCCTGGGTGCCAGGTTGTTCGTGCGTTCCACGAGGCGTTTGCGGCTTTCGGATGATGGCGAGCGATACCTGCCTCATGCCCGTCAGGCCTTGGAGGCACTGGACAACGGTGAGGTGGCGCTGACCGAGGGGCGAGATGAGATCGCGGGTACACTTCGCCTGTCCATGCCCTCGGATATTGGCAGGAATCTGCTGCTGCCCTGGTTGGACGATTTCCAGCGATTGCACCCCAAGGTGATGCTGCAACTGCGGATCAGCGATCAGGTGGCCGACCTTGTCGGCCAGCAACTGGATGCGAGTATCCGATATGGGCAGCTGGCAGATTCCAGCCTTGTTTCACTGATGCTTGCCCCTGGAAATCGCAGAACGGTCTGCGCCTCGCCACATTACCTGGCACGACATGGGGCACCAGGGGCCTTGGAAGATCTGGGCAGGCATAATTGCCTGCGTTATGTGATGGGCGAGCAAACCTACGAGCGATGGAGCTTCCATTTGCCCGATGGCGTCAAGACCGTGCAAGTCACAGGCGACCGCGTGAGCGATGACGCCGATATCGTTCGGCGTTGGGGTGTGGACGGATTGGGGGTCGTTTACAAATCCAGGCTGGACGTGCTGGCGGACATACGTGCCGGGCGGCTGATCGAGTTGTTTCCCGGGGATTACGGTCAACCTGCGCCGTTGCAGCTGGTGTGCGCTCATCGAACATCGCTCACACCTGCTGTGCAGGTGCTCAGAGCGTTTCTGGCGGAGCGTTTCGAGCAGCTCATCGCTGCTGATGGATAAGGTGACGGGGCTCATGGCCCCGCCTTCGTTGCGTTGACCGGGCGAGTGATCAGAAGCCTTCCAGAACGATCTTGCCTTTTGCCTTGCCGCTTTCGATCAGGGCATGGGCGCGTTTGAGGTTGCTGGCACTGATGCTGCCGAAGTGCTCGCCAACGGTGGTCTTGATGACCCCCTCGTCGACCAGCGCCGATACCTTTTCCAGCAGGTGGTGCTGCTTGATCATGTCCTCGGTCTGGTACAGCGAGCGTGTGAACATGAGCTCCCAGTGCACCGACAGCGATTTGCGCTTGAACGGCACGATATCGAGATGCTGAGGGTCATCGATCAGCGCGAGCTTGCCCTGTGGGCGCAGCACTTCGACGATCTGCGCGAGGTACGCATCGGTGTGGGTCAGGCTGATGACGTAATCCACCGAGTTGAACTGAAGTTGTTCCAGTTGCAGGGCAAAGGATGCCGAATGGTCGATGACATGATGTGCCCCGAGTTCGCTGACCCAGGCCTGGGTTTCAGGGCGTGACGCGGTACCGATCACCTTGAGCTGGGTAAGCTTGCGTGCAAGCTGTACCAGGATCGAACCAACACCGCCGCCGGCACCGATGATCAGCAGGCTCTTGCCAGCGCCGCCATTTTCCTCCACACCCAGGCGGTCGAACAGCAATTCCCAGGCGGTGATGGATGTGAGCGGCAAGGCTGCGGCGCTGGCATTGTCCAGACTACGAGGCTTGTGCCCGACGATTCGCTCGTCGACCAGGTGATATTCGCTGTAACTGCCCGGGCGATCGATTGCACCGGCGTAGAACACTTCGTCGCCAGGCTGGAACAACGACACCTCGGCGCCGACTTCGCGAACGATCCCCACGGCATCCCATCCCAACACTTGAGGGTGGTCACCGCTGCGGCTGGCTCTGACCTTGGTGTCGACAGGGTTGACCGCGATGGCTTTGACTTCCACCAACAGGTCCCTGGCACCGGGTGTGGGCTTGGGCAGTTCGTGCTCGTACAACGATCGGGAATCCTGGATCGGGAGGCCGGGGGTGTCGTAGACGATTGCTTTCATTGGGATGTGACCTTTCAGGTGAGCAGTGGTGACAGGTTAATCGCGTCGCCCCCCTGAAAAACCAGGTTGGTGCCGGAACACTTTCCGCGTTTCGCTGATAATCGGGTACCTCTACACAGGGAGCAGGTGCTCTCGTTCAAGCAGCTGGATGTTGGACGGCTTGACCTGCACTTCGTGAAGTTCAGGCGCTGTAAACCAGCGGCACTCCACGATCTCGTGATTTGCGGTAGGCTTTGCGCCAGTTTCGACAGGCAGTTGATAGAGATAGTGTTCCTCGCCTGCGAGCACGTAGTGGTTGAGGAATCGAGCACCATTGAAGGGTAGGCAAGTCTCCTCCATCAGCTCGCGCTGCGCAGCGTCCAGATGATGCTCGCCTGGATCTATTTTTCCGCCTGGCAACGACCATTCAGCGCTTTGCTTGCGCACGAAAAGAATGCGTCCTGCTTGCAGGCAAATGACCGTCGAATGCCGTTCTCTGGAGTTGTTCATCAGGAACCTCCCGTACGTTGGAGGTGGCATCAGGGCAAAACTCACCCTGATGCCGGCTGCGGATGATCAGCGATCTTTATCCCACTGCTGATCATCTGCCTGGTTTTGCTGACCGCCCATGCGGTCCTTGTCTGTCAGGTTCTGGTTCTGCTTGTCGGTCGTACGTTGGCCGCCTTGGCTCCCTGTGTCACGGGAACGTTCCCAGTCCTTGTTCATCTTGTCCTCAGGTTTCTGGCCGGACTGGCTGCCACCTTGCTGCTGTTGGCCGGGCATCCGGCCGCCCGAACCCTGGCCGCCTTGCTGGCCGGTGCCGGCAGTGTTGTTACCCATGCCGGTGTCAGCACTGCCTTGGTTGCCACCCTTGTCTTGATTGTTTGCCATGATCGCTTACCTCAGGTCAGACACAGGAAGGTCTGTGTGTACTGTTATGACCGAAGCCCGTTCCCGCGGTGTGCAAGGAATATTTGGCAAGCTGACTAAACGCATTAATTTCAAGGGTGCGAAATTTTGGTGTAAGGCCAGGCACCTACTTGAAGGGCAAAGCGCGATAGGCGAACCCCTGTTGGGGCGATCGGTGATCGCCCCTTTTGCGGTTCAGGGGCGGTCCTTGAGGGTTTCGAAGGCTTTGACGCTTTTGATCAGGCTTTTGTTGCTGGCGGAGCCGGCACTGTTGAACAGGAAGGAGAAGTCCGAGGCCAACGAGGGGCTGCCGGCAATCGTCGCGTACTGATGGCACTGGTTGCAGTCGTCACCCTGCACGTAGGTCTCCATGGTGGTGTTGGCCACCGGCACATTGCCCTGGCTGATGAACGGCCCGTACGACAACGGCACTTGCGCGTTGGCGCCCGGTTCCGGGCTGGGCGGATTGGGGGCGAGGGTCCAGAGTACGTTGATCAGCTTGTAGTACTGGAACACCGACTTGCCTTGGCTGTGCTGCGCGAAGTTGGCTTGTACCGCGCTGTTGAGGGCTTGCAGGTCGCCGGGCACGGGGTGTTCGCGGGTGGTCTGTACCGGCTGGTCGCGTGGGAAGAGATCGGTGCAGTCCTTGTCGGGATGCGTTTGCTTGCACTGGATACGGGCTTGGTTTGGTGTGCACTCGGGGCCGTTGCCACAGTCAGGGTTGTTGAAGGCAAACCCGTTCGGCGGGGTTTGTTGCGGCGGGACCTGGGCCGGTTCGGGCACGTTGTCCACCTGCTCGAAGGTGGTCCAGATGAAGTTGGGCGAAGCCTGGGTCTTGTTGATGATATGCAGGCCCACCAGCCCCACCACCTCCTGGGTACACTCCAGCGTGTCGGGGCGTTTGAGCCAGGCGACGGTAGTCAGGTAGCGCCCGAACAGTTCGGGTTTGCCGGTCAGCACCCGCCATGCGGCCTTGAGCTCGATCGCGCCCAGTTGCTCCTGTGGCACTGGGGAGGTCGGCAGTGAGCGCATCGGTTCGCCGATGGGCAGCGACAGGCCCTCCGGTGTCTGGCCGTCGAGGTTTTGCGCGACCTTCAACTGGTTGGCGGCGTCGTAGAGCCCCTTGTCGACGATGTAGTCGAACTCGGCCTTGCCCACCTTGCGTTCGAAAAACACCAGTTTGCCCGCCTGGTCCGTCAGCCAGCCGCCGGACGCCTCCATGACCGGGTCGGGAATGGACGCAAGTGTCCCGGTCGACAGGTGGAAACCGTGCAAGGCATTGATCGCGCCTTCGGAGGTGGCGTTCATGAACTTGCGTGCGCCGACCTTGAGTGCCTTGAGGCTACCCTGGGTGCTGCAGCCGGATGGCACCAGGGTTTGCACGCCCCAGCCGGTGGGCGTGGGTGCGCCGGGCAGGAAGATGTCGTTGGCGTCCTTGTAGCTGGCCCATACCGGGGCCACGCTCATGGGTTGACCCGGTGCGGAGGGGACCCCGAACTGCGCCAGCGTGCTTTGCATGTCGGGTTCGCCCGCCAGGCTGGCGGTGGCCGGCCAACCGGGGTTCACCGGCCAGTTCAAGGCAATGAACAGCTGCCAGCCAAAGCAGTTCATGAACGCCTGGCTGGTGGCATTGAAGTTGTTGACCGGCAGGAATCCCCCGCTGGCCGGGTTGAACACCAATTGCTGCTGCACACAGGTATCGGCGTCCGACAGCGTGGCCGCCGTGGCGGGTTGCAGGGTCGACAGGCACAGCAGAATGCCGCACAGCAGCGACAGAAGACTCAAGCGTGACCTGGACATCATTGCGCTCCTTGCAAGCTGTCAAGCCGCACCCGAAGGTGCGGCGGTAGAGGGGCGTAAGTGGGGTGACTGGCGTGACTCAGGCCCCCGGCACCAGCGCCAGGCCGGACTCCCAAGGGTGGTCTGTCGCGCTCACGTTCACATCTTCACTCGGGTTGAGGGCACGCACTGTCACCAGGCCGGGTGCTGCGGAGGGGCTGACCGTGATGGTCAGAATGTAGGCCTGGGTGCCGCCCGAGTTGGTCTGGCCGGGAATGGCCGACGCGTCGGGCAGGTACTGGGTGACCTGCGCCGTCACCCCAGGGTTGGAGAATTGCACCCTGGCATTCTGCGCCGTGGTAGTCGGGTCGGCGCCTTGCACCACCAGCACGAACTGGTTGCTGCTGCCCGGTGCAAGCCAGGCGGGCAGGTCGGTTGGGGATTGCCCGTAGAACAGGTCCAGCGGCAGCAGCTGCACTGGCCAGGGTTGCAGGCCGGCCACCCGGTCCTGCACGCATGGGAACGCTTGAGGCGTGGTGCTGAGCGGCTTGACGGTGACGCTCAGGCCGACCAGCAGTTGTTGGGCGATGACCCACACATAGTTGACCTTCTGGTTGTTGATGGTGATGTCATTGATCGAGAAGCCGGCGCTTTCCGGCACCTCGAACACCGCCTGCAGGATCTGGTCGGAACCGTTGGCAGCCGACTTGGCCGTACCACGCGTGATGCGCCAGTACTGGCTCACGTCCTGGCCTTGCGGGCCCTTCCAGGCGCTGAAGTCGGTGGGCTGTTGCAAGTACAGGCCAATGGGGTTGGTCAGCGACAGTCGGTTGTTCACCGCCGTGGTATTGGCCATGAAACCGATGTGCGGATCAGAGTTGCGATAGTTCTGCCCGTACTGCGCGCAGCAGATCAACGACTGGGCGTTCTGGCTGCTGCTCACCGGGCGCAGGATGGTGGCGGCGGCGGCCAGGTACACCTCGGCGCTGAGGGTATTGGGGCCGGAGGTCAGGTGCATCGCACCGCCGAACTGGCCGGGCACACAGGCCGTTCCGGCGTTCCATTTGTTGACGGTGTCATAGGCCGGCTTGCCGGTGGTGGGGTCGATGACCGGGTCACCGGCCTTGCCGGTCGGGCCGTCGGCGGTGTAGCGAAGGTACAGGTCTTCGAGTTGCACGTTCGGGTCGATGTAGTCGCGGTACAGGCCCAGTACTGCGTTCGGGTCGATACGCCACATGGTCAGGAAGTACGCGGGGTTTTCGCAGGTGAAGGTGATCTTGCGCATGTTGCCGTTGGCATCGCGCACGATCGACCACTCGCAGTACTCGTCGAGCCAGCCCCGTGGGCCGGAAGGCGAGAACGCCGTGTACTTGCCGTTCCAGTCGATGCTCGGGCAGCGCTTGGCCGGCAGTTGCAGCACGGTACCTTGTTTGTTGGGGTCGTAGAGCATGTAGAGGGTGTTGTCGAGGGTGATCTGGCCGTGGTCGGTCAACTCCATCACCTGGTCCAGGGTCATGGCCTTGCCACCCAACTGGGGAATGACCGCCGCACCGTTGTTGTAGAAGAAGGTCCAGAGCCGGTTGGGGAAGGGCGCCCAGGTGATCGCCGGGGCGGTCACGTCGCCGAAACCTTCCACCAGCGGGTTGTAGTAACCCGAGCGGGGGGCGTCGTTCAGGCCCGACCAAGGGTTGCCGATGATGGACGATTCGGTCCAGCCGGTGAGGTTGTTGTTCCAGTCGGTTTCAAACTGCGGCAACTGGTCTTCCAGGCCCAGCTTGTTGTAGTCCTTGGGGGCTTGGCCGGCGGGAGAGGTGAACTGCTTGAAGGGCGTGCTCATGTCGGTTCTCCTGGTGTGCGTGAGGTGGAAGCAGAGCAGCAGCCGGCGACCGGGGGCGGGCCGGCGAGGGTCTGGCGCGGGTCGTCCCACACCAGTTGGGCGATGAAACCGGGCAGGGTCGTGTATTCGTCAGGCGTCAGCACGCGTCCGCTGTCGAGGTGGGTCACCACCAGCGACAACTGCACCGCATCGCCGCGGCCAAGGCCCAGCGCAGCGGCGTTGCGGGCCGCATTCAGTGCGCGGGACACGCCGTGGGTGATGCACCGGCCCTTGTCGTCCACCAGCCCCATGCCGATACGGCTGAAGCGCCCCACGTAGTGGGGGTTGTCGGCGCTGACGTGCTGCGTGGCAGCGTCGGGCTGGTCGAGAAAGACATCGATCAGATAGGTGTCATGGGTGCAGCGCACATGATCGAACACCACCCACGGCCCGGGCCCTGCGGCGTTGCCCGCGGCAGGCCCGGCTTTTGCGCCGTGCTTGCAGCAGGCGCCGGTGGCCGCCTTGGGCGCGCCGAACTGTGGGGCCACCGGCACGCCGTAGTCGTAGCCGATGTGCCGGCTGTCCTGGGCCATGTCGCCGATGGTGGTGTAGCGCCAGGCGTCGGCGCTGGTGAATGTGAGCTGCGTGGCATCGTGACCGGCGAACGGCTGGAGCAGGCACTGCGTGGTGTATTGCGCCCCGGGGTTGGCCCTGATCCAGACCTCGAGCATGCGGTCGATATTGGCGTGGTAGGAGCAGAACACCGGGTCGAAGGCGGTGTAGGCGTTGTCGGCCATGTCGCCCCCGATCCAGCCGTGATAGTTGTCGTGGGGTTGCTCGTAAAGGCCATCGAAGTTGAGGGCACGATTGGGGTACAGGCTGTCCTTCTGTGGCGGGTCGAACACCGGGATGTTGGCCCATGGATAACCGGGTACACCCTGTGGTTGGCTGAAGGTGGTGAACTTCAGGGCATCCACCACCTGTTGCTGGAAAATCCGGCTCATGCCGTACAAACGGGCGCGATCCGAGCGCGAGTCGTCACCGTGGGTGTAGAACAACCGGTCGCGTTGCACATAGCGGCAGTCCACCCCCTTGGCCGCGCCGCTGGCGCACACCTTGGAACAACCGTCCTTGGCGGCCGCGTAGCGCAGGGGATTGGGTCGGGTTTCGCCGGTGTGCGGGTGCACATAGGTTTCATCGAGAAACGCCTGGGGCAGGCCGGCCTGTGGGCTGCCGTCGACGCTGGCATCTTCGGCCATCCAGTCCCAGTAAGGAATGGCGCAGTCGATCAGTTGTTCCAGGTACAACAGGTAGGCCCGGTGCCAGAGGGCAAACGCCTCCTGGTAATGCAGGCACCAGTTGGTGTGGATGTAGGCGTAACGTTGCCAGGGCGAGCCACTGTCGGGGTCGCCCACCTGCATCACGTCGTCCAGGCGGGCGCGGTACAGGTTCAGTTCCTCAAGGCTCAGGGCGCGGATGTCCTTTCTCACCCGCCTGACCGATTGGGGCAGGTCTGGTGGCGGGATGCGTTCGGCCAGATCGAAGGGAGAATCGGCGTCCAGGCGCCAGCCCTGGTTGACCCACAACCTGAAGGTTTCCAGGGCATCGATCGGCCAGAACTGTTGCTGGTCGAGGGTCAGCGGCATGTTGCGCGAGGCCAGGTGCTGGTAGATGGTTTCTGACCAGGTTTTGACCGACTCCGGGTCGTCCAGGTAGACGAAATAGGCGTTCATGCACCCGGTCCAGGAGGCTGCCACGGCCGCGCGCTGCGCAGCGGGGATCCAGTAGGGAGCGGTAAAAAGGCCGTGGATGTCCGCGGTCCATGTCGGTTTCGCGATGATCATAAGGTCCCTCTCATGCGCCCCGCAGGCGGGCTGCTAAGCTCAGTTGATGGTAAAGAGCTCGCACGCAGGGAATCGTGCAAATTGGCGCGTCCTTGCGGCGGATTCATTGCAGTTTTTCAAGGAAGACACGTGAAAAATGACAGACGCCATGGATCTGAAGATTCTGGGAAAGCTGCAAAAGGATTGCAGCCAGAATCTGGAGTTGCTGAGTGACAGCGTCGGGCTGTCTTCCACCAGTTGCTACCGGCGTATCAGGCGCCTGGAAAGCGCAGGCATCATCAAGGCCAAGGTCGCGATACTGGACGAGCGCAAGCTTGGCATTCAGGTGACGGCCTTCTTTCTGGTGAAGCTGGACCGCGACAGCAACGACATTGACCGCAAGATGCAGCACATCCTGGCCAGCCACCCGGAGATTCAGGACTGCTACCTGATGACGGGCGAGTTCGACTTCGTGATGGTTGCCAAGTTTCGCGATGCCACCGAGTACACTGACTATATCTACCGGTTTCTCGACACTTACCGGGATATTCCGATTCGCACTTATTCCTCGACGTTGGTGGTGCGTACGGTGAAGAAATCGTATGAATTGCCGCTGGGAGGAGGGCTGCAGCAGGCTGTCGATGCCTGATCGTGTCTCCAACCTCGTGGCTTTGCGCGGGCTCTTGTGGGAGCGGCCTTGTGTCGCGATTGGGCTGCGAAGCGGCCCCAAGGTTTCAGCACAAGTGCACAAATGGCGGGGCTGCTTCGCAGCCCAATCGCGACACAAGGCCGCTCCCACAGGATCCTCTACAGGCCAGAAGCTCGATGCAAGGCATGTGCGATCTCTTTGGGAGATTACCCTGCCCTTTGAGCTGGCGCTGTTTGACGTAACTCCGAAATATCGCGTTTCGGCGGCGTACCGAATTGCCGCCCATATTCGCGACTGAACTGCGAAGGGCTTTCATAGCCGACCTTGAAGGCTGCCGTGGCAGCATCCAGGTGTTCATTGAGCATCAGCCGTTTCGCCTCGTTCAACCTCAACCATTTCTGATACTGCAGCGGGCTCATCGCGGTGAGCTGGCGGAAGTGCTGATGGAAGGTTGACAGCCCCATCTGCACCCGAGAGGCCAACTCATCTACCCGCAACGGCGCGGCGTAGTTCAGTTTCAGCCAGTCGATGGCCTTGGCGATTCGATGCCCCTTGCTGCCGACCGAGGCGATGTAGCGGAGCAGGGGGGCCTGGTCGCTCTGTAGCAACCGATAGTGGATTTCTCGCTGAATCAGCGGCCAGAGCACGGGTATCGCATCAGGCTCTTCCAAAAGCCCGATCAGTCGGCTGAAGCTCTCCAGCAGCTTCGGGCTTAGCAAACCCACGCCGGCGCTTGTGTGAACAGACTGGCTGCCCGCCGGCAGGCGGCCGTCTTGCGCGATCAACTCTGCCAGTGTGCGCAGGTCGAGCTTGAACACCAGGCCCAGGCAAGGTGCGCCTTCGCTGGCCATCGTCACTGCCGAATGGGCGGGGATGTTCAGCGAGGTGACCAGGAACCGGGTCGAGTCATAAGGGAACACGTCGCCGCCGATGACCATTTCCTTGGCGCCCTGCACGACCAGCACGATGCTTGGCTCGACGATACAGGTGACCGGTGGGGCCGGTGCGTTGCGTCGGTAGACGCTGAGGTCTGCGATGCGTGTCGCGAAATCGCCAGCCGTTGGCGCGTGGGCGCCGATGACCTTGCACAGCGTGGCCATCGGGTGCGCGTGTGAGGTCGGTTGTGTGGTGGCGGACATAGGAAGCCTCAGGTCATCTCTTGGAAAGACACTACTCGCGCGTCACTTCCGCTGTCCATGCCCCGTCGACAGGGCCTGGAGAATCAGGCAAGAAAACTGGTCGTTTGATCTACTGATACACCGTTTTTCGCTAGGAAGATGGGCGGCAGGCAATGTTGCCAAAGTGCTCGAGTAGCGCGAGGGCACCCGTTTTTCATAACCTGCTGCACGAGAACCACCATGACCAGCTCAGCGATCCCCCTTCAACATTCCAGCAGACAGGTCTGGGGCGCCGTGCTGGCAATGTCACTCTGCGCCTTTGCCCTGGTAGCGTCCGAATTTCTGCCGGTGAGCCTGCTTACACCACTTGCCACTGATTTGTCGCTTACCGAAGGCCAGGCCGGCCAAGCCATTTCGATCTCGGGTTTCTTCGCCGTAGTCACCAGTTTGTTGCTGTCCACCCTGACGCAGGGTATTGATCGAAAACCTGTCCTGCTGGCCACCACGGCGCTAATGCTGGTTTCCGGTGCAATGGTGGCGTTTGCCCCGAACTACCTGACCTTGATGTTGGGGCGGGCCGTGCTTGGGATCGCCATTGGTGGATATTGGTCGATGTCCACCGCAGTGATGATACGTATCGCGCCTGAAGCCCTCGTTCCCAAGGCCATTGCCGTGATGCAGGGCGGTACTGCGCTGGCTACGGCGATCGCGGCCCCGGTCGGCAGTTACCTGGGCGGCCTGATCGGCTGGAGAGGGGCCTTCTTCTGCGTCGTACCTTTGGCCGCAATTGCGTTGATCTGGCAGGCCTTCACGCTGCCGGCGATGCCTGGCGAGCGCGGTACGGCTTCGGCGACCGCATCCCTGCGTTTGCTGCTGGACAGCAAGGTTGCGCTTGGCATGGCTGCAGTTGCATTCCTCTTCATGGGGCAGTTCACGCTGTTCACCTACCTTCGCCCGTTCCTGGAAACCGTGACACAGGTGGACGTGCCCACGTTGTCGCTGCTTCTGCTGATCATCGGCGTCGCGGGGCTGGTGGGAACGATGATGGTAGGTTCGCTCGTAGGCCGGCATCTGTTCAGAGTGCTGACCGGTATTCCACTGCTCATGACCGTCATCGCATTCGCCGTGATTTCGACTGGTTCCTGGGTCGTCCCGACGGCGGTGCTGCTTGGTGGCTGGGGCTTGATTGCCACTTGTGCGCCAGTGGGCTGGTTCACCTGGCTGGCCAGGATGCTGCCCGAGGACGCCGAGGCCGGGGGAGGCCTGATGGTCGCGGTGATACAACTGGCGATCACCGTAGGTGCGACCTTAGGTGGAGTGCTATATGACGGCGTTGGGTACCAGGCGACCTTCATCGCCAGTGGGATGATGCTCTTGGTAGCGACTGCCTTGACCATGAGGGTAGGGCGGCATCGATAGAGTACAAATGTGCTCCCTAATTGAGCAAAGGCTCAGCCAGCATGGACGCCTGTCGCTGCCAAGCCTGCGGCGACATCCCCTCGGCCTTCACGAATGTGCGACAAAAGTGGGACTGATCGCAGAAACCGCACTCCAGTGCGATCTCAGCGAGCATCATTCCCGAGCCCCCCAGTAGTTCCTTGCTTTTGCGCAACCGTTGTTCACGCATCCACTGCTGCGGGGGCACATGCAGGGTATCCCTGAACATTCGTGTGAAATGGCTACGCGACAGCGAGCAGGCTTGGGCGAGTTCCGTAACAGTTATGCCGGTGTCCAGGTTCTCCAGCATCAACCTCTTGGCAGTCGTGACCTGCCAGGGCTTGAGCAGCCCGGTCGTTTTCAGTGCGACAGTCGCCAGCACAGTGCAGTGATCGCTGTTCATACAAATCCATTAATCAATGAAGTGGGCACGCACGTTTCGAGTGAGCAGAGCAGGCCACTGCAGCCTCGGGCGGGCTACAGACGATAACGCTCGATTCGATGGCCTGGCTCAGCCAGCCGGCGTACCCATCAGCGGGTCAATGAACAGCCCCTGGATGCAGGGGCTGGCAATGGTCAGACAGCGGCAGCAACCGGGGCCAGGGTTGGGCCGTGCTGAACGCGCTCTGGTGCTTTGTGCACCATGGTGTAGGCGTAGTCGACACCCATGCCGTAGGCGCCTGAGTGTTCTTTCACCAGTTCCATGACGGCATCGTAGGTGTCGCGGTTTTTCCAGTCGCGCTGCCACTCCAGCAGCACTTGTTGCCAGGTCACCGGAATCACGCCTGCCTGAATCATGCGCTGCATGGCGTAGTCGTGGGCTTCCTTGGTGGTGCCACCGGAGGCGTCGGCAACCATGTAGATTTCATAGCCGGCATCGTTCATCGCCGACAGCGCGAAGGTGGTGTTGCACACCTCCGTCCACAGGCCGGAAACGATGATCTTGTTGCGCCCGTTTTTCTTGAGCGCGTCACGCACCTTCTGGTCATCCCAGGAGTTCATGGAGGTTCGCTCCAGCAGCGGAGCGTCGGGGAACACGGCGAGCAGCTCGGGGTAGGTGTGCCCAGAGAAGCTTTCAGTCTCGACCGTCGTGATGGTGGTGGGCACATTGAAGATCCTGGCTGCCTTGGCCAGGCCTACGGTGTTGTTTTTCAGGGTCTGGCGGTCGATGCTCTGAACGCCGAAGGCCATCTGTGGCTGCTGATCGATGAAGATCAGTTGGCTGTTGAATGGGGTCAGTACTTCAGTTTTTGGATTGTTCATTCTTGTTCCCTGTCAGCTGGATGATGGTCATCGCACAAGTCACGGCGCCTGCCTTCTGCAGACTGTGCTGAGGCACTGGATGACGTCCTCAGTGATGCCCGTTGCTTGAGTCCGAGCACAAGATAGCGAATCGCAGAGCGAAGCGGTGGCGCACCTTTGCGCTCTCAGGAGCGCATTAATGCGCCATTCGCTTGTTCATCCTGCTGCTAGGATTCGCACGCAAACGCGGATCTACCTGATCCGGTTTACGCCAGGAGAAAGCGATGGCAGCTTCACAACCACTCAACAAACAAACCGCCTATTGGGGCGTTCCGTGGGAGAATTCTTACGGGTATCCGCAGGCACGGCGGGTAGGAGACGAGATCTACGTATCGGGCCAGTTCAATCATGACGAAGAAGGCAACCTGGTCGCGCCGGCACCCTTGGATCGTGACGGCAGGCCCTGTGATTTCTCTTCGATGGGGGATCAGATGCGCGCCGCCTACGACAATATCGCCAAGCTGCTCGCGCTGTATGGAGCGACGCTTGAAGATGTCGTGGAAGAGACGCTCTACGTACTGGACATGGACGCGGCCTTTGCCGTGGTCGGCAAGGTGCGCAAGGCCGCCTACGGCACGGAGCGGCCTCAATGCGCCAGCAACATCATCGGCGTCTCGAGGCTTGCCCAGCGCCCACAGCTGATCGAAATCGCCTGCAAAGCGGTACTTGGCTCACGCGCTGAGTGACCCGCACTCCCGGTTTCGCTCTACGTGACCGGGAGTACCAGTTGGCCCTCGATCAACGGCTTCTGGTTGGCAACGGCAGCTGCACAGAACGTCATGAATGCTTTGACCCGCCACGATTTGCGGATGTCCTGGTGCGTCAGCAGCCACAGCTCATCCTGCAGCTCCGGCACCACTGGGCCGACGCGTTCAAGCCCAGGCGTGATATCACCCAGCATGCAGGGCAAAAAGCCCACTCCCAGGCCAGCCGCGATTGCAGCACTTGCCGCCGCAACCGAATCGGTGCGGTACGAGATGCACTCGGCAGCGACCCTGTTTTCGACATAGCTCGTTGCCTTGAGCCCGCGTAGCGCCGCGGAATAGGAAACCCATGCCTGGCCTTCAGTGAACAGAGGAGCAGGCGATGTGTGGTTGCTGCTGCCGTAGGGAGCCCAGGCGATTGTGGCCAGTTTGCGGCCCACCAGGCTTTCGGCGGGTTTCCTGGTCGCCCGAACGGCAATATCCGATTCGTCTCGCGCAAGGCTCAGTGATTCGTTGCCCACCAGCACCTCGATCGTGATGCCTTCATTGAGGGCCTTGAAGTCCGCGATGATTGGGGTGAGGAAGTAAAGCAGCAGTGAGTCGCTGGTGGTGATACGAAGCTTTCCGAGTGGCCCCTGGCCGGCACGTGAGACACGCCGCGTCACGCTGACAATGTCCAGCTCCACGCGCTCGGCGAGGGCACGCAATTCCGCGCCCTCGATGGTGAGCAGATAGCCTGATTTGCGGTGATCGAACAAGGCTACGCCAAGTGTTTTTTCAACCTGGGAGACCCTGCGAGAGACGGTGGACACGTTGATGCCGAGCTTCTTGGCTGTGGCAGCGCGATTGCCACACTCACTGAGCGTTTTGATGATCCGCAGGTCGTCCCAAGAGAGCTGGTTGGCAGCCTCGCCCACGTTCCATTTCACGTCCTTGGGGGCAACCGGGGTAATTGGGACATTTCCAGGTAACGACTTCACGAAATCCGTTCCAGATCAGATTGCGACGATCATACGAGAAGGGGCTGCGTGAACCAAGTATCAGCATGAAGGCGAAGGAGGGGGCTTCGGTCGTCCCTTGATGCGCACATCGACACTTGTCGGCGTTATCCTGAATAGTGAGTCCAGGAGCCTTTGGGGAACTGCCCATGCGCAAGTTGACACTGTTGTTCGCGATCGCTGCATTTGCGGGTTGCCAGGCGCCGATGCCCAGTGCCAACCCACAGATGGCATGGGTCGATCTCTCGACACCATTCCCGAATGACCGTGTGCTGTTAGCCGAACGCCTGGATAAACAACGCCTGCGTGATGGGCGCTTCTTTGAGGTCAGCCCCGGCAGTCATGAATTGGTCGTCAGGTTCGACTACGAGGTAAATGGTGGCGGTGGCATCAGCCTGATGGGAGGTACCACGGTAAGGCAATGCTACCTGACCCTCGACTACGAGCATTTCAAGGCTGGGCAGCGCTACGTGCTCGAGGCCCGCTCTATGGCCATGACGCCAGAGGCGAGGCTTTATGATGCGAAGGGAGAGATTGTGGCAGAGGTTACGGAGTTCTATTGCCTGATGTGATGGTGAATCGTTCGGTGTTCATTGATTACAACTAGCCTCGAAAAATCAGATTTTTTCGCTTTCTTGTAGGGCATTTCCCAAAGATACTGTTGCCGCCTATTTTCCGTTGCGGGTGCCCTGGCAGGGCTCTAGTCTGGGCCTGTCGCTGCTCATCAGTGACACGGCTTTGACAGGCCGTAACGGTATGTAGGTTCTGCAGCGCTGTTAATGGCAGCTGCGTGTGGGGCACGCTTGCGTGCGCCGGAACTTCCTATGTCCGCCGGTCTGTCAACCCGCACACAGCTGCCACCCAACCTGTTTGACAGCGGGATCGGTGCAGCCCATTTGGAGATATAGGAATGTTGAAGATGGTCCCCGATCCACCCCAAAGCCTCCACTCCCTCGAAGACACCCTCATCCAGGCCACGTACTACGTCCAGATACAGTTGCCGAACGAACCGCGAACGCTGCACTGAGCCTAAACCAGGTATTGCCTGGGCTGGGCTGATCACCCGCGAAGCTGTCCGCCCAGGCGCTAGACGATCAGGGAGATGGACCCATGACTACTGACGAATCGAACGAGAAAACCACCGTAGGCAAGACCACGTTCTACCAAGGTGAAAACCAGACCCATCCGTTGTTTCGCATCGAAGCCGGCATTCCTTGCAAGAGCGCTCGGGAGCAGTCTTCGGAATTGATGGGGTACGTGCGGGAACTGACGATTGTCGGGTTGATGGATGAAAAGCCGATGATGATCTGGGCTGCGCATTACCTGAGCGCGTTGGCCAAGGCGCTGATGGACGATGCCGAGTTGGGTATGATGCGCTGAGTTCACTCCACCCGTGGCGGTCCGCGAAACGCGGCCGCCATTCACAATGGCGGAGTGGGGTGCCTCGATCAGTGTGGTTGAGGTTAACCGTATTTTGTTCTGTGGGTGAGCGGCGAAGGCTGTGATAATGGAGGGGAATCACAAGGGCCATGCCATGCTGACCATCTCTAGTAACGTGCATCTGCCAGATGCCGACATCGAACTGACCTACATCCGCGCGCAAGGCGCAGGCGGGCAGAATGTCAACAAGGTGTCCAGCGCCGTGCACCTGCGCTTCGACATTCCCGCTTCGTCGCTGCCCGAGTTTTACAAGGAGCGGCTGTTGGCGCTGCGTGACAGTCGCATCACCGGCGACGGCGTGTTGATCATCAAGGCACAACAATACCGCACACAGGAGCAGAACCGCGCTGACGCACTGGCGCGTCTTGCCGAGTTGATCATCAATGCCGGCAAGACCGAGAAGAAACGCCGTCCCACCAAGCCGACCCTTGGCTCGAAGACCCGTCGCCTCGAAGGGAAAGCCAGGCGCAGCACTGTCAAGGCGGGTCGGGGCAAGGTGGAGTTCTAGGCTCTGTACAAAATGAGATGTCTCAAGCCAGTGAGACCATGGCGGCCTGGTTTTGCGAGCTCGTGGAAGCGTGTGGGGGCGTGATAGACGAAATATGAACGGGGCGTATTCACCGTCGAGCGCCATATCCGTGGCAAGTGGGTCTGCGACAATTGTGAAACGCTGACCCAGGCTCGGCTGCCGGCGCAGATGATCGACAAAGGCATCCCAACAGCGGGCTTGCTGGCCCACGTCATGATCGCAAAGTTGCCGATCATCTGCCGTTGTACCGTCAGGAGGCCATGTTTGGCCGCGCGGGCCTTGCTATCCCGCGCTCGACGCTTGCTCAATAGGTGGGCGCCTGTGGTGTGCAGTTGCAGCCACTGGTCGATGCGCTGCGCGAGGTGGTGCTTGAGCAGCCGGTCGTCCATGTGGATGAAACGCCGGTACAGGTGCTTATGCCGGGCACCAAGAAACCCATCGATCTTACGTTTGGGCTTAAGCCACCAGCTCGTTTTGCGAAACCTCGGCGGTGGTTTACGACTTCAGCCAAAGTCGTGCCGGCGAACATGTACGTAACTTCCTGCAAGACTGGAAGGGCAAGCTGGTCTGCGATGATTTTGGCGGCTACAAGGCCCGCTTTGAACTGGGCGTGACTGAAATCGGCTATATGGCCCATGCCCGACGCAAGTTCTTCGAGCTGCATGCAACTCACAAGAGCACGCTGGCTGAGCAGGCCTTGCGTTACATCCAGGTGTTGTACGAAATCGAGGATGAAATCAAGGATCTGGAGCCGGACTCACGCCGCCGAATACGGCAAGAAAAGGCTGTACCGATAATGGACGCGCTGCACGCCTGGATGGTCGTCCAGCGCGATATAGTGCATAGCAGCGCTGTCGCGCTACCATCGATGATGGGGCTGTGCCCATTGATAACAATTGGTGTGAGAACCAGATACGGCCCTGGGCGCTGGGGCGCAAAAACTGGCTCTTTGCAAGATCACTGCGAAGTGGCAAGCGTGCGGCTGCGATCATGAGTTTGATCCAGTCAGCTCGGAACAATGGGCATGACCCGTATGCCTATCTCAAAGATGTGCTGACGCGTCTGCCAACGCAGCGGGCGAGTGAGATTGCAGAGCTGCTGCCGCATAGGTGGCGTCCGGTTTAGTCGTGCAAGACGGGTTGCCGGACGCTTACCCCGGAACCTAGCAATAGGTGATCTGAGAACACTTACACTGGAGGTGACGACACCGATGCCTGACAGTAAAGGCATCGGTGTCTCTTGCCAGCTCTGGCAGGCCCTCGGGGTCAACTCATCTCAGGGGCGAGGTGATTCATGAACGTCAGGTTTTCAATGGCGTACATATACTCCGAGAATCTCGGATCTCCATCGTTGAACGCCTTCTTACTCATGGCTGCGGCCTCGCCAGTGGTGCCGCATACAACGAGGCCCCTAACTCCGCCAGAAAGGAGCGATTTCACCAACCCTTCTAGCGTGTCAAAGTCGACGTGTCGCGAACGGAACGGTGTGGGCAGTGCAACCCAGATACCGCGGAAATTAGACATGCATTACTCCTCAGACAGACTGATTAGTCGACGTCAGAGGAGGGGATGGGAATCAAGCGGGGAGGAGATCTAGCGCTATCTGTCCCGTCAGCTCATCTGACGGGACAGCGCCCCGGTCAAATGAGCGACTGTTTCTTGGATTTCTTAGCAACGGACACGCATGCGCAGGCCTGGGCGAAGAGGCCCTTGGCTGTCAGCAAGTGGTCAGTGGTGCGTATCATGGGGGATCCGTTGCGTAGACGAGCCACAGGGTGAATCGGCACTACCGGGCTTTCACCCTCACGCCTTTAGCCGAAGGCCTTCGCGCTCTTGCTTGGGACGCGCTCAAGGCAAGGGCCTATCTCGCAGCAAAGGCTACCGAGTTGGTACAATCGGCAACACATGGAGGAGTGAAGTTTCAAGTGAGACCTGAGAAAGAAATTCAAAGATGGCTCGAAGGCTTGGCCGGGAAAGGAAACCCTACTGTAAGTGGTAGCCCTTACGACGCCATTAGATATGACGAAAGCCAGCTAAGTAAAAAGATAAAGGGAATCGTCGAGCACTCCTTTGACGAAAGGGACAGCAGTAATTGCCAAAGAGCTGTTCGCGAGGCATGCCGTGTATTGAAAAGTCTTATTGCACCAAGGTTCTACAGTGCGGATGAAAATATTGGCACGTCCTCAGACATCCTAAGGCCAGATATAATCCTAGAGGATGAAATCAGTGGCGCGTTTGTAGTCATTGAAATCAAGCGCAGTAAAAAAGCTGCTCGCGAATACGCTACGGAGTTGTTGGCTTATGCAGAGGCATTGTCCCGTCAAAATAAAGGGGCGCAAGTTTTCTTCATAGTTATATCTGCGTCATGGTCTACACTTGAAAGGCATGCGTTCGCCAAGTTGGTGGGCTGGGGGGTTCCTTGCGTTGCGCTGGAATATCGGGAGGAATGCGCCGGTGAGGACTGCCAAACTCTTTGGGTGCGCTCTGAGTTGCTTATCGAGGAAGATGTATTGAGCTTTCCCCCTGAGGCGCTACGAGTAGAAACCAAGGTATTCTGGCTCCCTGATTCATGGCTTAACACCAATGTAGTCAACTTAATAGTTCATGCTGTCTCAGGGCTTTTAAGAGAGGCGGAAAAAACGCGGATGTCTGGCTTTGTGCTTGTGTGGTGGCACCCAGCTGAAAAACATAATCAATCGCAGACTAGACTGTATGTGTCTATCGCTGTTCGAAACTCTATTCGTCAACAGAAGATTCCAGATTTCGAGAGTGAAGACGATGCATTTGAGCTTGCAATGTTCAATACTTCTTCCGAGTTGTATGATGATACTGCAACTCGACTGTTTTTACACCTTGAGCTAGTAAAGGATTTGCAGTGTTACTCTTCTGAGTATGAAGGGCTTTGGAAGGATCTAAAAAGAAGGCTGCATAAGGAAGGTGCGAATATATTTAGTTTTGACGCGTTTGGTGGAATTGGAGATTACATTGGAGACTGGCGAAAGCTAAATCGTTTTTCGTTACAGCCAGTGGTGCCAGATACAACGCTCTTGGCTACCTGGCATCCTTTGACTTGGTTGACTCCCTTGGAGTCTTTGATTAATGCCGAAAATGATGATGACAGTGACTCTGCTGTGACAGCTTTCCGTTTGGGTAGCGAACTAGGCGCTTTAATGAAGAAGTCTAAGCAACAGGCCAAGCTGACCGTTCGAAACTTCGGTTGGGGAAGCGCTCAGGCAAGTTTTGCACAGGTATGGAGCGCTAAATTTGCGCATCAATTGGATGCCCCTAATTTATTCGCAGAGCTGGGCTTTAATCAGCTAAGAGTTAATGGCGAGGCGATGGAGGCTGCGTTTCGCTACGCCTGCGGTCAAATGGCTTTAGGTGGATCTGAGTCAGAGTGCTGCTTTGTTTTCGGGCTTAAAATAGCTGCTGGAACTTGTAGCAATGATTTTTTAGAAAGACGAAGCTCTGAGTTGGCAATGTTGGGGGTTAGTGTTCCAGAAAGGGTTATAAGGGTGGCAAGGCGATATATCATGTCAACCTAAGCCTGTCGTGTTGAAGCTGCTCTGGCAGAGATCGAGGGGCACAGGCAGTGCGCCCCCATCTCAAACCACTATCAATAATTCAGCTTACAGAGGCTTCTTTGGCCAGTCGTTGCATGTTGAGGGATTTGGTGCTGAGTCCTGCTTTGTTAAATCGATAGCGCATATACGAAGAAATGTCATCCTCGTGTGAGGAGACGATCAACTGCCGATTATCAAACTCACAGCGCAGCAGGTCGGTCAGAGATGCAATATTCACTTCATCGAGTGACTGGGAAGGATCATCAATTAGGATTAGCGGTACGCTAGAATAGACCTTATTAAGGGATAAGAAGAATCCTAGGCTTAGGGCCGACACCTGACCGGAACTCATCGACAAAATTGCATCATGTTCAGATTTTTCGGCAGTCAAGAACCTAAGCTCTTTACCATCCTTGCTTTCGATGAACAGGCCTAGGCCGCGCTGATAGTTTTGGATAAGCCGTCCGCTATAAATGTGGAATATCAGCTCAATCTCAGCAATGGTTTGCTCTGCGTAATTTCGCTCCGTTCTCTCCAAGGTTGCCTTCAGCTTAGTAACCTTTTCTTTAGCGTTTTTAGCAGCCTCGTTTTCACGTTGAATCACTAGCAGTTCATCAAGGCATTGCTTAAGCCTGGTACTTTGCGCCTCGTTAGCTTTAGCCGCGATGAAGAGCGCCTTGTCTTTCAAGGCTTGAGGTTCGACAATATAGAAATCTTGTAGCTCCTTGAAGGCAGCTTTGATGACCTTTCTCCAGTCTTCCGGAAGAGGCTCTGTTTCAGGTATTTTCTGTTTCCTGATGGAAGCAGTCAGCTCATCAGACCGAGTATCTACCTCTTCCTCGTTTTCGGAGAATGAATAGTTGATCTGTACAGCTAGAGCCTGAAGCCGGGCGGCAAGTTGAGTTATTGTTGGCAGTCTCGCCTTGTCGCGCAGCAAGGCAGTGTGTAAGGCGCTGTTGTATCCCACAGACAGTTGCGCTTGTTGGGCCTGGATCTGAGTATCAATGATGGCTAGCTCCGTAGTCATCATTGCAGTAAGACTTATCAGGTTTTGGCCATCAGCACCCAGTTCGTCGTTGATCTGCTTAGATCTGGCTTCAATCTTTTGCAGCATGATGTCATGAGCTTGCCAGTCGGCACCACATAGTGGGCAGTGTTCATCATTGGCATTCAGCTTGCCGTGCTCAGCCATCAGTTCTGCTTTTAGGCGATTCAGTTCACTGGCTGCGTTGGCATTAGAGTTGGTCTTTAGCTGCAGGGCGTCGCGGGTAACGATTTGCTCTAAGAACCAGTCTAAGCGTCCTTGGCCCCATCCAGGTAGCAGAGCTGCCTCATCTGGTTTGATGACTGTAGCTCCACGTTTGATGATTCCTCCAAGCTTGACGAGTGCGTTTAATTCTTTTTTTACCTGTTCTAAGCCATCTAGCTTGTCCAGGTCGCAGCCAAAACGTGACAGACTTTTTATCGAATCTTTATTTAGCTCAATGTAATTTTCGATGGATTCGTTTTTATCTCTGACCTGTATCGCGCTCTTAAGTGGCGCTAGGTTCCGCAATCGCTGAATGTTGTCAATATATTCAGCGTGAATCTCTGCAGAGTAGGCAGGGAAGGGGAGTTCTTTGTCCCAGCCTGGCTGCAATTCTGCGGTGGAAATTTTTTTATATTCAATCGCGCCCAAGTCGGCCTGAATCATTCCTTTAAGAAGTTCGGATTCTGTTTTTAGCCTTGCTAAGTCGGCAGCGCGCTTCGGTTCGTTTATGAATTTCGTTAGTCGCAACGCGATTGCTTTGCAGTTGTCAGTTTCTGCCTTTATGTCGCTAATGTTAAAAAGGTTGTTCAACGCCTCCTTTCGCTTGTCTACTCTCGTGTGGAGGAGTTGGTTTTGGCCTTGCTCCAGATAATTTAAGTACGAAAAGTTCTCTTTGAAGTTTTTCCCGAAGAGATTTTCGATAAGATCTTCGTCGCGAAGATTTTCTTGCGTGTAATCGTTTGAAGAGAATTCAGGCAATTCATAAAGCATCAAGTGAGTGAATTGATCCGCGCGATTGTTCGATTTCTCATCAAATTGAGCAGCGCGCGTATGTCTTGCAAGTGTGAGCTTGCGCGCCCCATTGACAAACTCTATCTTAATTGATAGATCCTTCTTCCCTGACCTGTTATTCCAAAGTAGATTGTCGTCATAGTTGGTTCTATTGCTTGTCATCAGCGTGGTAAAAAGCTGACGTATCCGTTTTATTCCGCCGGTCAAGAGAAGTTCAATGGCATCAAAAATGCTAGTTTTACCGAAGCCATTCGGGCCATCTAATGTCAAGAGTGACGAGTCACTGAAATCCAAGTGGATCTGTTTGAAAGCCTTAAAGCTCGAAACCTCAATTTGGGAGATTTGCCAGTTCATCGTCAATCAGCTCCTTGATTAATTCTTCGACATTGGTTTGGCCCAGTTTTTGTACCGTTCCGTAAGTTTTAACAAGGTCGATTTCGGCAACGGCTTCGTCAATTTGTCGACGAAGAGGCACTAATTCTACTTTGTTGATCTGCAGCCCAAGAAACGGAAGTTTAATAAAAATTTTCGCGGCTGCACTATACTTGGTGGCAGCTGTAGGCTCGTTTTTGTAAATATTAAACTGCGATTTGTCGGAGATAAGTTCGTTTAGCTTTTCAAAGTCGAGTCCTCTGATGGCTTCAACTTCCGTATCGCTGTAGTAGAGCACATATTTCTTGTAGAAGTGAGGGTCTTCTTCGATCTCGAAAATTTGCTCTTCGTGATTTTTGAATTCGGCCAGTTTGTCGAGATGATGAACGCAAATCAAATCGCAGTTTTTTCTAAAAGTGGGATCCGTTGTGAATGCATCCGGCGCGGACTGGTTTATCGCGGCATTAAGATCGCTAGGCTTAATCAGTTCGTCCAGTCGGTGTAAGACTGCGAATCGAATTGCGGTGCCTTGCTCTCTTATGTAGAAGCCTGTTGTATCATTGTCTTGCACCTTGGAAAAGCCGTGTGCGACTAGAGCCTGATGGATGAGATCAATAATCATTTAAGTCGGGCCTCTGCGTCGTCCTTGGTTAGTATGCTGATACACAAACTTTTTGTGATATTGCTATCGATACGAGCTTGGTCAGCAGAAGAGGTTTCATCAAAGCAGTTAGTGTACTTGGTATCGACTGTGAAGCTTTCGGTCGCCTTGGCGGCAATCAGGTTGTTGAATTCGAATAACAACCTTCCTAAGTCATCGTTGTCTTTGATCTGCGAGATAATGTCTGATGTGCAATATCTTCTGTCCTTTGGATCGAGCAGATAGAGCGCAGTTGGTGCGTAAAATTTATTTTCTCGATCCAGATAGTGTGGTAGGCGTTTGAATATGGGTTCAGCCTCAATTGCATGCACCAAATCTGAGTAGTTACGTATGTCAGAATCTTGAATGCGTGAGAACTTCTCCGAGGGCTTCATTAATTGGCAGAGTATCTTGAAGTCACCGCCCTCTGATAGTCGGATTAACTCATAAATTCGCCTTGCCCTCTGGTAGGCAGCGTCCGACATGTTCGGCAAGAATTCAGCAAGTCTCTCTTCTAAGTGAGAATTAAGGCGTGCCTTCAGTTCAATGGCATAATAGTCCTTCCTTTCATACGGGTTTGTGTCCGTGATGTCCGAAAGAATGCTTGCGGCGCTGAGTCGGTGCTCATAAGCCGCTCGACGTTGCGTATCACCTTCGTTCTGTATTTTTGCGTGGATTACTAGCGCCTGGGAGCTGATTTTATCGGATATCAAACAATAATTAGCATCTAGCAAGCCATCGTCGAATGTTACACCTTGGCCTGCGTAAATCTTCTTGATAATGTCCTTGGTGAGTTCTTCTATCTTATCAAGCTCACAGTGTTGTACTGCACCGTATGGGTAGAAAGCAACGCGCTCACCGTTGTCATCTACATGGTCGCTATGATCATCTATAGGTTGGGATATATGGAAATATCTTTTGGTTCCCGCCACCCTGTCTAGCTCCAAGCTGGCAGATTTTTTCAGTGCGTCTTTATAGTTGCTGCGGTAATCGCCTATTTTCGCTTTTACCTGATGTGCGCTTACTAGCTTGCCATCTTTGTAAATCGCGAAATCATCTGTGCTATCTAGCTGTAGTTCGAACCCACTATCGCCTTCGTGAATTAGTTTGAGGCAATGATAGAGCGCCACTTTGCCTTGGTAGACAAATCCGCTCCACGTGGAAATGGCGCTATGCGGATACTTGCTTTTTTCCTCGTCGCTCACGTTGACTCCTTTCTCCACACGGTCGTTCTGAGCGTCGAACGATATCACGGAGCCATTATGCGTTTCAGCATATCTAGCGAGAATTAACGTTACCAAAATTGGCTAAATCGTTTTAGCCTGACTGAGACTTATCCTGATAAATTTGGTTGGTTATCTAGCTGGGACGATAGCGAGTCGCAAACACCGCATGGAACAAACCAGTGAGACCATGGCGGCATAGCTTTTCGCGAGCTTGTCGAAGCGTGTCACGATGCGGCGGTTCTCTTTCAGCCAGCCAAACATGCGCTCGATGATGTTGCGCTGTCGATATTTGGGCCGATCAAATAGTCTGGGTAAGCCAGGCTTGGGATTGCGCCTAATTGAGCGCATCGGGATGACGGGTTGCATGCGGTACTGGTCGCAGTAGCGGCGCAGTGCTTCGGCGTCGTAGCCTTTGTCGGCAAGCAGCCATTTGCAGCGCTTGCGCGGACGACCTCGTTGGCTTGATGGAATGCTGATGGATCTTGGTTGTCAGGCCGCCGCGACTGCGGCCTAGAGCGTGATCGGCAGGCTCGTCAGACCTCCTTTTTTCCCGGCGCCAGAAGAGGCTCGGGTTGCGCGTACAGCAGTTGAGTCGATCATCCAGATTTGCAAATCGATCAAGCCTTGCTCATTCAATTTCAGGTGCAAGCGTTTGAGCATCTGATCGAACGTCCCCTGGTTTCGCCAGCCCCGGAACCGTTGATACACCGTTGACCACGGGCCAAATCGCTCCGGCATATCTCGCCACGCAGCACCCGAGCAGAGCACCCAGAGCACGCCATCGAGCATCAGCCGATCACTCAGGCGGGGCCGCCCCCGACCATGGGTTTCAGTGAAGAGATCGGCAACCACAGTCCAAGCCTCATCCGAGAGTTCGTAACGCTTTGCCATCACAGAATTCCTTTCCGTAATTGGTTTATTGGCCAAGCTCCGTAATTCAGCAGTGGATTTGGCACGAACCTTAAACTGGAACTCGGCAAACACCAGCTAGCAGGTGGATTGCAAAAAAATGCCACATAACGCTCGATCTCGAGGGGCTTCAGATCCAGCAGCGATAGCCCTTGAGAGAAGCACCAGTTCAACAAGCGCTCAAGGTGAATGGTATCAAAGTAATACGCCTCATTAGCTTGCTCTGGTCTCCAGCTATGTGCAAGGCAGGCAAGGTAACGCTGACAGTACCAGACGCTGATGAATGGGAGACTAGATGACACCACATCCTCGAGCTTGGCCGTCACATCGGTATTTTCAGGAAATTGACTGAGCCCAATTGGACGCCATTGGTCGTACGGGCAGAAGATGGGAAAAGGGACAAACGGCGACAGCATGCGGGGACCAGCATCGTAAAATTGTGCAGTTACTAGAGATTGTAGCCGGTAAGACGCGTCTCCTTAGCCAACACAGGTCTGCGAACTGTGGATCTAGACTAGACGAGAGAGGTGCACCGCAGGCCTATGAATCTGAAGGGAACACAGGTTTTTGGAAGAAAGCTCACAGGATCGTGAAAATGAACACCAATATGAAAGAGCACTTCCAAATACGTCATTTAACATAATACTCATTATGCGCTAGTCTATATTTGGTCACCGGACCACGAGTGAGGCACTTTGGGACCAGGGAAAGCTCCCTGGTCTAGATAATCTGTCCTGATCCATCGCCCGCTTACCATCACAAGCGCCGACCTGGCGCCAGATGCGTTAGCCTTGCCTTTTGGACTGTTGGCTACCGCGACTTGGACATCAGGCCAGCCAATTGCACCTGTACCCTGAGTTCTTGAAAGAAACCTGGTACGGTCACCCTCGACTTTGTTTATCAGGACAAATCCAGCGCATGCATGACCACACTGACGACTAGCGCCTGTCAGCCAGCGCCATTGAGGTTGCCACGCTTCCCATCACCGGCAACCCAACTCCCGGTCGATCGGTTAACGCGGTCAATTGTAGGAGCGGCCTTGTGTCGCGATGGGCTGCAAGGCAGCCCCAACAATTCATGCGTCTGCTTTGAAACCTTGGGGGCTGCTGCGCAGCCCATCGCGACGCAAGGCCGCTCCTACAAGGGCCCACAGGATTGAGAGGACAGTTGTTTACATCTCGCGCAGACCTCAAGCCACGAACCATCCCTGTGGGTGCTGGCCTGCAAGCGATGTGATCAGTACAAGCGACAAAAGATACATGAGGACCGCGCGATACCTGAGGGCCAGGCATACACCCCCATTTGCCATGCTGTATATGCAAATAAGGTATAACTACACTAAATACTCATTTAGCGTAGTTATATAAAACCCGCCTCTGCACTCAATCCTCAAACAAGCCCGCCAAAACGCCTGTAAAAGCCTTCATTCACATCCGGCAACGGCCCATCAGCCGTCTCCAGCGCTGCATTCAGCCATTCTTCCGCCTTGGCAAACACCAGCCGATAGAGGTTACGGCACAACTGTCGCGCGGCCCTTCCCTCCCAATCCCCAGGCAGCAGCTCGTCCGGCAGCTGCGGGTCGCGCAGCAGCAGCCGGCGGTATTCGTGAATCAGCAGCGTACGTGCCAGGAAACAATCCTGCGCATCGAGCTGTTGCTGCTCTTTCAAACCCTGCCATAGCGGCCTGAACAGCTGGATGAACTCGCTGTACTGCTGCCCCAGTTCGTCGATACGCCAGCTTTCCCGCACCTGGGCGCGCATGGCCTTGGATGCCAGCACTTCCTGGGTGTGGGTTTCGAAGACGATGCTGTCGTCGCTTGCCTCCAGGTCACGCAAGGTGGCGGCCAGGTCGGCGCGGTCTGCCCGTGGGCAGCCCAGCAGGTTCGGCGCCATGGCCCCGAAGCCCTGCCACTCCAACTCTTCACGCAAAGCCTTGCGCTTGCCGGCCTCCAGTTGCGAGAGCAACACCAGCGTCCAGGCGCCGTCCCAAGCTGGTTGGCTGGGGCTGTAGACTCGCTTGAAGGCTTTCTCGAACCGCCGGCGGCCAGTCCCTGTCAGGCTGTAGTAACTGCGGCGGCCAACCTTTTCGGCGGTGAGCCAGCCTTCCTTGGTAAGGCGGAAGATCGATGTGCGGATCAGGCGCTCGTTGATGCCGATCGGCTCCAGCAGGTTGATCAGGCTACCCAGCCAGACGGTTCCGCCGTGGGGCTCGATGGCGTCGCCATACAAAGTGATGATCAGGGAACTGGCGCGGATCGGCGTCTGTTCCTGGAAGCGGGTGATCAGGTTGTTCAGTGGGGCGAGATTGCTCATGGGCGAACTGTGCGCGGTTAAAGCACCGACTATACCTGCGCGGCGGGCCGCCTGACCATTGCGTGACGCTGCCAGGCTCATGCCGATGCCTGGCCTTTGGGCCTGACGCCGGTGTCTTCCATGCGTGGGCGCTCGGGCTCGACTTCGGTCAGTGGCGAGCATTCGACCATGCTGTTCATGCAGCGTTGCGCCAAGTGCTGGTACTCCGCCGTGCCACGTTGCTTCCAGGCCAGTTCCTGTTCGGTCAGTGGGCGCTTGACCTGGGCTGGCGAGCCCATCACCAGGCTTTGTGCCGCACATTCGAAGCCCGCCTTGACGAATGCCGTGGCCGCGACGATACAGCGCGGTGCCACATGGGCACCATCCATCACCACCGCGTTCATGCCGATCAAGGCGTCTTCGCCAACGCGACAGCCGTGCAGCACGGCGCCATGCCCAACATGCCCGTTGCGTTCGACCACCGTATCGCCACCCGGGAAACCATGCATCACGCAGGTGTCCTGCAGGTTGGCACCCTCCTCCAGCACGATACGGCCGAAATCCCCCCTTAGTGATGCCAGTGGGCCGACGTAGCAACGAGGGCCGACGATTACATCACCAATCAGCACGGCGCTGGGGTGCACGTAGGCTGTCGGATGAACCACGGGCGTCAGGCCGTCCAGTCGATAGCAAGGCATGGCAAAGCTCCTGAAATGATTTCAAATGCGCCTTGATCTTGTATCACAATCTTGTGGTGCGTCAATCAGCATGGCCGTGTATCGCTTTTGCTGGGGTCATCGCGCTCGCGTAAATTCAGCATTATTCATTGAATGCGAGGTGATGAAGCGATTCAACATCATGAAACCCTTTGCTGAGGCAGTTGTCATTCACGCACAAAGAGATACATGAAACAATTTTGAATGTTGCATAATTGTATCGCGTAATGCATATACTGGTTCCACCTGGACGTGATCCCCGGATCACGCCCCTGCAAACAATTCCAAGAAATGCCGGCCCCACGATGTGCCGTGCGTGCAGCCAGAGGAACCCGACATGCCGCGATATCTCGATGTGCAGGCGCCCGAACACGGCGTCCAGCTCATTACCCTGCAACGGCCCGAGGCGCTCAACGCCCTGTGCACCGAGCTACTGGCAGAGCTGGCCGCTGCGCTGGAAGCGGCCGGGCACGACGAACAGATCCGCGCGGTGGTGCTCACCGGCAGCCGCATGGCATTCGCCGCAGGCGCCGATATCCGCGAGATGGCCGAGCGCGACCTGGTCGGCATCCTCAACGACCCGCGGGTGGCCCACTGGCAAAGCATCGCCGCCTTCGCCAAGCCACTGATCGCCGCCGTCAACGGCTACGCCCTGGGTGGCGGCTGCGAACTGGTGATGTGTGCCGACATCGTCATCGCCGGCAGCGACGCCCGTTTCGGCCAGCCGGAAATCAACCTCGGCATCATCCCCGGCGCCGGTGGTACCCAGCGCCTGCTGCGGGCAGTAGGCAAGCCGCTGGCCATGCAAATGGTGCTGACCGGCGAAGCCATCACCGCCCGTCATGCCTTGCAGGCCGGGCTGGTCAGCGAAATCACCCAGCCGGAACTCACCGTAGAACGCGCCCTGCACATTGCCCGCAGCATCGCCGCCAAGGCCCCACTGGCGGTGCGCCTGGCCAAGGAAGCGCTGCTCAAGGCCGGCGATACCGACCTGGCCAGCGGCCTGCGCTTCGAACGCCATGCCTTCACCTTGCTGGCCGGCACCGCCGACCGCGACGAAGGCATCCGTGCCTTCCAGGAAAAACGCCAGGCCCGCTTCCAGGGCCGCTGATCATCTTTCCCTCGACTGACGGAGCGAGTCTGTCATGACTTTCCAGCACATCCTGTTTTCCATCGAGGACGGCGTCGCCCTCCTCTCGTTGAATCGCCCCGAGCAGCTGAACAGCTTCAATACCGCCATGCACCTGGAAGTGCGCGAGGCGCTCAAGCAAGTACGCCAGAGCAGCGAAGCACGGGTGTTGTTGCTGACTGCCGAAGGCCGTGGATTCTGCGCCGGCCAGGACCTGTCCGACCGCAACGTCGCCCCGGGCGCCGAGATGCCGGACCTGGGCGAATCGATCGACAAGTTCTACAACCCGCTGGTGCGCACCCTGCGCGACCTGCCGCTGCCGGTGGTCTGCGCGGTGAACGGCGTGGCTGCCGGCGCCGGTGCCAACATCCCGCTGGCCTGCGACCTGGTGCTGGCCGCCCGCTCGGCCAGCTTCATCCAGGCCTTCTGCAAGATCGGCCTGGTACCCGATTCCGGCGGCACCTGGCTGCTGCCGCGCCTGGTCGGCATGGCGCGGGCCAAGGCCCTGGCCATGCTGGGCGAGCGCCTGGGCGCCGAACAGGCCCAGCAATGGGGGCTGATCCACCGCGTGGTGGACGATGCCGCGCTGCGCGACGAAGCCCTCACCCTCGCCCGCCAGCTCGCCACCCAGCCCACTTACGGCCTGGCCCTGATCAAGCGCAGCCTGAACGCCAGTTTCGACAACGGTTTCGATGAACAGCTGGAGCTGGAGCGCGACCTGCAGCGCCTGGCCGGGCGCAGCGAGGACTATCGCGAAGGCGTGAGCGCCTTCATGAACAAGCGCACGCCGGCATTCAAGGGGCGTTGATCATGAGCGCACTCGCAAGCAATGCCCAGGTGGCGGTGATCGGTGCGGGCGCCATGGGCGCAGGCATCGCCCAGGTTGCGGCCCAGGCCGGCCACCCGGTAAAGCTCTACGACAACCGCCCGGGCGCTGCAGCCCAGGCGGTGGCCGGCATAGACCGGCAACTTGCCCGCCTGGTGGAAAAAGGCAAGTTGCAGGCTGTCGAGCGGGAAGCCATCAGCGCCCGGCTGTGCCCGGTAGACGACCTCGAAGCCCTGGCCGATGCCCGACTGGTGATCGAGGCCATCGTCGAGAACCTGCAGGTCAAGCAGGCGCTGTTCAGCCAGCTGGAAGCCTTGTGCGCCTTCGACTGCATCCTCGCCAGCAACACCTCGTCGCTGTCCATCACCAGCCTCGCTGCCGGGCTGCAACGCCCGCACCAGGTGGTTGGCATGCACTTCTTCAACCCGGCGCCGCTGATGGCCCTGGTGGAAGTGGTGTCGGGCCTGGCCACCGCCCCGGCCGTTGCCGCGTGCATTCATGCCACCGCCCAGGCCTGGGGCAAGCAGCCGGTGCACACGCGCTCCACGCCGGGCTTCATCGTCAACCGTGTGGCGCGGCCGTTCTACGCCGAAAGCCTGCGCCTGCTGCAGGAAGGCGCAGCCGATTGCGCCAGCCTCGATGCGCTGCTGCGTGATGCCGGCGGTTTCCGCATGGGCGCGTTCGAACTCACCGACCTGATCGGCCACGACGTCAATTACGCCGTCACCTGTTCGGTTTTCGATGCGTTCTATGGCGACTTCCGCTTCCAGCCTTCGCTGGTGCAAAAAGAACTGGTGGACGCAGGCCGCCTCGGGCGCAAGACCGGCCAAGGCTTCTATAGCTATGCCGAAGGCGCCGAACGCCCGCAGCCAGCCGAACTGCACAGCCCCGCCAGCGTCGATGCCTGCGTCGTCGAAGGCGACCTGGGGGTGATGCAGCCGCTGATCGAACGCCTGCGCCAGAGCGGCGTCGCCGTGACCCAGCGCGCCGGCAGCGGCCTGATCCAGGTGGGCGATGCCACCCTGGCGCTGTCCGATGGCCGCCTGGCCAGCCAGCGCGCCCGGGAAGACGGCCTGCGCAATCTGGTGCTGCTCGACCTGGCCCTGGACTACACCACCGCCACCCGCCTCGCCATCAGCTGGTCGGCCGACACCAGCGACAACGCTCGTGACCAGGCGGTGGCCTTGCTGCGGCGTGCCGGCCTGAAGGTAACGGCGGTCGCCGACCTGCCCGGCCTGGTGGTGCTGCGCACCGTGGCGATGCTCGCCAACGAGGCCGCCGATGCCGTGTTGCAAGGTGTCGGCAGCGCCGCCGACATCGACCTGGCCATGCGTGCCGGCGTCAACTACCCCTGCGGCCCGCTGGCCTGGGCCGCGAACATCGGCATCGCCCACACCCTGCGCGTGCTCGACAACCTGCAGCGCAGCTACGGCGAGAGCCGCTACCGCCCTTCCCTGCTGTTACGCCGCTGCGAAGCCAAAGGAGGCACCCTGAATGACTGAAGTCGAACTGGCACAAGCCTGTGCCGAGGCCATGTACGCCCGCGACCAGGCCACCCAGGGCCTGGGCATCCGCCTGCTGGAAGCCGGCCCGGGCCAGGCATGCCTGCGCATGCCGGTACGCGCCGACATGATCCAGGGGCATGGCACCTGCCATGGCGGCTTCCTGTTCGCCCTGGCCGACTCGGCGTTTGCTTTCGCCTGCAACAGTCACGACCAGGCCACCGTCGCCCTGGGCTGCAGCATCGACTACCTGGCCCCGGCGCTGCGCGATGACGTGCTTACCGCCTGCGCCAGCGAGGTCAGCCGCAAGGGCCGCACCGGGCTGTACCACGTCCGCATCGAGAACCAGCGCGGTGAGCTGGTGGCGATGTTCCATGGCAAATCCTACAAAGTGCGCGGCACCGTGCTGGCGCAGGAGACGCAAGATGACTGAACACACCCTGGCCGATGCCTTGATCATCGACGCCGTGCGCACCCCCATCGGCCGTTATGCCGGCGCCTTGAGCGGCGTGCGCGCCGATGACCTGGCCGCCATCCCGCTCAAGGCCCTGATCCAGCGCCACCCCGAACTGGACTGGAAAGCCATCGACGACGTCATCCTCGGCTGTGCCAACCAGGCTGGCGAGGACAACCGCAACGTCGCGCATATGGCCAGCTTGCTGGCCGGGCTGCCGATCGAAGTGCCGGGCACCACCATCAACCGCCTGTGTGGCTCCGGCCTGGACGCCATCGGCAATGCGGCCCGCGCCCTGCGCTGCGGCGAAGCCGGGCTGATGCTCGCCGGCGGCGTGGAGTCGATGTCACGCGCGCCGTTCGTCATGGGCAAGGCGGAGCAGGCGTTCGGCCGCGCGGCCGAACTGTTCGACACCACCATCGGCTGGCGTTTCGTCAACCCGCTGATGAAGGCGGCCTTCGGCACCGACTCGATGCCGGAAACGGCCGAGAACGTTGCGCAGCAGTTTGGTATTTCCCGCGCCGACCAGGACGCCTTTGCCCTGCGCAGCCAGCACAAGGCCGCCGCCGCCCAGGCACGCGGGCGCCTGGCACGGGAAATCGTGCCGGTCGAGATCCCGCAGCGCAAAGGCCCGGCCAAAGTGGTCGAGCACGACGAACATCCCCGCGGCGACACCACCCTGGAGCAACTGGCCAGGCTGGCTACCCCGTTCCGTGAGGGCGGTAGCGTCACCGCTGGCAATGCTTCCGGGGTCAACGATGGTGCCTGCGCCCTGCTGCTCGCCAGCAGCACCGCCGCCCGCCGTCATGGCCTGAAGGCTCGCGGCCGAATCGTCGGCATGGCGGTGGCCGGGGTCGAACCACGCCTGATGGGCATCGGCCCCGTGCCGGCTACCCGCAAGGTGCTGGAGCTTACCGGGTTGTCGTTGGCCGACATGGACGTCATCGAGCTCAACGAGGCCTTTGCCGCCCAGGGCCTTGCGGTACTGCGCGAGCTCGGCCTGGCTGACGACGACGAGCGGGTCAACCGCAACGGCGGTGCCATCGCCCTCGGCCACCCGTTGGGCATGAGTGGTGCACGCCTGGTCACCACCGCGTTGCACGAGCTGGAAGAAACCGCCGGACGCTACGCCCTGTGCACCATGTGCATCGGCGTTGGCCAAGGCATCGCGATGGTCATCGAACGCCTCTGAGCGGCTCAGACCATCGGCTTGTTACCGAACCGAACGCAGCCGTATATGCTGCTTCCATGACACTCACCACGCGGCCTGCAACCGGTACCGCGCGGCGTACAAGAACAATTCGAGTGAAGCCATGAACATGTACCATGATGCCGATCGTGCCCTGTTGGACCCGATGGAAACCGCCAGTGTCGACGCCCTGCGCCAGCACCAGCTGGAGCGCCTGCGCTGGAGCCTGAAGCACGCCTACGACAACGTGCCGCTGTACCGCCAGCGCTTTGCCGAGTGCGGCGCCCACCCCGACGACCTCAAGTGCCTGGAAGACCTGGCGAAGTTCCCCTTCACCGGCAAGAACGACCTGCGCGACAACTACCCCTACGGCATGTTCGCCGTGCCCCAGCAAGAGGTGGTGCGCCTGCACGCCTCCAGTGGCACCACCGGCAAGCCGACGGTGGTGGGCTACACCCAGAACGACATCGACACCTGGGCCAATGTGGTCGCCCGCTCGATCCGTGCCGCGGGTGGGCGCAAGGGGGACAAGGTGCATGTCTCCTACGGCTACGGCCTGTTCACCGGCGGGCTTGGCGCGCATTACGGTGCCGAGCGCCTGGGCTGCACGGTGATCCCCATGTCCGGTGGCCAGACCGAGAAGCAGGTGCAGCTGATTCGCGACTTCCAGCCCGACATCATCATGGTCACCCCCTCCTACATGCTCAACCTGGCCGACGAGATCGAGCGCCAGGGCATCGACCCGCGAGATCTCAAGCTGCGCCTGGGCATATTCGGCGCCGAACCGTGGACCGACGAGCTGCGCCGCTCGATCGAGAAACGGCTGGGCATCGATGCCCTCGACATTTATGGCCTCTCAGAAATCATGGGGCCTGGGGTGGCGATGGAGTGCATCGAAACCAAGGATGGCCCGACCATCTGGGAGGACCATTTCTACCCCGAGATCATCGACCCGGTCACCGGTGCGGTGCTACCGGACGGCCAACTGGGCGAACTGGTGTTCACCTCGCTGAGCAAGGAAGCGTTGCCCATGGTGCGCTACCGCACCCGCGACCTCACTCGCCTGCTGCCCGGTACCGCCAGGCCGATGCGGCGGATCGGCAAGATCACCGGCCGCAGCGATGACATGCTGATCATTCGCGGGGTCAACGTGTTCCCGACCCAGATCGAGGAGCAGGTGCTAAAAATAAAACAGCTTTCCGAGCTTTATGAGATTCATCTGTATCGCAATGGCAACCTGGACAGCGTCGAGGTGCATGTGGAACTGCGTGCGGAGTGCCAGCACCTCGATGAAGGCCAGCGCAAGCTGTTGACCGGGGAGCTGACCAAGCAGATCAAGACCTACATCGGCATCAGCACCCAGGTGCGCCTACAGCCCTGCGGCACGCTCAAGCGTTCCGAGGGCAAGGCCTGCCATGTGTTCGACAAACGGTTGGCCAGCTGATTCATTCGGCTGCCTTTTCGGCCCCGGCATCGTCCGGGGCTTTTTTTTGCGTTTTTTCGGCTGGCCTCTTCGCGGGTAAACCCGCTCCCACAGGAATTGCATGATGCCTGGGGGCTGCACATGACCTGTGGGAGCGGGTTTACCCGCGAAAGGGCCGCCAATGTGATACACAAATCTATTCGATACACATAAAACTGTTTGACGTTATGTTTTGTATCGCTTACAAATGACTCATGCCTTAGCAGGAGTCGGAACACATGTACGCACAGCTAGTGGAAACCGGAGTCAAGCGCGTCAAGTCGCTGGAAGAGATGTCGCCCGAGGAGCGCAACTTCCAGGAAAAGATCGACGCCGAAATCAAGATCGAAGCCAAGAACTGGATGCCCGAGGCCTATCGCCAGACCCTGATCCGGCAGATCTCCCAGCACGCCCACTCGGAAATCGTCGGCATGCTGCCCGAAGGCAACTGGGTCACCCGTGCCCCCAGCCTCAAGCGCAAGCTGCAGCTGATGGCCAAGATCCAGGACGAAGCCGGCCACGGCCTGTACCTGTACAGCGCCATGGAAACCCTGGGCGCCGACCGTGACGAAGAAATCGCCAAGCTGCACAGTGGCAAGGCCAAGTACTCGAGCATCTTCAACTACCCCACCCTCAGCTGGGCCGACATGGGCGCAGTGGGCTGGCTGGTGGATGGCGCCGCCATCGTCAACCAGGTGGTGCTGCAGCGCACCTCCTATGGCCCGTATTCGCGCGCGATGATCCGCATCTGCAAGGAAGAGAGCTTCCACCAGCGCCAGGGCTACGAAATCCTCCTGACCATGATGCGCCACGGCACCCAGGCCCAGCGCGACATGGTCCAGGACGCGATCGACCGCCTGTGGTGGCCGGCACTGATGATGTTCGGCCCCAGCGACGAGCACTCCCCCAACAGCGCCCAGTCCATGGCCTGGAAGATCAAGCGCCAGACCAACGATGAGCTGCGCCAGCGCTTCATCGACCAGACCGTGCCGCAGCTCGAATTGCTCGGCTGCACCGCCCCCGACCCCGAACTGAAGTGGAATGCCGAGCGCGGTCACTACGACTTCGGCGAAATCCAGTGGGACGAGTTCTACGAAGTGATCAAGGGCAATGGCCCATGCAACCAGGAACGCGTCGCCACCCGGCGCAAGGCCATCGAGGACGGTGCCTGGGTACGCGAGGCCGCCGTGGCCTACGCGCGCAAGCAACAGAACAAGAACGCCGCCTGAGTGGCGATTGATGCGGAGATCGAAAATGTCTGTCTGGACCCTCTACGAAGTGTTCGTGCGCAGCAAGCACGGCCTTAACCACAAGCATGTCGGCAGCGTGCACGCCGCCGATGCTGCCATGGCCATCGAAAACGCCCGCGAGCTGTACACCCGCCGCAGCGAAGGCGTGAGCCTGTGGGTGGTGCCCTCGGCACTGATCACCGCCTCTTCCCCGGACGAGAAAGACCCGCTGTTCGCCCCGGCGGACGACAAGGTCTACCGCCATGCCAGCTTCTACGAACTGCCCGACGAAGTCGGACACATGTGAGGTTGGCCATGCACAACGAAACCCTTGTCCCCTACCTGCTGCTGCTCGGCGACAGTGCCCTGGTGCAGGGCCAGCGCCTCTGCGAATGGTGTGGCCGCGCCCCGGCCATCGAAGAAGAACTGGCCCTGATGAACGTCGGCCTCGACCTGGTAGGCCAGGCGCGCAACTGGCTGGAGTATGCCGCCGAGCTGCTCGATGATGGCCGTGACGCCGACGCCCTGGCCTTCCGCCGTGACGAGCGCGCCTATCGCAACCTGTTGCTGGTCGAGCAGCCCAACGGCGATTTCGCCGTGACCATGACCAAACAGTTCTTCTATGACGCCTGGCATTTCGCCGTGCTTCAGGGCCTGGTCGGCTCGAACGACGAGCGTATCGCCGGTATCGCCGCCAAGGCCCTGAAGGAAGTCACCTACCACCTGCGCCGCTCCAGCGAGTGGGTGCAACGCCTGGGCGGTGGCACCGAAGAAAGCCGCCAACGCATGCTCGCGGCCATCCCGGCACTGTGGCGCTTCACCGTCGAGCTGGCTGCCGGTAGCGACAATGAAGTGCACCTGGCACAGGTGGGTATCGCCGCCGACCCCGCTGCCGTCGGCGCGGCCTGGCTCAAGCAGGTTGGCTCGACCTTCGCTTCGGTCGAGCTGCCGCTGCCCAAGGCCGCCAGCCACTTCTACCTGGACGGTCGCAAAGGCCTGCACACCGAGCACCTGGGCCTGCTGCTGGCCGAGATGCAGTTCCTGCCAAGGGCGTACCCCGATGCAACCTGGTGAGCTGATTGCCGGCGACCGTGGCGCCCGCGCGCCACGCGGCGACGACCTGGCCCGGGCCTGGGCGGTACTGGCCCAGGTCATGGACCCGGAAGTGCCCGTGGTCAGCGTGGTCGACCTGGGGATCGTGCGCGACCTCGGCTGGCACGCCGGGCACCTGCACCTGGTCGTCACGCCGACCTACTCCGGCTGCCCGGCCACCGAGGTGATCGAAGGGGACATCCGCCAGGCGCTGGAACAGGCCGGTTTCCCCGCCCCGGCTCTGGAGCGCCGGCTGACCCCGGCCTGGAGCACCGACTGGATCAGCGAACTGGGCCGCGAGCGCCTGCGCGCCTACGGCATCGCCCCGCCACAGGGCAGCGCCAGCAAACGCAGCCTGCTCGGCGAGGCGCCGCAGGTGTGCTGCCCGCAGTGCGGCAGCGCCCATACCGAATTGCTCAGCCAGTTCGGTTCCACGGCTTGCAAGGCGCTTTACCGCTGCCGCGAGTGCCTGGAGCCGTTCGACTATTTCAAATGCATTTGAGCCGTGGAGAACGCCATGAGCCAGTTTCACAGCCTGACCATCAAGCAAGTGCGCAACGAGACCCGCGACGCGGTGTCGATTGCCTTCGACGTGCCCGAGCACCTGCAGGCGCAGTTCCGTTTCACCCAGGGCCAGTACTTGGTCATGCGTACCCAGCTGGACAACGAAGAAGTCCGCCGTTCCTACTCCATCTGCAGTGCCGTGCAAGACGGCGAACTGCGTGTGGCGGTAAAGCGCGTGCCTGGCGGGCGCTTCTCGGCATTTGCCAATGACGTGCTCAAGGCCGGCCAGCAACTGGAAGTGATGCCGCCGTCGGGCAGCTTCTTCGTGCCACTGGAACCGGCCCGCCAGGGCAACTACCTGGGCGTGGCTGCCGGCAGCGGCATCACACCGATCCTGTCGATCATCGCCACTACCCTGGCCAGCGAGCCACACAGCCGCTTCACCCTGCTGTACGGCAACCGCTCCAGCTCTGGCGCTCTGTTCCGCGACAAGCTGGAAGACCTGAAGAACCGTTACCTCGACCGCCTGAACCTGATTTTCGTGTTCAGCCGCGAGCAGCAGGATGTCGACCTGTACAACGGCCGCATCGATGCCGACAAGTGCGGCCAGCTGTTCTCGCGCTGGATGGACGTTGCCAACCTGGATGCTGCGTTCATCTGCGGCCCGCAGGCGATGACCGAGACGGTGCGCGACAGCCTGCGGGCCAATGGCCTGGCCAAGGAACGCATCCATTTCGAGCTGTTCGCCGCAGCCGGCAGCGAAGCCCGTCGTGAAGCCCGCGAGGCGGCGCGCCAGGTGGACTCGGCGCTCAGCCACATCACCGTGATCAGCGACGGCCGCGCCCTCACCTTCGACCTGCCACGCAACACCCAGAACGTGCTGGACGCCGGCAATGCAATCGGCGCCGAACTGCCGTACTCGTGCAAGGCCGGCGTGTGCTCGACCTGCAAGTGCCGGGTAATCGAGGGCGAAGTGGAGATGGACAGCAACCATGCCCTGGAGGACTACGAAGTGGCGGCCGGGTATGTGCTGTCGTGCCAGACCTACCCGGTGAGCGACAAGGTGGTGCTCGATTTCGACCAGCTCTGAAACCGCGTTGCCTGCTTCGCGGGTGAACCCGCTCCCACAGGGACTGCACAAGACTTGAGAGCAGCGCCCTACCTGTGGGAGCGGGTTCACCCGCGAAGAGGCCATCAGCAACACCGCAACACCCGCGTGACCTCAACAAAACAATTACAACACCCAGAGATCGCAACCCATGACACCCGAACGCATCGAAAGCATCGCCAACCACCCCGACTTCCAGCACCTGGTGCAGCGCAAACGCCGCCTCAACGGCAGCCTGACCCTGGCCATGCTGGTGATTTACTACGGCTTCGTCCTGCTGGTGGCGTTTTCCCCCAGCACCCTCGGCCAGTCCCTCAGTGGTGGCGTCACCACCGTCGGCATGCTGGTGGGCGTGCTGATGGTGCTGCTGTCCTTCGCCCTGACCGGTATCTACGTGCACCGCGCCAACAACGTGCTCGACCCGCTCAACGACAAGGTCAAGCAGGAGTGCGCACAATGAACTGGACCGCCATCTCGATGTTCATGGTGTTCGTCTGCTTCACCCTGCTGGTCACCCGCTGGGCTGCCATGCGCACCCGCTCGGCCAGCGATTTCTACACCGCCGGCGGGGGCCTGACCGGCATGCAGAACGGCCTGGCGATCGCCGGCGACATGATCAGCGCCGCGTCGTTCCTGGGCATTTCGGCAATGATGTTCATGAACGGCTACGACGGCCTGCTGTATGCCCTGGGCGTACTGGCCGGCTGGCCGATCATCCTGTTCCTGATCGCCGAACGCCTGCGCAACCTGGGCAAGTACACCTTTGCCGACGTGGTCAGCTACCGCCTGGCGCAAACCCCGGTGCGCCTGACCTCGGCCTTCGGCACCCTGGTGGTGGCGCTGATGTACCTGGTGGCGCAGATGGTCGGTGCCGGCAAGCTGATCGAACTGCTGTTCGGCATCAGCTACCTGTACGCGGTGATGCTGGTCGGCGTGCTGATGGTCGCCTACGTCACCTTCGGCGGCATGCTCGCCACCACCTGGGTGCAGATCATCAAGGCAGTGATGCTGCTGTCGGGCACCAGCTTCATGGCCTTCATGGTGCTCAAGCATTTCGGCTTCAGCACCGAGGCGATGTTTGCCAGCGCCGTGGCCGTGCATGCCAAGGGCCAGGCGATCATGGCCCCGGGCGGCCTGCTGTCCAACCCGGTGGACGCCATTTCCCTAGGCCTGGGCATGATGTTCGGTACCGCCGGCCTGCCGCATATCCTGATGCGCTTCTTCACCGTCAGCGATGCCAAGGAAGCGCGCAAGAGCGTGTTCTATGCCACCGGGTTCATCGGCTACTTCTACCTGCTGCTGATCGTCATCGGTTTTGGCGCCATCGTCATGGTCGGCACCGAGCCGTCCTACCGTGACGCCACCGGCGCGATCATCGGCGGCGGCAACATGGTCGCCGTGCACCTGGCCCAGGCCGTGGGTGGCAACCTGTTCCTCGGTTTCATCTCCGCCGTGGCCTTCGCCACCATCCTGGCGGTGGTCGCCGGCCTGGCGCTGTCCGGTGCATCGGCGGTTTCCCACGACCTGTATGCCTGCGTGGTGCGCCAGGGCAAGGCCAGCGAGCAGGAGGAAATGCGCGTGTCGCGTATCGCCACCCTGCTGATCGGCCTGCTGGCGGTCATCCTCGGCCTGATGTTCGAGTCGCAGAACATCGCCTTCCTCTCCGGCCTGGTGCTGGCGGTGGCCGCCTCGGTCAACTTCCCGGTGCTGCTGCTTTCGATGTTCTGGAAAGGCCTGACCACCCGCGGCGCGGTGTGCGGCAGCATGGCCGGCCTGGTTTCGGCGGTGCTGCTGGTGGTGCTGGGCCCGGCGGTATGGGTCAACGTGCTGCATCACGAAAAGGCGCTGTTCCCCTACAGCAACCCGGCGCTGTTCTCCATGAGCCTGGCCTTCCTCGGCGCCTGGGTGTTCTCGGTGACTGACAGTTCCGAACGCGCCAGCCAGGAACGTGGCCGCTACCTGGCCCAGTTCATCCGTTCCATGACCGGAATCGGCGCTGCCGGCGCCAGCAAGCACTGACTCTCAGGGAAGAACAACCATGTCGGGTAAAACAACAACAATGAACCGCACGCACTTCATTTCGGCCGCCTGGCTGGCGACCCTCGCCCTGCCGATGCCGGCGATGGCAGACTTCATCGGCGACAGCCACGCCCGCCTGGAGCTGCGCAACCACTACCTCAACCGCGACTTCCGCCAGAGCAACGCACCGCAGGCCAAGGCCGAGGAATGGGGCCAGGGCTTTACCGCCAAGCTTGAGTCGGGCTTCACCGAAGGCCCGGTCGGCTTTGGTGTGGACGCCATGGGCCAACTGGGCATCAAGCTCGACTCCAGCCGTGACCGCCGCAATACCGGCCTGCTGCCTTTCGGCCCGAACAGCCATGAACCGGTCGATGACTACAGCGAACTGGGCCTCACCGGCAAGGTGCGGGTGGCCAAGAGCACCCTGCGCCTGGGGACCTTGCAACCGATCCTGCCGGTGGTGGTGTACAACGACACTCGCCTGCTGGCTTCCACCTTCCAGGGCGGCCTGCTCACCAGCCAGGACCTGGCCGGCCTGACCTTCAACGCCGGCCGCCTGACCAAGGCCAACCTGCGTGATTCCTCGGGCCGCGACGACATCGGCTACGGCGCCGCCAGCAGCGACCACCTGGACTTCGGCGGCGGTAGCTACGCCATCACCCCGCAAACCAGCGTCAGCTACTACTACGCCAAGCTCGAGGACATCTACCGCCAGCAGTTCGTCGGCCTGATCGATACCCGCCCGCTGGACGAAGGCCTGAGCCTGCGCACCGACCTGCGCTACTTCGACAGCCGCAACGACGGCGCCGAGCGTGCCGGCAACATCGACAACCGCAACTTCAACGCCATGTTCACCCTCGGCGTACGGGCCCACAAGTTCACCGCCGCCTGGCAGCAGATGTCCGGCGACAGTGCCTTCCCGTTCGTGAACGGCGGCGACCCGTTCACCGTCAACCTGGTCACCTACAACACCTTCACCCGCGCCGGGCTGGACTCGTGGCAGGTGCGCTACGACTACGACTTCGTCGCCATGGGTATCCCCGGCCTGAGCTTCATGACCCGCTACACCGATGGCCGCCACGCCGAAACCGCCACCGTCAGCAATGGCCGTGAGCGTGAGCGCGACACCGACATCACCTATGTCATCCAGAGCGGCCCGTTCAAGGACGTCAGCCTGCGCTGGCGCAACGTCACCTTCCGGTCCGGCAATGGCCTGACCAACGCCGTGGACGAAAACCGCCTGATCATCGGCTACACCGTGGCGCTGTGGTAACAGCGCCCCCCTCTACATTGGAGAACAGCATGTCTGCCGCCCCTACCTTGCAAAGCTTCATCGCCGGCCGCTGGCTTGGCCAGCACGGCGCCCAGGCCCTGCGTAGCGCCCTGGACGGCCACGTTTTGGCCTACAGCCACGAAGAGCGCCCGGATTTCGCCGAAGCCGTGGACTTTGCCCGCGCCCGTGGCCTGGCCGCGCTGATGGCGATGGACTTCCAGCAACGCGCTGCCCGCCTGAAGGCGCTGGCCCTGTACCTGGCCGAGCGCAAGGAGCAGCTCTACGCCCTGTCCCACCACAGCGGCGCCACCCGTGCCGACAGCTGGATCGACATCGAAGGCGGCAACGCCACGCTGTTCTCCTATGCGGGCATCGGCAGCCGTGAACTGCCGTCAGGCAACCTGGTGCACGAAGGCCCGGCCATCCCGCTGGGCAAGCAAGGCCATTTCGCCGGCAGCCACATCCTTGTGCCGCGCGCCGGCGTGGCAGTGCACATCAACGCCTTCAACTTCCCCATCTGGGGCATGCTGGAGAAGTTCGCCCCGACCTTCCTAGCCGGCATGCCATGCATCGTCAAGCCGGCGACCTCGACCAGCTACCTGACCGAGGCCGTGGTGCGGCTGATGAATGCATCCGGCTTGTTGCCCGAAGGCAGCCTGCAACTGGTGATCGGCAGCACCGGCGACCTGCTCGACCGCCTGCAAGGCCAGGACGTGGTGACCTTCACCGGTTCCGCCGACACCGCCGCCAAGTTGCGCGTCACACCGAACCTGGTACGCAACTCGGTGCCGTTCACCGCCGAAGCCGATTCGCTGAACTGCGCCATCCTCGGCCCGGACGTGACCCCGGATAGCGAAGAGTTCGATCTGTACATCAAGGAGGTGGTCCGCGAAATGACCACCAAGGCCGGCCAGAAATGCACCGCCATCCGCCGCGCCATCGTACCGGCCAGGCACATCGACGCCGTTGCCACGCGCCTGCGCGAGCGGCTGGCCAAGGTGGTGGTCGGTGACCCGTCGCAGGAAGGTGTGCGCATGGGCGCCCTGGCCTCTCACGACCAGCAGCACGATGTGGCCGAGCGGGTGCGCAGCCTGCTGCAGAGCTGCGACCAGCTGTTCGGCGCCAGCGATGGCTTTGCGCCGCGTGGCGAGGGCGTGGCCGAGGGTGCGTTCTTTGCCCCTACCCTGCTTCAGGCCCGTGACCCGCACGCCGAAGGCGGTGCCCACGATATCGAAGCGTTCGGCCCGGTCAGCACGCTGATGGCCTATGACGACCTCGATGAAGCCCTGGCGCTGGCCGCGCGGGGCAAAGGCAGCCTGGTGGCGACCCTGGTCACCGCCGACCGCAGCGTGGCAGCCAAGGCCATCCCGGTGGCCGCCGCCTGGCATGGCCGCCTGCTGGTACTCGACAGCGAGGCAGCCAAGGAATCCACCGGCCATGGCTCGCCATTGCCGCAGCTCAAGCACGGCGGCCCGGGCCGCGCTGGTGGTGGTGAAGAGCTGGGTGGCCTGCGTGCCGTCAAGCACTACCTGCAACGTGCCGCTGTACAGGGTTCGCCGAGCATGCTCACGGCGGTAACCGGCGAATACGTGCGCGGTGGCGAAGTGATCGAAACCGAAGTGCACCCGTTCCGCCGTTATTTCGAGCAGTTGCGCATCGGCGAGTCGCTGCTCACCCACCGGCGCACCGTGACCGAAGCCGACCTGGTCAACTTCGGCTGCCTGTCGGGTGACCATTTCTACATGCACTTCGACGAGATCGCCGCCAAGCAATCGCAGTTCGGCAAGCGCATCGCCCACGGCTATTTCGTGTTGTCGGCAGCGGCCGGGCTGTTCGTCTCCCCGGGTGCAGGCCCGGTACTGGCCAACTACGGCCTGGATACCCTGCGCTTCATCAACCCGGTGGGCATCGGCGACACCATCCAGGCGCGCCTGACCTGCAAGCGCAAGATCGACCAGGGCAAGACCAGCCCGCTGGGCCAGCCCCAGGGCGTGGTGGCGTGGGATGTGGAGGTGACCAACCAGCTGGGCGAGCTGGTCGCCAGCTACGACATTCTCACCCTGGTGCTGAAACAGCCCTGACAGTGCCGTTGGTCAGGGGCGGTGGATATCCAACCGACCTCCCCTGGCTGTTACCGCTCTCATTCAATGAGGGGTGGTCAATGGCTTCGCCTCTCACTCCTGTATTGGGCCCGCCTGATCGCGGGCCTTTTTTTCATCGAGAGCGAGGGTTGCGAGATGAAAGATTTTACTGCGATGGGTGGCGGTAGCGCACAGGATGACTGGCCAGAGCTCGAGCCGGACCGGCGCAATGACCGGGCAGATGACCCGGATGCCGACCCCAATGTGACAGATGACGAAGAAAACCGCCCGGGCGTGCCGGCCAGCGACCCCGAGTCCGGTGCATGACCGTCATGCAGACGGTCTGCGCGATCCCCTGTGGGAGATTGCCCAGCCCTTTGGGCCGCGCTGTCGCACAGATAACGGAATTCGCAAGCGATCCTCGTACCCTGTGGGAGCGGCTTTAGCCGCGAAGAATCCAACGCGGTGCATGGCACCGGCTGCGCCGGTGTTCGCGGCTAAAGCCGCTCCCACAGAGGATCGTGCCAACTTTTAGAATTTGAGCAGGACATCTGTTCCCGCACGGATTGTGCAGTCGGGGAATCACATTGTCGCCGCTGACTGGTTCGGCTTGCCGCCGGATACCCGCCAGCTCACCGCGGTAATCCCATAGCGCTCGGCCATCGGCCTGCTGACTTTCCTGATCTTCTCCCGGCCGAACTTGGGAATGATGCCGATGCCCGCATCGCAACTTGCCCAATGCCAGGCCTCGGCATTGTCCAGCGTCTCCAGACGGATGATGAAACTGCGCGGCTGGCCATGCAGTTGGTAATCGATGATGTACAGCTGTGGGCTAGGCATCGCAGGGGCCTCCTCTTCTCCATGGATGACACCTGATTGATCGGGGCACGGCCGGAAGATTCAAAAAATTGTCGAACAAGAAGTATCAACGGCTATTGATGCCTCGGTACGCAAGGTCTGGCCACCACCCGGCACCTGAGGTACCGGGTGTCCAGCAACCCTTCAACTTACTGCTGGCGGCCCCCGCCGTGGCTGTTCTGGCCGCCCTTGCGACCGGCCTCCGATGCCCGTTGGCGGTCGTTGGCGAAGTTGCCGCCAGAAGCCTGCCCGCCTTTGTGCCCCGCGCGGGAGGCCCGTTCCCGGTCATTGGCGAAATTGCCAGGGTTGGTTTCCTTGGTGCCGCCGCGCTGGCTGGTTCGCTCTTGATCCTGCGCCATGTGGTTTCTCCTTGCGATGGATGGGTCGCATGGATGTTTGCCATGCCTTGGTTCCGAGCCGCCGATCACACAGTCTGCTCAATGGTTTTGCCGGCAACTGACCAGTGGCACCAAACATGCGTCGGCAAAAGGTTTGCGTGGCGGAAGCAGGCGGGTCGCACTTTCCTGTGCCTGCGGAGGTCTCAACAACATGGCGACGGCCTATAATCCCGCCACACACACGCCCGATGATGCTGCTACGGGCGGAACGTTCCGGTCTGCACAAGGCTCCGTCCATGAAGTCGTCCCCCAAGCAACCTGCCTCGCCCCAGAACCCGGCGCTCAGCCCCAGCCACCTGGATTTCCCGGTGGTGGGCATCGGTGCATCGGCAGGTGGCCTGGAAGCGATCTGTACGCTGTTCCGGCAAATGCCCAGCGATTGTGGCATGGCCTTCGTCGTGGTCCTGCACCTGTCCCCCGACCACCAGAGCGTCGCCGACCGCATCATCCAGGAGACCACGCAAATGCCGGTGCGCCAGGTGACCGAGCCGGTGCCCATCGAGCGCAACCACATCTACGTGATTTCACCGGCCAATCGCCTGTCCACCAACGATGGCTACCTGCGCGTGACCCCGGCCAACCGGCGCCGTGGCGACCACGTGGCCATCGACCTGTTCTTCCGTGACCTGGCTGACGTGCACAAGGACCACGCCTTCTGCGTGGTGTTGTCCGGTACCGGTGCCGATGGCGCCGTGGGCCTTTCACGGATCAAGGAGCAAGGCGGCGTGACCTTGGCGCAAAACCCGGACGACGCCCAGTACGACAGCATGCCCCGCGCCGCCATCGAGACCGGCATGGTCGACCTGGTGCTGCCGGCGGCAGAAATGCCGCAGAAGCTGCTGGAGCTATGGCGCAATGCCCGCCAGGTCCGGCTCCCGGAAATCGAGGACGACACCCTGCCACCGGCCTTGGGCACCCGTGCCGGCGATGCCCAGGCCAGCGAGCCGATGCTCGAAGAGATCCTGCTGCAATTGCGCAGCAATACCGGCCACGACTTCCAGCACTACAAGCGCGCCACGGTGCTGCGGCGCATCGAGCGCCGCCTGCATGTGACCGGCCAGGCAGACCTGGCGGCCTACCTGCATTACCTGGAACAGCACCCCGCGGAATCCCGGGCGTTGCTGGCCGACATGCTGATTGGCGTGACCAATTTCTTCCGCGACCGCGAAGCCTTCGAAGCCCTGGAGCGCCATGTGCTGCCGCAGCTGACCTGCGAACGCGACCCGGCCGAGGGCGCGGACGAGATACGCGTGTGGTCGGCCGGCTGCTCCACCGGCGAAGAGGCGTACAGTCTGGCCATGCTGGTTTGCGAGCAGCTGGCACTGGAGCAGCGCTCGCACAAGGTACAGGTGTTCGCCACCGACCTAGACGAACGCGCCATCGGCATCGCCCGCAGTGGCTCCTACCCTGAAGCGATCGTTACCGACGTGCCGCCCAGCCGGCTGCGCCAGTTCTTCCTCAAGGAAGACCAGCATTACCGGGTGCGCAAAGAGGTGCGCGAGAAGGTGCTGTTCGCCCGGCATAACCTGCTGTCGGACCCACCGTTCTCGCAGATCGACCTGATTGTCTGCCGCAACCTGCTGATCTACCTGGACCGTGAGGTGCAGCGTGACATCCTGCAGATGTTCCACTTCGCCCTGCGCCCGGGTGGCTACCTGTTCCTCGGGTCGTCCGAGTCGGCCGACATGGCCAGTGAACTGTTCGCCCCGGTGGACAAGCGCAACCGCATTTTCCGCGCACTCGATGCCAGCAATACCGGCCGCCGTTCCGGCCGTCAGCTGCCCGGCACTTCGGCCGCCAGCCTGCCCCAGGGCGCGCTGGCCAAGGCCAAGCCGGGGCGCAAGCCATCGTTCGCCGACCTGCACTACCGCGCCCTGGCGCGTCGCATGCCGCCCAGCCTGATCGTCGATATCGATGGCAATATCCTGCACATGAGCGAAGGCGTAGGGCGTTTCCTGCAAGTGGCCGGTGGCGAACCGAGCCGCAGCCTGCTCAACCTGGTGCTGCCGCCCCTGCGCCTGGCCCTGCGCAGCACCTTGTTCCAGGCGCGTCAGGGGACCGAGGCGGTGACCTCGCGCCCTGTCGACCTGGCGGAAACCATGGGCAAACTGCAGGTGGAGATCACCGTGCAGCCGTACAAGGACGACCTCAGCGCCAGCGATTGCCTGCTGGTGGTATTCGAGGAACGCGCGCCCGACCCGTCCCTGCCGTTACCCGGCGTCATCCGCCAGACCGACAGCATGGTGCTGCACAACCTCGAACGCGAACTGCAGCGCACTCGCCTGCAACTGCAGGAAACCATCGAGCAGTCAGAGGTCTCCAGCGAGGAGCTGACGGCCTCCAACGAAGAGATGCAGGCCATCAACGAGGAGTTGCGTTCGGCCAGCGAAGAACTGGAAACCAGCAAGGAAGAGCTGCAGTCGATCAACGAGGAACTGCTCACGGTCAACTACGAGCTGAAGAACAAGGTCGAGGAAACCGACAAGGTCAACGACTACCTCAGCAACCTGATCGCCTGCACCGAGATCGCCACGGTGTTCGTCGACCGCAACCTGCATATCCGCTGGTTCACCCCGCGGGCCACCGACCTGTTCAATATGCTGCCGGTCGATACCGGCCGTTCCCTGCTCGACATCACCCACCGCCTGGATTACCCGGCGCTGGCCGACGATGCCCGCGCCGTGGCCCAGGGCGAGGCCATCATCGAGCGTGAAATCGGCGGCCAGGGCGATCACTGGTACCTGGCGCGCCTGCTGCCCTATCGCTCCAGCGAGCAGAAAATCGACGGCACGGTGCTGACCTTCATCGACATCAGCAGCAGCCATGCCGCCGAAGAGCGCGTGCGCCTGGGCGAAGAGCGCCTGAGCAAGCAGCTGGCCGAGACGCAGAGCACCAGCCACATGAAGGACGAATTCTTCGCCGTCATGTCTCATGAACTCAAGCACCCGCTCAACCTGATCCAGCTCAATGCCGAAATCCTGCGCCGCCTGCCCTCGCTGCGGAATATCAGTGCAGCGAGCAAAGCCGTCGGTACCATTTGCGATGCGGTAACCAGCCAGGCGCGGATCATCGACGACCTGCTGGATGTGGCGCGCATTCGCACCGGCAAACTCAAACTCAAGACCGAGCCTGTGGACCTGCTTGCCGTCCTGCAGGGCATCCATGGCGTGGTAGTCAGCGAGCAACATCCCTGCACAGTTCGCCTGGAGCTGCCCGCCGACAACCTGCCGGTGATGATCGAGGGTGACGTTACCCGCCTGGAGCAGATCATCTGGAACCTGCTCAACAACGCGCTGAAGTTCAGCCCGGCGGGCAATGACATACGCCTGGTGCTGAGCCACGACGAGGACCATGCCCGCCTGCAGGTGATCGACCATGGCGTGGGCCTGAGCCACGACAGCCTCGAGCATATCTTCGACCTGTTCAGCCAGGCTGCGCCGCAACATGCCAGCCACAGCCGCGAAGGCCTGGGCATCGGCCTGTCGCTGGTACGGCAACTGGTCGAGGCCCATGGCGGTACCGTCCTCGCCACATCAGCGGGGCTTGGCCTGGGCTGCACCTTCACGGTCACCCTGCCCCTTTGCGAAACGCAGCTCCAGCAGCATACGCAGGGCTCGGAGCCGCCGAGCGAAGGCCGCCTGAACGGAATTCGCGTGTTGCTGGTGGATGACTCCGTAGAGGTGCTGGCGGTGATGCAGGAGCTGCTGGAAATGGAGAGCGCCACTGTCAATGCCTTCAGCAAGCCACGTGAGGCCCTGGACGCCGCTGCGGGTGAGGAATACGACATCATCCTGTCCGATATCGGCATGCCGATCATGGACGGCCATGCGTTGATCAAGGCCCTGCGTGGCTACGTGCACCTGCGCCATACCCCGGCCATCGCCCTGACCGGTTATGGCGCCAGCGCCGACCAGTACAAGTCGCGCCAGTCGGGCTTCGACCGGCACCTGAGCAAGCCGGTGGGCTATGACGAGCTGGTGGAAGCCATCGAGGCGCTGAGCGGCTCGGTGCCTTACTGACCGTTGGTCGCTTTAAACGCAACGTTCATTGCTGCCTGGGGCCGAATCTTCATGGAATGAGGGATTCGCCCAGGAGCCTGAATGAAGCCAGTCAAGCATCGCGCCACCATCATCTGCCGGCATGGCAAACAAACCCATAAATGGTTGTGGGTGAGAAAGCCCAACGCCGCCTGGACCCTGCCCGGCGGCAAGATAGAGCCCGGCGAGACGCCGGTGCAAGCAGCGGAGCGTGAATTGCTTGAGGAAACCGGGTTGCAGGCAGAATCGCTGACCCTGTTGATGCGTCATGAAGCGGCAGAGCGCATGCACTATGTGTTCGAGGCGGAGTTCGCCGACGCCCCGCATCCCAAGGCGCAGCATGAAATTGTCGATTGCCGGTTCGCTCACCCGGACCAGGTGCCCATGCTCAAGGACGAGATCAAGCTGCTGATCCGCTCGTTGCTGGCCTGTGACCGGGCTACGGCAGCGTCAGTGAGGTAGACCTTCTTCACCTGTGCCGGCCCTTTCGCGGGTGAACCCGCTCCCACAGGCATTCCACCGAACCTGTGGGAGCGGGTTCACCCGCGAAGAGGCCGGCACAGGAATCCGCTAGGCATGCACGCTCCACTGACACGCCTCCACCTCGATCGGCATCTCGTCAATGGCATGGATCATCCCGTTCGCCAATGCCTCCCGTGGCCCGAGTATCCGCGGGTAGGCCATCAGATACCGCGGCACATCCAGCACCTCGTCCGCGCCTTCGGTCCGCTCGGCGACGATCTGTGCATACAGCCGCAGGTCATAGTCCAGGCTCATCGCATACTCGGCCATGCGGGAGTGGTCGACCGAGCCATGCAAGGTCCAGTGGAACGGATGAAACAGGAACTTGCTGTAACTGCATGCAGTGCGCCGATCCCCGGCCAGGAACAGGATGTTGCCCATGGATTCCACCGTGCCGAGGTTGTGGGTATGCACCTCGACCGGTAACGCCCGCAGGAAGTTGTACAAGGTAAACCCGTAGCTGCACTCGCCGCCCATGGTGGCGATGTTCAGTTGCAGGACTTCGGCCCCCTGCTGCAACGCCCGCGAACAGGTGTTGATCAGGTTGCCGCAGGTGGATGAATTGATAGGCCCGGTGAAGTGGACGATATGTCTGGCCATGCTTGCCTCCAGGGTTGGCAGGTCATTCCTTGGGTTTCTGCGCATCGTCACCCTGCCCGGCCATCTGCCGGTACTGCTTGCGCAGGGCATGCAGCTCGGCCGGGTCCATGTCTTCCAGGTCCAGCAGCGCCTTGTGCGCCTGTTGGGTGGTGCGCAACAGCTCATCGATCTTGATGTGCAGTTCGTCGTTGTCGCGGTTCTGGGTGTTCTGGATCAGGAACACCATGAGGAAGGTGATGATGGTGGTCGAAGTGTTGATCACCAGTTGCCAGGTGTCGTTGAAGCCGAACAGCGGCCCGGTCACTGCCCAGATCAGGATCAGCAGGCAGGCGATGCCGAAGGTCAGCGGGCGGCCGGCCCAATTGGCCAGCCATTGGGCGAAACGGTCGAATTTCATCCTGGCGCCCTTCCTCGTAGCAGGTATGCGGTGGAAACGCCGCGGCCCGCAAAGTTCCACGCAGCATCAGCCTTTTCCGTTGGTCAACCGTGCTGAACCCTGGCCGTTGTTGATCGGTCGCACTTTCAGAGTGACCGAACAAGGACCCGGCAATGAGGAAGGCAGCGTGAGCGATATCCGCATCGGCATCTCCGGTTGGCGCTACGGCCCGTGGCGCAAGGATTTCTACCCGAAGGGCCTACCCCAGGACGACGAACTGGCGTTCGCTTCGCGAGCGGTCAACAGCATTGAAATCAACGGCTCGTTCTACAGCCTGCAAACACCCGAACGCTACCAGGGCTGGCATGACGAAACGCCGCCTGGGTTCGTGTTCGCGGTAAAAGCCCCGCGCTACATCACCCATGTACGGCGGCTGAAGGATATCGAAGAGGCCGTGGCCAATTTCTTCGCCTCCGGGCCGCTGCTGCTCGGCAAGAAGCTGGGCCCGTTCCTGTGGCAGTTTCCGCCGAACATGAAGTTCGACGAGGCCCGCTTCGCCCGCTTTCTCGAACTGCTGCCGCACAGCCGCAAGGATGCCCGTGAATGCGCGCAGGGGTGTGCGCAACGCCTGAAGGACAACGGCAGCACCGATATCAAGGGCAACGCACGGCTGCGTCACGCGGTGGAAATCCGCAACGAAAGCTTTTTGTGCGAAGCCTTCATCAAGCTGCTGCGCAAGCACCGGGTAGCGCTGGTAGTGGCCGACAGTGCCGGTAAATGGCCCTATGTCGAGGACCTTACCGCCGACTTCGTGTACATGCGCCTGCATGGCGATGTCGAGCTGTACAGCAGTGGCTATACCGCCCAGGCGCTGCGGCGCTGGAAGCAGCGCATCCAGCACTGGAGCCAGGGCCGCCAGGCCGACGATGCCCAGCTGGTGGTGCCAGGGCCGCCACCGCGGCGCGCCGCCCGTGACGTCTACTGCTATTTCGACAACGACCAGAAAGTCCATGCGCCTTATGACGCCCGGCGCCTGTTGCAGAAGCTGTCGCTGGACCATGAGCTGATGACCGAGCCTGGCGTGGTGCCGGAGGTGACCCTGTGAACAGGACCTTGCCTGCCCCGCACTGCATCATCGACAAGATCACCGCCGTGCGTCGGCTGAATGTACTGACGTTGAACGTGCACAAGGGCTTTACCTTCTTCAACCGGCGCTTCATCCTGCCCGAGTTGCGCGAAGCCGTGCGCGCCACCGGCGCCGACCTGGTGTTCCTGCAGGAAGTGCACGGCAGCCACCAGCAGCATGCCCTGCGCCACCCGGCCTGGCCGGATACGCCACAGTACGAGTTCCTGGCCGACAGCATGTGGCCGCAGTTCGCCTACGGCCGCAATGCCGTATACCCCCATGGCGACCACGGCAACGCGCTGCTGTCGAAATTCCCCATCAGCCGCTTCGACAACCTGGACGTCTCGGTGCAGGGCAACGAGCAGCGCGGCCTGTTGCATTGCCAGCTGGAAGTGCCTGGCCATGACCAGGTGCATGCGGTGTGCGTGCACCTGGGCTTGCGCGAGGCCCACCGGCAACGCCAGGTGAAGCTGCTGCTGGACCTGCTAGGCAGCCTGCCGCCCAAGGCCCCGGTGATCGTTGCCGGCGATTTCAACGATTGGCGGCTGAAGGCCGACGCGGTGCTGTGCGAACACCTGGTGGAAGCGTTCGGCGAGCATTTCGGCACCCCGGCACGCAGTTTCCCGGCGCGCCTGCCGCTGTTGCGCCTGGACCGCATCTACCTGCGCAACGCCATGCCCGGCACGGCCCAGGTGCTGTCCAAGTACCCGTGGTCGCACCTTTCCGACCACGCCCCTCTGGCTTCGGAGATCAAACTGTGAACCGACCCTGGGTAGACGGCAACAGCGTGCAGTTGCTGATCAATGGCGAGCAATACTACCCCCGCGTGTTCGAGGCCATGAGCCAGGCACGGGAGGAAATCCTGCTGGAGACCTTCATCATCTTCGATGACAAGGTTGGCCAGCAATTGCAGCAGGTGTTGATCGATGCCGCCCGCCGCGGCGTGCGTGTCGAAGTGGCCGTGGATGGGTACGGCACGGCCGACCTGCCCGACTCCTTCATTGCGGCCATGACCGATGCCGGGGTCAGTTTCCACGCCTTCGACCCGCAGCCGCGGCTGGTGGGCATGCGTACCAACCTGTTCCGGCGCCTGCACCGCAAGATCGTGGTGGTCGATGGCGAGCGGGCCTTCATTGGCGGCATCAACTACAGCGCCGACCATTTGGGCGACTTTGGTCCCATGGCCAAGCAGGACTATGCCGTGGAGGTCGTCGGCCCTGTGGTGGCACAGGTTCATGCCTCCAGCAAGCGCCTGATGTCACCGGTGCTGCAGCCGCCCAGCGCGGTAAGGCCATTGACCGAGCCTGCCGGTACCTGCACCGCCGTGCTGGTCGAGCGCGACAACAAGGTGCGCAGCACCGATATCGAAGCCCACTACCTGCAGGCGTTTCGCAGTGCCCGGCGGCGCATCGTGGTGGCCAATGCGTATTTCTTCCCGGGCTACCGGCTGATGCGTGAATTGCGCAATGCGTCCCGGCGCGGCGTGGAGGTCCGGCTGATCCTGCAGGGCCAGCCAGACATGCGCTGGGTACGGGCGCTGTCGCGACTGCTGTACAACTACCTGCTGCGCGACGGTGTGGCCATTCACGAGTATTGCCAACGGCCGCTGCACGGCAAGGTGGCGCTGGTGGATGATGAGTGGGCCACGGTCGGCTCCAGCAACCTGGACCCGCTCAGCCTGTCGTTCAACCTTGAAGCCAACCTGTTCATCCGTGACCGCGCCTTCAACCAGCAGCTCAACCAGCACCTGCAGGCGCTGGCCCGCGAACAATGCAAGCCGGTCACCCTGGAACGCATGGTTCGCGGCTACTGGTGGCGGGCACCGCTGATTTTCGTGTGTTTCCACGTGATCCGCCATTTCCCGCGGATTGCCGGTTGGTTCCCGGCGCACCGTCAGCACCTGCGCTCGGTGCAGCCGGAGGCCGAGGCACAGGTTGACTATCACGAGGGCAAGACCTGATGGCGCGAAAACACTGGCAAATCTGGGGCAAGCGGCTGTTCACCCTGGCATTCCTGATCCTGATCCCTGCGCTGCTGTACCTGCTGGCGCGCAACCTGGACTGGAACGAAGTGCGCCAATCGTTGCTGGCCTACAAGCCTGGCACCCTGGCCATCGGCCTGGTGCTGGCCGGGTGCAGCTACCTGACGTTCGCCAGCTACGACCTGCTGGCCCGGGCCTACACCGGCCACCACCTGCCGGCCCGCCAGGTTTTGCCGGTTGCCTTCGTGTGCTACGCCTTCAACCTCAATTTCACCACCTGGGTGGGTGGCGTTGCCTTGCGCTACCGGCTGTACAGCCGCCTGGGCCTGGACACGGCGACCATCACGCGCATCCTCACCCTGGGCCTGCTGACCAACTGGATGGGTTACATGCTGCTGGCTGGCACGGTGTTCGCCTTGCGCCTGGTCGAGCTGCCTGCCAACTGGGCGGTCGGCGCCAGCGGTCTGCAACTGATCGGCGTAGTATTGCTGGCGATTGCCGCAGGCTACCTGCTGGCCTGTGGTTTCGCCAAAAAGCGCACCTGGCGCTGGCGTGACCATGAGGTAACGCTGCCGTCGCTGCGCCTGGCGCTGTGCCAGGTAGTACTGGGTGCCAGCAACTGGGCGCTGATGGCACTGCTTATCTTCTGGTTGCTGCCTGGCGAAGCCTTCTACCCGTCGATACTTGGCATCCTGCTGATCAGTTGCGTGGCTGGTGTGGTCGCGCATATCCCGGCCGGCCTGGGTGTGCTGGAAACGGTGTTCCTGGCCCTGCTGCATGGGCAGCTTGCCCAAGGCACACTGGTGGCGGCCCTGCTGGGTTACCGCACGCTGTACTACCTGGTGCCGCTGTTGCTGGCGGTGCTTACCTACCTGATCCTGGAGAAACGCGCCAAGGCCATGCGCCGGCGCGACAAGCCTGCCTAGACCTATCGAGGGCCATTGGCCCGGGAGGTGGCAAATGCGTGGCGCTGTCTTGAAGCCGATGTTGATACTGATGGTGGCGAGCCTGGTCAGCGGCCAGGTCCTGGCCGAAGCCTGCAATGTGCTCACCCGCTCCTCCAGCGAGGCGGTAACGCCGGTGGAGCGGCACAGCTGCTACAGCTACAGCAACCTGCCCGCCGAAGCGATCAACTGGTCATGCAGCAACGAGAGCAAGGACATGCTCAACAGCGAAAAGCACAAGGTTGCGCGTTGTGCGGATGGCAGCGTTGGCAGTTGCATCGCGCCGTTGACCCAGGAGGCATTGGCCAACCCCAAGGCAGCTGGCGGTGACAAGCCGGCGTTGCCCAAGGATGCGCGGGTGATCACCTACTACTACGACACCCCCAGCCTGGGCCAGGCCCGCACCGATTGCGAGCGTAGCAACGGCATCTGGCAGACTCACTGAGCCAACTGTATTGCCTGCTCTGGCCCTATCGCCGGCAAGCCAGCTCTCATAGAACTGCATATAACTCATTGAATTAGCAGGGACCCTGTGGGAGCGGCTTTAGCCGCGAACACCGGCGCAGCCGGTGCCATGCACCGCGTTGGATTCTTCGCGGCTAAAGCCGCTCCCACAGAGTACGAGGATCGCTTTCGAATTCAGTTATCTGTGCGACAGCACAGCCCTTGAAGTCAATGCGGTCGGTGTGGGAGCTGGCTTGCCGGCGATAGGGCCAGAACAGGCATCCACGGCAGTTGCATCAAATAATGATGTCCTGGCCGCGAGGCCCTTCAGGCTTCAGGGCGAAATCGGGTCACTCGCCGGGAAGGTCTCGTCCAGCGCATTGTCCACCGCGCTTTCCCCGGTCTTTTCGCCACAGTGGCAATCAGGCATCCGGCACGGCTCGCCATTGCGATGCCCGCTGGCACAGGCCTCGCAGCAATACACCTTGCCTTCGAGCTGCAAGGCATTGGCATCCACGGTGCAGGAACAATGCGCACAGGCACAACGTACCTCGTTCATGGCTTGCTCTCCTCGTCATCGATCACATCATCGCTCCACGGCTCTCCATCCAGCGGCGCGGAGCGGGCCAGTTCGGCTTCGTCCAGGCCTATGCCGCCGCCAATCTCGTTGGCCTCTACCCGCCTCAGGGTCTTGTCTGCAGGGCCGCCGCTGCCACCGGGTTCATGCGGGTCGCGGGCGCCGGTTTCGTCCAGCAAGGTGTCCGGGCTCAGGTCGTCGTAGGTGACATTGTCCTCGTGCAGGCTGTCGCTCAACGCCTCGCCGCCGGTCATGCCGCTTTCGGCCACGCGCCGCGGTGGGAACTCGCGGGCCACGTCCGCGGCCGGTCGCTCGTCACCCACACGCCCCTCGCGTTCATCCAGGCGCTCGTCGAAGTCCAGTTCATGCACGCTGCCCATGCGGTCTTCGGTGTCGTCGATTTCAGTGGGGGTATACGGCTTCGGTTCATCTGCTCGGGCCATGTGCGTTCTCCGTCAGGTGGCTTCATTCGGTCGACTGCAGCTGCTGCTGGAAGATTCAGAGTTTTTTTGAACTACCGCCCGGGCCGCTGCCTCCGAGATTAGAGACTGCGAACCGCCCGGAGCCCGCCATGGCCAAGCCCCTGCAGGAATATGCGCGCAAGCGCGACTTCAATGCCACGCCCGAGCCCAGCGGCAAGCGCAGCCGTGGCAAGCGGGCCCACGCGCTGCAGTTCTGCATCCAGAAGCACGATGCCAGCCACCTGCACTACGACTTCCGCCTGGAGCTCGATGGCACGCTGAAAAGCTGGGCCATCCCCAAAGGGCCGTCGCTGGACCCCAAGGTGCGCCGCCTGGCCGTGCACGTGGAGGACCACCCGCTGGACTACGCCGACTTCGAAGGCCATATCCCCGAAGGCCATTACGGCGCGGGCGACGTGATCGTCTGGGACCGGGGCATCTGGGAGCCCGAAGGCGATGCGCGTGAGGCCTATGCCAAGGGCAAACTGCGTTTTCGCCTGCAAGGCGAAAAGCTCGGCGGTGTATGGAACCTGTTCCGCACCCACCTGGCCGGCAAGAAGGAGCAGTGGATGCTGGTCAAGTCGCACGACAGCCAGGCGCGCAGCGAAGCCGACTACAGCATCGTCGACGCCCAGCCCGACAGCGTGCTCAGCGACCGCACGCTGGTACCGCGCAAGCCGGCAGCAAAAAAGGCCGCCGCGCCACGTCGCAAAACCGCCAGCAAAGGCCGGAAGGTGCCGTTGCCGGCACAGCTGCAGCCACAACTGGCGACCTTGGTCGACTCCCCGCCCAGTGGCGACTGGCGTTACGAGGTGAAGTTCGACGGTTACCGCATCCTTGCCCGCATCGACGGTGATGACGTGCGCCTGTTCACCCGCAATGGCCATGACTGGAGCGGCAAGATGCCCAGGCAGGTTGCCGCCTTGCGTGCGCTGGGCCTCGATTCGGCCTGGCTCGATGGCGAGGTGGTGGTGGCTGGCGAAGACGGCACGGCGGACTTCCAGGCGCTGCAGAACGCTTTCGACACCGAGCATGACGAGCACATCACCTATTACCTGTTCGATTTGCCCTTCCTGGGTGGCCAGGACCTGCGTCAGTTACCGCTGCAGGACCGGCGAAACACTTTGCAGCAGTTGCTGGAACACAACGAATCGGACGTGCTCAAGTACTCCGCCGACTTTGACCAGCCCGTCGAATCCCTGCTCGACAGCGCCTGCCGGCTGCAACTCGAAGGCCTGATCGGAAAGCGCGTCGACAGCCCCTACAGCGGCCGCCGCAGCCCCGACTGGATCAAGCTCAAGTGCAAGCAGCGCCAGGAGTTCGTGATCGTCGGCTACACCGACCCCAAAGGCAGCCGCAGCGGTTTCGGCGCCCTGCTGCTGGCCTTGCACGACAACGACAGCGGCGAGTTGCGCTATGCCGGCAAGGTCGGCACCGGCTTCAGTGCAACCACGCTGGCCAGCATCCATGCCCGGCTGAAACCGTTGGAAATCGCCAGGCCGGCCCTGCCCAACCCGCCTACCGGGGCCGAAGCCCGGGGCGTGCACTGGCTGAAACCGCAACTGCTGGCCGAAGTCGCCTATGCCCAGATGACCCGTGACGGCATCGTGCGCCACTCGGTGTTTCACGGCCTGCGCGATGACAAACCGGCTACCGCCATCGACCTGGAGCGCAGCATGCCCGCCAAGACCCTGCCCAAGCGCAAGCAGGCCAAGGCCCCCGAGGCCTTGGGCGAGCTGCGCCTGACCCACCCCGAGCGGGTGGTCGACGCCACCAGCGGCGTTACCAAGCGTGAGGTCGCCGAGTACTACGCCGCCGTCAGCCAGTGGATACTGCCCCAGCTCGAGCACCGCCCGGTGGCGCTGGTGCGCGCGCCGGATGGCCTGGCCGGGGAGCTGTTCTTCCAGAAGAACGCCGGCCAACTGCATCTGCCCAACGTGCTCAGCTACGACAAGGCCGAGGCCGGCCAGGCGGCAATGGTCGTCAACCGCGCCGACACCTTGCTGGGTGCCGTGCAGATGAACATGATCGAGCTGCACACCTGGAACGCCACCGACAAGGACTTCGACAAGCCCGACCGCTTCGTCCTCGACCTCGACCCGGACCCGGCGCTGCCGTGGAAGGCCATGCTCGAAGCGACCCAACTGGCCCTGACGCTGCTGGATGAACTGGGCTTGAAGGTGTTTCTAAAGACCAGTGGCGGCAAAGGCATGCACCTGGTCGTGCCCCTGACCCGGCGGGCCAGCTGGGATGAAGTCAAGGCGTTCAGCCACGGCATCGTCGATTACCTGGCCAGGCTGTTCCCCGACAGGCTCAGTGCCGTGTCCGGGCCCAAGAATCGCATCGGGCGCATCTTCATCGACTACCTGCGCAACGGCAAGGGCGCGACCACCGCCTGCGCCTATACCCTGCGCGCCCGCGAAGGCCTGCCAGTATCCGTGCCGATCTGGCGCGAGGAACTGCCGCAACTCAAGGGCGCCAACCAGTGGAACATCGGCAACGTGCTTGAACGCCTGGGCGAGGCGGACGACCCCTGGGCGGAGTATGGCAAGACAAGGCAATCGATCACCGTGGGCATGCGCAAGCAGTTAGGGCTGGCCTGATGACGGCTTGCCTGCAGCACTACGCCCGCAGTGCCTCACCAAGGAGCCGAGCCCATGAGCATCGTCCAGGATTTTGACCTGACCAACCTCGATCGCCTGCTGCGAGCCTTCAGCGAGCGGCAGCAACCGCTCAACCTGGATACCCAGTTGCCGCAGCTGATCCAGGCGCTGCAAGCCGACCACCTCGACCTGCTGCCCCTGCCCGGCCAGGGCAATACGCTACGGCGCTGGCAAACCCTGGCCCGGGTGGCAGGCTGTGACCTCGCCTTGGCCAAGCTGTACGAGGGCCACACCGACGCGTTGGCGATCCTTGCCGAATGCGCTGCGGCGCACCACGCTGCCGAGGGTATATGGGGCGTGTGGGCCGCCGAACCGCCGGATGCCCGCGCCTGCATCGTCGCCCGAGATGGCGACCAGGTCCGCCTGGAGGGTCGCAAGGCCTGGTGTTCGGGCGCACTGCAGATCGACCGGGCGCTGGTCACGGCCTGGGACCAGCACGACCAGCCCCAGTTGGTGGCCATCGAACTGTCCCATCCCAGCCAGGGCCTTGCCATAGACCGCTGGCAGGCCATCGGCATGGCCACCACCGCCAGTGTCGAAGTCGAATTCCACCATACCCCTGGCATCGCCATCGGCCGCCCCGGGCAATACCTGTCACGCCCCGGGTTCTGGCATGGCGGCGCTGGCATTGCGGCCTGCTGGTACGGCGCCGCCGAAGCCCTGGCAGACTACCTGCGCGAACACTGCCGCAACCCCCGCCCCGACCCACATGCCGATGCTCACCTGGGCGCGGTCGACGCCGCCCTGTACGGCGCCAGGGCGGCACTGCGCGAATGCGCGGCGTGGATCGACCGCCAGCCAGGCGCGGACGCCAGCTTCGAAGTACGCCGCACCCGCGCCCAGGTGGAACAGGCCGTGGAGCAAGTGATCCACCACGTTGGCCGGGCGCTGGGCGCCACGCCTTTCTGTCGCGACAACCACTTTGCCCGGCTGAGCGCCGACTTGCCGGTGTTCCTGCGCCAGAGCCATGCCGAGCGCGACCTGGCGGCGCTCGGCGAGCAGTTGGCACAACGGCCGGCGGGAGTCTGGCAGCTATGAGGCAAAACCTGATCCAGGCGAACAGCGGTACGCCGTGGGCGGCCTGGCAGCAGGCCGCGCACCTGGCCAGGGCCACCTGGATCACCCCGCAGCAGCTGTGCCCGCCAGGCCGCCGCCTGGTACTGCTGGCTCCGCACCCCGATGATGAAATTCTCATGGCCGGCGGGCTGCTGGCGGGCTTTCATGGCCGGGAAGACGACCTGGTGCTGATCTCCGCCACCGATGGTGAAGCCAGCCATCCCGGCTCTACCCGCTGGAGCGAACACCGCCTGCGCCGGCAAAGGCCGCTGGAAAGCCGCCATGCGCTGCAACAGCTCGACCTCGACCTCGGCCGCCTGGACTGGCGGCGGCTCCACCTCAAGGACGGCGCGTTGCCACGTGACGAGGCGTTTCTGCTCAACCACCTGAGCCAGTTGCTCAGGCCTGACGACCTGCTGATGACCACCTGGAGCGGCGATGGCCACTGTGACCACGAGGCAGTGGGCCGGGCTGCGGCGCAGGCGGCCCGGGTGCGCAAGGTGCAATGCCTGGAGGTACCCGTGTGGGCGTGGCACTGGGCGCAACCGGATGACCCGCGCCTGCCTTGGCCGCGGGCCCACCGCATCCAGCTGGACGAGGCCAGCCTGGCCCGCAAGCGCAAGGCCCTGGCCGCCCATGTCAGCCAGCTGGAGCCGGATGGCCAGCGCCCGCCCGTACTGCCGCCGAACTTGCTGGATTGTCTGCTGCAACCTTTCGAACTGGTGTTCCTGTAAATGGAGTTGTCATGAGCCTCGACCCACAGTATTTCGCCGACCTGTACGCCACCAGTGAAGACCCTTGGGCCTTTCGCACCCGCTGGTACGAAAAGCGCAAGCGCGAGCTGGTCATGGCCAGCCTGCCGCGCCAGTGCTACCAGCGCGTGTTCGAGCCGGCTTGCGCCAATGGCGAGCTGAGCGCCTTGCTGGCCGAGCGTTGTGCCAACCTGTTGTGCCAGGACCTGGACCCTACTGCGGTAGCGCTGGCCGGTGAACGCTTGGCTGGACTGAGCAATGTCTCTGTGGAACTGGCGCGGCTGCCCTCGGACTGGCCGCATGGGCATTTCGACCTGATCGTGCTGAGCGAGGTGGGTTACTACCTCGACCCGACCGACTGGTTGCAGGTGATCGAACAGTCGGTGGCCAGCCTGACCTACGATGGTGGGCTGCTGGCCTGCCACTGGAAGCATCCCATCGCCGGCTGCCCGCAGGACGGGCGTGAAGTGCACCGCATGCTGGCCCGGCACCTGCCGCTGTATCTGCAGTTCCAGCATGACGAGGCGGACTTCGTGCTGGAGTACTGGGCCTCTCAGCCCAGCGTGGTCGACCTCGACGAGACCTGCCCATGATTGCCGTGGTGATCCCGGCCCACAACGAGGCTCGGCGCCTTGGGCGCTGCCTGCGGGCAGTACTGGCTGCCGCCCTGCAGGCGCAGCAGGCGGGGCACCAGGTGGAGGTGCTGGTGGTGCTGGACCGCTGCAGCGATGGCAGCGCCGCCGTGGCAAGGCGTTTCGGTGTACAGGTGCTGACGGTGGATGCTGGCAACGTCGGTATGGCCCGCCGGGTGGGCGCGGCATACATGGTCGAGCGCGGCGCGCAGTGGCTGGCCTGCACCGATGCCGACAGCCGGGTGCCAGAGCACTGGCTGCTGTCGCAACTGGCCTGCGGTGCCGAGGTGGTGTGCGGCACGGTGCATGTCGAGTACTGGCAACCCTGGCAGACAGCGGCCTTGCGCAAGCTGTACCACAGCCGTTACCAGGCACGTGAGGGGCATCGGCATGTGCATGGGGCCAATCTGGGTGTGTGTGCCGACGCCTATGATCGAGTGGGCGGCTTCCAGCCCCTGGCGGCACATGAGGATGTGCAACTGGTCAGCGACTTGCAGGCCAGTGGTGCGCAGATCGTATGGACCGCCAGGCACAGCGTGGCCACCAGCAGCCGGCGCGACAGCCGCGCGCGCGAAGGGTTTGGTGATTATCTGGCGGGGTTGCAGACACAGGTCTGATCCTGGTTCGCAAGCGGCGCGTACCCTGTGGGAGCAACAGTCTTGCTCAAATTCTAAAAGTTGGCGCGATCCCTGGACTGCCCCCAAGAAGTTGGACACCAATCCAACCCTTGGGGGATCTATGGGTAAATACACAGAGCAGTTCAAGCTCACGGCTATCACCGCTTACCTAGAGGGCAGCCGGGGCTTTCGCAAGGTGGCACAACACTTTGGCATCGATTTCAGCCTGCTTCGGCGCTGGGTTGCTGGCTACCAAGCCGATGCCAGCCTCAGCCCTCGCTCGCATGGTCGCCGCTACACCGAGGAATTCAAGCGGCGGGTGCTCAAGTACATGCTTGAGCATCGCCTGTCCCTGCGCCAAACAGCGGCGCACTTTGACCTTGGACAGTCCTCACAGATAGGCATTTGGCTGCGGCAGCACTACAGTGGCAGTCCTGTAGCCACTCTCGCCAAACAAAGAAAATCAGCCGTGCCGAAGAAAATTAAGCCCATCAAGCCGACAGACACCAATGACGCAGAGAAATCTCGTGAGCAGTTGTTGAGCGAGCTCGAGTATCTGCGCATGGAGAATGATGTCCTAAAGGAGTTAAAGGCTCTGCGAGAGGAGAAGGAGCGAACACGGACGAAAAAGCCCTGATCGTCTGCAAATTCAGACATAAATATCCGCTGCCTGACCTCTTGCAGATGGTGGGGTTGGCACGCAGTACCTTTTATTACCAGGTCAAGTGCCAGCAAAAGCCGGACAGGCACGCCTCGCTCAAGGAATTGGTGCAGCGTGTCTATCACGAGGAGAAAGGGCTGTATGGCTACCGCCGCATTGCCCTTGCCATCAGGAATCAGGGGACCTTGGTCAACAAGAAGGTCATTGAACGGTTGATGGCTGAGCTTGGTTTGCAGTCCGTTGTACGCCCGAAGAAGTATCGATCCTATCGCGGCATTGTCGGCAAGGTGGCCATGAATTTGCTTGAGCGTAATTTCGTCGCGCAACGCCCCAACCAGAAGTGGGTGACCGATGTCACTGAGTTCAAAGTGGCCCAACAAAAGCTCTACCTGTCGCCCGTGATGGACTTGTACAACGGTGAGATCATCGCCTATGAAACAGCTTGCCGGCCTACCTATGGCTTGGTTGGGAACATGCTGGAAAAGGCGCTCGATGGGTTGGGTGAAAAGCCCAAGCTAGTGATCCACTCAGATCAGGGATGGCATTACCAGCAGCCCCAATACCGCCATAAGCTCGCAGCGCGCGGTGTGAAGCAGAGCATGTCTCGCAAGGGCAATTGTCTGGATAATGCAGCGATGGAAAGCTTCTTCGGCACACTGAAGTCAGAGTTCTTCTACCTGAAGCGCTTTGAAAGCGTCGAACAGCTGAAGGCGGGCCTGGAGGAGTACATCCATTACTACAACCATGACCGCATCAGGCTGAAACTCAATGGTCTGAGCCCTGTCAGCTACAGGACTCAGGCCACTGGCTAAAACTGTCCAACTTTTCGGGGGCAGTCCACCCTGTGGGAGCGGCTTTAGCCGCGAAGAACTCAACGCGGTGCATGGCACCGGCTGCGCCGGTGTTCGCGGCTAAAGCCGCTCCCACAGGGTACAGTTCCATGCGAGCTGGCTTGCGGTGACGATTCCTTTCACGACGCCTTGCGTGTCTTCTTCGCCGGCTTCTTGCCACCGAGGCTGCGCTTGAGCAGTTCGGTGAGGTCGAGGATGTCCGCGCTTTTCCCCGCTTCCGTCGCCTCGCCCTTCTCCACAGTCTCGATCTTGCCCTTGCTGGCCTTCTCTTCCACCAGGTCCATGATGGTCTGGCGGAAGGCATCGTGGTACTCCGCGGGTTTCCAGGGCCCGCTCATGTCTTCCACCAACCGCTTGGCCATGTCCAGTTCGCGCTTGTCCACCTTGGCCTCGGTGACGCTGCTGTCCAGTTCCAGCGTTTCCAGCCCGCGCACTTCTTCGGGCCAGCGCAGGGTGATCATCACCAGCGCATCATCCAGTGGCCGCAACAGCGCCAGGTGCTGGCGGGTGTGCAGCACCACCGTTGCCAGCGCCACCTTGCCGGTTTTTGCCAGGGTTTCGCGCAGCAAGGCGTACACCTTGCCGCCACGGCGGTCGGGGGTAAGGTAGTACGGCGTGTCGAAGTGCTGCAGCGGGATCTCGCCCGCCTCCACGAAGGAAAAGATATCGATCGTCTGGGTCGCCTCCGGCCGGGCCTTGCGGATTTCCTCCTCGCTGATCACCACGTAGCGGCCCTTTTCGAACTCGACGCCCTTGACGATGTTGTCCTTGTCGATTTCCTTGCCGGTGACCTTGTTCACCCGCTTGTAGCCGACCGGTTCCATGCTGCGCTTGTCGAGCCAGTCGAAATCGACCCGCTCGGTGCGCACCGCGGTGTTGAGGGCCACGGGGATGTGCACGAGGCCAAAACTGATGGCGCCTTTCCAGATTGCCCTAGCCATGGAGGTGCTCCCAGGTTGCCTGCCAATACCTGAATCGACTGCAACGGGCGGCGAAGGTTTAGCCGCCCCGCCCTACGGCAGCGGGTTGCCGCCGGTCACGCCGAACACCTCGCCGGTGATGTAGCTGGACTCCTGGCTGGCCAGCAACACATACACCGGCGCACATTCGGCGGGCTGCCCCGGTCGCTTCATCGGTGTATGCGCGCCGAAGTCGGGGATTTTCTCCGGTGGCTGGCCGCCGCTGGGCTGCAGCACGGTCCAGATGGGGCCAGGGGCAACGGCGTTGACCCGGATACCGCGCTCGATCACCTGCTTGGCCAAGGCCTTGGTGAAGGCAACGATCGCGGCCTTGGTGGTGGCATAGTCGAGCAAGGTGGCCGAAGGCTGGTAGGACTGGATCGAGGCGGTGTTGATGATGGTCGCCCCCGCCGGCATCAGCGGAACGGCCGCCTGGCACAGCCAGAACAGCGCGTAGACGTTGGTTTTCAGGGTGTGGTCGAACTGCTCGTGGCTGACCTGGCTGATGTCCTTGCGCGCCTCCTGCTTGCCGGCGACGTTGACCAGGATGTCCAGGCCGCCGAGCTGCTCGTGGGCCTGGTCGACCAGTTCCTTGCAAAACTGCTCGTCCTTCAGGTCACCGGCAAGGGCCACCACCTTGCGGCCTTCGGCTTCGATCAGCTTGATGACTTCGCGGGCATCGGGTTGTTCGATGGGCAGGTAATTGAGGGCAATGTCGGCACCCTCGCGGGCGAAGGCAATGGCCACTGCCCGGCCGATGCCCGAGTCTGCGCCGGTGATCAGCGCCTTGCGCCCCGCCAGGCGGCCAAAGCCCTTGTAGGTGGTTTCGCCGTGGTCTGGTTCGGGCTGCATGTTGGCGTCCAGCCCTGGTGCTGGCTGGCCTTGGGCCGGGAACGGAGGGTGCGGGTACTGGGTCAGCGGGTTCTGCATGCTGAACTGGTCGTGGGGTTTGCTGGGCATGGGGGCCACTCCTCTGGTGAAACCGGTGTTGGCCCATTCGCGGTCTTGCCCGCTCCCACAGGTATTGAAACTGGTGGTAGTCCTGTGGGAGCGGCAAGCCCGCGAAGGCCGTTCTACCGATTTCGAGGTAAACCGCCATCGATGGTTTTTTCCGACTGGCCCAAACACTGACCAGCGGTCGATACGTCACTCAAAGTGACTAGTTCCGTACCTCAGCTGCGTCGACATCCGGTGCATCTGGCGCGTCTGGAGCATCTGGCGCGTCGTCCACATCCGCCCTTGCAGCGTCTCTGGCTGCATTGGCAGCGACTTTGGCTTCGTCCCTGGCGGCATCTGCCGTAGCCCTGGCAGCATCTCTGGCGGCATCAGCTTCGTCTCTGGCTGCGTCGCGGGCAGCATCTGCCGCGGCCCTGGCAGCGTCTCTGGCTTCATCTGCGCCGGCTACGCCAGCAGCTTTTGCGGCGTCACGGGCTGCATCCGCCTCGGCTCTGGCAGCGTCTCTGGCGGCATCTGCAGTAGCTTTTGCCGCATCCCGGGCGGCATCTGCTTCAGCCCTTGCAGCGTCTCTGGCTGCATCAGCATCGTCTCGCGCTGCGTCCCGGGCGGCATCTGCCGCATCGTTGTCGTTGTCGTTGTCGTTGTCGTTGTCGTTGTCGTTGTCGTGCGCATCGCCTGGGCCTCTGCCGGCCATGCCACCATGGTCACCATCGCCGGCCCCCGGGCCACCATGGCCGCCATGACCGCCACCGCCGTCACCGCCGTGACCACTGCCTCCGCCACCGCTGCCACCACCGTGACCGCCACCGCCTCCAGAGCCACCGCTGCCACCACCGTGACCGCCACCGCCTCCAGAGCCGCTGCCACCACCGTGACCACCGCCGCCTCCAGAACCACCGCTGCCACCACCGTGACCGCCGCCACCGCCGCTGCCACCGTCTTTGGCATACACGCTGGAGAAACTACCGATGTAGTCGGGCACCAGGACGGTCGAGGCCGACAGGACGCCACCTATTGCCAATGCCAACAAACATTTCTTGAGCAACATGATGCACCTCCGCTTGGAGTTGCGTCGTCATCTCCGTATCGAACGCAATGACCAATGAGTTCGCAACCGCCCATGAAGCGGACAGCCAACCGGCGCGGCCATAGATCTGCAGTGTCAGCGAGCAGCTTCGGTTTCGCACGATCCTTCAGAGCCAGTCAGCATCTTTGCGTGGGAAATATTCCCACATATTAAGACTAGTACTGTCTGCCTGAGTTCAAAGGACCGAATATCAGGCCAAGGTACGTTTCAAGACTCTTGGGGCCGCTTTGCGCCCCTTCGCGGGCTTGCCCGCTCCCACAGGAACCGCGCATATCCTGAGCATGGCACCAAACCTGTAGGAGCGGGCAAGCCCGCGAAGGGCTGCAAAGCAGCCCCAGTCAAGCTAGCCGTCACGCCTGGCTGAACAGCACCTGCCTGAAAGCCTCGGCCGCCAGGTGAACCTGCACCGCCCAGTCCTGCGCCGCGTCACTGCCAGCATCATCGGAAATGTATTTCAGGCACACGAACGGGATGCCTTCGCCGCGTGCGATCAGCGCCAGCACGTAGGCTTCCATGTCGACCACGTCATAAGGTGCATCGCCATGGTTGATCTCGAAGCTGTCACCACTGCCGCAAGTCTCCAGGGCCAGGCCGGGGATTTGCGCCCCATGCTCCAGCACCACCGGGATGTCCGACAGAGGTGTCTGGTAGCGGGCGAAGCCCAGCGGGGTCACATCCATGTCGCGCTGCACGAAGCGGGTACAGCACACCACCTCGCCCTTGCCATGGCGCTGGCTGCCGGCCGAGCCGAGGTTGACGATCAGCCTGGGCCGGCGCGCGGCAATGGCCTTGGTCAGAGCGATGGCAGCATTGACCTTGCCGATGCCGGTGAACACGGTGTTGACGTCAGCGAATACATCGCCGGCCTCGGCTTCGAGGGCGAAGACAAACAACGTGTCGTCCAGGGTAATGTCGGGGAATTGCTTGATCAGCATCATGGCGCAGGTGGTTCCGAGTGGCTGCGAAAGGCGCGGCCATTTTCGGCAAACCCCGGTTAATTGCAAGCCCCGGCGGCTACCACGGCCCGTAACGCCTGCGCCCTGCCCAGGCCGGCAGCGCTGGCCTGAGCCAGGCATTGCAGTTGCTGATCGGCATGGGTGCCGTCGCGCAGCAGGCGTTGTGCATGGTGAAAGGCACGCTCGGCGTCTGCGGTGTCGATCGGCAACTGCTCCTGCAATTGGGCCAACCAACCTTCGGCCGTGACCGGCTGTTGCTCATGCAGGCCAATGAACTTGCCCTGGCGCCCATGACGCATGGCGCGCCAGTAGTTTTCCTGGGTGATCCAGCGCTGTTCGCGGTTGCAGGCCGCCGGGTCATGCCGGTACACGATGCTGTGCTCCACCAGGTGACGAAACAGCGCAGCGATGCACAGCGCGTCCTCAAGCCGCGGGCAGCCATCGCAGATGCGCAGCTCGACTGTCGGGAAGCGCCGCGAAGGCCGGATCGCCCACCAGAAGTCGCCATCCGCGGCCAGCGATCCTGTGCGTTGCAGCAATGCGCGGTAGCGCTCGTAGGCGGCCCAGTCCGGCAAAGGCTCGGGCAAGCCCATGTGCGGCCACTCCCCGCAAATGACCCGCCGATAGCTCATGTAGCCGGTGCACTGGCCTGCCCACAGCGGGGATGACGCACTCAGCACCAGCAACAAGGGCAACCAGCCCAGTACGCGGTTGATCAATTGCATGCGGTCGCAACCTGGCGGTACGCCCACGTGTACATGCAGGCCGTTGAGCAGGCTGCGCCGCGCCACATGCCGGTAGTCAGCGAACAGTTGCTGGTAGTGCGCGGGGGTAGCAGGTTTCTGCCGCAGCCAGGCGGCATTGGGGTGGCTCGCCGCACCGTACAGGCCCATGCCCTCTTCGGCCAGCGCTGTATTCAGCCGCTGGCGGCTTTGCTGGAAGAACTCGCGTGCCTCGAACAGGTTGGCGAACACCGGCGAGGCCACCTCGATCTGGCTGCGGAACATTTCCTGGGCAAAATGCTGGCCCAGCGCCTTGCGACAACGCCCGACCACGGCTGGCGAAGGTGTGGCTGGCACCTGCCCTGTGTCCAGGTTCACCAGCAGGTATTCTTCCTCGATGCCGAACGTGCAGGGTCGGGCCATGCTGCCTCAACTGTTGCGGGTAACTGTGAGCACCACCGCAGCGATGCGCTCGACCTGCTCGTAACCGGGTTCGTTCAGTTGCTCGCCGAACACGTCCGGGTCGATTTCCCGATACACCCAGGACCATTCCGGGCCCGCCAGGCGCAGGCGAATGGCTTCGAGCAAGGCATCCCGGCCTTCGACGATCGCCACGCCGGTATACAACAGTAGCGAGCCCCCCGAGCCGAGCCGCTCGCAGGCTTGTTCGACGATCCGCAGCGAAAGCTGCGCGCCGAGCGAACCGCCGCCATGCCGATAGGTACGTTCGCTGGCATCGAGCATGTACGGAGGGTTGGCAACGATAAGGTCGAACAGCCCGGTAATGCCGCCGAGCAGGTCACTTGGCTCCACGGACACATTGCTCAGGCCCGCCAATGCCGCGTTGATCGCGGTGTAACGCAGCGCGAGCGGGTTGATATCCACGGCGCTGACCTGGGCATGGGGAGCCGCTCGGGCAATCAGCAAGGCGCCGACACCCGTGCCGCAACCGATATCCACGGCATGCTCGACACGCTTCGGCGTGCGTTGCAGGTGATCATGGATGACCTGGGCGAAACGATAACTGTCGGGGCCGAAAAACACCGCGTCGGATTGTTGGGTGGGGTACGCGGAGTGCACCAGCAGCAGGTCGTCGAGGGTGGACCAGCGCACGCGGCTGATCAGCAAATCACCGTGCTCCTCGAGTACCTGGGCCTGCCGCATCTGGTCCAGCTCATCGGCAGAAACCAGTGACGATCGGAACGGACGGTTCCAGCCGAACACATCGCGCACTGTCCTGGCCTGCCCGGCTTCCGGGCGCGCATTCACGCGAGCATGGGTTGCCGGGGTGACGCAGGTGAAGCGGTAGCCGTCGGCGCGCAAGCGCCTGCCCAGTTGCAGCATTGCCTGGTCAGCCTGGGTCTGTTGCGGATCGAGCAGCATCAGCGGGTGATCTCCTGAACAAGGCCGGTAGCACGCATATAGCGCCGAGTGGCAAGCAAGCCTTCCGGTGTTGCATGGCGGTTACCGGACATCGTGTCGATCAACGTCTCGATATCGGCGTCCGCGGCAGGAGTCGAAAGCGCATCATCCGATTGCACTTGCACCTCCCAGCTGCCAGGCAGCACGCGGCGCCCCCGGGCTTGCCAACCTGCCGCGATCCAGTCGTGCCATAGTTGTTTTTCATACGCCGTGAACACGCCACACATCGGTGCCGAGGGGCCGTCGATGAGCCCCCACCAGCGGCTGTTGGCGGGTGCTTCACCACGGCGGATCCAGCCCTGCGCCTGCAAGGCCTGCAGAAACGCGGGCATGGCGCCGGGTTCGGCCAGCCATTGGTTGACGGTACGCTTTTGCAGGCGGCAATGGTCGGAATGCATGAACTGGCCAAAATTGCGCTTGTGCTCCAGTGCCGACAGCAATTCGGATTCAAGATCGAAGCTGCTGATCAGGCTGGGTGTATCAAGCCCCAGGTCGTTCAAGCGGTAGCCACTGCGCACCCGCTGGTAGAACTGGCCAGCTTCGTCGGCCGGGCAGAGTTGGCGTAGCGCCTGGATGGACAGATGCGCATGCCCGCTGGCCGCGTTGTCGATGGTCACGTGAAGCTGGAAATAATGGCCATCGATGCCCAGTTCCGCCAGTTCGTAGGTGGTGATCAGCAGATGCAACGGTGGTTGTTCATAGCCCAGGTTGTAGCCGATAACCTCGGGAAGAAAATCATCGCCGTGGCGCCCCAATGCCAACTGCAAGGCGCCTTGCAGATAACGCTGGTCGTCCAGTTCAGGCAAACCCAGGCAACCCAGCCGGCTCAACAGCCGTTGGTAGATCAGCACATGGTTGCAGCGCGGATCACCGCCGCCCAGTTCTTCCAGGTAGGTGCGAATCAGGCCGTGATAGCGCGGATCGCCCCACTGTCGCAAGGTACTGTGCAGCCATGCCCCGTCCACTGCCTTGGTGGGCGCCACTTGTTGCAGGAACCACAACGCCTGGGCGCGGTTGGCAAAATAGCGCCGCGGCGCGCCTTGGCGGCGTTGCTCGAGGTAACTGGCATAGGCCTCGGCCACCTGGTTTGCATGGCTAGCGCTCCAGGCTTCCAGCTGAGCAGGATCGGCAGGCAAGTCATCCGGCAAACGCTGCGCGCGTACCAATTGTTCGCTCAGCCACGCCGCGCTCGTGGTGTCGTGGGCCACGAGCAACTTGTTGTAACGCTCCTTCAGGCTTGGCCCATTTGCCGAAGCTGGTATCACCGCGGCGGTCTTGCGGGTCATTACCGTCATGCCGTAGTCCTTGTCCGCGTTTTATTGGCTGGGTTTCTGGCCAGGCATCGGCTCAGGGTCCGGCGCAGGTTGGGGAGCAGGTTTGTCGCCGGGTTGCTGCATCTGCAGCGAAGGTTTGCTCTGGTCGGCATCCTTTGCCGGGTGGTCGTTGTCCCGGTCGAAACAGCCACCCAGCAAGCCAAGCGTGCCCACCAGCGCTATGAGAGGGATCAATCGCATGGGGTTCTCCTCATGTGCAGAATCGCAGTGCCCGATCACCCGGGCACTGCGTAGCCTCACTTACGAACGGCCGCCCTTGCGGCCCGATTCGCTGGTACGGCCACCACCGGATTGCTGGCCGCCCTTGCGCCCAGCTTCGGAGGCTTTTTCGCGGTCATTGGCAAAGTTGCCCGGGTTCTTGTTGCCACCCTGGCTGCCTTGCTGGTTGCCGGTGCGGCTGTTCTCTTTGTTGGCCATGGTCTTAAACCTCGTATGACTTCGGAATGCACGGCATTACCTGCCGTACACCAGTTGGGAGTTCGGTCATTTCGGCGGATTCGGTTTAATGCGAAGCGTTCGGACCAACGGCATTAAATAAGCGGCATCAGCATATTTGGCGCGCCTGTCAGTCGCGCGATGTGGTTTCCAGGCGTGCCTGTCGCCTTCCCAGCAAACCTCCGGTCATCGCCCAGCCCAGGGCAATCAGCGTACCGATCAACATCGCCAGTTGCGGGTACTCGCCTATCACATCCAGCCCCCGCTTGACCCACCCGCTGAGCGCATCACCGCCCCGGTAGACCACGGTGTCGATGAAGTTCTTGGCCTTGTACTTGTCCTCGGCGGGCAGCACGGTGAACAGCATCTCCCGCCCCGGCCGCACCAGCGCGTACTCACCGGCCCGGCGCACCACCATCACCACCACGAACACGGCGAACACCGGGGCCAGTGCCAGCCACAGGAAGCCCGCAGCCATCACCAGCGGCACCGCCACCAGCAGCACGCCCACCCCCAGGCGGCGGGCCAGGCGACCGGTAAGGAACACCTGGGTGAGGATGGCCAAGGCCTGTACCACGGTGTCGATCAGGCCGAACACTTGGGTTTGCCGGGTACGGTCGGTGAAGGTTTCACTGACGATGCGTGCCTGTTCGAAATACAGGAAGGTGCTGACACTGGCGAGCAACACCACGAACAGGGCAATGCCCAGCAGGTAGGGCGAGCGCAGTACGGCAGTGGCACCGGCAAACGGATTGCCGCCCAGTGGCCGGGAACCTGCCCGCTCGGCTTGCGCCGGCAGTGGATGCCGCGTTCGCCAGCGTTGCAGGTACAACGTGGCGCCAATGCTTCCCAGCAGCAACGCCGCGGCCAGCACCAGCAACCCGGCATGGCCCAGCGGCGCCACCAGCAGCGTGCCCAGGATGGGGCCACTGAGCCCACCCAGGCTGGCCCCGGCCGCCAGCAGGCCGAACAGGCGCTTGCCTTGCGCGGTGGAAAACAGGTCGGCGAGAACGCTCCAGGCCAGCGAGATGCTCAGCAGGTTGAACACCGACAACCAGATGTAGAAGGCCCGAGCCGTCCACGAAGCTTCCGGATTGCGGGCAAACAGCACGGCGAACAGCAGCAGGTTGCTGGCGAAGAAGCCGTAGGTCCAGGGCAGGATGTACCGGCGCTGCACCTTGGAGGCCAGCCAGCCAAACAACGGCAGGCACGCCAGGGTGGCGATGAAGGTGCCGGTGAACAGCCATTGCAGGTTGTCCACGCCACCGGCAACGCCCATGGTTTCGCGCACCGGGCGCAGCATGAAATAGCCAGTGAACAACAGGTAGAACAGCAGCAAACCGGCGATCACCGCCGGCCCTTCGCCGGGCTGGATATTCAGCCCCTGGTCCAGGCGCCGCCGCCAGGCTGCCATGGTGTCAGGCAAACTGCTTGATCAGCGCCTGTTGCTGCGCCTGGGTCAGCAACGGCCCGTGCCCGGCCTTGAGCTGGTCAAGTTGGCGCTCGGGTCGGCTGGTCGCGGGGATGACCGTGGTCACCGCCGGGTGACTGATGGCGAACTTCAGAAACAACTGCGCCCAGCTGCCGATACCTGCCTCTGCGGCCCAGCCGGGCAAGGCCTGGTCCTTCACCCGGGCGAACAGGCGGCCATCGTCGAATGCCCGGTTGATCAGCACGGCGACGCCCTTGTCCTGGCACAGCGGCAGCAGTGCGCGGGCGGCGTCGGGGGCATTGACCGAGTAGTTGATCTGGATGAAGTCCAGCGGTTCGCTGCGCACGATGCGGGCGACCTCGTCCTGGCCACTGTTCAGGTAATGGGTGATGCCGACATAGCGGGTCTTGCCCTGCTGCTTCAACTCGCGGGCATAGGGCAGTTGGGTCTGCCAGTCGCGCAGGTTGTGGATCTGCAGCAAGTCGACCTTGTCGGTGCGCAGGCTCTCGAGGCTGCCGGCCCATTGCGCTTCGGCGTCTGCCCGGCTGTCGGCGGCGATCTTGGTGGCGATGAAGCACTGCCGGTGCCAGCCGCCCTCTTCCAGCAGCTGGCCGAGAATGCTGTCGGCGCCGCCGTAGTTGGGCGAGGTGTCGATGACCCGGCCACCGCCTTCGAAGAACGCCTTCAGTACAACTTTCAGCTGCTGGTACTGGGCCGAACCGGCTTGCACTTCGAAACTGCCGGAGGTACCGGCACCGATCACCGGCAGCGCTTCACCGGTGCTCGGCACGTTGCGGGTCAGCAAGCCCGCCGGGGCAGCGGCGTGCAACCAGGGGCTGGCGGCCAGCAAGCCCAAGGTAGCACCCGCACGTAGGACATCACGACGTGCGTACATGGAAAAGCTCCCGTCACGAAGCGGAAACTTTCAAGGCTAGCCGCTGTACCCCGCTGCGTCCGGTGTTTCTGTATCTGGATGTTTAGCGATCAGGCTTGCAGCAGCAGGCTCAGGTCGACACCCGTCTCGCTCATGGGCGGGCACCAGTAGTAACCACCGGTCAGTGGCCGGCTGAAGCGGTACAGGCCGTCGATGATGCCGTCCTCCAGGCCGCTCATGCGCCGCAGCTGCACCTCGAACGCATCGAAGCTGTGGCCCAGGGCCACGAAGGCCAGGCCAGCGCCACGTTGGTCTGCCCAGGCCACCGAACGACGGACGATGAACGCTTCTGGTTCGAAGCTTTCCTGGGCCGTGCGCTTGACGTGGGCGGACTCGGGGGCGTCCTCGAGCTCTTCGTTGTCGCTGAGGCGACGGCCGATGATGTTGTCCTGGTCGGCCTGGGGCAGCGACTTGAAGTACTCCAGGTCGTGCTTCCACAACTGGAACGCGGCAAAGCTGGAGCCATCGGCGCCAATGGCCGCTTGCACGGCCTCTTCGTCCACCGGGTTTTCGGTGCCGTCCTCATAGCCGGTCAGGTCATGGCCGCCACGGTGCAGGAAGCCGTCGACGCTGTCGGCCAGGCGCAGGGCCGGTGCCAATGCCAGCTCCAGAGCCTGGGCCCGCAGCAGCAGGTCGCCGCGCTCGTTGCCGCGCAGCCACAGCCACAGGGCGTGTTGGGTGCTGGGGTTCTCCACTGCAGCATCCAGCTGCGGGAAGGCGCGCAAGCCAGGTACTTCACGGCCCAGGGCCTTGGCCAGCGGGGCGCCGACACCCAGGATCAGCTGTTCGCCATCGACCTGCGGCAGCAAGGCATCCAGGGCAGCAGGCAGGGCCTCTGGCGACTGCAGGGTGAAGAACAGGTGACGGGCGTGGGCCGGCACCGGGGTGGCAAGCAGACCTTGCTGGAACGGCATGACAGGCTAATCCTCGGTAAAAACCGGAATGCTACTGCGCCTGCAGGCCTACTGCAACGCGGCATACAGCCTCGCTGGCCGCTGCGCTTGGTAACAAACGGTTACCAAGGGCTGGCGCTTTGCAATTAGCTATCAATCAGGGCCGACCTACACTGCTCGGGATCCTTCGCCCGAGAGACCGCCCATGACCGCCTCACCTTTGCTCACCGCCTTTCTGCCGCTGGCCCTGGGCATCATCATGCTCGGCCTCGGTTTATCGCTGACCCTGGCCGACTTCGCCCGCGTGGTGAAGTACCCCAAGCCGGTGGTGGTAGGCCTGGTTTGCCAGATCCTGCTGCTGCCGCTGGTGTGCTTCCTGATTGCCAACGGCTTTGGCCTGGAGTCGGCCCTGGCGGTGGGGTTGATGCTGCTGGCCGCCTCGCCTGGAGGCACCACGGCCAACCTGTTCAGCCACCTGGCCCATGGCGATGTGGCGTTGAATATCACCCTGACGGCGGTCAACTCGCTGATCGCGATCCTGACCATGCCACTGCTGGTGAACCTGTCGCTGAGCTGGTTCATGGCATCGGACCAGGCCATACCGCTGCAATTTGCCAAGGTGATGCAGGTGTTCGCCATCGTCCTGCTACCGGTGGCGCTGGGCATGCTGGTTCGCCGCTTCGCACCCGCTTTCGCCGCGCGCATGGAGAAGCCGATGAAGCTGGTGGCCGCGTTGTTCCTGGCGTTCACCATCGTCCTGGCGCTGGCCAAGGACTGGCAGACCGTGGTTGCGTACGCGCCGGTGGTGGGCCTGGCCGCGCTGCTGTTCAACCTGCTGAGCCTGAGCGTGGGCTACTGGGTGCCGCGCCTGCTGAACATTCCCAAGCGCCAGGCGATTGCCATCGGCATGGAGATCGGCATCCACAACGGCACCTTGGCGATTGCCCTGGCATTGAGCCCTTCGCTGCTGAACAACGCCACCATGGCGGTGCCGGCGGCGCTGTACAGCCTGATCATGTTCTTCACCGCGGCGGCGTTTGGCTGGTGGGTGAGCCGCGGGCATGTGGCGGCGCAGCCCAAGGGTGAAACCGTCAATTGAAGGTGCCGCCTGTGGCCCTATCGCCGGCAAGCCAGCTCCCACAGGTACGGTGCAGGGCTGAAGGCTGGCGCTGTCCTTGTGGGAGCCGGCTTGCCGGCGATAGGGCCGGTACAGGTTTTTACAACTGGCTGCGCTTACGCCGCAACTGCTGTTTCAGCACCTTCAACGGCGGTGCATAGAAAAACCCGAACGACACACTCCCCGTGCGCCCCTTCACCGCGTGATGCAACCGGTGCGCGCGATGCAAACGCTTGAGATAGCGGTTGACCGGCCGTGGCTTGCGTGGCCAGTGCCGGTGAAAGAACCCGTCGTGGGCCACGACATACAGCACGCCGTACCCCGCCACCCCGCCACCCACCCACTGCAAGGGCGCATAACCACCCTTGCCCAGGGCCACCAGCAGCGTGGCGATAAGCCCCAGGGCCACCAGGTACAGGTCATTGGTTTCGAGCATGCCCAGTTGCGGCTCATGGTGCGAGCGGTGAAGCCACCAGCCCCAGCCATGCATGATGTACTTGTGAGCCAGCGTGCCAACGCCCTCCATGGCCACCAGGGTGCCGAACAGCACGGCGAGATTGAACAGCATGGAACGGTCCGGGGGATGGCAAGGGAAGGCGCAAGGGTACCGATTGCCCGCATTTTTTTCCATGCAGGCGTGACCGGTAGCAGGCCCATTGCGGATGAAGCCATTGTCATGTTTTTGCCCTTGACCTGGCCTGCCACGGGGCGTAAGGTCCGCGGCGCAATTTTGCATCCCTGAACAGGAGACCTGCATTGGACAGTAGCCCCAGTCGCATGCGACAGGCCCACGTGGCGCGCTAGTCCGGCAGTGTCCTGCACTGTCTGGCCGGCCTGGCAAGACGGTGGTTTCTTGTAATCCCCCTCTTCTTCCTCCCCCTTCGTGGTCCTGCGCATTTTCTGGTTTTTCAACCGCGCCAGCTGATGGCGTTCTTGCGGGCGTGTGCCCGTGGAAGAGGTTTGCTATGGATTGGAAAGTATTTCTGCTGCGTGTCAGCATCGCCCTGCTGCTGGGGGCGCTGATCGGCGCCGAACGTCAACTGCGCCAGCGCCTGACCGGGCTGCGCACCAATGCACTGGTCAGCACCGGTGCCTGCCTGTTCGTGCTGATGACCCAGGCGGTGCCGGGCATGGCGCCCACCGATGCGTCGCGTATCGCCGCGTACGTGGTATCGGGCATCGGTTTTCTTGGTGGCGGCGTGATCATGCGCGACGGGTTCAACGTACGCGGCCTGAACACCGCCGCCACGCTGTGGTGCACGGCCGCGGTCGGCGTGCTGTGCAGCCTCGGGCTGCTGCTGGAAGCGACGCTGGGTAGCCTGGTGGTGCTGTGTGCCAATATCCTGTTGCGTGACATTGCCCAGCGCCTGGACCGCCAGGAAGTGGTGCCGGCCAGCGAGGTGGAACAGCACTTCGAGGTGCGCATCGTCTGCCGCGCCGAGGACGAGATCCAGGTCCGCAGCCTGATGTTGCACAGCCTGGGTGACCCGCAGCTGCGCCTGCAGTCACTGCACAGCGAAGACCTGGCGAACCCCGCACGCCTGGAAGTGCGCGCCGAACTGCTCGGCACCGCGCAGGCACCAGCGCAACTGGAACGGTTGGTCAGCCGGGTCAGCCTGGAAAAAGGTGTAAGCTCGGTGCGCTGGCAATTGCAGCCGCAGGTGCTGGCGGCAGACTAGAACGAAAGGACTTCTTCATGCGCATTCGCCCTACCCTCGAGCAAGACATTCAATGGCTGCCGGGCGTCGAACGCTCGGCTGCCCAGGCCTTTGCCGCCCGGCCGGCGCTGGCATGGCTGGCGCAAGGAGATGTGATGGACTGCGGCACCCATCAGGCATTTGTCGAAGCTGGCGGGAGCTGGGTGGCCGAGGGGCCGGATGGGCGCATTCTGGGGTTTGCCTGTGCCCGGTTCGAGGATCAGGCGCTGCATCTTCATGAAATTTCGGTGCGCCGGGAGGCCCAGGGGCAAGGTGTCGGGCGCAAGCTGCTGCAGCAGGTGGCCGATGCGGCGCGCCAGGCGGGGATGCGGGAGCTGACCTTGACCACCTTTGCCGATGTGCCGTGGAATGCGCCGTTCTATGCGCGGTTGGGGTTCGAGGTGATTGATGAGGGGCTGCTGGATGCACGCTTGCAGCAGATTCTGGCCGAGGAGCGTGCCCATGGGCTTGAGGGACGTTGTGCGATGCGCCTTGGCTTAGATATTTAGACCCCGGGGCTGCTTTGCAGCCCATCGCCGGCAAGCCAGCTCCCACAGGGACCGCGCCGTGCCAAAGAGATGCACATTACCTGTGGGAGCTGGCTTGCCGGCGATGGGGCCGGTACAGGCAACCCAAAGCCTTCATTCATCTACACTCACCACCGAACTTTCTGCCACACGATACCCATCCCGCCCCTGGCGCTTGGCCTGGTACAGCGCCGCATCCGCTGCCGCCATCAGGCGCTCGGCCGTCACTCCCTCCCGCGCCAGGTCACCCACGGCAATCCCCGCACTGAACGACACCCGCCCCAGTGGGCTGCCCGCATGCTCCAGCGGCTGCCGACGCAACAGCTGTTGCACTTCCTGCACCAGCAGTTCCGCCCCGCGAACATCGGTATCAGGCAGCAGCAATGTGAACTCCTCGCCCCCATAGCGCACAGCCAGGTCGGCCGGCCGCTTCAGCGCCTGCTGCAGCACCTCGGCAAAGCGCCGCAGGCACTGGTCACCCGCGGGGTGCCCGTAACGGTCGTTGTAGGCCTTGAAGTAATCCAGGTCGAGCATCACCAGCGCCAGCGGATAGCCCTGGCGTCGCGCCCGGCGTAGCTCCGGCTCGAACACTGCATCCAGCCGCCGACGGTTACCCAGGCCGGTCAGGCTGTCGGTCAATGCCAGGGCCTTCAGGGTCTGGTGTGCCTGGTGCAGCGCCCGCTCGATCACGATACGCTCGCGCAACTGGCGCAACACCACGCCACCAAAGGCCGCCAGCCCCACCAGCAACAGCAGCAAGACCGCCACCGACTTGATCGCATCGTGTCGCCAGGGCGCAACGATCGACTCCCGCGACAAGCCCGCCTCCACTACCAACGGGTAGCTGCCCAGCGCGCGAAAGCCATACAGCCGTGGCGTGCCGTCCACCACGGCGACCGCCTCGGCCACCCCTTCGCTTGCATACGGCAGGTGCTTGCGGAAGATCTCGCTGCTGCTCAGGCTGCGGCCCACCACCTGTTCGACGAACGGCCGCCGTACCAGGATGGTGCCGTCGCGCTTAGCCAGCACCAGCGCGCCACGTTCGTCGATCTTGAAATCGCCGTAGTAGCGCACGAACCACTCCACCTTGATGGTGCCCAGCAACACCCCGGCGAAGCTGCCATCGGCATATTGCAGGCGCCGTGAAATGGGGATGATCAGGTCGCCAGTGGAACGGCTGCGCACCACCGAACCGATGTGTACCCCACGGTCGGTATGGTCGCGGTGGTAGATGAAGTAGTCGCGGTCGGCATTGTTGGCATTGGGCGGGACTACCGCCTGGTCGGTCACGATCCAGCTGCCATCCGGGCCATACACGAACAACCCGTGCAACTGCGGCATGATGCTTTTCTGCTGCACCAGCAAGGTATGCAGACGCGGCCGGTCGATGTGCTCGAAGCCGTCGCCTTCCAGGCGCTCGGCCAGCGCCGCGGTAATTGCGTCGACCTGGCGGATGGCGTCTTCGGCATGCTGCGCCGTGGCCCGGGCCAGGTTGGTCACCATGTTTTCGGCGTTGGTGAAGGCGTGCCGGTAGTCGCGCCAGATACGCCAGCCTTCCACCACGACGAAGGCCAGCATCACCACCAGCATGAACGCCAGTACCAGGCGGAACAGCGCCACGGCGCGGCCCTCGCCTGTTATCGCGAAGAACCCGTCTTCATCCTGTTTCCTGGCTGCACACATTGAAATCCCTAGCCACACCGAGTTCGCCGCCCTTCACTATAGTTCAGCACCACCTGGGCGCAGCCGGCCAGGAAAAAGATTAAACCTTTGCCGCCCATTCACCCTCAACCGTACGCGACACTGAGGTCGCGCCACGGTTTAAGGAGTGAAGCATGAGCAGTCTCTTCATCAAGCGCGTCGGTTTTTCGATGGTGTTGGGCCTGGCATCGGTACACGCGATGGCGGCGAGTTCCGATGACTTCGTCGAAGCGGCCACCGAGGCCGGTATTGCCGAAGTGGTCACCGGCAAGCTGGCTCTGGAAAAAACTCAGAATGCCGAAATCAAGACCTTCGCCCAGCAGATGGTCACCGACCACACCCAGGCCAATCAGAAACTCGGCGACATCGCTCACAAGCTCGATATATCCGTACCCGATGAGGCGGCAATAACCGACAAGGTCAAGAAAATGATCCTGGAATGGCGGGAGGAGTCGTTCGACAAGTCTTACGTCAACAACCAGGTCGACGCTCACGAAAAGGCGGTGGAGCTGTTCAAGAAGGAAGCGGCATCTTCTGACAAGGCTGAACTGAAGGCCTTTGCCAGCGAAACCCTGCCCAAACTCGAACAGCATCTGGAGCATGCCAAGGCGCTTCAGGCCAAACACGCCAAGTGAGGCCCGCCATGAGTAACGATGCATTGAAAGCCGAAGTGCTGACTCGCCTGCTGCACGCTCACCCCCAGGGGCTGGGCAAGGAAGTGCTGGACAACTACCGGGGCGAGAAAGCCGTGGCCGGCATGCTCAAGACGCTGCAGGAGGCCGGTTTGATCCAGGATGGCAGCGTGGCGGTGAGCAGCGACCATCAGATCAGCGTGAACTACCCCATCAAACTCTCGGCTGCGGGCGTGGAGGCAGCCAGGCAAGCCGAAGACTGAACGCGCCCTCCCGCCCAACCTTGTCGCACAGGAACAGGGTTCGAGAGCGTGTCACATTCCCTGTGGGAGCGGGCGTGCCCGCGAAGGGCCCAGCGCGGTGTATGGCACCGGCTCCGCCGGTGTTCGCGGCGGTTCGACGCCTCGACACGCCCGCTCCCACAGGGCCTCTTCGCAGCTACTGCGCCGCGGTGGCGGCAGACAACAGCGACTGACACTGGTGCAACGCCTCGTCTCGCGCCTTGAGCTGCTCTTCAAGCTGCTGCAACTGACGAGCCTGTTCCGTGCACAAGTCGCGCCTGGCCTCCAGGCTCTGTGCCTGTACATCCAGCTGCCGACGCATTTCCTCGCTGGCACCCTGCGCCTGGGCCAGGATCGTGCGCAAGCCCTGGATCTGTGCATCACGCTGTTCCAGCAATTCATCCTGCGCCCTGCAGGCGCTGGCAGCCTGGCGATGCTCACCCAGCAAACGCTCGTTGTCGCGGTGCAGGCGGGTCAGCTCGTCCTGCTTGACGATCATGCCCTGCTGCAGTTGGCGCACTTCCACCTGCAACTGTTGCAGTTGCGCTTCGTGGCGACGCTGTTCCTGTTCACGCTGTTCGCGGCTGGCGTTGCGGTAGTGCTCCAGCGCATCGCGGGCATGACGGTGCTTGTCTTCCAGTGATTTGACCTGCTCGTCCTTGTCGGCGAGGCGCACCTGCAGCTCGCCCAGCGACTGGTTGAGGCTGGCACTGCGCAGCTGTTCGGCTTGAAGGGTGCTTTGGGTGGAGAGCAGTTTCTCCGATTCGGCCGCCAGCGCGGCCGCGTCGATCTGATGCTGCTGATGCGCCGCAGCCAGTGCCTGCTGGGCAATCGCCAGCTGCGCCTCCAGTTGTTCGCGCTGTCGAGTAAAGGCGCTTTCGGCCTGCTCGATCTTCAGGTCGGCCTCGTCCTGCAACTGGGTTGCCAGTTGCCCGACCATTCGGCTCAGCACGTCGCTCAGCGCAATGCCGCCCTCGGAGGCCACAGGCTGCTGGCCATTCAACTCTTTCAGGTAGCGGTGAATCGTGGTCTTGGAGCCGGTGTTGCCCAGCTCGATACGTATGGCATCGATGCTGGGGTTCTCGCCACGGGCAATCAGCGCCTGACGCGCCTGCTGCACTACAACCTTGTTGATACCGCCCCGGGCCATGCTTGCTCCTACGATTTTGTAACGTGTTATGTACCATGTAATTACATACCAATTATGGAGACAAGCCTTCGCCCGTGCAAACATTTCCTATGGTGGAATAATCACGGCTTATCGCATGTGAGTGGTTCATGAAGGCCGTGCAAGGGAATAAAGCAGTACGCCAGACAGCAAAACGCCCCGCTCGGCTTCAAGCCGGCGGGGCGCTGCAGAATGCTGACGCAGGGAGCGTCAGGTGTAGTGTTCAACCCTGGCAGGCGTTCTACGCATCAGCACCTTGCCGTTGCGTACCGACACCAGCGCATGCCCCTGGCTGCGCACCATTTCGTAATCGTCCGGCGCCGACAGCAGCAACAGGTTGGCCGGCCGCCCCACTTCGATGCCGTAGCGCTCGCCCAGGTTCAGGGTGCGGGCGCTGTTGTCGGTGATCAGGTCCAGGCAGCGCTGCAGGTCTTCGTAGCCAAGCATGTGGCAGATGTGCAGGCCGGCCTCGAGAATACGCAGGATGTTGCCATTGCCCAGCGGGTACCAAGGGTCGACGATGGAATCCTGGCCAAAGCACACGTTCATCCCGGCCCGGTCGAGCTCGGCCACGCGGGTGACGCCGCGGCGTTTCGGGTAGTTGTCGAAACGCCCTTGCAGGTGAATGCTCTCGGTCGGACAGGACACGAAATTGATACCCGACTGCTTTAGCAGGCGGAACAGCTTGTAGCAGTAGGCATTGTCGTACGAGCCCATGGCCACGGTATGGCTGGCTGTCACCCGGGCGCCCATGCCGCGCACCCGTGCCTCTTCGGCCAGCACTTCGAGAAAGCGCGACTGCGGGTCGTCGGTCTCGTCGCAATGTACATCCACCAGGCAGCCGGTACGCTCGGCCAGGTCCATCAGGAACTTGACCGACGACACGCCCTGGTCTCGGGTGTTCTCGAAATGCGGGATGCCGCCAACCACGTCGGCGCCGATGACCACCGCTTCAGCCATCAGCGCCCGGCCATTGGCATAAGACTCGATACCCTCCTGGGGGAAGGCGACGATCTGCAGGTCGAGCAGGTGGCGCACTTCGTCACGCACTTCGACCATGGCCTTGAGCGCAGTCAAGGTGGGGTCGGTGACATCGACATGGGTACGCACATGCTGGATGCCATGCTCCACCAGCATGCCGATGGTCTTTTTCGCGCGGTTCTTGATGTCGTCGTGGGTGGTGATCGCCTTGCGCTCGGCCCAGCGCTCGATGCCTTCGAACAGGGTGCCGCTCATGTTCCAGCGCGGCTCGCCGGCGGTCAGCGTGGCGTCCAGGTGGATGTGCGGTTCTATGAAGGGCGCCACCACCAGGTTCTGCCCGGCATCCAGGTCATCGGCAGCGCGCGTCGCCACCCCTTCGGCCTGGGGCACGATGGCGGCGATGCGTTCGCCGCTGAGCTCGATGCGGAACAGGCCGGGCTTGCCGCGCAGGCGTGCGTTGATGATGTTCATGATGCTTCTCCCTGGGCTTTGCGGGTGGCTCTACCCGCATAGTGGCCCAAGCCTTGTGGTATTTGCTACTGGCCCTATCGCCGGCAAGCCAGCTCCCACAGGTAAACCACAGCCCTGAAGTCTGTGCAGTACCTGTGGGAGCTGGCTTGCCGGCGATAGGGCCGGCGCAGGCAGCAAATCAGGCTCCGTCCAAGCCCATCTGCCAGAAGTCCGCCTCCAGGCTGGACGCCTGGCCGAAAATCCCCACCAGCTCGGCAAACCGTTGCTCGGTCATGCTCCGCGCTGCCAGCTCGTCCAGATGCTTGCGCGCCGCGGTGGCGACACCCTGGTAGCCTTCACCGGCATACTCGGCGATCCACTCGCGGTACGGGTGATTGCTCAGATCGCCAATGCGCTCGGACAGCGCCCGGCCAATCTCGGCGTAGCCGATCACGCAAGGCGCCAAGGCCACATGCAACTCCAGCAGGTCACCCGCGGCACCGCAGTCCAGCACATAGCGGGTATAAGCAACCGTGGCCTGGTGCTCTGGCGCGGCCTCGATATCCGCCTGGGTCAGGCCCCAGCGTGCGCACAGGCGCAAGTGCAGCTCGGTTTCATCCAGAATCGCCGCCAGCCCGGCCTGCGCGACGCGGATGTCGGCCGGGCGTCGGCTCTTGTAGGCGGCCAGCGCCCAGGCGCGGGCGAACTGGATGAGGAACAGGTAATCCTGTACCAGATAGGTGCGGAAGGCGGCTTCGCTCAACGTACCCTCGCCCATCTGGCGCACGAACTCGTGGTCGACGTAGCTGTTCCATTGCGGCGTGGCAGCAGCCTTGAGGCGGTCGAAGATATCCAAGCTTATTTGTCCTCCGGGTAGACGGCATCGAAGAAGGCCAGCTCCAGCGCCACGGTGCGCTGGTAAAAGTCAGCCGCCAGCGCGGCTTCCTGCGGGCCGACGCGGTCGAGTTCGGCTTGCAGGAAGGCAACGAAGTCCTGGAATGCCGGGTTGTCGTGCAGGGTGATCCATTCGGCGTGGACGAAGTTGTCCGGCATCGGCTTTGGCGCCTTCAGCGCCCAGTCCAGATACAGGCCTTCGGCGACGTTGAGCACCGCCAGCGCGGCCACATAGGACCGGGTGGCCGCCGCTTCGCGCATGATCGCCTTGAAGCCTGCGGTTGGCACAGTGTCGGCCGGTTCGCTGCGTTGCGCGGGGCTTACCCCCAGGGCCTCGAAGGCGCGCAGGAAGTAGGTGTTCTCGTCACTGGAGATCATCCCCGCAAAGCGCCCGAAGCGCAGGCGCGCCTCGAAGGTGTCGGCAGTGGCGATGGCCGCGCCCAGCAGGGTCAGGAAGCTGTCGAGGAAGCGGTGGTCCTGCACCAGGTAGTCGACCATGATCGGGTCCGGCAGGCTGCCGTCGCACAATTGGGTGACGAAGCGGTGGCCAACGGCCGCCGACCAGGTCGGCTCGCTGCGGCGGCGCAGGGACTGGCTGAAGCGTTCGGTCATGTTGCTGTCCTTGATGGGGGTGACAGCGAGACCGCGATGGTTGGCATGGACGGGCCTCGCAGTGAGGCCGGCAAAAAGGCAGGTTTCAAGTCCCATCCCTTCGCCGGCATGATCCGGATCAGGTTCGAAGGGTCACCGCGCTGCAGCATCTAGCGGTTTCTCAGCCCGATGCCGGGCTCCCCTTGGTGGCGCTCAGGTATACCCCAGGGCGCTGCTGCTGTCACCACCCAATCTGTGGGCAATGGGTGACCCACTAGTGGGGCCCCTCACCCATTTTTGACGCAATGGCATTTAGCGCACATCAGGCGCCACAAGGATTTGTTTAGAAACACATTCCTCGTATTTGGTTGGCACACCCGTTGCTCTAGCCCCAGAAACGGGCAAAAAGCCATTGATGGCCGCAGGCCATTATGTCGAGAGCGAGGCACAAGGCAATGAAAACACCTGCCGTGATCCACCCTGCCAGGCATGCATTCCAGCTGTCCACCCTCACCACGCTGATGCTCGGCCTCGGGCTGGTCACGGCTATCGCCGCTCCCCTCGACGACAACAGCATGCCACCGCCGACCGACCCTTCGGCCTATACCGACCAGCCGGAAGATCCAACCCAGGCCTTGCTGGACCTTTACAGCATGCCAGAGGCCAATCGAGGCGCACTCGAGTTGACCGATGGCGTGTACGGTGACCGCGACACAGTACGCGCCAACAACGTGCTGCCGCCGGCCCTGCAAACTGGAGAAAAATACCCCACCAACGGCAAGCCCAGCCCTTTGTTCGGGGCGCTGCCGTTTACCCAGCAGTTACTGCTGTTCGAGGAATTCGGCACGGAAAAACTCGACCCCACGTTGCCGCCGCCGGCCCTGACCTTCCCGGTGCCCACCTTGGGCGCAGCACCGGCGCAGGACCCTAATGTGGTGGCCCGCAGCGGCCCTAGCGGCACGGCCCTGGAAGCCTTCCTCAAACAGCCGGGCCTGTACCCGTTCCCGACCCAGTATTCCAACGTGCTCGACCGCAACCCGTGGAAGGCGCAGATCGAAATGTTCCTCAACCGCCAGCCGGTCGGCTCGCCGGCGGAAGGTCGACCACCAGGAAAAGGCTGGTCGCACCAGCGCTGGAACGAGTTCTACCCGCAGGCAGGGTTCAAGACCGCCCAGGCCGGTGCGCGCATCAACCTCGGCCTGCGTGACCGCAAGCAACTGCACAACTATGCAGTCGGTGAATTTGCCCCGGGAGGTCTGTACTACCAGACTTCCGACATCCCGAACACATTGGGCACCACCAAGGGCATCGACACCCGCTTCCACCCAAAAATGCCGCTGCAGAACCACAAGTCACTGTGGACCTTCGACGGCACCTTCCCGCCCAAGCTGCTGATGGCGCGCTATGGCCAGCCGATCCTGATGCGCCACTACAACGCCCTGCCGATCGACCCTTCGGCCAACAACGGCTTTGGCCTGCACACCCTTTCCACCCACGAGCACAACGGCCATTCGCCGGCCGAGAGCGATGGCTATGCCAATGCCTACTTCTTTCCCGGCCAGTATTACGATTACCGTTGGCCGTTGCAGCTGGCCGGCTACGACACCATCAACACCCGCGCCCAGGACCCGCGTGCGGCGTTCCCCTGCTCTCCGGGTGAAACCCTGTTCGTCAATGACGCCTCGCCAGGCCTGAAAACCTGCCAGAACGGCAGCATCAAGATTCGTGGTGACTGGCGCGAAACCATGAGCACCCATTGGTTCCACGACCACATGATGGATTTCACGGCACAGAACGTCTACAAAGGCAACGCCGTGATGATGAACTACTACAGTGCCCTGGACCGCGGCAACGAGGCGCTGCAGGATGGCGTCAACCTGCGTTTCCCCAGTGGCTCGGGCATGCCGTGGGGCAACCGGGACTACGATGTCAATCTGGTGATCGCCGACAAGGCCTGGGATGCCAACGGCCAGTTGTGGTTCAACCCGTTCAACACCGACGGCTTCCTCGGCGACCAAATCCTGGTCAACTGGCAGTACCGGCCCACGCTCAAGGTACGCGCACGCAGCTACCGCTTCCGTATCCTCAATGGCTCGGTGTCGCGCTACCTGAAGCTTGCCGTCGTGCGGGAGATCGCCGGCAACAGCGGCGAGTTCAAAGGCCCCACCGGCTCCAACCTGTCGTATGCGCGGGTACCGTTCCACATGATCGCCAACGACGGCAACATCATGGAACACACCGTGCCGTTCGACGGCACCATGGACCTCAACGGTGACGGCAACCTGCAGGACAACAACGGCGTCCTGCCGCTGCAGGGCATCGCCGAGCGCTACGACATCATCATCAACTTCGCCAAGCACGGCATCAAGGTCGGCGACAAGCTGTACCTCGTCAACCTGGAGGAGCATCAGAGCGGCAAGGGCCCGGAAGGCGCCATTGCCCTGGCCGATGTGCTGTCGGAAAAATACAAGGCGGTGATCAAGCAGACCAGCAACGGGCCGGAGTGGGACAACGGCGACCCGGCGATCGGCAAGTTCATGCAGTTCGTGGTTCAGCCCTACAGCGGCCAGGACCTGAGCATGGACCCGGTTGCCTATGAGCCGGCCAAACCGGGCAAGGCCGAAGGCCTGAAAATGCTGCCGCTGCCGATTGACCGTAATTCGGCCACCGACCAGGCCAAGCTCAAGGATGCCCGCCATCGCGAGTTCATCTTTGGTCGCTCGGACGGTACCGACACCCAGCCCTGGACGATCAAGACCGATGGCGGCTTTGGCTATTCCATGGACCCACGGCGCATCAACGCGGCGCCACAGTTGGCCCAGCAGTCCACCGACGGTGGCTTCAGCGGCGACGGCACCCTGGAAGTGTGGAAGATCATCAACGGCGGCAATGGCTGGAGCCACCCGGTGCATGTGCACTTCGAGGAAGGTGTGATCCTCAGCCGCGATGGCAAGGCCCCACCAGAATGGGAAAAATGGGCGCGCAAGGATGTGTATCGCATCGGGCCGGATATCGATTCTTCGGAAGAAGTGGAAGTGGCCCTGCGCTTCCGCGAGTTTGCCGGGACCTACATGGAACACTGCCACAACACCCAGCATGAGGACTCGTCGATGCTGCTGCGCTGGGACCTGGAACACCCAGGCCAGTTCCAGGTGATGCCGACCCCGCTGCCGGGTTGGGATGGCGTGGAGTACGTGGCTTCGGTTGGCCTGCCGACCTTCCGCACCAAAGACCATGATGACGACGACCCGGCCAACAAACCGCCGGTCGCGGCCAACGACAGCGCGGCTACTACGGCAGGCAAGCAGATCACCCTGAACGTGCTCGCCAACGACACCGATCCGGAAAACAACCTGCCGTTGACCGTCGTCGGCCTCAGCCAGCCGAGCTCCGGCCAGGGCGCTACCAGTACCGACGGCACAACGGTCACCTACGTCCCACCGGCCACGGTAACCACAGCGTTCACCGCCAGCTTCAACTACTCGGCTCGTGATGCCAAGGGCGCCGAATCGGTGGCCCCGGCCACGGTCAGCATTGCGGTGAGCCCGGCAGCGGCGGTCGACCAGATCCAGGTCACCAGTGCCACGGTGCAGGTGCGCAGCGGCAACCGCTTCACCTGGGACATTTCGGGCACCACCACGGTGGCCACCGGCAACAGCATTACCGTGACGGCGGCTACCACCAGTGGCCCGCTGCTGCTGGGCACGGCCACGCTCAGTGCCACTACCAGCGGTGCCCGTTGGCGGTTGTCGACCACCACCACCGGCAGCGGCCCGGCCACACCAGCGACCGTGACCGTGAAATCGGCACTGGGGCAGAGCGTGACGGCGCCGGTCAGCATCAGGTAACCGAAAGCGGGGGCCGCCATGCGGCCCATCGCTGGCAAGCCGGCTCCCACCTCGACCGCATCGGCTCCAAGCCTTGTGCAGTACCTGTGGGAGCTGGCTTGCCGGCGATAGGGCTGCAGGGCAGCCCCCAATACCGTTATCGACGAGGACCGCATCATGTCCGGCTCATGGCGTTTCCTGCTGGTGCTCTCACTGTTCGCCGCCAGCATCCCGTTCTGGCCGCTGCAACCGCAGCAACCCGTGGCCGAGGAAGCTGCAACGCCCTGGGGTGCCGACTACTTCCCCAACATCCCGCTGCTCACCCAGGAAGGTGAAAAAGTGCATTTCTTCGACGACCTGATCAAAAACAAGGTGGTCGCCATCAACTTCATCTTCACCGGCTGCTCCGATTCCTGCCCGGTGGAAACCGCCCGCCTGCGCCAGGTACAAAAAATCCTCGGTGACCGGGTCGGCAAGGACATCTTCCTCTACTCCATCAGCATCGACCCCTACAACGACACCCCCGCCACCCTCAAGCGCTACGCCGAAAAGTTCGGTATCGGCCCCGGCTGGACGCTGCTCACCGGCGAGCCAGCCGATATCGAACAATTGCGCCGCAGCCTGGGCCTGTACATCGATGGCCTGGAAAACGGCCGCTCCAAAGACCACAACCTGAGCCTGATCATCGGCAACCAGGCCACCGGCCGCTGGATGAAAGCCTCGCCCTTCGAAAGCCCGTACATCCTCGCCGACCGCCTGGGCAACAGCCTGCACAACTGGAAACAGGCCAGCGCCATGGCCAACGACTACGCCCAGGCTCCCGAGGTGCGCGCCCCCAGCAGTGGCGAGCAGCTGTTCCGTACCCGTTGCTCGTCCTGCCACACCCTGGGCAACGCCGAACCAGGGCAGCCCGGCATCGGCCCCGACCTGCTGGGCGTGACCCGCCAGCGTGATGCCAGCTGGCTGACCCGCTGGCTGAAGGAGCCCGACCTGATGCTGGCCCAGAAAGACCCCTTGGCCATGCTGCTGTACGAACAGTACAACCGCGTGGCCATGCCCAACATGCGCCTGGGCGATACCGAAGTCAGCGCGCTGATGAGTTACATGGAGGAAGAAACCGCGCGCCTGCAGACGCCCCTGGCCGATAAGGGCAATCCTTAAAGGCAATTAGCCATCAGTCATTAGGCTGTCATCTTACTGTCGTATTTTTTCGACCATCACCCAGGGTCGGGAACTATCAGCAGTGATTCGCCGTTCGCTTTCATCCGCCAGCCTTCTGCGGCTGCTGATCCTGATGCTCTGTGCAGCCACCCTGGCCTTTCTCTGGGGGCTGCACGTTTCGCAGAAGGCCGCCGCCCGCCAGGACGCGCTGTCGGCCAAGGCCGCCGAGCACCTGAACCTGGCCAGTATCGTCGGCGAGAGCCTGCGCCAGCTGGTGGATCGCGCCCAAGCCGTGGGCCGGGTCACCCAGGACGACATGAAGGTGCTGCGCCAGGGCAGCGTCAGCCTGGCGCGGATGCTTGCCGAAGACCCGGTATTCAAGCGCATGAGCCTGTATGACCGGCAAGGCCGGCTGTTGTCGGCCAGCCATGCCGAAGAAGCCGCCGAACTGCCCGAAGACTGGCTGCGCCAGCTGCAACGGCACGTTGCCCGCTACGGTTTCAAACCGTTCCTGCCCAGCGTGCAGCCCCCCGGCCAACCGGCCACCCTGCCCAACTGGCACCTGCCCTTCCTGCTGCCGCTGACCAACCTGCCCGGCCGCGAAATCGACAATATCCTGGTGGTGCAGCTGGACATCGGCTACCTGGCGGTGCTGCTACAGCACATCGACCTGGGCAGCAGCGGGCTGGTGCGCCTGTTGCAGGATGACGGCCTGGAGCGGTTGCGCATCGATAGCAGCGGCGTGGTGGTGGCCGGCGACGCCCTGCTGCCCGGGCTGCCGGACAGCGGCAGTGAAGCAGGCATGCTGACCCAGTACGCGGCCGGCGACCCGTACCAAAGCCTGTACCGGCGCCTGCCCGAGCGGGGTTTCAGCGTGGTGGTCAGCCAGCGCCAGGACGAAATCCTCGCGCCTTCGACGCTGGCCTATTCCCGGCAGTTCTGGCTGAACCTGAGCATGACCCTGATGATCCTCGCCAGCCTGCTGTGGACCTTGCGCCTGTTGCGCAAGCGCCAGGAGGCCTTCAACGCGCTGGAACAGGCGCAGCAGGTCAACCAGCAGTTGATCGGCCGCCTCGAGGACGAACACCGGCGCAGCAGCCATGCCGCGGCCACCGACCACCTCAGCGGCCTGCACAACCGGCGCCAGTTCGTCGAGGTGGCCGGCCAGGCGCTGACCCGGCAACGCGGCAAGCGCCGGCTGATGGCGATCCTGTTCATCGACATGGACCGCTTCAAGTCGATCAACGACTCGCTCGGGCACAAGATCGGCGACCTGCTGCTGCAGGCCGTGGCCGGGCGTATCCAGCGTCTGCTGGAGCCAGGCGACGAGGCTTCGCGCTTTGGTGGCGACGAGTTCGTGGTGCTGCTGGCCGGCGAGCGCAGCGAGGAACAGATCAATGCCTGGGTCCGCGTACTGGTGCAGAAGCTGTCGGCCACCTACGCGCTGGACGGCCAGGAGGTCAACACCAGCCCCAGCGTGGGCGTGAGCATCTGCCCGCGCGATGGCCAGGACATCGACAGCCTGATCCGCAGTGCTGATGCCGCGATGTACTCGGCCAAGCAGGCCGGGCGCGCCCAGTACCGTTTCTTCGACCCGTCGCTGAACCTGGCCGACATCCACGCCTTCACCCTCGAACAGGCCTTCGGCAGCGCCCTGGCCGAGCGCCAGTTCGTGCTGCACTACCAGCCACAGATCCGCCTCGACACCCAGCAGGTGCTGGGCTACGAAGCGCTGGTGCGCTGGGACCACCCCGAGTTCGGCCTGCTGTACCCGGACCGGTTCATTGACCTTGCCGAACGCAGCGGCTTCATTGTCGAACTGGGCTGGGAGGTGCTGCGCCTGGCCTGCGAGGCCTTGTCGAGTTGGCACGCCCAGGGCCGGGAGACACGGCTGGCGGTCAATGTATCCGCCCTGCAGCTACGCCAGGCGGACTTCGCTGCACGGCTATTGAGCAAACTGCAGCAGTACGCCATCGCCCCGCAGCAGCTGGAGCTGGAAATCACCGAAACCACCATCCTCGACCCCGAAGGCACGGCGGTGGCGCACCTGCACACCCTGCGCGACGCTGGCCTGGGCATCAGCCTGGACGATTTCGGCCGCGGCTACGCCGGATTCGCCCACCTGCACTCGCTGCCGCTGAGCAAACTGAAGATCGACCGCTCGCTGATTGCGCCGCTTTCCAACAGCCACGACGACAGCCCGATCGTGTCGTCCACCATCATCCTTGCCAAACGCCTGGGCCTGGAAGTGGTGGCCGAAGGCGTGGAAACCCGCGAACAAGTGGTGTGCCTGAAGCTTGCCGGCTGCGATATCGCCCAGGGCTACCACTTCAGCCGGCCACTGTCGCCGGCGCAGTTGCGTGACTACCCGCTCTTCAACGGTGTCGAGGACAAGGCCTGCGTGTAACGCAAGCCAGATCGGGGCTGCTTCGCAGCCCATCGCGACACAAGGCCGCTCCCACAGGTACAGCGCTGGACCTGCAGGCAGCGCAACCCTGTGGGAGCGGCCTTGTGTCGCGAAAGGGGCGCAAAGCGCCCCCGACAATCCCGCCAGCATCGCAGCCAGGACAGGCAATCCATTTCGGTTTATCGTGTGCCCATCATCCACTTGCACCCGCACCATGACCGACATCGAGCGCTACCTCCGCGCCGCCACCCGTGACAACACCCGGCGCAGCTACCAGGCCGCCATCGAGCATTTCGAAACCCACTGGGGCGGTTTTCTCCCGGCCACGGCCGAGAGCATCACCCGCTACCTGGCCGACCACGCCGACCAACATGCCGTCAGCACCCTGCGCCAGCGCCTGGCGGCGCTCAGCCAATGGCACGTCGCCCAAGGTTTCCCCGACCCGACCAAGGCGCCGCTGGTGCGCCAGGTGCTGCGCGGCATCCGCACCTTGCACCCGACACCGCCCAGGCAGGCGGCGCCGCTGTTGCTGCAGCACCTGCAAAGCGCAGTGCAATGCTTCGAAGAAGAAGCCCGCCAGGCCCGGGAACAGCATGACCTGGCCTCCCTGCGCCGGGCGCGTCGCGACGCTGCGCTGCTATTGCTGGGCTTCTGGCGCGGTTTTCGGGGTGATGAACTGGCTCGCCTGCGCGTGGAGCACATCCAGGCCGAGGCCGGCGTCGGCATCACCCTGTTCCTGCCACGCAGCAAGGGCGACCGCGAAGCCCTGGGCGTACAGCATCGCACCCCGGCCCTCAAGGCCTTGTGCCCGGTCACGGCCTACCTGCAATGGCTGGAAGTCGCCGGCATCGCCCATGGGCCGGTGTTCCGCAAGCTCGACCGCTGGGGCAACCTCGGCGACACCGCGCTCAACAGCAACAGCCTGGTCGGCCTGCTGCGGCGCATGCTGGAGCGCGCCGGGGTACCGGCGGCGCTGTATACCGGGCACTCGCTGCGCCGAGGTTTTGCCACCTGGGCCACGGCCAACGGTTGGGAGCTGAAGGCGCTGATGAGCTATGTGGGCTGGAAAGACGCGAAGTCGGCGTTGCGCTACATCGACGCGGCGCAGCGCTTTGGCGAACTGGCCGTGCTACCGGCCAGCCAGGCGCAAAAGCTTATTCCTTGAAGGTGTGACGGGCGATGCCGCCAATTTCCGGGTTGATGGCATAGAGGTCGCCAGCGTCGGGGTAATGCTGCAAGTCTTCGGCACTCATGCCCAAGCGCGCGGTGCTGATGAACAAGGTATTCATCCCCTCCCCACCGAAGCAGCAACTGGTGGGGCACGGCACTGGCATCAGTACCTGGTCGGTGAGGTGGCCATGGCGGTCATAGCGTAACAGGCAACTGCCATGGTACTGGCACACCCACAGGCCGCCGTCACGGTCCAGCGCAAGGCCGTCCGGCCGCCCCAGTTCGGCAGGGGTTTCGGCAAACAGAGTGACCGCGCCAAGCCGGCCTTCGGCCAGGTAACTGGCGCGGTAGATCGAGCGCGCCGCCGAGTCCACGAAGTACACCGTGTGGCCGTCCTGCGACCAGGCCAGGCCGGTGGGCAACGCCATGTCGTCGTGGATCACCTGATCATTCAACTGCCCGTCAAAGCGGAACAGTGCCCCGGTGTTGCCGGTCAGGGCATCGTCCATCAGCCCGGTCACGAATCGGCCCTGCGGGTCGCAGGCGCCGTCGTTGAAACGGTAGGTCGACCGCGGGTGAACCGACACCGAATGCCGGCGCACCTTGCGCAGCGACACGTCGAAGATGGCCACGCTGGCGTCTTCGGTGAAAATCAGGTTGCCCTGGTCGGTCAGCGCCAGCGCACCAATGCGTGCCGCGGATTCGTACAGGCACTCGGCCTGGCCATCAGGCGTCAGGCGGTTGATTCGCCCGCCGGAGATATCGACAAAGTACAACGCGCCGCTGCCTTCATCCCAGACCAGGCTTTCGCCCAGGTCGGCGCGGGTGCTGGCGACGTTGACTGGCACGTAGCGGCATGCCTTGAGGCGGTTGCGCAACTCGCCCACCTCCGCCAGCGTCATGGAACAGGCCAGTCCCAGGCCCTGTGCGGCATCGGTAAAGACCGCAACGTTATCGTGGAAAGGCTCTGTGACGGGCATTTGCTGGCTACCTTCGATTCTCCTTTCTACGATAACAACAAAAAAATCAATGACCAAGCGCGGGGTGCGGCAGACTGCAGTGGTCGATCAAGTTCGCGTTGCGCAGCGCCACAGCCGCCCGATATCACAAGCCCGCGCCCGCAGCAGCTCAGCAGCATTGGCACAAGCCTGCTCCAGGCTCATCGGCCCGCTGGCCAAGGCAAAGGCAGCGTCGACGCCATGGGCATACAGCTGCTGGTAGCCTTCACCCAAGGTGCCGGCCAGCACCACCACCGGCACCCCATGGCGCTTGGCAACCCGAGCCACCCCCATCGGCGTCTTGCCACGCAAGGTCTGGGCGTCGAAGCGCCCTTCGCCGGTCACTACCAGGTCTGCACCTTGCACCATGGCATCCAGGCCGGCCAGTTCGGCCACCACTTCCACCCCAGGGCGGAATTGCGCGCCCATGAAGGCCCGGGCTGCGAACCCCATGCCACCAGCAGCGCCACAGCCTGGGTAGTCCCGCACATCCTCACCCAGCAGTTGCGCACAATGGTCGGCAAAATGCCCCAGGGCCTGGTCCAGCGCCTGCACCTGCTGTGGGTTGGCGCCCTTCTGCGGGCCGAAGATCGCCGATGCGCCGTTGGCGCCACACAGCGGGTTGTCGACGTCTGCCGCGACTTCGAACTGCACCTCGGCCAGGCGCGGGTCAAGGTCGCTGGCATCGATGCGGGCCAGCTTGGCCAAGGCCAGGCCGCCCTCTTCCAGCGCTTGCCCGTCGGCGTCCAGCAGGCGCAGGCCCAGCGCCCGCAACATGCCGCTACCCGCGTCGTTGGTGGCACTGCCACCGATAGCCAGCACTACCCTTTGCGCGCCCGCGGCCAGGGCGGCGGCAATCAGCTCGCCGGTACCCCAGGTGCTGCTGCGGCAGGCATCGCGGCGGCCAGTGGGCACCAGTTGCAGGCCACTGGCCTGGGCCATTTCGATGATCGCCGTGCGGCTTTGCGGCAGCCAGCCCCAGCCCGCCTCCACGCTTTGCCCCAACGGCCCGCGCACTGTCTGACGACGCAGCTCGCCGTGGCTGGCGGCAAGAATCGCATCCATGGTGCCTTCGCCACCGTCGGCCATCGGGCACTCGACCAGCTCGGCCTCCGGCCAGGCCTCGGCCAGGCCCGCCGCGATGGCACGGGCGACACCGGCGGCGTCGAGGCTGTCCTTGAACGAGTCGGGGGCAATGACGATCTTCATGGGGTTTCTCCTGTCCTGATGAGCGGCATGCTGACAGGTGGCCGCAAAGGTGGCCTCGGTCAAATGCACAAAACGCCGGGCGGGTTGTTTGGGCAGATGCCTTTCACCTGCACTGGCCCTATCGCCGGCAAGCCAGCGCCCACAGGTTCAACACAGGCCTGAGAGCAGCATGCATCCTGTGGGAGCTGGCTTGCCGGCGATAGGGCCGGGGCAGGCGGCCCTTCAGTCGGCAGGCAGCAGCTGCAACCCCAGGTACAGGCTAAGCATCCCTTCCATGCGCAGCGGGTCGACCTCGCCCAGCTCGGCAATCCGCTCCAGGCGGTAGCGCAAGCTGTTGCGGTGGATGCCCAGGGCATCGGCACAGGCCTGGCTCTGGCCGTCATGGGCACACCAGGCGCGCAGGGTGGTGAGCAATTGCCCGCTGTTGTCCTTGCTGCGAATACGTTGCAACGGCTCCAGCAATTCATCCAGCGCATCATCGTTGCGATGCCGCCACAACAATGCCGGCAACCGGTAGCGCTGCAGGCTGAGCAAGCGCTCGCCGGGCAGTACCTCGCGCCCATAGGCCAACAGGTCGCGCACCCGGCGATAACCCCGGCGCAGTTGCTCCAGGCTTTGCGCGACACTGCCCAGGGCCAGCCGCTCCACGTCCCAGCCATGGCGCTGTAGGCGTTCCAGCAGGCGAGGTTCGTCCAGCGCCACACCTGCCGGGCGACACCACAACAACGACTGGCGGGCCGGGCTTACGCACCAACTGTCCGGGTAGCGGCTCATCAACCATGCCGCCAGGGTTTCGGCGGCTGGCCCCGAGGCCAGCTCGAACAGGCACGGTACCCGCGGCAGCTGGGGCTTGAGGCCCAGTTGCCGGGCCTCGTCGAGCAACCGGGGGGAATCGCCGCTGCCGCCCAGCAGCAGGGCCAGCAAATCGTCACAGCGCTGCCGTCGCCATTGCTGGTCGGCCTGCAAATGGCGCTGGGCCAGCAGCATTTCGGCGGTCATGCGCACCAGCTCGCCATAAGTGCGCACTTGCTGCGGATCACCGGTAAGGCCGAGTACGCCCATCAATCGGCCATCCAGCATCAGCGGCAGGTTCACCCCGGGCTGCACGCCCTTCAGGCACTTGGCAGCGTCCGTATCCAGTTCGACGATGCGGCCGTTGGCCAGCACCAGTTGCGCACCCTCGTGGCGGGTGTTGATACGCTCAGGTTCGCCACTGCCGAGGATCAACCCCTGGCTGTCCATGACATTGACGTTGCATGGCAGAATGGCCATCGCGCGGTCAACGATATCCTGCGCCAGGTCATGGTCGAGTTCGAACATTGAGCGGTCCTTTGGGTGTCAGGGATTTGGGCTCGGGCACAGCAGCCCGGTGCAAGTGCTGTGCAAAAGCACAAAGACAGGCACGCCGCAGTCCCCGAGACTCGTCAGGGCGAGCGCCGGAACAGGCGACGCGGCGACAACCATAACAACAGAGAACCCGATCATGGCATACAGCCCCGCCCCTGACCAAGGCACGGACACCACCCGCAACGCGCTGTACCGGCGCATCACCCTGCGGCTGATTCCGTTCATTTTCATCTGCTACCTGTTCAACTACCTGGACCGCGTCAACGTCGGCTTTGCCAAGCTGCAGATGCTCGACGCCCTGAAGTTCAGCGAAACGGTGTACGGCCTTGGCGCCGGCATCTTCTTCATCGGCTATGTGCTCTGCGGCCTGCCGAGCAACCTGGCGCTCAACCGCTTCGGCCCGCGGCGCTGGATCGCGCTGATGATGATCGCCTGGGGCAGCCTCTCCACCTGCCTGCTGTTCGTCACCACGCCCACCGAGTTCTACGCCCTGCGCCTGCTGACCGGCGCCGCCGAAGCCGGCTTCTTCCCAGGCGTGGTGCTGTACCTTTCGCGCTGGTTCCCGGCGGCACGCCGCGGTCGCATCATGGCCCTGTTCATGTCGGCGATCCCGGTTTCGGGCCTGCTCGGCGGGCCGTTCTCCGGCTGGATCCTCCAACACTTCGCCGCCGGCCAGCACGGCCTGGCCGGCTGGCAATGGATGTTCCTGATCCAGGGCCTGCCGACCGTTGCCCTGGGTGTACTGGCGGTGTTCCTGCTCAGTGACGGCTACCAGAAAGCCGCCTGGCTGAGCCCGGCCGAACGCCAGCTGATCGCCGCCGACCTCGAGGCCGATGCCGCCAGCAAGCCGAGCACCACCGGCGACGGCGTGCTCGCCGTGCTGACCAACCCGCTGATCTGGACCTTCGGCTTTGTCTACTTCTGCATCCAGAGCGGTGTGTACGCGATCAACTTCTGGCTGCCGTCGATCATCAAGAACATGGGCTTCGACAACCCGCTGCTGATCGGCTGGCTCAGCGCCATCCCGTACCTGCTGGCCGGCGTGTTCATGATCCTGTGCGGGCGTTCGGCCGACCTGCGCAACGAGCGCCGCTGGCATCTTGTGGTGCCGATGCTGATGGGCGCCATCGGCCTGCTGATTGCGGTGAACTTCGCCGGCACCCCGGCCATCGCCATCCTCGGCCTGTCGATCGCCACCATGGGCGCGCTCACCGGCCTGCCGATGTTCTGGCCGATGCCCACCGCGCTGCTCAGCGCCGGCGCGGCTGTCGCCGGCCTGGCGATCATCAACTCGGTGGGCCAGATGGCCGGTTTCCTCAGCCCGTACCTGGTCGGTTTCATCAAGGACCAGACCGGCTCGACCGATGCCGCGCTGTATTCGCTGGCGGCGTTGATCGTGCTGGGTAGCCTGGTGGCCTTGCGGGTTACCCGGGCTGGTGCGCTGAGTACTGCAAGGGCCAGTTGAGGCATTCGCGGGTAAACCCGCTCCCACAGGATCACCACCAACTTGAAGATTGTGGGATCCATGTGGGAGCGGGTTCACCCGCGAAGAGGCCCGCCCAGACCACACACAATCCCCACCCTCCACCGATCGTCAGCTCAACGCATCCCCTCCCCAGCCCAGGCGTCAAATGGTTCCAAAGGTCCCTTTGGAGAACCCCCATGACCCAGCACGCCGTGGCCCGCCTGGCCCAACTCGACGAACACCGCCCCCTGCGCGTCCAGGCCGGCAACGAGGAGATCATCCTCATCCGCCAGGGCGACCAGGTGCACGCCTACCAGGGCAACTGCCCCCACGAAGGCGCGCCACTCAATGAAGGCGTGGTGTGCGGCGGCCTGCTGGTGTGCCCCTGGCACAAGGCCGCGTTCGCCGTGGACGAGGGCGCGGTCTGCGAGCCGCCGGCCCTGGCCGACCTGCGCCGCTACAAAACCTGGGTCAAGGGCGACGAGGTCTGGGTCGACGACCAACCCCTGCCCAGAACCGAGCCGCCCCGCCACAGCGACGCCCGCTGTTTCGTGGTGGTCGGCGCCGGTGCCGCGGGCAGCGCCGCAGTCGCCACCCTGCTGGCCCATGGCTTTGCCGGCCGCCTGGTCTGGGTCGATCAGGAGCGCCAGCCAGCCTACGATCGTACTTCCCTCAGCAAATTCGTGATCGCCGGGCAGATGCCGCCCGATGAGGTGCCGGCCCTGCTCGACGCAGACGCCCTGCGCAAGGGCCAGCTGGAGCGCAAGCATGGCAAGGTGCGCACCCTGAACACGCAGAAGCGCCAGATCACCCTGGCCGACGGCCAGCAGATCGACTATGACGCCTGCCTGCTGGCCACCGGCGGGAAGGCGCTGCGGCCCGACATCCCGGGCGTCGACCTGCCCGGGGTATTTACCCTGCGCTCACGGGAGGATGCCGCGCACCTGCTGGACGCTGCCGAGCCCGGCCAGCCGGCAGTGATAGTCGGCGACGGTTTCATCGGCCTTGAGGCCGCCTCGGCCTTGCGCAAGTACGGTGTGCAGGTGCACCTGGTCACCCGCCATGAGGTCCCCCTGGCCCGGCAACTGGGCGAGCGCATCGGCCGTAGCATCCGCGAGTTGCACGAACGCAAGGGGGTCACCTTCCACGGCCCCACCGAGGTCGAGCGGATCGAGGGCCAGGGCAAGGTCGAGGCCGTGCTGCTGGCCAACGGTGAACGGCTACAGACGCCATTGGTGCTGCTGGGCACCGGGGTCAGACCGGCGACCGCTTTCATCCAGGGGGTGCTGCTGACCGAAGACAAGTCGGTGCAAGTCGACGCTGAAATGCGCGCTGCAGATGGCCTGTGGGCCGCAGGGGATATCGCCACCTTCCCGCTCAGCGGGCGCCCGGTGCGTATCGAACACTGGCGCCTGGCCCAGCAACATGGGGTGATCGCCGCCGCCAACATGCTCGGCGAGCAGCGCCGCTATGCCGATGTGCCGTTCTTCTGGACCTACCAGCACGGCCGCACCTACGAAGTACTGGGCCACGCGCGGGACTGGAACCGCATCGAGTTCGTCGGCGAGCCGGAAAAAGGCGACTTCATCGCCTTGCAATGCGTGGATGAGCGGGTCGAGGCGGTCATCGCCAAGGGCTATTCCGATGCCATGGCGACGTTGTCGCAACGCCTGAAGCGCCCGTTGACCTTGCAGGAGGCCTTGGCGCTGATCGGTTGAGGCTGCCTTTCATTGCGCCCCGGTTGTGTGTAAAACGGGTAGATCAGCCGACTGCACAAGGACCCAAGCGCATGATCTACCGCCCCCTCGGCCACAGTGGCCTGCAGGTTTCCGCCCTTACCCTGGGCAGCATGATGTTCGGCGAGCAGACCAGCACCGAGGACGCCCTGCGCATCATCGACAAGGCCTGGGACCAGGGCATCAACTTCATCGACACCGCAGACGTGTACAACGCCGGGCGCGCGGAGGAAATCGTCGGCGAAGCGGTGGCCCGCCATCGCCAGGACTGGATCGTGGCCAGCAAGGTGGGCTTCGGCCCGGCCGATGGCCTGCCCAACCGCAGCGGGCTGTCGCGCAAGCACATCTTCAATGCCCTGGAGGCCACGCTGACGCGCATGGACATGGACTACCTGGACATCTACTACCTGCACCGCGAAGACCACAAGGTGCCGCTGGAAGAAACCGTGCAGGCCATCGGCGACCTGCTGCGCCAAGGCAAGATCCGCTACTGGGGCGTGTCCAACTTCCGCGGCTGGCGCATCGCCGAGGCCTGCCACATTGCCGAGCGCCTGGGCGTGCCCAGGCCAGTGGTGAGCCAGCCGCTGTACAACATCGTCAACCGCCAGGCCGAGCCGGAGCAACTCACCGCAGCCGGCGCCCATGGCCTGGGCGTGGTGCCGTTCAGCCCGCTCGCGCGGGGCGTGCTCAGCGGCAAGTATGCGCCGGGGGCGGTGCCGGATGCCGGTAGCCGTGCCGGGCGCCAGGACAAGCGCATCATGGAGGTGGAATGGCGCCAGGAGTCGCTGGCCATTGCCCGGCAGATCCAGGCCTATGTGGAGGCCAAGGGCGTGGGTATCGTCGAGTTCGCGATTGCCTGGGTGCTGAACAACCGGCTGGTCAGTTCGGCGATTGTCGGGCCGCGGACGGAAGAACAGTGGGATACCTATGGCGGCGCGCTGGCGGTGAAGATTACGGCGGAGGATGAAGCGTTCATTGATTCGCTGGTCACGCCGGGGCATGCGTCGACGCCGGGGTTCAATGATGTGGCGCACTATGTGAGTGGACGGTTGGCCCGTAGCTGATCGTACTCCTGTTCTGGCCTCTTCGCGGGTAAACCCGCTCCCACAGGATCACCTATGCCTTCAGGGCCTGTGCAACCCCTGTGGGAGCGGGTTTACCCGCGAAGAGGCCGGAACAGGCGACATCCAAGCTGCTGGAACAAATCATTGGGGAGCCCAATGCCGGGCTCCCGGTCCCCCCTTTCCCCAATCACCTCGGTATCGTGCGCACCATTGGTTTTCCACCTCTGGAGCAGCAATGAAACTCTTGCAACCCCTGAAAGTCGGCCCGCTCACCCTGCCCAACCGCGTGTTCATGGCCCCCCTCACCCGCCTGCGCAGCCTCGAGCCGGGTGACGTACCTACCTCGCTGATGGCCGAGTACTACCGCCAACGCGCCAGCGCCGGGCTGATCATCACCGAAGCCACGCAGATTTCCTTCCAGGCCAAAGGCTATTCCGGCTCGCCAGGCATCCACAGCGCCGAGCAGATCGCCGCCTGGAAACGTGTCAACGAAGGCATCCACGCCGATGGCGGCCATAGCGCCGTGCAGGTGTGGCACACCGGGCGGGTATCGCACACTTCCCTGCAACCCGGCGGCGAAGCACCGGTGGCACCTTCGGCGCTGCCGGCCGCTGCCCGCACTACCCTGCGTGACGAGCACGGCAACCTGATGCGTGTGGAAACCTCTGCGCCGCGGGCGCTGAGCGAGGCGGAAATCGCCGGCATCGTTGCCGACTTCGGCCAGGCGGCGGCCAACGCCCGTGAAGCCGGGTTCGACTTCATCGAGCTGCACGCCGCCCACGGCTACCTGCTGCACCAGTTCCTCACCCCGAGCGCCAACCAACGCGAAGACCGCTACGGCGGCAGCGTCGAGAACCGGGCGCGTATCGTGCTTGAAGCAGTGGACGCGGCGATTGCGAGCTGGAGCGCCGAGCGCGTGGGCATCCGTGTGTTCCCGCTGGGTGGTTTCAATGGCGTGGACAATGGCGAGGACCAGGAAGCCGCAGGCCTGTACCTGATCCGCGAACTGGCCAAGCGCAACCTTGCCTACCTGCACCTGTCCGAACCGGACTGGGCTGGCGGCAAGCCGCTGCGTGACGAGTTCCGCCAGGCGATTCGTGCGGCCTACCCGGGGGTGATCATTGCTGCCGGTGCCTACACCGCCGAGAAAGGTGAAGACCTGATCGGGCGTGGCTTGATCGATGCCGTAGCGTTCGGGCGCAGCTTCATTGCCAACCCGGACCTGGTAGAGCGGCTGCGGGTGCAGGCGCCGTTGAATGCGCACCGGGCGCAGTTCGACTATGCCAATGGGGCTGAGGGGTATACGGATTATCCGTTCCTCAAGCAGGCTTGATGCTGAAAGAGGGAGCTCATGGGCTCCCTTTTTTGTTGCCTGTGCCGGCCTCTTCGCGGGTGAACCCGCTCCCACAGGGATCCCACAAAGTTCAAGTCTGTGGTGATCCTGTGGGAGCGGGGTCACCCGCGAAGAGGCCGGTAGCTTTAACCCAGCTGCGCCAGGGCCTGCGCGGCATAGGCATGCGAACGCTGCCGCGCCAGCGGGTCGTGGATGCGGCAGTCGATCATCAGTTCATCCGCCCCGGTCTGCTCGATCAGCGTGCGCAACCCTTCCCTTACCCGCTCCGGCCCGCCGGCCACGGTGCAGGCCATCACCTGCTCGAGTACCGCGCGTTCATGGTCCGGCAGGCTTTCGACATAACCCTCCTGCGGCTTGGGCAGCAGGCCGAAGCGCCCGACATGCAGGTCCAGCATCCACTTGCGATGGGAGCTGGCCAGGTAATCTGCCTCGGCGTCGCTGTCGGCGGCGAACAGGTTCATGCCCACCATCACATACGGCTTGGCCAGTTGTGCCGAAGGCTGGAAGTTGGCCCGGTAGTGGGCAATGGCCTGCAGCAGGTAGCGCGGGGCAAAGTGCGAGGCGAAGGCATAGGGCAAGCCCAGTTTCGCTGCCAGGTCGGCGCCGAACAGGCTGGAGCCGAGGATCCACACCGGGATGTCATGCTTGCCCGGCACGCCGCGCACGCGGCGCTGGCCGTTGTCGGCCAGGTAGTCGCGCAGCTCGGCGATGTCCTGGCTGAAGTCGCGCTCTGGCGCAGCACCACGCAAGGCGCGCACGGTCGGCCCGGAGCTGCCCGGCGCACGGCCGAGGCCCAGGTCGATGCGGCCCGGGTGCAGGGTGTCGAGCGTGCCGAACTGCTCGGCTATCACCAGCGGCGCGTGATTGGGCAGCATGATGCCACCGGCGCCGACGCGGATATGCCGGGTGGCGTTGGCGATTTCGTTGATGACCAGTGACGTGGCGGCCGAGCCGATGCCCGGCATGTCGTGGTGTTCGGCGATCCAGTAGCGGCTGTAGTGCTGTTGCTCGACATGGCGCGCCAGTTGGCGGGACTCTTCGATCGCGTCGGCGAAGGTCTTGCCTTCGCCGATCATGACCAGGTCCAGTACGGACAGTGCAGTCATGGGGTCTCCACAGGGATTATCAGTGACTGCCAGTTTCCCTGCTGCGCAGCCAGTGATAAACCCGGCTTCAGGCCCGGCATAGGGGCCTGCCATTCCCCAATCAGTATTCCCAGGGCACGCCCGGTTCCCAGCTGGCTACCAGCAGGTCGATGAAGCCGCGTACCCGTGGCGACAGGTGGCGCTTGCTTGGGTAGACGATGCGAATCGGGTCTGCTGGCGGCCGATAGGCTTGCAGCACCTCCACCAGGGTGCCGGCACGCAGGTCGTCGCCGGTAATGTAGGTGGGCAGGTGAATCAGCCCGAAACCCGCCCGCGCGCCTTCGAGCATCGCCTCGGAGCTGTCGATGTTCAGCCGCCCGGGGTCTTCGCACAGGTGCAGCCCCGCTTCGGTATGGAAGCGCCACGGCATGGCCTTTTCACCGGCCAGGAAGGCGATCTTGTCGTGGCCGTAGAGGTCGCCGGGCACCTGCGGTACGCCGCGTGCGTCCAGGTATGCGGGCGAGGCGCAGGTGACGAACTGCTGCCAGGCCACCGTGCGCGTCAACAGTTGCGAGTCTTCCTTCGGTGCGCCGATACGCACCGCAACGTCGATACCCTCCTCGACCAGGTCGACGAAACGGTCGGTGAAGCGGATATCCGCGCGCAGCTCGGGCCACTGCTTCAGGTAGCGGTCGAGAATCGGCAGCACATGGCGCTGGCCGAACGACAGGGGTGCTGTCAGGCGCAGGGTGCCGGTGGGCTTGCCCCGGCGCTGGGCCATGGTGCTTTCCACCTCGTCCAGGTCATCCAGAATCTGCCGCCAGCGCTCGTAGGCCACCAGGCCCTCGTCGGTCAGGCTCAGCTTGCGCGTGGTACGGTTGAGCAGGCGCACGGCCATGCGCGCCTCCAGGCGAGCGATGCTCTTGCCCACCGCCGAGCGCGTCAGGCCCAAGGTGGCGGCGGCGGCGGTAAAACTGCCGGCCTTCGCGGCGCTGACGAAGGCGGCGATGTCGCCGAAGCGGTTGGGTTCCATGGGGGGTTCCTGAGTCTGGTGCGGCCGGTTTAGATGGGTATGGATTTGTGAAATGCAAGCAGGACCGTCGAGAGCGATCAAGCGAAAACCTTGATCACCAATAAATGCACGGGATAGAACAGGTAGCCCCAACGCCCCACTGCTGGCACCCGCCAATCATCATGACGCAGCAACAGCAACCCGACCGGAATGGCCAAGGCTGCAGCAATCAGCGTCAGCACGGTAATGGGCGCCAACAGATGTTCCCGCAACCAACTGTTGGTCAGGTTCCCACCCATGGCCAACAGGCAAGGCAACACCCAGGCCGCCCCTCCCTTGCGGCGGGCCATCAACCAGGCGCCCGGCAGCATCACCCCCGACAACCCGTACATCAGCTGTTCGCTGAACAACCACCCTGCAAGCAGACCGGCAACGCCAAGCACGCGCGCCGACCTCGACGGATGATGCACGCCCCAGGCAACCAGCAACCCCAACACCAGGGTCGGCATCACGCTGAACGTTGGCGAACCACTGTCCAGCCAACGGTATACAGGCTCCGACAGCACCGCGAACACCAGCATCAACCCCAGATAACGCAGGCTGCCGCGGGTATACAGCGCCCCGCCTCTGGCACGCCCCACATTCACTGCAATGGCCAGGCAGAACAGCGGAAACGCCAACCGGCCAAGTACGAACAGGCCATCGGCAGCAGGCCACAGGAAACGCAGGTGGTCGGCGACCATGGTCAGCATCGCCGTCCACTTGACCAGGTCCAGCCCGGCTGAGCGCATGCCTCAGCGCCCGGGCTCGACTGTGGCAGGCCCCAGGTAACGGTCGGTCCAGGCAGCCAGCGGCAAAGGTGGCTGCTGCTCGACGATCCGTCGCCAGATCAGCATCAGGTCGTCGCCGTTGAACGCCGCCCCGGGGCCAGCGCCCTTCCACATCGACGGCACATCGGCAATCCAGTGCCCCTGGCTGTCACGATGGGCCATGTTGAAGCGGAACGTGTAGTTCCCCGGGATGCCCATGCGCAGGTCGCTGACCACCAGCGCATCGCCGACCTGGTCGTAGCGCAGCCAGTCATCGGTGAACCAGCGCAAACGCTGGTGCAACGGGTGCCCGGCCAGCGCTTGCGCCAGCTGCAGATTACGCGGCAAACGCTGCATTTCTGGTGCTTGCTGGTCGAACCCGCTGCTGATGCCTTCGTAGTAATCACCATCCGGGGTCTTGGCCAGCACCCGCCAGACCAGGCTGTTGAAGGCTATCGGCACGGCACGTACCTGGCTGACGGCGATACCCTGGCGATCGAGGGCAGCCTGGAAACGTTGCTCGGCCGCCATGCGTCCGGCCAGGCCGAAACCCAGGTAGGCCGCGCTGAATACCAGGGCCAAGGTGAGTAGCTGCGTAGCCTTGCTGGTCAGCCCCTTGATGATTGCGTAGATCACCGCGGCCAGCAGCGGCACGGTGTAGACCGGGTCGATGATGAACACCGCGGCCCAGCTTTCCGGGGTGGCCTGCAAGGGCCAGAACAACTGCGTGCCGTAGACCGTGAAGGCGTCGAGCAAGGGATGGGTGACCAGTACCAGCCAGAACGCCAGGAACAGCCTGGGCAAGGTATAGCCTTTGCCTGGCCAGCACTTGTTGACCAGCCAGGCCAGCAGCAAGGCCAGCCCGGTGAGCACGAACAGGGAATGAGAAAAGCCGCGGTGGTAGGTCATCTGCGACACCGGGTCGGCGTAGCGGATGATCACGTCCAGGTCGGGAAGCGTGCCCAGCGCCGCACCATACAGCAGTGAGCGGCGGCCCTGGATGCGGCCGAGTACGGTACCTTGCAGGGCCGCGCCGAGTACGGCCTGGGTGATGGAGTCCAAGGGTGGCATTCCTGAAAGGGAGGTTTCCGGAAGCTAACTTCATCCGGGCCCAATGCGCAATTCCTCTTGAAGGTGCATCTGTAACGGGCTGCCTGCACTGGCCTCATCGCCGGCAAGCCAGCTCCCACCCCGACCGCGTTGACCTCAAGGTATGCGCTATCCCTGTGGGAGCTGGCTTGCCGGCGATGAGGTCAGTGCAGGCAACATAAGACAGCTGCTCCCACCGGGTTTGCACATGCCTCTATGGATGATTCAGAACAACTGCCAGGTGTACACCAGCGTCAAGCGGTTCTCGTCGATGTCGCTGCGGTAGTTGGACCGGGCCATGGCATTGCGCACCCGAATCCCCAGCCCCTTCAGCACCCCGCCCTGCACGGCGTAACCGATGTCCAGGTCGCGCTCGCGGTCGCGTCCTTCATAACCCAGCCCAGTGTCGACATTGTTGCCGGTGATGTAGCGCACGGTCGCCGTCAGCCCCGGCACGCCCATGGCCGCGAAGTTGTAGTCGTAGCGCACCTGGTACGAGCGTTCGTCGGTGTAGGCGAACTCATAGGTCGGCACTTCGTTACCCAGCGGCGAGATGTTGGCGAATACCCGTGGGAACGGGCTGTCGCCATAAATGCCCTGGTAGCCGGCATGGAAGCTGTGCCCGCCATGCCGGGCCGTGAACATCGAGAAAAACGCCTGGTTGTCGATGTTGCCGAGCAACGCATCGCCATCCTCGCGTGCAGTGAAATACCCCAGGTTGGCGCTGAGCACCCAGTTGCCTACGGGCTTGCTGTGCTTGAGGCCGACAAAGCCCTGTTCGTAGATGTCCTCCAGTTGCCCGTACCACAGGCTGACGCTGCTCTGGTTGGCATTGAACGCATAATCCCCGCCCAGGTAGTTGAAGGCATCGCTTTCTGCCTGGCGCATCGGCACATGGCCGAGCATGGCGTTCATCTTGCCGTCGCCGCCTTCGTTGCGCAGGTGGGTGCTTTTCAGGTGCCCGGCCTGCACGGTCAGGCCGTCGATTTCCGCCGAACTCAGGCTTGCGCCCTGGTAGGTGGGAGGCAACAGGCGGATGTCGCTGAAGGTCAGCACCGGCAGGTTGGGTTGCAGTTCGCCGACGCGCAATTCGGTCCTGGACAACCGGGCCTTGAAGGTGGGCGCCAGGCGGCTGTATTCGTCGGCAGCGCGGCCATCGCCGTGCACCGGCAGCAACCCGGTGTTGGTGCGGTCGGGGCTGCTGTCGAGCTTGATGCCCAGCAGGCCCAGGGCGTCCACGCCAAAGCCGACCGTGCCCGGGGTGTAGCCCGACTTGAAGTCGAGGATGAAGCCCTGGGCCCACTCCTCGGCCTTGGATTGCCGGTTGGCCCCGACGATGTCGGAGAAGTCGCGGCTGAAGTAGTAGTTACGGGCACTCAGGGTGGCCTTCGAATCTTCGAAGAAGCCGCCTTCGGCGGCCAGCAACGGTTGGCTGAGCAAAGTCAGGCCCAGGGCGACGCAAGGGGTGTTGTTCATTCCGAAGCTCTCTTGATCTTGTTTTTATGGGTAAAGCGTTGGAAGCACGGCGGTTCATGGGGTACGGCGCAGCACCTCCCGGGCACGTGGCTGGCGCAGCCTGAGCAAACCATGGCTCAGCAGGCCGAACAGCAGGCCCCAGAACGCTGCCGACAGGCCCAGGAAGGCCACCCCCGAAGCGGTGACCAGGAAGGTGAACAGCCCGGCATCGCGCTCGGTCGGTTCTGCCAGGCTGCGGGCCAGGGCGTCGCTGATGGCGCCATACAGGGCCAGCCCGGCCAGGGCGGCGATCAGGGCGGCGGGGAATGCTGCGAACAGCGACATCAGCGTGGCCCCGGCGATCCCCAGCAGCAGGTACAGCGCACTGCCGGCCACCGCCGCGACATAGCGCCGCCGTGGGTTTTCATGGGCTTCATGGCCAGTGCACAGGCTGGCGGTGACCGCCGCCAGGTTCAGCCCGTGGCAACCGAACGGCGCCAGCGCGGCGCCGGCCAGGGCGCTGGCACTGATGATCGGGCTGGCCGGCGTGGGGTAGCCGGCGTTGCGCAGCACTGCCATGCCCGGCATGAACTGCCCGGTCAGGGCCACCAGCACCAGCGGCAGTGCCAGGCTGAATACCGCTGCCAGGCTGAACTGCGGGGTGACCCACTGCGGCGACGCCAGCTCCAGCACCAGCGCCTCGCTGCGAAACGCCCCGCTGGCCACGGTCACCACCGTGCCCACGCACAGCACCGCCGCCACCGCGTAGCGCGGCTGCACCCGGCGCATCAGCACGTAGGTGACGAACATTGCCAGTACCAGCAGCGGTTGCACCGGCAAGGCGCGGAACACCTCGATGCCGAAGCTGAACAGGATGCCGGCCTGCATGCCGGCGGCTATGGAGCCCGGCAGGCGCGCGATGATGCGGTCGAAGGCCCCGCTGATGCCGATCAGCAGCAAAACCAGGTTGGCCACCAGGTAGGCGCCTACGGCCTGTTCCAGACCCAGTTGCGGCAAGGCGGTGACCAGCAGCGCCGAGCCGGGGATCGACCAGGCGATCACCACCGGCACCCGGTAGCGCAGGCTGAGCAGCGCGCCAAGCACGGCGCTGCCCATGGACACTGCCCAGACCCAGGAGGACAGTTGCCGATGGGACAGGCCGGCGGCTTCTGCGGCGTGGAAGATGATCACCAGGGGGCCTGCGTAGGAGATCATCGTGGCGATGCAACCGGCGACGATGGCGGACAGTGAACTGTCCTTGATCAGGGTTTTCATGGCACCTCTCGCATCGGTGATGTATGGCAAGGGCTGCGCCCTTGATCGCCGGCAAGCCAGCTCCCACAGGGATCACACAGGTTTCAGCCCTGTGGTGATCCTGTGGGAGCGGGCAAGCCCGCGAAGAAGCCAACCCGGTGGCTCAGGCCTCTTGCAAAGCCCGCGGCCGCCCACTGCGCTGCTCATCGGCACCGCCGTGGGCTCCCACAGGGATCACACAGGTTTCAGCCCTGTGGTGATCCTGTGGGAGCGGGCGAGCCCGCGAAGAAGCCAGCCCGGTGGCTCAGGCCTCTTGCAAAGCCCGCGGCCGCCCACTGCGCTGCTCATCGGCACCGCCGTGGGCCCGCTGCAACTGGAAGTCGAACTTCAGCTCGGCATGCCGCCCCGCCTTGCCCTCGACGAACACCACCTCGCCCACCAGCCCATCGCGCGTGGCATAGGCAAAGTCATCCCACAGGTACTTGTCCCCGGCCAGGTTGATCTGCGTGGTCAGGTGCCGGTGCCCAGGCGCCGAGATGAAGAAGTGCACATGCGCCGGGCGCTGGCCATGGCGGCCCAGCAGGTCCAGGCACTCCTGGGTCGGCCCCTGCGGGTCGCAGCCGTAGCCTGACGGCACGATGGAGCGCGCGCGGTAGCGCCCTTGGGCATCGGTGACGATGCGCCGGCGCAGGTTGTACTCGGACTGGCTCTGGTCGAAGAACGAATAAGTGCCCCGGGTATTGGCATGCCACAGGTCGACCGTGGCCCCCGGCAGCGGCCGGCCTTGCGGGTCGAGCACCTGGCCCTCCAGGTACATCAGCGTGGCAACGCCCTCCTCGCTGCCGTCGTCCATGCGCACTTCACCTTCGGCGATGGGCGCACCGGCCACGTACAGCGGGCCTTCGATGGTGCGTGGGGTGCCGCCGACCAGGCCTGCCTGCTGGTCCTTGGCATCCTGCAACAAGTCGAGGAAGTGCTCGATGCCCAGCCCCGCCACCAGCAGCCCCGCCTCGCCGCGGCCGCCCAGGCGGTTGAGGTAGTCGACGGCATGCCAGAACTCGTCCTCGCTGATTTTCAGGTCTTCGATCAGCCGCGCGGTGTCTTGCAGCAGGCGCTGCACAATGCGCTTCAGGCGTGGGCTGCCGGCATCGTTGCCAAAGCCTGCGGCCTCTTCGAAGAACTGCTGTACCTCGGCAGTGTGGGAAATTTTCACGGTCATGGTGGGTTACCTCATGTTGTTGTTCTGGAGTTACGCCTGCGCCGCAATGGCCTGGGCATGCCGACGGCCGCTGGCCAGGTGCACGGCCATGGCCAGCGCGGCAATTGCGCCGGGGATGGCGAAGGCGATGAAATTGAGTTGCAGGGGCAGGTTGATGCCCATCAGCGCTCCACCCAGCAGCGGGCCGACGATGGCGCCGTTACGGCCGATGCCCGAGGCCCAGCCCAGCCCGGTGGAACGCACTGATAGCCCGTACAGCTGGGCGGCGCCGGCATACAGCAGGATCTGCGTGCCGATGGTGGTGGCGCCGGCAATGAAGATCAGCAGGTACAGCACCGGCATGGGGCTGTTGACGCCCAGCAGGCTGATCGACAGCGCGGCGGCAATGAAGAACGCCACCTTGACCTTGACCAGGTTGTAGCGGTCGCCCAGCCAGCCGCCGAGGATCGCCCCGGCCATGCCGCCGAAGTTCAGCGCCAGCAGGAACGACAGGCTCGAGCCCAGGCTGTAGCCGGCGTTGGCCATCAGCTTCGGCAGCCAGGAACTGAGCGCGTAGACCATCAGCAGGCAGCAGAAGAACGCCAGCCACAGCGCCAGGGTGCGAATGGCCAGGCCGTTGCGGAACAGTTCCAGCACCGACGCCCCGCCGCCTTTGCGGTCGGCCGCCTGCAGCACATCATCCGCCTGCACGTCGCAATCCGGGTCCAGCCGCTTGAGCAGCTTGCGGGCCTCGTCGGTACGGCCCTGGCGTACCAGGAAGCCGATCGATTCCGGGAGGTGGTAGAGGATCACCGGCAACAGCAGCAGTGGCACCGCTGCGGCGAAGAACATCGATTCCCAACCGAAACGCGGCAGCATGAAGATGCCGACACCCGCCGAGAGCATGCCGCCGAGCGAGTAGCCACTGAACATGATCGCCACCAGCGTGCTGCGCAGGCGCTTGGGCGCGTACTCGTTCATCAGTGCCACGGCGTTGGGCATCAGGCCGCCACAGCCCAGGCCGGCAATGAAGCGGTAGATGCCGAACTCGCTCGGGCTGCTGGCAAAGCCGTTGAGGATGGTCGCCCCGGAGAACAAGGCGAAACAGATGGCGATGCCCTTCTTGCGCCCGATGCGGTCGGCCAGGCTGCCGAAGGCCAGGGCGCCGAACATCATGCCGAACAGCGCATAGCTGCCCAGTGCACCGGCCTGCAACGGGGTCAGGCCCCACTCTTTCATGATGACCGGCAGTACCACGCCGTAGATGAACAGGTCATAGCCGTCGAAGATCAGCAGCAGGCCGCACCAGGCCATGACCATCCAGTGGAACGGGGTAAAGCGCGCGTTATCGATGATCGGGTGTACGTCAAGGGTTCGCATGGCATCTGTCGCTCTTGTTTTTGTTGTGAAAGAAAGCTCTTTGCCTTGTGGGTGTCGCTCAGCCGAGGTCGCCGCCCCCTACCGGCAAGGTCACGCCGGTGATGTACGAGGCTTCGTCGGAAGCGAGGAACAGGATCGCGCCGACCTGCTCGTCGATGCTGCCGTAGCGGTGCATCAGGCTGCTGTCGAGGGTCTGGTCGACGATCTGCTGGTACCAGTGCCTTTCCTGTTCGGTCTGCTCGGCACTGTTGCGCGGCACGCGCCGGGGTGGCGCCTCGGTGCCGCCGGGAGCGGTGGCGTTGACCCGGATGCCCCGGCCGGCGGTTTCGAAGGCCAGGCACGCAGTCAGCGCGTTGACGCCGCCCTTGGCCGCGCCATAGGGCACGCGGTTGACGCCACGGGTGGCAATGGACGAGACGTTGACGATGGCGCCGCTGCCGCGTTCGAGCATGTACGGCAGTGCGGCATGGCAGCACCACAGGGTGGGGAACAACGAACGGCGTACTTCGGCTTCGATCTGGTCCACTTCGTAGTGTTCGAAGGGCTTGGCCCAGATGGTGCCGCCGACGTTGTTGACCAGGATGTCGAGGCGGCCGAACGCTTCAACCGCGCTGGCCATGACCCGGGCGCAGTCGGCGTGTTGTTCCAGGTCGGCAGTGAGGGTGAGCATGCCCTCGCCGGCCAGTTCGTGAACCAGTTCGGAGCGGTCTACAGCGACCACTTGCGCACCTTCGGCCTTGAGCCGCCAGCACACGCCACGGCCGATGCCCTGGGCGGCACCGGTGACCAGGGCGACCTTGCCTTGGAATCGGTTGTTCATGTGTGTCTCCTGCTTGATCCGTGTAAGGGCAATTGGGAGGGCTGCGCCCTCCATCGCGACGCAAGGCCGCTCCCACAGGGGAACGTGGTGCATGTGGGAGCGGCCTTGTGTCGCGAAAGGGCCGCACAGCGGCCCCGGCGATCTGTCAGGCCGCCGCCGCGAACTTCTCGTAGTAGAAGTTCGCCGGGGTAATGCCCTGCTCGCGCACGTACTGGCTGACCGCCTCGACCATCGGTGGCGGGCCGCACAGGTACACATCCACATCGCCTTCGTTGAGGTGGCGCGGCTCGATGTGCTGGGTCACGTAGCCCTTCTGCGGGTACTGGCTGTCCGGGTTGGCCACGCAGGCGCTGAAGGTGAAGTTGGGGATGCGCGCTGCCAGCGCCTGCAGGCGGTCGAGCTCGACCAGGTCGAAGTCGTTGGTCACGCCGTAGATCAGGTGCAGCGGGTGCTCGCTGCCTTGCTCGGCGATCTTCTCCAGCATCGCCGTGAACGGGGCCAGGCCGGTGCCACCGGCCAGCAGCAGCAGCGGACGCTGGATCGGCCGCAGGTAGAAGCTGCCCAGCGGCCCGGCCAGGGTCATGCTGTCGCCGGCCTTGGCCAGGTTGGTCAGGAAGCTGCTCATCAGCCCGCCCGGCACGTTGCGGATCAGGAAGCTGACCTCGCCGTCCTTCTGCAGCGAGCTGAACGAATAGGCACGGCTCTGCTCGCTGCCCGGCACCTTGAGGTTGACATACTGCCCCGGCAGGAAGGCCAGGCGGCTGAGGGCCTCGCCCTTGATCGACAGGGCAATGGTACTGGCCGACAGCTGGCGGACATCGCTGATGGCGGCCTCGAAGCTGGCCTGCTCGGTCTTGCACAGCTGCGACGAGGCCGGGATGCGGATGACGCAGTCGCTTTCGGCGCGCATCTGGCAGGTCAGTACGTAGCCTTCGGCGACTTCGTCTTCGCTCAGGGCGTCTTCGATGAAGTTGTCGCCCAGGTCGTAGCGCCCGGACTCGGCCTTGCACTTGCAGGTACCGCAGGCGCCGTCGCGGCAGTCCAGCGGGATGTTGATGCCCTGGCGATAGGCGGCATCGGCCACGGTTTCATGGCCGGTGGCCTCGATGAAGCGGGTCACCCCGTCTTCGAAATTCAGTGCGATCTGGTAGCTCATGTTGCACCTCGCGGGCGAGCCGGGCCACGGCACATCGCAGGACGCACCGGGCAGCACTCGCAAAACCCTGGATCAGATGTGGTAGATGTCGATGACCTGGCGCACGTAGTCGTTCTTCAGCACCACTTTCTTGGCCTTGATCAGCGGCTGCTCGCCGCGCAGGTCGAGGGTGTAGAAGCTGGTGCCGAAGTAACTGTCGGTGGTCTTGTAGCGGAAGCTCAGGGTGTGCCAGTTGAAGCGCACCTGGCAGCTACCCTCGCCCTGCTCGACGATCTCGATGTTGCTGATGTTGTGCGAGGTGCGGGTGTCGGGCACGGTCGCACTGGAGCGCTCGGTCTTGATGCGGAACACCCGGTCTTCCAGGCCGCCACGGTTGCCGTACCAGATCAGCGAGATTTCGCTTTGCGGGTCTTCGGTAAGGGTGTCGTCATCGTCCCAGCTCGGCATCCAGAAGCTGGCATCGCTGGCGTACAGCTCCAGCCACTGGTCCCACTGGGCATCGTCCAGGTAGCGCGCTTCGCGGTAGAGAAAGTCGCGCACGGTTTCATAAAGGCTCATTGCACGGCCTCCACGGGGATCAGTTGCTGTTCGTCCTTCAGGGCCTGGATCATGGTGTCCTGCCAGTACTTGTGCTGCAGCACGAACAGGCCCTCGTCCTCGGTGCGTACGCCCGACAGCAGCGGCTTGAGTTCGATCTCCCTGGCCGCTTCGTCGGCGCCTTCCACCCAGTGCGCCGCGCCGCGGGACATGTCGTTCCAGCCGGTGCCGCCGCCGTAGCCGGTCTGGCACGAGCGGAACTCTTCCAGGTCATCCGGGGTGGCCATGCCGCTGACGTTGAAGAAGTCTTCGTACTGGCGAATGCGCTTGGCGCGGGCATCGGCGCTCTCGCCTTTCGGCGCGATGCAGTAGATGGTGATTTCGGTCTTGTTCACCGAAATAGGCCGGGCGATGCGGATCTGCGAGCTGAACTGGTCCATCAGGTACACGTTCGGGTACAGGCACAGGTTGCGCGAGTTCTCGATCATCCAGTCGGCACGGGCCTGGCCGAAGTCGGCGGCCAGCTGGTCACGGCGCTCGTAGGCCGGGCGGTCCTCGGGGTTGGCCCAGCGGGTCCACAACAGCAGGTGGCCGTGGTCGAAGGAGTAGAAGCCACCGCCCTGCTTGGCCCAGGCGCCGGCACTCATGGTCTTGATCTCTTCACCCGCCTCGCGCTGCTTGCGCTGATTCTGCGTGGCGGCGTAGTTCCAGTGCACGGAACTGACGTGGTAGCCGTCGGCGCCGTTCTCGGCAGTGAGCTTCCAGTTGCCTTCGTAGATGTACGAGCTGGCACCGCGCAGCACTTCCAGGCCTTCCGGCGACTGGTCGACGATCATGTCGATGATCTTGGCCGACTCGCCCAGGTGCTCGACCAGCGGCTTGACGTCGGCATTCAGGCTGCCGAACAGGAAGCCACGGTACGACTCGAAGCGCGCCACCTTGGTCAGGTCGTGGGAGCCGTCGCAGTTGAAGCTGTCGGGGTAGCCGGCGTTGCTCGGGTCTTTGACCTTGAGCAGCTTGCCGCTGTTGTTGAAGGTCCAGCCGTGGAACGGGCAGGTGTAGCTGGAGCGGTTGCCGCGCTTGTGCCGGCAGAGCATGGCGCCGCGGTGGCTGCAGGCGTTGAGGAAGGCATTGAGCTCACCGTCCTTGTTGCGCGCGATGAAGATCGGCTGGCGCCCCATGGTCAGGGTGAGGAAGTCGTTTTTCTCGGGGATCTGGCTTTCATGGGCCAGGTAGATCCAGTTGCCCTCGAAGATGTGTTTCATCTCCAGGTCGAACAGGCGTGGGTCGGTGAACATCTCGCGCTTGCAGCGATAGATGCCCTTTTCACGGTCGTCCTCGAGCAAGGCATTGAGGTAGTCGAATCCCAGGGACATGGCCAGGGTCTCCCTTGTTATTGTTTAGACCTGGTCAGGTTAGGGATTGGTATTGGGCGGGAATATCCGGTTTGTGCGCGGTGCTATCCGTTTTGTGCAGGCTGGTGTTTCTGCGGGGCACTGTGGGAGCGGGTTTACCCGCGAAGAGGCCGGTGCGGCTCAGCGCCGATTACGCAAGGTTTCCGAGGGCAACTCGCCAAACTGCTGCCGATACACCTCGGAAAACCGCCCCAGGTGCATGAAGCCATAATCCATGGCCAGTTCGGTCACGCTGCGTACAGCGCAACTGGCATCACCCAGGCAGGCATGTACCTGCTCCAGCTTGCGCTGGCGCACATACTGCTTGGGCGTGGTCTGCAGATGCCGGTCGAACAATGCATACAACGAGCGCAGGCTCATGCACGCCTGCTCCGCCAGTGCTTCAGCTGTCAGTTCAAGCTTCAGGTTGCGGTCGATGTGGTCGATGATCCGTTCAAGGCTTGCACCCGGCGAACCCAGGCTTTCGCGACGGATATTGGTGCTCATCAGGGTCAGCAGCTTGCTGGCGACGATCTGGCTGTAGTGGCCCTGCACCCTGGGCAGCGAATCGCTCACCTCTGCCTCCTGGCAGACCATGGCCAACAGGTTGACGAACCCGTCCAGTTCGTCCAGCCGGTAATGGTTGCGCAAGAACCGCACCCCGCCATCAGGGCGGTGCCAGCGCTGTTCGTCGCAGATCGAGTCCAGCAGCCGGGTCGGCACCTTAAGGATGAATTTCTCGCAGTCTTCCGAGTAGGTCAGGTCAACCGGGTCGTCGGGGTTGATCAGCAGCAGCTCGCCCGGCACCAGATGATGCTCACGCTTGTGCCCACGCCACAGGCAGTTGCCGTTGAGCAGCACCTGCAGGTGGTAGATGGTTTCCAGTGCCGGCGAGGTAACGCGCACGCTGCCGCCGTAGCTGATGCGGCACAGGTCGAGTTCAGCGAACTTGCGGTGGCTGAGGCTGGCTTGCGGATGAGTGGTGCGGGACAGACCGATGCAATGCTGGCCTACATGCTGGTTCACATAATCGGACACAGCATAAGGGTCGGCGTGATGAAACACGCTACTGCGCTCGCTCAGCAGGCGGCTTTCCATAGGCAAGGCACTCGGATCGTTATTGTTCTGGTCGCCGCTTCCTACGGCCCGGTGGGGCTGTGGTTGCGGTCGTCACGGTCATTCTATCGAGCCGGCTGCGGGTCACGGGGGCAGGCGACAACCGGTGGATGGGCACACTTAAGCAAAAAGGCGTGGGTTGGGCAATGCGACCTTGGGAATGGATGGGCGGATAGCGGACAGGCATGACAGGGCCAGTGTTCGTTTATCGAACGGTGTTTTCCTGTGCCGGCCTCTTCGCGGGTGAACCCGCTCCCACAGAGATCACCACTGCCGCAAGACCTGTGCACTACCTGTGGGAGCGGGTTTACCCGCGAAGAGGCCAGCACAGGCAACCGAAAGTTCAGTGCACAGCCACATCCTGCCGCCCTGCCCACCCTTGGCTCCTTGCCCGGTACTGCCGCGGGGCAATGGCGAACAGCTCACGGAAGCGCCGGTAGAAATGCGGGAAGCTGACAAACCCGCTGGCCACCGCCACTTCGGTCAATGACTTGCTGGTGTGCTGCAGCAACTGCCGCGCATGGGTCAACCGCAGCTCCAGATAGTAACGCGGCGGCGTGGCCTGTACATGCCGGCGGAACAGGCGCTCCAGATGCCGCCTGGACAAGCCGGCATGCTCGGCGATCTCGTCGATGCCGATCGGGTCTTCGATATTGGCGTGCATCAGCTCCAGGGCCAGGCGCACGCCGTTGGGCAGGCTGGGGTCGATTTCCGGCGAGCTGGCAGGTGCATCACTCAGTACCCGCGACCGGTCGCATGCCAGCATCTGCTCCACGGCGCGGCGCAACGCTACGCCACCGCACTGTTCAAGCAGCGCCAGCATCATGTCCAGCGCGCTACTGGCGCCCGCGCAGCTCATGCGCCGGCGGTCCAGCACATGGGCCTGGCGGCTGATGCGCACCTTGGGGAACAGCTCGCTCATCATCGCCCGGCCATCGGGGTGGAAGGCGCAATCATGGTCGTTGAGCAAACCGGCTTCGGCCAGGAAGTAGGCACCGTTCCACAAACCGCCCAGCTGGCAGCCGTGCTGGTCGGCCTGACGCAGCCTGGCGCGCAGCAGCGGTGCGGTTTCCAGGCGCACACGGAAGCCGCCGCACACCAGCAGGCAATCCAGGCCTTGCACCTCCAGGTCGGCCAGCTGGGTGTTGACCGGCAGGGCGATGCCAAGGTCACTCATCACCTGGGTACCCTCACCCACCACCTGGACCTGGAACAACGGCGTGGCACTCATCAGGTTGGCGGTGACCAGACTGTCCATGGCGGCGGTAAAGGCCATCATCGAGAAGTGCTCGCGCAGGACGAAGGCGACACGCTGGCATGGCATCGACAGCGAAGTGCGGATGGCCGGGTCCAGGTGGGCCAGGTTGGTGTTCTTGAGGATGCTTTCGAAGTGGCTCATGGCTATTCACTCAACAGCGGAAATCGCGTTGCCCCCTTCGCGGGTGAACCCGCTCCTACAGGTATCGCACAGTATTCAGAGCCTGTGCAGTACCTGTGGGAGCGGGTTCACCCGCGAAGGAGCCAATGCTAATGGATCAGGTTACTTGCCAGCCTGGGCCGCAGCGTCACGAGAGGCTTGCAGCCACTGGTCGAACTGCTGGCGGTGCGCCGCTACCCATTCCTTGGCATGGCGGGTGATGTCGGCAGGCTTCTTCTCGCCCTGCTGCATCTTCAGGTTCTGGTTGCTCTCGTCGTCGGTGCTGATCTGCACCAGCGACAGGAACTTCAGCGCTGCCGGGTTCTCTTCGGCAAAGTCCTTGTTCAGCACGGCCACCACCTTGTCGATGGCAAAGCCGAGGTTTTTGCCGTGGTACATCGTGTCGACATCATTCTTGCCATCCGGCAGGTCGGTCTTCGGCACTTCCAGCCAGACCACGTCCCTGCCCTCGACCAGCACGCTGGCGATCCACTGTGGCACCCAGGTGAAGTAGAAGATCGGCTTGCCTTCCTTGTAACGGGTGATGGTGTCGGCCATCAGCGCGAAGTAGGAGCCCTGGTTGACGGTGATGCTCTTGTCCAGGTCGTAGGCTTTCATGTGGTGGGCAATCACCAGCTCGCAACCCCAGCCCGGGTTGCAACCGGTCATGTCGGCCTTGCCATCACCGTCGGTGTCGAACAGCTTGGCGATCTCTGGCTTTTTGAGGTCGGTGATGTACTTGATGTTGTACTGGTCAGCGGTTTTCTTGTCGATCAGGTAGCCTTGGGCCACGCCCGGCAGGATGTCGCCAGTCTTGACCATCACGTCGTCACCGCCGGCCTGCTGGTAAAACTGGTTGTGCAGTTTGTCCCACAGGTGCACGGTGAAGTCGGCGTCACCGTTGGCCAGGGCCACCATCATCACGCCGTACTCGGTCTCCTTCGGCTCCTGGACCTTGTAGCCCAGCTCGCGCAGGCCTTCCATGGCCACTTCGCCACGGAAGCGCTCTTCGGCGATGGAGGGGAAGATCGGCGTAACCTTCACGCCCTCCCCCGGTTTTTCGGCCGAGGCGTGCGCGCCCAGCGCGGCTGCCACCAGGGTCAGCGCAGTGGCGCATTTGAGGATGCTGCGGGAGAACTTGGATTCGTGCATCGTCGCTTACCTTCTTCTGATTTTTATCTTCACGTGCGGCAGATCGAACGTCTCAAAAGCCTTGCAGTGCTCAGGCGGTCTTGCGCCGCCCTTGCGGTTGCGCCACGCCACACAGGCGCATGACCACGCCTACCGGGCCGGTGTGGTACCAGCGCAGGCTCGGGTCGGCGCTGGTGCGGGCGCCCATGGCCTGGGTCAGGCGGTCAAGGAAGATCGCCAGCAGCACCAGCCCTACGCCACCGACCGTGGCCAGGCCCATGTCGAGGCGGCCGATACCGCGCAGGACCATCTGGCCCAGGCCGCCGACGGAAATCATCGAGGCGATCACCACCATCGACAGCGACAGCATCAAGGTCTGGTTGAGGCCGGCCATGATGGTCGAGGTGGCCAGCGGCAATTGCACGCGGGTCAGCATCTGCCGCGGCGTGCAGCCGAAGGCACGGGCGGCCTCGATCTTGTCTTCCGGCACCTGGCGAATGCCCAGGTTGGTCAGGCGCACCAGTGGCGGCAAGGCGAACACGATGGTTACCAGCACACCGGGCACGTTGCCGATGCCGAACAGCATCACCACCGGTACCAGGTAGACGAAGGCCGGCAGGGTCTGCATGGCGTCGAGCAGCGGGCGGATGATGCGCTCCAGGCGGTCGCTGCGGGCACACAGGATGCCCAGCGGTATGCCGATGACCGCGCAGAAGAACACCGAGGTCAACACCAGCGCCAGGGTGGTCATCGACTCGGCCCAAACGCCGATCAGGCCGAGCAGGGTCAGGGTGACGAAGCACAGCACGGCCATGCGCTTGCCGGCCAGCTGCCAGCCCAGCAGCGACGAGAGGATGATGCCGATGGTGGGTGGGATGCTCTGCAGGGTGAACTCGATGCCATTGAGCACCTGGTCGATCGGCCAGCGGATGGCGCGAAACACCTCGCGGAAGTTGTGCACCAGGAAGTTCAGTGTGGCGGTGACCCAGTCGCCCAAGGGGATGGTGGCCGCCTGGAACGGGTCGAGAATGCTGAATTCGGACATGAGGGTGTACCTCTGGGTATTAGTGGCGGCTCAGGGTCTGCAACAGCTCGTTCTTCGACAGCGTGCCCTTGAAGGCGCCCTGGCGGTCGAGCACCGGTACCGGGTACGGCAGGTCGGCCGCCACCCCGAGCACTTCGTGCAGTGGCGTGTCGGTGTATACCGGGCACTGCTCGTGCAGGCTGTAACGCTCACTGGCGGTAGCGCCGTTGGCGTCGGTGTCGACCACGCCCAGCAACTGCCCGCGGTCGTCGACCAGGTAGCCGAACGGCACGCCAGCCTGGAAGCTCGGGGCCTTGCCGTTGACCTTGCACACCACCGCCGGGTCGAACCTGGCCACATCACCGGCCTTGAGCACCCGCGAGCTGTCGAAGCTCTTGAAGAAGGTGCGCACGTAGTCGTTGGCCGGCTGGTTGATCAGCTCCTGCGGGGTGCCGATCTGCACCACGCGGCCGCCTTCCATGATCGCGATGCGGTGGCCGATGCGGATGGCTTCCTCGATGTCGTGGGAAATGAAGATGATGGTGCGCTGCTGCTCGGCCTGCAGGCGGATCAGCTCGCCCTGCATCTCGCTGCGGATCAGCGGGTCGAGCGCGGAGAACGCCTCGTCCATCAGCAGGATCGCCGGGTCGTTGGCCAGGGCCCGGGCCAGGCCTACACGCTGCTGCATGCCGCCGGACAGCTGGTGCGGGTAGCTGTTTTCATGGCCGGCCAGGCCAACCTGGCTCAATGCTTCACGGGCGCGGCTGTGGCGTTCGGCCTCCGCTACGCCGGCAATTTCCAGGCCGAACGCGGTGTTTTCCAGCACGCTCATGTGCGGCATCAGCGCAAAGGACTGGAACACCATGCCCATTTCCTTGCGGCGCACATCCAGCAGGGCTTTGTCGGAGAGCCCGGTGATTTCCTTGCCGTTGAGGTGAATGCTGCCGGAGGTGGGCTCGATCAGGCGGTTGAACAGCCGCACCATGGTCGACTTGCCCGAACCGGACAGGCCCATGATGACGAAGATTTCGCCACGCTTGACGGAAAAGCTTGCATCGAACACGCCGACGACGTGGCCGGTCTTGCTGAAGATTTCGTTCTTGTCGGCCCCTTTGCGGAGCATCTCCATGGCCATGTTCGGGTTGGGACCGAACACTTTGAAGATGTTTTTTACCGAAAGAATCTCATCGGCATGGCTCATACGACCCTCTTTATTATGCTTATTAACCAATCTTTCAACTTCGCACTTTCAATAAGGCGGGTAGAGATCAGTGCGAGTACGCTTGGCAGTCCGTTCAAATTCGAACGTGAGTCAAAACCGGCACGCAGAATGTCCTGCTTCAAAATTGTCCGACTATCGATGTCTCGAATGTCGCGCCGTGTGTTCAACGTTAGGCCTTGAGCCAGAGCGGGTCCAACGACATTTGTTTCACGCAAACCATTACCTGAAGTTATCAATCAGGGCCTGAGCCCCGAGCCACAGCCTGGCGCAGTGCGCTTGAATGCAGGCGCAGCCTTGTGCAGCGAAGAGACCGGCTCATACACTTGAGCCATGGGTGCCTGCAGGGGCCCTTTCGCAGCACAAACTGCTCCTACACAGGACTGCACCCCACCGACATGGTCAGACACTCCGAACCCGATCAGACGCTGATCAAGATGCCCTCGCTGCGTGCGGTCAAAGTCTTCGTCGCCGCCGCCAAGTACCAGAACTTCACTCGCGCCGCCGAGGCGCTGTGCGTGACCCAGGCAGCGGTCAGCCGGCAAATCCGCGAACTGGAAACCTACCTGGGCGCCGAGTTGTTCACCCGCGTGGGCCGTGCGGTGGAGCTGACGGTGGCCGGTTCGATCTTCTTCGATGCGGTGCAGTTGTCGTTCGTCAACATTTCCCAGGCTGCCGAGCGCATTCGCAGCAACACCAACAGCAAGCAGGTGGTCACCCTGTGCTGTTCGCCGGCCTTCGCCGCCTTGTGGATGGGGCCGCGGATGCCGAGGTTCTTCGATGAGAACCCGGACATCGACATCAACCTGGTGACCACGCAGAACTTCCTGGCCATGGAGCCCGGGGTTCGCCCCGACATCTACATCACCAAACTGGGCAAGGTGCAGGCGGGCTACAGCTCGCACCAGCTCAACCACGACGTGATCTACCCGGTGTGCACGCCGCTGTACCTGGCGCAGCACCCAGAGGTGCGTACCCTGCAGGGGCTGCGTGATGGCACATTGTTGAACCTCAGCCCTTATGGCCGCTCGCAGGTGGCCGAGCACGTGGACTGGAACGTCTGGTTGGCGTTCCATGACATCGACCTGAAAAGCCGCGCCAACACCGGCCCGCACTTCTTCAATGCCAACGATTACAACCTGCTGGTGCAGCTGGCCCTGGGTGGCCAGGGCGTGGCGCTGGGCTGGCACCACCTGGTAGAGCCGCTGGTGGTCCAAGGGCTGCTGGCAAGGCCGGTGGAGGAGGAACTGGTACTCAAGGATACCTTCCACTTCCTGGCGTTCAACGAAGACAAGGACCATGACTCCAGTTGCTGCCGCTTGCGGGACTGGTTGCTGGCGGAGTTTCAGCCGTTGCTGGAGTCGTTGCGTACCCGCTGAATGTCGATTGCCTGTGATGGCCCCTTCGCGGGCACGCCCGCTCCCACAGGTACTTCATCGCCCTTCAGGCTGGTGATATCCCTGTGGGAGCGGGCATGCCCGCGAAGAGGCCGGTACAGGCAACCCGGAACCGCCCAATTCACTGCACCGGCAGGAAGTTCATCAACAGCAGGCTCTGCGCATAATTCAAGCCAATCCGCCTGTACCGCTCATCCAGCAACTCCGCCAGCAAATCCAGCCGTGCCACGATCTTGCCGAACTCAACGGCAAAACTCAGGTTGCTGCCCTCTTCCGAGATTTCGTTGGAGAACAACAGCAGCACGCCATTGGCATCCTGCCGCTGGCTCAACATCCAGGTGGCCTTCTCGATATTGCGCGCCGCGTTGTTGACGAACAGCGGGTCGATGGTATCGGTCATGTAGAACTCGGTACGCCCGCCGTGCGCGGTGATCAGCATGCTGCCGATGGCGTAGATGAAGGCGCCCACCCGGTCACCGCGAAACTCGGGGCTCAGGGCATAGCTCAAGGCTGCCAGGTCGCGACGGTTGCCCAGTTGCGGCAAGGGCTGGCGTTGTTCGATGGCGATACGGATCTGCCGCTCGGCAGTGGCCGCGTCCACGTAGCCGGACAGCTTCCACTGGTTGGGGTTGCGCAGGTAAAGCTTGTTCATCAGCAGGTACAAGCTCTGCAGGTTGTCGCGCATGGACAGCGTGGCCAGGCGGTCGACGCTGGTCTGGAACAGTTCGCTGGGCTTGCCGTTGCCGAGCTGGTTGACCATGTCGCGACCCTGCTGCTGGGTGCAGGCGCACAGGCACGTGAGGGTGCCTGCCAATAGCAGGCGGAGGAAGAATTTTGGCTTGCTTGCAACCATCGGCACCGGGTCGATATTCGGCGGCCGCACCGGGGATCAGTGTGGCCTGGCCAAGCATAGAGCCCGGAAATTGGAAAAAGTGCGGTGATCGGGGTTATGGATACCTGTGCCGACCTCTTCGCGGGTAAACCCGCTCCCACAAGATCACCACATATCTTGAAAACTGCGCAGTACCTGTGGGAGCGGGTTTACCCGCGAAGAGGCCGGCACAAGCAACACATGGATCACATGGATCACATGGCGTGACGCAACATCTCCACCACCTGTGCATGCAGCGCCGGGTCACCACAGGCCACCACGCACCCGCCATACTGCGCGCTGCTGCCATCCCACGCCGTGATCACCCCGCCCGCCCCTTCGATGATCGGCATCAGCGCCTGCACGTCATACGGCTGCAGGCTCGCCTCGACGATCACGTCGACAAACCCGGAAGCCAGCATGCAGTAGGCATAGCAATCGCCACCGTAGCGCATCAGGCGCGCCTTGCCGGCAACGGCTTCGAATGCAGCCTTGCGCGCGGCGGTATCGAACATGTCCGGCGTGGTGCACATCAGCGTGGCCGAGGCCAGGTCGGCACAGGCGCGGGTCTGCAACGGCGTACCGCTGCGCCAGGCGCCTTCCGGTGTGCCGACAAAGCGTTCGCCGGTGAACGGCTGGTTCATCACCCCTACCACCGGGCGCGTGCCGTCGTTCAGGGCAATCAGCGTGCCCCACAGCGGCAGGCCGGTGATGAAGGCACGGGTGCCGTCGATCGGGTCGAGCACCCAGGTCAGCGGGCTGCTGCCGACTGCCACGCCGGCTTCTTCACCGAGGATGCCGTGCTCGGGATAGCGTGCCTGGATCAGCTCGCGCATGGCGTCCTCGGCTGCCTTGTCGGCCACGGTCACCGGATCGTACAGGCGCCCCCCCTTGTCCTCGACGTCCAGGCTGGCGCGAAAGTATGGCTTGATCGCCACGGCAGCAGCATCGGCCAGCTGCTCGGCGAAGGCGCGGAATTCGCCGATCTGTTCAGCACTCAGGGACATGGGGCGGGCCTCGTGAAAATGATGGGGCCCGCATCATACCCGACACACCGTGCCGCGCCAGCCTCCGTCGGCTGCTCATGCGGCCCTGCGCGGTCTAGACTGAACAAGACCAGACACCGGGGGGCTGCCACACGTGGAGGTGTGAGATGAGCCAGTTCAAGCGTCTGTTCGTCATGCTCGGCCCGCAGATGCGCCACACGCCAGCGCTGCAACGCGCTGCGGCGTTGGCGGAATCCAGCGGTGCCTTGCTGGATATCAACGTGTTCGTCGACGATGTCGACACCTTCGGTTTGATGAGCGATAGCCGCGAGCGTGAGCGGCTGCTCAGCGACAACCGCCAATGGCTGGCGGACGAAGCCGAACAACTGGCCAACGCCGGCCTGGATGTGTCTACCGAACTACTGCTGACCCGCGATCCGCTGGGCAGCGTGCTGGAGCGGGTGGAACGGCTGGGTTGCGACCTGCTGATCAAGGACGTGCAGCACGAACCGGTGCTCAAGCGCCTGCTGGTAACGCCACTGGACTGGCAGTTGCTCAAGGACAGCCCGGTCGCCGTGCACCTGGTCAGCGATATCCGCCTGCCGCTGCCCCGGCAGATTGCCGCCGCGGTGGATCTGAACAGCCATGGCGCCGGCGAGCACCTGGATGAGCAGGTGATCCATTGCGCCCATGCCCTGGCCCTGCAGTGCAATGCCGAACTGCACCTGCTGCATGTGTGCGACGCGGCCAAGACCCACATTGCCGACTTCGGCGCCGGCACAGTGACCATGCCAGGCTTCGATGTCAGCGTGCGCACCGCGCAGCGGGCGGCGTTCAACCGGCTGGGCGACCACCACCAGATCCCGCTGGAGCGCAGGCACTTCCTGGAAGGGGCCGCGATCAAGGTGATTGCCCAGTTCGTCGGGCACAGCCGGGCGGATGTGATCGTGATGGGCAGCCACAGGCATGATGCCATGCAGACGTTCCTGGGCGGGACCACGGCGCATGTGCTGGAGCATCCGCTGTGCAATGTGCTGGCGATCAAGGCGGTTCGCTGAGCGCTGGTAAATCTGCACCGGCCTCTTCGCGGGTGAACCCGCTCCCACAGGTATCCCACTGACCTCAGGCCTGGTGCCCCCTGTGGGAGCGGGTTTACCCGCGAAGAGGCCAACACGAATTTCAGCCTTGGTATCTGGTACACCAGTGCCACACAAAAAGAATGCATTTGATAATGATTCGTAGTAGTTTCTCGGCGCTTGCCCACCCTACCCTCAGCGCCCTACTCCAGGATCGTACCGTCGATGCGTCGCACGTTCGTTTCGCTTTGTGTGCTTCATGCTGTCTCCCCACTGGCCTTTGCCGAGCCTGAACCGCTCGGCGAACCCGCCCAGATCGAACTCCAGGCCCTGAACATCACCAGCAGCGCCGACAGCGAACGTGCCGATGGCCCGGTCGAGGGCTACAAGGCTACCCGCTCGGCCAGCGCCACCCGCACCGACACCGCCCTGCACGAAACCCCGCAATCGGTCAGCGTGGTGCCCAAGGATGTACTGGAAGACACCGGCGCCACGCGCCTGCAGGACGGCCTGGACTACGCCGGCGGTGTCGGCCGCGCCAACAACTTCGGCGGCCAGGGCCTGACCACCTTCACCGTGCGTGGCTTCACCACCGGGGAGTTCTACCGCAACGGTTTCCCGATCAACCGCGGCTACCCCAACGCCCCCGACGCCAACACCGTCGAGCGCCTGGAAGTGATCCGTGGCCCGGCCAGCAGCCTGTACGGCCGTGGCGACCCCGGCGGCACCTTCAACGTGGTCAGCAAGCAGCCGCTGCCAGAGTCGAAAGTTACCCTGGGCAGCCAGTTCGATGACCAGGGCATGCACCGCGCGACCCTGGACGCCACCGGGCCGCTGAACCAGGACGGCTCGCTGGCCTACCGCCTGAACCTGCTGGGCGAAGGCGGCGAAAGCTTCCGTGACGATGTGGAAAGCGAGCGCTATGACGTGGCGCCGGTGCTCAGCTGGCAGGTCAACGACAGCACGAAGATCGTCTTCGAGGGCGATTTCATGCGCAACAACCATCCGTTGGACCGTGGCCTGACCCGCTACGCCACCCAGACTGGCAGCGCCTCGCGCGACACCTATATCTGGGAAAAAGGCAGCGACAACCTTCTGCACAACGACAACAACATGGCTCAGGTGCGTTTCGAACACCTGCTCAACGACAACTGGACGCTGGGTGGCGGGTTCCAGTTTTTGGATGGCTCGCTCAAGGGTAATGCTGTCGAAGCCAATGGCGCACCCGCAGACGGCCGCACGCTGCAGCGAAACTTCAACTATCGCAAGCTGGAGTGGACTGATCGCGATTGGCAACTGAACCTGACCGGGCATTTCGATACAGGAGCGTTCAGCCACACCCTGCTGACTGGCATCGAGTACGAAGACTACGACTACAGCTCTATCATCCGACGATCCACTGCCTCCTACCCAATCGACATCTACAACCCGGTACTGGGCCAGCCAAGGCCGGCATTAGCTTCAGTGCCTACAACCTGGGATACAGAAAACCTGAAAACCTGGGCTTTCTTCATCCAGGACCAGGTGGCCCTTACCGAGCGCCTGAAGGCGTTGGCCGGTGTGCGCTTCGAACGTTTCGAGCATGATTACGACGACAAGCGGCCCGCAAACCGCGACTTCAGCAAGGGCGAAAACGGCGTCACCCCGCGCTTTGGCCTGATCTACGACCTGACCGATACGGTTGCCGTCTATGCCAATACCGCCCGTTCATTTAAGCCCAACAGCGGCGCCAGCCTGCAAGGTTCGGGCTTCGACCCCGAGAAAGGCAAGTCGTATGAGCTGGGTGTGAAATGGGAAGCGCCGGACCGTCAACTGAGCGTTGACGCGGCGATCTACCACATCGTCAAGGAAAATGTGCTGACACGCGACCCGGCGGACCCCAACTACAACCTTGCCGCTGGCGTAGTACGTAGCCGTGGCCTGGATATCAACGTTGCCGGAAACCTGACACCGGAGTGGCGTGTGATCGGTGGTTATGCCTACGTTGACGCTGAAGTGACCAAGGACAACCGCCTGCCCTCTGGCACCCGGCTGGCGAACATTCCAAGGAACAGCTTCAGCCTGCTCAACACCTACGAATTCCAGGACGGATTGGCTAAAGGCCTTGGTCTGGGGGTTGGGGTGAAGTACGTCGATGACCGCAATGGCCAAACCGAGGCAGTGACTTACAACATGGACCAGTACACCGTTGTCGACCTGCTGGCCTTTTACAAGGTCAACGACAACATTCGCCTCAACCTGGACCTGAAGAACCTGTTCAACAAGGAATACGACGAGGGAGCATTCAACTTCTACGCCTACCCAGGAGCGCCGCGGACGGTGCAGGCTGGGGTTTCGTATACCTTCTGACAGTTAATGGGGCTGCTTTGCAGCCCATCGCCGGCAAGCCAGCTCCCACCTCGACCGCATCGTCCCAACCATACGCAGTCCCTTTAGGGGCCAGCGCAGATTCAAAGAACTGCGCGGTCCCTGTGGGAGCTGGCTTGCCGGCGATGGGCCGCAAAGCGGCCCCTGGTCTCAGAACCCTTTGCTGTAGAACAGCGAGTACGACTCGATGCCGTCGTTAGGCTGCTTGAGCCCCGCGTTGGAGTAGTGCATCGCGCGGATCCCCACCTTCTGCTCCCCCGGCAGTTTCAGGCCGAAGCCGATGCGGTCTTCGAAGTTGACCGACGAGCCCAGGCGCTGGTCGCCCACATCGGTCTTGGAAAACGCCGCCAGGCCAATGCCGGCCTCGATGTACGGGGTATAGGTGAAACCGCTGAACTCGTAGGTGAACACCGGGCTGAACGACAGCGAGTGCGCGCCACTGGCCTCACCGCCTTCCCAATAGGTGTAGGCCGCATCCCAGTACCCGGTCAGATGACCGGTGCTGCTTTCCAGCCATTTCTTGTCCCAGTCGAACGACAGGCCGATACGGTAGGTCATGTCACCTTGGCCAGTGGCGCCGACGGCGCCGGTCACCTGTGCTGCCTGAGCCAGATTCGTTCCGGCAAAGGCCAGCACTGCAGCAGCCAGCGAAGCTGCTAGACGGGTTTTCATCAATGACTTCTCCTGATGGTCTATACGGCAAGTGGGGGCTTGGGCCCCTCGATCTTATGTGGTGACCGGATGCATCCAGACCGGTCACACGAAGTAATACTTTTCTGATTATCGACCAGATAAACAGAAAGTTGAAAGTGAATTGCCACCATTGGCTAATACCCTGCGCCAGCATCTGCCATGCCGAACAGCAGCGGTCAGTCGTATTCCGCCTCTTCGTGTTCGCCCAGCAGACGCCTTTGCCTGGGGGTGGCCTCCTCCAGCACCTGCGGGTTGAAACGCCAGTTCAGGTACGGCGAAAACTTCTGCGCGACCATGCGCCGGCCATAGTGCACTTGCAGCATGTCGCGCTCGCGTGACTGGGTGCAGTTGGCACCGCCGCTGTGCCAGACATCGCTGCGAAAAACCAGCGCGTCCCCTGCCTTGCACAGCACCGGCTGGGCCTCACGGCCCTGCCAGTGTTGCTCGCCAGCCTGTGGTGGCCGCGCCGCGCGGTGGCTGCCGGGCACAATCCAGGTAGGCCCGATGTGATGGTCGATATCGCTCAGGTACAGCTGCGCAGTCAGGATCTGCGGGGGTTGGGTGAAGTCGCCGCGCTCGCTGAGCCAGTCGGGCAACTGCATGGGCAGATGGTCCAGGTGCAGGGCCACGCCAGGGTAGCCCGGGTGGCTGCGCCAGGCGGTCTGGCCGATCACATGGCAGTCGGCGCCCAGTGCCGCTTCGGCCAGGGCAATCAGCGGCGGCAGGTCGAGAAAGGGCAACCACAACGGGTTGCGGTTGAACACGCACTTGTAGTGTTCCAGCAGCCCTTGGTAATCCCAGTGGATGGGCTGCAGGTCATCAATGGCGCAGCGCAACAAGGCGATACGCAAGGGTTCGAGCACACCGGGGAGCAACACATAGCCCCGCTCGTCCAACATCTCCAGCTGAAGGTCCAGGCTCATGGCGATGCGCTCCTTTCAGGCAGGAGCACATCCGTACTCCTGCCCGTTTTTCCATCAACGCCAGTTCAGGTTCACGGTCGCGGGGGTCTTGCCATTCACGGTCACCAATTGCTGCACCGTCTCACCTTGGGCGTTGCCAGTCACTTTGTATTTGCCGGGAGGCAACTGCACATACAGCAGCGGCCCGGCATCCGTAAGGCTGAGCACGGGCTGGCCCTGTGCATTCTGGATGTCGACGGTGGCACCGCTCTGGAACTTGCCTTCCGGGCCGGTGGAGAGTTCCACGTGCAGGTCATAGCCCGGGGTCTTGCGCAGGGCGTTGGCTTCATCCTGGCCGATGCCGCCTTGCAGGTAGCGGACGCCGTTCTGCTCCTGCTGTTGCAGTTGCACGGCCTGCATGTCGATGGGGGCATTGAGGTCGGCGGCGGCCGCCAGGGTCCATGGCAGCGCCAGGGTGATCAGCAGCGCCGCGCCGAGGGCATAGTGATGGTTACGCATGGTACGACCCTCCTTTCGAGGATGGCTTACCTATTATCTGATCCTTCGGGCGTAACGGCGTTCGTGCTGATGCATGGTCGTCTTGATGAAATTCGCATCAATGGTGTGAATATTGTGCTGGAACATCAGGTTGCGCGCCCTTCCTCGAGCAGTTTCACGAACATGCTCAAACTGCGCGATACCGTGCCCCGGCGCCACACCAGCCAGGTTTTCAGGTAACGGAAATCCTCCGACATCGGCCAGGCACTGACGGTGCTGCAACCGGGCATGTTGTCGAGCATGCTGCGCGGCATCATGGCCAGGCCGGCGCCGGCGCTGACGCAGGCCAGCATGCCGTGGTACGACTCCATTTCGTGGATCTTGCCCGGCACTGCCTGGTCCTGCACGAACCAGTTCTCGAAGTGGTGGCGATACGAACAGTTGGCGCGGAAGGCGTAGATGCTTTCGCCGTTGACGTCCTGGGCGCGGGTTACCGGGGCGTGGTTGAGCGGCGCGATGACCATCATTTCTTCCTCGAACACCGGCATGCCTTCCAGCGTCGGGTGCAGCACCGGCCCGTCGACGAACGCTGCCACCAGGCGGCCAGACAACACGCCTTCGAGCATGGTCCCGGAAGGCCCGGTGGACAGGTCCAGGTCGACCTTGGGGTAACGCTGGTTGTAGGCCGCCAGCAAGGCCGGAATGCGCACCGCGGCCGTGCTTTCCAGCGACCCCAGGGCGAAGGTGCCCTGCGGGTCTTCACCGGCCACGGTCAACCGCGCCTCGTGCACCAGGTCGAGAATGCGCCGGGTGTATTCGAGGAAGTTCCAGCCTGCGGGGGACAGGCGCAGGCGGCTCTTCTCGCGGATGAACAGCTCCACGCCCAGGTCCTCCTCCAGTTGCTTGATACGCGTGGTCAGGTTCGACGGCACCCTATGGATATGCTGCGCGGCGGCACTGATGCTGCCCTGCTCTGCCACGGCCTTGAAGATCTCCAGTTGCACCAGGTCCACAGCCTTTCTCCAAACGTGAATGTTTCGCTCATTATTATTCAGTTTTCATTAAAGCCATAGCCCACTAGTCTGGCGTCACGGTTCAACAACAACGAGAGTGTCCCGCCATGAGCGCGATCAGCAGCCTGACCCACGCCATCTCCCTCGACCCGTATAGCGGCGAGCAGATCGGCGCCTACCCGTTCGACACCGACGCCGCACTGGAAGCGGCGCTGCAACGCGCCAAGGTTGGCTACCGCCAGTGGCGCCAGGTGTCGCTGGGTCAGCGCAGCGAGTACCTGCTTGCCCTGGCCAGCACCCTCGAAACCAAGGCCGAAGCCTTCGCGCAAATGATCAGCCGCGAAATCGGCAAGCCTGTCGCCCAGGCCCGTGGTGAAGTCAGCAAGTGCGTCGGCCTGTGCCGCTGGTACGCCGAACATGGCCCGGCCATGCTCGCCGCCGAGCCGACCCAGGTCGAGAAAGCCCGCATCGAATACCGCCCGCTGGGCCCGATCCTGGCCGTGATGCCATGGAACTTCCCGGTCTGGCAGGTACTGCGCGGCGCCGTGCCGGCGATCCTGGCCGGCAACACCTACGTACTCAAGCACGCGCCGAACGTGATGGGCAGCGCCTACCTGCTGGGCGAGCTGTTCAAGGATGCCGGCCTGCCGGAAGGCGTGTTCGAAGTGCTGAACGTGACCCCGGACGGCGTCACCCGCGCCATCAACGACCCACGCATCGCCGCCGTGACCCTGACCGGCAGCGTGCGTGCCGGCATGGCGATTGGTGCGCAAGCCGGCGCGGCGCTGAAGAAGTGCGTGCTGGAGCTGGGCGGTTCCGACCCGTTCATCGTGCTGGCCGACGCCGACCTGGATGCCGCCGTGAAAGCAGCCGTGATCGGCCGTTACCAGAACACCGGCCAGGTCTGCGCTGCGGCCAAGCGCCTGATCGTCGAGGAAAGCATCGTTGACGAATTCACCCGCAAGTTCGTCGAGGCCACTCGCGAGCTGAAGGTCGGCAACCCGCTGGAAGAAGGTACCTACATCGGCCCGATGGCCCGTTACGACCTGCGCGACGAGCTGGATGGCCAGGTCCAGGCGACCATCGCCGAAGGCGCCACCCTGCTGCTGGGCGGCCACAAGGTCGATGGCGTTGCCAACTTCTACGCGCCGACCGTGTTCGCCAACGTCACCCCGCAGATGACTGCGTTCAAGCAGGAGCTGTTCGGGCCGGTGGCGGCGATCATCAGCGCACGTGATGCGGAGCATGCGGTGGAGCTGGCCAACGACAGCGAGTTCGGCCTGGCCTCGACCATCTACACCGCCGACTACGCGCTGGCCGAGCGCATGACCGCGGCGCTGGATACCGGCGGCGTGTTCATCAACGGCTATTGCGCTTCCGACCCCCGCGTGGCGTTTGGCGGGGTGAAGAAGAGCGGCTTCGGGCGTGAGCTGTCGCACTTTGGGGTGCGTGAGTTCACCAATGCCCAGACTGTGTGGCTGGACCGTAACTGATTCATGACCCTGGGGCTGCTTTGCAGCCCTTTCGCGACACAAGGCCGCTCCCACAGGAAATTGCGTTTCCCCTGTGGGAGCGGCCTTGTGTCGCGAAAGGGCCGCACAGCGGCCCCGATAATCTCAATCCCGAACCTGGTCCTTGACCCAGTCCAGCATCCCCCCCGGCACGATCAGTTCATGCCGCGCCCGCGAACAGGCGGTATACAACCCCGCCAGCATCCGCGCCCGTTCATTGCGGTTCCCCGCCACCTGCGGCACCACCATCAGCTCCGGCGACACCATCACCCGGGCGAACTCCATGTTCTTCACATCCCGCACCCGCCCCAGGAACAGCTTGGGCGCCTTGTCCCAGCGGTAACGGCTCTTGGCCCTGGCAAAGTGCTCTGGCGTGTAGCCCTTGCGCAGCATGTTGGCCACGGCGACGAACGCCTTGTCATCACCCTTGTCCTGCTCCAGCGCCTGCCAGCTGGCATAGCGGAACAGCATCGGGTGACGCGGCCGGGTGCCATGGCGGTACAGCTCGATGCAGTCTTCGACGAACAGCTCGAAGTCCTTGCGCGCGCTTTTCAGCAGCACGAACGGCACACCCTGGTGGGTCAGGCGCTGGAACCAGCCAAACAGGCCCCATTCATCGTCGACGATCAACGCCGTGGGCTGTTCCGGCACCGTTACCGCATCGAAGAAGCTGACCCGGGTGTAATGCTCGGCGCTGCCGCTGAAGGCTGCCTGGATCGCCGCCGGGTGGGCCTGGATCAACGGGTTGAGCACGTTGTCCATCGCCGGGCCGGCCCGCAGCGAGTGGTCGATGTAACGCTGGCGGATAAAGCCGCCATGGTGCGCGCTGAGGCCGTTGAGGTTCTGCAGCTCGTCACCCAGGGCAATGATCGACTGCGGGCTGCGGTCGAGCACGGCAAGCATCGGTGCCGACAGCTCGTGGGCCTCGTCGACGATGACATGGGTGTAGCGGCTGTCGATCACATAACCAGTCAGCGACAGCAGTTTGACCCGGTGGTAGTCGCGCACCGGCAACTGGATTTCCCGTGCCGACGGGCGAATCAGCTCCTGCCAGTACAGCCGTGCCTTTTCCAGCAACACTTCCTGGTCCAGTGGCGTGGTCCCCGGCCCGGCCCAGGGCAGGTGGTGCAACTGCAGCTGGGTGTCGGCGCTGTGGCAGAACGTGCGTACCGCGCGGATGCACAAGGCAACCACATCGCGCGCGGCGAGCGGGCCGATGTCGGGAATGGCCAGCCAACGTACCACCTGCGCATCCTGCGGGCGCCACGAAAGCTTGGTGCGATACGGGTCGCGCAGGCGCCAGCCGTTGCTGGTGAGGTCGCGGTTGAGCAGCTCGTCGGCCAGCTGGCCGAAGGTCAGCGCGGTGTAGGCGGCGGCGTCCTTGACCCGCGCCTGCAGGGCGCGCAGCTGGCCTTCGGTCAAGGCCAGCAACAGCGTACGCTGCGGCTCGAGCAGGCGGGCGAACTGGTGAATCAGGAAGGTTTTGCCGGTGCCGGCAAAGCCCTGAACCGCCACCGACTCATCGATACCACTGAGGAATTCGCGCAGCAGGCGGTTCTGTTGGTCGCTGAGCATCAGGTCGCTGGCCAGTGACGGCAGGTCCACCGGGTGCAGCGGAGTAGCCCGCTGGCGGTAGCTGTCGGCGAACTGGAAGTTCCACTGGCCCTCGGCGTCCAGCAGCTCGTCGGCCTGGTATTCCACCTCGGTCGACAGCAGTGCGATACCGTTTTCGCCCAGCATGCCCAGGCCCATGGCGAAGGCTTCGCGATCGAAGTGCTGCGCCACCTGGCCCTGGAAGCGCCCCGGCGCGGCGCTTTCGACCTCGTTGGCAATGCGCACTATTTCGGCAAAGCGGCGTTCCTGCGCATCCGCCGAGGCGGTGGCGGGCTGGCGCGGCAGGTTCTGCACGAACAGCACGGCGGCGGCGTCGAGGACGCTGGCGGTGGTGAAGAAGTCGGTGGTGGGCTCGCTGGCGAGGCGGTCGGCCTGGTCGCTGGGCAAAGGCAGGTAGAACATCGGCACCTCGGGTGGAATCAGGGCGGCACGATAGCAATTTTCGCTGTGGAATGCTGGGTTGTGTATTGCCTGGGCCGGCCTCTTCGCGGGTGAACCCGCTCCCACAGGGACCTCACAACGCCTAGCACTGAGGTGATCCTGTGGGAGCAGCTTCACCACCAGATTCAGCCCCTGCCCCGCTTCAAGGTCTCGCTGGGAAACTCCTTGAACAACTGTCGGTAACTCTCTGAAAACCTTCCCAAATGCCAGAACGACCAACGCATTGCCACCTCGGCCACGGTCACTTCACCGCCATGCAGCAGATCGCGCCGCGCACCGTTCAGCCGGCGCAGGCGCAACCAGTGCGCCGGCGGCATGCCGGTATACGCCTTGAAGGCTTGCTGCAACTGACGCAAGGAAACCCCGGCAACATCCGCCAGCTCCACCAGGTTCAGCGTCTCCTCCGGGCAGTCGGCCGCCCGCTCGCTCACCCGGCGCATGATCGTCCGTTCCTCGTCACGCCGGCCCAACGCCACGCCCTGCAGGCGCTGGCAGGCGTTGTCGAGGATGAACAGGCAGTCCTCCAGCAGCTGCTCCGCCAGGGCCTGCCCCTGCAGCGGGCAATCCGCCTGGCCCAGGCGGGTCAGCGTCGCGCTCAGCCAGCTGCCGAACAGCGCGTTCTGGCCGCTGCCCAGCGGCACCATGAACAACCCTTCCAGGCGCTGCGGGTCCAGCCCATGGCGGGCCAGGAAGGCCTGGTCGAACACGACCGCCACTTCCTGGTAGTTCTCCGGCGTGATCCAGATGTTGCGGCTCTGCTCGTTCAGCAGGTACAGGCTGTTCTCGCTGCGGTCGAAGCAGAACGCCAGCGAACCGCTGGGCGCGCGGAAAAACTGCTCCACCCGGGTGTTCAGCCGCTCCTCGTATACCTCCACCCCGTCCAGCCCCAGGCAACGCAGCTCTCCACTGAAATGCCCGGGCGACATCTGCCGGTACTGCTGCTGCCAGCCAGGGGTGGCACGTACTTGTTCGGTCACGTCGGTGGTGTGGAAAGCCTGGACTTGCAGGGCATTGGCGGTTGTCACGCTCGGTCCTAGTTGCACTCTTTTGGTGCATTCATTGCCGGAGAAAGTGGATAGATCAGCCATGCGGGCTGCGACCAAGATAGTCTCCAGCGCGTCACCTGGGAAGCGGGACGCCTTCGAAACCGTAGAACGGTTTACGCTGGCACGCCTGCTCCCACACTAAAACCCAACCAAGAGGTCTGTATGAACGCCCCCTTCGATCAGCTGTCCACCTGGCTGAAAGAACACCGGATCACCGAAGTCGAATGCGTGATCAGCGACCTGACCGGCATCGCCCGCGGCAAGATCGCGCCCACCGCCAAGTTTCTCCACGAGCGTGGCATGCGCCTGCCCGAGAGCGTGCTGCTGCAGACGGTCACCGGCGACTACGTTGACGATGACATCTACTACAACCTGCTCGATGCCGCCGACATCGACATGGTCTGCCGCCCAGACCCGAGCGCCGTGTACCAGATCCCGTGGGCGATCGAGCCGACCGCGATCGTGATCCACGACACCTTCGACAAGCAAGGCAACCCCATCGAGCTGTCGCCGCGCAACGTGCTGAAGAAAGTGCTCAAGCTGTATGCCGACAAAGGCTGGCAGCCGATCGTGGCACCGGAGATGGAGTTCTACCTGACCCAGCGCTGCGAAGACCCGGACCTGCCACTGCAAGTGCCGCTGGGGCGTTCCGGCCGTGCCGAAAGCGGCCGCCAGTCGTTCTCGATCGATGCCGCCAACGAATTCGACCCGCTGTTCGAAGACGTCTACGACTGGTGCGAGATCCAGGGCCTGGACCTGGACACGCTGATCCATGAAGACGGCCCGGCGCAGATGGAGATCAACTTCCGCCACGGCGACGCCCTGGACCTGGCCGACCAGATCACCGTGTTCAAGCGCACCATGCGTGAAGCCGCGCTCAAGCACAACGTGGCCGCCACCTTCATGGCCAAGCCGATCACCGACGAGCCCGGCAGTGCCATGCACCTGCACCAGAGCGTGGTCGACATCGCCACCGGCAAGCCGATCTTCGCCAATGAAGACGGCAGCATGAGCCAGCTGTTCCTGTACCACATCGGCGGTTTGCAGAAGTACATCCCCAAGCTGCTGCCGATGTTCGCGCCCAACGTCAACTCGTTCCGACGCTTCCTGCCGGACACCTCGGCACCGGTGAACGTCGAGTGGGGTGAAGAAAACCGCACCGCCGGTCTGCGCGTGCCCACCTCCAGCCCCGAGGCGATGCGCGTGGAAAACCGCCTGCCGGGCGCCGATGCCAACCCGTACCTGGCCATCGCCGCCAGCCTGCTGTGCGGCTACCTGGGCATGGTCGAGCGCATCGAGCCCAGCGCCCCGGTGCAGGGCCGTGCCTACGAGCGGCGCAACCTGCGCCTGCCGATCACCATCGAGGACGCCCTGCAGCACATGGAAGACTGCGAGACCGTGCAGCAGTACCTGGGCAAGCAGTTCGTCCAGGGGTACGTGGCGGTCAAGCGTGCCGAGCATGAGAACTACAAGCGCGTGATCAGCTCGTGGGAGCGTGAATTCCTGATGCTGAGTGTCTGACATTTTCGCGGTACCTGTGGGAGCGGGTTTACCCGCGAATGCTGTGGTGCATTCAACGACGTATTCGCGGGTAAACCCGCTCCCACAGGGCACGAGCCCCTGCACCGAACTCCAAGAACAAGACCAACGAGGTGTCCCCATGCGTCATCTGCAAACCCTGATCCCCGCCGCATTCGCCCTGCTGTTCGCCACCACCACCCAGGCGACTCCCTCGGTCAGCGTGTACAACTGGACCGACTACATCGGCGACACCACCGTGGCCGACTTCCAGGCCAGCAGCGGGATCAAGGTGGTCTATGACGTGTTCGACTCCAACGAAACCCTGGAAGGCAAGCTGCTGGCCGGGCGCACCGGCTATGACGTGGTGGTGCCATCCAACCACTTCCTTGCACGCCAGGCACAGGCCGGTGCCTTCCTGCCACTGGACCGCAGCAAGCTGCCCAACTGGCAGCACCTGGACCCCAAGCTGCTCAAGCAGCTTGAACAGAACGACCCGGGCAACCAGTACGCCGTACCCTACCTGTGGGGTACCAACGGCATCGGCTACAACATCGACAAGGTCAAGGCGGCCCTGGGCGTCGACCATATCGATTCATGGGCGGTGCTGTTCGAGCCCGAGAACCTGAAAAAGCTCAAGCAGTGCGGCGTGGCGTTCATGGACTCGCCCGACGAACTGTTCCCGGCCGTGCTCAACTACCTGGGCATGGACCCGCGCAGCGAAAAACCGGCCGACTACGCCAAGGCGGAAGCCCGCCTGCTCGAACTGCGCCCCTATATCACCTACTTCCACTCCTCCAAGTACGTTTCCGACCTGGCCAATGGCGATGTCTGCGTGGCCTTCGGCTACTCCGGCGACGTGTTCCAGGCCGCCAACCGCGCCGTGGAGGCGAAAAACGGCGTGAAAGTCGCCTACAGCATTCCCAAGGAAGGCAGCAACCTGTGGTTCGACCTGCTGGCCATCCCCAAGGACGCCAACAACCCCGAACAGGCCCTGGCGTTCATCAACTACCTGCTCGACCCCAAAGTGATCGCCAAGGTCAGCGCCACGGTCGGATATGCCAACGCCAACCCCGATGCCCAGGCCTACATGGACGCGTCACTGGTGAAAAACCCCGAGATCTACCCACCCCAGGATGTGCTGGACAAGCTGTACATCTCCAGCACGCCGAGCCCGAAGATCATGCGCGTCATGACCCGTTCCTGGAGCAAGATCAAGTCCAACCGCTGAGTCGAGAACGCCCATGTCTTTCACTACCCAACACACCGCTTCGTACTATGCCGCCACGGCACGCGATGCAGCGCCCTATCCCAGCCTGGACGGCGAACTGACCGCCGATGTGTGCGTGGTCGGCGGCGGGCTGACCGGGGTCAATACAGCCCTGGAACTGGTCGAACGCGGGCTCTCGGTGGTGCTGCTTGAAGCCCGGCGCATCGGCTGGGGCGCCAGCGGCCGCAACGGCGGCCAGCTGATTCGCGGCATCGGCCATGACGTCAGCGGCTTTGCCCGGCATGTCGGCCAGGACGGCGTGCACTACCTGAAACAGGCCGGCATCGATTCGGTAGCGCTGGTGGCCAGCCGCATCGCCCGGTACGGCATTGCCTGCGACCTGCGCTGGGGCTTCTGCGAACTGGCCAACACCCCAGCGCAGTTCGCCGCATTCAAGGACGAACAGGACGACCTGGCCGCACTCGGTTATCGCCCTGAAACCCGCCTGGTCAGTGCCGACCAGCTGCATGAAATCGTCGCCAGCGACCAGTACGCCGGCGGCCTGGTAGACATGGGCTCGGGCCACCTGCACCCGCTTGACCTGGTCCAGGGCGAAGCCCGCGCTGCCCACGGCCTGGGCGTACGCATCTTCGAGCAGAGCCCGGTGCTGCGCATCGAGCACGGCCCCCGCGTGACCCTGCACACGGCCCGTGGCAAGGTGCGGGCAAGCAGCCTGGTGCTGGGCTGCAACGCCCACCTCGATGAACTGGAACCACGCCTGAGCGGCAAGGTGCTGCCGGCCGGCAGCTACGTGGTGGCTACCGAGCCATTGCCCGAGTCACTTGCCAGCAGCCTGATCCCGCAGAACATGGCGCTGTGCGACCAGAAAGTCGGCCTGGACTACTACCGCCTGACGGCAGACCGGCGCCTGCTGTTCGGCGGCGCCTGCCACTATTCCGGCCGCGACCCCAAGGACATCGCCGCCTACATGCGGCCCAAGGTGCTGAAGGTGTTCCCGCAGCTGGCCAACGTGCGTATCGACTACCAGTGGGGCGGCATGATCGGCATCACCGCCAACCGCTTCCCCCAGGTCGGGCGCCTCAGCCAGCACCCCAACGTTTACTACGCCCAGGGCTATTCCGGGCATGGGCTGAACGTGACGCACTGGACGGCGAAACTGCTGGCCGAAAGCATCGCCCTCGGCCACAGCCAGGGGCTGGACGTGTTCAGCGCCGTGCCACACCTGACCTTCCCCGGCGGCAAGGCACTGCGCTCGCCGCTGCTGGCGCTGGGGATGTTGTGGTATCGATTGCGGGAGGTGTTGGGTTGACGTGGCAGCAGGCTTGCCTGCGAATCGGAAGTTAAAGGAAAATTTTCAAAAAAATCCGTAATTCACTGTTTTTAAAGGACTTTCAAAAAATCAGACAAAGGACTCAAAGAAGAACCTGTAACCCTTTGTTTTTAATGATATTCAGCAGCTTCAAAGCCGGTCCCGATGGGCGTGTCTCGCCCTGCTCCCATTTGCGCACTGTCGATGCACTCGTGTGCAAATGCATCGCAAAGACCGGCTGACTGAAGTTGAGTGCCTCGCGCAAACGGCGTATGTCCAGTGCGCTGAAATCTCGCACCGGTGCAGGGCATAGCGCTTCGTAATCCCGAAGCGTGACCTTGCCGATCGCTCCGGCCTCGTGCAGAGCGACAAGGTCCTCGCGTAACGATTCAATCAGTTTGCTGCTCACAACATACCTCCACCCGCCTGCAACGCCCGGCAGAGCAAACCCAGAAAGACTTTGCCCGCGAATCGCAGCACTCCTGCTCCTTAACGGGCATAGTTTTCCAAGGGCGGCAGAAACTGAATAGCCAGCGAGGTCCCAAGACACTGTAGGAATTTGCGCGCCTGGGAACATTACCGCAGCCAATTCCCACTACAGATTGAACCAGCCCACTGGCCAACTGTCGCGCACCTGCTAGCGTTGTTCTGGCCGACCTATCATGGATGCATCTTCATCATGAAATCATTGCCCCGCATCACCCTGTTGTGCGCCGCACTGCTTACCATGGCCGCCTGCTCCAGCAATCGCGTGGACCCAAAGGACTACTCCGGCTTCCTCAAGGATTACAGCCGGCTGCAGGAAACCAAGAGCCCGTCGGGCGACCCGGTGATGCGCTGGATCGACCCCAAGGTCAACGTCAACCAGTACAGCCAGGTGTTCATCGAGCCCAGCCAGTTCTACCCCAGGCCGCAGCCGACGGCGGTCATCTCGGCGCAGACGCTGCAGGAAATCACCCGCTACTTCAACGAAGCGCTGCGCCGTGAAATGGGCAGCGTGGTACCGCTGGCCAAGGGCCCCGGCCCGGGCGTGATCGTGGTGCGCCCGGCCATTACTGCGGTGTCCACCAGCAACGAGGGCCTCAAGCCCTATGAGGTCATCCCTATCGCGCTGATTTCAGCCGGTGTGAACACCGCCATGGGCGGCCGTGACCAGGAGGTGGATGTTGGCGTGGAAGCTGCGTTCCTCGATGGTGCCAGCCAGAAAGTGCTGGCCCAGGTCGTGCGCAAGGGCACGGGGCAGGATCTGGAGAACAAGACCACGCAGCTGACCCTGAATGACGTCAAGCCGGTGCTGGATGGCTGGGCCAAGGACATGCGTGCGAGCTTCCTGGAAGCGAAGCAGAAAGCCCGCTGATACCGACCGGACACGGAACCTGTGGGAGCGGCCTTGTGTCGCGAAAGGGCCGCAGAGCGGCCCCGGGATCTCAGCTCAGGCGCATGAATGGGGCTGCTTCGCAGCCCTTTCGCGACACAAGGCCGCTCCCGCAAGACCGCGCTGACCGCTGCGGTGACTCAGCATTCGACGAAGGCAACGGCCAGGCCGCCGCGCGAGGTCTCCTTGTAGTTGGCATGCATGTCCGCCCCGGTATCACGCATGGTGCGGATCACCCGGTCGAGCGAGATGAAGTGCTCGCCATCCCCCCGCAACGCCATCTGCACGGCGTTGATCGCTTTTACCGCAGCAATCGCGTTGCGCTCGATGCACGGCACCTGCACCAAGCCGCCAACCGGGTCGCAGGTCAGCCCAAGGTTGTGTTCCAGGGCAATCTCGGCGGCATTTTCCAATTGCGGCGGCGTAGCGCCCAGCACCTGGGCCAGGCCGGCAGCGGCCATCGAACAGGCCGAGCCCACCTCGCCCTGGCAACCAACCTCAGCCCCGGAAATCGACGCGTTCTTCTTGCACAGGATGCCGACCGCCGCTGCCGCCAGCAGGAAGTCCACCACGTCCGCGTCGCACGCGCCCGGGTTGAACTTCATGTAGTAGTGCAGCACCGCCGGAATGATGCCAGCCGCACCATTGGTAGGCGCCGTGACCATGCGCCCGCCGGCGGCGTTCTCTTCATTCACCGCCAGAGCGAACAGGTTGACCCATTCCATGGCGCTGAGGGTGGAACCGATCACGTTGGGCTTGCCCAGTTCCTGCAGGCTGCGATGCAGCCGCGCCGCACGGCGCTTGACGTGCAACCCGCCCGGCAGGATGCCTTCGTTGCGCAGGCCGTTGTCGACGCATTCACGCATGGCGCCCCAAATCCGCAGCAAGCCCTCGCGTACCTCGGCCTCCGGGCGCCAGGCACATTCGTTGGCCATCATCAACTGCGCCACGCTCAAGCCATGGGCCTTGCACAAGGCCAGCAACTGCGCGGCACTGTCGAACTCGTACGGCAGCACCACCGCATTCGCTTCGACGGCTGGCGCATCGATCTCGGCTTGCTCGACGATAAAGCCACCGCCCACCGAATAGTAGGTCTGGCGTAACAGGCTGCCCTGCCCGTCCATGGCTTCCAGCCTCATGGCATTGGGGTGGTACGGCAGGTTCTCGTCGAGCAGCAGCATGTCGCAGCTGTACTCGAACGCCACCGGGTGGCTGCCATCGAGCATCAGGCAGTGCTCCTGCATCACCTGGCCAATGCGCGACTCGATGGTGGCCGGGTCGATACGGTCCGGCCACTGCCCCATCAGGCCGAGCAGGCAGGCGCGATCGGTGGCATGACCAACCCCGGTGGCCGACAGCGACCCGTACAGCCGCACCTCGACCCGGCTTGCCCGGGCCAGCAGCCCCTGTTCGCGCAGGGCCTGGGCAAAGGTAGCCGCCGCCCGCATCGGGCCGACGGTGTGGGAACTGGACGGCCCGATGCCGATTTTGAAAAGGTCGAAAACACTGATAGCCATGCTAATGCCTGACCGTGCCCGGGTATGAAGCCGCAGCACGGTTATCTGGAGAAATTGAGCGGTATTGCGATTTTGCGCGATACTGCCGCGCTGGCTCATGGATGACCAACGAAACTTCCTAAGCAAGGCTTTAGTGGTACTAAATGATGCGACGACAACTCAACGGCCAGACGTTCGTCTGGCTACACGTGTTCGCCTGTGCGGCCCGGCACTTGTCCTTCACCCGCTGTGCCGAAGAGCTGCACATCACCCCGGGCGCCGTCAGCCAACAGATGCGCCAGCTGGAGGAACGCCTGGGCTATCGGCTGTTCCTGCGCCGGGCGCGCGGTGTGGAACTGAGCGCCGAAGGGCAACGCCTGGCGCAGACCGTGACCGAGGCCTACGGCAGCATCGAAGCCGAACTGCTGCGCCTGGACGCGGGGGAAATCCGCGGCACCTTGCGCCTGCGCTCGATCCCGTCGTTCCTGGCCAAGTGGCTCACGCCTCGCCTGCCGCGCTTTCAACAACGCTACCCGGACATCGAACTGCGCCTGGTGGCCGAAGACAGTGCCCAGGCGTTGACCCCGGGCGATTTCGACCTGGCCATCGACCTGAACGATGGCAGCTACCCCGGCATGCTCTCGACGCCGCTGCTGGACGAGCAGATCTTCCCCGTGTGCTCCCCCGCCTTGCTACGCGGGCGCCCGCCGCTGCACGGGCCGGCAGACCTTCCGCACTACCCGCTGCTGCACGACATCACGGCCTGGCGCGGCAGTTCGGAATATGCCGAATGGGAGTTCTACCTGGAGGGCATCGGCGCCGCCGGCCTGGATGTGCGGCGCGGGCATACCTTCAACCGCAACCACCTGACCATCGAGGCGGCGATTGCCGGCATTGGCGTGGCGATTGCCCGGCGCACGCTGCTCAACGACGAACTGGAGCGCGGCGCGCTGATCGTGCCGTTCGGGGTGCCGATCGCCAACCACAAGCGCTATGTGGTGCATTACCCGCCGGGCGGGCTGAACCAGCCGGGAGCGCGGGCGGTGCATGACTGGCTGGTGGAGGAAGCGCGGGGGTTCAGGGAGTTGCACCCGTTGAACAAGGACTAGGGCGGCCAAGAGCGCTTGCACACTTTCATGGAATTACGAGTGACTCATTGAATTAGCAGGGACCCTGTGGGAGCGGCTTTAGCCGCGAACACCGGCACAGCCGGTGCCATGCACCGCGTTGGATTCTTCGCGGGTAAACCCGCTCCCACAGGGTGCGCGGAGCGCTTGCGAGATTTGTGCGTCAGTAGGCCTGCTTGCCGGTAAACGCATTCAACGTGCGCACCAGAATCACGAAATCCAGCCACAGCGACCAGTTGTTGATGTACTCGATGTCCGAGTCCACCCGCTGGATCATCTGCTCGATATCCCTGGTCTCGCCCCTGAACCCACGCACCTGCGCCAGGCCGGTCATGCCAGGCTTGATATTGTGGCGGGCAAAGTAGTCGACGATGTCCTGTGAATACAGCGTGTCATGCTGCAAGGCATGCGGCCGCGGCCCTACGAGCGACATCTCCCCGGTCAGCACATTGAACAACTGCGGCAGTTCATCCAGGCTGGTGCGGCGGATGAAGGCGCCGACCCGGGTCAGCCTCGGGTCGTTCCTCTGCGCCTGCTTCACCACGCCATCTTCCGGCTGATGGACATGCATGCTCCTGAACTTCCAGATGCGGAACGCTTCCCCGGTCCAGCCGGTGCGTTCCTGGCGGAAGAACACCGGGCCGCGGCTATCGAGCTTGATGGCCAGCGCAACGGCCAGCAACACCGGCGATGCCAGCAGCAGGATCAGCGCCGCCAACACCCTGTCCTCGAGGTTCTTCAGGAACAGGCTCATGCCCGTCAGCGGTGTTTCCGACAAGGTCAGCACGGGAATGCCGGCAATTTCCCGCACGCTGTGGTTGATCAGGCGCAACGAGAAGATATCCGGCACCCAGTTCACCGCAATGCACTTGTCGAGCAACTTGAAATACACATCATTGATGACCTCGGAACCACCCAGTGGGGTCACCAGGTACACCGTGCGGATGCCGTGGCGAGCCACGATATCGTCAAGCTCGGCAACATGCCCGAGTACCGGCATGCGCTGCTTGCCGTCGGCGCTTTCGCGCCCGGGCTCATCGGCGCTGTCGATCAGCACGCAACCCAGCACACGCTCACCGAACCAGGGGTTGTTGCTGATTTTCTGGTACAGGAAGTTGGCCAGGTCACCGGCGCCAATGATCAGGGCGTTGTCCAGGCGGGCATGGGCGGTGAAGCGCTTTTGCAATTCGCGCACGGCAAAGTGCAGGAACAACTGGGCGATGTAGCCAATGATGAACAACTGCACGACCAGCAGCCGCGAATAGGTTTCGCTCTGTTTGGCCAGGAAAGCCATGACTACCAGAAAGCAAAAGGTTACCGACCAAGCCTTGAACAGCCGGAAAGCCTTGATGGAAAGGCCAACGTTGGTACGGTATATCGCATAGTGATCGTAGATGACTGCCAAGGCCCCCACCAGCAACAGCAGCATGATCACGTAATCGGAGGTGATGTAGCCAAACTTGTCGTAAATCAGGTACCAGGCGATACCGGTGACTGCAATCCCATCTAGGCCGGCCTGAATGGCGTTACTTACGCTGCTTCTTCTCTGCAACAAGGACCGACTGCTTCTGGGCTCTAGAACCATTTCAGACCTCATCAATTTGCGTGCAGCAAGTGCATTCCACAAACCAGCAAGACTTGACAACGGCTCATGCAAAGCCCGTGAAGCGAAATCCTGCAGCCCCAACCCATTGATCTCACTGTAGCAGCCACCCGCCATCAGTGTGCGCGGATTGTGCCGCTCATACGGGGTGTCTGGCCGCCCCTCCGTCGCGGCGGTACAGCAACGTACGCAGCAGGAACAACGGGTTGCCCACCACATAACGCATGAACAAACGCTTCGGCTCGCGCAACAGCCGGTACAGCCACTCCCCGCCCAACCGCCGCAGCCACTCGGGCGCCCGGCTGACCTTGCCGCCGAGAAAGTCCAGGATCGCGCCGCCGCACACGATCAGGCGCGGCCCGCCAGTTGCTGCCAGCCTTGCCGCCACAACCTCCTGCCTGGGCATGCCCATGCCCAGCACGATCAGCTCCGGTTGTTGCTCCCTGGCCAGTTGCAGGTAGGTATCGACGCTGGCAAAGCCATCGTGGACCGACACCGGCACCACCCCGAACATAGCTGCGCTGCGCTGCACGGCCTGGTCCAGGTAAGGTTGCCGGGTGCCCCAGAACGCGACCCGCCGCCCACGGTAGGCAGCCAGGAGCCGAGGAATGAAGTCGGTACCATTCATGTTGAGCCCCGGTTCAAGCCCCAGCCGGCGATACAGGATCGCCATGCCGGACCCGTCGCGCAGCAGCACGTCGGCCACCGACAATGCCTGGTGGCAGGCGCCATCGTGAACCACCAGGTTCATTGCATGGGCATTGACGAAGCCCAGCACGGTCGCGGCTTCCGGGGCGCTCAGCCTGTCCAGCAGGCGCTGCGCGGCAGTGGCATCCGCCACCACTTCGAGCTTGCCGACGAGGGTGCTCCAGCGTTTCTGCCACTCAGCCATCAGCCTTCATCCCGTTTTGAACGTACCCATTCAACCTGGCGCTTGATCAGGAACCGCAGATACAACGGGGCCTTTCTTGCGGCGTAAAACGGCGCGTACAGCAGCACGGAAAACGGGATCAATTCGCGACAGAAGCGCGCCCAGGCCAGTGCGACGGCAAGGCCGAGCAATGCAAACGCGCAAAGGGCGATCCAGGCAGGTGCCGCCAGGCCGAACAGCAGGTACGCCAGCCAGGCCACCAGGTTGAGCCCGAGCAGGCTCAGCACCAGCAACGCCAGGGGCGGCACCAGCAGGTCCAGGGTCATGGCCAGCAAGCTGCCGTTACGCTGGGTGACTGCGGCTAGCGCACGCCTGGGCGCATCGGCCAGCATCAGGCTCAGGTGCCCATGCTCCCAGCGGGTGCGCTGGCTACCCAGGCCTTGCTGGCTGGCAGGGAACCGGCTGCTGACCACGGCCTCGGGGCAGAACACTGGCGGCTTGCCCTGCTGGCACAGGTCCAGACCCAGTTTCACATCCTCCACCAGATGCCCGTTGGCCAGGTCGATCAAGGCCAGGTCACGCCAGCCGAACGCCATGCCGGCGCCCATCAACTGGCAAGGCAGGCCCAACCGTGCCCAACCACGCGGGCGCACCAGGTTCTTGACCCGCCAGGCGAACTCGGCAACCTGCACTGCCAGCCCGGCCCCTGCCGGTGCGTGCATCAGGTACAGCGCCTGCACCGGGCGAGCGACCTCGCGGTAGCGCCGTGCCAGGTGCTCGATCGCCCCCTCGCCCACCTGGCAGTCGGCATCCACCACGATCACCACCTCGGGCGGCTGGCTGGCCAGGTGGCGCACGCCAAAGTCCAGGGCGTAGCCTTTGCCGCGCAACCGCGCATCGCGGCGCTCCACCACTTCGGCACCGGCCTCGCGCGCCAGTTGCGCAGTGTCGTCAGTGCAGTTGTCCGCCACCACCAGCAAGCGGTCGCCAGGCCGCAACTGCGGGGCAATGCTCGCCAGCGTGGCACCGATCAGCGAAGCCTCGTCATGGGCTGGCACCAGCACGGCCACCTGCGGACGAGCGTTGTTGCCCAACGGCTGCGCGCGCGCTGGCAGGCAAGCCATCAGCACCTGCACCAACAGCAGCAGCACCGGCAACAAGGCGATGGCCGCCAGCGTGCCCAGTAACCAAGCCAATACATTCATCATGCGGATGCCTTGAAATAGCTGGCCAGCCTGGCCGCTTCGGTATCGATGTCATGCCGTTGCAGCACACGCTGGCGGGCTGCCTCGCCCATGCGCTGCAGCGCTTCGGCAGGTTGCGCCAGGCAGTCGGCCATGGCCGCCGCCAGCTCGTCCACGGCGCCGGCAGGGAACAACCAGCCGTTCTCGCCCGGCCGCACCAGCTCGGGAATGCCTGCCACATAGGTGGTCAGCACTGGCCGGCGCAAGGCCATGGCTTCCATGATCACCACCGGCAACCCCTCGGCAAAGCTGGGCAGCACCAGTGCACGCGCCGCAAGGATTTCCTCGCGCACCTGTGCGCTGCTGAGCCAGCCGGTGATGCGCACCTGCTGCTGCAAGCCGTGCCGGGCAATCAACGCCTCGATCTGCCCACGCATTTCACCGTCGCCGGCCAGCACCAGCTCGAAGGCGACCGACCGGGCGGCCAGTACCCGCGCGGCCTCGAGCAACAGCAGCTGGCCTTTCTGTTCGCACAGGCGGCCGACGCACACCAGGCGTGGCGCCGTGGGCACGCCGACCGGCGCCACCTCATGGAAGCTGCGCTCGAGGCCGCAATGCACCACCTTCACCTTGGCCCAGTGGTCGTGTGCCACCCAGCGAAACAACTGGCTGCGCCCGTACGAGCTGACCGCCGCGACAAATGCGGCACGCCGCACCTTCTCGCCCATGTGCAGGAACTGCGGTTTGTCGAACTCTTCCGGCCCGTGCACGGTAAAGCTGTAGGCTGGCCCGCCCAGCACGTTGGCCAGCATCACCACCTCGGTGGAATTGGTGCCGAAATGCGCATGCACATGTTTTGCCTCGCCAGCCTGCAACCACTGCAGCACCTGGCAGGCCTCGGCCAGGTAGACCAGGTGGTAGGGCCAGGCGCGGTCGGCCCGCAGGCCAAGGCGCATGGCCAGCCAAAGCGCCTGGAAGAACCGGCGCGGCTGTGCACGCAGCACTTGCCAGGACGGTGCCAGCAAGCCCTTGATGCCACGTTGCAGCACATAGCGGGTCCTGGCCTGTTCGCTCGAGTCCTCGGCATCCTGCAACTCGGCGTCCCACCCGCGCAGGGCAATACGCTGCACCTCTACCCCCTGGCGCTCCAGCGCCAGGATCTCGCGGCGGATGAAACTGTGGCTGACCTTCGGGTACTGGTTAATGAAATAAGCAATGCGCATAGGAATCCAGATCAAGACCCGCGTAATGAACCTTCAGGCCTGCCGTGGCAGGGCCGGCCGTTACTTCAGGCTGTCGATTACCGGCGGCCGGCGCCCCGCCGATGCCACCTCGTCAGGTGCATCCTCCTGTTTCCCTTGTAGTCCAAGGTTGTGACCGCTGCCTGGCAACCTGGCCTGCAAGCGGGTGAAAACATCGTCGAGCAACGCCTGGCGGCGGCGGTACATCGCCCGCTTCTTCGCCGGGATGTCCTGTTCCGCCCGCTGTACCGCGGCCAGCGGGAGGGCGAAGAAATCCGCATGGTTCGACGCAGTAGCGCCGTGCTCCAGCCAGATCACGTCATAATTGGCCGCCATGTCCTGGCCTTTGTCGTTGCCGAAATACGCGTGCCGATGGTGGCGGCAGGCGTCACTGACGGCATACAGGTGCGCCACGCCCAGGGTCCTGGCCAGGCACTTCAATGCCTCGAGCAGCAGGCTGCGCGGGCGCAACCCTTCGAAGTCCTTGGTCAGGTCGCGGTAAATGGCCAATGAGGTTTCGCTGTCGACACCCTTGTGGATGCCCTGCACGGCACCGATGAACAGGCAAAGCTCGCCCTGGCTGCGGCACAGGCTGAACGCCAGGGATGCCACGCGCAGGTCGCCCTGGAACAGGTTCAATACCAACTCGCCTTCGCGCTTGAACCAGATCGGCCGGTCCAGCACCAGGCGGCAGCCCGGCGAATGGCTGGACAGCTCGCACAGCGTCAGGCTTTCGTCCCGCCCCAGCAGCAACAGCGCCGGAAACTGCCCGGCAAGCACTTCGAAGTGCGAAGCCAGCACCTCCAGGCGCTGCGGGGCTTCCCAGCATTTGCTGAGGTAAGGCCACTGCACGACACCGATGCAATCCACCCCCAGCCGCTGCAAACCTTGCGGGCCCAGCGTCGCCGTCATGCGCCGCAGGAACGCATTCAGCTCAGGCCATTGCCTGGCAATCTGCAGCGTCAACTTGCGCTTGTTGTTCAGCGCCCGCAACGAGTAGCCGGGGTGCAAGGTAAACACGCTTTTCACGATCGTGCCGAGCATCATGGGCCTCTTTCTCATAGAGCTGCACGTAACTTATTGAATTAGCAGGAGCCATGTAGGAGCGGCTTTAGCCGCGAACACCGGCGCAGCCGGTGTCATGCACCGCGTTGGATTCTTCGCGGCTAAAGCCGCTCCCACAGGGTAAGCGGACTCCTCGTCACTTGTACTCGATCAACGTCGATTTGCCGGCCGCGATGCGGTGGCGCAAGAACTTCAGTTGCCCGAGCATTTCCGGGAACTTGCCCAATACCAGGAACACCGCCTGTAGCCAGTTCTCCCGCACCGACTTGCCACCACGCCGGGCCAGGCGTACGGCCTGCAGCGGGTAGACCAGCAGCAACAGCAGGCTCCAGCCGCCCAGCAGCAGGCAGGCCAGCACGGTCACCACGGGAATGCCCAGGCCCCACAGCCAGGCCCGGCGCGATTCGCGTAGCCAGTGCCGCTCGGGCGGCTGACCATGCAGGTAGGCCCCTTCGGCATAGGCGTGGCCAGCACGCAGGCTACGCCGCCACCATTGGCTGAAACGGGTCATGGCGGCGTCGTGCAGGGTCATCTCGGCGTCCAGGCGCCAGACTTTCCAGCCCTTTGCCCGCAGGCGCACGCACAGTTCGGGTTCTTCTCCGGCGATCAGCTCGGGGCGAAAGCCGCCGACCGCGGCGAACGCATCTACCCGCATCAGGGCATCGCCACCGCAGGCCTTGGCCTCGCCGATGGGGGTGTCCCACTCCAGGTCGCACAACAGGTTGTACACCGACCGCTGCGGGAAGCGCTCGCGACGGCGGCCACACACCACTGCCACGTCGGGATGGTCGTCGAGAAACGCCTGCGCCGCGGGCAGCCAGCCGCTATCCACCTCGCAATCGCCATCGACGAACTGCACCAGTTGCATCGACGGCAGCCGCCGCTGCAAGGCGAAAAAGCCTTCGTTACGGGCGCGCGCGGCAGTAAACGGGGTGCCCAGGTCCAGCGCCAGTACCTCTACCCCCAAGCTGCGGGCCAAGTGCGGTGAACCATCGGTGGAGCCCGAATCGACGTACATGACCTTGTCCGTCCCCTGCAGCGAACGCAGGCAGCGCTCCAGGCGCTGGCCTTCGTTGCGGCCAATCACCACCACACCGATCCCGCTCGCCATGGGCCTCACTCGACGGGCGCCGTGGCGGCCGGTTGCCTGGCCTTGATGATGGCCGGCACCCCAACCGCCAGCGAATTGTCCGGCACATCCACCAGCACAACGGCATTGGCGCCAATGATCACGTCGTTGCCGATACGGATGCTACCCAGCACCTTGGCCCCGGTGCCGATATCGACGTTGTTGCCGAACACCGGTGCAATCGGCTCGTCGACGTTCTTCAGGCCCACCACCACCCCATTGCGGATGCGGCAGTCATCGCCAAAGCGGGCATAGCCGCTGATGACGATGCCGCCGAAATGGTCGATGACGAAGTTGCGGCCGATCACCACCTCGCACGGCAACTCCACACCCGTGATGATCTGCACGAACTTGAACAGGACCTTGTAGATGAGCGAAAACAGCTTGCGCAGCAGTGCCGGGCGCACCCCATAGCGCCAGCGGCCGAAGCGGTACACCAGCAGTACCCAGAAGCCCTGGGCGCCCCAGTCGCCACCGTGGGCACGCAGGTCGGCACGAATATTCTCGAACATGGCTCCACCTACCTTGTCGGTTGGCTGGCGTACCGGGTCTTCAACAACAGAGACCAGGTCGCCCGGCAGTGACGCCAGCAGGCCTGTATCGCGCCCCGGCCGCGTCGTTTCAACAGCGCCTTGAGTGCCAGCACCAGGTCGCCCAAGGTGACCAGCAGCATGTGCAGGGCCAGGCCCGCCAGCCCGTGATGCTTGCGGAAGTACAGCAGCTCGCTTTCGATCTGGTATGACGAAATCTGCCGGCTGGCCGCCTCAAGTTCGGCCACCGATCTGGAGCTTTCCCCACCGATGTGCACCACCGTGGTATGCGGGTAGAACACCACCTTCCAGCCGGCCGCCTTCACCCGCTTGCAGTGGTCGACCTCTTCGTAATAAAGAAAGTAGCGCGGGTCGAACAGGCCCACCTGGTCGAGCACTTCGCGGCGCACCAGGTAGAAGCAGCCAGGCAGCCAGTCGCACTCGCGGACCGAAGCGTGGTCCCAGTTCATTTCGTCGACCATCTTCAGGCCGGGGAACAAGCGCCCCAGCCCGGTACGCCCGACGAACACGTTGAGCGGTGTGGGGAAGTAGCGGCAACTGGGCTGCAGGTCGCCGTCGCGGCCCTCCAGGCGCACCCCCAGCACCCCGCACTCCGGGTGGGCTTCCATGTAGTCGAGGGTTTTCTGCAGGGAGTCGGCGGCGACGAAAGCATCGGTGTTCAGCAGCAAGGCGTACTTGCCCTTCAGGTGCGCCAGCAGCTGGTTGTTGGCTCGGCCGAACCCCACGTTCTGCCTGTTGCTCAGCAGCAGCGCCTGCGGGCACACCTCGGCCATGCGCTGCAGCGAGTCATCGACCGAGGCATTGTCCACCACCAGGTAGCTGGCCAGCCGTTCGCTGTCGGCCCGGCGCAGCGCATCGAACATCGGCTGCAGCAACCTGGCCGTGTTGAAGTTGACCACCATGACGTCCACAGGTTTGCTAGCCATTGTTGCCATCCCTCGAAGAAGTCCCCGCGCCTTTGCAGCATCAGCACAACATTCGTCACACCACGGCTTCCCTGGCCGCGCTCATCCTGGCATCGAGGTGGTCGGCCAGGCGTACCGCAAACTGCAGCAGCGGCATGGTCGGGTTGGAGGCACCGCCCGTGGCAAAGATGCTGCTGCCGGCGATGTAAAGGTTTTCGGTACCGAACACCCTGCAGTTGGTATCGACAACACCGAACTGCGCCGACGACGCCATGCGCGTGGTACCCATGTGGTGGGCATGTGGCGACAGCTTCAGCGGTATCGAGGTGTCATAAACGAAGTCATTGAGCTTGATGAACCCCAGGTTCATGTCCGCCCACTGCTTGGCCAGTTCGCTGCCAATGCACTTGATGGTGTGCCGGTCATCAGCGCTCAGGGCCCAGTTGACATTGACCTTGGCCACGCCCAGTGCGTCCCTCTCGTCCAGCAGCGAAATGCGGCTGCGCAGGTTGGGGAACTGCTCGATCATGGTGCTGATGACACCGTCACCGGGGCAACTGAACTTGGTCACGAAGGCGATCTTGCTGGCGACCCCCATGTCGCAGGCCAGGTTCTCCAGAAAATGCTTCACCTCGGCAGTACGACCATAGGTTTGTACATCGGCCAGCAAGGCGGCCCTGACATTGCCTTTACCTGCCTTGTATTCGTCAACGAAGGCATCGGTGGTGTAGTACTCGCGCGGCTCGGGGGCCAGCCCCGACTTGAGGATGAAAGTGCCAAGGTCAATATTCAGATGCTCCATGAAACACCGGCCGACCAGCCCGTCCTTGCTCACGACCCCCGCCGCCAGCAACGACTCGCTGTTGAGCAGTTGCCGGGCATTCTCGATGGCACCGGTGGCCAGCACGAAGTTTCTCGCAACCAGGCGCTGGCGATTGCACGCGTAATCGGACAGTACGACTGCGGCCAGGTGGCCGGAGGCCTGGTCGAACTCCAGGTTCACGCAATTGCAGTTGATGAACACGTCCAGGCCTTGGGTCTGTTCCAGGGCCGTGCCGTACTTTTGCGCAAAACGCGTGGGCGGGCTGAGCAGAAAGCGGTCTGGCTCGAATTCTCCGCCGTCGAGGCCAGCATTCAACGCGTGAAAATCCGACCCGGGCGGCAGGTCGACGATATCCATGGCAGCAGGCAGGTAGCCTGCTATCTCCGAATAGGGAATGGGCCAGCCAGGCAGGTCGCCAATAGGGGGAACGGCGAAATCCGAGGGGCTGAACGGCCGGCAACGGCCGGCCCAATGGTTGGAGGTGCCGCCCAGATAACGCAGGCGGGCTTCCCCGGCGTACAGCTCCAGGCCAGTGGATGCACAGGCGTACAAGGCTTGCGAGTTCGCCGAATATTCACGCCCGCCACCTTCGGCAAGCAGTACGCTCCAGCCGGCTGCAGCCAGGCGCAGCCCCAGAGTGATGCCCGCGGGGCCGGCACCGATGATGCAGACATCGTAACTGTCGCGCAGGGCCTTCTGCTGCTGATAATCCTTGATCATGGGTGTTCGTTCCGGAAGTAGCGAGACGGCAATACCCAGCCGTTGATCACCACGAACCCGGGCCTGCCGGCAGGTTGGCTGGCGGCGGCGGGCGTAGCAGCGAACACCAAACCACCAACCCCCAGCAACACGCAACTCTGAAGAAATCCTCTACGACCCGTTTGCGCAGTACAAAAAGTAAGCTTCCCCATGACACAGTGACCTGCACCTTTGAAAGATTTACCCGACAAGCCGCATTACCGCCAGTCCCCGGGGCCAGCGTCACAATCGACGGCATGGCGTCGATCTCTGACCGATTGGCTAAAAGGTCACTATAGTTTCAATCAGCCACGATGCTAGCCGTTGCCCACCGACGCAAAGGTGCACATAGCCAATGCCTGAACATTTTCGTGCGTTGATCGTCATCCTGTTTCTGGCGAGCGTGGTCTTCCTGCTGGCGCGGCGGCCTGCCACCGACCTGATCCCGCTCAGCGACTTCAAACGCCGGCGCAACCTGTGGTTCCTGCTTACCCTGCTGGCCTTCTTCTCGCACAGCTTCTGGCTGTACCTGGGTGCTGGCGCCGTCATCCTGTACATCGCCGGGCGCCGCGAACACAACCCCATGGCGCTGTTCTACATGCTGCTGTTCCTGGTCCCGCCGGCTTCGGTACAGGTGCCCGGGTTTGGCGTGGTCAATTACCTGGTCGACCTCAACCATATCCGCCTGCTGACCCTGTGCGTGCTGCTGCCGGCGGCACTGGCCCTGTGCCGGCAAGGCGACACCCTGCGCTTCGGCCGCACCTGGCCCGACAGGCTGTTGGCGGCCGGCCTGCTGCTGATGAGCGTGCTGTACCTGCGCGAAACCACCCTGACCGACACCCTGCGCCAGACGCTGTACCTGTATGTCGACGTGCTACTGCCGTATTACGTGGCCAGCCGTGGCCTGCGCCAGATCAGCGACTTCAAGGACACCCTGCTGGCCTTCGTGCTTGCCTCCTTCGTCCTGGCCCTGATCGGCGTGGCCGAGTACGTGCGCCACTGGCTGCTGTACAGCGCCCTGGTCGACGCCATGGGTGTGCCGTGGAGCATGTCCGGCTACCTGAGCCGTGGCGGTTCGCTGCGCGCCAGCGTCACCACCGGGCAGGCGATTGCCCTGGGCTATGTGATGAGCGTGGCCATCGGCCTGTTCCTGTTCGTCCAGGGTTACGTGCGCCGCCCCCTGCAGCGGGCGCTGGGCGCCCTGCTGCTGGCCGCCGGGCTGTTCGCGCCACTGTCCCGTGGCCCGTGGATCGGCGCCGTGGTCATCGTGGTGGTGTTCATCGCCCTGGGCAAAGGTGCGGTCAGGCGCCTGGCGCTGCTCGCCGCGGCCGGCGTGCTGGCCCTGCCCTTGCTGACCATCGTGCCCGGTGGCGACAAGGTACTGGACATGCTGCCGTTCATTGGCAACCTCGATAAAGAGAACATCACCTACCGCGCAAGGCTGATGGACAACTCGTGGATCGTCATCCAGCGCAACCCGCTGTTCGGCTCGTTCGACTTCCGCAACACCCCGGAAATGCAATCGATGATCCAGGGTGAAGGCATCATCGACATCGTCAACACCTACATCAACCTGGCGCTGCGGGTAGGGCTGGTCGGGCTTGGCCTGTTCGTGGCGTTCTTCGCCGCCGTACTGCACGGTATCCGCAAGGCCATGCGCAGTTTCCCCGACAAGGACGACGAACAACGCCAGCTCGGCCGGGCATTGCTGGCGACACTGATCGGCATCCTGGTGATCATCTTCACCGTCAGCAGCATCACCTTCATCCCGGTGGTGTACTGGACTGTCGCCGGGCTGGGCGTGGCCTACATCCAGATGGTCCGCAGGCTGCACAACAGCCAGGCCATCGCGCTGGCCGACCCCGGCCTTCAACCAAGGTGACACTTATGAGCCTGTTCCCCCTGCGCAGCCGGGGTTTTCAAACCCTGCTGCGTGTTTCGGCCATTGCCGGCCTGGCCTTGCTGCCGCTCACCGGCTGGGCATCGGCGTGGCAAGTCAGTGTCGATGAACAGAACGGCCTGCCCATGGTGACCCGCGGCGGTGGGCCGGTGATGAAAGCCAAGTTCGACTTCTGGGCAGCCAACTGGAGCTGGACCGGTTTCTCCACCACGTTCAAGGTCAAAGGCCCCTACCATTACACGCTGCAGGGCAAGAACAAGGAGCTGGACTTCGACCTCACGGCGGATATCCGCAAGGAGCAGGCGCAAACCCTGAGCTGGGCCTTCGACCTCGACGCCCACAGCCGCCAGGCCGGGGTGATGGGCGGCGGCATGGTGTTCGAGTTCGACCCTGCGCAAATTGCTGGCGAGATGGGCGCCCCGCAGCTGCTGCCCGGCAACCGTGGCTGGTCGTGGGGCAAGGCTGACCAGGGCCGGCGCATCGAAATGCGCTTCGACCCGCCGCTGACCAAGGTGTATTTCGAGCGCGGCAACCCGTCCGAACTGCGTGCATTCATCTACAGCGACCCGATCAACGCCGGTCGGCAGCAGATCAAGGCGGTGCTGGACATCACTGGCGACATCGACCTGGGACCCACCCCCAGCGAACGCTTCGGCCTGGCCGACCCCGCCGGTTGGCCCGACGACCAACTGGACTGGCGCACCTCGCCAGTGGACCTGTCATTCCTCAACGCCGCGGAAAAGCCTGCCGGCAAGCATGGCTTCGTCAAGGCCGTTGGCGAGCAATTGATGTTCGAAAACAACACCCCGGTGCGCTTCTGGGGCACCAACCTGTCCGCCTACTCGCTATTCAAGAGCCCCGACGAAGAAATCCGCCAACAGGCCAAACGCCTGTCGGCACTGGGTTTCAACCTGGTGCGTTTGCACCACCACGACTCGCCCTGGGTCAGCCCGAACGTGTTTGGCGACGGCACCCTGGTGCGCGATACCCAGCAGCTCAGTGCCGAATCGCTGCGCAAGCTGGACCTGTGGATCAAGGTGCTCAAGGACGAGGGCATCTACATCTGGCTGGACCTGCACGTGCAGCGGGCGCTTACCGTCAATGACAACATCGATGACTTCAAGGAACTGGCCAAGGGCGAGAACCACGTCGACCTGAAGGGTTACGCCTATGTGAACCGCAGTATCCAACAAGCGATGAAACGCTTTGCCGAGCAGTACCTGACCCATGTGAACGAATACACCGGCCTGGCCTACAAGGACGACCCGGCCATCGCTGCCGTATTGCTCACCAATGAGAACGACCTCACCCAGCATTATGGCAACGCCCTGATGCCGAACAAGAATGTGCCGCACCACAGCGAGCGCTACATGGAAGCGGCCAAAGCCTTCGCCAAACAATACGACCTGCCCACCGACCTCACCTGGCGCGCCTGGGAGCATGGCCCTTCGAAGCTGTTTCTCAACGACCTGGAACAGCGCTTCAACGCCGACATGATCAGCCACCTGCGCGGCCTCGGCGTGAAAGTACCGATTGCCACCACCAGTACCTGGGGCGGCAATGGCCTGAGCGCGCTGCCGGCACTGACCGCAGGCGATGTCATCGATGCCCATGCCTACGGTGCCAATGGCCAACTGGAGAAGAACCCGTTGACCAGCGACGGCATGATCGACTGGCTCGCCGCCGCCCAGGTAGTCGGCAAGCCGCTGACCGTCTCCGAGTGGAACGCCGAACCCTTCCCGCTGCCCGACCGCCACTCGCTGCCGCTGTACGTGGCCGGCACCGCCGCCCACCAGGGCTGGGACGCCATGCTGCAGTACGCCTACAGCCAGCAGGCCTTCAACCCAGGCTGGCGCACGGCGGACAACTGGCACGCGTACAACGACCCGGCGATGATCGCCACCCTGCCCGCTGCCGCCCTGCTCTATCGCCGCGCGGACGTGAAGCCGGCCACTACCCGTTATGTGTTCGCGCCGACGCCCGCCACCCTGTATAACCAGGAGATCACCCCGCGCACTTCAGCGCTGCTGCGCACGGCCATGGAAAAGGGCCGACTGCAGATCGCCCTGCCACAGACGCCGGAGTTGCCCTGGCTGAAGCCCGCCGCCATCCCTGCCGGTGCGCAGGTACTGCGGGACCCGGGGCAGTCCTTGCTGCCAGCCGACGCCACGCAAGCGCTCAGCGACACGGGCGAGCTCAAGCGCAACTGGCAACAGGGCGTCTATACCATCGACTCACCGCTGACCCAGGCTGCCACCGGCTGGCTGGGAGGTCGCTCGATCAGCCTGGGCGCCATCCAGGTGCAAGCACGAACGCCGTATGCCAGCGTCGTGGTGCAAAGCCTGGACGGCAAGCCCCTGGGCCAGTCACGCGAACTGCTGCTGTCGCTGGGTACCCGTGCCGTGCCCAAGGCCGATTACAAGACGCCGTTCAACGTCGAGCCGCTTGCCGGCACCTTGAGCATCAAGGCGCCTTCTGGCCTGAAACTGTTCGCCCGGGACGCGCAGGCACAGTTGAAACCGTTGCCGATGGCTTACCAGGATGGGCACTACAGCATCACGTTCGACGGCAAGTACATGTCCAACTGGCTGTTCTTGAAATAGGGTATATGGCCATCTACCCTCACCACAGACCTGTAGCTGAAAAGCGCGGCTGTACAACAGCAGAGTCCGGGAGGCATGGATGAAGTTTCTGGTTGTCGGTGGCGCAGGCTACATTGGCTCGCACATGGTCAAGCACTTGCTCGGTGCGGGCCATGAGGTGGTGGTGGCGGACCTGGTATCGCCCGGCCCCGGCGTCCAGTGGGTGAAACTGGACATCGCCGACGAACCCGCCCTGGATGTGCTGTTCGGGGTTTGCCGTTTCGACGCCGTGTTCCACTTTGCCTCGTTCATCCAGGTGGGCGAGTCAGTCAGCGTGCCCGGCAAGTATTACCAGAACAATGTCTCGGCCACCCTTTCCCTCCTGCAGGCCATGGTGAATGCCGGTATCAGACACCTAGTGTTTTCTTCCAGCGCAGCCGTTTACGGCAACCCGCAGTACGTGCCGATCGACGAAACGCATGCCAAGGGGCCGATCAACCCGTACGGGTTGAGCAAATGGATGGTCGAGCAGATTCTCGAGGACTTCGACCGGGCCTACGGCTTGAAGTCGGTATGCCTGCGTTACTTCAACGCAGCCGGCGCAGACCCGCAAGGCCAGCTGGGAGAGCGCCATGACCCGGAAACCCATCTGATTCCGTTGATTCTGCAGGCCGCTTCGGGCCGGCGTGATGCGGTAACGGTATTTGGCCGCGACTACGACACGCCGGATGGTACCTGCATACGCGACTATGTACATGTGGCCGACCTGGCGGCGGCCCATGCGCTGGCGGTGCATTACCTGCTGGCGGGTGGCGAGCGAACCGCGTTCAACCTGGGCAATGGGCTGGGCTTTTCGGTGCAGCAGGTGATCGATACGGCCCGGGCGGTGACCGGCCGACAGATCCGCACCCTTGATGCCCCCCGCCGCCCGGGCGACCCGCCCCGGTTGGTGGCGGATGCCGGCAAGGCCATGCGCATGCTCGGCTGGCGGCCGGAGTTTGCCACACTGGAATCGATTGTGCGGCATGCGTGGCAGTGGGAGTTGCAGTACCCCTGGGCTCAGCGCCAAAGCTGAGATTGTGGGGCTCGCTACCCAGCTGAAGGAATGCGCCCTACCTGTGGGCATGCCCGCGAACACCGGCCTAGCCGGTGCCACCCACCGCGTCGCCTGCTTCGCGGGCATGCCCGCTCCCACAAGGACCCCACCAGCCGAAGGAATGCGCTGTACCTGTGGGAGCGGGCGCGCCCGCGAACACCGGCGCAGCCGGTGCCACCCACCGCGTCGCCTGCTTCGAGAGCATGCCCGCTCCCACAAGCACCCCATCAGCTGAAGGAATGCGCTGTACCTGTAGGAGCGGGCGCGCCCGCGAACACCGGCACAGCCGGTGCCATCCACCGCGTCGCCTGCTTCGCGGGTGAACCCGCTCCCACAGGGACCCCATCAGCTGAAGGAATGCGCCGTACCTGTAGGAGCGGGCGCGCCGCGAACACCGGCGCAGCCGGTGCCATCCACCGCGGTGCCGGCTCCCACAAGTGCCCATCAGCCGGTCCTGCCAGCATTCAGAGAACTGCCTGCCGGATCCGCTTCTTGTCGATCTTGCCAACGCTGGTCTTGGGGATCTCGTCCACGCAACGCAACTGCCGTGGTATCGCCCATTTGTTCAGGTGCCCGCTGTCAACATACGGCTGCAGATGCCCGGCCAATCCCGCCTGGTCGAACTGCATGCCGTCACAACAGACTACCAAGGCCAACGGTTGCTCACCCCACTGCGGGTCCGGGATGCCGATCACCGCCACCGATGCAACAGCCGGGTGCTGGCTGATCAGGTTTTCCAGCGCCACCGAGCTGACCCACTCGCCTCCGGTCTTGATCACATCCTTGATCCGGTCACGAATACGCACCACACCCGCCGGGTCGATGCAGGCCAGGTCGCCGGTATGCATCCAGCCCCCCAGCCACAACGCGGCACCCTGCTCCGGTTCATGCAGGTAGCCCTGGGTCAGCCACGGTGCACGCACCACGATTTCACCCAGGCTTTCGCCGTCACGGGGCACATCAATGCCTTCAGCGTCGACGATGCGCAGGTCCACCAGGGCAATCGGCACGCCGGCATCGATACGCAGCGGCAGCTGTTGCGCCATGGGCAGTGCCAGCAGCTCGGCGCTCAGGTGGGTGATGCTGAGCAGCGGGCAGCTTTCCGACATGCCGTAGCCACAATGCACGCTGATGCCGCGCTCGCTGGCACGCTGCGCCAGGCCCAGGGTCAGGGCGCTGCCGCCCAGCAGCATCTTCCAACCGGTCAGGTCGGCGCGGCGCCCTTCTTCGCTGTCGAGCATCATCTGCAGCACCGTGGGCACGCAATGAGAGAACGTCACGCCCTCGTCACGGTACAGCCGCACCAGGCGGTTGGGCTCGTAGCGCCCGGGGTAGACCTGCTTGATACCCAGCGCCGTGGCCACATAGGGCACGCCCCAGGCATGCACGTGGAACATCGGCGTGATGGGCATGTACACGTCGCCGCTGCGCAGTAGCGGCACCTCGCCGCAGGCAGCCAGGGTGCCCTGCTCGACCAGGGTATGCAGCACCAGTTGCCGGTGGCTGAAGTACACGCCCTTGGGGTTGCCGGTGGTACCGCTGGTGTAGAACAGCGTGGCCAGTGAGTGCTCGTCGAAATCGGCGAAGTCGAATTGCGGCTCGGCAGCCGCCAGCAGTGCTTCGTACTCACCCAGCAGCGGCACATCTTGCGTTGCGGGGTCGCCTTCGCCGAGGCGAATGAAACCCTCCACCGTCGGCAAGTCATCGCGCAATTGCGCCATCAACGGCAGGAAATCGTCATGTACCAGGACCAGGCGGTCCTCGGCATGGTTCATGGTGTAGCGCACCTGCTCGGTGGACAGCCGTACGTTCACCGTGTGCAGCACCGCACCCAGCATCGGCACGGCAAAGAAGCACTCCAGCGCCCGGTGGCTGTCCCAGTCGAGCAAGGCCACGGTGTCGCCAGGCTTGACCCCGGCGGCGGTCAGCACATTGGCCAGCCGCTGAATGCGTCCGAGCAGCGTGGTGTAGGTGTAGCGCAGCTTGTCGGCGTAGACGATTTCCTGGTTGGGCTGGTAGCGCACGCCCGACAGCAACAGGCGCTTGATCAGCAGCGGATAGGCGTAGGCCTGCTCGGCCGCGGGCATGACGCGAGTGGTGATCATGTCGGCGGCCTTCACAGTTGCCCGGCCTCGAGCAGGTACAGGCTGTCGCTACCGGCCCTGACGCTGGCGCTCAGCGAATGAATGCGTGGCAGCAGGCGGGCAAAGTAGAACCGCGCGGTGCCCAGCTTGCTCAGGTGGAACGGCTCGGGGGCCGCATGACACTGGCATACCACGGCCATGCGTGCCCACAGGTAGGCGTAGAAGGTGTAGCCAAACACCTGCAGGTACTCCACCGCCGCCGCGCCAAGCTCGCGCGGGTTGCCCTGGGCGCGGTCGAGCACCCAGGCGGTCAGCTCGTCGAGGTTGCGCACGGCAGCCAGCAGCGGCGCGCCGAACTCGGCGCACGCCGCGGGCAGCGTCTCGGCAAAGGCGGTAATTTCGTCGGACACGCTGCGATAGGCCTGGCCGCCATCGGCAAACAGTTTGCGCCCCACCAGGTCGAGGGCCTGGATGCCGTTGGTGCCTTCGTAGATCTGGGTGATACGGCAGTCGCGGATCAACTGCTCCTGGCCCCACTCGCGGATATAGCCATGGCCGCCCAGCACCTGCTGCCCGTGCACGGTGGTTTCCAGCCCCATGTCGGTGAGGAAGGCCTTGGCCACCGGTGTGAGCAACGCCACCCTGGCCTCGGCCTGGGCGCGTGCGACCGGGGCCTCGCTGTATTTGGCCAGGTCCAGCTGCAGTGCCACATAGGTAGAGAAGGCCCGCCCGCCTTCGTTCAGCGCTTTCATGGTCAGCAGCATACGCCGCACGTCCGGGTGGACGACGATCGGGTCAGCACCTTGCCCCGGCGCTTCGGCACCGGTCGGCGCACGGCCCTGCTGGCGATCACGGGCGTAGGCGATGGCGCCCTGGTAGGAGCGTTCGCCCAGGGCCAAGCCCTGGATACCTACGCCAAGGCGCTCGTAGTTCATCATGGTGAACATCGCGTTGAGGCCCTTGTTCGGCTCGCCGACCAGGTAGCCGATTGCACCGTCGAAGTTCATCACACAGGTGGCCGAGGCCTTGATGCCCATCTTGTGCTCGATCGACCCGCAACTCACCGTATTGGCCTCGCCCAGCACGCCGTCGGCGTCAACCAGCACCTTGGGCACCAGGAACAGCGAGATGCCCTTGGGCCCGGCGGGCGCATCCGGCAGCCGCGCCAGCACCAGGTGGATGATGTTCTCGGTCAGGTCCTGCTCACCGCCAGTGATGAAGATCTTGGTCCCGCTGATGCGATAGCGGCCATCGGCAACCGGCACGGCGCGGGTGCGAATCAGGCCCAGGTCGGTGCCAGCGTGCGGCTCGGTCAGGCACATCGAACCGGTCCAGCGCCCTTGGTACATGGGCGGCAGGTATAGCGCCTTCAACGGCTCGCTGGCATGGTTGAGCAGCGCCAGGCAGGCTCCGGCGGTCAGCATCGGGTACAGGCCGAACGACAGGTTGGCGGCATTGAGCATTTCTTCGAGCTGGGCACCGATCACTTTCGGCATGCCCATGCCTCCATATTCCGGGGCACCGGCCACACCCACCCAGCCATCCGCGGCAAATGCCCGGTAGGCATCGGCGAAGCCATCGGGGGTGTGTACCTGGCCGGCCTCCCAGCGGCAGCCCTGCTCGTCGCCACTGCGGTTGAGCGGCGCCACCACCTCGGCAATCAGCCGGCCGGCCTGTTCGAGCACGGCCCGGGCAGTATCGCCATCGACCTGCTCGGCCAGCGCGGGCGTTTGCGCCCACCAGGCCGGGATGTCGAACACTTCGTTGAACAGAAAATCCATGTCGCGCAGTGGCGGAAGGTAATCAGACATGAGGCGAACACTCGGTTTCTTGGGTTTGCGGAAGCGACGTGGCCTGGGCCTCGGCAGGCGCCGGGGCGGCCTGGCCACGCAGGAGGAAATGCGACAACGCAGGGATCAACACCAGCGCACCGAGCATGTTCCACAGGAACATGAAGGTCAGCAGCAGGCCCATGTCGGCCTGGAACTTGATCGGCGACCAGGCCCAGCCGACCACGCCGGCGGCCAGGGTGATGCCGACCAGCCCGACCACCCGGCCGGTGAAGGCCACGGCTTTCTGGTAGGCCTGGGCCAGGCTCAACCCGGCGCGCTGGTAGTGCAGTTGCACGCTGAGCAGGTACAGCGCGTAGTCCACGCCGATGCCTACGCCCAGGGCGATCACCGGCAAGGTGGCGACCTTGACGCCAATGCCCATGGCTACCATCAGCGCCTCGCACAGCACCGAAGTGAGCATCAGCGGCAGGATCGCCACCAGCGTGGCGCGCCAGCTACGGAAGGTGAACAGGCAGAACAGCGTGACCGCCAGGTACACCAGCAAAAGCATGCGGTGGTTGGCCTCGCGGACCACCACGTTGGTGGCAGCCTCGATACCGGCGCTGCCGGCGGCCAGCAGGAACTGCTGTTCGGCGCTGCTGTTGGCCTGGGCAAAACGCTCGGCCACGGCGGCCACCTGGGCCAGGGTGTCGGCGCGATGGTCCTTGAGGTAGGCGATTACCGGCATCAGCGAGCAGTCGTTGTTGAACAGCTCGGGGGCATTGACCGAGGCCTGCTGGGCAGCGTAGTTGAGCACGTCCTGGTTGCGCTGCAGGCTGTTCAGGCGCGGGTTGCCTTCGTAGGTGCCGGCGGTGATCTGGCGCACTGCGTTGGCCAGCGACACGGTGGTCTGCACACCCGGCAATTGCTGCAGCTCCCAGGCCAGGCGGTCGGCAAGGACCAGTGTCTGGTATTGCAGGCAGCCTTCCGGAGCGGTCTTGACCATGACCGCGAAGGTATCGCTGGACAGCGCGTAGTGCTGGGTGATGTAGGCGTTGTCGAGGTTGTAGCGGGAATCGGCGCGCAGCTCGGGGGCACCGCTGTCGAGGTCGCCGATTTTCAGTTGCAGGCTGCCCCAGATGCCGAGGGCGCCCAGGGCCAGGGCCACCAGCAGTGCGGCGCTGGCCCATTTACGTTCGGTGAAGCGGTCGAGCAGGCTCCATGGGTTGATTGGGGCTGCGTTGCAGCCCTTCGCGGGCATGCCCGCTCCCACAGGTATCGCGCCGTCCCTGTGGGAGCGGGCGTGCCCGCGAAGGCCCCAGCGCGCATCGATAGCCAGGGCTCGTTCAGCGGCCCTGCGGCCCACGCCAACATAAGACAGCGCCACCGGCATCAGCAGCAACGAGGTGAAGATCAGCACCGCCACGCCGATGCTGGCGGTGATGGCCAGGTCCTGGATCACCGGGATGTCGATCAGCATCAGCACGGCAAAGCCCACCGCATCGGCCAGCAACGCAGTCACCCCGGCCACGAACAGGCGGCGGAAGGTATAGCGCGCTGCTACCTGACGGTGGGTGCCACGGCCGATGTCCTGGAGGATGCCATTCATTTTCTGCGCCGCGTGGGACACGCCGATGGCAAAGATCAGGAATGGCACCAGGATCGAATACGGGTCGATGGCGTAGCCCAGCCAGGCGACGATGCCCAGCTGCCACACCACCGCGGTCAGCGAACACAGCACCACCAGCAGGGTGCTGCGCACGCAACGGGTGTAGCAGTAGATGATCAGCAGGCTGGTCAGCACCGCCAGGGCGAAGAACGCCATCACCTGGATCAGCCCGTCGATCAGGTCGCCCATCAGCTTGGCGAAGCCGATCACATGGATGCGGTACTGGCCGCTGGCCTGATACTGGCTGCGCAGTTGTTCGAGCTTCTGCGAGAAGGCGTGGTAGTCGAGGCCTTTGCCGGTGGCCGAATCCTGGTCGAGCAGCGGCACGACCAGCATGCTCGACTTGAAGTCGCGCGCCACCAGGCTGCCGACGATGCTGGCGCGCTCGATGTTCTGCCGCAGCTGCTCGATGTCACCCGCAGCGCCCTGGTAGCCGTCGGGCATCACCGGGCCACCCTGGAAGCCCTCCTCGGTCACCTCGGTCCAGCGCACCGCCGGGCTCCACAGCGACTTCACCCAGGCCCGGTCCACGCCCTGGCTGAGGAACAGCTCGTCGTTGATGTGGCGCAGGGTCTGCAGGTAGCCCGGGTCGAAGATGTCGCCCTGGGTGTTCTCCACCACCACCCGCACCGCGTTGCCCAGGCCACGCAGTGATGGGCGGTTTTCCAGGTAGTTCTGGATGTAGGGGTGGCTCTGCGGCAGCATCTTGTCGAAACTGGGGCGCAGCTCCAGGCGGGTCAGCGCCATGTAGCCCAGCACCAGGGTCGCCAGCAGCATGCACAGCAGGAACGGCAGGCGATGGTTGAACACCAGGCGCTCCAGGCAATTGCCCGAGCGTGGGTCGAAATCGTCGAGGTTGCGGATTACCGGCAGGGTGTCTTGGCGGGTAGCGGCCATCAGGGTCTTCTCTTGTTATGGGTGCAGCGTGGGGTTACCGGCCTGGTTGCGCACGCCCCGCTCGCCCACCAGTACCAGGCCGTTGCCGGTATCGGTGGCGAGCGCGGTCACCGGGCCACGGGCGCTTTGCGGCACCGGGCTGAAGCTTGCGCCATCATCCCGGCTGAGCAGCAGGTCGCCAGCCTGGCTGGCCAGCCACAGCTGGCCGTCACGGTCGACACCGGCGGCGGTGAGGCTGGTGTTCACACCCGTGCTGACCGGTTGCCATTGCCGGCCGCCATCGGTGCTGCGGTAGGCATGCCCACGCAGGCCGTAGACCAGCAGTACGCCAGGCTTGCCGACAGCACCGAACAGTGTGCCGGCGTAGGGTGTCTCGACACGGCTGAAGCGCTCACCGTCCTGCTTCAGCAACAGGCCTTGCTCGCCGGTGATGTACAGCTCGTCACCCACCGCGGCCAGGCTGGTCAGGTGCAGGCCTTGCGGGTTATCGCTGTGGTCGAGCCACGGCTGCCAGTGCTCGCCGCCGTCAACGGTGCGCAACAGCAGGTTGAACACGCCGACCGCATAGCCATTGCGGGCATCGCTGAACCACACGTCGAGCAAGGCATTGTCGCTACCCGTGCCCGGCAGTTGTTCGGCCAGCGCCCGGCCATCCAGCTGCTTCTGCCAGTGCACGCCGCCATCACGGCTGTGCAGCACCACGCCATCGTGGCCAACAGCCCAGCCCAGCTCGGGCGTGGCGAAGCTCACGGCATTAAGGTCGGCGCTGACCGGCACCTGGGCCTGCTGCCAGTGCGCGCCATGGTCGTCGGAGTACAGGATGTGCCCGCGCGGGCCCACCGCGACCAGGCGCTGGCCGGCCAGGGTTACATCGCGCAAGGCGCTGCTGGCGACCAGGGCGCTGGGCATGGCGGGCAGGTCCAGCACATCGGTGAAGGGCGCAGCTTGGGCCGCGCCCTGCAGCGCGGCCAAAGCCAGAACTACCGCGCTGCATCGTTTGAAGACAGACATTGCCACCTCTGCTCCGTGCGTTCAGCGAATGCCGTTGCCGGCCAGCGACTCGGGCGACCACTGGGTTTTCGACAGCGGGTCGATGTAGCGGATGCCGCCGTAGGCACCGACCACGCCATTGAGGTTGTAGGTGCCGCCGATCAGGTCGTAGATCATGAACGGCGTGGCGTCCGGGGTCTGCTTGTCATAGCTCTGGGTGAGGAAGGCGAACGAGCCGCGGTACAGCTGGCCACGGGCGTCGTACTGGTCCGAGGCCAGGGCGATCCAGCTGTCTTCGTCGAGGTAGAAGCGGCGCTTGTGGTAGATATGGCGCGCACCGTCCTTGAGCTTGCCTTCCACCACCCACACCCGGTGCTTCTCCCAGCGCACGAACTGCGGCGCCAGGTGGTTGGGGGTGATCACCTGCTTGACGTCGGTGTTGTAGGTCAGCTGGTAGGTGTTGTACGGCACGTACATTTCCTGCTTGCCGATCAGGGTCCAGTCGTAGCGGTCCAGCGCACCGTTGAAGACGAACACGTCATCGTAGGTACCCGAACCCGAGGTGCCCGGGTTGGGCGTGTCGTAGGCCAGGTTCGGCGCCAGCTTGACCCGGCGCTGGCCCGGCAGGTACTGCCAGGCACTGCGTGGCTGCACCAGCGGGTTGGCGGCATCGCGCAGCATCATCGCTTCGCCGGCACGGCGTGCGGGCCCGGTGTATACCAGCTTCATCTGGTAGTAGGTGTCCTTGGCACCGATCGGCTTGGTCATGTCTTCGTAGATCGGGTAGCTGATATTGGCCTGGCCGGTGGTCGACAGCGATGGTTTGCCAGCAGCGTCGACGTTCCAAGAGTCGTACTTGGCAGTCATGCTCACGCCCTGATAGCGCAGCAGGAAGTTCCACATGGCCTCGGCGCCGTTCTGCGGAATGGGGAACGGGATGCCCGGCAGCACGTTGTCTACCGCAGTGCCGCCCTCCTTGCTGTTGGCGGCAGTGGCGTTCTTGCGGGTGTTGTCGAGTACCGCTTGCGGCAGCGCCACGCTACGGTGGGTCGGGTACACATCGACGCGGTAGCTGGGGTAGCGCTTGAGCAGTTCCAGGGTGGTGGCGGTCAGTTGGCCCTTGTACTGCTCGGCGTTCTTGCCATCGATGACCAGCAGCGGCTTGTCGCTGGCGAACGGGTCGGGGCGCATGCTGGCGCCGCTCTGGTAGCTGGCTGGTGGCGTCAGCAGGCCGCCCTGGTAGGCCGGGATCGAGCCATCGGCGTTGCCGGCCTTTTCCGCGCCGATGACGGTCAGGCTGGTGCCCAGGCGCGCGGCCTGGTCAGTGGAAACGGCGGCCTGGGCAGCGTTCAGGGCGGCCAGTGACAGGCACGAGGCCAGCAGGGTGCGTACGAAATTCATGATGGTTGTCTTCCTGTGTAGGCTGTAGGAAACATGACTCAGAAGGTCGTCTTGACGGTCAGGTACAGGGCGCCACGGTCCTCGGTGGTGGCACCACCGCCGGAGAAGGAGGCGTAGCCGCCGCCGTAGCAGGTGTAATCCTGTTCGCCGTCCAGGGCGTTGGGGGTGCTGCCGTCGGTCTGGCCGTCCTTGCAGGCCTTGGTCTCACCGAAACTGTCGACGTACTTGAGGTCGACGAAGTACTGGTTGTAGATCGCGGCGCTCACGCCCACCGCATAGTTGCCGGTGTTCTCGGCGCCACCGCCCTGCACCGGCGACACGCCGTCGAGGCCGACGTTGACCGACAGCGGCATGCTCAGGTCCATGCCCGGCAGCACCTGGTACCAGGTAGGGGTGAAGTTGACGGCGATGCCCCAGTTGTCGCGGGTGGCCTTGTCGATGCCGCGGTAGCTGCTCTTGCCCTTGTACAAGGCCTCGTTGTGGCTATCGAGCTTGAGCAGGTTGCTGTAGAACAGCTCGCCAAGCAGGGTTGCCGAATCGAACAGCGGCGTGTCGCCAATGGTCATCAGGCCGTTCAAGGTCCAGTGCAGGGTGTCGCCGGTGGCGCTCAGGCCGTCGCCATCCTTGGGCACGTCGTAGATCACCCCGCTGCTGGGCAGGCGTGCCGGCAGCAGGCCGAAGCCGCCGCCCAGGCCACCCTGGCCGGGGGCGCTGACGATTGCCGGGATGCTCGCCAGCGGCATGTTGTGGCGAATGTTGAGGTCACTGCCGACACTGATGCCACCCACATCCTTGGACAGGCTCAGGCCATAGATGTCGATGTCGTCGGAGTAGGCGAACTGGTAGGTAGTGCTTTGCAGCGAGTTGTACAGGTTGCCGACTGCGCCTTGGCGGCTGCCCGGCGGGTTGCCGAACGGGCCGTTGGCGACGGTCATGCCGCGCGCGTCGAGCCAGGCCTGCGGAAGGATCTCGGAGGTCTTGCGGTAGTAGAAGCCGAGGGTGCCGCCCAGCCACTCGGGCGACCACTTGGCCATGATGCCCCAGTCGCCGCTCTTGCCCGGGTTAAGGTCATGGCCACGGCGGATGGTGGTCAGCGCGCCGCGCACCGGGATCAGCCCCGGGGTACCGGTGTGGCCGAGCAGGAAGCTTTGGGCGCCCTCGCCTACCACGTCCGAGCCGCCATAGTAGGTACCGGCTTCGGGCAGGCGGGCGGCGTCCCAGTCGAAGAAGTACTGGGCGCCCAGGGTCAGTTCGGAGTTGACCAGGAACGAGGTCGACAGCTGGTTGCGCGGCACGAACAGCTCTTTGGCCTCGGTGCCCGGCGAAGCGGCCAGCTTGGCCAGGTCGAGGCCCGACTGGCCGTAGCTCAGCGAGTGCACCGGGTTGAGCAGGGTTTCACCCCAGAACAGGTTGTGCTGGCCCAGCTTGGCGCTGACCTGCGAAGCCTCGCCGACTTCACGGCTGAAGAACACGAAGGCATCCAGCACTTCACCGGACGGGCCGCTGTAGTAACGCTGGGCGTAGTTGCTCAGGTGCGGGCTGCCCAGCGGCACACCGGTGCCGGGCAGGCCATTGAGGCTGGGGTTGATGCCGGACTGGTCACCGTTGCCGTTGACGAACGGGTTGCTGTTGGAGCCGGTGTTGTCATAGGCCTTGTCGTACCAGCTGGCGGTGCTGACGCGGAACCCGGTGTTGCCCTGGTAGACCACATCCAGTTCGGTCAGCAGGTCGACCCGGTTGGTGATGTTGGTGCCGGCCTTGCGGAAGTTGTAGTCACCGTCGTTGCTGTTGGGCGTGCCCAGCATGCGCTTGTCGGCGCTTTCGGTGCGTACGCCGTAGTTGTACTTGACGGTGTTGTCGAAGCGCACGGCCCAGTTTTCATTACCGGTATCGACTTCGAACGCCTGGGCGGCGGGCAGTGTGAGCAGGCCGATGGCGCAGGCGAGCAGGCAGCGCTGTGGTTTCACAGCACGGTGAATGCGGTGTTCTGGCATTACGATGGCTCCACGTATTGTTATTGTTTTTTTCGCCGCCCGTCTTTCGCGAGCGTGGCTGGGGCGTCCATGCGCTATTGCAGGTTGGGCTGGTCCAGTCGCTGGATGAACGCCTCGGCCTGCGGCCAGGGGCCGAAGCCGGAGGCCGGGTTGAGGTGGCCGACGGCCCCCAGTGCGACTAGTTCGCTACCCCAGCCTTGGGCCAGGGCGCTGGCTGCGGCAAAGCTGGCCAGGTGGTCGTTGCTGCTGGCCGCGACAATGCTGGGGAACGGCAGCGGCTGCTGGGGCAATGGCGACCAGCCGTGCTCGGCCAGGCTGGCCGGGCTTGGGTAGTGGGCCGGCCATGGCGCGTTCAGGTCGGGCGGCGCCGCCAGCAATGCACCCTTGATCGGCCGCCGGTAGCGCGCCGCCCAGTGGGCGACCATCAGCACGCCAGCGCTGTGCGCCACCAGGATCACTTCACCATCGATCTGGTCCAGTTCGCGCTGGATCGCCTCGACCCGGGCCATGCAGCTCAGGCCGTCGACTTGCAGCGGCGGTACGCTGCGCACCTTGGCCAGGCGGCCCGCGAGCAGGGTCTGCCAGTGTTCGGCGACATGGTCGCGCAGGCCGGGGACGATCAGCACGGTGGCAGTGGTTTGCAGTTTTTCCACGGTGAACCTCGTGTGCGGTGTAGCTCTTGAGGTTCACAGTAAACAGCCCACCCACCGGGTGCTTCACATTGGGCGTCAGGGGCTTTTCATTTGATGACAATGGCCAAGACAGGGCTTTGCTTTTCAATTCATGACACGCAGGCTATAAAACACAAAACGCATGTCGGCATACCCAACAACAAGAAACCGCATGGAAAACAACCAAAGATGCCTGCCCTAGTCCGTGCCGCCAGCTTGACCAATTACCTTGAGGTGTCCCGACACCTGGGCCTCAATCCCCATGCACTGTTGGCACAGGTTGGCCTCAGCGCCGCGTTGCTCGATGACCCCAACCGGCGTATCCCGGTTGCCAGCGTCATCACCTTGCTGGAAGCCTCCGCCAGCGCCACCCGTTGCGAAAGTTTCGGCCTGCGCATGGCCGAGTTGCGGCAACTGTCGGACTTCGGCGAAATCAGCCTGCTGCTCAGCCACCAACGCACCCTGCGTGATGCGCTGCAGGTAATCGTGCAGTACCGTCACCTGCTCAATGACGCCTTGGCCATTCATATCGAGGAAGCCGGCAAGACCGTGGTCATCCGTGAGGAGGTGATCAACGAACGCGCGCCCTGCAGCCGCCAGGCCACCGAGCTGGCGATCGGCGTGATGATGCGCCTGTGCGCGGCGCTGCTAGGTGCGCATTGGCACCCGATCAGCGCCAACTTCACCCACGCGCCTCCCGCCGACCTGGCCACCCACCGGCGCATTTTCGGCTGCACGCTGGTGTTCGGCAGCGAGTTCAACGGTATCGTCTGCCCGGCCGCCGACCTCGACAGCGCCAGCCCGCAGGCCAACGAGGCCATGGCGCGCCTGGCGCAGCGCTATCTGGACAGCCTGCCGGCGGGCGGCACGCCGTCCCTGGAGCTGGAGTTGCGCAAGACCATCTACCTGCTGCTGCCCATGGGCCGCGCCACCATCGAGCAGGTGGCACAGACTCAGGGCATGAACGTGCGCACCCTGCAGCGGCGCCTGGAAGAAAGCGGGTTGACCTTCAAGGACCTGATCAACAGCGTGCGCCGTGACCTGGTGATGCGCTACCTGGAGAACCCCGGCTATTCGCTGGGGCGTATCGCCGACATGCTGGGTTATTCGATGCCCAGTTCGTTCACCCGCTGGTTCATCGCCCAGTTCGGCATGCCGCCGGCCAGTTGGCGGGCACAGCGGGCTGGCCCATTGGGGCTGCCATGCAGCCCATCGCCGGCAAGCCAGCTCCCACCTCGACCGTATTGACCTCAAGCCATGCGCTATCCCTGTGGGAGCTGGCTTGCCGGCGATGAGGCCAGAACAGGTATGGTACAAACCCTCGACCCAGCGCGGGCCCTGTGGGAGCGGGCATGCCCGCGAAGCAGGCGCCGCGGAGTGTTGTCACCCACGGTCACTTTCTAAAGGCCCCAGTGCATCAACGCCAGCACCAAAAGCACAAGAAACACGCTCTCCCCCACCATCAACGCAATGGGTTTCAGCCCGACCGAGGCCAGCGCCTTGAGTTGGGTTTTCATGCCCAGGGCACTGATCGCCACCACCAGGCAGCCACGCGACAGGTCGTTGATACCGCCTTGCACTGTGGCGGGTACCCAGCCTGTGCTGTTGACGCACGCCAGCAGCAGGAAGCCGACCGCGAACCATGGCAGCAAGGGTGGCCGCTGCCCGCCTGCCTCGAGGCCCTGGCGCCGGGTGATCATGGCTGCGCAGACAATGACCGGCAACAGCATGGCCACCCGCATCAGCTTGACCACCGTGGCGATATCGCCGGTCTCGGTAGACATGCTGTAGCCCGCCCCCACCACCTGCGCCACATCGTGGATGGTCGCACCGAGGAAGACCCCGGCCTGCGCTGGGGACAGGTGCAGCCACTGGGCAATCATCGGGTAGAGGATCATCGCCAGGGTCGATAGCGCCGACACGCCGATCACGGTGAACAGCGTTGCATGCTCCTTGCGCGGGTGCTGCGGCAAGGCAGCTGCCAGCGCCAGCGCCGCCGAGGCACCGCAAATGGCCGTGGCACCGCCGGTAAGCATGCCGAACAGCCGTGAAAACCCCAGCACCTTGGCCACCACCACCGAGACCAGGATGGTCACCACCACCAAGGTCACGACCAGGGCCACGGGCTTCCAGCCCAGGCTGGCGATCTGGTCCAGGGTGATGCGCATGCCAAGCAGCGCCACGCCCAGGCGCAGTACCGTGCGGGCGGTGAACTCGATACCGGCCTTGCAGGGGCCGTCGACCGCGAGAAAGTTCAGCGCCATCCCCAATAGCAAGGCAAACAGCATGACCGGGGCCGCGTAATGCTCACCGAGGAAACTGGCGGCCGCGCCGACGACAAGGCTGACCACCACCCCCGGGGCGAGGGTGCGGATACGCTGATGGGTAGCGCCAAGTGCCAGTGTATTCATTGCCCCGCCTCCTCACTGTCAAACACGATGTAGACCTGCTCGCCCTGCTGCTCGACCGGGTAGCTGGCAACCTTCAATGCCCTGGAATTGACCAGGTAGCCGCTGGCCAGGTCGAAGCGCAGGCCATGCGCGCAGCACTGGATGACACGGCCTTCCAGCCGCCCGCCGCACAACGACGCGCCCTGGTGCGGGCAGCTGTCTTCGATGGCATAGAGCGAGTCGGCAACGTTGAACAGCGCCACGCTGCGCCCTTCGCAGGCCAACAGCACACGGCCGTCACGTTCCGGCACCTGATGGGGGGCCAATGCAATGCGCCGGGTCATGCCTTCTCAACCTCTTGCAGCGCTTCGGTCATGGCCGCATACAGCACCTCGGCAGGCTGCGCACCCGCAACGAGCGGCCCCTGATTGAAACGGAAGCGCGGCACGGCACTGCCAGCGCGCCCGGCCCCATCGAGGAACGGGCTGCCGTCGTCACGCAGGCAGTCGACCACCTGCGCGGTATCCAGCCCGCAACATTGGGCGATGTCGAGCAAGGTGCGGCTATCCCCCAGATCGCGGCCCTGGTGGAAATAGGCGATGAACAGCTGCGCCAGCAAGGCTTCCAGTTGCGCTGCTTCGAGCAACTGGGCAGCCCGCTGCAGCAGCCGATGGGCATTGCCGGTGTTGGGCATGCGGCGAATACGCGAGAAGTCGATGTCCTCGCCTACCACACGGGCAGCGGCGCGCACCTGGGCCTGGCGCTCGCGTACCGCCTCCTCGCTGCCCAGGCGTTGCAGATAGAAGGCATGGAACGGCACGCCAGCGGCTGGCAAGCCAGGCAACAACTGCACACCTCGCCATTGCAGTAGTACCTGCACTTGCGGCTGTTCGCGCTGCAACAGCAACAGGGCGGCCTGCAGGTGCCGCTGGCCAATCAGGCACCACGGGCAGACGAAATCGAAGAACACTTCAACGGACAACAGCTGTTTCACGGTTTCAACTCCCGGGGTGCGTCGGCGGCGTCGTGTGCCGGTGCATGCAGACGGTCCATATCGCGGTGGTAATGACGTTTGGCAAGGAAAAACACCGCCGCCGCGCCGATGCTCATCAGCGGCACCAGCTGGAAGGCGGCATGCAGGCCGATCAGGTCGGAAACGCGCCCGGTGATCAGCGGCCCGGTGGCCAGGCCCAACAGGTTGTTGGCCAGGGTCAGGGTGGCAAACGCGGTGCCGTGCACCGAGGCGTGGGTGAGGTTGGCGACCATGGCACTGGACGGGCCGTTGGTGCCGGCGGCGATCATCATGCCCAGGCAGATCAGCACCAGTTGGGCGGTGCCGGCTGGCAGCGCGAAAGCGAGGGACAACAACGCGCAGCTGCCCAGGCAGTAGGCGATGGCCAGGCTGATCTTGCGGTCCGGGCGCTGCCGCCCGAGGCGGTCACAGAGCATGGCGCAGAGGATCATGCCGATGCCGCTGCACAGCACGATGACTGCCGCAATAGCCCCGGCGCGGTCGGTGCCCATGGCGTAATAGCGGTTCAGGTAGCTGGGCATCCACACGATCACGGTGCCGCCGACGAACAGCTGCAGCCCGCTGCCGACGTAGGCCGCGATGACCGAACGGCTGCTGTACAGGGTGCGCAGCGGGCGGCCGGCCTTGCCTTGCGACTGCTGCGCGCATTTAGGCGCAATACGCGCCTCCTTGACGATCAGCGGGTACAACATCGCCAGCACCAGGCCGAACAGCGCCATGCCGGCGAATGCCCAGCGCCAGCCCAGGTGCTGGGCCAGTACACCGCCCAGGGCCATGCCCAGCACCGAGCCGAACATGCCACCGGCCATGAACGCGCCGGCCAGGGTCGAGCGCATGTCACGGGGGAACACGGCGACCACCACGGCGATGCCGACACTGCCGTAGGCAGCCTCGCCCACCCCCACCAGAAACCGCGCGACGAACATTTGCGGGTAGTTTTCCGCCAGGGCGCAGCCGAGGGTGGCCAGGCTCCACAGTACTGCCATCAGCACCAGGCTGCGCACCCGGCCGAAGCGGTCGGCCAGCAGCGACAGCGGGAAGGTCAGCAGGCCGACCATCAGCGCGACGATACCGCTGAGCAGGCCGAGCTGGCTGTCGCTCAACGCCCATTCGCCCTTGAGCAGCGGGAACACCGCGTTGAGCACCTGGCGCGACATGTAGTCGGAGATCAACAGCCCAAAGGTCAGGGCGAAGACCACCCAGGCATAGCGCCGGGGGACGCTGTGGGCGGTGTCGGTGCCGGAATCTTCGGCACTGGCGAGATAGGTGGCCATGTTGCCTCCTTGGGGTGTAGGGCGTGAGGTTGTTCTTGTTGTTATGAACTACTGCAAAACCTTGCTCGGTCGCTGTGGGAGCGGCCTTGTGTCGCGAAAGGGCTGCGGAGCAGCCCCAGAAATCAGCGACAGAGCAGTAATTGCTGGGGCTGCTCCGCAGCCCTTTCGCGACACAAGGCCGCTCCCACAAAAAGCATCAGGACCGTGGCACCCTGCTGTATCAACCGCGCTGCGGCACGCCCTTCACACCCGGCTGGCGATTCGGCGCCATGCCGTTGGCCTCGAGGGTCTGCTCGATGCTGTCGTACTGCTGCCCGATGCGATAAATGGCGCGTGCTTCCTTGCCGCTGGCAATCTCGCGGCCCAGCTCATGGGCCACACGCACGGTCTGCTGGATCTGCTGCACCGAGGTGAAGCGCTTGCCATGCTGGTCGATGATGGTGTCTTCGTTGCCGCAGCGTGGGTGCAGGCCCATGGCCAGGGCCATGGTGTTGAACGGCAGCACGTTCTTCAGCAACGATTCGGCGGTCAAGGTGCAACCGTCCGGCGCGCGGTGGATGAAGTTGAAGAAGTTGAACGGGTTGGGGCCGTCGAAACCGCCGCCAATGCCGATCCAGGTCAGGTTCAGCGGGCCCATGTAGTCACCGCGGCGGACGATGCGCTCGAGGGTCTCCAGGGCATGCATGCCGGTCAGCTGGAAATGCGGCTGGATGTTGCTGGCCTGCAGGCGGCGCAGGTGCTCGCGGACCCAGGCCGGGCCGGCCGGCACGGTCATCTCGCTATAGGCGGCATGAATCGCCGGGCTGGCCAGCGAGGTGCCTTCCAGGTACTCGGGGTACAGCAACTCCATGATGTTCATCTGCGTGGTGTTGATGGCCACGGTCACTTGGTCGGGGCGCGGCGTCAGCTCGGCGAGCATGTGCCGGGTGTCGTCCGACAGCCACTTGGCCGCCTCGCCTTCGCTTTCCGGGGCGAAGGAAATCGACCCGCCAACCTGGATGATCATGTCCGGCACCGCTTCGCGCACCCCGGCGATCAGCTCGTTGAACTTGGACAGGCGCTTGGAGCCCTTGCCGTCCAGTTCGCGCACGTGCAGGTGCAATACGGTGGCACCTGCCTCGTAGCAGTCGACAGCCTTCTGCACCTGCTCGTCCATGGTCAGGGGAATGTCTTCAGGGAAGTCTTCGGGCATCCACTCCGGGCCATAGGGGGCCACGGTGATCACCACCTTTTCCATGTTTTCCGGGTGCAACGAATCGTCGAAGAATTGCATGCTGTAGTCCTCGCTATTGTTATTGTGCGGTTGCCGCCAGCGACGGCGACGAACTCAGAACGTGGGGCTGCCCTTGATCCCGGCGCGCTCCATCTTGCGGTGGCACGGCGGGTAGTCCATGACGGCGTAGTGCTGGGTGCTGCGGTTGTCCCAGATCGCCACGCTGTTGGGCTTCCAGCGCCAGCGCACCTGGTACTCCGGCAGGTAGGCCTGGCTGATCAGGTAACGCAGCAGGTCGCTGGCTCCGGGGTTGGCGTCCTGCCCGAAGCGCACCCGCTGCGGGGTGTGGTAGTTGCTGAAATGGGTGGTGAAGGCGTTGACGAACAGCACCTGCTCGCCGGTTTCCGGGTGGGTGCGCACCACCGGGTGCTCGGCATCGGGGAACTGCGCCTTCAGCGCCAGGCGCTTTTCCAGCGGCATGGCGGCGCCAAAGCTGGCCTCGATGCTGTGACGGGCGCGCAGGCCTTCGATCTTGGCCTTCACATCGCCTGGCAGGTTTTCATAGGCCAGCACCATGTTCGCCCACATCGTGTCGCCGCCCACGGGCGGGCATTCGATGCAGCGCAGCACACAGCCCATCGGAGGGGCCTCGCGCCAGGTGGCGTCGGTGTGCCAGGCATTTTCATAGCGGTCGTTGGGCTGGTCCGGGCGCTTGTAGATCTGTACCAGGCCCGGATGCTCCGGGTCGCTGCCGGCCACCGGGTGGTCCTCCAGGTCGCCGAAGCGGCGGGCGAACGCCACGTGTTCGGCGCGGCTGAAGTGCTGGTCGCGCAGGAACAGCACACGGTGCCGGAGCAACTGCGCGCGAAGCTGGGCGAACAGGTCGTCGTCGTGGATCGCGTCGGCCAGGTTGACCCCACTTACCTCGGCACCGATCGCGCAGGTCAGTTGTTCGATGTGCATGCTGTTGCCCTCTTCAGATGACGAAGATCGACGAGCCGGTGGTCTTGCGCGCTTCCAGGTCACGGTGGGCCTGGACGGCATCCTGCAGTGCGTAGTGCTGGTTGATCTCGATACGGATGCGCCCGCTGCCGACGTGATCGAACAGCTCGCCAGCCAGGTCGGCCTTTTCCGCCGGGTCGGCGATGAAGTCGGCCAGTGCCGGGCGGGTGAGCTGCAGCGAGCCCTTGATCGCCAGCAACTGCGGGTCGAACGGCGGGATGGTGCCTGACGCCGTGCCGACGCAAACCATCAGGCCGCGGCGCTTGAGCGAATCGAGCGAGCCCATGAAGGTGTTCTTGCCAACGCTGTCGAACACCACGTTCACCCCTACCCCGTCGGTCAACTCACGCACGCGCGTGGCAACGTCCTCGACGCTGTAGTTGATGACGTGGTTGCAGCCATGGGCACGAGCCACTTCAGCCTTGGCCTCGGTGGACACCGTGCCGATCACGTTCAGCCCCAGCAGCTGCGCCCACTGCGCGACGATCAGGCCGACCCCGCCAGCGGCAGCATGCAGCAGCACGCTGTCGCCGGGTTTGAAGTCATGGAGCCGACGCAGCAGGTAGGCGGAGGTCAGGCCGCGCATGGTCATGGCGGCGGCGGTTTCGAAGGCGATGGTATCCGGCAGCTTGATCAGCGCGGCGGCAGGGATCAGGCGCTCGGTGCAATAAGCGCCCAGGGTGTTGAGGAAGCCGGTGTAGGTGACCCGGTCACCGACCGCCACCTGGGTCACGCCCTCGCCCAGCGCCTCGACCACGCCGGCCGCTTCCACGCCGATGCCGTTGGGCAGCGGGATCGGGTAGGTGCCGTTGCGGAAATAGGTATCGGCGTAGTTCAGGCCCACCGCCACCTGGCGCAAGCGCACCTGCCCCGGGCCGGGCTCGCCGACCTCGGCGTCCTCGTAGCGCAGCACCTCGGGGCCACCGGTCTGATGGAAACGTACGACTTTGGACATGCTTGTCTCTCCAATCATCGATCTGGACGCATGGCGTCAGTTCTGGGTGATTGGACTGTATGCCCTTGGGGTGCGGGGTGCTTCGCATCGGACGACAGCGGGTTTTCATTTGATGACAGTGCGGGTAGCGACCTGCCGATCACGAAAACCGGGTTTTATTCATGAGTCTCCTTGATGGTTATCCATGGCCAGACTAATACTTAAGTCTCTGCCTGGGGAGGCACGAAAAATGCAACCAAGATTCGTTATCGTTCCCGCTGTGCCGATCGAAAAGGAGTCGTTCCGCGTGGGTAGCCGCTATTACGCCGCTACCGTTTGTGGGGGTTTCGACATTTACGATAACCAAGCGAAGGAGCGGCTCAAGCCCAGTTATCCAAGCAGGACGGATGCGCTGATGCAGTGCGAGCAGATGAACAAGCGCGGTGATGCAGGCTGATCGCGCAAGCAATAGCCTTGCTCGATCCCTGTGGGAGCGGCCTTGTGTCGCGAAAGGGGTGCGCAGCGCCCCCGAGATTTCAGCGTCAACACTCAAATTGCGGGGCCGCTTTGCGGCCCTTTCGCGACACAAGGCCGCTCCCACAGGGGGTCACTTGTTCGTGGCCTCGCCCTGCTGCCAACCGGCAATCAGGCGCTGGGCATTCTCCTCGCAATCCATCCCCTGCGGCTTGTCTTCCATGCCCGCAATAACCGCCAGCAACTGCGCGCGGTTGTGCGCCAGCCGCTGCTGCATCGCTTCGATCTCCGCCACCTTGCGCTTGAGGCTGCGCAGCAATAAATCATGCCCACCCGCCGCAGCCCCGGAGGCGTCGGTGAGTTTGCGCATTTCTTCCAGGCTGAACCCGGCCTGCTGGCCGCAGGTGATGACCTCCAGCGCCCGCACCACCTGCTCCGGGTAATCCCGGTAACCATTGCCCAGGCGGCGCGCAGTAATCAGTCCGCTGGCTTCGTAAAAGCGGATACGCGATGCACTAAGCCCCGTGCGTCGCGCCAGTTCACCAATTTTCATTGCGGCAGCATTCCCCTCTTGACCTTAAAGCTGACTTTAACCTTAGCCTTCTCCCGAACCTAGCCCACGCGCGCAAAAACCGATGCGTGGCAACCCTTTGCGGAGATCGCCATGACGCCGTTCCAGCCCCTGCACCTGCCCAATGGCAGTGTCATCCCCAACCGCATCGCCAAGGCGGCGATGGAGGAAAACCTGGCCAACCCGGACCAGACCCCTTCCGACCAGCTGCTGCGCCTTTACCAGGCTTGGGCCGAGGGCGGTGCCGGGCTGTTGCTGACCGGTAACGTGATGGTCGACCCTGGCGCCATGACCGGCCCGGGTGGCGTGATGCTCGATGCCAGCCAGCCACTGCAACGTTTTCGCGACTGGGCGCGCATCGGCCGCGCCCACGGCGCGCAGTTCTGGATGCAGATCAACCACCCGGGCCGGCAGATGCAGGCCAACCTCGGCCAGCCCACCGTGGCGCCTTCGGCCATTGCCCTGGACATGGGCGGTTTGTCCAAGCTGTTCCCCTTGCCCAAGGCACTGGACGAAGCCGAGATCGGCGCGTTGATCCAGCGCTTCGCCCGCACTGCGGCGCTGGCTGAAGAAGCTGGTTTCAGTGGCGTACAGATTCACGCTGCCCACGGTTACCTGCTGAGCCAGTTTCTTTCGCCTCTGAGCAACCAGCGCCAGGATCGCTGGGGTGGCAGCCTGGAAAATCGCGCGCGGTTGCTGCTGGAGGTGGTCAAGGCCGTGCGTGACGTGGTTTCGCCCGGTTTCGCCGTGGCAGTGAAACTGAATTCGGCGGATTTCCAGCGCGGCGGTTTCGAACCGGCGGATGCGCGCCAGGTAGTGCTGTGGCTGAATGAATTGCCGGTGGACCTGGTGGAGCTGTCGGGCGGCAGCTATGAGGCACCGGCGATGCAGGGTGATGCCCGCGATGGGCGCACCCTGGCTCGCGAGGCCTACTTCCTGGAGTTTGCCCGGGAAATAGCCGCCATCGCGAAGATGCCGGTGATGGTCACCGGCGGTATCCGGCGGTTGCCGGTGGTCGAGCAGGTGCTGGCCAGCGGTGTGGCCATGGCGGGGATTGCCACGGCGTTGGCAGTCGAGCCTGCCCTGCCCCGGCGCTGGCAGCACGGCGAGCCGACGGCAACCGCCGAACTGCAGCCCATTCGCTGGAAGCGCAAGGCCTTTGCCGCACTGGCCTACATGGCCCTGGTGAAATTGCACATGCGCCGTCTGGCGGCCGGCAGCCGGCCCAAGGCGCATGCGTCGCCCTTGCGCGCCTTGTTGCTGGAGCAAGGCTGCACGTTACTGCGGGTGCGGCAGTACAGGCGTATGATGAAAAGCCGAGCGGATTGATGGTGTGATCGCAGAGCCAGGGGTCGCACATTCGCGCGGGGAGCACCTGCCTTCATCGGCGTCCTCTACCGGAGCACTGCCATGAACAAACCCTTTCACGCGCTGATCCTTGCACTGGCAGCGCTTTCTGCCTGCTCGTCCAATTCCGCGCTGTACCACGACCAGCCGCTGGTGGCGAAAGTCGCCAACGGCATGAGCAGAGACCAGGTCATGCAGATCGGCGGCAAGCCCGCTGCCGAGACCGAGCGCACAGTGGTGCCCGGTACCTGTTTCGACTACATGTTGACCAAAGCCGACAACCGGCAACCCTACAGCGTAAGTTTCGACGGCACCGGCAAAGTGGACAATACCGCTTTCATGACCTGCGCCGAGTGGAGCAATGCTCAGCGCAGGGCCCGCCTGCCCAGCATGGGCGGCTCTAGCGGATCGGGTTACTGAGTCAGTCCAGACATTCCCTGGCAGCCTGGCGCAATTTGTCGCCAGACAGGAAGCTGCCCTTGTAGAAGGTCGCGCGGCTGCCCTCGCGGGAATCGACTACGTCCAATACATCATCGGATGCCACGGCGCTGGGAGCCGTCAACCGGTAGCCGTGGGCAATCGATTTCTGCGTGGCCTGTGGCGCCAGCGCTTGCCACTTGGGCAGTACGCAGGCGGCGTACTGCTGGGGCGATTTATGGGTCAGTTTGCTGGCAGTGGGTTTGCCAGGGGTTGCGCAGCCGGCAAGGCCGGTGACCAGTACAGCGGAGAGAACGATACGAAAGGTAGACATTTGCAATTGGCCGTCAAGAATACGCTGCATTCTAACGGGGGTTGTATTGGCTTACCAATCAACCAAAGTCTCGCTGCACGGGCCGCAACTGATATTTCTGCCAGTGGCCTGGGTGAGTGAAGGCTGGGAAAGTGCATCTGCCAATAGCCTTCGGAGCACTAACCATGCAAAGGAACACCAACAGAATGCAATTCTTCTATCAAAATGGAAAACTGATCTCTCTGACGGTTGGTGAACAAGGTCGCAGCATTTTCCGTATTACAGATGTGCCACTCGCCGAACTGCGAACGGAAGGCATGCACTCCAGCGGCTTGCTGGCGACGGACGATAAGGGTTCAGTGCTGAACGTGCAGGAAAACTCCTGATTCTGGGGGAACGGGCGCTATCGAGAACAGGCGCAGCCGGTATCAGCCACCGCGTCGCCTGCTTCGCGGGTGAACCCGCTCCCACAGGGACCCCATCAGCCGAAAGAATGCACCGCTCCCACAAGGACCCCACTTGCTGAAAGAATGCGCTGTCCCTGTGGGAGCGGGCGCGCCCGCGAACACCGGCGCAGCCGGTGCCAGCCACCGCGTCGCCTGCTTCGCGGGCATGCCCGCTCCCACAATGACCCCACCTGCCGAAGGAATGCGCTGTCCCTGTGGGAGCGGGTTTACCCGCGAACACCGGCGCAGCCGGTGCCAGCCACCGCGTCGCCTGCTTCGCGGGCATGCCCGCTCCCACAAGGACCCCACCTGCCGAAAGAATGCGCTGTCCCTGTGGGAGCGGGCGTGCCCGCGAACACCGGCGCAGCCGGTGCCAACCACCGCGTCACCTGCCGGGGGCGCTCGCTGACACCTGCGCCTGACGTCAATCCAGCGCGCCGTTCAACACCTCGTAGATAATCCCCGTAGCAACTGCCACCAGGATCAGGTCCGCACCCGCCTGCATCCATTCATAGCCATCGTAATGAGGCAGTTGCCCCAGCAGCCTGCCATCCAGCTTCTTGGCGATACCCGGCGGCAGTGGTTTGCCACGGGCCAGGTTCTTCTGAATGCCCGGGGGCAGCGCCGGCCCTGCGCTCCAGTAGCTGCGGTGCCCGTCAAGAATGCCAAGCACATCGCCACGGTTGATCGACGGCCCACCATACGAGCCCCCGTGACCTTGACCATGCTGGCCCTTGTCCTTGCCGTGGCCCTGCCCTTTACCATTACCCGGGTCGGCATAAGTGAGCGCCGGCCCCACTGCCAGCGCGATCGAGGTAGCGATAACTGCCCATCGACGCTTTGCCATAGCTGTTTCCTTACACCAGAGACGTCCCAGCACTGTAGACCAAAACCCGGTTCAGGGTGAAAGTCCCCAAACCCGGGTCAGGGCTTGGCACTCCGATAGAGCATGATGGCTGCCACATCGAGTGCCAACACGGCAACGGCGAAGAGAAACATGAAGTACAGATCTTCTGGAAACATGGCCGTATCCCCAAATGGGCAGGTTTTCAGGGATGCAGCAATTCCCGTTCCAAACGCCTGGCTGAACGAGCCTCCCCTCTGCTATCGAGATGATTGCTCCGTAACCACGACATCAGCCGGTAATGTTCCAGCGCGGCTTTCCCATTTTGCGACCACGATCGGCGCCAGCGCATTGCCGAGTACGTTCAGTGCCGTAACGGGCATGTCCATCAATCGATATACCCCTGCAATCAGGCCCACGCCTTCCAATGGCAAACCTGCCGCTGTCAGGGTTGCAGTCAGAATCACAAACATGAACCCGGGCACCCCGGCAGCGCCTTTGGACGTCAATACCATGATGAATACCAGCATCACCTGGTCGGCCAGGGCCAGTTCAATATTGTAGGCCTGCGCGATAAACAGCGTACCCAGGCCCGCAAACAGCGACGCGCCATCCAGATTGAATGAATAACCCAACGGGATCACCAGCGACGTGATCGGTCGCGGCACACCCCGTGCTTCGGTCTTGGCCATCAATTGCGGCATGACGGTGGCAGAACTCGCGCTGCTGAAGGCCAGTATCAGTTCATCCTTGAAGGCCTTGATGATCTCGAAGATATTCTCGCCAACAGCCCTGGCAACAAGGCCCAGCACGGCAATCGCGAAGAACAGTACCGCCACATAAGTAATGGCTGTCAGCTTTGCCAGCGGCATCAGTGAATCAATCCCGAAGGTCGACACGGTTACAGCTATCAGGGCAAAGATGCCGATCGGTGAGTAGGCCATGACCATATGAGTGACCTTGAACATGGTATCCACTACCGTCTGCAGCACGGCAACCAAAGGCTGCCTCCTGGGTTCATCCAGCGTAGACAGTGCCACCCCGAACAAGATGGCGAAGAACAGTACCGACAACAGCTTCGCCTCTGCCATTGCGGCCACTACGTTATCAGGAATGATGCCCAACAATACCTTGCCGAGCCCTGCCGAACCATTTTGCACCGGTGGCACTGCTTCACTCGCCGATGAAACGGCGAAACCCGCACCGGCGCCTGGCTGGAGCACGTTACCGACCAACAAGCCGAAAATGATTGCGACCCCAGTCACGACAAAGAAATAGACAAGGCTTTTTGTTCCCACCCGCCCCAGGGCGCGCTTGCCAGAGCCGGCTATGCCTACCACCATGCAGGAAAACACCAGCGGCACGATGATCATTTTCATCAGTTTTATAAACGCATCGCCCGCCGGCTGTAGCACTTGCTCGATCCACCACCCCTTGTAATCGGGAAAATGATTCAACAACACGCCAACGCATATACCGACAGCCAGACCAATTGCAATTTGCGTGATTAAATTTATTTTTATTCTCACAGGACTGATCTCTGTTTTTATAAGACACTAGGAAGCAAAGACTGCATTCAAATTCTTGAACCCCTTGATTTCGATCGGATTACCACTTGGGTCCAGGAAAAACATTGTCCTCTGCTCGCCAGGCTCACCCTCGAAACGTACAACCGGTGGAATTTCGAACTGCACGCCCAGAACTTCAAGGCGTTCAGCCAAGGCTTGCCAGCGATCCAAAGGCAATATCACCCCGATATGAGGCATCAGTACAAGGTGCGGGCCGACCTTGCCAGTGCGGCTGGTTTCAAAGGGTTTGCCCACATGCAGAGATATCTGGTGACCAAAGAACTCGAAGTCTACCCACGTATCAGTGCTACGCCCCTCGACACAGCCAAGAACCTCTTTATAGAATTTTCTTGCTTCATCCAGATCTTTGACATGATAAGCAACATGAAAGGGTGTCAACATGATGGTACTCCTCGAACGGAGCCACTATCCTCACACCGCCCGGCATTCATGTACACCAACTGACACTTGGTCTGAGCATAAGCATTTCTTATGGACATTCAAAATCTGGAAAGCCTCATATCTGTTGTTGAATGCGGTTCCATTGCGGGTGCGGCAAAGAAAGCAAATGTTTCAGCCGCCGCAATAAGTTTGCGCATTCGAAACCTGGAGAAACACTTGGGCTGCACTCTCTTCAATAGAGAGGCACACGCGATAAGGCCGACAGAAAAGCTGCTGGCATTGATTCCACGGATACGTTGCATCGTCGAGCATGCCAATCAGCTCAGGAACGACCTGAACGCCGATACGCTGACCGGGGAACTGCGCATTGGCGCCATATCAACCGCCCTAACCGGCCTTGTACCGGCAGCACTGGAGCATTTGTCATCCTCCGCGCCCGACCTCAAACTCACCATCACGCCCGGTGACTCGAAACTGCTTCATGACAAGCTGATCAATCAGGAACTGGATGCGGCAATTCTGGTGGCGCCACCCTTCAAGACAGCAAAATCGTTGAGAACGCTCACGTTGCGCAGCGAACCGCTGTGCTTGTTGGCACCTGCCGCGGCCTCCCGGGCTGAAGCGCAGGCAATGCTGGCCACCGGGCCCTATATCCGATACGCCGTCGATTCCTGGGGCGGCCTGATAACCCAGCGCTATCTGGACGATCTGGGTCTCGCGCCCAGCGTGGCTTGCGACCTGGATGCGCTCGAGGCCATCAGCCTGCTGGTGTCGCTGGGGCAAGGTGTTTCCTTGGTACCGCAATGGCCGTCATTGCTGGAGCAATCGCCAAACGCCCTCATTCTGACCGATGACCCAAGGTACTGCCGCGACATAGTGCTGGCCTACAGTGCCGGCCATCACCGCACGTCGGCAATCAAGCTGCTGGCATCCGTACTGATGGCCTGACACCCCAGTTCAGTACAGACGGGCCTTGATCAGCGGGCGCAGCAAGTAATTGAGCACGCTGCGCTTGCCGCTGAGGATATCCACCTCGGCAACCATGCCGGGAATGATCGGCAGCACCTCCTCGCCGCGCTTGAGCTGGCTGCCGTCAGTGCGAATCAGCACCTGGTAGTACGACTCCTTGCCGTGGGGCGTGTCCTCCTCGATGGTGTCGGCGCTGATCTGCTCCAGGGTGCCCTTGAGGTCGCCATAGATACTGAAGTCGTAGGCAGTGATCTTTACCTTGGCCGGCATGCCCGGCACCAGGAAGGCCACGTCGCGCGGCTTGATCCTGGCCTCTACCAACAGGCGGTCCTCCACCGGGATCACTTCCATGATCGCCTCGCCGGGCTGGATCACCCCGCCACGGGTGTTGATCAGCACGGTGTTGACCCGCCCACGCACCGGCGAAACGATCCCGGTGCGGCGCAGCTGGTCCTGGCGCTGCTGGACAATCGGCTCCAGGGCACTGAGGTCGGCCTTGCGCTGTGAGCGTTCGGTATAGGCATCCTGGAAGTAACTGCTCTTCAGCTCGGTCAGCTTGCCGTTGAGGGTAGCGATGTCCTGGCTCAGGCGCAGCGCCTCCATCTGGCTCACCGCACGCTTGGCCACCAGCGGGCGAACCAGGTCGAGCTGGCTCTGGGCCAGGCTGATCTGCCTCTGGATCGCCTGGCTACCTTCGAGCAGCTTGTCCCGCCGCGACTTGAACAGCTCGCGCTCGGAACGCGCCAGCGGCCCTTGCGGGTCGATGTCCGATGGAAACTCGATGGCCGCCTTGCCCAGCACCTCGGCGTCCAGCCGGGCGATGGCCGCGCGCAGCACGCCGGCCTGGTTGGCCGACTCCTGGAAATTGGTGAGAAAGCGTGTCTCGTCCAGGCGCAGCAGCGGCTGGCCGACCTCCACCAGGTCGCCCTCCTGCACCAGCAGGCGGTCGAGAATGCCCCCTTCCAGGCTCTGGATCTTCTGGATGCGGCTGAACGGCACCACCCGCCCATCGCCGCGCGTCACTTCATCGAGCTCTGCCCAGGCGGCCCAGGCGACGAACAGCAAGACGCTGCCGAGCAGGGTCCAGAGCAGCGGGCGATAGACCGGGTGAGTGGTCGCCAGCAAGGGATCGGCCAGTTGCCGGCGCAGCACTACAGAACTCTTTTCAGCTGCCATGGCCGGCTCCTTCGGCGACCTGTGGCGCCTGCACCTGGTTGCCCAGCACCACCTGGTTCAGCGGGCCGTCCATGATCACCTGGCCGTTGCGCAGCACCACCGCACGGTCCACCAGCGCCAGTACGCTTTTCTTGTGAGTGGTGATGATCAGGGTACGGCGGCCCAGCCATTTCTGCAGGTAGTCGATGACCTGTTTCTCGCTGTTCTGGTCGAAGGCCGCGGTCGGCTCGTCGAGCAGCAGGATCGGCGGGTCCTGCAACAGTACGCGGGCCAACCCCACCGCCTGGCGCTGGCCACCGGAGAGGCTGGCGTTGCCCTGGATCGGCATGTCCAGCCCCAACGGGTGGGCGCGCACGAAAGTACCCAGCCCCACGCCATCGAGGGCTTCCAGCAATTCCTCGTCGCCCAGCGCGGCGTTGGCCAGGTTGAGGTTTTCGCGCAGGCTGCCGTGGAACAGCGCCACGTCCTGCGGCAAGTAGCCGATGCCGCGCTGGCGGTCGGCCGGGTCGAGCTGGCTCAGGGCGATGTCGTCCAGCAACAGCCGGCCGGATTGCGCGTCGAGCAGGCCGCTGAGCAGCCGCAGCAGGGTCGACTTGCCGGCGCCGTTGCCGCCGAGCAGCGCCACCCGCTCACCGGCCTGGATGTTCAGCGCCTGCACGTCGACCACCGGTGGGCTGTCGCCGTGGGCCAGGCGCACCGCCTCCAGGCGGTAATGCCCGTGGAGCCGGTCGCGGTGCACGAAGCGCTTGCCGGCGGGCCGCTCCTGCTCGGCGGACATCAGCTGGTCGAGGCCCTCCAGCGCCACCTTGGTGTGCTGCCAGCGGCCAAGAATGGCGGCAGCCTGGGACAGCGGTGCGATGGCCCGCGAGGCCAGGATCGAACAGGCCACCAGGGCACCGACGGTCATCGCGCCGTCGCTTATCCGGTAGACGCCGAACACCACCACCCCGACATAGCACAGCTGCTGGACGATGCTCGCCGAATAGCTGAGAGTCGAGGCCAGGGCGTGGGTCTTCATTGCGGTACCGGCCAGTTCCCCGGTGAGCGTCTCCCACTGCTGGCGGCAGCGGCCTTCGGCACGCGCAGCCTTGACCGTCTCCAGGTGTTCGAAGGCTTCCAGCAGCACGCTGTTCTTCATCGCCCCCTCGCGCAGGTTCTGCCGCGACAGGTGCCCCAGCAGGCGCTGGGTCAGTAGCCCCGGCAGCAGCATCAACACGCAGGCCACCAGCGGCACCCAGACCACATGGCCACCGATCACGGCAATGATCAACAGGAAGATCACCACGAACGGCAGGTCGCTGATCAGTGCGGCGCTGGACGAAGTGAAGAATTCGCGGACCGACTCGAACTCACGCACCTGGGTGCTGAACGCGCCCATCGACGCCGGTTTGGCGGCGATCCGGGTGCTCAGCACACGCGCGAACAGCAGGCTCGACAACTGCAGGTCCAGGCGCTTGCCGAGAACGTTCAGCAGGTGCCCGCGAAGGATCCGCAATACCCCGTCGACGATGATCGCCAGGGCCACGCCGCTGGCGAGTATCCAGAGGGTATCGAAGGCCGCGTTGGGTACCACGCGGTCGTACACCTGCATGGCGAACAGCGCCGAGGCGACCGCCAGGACGTTGGCCACCAGGGCCGCCGCCGTGACTTCCGCATAAGAGCGCCAGAGCCGCTTGAGCGGCCCGAAGAACCAGTGCTCCGGCAGGCCGCTGGCGTAGTCGCCCACCCGCCCGTCGGGGTGGTAGCGGCACTTGGCGAACACCGCCGTGCCGCTGTAAAGCGCCTCCAGAACGGGCAGCGCCATGCACTCACGGCCGCCGTCGCTCTGCGGCACCAGCACCTCGTACTGCTCACCCTCGATGCCAACCAGCAGCAGGCTGCGGCCATCGTCGAGCAACAGCAGGGCCGGCAGCAGGTAGGCGTCCATCTGCCGCAACGGCAGCTCCGCGACCCTGGCAGTGATGTCGGCGCGGCGCAGGGCGCGGGCGACCAGGCGCAGCGGCAGGCGTCCGTGCTCCAGTGCCAGGCCGTCGACCAGCTCGGCGTCGCCCAGCGGCCGGCCCAGTTGCCGGCACAGCAGCAGCAGGCCCTGGCGCAGCGGGTCGTCGTGGTTCAGGGTCACGACATTATCCGGGGTTTGTTCAACTTCCATGATTCAACCGATTCTCCAGTAATGCCCCCAACAGCCCGACCTGCGCAGCCGCCCGGTACTCGATGCGTTTGCGCTCGATGTGCAGATTGATCAATTGCCGCTCGGCCTCGAAGCGTTCGCGCTGCACATTGAGCAAGTCGATCACGTCGCGCCGGCCGACCTCGAACTGCTCGCGGTACAGCTCGCCAACCTGCTCCGACTCCGTCACCTGCTGGCTCAGCGACTGTTCCCGCCAGCGCAGGGTGTCGCCATTATCGAACAGCGTCTGCAACTGCCGGCGGATGTCACGCTGCATCGCATCGGCCGTCCATTGCGCCGACTCCAGACGCTGCTGCGCAGCGGTCGGCCGGCGGAAGTTGGAAAGCCCCTGGAAGGTATCCATGCGAAAGCGCAGCGACATCACCGAGTCGCTTTCCGGGCGCCCGCCGATCTCCCGGCGCAGCGCGGAGGCCTCCAGGTTCAACTGCGGCAGCAACGAAGCCTTGGCCTCGCGGACTTGCGCCTCGGCGACATTGGCGTCCTCCAACGCCTTGCGCTGCAACGGCGACTCGCGGATCACCCGCGCCACATCGCTGGCAGCCAGGTAGCGCTGCAGCGACATCGGCTCGGGCTCCACCAGCTCGGAGGGGTCCTGGCCAACCAGGATCGCGTACTGGTTGCGCGCGTCCTGCAGGTTGCCCTTCTCCAGCGACAGCTGTTCCTGGGCACGCGCCAGTTCGAGGTTGGCGCGGTCCAGTTCGCTGCGGTCGGCGTAACCGTCGCTGCCGCGCGCCTGGGTCATCTCGCGGATGCCGTCGAGGCGCTGGATGTGCTGGCGCACCGTCTCCACCCGGCGCTCCGAGGCAAGCACATCGAGATAGGTCTCGACGATATCCAGCGCCGCATCGTCGCGCGCCACCAGCACCGCCTCGGAAAGCTTGCGCCGGGTCGCGCTGGCGCTGTCGACCTTGCTCGTCACCCTTCCCCAGTCATACAGCATCTGCGAGACGGTGACGTCGTAGACGACCTCGCCAACGTCGAACTCCTGCGGCCCTCCGGACATGGTGACAGAGGGGTAATAGCCACCCTTGGCGATCTCCACCTCGGTGCCCGCACGATCCGCTTCGGCCATCGCCGAACGCACCTGCGGGTGGATCGCCAACCCCGCCCGCACCGCCTGGTCAAGCGGGATGGCCGGGGCGGACAACGGCAGCCCCAGGCACAGGAGCCAGAGGGCTCCCGCGCCACGGCGCCGTCCCTTGAGCACGGACAGGCCGCGCATCAGACCACGACCTGTACCGTGTTGTCCTCGATCAGCAGGGTACTGCTGCCAAAGTTGTAGACATCGTAGGTAATGCCGTTGACCTGCTGGGTGGTCCCGGTGTTCACGGCACCCACCACGTTGAGGGTGTCGTTGCTCTCGCCGGTGATCTGCAGCACGTTGTTGGCATCGGTGATGGCGTCGACCTCCGCCGCGGTCAGGGTCAGTACGCTCCCCGAGTCGCCCTTGCCGAGGTCGATACGCTCGATGTTGGAGAGCGTGCCGACGCCGACGGCGTTGTAATCGAGGTCGATGCCGTCGGCCAGGACCAACGTGTCGAAGCCGGCGCCGCCGTCGATGCTGACGAAGTTGGTCGCGGTGATCTGGATGGCATCGTTGCCGTTGCCGGCCACCACGTGATCACCGGTCCCCACGTTTAAGATCAGGTCGTTGCCATCACCTCCATTGATGTGCTCCGAACTGCCGCTCGCCCCGGACATGACGTCGTCCCCCGAGGTACCGTTGACGTCGATCTGGCCGATATTCAGTGACAGCCCGTTGGGGGTCAGGGTGATGCCGTAGGCCGAGCTGTCGTTGCCATTGGTGTCGGTGGCGACGATATTGAACGAGATCTGCGAACCGAGGTTGAGGATATCGGTGATGTTCAGCCCCAGCTGGGTGAGGACGGTCGGGCTCAGCAGGTTCAGCGAGAAGTTGCCCGAGCTGTCCGCCTGGATCGGCAGCAGTTCGACGTTCAGCGCAGGGGTGATGACACGGATCACCACGCTGGAGTCCGGCTCGGTGGTGCCGCTGAAACCGAACCGCGGGTTCAGCGGGTTGAGGCTGACATCGACGCCGAAGTTGCCGATGGTGACTGGCTGTTCAATGCTGCCGCCAACGCCGATGGTCGCTACATTGCTCGTGTTGCCGGCCGGATCCTCGCCGGTGACCGAGACCTGGGCGTTGAGCAACTGGTCCAGGGTAAGGTCGATGTCCAGGTCGGTGAGCAGGTTCAGCGAAGCCAGCCCGCTGTTGTCGGCGGTCACCGTGGCCGTGGCGGTGACGCCGCCGATGTCCACTTCGACCGTAAGTTCGGTTCCCGGATCGGTGGAGATGGTCAGGATGCTGCCCACCAGCGACAGCACCGGGGTCGCAGGCGGGATGGTGTCGACGGTGAACGGCACCGAGGTCGAAGCAGTACCGCCATTGATGTCTGCGGTGACGGTAGAGGCGCCCTCCGGGAACGGCCCCATGCCACCGCCAGGGGGAATGGTCACGGTGACGCTGCCGGCCAGGATATCGCCGGCGGTGATGGTGTGCGTTGCCTGCGTCTCGTAGCCGTTCTGCCCGGCGAAGGCGACGGTGATCACCTGGCCGACCTGCATGGTCGGGCGGATCGTCACGTCGACCTGGATGCCGTCGCTGATCTCGGCCGCGTTGATCCAGGTATCGGCGGCTTCCGGCACGCTGATGGTCGGCGGCGCCAGGTCCGGCGCGTTGATCGTCGCCGGGCCGCTGAGGTTGCCGGCAGCGTCGGCGGTGACCCCGCTGATCAGCTCGCCGGTGATCAGCGGTGGCGCCAACGGCAGGCTGAAGTTACCGGCGCCGTCGACATTCACCGTGATCGGGTTGGCGGTATCGCCGTCGATCACGAGGCGTACCTCGCTGTTCGGCTCGGCGGTACCGGTCAGCAGCGCACCGTCGGCACTGATGCTCAACAGCGGTGCCGACGGCGCCACCGAGTCGACCGTGGTACTGGCCGGGCCACTGCTGTTGCCGGCGGCGTCCTCGGCCACCGCGTTGACCACCGTGCCATTGGCCAGCGGCGTGGTTGGGGTGAAACTCCAGTCGCCACTGCCGTCGGCGGTCGTCTCGCCGATCGGGTTGCCGCCACCATCGGTGAGGATGACGGTGGCGCCGGGCTCAGCAGTACCCGTGAGGACCACACCATTGCTCGGCTCGATAGTCGGCGCGGCCGGGGCGATGGCGTCAACAGTGACGCTGCTCGGCCCGCTGGTATTGCCGGCCGGGTCCTGGGCCACGGCGTTGATCACCGTGCCGTTGGCCAGCGGCGTGCCGGGCGTGAACGACCAGTTGCCACTGCCGTCGGCGGTCGTCTCACCGATCGGGTTGCCGCTGCCATCGGTGAGGATCACCCTGGCGCCGGCTTCAGCGGTACCACTGATCTCGGTACCGTTGCTCGGCTCGATCGTCGGCTGGCCAGGGGCTACCGCATCCACCGTGGTGCTGACTTGTGGGGTGCTGGTGTTGCCAGCGGCGTCCTGGGCCACAGCATTGATGACCGTGCCGTTGACCAGCGGCGTACCGGGCGTGAACGACCAGTTGCCGCTGCCGTCGGCAGTGGTCTGGCCGATCGGGTTGCCGCTGCCGTCAGTGAGGATCACCTTGGCCCCGGCCTCAGCGGTACCACTGATCACCACCCCGTTGCTCGGGTTGATGACCGGTGCGGCCGGCGCGATGGCGTCAACGGTGGCGCTGGTCGGCCCGCTGGTATTGCCGGACGGGTCCTGAGCCACGGCGTTGATCACCGTGCCGTTGCCCAGCGCAGGCGAAGGCGTGAAGGCCCAGTTGCCACTGCCATCGGCGGTCGTCTGGCCGATCGGGTTGCCGCTGCCGTCGGTGAGGATCACCTTGGTCCCGGCTTCGGCGGTACCACTGATCACCACCCCGTTGCTCGGGCTGATAATCGGTGCGGCCGGGGCGATGGCGTCAACGGTGACGCTGGCCGGCCCGCTGGTATTGCCGGCCGGGTCCTGGGCCACGGCGTTGATCACCGTGCCGTTGGCAAGCGGCGTGCCGGGCGTGAACGACCAGTTGCCGCTGCCGTCGGCGACGGTCTGGCCGATCGGGTTGCCGCTGCCGTCGGTGAGGATCACCCTGGCGCCGGCTTCAGCGGTACCACTGATCTCGGTACCGTTGCTCGGCTCGATCGTCGGCTGGCCAGGGGCTACCGCATCCACCGTGGTGCTGACTTGTGGGGTGCTGGTGTTGCCAGCGGCGTCCTGGGCCACAGCATTGATGACCGTGCCGTTGACCAGCGGCGTACCGGGCGTGAACGACCAGTTGCCGCTGCCGTCGGCAGTGGTCTGGCCGATCGGGTTGCCGCTGCCGTCAGTGAGGATCACCTTGGCCCCGGCCTCAGCGGTACCACTGATCACCACCCCGTTGCTCGGGTTGATGACCGGTGCGGCCGGCGCGATGGCGTCAACGGTGGCGCTGGTCGGCCCGCTGGTATTGCCGGACGGGTCCTGAGCCACGGCGTTGATCACCGTGCCGTTGCCCAGCGCAGGCGAAGGCGTGAAGGCCCAGTTGCCACTGCCATCGGCGGTCGTCTGGCCGATCGGGTTGCCGCTGCCGTCGGTGAGGATCACCTTGGTCCCGGCTTCGGCGGTACCACTGATCACCACCCCGTTGCTCGGGCTGATAATCGGTGCGGCCGGGGCGATGGCGTCAACGGTGACGCTGGCCGGCCCGCTGGTATTGCCGGCTGGGTCCTGGGCCACGGCGTTGATGACCGTGCCGTTGGCCAGCGGCGTGCCGGGCGTGAACGACCAGTTGCCGCTGCCGTCGGCGGTAGTCTGACCTATCGGGTTGCCGCCGCCGTCGGTGAGGATGACAGTGGCGCCGGCTTCGGCAGTACCACTGATTTCCGTGCCATTGCTAGGTTCAACCACCGGAGCGGCCGGCGCCACGCCGTCCACGGTAATGACCGCCGGCGCACTATCGGTCCCACCGGGGTTGCGCGCCACCGCGTTGACCACGGTGCCATCCGGCAACGGAATGCCGGGGGTGAACGACCAGTTACCGGTGCCGTCGGCGGTGACCTGGCCGATCGGGTTGCCGCTGCCATCGGTGAGGATAATGGTGTTACCGGCATCGGCAGTACCGCTGATCACCGAGCCGTTACTCGGGTCGACCTGCGGAATCGACGGCAGCGACGAGTCCACGGTGGTGCTCCCTGGAGCGCCTGTATTGCCGGCGGCATCGGTCGCCGTGGCGTTGACCACGGTACCATTGGGCAGTTGCGTGCCCGGGGTAAACGTCCAGTTGCCGCTGCCATCGGCAGTGACTTCGCCAATCGGATTACCATTGCCATCGGTGAGGGTCACGGTGCTGTTCGGCTCGGCAGTACCGTTGATCACGGCGCCGTTGCTCGGATTGACCACTGGCGCGGCGGGTGCGATCGAATCCACCGTGGTGCTGCCCTGCGGGCCAGTGTTGCCGGCTGGGTCCTGGGCGACGGCGTTGACCACCGTGCCGTTGGGCAGCGGTGTGGTTGGGGTGAAGCTCCAGTCGCCGCTGCCGTCGGTGGTCGTCTCGCCGATGGGGTTGCCGCTGCCATCGGTCAGGATGACGGTGCTGCCCGGCTCGGCGGTGCCGCTGATTTCGCTGCCGTTGCTTGGCTCGACGACTGGTGCGGCCGGGGCTACCGAGTCCACTGTGGTGGCGGCCTGCGGACCGGTGTTGCCGGTCGGGTCGGTTGCCGTGGCGATGATTACGGTACCGTTGGCCAGCGGTGTACCGGGGGTGAAACTCCAGTTTCCGCTGCCGTCGGCGGTGACCTGGGCGATCGGGTTGCCGCCGAGGTCGGTCAGGGTGATGGTGGCGCCCGCTTCGGCGGTACCGCTGATGGTCACGCCGTTAGTTGGATTGATTACCGGTGCAGCCGGCGCGCTGGAATCGACGGTGACCGTCGCTGCCGGGCTGGTGTTGCCCGCCGGGTCGCTCGCCGTGGCATTGACCACGGTGCCATTGGGCAGCGGCGTCGCTGGGGTGAACGTCCAGTTGCCGCTGCCGTCGGCGGTGACTTCGCCAATGGGGTTACCGCTGCCGTCGGTGAGGGTCACTGTGCTGTTCGGCTCGGCGGTGCCGCTAAGACTGCTGCCGTTGCTGAGATTGATGGTGGGTACACCCGGGGCCACGCCGTCCACGGTGGTGCTGGCCGGCCCGCTGGTATTGCCGGCCGGGTCAGTCGCCGTGGCGTTGATCACGGTTCCGTCGGCCAGCGGCGTACCGGGGGTGAAGCTCCAGTCGCCGCTGCCGTCGGCAGTGGTCTGGCCGATCGGGTTGCCGCTGCCATCGGTCAGGGTGATGGTACTGCCTGGCTCGGCGGTGCCGCTGATTTCGCTGCCGTTGCTCAGTTCGACCACAGGTGCGGCCGGGGCTACCGAGTCCACCGTGGTGGCGGCCTGCGGACCGGTGTTGCCGGTCGGGTCGGTTGCCGTGGCGATGATTACGGTACCGTTGGCCAACGGTGTACCGGGGGTAAAGTTCCAGTTGCCGCTGCCGTCGGCGGTGACCTGAGCGATCGGGTTGCCGCCGAGGTCGGTCAGGGTGACGGTGGCGCCCGCTTCGGCGGTACCGCTGATGGTCACGCCGTTAGTTGGATTGATTACCGGCGCAGCCGGCGCACTGGAGTCGACAGTGACCGTCGCTGCCGGGCTGGTGTTGCCGGCCGGGTCGCTCGCCGTGGCATTGACCACGGTGCCATTGGGCAGCGGCGTGGCTGGGGTGAACGACCAGTTACCGCTGCCGTCGGCGGTAACTTCGCCAATCGGATTACCACTGCCGTCGGTGAGGGTCACGGTGCTGTTCGGCTCGGCGGTGCCGCTGAGGCTGCTGCCGTTGCTGAGGTCGATGGTGGGCACGCCCGGGGCCACGCCATCCACGGTGGTGCTGCCCTGCCCGCTGGTATTGCCGGCCGGGTCGGTCGCCGTGGCATTGACCACGGAGCCATCCGGCAACGGTGTGCCTGGCGTGAACGACCAGTTGCCGCTGCCGTCGGCGGTGGTCTGGCCGATCGGGTTGCCGCTGCCGTCGGTCAGGGTGATGGTGCTGCCCGGCTCGGCGGTGCCGCTGATTTCGCTGCCGTTGCTCGGCTCGACCACCGGCGCGGCCGGGGCCACCGAGTCCACTGTGGTGCTCGTTGGGGCGCTGGTGTTGCCGGTCGGGTCGGTCGCGGTGGCGTTCACCACGGTGCCGTTGGGTAACGGGCTGCCCGGTGTGAAACTCCAGTTGCCACTGCCGTCAGCGGTGACCTGGCCGATCGGGTTGCCGCTGCCATCGGTCAGGGTGACGGTGGCACCTGCTTCAGCGGTACCGCCGATGGTCGCGCCGTTACTCGGATTGATTACCGGTGCAGCCGGCGCGCTGGAATCGACGGTGACCGTCGCTGCCGGGCTGGTGTTGCCAGCCGGGTCGCTCGCCGTGGCATTGACCACGGTGCCATTGGGCAGCGGCGTGGCTGGGGTGAACGACCAGTTACCGCTGCCGTCGGCGGTAACTTCGCCAATCGGATTACCACTGCCGTCGGTGAGGGTCACGGTGCTGTTCGGCTCGGCGGTGCCGCTGAGGCTGCTGCCGTTGCTGAGGTCGATGGTGGGCACGCCCGGGGCCACGCCATCCACGGTGGTGCTGCCCTGCCCGCTGGTATTGCCGGCCGGGTCGGTCGCCGTGGCATTGACCACGGAGCCATCCGGCAACGGTGTGCCTGGGGTGAACGACCAGTTGCCGCTGCCGTCGGCGGTGGTCTGGCCGATCGGGTTGCCGCTGCCGTCGGTCAGAGTGATGGTGCTGCCCGGTTCGGCGGTGCCGCTGATTTCGCTGCCGTTGCTCGGCTGGACCACCGGCGCGGCCGGGGCCACCGAGTCCACTGTGGTGCTCGATGGAGCGCTGGTATTGCCAGTCGGGTCGGTCGCAGTGGCGTTCACCACGGTGCCGTTGGGTAACGGGCTGCCCGGTGTGAAACTCCAGTTGCCACTGCCGTCGGCGGTGACCTGGCCGATCGGGTTGCCGCCGGCATCGGTCAGCGTGACGGTGCTGCCCGGTTCGGCGGTGCCACTGATCGTGGTGCCATTGCTGGGGTTGACCACTGGTGCAGCCGGGGCCTGGGCATCCACTGTCGTGCTCGTCGGAGCGCTGGTATTGCCAGCTGCATCCTGGGCCACCACGTTGATCACGGTACCGTCGGGCAGCGGTGTCGCGGGGGTGTAGCTCCAGTTGCCACTGCCATCGGCCGTCACCTGGCCGATCGGATTACCGCTGCCATCGGTGAGGGTCACGGTGCTGTTCGGCTCGGCGGTGCCGCTGAGGCTGCTGCCGTCGCTCAGGTTGATGGTGGGAGCGCCCGGCGCCACGCTATCCACGGTGGTGCTGCCCTGCCCGCTGGTATTGCCAGCCGCGTCCTGGGCCACCGCGTTGACCACGGTACCGTCGGGCAGCGGTGTCGCGGGGGTATAGCTCCAGTTGCCGTTGCCATCGGCCGTCACCTGGCCGATCGGGTTACCGCTGCCATCGGTGAGGGTCACGGTGCTGTTCGGCTCGGCGGTACCACTGAGCTCGGTACCATTGCTCGGGTTGATCACCGGTGCCGCTGGCGCCACGCCGTCGATGATGATGCTGGCGGGCGGGCCGCTGTTACCGGCGGCATCCACTACCACTGCTTTGACCACCGTGCCATCGGGCAGTGGGCTATCGGGTGTGTACGACCAGTTACCGTTGCCGTCGGCAGTAGTCTGGCCGATGGGGTTGCCGTTGCCGTCGGTAAGCACCACGGTGCTGCCCGGCTCGGCGGTACCGCTGATGCTGGAGCCGTTGCTCGGGTTGATTTGCGGCGCATCGGGGAAATCAGGGGCCTGCACGGTCGCGGGCGGGCTGCTATTGCCGGCCGGATCGGTCACCACCACGGTAACCGTTTCGCCGTTGGTCAGTGGCGGATTCAGTGGAATCTGGAATTTGCCGTCGGAGCCGACCACCACGCTGACGTCGGTTTGCCCGTCGCCGTTGCTGTCGATGCCCACGGTGGCACCCGGCTCGGCCGTGCCACTGATGCTGCTGCCATCCGGGGCAATCTGCAGTCCGCTGGCGGGCGCCGGAGCCGTGGTGTCAGGCAGCACACCGCCATCACCGCCGCCACCGCCGCCGCCGCCATCGTTGCTGTTGGCGATCGCGACGCCGCCGCCAATGATCGCAGCCCCAGCCAGCAATGCAGCGCCGGGGCTGAGCCCGGCAATGGTGCCGTCGGCGCCAGTGAGCGACTCGAACCCGGCCGCAGTTTCCTGGGGTACATAACCTGCCAACAGCGGCCCATCGGCAGCGACCGGTGGCAGGTCGACGGCAAGCAGCTTGTCCCGGTCTACCAGGTACAACTGGCTTACCGGCTGCCCCTCGACATAGAAGTTGGCAATGCGCAGGCTCTCGCCAGACTTCAGTTGTACGATCAGGTCCGCCCCGCTTTTTGTGTAGCTCGTCACGCTTTCGGGAGCAATATCCAGAACAATGTTACTGCTCTGAGTAAGCGTCAGGATTCCGTTATCGGGGATTGCGATGGGGGCGGCAGAAGTAACACTTTGAGCGAGGGGAGATACCTTGGCCTGAATCGACATACGTGACAGTCCTTTTGTCTACAGCACGACCGAGCGATCGCACGCGTATATCCACAAATAGCACGACCCCCATAAAACGCCAGACGGGCTTTAGAATATTTAAGGAAGGTCTCTTGCGGGGAGGATCATCATCAAGGTTCGCAAAAATCTACTTGATCTATTACTTTTGAGTTAGCCCTTCCTCACCGCAGGATGGCGTAACTGAAAGTTGGTGTTAACAGGAAGGTATTAGTTGAAAAGTAGCCGCCCCCACACCTTGATAAATGCAAACAAATCGTGTTTGCTTCCAGCTCCTGACGAACCTTTCAACTTGAGCCTGGGTAAGCCCGACAGCAAGGCAGATTATCGAGCAACATGAGACAGTAGGCCGCTCGGTGCTGGTCTTCGAGCGGCTCGTTCAGCGTTCCCTTAGTTGAACTTGAGCTTTGCCACTTTGCTCAGTGCCCACCCACTGAACACGTAGAACGCATCCAGATAGAAGCGGCCTTCGTAGTTCGGTAGCGGTACACGATTCAACAACAGCTCGGGCATGTCGGGCGACGGTGGAAACAGCGCATAAAAGCCGTTGGGCAACACCGCCAACGCGATGAGCAGCAGGTAGGTCACGGTCCGCAGCATGGTGGCGCGGTTATCGGACTGCTCGGCCCATTTCAGGCCGAACCAGGCGACCAGGCCGGCAACCGGCAACACCCAGAAATGCGTCGGCATTCCAATGAACATTTCCGCGACAATGCTTCTTGCTTCCAACCTGGTGCTCTCCGTTCAAATGAGCGGATTATTGCCGCTGGAGTCAGCAAATGCAAAAAGCCCGCTCTCGAGGGCGGGCATTTTGTTCGCGAGGGTCAGTCGATCATGCTTTAGAACACATCAGCGCGGCATCCAGCAGCCTGCCATGGTCGTACCAGGCATCGCGTTGATAGGCCGCGAACTGGCGCTGGTTACCCGTGCCCCGCACCTCGACCAGGCCACCCGCCTTGTCGGGGTCGGTACTATCGACGAAAAGTCTGACCGAGTTATCGCCATCGACCTGGTAGGTTTTCACATTCCCTTGAAGTTCGCTTTTGACGCATCCCAGGTACGCCGGCGTACTTCTTTCCGTGGCCCCGGCCGCATACCCATGGCCCTCCCGCACATCGGGGTCATGTGCGCAGCCTGCCATGAACAGTGTGGCGAAAGTGGATATCAGTATTGCACCTGCTACCGATCTTGAGCTCTTCACGCGACACGCTCCTGTCGCCCCATCGAGTAACTTGGGAAAGTGTTGCCAAGCCGCATGCCTTTTTTTGGTTTTTGTTTGCCCATGTTACTGCTCAACGTCAGCCGGGCAATATGCTTGTTTGCTATATAGGTTTCAGGACGGGCTTTCCCCGCGAAGATAACCTTCGTTCATGGATAAGCGGGCAAGTTCCAGACAGGCCAGCCTGGGCGAGTTTGCGTTGTCTTGCAGTGTATTCGCACAGGCCTGGCCGCAAGCGGAAGGGATGCTGCCTGCATCAATAGCGGCGGTAGTCCTGGCCACCATGGTATCCATCGTTGAAATGCCGGTGATGACCGCCGCCGTGATGCCCACCGTGGTGCCAGTATGGCCAGCAACCACCGAGCAGCAGCAACCCTGACAACACCACGACCCATGCAGTCTTGCGTTTCATGTGCGTACCTCCGGCCAGGTGAAACCAGGCCTTGCTTACGTTGGACCGCACAAAGGAGGGATGTTCAGGCAGGGGCCGGCCGTTGGTCTTCTTGCCAGCGATTTCATGCGCAGGACATTCCGGTACCGTATGGCCATGAACCCGCCAGAGCGCGAGCAAAACCCGACCAAGACCGGATTGCCTTCCTGCTGGTGCCCCGATTCCGGGGGGGCTGAACCCACAATCGGGGTCAGGCGATGGCCTTCAGGAACACCAGTGTCGCCACCAGATCCAGGAGCAGTACGGCAACCACCACGAAGGCCATGTAATAGCGGTCATCCTGAGTCATTTTTGCGTTCCCCGAATGATCAATGCCTCAGGGTCAAAGCAATTGCTGTTCCAAAACCGTGACACATCCGATCAGGGTCGCTCCGTCCATGCTCGGCCCCCTGCTGCCATGTGCCCGAGGAACCATGCCCTGGCCTATGCTCATGGTTTCGGAGGAAGCGAATATGTGCGGAAGGCTCAGCCAGTACCGTGGCATACATGACTTCGTTGAAACCCTGAGCCTGCCAGAGGCCTGGCGGAACAACGTCGGCGACCAGCCGCTTGGCCGGTACAACATCGCGCCGACCACGCTGGTGGCAGTACTGCGGATGGATGACGCAGGCCCACGAGCGGACCTGGTGAAGTGGGGATGGCGGCCGCACTGGGCAAACGATCGCGCTGCGCCGATCAACGCGCGGGTCGAGAAGGTGGCGCATGGCCCATTCTTCCGGGCGATCTGGCCGCACCGGGCCATCACCCCTATCGACGGCTGGTACGAATGGGTTGATGAAGGTGGGCCGAAGAAGCAGCCGTACTACATCCGCCGCCAGGATGGGCACCCTGCCCTTTGCGCCTCGATCGGCCAGTTCACCGGCACCGAGCACGACGGGTTCGTCATCATTACCGCCGACGCTCAGGGCGGAATGGTCGACGTTCACGACCGCCGGCCTGTCGTGTTGTCGCCAGAGCTCGCGTACGAGTGGATCGCGGCAGCAATGCCCAGCGAGCGCGCAGAACAACTGGTGCTCAACCTGGGTGAGCCGGCCGAAGCCTTCGAGTGGTACCGGGTGGGTATCGCCGTGGGGAATGTGCGCAACCAAGGTGCCGAGCTGATGTACCCGCTTCAGCGTATGATCTGAATGCGCAGCGATGCAGGATCGTAAGCGCGGCGCCTGCGATTATTGCGATGAGGACCGTATCCCTGCCATCAGCCATACCGAGCTGGCCAAGATCTCGCGCCTCTATGCGACGCGTAGAAGTATCTGCAGATCAGTGCTGCTCAACGAGCGCGCGCTGAATGCCATCCAGCAGGCCTAGAGGATGGCAACTCTCCAGCGCAGGGCATCCCAAGCCAGCGCACCCGATCCGCCCATTTCTGTTCCAGCCGAGCAAAGGTGGGCTGTGGATCAACGAACCAAGTGTTACAATCCGCCACTTCAAATCGGCGCCCAAGGCGCTGAACATCCGTGAACGCCGTCAGTACGACACCCGCCACACCTACGCCACCCTATGCCTGATGTCTGGGATGAACCCGCGTTCATCGCGAACCAGCTTGGTCACAGCGTCGAGATGTTGCTTTCTACCTACGCGAAATGGATCAGCTCCTCCTCGGACTGGAGGGAGCTGGAGAAGCTGCCGCCCCGAGTCGAATTGGCCCAAAATTGGCCCAAGACTGACGAGATGGCCTAAATACACCTCTGGAACCCCCGCAGGACAAGCACTTGATTTCTACCGCCAACATCACCATGCAGTTCGGCTCCAAGCCGCTGTTCGAAAACGTTTCCGTCAAATTCAACAACGGCAACCGCTACGGCCTGATCGGCGCCAACGGTTGCGGCAAGTCGACCTTCATGAAGATCCTCGGCGGTGACCTGGAGCCGTCCGGCGGCCAGGTCATGCTCGAGCCGAACACGCGCCTGGGCAAGCTGCGCCAGGACCAGTTCGCCTACGAGGAATTCACCGTGATCGACACGGTGATCATGGGCCACGGCCAACTGTGGAAGGTCAAGGCCGAGCGCGATCGCATCTACTCGCTGCCGGAAATGACCGAGGAAGACGGCATGGCCGTCGCCGAGCTGGAAACCGAATTCGCCGAGATGGACGGCTACACCGCCGAATCCCGTGCCGGTGAACTGCTGCTGGGCCTGGGTATTCCGCTGGAACAGCACTTCGGCCCGATGAGCGAAGTGGCACCGGGCTGGAAGCTGCGTGTCCTGCTGGCCCAGGCGCTGTTCTCGGACCCGGATGTGCTGCTGCTCGACGAGCCGACCAACCACCTGGACATCAACACCATCCGCTGGCTGGAAACCATCCTCACCGCGCGTAACAGCACCATGGTGATCATTTCCCACGACCGGCACTTCCTCAACAGTGTCTGCACCCACATGGCCGACCTGGACTACGGCGAACTGCGCGTATTCCCGGGCAACTACGACGAGTACATGACCGCTGCCACCCAGGCCCGCGAGCAGCTGCTGTCGGACAACGCCAAGAAAAAAGCCCAGATCGCCGAACTGCAGACCTTCGTCAGCCGCTTCTCGGCCAACGCCTCGAAGGCCAAGCAGGCCACCTCGCGGGCCAAGCAGATCGACAAGATCCAGCTGGCCGAGGTCAAGCCGTCGAGCCGGGTGAGCCCGTTCATCCGCTTCGAACAGACCAAGAAGCTGCACCGCCAGGCCGTCACCGTCGAGAAAATGGCCAAGGCCTTCGACGACAAGGTGCTGTTCAAGGACCTGGGCTTCACCATCGAGGCTGGCGAGCGCGTGGCGATCATCGGCCCCAACGGTATCGGCAAGACCACCCTGCTGCGCACCCTGGTCGGTGAAATGACCCCGGACAAGGGTGAAGTGAAGTGGACCGACAGCGCCGAAGTGGGCTACTACGCCCAGGACCACGCCCACGACTTCGAAGACGACATGACCCTGTTCGACTGGATGGGCCAGTGGACCTCCGGCGAGCAGGTGATCCGCGGCACCCTCGGGCGCATGCTGTTCTCCAACGACGAGATTCTCAAGTCGGTGAAGGTGATTTCCGGTGGAGAGCAAGGCCGCATGCTGTTCGGCAAGCTGATCCTGCAGAAGCCGAACGTGCTGGTGATGGACGAGCCGACCAACCACCTGGACATGGAATCGATCGAGGCGCTGAACCTGGCGCTGGAAAACTACCCGGGCACCCTGCTGTTCGTCAGCCACGACCGTGAGTTCGTGTCGTCGCTGGCCACGCGCATCATCGAGCTGTCGGCTGATGGCGTGGTGGACTTCAGCGGTACCTACGACGATTACCTGCGTAGCCAGGGTGTAGTGGTCTGATTGATGCGGCGGCCTGGCCATCTTGTATGGCTGGGCCGGCCTCTTCGCGGGTAAACCCGCTCCCACAGGGACTGTGTAGCACTTGAGGCCTATGCAAATCCTGTGGGAGCGGGCGAGCCCGCGAATGACGATTACCTGCGTAGCCAGGGTGTAGTGGTCTGATTGATGCGGCGGCCTGGCCATCTTGTATGGCTGGGCCGGCCTCTTCGCGGGCATGCCCGCTCCCACAGGGACTGCGTAGCATTTGAGGCCTATGCAAAATCCTGTGGGAGCGGGCGAGCCCGCGAATGACGATTATCTGCGTAGCCAGGGTGTAGTGGCATCTTGCATGGCTGGGCCGGCCTCTTCGCGGGCACGCCCGCTCCCACAGGGACTGCGTAGCACTTGAGGCCTATGCAAATCCTGTGGGAGCGGGTTCACCCGCGAAGAATCCACCGCCGATCCCACAGGCTGGCACTGCCCGACGAATAATTCGTTAGCCTGCTTTCATTTCCTTCGCGCAACGGCCATGATGGGACCACGCCCAACCGCCCGCCCGCGAACGAGCCCATGACCGCGCAACAACCCGCCCCCGCCAGCAACACGCTGCAAATTACCCTGCAGATCCTGTCGATCGTTTTCTACACCTTCATTGCCTTCCTCTGCATCGGCCTGCCGATCGCCGTGCTGCCCAGCCATGTGCACGACCAGCTGGGGTTTGGCGCGGTGGTCGCTGGGCTGACCATTGGCCTGCAATACCTGGCCACCCTGCTCAGCCGCCCGTTTGCCGGGCGCATCGCCGATACCTTGGGGGGCAAGCAGGCCATTCGCTTCGGCTTGCTTGGGATTGCCGGCTGCGGGGTGTTGACCCTGCTATCGGCCTGGACCCTGACGCTACCGCTGCTGAGCCTGGCGCTGTTGCTCGGCGGGCGCCTGCTGCTGGGCATCGCCCAAGGGCTGATCGGCGTGGCCACGCTGAGCTGGGGCATCAGCCAGGTCGGGCCCGAGCACACCGCCAGGGTGATTTCCTGGAACGGTATCGCCTCCTATGGCGCCATCGCCATTGGTGCCCCCTTGGGTGTACTGGCCGTGGACGGGCTGGACTTCAGCGTGCTGGGGCCGGCATTGCTGGTGCTGGCGGTATCGGCCCTGCTGGTACTGCGCAAGCGGCCGGACGTGGTGGTGGTGCGTGGCGAGCGCCTGCCCTTCTGGTCGGCCTTCGGCCGGGTCGCACCCTGTGGCCTGGGCCTGACCCTGGCCTCTATCGGCTACGGCACCCTGACCACCTTCGTCACCCTGTATTACCTGGAGCGCGGCTGGGCGGGCGCGGCCTGGTGCCTGAGTGCCTTTGGCGTGTGCTTCATCATTTCCCGGCTGCTGTTCGTCAACGCGGTCAACCGTTTTGGTGGCTACAACGTGGCGGTCGCGTGCATGGCCACCGAAGTGCTCGGCCTGAGCCTGCTGTGGCTGGCACCATCGCCGCCGTGGGCGCTGATCGGTGCCGGGCTTACCGGTTTCGGGCTGTCGCTGGTGTACCCGGCGCTGGGAGTGGAAGCGATCAAGCAGGTACCCAGCAGCAGCCGCGGCGCAGGGCTGGGTGCCTACGCGGTGTTCTTCGACATGGCCCTGGCCATCGCCGGGCCGGTGATGGGCGCGGTGGCCGCGCACCTGGGTTATGCCTCGATCTTCTGCGTGGCCGCCCTGCTCGCCCTGGCGGGTGTCGGCCTAACGCTGTTGCTGGCGCGGCGCGCCGCTCGCGGCTGAACGCTCGGCCGGCTGCGGCGCGCCCAACGCCTGGCTGAAGAACACCGCGGCTTCACGTTGCAGGGAATGGTGGATGTGCCGACGGTCCACGCCTGCGGCATCCTTGCACAGCGCCGGCATCCGTACGGACTGCTCGGCATCGCAATGGGCCATGAACACGAAGTGGCCGGCGCCGGCCAGCAGGCGATAGTCCGGTGTGACCGGCAATTTGCGGGCCAGGGCTTCGGCGTTGCGGTCCACCGCCACCAGCTGGTCGCTGTCGCCACTGTAGATCAGCGCCGGCACCTGCACCCCGGCCAAGGCATGGCGCCCGAACAGCAGGCTGAGCGGCGCCATCAGCATCACCGCCCCCACCCGCTGGTCGGCCTCTGGCACCAGCTCGCTGCGGTCGGCAATCAGTACGCCGTGGGTCTTGCAGGCGTCGGCGTCGTTCGGGCGCTCCAGACAGTACTTGCGCAGGCGGTCCAGGTCGGGGCGCGCGCCTGAGAGGATCAAGGCGGTTTCACCACCGGCCGAGTAGCCGATCACCCCAACCTTGCCACCGTTCAGGTAGGGCCCCAGCAAGGCATCTTCGCGGGCGGCCGTAATCGCGGCACTGACTTGCAGCGGCCGGCCATACAGGTTGCTCAGGGTGCCCAGGCGGCTGTGGTCGCGGGCGTTGTCGCCGGGGTGCACCACCGCCACCACGATAAAGCCCTGGCGTGCCAGCGACGTCGCCAGGTAGTGCAAGGCCAGCGGGCTGCCGGTATTGCCGTGGGACAGCACCAGCAACGGGAACTGGCCCAACGCTACCGGCGCCTCCTCATTCACGTCGATCGGGTAGCCGTCTATCCGGCTGCTGCGGGTATTGCCAATGGCCGGGTAGAACGCCAGCGCCTGCATGGGCCGCGCGTCGACCGGGTCGGCCAGGGTCATGTGGTGCAGGCCGGCAACCCAGGGCGCAGCCTCGGCGTTGGCCAACAAGCTGCCGAACAGGGCCAGCGCCAACACGCAGCGTGGGAGAGTCATCGGCCGGCGGTTCCTTGCAGGGCGAAGAGATAGCCCAGCATAGAACCGGCCTGGGCTGCACCGGATGAAACCTGGATGAAAGCGAAGTCATGCACTTCACGCCCGCGCCCTATGCATTTGCGCTTTTCGTCGAACCCGTGGCATAGATGCAGGTCCACGTCTCTACGTGACCGTTTCGCGCCAATGAAGGAGATTCATGCATGAGCAAGCCCGCCTACGTGCCACCCAAGGTCTGGCGCAACGACGCAGCGTCCGGCGGCCAGTTCGCCAGCATCAACCGCCCGGTTGCCGGCCCGACTCACGACAAGGACCTGCCGCTGGGCAAGCACCCGCTGCAGCTGTACTCCCTGGCCACGCCCAATGGCGTCAAGGTCACCATCGCCCTCGAAGAGCTGCTCGCGCTGGGCCACCCGGGCGCCGAATATGATGCCTGGTTGATCCGCATTGGCGAGGGTGAGCAGTTCTCCAGCGGCTTCGTCCAGGTCAACCCCAACTCGAAGATCCCCGCCCTGCTCGACCGCAGCGTCGAGCCGCCGGTGCGGGTGTTCGAGTCGGGTTCGATCCTGCTGTACCTGGCGGAAAAGTTCGGTGCCTTGCTGCCGAAAGCGCCAGCTGCACGCACCGAAAGCCTGAACTGGCTGTTCTGGCAAATGGGCGCGGCGCCATACCTGGGCGGCGGCTTTGGCCACTTCTATGTGTATGCGCCGGAAAAGTTCGAGTACGCGATCAACCGCTTCACCATGGAAGCCAAGCGCCAGCTGGATGTGCTCGACCGGCGCCTGGCCGAAAGCCGCTACCTGGGCGGCGAGGAATACAGCATCGCCGACATTGCCGTGTGGCCGTGGTATGGCCAGCTGGTGCGCGGCAACCTGTATGGCGCGGCGGAGTTCCTGGCGGTGGACGAGTACCCACATGTGCAGCGCTGGGCCGAGGAGATTGCCTTGCGCCCGGCGGTGCAGCGTGGCACACGGGTGAACCGGACCTGGGGGGATGAGGCCAGCCAGGTGCCGGAGCGGCATGCAGCGGCAGACCTGGACGGTTGACGCGGCACCCTTGTGGGAGCGGCCTTGCGTCGCGAAAGGGGTGCGAAGCGCCCCCAGGGTCTTCGTATCACAGTGAAATCATTGGGGCCGCTTTGCGGCCCTATCGCGACACAAGGCCGCTCCTACAGGGTTCGCGCCGGGCTTGGGAGGCCCGACAATGCCCGCCTGCAAAAAACCATTTGCCCCCGCGCAAACCTGCGCCCGCCAAGCCCTTCTTGTACACTCCTCGCATTAGCCCCCACCTGCACATTTTTTTGGTGAACGCATGATCGAGGTAACCGAGGTTTCCATTGCCGAGCTGCGCGACGCGCTCGAATCGGGCCGCACGACGGCGGTCGAGCTGGTCCAGGCCTACCTGGCGCGCATCGATGCCTACGATGGCGCCGACACCGCCACTGCCCTGAACGCCGTGGTGGTGCGCAACCCCGAGGCGCTGAAAGAGGCCGAAGCCTCCGACGCCCGTCGCGCCAAAGGCCAGGTCCTGAGCCCGTTGGACGGCATCCCCTACACCGCCAAGGACAGCTACCTGGTCAAAGGCCTGACCGCTGCCTCCGGCAGCCCGGCCTTCAAGGACCTGGTGGCCCAGCGCGACGCCTTCACCATCGAACGCCTGCGCGCCGCCGGCGCCGTGTGCCTGGGCAAGACCAACATGCCGCCCATGGCCAACGGTGGCATGCAACGCGGCGTGTATGGCCGCGCCGAAAGCCCGTACAACGCCAACTACCTGACCGCACCGTTCGCCTCGGGCTCGTCCAACGGTGCCGGCACCGCCACCGCCGCCAGCTTCAGTGCCTTCGGCCTGGCCGAAGAAACCTGGTCCAGCGGCCGTGGCCCGGCGTCCAACAACGGCCTGTGCGCCTATACCCCGTCGCGCGGGGTGATTTCGGTGCGTGGCAACTGGCCGCTGACACCGACCATGGACGTGGTGGTGCCGTATGCCCGCACCATGGCCGACCTGCTGGAAATCCTCGACGTGGTCGTAGCCGACGACGCTGACAAGCGCGGCGACCTGTGGCGCCTGCAACCTTGGGTGCCAATCCCGGCGGCTTCGACGGTGCGCCCGGCTTCGTACCTGGACCTGGCCGTGGATGCCAGCGCGCTCAAAGGCAAGCGCTTTGGCGTGCCACGCATGTACATCAATGCCGATGCCGAGGCCGGTACTTCCGAGAAGCCTGGCATCGGCGGCCCGACTGGCCAGCGCATCAACACCCGCGCCACGGTGATCGACCTGTGGCAGCAGGCCCGCCAGGCACTGGAGGCGGCTGGTGCCGAAGTGCTGGAAGTGGACTTCCCGCTGGTGTCCAACTGCGAGGGCGACCGCCCGGGCGCACCGACCGTGTACAACCGCGGCATCGTCAGCAAAGAGTTCCTGCATGACGAGCTGTGGGAGCTGTCGGGCTGGGCCTTCGACGACTTCCTGCGCGCCAACGGTGACCCCAGGCTCAACCGCCTGGCCGATGTCGACGGGCCGCAGATCTTCCCCCACGACCCGGGCACCCTGCCCAACCGTGAGGACGACCTGGCCGCTGGCATGGACGAGTACGTCAACATGGCCAAGCGTGGCCTGAAGACCTGGGACCAGATCGAAACCCTGCCCGACGGCCTGCGCGGCCTGGAGCAGACCCGCAAGATCGACCTGGAAGACTGGATGGACAACCTGGGCCTGGACGCGGTGCTGTTCCCCACCGTGGCCGACGTGGGCCCGGCCGATGCCGACGTCAACCCGGCATCGGCGGACATCGCCTGGAGCAACGGTATCTGGGTGGCCAACGGCAACCTGGCGATCCGTCACCTGGGCGTGCCGACCGTGACCGTGCCGATGGGCGTGATGGCCGATATCGGCATGCCGGTGGGGCTGACCTTTGCTGGCCGGGCTTACAGCGACAATGCGCTGCTGAGCTTTGGTGCGGCCTTCGAGGCGACCGGGTCGCGTCGGATGATCCCACCACGCACCCCGGCCCTGGGCTGAGGGTTAAAGGGGCCGCTTTGCGGCCCATTCGCGGGTAAACCCGCTCCCACAGGTTCACCACAGGTATTGAATACCGTGATGTCCCTGTGGGAGCGGGTTTACCCGCGAATGGGCCTGGAAAAGCAAATCGCCTAATTCAACTTTATGTGTAAAAATACACAAAACGTTGATTTTGCGATCTGCCATGCCTATCACCCCAAGCGAAGAACGCCAACTCACCCTCACCGTCCTCAAGGCCGCCATCCAGGCCCTGGGCAGCGTTGCCGCGCGCAACATGGAAATCCTCCTGCACGACCTCGACCACCCGGAACACTCCGTGGTGGCGATCGTCAACGGCCACCTTTCTGGCCGCAGCGTCGGTAGCCCGATCCTCGCCGCCCCGGAACAGGACCAGGGTTTCAAGGCACTGATGCAGGCCTCGGCCGATCAGCACGGCTGTGAGCCGGTGGTGCTGCCCGATTACCCCACCACGCTGAAGGGCCGCACGCTGCGCAGCGCCACGGCGATCTTCCGAGACAGCAACGGCCACCCCTTCGCCAGCCTTTGCGTCAACACCGACGTCACCGGCCTGGATGCTGCCATGAACTTTCTTCAGCAGTTCCAACCGCTGGGGGCCACACCTGCCGTCAGTGAGCCCGCCGACATGGAACTGCTGATGAGCGAGATAATCCAGGCATCCCTGCAGCGCAGCGGCCAGGGGCGGATGAACAAGCAGGCCAAGGTCGAGGCCGTGCGCGTGATGCAGGAGCGTGGCCTGTTCATCGTCAAGGGCGGCGTGGAAAAGGCCGCCAGCGCCCTGGGTGTGACCCGCTACACCGTTTACAACTATCTCGAGCAACTGCGCGGTGCCAGCCAATGACCTTGCATATTCATACCCCCCTGATCGAATCCCGCCCGCTGTCGCTGGCCGCGGGCAGCAACGTCTGGCTCAAGCTCGATGCACTGCAGCCCTGCGGCTCGTTCAAGCTGCGCGGCGTGGGCCACGCCTGTGAGGTGCACCATGCCCGTGGCGCGCGGCATTTCGTGTCTTCCTCGGGCGGCAACGCCGGCCTGGCAGTGGCCTATGCCGGGCGCAAGCTGGGCGTGCCGGTGACCGTGGTAGTGCCCGAGACCACCACCGAGCGAGCCAAGGACCTGCTGCGCCTGGAGGGCGCCAAGTTGGAGGTGCATGGCAGCTCCTGGCAAGAGGCCAACGCCCTGGCGCAGACCTTGGTCAGCCCGGATGACGCCTTCATTCACCCATTCGACGACCCGCTGCTGTGGGCCGGGCATGCCAGCCTGGTGGATGAAGTCGCCGAGGCCGGCGTGAAACCAGATGCCGTGGTGTTGTCGGTAGGCGGCGGTGGTTTGCTCAGTGGTGTGGTCGAGGGGCTACAGCACAACGGCTGGGGCGATGTGCCGGTGCTGGCGGTGGAAACCGAGGGCGCGGCATCGCTGCATGCGGCCATGCAGGCGGGGCATTCGGTGGAGCTGGAACGTATTGCCTCGGTGGCGACCTCGCTGGGGGCCAAGCGTGTGGCTGACCAGGCGCTGGTGTGCGTGAAGGAGCATCCGGTGCACAGCCACCTGGTCACTGACCGCGCGGCGCTGGAAGCCTGCGAACGGTTCCTGCTGGACCATCGCGTGCTGGTGGAGCCTGCCTGTGGGGCGGCTTTGGCGTTGGCCTATGCACCGGGCGCCCTGGCGCAGTACCAGAATGTGCTGGTGGTGGTTTGTGGCGGGGCAACTGCCACGCTGGAGCAGATCCAGGCGTGGTTGCAGCAGGTTGATTGAGGTTGCCTGTACCGGCCTCTTCGCGGGTAAACCCGCTCCCACAGATTGGACTGCACAGGATTGAAGTAGCAACAGGACTGTGCAAGGTTTGAAGCAAGCGCAATCCCTGTGGGAGCGGGTTCACCCGCGAACACGGGCGTAGCCCGTGCCATCCAGCACAGAACGTTGCTCATCGGATTCTCCTTGCGGCACCCGGTTGCTGATTACGATAGTCACATGCCGCTGTTCTACTGAGCCCGCCGCAACCGGAAAAACCTCTCGCAACAGCGTCAACCACGACGAAATGCGTAACCCACCCTTTCGGTCTGCGGCAAGTGAAGGCACAATGCGTGTCCTTTTTTTGGCCGGCCTGGCCGGGGGCCTTTAAATGATCAAGACGCCGTACTACCTCATCGATAAAACCAAGCTGCTGGGCAACATGGAGAAGATCGCCTACGTGCGCGAACACTCCGGTGCCAAGGCGCTGCTCGCCCTCAAGTGCTTTGCCACCTGGTCGGTCTTCGACCTGATGCAACAGTACATGGACGGCACCACCTCTTCGTCGCTGTACGAGCTCAAGCTCGGCCGCCAGAAGTTCGCCGGCGAAACCCACGCCTACAGCGTGGCCTGGGCCGACGACGAGGTCGAGGAAATGCTCGAGAACTGCGACAAGATCATCTTCAACTCGATCGGCCAGTTGCAGCGCTTCGCCGAACAGTCCGAAGGCAAGGTCCGTGGCCTGCGCGTCAACCCGCAGGTCAGCAGCTCCGACTACCTGCTGGCAGACCCTGCCCGCCCGTTCAGCCGCCTGGGCGAATGGGACCCGGCCAAGGTCGAACAGGTGATCGAGCAGATCTCCGGCTTCATGTTCCACAACAACTGCGAGAACGGCGACTTCGGCCTGTTCGACAAGATGCTCACGCACATCGAAGAGCGCTTCGGTCACCTGCTGCACAAAGTCGAGTGGGTAAGCCTCGGTGGCGGCATCCACTTCACCGGTGAAGACTACGCGCTGGACGCCTTCTGCGCGCGCCTGAAAGCCTTCTCGGAAAAGTACGGCGTGCAGGTGTACCTGGAGCCGGGCGAAGCGGCCATCACCAACAGCGCCTCGCTGGAAGTGACCGTGCTCGACACCCTGTACAACGGCAAGCACCTGGCCGTGGTCGACAGCTCGATCGAAGCGCACATGCTCGACCTGCTGATCTACCGCCTCAACGCCAAGATGGCCCCCAACGACGGCGCGCACACCTACATGGTCTGCGGCAAGTCGTGCCTGGCCGGTGACATCTTCGGCGAATACCAATTCGATCGTCCGCTGGCCATCGGTGATCGCCTGTCGTTCGTCGACGCGGCGGGTTACACCATGGTCAAGAAAAACTGGTTCAACGGTCTGAAAATGCCATCCATCGTGGTCAAGCAACTCGACGGCAGCGTCGAAGTGGTGCGCGAGTTCGGTTTCGAAGACTACGTTTCCAGCCTGTCGTAAGACCGGCTTTCAGTAAGGAGCAAGGGATAAATTGAAGAAGAACGTTCTTATCATTGGTGCAGGAGGTGTCGCCAAGGTGGTGGCCCACAAGTGCGCGCAGCATAACGACGAACTGGGTCGTATCGCCATCGCGTCACGGAACATCTCCAAATGCCAGGCCATCATCGACAGCGTCAAGGCCAAGGGTAGCCTCAAGGTACCCGCCGACATCCAGGCCTTCTCGCTCAATGCCCTTGATGTCGAGGCAACCAAGGCGCTGATCCGCGAGACCGAATCGCAGATCGTGATCAACGTTGGTTCCGCCTTCCTCAACATGTCGGTGCTGCGTGCCTGCATCGATACCGGTGTCGCCTATCTGGACACCGCCATCCACGAAGAGCCGGGCAAGATCTGCGAGACCCCGCCGTGGTACGGCAACTACGAGTGGAAACACCTCGAAGAGTGCCAGGCAAAGAACATTACCGCCATTCTCGGCGTCGGTTTCGACCCGGGTGTGGTGAACAGCTACGCCAAGCTGGCGCAGCAACAGTATTTCGACAGCATTGACTCGATCGACATCCTCGACGTCAATGCCGGTTCGCATGGCAAGTACTTCGCCACCAACTTCGACCCGGAAATCAACTTCCGCGAGTTCACCGGGCAAGTGTGGAGCTGGCAGAACAGCCAGTGGACCAGCAACACCATGTTCGAGGTCAAGCGTACCGACGACCTGCCGGTGGTAGGTTCGCAGAACCTGTACCTGACCGGCCACGATGAAGTTCACTCGATTTCGAAGAACCTCAACGTGCCGAACGTGCGTTTCTGGATGAGCTTCGGCGAGCACTACATCAACGTGTTCACCGTGCTGAAGAACCTGGGCCTGCTCTCCGAGCAACCGGTGAAAACCGCCGAAGGCCTGGAAGTGGTACCACTGAAAGTGGTCAAGGCCGTGCTGCCGGACCCAGCCTCGCTGGCCCCGGGCTACACCGGCAAGACCTGCATCGGTGACCTGGTCAAGGGCACCAAGGATGGCCAGCCGCGCGAAGTGTTCATCTACAACGTGGCCGACCACGAAGAAGCCTACGCCGAGACCGATAGCCAGGGCATTTCCTACACCGCCGGTGTACCGCCAGTGGCTGCCGCCCTGCTGGTCGCCCGTGGCGAGTGGGATGCCAAGCGCATGGTCAACGTCGAGGAGCTGCCAGCCGAGCCGTTCCTCAAGGCGCTGGACGTGATGGGCCTGCCGACCCGCGTCAAGGATGAAAAAGGCGATCGTCCCTGGGACGCTGAAGCCTAAGCAGCAAGACAGAGGGGGCGCCATCGAGGCGCCCCCTCTGCTTTTGCAGGCCCGGCCTCTTCGCGGGCACGCCCGCTCCCACAGGTATTTCACAGGTCTGTGGGAGCGGGTTCACCCGCGAAGAGGCCGGCACAGGCTGACCTCTACTTCCGAGCCTCCAGGATCAGGTTGAACGGCGTCTGCGTCGCCCGCCGGAACCGGCCGAAACCCGCCTCCTCGAACACCGCCCGCAACCGCGCTTCCCCCGCTTGCGCACCCAGCCCCAACCCCACCTCCTGCGACAACGAGTTCGGCGTGCAGATAAACGTCGACGCCGCATAGAACAAGCGCCCGACCGGTGTCAGGTTGCCCTCCAGCGAATCCTCGGCATAAGGCTCCACCAGCATCACCGTGCCGTCGGCCTTCAACGCACGGTAGGCATGCTTCGCAGCCCCCACCGGGTCGCCCATGTCGTGCAGGCAATCGAAGAAGCACACCAGGTCATGGTCATGCCCCGGGTAGTCCTTGGCGCTGGCCTGCTGGAAGCTCACCCGCCCCGCCAACCCCGCCTCGCGCGCACGCTCGTTGGCGGTGGCGATGGAAGGCCCGTGGTAGTCGTAGCCGACGAAGGTGGATGCCGGGAACGCCTGGGCCATGACCAGCGTGGAAGCGCCATGCCCACAGCCCACATCCGCCACCTTGGCGCCCGCCTGCAGCTTGGCCACCACGCCCTCCAGCGCCGGCAGCCATTCGGCCACCAGGAAGGTGCGGTAACCCGGCCGGAAGAACCGTTCGGTGCCGCTGAACATGCAGGGGTGATGGTCGCCCCAGGCCAGCCCGCCATCGCCGCGCATGGCCGCGACCAGCTTGTCCTTGTCGTGGAACAGCGCGGCCACCACCGCCGCACCACCGGCCATATAGGCCGGGGAATCCTCCAGTGCCAGGGCCATGGCCTGCTCTTCAGGCAACACGAAACGGCCCTTGTCATGCACCATGTAGCCCGAGGCGGCCTGGGCGCTGAGCCATTCGCGCACCAGCCGCGGGTGGCAGCCGGTCTTTTCCGCCAGCGCCTCGGGGGTGGTCGGCTGGCTGTCGGCCATGGCCCGGTACAACCCCAGCTCGTCACCGAGAATGACGTTGGCCAAGGTCGCCGCCGCGCCCATGTCGCCCACCAGCTTGCCCATGAAGTCGTGAAGCCTTGCCTCGTCCATGACCTGCCCTCCTCTGCAAAGAAGGCCATCGCCAGCGAGGGACATCCGCTCCGGGGAGGCGGTGGTCGGTTGAATGGTATGGGCCTGCCGAGCGTTGCCCGATGCAGGCCACTTGTAAGTCTAGATGCCCTTATCCGCGGCCTTTGCCTGCCCGGCCAACTTTTCCAGCAGTACCTTGGCCAGCACCTTGTCCGAGAACGGGTTCTGCCCGGTGATCAGTTCGCGGTCCACCACCACATTGGGTTGCCAGGCCTTGGCGTAGCCCATGTCGCCCCCTGCCATTGCCATGGCGTTGGCCGGGTAGAACAACAGCCGCTGGTCCTTGAGCGAACCCTCGAACACCTGCTCCTCCGGGTCGGAGAAGATGGTCATCTTGTAACCCTTGTACAGCCAGTCATTGGCTGCCGGCTTTTCACCACGCGCCAGCGCCGACTGGTAGCTCGCCGGGTCTTGCTGGGCCGAGAGCAAGGCGATGGGGCCGTGGCAGATGGCGGCTGTGGGCTTGCCGGCCTGGTGGAAATGCCGCAGCAAGGCGCCCACGTCCGGGTTGTTGGCCAGGTCGATCAAGGGCGCATGGCCGCCGGGGATGAACAGCCCGGCATAGCGGCCCAAGTCACCTGCCAGGACCTCTTTCACCGACAGGGTATCGTCAATGCCCGGCAGGCCTTGCACGACTTTCTCGATCCGGCGCATCTCCACCGCATCACCGGCAAAGTAGCGCGGGTCAATCGAACGCTGGTCGACGCTCGGGGCATTACCTTCGGGGGTTACCAGCACCAGCTTGTAGCCAGCCTTGAGCAATTGGTCGGCAGGCACGCCGAACTCGTTGAGGTAGTAGCCAGTGGCGTAGCGCTTGCCGTCCTGCAGGGGCAGCTGGTTCTCGCTGGACAACAGCACCAGCACCTCTCCCTTGGGCGCAGCGTGGGCGCCGACGGCAAGCAGGGTGCTGGCAACAGCCAGGGCAAGCCGGGACATCTTGGTCATGCAACAATCTCCTGATCAGGCAAAGAGAGCCGTCCGCTCATGTCGGCGGGATGCGTTCATGCTAATGGCAAGGCTATGATTCGATAATTCGAAAGCTCTCATGTCTGCGATCCAGAAAATGAATATCTCCAGCAAGGACCTCAACCTGCTGTACCTGTTCCATGTGCTGTATCAGGAACGCAACGCCACCCTCGCCGCCCAGCGCATGGCGCTGAGCCAGCCCGCGCTCAGCCACAAGCTCAACAAGCTGCGCCATCAGTTTGGCGACCCGCTGTTCGTCCGCGCGCCCAGGGGCCTGACCCCGACGCCACGCGCCCACGAACTGGCGCCCGAGGTAGAACGCCTGGTAGTGGGCCTGGAAGGCTTCTATGAACGCTGCGAAGGGCAGGACTTTCTTGCCCGCCCTGCCCGCCTGCACCTGTACAGCACCGATTATGTAGAACAGACGCTGTTGCCCAGGCTGCTGCCGATCCTGCGCAGCCAGGCGCCGAACCTGACGCTGGTCACCTACAACACCCGTGGCCAGCTGCCTCGCGAAGAACTGGAGAAAGGCACCTGTGACCTGGCCGTTGCCGGGTTCTACACCGACCTGCCGGAAACCTTCCACCAACAGCGCCTGCTCACCGAACACTTCGTTGTGCTGGCCTCGCGCAGTCATCCAGCAGCGGACCAAGGCCTGGACCTCGATAGCTTCCTCGCCAGCGACCACCTGCTCACCACCCTAACCGGCGACCTCGATGGCCTGGTCGACCGCGCCTTGCGCAGCCAGGGCATGCAACGACGGGTCGTGGCTGGCCTGTCGAGCTTCGTGGCCCCCACGCGCCTGCTGCGCGGCACCGACCTGCTGCTCACCTGCCTGAGCTCGCTGGCCATCGAAGCCACCGAGCGTGATGACGACCTGCGCATGTACCCGCTGCCGCTGCCATTGCCCGCAATCGAGGTGATGCAGATATGGCATGAACGCACCCACGCCGACCCCTTGCGGCGCTGGTTCCGCCAGCAGCTGTGGAACGTCGCCCAGGAAGCAGCGGCCTGCGCAAGTAACAATATCTAAACAACGTTGTGACATTTTTTTTCAGCTTTCTCGCCAAGGAGCTGTCAAATGAAGGTCACGGTTTTCGGTACCGGCTATGTCGGCCTCACCCAGGCAGTGTGCCTGGCCCAGGTGGGGCACTCGGTGTTATGCATGGATGTCGACGCCGAGCGGGTCGCCAGCCTCAATGCAGGCCATTGCCCGATCTTCGAGCCCGGCCTTGCGCCGATGCTGGAGAAGAACCTGGCCTGCGGCCGCCTGCGCTTCACCACCGACGCCAGCGAAGCGGCCAACTACGCCAGGTTGCAGTTCATTGCCGTCGGCACCCCGGCACAGGCCGATGGCAGCGCCGACCTCAAGCACGTGTTCGCCGTGGTCGACAGCATCCTCGAACATGCCGACGGCCCCAAGCTGATCGTCAACAAATCCACCGCGCCGGTCGGCACGGTGCACCGCATCAAGGCGCGCATCGCCCAGGCCGTGGCCGATACCAGCCGCTTCCACGTCGTCAGCAACCCCGAGTTCCTCAAGGAAGGCTCGGCAGTCGATGACTGCATGCGCCCGGAGCGCATCATCATCGGTGGCGCGGAGCCTGCCGAGGTAGAGCTGCTGCGCGAGCTGTACCTGCCGTTCAGCCGCAACCGCGAAAAACTCATGGTCATGGATGCGCGCAGCGCCGAGCTGACCAAGTACGCGGCCAACTGCATGCTGGCGACCAAGATCTCGTTCATCAACGAAATCGCCAACCTGGCCGAGCACCTGGGCGCCGATATCGAAATGGTGCGCCGTGGTATCGGCTCGGACCCGCGCATCGGCTACGACTTCATCTATGCCGGCTGCGGTTTTGGCGGCTCGTGCTTCCCCAAGGACCTGCAAGCCCTGCGCCGCAGCGCCGAGGCCGAAGGCTTCGAGCCGCAGCTGCTGCGTGCGGTGGAGTCGGTCAACGAGCAGCAAAAGGGCCGGCTGTTCAGCAAGATCCAGCGCCACTACCCACGCGGCCTGCGGGGCAAGGTCTTCGCCTTGTGGGGGCTGTCGTTCAAGCCCAATACCAATGATATCCGCGAGGCCTCCAGCCGGGTCCTGCTGGAAGCGCTGTGGGCCGCCGGCGCGCGGGTGCAGGCCCATGACCCGCAGGCCATGGAAGAAATCCAGCGGCACTATGGCCCGCGCGCCGACCTGCAACTGGTGCCATGCAAGGACGATGCACTGCGCGGCGCCGATGCCCTGGTGATCGTCACCGAATGGCAGGATTACCGCGTGCTCAACCTGGACAAGGTGCCGCAACAGCTGGCCGACCGGGTGGTGTTCGACGGGCGCAACCTGTTCGAACCCGAACACATGGCCGCCGCCGGCCTGACTTACTACGGCATCGGCCGTGGCCAGGTGCAGCCAGCATGCCCGTACTGATTACCGGCGTGGCCGGCTTCATCGGCTACCACGTTGCGCGGCGCCTGTGCGAAGCAGGCATCGAGGTGGTCGGCATCGACAACCTCAATGCCTACTACAGCGTCCAGCTGAAGCTGGCGCGCCTGCAGCAGCTGTTCGGCTTTGCCAATTTCCGCTTCCACACCCTCGACATCGCCCACCCGAGCGAACTGCAACAGCTGTTCGCCGGCCAGGCGTTCAGTGAGGTGATCCACCTGGCAGCCCAGGCCGGGGTGCGCTATTCGCTGGACAACCCCGGCGCCTATGGCCAGGCCAACCTGGTCGGCTTTCTCAACATCCTCGAGGCCTGCCGCCAGCAGCCACCCCGCCACCTGATCTACGCCTCCAGCAGTTCGGTGTACGGCGCCAACGCCAAGCTGCCGTTCAGCGTCGACGACCCGGTCGAGCAACCGCTGTCGCTGTATGCCGCCAGCAAGCGCGCCAATGAACTGATGGCGCACAGCTACGCGCACCTGTACCAGCTGCCGACCACCGGCCTGCGCTTCTTTACCGTATACGGCCCCTGGGGCCGCCCCGACATGGCGCCGTTCAAGTTCACCCGCGCCATGCTCGAGGGCCGGCCGATCGAGGTCTACAACAACGGCCTGATGGGGCGCGACTTCACCTACATCGACGACATCGTCGAGAGCATTGTGCGCCTGCGCCTGAAGCCGCCACTGCCGGCCGAGGGGCAGCCGCCCTGCCAGCTGTTCAACATCGGCCGAGGCCAGCCGGTACGGCTGCTGCACTTCGTCGAATGCCTGGAGCATGCGTTGGGCATCAAGGCCCGACGCGACTACCTGCCGCTGCAAGCAGGTGATGTGCTGGAAACCTGGGCCGACGTCGGCTCGTTGGCACGCTGGATCGACTACACCCCCGGCACATCGCTGGAACACGGCGTCAACGCCTTCGTTGGCTGGTACCGGGATTTCTACCGGGTCTGAGCCGCGCAATCACAACAAGATCACAGGTAGCCTCATGACAGATCCACTTGACCTCTCGGTGCTCATTCCCGCCAGGAACGAGGTCGACAACCTGCCGTCACTCTTGATGGAAATACGCATCGCGCTGGCGGCTGAAGACCATGAAGTACTGGTGGTCGATGACGGCAGCAGCGACCGCACCCTGAGCGTACTGCTGCAACTGAAAAGCCAGGGATACACGCAACTGCGCATCCTCCGTCACGAGCGCTCGCTGGGCCAGAGCACCTCGCTGTGGCATGCAGCCCAGGCTGCGCGCGGGCGCTGGCTGGCGACCCTGGACGGTGACGGCCAGAACGACCCGGCGGACATCCCCGGCATGCTGGCCCTGGTGCGCGCCAACCAGGACCTGGCCGGCGGCGTCAAGCTGGTGGCCGGGCACCGGGTCAACCGCCGCGACAGCGCCAGCAAACGCTGGGCCTCGCGGCTTGCCAACGGCCTGCGCAGCCGCTTGCTCAAGGACGCCACGCCAGACACCGGCTGCGGGCTGAAACTGATCGAGCGCGCGGCCTTCCTGCGCCTGCCCTACTTCGACCACATGCACCGCTTCATCCCGGCGCTGATCCTGCGCCACAACGGCCGCATGCTGGTTCACCCGGTCAACCACCGGCCACGTCAGGCCGGGGTGTCCAAGTACGGCAACCTGGACCGCGCCCTGGTCGGCATCCTCGACCTGTTCGGGGTCTGGTGGCTGATCCGTCGCACCCGCCTGGACACGCGCCCCCAGGAGTTCGAAGGATGACCCGTGAAACCCTGTGGCTGGTCATCGGTTTCGCCGGCCAGGCCGTATTTACCGGGCGCTTCGTGTTGCAGTGGCTGTACAGCGAGTTCAAGCGCCGCAGCGTGATCCCGGTGGGCTTCTGGTACCTGAGCATGCTCGGCAGCGCGCTGCTGCTGACCTACGCCATCTATCGCCAGGACCCGGTGTTCATCATCGGCCAGAGCTTCGGCTTCCTGGTCTACCTGCGCAACCTGCAGCTGATCGCCCGCCACCAGGAACAGAAGGAATAGCCCTTGCCTAGGTTCAACACGCTCGGGGCCGAACGCCTGGCCCTGATTGCCCTCGCGGTGGTGCTGGTGGGTGCGGGTATCGGCTGGCGCCAGCCGATGAACGTGGATGAAGAACGCTTTCTCGGCGTCGCCCTGGAAATGCTGCAGAGCGGCAACTGGTTCATCCCGCACCGGGCGGCGGAAATCTACGGCGACAAGCCGCCGCTGTTCATGTGGACCGTGGCCCTGTTCAGCCACCTCACCGGCTCGCCCAAGGTTGCCCTGTACCTGCCAGGGCTGCTGTCGGCGGCGACCATTACCTGGGTGCTGCATGACCTGGGGCGGCGCCTGTGGAACCGACGCATCGGCGTGATCGCCGCCTTGTTGTTCCTGGCCACCTACCAGAGCTACAGCATCCTGCGCACCGGGCAGATCGACAGCTTCCTGTGCCTGTGGGTGGCACTGGGTTTCTACGGCATGCTGCGCCACTTGCTGCTCGGGCCGGCCTGGGGCTGGTTCTACCTGGCCTGCGCGGCGATGGGCCTGGGCATTATCAGCAAGGGCGTGGGCTTTGTCCCGGCGCTGCTATTGCTGCCCTATGCCTGGGCGGTGCGCCACCGCTGGCACGGGGTGGTGGCCATGCCCGGCCAGGGTTGGCGCTGGAGCCTGGGGCTGGCGTGGCTGCTGGCCGGTTGCGCGGTGTGGCTGCTGCCACTGCTGGTATCGATCGCCCATGGCGGTGGCGCGGCGGAGCTGGCCTATTTGAAGGAAATCCTGCTGCGCCAGACCGCCAGCCGCTATGCCAATGCCTGGGACCATCGCGAACCGTTCTGGTACTTCTTCGTCAAAGTCATCCCCAAATACTGGCTGCCACTGGTGCTGGCCCTGCCCTGGCTGGTACCGGCCTGGCGCCGGCAGCTGCAAAAACGCGACGGGCGCTTTCTGCTGCTGCTCGGCTGGGTGGTGCTGGTGCTGTTGTTTTTCAGCCTCAGCAGCGGCAAGCGCAAGCTGTATATCTTCCCGGCGCTGCCGGGCCTGGTGCTGGCCATCGCGCCGCTGCTGCCGTGGCTGCTCAAGCGCTGGCTGCAGCGCCGGCCAGCCTGGCGCAAGGCGTTCACTGCCGTGGTCCTGGCATGGTTCGCGCTGTGGTTCGCACGCGGCTTCGTCGAGCCGCTGAAGGAAGGCCGCAACCCGCATGAAACATTGATGAGTGAAGCCGCACGGGCCACCGGCGGCGCCGAGTTGGTGCTGGTCAACTGGCGCGAGGGGCATTGGCTGTTTGCCCGGCAACCCATCGTGCACTTCGGTTTCACCGGCCAGTCCAGGGCGGACACGGCCGCTTACTGGCTGCGTCACAACCCCACGGCCTTCGCCCTGGTACCGGCTTCGGAGCTGGGCCGCTGCTTCAGTGCCGACAAGGCACGCAGGCTGGGCGAGACCTCGCGCGCAGAATGGTATGTGGTTGGTGCCGATGCCGATAACGGCCAGTGCCAGGCCACGGCCCCCAGCCACGTGTATCACTTCGCCTGGGCGGGCTCGCCTTAGTGCCTGCCAGCGTTTCTGCAGGACTTCGCAGGCACGATTGCTCCCAAAGGTTTGGCGCCGAGCTCAAGCTACGCGCTAACCCTGTGGGAGCGGCCTTGTGTCGCGAAAGGGCCGCAACGCGGTCCCAGAATTGATGCGCAATAGTTGAAATTGCGGGGGCTGCTTTGCAGCCCTTTCGCGACACAAGGCCGCTCCCACAGGGGATCGCGCCACTTTTTCGGGGGCAGTCCAGGTTCCTGCCCGCCAAGATAGTCGGGCATGGCCGGCGCACAATCGCTTGCAATCCGTCACATCTCAAAATACTGTATGAATATTCAGTATCACAGGTCAGCCCCATGCAACTCATCGCCAAACTCGGCATCCTTGCCGATGCTGCCAAGTACGACGCATCCTGCGCCAGCAGTGGCGCACCCAAGCGCAACTCGCGCGGGGCTGATGGCCTGGGTGCTACCAATGGCATGGGCATCTGCCACAGCTACACTCCCGACGGGCGCTGCGTCTCGCTGCTCAAGGTGCTACTGACCAACTTTTGCCTCTACGACTGCCAGTACTGCGTCAACCGCCGCTCCAGCAACGTGCCACGCGCGCGCTTCAGCCCCGAGGAAGTGGTCCGGCTGACCCTGGACTTCTACCGGCGCAACTGCATCAGCGGCCTGTTCCTCAGCTCCGGCATCATCCGGTCTGCTGACTACACCATGGAGCAGTTGATCCGCGTGGCGAAGCTGTTGCGCGAAGAGCACGACTTCCGTGGCTACATCCACCTCAAGACCATCCCCGATGCCGACCCGTTGCTGATCGAAGAGGCCGGGCGCCTGGCAGACCGGCTCAGCGTCAACATCGAGCTGCCGACCGACGCCAGCCTGAAACGCCTGGCACCGGAAAAACAGGCGCACACCATTCGCCAGGCCATGGGCGTGATTCACCAAGGCCAGCAAGCCGTGGCCCACGAACCCAAGGCGCCGCGCTTTACCCCGGCCGGGCAAAGCACCCAGGTGATCGTAGGGGCCGACAGCACCGATGACAGCACATTGCTGCGCAATGCCGAATCGCTGTACCAAGGCTATGGCCTCAAGCGCGTGTACTACTCCGCCTTCAGCCCCATCCCTGACAGCCCCGGCAGCGTCCCCCTGGCCGCACCACCGCTGCTGCGCGAGCACCGCCTGTACCAGGCTGACTTCCTGCTACGTGGCTATGGCTACAAGGCCGGCGAGCTGCTGGGCCAGAGCGGCAACCTGGCACTGGACATCGACCCCAAGCTGGCCTGGGCGCTGGCCAACCGCGAAGTGTTCCCGCTGGACGTGAACCGTGCCGAGCCGGCGCTACTGGCGCGCATCCCCGGCATCGGCCTGCGCAGCGTGCAGCGCCTGGTAGCCCTGCGACGCGAACGGCGCATTCGCTACGATGACCTGATCCAGCTGCGCTGCGTGCTGGACAAGGCGCGGCCGTTCATTGTCACCAGCGACTACCGCCCGGCCCAGGCCGAGCTGCGCAGCGGCCTGCTGAGGGCGCGCTTGCGTGAGCCGCAGGCGCCGGTGCAGATGGGCTTGTGGGGATGATCGCGCTCGACTGCGACGGCCTGTTCGCCACCTGGCGTGACCAGGCCCGGGTGTTGTTGGGGCATGGCATCGACCCGTCGGAGGTGACTTGGGCGCAAGGGCCGGTGGCTGATTTGCTGGCCGTACCGACAGCGCTGCCGGAAGGCTGCGGTCCTTTTCGCGCCAAGGTGCCAGCGGCGCTGCTGAGCCAGCTGGAACAGGCCGCCCGCTACCGTGGCGAGCACCGCTGGAACCTGCTTTACGAGGTACTTTGGCGGGTGGCCCATGGCGACCGCACTGCAATGCTGGCGGGTGACCGACTGGGCAGCGAGCTGCAAAGACGGATCAAGCAGGTCAATCGCGAAGCGCACCACCTGCATGCGTTTGTGCGCTTCGTGCCACTACCCGAAGTATTGGCTGAACAGCTGCAACTCGACCTGGTGGCCTATCACGAGCCGGCGCATGACATTCTGGAAAGCGCCAGTGCGCATTTCGCCGACCGCCTGGGGCGTTTGCGCTGGATGATTGCCACGGCGCACGACGGCATACGCTTCGACGGCCAGGCATTCGACTACCAGCGCCAGTGCCCCGAGCCCTGGCGCCAGTGGGCCCGCAACGCCGAAGACCCTGGCGCCGAATTGTGGCGCACCTACTATCGCCATACCTTCAACCCTGCCCGCCTCAACCCCGACGCCTTGCGCCTGCACATGCCCGGGCGGTTCTGGCGTCATTTGCCGGAGGGCATGCTGATTCCGCAGCTCGAAGGCCTGGCTCGGCAAGGCAAGCAACGGGATGGCCAAGCCCTGGAAGTCGCCTCCCAGGCTGGCAAACAGATCAGCAAGCCCACACGGTAGTTGCGTATTCGCAAACCTTGATCAGTCGGGATTTCTTCGCGGGCATGCCCGCTCCCACAGGTATTGCACTGATCTCAAAATGTGTGGAGATCCGGTGGGAGCGGGCGCGCCCGCGAAGCAGCCAAACCATACTCAAGCCGAACGATCAGCCGCCACAGCCGTCATAACCTGAGCCGCTGCCGACACGCAAAGAGGACGCGAAATGACCCAACCCGACCCGTCATACGTCAAATGGCTCGAAGACCGCGCCATGCTCAGGGCCTCCCAGCAACGCTCCCACCTGTACTCGGGCCAGTCGCGCCTGTGGCAGCAGCCCTACGCCGAAGCCCAGCCCCGCCGCGCCACTGAAATCGCTTCGGTCTGGCTGACCGTCTACCCCGACGCCATCATCGCCCCCGAAGGCTGTTCGGTGCTCGGTGCCCTGGCCCACGAAGCGCTGTGGAAGCGCTTGTCGGAGATCGGCATCCAGGGCCTGCACACCGGCCCGATCAAGCTGTCCGGCGGCATTCGTGGCCGTGAGCTCACCCCCAGCGTGGACGGCAACTTCGACCGCATCAGTTTCGACATCGACCCGCTGTACGGCAGCGAGCAGGAGCTGATCCAGATGAGCCGCATGGCCGCCGCGCACAACGCCGTGACCATCGACGACCTGATCCCCTCGCACACGGGCAAGGGTGCCGACTTTCGCCTGGCCGAGCTGGCCCACGGTCCCTATCCGGGGCTGTACCACATGGTCGAAATCCGCGAGGAAGACTGGCCGCTGCTGCCCGAAGTGCCTGCCGGGCGCGACGCGGTCAACCTGCTGCCGGCCCAGTGCGACGAGCTCAAGGCCCGCCATTACATCGTCGGCCAGCTGCAACGGGTGATCTTCTTCGAACCAGGTGTTAAGGAAACCGACTGGAGCGCCACGCCGCCGGTGACCGGTGTGGATGGCAAGACCCGGCGCTGGGTGTACCTGCACTACTTCAAGGAAGGCCAGCCGTCGCTGAACTGGCTGGACCCGACCTTTGCCGCCCAGCAGATGATCATTGGCGATGCCCTGCACGCCCTGGACTGCCTGGGTGCACGCGGCCTGCGCCTGGATGCCAACGGCTTTCTCGGCGTGGAGACCCGCGCCAGCGGCACTGCCTGGTCGGAAAGCCACCCGCTGTCGATCGTCGGCAACCAGCTGATCGGTGGCATGATCCGCAAGGCCGGCGGTTTCAGCTTCCAGGAACTGAACCTCACCCTCGACGACATCGCGCAGATGTCCAGGGGCGGTGCCGACCTGTCCTACGATTTCATTACCCGGCCGGCCTACCAGCATGCGCTGCTGACCGGCGACACCGAGTTCCTGCGCCTGATGCTCAAGGAGATGCATGCCTTCGGCATCGACCCGGCGTCGCTGATCCATGCCTTGCAGAACCATGACGAGCTGACCGTGGAGCTGGTGCATTTCTGGACCCTGCATGCCCACGACATGTACCTGTACAAAGGCCAGACCTTGCCCGGCGGCATCCTGCGCGAGCACATCCGCGAAGAGATCTACGAACGGCTGTCGGGCGAGCATGCGCCGTACAACCTGCGCTTCGTCACCAACGGCATAGCCTGCACCACGGCCAGCCTGATCGCTGCCGCACTGGGCATCCGCGACCTCGGGCAGATCGGGGTTGCAGAAATCGAGCTGATCCAGAAGGTGCACCTGCTGCTGGTCATGTACAACGCCATGCAGCCGGGGGTGGTGGCGCTGTCCGGCTGGGACCTGGTGGGCGCCCTGCCCTTGCCCGCCGAAGCGGTCGCGCAGCGGATGCTGGATGGCGATACCCGCTGGATTCACCGCGGCGGCTACGACCTGGCCGGGCTGGAGCCGCAGGCCCAGACGTCGGTGCGTGGCATGCCCCGTGCCCGGGCGCTGTATGGCAGCCTGGACAGCCAGCTGGAAAACGGCGATTCGTTTGCCTGCAAGGTGAAGAAACTGCTGGCGGTGCGCCAGGCCTACGGCATCGCCACCAGCCGCCAGGTGCTGGTGCCTGAAGTCAGCAGCCCCGGCTTGCTGGTAATGGTGCATGAACTGCCGGCCGGGCGTGGCATCCAGATCACTGCGCTGAACTTTGGCCAGGAAGTGATTGCCGAGGAGCTGCAACTGACCGGGTTCACGCCGGGGCCGGTGGTGGACATGATCAATGAAACGGTCGAAGGGGATTTGACCGAGGATGGGCGCCTGATGGTGAACCTGGACCCGTATGAGGCGCTGTGCCTGCGGATCGTCAACAGCAGCGGCCATGTCTGAATTGTATTTGCCCCTGTTGCCTTCGCCGGTGACGCTCTGAACGGCAGCCACGCGATACCTGTGGGAGCGGGTTCACCCGCGAACACCGGCGCAGCCGGTGCCATCCACCGCGTCGCCTGCTTCGCGGGTAAACCCGCTCCCACAGGGCCCCCACCAGCTGAAGGAGTGCGCCGTACCTGTGGGAGCGGGCGCGCCCGCGAACACCGGCCTAGCCGGTGCCATCCACCGCGTCGCTTGCTTCGCGGGCATGCCCGCTCCCACAGGGTCCCCGTCAGCCGAAGGAATGCACCATACCTGTGGGAGCGGGTTCACCCGCGAACACCGGCGCAGCCGGTGCCATCCACTGCGTCGCCTGCTTCGCGGGCATGCCCGCTCCTACAGGGTCCCCGTCAGCCGAAGGAATGCACCATACCTGTGGGAGCGGGTTCACCCGCGAACACCGGCGCAGCCGGTGCCATCCACCGCGTCGCCTGCTTCGCGGGTAAACCCGCTCCCACAGGGCCCCCACCAGCTGAAGGAGTGCGCCGTACCTGTGGGAGCGGGCGCGCCCGCGAACACCGGCCTAGCCGGTGCCATCCACCGCGTCGCCTGCTTCGCGGGTGAACCCGCTCCCACAGGGTCACCTCCAGCTGACAGAGTGCGCCATACCTGTGGGTTTCAAGTGTCCAGACAAATGGCCGGCTTGCTTTTACCGCTCCACGGGCATAGCGTTCGGAAGTTTTCTTTTCCGTGCCCAGGAGCAACTCCATGTACACCGGCATCGTCCAGGCCGTCCGCCCTCTGCTTGATGTGACCACCTACCCGGGCCACAACCAGTTCACCATCGACCTCACCCCCGAACTGCTCGACGAGCTGAAGATCGGCGCCAGCGTCAGTGTCGAAGGCACCTGCCTGTCGGTCACCGAAATCCACGGCACCCAGGTCAGGTTCGACGCCATGACCGCCACCCTCGAGCGCACCAACCTGCGCAACTTCAAGGCCGGCCAGGGCGTCAACATCGAACGCTCGGCGAAGATGAACGCCGAAGTCGGCGGCCACCTGATGGCCGGCCACATCGCCACCACCGCCGAAATCGTCGAGCTGTCGATCAAGGAAACCGGCGCCTTCATCAAGTTCCGCATGCCACCGGAATGGGGCAAGTATGTGTTCCCGCGCGGCTTCATCGGGGTCAACGGCTGCAGCCTGACCGTAGCCGATGTCGAGGACAACGTGATCACCATCAACCTGATCCCGGAAACCCTGCGCCAGACCACCTTCCCCAGCTACAAGGCCGGCGAGCTGCTCAACATCGAAGTGGACCACCAGACAATGGTGCTGGTCGATGTAGTGGAGCGCACCATCAAGAGCACCCTGGCCCGCGAAATGCCTCGCTGAGTTCCCGAGGATGCTGCCCAACACCCTTCCCGCGCGCACAGCCAAGCGGCTGCGCCTGCAGATGCTGCGTGGCCGCGTGGGCCTCGGCCTGGTCGCCGGCCTGTCCGTACTTGCCGGCATGACCGATGCCATCGGCCTGCTGGCGCTGGGCGACTTCGTGTCGTTCATGAGTGGCAACACCACGCGCCTGGCCGTCGCCATCAGCGATGCAGACCTGGCCCTGGTGCTGCGCCTGAGTGCTGCAGTGCTGGGCTTCGTCGTCGGCAACGCCCTGGGCGTGCTGCTGGCGCGCGCTTTCCGCCGTCGGGCGTGGCCGGTGCTGCTGGTAGTCGCCGCCCTGCTGGGCTTTGCAGCCGCATGGCCCTTGGCAGCCACCTTTCCAGCGCTGCTCGCTGCCACACTGGCCATGGGCATGATCAATGCCGTGGTCGAACAGGTGAACGGCCTGCCCATCGGCCTGACCTACGTCACCGGCGCCCTGTCACGCTTCGGTCGTGGGCTGGGACGCTGGCTGCTGGGCGAGCGGCGCAACGGCTGGCGGGTGCAACTCGTGCCTTGGGCCGGCATGCTGCTGGGCGCCGCGCTGGGTGCCTGGCTGGAGCACCACCTGGGCCTGCAAGCGCTGGCCGGCAGCTGTGCGCTGGCCTGCGTACTGGCCCTGGTGTCGCGGTTCATTCCACGGACATGGCAGCGTGGCTACATGCCACACTGATCACTCGATGCGCGGGTGCTGCTGCACCAGCAACTTGCGCTTGGCCTCCAGTTCGGCAATCTGCGCATCGATGTCCTCGATCCTTTGCTCGATGTTGTCGTGGTGTTCCTGCAGCAGCTCACGCGCTTCCTCGATATCCGATGCTGCCGGTGCCGCGCCGCGCAGCGGTTTGTTGGCGGTTTCCTTCATGGTCAGGCCGGTGACCAGCCCCACCGCGGCGATCACCATCAGGTAATAGGCCGGCATGTACAGGTTGCCAGTACTTTCCACCAGCCAGGCGGCGATGGTCGGGGTGAGGCCGGCGATCAGCACCGAGATATTGAAGGCGCTGGCGAGGGCGCTGTAGCGGATGTGCGTGGGGAACATTGCCGGTAGCGTCGAGGCCATCACGCCGATGAAGAAGTTCAGCAGCACGGCAATGATCAGCAACCCGGCAAAAATCACCCCCAGCACGCCGCTGTTGATCAGCATGAATGCCGGGATGGCCAGCACCAACAGGCCGATACTGCCGACGATGATGAACGGTCGACGGCCGAACTTGTCGCTGAGCAGCCCGATCATCGGCTGCACGAACAGCATGCCGACCATGATCGCGATGATGATCAGCACGCCATGGTCTTCGCTGTAGTGCAGGTTGTGCGACAGGTAGCTGGGCATGTACGTGAGCAGCATGTAGTAAGTGACGTTGGTGGCGATCACCACGCCAATGCAGGTCACCAGGCTGCGCCAGTGCTGGGTGGCCACTTCCCTGAACGACACCTTGGGCCCGGTCGCCAGGCCTTCGCGGTCGCCTTTCTCCAGCTTGTCGACGTGCTGCTGGAAGGCTGGCGTCTCCTCCAGCGCATGGCGCAGGTACAGGCCGATGATGCCCAGCGGCAAGGCGAGGAAGAACGGCAGGCGCCAACCCCACTCGAGGAACTTGTCCTCACCCAGCACCGTAGAGATCAACACCACCACACCGGCACCCAACACGAACCCGGCAATCGAGCCGAAGTCCAGCCAACTGCCGAGAAACCCCCGTTTTCGGTCAGGGGCATATTCGGCGACGAAGATCGACGCGCCGGTGTACTCGCCCCCCACCGAGAAGCCCTGGGCCATCTTGGCCAGCAGCAGCAGGATCGGCGCCCAGATACCGATGCTGGCATAGGACGGTATCAGGCCGATGGCGAAGGTGCTGAGCGACATGATCACGATGGTCGCAGCGAGGATTTTCTGCCGCCCGAAGCGGTCACCCAAGGCACCGAAGAACAGCCCGCCCAGAGGCCTGATCAGAAACGGCACCGAGAACGTGGCCAACGCCGCGATCATCTGCACGCTCGGGTCGGCATTGGGGAAGAAAACCTTGCCCAGGGCGTAGGCGACGAAGCCGTAGACGCCGAAGTCGAACCACTCCATGGCATTGCCCAGGGCTGCCGCGGTGATTGCCTTGCGCATCTTGGCGTCGTCGACAATGGTGATGTCCTTCAGGCCGATTGGCTGGAGGCTTTTCTTGCGAGGTTTCATGTCCGTATCCCTGTCGATGAATGCTCTAAGGGATGAGATACAACGGGACACTAAATAATTCAGCGCTTACGGGTTTTTTGTGTTTTTCCTCACCGGTTTCGGCGCAGGCAAAGAAAAGCCGCTGCGATGGCAGCGGCTTGCATGGACAACGGCTCGCGGTCAGATACCTTCGCGGGCCAGGTCCATGGCGAAGTAGGTGAGGATCAGGTCGGCACCGGCACGCTTGATTGCGCCAATGCTTTCACGCACCACACGGCCTTCATCGATGGCGCCAGCCAGGCCGCCGAACTTGATCATCGCGTACTCGCCGCTCACCTGGTACGCCGCCAGCGGCAGGCGCGAGGCGGCACGGATATCGGCGATCACGTCGAGGTAGGCACCGGCCGGCTTGACCATCAGCACATCGGTCCCTTCCTGCTCGTCGAGCAGCGACTCACGCACGGCTTCGCGGCGGTTCATCGGGTTCATCTGGTAGCTCTTGCGGTCGCCCTTCAGCGCGGTACCACCGGCTTCACGGAACGGGCCATACAGCGACGAGGCGAACTTGGTGGAATAGGCCATGATCGCGGTGTCGTGGAAGCCGGCACCATCCAGTGCGCTGCGGATAGCCTGGACCTGGCCGTCCATCGCCGCCGACGGGGCAATGAAGTCGGCACCGGCAGCAGCGGCGATGACCGCCTGCTTGCCCAGGTTGGCCAGAGTGGCGTCGTTGTCCACACCGTGGTCGTGCAGCACGCCGCAGTGGCCGTGGCTGGTGTATTCGCAGAAGCAGGTGTCGGACATCACCACCATTTCCGGCACGGTGTCCTTGCAGATGCGCGACATGCGCGCGACCAGGCCGTTTTCGTTCCAGGTGTCGCTGCCGACGGCGTCCAGGTTGTGCGAAACGCCAAAGGTCATCACCGACTTGATACCGGCGCGGGCATAGCGCTCGATTTCCTGGGCCAGCAGCTTCTCGGGGATGCGGTTGACGCCCGGCATGCTGGTGATCGGCACGAAGTCATCGATGCCCTCTTCGACGAAGATCGGCAGGATCAGGTCTTCAAGGCGGAACTCGGTTTCCTGGAAGATCGTGCGCAGGGACTCGTTCTGGCGCAGGCGGCGTGGACGAACGGACGGGAATTGGTTGGACATGACAGCTCCAGGGAATTTGAACGGCGTATACCTTATGCCTGTCGCGCGCCAGTGAAAAGGCTAGATGACGAGATATTGTCTTGCGTCAAAGGCAATGGCTGCATTTTTCCTGTGCCGGCCTCTTCGCGGGTAAACCCGCTCCCACAGGATTCGCGCTGTACTTGTGGGAGCGGGTTTACCCGCGAAGAGGCCAGTGCAGGCAACCTATTACTGCAGCCAGGGCGGCGCAGGCTCCTCTGCCCTGGCCGCCCCATGCTCAGACTCGGCCCGCGCGGCGCGCCGGCGCGCATCATCCAGCCGGGCCGCATCGATCTCGCGCATCACCCCGGCCACGTCAGCCGCATGCTCGTCATCCTCGAACAGCCCCGTCAGCGGGCTGTCCGGGCGCAGTTCGCCCGCCTCGTACAAGGCCCACATTTCCTGCGCATACCGGGTGCTTTTCAGCTCCGGCGCAAAGCGCCCGAAATAATGGGCCATGTTGGCCACATCGCGCTGCAGCATGCTGAAGGCATGGTTGTTGGCCGCTGCATCCACCGCCTGCGGCAGGTCGATGATCACCGGCCCGTCCGGGCCAAGCAGCACGTTGAACTCCGACAGGTCGCCATGCACCAGCCCGGCACACAGCATCAGCACGATCTGGCGAATGACGAAGGCATGGAACGCCCGGGCATCCTCGGCCTCGAGGTGCACGTCGTTCAGGCGCGGGGCCGCGTCACCGTCGGCATCGGTCACCAGCTCCATCAACAGCACGCCGTCCTGGAAATCGTAAGGCTTGGGAACCCTCACGCCAGCGCCGGCCAGGCGGAACAGCGCCGCCACTTCGGCGTTCTGCCAGGCGTCTTCGGCTTCCTTGCGGCCGTACTTGCTGCCCTTGGCCATTGCCCGGGCCTGACGGCTGTTGCGAACCTTGCGGCCCTCCTGGTACTCGGCAGCCTGGCGGAAACTGCGCTTGTTGGCTTCTTTATAGACCTTGGCGCAGCGCACCTGGCTGCCACAGCGCACCACATACACGGCGGCTTCCTTGCCACTCATCAACGGCCGCAGTACTTCGTCGACCAGGCCGTCTTCGATCAGGGGTTCGATTCTTTTGGGTGTCTTCATCAGGCTGCGTTCGGGGTCCTGGCTGTGATGGCGGACATCCTCTCACAGCCTGATGCGACTTGCTCGTCTGTCTTCAGGCCGAACGGCTCAGGCGCCCTGCCCTACGCGGCCAACCACCACCTCGCGCGCCCGACGCCGTGTGACCAGAAGGCCCGAACACACCACCAGCACCGCCAGCACCATGGTCGATACCACTTCCAGGCGGTGATCCGGGCGGAACAGCATCAGCACCAGCACGCCACTGATAAACAGGATCACGCCCCACGTCAGCCACGGGAACAGCCACATGCGGTAGCCCAGTGTCTTGCCCTGTGCGGTCAGGCGCTGGCGCAGGCGCAGCTGGGAAACGGCGATCACCAGGTACACCAGCAAGGCAATGGCGCCGGAGCTTGCCATGAGGAAGCCGAACACCTTGGCCGGTACCAGGTAGTTGGCGATCACCGCCAGGAAAGCTGCGCCAGTGGACAGCAGCACAGCTACCACGGGGGTGCCGCTGCGGCTGGTCACCTGGGCACAGGCCGGTGCATCACCGCGGCGGCTCAGCGAGTAGACCATGCGCGAAGCGGTATACAGCGACGAGTTGAGGCAGCTGGTCACCGACGTCAGCACCACGAAGTCGATGATGGCCTTGGCATTCGGCACGCCCAGGGTGTCCAGCACCGTGACATAGGAACCTTCGGTGGCCAGGCGCGGGTCGGTCCACGGCACCAGCGCGATGACGATGAAGATCGACAGGATATAGAACAGGGTGATTCGCCAGATCACCGAGTTGGTGGCCTTGGAAATATGCTTGCCCGCTTCGTCGGATTCGGCCGCGGCGATGGTCACCACCTCGGCACCGAGGAACGAGAACATGGTAATCAGCATGGCGCTGAGCACCGCACCAAAACCGTTGGGCATGAAGCCGCCGCTATCCCACAGGCGCGACACGCCGCTGACACCTGAGCCTGGCAGCAGGCCGAAGATGGCGCACCCCCCCAGCGCGATGAAACTGACGATGGCCACCACCTTCACCAACGCCAGCCAGAACTCGAACTCACCGTAGTTCTTCACGCTGAACAGGTTGGTGGCAGTCAGCAATAGAGTAATCACCAGCGACAAGACCCAGATCTCCAGCTGCGGGACCCAGGAATTGATGATGGTGGCGGCGATATTGGCCTCGATGGGGATGATCAGTACCCAGAACCACCAGTACAGCCAGCCGATGGTGTAGCCGGCCCACTTGCCGATGGCGAGGTCGGCATAGGTAGAGAACGAACCGGTGTCCGGCGAGGCAACGGCCATTTCGGCCAGCATGCGCATCACCAGCACCACCAGCGCGCCGGCCAGGATATAGGCCAGGATGGTGGCGGGCCCTGCTTCGGCAATCGCACGGCCGGAGCCGACGAACAGGCCGGCACCGATCACGCCGGCAATGGACAGCATGGTGACATGCCGGGATTTCAATCCATGACTCAAATTGTTCTTGTGGGTTTGCATGGCGCTACCTTGTTGTTTTTGTCATGCCCACGCAGGGGCCGCCGGCTTGCACGTCACCGACGCAGGCGCGAAAAAGCCCGCCCTGCCCCAGATGGTGAGTAGGGCAGCACGGGTTGAGTAAAACGAAACCGCAGAACGTATTACGGGTAGGTCAGCCGGCAGCCCGCTGACGGGGCGCCAGATCGGCCTTGGGGAAACTGCCGCCCTGACGGCCGACCTGCTCGCATACCTTGTCGACGATGTAGGCGCCGATCGGGATGGCGGAGGTGGCGGCCGGCGACGGTGCGTTGCACACATTGACGCTGCGAGCGGTGTTGACAAACAGGAAGTCGTCGATCAGCTTGCCGTCACGCGACACGGCCTGGGCACGCACGCCGGCCGGGTAAGACGTGAGGTCGGCCTTGGTGATGCTCGGGCAGTACTTCTGGACCTGCTTGAGGTAGCCACCCTTGAACAGCGAGTTCTTCATCTCGATCAGGCCAGGGCGGAAGTTCTTCGCCAGCACCTTGAGGATGCCGGGAGTGGTCAAGGTCTGGAACAGGTCGCCGGGGCTGACATCGCGCTTGCGGTAGCCCTCGCGCTTCATCGCCAGCACGGCGTTGGGGCCAACGGTGACGGTGCCGTCGATCATCCGTGTCAGGTGCACGCCCAGGAACGGCATGGACGGGTCGGGAATCGGGTAGATCAGGTGGTTGACGATCTGGTTGTGCTGTTTGGGCAGCAGGTAGTACTCGCCACGGAACGGGCAAATGACGAACTCGGTCCGCAGGCCCAGCATGCTCACCACGCGGTCGGCCATCAGGCCCGAGCAGGTCACCAGGAAACGGCTGCGCAATTCGTCACTCTGCGTGCGCACGACCACTTCGCTGGCCAGCTCCTGCAGGCCGACCACCTCGGCGCCATAGCGGATTTCACCGCCGGCGCGCTGGAACTCGGCGCCCATGGCCGCAGTCACTTCGGCGTAATTGACGATGCCGCTGGAGGGCACGAAGATGCCGCCCATGCCAACGATATTGGGCTCGCGCTCGCGCAGCTCGGCCGCCGACAGCCAGTAGCGCTCCAGGCCATTGGCCGCGGTACGTTCCCACAGCGCCTTCATGCGCTGCATTTCCAGGTCGTTGGTGGCCACCAGCAGCTTGCCGCACTCATCGAAGCGGATACCGTGCTGGGTGCAGAAGGCCTTGGTGGCCTTGTTGCCTTCCAGGCAGAAGCGCGCCTTGAGGCTGCCGGGGGTGTAATACACGCCGGCGTGGATCACGCCGCTGTTGTGGCCGGTCTGGTGGCGGGCCGGGCCGGACTCTTTCTCCAGCAGGAGAATCTTCGCATCCGGGTAGACCTTGATCAGGTGCATGGCCGTGGACATGCCCACAATGCCACCGCCAATGATGATGAAATCGTACACAGCCTTACCTCACACGCAGGCATTGCCTGACTGGCTCACCAAGGCCCGCGCGGGCCCTGGTGGCATCGTTTTGTGCAAAGACGCGTGGGCGGGCGCCCGCCCCGCGCCCTGTCATTATTGCCCGCGCTGGTACAGCGGTTTGGGGAAGGCCACGTAACCGCGCTGGCGCATCAGCTCGCGGCGCAGGCCTTCGTGCGGCGTGAAGCGGTCACGGCCATGCAGCCAGAACAGGTTGTTGATCAGCAGGAAACTACCCACGCCAACCGGTACCGAAAGCTTCTTCTCGCTGCCTTCCAGCGATTCGGACAAGGCGTTCAGCCAGATGCCCTCCTCGTAGTTTTCCGGCTGCACGAACTGGTCGATGTAGCGCATGGTCGGGCGGCCTTCGGCATCGGTGTCGAATACCGAGTGGAACACATCCTCGGACACCTTCTTGCTCGGCGGTGCGGTCCAGCGCATCTCGCGACGGGCCAGCGGGTGGCGGAAGAATTCGTCGCACTGTTCCCAGTCGTCCAGGTGCAGCAGCAGCGAGTTGCCGCCTTCCATGTTCTTTTCGTCGATCTTCAGCATCAGCACGTAGTCGGTGATCTGGTTGACGAAGGTGCCGTCGTTGTGCAGCTCCATGACCCGGTGCGGCTGGCGCAGGTAGCTGTCGGAGTTGTCGGTGTTGACCACCACGAAGCGGGCATAGAACTGGCCGCTCATGGCGTCGTAGTTGGAGCGGCCGATCAGGTGTGCGCAGGCGGTGGTGAACTTGACCATGTCCTCGGCCTGGCTCACGTCATCCAGGCCGACCGGGGTGATCAGCATGCCGCCGCTGGCGCGGTTGAGGATGGTATTGAGCAGCACCGGCCGCAGGGTGCCCTGGCACAGCTCGTCAAGGATCTCGCCAACCCGGAAGCGCAGGAACGACTTGTACTCCAGCGCCTGCACCGGCCACTGGGCAACAGCCTGGACGAACGCTTCGACCGTTTCGCGGGCAAAGGTGAGCTCAAGCAGGCGCGGCGACTGTTTCGAGGGGGCGATGGTGAAACCACGCGGTTCGAGCGGCAGTGGCATCACAAGTTCGTCGATCTGCGTAAAAGCGTTCATGGCAGTGTCCTGGCAGAGAAAGTGAGTGGCGCCGTCCGGTCATGACCTGGATCAGTGCGGGCGAGCTAAAATTATCGCCATAAACACAAAATGTCTACATTTTTATTTTTCACAGACAAAACGAGTGTTTGTCCATTGTTTTTCGCCAGCGAACGCTTTCGGTATGATCGACAAAACCGTTTGAGGAACAGGACCTTGGAAGCGCTCGCCCCCCGACAAAACTCAGCATTCAGCGGGTATGAGAGGCTCAAGAAGGACATCATCCGCGGCGTGTTCAAGCCCGGAGAAAAGCTGCTGATGAGCACCCTGAAGGAACGCTACGACCTGGGCGTGGGCCCGCTGCGCGAAGCACTGTCGCAGCTGGTGGCCGAGCACCTGGTCAACGCGATCAGCCAGAAGGGCTACCGTGTGGCGCCCATGTCGCTGGACGAGATGAACGACATCTACGATGCCCGCGCCAACCTGGAGGCGATGATCATCACCCTGGCCATCGAACGTGGCGACGACGCCTGGGAGGCGTCGGTACTGGCCCATTCGCATACCCTGGCCAAGGTGGTGGAAGTGAAAACCCGCGAGCAACGCCTGGATGTATGGGACGAACGGCACAAGGCGTTCCACACGGCCATTGCCTCAGGCTGCGGCTCCAAGCACCTGCTGCAGGCGCGCACCTATCTGTTCGATCAGGCCGAGCGCTACCGGCACCTGTGGCTGACCCAGACGGTGTTTTCCGAACAGGCCCTGGAGCTCAAGCGCCAGGAGCATGCGGCATTGGTCGAAGTGATTCTGGCCCGGGACGCCAAGCGCGCCAGCGCCATGATGCGTTCGCACCTGATGACTCCGGTGCCGATCATTGCGCAGATCATGCATGCCGAGGGTATCGGCGCACGCTAGAGGGTTGCTTTGTACCTTTCAGGGCCCTATCGCCGGCAAGCCAGCTCCCACAGGTACTGCGCTGCCTTCGGGGCCTGTGGGGTCTCTGTGGGAGCTGGCTTGCCGGCGATAGGGCCAGTGCAGGCAAAACGCACCAGATGAATTTTTCTTAAATCGCCGTTTGGCTATTCTTTGGCACAATCAAGTCTCCATTAGATGCCCGGGAACCAGCATGCCTCGCGTACTGACCATCGAAGACGACGCCGTCACCGGCCAGGAAATCGTCGCCGAACTTACCAGCCACGGCCTTGAGGTGGATTGGGCCGACAATGGCCGTGAAGGCCTGGCCAAGGCCATTGCCGGCGGCTACGACCTGATTACCCTGGACCGCATGCTGCCCGAGGTCGATGGCCTGACCATCGTCACCACCCTGCGCAGCCTCAAGATCGCCACGCCGATCCTGATGATCAGCGCCCTCTCCGACGTCGACGAGCGGGTACGCGGCCTGCGTGCCGGGGGTGACGACTACCTGACCAAACCGTTCGCCTCCGACGAGATGGCCGCGCGGGTCGAAGTGCTGCTGCGCCGCAACAGCGTGCCCATGACCCAGACCCGCCTGCAGGTCGCCGACCTGCAACTGGACCTGATCAGCCACGAAGCCCGCCGCGGCGAACAGACCCTCAACCTGCTGCCCACCGAATACAAGCTGCTGGAGTACCTGATGCGCCATAGCGGCCAGGTGATCACGCGGATGATGATTTTCGAGGAAGTCTGGGGCTACCACTTCGACCCGGGCACCAACCTGATCGATGTGCACATCGGCCGCCTGCGCAAGAAAATCGACTCACCCGGCCAGTCGCCGCTGATCCGTACGGTACGGGGCTCCGGCTATGCCATTGCTGAACCCGTCTAAGGGCTGGAGCTCCTCGACCAGCCGCCTGCTGGCGCTGTACAGCTTTCTGTTCGTGGCCTGGAGCAGCATCCTCATGGGGGTGCTGTACTTCGAGGTGTCCAGCTACCTGAACAAACTCACCCGCCATTCGATGCTGCAGCGCCAGCACCTGTTCGCGCACATGAGCGGCAAACAGCTGGACGACGCCCTGGTCGCCAGCCAGGCCTTCGAAGAGCGCAGCTTCGACGCCTACGGCCTGTTCGACAACCAGCTCAACCCGATCGGCGGGCGCATTCGCGCCATCCCGCCAGAGCTGGGGCTGGACGGCAAGGTTCACGAACTCAAGCGCTGCCTGGACGCCGACGACCCGCACATGCCGCGTGACAGCTGCGACGCGGTGGCGATCAAGGTGCAGGATGGCCGCTGGCTGGTGTTGGTGCGCGACAACGGCTCGCTGTTCGTGGTCACCCGGATCATCCTGCATGCCCTGCTCTGGGGGATCTCGCTGACCCTGATCCCGGGCTTTGCCGGCTGGTATCTGCTCAGGCGCCGCCCGCTCAAGCGCATTCGCGCGATCCAGGCCCAGGCCGAGCTGATCGTCGCCGGTGACCTAACCCACCGCCTGCCGCTGTCGGCCCGGCGTGACGAGCTGGACATGCTGGCGGCCATCGTCAACGCCATGCTCGACCGCATCGAGCGGCTGATGCACGAGGTCAAGGGCGTGTGCGACAACATCGCCCACGACCTGCGCACCCCGCTCACCCGCCTGCGCGCCCAGCTGTACCGCATTCGCCAGCAAAGTGACGTCGACTCCACCCAGGCCGAGGCACTGGACCAGGCCATCGGCGAAACCGATACCCTGATGGCGCGTTTTCGCGGTTTGTTGCGTATCAGCGAACTGGAAGACCGCCAGCGGCGGGCCGGTTTCGTCCAGCTTGACCCGCACGAACTGCTGGTGGAGTTGCACGACTTCTACCTGCCGCTGGCCGAAGACGTCGGCATCCGCCTGGAACTGCAGCAGCCAGCCGAACTGCCAGCGTTGCATGGTGACCGCGAACTGCTGTTCGAGGCACTGGCCAATCTGGTGGGCAACGGCATCAAGTTCACGCCCGAGGGTGGGCTGGTGCGGATTACTGCGACGCAGGACGACAAAGGGCTGCACCTGGCCATCGAGGACAGCGGGCCGGGTATTCCGGAAGAGGAACGGGCGGCAGTGCTGAAGCGCTTCTACCGTAGCGATGAAGGCCACCGCCATGCGGGGTTCGGGCTGGGGTTGTCGATCGTTGCGGCGATCGTCGACCTGCATGGGTTCGGGCTGGAGGTGGGGGAAAGCGAGCTGGGTGGGGCGAGGCTGGTACTGCACTGCCCGCTCGCCGGGCTAGCCAAATAGAAGCTGGGGCCGCTATGCGGCCCATCGCCGGCAAGCCAGCTCCCACAGGGACTGCGCAGTTCTTCACTATTGCGCGGTTCCTGTGGGAGCTGGCTTGCCGGCGATGGGCTGCGCAGCAGCCCCAATGACATCGATCAGTCAGCCAGACGCCAGGTAGTCCCACCCTTGCTGTCTTCCAGCACCACACCCATGGCGGTCAACTGGTCGCGAATGCGGTCGGACTCGGCCCAGTTCTTGTCCGCACGCGCCTGCAGGCGCGCCTGGATCAAGCCCTCGACCTCAGCGGCATCCACCTTGCCTTCGGCACCGGCACGCAGGAAGTCATCGGCCTCCAGCTGCAGCACACCCAGCACATCACCCAGCTCGCGCAGGCGACCGGCCAGGCCGGCAGCGGCCTCAAGGTCGCTGTCGCGCAGGCGGTTGATCTCGCGCACCAGGTCGAACAGCACGGCGCAGGCTTCGGGGGTGCCGAAGTCGTCGTTCATGGCCACGCTGAAGCGCTCGACAAACTCTTCGCCACCCTTGGCCGCCACCCGTGGCAAGCCGCGCAAGGCGTGGTAGAAGCGCTCCAGTGCGCCCTTGGCATCGCGCAGGCTGTCTTCCGAGTAGTTGATCGCGCTGCGGTAGTGGCTGGCCACCAGCAGGTAGCGCACCACTTCAGGGTGGTACTTCTCGAGCACGTCACGGATGGTGAAGAAGTTGTTCAACGACTTGGACATCTTCTCGCCATTGATCCGGATCATGCCGCAGTGCATCCAGGCGTTGGCGTACTGCTTGCCGGTGGCCGCCTCGCTCTGGGCAATCTCGTTCTCGTGGTGCGGGAACTCCAGGTCGCTGCCGCCACCGTGGATGTCGAAGCTTTCACCCAGGCAGCAGGTGGACATCACCGAGCACTCGATGTGCCAGCCCGGACGCCCCGGGCCCCATGGCGATTCCCAGCTCGGTTCGCCCGGCTTGACGCCCTTCCACAGCACGAAGTCCAGCGGGTCCTGCTTGGCTTCGTCGACCTCGATACGGGCACCGATGCGCAGGTCTTCGATCTTCTTGCGCGACAGCTTGCCGTAACCGACGAACTTGCCGACGCGGTAGTACACGTCGCCATTGCCCGGTGCGTAGGCATAACCCTTGTCGATCAGGGTCTGGATCATCGCGTGCATGCCGGCGATATGGTCGGTGGCACGCGGCTCCTGGTCCGGCGGCAGGATGTTCAGGCGGCGCTCGTCTTCGTGCATCGCGTCGATCATGCGGGCGGTCAGGGCGTCGAAGCTTTCGCCGTTCTCGTTGGCCCGGTTGATGATCTTGTCATCGATGTCGGTGATATTGCGCACATAGGTCAGCTCGTAGCCGCTCTTGCGCAGCCAGCGGGTGACCAGGTCGAAGGCCACCATGCTGCGGCCATGGCCCAGGTGGCAGTAGTCGTATACGGTCATGCCGCACACGTACATGCGCACCTTGTTGCCATCCAGCGGCTTGAAGGTTTCCTTCGCTTTGCTCAGCGTGTTGTAGATGGTAAGCACGGCGGTTCCTCAGCTGCCCCAGGAGTCACGCAGGGTGACAGTGCGGTTGAACACCGGGCGGCCCGGCTGGCTGTCTTTCAGGTCGGCGCAGAAGTAGCCTTCGCGTTCGAACTGGAAGCGGTCCTCGGGCTGCGCCTGGGCCAGCGACGGCTCGGCACGGCAGCCGCTGAGCACTTGCAGCGAGCCTGGGTTGATGTTGTCCAGGAAGCTGCCGCCCTCCTCGGTCTTTTCCGGGTTCGGCGAGCGGAACAGGCGGTCGTACAGGCGCACTTCGCACTCGACGCTGCCCTCGGCCGGCACCCAGTGGATCACGCCCTTGACCTTGCGGCCTTCCGGGTTCTTGCCCAGGGTGTCCGGGTCGTACGAGCAGCGCAGCTCGACGATGTTGCCGTCGGCATCCTTGACCGCCTCGTCGGCGCGGATCACGTAGCTGCCGCGCAGGCGCACTTCACCGGCCGGTTCCAGGCGCTTGTAGCCCTTCGGCGGCTCTTCCATGAAGTCGTCACGGTCGATGTACAGTTCACGGGAGAACGGCAGCACGCGCACGCCCATGTCTTCCTTCGGGTGGCGCGGCAGTTCGAGCTGCTCGACCTGGCCTTCCGGGTAGTTGGTGATGACCACCTTCAGCGGGCGCAGCACGCACATGGCGCGCGGTGCGGTGCGGTCCAGGTCGTCACGGATGCTGAACTCGAGCATCGACATGTCGACCACACCGTCGGAACGGTTGGTGCCGATCATTTCGCAGAAGTTGCGGATCGAGGCCGGGGTGTAGCCACGGCGACGGAAGCCGGACAGGGTCGACATGCGTGGGTCGTCCCAGGCTTCGACGTGCTTTTCGTCCACCAGCTGCTTGAGCTTGCGCTTGGAAGTGATGGTGTAGTTCAGGTTCAGGCGGCTGAACTCGTACTGGCGCGGGTGTGCCGGCACCGGCAGGTTGTCGAGGAACCAGTCGTACAGCGGACGATGCCCTTCGAACTCCAGGGTGCAGATCGAGTGGGTGATGCCCTCGATGGCGTCCGACTGGCCATGGGTGAAGTCGTAGTTCGGGTAGATGCACCACTTGTCACCGGTCTGGTGGTGGTGGGCATGGCGGATACGGTACAGGATCGGGTCGCGCAGGTTCATGTTCGGCGAGGCCATATCGATCTTGGCCCGCAGCACGCGCTCGCCATCCTTGAACTCGCCGGCTTTCATGCGGGCGAACAGGTCGAGGTTCTCGTCAACGCTGCGCTCGCGGAACGGGCTGTTCTTGCCCGGCTCCTTGAGGTTGCCACGGTATTCCTTGGCCTGCTCGGGGGTAAGGTCGCAGACGTAGGCCTTGCCGCGCTTGATCAGCTCGACCGCCCAGTCGTGCAACTGGTCGAAGTAGTCGGAGGCGTAGCGCACGTCGCCGGCCCAGTCGAAGCCCAGCCACTTGACATCGCTCTGGATGGCGTCGATGTACTCCTGGTCTTCCTTGGCCGGGTTGGTATCGTCGAAACGCAGGTGGCAGACGCCCCCGAATTCCTTGGCCAGGCCGAAGTTGACGCAGATCGACTTGGCGTGACCGATGTGCAGGTAGCCATTGGGCTCCGGCGGGAAACGGGTGACGATGCTGCTGTGCTTGCCCGAGTCCAGGTCGGCCTGGATGATCGGCCGCAGGAAGTTCGCAGGGACAGCGGGGGCGCCTTTGGCAGCGGCATTGGGCGCGTTGTCGGCAGTGGGCTTGCTCATAGGATCCTTGAATGCACGTGTCCGGCCTGGGTAGGCCGATTGAATCAAAGGGCCTATCATAGCCGAAGCAGTCAAGCTGCTGACAGTCGGGCCCGGACAAACTGGCGTGATTTATCACGGCTTTTTGCCGCAGCCTGGCAAAATGGCCAGTGCGCGCCATGTGTCGCGATCGCCTGATCCTGCGTCAGGTGATAACCCGCGCCCTGCGCACCCTAATTCCGATTGCCTTGAAAGAGCGAGTTTCAGCATGTCCAAAGTCAAACTGAGCACCAACCACGGCGACATCGTCCTGCAACTGGACGCCGAGAAAGCGCCGCTGACTACCGAAAACTTCGTTCAGTACGTCAAGGACGGCCACTACAATGGCACCGTGTTCCACCGTGTGATCAAGGGCTTCATGATCCAGGGCGGCGGCTTCGAGCCTGGCATGAGCCAGAAGAAGACCCGCGCCAGCATCCAGAACGAAGCTGACAACGGCCTGAAGAACAAGAAGTACAGCATCGCAATGGCCCGTACCATGGAGCCGCACTCCGCCTCGGCGCAGTTCTTCATCAACTCGTCCGACAACGACTTCCTCAACCACAGCGGCAAGAACGTGCAGGGCTGGGGCTACGCGGTATTCGGCGAAGTGATCGAAGGCCGTGAAATCGTCGACGCCATCGAAAAGGTCGCCACCGGCTCCAAGGCTGGCCACCAGGACGTGCCGAAGGACGACGTGGTCATCGAGAAAGCCGAGATCGTTGAGTGATCCTGCTGATCTCCGATCTGCACCTGCAAGAAGAACGCCCGGACATTACCCGGGCGTTTCTTGATCTGCTCGATGGCCGCGCCCGCCACGCCAAGGCGTTGTACATCCTTGGCGACTTCTTCGAAGCCTGGATCGGCGACGACGCCATGACGCCCTTCCAGCAGTCGGTCTGCCAGGCCATGCGGCGGCTGAGCGACAGCGGCACGGCCATCTACCTGATGCATGGCAACCGTGATTTCCTGATTGGCCAGGCCTTCTGCGACGCTGCGGGCTGCACGTTGCTGCACGACCCCAGCGTGATCGAGCTGGGTGGTGAGCAGGTGCTGCTGATGCATGGCGATACCCTGTGCACCCGCGACCTGGCCTACATGAAAATGCGCCGCTTGCTGCGCAACCCGCTGAGCCTGTGGGTGTTGCGGCACCTGCCGCTGTCGGCCCGCTACAAGCTGGCACGCAAGCTACGCAGCGAAAGCCGCTCGCAAACGCGGATGAAGTCCACCGAGATCGTCGATGTCACGCCGGAGGAAGTGCCGAAGGTGATGGCGGCGCATGGTGTACGTACCTTGGTGCATGGGCATACCCATCGGCCGGCGATACACAAGCTGGTGGTCGACGGGCAACCGGCACGGCGTATCGTGCTGGGCGACTGGGACCGCCGCGGTTGGGCCTTGCAGGTTGACGAGCAAGGGTTTCAGCTGGCGCCGTTCGAGTTTTCCTGACCGACCGAGTCGCCTTCTTCGCGGGTGAACCCGCTCCCACAAGTATCGTGCCGCTTGCAGCTTTGGTGCAGTACCTGTGGGAGCGGGTTTACCCGCGAAGAGGCAGGCACAGGCTAACGCCTCAAGGCCGGCTGACCACCGCCCCCTTGTCCCGCTCACTGATCACCACTTCCCGGTACTCCGGATCAGCCTTGATCTGCGCCTCGGTAAACGGAATCACCGCCAGTTGCCCGGCCGCAAACGCCTTGGTCTGGTCACCGGCATGCACCGAAGCCGCTTCACTCGACTGGGAAAACGCCAACAGCCCACGGGCCTGCGGCCCCTTGTCGGTAAAGCTGACCAGTTGCAGGTAGCTGGTACCACTGACCACCAGCCGCTTGCCCTGCCCGTGCGGCAAGGGTTTCAGCTGGCGCCGTTCGAGTTTTCCTGACCGACCGAGTCGCCTTCTTCGCGGGTGAACCCGCTCCCACAAGTATCGTGCCGCTTGCAGCTTTGGTGCAGTACCTGTGGGAGCGGGTTTACCCGCGAAGAGGCAGGCACAGGCTAACGCCTCAAGGCCGGCTGACCACCGCCCCCTTGTCCCGCTCGCTGATCACCACTTCCCGGTACTCCGGGTCAGCCTTGATCTGCGCCTCGGTAAACGGAATCACCGCCAGTTTTCCGGCCGCAAACGCCTTGGTCTGGTCACCGGCATGCACCGAAGCCGCTTCACTCGACTGGGAAAACGCCAACAGCCCACGGGCCTGCGGCCCCTTGTCGGTAAAGCTGACCAGTTGCAGGTAGCTGGTACCACTTACCACCAGCCGCTTGCCCTGCCCGTGCGGCACACTGTAGATCGCGTTGTACACGCCCAACGCCTGCGGGCCACCCGGCACCGGCGTGCCATCGCTCGCCTGTTGCACCTGCCCCCAGCGCGCGTCCCCTGCCATGCCGCTGTCACGCACCTGCTTGAGCGACGCCAGCGCGGCCTGGTGCAGCAGCTTGCGCACGGCCGCCTGCTCTACCGCCAGCCCGCGCGGGGTGTGCTGCGGGTCGGCCGGGTCGAAGGCCACCCGCCAGCTTTCCGGGTGCTCGGCCAGGGCATCGAACAGGTTCTGGAAATGCACCAGGCCAATGCCGCTGTCCAGGTCAGCCTTGCCATTCCAGGCCGCCAGACTGCTGCATACCGCCCGCACATCCGCATCGGCGCCCTTGCACCACTGCAGCAGGTCAGGCAGTAGCAGGCTGGCCAGGTACACCTCGTCATCGGTCACCATGCGCTGCAGGTCATCAACGCCCAGGCGGGCCGTACCCTGCAGGCGTTGCAGGGCAAAGCGGCCACGCATGCCCAGCGGCTGGTCACTGCGGCTGACCAGCGGCGAGTAACCGGTCAGCGGCTGCGCCGGGTTGGCCATCCAGGCCGGGTCGTTGGAGTTCTGCACAAAATCCTCGCGCTCCAGGCTCGGCAGCAGCCGCGCAGGGAAGATCCCCGGCTGCGCGGCCTGCGCATCGACCTTCCACTGGCACGCGCTGCGTGAGCCATCAAGTACCACCAGGCGCCCTTGTTCCTGCGGATTGCTGCACGCACTCAGCAGTTGCTGATCCACATAAGGCACCACTGACTGGTTCAGGTACAAGGCCTTGCCTGCCGGGTCCACCGCCAGCGTGTTGACCCAGGGAATACCCTGCAGCTGTTCGATCGAGCCTTTCAACGTAGCCAGGCTGTCGGCATGGTTGATCTGGTACCACTGCTGCAACACCCGGGTGTTCTCGAGGTTGGCGTCGCGCAGGCTGTAGGCGGCATGCGCATCCCAGTCCAGGCGCCCCGGCCATTGCACCACGGGGCCGAACTGCGAGCTGTAGACCTGACGCTGTACCTGGCTCAGGCTGCCATCCTCGGCCTTGACCGCAACGCTGACGGTTTGCCGGGCCAGCGGCAGCGACTTGCCATCGAGCAGGTAGCGGGTCGGGTCCTTGGGGTCGAGTTGCAGGCGGTACAGGGTGAAGTGCTTCGATGTGTCGACGGTGTGCGTCCAGGCCAGATGCTGGTTGAAACCGATGTTGACCACCGGCAGGCCCGGCAATGCCGCCCCCATCACGTCGAGCTGGCCGGGAATGGTCAGCTGCATCTGGTAGAAGCGCATACCCCCCATCCACGGGAAGTGCGGGTTGGCCAGCAACAGGCCGCGGCCATTGGCCGAACGTTGCGCCCCGACGGCCACCGCATTGCTACCGCGTTCCGTGGCAAAACGCTGCTGCATGGCCAGCGCCGCGGCAAACCCTGCCGGCGCCTGCTGGCTGGCCAGCGTTGGTGGTTGCGCCCCCGCCAGCGCTTCGACGAACTGCCCGACACCGCCTTCGGCGAGCAGTCGACGGGTCAGCTTGACCAGGTCCTCGCTGCTGATCGGCCGCAGCCACTCACCGTTGCCACATTCGGCAGGCAACCCCTGGCTGCGGCGCTCGGCCAGTGCCCGGTTATAGCCGCTGGCATAACCTGCCAGCAGCGCCTGTACTGGCGCTGGCTGCGCCTGCAAGAACGCATCGACTGCCGCCGGCGTGTTGAGCCAGGCGAAGAACACATCGCTGGCCAGGTTGTCACGCTGTTCCAGGGTCTTGCCCTTGGCACCGAAGTAGCGTGAGCGCTCGCCACTGACGGTCAGCACTTCATTGGCCAGCAGGCACAGGTTGTCCTGGGCGTAGGCGTAGCCGATGCCATAGCCCAGGCCCCGCTCGTCCTTGGCCACGATGTGCGGCACCCCGTAACTGGTTCGGCGAATCTGCGCACTGGCATCGGCGGCGGCGGATTGCAGCGGCGCTGCGCCGACGCTGAAGGCTACCAGGGCGGCGGCCAGGCCAGCGCAAGTCATGGGACGGGAAAGTGGAAACACGGGCACTCCTCGGGTTCGGGGGTCATCCCGATCAGACGAATGGCCACATGAAAATTTTACGTATTACCAGGCAATGGAACGTCTTGAACAGAACCAGGCTTTTTTTTGCGCGTGGGCTGCAGTTTTTCCGTTCTCATTCGTCCTAGTAAGTGAGGCACCCAAATTTCGGGTTCGTCCACGAAAAGGAGCATTCACATGTACAACCCGCAACCCTCGATCCAGGCTGGGCGCGTCCCAGGCAAAGCGCCCAGGGAACAGGACGTTTTGGCTGACGAACGCATCGGCAACGAACAGATCCGCGAGCTGTTGCGCAGTTTCGGCCTGCGTACCAGCCTGATCCGCCTCAAGGTCATCGATGCCTTGCACGCCGCCGACCGCAATGGCCGCAGCATTGGCGTGCGCGGCGTGCACGCGCAGCTGGAACAGCTGGATATCCCGCTGTCGTTCCTCAGCGTGCGCGAAGTGCTCAAGCGGCTGTGCAGCGAGGGCGTCATCCAGCTGGGCAGCGACAAATGCTACAGCCTCGACCCGCAGGCGCGCGCCGTGCTGGAGCGAACGCCTGTGCGCTGAGCGCATGGCCGGCCATGGCTGGCCGGCCCGCCAGGATCAGGGCTTGACCTTGCGCCGCAGGATGCCGTTGATCACCACGACCACCACGGCGATGGCAATGGCCAGCATCTGGAAGGTCTGCTCACTGATCGTGCCCTGCTTCTGCAGGTGGGACAGGCCCAGCATCAGGCCCAGTACCACCAGGATGATCAGAAGGGAATATTTGAGGCGCTGCACGTGTGTCATCGAAGGTTCCTTGCAACATCAGGGGCAAATGGCTCGCAACGAGCCGCGGCAATGATACAACGGCCACCGGCCCCGGCGCTGCATTTCCTGCTGGGTGGGCCGGCGCCTGCCTGAAAGCATGGGGCTCCCAAGCACCCATGCCGGAGGCACCATGTACAAACCCCTTCTGTTCGCGTCGCTATTGCTGACACCCTTTTCCCTTCATGCGCTGGACACCCGCCAGACCTCGGCCGAGCAACTGTTCGAACTGGGCCGCGAACTGGCTGCCCAAGCTGGCGCCAGCCAATGGCAACAACTGTGGCAGCGCGTGCGCCAGGCCGGTTACCTGCAGGCAAAAGGTGCGTCGGTGCATTTCAGTGTCCCCCTGGCGCAACTGCCCGAGTTGGCCCGGCAAACCCTGGCCCAGGCCGACCAGGTACAAGCGCAGCAGCAGACCCAGGCACTGTACCGCCGCAGCTTTGCCGACCAGGTCATCGGCCACCGTGACGGGCAGCCGCTGCATGCGCTGTGCCTGCTGGTCGATTGGCGCACGCTGCCACAAGGCATGCGCGACTACCCCCAGGCCTACCTGCGCAGCGCCAGCCTGCTGAGCAGCTATCCGTGCGATTGAGGGTTACCACACCCAACGCGCTGCACAGGGAGTGACGTGATGGGAAATCACCCGCCACAGCCAAATGTTGAAGCCATGTCCTACAACGCCGGATATCGCTGCCTGCAAAACCTGTTCGCGGAAGCTACAAGCCCCAACCCATATGGCGCCTAGCGACATGCCTCGGCTGTCACAGAAAATCCAGCCACACCTTCGACATAACGCCGCTGGTGATCGGTTAGCACAGCCCATCCGTCCCGAAGGAGCGCCATATGCAACTGCCAGACTTGAGCCACATCGATATCAGCCAACTGCCCCACTCGCTGCAGGCCCTGATCGACTGCATCGGCATCGACAACGCCTACCAGCTGACCTGCGCCTACGGCGGCAGGCCCAAGTACATCCCCAAGCACCGCGAGCGCACCAAGCTTGCCGACGTGCTGCCGGCCGAAGCGCTCGACGCACTGATAAAGCGCTTTGCCGGTGTCGCCCTGGAAATTCCCAAGGCTGACCATTTCATGCGCCAGTTGCGCAACCTGCAGATCCAGAAGGAAAGCGCCAGCGGCTTGTCTCGCAGCCTGCTCGCTGACAAATACGGCCTGAGCCTGCGCCAGATCGGCAATATCCGCCGCCAGGAGCATTGCGCGCGCTGAAGCCCAGGCATCGTGACCACGATTGATAGCCAAGTTTTTAACCCAACCAGAAGAGAACCCAGCAATGTCGATAGATAACAGCCTCATCGGTTCCGTAATCAATGCCTTGCCGATGGACCGCATGATCGCAGGCCCCCTGCAGGCCATGGTCCAGGCCCAGGTCACCGCCAGCAAATCCTACGCCGACTTCCTGATGCAGGTGTGCGTCCAGGACGGCAAGGCCGTGGCCATCCAGTTCGACTACGACGAAACCATCGTCGACGAACAAGGCGAGTACAAGGGCGTGGTCAGCAAGACCATGAAAGTGCCGCTGGTGGCAGCCATCACCCACCCGAACATTTCCATCGAAGAAGGTAATGTCGAGTTCGAGCTGGTCATCAACCAGATGTCGGAAGACGTTTCCAGCAAGGACATGAGCGCCGAGGCAAGCGGTTCGCTGGGCTGGGGGCCGTTCAGGCTCAACGTGAAAGGCAGCGTCAGTCACAAGTCCACGCAAACCCGCAAGACTGACACCCGCGCCCGCTACGCCTTCAACACGACCTTGAAGCGCCAGGACCCGCCTGAAGCGATGATGCGGGTGATCGACTTCCTGACCGACGCCGCGACAAAGCCGACCGTGGTCAAGACCGCCACACTGGAAAGCCAGGACTTGATTTCCCAGGCCGATACCTTGAAGAACCCTGCGGCCGACGGCGCTCCGGCCCTCGGCGCCGCCACCGCTTGAGGCGCACCTCCCCGCCCCGAACAGCCCCCCTGACCAGCCACAGGGGGGCACCACCTGGCCTGAGGAGTCGAAGCATTGGATAAATCCCCCGCCCCCATGACTTCCATCGACCTGCGCGAAATCACCCGTGGCCTGCAGGAAGCCGCCAGTGCTACCAACAGCCTGATCGCGCAGCAGTACATCAACCTGTTCGACCAGTTCTTCGAATGCGACACCGAAGCGTTGGGCGCGCCCATGAAAGCCAAGATGGTCGAAGTGGCCATGGACGGCCAGCACATCATGCGCGTACCGCTGTTCGCGCTGGTGTCGCCCAAGGGCCTGGCCCTCGAGCGCATGCAGGTCGACCTTTCGGTAAGGGTCAAAGGCACCGAAGCACAGCAGGCACTGCTGACCGCAGGCGAGAACAAGGCGGCCAGCTTCAAGGTCACCATCGGTGGCCAAAGCCGTCAGGGCGACAACCGTGACCCCGATGAAGTGCAGATCCGCATGCAGTTCCAGGCCAGCGAACCACCAGAAGCCCTCAACCGGCTGATCGAGGAGTACACCAGCCTGATCATCCCGGTACGCGCCCCCAGCCCGCCGCCCTCGCCCGACACCAATGAGTTCATCGAGGCGGCCATCGTCCGTTGACGGCCGCCCCCGCGACGGCTCAGAAGTCGCGCTTGTAGAAAATGTCCAGTGAGCTGGCCAGCCCGCTGGCAGCCTCGAGGTACACCTTCTTGCTCAACTTGTAACGCAATGCAATGGTGTTCGCAGGCTCGAACACCCCTACCCCATAGCGAAGGCTCAGTTTCTCGGTGAGGTTGCCGCTGGCGACCACGCTGGTGGTATTGCCCGAACCTTCGGTGTCCAGCTGGAAGTCGTCGATACCCAGGCTCGAGGCCAGGCTGCCGGTGATACCGGCGCTACCCGCCAGGCCCAGGCCCAAGGCCGCTTCGGCAAGCATGTTGTTGTCTTCGCCGGACGCGCCCAGAGGCCGCCCCAGTACCAGGTACGACAGCGCCTGCTCCTGGCTCATGGCCGGCTCCGAGAACACTTTGCTGGTGGGCTGCTCGGCACTGCCGCTCAGGCGGATACCGGCAATCACGTCGTCGACCTTGCGGATCGCTTCGATGTCCAGGTACGGCTGGTCGATCGGGCCTGCGAACAGCAGCCGCGCACGGCGGATGGTCAGGCGCTGGCCGTAGGCACGGTAGCGGCCGTCGGCCAGGCTCAGCTCGCCACGGGTGTCGAGGTTGTCGCCGATGTGCACATGGCCGAGCAGATTGGCCTTGAGGCCAAAGCCACTGAACGAAAGCTTGTCGCGGCCCACTTCGACATCGATGTCCATGGCCATCGCCATGGGTGGCTTGCCCTCTTCGGTCTGGTGGCCGACGATCACCGTGTCATCCGAGACCTTGACGGTGGACGGTGGCAGCTCGCGTACAGTGATCGTGCCCTTGGGCACCTGTACCTTGCCGGTCACCGCCAGCTTGTCGTCGATCAGGCGCAAGGTCAGGTCCGGGGCAACTTCCAGCGTCGCATAGGGTTCGACCGTGACGGGCAGTTGCTGGCCCTGCAGACGCAGGTCCATGCCCAAGGCCTGGCCCCAGGTGAGGTTGCCATTCAACTGGCCACGCCCCGCCTCGCCACTGCGCCAGCCGCCATTGAGCTGTACCTGCTCGCCGGCAATCAATGCCTGCAATGACAGGTCCTCGAGGCTGACCGGCAGTTCGGCGCCACTGACTTCGCCGCCGCTGAGCATCAGGTTGCCGTTGACCTGCGGCGCCAGCAAGGTGCCCGACAGCCGGCCACTGCCATTGAGCTGCCCGGCCAGGCGCTCGACCATAGGCACGAACGGGCGCGCCACCGACAGGTCGAGGCCGGCCAGGCGAAAATCACCCGACAGCGGTTTGTTCTTGCCCAGTGGATCGAGGCGGGTGTTGACGTTCAGCTCGCCCAGGCGCTCGCCGCGGAACGCCAGGCGGGTATCGATGCGCCTTGGCGCCAGCGTGCTGTCCAGGCGCAGGGCCTGGTACGGGAAGTCGATCCAACGGTCCTTGTCGCGCACGCGCAGGCTACCGCCACTGGCGTCGACGACGATGTTGCCCTTGGGGCCACTGGCCGGGATGTCCAGATTGATGTCGGCATTGAGCAGGCCCTGCCAGGCGAAGTCCTTCGGCAGCCACTGGGCCAGGCTGTCCAGCGGGAACTGCTTGAGGTGGTAGCGCAAGCGTGGCTCGGGGGCCAGGCGCTGGTCGTCGCCACACAAGCTGGCCTGGCCGGAACGCCAGCAGTGCGCAGCAAAGTCCAGCTGGCCGCTGGCCAGCCGCTGCACGCGCGCCGGTGCCTGCAACTGCCAGTCCTGGCCGCCGGCCTGGATTCGCCCACTGGCCAGGCGCCCACGCCAGTCACCCTTGTTCAACTGGCCATCCAGGCCGAGGTCGAGCTTGAGCTGCGGGCCGTCCAGCGCCAGGGTCAACGCTTGCTGGCGAATGTCGCCTTTGCCGTTGGCCTGCAAGGTACCCAATGCCGTGTCACCCAGGTGAATGCCGCTGGCCTTGAGTTCGATCACGCCGCGCTGGGCGTTGTCCAGGCGGGCATCCAGGTCCAGCTGCTGCAAGCGGTTTTCCGCCTGGGCCAGGCGCTGGCCCTGCAGGGTCAGCGTACCTTGCGGGGCCTGCGAGGTGCCAGCGACGTCCAGCCGACCCTTGACCTGGCCCTGCAACCTTGGCCACAACTGGCCCAGGCGCGGCAGGTCGAGGTCGACCCGCCCGGCCAGGCGCTGCTGCAGGCTGCCACTGCCATTGATGCGGTTGTCCCCCAGCTGGATTGCCAGGGCGCCCAAGGTCCAGCTCTGCCCTGCCCCCTGGGCCTCGACCTTGAGCATTGCCGGCTGGCCCCGCAGGCGGCCTTTCAGGTCAAGCTGGGCATCGAGGCTCAGGGCGTCGCCTTTCATCTCGCCTTTGCTGCGCAGCGGCCCCGCCAAGGTACCCGGCAGCTCGGCCAGCCAATAGGCTGGGTCAAGCGCCGACAACTGCAGGTCGACATCCCATGCCAGGGTGTCGGCAAAGCGCACGGCGACACTGCCGGCAGCCTTGCCTTGCCCGGCGCTCAGCGCCAACTGCGGCAGCTTCACCTGGCTCAGGTCACCTTCGAACGGGCTGGCCAGGCTGAACGCGCCGGCCGGGCCATCCAGGTCGCCATTGAAGGTGCCCTGGTAGTTGCCATCGCGATAATGCACCTGGGCCATGAGCCGCTTGAGGGTAACCTCGGGCGGCGTCTCCAGTTGATACAGGCGCAGCCACGGGAAGTCCTGCCAGTCCAATTGGGCGTCGGCGACCAGGCCTTGCTGCCAGTCAGCCGTGGCTTGCAACTTGACCCGCTGGGTATCGCTGGCGTTCAGGTCCAGGGCATCGAGCCTGGCGCCTTTGCTGTCGACCAGCCCGGACAACAGCAAGACGATCGGCGACTGCTCGGCCGGCAGGCTGGCCGACCCCGACAGTTGATAGCCCTTGAGCAGGTCGCCCCGGGCGTCAAGCTTGAGCTGGTTGAACTGCACGGTGTCGGGCAACGAGGCGGCCGGCTTGAATGCCTCGGAGCGGATCTGCAATGTCGCCGGCAGGTGCTCGGCCAACGCCTGAAATTGCCCGTTCAGCTTGGCGTCAAGGTAACCACTGCTGGTGCCGGTGAGTTTCAGGGTTTTCTGCAGCTCGCCGGTGGCGGTCAGCGCCAGCTGCCAAGGTTTGCCGTCCACCGCTGGCAATTGCAGCTGCGCCTGGAGTTGCATCGGCCAGTCAGCTTCGGGCTGCAGGTCGCCCTGCAGGTTCAATTGCAGGTCATCGCGCTGCAGGTGCAGGCTGTCGATGCGCAGCCCGGTATTGGTCCAGTGCGCCGCCAGTTGCAAGTCGCCAAGCAGGTCGCTGCCATCCAGGCGCAACTGGCCAACCTTGACCTCACCCAGTTCGATGGCCAGCGGCAAGCGCAGGGCCGGCAACTGCAGCGGGCCACTGTCGGCCGATTCGGCGCTGGGCGCAAAGGCCATGTCGATGCGCTGTGCCTGCAACTGGTCAATGCACAAGGTAGAGCGCAGCAGGCATGCCGGCGACCAAGTCAGCAGCGGTGCCTGCACCTCTACCGTGCTGCCGGCATCGGCCCAGCTCAGCCGGCTGGCTTGCCAGCTACCTGCCAGGCGGCCCTGGAAGTCAGCCACCTCAAGCCCGGGCACCTTGCCCAGCACCCAGCGGCTGCCGGCCTCGGTCCCCAGCAGCAGGCCGAGTACCAGGCCCAGGCTTGCGGCGACCCCGAGCAGGCCCGCCAGAATGTACTTGATCACGCGTTTCACAGCTCAGGCCCCATGGAAAAGTGCAGGCGAATTCCCCCTTCATCATCCAGCGCCTTGGCCAGGTCCAGGCGCAGCGGCCCGACCGGCGACACCCAGCGCACGCCAAAACCGACACCGGTCTTGAGGCTTGGCAGCTCCAGGTCGTTGAACGAGTTGCCCTGGTCGACGAAGGTTGCCAGCCGCCACTTTTCGGTCAGCGAATACTGGTACTCGACACTGCCGGCGACCAGGTAGCGCCCGCCAATGCGGTCGCCGTCGCTGTTCTTCGGCGACAGGGTCTGGTAGTCATAGCCACGCACGCTCTGGTCGCCACCGGCGAAGAAGCGCAGCGACGGCGGAATGTTGTTCTTGAAGCCATTGGTCGCGCTGCCACCGAACTGCACCCGGCCGAGCAAGCGGTGGTCATGGCCAAGCGTGGTCAGGCCCTTGAGCAGCACATTGCCATGCAGCAGGTTGGTGTCCGAGACCAGCCCTTCCTTGGCCACCTGCACATCGAACTGCAGGCGGTAGCCGTTATGCGGGTCGATGCGGTTGTCACTGCGCAGGAAGGAGTAACTCACCCCAGGCATCAGCAGGTTGCTCAGCCCGGAGTCATCACCCAGGCGGTACTCCTCGCGCTGGTACTTGAGGGAAATCACCCGCTGCCAGCCGCTTGGCAGCTTGCTGTGCCACTCGGGGCCCACCGTCAGCAGTTTGCTGAGGGTATCGGTGCCGGCAATTTCTTCGTTCTGGTAGCCGCCGGCAAAGCGCAACTTGTCGGTCAGCGGCGGGTCGAGGGGGATGTCGTACCAAAGGCCGACGTTCTGCCGGGGCGCCGACAGTTCGGTTTCCCAACCGTAGCTATGGCCCTGCGGGTTGACCCAGTGGCGGGTCCAGTTGGCCTTGCCGCGTGGCCCGACGTCAGTCGAGAAGCCCAGGCCCAGGCCCATGGTGCGCGGCTTGCGGGTTTCCAGGCGGACATCCACGGGGATTTCTTCGCCCACGGCGGCGGTGGGCGCCGCATCCACGCGCACGCCTTCGAAGTAGCCGCTCGATTGCAGGTCGTTGTTCAGCTCGGCGATCAGTTCCGAGTCGTAAGGTGTACCCGGCTTGAACGAGACCATGCGCTGCAGCAGGTCGTCGTCCAGCGGTGTGTCGCCACCAAAGGTGACGGCGCCCAGGTGATAGCGCGGGCCGCTCTGGTAGACCAGTTCGATATCGGCCACACCCGCCTGGGGGTCGACCGCCAGGCGCTGGCGGCTGAAGCGCCCACTGAAGAAGCCATAGCGCGACGCCTGGTTCTGGATCAGCCGTTTGGCATCCTCGTAATGGCCGTGGTTGAGTTGTTCGCCCGCGCGCAGGGCCTTGCTGTCGGGCACGCGAAAGGCCTTCATCTCGCTGGCGGGGCCTTCGATGCGTACGGTCACGTTGCGCAGGCGAATCGGCTCGCCGGGGTCGATGGTGATGATCAGTTGCGGGGAGCGGTCAGCCTCGCTGGCGGGCTTGACCTCTGTGTCGATCTGCGCCTGGTAGTAGCCAAGTGCCTGCGCGGCTTTGCGCGCCTGCTCCTGGGCGCCGCGACTGAAGCGCAGCAGCGCTTCTTCATCGCGGTCACCAAGGGTACCGATATAGCCTTCGACATTGGCCTTGAGCGCCTTGTTGGCCGGTTTGACCTTCACCAGCAACTCGCTCTGGCCCCATGCTGCGAAACTGGCGACCCAGATAACCAGGCCCCAGGTCAATCTTCCTGAATACGTCATGCGGCGCATGCTACCAGAGCCGGGCGCTCAAGGGAGCCGCCGTGCCGTCTGCTCAGGCAAAAGCAGAATTGGAAGAGACCGGATTGGGATGGAAGAACACCCTCTCACGGATTGGTCCTACAGCCACCTCGCCAATTTCCTCATAACCCTGGCGCTGGTAAAAGGCCAGATAGTGCTCGTTGCCGGTGTCCAGCACCACACCCTGGGTACCAGGGTCGTCTGCGCACCAGTCATGCACAGCTTGTAACAATTGCTCGCCGTAGTGCTTGCCCTGAAATTGCGGGTGCACGCCCAACAGCGGCAGCACATGCACCTCGTCGGTGGGCAGGCAGGTGGCCAGGGCGGCCTGGTAGTCCATGTAACGGCGCGTACAGCGCAGGCCGGTGCCCATCATCATGCGCAGGCGCCAGGCCCAGCTGTCGGCCACGCCCAACCGGCGCAGCGGCGGCACGATCAGGGCGAGTGCGATCAGGCGGTCCTCCACCAGCAGGCCGATGGCGGGCAGTTGCAGGTAGAAGTGCTGGCGTACCCACTCGCGCACCATCACCCGCAGGCGCCGCTCATAGCCTGGGCGCTGGGCCTCGAAGATATAGGCGAAGGTAGGTTCGTGACGGTAGGCGTTGTACAGCAACGAACGCGCCTCGCGGCTGTAACCGTCATCGAGCAGGCAGACACGGGCCGGAGTGGCAGTGGTTTCGGGCATTGCGGGCAGTCCTCCTGGAATGGGCTTACAGTGCCCTGGAAAGGACGTTAGCAGCAGGCTCCCGAAGCCGCCATGCTGGTGATGGCAAGCGATGTCGGCTAGCATCGCGCCTTTTACCGGGATTATCTTTCCATGAAGATCGTCTGTTTCAACATCAACGGCCTGCGGGCCCGCCCGCACCAGCTGGCGGCGCTGATCGAAAAGCACCAGCCGGACGTGATCGGCCTGCAGGAAACCAAGGTCAGCGACGATCAGTTCCCGCTGGCCGACATGCAGGCGCTGGGCTACCACGTGCATTACCACGGCCAGAAAGGCCACTATGGCGTGGCCCTGCTGTCGCGCCAGGCACCGCTGAGCCTGCACAAGGGCTTTGCCAGCGATGAAGAAGACGCCCAGCGCCGCTTCATCTGGGGCACCTTCGCCGATGCCGATGGCAACCCGATCACCATCATGAACGGCTACTTCCCCCAGGGTGAAAGCCGCGACCACCCCACCAAGTTCCCGGCCAAGCAGCGCTTCTACAGCGACCTGCAGGCGCTGCTGGAAGGCCAGTTCCGCAACGACCAGCCACTGCTGGTGATGGGCGACATGAATATCTCGCCGCAGGACTGCGACATCGGCATCGGCCCGGACAACGCCAAGCGCTGGCTCAAGACCGGCAAGTGCAGCTTCCTGCCGGAAGAGCGCGAGTGGATGGAACGTTTGAAAGGCTGGGGCCTGGTGGACAGTTTCCGCCACCTGTACCCGGAAGTTTCCGACCGCTTCAGCTGGTTCGACTACCGCAGCCGTGGTTTCGAGGATGAACCCAAGCGCGGCCTGCGCATCGACCTGATCATGGCCTCGCAGCACCTGGTGCCGCGGATCAAGGCGGCGGGTGTGGACTATGAACTGCGCGGGATGGAAAAGCCGTCGGACCATGCGCCGATCTGGCTGGAATTGAGCTGATCACCAGCTGAACGCACAGCACCTGTAGGAGCGGCCTTGTGTCGCGATAGGGCCGCATGGCGGCCCCAGTAATTTGTGCATCGAAGCTGACATCCTGGGGCCGCGTTGCGGCCCTATCGCGACACAAGGCCGCTCCTACAAGGGCCAGCGTTAACCGCCCCGCACTCGGCTATCGCCAATAGCGCGAATCATCCACCACCCTCGCATGCCCCTCGAACAGCGCCGGCAACTGCTCCTTGAGGTAGTCGATCCAGGTGCGCACCTTGGCATCCAGATAGTGCCGTGACGGGTAGATCGCATACAGCGCGCTCTCGCGCAGGCGATACGGCGCCAGCAGCCGGCACAACCGCCCCTGCTCGATCGCCTGGCTGGCGGTGTAGAACGGCAGCAGGCCAATGCCCATGCCCAGCTCGCTGGCCACCAGCATGGCGTCGGCGACGTTGGTGGAAAAACTGTCGTTCGGTGCGATCACGCACTGGTCCACCCCTTGCGGGAACACCCAGTCACCTTCGTACATCGGATAAGCCATGCGCAGGCAACGGTGCTGGTGCAGGTCTTCCGGGCACTCTGGCACACCGTGGGCCACCAGGTAGCTCGGCGCCGCGCAGGGGATGCTGAAAATGTTGCCCAGCGGCACGGCGATCAGCTGCGAATCCGGCAGCGCCCCGTCCACGGTAATCACCACGTCATGCCCTTCGGCCAGGGGGTCGGGGTTGCGCTGGGACAGGGTCAGCTCGATCACCACCTCTGGGCACAATGCGTTGTAGCCGGCCACCAGCGGCATCAGCAACAGGCCCAGACCGTGCGGGCAATGCAAACGCAGGTGGCCGCGGGGCGTGAGATGCGCGCCACGGGCTTCGCCCACCGCCTCTTCGGTCAGCAACATGATCTGCCGCGAGCGCTCGAGAAACCGCTCGCCAGCCTCGCTCATGCGCAAACGCCGCGTGGTGCGGTGCAGCAGGCGGGTCTGCAGCTGGTTTTCCAGCTCGGCAACGATGCGCGAAACCTGCGCCGCAGAAATGTCCAGGGCATTGGCGGCCGCAGCGAAGCTGCCACATTCCACCACACGGGCGAAGGTACGCATGGCATGCAGCATGTCCATGAAGGTGTGCTCCTTGTTCGGTCTTATTCTTGCGTTACAGGCAGGAATCTATCACGGGTTAGCCCATTTATTGTGGATGACCAATGAATGGATCATTAGCCATACATTGAAAAAAAGGAGCCTGCCATGAAACGTTCGATCGCTGTCCTTGCCGTTGCCGCTACTCTCGCCTCGTTCGGTGCCCTTGCCGACACCGGCAGCAACCAGCCGGTCAGCAGCAGCAACTACGAATACGGCATGCCGCTGGACGTGGCCAAGGTCATCTCCATCACTCCGGCCAGCAACGCCGCCGACTGCCAGGTTGGCACCGCGCACATGGTGTATGTCGACCACCAGGGCCAGAAGCGCGAAATCGACTACCGGGAAATGGGCAACTGCTCGCAGCAGTGAGTCAGGCCAGCACCTCGGTGATCCAGCCGACCTGTTGCCTGAAGTCGTCGATTTTCGCCTGAGGCACCGCACCGCGGGCCCGCTCGAAGTTGGCCAGGGTCTGCTGCTTCTGCCGCAGCATGCGCCGCCACTTGACCAGGAACGCCTCGCTTTTCTCCTGCACCAGCACCGGGCCGAAGTACAGCTGTTCAGCGGTGTACGCCGCCCCGCCCGGCTCGGCGACGATGATCTCGTAATCGAAGCGGTTTTCCCGCAGCAGCTCTTCGCTGACGATCCGGTAACCATTGCCCACCAGCCACTGGCGCAATTCGCGCTCGGCGCCATTGGGCTGCAGCACCAGGCGGGTGACGCCAGCCAGGCGCTGCTTGCCGGCCTCGAGGATTTCGCACATGGTGTCGCCACCCATGCCGCAGATACTGATCACCGTGATGCGGTCTTCCGCCTCGACCGCTGCCAGGCCATTGGCCAGGCGCACGCTGACCCGCCCTTCCAGGCCGTTCCTGCGCACGTTGCGCTGGGCCGAAGCAAACGGCGTCTGCGCCACTTCGCCCGCTACCGCCGCGTCCAGCACGCCGCGCAGCATCAAGGCCACCGGCAGGTAGCCATGGTCCGAGCCGATGTCGGCCAGGCGCGCGCCTTGCGGTACTTGTGCAGCCACGCGCTCCAGGCGCCTGGACAATGTCTGTTCGTTCAACGTAAACCCCTGCTTTGCAATCGGCCGCGATTCTGACGGCGAACGCCGCGCATTTCAAACACCGGGGTGCCCTCGACCGTGCCGGCGCGCTCGCGTAGGCTTGCCGCTTTCCTTCCGTAGCAAGGCAAGACACACCATGGCACAAGCAGACATCATCTACACCCCGGACCCGGACGCCGAGTCGATTTCCTCCGACGTTGCCGAATACAACGGCGTGCTGGTCACCACGCAGATCCCGACCCACGCCGATGGCAGCCTGGAACTGGGCGGCATCGTCGAGCAGAGCGAGTGCACCCTGCAGGCGCTGAAAGTGGCGCTGGAGAAGGCCGGCAGCGGCATGGACCGCGTGCTGCACCTGACCATCTACCTCACCGACATGGCCGACCGCGCGGCATTCAACGAGGTGTACCAGCGCTTCTTCAGCAAGCCCTGGCCGGTACGCGCCGCCGTGGGCGTGGCTGCACTGGCATTCGAAGGCATGCGCGTGGAAGTGACCGCAATGGCCGCCAAGCGCTGATTCACCTTCAAGGGCCCTATCGCCGGCAAGCCAGCTCCCACCTCGACCGCGCTGCCCTCAGGCCTGTGCAGTACCTGTGGGAGCTGGCTTGCCGGCGATAGGGCCGGTGCAGGCAATACACCTCTCGGCACCCCGATGATGCCGCCAGCCCGTTTCGCCGCTACAATGCCCGCCTAAACCGTGACAGCCCGAACCTATAACGACATGTCCCTTCCAAAGAATCACCTGGAACTGCTCAGCCCTGCCCGTGACGTGGCCATCGCTCGCGAAGCGATCCTGCACGGCGCAGACGCCATCTACATCGGTGGCCCGAGCTTCGGCGCGCGCCATAACGCCTGCAACGAAGTCAGCGATATCGCCGAACTGGTCGAGTTCGCCCATCGCTACCACGCACGCGTGTTCACCACCATCAACACCATCCTCCACGACAACGAGCTGGAGCCCGCGCGCAAGCTGATCCACCAGCTGTACGACGCCGGTGTCGACGCGCTGATCGTGCAGGACCTGGGGGTGATGGAGCTGGATATCCCGCCGATCGAGCTGCACGCCAGCACCCAGACCGACATACGCACCCTGGAACGGGCCAGGTTCCTCGACCAGGCCGGCTTCTCCCAGCTGGTGCTGGCGCGTGAGCTGAACCTGCAGCAGATCCGCGCCATCGCCGCCGAAACCGACGCCGCCATCGAGTTCTTCATCCACGGTGCGCTGTGCGTGGCCTTCTCCGGCCAGTGCAACATCTCCCATGCGCAGACCGGCCGCAGTGCCAACCGCGGCGACTGCTCGCAAGCCTGCCGCCTGCCCTACACCCTGAAGGATGACCAGGGCCGCGTGGTCGCGTTCGAGAAGCACCTGCTGTCGATGAAGGACAACAACCAGACCGCCAACCTGGCCGACCTGGTCGATGCCGGCGTGCGCTCGTTCAAGATCGAAGGCCGCTACAAGGATGTGGCCTATGTGAAGAACATCACCGCCCACTACCGCAAGGAGCTCGACGCCATCCTCGAAGGCCGCCCGGAGCTGGCCCGCGCCTCCAGCGGCCGCACCGAGCACTTCTTCGTGCCCGACCCGGACAAGACCTTCCACCGCGGCAGCACCGACTACTTCGTCACCGACCGCAAGGTCGACATCGGCGCCTTCGACTCGCCAACCTTCACCGGCCTGCCGGTGGGTGTGGTGGAAAAGGTCGGCAAGCGTGACCTGCAGGTGGTCACCGAGGTGCCGCTGACCAACGGCGACGGCCTCAATGTGCTGGTCAAGCGCGAAGTGGTGGGCTTCCGCGCCAACATCGCCGAACCGCGTGGCGAGTTCGAGGAAGACGGCGAGAAGCGCTACCGCTACCGCGTCGAGCCCAACGAAATGCCCGAAGGCCTGCACAAGCTGCGGCCCAATCACCCGCTGTCGCGCAACCTAGACCACAACTGGCAGCAAGCCCTGCAACGCACCTCGGCCGAGCGCCGCGTCGGTGTGCAATGGCACGCAGTACTGCGCGAGCAACGCCTGGCGCTGACCGTCACCAGCGAGGAAGGCGTGAGCGCGCAATTGGCACTGGACGGCCCGTTCGGCCCGGCCAACAAGCCGCAGCAGGCGCTGGACCAGCTGCACGACCTGCTCGGCCAGCTGGGTACCACCATGTACCACGCCGACAGCATCGAGCTGGACGCCCCGCAGGCGTACTTCGTCCCCAACTCGCAGCTCAAGGCCCTGCGCCGCGAAGCCATCGAGGCGCTGACTGCGGCACGGGTGCAGGCGCACCCGCGTGGCGGGCGCAAGGCCGAGACCACGCCACCGCCGGTATACCCCGAGTCGCACCTGTCGTTCCTGGCCAACGTGTACAACCAGAAGGCCCGCGACTTCTACCACCGCCACGGCGTGCAACTGATCGACGCGGCCTACGAGGCCCATGAAGAGCACGGCGAAGTGCCGGTGATGATCACCAAGCACTGCCTGCGCTTCTCCTTCAACCTGTGCCCCAAGCAGGCCAAGGGCGTGACCGGCGTGCGCACCAAGGTGGCGCCGATGCAGCTGATCCAGGGTGATGAAGTGCTGACCCTGAAGTTCGACTGCAAGCCGTGCGAAATGCACGTGATCGGCAAGATGAAAAGCCACATCATCGACCTGCCGACCCCGGGCAGCGCGGTGGCCCAGGTGGTTGGGCATATCAGCCCGGAAGACCTGCTGAAGACCATTCCGCGCGGGCCGCATTGATCGGTAGCCGGTAAGGGCCCTTTCGCGGGCACGCCCGCTCCCACAGGGATCTCCACAGTCCTCCATACCTGTGCAGTACCTGTGGGCGGGTTTACCCGCGAACACCGGCGTAGCCGGTGCCATCCACCGCGGCGCCTGCTTCGCGGGCATGCCCGCTCCCACAGGGGATCGCTCAAGGCCCCGGGGCTTGCGCCATGCCTGTAGAGGCAATGGTCTGACTCAAAGACCTTGAGGCCTGCACGGTCAGTGTGGGAGCGGGTTTACCCGCGAACACCGGCGCAGCCGGTGCCATCCACCGCAGCGCCTGCTTCGCGGGTGAACCCGCTCCCACAGGGATCGTGCAAGACCTAGGCGTGGCGCGATGCCTGTAGTGGCAATGGCCTTGCTCAAGACCTCGAAGCCTGCACGGTCAATGTGGGAGCGGGCATGCCCGCGAACACCGGCGTAGCCGGTGCCATCCACCGCAGCGCCTGCTTCGCGGGTGAACCCGCTCCCACAGGGGATCGCTCAAGGCCCCAGGGGCTTGCGCCATGCCTGTAGAGGCAATGGTCTGACTCAAAGACCTTGAGGCCTGCACGGTCAGTGTGGGAGCGGGCACGCCCGCGAACACCGGCGTAGCCGGTGCCATCCACCGCGGCGCCTGCTTCGCGGGCATGCCCGCTCCCACAGGGATCACGCCAATACATGACCTTTGCGCTGCTGCTCAGCGAATCTGATGCTTGTGCAGCAACCGATAGAAAGTCGGCCGCGATATACCTAGCACCTTGGCCGCCACGCTCAGGTTGTCACTGTGCCGGCTGAGTACATCGCACAGCGCCTGGCGCTCGGCCCGGTGCTTGTACTCCTCCAGCGTACCCAGCGGTTGCTGCATCTGGTCAAGGGTCTGCAATCCCAGGTCCTGCGCCTCGATTTGCCGGCCTTCGGCCAGCACCAGCCCGCGCCGCACCCGGTTGGCCAACTCGCGGACATTGCCCGGCCAGTCATGCCGGCCCATGGCCGCCAGGGCATGGTCGCTGAACGAACGCGGTCGACGCCCGGTTTCCAGGCTGTAGAAATGGGCAAAATGACTGGCCAGCATCGACAGGTCGCCATGCCGGTCGCGCAAAGGCGCGGTCACTACCTGCAACACGTTCAGGCGGTAATACAGGTCTTCGCGAAAACGCCCTTGCTCAATGGCCCTTTCCAGGTCCACGTGGGTAGCCGCCAGCACCCGCACATCCACCGGGATCGGCTGGCTGCCCCCCACGCGTTCAATGTGCTTTTCCTGCAGAAAGCGCAGCAAGTTGGCCTGCAACTCCAGCGGCAGGTCGCCAATTTCGTCGAGAAACAACGTACCACCATGGGCCGCTTCGATGCGCCCGGCCTTGCGCTGATGAGCACCGGTGAAGGCGCCCTTCTCATGGCCGAACAGTTCCGACTGGATCAGGTGCTCGGGGATCGCCCCGCAGTTGATGGCAATGAACGGCTGTTCGCTGCGTTGCGACTGCCGGTGCAGGGTGCGGGCCACCAGTTCCTTGCCGGTGCCGCTTTCACCGCGGATCAGCACCGGCGATTCAGTAGGCGCCAGCTTGCCCAGCAGCTTGCGCAACTCGCGGATCGGGCGGCTGTCACCGAGCAGCTCGTGGCTGGTTTCATCCACCCTCGCCAGCCCTTTGCCACGCAGGCGCGCCATGCCGAAGGCCCGGCCCAGGGTGACCTGCACGCGGGAAACGTCGAACGGCAAGGTGTGGAAGTCGAAGAACCATTCACAAACGAAATCGCCGACGGCCGGCATGCGCAACTGTTCGGCGCTGAGCACGGCAATCCATTCGGTGTTGCTGCGCTTGATCAAGTCCTTGACCCCGTCCGGGCGCCTGAGGTGCGACGCCTGCAAGCGCAACAGACCCACATCGCAAGGATGATCCAGCGCGGCACCCAGCATGCAACTGTCCACATCCCAGCCTGCGCTGCGCAATCCAGGCAACAAACGGTGGCAGTCATCGCAGGGGTCAACGATGAGCAAACGGCGTTGGGCGGCAGGCTGCTGCATGACCGATCCTTGGCGCCAGTTTTCGGTTTTGTGAAATAAAACAGTAAGTTGTGGCGCCCGATTAACAGTAGCAACGAAGTTGACGGTTCCCAGTACCGTCTGTCTGCCGAATCATTTTTTTACAATCAGTGACGGGAATTTTCGCACTTTATCGACATCACATGGCGGCATGGGCAAGAACGGATTCGAACCTGGCAAATTTTTTTACAACCAATGTGTGACTCGCCCCCGGACAACGAGCATCAGTACACATAACCCCGCGCTGCACTTCGCGATAACCGAGGCGACTTTGAAGCAACGCGGACTTACCTGGATGTTTGGGACCATAGAGAGACCGAACCATGAATGCCCCGCTCCGTGTCAACGAAGCACTGCTGATTGCCGACCACGCCTTCGAACCTTTCCAGTGCGTAGCCTGGGATGCACCCAACGGTACTGGTGAACTGAGCCTGGCAGTGATCGACCGGACCAGCACCCGCATCGGCAGCAAGCAAGTGTCCTCGCGTATCTACTCCGACCCGGCCCAGTGGGCCAGCCTGATCGAGGAAGTGCGCGCCGAACTGTGCGAAAAAGGTTACGACCTGCAACCGTGGTCGATGCCGAAATAATATCGGCCGGCAAACCAAGTGCGTGCACCGCCACGCACTTGTACAAACTTCCGGGTTGCTGTTCTGGCAACTTTTCTTATTGCGACATAGTGTCGCATCGATACTTTTTCAATCCACCAACCTGAACTGTTGCAGGTGCTGGTATTCAGCCTGAAGTTGTTGCGCCAGACGCTGCGCACGGCCCAGGCGCACTGGCGCCAGTTCCATATCCACCAGCAAAGTGGCACACGGCATCGGCTGCACGGTATTCCAGTGCTGCAGCCGACCGTCGGTAAACACCAGGCAGCGCAATGCTTCTTCAGGGTGGGCCCGTTGCCGCGCCTGCAACCAGTGCCGAGCCTGTTCCAGTGCTGCGATCAACGGCGTGCCGCCACCGGCACCCAAGGCTTGCAGCCAAGGTTGCAAAGCGGCCGAGGCCTTCAGGCCGTGGCGCTGCCACTGCGGCGTGCGCCCGCTGGCGGTAAGCAGGGCCAGCCGGGCACGCTGGCGGTAGGCCTGGTCGAACAGCGCCGCCAGCAGCCCTTTGGTTTGTGCCAGCGCCTGGTGGCGGCGGGTCGAGGCCGACGCATCGACGATTACCAGCCACAGTTCTGCAGGCTTGGCCTGGCGTTGCTGCCAGCACAGGTCCTGGCGCTGGCGTGGCCGGCCCTTGAGCAGGGTCGGCAGCCAGGCCACCCGACCGGCCGCGGCACTGCGCGCCCGGCCTCGGCTGGCACCGTACTGTTTACCTGCGCCTGCTCTGGCATCCGCCCCTTTGGCAGGTGGCTGGGGGATGCTCAGGGCTTTTTTGCCCAATTCGGCACCTCGCGGCGGGCGCCGCTGGCCACTGGCTGCGCCGCCATCGCACCCCAGTCGCCCTGCCCGCCCTGTTCGCCAGGGTTGCCTGCGCCTTCCCGATCGGGTTGTTTCTCAGGCTGCTGCGGTGCCGCAGGGGGGTTGGCCTGGGGCGCAACGCGGCGGCGATGGCGCAAGGCGAACTCGGCCACTGCATCGACATCGGCCTCTTCGATGGCCTCGCCACCGCGCCAGGCACAGTGGGCGCGTGCGGCGCGCAGCCAGACCAGGTCGGCGCGCAGGCCGTCGACCCCGGCGGCGTAGCAGCGTTCGGTGATCCAGGCCAGCGCCTGGTCGTCCAGGGCAATACCGGCCAGGGCCTGGCGCGCCGCCTGGCAGCGCTCGCGCAATTGCGCCTGGGCCTCGGCCCATTGCGCGCAGAAGGCCTGCGGGTCGCTGTCGAAGGCCAGGCGGCGGCGAATGATCTGCTGACGCGCCTCGGGCTCAGGCAAGCCTTCCAGGGCCACGTTGAGGCCAAAGCGGTCGAGCAACTGCGGGCGCAGTTCGCCCTCCTCCGGGTTCATGGTGCCGATCAGTACGAAGCGGGCACTGTGCCGGTGCGAGATGCCGTCGCGCTCGATGCGGTTGGTGCCACTGGCCGCCACATCGAGCAGCAGGTCGACCAGGGTATCGGGCAGCAGGTTGACCTCATCGACATACAGCACGCCGCCATCGGCCTGGGCCAGCACCCCCGGGGAAAACTGCGCCTTGCCCTGCCCCAGCGCGGCATCCAGGTCGAGGGTGCCGACCAACCGTTCTTCGCTGGCGCCCAGTGGCAGGGTGACGAACGGGCCCTCGCCGAGCAGGTCGGCCAAGCCACGGGCCAGGGTGCTCTTGGCCATGCCACGCGGCCCCTCGATCAGCACGCCGCCGATCTTCGGGTCGATGGCGGTCAGGCACAGCGCCAGTTTCAGGTCATCGGCACCGACCACGGCTGCCAGTGGAAATTGCACGGGTTCACTCATTTCAAGCCTGTTCCTCGCCGTCGAGCAGTTGGTCCTCGAGGGCTTCGCGGTAGTCGCCAGGCGCCTGCCACAGGCCGCGCTGCTGGGCCTCCAGCAAACGTTCGGTAAGGTCGCGCAGGGCCTCGGGGTTGTGCTCGCGCATGAAGTCGCGGGTCGCCGGGTCGAGCACGTAGGCATCGGCCAGCGCCTGGTAATGATGGTCGTCGATCAGCTGCGTGGTGGCGTCGAAGGCGAACAGGTTGTCGACCGTCGCCGCCATCTCGAAAGCGCCTTTGTAGCCATGGCGCTTGACCCCGTCGATCCACTTCGGGTTCAGCGCCCGGGCGCGGATGACCCGGTTCAGCTCTTCCTTGAGGGTACGGATGCGCGGCCGGTCGGCCTGGCTGTGGTCGCCGTGGTAACTGGCCACTGCCGCACCGGACAAGGTTTCCGACGCCGCCAGCATGCCACCCTGGAACTGGTAGTAGTCGTTGGAATCGAGCAGGTCGTGTTCGTGGTTGTCCTGGTTCTGCATCACTGCCTGCACCTTGGCCAGGCGCTGGGCGAACTGGGCGCGCGCCGGGGTACCGTCGTCGCTGGCGCCGTAGGCATAGCCGCCGTGGTTGAGGTAGACCTCGGCCAGGTCGTCGCGGCTGTGCCACAGGCGCCCGTCGATGGCGTTCTGCACCCCGGCGCCGTAGGCCCCGGGCTTGGCACCGAACACCCGCCAGCCAGCCTGGCGCGCGGCCTGCTCGGCGTCCACGCCCTGCGCCTGCAGCGCGGCGCGCTCGCTACGCACGCGGGCGGCCAGGGGGTTGAGATCGTCGGGCTCGTCCAGCGCGGCCACCGCCTGCACTGCGGCATCGAACAGGCGGATGAGGTTGCCGAAGGCATCACGGAAAAAGCCGGAAACGCGCAAGGTCACGTCCACCCGCGGGCGGTCGAGCAGGCTGAGCGGCAGGATCTCGAAATCGTCGACCCGCTGGCTGCCGGTGGCCCACACCGGTCGCACGCCCATCAGCGCCATGGCCTGGGCGATGTCGTCGCCGCCGGTACGCATGGTTGCCGTGCCCCACACCGAAAGGCCGAGTTGGCGCAGGTGATCGCCGTGGTCCTGCAGGTGGCGCTCGAGGATCAGGTTGGCCGAGGCGAAGCCCAGGCGCCAGGCGGTGGTGGTGGGCAGGTTGCGCACGTCCACGGTATAGAAGTTGCGACCGGTGGGCAGCACGTCCAGGCGCCCACGGCTGGGCGCGCCACTGGGGCCGGCGGGCACGAAACGCCCGGCCAGCGCCGCCAGCAGGCCATTCATTTCGGCGCTGCCGCAGGCGTCCAGGCTGGGGGCCACCGCTTCGCGCAGCGCCTGCACCACATCGTGCACCGGCTGCCATTCGCTCTGGGCTGGTAACTGTGCTGTTCCGCCCAGCGCCTGGTCGATTACCTGCAGCGCCAACAGTTCGAGGCGTTCGCGGGTATCGCCACAGATGCGCCAGGGCTCGCTGCTCATGGCCTGCAACTGCTCGGGGCGTGAGCCCTGCCACGGCTGCCCGAGCTCGCAATCGAGCGGGTCGAAACCCGGCACCAGCGCCTTGGCCAAAGCCCGCAGCAGGCTGGCATTGCCGCCGCGACCGTCGCCACGCTCAACCCGCAACAGCGCCAGCAAGGTATCCAGCCGCAGCCGGCCTTCCGGGGACTGGCCGAACACATGCAGGCCATCGCGAATCTGCGATTCCTTCAGGTCGCACAGGTAGGTGTCCAGGCGCGGTAGCCACACAGCGGCATCGTCCAGTTGGCCTTCCAGCTGCAGTTCGCGGTCGATGTGGTTGGCCTTGACCAGTTCGAGAATGTCGCGCTGCAACTCGCGGGCGCGCCGCGGGTCGAGCAGCTGTGCTTCGTAGAACTCGTCGGCCAATTGCTCCAGGTGGCGCAACGGGCCATAGGTTTCGGCACGGGTCAGCGGCGGCATCAGGTGGTCGATGATCACCGCCTGGGTACGGCGCTTGGCCTGGGCACCCTCGCCCGGGTCGTTGACGATGAACGGGTAGATATTTGGCAGCGGGCCGAGCAAGGCGTCCGGCCAGCACTGCGCCGACAACCCGACGCCCTTGCCGGGCAGCCATTCGAGGTTGCCGTGCTTGCCGACGTGGATCACCGCGTCGGCGGCAAAGGCATGGCGCAGCCAGAAGTGAAACGCCAGGTAGCCGTGCGGCGGCACCAGGTCCGGGTCGTGGTACACCGCGCTGGGGTCCACCTGGTAGCCCCGCGCCGGCTGGATGCCGACGAAGGTCAAGCCAAAGCGCAGGCCGGCCACCATCAGCCGGCCACTGCGGTACATCGGGTCCTGCTGCGGTGGCCCCCAGCGTTCCAGTACGGCCTGGCGGTTGGCCTCGGGCAGGCGCTCGAAGGCGGCCTGGTAGTCGGCCAGGCTCAGGCTCTGCGCGCAGGGGCGCAAGTCCAGATGGTCGAGGTCGTTGGTCACGCCGCCGAGCAACTGGTGGATCAGTTGCGTACCGCTGCCCGGCAAGTCGGCCAGCGGATAGCCTTCGGCCTGCAGGGCCTTGAGGATGTTCAGCGCCGCCGCTGGCGTGTCCAGGCCAACGCCGTTGCCAATGCGGCCATCCCGGGTCGGGTAGTTGGCCAGCACCAGGGCCACGCGCTTTTGCGCATTCGGCAGGCGCGCCAGTTCGACCCAGCGGCGGGCCAGTTCGGCGACAAAGTCCATGCGCTCGGGGTGGGCGCGGTAGCAGACCACGTCGGACTGGCTGCGCTCGCTGCGCCAGGCCATGTCCTTGAAACTGACCGGGCGGGTGATGATCCGCCCGTCCAGCTCGGGCAACGCGATGTGCATGGCCAGGTCACGCGCCCCCAGGCCCTGCTCGCTGGCTTCCCAGCCGGGCTGGTTGTCTTGCGCGCAGATGGCCTGCAGCACCGGGGTGTCGCGACGGAACGGGCGCAGGTTGGGCCGTTCGGGGCTGGACAGGGCAAAGCCGGTGGTGTTGACCAGCACTTCGGCACCCACCTCGTCCAGCCAGGCTTCGACCTGTTCCAGGCAGGCGCTTTCCTTGAGGCTGGCCACGGCGATCGGCAACGGGTTGAGCCCGGCGGCCTGCAGGCGCTGGCAGAACACATCGATGAACGCGGTGTTGGCCGCCTGCAGGTGCGAGCGGTAGAACAGCAGTGGTGCCACCGGCTGTTCGGGATGCCACTGCGGGTACCAGTCCTCCAGCGTGGCGCTGCCCTTGGCCGGGTGATACACGGCGGTGCGCGGCAAAGGCTGCGGCTCGTCCCAGGCATAGTCGCGGCCCAGCCACTGGCTGGCCAGGCAGTTGAACAGGTTGATGGCGTTGGCCTTGCCGCCCTGGCGCAAGTAGTGCCAGAGGCGCTCGGCCTGCTCGCCGCTGACACTGCCCAGGCTGGTCAGCTCCGGGTCCGGGCGGTCGTCGCCCGGCACCAGGATCAGTTGCACGCCACGGCCGGCCAGTTCGACCAGTTGCTCGACGCCATAGCGCCAGTAGCCGACGCCGCCGTGCAGCGACACCAGGATGACCTTGGCATGGCGCAGCACCTGGTCGACGTACAGGTCGACCGAAGCATGGTTCTGTACCTGCATCGGGTTGGCCAGGCGCAGGCTGGGGTAATCCTCGGGCAATTGCTCGGCGGTATCGGCGAGCAATGCCAGGTGCGAATCGCCGCTGCAGAGAATCACCAGCTCGGCGGGCGTCTGGCCGAGGTCGGCAATGCTGTCATCCGGCACGAAGCCGCCGGGCTGGGTCCGCAGCAGGTGCATGGGTCAGGCGCCCAGTGCCTGGCGCAGGCGCGCTTCCAGCTGGGCGGCGTCGAGGTCCTGGCCGATCAGCACCAGGCGGGTGATGCGCGGCTCGCCGGCGCGCCAGGCGCGGTCGAAGTGCTTGTCGAAACGGGTGCCCACGCCTTGTACCAGCAGGCGCATCGGCTTGCCCGGGATGGCAGCGAAGCCTTTGGCGCGCAGGATGCCGAATTCCACCACCAGCTGGGTCAGGGCGTCGAGCAGCAGGCTTTCGTCGGCTTCGGGCAGGTCGATGGAGATGGAGTCGAAGGCGTCGTGGTCATGATCGTCATGGTCATCGCCGTCATGATGCGAATCGTGGTGGGTACGGCGGCCATCGATGTGCGCCTCGGACTCGGCGCCCACGCCCAGCAGTACCTCCAGCGGCAGCTTGCCGCTGCTGGCCTCGATCACCTTGACCGCCGGCGGCAGTTCTTCGGCCACCTCGGCGCGCACCTTGGCCAGGCCTTCGGCGTCGATCAGGTCGGCCTTGTTCAGCACCACCAGGTCGGCGCTGGCCAGCTGGTCGGCGAACAGTTCGTGCAGCGGCGACTCGTGGTCCAGGTTGGGGTCGAGCTTGCGCTGGGCATCGACCTGGTCCGGGTAGGCGGCGAAGGTGCCAGCGGCCACCGCAGGGCTGTCGACCACCGTGATCACCGCGTCGACGGTGCAGGCATTGCGGATTTCCGGCCACTGGAAGGCTTGCACCAGCGGTTTGGGCAGGGCCAGGCCGCTGGTTTCGATGAGGATATGGTCCAGGTCGCCACGGCGTGCCACCAGCTCGCGCATCACCGGGAAGAACTCTTCCTGCACGGTGCAGCACAGGCAGCCGTTGGCCAGCTCGTAGACGCGACCGGTGGCTTCTTCTTCGGTGCAACCGATGCTGCACTGCTTGAGGATTTCGCCGTCGATGCCCAGTTCGCCGAACTCGTTGACGATCACCGCAATGCGGCGGCCCTGGGCGTTGTCGAGCATGTGGCGCAGCAAGGTAGTCTTGCCCGAGCCGAGGAAGCCGGTGACGATGGTGACGGGGAGCTTGGCCAGTGTTTTCATGTCGCATTGCCCTTGGCAGATTGGCGCGGGCATGCAGGACGACAGCCACGGGCCAGGCTGGCCGGGCTTGTTCGCCACCGGATCACCCCGCCCGGTTGAAAGTCGAAAACGTGACGAGGCAGGTCTCCTGGCTCGCACCGTTCCATGTGCCCGCTGGTGCAGCGGGCTGGCGGGATGACGCCTTCCCGCGCGCGGGCGCAGTGGCTGTGTCGATCCGTTGTCGGTGCTTACAGTTGCGGGGGCAGCCGCGGCTTGTACCGCGTTCCCGTCTTAGCTTCGGCCTGGCCGAAGAACCTCGAAGTGGCAAGGCTACGCAGTGGCTGGCGGGTGGTCAACCATTGCTGTCGGGCTGGCCGACAACAAGTGGCGCAACTGCGTTACAGTGGTGGCTTTGAGCAGCGAGGCCCCCCGGTGAAACCCCTGAACAAGCGCGATATGGCACGCCTGGAGCGTGAACTGGTGGTTTGCCTGACCGAAGCCTGCGAAACCGCCAAGGCGGAGATCGTCGGTTTCAGCTGGCTTACCCATCGTCTGGCTCCCGAGGATTTTCCGGCCAGCCTGCGTATTACCTGGGTGTTCGAACGAGAGGCCGACAAGGCCGCCGCCGTGGCGGGCGACGCGAAGGTGCGCATGCTGGCGCTGACCGGCCTGGCTTTGGAACAGGCCGGCATTCAGCTGGATCATCCGGCCTGGCATGTGCGGTTTGACAGTGAAGAGGCCTGCCAGCAGAGCCACGGGGGCGACTGGAGCAAGCGCTTGATGGGGCGCTGAACCAGGGGCATGCGCGGTCCTACAGGTCCAGTGCACGCCTTAAGGGCGACGCCGGCCATGTGGGAGCGGGTTTACCCGCGAACACGGGCGAAGCCCGTGCCATCCACCGCGTCGCCTGTTTCGCGGGTGAACCCGCTCCTACAGGGCACGCGGCGCACTCGCGGAATCTGTTTTCCCGCGACAACGATGCCTCTATCCGTTAGGCTACGCATTCCCCTGTCACGAGGTGTTCGTCCAATGCGCCATTGATGCCGCCGTCCCTTCGACGGCCAGTCTTCAGCCTCCGGTTCGCTCCGGAGATGTCGCGGCATTTGTGGAGTTGTGCATGACGAACACGTCGATCCTGACGCTGGACAGCGTCTCCTTGGCCTTGCCTGACGGCAGGCTGTTATTTACCGACCTCAGCGAAACCTTCGACCAACGCCGCACCGGCCTGGTCGGGCGCAACGGTGTGGGCAAGAGCCTGCTCGGGCAAGTACTTGCCGGCCAGCGCGAACCAAGCAGCGGCCAGTGTCGGCGCCTTGGGCGCATCCATCTTCTGGACCAGCAGGTGATCGAGCACAGCGCCACGGTCGCCGACCTGGCCCAGGTGGGCGCGGTGCTCGCTGCGCTGGAGCGCATCGAGCAAGGCAGCGTCGCACCCAGTGACTTCGACACTGTCGGCGAACGCTGGGATATCCGCGAGCAATTGCAGGGGCACCTGCAACGCCACGGCCTGGGCCAGCTCGACTGGCACCAGCCCGCCCACAGCCTGAGCGGTGGCCAGGCCATGCGCGTGGCGCTGGTCGGCGCCTGGCTCAGCGAAGCGGACTACCTGATCCTCGACGAACCGAGCAATCACCTGGACAGCAACGCCCGCGCCCAACTGCTGAGCATGATCGAAGCCTGGGACCGGGGCTTGCTGGTGATCAGCCATGATCGCAGCCTGCTCGCGCACATGACGCGCATCGTCGAACTGTCCAGCCTGGGCTTGCAGGCCTATGGCGGCAACTACAGCTTCTATTCGGCCCAAAAAGCCAGCCAGACAGCGCAGGCCCAACAGCAACTTGCCCGGCTGAAACAGGAGCAGCAACGCCAGGCCCGCGAACTGCAGCGCCAGCGCGAAGACCTGGAACGTCATCAAGCCCGCGCCGGGCGCAACGCCAGGCACGCCAACCAGGCCAAGATCCTGGTCGACCGCCAGCAGCAACGCAGCCAGGCCACTGCGGGCAAGCAGCGCCGCGACCATCGCGACGCCCGGCAGGCGCTGCAGGGCAAAGTGCGTGACGCCGCTCGCGAAGTCGAGCAGGACAGCGCCATTACCCTGCATGCACCCACGCCGCAGCGTCATCCGGGCCGCGAAGTGCTGGCCTTGCAGGCGCTGCACCTGCCCCGCGGCACGCGCAAACCACTGAACCTGCGCTTGTGCCTGGGCCAGCGGGTGGGCCTGGTCGGCGCCAATGGCAGTGGCAAGTCCACCCTGCTCAGGCTGATGAACGGTGAGTTGCCAGCACCGCCCGACAGCCTGCGCCTCAGTGGTGAAACCGCCCTGCTCGATCAGCACTGCAGCGCACTACCAGGCCACATCAGCGTGCTCGACCACCTGCGCCAGGCAAACCCGTCACTGGCCCAGGGCGACTTGCGCAGCCGCCTGGCGCAACTGGGCCTGGATGCGGCCCGCATCGAACTGCCCAGCGGCCTGCTCAGCGGCGGTGAGCGGATGAAGGCAGCACTGGCCGCCGTGCTATACCGCGAACGGCCGCTCGACCTGTTGCTGCTGGACGAACCCGGCAACCACCTGGACCTGCCGTCACTGGCCGCACTGGAACACATGCTCGGGCAGTTTCGCGGGGCGCTGGTGGTGGCGTCCCACGACCAGGTACTGCTCGACCAGCTGGCGCTGGACGAGTACCTGCACCTGTAGAAGCCGCAATGAATGCATTGCAGGCTATCAATTCGTGACTGGCCGTTCCCGATCTGCCACGGATGTATTATGGTGGCGTGGTGCGCATATAACAGCAGCCCGAGCAATCGGGCACTTGCAAGACAATGAGGGTGTCATGAGCAACGAAAGCATTAATTGGGACAAGCTGGGTTTCGACTACATCAAGACCGACAAACGCTACCTGTCCGTATGGCGCAATGGCGAGTGGGACAAAGGCACCCTGACCGAAGACAACGTACTGCACATCAGTGAAGGCTCCACGGCCCTGCACTACGGCCAGCAGTGCTTCGAAGGCCTCAAGGCCTACCGTTGCAAGGACGGTTCGATCAACCTGTTCCGCCCGGACCAGAACGCCGCCCGCATGCAGCGCAGCTGCGCCCGCCTGCTGATGCCGCAGGTGCCGACCGATGTGTTCATCGAGGCGTGCAAGCAAGTGGTCAAGGCCAACGAGAAATTCGTGCCACCGCATGGTAAAGGCGCCCTCTACCTGCGTCCGTTCGTGATCGGCACCGGTGACAACATTGGCGTGCGCACCGCCCCCGAGTTCATCTTCTCGATCTTCGCCATCCCGGTTGGCTCGTACTTCAAGGGAGGCATGAAGCCGCACAACTTCCAGATCTCCAGCTTCGACCGCGCAGCCCCGCAAGGCACTGGCGCGGCCAAGGTCGGTGGCAACTACGCCGCCAGCCTGCAGCCGGGTGCAGAAGCGAAGAAAGCCAACTTCGCCGACGCCATCTACCTCGACCCGCTGACCCACACCAAGATCGAGGAAGTCGGTTCGGCCAACTTCTTCGGCATCACCGCCAACAACGAGTTCGTCACCCCGAAATCGGCTTCGGTGCTGCCAGGCATCACCCGCCTGTCGCTGATGGAACTGGCGCAATCGCGCCTGGGCCTTAAAGTGATCGAAGGCGATGTGGAAATCAACAAGCTGGACCGTTTCATCGAAGCCGGCGCCTGCGGTACCGCTGCGGTGATCACCCCGATCGGCGGCATCGAGTACAACGGCAAGCTGCACGTGTTCCACGACCTGGAAAAGGTCGGCCCGGTTACCCAGAAGCTCTACAACGAGCTGACCGGTATCCAGAGCGGTGACGTGGAAGCACCAGCTGGCTGGATCGTCAAGGTTGCCTGAGGCGCTTTAACGGTTTGAAAAACGGGGCATGCCAGCGATGGCATGCCCCGTTTTTTATTGGCTGACGCGGTCAACTATAGATGGCACCGGCTGTGCCGTCCCTGTAGGAGCGGCCTTGTGTCGCGAAAGGGCTGCGAAGCGGCCCCAGGATATCCGCACAATGCACAAATCGAGGGGCCGCGCAGGGCAGTTAGTTCTCATGCAAGGCGACGCTGCATCAGCAGGTGCCGGGCTTTGTCGAAGGCCCAGTTGTACAGCACGGTGTAGGGCAGGATGATCACGAAGAAGCCCAACTCCACCATGAACGCCTGCAGCAACGAAATCTCCAGCATCCACGCCGCCACCGGCAGGCACCACACCACCAGCCCGGCTTCGAAGCCCAGGCCGTGCACAAAGCGTGCGCCGGCCTTCCAGTGGATGCGCTCGACCCGCACGTAGCGATCGACCAGCGCGTTGTAGACCATGTTCCACAGCATGGCGATCACCGACAGGGTCACCGCCAGCGCCCCTGCCGTCGCCAGCGACTTGCCCATGATCCAGGACAACAGCGGCGCACACAGCAGCACGGCGAACACTTCATAACCGACGGCGTGAACCAGGCGTTCGGTGAAAGAGACGTTTTTCATTGCAAATTCCATCCATTGCGTGAGTCGTGCTTCCTATTTTCTTTGATAGAACTGATACTCGCGACATAGCTACCATCGGTTTTATCAATACCATGCGCTACTCACCTGAAGCTCTGGTCGCCTTTGTCGAAGCTGCATCGCTGGGTTCGTTTTCCGCTGCGGCGCGCAAGTTGCGCAAAAGCCAGTCCACCATCAGCATCGCCATCGCCATCGCCAATTTCGAGGCCGATGTGGGTTGCCCGTTGTTCGAGCGTGGCGGTCGTCACCCCACGCTGAACGAGGCTGGGCGGCAGGTGCTGAGCCATGTCGAGGCAATTCTCGATGCCAGCGCCCAGCTCGATGCCCTGGCGGTGCGGTTGGCGGAAAACGTCGAGGCTCTGGTCTCGGTGGTGATGTCGGACAGCTACAGCGTGACCTTCCAGGGCGCGGTGATGGCCCGCTTCGCCCAGCACTACCCACATACCGAGCTGCGCTGCGGCCCCTCGGAAGATGCCGATGTGATCGAGCTGATCCAGCAGGGCCTGGCCCACATCGGCATTCTTGCCACCCAGCCCAGCTACCCCGCTGACGTTGCCGTGGCACGCTTGCCCGAGCAGGCAGAGTTTGGGGTGTACGTGGCCAGCGGGCATCCGTTGGCGGCTTCGCCCCAGGTGCAGACGCAGCATCTGGAGAACGTCCGGCAGCTGTATATCAAGACCTATGCCCCCAGCTTGCACCACGGTCGTGGCCAGGCCTGGTCGGCACCGGACTACCTCACCCTGCTGGAGTTCGCCGTGCGCGGGTTCGGCTGGGCCGAACTGCCCAGGGCACTGGTGGCACGGTTTGGCAATGGGCTGGTGGAGCTGCAGGTGGCCGGGTACCCGCGACGGGTTGACATGGATGTGGCCTGGTCGAGCCGGCGCGCGCTCGGGCCGGCGGGGCAGTGGCTGGTGCGGCAGATGTTGGGGCAATAGGCCTTTATCGCCTGCAAGACCCTGGGGCTGCTGCGCAGCCCGTCGCGACGCAAGGCCGCTCCTACAGGGCACTAAAGCGAAAAATCCTACAACGTTTTAGGAAGCCCATTGCTCCCCCGCGAAGGCGTTCCTCGCTAGTGTTTTGGCCGTTGCGTCAAATCACTGGAAAAGGAACTCCTGATGAGCATCAGCAAAGCCATCCACATCGCCATGCAGGAAGAGATCCCCAACACCTACGGCACCTGTAACGCCTGCGAACGCTCCGGCCTGCCGATTCTGCTGCTGCGCGAGGCCTACGCCCCGCGCCCGGATACGGGGCGCCCCTATCGCCTGGCAGACGATAGCGAAATCATCTTCCACCCGATGCACACCGACCAGTTGCGCCTCCTGCGCCAGGGTTATGTCTACGTACTGCTCGACCAGGAAATCTGGCAGGCCTACGAGGTAGCGGCGGAAGGTACCTTGCAGCGCTTTCCGGTATCGCAGATGCCCTTCGGGCCACCCAGGTCGTTACCCAAGGTATGCGCCACCGAAGGCCACGATGTGATCGCCTCGTTCATCAACATCGATACCCTGCTCTACCGCAAGGCCTGGATCGCCTTCGCCAACGACCCTTGGCCCCGAGCGGTACTCGACCGCTATCGGCAAGGCATCGCCGACAGCGACCCGGGCACCCTCGCCCGCTTCGTCGAAGTGGACCTGCACACCGCACGCAACGACCCTGCCAGCCTCGGCATCGCCATGACCGACAGCTTCCGCTTCGGCCTGGAACAGGTGCTGGAGTTCTCTACCTTTTCTTCTGCCAGGTTTACCAGCGCTCATGGCTTTTACAGCCGCCTGGGCCGCTGGCATGAAACCCGCACGCATGTGCGCAATGTCATCCAGCAGGAACAACTGCCCAATGGCCTGCTGGCGCTGACGCTGCCCGACCCGGTCGGCATGGTCATGGAGCTCAACGCGCAACGCACTGGCTGGGTGCAAGCCCTGCAGGAATGGCGGGCGCAGCCGCAGCGGCACTTCGAGTATTTCACCTCGCAAGCACTACTGGGCATCCGCGAATTGCACGCTGCCATGGCTGCCGTGCAGGGTGCCGAGGACGCGCAGCGGGAAGCCCGGCAGGTCAAGCAATGGAACGACAGCCCGATCGCGGCCAAGGCTTATCTGCCGCCGGTGGACATCGACGCGCAGACCGAACGCAACATCGCGCGCAAGCAGCAGGACGCCCGCGAGCGGCTGGAAGAGCGTTACGACGAAAGCGCCCGCGCCGCGTTCCAGGCCGATTACGACCGCGAACTGAAAAACTGGCAGTCGATGATCGACCAGGTTGGCGATCTGTATGCGCGGCACTATGCCAAGCGGGCGTTTCAGCAGATCGGCTACTACGACTATGACGCGACCTCCCCCGTTTCGGTGGAGTACTTCATCCAGATGATGGCCGCCTGCCTGGCCGGCGGGCCCACTGAAACCTTGCCGCAGGAGGGTCAGCCGCTCGGGATCACCCAGCATATCTGGCAGCAGCTGCTGGAAGACGACCGCAGCCTGCTTTACCAGGCACTGCTGGCCAAGAACCAGAAGCTGATGCAGCAGGTGGCCAGCGCGCTGTCCGGGGACGACTTCGGCAAGGTGTACGACATCATCAAGGGCATCGCCGGTACCGCCGACGGCCAGCTGTTGATGATCAAGCCGATACAGGATGCCGTTGGCCAGTTGCTGGCCGCGACCAACAGCGCAGGGAATGCGCTCAGCCAGCACCTGAGTGAACGGACGAAAAACCTGATCGGCCATGTGCATCGCTCGGCGTTTGCCCTGTTTGCGGGGCAGCAGGTAACGCCGCTGCGGGTGTCGCTGACAGTGGGCGAATACATGAGCCTGCTCAATGAAGCCCTGGAGGCGCGGACCGATGCGTTTCTGCAGCAGGTAGACAAGCAGTTCCGTGACCCACTGGGCCGCAAGGTGCGGGCCATGGTGCTGAGTGGCGCGATCAATATTGCGGCAGCGGGTAACCGTAGCCAGATGATCGAGGTGATGCTCTGGACGTTGGAAAGCGCAGAGAGCCTGCAGGCGCGGTTGGTGCAGTTGCGCGAGGGTGCAGCCGGTGGCGTCGGGGCGCTGGTACGCAATGTTGCGATTGGTGCCGGTACGCTGCGTGCGCAGGTTACGGGTGGTTTGAAGGTCAGTTCTACGGCCGCGCAAAGCGTGGCAAGCGATGCGATGCGCAGCCTGCGGGATGCTGCAGCGAGTAGCGGAGGTGTCGGGCTGCTATTTGCCTTGGGCAGCATGTGGTTCCATCAGGACAGCTTGGGCAAGAACTATCGCGCGTTGCAAGAGACGCATCAGGACAACCCGGAGGCGCTTGCGGCGATCTGGTCTTCATCCCTGGGTTTGTTGGGGGCAAGCGTGGAGGCGGCAGGACTGGCTGTTGCAGTCATGCGGCCGAAGATACCGTGGCCCGGAACAGTGACGACAACATCTTTGGGAACCGGTATTGCTCGATACGGCGCCGGCATTGCGGGAATAGCTGGAATCATGGATGGGGTACAGTACAAGTTTGCAAGCTCCAGAGCCGAGCGAGTAGGAGATGAAACTGCGGCTCAAGCCTATCAGTACGCAAGTGCGACCTCATTTGGGGCGGCAGTATTTGGAGCTTTGGCTGCGGTTGGCTATAGCGCGTTACTTGGACCGATAGGCATAAGTATCACGCTGGGAATAACCGCCTATATTCTTGCAACTATAGCCAAACGGAGCGAGTCATCTCCAATTGAACTCTGGGCCAAAAATGGGAGATGGGGGCTACCTCCCGCACGGCGCCAATGGGCTACCCACAATGACCTCGACACTGCAATTGGCGCACTTAATGCCGCAATCATCGGGCTCGAGGCAGAAGTTTCAATCCAGATACAATTCGATCTCAGCCACACCATTCACAGAGGGGATGAAGTACCGATATTCTTTGGCGACGATAGTGCGGTGCCGGCGAGCTTCTACCTGCATTACTTCATTCGCCTCCCAAATTACAACCAGCACCTCTCGCACTATCAGTGGAGTCTAACCATACACCGCGGAGGTAGGCATCATGAGACAGTCATATTATTGGCTGATGGTTTGTCACCGGTAAAACTGGACGTTCAAAATCAATCACCTAAAGACCTTTTCTCGGCAGCATCCGATATGCAACCGATTATCAAGCTAAACGGCGCAACGGGAGCTCTCAGCATCCAGGGATCACTGCCACTGTCCGACCACCACACGATTCAGGCCACCGAGTTCAACGTATGCTACTGGCCAGATAAACATGACCCAACGACATGCGCCCGAGTCGTTGTAAAAGAAAACAATATACGTACCAGCAGGAATGACAAACAATGAGCCGGCCAGCGCTGAACCCACCCTGTACTGGATGGAAGGAAGACTTACCACCCCCCTGCGATGCGCCGCTTTCAGAGCCTCATCTGGGCAATCAGACTCCGAATTATCAGGATGATATCTGCCTCGAAATACCCCGCTCAGCAATGGCATACCGTGGCTTGGTGTCGGCCCTGACACTAGTACTCGTAATTTCCACCCTTATTGACCTGCCTTGGATGATTATCCACACAGACCCAACAGATCTAGAGAGTATTTTAATGCTAGTCATCCCGCATGTTTTGATCACATGGTGCGTTGTTGTCCTTTTCCGGGTGGATCTAGCCCCCCCACGAGACATGCCCATCCGCTTCAACCGGGCCCGTAATAAAATATACGCCTACAACTTCAAGCATCAATGGTGGAACCCATTCGACAAGGGCAAAGTCGTGCCGGTCAGTTACGAATGGTCCCAAGTCCGCGCCGAGCGCTGGTCCCAGACCGGCGCACTGCCAAACGGTGGGTTAATTTTCAAATGGGGTGTCACACTCTCCATCGTTGCACCAGGCACAAACAATGTCATCGACCGTTTCCCTCTGGTCACCATGGGCGCCAATGAGCATGCCTGGGCCTACATCTGCACCTACATGCAGGAAGGCCCCTCAGCCCTGCCACCACCCGGCCCCCCCAAGGATCACAACGATGTGCTCTGGTGTGAGTTCGCCCTGCGCCTGGCACCCAAAGTGAGCTGGCCAGCTGATATGGACCTTGAATCGCGAACCGCACCTTGAACCGGCCACCGCGGGTGCGCCCCACTCAATCTCCCGCCGGCACATCCACCACCTTCCAGCTGTCATCCGGGTCGAAGCGTTTCATCTCCTTGGCCAGCTTGTCGCCGTGCGGCCCGAGGTCTTTCTCGAACACCTCGCCGTCATGGCTGATCATGAAGCTCATCACCCCGGTGTCATCGTACCTGGCCGGCCAGGCAACCATGGCAAAGCCACGGCTCATCTGGTTGCCGATCAAGTAGCTGTAGGCACCGCCGGGGGCGGACGGGCCCTGTGCATCGAGGATGCGGAAGTGGTAGCCATACCAGGCGTCGCCGACCATGTCCTGGCCGAACAGCGGGCCCAGCGGGCTGACCTGGCCATCGCCATCGTCATCCCAGTACAGCCCGTCATGCTTGCCGGGCTCGCTGAATATCTTCTGCGCGTATTCCAGCGCACCGTTGCCGTTGTGGTCCTGGGTGGCGTAGTCCATCTGCGCGTCGTGGTAGGCCAGCATCGACTGCATGGCGCCCAGCTCGTTGCGGCCGATGCGCCGGGCGCGGATTTCGGAGCTGCCGGCCTTGAGATCGAAACGCCAACCCTCACTGCCTTTGGTCAACGGTATGGGTAACGTCCAGTGATCACTGCCCACCGCGAGGATGGCCTTGTTTGCCCCCGACATGTCGATGCTGTGCTGCACGCGATACTGCGCCAGGAACGTGTCCACGTCACTGCGTTGCACACCGCCGCGCGGTATGTAGGTACGCCAGTCATCACCCAGCAACTGGGCCAGACGGGCTTCGTCAGGCTTGTCTTCACCCAGCGCCGCAACAAAGGATTCCACGGCCTTTTCCGGTGTCGGGAAGACTTCCTGCGCAGCGGCCAGGGTTGACCAGGCCATACCGGCTGCGATTGCCAGTGCCGCTATCGATTGACGGTTCATCGACGGCCACCTCCCCCGCGGCGTGCGGGCGCACTGGGCCGGGAAATCTGGTGCCCGGCGGCTCGCGATGCGCTCGGGCGCTGGGCGAACGACTGGCTGGTGCGGCCACGGCTGGCCTGCGCGCTGGTGCGCGAGGGTGAACGCACGCCGTCGAAGGCATTGTTACGCGCCCGGCCGGCGCTATTGGAAGGCCGGTTTTGCGCCAGCTGCCGCCCCTGGCCTTCGCCCTGCCTGCGCTGGCTCACCTGGCTGTTCTGCTGCCGAGCCTGGGTGTTGCGGGTTTCCTGTCGGCGGTCGGTCGCCCGCGGGTTGTCGCTACGAGGCTGCATGCGGTTGCCGACCGAATTGCCCGCCTGCGCCTCGCGCATCTGCTGGCGTGCCTGGCGGTTGCTGGTGGCCGGCCGTTCGATGCCGGCCCGGTCCATCGACGCCCTGGCCTTGTCCCGCGCCTGGGCGCGCTGGGCGTCATCGCCACGGAAGGCAGTACGCTGGGTGGCACCGTCCAGCTGGCGACCGTACTGCTGGCGGCTGCGGGAGTCGCGGTACGGCACGCCGTCGCGGTTGGCGGCGTTGTGCTGCCATTTGTTCTGGTTGTTGGTGATGCGGTTGTTGGCGTTGATGTTGTTGTAGCGGTTGACGTCGATGTCGATGTCGTTGTTGCCCCAGTCGCAGTCACCCCACAGCGAGGCAACGATCGCCACGCCGGTACCGAAGGCCAGGCCCGCCACCAGCGCGGAACCGGGGTAGTACATGGGCGGTGGCGGGTAGTACGCCGGCGGCGAAGCCGGGTAGGCCCAAGTGCCATAGGTGGTGGTCGGGTTGTAGCTGGGCACGTACACCACTTGCGGGTCGGAGGGCTCGATGATGATGGTGGTGGGCGGGCTGCTGGCTGTAACCACCTGGGTGCTGCTACCGCTGGAGGCCGGTGCCGGTGCCGGTGCCGGTGCCGGTGCCGGGGCGGTCTGCACGGTCACGTTCTGGTACTGGTTGCTCTGCAGGTTGCCGGCGGCCTGCGCCTGGTGACGCAGTCGCTGCACGCCGCCCATGACATCGTCGGGCTGCGCGAGGAAGGCGTCGCCCAGCCGCTGCACCCAGACCGGGTCCTGCCCCAGGGTTGCCAGCACCTGCGGGAAGGCCACCAGCGCTTGTACGCTTGGGTCCCAGGGCTGGTTCGCCACCTTCTTGACGGCATCGTCGCCGGTGGCCTTGGGGTTGGCCTTGGACCAGGTCACCGCTTCGCTCACCTGCCCCGGATAAGTGGAGGCCATCAATACCTGGGCCAGCAGCGCATCGGGGTACAGCGCGATGGGCGCGAGCATCTGGTCCAGTTGCTCCTGGGTGAACACCGGGTCCTTGGCCGCGACCGTGTCGGCTTGTGGTGCCGGGTCGGGGGCAGGTACGTCTTCTGCCAGCACCAGGCCGGGCGTGGCGCTCAGATACAGGATTACCGACAGGACCGCTGACAGTGGGATGCGCATCGCTTCTCTCCATGAGATCAGACCGCGTGGATTAAGGGTAGCAATGGCGATGCTTTTGGCCAGATGTGCGGGCGCAAACTTTTCGCGCTCTAAAGGTGAGGGTGGTTGCTGCTTTTGAATCTATACCAGGGCTGGGCTGAGATCTGTAATTGACTGTACCGGCCCTTTCGCGGGCACGCCCGCTCCCACAGGGTCACCACAGGTTCGAACATTGTGGAGTACCTGTGAGAGCGGGCGCGCCCGCGAAGAGGCCGGTGCATGCACGTATCCAAAAAAGGAGCCCACCCTGATGAACACGCCCCGCCTCATCGCCATGATCATGCTGGCCGTGCTCTGCACCTCGGCCTGGGCGGCCACCGACCGCGCCGAACGGCGCCGCGAAGCCCGCGATGTGCGGCAGGAAACCCGCCAGGACGCGCGGCAGACCAAACAGGACTGCCGCCACGCCGACCAGCAAAGCAACGCCGGCTGCCGACAGGACAAACGCCACACCAAGCAGCAAGGCCGTGAGCGCGCCCGCGACATGAAATACTGAGCGGGCGGTGCTCAGCCGCCCAAGGCGATGATCGCCAGGATCAGTGACGCCCCGACTACCGCCAGGACCACGCCGGTCAACAGGGTGCGGCCACCGGAATAGCGTGCCAGCAGCCAGCCCGCAAGGAAGAGCATGGCCAGGGCGACCAGGTTCGACACACGGATGGCCGTACCGGTGGTCTCGATCAGCAGGAACGGAATGACCATCGGGAAAGTTGCCAGAACCACCAGCAGGAAAGTGGCCAGGGCCGCCTTGAAATCATCCAGCCCCAGGCGTGCCGGCAGCGGGCGGCCAGCATCACGCAGCATGCGCCCGCGCAGCATCTCCAGCCCGTCTTCATCCAGTGCCAGGCCGATGCGCTCTGGCAGCGTATCGGCAATCAGCCTGCGCCCCTGATTGATATCACCGGCTTGCAGACGGGCCAGCAAGGTCCGGCTGCGGGTGCGTTCGGTCCAGGTACGCAGCAGGTAGATGACGGCATCGGCCAGGCCCCAGGCCAGGTTGCAGCCGAGTGCGGCAATCAGCATCAGCCGCGCGTCTTCGCGCCCTGCGGTGGCCACGCTCAGCGAGCCGATGAAGGTCATCGCCATCAACAGGCCGAAGATGACTTCGGTGATCCGGTCGATCGGTTCCAGCACGCCCCATTTACGCGGTTGCTCGTCTTGCCCCATCGCCCCCTCCCAGGAACCATCGATAGTCACTATCGAGAATGGCAATTTCTGCCGAACGACATGGCCGAATAACCTAGCTCCATCGACTCGCCGCCCACTACCCCGGCCCCTGGAGCTACCTGATGAACACCTTGGCCCGCCTGCTGTCCGCCACCCTTGCCGTTATTGCCATCGCCATCATCAGCGGCTGTGCCAGCCACCCCGAACTGCGCCCCTACACCGCCGAGGAAACCCGCCAACTGCAACTGGAAGCCTTGCAACGCCGTGGCCTGTCGCTGGACGACTACGAGCAGCAACGGCGGGTAATCCAGCGTGCCGGCAACCTGCCTGTGGTGACCGAAGCTGCCGACGCCGACCGTTCGAGCAAAGGCTGATTGGGCTCGCCAGCGGTTCCCTACCGCTACCTGCACAGATTGGGCTGCGAGGTGAGGTTGCTCCATTATAGTCAGCCAGGCATTGCAGGCCCCGACAGCCATGCCCAGTCACGCCCTTCACCCTTTTAGCGGCGCGGCGCCAGCGCCAGGGCGATACCGCCCAGCACCACTACGCACGCCACCAGCAAGCGCAACGACAATGGCTCGCCGATCAGGCCAACCCCGCCCAACGCCGCAATCACCGGGACGCTGAGTTGCATGGTCGCCGCCTGCTGCGCGCTGACTTGCCTGACCACGCCGTACCACACGGCATAGCCCGCACCCGAGGCCAGCACACCGGAGCCCAGCGCATACAGCAAGCCGAGCGGGCTCAGGTGCAAGCCAGCGCCCAGCAACAGCATCGGCACCAGCAGCACCAGGCACGGCAGGCTCCGGGCGAAATTGCCGGCAGTGTCGGCCAGCGGCCGGGGTGAGCCTTTGCCCAACAGCGTGTACACGCCCCATGCCACGCCGGACAGGGCCATCAGCAAGGCACTGGCAAAGGATGGCGCCGCGGTACCGGGCAACAGCAGCACCAGCAGGCCGGCGAAGGCGATCAGCATGCCCAGCAGCATCCGCGCGGTGATAGGTTCGCCTTTGTACCAGGCGAAGCCGAACATGGTGATCTGCACCGCGCCGAACAGCAGCAACGCCCCCGCGCCTGCGCCCAGCTGCAGGTACGCCGCAGAAAACAGGAATGCGTAGAGGAACAGTGCCAGGCCGCCGCGCCAGCTGCCCCCCATGGCAAGCGCGGGTTTGCGCAGGCGGAGCAACAGCAGCAGGAACAATGCACCACTGGCCAGGCGCACCACGGTGAAGGATGCCGGGTCGATGGCCCCGTCCTTCAGCGCCAGCCGGCAGAACACCGAATTGGCAGCGAAGGCCACCAGGCTGAAAAGTGCAGGCCAGACCCAGACCCGGGCCTTGCGGTCGGTGAGCGTGGTGGTGCCGGTGCTCATGGTGTGGTCACCTCTGAGATCAATTGTTGTTATAGCGGCCATGCTGGTAGGGCCAGCACCGGTATACAACATAGTGTTTATCTGAGGCCACCACCGAATCGCCCGGACCTATACCGCTGCCACCGCCTCGATTTCCACCAGCATGCCGTCCAGCGCCAGCCGGGGTACCGGTATCAGCGTGCAGGTCGGCTTCATGCAAGGGCCCCAGGCCCTGTCAGCCTCGGCTACCCACTCACGCAGGCGCGTTTCGGAATGCTCGACGATCAGCAGGGTCAGCTTGAACACCTGGGCCAGGCTGGCGCCTTTCGACGCCAGGGCAACCTCCAGGTTGGCCAGTGCCTGGCGCGCCTGCTCGGCGAACAGCGGCGACAGCTGCCCGTTGCGGCCCTCCCCGCCCTGGCCGGCTATGAACAGCAGGCGGCTGTCTGCATGCACCTCGGCGACATGGGAATAGGCGTTGCCGCTGGGGTCGTACAGGCCTTCGGGATTGCTCAGCTGGAACGCGGTTGAATGGCTCACGGTAAACCCTCGATCAGTTGGAAGAGGGACGGAGTATCGAACCTTGAGTTAACTCGAGGTCAAGCGCGGTTTTCAGGGGCGGGCTTGCCCGCGAAACAGGCGTCGACTGTAGGACGTTTCGCACAGCGAACGAGCTTCCGTGAACCACGCGTTCATATGCGAAGTGGCCATCAGGCGCTAGATTGCGAGGCCCGGCATGGAGGCCTGTACGTAACAAGGATAAAGCGATGAGCAAATACAATTTTCAACTGGCCTACACCATCAAGCCAAAAAACGCACGAGATGATGAAGACGATGCGGCAAAGGCGCGCCTGCACCTGCGCGAGAAAATTGGCCTGGACACCGTCGAACACATTGAAACCACCTTGCTCGGGGTGATCACTCTCAACAGCACCTCGCTCGCAGACCGCAGGCGCGACGCCGAAAAGCTGCTTCACGATTACATCCATGAAGCGCTCAAGCATCTGTGTGTGCTGTCGACCGTGAAGTTCTACGGTTGCTTGATGGTGGACGGGCTGGGCGCAGCCATTCGCTTCGACATCCTGCCCAAATGAACAGCGACGGCATCAGGCGCCCCCGCGCCTGATGCTGCGCACCGTCATTTTTCCTGCAGTACCGCCCTGCCCTTCACCGCCCGAGGCCCGCGCCAGGCCCAGAACAGCAAACCAGGGAATGGCGCGTAGACCACGAACACGATCCACAGCATCTTGCGCTCGGCGCGCCGGTCACTGCCGATGATGTGCCAGATGGCCCAGATTTCCAGCAGGATCACAAAGGCCGCGACGATGATCCAGATCGTTCCGATTTCCATAGCGCTCTCCCATTTGGCATGTAATGGGTTGGGTTGCAGAGGCTGCCGAGGGTTCAGATTGATTTGGCTGATCGTACGGCACCAAGGCATGCGCGAACCTGTGGGAGCGGCCTTGTGTCGCGAAAGGGCTGCGCAGCAGCCCCGGCCATTCAGGCGGTGACGCTTGAATCCTGGGGCCGCTGCGCGCCCCTTTCGCGACACAAGGCCCTCCCACAGGTTGCACACGTTAAGTGCCATCTCACAGGACGCAACGCAAGGGCTTCACTCAATGACGTGGTGCAGTCTCCAGCGCCGCCTTCAACGCCGGCGCATCGGCAAATGCCCGCTGGCTCACCAGCGTACCCTGCTCCAACTGCAACCACTGCACCTGGCCATCCTGCCCGGGATAACGGCTGGCCACCCGCCCGTCACGGTCGAGCAGCACCCGGTAGTTGTAATCGCGCATGGCGGGGATGGCGAACAGCTTGCTGATCAGTGCCGGCATGCGCTGGATATCGGCAACAAACACCGCATCGCGCGCTTCCAGGTAACCCTTGGGCTGTTCGGCCAACGCCGCCTTCACCAGCTTGGCACCGTCCATGTCGCGCGCCACCAGCAGGATGTGCGTACCGGCGCCGAGGCTATAAGCCTGGTCGTGCTGGTCGAGCAGCGTCCACGGCGCGAGCTTGTCGCCCGGTTCCAGGGCATTGGCCAGCAATGGCATCAGGCAAAGCAACAGAGCAGCGGCGTACTTCATCAAGGGTATCCTCAGTGACGGGAGCATCAGCATAACGGCAATGGGCCAAGCCAGACAGGTTGCCTGAACACGACCTCGAACACGACACGGCCACCCGGGAGATTGTCTTTCCCCCGGCCACCCGCCAAACTCTCGAGGCCAGCCAGGAAGCGGAGTCCAGAGTGCCCACGCCACGCCAGTTCAGCAAGAAGACCAGTACCAGCAACATGCTGCGGCTGAAGTCCACCAGCGCCAATGCCCAAGCGCCCTATCGGGTCGATTTCGTATTGCTCGAACACTTCTCGATGGCCAGTTTCACCGTGGCCATGGACGTGCTGGTCACGGCCAACCTGCTGCGCGCCGACAGCTTCCAGTTCACCCCGCTGTCGCTGGAAGGCGACCGCGTGCTCAGCGACCTGGGGCTGGAGCTGGTGGCCACCGAGTTGTCCGCCGAGGCGCTGAAGGAGCTGGACCTGCTGGTGATCTGCGGCGGCCTGCGCACGCCATTGAAGTACCCCGAGCTCGACCGCCTGCTGGGTGATTGCGCGGCCCACGGCATGGCCCTGGGCGGCTTGTGGAACGGCGCATGGTTCCTCGGCCGCGCCGGGGTGCTGGACGACTATGGCTGCAGTATCCACCCCGAACAGCGCGCCAGCCTGTCCGAGCGCAGCCCGCAGACGCGGATCACCCCGGCCAGCTTCACCCTCGACCGCGACCGCCTCAGCGCTGCCAGCCCCAATGGCGCCATGGAGCTGATGCTCGGCCTGGTGCGCCGGCTGTATGGCGACGGCCTGGCCGAAGGTGTCGAGGAAATCCTGTCGTTCTCCGGTGCCCGCTACCGCCAGGTCGGCCCGGGCGCGAAGAAGTCCATGAGCCTGCACCTGCGCACCATCGTCGAACTGATGGAGAACAACCTCGAGGAAACCCTCAGCCTCGACCAGCTGGCCGCCTACAGCGGGCGCTCGCGCCGGCAGATCGACCGCCTGTTCCAGGCCCAGCTGGGCACTTCGCCGCGGCGTTACTACATGGAGCTGCGCATCACCAAGAGCCGCCGCCTGTTGCAGTATTCCGACCTGTCGGTGATGGAAGTGGCAGTGGCTTGCGGGTTTGTTTCGGTGTCGCACTTCAGCAAATGCTATGCGGCTTACTTTGGCTATCCGCCGTCGCGTGAGCAGCGGTTGGGCGAGTGAGCATCAAGGCTTCATTCATGTGTCGCTTGGGCCTGCCCTTTCGCGGGTAAACCCGCTCCCACAGGTACTGTGCAAATCTTTGGGACAGCGGTGATCCTTGTGGGAGCGGGTTTACCCGCGAAGAGGCCGGCCCAGGCACTAGAGAACTTTCAGGGGCGGCGCTCGATCTGGATGTACCGCAACACCGCATCACAGATCATGGCCTTGTGACGCAGCTTGACCTGCTCATCGGACAGGTCGATCTGGAAGATCTCGCCAAAGGTGTGGCGGTTCGAAACCCGGTAGAAGCAGAACGAGCTCATCAGCATGTGCAGGTCGATGACCTCGATGCCGGCGCGGAACACACCTTCCTGCACCCCACGGCGCAAGGTACTGCCCAGGGCCTCGAGCACCAGGCTGCTCATTTCGCGAATCGCCGGCGACTGCTTGACGTACTCGCCGTAGTGGATGTTTTCGGTGCAGATGATCCGCACGAAATCGACGTTGCGGTCGTGGTGATCGAAGGTGAACTCCACCAGCCGGCGAATCGCCTGCTCGGCCGGCAGCGACTCCAGGTCCAGGCTTTGCTCGGTCTTGCGGATGTCGCCGTACAGCTTGATCAGGCACTCGCAGTACAGCTGCTCCTTGCTGCCGAAGTAGTAGTAGATCATGCGCTTGGAGGTGGCGGTGCGCTCGGCGATGGCGTCGACGCGGGCACCGGCCAGCCCTTGCTGGACGAACTCGTTGATGGCGGCCTGGAGGATGTCCTCGCGCGTTTTCTCGGGGTTGTTCTTGCGCGTCTTGCGCCCCCCTTCGGTTTCAGGCTGGCCGAGGCTGACTACGGAATCACTCATACCCACTCACAGGCTGTTTATTGGAATGGAGGGATTATCCGCGAGCACGGCCATGCAGGGAAGCGCGCTGTTGGTCGGGTAGCCATCACCCGCGGCGGCTGCCCACCCGCAAACGGCGCCTGCCCAGCCAGGCGCAGGGTCAGTCGCGCTGGGCGGTATTGCGCTCCAGCGGCGGGGTCAGGTGCAGCACGCGGTTGCGCCCGCCTTCGGCCAGCAGGTAGCCGCCCTTGCCATCGGCAACGATCGACTGCGGCGCCTTGAGGAACGACAGCACGGTCTGCCGCGTGCCGTCGGCGCCGATGCGCAGCAGCCGGGCCCGGTGGGTGTTGTCTTCGCTGATCCACAGGCCGCGCTGGTCGCAGAACAGGAACGTCGGGTTGCGCAGGCCATCGACCACCACCGGGTCCCGGCCATCGTCGGACAGGGCGCGGACCTTGCCGTTGGCCTTTTCGGTATACAGCAGACGCCCGTCGCTGCAGCGGGTCAGGCCTTCGGTTTCGGTCAGGCCGGAGCGCAGCACATCGAGCTGGCCGCTGCGCCAGTCATAGCGCATCAAACGGCCATTGCCCTTGCGGTCCTCGATGGCGTACAGGTGCTCGCCGTCGTTCCACAGGCCCTGCACGCTCTCGCCATCGAACAGCCGCGTGACCTGGCCATCGCGGGCCAGGCTGACCGGGGCAAATCCGCCTTCCTGGCTGAACACCCAGCCTCCCTGCGCCGCCACCATGCCGTCGGGCTTGGACAGGTTGTCGATGACCACCACCCGATCACCTTGGGCGGTGATCCTGAGGATGCTGCCACGGCCATCGTCCAGTTCGCGGCTGACCAGCAGGCTGCCATCGGCTTGCGGCAACAGCGACGCGGCCTTGGTCACGTCGCGGTGCAGCACCTCGACGCCCCAGCCGGAGGCGGCCTGGACCGGGTAGAAACTCTGCCAGGCAAAGAAGCCCAGGGTGGCCGTGAGCAGGCCGGCGGTGGCGGCCAAGGCGATGCGGGTGCTGCGCTTGCGCAGGATGTGCGACATGTAGGGCTCCTCGGGAATGCCGGGGAGCCTAGCAAGCGAATGTGAAAAAAATGTCGAAATGGACCAACCATTACAAAACAAAAGGATATAAAAATAACAAAACAATCTAACAAACAGGAATATAAAAATTGAAAGCCAAACGCCACCTCCTTAGTCTGGGCACATCGTTTCCCTTCCAGATCAAGGAGCAATGCCCATGCCCGCCCGTGCCTTCTCCCCCTTGCGCCGCCTGTTGATCGGCGGCTTGCTGGCCAGTGTCGCCAGTACCCTGTTGCCCTGGTCCCAAGCCCTGGCCGACGAGGCCAGGACCCTGCGCATCGGTTACCAGAAGTTCAACAGCATCAACATCCTCAAAGGCAGCGGCGCCCTGGAGAAGGCCCTGGCACCGCAAGGCGTGAAAGTCAGCTGGCACGAGTTCGCCGCCGGCCCGCAGTTGCTCGAAGCCTTGAGCACCGGCGCCATCGACCTCGGCCATGCCGCCGACGCACCCTCGGTGTTCGCCCAGGCCGCAGGCAAGCCGGTGGTATACCTGGCCGCCGAGCAACCCTACCCACGCGGCATCGGCCTGGTGGTGCGCGAGCAGGACCACCTGGCCAGCGTGCAAGACCTCAAGGGCAAGCGCGTGGCCACCGGCCGCGGCTGGAACGCCCAGTACCTGCTGGCCGTTGCCCTGGAACAGGCCGGCCTCAGCTACCAGGACATCACCCCAGCCTACGTCAACAACGCCGCCGATGCCGTGGCTGCCCTGCAATCGGGCAGCGTCCAGGCCGTGACCCTGTGGGACCCGTTCCTCGCCGCGGCAGAAAGCCAGCCGGGCCTGAAAAACCTGCGCGACGGCAGCGGCCTGTCCAACAACCGCACCTTCTACCTGTCCACCGCCAGCTTCGCCGACCAGCATCGCGCCTTGCTGAAGACCTTCTTCGCCGAACTGGGCAAGGTCAGCCAGTGGGCCAATGCCAAGCCTGCGGAAGTTGCCGCGCTGCTGGCCCCGCAACTGGGGATCAACGCCAACGTGCTGCAAGTGGCCAGCGAGCGGCGCAACTACAACGCCGTGGCCATTACCCCGCAGATCGTTGCCGAGCAACAGAAGCTGGCCGATACCTTCCAGGGCCTGGGCCTGATTCCACGCAAGCTGCAGGTGGCCGACGCGGTCTACCCGGCTTCCGTATTGCCTTGAGCGGAGCGCGCCCACCATGCCCCGCCCGATTCGCTTCAACGCCTTCAGCATGAATGCCGCCAGCCACCAGTCCCCCGGCCTGTGGCGCCACCCGCGCAACACCAGCGTGGCCTTCAACCGCCTGGGCTACTGGACCGACCTGGCCCGCCTGCTCGAACGCGGCCTGTTCGATGCCCTGTTCATCGCCGATGTGCTGGGCATCTACGACGTCTACCAGGGCGGCCCCGAAGCCGCCCTGCGCGGTGGCGTGCAGGTGCCGGTCAACGACCCGCTGCTGCTGGTGCCGGCCATGGCCGGGGTTACCGAGCACCTGGGCTTCGGCGTCACCTTCTCGCTCACCTACGAACACCCCTACCCGTTCGCCCGGCGCATGTCGACGCTCGACCACCTGAGCAATGGCCGGGTCGGCTGGAACATCGTCACCGGCTACCTCGACAGTGCCGCGCGCAACCTGGGCCTGGCGCGCCAGCTGGGCCACGACCAGCGCTATGACCTGGCCGAGGAATACCTGCAGGTGCTGTACAAGCTCTGGGAGAAAAGCTGGGACGACGATGCGGTGCTGCTGGAGCGTGACAGCGGGCGCTATATCGAACCCGCCCGGGTGCACCCCATCAACCATGTGGGCGAGCACTTCCAGGTGCCGGGCATGCACCTGTGCCAACCTTCGCCGCAACGCACGCCGGTGCTGTTCCAGGCCGGTGCTTCGGCACGCGGCCAGCAGTTCGCGGCGCGGCACGCCGAATGCGTGTTCATCAGCGGGCCGACGCCCACGGTACTGCGCCGCTACGCCGACGGCATCCGCCAGGCCAGCGAGGTGGCCGGGCGTGGCCGGGACGAGGTGCTGATCTACGCCCAGGCGCTGTTGATCGTCGCCCCTACCCGGGAGGAGGCCGAGGCGCGCTTCGCCGAATACCGCCGTTATGTCGACCTTGACGCCGCCCTGGCGCTGCTGTCGGGCTGGACCGGCATCGACTTTGCCGGCCTCGACCCCGATGCGCCCATCGAATACGTCGAGAACGATGCCGGCCGCGCGGCCCTGGCCGCCTTCACCGCCGCCGACCCGAACCGCCGCTGGACCGTGCGCGAGGCTGCCGAGTTCGTTGGCCTGGGCGGCCGTGGCCCGGTGCTGGTGGGTGCTGCCAGCGAGGTGGCCGACCAGCTGGAAAGCTGGCTGGACCAGACCGGCATCGATGGTTTCAACCTGACCTACGCAGTGCAACCGGACGACCTGGCAAATGTGGTCGAGCTGCTGGTGCCGGAGCTGCAACGCCGTGGCCGCTACCCGCTGAGTTATGCCGAAGGCACCTTGCGCCACAAGCTGTTCGGCCAGGGCGACCGCTTGCCGGAAGGCCACGCTGGCCGGCAGGTTCGCATTCAGCCGGCAAATACCGGGTATTCCAACATTTAATTTGTGGATGGCACACACTCGACCCTATTCTGTCGCCACATCCCCTGCGCCGCACCGGCCGGTGCGGTTCACGGCATGGGGAGAGAACAACAAGTCGAGATCGTCCATGTCGAACCATTCGTACTTCGCCCCCCACGGTGGGCACCCGGCTCAGACCGAGCTGCTGACTGACCGTGCCATGTTCACCGAAGCCTATGCCGTCATCCCCAAGGGCGTGATGCGTGACATCGTCACCAGCCACCTGCCGTTCTGGGACAAGATGCGCATGTGGGTCATCGCCCGCCCGCTGACCGGTTTTGCCGAAACCTTCTCCCAGTACATCGTCGAAGTGGCCCCGGAAGGCGGCAGCGAGCGCCCTGAGCTGGACCCGAACGCCGAAGCCGTGGTGTTCATCGTCGAAGGCGAACTGGACATCACCGTCGAAGGCAAGCACCACACCCTGGTACCGGGCGGCTACGCCTTCCTGGCCCCGGGCGCCGAGTGGAGCCTGCGCAACAACAGCAAGTCCAACGTCACCTTCCACTGGCTGCGCAAGCACTACCAGAAGGTCGAAGGCCTGGACGTTCCCGAGTCGTTCGTCACCCACCGTGACAACGCCACCGTCATCGAGATGCCGGGCACCGAAGGCCGCTGGGTCACCACCCGCTTCGTCGACATGGCCGACATGCGCCACGACATGCATGTGAACATCGTCACCTTCCAGCCGGGCGGCGTGATCCCGTTCGCCGAGACCCACGTGATGGAACACGGCCTGTACGTGCTGGAAGGCAAGGCGGTGTACCGCCTGAACCAGGACTGGGTCGAAGTGGAAGCCGGCGACTTCATGTGGCTGCGCGCCTTCTGCCCGCAAGCCTGCTACGCCGGCGGCCCAGGCAAGTTCAGCTACCTGCTGTACAAGGACGTGAACCGTCACGTGCACCTGACGCTCAACCCTAAGCGTTAAGCCCAGGCTGATGCCCGCAAGCCCGCCAACCTGGCGGGCTTTCTGTTTGCCGCGCATACTGAAACACCCACCTCCCGCGCGGTACCAGCCATGAACCGCTGCCTGCTGCTCGCCGCCCTGCTGCTCTGCACCACCGCCCCAGCCGCCGATGACTGGAACCTGGCCTACGACCGCGAAGGCATCCGCGTTTACCTGAGCGCCGCCCCCGACTCGCCCTACCAGCAATTCCGTGGTGTCAGCACCATGAAAGCCAGCGTTCGCACGCTCACCGACCTGCAGGAGAACCTGCGGGTGGCCTGCAAGTGGCTGTACGCCTGTGCCGAGATGCGCTTGCTGGATGTGCAGGGCGAAAACACCTGGGTGTACCTGACCACCAACCTGCCGTGGCCGACAATGCCGCGGGACATCGTGCTGAAGGTCACCACCGAACGCCTGGACGATGGCACACTGCTGCGCCACCTGAGCGCCGAGCCCGGCAGGATCCCCAAGGTAAAGGGGCTGATCCGCGTGCAGCACCTCAGCGGCGAGTGGCGGATGAAACCGCTGGGTGAGCGCAAGACCGAAGTGACCTACCAACTGCAGGCCGACCCTGCGGGGGATGTGCCGGGGTGGCTGGCCAACCGGTTTGTGGTGGATGCACCCGTGGTGACATTGCGGACCTTGCGGGCGGTGGCCGAGCGCCAGCCGTAGAGGGTATTGAAAACCTGCACCGGCCTCATCGCCGGCAAGCCAGCTCCCACAGGTACAGCGTTGCTCTCAAGGTTGTCGCTGTACCTGTGGGAGCGGCCTTGTGTCGCGAAAGGGCCGCAACGCGGCCCCAGGATTGATGCGCAACAGTGCTCCCACAGATACTGTGCAAACCTCGAGGTCGATGCAATCGAGGTGGGAGCTGGCTTGCCGGCGATGGGCTGCACAGCAGCCCCAACGTGCTAAGCAGCAGTAGCTGCCTGCGGCCGAGCACAAGCCCTGGCCCTGCGCCGATAGGCCAGCAACAGGCCTGCGTACCCGAGCCCGACAACCGCCCGAACGCCACCGGCGCCTGCTGCTGGTGCGACAGGCCGTAGAGCATCCGCGAGCCGGAATACACGCCACTGTTGGCCGACGCGGCCGCTCCTACAGGTACAGCGACAACCTCAAGCCGTGCGCCGTCCCTGTGGGAGCGGGCGACCCGCACAGGCTGCATTAGGTTTGCTTATCAACCCAGAAACAGCTTGTACGCCGGGTTGTCGGTCTCATCCCAGTACCGGTACCCCATCTCATCCAGCGTCAACGGCAACCCCGCCAACTCATCCCCCGGTACTTCCAGCGCCGCAAACACCCGTGCCTCCGCCGCACCATGGTTGCGGTAATGGAACAGGCTGATGTTCCAGCGCTTGCCAAGCCGCTCCAGAAAGCCAAGCAAGGCCCCCGGGCGCTCGGGGAATTCGAAGCGCAGCACCCGCTCGTCAGCCCCGGGTGCGGCATGGCCGCCAACGGTATGGCGCACGTGCAGCTTGGCCAGTTCGTTGTCGGTCAGGTCCAGTACGCTGTAGCCCTGCTCGCGCAGGCTGGCCAGCAACTGGTCGCGCGGGTCGTGCAGCGGGTGTGTCTGCACACCCACGAACAGCCGCGCCTCCTTGCCGGGGTAATAGCGGTAGTTGAACTCGGTGATCTGCCGCTTGCCCAGTGCCTGGCAAAAGGCGCGGAAGCTGCCCGGCTGTTCCGGAATGGTGACAGCGATGATCGCCTCGCGCTGCTCGCCCAGTTCGGCACGCTCGGCCACATGGCGCAGGCGGTCGAAATTGACGTTGGCCCCGGAATCGATCGCCACCAGGGTCTGCCCCTGCACGCCGTCGCGCGCCACGTACTTCTTGATCCCGGCCACGGCCAGGGCCCCGGACGGCTCGGTGATCGAGCGGGTATCGTCATAGATGTCCTTGATCGCCGCGCACAGCTCGTCGCTGCTCACGGTCACCACTTCGTCAACGAAGTGCCGGCACAGCTCGAAGCAATGGGCGCCGATCTGCGCCACCGCCACACCATCGGCGAAGGTGCCGACCTGCGGCAGGATCACCCGCTCACCAGCCGCCATGGCAGCCTGCAGGCAGTTGGAGTCCTCCGGCTCGACGCCGATCACCTTCACCTCGGGGCGCAGGTACTTCACATAGGCGGCAATGCCAGCGATCAGCCCACCGCCACCCACCGGCACGAAGATGGCGTCCAGCGCCCCCGGGCGCTGGCGCAGGATCTCCATGGCAACGGTGCCCTGCCCGGCGATCACATCCGGGTCGTCGAACGGTGGCACGAAGGTGGCACCTTCGCTGTCGGCCAGTTTCAGCGCATGGGCCAAGGCATGGGGGAAGCTCTCGCCGTGCAGCACTACGTGGCCACCGCGCGAACGTACCCCTTCCACCTTCAGCGACGGCGTGGTGGTAGGCATGACGATGGTGGCTTTCATGCCCAGGTGCGATGCCGCCAGGGCCACCCCCTGGGCATGGTTGCCCGCAGAGGCGGTGATCACGCCGCGCTCGCGCTGCACGGTACTCAGGCGTGACAGGCGGGTGTACGCACCGCGGATCTTGAACGAGAAAGTAGGCTGCAGGTCTTCCCGCTTGAGCAACACCTGGTTGCCCAGGCTGGCAGACAACGCAGGCGCAGCTTGCAAGGGCGTTTCGATGGCCAGGTCGTACACCGGGGCGGCAAGAATGCGCCGCACCTGCTCCGACAGCAGTTGCTGGGGGGTGACGGTAGAACGAGGGCTGACGAAGCTGGTCATCGATGACTCCTTGGCTGTGTTCACGTTGCCCAGGAGTCAGAGAGAAGAAACCCGCCTCCAGGGCGGGTTCGGTGCACGTACGCGCTAGCCCGCCAAGCTGATAATGGCGGTAATAATAATGGCGTTGACGTGCTGGAAAGTATTCATGGGGTAGGAACTTAGCCGGTAGTGCGGCACAAAGTCAACACTTCGCCTGCTGCGCCGAAAGCGGCACATCGAACACCTTGTCGAAGCCCCACTGGAAGACGAACGCGTAAGCGAAGAAGAACACGAACAACGCCAGGTTGGTCAGCAACGCCGCCCACAGGCTGACATCCAGCCAGTACGCCACCAGCGGCAGCAGGATCAGCACCAGCCCACCCTCGAAGCCCAGCGCATGCAGCAGGCGCCGCAGGAAAGTGCGCTCACGCCGGTGCTGGCGCGCTTCCCAGCGTTCGAACACCCAGTTGTAGGCCATGTTCCAGCTCATCGCGATGCCCGACATCAGCACTGACAGCACGGTCGACTGCGCCATGCCGGCACCGAACGCCAGCTCCAGCGCGGGCGCCACGCAGGCGACGGCGATGGCTTCGTAAAGAATGGCCTGGACGATCTTGCGTGCCTTGCCTTGCATGTTCAGCTCCCTGGGTAAACGACCTGTAAAGCTACAAGAAGTGGCCCACAAGAAAAAGCCTGAAATTTGGACAACCCCGCGTTCGGCTGCTTGTATCTATCCAGTACAAACGGCGACAAGTCGTACAACTTCGTCCAGGGAATCGAACGAGGATATAGACGATGGCCCACCCCTTCCTGCCGGTGACCGGCACATGAGCCTGGCATTCATCGATTTTCTCACCTATGTGCTGTTCGGCCTGAAGATCCTCGCGATCGTCCTGGCCACGCTGATGTTCCTGCTGGGCCTGGATGACCTGTTCATCGACCTTTGCTACTGGGGCCGCAAGCTGATCCGGCGGTTTCGCATCTACGACAAGTACGAAAAAGCCGACGAAAAACGCCTGTTCGAGGTACCGGAAAAGCCCCTGGCCATCATGGTCCCGGCCTGGAACGAAGTGGGCGTGGTCGGCGAGATGGCGCGCCTGGCAGCCTCGACCATCGACTACGAGAACTACCAGATCTTCGTCGGCACCTACCCCAACGACCCGCAAACCCAGGCCGACGTCGACGCGGTGTGCCTGCATTACCCCAACGTGCACAAGGTGGTCTGCGCTCGCCCCGGCCCCACCAGCAAGGCCGACTGCCTGAACAACATCATCGACGCGCTGCTGCGCTTCCAGCAGGACGCCGGCATCCAGTTTGCCGGCTTCATCCTGCACGACGCCGAAGACGTGATCTCGCCCATGGAGCTGCGCCTGTTCAACTACCTGCTACCGAACAAGGACATGATCCAGATCCCGGTGTACCCCTACGCACCGGAATGGAAAGGCTTCACCGCCGGCCACTATGTCGACGAGTTCGCCGAAAACCACGGCAAGGACGTGATCGTGCGCGAGGCCCTGACCGGCCAGGTGCCCAGCGCCGGGGTCGGCACCTGCTTCAGCCGCCGCGCCATCAGCGCGCTGCTCGAGGACGGCGATGGCATCGCCTTCGACGTACAGAGCCTCACCGAAGACTACGACATCGGCTTCCGCCTGAAGCAGAAGGGCATGAAGTGCATTTTCGCCCGCTACTCCATCACCGACCCGGCGCTGACCCTGAAGCAGGAATGGCGCCCGGGCATGAGCCGCGAATTCTCCCAGGTAATCTGCGTGCGCGAGCACTTCCCGCGCGACTGGCAGCATGCCATCCGGCAGAAGTCGCGGTGGATCGTCGGCATCGTGTTCCAGGGCACCAGCAACCTCGGCTGGAGCCGCAAGGGCGCGCTCAACTACTTCCTCTGGCGTGACCGCCGCGGCCTGTTCGCCTACCTGCTGAGTTTCCTGGTCAACCTGTTGCTGCTGGTGTTGCTGGCCATGTGGCTGGTCACGGTGATTGCGCCGGAGTCGTGGCGCTTCATGTCGATCCTCAGCGACAGCTGGCTGCTGACCACCTTGCTGTGGCTGAACGGGCTGATGCTGTTCAACCGCCTGTTCCAGCGCGCCTGGTTCGTCACCCGTTTCTATGGCATCGGCGAAGGGCTGCTGTCGGCACCGCGGATGATGTGGAGCAACTTCGTCAACTTCTTCGCCAACCTGCGCGCCCTGCGCCAGGTGATGGAGATGGGTGACTCGCGGCGCGTGGCCTGGGACAAGACCACTCACGAATTCCCCGCCATCGCCGCCCCCGCCCGCACGCCGCTGGGCCAGCGCCTGGTAGCCAAGAGCCTGATCAGCGACGAACAGCTGCAACAGGCGATCACCAGCCCGGTACGCCGGCGCCTGGGCCGCGAGCTGCTGCTGCGCGGCTGGCTGAACAGCGAACAGCTGGTCGCCACCCTGGCCGAGCAGATGGACCTGCCCTGGGCACCGCTCAACCCGTTCAAGCTCGACCCGCAGCTGATCGCCAAACTGCCGCGCAAGCTGGCGACGCACTATGGCGTGCTGCCGGTGGCCGAAGACGGCGACACGCTGGTGCTGGCCAGCGAAAGCCCGGTCAGCCAGGTATCGCTGGGGGTAATCAGCCGCCACCTGAAGCGCCCGGTCAGCGCCCGCCTGGCGCCCCAGGGCCGGGTGACCCTGGGCCTGCGCTACCACTACCCAAGCCCCTGGCAGAAGCCGGAAACCCGCGACATGCTGGCCATCCTCGAGCGCCACCAGGACGACGAAGTGCTGCTGGAACAGGTCAGCCACCACCAGGTGATGCTCGGCGCCCTGCTGCAGGTGCGCGGCATGGTCCCGGTCACTTTGTTCAACCAGGCGCTGATCGACTTCGACCCGGAACACCAGAGCCTCGGCGAGCACCTGATTGCCCGCGGCATCATCACCGAGCAGGTGCTGCAGCAGGCCCTGATCGAACAGGCCAGCGAACAGCAGGCCGCCTTTGACCTGACCCGGGAGGTGGCATGAAGCCGCGCTTTTCCCTCACCTTCACTGGCTTGTTGCTGTGCTCCGCCGCCCTGCCCTGCGCCGCTTCGGCGCCGATGACCGACTTTCAGCGGTTCACCAGCTACCCGTTCATGGAGCGCAGCTACCGCGAAGCGAAGAAGGACAACTGGCCCGAGGTCGAACGCCTGACCCGCCACGTGCTGGGCCGGGTGCCAAACAACGACGAAGCCCGTGCGCTGCTGGTCGAGGCACTGGCTCACCAGCGCCGCTACAAGGAGGCCGAAGCCCTTGCCGAACAGTTGGGCGACAGCCCCGAATACGCCAACGCCCTGCTTGAACTGCGCCTGACCTGGATCGAACAAGACCCGCCGCCGGCCAGCCAGGTGGAACAGTGGCTGGCCAGCAGCGACGGCACCCACCGGGTGCGCCTGTGGCAGGCCTATAGCCTGAGCCTGGCCAAATTCGCTGGTGCCGCCAAGGCGCTGGACTGGCTCAACCATCTGCCGCCTCAGGGGGACGGCCAAGTACTGCGCCTGGCCCGGGCCAACTTCGCCGAGCAACTGCGCAACTGGAAGGAAACCATCGAACAGCTGCAGCCGTTGGCCGACCAAGGCCAGTTGCCTGCGCAAGACTGGCAGCGCCTGGCCAATGCCTATATCCAGCAGGTGGATGAAAAAGGGCTGAACGCGCTGCTGCCCAGCGCCCCTTCCCCCGAAGCAGCCAATCAGGCCCGCCTGGCCATGGCCAACCGCGCCATCGCCGTCGGCCAGAACCAGCAGGCCCAGCATTGGCTGCAGGCACTGCCCGCCGCGCAGCTGAACCAGCCCGAGCAGCGCCAGCAACTGTGGGAGCTGGCCCGCGAAGGCGACGACGCGCCGCTGGTACAGCGCCTGAGCAACGAACTGCAACGCCCCTGCCTGGAAACCGTCGACTGGCTGTCGCGCCGCGATCCGGAGCTGGCGCGCGCGCAGTTCAAGGGCTGCACCGCCAGCACCGACCCCAGGGCCTATGCCGTGCTCAGGCAACGCTTGTACGGCGACCCGCCCCAGCCGCCGCAACCACGCACCGCCGCCGAATGGGAGCAACGCTATCGGCAGAACGGCGATATGGCCGCACTGGAGCAAGCCACCTTCCTGCTGATGCAACAGGGCCACGGCGAACACGCCCGGCAACTGCTGGAGCAGGCTTACGACCGCCACCAGGGCCGCCTTGCACCGTCGCTGCTGCAGCGCCTGGGCAACCTGTATGCGCGCAACGACGGGCCGCTGGACAGCCGCCGCATGCTCGGCCTGATCCCTCGGGTCGACGCCAGTACCCGGGCCCAGCTGCTCGGCCGCCTGGCCGAGGCTGGCCAGTGCGATGCCGTGCGCCAGGCCGTACCGGCCACCCCGAGCGAGCCTGGCCAGTACCGCGCCCTGGGCCGCTGCGCCATGCCCGACCAGCCCGGCGAAGCGGTGGTCTACTACCAGGCCGCCGAGCGCCTGGGCGACAGCGGGAGCCGCTTGCCCCTGGCCTATGCCCTGGAAGCCGCTGGCGACTCCGAAGCGGCCCTGCCTATCTGGCGCACCCAGCCGGACAGCGCCTGGACCGACAACGCCCGCCTCACCGCCGCCCGTGGCGCGCTGAACGCCGGCGACGCACAAGCGGCCCGGCGCTATTGGGACGCCGCCGCGCACGATAGCGCCGACGACTGGGCCCTGGGTGCCGCCATCGCCCAGCGCCAAGGCGATTACCAGGCGGCGCTGGGCTTCCAGCGCCAGGCCCTGGCGCATAACCCGCGGGCTGACCACTACTACGCGGCCTCCAGCACCGCGCAACTGGCTGGTGACAGTGCCCAGAGCAGCGCCTGGCTGGCCGAAGCCGTGCGCCTGGCCCCCGACCAGCCACGCTACCGCGCCGACTACGGCATGCGCCTGGCCAGCTCGACGGACAAGGCCCAGCGCCGCCAGTCGATCCCCTACCTGGAGCGCGCCACCCACGACTTCCCCGAGGACTACCGCCTTGGCGAGACGCTGGCCTTGCGCTACGACGAAGCCGAAGACAGCGCTTCGGCGCGCCGCGAACTGCGCCGCATCCTCGATGTGGAGCAGGACCTGGTCGACGGCGACGATGAATACGGCAGCCTGGAAGCCCGCAAGTACCGCCAGCGCCGCGCCCACGAAAGCCTGTCGCGGCGCGACACCATCACCCTGGCCAGCACCTGGTCGCCGGCCGGCACCTCGACCAACGACAAGTTCCTCGACAATGGCCAGCGCAGCGGCACTTCGCGCCGCGCGCAATCGCAGAACGTGCAACTGGCCATGTGGGACCACGCCCTGGGCGAGGAGCCCAGCCGCAACGGCAGCACCCTGTCGGTGTATGGCCGGGTACTGTTCGGTGGGCAAAGCCGCACCGACTACGCGCAAAGCATGGGTACCGGTGTCGGTCTGCGCTACAAGCCATTCGGCCAGGCCAACCTCAACCTGTATGCCGAGCTGTACCACCAGCGTCAGATCGACGAAGAGCACTACCGCGGCCTGAGCCTGGGCCAGCTGCTGAGCCCGGCCAAGGTCGGCGGCAACTGGGGCGACCTGCGTCACCACGCCGAATCGAGCAACGACCTGCTGTTGCGTGCCACCGCCTCGTTCCTCGACCAGGGCGACTGGCGCAACGACTGGCGGGTCGATGAAGACGACTGGAACGAGCGCTTCCTCTACCTTGACGCCGCCTGGTGGACCCGTGCCGGCGACCACGCCTGGCTGTCGCGCTACCAGCAGGGCCACGCCTGGAAGCTGCCGGGCAGCTCGCCGCAAACCATCATGCCCTATGGTTTTGTCGAGTTTTCCAGCCAGGACCCGAGCAACGACTGGCGCCAGGACGCCCGGGCCGGGGTTGGTGTGCGCTGGCAATGGTGGTTCGATGACGACCGCTACAACGCCTACCGTGGTTCGCTGAAAGTGCGTGCCGAATACCAGCAATCGCTGGGCGGCAATCTATACGAGCGCGCCAACGGCGTGCTGGTCGGTGCGGAGATGACCTTCTGATGCGTACGTTCCTGGCCCTCTGCCTGCTTGCCCTGTGCCTGCCAGCCAGCGCCGACCAGCGCCTGTTCTACCAACCCCTCAACCGCGACGCCAATGTCACCCCCGCCCAGTGGCAGCAACTGTGGCACGCCACCGTGGCCCAGGGCGGCAAGACCCTGATCGTGCAGTGGAGCGCCTATGGCGACAGCGATTTCGGCGGTGCCCAAGGCTGGCTGGCCGACAGCCTGCGCAGCGCGCGTGCCCAGGGCCTGCAACTGGTGCTGGGGCTGTACATGGACCCGGCCTATTACCAGCGCATCGACGAACTGGACGGTGAAGGCCTGAACAGTTACTGGAAGGCGCAGCTGGGGCGCTCGCTCAGCCAGTACCAGCAACTGCGCCAGGCGTGGCAGTTGCCGGTGGACGGCTGGTACCTGCCCATGGAGCTGGACGACCATCATTTTCGCGAGGCCGAGCGCCGGGATGCCCTGCACACCCAGTTGCAGGCCTTCAACCGGCAGCTGGACAAGCCATTGCACATCAGCGCTTTCAGCGCCGGCAAACTCTCACCTCGGGTCAATGCCGCATGGCTGGATCAACTGGCCGGGTTGGGCTTGACTGTGTGGTGGCAGGATGGCGCCGGGACCGGGCGCTTGCCCGCGTTGGTACGCCAGGGCTACGAGCAGGCCTTGCCGTGCCGGGTGGGCGTGGTGCGCGAGGCGTTCCGCCAGGTGAGCGCGCCAGGCCAGGCGTTTCGGGCTGAGCCTGCCCAGCCGAAGCTGGGCGCCGGGTGCCATGCCGAGGCGGTGTTCGACCTGCGTTACCGGCCATGGGCCCGGGGTGTTCTGCCCACCAATTGAGTCTCCAGGCCCGGCCTCTTCGCGGGTAAACCCGCTCCCACAGGGACCGCACAGATTTCCAGTGCTGTGGGAGGCCTGTGGGAGCGGGTTTACCCGCGAAAGGGCCAGGCCTGGTAAAGCAGTACTCTCAGGAGCCAGCGATGTTCAAGACCATCGAAGCCCACGTTCGCAAACAGGTCGCCCCCGCCGCCCTGCGCGCCGAATTCCGCCAGCACGAATTCGAGGCCATGCGCCCATTCTGCCTGTTGGTATTCTGCGTCAGCATCCTGATCTGGCTGGTGTTCGACCTGATCGTCAGCTTCCTCGGCGGCCAGGGTTTCACCTGGCTGTCCTACCTGTTCATCACCCTGCTCGGCGCCCTCACCGTGGTACTGCGGTTCACCCGTCGCAGCCATCATTTCGATGTGCTCAACCTGCTGTTCATCGCCTCCATCACCCTGGGCATGCGCCTGGTGATCGAAGGCATCCCGGTGGCCCTGCGCCCGGTGTGGCTGGTGCTCGGAGTCTCCACCGTGCTGTATGCCGTGTCGGTGCTACCGGTGCGGCGCTGGTCGTTCTTCTGCGCCATGGCCATCACCTGGGTGGTGCTCAACCCGTTCTACCACACCCGCATCGGGCCGGACGAACTCGAAGGCGCCATGCTGATCAGCTACGCGGTGTTCCTCAGCGGCCTGGTCATCTACAGCTACCTGCAGATGCGCAAGGCCAAGCTGCACAACTTCTACCTGTCCAAGGTGCTGCTGGACCAGGCCTATGTCGATGCCCTGACCGAAATCCCCAACCGCCGTTCCTTCATGGCCCAGGCCGACCGCCAGCTGCGCCTGGCCACGGCCGAGCAGTACCTGGCGATGATCGACATCGACAACTTCAAACGGGTGAATGACCGTTTCGGCCATGACGTGGGCGATGAAGTGCTCAAGCGCGTGGCCCTGCATATCAAGGCGAGCATGGCCGGTTACGAGTTTGCCCGACTGGGCGGCGAGGAGTTCGCGATCTTTTTCCAGGGGCTGGACCAGCAAGGCGCCGAGCAACGGGTGGCGGCGCTGTGCCAACGGGTGCGCGAAGACGTTGGCGAGCATCCGGTAACTGTCAGCATCGGCCTGGCCCGGGTGGACCAGGGCGACAGCCTGACCACGGCGCTGGTGCGCGCCGACCAGGCGCTATACGAGGCCAAGCACAGTGGCAAGGACCGGTTTGTGCTGTGGTCTGCCCGGCTGGCAGAAAGTGATTAGCAGGCCCGGCCTCTTCGCGGGCTCGCCCGCTCCCACAAGTGCTCCACAGTGTTTGAAATCTGTGCGGCCCCTGTGGAGGACCAGGGTTAGCAGGCCCGGCCCTTTCGCGGGTAAACCCGCTCCCACAGGTTCTCTACAGCGTTTGAAATCTGTGCGGTCCTTGTGGGAGCGGGTTTACCCGCGAAAGGGCCGGTACAGGCAGCCCATCACCCGGCAGGCAAGCGAATCCGGAACTGCGCCCCACCCAGCGCCGACTGCGCCACGGTCAAGGTGCCACCCTGCCCCTCGATCGCCCGCCGGCTGATCGCCAACCCCAGGCCAAACCCGCCGGTATTGCGGTCACGGCTACGGTCCAGGCGGTAGAACGGCTGGAAAATCCGCTCGCGCTCCTCCACCGGAATACCAATCCCGTCATCCTCCACCGTCACCAGGCAGGCGCCATCGTCTTCCAGGCGCAAGCGCAGCAACAGGCTCTCGTCGCAGTAACGCATGGCATTGCGCACCAGGTTCTGCACCGCCCGTGCCGTCAGCCGTGGGTCCAGCACAAAGCGCGGCAGATCCCCCTCGGCCCGCACCTCCCACTGGATACCCCGGCCATCGAGCTCCTCGGCAAAGCCGCCGAGCACGCTGTCGACCAGCTCCAGCAACGACACCTCGACCCGCTCGCGGGCCTGGTCGGCGTTGTACAGCCGGCTGTAGGACAACAGCTCCAGCACCAGCTCATCCAGCTCACGCACATGCCCCACCAGCTCCAGCAGGCGCTTGCGGCTGGCCGGCGGCACTTCGTCGAACAGCAGCACCAGGCCGAAGTCCAGCCGGGTCAACGGCGTGCGCAACTCGTGCGACACCGCATTGAGCAGCTCACGCTGCTGGTTGACGTGGCGCTCCAGGTCACTGGCCATGGTGTCGAACACCCCGGCCAGCTCACCGATGTTGGAGTGCGGCGAGATGTGCGTACGCTCGGCCATCTGCCCCTGGCCCAGGCGCCGGGCGGTCTCCTTGAGGCGCTCCAGGTCGCGCCAGTGCGGCCATACCCACAGCAGCAGGCAACCGAGCATGGCTGCACCGATCAGTACGGTCACGCCCCACGACAGCACGTTGATATCCAGCGGGTCTGGCGGTGAGTGCAGGCGCACCAGCCATTCCTTGTCCAGCGGCGCCAGCACCGTCTCGTAGTAGCCCCATTCGGCGATGCGCACGGCGTACAGGCCGTGCTCCAGGCGCGCCTGCTCGTCCTCGCTCAGGTCAGCCTGGTCCATGCGCAGCAGCTGCAGTTCCAACGGCGCGAAATCACTGGCCAGCTCTTGCTCCACCGCCGGCCACTGCTCGCGCGGGGCCTGGCGGAACTGGCGCACGATCAGCGACTGCACGCCCTTGGCCTGGTCCAGGTTGTAGGCCATGAAGCGGTCCTGGAACAGGCCGACGATGGTGTCGGGGATGAACAACAGTGCACCGGCATAGGCAACGATGATCACCAGGTACAGCCGCACCAGAATTTTCAGCATGGGCGGTCAGCACTCCCACTCGACACGGCTGAACAGGTAGCCCTTGCCCCACACGGTCTTGATCTTGCGCGCTTCGCCGGCGTTATCGTCGAACTTGCGCCGCAGCTTGGAGATGGCCACATCCACCGAGCGGTCGGTGCCGTTGAACTCGATACCCCGCAGTTGCTGCAGGATGCGGTCGCGGTTCAGCACTTCGCCGGCATTGCGCGCCAGTACCACCAGCAGGTTGTACTCGCCGCTGGACAGCTCCACCTCTTCGCCGCGCCAGCTCACGGTGCGCTCGGCCAGGTCGATGCGCAGGCCACCGATCAGGATCAGGTCGTTGTCCAGGCGCGGCTCGTTGACGCTGCTGCGGCGCAGCAGGGTACGCACGCGGGCCAGCAGCACACGTGGCTCGCAGGGTTTGGTCACGTAGTCGTCGGCGCCCATTTCCAGGCCCAGGACCTGGTCGTGGCTGTCGTCGCGGGCGGTCAGCATCAGGATCGGCAGGCCCTGCGACTCCTGGCGCAGCAGGCGGCACAGCTGCAGGCCATCGATGCCCGGCAGCATCAGGTCGAGGATGACCAGGTCGGGCTTTTGCCGGCGGTACTCGTCCAGCACATGATCGCCGCGGGCGATCACCTGGACATGGAAGTCGTTGCGTTGCAGGTAGCTGGCGATCAGCTCGGACAGGGCGCTGTCGTCTTCGACCAGGAAAATATTCGGCATAGGTGCTTGTAAGTCTGGGTTGTGGTAGGCCTTGCCGGCCTCTTCGCGGGTAAACCCGCTCCCACAGGGGCTGCACAGGTTCCAGATGCTGTGCGGTCCCTGTGGGAGCGGGTTTACCCGCGAAGAGGCCGGTACAGGTACACGCAGAATATAGAACCCTACAGGTCGGCAGGATTGTTCTTCACACTTTTTCACACTCGTCCTACAGGTATTAACAGCCACCCAAGGAACGCCTGCCGTAGCATACCGGTGGTCATCATCGGAAGATCCGTATGTCTACTACCCTCCCCCCACGCTTGCGCCCGTTGGCGCTTCTGGCGTTCCTGAGCCTGTCCCTGGCCGGCTGCGACGACAGCGCCGAACAGGAAGAACAGGCCCCCACCCCGCAAGTGCGGGTGGAAACCCTGCAACTGCAGCCACTGGCCATCAGCAGTGAGCTCAGCGGCCGTATCCTTGCGCCGCGCACCGCAGAAGTGCGTGCGCGCGTCGCGGGCGTGGTGCTCAAGCGGGTGTACCGCGAAGGCAGCGACGTCAAGCAGGGCGATGTGCTGTTCCTGATCGACCCGGCACCGTTCAAGGCCGACCACGACAGCGCCCGCGCCACCCTGGCCAAGGCCGAGGCCACCCTGTACCAGGCACGCCTGCAGGAGCAGCGCTACCGCGAGCTGGTCGACGACAAGGCCGTCAGCCGCCAGGAATACGACAACGCCAAGGCCAGCTACCTGCAGGCCGATGCCGCAGTGGCCGAGGCCAGGGCCGCCCTGGAACGCGCCCGCCTCAACCTCGGCTACGCCACCGTGACCGCGCCGATTTCTGGCCGTATCGGCCGCGCCCAGGTCACCGAAGGTGCGCTGGTGGGGCAGAACGAGACCACGCCGCTGGCGACCATCCAGCAGCTGGACCCGATCCACGCCGATGTCACCCAGTCGACCCGCGAGCTCAACGCCCTGCGCCGTGCCCTGCGTGCCGGCGAGCTGCAGCAGGTCGGTGACGGCCAGGCCCGGGCCACGCTGATCCAGGACGATGGCAGCACCTACCCGCTGCCGGGCAAACTGCTGTTCTCCGACATCAGCGTCGACCCCAGCACCAACCAGATCACCCTGCGCAGCGAGTTCCCCAACCCGGACCTCGACCTGCTGCCCGGCAGCTACGTGCGCGTGCGCCTGGAGCAGGCCGTGCAGCCCAAGGGCCTCAGCGTGCCGCAGCGCGCCATCCTGCGTGACAGCGCTGGCGTGCCCAAGGTGCTGGTGGTCGACCCGCAGGCCCGGGTCAGCGACCGCCAGGTAGTACTGGGCAGCGCCCAGGGCGACCGCTGGATCGTCAGCGAAGGCCTGGCCCCCGGCGAGCGGGTGGTGGTCGAGGGCCTGCAACACGTCAAGGCCGGTGACCAGGTGCAGGTCGACAACGCATCAGGGGCATCGCCCATCGCACAGCACACTGGCCAGTGAGGGCCTGATTCATGCCGCAATTCTTCATCGACCGCCCGGTATTCGCCTGGGTGGTCGCCCTGTTCATCCTGCTGGCCGGTGCCCTGGCCATCCCGCAGCTACCGGTGGCCCAGTACCCCAACGTGGCCCCGCCGCAGGTGGAAATCTACGCCGTGTACCCGGGCGCCTCGGCGGCGACCATGGACGAGAGCGTGGTCAGCCTGATCGAGCAGGAGCTCAACGGCGCCGACAACCTGCTGTACTTCGAGTCGCAGAGCAGCCTGGGCAGCGCCACCATCACCGCCACCTTCGCCCCGGGCACCAACCCGGACCTGGCCCAGGTCGACGTGCAGAACCGCCTGAAGGTGGTCGAGTCGCGCCTGCCGCGCCCGGTGACCCAGCAAGGCCTGCAGGTGGAAAAGGTCTCCACCGGCTTCCTGCTGCTGGCCACCCTCACCTCCGAAGACGGCAAGCTCGACGAAACCGCCCTGTCGGATATCCTCGCGCGCAACGTGATGGACGAGATCCGTCGCCTCAAGGGCGTCGGCAAGGCCCAGCTGTATGGTTCGGAACGTGCCATGCGCATCTGGATCGACCCGCGCAAGCTGATCGGCTTCAACCTCACGCCCAACGACGTGGCCGAGGCCATCGCCGCGCAGAACGCCCAGGTGGCCCCCGGCAGCATTGGTGACCTGCCCACCCGTGGCACCCAGGAAATCACCGCCAACGTGGTGGTCAAGGGCCAGCTGAGCACCCCGGAGGAGTTCGCCGGGATTGTCCTGCGTGCCAACCCGGACGGTTCCACGGTGACCATCGGCGATGTCGCCCGGGTCGAGATCGGTGCCCAGGAATACCAGTACGGCACGCGCCTGAACGGCAAGCCGGCCACCGCCTTCAGCGTGCAGCTGTCGCCGGGCGCCAACGCCATGGAAACCGCCACCCTGGTGCGGGCGAAGATGCAGGACCTGGCGCGCTACTTCCCCGAAGGCGTCAAGTACGACATCCCCTACGACACCTCGCCATTCGTCAAGGTGTCGATCGAGCAGGTCATCAACACCCTGTTCGAGGCCATGCTGCTGGTGTTCGCGGTGATGTTCCTGTTCCTGCAGAACCTGCGCTACACCCTGATCCCGACCCTGGTAGTGCCGGTGGCCTTGATGGGCACCTTCGCCGTGATGCTGGCCATGGGCTTCTCGGTCAACGTGCTGACCCTGTTCGGCATGGTCCTGGCCATCGGCATCTTGGTCGACGATGCCATCGTGGTGGTGGAAAACGTCGAGCGGATCATGGCCGAGGAAGGCCTGCCACCCAAGGCGGCCACGCGCAAGGCCATGGGCCAGATCAGCGGCGCGATCGTCGGCATTACCTTGGTGCTGGTGGCGGTGTTCCTGCCCATGGCCTTCATGCAAGGCTCGGTGGGGGTGATCTACCAGCAGTTCTCGCTGTCGATGGCAGTGTCGATCCTGTTCTCGGCGTTCCTCGCCCTCAGCCTGACCCCGGCGCTGTGTGCCACCCTGCTCAAGCCGGTGGCCAAGGGCGAGCACCACGAACGCAAGGGCTTCTTCGGCTGGTTCAACCGCCGCTTCGAGGGCATGAGCAACGGCTACCAGCGCTGGGTGATGCAGGCGCTCAAGCGCAGCGGCCGCTACCTGCTGGTATACGCGCTGCTGCTGGCAGTGCTGGGCTATGGCTTCAGCCAACTGCCCACGGCGTTCCTGCCCACCGAAGACCAGGGCTACACCATCACCGATATCCAGCTGCCGCCTGGCGCCAGCCGCATGCGCACCGAACAGGTGGCGGCACAGATCGAGGCGCATAACGCCGAAGAGCCCGGCGTGGGTAACACCACCTTGATCCTGGGTTTCAGCTTCTCGGGCAGCGGGCAGAACGCGGCACTGGCCTTCACCACGCTCAAGGACTGGTCCGAACGCGGCGCCGACGACAGCGCCCAGTCGATTGCCGACCGCGCGACCATGGCCTTCACCCAGCTCAAGGACGCCGTGGCCTACGCCGTGCTGCCGCCGCCGATCGACGGCCTTGGCGAGTCGACCGGCTTCGAGTTCCGCCTGCAGGACCGCGGCGGCATGGGCCACGCCGAGCTGATGGCCGCCCGCGACGAGCTGCTGGCCAATGCCGGCAAGAGCAAGGTGCTGACCAACGTGCGCGAAGCCTCGCTGGCGGAAAGCCCGCAGGTACAACTGGAAATCGACCGCCGCCAGGCCAACGCCCTGGGCGTATCGTTTGCCGATATCGGCTCGGTGCTGGACGTGGCCGTGGGTTCCAGCTACGTCAACGACTTCCCCAACCAGGGCCGCATGCAGCGGGTGGTGGTGCAGGCCGAAGGCGACCAGCGCAGCCAGGTCGAAGACCTGCTGAAGATCCACGTGCGCAACGACAGCGGCAAGATGGTGCCACTGGGCGCCTTCGTCCAGGCCAGGTGGGTCAGCGGCCCGGTGCAGCTGACCCGCTACAACGGCTACCCGGCGGTGTCGATTTCCGGCGAACCGGCAGCCGGCTACAGTTCGGGCGAAGCCATGGCCGAAATCGAGCGCCTGGTGGCCCAGCTGCCGGCCGGTGCCGGCCTGGAATGGACTGGCCTGTCGCTGCAGGAGCGGCTGTCCGGCAGCCAGGCACCGATGCTGATGGCGCTGTCGTTGCTGGTGGTGTTCCTGTGCCTGGCAGCGCTGTACGAAAGCTGGTCGATCCCCACCGCAGTACTGCTGGTAGTACCGCTGGGCGTGCTCGGTGCGGTGCTGGCGGTGACCCTGCGCGGCATGCCCAACGACGTGTTCTTCAAGGTCGGCCTGATCACCCTGATCGGCCTGTCGGCGAAGAACGCCATCCTGATCATCGAGTTCGCCAAGAGCCTGGTCGACCAGGGCGTCGATGCCGCCGACGCCGCCGTGCAGGCCGCGCGCCTGCGCCTGCGGCCGATCGTGATGACCTCGCTGGCGTTCATCCTGGGCGTGGTGCCACTGGCCATCGCCAGCGGCGCCAGTTCGGCCAGCCAGCAGGCGATCGGCACCGGGGTGATCGGCGGCATGCTCAGCGCTACCCTGGCAGTGGTGTTCGTGCCGGTGTTCTTCGTGGTGGTGATGCGCCTTGCCGGGCGACGCCAGGCGGGTAATGCCGACACGCAGGCCGTGACCAGCGAAAGCTGACTGGACAAGCCCCGCGTGAAATGGGAGGGTTCCCGGCAATGACTGCCCGGAACCCTTTTTCATGCCTGATGCCCTTCCCCTCTGCTCCATCCTCATTCTCGCCGGTGGCCGCGGCCAGCGCATGGGCGGTCGCGACAAAGGCCTGGTCGACTGGCAGGGCGAACCGCTGGTGGCGCATGTGCAGCGCGTGGTACGGCCGCTCAGCGATGACCTGGTGATTTCCTGCAACCGTAACCAGCAGGCCTACCGGGCGTATGCCGACCAGTTGGTGGGCGATGCCGAGGCGGACCACCCCGGGCCGTTGGCGGGGGTGATTGCCGGGCTCAAGGTGGCGCGGCATGAATGGGTGGTGCTGCTGGCCTGTGATGCCCCGCTGGTTGACCGGGGGTTGATCGAGGACCTGCTGCGGCTGGCGGTGGCGGGTGACAGTGCGGCCATGGTACGCCAGGGTGGGTACTGGCAGCCGATGTTCAGCGTGCTGCCACGCCGGGTGTTGCCGGTGCTGGAGCAGGCCTGGGCGGCGGGCGAGCGGAGTTTGCAGAAGGCCTTGCTGCGTGAAGCGGTGCAAGGGTTGGAATGTGCCGACGATGATCGCAGGTTGAGCAACTTCAACAGCCCGGAGCTGTTGCAGGGCTGAGGTCATCTGCTGCCTGTGCCGGCCTCTTCGCGGGTAAACCCGCTCCCACAGGTTCTCCACTGCCCTTGAGACCTGTGCAATACCTGTGGGAGCGGGTTTACCCGCGAAGAGGCCGGCACAGGCAGTAGATGCTCCCCACAGGTCTCCAATGCCCTTGAAGCCTGTGCAGTACCTGTGGGAGCGGGTTTACCCGCGAAGAGGCCAGCACAGGCGACACATCACCCGGCAGACAGCTCCTCGACACTGATCTCGCGCATGCGGAACTTCTGCACCTTGCCGGTCACCGTCATCGGGAATTCATCGACAAAGCGGAAGTACCGCGGCACCTTGAAGTGCGCTATCCGCGCCTTCGCCCACTCACGCAGTTCTTCCGCACTGGCTGCATGCCCCGGGTGCAGCCGCACCCAGGCCACGATCTCTTCACCGTACTTGCTGCACGGCACGCCAATCACCTGCACATCGGCCACCGCCGGGTGGGTGAAGAAGAACTCCTCCAGCTCGCGCGGGTAGATGTTCTCGCCGCCGCGAATGATCATGTCCTTGCTGCGCCCGACAATACGCACATAGCCCTGCTCGTCCATCACCGCCAGGTCGCCGGTGTGCATCCAGCCGTCCTCATCGATGCTTTCGGCCGTGGCCTTGGGGTTGTTCCAGTAGCCCAGCATCACGCTGTAACCCCGCGTGCACAGCTCGCCAATCTCGCCACGCGGCACGCTGTTGCCATCGGCATCGATCACCTTGTTCTCCAGCCGCGGCTGGGTGCGCCCGACGCTGGTCACGCGGCGCTCCAGGTCGTCGCTGGCGCCGGTCTGCAGCGACACCGGGCTGGTTTCGGTCATGCCATAGGCAATCTGCACCTCGGCCATGTGCATCTCGCCGATAACCCGGCGCATCACTTCGATCGGGCAGGTGGCACCGGCCATGATCCCGGTGCGCAGGCTCGACAGGTCGAACTCACCGCGCTGGGGGTGGTCCAGTTCGGCGATGAACATGGTCGGCACACCATACAACGCCGTGGCCTTTTCTTCCGCCACCGCACGCAGGGTGGCCAGCGGGTCGAAGGCGTCGTTGGGGTAGATCAGGGTGCTGCCGTGGGTCATGCAGCCGAGGTTGGCCATGACCATGCCAAAGCAGTGGTACAGCGGCACCGGCACCACCAGCCGGTCATGCTCGGTCAGGCCCAGGCTTTCACCGACCATGTAGCCGTTGTTGAGGATATTGCTGTGGCTGAGGGTGGCGCCTTTCGGGAAACCGGTGGTGCCCGAGGTGTACTGGATATTGATCGGGTCGTCGCAGCGCAGCTGTGCCTGGCGCTCGGCCAGGGCTTCGCGGCTGACGGCCGCGGCACGGGCCTGCAGGTCGTGCCAGGCCAGGAAGCCCGGCGGTGGCGCGACGGCCAGGCTGACCACACCGCGCAGTTCGGGGAAGCGTTCGCAGATCAGGGCGCCCGGCTGGCCGCCGGCCAGGCCCGGGACCAGCCCCAGCAGCATGGCGTGGTAGTCGGAGGTCTTGAACGCGTCGGCGCAGATCACCCAGCGGCAGCCGGACTGGCCGAGGGCGTAGTCCAGTTCGCTGGAGCGGTAGGCCGGGTTGATGTTGACCAGGATCGCGCCCACCTTGGCGCTGGCGAACTGGGTGATGCACCATTCTGCGCAGTTGGGTGCCCAGATACCGAGGCGGTCACCGGGCTGCACGCCCAGGGCCATCAGCGCACGGGCATGCTGGTCGACGGCTTCGGCCAGTTGCTGCCAGGTGTAGCGCAGGGCCTGGTGGCGGACGACCAGGGCGTCACGGTCGGGGAAGCGGGCGACGGTGGTGTCGAAGGCGTCGCCGATGCACTGGGTAAGCAGGGGTTTGTCCTGGTTGCCCTGGGAATAGCTTGGCTGGGGCATGGGCGGTCTCTTGTTGTTCTTGTGTTGATTGAGCGGGCCTCTTCGCGGGTAAACCCGCTCCCACAGGGACCGCACCACATTCAGCCCCTGTGGAGGTCCTTGTGGGAGCGGGTTTACCCGCGAAGAAAGCAACACCGGTTTAACGGATGAACACCTGCGGCGTAGTGGTGGACATGTCCCCACCCGGCAACTTGATGTTCTTCACTTTCTCCAGCGTATCCGGGTTGAACACCGCCAGGTCATTGAAGGTGCCGCCCAGGTACAACTTGTCGCCCTTCTTGTCGAAGGCCACGCAGTAGTAAGTGTGGTCCAGATTCGCCGCCTTGATCAGCTTGCGCTGTTTGAGGTCGTACTTGGCCAGGCGGTTGAGCACGCCGTAGATCTGGTTCGGGTCTTTCGGCGAACGCAGCCCGGTGAAGTACAGCTCGGTCAGGTCGGCAAATTCCTGGGTGTGGGTCTTGCCGGTCTTCAGGTCGACGCTCAGGTAGCCATACAGCAGATCGGCGGTGGCCGGGTCCTGCTTGTCATCCTTGAACCTGGCAATGGTGTACAGCATCGAGAACTCGTGGCGCGGGCTCTGGTGCGGCCAGAAGTACAGCACGTCCGGGGCGCTGTAGCCTTTGCGGTTCCAGTTGCGCAGCGGCAAGGCCACCGTGTACTTGCCGGTCTTCACGTCCATCTTGTAGATGTCCGGCCCGGCGACGTACAGGCTGCCATCGTCCGCCGCACGCATCAGGTACACCTGGCGCGGCATCGGGAAGGTGCGCACCGGCTTGGCCTCCAGGCCATCGGCGGTGCTGAACACTTCCAGCCGCGGTGGCTTGACCACGTAGTGGTCGTTCAGGCGCTGGGTCGGGTTGACCGTGGCGTACACTTCCTTGCCGTCCGGGCTGATGGCGAACGAGTACATCGACCGGCCCACCTCACCCGGCACACTGGACAGGTTGGCGTGGAAGGTGTTCTTGCAGGTGTCCAGGTCGATGCCGTAGATGTCGCCGTAGTGGTTGTTGAGCACGTAGGCGGTGCGGTTGTCCGGCGCCATCATCGCGGTGCCGGGGCCGAACTTGTCGGGCATCACGCAGCTCTTGTACACCGTGTCACTGGCCACATCGACCACGTGCAGGTTGTTCGGGTAGTTGGTCACGATCATGTATTCGTGGCCAGCCTTCAGCGCCGGCCCGGTGTCGGCGGCCTGTACCAGCCCGGCACAGGCCGTGGCGGCGATGGTGAGCGCGAGTGACGCGCAGCGTCCAGCTTTCATGCGGTTTCCCCTTGTCATTCTTGTTGGGCCGGTCACTTGTCTTTCGGGAACACGGTGCCGAGGTTGCGCCAGTCTTCCGCCGAGTTGCTCGCCTGGGCGTTCCAGTCCTGGTAGGTGCTCATCATGTCCGGCACCTGGGCCGGCCACCAGCAAGGGTCGGAGCAGCCATACAGGTCGGCCTCCATCGGCTGGCACAGCGAGCTCACGCCACCAAAGGCGTCCACTTCCCAGCCCGGGTCGGTGGTGGCGGTGCAGCCCGCCACTGCGCTCATGGCCATGACTTCTTCGACGCGGTCTTCGGCGGCGGCCTGCTCGAGGATGCGCGCCTTGTTGTTCAGGGGCTTCAAGTGCTTCATGTCAGTGCGCCTTCCGCGGGGTGATGTAGCGATCGATGAAGGCCGGGTTGGCGGCCATGATGCGGCTGTAGACTTCGATGCCGAAGTCGACCCAGTCGCGCATCAGTTCGCAATAGTGGTAGGTCGGGTGCTGCGGGTCGCCATAGCGGGCATAGCTTTCGTGGTAGCAGCCGCCGGAGCACAGGTTGCGGATGCGGCAGCTGTCGCAGCCGGTGTTGCTGCGGTCCAGGCGCTGCGACAGGAAGTCGTTGAGCTGCGCCTGCTTCACGCCCTGGTGCACATTGCCGAAGGTCGGCAGGCTGGAGCCGGTGAAGCGGTGGCACAGGTTCAGCTCGCCCTCATGGTCCACGGCCAGCATCTTCAGCCCGGCGCCGCACGGCAAGGCCTTCTTGTGGCCTTCGTGGATGTCGGTGATCAGCTGGTGCAGGTTGGAGAAGCCGATGTTGCGGTGCTCCAGCGCAGCCTCCAGGTAACGCCGGCCCAGCGCCTTCATGTTGGCGAACACCTGCACCAGTTCTTCGCCGGTGAGGTTGAAGTTGGCCATGTCGCCGGAAGTGACCGGGGCAAAGCCGACTTCAGCGAAGCCCAGTTCGTTGAACAGGTGGTTCCAGATGGTCTCGACGTCGGTGATGCCACGGGTCAGCGTGACCCGCGCACCCACCGGGCGGCTGTGGTAGCGCGACAGCAGCATGTCGACCTTGCGCCGCACCACGTCATAGGTGCCCTGCCCGCCCACGGTGATGCGGTTGCGGTCGTGCACGGTCTTGGGGCCGTCGATGCTGATCGACAGGCCGAAGCGGTGGGCATTGAGCCAGTCGATGATCTCTTCGGTGAGCAAGGTGGCATTGGTGGTCATGATGAACTCCACCTGCTTGCCCGCCTCGGCGAAGCGCCGCTCGCAGTAGGCGACCATGTGCTCGATCAGTGGCCGGTTGGACAGCGGCTCGCCACCGAAGAACACCACGCTGTAGCGCTGCTCGTCGGGCGACTCCTTGAGCAGCATCTCCACCGAAGCCTCGGCGGTGGCGGTACTCATCTTCTTGCCCGCGGACGGTTTGTCCAGGTCTTCCTTGTAGCAGTAGGTGCAGCTGAGGTTGCAGCCGGTGTTGACGTTGAGCACCACGGTGTTCAGCGCCGTGCGCTCGACCTGCTTGAGGGCGATTTCCGGGGTCAGCGGCGAGCCGTCGCTGACCAGCTCCAGCGCGATCAGCTCGCGCAGGGTGTCCTGGATATCGCTGCCGGCAAACTGCTGGCCAAGGCGCTGCATCAGCTCCTCGGCCGAGCAGCCTTGCTGGCGCAGGGTGTCGATGATGCCGCCGGTCACCGCGTCGGCGGTAAACAGCGAACTGCTGGGGATATGGAACAGCATGCGGTCGGCGTCGACCTGCACTTCATGCAGGTTGCGTTCGACCAGGTTCAGTAGCGCGCCCATGGCGACCTCCCGATAATCGATCCGTTGGAAAACCGTAAGCCCCCTGCCGTTACGGCAGCGGTGGGTTGTTCCAGCGCTGTACGGTGACGATCATGTGCCCTTCGCCAGTCTGGCCACCGTCGGCCAGGGTGGCGATGACCTTCAGGTTGCCGGCGTTGTTGGTCATCATCTTGCGCTCCGGGTTGGGGCCGGCACCGCCTGGCACGAACACGCCATCGGCCTGCATTTTCCCGGCGAACTTGACGTCTTCGTCCTCGACCGCACGCTCGTTGAACGGCTCGACCTTCCAGCTGGCCGGCAGGTAGCCGATGCGCAGCGGCTGGCCATTGGCGTCCTTGCCCCAGGCTTCGGCCTCGAAGCGGCCCTGCACCTTGGGCACCGAGGCGCCGTTTTCGCCGATGCGGGCGATGGAGAACGCCGGCACCACTTTCACTTCCTCGACCTTGTCGTACACCGCCAGGTTGACGCCCTTGAGCGCCCCTACGGCGACTTCGCGCTGGCCAGGCTTGGCATCGGCCGCGGCGCGGGCCTTCACCCGTACCAGGGTCGGGGTCTGCTCCAACACCTCGGTCACTTCCACGCCAGCGCCCAGGTCCGGTTTGCCGGCCAGGCCACTGCCGACCAGGGTGATCTCGCTTTCGCCACCGGCCTTGATGAATGCCGGTTGTACCGCCAGCAGGCGCGCCTTGCCCTCCTTCACCGCGATGAAGTCCAGGCCACGCTCATCGTGCTCGGCCTCGAACATGCGGCCCTTCATTTCGCCATCCAGCGCGGCGAACACCTGACGCAGGTTGGCGTCGCCGACCTTGACGTTGCCACGCCATTCATAGCCGTTGTAGAGGATCGCCGAACCGCTGCCATTGAACGGCGTGCCGTCGGCATAAGCGCCCTTGACCTCGACCTTGAAGGTGTCGCCCTGGTCAGGCGTGACGCTCATCACCCCGCGTACATCGCCCTTGGCCAGCATGTGGCCGCTGAATGCCCACTGGCCCGGCAGCGCATCGGCTTTGGGCCTGGCTTTCTGCCATTCGGCCCACGCCGCGCTTTCCAGCGGGTAGCGCTTGGCCAGGTCCGGCACCACTTGTTGCAGGGCGATCGGCAGCCAGTCGCGGTCACGCGCCTGGGCCTGGTATTCGAGGGACGGCCACTGGCCGAGATGGAAGTTGACCAGGTGCTCCCACTCCTTGGCCGGGCGCCGCTGCAAGGCGACACGGGCACCGGAGTGGCAACGGCCACAGGTTTCGCTGAGCTGGGTGTCGAACTGCTCGACGGTATTCAGCCGGCGCTCCATGGCATAACGCACGCCATCGGTTTCGCTGGGCGCCAGGCCCTGCTTGTCGGCCAGGTACTTGACCAGGGTGCGGCGGTCGTCGTCGCTGATCTGCAGGCCGTGCATCACCTGCATGCGGGCGATGCTCATCAGCCAGCCTTCCGGCGTCTTGCGCTGGTGGCTGATACGGCTGTAGGTGTCGTTGCCTTCGGGGATATGGCACCCCATGCACTTGTTCTGCAACAGGCTCGGGCCCTGCTCGGCCGCCATGGCCTGGGTGCTCAGCAGCGCGGCGGCGACCAGCGCCAGTTTGCCCGCATGCCGCCGGAGTCGAGTCGTCTTCAAGGTCAGACCTCCACGGTTGTTGTTCTTATCGTTTTCGCACGCTTTGGTACAGCAGGTGTGCATGTGACGGTTGTGATACAGGAACTGTGCCAGGTGCTGTAAAGGTGTTTTCTTTCAACCTTTTAGCCGGTTTTCCGGCCTTGGCCAGCAGCAGGTATGGCCAATTGCAGCGTGCCATTTCGCGACAGGGTGTTTCATCCTGAGACAAGGCCTGCTGCGCAGGCCAATCGCCGGCAAGCCAGCTCCCACAGGTACAGCACAGGCCTTCAAGGCAGTGGTTAACCTGTGGGAGCTGGCTTGCCGGCGATTGGCCCTTGATGCCACTGTTTCACCACCGTCTCACACCGTCTCAATGTGCAACAGCGCAACCCTGCAATCCCAACCTTGCACCAGGACAAAACCCAACCCGTTCAACGGCTTGCGGCCATCTACCGACCTTGGCACGCCCATTGCGCCTATGCCTGTCACATCCAATGACAAGAGGCACCGTCCCATGCTTTCCGAACTGCCCATCCTGCCCGCCACCCGCGCCTTTCTCGAACGCAAGCTGAAGATGCGCATCGGCGCCGACTGGCAGGACGCCGCCAGCGGTCGCACCCTGTCGTTCCGCAACCCGGCCACTGGCGAGGTACTGGGTGAAGTGCCCGCCGCCGAGGCCGAAGATGTCGACCGCGCCGTGCGCGCCGCGCGCCAGGCCTTCGATGATTCGCCGTGGAGCCGCCTGCGCCCACGCGAACGGCAGAACCTGCTGTGGCGCCTGGCCGACCTGATGGAGCGCGACGCCCGCCAGCTGGCCGAACTGGAATGCCTGAACAACGGCAAGAGCGCCGCCGTTGCCCAGGTGATGGACGTGCAACTGGCCATCGACTTCCTGCGCTACATGGCCGGCTGGGCCACCAAGATCGAGGGTAGCACCGTCGAAGCCTCGATGCCGTTGATGCCCAACGACCAGTTTCATGGTTTCGTGCGGCGCGAGGCAGTGGGCGTGGTCGGCGCCATCGTCGCCTGGAACTTCCCGTTGCTGCTGGCCTGCTGGAAGCTCGGCCCGGCCCTGGCTACCGGTTGCACCGTAGTGCTCAAACCTGCGGACGAAACACCGCTGAGCGTGCTCAAGCTGGCTGAGCTGGTGGACGAAGCCGGCTACCCGGCTGGTGTGTTCAACGTGGTCACCGGCACCGGCCTGAACGCTGGCGCCGCACTCAGCCGCCACCCCGGCGTGGACAAGCTGACCTTTACCGGCTCCACCGAGGTCGGCAAGCTGATCGGCAAGGCGGCCATGGACAACATGACCCGCGTCACCCTGGAACTCGGCGGCAAGTCGCCGACCATCGTCATGCCCGACGCCAACCTGCAGGAAGCCGCGGCCGGCGCTGCCACGGCGATCTTCTTCAACCAGGGCCAGGTGTGCTGTGCCGGGTCCCGCCTGTACGTGCACCGCAAGCACTTCGACAACGTGGTGGCCGACATCGCCGGCATCGCCAACGGCATGAAGCTGGGCAGCGGCCTGGACCCGGCAGTGCAGATGGGCCCGCTGATCTCGGCCAAGCAGCAGGACCGCGTCACCGGCTACATCGAGCTTGGCCGCGAGCTGGGCGCGACCATCGCCTGCGGTGGCGAAGGCTTCGGGCCGGGCTACTTCGTAAAGCCAACGGTGATCGTCGATGTCGACCAGCACCACCGCCTGGTGCAGGAAGAGATCTTCGGCCCGGTGCTGGTGGCGATGCCGTTCGATGACATCGACGAAGTGATCGGCATGGCCAACGACAACCCCTATGGCCTGGGTGCGAGCATCTGGTCCAACGACCTGGCCGCCGTGCACCGTATGATCCCACGCATCAAGTCGGGGTCGGTGTGGGTCAACTGCCACAGCGCCCTCGACCCTGCCTTGCCCTTTGGCGGCTACAAGATGTCCGGCGTCGGCCGTGAGATGGGGGCGGCTGCCATCGAGCACTACACCGAGCTGAAGTCGGTGTTGATCAAGCTCTGATCTTCAGCCTGTACCGGCCCTTTCGCGGGTAAACCCGCTCCCACAGGATCACCACAGGCCTGAACACTGTGGGGTCCCTGTGGGAGCGGGTTCACCCGCGAAGAGGCCGGCACAGGCAACCCGAAAACAACAACAAAAACATGGAGCACACCATGAGGCACAAACTCGCCTGCACATTGGCCCTGCTGTTCGCCGCCCCGGTCACCCAGGCCTACGAGCTGTACAACCACGACGGCACCACCCTCAACGCCGACCTCGAAGCCCTGTTCGGCGCCTTCCACAGTGACGAAAGCTTCAACCTGGCCGGCAACCGCAAGCCCGGCAGTACCGCCTGGCAGGAAGGCTACGTCAAATATGGCCTCAGCGGCAGCCAGGCCCTGGCCGACAGCGGCGCGCTCTACGGCGCCTTCAACCTGCTCAGCTCCGCCACCTGGGGCGACGGCGATGCCGCCGGCCTGACCCTGGGTGACGAGCGCCGCACCGCCATCGAAGACCTGTACCTGGGCTGGCGCTCGGCCAACCTGTTCCCGGCCCTGGGCGAAGACGGCGTGGACATTTCCGGCGGCCGCCAGGTGGTGACCTTGGGCGACGGCTTCCTGATCCAGGGCGACCCGGTGAACCTGGGCAAGGTCGACCTGGGCGCCAACTTCGACCGCGGCGGCGCCTACTACCTGGCCGCACGCAAGGCCTTCGACCGCACCGCCGTGCTGCGCCTGGGCGGCAAGCAAGGCTGGCGCAGCGACCTGATGTGGCTGAAGTCCGACAACCACTACCAGGCCGACACCTCGCTGGCGGTGGCCAACCTGGAGCATGTCGCCGACGCCGGCACCGTCGGCCTGAGCTGGATCCGCGGCCTCGACGTGGACCAGCGCTACGCGCAGATCATGGGCCTGGAACACCGCGACGGCATGGACACCGCCAGCCTGCGTGGGCGTGGCAACCTGGGGGTGAAAGACCTGGAGCTGGCCGCCGAGTACGTGACCCAGGACAAAACCGGCGGGCGGGAGAACGCCTGGTACCTGGAAGGCAACTGGACCTTTTCCGAACTGCCCTGGTCCCCCACCGCCACCTACCGCTACAGCCGCTTTTCCGAAGACTTCGACCCGCTGTTCTATGGCCTGAGCCGTGGCTATGGCACCTGGTTCCAGGGTGAGGTGGCAGCCAACTACGCCGGGCCGTTCAACAGCAACAGCCAGGTGCACCACGTGGCGCTGAAGGGCAAGCCACGGGACAACCTGACCGTCGGCGCGCTGTACTTCGACTTCGATACGCTGGACACCGACCAAGGCAACCTGGGCGGGCGGGAGCTGGACCTGTATGTGGAATGGATGGTCAACGATCACCTGCTGATCAGCCCGCTGGTAGGGTTCTACAAGCCGGAGCGCAGCGCGGCCAATGGCGGGACGCAGCTGGGCGGGCGGGATACCGGGACCTACATGCAGCTGATCGTCGGGACATTCTTCTGATTCAAGGGCCCTATCGCCGGCAAGCCAGCTCCCACAGGTACAATACAAGCCTCCGGCTCTGTGGCAACCTGTGGGAGCTGGCTTGCCGGCGAAAGGGCCGCAAAGCGGCCCCGGCAATCTCAAACCAAGCCCTGCTCCAACAACCACCGCCGCACCATCACCTGCTGCTCCCCTGGCAAGCCTGACAACACTGCCTCGAGAGGTCGGCCGCTACGCAGCCCCCGCACCACCGGCGCCAGCTCCACCCCCTGCAAATGCCACACCCCCAACGGCTGATCCGCCGTCACCACCACCTCGGCCTCATCCACCAACCCATCACGCAACACCGGCCGCCGCTCGACCCTCACCGCGCTCCAGTCCGCCGCCACGTGCAATGCCTGCATGTCCGGCCACCCCTGCCGCCGCGCCCAGAATGGCTGCCCCACCCGACCCTGCTCTTGCCCATAGAAATCCCGCCCGATCCGGGCAAAACGCAAAAACAGCTGTTCGATCCGTTGCTGGTGAAACTGCCGCGCCAACCCGGCCCGCTCGGGCCTGCGCAGCAAGGTATTGATCACCACCGGCGCCTGCAGCGCCGAAGACAGCGACTGGAAGATCCCGTTGCCCGACAGTGGGTCAACGGCCATCGCGGCATCGCCCACGCGTATCCAGTCCTGCCCGACGCACTCACCGGCCAGAATCGCGGTGCTGCTGCGCGCATGCACCTCTGCCGGCGCCAATGCCCTGGCATCGAACAGCTCGGCCACCAGCGCGCTGCCGGCTCGCCGCGCCGCACAGTAATCCGCCAAGCCGGCCTTGCCCGGCAGCCCGGCCGCGTCCAGGGTGACTTGCCAGTAGCAGCGGCCGTCTTCCAGGCGCGCCATCCACGCCCAGCCATCCGCCAGGCTCTCCACCGCCGACGCGGGCGCCCCGGGGGCGGCCTGCCAGACATTGAGCAAGCTGACCGTCTCCGGCCCGCGCAGGCGGTCGGCAGCCAGCGGGGCCTGGCGGCCTCGGGCTTCGACCAGGAAATCGGCCTGCAGTACCTGCCCGTCGTCCAGGCGAATACCATGGCCGACTTCGCGAACCACCTCACGCACCCGCCCCTCGACCACGCTCACACCCGCACGCTGAAGGTCGTCGCGCAGCGCCCGGTCAAACCTTTGCCGATCCAGCAGAAACTCCTGGTTCAGGTGCAGTTGCTGGCCGTTCCAGTGCACTTGCCGAGTCGCCGGCATCGCCGCCTGGCGCCACGCCCCGCCAAGGCCGGCGTGGCGCAGACCGTCCAGCACCCGCTGCGAAACCCCTTCGAGCGCGGCGAACCGGCGCCACTCGGACACCACCGTCACCGCATAGCCCAGCCGCCGCAGGCCAATGGCCGTGGCCGCACCCGCAGGGCCTGCCCCCAGCACCACAATGCGTGGTTCAGCCATGGCCGGCACCTCGTCGCTCGGGGCCGGTAAACGCCGCGTGGTGGCGTAACCAGTCATGAACCTGCTGGTGGCCCATGCCCGGCTCATTACGCAGCAACGCAGCGATCCTGCCACTCAGGGCCGCACAGCCCAGGCTCGCGCCCGCCCTGCCGCCCACGCCCACATAACCGCCAAAGTCCGCCTGCCGGGTACCCAGCCAGGACCACTGCCCCGGTGCACAGCGGGCATCGCCGGTAACCCGGATCACTCCGGGGTAGCTGGCCGGATACACCGGCCCGCCCTGGGCCGGACTGGAGGCGCACAACAGCACACCCGCAGCCAAAGCCTCGGCGCAGGCCTGGTGCAGCACAGGCCGGTCCTGCTGCAGGCCAAGGCTGAGGTTGACCAGCGTAACCCCCGCCTCCACCAGCCACAGCAGCGCGGCCGCCACCTGCAAGGCACTGGTGCTGGCCTGGGCGCCGAAAACCTGGGCCAGCAGCACGGGCACCGGCCCGGCCTCCCGCTGCAAGCCGGCGAGCACCGCGCTACCGTGCCCAAGCTGGTCAGGCAGCATGTCACCTTCGCGCAACTGGCCGTCCTCCAGCCAGAAGCGGCGCGCGCCCAGCAAGGCGCTGGCCTGCTCCGGCGTGCAACCACTGTCGATCACGCCAACACGCACATCAGTGCCCATGCTTGATCACCTCCTCGGGCAGCACCTGCAACTGGCCAGCGTGCAGCTGCAGGTGCAGGTCGGCATCGGCCAGGGTCGAAGCACGGTGGCTGATCAGGATGCGCGTGCGGCCGGCGAACAGCTGGTCGATGGCCGCGATCACTTCGCGCTCGGTGGCTTCGTCCACCGCCGAGGTGGCCTCGTCCAGTACCAGGATCGCCGGCGCCTGCAGCACGGCGCGGGCAATGGCAATGCGTTGTTTCTGCCCACCGGACAACTGCTGGCCACGCTCACCCAGCAGGCCGTCCAGGCCCAGCGGCAGGCTGTCGACCAGGCTGTCCAGCCGCGCCAGGCGCACCACCCGTTCCAGTTCCTCACGGCTGGCCTCGGGCACGCCGTAGGCCAGGTTCTGTGCCAGGGTGCCGCGGAACAGCACGATATCCTGGCTGACCACCGCAATGCGCCGGCGCAGCGCCGCCAGGTCCAGTTCGCGCAGGTCGGTGCCGTCCAGCAGGATGCGCCCGGCGTCCGGGTCGTAGAAGCGCTGCAGCAGGTCGATCAGGGTCGACTTGCCCACCCCCGAGGCACCGCTGATGGCCACCTTCAGGCCACCCGGCACGCACACCTGCACATCGTTCAGCACCGCGCCCTGGCGCCCTTCATGGGCAAAACTCACCCCCTCGAGGCGCAATTCGCCCGGGCCGTCGGGAATCGGCTGCGGGTTGGCTGCCGGGCGCACGGCCACGGCCTCCTGCTTCAGTTCCATCACCCGCCCCAGGCTCACCGCCATGCGCTGCACCGCCACGTACAGGCCCAGCAGGCTCTGCACCGGCCCTACCGCCATGCCCATGTAGGTGGAAAAGGCGATCAGCGCACCCAACTGCCAAGTACCCTGAATCACCCACCAGCCGCCGACCAGGAACGCGCAGGCGCGGCACCAGGAGGTCAGCGTGCCGGGGATGGCCTGGGTGAAGAATTCGGTCACCTGCACCTTGAGCAGCTGGCGCATGTAGCCCTGGCCCAGCTGGTCCAGGCGCCCCGCCTCGCGGCCTTGCTGGCCGGCGGCCTGGATGAACTTCATTGCCGGCAGGGTTTCGACCAGGAACGACGACACATCTGCCGAGCGTTCGCGCAGGTTGCGTACTTCACGCTCCACCTTGCGCCGCATCCAGCGCAGCCACAGCACTTCGATCGGCACCAGCAGCGCCAGCAGCAGCGACAGTTGCCACGACAGCATCAGCATCAACACCACCGCCCCCACCAGACCGATCACCGCCGACACCGCCGAAAACAGCGAATCCACGGCAAAGCGCTGGATTTCCGCCACATCGCCATCCAGCCGCGAAAGGATGTCGCCGATGCGCCGCCGCCCGTAGAACGTCGGCGACAGCTGCTGAAGGTGGCGGTAAAGGTCGTCGCGCAGGGCAAACAGAATGCGCCCCGACAAGCGCGTGTGCAGGTAACGGTTGACCCCGGCCAGCACGGTACCCAGCAGGCCCGCGCTGATCATGATCGCGGCCATGTGCCAGAGGGTCTGGTAGTCCTTGGCCAGCAGCCCCTCGTCGATCAGCGTCTTGACCAGCCAGGGTTGCGCCAGCGCCAGCAACGAGGCGCCCAGCGACAAACCGAGCAACAGGCCGATGGCACGTCGATGGGGGCGCACGAAACCATACAGCCAGGCCAACGCCTGGCGCATGAGCACAGGGTCGCTGGACTCCACCAGCCGGGCGAACAGGCCGCCCACGTCAGCCGCGCAACTGTTTGAGCTTGCGGTACAGCGTCGCCCGGCTGATACCCAGCGCCTCGGCCGCTGCAGACACGTTGCCCTGATGGCGCGCCAAGGCGCCACGGATCAGCTCCAGCTCGTTGTCCTTGAGGCTGCCGGAAGGCGCAGTGCCGCTGGCCAGTTCGTCCAGCAGGCAGTCGGTGAGGTGATCGAGGGTCAGCACCTGCTCGCCGTCCTCGCGCATGGCCAGCGCGGTGCGCACGACCATTTCCAGCTGGCGGATGTTGCCCGGCCAGTCGAAGCCTTCGAGCAACGCGGTCAGGGCCGGGTCCAAGGTCACGCCCCGGGCATCGGACTTGTCCAGCAGCCCCTGGATGATCGCCGCCAGGTCATCACGCTCGCGCAGTGCCGGCAGGCGCAGCGACACGCCGTTGACCCGGTAGTAAAGGTCTTCGCGGAAGTGCTGCTCCAGCACCAGGCGCTTGAGGTCGCGGTGCGTGGCACAGATCAATGCCACGTCGATGTCCTGCTCGTCGCCCGCCCCCAGTGGTGCCACGCGCCGTTCCTGCAGTACCCGCAACAAGCGCGCCTGCAGCGCTAGCGGCATGTCGCCGATTTCGTCGAGGAACAGCGTGCCGCCATGGGCCTGCATCAGCCGGCCGACCATGCCGCCCCGGCGCGAACCGGTGAACGCACCTTCACGGTAGCCGAACAGTTCGGACTCGATCAGCCCTTCGGGGATGGCCGCGCAGTTGACGGCCACGAACGGTTTGTCGGCGCGCGGGCTGGCCTGGTGCAGGGCCCGGGCGACGACTTCCTTGCCGGTACCGGTCTCGCCCAGCAGCAGCACCGGCAGGCCATTGCCCAACCCCTGGCGGGCCATGCGCAGGTTGCGCGCCAGGCGCGGGTCGCCACCGGCCAGGGCGTCGAGCGCCGGCGACTGCTTGCCCGGCGCCGGCTTGCTCACCGGCGTACTGCCGTTGACCCGGCCGTGGCGCGGCAACTGCAGGGCGCGGAAGTAGAACTCGCCCTTGGCCGTTTGCACACTGCTCACCCCGCCCTGCCACAGGCGGGCGATGAAGGCCGGTGACCGTTCACCCAGCAGGTCGCTGCTGCGCCGGCCCAACAGCTCATGGCGCGGCACCTGCAACAGCTGGCAGGCACTGTCGTTGGCGGCCAGCACTTCACCGTCCAGGCTCAGCGCCAGCAGGCCATGCCAGGCGCTGTTGAGGTATTGCGGGCGGCTGTGGAAGGCCAGCACCAATTGCTCCGGGTGGCACAGGCCGAACATGCGGCTTTCGATGTTGCCGGCCGCCAGCATCAGCGTCGACAGGCTGTCCTGTGGTTGCGCCATCACCCCTTCACGGGTGATGTCGAGCACGCCGATCACCTCGCCGCGCGGGTCGCGCAGGGGTACCGAAGTGCAGGAGAACGGGCTGAGGCGGTCGAGGTAATGTTCGCCGCAGTTGATCAAGGTCGGCCGGCCTTCCACCACTGCCGTGCCGATCGCGTTGGTGCCACGCAGTGATTCGCTCCAGCAACTACCCGGGTGCAGGTCGCGCAGGCCCTCGCGTTGCAGCACGTGCTTCTGCCCTTCGATGGCCAGCACATTGGCCTGGGCGTCGCCGAGAATGACGATGCCGGCCTTGCCCTGGCGCGCGACCAGGTAGTCCAGTTCGGGGGTAACGGCGTCGACCAGCAGGCGGTTGCGCTCCAGCAGCATGCGCAGGTCGTGGCCCTGCTCCAGGCCCAGGCCGACCTGCTCGCCCTGCAGGCAGTCCAGGCCATGGCCCAGGCTGCGGCGCCAGGAGGCATCGATCTCGTCGCGCAGCATGCCCAGTGGCAGCTCGCCTTCGCTGGCCAGCTTCAGGCGGGCCTGGCGGGATTCGTGCAGCGGGTCGTGGGCGTTTGTTATTAGTTGTCGCGCCATTTTCTACTCCGGCTGTACCCCGCTAGGTGGCGGGGAACGGGCTTGGGAATTTTCCGCAGTGTGCGGGAGAAATCCCTGGCCGTCATCAGGCTGAGGTAGAAGGTGGCATATGGTGACGTTTACGTAAAGGGACACGCAGGAGCGCCGCCTTGCTCAAGATCTGAAAGCTTGCACAAGCTCTGTGGGAACGGGTTCACCCGCGAGAAGGCCGTCGAGCTCGATCTGTTTTGCGACTCGGCCAGAAAGTGATGGAACTCCAAGGGGTAGGGTTAATTCGGTTCCAACGATGGTCAACGGTGTATCAACGGTTCCAATTGAGCAACGGTATCAGCGATTCATTGGGTGCCTCGAAACTTTGATACCAGCTTTGATAGGGCACCATGCATTATGTGCGCGCGCGCGTCGGAAATGCCTTCTGCCCTTAGGGAAACTCCGAACAAGTCGCCCACCAATCGGAAATGTACGGCTTGGGAATGCCGAAAAGCCCGATTTTCAGCCGCTGATTATTGGATAACCAAGGCAAAGCCTTGGTTATCTGCCCTCACGGGCGCACCTCTCCCGCAGCTGGCAATAATTGCCGGCGCACCATCCACAGATTCGACAGTGCAAACAGCGTGGTCAATTGCGCCGTATTCTTGGCCAAGCCACGGAAGCGGGTTTTCACATAGCCGAATTGGCGCTTGATCACACGGAATGGATGTTCGACCTTCGCTCGCGCCTGCGCTTTGACCTTCTCGATCTTACGTCTGGCTTTGTAGAGCACGCTGCGTTTGCTCAAGTGCTTGTAGGTACTGCGGCGGGCTGCGATCTGCCAGATCACCGGCCGCCCATCATGCTCCGGCCTTTTCTCCACGCCGGTATAACCCGCATCGGCACAGATAAAATTTTCTTCGCCATGCAACAGGTGAGCGACCTCCGTTACATCAGCCACATTCGCCGCTGTGCCGTGCACGTGGTGCACCAGGCCCGACTCGGCATCGGCACCGATATGCGCCTTCATGCCGAAGAAATACTGATTACCCTTCTTCGTCTGATGCATTTCAGGATCGCGTTTGCCTTCCTTGTTCTTGGTCGAACTGGGGGCGTGGATGATGGTGGCGTCGACGATGGTGCCCTGGCGCAACGACAGGCCCTTGTCTCGCAGGTAATTGTTGATGGTTTCCAGAATGCCCGACGCCAGTTGCTGCTTCTCCAGCAGGTGCCGGAAATTCATGATGGTCGTGTCTTCGGGGATCGGAGCGCTGAGCTTCAGTCGAGCAAACTGGCGCATTGAAGTGATCTCGTACAGCGCCTCTTCCATGGCTGGGTCGCCCAACCAGAACCAGTTCTGCAGCAGGTGAATGCGCAGCATGGTTTCCAGAGGATACGGCTTGCGACCACCGCCGGCCTTTGGGTAGTGCGGCTCAATCAACGCCATCAAACCGCTCCACGGAACCACCAACTCCATCTCGGCCAGGAAACGCTCGCGGCGGGTTTGCTTGCGCTTACCGGCGTACTCGAAATCGGAAAAGCTCATCTGACTCATGGGATGGAGGGCTTGTAGAGGGCAGTTGGACGAAGGGCTATTTCAGCACAGGTCAGATGGTCTGTGCTGACTTGATCGGAGAATCCCTAGGCCGCAGTCGCGGCGGACTGACAACCAAGATCCACATGCTCTGCGACGCTAACGGGACACCCCTGCGTTTTCTCCTCTCTGGCGGACAAGCCAGTGACATCTAAGCCCAGCTACTGGACGAGGTCAGCATTCCATCAGGCCAGCAGTGGCTGGGCATATGAGGTCAGGTGCCCGGCGAAAAGGCTGGGGCATGGCTTGGGTTTTGGGTGGGGGCTGACATCGTGCCGCGCGGCCGGCGCTCGATGTCACTGGCGCCAAGCCCGTAAGACACCGGAGATCGTCTTCCGCCCAACCAGCCGCTACCTCTCCCCCATCCAGCAACGCCTCCACCACCGCCTTGGCCGAATCCAGCCCATGGTTCATTGCTCAACAAAGATCACTACAGGTCCCCCCTGGCCAGCTCCAGCAAAAACGGTGGATGGCTGCATTCGCACCTGGAGAAACTGGAGCACGCCGTGGTGGCGCGTACGGGACAGTCAACTCCCGAAGCAGAGTAACTGACATTTTTGCTAGGTGACAAACACTCAGAACTGAATAAAGCTCAAGGCACCGAAGTTTTTTATGTGCAGTACCGGGCATGCCACATATTTATCTCAGGGTCCTACGCTCTGTGTGAAAAGTCTTGAGACTCAGGCCAGGCAAAGCTACAGCAGACGAGGAAGCGGAGTTTACAGATCGTAAACGAGCATGCCGAGGCGGTTTTCAATGCAGCATTACCGAGCATCAAAGCTTTTCACACCGGGCCTAACGCCCTCTCACCCATGGTGATAATCAAGGATAGTTCAATGGGCCGTTTCTCAGACACATTAAAAACAGGCTACAACAAAGAAGTCATCGAGAAAGCCAAACTAAAAAATGGCGATAACATAACAATTCGAGCCCTATATACAAACGACAGTACTTTTTGGAGCCTGGAGAGCGACGGGATTACAGCCGCTCAGGACAGCAGCCGAAAATACCCCAAACGTTTTGTTTTTGATGATTCCGCATTAGGTCCAGCGCATACGGAGCTTCTGAAGGACATCCATGGCATTGCGCCCGAAGTCATCACGCTCTATAGCTGCAACCCTGAAATTTACGAAAAGTATGAATCCGTTTACGAGGAGCTCCTATCTAGCATAATTGAAGCGGGAGCCTCGATAAAAACCATTGGAGAACTTGCGCGAATCTCCGCCAGCCACACACCCGTACTGATTGAACTTAAACACCCTATCGAAAATTTCGCGGAACACCATGACAGCATCGACACCCCCTGGGGATATTATGCGCATGGCGAACGTACCGACCCTATTCTTCGAAAACTGGAAAACTATAGTTTACTGGGTTATCTTGATAATAACCCGCCTTTCCTGTCAAACGCACAGCACATCACCGTATCAACAGACAAAATGCTCCGGGACGTCAAAACAGAGCTAGCGGAAAAATATCCCATCCTGAGTTATTTCTGTGCACCTGACGACGAAATCTACATCGCTACTCAACACATCCGCAAAATTTATTCGCTGGCAGCCGTAGCGGATTTCAATGCGGTAACGGAAGCGCGTACAGCAAGAAAAAACCTGATTAATGCCTTGCTTGAAGCAGGGGCAAAACCTGTCAAGCCTGTCTACGAACACGATGACTTGACCACTGAAACCGGACCACTATTGGTATTATTGGAAAGCGATCCGGAAAAAACCGACAGCCACTACGGCTATTTCGGCCTTGTCACCGCACATGACGTTTATTCAGGCAGCATTACTTTCGGTTGCAGCATCCCCTTTAAAAAAACCTTTGACGCGCTGAGCCAGCAGCACGAGTCTATCGCAAAATTCGCAGCATACGATAGTGTCGATATCGATGAGTCCGAAATCGCAGCCGTCTACACGCTGGCCGACATCAAGCTCACTGCCGAACCCGTGCCTTCAGACGCGCAGACAATTGAAGCATTATATCCGGCTGCACAATGGGCTGTTTCCGCCAGTGCATTAAATAACGACATGTTGCCCAACATGACGGGGTTTGAGCCTACCATGATCGGTGGCGGTGCTCACACGTGGTGTAGCCCAGTTTTTTTGCTAGCCGATCGCGATTTGAAACCCGGCGAATGCGTAAAAGCCTGGGTCATCAGTGAACACGATGGACGTATTCTCAAGACTGTGTCCTCTCAGGCAACGACGGACGACAACATCTTGGAAAGCTGGCCAAAGGTGTTTCTTTCAACCCTCAATGCGACGCTGGCAGTGGCAGATGGTAACCAGTGGATGTGCGCGGGTTATCTGGCAGATTCCGGCGGGATGGCAATAGCCGATACAGTTTTGCGTACCACCGACTTCTTAAGACTGGAATCATCAGAAAAACATAGGCTAAACCGCCTATGGTACTACGCGGATAACTGCCGGCTGTTCACCAATGCCCCCTTCACCGCCAATCAGGTTATCGCCTGCAACCTCCCTGATTATCCGCCCGCCGAGGGCGATACTGTCTCTGTACAAGTGCGCGACCGAACGACCCTACGCCTGTATGAAACCCATCTCTACTCAATTGCCACGGACAATGCCGCTTCAAGTACGTGGATCAACGGGTTTTGTGACTTCATTAACAAGCAGCACCTCAATGCCAATAGCCAATACGGGATGCTGCGAGCAGGTGCGTTAGCGGAAGATGGAGTAACCCTAACTGCAGCGCCCAGCGGAAACTCACTTTGGATTCCTCAGCAGTCCAACCTTTCGGTTGAACTCGACGCACTGTCATTCAGAAAGCATCGGGCAGTGAGTGCCTTTACGCCAGTGGCTGGTCAGGAAATAAAGTTTCACATGCTCGACCAATACAGCAGCACGCAGTTGCCTGGATCGCCGCTCAGCTTCACTGTCCCGCAGGGTGAGTCTGATGCCCAAGCGTGCCTCCTTTCACTGGCCGAGACGCTGCAGACGTCTGCACTGGGAGATTGCCTACGGCTCGGGGATGCTTATTCTCACAAAGGCAAACCGGACTCAGCAGACGGTTGGTGGCTGTGGCTATTGCCACTACCTGCAAGATTCATTGTAGAGGGTCTTCCCAGCCTAGGTGGCACTTATGAGCCAGCGCTTGAAACGCTGGCGGGTCAAAAACTCACGCTTCAGCAGCTGTACCAGGATTATAAGCAAGGCTTGACCTTGGCACTTACCGATCGCTGGAACGAGCAGACTGTTTCAACCTGGATGTTCACAGCGGATTCAGAGCAAACCCAGTCGCTCGCTCAATGGGTCAGGGGATTGGCCTTGCAGCTTGGGTCTCAATTCGTGCGGTGGGGCACACTGGATGCTCTACATCCGCAGCCGGTCATTGATGCAATGGATCTGTCTAATCACACGCTGTGGCTGCCTAAGGCGTTGGAGAGTGTCCTGATTGTCGGTCAAATTGAAAAAGAACCCACCCCAGCCGCGCGCTGCCTTCCTGATCTTTACCCTGAATTTACTTTCGTGCGCGATTATTTCCAGTGGGAAGAAGCAGAAGAATACGCCAGGTTGAAAGAGGAAGAACGGGCGTATGTGACCAGCTACCACACTCATTTTTCGAGCATGATCGCTTTTGGTGATGAACCTCTAACCGAGCGAGATCGAAAAGAAGTAAATCGACGAGAAGCTCGCGAACGGTTTACTCGCGAACTGATGAAGCGCCCCGACTTTGACTTCTACATACCTTCGGCCAATGTTCCTGCACTGGTAGCATCCAAGCTCTCAAGAGGCAACGAACCCTACCCACAAAAAGATGTATGGCAATTACGTACAAACTCGCAACCTCCGCATTATTCCTGGCGCGAATCTCGCGGAACATCGTATTGGACCGAGTGCGTTTCAAGTAACGACTATCAGATGACTATCGCCTTTGCGAGGCCAAACCCTGATTACTTTCCTATTGCCGCCGCGCTGAAGCTTCTTTCACTCGCAAGCAACAATCGGCTGCACACTCGGCATCTCATTCAAGCGCGCGAGCATACTCCCGATCTCGCCAACATATTGCACGCTTTCAAGGACGCGTCCTTGTTGACGGCAGAAGCTGATCTAGTGCTTGAGTGCCTCGACGCGCTGGCAAAAAAACAAATAACACCCCCTGCCAGGGATGAGAACTTTTCGGAATTTCCTGAGTATCTCATTATTGACCGAGCAGATTTTTCCGTAGAAGATCTGAGCTTATCAGACCTGTCAGATAATATCCGCGATGCAGACACGAATGACGCTACGGCCACACCTGAGGGAAATGAGTGCAGTCGAGAGCTAATTGCAGGCTTGTTAGCGACACCTGGAATCGCTGAAATCTGCAAGTTACTGGATGAAGCAGCTCTCGTCTCACGGTTGGGGCGCATCGATGAGGTCAATGCCGAGTACCTTCACCTGCAACTCACTGCAAGCGCTGTTAAAAAAGGGATTCGATTCATTTCCTACACTTCAGATTTCGCACCTGACTTACTCGTCGATGCCAATGCACCAAACGGTGGTTTTCGACTCTACATTCCGCGCTCCTCCGACATCAGACCGAACGAAGTTATTTGCAGCGCAAGCAGCGTCAGCCGAACAGGCATCGTACCAACGCGTAGAAGCCTAACTCCCGAAGGGCGACGAGTAGGCCAAGCTCCGTTCATGATTCAGAAACCCTACACTGGGCGAGACTTCAAGCCCAAGGACACGCTCTGCGCAGACTACGCCAATACCGTAGGTTCAGAGGTTTACGATGTCAGCGGCGCCAGTGAGAACGGTGTCGATGCCAAGACCGGGCTGTTCCATGCACATTATTCCGTAGCTGTAATCCGCGGGTTATCGGGCAATGGACCGGAGATAGAACTCAACCTTCACTACTGCGCCACACGCGCCAACGAAAGTGCTCTCGGAGATGGCTGGGCATTCCGCTTCAGCGCCTGGGATAACCGTTTACACAAGCTGACGCTGTACACCGGCCAAACCATCACGCTCACCGCCGATCATATTGATAAGGCAAAAGGCAACAAGCGCTTGGCCATCAACGGAGTCACATTGACAGGCGCCACAGGCAGCTTTGCTTCCCTGACAGCGTTGACAGTGATCTACCCCTCCGGCCGCCAAGAGACCTTGACCAGGCCCGCTCTCCACGACGGTCAGGAAGCCAGTAAGGACTATAAAGACGCGCTCCTTCTGAAGGTTCGCAAGATCAAGGAAAACCTGCAGAAATGGCTCCGCGAGTCTGGGCTATCGACCGAGCAGAGCAGTAACTTCCAAAGCAAACTCGACGAAATAGGCAAACTTGAAAGCGAGATGGATCGCAAGGCCTTCATCCTGACACCCAGCCAGATTTCGGCACCACAAGGCAGCACACTGACGCTGTCATGGGAAGGAAGAAAAGGCCATGTACACCTGCACTCCATCGCTGAAGGCTCCATCCAGTTGCTAACGGCAGTGCATGAACCACCCACAGCAACTGGCACTTACACCAGCCAATTCACCGTCTGGCCGGACACCGATGAGGCCTATACCGTTAGCCTCACTATCGAGGACTGCCTGCTCATTCAACTGAAACGCCAGGGCCTGCGCGATGCCTCCCCAGTACAATCAGTCGTGTTCGGCTACGAGGGAGAAGCGGTTCTGGACCGCGTGCTGTGCTCCGTAGCCGAGGATGATGGCTCACTCGAGTACGTGAGCTACGCGCCAATGTGGAAAGACTGGGACGTCAGCAACAGCATCATTCCGCTTTCCCGGGTGGTGCGCCATACCTTGTTGCCCGGCGCAGGGCAACGCCCAATCACATATATCTGGGAATGGGACGGTAATACCAGCGTACTTGCAATGAAGGAAGGCGATACCTTCAGCGGCACCCGCAGCCTGGAAACCGGTACCCATCATCATGGCCCGTCTACCCGACGGACCTGGACGCTCACCAACGGCTTCTTGGTCGAAACTCAGACCGTTGAAACAACGCCGGGACTTGCTCGCGAAACGACGACCCATACCTATCCAGAAGCGATCACCAGCACCGATCCGGCTGTCATCTATCGGTTGGCCACTCAACCAGTAAGCACAACGGTGACATTTGAAGACCTGCGCGCTCAGGTCCTGAACGACCGCAATGCGAAAAGCGTCACACCGGAGAGCCAATCATGAGTACTCATCTCGATCACGCTGCCAAAAGTGCCAAAACGCGGGCATCGAAAGAAACCACACATTTCACCTACGATGCGAATACGGCACTGCTTACGAAAGCCGTCACCGATGATGGGCAGACCACGCACCTTTGCTATTACGCAACCCAAGCCAGTGCGGATAAGCCTGATCGAAGCGATCAGGTTCCAAAGCTTAACCAATTGTTGAAAGGCTTCAGGCTTCAGCAAGGTGAAACATCCGCCTTGGCTCAACCACTTGCGTGCCCAGAAATTTTTGATGCCCTATCCCCTCCGCTTCTTGCACAGTGCAACTATGTGACGTTCCCCGATGGAGGCCGCTCGGACATCAGTGTTTCCTTGTTTGGCTACGGTCGTGCCAACAGAGACAGCCAAGGTATGTTGATTCCCGACATCATTCTGAACCTGGAGGGCGTTGAGGTAGACACTTCCAGCACACCGTGGACCCTCACAAAAGCGTCAGGCCGGGAAGGGTTGCTGGTTAGTCTGCAACAAATAGAAAACTCCGGTGGGTCTGTACAGAGCAAGACCGAGACAACCTCAACACGGTGGTACAAAAACAGTGAAACACGCCACACTCAAACATTAAAAGAAACCACAACCGTCGATTCCCTCAACGGCACGCTGTGGACAAAGGGTGAGTCGCCCTTGAAATTGGGCGCTCTGGAGTTGACGGCGATTGTTACTCAGCAGATACGCTCGGGGCGTAGCGGCCGTATCCTCCGTGAGTCAAGACAGGATGAGCTGGGCCGGCCAACTACAATGGTCTATCGCTCGCACGATTCACTTGATCGATTGCTAACCAGTACCGTCTATGCTTGGGACACTAATTGTTTCCAGTCAGGCCTTGCTAATGGCCTCGGACTGGCAGGCGTTCATCACCAGTGGAGTCAAGAGGCTGGGGGGAACTGGGTCACAACTACTGGGCCAGACGGTCGCAAAGGGCGCACTTTGCTCGATGGCCTTCAGCGCCCGGTACGCCGCGAATTGCAACGTCTGGTCAACGTCTGCGATAAAGACAACGACTTCGTATGCCTTGAAGAAATTTCGTATGGTTCCTCTGGAGAGGTTCTGGAACGCTGCACTTACGACTATCATGCAGGTGGACTGTGCATTCAAAACAAAGGGGTGAGCTTGTCTGGCGCACTGCGGGATTGGTTCTGGGAAATTAACGAACAGCACACGCAAACCGAAACAGACGGAACAACAAACCAAATAACCAGATCCGTTACAGGCACGCCACTGCTTGGAACACTGCGCAGCCAGGAAGTAACACAACATAACCATCACAACGGATGCGTCACCATCAGAGAGTCGCACCTCACATGGGACAATGTGCAACAGCAGATGCAGACCGCCGGCGTAGTCACTGAAAAAATAATTAATGCACGTGGGCAATGCGAACAAATCAATGAAACCATTGGCGACTTAACCCGGGAATGGAAAAGCACCTTTGACGAACTGGGGCGGCGTACGAAGATAACGTCTCCTGACGGCACGTCGACAACCTGGACCTTCGAAGGCTTCAACACTAAACCGACTAGAATTTACATCAAATCTCCATCCGGCCAGCAAGTTCAACTTGGACAGCAAGTCTTCGATGAAACAAACAGCACAACGTGTTCCCTTACAGTGGGCACCAATGGCTCATTACGCACGTTCACATTCGAAGACAATGGATACCAGCGCCCAGACGGTATTCAGGTGTGGAACGAGAGCAGTGCAGATGGCAACGCGGTTTTCTGGTTCCATAGCGACCTGCAGCGCCCCAACAGCAAAAGAATGATTGCGTCGTTTACCTACAACGCATTCACTAAAGCCATACACATAGAGCGGCCTGCTCATAGAGCCAACCTGCAAACTCGCATCAGCACAGAGGTGTTATCCCCGCAACTGCTTGGAAACCTGACCAGGCGCCGGACGACACATGGCGTTTCCCATGAGCAATGCAGCCTTCACTCACTGCGTGGCAATGTTGAGCAAGTGCAACTCGCGAATGGTTCAGCCAAGCGAGTCTGGTCCGATGGGAGGAATCGGCGCAGCCGCGTACGCCGCGGTCACTTTGAATATCGCTATCTCTATACTGCACAGGGTTCGGTCAAGCGTATGGCCGTGGATGACTTGCGACAAGGACAACAGCTAACTGTCGATTACGATTACGATAATTTTGGCAGGGAAGTTCAACGTATTTACAGCTTGAACGGCACGACCAAGAGCAGGTATAAACTTAGCTGGTCACAAACCGGACAACTGTCGAAAAAAGAATGGTTCCGCAATGGAAACACCGAACCCTCTCGCACAGAAAATTTTTCCTACGACAAACTACGCAACGAACTTACTCACTGGACGGTGGAGGCAGCCGAAGGTTTCGAGATTGAAGATATCAATGGCAAACACATTCGAGAACAAGCTTACACCTATGACTTTATTGGCAACCTGCTTACCTGCACCACGACATTTATCGATGGCGCGGGCGAACAGCGGGCGTATGCTTATGACGACCCGTCACATCCCACCCAGCGCACCCGTGTGACCGTAGCGCTTTTCAGTGAAGATGGAAGTACTCAACCACCCACTTCCATCTCCTTTCAGACCGATAAAAATGGTAGTGCACTCAACGACATTAACGACAGCCAGTTCACGTATACCCAGACAGGACAACTACTGTCTGTTGCACAGACGCTGAACAATCAACCTGATACGACCTATGAGTACGATGAAAGTGGCCGACTAGCAGGGCAATGGGATGCCGCCAATCAGCAATGGCGTGTGCTGCATTACACCGATGATCAATTGGGTGGCGAGGTCTGGTTGAACAGCCAGAATCAACCTTTAAGCTATCGTACATTTGATGAAGAGGCTGGCTTGATCGTACAGCTTCACAAAATGGGCGAAGAAGCGGGTGACAGTCAGACCTTGTATGTTTTTCCGGATCCACAAAACAGCAGCGCCGAGGAGTACTCGTTCAATGCCTCGGGACTCTGGTCAAGTCAGTCAGTCGGCTTTACCCCTTGGGGTGAGGCCCCTCTGGAGCGCCTCAACAAGTTGAACAGTGGCCTTGGCTACAATGGCCAACGCGTCGACCCGGTGACAGGCTGTTATCACTTCGGCTCGAGGTTCTACAATCCCCGTCACCAGGCGTTTTGCCAAAGCGACAGTCTCAGCCCCTTTGAAAACGGTGGGCTGAATAATCTGGCCTACTGCGCAGGTCGTGACCCCGTAAATTGGCATGACCCGAGCGGGCATATCATGATTAGCCGGAGGGAGGCATCGGCCAATCTTTTTTCATTGGATCAAATGATCAGCGAAACCAAGCCACCCCATCATGAAGCTGCTGCATGGTGGGAATGGGCGTTACTCGCTTACGGCATGCTATTAACGGTTGGCTTGTCCGTTATCACGGGTGGTGCTGCTGGAGCATTACTGCTTGCTGCTGGCCTTGTAAGTTTCGGCCTGGGCGCAGCAGAGCTGGCGTTGCGGCAAACTAACCCGGATCTTTCAAAAAAACTGGGGTGGGGTTCTCTGGCAGCCAATTTTCTTGATGCAGGCGCCAAAGGTATTGGCAAAGCTGGGCTGTGGCTGGTCAGAGTCGTACGCAGAGCAAGCCGTGGAGTGGTTCAACTGCGAAACGCGATAAAAATGGGGGGCCTAAAAGCACTCTTCAAATCCTCACAGACCTATCATGCCCTCTGCACCAAGCTTCCGACCACGCCGACTGCGCTCACGAACACGCTTGACAATGGCGTAACACAATCTGGAATGACCATTGAGCGATTGGGCGGAAATATCCTCGATAACACCAGTATCCTGTTCCCCAGCAACCCAGGTGGAAATGGTGGCCTGTGGATCGGGATCGACGATTTTAATGTAAAGGCATCCCTTGGGGAAAACCTGTCTCGAATGGCTGCAAGCACTAAGCGCCTGAATAAGACACTCTTGGATGTAGACAACGTAATAGCAACTATTGCTAAAGCCACAGCATCGCACGCTTTAACAACCGCACAAAGCTCTATTGCGGAGCTGAAGTCTATAAGCTCCGCTATCTCTAGCCATCACACCAAAACTGCAAAACTTATCGCAGATCTGATTGATGCCGAGACTGCAGTCCAAGCAGCGGCACTCCCCATTGCCAAGGTAGAGAAACTTCGGGCCAACTGGACGCGTATTACAAAACGCGTCAATGAGATGCCTAATCAAAGCAGTGCCAATACCGATGTCATTTTAGACTTTTTAAAAAAGCACAACTATCGCCCAGCCTGTTACAAACAACTCACACCTCTAAATCCTTTTAAAAACACGAAGAAAGCAAACAAAATAGCACTCGCCGAAACCGCTAAGCTAATCGAGGCGGATCGCGCCAGTGCGCGAACCGCATTGGATACCGCCAGTCAAGCGCAAAAGCAGATACAAGACACCGTTACAGACATTATCAATCACACTAACTCTCTGCAAATGAAGCTGTCTCGCAGCAGACGTGCTGTCACTGCCGCAGTAGAGAACGCCATCAACCACATTACTGATACCGATTTACGAACGGTCGCGAAAGAACAATCTTATTTGCTGGGCCCCAGTTTACTACAGTGTGACTTCACATCCACCGCCCCTCTTACCCGGCTTATCGTCATGGCTCATGGTTCACCTGCCAAAGCAACCGTACACGGCGGCGTCACAGCGCGAGTACAAATTGCTGATCGCGCCCCAAGAGTTACTGGCGGCCGGACATTAAAACGGTATTCTTACTGGGATGGACAAAAACTATATAATGAACTGAAAGCGCTTAAAGATCCAACTGGAAAATCCCTGATAAACTTTGACGACATTGACATCGTCCAGCTAAAAATATGCCACTCCGCAGATGGCAATACACATTCTCTCGCCCGGGATTTCTCAGACGCAAGCAAAAAAGTAACGCAAGCATATGTCGGCGAGCTTACAGTCAACTACAACATCGATTCCATCGGCTTCATTGCCAACCATATAGTGACAAAGTCAAATGCCGCCCTAGCACCAGGAAACCCCGGTTGGATAACCTATCCGGATGCAGTGAAACAAGCCACTCAATACATTCATGACAGTATGTATTTGAGATCACTAAAATTGAAAAGCAACCCTATGCTGCATGATGTAACCTACAATAAACGTTATTTCTTTCCAACCAATACAAATCTCCCACAAAATCACACCGATATTAAACTTTACGTCCGAGACTGTTAAAACCACAGTGGGAAATTAACAATAGATTGTGTAATCTGCACCGGCTTCTTCTCAGCGGTTCGACGCCACGATAAACCCGCTACTACCGGGATATCAACACACCGGTAGGAGCGGGTTCACCCGCGAAGAGGCCCTCAAGCTCAATCAGGCTGTTGATTCTGGCTCAGGTACTTGTCCACCGTAGCCTGCCCCTCCCCCGCATCTCCCGCCACCTGCCACAGCCGCCGCTCAATCCCCTGCGCCAGCAAATGCCCCACCGCCGCCTCGATCGCCGACAACACGCACAACTGCGCCGGTTCGTTGGTGGTGTACCCCACCTCGGCCTCGAGCAGCTTTTTGAACTCGATGAACTTGAACACCCCGGCACTACGGCCGACCGAATAGATGGTCTTGCTGGTCATCACATTGGCCAGCACCTGCCCGGTGCGCACGTCCACCGCGCGCAGGTTCACGGTCACCTGGTCGACCCGGTACTCGCGGGAGATGTCTATCCCTAAGTAGCGGGCACCTTCGCCGCCGCTGCGCACGTTGGTGTCGTAGGCGATGATGCCGCCCTCCAGCATCAGGTTGGCGGCCTGCAGCGGTGGCAGCTCGCCCATGATGTTTTCCGGTACATCAGGCTTTTTCTGCGAAGCACGGATGATCTTGCGCTCGGTCAGCAGGTTCTGCAGGCCTTCACGCTCCAGCACCACGAACCAGCCGCTGGCGTTCAGGGCGTCCATCAGCATGCTTGCCGCGCCCTGGGTGACGCTGGTGGAGAACGAGCTGGCCGGGGTCGGCTTGTACTGCCCGGTCTGGTCGCGGAAACCGTACACCACCGCCATCAACCGGCCCTTGGGCCGTGGCATGTTGATCAGGTCGTAGTAGGTCGACGCACGGGGGGTCAGGGTCGGGGTTTGCGAGTCCTGTTCGGCGGGCATCGGTTCGCGCAGGCCACAACCGTGCAGACCCAGGGCGGTGAGGATCAGCAGCGTGCTCAGCAGACGTTTCATGGTGTTCTCTCCCCAACAAATAGCCTTGCCCCTCAAGGGTTCAGGCCGCTGACCTCAATGATCGAAATTTCTCCTGTGGCGCGATCGGTGACCTTGATACTCAAGGCCCCGGAATCGTCGATGACGTCGATGAGAAACGCATCGGTCGCCATGCTGCCGGTGTTGCCGTTACTGATGTTGTCCAGCAACTGCGACAACATCCGCGACTCCAGCTGGTTGCTGAAGCGCTCCAGGGCCGTGGTGCCGGTAAAGGCCGAGGAACGGTCCTTGAGGTCGGGGTCGTCGTAGTCGTTCTGCGCCTGGGCGTTGTTCAGCAACCAGGTGCCATTGAGCGGGTTGCCGCCAAAGGCCGGGTTGACCGGGGTGTACACCAGCTCGGTGGCCTGGACGGCACATGCGCTGGCAAACAGGCAGGCGGCGATGCAACGGGGTATGTGGTACTTCATAGCTCGTCCCTCTCCAGATCGGTGGTGTCCTGCAGCAGGCGTTGCAACTTGCGTTGGATGATTTGCTGCTTGACCAGGTCGGCTGCTGCAACGGCCTCGTCCTTGAGCTCGGTGGTGTTCGGCGGCAGGAAGCGGCGGTACACCACCTCACGCTCGAATTCCACGGTGACCAGGCTGCCCCAACGGGCATCCGGGCGTTCGCGCACCACCAGGTTGAAATCAAGCCGGCTGGTGGCGCGCAGGCGGTCGGCGAAGTAGTAGTAAAAGTCGTGGCCGATGTGCGAGATGGTGTTGTCGACGATGAAGCCTTGCATCTCGTCCTCGTCCCCGGCCCTGGCCGAGGTGGCCAGCACTGCCACCAGCAGCAGGCCCAGGCACAGCGCGGCCAGGCGGCTCATGGCGTGTCTCCCGGGCCGGCATGGGTCTGCACGCCACCGGCACTTTCGGTAAAGGCCTGCTCGGCGACGAACTGCCAGTCGCTGTAATGTTCCAGCCCATCGAAACCGCTCCATTCGGCGCTGAAGCCACTGCGCTTGAACGGGGTGGCGTCCGAGCGGCTGTGCACGCCGGTGATGCGGCCATCGATCGAGCGCAGCAGGCCCCAATCGTCACTGTTGGTGATGGGGTCTGGGTACAGCCGGCGAATGTGCCGCCTGGCCTGCGGGAAGCGGTTGTCCTGCAGCAGGTCGGCCAGTTCCTGCGGATACTGGGCCAGCCCCGGCGAGGCGCGGTAGTAGCTGCGCAGGGCCTGGGCATACTGGCTGCCCACCCACAACAGCTGGCGTTCGCGGTCACGCTGGGCGGCACTGGCCCAGAGCGTGCCGGTGGCGGCCAGGGCCACGCTGCTGACCGCAATCAGCAGCAACACGCCCAGGTAGGTGAAGCCGGCGTCGGCCTTACCATTCCGCGAACAGGCTGCCATCGCGCGCCCTCCCTGTGGCACCGCTCTTGATATCGGCCACGCCGCCGGCCACGCCTTCGGGCGGTGGCACCAGCTGCCAGGCATCGCTGCGCTCGGTGATCGGGTCGATCGGGGTGTTGCGCAGGTAACGCTGCTCCACCAACTGCTCCAGCGAGTCGGGGTAGTGGCCGGTGTCGCCGTAGTAGTGGTCCAGCGCCTCGCGCAGCACCGCCAGGCTCTGGCGCAGGGTGGCTTCGCGGGAGCTTTCCAGGCTGTTGAAGTAGCGCGGCATGGCGATGGTCATCAGCGTGGCGATGATCGCCAGCACCACCAGCAGTTCGATCAGGGTGAAGCCTTTGCTGCGTTTCATGGCTGTCACCATTGCCCGTAGGGGATGTTGTTCAGGCCTTTGCCGCGGGCCTTGGAATACACGTCGAACACGTCTTCGCCTTCGCGCGGGTTGTCGGGGCTGCTGTCGTAGGCGCGCAGCCCCCACCCGCCTTCGTCCTCACCCTTGGCCGCCACCAGCGGGTCGTGCGGGATGCGCCGCAGGAAGTAGAACTTGGCGCCCTTGGCGCTGCGCACATCGCGCACGCCGTCGACCAGCACCTGCAGGTTCGGCGGGTAGCCGCTGGCGTCCAGGCGCTTCTCGATGTAGCCGGCATCGAACGCGCGCTTGTAGGCGTCGATGGCGTCGCGAATCTGGTACAGCGCCTCGCGCAGCTGCTGTTCCTTGCCGCGGCGCACCACGGTTTCGGTCAGCGGCGCGGCCATGCTGGCAAGCAGCCCGAGCAGTGCCAGGGTCAGCACCACCTCGATCAGGCTGAAGCCCTGCATGCGGCGCTGCGCGATCATGGCCGCGGGCTCCCTTTGGCCGGGGCGATCGCCATCTGGCTTTCCACCACCGGGGCATCGGTGGCCGGGGCATTGCCAGGCACATCCGCCGGCGGCAACGGCGCCATCTGCCGCACCTGCATGGCCGACTCGGTGCCGGTGGCGAACTCCATGTCCGACGGGCTCTGGTACGGCAGGTTGCGCACGATGCGCGGGGTGATCGCCAGCACCAGCTCCGACTTGCTCATGTCATCCTTGTTGCTGCCGAACAGCCGGCCCAGACCGGGAATGTCGCCAAGGCCCGGGATCTTGTTGCCGCTGGCGTTGTGGTCGTTGCGCACCAGGCCGGCCAGCACCTGGGTTTCGCCATCGTGCAGGCGCAGGGTGGTCTGGGCGTTGCGGGTGTCGACCTGGACCGGGATGGTGCCCTGGCGCGTGGCTTCCAGCGGGGTGGCGTTGCTCACCTCCAGAGCTACCTTGATCGCCACTTCGTTGTTCAGGTGCACGGTGGGCTGCACCTCAAGCTTCAGGCCCACGTCCAGGTAGGTGACGCTTTCGGTGATCACCGGGCCCTGGGTGGACGGCACCGAGGTGGCGCTGATGATCGGTACCCGCTGGCCGATGTGGATGCGCGCCTGCTCACGGTTGCTGACGCGGATCACCGGGCTGGCCAGGGTGTTGATGTCCTTGTCCTGGGCGTTGATCTTGGCCTGCGGTGCCGGCGCGATGCTGATGCGGCTGGAGTCGATGCCCTTGAGCTGGTCGAGCACGCTCACCGGCTGGCCGTCGGAGCTCAGCACGCCGAAGGTGTTGGGCCATTGCAGGCCGAGGTCGAGGATGCGCGAAGTGGCCACTTCCATCACCTCCACTTCCAGCACCACCTCGGGGTTGGACTGGTCCTGCGACTGCAGCAGCTTCTCTGCCATGCGCACGGCATCGGGAGTGTCGCGCATGGTCAGGGTGTTGAGGCGTTCGTCGACGAACACGTCGCGGGTCTTGAGCATGGTCTTGACCATGTTCAGCGCAGTGTTGGAGTCGATGCTGGTCAGGTAGAAGGTGCGCATGACCAGTTCCTGGTAGTCCTTGGTCTTCTGCGGCGAGTCGGGGTAGATCATCAGGGTGTTTTCGTTGACGATCTTCTGCCGCAGCTGGTTCTGTTCCAGCAGCAGCGCCACGGCGTCCTCGATGCGCAACTCGCGCACGAAGATGGTGGCCTTCATGTCCGGGCGCATGTCCTTGTCGAAGATGAAGTTGATGCCGGCGACCTGGGACAGCACCTCGAAGATGGTCTTCAGGTTGGCATCGCGAAACTCCAGGGTCACCGGCCGCTCCAGCTTGCTGCGCAGCTGCGGGAACGGTTGCGCGGTGCGCGCCTGCACGTTCTCGATGTCGCTGCGCAGGGCAATGCCCTTCTGGTTCTGCGGGTCCAGGCGCAGCACTTCGCGCATGTAGCGCTCGGCACCGAACAGGTCGCCCTGGCGCAGCGCCGCCTGGCCCAGCGCCACGCGCTCGTCGAGGGTGCGGATCAGCTCCAGCTGGCGGATGCCTTCCTGGGCGCGGCGGTTGTTCGGCTCCAGGGTCAGCACCCGGCCATAGCCCATGCGGGCGCTGGCGAAGTCGTGGCGGATGCGGTCGGCGTCGGCCTGGGTCAGCAGCGCTTCGACCGCGGCCTGGCGGCTGTGGGCCAGGGCGATGTTCAGCTCGGTGTCACGCGGGTCCTCGCGCAGGGCTTCTTCCAGGCGGGCGATGCCGGCTTCGTACTGGCCCTCCTTCATCAGCTGGTCGCTGTCCTTGCGTACCGCGCTGGAGCCGCAGCCGGCAATGGCCACGCACAGCGCCACTAGCAGGAACGGAGCCGGTTTGCACAGCTTTGACGACTTCATGGTGCGCTCCCTACAGACAAAGTCTGCGACTGATGCAAAGGCAGGTAGACCAGGTGCAGCTCGCTGGCCGATACCCGTTCGAGGCGGTAGGTGTCTTCGATCACGTCGCCCTGGCGCACGACGTAGAGTTTTTCGCCGCTCTGCAGGAAGATCTGCAGGTCGTCGCGGTCGCCGATGCGGCCAATGAACTGGAATGGCAGGGCCGGGGCAGTCGGGGCTTCGGCTACGGCGGGTGCGGTGACCACGGGTTGTTCGGTGACGGTGGCCAGGGCCTGGGGTTTGGTCCATTGCTGGGTTGGGAAGAGATCTCTTGAGGCTTGTTCCGGCCCTTTCGCGGGTAAACCCGCTCCCACAGGGACCGTGGATACCGCCGATTTTGTGGGAGTGGGTTTGCCCGCGAAGGGGGCAACACTGTCTTCCTCGCCGAACCAATGGCCCGGGGCCCAGGCCAGCGCCGCGCTCACGCCGAGGAAGCCAACCCAGATGACAGCACGTTGTGTGTTCATCACGACCTCGACAGGTAAAGGGTCATGCGCAGGCGGGCGTTGAGCTCGCTGTCGCCAATGCGTTTGCGTTGCAGCTCCAGGTCTTCCAGTACCAGGGTCGGCAACTGCTTGAGCAGGCCCCTGAGGAAGCCGCGAATCTGCGGGTAGCTGCCGCGCACCGGCAGCACGATCTGGTAACGCGCCAGTTGCGTCCTGGGGTCGATGCCCAGGGCATATTCGCCACGCGCCAGGCTGATATGCTCGGCACTGGCCAAGTGGTACAGGCGCTCGATCAGCTCGCTGGCCCGGGGCTGCCCCGGCAGTTGCTGGCGCAGGCTGTCGAGGGCCTGCTGCTCGGGCTTGATGGCGATCTTCAGTTCGCCACGCCTGACCCGCTCGACCTGCACGCTGGCGTCCGCTTCAGCGGCGCGCAGTTCGCGCAGGTTCTGCCATTGCGGCAACACCCCGGCGCACAGCACGCCCACGGCCAGCAGGCCCACCGCAATTGCAGCCAGGCCGACCGGGCCGACGCGACGCAGGCGTTCCTGGAGGATCAGGCTGTTCAGCGATTCACGGGCGCGCATGGCCGGTCTCCCAGGTGGCGGTGAGGGTGAAGCGCACCGGGTGCTCGGGCTGCGCGGCCAGCACCTCGTGGTTGAGCAGCGACACATCGCTGAGCTCGGCACTGGCTTCCAGGCGCTGGTGGTACTGCAGCATCGCTTCCAGGTTGCGCGCCTCGGCGGTGATGCGCAGCTGGCCTTTGCGCGCGTCGGGGGCCAGGCTGAGCAGCGCCACATCGTCCTGGGGTTGCGCTTCAAGCATGGCGAACAGCTGCTGCCAGGGCCGTTGCAGCTGCTGCGACACGCTTTGCATCTGCGCCAGGCGCTCGGCCTGTTCGCGGCTGGCGGCGCTGCCCAGCGGTGCGACAGTGGCCGGGCGACGGCCCAGTTGCTGCTCCAGGCTGTGCACGCTGGCCTCCACTTCGACCTGCTCGGCCTGCAAGCTTTGTTGCAGCAGCACCAGGCCGGCGACCATGGCACTCGCCACGGCCAGCAGCGACCAGGCCAACGGGCTGTTGCGCCGGGGCTGGAATTCCAGGTCGAGGCGGCGCATGTCAGGCCACCGCCCGCCACATGGCGCACAGCGGGTCGGCGTCGCTGGCCGGCTGGCACAGCTGCACCGCCGCCAGTTGCGGCACCTCGCCCCGGCCCGGGGCATGCAGGTAGACCCGTGGCAGGTGCTCGCCGTACAGCTCGCAGGTGCGCTCGATCAATGCTTGCAGGGCCTGGTCGCTGTCGGCGCAGCCTTGCGCCAGCACTTGCTGCCAGGCCCCACCGGCGGCCAGCAGCAGCACGCTGCGGCGCGGTTCGGCCAGGACGAACAGGAAGTCGCCCTGCTCCAGCTGTGCCGAGCAGCGGTTGTAGGCGGCCATCAGGTACGGCTGCACCGAGCGCAGGCTCAGGTGGCTTTCCCGGCCCAGCGCCTGCAGCCGCTGCAGCAGGGCTTCGGGCAACGCCGTGGCGATGCGCGCGGCACCGGCCGGCTCGGGCGACAGTACGATGCGCCAGTCGTCCAGCGGCTGCCCGTAGAGGTTTTCGAAACAGGCCCGGGCGTAGGCGTCCAGTTCGCGCGGGTGGCTGATGGCATCACTCCAGGGCACCAGGCAGAAGCGGCTGTAGCGTGCCGACAGCAGCACCCGCAACTGGGCACCGCGCACGGCATGCTCGGCCAGCAGGGTGGCCAGGGCATCGACGGCGGCCTCCCAGGCCGGTTGGGCGGCATCGCAGGTAAAGTCGCGGCTGCCCAGCCATTGGTGGTGATTGGCGTGCCAGCTACCCAGGCCTACACCTTCGGCGCCGAGTACGGCACTGTATCTGTAAGCGCCACGATCAGATGAATGTGACACGGTTGATCTCCTCGAGAGTGGTACGGCCATCCCGGACCAGGTCCAGGGCCGAGGCCCGCAGCAGGCGCAGGCCGCGCTGGCAGGCGAGGTTCTTGATCTGCGACAGGGGGCGGCGCTCGACGATCATCTGCCGCAGGTCGTCGTCCAGGTGCAGCAGTTCGGCGATGGCGCTGCGGCCGCGGTAGCCACTGCCGCGGCACTGGCCGCAGCCCTGGGCGCGGACGAACCTCCAGCCGGCCACGCCCTCGCGGGTCAGGCCCGCGCCGTACAGGGTGTCGTCGTCGACTTCGCACGGCGTGGCGCAGTGCGGGCAGGCCAGGCGGATCAGGCGCTGGGCCAGCACCGCATTGAGCGCAGAGACGAAGCTGTAGGGGTCGACCTGCATCTGACTGAAGCGGCCGATCACATCGAACACGTTGTTGGCGTGGATGGTGGTGAACACCAGGTGGCCGGTGAGCGCCGACTGCACGGCGATTTGCGCGGTGTCCGGATCGCGGATTTCACCGACCAGGATCTTGTCCGGGTCGTGGCGCAGGATCGAGCGCAGGCCGCGGGCGAACGTCAGGCCCTTCTTCTCGTTGACCGGGATCTGCAGCACGCCGGGCAGCTGGTATTCGACCGGGTCCTCGATGGTGATGATCTTGTCCACGCCGTGGTTGATCTCGCTGATCATGGCGTACAGGGTGGTGGTCTTGCCGCTGCCGGTGGGTCCGGTGACCAGGATCATGCCGTAGGGCTCGGCGGCCAGCCGGCGCAGGGCGCGCAGGGTTTCCTCGGCAAAGCCCAGGGCCTGCAGCTGCACGCCGCTGACCCGGTCGGACAAGTCCTGCTTGTCGAGCACCCGCAGCACCGCGTCTTCGCCGAAGATGCTGGGCATGATCGATACCCGGAAGTCGATTTGCCGGTCGCCCACGGCAACCTTGAAACGGCCGTCCTGGGGCACGCGTTTTTCGCCGATGTCCAATTCGGCCATCACCTTGATGCGCGAGATCACCTGGTCGGCGAAGGCGCTGCCGCTGGCCTTGCCGGCGCCGTTTAGCACACCGTCGATGCGGTACTTGATGGTCAGGCCCTGGCCGGTCATGCCCAGGTGGATGTCGCTGGCGTGCAGCTTGAGGGCGTCGTACAGCGTGGAGTTGACCAGCTTGACCACGCGGCTCTGGTCTTCGCTGATGCTGGCCAGCGACAGGCGCTGCAGCGGGTCGCTTTCGCTGCTGGTTTCGGCGTCGTGGTCAAGGGCGTCCACGGCGTGGAAGCTTTCTTCGTGGCGGGCCAGGAAGGTGGCCAGGTCGGCGGCGTGGGCCAGGTACAGCGGTGCGCCTTGCAGCACGTCGTCGATCCAGGCCAGGCGGGCGTGGTCGAAGGGGTCGGCGAACACGCCCAGCAGTTGGCCGCCTTGCTCGATCAGCACGAATTCACGCTTCAGGCACATCGCCAAGCTGACCTTGTCGAAGCGTGGGGTGCTGGCCAGCAGGGTGTGGCTGCCCAGCACCGGGTAATGCAGGGTCAGGCCCAGGCGCTGGGTGAAGGTGTCGGGGGTGTCGCAGGCCAGCTGTTCCAGGCGGGTGAGCAGGCGTTCGTCGCTGGTTTGCAGGCGGGCCTGGGCCAGCAGGTCGCGGGGGTAGGCTGAGAATGGTGTTGGATTCTTCGCGGGCATGCCCGCTCCCACAGGTACAGCGCAATCCTGAAGGCAACGCGAATCCTGTGGGAGCTGGCTTGCCGGCGATAAGGCCGTAACGGTTGCATCGAATGCTTCTGGCATGGCCTGCGACTCCGCTCAGGGGCGCGTCGCAGGCTGGCTCGGCCAGGGGTGCGGGCGCCGCTATTCCCCTGTGAGCAGTTGATCGTCGTCGGGCCCTGGGGGCTTGGCGCCGTTGCGGCGGCGGTCGGCCAATACCCAGCTTCCATCGTACAACTGCAGGGGGAACGATTCGTTCCTGTTCTGGCGTCGTTCGACGAACCCTTCAGCCGGGTTGTCCGTGGCCCTGCGCCGGCGCTCGATGCCCATCAGGTCGAAGACTGCACGGGCCAGTTCCACCAACGGGAACGGCTTGAACAGGACATGGCTCACACCCAGTTCGGCGGCCCGCTCACGCACTTCGACGGTGGGGTGGGCGGTAATCAGCACGAAGTGGCACTGCCTGTTCCTGCGTACGGTCTCCAGAACCTGAAACCCCTCCATGTCGGGCAAGCGGTAATCCAGCACGATCACTTGCGGTGCCAGGCTTGCAGCCTGCTCGATACCACTGGCACCGTCGTGGGCAACATGAACTTCCAGGCCTTGCGCCTGCAGGTACGCTTGCAGGTTCTGCGCAAGAGTCTGTTCGTCATCGACTACCAATACTCTGTTCACCAAGGTCGACTCCCAAGAACTGCCCGGTAACCCGGTCTGCGAAGTGCGCCCCTGTACAGGCTTGAGCAGGCTTCGTGCCAGGCGTGAATAGTCATGCTGAATAACCGTAACTCATTGATTTTGCAGGAGCACCGATCACTCCCCGCAACGCGGCGGGCAGGCGCACCGGCCCCGTTCCCCACATGCGGGGAAACTGATGGCACACTGCCATTTCGTTATTCCCCAGCATTGGGGAAACGCCATCAGGGGCCTCAGTCGGCGATCTCCACGGTAGCGGACGCACGCAAACGTTGGCGCACGGACTGGCGCGCCTGCGCCTCCCGCTGCCCGATGAGCGTGGCCCTGGCCAGGACCAGGCCCTGTTCGCGTATGACCGAAGGCTCGTCACTTTGTTGCTGCACTCCTTGCAGGTTTTGCGAATTGGCATCATAGAATGCCTCCACTTCGGCCTCGCTGGGCGCGGCGACCGCGCTGAGCTGGGCGTACACCTGCTGCGCGGCCAGCTCGCGCCGGGTGTACTCATTGTACTGTGCCCTATCGAAGCCCGCTTCCGCCAGCCGCCGCTCAAAAATTGCCGGGCTGCCAAGCGCGGCCTCGATCTCGCCCACATGCGCCGACACCTGCTCGTCGCTGATGGCTATGCCGAGGCGTTGGGCCTCCTGCCACAACAGCTCCTTGTCGATCAGTTCATCCAGGGCCTGATCGCGCAGGCGCTGGTACAGGTTCGGGTTGCGGATGCTGGCGACCGCGCGGCCCTGGGCGTCCAGGTATTCGCTGAAATAGCGCTCCAGGCGCATCGTCTCGATCTCCACACCGTTGACCCGCGCCGCCGGCATATCGGCCCAGCTTGCCTTGGCCAGCACCTGCAACAGGCACAACAACAGAACACGCATGGCAACCTCCGCTCAAGGGCTGTCCGGCAGTGGCCGGTACGGGGTGACCGCGGTAAAGCGCGGCCCAGGCAGGGCCACCGCCACCACATGGGCACCGGCCATGCCCTGGCGGCGACCGGGGCCGAAGCCCAGGGCCGGGGTCAGGCCGGTGGACACATCATGCAGGCCTTCCAGCGCGGCAATCAGCTGCTCGCGGCTGGTGTCACGGCCAGTCTGCTTCAACGCTTCGCTCAACAGGCGCAGGGCGCACAGGGTGTTGACCTGCAACGACGCCTGGCGGGGGTCGAGGCCCTGGCGCTGCTGCAGGCCGGCCAGGGTCGCCAGGCCCTGTTCGGTCCAGTCCTCGGGCACGTAGGGATAAGCCAGGAACACCCTTTGCGACCAGAACTCGGGCAAGCGCGCCACGGCGCCGGTCACTTGGCTGGAGGCGCCAAACAGGTATGGCTGGCGGCCGGCTGACTGCAGCGCCGAAGCCAGTTCGGCAAAGGCCTGGGCACGGCCGAGGAAGACAATGCCCTGCCCGTCCACGGCCTGGCCGGCAAAGGCCTGGGCCGCAGGTGTTGCCCAGCCCTGCTGCTGCAGGCGTTCGCGCACCTGCTCGGCCAACGTCGCATGTTCATTGCCGGCATACACCACACGCAGGTCGCCCGCTGCCAGGCCCAGCGACGCGCGGGCGTGGCCGGCCAGGCTAAGCAATTGCGCGGGCAAGCCGGGCAACGGGTCGAAAATCTGTGGGCTGCCGCCGCTGCGTGGGGTGCTGCCGATCAGCGGTACATTGTGTGGCGCCAGCAAGGTTGCCAGGCGCTGGTCGAGCATGGGTACCAATGGCGCGATCAGGGCGAACACCCGCTCCTGCTCCAGCAACTGCTGCAGCGCCCGTTCGGCGCTGGCCGGGTCGGCGCCCGGGTCGAGCACCACCAGTTCCAGGCGTCGCCCGTGGATGCCACCCTGCTGGTTGAGTTGCGTCAGGCCGTCTTCCAGCACCGCACGCACCACCTGCCCGGCCTCGGCCAGCGGGCCGGATGCCGGCAGCAAAGTGCCCAGGCGCAGCACGCCCTCCTCCACGCCGGGGTCGCGCTCCTGGGCCAGGCGCTTGAGGTAGGCCGTGAGGTTGCGCTGGTCGGCCAGGGTCAGCTCGAAGCGTGGCATGGCCGGGTCCAGGCGATTGCCGGCCGGGTCGACGCCTTGCTGGATGGCCCGGGCCAGGCTGCTGTCGGTGTAGGCCGGATAGCGGCGGCCGTTGACCTCGCGCTCGCCCTGGCCTTGCGCCAGGCGCTGCCAGTCGAGGCTGGGCGGGCGTACACCCCCTTCGGCGCGGCCGCGGCCATCGTTGCCGTGGCAGCTGGCACAGGGCAGCACGCTGGCGGGGACCGTCATGTCACTGGCGCCGACACGGGCTTGCAGTTGTGCGTCGCTGCTGGAGACGCCCTGGCGGTAGAGGTGTTTGCCGGCTTGTTCATGTTCGGTCAGGTCCAGGGCAAAGGCAGAAGAAAAGTGTGCCATGCCAAGCACGAACGCCAACCAGATCGCAAGCCCTGTGGGAGCGGCCTTTGTGGGAGCGGCCTTGCGTCGCGAAAGGGCTGCGCAGCAGCCCCAGCGATAGTTGCACCAACCCAGATAACGGGGAGCGCTGCGCGCTCCTTTCGCGACGCAAGGCCGCTCCCACAAAGACCGCATCCACAAAGGGAGTTCCCAGAGTGGCAGATGCCACAGAGGCCAATGCCGCAGAGATCGCATGATGCTCACCGCCCTGCCAAAGGCAGTGCCAGCAACTGCATGCGCTGGGCAATCGCCGCAGGCGGTGCATCCGGGCGGATCTTGCTCCAGCGTTTGCCGGCCACGTCGCCGGCAATCAATTGTGTCGAATGCTGCTCGGGGCTGGGCAGGAACTGGCCGATGCGGCCGAGCACCAGGTCGACATTGGCCTTGTCACCCGTCAGGAACAACCAGTTGGGCCCATCCACGCCCTGCTTCTCGGCAAAAGCCTTGAGCACTTCGGGGGTGTCGTTGAGCGGGTCGCTGCTGATCGACACGAAGGTCACCTGGCTGGCCAGCTGCGGCCCCATGGTCTCGCGCACTTCGCGCAACTTGCGGGTAATCAGCGGGCAGGCGTCGGTGCAGTGGGTGAAGATCACGTTGAGCATCACCACCTTGTCCTTGAGCACATCGCTGTAGAAGCGCAGCTCGCGGCCGTTCTGGTCCTTGAGCACAGTGTCGGTGAACCAGGTCTGGGCATCGCGGGTGCCGCCGCCACTGGTCATCGCCTGCGGTGCCGGCTGCGGTTCTGGTGCCTGCGGGGCATGGCCTTCATGGGCGAACGCCACCGAGGCGAGGATCCACAGGCAGCCACCCAGCACCAGCCAGTCAAAACCGCGCATGGCAACGCGGCGGTTGCTTACCTGGCTCATGGTTGCACCTCGTGATGGTCGGCAATGGCCGTGCTCTTGGCATGCACCCGGCGGGCGCCGAGGCGGTTGATTTCGTCGATCAGCACTGCCGGGTCGGTGAACCCGTAGTAGCGCGTCCAGTGCCCGGTGCGCCCGTCACCCACCAAGATCAGCGGCGGGTGCTGGCTGAGGTCGGCGCTGAAGCTGCCCAGGCCCTTGAGGGTTTCGCTGATGGCGTACGGCGTCCCGGTCAGCCAGCTCCAGCCCGGCCCCTTCTGGAAGGCCTTGGCGTAGTCCTGCAGGCGCTTGGCGTCGTCACGTTGCGGGTCGACGCTGATCGACACCAGATGAATGTCTTGCCCTACCCGGCCACCCAGTTGCTGCTGGACCTTGCCCATGATCGACGACACCACCGGGCACACCGTGGTGCAGCTGGTGTAGATGAAGCCCATGACCACCAGGTGGTCGCCCACCAAGTCTTTTTCCAGGCGTACCGGCATGCCGTCCTGGTTCAGCAGCGAGACATCGGCAAAGCGCACGCTGGCCTTTTCCTGGCGCACCGCCGGCGGCTGTTCGGCGTGGCCGTTGTGGTCGTGGCCACCATGGGCCTGGGCCAGGTTGCCGGCAAAAGCCAGGCTCAGGGCCAACAGTTTGCAAGCATGCTTGGCGTTCATCGCAGGTTCCTCACGTCATTCTCGGAAACGGTGGACGTTGCGGCCGGCAGGACGCGCAGGCTGGTGTAGTTTTCCTCGGCGAACCTGCGCCCCAGCGACGGCGACTGCACGTGCAGGTACCAGGCGCCGGCTTCGGGCAGGGTCAGGGCCGCCTGATAGATGCCCTCGCCCACCTCCTCCAGTTGCAGGTTTTGCGGCATGGACGAAGGCGCCAGGAAGTAGCGCAGGCTCAGGTCGCTCAGGCCCAGGCGCGGCTGGCCGTCGTCGCCGACGATGCGCACCCGCGCGGTAACGGCGCTGTGCTGCGACAGCGGCCGGTCCAGGCCGATGAACTCGGCGTGGGCGCCCTTGCGCTTGCCGGCATTCGGCGCTGCGGCCACATCGGTGCTGAAGCAGTGGATGATCTGCGGCTGGTTGAGCAGGAAGGCCACGTCGAACTTGCCGGCGGCGGGCATCTTCACCGTCGAGCCGTACACGCCCGGGGCCAGTTCGCGCAGGCTGCGGTCGACGACGATGGCGGCGCGGGCCTGGTGGCCACGGTTGTTGTAGCCGGACATCGGTGCGTTCATGCCTTCGGCGTAGAAGTAGGTGGTGTTGTCCACCGGGTTGACCACGAACACTGAATTGTCGTCACGCGACACCGACAGCCCCTGGGCCAGCGGCAGGTCACCGGCCTGGCGTGGCGCCGCCGGGCCAGCCTCGAAGCCCTGGATGATCGGCGAACGCCCTTCGCCCAGGCTGGCCAGGTTGATCATGCTCACCTTCGGCGAAGCCAGGCCGCGCACGTAGGCATAGCCCTTGGTGAAGGTCAGCTGGTACGGTTCGGCCGCCACCGGGACCTGGTGGATCAGCTTGTCGGTACTGGCGTCGATCACCAGGGCCTGGTTCTCCAGAGTATTGAGCACGATGCCGTAGCGGCCATCGCTGCTGAAGCGCATCGGCCCCAGGCCCTGGGCGGCCTGGACCGTGTGGCGCAGCTGGTGGTTGCGGGCATCGAACACGCGCACGCTGCCCTCCTCGCCATCGACCACGTACACCGCCTGGGACAACGCCGAATAACTGACCGACAGCGGGTGCGGGCCAACCTTGATGGTCTTGGCCAGGCGCATTTCCGGGATGTCGATGACACTCAGGGTGCCGCTGTCGCGGTTGCTGACATAGGCGTAGCGCGAGTCGGCACTGAAGGCGATTTCGTGGTGGCCGCCGCCGGTGTTGAAGGTTTTCAGGGTGTTGCGCCCCGGTACATCGATCACCGTTACCCCGCCCTTGGCCGGGTCGCTGCTGTTGTTGCCTACCCACAGCCGGTGCTGGTCCGGCTGCAGGGCCACGCGCAGGGGCTGGTCGCCAGCGTTCAGGTCGGCCACGCGGGTGAAGGTTTCGGTGTCGATCACCGAGACCTTGCCGCGCTCCGGGATGGACACGAACACCAGCTTGTCGTCACCAGTAGCCACCCAGTCCATGGGCCGCCCAGGCAGGTCGATGCGGGCCATGGTGCTGGTCACGCCGCCCACCGATACGGTCGGGTCGATCACCGTCAGGCTGGCGTCCTTGTTCATCATCAACAGGAAGTAGCTGTTCAGGTCGAGCAACGGCCGGGCGCCGATACTGCTTTTGAGGAACAGCGCGACGCGGGCCTTGCAGCTCTGGTCGCGGTCGCCCTCCGGGGCCGACTGTGTCGGGTCGATCCACGCCCCCGGGGCCATGCCCGACAGCGGCTGGCCACTGGCCTGGTCGCTGACCTTGAAGCGGATGTTGGCGAAGCTGCCCTCCTGCAGTTCGCCCCCCGCCAGCGGCCGGGCCTCGAACTCCACGGTCACGCCGTCGCGGCTGAGCCGGTGCGGGGCCTGCGGGTCCTCAGAGCCCTGCAAATACTCGCGCGGATCGCACCAGAGGCTTTCATAGGCCACGCCCAGGCCGATCAGCACAGCCCCCAGTGCTACCCCCATGTATGCAAGGCGGGTTTTCTTGTTCATGTTCGCGCCCCCATTTACCGTCACTGCGCCGGAGCCGTTGCCGGCGGCGCTTCATTGGTCACCCGCAAGATCCCCCACAGCCCCGAGAGGTTGCCGTAGGCGGCGTAGTCGCGGAACAGGTAGTCGCCCGCCACCGCGTTGGCACCGCCGGCACTGGGCAGCATGAAGCTGAAGTGCGCGGCCGGCAGCACGCTTTCCTGGGCACCGATGTACATGGCCATCGGGTTGTAGCCGAAGCGCACCGAGCCGATGCCAGGCAGGCTCAGCGGGTAGCCGTCCACGTCGTTCTTCTCGGCCTGGTAGTTGTGCAGCGGCCACAAGTGGCCATCCAGCTGGTAGACCATGCCGCGGCTGCCGCCACTGGGCATCACGATATGGTTGCGCACTGGCTGGCCGGGCTTGGCGTACAGCACCGGGGTTTGCGGGTCGCCGCCGACCAGGGCGTTGGCGTAGGCCATGTGGGCGTTGGGCACATCGCCAAAGCCCAGGCCGGCGGCGCGGCCGAAGGGCGAGTCGGGGGCCATGCCGAAGCGCAGCCACAGGGGTTCGGTCTTGTAGTTGACCGCCATGTTGCCGTTGTCCTGCGGGTCGCCGGCGGCGCCGTTGCCTTCGGTATTGATGCCCTCCACCGGGCGGCCGTCGGCCCAGCGCATGTTCAGCGCACGCTGCCAGACCGTGACGAAGTCGCGGTAGTCCGGCTGGCCGGTGACCTTGACCGTGGCCTGGGCCCGTGTTGCGCCGTCCTCGGTCCAGGTGGCGGTCTGCGGCAGGATGCTCATGGCACCCACCAGGCCTTTCTGCGGCTGCTTGATGAAGTCCGACGGGGTCAGGTTGAGGCCGCCGAACTCGATGGCCGTGGTGTTGATGTTGTCCACCGTGCGGCCCAGTTGCGACACCGGCTTGCCTTCACGCTCCAGGTGGCCGGCATAGTACTGGTAGGTACGGGTCGGCCAGGCGCCACTGGTGCCGGCACGCGGGGCCACGGTCTGCACCGGGTTGAGGCCGACGTTGGCGCCGTCGGACTTGGTGATGTCGTAGGCCAGCAGCTGGGCGTGCAGGCCCACGTGGCTGGACGGCCGCATCAAGTTGTTGGCAAAGGCGGTGGCACCCTCGCTGTCGAAGCGGTCACGCTTGACCACGTTGTGCATCACCGCAGTGCTGGGCAGGTCCGGCATCACCAGTGGCAGGCGGTTTTCCAGGGTGATGCTGATGCACTCGCCGGCGTTGGCGCGCAGCACCAGCGGCTCCACGGGCACACCCGCCTTCAGCTTGCCGGTGGTGGCGTCCAAGTCGGCCTTGCGCACGTACAGGATCGCGGTCGGGTCGTGCAGCGGCGCGCTGTGGCCACCGATGGTGAAGGGTTCCCCATCTTCGGGGTCTACCCCACTGACCAGCGGTATGGCGGTCTTGCGGCTGTTGAACACCAGGGTGCCGCCGTTGGCCTTGAGCGGTCCGCCGACATGCTGGCCGACACCGGCCGGGTCGTTGATGCTGACGCCGTTGCGGTTCTCGAGGATGTCGTTGGCCAGTGCCGCGACGATTTCGTAGCTGCGCTTGACCGTGGGGCGGCTGCCGATGCCGTTGGGGTTGGCCGTGGTTTTCGGGCAGATGCCATCGAAGTTCACGGTGTTGCGCATGGCCACCGGCTGCGGGTTGTTGGGCAGCGGGAACAGGTCGGCACGCTGCGCGGTGTAGTTGCGCATGATGCCCCAGATGCCGTTCCAGTAGCCCTCCAGGGCCGCATCCAGCGAATACAGGTAGTCACCGTTGGTGGCTGCCGAGCTGGAAATCATCGACACCGGCGCCATGAAGCCCAGTTGTTCGGAAATACCGATCATCTGCGATGCCTTCCAGCCCGAGTTGGAACTGTTGCCGTAGCCGGTGCCGTTCTGCAGCCACTTCACGCCATGCAAGGTGATGTTGTGCTCCTCTTCATGGCCACCGGCATGCATGCGCAGGCGTACGTTGTCACCGGAGTAGGTGCGCAGCATCGGGGTGAACGGGTCGCCCGGTTCGCTGCCGGCCGCGTTGATGTGCGGCGGGAACAGCGTGGTGCCGCCGGTGGGGCCGACCGCCGAGGTGATCGCCGAGGGCGCCAGGTTCAGTGCCGGGATGGCGCGGTCGGTACGGGTTTGCAAGGCGTAGCTCAGGTCGCCGGCCAGGCCGTCGGCCTGCATGCCACGCTTGCCGTCCGGGCCGACCTTGTTCGGGTCGTACACACGCAGGGCCAGGGGCTCGTTGCGGTAGTTGACGACGAACATGCCCGGGTCATCCACCGAGATCGCCTGCGGGCAGGGCCGGCTTGGGCAACCGGGGTTGATGCCGCCGCGTTCCTCGACGATGGCCTCCAGCAGGTTCGACGCCTTGCCGCGCACCGGCGGGTTGATGGCGTAGCGGAAGCTGTCGGCGGTGGCCGGGTACGACTGGGCATTGGGGATGCCGTCCGGCCCGGCGCCGACGTACACACCGGCCTCGTAGGCGTGCTGGAAGTCGCTGTATTCCAGGAAGAACTCGCGGTAGCTGTCGTTCTTGCCGTCGCCATCGTGGTCACCGGTCTGGATCACCGCCTGCCACGAGGTCGGGCCACCGTCCTGGCGCGTGGCCGGGTTGTAAAGCTTCTCGCCGGTTTCGGCGTGGTACCAGGTGGAGTTGGCCGGTTCGGCCAATACGGTGGCATACAGCCCAAGCTGCTGGTGGGTCGATGGGCCGAGGTGGTCGTGGGTGAAGATGGTGCCCAGGCCACGGTCGACGTTGTACACGTTCACCAGTGGGTCGGCGAACCAGCGCTGCATGGCCGTGCGTGCGCCCAGCCAGTCGGCCCGGCCGAAGCGGCCGAAGTACGGGTGCTGCCGGGCTTGCGGGCAGGCGGCGGTGCCGTCGCGGCTATCGCCCTGGGTGCAGCCGTTGTAGGCACGAATGGCTTGCACCCGCTCGACCACGCTGCCGGGCGAGAGGATGCCGTCTTCGTAGTTCCAGCCGTTGGCCGAGCCATCGGCGGCGGTCAGGTCCCACTTGGGCAGGTGGATGTGCTGGCCGATCACGTCGGTCGGGGTGCGCACCTGGTAGTCGTCCATCTCGTAGATGTTCGGGATCAGGTTGGTGTGCTGGTACATGGTGCAGTCGAAGGTGTTCATGCGCATCACCAGCGGCTCTGGCGGGCGCTGCTTGGTGATCACCGGCCAGGCGTCTTCCCACAGGGCGATGATGCGGGCCTGCGGGAAGTGGTAGCCGACCTTGTTGTACACCGCGTCGAACTGGATGTTGGCGCCCTTGTAGATGCGTGGGCGGTCGGCGGTGAAGGCCGAGGCGCCACGGAAGTTCAGGCCCGAAAGGCTTTCGCCGCTGAAGTACTCGCCTACCCCGGAAGACTGGGTCAGGCGTTTGCCCCGGTCATCCATGCACGGCTCGTAGAACGGCGCGCCGGCAGTCGGCAAGGCGCCGTTGGTGCGGAACGCCTTGGCCACCGGCTGGCTGCCGGGGATCAGGGCGAAGCTTGGGTGTTCGGCCAGGGCGTGGAACTGCATGGCCGCCTGCTCGACATCGGTGCCCTCTTCGGGCAGGTAGATCGGCTTGGCCTTGTGTACCACCTTGGTGAAATCGAGCTTGGTGGTGGTGGTTTCGGCCTCGCCGCCGGCGGATACGCCGTCCAGCGCGTGGCGCCCCAGGCCGCCGTCCCAGCCATCGACCTGGTTCGGGTCGAGGTTGGCCCACAGTGCCTTGCCGCTTTCCTTGAGCTGGCGTGCCATGGCCGGGTCGAGCATGTCCAGTGGCGGGGTTGGTGGGCGGTTGCCCACGCTGCTTTCCATGCCGCCGATCCAGAACGGATAGCCAGGGTTCTTCAAGGTGCCGTCGGCGTTGCGGTTGGCGTCGCTGCGGTCGACCAGCGCCAGCGAGCCGATGGCCTTGCGAACCGGCGCCTGGTTGGCTGGCTCCTCATCCTCTTCTTCCTCGGGCTCGTCGTCATCATCGTTGGCGACAACCAGCGCTTCGGACAGCTTCGGTACCACCACCACCTTGCCTGGCATCGGCGCCATGGCCTTGCCGGGCAGCGGCACGATGGCCGGGATCGGCGTGCCGGCAACGATCTCGCCATCGGGCAGGGCCCGGGCGCCAACCGCCGGCTTGCCGCTGCGCAGGGCGAACGGGGTGTTGTGGAAGCCGTTCTCGCCCTGCCCGCTCACCTCGAGGCGGGTGCCTTCCTCGAACACGTCGTGCACCCGCCACATGGCCCACATGCCCTGGGCGAAGTGCGGGTAGAAGTGGCAATGGTAGATGGCATCGCCTGCCACTCGGTTGCGGTTGCCCGAACCGCCGTTGGCGATTTCGTAGGTGTAGCCGACCCCCGCGCCGATGCCCTGGGCATCGATGTAGTCGGAATTGTCGTCATTGGGGTTGAACAGCCACTGGTGGCCGTGCAGGTGGAAGATGTGCTGTTCATGGCCGTTGTGGGTGTTGCGGAACTTGGTGAAGTCACCGATGTAGCTGTGGTGCACGTTGGCCGGTTCCGCCGGGAACAGGGCCATGCTGGCCTTGACCCCGACAGCGCTGGCCGGTGGTACCTCGCCAGGGCGGATGTGCTCCAGGCCGACGTTGGCCGGCACGTCCACCAGCGTACCGACGTCACCGACAGTGTGGGCACTGAGGAAGAACTCCTCATAGGCGCACGACAGGCAGTCGTGCATCGGCCCCACGCCCAGGCGGTTGGCCACCACTTCGGCGCCCATGCCACCGGAACCGTAGTTGATCATGAACGAGTCGCGGGTGGGTTCCAGTACGTGGCCCATCACCGGGTCGGCCCAGTAGCCAGGGAAGGCCTGGGTGCCGGCGACCTCGTCGGCGAACTGCGAGGCGAAGTCACGGAACGCCTCCAGGCGGTTGGGCAGCGCCGGGTTGCGCTTGCCCAGGCTTTCCAGCGGGTAGGTGGATTTGGGGAAGCTGCCATCGGGGTTGGGGCCCATGACGATGGCATCGGTTTCGCTGTTGATGATCTGGTTGCCGTCGACCATGGCAATGATCGGCTTGCCGGCCTTGCCTTCGGCGATCCAGGGTTGCATTTGCGGGTAGCGGGCTTCGTAGTCGATCACCGGCTGGCCGGTGGCGGTACGGCCGGTGGTGGCCAGGCGCATTTCTTCTTCGGTGAGGGTATTGCGGTAGGTGCGGCCGAGCTTGGGCACTACCACTACCTGGCCGAACAAGCCGTTGGCAACGTTGCCCGCAGTACCCTCGCCGCCGAAGGTGGCGGCTTTGCTGGTAGCGGCGAAAGCGCCTTCGCGTTCGGCGTACAAGGTATAGCTGCGGGTGCTGCCGGGGCTGACGAAGAAGTTGCCGTTACGCCCGGTGTAGGCAGAAATGTCGGCGATGCTGTTGACCGCCTGCATGCCGTTGACCTGGAAGCCGACCATGCGCTCGGCCACCTGCTCGTCGGCGACGAAGCCTTCGGCGGCTTCGTTTTCGAGCTCCGGCCCCTCCTCTTCGCCCTCAGCCTCTTCGGCCTCGATGCCGTGCTTGTTGGGGTTGGCCTTGTAGTCGAGCAGGTTGGTCAGGTTGACGGTAAGGCATTCACCGGCGGCCACCCGCAGCACGATGGGCCGCGGGCGCTTGTCCGGGCGCAGGGTGACCTTGCCCGGTACTGCCGCCCCACCGCTGCTGAGGGGGACCATCTTGTCGTCCACCACATCCTCGCGCAGGGCGAAAATCATGCCGTTGGCGTTTTGCGCGCCAAGGCGGTTGAACATCAGTGGCTGGTCCAGCGCCACCACGTTGGCGACCAGGGTGCGCTGGCACTGCACGGCGGCTTCGCTGGTCGACTCCCAGCCGAGCAAGGCCAGAACGAGTGATGACAGGATGGGGCCTTTGAGTGGCATAGACATGCTGCACCTCCGGGACACAGGATCTCTGCGTGGAGCTGGAGCAAGGTGTATGCCAGGAGCGGATTGCTTTTGTTTTCAGTTGGTTGCAGCGGCAAACGAAACAGGTTGGGGAGGATTCCCCAGCGGTTTTCCCCGAAACGGGGGGTGGGTTGCAGGTGTTCGTCACAAGATTTTCAGCGCCTGTGAGATCGAGCGCCGCGCGGGCGGCGCTTTGCAGCCAACAAGTCGCTACCCGTACTGGCCTCATCGCAGGCAAGCCAGCTCCCACAGTTACTGCACATGGCTTGAAACCGATACGGTCGATGTGGGAGCGGGTTCACCCGCGAACACCGGCGCAGCCGGTGCCATCCATCACGTCGCTCGGTTCAAAGGCCTGCCTGTGACCACTTATTACATCCCCAACACCCTGTAACGCCACGAGTCGAACTTTCCTACACATTTTTCGGAAGCCGGACTAGCGACCCGGAACCCTTGCCTCGTTAGTGTCCGGTGCTTGCACCCCGTGCAATTCACCACACCTGCCCGCATGCGCCAGGAGGCTGCATGCCGGCGTTCACCTGCCCGATGGAATGAACAGCAGGAACACTAATGAGCGCACAACACACTCTAGGCGTTACCCCAAATACCCTCACTCCAGCCTGGATGATTCATCCCGTCACCTGGGGTACCCGCCATGGATAAATGCTCCGGCGTCGTCGCCCCCACCGAGACCTTCGACCAGGACGATGTCGGCGCCAGCACCGAACTGCTGGCGCAATGGCTGACCGACCTCACCGGCCATCTGGTCAACTGGCGCACCGTCATCACCGTCGCGGAGGTATTGCCCGTCGCCGGTTCGGTATTCGCCGCCACCGACGCCATCGGGGACATCATCAGCCTTGTCCAGGGCACTCCGGAATACCGGGCCGACCTGTTCAACTGGGTTGGCCTTGGCATCAACCTGTTCGCCATTGCACCGATACCCGGCATGAGTCCCGCTCGCAAAGTGATGCGGCCGGTGTTGAAGTCCGCGAGGGCGTCCTCCAAGGACGGCATGGCCCAAGCCCTGCTGATCGCGATGGAAAACGCCCTCGCCGACGTCTGCCGGGGCGACCTGGAAAACTTCGTCAAGGAAATCGACCGGCAGTTACAAACCATCCTGGCCAGCTTTGCGCAGAAGGTCGTGGATATCTGCCAGTTCCTCGCAGACCTTATCCGCTCGGCCGCAGACGGCACCGTCAAAAGCACTGCCCTGACCGTTATCTTCCCGGGGTTACGCCTGGTTGCCGAAGCCTCCGATTATGCCAAACGCAAAACCGGCTACGGCTTGAGCAGAGACCAGCTTGGCCTGGGGCCGGACCCAAAACTGCTGGCACTGCTCGAACCCATTGCGCTCAGCCTGGAAAGCCTCGGCCGAATGGCAGGCAACAAGATCGCCCAGATCGGCAGCAAGGCCACCCCAGGCAGCCTGGCGGCGATCCTGGATGCGTTGAAGCTGGCCCTGAGCAAGCGCAAGCCTGTAGTGATGCGGGCCAACGTGAATGCCGACGGCAGGGTCACCCAAGTGCGGCGCGTTCACCCACAAAACGGCACCGAAGCAGCCCCGCGGCAACGCCCTGCCCGTGCCGACCCCAACTGCCGCAAAGCCGGGGTTGCCGGCGGCACAGGATGCAGCATCAGTTTTGCCCTGGGCAGCGAAACGATCAGCCACACGGACTTCGCGCTACCCGGCGCGTTTCCCATCAACTGGAACAGAACCTATCGCTCGACTCTAGGCGCCTACGACCATAGCCCGTTCGGCGCCCGCTGGATCACGCCGTTCTCCAGCCGCTTCGACCTGGCCGGGGACACGCTCGTGTACCACGGCATCGATGGCCGTAGCCAGCACTACCCCTTGCCTGATGTCAGCAAGCATCACCACGACCCGATCGAAAACCTGTGGGTCGGACGACCAGAGGCTGACAAGCTGGTGCTGGCACGCGGGCATGTGATGCATGAGGTGTACGTGCGCGACGGTGACCAGTTCCGGCTGGAGCTGATCTCGCAGCAGGGCGGTGCACGCATCGCACTGTTCTATGAGCACCGCCATGCCGACCGTTCTGTGCTGTCCGACCTGGTGACCTACCAGTACGAAACCGCCCATCAGCACATCCACACGCAACTGGACGATCACGGCCGGATCGTCGCCCTGTGGTTGATGCGTGATGGCCAGCCAGAGCGTCAAGTCGCTGGCTATGAATTCGATGCCCAGGGCGACCTGTGCAGTGCGCGTGACGAAACTGGCGCGCAATGGACCTACCAGTACGCCCATCACTTGATCACCCGCTACACCGACCGTACGGGCCGGGGCATGAACCTTGAATGGGTCGGCGAAGGCTCCGACGCCAAGGCCATCCGCGAGTGGGCCGACGACGGCAGCCTGGATACCCGATTGAACTGGGACCCAGATATTCGCCTGACCTGCGTGACCGATGCCAACGGCAACCAGACCCGGCACTTCTACGACAGCTTGGGTTACACCTACCGCATCATCCACCCGAATGGTGACGAAGAATGGCTGTACCGTGACAGGGACAAGAACGTTACCCAGCATGTTCATCCTGATGGCACCGCTGATCACTACGTCTATGACAATCGCGGCAATCTGCTGCAGCACACACGCCCGGACTACACGACCGTCCACCACGCCTACGACGACCTGGACCAGCGCTTCAAGACCCGCGATGCCGAGGGCGGCCTGTGGAAGTACGATTACGACCAGCGCGGCAACATCATCGAAACCCAGGACCCACTGGAGAACAAGACCCTCTATACCTACAACAGCGACAACCTGCCCATCGCCATCACCGACGCCAACGGCGGTGAGAAGAAGTTGGCCTATAACCCTGATGGCCAGCTGACGAGCTACACCGATTGCTCAGGCAAGACCACGCAGTGGAAATACAACGCGTTGGGGCAACTGGCCAAACTGATCAACGCCGCCGGCGAGGTTACCGAATACCAATACGAAGCAGGTCAGCTGGTGTTGCTCATCCACCCGGACAAGACCACCGAACGCTTCGAACGTGATGCCGAAGGCCGCTTGCTCAGCCATACCGACGCCCTGTATCGCCGAACCGCCTGGACCTACAACGAAGCAGGGTTGATTCACCAGCGCCACAACGCCAACGACACCACCCTCACCTACCACTGGGACAAGCTCGGCCAACTGGTACGCCTGCGCAACGAGAACAACAGCGAAGCCAGCTTCAAATATGACCCCGTCGGGCGGCTGCTCAAGGAAACCGGCTTCGACAAAGAGACCACTCACTACCTCTACGACAACGGCAGCAACCTGCCCACCCGCCGCGTGGATGGCGACAGGACCACGCACTTCGAGTACGACCCCATGGGCCGGCTCATCCAGCGCAAGGCCGCTCGGCGTGGCGGTGACAAGTGGGAGGTTGAAACCTTTGCCTATGACGGCAATGGCAACCTGCTGGCGGCCAACAATGAGGCCTGCAGGCTGCAATGGTTCTACGATGCTGCCGGCAACAACACGCGCGAGCATCAGTGGCTGGATTATCTGGTCAAGCCACAGGTTGCCGTGTTCAGGCATGAGTACGATGCCCTCAACCAACGCATCGCCACCACCCGCCCCGATGGGCATCGGGTCAGTTGGCTGACCTACGGCAGCGGCCATCTTCTGGCGCTCAAGCTCGATGACCAGGAGCTGATCAGCTACGAGCGAGATGATCTTCACCGGGAGATCGGCCGCGTGCAAGGCAATGGCCTGGTCCAGCGTCAGACCTGGAGCCCGAATGGCCAGTTGCTGGAGCAGACACTGGTTCGCCAAGGTGAATCCAGACGCATCGCGGCGCGCAGCTACCGCTATGACGAAGCCGGCCAGCTGTGCCACATCGACGACCTGAACCGTGGCGACCTGCACTATCGCTACGACCCGGTTGGCCGTTTGCTTGAAGCCAGCCGCAACTACGAGAAGGAAACCTTCGCCTTCGACCCGGCGAGCAACCTGCTGGACCCCGAGGCACCACCCAATCCTAATCCGCACTCGCCGCACAAGCTGATGGACAACGTGCTGCGCAGCTACTGCGGCACGCAGTATCGATACGACGAGCGCGGCAACCTGCAGGAGCGGATTGAGAACGGCAAGACAGGCAAGTTTACCTGGGACCTGTATGACCGGCTGCGGCGCTACGAGGATGAGCGGCTGGTTGTCGAGTTCGGGTATGACGCGTTAGGCCGCCGAGTGTACAAGGACTCGCGCTCGAAGTACCGCAAACGGATACAAGCTGGGCCGGTCTGGAACGAGAATGCGCGGCGAGCGCTGGATGAAAAGCTGGGCTGTGATTTGACGCTGTTCATCTGGGACGGCGATACGCTGGCGTTCGAGCAGCGCGGTCGGGATGGTAAGGGGCGGACTACGCACTATGTGTTTGAACCGGGGACTTTCGTTCCGGTCGCGCAAGGGGTGATGAATCACATTGAGGAGATGCTGCATCAGCCGGCGTATAGTTTCCCGTATGACATCGACAGAGATCCCGTGTGGCAGCGTAAGCCTATGCCGAAACCATTCGACGCTCTCAGCTGGTATCAATGTGATCATTTGGGTACTGCGATGGAACTCACCTCTAACGATGGAAACGTTCAGTGGCACGGGGCATATAAAGCTTGGGGACATACGAGCCAGAAACAGCCCGACGCCGAGTTGTTGCAGAACTGTAACTCGCTGCATTTCCAAGGCCAATACTTTGATAGTGAAACAGGACTACACTATAACCGACATCGCTACTATGATTCGCGCCTTGGGCGCTTCATTGGAAAGGATCCTATTGGTTTCTTAGGCGGTATAAACATATACATGTATGCTCCTAATCCAACGGAGTGGGTAGATCCGTTAGGGTTAGCACGAAAATGTCAATTAGGCACCTACGAAAGCTTAACAAATTTAGACGCCAACAGAGGAGATCAACTAGATGCACACGAATTTATACGACACGAAGCACTTGAACAAATAGGAATGACTCCCGAAGGGAAGCGAAGCAGGAACAATCCTTCCATCGCCATCCCGCGTCCAATGCACATCGACGCTCATAGAGCAGAGAGTCGACTGGCATCGTTTCATTTAGGCTTAGGTCGCGATGAATTCCAAATCGGCTCCAATGGAAAACCAAGTAAACGACAGATGGATATATGGCAAGGAGCATTAAGAGCATCCGGAGTTCCAGCCTCCCGCGTCAGAGTGCTACGCAATAACGCACAGCAATTCCTAGATTGCAACTGCTTTTGCCCGTAAAAGGATAAACTATATGTTCAAAGAATTAATATTTACCAAACACCCTCAATCATCTGGATTACCGTTCATTGGTGGCGAACCATACATCCCCGAAAACACGCCATGGCCTACCGACAAATTCGGAAATCCAATGCTGCACTTGGCAAGCCTGCCCGCCACCTTTATTACAGAACATATTAAGGGGATAACCATAAATCCAAAACTATTAATCTCAATATTTACACCATACTCCGAATCAGACCAATATATTGACACAGCATTAAATGAAGGCGGAAAGGTTATTGCTTACATCCCTTGCAAAGCATACTCAAGCACGTTTAACCCACCGCTTGATAGCCACCTAATATCAGTGACCGACAACCCCCAAAGTGATGGTCCAGATAACGGGATTGCAAAAATCGGCGGCATTCCATCTTGGCTTCAAGAAAAAGCTGAGACAAACTTAAAATTCATCCTCCAAATAAATAACTCAAGACTAAACAAATCAACACCAAAACACAAAGGAATACTAGTTGGAGGCATAGGTTATCTACTACTGAAAAATGAAATTACCGAGCAAGACCAAGCAGCCGGATCATTCATAATCCAAACCACTTAGCAATCTACTATAGGAGTTATAATGAACTACCACACACCCATTACAGCGCAGACGTAGACATGCGCTCATCGACGAAAACCAATAGAAGATTTATGACATCCAATCTAAATGAAATCGAGAAAAGTTAGAATTAGCACCGGAGACGTATTCGCGGTTCCACTATCAACACGAGAGCCGCTTTACGGCTATATCCGGGCATATCAAGACCCCGACATAGCAATTCTCCCCATAATCTCTAGAGAAATACTATTAAACGCTTCAGATTTTGCTGATCTAACATCTTACCAAGATGTCCTGACCATACGAAAGCCCATGGATAGCGGTGAATGGCCAAGAGTCGTAAATATTCCATTCCCAAACGAAGACTCAGCATGGCCACCCCCAAGGAAGCAGGTATCTGAGATCAGGCCCGACATTCGCCTAGTTGTATCAAAGGGACAGCTTATTCCAGCCAATGTGTTTGGAAAATTCGACGAACTCCCGCCGCTTATCAAACTAAATAGCGAGGCACTCATCGAGAGAATCCTTGAGCTTTCAGAGAAATTCAAGCTAATTAATATCCATGACAGCAAGTGACCCAGAACCATTACATCTCAGAAACTAACACCAGACGGCAGCGTCCATCGCTAAAGTGCGAAAAACAAGCGGAGGCGGCGGTATAGCATTTCACCAAAACTCCTGTACCGCCGCCCCCAACTCAAGCCAGCGGTGAGGAAATACCTTGGGTCAGCTGGCCAAACTGATCAACACCGCCAGCGAGGTCTTTGTGGCCCGATCGCGACACAAGGCCGTTCCTGAAGCAAAGGCACGCCCCCTTCGCGTCGACCTCGATATTGTGCCGGGCAAAAAAGGCGGTCGCGCGCGTTGGCACAGGCGTTACTGGCCAGAAACAGATGTAGGAGCAGCCTTGTGCTGCGGAGCGCCGCGCGGGCGGCGCTCGATCTCACAGGCGCTGAAAATGTGGTGCCGGACACATGGGAGCCCTGACTCCAACCTCTCGCTCTACACCCCACAGCCAACAAAGCCAACACCTGTAAGACATTTCTGAACATGAAACCAAATGCTTCAGAATGAACCCGCTTAGGAATTATCCTACGCGCGCTGCCGAACTATCGCTGTTGTCGGGGAAACACCTCACGGATAACGTTTCCGGGTCGCTTCGGTGACCGGGCATGAGAACCCGACAGATAAGCTAGCAGCACCTCTATGGTGGCCGTACGTGGGCGGGCTTTCGCCTGGCCGGGTCTTTGCTAGCTTCTTCTCGGCTTTCTCACACCCGCGTACGGCTGCCACCTTCAATCCATGAGAAAGATTCAGGTGGTAGTTCCATTCCTCTAGAAGCTGGAATTACATAATGAAAAAGCTCGTCCCCGACCCACCCGTCAAGCTGACGTCCCGCCCCTTCTACACCATCAACCAGGACATGCCCTCGGTTGACGCTCTGATCCACACCCTTCAGCTGATGTCTGGCATCGAAGACACGCTGGACGAATTCATCTGCGCCAACGCCGGCGAGCCCGGCATCAATATGTTGGTCAATGCGGTGCATCATGTTCAGATGACCAAGGCCCTGACAGAGTTGCTGTTCCACCGACAGGCCGGGGATATCACCTGGCATTGAAGTAGAGTCGACTGGCCTCATCGCCGGCAAGCCAGCTCCCACAGGTACAGCATTGCTCTCGAGGTTGTCGCAGTACCTGTGGGAGCGGCCTTGTGTCGCGAAAGGGCCGCAACGCGGCCCCAGGGTTGATGCGCAACAGTTGAAATTGCTGGGGCTGCTTTGCAGCCCTTTCGCGACACAAGGCCGCTCCCACACAGATCGCGCCACCTTTTGGAATTTGAGCAAGACAGTTGCTCCCACGTACTGCGCATGGCTTGAAACCGATGCGGTCGATGTAGGAGCGGCGTTCCCACAGGGATCGCGTGAGATTGCCAAATCCTGCATCGCCGCACAGCTCGTCAGATCCCGCCACCTGCAAGCAATTGAGTCATCACCTCGGCCAACGCCTTGACCATCACATCCGCCGTCGGCCGGTGGACGATGACGATTTCGTAGCTGTCGACCTCCGGCAGCCCTTGCCCTGCCCCCAGCACCCGGTGCTCGCCAGTGGCCGCCCGTGGCGGCAGCAGGCTGATACCCATGCCATCGGCGACCGCTGCCTGGATGCCGCTGAGGCTGGAGCTGGTGAAGCTGATGCGCCAACGCCGGCCCATGCCTTCGATGGCGGTGATCATGTCGTCGCGGTACAGGCCGCGGGGCGGGAAGGTCACCAGCGGGATCGGGTCCAGTTCGAAGGCGGGCGTGCGCGCGCTGTCGATCCACTGCAGGCGTTCGGGCCAGCAGGCCACGCCTTCGCGGCTGTTGCGCCGCTGCTTGAGCAACACCAGGTCGAGCTCACCGTTGTCGTAGGCCTGGCTGAGGTCGCGGCACAGGCCGCTGGTCACTTCCAGCTTCACCTGCGGGTGCAGCCGGCTGAACGCCGACAGCGCATTGGTGGTACGCCCGCCCACGAAGTCCTCGGGCACGCCAAGGCGCACGGTCATGCCAACCATCGCCCCGGCCAAGGCTTCGAGCATCTGATCGTTGAGGGCCAGCATGTGCCGGGCATAGCCGAGCAGGGTCTGCCCGGCGTCGGTCGGCAGCACGTCGCGATTGCCACGCACCAGCAGACGGTGCCCAACCATATCCTCCAGGCGGCGCACCTTCTGGCTGATGGTCGATTGGGTGGAGTGCAGCCGCGCAGCAGCCGTGGTGAAGCTGCCGCAATCGGCCACCACGACAATGGCACGCAGCAGGTCGAGGTCGAACAGGGCCCTATTCGATTTCACGCTGATGGACATCTTGATATTCAACTTCTGAATGGCAAGACTGACTTCTACCACGCCACCTGCTGCACCGCAACGCGCACCGCTAGTCGCCGACTGCCACGCCTTCGCGCCGAGGGTCGGCACCACCCGACCAACCCTCGCCACTGCGCTGGATGATCTGCATGCCACTGGTCATGATCATCGGCGTCACCTCATGCCCCCAGGCTGCCAACTGGCGGATCAGTGCCGGACTGGCCAACCCCGCCTCTACTTCGGTGCCGGCATTGCGGCTGCCGAAGTTGGGCAGGCCGGCGGCCTGCTGCGGGTCGAGCTGCCAATCCAGCAGGCCGATCAGCGCCTTGTTCACGTAGCCGATGATCTGCGAGCCGCCGGGCGAGCCCAGGCTGGCCACCAGCTCGCCGGAAGCTTGCGAGAACACCAGGGTCGGCGCCATGGCCGACAGCGGCCGTTTGCCCGGTTGTACCCGGTTGGCCACAGGCTTGCCTTGTTCCCGGGGGATGAACGAGAAGTCGGTCAGGTGGTTGTTGAGCAAAAAGCCCTTGACCATAAGGTGCGAGCCGAACGCCGCTTCCACCGAAGTGGTCATGGCCAGGGCCTGGCCGCGGTCGTCCACCGCGCTGAGGTGCGAGGTGGAGATGCGCAGCGGCGAGCGGTCTGGCGCCAGGGCCAGATCGGCCCCCTGCGGCTGGCCCGGGCGGGCGCGTTTCATGCTGTACTCGCCGACCTGCGCAGCGCGGCTGGCCAGGTATGCGGAGTCGGTCAGGGCCTTGAGCGGCACCGGCACGTAATCGCTGTCGGCCAGGTACTGGGCGCGGTCGGCATAGGCCAGGCGCTCGGCCTCGGCAACCAGGTGCACGGCCAGCGGCGGGACTTCCAGCCCGGCAACCGACGAAGTGCGCAGCGGCCGCATGGCAGCAAGGTCGCGCTGTGGCGAAGCCCGCTGCAGTGCCTCCAAGATGCCCAGGGTCTGCAGCACCGTCACCCCGCCCGACGACGGCGGTGGCATGCCACAGATGCGCCAGGCCTTGTAGGGGCCGCACAGCGGCTCGCGCATCTTGGCCCGGTATTGCTGCATATCCTGCAACGACAGGTAGCCGGCATTGGCATGGCTGCGCACCTTGGCGACGATGGCGTCGGCGATCTCGCCGCTGTAGAACACTTCGGGGCCGTGCGCGGCAATCTGCTCGAAGGTTTGCGCAAGCTCGGGGTTGCGCAAGGTAGCCCCCACCGCCAGTGGCTTGCCCTGTTCATTCAGGAAGTAGCGGGCCATGGCCGGTGAACGGGCAATGAACGGGTCGCCCGCCACCAGCGTGTGAAGGCGCTCGGAAACCGCGAAACCGTTACGTGCCAGCGCAATGGCCGGGGCGAACAGGTCGCGCCAGGGCAGCTTGCCGTGCTGCTCATGGGCCAGCTTCAGGGCACGCAGAACCCCCGGTACGCCCACCGAACGCCCGCCGATCTGCGCCGCCCTGAATGGCATCGGTGAACCATCGGCTTGCAGGAACAGGTTTTCCGTCACCGCCGCCGGGGCTGCCTCGCGGCCATCGAACGCCTGTACGCGCTGCCCATCCCAGTAGAGGATGAACGCCCCGCCGCCAATGCCGCTGGATTGCGGTTCGACCAGGGTCAGCACCATCTGCATGGCGATGGCCGCGTCGATGGCGCTACCACCGGCACGCAGCATCGCCCGCCCCGCCTCGCTGGCGAGCGGGTTGGCGGCGGCGGCCATGTGCCGGCTGGCATGCACCGGCTGCAGGCCGGTGCGGTAGCCGGAGGCCAGTTCCGGTGGTGCGGGCAGCACCTGGTCGGCACAGGCCCAGCCGCTGGCAGCTACCAGGCACAAGGCGCCCATCAGGGGGGTGGAGAATGTCATCGTTGTGCTTCCTGCCATTACCTATTCAGCAAGGCACTGTCTGTCATGCGCAAACTTAACTTCAAGCCCTGGCGTGTTTTTTCTAGGATGCGGGCAGGTCATCGAGGAGCCTGCCCCATGCGTTCACTACTTGCTGCGATGCTGTTCGCCCTGTGCACCAGCCTTGCCGCCCACGCCGAGAGCACTGCCATGGACAACCGCCTGCACAACGCTGCCCGTCACGATGATGTGCGCACCCTGCAACAACTGCTGGCACAAGGTGCGCAGCTGGAGAGCCGTGACGAGCAAGGGCGCACTGCCCTGCTGGTGGCCACCCATGGCAACCAGGTTGCGGCCGCGAAAGCGCTGATCGAGGCCGGTGCCGATGTGAATGCCAAAGACAACATCGACGACAGCCCGTACCTGTATGCCGGGGCGCGTGGCCTGAACGACATCCTGCGGCTGACCTTGAGCCACGGTGCCGACCTCAAGAGCACCAACCGGTATGGAGGCACTGCGCTGATACCCGCCGCCGAACGCGGGCATGTCGAGACCGTGCAGCTGCTGATCGATGCCGGGGTGGAGGTGAACCATCTCAACCGCCTGCACTGGACTGCGCTGCTGGAGGCGGTGATCCTCGGTGACGGCGGGCCGCGGCATGTGGAGATCGTGCGCCGGCTACTGGTGGCCGGGGCGGATCGGCAGATTGCCGACAAGGATGGGGTGACCGCGCTGGAGCATGCGCGGCAGCGGGGGTATCGGGAGATGGAGGCGTTACTGGCCCGCTAGGCAAGGTTGCATGGCACGGGCTTCGCCCGTGATCGCCGGCAAGCCAGCTCCCACCAGGACCGCATCGACTCCAAGCCATGCGCGGTCCCTGTGGGAGCAACTGTTCTGTGCTGCCTGTCCTGGCCTCATCGCCGGCAAGCCAGCTCCCACAGGGATAGCGCCTGGCTCGAGGCCGATGTGGTCGAGGTGGGAGCTGGCTTGCCGGCGATGAGGCCAGGACAGGCAGCACAGGACCTCAGGCGACTTCTTCGAACGGCAGCCCTACATAGTTCTCGGCAATGTTCACCAACCCCGCCGGCGAGGTCAGGAAGTACTCGCGGTCGGCCTCCTGCATCTTCTGGTCCCAGGCATCCTTGTGGCTGCCGAAGTCATGCAGCAGCTGGGTCATGAACCAGCTGAATCGCTCGCCTTTCCACACCCGGCGCAGGGCCAGCGGCGAATACTGCTGCAGCAGGTCGGTGCGCCCTTCGCGGTACACCTTGACCAGGATGCGGTACAGGTAGTTGACGTCCGATGCCGCCAGGTTCAGGCCCTTGGCGCCGGTCGGCGGGACGATATGCGCGGCATCCCCGACCAGGAACAGCTGGCCATACTGCATCGGCTCGACCACCAGGCTGCGCAGCGGCGCGATGCTCTTTTCCAGCGCCGGGCCGGTGACCAGGCGCGCAGCCACGTCTTCGGGCAAACGTGCCTTCAGCTCCTCCCAGAAGCGCTCGTCGGACCACGCCTCTACCTGCTCTTCCAGCGGTACCTGCAGGTAGTAGCGGCTACGGGTGTGCGAACGCTGGCTGCACAGCACGAAACCGCGTTCGTGGTGGGCGTAGATCAGTTCGTGGTTCACCGGTGGCGTGTCTGACAGCATGCCCAGCCAGCCAAACGGGTAGACCCGCTCGTACTGCTTGAGGATGCCCTCGGGGATGCTCTGCCGCGAGACACCGTGGAAGCCGTCACAACCGGCAATGTAGTCGCAGTCCACCCGGTGCACCTGGCCGTCTTTTTCATAGGTCAGGTAGGGCCGTTCGCCCTTGAGTTCGTGCGGCTGGACATTGCTTGCCGAATAGATGATCGGCGCGCCGCTGGCTTCACGTGCCTGCATCAGGTCACGGGTGACTTCGGTCTGGCCGTATACCATCACGGTCTTGCCACCGGTCAGGGCCTTGAGGTCCAGGCGTTGGCGGCGCCCGCCGACCAGCAGTTCGACACCCTCGTGTACCAGGCCTTCACGGTCCATGCGCTCGGCCACACCGGCTTCACGCAGCAGGTCGACCGTGCCTTGCTCCAGCACCCCGGCACGGATGCGGCCTAGCACGTATTCGGGCGTCTGGCGTTCGACGATGACCGTATCGATACCGGCCTTGTGCAGCAGTTGGCCCAGCAGCAGGCCAGACGGACCTGCACCAATAATTGCGACCTGAGTTTTCATTGTTGTTGTCTCTGTGCGGACGATGCCGGCCCTGGACTGGCAGTGGGGCGGCATCTGCTGTTAGGGTTTGCCCTTGCATTTTTACTGGCAAAAACAGCCATTGAAGTGTGCTATCCCATGCATAACCTGCACTTTTACAAAAAACGTTCGATTAACGGACAGGCCTGCACGCATGAAATCCACCCTCCCCGGCGTCCCCTTGTTCAAGCTGTATGGCGAAAACCAGGCCTGGCCCGGCACCGACCTGCTGCACTGCGAGTCGATCCCGGCGCGTAGCCGTTTGCACCACTGGGAAATCAAGCCGCACCAGCATGCCGAGCTGTTCCAGTTGCTGTATGTGCAACGCGGCCGGGCCGAGGTGGAGGTAGAGGGGGTGCGCAGCGCCATCAGCGAAGCGGCGATCCAGGTGGTGCCGCCGATGACCGTGCATGGCTTTCGCTTCAGCGCCGATATCCAGGGGCATGTGCTGACCTTTGGCACGGCACTGGTGGCCAACCTGGAGCAGCGCCTGGGCGCGCCGCTGGCGGTGCTGGCGAAGGCGGCGTGTTACCCGCTGGGCCGGGACCGGGTGCACCTGCGCAGCCTGATCGAGACCCTGCAGCAGGAGTACCAGGGCAACGCCCCGGCGCGGGCGGCACTGCTCGAGGCGCTGGTGACGGCGCTGATGGTGTGGATCAGCCGCCGCCAGCAGCTGGGGCAGGCGCCGCGCAACCGCGATGAACGCGACCGCCAGTTGCTGGGGCAGTACCTGCGCCTGGTCGAGGCGCATTACCGTGAGCACCTGTCGGTGGAGGACTTTGCCGCGCGGCTGAATATTCCGAGTTTGCAGCTGAACCAGCTGTGCCGGGCGCTGAGTGGGCAGACCGCGCTGCAGGTGGTGCACCAGCGGTTGCTGCTGGAGGCGCGGCGCAACCTGATCTATACGCGGATGAGCATCGGGCAGTTGTCGGATAGCCTGGGCTTTACCGACCCCACCTATTTTGCCCGGTGGTTCAAGCGGTTGAGTGGGCAGACACCGAATGGGTATCGCAGGTCGGGGTTGTCTGAGTAACTTTTTCGCCTGTTCTGGCCTCTTCGCGGGTGAACCCGCTCCCACAGGGACGGCGGTGCCCTCAAGGCCTGTGCACTTCCTGTGGGAGCGGGTTTACCCGCGAAGAGGCCGGTTCAGGCAACACACATCCCGCCCCCTGCTTGACGTAAACGTCAACCTGCCCTCAGGATACCCGCATACCCCACGCCGAGCCCCAGCATGAGCACCCAGACCTACAGTATCTCCGACCTGTCCCGCGAGCTGGACATCACCACCCGCGCCATCCGCTTCTATGAGGAACAGGGCCTGCTGAGCCCCGAGCGCCGTGGACTGGAGCGTATCTATTCGGCGCGTGACAAGGTCAGCCTGAAGCTCATCCTGCGCGGCAAGCGCATCGGCTTTTCGCTGGCCGAATGCCGCGAGCTGATCGAGCTGTACGATCCCTCCAGCGGCAACCTCAAGCAGCTCAACAGCATGCTGGCGAAAATCGCCGAGCGCCGCGCCCAGCTGGAACAGCAGATGCTCGACATCCACCAGATGCAGCTGGAGCTGGACACCGCCCAGGAGCGCTGCGAACAAGCCCTGGCCGCCACCCTGAACAACAAAGACAACCGCTGAACGCCACAGGAAACCCGCCATGTCCTTGCCCAAACACGTCCGCCTGGTCGAAGTAGGCCCCCGCGACGGCCTGCAGAACGAAGCCCAGCCCATCAGCGTCGCCGACAAGGTGCGCCTGGTGAACGACCTCACCGAGGCGGGCCTGGCCTATATCGAAGTGGGCAGTTTCGTCTCGCCCAAGTGGGTACCACAGATGGCCGGCTCCGCCGAAGTGTTCGCCGGCATCCAGCAGCGCCCGGGTGTCACCTATGCGGCGCTGGCCCCCAACCTGCGCGGTTTCGAGGACGCCCTGGCCGCCGGTGTGAAGGAAGTGGCGGTGTTCGCGGCCGCCTCCGAAGCCTTCTCGCAACGCAACATCAATTGCTCGATCAGCGACAGCCTCAAGCGCTTCGAGCCGATCATGGAAGCCGCGCGCAACCACGGTATGCGCGTGCGCGGCTATGTGTCGTGCGTGCTCGGCTGCCCCTATGAAGGCAAGGTCAGCGCCGAGCAGGTCGCCCCGGTGGCCCGTGCCCTGCATGACATGGGCTGCTACGAGGTATCGCTGGGCGACACCATCGGCACCGGCACCGCCGGCGAAACCCGGCGCCTGTTCGAGGTGGTCGCGGCACAGGTACCGCGCGAGCAACTGGCCGGGCACTTCCACGATACCTATGGCCAGGCCCTGGCCAACGTGTATGCCAGCCTGCTCGAAGGCATCAGCGTGTTCGACAGCTCGGTGGCCGGGCTGGGCGGCTGCCCCTATGCCAAAGGCGCTACCGGCAATATCGCCAGTGAAGACGTGGTGTACCTGCTGCAGGGGCTGGGCATTGAGACCGGCATCGACCTGGACCTGCTGATCGCCGCCGGCCGCCGCATCAGCAGCGTGCTGGGCCGCGACAACGGGTCGCGGGTAGCGCGGGCGCGCAGCGCGCAATAAGTCATACGGGTGTCACATTGGTGTGGGTGAAGTGTTACCGCCCCCACGTTTTGCAGCAAAAAATCGGGTAACAGGGAAACAAATCGGCAGAATTTCAGGCCGGTCGATTTCGACCGAAATCGCCAAGTGCTTGATTTTAAAGGGTTTGCAAAAGTTGGCACGCACCCTGCTATATCTCTGGTACAACAACAAAAAGAATGTGACACCCAATAAAAACAACAGGTAACGGCTCTGACATAACAAGAACAACACGGCAGAGGCGTAGCAAGCAGATTTTTTTGGAGTCGACACGCTTTTCAGGGGTACGCCCCGCGGTCTGGCACAGAACAATAAAACTACCTCCAGGTAGCGGCAGCCAGGTTCGGATCAGCAATGATGAAGGCAGGTCAGCGCTCAAAAAAATACGTTTGCTCTTGACCCCGCATGGGGGTCGCCCGCAACACCAGGACAGGCTGACAAAAACAACAACAGGCCGGTCCCAATAATAAAAAAAGAGCAGGCAACAACGCTTTGAGGGGAGCTTCGGCTCCCCTCAGTGCTTCCTGCCCTCTTCCTCCTCCTGCTTTCCCTCATCCTGCCCTTCGAGCTTGTCCACCAGCAACGGCATCGTGCCCAGCACCAGCAGGGCCAGTATCGTGCTGATCAACGCCGTGGCTTCACGGCCCATGCCGGCTGCCGTACCGATGGCGGCGGTCATCCACAGCCCGGCGGCAGTGGTCAGGCCCTTCACATGGCTGGCGTCCTGGCCGTTACCCTTGAGAATGGTGCCCGCACCCAGAAAACCGATACCGGCGACAATGCCCTGGATCACCCGGCTCAGCGCCTGCTCATCGGCCCCGGCCATGCTCGGTGCCAGCACGAACAGCGCGGCGCCCAGCGAAACCAGCATATGCGTGCGCACCCCTGCGGCCTTGCCCTTGTGCTCGCGCTCGAAGCCCAGCACGGCGCCGAGCAGGGCTGCCATCAGCAGGCGTACGAGGATTTGCGTGACCTCGCGCTCGTCGGTGATATCGGCGAATTCGGCCTGGATTGCTTGCCAGATGAGGTCCATTGCTTTTCCCCTGCCTGAGTATTGCATTGCCAGGCCCGGCCTCTTCGCGGGTAAACCCGCTCCCACAGGGTTTGCACAGGTTTCAATGCAATGCAGTACCTGTGGGAGCGGGTTTACCCGCGAAGAGGCCGGGCCTGCCATCTGCAAGGGTTGACCTCCGGGCAAATGACAAAGTGCCGCTCAGCTTCCGGATGCAGCAACCCGCCCCGCCCTGTGGTCCACCCCTGTAACCCCCAGGAGGACCACTCCATGCCCATTGAAATCGACGAAACCACCCGCCGCTGCACCCTGATCGCCGAAGACCTGCGCATCGAGGGTGATGGCCCGTCCATCGAAATCGTCACCGACGAACAGCTGCGCATGTCCGTGGCCCTGCTGGCCGGCCAGCGCGTGCCCATCACCGAAGCCGAGGCCGATGCACTGACCGTGGCGGGTGCGGTGGATAGCCGCAGGCATCTGAAGGCCAGCACGCCAGGCTCGGTAATCTGAGGCCTGGCGGGGCCTGCCCGGAAATCTGATACGGTTTTTATCGCAAAATCTGAGCCTGTGCTGATAACAGCCTCAGGGCCATAGTGCTCATGCCTGATCGAGGCCTGATGAGCACCGAGCCATGAACGATAGAATCCCTTTCACAGAGATCGCCACCGCCCCAGCCAGCCCCCAGCCGCGCCGCGCCGACAATGGCATCCATACCCGCAGCTTCACCGGGCTGTACCGCAACCTGCGCATCGGCTTCGCCGGCGCCCTGTTCGTGCTGTTCTTCGGCACCGCCTGGCTGAACTGGAACGGCCGCCAGGCCGTGCTGTGGGACCTGGGCAACAGCAAATTCCACATCTTCGGCGCCACCTTCTGGCCGCAGGACTTCATCCTGCTGTCGGCGCTGCTGATCATTTGCGCCTTTGGCCTGTTCGCCATCACCGTGTATGCCGGCCGAGTGTGGTGCGGCTACAGCTGCCCGCAGAGCACCTGGACCTGGCTGTTCATGTGGTGCGAAAAGGTCACCGAGGGCGACCGCAACCAGCGCATCAAGCTGGCTTCCGCGCCCTGGAGCCTGAACAAACTGGCCCGGCGCACGCTGAAGCACAGCCTGTGGCTGGCCATTGGCGTGCTCACCGGGCTGACCTTCGTCGGCTACTTCACCCCGATCCGCCCACTGGCCGCGGAGCTGTTCACCTTGCAACTGGGCGGCGTGGCGCTGTTCTGGGTGCTGTTCTTCACCGCCGCCACCTACATCAATGCCGGCCTGCTGCGCGAAGCGGTGTGCCTGCACATGTGCCCCTATGCACGCTTCCAGAGCGTGATGTTCGACAAGGACACCCTGGCGGTCGCCTATGACCCGCGGCGCGGCGAAGCCCGTGGCCCGCGCAAGAAAGGCAGCGACCTCCGCGCCCAGGGCCTGGGCGACTGCATCGACTGCACCTTGTGCGTGCAGGTGTGCCCCACCGGCATCGATATCCGCGATGGCCTGCAAATGGCGTGCATCGGTTGCGCGGCGTGCATCGATGCCTGTGACGGGGTAATGGACAAAATGGGCTACGCCCGTGGCCTGATCGGCTACAAGTCCGAACGCAGCCTGCAAGGTGGCACCACCCATTGGCTGCGCCCGCGCCTGCTGGGCTACGCCGCCGCGCTGGGGGTGATGATCGCGGCGCTGGTGGTGGCCTTGCAGCTGCGCCCGATGGTGTCGCTGGATGTGATCAAGGACCGCGGCCTGTTCCGCGAGAATGCCCAGGGCCAGATCGAGAACATCTACCTGCTCAAGGTCATCAACAAGACCGAAAGCACCCGGCACTACCAGCTGCGCCTGCTGGACGCCGACGGCTTCAGCCTGCAGGGCAAGACCTCATTCATGATCCCGGCCGGTGAAATGAGTGAGCTGCCGGTGTCGGTGGCGATGCTCGCCGAGCGCCCGGCCAGCAGCTCGCAGACGCTGAGCTTCGAGATCAGCGAGCGCGACGACCCCGCCATCCGCAGCGTGGCCCACAGCCGCTTCGTCGCACCGCTGAACCGCTGATCCCTTACACTGACTCCACCTTGCCTGCCAGGCTTCGACAGAAGGCCAGAATGAAACGCTACGAACGCTTTGCCGACGACATCGCCGAACTGATCCGCTCCGGGGTGCTGGGCCCCGGCCAGCGCGTGCCCTCGGTGCGCTATGCCAGCCAGACCCACGGGGTCAGCCCGTCCACCGTGTTCCAGGCCTACTACCTGCTGGAGCGGCGCGGGCTGATCCGCGCCCGGCCGCGCTCGGGCTATTTCGTCAACGCCCACGCCCCGCGCCAGTTCAGCGAGCCGCAGGCATTGCAGCCGGTCAGCGAGTCCACCGACGTCGACGTCAGCGCGCTGGTGTTCTCGATCCTCGACTCGATCAAGGACCCCAACACCGTGCCGTTCGGCTCGGCCTTCCCCAGCCCCGAGCTGTTTCCGCTGCAACGCCTGTCGCGCTCGCTGGCCAGCGCCAGCCGCAGCATGGACCCGCGCATGGTGGTGACCGACCTGTCACCCGGCAACCCGCAGCTGCGCCGGCAGATTGCCCTGCGCTACATGGTTGGCGGGCTGATGTTGCCGATGGAGGAGCTGCTGATCACCAACGGCGCGCTGGAAGCCTTGAACCTGTGCCTGCAGGCCGTCACCCAGCCCGGTGACCTGGTGGCCATCGAAGCGCCCGCCTTCTATGCCTGCCTGCAGGTACTGGAGCGGCTCAAGCTCAAGGCCGTGGAAATCCCTGTGCACCCGCGCGAAGGCATGGACCTGGGCGTGCTGGCGCAAACGCTGGAGAAGCACCCGGTCAAGGCCGTGTGGTGCATGACCAACTTCCAGAACCCGGTGGGCGCCAGCATGCCGGAGGCGAAAAAGCAGGCACTGGTGGAGCTGCTGGCGCGTCATCAGGTGCCATTGATCGAAGACGACGTGTACGCCGAACTGTACTACGCGCAACAGGCACCCAAGCCGGCCAAGGCCTTCGACACCCAGGGCCTGGTGATGCACTGCGGCTCGTTCGCCAAGAGCCTGGCACCCGGCTACCGCATCGGCTGGGTGGCAGCCGGGCGCTTTGCGCAGAAGATCGAACGGCTCAAGCTGATGACCTCGCTGTGTGCCTCGATGCCGGCCCAGGCGGCCATCGCCGACTACCTGCAGCACGGTGGCTACGACCGCCACCTGCGCAAGCTGCGCTATGCCCTGGAAGGCCAGCAGGCCAACATGCTGGCGGCCATCGCCCGGCACTTTCCGGCGCAGACGCGGGTCAGCCAACCGTCCGGCGGCTACTTCCTGTGGCTGGAGCTGCCCGAACAGATGGACGCTCTCAAGCTGTTCCACATGGCCTTGGCCCAAGGCATCAGCATCGCCCCCGGGCCGATCTTCTCGCCCACCCGGCGCTTCGGCAACTGCATCCGCCTGAACTACGGCAGCCCCTGGCACGAGGATGCCGAACGGGCCATGGAAACCCTGGGGCGGATCATCCGCTCGTTCTGATGGCTGGTACCCCGGTGGGCGACTATAGTTGCCCGATCCGCTCACCGGGCCCTCGCCATGCAAGCAGATTCGCTCCCGTCATTGGCACAGCTGCAAGCGCGTGTCGCAGAACTGGAAGCTCGCCTGGCCGAGCGCGACGACACTGCACAGGCCCACAACCGGCTACTAGGCGAATTGCTCGACAACAGCCTGGCCAACGTGTTTGCTGCCGACCGCAGCATGCGCCTGATAGCGATCAACCGCATGGCCCGGGAAACCTTCGCGCATTACCGTGGTTTCGTGCCGCAGATCGGCGATTACGTGCCACAGTTCTTGCTCAACCAGCCTGACATCATGGGCCGCCTGGCACCGGTGTGGCCACGCGTGCTGGCCGGCGAAGCCTTCATCGACACCATCACCCTCGGCCCACCTGACGCCCCGCGCCATTACGAGATTCGCTACCACCCGTTGCACGATGCGCAGCAGCAAGTCCAGGGCGGGTACCTGTTCGCCTATGACATCACCGAGCGCGTGGCCGAGCAGGAACGCCTGCGCCAGGCCGAAGAAGCCCTGCGCCAGTCGCAGAAAATGGAGGCGGTCGGCCAGTTGACCGGTGGCATCGCCCACGACTTCAACAACTTGCTGGGCAGCCTGCTTGGCGCACTGGAGCTGGCAGAGCAACGCCTGGGCCAGCAACGCTTTGCCGACACCGCCCGCATGCTCGAGCTCGGCCGCAGCAACGCACTGCGCGCCTCAGCCCTGGTGCAGCGGTTGCTGGCCTTTTCGCGCCAGCAGACGCTGCTGCCACAAGCGGTGGATGTGCAGCGCCTGATCGCAGACATGCATGACCTGATCCGCAGCTCGACCGGCCCGCACATTGACTTCCAGGACCGCACGCTGACTGCGCAATGGTCGATCCGCATCGACCCGCAACAGCTGGAGAACGCCCTGCTCAACCTGTGCATCAACGCCCGTGACGCCATGCCGCTGGGCGGCACCTTGCGCATCGGTTGCGAAAACGCCGATCTCGCAGCGGCCGAAGCCAAGCGCCTGGACCTGCCGACGGGCCACTACCTGCACATTCGAGTCGAGGACACCGGCGTGGGCATGTCCAGTGAAGTGCTGCAACGCGCCCTCGAACCCTTCTTCACCACCAAGCCACTGGGCCAGGGCACCGGCCTGGGATTGTCCATGGTCTATGGCTTTGTTCGCCAGTCCGGGGGGCAGTTGCTGATCGACAGCGTCGCCGGGCAAGGCACTTGCGTTCACGTGTACCTGCCCCGAGACCGGAGCGCTCCCGCAACCTGCAACGACGAGCCAGCCACATCCGCCACCGCGCCCCTGCATGCGCGCGGGTGCCGGATCATGCTGGTGGAGGACCAACCGGCCTTGCGCCTGGTGCTGGTCGAAGTGCTGACGGAGCTGGGCTACCAGGTACAAGCTTTCGAGGGCGGCCACCCGGCGCTTGAGTCGTTGCAGGAAGGGCCGCCACCGGACTTGCTGATCACCGATGTCGGCCTGCCTGGGCGGGTTGACGGCTACCAGCTTGCAGAGGCCTACCAAAACCTTGTGGAGCATGCCCCGGTATTGCTGATTACCGGCTACGACGCTGCCGATACGGTGCACTTTGCCCGGCCCGACAGGCGCACCGAACTGCTGCACAAACCCTTCGACCTGAGCACCCTTGGCGAACGGATCGAGCGGCTGCTGGGCATTGCGCCACACCCGCCTTGACTGGCTATTCGCCTGTTGCCGAACACGCTAAAGTCTGGGCTTCATCCACTGTCGGACGTCGGCATGCCCTCCCGCGACCTGCTTTCACTGCGCCAACAAGTCGAAGCCCTGCAGCAACAGAACGCGCTGCTGGAAGCCCGCCTGGCAAGCCATCAGCAACACGACCAGGACTTCTACCGCTCGCTGTTCGACACCATGGACGAGGGCTTCTGCATCATCGAGTTCTTCGACGGCCCGCACGGCCCACTGAGCGACTATGTGCATGTGCTGGCCAATGCGGCCTATGCCAAGCACGCCGGCATCCCCAACGTGGTCGGGCAGAAACTGCGCGAGATGGTGCCCGATGAGGCAGACGACTGGGTCGCTCGTTATGGCGCGGTGCTGCGCACGGGCGAGCCGCTGCATTTCGAGCAGGAGCTGGTCGCCACCGGCCATGTGTTGTCGGTGACCACCTTCCGTGTAGAGCCGGCCGAAAAGCGCCAGGTGGCGGTACTGTTCAAGGACGTCACCGCACGCCGACGGGCAGAGCAGGCCCTGCAGCGCCTGAACGAGGAGCTGGAACAACGGGTGAATGCGGCACTGGCAGAACAGGCCAAGGCCGAGGAAGCCCTGCGCCAGGCACAGAAGATGGAAGCGGTCGGCCAGCTCAGTGGCGGCATCGCCCACGACTTCAACAACCTGCTGGGCGGCATCCTCAGTGCCCAGGAGCTGATGCGCCAACGCCTGGAACAATCCCGTTTCGACGCCCTGGAGCCGTTGCTGAAGCTGTCCAGCGACTCGGCGCAGCGGGCCTCTTCGCTGGTACACCGGCTGCTGGCATTCTCCCGTCAGCAGACCCTGCAGCCCTGCTCCACGCAGGTGGCCACGCTGGTGGGCGGCATGGAAGAGCTGCTGCGCCGCACCATCGGTCCCTCCATCACCCTGACCAGCCAATTCCCCTGCCAGCTGTGGCCGACCTTCATCGACCCGCCGCAACTGGAAAGCGCCCTGCTCAACGTGTGCATCAATGCCCGCGATGCCATGCCCGCCGGCGGCGTGATCGATATCCTCGGTGACAACCTGCTGCTCGACGACCAGCAAGCCCGTGCACTGGAACTGCCAGCTGGCGAATACGTACGGCTGAGCATCAGCGACAACGGCAATGGCATGTCGGCGGAGGTGGCCGAGCGCGCCGTCGACCCGTTCTTCACCACCAAGCCGATGGGCCACGGCACTGGGCTGGGCTTGTCGATGACCTATGGTTTCGTGCGCCAGTCGGGCGGGCAGCTACGGGTGTTGTCGACACTTGGCGAAGGCACCCGCATCGAGCTGCTGCTTCCCCGCCACCACCAGCACCCCGAAGCCTCCGCCCCCAGGCCACCGCGCACATTGCTGGAAAAAAGCAGCAGCGCCACGCAGCGTATCCTGCTGGTCGAAGACCAGGCCGCCTTGCGCGTGGTCGTCTGCGAGGTGCTGGAAGAACTGGGTTATCGGGTCGATGCATTCGAGAACGGCCCGGCCGCCCTCGCCCACCTGCAAGCTGGCGAGCGGCCAGACCTGCTGTTGAGCGATATCGGCCTGCCCGGCGGCCTGAATGGCCGCCAGTTGGCTGAACGTTGCCGCGAGCGCCATCCCGACCTCAGGGTGCTGTTCATCACTGGCTACGACGAAAGCGCGGCGCTCAGTGACGGCCAGTTGCTGCAAGGCACTCAGGTGCTGACCAAGCCGTTCGAGCTGGAAGTGCTGGCCGAACGGGTACGCACGCTGCTGGAGGATTGACCGGCGCGCTCAGCGCCCGCCGCCCAGGTCGATGAAGCTGCCGGTGGAGTACGAGGCTTTGTCCGAGAGCAGCCAGAGGATGGCCTCGGCCACTTCCTCGGGGCGCCCGCCGCGGCCCATGGGCAAGCCGGGCTCGAGCTTGCTGACCCGGTCGGGGTCGCCCGACAGCGCGTGGAACCCGGTATGGATGTAGCCTGGCCGCACACCATTTACCCGCACGCCCTCGCCTGCCACTTCCTTTGCCAGGCCAATGGTGAAGGTGTCGAGGGCGCCCTTGGAAGCGGCATAGTCCACGTATTCGTTGGGCGAGCCCAGGCGTGCGGCCACCGACGACACGTTGACGATGGCCCCGCCCGGCCCGCCGTACCGGCGTGCCATGCGCTTCAGTGCGTGCTTGGCGCAGAGCATGGGGCCGACGACGTTGGTCTTCATGACCTTGAGCAGGCGGAATTCGGACATGTCCTCGACCCGGCTTTGCTGGCCGATGGTGCCTGCGTTGTTGACCAGCGCAGTGACTGGGCCGAGTTCTTCGTCCACGCGCTGGAACAGCTGGATGACCTCATCCTCGACACTGGCGTCGGCGCGCACGGTGATGGCCTTGGCGCCCAGGGCGCGGACCTGGCCGAGGATGTCCTCGGCGGCCTGGTCGTCGGCGTGGTAGTTGATGCAGATGCGGTAGCCCTGGCGGGCGGCCAGCAGCGCCGTGGCGGCGCCGATGCCGCGGCTGGCACCGGTGATGACGATGACTTTCTCCATGGATCTGCCAATCGTTTGGAAAGGGAGCATCGACAATAGGGGAAAAGGCTGCGCGTGGGAATGACCTTTCCTGCTGCTACTGCCTGGGCGTGCCCTGCTGAGGAAACAACGTCTCGAATCGCGGCGTCGCCCGCGCAACGAAACCCAGCCCTTGGTGCATGATGAAGTAGGCAGCTATTTCATGCCGCTCGGCGAAGGCATAGCCTTCCTCCGGGCCGAGCACCATCAACAATGTATCGAGGGCATCGGCACGCAGCACCGAAGGGTCGACCACCGACACTGCCGCCAGCGCGTGCTTGACCGGCCTGCCGACACGGGGGTCGAAGGTGTGCGAATAGCGCTGGCCACCTTCCTTGAAATAGTTGCGGTAATCGCCGGCGGTGGCAACGCCGTAGCCATCCAGGGCGATGGCGCGCTCCACTTGCTGCTCGCCCCCGCCACTCGGCACCTCGAGGGCGATGCGCCAGGGCGAGCCATCCGGCTTGCGGCCGACGCCCTTGAGTTCACCGGTGATCTCGACCAGATAGGCCTGGATACCCAGGGCCGCAAGCCGGTCACCCACCCGATCCACTGCATAACCGGCGAGCATGCTGTCGAAATCCAGCTGCGCCGCCACATCCTTGCACAGCTTTTCTCCATCCAGGTGCAAGTGCTGCAACCCTACCCGTGCCTGCTCCCGTGCCAGTGCGCTGGCGTCCGGCACCTGCCTGCCGCGTGACTGCGGGCCGAAGCCCCAGAGGTTCATCAATGGCAAGACCGTCAGGTCGAAAGCCCCGCCACTCTCGCGGAACAGAGACACACCGTACACCAGCAAATGCTGCATCTCTTCCGGCACCGCCTGACAGGCGCCGGCCGGCAGAGCGTTGAAGCGGGCAACCACGGAATCGCCGCGCCAGTTGGAAAACTGCTTGTCGAGCGCCTCGAGAATCCTCTCGACTTCGGCCTTTACCTGCTGCGCGCCGGGCGCCTGCGCGGTGGGTACGTACTGGATCGAATACGTGCTGCCCATGGTCGGCCCGCCAAAGCGTTCAATCCTATCGCCGCAGCCATACAGCAATGTCACCAGCATCACCAGCAGGCTTGCGCGCATCATTCGACACCTCGCCGACTCTGGCCGCCCGTTCGCGGCGCAGGTTATTTCACCAGAATTGCGAGATGGCAATTGGCCTACCGTTCATCAGCAAACCTGGTCAAAAACCGAACAAAATCCTCATCGAGCACTCTGATCTGCGCGGGTGATCAATCATCCCCCCTCCCTTTCCGCTTAACGTCCCGGAAGCAATAAAACAACCATGTGCATAAGCGCACAGGGGCGTTCATTGCCCAAAAATTGGAGGACAGTAAATGTCTAGCCATTCGTTGCAGAGCGTCGAACGCCTGCAGAGCCGCATCCGCGCCCAGCGTCAGCCGCAACAGAAACCTTTCTGGCGCCGTCTGCTGGCCATCGCCTCATCCTCTCAGCGTAGTTGGCATGGAGGGATCGAGCTCAGGGGATACAAGGAACTGTCCAACGCCACCCCGGTTGCCCCGGTCGCAATCGGAAAAATCCAGCTGGCGATCCCGCTCGGGCGGGGTCGGCGGTTTGTCCAGCCTTGCGTGCAGCCGGGGCAGCATGTTAGCAAGGGCGAAGTGATCGGTATTGGCGACAACACCACCGCCTGGGTGCATGCCAGTACTTCCGGCATCGTGGAACGGATCGATCACGTCTTCGCGGCCGACTCGGCCGAGCCGGTCATGGCCGTCATCCTGAACGCAGATGGCCTGGATGAGTGGCTCGAACGCCCGGCGCCGGGCCTGCCGCAAACGCCAGAGGCGCTGGTCGAGCGCGCATTGCAGATGGGCATAGTCGGCCTTGGTGGTGCGGGGTTCCCGACTGCCCTCAAGCTGGCCGGCGCACAGCAGCCCGATCTGCTGCTGATCAACGGTGCCGAATGCGAGCCCTTCCTTACCTGCGATGACCGCCTCATGCGTGAGAATGCCGAAGCGTTGATCGAGGCCGCCGACTATGTCGCCGCGCTGCTGGGAATAACGACTACCCGTTTCGGCATCGAAACCAACAAGCCGGAGGCGATGACCACGTTACGTGCCGCCGCTCGCCAAGCGCGCACCCGGGTCGAGATTTGTCCACTTCCGGAGCGTTACCCGGCAGGTGGGCAGCCGTTGATGATCAAGAGCCTCAGTGGCCGCAACCTGGCCCCGGGGAGCCGCCCCGCCGATATCGGCGTGCTGGCGCTGAATGTCGCAACCCTCTACGCACTGGGCCGGGCCGTCTTCCAGGGCGAACCACTGACCAGCCGCGTGCTGACCCTGACCGGTGACTGCGAGCGCCCGGGCAATGTGCGGGTGCCGGTGGGTTACCCGGTCAGCGAACTGCGCGCGATTGCTGGCGCGTCCTCCACTGGGCAGCTGACCCAGGTCGGCGGCCCGATGATGGGGCAGCCGCTACCGGACGCCAACGCCTTCGTCAGCAAGACCAGCAGTTGCCTGATATTCGGCGCCGAGCGCTACCTGCCGGCTGCTCGCCCCGCCAGCAGTTGCATTCGCTGCACGCGCTGCGTGGATGTCTGCCCGATGTCGCTGCGGCCGCTGGACCTCTACGCTGCTGCCGAACGCCTGGACAAGGCCAGCCTGCAACAGCTGCGCCTGGACGCCTGCATCGAATGCGGCAGCTGCAGCAGCATCTGCCCGAGCAATATCCCGCTGCGCGAACGCTTCCGCCAGAGCAAGACGGAGGTCCGCGCATGAGCCTGATACGCCACCCCATCCCGCAACGGCTGCGCACGGTGATGCTGCTGGTCGTCCTGTGCCTGCTGCCGGGCACCGTCCTGTATGCCTGGCAATTCGGTGTCGTGGTCTGGTTGCAGACCTTCTGGTGCGTGCTGTTCGCCCTGGGCTTCGAAGCCGCCCTGCTGCGCCTGCGCGGGCATGACGTACGCAAGGGTTTGAGCGACCTCAGCTGGCTGGTGCTGGGCCTGATACTGGCTCGGGCATTGCCGCTGATGGTGCCGTTGTGGATGATCGCCCTGGCCAGCTTTGCCGCTCTGGCACTGTGCAAGCACGCCAGTGGAGGCCTTGGCCGCAACCGCCTCAACCCTGCCATGGTTGGCCTGGGAGTGGTTGCCATCTGCTTCTACCAGCAGTTGTACCCCGCGCCATCGAACCATGCCCCCTGGACCGCAGCCCTGGACGCCAAGGCGGTTCTGCTGCAACAGCTACAGTTGGCGCCACGCCTGGAACTCGATGCGTTCGCTGGCGCCACTCAACTGGCGCAGAACGAGTTCACCCATGTCACCCACAACCTGTCGGGGTACGGCTACATTGCCGGCGGTTTGCTGCTGGCTTCGCTGCGGGTGATCCGCATCGAGATTCCGCTGGCGATGATCGCGAGCACAGTATTGCTGTGCATGGCCGCCGGCCACAGCCTGCAGGAAGCCGTGTACAACCTCAGCCTCGGCGGCTATCTCTTCACCGCCTTCTTCATCGCCACCGATCCGGTCACCAGCCCCGATACCCGCGCCGGTCGCATCCTCTTCGGCGTGACCGTCGGCACGCTGACCGAGCTGATTCGCGAGTTCGGGCTGTACGCCGATGGCCTCTGCTTCGCCGTGCTGGCCGGCAACCTGCTGGTGCCGCAAATCGACCGGTTGGTGCTGCGCATGCAGCGGCCCTGGTACGCAGCAGCGAGTGCCTGACCTGGCATTTGGCACTGAGCCCGGGCCTTGTTCTGGCCCGGCTCAGTGCCCTGCCGACGCCGGCCCCGCCTTGGCGGTAAAGGGCGGTTTGGCGAACCACACCAGCAGGATCAACCCGGCAAACACCCAGGTCATCAGGGTGAAGTAGTCCACCGTCGACATCATGTACGCCTGCCCGTTGAGTATCTGCTCCAGCTGCGCATAGCTCTGCGGGCTGGCCCCGCCCAGCTGCTCCAGGGTATGCCGCGTGGCCGGGTCGAACTGGCTGATGTGCTCGCTCAGGTAGGCATGGTGCTGGTCCGCCCGGCGAATCCAGATCCAGGTGGTCAGCGACGCCGCGAAACTGCCGCCCAAGGTACGCAGGAAGGTCGCCAGGCCCGAGCCATCGGCAATCTGCTGCGGTGGCAGGTCGGACAGCAGGATGCTCAAGGTCGGCATGAAGAACAGCGCCACGCCAATACCCATGAACAGCTGCACCAGCGCCACATGCTGGAAGTCCACCTCGCTGGTGAACCCGGCACGCATGTAGCAGCTGCTGCCGATCGCCAGGAACGCCAGCCCGGCCAGCACACGCAGGTCGAAGCGGTGCGCGTACTTGCCCACGAACGGCGACATGAGCACCGGCAACAGGCCGATCGGCGCCACCGCCAGGCCGGCCCAGGTAGCGGTATAGCCCATCTGCGTCTGCAGCCACTGCGGCAGGATCAGGTTGATGCCGAAGAACCCGGCATAGCCCCCTACCAGCACGATGGTGCCGACGCGGAAGTTGCGGTGCGCGAACAGGCGCAGGTTGACCACCGGGTGACGGTCGGTCAGTTCCCAGATCACGAACACCGCCAGGAACACCAGCGAGATCAGGCTGCCGACAATGATGAACGACGACTCGAACCAGTCCAGGTCATTGCCTTTGTCCAGCACCACCTGCAACGCGCCAACGCCGATGACCAGCGTCAGCAGGCCGATGTAGTCCATTGGCTGGCGGCTGGTGACCACCGGCCGGGTGCGCATCTGCTGGCGCACCACGGCGGCGGCGAACAGGCCGATGGGCACGTTGATGAAGAAGATCCACGGCCAGCTGTAGCTGTCGGTGATCCAGCCCCCGAGAATCGGCCCGGCAATCGGCGCCACCACCGTGACCATCGCCAGCAGCGCCAGGGCCATGCCGCGCTTGGCCGGCGGGTAGACGGCGATCAGCAAGGTCTGGGTCATCGGGTACAACGGCCCGGCCACCACGCCCTGCAACACGCGAAAACCGACCAGTTCCGGCATCGACTGGGCGATACCGCACAGGAACGAGGCCAGCACGAACAGCAGCGTGGCCCAGATGAACAGCTTCACCTCGCCAAACCGCCGGCTGAGCCAGCCGGTCAGCGGCAAGGCGATGGCGTTGCTCACCGCGAACGAAGTGATGACCCAGGTGCCCTGCTCGTAGCTCACCCCCAGGTTGCCGGAAATGGTCGGCAAGGCCACGTTGGCGATGGTGGTGTCGAGCACCTGCATGAACGTCGCCAGCGACAGGCCGATGGTGGTCAGCAGCAGGCTCGGTGGCGTGAACTGGGCAGCAGCGTTGTTGCTCATCGCTGGGCCGTCTTGCCGGTTGCGCTGTTTTCGTGGATCAGCCGGGCGATCAGGTTGTCGGCTTCGACCAGCTGGCGGTCATACACCTGGGTGGTGTAGCTGGCCTGCTGCGGTGGCTGCTGGGCCAAGGCCGGGCCGCTCTGGTCGTGCAGGTCGACCTCGACCACGGTGGACAGGCCGATGCGCAGCGGGTGGTCCTTGAGCTGGTCGGGGCTGAGGTGGATGCGTACCGGCACGCGCTGGACGATCTTGATCCAGTTACCAGTGGCATTCTGCGCCGGCAACAGGGCGAAGGCGCTGCCGGTGCCGGCGCCAAGGCTGTCGACCGTGCCGCTGTACCTGACCTCGCTGCCGTACAGGTCGGCGCTGATCTGCACCGGCTGGCCGATACGCATGTCGCGTAGCTGGGTTTCCTTGAAGTTGGCGTCGATCCACACCTGGTCCAGCGGGATCACCGCCATGGTCGCGGTGCCCGGTTGCAGGCGCTGGCCCAGCTGCACGGTACGCTTGGCGACGTAGCCGGTGACCGGTGCCACCAGGGTGGTGCGGGCATGGTCGAGGTAGGCCTGGCGCAGGTCGGCGGCGGCGGCCATCACCTCGGGGTGCGAGGACACCACGGTGTCGTCGACCAGCGCGCTGCTGGTGCTGAGCTGTTGGCGCGCACTGTTGACGGCGGCCTCGGCCACGCTCAGGTCATCGCGGGCATGGGACAATTCTTCCGCGGCAATCGCACCGCTGTCGGCCAGCACCTTGCGCCGGTTGAAGTCCTGGCGGGCCTTGCGCAGCTCGGCCTGGCGGGTTTCCAGCTGCGCCTTGAGCGCGTCGACGTTGCTGTACAACCCGCGCACCTGGCGCACGCTGCGCGCCAGCCTGGCTTCGGCGGACTGCAAGGCCACCTGGCTGTCGGCCGGGTCGAATTGCAGCAATACCTGGCCGGCGTGGACCAGGTCGCCGTCATCGGCACCGATGCTGGTGACGGTGCCGGTGACCAGCGGGGTGATCTCTACCACGTTGCCGTTGACGTAGGCATCGTCGGTGCTTTCGTGCCAGCGCCCGACCAGGCTGTACCAGGCCCAGGCTCCGACGCCGGCAAGGATCAGCAGCAACACCAGGCCAAGCAGCCAGGCCTTGCGCTTGCGCGACGGTTCGGGCGCGGCGGAGGGAGTCGGGGTGTCTGCGGGAGTGGCCATGACAATACCTTGGAAAATTCGTGACAGGGTTCAACGATCGCCGAAGCGGCGGATCGTCAACGGGTCGCCGGCAGCGAGCAGGACCTTGGCCAGCAGGCCTTCCAGGGTCTCGAGCTCTTCGGCTGCCAGCGCGCCGCACAACTCGTTCATGGCCGCCGCGCCGATTTCCGGCAGGCGGTCAGCCAGGCGCTGGCCATCGGCGGTAAGGGCCAGGCGCACCTGGCGGCGGTCGTCGGCGCAGCGGTTGCGCACGATCAGCTCCTTCTGCTCGAGGCGGTCGAGCATGCGGGTCATCGACCCGCTGTCCAGGCCCAGGTAGCGGCACAGCTCGGCCGGGGTGTCCACCTGGTACTGGGTGACGATGATCAGCACCTTGAACTGCGCGGCGGTGACGCCTTCGGATTCGAGGTGCCAGTCGAGAATACGGTCCTTGAGGATCGCCGCGCGGCCAAGCAGCATGCCGATGGCGCAGGTCTGGAAGTTTTCGGGGGAGAAATGGGCCATCGGAGGCTGCTCGGGTAATTGTGTAAAAATATTACTGCCTAGGCAGTGAATGTCAAAGCCTTGATTAGGTTGCTATGGAAAATTTCATGATTTTCCCCTTCTCTCGCCTGCCGAGGGAGGCTCTTGTGGGAGCGGCCTTGTGTCGCGAAAGGGCTGCGTAGCAGCCCCAGCAATCTTGGCTGTGGCGCAAATTACTGGGGCTGCTGCGCAGCCCTTTCGCGACACAAGGCCGCTCCCACAGGGACCGCGCAAGTCGCAGTCACACCGCTTTCAGGCCCAGTGCCTCCACCGCCCCGCAGGCAATGGCCATGCCCACCAACTCCGCCAGGCTATCCGCCTGCAACCGCTTCATCACCCGCCCCCGGTACAGGTCCACCGTCTTCACGCTGACGCCCAGCCGCTCGGCAATCTCGCGGTTGCTCAACCCTTGGGCCAGCGGCACGAACACGTCGCGCTCGCGCGGGGTCAGGCCGTCGATGCGCGTCTGCACCCGGGCCAGCGCCTGGTCGTCCTGGCGTGCCCGCCCGGCGTTCTCCAGCGCGGCCTGTACGCTGTCGAGCAGCAACTGGTCGTTGTAGGGCTTTTCGATGAAGTCGCAGGCGCCGGCCTTGAATGCCCGCACCACGATCGGCACATCGGCATGGCCGCTGACGAAGATCACCGGCAACCCCAGGCCACGCTCGCGCATCGCCTGCTGCACCGCCAACCCGCCCAGCCCAGGCATGCGCACATCCAGCAGCACACAGGCCGGCCCATCGTCGACGCAGGCGTCGAGAAACGCCTGCCCGCCGGCGAACGGCAAGGCCTGCAAGCCCACCGACTGCAGCAGCCACACCGTCGAGTCGCGCATACCCTGGTCATCATCGACCACATACACTTTCGCTTGCACCGCCATCTCCCCTTATCCCCTGCTGACCGCCAGGCGGCAGCACAGTACCAGACCGCCTTTGTCACCGGCACGCGCCCACAGGCTGCCGCCAAAGCCCTCGATCAGGCTGCGGCTCATGCTCAGGCCAAGGCCCAGGCCGTCGGCCTTGCTGGTGGTGAACGGCGTGAAGATTTCATCCAGGCGCTCGGGCGCCACGCCCGGGCCCTGGTCGGCCACCTCGACCAGCACGCCATCGCCATCGCGCGCAGCGCCCAGCAGGATACGTGACGGCCGCTCGCCATGCTGCTCGCGGTTGGCATCGATGGCGTTGCGCAGCAGGTTCAACAGCACCTGCTCCAGCAGTACCCGGTCGGCATACACCAAGGGCAACTGCGCGCTCATGCGCAACTCGACCACCACCTGGTCACGCGCGGCCTCCCAGGCGCACAGGCGCATGGCTTCGCCGGCCACCTCGGCCACGTCCAGCGCCTGCAGGCGGCGCGGCCCTTTACGCAGGAAGGCGCGCAGGCGGCGGATCACTTCAGCGGCATGGGTGGCCTGTTCGCTGATGCGTTGCAGGCCCTGCCCCACCCGCTCGCGGGCCTGCGGGTCGCGCTCCAGGCCCTGCAAGTAGCGCTGGCTGGCATTGGCATAGTTGACCACTGCGGCCAACGGCTGGTTGATCTCGTGTGCAATGCCCGAAGCCAGCTCGCCCAAGGTGGCCAACCGGGCACTGTGCGCCAGGCTTTCCTGAGCTTCGATGCGCAGGGTGATGTCGCGGGACACACTGACCACCTCCACCACCGTGCCGGTGTAGGTTTCGCGGATGGCTCGGCTGGCGATCTCGAACCAGCGGTAGCCGCCTGCGGCCTGGCGCACCCGGCAGGTCATGGTGTGGTAGCCGTCCTGGTCCAGCGCGGCGGCGGCCTGGCGCAGCACCTGGCGGCGCTCGCGCGGGTGCAGCAAGGTATGCACGGCCATGCCGCGCAGCTGCTCGGGCCACAGGCCAAGCAGGCGGAATGCCGCCGGCGAGGCATCGAGGAAGCGGCCGTCGGGGCTGTGCCGGGAGATCAGGTCGGTGGTGTTCTCGATGATCAGCCGGTACAGGCGCCGGGCGCGGCTGGCCTCGCGTGCGCCATGGCGCTCGTCGCTGGCGTCGCGGCCACGCGCCAGCACCTGCTGGCCCTGGTCGTCAGGGATGAAACTCCACAGCACGATGCGTTCACCGACCTGCACCTCGACATCGGCGATCGCCCGGCGCTGGCGCAGGCAGGCGCGCACCAGGGCGGCGCAGTTGCCCGGCAGCCAGCTGGCCAGTGCCGGGCCTTCATCGACCCAGGCCTGCAGCGCCGGGTTGAGTGCCAGCGGCCTGGCGTCGCCGGCCAGCATCAGGCTGGGTTGCGGGTCCTTGGCGAGCAAGGGATAGGCAGTGTTGTCCACGGTAGGCGGCTCGTTGTTATAGTAGTTTTACTATATTGCTATAGTCGATATTCCTAATACCATAGCGACTCGCGTAAAACTGCGACAAGGGGGAGCGGCCCACCGTCCGCCTCCCTGCACCCTGAACAGAGCTAACAATCAGCCACCGGGGGTCAAGCGCACAGGTTGTGCCTGCCTCCCCTACAGGATTACCGCATGTCGATCTATGCCCAGGGCCTGATGCCCGCTGCCGTCAACCATGTCGCCCTCACCCCGCTGAGTTTCATCGAACGCACCGCTGCCGTATATGGCAACTACCCGGCGGTGATCCACGGTGCCATCCGCCGCAACTGGCAGCAGACCTACCAACGCTGCCGACGCCTGGCCAGCGCCCTGGTGGGCCGGGGTATCGGCCGTGGCGACACCGTGGCGGTGATGTTGCCCAACATTCCGGCCATGCTCGAAGCCCATTTTGGCGTGCCCATGACCGGCGCCGTGCTCAATACCCTGAACGTTCGCCTGGACGCCGAGGCCATCGCCTTCATGCTGCAGCATGGCGAGGCCAAGGTGTTGATCACCGACCGCGAGTTCCACAGCGTCATCGAGGCGGCCCTGGCCTTGCTCGAGCACCCGCCATTGGTGGTGGATGTGGATGACCCGGAGTACGGCGAAGGCCGTGCGGTCAGCGAACTGGATTATGAAGCGTTCCTCGCCGAAGGCGACCCGGACTTTGCCTGGGAATGGCCCGATGACGAGTGGCAAGCGATCTCGCTCAACTACACCTCCGGCACCACCGGCAACCCCAAGGGCGTGGTCTACCACCACCGTGGCGCTTACCTGAACGCCCTGGGCAACCAGATGGTCTGGGGCATGGGCCATCGCCCGGTGTACCTGTGGACCCTGCCGATGTTCCACTGCAACGGCTGGTGCTACCCATGGACCATCACCGCGCTGGCCGGCACCCATGTGTTCCTGCGCCGGGTCGACCCGCAGAAGATCCTGACCCTGATCCGCGAGCACCGGGTCAGCCACCTGTGCGGCGCGCCGATCGTGCTCAACGCCCTGGTCAACATGCCCGAGGCGGCCAAGGCGGCCATCGAGCACCCGGTGCAGGCCATGGTCGCCGGCGCCGCGCCACCCGCCAAGGTCATCGGCGCCGTGGAAGAGATGGGCATACAGGTCACCCACACCTACGGCCTGACCGAAGTCTACGGCCCGGTGACGGTGTGTGCCTGGCATGACGAATGGGATGAGCTGTCGCTGGAAGAGCGCGCACGGATCAAGTCCCGCCAGGGCGTGCGCTACCCGACCCTCGACGGCCTGATGGTCGCCGACCCGCAAACCCTCGAGCCGGTGCCGCGCGACGGCAACACCCTGGGCGAGATCTTCATGCGTGGCAACACGGTGATGAAGGGCTACCTGAAGAACCCGGAGGCCACCGTCGAAGCCTTCCGTGGCGGCTGGTTCCACACCGGTGACCTGGCCGTGTGGCACGCCGACGGCTATGTCGAGATCAAGGACCGGCTCAAGGACATCATCATTTCCGGTGGCGAGAACATCTCCACCATCGAGGTCGAGGACGCCCTGTACAGGCATCCGGCGGTGCTGGAAGCCGCGGTGGTAGCGCGCCCGGATGAAAAATGGGGGGAAACCCCGTGCGCCTTCGTTGCCCTCAAGCCGGGCCGCGAAGACACCCGCGAAGCCGACATCACCAGCTGGTGCCGCGAGCATCTGGCCGGGTTCAAGGTGCCGAAGACCGTGGTGTTCGGCGAACTGCCCAAGACCTCCACCGGCAAGATCCAGAAGTACGTGCTGCGCGACCGGGCCAAAGCCCTCTGATCCAGTGGTGGCCTCTTCGCGGGTAAACCCGCTCCCACAGGTACAGCAATGTGCTCAGGTTTGGCGCGATCCCTGTGGGAGCGGGTTTACCCGCGAAGAGGCCAGCCCAGATTTCCCACTTTTCAAGAGCTACCGATGACCACCTACACAGCCCCCCTGCGCGACATGCGCTTCGTCCTGCATGATGTGTTCAACGCCCCGGCCCTGTGGGCCCGCCTGCCTGCCCTGGCCGAGCGCATCGACGCCGATACCGCCGATGCCATCCTCGAGGAAGCAGCCAAAGTCACCGGCCAGCTGATTGCCCCGCTCAGCCGCAACGGTGACGAGCAAGGCGTGCGCTTTGCCGCAGGCGAAGTCACTACCCCTGACGGCTTCCGCGAGGCCTGGCACACCTACCGCGAAGGCGGTTGGGTCGGCCTGGGCGGCAACCCCGAACATGGCGGCATGGGCATGCCGAAAATGCTCGGTGTGCTGTTCGAAGAAATGCTCTACGCCGCCGATTGCAGCTTCAGCCTGTATTCGGCGTTGAGCGCCGGCAGCTGCCTGGCGATCGATGCCCACGCCAGCGAAACGCTCAAGGCCACCTACCTGCCGCCCCTGTACGAAGGCCGCTGGGCCGGTACCATGTGCCTCACCGAACCCCATGCCGGCACCGACCTGGGGCTGATCCGCAGCCGCGCCGAGCCCCAGGCCGATGGCAGCTATCGCATCAGCGGCAGCAAGATCTTCATTACCGGCGGCGAACAGGACCTGACCGAGAACATCGTCCACCTGGTGCTGGCCAAGCTGCCGGATGCACCCACCGGCGCCAAGGGCATCTCGCTGTTCCTGGTGCCCAAGTACCTGGTCGAGGCCGATGGCCGCCTGGGCGCGCGCAACGCCGCCCATTGCGGCTCGATCGAACACAAGATGGGCATCAAGGCATCGGCCACCTGCGTGATGAACTTCGATGGTGCCGTCGGCTACCTGGTGGGCGAACCGAACAAGGGCCTGGCGGCGATGTTCACCATGATGAACTACGAGCGCCTGTCCATCGGCATCCAGGGCATCGGCTGTGCCGAGGCGTCCTACCAGAGCGCCGCCCGCTACGCCAACGAGCGCCTGCAAAGCCGCGCCGCCAGCGGCCCGCAGGCACAGGACAAGGCTGCCGACCCGATCATCCACCACGGCGACGTGCGGCGCATGCTGCTGACCATGCGCACCCTCACCGAAGGTGGGCGGGCGTTTGCCGCCTACGTCGGCCAGCAGCTGGACCTGGCGCGCTACGCCGAAGACGCCGGCGAGCGCGAGCATGCGCAGCGCCTGGTGGCGCTGCTGACGCCGGTGGCCAAGGCGTTCTTCACCGACAACGGCCTGGAAAGCTGCGTGCTCGGCCAGCAGGTGTATGGCGGCCATGGCTACATCCGCGAATGGGGCCAGGAGCAGCGGGTGCGCGACGTGCGCATTGCGCAGATCTATGAAGGCACCAACGGCATCCAGGCCCTCGACCTGCTCGGGCGCAAGGTGCTGGCCGACGGTGGCCAGGCGCTGGCCAGCTTTGCCACCGAGGTGCGGGCCTTCAGCGTGGATGCGCCGCTGCACCGTGAAGCCCTGCAAGCGAGCCTGGCGCGGCTGGAGGCCACCAGCGCCTGGTTGCGGGCGCAGGCCGGCGAGGATGCCAACCTGGTCAGCGCGGTGGCGGTGGAATACCTGCAGCTGTTCGGGCTGACTGCGTATGCCTACATGTGGGCGCGGATGGCGGCGGTGGCATTGGCCAGGCGTGACGAGGATGCCGCGTTTCATGGGGCCAAGCTTGCGTGTGCGGAGTTCTTCTTCCAGCGGGTCTTGCCGCGGGGGTTGGGGCTGGAGGCCAGTATCCGGGCGGGTAGTGGCAGCCTTTATGGTTTGGAGGCGGCGCAGTTCTGATGAGCCGCTGGGGGCGCTATGCGCCCCTTTCGCGACACAAGGCCGCTCCCACAGGTATCGCACCAACCCATCGGGCAGCGCTGTACCTGTGGGAGCGGCCTTGTGTCGCGAAAGGGCTGCGCAGCAGCCCCAACGATTTCAGCCTGAATTTACCTGCGCGAAGGGTTCTCAAACGCTGAAAAACCATCACCAATCCGACGAAAACCGGCACAACTGATAGTCATTCGCCATTACCTCGGTTCTCGGGAGCCCTCCAGCAAGGGTAGAATGCGCAAAACCCGGAGCCGCAATGAACCACGACCGCCTCAACCCCAGCCCAGACGATGCCATCACCGACGCCGCCGCGCACTGGTGCATGCGCCTGCACGCCGAAGATTGCACGGCGGGCGAGCGCGAGGCGTTCGCCCGCTGGCTGGCGGCCGACCCGCGGCATGCCGAGGAATACCAGGCGATGCTGGAAATCTGGCAAACCGCCGACCTGCTGCCGCGCAATGCCACCGTCATCGACTTCAACCCGCCCGTGCAACAGGCCGCGCGCCCGCGCAACTGGCGGCCGCTGGCATCCGCTGCCGCAATCGCCCTGGCGGTGCTGCCGCTGGCCGGCTGGGTGGGCTGGGAGCAAGGCTGGCTGCCCAACCACTACCAGCACTTCGAAGCCGGCGCGCACATGCAGACCGTGCAGCTGAGCGACGGCAGCACGGTGCAGCTCAACCTCAACACCGAGCTCACCTACCTCAACTACAAGGACCAACGCCAGGTCACGCTCAAGCGTGGCGAGGCGTTCTTCAAGGTGCAGCACGACAGCAGCCACCCGTTCATCGTGCATGCCGGTCGCGGCCAGACTCGCGTCACCGGCACCCAGTTCAACGTGTGGAAGTACCAGGAGCAGGTCAAGGTCACCCTGGTGGAGGGTTCGGTACTGGTATCCAGCGACGGCAGCGCCGGTGGCTACCGCCTGGGCCCGGGGATGCAGGCCAGCTATCACAAGGGCGACTTCGAGCCGCAACTGGAACAGAGCGACGACTACGGCAACAGCCTGGCCTGGCGCGACGGCAAGCTGGTGCTCGACAACCTGAGCCTGGAACAGGCCCTGCCGATTATCAACCGCTACCTCGACGCACCGCTGTTGCTGGCCGACGCCAGCACCGGCCGCATCCGCATCAGCGGAATCTACAACACCCGTGAGGTGGGGCGCCTGGTCAACAACCTGCCCAAGGTGCTGCCGGTCTACCTGACCCGCAGCAAGGACGGCAGCACCGTGCTCAACCGCATCTCGCCGCCGCCCGACAAGGGCTGACGCCCTCCCCGTCTTACAGCGTCATCGCCGCCAACCAGCCGAACGCCAGCAGTGGCAGGTTGTAGTGGATGAAGGTGGGCACCACGGTGTCCCAGATATGGTGGTGCTGGCCATCCACGTTCAAACCCGAGGTCGGGCCCAGGGTCGAGTCCGAGGCAGGCGAGCCGGCGTCGCCCAGCGCACCAGCGGTACCAACGATGCACACCGTGGCCAGCGGGTCGAAGCCCAGCTGCACGCACAGCGGCACGAAGATCGCGGCCAGGATCGGCACGGTGGAGAACGACGAGCCGATGCCCATGGTCACCAGCAGGCCCACCAGCAGCATCAACAAGGCCCCGACGCCCTTGCTGTGGTCGATCCACTGCGCCGAGGTTTCCACCAGGCTCTTCACCTCACCGGTGGCCTTCATCACGTCGGCAAAGCCCGAGGCGGCAATCATGATGAAGCCGATCATGGCCATCATCTTCATGCCTTCGGTGAACAGGTCGTCGGTGTCCTTCCAGCGCACGATGCCCGACAGCGAGAAGATCAGGAAGCCGACCATGGCGCCGATGATCATCGAGTCCAGCCACAACTGGACGATGAACGCCGAGGCAATCGCCAGCCCGGCCACCAGCAGGGTCAGCGGGTTGTACTGCACGCTCACCTGCTCCACCTGCTCGATGCGCGCCAGGTCGTAGTCACGCTTCTTGCGGTAACTGATGAATACCGCCAGCAACAGGCCAGCCAGCATGCCGGCTGCCGGAATGGCCATGGCGTGGGTGACATTCACGCCACTCACGTCGACACCCGCGCGGGCAACGTTGGCCAGCAGGATTTCGTTGAGGAAGATGTTGCCAAAGCCCACCGGCAGGAACATGTACGGGGTGATCAGGCCGAAGGTGATCACGCAGGCGATCAGCCGGCGGTCGATGCGCAGGCGGGTCAGCACGTACAGCAGCGGCGGCACCAGCAAGGGGATGAAGGCGATGTGGATAGGCAGGATGTTCTGCGACGACACCGCCACCACCAGCATCAGGCCGACCAGCAACCATTTGACCTTGCCGCCATTGGCATGGCCCTGGCGGTCGATCATGGCCAGGGCGCGGTCGGCCAGGGCATGGGCCAGGCCGGACTTGGCGATGGCCACGGCAAAGGCGCCCAGCAGTGCATAGGACAGGGCCACCGTGGCCCCGCCGCCGAGGCCGCCGTTGAAGGCCTTGAGCGTACCCTCGATACCCAGGCCGCCCACCAGCCCACCGGCCAGGGCCCCGATGATCAGGGCGATGACCACGTGCACGCGGGACAGGCTGAGTATCAGCATGATGCCGACCGCGGCGATCACTGCATTCATGGTTGGCTTACCTCATTGCGACAGAAAAAAAGCGCGCACTCTGAAGCAGTGGGCAGCAGATGTCAAAAGCGCCATGTTGCGGCGGATTACCAACGCCTCGCGCGGCCTGCGGATTAAATTGAACGTTTGAATAAAGAAAAGCCCGCGCCAGCCGACACATTCGTCAGCCACACTCTTATTACAAGGGACCCACCCCCATGCCTTTGCGACAACTTTCCATCCAGTGGAAGATCACCCTGCTCGCCGGTCTCTGCCTGGCCGGCATCGTCACCCTGCTCGTCGGCCTGTCGCTGTACCGCATGGACCACAGCTCGGACCTGGTCAAGGCCAGCAGCATGCAGATGCTGACCGAGTCGGCGCAGTCGCGCATCGAGTCGCAGGGCGAGGTGCAGGCGCTGAACATCCGCCGCCAGTTCATGGACGCCTACCAGTACGGCGCCGGTTTCGCCCGCCAGGTGCTGTTCCTGCGCGAGCAGGCGGAAAAGCGCTTTCTCGATGCCTTCGACCTGCGCGAGGACATGACCCGCCAGGTGCGCGCCGCCCTGCAGGCCAACCCTGAGCTGCTCGGCCTGTCGCTGGTGTTCGAGCCCAACGCCCTGGACAACAAGGACAGCCTGTTCGCCGGCAAGGCGGAACTGGGCAGCAACGAAACCGGGCGCTTCGCCCTGTACTGGTCGCAGCCGCGTGTCGGCCAGCTGACGGCCATGGCCCTGCCCGAACATGACATGGCCAACACCGAGATCGGCCCCAGCGGCCAGCCAGCCAATACCTGGTGGGTGTGCCCGCGCACATCCGGCAAGGTGTGCGTGGTGGAGCCCTACTTCTACGACATCGATGGCCAGCAGGTGCTGATGACCAGCATCGTCTTCCCGCTGGCAGTCGACGGCAAGGTGATCGCCACCCTGTCCATCGACATCAACCTCAACAGCCTGCAGGCCCTGAGCCAGGAGGCCAGCCGCAGCCTGTACGAAGGCCGCACCACGGTCGGCATCCTCAGCCCGGTCGGCCTGCTGGCCGGCTACAGCGCCGATGCCAGCAAGCTGGCCCAGCGCTTCGACCAGGTCGATACCGCCAAAGGTGCCGAACTGGTGCGCAAGCTGGCCGATGGCAAGATGACCATCGTGCACGACCAGCAGCGCCTGAAAGTGCTGGCCGCGTTCCGGCCGATTCCGGATGCCCAGCCCTGGGGCGTGCTGCTGGATGTGCCGGAAAACGCCCTGACCGGGCCGGCCGAAGCGCTGAAACAGGAACTGGACGCGCTGAACACCAGCGGCACCCTGCTGGAACTTGGCCTGGGCCTGGCGGCGGCGATTGCCGGCCTGCTGATGGTGTGGCTGATGGCCCGCGGCGTTACCCGGCCGATCCTCGGCGTGGCAAGCATGCTCAAGGACATCGCCAGCGGCGAAGGTGACCTGACCCGCCGCCTGACCTACCAGAAGCAGGACGAACTGGGCGAACTGGCCGGCTGGTTCAACCGCTTCCTCGACAAGCTGCAGCCGACCATCGCCGAGGTCAAACGCTCGGTGCAGGCCGCCCGTGGCACTGCCGACCAGTCTTCGGCAATTGCCACCCAGACCAGCGCCGGCATGGAGCAGCAGTACCGCCAGGTCGACCAGGTGGCCACTGCCTCGCACGAGATGAGTGCCACCGCCCAGGACGTCGCCCGCAGCGCCGCCCAGGCCGCGCAGGCCGCCCGCGACGCCGATCAGGCCACCCGCGAAGGCCTGGCGGTGATCGACCGCACCACCCACAGCATCGATGCCCTGGCCGCCGACATGAGCAACGCCATGGCCGAGGTGGAGGGCCTGGCGCAGAACAGCGAGAAGATCGGTTCGGTGCTGGAAGTGATCCGCTCGATCGCCGAGCAGACCAACCTGCTGGCGCTCAATGCCGCCATCGAGGCGGCCCGTGCCGGTGAAGCCGGCCGTGGCTTTGCCGTGGTCGCGGACGAGGTGCGCAACCTGGCCCAGCGTACCCAGGAATCGGTGGAAGAAACCCGCCAGGTGATCGAGGCTTTGCAGAACGGCACCCGCGAAGTGGTCGGGGCCATGGACAACAGCCACCGCCAGGCCCAGGGCGGCGTGCAGCAGGTTGGCCAGGCCGTCACCGCGCTGCAGCGCATCGGCCAGGCAGTGACGGTGATCACCGACATGAACCTGCAGATCGCCTCGGCCGCCGAGGAGCAGAGCGCAGTGGCCGAGGAGATCAACAGCAACGTGGCAACCATCCGTGATGTCACCGAATCGCTGTCGGGGCAGGCCAACGAGTCGGCGCGCGTAAGCCAGTCGCTGAACAGCCTGGCCAACCAGCAACAGGCGCTGATGGACCAGTTCCGCGTGTGAATGGATCAGGGCCGGCAGCTGCCGGCCCTGGCTCAGGCCGCGAACCTGCCACCGCCGAGGATGCGGTCCAGCAGCACCAGCGCGCCATGCACATTGGGCCTGGCGCCCATCGGCAGCACATCGGTACCGGGTAATGTGGCGTCGTGATACCCGGACGCCATGACCAGCTGATGCATCTGGTTGCCATTGAGATAGACGTGGTGCTGCTCCATTGCGTAGGACTGGATCAGGCTCAGTGTGCCGCACACCATCGGCGTAGCGCTGGAGGTGCCAGCGTAGCGGTCTGTGTAGTCCCTGTCCTCACCAGACAGGTCCTGCAAATCCCCATAGGAAAGCGTGACTACGCTGTCGCCCCAGGCATTGAGCATGCGGTAACGGTAATGGTGGTTCGAGTAGGCGTGGGGCTTGCCGTCATACGAGTGACTGGCGCCCACCAGGATGGCACCAGAATCGCCATGGTCATCGAAGTAGCGCCAATTGGTCAGGTCTACGCCCTGCCCTTCGTGGGTTTGTCGTTCTGCAAGGGTTTTGCTGCTGCCATTGGCCGCGGCATTGACCACCACTGCACCACGCTGGCTCAACTGCTGCATGACGGTCCACCAGGCCTTGTCGTGCAAGGACGGCAGCATCGTGCTCAACACCTCGATACTTGCAGTCTGGCGATTGATGCCGACGATGTCCCCGGGTTCTACATTGCGCAGCAACTCCGTGAGCGTCTGGAAACCGCCCTGGGCGTCTGTCGCGCGGTTGTTGTACAGGTACAGCTCGCTGTCATGGCTGATCCCTGTAGCGCCGACCCCGTTGCGCCTTGCCAGAATGATACCCACTGAAGCAGTGCCATGACGCGGATCATGGTTTGGCTCGAGCGACACGACGCTCAAGGCCGTGTTGCCACGCAGGTCTTCATGTCCAGCATGCAAACCACCGTCGCTGAAGTGAATCCGCGCGCCCTTGCCCGTCACCTTGTTGGCCCAGACCTTGCGCACATTCAGGCCCTTCCAGCGGGGGCCGGGTTCGTCGAGGTAGTTCTGGCGTGGCTCGAAGTCGGGCGTGGGTTGGGCATTTTCATAAGCCCTGTTGCCTGCCACCACTGCAGTACCTGTCAGCAAGGTTGCCAACAGCCCCGCCAGCACGAATGCGGCGGGGTGTGGTTCCGAAGGGGCAGGCGCCATCTGCATGGATATTACGTAATCCAGCGCGGCCATCGACTTGAGCAATGCCAGATAGGTGTCATTGAGCATGCTGGCAGGCTGGTCGAGGTAATAGTACTGGCGTAACGCATGAAGCCGGTTATCGTCCAGATCATGTTTATCCAGGACCGGCCTGGGCGCGATCACCGACTTCAGGTTCGGCCAGTAACGCGACAGGGCAGAGCCGGAAGCAGGCTCCAGGTCTCGAAGGAAGTGCTCGTAACCCCCGGCACTGAACTCGATGACCAGGGTCGGGTACGAAGTGCCTGGTGCCAATAGGGGCAGCGCGTGTTCGGCCACCTCCGCGCCCGCCACCGCCCGCTTGCGACGCCCGCCAGCAGAAGGCAACGGGACCTTGTCGAGGACGCTGCGGTTGATCTCCTCGGCCTTGATGTCGAGTACCAGCGGCGGCATGTCGATGACACCGGCCCCTCCGACAGGCAGGTTCATCGCCCGCGCATGCTCCTCCTGCAGTACCACCCTTGGTCGGATGGTATAGACCCCTGCTTCCTCCTCGGCGAGCAGTGTGGCTGGGCAACCGTGGTCGCTCAGCTTGCCGGTGTGGGCCCGGGAATAGGCCGAAATCCCTCTGAACGACACCGGGCCATCGGGGCCAGCCCGTTCCAGTTCGTAGCGAATTCGGCTGACCTTGTGCAGGTCTGCGCCACTGCAACGAACGTGCAGCTTTCCATCAAAACGGAAGTTGCGGTAGTAGACGAAATTCAAGTCCAGTGTCATCAGGAATACCTCGCAAAATGTACTTGCCAAACGGCGCTGGGCACCTTTGCAAACCGCCGCCCCCGCTGGCATCAGGAGCCCGTTCCCTGCCGCCGTCGGCACCGAGCGGGAGGGGTCGTCTACACTTGCCCGCAGCTACCACACGGCAACCGACGAGGGCCCTGATGAAGAGAATTCCAACGTTGCTGGCCGGCCTGCTGCTCGCCGTCGGCCTGGCCAGCACCGACAGCGCCGCCTCGGCAGAGCGCAGCGAGCCCATCCACTTTGGCGCCATCGGCTGGGAAAGCGGTGCCCTCACCACCGAAATCCTGCGGCTGATCGTGGAGCGCGGGTATGGCTACCCCACCGACACCCTGCCCGGCAGTACGGTCAGCATGGAAGTGGCGCTCGCACGCAACGACCTGCAAGTGATTGCCGAGGAATGGGCCGGGCGCAGCCCTGCCTGGGTCAGGGCAGAACAGGCCGGCCAGGTGTTCGCGCTGGGCGACACGGTCAAGAATGCCGAAGAAGGCTGGTGGGTGCCGGCCTACGTGATCGAAGGCGATGCGGAACGCAAGCTGGAACCCGTGGCGCCGGAATTGCGCAGCGTCGAGGACCTCAAGCGTTACCCGCAGGTGTTCCGCGACCCCGAGTCACCCGGCAAAGGGCGTTTTCTGAATAGCCCCAGCGGCTGGACATCCGAAACCGTCAACAGCCAGAAACTCAAGGCCTACGGGCTGAATGATCTCTATAGCAACTTCCGCAGTGGCTCCGGGGCTGCAATGGATGCCGAAATCGGCTCAGCCATCCGCCGTGGCCAGCCGGTGCTGTTCTACTACTGGAACCCGACCCCTTTGATGGGGCGTTACAAACTCATACGCCTGCAAGAGCCGCCGTTCGATGCCCAGGCCTGGGCCACCCTGACTGATGCCGGCAACCCCGAGCCCAAGGGCAGCAGTTCGCTGCCGGCCAAGTTGTCGATTGGCGTATCCAAGGCCTTTCGCGAGGGCTACCCGGAGCTGGTGAGCGTGTTCGAGCGGGTCGACCTGCCCATCGACCGACTGAACAAGGCACTGGCCGACATGAGCGAAAAGCGCACGCCGCCCCGCGACGCTGCCCTCACCTTCCTGCGCGATAACCGCGAGGTGTGGAAAGCCTGGTTGCCTGCGGACATTGCCAGCAAGGTCGAGGGCAGCCTGTGAGCGGCGGCTTCCCCGAAGCCCTGCAATTCTCCTTTGCCGACAGCGTCAACCGCCTGGTCGACTGGCTGGTGCTGCATTACGGCGATCACCTGCGCAGCGTCTCGGACCAGTTGCTGCAACTGCTGGTCGGCCTGGAAACCCTGCTGCGCCTGCTGCCGTGGTGGCTGCTGCTGTTGCTGATCGGCCTGCTTGCCTGGCATGCCAGCCGCAGCGTGCTGCGCAGCGCGCTACTGGTGGCGCTGCTGGCCCTGATCGGCATGCTCGGGTTGTGGGACAAACTGCTGCAGACCATGGCGTTGGTGCTGGTCAGTACCAGCCTCTGCGTGCTGGTGGGCGTGCCGCTGGGCATCCTGCTGGCTGCCCGGCCACTGGCGAAGCGGTTGCTGTTGCCGGTACTGGATGTGATGCAGACCTTGCCGGCCTTCGTTTACCTGATCCCGGTGCTGATGCTGTTCGGCCTGGGCAAGGTGCCCGCCGTGTTCGCCACGCTGATCTATGCCCTGCCACCGCTGGTGCGGCTGACCGAACTGGGCCTGAGCCAGATCGACCCTTCGCTGCTGCAAGCCGCCCATGGCCTGGGGGCCAGCCGCTGGCAGCGGTTGCGGCGCATCGCCCTGCCGCTGGCGCTGCCGAGCATCATGGCCGGGCTCAACCAGTCGGTGATGATGGCCCTGTCGATGGTGGTGGTGGCTTCGATGATTGGCGCCCGCGGGCTGGGCGAGGACGTGCTGTCGGGGATCCAGACCCTGAATGTCGGCCAAGGCGTCGAGGCCGGGTTGGCGATCGTCGCCCTGGCCATGGTGATCGACCGGATCAGCCAGGCTTATGGGCGTAGTGGGCGTTGAGCAGTGCTGCCTGCCCCGGCCCTATCGCCGGCAAGCCAGCTCCCACAGGGTGCCGCAATGGCCACCGCCGGTGGAGTACCTGTGGGAGCTGGCTTGCCGGCGATAGGGCCGGGCCTGACAATGCAGCTCTGTCAGCTTGAAAACCGGACCTCACCCGCATGTCCCTCAAAGCCTTGCGCACCCTGGTGACCATCGCCCGCCACGGCACCTTCGCCCGTGCCGCCGACCTGCTCAGCCTCACCCCTTCGGCGGTGAGCCTGCACATCAAGACCCTCGAACACGAACTGCAGGTGACCTTGTTCGACCGCAGCCGCAGGCAGGTGTCGCTGACCGAAGCCGGCCAGTTGGCGGTGGCCCGCGCCGAGACCATCCTGGCTAGCTATGACGAACTGGCCGACGCCCTGGCCAGCGGCCCGAGCCTGCGCGGCCGCCTGCGCCTGGGGGCGATCCACACGGTGCTGGCGCGGCGCCTGCCCAAGGCGCTGGTGTGGATCAAGGCGCACCATCCGCAGCTGCATGTCAGCGTGGCCTCCGGCATGTCGGCCGAACTGGCACGGCGGGTGGAAGACGGCGAACTCGATGCGGCGATCACCACCGAGCCGGTCAGCCCCTACCCGCAAAACCTGGACTTCACGCCGTTGTTCGAAGACCGCTTCTGGGCCATCGCCAGCCCCGACCTGGCCGGGCTAAGCGTGCCGCAGTTGCTGGCCAGCCAGCCGTTCCTGCGCTTCGACAAGCGTGCCTGGGCCGGGCGGCAGATCGAGCAGGAGCTGCGCCGACAGCATCTGCAGGTGAGCGAGCAGATGGAGCTGGACAGCCAGGAAGCGCTGGCGCGCATGGCGGTGATGGGCCTGGGCGTGGCAATCATCCCCATGGCCGATGACGACCTGCAACGCTTGCCACCGGCCACCTGCCTGCCGTTTGGCGACCCGCAGCTGACCCGGCGGGTGGTGTTGCTGGAGCATGAGAAAAGCCAGCGGCGGCATTTGAGTGCGGTGCTGAAGACTGCGCTGGAGGCTTGAGATTGCCGGGGCCGCTGCGCGGCCCTTTCGCGACACAAGGCCGCTCCCACAGCGAACGCGTTGCATTTGAAGGCAGTGGCAAACCTGTGGGAGCGGCCTTGTGTCGCGAAAGGGGCGCACAGCGCCCCCAGAGCAACCATGCATTTTTTCTCAACAGTCAGTAAAGAAAACAACGTTTTTACAGATCGATCCGCACCAGTAGTCTGTGCCCCGTACCCGACCACGGAACGTCGATCATGCTCCATCTGCTGCTGACTACGCTGCTGCCGATCATCCTGCTGATTGCCCTAGGCACTTTCCTGCGCCTGCGCGGCTTCCTCGCCGATAGCTTCTGGCCCGGCGCCGAGCGCCTGAGCTATTACGTACTGTTGCCGTCTCTGTTCCTCCATGGCCTTGCCACCGCCAACCTCGATGGCGTGCCGGTGCTGGGCATGGTCGGCGTGCTGATGCTCTCGACTCTGGCCGGGGCCGTGCTGCTGGTGCTGTACCAGGGCGCAATCAACCACGACGGTGCCGACTTCACCTCGGTGTTCCAGGGCGGCATCCGCTTCAACAACTACATCGGCGCCACCCTTGCAGCGGGTATCTACGGCAGCGCCGGCATCGCCCTGGCGGCGGTGGCCAACGCCGCCATCGTGCCACTGGTCAACCTGCTTTGCGTGCTGGTGTTCGCCCGCTTCAGCGCCCGCCATAGCTCACCGGCCACAGTGCTGCGGGCCATCTTCGCCAACCCCTTGATCGTCGGTTGCGCCGGCGGGTTGCTGCTGCGCGCCAGCGGGCTGGGCCTGCCAGCGGGTATCGAACCCACGGTCAAGGCCCTGGGCCAGGCCGCCCTGCCGCTGGGCCTGCTGTGCGTCGGTGCAGCCTTGGGTGGTGCCCGCCTGGGCCAGCAGGTGCGCCCGCTGATGGCGGCGTCGGCATTCAAGTTCCTGGTCATGCCGCTGACCACCTGGGGCTTGTGCCGCCTGCTTGGCCTGGGTGGCCAGGCAGCGGTGGTGGCGGTGCTGTTCCAGGCACTGCCGACCGCGTCATCCTCCTATGTGATGGCCCGGCAAATGGGCGGTAACGCACCGCTGATGGCCACCATCATCGCCCTGCAGACCGTGTTGGCCGCCGCCACCCTGCCTTTGGTGCTGATGCTCGCGCTTGGCTAGACTGTGAACCAGCCCACAGTTCGGGAGCTTGCATCATGCGCCTTTCGTGGATGGTGATCGGCCTGGTTTCGGCCCTGCTCGCAGGCCCCTTGCACGCGGCCGACCCGGCCAAGGCTGCCGTCGCCGAGGACAAGGCCGAGGTGCTCGAGGAAAAAGTGGTGAATGACACACCACCCCCGGAAAAGGCCGAGACCCTCACGCCGGGCGAAGCGCAGGCAGTGGACCCGGCCGGCCAGGCGCCGCTGGATGACAGCATCACCTGCCTGGCCCGCACCATCTACTGGGAGGCCAAGGGTGCGGACGCCGAAGACATGGCCGCCGTGGCCAACGTCGTGCTCAACCGCCTGGGCCACGATGGCTTCCCGGATACCATCTGCGGCGTGGTCAAGCAGGGTGTGGAAAGCAAGGCCTGCCAGTTCTCCTGGTGGTGCGACGGGCGCCCGGACCAGGTCGAAGAAGCGCAACGCTACGGCATTGCCAAGGAAATCGCGCGCAAGGCGCTCAACCAGCAGTTGAAAGACCGCACCGGGGGTGCCTTGTACTTCCATGACCGCAATGTGCGCCCGGACTGGGCCAAAGCCTACCGCCGGACGGCGCAGACCCGGCATTTTCTGTTCTACAAACCGAACCAGGCGGTGGCGCGCTGATACCCGCCGGGCGCCGGCCAACGGGCTGACAGCTGTGGTTCGATAAGAATGATTACCAACTGTTCGCACTTTTCCGATGATCAGTGGTCTACTCCGTCTTTTGCCGCCAGCAACGAATGCCGGCGTTTTCATTGCTTTGCACGATCCCGGGCCAAAAGCCCCGGGCTTGTGTAGGATGAGCAGCGCAAACCACGACGCTGCCAGTCATAGGGAGATCCACATGCGCGTCCTGTCATCCGTTGCCGCCTTGTCGCTGGGCCTGGTCGTTTCGGCCGGGGCACTGGCTGCCACCGGCGAAGAGGCGCAACTGATCGATTCGATCAATGTCTACCGCAGCAAGGCCCAGCCCTGCGGTGGCGAAGCGTCGTTGGAGCTGCCGCCGCTCAACAGCGATACCCGCCTGGCGCTGTCGCCAGAGGGTACCCGGGACCTGCAGCAGGCCATGACCCGCGCCGCCTACCCGATGGTCAATGTGCAGGCCATCAGCCTGTCGGGGCCGCGTGATGCGCGCGCTGCCATGCATGCCATCGAAGAGAGCTTCTGCCAGGTGGTGCTCGACCCGCAGTTCGTCGATATCGGCGTCAGCCAGGAAGGTCGCGACTGGCGCATCGTGCTGGCCCGGCCGCTGCTCAGTGGTCGCCTGGGCGACTGGCAGGCCGAGGGGCAGAAGGTGCTGCAGGAGATCAACGCCGCGCGCAAGGTGCCGCGCCAATGCGGTGGCCAGCCCTTCGCCGCCGCCCCCGCGCTGAGCTGGAGCACGGTGCTGGCCGGGGTTGCCGCCAACCACACCCGGGCCATGGCCAACCAGAACTTCTTCGACCACATCGACAAGGATGGCCGCACCCCCGGTGACCGGGCAGAGCTGGCCGGCTACCTGTACCAGCAGATCGGCGAAAACATCGCCGCCGGGCGGGATACCGCGCGCAAGGTGGTCGATGGCTGGCTGGATAGCCCGGGGCATTGCGCGACGCTGATGAACCCGGACTTCCGCGAGCTGGGCGCTGCGTATGCAGTGGACCCGAAGAGTGACGCGGGGATTTACTGGACAGGGTTGTTCGGGACGCCGCAGTAGGCCGGCTCTCACAGGACTCATTGAAATAGCAGGGACCCTGTGGGAGCGGCTTTAGCCGCGAACACCCGCGCAGCCGGTGCCATGCACCGCGGTGGCTTCTTCGCGGGTAAACCCGCTCCCACAGGGTACGTGGACCGCTTGTGAATTCAGTTCTCTACGTGACAGCGCAGTTCCAGGGCCGTGCAACCAAACCGTCGCCGCACGCACTTGCCCAGGTAACTGGCATCGCCCAGGCCCACTTCATCGGCAATCTGCGCCAGGCTGTGGCTGGAATTGAGCAAGCGCCAGCGCGCCTGTTGCAGGCGCATCTCCAGCCACCAGGCCTTGGCGCTCATGCCGTGGCTGGCGTGAAACTGCCGGTCCAGCTGGCGCCGGCTGATGCCCAACTCCGCCGCCAACTGCTCCGCGGTCAACGGCGTACCCAGGTGATGACGCATCAACGCCTGCGCGCGCTGTACCTGCCGCCCCTGCCCCGCCCCCAGCTCCAGCGAGCGCAAGGCATGGCGGCTATCGCGGGTTTCATCCACCAGCATGTCGGCCAGGCCCTTGAGCGCCCGGGCCCGCCCGCAGGCGCGTGACAACAGGGCGACGGCCAGGTCCATGGCCGCGGTGCCGCCGGCGCAGGTGATGCGGCTACCGTCGATGCAATACAGCTGCTCACTCAGCACCTGCAAATGCGGGAAGGCCGCACGAAATTCGGCTTCGTGGCGCCAATGCACCACTACCTTGTGCCCCTGCAGCAACCCGCAGGCGGCCAACAGGAAAGCACCGTTGTCGACCCCCACCAGCTTGACGCCAGCCTTGCCAGCCTGCCTGAGCAAGGCCCGGTAGCGAGGCGCCAGCGCGGCAGTGGCCATGGCATTGCGCCCGCCGAACACCACCAGGTAGTCGAAACTGGCCAGCTCGAGCTGGCCAGCGACGGCCTCGACCTGCACCACCGCGCCGCTGCTCGACGGCACCGGGTCGAGGGTCAGCCCTGCCACGGTCCAGCTGCAGTAGCGCTGCTGGCTGTAGTCCTCGTCGTCGGCGCTGAAACGCAACTTGTCGAGAAAGGCGCCGAACGGCAGCAGGGCAAAATCCGGTAACGGCAAGATCAGCAAGCGGATATCGGGCAGCATTGGCATCGCGTCCAGAAACGACCATTCAATGTCCGGATCATACCCTTGCCGGCCAAGGTCGGCGCCATAGACTGACGCCCTCCCCATCAACAAGGCATTTCCCACCATGGCACTGGACACCTGGCTCATCTACCTGCTGGCCAGCATCGGCCTGTCGCTGACCCCGGGCCCCAACAGCCTGCTGGCCCTGACCCACGGCGCCCTGTATGGCGCACGCCGGACGTTGTTCACCATCGTCGGCGGGGTGTTTGGCTTCAGCGCCCTGATCGCCTTGGCCATGTTTGGCCTCAGCGCATTGCTGCAGGCCTCGGCCTCGGTGCTGAGCGTGCTCAAGTGGGTGGGTGGCGCCTATCTGATCTGGCTGGGTATCCAGCTGTGGCGCAGCCCGGGTCTGCACCTGGAACTGACCGCGCAAAGCGCGCGGCTGGGCAATGCCGGCCTGTTCCGCCAGGGCCTGCTGTCGGCCATGGCCAACCCCAAGGTGCTGCTGTTCTACGGCGCTTTCCTGCCGCAGTTCATCGACCCGCAGCGCGGGTTGCTGCTGCAGTTCGTGGTGATGGCGGCAACCTTTGCCAGCGTCGAGTTCCTGGTCGAATACCTGTTGGCACGCCTGGCGTTTCGTATCCGGCCATGGCTGGCCAAGGGCGGCAAGGGCTTCAATCGCTGCTGCGGCAGCCTGTTTGCCTTGATTGGTGTGGCGTTGCCGCTTGGGCGGTAGCGTCTGATACAGGCGTGTGCCGTTCTTTTTGTGGGAGCGGCCTTGCGTCGCGAAAGGGGTGCGAAGCGCCCCCACGATCTACGCATCACTTCAGAATTGCCGGGGCCGCTTTGCGGCCCTTTCGCGACACAAGGCCGCTCCCACAGGTGACCGCGCTCGCATTTAACCCCGGCGCGCTTTGGCCAGGAAGATGAGCAAGGCCACACCCGGCAACCCCGCCCCCACCAGCGCCACACCCTGCCAGCCAAACTGGCTGAACACCGCACTGGCCACCGCCGAACCCAGCGCCCCACCGAGGAAGATGCTGGTCATGTACACCGCGTTCAGCCGCCCGCGGCTGGCCGGGTCCAGCGCGTACACTTCACGCTGGCCGATGACCATGTTCATCTGCACCGCAAAATCCAGCAGCACGCCGGTCAGGCCCAGGCCGATCACGCTGTAGCCTGGCACCGTCAGCCCCAGCAACAGTGCCGCCGGCGCCAGCAACAACGCCAACAGCGAACCGGCCCGGGCATGCCCGGCATCGGCCAGGCGGCCGGCCATGGGTGCGGCAACGGCGCCCACCGCGCCCACCAGGGCGAATACCGCGATCTGGCTCTGCGACAGGCCATGCTCGGTTGCCAGGACCATCGGCACCGCCGTCCAGTAAAGGCTGAACGCCGCGAACATCAACGCCTGGTACAGCGAGCGCTGGCGCAGCAAGGGGTAACGGCGCAGCAGCGTGAGCAGCGACAGCATCAGGCCGGCATAGCTGGCCTTGTGCTCGGGCACCCGCCGCGGCAAGGTCAGGGTCAGCAGCAGGATGATCGCCAGCATCACCCCGGCAGCGCCAATGAACACCGCACGCCAGCCGAAGTAGTCGGCCACCAGGCTGGACAACGGCCGCGCCAGCAGGATACCCAGCAGCAGGCCACCCATGATGTTGCCGACCACCCGCCCACGCTGCAGCTCCGGCGCCAGGTGCGCCGCCAGCGGGATGAGCATCTGCACCGCCACGGAACTGAAACCGATCAGCAGTGCATAGCCGAGAAACAGCTGGCCCTGGCCGCTGCTGCTGGTGCCCGCCAGCAGCAGGCTGACGCAGGCCAGCACGGCGGTAGCCACCATCAAGCGGCGGTTTTCCAGCAGGTCGGCCAGCGGTACCAGCAACAGCAGGCCCAACGCATAGCCCAGTTGCGTGAGCGAAACGATCAGGCTGGCATGCTCGGTGGACAGCCCCAGGTCCGGGGCGATCAGGCCGACGATGGGTTGGGCATAGTAGATATTGGCGACGATCGCGCCGCAGCAGAACGCCAGCAGGGCGACCAGGGCCCGGCTGAGGCCGGTGACTGCAGGCTGCGCGGCGGCAAGGGAGGGATTCATGCGAGTGTCCTCGGCAATGGCTGGAATATGCCGGCCACCTTACCCAGACGCACTCCTGGCGAGAATCCAGCGCTGGCGCAACAGGGCTTTGCGCACTGCGCAACACTAGGTGCTGCGCTGCAGCAAATTTTCGCAAAAGTCGATAAAGGCATTCACCCGCCGCGAACCACGATGGTTGGGCAGGTACAGGGCGTTGATGCTGTCATTGGCCGCGCCGGGGCTGGCCTGCCAATCGGGGAACAGCCGTTGCAGTCGCCCGGCCGCCACATCCTCACGTACCAGCCAGTCGGCCAACAGCGCGATACCGCTGCCCGCCAGTGCGGTTTCGCGCAACATGTCGGCATTGGCACTGCGCAACGGCCCGCTCACATCCAGTTCCAGACTGTCCTGCCCACGGGACAGGCGCCAGGGGCGCCCTTTCTGCCCGTAGCGAAAGCGCAGGCAAGCGTGCTCGAGCAGCTGCCGCGGATGCTCCAGCGCGTCATGCCCGGCCAGGTAGCCCGGGCTGGCCACCAGCCAACGCTGGAAGCGACCCAGCTGGCGGCATACCAGCTCGTCATTGGGCGAGGGGTCGCCCAGGCGGATCGACAGGTCATAGCGCCCGTCAAGCAGGTCATCCAGGCGGTCGCTGAGGTCGATGTCCAGCTCCAGAGCCGGATGTTGCGCCAAAAACGGCCCCAGGTGCGGGGCAATGACCCGCCTGCCGAACTCCACCGGCAAGCACAGGCGCAGCACACCGACAGGCTCCTCGCCCCGGTCGGCGACACTGGCATCGGCCTCGTCCAGGGCCTCGAAAATACCCCGCGCGCGCTCGTAATAACGGGCGCCGGCCTCGGTCAGGCTGACCTGGCGGGTGGAGCGATTGAGCAAGGTGGTGCCCAACGCCGCTTCCAGGGCATCGACCAGGCGGGTCACCGACGATGTCGCCAGCCCGAGCCGGCGTGCGGCGGCAGAAAAGCCCTGGGCATCGACGGTGGCCACGAACATCTTCATCGCCAGGAGTTTGTCCATTTGTTGCCCGTCTTCCAAATCCCGGAAAGTTCTTACAAACAGCCGGGCCGGTCAAGAAGCGCGGCGCACGGCAATTGCGTCCATAGTGGAACCACCCCCTTCCAAACGAGGTTTTCCATGATCCCGACCAACCTGCTGACTGCCCTGCCCCCTTGCGACCCCACCAGCGCCGAATGGGTCGACCAACTGCTCAGCCGCCCGGGCGTGCGCGTGGAACGTATCGTCTCCAGCGGCCAGGCCAGCCCGCCCGGTTTCTGGTACGACCAGGCCGAAGGCGAATGGATCGTGCTGCTCAGTGGCGCCGCCGGCCTGCGTTTCGAGCACGAGAACCACACCCGCCTGCTGGCGCCGGGCGATTGCCTGGATATCCCGCCGCATTACCGCCACCGCGTGGAATGGACCGCCCCCGGCACCGCCACCATCTGGCTCGCGGTGTTCTACAGCAGCGGCACTCCGTGGCCGACGTGAATCCGCTAATCGAAAATCGAACGCGGGTTACCCAGCCGACATGAACACCCTGTTTACTGCAATTTTAAAAGCATGATCTAGACTTTTAGCCACATCTTGCAGAGTTCAGCCCTGCGACAATCCGCCCCACAAAATTATGTACCAACTTGTTAATTAGCAAGCTAAGAGATTACACTGCGCGCATTCCACCTGCTGAGATCCCTGGCATGAAAGAAACACCGCACGCCTCTGGCGCCACAAATATCATCCTGGTCGGCCTGGGCGTGATCATCGCCCTGCTCGGCCTCCTCCTGGCTGCGGGCGGCGTCAAGCTGGCCGGCCTGGGCGGTTCCTGGTACTTCCTGGTCGGCGGCCTGGCCATGGCCATCGCCGGCGTCCTCATCGCTCGCCGCAAACCGGCTGGCGCCTGGCTGTACGCGGCGTTCCTGGTCGGCACTGCCATCTGGGCGCTGATCGACGCTGGCCTGGTGTTCTGGCCGCTGTTCTCGCGCCTGTTCATGTTCGGCGCAATCGGCATGGTGGTGGCGCTGGTCTACCCACTGCTGGCCCGTGCCAATGGCACCAGCGCCGGCCGCGGTGCCTATGGCGTTGCCGGGGTGATGGCCGTGCTGCTGGTGATCGCCGCCGGCAACATGTTCGTCGCCCACCCAAGCGTCGCCCCCACCGGCAAAGGCCCGGGCATGACCCCGGTCGAGGCCGACAAGGCGCAGAAGGACTGGGCCCACTACGGCAACACCGAAGGTGGCAGCCGCTTCGCCGCGCTGGACCAGATCAACCGCGACAACGTCAACAAGCTGAAGGTAGCCTGGACCTACCACACCGGTGACGTGGCGTTCAGCGACGGCAACGGTGCCGAAGACCAGCTGACCCCGCTGCAGGTCGGCAACAAGGTGTTCATCTGCACCCCGCACAACAACCTGATCGCCCTCGATGCCGACACCGGCAAAGAGCTGTGGAAGAACGCGATCAACGCCCAGTCCAAGGTCTGGCAGCGTTGCCGTGGCATGGCCTACTTCGACGCCACTGCCGCCATCGCCCAGCCAACCCAGCCGAACAGCTCGCCAATCACTGCGGCCAGCGTACCGGCCGGTGCCAACTGCCAGCGTCGCCTGCTGACCAACACCATCGATGGCCGCCTGATTGCCGTCGACGCCGACACCGGCGAGTTCTGCCAGGGCTTCGGCAACAACGGCCAGGTCGACCTCAAGGCCGGCCTGGGCGATGTGCCGGACTCCTACTACCAGCTGTCCTCGGCCCCACTGATGGCCGGTACCACCGTGGTGGTCGGCGGCCGCGTCGCCGACAACGTCCAGACCGACATGCCAGGCGGCGTGATCCGTGGTTTCGACGTGATCACGGGTGAAATGCGCTGGGCCTTCGACCCCGGCAACCCGGAAGATCGCCAGGCGCCGCAGGGCGACAGCACCTATGTGCGCAGCACCCCCAACAGCTGGGCCCCGATGTCCTACGACCCGGCGATGAATACCGTGTTCCTGCCGATGGGCTCGTCGTCCACCGACATCTACGGTGTCGAACGCAGCAAGCTGGACCACACCTATGGCGCTTCGGTACTGGCCCTGGACGCCACCACCGGCAACCAGAAGTGGGTGTTCCAGACCGTGCACAACGACCTGTGGGACTTCGACCTGCCGATGCAGCCGAGCCTGATCGATTTCACCAAGGACGACGGCCAGTCGGTGCCTGCAGTGGTAATCGGCACCAAGGCCGGGCAGATCTACGTGCTCGACCGCGCCACCGGCAAGCCGCTGACCCAGGTCGACGAAGTACCGGTCAAGCCAAGCAACATCCCCAACGAGCCGTACTCGCCAACCCAGCCGAAGTCAGTGGGCATGCCACAGATCGGCGCGCAGACCCTGACCGAATCGGACATGTGGGGCGCAACCCCGTACGACCAGCTGCTGTGCCGCATCGACTTCAAGAAAATGCGCTACGACGGCCTGTACACCGCGCCGGGCACCGACCTGTCGCTGAGCTTCCCGGGTTCGCTGGGTGGCATGAACTGGGGCAGCATTTCCACCGACCCGGTACATGGTTTCATCTTCGTCAACGACATGCGCCTGGGCCTGTGGATCCAGATGATCCCGTCGCAGAACAAGGGCGGCGCCGCTTCCGGTGGCGAAGCGCTGAACACCGGCATGGGCGCAGTACCGCTCAAGGGCACCCCGTATGCGGTGAACAAGAACCGCTTCCTGTCGGTGGCCGGCATCCCGTGCCAGGCGCCGCCATTCGGCACCCTGACCGCCATCGACATGAAGACCCGCCAGGTGGCGTGGCAGGTACCGGTGGGTACCGTCGAGGACACCGGCCCGCTTGGCATCCGCATGCACCTGCCGATCAAGATCGGCCTGCCGACCCTGGGCGGCACCCTGTCGACCCAGGGTGGCCTGGTGTTCATCGCCGGCACCCAGGACTTCTACCTGCGCGCCTACGACAGCAGCAACGGCAACGAAATCTGGAAGGCTCGCCTGCCAGTGGGCAGCCAGGGCGGCCCGATGACCTACGTCTCGCCGAAGACCGGCAAGCAGTACGTGGTGATCACGGCTGGCGGCGCGCGCCAGTCGACTGACCGTGGCGACTACGTGATTTCTTACGCCTTGCCGTAACACCGCGTCGCCCCCTTCGCGGGTAAACCCGCTCCCACAGGAACTGCACAGTTTGCAAGGGCAGTGAAAATCCTGTGGGAGCGGGTTCACCCGCGAAGAGGCCTTAGAAGACAACCCGAGATTCAGCAATGCCATCCGCAATTCGCATCACCCCCACCCTGCTGCTGGCCCTGGCCAGCAGCACCGCCCTGGCCGACGGCGACCTGATGACCCGCAGCACCCTGACCGGTGACTGGGGCGGCCTGCGTCACCAGCTGGAAGAAGACGGCGTCAAGTTCACCGGCGACTACAGCGGCGAAACCGCCTACAACGCCCACGGTGGCCTGCACCGCTCGGCGCGCTACTCGCAAAACCTGAAACTGGGCGTGCAGTTCGACCTGTCGAAACTGTATGGCCTGGACAACGGCGGCAAGGTCCAGCTGACCATCAACGACCGCCGCGGCAACAGCGCCTCGGAAGACCTGGTGGGCAACCGCCTGCCGATCCAGGAAAACTTCGGCGGCCTGTACACCCGCCTGACCGAGCTGAGCTACGAGCGTACCCTGTTCACCCCGGCACTCAACGTCAAGCTCGGCTACATGGCCATGGGCAACGACCTCGGCGGCCTGGACAGTGGCATCCTGTGCAACTTCATGAACGCCGGCTTCTGCGGCCACCCGCTTAACATGTCTGGCGGCAGTGGCTGGACCAATTACCCCAATGCCCACCTGGGCGTGCGGGTGAAGTACGACCTGTCGCAGTCCTGGCAGCTGCGTGTGGCGGCGTTCAACGTCGACCCGGAAAGCAACGGCAACTCCAGCCGCGCCTGGCACCTGGGCCCCAAGCACACCACCGGCACCGTGGTACCGGTAGAGCTGGTGTACAAGCTGCAGGGCGAGCTGCCTGGCGAGTACAAACTGGGCTACTACTACGACAGCTCCGATGTGAAGCGCATCGGCAGCGACGAGGAAGTGTCCGGCCGCGGCGGCCACTATCTGCTGGCCGACCAGGCCGTGTGGAACGACCAGGGCTTGCCGGGCCGTAGCCTGCATGCCTTCGGCCAGTACTCGGCGTCGAGCAAGGCCGCCTCGCCGTTCACCAAGTGGTATGGCGCCGGCGTGGTGCTGTACAAGCCGTTCGCAGGCCGCCCGAAGGATACCGTGGCGCTGGGCTATGGCCGTGCCGTGCCCAACCCGCGTAGCCGCGACGTGCTGGAAGATGCCGCGTTCGATGCCGGGCAGCAGTTCCCCGATATCGACAGCGCCGAGCAACTGGTCGAGCTGAGCTATGGCTACCAGGCCACGCCGTGGCTGAACCTGCGCCCGGATGTGCAGTACATCATCGAGCCGGGCGCGTTCTCCGGGAAGGACATCGACAACGCGCTGGTGGTTGGCCTGCAGGTCAAGGCTACCTTCTGAAACCTTGATTGGGGCTGCTTTGCAGCCCTTCGCGGGCACGCCCGCTCCCACAGGTACTGCACAGCCCTTGAGACTGACGAGATCCAGTGGGAGCGGGCGTGCCCGCGAAGAAGCCAGCGCAATCAACCCTGCCTGAGGTAATCCACCAGCCTCAGCAACATGGCATCACACCCCCGCAACTGCTCGACGCTGACGAACTCATCCGGCTTGTGCCCCTGGTCCATACTCCCAGGCCCACACACCACAGTCGGGATGCCCGCCTGGTCGAACAGTCCACCTTCAGTACCAAACGCCACCGTACCGAACTCATCCGAACCACTGAGCAACGCCACCAGGCCAGCCGCCTCGCTATCCGCTGGCGTGGCCAGCCCCGGATACGCACTCAAGGGCTGCAGGCGAATGGCGCTGGCGGCATTGACCTTGCGCATGCGCGGCAGCAATTCGGCCTCGGCATAGGTTTGCAACTGGTCGGCCACTGTCTGCGCCTCGAACCCCGGCAAGGCCCGCACTTCGAAATCGAATTCGCATTCCGCCGGCACGATGTTCAGCGCCCTGCCCCCTTTGATCACACCAGTCTGCACAGTGGAGAACGGAGGGTCGAAGCGCTCGTCGTGATACTCCGGCAACGCCAGGGCATCACCGATATCACCCAGTTTGCCAATCAGCTTCGCCGCATACTCGATGGCATTCACCCCATACGGCGCATACGCCGAGTGGCAGGCCGCGCCATGCACCTGGCAACGCATCGCCAGCTTGCCCTTGTGCCCCAGCACCGGCTTGAGTTCGGTGGGTTCGCCAATCAGGCACAGCCGTGGCTTGTGCGGGCGCTGCTCCAGCGCGGCCAGCATCGAGCGCACCCCCAGGCAGCCGACTTCCTCGTCGTAGGAGAACGCCAGGTGCACCGGCATGCGCAACGGCTGGGCGAGAAACGCCGGTACAGCCGCCAGCATCGAAGCGATGAAGCCCTTCATGTCGGCCGTGCCGCGCCCATACAGGCGCCCGTCGCGCTCACTCAGGGCAAACGGCTCGACTGTCCAGGCCTGGCCGTCCACCGGCACCACATCGGTATGCCCGGACAGAACCACGCCGCCAACGTCCCGGGGGCCGATGGTGGCGAACAGGTTGGCCTTGGTGCCTTCCGGGTTATGGAACAGTTCGCTTTCCACCCCCAGCTCGGCCAGGTAGTCGCGGATGAAGCTGATCAGTTCGAGGTTGGAATCCCGGCTGACCGTGGCAAAGCCGATCAGCCTGGCCAGCAGCGCGCGACTGGCAAATTCACTCATCGCCCGGCACCCCGTAGCTTGGCGCGGCAGTCGGGTTGAGGGCGCGGGTGACGTAGTCCTGCATCTGCGGCCGATACGCCTGCCACAGGCCATCGAGCACGCCGATCGGGTCGGCCTCGGCCCAGTCCACGCGCAGGTCCACCAGCGGCCAGGTCAGCTCGCCGGCAATCTTCAACGCCGCCGAGTGCACAGGCCCCGCCTCGCCGCCTGCGGCCATCGCCGCGTGCATGGCCGCCAGCAGGCGGTCGGCCAGATGCCCGCCGGCTTGTTCAAAGGCCTGCACCATCGCCTCGATCACCTGGGTCGAGGCCAATAGGTTGCCTGCCGCCGCACATTGCTCACCGGCCACGGCGTGGTGTGTGCCCAGGGCTTCCTTGCCAGTGAACAGCGCCACCTGGCCATGGCTGTCGATCACCGTGAGCTGGCGGTACTCGCTCCAGCCATTGGCGCTCAGCACCCGGTCCAGCGCAGCGGCAGGCGGCAACTGGCCCTGTTCCAGGGCATCGAGAATCTGCGGGCCCAGCGCCGGCAAGGTGATGTTCTGGGTGGCGACCGCACCCACACCGGCACGCACCCACGGGCAGCGGGCGCCCACGGCGATGCTCGAAGAGCTGATGGCGATACCGACCTGGCCGGTTTCCTGGCAACGACCGATGATGGAAAAAGTCATGTCATGGTTCCTGTTGTGCTGTGCGATACACGGCATTCTGGGTGGAACCTTTCGGCCGGCGAAACGACCTTTTTCCGAGGGTTTGCAGAGGAAAAAACTATGACCACGAAACGTTCCGGAAAAACCCCGGCAAAGCTGCTGCGGGAACCGCTGCAGGCGGCAGGAATCAAGACCTTCGCCGTTTTATCGGCAAGCCCCAGCTAAATACTATTTTCGCCATTTCCACGGCATCCCTAGTCTGGCCCCAGGCAACGGCGGTCCTCCAAACCGACCTGACAAAAACCGCCTGAACAAGGGCTCGGACATGACACTGAACAACCTCGAAATCGACACCCTCGTCGTCGGCGCCGGCCAGGCCGGCGTGGCCATGAGCGAACACCTGAGCAAGCTTGGCGTGCCGCACCTGGTGCTGGAGCGCAAGCGTATCGCCGAGGCCTGGCGCACCGGCCGCTGGGACTCGCTGGTGGCCAACGGCCCGGTCTGGCACGACCGCTTCCCGGGGCTGGAATTCAACCTCGACGCCGACGCCTTCGCCGGCAAGGACCAGGTGGCCGACTACTTCGAGCAGTACGTACGCAAGTACAACCTGCCCGTACGCACCGGCATCGAAGTGAAGAAAGTGCTGCGCAACAGCGACCGCCCCGGTTTTACCATCGAAACCAATGAAGGCGTGATTCGCGCCAACCGCGTGGTCGCCGCCACCGGCCCGTTCCAGAAGCCGGTGATCCCGGCCATCGCGCCGAAAGACAGCAACCTGCACCAGATCCACTCCGCTGCCTACTACAACCCCGAGCAGTTGCCAGAAGGCGCTGTGCTGGTGGTCGGCGCCGGCTCCTCGGGCGTGCAGATCGCCGAAGAACTGATGCGTGCCGGGCGCCAGGTGTACCTCTCGGTCGGCGCCCACGATCGCCCGCCACGCGCTTACCGCAACCGCGACTTCTGCTGGTGGCTGGGCGTGCTGGGTGAGTGGGATGCGGAAATCGCCAAGCCTGGCCGCGAGCACGTGACCATTGCCGTCAGTGGCGCCCGTGGCGGCCACACCGTGGACTTCCGCGCCCTCGCCCACCAGGGCATGACCCTGGTCGGCCTGACCCAGTCGTTCGAGAACGGCGTGGCGCGCTTCCAGGACAACCTGGTCGAGAACATCAACCGCGGCGACGAAAACTACCTGGCCCTGCTGGATGCCGCCGATGCCTACATCGAACGCAACGGCCTGGACCTGCCGGAAGAGCCCGAAGCCCGCAAACGCCTGGCCGACCCGGAGTGCATGCGCAACCCGCTGCAGCAACTGGACCTGGCCAAGGCCGGCGTTACCAGCATCATCTGGGCCACCGGTTACGGTGTCGACTTCAGCTGGCTGCAGGTAGACACCTTCGACGCCAACGGCAAGCCCCAGCACCAACGCGGCGTGGCCCGCGAGCCGGGTGTGTACTTCCTTGGCCTGCCGTGGCTGTCGCGCCGTGGCTCGTCGTTCATCTGGGGCGTGTGGCACGACGCCAAGCACGTCGCCGGCCACATCGCCACGCAACGCACCTATACCGCCTACCGCGACCGCGAACAACGCGCAGCGGATGAGCAGCAACAACCCAAGATCAGCAACGTCAGCACCCTCGGAGCCCACTGATGCCTACCCATACTCGCATCCGCATGTTCAACACCAAGGTCACCTACCCCAACCAGACCTTGGACAACGACCTGTGCCAGGCGGTACGCGCCGGCAACACCATCTACGTGCGCGGCCAGGTCGGCACCGACTTCGAAGGCAACCTGGTGGGCCTGGGCGACCCACGGGCGCAGGCCGAGCAGGCGATGAAGAACGTCAAGCAACTGCTCGAAGAAGCCGGCTCGGACCTGTCGCACATCGTCAAGACCACCACCTACATCACCGACCCGCGCTTCCGCGAGCCGGTGTACAAGGAGGTAGGCAAGTGGCTCAAGGGCGTGTTCCCGATTTCCACCGGGCTGGTGGTGGCCGGCTTGGCCCAGGCCGAGTGGCTGATGGAGATCGATGTGATCGCTGTGGTGCCTGATTCGGTCTGACCGATCGGTCCAACCTGTAGGAGCGGCCTTGTGTCGCGAAAGGGCTGCAAAGCAGCCCCAGCAATTTCAACTGTTGCGCATCAATCCTGGGGCCGCGTTGCGGCCCTTTCGCGACACAAGGCCGCTCCTACAGGGAGCGCGCCAGCTTTTGAAATGGGCTAGAAACCCACTGTCGCCGACAGCAGGAAGGCCCTGCGGTGGCCGCAGAACCAAGCGGTTTGTTACCTGTCAGGCAATCGCCGCATCCACCAGCACTTGCGCTTCCTGCACCAGGCGCTGCAGGTGCGCCTCGTCGATGAAGCTTTCGGCGTAGATCTTGTAGATGTCCTCGGTGCCCGAAGGGCGCGCGGCGAACCAGCCATTGGCAGTCATCACCTTCAGCCCGCCAATCGCCTGGCCGTTGCCCGGTGCATGGCTGAGGATCTGCACGATCGGCTCACCCGCCAACTCGGTCGACTTCACCTGCTCCGGCGCCAGCTTGCTCAGCAAAGCCTTTTGCCGGGCATCGGCCTTGGCTTCGACACGGGTGGCGAACGGCTTGCCCAGCGCCTCGGTCAGGTCAGCGTAGGCCTGGCTCGGGTTGCGCCCGGTGCGGGCAGTCATCTCGGCAGCCAGCAAGGCCGGGATCAGCCCGTCCTTGTCGGTGGCCCAGACCGAGCCATCGCGGCGCAGGAACGAAGCCCCCGCGCTTTCCTCGCCACCAAAGCCCAACGTGCCGTCGAACAGGCCCTGGGCGAAGAACTTGAAGCCCACCGGCACTTCGTACAGCTCACGGCCCAAGCGCTGGGTGACGCGGTCGATCAGGCCGCTGGAGACCACGGTCTTGCCGACGGCGGCATCGCTGCGCCATTGCGGGCGGTGGCGGTACAGGTAGTCGATGGCCACGGCCAGGTAGTTGTTCGGCTGCAGCAGGCCATCGGGGGTGACGATGCCATGGCGGTCGTGGTCGGGGTCGCAGGCGAAGGCCACGTCGAAGCGTTCGCGCAGGCCGATCAGGCCCTGCATGGCATAGGGCGAGGACGGGTCCATGCGGATCTGGCCGTCCCAGTCGACGGTCATGAAGCGGAAGGTCGGGTCAACCTCGGTGTTCACCACTTCCAGGTCGAGCTGGTAATGCTTGGCGATCGCCGACCAGTAGCGCACCCCTGCCCCGCCCAGCGGGTCGACGCCCAGGCGCAGCTTGGCAGCGCGGATGACGTCGAAGTCGATGACGTTTTCCAGGTCGGCCACGTAGTTGCTCACGTAGTCGTGGCGCTGGGTAGTGGATGCCTGCAACGCCTGGGCATGGTCCATGCGCTTGACGCCCGCCAGGTCAGCGGCCAGCAGTTCGTTGGCCTTGGCCTCGATCCACTTGGTCACATCGCTGTCGGCCGGGCCGCCATTGGGCGGGTTGTACTTGAAGCCACCACTCTGCGGCGGGTTGTGCGATGGGGTGATGACGATGCCGTCGGCCAGGCCCTGCTCGCGGCCACGGTTATGGCAGAGGATGGCATGGGAAACAGCCGGCGTCGGCGTGTATTCGTCGTCCTTGGACAGCATTATCTGCACGCCATTGGCAGCCAGCACTTCCAGGGCGCTGGCGGTAGCCGGTGCCGACAGTGCGTGGGTGTCGGCGCCGATGAACAGCGGGCCATCGATGCCCTTCTCCTGGCGATACAGGCAGATGGCCTGGGTAATGGCCAGGACGTGGTACTCGTTGAAGCTCAATTCAAGCGAAGTGCCACGGTGCCCCGAGGTGCCGAAGGCCACCCGCTGGGCCGCCACGGCAGCGTCGGGGCGGCCGGTGTAGTAGGCGGTGAGCAGCCGGGGAATATCGACCAGCACGCTGGCCGGAGCCGGCTTGCCTGCCAAAGGACTGAGCGTCATGCAGAAACCTCGAGTTCAACAGATGTTGGTGTTGGAGCGTGCAGTTTACTGAGAGTTGCTTTGCTGCGCGATGGGCGGCAGCAAAGAATCAGTGAGTACACCGCATACCCTGTGGGAGCGGCCTTGTGTCGCGAAAGGGCCGCAACGCGGCCCCAGGATTGATGCGCAACAGTTGAAATTGCCGGGGCTGCTTTGCAGCCCTTTCGCGACACAAGGCCGCTCCCACAGGGATCGCGCCAACTTTTTGGAATTTGAGCAAAACAGGTGCTCCCAGAGGGTACTTGCCAGCCACCGCGGTGCCTGCTTCGCGGGCTCGCCCGCTCCCACAATGGACCCGAGCATGTCCCTCGTCTCTGTAATGACCGTCTAGAGTGGTACCCATACCCCCGAAAACGAGGTTCCATGGCTTTCCACCGCCTGACCCACACCCACCCGCGCCTGAGCATCGCCACTGTGGTCGGCCTGCTCGGCGCCTGGCTGATCCCTGCCGGCGACAGCGTGCAGCACATCCTCGCCGGCTGGAATCTTGGCGTATGGCTGTACCTGCTGCTGGTGCTCTACCTGACCTTGAGCGCCAATGCGGAAAAGGTACGCAAGGTCGCCCGCGTCGAAGACGAAAACGCCGGCCTGGTCCTGCTCACCGTGTGCATCGCCGCCATCGCCAGCCTCGCCGCCGTCACCCTGCAACTGGTGTCCAGCCGTGGCCTGCAAGGCACGGCGCTGGTCGTGCACTACCTCTACACCGGCCTGACCGTGGCCGGCTCCTGGCTGTTGATCGGCTGCATTTTCAGCCTGCACTACGCGCGGCTGTTCTATACCGGACAAAACCACGAACCGCCGCTGCGCTTCGCCGATGGCGAACGCAACCCCGATTACTGGGACTTCCACTACTTCTCGTTCACCATCAGCGTGGCGGTACAAACCTCAGACGTGGGCGTCGCTGGGCGGGGCCTACGGCGGGTAGTGCTGGCACATTCACTAGTGGGGTTCGCATTCAACACGGCGATCCTGGGATTCACCATCAACATCGCTGCCGGGCTGCTCGGCTGATTGCACCGCTCGTCCGAAAACATCGTGCGGAGATGTCGATCAAAGTGGCAGAGCCTGGCGGGTTATCTGCCGTCAACATGCCGGGAAAACGTTTGCCTTGCGGCCCTGCGCCAAATGCCCTGCATGACAAGGATGTGACCGCTGTCATGCATTAGCACATTTGTCGTATTTGCAGCCGAGAATACTCCGTGACAGGTGCTATGGTTACTTTCCCGGCGGCCGCATCGATGTGGCCACCCGCTCACCACGTCCAGGTACGGACAAGGAGGCTGGCATGAACAAGATGACGTTCCCCAACGCCTGCCAGGTGATGCGCTGGCATTTCCACCCGCTGGGCTTCGAAGCCAGCATGGATGCGCCGCGCAGCATGGTCGCGCGGCTGTTCGACCGCGCCACCGGCGAAACCCTGCTGGCGATTGCCGGCATCCCCTGCTCGGCGATCATGGCCGCCGCCGATGTAGAGCGCATCATCGAGGCCGTCGAGGCGGAGATGGATACCTTCATGCCCGCCTTCACCCTGCGCGACGCGGTCTAGCCCGCTGCGGTACTTTCCTGGCGCATGGCCTGCAACTTGCGCATGAACTGCTCGGCCGGCACCGGCTGGCCCAGCAGGTAGCCTTGCAGCGAATCGCAGCCCAGGCGGGTCAGGAAGTCCTGCTGCCTGTCAGTCTCCACCCCTTCAGCGACGATGCGCAGGCCCAGCGCCTGGCCCAGCGCCACGATTGCCGAAACGATCGCCGCATCGTCGCTGTCCTGCTCCAGGTCGCGCACGAAACCGCGGTCGATCTTCAGCTCGTTGGCCGGCAGGCGCTTGAGGTACATCAGGCTGGAATAGCCGGTGCCAAAGTCATCGATGGACAGGTCCACGCCCATGTCGGACAGCCGCTGCAGCACCGTCAGGCTGGCATCGGCGTCGTGCATGGCGGTGGTTTCGGTAATTTCCAGGGTCAGGCAGTTGGCCGGCAGGTTGTTCTGCTGCAGGGCCCGGGCCACGCTTTCGACCAGCCCGGCATGGCAGAACTGGATGGCAGACAGGTTCACCGCCATGCGCCAGCCGTGGTGCCCCTGGTCCAGCCACTGGCGCATCTGCCGGCAGGCCTCGATGAGCACCCATTCGCCAATGGGAATGATCAGGCCGGTCTTTTCCGCCAGGCCGATGAAACGGTCGGGCAGCAACAGGCCCTGCTGCGGGTGCTCCCAGCGCAGCAAGGCCTCGGCACCGATCGGCTGGCAATTCTGGGCGTCGAACTTGGGCTGGTAGTGCAGGCGGAACTGACGCTGCTCCAGGGCCTGGCGCAGGTCCTGCAATAGCTGCAATTGCTGGCGGGCGTTGCTGTTCATCGACACGTCGAAGAAGCTGTAGCCATTCTTGCCGGCGCTCTTGGCGTGGTACATGGCGGCGTCGGCATTGCGCAGCAACTCGTGCTGGTCCTGGCCATTGCCCGGGTACAGGACGATGCCCAGGCTCGCCGTCAGCTGCAGGTCATGCTCGGCCACGCGGAACGGCCGTGATACCAGGTTGACCTGCTTGACCGCCACATCCATGGCATCGTTCGGCTCGCGCAGCTGCACCAGCAGCACGAATTCGTCACCGCCGATGCGCGCCAGCGTGTCCTGGCTGTGCAGGTGCCCGCGCAGGCGTGTCGCCACCGCCTTGAGCAGCAAGTCGCCGACGTGGTGGCCGAAGGCATCGTTGACGGGCTTGAAGCCGTCCAGGTCGATGAACATCAGGGCAAAGCAGCCGCCCTGCTCCGCTACCTTGGCGATGGCCTGCTCGATACGGTCGGCCAGCAAAGTACGGTTGGGCAGGTCGGTGAGGGTGTCGTGCAGGGCCAGCTGGGTCAGTTCCTGGTTGGCCAGGGTCAGCGAACGGGCCAGCTCGGCGGTGCGTGCCTCCAGGCGGGCATCCAGCACCGAGGTGAGCAAGGCCACCGCCAGTACCGCCAGGGTGGTGATCAGCACCAGGTAGACCAGGCCGTCGCCTTGCAGCCCTCCCCCGGCCAGCGCACCGCAGAAGCTGCCTTCGGGGAAATTCGCCGCGGCCATACCGGTGTAGTGCATGCCGACGATGGCAAAGCCCATCACTACTGCCGCCAGGCCGCGAATCTGCCGCACATAAGGGGTGTGCGCGCGCAGACGGAAGGCGATCCACAAGGCCGCTGCCGAGGCGCCCACGGCAATCAGCAGCGAGGCCCCGAACAGCGTCGGGTCATAGTCGATGCCCGGCAGCATGCGCAGCGCGGCCATGCCGGTGTAGTGCATGCAGGCGATGCCGGCGCCCATGATCAGCGCGCCAAACGCCAGCTGCTGCCACGGCAGGCTCGGCTGGCTGACCAGCCACAAGGCAAAGCCCGAGGACAACACGGCAATCAGCAGCGAGAAAGCGGTCAGGGCCAGGTCGTAGCCCAGATCGATGGGCAGGCTGAAGGCGAGCATGCCGATGAAGTGCATCGACCACACGCCGATGCCCATGGCCAGCGCGCCACCCCCCATCCACAGGCAGGCAGCCCGGCCTTTGGCCGTGGCGATGCGGCCGGTCAGGTCAAGGGCGGTATAGGACGCCAGGATCGCCACGCACAGCGAAATCAACACCAGCGAAGAGGAGTAGCTACCGGTCAGCATTGGGAGTTCCAGCGACGGGACGGGAGGCCCGGAAAAAGCTGACGATTGTACTCAAGCTTAGGCGAAACGCACGGGGTTTTTGCGAATGGGAATGGATCCAAAGCCCGCATGGGGCTGCTGCGCAGCCCATCGCCGGCAAGCCGGCTCCCACCTTGACCGCATCGACCTCAGGGATTGCACAGTACCTGTGGGAGCCGGCTTGCCGGCGATGAGACCGGTACAGCAATTCGCTGTACTAGAGGCCCAGTCAATCCTGCTCGGCAAACGCCTGTTCCGCATCCCAGCCACCACCCAGCGCGGCAACCAGCTGCACGCTTGCCACCAGGCGCCCCTGCAGCAGGTTCAACACACTGCGCTCGTTGCTCAGCGCCGTGGTCTGCACGTTGACCACATCCAGGTAGCCGATCAGCCCCGCGCGGTACTGGTTCTCGGTCAGGCGCAGGGACTCGCGAGCGGCATCCAGTGCCTCCTGGCGCACCACCGCCTCATCGCCATACACCTTCAACTGCACCAGCAGGTTTTCCACTTCCTTGAAGCCGTCGAGCACGGTCTGGCGGTACTGCGCCACGGTCTGGTCATACACCGCCACCGTGCGGTCCACCTCGGCACTGCGCTTGCCGGCGTCGAACAAGGTCAGCGCCAGCTGCGGGCCCACCGACCAGTAGCGGTTGGGCAGTTCGATCCAGTTGCTGAAGCTGCTGCTGGAGTAACCGCCACTCATGCTCAGGCTCAGGTCCGGGAAATACGCCGCCCGCGACACGCCGATGTTGGCGTTGGCAGCCATCACGTTGCGCTCGGCCGCAGCGATGTCCGGGCGTCGCTCCAGCAACTGCGAAGGCAAGGCCACCGGAATTTGCGGCAGCGCCGGAATGGCCTTGCTGTCGACCAGGGCGAAGTCCGCCGGGGCCTTGCCCAGCAACACGGCAATGGCGTTCTCGAACTGCGCGCGCTGCCAGATCAGGTCGATCAGGTCGGCCTGGGTGCTCTTGAGCTGGGTACGCGCCTGGGCCACCGCATCCGGGCCGGCGACGCCGGCGCGGTACTGGTTTTCGTTCATCCGCAGGGAACGCTCATAAGCTGCCACGGTGGCTTCCAACAGGCGCTTCTGCTCGTCGATCACCCGCAACTGCAGGTAGTTCTGCACCAGTTCCGACTGCTGGCTGAGGCGGATCGAGGCCAGGTCGGCCAGGCTGGCTTCGGCACTGGCTTCGTTGGCATTGAGGGTTTCGCGCAGTTTGCCCCACAGGTCGATTTCCCAGCTGACGCCGAGCTGGGCGTTGTAGGTGTTGCGAATGCCGCTGCTGTTGTTGGACAGGCTCGAGCTGGAGCTGCCGGTGCCCTGGGCCGAGCGGTTCTTGCTGACGCTCAGGTCCAGGCTGGGGAACAGTGCCGCCCGGCTGCTGCGCACCAGCGCCTGGGCCTGGCGGTACTGGGCCTCCGATTGCGCCACGGTCTGGTTGCTGCGGTTGAGCTCTTCGACCAGCGCATTGAGCCCGGCATCGCCGTAGATTTCCCACCAGGCGCCGCGGGCGATGGCATCGGACGGCGTGGCCTGGGTCCAGCCTTCGGCGTGCTTGAACTGCGCCGTGCTGCTCAGCTCCGGGCGGTGGTAGTCCGGGCTCAGGGTGCAGGCGCTGAGCAAGGCGACGCACAACCCGGCGCCGAGCAGGCGCGAGCCACGCCCACGGGTCAGCGTCTGCAGGGCGCGGTGAAGTGGGGTCTGGGCAAAAGTCATAGCGGGGTTTCCAGGGCGGCGTCGGTGCGCACGCCACGCCAACGGTTGAAACGGTGACGCAGGCGGTCCAGGTACAGGTAGACCACCGGTGTCGTGTAAAGGGTGAGGATCTGGCTGAACACCAGGCCGCCAATGATGGTCAGGCCCAGTGGCTGGCGCATTTCCGCACCTTCGGCGCGGCTCAGCAGCAGCGGCAAGGCACCGAGGATGGCCGCCAGGGTAGTCATCAGGATCGGCCGCAGGCGCAGCAGGCAGGCCCGGCGGATCGACTCTTCCGGTGTCAGGCCCTGGTGGCGCTCCAGCTGCAAGGCCAGGTCGATCATCAGGATGGCGTTCTTCTTCACCACGCCGATCAGCAGGAACAGCCCCAGCAGCGAGATCAGGCTGAACTCGCCGCCGGTGACGTACAGCGCCAGCAAGGCACCGACGCCGGCCGAGGGCAGTGTCGAGAGGATGGTCAGCGGGTGAATGTAGCTTTCGTAGAGGATGCCCAGCACCAGGTAGACCAGCACCAGCGCGCCAAGGATCATCAGCGGCTGGCCTTCCTGGGTCTTGGCGAAGGCATCGGCGGTACCACCAAGCTTGGCGATCACTTCCTCGGGCAAGCCCAGCTTGGCCACCGCACGCTCCAGCGCCGCCATGGCCTGGTCGGGGCTGTAGCCTTCGGCGACGTCGAAGGCGATGCTTTCGGCGGCGAATTGGCCTTCGTGGCTGACCCGGTCGTTGGCCAGGCTGTTCTCGTAGTGGGCAATGGTCGAGAGCGGTACGCGGGCACCGTCGGCGGTAATCACCTGTACCTGCTCGAGGGTGCTCGGGTCCCAGGCGTACTTCGGGTTGATCTCCAGCACTACCTGGTACTGGTTGAGGCTGTCGTAGATGGTGGAGATCTGGCGCTGGCTGTAGGCGTTGTTCAGCACCGTGGTGACCATGTCCATGTCGATGCCCAGGCGCTTGGCCTGGTCGCGGTCGACCACCAGGGTCACCTGCTGGGTGCCGGCACCGTCGCGGGCGTCGATGGCCGTCAGTTGCGGCAGTGCACGCAGCGCCGCCACCACCTTCGGGAACCATTCGCGCAGGGCCGTCAGGTCACCGCTCTGCAGGGAGTACAGGTACTGCGAGGAGGTCTGGTCACGGCCCCCGCCGCCCAGTTGCAGGTCCTGGTCGGCCATCAGGAACAGGCGCCCGCCGGGTACCTTGGGCATTTCCTTGCGCAGGCGCTCGATCACCTTCTGCGCGTCGATCTTGCGCTCGTTGATCGGTTTCAGGCGCACCAGCACCATGGCGTTGTTGGTGCCGCTGTTGCCGCCGATGAAGCCGGCAACGCTCTGCACCGCCGGGTCGGCCAGCAAGGCGCGGCGGTAGATTTCCATTTTCGGCTGCATCACGCTGAACGACAGGCCGTCGTCGCCACGGATGAAGCCCATCAGCTGGCCGGTGTCCTGCTGCGGCATCAGCGTCTTGGGCACCACCACGTACAGGGCGATGTTGATGCCGATGGTGGCCAGCAGGCTGATCAGCGTCAGGCGCTTGTGGCGCAAGGCCCAGCCCAGGCTGCGGTCATAGGCATCGACCATGCGCTGGTGCAGCTGGTCGCTCCAGCGCTGCAGGCGGTTCTGCTCGGCCTGGTGCGGCTTGAGCCAGCGGGCGCACAGCATCGGCGTGAGGGTCAGCGACACCACCAGCGACACGATGATCGCCGCCGCCAGGGTGATGGAGAACTCCTGGAACAGGTTGCGCACGATGCCGCCCATGAACAGGATGGAGACGAACACCGCCACCAGCGACACGTTCATCGACAGCAAGGTGAAACCCACTTCCTTGGCACCCAGGAAGGCCGCCTTCATCGGCGGCTGGCCGTCCTCGATGTGCCGGGAGATGTTCTCCAGCACCACGATGGCGTCGTCCACCACCAGGCCGGTGGCAAGAATAAGCGCCATCAGCGACAGGTTGTTGAGCGAGAACCCGCACAGGTACATGACCGCGAAGGTGCCCACCAGCGACACTGGCACCGCCAGGCTGGGGATCAGCGAGGCCCGCAGGCTGCCGAGGAACAGGTAGACCACCAGGATCACCAGCACCACGGCGATCAGCAGGGTGTGCTCGGCTTCCTTGAGGGTTGCCTTGATCACTGGCGAGCGGTCCATGGCCACGTTCAGTTGCACGCTGGCCGGCAGCAGCGACTGCAGGGCCGGCAGCTGCGCCTTGATCTGGTCGACCGTTTCGATGATGTTGGCGCCGGTCTGGCGGTTGACCACCAGCAGCACCGCGCTCTGGTCATTGAAGAAGCCGCTGTTGTAGCGGTTCTCGACACCGTCTGTGATGGTCGCCACGTCGGACAGGCGCAGGATGGTGCCGTTCTGCTGGCGGATCACCACGGGCTCGTAGTCCTTGGCGCTTTCCAGCTGGTCGTTGGCACGCACCTGCCAGTTGCGCTCGGCGTCCTCGACAAAGCCCATCGGCCGGCGCTGGTTGGCGTTGGACACCGCAGTGCGCACTTCATCGAGCGACAGGCCGTACTGGTTGAGCAATTGCGGCTCCACGGCAATGCGCACCGCCGGCAACGAACTGCCGCCGATCTGCACCTCCCCTACCCCAGGCACCTGGGCCAGGCTCTGCGACAGGATGGTGTCGGCCAGATCGTACAGCTGGCCCTTCTGCAGCACGTCCGAGGTCAGCGACAGCACCATGATCGGTGCCTGCGACGGGTTGATCTTCTTGTAGGTGGGCATGCTGCGCATACCGCTGGGCAGCAGGTTGCGGGTGGCGTTGATCGCCGCCTGCACCTCGCGCGCCGCACCGTCGATGTCGCGGCCCATCTCGAAGCCGATGATCACCCGTGTGGAGCCCTGGTTGGAGCTGCTGGTCAGGGTGGTCACCCCGGCAATGCTGCCCAGCTTGCGCTCCAGCGGCGTGGCCACGGTGGAGGCCATCACTTCCGGGCTGGCGCCGGACAGGTTGGCCGACACCACGATCACCGGGAAGTCCATTTGCGGCAGCGGCGCCACCGGCAGCAGGCCGAAGCTGACCCCGCCCAGCAGCATGATCGCCAGGCTCAACAGCATGGTCGCCACCGGGCGACGGATGAAAGGACCGGACAGGTTCATGCCTCGGCCTGCTTCACGTCAGTGGCCGGGCGCCAGCGGCGGGCCAGGCGGTCGAAGTACAGGTAGATGACCGGGGTGGTGAACAGCGTCAGCACCTGGCTGACCAGCAACCCGCCGACCATCACCAGGCCCAGCGGCTGGCGCAGCTCGGCACCGGAACCGGTGGCGAGCATCAGCGGCACGGCGCCGAACAGCGCGGCCAGGGTGGTCATCAGGATCGGCCGGAAGCGCAGCAGCGCCGCCTGATAGATGGCATCGCGCGGGCTCATGCCCTGCTGGCGCTCGGCCTCGAGGGCGAAGTCGATCATCATGATCGCGTTCTTCTTGACGATGCCGATCAGCAGGATGATGCCGATGATGGCGATCATGCCCAGGTCGTTGCCGCTGATGAGCAAGGCCAGCAAGGCGCCGACCGCCGCCGACGGCAGGGTCGAAAGAATGGTCACCGGGTGGATGTAGCTCTCGTACAGCACGCCCAGCACGATGTACATGGTCACCACCGCCGCCAGAATCAACAGCAAGGTGCTCGACAGCGATGCCTGGAAGGCCTCCGCCGCGCCCTGGAAGCGGGTTTGCACGCCCAGCGGCATGCCGATGTCCTTCTGCACCTGCTCGATCACCTGCACCGCCTCGCCCAGCGAAGCGCCGTGGGCCAGGTTGAACGACAAGGTCACCGCCGGGAACTGGCCAATGTGGGAAATGGCCAGCTGGGCCTGGCGCTGCTCGATGCGCGCCAGCGCCGACAGGCGCACCTGGCCGCCATCGGTGGCCTTGACGTGGATCGACTCCAGCGCCTGCGGGCCGATCACCGCCGCATCCTGCGACTGCAGCACCACGCGGTACTGGCTGGCCTGGGTGTAGATGGTCGAGATCTGGCGCTGGCCGAAGGCGTCGTACAGGGCGTTGGTGATCTGCGACACGCTGATGCCCAGGCGGCTGGCCATGTCGCGGTCGATCACCAGGTACACCTGCAAGCCCTTGTCCTGCAGGTCGCTGGCCACGTCGGCCAGTTCCGGGCGCTGCTGCAGCGCCTGCACCAGCTTGCCGCTCCACTGCGCCAGCAGGTCGGCGTCCGGCGACGACAGGCTGAACTGGTACTGGGTACGGCTGACCCGGTCTTCGATGCTCAGGTCCTGCACCGGCTGCATGAACAGGCGGATGCCCACCAGCCGGTCGACTTGCGGCTGCAGGCGGTTGATCACTTCGCTGGCCGTGACATCACGCTCGCCATGGGGCTTGAGGTTGATCAGCAGGCGGCCGCTGTTGAGCGTGGCGTTGTCGCCATCGACGCCAATGTAGGACGACAGGCTCTGCACCGCCGGGTCCTGCAGGATCACCTTGCTCAGGGCTTGCTGGCGTTCGCTCATGGCGGCGAACGAGGTGGACTGCGGCGCTTCGGAAATGCCCTGGATCACCCCGGTGTCCTGCACCGGGAAGAAGCCCTTGGGCACCACCATGTACAGGAACACGGTGAGCGCCAGGCTGGCCACGGCCACCAGCAGCGTCAGCGGCTGGCGCTTGAGTACCCACTGCAGGGCGCTGCCGTAGTGCCTGATCAGCCAGTCGATCCAGGCGCCACTGGCGCGGTAGAACCGACCCTGTTCCTCTTCCTTGGGCTCGCGCTTGAGCAGGCGCGCGCACATCATCGGCGTGAGGGTCAGCGATACCACCAGGGAAATCAGGATGGCCACCGCCAGGGTAATGGCGAACTCGCGGAACAGGCGGCCGACCACATCGGCCATGAACAGCAGCGGGATCAATACCGCAATCAGCGAGAAGGTCAGCGAGATCAGGGTGAAGCCGATTTGCCGGGCGCCCTTGAGCGCAGCCTGCATGGGCGTCTCGCCCTCCTCGATGTGCCGGGAGATGTTCTCCAGCATGACGATGGCGTCGTCGACCACGAAACCGGTGGCGATGGTCAGGGCCATCAGCGTCAGGTTGTTGACCGAGAAGCCGGCCAGGTACATCACGCCGAAGGTGCCGATCAGCGACAATGGCACGGCGATCGACGGGATGAGGGTGGCACTGAAACGGCGCAGGAACACGAACGTGACCATTACCACCAGGGCGATGGCGATCAGCAGTTCGTGCTGCACGTCCTTGACCGCGGCGCGGATGGTCTGGGTGCGGTCGGTGAGCACCGAAACATCCAGGCCGGCCGGCAGGTTGTCGGTGATCGAAGGCAACAGGGCCTTGATACGGTCGACTACTTCGATGACGTTGGCGCCCGGCTGGCGCTGGATGTTCAGCAGCACCGCGTGGTTTTCATTGGCCCAGGCAGCCAGGCGCTCGTTCTCCGCGCCGTCGACGATTTCGGCCACGTCCTTGAGACGCAATGGTGCACCGTTGTTGTAGGCCAGGATCAGGTTTGCGTATTCCTCAGGGGAGCGCAGCTGGTCGTTGGCATCGAGCATCGACACCCGGGTCGGGCCATCGAAGTTGCCCTTGGGCTGGTTGACGTTGGAGGCGCCGATCAGGGTGCGTACGTCCTCCAGGTTCAGGCCGTTGGCGGCCAGGGCATCGACGTTGACCTTGATCCGCACCGCCTGGCGCTGGCCGCCGGCGATGCTGACCATGCCCACACCGCTGATCTGCGCGAGCTTCTGGGCCACGCGGGTATCGACCAGGTCGTTGAGCTTGGGCAGCGGCATGGTCTTGCTGGAGATGGCCAGGGTCAGCACCGGGGTGTCGGCCGGGTTGACCTTGTTGTACACCGGCGGCGCCGGCAGGTCGCTGGGCAGCAGGTTGCTGGCGGCGTTGATCGCGGCCTGCACCTGTTGCTCGGCAACGTCCATGTTCATGTCGAGGTTGAAGCGCAGGGTCAGCACCGAGGCGCCGCCGGAGCTGGTCGAAGCCATCTGCTCCAGGCCCGGCATCTGCCCGAACTGGCGTTCCAGCGGTGCGGTAACGGCGCTGGTCATGACCTGCGGGCTGGCACCGGGGTACAGGGTCATGACCCGGATGGTCGGGTAATCCACCTGCGGCAAGGCGGAAACCGGCAGCAGCTTGTAGGCGATCAGGCCGGCCAGGACGATGGCCAGCATGCTCAGCGTGGTGGCAACCGGCCGCAGGATGAACAGACGCGAGAGGTTCATGCGCCCGCCTTGCCTGCTGCGCTACCAGGCTGTGTTTTACCGGGCTGCACATCACCAGTGCTTGCCGAACCCTTGGCTTCCTGGCCTTGCAGGTGCTGGCCCGGGGTGGTCGGCACCTGCGAGCTGTCTTCGACCACTTCCACCTTGGTGCCTTCGCGCAGGCGGTCGGTGCCTTCCAGCACCAGACGGTCGCCGGCCTTCAGGCCTTCGAGGATGACGCTGTTCTCGCCGTCGCTGGCGCCCACCTTGAGCTTGCGCACATTCACCTTGCTCTCGGCGTTGACCACATAGGCGAAGGTGCCGTCGTTGCCGAACTGGATGGCCGCCGCCGGGGCCATGGTCACCTGCTTGAGGGTGTCGGCCAGCAGGCGCACGTTGACGAACTGGTTGGGGAACAGGGCCAGGTCCTTGTTCTCGAAGCGGCCCTTGAACTTGAGGGTGCCGGTGGTGGTATCGATCTGGTTGTCGATGCTGCCCAGCACGCCGGTGGACTGCAGCTTGCTGTCACTGCGGTCCCAGGCTTCGACCGGCAGGCTGGCGCCGCTGCGGTAGCGTTCCAGCACGGTGCTCAGCTCGGTTTCCGGCAGGGTGAAGGCAACGCTGATCGGCTCGGTCTGGGTGATCACCACCAGCGCGGTGGTGTCGTTGGCCGCCACCAGGTTGCCCAGGTCGAGCTGGCGCAGGCCCACGCGGCCATTGATCGGCGCGCGGATCTGGGTGAAATCGAGGTTCAGGCGGGCGTCGTTGACCTGCGCCTGGTTGGTCTTCACCAGCCCCTGGAACTGCGCCACCTGCGCTTCGGCGGTGTCCAGGGTTTGCTTGGCGATGCTGTCTTCGGCGTACAGGCCTTTATAGCGGGCCAGGTCGACCTGGGCGTTCTTCAGCTGCGCCTGGTTCTGCGCCAGGGTGCCTTCGGCCTGTTGCAGGGCGATGCGGTACGAGCGCGGGTCGATCTCGGCGAGCAGGTCGCCGGCCTTGACCTGCTGGCCTTCCTTGAAGTGGATCTTGACCAGCTCGCCAGCCACGCGGCTGCGCACGTTGACGGTGTTGGTCGCGGTGACGGTGCCCAGGGCCTTGTAGTACAGCGGGAAGTCGCCCACCCGCACCGGCTCGACGCGCACCGGCACCGGGTCGCTGGAGCCGCCGAAGCCCGGGCGACCGCCCATCATGCCCATGCCCTTGCCACCGCGCCCGCCACCGGCTTCTTTAGGCGCAGGCGCCGCTGCGGGCCACAGCCACCAGGCCAGTGCAGCCACCAGCAGCAGGATCAGCAGGCCTACGAGCCAGCGACGAGGGGAACGGGAATTGGACGCTTGCATGGGTTGAACGAACCTTGTTCGGAATGACGACTTGGGGAGGATGAACGATAAGCACTGGCATCGTTTTAGCAAAGCGCCTTTACCAGAGGTTTACCTTTGCCTGACGTTGCCAAGGGGTTGAACTTTAAATGAAAACGGCCCGGAACGCGTTCCGGGCCGTTTACAGGGTGTTGCTTGGAGCGGTGGCGGGCTGAAAGGTTTCGGTCGCCTGTGCCGGCCTCTTCGCGGGTAAACCCGCTCCCACAGGGATATCACAGCTTTTGAAACCTGTGCCGTACCTGTGGGAGCGGGTTCACCCGCGAAGAGGCCGGTACAGGACTCAGCCGACCTACCCCACAACCCTTACTTCAGCACAGCCAGCGCTGCATCGTAGTTCGGCTCATCAGCGATTTCGCCAACCAGCTCGCTGTGCAGCACCTTGTCGTTTTCGTCCAGCACCACCACGGCACGGGCAGCCAGGCCGGCCAGCGGGCCATCGGCGATGGCCACGCCGTAGTTTTCGAGGAACTCGCGGCCACGCAGGGTCGACAGGTTCTTCACGTTGTCCAGGCCTTCGGCGCCGCAGAAGCGTGCCTGGGCGAACGGCAGGTCGGCGGAGATGCACAGCACCACGGTGTTGGCCACATCGTTGGCCTGGGCGTTGAACTTGCGCACGGAGGTAGCGCAGGTCGGGGTGTCGACGCTCGGGAAGATGTTCAGCACCTTGCGCTTGCCGGCGTAGTCTTTCAGCGACTTGTCAGCCAGGCCTTCACCTACCAGGGAGAAAGCCGGAGCCTGGGCGCCGGTTTTCGGCAGTTCGCCGTTGACCTGAACCGGGTTGCCTTTGAGAGTCACTTGAGCCATGACGAAATCCTTATGCGGGGTTTGAAAAGGACACTGAGTTAAGCATGAAGGCGGCCGGGTGCCTATGGGGGCAGGTGAAATTGTTCTGTTGCCGGACAATTCTTGTGGACAAAAAAATGCCCGGGTGGCAACAAGCGACCCGGGCATTACTGTTGCAGATGGCGTATCAGCCCAGCAGGCCGTATACCACCGAGGTCAGCGCAACCAGGCCGACTACCACCACGAACACGTTGGAGGCAGCACCGCTGTACTTGCGCATGGATGGCACGCGGCGAATGGCGTACATCGGCATCAGGAACAGCAGCACCGCGAGGATCGGGCCACCGAGCGACTCGATCATGCCGAGGATGCTTGGGTTGAGGGTGGCGACGATCCAGCACACCACCAGCATCAGCGCGGCGACCACGCGGTCCAGGGCCTTAGCGCTCGGGCGAGCACCGGCCTTGGTGATGATGCCTTTCAGGCCTTCGCTGGCGCCGATGTAGTGGCCGAGGAACGACTTGGCGATGGCCACGAAAGCAATCAGCGGTGCAGCGAACGCGATGGTCGGGTTGCTGAAGTGGTTGGCCAGGTAGGACAGGATCGACAGGTTCTGCGCCTTGGCCTCGGCCAGCTGGGCGCTGCTCAGGGTGAGCACGCAGCTGAACACGAAGAACAGCACCATCACCACCATCAGCAGGTGGGCACGGCGCAGGATCTGGCCGCTACGCTCATCGGCATGCTCGCCGTAGCGGCGCTTCTGGTCGACGGCAAAGGCGGAGATGATCGGCGAGTGGTTGAACGAGAACACCATCACCGGAATCGCCAGCCACAGGGTATGCAGGAAGGCCGAGGCCGGTGGCACCTGGGTGGCGCTGTCGAGAATGCCACCGGTCCAGTGCGGCACCAGGTACAGGCCCAGCAATGCCAGGGCGACGATGAACGGGTAGACCAGCAGGCTCATGACCTTGACCGTGGCCTGCTCGCCGCAGCGCACGATGGCCAGCAGACCGAGGATCAGCACGAACGACAGGATGGCCCGTGGTGGCGGCTGCATGTGCAGCTGGTGCTCCATGAAGCTGGACACGGTGTTGGTCAGCGCCACGCTATAGATAAGCAGGATCGGGAAGATCGCGAAGAAGTACAGCACGGTGATCGAGGCGCCGGCGGTAATGCCGAAGTGCTCCTTGACCACTTCGGTGATATCGCCGTCATTGCGCCCGGAAAGGACGAAACGGGTCAGCCCGCGGTGAGCGAAATAGGTCATCGGGAAGGCCAGTATGGCCAGGATCAGCAACGGCCAGAAGCCGCCAAGGCCGGCGTTGATCGGCAGGAAGAGGGTTCCGGCGCCGATCGCTGTGCCGAACAGGCCCAGCATCCAGGTGGTGTCGTGACGCGACCAGCTGCCGAGGGTGGCGGGGGTCGATTCTGCAAAGCGTTGTTCAACGCTTGGGGCCTGCTCATTCATTCCGGGTGAAGCTCCACTCGCAAGACTGCAACAGGCTGAGAATGGCGAAATAGACGTTTCGCCCAACTCAACCGAAAAAGGGAGCGCGATTGTGCACGGAAAGGTTGCACTTGCGAAGCCCTTTTCCGAGGAGCGGTTGCACTTGTCTTTACAAGCGGATTGCAACCAGAGGCTGCATGCAGCCTGATCGCCGGCAAGCCGGCTCCCACACCGACCGCGCAGTGCTTGAGCCTTGCGCTATCTCTATGGGAGCCGGCTTGCCGGCGAAAGGGCCGCAAAGCGGCCCCGTGCGGTGTTACTTCTGGACGGCGGCGAAGGCTTCGGCAACCCGTTGCAGGTTGGCCGGGCGCAAGCCGGACATGCATACGCGGCCGCTGTCGATCAGGTACACGCCGAACTCGTCACGCAGGCGACGCACCTGCTCGACGCTGAAGCCGGTGTAGCTGAACATGCCGCGCTGGCGCAGGAAGAACTGGAAGTCCTGGCCTGGCAGCAGCACGGCCAGGGCATCGACCAGCGCCTGGCGCATGTCGAGGATACGTTTGCGCATCACTTCGACTTCCTCGGCCCACTGGGCATTGAGGGCGGCATCGCTGAGCACGCCAGCAACCAGCTGGGCGCCGAAGTTGGGCGGGCTGGAGTAGTTGCGGCGCACGGTAGCCTTGAGCTGGCCGAGCACGCTCTGGGCAGTGGCGTCATCGTCGCAGACCACCGACAGGCCGCCGACACGCTCGCCGTACAGCGAGAAGATCTTCGAGAACGAGTTGCTGACCAGGCACGGCACGCCGGCGCGGGCCATTTCACGGATGGCGTAGGCGTCTTCCACCAGGCCTTCGGCGAAGCCCTGGTAGGCGATGTCGAGGAACGGGATCAGCTGGCGTGCCTTGACCACTTCAACCACCTGTTGCCACTGGTGCTGTTCCAGGTCGGCGCCGGTGGGGTTGTGGCAGCACGGGTGCAGCAGCACCACGCTGTTGGCCGGCAGGGTCTGCAGGGTGGCCAGCATGCCGTCGAAGTCCACGCCACGGGTGGCCTGGTCGAAGTACGGGTAGGTGTGCACCTTGAAGCCGGCGCCTTCGAAGATGGCGCGGTGGTTGTCCCAGGTCGGGTTGCTGACCCAGACTTCGGACTGGGGGAAGTAGCGCTTGAGGAAGTCGGCACCGACCTTGAGGGCGCCGGAACCGCCCACGGTCTGCACGGTGGCCACGCGCCCGCCGGTCACGGCTGGGTGATCGGCACCGAACAGCAGTGCCTGGATCGCCTGGCGGTAGCTGGCCAGGCCTTCCATCGGCAGGTACAGCGAGGCTTCGTGGTCCTGGCCGGCGATGCGTTTTTCCACCGCATCCACAGCCGCCAGTTGCGGCACCACGCCGGCCTCATCGTAGTACAGGCCGATACTCAGGTTGACCTTGTCGGCGCGCGGGTCGGCCTTGAAGGTTTCCATCAACGAGAGGATCGGGTCGCCGGCATAGGCATCGACATGTTTGAACACAGCGTGCAGCTCCTTGGATCAGGACAGTTCGAAAAGGCAGCCCTGAGCATACCCGGAGTGCGGGCTCAGGAACATCAACTATTGTGCAAGGTTGTCTATGCAACATTGCATGGCTGAGGATTGGTGCAGGCAGTGAGGGCCTCATCGCCGGCAAGCCAGCTCCCACAGGTACACCACAGGCCTTGAGGTTTGTGGTGTACCTGTGGGAGCTGGCTTGCCGGCGATAGGGCCGGGTCAGCCAAGCAGCTCTTTCAGGCCTTGCAACTCCTGCTCGGTCACCGCCACCCCCTCCTCCTCGGCCACCTCGCGCTCGCGGTAACGCCGCTCGCCCGGCATGCGCGTCAGCCCTACCGCCTGCATCTGCTCGACCAGTTCGCGGCTGCGCTGGGCAAACCGCTCGCCCTCGGCCTTGTTCGGGTCGATGACAATGATCAGCTGCCCGGTCCACGGCGTCTTCGCCCCCGGGTGCCCCGACCAGTCGAACTCCCAGGAGAAATGCCCGCCGGTCAGCGCCGCCGCCAGCAACTCGACCATCATCGACAAGGCCGAGCCCTTGTGCCCGCCAAATGGCAGCAAGGCGCCGCCTTCCAGAATCGCCTTGGGGTCGGTGGTCGGCTCACCATTGGCATCCACCCCCATGCCCTGCGGCAGTTGCTGACCAGCGCGCGCGGCAATCTGCACGTCGCCATGGGCCATGGCGCTGGTGGCCATGTCGAAGACGATCGGGTCATGTTCGGCGCAAGGTGCGGCAAAGGCGATGGGGTTGGTGCCGAACAGCGGCTTGCGGGCGCCGTGCGGCACCACGCAGGTCATGCTGTTGACCACGCTCAGGGCTACCAGGCCTTCGTCGGCGAATGGCTCCACATCCGGCCACAGCGCGGCGAAGTGGTGCGAGTTGTGGATCGCCAGCACGGCGATACCAGCGTTGCGCGCCTTCGCCACCAGAAGTTCACGGGCCGCCGCCAGCGCCGGCTGGGCGAAGCCGCCTGCGGCATCGACGCGAACATAACCGGGCGCCACGTCGCTGACCTTCGGCGTGGCCTGGCCATCGACCCAGCCGCTGGCCAATGTCGAAACATAGCCAGGCATGCGGAACACCCCATGGCTATGGGCACCATCGCGCTGGGCGCTGGCGCAGTTGTAGGCCAGCACCCGGGCCACGCTTTCGCTGCAGCCATGGCGCTGGAAGATGCTCTGCAACAGGCCCTGCAGCTCGGTAAAAGGCACACGCACGACGGTGCTGGTGGAAGGTGCGGACATCTGAAGCTCCTTGTTGGAATTGGAATGGCTACAGCGTTGCAACGACAAAAACTTTCCTGCATGTGACAGCTATCTGTCAAATGTTGACTTGATGACAGAAAACAGCCATTTTCTTTCGCAAGCCTTACCCCTGGAGCCGCAGCATGAGCCAACTGATCAAGCAACGCCTGGAAAACAGCCTCGAAGGGGCCGCTGCTTCGGGCCGCAAGATCGCCAGCTACATGCTCGCCAACCTGCATGAACTGCCGTTCCAGACCTCGGCCAGCATTGCCGTCAAGCTGGGCGTCAGCGAATCCAGCGTCGGCCGTTTCTGCCGCTCATTGGGTTATGCCCATCTCAAGGCGTTGAAGCAAGACCTGCAGAACGACCTGGGCGATGGCCCGTGGCTGGTGGGCGACCGCCTGCAAGATTACCGCCAGAACCAGGACGCCAGCGACAACGCCGGCAGCCTGGAGCTGGAAATCGCCGCCCTGGTGCGCGTGCACGAGTATCGCCAGAGCAGCGCCTGGCACAGCGTCGCCCAGCGCCTGGCAAGCAAGCAGCGGGTATTCATCGCCGGCTTCCAGACCGAGCGCGGCATCGCCATGTGCATGAGCCACCTGCTGCAGTACCTGCGCGATGGCGTGCAGCTGGTGGATATGAGTGCCGGGCACTTTGGCGAAGTATTGCTGGGCCGCGCCGAAGACAGCGCCCTGGTGGTGTTCGAAGCCCGCCGTTATTCCCGCCATGCCCTGCTGTTGTGCCAGAAGGCGCGCGAGGCTGGCATTGCGGTCACCCTGGTGACCGACCCCTTCTGTGACTGGGCCGATGCCAACGCCGACGAGGTGTTCCGCATTCCCACCGAGTTCAACCTGTTCTGGGAGTCCACCTCGACCATGCTGTCGTGGGTGCACCTGATGGTCAACGAGGTCTGCAAGAAGCTCGGGCCGGATGTTGAAAAACGCTTGGAAGCAACTGCCGCTCTACATAACGAATTCGTCGGCTACACCTCGTGGTCGACGGGAAAACAACAATAGCAAGAGTGCAATGAGGTGCGAGATGAACAAGACCATGGCCTTGGTGGGTGCGTGCGCCCTGCTGCTGTCGGGTGCCGCCAGTGCCGAAACCCTGCGCTTCGCCACCGAGGGCGCCTACCCGCCCTTCAACTATGTCGACGCCAATAATCAGTTGCACGGCTTCGACGTCGACATCACCCACGCCCTGTGCGAGCAGATGAAAGTCGAGTGCACGCTGGTGGCCCAGGACTGGGAAGGCATCATTCCGGCGCTGATGGCACGCAAATACGACGCGGTGGTCGCATCGATGATCAACACCGAAGAACGGCGCAAGAAAATCGCCTTCACCGACCACTACTACCGCACCCCGCTGACCGTCGCCGTGGCCAAGGACAGCAAGATCAGCGACGCCCAGACCACCTTCGACGGCTACACCGTTGGCGCCCAGTCGTCCTCTACCCAGGCCATCTACGCCGAAGACGTCTACGCCAAGGCCGGTGCCGACGTGAAACTGTACCCGACCATGGACGAAGCCAACGCCGACCTGGCCGCCGGCCGCCTGGACGGGGTGATTGCCGACAAATTCCCGCTGCACGAGTGGATGACCAAGAACGGCGGGGACTGCTGCAAGATCCTCGGTGACGTGGCCGACACCAAGGCCGATGCCGCCATTGCCGTGCGCAAGGACGACGAAGCCCTGCGCCAGCGCCTGAACACCGCGCTGCAGCAGATCGTCGCCAACGGCACCTACCAGAAGATCGCCAGCAAGTACTTCGCTTTCGATATCTACAACTGACCTTCAAGGCCTCATTGCCTGACCGGGCCCTATCGCCGACAAGCCAGCTCCCACAGGTAGCTCACTGACCTGAAGAACAGAGGTGTACCTGTGGGAGCCGGCTTGCCGGCGATGAGGCCGGTAAGGTCAACACAAGGTGTTCGTCATGCTCGATCAATTGTCCTTGCTGTCCTTCGCCAGTGGAGGCTGGGGCCAGGCGCTGCTGGCCGGCGCGCTGGTCACCCTTTCCCTGGCCCTGGCCTGCCTGCCCATCGGCCTGCCGCTGGGCCTGGTCGTCGCCCTTGCAGCACGCTCGCGCAAGCGCTTGCCGCGCGCCTGGGCCACCACCTTCTCCACCGTGTTCCGTGGCCTGCCCGAACTGCTGACGCTACTGATCATCTATTACGGCTGCCAGATCGCCGCACAGAAGATCCTCGCAGCCATGGGCTACCAGGGTGAGTTCCTGATCAATACCTTCCTCGCCGCGATGATCGCCTTCAGCCTGGTGTTCGCCGCGTTCTCCAGCGAGATCTGGCTGGCAGCCTTCAAGACCCTACCCAAGGGCCAGCTGGAAGCCTGCTCGGCGCTGGGCCTGAGCAAGCGCACCGGTTTCTTCAAGGTGCTGCTGCCGCAACTGACCCGCATCGCCCTGCCCGGCCTGTCCAACAACTGGCTGTCGCTGCTCAAGGACACCTCGCTGGTCTCGACTATCTCGCTGGTCGACCTGATGCGCCAGACCAACCTGGCCGTCAGCGTGACCAAGGAGCCGATGTTCTTCTATGGCGTGGCCTGCCTGGGCTACCTGCTGTTCGCCGCCATTTCCGGGCGCGTGTTCGCCTTCATCGAACGGCGCAGCAACCGCCACCTGCAAGGAGCACGCGCATGAGCTTCGAACAATTGCTGGCGCTGGTCCTCGACCCCGACCTGCTGGACCGCTATGGCCCGCGCTTCCTCGATGGCCTGCTGGTAACGGCCAAGCTGGTGGCGATTTCCTTCAGCCTGGGTGCCGTGCTCGGCCTGTTGCTGGCCCTGGCGCGCATGTCGCGCAGCCTGCTGCTGCAGCGCATGGCCGCCGGCTACGTGTACTTCTTCCGCGGCTCGCCGCTGCTGGCCCAGCTGTTCCTGCTGTATTACGGCCTGGGCTCGCTCAAGGGCTTCTGGCAGGACGTCGGCCTGTGGTGGTTCTTCCGCGAGGCGTGGTTCTGCACGCTGCTGGCGTTCACCCTGAACACCGCCGCCTACCAGGCCGAAATCTTCCGCGGCAGCCTGATGGCCGTCGCCCCCGGCCAGCATGAGGCGGCGCGGGCGCTGAACCTGAAGCGCTCGACCACCTTCTTCAAGGTGATCCTGCCGCAGTCGCTGCTGGTGGCCATCGGCCCGCTGGGCAACGAACTGATCCTGATGATCAAGGCCAGCGCGATCGCCTCGCTGGTGACCATCTACGACCTGATGGGCGTGACCAAACTGGCCTTCTCGCGCAGTTTCGACTTCCAGATCTACCTGTGGGCCGCCGTGCTCTACCTGCTGATCGTCGAACTGGTGCGGCGCCTGCTGAAACACCTGGAAGCCCGCCTGGGCCGCCACCTGAACTGACCGAAGGATACGTTCCATGCATTGCCAGACCCTTGTCCTCGGCGCCGGCATCGTCGGCGTCAGCACCGCCCTGCACCTGCAGGCCCGCGGGCGCCAGGTGATCCTGATCGACCGCGACGAACCGGGCAGCGGCACCAGCCACGGCAATGCCGGGCTGATCGAGCGCTCCAGCGTGATCCCCTATGCCTTCCCGCGGCAACTGGGCGCGCTGCTGCGCTATGGCCTGAACCGCCAGCCCGATGTGCGCTACAGCCTGCTGCACCTGCCCAAGGCCGCCCCCTGGCTGTGGCGCTACTGGCGCCAGTCGGCCCCCGGTCGCCTGGCCGGGGCCGCCGCCGACATGCTGCCGCTGGTGCAGCGCTGCGTCGAGGAGCACGACGCACTGATCGCTGCCGCCGGCCTGGAAGGGCTGGTGCAGGCCAAAGGCTGGATCGAAGTGTTCCGTGACCCGGCGCTGTTCGAGCAGGCCAAGGCCGACGCCAAGGGCCTGAGCCGTTATGGCCTGCAGTTCGAAATCCTCGAATGCGGGCAATTGCAGGCCCGCGAGCACCAGCTGGACGCCAGCGTGGTTGGCGGCATCCACTGGCTCGACCCCAAGACCGTGAACAACCCCGGCGCCCTCACCCGCGGCTACGCCACCCTGTTCACGCAGCGCGGCGGGCAGTTCCTGCATGGCGATGCGCGCAGCCTGCGCCAGGTCGACGGCCAATGGCGGGTCGACAGCCGCCGCGGCCCGATCACCGCCAACGAGGTGGTGGCCTGCCTCGGCCCGCAGTCGGCCGACCTGTTCAGCGGCCTTGGCTACCAGATCCCGCTGGCTATCAAGCGTGGCTACCACATGCACTACAGCACCCGTGACGGCGCGCAACTGGAGCATTCCATCTGCGACACCCAGGGCGGCTACGTGCTGGCGCCAATGGCTCGCGGCGTGCGCCTGACCACCGGCATCGAGTTCGACGCCAGCAGCGCGCCGGGCAACCAGATCCAGCTGGGCCGCTGCGAAGCCCTGGCGCGCAAGCTGTTCCCGGCCCTTGGCGAGCGCCTGGACGACACCCCCTGGCTGGGCCGCCGCCCATGCCTGCCCGACATGCGCCCGGTGATCGGCCCGGCGCCGCGCCACCCGGGGCTGTGGTTCAACTTCGGCCACGCCCACCACGGCCTCACCCTGGGCCCGGTCAGCGGCCGGCTGGTGGCCGAACTGGTCACCGGCGAACGCCCCTTCACCGACCCCGCGCCCTACAGCGCGACTCGTTTCGACTGAACCCCTGCGGGAGAACAACAAGATGACCGCACCACTGAGCCTTGCCACCCTTGCCCCCGAACCCGACCCACGCCCGGTGCTGATCCGCATCGAAGGCCTGAACAAGCACTACGGCGCGTTCCACGTGCTGCGCGACATCGACCTGCAGGTGCGCGAAGGCGAACGCATCGTGCTGTGCGGGCCGTCCGGCTCGGGCAAGTCGACCCTGATCCGCTGCATCAACCGCCTGGAAGTGGCCCAGCAGGGCAGCATCAAGGTGGATGGCATCGACCTGGCATCCACCACCCGCGAAGCGGCGCAGGTGCGCAGCGACATCGGCATGGTGTTCCAGCACTTCAACCTGTTCCCGCACATGAGCGTGCTCGACAACTGCCTGCTGGCCCCCACCAGCGTGCGCGGGTTGTCGCGCAAGGACGCCGAGGAGCGGGCGCGCATGTACCTGAGCAAGGTCGGCATCGAAAGCCAGGCGCACAAGTACCCCAGCCAGCTGTCCGGCGGCCAGCAGCAACGCGTGGCGATTGCCCGGGCGCTGTGCATGAAGCCGCGGATCATGCTGTTCGACGAGCCCACCTCGGCGCTTGACCCGGAGATGGTCGCCGAGGTGCTGGATGTGCTGGTGCAGCTGGCCGGCACTGGCATGACCATGCTTTGCGTCACCCATGAAATGGGCTTTGCCCGCCAAGTGGCCGAGCGGGTGCTGTTCCTCGAGGGCGGGCAAATCATCGAAGACAGCCCGCCGCAGGTGTTCTTCAACCAGCCGCGTACCGAGCGGGCCAAGGGGTTCCTGGCGCAGATACTGCACTGAGTAATGGAGTTATGCCTGTACTGGCCCTATCGCCGGCAAGCCAGCTCCCACAGGGTATCTGCAGCTTTCAAGCCCGGTGCAGTACTTGTGGGAGCTGGCTTGCCGGCGATAGGGCCAGTAGCACAAACACAAAACCACCTTCATTGCACCGCTGCAAAGACCCAACTGCATCGTTAAATATTATTGACCTTAACCCCCGCCAAACCCACGCCGCCACAGGCCCGCATCGGTTTCAGCCCCCAAAAACCGGCGCATTCCCGGCCATCAAGCCCTACTCCGTCGTTTGACATATCGAACGGCTCTGGCAAGCTATCTACAAGCCCCGACCGGAATCGTCGCCTCCGACGAGCCGGCAGTGCTCGGGGCTACAGGTTGCACCCATGGCCCCGCGCCGTGCACCTGCACAACAACGACAGGCCGAACCTGTCCCAAGGTGACATATGTCCAACAGCAACATTGGCAACAAGCAACCCTCCCTGCGCAAACCCGTCGTCCTGATGACCATGGGCAGCCAAGAGCGCAAAGGCCATGACTACCAGGTCATGACCCACAAATACATCACCCCGCTGGTCGAGTTTTCCGATTGCGTCCCGGTGCTGGTGCCCACCTGCTGCGGCATCGAAGACCTCGAGACCTATCTGGACATGGCCGACGGCGTGTACCTGACCGGCGCCGGCAGCAACATCGACCCGGCCCTGTACGGCCAGGAAAACGAGACCCCCGGCAAAGGCCAGGACCAGAACCGCGACCTGTTCGACATCCCGCTGGTCAAGGCCGCGATCAAGCGTGGCCTGCCGATCTTCGGCATCTGCCGTGGCATGCAGGAAATCAACGTGGCCCTGGGTGGCGACATCTACCAGAAGGTGTACGCCGAGCCTGGCTTCAACGACCACCGGGAAAACCCGGAAGACCCGGTCGAGGTGCAATACGCCCAGGTGCACGGCGTGAAGATCAAGCCGGACAGCTGGCTGCGCGACACCCTGGGTACCGACGAGATTCGCGTCAACTCGCTGCATGGCCAAGGCCTGCACAAGCTCGGCGCCGGCATCGAGGCCATCGCCCACGCCGAAGACGGCCTGGTCGAGGCGATCCATGCCCCGAGCATCTCGCCGTTCCTGTTCGCCGTGCAGTGGCACCCGGAGTGGCAAGCGGCGAAGAACCCGGATTCGATCAAGATCTTCCAGGCTTTCGGCGACGCTTGCCGGGCCCAGGTACGCAAGGCGCAGATCAAGCGCCAGCACGCTGCCTGACCCCAGTTTCCTCTGCTTTGATCGCGGGGCGGCGCAAGGCCGCCCCCGTTTTCCCCGGTCACCCTCTGCTGGTCCCAGAACACTTCCCGTGGAAACGGGCGGCGGGCTTGTGCCTGTCTCCGCGATCTTTTTTCCTGCCCCTCAAGAGATACGATGACTGATCGCGATTGGTCTGCCATCTGCGTCTCGTGCATCTGTTGTTGTCGCCTGTTCTGGCCTCTTCGCGGGTAAACCCGCTCCTACAGGGATCTCCGCAAATTTCAAGCGCGGCGCGGTCCCTGTGGGAGCGGGTTTACCCGCGAAGAGGCCGGCACAGGCAATAACACTCCTTCCGCCCCTCCACAAAAAAATCTCCCAAAGGACTAGTCATCGTACAAGTTGTACGATAACTTACCTCCAACGCAAAACAACACCCTTCACCCAAGCGCCACAGGATGCCAACAACAATGACCCCACAAGAACTCAAATCCATCCTCTCCCACGGCCTGCTGTCTTTCCCGGTCACCGACTTCAACGCCCAGGGCGACTTCAATCCGGCTGGCTACGTCAAGCGCCTGGAATGGCTGGCCCCGTATGGCGCCAGCGCCCTGTTCGCCGCCGGCGGCACCGGTGAGTTCTTCTCCCTGGCTGCCAGCGAATACAGCCAGGTGATCAAGACCGCCGTCGACACCTGCGCCAAGTCGGTACCCATCCTCGCCGGCGTCGGTGGCTCCACCCGCCAGGCCATCGAATACGCGCAAGAAGCCGAGCGCCTGGGTGCCAAGGGCCTGCTGCTGCTGCCGCACTACCTGACCGAAGCCAGCCAGGAAGGTGTCGCCGCCCACGTCGAAGCAGTGTGCAAATCGGTAAACATCGGCGTAGTCGTCTACAACCGCAACGTCTGCCGCCTGAACGCCGACCTGCTGGAAAAACTGGCCGAGCGCTGCCCGAACCTGATCGGCTACAAGGACGGCCTGGGTGACATCGAGCTGATGGTGTCGATCCGTCGCCGCCTGGGCGACCGCTTCAGCTACCTGGGTGGCCTGCCGACCGCCGAGGTGTATGCTGCTGCCTACAAGGCCCTGGGCGTGCCGGTGTACTCCTCCGCCGTGTTCAACTTCGTGCCGAAGACCGCCATGGACTTCTACAACGCCATCGCCCGTGACGACCACGCCACCGTGGCCAAGCTGATCGACGACTTCTTCCTGCCGTACCTGGACATCCGCAACCGCAAGGCCGGCTACGCCGTGAGCATCGTCAAGGCCGGCGCCAAAATCGCCGGTTACGACGCCGGCCCGGTGCGTACGCCGCTTACCGACCTCACCGCCGACGAGTACGAAAAGCTCGCCGCGCTGATGGACAAGATGGGCCCGCAGTAAGCGCCGCCCGCGGCCTGCCAGATGCCGCGCCCGGAGTGGGCCAACCCCACTCCGGTTACAATTCGTGAGCCCGCACAAAAATAACTAGTGGGAGTACTACCAGCATGCAAGCGACGAAGAAGACGCATGTGCGCTACCTGATCCTGTTCATGCTGTTCCTGGTGACCACGATCAACTACGCTGACCGCGCCACCATTGCAATCGCGGGCTCCAGCCTGCAGAAAGACCTCGGCATCGATGCCGTGACCCTCGGCTACATCTTCTCCGCCTTCGGATGGGCATACGTGGCTGGCCAGATTCCTGGTGGCTGGCTGCTCGACCGCTTCGGTTCCAAGAACGTCTACGCCTTCAGCATCTTCACCTGGTCGCTGTTCACCCTGCTGCAGGGCTTTGTCGGTGGCCTGCCGGTGGCCTGGGCGGTGGTGACGCTGTTCACCCTGCGCTTTCTGGTCGGTTTTGCCGAAGCCCCGTCGTTCCCGGGCAACGCGCGCATCGTCGCGGCCTGGTTCCCGACCCAGGAACGCGGCACCGCCTCGGCCATCTTCAACTCGGCGCAGTACTTCGCCACCGCACTGTTCGCACCGATCATGGGCTGGATCGTGTTCAGCTTCGGCTGGGAGCACGTGTTCGTGGTCATGGGCGCACTGGGCATCGTGTTCTCCATGGTGTGGCTGAAGACCATCTACAACCCGCGCCAACACCCACGCATCAGCCCGGGTGAACTCGAGCACATCGAGCAGAACGGCGGCCTGGTGGACATGGACCAGAAGCGCGGCAACGACGGCCCGAAATGGGGCTACATCAAGCAACTGCTGACCAGCCGCATGCTGCTGGGCGTGTACCTGGGCCAATACTGCATCAACGCCATCACCTACTTCTTCCTCACCTGGTTCCCGGTGTACCTGGTGCAGGAGCGCGGCATGACCATCCTCAAGGCCGGCTTCATCGCCTCGCTGCCGGCGGTCTGCGGCTTCATCGGTGGTGTGCTGGGCGGGGTGATCTCCGACTGGCTGCTGCGCCGCGGCAACTCGCTGACCTTCTCGCGCAAGCTGCCGATCGTCTGCGGTCTGCTGCTGTCGACCACCATGGTGTTCTGCAACTACGTCGACGCCGAGTGGATGGTGGTCGGTTTCATGACCCTGGCGTTCTTCGGCAAAGGCATCGGCGCGCTGGGCTGGGCGGTGGTCGCCGACACCTCGCCGAAACAGATCGCCGGGCTGTCGGGCGGGCTGTTCAACACCTTCGGCAACATCGCCTCGATCACCACGCCAATCGTGATCGGCTACATCATCAGCGCCACTGGCTCGTTCAAGTGGGCCCTGGTGTATGTCGGTGCCAACGCCCTGGTGGCGGTGTTCAGCTACCTGGTGATCGTCGGCCCGATCAAGCGCATCGAGCTGCGTGAAAGCCCAAAGCCTGACGCCGAGCCAGCGACCGGCAGCGAACTGGCCGGCTCGCGCCACTGAGTGAACACGCCCGCGTCGGCCACCCCGCTGCGGGCGGATGTACAAAAGCCTGAGAACCTGACAAGTAGGGCCCGAACATGCAGTTGATCGAACATTCCGACTCGCCCCGCTACGTCCGCCTGCACGACGACGACAATGTCGTGGTGGTGGTCAATGATGGCGGCCTGGGCGAAGGCGCCCGCTTCGCCGACGGCCTGACCCTGGTCGAGGGCGTGCCACAGAGCCACAAGGTAGCCACCGTGGCCATCGCCAAGGGCGAGCCGGTGCGCCGCTACGGGCAGATCATCGGCTACGCGCTGGAAGACCTGCGCCAGGGCAGCTGGGTGCAGGAGAGCCAGCTGGCCATGCCGGCCGCGCCGGAGCTGGACAGCCTGCCACGCTGCGACGCCGTCCCGCAGCCGCTGCCGCCGCTCGAAGGCTTCACCTTCGAAGGCTACCGCAACGCCGACGGCACCGTCGGCACCCGCAACATCCTCGGCATCACCACCACCGTGCAGTGCGTGACCGGCGTGCTGGAACATGCGGTAAAGCGCATTCGCAGCGAGTTGCTGCCCAAGTACCCCAATGTCGATGACGTGGTGGCCATCACCCACAGCTATGGCTGCGGCGTGGCGATCAACGCGCGCGATGCCTACATCCCGATCCGCACGGTACGCAACCTGGCGCGCAACCCCAACCTGGGCGGCGAGGCCCTGGTCATCAGCCTGGGCTGCGAAAAGCTGCAGGCCGGCCAGGTGATGCACGACAACGACCCGTCGGTGGACCTCAGCGACCCGTGGCTGTACCGCCTACAGGACGCCAGCCTGGGCTTTGTGGAAATGATCGAGCAGATCATGGAACTGGCCGAGACCCGCCTGAAGAAACTCGACCAGCGCCGCCGCGAAAGCGTGCCGGCCAGCGAACTGATCCTGGGTATGCAGTGCGGGGGCAGCGACGCCTTCTCGGGCATCACCGCCAACCCGGCGCTGGGCTACGCCGCCGACCTGCTGGTACGCGCTGGCGCCACCGTGCTGTTCTCGGAAGTGACCGAAGTGCGCGACGCCATCTACATGCTCACCTCGCGGGCGGAAAACCAGGAGGTCGCAGACGCCCTGGTGCGCGAAATGGACTGGTACGACCGCTACCTGCAGCAAGGCGCCGCCGACCGCAGCGCCAACACCACGCCGGGCAACAAGAAAGGCGGCTTGTCGAATATCGTCGAGAAGTCCCTGGGGTCGATCGTCAAGTCCGGTAGCGGCGCCATCCAGGGCGTGCTCGGGCCGGGCGAGCGGGTCAACCGCAAAGGCCTGATCTTCTGCGCCACCCCGGCCAGCGACTTTGTCTGCGGCACCCTGCAACTGGCTGCCGGCATGAACCTGCATGTGTTCACCACCGGCCGTGGCACCCCGTACGGCCTGGCCATGGCGCCAGTGGTCAAGGTATGCACCCGCAGCGAGCTGGCCCAGCGCTGGCCCGACCTGATCGACATCGACGCCGGGCGCATCGCCAGCGGCCGCTCGACCATCGAGGAGCTGGGCTGGGAGCTGTTCCACTACTACCTGGACGTGGCCAGCGGCCGCAAGCAGACCTGGGCCGAACAGCATCGCCTGCACAACGACATCACCCTGTTCAACCCGGCACCGATTACCTGATGCCCAGGGCTTGCCCAACTCAACATTGCAACGCGGTCCCTGTGGGAGCGGGTTCACCCGCGAACACCGGCAAAGCCGGTGCCATACACCGAGTTGCCTGCTTCGCGGGTGAACCCGCTCCCACAGGGTCCGAGCAAACGCCTCAAGCACGTTCTCTTCCTTCACTACTCTCTACAGGAGCACCCCATGCCTGAAATCCTCGGCCACAACTTCATCGCCGGCCAGCGCAGCGCCGCTGGCCAGCAGCGCCTGCAGAGCCTGGACGCCAGCACCGGCGAGGCCCTGCCCTACAGCTTCGCCCAAGCCACCGAAAGCGAAGTGGACCAGGCCGCCAAGGCCGCCGCCGCCGCCTTCGCCGAATTCCGCCAGCTGGCTCCGGCGCGGCGCGCCGAGTTCCTCGACGCCATCGCCGCCGAGCTGGACGAACTGGACGACGCTTTCGTCGCCATCGTCTGCCGTGAAACCGCCCTGCCCCCCGCCCGTATCCAGGGCGAGCGCGGCCGCACCAGCGGCCAGATGCGCCTGTTCGCCCAGGTGCTGCGCCGTGGTGACTTCCTCGGTGCGCGCATCGACCTGGCCCTGCCCGAGCGCCAGCCCCTGCCACGCGTGGACCTGCGCCAGATGCGCATCGGCGTCGGCCCGGTCGCCGTGTTCGGCGCCAGCAACTTCCCGCTGGCCTTCTCCACCGCCGGTGGCGATACCGCCGCGGCCCTGGCCGCCGGTTGCCCCGTGGTGTTCAAGGCCCACAGCGGCCACATGGCCACCGCCGACCTGGTCGGCTGCGCCATCCAGCGCGCCGCCGAGCGCACCGGCATGCCCAAGGGCGTGTTCAACATGGTGTTCGGTGGCGGCGTCGGCGAGTGGCTGGTCAAGCACCCGGTCATCCAGGCCGTCGGCTTCACCGGCTCGCTGAAAGGCGGTGACGCCCTGTGCCGCATGGCCGCCGAGCGCCCGCAGCCGATCCCGGTGTTCGCCGAGATGTCCAGCATCAACCCGGTCATCATCCTGCCGGGCGCCCTGGCCAAGCGTGGCGAAACCATCGCCCGAGAACTGGCCGGTTCGGTGTGCCTGGGCGCAGGCCAGTTCTGCACCAACCCGGGCCTGGTGATCGGCCTGCAGTCGCCGCAGTACAGCCAACTGCTGGCAGAGCTTGGCCAGCACCTGAGCCAGCAGGCCGGCCAGACCATGCTCAACGCCGGTGGCCTGCGCAGCTACGTCGGTGGCCTGGAGCACCTGCACGCCCATGCCGGTATCGAGCACCTGGCCGGCCAGGCGCAGGCAGGCAGCCAGGCGCGCGCCCAACTGTTCAGGGCTGATGCCCGCCTGCTGGTGGAATCTGACCCGCTGCTGCAGGAAGAAGTGTTCGGCCCGACCACCGTTGCCGTGGAAGTGCAGGACAACGACCAGTTGCGCGCCGCCCTGCTCGGCCTGCGCGGCCAGCTGACCGCGACCCTGATCGGCGAGCCGGAAGACCTGCAGGCCTTCGCCTGGCTGGTGCCGCTGCTGGAGGAGAAAGTCGGGCGGATCCTGGTCAATGGCTACCCGACCGGTGTCGAGGTGTGTGATGCGATGGTGCACGGCGGGCCTTACCCGGCCACATCGGATGCGCGCGGCACGTCAGTCGGCACCCTGGCCATCGACCGCTTCCTGCGCCCGGTGTGCTACCAGAACTACCCGCAGGCGCTGTTGCCTGAGGCACTGCGCGACGGCAACCCGCTTGGGCTGCGTCGGCTGGTGAATGGCCAGTGGAGTGAGGGAGCAATCTGACTGATTGCCTGAAACAGGAAAGCCCCGTGCATGGCGGGGCTTTTCTTTTGCCTGTACCGGCCTCTTCGCGGGTAAACCCGCTCCTACAGGAGCCGCGCCGTACCTACAGGTAATGGATAACCTTGTGGGAGCGGGTTTACCCGCGAAGAGGCCCGGTCAGGCAACAGAGAAGCTTCAGGCCTCCTGCGCCTCGGCCTCTGCATGCGCCTGCCGCAAGCGCTCGCGGCTGTTGCTCAGGTGCATGCGCATGGCCATCTTCGCCCCTTCGCTATCACGCCGGGCGATGGCTTCGTAGATCGCCTCGTGCTCATGCATCAGCCGGCTCATGTAGTGCGCCTGGTCATCGTGGGCCAGCCGCGCCGAGTTCAAGCGGGTACGCGGGATGATGCTGGTGCCCAGGTGGTTGATGATGTCGGCGAAGTAGTGGTTGCCGCTGGCCTGGGCAATGCGCAGGTGGAACTGGAAGTCCGCCGACACCGCATCCGTGGCGTGGGCAGCCCCTTCGTTGAGTTCGTCCAGCGCCGCACGCATGCCGGTCAGCTCTTCATCGCTGCGCCGCTGCGCCGCCAGGCCCGCCGATTCGATCTCCAGGGCAATGCGCAACTCCAGCACCGCCAACACTTCGCGCAGGGTGACCACGGTCGCCGGGTCGATACGGAAACCACCCGTGGCTGGCGCGTCCAGCACAAAGGTGCCAATGCCGTGGCGGGTCTCGACCTGCCCGGCGGCCTGCAGCCGCGAGATCGCTTCACGCACCACCGTGCGGCTGACACCCTCTTCGGCCATGATCTGCGATTCGGTCGGCAGCTTGTCGCCGCGCTTGAGCTGGCCGCTGCGAATGCGCTCGGTCAGCACCGTGACCAGTTCCTGGGCCAGACTGCGCGGCTTGCGTCGGGTCTTTGCCTGTACCTGCTGCTCTGTCATTGCCCTGTATTTCACCTTGAAAGACAGCGCTCATCATAGCGCAAGCAGTTGTACGATCACATACACGCAGTGCGGTATTTCTCGTCGTTCGCAGGCGCGGCAGCCCTGAACGAAACACTGGAAATGCTGGCCCCTCGCAGGTGCGAGGCTGTACTGTGCGGTTTCACGCTCATCCATGGAAGGAAAACACAGCATGAAACCCCTCGACCGCCTGTTGCTCGCCAGCGGCCTGTTGATCCCCCTCTGGCTGCTGGCAGGTGTATGGTTCACCGCCCTGGCCTACCCCGGCTACGACCACCTGCAAAAGGCCATGAGCCAGCTCGGCGCGGTCGGTTCGCCGACCCAGAACTGGTCGCCGCTGGTCAACAACTTCCCCCTTGCCATCCTGTTCACCCTGTTTGCCTGGGGCCTGGCGCGGCGCTGGCGTGGCTCGAAGCTGGCATTGCTGAGTGCGGCGCTGGTGCTGTTGCATGGCGTGGGCAGCCTGGGTACCGGGTGGTTTCCCTGCGACCAAGGTTGCGTTCCGGCGCAGCCTTCCCGTTCGCAGCAGTTACACAACCTGTCCGGCTTGCTGATGTTCCTTTCGCTGACCCTTGCTAGCGCGCTGTGGGCCTGGTTGGGCAATCGCATTGCCGGCTCCAGGGCACTGGGGCTGTTTTCTCTGGCCTGCGTGGTATTGGCGATCGTGACCGTCGCGCTCATGGGCAAGGCAGCGCAAAGCGGCCAGTGGTTCGGCCTGTACCAGCGACTGAACTACGGCGTATCAGTAATCTGGGTCGCCAGCCTGGCCTGGACCAGCCTACGCCCCTCCCGCGCCAGCCCGTTGCGGATGGCAACAACCTGACGGCAATTTGCTGGCCCCCGGTAGCAGCTTGTGAAGGCAAACTTCGTTTTCCTTCAGATGCTTAGGACAGCAACATGCGAGTACTTCTAGCAACGATGGCCGGCTGCCTGCTGGCCACGCTCGCTTTCGGCGCCCAGGCACGGGCGCTGAGCCAGAACGATCGCCACACTTGCGGCTGGGGCGCGCAGATAGCCGCCGAGGCGCAGCAGGCCAAGCTTTCCGGGGTAACCCTGTATGCCACGCGCAAGAAGCTGCAGGCGCGCAAATTCCCCAAACCGTGGATGCGCATGACCGCCTTCGGCATTACCGAACAAACCTACAACAGCCGCTCGCGGCTCAAGCCTGCAGCGATCAAGCAAACCTATTACGAGCAGTGCGTGCAGCATGCTGTAGCAAGGCGATAACGATTGCCCAGCCCTTTTCGCGTAGAGAACTGAATTCGCAAGCGGCCCGCGTACCCTGTGGGAGCATCATGCTGTGCGTCTCGCGTGCTCGTACTGCCCGCTTGGTGCTCGACTTGTAACAACCGCCCGGCTGATGCTGCCTGTACTGGCCTCATCGCCGGCAAGCCAGCTCCCACAGGTACTGCACATGGCTTGAAAGCGATGCGGTCGATGTGGGAGCGGCTTTAGCCGCGAAGAAGCCAACGCGGTGCATGGCACCGGCTACGCCGGTGTTCGCGGCTAAAGCCGCTCCCACAGGGTCCCTGCTAATTCAATTGGTTATGTGCAATTCTATAGCCGCCATGGTGCGCCGGCCTCGAAGCGTGCTTCCAGCCACGCCTTGAAAGCCACCAGGGCGGCAGTGTTGAGGCGCGCGGTCGGCCGTACCAGGTAAATGCCTGCCGCCACATCCAGCTGCCATTGCGGCAGCACCCGCACCAAGCGCCCGGCGGCGAGGTCCTCGCCCATCAGCCAGTCCCCTCCCGCCAGGATGCCAACGCCACGTCGCGCCGCCTCCAGCAGGGCTTCGTTGTCGTTGCTGCGCAGGTTGCCGGCAACCTTGACACTCACCTGTCGCCCACCACTCATAAGTCGCCATTCAGGAAAGCTTCGCAAGCCACTGAAACCCAAGCAATTGTGCCCAGCAAGATCCTCCGGTTGCCCAGGTGCGCCATGCCGGGCCAGGTACTCGGGCGACGCACACAGGATGCGCAGGTGATCACAAAGCTTCCTGGCCACCAGGCGGTTGTCAGCCAGCTCGCCAATGCGGATGGCGGCGTCGAAACCCTCGCCGATCAGGTCGACGAAACGATCGGCATACTCGGCCTCCACCATCACCTGCGGGTAGGCCAGCACGAAATCGGCCAGCATCCCGCTCAACCAGCGCCGGCCCATGGCTGCCGGCAATGCCAGGCGCAGGCGCCCACGTACCGTCGCCGCCCCCTCGGCCGCTTCCTGTTCGGCCTCGGCGATCAGCCGGTTGGCCTCGCGCACCTTGGCCACCAGCCGCTCGCCTTCATCGGTAAAGCGCAGTTGCCGCGTGCTGCGCTCCACCAGGCGAATGCCCAGGCGCACCTCCAGTGCACTCAGGCGCTTCGACAGCACCGTGGGGTGGCGCTCCAACTGACGCCCGGCAGCGGCAAACGAGCCCTGCTCGTGCAGCGCCAGCAAGGTGGCAAGTTCATCGGCGCGGCGGCTGTCGAAGGCATCCATGGTAAGGCTCGGCACAAGGCAGTAGGGGTGGAAGTCGGGTATCAGGCAGTAAGGACCAGCGCGCCCTCCGACTGCCCTTGCTCCAGGTCCCCGTGAGCCCGGGCCGCGTCGGCCAGCGGGTAGGCACGCCAGACCCGAGGCTGGATGATACCCTCGGCGACCGCCGCCAGCACATCGGCGGCGCGCTGCTGATACTCTTCGACCGTGCGGGTGTGTGCTGCCAGCGAGGGCCGGGTCAGGTACAGCGAGCCCTTGGCGTTGAGCGTGGCAACCTCGATGGCCGCCGGCGCGCCGGAGGTGCCGCCGAACGACACCAGCAAGCCACGCACCCGCAGGCTGTCCAGCGAGGCTTGCAGCGACACCTTGCCGACACAGTCATAGGCCACGTCCACGCCCTGGCCCTGGGTCAGCTCGCGGACCTGGCCGGCCAAGGTTGCCGCGTCGAACACCAGCACATGGTGGCAACCCGCTGCCTGCGCCCTTGCCACACTCTGCGGGCGTGATACCACGCCGATCACCGTCGCCCCAAGGTGCCGCGCCCAGGGCGCCATCAGCTGGCCCAAGGCACCGGCGGCACCGTACAACAACACTTGGCTACCCGGGCCCACGGCATAAGTGGTCTTCAGCAAGTACTGCGCCGTGATGCCCTTGAACAGCACGGCGGCAGCGGCCTGGTCATCCAGCTGCGGCGGCAGCTTGATCAGGCGCTCGGCCGGGTACAGGCGGCCGCTGGCGTAACCGCCAACCGGGCCCATGGCATAGGCGACCCGGTCGCCCACCTGCACGTCATGTACCCCTTCGCCGACGGCGGCGACCCGCCCAGCCCCTTCCAGCCCCAGCCCGGAAGGCAAGTCCAGTGGGGCACCGCCCTTGCGCTGCAACAGGTCGAGCGGGTTGACACCCATGGCCGTCTGTTCCAGCCAGACCTGGCCGGGCCCTGGGGCTTGTGCGTGCAGGTGTTCAAGCTGCATGACATCGGCAGTGCCGGTGCTGTTGAGAACGATGCGGGTAGCCATGATCGAATCCTGTTGGATGGGTGTTCGAGTCAGGCTAATCAGGCAGGGAAAGTTGAACAATCAGGCGGGATGCAGATGATTTCTGCACCCCTTGCAGCAATTCGTTCAGTGCCTCAGCACCCGGTCAGCGCTACAGGCCGATGCTCGCCGGCAAAGAACAGCGGACGCAGGCGCACGCCGATCAGGTTGCCGGCATAGGGGCGCCCAGGCTACGCGGCTCGGGTGTTGCGGTTACGGAAAGACCCATCGGAATACTCGGATAACAGTGAAACGGGTGGGGAGTATAACCCCAACGACTGACACGGTCCTTGTAGGAGCGGCCTTGTGTCGCGATGGGCCGCAACGCGGCCCCGACAATGTCAGCCATGATGCCGAAATCCTGGGGCCTCGACAGCCTTGGGCATTTGTTAAGCTGATGAAAACCGCCAGACACAACCAAGACCATTCGCACCATGGATGAACTACGCAAGATCGACCTCAACCTGCTGCTCGCCCTGCACGCCCTGCTGAGCGAAAAGCACGTGACCCGCGCCGCCCTGCGCCTGCACCGCAGCCAACCGGCGGTAAGCCATGCCCTGGCACAGTTGCGCAAGCACTTCGACGACCCCTTGCTGGTGCGCCAGAACGGCCGCATGGCCTTGACCGCCCGCGCCCAATCGCTGGCCAAACCGCTGCACGACGCCCTGGGCAACCTCAACGGCCTGCTGGCCGCCCCACAGTTCGAACCGGCCAAGGCCCAGCGTCGCTTCAGGCTCTCGCTGTCCGACTATTCCTCGCGGATCATCCTGCCACCCCTGCTGCGCCACCTGCGCCATGTCGCGCCCGGGGTGGACCTGGCCATCAGCCAGGCCAGCCGCGAAACCATGCTGGCCCAGTTGCTCGATGGTGAACTGGACCTGGCCCTGGGCATCTTCCCGGACCTGCCCCAGGCCATCACCGCGCAGCCGCTGTTCACCGACAGCTTCATCAGCGTTGCCGACCGCCAGGTGCTGCCGGCCAGCGGCAGCCTGGCCCTGGCCGACTGGCTGGCCCGCCCGCATGTGCTGATGGCCATGCACCCGGATGCCTTCGATGAAATCGAACGCGCCCTGGCCGCGCAAGGCCTGCGTCGGCGGATTGCCCTGGCCTTGCCGCACTGGAGTGCGGCGGTCGAGGTGCTGGCCGGCACCGACCTGATCCTGACCGTGGCCAGCCGCGCGGTGGGCTCGCTGCACCAGCACAAGACATTGCGCCAGTTCGAGCCGCCACTGGCGATTCCTTCGTTCGATTACCAGCAAGCCTGGCATAGCCGCAAGGACGACGACCCCGGGCATCGCTGGCTGCGGGAAACCGTGTGGGCGTGCAGCCAGCCGGGGCGCTGATCAGCCTTCCGGCTGTTTCACCACGGCAGTGGCACTGGCCGGCGTGCCTGCTGCCCAGGTGCCCTGCACCAGCAGCACGCCGCAGAGGATCAGCACCACACCCGCCAACCTGGCCAGGTTGAGCGGCTTGCCCCCCAACCCCATCACTCCGAAGTGGTCTGCGACCACCGCCGTGATGATCTGCCCCGCCACCACCAGCACCAGGAAACCCGCTGCGCCCAGCCTGGGGGTGAGCGCAGCGGCACCGGCCACGTACAACGCCCCGAGCACACCGCCAACCCACAGCCACCAGGGCCCCTGCAAGGCCTTGCCCATGTCCGGCGCCGGCACCCTGAGGATCAGCAGCGCGGCGATCACTACCAGCGAACTTACCGTCAATGACGTGAACGCACCCCACAACCAGTGCCCCAGCGCCCGGCCGACGGCGGCATTACCCGCAGCCTGGAACGGCAGCACGGCACCGGCAAGCAACGCCAGGGCAAAGGGAAGCACCAGAAGGCACAAGGTCTTGCTGAACATGGCAGTCCTCATTCTTGACAGATGTTCAGGCGATGATCGGAAAATTCCCTTTATCCATGGAAATCGAAAGTGTGCACGCATGCTATTCGCCGCATGGATACCAGCCAATTGGGCTAGGATGCTGCGCAGCCTCGGCCCGAGGCCTGAGCCGGCGGGTTCACGGCTTAGACCAGACCAAACCGTATGTGATGGAGCACATTCGATGACAGATGAACGTACAACCCTGATCGACCATGGGCAGTTGCCCACCCGCAACCTGGCCGAGTGCCTGGCAGTGGATCAAAGGACCTTGGTCAGTGCACTGGCAGGCCAGTTGCCCGACACGCTGATCGAACAACTGGCTACCTGCGCCGAAGAAACATGCTCGCAGGGCCTGTCAAAAAAAATCACGGGGATCGGCCTTGCCCTTGGGCAGTGGCTGGAACCAGCACCTGCGCCCCAGCGCCAGCAGGTGTTGGAGCAGTGCAGCGCACACAGCTCCGATACGGTGCGCAGCTGGGCGGCCTTCGCCCAGGCGCACCTGTCGCGCACGCTCGATCTCGAAGCCGCATTGCTGGCCCAGCTGCATTTTGCTCGCGATGAACATTTTGGTGTGCGCGAATGGGCCTGGATAGCCCTGCGCCCGCGCCTGGCTCAAGCGCTGGATGATGCCCTGGCCCTGCTTGCCCGACATGCCGGCGACAGCAACCCACTGGTACGACGCTTCTGTATCGAGGTGCTGCGCCCACGTGGCGTCTGGTGCGAGCACATCGCCGCACTCAAGCAAGCGCCCGAAGTGGCCGAGCCACTGTTGGTGCCGCGCCTGGCCGAAGCAGACAAGTATGCCCAGGACTCGGTTGCCAATTGGCTCAACGATGCCAGCAAGACTCGGCCCGATTGGGTGATACAGCTGTTCGAACGACATCCGCCGTCATGCAAGGCATCACGGCGGATCCATGTGCGGGCAACCCGTAGCCTGCCCCAATGAATGGTCAGCGCGAGGTTTCGACGCGCAGCACTTCGGTGTAGATCGCGTCGACCGTCTGGCCGACCTTGAGGTTCTTCATGCGTGCCTGCAGGTCAGGGTTCTCGACCTTGACCACCTGCAGCTTGCCCTCAGGCGGCAACAGGCTCACCTCATGCGTCTCGAGGTTGATCTTCTTGATCTGCGAGGTCACCCTGACCTGGCGGAACGCCTCGCCGCCCGGGTTGGGGTTGTCCGCCGTGGCGCGAATGGTACCGGACTCTTCAGTCGCCTTCGGTGCACCGCCCTCCTCGGGGTTCAGCACATAGGCCACAGCACGGGTCACGTAGATGTCGACCCTGTCACCCACCTTGAGGTTGGGCAGCGCCTTGGCCTTTTCCGTGAGCTGGAAGGTCACATCCTTCTTGGCGTCAGGGCCTTTCACCGTGACCTGGCGGCTGGCCAGGTCGATGGCCGTGACCTGCGTGGTGACGTGGCTTTCCAGCGCCTCGCTACCAATGGGAATACCGGCAGCCTGCACCGTGAAGCTGGCGGCGGACGCCAGGGTGGCAAGGGCAACAGCACGAGCGAGAGAGCGAATTGGATTCATAGGCCTGCTTCCATGTGATCAAGACCGGATGGGGGCGTGAAATGCTCACGCGCCAACAAGCATAGCCCTTGCCTGGCACATTGCCGGCCCTCCCCCTTGCGACGCGTTTTGTCGCTTTCTTGCCACGAGCGCCCTTGCAACAGCAAATGCGAACTCTTTACACTTGCTTTACATTTACAAATCATTACTATTCGTGACCTCCAAATACAACAAAGAGTCACCTGTAATGGCAAAAAAGTCTGTTGCCCCGGCATCCATTTCCATGCTGGGCCTGCTGGTTGTGCCTGCTGTTCACGCGGCTGTCCAACCTGAATCGCAGGGTTCCCTCGCCTTGCCCGCCACTGCCGTCACCAGCGCCTACGAGCAGCAAAGCTACAAGGCCAGCGAAAGCCGCAGCGCCATGAAGATCGACGCCCCGCTGCGCGACATCCCGCAAACCGTCAACGTCGTGCCCGAAAGCGTGATCAAGGACCAGGGTGCGCAGTCCATGGAAGACGTCCTGAAGAACGTGCCCGGCGTCGGCCTGTCCAACGGCGACGGCCAGCGTGACCAGGTGACCATCCGCGGCTTCAGCGCCATTGGCGACATGTACATCGACGGCGTGCGCGACGACGCCCTGTACTTCCGTGACCTGTCCAACATCGAGCGGGTCGAGGTGATCAAGGGCCCTGCCGCCGTGCTGTATGGCCGTGGCTCTTCGGGCGGCCTGATCAACAGCATAAGCAAGAAGCCGAGCTTCACGCCCAAGCGCGAAGTCGGCATGAGCTTCGACAGCGAAGGCAAGCGCCGCACCCAGTTCGACACCGGCTGGGCCGACCCGCAAAGCAACCAGGCCTACCGCGTGACCGGCGCCTTCGAAGACAGCGACACCTTCCGCGACGATGGCTACATCGACCGCAAGGCCATCGCGCCGTCGGCCTACTTCCGCCTCTCCGACGACCTGGAACTGAACCTGGGCGCCACCTACCTGTACGACAAGCGCCTGATCGACTTCGGCATCCCGGCGCTGGGCAACCGCCCGGTAGATGTGGACCGCGACAAGCGCTTCGGCTCCGGCGATGCCGACCAGGACTACGCCCGCAGCGAGGTGTTCTCGCTGACTGCCAGCCTGGACTACCGCATCAACGACGACTTCACCCTGACCAACACCAGCCGGTACTACCGCTACGACCTGGACCGCAACAACACCTTGGCCGACAGCAGCCCGACGCGCTTCGTCACCGCGCCTGACGGCGAACTGCTGGTCAAGCTCAACCGTGGCAACGTCGCCCGCGACGAGTACGGCATGTTCAACCAGACCGAACTCAAGCAACAGGCGCAGCTTGCCGGCATGCAGCACAACCTGCTGTATGGCGTGGAAGTGGGCTTCCAGGACAAGCACCAGCGGGTGCTGAGCCAGAACAACGTGGCCCAGGTGCCGGTGTATCGCGACGCCCTGGTGCCGGTGCCGGAGCACGCCGCCAACCTGTCGTCCAAGGGCACCAACTTCCAGCAGACCACCGGCCTGTATGTGCAGGACATGATCGAGTTGAACGAGCACTGGAAGGCCCTGGTCGGCGTGCGTTATGACATCTTTGGCCAGGAGTACGACGACGACCGCGCGCAGAACGTAGACCTCGACCGTACCGACAAGACCTGGAGCCCACGTGCCGGCCTGGTCTACCAGCCGGACAACATCCAGTCCTACTATGTGTCGGTCAGCCGCAGCTACCAGCCTTCGGGCGAAGTGTTCGCGGTCAGCCCGACCAACCAGCACCTGGAGCCGGAAGAAACCACCAACTACGAAATCGGCGCCAAGTGGGACCTGCTCGACAGCCGCCTGTCGGTGACCGCAGCGGTATTCCGCCTCGAGCGCACCAACATGAAGACCGCCGACCCGGCCAACCCCAACCTGACCGTGCTGGCCGGCGAGCAGCGCACCGACGGCTTCGAAGCCACCGTCAGCGGGCAGCTCACGGACAAGTGGCAGATTTACGCCGGCTATGCCTACCTGGATGCCGAGATCACCAAGTCCAACAGCAAGACCAACGGCGTTGCCAACGAAGGCCAGACCCCTACCCTGACGCCGCGTAACAGCGCCAACGTCTGGCTGGTGCGCACCCTGACCCCGGAATGGCGCGTGGCCGCCGGCGCCAACTACGTCGACGAGCGCTACACCGCACTCGACAACGTGGTGGTGATGCCGGGCTACACCACCTTCGACGCCGCACTGCTGTACAGCGTGCCGCAGTGGGACGCAGCACTGCGCCTGAAGAACGTGTTCGACCGCGACTACTATGCCTCCGCGCACGGTTCGGTTGACCTGATCACCCCGGGTGCACCGCGTACGCTGGAAGCCAGCTTCAACTACCGCTTCTGATCGTTGCCCCAGGCGCAAGGCCTTGCCATGGTGCAAGGCCTTGCGCTGCATCTGGTGCAACGCAAGCGTTCACCGCTTCGCTTGAATGCAATATCCTGTGCAGAGTATGGCACCGGCCTTGCCGGTGTTCGCGGCGGGGAGTCCTGCGCCTCGGTAAGGAGAGCATATGAGCAGTAAACCGATTCGCCCCTACATGTCCTGGGCGCTGACCACCCTGCTCGCCTTCAGCCTGGCACTCACCGCCGGCTGCTCCAGCAAAGCCAGCAAGGCCAGGTACGCGACGCCCGCAACGGGCTCCAACTGCTTCGCCAAAGCCGTGCCCACCACCGGCGAAGGCGGCCTCGCGTGGGGCAATACGCTGAGCATTGCCCGGCAGAAATCGCTGAACAACTGCGTGCGTTATGCAAGCCGGTCAGGGGGCACACCGAAGACTTGCCAGGTGGTGATGGCCAAGTGCAAGAACTGAGCGCTTGGCCCGTGGGATCAACCTCGAATGATCACCACTTCAAGGTACTCACTCGGCACCACCAACGACGACGCGCCGCCCACATTGCTTTCATTCAACAGTTGCGCCAGATCCCGCTCCAGCGCCCCGGCCGCTTCCGGCCCCAGCGAGGCAAACGCTTTGTGCACCGGCCCATACCAGGTGCGGAACACCTCGATGAAATGCGCCGCCGAGCGATAGCGGAAGTTGAAGTGCTGGCGGCTGACCTTCAATTCGCCCAGCGCCCCCTCGAACATCACGCGCAACTGTTCTTCATCACCCCAGCGTGAAGGCGGCAGAGCCCCGGCTGGTGGCGGTACATGCCGCCCGAGGGTCTTGAACATCTGCCCGACGAACCCTTGCGGGGTCCAGTTGGCCAGGCCGATCCGGCCACCGGGCCGGCACACCCGGCCCAGCTCACGCGCGGCCTGGGCCTGGTCGGGCGCGAACATCACGCCGAAGGTGGACAGCACCGCATCGAATGATCCATCGGCAAACGGCAGCGCTTCGGCATCGGCAGTCTGGAACACCACATTGAGGTGCTCGGCCCGCGCACGTTCTTCACCGCGCTTTAGCAGCTCGGGCACATAGTCGGTGGAGGTGACACGGCAGCCGCGCCGGGCAGCAGCCAAGGTGGCATTGCCGTTGCCGGCGGCGACATCCAGCACCTGCTCGTCCCAGCGCAGGTCACAGGCTTCGGCCAGGCGCTCGCCAACCAGTTGCAGGGTGGTGCCGATTACCGCGTAGTCGCCACTGGCCCACGCGGCTTGCTGGCGGGCTTTGAGGGCATTGGTATCCAAAGGGGTGCTCATGGTCTGCGCCTTCTTGTTGTGCGCGGCCGAGGTCCTTCTGGCGGTCAACGCGCCATGGATCGAGGGGATGGGAGCAAAACGCTACGCGCCTGGCAGGCGAAGCGGCAAGACAGATTGGGGATAGCGGCAAGAACAAAGCGCTATATGAAGGCTACCGGCCCAATCGCCGGCAAGCCAGCTCCCACCTCGACAGCATCGACCTCCAGTCATGTGCTGTACCTGTGGGAGCTGGCTTGCCGGCGATAAGGCCAGAACAGGCAGTACAAGATAGCGATTGGAGCATTGCGGCTATCAGGCGAACTTGGCCCGGGCCGCGTGCAGCTTCTTGTAGCTTTCGATCAGGCGCAGGTGGCGATCGAGGCCTTCGAGCTTCATGCTGGTCGGGGTCAGGCCATGGAAGCGCACGCTGCCGTCCACCGAACCCAGCACCGCGTCCATGCGCGGGTTACCGAACATGCGGCGGAAGTTGGCTTCGTAGTCGTCCATTTCCAGTTCGTCGTCCAGCAGCACTTCCAGCACCACGTTCAGCGCCTGGTAGAACAGGCCGCGCTCGACAGTGTTGTCGTTGAACTGCAGGAACGCCTCGACCAGTTCCTTGGCATCCTCGAAGCGCTGTACCGCCAGGCAGATCAGCAGCTTCAACTCGAGAATCGTCAGCTGGCCCCACACCGTGTTCTCGTCGAACTCCACGCCGATCAGCGTGGTGATGGTGGTGTAGTCATCCACATCGCAGTTGTCCAGGCGCTTGAGCAGCAGCTTGAGGGAACGGTTGTCCAGGCTGTGCAGGTTGAGGATGTCGGCGCGGAACGACAAGGCGCGGTTGGTGTTGTCCCAGATCAGGTCCTCGACCGGGTAGATCTCCGAGTAACCCGGCACCAGGATGCGGCAGGCGGTGGCGCCAAGGTTGTCGTACACCGCCATGTACACTTCCTTGCCCAGGTCCTCGAGGATGCCGAACAGGGTCGCGGCTTCCTGTACGTTGGAGTCCTCGCCGTGGCCGGAGAAGTCCCACTCGACGAACTCGAAGTCGGCCTTGGCACTGAAGAAGCGCCACGACACCACGCCACTGGAGTCGATGAAGTGCTCGACGAAGTTGTTCGGCTCGGTCAGCGCGTGGCTTTCGAAGGTCGGTTGCGGCAGGTCGTTCAAGCCTTCGAAGCTGCGGCCCTGCAGCAGTTCGGTGAGGCTGCGCTCCAGCGCCACTTCCAGGCTCGGGTGGGCGCCGAACGAAGCGAACACGCCGCCGGTGCGCGGGTTCATCAAGGTCACGCACATCACCGGGAACTCACCGCCCAGCGACGCATCCTTGACCAGCACCGGGAAGCCCTGCTCTTCCAGGCCCTGGATGCCGGCGACGATGGCCGGGTACTTGGCCAATACCTCCTGCGGCACATCCGGCAGGCACAGCTCGCCTTCGAGGATTTCACGCTTCACGGCGCGCTCGAAGATTTCCGACAGGCACTGCACCTGCGCCTCGGCCAGGGTGTTGCCGGCGCTCATGCCGTTACTGAGGAACAGGTTCTCGATCAGGTTGGACGGGAAGTACACCACCTGCTGGTCGGACTGGCGCACGAACGGCAACGAGCAGATGCCGCGCGCGGTGTTGCCCGAGTTGGTGTCGTACAGGTGCGAGCCACGCAGCTCGCCGTCCGGATTGTAGATTGCCAGGCAGTGCTCATCAAGGATCTCGGCCGGCAGCGCATCGCGCGGGCCGGGTTTGAACCACTGCTCGTTCGGGTAGTGCACGAACGACGCGTTGGCCAGGTCCTCGCCCCAGAACTGGTCGTTATAGAAGAAGTTGCAGTTCAGCCGCTCGATGAACTCGCCCAGCGCCGAGGCCAGCGCGGCCTCCTTGGTCGCGCCCTTGCCGTTGGTGAAGCACATCGGCGACTGGGCGTCGCGCACATGCAGCGACCACACGTTGGGCACGATGTTGCGCCACGAGGCGATCTCGATCTTCATCCCCAGCCCGGCGAGGATGCCCGACATGTTGGCGATGGTCTGCTCCAGCGGCAGGTCCTTGCCGGGGATGTAGGTGCTGGTATCCGCGACCGGCATCAGCAGGCCCTGGGCATCGGCATCGAGGTTGTCGACCACTTCGATCACGAACTCGGGGCCGGTCTGCACCACCTTCTTCACCGTGCAGCGGTCGATGGAGCGCAGGATGCCCTGGCGGTCCTTCTCGGAAATGTCCTCGGGCAGCTCGACCTGGATCTTGAAGACCTGGTTGTAGCGGTTTTCCGGGTCGACGATGTTGTTCTGCGACAGGCGAATGTTTTCGGTAGGAATGTCGCGGGTCTGGCAATACAGCTTGACGAAGTAAGCCGCGCACAAGGCCGAAGACGCCAGGAAATAGTCGAACGGCCCCGGGGCCGAGCCATCACCCTTGTAGCGGATCGGTTGGTCGGCGATCACCGTGAAGTCGTCGAACTTGGCTTCGAGACGGAGATTGTCGAGAAAATTGACCTTGATTTCCATGCGGGATTACCGTGATTTAAGCGTGCAAAACGAAATTGGCCGGCATTATCCGGGTTTTTCTGCCGGAAGTCCTGTTTGCCTGTACCGGCCTTATCGCCGGCAAGCCAGCTCCCACAGGAACTGCACATGGCTTGCGGTCGATACGGTCGAGGTGGGAGCCGGCTTGCCGGCGATAGGGCCGGTACAAGCTTGCGCATTTCACCGAATTGCTTGCCTGATCCTCTGAACCTGCCCCCGCCAGCAGACCAGCGGTCACCCCGCTGTGCTAGCGTTTCTGCACTGGGGAGCACCGTATTCCCCGATCAGAAGAAACCACGCGACAGCAACCGTTGACGGGCAGGTGAACCATGGAACTACGCATCAACCAGAAGACCTACCAGGTCGAGGCAGACGCCGACACGCCCCTGCTGTGGGTGATCCGCGATGACCTGGGGCTGACCGGCACCAAGTATGGCTGCGGCCTGGCCCAGTGCGGCGCCTGTTCGGTGCTGGTGGACGGCAACGTGGTGCGCGCCTGCGTCACCCCGGTGGCCGGCGTGGTCGGGCGCGAGGTGACCACCATCGAGGCGATCGAGGCCGATGCCGTCGGCAAACGGGTGGTCGCGGCCTGGGTCGAGCACCAGGTGGCCCAGTGCGGCTACTGCCAGTCCGGCCAGGTAATGGCGGCCACGGCGCTGCTCAAGCACACGCCCAAACCCAGTGACGCGCAGATCGAGGCAGCCATGGTCAACCTGTGCCGCTGCGGCACCTACAACGCCATCCATGCCGCCGTGCATGAGCTGGCCCAAGGGGAGAAGGCCTGATGAACACACCAGTCGATACCCCCGCCGAACTGCTCAAGCTGCAACTGGGCGAAACGGTCAACCTGTCGCGTCGGCGCTTTCTTGCCGGCACGGCTGTCGGTGCCCTGGTGCTGGGCTTCGGCCTGCCCATGGGGTCGGCCCGCGTACAGGCAGCCGCCGCAGCAACCCCGGAGCGCGGTACCCAGGTGCCGGCGTTTCTGGAGATCCGCCCGGACGGCAAAGTACGCCTGCTCAGCCCGTTCATGGAAGGTGGCCAAGGCCCCTTCACCGCCATGGCGCAGATCGTTGGTGAAGAGCTGGACGTCGACCCGGCCAATTTCGTGGTCGACAGCGCGCCGCCCGGCGAAGCCTATGTAGTGATGGAAAATGGCATGCGCATCACTGGCGGCAGCATGTCGGTGCGCATGAGCTACCCGACCATGCGCCGCCTGGGCGCCCTCGCCCGGGCCATGCTGCTGCAGGCGGGCGCCGAGCAGCTGGGCGTGCCGGTCGAAGAACTCTCCACCACGCCGGGCCACGTGGTACATACCACGACTGGCCGTTCCATCCCCTACGGTGAACTGGCCGGGCGGGCCATGGACCTGCCGGTGCCGGACCCGGCCAGCGTAAAGCTGCGCGACCCCAGCCAGTTTCGCTGGATCGGCAAGCCGGTACGTCGCCTGGATGCCTACGACAAGTCCACCGGCAAGGCTGTGTACAGCATCGACATCAAGGTCGACGGCATGCTCCACGCTGCCGTGCAGCACGCGCCACGCCTGGGCATGACCGTCGGCAGCCTGCGCAACGAAGACCAGGTCAAGGCCATGAAGGGCGTGCATTCGGTGCATCAGCTGCCGGGTGCCGTGGCCGTGGTTGCCGAACGCTGGTGGCACGCCAAGCGCGCGGTCGAAGCCATCCAGGTGGACTGGAAGGAGCCTGCGGCCGACAGCCCGGTACGGCCAATGCCGGCCGACTTCTCCAGCGATGGCTGGCGCGAGCACCTGGCCACGGTCACGGGCCCGGCGCGCGACGACGAAAACCAGGGCGATGTGGCCGGCATGCTGGCCAGTGCCAAGACCCGGGTCGAAGCAACCTACCACAACCAGTACCTCAACCACGCCCAGCTGGAACCGCCGTCGGCACTGGCGCGCTTCAACCCGGACGGCACCCTGGAAGTGTGGCTGCCCAACCAGGCGCCGGACATGTTCCGTGACGACATTGCCAAGCGCACCGGCCTGGCCCCGGCGCAGATCACCCTGCATTCGCCGTTGCTGGGCGGTTTCTTTGGCCGCCACTTCCTGTACGACTCGGCCAACCCCTACCCACAGGCCATTGCATTGGCCAAGGCGGTCGGCCGGCCAGTGAAACTCATCTGGAGCCGCGAAGAGGAATTCCTCCGCGATGTGCTGCGCCCGGTCGCCGTGGTGAAGTTCCGCGCCGGGCTGGATGCCGACGGCCTGCCGGTGGCCCTCGAAGCCGTGAGCGCCACCGAAGGCCCGACCGAAGCCATCGCCGGCAAGCAAGGCGAAAAACTCGACCCGACCGCGCTCGAAGGGCTGTCGGGCAAGTCCTACGCCATCGCCAACAAGCGCATCGCGCAGATCTACGTGAAAGGCCCGGCGATGCTTGGCTACTGGCGCTCGGTGGGCAACTCGCTGAACGACTTCTTCTATGAATCGTTCCTCGATGAACTGGCCGACAAAGGCGGCAAGGACCCGTTCGAACTGCGCCTGCACCTGCTGCGCGACAACCAACGCCTGACCAACCTGTTGCAGGCCGTCGCCGAGCTTTCCGGCGGCTGGAAACGCGGGCCGTTCACCGCCGAGGATGGCAGCAAACGAGCGCGTGGCGTGGCCATGGCCTCGCCGTTCGGCTCGGAGGCAGCGGTCATTGCCGAGGTGTCGATCGAGAGCGGCCAGGTCAAGGTGCACGACATCTGGCAGGCCATCGACCCGGGCAGCATCGTCAACCCGGCGATCATCGAGCACCAGGTCAACGGCGCCGTCGCCCTGGGCCTGTCGCAGACGCTGCTGGAAGAAGCGGTGTACGTGGATGGCAAGCCGCGCGCGCGCAACTACGACCTGTACCCGATCCTGCCGCCGTCGCGCATGGCCAGGGTGCATGTACGCATTGTCGAAAGCGGGGCGAAGATGGGCGGCATCGGCGAGCCACCGTTGCCCGCAGTGGCACCGGCGGTGGCCAACGCAGTCGCACAGCTGACCGGCCAGCGCGTGCGCAGCCTGCCATTGAGCCGCCATACCTTCAGCTGAGCAGACAAGGACGCCCCATGACCCACCGTTTCGCAAGAACCGCTGGCTGGCTGGCGCTGCCGTGCCTGGTCGCGGCAGGCCTGCTGGCCTGGTACGTCACCCGCGAGCCCGCCTCGCCATTTGCCGATGCGCAGGCCACCACTGCCGACCCGGCGCTGGTCAGCCGTGGCGAGTACGTGGCCCGCCTCAGCGACTGCGTGGCCTGCCACAGCCTGCCGGACGGCAAACCGTTCGCCGGCGGGCTGGAAATGGCCACCCCGCTGGGGGCGATCCACGCCACCAACATCACCCCCGACCGCGACACCGGCATCGGTGGCTACAGCCTGGCCGACTTCGACCGTGCCGTGCGCCAGGGCGTCGCGCCCGGTGGCCGGCGGCTGTACCCCGCCATGCCCTACCCGTCCTACGCCAAGCTCAGCGATGACGATGTAAAGGCGCTGTACGCCTTCTTCATGCACCGCGTGCAACCCGTGCAGCAAGCCAACCTTGCCAGCGACATTCCCTGGCCGCTGAACTGGCGATGGCCCATCGCCATGTGGAACGGCCTGTTCGCCGCCACCACGCCATACGCCGACCAGGCCGGGCAGGATGCCCAGTGGAACCGCGGCGCCTACATCGTCCAGGGCCCCGGCCACTGTGGCAGCTGCCATACGCCGCGCGGCCTGGCCTTCAACGAAAAGGCCCTGGATGACAGTGGCAAACCGTTCCTCGCTGGTGCCCTGCTCGATGGCTGGTATGCACCGAGCCTGCGTGCCGACCCCAACACCGGGCTGGGGCGCTGGAGCGAGGCCGAGATCGCGCAATTCCTCAAGACCGGGCGCAACCGGCATGCGGTGGTATTCGGTTCGATGACCGAGGCCTTCAACAACTCCACGCAGTTCATGAGTGACGACGACCTGGCCGCCATCGCACGCTACCTGAAGTCGCTGCCCGGCGACCCGCAACGCGACGGTGAGCCGTGGCAGTACCAGGCCGAAACGACGGCGGCGCGGCTCGACAGCCCTGGGGCGCATACCTATGTAACCCGCTGTGCGTCGTGCCATGGCCTGGACGGCAAGGGCCAGGCCGAATGGATGCCGCCTTTGGCCGGCGCTACTTCGGCACTGGCCAAGGAAGACGCCTCGGCGATCAATATCACCCTCAATGGTTCGCAACGGGTGGTGACGGCCGGGTTGCCCGATGCCTATCGCATGCCGGCCTTCCGTGAGCAATTGAGTGACCAGGAAATTGCTGATGTGCTGGGTTTCGTGCGCAGTGCCTGGGGGAACAATGGTGGCGCGGTGAATGCGCAGGCGGTGGGCAAGTTGCGTGGGCATACCGACCCGGCCAGCAGTAGCCCGATCATTTTGCACATGCGATGAATTTGGTGGCTGTACTGGCCTCTTCGCGGGTGAACCCGCTCCCACAGGATTTGCACCACCCCGAAGACCTGTGCAGTACCTGTGGGAGCGGGTTCACCCGCGAAGAGGCCGGTACAGCCACCCTTGAACACCAGGCTTTACCGGAGTACCCATGGAAAGCATCGACCTGCTGGTCCTGCGCACCACCCGAGACTGGCTCGCCGCCGGCCACCGCACCCTGCTCGCCACGGTCGCCCGCACCTGGGGCTCCTCCCCCCGCCCGGTGGGCTCGATGATGGCCCTGCGCAGCGACGGCCGTGTAGTTGGCAGTGTCTCTGGCGGCTGCATCGAGGACGACCTCATTCACCGCTACACCAGTGCCTACGGCGGCCCCGGCATGCCCGGCGGCCTGCCCCAGGTGGTGCGCTATGGCGTCAGCGCCGACGAGGCCCACCGCTTCGGCCTGCCCTGTGGCGGCACCCTCGAACTGGTGCTGGAATTCGCCCCGTCGCTGCCACACCTCGAACAACTGCTCGCCGGCCTCGACGGCGGCAATCTGGTACGCCGTGGGCTTGACCTGCGCAGCGGCGAGGCCAGCCTCACCGCCACCACCACGCCCGAACTGTTCAGCTTCGATGGCCAGCACATGCTCAGCACCCTCGGCCCCGGCTACCGCCTGCTGCTGATCGGTGCCGGCGCGCTGGCCGAATACCTGGCGACCATGGCCCTGTTCAATGGCTTCAGCGTTTCACTGTGCGACCCGCGCCCCGAGTACACGGCCGGCTGGAACGTTGCCGGCGTCAACCACCTGGCCGGCATGCCGGACGACGTGGTCCGCGCCTTCGCCCCAGACCTGCGCAGCGCCATCGTCGCCGTCAGCCACGACCCCAAGCTGGACGACCTGGCCCTGCTCGAAGCCCTGCACAGCCCGGCGTTCTATATCGGTGCCATCGGCTCACGGCGCAACAGCCAGCTGCGCCGCGAGCGGCTGATCGAACACTTTGGCGAAAGCGAAGCGTCGTTGCAGCGCCTGCACGGCCCTATCGGCATTTATATCGGTAGCAAGACCCCGGCCGAGATTGCCGTCAGTGTCATGGCCGAGATCCTAGCGGCGAAGAACGATGTAACCCTGCCCGGCGCAGTCAGCGTGACCCGGGCCAAGGAAGCCGAGCAACTGGCCCGGTCCCTGTAGGAGCGCATACCAGGCTGCTATTTATTGCCATCGCTCCAGGTTTTGCTGCAGCAGTTGCTCCGGCAACGCTCCGGCAACGATCTTTTCCATCTCCCTCGCCAGCGCCTCACGCAGCTTCGGCTGGTTGCAGGGCGAGTCATGCGACAGCGCCAGGTACAGCCCTTCGCTGGATATCGGTGGCTCCAGCACCTGCAAAGTGTCGGCAATCCCCAATGTGCGCGCCAGCGCCAAGCCGGGATACTGCTCGTACACCACATAATCGCTGCGCTTGTGCATCAACTTCTCGAATGCCTGCCTGGCACCGGGTACCGCTTCAAGGGTGAGGTTGGTCCTGGCGTAGTCGTCGAACTGCTGGCCGTGGCTGTTGTTGACCAGCGTGCCGCCTTTGCGCCCCTTCAGGTCGGCCCATTGCCGGTAGGCAAAGGTATTGTCCTGGCGCACCCAGACAACACTTGGAGTATGCAGGAATGCCGGGGCAATGAAGTCCATCTGTTGCCGGCGGGCCTCGGTCAGGAAATACCCAGCCATCAAATCGATCCGGCCCGTGCGCACTTCTTCCTGGGCGCGCGACCACGGCCCGCCGTAGACCACCTCGATTTCCAGCCCCAGCTGCTTGCCCAGGTACTTGAGCAGGTCAGCATTGGCACCGATCAGTTGCTCGGGGTTCTGCGGGTCGCGCCACAGGTAGGGGGGGTATTCCGGGTTGCCGGTGGCAGTCAGCCGCCGGCATTCCTCATGCGCTACCGCCGCCAGCGGCAGCAGCAGGCACGGCAACAGCAACAAGGCGTGGCGAAAGCAGCGCTCGATCATCGACAACCCTCGGCACATGTAACATCCGCAGACCCGGAGCGGTGGCCAAAGGCTGCCACATCCTGTGGTCGACTGCAGCACCCATCTGTGCGTGCTGTAGACAGTCTGGACCATGTATGGCCATCAGGTTGGCCTTTTATCGGCCGAGCGGCCCCCGTACTTCAGGCCCCCTGCCGACGCATCGCCAGGATCGCTGCGCCAAAACCGATGAAGGTCGTGCCTACCACCCGACTGACCCAGCGCGACAGCGACGGCCGGGTCAGCACGCCCTTGGCCCGCGCCGCCAGCGCGGCATACAGGCTCAGCGAAACCAGCGACAACGCCACGAATATCCCGGTCAGGATCAGGAACTGCGGCAGCAGCGCCGCCCCCTGGTCGATGAACTGCGGGAACAGTGCGGTGAAGAACATGGTCGCCTTGGGGTTGGTCACTGCCGTGAGGAAGGCTGACTTGTAGAGCTTCAGCGGCGTGGGCCGGACCTTGGCCACACCCTCTGCGGCGCCCTGCGCCAGCATCGGGCTCTTTTTCAGCAGTTGCCGCGCCCCCAGGTAGAACAGGTAGCCCGCCCCCAGGATCTTCACTGCGTTGAACAGCATTTCGGAACTGGCCAGCAGCGCGCCCAAGCCCAGCATGGCCGCAGCAGAAAGGCAGAACAGGCCCGAACCATTGCCCAGCGACGACCAGATCGCGCTGCGCTGGCCATGGACCAGACTGTTGTTGATGGCCATCAGGGTGGCAGGGCCGGGGCTGGCGATCGCGATGGCAGCGACCAGGGTAAAGGCAAACAGCGAGTGAGAATCCATTTTCAGGCTCGTCAGACAATCAGGAAAGGCCGCGCACAGGGTGCGCAGGTTCAGTCGGCATTCTGCCGCTTGGCCGCCTTCTTGGCGATAGCCTTCATCCGCGTTGCCGCCCGCTGCACGGTGGCCATCTTCTCAGGGCGCTTCATGCCCCGCCATTTGCGGATTTCGTCACGGGTGCGACCACAGCTCACGCACAGCTCGCTATTGAGCTGGCACAGCGAGACGCAAGGGTTGTCGATGTCTTTGGCCATGCCGCCACTCAGCCGGGCATTTCTGCCCGCGCACGCTCGGCGGCGCCGTGGAACACCTGGCGCACTTCCTCGGCCTTGATCTTGCTGACCGACCTGGCAGCCAGCAGCTCGTCGACCACGCGCACGCCCTGTTCCAGGGCAGTGGTCAGTTGCTCGGGGTCGGAGGCGTCAGCGACATCACCCAGATAAGGAGCGATGAGATACACGTAACGGTCCTGCAGCTTGAGCGCTTCCAGCGCGTCGAGGGCTTTCTGGAACCGATCGGCAGCGGCAGGGCTCATGCTCAATTTATCGAAATGAATCAGGCTCACACGGTCAGTGGCCATTTGGACGAATCTCCGTTTCCTGATACGGCCAGGCCCACAAGCAGCAGCGCTTCTACGATGCTCGGATGTGCAGGCCCGGGGAATGCCCATCAGGTTACCAGAACGCGAAGCAGAAAGGGCCATCGCCCCCAGAACTAAAAGTATTTGGCAGGTCGCGTAATGGACGCCCCGGGGCGTTATCGGGACAGGAGCCGCCGTTTCGTGCACAGGATAATCCCGCCAGCAATCTCCCGGCCGAGGCAGTCATCGAACTCGGTAGCCCACACAACAACAAGCCTGCTCCTGCAGGTAAGCCAGAAAGGGGCCTCATCATTCATGGCAAAGGAACACATCACCGAAACGCTCGACCTTGGCGTGACGGACCCCTCGAAAACCGCGGAAGCGCGCCAGGACCGGCGTTTCGAGGGCAAGCTCGACTGGATCGTCTTTGGTTTCACCAGCCTCCTGGCAATCGCTTTCGTCCTCTGGGGCTTCCTCAACCAGGCCAGCCTCGCCAGCAGCGCCTCCGGCGCGCAATCCTGGGTCATTCTCAACTTCGGCTGGTTCTTCGTGCTCACCTCCACCCTGTTCGTGGTGTTCGTGCTGTGGCTGGCGGCCAGCCGTTACGGCCGGGTCCCGCTGGGCCGTGATGGCGAACAGCCAGAATTCCGTACGGTGTCGTGGGTGGCGATGATGTTCAGCGCCGGCATGGGCATCGGCCTGATGTTCTTCGGCGTTGCCGAACCGCTGTCGCACTATGTGTCGCCACCGCCCGGGACGACCGCCGGGCAGTCCAGCGAAGCGATGCAGGTGGCCATGGCCACCACGCTGTTCCACTGGACCCTGCACCCCTGGGCCATGTACGCCATCGTCGGCCTGGTGATTGCCTATGGCACCTTCCGTCGCGGCCGCTCGCAGCTGATTTCCGCCGCCTTCCGGCCGTTGATCGGCAAGCATGCCAACGGCCCGCTCGGCCGCCTGATCGACATGATGGCGATCTTCGCCACGCTGTTCGGCTCGGCGGCCTCGCTGGGCCTGGGCGCGCTGCAGATCGCCGGTGGCCTGGAGTACAACGGCTGGATCGAAAGCCCCGGCAAGCTGTTCTACATCTCGATCATCACCCTGCTGACCATCGCCTTCGTCACCTCGGCGGTGTCGGGCATCGGCAAGGGCATCCAGTGGCTGTCCAACACCAACATGGTGCTGGCACTGGTGCTGGCGCTGTTCGTGTTCATGGTCGGCCCGACCCTGCTGATGCTCAACCTGCTGCCAACCTCGATCGGCATCTACGTCAAGATGCTGCCGGAAATGATGGCCCGCACCAACGCCAGCGGCGGTGAACAGATGAACAGCTGGCTGGCCGGCTGGACCGTGTTCTACTGGGCCTGGTGGATTTCCTGGACGCCGTTCGTGGGCATGTTCATCGCCCGCATCAGCCGCGGCCGCACCATCCGCCAGTTCGTTACCGGGGTGCTGCTGGTACCGAGCCTGGTCAGCCTGGTGTGGTTCACCATCTTTGGCGGCGCGAGTATCGACGCCCTGCGCGAGGGCGCCTTCCAGCTGGCCAATGGTGCAGTCAACAGCAACCACGCGCTGTACCAGTTGCTGGACAGCTACCCGCTGGCCTCGGCGACATCGGTGCTGGTGATGGTTCTGGTGGGTATCTTCTTCGTCTCCGGTGCCGATGCGGCCTCGCTGGTGATGGGCACGCTGTCGGAACACGGCACCACCACGCCATCGCGACGTACGGTGATCTTCTGGGGTGCGCTGACCGGTACTGTTGCGGCGATCATGCTGGCAATCGGCGACCCGCGCGACCCCGGCGAGGCGCTGACCGGCCTGCAGAACCTGACCATCGTCGTGGCCCTGCCGTTCGTGGTGGTGATGGTGCTGCTGTGCCTGGCGCTGTACCGCGACCTGCGCAAGGACCCGATGATGCTGCGCCACCTGCGCGGTAACGAACTGATCGAGAAGGCCGTGCTGTATGGCGCGGTGAAGCATGGCGAAGAGTTCTACATCGTGGTGCAGGAGAAGAAGACTTCGGCCAAGCCGGCGTCGGCAGAGGCCGAAGTGACCGGCAACTGATCGGGCAAGCCCGCTCCCACAGGGACCGCGTGAGCCGGAGCCTGCGCCGTACCTTGTGGGAGCGGGTTTACCCGCGAAGCAGGCGGCGCGGTGGATGGCACCGGCTTTGCCGGTGTTCGCGGCTAAAGCCGCTCCTACACAGGTACGGCGCAGGTTTCAGGTGCCCAATCAATCACGCAGGAAGCTTTCCTCGAACGGGTAATGGGTCAACAGCTCATACCCGTCCTCGGTCACCAGCAACTGGTTTTCCAGCTTGATCCCGTCACGCCCACCCACTTCGCCCACATAGGCCTCCACGCACAAGGCCATGCCCGGCTGCAGTTCGCCTTCGTAGCCATAGGACTCGAGGTCTTCCGGGTAACGAATGCTCGGGTACTTCACTGCCGTAATCAGCCCTTCAACGCCGCCTCTATCCTGGCCACATCGATCTTGCCCATCTGCATCATGGCCTCGAACGCCCGCTTGGCCGCCGCCCGGTCGGGGTGCCCGATGGCTTCGATGAGGATGCGCGGGGTGATCTGCCACGAAATCCCCCATTTGTCCCTGCACCAGCCGCAGACGCTGGCCTCGCCGCCATTGCCGACAATGGCATCCCAAAAGCGGTCGGTCTCGGCCTGGTCCTCGGTGCTGACCTGGAATGAAAACGCCTCGCAGTGCGTGAAGGCCTTGCCTCCATTGAGCCCCACGCAGGGAATGCCCATGACGGTGAATTCGACCGTGATCACGTCGCCCTCCTTGCCCGACGGGTAATCACTCGGCGCCTTGTGCAGCGCGATTACCTTGCTGTCGGGGAAAACGCTGGCGTAGAAGTTCGCTGCCTCTTCGGCATCATTGTCGTACCAGAGGCAGATGGTGTTCCTGGCAGTCATGGCCTTGCTCCATGAGCGAATGTGAGCCCCTGAGTCTAGCCCCGGCAAGCAGGGTGAACTCACAGGATCGACAAGGGGTACTCCACGACATTTGCGTCATCGGCAAGGCAGCTGCACCTGGTCCGGTCCTGCAACATCCTGCAGACATTTCCGACGTCAGGTAGTGAACCCGCCTACAAAAAAACGGTCTTTGGCTGACGGTCAACTCACCGACCGGTTCATCGGCCCAGTCACCGGGCCTACTTTTGTCCTGTTTCAGCGAAGACCCAACATGCCCGATTCCCGCCCAACTGCTTCCGCCCTCACTGCCCTGCGCGGCGGCCTGATCGCCACCCTGGTGGCCCTTGCCGCACCGGTGCACGCCGAAGAGCCTGCCAGCGATGCACGCTGGGTCAGCGACAGCCTGAGCACCTATGTGCGCAGCGGCCCCACCGATGGCCACCGCATTGTCGGTACGCTCAAGTCCGGGCAGAAGCTGACCCTGATCGGCAGCCAGGGCAACTACAGCCAGGTGCGCGGGCAGAACGGCGATGTGGTGTGGATTCTCAGCAACGACCTGCAGTCGGTGCCAGGCCAGAGCGAGCGCCTGCCGCAGCTCGATGCCCAGGTCGCGGACCTGACCGGGCAGTTGAAGAACATCGACGACAGCTGGAAGAGCCGCGTGCAGGGCATGCAGGAAACCCTGGATTCACGCAAGAAGCTGATCGACGAACTGGAGGCGCGCAACAAGGCGCTGAATGAACAGCTCGACCAGAGCCAGTCGCAGCTGCGCGATACCCAGGCCCGCCTGGGGGACGAGAACAAGCAGGTGATGATGCGCTACATGGTGTATGGCGGCAGCATTGCCGGCGCGGGCTTGCTGGCGGGGCTGGTCCTGCCGGCGCTGACCCGTGGGCGCAGGAAGAATGATCGCTGGTTCTGACTGGGCTTTCCTGCACTGGCCTCTTCGCGGGTAAACCCGCTCCCACAGGTACCGCGTTGGCCTTGAGCCTGTTGGAGATGCTGTGGGAGCGGGTTTACCCGCGAAAGGGCCAGGAAGCGCTTATCTGCTACGTGCCTTGTTGTAGATAGTCTTGGCCTGGTCGGCCGAGGCCTGACACTGCTTCATATCACCCTTGCTCTGAGCATCCTTGGCATTTTGCAGGTGGACTTTGAAGTCATGGGCCATGCCGCCATGCATTGCCTGGCCACTGGCCTTGTCGAAATCCTCAAGCTCCTTGATCTTGGCCGCACAGTTGCTCGCCGGGTCTGCGTGTGCGGCAAAACTGAGGACCGAGGCAATCACCAGCAAAGGTATGCATTTCGTGGATTTCATGGAGCGTTCTCCTGGAAAACCTGAAGGGTCGTCGAGATGACATTGGCTCGACGCAGCAAACAGCATAGTCGGCCATACGCCCCGGCGCCTCGGCTCAGCCCGGGGGCTATGCCCCCTCGGCAAACAGGAAATCGATGAACACCCGCACCCGCAGCGGCATGTGCCGGGCCTGGGGGTAGATCAGCATGAACGGCCGCGAAGTGCCGCCAAACTCGGCGAGCACTTCCACCAGTTCGCCACTGGCCAGTGCGTCCTGCACGGTAAAGCGATAAGCCTGCATCAGCCCGCCGCCGTGGCGCACCAGCGTGGCGGTGGCGAGGAAGTCGCCCAGGCAGGTGAACCCACCCTGGGTTTCGATCTCCACCTGCTGGCCATCCTGAAGGAAGCTCCACGGCGGGCGGCGGCCACTGCTGGGCAGTTCGAACTGGATGCACTCATGTTGCAGCAAGTCGTGCGGTGTTCGTGGCGTGCCGGCACGGGCCAGGTAGCCCGGCGTGGCCACCACCACCAGTTCGGCATCTTCCAGGCGACGCGCCACCAGCCGCGAATCGGCCGGCTCGCGACCACGAATGGCCAGGTCGAACGGCTCCTCGGCAAAGTCGACGTTGCGGTTGCTGACATGCACATCCACCTGCACCTTTGGGTAACGCTGGCGAAACCGCGGCAGCAGCGGCAACAGCCGGTGATGGGCATAGGGCGTGGGTGCACTGATACGCAGGCGGCCGCTCGGCTCGACCTGCCCGCCCGTGACCTGGCGCTCGGCCTCGACCAGCTGCCCCAATGCCTGCCGACATTGCTGGTAATAGGCCTGGCCGGCTGCGGACAGGCGCATCTGCCGGGTGGTGCGGACGAACAGGCGCACGCCCAGGCGCTCTTCCAGGCGCGCCACGCTGCGGCTGACCGCCGCCGGTGTAACGCCGGCCTCCGTGGCCGCAGCAGTGAAGCTGCCGCTGTCGGCGGCCAGGCAGAACAGTTCCAGGCTGCCCAGTTGCAGATCGTCGAAATGGCGGGTCATGACGGCTCGATTGATTACATGATGTATCGATTGAAATGCCCCACGCCTCATTTTTCAAGTGCTGATTGCAACCTACAGTGGCTTCACACCGAGCCCATGGCTCACTTCACTGGAGATCATGCACATGAACACGCCACGCACCGTCATCATTACCGGGGCCTCGAGCGGCCTGGGTTTCGCCCTGGCCGAAGCCTTCCTCGAACGCGGCGACAACGTGGTCGGCAACGCTCGCAGCCAGGCCCGCCTTGAGCAAGCCGCCGCCCGCCTCGGCAACCCATCGCGCTTCATCGGCGTGGCTGGCGACATCGCCGAACCGGGCACGGCGCAGCGCCTGTTCGCCAGCGCCGAGCAAGCCTTTGGCGGGGTCGACCTGCTGATCAACAACGCCGGCATCTTCATTGCCAAGCCATTTGCCGAGTACAGCGAAGCGGATGTCGACGCCTTGGTCGGTACCAACCTCAAGGGGTTCTTCTACCCGGCCCAGGAAGCCGCGCGGATCATGACCAGGCAAGGGCATGGGCAGATCATCGCCATTACCGCCTCCATCGCCTTGCAACCGGACACCCGCGTGCCGGCCCTGCTGCCGGTACTGGTCAAGGGCGGCCTGAACCAGGCGGTGAAAGGCCTGGCGCTGGAACTGGCAGCCAGCGGCGTGCAGGTGAATGCGGTGGCGCCGGGGATCATCGATACACCGCTGCATGGCGGCAATACGCAAGGCATGGGCGCGCTGTCACCCAGTGGCCGCACCGGCTCGCCACAGGATGTCGTGGATGCAGTGTTGTACCTGGCCGACTCACGCTTCGTCAGCGGCGTGATCCTGCCGGTGGATGGCGGTAGCACCGCTGGCACCTGGCATTAACAGAGGAGCGAGAACCATGCCCTATGTCCATATTCGCGTGACCGATGAAGGCGTGAGCGCTGAGCACAAGCGCCAGCTGATCGAACAGACGACCCGCATGCTGCAGCAGGTGCTGGGCAAGCCGCCGGCCAGTACCTTTGTGGTGATCGAGGAGGTGCCAACCGATAACTGGGGGGTTGGCGGGGAGACAGTGACCGCGCTGCGGGCCCGAGAGCGGGGTTGAAGCCTGGGGCCGCCCCGCGGCCCAATCGCCGGCAAGCCAGCTCCCACAGGTACGGCGCTGCCTTCAGGCTATCGCTGTACCTGTGGGAGCTGGCTTGCCGGCGATTGGGCTGCACAGCAGCCCCTACTGGCGCAACCGCTCCAACGCCTGCAGCACATACCCCGTGGCCCGCTCCACCTGCCCTTCCCGGCAGGCAATGCCCAGTTGCCGCCACAACCCCGGCCGCAGCGGCCGGCGGGCGATGCGCCGGTCCAGATCGGCCGACTCCCCCTCCTGCGGCAGCAGCGTCGCCCCATACCCGGCCCCGACCAGGCTCTTGATCGCATCGTTGTAGTTCAGCTCGATTCGCGGCTCGGGGTACAACCCCGCTGCCGCGAACCACTCGCCGGTCACCCGCGAAAGCTGGGTGCTGCTGTCGTTGAGGATCAACGCCCGCTGCGCCAGCCAGGCCGGCGTGACCTTGGCCGGTGGCTGCCAGTCGGCCGGCACGTAGGCCAGGATCGGGTCACGCCGCCAGGGCGTAACCGCAAGCCCTTTGCCGGCCACCTGTGGCAAGGCCACCAGGCCGATATCCAGCGTGCCCTCGCGCAAGCGCGCCAACGAGGCCTGGGAGGTCAGCACCTGTACCTGCACATCGATCCCCGGGTGCACCGTACGCAAGTGCTCCAGCGCCTGCGGCAGCAGGTGGGCGATGGCACCGGTGGAAGCGCCCAGGCGCACCCGGCCGGTCAGGCCCTCGACCTGTCGGCGCACTTCATCCAGCGCAAGGTCGGCGTCGGCCAGCAGGCGACGGGCACGGGCCAGCAGGGTTTCGCCGATGACCGTGGGCCGCACCTGGCCGCGGGTGCGGGTAAGCAACGGGGCGCCGATGCGCGCCTCCAGCTCGGCCACGTGCAGGCTGATGGTGGGCGGTGCCAGGTTGAGCTGGCGGGCGGCTTCGGCAAAGGAGCCCAGGTCGGAGATGACCACCAGGGTGCGGAGGCGGTCGAGGCTGATTTCGCGCATGGGCCAAACTCATTCAGAAAAGATGAACATATCGATCATCATATTCAAATTTTCTTTACCAGAGCCACAAGCGAGCATAGGCCATCCCTCCCCGACCGGACTTCGACCATGCACACCCCTGTTGTCTTCATCGACGGTGACCAAGGCACCACCGGCCTGCAGATCCATGCCCGCCTGCAAGGCCGCAGCGATCTGCGCCTGCTGACCCTGCCCGAAGCCGAGCGCAAAGACCCGCAACGGCGCCGCGAGGCAATCAACAGCGCCGACATCGCCCTGCTGTGCCTGCCCGACGATGCCGCCCGCGATGCCGTGGCGGCGATCCACAACCCGCAGGTACGGGTGATCGACGCGAGCTCCGCGCACCGCACCAGCCCAGGCTGGGTCTATGGCCTGCCGGAGCTCGACGAGCAGCAAGCCGAGCGCATCGCGCACAGCAAGCGCGTCAGCAACCCCGGCTGCTACCCCACCGGCGCCATCGCCCTGTTGCGCCCACTGGTCAAGGCGGGCCTGCTGCCAGCGGATCACCCGCTGAACATCCACGCCATCTCCGGCTATTCCGGTGGTGGCCGCGCCGCAGTAGAACGGCATGAACAGCCCGCCGCCGGCAAAAACCCGGCCCTGCAACTGTACGGCCTGGAACTGGCGCACAAGCACGTGCCGGAAATCCAGCAGCACGCCGGGCTGTCGGCGCGGCCGATGTTCATGCCGGGCTACGGTGCCTACCGCCAAGGCATCGTGCTGAGCATCCCACTGCAGTTGCGCCTGCTGCCCGGCCAGGTCAGTGCTGAACAGCTGCAGGCCTGCCTGCAGCAGCACTACCAGGGTGCCCGCCACGTCCAGCTGATGCCCCTGCACCAGCACGGCGCAGCGCCAAACCTCGACCCCGAGGCGTTGAACGACAGCAACGACCTGCGCCTGGCGCTTTACGCCAACCCTGAGCATGGCCAGGTGCTGCTGACCGCAGTGTTCGACAACCTCGGCAAAGGTGCCTCCGGTGCGGCGGTGCAAAACCTCGACCTGATGCTCGGTGCATTGCAGGTACAAGGCTGATCGGCAAAACCGGTTAGACTGTACAGCCCGCGCCCGCATGGCGCGGGCCGTCCATCTACCCGCCGGAGCCCGCCCCCCGATGTTCATCCTGAGCCGCCTCGACAGCGTGCCGCCTGAATCTTTCCAGAACCAGATCCGCGAACTGGTGATCCACCACGTCGGCGAACTGAGCAGTGTCGCCATCAGTGCCGACAACCCGCTGTACCCGCTGTACCAGTACGGCGTCGGCATGGAGGTGCACCAGTACCTGCAAGCACTGGACGGCACCCGCGGCCTGGCCGTGACGCTGACCCTGGCGCTGGATGCCGAGGCACCGGACCAATTGCTGGGGTTTGCCCTGTCGCTGCCGGCCGAGGACGATGAACAGGCCTGCGCCCTGGCATTCCTCGCCGTGCGCGCCAGCCATCGTCGCCAGGGCATCGCCCGCGCCCTGCTGGGCGACCTGCAGGCACGCCATGTCTGCGTCGAGCTGAATGCCTTTGCCAGCCAGGTACCGTGGTTCGAGGCGATGGGCATGCAGGTGGTGGCCGCCAACGGGCCGCAGGTACTGATGAGCAGTACCGGGCGGGCTAGCGGCGCGCTGATCGGGCGACTGGATATTGCGCCGATCTACCAGACGGCGGAAGTGATGCAGATCCATACCTACCTGCTCAACCAGCAGGGTGAGGATGCGATGATCGAAGCGGAACAGATGCGGGATGAGCGGCTGGACGAACTGACCGCTCAGGCCCAGGAGTGTGTACGGCAGCGCAAGACCGTGCATTGACCCAAGGGCCTGTGGGAGGTTGCCCAGCCCTTTGGGCTGCGCTGTCGCACAGATAACTGAATTCGCAAGCGATCCTCGTACCCTGTGGGAGCGGCTTTAGCCGCGAAGAATCCAACGCGGTGCATGGCACCGGCTGCGCCGGTGTTCGCGGCTAAAGCCGCTCCCACAGGGGCCCTGCTAATTCAATGAGTTATGTGCAGTTCTATGGGAGCGGGTTTGTTCTGGTCAAGTTTTGCCGGACACCGATTACGGTGATCAAGCCGCCTGCTGCTCCATAGCTATTGGCGACAGATAGTTGTTGTAGCTATGGAGCCTGATTCGGTTGTAGCGCATGAAGAAGCTGGTCATGTCCCTCCTGGCTTCTTCAATCTCCTTGTAGCCCTGAGAGGGTACCCACTCTGACTTGAGCGTCCCGAAGAAGCGCTCTGTTGGCGCATTGTCCCAGCATTGCCCCCTGCGACTCATGCTTTGGGTTATCCCATGCTCAAGCAGCTCGGACTGGAAGCGCTGGCTAGTGTATTGGCAGCCTTGATCTGAATGAAACATCAAGCCTGCATGCTTGCCTCGAACCCCCACTGCCATCCTCAGCGCCCTGCTAACCAAGTTAGCATCATTGATGAGAGAAAACGCCCAACCAACGATCCGCCGGGCGAACAGGTCAATCACTACTGCCAGGTGGTACCAGCGCTTCCCGACCATCAAGCTGGTAACGTCGCCGCACCAGACCTGATTGATTGCAGTCGGCTCGAAGTTACGTTCGAGCAGATTCCTGGCCACAAAGGCTTCGACGCCTCTGGAGCGGTACTGATGCCGGCGGCGCTGCCTGCTGGCCAGATTTGCCTCCTGCATGAGTTTTCCGGCCAGATACCGTCCTACTTTGAGCTGCTGAGCCTTCAAGTGCTCAGAGAGCATCCTCGCACCAACGCTTCCCCGGCTTTCAGCGTGCAATTGCACGACTTTTGCTCTGAGCGTGTCACGTTTGGTATTCGGCGTTGAACGGCGATGAAGCCAGTCATAAAACGCGCTGCGGGATACGTTCAGCGCGCTACAAAGCAAGCTGGTCGGATACGCCCCAGACTCCCTCAGTTCCTCGATCAAGAAAAACGATCGGGATCCGACATCAAGAGAGCCGTAGCCTTTTTTAAGATTTCGGCCTCGGTCTCCAGACGTTTGATTTTGGCGCGTAGTTGCTGGAGCTCGCGCTGCTCATCGCTGATCGCCTTGGTGCCAGCCACGGGCTGGCCTTTCTGGCGCTCTTTACGAACCTGATCCACCCAGCGGCGCAGAGCCGTTGGACCGACATCCATCGATGCGCAGACGTCGGGAACCGAACAGTTGTCGTCAAGAACCATGCTGGCAGCACGTTGCTTGAACTCGCGGGTATAGGTCTTTCGTTCTTGCATGGAACCTCCTGAGTGGGCGAATCATATCGCCCTTAAGAGGTGTCCGGGATCATTAGGCCAGTTCAGTTTAGCCGCGAAAAAGCCCCGCTGGCCCCTCAGCCATGCACCCAACGCCGATGCAGCCCACGCGCCAGGGCATCCAGCACAAACCCCAGCACCCCGATCAGCAGCACCATCGCCATCAGCTCGGAATACGCCAGCCGGTCGCGGGTATCGAGAATGAAGTACCCCAGCCCCGCACTCACCCCGAGCATTTCGCACGGCACCAGCACGATCCACAGGATGCCGATGGCCAGGCGCACGCCGGTCAGCACATGGCCGATCACCCCGGGCACGATCACCTTGCACAAGGTCTCCCGGCGCGTGGCACTCAAACTGCGGCTCAACTGCAACCAGCGCGGGTCCAGCTGCCTTACCCCGGCCGCCGTGTTCAGCAAGATCGGCCACAACGCGGCAAACGCCAGCAGGAAGTAGATAGGCTGGTCCCCCACGCCCATCAGCATCACCACCACCGGCATCCACGACAGCGGCGAGATCATGCGCAGGAACTGGAACGCCGGCGTGGTTGCGGCCTCCAGGTGCCGGTAGCTGCCCACCAGCAAACCCAGCGGCACGCCGATCAGCAGCGCCAGCAGCAGCCCGACCAGGATACGCTTGAGGCTGACCCAGATATGCCCGTACACCTCGCCCTGCCCCAGCAACTCGATCAGGCTGGCCAGGGTCGCTGCCGGCGAAAAGCGCGCCGACAGGCCATCGGCCTGGCCGAACAGCGCGACACCGGCCCACCACAACAGCAACAAACCCAGCAACCCGGCCAGACCCAGGCCGGCATGAACGACATGCGTGCGCATCAGACCGCGAACTCCTCGCTACGCTCGAAGTTATCGGCGATGCCGAACACCGACGGCCCGCCAACGCTGGCGATGGCGTTGCGCACGAAGCGGTCGTCGACCAGGTCGCGGGCGGTCTGTGCCGGGTCCAGGCCGGCCAGGAACGCGCTGTCGCCCTCGATCAGGGTGGTTTTCAGGCGCTTGACCAGCTCTTCGGTGTAGCTGGGGAACGGGTAAGGCTGGAAATCGATGCGCTTTTCGTCCCACTGCTGGTGGCGAATGGCGCCACTGGCAATGTAACCGGCACGGTCCTCGGCGGCCGGGGCCAGCACTTTGCCGAGCACCGCTGGTTCATGCGGGGTGTACTTGTTGGGGCCGGCCTTGGACAACAATGCGGCGGCCTCGGCGCGGTGGTCACGGGTCCAGTGCTGGGCCTTGACGATGGCGTTGACCACCTTCTGCGACCACTCCGGGCGGTTGTTCAGGTCGTGCTCGTGCATGAACACCACGCAGCAGGCGTGGTTGCGCCACACATCGCCGGTGAAGCGCTGCACGCGGCCAACCTTGAGGTTCTCGGCCAGGGCGTTGAATGGCTCGGCGACGATATAGCCAGCGATGCGTTTGCTGGCCAGCGCCGGCGGCATGTCGGACGGCGGCAATACCAGCAGGTTGACTTCGTTGCCGGCCAGTGGCGCATTGGCCGGCTTCGACACCGGGGTCAGGCCGTTGTCGTTGAGCATCTGTTGCAGCACCACATTGTGGATCGAGTACCAGAACGGGATGGCCACGGTCTTGCCGCCCAGCTGTTTCATGTCGCTGATGTCCGGGGCCACGGTCAGGCCTGAACCGCCCACGTGGTTCCAGGCCACCACCTTGGCCGGCACCTTGCTGCCGTAGCGGGCCCATACGGTCATCGGCGACAGCAGGTGGATGACGTTGACCTGGCCGGAGATGAACGCCTCGATCACCTGCGCCCAGCTGCGCAGCAGCACTGGGCGCTCGGCCTTGATGCCTTCGGCCTCGAACAGGCCGTTGTTGTGCGCCACCAGCAGTGGCGTGGCGTCAGTGATCGGCAGGTAGCCGATACGCACTGGCGCGTCCGGTTCGGCGGCGGCGCGGGCCTGCAGGCTCGACAGCAACGGCAGTGCTCCGGCGGCCGTGAGCATGGCGCCGAGCTTGAGGAAATCGCGACGCGAAGAAGAGGAACAGCAGTCATCCATGCACATGGACAGCCTCCGAGGGCAACGGGGTTGGGGTAGGTTCGACTGTGCGGCTTGCCCGCCGAAGGGTTTTGAGAATTTCGATGCGCAAGGCGCCCAGTTCCTCGACCCGCTGCGTCCGTGGTTGCGGCAGGTCGATGCGCCACTGGCCGAGGGTATGCGCTGGGTGGTTGCCCAGTAGCAGGACCCGGTCGGACAGCAGCAGGGCTTCGTCGATATCGTGGGTGATCAGCACCGCCGCCGTGTTGTGGGTGGCGATCAGTTGCAGCAGCAATTGCTGCATGTCGGCCCGGGTCACTTCATCCAACGCGCCGAACGGCTCGTCGAGCAACAGCACTTCGGGCTGGCGGGCCAGGCAGCGGGCCAGCGCGGTGCGCTGGGCCATGCCGCCGGACAACTGCGCCGGGTACTGGCCGCGAGCATGGGCCAGGCCCACGGCAGCAATCGCATGGTCGATGCGTGCGCGGCGTTCGGCGGCGGCGAGTTTTGGCTGGCGGGCGAAGTCCAGGCCGAAGGCGACGTTCTTCTCCAGGCTCAGCCAGGGCAACAGGCTCGGGTCCTGGAAGGCCACCGCCAGGCGTGGGTGCGGACCCTGCAGCGGCTGGCCGTGCAGGGTCACGCTGCCACCGCGGGGCTGCTGCAGGCCGGCCAGTACCCGCAGCAGGCTGGACTTGCCGACCCCGCTGGGGCCGAGGATGGTCACCACTTCGCCGGGTGCCAGCTGCAGGTCGAACTGCGCCAGCACCGCCTGCCAGCCACCCTCGCGGGGGTAGCCCAGGCTGATGTCGCGGGCTTCGAGCAACACTTGGCTCATGCCGCGCCCGCCTGGCGTTGCAGTTCGGCGCGCAGTTGCACCAGGCTGGGCGTGACGATCGGCACGAAGGCCGACTCGCGCCAGCGGCGGGCAAAGCCTTCACCGTACTCACTGAGGTAGGCCTTGCCACCACTGGCCTGCAACTCCAGTTGCACGGCGTCGGCAGCGCTTTCGGCCAGGGTGATGCGCAGCTTGAACAAGGCTGCCGGCTGCTGCTGGAAGCGGCCATCGAGCAGGCCCTGTTTGAGCTCGCTCACGGTGTTTTCCAGGCGCTCGCCGAGCACCTGGCGTGCTTCGTCGAGGAACGAGGCACGGCCATGCAGGTGTGCCTGCACTTCCGCCAGCGCCCGCCGCGCCAGGCCAATGGCCATGCCGCACTGCAGCGCCAGGAACGCCGGGCGTACCCGGGGCAGGAACTCACGGGCATTTTCGTGCAACAACCAGCCACGCTGCAATTGCACCTGGTGGAAGGCCAGTGCCGCGGTATTGCTCGACTGCAGGCCCATCAGTTGCAGGTCGTCGGAGCGCTCCAGGCCCTGCGCGTCGGACGGAATGGCCAGCACGAACGGTGCACCACCGGCTTCGTCTTCGATAGCCGCAGCCACCACGAAGCCGCTTTTGCGCAGGTTGGTCACCCAGTGCAGGCGCCCTTCCAACTGCCAGCCATCGGCTTGCGGGCGCCCGCGCACCTGCAGCGCTTCGATGCCGGACAGGAACTTCATGGCGTTGGACAGCCCGGTGGCGCCGGCCAGTTCGCCAGTCAGCAGGCGCGGCAACAGGCGCTCGCGCAGTGGCTGGTTGGGGCTGTGCAACAGGTATTCGATGAAGGCGCGCTGGCCCCAGCAGACGAACGCCGCTGCCAGCGAGCGGCTGGCGATCGCGGCGATGGCCTCGACCGCGTCGGTCACCTGCCCGCCCGTGCCGCCCAGGGTCGGGTCGACACCTACCCGCAGCAGCTGCGATTCGGCGATTTGCGCCAGCACCAGCTGCGGCTCGCACTGGCCCCGGTCAATGGCCTCGGCATTGGCATCCAGCCAGTGTCGAAATGCACAATCTTGCATGGTCTTGCTCCTTTGAAAACGCCGGGGCCGCTTGGCGGCCCATACGCGGCACAAGGCCGCTCCTACAACGATCGCGGTACGACCGGTATCACGCGCGGATCATGCAGAAGGTTGCCAGCGGTACTTGCCGAGCTCGTCATTGAGCGGCGTCTGGGCGAACACATTAGCAAAGTTGCACAGGGTTGCGAGGCTCACGCCCAGAATCACCTCCAGAGCGTTGCCTTCGCTGAAACCGGCTGCGCGGAAGGCCTGGTAAGTGGCCTCGCTGACATTGCCACGGGTGGCGATGACTTCGCGGGCGAACGCGGCCAGGGTTTCATACCGGGCATCGGGCAGCTCGCCACGGGCACGCAGGGCATCGACCACCTCCTGCGGCAGCTTGGCCTTGTTCAGGGCCACGGCCGTGTGGCCGGCCACGCAGAAGTCACAGCCATGCTGGGTGGCGGCAATCAGCTGCACCACTTCACGCTCGGCCAGGCTCAGTTCGGCTTTGCCGTTGAGTGCCGAAACGGTCACGTAGGTTTCCAGCGCCGCCGGGGCATTGGCCAGCACGCCCAGCAGGTTGGGGATGAAGCCGGAATTCTTCTGGGCGTTCTCGAGGAACGGACGGGCCGCTTCCGGGGCGCTCTGCAGCGTGTGTAAAGTAATGCGCGAGGACATGGAGTGGTCTCCTTTGATGGGTGTCACTACAGTCTGTTGGTTATAAGAACTACCCTCCATATTCATCAGTCGCCTTTCCTTGCTCTTGAGTCTTTGCATTAGATGATTTCGTCCAGCCACCTTGTCGATTGGTTATTAGAGGGCCTGGAGCTCGATGCCAGCCTGTTTCATGTGGGCCGCTACTGCGGCGGCTGGCACGCCAGCACCGAAGGCATGGGCCGGGCCAGCTTCCACCTGGTGGTTCAAGGGCATTGCTGGCTGCACATCGACGGCCAGCCCGAGGCACTGCGCCTGGAGGCCGGCGATGCGGTGTTCCTGCTGCGCGACCTCGGCTATCGCCTGGCCAGCGACCAGGACCCGGCCAGTGCCTGCGCCCAGCCACGCCAGCACATGCAGGCCATGGACGCCGATGCGGTCGATGGCGTGGGGCTGGTATGTGGTTTCTTCCACTTCAGGCCGGGCCTGTCGGCGCTGATCGTCGACGGCCTGGCCGACTGGATACTGCTGCGCGCCGATGAACCGGCCGGGCACGCGGCGCGGGCGTTGTTCGAGCTGATCCTGGAGGAATGCCGGCGCGCCGCCGGGCCGTCACAGGCGTTGCTGGAGCGGCTGACGCACTTGTTGTTCCTGTATGTGCTGCGCCAGCAGGTGCATGCCGGGCAATCGCTGGGCGGGCTGGTCGCCCTCGCCCGGCAACCGGCGTTTGCCGGGTTGCTGGAGCAGCTGATCGAGCAACCGGGGCAAGCGTGGACGCTGGAAAGCATGGCCGCCTGCACCGGGTTGTCGCGGTCGGCGTTTTTCAAGCGTTTCAATGAACTGGCGGGACAGTCGCCGGGGCAAGTACTGCTGGCGTTGCGCATGCGCCATGCCAGCCAGTTGCTGCGGGCGGGGCATACCGTGGAGCAGGTCGGGGCACAGGTGGGATATCAGTCGGTGGCGGCGTTTACCCGGGCGTTTGCCAAGGCGGTTGGGGTGCAGCCGGGGGCGTATCGGCGCCAGCATGAGGGGCGTTAGCCTGCACTGGCCTCTTCGCGGGTGAACCCGCTCCCACAGGGATATCAGAATCTCTGGAACTTGTGGGGTACCTGTGGGAGCGGGTTTACCCGCGAAGAGGCCGGCACTGGCAGCAGATTCAGACCTGACTGACCGGAATATCCCCTGCCCCTTTGCCCTCCCGCCGCTCACCCATCCAGGCATTGACCTTCTGCCCGAACTCGGCCGGCGCCTTGCGCCCGAACCGCCGCGCCAGATCAAGGATGGTCTGCTGCGCCAGGGCCTCTTCCATGCGCTTCTGCGCACCCAGCATCACTGCATGGATCGCGCAGGTGCCCTCGGTCGCCCAACCCGGCGGCGAACCCTCGAACAGGCTGCAACGCTCGCGAACTTCGCGGCAGTCGAAGATCTTCTTTGGCCCATCGATGGCATTGACGATATCCAGCACGGTGATTTCATCCGACGGCCGCGCCAGTCGGAAGCCGCCACGCACGCCCTCGGTGGCGGCCACCAGCCCGGCACGGGCCAGCTTGGTAAAGACCTTGGCCAGGTACTCCTGGGGTACACCCTGCAACTCCGCCAGGTCGCGCACGCTGGACTCGCGCGAGTCGCCCCGCTCGTCCACCAGGAACAGCAGGCAATGGATACCGTATTCGACGCCAGCACTGTAGAGCGACATATCTATCTCCGACCAATCTTGTCGCAAATAATACGCCGATAGCATCCGCACCGCAAAGCGCAAAGCTGCCGCCGGTCGGCCTTGTTTTTCCCTTAAGCCCAGTAAATACAGCTATTCGAGCCACGAAATGGTGATGCGGAGTGTCGGCATGCGAAAAAAAAGACTTGCACGCACAAACTACGATCAATACAGTCGTAGTTATTCGAGAGGCACACAACCCGCCCTCGAAGCCCCTTTCGAACCTTGCGGAGCACCTTCATGAAATCGAACATCCTCATCATCGGTGCCGGCTTTGCCGGTGTATGGAGCGCCCTGAGCGCTGCGCGCCTGCTCGATCAGGCCCAGCGTGCCGACATCAACATCAGCGTCCTCGCTCCGCAGCCTGAACTGCGCATCCGCCCGCGCTTCTACGAGGCCGACGTGCACGGCATGAAAGCCCCGCTGGGCGAGCTGTTCGAAGCCGTGGGCATTCACTTCATTCCGGGCAACGCCGACAGCATCGATACCGAAGGGCGCAGCGTCAGCTACACCGACGCCCAGGGGCACCGGCAACAGATCGCCTACGACCGCCTGATCCTTGCCGCCGGCAGCCAGGTCGCACGCCCGGCAGTGCCTGGCCTGGCCGAACATGCATTCGATGTCGACCAGATGGAATCGGCCATGCGCCTGGAACAGCACCTGGTCGGCCTGGCCGCCCAGCCCGCTTCGCCTGCACGCAACACTGTGGTGGTCTGCGGTGGTGGCTTCACAGGTATTGAAACCGCCACGGAAATGCCTGCCCGCCTGCGTGCCATCCTCGGCGCCAGTGCAGCGGTGCGGGTGGTGGTGGTCGACCGCGGTGCGCAAGTTGGTGCGGCGCTGGGCGCCGGTATCACGCCGTCGATCATCGCCGCCTGCGAACAAGCCGGGGTCGAGTGGAAGGCCGGGGCCTCGGTGGTAGCGGTCGATGCCGGTGGCGTTACCCTGGACAACGGCGACCATATCGCCAGCAACACCGTGATCTGGACCGTTGGCGTGAAGGCCAGCCCGTTGACCGCACAAGTTGCCGGCGAGCGCGACAACTTCGGCCGGCTGAAAGTGGACGGCCACCTGAAGGTGCTGGGCCAGGACCATGTGTACGCCACAGGCGATACTGCCTGGGCCGCTGTGGACGAGCTGGGCAACCACGCCCTGATGACCTGCCAGCACGCCATCCCCATGGGCCGCCACTCCGGCAACAACGCCGCGGCCGACCTGCTCGGCTTGCAGCCGGTGGTGTACCGCCAGCCCAAGTACGTCACCTGCCTGGACCTGGGCGAATGGGGCGCGACGTTCAGCGAGGGTTGGGAGCGCGAACTGAAGCTGCACGGCCAGGAAGGCAAAAACCTCAAGCGCCAGATCAACTCGGTGTGGATCTACCCGCCAGCGGCTGATCGCGCCTTGGCACTGGCCGCTGCTGACCCGCTGATCGCGATCGTCTGATCGCAGCGAACTGACAAAACCGCCACCTGATGGCGGTTTTGTCCTTTGATGTCATGACATGAAATGACTGTTCGAAAATGATGGCCATATGGCATCATTCAAATCAAAAAGAATTCAAGAGGGTGAGGCACACAACTGAATCCGCAGCGCTTCCAGAGCCTGGCGCCACACCCGGTGACCCGGCCACCCGCCCAAGCTCCTGAGGGCCTGCACGCCACCGTCAAGGAGCATGTCATGCAATTAAGGAATTTGAAGATCGGCATTCGCGCTGCCTGCGTGTTCGCCCTGTTGGGTATCCTGGTCCTGTTCATGGGCCTTGCCGCACTTTATGAAACCCGGCAGGTGGACAAGGCCACGGACGAAATCCGGGTCAACTGGATGCCCGCCGTGGTGGCCCTGAGCGAAATCAGCAGCAACCTTGGCCGCGCCCGCGCCCTCACCCTGCGTACCGCACTGGACGACAACCCCAGCGAACGCAGCCGCAACCTGCAGTTGCTCGACGACACCAATGCCGAGATGAAGGATGGCCTGAAGGCATACGAAGGTACCATCACCGCCGCCGATGACCGCGCCCTGTTCGACACCTTCAATAACGCGCACCAGCAATACCTCGAGCTGCAAGCACGCGTACTGAAGGACATTGTTGCTGGCCGCATGGAAGACGCCAGGCAGCAGATCAACGGCCCCCTGACCCAGCGCGCCGACAGCATGATGCAGGCCATGGCGGCGCTGATCGCCTACAACGGCAAAGGTGCCGAACAGGCCTCGCAGCTCAGCAGCGACGTGGCTGACGAAGCGTTCACCGCGATCATTGTCTCGCTGCTGGTGATCATGCTGGCCCTGGTCGCCATTGCCACCATGCTCACTCGCAGTATCGTCGTGCCGCTGGCCGATGCGGTGAGCGTGGCCGAACGCGTGGCGACCGGCGACCTAACCCAGGACATCCGTGTAATCGGCCGCGACGAACCAGCCTTGCTGCTGCGCGCCCTGGGCCGCATGCAGGGCAGCCTGCGCGACACCATCCGCAAGATCGCCGCCTCGTCCGACCAGTTGGCCTCGGCTTCGGAGGAACTGCACACCGTCACCGAAGACACCAGCCGCGGCCTGCACCAGCAAAGCGCGGAGATCGACCAGGCGGCCACCGCCGTCAACCAGATGACTGCGGCGGTCGAGGAAGTGGCGAACAATGCCGTCAGCACCGCCGACGCCTCGAAGGGCGCCGACCAGACCACCCGTGATGGCCGCGACCGGGTCAACCAGGCGCTGGCGTCCATCCAGCATCTGGTGGCTGACGTGACCGGTACCTCGACCGAGATCGAACAGCTGGCCAACAATGCCAACGAGATCAGCCGCGTGCTGGACGTGATTGGCGCGATTGCCGGGCAGACCAACTTGCTGGCGCTGAATGCCGCCATCGAAGCGGCCCGCGCCGGCGAGGCGGGCCGTGGCTTTGCCGTGGTGGCCGATGAGGTACGCGCCCTCGCCCACCGTACCCAGCAGTCGACCGCCGAGATCGAGCAGATGATTGCCGGGATCCAGAACGGTACCGAGCGGGCGGTGACGGCGATGCACAGCAGCCAGGGCCGCGCCAGCGGCACGCTGGAGGTGATTGCCGAGGCGATTGCCTCGATCAACCAACGCAACCTGGTGATTGCCAGCGCCTCGGAGGAACAGGCGCAGGTGGCGCGGGAGGTGGACCGCAACCTGGTGAACATTCGCGACCTGGCGATGCAGACATCGGCGGGGGCAAACCAGACCAGTGCGGCGGCGCAGGATCTGTCGCGGTTGGCGGTGGACCTGAATGGCCTGGTGGCGCAGTTCAAGGTTTGAGCTGAAATAGCCGGGGCCACATCGTGGCCCTTCGCGGGCGTGCCCGCGAAGGGGCGCAACGCGGCCCCAATACCTGCAACTACTCTCTATCAGTCATTGACACTCACAACCCGCCCCGCCTTCTCGGCAGCCTTGCCCCGGGTCGCCAGGCAGTAATACAGCGGCACCGTCACCAGCAGGCCGAACAGCCACGACAGGTCAGCCCCTTCGACGATATTGGAGTACGGCCCCACATACAGCGACGTATTGGCAAACGGAAGCTGCACCAGGATGCCGCAGGCATAGGCAATGATCGCGTGGTGGTTGAAGCGGCCATAGATGCCGCCGTCGGCACTGAAGATCGAGGCGATGTCGTACTGGCCCTTCTTGATCAGGTAGAAGTCGATCAGGTTGATCGACGCCCACGGCACCAGCACCAGCAGCAATGCCAGGATCAGGCCGATGAACTGGCCGATGAAGTCCGCCGAGGCATTCAGCGCGACCATGCCGCAGCCCACCAGAATCACCGCAGCCAGCACCACCCGCACCTTGATGCTCGGCGTCCACTCGGCGATGAAGGTCTGGATCGCGGTCACGATCGACAGCACCGCGCCATACAGATTGAGGGCGTTGTGGCTGATGATGTTGAGCAGGAACAGCACCATCAGGATCGGGCCCAGCCAGCCGGTGGCCTGCTTGACCGCGTCCATCGCATCGGTGCCTTCCGGCACGCACAGCACCGCCACCGCACCAAAGCTGAAGCACAGGATGGTGCCCAGGGTAGCGCCGAAGTAGGTGGCCCAGAACGGCTTGGCAATGCCCACTTCACGCGGCAGGTAGCGCGAGTAGTCGGAGGTATACGGCGAGAAGCTGATCTGCCAGATGGTGCCCAGCGACACGGTGGCGATGAAGCCCGACAGGTTGAACGCGCCACGGCTGAAGAAGTCGGCCGGCAGTTCCTGGGCGAACATCATGATGAAACCGGCCAGCAACGCCGAACCCATCACCCAGGTACCGATGCGGTTGAGGATGTGGATGAAGCGGTAACCGATCACGCCAATGGCGGTGGCACTCAGCGCCCCGATCACGATCGCGCCCGGCATCGGCACGCTCGGGGTGATGCCGTGGATGGTCTTGCCCGCCAGGACGATGTTGGAAATGAAAAAACCGACATAGATCAGCGCGGTGAAGAACACGATCAGCAAGGCGCCGTAGCGGCCGAACTGGCCACGGCTCTGCACCATTTGCGGAATGCCCAGCTGCGGTCCCTGCGCAGAAGCAAGGGCAATGACCACGCCCCCGACCAGATGGCCCAGCACGATGGCGACCAGGCCCCACAACAGGTTCAGGTGGAACACCTGGACCACCATGGCGCCGGTGACGATGGGCAGTGGCGCGATGTTGGTACTGAACCAGAGGGTGAACAGGTCGCGCGCCTTCCCGTGGCGCTCGGCAGGTGGAACGTAATCGACCGTGTGATTCTCGACAAACTGGTGTTGCGACGACGGTTGGGACATAGGATTCAGCTCGAAAGGTCGTTTTTATCTTTGTAAGGAAACCGCATCTAGGCGGCCTCTCAGCTGCGGACCATATTATGGTATTCCAAACTTTTGACAACACTGATCCGTAGGAAAAAACGCCCACTGATCCGCTCGCGCAACCCCTGCGGCAAACCGCCTCACCGCTCAAACCCACGGTATTCGCGGGCTTGAGCCGTTCATCGCGCAATACCCTCGCTTGAAAATTCCGCTTGCAAAATAGGTATTACGGTATACCATCAGACACATCAACGATAAAAACCGCGGACCACCGCAGCCCTATAGAGGTACACCAGATGATCGACGCAACCGTCTACAAGCATGTCCTGGGCTCCTTCCCGTCCGGCGTTACCGTCATCACCACCCTGGACGACGATGGCTCGGTCGTCGGCCTGACCGCCAGCGCCTTCTCCTCCCTGTCGATGGACCCGCCGCTGGTGCTGTTCTGCCCCAACTACACCTCCGACTCCTACCCCGTGCTGATCAGGCAGAAGCGCTTCGCCATTCATCTGTTGTCCGGTGAACAGCAGGCCGAGGCCTATGCCTTCGCCAAGAAGGGCAAGGACAAGGCCAGTGGCATCGAGTGGTCCCTGAGCGAACTGGGCAACCCGATCCTGGCCGGTGCCACCGCGGTCATCGAATGCGAACTGTGGCGCGAATACGAAGGTGGCGACCACGCCATCATGGTCGGCAAGGTGCACAACCTGATCGTCCCTGAAGAGGCGCCACGGCCGATGGTGTACTGCCGCGGCAAGATGGCCAGCCTGCCGGCCTTTGCCTGAAGCCTATTCTGAATCGAGACCGCTGGCGCCAACCCTGCCAGGCGCCAGCCCCTTTCAAGCGTTGAGGAAAGCCCCATGAAATTTTCGTTGTTCGTGCACATGGAACGTTGGGATGAACAGGTCAGCCACCGCCAGCTGTTCGAAGACCTGACCGAACTGACCCTGATGGCCGAGAACGGCGGTTTCAGCACCGTGTGGATCGGCGAACACCACGCCATGGAATACACCATTTCGCCAAGCCCGATGCCGCTGCTGGCCTACCTGGCTGCGCGCACCGACAAGATCCGCCTGGGCGCCGGCACCATCATCGCGCCGTTCTGGAACCCGATCCGCGTGGCGGGCGAATGCGCCCTGCTCGACGTGATCAGCAATGGCCGCATGGAAGTGGGCCTGGCGCGTGGCGCCTACCAGTTCGAATTCGACCGCATGGCAGGCGGCATGCCGGCCACCGACGGCGGCAAGGCCCTGCGCGAAATGGTGCCGGTGGTGCGCAAGCTGTGGGAAGGCGACTACGCCCATGACGGCGAAGTCTACAAGTTCCCCACCTCCACCAGCGTGCCGAAGCCGTTCAACGCCACCCCACCGATGTGGATCGCCGCCCGCGACCCGGACTCGCACAACTTCGCCGTGGCCAATGGCTGCAACGTCATGGTCACCCCGCTGATGAAGGGTGACGAGGAAGTGCTGGACCTGAAGAACAAGTTCCAGGCTGCCCTGGACAACAACCCGGGCGTGCCGCGCCCGCAACTGATGGTGCTGCGCCACACCCACGTGCACAGCCCGGCCGAGCCGGAAGGCTGGAAGGTCGGCGCCAAGGCCATCTCGCGCTTCTACCGCACCTTCGATGCCTGGTTCGGCAACAAGACCACCCCGGTCAACGGCTTCCTCGAGCCGAGCCCGGAATCGAAGTTTGCCGAAGTGCCGGCGTTCGAGCTGGAGAACATCCGCAAGAACACCATGATCGGCACGCCGGAAGAGATCATCGCGCGTATCAAGTACTACCAGGAACTCGGCGTCGACGAGTTCAGCTTCTGGTGCGACAACAGCCTGCCCCACGCCGAGAAGAAGAAATCGCTGGAGCTGTTCATCAAGGAAGTGGTGCCGGCGTTCGCCTGATTTCCCATTACCTGAAACATTGCGGGACGCGCCCGCTCCCGTGGGCCCTGTGGCCCGCGTGAGCGGGCTTTTTTTTGGGGATTGATCCGTTGCCTGTACTGGCCTCTTCGCGGGTGAACCCGCTCCCACAGGTATGGCGCAGACCATGAACCCTGTGGGGTACCTGTGGGAGCGGGTTCACCCGCGAAGAGGCCGGTACAGAACGCCACAAAAACCCCGATACACAGCGCCTTTCGTCCCCTCGCAAGAGAAATTTCCAGCCACCTCTTGCACAACAAATATTATGGTATACCATCAGACAACAAGAGCTGATAACCCTCACCAGGAGCCACCCATGAGTTTCGAAATCCGCAAGATCGTCACCTACTCCGAAGAGACCCGCATCGAAGGCGGCAAGGCCACCGACAAGCCGGTGACCATGGTCGGCCTGGCCGTCGTGATCAAGAACCCATGGGCCGGTCGCGGTTTCGTTGAAGATCTGAAGCCGGAAATCCGTGCCAACTGCTCGGACCTGGGTGCCCTGATGGTCGAGCGCCTGACTGCAGCCATCGGCGGCGCCGACAAGATCGAAGCCTACGGCAAGGCCGCAGTCGTCGGTGCCGACGGCGAAATCGAACACGCCTCGGCGGTGATCCACACCCTGCGCTTCGGCAACCACTACCGCGAAGCGGTACAGGCCAAGAGCTACCTGAGCTTCACCAACAAGCGCGGCGGCCCGGGCACCTCTATCCAGATCCCGATGATGCAGAAGGACGACGAAGGCCTGCGCTCGCACTACATCACCCTGGAAATGCAGATCGAAGATGCCCCGCGCGCCGATGAAATCGTCGTGGTCCTGGGCGCCTCCGACGGCGGCCGCCTGCACCCGCGCATCGGCAACCGCTACATCGACCTGGAAGAACTGGCTGCCGAAAAAGCCAACGCTCAATAACAACAACCAAGACGGGCCGGGGCGTGGCGTGCTTACCCGCCGCGCCCGACCTTCAAGGAGCGCCCTCCATGATTCAGCCTGTCGCTGAACGCACACCCGCCGGCACCAGCTACCTGTCCGTCGGCCAGGGCCAACCCGTGGTACTGATCCACGGCGTGGGCCTGAACAAGGAAATGTGGGGCGGTCAGTTCGTTGGCCTGGCCAACGACTACCGCGTCATCGCCTACGACATGCTCGGCCACGGCCAGAGCGCACTGCCGGCAGCCGACATCGGCCTGGAAGGCTATGCCGCCCAGCTCGCCGAACTGCTCGACCACCTGCAGATCGCGCAAGCCACCGTGATCGGCTTCTCCATGGGCGGCCTGGTCGCCCGGGCGTTCGCCCTCGGCTACCCGCAGCGCCTGGCCGCACTGGTAGTGCTCAACAGCGTGTTCAACCGCACCCCCGAGCAGAGTGCCGGCGTTATCGCCCGCGCCGCCCAGGCTGCGCAGCTGGGCCCCGACGCCAACGTCGACGCCGCGCTCGACCGCTGGTTCAGCCGTGAATACAAGGCTGCCAACCCGGCGCAGGTCGCCGCCATTCGCCAGGTGCTGGCGAGCAACGACCCGCAGGGCTACCACACCACTTATTCGCTGTTCGCCACCCAGGACATGTACCGCGCCGCCGACCTGGCCAGTATCCAGGTGCCGACGCTGATCGCCACCGGCGAACTCGACTCGGGCTCCACCCCGGCCATGACCCGCCAGCTCGCCGCCAGCATTCCTGGCGCGCACAGCGTGGTCCTCGCCGAGCAACGGCATATGATGCCGGTGGAAGCACCGCGTGAAGTCAACAAGATGCTGCTGGACTTCCTCGCGCAAGCCCGCACCCTCACCGAATCCGCCAAGGGGATTGTTGCATGACCCTCGTTCGTTTCCAGATGTGCATCGACGGCCAATGGCGCGATGCCCAGAGCGGCAAGACCTTCGACAGCCTCAACCCGGCCACCGCCCAGGCCTGGGCGCAACTGCCCGACGCCGACGAGGCCGATGTGGAGCTGGCCGTGCAGGCCGCCCAGCGTGCCTTCGACAGCAAGGAGTGGCGCAGCATCACCGCCACCGCGCGCGGCAAGCTGCTGCGTCGCCTGGGTGACCTGATTGCCGAAAACAAGGAACACCTGGCCCAGCTGGAAAGCCGTGACAACGGCAAGCTGATCCGCGAAACCCGCGGCCAGGTCGGCTACCTGCCGGAGTTCTTCCACTACACCGCAGGCCTTGCCGACAAGCTTGAAGGCGGCACCCTGCCGCTGGACAAGCCCGACCTGTTCGCCTACACCGTGCATGAGCCGATCGGCGTGGTGGCCGGGATCATCCCGTGGAACAGCCCGCTGTACCTCACCGCAATCAAGCTGGCCCCGGCCCTGGCCGCCGGCAACACCATCGTGCTCAAGCCGTCCGAGCACGCCTCGGCGACCATCCTCGAGCTGGCCCGCCTGGCCCTCGAGGCCGGCTTCCCGGCGGGTGTGGTCAACGTGGTCACCGGCTACGGCCCCAGCACTGGCGCGGCGCTGACCCGCCACCCGCTGGTGCGCAAGATCGCCTTCACCGGCGGCGCCGCCACCGCCCGCCACGTGGTGCGCAGCAGCGCCGAGAACTTCGCCAAGCTGTCGCTGGAGCTGGGCGGCAAGTCGCCGAACATCATCTTCGCCGACGCCGACCTGGACAGCGCCATCAACGGCGCCGTGGCCGGCATCTATGCCGCCTCCGGGCAAAGCTGCGTGGCCGGCTCGCGCCTGCTGGTGCAGGACGAGATCTTCGACGAGTTCGTCGAACGCCTGATCGCTCGCGCCAAGCGCATCCGCATCGGCAACCCGCAGGACGATGCCAGCGAAATGGGCCCCATGGCCACCGCGCAACAGCTGGCCGTGGTCGAAGGCCTGGTGGCCGCGGCCAAGGCCGAAGGCGCCAAGCTGCACATGGGCGGCAAGCGCGCCGAAGTCGAGGGTGACGGCTGGTTCTACGAGCCGACCCTGTTCGAGTGCGACAGCAACTCGATGACCATCATGCAGGAAGAGGTGTTCGGCCCGGTTGCCGCGGTAATCCGCTTCAAGACCGAGGAAGAGGCCCTGGCCATCGCCAACGACTCGCAGTTCGGCCTGGCTGCCGGCATCTGGACCCGCGACCTGGGCCGTGCCCACCGCCTGGCCCGCGACGTGCGTTCGGGGATCATCTGGGTCAACACCTACCGTGCCGTGTCGGCCATGGCGCCGATCGGCGGGTTCAAGAACAGCGGCTACGGCCGTGAGAGCGGCATCGATTCGGTGCTGGCCTATACCGAGCTGAAGACGGTGTGGATCAACCTGTCCACCGCGCCGATGCCCGACCCGTTTGTGATGCGCTAAGAGGTAGCACAAGATGATCGAACCAGGCATCTACAAAGACGTGATGGGCTCCTTCCCGTCCGGCGTCACGGTGGTCACCACCCTCGACGCCGACGGTGGCATCGTCGGCATCACCGCCAGCGCGTTCAGCGCGCTGTCGATCGACCCGGCGCTGGTGCTGTTCTGCCCCAACTACGCCTCCGACACCTACCCCATCCTGCGTGACAGCAAGCAGTTCGCGATTCACCTGCTGTCCGCCGACCAGACCGCCGAGGCCTATGCCTTCGCCGGCAAGGGCAAGGACAAGGCCAAAGGCATCGACTGGCACCTGAGCGAGCTGGGCAACCCGCTGCTGGCCAAGGCCACGGCGATCATCGAGTGCGAACTGTGGCGCGAGTACGACGGCGGTGACCACGCGATCATCGTCGGCGCGGTGAAGAACCTGGTGCTGCCGGCCGAGCCGGTGACCCCGATGGTCTACCACAAGGGCAAGCTGGGCGCCCTGCCGCCCCTGGGCTGACCTTGAGATCGCCGGGGCTGCCGTGCAGCCCATCGCCGGCAAGCCAGCTCCCACAGGGATTCCACAGGCCTGTGGCCCTGCGCTGTATCTGTGGGAGCTGGCTTGCCGGCGATGGGCCGCACAGCGGCCCCTGTTTCACCCTGTTTTTAGGGGCCGCGTTATCGTCTCACCCTCGGTTGCGTCCCCTGTTTTATTCCGGAGTACTGCACATGAGCAATGAAAAGTACGAAAAAGGCCTGCAGATCCGCACCCAGGTGCTGGGCGAGGACTACGTCAACCGCTCGATCCAGAACGCCGACGACTTCACCAAGCCGTTGCAGGAGCTGGTCACCGAATACTGCTGGGGCCACGTCTGGGGCCGCGAAGGCTTGTCGCTCAAAGAGCGCAGCATGATAAACTTGGCCATGATTTCCGCGCTCAACCGGCCCCACGAGCTCAAGCTGCACATTCGCGGCGCCTTGCGTAATGGCCTGAGCCGTGAACAGATTCGCGAGATCCTGCTCCAGGTCGGCATTTATTGCGGCGTGCCCGCGGCGGTGGACAGTTTCCGCCTGGCCCGCGAAGCGTTCGCTGAAGCCGATGCGGAGTCAACCCGTTAACACCGGGCTGTTCGAACCCACGCAAGGAGCACCCAAGGTTCGTGGTGCTGTTGCGGTTGCGGCCGGGCAGCCTCTTTAAGAGCGCACTTGATGAAACGCCAGCCACTCGACGACAGCTTCAAGGTCAACCGCAACCCCGTTACCCTGCGCGAAATCGTGCTCGACAAGCTGCGCGCCGCGATCATGAACTTCCACCTGCTGCCAGGCGACCGCCTGGTCGAGCGCGACCTCTGCGACCGCCTCGGCGTCAGCCGCACCTCGGTGCGTGAAGCTCTGCGCCACCTGGAGTCCGAAGGCCTGGTGGAGTTCGCCGACGCCAAGGGCCCGCGCGTGGCCATCATCACCCTGGAAGACGCCCGCGACATCTACGAGCTGCGCTGCGTGCTCGAAGGCCTGATCGTGCAGCTGTTCACCCTCAACGCCAAGGCCAAGGACATCCGCGCCCTGGAACGCGCGCTGGAGGTCAACCGCGAAGCCCTCGAGGAAGGCGAACTGCAACAGGTGCTGGACTCGGTACAAGGCTTCTACGATGTGCTGCTGGAAGGCTCCGGCAACCAGGTGGCGGCCCAGCAGCTGCGCCAGTTGCAGGCGCGCATCAGCTACCTGCGCGCCACCTCGGTGTCGCAGGAGAACCGCCGCGGCGCCAGCAACCGCGAAATGGAAAAGATCGTCGAGGCGATCAAGAGCGGCGACCCGCTGGTTGCCCACCAGGCCTCGGTCGACCACGTCCGCGCCGCCGCCAAGGTGGCCCTGGACTACCTGCGCCAGAAGCAGGATGACAACGTCAAGGTGCGCGAGATGGTCGAGCCCCTGGCCTTGAAGGACCCACGCATATAAGCCACCCACAGGCCACCGATCATGCCCAACGCCCCGCGCTACTGCCCGCACTGCACCACGGAACTGGCCCGGGGCGTTCCCACAGGCGACACCCACGAGCGCCTGCACTGCACCGGTTGCGGCTACATTCACTACATCAACCCGAAGATCATCGCCGGCTGCATCATCGAGCGTGATGGCAAGTACCTGCTGTGCCAGCGCGCCATCCCGCCACGCCCCGGCACCTGGACCTTGCCGGCCGGGTTCATGGAGGCCGGCGAAACCACCGAGCAGGCGGCCCTGCGCGAGGTCTGGGAAGAAAGCGGCGTACGTGCCGAAATCGTCTCGCCGTACTCGATCTTCAGCGTCCCGAAGATCAGCGAGGTCTACATCATCTTCCGCGCCATCGCCACCGAGGAAACCGGGCAGTACGGGGTGGAAACGCTGGAGTACAGGTTCTTCGAACCGGACGAGATCCCGTGGGACGAGATCTACTACCCGGCAATCCGGCAGATTCTCGAGCGCTATATCCTCGAGCGGCAGGCCGGGGTTTATGGCATCTACATGGGCAATGACGACACAGGCAAGGTGCACTTCATTCGCTAGCCTGGGCCGGCTCTTCGCGGGCCTGCCCGCTCCCACCTGTACGGCGCAAGGCTTGAGCAATGTGCTATCCCTGTAGGAGCGGGCAAGCCCGCGAAGAGGCCGGTACACGTAACACAAATCCCTCGCCAAGCGTCTATTCTCGGTGCACCCTAAAGGCCTTACGCAAAAGGACCGGCAGAGCACATGGCAAAATGGCTAGACGGCGGCGGGCTGATGGCCGAGCGCATCCGCAACCACGATTGGGCCGCCACCACACTGGGCCCGCTGCAGCACTGGCCCGACCCGCTGAAAACCAGCCTGGCCCTGTGCCTGGCCTCGCGCTTCCCGCAAGCCGTGCTCTGGGGCCCTGACCTGCTCACCCTGCACAACGACGCTTTCTCGCAGATACTCGGGCAAAAGCCCTCGGCCCTGGGCATCCCCTTCCGCGCCGTGTGGCAGGAAGCCTGGGCCGACATCGGCCACATGGCCAACCGCGCTCTGGCCGGCGAGGCGGTGTACATCGAAGACTTCCCGCTCGTCATCGACCGCAACGGCAGCCCCGAACGGGCCTATTTCACCTTCTGCTACAGCCCCATCCGCGACCATGACGGCAAGGTGCTGGGCATGCTCGATACAGTCACCGAAACCACCGCCAGCGTGCTCGCCAACCAGCGCCTGAAATTCCTCGACGACCTGGGCCGTGCCGTGGCCGACGCCACCGACCCGGACCAGATCCTTGCCACTACCACGCGCATGCTGGTCGAACACCTGCAACTGTCGAGTTGCGCCTATGCGGTGATGGAGCCCGACGAAGACGGTTTCACCATCTGCGGTGACGCCGTGGCGCCCGGCTCGCCGCATCTGTTGGGCCGCTATCGCTTGCAGGACTTCGGCAAGCTGGCGCTCGGCCGCCTGCGCAGTGGCCTGCCGTTGGTCATCCAGGACAACCTGAGCGAGCTGCCCCCCGAGGAAGCTGCCACCTTCCAGGCCATCGGCATTACCGCGACCATTTGCATGCCCCTGATCAAAGGCGGCCGGCTGACCGCGCTGATGGCCATCCACGACAAGGCGCCACGGGAGTGGACCCACTATGAACAGGCGCTGATCAGCGAAGTCACCGAGCGCTCCTGGGCGCATGTCCAGCGGGTGCAGGCCCACACCGAAGTGCGCGAGGCCATGGCGGCACTGGAGGCGCTGAATGCCACCCTCGAACAGCGCGTGGATGAACGCACCAGCCAGTTGCTGTACACAGAAGCCGTGCTGCGCCAGGCCCAGAAGCTCGAAGCCATCGGCCAGCTGACCGGCGGCGTGGCCCATGACTTCAACAACCTGCTGACCATCATTCGCTCGTCGCTGCATTTTCTGCAGCGCCCCAACCTCGATGCACAGCGCCGCGAGCGCTACCTCAAGACCATGTCCGACACTGTCGACCGCGGTACCAGGCTGACCGGCCAGTTGCTGGCCTTCGCCCGCCGCCAGGCCCTGAGCCCGCAAGTGTTCGAGGCCGGGCCACGGCTGGAAGCCATGGCCGACATGCTCGACACGGCCACCGGTGCGCGGATCCAGGTCGAGCTGCAGTTACCGCAGGCGCCTTGCCATATCCGCGCCGACCTCAACCAGCTGGAAACCGCGGTAATCAACCTGATGCTCAACGGCCGCGATGCCATGGCCGGCGAAGGCACCTTGCAGCTGCGCCTTCAGGCCGACCAGCGCCTGCCCGCCCTGCGCGGCCAGGCGCCACAACCGGGCCAGTTCGCGGCGATTTCGGTGAGCGACAGCGGTGTCGGCATTGCCGCCGAACTGCTGGAGCGCATCTTCGACCCGTTCTTCACCACCAAGGCACCGGGTGAAGGCACCGGGCTTGGGCTGTCGCAGGTGTTCGGTTTTGCCAAGCAGTCCGGGGGCGATGTGCAGGTGAACAGTGTCCCGGGCCAGGGCACCACCTTTACCTTGTACCTGCCCCAGGAGCCGCCGACTGAGGCCTAGCGGTCAACGCCGCCCTTCGGCCAGCATGCGCACGGCCAGGCCCGCCAGCACCGTACCCATCAGCCAGCGCTGAACCTGCTGCCACAGCGGGCGACCGGCGAGGAAAACGGCGATCGACCCTGCCATGATCGCGATCAATGCATTGACCGAAACGCTGATGGCGATCTGCGTCGACCCCAGCACCAGCGACTGCAGCAGCACGCTGCCATGCCCCGGCTCGATGAACTGCGGCATCAACGACAGGTACATGACGGCGATCTTGGGGTTGAGCAGGCTGGTGGCAAAGCCCATGGTGAACAGCCGCCGCGGGCTGTCGGCAGGCAGGTCGCGAACCTGGAACGGCGAACGGCCACCAGGGCGCAGCGCCTGCCAGGCCAGGTACAACAGGTACAGCGCGCCACCGATGCGCAGCGCGTCGTAGGCAAAAGGCACGGCCATCACCAGTGCGGTGATGCCCAGCGCAGCGCAGAACATGTAGATGACGAAGCCCAGGGCCACACCACCCAACGAAATCAGCCCGGCCTTGCGGCCCTGGCAGATCGAGCGGGAGATCAGGTAGATCATGTTCGGCCCTGGGGTCAGGACCATGCCGAGGCAGATCAGGGCGAAGGTGAGCAGTTGCGTGGTTTCGGGCATGGGGCACATCCTGGTTGTGCGTTGGAGTGCTGCGAGTTTATCCGAGGCTTTGTCTATCGTCTGTACTGGCCTCATCGCCGGCAAGCCAGCTCCCACAAGTACCCCGCATGGCTCAGGCCCGGCATTGAACCGGTGGGAGCTGGCTTGCCGGCGATGAGGCCAGTGAATTCAACTTATTTGACCCGCTATCAAGCCCAGGGCCACCGTGATCATCGCCACCCCCGACACCCGCCCGACCAGCTTCGCCGCCCCCGGCCGGGTGCTCAGCACGGCTTTGGCGCCATAACCGACCAGCGAGTAGATCACCAGCGAGCTGCACAGGTGCACCAGGCCCAGCAGCAAGATCTGCAACGGCACCGGCCAGCTCGACTGCGGGTCGGTGAACTGCGGCAACAGCGCCAGGAACAGCAGGAACACTTTCGGGTTCAGGCCACTGACGCAAAACCCTTTCAATGCCCAGCGGGACCCCGACTCCCCCGCACCATCCTGCCCGGCCGCCGGCAATGCCGGGCTCAGCAGCAGGTTGCCACCCAGCCACAGCAGGTAGCTGCACCCCGCCAGGGTCAGCAAGGTCAGCGCCAGCGGGTGGCCGGCCAGCAGGCTGCCGACCCCGGCCGCCACCACCAGGGTCGCAAGGAAATGCCCCGACAACATCCCCGCCACCGCGGGCATCACCCAGCGCCCGCGCATGCCGGCCGAAATGGCGTAGGCCCAGTCCGCGCCCGGGGTAATCACGAACAGCATCGACACGGCCCAGAACGCCGTCAGAACACTGAGAGCCACTTGAATCTTCCTTTTTCCACTGCTTTGGGATGACGAAAGATTACGGATTCCGCCGAGGGATTTTCTTCCGTATATTCCCCAATAGCCCTCAATAACTGGAAGATCCTTCTCGATGGACAGGACTGATCGAAAAATCCTTGCCGAACTGCAAAAAGACGGTCGGCTATCGGTGACCGAGTTGGCAGACCGTGTGGGGCTCAGCCTGTCGCCCTGCCATCGGCGCTTGAAGGCGCTGGAGGAATCAGGGGCGATTCTTGGCTATCACGCCCGCCTGGCGCCGAGCGCCCTGGGGCTGAACTTTGCCGCGCTGGTGTTCGTGACCCTGCGCGAAGTCACTCGCCAGCCGGTAGCGGACTTTGAAGCGGCGCTGGCCGAAATCCCGCAGATCGTCGAGGCGCAGCGGCTGTTTGGCGACCCGGATTACCTGCTGCATGTGGTGGCCAAGGATTTGCCGGCGTTCCAGAAGCTGTATGACGAGCAGCTGACCAGCATTCCCAATGTGAAGCGGTTGAGTTCGACCCTGGTGATGAAAGAGGTGATACAGGATCGGTTGTTGCCGATGTAGCGTTGTTGCCTGTGCCGGCCCTTTCGCGGGTAAACCCGCTCCCACCTCGACCGCATTGATTTCAAGCCATGCGCAGTACCTGTGGGAGCGGGTTCACCCGCGAAAGGGCCGGCACAGGCGATCTTTTATCTGCCCTGCAAACGCGCACGGCGCCCCACCAAAGCACACCGCTTCTAGCCTCCACAAGGCCCAACCCCCTCTAGCCCAAGCCCTCCCGCCCCCTGGCACCCTCCTTGCTACCGTCCCCCGCTTAACCTTTTGTCAGCCTTAGGTTTTTTAAGGTTTATGGGCACATATTTACTAATTTCTCGTTATCCCCGCGCCCCGCATCATCGCTCCAACAAGAACGCGTCGCCCTTCGCCGGCACGCCCCCGGGCAGCTCCCGATGCCCTACCTTGCCTTGGAGTCAGTCATGACCAGTGCAGCCAATTCGGCACCCCTCATAGAAAAACACACGATCGGCTACGTGCCCCCGCAAGACCGCCATGGAAAGGTAAGGGATCTGTTCACACTGTGGTTCGGCGGCAACATCGCGCCGCTGCCCATCGTCACAGGCGCGCTGGGCGTGCAACTGTTCCACCTGAACCTGGTCTGGGGCATCGTCGCCATCCTGGTCGGCCACCTGGTCGGTGGCGTACTGATGGCGCTGCACTCGGCCCAGGGCCCACAGATGGGCATCCCGCAGATGATCCAGAGCCGCGCCCAGTTCGGCTCGCTCGGCGCGCTGCTGGTGGTGGTGATCGCCGGGGTCATGTACATCGGCTTCTTCGCCTCCAACATCGTCCTCGCCGGCAAGTCGCTGCACGGCGTGGTCGATGCCGTGCCGGTACCGGTGGGCATCGTCATCGGTGCGCTGGGCTCGGGCATCATCGGCATCATCGGCTACCGCTTCATCCACGTGCTCAACCGCATCGGCACCTGGGTGCTGGGTATCGGCATCGTGGTCGGCTTCGGCTACATCTTCAGCCACGTGCAGAGCGACGACTTCCTCACCCGCGGCGGCTTCAACCTGGCCGGCTGGCTGGCCACCGTGTCGCTGGCGGCGCTGTGGCAGATCGCCTTTGCACCCTACGTGTCGGACTACTCGCGCTACCTGCCGGCGGACGTGAAGGTCAGCTCGACGTTCTGGACTACCTACCTGGGCTCGGCCCTGGGTTCGAGCCTGTCGTTCATCTTCGGCGCCGTGGCGGTGCTGGCGATCCCGGCCGGCATGGACACCATGGACGCGGTCAAGCTGGCCACCGGCACCCTCGGCCCGATCATGCTGGTGCTGTTCCTGCTTAGCGTGATCAGCCACAACGCCCTCAACCTGTATGGCGCAGTGCTGTCGATCATCACCCTGGTGCAAACCTTCGCCCACCGCTGGATCCCCACCGCCAAGAGCCGCGCCGTGCTGTCGCTGGTAGTGCTGACGGCCTGCTGCGTGGTGGCGGTGTTCGCCTCGGCGGACTTCATCGGCCACTTCGTCGACATGGTGCTGGTGCTGCTGGTGGTGCTGGTGCCGTGGACAGCGATCAACCTGATCGACTTCTATGCCATCCACAAGGGTGACTACGATATCCAGTCGATCTTCCAGGTCGATGGCGGCATCTACGGGCGCTACAACCCGCAGGCGCTGATCGCCTATGCCGTGGGCATCGTGGTGCAGATCCCGTTCATGAACACGCCACTGTATGTCGGGCCGATTTCCGAGCATATCAACGGAGCGGACCTGTCGTGGCTGGTGGGGCTGGCAGTTACTTCGCCGCTGTACTGGTGGCTGGCCAGCCGTGACAGCGCCTACCGTCGCCGGCAGATGGGTGCCAAGGTGGCCATGGGGCACTGATTCAACCAGTGCCGGCCTCTTCGCGGGCTTGCCCGCTCCCACAGGATGTCACCGGCCTCGAAGGCTGTGGTGTCCCGGTGGGAGCGGGCAAGCCCGCGAAGAGGCCGGATTACAGCGAGGGGGAGGTGCTCATGGAGTCACTCCTGTGTGAATGGTGGGGGTGCCCTGGGGCTGCCTTGCAGCCCATCGCGACACAAGGCCGCTCCTACAGGGGGGCGATACGCGGTCCCCTGTAGGAGCGGCCTTGTGTCGCGAAAGGGCCGCAAAGCGGCCCCCGACGGTCAACTCAATACTGCGCCTGCCCCGGCACCCAGGCGGTCCCCGCCAACGGAACCCGCGCCATCGCCGCAGCCTCCACGGTCAACGCCACCAGGTCCTCCGGGTCGAGGTTGTGCAAGTGCGACTTGCCACACGCCCGCGCCATGGTCTGCGCCTCCAGCACCAGCACCCGCAGGTAGTTGGCCAGGCGGCGCCCGGCCTCCTCCGGGTTCAGGCGCCTGGCCAGTTCCGGGTCCTGGGTGGTAATGCCGGCCGGGTCGCGGCCGTTCTGCCAGTCGTCATAGAAACCGGCCGCCGAGCCGATCTTCTTCAGTTCGGCATCCAGCCGCGGGTGGTTGTCACCCAGCGCGATCAACGCCGCAGTGCCAATGGCCACCGCATCAGCCCCGAGAGCCATGGCCTTGGCCACGTCGGCACCGTTGCGAATACCACCGGAAACGATCAGCTGCACCTTGCGGTGCATGCCCATTTCCTGCAGCGCCTGCACTGCCTGCGGAATGGCCGGCAGGATCGGGATGCCGACGTGTTCGATGAACACTTCCTGAGTCGCGGCGGTACCGCCCTGCATGCCGTCGAGCACGATCACATCGGCACCGGCCTTCACCGCCAGCTTTACGTCGTAGTACGGGCGGCTGGCGCCGATCTTCACGTAGATGGGTTTTTCCCAGTCGGTGATCTCGCGGATCTCGGCAATCTTGATCGCCAGGTCATCCGGGCCGGTCCAGTCCGGGTGGCGGCAGGCGCTGCGCTGGTCGACGCCGATCGGCAAGGTGCGCATGCCGGCCACGCGCTCGGTCACCTTCATGCCCAGCAGCATGCCGCCACCGCCCGGCTTGGCACCCTGGCCAAGGACGATCTCGATGGCATCGGCCTTGCGCAGGTCATCGGGGTTCATGCCATAGCGCGACGGCAGGTACTGGTACACCAGGTGTTGCGACTGGCCGCGTTCCTCCGGGGTCATGCCGCCGTCGCCCGTGGTGGTGCTGGTGCCGGCGATGGTCGCACCACGGCCCAGCGCCTCTTTGGCGTTGGCCGACAGCGCGCCGAAACTCATGCCGGCGATGGTCACCGGAATTTTCAGGTGGATCGGCTTCTTGGCGAAGCGGGTGCCCAGCAGCACATCGGTGCCGCATTTCTCGCGGTAGCCTTCCAGCGGGTAGCGCGACACGCTGGCACCGAGCAGCAGCAGGTCGTCGAAGTGCGGCACGCGGCGCTTGGTGCCGCCGCCGCGGATGTCGTAGATGCCGGTTTCGGCGGCACGCTGGATTTCCTGGATGGTCAGGCGGTCGAAGGTGGCCGACTCACGCAGTACCGGGGGGAATTGCTCGCTCATGGGAATGCTCCTGGATCAGTACGCGCTGGCGTTGTCGACTTTGAAGTTGTACAGCTGGCGAGCCGAGCCGTAGCGTTTGAAATCGGCAGCCTTGTGGTCCAGGCCGGCCTTGTTCAGCAGTTCCTGCAGCTCTTGCAGGTGCTCGGCGCGCATCTCTTTCTCGATGCAGTCCGAGCCCAGCGACTGCACCGCACCCTTGACGTAGATGCGCACCTCGTACAGCGAATCGCCCAGCGCATCGCCGGCATCGCCACACACCACCAAACGCCCGGCCTGGCCCATGAAGCAGCTCATGTGGCCGATGCTGCCGCCGACGACGATATCCACGCCCTTCATGGAAATACCGCAACGCGCGCCGGCGTCGCCCTCGATCACCAGCAGCCCGCCATGGGCGGTGGCGCCGGCGGCCTGGGAGGCGCTGCCCTTGACCCGCACCGAGCCGGACATCATGTTCTCGGCCACGCCGACACCGACGTTGCCATGCACGGTGACGCTGGCCTGCTGGTTCATGCCGGCGCAGTAGTAGCCGGCGTGGCCTTCGATATCCACGGCCACGGCGGCGTTGATGCCCACGGCCAGGTTGTGCTTGCCGTCGGGGTGGGTCACCCGCCATTCGTGGTCCTGCACCTCACCGTGCAAGGACTGGTTGAGGACACGCACCGAGGTGCTGGAAAGGTCGATCGTCTTCATGTGGTTCTCCAGTGGTTCGGTGGCAGGTCAGGCGCTTTCGCGTTCCCAGACGTACAGGGTGGCCGGGGCCGGTTCCCAGACCTTGGCGTTCTCGATGCCCGGCAGGCTGGCCAGCGCCTGGTACTCCGAGGCCATGGCCACGTAGTCGTCGGTCTCGGCCAGCACGGCGGGCTTGCAGGCGATCGGGTCGCGGATCACGGCAAAGCCGTTGCGCGTGCCGATGGCGAAGGTGAAGAAGCCGTCCAGGTCTTCCAGGGCGCCATCCAGGGCCTGAGCCAGGCTGTCGCCCTGCTGCAGGCGCCAGGTCAGGTAGCCGGCGGCCACTTCGGTGTCGTTGTCGGTCTCGAAGCTGATGCCTTCGCGCTTGAGCTCCTGGCGCAGGCGGAAGTGGTTGGACAGCGAGCCGTTGTGCACCAGGCACAGGTCGGCGCCGGTGGAGAACGGGTGGCTGCCTTCCATGGTCACGGCGCTTTCGGTGGCCATGCGGGTATGGCCGATGATGTGGCTGCCTTTCATGCCGGCCAGGCCGAAGCGGCTGGAGATTTCCGCCGGCAGGCCCATGCCCTTGAGGATCTCGATGCTCTGCCCGGCGCTCATGATGCGCACGTCAGGGGCCAGTTCGCTCAGGGCCTGGCGGACCGATGCCTCGCGGGTGTGCACCTTGAGCACGGCGGCGCTGGCGTTCTGGAACCAGTCCAGCGAGCAGCCCAGGCGCCCTTCCAGCTGACCCATCAGCGCCGCCCAGGGGTAGTTGATGTCAGTGGCCTGCAGGGTCAGCTTGACCCAGCCATCGGCCACTTCGTCGCCGTAGATGGCAAAGCCGGCGCTGTCCGGGCCACGGTCGGTCATGGCTTCGAGCATGGGTTCGAAGAGCTTGCCGAGCTGGGCTTCCAGCTCGGGTTTTTTCAGGTACAGACCTACGATTCCACACATGGTGATGCTCCTTACTAGGCAGTGGGCGACCGCTTTCGTGCTGGCCGCCCAAGGGATTGGGGGCGGTCAGAAGAATTCGGTGTAACGCTGGATTTCCCAGTCGGAGACATGGCGGCAGTACTCCACCCACTCCATGCGCTTGAGCTTGATGAACTCGTCGACGATCTCGGCGCCCAGCACTTCGCGGAACAGCGGGTCGGCCTCCAGGGCGTCGGCGGCTTCCTTCAACGACTGCGGCAAGGTCTTGATGCCGCGTGCGGCAATCTCTTCCAGGCTCAGGTTGTAGAGGTTCTCGTTGCACATCTCGCCCGGCTCCAGCTGACGGTCGATGCCATCGAGGCCGGCAGCGATGATCGCGGCGGTGACCAGGTACGGGTTGCAGCCAGCGTCCGGCAGGCGGAACTCCAGGCGGCCATAGGGGATGCGAACCATCGCCGAGCGGTTGTTGGCGCCGTAGGCGACAAACGCCGGGGCCCAGGTGGCGCCGGAAAGCGAGCGGCCGACCACCAGGCGCTTGTACGAGTTGACCGTGGGCGCGGCGAAGGCGCACAGCGCCGGGCCATGGGCCAACAGGCCTGCGGCAAAGTGGTAGGCCAACTTCGACAGGCCCATGCCGCTGCTGTCGGACGGGTCATGGAACAGGTTCTTGTTGGTGCTGCTGGCCAGCGACAGGTGGAAGTGCATGCCATTGCCAGCACGCTTGGGGTCGGGCTTGGGCATGAACGAGCAGATCATCCCCAGGTCGTTGGCGATCTCGCCAGCGGCCATGCGGAAGAAGGTGAAGCGGTCGGCCGACTCCATTGCGTCGCTGTAGGTGTAGTTGATCTCGAACTGGCCGTTGGCGTCCTCGTGGTCGATCTGGTAGATGTCGAAGCCCACCGGCTGCAACGCCTCGGTCAGGCGTTCGAGGAACAGCCGCGAACGCGACAGGCCCTTGTAGTCGTAGCACGGCTTGTCGAGGTTGTCGGAGGCGTCCACCAGTTGCAGCTTGCCATCCTCGTCGCGGCGGAACAGGCTGAACTCGGGCTCAAGGCCGGTATTCAGGGTCCAGCCTTTGTCGGCCAGGCGCTGCACCTGCTGCTGCAACACGTAGCGGCTGTCGTAGGGCCAGGGTTGGCCGTTTACGTGGCCTACACACACCACCCGGCCGTAACCCGGCTGCCACGGTACCGGGATCAAGGTGGAAAGGTCGCCGCGGGCCATGAAGTCGGGGCCGTGCGGTTCCATGCCCATGCCGCAGATGGCGAACCCGGCAAAGCCGGCGCCCTCCTCGGCCACCATCTTCAGGCCCGAGACCGGCACCGATTTGGTCTTCGCCGAGCCATGGATATCGACGAACTGCGCCAGCACGTACTTGATACCGTGCTGATCGAGGGTGCGCTGGGTTTCTGCTGGCAACATGGGTTGAACACTCCTGGGCAAGGGGCAATGATTCCACTGAGGAAACTTACTTTCCCCACAGGAATGCAATGCGCTTGCCAACTTTGTTCAGGGTGCAACCTTATGTTGCCTGGATCGGGCCTCTCCGCGGGCCTGTGGGAGCGGGCGTGCCCGCGAAGAGGCCGGTACGGCCAGCACAAAAACCCAAGCAGATTTCCATGCTCCATTTATGGGAAACTTGTTTTCACCCGAGGAAAGATGCAGCCACCGCAGCTGCATTTCGCACTTTCCCAGTGCGAAAACTTTATTCTTGAACTGAAACCGTGCAGGACATTCGATGCCAACCGAAACCGAACCGCGCCTTCGCCTGGAGCAGTACCTGGGCCTGCAGATCAAGCGCCAGCGCCAGGCCCAGTCCCTCAAGCTCGCCGACGTGGCGCGCATCGCCGGCATCAGCCAAGGCATGCTGAGCAAGATCGAGAACGCCCAGGTATCTACCAGCCTCGACACCCTCAGCCGCCTGTGCGACGTGCTGGGCATGCCGATGGCCAAGCTGTTCAGCCAATATGACCAGCCCGACGGCAATGCCTTGTTGGTGAAAGCCGGTGAAGGGCTGGAGGTGGTGCGCCGCGGTACCGAAAAAGGCCACACCTACCATTTGCTCAATCACGCCAGGGGGCCGAAGAAGAACTTCGAGGCGTACATGGTGACCATGGACGACGCCAGCGAAGAGTTCCCGACCTTCGCCCACCCCGGCACCGAGTTCCTCCACTTGCTGGAGGGTGAACTGGTGTACCGCCACGGCAACCAGCTCTATCACATGCAGGCCGGCGACAGCCTGACCTTCGACGGCGAGACCCCGCACGGCCCCGAGCAGCTGGTGCAGGTACCCATCCGCCTGTTGTCGATCATGAACTACGGCGACGAGTGACGCGGCGCAGCAAGGCAACAACCGATGTCGCGATCAGACAAGCACACGTCGCCCGTGATCGGCTTCAGAACTGTGTCTACAAAAATAATACACACATCGACCAGCCCCGCGCCGTGGGCTGATCGGTGCGGTATTCGCGAGTAAAACAGCCTCGCTTCACAATTCCAACGCTGTGGCGCCTTTTTGCACCGGGCAGTTCGTCCGGGCTCATAACGATAAAACTCCCAGTATCAGAGACCCGCGCCGCGCCAGCCGGGAGTGTTTGCGCGCGCCACATTGTGAAGACTTGACTGCCATGATCGCGACTTCAATCCCCGTAGCCGGTGCTGCCACCGGCCACCGTAACGCCCTGTGCGTTGCCCATATCGCCGCTGTGCTGTTCGGCCTGACCGGTATCCTCGGTCACCTGATCGAGGCCGACGCCAGCATCATCACCTTCGGCCGCGCCACCTTCGCCTTCATCGCCCTGGGCTTCGTCGCCGGGCTCAAGGGCACGCGTCTGCTCGACGCCCTCACCCTGCGCAACCTGCCGGTGCTGGGCCTGACCGGCGCCCTGCTGGCTGCCCACTGGGTAACCTTCTTCATCGCCGTGAAGGTTGGCGGCGTGGCCGTGGCCACCCTGGGCTTCGCCAGCTTCCCGGCGTTCATCGCCATGATCGAGCGCGGCGTGTTCGGCCAGCGTATCGGTGCCGTGCAAGGTTTGCTGCTGCTGATGGTCACGGCCGGTCTGGTGTTGGTGGTACCGACCTTCGACCTGCTCGACAAAGGCACCGTCGGCCTGCTCTGGGGCCTGGGCTCGGGCCTGGCGTTCGCCCTGCTGACCGTGGCCAACCGCCGCAACGGCTCGAGCATGAACGCCATGCAGGTGGCCTTCTGGCAGAACGTGGTGGTGGCTGCGCTGGTGGCGCCGTTTGCCTTCACTCACCTGGGCAACACCAGCCTGGCTGGCAGTGACTGGGTCAACCTGGCGCTGTTGGGCGTGTTCTGCACCGGGCTGTCGCAGTTCCTGTTCGTCAAGAGCCTGGAAGGCCTGGAAGCGCGCACGGCCGGCATGATCATCGCGCTGGAGCCGGTGTACGCGATCATCGGCGCCTGGTGGTTGTTCGGTGAGCAGCCAAGCCTGCGCATGGCCGCTGGCGCTGCGCTGATCGTGCTGGCGACCATCCTGGCGGCGGCGCGCAAGGCACCAGCGGAACAAGGCGATACCAGCCGCTGCGCGCATTGATGAATGTGCTTGCCTGAACGGGCCTCATCGCCGGCAAGCCAGCTCCCACAGGGTAATCATAGGGCTCGAGCCTGATGCTTTACCTGGGAGCAACTGTCTTGCTCAAATTCTGAAAGTTGGCGCAATCCCCTGTGGGAGCGGCCTTGTGTCGCGAAAGGGCTGCAAAGCAGCCCCAGCAATTTCAACTGTTGCGCATCAATCCTGGGGCCGCGTTGCGGCCCTTTCGCGACACAAGGCCGCTCCCAAAGGTACAGCGACAACCTCGAGATCAACGCTGCACCTGTGCGTGTGGCTTGCCGGCGATGAGGTCGGTACAGGCGACTAAGCGCCCTCAGGCAGCAGGCTGCGGTCAAACATGAACGCCCGCTCCCCCTGTGGTGTGTACTGATACAACTGCTGCGGCCGGCCCAGCCTGGGCTGGTTCTTCTCCCCGGTGTCCCTCACCCACCCCTGCTCGCGCAAGCGCTCCAGGCGTTTGCGCAGCGAGGTGTTGTTCACCGCCTGCCCCAGGCACGCCTGCACCGCACCTAGCGCATCCAGCACAGTGAACTTCTCCGCCAGCAGGTACAGCGGCAGGCTGCTGTACACCGTCTTCGCCGCCAGCCGCTCACGGGCGCGCTCCACCAACAGGTTGTGATCAAAGGGCAACAGCACCTTGCGCGCCAATACGCTGTCCAAGTCGAAAAACGCCAGTTGCTCGCCCTCGACGACCTGCCCGGGTTCGAGCAATGCCAGGTAATAGGTGCTGAGTGACCATCCACGCGGGTCGCGGAAAGCATTGCCCTCGGTGCCCACCTGTTCCATGTAGCACGGTACGACCTGGGTTTTCTCGCGCAGCGCGCGTTCGGCAGCAGCTTCCAGGCTGGTGTCGGGGGTGCGGCCATTGACGATCACCCCGGGCAAGGCCCACTGGCCGGCATGCGGTTCACGCTCACGACGGTGCAGCAGCACCTGCAGATGTTGAGCTTCGGGGGCCATGCGCAGGGCGACGATATCGACGCTGGCCAGGACTTCGACTGCATTCACCGGGCGACTCCTTGTTCAAGCTCACCATAATCCACCAGAGCATCTAAGTAAGGCAAGCAGAAAGCCCGTTTCAAAAGTTGCTTGACACACTTAATACACCAAGTGAATTATGTATCCATTCCAGCGAGGAGAACCGCCATGAAGATCGCCAGTTTCGATGTCGACGCCCAGAACGGCTTCACCAGCAACGTGCCGCAAGAGCTGCCGGTTCCCGAAGGCAATGAAATCGCGGTAGATCTTAATACCATGGCCTTGCGCGCCGATCTGCGCCTGGGCAGCAAGGACGCCCACCCGGCCAACGCCGCCTGGGTAGTCGCCGACCCCGCGCACATGCTGCAGCCCCTGCAACTGGCCAACGCCGACCTGACCTGGGTCAGCCACTGCGTCCCCGGCACACCCGGCTTCGAGTTGCTGCCCGGCCTGCCGGCCCCCATCGACTACGACTATTTCGTGTGGAAAGGCGTCGAGCCCGACCTGCACCCCTACGGCGCCTGCTACCACGACCTGGCCGAACGCCGCTCCACCGGGGTGATCGAATACCTCAAGGTGCAGCAGGTGGGCGCGGTGATCGTCGGTGGCCTGGCCCTGGACTATTGCGTCAGGACCACCGCCCGCCAATTGCGCCAGGCCGGCTTCCAGGTGCTGTTGTACCTGCCGGCCTGCCGCGCCCTCACCCAGGCAGGCGCCATCGAGGCGTGTGGCGCCCTGGCCGCCGACGGCGTGATCCTCTGCGGCGACGAAGCCGCGCTCGACCACCAGCTCTCTCTGATCAAGGAAGACCGCCCATGAGCGACAGCGTTTTCGGCCCACGCATCATCCAGAACCTGCTGGACACCGACTTCTACAAGATCACCATGATGCAGGCGGTGCTGCACAACTACCCCAACGCCGAGGTGGAATGGGAGTTCCGCTGCCGTAACGGCGAGAACCTCGCACCTTACCTGGCGGAAATCCGTTACCAGGTCGAGCAACTGGCCGATGTCAGCATCACGCATGACCAGCTCGCCTACCTGGAGAAGATCCCGTTCATCAAACCGGACTTCATCCGCTTTCTCAGCCTGTTCCGCTTCAACCTGCGCTATGTACAGGTAGGCCTGGATGATGCCGGGCAACTGGCGATTCGCGTGCGCGGGCCGTGGTTGCACGTGATTCTCTACGAGATCCCGCTGCTGGCGATCATCAGCGAGGTGCGCAACCGCTACCGCTATCGCGAGGTGGTGATCGAACAGGTCCGCGAGCGCCTGTATCAGAACCTCGACTGGCTGAAGGCCGAGGCCAGCGCCGAAGAACTGGCCGGTTTCCAACTGGCCGACTTCGGCACCCGGCGGCGCTTCTCCTACCGGGTGCAGGAAGAGGTGGTGCACATTCTGAAGCGTGACTTCCCAGGCCGCTTTGTCGGTACCAGCAACGTGCACCTGGCCCGCGAATACCAGCTCAAGCCGATCGGCACCATGGCGCACGAGTGGTTCATGGCCCACCAGCAACTCGGCCCGCGCCTGGTCGACAGCCAGGCTGCCGCGCTGGAATGCTGGGTGCGGGAATACCGGGGGCTGCTGGGCATCGCCCTGACCGACTGCATCACCATGGACGCGTTCCTCGGCGATTTCGACCTGTACTTCGCCAAGCTGTTCGATGGCCTGCGGCACGATTCGGGCGATCCGCTGGCCTGGGCGGAAAAGGCCATTGCCCACTATGAGCGGCTGGGGATCGACCCGAAGAGCAAGACCCTGATCTTTTCCGACGGGCTGGACCTTGCCAAGGCGCTGGGGCTGTACCGGGCGTTGCATGAGCGGATCAATGTGAGCTTTGGCATTGGTACCAGGCTGACCTGCGATATCCCGGGGGTGGAGCCGATGAACATCGTGATCAAGATGACGGCCTGCAATGGGGCACCGGTGGCCAAGATTTCCGACAGCCCGGGCAAGACACAGTGCCGGGATGAGAACTTCGTGGCCTATCTGAAGCATGTGTTTCGGGTGGATTGAGGTTGCCTGTGCAGGCCTCTTCGCGGGCTCGCCCGCTCCCACAGGTACTGCACCGCATTCAAGAACCGTGAGAAACCTGTGGGAGCGGGCAAGCCCGCGAAGAGGCCAGCAGAGTCACCCCACCTCTTGCAGGCCAACACACAACTCCAGAAACCGCGCCGCAGCCCGCGACGGGGTGGCTGCATGCGGCACCAGAATGGAAAACCGCCGCACCAACGCCTGCGGCACAACCTGCAACCGCTGCAACGCCCCATCCTCATGCCGGATCGACATCGCCGACACAAAACCAATTCCCATCCCGGCCCGTACTGCCTCCTTCACCCCTTCCACCCCGGCAATCTCCAGCGCCACGCGCATCGCCACGCCACTGCGGGCAAATGCCCGCTCGACGATCTGCCGCACACCCGAGCCGCTCTCGCGCAGCACCAACGGGTAAACCCCCAGCGACGCCAGCGTCTGTCGGTCACTGCCAGCCAGCGGATGACCACGCGGCACGATGGCCACGATCTCGTCCTCCCGCCACGCCGTCACCGCCGTGCCCAATGGCAGTTCCTGCCCAGGCGGCCCTTCGATCAGGGCGATATCGACGCTGTCCAGCGCAGCGACGATTTCTGCCGTATTGCCGTTGGAAGTGCTCACCAGCACCTCCGGGTAGCGGGCATGGAAATCGGCAATCAGGTAAGGCAGCAGGTAGCTGGCCGGCGTGGTACTGGCGCCGATGCGCAAGGTACCGCGCTCCAACCCGCGCATGGCCTCGCGCAATGCCTGGGCCTGACGGAAGGTTTCGCGCAGGCGCTCGGCATGGGCCAGCAATTGCTCGCCGGCTGCTGTCAGCCGCACACCCCGGCCGGCGCGCTGATACAGCGGCTCGCCAAAGGCCTCCTGCAGCAGCTTGAGCTGGCCAGACACCGCCGGCTGCGACAAATGCAAGGCCTGGGCCGCATGGCTGATGTTGCCGTACTCGGCGACGGTGGCAAAAGTTATCAGTTGTTCTGGGGTCATGAATGAAAAATATCAGCTAAACGGATATTTGCCATCCTAAATTACGATTTTTTATAAGCTTATAACCACATTAACGTAAGCCATGTCGAAACACCTTTCCGGAGGACTCACATGGCCACGGCTCCGTCCAACCCCGCCTTTGCACCTACCCTCTCTACCCGAGGGCGGCTCAATGGCATCCTGTTCGTCGCGCTGTTCGCGCTTGCGGTCACCCAGTTGGCCGCCCTGCCCGCCATCGCCAACCTGGGTATCAGCCCGCTGATCGTCGGTATCGTCGCCGGTGCGCTTTACGGCAATGCACTGCGTGACGGTGTACCGGCTAGCTGGGCGGCGGGTATCAACTTTTCCGCCCGCGGCCTGCTGCGCATTGCCGTGGCCTTCTTCGGCCTGCGGGTAAGCCTGCAGGAAATTGCCGAAGTCGGCTGGTCCGGGCTCATCGTGTCGTTGCTGGTGGTGTCCAGCACCCTGCTGATCGGCCTGTGGTGCGGCATGCAGCTGTTCAAGCTGGACCGCGATACCGCCTTGCTGACCGCGGCCGGCAGCGCCATCTGCGGCGCCGCCGCGGTTCTGGCCTTCGAGTCGGCGCTGCGCAGTGCACCGCACAAAAGCGCCATGGCGGTTGGTAGCGTGGTGCTGTTCGGCACCCTGTCGATGTTCCTCTACCCATTGGCGATCAATGCCGGCTGGCTGCAACTGGACGCCATGGGCGCCGGGCTGTTCCTGGGTGGCACCATTCACGAAGTGGCCCAGGTGGTCGGTGCGGCCAGCAACGTCAGCCCCGAGGCCACGCATATCGCCACCATCGTCAAGATGACCCGGGTGATGCTGCTGGTACCGGTGCTGCTGGTGGTGGGCCTTTGGATCAGCCGCGCGCGCCAGCCGGGCCAGGCACAGGGCAACGGGCGCATCGCCATGCCGTGGTTCGCCTTCGGCTTCCTCGCGCTGGTGCTGGTGAATTCGCTGCAGGTGTTGCCGGGCAGCGTGACCCAGGCGGTCAACAGCCTGGATACCTTCGCCCTGACCATGGCCATGACCGCGCTGGGGATGGAGACGCGCCTCAGCCAGATTCGCCAGGCCGGGCCGCGGGCGCTGGCCACCGGGGCGATTCTCAACCTCTGGCTGGTGTTTGGTGGCGTGGCGATTACCCTTGGCGTGCAGAAGCTGTTGGGATGACTTGAGACCGAGTCGCCTGCTTCGCGGGTAAACCCGCTCCCACAGGTATCGCGCTGCTTTCGGAACCTGCGCCGTACCTGTGGGAGCGGGTTTACCCGCGAAGCAGGCGGCTCGGTCTGATGAGGTTTTTGTTGCCCCCCCTCGTTGCCGTCCACATTTCTCGGTATGGTGTTGTCAAAGAAGGATGTTTTACCCGCACAGGAAAGACTTAGATGCCTCAACGCAATGTCATCAATGCATCCGTCAGCCCCAAAGGCAGCCTGGAGACGCTGTCACAACGTGAAGTGCAGCAACTGAGTGAAGTCGGTACCGGTAGCCTTTACACCCTGTTCCGCCAGTGCGCCCTGGCCATCCTCAACACCGGCGCCCATGTCGACAATGCCAAGACCATCCTTGAGGCCTATCAGGACTTCGAGGTGCGTATTCATCAACAGGACCGCGGCGTGCGCCTGGAGCTGCTGAATGCCCCGGCCGACGCCTTCGTCGATGGCGAAATGATCGCCAGCACCCGTGAAATGCTGTTCAGCGCCCTGCGCGACATCGTCTACACCGAAAGCGAGCTGGCCAGCCAGCGCATCGACCTGGAAAGCTCCCAGGGCATCACCGACTATGTCTTCCACCTGCTGCGCAACGCTCGCACCCTGCGCCCGGGCGTGGAGCCAAAGATGGTGGTGTGCTGGGGTGGCCATTCGATCAGCAGCGAGGAATACCAGTACACCAAGAAGGTCGGCCACGAGCTGGGCCTGCGCAAGCTGGATGTGTGCACCGGCTGCGGCCCGGGTGTGATGAAGGGCCCGATGAAGGGCGCCACCATTGCCCATGCCAAGCAGCGCATGCACGGCAGCCGCTACCTGGGCCTGACCGAGCCGGGCATCATCGCCGCCGAAGCGCCCAACCCGATCGTCAACGAACTGGTGATCCTGCCGGACATCGAGAAGCGCCTGGAAGCCTTCGTCCGTGTCGGCCACGGCATCATCATCTTCCCGGGCGGTGCCGGCACGGCCGAGGAGTTCCTCTACCTGCTGGGCATCCTCATGCACCCGGACAACCAGAACCTGCCGTTCCCGGTGGTACTCACCGGCCCGCGCAGTGCCGAGCCGTACCTGCAACAGTTGCACGCGTTCGTCGGCGCCACACTGGGTGAAGCGGCGCATCGCTTGTACGAGATCATCATCGATGACCCGGCGGAAGTTGCCCGGCACATGGTCGAAGGGCTCAAGGCGGTGAAGCAGTTCCGCCGGGAGCGCAACGATGCCTTCCACTTCAACTGGCTGCTGAAGATCGAAGAGAGCTTCCAGCGCCCGTTCGACCCGACCCACCAGGCCATGGCCGACCTCGACCTGCGGCGCGAGCTGCCGGCCCACGAACTGGCCGCCAACCTGCGCCGGGCGTTTTCCGGCATCGTCGCCGGCAACGTGAAGGACAAGGGCATCCGCCTGATCGAGGAACACGGGCCGTATCAGATCCGTGGCGACAGCGCCGTGCTGGACCCACTGGGCCGGCTGTTGCAGGCGTTCGTCGACCAGCATCGGATGAAGTTGCCTGGCGGCGCGGCGTATGTACCGTGCTACCAGGTGGTGACCTGATTCGCCATTCTTGCTGAGGCCCCATGGATGGGGCCTGCAGCTATTTGGCTTTTTGGATGTGGGCCTTCACATCTAGTAGACATTCATTCGCGATGGTGGCGCTGAGTCACCTTTCCGCCCTTACGGCGGGTCCCTTTTTGTCGTGGCAAAAAGGAACCAAAAACCGTCCGCTCCCATCATCCGGCCCCTACGCTACGCTCCGGGGTCCCCTCGCTACGGGCCTGCTCCCGGGAGTACGCGCTGCAGGCCCCATCCATGGGGCCTCAGCGCTTGACGGGCATCCATGCCCGTCACCTCCCTCCGCAGTCCCTTCGCTCGGCCTCCTGAAGTCGCAATCGGCGGCGCCTGAACTATCGCGCGCTTAGAAGCAAAAGCAAAAGCAAAGGCAAAGGCAGAAGCCAAGGCAAAACTGCTACTAACTGAGGTCGGCCATCGGCCGTTCGACGAAGCGGATGCTGTCGCGCCCACCGCGCTTGGACTGGTACAAGGCGACATCCCCCTGCTCGATCAAGGCTGCCAGGCTCGTCGGCGGTTGGTCGAACAGGTTGGCGCCGATGCTCAAGGTGACCGGCTGCGGCGTAGGTACCGTCTTGCTTGCGTACTGCTGGAACTGCTCGCGCAGCAGTCCACCCAGCTCCATGACCCGCTCGCTGCTCGCACCACACAGCAGAATGACGAACTCATCACCGCCCAGCCGCGCGGCCAGCGAGCGCTCGGGCAGCACCGTGCGAATGATCTCGCTCAGGGCAATCAGCAAGCGGTCCCCTGCAACATGCCCGTGCAGGTCGTTGACCAGCTTGAAGTTGTCGATGTCGATCAGTAGCAAGGCCCCGGGCTGCGCCGAATCCACTGCCTTGAAGAAAGGCCCCGCCCGCACCTCCAGTGCACGCCGGTTGTACAGCGCCGTCAACGGGTCACGGGCCGCCAGGCGGGCAATCCGCTCCTCGCGCCGGTAGCGCACGGTGCCGGTCATCGACAAGGCAATCAGCATGATCGCCATCGCACCTTCGACCAACGAAACCTGAATGATCAGCCCGCCGAAGGTGGCCAGGTCAATCAGCGTACCCGGTGTGATCGCAATGATCGCCTTGGCCACATAGAACAACCCATGCGCCAGCAACACATAGCGCAACTGCACCGCGCCAACACTCAGCGACTTGCCATGCGGCCGCAACAGCCAGCTGGCCTTGAGCGTCAACAGCGCCACCAGCAACGAGTTGACCATCAGCATCACCTTCGACCACTGCGGCCCAACAGGCATCAGCAGCAAGGCAAACCACACCAGCACGACCGATAACCAGATACGCGACAGCCGCACCTGGGTGAAGCGCAACACCCCCACCAGGAAGAACCAGTGCGCCACCACCAGCAAGCCGTTGGCGAACCAGATACCGATCAGCAACAAACCGATGCCACGCAGCAAGGCCAGGGTGGAACCAATCGTGATGGTGGCAAAGCCTGCGCTCCAGAACAGCAGCGACGGCTCGCGTACGCTGCGCCACTCGATTGCCAGGTACAACGCAGCCGCGGCAGCCAGGGCGATCGAGATAGTCAGCATCGTGGGTGGATCAAGCGCCATGAACGGTTTGGCCTATCTGGTTGACGAGGAAAAGGCCCGATTGTATGCGCTCGTGATGACTTTTCAGAGGAGCCTTACACCACCAGCCTGCAAATGATAGCCCAGCCCTGGCCGATACCCGTGCGAGTGAATGTCATATTGACACCAGCCTGTCATTTGCACCACAAAAACCGCTGTCGTTATGACAACACACCAGCGCAACACGCCCATCTGCAAGGGCTGCCCAGCTGGCACGAAAGCTGAACCATTCTCTTTCGCCACTACCTGCCTTGCGGAAATAAACATCATGAAAAATATCCTCCTCCCTCTGGCGATGTCCCTGTCCATCGCCCTGCCCGCCTGCGCCGACGAGGTGCTCTCGGAAAGCCCCGACAACACGGTGGGCTATGGCGCCGGCGGCGTCAGCGGTCTGATGGTCGGCGCCGCGCTCGGTGGCCCGTTCGGCGCCATCGCCGGTGCAGCCCTAGGTGCATTTGGCGGCGCCGCCGTGCAACAAGGCAGCGGGCACAGCGACGCGGCCTACGTGGTACGCCATGACGACGGCAGTACCCAGCGCTATCGCTCGCCCAATGCCCGCTTCAAGCCCGGTGATCAGGTGCAGGTGAGTGGTATTCGCCTGGCCCCGGCGCAGTAAAGCGCACCGCTCAACCTGGGGCCGGTGCTGACGGTGCTGGCATCGTGGGCGATCCTGAGCGAGGAGATTTCGCTGTATCAGGTCGTCGGGTTGGCGGTGGTGCTGTTTGCGGTGTCGCGGCTCAAGCCGCGGGGCAAACAGGAAACAAAGGTGGCTGAGGCCAAAGGTGCAGCAGCCTGACTGCGGTCACTGTGGGAGATTGCCCAGCCCTTTGGGCTGCGCTGTCGCACAGATAATTGAATTCGCAAGCGATCCTCGTACCCTGTGGGAGCGGCTTTAGCCGCGAAGAATCCAACGCGGTATGGCACCGGCTGCGCCGGTGTTCGCGGCTAAAGCCGCTCCCACAGGGGCCCTGCTAATTCAATGAGTTATGTGCAGTTCTATGAGAGCGGCCTTGCGTCGCGAAAGGGCTGCAGAGCAGCCCCGGCAATTTTGGTAGTGACACCAACGTCTGGGGCCGCTTTGCGGCCCTTTCGCGACACAAGGCCGCGCCCACAAAAACGCTTGAATCCCTCAGAGCACCCGCTTGATCAGCGGCTCCAGCCGGCTATAGCGCAGCCGCCGCAGGAACTTGCGCACTTCCTTGGGGTGCTCGGCCTTGACCCCCAACTCCTCTGCCGAGCCGATCTTCGGCGCATGCCGGCGCAACTCGGTCAACTCTGCCTCCCGTTGCCCCAGCCATTGCCCTTGCGGGTCATCGATCAGCAGGCCGTTCTCCAGGTCCAGGTTGAAGCCGCGCGGGTTCAGGTTGTTACCGGTCAGCAATGAATAGCGCTGGTCTACCCACACGCCCTTGGCATGAAAGGTATGCCCGGGGTCATTCCAGATCCGCACCTGCAGCTGGCCGCTGGCAATCGCAGCGTGGCGACGTCGGGTGAAGGCGCGCAGGTTGTCTTCGTACAGGTAGGGCAACGCGCCGCTGGCACTGAACGGCTCGCCGGGGGCGATATAGAAGTCGTTGGCCGTGCGGTCACCAACGATCAGCTCCACCCGCACGCCACGCGCCAGGGCATGGTCGAGCTCGCGCATCAGCACCCGGGGCGGGTTGAAATACGGCGTGCTGATGATGACCTGCGTGCGCGCCGCCGCCAGCAAGGCGCACAGTGCCCGGTTCAGCGGGTTGCCACGGCCCACACCCAACAGCGGAATAACCCGCAGGCCCTGCCCCGCTGCGCTGGCCGGTGCCTCATAGGCCATGCGCCGCAGCCGCGCGCGCAAGCGCCGGATGTCGCCGCGCAGGCTGCGGGTGGAGGGTGGCGCCGGCAGGTCGAGGCGCGGCGTGGCGGTGTGGTGCAGCAGGCGCCGCACCAGCCCGACCATCGCGTCGGCCAGCTCTGGTGACTGGAACAGGTGGTAGCGGTCCAGGCGATAACGGTCGAAACGGTGCAGGTACACGTTGTTAAGGCTGGCGCCGGTGTAGATCACGCAGTCGTCGATGATGCTGCCCTTCAGGTGCAACACGCCAAACAGCTCGCGGGTCTGCACCGGTACGCCATGGATGACGATGTCCAGCCCATGGTGCTGGCGCTGGGCCTGGTACCAGGCGGCGTTACCCGGCTGGCGCCCGGCGCCCAGCAGGCCGCGGCGGGCACGGAACCAGTCGACCACGATGGTGATTTCCAGCCCCGGCCGCGCGGCCTTGGCCTGGTACAAGGCATCCAGCACTTCCTGGCCGGCCTCGTCTTCCTGCAGATACAGCGCAACGATGACGATACGCCGGGTTGCGGCGCGGATGCGCTCGAGCAGGCAGGCGCGGTAGGCCTTGGCATCGGGCAGCACCTGTATCGACTCGGCCGACATGGCGTAGCCTGGCAATGCCGCCAGCATGGTTTCGGGGTTCACGAACGATCACCTTCTGTGTGCAATCACTGTCGTGCATCAGCTTGCACAGGAAGATTGAAATGGTCCAGCCCCCGGAGAGCACGGGGCTGCTTTGCAGCCCTGTCGCGACACAAGGCCGCTCCTACAAGCCAGCGCCGAATCCACATGCGGCGCCGAACCTGTGGGAGCGGCCTTGTGTCGCGATAGGGGCGCAAAGCGCCCCCATTTCTGACGAAGCTATTTCAGGTCAAAGCGATCCAGCTCCATCACTTTCTCCCAGGCCGCGACAAAGTCCCGCACGAACTTGTCCCGGCCATCACTGCTGCCGTACACCTCGCTCAACGCCCGCAACTGGGCATGGGAGCCGAACACCAGGTCAACCCGGCTACCGGTCCACTTCACCTGCCCGGTCTTGCGGTCGCGCCCTTCGAAGGTTTCGTTATACGCCGAGGTCGGCTTCCACTCAACGCCCATGTCCAGCAGGTTGCGGAAGAAGTCGTTGCTCAGGGTACCGACCTTGTCGGTGAACACGCCCTGCTGGCTGCCGCCATGGTTGGCGCCGAGCACGCGCAGGCCGCCGATCAGCACGGTCATTTCCGGCGCGGTCAGGGTCAACAACTGGGCCTTGTCCAGCAGCAGCTTCTCGGCCTTGACGCTGTAGCGGGCCTTGGTGAAGTTGCGGAAGCCATCGGCCAGCGGCTCCAGCACGGCGAACGACTCGACGTCGGTCTGCGCCTGGGAGGCATCGGTACGCCCCGGGCGGAACGCCACGCTGACGTTGTGCCCGGCGTCCTTGGCAGCCTTTTCCACTGCGGCGGCGCCAGCCAGAACGATCAGGTCAGCCAGGGAGATCTTCTTGCCACCGGCATTGAACTCGGCCTGGATCTTCTCCAGCGCCGCCAGCACCTTGCCTGTGCCCTGGTTCGCCGGCCAGTCCTTCTGCGGCGCCAGGCGCAGGCGGCCACCATTGGCCCCACCACGCTTGTCCGAACCGCGGAAGGTCGACGCCGCCGCCCAGGCAGTGGCCACCAGCTCGCCAACGCTCAGGCCCGCCGCGAGCACCTTGGCCTTGAGCGCGGCAATGTCCTGCTCACCCACCAGCGGGTGGTCGACTTTTGGCAGCGGGTCTTGCCACAGCAGCTCTTCATTGGGCATTTCCGGGCCCAGGTAGCGCGCCAATGGGCCCATGTCGCGGTGGATCAGCTTGTACCAGGCACGGGCGAAGGCGTCTGCCAGCTGCTCAGGGTTGTCCTTGAAGCGGCGGGCGATCGGCTCGTAGATCGGGTCGAAGCGCAGCGCCAGGTCGGAGGTGAGCATGGAAGGCGCGTGGCGCTTGGCCGGGTCATGGGCATCCGGCACGGTGCCTGCCCCCTTGCCCTCCTTCGGCCGCCACTGGTGGGCACCGGCCGGGCTCTTGGTCAGTTCCCAGTCGAAGTTGAACAGGTTGTTGAGGTATTCGTTGCTCCATCGGGTGGGGGTGGAAGTCCAGGTCACTTCCAGGCCGCTGGTGATGGTATCGCCACCCTTGCCGCTGCCGAACTTGTTGGCCCAACCCAACCCCTGCAGCTCCAGGGCTGCAGCTTCCGGCTCCGGGCCAACGTTGTCGGCAGGGCCGGCACCGTGGGTCTTGCCGAAGGCGTGGCCACCGGCGATCAGCGCCACGGTTTCTTCATCGTTCATGGCCATGCGGCCGAAGGTGTCACGGATGTCCTTGCCCGAGGCTACCGGGTCGGGGTTGCCGTCCGGGCCTTCCGGGTTCACGTAGATCAGGCCCATCTGCACAGCAGCCAAGGGGTTTTCCAGGTTACGCTCGCCGGACAGGTCCCGGCTTTGCTCCTCTGGGTGCTTGGCTGGCTCTGCTACCAGGTCACCCTGGCCTGGCGGCTGGGCCTTGACCTGCTCATTGCCATAACGAATGTCTCCGCCCAGCCAGACCTTTTCCGAACCCCAGTACACATCTTCGTCCGGCTCCCACACGTCGGCACGCCCGCCGGAGAAGCCGAAGGTCTTGAAGCCCATGGATTCGAGGGCGACGTTGCCGGTGAGCACGATCAGGTCGGCCCAGGAAATCTTGTTGCCGTACTTCTGCTTGATCGGCCACAGCAGGCGCCGGGCCTTGTCCAGGCTGACGTTGTCCGGCCAGCTGTTGAGCGGGGCGAAGCGCTGCTGGCCAGAGCCTGCACCACCCCGGCCATCGCCGATGCGGTAGGTACCGGCGCTGTGCCAGGCCATGCGGATGAACAACGGGCCGTAGTGGCCGAAGTCGGCGGGCCACCAGTCCTGGGAGTCGGTCATCAAGGCGGTCAGGTCTTTCTTCAGGGCCTGGAAGTCGAGGCTCTTGAACGCCTTGGCATAGTCGAAACCCGGGTCCATCGGGTCGGACTTGGAGGAATGTTGGTGAAGAATTCTCAGGTTGAGCTGGTCAGGCCACCAGTCACGGTTGGTGGTGCCGCCACCTGCGGTTTGATGGAACGGGCATTTCGATTCGTTCGACATCTGCGGGTACCTTTGGGTCGGTTATCCAGATTTCCGGTCTTTGCCAGGTGTTCTTTCAGCCGAGCGCGTGGGCTCGTGCTACCCCTCATCAGGTCTACACGGGGCTTGCGAAGCTGTCACGACGGGGTTGGTGCGGTCTTGCACGCAAGTGCTGACACGCCGCCCGCTCGCGGAATTCGCGGGGCCAGGGGAAAGACTAGCCGAGCTTGGACAGAGTTCTAATAGAGTGGCTATTGAGGGGTGATAGGTTGGCTCTGTCAGCCTTCCTGTGCCGGCCTCTTCGCGGGTAAACCCGCTCCCACAGGTACGGTACAGCCCTCAGGACCTGTGGTGATCCTGTGGGAGCGGGTTTACCCGCGAAGAGGCCGGCACATCCATACAAGGCAACCAGGCTGGCCACATGCTTCAATACACCGCCACCCCTTCTACTCCGGAACCCGCCCCCTCATGAACCGCAACGACCTGCGCCGCGTCGACATGAACCTGCTGGTACTGTTCGAAGCCCTGATGATCGAACGCAACCTGACCCGGGTCGGCGAAAAGCTGTTCATCACCCAGCCCACCGTCAGCGCCGCCCTCGCCCGCCTGCGCGAGCTGTTCGACGACCCGCTGCTGATCCGCAACGGCCGGGCCATGGAGCCCACGCCACGGGCCATGCAGATCTTCGCCGAGCTGGGGCCGGCCATGGATGTGATTTCCGCCGCCATCAGCCGCGCCCGCGAGTTCGACCCGGTCAACAGCTGCAACGTGTTCCGCCTGGGCCTGTCGGACGATGCCGAGTTCGGCCTGTTCCCGGCCCTGCTGCAGGCCCTGCGCGAAGAGGCCCCGAACATCAGCGTGGTGGTGCGCCGGGCCAACTTCCTGCTGATGCCGGGGCTGCTGGCCAGCGGCGAGATCTCGGTGGGCGTGAGCTACACCACGGACCTGCCGGCCACCGCCAAGCGCCGCAAGCTGCGCAACATTGGCGTGCGGGTGCTGCGCGCCGATGACCGCCCGGGCCCGCTGACCCTCGACGAATACTGCGCCCGCCCGCATGTGATGGTGTCGTTCTCGGGCGACATGAGCGGCAATATCGACCTCGACCTGGCGCGCATCGGCCGCTGCCGCAAGGTGGTGCTGGCGGTGCCGCAGTTCGGCAGCCTGCGCGCCCTGCTGCGCAACACCGAGCTGATCGCCACGGTGCCGGACTATGCCGCCTGCGCCCTGGCCGACGACGGCAGCCTGCGCGCCGACCCGGCGCCGTTCGACATCACCGAGGCCGAACTGTCGATGGTCTGGAGCGGCGCCCAGGACAATGACCCGGCCGAGCGCTGGCTGCGCGAGCGCATCCTGCAGTTCATGGCCACGCAGTGATGCATCGACCTCATCGATAGCCACCATGAATGCCATCAAGTTCCGCTGCGGCAAGCCCGGGCGGAAGATGGCGGCATTCACTGATTGATGAGGCCTCCCATGAAAACCGGCATGATCGCTGCCCTGCTCGCCTTGCTGGCCGCCCTTGGCGGTTGTGCCAGCCCGGCCGCTACCGACGCGCAGCCCTACGGGCACTTCTATTCGGCCACGGCCATTTCCAGTGTCGCCTTGGCCCCCGGCCAAAGGGTGGCGGTGCTGCTGGGGCGAGACGCCGAAGCAACCCTCGAATACCTCGGCAGCCATCGTACCCAGGCAACCGCACCGGCCCAGGGCCAGCGTGCCCCTGTTGCGACCCTGGGCAGCGAGAGCCAGGCGTATGACTGGCTGGCGCGGTCACTGGCGCAGCAGTTTGCCGAAGTGACTTTCTATGACGACCTGGACACGCTGCTGGGTGACCACCCGGATGTGATCGTGCTGCTAAACACCGAAAGCCGTTTGGCCAGCGCGGATATCGAAAGCCGGGTGGTAGCGCGCTTTTTCGATGACCAGCTGACCTACATCGGCCGCGCTGAAGGGCGGGCCAGCAAGAGCCTGGGCGATGTGGCGCGGGTGGCCGAGGATGAACGGGCGGTGCAGGCCGATGCGCTGCGGGACTTTGACGATTCGTTGCAGGCGTTGTTGAAGGGTCGCGTTTGAGGGCCCTTTCGCGGGTGAACCCGCTCCCACAGGTACAGCGCCCTGCCCACGGGCTGCGCTGTACCTGTGGGAGCGGGTTTACCCGCGAAGAGGCCACTACAGGTTGTCACTTACCCCGCTGCATCCACGCCGCCCCCAGCCCACTGAGGCAAATCACCGAGATGCCCACCAGGCTCAGGGTATCCGGCACCTGGCTATAGACAACCAACCCAAGCAACCCGGCAAACACGATCTGGCAATAACTGAACGGCGCCAGCAAGGCCGGTGCCGCATGGCGGAAGGCCTGGGTCAGCAGCAGGTGCGCAGTCATGCCAAAGCCACCCAGCGCCAGCATCAGCAGCGCATGGTCCCAACGCGGCATCTCCCAGAAGAACGGCACCAGCGCACTCATCGCCAGGGTGTTGCACAACCCCGCATAGAAGTTGCTGGTGGTCGGGCTGTCATGCGCGGCCAGGATGCGCGTCAGCAACTGATAGAAGCAGAAGCCCAGCGCCGAACCGAACGGATACAGGATGGCCGGGGTGAACATCGCCCCGCCCGGGTGCACCACCACCAGCACACCGATGAAGCCCATCACCACCGCCACCCACTGCCCCACCGTCACCCGCTCCTTGAGCAACGGCGCCGACAGCGCGGTGACCAGCACCGGGGCCAGGAAGTTGACCGCCGTGGCCTCGGCCAGCGGCAGGTACTGCAGGCCGGTGGTGAACAGCAGGCTGGTACTCAACAGGCTCAGGGCACGTAACGTCTGCAACAGCGGACGGCGGGTGCGCAGCACGTTGAGGCCGGCCTTGGGCAGGAAGATGCCGGCCATCAGCAGCGTGTGCACCACATACCGCGCCCACACCACCATGATGATCGGGTACAGGCCGCCGAGGAACTTGGACAGGGCATCGTGACTGGCGAACAGGAACGTCGCCACCACCACCAGGGCGATGCCGCGCAGGGGTTGGTTGACTCCGGACAGCGGTGTGCTGGAACTCATGGCACTCTCGATGACGGCGCGGCTGGATGCGGCGCCCAGGGAAGGCCGCGCAGGCGTTGCCTGGCGGATGCAACAGCTCGGATTCTAGAAGAGATGCCAAAGAATAAGGAAGTTCAATTGCCGCCAGCCAAGGCCGAGTGCAATTTCTGTTCGCTGATCGACCACTTTCCGCCCCGCGCGCATGGCCCGTGGCGTGCTGATCGCCGACCATCGAATGCGAACCCTGCCCACCCTACAAGGAATTTACATGCAAAGGCTCACCACCCGAAACGGCCTGGACCTGCCCGCGATCGGCCTGGGCACCTGGCCAATGACCGGCAGCGAGTGCACCCAGGCCGTGCGCCAGGCGCTTGAAGTGGGTTACCGGCACATCGACACCGCCACTGCCTATGACAACGAAGCCGCCGTCGGCCAGGCCCTGCGCGACAGCGATGTACCGCGCGAGCAGATTCACCTGACCACCAAAGTATGGTGGGATCGCCTGGCGCCCAAGGCCATGCGCCAGTCGCTGGAGGACAGCCTGCGCGCGCTGGGTACCGAGCAGGTCGACCTGTTCCACATCCACTGGCCCGGCCAGGACTGGGACCTGGCCCGCAGCATCGAAACCCTGGTGGCCCTGCGTGACGAGGGCAAGGCGCGCAGCATCGGCGTGGCCAACTTCCCGCTGGGGCTGCTGCGCCAGGTGGTGGAAACCCTGGGCGCACCATTGTCGGCGATCCAGGTGGAATACCACGTGCTGCTCGACCAGCAACCGCTGCTGGACTACGCCCGCCGCCACGACTTGCTGCTCACCGCCTACACCCCGCTGGCCCGTGGGCAGGCGGCGGCGCAGCCGGTGATCCAGGCGATTGCCCGCAAGCATGGCGTACTGCCCAGCCAGGTGGCGCTGAAGTGGTTGCTGGACCAGGACGGCGTGGCGGTGATCCCCAAGGCCGGCAGCCGCGAGAACCAGCTGGCCAACCTGGCGGCGTCGAACGTGCAACTGGATGACGAGGACCGCGCGGCGATCGCCGGGTTGCCGAAGGACCAGCGGGTGGTGAGCCCGGCGTTTGCGCCGGACTGGAACAGCTAAGCCTTGATCAAGCCTTGAAAGCTTGCACGGCCCATGTGGGAGCGGGTTCACCCGCGAACACCGGCGCAGCCGGTGCCAGCCACCGTGTCGCCTGCTTCGCGGGTGAACCCGCTCCCACAGGTACTGCGCCGGGCCGATCGGCTGTGGTGATTCTGCAGGCCCGCGCAAGGGCACTACGCCGGCGTCATGACCTGCTTCAACCGCTCGTTCGCCGGTGCCGGTCGCCCGTACAGGTAACCCTGGAAGTGCGAGCACCCCTCCGCCGCCAACCGGCGCATCTGCTCCTCCGACTCAACCCCCTCGGCCGTGGTCTTGATCATCAGGCTGTTGGACAGGTCAGTAATGGCGCGGATGATCGACATCGCCTCGCGGCTGTCGCACATGTCATGCACGAACGACTTGTCGATCTTGATCCGGTCGAACGGGAACGAACGCAAGTAGCCCAGCGAGGAATACCCGGTGCCGAAATCGTCCAGCGAAATGGACACGCCCAGGTCCTTCAGTGCACGCAGGGTGCGCACGTTCTCCTCGCTGTTGCCCAACAGCACCGACTCGGTGACCTCCAGCTCCAGCCGCTGCGGCGGCAGGCCTGAGTCGGCCAGCGCCAGGGCCACGGTGTGCACCAGGTTGGCATTCTTGAACTGCACCGCCGACAGGTTGACCGACACCGTCTGCTCACTGTCCCAGCTGGCCGCCTCCTGGCAGGCCAGGTTCAGCGCCCGGTTGCCCAGTTCGTGGATCAGCCCGGTTTCCTCGGCAATGGGGATGAAGTCCATGGGCATGACCATGCCGCGGGTCGGGTGCTCCCAGCGCAGCAACGCCTCATAGCCGGTAACGCTACTGGTCTGCTGGTCGACCACCGGCTGGTAGTGCAGCTGCAACTGGCCCAGGTGCAGCGCGGTACGCAGGTCGGTTTCCACCAGGCGGCGCTGGCGCGCGGCGACGTCCAGTTCGACGTTGAAGCACTCGTAGCGGTTGCGGCCGTTGCGCTTGGCCTCGTACAGCGCCATGTCGGCGTAGCCCAGCAGTTGCTCGGCCTGGTCGCTGTCATCAGGCGCAATGGCAATACCGATGCTCACCCCCACCGTGAACTGGTGCCCCTCGATCTGGAACGGTGGGCAGATCGCGTTGATCAGGCGCTGCGCAGTGTTGCATGCGGCCTCCCGGCCCTCCAGGCCGGTCAGCACCACGGCAAACTCGTCGCCGCCCAGGCGGGCCAGGGTGTCGTGTTCGCGCAGCTCGCGCCGCAGGCGCTTGCCCAGCGCGCGCAGCAGCTTGTCGCCAAAGGCGTGGCCCAGCGAATCGTTGATGTTCTTGAAGTTGTCCAGGTCCAGGCACAGGGCGGCGGTCAGCTTGGCGTGCTCGCTGTCACGCACCAGCGCCTGGCGCAGGCGTTCGTTGAACAGGGTGCGGTTGGGCAGCCCGGTCAGCGCATCGTGGTGCGCCATGTGGTGGATCTGCGCGTGGGCGGCCAGCTCTTCGGTGGCGTCTTCGGCAACGAACAGCACGTAGTCGGCCTGGCCTTCACGGTTCTGGCTGAGCAAGGTGCGGCTGCGCAGGGTGCGTGGGCCGCAGGCCGTGTCGACCCGGGTTTCGGCGGCATGGCCCTTGGTGCTGCGGGCGCCACGGGCCAGTTGCTGTTCCAGGTAACCGGCAACACCCGGTGCCAGGCATTCGCCGGGCAACTGCCCGGTCATGCTGCGCTGCGGCCCGCCGAACAGGCGTTCGGCCTGCTGGTTGGCCAGCAGGATGCGCTGGCTTTCCAGGTCCTGGACAATGACGCTGGCGGGGATGTTGGCAATCACCGAATCAAGGAACTGCGACAGTTTGGTCATTTCCTGGCTGTACTGCTCTGCCAGTTCCTTGGCCTGCAGCAGTTCCAGCTCTTGCCGGTGGTGCTCGGAAATGTCGCGGGTGACCTTGGCGAAGCCCACCAGTTGCCCGGCATCGTCGTACACCGCGTCGATCACCACATGGGCATGGAAGGTCGTGCCGTCCTTGCGCAGGCGCGAACCGGTCTCTTCGAAGCGCCCGGTGCTGCGCGCCTGCTCAAGGTTGAGCGCGGGCAGCCCGGCGGCGCGCTCGGCATCGGTGTAGAACAACGAGTAGTGCTGGCCGACGATTTCCTCGGCCAGGTAGCCCTTGGCGCGCTGGGCGCCGGGGTTCCAGTTGGCGACGATACCTTCGGGGGTGAGCAGGTAGAAGGCATAGTCCACCACACTCTGGATCAACAGCCGGTACATGATGTCGGGGCTTGCGACTAGCGACATGAACTTTACCTGGGCCTTCGAAAGGCGTGAAAAGGATTGGTGGCATTATGCCTCCGATGACGATTTTGTGAAGTAGCTCACAAAAAACCACGATCCCTTCAATTAGCGAACGAAGGCTGGCAACCCCTCAATGGCGGGCGCCCGTCACCAGGAAATTGAGCAAGCCCGGTTCGTCATCCAGGGCTATGGGCTGCGCCGGGCGCGACAGCTCGGCCAGCACGGCATTGCAGAAGGCCACGGCAGGCATGTCCTGTGCGTAACAGCGCATCAGCCAGTCGCCCTCGCTGCCCAGCAGTTGCAATGCCACCCCCCGGCCGATGCCCTGTCGGCGGTACTTTTTCAGGATGAACAGGTCGGCCAGTTCGAACGCGTTGATGCCCGGCAGCTCGCTGCGTTCGACCAGCACGAAACCGGCGATGAAACCATCTGCCAGCACCAGGTACGCGCCCCAGCCATCGGCCTGCCAGTAACGTTGCAGGTGCTCGTCATGGATATAGAAGCGGCCGTCCACTTCGACGTCTTCCTGCTCCCAGTCCGAGGACTCGTAGGCGTAGAACTGGTAGAGGTTGCGAATCAGCGGGGCCTGGTCGGCAGTGGTTGCCAGCAGTTCGATGGGCAGCATGGTGCGGGGGCTCGGGTAAAAAGACGGATTCTAGATCAACAGCCCCTGGCAGCAAAAAGCCCAGACCCTCCCCGCACGGAAAGGCCCAGGCAAAACCATCACAAGCACATCACTCATTGATTTAGCAGGCCCCTGTGGGAGCGGGTTCACCCGCGAACACCGGCACAGCCGGTGCCATACACCGTGTCGCATTCTTCGCGGGTAAACCCGCTCCCACAACGACCTCTACAACCGGAGCGATAACACCACTCAGGCCCCCTGCAACGCACGCGGGCGGTGGCTGCGCGCCTCGGCGTCCGGCGCCTTGGCCGCCTGCAGGTGGAAGTCGAACGCCAGCTCGGCAAAGCGTTCGCCCTCTACGCCGCGATCACGCGCTGCCGCCGCATCCTCGACAAAGCGCAGCTCGCCGACCAGCCCGTCACGGGTGGCATAGGCAAAGTCATCCCACAGGTACTTGTCGCCGGCCAGGTTTATCTGCGTGGTCAGGTGGCGGTGCCCCGGCGCCGAGATGAAGAAGTGCACGTGCGCCGGGCGCTGGCCGTGACGGCCAAGCAGGTCCAGGCATTCCTGGGTTGGCCCCTGCGGGTCGCAGCCGTACCCCGACGGCACGATGGAGCGCGCACGGTAGCGCCCTTCGGCATCGGTGATGATGCGCCGGCGCAGGTTGTATTCGGACTGGGTCGAGTCGAAGTACGAATAGGTGCCCTGGGTGTTGGCGTGCCACAGGTCAACGGTGGCGCCGGCCAACGGCTTGCCTTCGGTATCGAACACCTGGCCCTGGAGGAACATCACCACGCCCGGGTCGCTGCCGTCGTCCATGCGCGCTTCGCCCTGCGCCAGCGGCGCCCCCGCCACATACAGTGGGCCTTCGATGGTGCGCGGGGTGCCGCCAGTCAGGCCGGCCTCGGCGTCCTTGGCATCCTGCAGCAGGTCGAGGAAATGTTCGATGCCCAGCCCCGCCGCCAGCAGGCCGGCTTCGTTACGACCACCCAGGCGGTTGAGGTAGTCGACGGCATGCCAGAACTCGTCTTCGGTGATTTCCAGGTCTTCGACCAGCCGTGCAGTGTCCTGCAGCACACGCAGGATGATCTGCTTGAAGCGTGGGTTGCCTTCGGCATGGCCCAGGCCGGCCACTTCCTTGAAGAACGCCTGAACATCGGCAGTGTGGGAAATTTTCACAGTCATCGTGCTTGCCTCATATTGTTCTTGTCAGGTGGACAGGTGCGACTCAGCGGTCGTCGCTGTGAATCGACGAGGGGTGCCGGCACAGGCCGTCGACCTCGATGTCCATGTACGGGAACAGCGGCAGCTGCATCAGGGTGTCGTGCAGCGCCTCGACACTGGGCACGTCGAACACGCTGTAGTTGGCGTAGTGCCCGGCAATGCGCCACAAGTGGCGCCAGGTGCCTTCGCGCTGCAGGCGCTGGGCCAGTTCCTTTTCGTCGGCCTTGAGCCGGGCGGCCTTGGCCGGGTCCATGTCGACCGGCAGTTTCACGGTCATCTTCACGTGGAACAGCATGTTGTCTTCTCCTGTCTTGCAAATGTCTAAAGGCTTACGCGGCCCCTGTGGGAGCGGGTTTACCCGCGAACACGGGCGAAGCCCGTGCCATCCACCGCGTCGCCTGCTTCGCGGCTAAAGCCGCTCCCACAGGGTTCTGTGTGTGTTCGTTCAGCGGCGGGCGAAGCGCGCCAGGCGCTGTTCGTCCAGGGTCAGGCCCAGGCCTGGGGTACGTGGAATGTGCAGCTGGAAGTCGCGGTACTGCGGCGGCTCGTTGACGATTTCTTCGGTCAGCAGCAGCGGCCCGAACAGCTCGGTGCCCCAGGTGAGCTGGCGCAGGGTCAGGAAGGCGTGAGCCGAAGCCAGGGTGCCAATCGAGCCTTCGAGCATGGTCCCGCCATACAGGGCGATGCCGGCAGCCTCGGCGATTTGCGCGGTGCGCAGCACGGCGCGCGGGCCTCCGTTCTTGGCTATTTTCAGGGCGAAGATGCTGGCCGCGCCGTCGGCGGCCAGGCTGAAGGCGTCCTCGACGCTTTCGATCGACTCGTCGGCCATGATCGGCGCCGGGCTGCGCTGGTTCAGGCGCACCTGGCCGCTGCGGTTGATGCGCGAAATCGGTTGCTCGATCAGGTCGATGCCGTTGTCGCCAAGCACCTGGCAGGCACGGATGGCCTGGGATTCGTCCCAGTACTGGTTGACGTCGACCCGCACGCTGGCGCTGTCGCCCAGCTCGCGCTTGATCGCCACCACGTGCCTGAGGTCCTGGGCCAACGGGTTGGCGCCGATCTTCAGCTTGAACACCCGATGCCGGCGAATCTCCAGCATGTGCAGGGCTTCGGCGATGTCACGGGCGGTGTCGCCGCTGGCCAGGGTCCAGGCCACTTCCAGGCTGTCGCGCACGCGGCCACCCAGCAGTTCGCTGACCGGCAGGCCCAGGCGCTTGCCCTGGGCATCGAGCAAGGCGCTCTCGATACCCGACTTGGCAAAGGTGTTGCCCTTGGCCAGCTTGTCCAGCTTGAGCATGGCGGCGTTGATGTTGTCTGCCGGCAGGCCGATCAGCGCCGGCGCCAGGTGCGCATCGATGTTGGCCTTGATGCCCTCGGGGCTTTCGTAGCCATAGGCCAGGCCGCCGATGGTGGTGGCCTCGCCGATGCCTTCCACGCCATCACTGCAGCGAACACGCAATACCACCAGGGTCTGCTGCTGCATGGTGTGCATCGCCAGCTTGTGCGGGCGAATGGTCGGCAGGTCGACGATAATTGCCTCTATACGTTCAATCAGCGCGCTTGTCATTGTTGCCAGGTCCCGTTGTTTCGGGCTGCCAGCCGCAGGCCCGAGTGGTGCATTTACTTGCTTGTTCAAGGATTGCGCGAGACCCTGATAGCCGTCCAATATCGAATGAATCTCCCACCATACCCTGGAGGTCTGATGGAGCTGCGCCACCTGCGTTACTTCAAGGTCCTGGCCGAAACCCTGAACTTCACTCGCGCCGCCGAGCTGCTGCACATTGCCCAGCCACCGCTGAGCCGGCAGATCAGCCAACTCGAGGACCAGCTCGGTACCTTGCTGGTGGCGCGCGAGCGCCCGCTGCGGCTGACCGAGGCGGGCCGCTTCTTCTACGAGCAGAGCTGCACCGTGCTGCAGCAGCTGGAGAACATCAGCGACAATACCCGCCGCATCGGCCAGGGCCAGCGCCAGTGGCTGGGGATCGGCTTTGCCCCCTCGACCCTGTACAAGGTGCTGCCGGAGCTGATCCGCGAGCTGCGCCAGGACAGCGAGCTGGAGCTGGGCCTGAACGAGATGACCACGCTGCAGCAGGTGGAGGCGCTGAAAAGCGGGCGCATCGACATCGCCTTCGGGCGCATTCGCATCGATGACCCGGCCATTCACCAGCAAGTGCTGTGCGAGGACCCGCTGGTGGCTGTACTGCCCAAGGGCCACCCGCTGGCGAGCAGCCCGCTTACCCTTGCCCAGCTGGCTGACGAGGCGTTCATCCTCTACCCGGCCAACCCGCGGCCCAGCTATGCCGACCATGTGCTGGCACTGTTCGCCCACCACGGCATGAGCATCCGCGTCAGCCAGTGGGCCAACGAACTGCAGACCGCCATCGGCCTGGTGGCCGTCGGCGTAGGCGTGACCCTGGTGCCGGCGTCGGTGCAGCAGCAGCACCGCACCGATATCGAATATGTAAGCCTGCTCGACAGCGGCGCCGTCAGCCCGATCATCCTCAGCCGGCGCATGGGCGATGTGAGCCCGATCGTGCAGCGCTGCCTGGCATTGATTGCACAACAGGCCGAATGAGCGCGCGCTCCTGGAATCAACGGTCTGGCTAAACACCTGACCCTGTGGGAGCGGGTTCACCCGCGAACACGGGCGAAGCCCGTGCCATGCACCGAGTTGCATTCTTCGCGGGTAAACCCGCTCCCACAGGGTCCGCGTCTGTCTGTAGGCGCACTTTTGTGTCACACCCCGGCCCTCATCACCAACAGGAAAAACCAGCATGATTCACGGCAAGACACTGCAAGCATGGTGCAGCTCCCACCCCCTGATCGAAGACCTGGTGGCCCTGCGCGAAACCCGTTGGTTCAACCCGCACATTGCCCCTGCCGCCCAGGCTCTGGCCGATGTCGGCTTGAGCGCCGCCGATGTCAGTGCCGCCAGTGCCCGCCTGGCACGCTTTGCCCCCTACCTGGCCAGCGTGTTCCCGGATACCGCTGCCACCGGCGGCATCATCGAGTCGCCACTGCGCCCGCTGCCCACCCTGCACGACACCTTGCTGCAGGCAGCGGGCCTGCCAGCCAGCGGTTCACTCTGGCTCAAGGCCGACAGCGAGCTGCCGATCTCTGGTTCGATCAAGGCCCGCGGCGGTATTCATGAAGTGCTCAAGCATGCCGAAGACCTTGCCCTGGCAGCCGGCCTGATCCGCCTCGACAGCGATTACCGGGAACTGGCCAGCGACCAGGCCCGGCAATTCTTCAGCCAGTACAAGGTTGCGGTCGGCTCGACCGGCAACCTCGGCCTGTCGATCGGCATCATGAGCGCCAGGCTGGGCTTTCAGGCCACCGTGCACATGTCGGCCGATGCCCGCCAATGGAAGAAGGACAAACTGCGCGCCCATGGCGTGAAGGTCGTCGAGTACGAAAGCGACTACAGCGTGGCGGTGGAGCAAGGGCGCCAGCAGGCGGCGGCGGACCCGAGCTGCTACTTCGTCGACGACGAGAACTCGCCACACCTGTTCCTCGGCTATGCCGTGGCGGCCGAGCGGCTGGCCGTCCAGTTCGAGGCCGCGGGTATCAAGGTGGATGCCGAGCACCCGCTGTTCGTCTACCTGCCCTGCGGGGTCGGCGGCGGCCCGGGTGGCGTGGCGTTCGGCCTGAAGCTGATCTGGGGCGACCATGTGCACTGCATCTTCGCCGAGCCCACCCACTCGCCCTGCATGTTCCTGGGGGTGTATAGCGGTTTGCATGACGCCACCAGCGTGCAGGATTTTGGCATCGACAACCTGACCGCCGCCGACGGCCTGGCGGTGGGCCGCCCTTCCGGCTTTGTCGGCAAGGCGATGCAGCGTTTGCTCGATGGTTATTACACGGTCAGCGACGAGGCGCTGTACCGGCTGTTGGTGCTGGCCCATGACCAGGAGAACGCGCGGCTGGAGCCTTCGGCGCTGGCGGGGATGCCGGGCATGCTCAAGGTGCTTGAATCGCCTGAGTACCTGGCGCGGATGGGCCTGTCGGCTGGGCGCATGGAGCGGGCCACGCACCTGGTGTGGGGGACCGGTGGCAGCATGGTGCCGGAGGCAGAGTTTGCGGCCTATCTGGCCAAAGGGAGAGGCTGAGGATTCGTCTCTGCTTTGATGCTTGTGGGAGCGGCCTTGCGTCGCGAAAGGGCCGCACAGCGGCCCCGGCAATCCATGCGACACCGCTGAAATCCTGGGGCTGCTGTGCAGCCCTTTCGCGACGCAAGGCCGCTCCCACAAAAAAGCAGGGGCATACCGGGCAGGATTCGAGTTCGACCTAACCCGGCAGGCTATAACGCTCGGCAAAGTACTGCCGGAAGAAGTCCACCGCCACCCGCACCTTGGCCGAGCTGGCCAGCGGCGTGGTGTACACCGCCCAGATATCCGCCGGCTGGTGATAGTCCTCCAGCACCTGCACCAGGCGCCCGTCCTGCAGGCTGTCGTGCACATCCCACCAGGACCGCAGCAATATCCCGCGCCCGTCCAGGCACCACTGGTGAGCCACTTCGCCATGGTTGCTTGACAAACTGCCGGTCACCCGCACCCCCTCCTCACCCTCCGGGCCCATCAGCTGCCACACGCCAAACGGGTGGTCGCGCTCCTTGATCACCAGGCAGTCATGGCTGGCCAGGTCGCCCAGCACCTTGGGCGTGCCGCGCCGGGCCAGGTACGCCGGCGCGGCGCACAACACCCGGCGGTTGCGCGCCAGCGGCTTGGCAATCAGGTTGGGGGCGATAGCGTTGCCCACGCGGATATCCAGGTCGACGCCTTCGGCGATCAGGTCCACCAGGCGGTCATGCACGTCCAGGCGAATGTCCAGCCGCGGGTAGCGTTCGGCCAGCTCCGACAAGGCCGGCGCCACGAAGCGCCGGCCCAGGCCCAGGCTGCTGGCGATGCGCAGTTGCCCGGCCGGCTCGCGGTGCTGGGCGCTGATGTCATCACCCATGCGCTGCACCGCATCGAAAATCTGCAACGCCCACTGGTACACCCGCTCGCCCTCCTCGCTCACCGTCACCCGCCGGGTGGTGCGGTGCAACAGGCGTACTTCCAGGGTTTGCTCGAGCATGCGAATGCGCTTGCTGATGTACGCCGCCGACATGCCCAGCTCATCGGCCACGGCCGCGAAGCTGGCGCGCCTGGCCACTTGCAGGAAGATGTTGAGGTCGTCGAGGTTGGGCAGATTATTCACGTAGCGTGTTCCAAGAATCCATGAATGGCTAGATTATCTCCGGATCAAGCCCTTATAGCATGGCCAGCACCTGTTCCCTAGACAACGAGTGCACCCCATGAGCAAGACATTCAGAATCGCGGCAATCCCCGGCGATGGCATCGGCAACGAAGTACTGCCTGAAGGCATTCGCGTGGTCGAGGCCGCTGCGCGCAAGCACGGCCTGGACATCAGCTTCGAGTTCTTCGAATGGGCCAGTTGCGATTACTACCTGGCCCACGGCAAGATGATGCCGGACGACTGGTTCGAACAGCTCAAGGGTTTCGACGCCCTGTACTTCGGCGCAGTGGGCTGGCCTGACAAGGTACCGGACCACATCTCCCTGTGGGGTTCACTGCTCAAGTTCCGCCGCGACTTCGACCAGTACGTGAACATCCGCCCGGTGCGCCTGTTCCCCGGCGTACCTTGCCCACTGGCTGGCCGTGAGCCAGGTGACATCGACTTCGTGGTCATTCGCGAGAACACCGAGGGCGAGTACTCGTCGCTGGGCGGGCGCATGTTCGAAGGCACCGAGAACGAGTTCGTGCTGCAGGAGTCGGTGTTCACCCGCCGCGGCGTCGACCGTATCCTCAAGTACGCCTTCGATGTGGCCCAGACCCGCCAGCGCAAGCATGTCACCTCGGCCACCAAGTCCAACGGCATGGCCGTGAGCATGCCGTACTGGGACGAGCGCACGGCGGCGATGGCTGCCAATTATCCGGAAATCAGCTGGGACAAGCAGCACATCGATATCCTCTGCGCGCGCTTCGTGCTGCAACCGGACCGCTTCGACGTGGTGGTGGCCTCGAACCTGTTCGGCGACATCCTCTCCGACCTCGGCCCGGCCTGCGCCGGCACCATCGGCATCGCGCCATCGGCCAACCTCAACCCCGAGCGCAAGTTCCCGTCGCTGTTCGAACCGGTGCACGGTTCGGCGCCGGACATCTACGGCAAGAACATCGCCAACCCGATCGCGATGATCTGGTCCGGTGCGCTGATGCTCGACTTCCTCGGCAACGACGGCGCCGACCCGCGCTATCGCGCCGCCCACGACGACATCCTCAAGGCCATCGAGCAGGTCATCGCCGCCGGTGACGTGACCCGCGACATGGGCGGGCAGCAATCCACCCAGCAAGTGGGCCAGGCAATTACCGCGCTGGTCGAGGCCTGATCCACCAGTGGCTGGAATCTGATGATCGACCTTCTGCCACTTGCAGCGGCGCGGAGACTGCACGCCGATATTTGGTAACAAAGACCAAGTGGACATGCTGCACGAAGCTGCAGTATCTACCACATCTCATATCGTTTAATGCGTGTTTTGCTTTATATGCTGCAACTCCAAGCCTTCAAGTACCTACTGATGCCAACCGGCGAACAGCAGCGTCAAATGCGCCGTTTCGCCGGCTCGTGCCGGTTCGTGTTTAACCAGGCGCTGGCGTTGCAGCAAGCCAACCGCGACGCAGGCGGCGCGTACATCGGCTATGTAGCGATGGCTAAACACCTGACCGCGTGGCGTAACAGCAGCGCAACGGCCTGGCTGAAGGAGGCCCCCGTCCATCCGCTGCAACACGCCCTCAAAGACCTCGATAAAGCCTACAAGCACTTTTTCGAGAAGCGTGCCGATTTCCCACAATTCAAGCATAAGGCCCGCAGCAACAGTTTCCGTTACCCCGATCCCAAACAGATCAAACTTGATCAGGCCAACGGCCGCGTCTTCCTGCCCAAGCTTGGTTGGCTGCGCTACCGCAACAGCCGCAAGGTGTTGGGCGACCTACGCAACGTCACCGTAAGTTTGAGCGGCGGTCGGTGGTTTGTCGCCATCCAGACCCGTCGCGAGGTACAAACACCAGTACCGCTGGGTGGGATGGTCGGCATCGATATGGGAATCGCTCGATTCGCTACATTGAGTGATGGTAGCCACATCGAGCCACTCAACAGCTTCAAGCGGCACGAAAGGGCCCTGCGCAAAGCGCAGCAGGCCATGAGTCGCAAGACAAGATTCAGCCGCAACTGGACGCGTGCAAAAGCTCGCGTCCAGCGCCTGCATGTGCGCATATGCAACGTGCGCCTCGACTACTTGCACAAGACCTCGACCAACATCAGCAAAAACCACGCGATGGTATGTATCGAAGACTTGCAGGTGCGCAACATGAGCACCTCGGCGTCAGGTTCAGCCGAACATCCGGGCAAAAATGTCCGGGCCAAGTCCGGTCTGAACAAGGCCATCCTCGACCAGGGCTGGTATGAGTTCCGCCGCCAACTGGACTACAAGCTGGCATGGAAGGGAGGCTGGCTGATTGCCGTGCCAGCTCGCCACACCAGCCAAACCTGCCCACACTGCACACATGTCTCCAGGGCTAACCGACAGAGCCAAACCCGCTTCAGCTGTGTCGAGTGCGGCTTTAGCGAACACGCGGATCGGGTCGGCGCGATAAACATCCTTGCTCGCGGGATGCAAAACCTGCGAGACGAAGGGCAGGACACGGCAGATGCTTCTGTCGGGCGGGAAACCGCAGCCCGGATCGCCTGTGAAGTGAGCGGTACTACAAGACCGCCAGCAGCAGGAACCCACCGAGGTGAATTGGTCCGTCAGGGCTGATCACGGTAGGGATTCCAGGCCTGAAAGGGCGGGAAGGATGTCAAGTGTTCCTGATTACCGTGATCGTAGCCCCTCGTCAGTGCTGTACCGCACCTGGCCGGGCGCTTCGTCAGCGACACCCCGGCCAACTGGAAGTCGATCGTCGACAACTACCTGGAGTGCTACCACTGCGCCCCTGCCCACCCGGGCTTCTCCGACTCGGTGGACGTTGGCCAGTACAGCCACAGCCTGCACGGCAACTGGACCCTGCAATACGGCCTGGCCAAGCCTTCGGAGCAGTCGTTCAAGTTCGACGAGAATGTGAAAGACCCATCGTTCGCCGGTTTCTGGGCCTGGCCTTGCACCATGTTCAACGTGCCGCCAGGAGCCAACTTCATGACCGTGATCTACGAGTTCCCGGTCGATGCCGAAACCACCCTGCAGCACTACGACATCTACTTCCTCAACAAGGACATCAGCGAGGAGCAGCAGAAGCTGATCGACTGGTACCGCGAAGTGTTCCGCCCGGAAGACCTGCGCCTGGTCGAAAGCGTGCAGAAGGGCCTGAAGTCCCGTGGCTACCGTGGCCAGGGCCGGATCATGGCCGACCGCGAGCGCAGCGGCATGAGCGAACACGGCATTGCCCACTTCCACAACCTGATCGCCGTGGCCCACCTCGACGATTGATGGCAACCGCTCCACGTTTTTTGCACGTAAAGGTGCGCGGCAGGGCCTGCCGCGCACCCAGGCAGTCGAGGTGAACCATGGCCAACACATATGAAATGTTCAGCGTGCACGTTACCGCAGTGGAACAAGCCACGCCGCTGATCAAGCGCTTTACCCTGGCCCGCGAAGACGGCGCGGCGATGCCCGCCTTCACCGGTGGCAGCCACGTCATCGTACAGATGCACGGCACCGACGGCAGCCAGTTCAGCAACGCCTACTCGTTGATGAGCGACCCGCGCGACACCCGCAGCTACCAGATTGGCGTGCGCCTGGAGGAGCAGTCCAAGGGCGGCTCGGCGTTCATGCACCAGCAGGTGGAAGTGGGCACCCGCCTGACCATTTCCTCGCCCAACAACCTGTTCGCGCTGGACCCGACCGCCGGCCGCCATGTGCTGATTGCCGGCGGCATCGGCATTACCCCGTTCCTGGCGCAACTGCATGAACTGGAAGGCGCCGGTGCCGACTACGAACTGCACTATGCCTTCCGCGCGCCGGAGCACGGGGCGTTCCAGGACCAGCTGGCCAACGGGCCGCACGCCGCCAACACCCGTTTCTACATCGACAGCCTCGACCGCAAGCTCGACCTGGCCGCCCTGTGCGCGGGCCTGGACGAGCAGGCGCACCTGTACGTGTGCGGCCCCAAACCACTGATCGACGCGGTCATCGCCTGCGCCGCCCAGGCCGGCATTGCCGAGCACCGCGTGCATTGGGAACAGTTTGCCGCCACTCCGGTCAACGGCAGTGCCTTTACCGTGGTGCTGGCGCAGTCGGGTGTGGAGGTGCAGGTGGAAGAAGGCATGACCATCCTGCAGGCCATCGAGAAGTCCAAAGCCGCCAAGGTCGAGTGCCTGTGCCGCGAAGGCGTGTGCGGCACCTGCGAGACGGCCATCCTCGAGGGTGAAGCCGAGCATTACGACCAGTACCTGAGCGACGAAGAAAAGGCTGCCCAGCAGAGCATCATGCTGTGCGTCTCGCGTGCTCGTACTGCCCGCTTGGTGCTCGACTTGTAACAACCGCCCGGCTGATGCTGCCTGTACTGGCCTCATCGCCGGCAAGCCGGCTCCCACAGGTACTGCACATGGCTTGAAGGCGATGCGGTCGATGTGGGAGCCGGCTTGCCGGCGATGAGGCCAGTACAGGCAACACAAGGTCGAGAGAGAGGACCACTGATCCGTCAACCAAAAGTTGACAGCTTGGGTATACTGGCAGGCTCTTGGCCCAGATCAGGACACCCTGCCGATGTTGGAAACAGCTTCGCCTTCCGCCTCAAGGAACTGCTCGAGCATCACAAGCTGACCCTGCAAGCCGTGGGCACGGCCTTGGGCATTTCGCGCACCGCGGTGCACAAGTGGACCCGTGGCGGCGAGATCGACTACGACAACCTGCGCAAGCTGGCCGACTTTCTCAAGGTCAACTGGATCTGGCTGCGCTATGGCGACGAGGCGCTGCAGAACATCCAGCAACCACAGGTGGTCGAGCTGCCGATGACCGACCTGCGCCGGCGCCTGACGGCCGAGATCATGGAAAGCGAAACGCGCATGAAACTGGCCCAGGAAGGCGCACGCATCGTCACCTGGGAATGGAACCTGATCAGCGACGAGGTCACCTACTCGCCCAATGTCGAGCAGGTGTATGGCTGGCCGGTGCACCACAACGAAGACTTCTGGAAACACCTGCCGGGCGAAGACGTGCAGCACATGCAGGCGATGTATGCCGAGGCAGTGGCCAAGGGCAGCGGCTGCGAGTGCGACTTCCGCATCACCCGCCCCGACGGTGAAGTACGCTGGATCTCCTCCCGCGCCACGGTGGTACGCGACAGCGCCGGGCGATCGGTGAAGATGGTCGGCATCAGCATGGACAACACCGAGCGCCAGATGGCCCAGCAGGCCTTGAGCCAGAGCGAGGAACGCTTTCGCACGATCTTCGAGCTGGCCTGGGGCGCCCTCGCCTACATCGACCCCGACGGCACCTGGCAACGGGTCAACAACAGCCTGTGCGAGCTGCTGGGCTACCGTGCCGAGGAGCTGTACGGCATGACCTTCCAGCAGATCACCCACGCCGATGACCTGGCGCAGAACCTGCAATTGCTGCAGCGCATGCTGGCCGGCGAAACCGAGCGTTATGAGGTGGAAAAACGCGTACGCCACAAGAACGGCGAGTACATCTGGGTACGCGCCCGCACCTCGCTGCAACGTCGCGACAATGGCGAGCCCGAGCACCTGATCAGCGTGTTCGAAGACATCAGCGCCGAGCGCCAGGAGCATGAACGGCTGCAGGCGCATATTGCCGCGCTGGAGGCCCGCCTGGCTGCTTCGTGACAAGGCTTACCCGAAAACCCAGGTCTGTCGCGATCCGTGTGGGAGCGGGTTCACCCGCGAACACGGGCGAAGCCCGTGCCATCCACCGCGGTGCCTGCTTCGCGGGTGAACCCGCTCCCACAGGGACCGCGCCAGCTTTCAGATTTGAGTAAGGCAGTTGCTCCTTTGCTGCCAGGCCGGCAGGTGATCGCCGCGCAGCCAGTCGATAAACCGCGCAAACAACTCCGACTGCGAGTTGATCTCCAGCTTCAGGTACAGATTCTTGCGGTGCATGCGCACGGTTTCCGGCGAGATGCCCAGCTCCAGCGCGGTGGACTTTACCGAATGCCCACGCAAGATCATGTGCGCCACCTCCCGCTCACGGTCGGTCAGCACCTGGCAGCCAAAACTGTCGAACGCCGCCTGCAGGCTGCCACGCTCCGCCGATGCGGGGCCGGGCTCCAGATGGTGCCGGGCGTAGCGCCCCAGCAGCTCGCGTACCATCGGTTCCAGCGCACGCAGCAGGTCGATCTGCCCGGCGCTCAGCCGCGTGCCGCTGCAGCCCTGGAACAGGCTCAGCGACAACTTGCGGCCAGCGCTGAGGTCGACGATGTAGTAGCTGTCTTCACTGCAGCCGGTCCCCAGGTAATAGGCCTTGTAGTAGTCGCTGTCGAAGAAATTGTCCGGGGCGATTTCCTGCAGGTGGTAGAAGCCCTCGGCCAGGCCGCTCTGCACGGCCAGGCAGAACGGGTCGAGCAGGTAGCCGGCAGTGAAGTAGCGCTCCAGCACGGCGGCGCGGTGCAGGTCGGGGATGCCTTGCTGGTACAGCAGTTGCGGTGCCCGCCCCTGGCACTCGAGGCTGATCATCATCGATTCCACCTGCACCAGCTGGCCGATGGCGGCCGCCACATGCGCCAGCGCCTCGGGCGTTTCGCTGTGGGCCAGTGCGCGCTGCAGCGCCGCATGCCATTGCTGCAACGCGCCCAGTGAAAGGGTAAGCGGGGTGTCGGGAGAGGCCTGGGTCATGCCCGGCAGTCTAGCCTGCCAGGCACGCCCGCGCACAGCCCTTTGCGCCAGGTTCATCGGCCCTGGTACAGGCCAAGCGCCGTGAGTTCGCGCGCGGTTTCGATGATGCACTGGCGCAGGGTTTCGACGATCTCGTCCACCTGCGCATGGGTGACGATCAACGGCGGCGACATCACGTTCAGGTGCATGATCGGCCGCACCAGCAGCCCTTTGGCCTGGGCCTTGCTGTGGATGCGTTCGCCGATGTTCACCTCGTCGGCGAATAGCGCCTTGCTGGCCTTGTCGGCAACGAACTCGACACAGGCCATCAGCTTCATGCAGCGCACATCCCCCACCAGCGGCAGCTCGCGCAGGCTTTGCAGGCGCTGCTCCAGGTAGCCGCCAACGTCCTTGACGTGCGCCAGCAGATGCTCGCGCTCGATGATCTCGATGTTTTTCAGCGCCGCGGTGCAGCACACCGGGTGGCCGCTGTAGGTGAAGCCGTGGGTGAAGCAGCGGCCCTTGCCCGGCTCGGCGATCACCTGCCAGATGCGCTCGGAGAAGATGCACGCCCCCAGCGGCAGGTAGGCCGAGGTCAGGCCCTTGGCGGTAGTGATGATGTCGGGGGTGACGCCGAACAGTTCCTCGCTGGCGAAGAAGGTGCCCAGGCGCCCGAACGAGGTCACCACTTCGTCGGCGACGAACAGGATGTCGTAGGTCTGGCACAGCTGCCACATGCGCTGGAAGTAGCCCTTGGGCGGAATGATCACGCCGCCCGAGCCCATGATCGGCTCGGCGAAGAACGCCGCCACGTTGTCGGCCCCCAGCGAGAGAATCTTGTCCTCGAACTCGGCCACCAGGAAGTCGAGGAACTCGGCCTCGTCCATGTCGTGCGGGGCGCGGTACGGGTTGGGGTTGGACACGTGGTGGATCAGGTCGTGGTGATAATCGAACTCCGGCACCCGGTCAGCGGCCTTGTTCCCGATCGACATGGTCAGGGTGGTGGAGCCATGGTAGGCGTTGTAGCGGGCGATGATGTGCTTCTTGTGCGGCTTGCCACGGCAGTTCTGGTAGTACTGGATCAGCCGGTAGGCAGTATCGACCGCGGTCGAGCCGCCGGTGGTGAGGAACACATGGTTCAGGTCACCCGGCGCCAGCTGCGCAAGCTTCTGGCACAGCTCGATGGCCACATCGTTGGCCATGTCGGAGAACGGGTTGGAATAGGCCAGCTGGCGTACCTGGTCGGCGATGGCCAGGGCCATTTCCTCGCGGCCCAGGCCAATGTTGGTGCACCACATGCCGCCGACGGCATCGAGGAAGCGGTTGCCGTGGGTATCGCGGATGTAGGCGCCCTCGCCGGCAACGATGTTCAGCGCGCCTTGCTCGCGGTGCTCGTCGAACACGTGGTAGCCGTGCATGTAGTGGGCCTTGTCGGCTTCCACCAGCGGGTCGTGGGCAATGGCGAATGCTTTGCTTGGGGTGGCCATGGGCAGCTCCTTGGCAGTGATCGTTGGGCAGTGTTCAGAAACCGGTCTTGACTGTGCTCCAGACCCGGGTGATGGCGCGCATGTCCTTCGGGCTCTGGGTTTTCTGCGCGAACAGGCGCTCGCGGGTTTGCGCGTCGGGGTAGATGGCCGGGTCCTGGCGGATCTCGTCGCGCACCAGCGCGGTGGCGGCGGCGTTGCTGTTGGCGTAGTGGATGTAGTCGGTGACCTTGGCCATGGTCTGCGGCTGCAGCAGGAACTCGATGAAGCGGTGGGCGTTGGCCGCGTGCGGTGCATCCTTGGGGATGTACAGGTTGTCGAACCAGATCAGCGAGCCTTCCTGGGGGATGAAGAACGACAGCTTGATGTCCTTCTTCGCTTCCACCGCGCGGGCCTGGGCGGTGGCGTAGTCGCCGGACCAGGTCAGGGCCAGGCAGACATCGCCGTTGGGCAGGCTGGTGAGGTAATTGACCGAGTCGAACTTGCGAATGTATGGACGAATGCCCAGCAGCAGTTGTTCGGCCGCCTTGAGGTCGGCCGGCGATGCGCTGCGTGGGTCCTTGCCCAGGTACTGCAGGGCAAGCGGGATGACTTCGGTCGGCGCGTCCATCAGGGTGACGCCACAGTCGGCGAAGCGCGAGACGATCCTGGGGTCGAACAGCATGGCCAGCGAGCCGATGGGGGCATCGGGCATGCGCGCGGTGATCTTGTCGACGTTGTAGGTTATCCCCGAGCTGCCCCAGGTGTAGGGCGCCGAGTATTTCAGGCCGGGGTCGTAGCCTTGCAGGTTGTTCATCACCTGCGGGTCGAGGTTGTGCCAGCTGGGCAGTTGCTGCTTGTCCAGTGCCTGGAACACCCCGGCGCTGATCAGCGGGGGGACCAGGGAAGCGTTGAGCATGACCAGGTCGTAGCCGGAGCGGCCGGTGAGCAGTTTGGTCTGTACCGTTTCGTAGCCGTCGAAGGTGTCGTAGATGACCTTGATGCCGGTGGCCTTCTCGAAGTCGGCCAGGGTGGTTTCGCCGATGTAGTCGGTCCAGTTGTACAACCGCAACGTGTTACCGCTGTCCACCTCTGCCGCCTGGGCCAGGCTGGCGCCAGACGCCAGCAGCAGACCGCCAATCACCTTCAGTACCTTGCGCATGGCAACTCCATCGTGTGAGTGCTCGGGATCGAGCCGATGGGGGCACTATCGAGGGATTTGCCGAAGGGGGACATACCCCGAATGTGTGGGTGGTCGTTTTTTGGCAGGTGAATTTTGTATGAAGGCCACAGGCCCAATCGCCGGCAAGCCAGCTCCCACAAGTCCTCCACAGTCCTGAAGCCCTGTGATTTCCCTGTGGGAGCTGGCTTGCCGGCGATTGGGCCAGAACAGTCAATCACGCCAGCGGGTAAAGCGCCTCATCAAACTGCTCAAGGCGCGGGAACACCAGTGGCTGGTCGTCCGAGAGTTGCTCCAGGCGCTGCCGGTACTGCTGCAAAAACGCCTGCCGCGCCTCGTCACTGATGTACGGCACATGCCAGGCCACGAACGGCGGCAGTACCTCGAACCCCACGTAGGCCAGCGTGCCGCGCAAGATCGGCCGCAGCATGTCTTCCAGCGGCCCATGAATCGCCCCGTCGCCAAACATGTGCTCGCGCCCGCCCAGGGTCACGGTCACCAGCGCTTTCTTGCCCGCCAACCCGCCCTGGTCGTAGAAGCGCTTGCCGCCATAGCACACCCCCGACACCAGCACCCGGTCGATCCAGCCCTTGAGCATGGCCGGCGCCGAGAACCAGAAGATCGGGAAGTTCAGCACCAGCAAGTCGGCCCACAGCAGCTTGTCCAGCTCCTGCTGGATATCCGCGGCAATGGCGCCACGCTTCACCCCCTGGCGCTGCTCCAGGGCATACACCAGGTACTCGGGGTTCTCGCGCTGGCTGAAGTCATCGGCACTGGCCACCGGGTTCCAGCCCATGGCGTACAGGTCGCTGACCTGCACCTGGTGGCCCTGGGCGCGGAAGGTTTCCACGGCCTGGCCACGCAGTGCAGCAGTGAACGATTGCGGCTCGGGGTGAGCGTGGACGATCAGTACATTCACAAACATTCTCCTCACACAAAACAGGTTGTCTTCCAGCTGTGGCTCAGCACTGCACCGCTTTCACCTCGACGAACTCCGCCAGGCCCTCCTCGCCCCACTCGCGCCCGTTGCCCGACTGCTTGTAGCCACCAAACGGTGCCTGGTAGTTGAACCCGCCACCGTTGATGAAGCACTGCCCGGCGCGTATCTGCCGCGCCAGGGCCAGGCCGTGCTCGCGGCTACCGGCCCACACCGCGCTGGACAGGCCGAACGGTGAATCGTTGGCCAGGGCCAGCGCCTGGGCCTCGTCGACATAGGGGATCAGGCACAGCACCGGGCCGAAGATTTCCTCCTGGGCGATGCGCATGCGGTTGTCGACATCGGCGAACAACGTCGGCGCCACGTAGAAGCCGCGCTCGAAGCCGGCCGGCGTATCACCGCCGCACAGCAGGCGCGCGCCCTCTTCCTGCCCCAGGCGAATGTAGTCGAGCACGGTGCGCCGCTGGCCTGCCGAACACATCGGCCCGAGGAAGCTGGCCGGGTCACGCGGGTCGCCCATGACCAGCGCACGGGTCTCGGCCTCGGCAATCTCCAGCGCCTCGGCGTAGCGGCTGGCCGGCAGCAGCATGCGGGTCAGGGCCGTACAGGTCTGCCCCGAGTTGATCATCACGTCCTGCACGCCATGGCGCACCGCCGCGTGCAGGTCGGCGTCGGCGGTGATCAGCAGCGGCGACTTGCCGCCCAGCTCCAGGCACACCCGCTTGACCGTCGGCGCGGCCGCCTGGGCCACGCGCACCCCGGCGCCGGTGGAGCCGGTGAACGACACCATGTCCACCTGCGGGTGCCGGGCCAGTGCCTCGCCAACCTTGGCCCCCGGCCCGCTGACGAGGTTGAACACCCCGGCCGGCAGGCCGATGGCCTCGATCATCTCGGCCAGCAGGAACGCGTGCAGCGGTGTTTCCTGGCTGGGCTTGACCACCACCGTGCAGCCGGCGGCCAGGGCCGGCGCCAGCTTGCCGATCATCTGGTGCAGCGGGTAGTTCCACGGGTTGATGAACGCGCACACGCCAACGGCCTCGCGGTACACCAGCGAGTTGCCGACTTCGCGCACCTCATCCATCAGCCCGGCCAGTTCGGCGTACTGCTCCAGCCCGGCAATCGGGCCCTCGATCTGTACCGCCTGGCACCACTGCACCGGCATGCCCAGTTCATCGGTGATGAGCGAGGCCATTTCCGCGGCGCGGCTCTTCAGCTGTGCGGCCAGCGCCGTTATGTACCCGGCGCGTACGCTGGACGGTGTGCGCGACCAGCCATCGAAGGCCCGCCGCGCAGCCATCACCGCCCGTTCGACATCGGCCTCGGCGCCCAGCGGCACGCGGCCGATGGCCTGTTCGGTGGCCGGGTCGATCACCTCGGCCATGCCCTGCCCGCTCGGTACCTGCCAGGCACCATCGATGTACAGCCGCGCATACTCACGCATGGCCGTAGTCCCGTTTCAGTTCGTCGGCACAGCAGGCGATGCGCCGGCAGGCATCGATCAGCGCCGCATTGCCCAGCACCAGGCCCAGGCGGATATGCCCGGCAGCGCTGGGGCCGAACGCTTCGCCGGCAAGCACCGACACGCCCTGGCTGTCCAACAGGTAGTCGGCAAAGGTCTGGGCAGATACGCCGGTCTCGCGGATATCGACCATCACGAACATACCGCCATCGGGCTTGAGCACCTTGATGCCCGGGCAGTCGGCCAACTGCTCGCACACCAGGTCGCGACGCTGGCGATAGGCTTCGCGCATGACATCCAGTTCCGGGAGTTGCTGCTCCAGCGCCACCACGGCGGCGTCCTGGATGAAGTCCGGCGAGCCGTACAGCATGCACAGGGCGAGGTTTTCCAGGTGGGTGGCAAGCTCGGTCGAACCGACCACCCAGCCCATCCGCCAACCGGTCATGGCATGCGACTTCGACAGGCTGTTGAGGGTGGCGGTGCGCTCGGCCATGCCCGGCAGGCTGCCAGGGCTGACATGCTCGCCGTCGTACAACAGCTCGCTGTACACCTCGTCAGAGATCAACCACAGATCGTGGGCGATGCACAGCTCGGCCAGCGCTTCCCAGGTGGCGCGCGGCAGGCTCGCCCCCGAAGGGTTGTGCGGGCTGTTCAGGGCCAGGGCGCGGGTGCGCGGGGTGATGCGCGCGGCCACGTCACGCGGGCACACGCGAAAGCCGTTCTCCGGCTTGACCGGCACCGGCACCACCTTGGCGCCACAGGCCCCGAACACCGCCTCATAGGTCACGTACATGGGCTCGGCGACAATCACCTCGTCACCCGGGTCGAGCACGCACTGGGCCACGCAGTACAGCGCGCACTGGGCCCCCGCCAGCACCGTCACCTGGTCGGCATCGACGGCCTGGCCGCTGCGCTGCTGGTGGCGGTTGGCGATGGCCTGGCGCAGCGCCAGCTTGCCGCGCACATCGGCGTAATGGGTGTGGCCCGCCCGCAGGCTGTCGATGGCCGCCTCGACGATCGGCGCGGGGGTGTCGAAGTCCGGGTCACCCACCGACAGCAGCAGGATATCCTTGCCCTCGGCCTGCAGCGCCAGGGCGCGGTAGTGGATGTCCCAGGCCGCGGCCCCGTCGCCGGCGATGCGTTGAGTGAGCTTGGCGTAGCGCATGGCAATCTCCCTTCATTGGCGGTTTCAGTCGACGAGAATCTTCGGGTTGGAACTGCCCCATACGGTGTACAGGTCGGCGAGCAGCGCGCCGTTGATTTCTTCCATTTCGGCCTGGGTGATTTCACCCCCGGCCTGTTTGCCGAACAGCACCACTTCGTTGCCACCCTTCACATCGGGGAAGTCGGTGACATCGACCATCAACGTGTTCATCGACACCTTGCCCACCACCGGCACACGGTGGCCGTTGATCAGCACATGGCCCTTGTTGGTGAACACCCGGCGGTAGCCATCGGAGTAGCCGACGGTGATGTTGGCCAGGCGCGAATCACGCGCCAGGGTGAAGGTGCGGTCATAGCCGACGGTGTTGCCTGCCGGGTAGCTGTGCACCGCTGCCACGTGCGACTTGAACTGCATGGCACGTTGGTATTCGGTGTGCGTCGGCACGGTGTCGCCGAACAGCGCGCCGCCGGTGCGCACCATGTCCAGGCGCGCTTCCGGCACTTCCAGCGTAGCGAAGGAGTTGGCGGCGTGCAGGGTGAGCTTGCTGCGATCAAGTTTCGCGTGCTTGATCAGCCAGTCGGTCTGCTCGTTGAACGCTGCCAGGCCTTTGCGCACATCGTCCTTGTCTTCCACGGCGAAGTGGGTCATCAGCGCGACCAGCTCGAGGTGCTTCTGGTCGGTGATCTGCAGCGCTTCACCCCGGCCGGACCAGGTGGTCATTTCCACGCCGTTGCGGCTCATGCCACTGGAATTGAGCGCCAGATGAATGCGCAGGGTCTTGCCGTGGCGTTCGGCGATGGCATCGAGCTGGCGGGCGAACTCGGCGCTGCCGACCAGTTCTTCCATGTCGTACTGCAAGGCATCTTCCACTTCGCTGAGGCTGGCCAGGCGCACCCGCACCAGTTGCCCGGTGAAGCCGCTGGCGCGGACCACGCGGGCCTCCTCGTTGCTGGCCACTGCCACGCAAGGCACGCCCTGGGCGATGATCGACGGCATCACCAGGCCGATACCGTGGCCATAGGCGTCGGCCTTGAGCACGGCGCACAACTTGGACTTGCCGCCCAGCTCGGCCTGCAAGGTACGGATGTTGTGTTGCAGCGCGCCGGCACTGATTTCGACCCAGGCGTTGCTGTTCTGCACGGTCAGGGCCGTGGTGCCGTTGTCCATCGACAGGGGTGGTGCGGCGTACAGCGGGGCCTGGCCGGTGATCAGCAGAGCGAGGGATGCAGCCAGGAGGGTACGGCGAAATGGCATGGTGGTTTCTCTTGTTGTTCGTGGTGTCTGCCGCTTAGCAGACGCAGGTGTGTTTGAGTTCGATGAAGGTGACGCCGGGGGTGGCGAAACCGCTGGCCAGATCGGCCTGCAGCGCATCCAGGTCACGCGGTTGGCGCACCGTGCAACCAAAGGCACGGGCCAGGCCGATGAAGTCCGGATTGCGCGGCAGTACGCCGACCGGCTCGATGTCCAGGTCGAGCATGTCGTCACGGATCTGGCCAAGGGCGTCATTGTTCCACAACAGCACGACCAACGGTCGGTCCAGCTCCTCGACTGCCGTGGCCAGTTCCTGGGCGGTGTAGAGGAAGCCGCCGTCGCCCACCAGCACCAGGCCTGGGCGGTGGTCGCTGGCGAACATGCCGCCGATGCCGGCCGGCAGCCCGTAGCCGAGGGTGCCGTAGCCGGTGGGGTGCAGCCAGCTGCGCGGCGCCCGGCTGGCGAAGGCGTAGTTGCCGGTGTAGGCCAGCTGGGTCATGTCGCTGCTGATGAAGGCATCGTCGGGCAGCACGGCGGCAATGCGGTCGAGGATTGCCTGGTGCACGGCCTGCAGCGGCGCATGCCCGCTGCGAATGGCCTGGCGCAGGTTGGCCACTGCTTCGCTGGCCTGGGCCGGGTCACGGTCCAGCGCTGGCAGGTGCTCGAGCAGGCCGGCCAGGGTTTGCCGGGCATCACCGTGCAGGGCGATGGCACAGGGGTAGAAGTCGTTGAACTTGCGCGGGTCTATGTCCACGCGCAGCAGCTCGCCGCTGATCGGCAGGCGCTCGCGCCAGAAGTCGGTGTCGGCCATTTCGGTACCCACTGCCAGTACCACGTCGGCCTGGCTGATCAGCTGCCAGCCGGGCTCGACGCACAGGCTGGCGCCGGCATTCAGTGGCGCGTCCGCTGGCAGCAGGCCCTTGCCGGCCACGCTGGTGAACAATGGCGCTGCCAGCCGGGTGCTCAGCTGCTGCAGCTGCTCGGCCGCGTGCAATGCCCCACCACCGGCAATGATCATCGGCCGCTTGGCGGCGGCCAGCTTCACGGCGGCCTGGTCGAGGCTGTCGCGGCACGGCCGGCCACGCCCGGGGCGGCGCACCACCTCAGCGCTCCAGTCACGGCTGACCGGCGCGGCCAGTACATCCAGCGGCACCGAGATGTGCACCGGGCGCGGCCGTTCGCTGTCGAACACGGCCCAGGCACGAGCGATCAGCTCGGGCAGGTCGTCGCCGCGCAGGGCCACGGCAGAGAACGCGGTAATCGGCGCGGTCATGGCGCGTTGGTCCTGGGTTTCGTGCAGGCAGCCCCAGCCCTTGCCCAGGCTGGCCGTGTGGTTGACGCTGGAAATCACCAGCATCGGGATGGAGTCGGCGTAGGCCTGGCCGATGGCGGTGGCGGCATTGGTCACGCCCGGGCCGGTGATGACGAAGCACACCCCCGGCTTTCCGCTTACCCGTGCATAGCCGTCGGCCATGAAGCCGGCGCCCTGCTCGTGGCGGGTCAGCACGTGGCGGATGCCGCTGCCCGGCAGGCCGCGGTACAGCTCCAGGGTGTGCACGCCGGGGATGCCGAATACCGTCTCCACGCCGTAGTTGGCCAGCAGGCGCACCAACGCCTGGCCGGCGGTCGGGGTGTGCTTATTCATGTCGTTCTCCTTGCGCCTGGCCGAGGCGGATCAGCGCGTCGACCGCGGTGGTGCCGTGGGCACCGACCATCAATGGGTTCACATCAAGCTCCAGCAGTTGCCCGGCGTTTTCGCAGGCGTAGTCGGCCACCGCGCGGATAGCCGCAACCAGTGCGTCGAGGTCGGCGGCCGGGCGGCCACGGAAGCCTTGCAGCAGGCTGGCGCTGCGCAGGCTGAGCAGCGCGCTGCGGATGGCAGCGTCGGTGGTCGGCAGCAACAGGCTGACGCTGTCCTTGAGCAACTCGACCAGCACGCCACCGGCACCGATCACCAGGGCCAAGGCGAAGTCGTGCTCGCGCTTGATGCCGACGATCAGTTCGGCCAGCGGCGGCTCGGCCATCGGTTCGAGCAGCACCTGGTCGAACGCTACCTGCGGGGCGTAGGCGGCGATGCGCTGGCGCATCTGCACCAGCGCAACCTCGAGGGCGGCGGCATCGCGCAGGTTCAGCGCCACTGCACCGGCTTCGGTCTTGTGCGGCAGTTGCGCGCTGACCGCCTTCAGTACCAGCGGGTAACCGACACGGGCGGCATCTGCCACAGCGCGCTCGGGTGTGCTCAGCACCCCTGCCGGTACCGGCAGGCCGAAGGCACGCAGGGCTTGCTTGGATTGCCATTCGTCCAGCAGCTGGCCCTCACCCCCAAGAGCCTGCGGGCACAGCGGCACCCGGGCGGCCTCACCCTGTTCCAGCAGCCGCTGGCGGTTGCGCTGGTAGGCGACGATGCGGCCCCAGGCTGCCAGGCCATCCTCCACGCCCTGCAGGGCGGCGATGCCACGCGCGTGCAAACGCTCGCGCGCGCAGGCGGGCAACAGCTCCGGGAATGCCGAGGTGACGAAGCCGATCTTGCCGTGGCGCTCCAGCGCATCGCAGTACAGCGCCAGCAGCAGGTCGCATTCCTTGCGTTCGCCGGTGAAGGCCGCCGGGTAGTCCAGCACCAGCATGGCCGCGTCGGCTGCGCCGCTCAGGGTGCTGTCGAGCATGCGTTGCAGGGCCGCTGCATCACCCCAGATGGCAGTGGTGAAATCCAGCGGGTTGACCAGGTTGGCATAGGCCGGCAGCACCTCGGCCAACTGCGCCACCTGCCCTTGTGCAAGCTTCGGCAGGACCAGCTGGTTGCGCTCGGCATAGTCGGCGATCAAGCCGGCATCGCCACCGGAACAAGCCAGGGCAATCAGCTCGCCATTCACCGGCAGGCGGCCACAGGCGGCGGCCTTGAGCGTTTCAACGAAGCTCACCGGGCCACTGACGCGGATCACGCCCAGGCGCTGGAACAGGCTGTCGTACAAGGCATCGGAGCCGGACAGCGAGCTGGTGTGGCTGAGCGCCAGTTCGGCGCCGATCTGCGACACGCCGGTCTTCAACGCAATGATCGGCGTGCCCTGCTGCAATGCCTTGCAGGCGGCACGGGCGAAACCCGGCACGTTCTTCAAGCCTTCCAGATGCAGGCCGATGGCGGTTACCCGTGGGTCGTCGAGCAGCACGTCCATCAGCTCGGCCACGCCCAATTGTGCCTGGTTGCCGACCGAGGCCATGTAGGCCACCGGCAGCGAACGGTCGCTCATCGACAGGTTGTAGGCGAAGTTGCCGCTCTGGGTGAGGATCGCCACGCCCTTCTCCACCTGCTGGCCACCATGGGCCACCGGCCACAACGCAGCGCCGTGCAGGTAGTCGAGCAGGCCGTAGCAGTTGGGGCCGAGCAAGGCCATGTTGCCGGCGGCGGCGAGCAGGCGCTGCTGCAGCTGGCGGCCCTCTTCGCCGCTTTCGGCAAAGCCCGAGGCATAGCAGATGGCGCCACCGGCGCCGCGTGCGGCCAGCTCGGCAACGCACTGCAGGGTCAGTTCGCGGTTGGTAGCGATGAACACCGCGTCCGGGGCATGGGGCAAGTCGGCCACCCGCGCCACACAGGGGATACCTTCGAGGCTGTCATGCTGCGGGTTGACCAGCCACAGCTCGCCGCCAAAGCCACCTTCGGCGCAGCGCTTGAGCGCCCGCGCCATGCTGCGCCCGCCGACGAAGGCCAGGTGCCGGGGGGCCAGCAGGCGCTTGAGGTTGTCACGAATCGAATGCGACATGGGTGTTCTCCTGGCGCTCAGCGCAGCAGCGGGCGCAGCAGTTCGCGGGCGATGATGTGCCGCTGGATTTCCGAGGTGCCTTCCCAGATGCGCTCGATGCGTGCGTTGCGCCAGATGCGCTCGACCGGGCCTTCATCCATCAGGCCCATGCCGCCGAAGATCTGCACGGCTTCGTCGGCAACCTTGCCCAGCACCTCGCTGGCGAACAGCTTGGCCATGCCGGCCTCGCCGTCGGTCATGCTGCCCTGGTCCATCTTCCAGGCGGTGTGCAGGGTGAGCATTTCCGCAGCGCGAATCTGCGTGGCCATGTCGGCGAGCTTGAACGACACCCCCTGGTAGCTGCCGATGGCCTGGCCGAACTGCTTGCGGTCGGCGGCCCATTGCAGCGACAGGTCGAGGGCACGCTGGGCCTGGCCCACGCAGTTGGCGGCGACCATCACCCGGCCGGCGGTGAGCCAGGCGTTGGCCACCTCCCAGCCCTTGCCGACCTCGCCCAGCACCTTGCTGGCCGGCACCCGGCAGTCGTCGAAGAACAGCTCGTAGGTGTGGTAGCCACGGTTGCTCACGCACTTGGGGCCACGGCGGATGGTCATGCCCGGCGTGCCCCGGTCGACCAGGAAGGCCGTTACCGCGTTGCGCTTGCGCCCGTTGTGCTCGTAGGTGTCGGTGACGGCGAAGACGATGGCGAAATCGGCGTGGCCGGCATGGCTGATGAAGTGCTTGCTGCCGTTGATGACGAAGTCGTCACCCTGGCGCACGGCACGGGTCTTGATGGCGTTGGCATCGGAGCCGGCGCCCGGCTCGGTGAGGGCGAAGCAGTCGATCTTCTCGCCCTGCACGCAGGGCAACAGGTAGTCGTTGATCTGCTCGTCCTTGCAGGCCATGAGGATTTTCGATGGCCGCGCGACGAACACGTGCAGGGCCCAGGACACCTTGGACAGTTCGCGCTCGATCAGCGCCTGGGACAGATAGTCCAGGCCACCGCCGCCGACCTCCTCGGGCATGTTGAAGGCATAGAACCCGGCGGCGATGGCCTTGCCGCGGATCTGCGCAGCCAGCTCGGGCGACACGGCATCGGCGCGGTCCACTGCCTCCTCATGGGGCAGCAGCTCCTTGGCGACAAAGCTGCGTACCGCTTCCACCAACATTTCTTGTTCTTGGGTCAGTTGGAAATTCATCTGCGAAGGTCCTGGTGAGGGTCGGTTATCGGGTTACTGGCCAGTGAAACGGGGGGCGCGGCGTTCCACCGAGGCTTGCAGCGCCTCGGCACCGTCCTGGCTGCGGCCGCACAGCAGGCCGGCCTCGCGCTCGGCTTCCAGCTGCTCGGCCAAGGTGCGCCGGGCGCCGTCGCGGATCAGCCGCTTGGTCTGCGCGTAGGCGAAGGTAGGGCCGTTTGCCAGGCGCCCGGCCAGCTCGGCGGCCACGGCGGGCAGTTGCTCGTCGGCGCAGACTTCGCTGACCAGCCCGGCCGCCAGGGCACGTTCGGCACCCCACAGTTCATCGAGGAACAACAGGCGCTTGGCCTGCTCGCTGCCGATCAGCCGTGGCAGGTGCCAGCTGGCCCCGGCATCGGGGCTGTAGCCCATGCTGGTGTAGCCGGCCTTGAAGCGCGCCGAGGCCGCGGCGATGCGCAGGTCGCAGCACAGGCTGAGGTCCATGCCACCGCCCACGGCAGTGCCATTGATGGCAGCGATGGTGGGCTTGTCGAGGCTGTGCAGGCGTAACATCAGGGCGTGGGCGGTTTCGGTCCAGCCGTAGCTTTCCAGGGTGCCCTGGGCCTCGGCCGCGGCCCATTCGGCCAGGTCGGCACCGGCGCAGAAGCTGCGCCCGCTGCCGGTCAGCACCACCACGCGCACGGCCGGGTCGCTGTTGCAGGTTTCCAGCAGGGCGTGCAGTTGCTTGAGGGTGGGAATGTCCAGCGCGTTGCGCTGCTCGGGGCGGTTGAGGGTGATCCAGGCAACGCCGGCTTCGACCTTACTCAACAGTGACGACGACGGGGTGGTCATGGGGGGGCCTCGGTATTGTTGTGATGGTTTGAGAAGGCTTGATGAGGGAGATACTAAACGAGTGTTCAACAAGGCGGCAATTGCGCGGGGATTGGGCTGTAACAACGCTTGGAAACGATATATGTCGTTGTTTTTATTAGTTTTATTTGTTTTACCAAGGTTGAGATCGGAGGTGGTTGTTACAACTTTGTACAACTGACGGATTGCTGGGGGCGCTTTGCGCCCCTTTCGCGACACAAGGCCGCTCCCACAAGTCATTCGCAGACTTCAGGTCTGCGCGGTACCTGTGGGAGCGGCCTTGCGTCGCGATGGGCTGCGTAGCAGCCCCCGAGATTGAAACCTCAGACCCCCGGCACGCTCGGCTCGAAAGCCCCCTGCCGACGGCGGTTGACGAAGAAATACGCCGCATAGCACAGGGCAATGAAGCCAAAGCCCCAGTACAACGACGGCCGCTGGGTTTCATCCAGCGCCAGGAACACGAACAGCGAGCTGCACAGGGTGATGCACAGCAGCGGCACCAGCGGGTAAAGCGGCGCCTTGTACTTCAGGTCCTGCAGTTGCCCACCTTCACGCAGGTAGACCTTGCGGAAGCGGTACTGCGCCAGGGCGATGACGATCCAGGTCACGGTGCCGGACATGCCACTCACCGCCATCAACACCATGAACAGGGTGTCGGCGGCAACGAAACTGGTCATCAGCGAGATCAGCGCAAAGCACAGGGTGATGCTCAGCGCCCGCAACGGCACGCCACGCTTGCTCAGCGGCGACAGGCTTTTCGGCGCCATGCCGCTCTTCGACATAGCCCAGAGGATGCGCGTGGAGGCATACAACCCGGAGTTGCCCACCGAAAGGATGGCCGTGAGGATGACGAAGTTCATCAGGTCGGCGGCAAAGGGGATGCCGACCATGTCGAACACCTGCACGAACGGGCTTTCCATCAGCCCGGCCTGCTCGAACGGCACGATGGCCGAGAGCACGGCAATCGCCAGCACGTAGAAGATCAGCACGCGGAACACCACGTTGCGCACGGCCCGTGGGATGCTCTTTTCCGGGTGCTCGGTCTCGCCGGCCGCCACCCCCATGATTTCACAGCCCTGGAAGGCATAGACCACGGTCATCATCACCGCGAACACCGCCGACAGGCCATGGGGGAACAGCGACTCGCCCATCAGGTTGTCCAGCATCGGTGCCGGCGCCCCGCTGCTCAGCGGGATGGCGCCGAAGATCACCAGCAGGCCGATGATGATGAAGCCGAGGATGGTCGCCACCTTGATCCCCGAGAACCAGTACTCCGCCTCGCCGAAGGCACGGGTGGCCAGGGCGTTGAGGCCGAACAGCACGACCACGAACAGCGCCGACCAATACCAGATCGGCACCTCGGGGAACCAGCGGGTCATCAGCATGCCGGCGGCGGTGAACTCCAGGCCCACGGTGGTGGCCCAGCTCATCCAGTACACCCAGCCGATCATGAAGCCGGTGGCCGGGCCGATGAACTTTGTTGCGTGGGCCTGGAACGAACCGGACACCGGCATCTGCACCGACAGCTCGCCCAGGCAGACCATCACCAGGTACATCAGCAAACCCGCGACCAGGTAGGCCAGGATCGCGCCTATCGGGCCGCCCTGGTTGATGGTCACGCCCGAACCCATGAACAGCCCGGTGCCGATCACCCCGCCCAGCGACAGCATGAAGATGTGCCGGCTTTTCAGCGCGCGGGTGAGCTGGATCTTTTCGCGGTTGTCAGTCATGGCGCACCTCGCCTTTGCGGCTGGTGCCAGGCCGCGCGGGGGTGCCGCGCGGTGTGGTAGGAAGGAGGGGCTGAGCGCTACGGCATGTCATTATTCTTGTCTCCAATAAGCCTCATGGACCGCGTGCAACACGGTTGCCTTGGATTATTGGAAACGGATGTAAGGTGCCGTTGTACGAACGGATCGAAGATGTAAAAAGTCGTAAGTTTTTTGTACGTCAGCTCTGGATCAGCTGTTCCAGGGTGGCGCGGGCCTGGGCAAGCTCGGTGGCCAGCGGCGCGCCGAGCGCTTTCAATGCCTGTTCGTCATGCTGCCGGGCAGCGTCCTCAAGGCGTCGCAACAACGCAGCCAGGCCAGAAAAACCCAGGGAGTCGCAACTGCCGGCCAGGCGGTGGGCCAGGTGCAGCACTTCGGTAAAGTCCTGGGCCGGCAGCGCCTCGGCCAACGCCGTGGCGTGCTGCTCCAGCGACTGGTGCAGCACCTTCAACAGGCCTTGCAGCTTCTGTTCACCCAGCAGCGAGCGGTGGGTGTCCAGCAATGACCAGTCCATTGTCGCGTCGACGCCCTCCACTTCAGCGGGCGCCGCTTCGGCCAGCGCCCGGCGCAGGTTGTCCAGCCGCAGGGGCTTGGCCAGCACTCCCTGCATGCCGGCATCCAGGTAACCCGGCACTTGCCCCGGCTGCACGCCAGCCGTCAGTGCCAGGATCCGGCTGTGGCGGTTCGGCCCGGGGGTGGCACGCAGTTGCCGGCACAGCTCCACCCCGCTCATGCCGGGCAGGTGCACGTCGAGCAGGATCAGGTCGAAGCGCCGCTGTGCGCAGGCCTGCAGGGCTTGCCCGGCGTCCTCGGCAAAGCTCACCCGGTGGCCATCGCGCAGCAGCAACCCACCGGCCACCTCGCGGTTCAATGCCACGTCCTCGACCACCAGGATATCCAGGCTGGCCAGGGGCGAAGGGGCTGGTGAGTTGGCCTGCACTGGCTGCGCGCGAGCCATGTCGAGTTCGAACCAGAAGCAACTACCCTGCCCTTGCACGCTGTCCAGGCCAATGCAGCCCCCCAGTTTTTCCACCAGGTGCTTGCAGATCGCCAGGCCCAGGCCGGTGCCGCCGTAGCGCCGGGCCACCGCCTCGCTGGCCTGGACGAAGCGGTCGAAGACCCTGGCCTGCACAGCCGGCTCGATGCCGATGCCATTGTCGCTGACCGACACCCGCACGCGCTGCGAGCCCTGGTCACTGGCCAGTACCTGCACCGCAAGCCGCACCTGGCCGTGTTCGGTGAACTTGATGGCGTTGGCCAGCAGGTTGCTGAGCACCTGGCGCAGGTACTGTTCGGCACCGTGCTGGTACTCGGCCAATTGCTCGTCGATGTGCAGCTGCAGGGCGTCGCCATTGTCCCGGGCCATGGGTTCGAGCAGCGCCAGCACTTCCTGACACAACTGGCGTAGCGAAAAACCGACCAGCTCGGCGCGGCTTTCGCCCTCCTCGAGGCGGGCGAAATACAGCACCTCGTTGAGAATCGCCAGCAACCCCTCGCCGGCCTTGTACAAGGCCTCGACGCGCTGGCGGTCGGCCGCCTCCAGCCGGCCGCCGCGCAGCAGCTCGGCCATGCCGAGAATGCCGTTGAGCGGTGTGCGCAGTTCATGGCTCATGGTCGCCAGGAAGCGTGACTTGGCCAGGTTGGCGGCTTCGGCCTCGTCCTTGGCCCGGGCCAGGCTGGCGGTGCGCCGCTCGACCATGGCCTGCAGTTCGTCGCGCTTGTCCTGCAACGCCAGGCGGTCGCGCTCGCGGCGCTCGATGTCACTGAGGATGGCGCGGCGCATGTCATCCAGGGCATTGGCCACGGTGTCGATCTCGTCCGGGCGCGTCGAGGTGCGGCGCCCGAGGCGCAACGGTTCCTGCCACTGGCCGGCGCCAATACGCCGGGCGAACTCGGCCATCACTTGCAGGTGGCGGGTGACCAGGCGGTAGAACAGCCCCGACAGCGCCACCGCCAGGCCACACAGGAACACGCCCATCCACAGCAGGCTGGCAAGGCCAGTGGCATACAGCCGCCTGTGCACCGCGCCCAGGTCGATGCTCACTTCCAGCTCGCCCAGGTGCCTGGCCGGCCCAGAGGGCGGCTGGTAATCGAGGGGGAAGCGTTCGATGCGCAGCGGCCCCTTGGGCTCGGCGGCGCCGCGCAGCAGCTGGAAATCGTCGCTGACCAGGCGCACCCGGGCGACATCGGAAAAGTCCACCAGGCCGCGCAGTTGTGCGTCCAGCTGTGCCTCGTCCAGGTCCCACAGGCTGCGCTCCAGGCTGGCCAGGTAACCGGCGCGGATCAACGCCATGCGCGCCTCGATATCGCGCATCTCGCGGCGGTATTCGAAGTACAGCTGCACCGAACTGGCCAGCACGGTGAAGCACAGGCTGAACAGCAGGATGAACAGCAGCAAGCGGCGCAGCAAGCCATCGGTGCGCAGGCGGATCATCGGGAGTCCGCCGGCAGGTTGACCATGTCGCGGTAGGTCACTTCGCTCTGCTCCAGCCAGCGCTCGATCTCGCCGGCCTGGTTCATGCGCAGCAACTGCGCGTCGATTTCGTCCATATGCTGGCTCAAGGGCGATTGCCGTGATATCGCAACGCGCAGGTAGTCCACGCTCAGGGCCGTGGGCAATACGCGGATGTCCTGCGCCCCAGGCAGGTTTTCGATGAACAGCTGGCCGGTGCGCCGCTCCTGGATCACGTAGTCGATGCGCCCACGGATCAGCTTGCCGAAGTTCTGCTGGCTGGACGACACCCGTTCGATGTTCTGGTGGCGGGCGACGAAGCGGTCGAAATCGGCGCCGTAGCTTTCGCCGTACAGCAGGCCACCACGGTAGCTGGCCAGGTCCTCCAGGCGCTGGAACTGCACTGGCCGCAGGCGGTTGTAGAACACCGCCACTTCCTCACGCACCACCGGCACCGTGGAAAAGCGCATGCGTTGGTCACGCTGGTCGCTGTTGTAGGCCAGCACCACGTCCACCCGCCCGGCAGCAGCGTCCATCAGGCAGCGCTTCCAGTTGCCCAGCACCACGGTCTGCACTTCGTAGCCCATGCGCGCGAACAGCTCTCGCACCACGGTGGGGGCCAGGCCACGCACCTGGTGGCCGTCACTCCAGGAAATCGGCGGGTACACCGGGTAGTCGCAATAGCGCACCGGCTGCCTTGCACTGGCTTGCACGGCGAACAATGCCAAGGCCAGCACCCAGGCGCTGCGGGTCATGCCGCCACGCTGGCGGTGAACAGGTAGCCGGTGCCGTGGATGGTGATGATCAGCTGGGGCTCGGCCGGGTCGTCGTGCAGCTTGCGCCGCAGGCGGCCGACCAGCACGTCGATGGAGCGGTCGTTGGGCACCCACTCGCGGTTGCGGATCTGGTCCATCAACTGGTCGCGGCTGAGGGTGTGGCCGCTGTTGCGCAGGAACACGCTGAGCAACTGGAACTCGCCATGGGTCAGCAGGGTTTGCCCGCCACGGGCGTCGATCAGGCGCCGGCGGTCGGTGTCCAGCGCCCAGTCGGCGAACTGCTTCAGCGATTGCGCGCAGGCCGGCGCCGGGTGCACCTCGCGGGCATGGCGCACGCGGCGGATCAGGTTCTTGGCGCGGGATACCAGTTCGCGGGGGTTGAGCGGCTTGATCACGTAGTCGTCGGCGCCGCATTCCAGGCCGACGATACGGTCGATGTCGTCGTTGCGGCCGGTAATGAGGATGATGCCGACCTCCGAACGTACCCGCAGCTCGCGGGTCAGGGTGAGGCCGTCCTTGCCGGGCAGGCGGATGTCCAGCAGCACCAGGTCGACATCCTGGCTGCCGAGCAGGGCTTCGGCCTTTTCCGCGGTGTCGGCGCAGTGCACGTCATAGCCTTCCTGGGACAGATAGGCCTGCAGCAAGTCACGAATAAGCGGATCGTCATCGACGATCAATACCCGAGGCGTCATTGCGTGTCGTCTCTTTTTTTTATTGGTTTGTTCTACACACTCGCGACAGCAGCGTACTCGTTACTGAACAGGCGATCAACAGCCCTCCGGCAGGCTGAAGCGGCGCCGGCCACCGGCCTGCAGGCCATCGACCCAGGCCTCGCAGATCAGCACGCCCTGCTCGGGGGTGAATGTACCGGGGTTGAGCCCCGACTCCAGCCACAGGCCATCGAGCAAGGCGCTCAGGCTGATGGCCGCCAGGTCGGCATCGAAGCCCTGCCAGCCCTCCTCCCCGGCCAGCGTGGCCAGCAGCCCGCTCAGTTCATTGCGGTATTCGCCATAGGAATGGTCATGCACCTGGTTGATCGCGTCGGCGGTCTTCACCGCGCCCCAGAACGCCAGCCAGGCGTCGAGCAATTGCGGGTCGAGCAGCTCGGCGCAGAACGAGGCGCGGAAGAACGCCGACAACCGTTCGCGGGCATTGGGCGCGGCCTGGGCCATGGCCTCGCGCAGCAGGCCCATCACCCGGCCGGTGACCGCCATGTAGGCTTCGGCCACCAGCTCATCCTTGCCGGCGTAGTGATGGCTGATCAACCCGACCGAGACCCCGGCCTCGGCCGAAATCTTGCGGATCGACGCGCCCTGGAAGCCATGGCGCTTGAGGCATACCAGGGTCGCCTCGACCAGGTTGGCTTTGCGCAATTCCGGCAGCATGCGGTGGTAGCGGGCTTCCTGGTTCATCGTCGGCTCTCGGGCTAGGGGCTGGACTGAACGACTGTACAACAAGCCGGACTGCGTGATAAACCCTTGGCACCCATGCCCACAACAACAAAAGCGGCTGCCATGAACGACCTGATCACACGCGACCTGGACCGGGGCCTGCTGACCCTGGCCTTCAACCGCCCCGACAAGCTCAACGCCTTGAACACCGCCATGTACCAACAGCTGGGCGACCTGCTGCTGGCGGCAGGTGAAGACCCTGATGTCGAAGCCATCATCATCACCGGTGGGCCGCACTGCTTTACCGCCGGCAATGACTTGCGCGACTTCCTCGACAACCCGCCCGCCGACCTGGACAGCCCGGTGTTCCGCCTGATGCGGGTGGTGATGGGCCTGGACAAACCGCTGATTGCCGCGGTCAGTGGTGCGGCGATCGGTATTGGTGCCACCTTGCTGTTGCATTGCGATCAGGTGCTGGTCAGCCGTACGACCAAGCTGCGCATCCCTTTCGCGCCGTTGGGCGTGTGCCAGGAGTTTGGTTCCAGCCTGCTGCTGCCGCGCTTGCTTGGCCATGCCCGGGCGGCTCGCCTGCTGCTGGCAAACGAGTTGCTTGATGGCGAACGGATGGTGGCCTGGGGGCTGGCCAATGAACTGCATGAAGACGGTGAGCAGTGCCTGGCTGCTGCCCGGCGCCTGGCGCGGCAGTTGCAAGGCTACCCGCAGGCGGCGCTGCGCATCAGCAAGCGGCTGCTCAAGGACGGCCAACGAGCCGAGCTTGAGGCGACAGTGGCGCGGGAAGCCCGGCTGTTCATCGAGTGCTTGCGCACTGAAGAAGCGCGAGCGGTGTTGCGAGGGTTGATCAAAGATTGAAACCCAGGGGCCGCGTTGCGGCCCATCGCCGGCAAGCCAGCTCCCACCTCGACTGCATCGACCTCAAGCCTTGTGCAGTACCTGGACTGCCCCCAAGAAGTTGGACACCAATCCAACCCTTGGGGGATCTATGGGTAAATACACAGAGCAGTTCAAGCTCACGGCTATCACCGCTTACCTAGAGGGCAGCCGGGGCTTTCGCAAGGTGGCACAACACTTTGGCATCGATTTCAGCCTGCTTCGGCGCTGGGTTGCTGGCTACCAAGCCGATGCCAGCCTCAGCCCTCGCTCGCATGGTCGCCGCTACACCGAGGAATTCAAGCGGCGGGTGCTCAAGTACATGCTTGAGCATCGCCTGTCCCTGCGCCAAACAGCGGCGCACTTTGACCTTGGACAGTCCTCACAGATAGGCATTTGGCTGCGGCAGCACTACAGTGGCAGTCCTGTAGCCACTCTCGCCAAACAAAGAAAATCAGCCGTGCCGAAGAAAATTAAGCCCATCAAGCCGACAGACACCAATGACGCAGAGAAATCTCGTGAGCAGTTGTTGAGCGAGCTCGAGTATCTGCGCATGGAGAATGATGTCCTAAAGGAGTTAAAGGCTCTGCGAGAGGAGAAGGAGCGAACACGGACGAAAAAGCCCTGATCGTCTGCAAATTCAGACATAAATATCCGCTGCCTGACCTCTTGCAGATGGTGGGGTTGGCACGCAGTACCTTTTATTACCAGGTCAAGTGCCAGCAAAAGCCGGACAGGCACGCCTCGCTCAAGGAATTGGTGCAGCGTGTCTATCACGAGGAGAAAGGGCTGTATGGCTACCGCCGCATTGCCCTTGCCATCAGGAATCAGGGGACCTTGGTCAACAAGAAGGTCATTGAACGGTTGATGGCTGAGCTTGGTTTGCAGTCCGTTGTACGCCCGAAGAAGTATCGATCCTATCGCGGCATTGTCGGCAAGGTGGCCATGAATTTGCTTGAGCGTAATTTCGTCGCGCAACGCCCCAACCAGAAGTGGGTGACCGATGTCACTGAGTTCAAAGTGGCCCAACAAAAGCTCTACCTGTCGCCCGTGATGGACTTGTACAACGGTGAGATCATCGCCTATGAAACAGCTTGCCGGCCTACCTATGGCTTGGTTGGGAACATGCTGGAAAAGGCGCTCGATGGGTTGGGTGAAAAGCCCAAGCTAGTGATCCACTCAGATCAGGGATGGCATTACCAGCAGCCCCAATACCGCCATAAGCTCGCAGCGCGCGGTGTGAAGCAGAGCATGTCTCGCAAGGGCAATTGTCTGGATAATGCAGCGATGGAAAGCTTCTTCGGCACACTGAAGTCAGAGTTCTTCTACCTGAAGCGCTTTGAAAGCGTCGAACAGCTGAAGGCGGGCCTGGAGGAGTACATCCATTACTACAACCATGACCGCATCAGGCTGAAACTCAATGGTCTGAGCCCTGTCAGCTACAGGACTCAGGCCACTGGCTAAAACTGTCCAACTTTTCGGGGGCAGTCCAACCTGTGGGAGCAACTGTCTTGTCCAAATTCCAAAAGTTGGCGCGATTCCCTGTGGGAGCGGCCTTGTGTCGCGAAAGGGCTGCAAAGCAGCCCCAGCAATTTCAACTATTGCGCATCAATCCTGGGGCCGCGTTGCGGCCCTTTCGCGACACAAGGCCGCTCCCACAGGTACAGCGACAACCTCGAGATCAACGCTGCACCCGTGGGCTTGCCGGCGATGGGCTGCAACGCAGCCCCTGGAAAACTCAGAAACCCCAGGATTGCTAATAGCCAGTCATCTCCAGATACCCACGCCCACCCGCACTCCCGGTCAAGCGCACTGGCCCCTCCCAATACGGGAACCGCGTCTCCATCCAGGCCTGCGACTCCACAGCTTCGACCTGCACATCCACGCCATGCCCCGGCACCTGCACCCGCCATCGCGTCGGCACCTGCTTGCCGTTCTTCTGCCGGGCCCAGGCCAGCGCCTGCAGCTGGATCTGCGCGCCCTGCAGTGCCACCACCTCACCTTGCGGGCCGACCCAGGTCCCGGCGCGATACGCCTCCCCCTGCACCTCGCGCACCTGGAACAGCATCAGCCTGGCGCCACTGTCCAGGTGCAGGGAAAACCAGTCCCAACCCGTCTGCCCGGCAGCCAGCGGCTGGCTGCTCCATTCCCGGTCCAGCCAGGCCTGGCCGGTAACAGCAATGCACTGGCCGTCACGCTGCACTTCCCCACTCACCCGATAGAAAGGCTGACTGTAATAGTACGAAGCCTGCCCCTTGCCGGACTTCTCGCTGTAGCCCTGGTCCCCGTGCAGCACCAAGGGCTGATCGCTGTGCAGTTGCAGGTCGTAGCGAAAGCCGTCACCACCGGCGACCATTTGCAGATGCTCGATGCCACTGTTGCCCTGCAACGACCAGTCATTGATCCACGCCTGGAACGGCTGGGCCTGCACGCCAGCCTGGCCGATACCCCCACGCGCCAAGGTTTCGCCAGACTGATGACCACCGGGACCGGTCAACGCCGCGTGCCCCAACCACAGGTTCGGGCTGTTCCAGCCAGCAGTCTCGGGGCCTGGCCGCAGGGCCGAGCGAAACAGCGTCCACTGCGCACCCCAGTCCCGCCCCTGGAGGTCCTGGAGGTTGGCGGTGACATACCACCATTCGATGCGGAAGCCATCATGTGCCCCGTGGTCACGCGGAAATTCCAGGCGATGGCCGCGGCTTACCTGGCTGAATTCACCCGCCTGCTGCCCGAGCCCGGCATAACTTTGCTCGGCGGGCTGGTCACAGCCGCCCAGCAACCCACACAGCAACAGCCAGGCGCTACGCTTCATCGGCAAACGGCCTCAACAGTTCGCGCGGCTGGCGACGCGCCAGCTGCCACAGTGGCCAGGCGCTGGCCAACAGGCTGGTAAGCATGCCCAGCACGGCCAGGTGCAAAAGTTGCGCAGGGAACACGTAGAGCGGCAAACGCCAGCCGAATGCCTGCACGTTCACCACCGCGACCAGGCACCAGGCCAGCAGGATGCCCAGCGGGATCGCCAGCAGCACGGTAAGGCTGCTCAGCAGCAGTGTCTGCCCGAGGCTCAGCCACACCAGATGCGTGCGCCGCACACCCAGTGCCCACAGCGGCGCCAGCTGGCCCAGGCGGGTGTGGCCCAGGGTCAGCAGGTTGATGAACAGCGCCACGCCTGCCACGCCAAGGGTGAGGCTGTTGAGCGCGGCGGTGGCGGCGAAGGTGCGGTTGAACACATCGGTCGACCAACGTTTGAGACGCGCCTGCTCGACCACGCGGCTGTCGTCCAGGGCGAAGCGCTGTTGCAATGCAGCCTCGAGCGCCGACATCTGGTCGCCCACCAGATCGACACTCAACCCGGTCAGGGTTGCCTGTGGCCAGTGCCCGCGCAGCCAGCCGGCGTTGACCAGCATGTGCCCTTTGGGGTTGCCGTAATCGGCATAGATGCCCACAACGCTCAGGGCTGGCGAAGTGTCCGCGAGCAGCCTCAGGCGATCACCCAGCTGCAGCTTCAGTCGCCTGGCCAGCTGTTCACTGAGCATCACGGCCTGCCCAGCGGCCAGTTGTTGCCAGGCCTGCTTTTGCTGCGCCAGCAATGGCCAGCGTGTGCGATAGACGTGATGATCGACGATGCCCTGGACCTGCACCGGCCAGCCCTGCAGCTGTGTTTCCACACGCCAGCCGGGCAATACCACATCCACCGAAGGCTGCTGCCCGAGCCACTCGGCTATCTGCAAGCCCTGGGCGGTGTCTCTTGGTGTGACATACAGGTCAGCGGACAGGCGCAGGTCAAGCCAGCCGACAAAGGTCTTGCGAAAGCCCTCGGTCATGCTGCCCACCCCGACACTGGCCGCCAGCGCCAGCAACAGTGCCATCAACGCCAGGCTCAGGGCCGGCAATTGCTGGCGGCTGTCGGCGGCGAACCATTGCGCCAAAGGCCGCCGGCAATGGCGCGCCAGCCAGGCCAGCACCCGGTCGAGCAAGGCCGGCAGCAGCAGCGCCGCCGCCAGCAGCAAGCCTGCCAGCAGGCCGAACGCGCTGGGCAGGCTGTCGCCCAGCACGCCACAGCCCAGGGCTAGCAAAAGCAACAGGCCGGCCACCATGGCCTGGCGCCGCAACCAAGGCCCCTGGGCCAACCGCCATGCCTGAGGTTGCGCCAGCGCCAGCAACGGCAAGCGCGCCGCACGCAGTACACTGCCCAAACCCGCCAGCAGCGCCCCCAGCACGCTCACCAGCACGCCCATCAGCCACCACCCGGCGGGCAGGCTCAGCGCCCCGGCGACCTGGGCGCCATACAGGCCGCGCAAGCTGGCGGCCACATCGGGCAGCAACCACGCGGCCAGCCCGTAACCACTGGCCACGCCGGCCAGGCCGCCCAGCACCGCGAACAGCCCCAGCTCCAGCACCAAGGCGCACAGCAAGGTTTGCAGGCTGATGCCACAGGCGCGCAGGTTGCGAATCAGGCCGCGCCGCTGTTCCAGTGCCAAACCGATTGCGGCATGGGCAATGAACAGGCCGACGACGAACGCCAGCAGGCCAAGGGCGGTCAGGTTGAGGTGGAAACTGTCGGTCAGCCGCTGTAAGCCGCCATCGTCCTGCCGGGGTTGCAGCTCAAGGTAAGGCGAGATATCCGCCGGCAGCGGCCCCGGCGTGGCAGCCACCAGCAAGCGCGACAACTGACCGGGTGCATGCAGCAACGCTTGGGCGTGGCCGATATCGACCACGATCACCCCTGGGGCCAGCGCTGGCTGTAGAACCAACGGCGGCAGCAGCTGCCCTTCGCTGTCGCGTGCTGAGGCCCCGGGGCCGGCATGCAGCTGGCGCAAGGTGTCCGGCCCGACCCAGGCTTGCCCGGGCATGCCGACAAAGGCCTGCAGATCGAACGTTCCGGGCTGCACACCGGCGATGCTGCTGGCCGGCGGCAGGCTCAACGGCTCAATGCCGATCAACCGCACGCTGCGCGCCGGCTCACCAGCAAAGCGCAAGCGCCCTTCCAGTACCGGCGTCACCGCCCAGCCCAGCCTGCGCAACTGCACGTACAGTGCCTGGTCGAAGCGCTCGCCACGGCGCGGCACCAGTTGCGCCTGCAACGGCCCGGCCAGCACCGCGCTGGCGCGGGTATAGTCGCTGCGTGCCTGGCTGTTCAGCGCCTGCACGCCGGTCCACAGCGCCGTGGCCAGCCACAGGCCGGTGAAGATGCTGAAAAACTGCACGCGATGGCGCCGCCAGTGGCTGAGCAGCGCCAGCAGGGCCAGCGATAGAAGCCTCATCCTCCCTGCTCGGGCCGCACGCGGCCGGCCTGCAGGTAACAACGCTGCTGCAAGCGCGCCGCCAGCCGCGGGCTGTGGGTCACCATCAGCACCCCACTGCCAGCCTCGGCGACCAGTTGCAACAGCAGGCTCAACACCTCATCGCTGCTGGTTTCATCGAGGCTGCCGGTGGGTTCGTCGGCCAACAACCAGGCCGGGCGCCCGGCCAGGGCGCGGCCGATGGCAACCCGCTGTTGCTGGCCGCCAGACAATTGCTCCGGGTAACGCACCAGCAAATCCGCCAGCCCCAGGCGCTGCGCCAGGTAGGCCTGCCAATCGGGATCATGCCGACCGGCCAGCCGCGCCTGGAACGCAAGATTGGCCCCCACGTCCAGGCTGCTGATCAGGTTGTACTGCTGGAACACCAGGCCAATGCCCTCCCGCCGCCACAACGCCAGCGACGCCTCGGAACGGCTGTCGAGCGGGGTGTCGTCGATCAGGATGCGGCCACTGTCGGCACGGTCCAGGCCGGCCACCAAATGCAGCAAGGTGCTCTTGCCGCTGCCCGACTCGCCCATCAGCGCCAGGCTGCTGCCGCGCGCCAGGCACAGGTCGACGCCCTGCAGCACGGGGAGCGGGCCCTGGGGGGTGAGGAATGATTTGTGCAGTTGCTCGATGACCAGCATCGACGGGCCTTGGTGAGTTCAGGGGTCTTCTTAGGAATAGCAGGTTCATCGCGGCGTGAACGAACACTCGTCGTTTTCCTCGATAAAGCAATTTCCGGTTCTATTCGAAAAGCGGCTTCCAACTTCAACCCTCGATGAACTTATTAATTCCACGCCCCTGAAAGCCTTACCAAAAAGTCAACATAAACAGCCCCGCACCAATAAAAAAAGACACTTCCTACAGAAATTTCTTTTTATTGGTCGATATCCACTTTCAGACGAGAAAACAATGACCTGAATCAGAAACCATCGACTACGATCAGCATTCACTTCGCATCCGTTAGTTACGGCAAGAGACTCAACCATGGAAAAACCAGTAGTTCTGCACGCCGCTGGCCAGGTCGATATCGCTTTGGAAAGCGCCCACCAGTACGCCTATTTCCAGCTACTGGAATTGCTGTATCACGTACACGACGACGATCTGGAACAACGCCCACTTGCTCGAGAGACGCGACGCCGATTACGGCTGGAAGTGTCGCCCAGCCTGTCTTTCCCTGTTGCCGACGTGTTGCGCGCCGATCGCTTGAAGGACGACCGCTACCGCATCCAGGCAAGTTTTCTGGGCCTGCATGGCACAGACTCGCCACTGCCCACTTACTACCTTGACGAAATCGCCTACGAAAACGCACACGGCATCGGTTTACGCCCGGCTTTCCTCAATTTCTTCAACCATCGCCTTCATACCCTGCTCCATCAAGCGTGGCGCAAGTACCGCTACTACGTGCGCTTTCAACCGGGCGCGAAGGACGGTTTCTCCCGCTATGTCTTCGCCCTGATCGGCCTGGACGACTCAGCACTACGCGGCGCTACGCCGCTACCCTGGAGCCGCTTGCTCAGTTTCGTGGGAATGATCGCCAGCCGCAGCCGCTCCCCCGGCATGGTAGCCGGCATGATCGCGCATTGCTTCGACCTCCAGCAGGTTGCCATCCGCGAATTCGAAAAGCGCACCGTGTCGATTCCCACTTCCCAACGCAACTGCCTGGGGGCCAGAAACTACCAACTCGGCAACAACTTCCTGGTTGGCGACAGCGTCGAGTCACGCAGCAGCAAGTTCACCATTGTGATCGCAGGCCTGGATCAGCAACAGTTCCGCCAATTCCTGCCCAGCGGTGACAACTACCAGAGGCTGGCACGGCTGGTGGGATTCCTGCTCCGTGATGTCGGGGCCTATGACCTGGAGTTACGCATGTGCGCCGAGCAAGCCCCACCCTTCAGCCTACGGGCCGAGCATGGCACCCACCTGGGTTGGACAAGCTTCATCGCCAACCGCAATGACCCCACGCCTCCCCCTGTTCGCATCACGGTACGCACATGAGTACAAATGTTCTCTCCCCCAGCGTCACGCTCACCGTCCTCAACCCGGAAAAACTCTTGCACGGCAGCGAACCGCGGCATCGCTTCGATCGGGCTGGCGGCTCCATCGGCAGTCAAGGTGACTGGCGCCTGCATGATCGGGGCGTTCGCATCCTGCCGGTGCACTGCGAAATCGGCTGGCATGAAGGCCATTTCTGCATCATTGACCACAGCGGCAAGAGTTTCATGAATGGCAGTGACACCCAGTTGCTTTCGGGTACGCCTGTCCGCCTCAGGCACAACGACAGACTGCAGATGGGTGACTATCAGATTGCCATACACCTGGGCGAGGACGAGGAAGAGCCGCAGCCGCATACCGGCAGGAACCCACTCTCCGAGCCGGGGGTTGATCAGCTGATGTGCCCGCTGCAGGTACTTGGCGTACCGATTACGGATATCGCCGGATTTTTCCAGGCCTCAATGCCTGGGCCTGTGGATGAGCTTGATCCGTTGGCCTATCTGGACAGGGCCGCACAAGCCCGGGTTGACCCGGCCATAGTCGAAATCTTCGGCAAGGAGGTGCAATGAACAAGCCTGTAGGTTTACTACTGGCCTGCCTGGCGATCAGTGGCTGTACTTCGATCAGCAAGATCTACCAGGTGGCGATGGATCCGGCTCTGCCTGTCGGTGGCCCCAACAATGACATCAGCCACCTGGCGCTGAGCCTCTACGCCGCAGACCCGCCTGCGCCTGTCAGCCTCGAACCGACAGATTCAGGCGAACAAATACCGCTGCATGGCCAACCGGAACAGCTGGCGGCCAACCTCAGCGCCGCAAGTCCTGTCGAGTTGACTGACAAGCTGAGCTCACTGGCGGAGCAGCTGCACCGCAACTACCCCGCTTCTGTCGAGGGCGAGCAAGCCATCGTCGGGCCGAAGGCGCCTGCGGCATTGGCCAGTTACGCAACGCCCCAAACTGCTTTGCCTGAGGAACTCGACCTGCAACCACAACACCAGGCCCCGTCATCCATCGTTTTCAAGGTACTTCAGCTCCGGGACGATTCGTTGTTGCTGGATGCCACTTATGAGCAAGTCGAAGAAGACCTGGATAAAGCGCTGGGCACCACGCTGATCAGCGTCGATGACTACCGTCTGACCCCTGGCCAGTTCAAGTTCATCGAACACGAAGAAATCAACGAGCGCACCCGCTACATCGCCGTCGTTGCTCGCCTGGGCGATAACCCCAAGGGCCGCTGGAAAGATGCAGTCCGCATCCAGTCACGCGGTTACAACCATACCGTACACGTTCACTTCGAGAACAACGCCGTTGAACTCAGGCAAGACAGTGAATACCGCCGTGACAAATGATCCGTCCAATAAAAAAATGAGCATCCTGTGAAGGCCGGACCAGGCACCGGAACAAACAGACAACGAATCCCGACCCAGGCCACTGGTATTGGGATTCTTGGGTGGCCTGCGCCGTGCCCTATCGCCCTGCCACTGCGCTGGCCGTGCCGTCACGCAACAACCGCTGCGGCAGGGCGAACCCTGCAAAGAGCTGGCGGGTGAAGGGGTTGTTTGCGCCCGTGGTGTGAACCTTGTAGCGCGCCGTATCGCCGGCAATCATGAAACCGAGATCGATACTGGTGGATGTACGGGCATTCAGCCCACCGCGGCTGAGCAGGCGGTAGAGCGACCAGGGGCCGTGATAGCCCAGGCTGACTGTGGTACCGGCAACCTGCACCAGGGTGACACGGCTATGCCCACTCTCCCCGGCAGGGCCCGGCCAGGTCATGCCGATCGGCTCCTTGCCCCGGTCCGCAAACGCATGCAGCTGCCCATCCAGGTCGAAGACACTGCCGCGCAAGCCACCGCTGATCGCCAGAGGCTCCAGGCCGAAGCTCACGTTCAGCTCCCCGCGATTGTCGAAAAACGCGTTGCGTATGGCTTCAGCCTGCTTGAGCTGCACCATGACTTCGGGGCGGACCAGGTAACCTTCATCCGCACGGGAGTACAGCGCATCGAGGTTGTCTTCGAGAAACACCGCAAGGTACTGGTCCTGGAAGCGCTTGAGCTGGCCTTGCGGGCCAAAGAAGGCTTCAAAATCCTTGAGCGACACATCCGGCCCGGCCGGGTCGATGGGATAGCGTGAGGCCAGTCGCTCCTGGTAGACGCTGTAAACCTCGGCATCCCAACGCTGCTCCAGCTCCCGTAACGCCATGACCATCAACACCTGCGAAGTCTGCTCCGCCAGCTGGCGAACATGCCGATTGAGGGGTTCCGGCAGGCCCGTGGCAATGCGCTGAAGGTTGCGAATGGGGTCGGGCGCCGTTTCCGAAAAACGGCTCAACACTAGCGCCAGGGCGGCCTTGCCCCGGTCAGGGCTGTCCTGCACCGCCTTCAGGTAGTCGTGTACAGCGCTGATCGCCTGGAGTGTTTCGTCATGGTAGGACGGTTTGTCACCCCGCACGTCGAGCATCCCCGAAAGCCCCGCGAAAGACCGATAGATGCCCATGGCCTGCATGCGAACCTGCGGATCGGCGTTCGATTCCTTCTCGCTGTCCGCGGCCTGCGGATAGATCAGCGTATTGCTGCGCACGGTTTCCAGCAGCCGGCGTATCGGCGCTGCCGGGCCGCTGACTTGTTCCAGAACACCCAAGGCATGCGCAAGATCGCTGAATTCGGCAACCGAAAACTGGTTCAGCACACGCCGCCAACTGTCGATGTAGTCGGCGCTGTACAGGGCTCGCAGACGCTCCGCCAGGGCCTGGCGGTCCATGTCGGAGTAGTCGAGGCTACGCCGCTCCCCTAGCACCCACTGATCGACCAGGGCGAGGTCGGCCACGTTCTGGCTATGCTGGTCGAAATAGTCGCGAAAGCCCGTCGCCGTCAGTAAAGGTGGCAGGGACAAATTGGCGTCGACGGCCGCCTGGTGATCGCGCTCGGCCAGTGGCCTGTAGACGATATCGAACGCTGGGCCGATCTCGTTGCGCAAATCCAGCTCACCGTGCAATTGCTCCCGAGCCTGCTGCCTCAAGCCGATGTAGACACGCTCGGCCAGCGGTAGCTTGCGCAACTGCTGCTGCGCTTGGGCAACGACCTTCCGATACTCCGGCAGCTCGACATCTGCGTAGGCCAAAGCGTACCTGAGGTGGCGCATCAGCGCGGCCTGCAGCTGGCCCTGGCCCGGATACGCCCTTTGCCACTCGCGAGCCATCCATTGCTCGACCATCTCCGCCCGACGATTACCGCGATCCTCGATCATGCGATACACGCGCAATGCCGCCAACTGCTCGTCGCTACCGGGGGCAGCTTGCTTGACAGACGCTGCCACGCCGCCCGCAATCACCGGTAGAAAGCGCTGGGCCAGGGCATTCAGGTACGCCTGGTCCACTTGCGGGCCAATGGCTTTGCCCTGGTACAGCCCCATATCCGTGAACACACTCCAACCAGAGCGATAATCGCCGTACAGGCTCACGGCATCACGGATCTCATTCAACGGCAGCAGCAGGCCGCGCCCGGTCAAATCATCCTTGGCGTCCGTGCTGGTGTTGCTGAACGCAAGGCTTTTCTCCAGTACCTGCTCCGCCTTGTCACGGTTGACGCTGTAGAAGTACGCCCAACCACCGGCCATGGCCAACCCGCACACACTCGCCGCCACGGCGCCGCCCTTCAACAGGCGGCCCTTGCGCCGGGCGACCTTGCGGTTGTCGCCCGCCAGGCCGGCCTCGGGGTAGACCACGCGTTGCAACAGCCGCTGCGCGAAATACACCACGGAGGTGCCTTGCGGCTTGGTCGACAACGCCGGGGTAGCGAAGGCAAAGGCGCGGGCAGAAGCATCCGCGAGCAGGTTGCGCACTTCGCCTCGCTGGTAGACCGAGGAAAAGTACAGGCCACGCACCAGGGGTGGGGTGCTGTAGCGGTCACTGACCAGTACATCTCCAAGGAAATTCAGCAACATCTCCTGCGCCCCGCTCAGCTCCCGAAGCAGCGAGCAGGCGCTCTTGCCCGTGGTGCCAGGCGCGCCCACGGTAGCGCTCATCAGTTGCCTGGCGAGGCGCCCCAGGAAGCCCTGATAGGCTCCCTCCAGCTCCTGCAGCCAGGCATCGAAGTCCTTTACCGAACCCAACGTGAAGGTAAAGCCCTGCACCTCTTCCCGCTCACGGGCCGGGAGCGCGGCGAACAGTTCCTCGAAACCGTCCAGCAAGTCGAACTTGCTCATCACCACGTACAGCGGCAAACGCGTACCCAACTCACCGCCCAGCTCCGTCAGGCGCGCGCGCAGCATCAAGGCCAGGTCACGTCGCGCCTTCGCCGGTCGCCCGAACAGGTTGACCATATCCACCAGCAAGACCACGCCATTGAGTGGCCGTCGGCTGCGGTTCTGGGCAAGCCAGCCAATCATGTGCCGCCACAGGCGTCGCTCGACGCCCGCCGGCAGGCCTGTGGGCTCGGCCGGTGCTCTCGCCGTCAGTGCCGCCTCCTGCACTGCTGGCAGCGTGTTGTTATCGCCCCCCTCCTCCTTGATGGGCTTAACCACACGCGCCGGGCGCTCAGGCTGGCTGATGAACTCGCCCGGCGGATCGATCAGCACCGCGTCGTCACCTACCCACCAGTCGATGCCAAAAGCCAGGTCCGGATCCGTGCAGGCCCGCTGGGTGGCGCCATCGGTGCGGGCGAGTGCAAAACGCTGATCCGAACGGCTGACGAAGCTCGACTTGCCCGCATTCTGTTCGCCAAGGATGAGGTACCACGGCACATCGTAACGGTGCCCGCGGCCACCTTGGCTGTCGCGCAAGCGGGCCAGGCTGCTGTCGAGGGAGCGCTGCTGGGCCTGCAGATGCACCAGGCACGGGTCTTCCACCTCGCGCCGCTGCCGTTGCTGTTCGCGTACGATCGAGCGGTTGCGCCGATGCACCCACGCGCTCCATGCCAGCAATGGCAGCATCACCAGCAGCACGGTTGCCGCAATCCGCACCGGCAGGTCAACCAACGGTTGCTGCTCACGCCAACGCCATTCAGGCCCCAACCACCATAGCCAGACCACTGCGGCAGCAACGCCGAGCAGTACCACACCAACAACTACCGGCATTGCCTGACGCTGCACCAGCAATACACCGCGCAGCAGACTGTCCTTGTTCACTTTCATAGCGGCAAACCTTACCGACTGCATATCCGAATGATTTAAGGCACCTCACAGTGCACACTGGCAAAAACAGTAGCAGCATTGAAAAACACTATTCAATGATATCAAGCAAGAAATACCAGCTAACACTTTTCTTGCAGACGCCGGTGACTTTCCTGAATTATGAAATAAAAAGAACTTGCCTCAGGAAAGTTAACAACCCAGCAACTTGTGGGAACTTTCCTACAAATACGCCATGCGCACTTTTCATCAACCCCGGCACATGCCACCAGATAGAGCGCCCAACGCGATAAACATGAAGTTCAAAGACTGGTTCATGCAGGAGCAGCAGACCCTACGGGAATTGGGTGACGACTTTGTCGAGGACGACCCGCGTCTGGCGCCTGTCCTTGGTCGCACCGCCTCGGACCCGGCCAGCGAGTACCTGATGGAACACTTCGCCTTCCTGACCGCTCGCCTGGTCATGAAGATCGAAGACCATCTGCCCGAGCTGACCCACCCGTTGCTGCAGCTGCTCTACCCCAATTTTCTGCGTCCGCTGCCGAGCATGACACTGATGCAGTTCCAGCCTGTCGACCACGCGCTGAGCGAGACCCAGGTGCTGCCCAAAGGCACCCCTGTGTTCTCCCGAGCCGTTGACGGCGTGAGCTGCGAGTTCCGCACCTGCGCGGACCTGGCTATCGCGCCGCTGGAAATTCGCAGCATCACCACGCAACCCAGTGCCGAAGCACCGGTAGTGCGCATCGACCTGGGCGCCTTGTCCGAGCAGCCGCTGCGGCAGATGAAGTGCGACCAGCTGCGGTTTCATCTGGCTGGCAGTAAACGCAATGCACTCACCCTCTACCAGTGGCTGGCGCGGCACCTGAACAAGCTTGATCTGCATATCGGCCAGCACCGCTTTGCGCTACCACCCTCAGTGGCCTTCGTCGGTTTCGAGGCAAATGAAGCGCTGCTGCCCAGCCCCGGCGAGCAGATGGATGGCTACCGCATCCTGCACGAATTCTTCTGCTTCCCGGAGCGCTTTCATGGGTTTCGCATTGACGGGCTCGGCAGCTACTGGCCTGACGAGGCCGCCGTTCATATCCAGCTGGAGTTCGGTTTCAGTGCGCCCCTCCCGCCCGACATACAGATCGACCAGACAACGATCCTGCTCAACTGCATCCCTGCCATCAACCTGTTCAGTTGTACGGCAGAGCCCATCCCGTTGAATGGGCAGGCGCTGTGTGAAACCGTGCGAATGGGGCGCCAGGGCGGCAAGAAAGGTGAAATTTTCAGCATTGATCGAGTCAGCAGCCAACGCCAGAAATCCAACGATCACGTACAGGACTTCAAACCCTTCGAGGCCCTGGACCGCGACTTCCCGTTGGCCGAGCCGACGCCCGCCCGCTACTACAAGCTGGACATCGAGCAGGAACCCGTCAATGACAAGGTGCAACACAGGATTCGCCTGGTGCATCACAACCTTGCGCCCTACCTTGGCCTGCACGAAGAACTGAACATCGACCTTACCTGCAGCAACGGGCCCCTTGCGCAGCAGCTCAGGGTTGGCGAGGTCGATGTGACCACCCAGGACACCCCCTCGTTCGTCACCTATCGAAACCTCACCCGCCCCACCCGCAGCTACCCGCCGATGCTGCAGAGCGGTGGCCAAGGTGAGCGCCACTGGGCGCTGGTCTCCAACCTTGCGCTGAACAACCTGTCGCTGTCTTCTCCTGCAACTCTTGCCGCGGTACTGCGGGTTTACGACTTTGTCGCCGCCCATGACCTGCAGCAGGAGCGCAATACCACCCAGCGCCTCGACGCCATCAGACAGGTGGACAACGAGCCCTGCGATTGGCTGGTCAAGGGCGTGCCGGTTCGGGGCATGCGCACCACCCTGCACATCGACCCTGCCGGCTTCGAATGCGAGGGTGAGGTGCAGCTGTTCGGCAACGTGCTGTCCCACTTCATGACGTTGTACGCCAACAGCAACTCCTTCCATCAACTGCAGATCATCAACACCGCCAATGCAACCCGCCAGCTATGGCCTGCCCGGACCGGGCGGCAGCCGGTGATGTGACCAGGAGGTCCGCCCTATGACCGTTACATCCGCTCAATCGTATGACAAGGACCAAAAAGATACGCGCGGGTCGCCCCCACTCAGCGAACTGTTCCCTCATGTCGACGCGCTGGGATTCGACACCCGCTCGAACACCACATTCCCCCTCTTCGACATCGCCTCTCCCCTGTTCGGCCTGGTCATTCGCCTGGAAGGCACCGAACACTATGACCACGTCGAGCAGTTGCATGCCCACGTCAAGAACATGATCCACGGCATGGTCGAGCAGGTACGCCAGCTTGAACACTGCGACGAAGGCGACCGCGTGGTGTTTTCCTACTGCTTGTGTTGCGTGGTCGATGAAGCCGTGATGACCACCTCCTGGGGGCGCGACTCGTCCTGGAAAGTCCAGTCCTTGCTCAGCGCCATCCATCAGGAAACCTGGGGCGGCGAGAAATTCTTCAGCGTGCTCGAACGCTTGCTGGACGCCCCCGAACAGCGCTACGACCTGTTTGTGTTCCTGTTCTGGTGCCTGGCACTGGGCTACCGCGGCAAGTACGCCAACCAGACCAATGGCGATGAGGAACTGGCCGCCAGGCTCAAGCGGGTCCATGACCGGATCGTTGAACTGCATGGCCCCGAAGCCGAATCGCAACCCCTGACCGACCCTCTGGCCAATGTCGCGCCCCGGCATTACCGCATGAACCGCCAACTGCCCTGGTGGACGCCCTGGGCCGTGATGGGCGTGTTCTGCACAGGCCTGTATTTCTACTTCGCCACCAAACTTGACGGCATTACCCAGCAAGTACTGGCATCACTGCAGGCGATGCTGCAGCCATGAACTCGACAACCTCGAACTGACATGACGCAACAGTCACTGTGCCGATGGGCGCAGCAAGTAAAACTTTGCCCGAAACAAGATAGATCCTGCATTTAGCGAAACTTCCTACAAATTTTTAGGAAGCAACTTTCACGACCAGGAACGGATTCCTCATTACGGTCGTGAGCACAACTAATGCCTCGCGTCATAGGACGCGACCGGTTTCATGAACCTGCCCGATGGGACGAACCGCAGGAGTACGCATGAGCAACCTGAATGATGTGCGCTTTACCTTCAGTACCCCAGCCGACGAAGCCATTCAGTTTGATGTCGTGTCATTCGAGCTGACCGAAGGCGTCAGCCAGTTGTATCGCCTGGAAGTCGAACTGGTGAGTTTCGCCGACGATGCCGACTTCGCCACCCTGCTCGACCACCCCGCGCTGCTGACCATCTGGCAGCAGGAGCAACCGGTGCGTCACGTGCATGGCCTGATCAGCAGCTTCGAACAGGGCAAGACCAGCCACCGCCGCACCCGCTACCGCGCCATTGTCGAACCGCAGCTAGCCCGCGCCGGCCTGCAGTCGGACTGGCGCATCTTTCAGCACCGCCCCGTGCCGCAGTTGCTCGAGGAGCTGTTCCGCGAGCGCCGGTGGGGAACGCTGACCCAGTACCTGGTCAACCCGCACCAGACGCGTGAGTTCTGCGTACAGGCCGGTGATCTGGACCTGAATTTCTTCTGGCGGCTATCGGCAGAAGAAGGCCTGATCTCGATCTTCGAGCACAGCCAAGGCAGCCATGGCGTGGTCCAGGCGGACCAGATCAGCCAGTTCGGCAGCCTGGAAGGCGACCCGGTGTTGTACGTGGCCAACCGGGGTGGCACGGCGCGCCAGCCCTGCCTGCATGACTTCCGCTATCGCGAGCAGGTACGCACCAGTATCCAGGTCCAGCGCGACTACACCTTCACCCACCCGCGCTACAACCTGGAACACACCCTGTACCCCAGGGACATGGGCAACCAGGGCAACGAGTACGAGCGCTACGACTACCCCGGCCGCTACAAGCACGACAACGCCGGCAAGCCGTTTACCCAGACCCGTATCAACGCCTTGTTCGGCGATGCCCGGGTGGCCCAGGTCAAAGGCGACGACGCGCGCCTGCAGCCGGGCATTGCCTTCCAGCTGGCCGGCCATGCCCGTGAGGACCTGAACATCCTCTGGCGGCCGATGCAGATCACGCACAAGGGGCAGCAGTTCACAGCGCTGGAAGAGGATGCTGCCGAAGCCGAAGTCGGCACGTCCTACACCTTCACCGCCACCTTGATTCCAGCCCGGGTCGAATGGCATGCACCTGCTTGCCCCAAGCCCGTGATCGACGGCCCGCAGATGGCCAAGGTGGTCGGCCCACCCGGCGAGGAAATCTACTGCGACGAGCACGGCCGCGTGCGCGTGCAGTTCCCCTGGGACCGCCTGGGCCAGGACGACGACAAGAGCTCGTGCTGGGTGCGGGTGACCCAGGCCTGGGCCGGTGCCACCTGGGGCCATATGGCCATACCCCGCATTGGCCAGGAAGTGGTGGTCAGTTTCCTCGACGGCGACCCTGACCAACCGATGATCACCGGGCGTAGCTACCACATCGTCAACCGCCCGCCGTATCGCCTGCCCGAGTTCAAGGCGTTGAGCCCGCTCCGCAGCAAGGAGCACCACGGCAAGCGGCACAACGAACTACGCCTGGACGACACCACCGGGCAGATCAGCGCGGCGCTGATGAGTGACCACGACCACACCGCGCTGCACCTGGGTTACCTGACCCATCCGCGTCACTTCGGTGGCCAGCCCCGTGGCCAAGGTTTCGAGCTGCGCACCGATACCCACGGGGTGATCCGCGCAGGCGGCGGCCTGCTGCTGACCACCGAGCTGCGCGCCCGCGCCGTCCAGCACCACACCGACCTGGCCGAAACCGCCGAACGCCTGCAGACCGCACAGCAGTACCACACCACCTTCGCCAGGGTCGCCCGCGACCACCTGGCCCAGGAAGGCGGCGATCAGGATGAGGTCGGTGAAGCGCTCAAGGCACAGCACGACGCCATCTGCGGCTACGGCGGCAACCCTGAAGCCAACCGGTTTCCGGAACTGGCCGACCCGCAGCTGGTGCTCGCCAGCCCGACCGGCATCGCGACCACCACCCCGGAATCCACCCACATCGCCAGCGGCGAACACCTGGGCCTGAGCACGGGTGGCCACACCAGCCTGGCCATCGGCAAGCGCCTGCTGATCAGTGCCAGCCGAGGGGTACGCCAGTTCGTCCAGAGCATGGGCTGGCGACTGGTCGCGGCCACCGGCGACATCGACCTGAAGGCCCTCAAGGACAACATCAACCTGCTGGCCAAGCTCAAGGTCAGCGTCACCGCCGAACGCATCACCCTCAGTGCCAAGGAGGAATTGGTCATCCAGGGGGGCGGCAGCAGTACCACCTACACCGCAGGGGGAATCCTGCATGCCACCGCTGGCCAGTACACCGCGCACGCGACTGACTTCATCTACAAAGGTTCGAAAAGCCAGGCGGCGGCGTTTCCCGACGCCCCCAAAACAGGTAGCGGTAACCTCGAACTGTTCCAGCACTACGCGAACAACCATGCGTTCAAGGGGGCCGCGTACGAAGTCGAGGACGCACTGGGCCAGGTCGTCAAAGGGACATTGGACGAAAACGGGTTTGCTGCCATATCCGGACTCGCAGCGGGGCCAGTAAAAGTCCACGTGGGTCGCGACCAAACCAAAGCCATCTCCGCGGCACCGTTTGCGGAACAGCCTTCACCCTCCACTTCCGATCAAAGCATGCCCCTCAGCCCCGCAGCGGCAATGCAGGAAGCCGTGAGCCAACTCATCAGATCAGGCGAGATGGACGCTCACGATGCCAAGCGATTCATCCAATCCGCGCTGAAGGCTCCGCGCATTGCTACCACCCCGTCGCAAGAGCCCCCGCTACCGATGACGCTCCCCAATGCAAGGACAAACCAACATGGATAGGTGTGGCGGGGTAGTCGCCCCTAAAGAGACCTTCGATGAAGAGGACGTAAGAGCCGGCACCGAAATGCTGGCCAGATGGCTAACGGACCTCACAGGAGACATTGTCAACTGGAGGACCGTCATTTCTGTTGGCGAAGTTCTCCCTGTAGCCGGGTCCATCTTTGCTGCAACAGATGCCATTGGCGACATCATAGAGCTGGCCAAGGGTGACAATGCCTATCGGGCTGACCCGTTCAACTGGGTAGGCTTGGGCATCAATCTGTTTGCGATCGCGCCACTTCCTGGTGTCGGGCCCGCACGGATGGTCATGCGCCCAACGCTGAAATCGCTGAGAAGCGCCTCCAAGGACGGCATCGCTCAAGCACTTCTCAAAGCGATTGAAGGCGCACTCGCCGAGGTTTGTCCCGGTGACCTTGAAGAATTCATCGGCGAGATCGAAGCCAGGTTGCATAGCATCCTGGCCAGCTTCGCGGAGAAGATTGTCGAGGTTTGCAGGTTCCTCGCCAACCTGATCCGCTCGGTGGCGGACGGAACGGTGAAGGATGTCGCCTTGACCGCCCTGTTCCCAGGGATGCGGCTGGTTGCAGAGGCATCTGACTACTTCAAACGAAAAACCGGGATTGGCTTCAGCAAGAACGAACTGGGCTTCGGAGAAAGCGAAAAGCTAAAAGCGCTGCTTGAGCCTGTCGCACAAAGCCTCGAAAGCATCGGCCGGATGGCAGGCGACAAGATAGTTGCGATCGGCAGCAAGGCGGACCCAGGCAGCATCGCCTCAATTTTGAGTGCACTAAGCCTGGCATTGCGCAGAAGAGGATACACACCGAGACGAAGTAGCGTCGCGCCTGGCTCAACCAGCCAAAGCCGTGGCGTCCAGGGGCGCCATGGCACCGAGGCAGCTCCTGGTCAGCGGGCAGCAAAGGCAGACCCTAACTGCAAGAAGCGTGGCGCAAAAGCGGCTACCAACTGCAGCATCAGCTTCGCCACGGGTAGCGAAACGATCGTCCATACCGATTTCCAGCTACCTGGGGTATTCCCTATCGAATGGAACCGCACCTATCGCTCCTCGTTATCAGCGTTCGACAGCGGGCCATACGGAGCGCGCTGGATAACCCCGTTCGCGGCTCGCTTCGATCTCGACGACGACCGGCTTACCTACCATGGTACTGACGGTAGAAGTCAGAAGTACTTGATGCCCAAGCTCAAAGGCAGTCACTACGATGCCATCGAGAATGTGGTCATCGCTCGGGTCGCCAAAGACACCCTCGCCCTGTTTCGGGGTCATGAAAGCCAAGAGATCTACCAGCGGTACGGTAATCAGTTTCGCCTGAGCGCCATCAGGAACAAGGGCGGCTCCAGCATTTCACTGCACTACGAGCATTGTGTAGCCGACACTGCCGCGCTCTCCGATCTGGTGACCTATCAACACGACACACCTCATCAGCATATCCACACGCAGATTGATGACCAGGGGCGCGTCATCGCGCTTTGGCTGATGTACGAGGGCCAGCCACAACGCCAACTGGCGTCATATACCTATGACGCACAAGGCGATCTGTGCAGCGCCAAGGACGAACACGGGGCGCCATGGACGTACCAGTACAAGCACCATCTGGTGACGCGCTACACCGACCGCACCGGCCGGGGCATGAACCTCGAATGGCTTGGCGAAGGCGCGGATGCCAAAGCTGTTCGCGAGTGGGGCGACGATGGCAGTCTGGACACCCGATTGAGCTGGGACCCGAACATCCGCCTTACCCGCATCGTGGACGCCAACGGCAATGAAACCCAGCATTTCTGCGACATTCTCGGCTACCCCTATCGCATCATCCATCCCGACAAGAACGAGGAGTGGCTTTACCGGGATGCCGCCAAGAACGTCACCCAACACATCCATACCGATGGCAGCGTCGATGTCTACGCCTATGACGACCGCGGCAATCTACTCCAGCACACACGCCCGGACGGGACCTCGATCCACCACGCCTATGACGACCTGGACCAGCGCTTCAAGACCCGCGATGCCGAGGGCGGCCTGTGGAAGTACGATTACGACCAGCGCGGCAACATCATCGAAACCCAGGACCCACTGGAGAACAAGACCCTCTATACCTACAACAGCGACAACCTGCCCATCGCCATCACCGACGCCAACGGCGGTGAGAAGAAGTTGGCCTATAACCCTGATGGCCAGCTGACGAGCTACACCGATTGCTCAGGCAAGACCACGCAGTGGAAATACAACGCGTTGGGGCAACTGGCCAAACTGATCAACGCCGCCGGCGAGGTTACCGAATACCAGTACGAAGCCGGTCAGCTGGTGTTGCTCATCCACCCGGACAAGACCACCGAACGCTTCGAGCGCGATGCCGAAGGCCGCTTGCTCAGCCACACCGATGCCCTGTATCGCCGAACCGCCTGGACCTACAACGAAGCAGGGTTGATTGACCAGCGCCACAACGCCAATGACACCACCCTCACCTACCACTGGAACAAGCTCGGCCAGCTGGTACGCCTGCGCAACGAGAACAATAGCGAAGCCTGCTTCAAATATGACCCTGTCGGGCGGCTGCTCAAGGAAACCGGCTTCGACAAAGAGACCACCCATTACCTCTACGACAACGGCAGCAACCTGCCCACCCGCCGCGTGGATGGCGACAGGACCACGCACTTCGAGTACGACCCCATGGGCCGGCTCATCCAGCGCAAGGCCGCTCGGCGTGGCGGTGACAAGTGGGAGGTTGAAACCTTTGCCTATGACGGCAATGGCAACCTGCTGGCGGCCAACAATGAGGCCTGCAGGCTGCAATGGTTCTACGATGCTGCCGGCAACAACACGCGCGAGCATCAGTGGCTGGATTATCTGGTCAAGCCACAGGTTGCCGTGTTCAGGCATGAGTACGACGCCCTCAACCAACGCATCGCCACCACCCGCCCCGATGGGCACAAAGTCAGCTGGCTGACCTACGGCAGCGGCCACCTGCTTGCGCTCAAGCTCGATGACCAGGAGCTGATCAGCTACGAGCGAGATGATCTGCACCGGGAGATCGGCCGCGTGCAAGGCAATGGCCTGGTCCAGCGCCAGACCTGGAGCCCGAATGGCCAGTTGCTGGAGCAGACACTGGTTCGCCAAGGTGAATCCAGACGCATCGCGGCGCGCAGCTACCGCTACGACGAGGCCGGCCAGCTGTGCCACATCGACGACCTGAACCGTGGCCACCTGCACTATCGCTACGACCCGGTTGGCCGCTTGCTTGAAGCCAGCCGCAACTACGAGAAGGAAACCTTCGCCTTCGACCCGGCGAGCAACCTGCTGGACCCCGAGGCACCACCCAATCCTAATCCGCACTCGCCGCACAAGCTGATGGACAACGTGCTGCGCAGCTACTGCGGCACGCAGTATCGGTACGACGAGCGCGGCAACCTGCAGGAGCGGATTGAGAACGGCAAGACAGGCAAGTTTACCTGGGACCTGTATGACCGGCTGCGGCGCTACGAGGATGAGCGGCTGGTTGTCGAATTTGGCTATGACGCGTTAGGCCGCCGGGTGTACAAGGACTCGCGCTCGAAGTACCGCAAACGGTTACAAGCAGGGCCGGTCTGGAACGAGAATGCGCGGCGAGCGCTGGATGAAAAGCTGGGGTGCGATCTGACGCTGTTCATCTGGGACGGCGATACGCTGGCGTTCGAGCAGCGCGGTCGGGATGGTAAGGGGCGGACTACGCACTATGTGTTTGAGCCGGGGACTTTCGTTCCGGTTGCGCAAGGGGTGATGAATCACATTGAGGAGATGCTGCATCAGCCACATTACGACTTCCCGTATGCCATCGACAGAGATCCGGTTTGGCAGGAAAAATTAACGCCGAAGCGGTTTTACACCCTGGGCTGGTACCAGTGCGACCATCTTGGCACTCCGACGGAAATTACCGGGTGCAGTAAAAAAATAATTTGGGAAGCCATTTATAGCACTCTGGGTAGAGAGGGCACGAATGCCGAAAAAGATAAAATAGAGGCGGCTAACCTACAGATCGCCAGTCAAATACGTTTCCAAGGTCAATATTTTGACATAGAAACCAAACTTCATTACAACAGATATCGCTACTACGACCCCAATGTAGGCCGCTTCATTGGGAAGGATCCGATAGGCTTCTCTGGAGGCCTAAACATTTACAACTACGGCCCTAATCCCACCGAATGGGTAGACCCGCTGGGACTATGGGGCGAAAATCCAAAATTTAGGTATCGCCAAAATGATAACGGCACTTTACGGAGCGTAGTTGCCCAGATAAGAGACAAAGACCTTGATACTGGAACAAATATCAATCGAAGCTCTCGCAGATACGCCCAAGAAATTGGTTGTAGTGGTGACCATGCTGGCCATGCAATCGCCAACCGCCTAGGCGGTCTAGGCGGAAAGGGAAATGTCTTCCCCCAAAACAGCAATGTAAATACAGGAACATTCAGAGTCTTTGAAGAGAACATTTACAACCAAGCCAAAAACCCAAACACCACCGTAGTCGTTCGGATAACCCCAAAATATGAAGCAGGAGAAACAAGACCACACAGTGTTTTATATCAAGCAAGAGTAAATGGCGTCACGCAAAGACAAGAATTCCCTAACCCTTGCGGCTGCCCATGCCGATGAACTCATAGGAAAAACATGACTCCTACTGAAAAATTACAGCAATTTATAACATCCATGCTCGAATGGGAGACCACACTAGACAAGCTAAAAAAAACCAAAGAATACAATGACGACCCAGAAGTGCGCAACAACATACTGCAATCCAAAAGAAGCGAGCTATTTGAAATATTCACTAACTCCCTGACTTCGCGCGCCTTTAAAAACATTGCAAAAGGTCGACTAGACATATTGGCCACAGCACGCCCCCCGGAGTACGCTCAAGAAATACTAGAGAACACATTAGAAACTGATGATCGTACAACTCTAATTTGCACGCACAATAAGAAATCTATCCTACCCTATCGACGATACACACTAATAACAAAAAATGAGGACACAAGGATCGACAAGGTCGAAGGACGGATCAGCGCAAACGAAGAATGGCATAACGTCAAGAGTATATAGCCAAAGTCATGCCGAGCGAATTCCAACGTAAGGATTATTCATATGCAGCTAATCGTTAGACTTGGAGACACAACCGACCATGGTGGAATAGTCATGGAATCTATCCCACACACAAACCTCAACGGCACGCCTATGGCCGGTAAAGGCAACATGGTTTTCTGTCCTTTATGCAAAGGAGAATTCCCAATCATCGAGGGCAGTGATACCTACCGCGTCAACGGAGTTCCTGTCGCACTCGATGGTATGAAAACCGCGTGCGGCGCCAGCTTGATCGCCAGCGCATCACGCGGCAGCGTGCATCGCTGAGTCACCCAGGCCAAGTGGAGCTGGCGAACAAGAGACATCCCAGAAGTATGTCTGTTGCCGCCGCTCCCGACCTAGAATTGAGAGCTGATACCTACAACAGCGACAACCTGCCTATCGCCATCACCGACGCCAACGGCGGTGAGAAGAAGTGGCCTATAACCCTGATGGCGAGCGGATCTTGGCAGGGTCACAAAAAAGCAGCAACCGATATAAAAACAGGCACACTCGAAATCCCATCCAGCCCCGAAAGGCAGCAACAATGAATGCGACTTTTGATGACCTCATTTTAATACTGAGCACTGATAGCTTTTGTGGCGAAATACTTGACACAACGACAAAGCACGAATCTCTAAAAATCAGAGAAATAGCGCGAAAAATCGTCAAAACAATCATTAACGGTGGCGACAATTATTACATGTGCGCGGATTTTTCCTGCCACCGTATAAAGAAAACTGAAAAAGATTTTTTTGAACTCGCCCAAAAAAGCAACATCCCCAAGCAAACGCTAGAAAAGATAGATAACCTTCACAAAGTCCTTAAGAGTAATTCCGACGAGACAAACACCGCCTCATATGTCATCAACTCAATAGCAAGCCGGCTCTACTGGCTTGTGATCGACGAATTCAACACACCGATCACACCAGAGCTTTTGGAGCTAATTCCTGAAATCGAACCACTCGGATTGGACGTAAAACATTCCGCATGTGAATGGCGAGATGTTTGGTTAGAAAGCCAGTCCGATTGGGATAATTATATAATGTCACTAATGGACGGCATAGACGAAGCCCCATACCTTACCTTCACAAAATTGAAAAGAAATTTAGCTCCGCTAGATTTTCTCCGCAAATGGAACACCCATCTCGGCCCGAAGAAATTTTCACACATCAAGAATTTCATTAACACCGAGGCGCATCATGAACTTGACAAAAAAAATGCACGCGCAGCCGAAAAGATAGACACACTAATTAATTCACTCTAAACAAAGGACCGAATCAAACAACACGCCAACAATACATAGACCTCAACCACAATGAAGAAAATAGTTCGACTTTACGACAAAACCGACCATAGAGGTATCGTGATTGGCTCCATAGACAGTACAGGCCTTAACGGCAAACCGATGGCCGGCAAACGTAACATGGTTTTTTTCCTCAATGCGAAGGCGAGTTGCCAATCATCGAGGGCAGCGACTCCTACCGCGTCAATAGCACTCCTGTCGCGCTTGACGGAATGAAGACCGGCCAGCGCATCACACGGTAGCGTCCATCGCTGAGTCAGCCAGGCTAAGTGGAGCAGGCGAATAAGGGACATTCCAGGAGTGTGCCTGCTGTCGCCGCTCCCGACCTAAAATTGAGAGCTGATCAGGCCCCCAAACATACGCCTGATCCGCATCGTGAATACCAACGGTATTGGGACCAGAAACAATAATCTAATTCGAGGCAAATCAAAAACCGCCAGGGACTATTAAGGAGATTTAACCGATGAATTTCACACCAGAGTGTCGGACCTATATCAACACCCATCTCTTTGAAAGACAAGATGAAGTTTTGAAAAAAATTGGAGAACTACTACCAGCAGGCCCTTCGAAAATCCACTGGGAGAACATTCCCAACAGAATTGAAATAGGCCACACCCAAAGGGACAGATTGATAGTCGAAATATTGGGCGCAGCATCAACCATAGAATTAAAAAATTCAGAAACCATAATAATTATCAACATAGATGATGCCTTTCCAGCAATCAGCACAACACTAGAAGAATGGCAGAAATTTGCAAAGGAACTCGATTACGCAAACACCATCTACGTAGACGAAAATAACTTAAAAATAATCCACTGGGATTTTTACAAAAATCTGTACGCGCTTAAATTACCCCGCAGAAGCGACCATTAAGTTTCGCAGTAGAACCAGCAAGAAAAAATAGATACCCCATAAACCGAATAGCTCACAAGCACGGAATACATACTTCAGCAGTACAGGAACTTAATCACAATGAACCAAATAGTTCGACTGGGCGACACAACCGACCACGGCGGAATAGTACTTGATGCCATTCCCCACACAAACCTCAACGGAAAACCATTGGCTGGCAAAGGCAGCATGGTATTTTGCCCACTCTGTAAAGGAGAATTCCCAATCATCGAGGGTAGCGACACCTACCGCGTCAACGGAGTTCCTGTCGCGCTCGACGGCATGAAAACCGCGTGCGGCGCCAGCTTGATCGCCAGCGCATCACACGGCAGCGTCCAGCGCTGAGTCAGCCAGGCCAAGTGGAGCAGGCGAACAAGAGATATCCCAGCAGTATGTCTGTTGCCGCCGCCCCCCACCAACGCACTGCCGCCATGAACAAATCTTCATTTTGCTGGCGAGCGCCCTGATTGCGGGCGTGGCAGCCCTCTTCGCTTCTGCAGCCGCAGGCCTTCACCTTGAGGGGGCTCACTACCTTGCGTAGCATCACCGCCCCCCGGGGCCGCTGCGCGGCCCATTCGCGGGCACGCCCGCTCCCACAGGCGCGTGCCCAAAGCGCTCACACCTCACCCAGCCACACCATCAGCAGACAGAACCCCGATGCCGCAACCCATACCCCTCAAGGACCACGAAAAGGAAAAGCACCTGGTCAACCGCCGGCTTCTGGCCTGCGCCGCCCTGGTCTTCAGCCTGGTCGCCGTCCTGGTGGGCCGGCTCTATGTGCTGCAGGTGCTGCAACACGACCAGCAGACCGCCGTATCGGAAAACAACCGCGTGCACGTGCTGCCCATCGCCCCCGAGCGCGGGCTGATCTACGACCGCAACGGCGTGGTGCTGGCCGACAACAAGCCCAGCTTCGACCTGACCATGACCCGCGAGCGGGCCGGCGGCGACACGGCCAAGGTGCTCGATACCCTGGCCCAGGTGCTGAGCCTGACCGACGACGACCGCAAGCAGTTCGACAAGGACCTGCGCCGTGGCCGCAAGCCGTTCGAACCGGTGACCCTGATGGTCGGCCTGAGCGAAGAGCAGATAGCCCTGGTGGCGGTGAACCAGTTCCGCCTGCCAGGCCTGGAGGTGGAACCACAGTTCATCCGCGAGTACCCGCTGGCCGAGCATTTCGCCCACTCGGTGGGCTATGTGGGGCGCATCAACGAGAAAGAGGCCAAGACCCTCGACAGCACCGAATACCGGGGCACCCAGTCGATCGGCAAGACCGGCATCGAGCACTTCTACGAAAGCCAGCTGCACGGTCATGTGGGCTACGAGGAGGTCGAGACCAACGCCCAGGGCCGGGTGATGCGTGTGCTCAACCACAAGGCCCCGACCCCGGGCCAGGACATCGTCCTGACCTTGGACGCCCACCTGCAACTGGCCGCGGAAAAGGCCCTGGGCGACCGCCGTGGCTCGGTGGTGGTGCTCGACCCGGCCAATGGCGACGTGCTGGCGATGGTCAGCAATCCCAGCTTCGACCCCAACCTGTTCGTCAAGGGCATCAGCTTCAAACAGTACGCCGCCCTGCGCGATTCCATCGACCGCCCGCTGTTCAACCGCGTGCTGCGCGGCCTGTATGCGCCGGGTTCGACGGTGAAGCCGGAGGTGGCCATCGCCGGCCTCGACAGCGGCGTGATCACCCCGGGCAGCCGGGTGTTCGACCCGGGCTACTACGAGCTGCCCAACTACGACCACAAGTACCGCAACTGGAACCGCAGCGGCGATGGCTGGGTGGATATGTACACCGCCATCATGCGTTCCAACGACACCTACTTCTATGACCTGGCGCACAAGCTGGGCATCGACCGCCTGCACGACTATATGGCCGAGTTCGGCCTGGGCCAGAAGGTGTCGCTGGACATGTTCGAGGAAGCGTCCGGGCTGATGCCGTCGGCCGAGTGGAAGCGCGCCACCCGGCGCCAGGCCTGGTTCCCGGGCGAGACGCTGATCCTTGGCATCGGCCAGGGCTACATGCAGGTCACCCCGCTACAGCTGGCCCAGGCCACCAGCCTGCTGGCGAGCAAGGGCGTGTGGCACCGCCCGCACCTGGCCATGACCGTGGGCGGCGATGCGCCGGTAGACCCCAACCCGATGCCCAATATCGTGCTGCACGACAGGCACGCCTGGGACCAGGTCAGCCAGGGCATGCAGATGGTCATGCACGACCCGCGCGGCATCGCCCGCGCAGCCGCGGCCGGTGCGCAATACCGGATTGCCGGCAAGAGCGGCACCGCGCAGGTAGTGGCGATCAAGCAGGGCGAACGCTACAACCGCGACAAGACCCTGGAGCGGCACCGCGACAATGCCCTGTTCGTCGGCTTTGCCCCGGCTGATCACCCGAGTGTGGTGGTGGCGGTGATGATCGAGAATGGTGAAGCTGGCGGGCGGGTGGCAGGGCCGGTGGTGCGGGAGGTGATGGATGCCTATCTGCTGGATGAGCAGGGGCATCTGAAGCCGGAGTATGCGGGTGGGGTAGTGCCTCGGAGCGTGCCGCACACTTGAGACTTCTGGGGCCGCTTCGCAGCCCTTTCGCGACGCAAGGCCGCTCCCACAGGTTCAGTGTTGCGTCACAGGCAGCGCAAATCCTGTGGGAGCGGCCTTGTGTCGCGATGGGGCGCGAAGCGGCCCCAGCACATGAAAATCAAAATAGGGAATAAGAATATAAAATCTTATTCCTTTTTCATCATTCCGTAATCCTCTATAAATCCCCCAACTGCACAGCCGCCAACACCTGGCCAACTGTCTGCAGCGCAACACACGATCAACAGGCAACGCCCACACGGCAACAGCGCCGCAACTATCCTAAAAGCGCTAACCAGTTGAAATAAAAGCACATTCAAACTCGGCACGACGATTGCTCAAGCAAAGTCCCCCGCTCAACCCGAAACGGAGACCTGCCCATGAGCACCCCACTGAACGTCGTAGCCCTGTCCGGCGGCACTGCCCGCCCTTCGCGCACCCTGGCCCTGACCGAGGCGATCCTCGCCGAACTGGCCCAGCACCTGCACATCAAGCCGCACCTGATCGAACTGGGCGAGATCGCCCGCCCGCTGGGCAGCGCCCTGTGGCGCAGCGAACTGCCCGAGGCCGTTGAACAGCAACTGCGCCTGGTGGAAAAAGCCGACCTGCTGGTGGTGACCACGCCGGTGTACCGCGGCAGCTTCACTGGCCACTTCAAGCACCTGTTCGACCTGATCGGCCAGGACGCCCTGGTCGACACCCCGGTGCTGCTCGCCGCCACCGGCGGCAGCGAGCGCCACGCGCTGGTGCTCGACCACCAGCTGCGCCCACTGTTCAGCTTCCTGCAAGCCCTGACCCTGCCCATCGGCGTGTTCGCCAGCCAGGCGGAAATGGCCGACTACCGGGTGTCCAGCGCAGCCCTGGCCGCCCGTATCCGCCTGGCCGCCGAGCGCGCCGTGCCGCTGTTCGGCGCCCATCATGCGCTGCGCAAGAGCGCCTGAGGAGCGGCCATGAATGCACCTGTGAACACCCCCCGGCGCCCTGCCCTGGCCATCGCCCGCGAACTGGCCGGGCAGTTTGCCCAGACCGCCGTCGAGCGCGACGAGCGTGGCGGCACGCCAAAAGCCGAGCGCGACGCCCTGCGTGACAGCGGCCTGCTGTCGCTGGTGATCCCTCAGGCCTTCGGCGGCCAGGGCGCCAACTGGCACGACACCTTCGCGGTGGTGCGCGAGTTCGCCCGGGTCGACAGCTCCATCGCCCACGTGTTCGGCTTCCATCACCTGATGCTGGCCACCGTGCGCCTGTTCTCGCGCCCGGACCAATGGCAACCGTGGTTCGAGCAGACCGCCCGCAAGCAGTGGTTCTGGGGCAATGCCTTGAACCCGCTGGACACCCGCACCGTGGTCAAGCACTTCGATGGCTGGTGCGAGTTTTCCGGCAAGAAAAGCTTCTGCTCCGGCGCCAGCGATTCGGAAATGCTCATCGCCTCGGCGGTGGACGAACGTGCCGGCGGCAAGCTGCTGATCGCCGCCATCCCCAGTGGCCGCACCGGCATCAGCCTGCACAGTGACTGGGACAACATCGGCCAGCGCCAGACCGACAGCGGCAGCGCCACCTTCGAGCGGGTACGGGTGGAGCACAACGAACTGCTGCTCGACCCAGGCCCCCTGAGCACGCCGTTCGCCGCCCTGCGCCCGCTGATTGCCCAGTTGCACTTCGCCAACCTGTTCCTCGGCATCGCCGAGGGGGCGTTCGAGGAGGCCCGCCAGTACACGCTCAAGGAAAGCCGGCCGTGGTTCCGCTCCAGCGCCGCCAGCAGCGCCGAAGACCCATACGTGTTGCGCCATTACGGCGAGTTCTGGGTCGGCCTGGAGAGCGTGCGCCTGCTGATCGAACGGGCCGCGCGCCAGCTCGATGCCGCCTGGGCCAGGGAGCACGCCCTCACGGCGCAAGAGCGCGGCGACCTGGCCCTGGCCATCGGCACCGCCAAGGTTGCCGCCAGCCGCCATGGCCTGGACATCTGCAACCGCCTGTTCGAGGTCACCGGCGCCCGCGCCACCCATGCTTCGCTACGCTTCGACCGGCACTGGCGCAACCTGCGCACGCAAACCCTGCACGACCCGGTGGACTACCGCATCCACGAACTCGGCGAGTGGGCCCTCAACGACAAGCGCCCTGCCCCATCCTTCTATTCCTGAGGATTGCCCATGCAACTGCTGACCCTCCCCCCGTCCCCGACACTGGCCACCTCGATCCGGGCCACCGCACAGGTTTTCGAAGACCCCAGGTCGCAGGCGCTGCTCGCCCACCTGCAACAGGTCGCCCCCAGCGAGGCCAGCGTGCTGATCATCGGTGAAACCGGCACGGGCAAGGAGCTGGTCGCACGCCACATCCACAACCTCAGCGGCCGGCGCAACGGCCCGTTCGTCGCGGTCAACTGCGGTGCCTTTTCCGAATCGCTGGTCGAGGCGGAGCTGTTCGGCCATGAAAAAGGCGCCTTCACCGGTGCCTTGGCGGCCAAGGCCGGCTGGTTCGAGGAGGCCAACGGCGGCACGCTGTTTCTCGATGAAATCGGCGACCTGCCGTTGCCGATCCAGGTCAAGCTGCTGCGCGTGCTGCAGGAGCGCGAAGTGGTGCGGCTGGGGTCGCGCAAGAGCATCCCGATCAATGTGCGGGTACTGGCGGCGACCAACGTGCAGCTGGAAAAGGCCATCAACGCCGGGCATTTTCGCGAAGACCTGTACTACCGGCTGAACGTGGTGACCTTGCAGTTGCACCCGTTGCGCGACCGCCCGGGCGACATCCTGCCGCTGGCCCGGCACTTCATCCGCAGCTACAGCGACCGGCTGGGCTACGGGCCGGTGGAGCTGAGCGCCAAGGCCCAGGCCAAGCTGGTGGAATACAGTTGGCCGGGCAACATCCGCGAGCTGGAGAACGTGATTCACCACAGCTTGCTGACCTGCGGCGACGGTACGGTGCAGGCGCAAGACCTGCGCTTGTCCAACCTGCGTATCGAACGGCAGGAGGAAGAGCCTGCGGGCAATGGTGTTGAGGATCTGCTGCAGCGGGCGTTCAGCCGCTTGTTCGAAGAGCAGTCGGGTGACCTGTACGAGAAGGTGGAAAATGCCCTGCTGCGGTCGGCGTATCGGTTCTGCCATTACAACCAGGTGCATACCGCGCAGTTGCTGGGGTTGTCGCGCAACATCACCCGTACCCGGCTGATTGCGATCGGCGAGTTGGTGGTGAACAAAAGGCGGGGGCAGGAGCAGCAGGTGCTGGATAACCGGGTGGTGCGGTTGTCGATCTGAATGCTTGTAAACCTGTGCCGGCCCTTTCGCGGGTAAACCCGCTCCCACAGGGGCCGCGCCAAGCTTGAGATCGGCACAGTACCTGTGGGAGCGGGTTTACCCGCGAAAGGGCCGGCACAGACACCCAAATTGCTAGTTCCGGTCGCCTCCGCGATCATCCCCAACATCATGGTCAGCCCCATCATCAGCGCCATGCCCTACACCGTGGGGCTCGCCCACGTCGTGATTCGCTTCGTGATTCGCCTCATGATTGGCTTCGTGGTTGGCCTCGTGGTCGGCGCCATCATCAGCACCATTGCGCCCGCGGCCATCATGCCCTGGGCCGCCATGCCCACCACCATCGCCACTATGCCCGCTGCCACTGCCGCCGTGGCCACCACCCGAGCCACCGCCGCCGCTACCACCACCTCCACCGCCATGACCACCGCCGCCGCCACCATGGCCACCGCCGCCACCGCTACCACCACCTCCGCCGCCATGGCCACCACCACCGCCGCTGCCTCCGCCACCACCACCGTGACCACCACCGCCTCCGCCTCCGCCACCACCATCTTTCGCATATGCGCTGGAGGTACCGCCAATGGAGTCCGGCACCAACACGGCCGAAGCCGACAACACTGCACCGATAGCCAAAGCCAACAAGCATTTCCTGAGCATCATGAGCCTCCGCTTGGAGTAGCACCGGGTTGCACTACGCACCCTGTGATTTCCGGCCCCCCATGGGGCGACCTGCTAACCAGCGCGGCCTTCCATCTGCAGCAGTTGAACGAGATCCATCTGGGCCTGCTGGCCATATATTTCAGAATGTTTCTTGATTTTTTGAGCGTAGCCACACCGCTTCGCTTGTCACCGACCGGTCATCAGAATGGCTGGCTCACCAAAGGCCGCTGCACCATGGCCTGGCGAGCCGGGTTGCTCAGGAGGCCGCGCGGGGCATCAGATGATACGGGTGCTTCCACCCTGGCAACGCCTGGATTCGCGCCTTCCATGCCTCGATGTGGGTGAACTGCGCCAACCAGATCACGCCTGGCCCGACAGGGTCAATGCGCGCAGCCAGAACATCTTATTCCCCGTCCCTCCCGTCATAGTCCCCACCCGGACGCCAGCCTCGCGCCGCGCACCGGGGGCGGAGCGAGGCGCGCTGGGTGGTGCTCGGGGAAGGCTTCGCCGGCCTTGCCGCCGCGCGGCAACTGGCCCTATCGCCGGCAAGCCAGCCCCCACAGGTACTGCACAGGCCTCAAGGGCAGCGCGGTCGATGTGGGAGCTGGCTTGCCGGCGATGGGCTGCGCAGCAGCCCCGGCAATCTCCAGCGTTGAACAAGGGAACTACCACCCCACCTGCGCTTTCTTAAACACTGAGTGGTTCAATTACTTGGGCTTCATGCTACTGGAGATCACACCATGCGCCACCTACTCCTCGCCCCTGCGCTGCTGCTCCTGCTGCCTGCCGGTGCTGCCCTGGCTGACGTCGACGCAGGCGACGTCGCAACCTCGGCCGGTGTTTCCGCCTCGCTTTACTCGACCTTCAAGGACGACAAACGGATCATCCCGGCGCGTGACGAGCTTTCGGCCTACGTCGCCAGCGGTGGTGCAATCCGTGGCGCCTATGTGGAGTCGGCGCTGGAACAAGCCCGCAAGGACAACCCAGGCCTGCAGGCCAATGATGAAGAGCTGGCCCGGGCCCTCCTCTCGCAGGATGACCGCATAGCCGATCATTGATTGAGGTAATCCTGCACCGGCCTCTTCGCGGGCTTGCCCGCTCCCACAAGTACTGCACAGGCATCAGACCCGGTGCAGTCCCTGTGGGAGCGGGCAAGCCCGCGAAAGGGCCGGCACAGGCATACATTCACCCCCAGCCATCCATGCGCATGGTAGCCCTTACCAGCCGCTGCTCTTCCTGCTCGATCTCCCGCAAACTGTCGCGGATCCCGTTGATATGTTCGCGCGCCGCGCGCTGCGCCTGCTCGGGCAGCTGCTCCATCACCGCGTGATACAACCGCGCATGCTGGCGGTCGATCTGGCGCTTCTGCGCTGGCCGGCAATACAGGTTGTTGACCGAGGCGAACACCGTGCTCAAGGTCAGGTCACTGAGCGATTGCAAGGTATGCACCAGCACCGGGTTGTGCGACGCCTCGCTGATCGCCCGGTGAAAGGCATGGTCGCGGCGGGCATGTTCACGGGCATCGATCGCTTCGGGGGCTTCGTGCGCAGCCAGCATTTCTTCATAGCGCCGACGGATCAGCAGACGGTCGACCTCGGTGGCCCGCAGCGCCGCCAGGCGCGCCGATTCGGCCTCCAGCAACGCCCGCACTTCCAGCAGGTCGAACAGCGTGCGCGGCTGCGAGCCGAACAGGTGCATCAACGGCGTGGCACCCGCATGGCCCGTCAGGTCGGCAACGAACGAGCCCCGCCCTTGCTCGGTGTCGATGATGCCGCGCCCGCGCAGGATGCGCAGGCCTTCACGCAGCGCCGAGCGCGAACAGCCCAGCTTGTCCACCAGGCGCCGCTCCGACGGCAGGGCCTGGCCCACCTTGAGCACGCCTTCGACGATCAGCCGCTCGACCCGTTCGGCCACCTGGTCGGCGACCTTGGCCTTGCCTTCAGTACCCACTGCGTACCCTCCTGCTGGTAGGACCACTTCGACCACCTGCCTCAATCTAGCCAGGCAAAGCCGTCAATAACCAGTACCCGTCGCAAAAACTGGTAGGACCAGTTCACCCCGTACTCGACCCGGGCGGCGGCCACGCGCAGGCTGCAAGGGTGAGCGCTTTGCCAACAACAACAAAAACCGTTGCCGAGTGAGCCGATGAATATCCTGTACGACGAACGCGTCGATGGCGCGCTGCCCGACGTGGACCAGGCGGCGCTGCTGCAGGCGCTGCGCGCTGCCCTGCCGGACCTCGAGATCCTGCACCGCGAGGAAGACCTCAAGCCCTATGAATGCGACGGCCTCTCGGCCTACCGCACGGTGCCGCTGCTGGTGGTGCTGCCCGAGCGCCTGGAGCAGGTGCAGGCGCTGCTCAGGCTTTGCCACCAGCGTGGCGTGCCGGTGGTGGCACGCGGCGCCGGTACCGGCCTGTCGGGCGGCGCCCTGCCACTGGCCAAAGGCATCCTGCTGGTGATGGCGCGGTTCAACCGCATTCTCGAAGTCAACCTGCAGGGCCGCTTCGCCCGTGTGCAGCCCGGCGTGCGCAACCTGGCCATCTCCCAGGCGGCCGCGCCCCATGGCCTGTACTACGCGCCGGACCCGTCCTCGCAGATTGCCTGCTCCATCGGCGGCAATGTCGCCGAGAACGCCGGTGGCGTGCACTGCCTCAAGTACGGCCTGACCGTGCACAACCTGCTCAAGGTGGAAATCCTCACGGTCGAGGGCGAACGCCTGACCCTCGGCAGCGATGCCCTGGACAGCCCCGGTTTCGACCTGCTGGCACTGTTCACCGGCTCCGAAGGCATGCTCGGCATCGTCACCGAAGTCACCGTCAAGCTGCTGCCCAAGCCCCAGGTGGCGCGGGTGCTGCTGGCCAGCTTCGACAGCGTCGAGGACGCCGGCCGGGCAGTGGCCGAGATCATCGCTGCCGGGATCATCCCCGGCGGCCTGGAGATGATGGACAACCTGGCGATCCGCGCCGCCGAGGACTTCATCCATGCCGGTTACCCGGTGGACGCGGCGGCCATCCTGCTGTGCGAGCTGGATGGCGTCGAGGCCGATGTGCATGACGACTGCGAACGGGTCGCCGCCGTGCTGGCCCAGGCTGGCGCGCGTGAAGTGCGGCTGGCCTGCGACGAGGCCGAGCGCGTGCGCTTCTGGGCCGGGCGCAAGAACGCCTTCCCGGCGGTGGGGCGAATCTCCCCGGACTACTACTGCATGGACGGCACCATTCCGCGCCGCGAACTGCCACGGGTGCTCAAGGGCATCAGCGAACTGTCCGACGAATACGGCCTGCGCGTGGCCAACGTGTTCCACGCCGGCGACGGCAACATGCACCCGCTGATCCTGTTCGATGCCAACCTGCCAGGCGAGCTGGAACGTGCCGAAGCCATCGGCGGCAAGATCCTCGAACTGTGCGTGGCCGTGGGCGGCAGCATCACCGGCGAGCACGGTGTGGGGCGCGAGAAGATCAACCAGATGTGCGCACAGTTCAACAGCGACGAAATCACCCTGTTCCATGCGGTCAAGGCCGCCTTCGACCCACAGGGCCTGCTCAACCCCGGCAAGAACATCCCCACCCTGCACCGCTGCGCCGAATTCGGCGCCATGCACGTGCACCATGGGCAATTGCCCTTCCCCGAACTGGAGCGTTTCTGATGAGCATGGACCGCGACATCAGCCAGGCCCTGCTGGAGCAGGTCAACCAGGCGCTGAACCAGGCCACGCCGCTGCGTATCCAGGGCGGCAACAGCAAGGCCATGCTCGGCTGCCCGGTGACCGGCGAGGTGCTCGACACCCGCAGCCACCGCGGCATCGTCAGCTACGACCCGACCGAACTGGTGCTGACTGCCCGCGCCGGCACGCCGCTGCGCGAGATCGAGGCGGCATTGCACGAAGCTGGCCAGATGCTGCCCTGTGAACCACCGCACCTGGGCCCAGACGCCACCCTGGGTGGCATGGTCGCGGCCGGGCTGTCCGGCCCAAGGCGGCCGTGGGCCGGGTCGGTGCGTGACTATGTGCTGGGCACGCGGGTGATCACCGGCCACGGCAAGCTGTTGCGCTTTGGTGGCGAAGTGATGAAGAACGTTGCCGGCTACGACGTGTCGCGGCTGATGGCGGGCAGCTTCGGCTGCCTCGGGCTGCTGACCGAGGTGTCGCTGAAAGTGCTGCCACGCCCGCGCCAGTGCCTCAGCCTGCGCCTGCCGATGGGCCGCCACCAGGCGCTGGCGGAGCTGGCTGAATGGGGCCAGCAGCCGCTGCCGATCAGCGCAGCCTGCCATGACGGCGACGCGCTGTACCTGCGCCTGGAAGGCGGCGAAGGCTCGGTGCAGTCGGCACGCCAGCGCCTGGGCGGCGAGGCACTGGACAGCTGCTTCTGGAGCGACCTGCGCGAGCAGCGCCTGGCGTTCTTTGCCGGCCCCGCGCCGCTGTGGCGCCTGTCCGTGCCCAACGCCACCGGCGAGCTGGAGCTGCCCGGCCAGCAGCTGATCGACTGGGGTGGCGCGCAGCGCTGGCTCAAGTCCACGGCACCGGCGCAAGAGATCCGCGAGCAGGTCGCCAAGGTCGGCGGCCACGCCACCTGCCATGCCCCTGGCGCTGCCAGCAGCCCACCGCTGCCCGCCGCGCTGATGCGCTACCACCGTGCGCTCAAGCAGCAACTCGACCCCCAGGGGGTGTTCAACCCTGGCCGCCTGTACCCGGACCTGTGAGGCCAGACCATGCAAACCAACCTGAGCGAAACCGCCCGGCAACTGGCCCGCGCCGACGAAGCCGAAAGCATCCTGCGCTCCTGCGTGCACTGTGGTTTCTGCACCGCCACGTGCCCCACCTACCAGCTGCTGGGCGATGAACTCGACGGCCCACGCGGGCGCATCTACCTGATCAAGCAGATGCTCGAAGGCGCGCCGATCACCGCCAGCACCCAGTTGCACCTGGATCGCTGCCTGACCTGCCGCAACTGTGAAACCACCTGCCCTTCCGGGGTGAAGTACCACGACCTGCTGGACATCGGCCGCGCCGTGGTCGAACAGCAGGTGCCACGCCCGCTCGGCCAGCGCCTGCTGCGCCAGGGCCTGCGTGCAGTGGTGCCACGCCCGGCGCTGTTCAAGGCCCTGACCCGCAGCGGCCAGGCCCTGCGCCCGCTGCTGCCGGCCACGCTCAAGCGCAAGCTGCCGGCGCGGGTCACCGCCCCCGGCCAACGCCCCGCACCGCGCCATGCGCGGCGGGTGCTGATGCTGGAAGGCTGCGTGCAACCGGCCCTGTCGCCCAACACCAATGCCGCCGCCGCACGCCTGCTGGACCGCCTGGGCATCAGCGTGGTGCCGATCCGGCAGGCCGGCTGCTGTGGCGCGGTGGACTATCACCTCAATGCCCAGGAACAAGGCCTGCAACGGGCGCGGCGCAATATCGATGCCTGGTGGCCAGCCATCGAAGCCGGCGCCGAGGCCATCGTGCAAACGGCCAGCGGCTGCGGCGCGTTCGTGCGTGACTACGGCCACCTGCTGGAAAAGGACCCGCGCTACGCCGCCAAGGCCGCACAGGTCAGCGCCCTGTCCCGCGACCTGGTGGAGGTGCTGCGCGACGAGCCGGTCGAGCAACTGGGCCTGTGCGCCGAACAGCGCCTGGCCTTCCATTGCCCATGCACCCTGCAGCACGCGCTGAAGCTGGGGGGTGCGGTGGAGGCGTTGCTGACACGCCTGGGCTTTACCTTGACCCCGGTACCGGACGGCCACCTGTGCTGCGGCTCGGCCGGCACCTATTCGCTGACCCAGCCCGAGCTGTCGCTACAGCTGCGCGACAACCGCCTCAACGCCCTGGAAAGCGGCAAACCGCAAGTCATCGCCACCGCCAACATCGGCTGCCAGGCCCACCTCGACGGGGCCGGGCGCACACCGGTGCGGCACTGGATCGAAATCGTCGAAGCAGCCTTGAACCCGGAGAACCACCATGCATAGCAAGTCCGTGATCGGCCAGGCCGAAGTCACCCGCGTGCTGACCGCCGCCCGCCAGCAAGCCCAGGCGCAACAATGGAACGTGACCATTGCCGTGGTCGACGACGGCGGCCACCCGCTGGCCCTGGAGCGCCTGGACGGCTGCGCGCCGGCCAGCGCCTACATCGCGATGGAAAAGGCTCGCACAGCCGCGCTGGGGCGCAAGGAGACGCGGGATTACGAGGAGATGGTCAATGGTGGCCGTACCGCTTTCGTCACCGCGCCGCTGCTGACCAGCCTGGAAGGTGGCGTGCCGCTGCGGGTGGATGGGCAGGTGGTGGGGGCGATCGGCGTGTCCGGGGTCAAGGCCGAGCAGGATGCCCAGGTGGCCAAGGCCGGGGCGGCTGCTCTCTGAATCCTGTGCCGGCCTCTTCGCGGGTAAACCCGCTCCCACAGGAGCTGCACAGGCCTCAGGCCTTGTGAAAGCCCTGTGGGAGCGGGTTCACCCGCGAAAGGGCCGGCAAAAGCAACATTTACCCAGAAGACTGAACATCGAGCGAACAGACAATGCCAAACCATCCACTCCAGATCGCCCCCATCCTGCAGCGCTTCATCGAAGACGAAGCCCTCCCCGGCACCGGCATCGAAGCCCGCACCTTCTGGCAAGGCTTCAGCACCCTGATCCACGACCTCGCACCACAAAACCGCGCCCTGCTCGCCGAACGCGAGCGCCTGCAAGCAGCACTGGACAACTGGCACCGCCAGCACCCCGGCCCGATCCGTGACATGGCCGCCTACCAGCACTTCCTGCAAGGCATCGGCTACCTTGTGGAGCCCCCGGCAAGCGTGCAGGTCAGCACCCGCAACGTCGACCGCGAGATCGCCGTGCAGGCCGGCCCGCAACTGGTGGTGCCACTGAGCAACGCCCGCTACGCCCTCAACGCCGCCAACGCCCGCTGGGGCTCGCTGTACGATGCCCTGTACGGCACCGATGCCATCGCCGAAACCGATGGCGCCGAACGTGGCCAGGGCTACAACCCGCGACGCGGCGCCAGGGTGATCGCCTATGGCCGGCAGTTCCTCGACACCGCTGCCCCGCTCGACGGTGCGTCGCACAACGACGCCAAGGCCTACGCGATCAGCCAGGGCACGCTGCAGGTGACCCTGGCCGATGGCCGCCAGGTGGGCCTCATGCACCCCGCGCAACTGCGTGGCTACCAAGGTGAGCCGAACACGCCAACAGCGATCCTGTTGCAGCATCACCAGCTGCATTTCGAAATCCAGGTCGACCCGGCCAACGCCATCGGCCGGCAGGACCCGGCCGGGGTCAAGGACATCCTGCTGGAGGCCGCGCTCACCACCATCATCGACTGCGAAGACTCGGTAGCCGCCGTGGATGCCGACGACAAGGTCAACGTCTACCGCAACTGGCTCGGCCTGATGAAGGGTGACCTCAGCGAGCAGGTCAGCAAGGGCGGCAAAACCTTCGCACGCACCCTGGCCGAAGACCGCCACTACCACGGCGCAGACGGCCGGCCACTGACCCTGCCGGGCCGCTCGCTGCTGTTCATCCGCAACGTCGGCCACCTGATGACCAACCCGGCCATCCACGACCGTGATGGCCGGGAAATCCCGGAAGGCATCCTCGATGCCGTGGTCACCAGCCTGATCGGCCTGCATGACCTCAAGCGCCGCGGCAATTCCCGCGAGGGCAGCCTGTACATCGTCAAGCCGAAGATGCACGGGCCGGCCGAGGTGGCCTTTGCCGACCAGCTGTTCGGCCGCGTCGAAGCCCTGTTGGGCCTGCCCGCACATACGCTGAAGATGGGCATCATGGACGAGGAGCGGCGTACCAGCGTCAACCTGAAAGCCTGCATCGCCGGCGCCGCGTCACGGGTGGTGTTCATCAACACCGGCTTCCTAGACCGCACCGGTGACGAGATGCACACGGCCATGGAAGCCGGCGCCATGCTGCGCAAGGGTGACATGAAAGGCAGTGCCTGGATCCAGGCCTACGAGCGCAGCAACGTACTGGTGGGGCTGGCCTGTGGCCTGCGCGGCAAGGCGCAGATCGGCAAGGGCATGTGGGCCATGCCCGACCTGATGGCGGCCATGCTCGAACAGAAAGTCGCCCAGCCCAGGGCCGGCGCCAACACCGCCTGGGTGCCCTCGCCCACAGCCGCGACGCTGCATGCGCTGCACTACCACCAGGTGGATGTGGCGGCCGTGCAGCAAACGCTGGAACAGGTTGACCTGAATGCCCAGCGCGCCGAGTTGCTGCATGACCTGCTCAGTGTCCCGGTCAGCCCCGAGCGGCCCTGGAGCGCAGCCGACATCCAGGCCGAACTGGACAACAACTGCCAGGGTATCCTCGGTTACGTGGTGCGCTGGGTCGAGCAAGGGGTCGGCTGTTCCAAGGTGCCGGATATCCATGATGTGGGCCTGATGGAAGACCGCGCGACCCTGCGGATTTCGGCGCAGCACATTGCCAACTGGCTGCACCACGGGGTGGTCGATGCCGATCAGGTCGAGGCGACCTTGCAACGCATGGCCCGCGTGGTCGACCAGCAGAATGCCGGGGACCCGGCGTACCGGCCGATGGCCGCCGGTTTTGAGACATCGCATGCCTTCCGCGCTGCACGGGAGCTGGTGTTCAAGGGCCGGCAGCAGCCCAGTGGCTATACCGAACCGTTGCTGCATGGCTGGCGCTTGCGCTTCAAGCAGGAAGTCGGGCGCTGATGCGGCCCGATCGCCGGCAAGCCAGCTCCCACAGGGACTGCACAGGCTTCAGGCCTGGTGTGATACCTGTGGGAGCTGGCTTGCCGGCGATGAGGCCGGGACAGGTGTAATCAACTTTGCGAATCGACCACCACCGGCTCGCCTATCGCATAAAAATGCCCACCCGCCACGTAGTGCAAACTGCGCCACTGCGGGTCGGCATTCTCGTAGGCCCAGTGGCCATCGCGGAACACCCGGTCATCGGCCCAGGCCGCCACCACCTCGCCAATGAACAGGTCATAAGTGGTCTGGTTGTGCGGCTCGTCGATCACCCGGCACATCAACCAGGCCGAACAGCCCTCCACCAACGGCGCCGCATGCCCCTCGACCCGCGCCAGCTGCACACCAATGCTGGCGAGCTTGTCGGGCTGGTCGAACAGGCTGCGGGTACCCACCTGATGGGTCAGCTGCGCCTGCGCCGCGGTGGGCACCTGGATCACGAACCAGCCACTGCCCTCCACCAGCTGCCGGGTGCGGGCGGTCTTGTCGAGTACCACGGTCACCTTGGGTGGGTCGAAATCCAGCGCACAGGCCCAGGCGGCCGCCATCACATTGTCCACCCCTTCGTGGCTGGCCGACACCAGCACCGTCGGGCCGTGGTTCAGCAGGCGATAGGCCTTTTTCAGGTCGACGGCTTGGAAATGGCTGTTCATGGCAATCCTCGGCAAGGCGGGTAGCGGGCGGCAAATTGTGCCGCAGGCGCCGTCCTCCCGCCAGCTTGGGGTGTCACTCCTGCATCTTCAGAATACTCCTACGCGTTGCTCGGATGCGTCCTACTTGTTGCCCCCTGCCCACTGAAAACATGATCGGCACTGGATGACGCAAGGTCGCGATCCAGAGGAGGTTCCGCATGCACCTGTACGCCCGCCCCACTGCCGAATTGCGCAGCACCCTGCGCGAACTGCTGGCCCATGACATGAACAACCCGGACGAAGACCCCCACCTGTCGGGGGTGATGTTCTTCTGCGCCACCGATGAACGCTCCCGCCAACTGATCGAGCGTATCGAGTTGCTGGCCAGCGAGTTGTTCTTCGACCCGAACGGGCGAGCCGTTACCGAGCACATGAAAGCGGCGGCGGTGGAAGGCGTGCGCATCAAGCGCAACCGCAAGGCGCCGGCGGACGAGACGGTGATACGTATCGCGCTGGCGAACAAGGGTTACATCACGGTGAGTACGGCACGCTTCTGACTACCGGCCGCTTGCCTGGGGGCTGCTCTGCAGCCCATCGCCGGCAAGCCAGCTCCCACCTCGACTGCACCGACCTCAAGCATTGTGCAGTACCTGTGGGATCTGGCTTGCCGGCGATGGGTCAGAACAGGCAGACCGCGAAGACCTCAAGCCATGCGCTATCCCTGTGGGAGCTGGCTTGCCGGCGATGGGCCGCAAAGCGGCCCCATGCCCTTCCCCGACCAATCCGCTATCCTGAGCACTTCCCCGCTCCGGACCGCTCCATGGAACTGCACATTCGCCTGGAAGGCCGCAAAGGCCTGGCCGACCAGCTTTACCAGCAACTGCGCGCCGGCATCGATAGCGGCCACCTGGCCGCGGGCACCCAACTGCCGCCAAGCCGTCTGCTGGCAGAGCAGCTGGGCGTGTCGCGCAAGACCGTGGCCGAGGCCTATTCCCGGCTGACCTACGACAACCTGCTGAGCGGCGTGGTCGGCCGGGGCACCTTCATCACCCCGCGCCAGCCGCTGCGCAGCAGCGAATCGACCGCGATTCCCCTGGCCGCTGCCGCGTCCCTCGAGCGCTGGCAGCAGCGCGCCACCGTGCTGAGCCAACGCCAGCTGGACGCTCCCTCGCGTTGGACTGCCCCCAAGAAGTTGGACACCAATCCAACCCTTGGGGGATCTATGGGTAAATACACAGAGCAGTTCAAGCTCACGGCTATCACCGCTTACCTAGAGGGCAGCCGGGGCTTTCGCAAGGTGGCACAACACTTTGGCATCGATTTCAGCCTGCTTCGGCGCTGGGTTGCTGGCTACCAAGCCGATGCCAGCCTCAGCCCTCGCTCGCATGGTCGCCGCTACACCGAGGAATTCAAGCGGCGGGTGCTCAAGTACATGCTTGAGCATCGCCTGTCCCTGCGCCAAACAGCGGCGCACTTTGACCTTGGACAGTCCTCACAGATAGGCATTTGGCTGCGGCAGCACTACAGTGGCAGTCCTGTAGCCACTCTCGCCAAACAAAGAAAATCAGCCGTGCCGAAGAAAATTAAGCCCATCAAGCCGACAGACACCAATGACGCAGAGAAATCTCGTGAGCAGTTGTTGAGCGAGCTCGAGTATCTGCGCATGGAGAATGATGTCCTAAAGGAGTTAAAGGCTCTGCGAGAGGAGAAGGAGCGAACACGGACGAAAAAGCCCTGATCGTCTGCAAATTCAGACATAAATATCCGCTGCCTGACCTCTTGCAGATGGTGGGGTTGGCACGCAGTACCTTTTATTACCAGGTCAAGTGCCAGCAAAAGCCGGACAGGCACGCCTCGCTCAAGGAATTGGTGCAGCGTGTCTATCACGAGGAGAAAGGGCTGTATGGCTACCGCCGCATTGCCCTTGCCATCAGGAATCAGGGGACCTTGGTCAACAAGAAGGTCATTGAACGGTTGATGGCTGAGCTTGGTTTGCAGTCCGTTGTACGCCCGAAGAAGTATCGATCCTATCGCGGCATTGTCGGCAAGGTGGCCATGAATTTGCTTGAGCGTAATTTCGTCGCGCAACGCCCCAACCAGAAGTGGGTGACCGATGTCACTGAGTTCAAAGTGGCCCAACAAAAGCTCTACCTGTCGCCCGTGATGGACTTGTACAACGGTGAGATCATCGCCTATGAAACAGCTTGCCGGCCTACCTATGGCTTGGTTGGGAACATGCTGGAAAAGGCGCTCGATGGGTTGGGTGAAAAGCCCAAGCTAGTGATCCACTCAGATCAGGGATGGCATTACCAGCAGCCCCAATACCGCCATAAGCTCGCAGCGCGCGGTGTGAAGCAGAGCATGTCTCGCAAGGGCAATTGTCTGGATAATGCAGCGATGGAAAGCTTCTTCGGCACACTGAAGTCAGAGTTCTTCTACCTGAAGCGCTTTGAAAGCGTCGAACAGCTGAAGGCGGGCCTGGAGGAGTACATCCATTACTACAACCATGACCGCATCAGGCTGAAACTCAATGGTCTGAGCCCTGTCAGCTACAGGACTCAGGCCACTGGCTAAAACTGTCCAACTTTTCGGGGGCAGTCCACGTTACGACTTCATCGGCGGGGCCTCGAGCAAGGCGCAGTTCCCGTTCGACCAGTGGCGCAGTTGCCTGAACTATGCCCTGCGCCGCAGCCAGCGCCACCCCGAGCGACAGTTCCCGGCCCAGGGCCTGCCAGAGCTGCGCGAGGCCATTGCCCATCACGTCGCCTACGCCCGCGGCGTGCACTGCAGCGCCGCCGACCTGCTGGTGTGCAACGGCGCCCAGCAGGCTCTGGACCTGATCGCCCGGGTATTGGTGGAGCCGGGTTGCCAGGTGGCCATGGAAGACCCGGGCTACCCGCCAGCGCGGCAACTGTTCCTGGCCCTGGGCGCGCGCCTGCAATCGGTACCGGTGGACGATGAAGGCCTGTGCGTGGAACAGATCGCCGACGGCACCCGGCTGATCTACGTGACGCCCTCGCACCAGTTTCCGCTGGGCATGCCGATGAGCGAGGCACGCCGGCACGCCCTGCTGGCACGGGCCGCCGAGCTGGGTGCGTTGATCATCGAAGACGACTACGACTGCGAGTTCCGCTACCACGGCCCAGCCGCGGAAGCGTTGCAGCGCCTCGACCGCCATGGCCTGGTGGCCTATGTGGGGACCTTTTCCAAGACCTTGCTGCCCGAGTTGCGCCTGGGCTACGCCGTACTGCCGCCCGCCGTGTTGAAGGCCGCCTGCGTGGCCAAGCACCTCAGCGACTGGCACAGCCCGACCCTGTTGCAGTGGGCACTGGCGCGGTTTCTCGGCGAAGGCCACCTGAACAAGCACATCCGCCGTTGCCACGAGGTCTACAGCGCCCGTCGCGAACGCATCCTCGCGCGGCTGGGCGGCGACCTGTCACCGTGGTTCAGCGCCATCCCCGCCAGCGCCGGGTTCCACCTCAGCGCCCTGGCCAGACCTGGGGTCGATGTCGAGCTGCTGGCCAACCTCGCACGCAAGGTGGAAGTCGGCCTGTACTCGCTGGCGCCGTTCTTCAGCGAAGCGCCAGTGCGCCCGGGGCTGTTGCTGGGCTTCGGCGCCATCGAGCTGCTGGACATCGACCCAGCGCTGGACCGGGTGCGCGACACCCTGCAGCGCCTCAGTTGACCGGTGCGGCCTTGCCCGCCACTACCGGGCGGGCAATGGCCGCGGCATAACCGCGTGGGTTGAAGCAGGCGGTAACCAGCAGCATTGCCACCACGGTCACGGTCAGCAGCGTCCACGAGGCCTGGAAATCACCGCTCATGTCGCGCAACCAGCCGGTGACGTACGGCACGATGCCGGTGATGATGAAGCCGATGCCCTGCACGAACGCCGCCAGGCTGCCAGCCTCGGCAGGCGTCTTCAGGTGCTCCAGGGTCAGCGTCAGGCTCTGGCTGAAGCAGGCGCCCAGGCCGAAACCGATCATCGCCACCCACAGCCCCGAGGCCAGCGTGGGTGCCAGCAGCAGGCCGAGGAAACCCACCAGCTGGATCGCCAAGGCCAGCCACAGGCCCGGGCGCCGGTCTGCCCAGCGCCGCAGCAACAGCGGCAGGCCCAGTGCGCCGGCCACCTGGAAGATGGTCATCAGGCCAACCAGGTCGGCACCGCCCTGGGCGCTGCCACCATGCTCGATGTGATAGGCCGGCAACCAGGCCACCATGCTGGTGTAGCCACCGTTGATCAAGCCAAAGTACAGCGCCAGCAACCAGGCCCGACGCGTACCGAACCAATGACCGCCGGCGGCACCGGCCAGTTTCGGCGCCTCCTGGCGCGGCCGCAGCACGGCCCAGGTCAGCACCGCCAGCACAGCCGGGATCGCCCACACGCCCAGGCCGACCTGCCAGTGGCCGAAGTAGCCACTGATGTGCGGCCCAAGCACGGCGGCCAGGCCGCCGCCGCTCATCAGCGCTGCCGAATACAGGCCCATCGCCCCCGCCAGGCGGCCGGGAAACCAGCGGTTGACCAGCCCCGGCATCATGCCCTGCACTACCGCCACCCCCAGGCCGGCGACCACCGCACTGGCAATCAGCGCCCAGGCGCTGCCCAGTTGCAGGCGCCACAGGCAGGCCAGGGCGATGGCAGACAGGCCAGCGAGCATGCCGCCATGTTCGCTGATCCAGCGCCGCAACCAGGGTTGCAGCAAGGGCACCAGGCCCATGCACAGCACCGGCAACGCCGTCAGCAAGGCCGCCTGCTGGTAACCCAGGCCGGTGCTGGCGCGCATGGGTTCGAGCAACGGGCCGATGCTGGTCAGGATCGGCCGCAGGTTCAGTGCCAGCAGCATGACCAGCAACAGGTTCAATGCCGCTCTCATTGTGCGTTGGCCTGTTTCCATTCAAGGTACAGACCGGCTTCGCCGCTGGGCTTCAGCGCGCGCAGCGGCAGGCTCTGCTGCTGGGGCGGGCGAGCCATCTGCGCGTATACCGCCGCGGTGGACAAGCCATAGGGTTCGCCCTCGGCGTTGTCGTAGGCAAACCAGGCCCGCTCGATGCCGCACAGGTGCATGGCCGCCAGGCACATCGGGCACGGGTGGCCGCTGGCGTAGATTTCGGCGCCATCCAGGCGCGCCTGGCCCAGGGCGTGGCTGGCCTTGCGGATGGCCTGCATCTCGGCGTGGGCGGTCGGGTCCTGGGTGCTGTGGATCTCGTTGACCGCACGTGCCAGCACCTGCCCTTGGTACACCAGCACGGCGCCGAAGGGCCGGCCACCGGCCTTGATGTTGGCGCGGGCCAGGTCGAGCGCTTCGCGCATGTAGCGTTCTTCGGACATGAATCGGTTCTCCTGTTGCAAGACCTGGTCATTATCCGGGCTTGGGCGGCCTGGCAGAAATGAAGAGATTGGATGCCTGTCAGTGGCCTCCCGAATGGCCGATTGGCCTCCCGCTCATGCGCGCGATTGGCTATCGGGGAGGCCAACGTGCGGCGCTACAGTAGCGCCATCCCCACCCCACACCCTTTGGAGACAGCCATGCACAACCGTATCGAATGGGCCAAGCACGCCCCCGAGGCCTACAAAGCCATGGTCGGCCTGGAGCAGGCCCTGGCCAAGAGCGGCCTGGAAAATTCCCTGCTGGAACTGGTGCGCCTGCGGGCCTCGCAGATCAACGGCTGCGCCTACTGCGTCAACCTGCACGCCAACGATGCGCGCAAGGCCGGTGAGACCGAGGCACGCCTGCAGACCTTGTGCGTCTGGCAGGAAACCGCCTACTTCACCCCGCGCGAGCGTGCTGCGCTGGCCTGGGTGGAGAGCCTGACCCGGCTGCCCGAGCACGGCGCGCCGCAGGGCGAATATGAAGCCTTGCAGGAGCACTTCGAGCCGGCCGAGGTGGCCAACCTGACCCTGGCAATTGCCACCATCAATGCCTGGAACCGCTTCGGGGTCGGGTTTGCCATGGTGCCGGCCTGATCATTGATCGGTAGCCTGTACCGGCCTCTTCGCGGGTGAACCCGCTCCCACAGGTACAGCACATTTTTCAGATTCTGTGAGTCCCCTGTGGGAGCGGGTTCACCCGCGAAGAGGCCCGCACAGGCAACATCTCAACGCCCGGCCAACCGCGCCCGGTAGCTGCCGGGGCTCTGCCCGGTCCATTTCTTGAACGCCCGGTGAAACGCACTGGGCTCCTGGAACCCGGTCTGCTCGGCAATCTCGGCAATGCTCAGCTCCCCTTCGCGCAACCGCTCGAAGGCCATTGCCCGGCGCACCTCATCCTTGATCTGCTGGTACGAACGCCCTTCCCGCTCCAGCTGCCGACGGAAAGTACTGGCACTGACCCCCTGCTGCTGCGCCAGCGCCGCCAGCGTCGGCCACTGCCCATAGCGCCGTGCCCGCAGGTGCCGGTACACCTCGGCCACCAGCCCGTTCTGGTTGCGAAAGCGAATCACCAACCCCTGCGGCGCGCTGCGCAGGAAGGTTTTCAGGGCCGCCACATCCTGCACCACCGGCAGGCGCAGGTAGGCGCTGTCGAACTCCACCTCGGTGCGCCCGCTGCCCAGGCGCAGGTCCGGCCCCCACAGCAGCAGGTCGTCCTCCTGGGCCGGGCGCGACACCGCCAGCTCGGTGCGGTCGATGGCGATCCGCCGCCCGGCCAGCCAGCACAGCATGCCGATCATCAGCACCAGGTAGGTTTCCTCGGCATAAACCCGGGTCAGCGGGTCGGCGATGCTCGACTGCACGCTGATCAGCGCCCGCCCGCCACGCAGCGTCAGGCTGCCGCGCAAATCGCGCAGGAACAGGCCAAAACCGCCCATGCACTGGCGCAAGGCCTTTTCCAGGTTCGGCTCCAGGATCAGGCCCCGGCAGATCAGGGCGAAACTGCCCGGCGGCATGCCGTGGCTGTCGAGGCGGAAGAACTCGTCGTCCAGGCGCTGGATCAGCGCCAGCCACAGCTGGGCGAAGGCCTTGGCCGGTACACGGGCCTGGGGCTGCTCGAGCAGTTGCGGGTCGATGCCCACCGCACGCAGCTGCGCATCGCGTTCGGTGGGGCAGTCGCGCAGGGCGTGGAGCATGGCATTGAGGAAGTACACGGCGACCGAATCGCTATCGCGCATGGCGGTTTTCGCTGTCTATGCTGAGTGGCAAAAAGTGCCAGGTTGTCTGAACAGTTCCGGCATAGGCTGCAACAGAGCCTTTGCCTAGACTCGGTCCCACTCCGGGATCGCCGGCCATTCTCGCAGAGCCTGGCCCGGTCCCGCCATGCCTTCGCAATCGGAGCCCCTATGAGCAGCGCAGAAATCTACGTCGTCAGTGCCGTCCGTTCAGCCATTGGTGGCTTTGGCGGTTCCCTCAAGGACCTGCCGCTGGCCGACCTGGCCAGCGCCATCACCCGCGCCGCCATCGAGCGCTCGGGCGTTGCCGCCGAGCAAGTCGGCCACCTGGTGATGGGCACGGTGATCCCTACCGAACCGCGTGACGCCTACCTGGCCCGCGTAGCGGCAATGAACGCCGGCATCCCCAAGGAAACCCCGGCATTCAACGTCAACCGCCTGTGCGGCTCGGGCCTGCAGGCCATCGTCTCGGCAGCCCAATGCCTGCTGCTCGGCGACACCGATGTGGCCGTGGCAGCCGGCGCCGAATCCATGAGCCGTGGCCCGTACCTGCTGCCGCAGGCACGCTGGGGCGCTCGCATGGGTGACCTGCAAGGCATCGACTACACCGTCGGCGTGCTGCAGGACCCGTTTGAACACTTCCATATGGGCATCACTGCCGAGAACGTTGCGGCCAAGCACGGCATTACCCGCGAAATGCAGGACGAACTGGCCCTGACCAGCCAGCGCCGCGCTGCCCGCGCCATTGCCGAAGGCCGCTTCGCCAGCCAGATCGTCCCGCTGGAACTGAAAACCCGCAAGGGCAGCGTGCAGTTCAGCACCGACGAGCATGTGCGTGGCGAAGTGACCGCCGAGCAACTGGCGGGGATGAAGACCGTGTTCAAGAAAGACGGCACCGTTACCGCCGGCAATGCCAGTGGCATCAACGACGGCGCTGGCGGCCTGGTACTGGCCAGTGGTGATGCGGTGCGCCGCCTGGGCCTGAAGCCGCTGGCACGCCTGGTGGGCTACGCCCATGCCGGTGTCGAGCCTGAACTGATGGGCCTGGGCCCGATCCCGGCCACCCGCAAGGTGCTGGAAAAGACCGGCCTGAAGGTGCAGGACCTGGATGTGATCGAGTCCAACGAAGCCTTCGCCGCCCAGGCCTGCGCCGTGGCTCGCGAACTGGGCTTCGACCCGGAAAAGGTCAACCCCAACGGCTCGGGCATTTCCCTGGGTCACCCGGTGGGCGCCACCGGCGCGATCATCGCCACCAAGGCCATCCATGAGCTGCAGCGCATCCAGGGCCGCTACGCCCTGGCCACCATGTGCATCGGCGGTGGCCAAGGCATCGCCGTGGTCTTCGAGCGCGTCTGAGGGAGCCTGACACATGAGCATTGAACAGATTGCCGTGATCGGCGCCGGCACCATGGGCAACGGCATTGCCCAGGTGTGTGCGGTGGCCGGCTACCAGGTACTGCTGGTGGATGTTTCCGACGCTGCGCTGGAGCGCGGCGTGGCCACCTTGAGCAAGAACCTCGAGCGCCAGGTCGGCAAAGGCACCCTCGACGCCGACAAGGCGGCAGCCGCCCGCACGCGCATTCGCACCAGCACCGACTACACCCAGCTGCGCGGCGCGCAGCTGGTGATCGAGGCCGCCACCGAGAACCTGCAGCTCAAGCAGCGCATCCTGCAGCAGGTGGCGGCCAACGTCGCCGCCGACTGCCTGATCGCCACCAACACCTCGTCGCTGTCGGTCACCCAGCTGGCGGCCAGCATCGAGCACCCCGAGCGCTTCATTGGCGTGCACTTCTTCAACCCGGTGCCGATGATGGCGCTGGTCGAGATCATTCGCGGCCTGCAGACCAGCGACAGCACCTACGCCCAGGCGCTGGTGGTGACCGAAAAGGTCGGCAAGACCCCGATCACCGCCGGCAACCGCCCGGGCTTCGTGGTCAACCGCATCCTGGTGCCGATGATCAACGAAGCGATCTTCGTGCGCCAGGAGGGCCTGGCCAGTGCCGAGGACATCGACACCGGCATGCGCCTGGGCTGCAACCAGCCGATCGGCCCGCTGGCCCTGGCCGACCTGATCGGCCTGGACACCCTGCTAGCGATCATGGAGGCCTTCCATGAAGGCTTCAACGACAGCAAGTACCGCCCTGCCCCGTTGCTCAAGGAAATGGTCGCGGCCGGTTGGCTGGGGCGCAAGAGCGGCCGCGGTTTCTTCACCTACTGAGGAGCGAACGCCATGCCCCCGGTCAATGCCGCGATGCGCTGTGCCAACTTTGAAGAGCGACGTGACCGGGCCATGGCGCTGTTTGCCGAAAAGGGCTTTGGCCAGGTCAGCATGCGCGAGCTGGCGGCCCATGTGGGGCTTACCGCAGGCTCGCTGTACCACCACTTTCCCAGCAAGCAGGACTTGTTGTACGACCTGATCGAGGAGTTGTACGAGGAGTTGCAGGCCACCCTGGACCAGGGGCGCAGGGCCATGGCGCGCGGGGCGTCGGCGTTGAGCTGCCTGATTGCCGCGCACTGGCAGCTGCATGCCGAGCGGCCCATGCAGTTTCGCCTGGCAGAGCGCGACTTCTGTTGCCTGAGCGAAGACCAGCAGGCGCGCCTGGCCTTGCTGCGCAAGCGCTATGAGGCGGGGTTGCTGAGGTTGATCGCACCGCAGGCGAAGTTGCAGGGGCAGGCCCTGGTGGCCACGGCGCATGTGGTGGCGACGCTGCTGAACCAGTTGCCGGGGTTGTTGAAGGCCTTGCCCGAAGAACAGGGGCTGGGGTTGATGGAAAGCATGCTGGTGGGTGGGCTGGAGCGGACACTGCGCTAGCCTGCACCGGCCCTTTCGCGGGTAAACCCGCTCCCACAGGAACGGTGCAAACCTTGAGACTTGCACAGCTCCTGTGGGAGCGGGTTTACCCGCGAAAGGGCCAGTGCAGGCTAGCGCAGGAGTGACTGGATCTGATCGTGCAAGGTATCCAGGTCGAACGGCTTGGCCAGGATCGGTGCCTTGCGGGTGATAGGGCTGCCGGATTCGAGAATCTCCGCCGGGTAGCCGCTGATGAAGATCACCTTCAGGTCCGGCCGCAATTTCACCGCCGGCTCGGCAATGTCCACCCCGGAAATCCCGCCCGGCAAGCGGAAGTCCGTCACCATCAGGTCGAGGTGCGGCTTGCTCGCCAGGATCGCGAACGCCTGCTCGCCATCCTCGGCCACCAGCACGTGGTAGCCCTCGCCTGCCAGGTAATCACGCAGGATCATGCGAATCGCCGGTTCGTCCTCGACCACCAGTACTACATCTTGTGCATCTTCACTCATGTCAACGCCTTGAAATACTTACAGCTGGCCATCAGACCCCAGGCTCAGGCAGAGGTTGCCCGTGCCTGGTCGTTTTGTTGTTCGTAAGTTGCCAGTGGCAACTGCAAGGTAAAGGTGGCGCCTTTGCCCTCTTCACTCTCCACCAGTATGCGCCCACCGTGTGCCTGGACGATCTGCTCCGATATGTACAGCCCCAGGCCCAACCCACCGCTGGCCTGCTGGGTGGCGACCCGCTCGAACTGCTGGAAGATGCGCTGCTGGTTGGCCACGCAGATGCCGATGCCATGGTCCTGCACCTGCACGCAGGCCAGGCCGTCCTGCTCGAACACCCGCACCTGCACCGGTTTGCGCTCACCATAACGCAAGGCATTGGACAACAGGTTGGCCAGCACCTGCTCGATGCGAAACTCGTCCCACTCACCCTGCAGCGGCTCGCAGCGTTGCAATTCGAAATGGGTATCCAGTGCGCTGGCCTGGGCAGCAAAGTTCTCCACCAGGCCGCGCACCAGCTGGCCCAGGTCGAACGCCTTGGGCCGCAACGACAGTTTGCCGGTGCGGATGCGCGATACATCGAGCATGTCTTCGACCAGGCGGATCAGGCTGTTGATCTGCCGCTCGTCGCGCTCGACCATGGCCTGCAGCTTGTCGCCGCTGAAGGCGGCAAGGTTGCCGCGTGCCAGGTGCAGCTTGCGCAGCTGGGTTTCCAGGATCAGGCCATTGAGCGGGGTGCGCACCTCGTGGGACACGATCGACATGAAGTCATCGCGCATGCGCACGGCATGCTCCAGTTCACCCCGCGCCGTTTGCAGCTGGGCCAGCAGCAGCTCCTGCTCCTGGCGGCTGCGTTCCAGGGCCTGCAACTGGCGGTCGAGCACCTTGCGCTGGCGGTACAGGTCGACGAACACCGACACCTTGCTCTTCACCGCCAGGGTGTCGAGCGGCTTGTACAGAAAGTCCACCGCGCCGCTTTCATAGCCCTTGAACGCGTAGTTCATCTCGCGCCCGGCGGCAGTGACGAACACGATGGGGATGTTGCGAGTCTTTTCCGTGCCGCGCATCAGCTCGGCCAGCTCGAAACCGTTCATGCCCGGCATCTGCACGTCGAGGATGGCCAGGGCGAACTCGTGCTCGAGCAACAGCGACAACGCTGCCTCGGCCGACTGTGCCTGGTGCACCTCGCGGTCTTGGCCCTGGATCAGGGCGTCGAGGGCCAGCAGGTTTTCTGGCAGGTCGTCGACGATCAGCAGTTTGGCGATGGTGTGGCTTAGCATGCGCTGGGTTCCAGGGCGGCGAGCAATCGCTCGATGCCACTCAGAGAAAGAATATGGTCGGGCTGGTGCAGGGCCAATGCGGCCTCCGGCATCAGCGCCACCTGTGCGTCGCAAGGGTCCTGGACCACGGTCCGGCCCCCGTTGCGCTTGATATAGGCAAGGCCTTCTGCGCCATCCTCGTTGGCCCCGGTGAGCAACATGCCCAGCAGGCCGGCACCATAGGCATCGGCCGCCGACATGAACAGGTAGTCGATCGCCGGCCGGGAAAAATGCACCGGCGGCTCCTGGCTCAGCGACAGGGTCAGGTCACGCTCCACCGACAGGTGATAACCCGGCCCGGCAACGTAGATCTGCCCGGCGCGCAGCGGTTGTTTGTCACAGGCCTCGCACACTGGCCGCCGCAGGCGACGTTGCAGCACCTCGGCCAGCTGGCTGTGGCGGTCATCTGGCAGGTGCAGCACGCATATCACCGGAATGGCGAAGCCGGCCGGCAACGCGCCCAGCACACTGAACAGCGCTGTAACGCCGCCGGCCGAGGCGCCGATCACCATCGCGCGTACGCCTTTCATGACTTGCGGTAGATCCGTTCGGGCTTGACCAGCGGCTCGAAGCGCTCGCTGTAGGCGGAAAAATCCACCGATTCCTTGCTGCCCAGCACCAGGAAGCCGCGGTGGCATAGGGACTCGTGGAACAGGCCCAGGGCGCGGTCCTGCAGCTCCTTGTTGAAGTAGATGAGCACGTTGCGGCACGACACCAGCTGGGTTTCGGAAAACACGCTGTCGGTGGCCAGGCTGTGGTCGGCGAAGGTCACGTTGTCGCGCAGGGTGCTGTCCATGATGGCGTTGCCGTAGGCTGCCGTGTAGTACTCGGCAAAGTCCCGCCGGCCGCCGGCGATGCGATAGTTTTCGGCGTACTCGCGCATGCTCTGCATCGAGTAGATGCCCTGCTTGGCCTTGTCCAGCGAATGCGGGTTGATGTCGGTGGCGTAGATGATGGTGCGCTCCAGCAGGCCCTCCTCGCGCAGCAGGATGGCCATCGAATACACCTCCTCGCCCGTGCTGCAGCCGGCAATCCACACCTTGATCGACGGCCAGGTGCGCAGCAGCGGTACCACTTCGTTGCGCAGCGCCAGGTAGTGCCCCGGGTCGCGGAACATCTCGCTGACCGGGATCGTCAGGTACTGCAGCAACTGCATGAACATGCCAGGGTCGTGCAGCACGCGCTCCTGCAGCGCCGACACCGTGAGGCAGTCGAACTGGCGCAGCGCATGCAGGATCCGGCGCTTGATCGACGCGCCGGAATAGTTGCGGAAATCGTAGCTGTACTTGAGGTAGATGGCCTCGATCAGCAAGCGGATTTCGATATCGGTGTTACGTTCGCTAGTCAAATTCGCTCCAGTTGCGGCAGCCACACACGGATCAGCGAGAACAAGCGGTCCAGGTCGATCGGTTTGGCCAGGTAATCGTTGGCGCCGGCCTGCAGGCAACGCTGCTGGTCATCCTTCATCGCCTTGGCGGTCACGGCAATGATCGGCAGCTTGCGCCAGCGTTGTTGCTGGCGGATCAGCCGGGTAGCCTCGAAGCCGTCCATTTCCGGCATCATCACGTCCATCAGCACCAGGTCGATGTCGTCATGCTGCTCCAGGCGCTCGATGGCTTCGCGGCCGTTGCGGCCGATTTCGACGATCGCGCCCTTGTGTTCCAGCGCGCTGGTCAGGGCGAAGATGTTGCGCACGTCGTCGTCCACCAGCAGCACCTTGCGGCCTTCGAATACCTTGTCGCGGCTGCGCGCGGTCTTGAGCATGCGCTGGCGTTCGTTGGACAGCTGCGACTCGACCTTGTGCAGGAACAGCGTCACTTCGTCGAGCAGGCGCTCCGGCGAGCGGGCGCCCTTGATGATGATCGAGCGCGAATACTTGAGCAGGTCGGCTTCTTCTTCGCGGGTCAGGTTGCGCCCGGTATACACGATCACCGGCGGGAAGGCACGGATGTCCTCGGCGGTCATGCGCTTGAGCAGCTCGTTGCCGAGCATGTCGGGCAGCTTGAGGTCGATGATCATGCAGTCGTAGATGTTCTCGCGCAGCAACGCCAGGGCATCCTGGGCCATGGCCACGGCGGTGATCTCGACATCGTCGTCGCCGATCAGGCGGGCAATGCTTTCGCGCTGCAGGTCGTCGTCTTCCACCAGCAGGATGTGCTTGAGCTTCTGGGTCAGCTTGGCCTCCAGGCGGGCGAACACTTCCTTGAGTTGTTCGCGGCTGGTGGGCTTGACCGCGTAGCCGACGGCGCCCATGTGCATGGCAGCCTCGACCCGGTCCTCCACGGAAATGATATGCACCGGGATGTGCCGGGTGCTCGCCTGCTCCTTCAGGCGTTGCAGCACGGTCAGGCCGGAATGGTCGGGCAAACGCATGTCCAGCAGGATGGCATCGGGGATGTACTGCGCGGCCAGTTCGAAGCCCTCGTCGGCGCCCTGCGCCACCAGGCAGCTGTAACCCAGTTCGTGGGCCAGGTCGAAGAGGATGCGGGCGAAGTTCGGTTCGTCCTCGATCACCAGAATGCAGCGGTTGCCGAACGGCGCGCGCTCGCGGTCGTCGGCGAATGTCGGTGCCTGGCGTTTCGGCGCCGCCACCGCCGGTGCCTGCGGCGCGGGTGGCAGGCTGTCGACCGCCGGGCGCAGGCTGAGTGGCTCGATATCCTGCGCAACCCGCTCATAGCGCTCCGGCAGGATCAGGCTGAACACGCTGCCCTGGCCGGGGCTGCTGTCGACGCTGATCTGCCCACCCAGCAGGTGCGCCAGGTCGCGGGAAATGGACAGGCCCAGGCCAGTGCCGCCATAACGGCGATTGCTGGTGCCATCGACCTGGTGGAAGGCGCCGAAGATCGCCTGCTGCTGGTCGGCGGCGATGCCGATGCCGGTATCGCGCACGGCAAAGACGATGCCGGTGCCGGGCTGGTAACCGATGTTCAGGCTGACCTGGCCGCGCTCGGTGAACTTGATGGCGTTGGACAGCAGGTTCTTGAGAATCTGCTCCAGCCGCTGGCGGTCGGTGAACAGCGTGGCCGGCACCTGCGCCTCGGTGGTCACCTCGAAGGCCAGGCCCTTGTGCCCGGCCAGCGGCTCGAACATGCCACGCAGGCCTTCGACCAGGCGTTCCACCTGGGTGCTTTCGGGGCGCACTTCGAGCTTGCCGGCTTCCACCTTGGCGATGTCGAGAATGTCGTTGATCAGGTTGAGCAGGTCGTTGCCGGCCGAGTATATGGATTCGGCGAACTTGACCTGCTCGTCGCTGAGGTTGCCCTCGCCGTTCTCCGCCAGCAGCTTGGCCAGGATCAGCGAACTGTTCAGCGGCGTACGCAGCTCGTGGGACATATTGGCGAGGAACTCGGACTTGTACTTGCTCGAACGCTGCAGTTCCTCGGCGCGCGCCTGCAGCTCGTCCTGGGCCTGGAGCAGCTCGTCGTTCTTGCGGTCCAGCGCCTCGGTGCGCTCGGACAATTGCTCGTTGGTCTGCTCCAGTTCCGCCTGCTGGGTTTCCAGATGGGCCTGGGACTCCTTGAGCACGCGGGATTGCTCTTCGAGCTCTTCGTTGGCGGTTTTCAGCTCTTCCTGCTGCACTTGCAGCTCTTCGTTCAGTTGCTGGGTCTCGGCCAGCACTTCCTGCAGGCGCTGCCGGTAGCGGGCGCTTTCGATGGAGATACCGAGGTTGCCACGGACCCGCTGCAGCATCTCTTCGTCACGCTCCTGCAGCGGCCGCAGGAAGCCCAGCTCCAGCACACCGTTGATCTGCCCGTCATCACTGCAGGGCATCAGCATGGCACTGCGCGGCAGGCCCCGACCCAGGCCGGAACTGAGGTGGAAATAGTCGTCGGGCAAGTCGTCCAGGCGCAGCAGCCGCGCTTCGCGCACGGCCTGGGCCAGCAGGCCTTCGTGATCGCCCAGCACCTGCTCGCGGGCCTGCTCCTCGGCATCCAGGCCATAGCTGGCCACACGCACCAGGCGGCCATGCTCGTCACGTACGTACAGTGCGCCGACCACGCTGCCCAGGTAGCTGGCGAAGAAACGCAGGATGTTGTCACCGAGCATGGGCAGGGTCAGCTGGCCGAGCACCTGTTCGGCCAGTTGCGTCTGCCCGTTGCGCAGCCAGGCCTGGTGCTCCAGGCGCTCGGCCGCGCGCTGCTGGGCCTTGAAGTTTTCGTCATAGGTACCCGACAGCGCCAATAGGTCGCGCCGCCCGAGGTAGGCCAGCAAGGCACTTAGGCCGACGATGAACAGCACGAAGGACGACATGACCGTGACGGTCACACTGTTGACCCGCTCGTTGCGCGCCATGCGCAACTGTTGTTCGCTGGCGATCAGGTTGTCGAACTCCTTGCGGATCTCGTCAGTCAGGCGCTTGCCGCGGCCGTTGCCGATCAAGGCGCGGTAATCACCCTGGCTGCGGCGCAAGTTGATCATCTCGCTGCCGAAGGTGTTCCACGCCTGCTGCAGGGCGATCAGCCGGTCGATGCGTTCGACCTGTTGCGGGTTGTCCTCGACCATGCCGCGCAGGCTCTGCAGGCTACCGAAGATGCGCGGCTTGGCCACCTCGTAGGGGTCGAGGAAACGCTCGTCGCCGGTGATCAGGAAGCCACGCATGCCGGTTTCCATGTCGATCGACAGTTTGACCGTTTCGTTGGCATTGCCGATCACCCGGTCGGTGTGCTCGACCCACTGCAAGGCCGAAAGCAGGTAGTTGATCACCGCGACGAAGGCAACGGCCCCCAGCAGGCCAACCCCCAGGGGTAGGCCGACGTTGCGGCTCAACAGCTTGCGGAAGCTCCGCTGGTCCATCGAGGCTGCTTGAATCATGTGAAAACGCCCGAGCAAGTAAAGTCCATTGAAAGTGTGGCAAAGCGATCGTTGTAGTTGTCTGCCACTGCTCTGTCCCGTAAAGCGAGTCTAACCAGCTTTGGCGGGTCTGGCAGGGCATTTAGCCAGTATTTGAAGGTGATGTGCGCCAATCGTTCCATCTGATTGCACGGACCGGTATCCTCCGGGAACTTCTGCTGCCATCCGGAGCACAGATTAAAGACATTCATTCTGCACAGGATCGCAACCATGCACCTTCTGGTAGTCGAAGACGACGACATCGTACGCATGCTGATGGTCGAAGTGCTCGACGAGTTGGGCTACACCGTCATCGAAGCGGAGCATGCCAACGCGGCGCTGCGCATTCTCGAGGACCCGAGCCAGGCACTGGCGCTGATGATGACCGATGTGGGGCTGCCGGACATGCGTGGCGAAGAGTTGGCGGTCAAGGCGCGCGAGCTGCGGCCGCTGTTGCCGGTGCTGTTCGCCAGTGGCTATGCCGAAAGCGTCGATGTACCGGAGGGCATGCACCTCATCGGCAAGCCGTTCAGCATCGACCAGTTGCGGGAGAAGGTGCAGGCCATTCTGGGTAACCCTTGAAATCGGTGTCGCCTGCTTCGCGGGCTTGCCCGCTCCCACAGGGAACGCGCGGCCCCAAAGCTGGCGCTGTACCTGTGGGAGCGGGCGAGCCCGCGAAGAGGCCGGCACAGGCTGCAGCTGACTACAGCTCCCTGCGCAACAGGTAGCTATCCATGATCCACCCCTTGCGCGCCCGCTCCCGCTCACGCACTTCCATTATCTGCGCCTTCACCGCCTGCAACGGCCCGGCAATCAGCACCTCATCAGCAGTCCCCAGGTACGCGCCCCAGTAGATCATCAGCGCCGGGTCATCGAACCGGGCAAACGCGCACTGCCCGTCCAGCATCACCAGCACATTGTCGATCTGCCCCTGCCCGGCCAGGCGCCGCCCTGGCAATACGGTCAACGGCTCACCGATGCGGTTGAGCGGCACCTGATGGCGCGCCGCCAACGCCTGCACGCTGCTGATGCCCGGAATGACCTGCAGGCGCAGCGCCACACCACGCTCGCGGACCAGGCCAAGGATGCGCAGGGTGCTGTCGTACAGCGTCGGCTCGCCCCACAGCAGAAAGGCGCCGGTTTCCCCAATGCCTATCTCCTGTTCGATCAGTTGGGCATACAGCGCCGCACGCTGCCGGTGCCAGTCCTGCACCGCGCCCAGGTAGTCATCCGCCTGGCCATCGCGTGCAGGGTCGGCGACCTGCACCAGGCGGTAGCCGCCCTCGGGCCGATAGCGTTGCAGGATGGCCTTGCGCAGGCGCACCAGTTCGTCCTTGTCGCCGCCCTTGTCGAGCACGAAGAACACGCTGGCCTGGCGCAGCGCATCGACCGCCTCGTAGGTGACCTGGCGTGGGTCACCCGGGCCGATGCCGATCAACAACAGGTCTTTCATTGCCCTGCCCTTTGCGGGAACCAGCAGCCATTGTCAGGTGGCTGCCGGTATTTGGCAAAGCGCCCCGTCAGAAGATGGAGAAGTTGTAGCTGACAATGACCCGTGTCTCGTCCATGTCACGCGCCCACTTTTCATAGTTGCTGCGGTAAGTGGAATTACGCAGGCGCACACTGACGTCCTTGAACGTGCCACTTTGCACCTGGTACTTGAACTCGGTGTCGCGTTCCCACTCTTTGCCTTCGGCCGTGCTGCCCGGCACCTTGATATTGTCACCGTTGATGTAACGGGTGAAGAAGGTCAGGCCGGGCACGCCCAGGGCCTTGAAGTCATAGTCATAACGCACCTGCCAGGAACGTTCCTGGGCGGCGGCGAAGTCGTTGACCTGGGCATAGTTGACCAGGTACGGGTTGGTGCCATCCAGGTATGGCATGGCACTGTCGCCATACATGCGTTGCCAGCCGGCACTGAGCTTGTGGCCACCCAGGCTGTAGCCGAGCATGCCGCTGAACGCGCGATGGTCGATTTCGCCGGCGCGGGCATTGCCGATGTCGTCACTCTTGATCAAGCGCAGGTCTGCCGACAGGCTGCCCACCGCCAATGGCTGGCTGGCCACCAGGCCGAGGAAGTGCTGACGGTAGATGTTCTCCAGCTTGGCCACCTGGTACTGGGCGCTGAAGCGCTCGTTGAAACGGTAATCGACACCGGCCAGGTCAAAGTGGTCAGCCTCGATATCGCAGGCATAGCGCTTGTTCTTGCAATGCACGCGAATGTCCTGACGGTCGGTGGAATCCCGTGCGGTGTACTTGTCCAGACGGGCCAGGGTGAACTTCAGGTCGCGCACTTCTTCGGAGGTGAGCATGGCGCCATGGAACATGGTCGGCAGCAGGCGGCCATCGTTGTACTTGAGCAGCGGCACATCCGGCATCATCGAACCGTACTTGAGCACGGTATTGGAAACCTTGACCTTGGCCGCCAGGCCCATCTTCGCGTACTGGTCCGCCGAGTGCCGTGGGTCATGGCCGGAAGACGGCAACAGGCCGCTGTTGCTGTCTGCCGGGCTGGAGTCAAGTTTGAAGCCGAACATGCCCAGCGCATCCACGCCAAAACCTACCGGCCCCTGCGTGTAACCCGACTGCACATTGAGGATGAAACCTTGTGCCCATTCTTCGCGTTTGGACGCACCCTGGCTGGAACTGCTGTGGCCGTCACGGAAATCCCGGTTGAAATAGACATTGCGTGCTTCGACCTTAGCACTGCTGTCTTCAAGAAAACCGGCGGCCTGGGCATTGACGCCGGCACACAACAGGAACAAGCCGGCAACACGACGCCCGGGGGCGATGGGAAAAGGGGCAAACATGGGAGAAAACATCCAGAATCAAGGCGAGTAAACAACCTGTGGCACGTGCTGGCCACGGTACTGCGAGGGGGCCGAACAATAGCCGGCCATCATCTGAAATTATCGCGCGAAGGCTCTGGCACGGGCCATTGGACCATGGTCTAAGCGCACCGCAAGGCAACCGCGAAAAAACCGGACAATACCGCGCGCAAAACTAGGAAAGTTCCCGGCTTACTTACAAAAAGTTTGCAGTTTACCCAGTACCCATGAATGACTACACTCGATATCAGCGAACAGCGGAACCCACCCGCGTGGCCGGCGTTTTTATTCTTCTTCAATGTTCGTCACGCCCTGCCACGACCGACGTACAGGAGTGATTACAGTGTCCAGACTTGCAGAGTTTCGTGCTGCCGAAAAAGCGCTCCAGGAACAGATGGCGCAACTGGAAGCGTTGAAAAAGGATGCCGGCCTCAAACGCGAAATCGAATTCGAGCAGAAACTAGTCGGCCTGATGAAAAGCTACGACAAGAGCCTGCGCGATATCATCGCCATCCTCGACCCGAAAGCAGTGGCCCGGGTTTCCAGTGCAGCGCCCAAGCAACAGCGCCGCGCGCGCGTGGTGAAGGTTTACACCAACCCGCACACCGGCGAGCGGATCGAGACCAAAGGCGGCAACCACCGTGGGCTCAAGGCCTGGAAAGAACAATACGGAGCCGCCACGGTAGAAAGCTGGGTACGCTGATGAAACGTCCACACGTACTTCACACTTTTTTCACAAGGGCTGGCTCAGTATCGAGACAGCTAAAGGACTAGCGACCCCATCACGCGCCCGCACATGCGGGCCTCTAATTCCAGCGCCCTGCCTCGTGCAGGGCGCTTTCATTTGCGCAATCGGCACACTGCCGTATCATGGCCGGCCTGTCTGTTTTGCCGGCGCCCTGCGCCCGGCCCCGTCTCAGGAGTTCCCATGAGCCTGCATGATCTGCAAACCCTGCCTGGCGTCACCGCCCAACCGGACGCCGCCACCGCCCAGTTCGTCTTCAACCACACCATGCTGCGGGTCAAGGACATCGAGAAGTCCCTGGACTTCTATACCCGCGTGCTGGGCTTCCGCCTGGTGGACAAGCGCGACTTCCCCGAAGCCGCCTTCAGCCTGTACTTCCTGGCCTTGGTCGACCCGGCGCAGATCCCGGCCGATGACAGCGAACGCCACCAGTGGATGAAGTCGATCCCGGGCGTGCTGGAGCTGACCCACAACCACGGCACCGAAAACGATGCCGAGTTTGCCTACCACAACGGCAACACCGACCCACGCGGCTTTGGCCACATCTGCATCTCGGTACCGGACGTACGCGCCGCCTGCGCACGCTTCGAGGCACTGGACGTACCGTTCCAGAAGCGCCTGCAAGACGGGCGCATGAACCACCTGGCCTTCGTCAAGGACCCGGACGGTTACTGGGTCGAAGTCATCCAGCCGACCGAGCTCAAAGGCTGAGCGCTAATCGCGGCTCGCTCGTCGGGCCGGGAACTCCCGGCCCCTTGCTGTGGTATATGAAGGTAACTGCTTCACATGCCACAGCGAGGTAAGGACGATGCAATCTCTTCACTGTGAATATCGCAAGCACACCATCACCGCCAGCGTGATGCCCCACCCCGATTCCCCCCTGCCCTACGCCGCCGGGTGCCTGATCACCGACCCCGACGGGCACACCAGCAGGCGCATGTCGATGCCGATGAAGTTCTTCTCCGACCTCGAGAACGCACAGCATGTGTCGCTGGCCCATGGCCGGGCGCTGGTCGACCAACAGCTGGATGAAGGGCACAAGGTGTTCTGACCTTGTCAATGCCTGTGCCGGCCTCTTCGCGGGTAAACCCGCTCCCACAGGGGTAGCGCCGCTGCTACATGCGTGCGCTATCCCTGTGGGAGCGGGTTTACCCGCGAAAGGGCCGGCACCGGAGTAATCAGATATCCCGGGCGTACGCCACCGCCGCCTCCACCTGCGCCAAGGTGGGTCGCACCCCGGTATAAAGCACGAACTGCTCCAGCGCCTGCAGCGCAATCACCTCCAGCCCGGTGATCACCGGCTTATCCAACGCCCGCGCCCGTCGGATCAACGGTGTGCTCTCCGGCATCGCCACCACATCGAACACCCGCGCCGCCGCGGCGATGGCGTTCTCGGAAAACGCCAGCTGCTCGGCCTCGGGCCCGCCCGCCATGCCGATCGGCGTCACGTTCACCAGCATGGGTGGGCACAGGTCGCCCAGCTCCGCCACCCAGCGATAACCGCACACATCCGCCAGCTGCCGCCCGGCCTGCTCGTTGCGCGCCACGATGATGCCTTCGGCGAACCCGGCATCGCGCAAGGCACTGGCTACCGCCTTGGCCATGCCGCCACTGCCGCGCAAGGCAAACGCCGTGGTCGGGTCGACCTGGTGTTGCTCCAGCAACTGGCGCACGGCCAGGTAATCGGTGTTGTAGGCCTTCAGGTGACCATTGCTATTGACCAGGGTATTGACCGACTCGATGGCCGCCGCCGATGGGTCGATCTCGTCGACCAGGGCCATGCAGGCCTCCTTGTACGGCATCGATACCCCGCAACCGCGGATACCCAAGGCACGGATGCCCGTCACCGCCGCCGGCAGGTCATCGGTGCGCATGGCCTTGTAGTAGAAGTCCAGGCCCAGCTGCTGGTACAGGTGGTTGTGGAACCGTACCCCGAAGGTGCCGGGGCGGCCCGCCAGGGAGATGCACAGCACGGTGTCTCTGCTGGGAGTTGTCGACATAACCTGCTCCTTTGTCATAACTGAAACGTTTGTTCAGCGTAACAGACGTAACCGCTGGTCGTCGCTTACACAACCTTTACCGTTCCCCCGTGCTCAGCTGACGAAAAGTGGAGTCATAGTAATAGGACCCCACACCTGGGGTGTCCTTGCGAGGGTTTCTTCATGAACCGTCACATTCCCGGAATCGCCCTGCTGGTCGGTGCCCTGGCCATCAGCGCGCCCGCTGTCGCCCATGGCGGCCATGGCCATGGCGGTTGGTATGGCCCCGGCCCGCTGCTGGGTGCGGCCGTGGTTGGCGCCGTGGTCGGGGCGACGGTTTATGGCGGGCGTGACCGTACCGTGTACGTCGAGCGCCAACCGGTCTACTACGGGCCGCCACCGGTCTACGTGCAACCACCGCCACCGCCGGTGTACTACCAGCCGTACTACGTGCCAGCACCACCGCCCCCGGGCTATCGCACCTACTACGGTCCGCCACCGGTGTATTACGGCCCGCCGCGGTGGTAAATGTTGATAGAACCAATGACCACTATCGAGGAAGTTAATTTCAAACCGCCCCGGCTGCTGCGTAAGGTAGGGCCATGTTTTACAGGAGGTCCACATGGCCACTATCCAGATCATGTCCGTCGTCGGCAGTGCCGTCCCCGCTTCGCTGCGTCAGCAGGGCCTGCTGGCATGCTGGTACCTGGTGCGCAACGGCGAAGCCGTAAGCGGCCCGATGCCGACCCGCGCCTCGGCTCAGGCCCTGGTCGAACAGTTGCAACCAGGCACCTTGGTCGCCTGACCCGTATTTGTTGTGCGTTGCTCCCTACGCCCTTCTGGCCCGCCTACCTGGCGGGTCTTTTTTTGCCTGGGCGTTACGCCTGCACCTCCCCGCTGCAGGCTATGAACATTGCCAACAACGCGGCCAGCTGGTGCTCGCGCTGACCGTAGCCCGCGCCAGGCAGGCTGGCCCAGATCGGCGCGGCCTTGGCGATCGCCTGGGCAATGCGGCCGGCCTTGATCAGCGCCAACGCGCCGCACTCGCTCAGCAACTTGATTGCCGCCAGGTCCTGGGCCTCAGGGGTAAAGCGGCCATTGAAGCCATAAGTGCTCACGATGGCATCCCAGGTACCGGCCAGAATCTGGTACCGCCCCGCAGCGGAGCTGTGGATGCCGTAGCTGGGCAACCACACCTTCTGCCTCGGGTGCCCGCTGTAGTCATTGAACAGTTGGCCGCCGACCAGGACGTTGTAGCCATCGTCACTGGCAGCGATGGTCGAGGTACCCTCGGACCAGGCCAGCATGTCCAGGAATGCGAGCACGTTCGCGCCGCCGGCAGCGGCAGAATCCAATCGAGCCATGTTGTCTCCATACAGAAAAAGGCCCATACGCATGGGCATAAACAGAATTTGTCTTGCGGGCCGCCTCACTCACCCTGCTTCCCGCGCAGGCGGGCGATCCCCTCGCCCTGGACGGTGACCTGCCGGGGAGGATGGCCGCCCCGACTGGTCAGCGCTTCGATCTTGCCTTCCAGGCGCCCTACAGTGATCACCAGTTCATTGCGTTCCTTTGCAAACTGATCGGCCCTGGCCTGCGCTTCTCTTCGGGCGTCACGCTCGATATCGAGCAGCTCGTTCAGGCGCCGGACCACGCCAATATCAGCGTTGTCCATGGCACGGTCAGCCGCATCCCTGGACAGCCACTTGCGCAGCCAGAGGAATGCACCCAGCAACACGGTGCCTGTTCCGCCCAGCCAGGTGATGGTGCCTGGGCCGAGGTCAGTCGGGTCCATGAAAACCTCATAACGGATGGTGATGTCGTAAGCCTGGAGAACAGCTTCTCGGTGGCTTTCCTTGCTTGCGCATTTAATTTAGCCTACAGCTAATAACATGACAAGAGAAATTTAGCCTTGAGCATATTTAGCAGCGAGCTAAACACTGGCATGCTTCGCCCCATGGACATCTACGAAATTCGCAAGCACAACCTGGTCAAGCTGATCGGCAGCCAGAGGAAGGGATCCTGCGCAGAGCGCTGGGGGATGGCGCCTGCGCACCTGAGCCAGATCCTTTCGGACAAGACAGCGAAGAACCTGGGCGATGACGTGGCCCGCCGAATCGAGGGCATCGAAGGCTTGCCACGGGGGTGGTTCGACGCGATGGCAGCGGGCGACCAGGCGCAGTCGCCGGCCGAGGCTGTCGACAGCAAGCTTTCCGCGGCCGATCTGGTCAAGCAGATGCTTGCCAGAAGCGGCAAGGGCATCCCCGAAGAAACCCGGCAAAGGCTGCTGGCCGCCGCCGAGGAGCCGGCAGACTCGACGCTGGTGGCGGCTGAACTTGTTCGGCCAGGACTGGTGGGCGACGAAGTATGGATTGCCCACTACGACGTCCGTGCGGCCATGGGCGGCGGGCAGATCCCCCACGACTACCCCGAGATGTTCAAGGATGTTCGCGTCAGCCCAAGCCACCTGCGCGAGCTTGGCGTGGAGTTCAGCGAGCACCACCACCTGAAGATGGTGACCGGCTGGGGCCAGTCGATGGAACCGACCATCAAGCACCGCGACCCGCTGATCGTGGACGTCAGCATCCGCGAGTTCGTCGGTGATGGAATCTACTTCTTCTCCTGGGGCGACCACATCTACATCAAGCGATTGCAGATTGCCGACGAAGACCATTTCGAGATGATTTCCGACAACTCGCGGCACAAGGACCGCATGATTCGCCGGGAAGAGACCTACATCCAGGCCAGGGTGCTGCTGGTGTGGAATGCACACCTTGTGTAAAGCGAAGGCCACCACCCCAGCGTAATGCTGTCCATTCGCGCAACTGGGGCCGCCTTGCGGCCCTTCGCGGGCAAGCCCGCTCCCACAGCCAAGCGGTACGCGTACCCTGTGGGAGCGGCTTTAGCCGCGAAGAATCCAACGCGGTGCATGGCACCGGCTGCGCCGGTGTTCGCGGCTAAAGCCGCTCCCACAAAGTCCCTGCCTTTAATGAGTTATGCGCAGTTCTATGGGAGCGGGCTTGCCCGCGAAGGGCTGCAAGGAAGCCCCAATCGATGTCACATCAGACTTGAGTGAACAGTATTACGCTGCCCCGCAGGCTCTTTCTGACCTTCAGAAAGGTGCCGCCTCCTCGACCTGCTGCTCGCTGTCCTGCTCGACGATAAAGTCGTCGCGCTCCTCCACGCTGCCGCGCTCCCAGCGCACCGTCACGCTCTCGTCGTCGTTGAAGGTCAGTTCCAGCTCGGGCGTCTCGGCCAGCAGGCCCATCACCTCCTCCCACTCGGCATCACCGTCGGTATCCAGGCGATGCACCGTCACCCAGCGCTGCGTCTGCGCGAGCGGGTGGTTGATCATCGCTGATACCCGCAAGCTCAGCCGCTCTATTCCGGTCATTTCCTGGCGCTGATGGGGCGTCGACTTCAAGGGCTTAGACATATTCTTATCCTGACATCTGTATATTTGTACAGTATTCAAGGAAAGCTTATCTCACCGCCAAATCAAGCGTAAAGCCCCCGATGTGGAAAATTTTCGCCAACAGGTAATTTGTCGCCCGGCGAAATAATTTTAGCCATGGGCTATTGACGATGATTTAGCGTAAGGCTAAATTTCATTCCAGCAGCCGCCACCGTGCTGCTGCGGCACCCACCGTCATTTTCATTCAGGAGTTCTCCCCATGAGCGTAGATATCCGCAACCTCACCCTCGCCGTTCCGGTAGTCGAATCGTCGATCAGCACCGTAGCGGTCGAACTCACCGGCAGCGAAGCGATTGCCCTGTACCCGAACTACGTGACAGTGCTCAGCGATGGTTCGGTCCAGTTGTCTGCCCCCACCAAAGGCGCTTCGAGCAAAAGCACCCGCAGGACCCGCTGCGAGTGGTCGGAGCCGAAATACTGGACCTTGGGCGGTGCCCCACATCACTGGAATCGCCAGGAAATGACGCTGACCAAGGTCAACTGGGCGCAGAAGGTGGTCATCGCGCAGATGCACGTCTACGGGGACGACAGCCCGCCCGTGAAGGTGTTCTGGAAAAAGGGCGACATCACCCTGGGTTTTCGGCGGACCTACAACCAGACTGACCCGATCAACTCGACGGTGCTCAAGGGGGTACCGCTGGGGGCAAAGTTCGAGGTGAGCATCCATGCCACCGCAGCAGGCGTGGTCAACGTTACGGCCAAGTGCAATGGCGTGAGCGGTACGTCCGGCGATCTGCAGTTCGACAGCACCTGGGCTACACAGCTATTCGAGTTCCACGGCGGGGTCTACAACCAGGTGGACTACACCGATACCACGCCCGCCGATGACGGCTCGATCTGCATCATCAGCGACCTCTCGCTGACCCATGCCTGAACCCAGGCAGCCGGTAAGACATCCCGATGCCCCTGCCCCCCCAACGCAGGTTTCATCGGGATCGCCTTTGAACTCCAGGTGGGCCGCTCATGACTGCCGCTCAAACTTCCTGTATCCCGGATGAACTAAGCTACTCGGATGTCTTTTTTCCTGATCAGGGTTAGGCCCCATGAGACTGTTCGATTTCATTGGTAGCAGTATGGAACCCATTCTCCAGGCTTGGGAAAATTACGCCCGCTCGGTTGAAACAGAGCTGCCAAAGCAGGACTCCATCGGCTTGCGCAATCATGCCGAGGAGTTGCTCCGCACCGTGGCCGCAGACATGAGAACGCCCAGAGCAGGCAACAACAGTCCGAGAAAGCACAAGGGAGAGGCCCCAGGAGTTCCAGCGAAACCGCAGCGCAGACCCACGCGGTTGCTCGCTTGATAGCTGGGTTCTCGATGGATCAGATGGTGTCCGAATACCGGGCATTGCGCGCAAGCGTTCTGTCACTCTGGCTTACCCAGGAATCGTTCGCAGACGCGCATCATGTTCAGGACATGATCCGGTTCAATGAAGCGATTGACCAGGCGCTCGTAGAGTCGATCGCGGCCTACGGAACGGCAGTCGAGGCGACCCGGAAAATGGTGCTCGCCGTGCTCGGTCATGATTTGCGTTCGCCCTTGGGCGCGATACTCATGGCTGGCGGGCTGATCCAGCGGCAGACGGGGCTGGATGAAAAGGGAAAGTTACTTGCGACCCAGGTTTGTACCAGTGCACATCGGGCAAATGTCATGATCAACGATTTGCTGGATCTGGCCCGCTGCAACCTGGGGACTGGCATTCCAGTGGATTTGCGGAAAATCGATCTGAACTCTATCTGCCAGGCTGTCATTGACGAACTGCGCACGGCATTCCCGCACGCGCGGATCATCCTGGATGAGCAGGCGCACATCACCGGGCAATTCGACCCTGACCGCATCTCTCAGGTTTTCTCCAACCTGATAGGCAATGCCCTGCGCCATGGCGATGCGACGGCCCCGATCAAGGTCACGGTGGCCAGGGTGGATGGTGTTCCACGGGTCAGCGGCCAGAATTCCGGAGAGCCTATTCCACCCGAGGTGAAGCCCTACATCTTCAAGCCGGAAGGGAGATACTCGAGCTACTCATCCGGAGAGCGGGGCTCCGCAGCGGGGCTCGGCCTTGGCCTGTTCATCGCATCGGAGATCGTGGCGAACCACGGTGGCAGAATTGAGGTGGAGTCGACCGAAGAGGAAGGGACGACCTTCGAGGTTGTTCTGCTGTCTTCGGCAGAGTGATGATGGGTACAGGACAGGTACCGGATTAGATTTCGTTGTGTTTTGGGGTGGGATGCAGTGTGGCGTGGAGGGCTGGAAGGCCCGGAAATACGGCCTTTCCTCAATTTTGAAAACTCTTCAAAACGCGAAAAACATCGCTGGAGATAGCGGTCATTCACGACCCGGCAGCTTTCGACCCAAAGCAGACACCTGATGCCAAGGCTGCTTCGCGACCCTTCGGTCATTCAGGAATTGATATACCGGCATGAAATAGTGCCGCAATAATAAACGGAGACTTTTTCTCCAGGTATTCAGCCATCCCACCCGTATTGCTCGCCTCCAATTGTAGCTTCAGCGCTTCATACTGCTGGCGGATCGAGGCATCACGCCTAAGCAAATCTCTGAACCCCAGCATCTGGGTGATCGTAAGGTGGCCACGGGTACAAGCGTGGAGCTTGTGCGTGCGAATTCCATCCACATTACGCCGGTAGAAATGATGCCCCTCCGATAGGTCACTTCCTCGTACATATCCCAAACCCATCAAAATCTCGTCCCGCTCCGAGGCATTGCTATGATCGCGAACTTCGATGAGCACATCGATCTCGGGCTTCGCCGCGAGCCCCTGAACAGAGGTACTACCAACATGGTGTATGGCAATCAGTTCATCGCCAAAGGCCGAAGCGATGATTGGCTTGTCTGCCAGAAAGCGAGAGGGCCACATGGGGTTATAGGGAGTGATCTTGCTGGTCAGTGCCATTTCCGTTCCTTGGCGGGTAGTAGCTAAAGCCCTAAATGTTCCCTCAAAAAATGTGCATTCTCCAGGGACTGCTTACGAAAACCTCGGCAGTACGGCGATTCAGCAGATCGTATGCTGTCCTCCACCAAAGGCCGCTTTGGGTCGAAAGCCACGGGTCGTGGATGACTGACTTCCTCAAGGTGTGAAGTTGCCCTTCGACTGCCATCTGATTTCCCCTCGCTATTCCAACGACTCAAATTCCTTGAGTCTACGCCATAAGAACTCCAGTGCTCGCTGGAATACGGGATGGCAATCGGCGTAGGGAAATTCATCTAGCGGAGCCCAGAAAAACTCGAACACATGGCCGTGGTCATCTAGTGTCTGATGGGTCCAGCTTTCTGGGAGATCACGCAATGCTCGACAAAGTTGAAACGACCATATTTGATCTAGATGTTCGGCATTCCAGCACCCCAAGTCCGTTTCAACTATCGCGTCGTCGATGCCAGACTCCTCTGCCAGCTCACGCAAGGCCGCCTCGCTGGGAGCTTCCCCACTCTCAATAGTGCCTTTTACCAGTTGCGTGCCTGCTATAGGGTGCCGGAATAGTAGAAGCCTGGACGGTGGCGAAGACGACAGCACTACAGGGCATACCTTGCCAGGAATCATTGCTCTCTCCACATGAAGCTCGAAAAGCCATCCATGATAGGCGTTCAGTTTGGCTTGTACGAATCGGGAAACGGAAGGGCATTGTAGACAGAGAACGGCGTTCGACCTGATAGCCGTACGCTACTTTTCTCCTTGGTACCGGATTAAATTTCGTTCACGTTGCGCCCTTTAGTCATAAGGCATTCGACAGCAAATCAGCCATACTCCAGAATGCAGTGGTTTTTGGGGGAAAACCCTTGCACAGCCAACGACATACCAACTTTTAGTGAGCCTCAACGTGAAAACATCCCTGTCCATCCTCAGCCTGCTGCTGTTGCTCACAGGTACTGCGACCCTTCCGTCGACCGCTGCTGCACAACCCCCGGCCCAGGTTCAACGTGACCCATCCAAGCTGCATCTCGCCTCGGGCAGCGCCCTGCTGATCGACCTGAACACCAACCAGGAGCTGTATTCGAGCCACCCCGACCGCGTGGTACCGATTGCGTCGGTGACCAAACTGATGACGGCGATGGTAGTGCTGGATGCCAAGCAGCCCATGGATGAGATGCTTACCATGACCATTGCCAACAACCCGGAAATGAAAGGCGTGTATTCGCGTGTGCGGCTGGGCAGCCAGCTCGACCGCCGCGAAACCTTGCTGATTACCCTGATGTCATCGGAAAACCGTGCGGCCAACACCCTGGCCAACCATTACCCCGGCGGCTACCCGGCGTTCATCAAGGCGATGAACACCAAGGCCCGCAGCCTGGGCATGGCGCACACCCGCTACGTCGAGCCGACCGGCCTGTCGACGCAGAACGTGTCCACGGCCCGTGACCTGGCCAAGCTGCTGATGGCGTCGCGCAAGTACCCGATGCTGAGCGAGCTGTCGACCACCCGCGAGAAGACGGTAGCCTTCCGCAAGCCCAACTACACCCTGGGCTTCCGCAACACCGACCACCTGGTGAACAAGAGCAACTGGGACATCAAGCTGACCAAGACCGGCTTCACCAATGAAGCCGGGCACTGCCTGGTGCTGCTGACCCGCATGGACAACCGCCCGGTGGCCATGGTGATCCTCGACGCCTTTGGCAAGTACACCCACTTCGCCGATGCCAGCCGCATGCGTCAGTGGCTGGAAACCGGTGCTGCCAAGCCGGCGCCGGCGGTGGCCATGCAGTACAAGGCGGAGCGGCAGAACAAGGGGCGCCTGGCGGCCGAATGACCGCCGCCGGAATGATGATGGGGCCTGCACCGGCCCTATCGCCGGCAAGCCAGCTCCCACAGTGACAGCACCAGGCCTGCGAGAGCAACTGCCCTGCGCGATCGATGTGGGAGCCGGCTTGCCGGCGATGGGCTGCACAGCAGCCCCAAGTTCAGGCCGTGGTGCTGACCATCCCGCCCGCGCTGCTGCCACCCGTTTTCTGTAGCGCTTCGAGCAACTGCGCGGTGGCCTGCAGGATTTCACCATTGATGGTGGCGATGCTCGCCTGCTTGGCGGACACAACTGCCAGCTTGGTGGTTTCGTCCATCTTCTGCGCCATCAGCTGGGCCAGTTGCTTCTGCTCCTCGGCCAATTGCTTCTGCAGCTTCTTGATCATCTCGCGCAATTGCCTGATGTGCGCAGGCTCCGAACTTTCACTGCTGCCCTGGGCGCCTTGAGCCTGGCCGCCACCGTTCAATTTCGACGTGTCGGCCTGAGTGCCGGCCCCACTCTCTTCAGTCTTTTGCGCATCCTGGCTGTCGGCGACCTGGGTGGTGCTCAGCGCCTGGGCCGTGGTGCTGATGCTGACTGCTGCAATACCTGTCATGTCTTTCTCCCTGCGTTGCAAATGGGTCCTTGGGTTGTTCTGCCTATCGGCCGACAGGCGCAAGCCTTTAGCCCCTGTTGCAAGTGGCCGGTCGCCCGCCAGTAAATTCCCCATCGTTTGGCTCGTTCCACCCAATGTACAAACGCAGGCGCCGACCTCTCCCGGCGAGCGTCAACATTCGACCATTATGGAACCGCAGCCATGAGCCAGTCTGCAAACCCGGAAACCATCAAGGACCTGATCGGCGTGGGCTTCGGCCCTTCCAACCTGGCCCTGGCCATCGCCCTGGAAGAACTCGCCGAGTCCCAGGGCCATGGCCTCGACGCGCTGTTCATCGACAAACAGCAGGACTATCGCTGGCACGGCGAAACCCTGGCCACCCAGAGCGAGCTGCAGATCTCGTTCCTCAAGGACCTGGTGTCGCTGCGCAACCCCACCAGCCCCTACAGCTTCGTCAACTACCTGCACCAGAAGCAGCGCCTGGCCGACTTCATCAACCTCGGCACCTTCTACCCCTGCCGCCTCGAGTACAACGACTACCTGCGCTGGGCCGCCGAGCACTTCGCCACCCAGGCGGTATATGGCGAGGAAGTGCTGCGCATCGAGCCGGACGTGCAGGCGGGCCGGGTCGAGCACCTGCGCCTGGTCTCGCGCGACGCCCAAGGCCGCGAATACAGCCGCCGCACCCGTTCGGTGGTGGTCGGCAGCGGCGGCACGCCGAAAATCCCGGAAAAGTTCGGCGCATTCAAGGACGACCCGCGGGTATTCCATCACTCACAGTACCTGAGCAGCCTGAACAAGCTGCCGTGCACCGCCGGCAAGCCGATGCGCATTGCCGTGATCGGTTCGGGCCAGAGCGCCGCCGAGGCGTTCATCGACCTTAACGACAGCTACCCGTCGGTCAAGGTCGACATGATCCTGCGCGGTTCGGCGCTCAAGCCTGCCGATGACAGCCCGTTCGTCAACGAGATCTTCTCGCCGGACTACACCGACCTGGTCTACAACGAACCGGCCGACCAGCGCAGCAAGCTGCTGGGCGAATACCACAACACCAACTATTCGGTGGTCGACCTCAACCTGATCGAACGCATCTACGGCATCCTCTACCGGCAGAAGGTCGCCCACCAGTACCGCCACAACGTGCTGTGCCGGCGCCAGGTCGAAGCCGTGGTGGCCACCCGCGAAGGCCTGGAACTGACCCTGCGCGACCTCGCCACCGGCCAGCAGCAGACCCACCGCTACGACGCGGTGATACTCGCAACCGGCTACGAGCGCCGCTCGCACCGTGACCTGCTGGCGCCCCTGGCCGGGTACCTGGAAGATTTCAGCGTCGACCGCAACTACCGCGTGCTGGCCAGCCCCGACCTGCAGGCCTCGGTGTACCTGCAGGGCTTCTGCGAAAACAGCCACGGCCTGAGTGACACCCTGCTCTCGGTGCTGCCGGCGCGCGCTGCGGAAATTGGCCGCGCGCTGTACCAGGACCTGGCGCAGCTGCACGGCAAGCCGCAACCGGCAGTGGCCCTGACCCGCGCCTGATCCCTCCTGCTTCATGCCTTCCAGGCCGACCTTGACCTGAATCGATTGGGGCCGCTGTGCGGCCCATCGCCGGCAAGCCGGGCTCCCACAGGTACAGCACTGACCTCAACCCTGTGGGAGCCGGGCTTGCCGGCGATGGGCTGCGCAGCAGCCCCCAATGACACCGACGCCCAGGCATTCGCCCTCGGCCTTGAAACATTTGCTTGCATTTAAAACGGCAGGTTTTCGATTCTCATTCGTCCTTATCAATACAGCCCCTCTTTGGCTGGGCACACGCTCGACTCCCCATTGCAGAAGACCGTCAGATGGCCAAATCACCGAAAAAATCCAAATCCAGGCTGTGGTTCCTGGTCCACAGCTGGCTCGCCTTGCCGATCTGGTTCTTTGTCCTGATCGTCTGCTTCACCGGCATGCTCGCGGTGGTCAGCCAGGAAATCGTCTGGCTGGCCGACCCCGCCGTGCGCGCCAACAAGCCCGACGCCGACGCCGAGCGCCTGAGCTTCCAGCAGGTACTGGACGCCCTGCACAAGGCCGAGCCGGACATGGTGGTGGAGCGGCTGATCCAGCCGGACGGTTCGCACTTCGCGGTCAAAGCCAATGTCACCCTGCCTGACGGCACCAGCCCGACGCTGTATGTAAACCCCTACACCGGGGCCATCCAGGGCAAGACCCCGGACTTCAACTTCGAAGCCTTCACCCGCGCCCTGCACGGCTGGTGGCTGGTGCCGTTCACCAACGGCTTCAGCTGGGGCTGGTACCTGGTGTCGCTGCTCGGGCTGCCCATGCTGGCTTCGCTGGTCACCGGCCTGGTGGTGTACAAGAAGTTCTGGAAGGGTTTCTTCAAGCCGGTGCGCACCGGCCATGGTTCGCGGATTTTCTGGGGCGACTTGCACCGCCTGGCCGGGGTCTGGTCGATCTGGTTCATTGCGGTCATTTCCATCACCGGCACCTGGTTCCTGATCCAGGCGATCCTGGCCGACAACCACATCACCATTTCCAGCCGGCCCATCGTGCCGGTGATCGCCCGTGAGGACGTGCCGCAAACCCCGAATGGCAGCCCGGCAACGCGCATCGACCTGGATGAAGCGGCACGCATCGCCGGCCTGGCGGTCCCGGGGCTGGACATCAGCTTCATCTCGCTGCCGGCCACCGCCTACAGCCACATCACCCTGGCAGGGCCAGGCTGGTACCCGCTGATGTTCCAAAGCGCCTCGGTAAACCCGTACACGCGTAATGTCGACAGCCAGTTCCTGATCAGCGACCGCTCCGCCCTGGAGTTCGTCACCGAATCCATGCGCCCGCTGCACACCGGCGATTTCGGCGGCCTGCCGATCAAGCTGGTGTGGTTCTTCTTCGGCCTGGTCCTCACCCTGATGGTGTTCAGCGGCTTGCTGATCTGGACCAAACGCACCGCCCAGGCCACCGCCGCCGCCCTCAAGCGCAGCGAGCGCGCACCGCGCATGGCGCGCCCTGAACCCACCGTGGAGATCCGCCCATGAGCCAGGCCCAAGCCGTGACCGTCAGCCCGCTGAAGCAACTGTGGCTGAAGTGGCGTTTTCACCTGAACATCCTGCTGATCCTCATCCCGCTGGGCTTCATGCCCAAGTACTTCGCCGACGCCAAGCTGTTCCGCGGCGAAGCGGGGCTCGGCGCCAATGTGATCAACGACATCCAGGTCGGCCCCTATACCCTGGACCTGGCCGAGATGCGTGACGAGGCGCCCCGCGCCGACGGCCCTGCCGGCCACTTCAAGGTCTTCAATGCATCGCTGTGCAAGGCCTGCGTCAACGGCGTCAAGGCGGCCTACCTGCGCATCGGCAAACCGCGCAGCCTGCGCGCCGCCGGCACGATTTTCTTCGGTGCGCCGTACAACATGGGCACCTCGTTGCCGATCCCGCCACGCACCAAGCCCGACGCGCAGATCTGGATCACCCTGGAAGGCTGGGACGGCAGCATGCACCAGGCGTCGGTCCCTCTGGCCAAGGCATCGCCAGCCACCGTGGCCTGGCTCGAGAAACAAGGAGGCAATAAATGAAACACCTGATGCGCACCCTCGCCCTGCCCTTGCTGGTGCTGGCCGCCGGCCCGGCCCTGGCGCACAACCCGATGTGCGAGTGCGAAGAACTGCCTGGCGGCCAGGTCAAGTGCACCGGCGGCTTCTCGGATGGCAGCGGTGCCCCCGGGGTAACCCTGGACGTCATCGCCTACGACGAACAGGTGCTGGTCGGCGGCAAGCTCGGTGATGATTCGACCCTGACCTTCAAGCGCCCGGACGGCGAATTCTACGTGCTGTTCGATGCCGGCCCCGGGCACGTGGTGGAAGTCGACCACGCCGATATCGCCCAGCCATGAGCCGCGCCCAAGTGATTCGCCCGGCCGGTGCCGGGCACGAAACCCTGTACGTGCTGCTGGTCAGCCTGCTGATCGTGGTACTCGCCACCAGCGTGGTGCTGCTGCGCGGCGAACGCGAGGATGAACAGGCCATCGCCAGCCACCAGATCGACGCCCGTCGCGACCTCACCGCCGCCGAGCAAGGCCTGTACACCGACCTGCGGGTGGCCTTCGACGAAATCCAGTTGCTGCGTGAAGAAAACGCCGCCGCGCCCAGCGTACAGGCCCTGGCCGAGGAAGGCCTGCCGCCGTTCGTGGTCGATGCCGGCAGCCAGAGCCGCGGCAGCCACCAATGGTCGTGGCTGGAGCCCGGGGCCTACCTTGGCCGCAGCCAGGCCCCGGAAGTGGCCGGCAGCCTGCTGCTGATCCTGCCGGCCGACAGCACCGGCCAGGCCGATGTCTGGCTGCGCCGCGACAGCGCCGCCGTGACCCCGGACGACCTTGGCCAGGCCGCCCTGATCGCCGCCGGCTGGCAGCAGGTGGTCAGCCATTACGACGCCGGGGTCACCCGCGAACACCGTCACTGAACCCAAGGACTCCCCCATGCTCCGCTCCGCCCTCGCCCTGCTCCTGGCCCTTGCCCTGCCGGCACAGGCCCTGGCCGATAACGGCAAGCCCCTGCGTATCGGCATTACCCTGCACCCCTACTACAGCTATGTGAGCAACATCGTCGGCGACAAGGCCGAAGTGGTGCCGCTGATTCCGGCGGGGTTCAACCCCCATGCCTACGAGCCACGGGCCGAGGACATCAAGCGCATCGGCACCCTGGACGTGGTGGTGCTCAACGGCGTTGGCCATGACGATTTCGCCGACCGCATGATCGCCGCCAGCGAAAAGCCCGGCATCAACACCATCGAGGCCAACCAGAACGTACCCTTGCTGGCGGCCACCGGCATTGCCGCCCGTGGCGCCGGCAAGGTGGTCAACCCGCACACCTTCCTGTCGATCAGCACCACCATCGCCCAGGTCAACAACATCGCCCGCGAACTGGGCAAGCTCGACCCGGACAACGCCAAGCTGTACACGCAAAACGCCCGCGCCTATGCCAAGCGCTTGCGCACACTGCGTGCCGACGCACTGGCCAAGGTCACCGAGGCGCCCAGCGCCACCTTCCGGGTCGCCACCATCCATGCCGCCTACGACTACCTGGTGCGCGACTTCGGCCTGGAGGTGACTGCGGTGGTCGAGCCAGCCCATGGCATCGAACCCAGCCCGGCCCAGCTGAAAAAGACCATCGACCAGCTCAAGGCGCTGGACGTGCGGGTGATCTTCTCGGAAATGGACTTCCCGTCGGCCTATGTCGAAACCATCCAGCGTGAATCCGGCGTGCGCCTGTACCCGCTGACGCACATTTCCTACGGCGAATACACCAAGGACAAGTACGAAGTGGAGATGAAGCGCAACCTCGACACCGTGGTCCGCGCCATCCAGGAGAACCGCGCATGACCGCCGCCGCCAACCTGGTGACAGCCTGCGGGCCGCGCATCGAGTTTGCCGGCATCGACCTGACCCTGGGCCGCACCCGCATCCTCGAACAGGTCAGTTTCAACGTCGCCGCCGGCAGCGTGCATGCCATCGTCGGCCCCAACGGCGGCGGCAAGAGTTCGCTGATCAAGACCCTGCTTGGGCAAATGCCGCACCAGGGCCAGCTGACCCTGCACTGGCCCGGCGAACGCGAAGTGATCGGCTATGTGCCGCAGGCGCTGGAGTTCGACCGTGGCCTGCCGATGACCGTGGACGATTTCATGGCTGCCATGTGCCAGCGCCGCCCCGCCTTCCTCGGCCTGTCGCGCCGTGTGCAGCCGGCTATCGACGCGGCCCTGGCGCGGGTCGGCATGCTCGACAAGCGCAAACGGCGCATGGGCGCGCTTTCCGGTGGCGAACGCCAACGCGTGCTGCTGGCCCAGGGCCTGATTCCCGAGCCGCAACTGCTGGTGCTGGACGAGCCGATGTCGGCCCTGGATGAAGCCGGTATCCAGGTGTTCGAACAACTGCTGCAGGGCTGGCGCCAGGCCGGCACCACCGTGCTATGGATCGAACACGACCTGGAAGCTGTGCTGCGCCTGGCCGACCGGGTTACCGGCCTGAGCCGCCAGGTACTGTTCGACGCCCCGCCCGCCCAGGCCCTGACCCCAGAGCGCCTGCTCGGCCTGTTCTCCGTTCACCCGCGTAGCGAGAGCCTTGCCTGATGAGTTTCGAAATCTTTCGGCAAACGGTCCAGGACTGGGCCACTGCCGGCTACCTGCCCGAGGCGCTGGCCTACGGCTTCGTGGTCAACGCTCTGCTGGCCGGTTTGATGATCGGCCCGGTGCTGGGCGGCCTGGGCACCCTGGTGGTGGTCAAGCGCTTTGCCTTCTTCTCCGAGGCAGTAGGCCATGCCGCGCTGACCGGCGTGGCCATCGGCATCCTGCTGGGGGAGCCCTACACCGGCCCCTACGGCAGCCTGTTCGGCTACTGCCTGCTGTTCGGCATCTTGCTCAACTTCCTGCGCAACCGCACCGGGCTGTCGCCGGACACGCTGATCGGCGTGTTCCTGTCGGTGTCGCTGGCGCTGGGCGCCAGCCTGCTGCTGATGCTGGCGGGCAAGATCAATGTGCACATCCTCGAGAACGTGCTGTTCGGCTCGGTGCTGACCGTCAGCGGCCAGGACCTGGTGGTGCTGGGCATCGTCGCGGTGCTGGTGCTGGCATTGGCCGTGCCGCTGTACAACCGCATCATGCTGGCCAGTTTCAACCCACAGCTGGCGGCCGTACGCGGGGTGGCGGTGAAAACCCTGGACTACCTGTTCGTGGTGCTGGTGACCCTGGTCACCGTGGCCTCGGTGAAGGTGATCGGGGCGATCCTGGTCGGGGCGCTGCTGGTGATTCCCGCTGCCGCCGCACGCCTGGTCAGCCAGTCGCTGAAGGGCTTTTTCTTCCTGTCGGTGCTGATCGCCACGCTGAGCACGTTGCTCGGCATCCTGCTGCCGATCGTTTGCGACCTGCCGGTGCCGTCCGGCGCCGCGATCATCCTGGTCGCCGGCATCTGCTTCGCCCTGGCGGCGCTGGCCCGCGCCCTCGTCCCCCGCCTGCAAGGAAACCCGGCATGAACCTGAAACGCCTGACCCTGGCGCTGGCCCTGGCCGGCCTGCCGTCGCTGTCTTTCGCCACGCAAGTACTGACCACCCTGCCCGTCACTCACAGCCTGGCCAGCGCCCTGCTCGACGGCACCACGGTGCAGCTCACGCGTGCAGCCCCCGCCAACCTGCCTGCCAGCCGCCAACCTTCCTATTTCAGCGGGCGCGGTGGCGCCAGCCTGCACAAGGCCGCGCAGCAGGCCGACGCGGTGATCGGCGTGCGCTCGATCTGGCGTGACGACCCGCTGTACCCGATGGCCCGGCGCAGCAATATCCGGATCGTCGAGATCGACGCCGCACGGCCGGTGGATGGCGCACTGCCGGGTATTGCGGTGAGCGGCGACGAGGCCTATGGCGCTTACCCCTGGCTCAACCCGACCAACTTCGGGCGCATGGCCGACGTGGTAGCCAATGACCTGGAGCGGTTGGCGCCGGGCGACAAGGCGAAGATCCAGGGCAACCTGGCCGGGCTCAAACGCCAGTTGCTGGAGCTTTCGGCCAGCAGCCAGACACGCTTGGCCAAGGTCGACAACCTGACGGTGGTGAGCCTGTCGGAGCGGCTGGGTTATCTGGCCAGCGGGTTGAACCTGGACGTGGTCGAGCAGCCGCTGCCGGCCGAGTGGGATGCGACTGCGCTGAAGGCGCTGGGGGACAACCTGAAGGCGCAGGATGTGGCGCTGGTGCTGGACCATCGGCAGCCTGAGGCGGCTGTGGCCGAGGTGATCAAGGCGTCCGGGGCGAAGCTGGTGGTGGTGGAAAGTGACCCTGAGGATGCGTTTGCGGGGCTGAAAGCCAGTGTGGATCAGGTAGTTGCCGCCCTGGGCGAAAGCTGATCAGGCAGGCTGGCACGGTCAATGTGGGAGCGGCCTTGCGTCGCGAAAGGGCCGCATCGCGGCCCCAGGATTTCAGCACAGATGCACAAATTTCTGGGGCTGCTGCGCAGCCCTTTCGCGACGCAAGGCCGCTCCCACAGTTGACCGCGTTGGATGACAGGCTAGCGCTTCATGCACCGCTGATAACGCTCATCCACCCGCCCGGCAAACCACGCCGTGGTCAACTTGCGGGTGATCTTCGGGCTTTTCAGCTGAATCCCCGGCAGCACCGCCCGTGGCACCGGCTTGCCGGCCGCGGCATCCGCCAGGGCAAACACCCCGCTGTACAGCTTGCTGTCCTCGAAGGCCAAGCTATCGCCCTCCTCCAGCTGGCTGCGGATCTGCGGGTTGCGCAGGCCCAGCTTCCCTCCCAGTTTGCGCGCCGCCTTTTCCGTGGTCCCGGGCATGATCGAGCCCGGCGCCACCAGGTCGCCATCCAGCGCCAGCGTTACCCCCGTCACCTTGCTCAGTGCTGCCTGGAATGCCGCATTGCGGCTGGCGTACCAGCCCGCGTTGAAATCGGCAAAGCGGTACAGCTGGCGATCGTAGTTGGCCGAATAGCCCAGCAAATGGGCGATACCGAAATACATGCCGCCACGCCGGGTGAACACTTCCTGGCGAATGCTGCCGTCGTGGCTGTAGGGGTAATCCCGCGCATGCTTTTCGGCAAAGTCGATGCTGACCTGCATCGGCCCACCGGTATGCACCGGGTTCAGCCCGCCCAGCAAGGTCTTGCCCAGCGGCACGCGAGCGATGACTTCGTCATACAGTTCGCTCAACTGCTTCTCGCTGCGCACCGCCTGCAAACGTTGCTGGTAGCTCTTGCCATTACCCGACGGCGTCTTCAGTGCACCATCGACCAGCAGCTTGGGGATATGCAGGCGCGCGGCGCGGCGGTCGATTTCCTCCCGGGCGATACGCCCCAGGTTGGGCACCTGCGGGTCGGCATTGAAGGTCGATTCCTGTTCGGTCACCGCCAGCACCGCACACAGGTTGCTCTTGCTGGGGGCAATACGCTGGGCCTCGAACGCCACCTGAATGTCCCGGGCCCAGCCCTCGCGGTCCTTGGCCTGGGCGGGCAACAGCCGCAGCAGTTGGGCGCGGACCTTGGCCGGGTCCGCCTCGGGTGCTTCCTCACGGCGCCCGGCGCAGCCTTGCAGCAGCGCCAGGGCCATCAACCCGGCAGCCAGTAACCGGCCGTTCAGGGCTGTTCACCGACCAGGTAGGTCTTGCTGATGTGCCGGAACAGCGGGTGGCCGGCACTGCCCATAAGCTCGAACAAAACCATTTCGCGGGTCACCACCTGCGCCCCCGCAGCCCGCATGCGCGCCAGCCCTGCGGCCTTGCTCGCCGGGGTACGGCTGTCGCAGGCATCCTCGACCACGAACACCTGCTTGCCCAGCGCCAGCAGGCCGAGCACGGTCTGCAGCACACAGACGTGGGTTTCCATGCCACAGACAATCACTTGCTCGCGCGCCATCAAACTCGCTGGCAGGCACTCTGCGGCCACGCAGGAAAAATGGCTTTTCTCCACCACCTCGGCGGCCGGCGCTGCGGCCAGCAGCTCGGCCAGGGTATGGCCCAGGCCCTTGGGGTACTGCTCGGAAATCACCGTCGGCAGTTCCAGCTCGTTCGTCGCCGCCAACAACCAGCGGGCCCGCGCGCGGGTGCCTTCAGGGTCGCTCATGGCGCCGATGAGTTTTTCCTGGATGTCGACGACCAGCAGCGTGGCCTTGTGGGGATCGATCAGCATTGTCTGCCTCTTGCCTGGGAAAAGGCCTAGCCTCCCCCAGGCAAGCGGTGACGTCAATCAGGCGGACAGCCGAAGCGGTTGCAGCGACGCGGTCAGCGCAGCGAGCACCCGGTCCTCATGCTCATGGATGAAGAAGTGGCCGCCAGGGAACATCTGCAGCGAGAACGCCCCGTGGGTTTCCTGGCGCCAGGCCTGCAACTGCTCGTCACTGGCGCGGTCCTGCATGCCGCCCAACACGTGCAGCGGGCACTGCAAGGCCGGCCGCTGGCGGTAGGCGTAGGTACCACACAGCAGGAAGTCCGCGCGCAGGGTGGGCAAGGTCAGGCTCATCAGCTCGGCGTTGGCCAGCACTTCCTCGGGCGTGCCCTGAAGCTCGCGCAACTCGCCGATCAACTCGGCGTCGTTCTTGGGCTCGCGCCAGTTCTTGCCGTCGTAGTCCTCGCGGCGGGTCGGCGCTGCGGTACCGCAGGCGAACAGGGCCAGTGGCGCCGGGCAGCCCAGCGCCTGCAACTCATGGGCAAGTTCAAATGCCAGCAAGGCGCCCAGGCTATGGCCGAGCAGCGCGTAGGGGGTGCTGGCCGCCAGGCGCTGTTCGGCGGCCAGTTGCCGGGCCAGGGCCTGCATGTCGGTGTGCAGTGGCTCGGCCATGCGCGCACCACGCCCGGGCAGTTCCACCGGGCGTACCTGCAGCCACGTCGGCAGCTTGCGCCGCCAGCGGCTGTAGACCATGGCGCTGGCCCCGGAATACGGCAGGCACAGCAGGTTCAAAGCAGTCACTGGGCGGCGGCTTCGGCCATTTTCTGGCGCAGGCTCAGCGGGCGCATGTCGGTCCAGACTTCATCGATATAGGCCAGGCAGTCCTTCTTCAGGCCGCTCTTGCCTACGGCACGCCAGCCGTTGGGGATGGCTTTGTAGTCGGGCCAGATCGAGTATTGCTCTTCGTGGTTGACCACTACCTGGAACTGGATATCGTCGCGGTCGAAAACGGAAGTCATTGCCTGTCTCCTTGAGTGATGAATGCCGCTGCGCGCCTGGCGCAGGGGGGCTTTCAAGTAGACGTAGCGTGCGGCGGAAAAATTAGTGGGGCTGACGCGGTCCCCTGTGGGAGCGGCCTTGTGTCGCGAAAGGGCTGCACAGCAGCCCCGGCAATATTTGCGTCACAGCTAGAACCCAGGGGCCGCTTTGCGGCCCTTTCGCGACACAAGGCCGCTCCCACAAAGAGCCGGTGCTGGGATGAAAGATCAGGTATCACGCAACAGGTCGTGGGTATCGAGCAAGCGGAAGGCCACCTGCGGGTTGCGCTCCAGCCCACGGCGGATCGCCGCCGGGATCGACTGCCGGGTCTTGCGGCACAGCCCGGGCTGGTCGTCCAGTTCGATGACGATGCCACGCATGGTCCGCACTTCGTTGAAACCAGGGGCGATATGCACGCGGATGCCCAGGTTTTCGTACATCCGCTGCTGCAGGCGTTGCAGGTCTTCCAGGTCCTTGAGGTTTTCCAGGCGGTCGAGCAGGCGCTTTTCTTCCTGGCGGGTCAGCAGGAGGATGCGCTGGGCTGTCTGCGGGTGGTCGGCCAGGTGTTCGCGGCCACAAATGCAGGCGCCAGGTGGGCAGGGTTGGCGCAGGGATGGAGAACTGGTCATGGGGCAAGCATAGCCAGTTTTTGTGCCGCCTGTGCGGGCCCTATCGCCGGCAAGCCGGCTCCCACAGGAGCCGCGATGGCGTAAAAAACTTTCCTGTCAGGATAAAAAATTTCACAAATCTCTAGACCGCTACCCCTCACTTCGCCTATAAATCTCCAAAAGGAAATTTATATTCCCACCAAGAAACATATCTTCGCCTCCCGCGAAGCCTCTTTTGCCCTTGTGCCCGACCTGCCCCACTCCATCACGAGGCCTATCCGACATGCATCCCGCTCCCGATCACTTCATCCTGCGCGTCAGCTGCCCGGCCGTGTCCGGCATCGTCGCCGCGGTGACCACCTACCTGGCCGAGCACGGTTGCTACATCAGCGAGATGGCGCAGTTCGACGACGAGGACAACGGGCGCTTCTTCATGCGCGCGGTGTTCCGCTACAACACCGGTGTCACGGGTGACACACCGCAGCTGGAAGCCGGCTTTGCCGATGTCGCCCAGCGCTTCGACATGCAGTGGAGCCTGCACAGCAGTGCCCGGCCGATGCGCGTGCTGCTGATGGTGAGCAAGTTCGACCACTGTCTGTCCGACCTGCTGTACCGCCATGCCAAGGGCGAGCTGGACATGCAGATCACCGCCGTGGTCTCCAACCACCTGGACCTGCGCCCGATGGCCGAGCGCCAGGGCATCCGTTTCGTCTACCTGCCGGTCAGCAAGGACACCAAGGCCGAACAGGAAGCCGCGCTGCTGCGCATCGTCGAGGACACCGGCACCGAACTGGTGGTGCTGGCGCGCTACATGCAGATCCTCTCCGACGACCTGTGCCGCCAGCTGTCAGGCCGGGCGATCAACATCCACCATTCGTTCCTGCCCGGTTTCAAAGGCGCCAAGCCTTATCACCAGGCCTACCAGCGCGGGGTGAAGCTGATCGGCGCCACCGCCCACTACGTCACCAGCGACCTCGACGAAGGCCCGATCATCGAGCAGGAAGTGCAGCGCGTGGACCATGCCTACGCACCGGATGACCTGGTGGCCATCGGCCGCGACACCGAGACCATCGCCCTGTCCCGCGCCGTGAAATACCACCTGGAGCACCGGGTGTTCCTGAACCACGACCGCACGGTGATCTTCAAATGAACGCCATTCCCGGTATCAAGCTGATCGACGGCAAGGCCACCGCGGCGCGGGTGCTGGCCGAGGTACGCGAGCAGGTGCAGGAACTGCGCCAGGGCGGCGTGCAGCCGGGCCTGGCGGTGGTGCTGGTCGGCGCCGACGCTGCCAGCCAGGTGTATGTGCGCAACAAGGTGCTGCGTGCCGAAGAGGTGGGCATCCGCTCGCTGGAGCATCGCCTGCCCGCCGACACCAGCCAAGCCGAGCTGCTGGCCCTGATCGAGCGCCTCAACCGCGCCCCCGAGGTCAACGGCATCCTCGTGCAACTGCCGTTGCCGGCCCATATCGACGAACACCGCATTCTCCAGGCGATCAGCCCACTGAAGGATGTGGACGGTTTCCACAGCGAGAACGTCGGCGGCCTGGCCCAGGGCCGCGATGTGCTCACCCCGTGCACGCCCAGCGGCTGCATGCGCCTGCTGCGCGATGCCTGTGGCGAGCTGCGCGGCAAGCATGCGGTAGTGGTCGGCCGCTCGAACATCGTCGGCAAGCCCATGGCCGCCCTGCTGCTGCAGGCCGACTGCACGGTGACCGTGGTGCACTCGCACAGCCGCGACCTGCCGGCGTTGTGTCGCCAGGCCGACATCCTGGTGGCCGCAGTGGGCAAGCCGCGGCTGATCGGTGCCGACTGGCTCAAGCCCGGCGCGGTGGTGATCGATGTCGGTATCAACCGCATCGACGAAGGCGGCCACAGCCGCCTGTTCGGCGATGTCGACTTCGCCGCCGCCCTGCCCCAGGTGGCCGGCATCACCCCGGTGCCCGGCGGCGTTGGCCCGATGACCATCGCCTACCTGATGAAAAACACCCTGCTCGCCCTCGACCTGCAACAACAGGCCGCCCACCAGGAGCGCACCCCATGCCTTTCGCCCTGCTGAAATACGGCCTGAGCGCCGACTACCCGGTGGAGGTCGACCTGCCACCACCGTGCGAACTCAAGCCACGCTATGACGTGGTGATCGTCGGCGGCGGCGGCCACGGCGTGGCCATCGCCTACTACTTGGCCAAGTACCACGGCATCACCAATGTCGCCGTGCTGGAAAAGGCCTACCTGGGCGGCGGCAACACCGCGCGCAACACCGCGGTGATCCGATCCAACTACCTCACCAGTGAGGGTGTGCGCTTTTACGCAGAATCGGTGCGCATGTTCCAGAACCTGTCGAACGAGTTCGACTTCAACATCATGTATTCCGAGCGCGGTCAGCTCACCCTGGCGCATACCGACGCGACCGTGCGCGCGTTCCGCCAGCGCGCCGAGGTCAACAAGCATTTCGGTGGCCGCACGGAAATGATCGACCGCCAGCAGATCCGCGAACTGGTGCCCAGCCTGAACCTGGACCCGGGGCACCTGCCGGTGCTGGCTGGCCTGTGGCACATCGACGGCGCCACCGCGCGCCACGACGCAGTGGCCTGGGGCTACGCCAGGCAGGCGGCCAAGCGCGGCGTCGAGATCCACCAGCTGACCGAAGTGCAGGAGCTGCTGATCCGCAACGGGCGCATCGAGGCGGTGAAGACCAACCGTGGCACCGTGCAGTGCGGTTGCGTGGTGCAGGCCGTGGCCGGGGCCAGTTCGCTGCTGATGGCCAAGGCCGGCATCCGTGCACCGATCCATACCTACCCGCTGCAGGCCATGGTCACCCAGCCGTTCAAGCCGTTCCTCGATCCGCTGGTCAGCTCGTCGGCGCTGCACTGCTACGTGCAACAGACCAGCCGTGGCGAGATCGTCTTTGGCGGCGGCTCCGACCCCTACCCGCTGTACAACACCCGCTCCACCCTCGACCTCAAGGAAAGCCTGCTGGCCCACGCCATCGAGATGTTCCCGTTCATGGCCAACGCCAAGCTGATGCGCCAATGGGCCGGGAGCACCGACATGACACCGGACTACAGCCCGATCATGGGCCTGTCGCCGGTGCACAACTATTACCTGGACGCCGGCTGGGGCACCTGGGGTTTCAAGGCCACGCCGATCTGCGGCAAGACCATGGCCGAGCTGGTCGCCAGTGGCGGCAAGGTGCCGGAACTGATCGCACCCTTTGCCCTGGAGCGCTTCAGCCGCTTCCAGCAAGTCAACGAAATGGGCGCCACCGCGGCCAGCCACTAAGGAGCGACGACGATGAAGATCCTGACCTGCCCCTTGAACGGCCCGCGCAATATCAGCGAGTTCACCTACGGCGGCGAATTCAGGCACATGCCCGACCCGGCCAGCTGCAGCGACGCCGAATGGGCCGACTATGTGTTCAACAGCGACAACCTGGCCGGGGTGGTGACCGAGTGGTGGCTGCACAACGCCTCCAGCTACTGGTTCCTGGCCGAACGCCACACGGTGAGCGACCAGGTGCTGCGCACCTTCGACCCGAAAGAACTGTTCGACCGCCGCGTCGACTTCAACCCCGCCGCCACCCCGGAGATTGCCGGATGAACAGCCACACTCGCCTCCCCGCGCCCATGGGCCTGCTGATCGACCGCGAGCGGCCCCTGCACTTCCAGTTCGACGGCCAGGCCTGCCAGGGCTTTGCCGGTGACAGCATCGCCAGCGCCTTGCTCGGCAGCGGCCGCTGGTTGCTGTCGCGCTCGTTCAAGTACCACCGCCCGCGCGGCCCGCTGAGCATGGCCGGGCAGGATGCCAACACCCTGGTGCAGCTGCCGGACGAGCCCAATGTGCTGGCCGACCTGGAAGCCGCCCGCGATGGCCAGGTGGTCGAAGGGCAGAACTTCAACGGTAGCCTGGCGCACGACCGCGATGCCTACCTGGGCAAGTTTTCGCGCTTCATGCCGGTGGGCTTCTATTACCGCTCGTTCTACAAGCCCAAGGGCATGTGGAAGGTGTGGGAGCCGCTGATCCGCAAGAAGGCCGGCCTGGGCGTGCTCGACCTCGGTTTCAGGCCGCAGCACTACGACAAGGCCTATCTGTTCGTCGATCTGGCCGTCATCGGCGCTGGCCCGGCGGGCCTGCGTGCGGCACTGGACGCGGCCAATGCCGGGGCCAAGGTGTTGCTGATCGAGCAACAGCCGGTGCTTGGCGGCTCGCTCACCTACGCCCGCTTCGACATTGCCGGCACCCGCGCCACCGGCCTGCGCCAGGAACTGCTGGCAGCCGTCGAGGGCCACCCGAACATCCAAGTGCTGCTGGAAGCCACCTGCAACGGCTGGTTCACCGACAACTACCTGCCGGTGATCCAGCACAAACGCCTGTACAAGGTGCGCGCCAGCCGCTGCCTGGTGGCGGCCGGTGCGTTCGACCAGCCAGTGGTGTTCCGCAACAACGACCTGCCGGGGGTCATGCTGACCAGCGCCGCGCAGCGGCTGATGAAGCTGTACGCGGTCAAGCCGGGCCAGCGCGCGGTAATCCTCACCGGCCACGATGACGGCTACCTCGCCGCCCTCGACCTGCAGGAGCAAGGCGTGGCCGTGGCCGCGGTGGTCGACATGCGCGCCGAGCCAGCCGATGCCGCAGTGGCCGCCGAACTGAAGCGCCGCGATATACCCGTGCACCTGGGCAGCACCGTGTACGAAGCCCTGCACGAAGCGGGCATGCGCCACGTGAGTGGCGTGGATATTCGCCCGATCACCGGCCAGGGCAAGGTCGGCCCGCACGGCCTGCGCCTGGCCTGCGACCTGCTGTGCATGTCGGCAGGCTACATGCCGGTGTACCAGTTGCTGTGCCAGGCTGGCGGCAAGCTGGCCTACGATGTGAACCGCGACGAATTCGTCATCAGCAACCTGCCGGCCGGGCTGGATATCGCCGGCTCGGTGAACGGCCGTCACGCACTGGGCAATGTGCTGGCCGACGCCACTCGCGGGGCTGTCGATGCGCTGGCAGCGCTGGGCCTGGAAGCGCCGGTGCAGCCAGTGTTCAGTGCCGAAGCCAAGGTCAACTTCCCCTGGCCGATCTTCCCCCACCCCAAGGGCAAGGATTTCGTCGACTTCGACGAAGACCTGCAAGTGCGCGACATCGTCAACGCCACCCGCAGCGGCTACCGCGACGTGCAGCTGGTCAAGCGCTTTTCCACGGTCGGCATGGGCCCGTCCCAGGGCCGCCACTCGGCGCTACCGACCGCCCGCCTGGTGGCCCAAGCCACCGGGCGCAGCATCAGCGAAACCGGGGTGACCACCGCCCGCCCACCGTTCCAGGCGGAAAAACTGGCCCACGTCGCCGGCCGCGCCTTCGACCCGTACCGGCAAACACCGATGCATCGCCGCCACTTGGAAGCCGGGGCGAAGATGATGCCGGCCGGCCTCTGGCAGCGCCCGGCCTATTATGGCAAGCCCGAGGAACGCGAACGCTGCATGCAGGAGGAAGCCCGCCATGTGCGCGAGAAGGTCGGCCTGATCGACGTATCCACCCTCGGTGGCCTGGATGTGCGCGGCCCCGACGCCGCCGAACTGCTGGAGCGCCTTTACACCTTCGGCTTCGCCAAGCTGGCAATCGGCCGCACCCGCTACGCGCTGATGACCAACGAGCACGGCGTGGTGATCGATGACGGCGTGTGCGCCCGGCTGGGCGAGCAGCACTTCTACGTCACCGCCACCACCAGCGGCGTCGACCGCATCTACCAGCAGATGCTGAAGTGGAACGCGCAATGGCGCCTGGATGTGGACGTCACCAACGTCACCGCCGCCCTGGCCGCGGTCAACCTGGCCGGGCCGCTGTCACGCCAGGTGCTGGCCAAGGTATGTGACGATGTGGACCTGTCGGCCGAGGCCTTCCCTTACCTCGGCGTACGCCAGGGCACCGTGGCCGGTATTGCCGCGCGCATCCTGCGGGTGGGCTTTGTGGGTGAACTGGGCTACGAAGTGCACGTGCCGGCGCGCCACGCCGAGCGCCTGTGGGATGCCTTGATGCAGGCCGGCGCGGGGTTGGGCATTCGCCCGTTCGGCGTCGAGACCCAGCGCCTGCTGCGCCTGGAAAAAGGCCACGTGATCATCAGCCAGGACACCGACGGCATGACCCACCCGGCGGAGATCGACATGCAGTGGGCGATCGGCCGCAAGAAGCCATTCTTCGTCGGCAAGCGCTCGATCGAGATCCTCGAAGCGCAGCCGCTCAAGCGCAAACTGGTCGGCTTCACCCTGCCCAAGGGCAGCCCGCAGCCGCTGGAGGGGCATCTGGTGCTGGACGGGGCGGATATCAGCGGCAACGTCACATCCTGCGAATACTCGCAAACCCTGGGGCAGATCATCGGCCTGGCTTACGCCGGTGCCCATCAGGCCACGCCTGGCATGCACATCCCGATCCGCGTGGAGGGCGGCGTGATGGTCAATGCCAAGGTGGTGCCCCTGCCGTTCCACGATCCCGACAACCTGCGCCAGGAGGTCTGAGCCATGACCAGTTTGCAAGCCGAAGCTTTTATTCCACACAGCCCGCGGGCCGAGCTGTTGCACAACTGCGCGTTGACTGACCTGACCGATCTGGCACGGGTCGGGTTTCGAGGGGGCGACAGTGCCGCTTGCCTGCAGGCGCGTGGCTACCGCTTGCCGTCGCTACCCAACCAGGCCGTGCGCCAGCAAGACGGTGGCTGGGTAGCGCGCTTGTCGCAGACCGAGTACCTGCTGTTGGGCAGCCTGGCGGACGGCGGTGCACGGGTGGCTGCCGAAGAGGCCGGGTGGGTGCAGGATGCCCGGCGCAACTACCTGCTGCCGCGCCAGGATAGCCATGCCTGGCTGCAGCTGTCGGGGGAGTATTGCAGCGCGGTGATGGCCAAGTTGTGCGGGGTGGACTTGCGCGCCCAGGCGTTTCCCGTTGGGGCGGTCGCGCAGACCTCGGCGGCGCGGATCAACGTGATCGTGCTGAATGTGGGGAGCGATGAGAGGCCGGCGTTGCAGTTGCTGTTTGATCGGGCGTCGCTGGCGTATTTCCGTGAAGCGGTGCTGGATGCCATGGATGAGTTCGATGGTGGGTGGGTCGGGGTGGATGAACTGATGCATTGACCTGCGCCGGCCTGCCCTGTTCCTCATTAACGGCGCGATTCCTGTAGGAGCGGCCTTGTGTCGCGAAAGGGCCGCAAAGCGGCCCCGGCGTTTTTGCGGTGGTGCACAGATCGTTGGGGGCGCTTCGCACCCCTTTCGCGACACAAGGCCGCTCCTGCAAAGTAATCACGCAGATCTGCGATACCTCAGTGCTTCATGCCCAGCTCGGCATCATCCATCAGCGCCTTGGCCATTGCGCTCAGGTAATGGGCGGCCCAGATCATCATCGGTTTCTCATCCATCAGGCCGGTGATGGTCAGTTCGCGGACATAGCCCATCAATTCCGAGGACTGCTCGCGGGCATCGCGACAGGGGATGCCGGGCTCGATGCGGAACAGTGGATGGGTGCCGTTTTCGCCTTGGTAGAAGGTGGTCTTGCCGACGGTGAATTGGGTGTCTTCTGTGGTCATTGGTGAATCCCCCTGAAATATCTCGACTGCCTGAGCCGGCCCTTTCGCGGGTAAACCCGCTCCCACAGGTACTGTGCAAGTCTTGAAGTCTGTGGTGATCCTGTGGGAGCGGGTTCACCCGCGAAGAGGCCAGCCCTGGCGACACATCAATAAAGCCTTAATGCAAAGTGCTGCGCCCATCGGGCATCTGCTGTCTTCGAAGGAATGGGGGGATGTGGGGTGGATCGGGGACAACTTTCAGCATGAATCAACTCCTTGATGGAGCTACCACACACCTGCTGTCAAACGGGAGGGCGGCAACTGTACGTAGGTTGACAGACCGGCGGAGTTGATCAGTTACCGGCGCACGCGAACGTGCCCTACGCACAGCTGCCATTGAAAGTTCAGCCATGCGATCAACCCAAAGCGGCCTGTCAAAGCCGATCGCTGATGTGCAGCGACCCGCCGAGACTAGAGCGCTGCCAAAGCGGCCGCAACGGGAAACAGGCGGCGTGAGTATCTTTGGGAAATGGCCTACAAGGAAGGGGCTAAATCTGATTTTTCGCTCAAGCCGGGCAATGCATCTGCCCCAACCAGTACGCCACATCCACCTCATCGATCTGCTCGGCACGCAGGAACCGCTCGGCATACTGGCGGTACACCCCGCTGCTGAGGAACAGCTCCAGCAACTGGCCGTCGATGTGCCCGCCACGGGCCATGCCCACCAGGATCTTCACCGACTCGGACAGGGTCTTCGGCGCCTTGTAGGGCCGGTCCGCCGCGGTCAGCGCCTCGAAGATGTCGGCAATCGCCATCACCCGCTCGGCAATGCCCAGGTCCTGCTCGCCCAGCCGGCGCGGGTAGCCGCTGCCGTCCATTTTCTCGTGGTGGTTGCCGGCGATGTCCGGCACCCGCTTGAGCTGGCGGGGGAACGGCAAGGAACTGAGCATGATGATGGTCTGCACGATGTGTTCGTTGATCTTGAAGCGTTCCTCATCATTCAGCGTGCCGCGGCGGATCGCCAGGTTGTACAACTCGCCATGATTGCTGGCACAGGCCGGCAAGCGCATGTCGAAGCCCCAGCGGTTGCGCGGGTCGCCCTTGGCCACCGGGGGCTTGCGGGGGCCCCAGGGCACGCAATGCTCAGGGCGGTCGGCCAGCAGTGGTTCGTCAACCGGTAGCGCAGGCGCAGGCACATCGGCAAAGCGCTCCACCTCATCACGGGAGATGCCCAGGCGGTTGTCGAAATGGCGCTGCCAGCGGCGCTGGCCAATCTGCTGCAGGCGTTCGATGTCGGCGTCCTGCATGAACTCGCCGCCGATGTTGGCCTGGGCGACGAAGGCGAAGTCGTCCTGCAGCTGGGCCTGGCTGCGCGCCAGGGTGGCTTGCAGCGCCTGCTGGTCGCCACCGCTGGCCAGGCCTTGCCAATAGGCCAGCTCGGCATCCCGCCAGAGCACCTCGAAACGCATGCGTACCTCGTGGATACGGTTGTACAAGGTTTCCAGCTTGGTCGCCTTGTCCACCACATACTCGGGGCTGGTGACCTTGCCGCAGTCGTGCAGCCAGGCCGCCACGTGGAATTCGTAGCGTTCAGCCTCGGTCATGCTGAAGCTGGCGTACGGGCCGGTTTCGGCCGCCACCGCCTGGTCCAGCAGCATCTGCGCCAGTTGTGGCACCCGCTCGCAATGGCCGCCGGTATAGGGGCTCTTGGCATCGATGGCATCGGCCAGCAGCTTGATCATGGCATCCAGCAGGCGTTGCTGGGCTTCGACCAGCTGGCGTGTCTCGATGGCCACCGCCACCACCCCGGACAGTTCGGCAACAAAGCTGCGGAACGGCTGGCCTGTCTGCTCGTGTACAGGTCCATCGCCCAGTTGCAGGACCAGGATGCCCAGCAACGCCTGGCTACGGTCATTCAATACCAAGGCCATGCTGCCCTCATGCAGGCCGAGAGCCTGGGTCACCGCCGTGGCGAGGTGCTGCTGGGCAGTCTCATCCACGGCCAGCTCGCCAGGGTACTGCTCGCCACGGCAGGCCGCGGCCAGGCGCAGCAAGGCATGTTCGGCATCGAACAGGTACACCACGCCGGCACTGACCCCGGCGGCTTCCACCAGATGGGTCAACACACCGTCGAGCATGCGCTCCAGGTCGCGCTCGCGGCTGAGCGTGAGGGTAATCGCCTGGAAGCTGCGGATGGTGCCGGACATGCGGCTGAGCACGCGGCTCAGCTCACGTACCTCGGACACCCGCGAGCGCACCCCGACTTCGCGGCTGAAATCAAAACCCGCCACGCCTTGAAGCTGTTCGGCCAGCAGCCGCAACGGGCGGCCGATGCGCCGGCCGAGCACACCACCGAGCACCAGCAGCACGGTTATCAGGGCGGCGGTCCAGAGCAACTGTTCGAGCAGTACCTTGCGCGCACCGGCCAGCAACTCATGGCCTGGCACGGCAATCAGCACCTGCAGGTCCTGCCCGGCCAGGTTGGTCAGTTGTACGCGCATGCCATACCAGGTCTGGCCGTCCACCTGATAAGGCTGTGGCCGGGTGCCTTGCGGCAGGTCGGCGTAAAGGTGCTGCAGGCTGGGGATGCCCAGTTCGCCGATGCGCGACAAGCGCACGGCCTGCCCTTCGTGCACGATTACCCGCTGCAGGTCCGGGTAGGCCACCACGCTGCCCTGGTCGTCGACCACGACGATCTCGGTGCCGGGGGTCATGCGCAGGCCCTGGGTCTCGCTGGCCAGGTCATCGACCGAAACGTCCATGCCGATCACCGCCCCGCCGTCGACACTGCGCTGGGCCATGGTCAGGCCGATCTCGCGGGTGGTGAAGAACACATAGGGGTGGGTCAGTACGGTGGTGGGTTGGGCGCTGGCCTCGACAAACCACGGGCGCGTGCGCGGGTCGTAGCGGTATTCGGGCTTGGCCTGGGCCTGCAGCAGGTTCAGCGCGTGGTCGTAGAAGCGCCATTCACCCTGCACCGCCCCGCCCTCACGGCTGACGCTCTGCACCAGGAACACGGTGCCCGGCGGCGCGGCGAAACGCTGCAGCAACTGCGGGTCGCGCAAGCGGCGCACCAGCAGGAACTCACCACTGGGGTAACCCATGTAGGCAGCACTGAGCATGCGGTTGGCGTCCAGCGTCTCGACCAGTTGCGGCAAGCGTTCCAGGCGCTGCGCCGGGGTTTGCGCGGCCGGGTTGTGGGCGAGCAGGCGGATACTGCTGTGCACCGGGTCGATCAGGCGCCGGGCGCGCTCGTCGATGGTCTTGCCAATTTGCTGGGCAGAATCACCTGCTGCGGCCACCAAGGTCTGGCGAATGCCGTGATAGCCCTGCCAGGCCAGGGCGGCGCCGAGCAGCAACATGCCCAGCACGATGGCGAGTGCCACCAGCCACTGCAGTGAAATGCCACGTCCGGCGTTGCCAGCAGCACGACCATTCGACACGCAGCCCATCCCAGGTACTCCATGTATGGCGGTTTGACGGGGCAGCCAGGACGATCATGCAGGCCGAAGCCATTCGCAGGCAGCGAGACGGGGGCGTGGTGGCACATAGCCCAGCCCCATCTTGACAGCAGTGTAGAGCGGACCCGAGCTTTCTGCCGGGTTGGCAAAGAAAATTAACGGAACGCCATGAATGATCCGGGTACCGCGAAGCAGGCGACGCGGTGCAAGACCGGATGTATCAGGCGCGCACCTGGTACCAGGTGGTCTCCCACAAGGGACCGCGCAGCACCTGAGCCAGTGCAGTACCTGTGGGAGCGGGCGAGCCCGCGAAATAGGCGACGCGGTGCAAGATCGGATGTATCAGGCGCGCAACTGGTACCAGGTGGTCTTGAGCTGCGAATACTTATCGAACGAGTGCAGCGACAGGTCGCGGCCAAACCCGGACTGCCTGCCGCCGCCGAACGGCACCGTCACGTCCAGCGCGTCGACCGTGTTCACCGACACGGTGCCGGCCTTCAACGCCCGCGCCACGCGGTGCACCTGGTTGAAGTCATCGCTCCACACCGACGCCGCCAGCCCATAGATGCTGTCGTTGGCCAGGCGCACGGCCTGCTCTTCACTGTCGAAGGCACTGACCGCAAGCACCGGCCCGAATACCTCCTCCCGCGCCAGGCTCATACGGCCATCAACCCCGGCAAAAATGGTCGGCTCGATGTAATTGTCCGAGCCGTCGATAGTCAGGCGCCGGCCACCGCACACCAACCGCGCCCCGTCCTGCCCGGCACGGGCGATGGCGGTTTCGATCCGGCCGGTCTGCCCGGCATCCACAATGGCACCGGCACGGCTCGCCGGGTCCAGCGGGTTGCCTGGCAGCCACTGACGGGCCTTGGCCTGCAGGCGCTCGATGAACTCGTCATGGATGGAGCGCTGCACGTACAGCCGCGAGTTGGCCGAGCACACCTCACCCTGGTTGAAGAAGATACCGAATGCCGCCTTTTCCGCAGCCAGGTCCAGGTCCTGGCAGTTTTCGAACACCAGGTTGGGGCTCTTGCCGCCGCACTCCAGCCATACCTGCTTGAGGTTGGACTGTGCCGAGTACTGCATGAAGTACTTGCCCACCTGGGTGGAGCCGGTGAACACCAGGCAATCCACGTCCGGGTGCAGGCCCAGCGCCTGCCCGGCCTGCTCGCCCAGGCCCGGCACCACGTTCAGCACGCCTTCCGGCACACCGGCCTGCAACGCCAGCTGGGCCAGGCGCAGGGCCGAGAACGGTGATTGCTCGGCGGGCTTGAGCACCACGCTGTTGCCGGCAGCCAGCGCCGGGGCGAGCTTCCAGGCGGCCATGTCGAGCGGGAAATTCCACGGCACCACGGCGGCGACCACGCCGAGGGCTTCGCGGGTGATGGTGGCCAGCGCGTTGGGCGCGGTGGGTGCCACCTGGTCGTACAGCTTGTCCAGCGCCTCGCCGTACCAGGCGAACACCTGCGCCGAGCCCGGCACGTCAATGTTGTAGGCGTCCATGACCGGCTTGCCCATGTTCAGCGAGTCGAGCAGGGCCAGTTCTTCGCGATGGGCCATGATCAGCTCGGCCAGGCGCAGCAGCACTTTCTTGCGCTCGCCGGGGGCCATGCGCGGCCATGGGCCTTGTTCGAAAGCCCTGCGGGCGCTGGCGACGGCCAGGTCGACCTCGGCCTGGCCGCAGGCGGTGACCTGGGCCAGCACCTTGTTGGTGGCGGGGTTGATGGCGGCGAAGGTGGCGCCGTCCTGTGCGTTGACGGGCTTGCCGTCGATCAGTGCATTGGCCGGGAGGTAGAGGTCCGAGGCACGTTGTTGCCAGAATTCGAGGGTGTACATTTGTACTCCAGGCGACCGTCGTGGCGGTCTCTGTTGCTCGTAAGGTGCAGTGTCGATACAGCCCCGGGGGAGCGGGTTCATCGAGGCGTCGAACCGCCGCGAACACCGGCGAAGCCGGTGCCATGCACCGCGTCGCATTCTTCGCGGGTGAACCCGCTCCCACAGGGGCTGCGGAGCGCTCGCAGGTTTTTAGAGCTTGCCGACCAGGCGCGCCGTGCGGTCCACGGCGATGCGGGTCTTCTCCACCAGCTCATCCAGCTCGCTGTGGTTGGCGATCAGCGCCGGCGCCATGATCATCCGGCCCAGGGTGGAGCGAATGATCACCCCTTCCTCGAAACCGAAGGTGCGGCACTGCCAGGCCAGGTCATTCTCGTTGGCGAAGCGCTTGCGCGTCGGCTTGTGCTCGGCGAACTGCAGCGCCGCCACCAACCCGGCGCCCTGCACCTGGCCGATCAACGGGTGGTCGGCAAACACCTCGCGCAGGATGCGTTGCAGGTACGGCCCGGTGTCGTCCTTCACCTGGCGCACGATGCCTTCGTCACGCAGCGCCTTCAGGTTGGCGATGGCCACCGCCGCCGCCACCGGGTGGCCGGAATAGGTCAGGCCGTGGGCGAACACCCCACCCCGCTCCACCAGCGCCTCGGCAATGCGCTTGCTCAGCACCAGGCCGCCCATGGGCACGTAGCCGCTGGTCAGGCCCTTGGCGATCGACAGGGTGTCAGGCTCGAAGCCGAAGTACTCGTGGGCGAACCATTCGCCAGTGCGGCCAAAGCCGCCGATCACTTCATCGGCGCACAGCAGCACGTCGTACTGGCGGCAGATGCGCTGGATCTCGGGCCAGTAGCTTTCCGGCGGGAAGATCATGCCGCCTGCGCCCTGGAACGGCTCGGCGATAAAGCCGGCGACGTTCTCGGCACCCAGTTCAAGGATCTTCTCCTCCAGTTGCAGGGCGCAGCGGCGGCCGAACTCGGCCGGGGTCAGCTCGCCGCCCTCGGCGTACCAGTACGGTTCATCGATGTGCGCCACATCCGGAATCAACCCGCCCATTTCGTGCATGAACTTCATGCCACCCAGCGCCGTGGCGGCCAGGGTCGAGCCGTGGTAACCGTTCCAGCGGCCGATCATGATCTTCTTGTTCGGCTGGCCAACCACCTGCCAGTAGCGGCGCACGGTACGGATCAGCACCTCGTTGGCCTCGGAGCCGGAGTTGGTGTAGATCGCGTGGCTGTAGTGCCCCGGCAACAGGCTGAACAGCAGCTCGGACAGTTCGATCACCGCCGGGTGGGTGGTGTGGAAGAACATGTTGTAGTAGGCCAGCTGGTCCATCTGCGTGGCTGCGGCAGCGGTCAGGTCGCGACGGCCGTAGCCGAGCTGGGTGCACCACAGGCCGGACATGCCATCCAGGTAGCGCTTGCCCTCGCTGTCCCACAGGTGCAGGCGTTCGCCACCGACGATCACCCGCGGCCCTTCGGCGTTCAGCGCCTTCTGGTCGAGGAAGGCATGGATGTGGTGCGCGGCATCGGCTGCCTGGTAGTCACGGGTCTGGCGTTGCGGGGCGAAAGGCGCATTCATTGTTGGTTTTCCTTTGCGGTGGGGTTGCAGGGTGGCTTGCGCTCAGCGCAGCTTGCCCATGTAGCTTTCCAGCGGGTCCTTGCCCAGCACGCCCTGGGCATTGGCCAGCGCGTCGATGAACAGGGAGAACAGCTCGGACTGGGTACCGATGTCGAGCTTGGCGTAGACGTTCTTGCGGTGTGACTTGATGGTGTCCTCCGACACCCCCAGGCGCTCGGCCAGCGACTTGGTCGAGTGGCCACGCAGGATCAGCTGGGCGATACGGCACTCACGCTCGGTCAGCAGCGAGCTGCCGAAGTTGTTCAACGCCGCGTGGATGCGCTGCTCGAGGATGTTCTCGAAGCGCCCGGTGCGGCTGTCCAGCCCGGCGAAGTGCTTGCCGAGCACCGCCAGCACCCAGGGCGTGATACGCGCGAACAGCGCACGGGTTTGCCCATCGAGCTTGTCGGTGAACGCCAGCGATACCGCCAGGCTCTGCCCGGGCGCGACCTGCAGGATGTAGTTGAGCTCATCCTCCAGGTGCGAGTGCCGGTAGAACGACTGGTAGTACTCGCTGACCTCGAAGTGGTCGGGCGCCACTTCGAACAGGCCGTAGCAACCGGACTCGACCTGCTCCACACAGGCCCCGTAGAACGGGTCGAGCAGATAGAAGCCGGACAGGTAGCGGCTGACATTGCCCTCGGGCTGCCAGGGCGCCTTGTCGTCCTGCTCGAACAGCGCGCAGGGCATGCCGTCGTGCGGGTACAGGTACACCGTGGTCGCCTGGATCGGCCGAATCACGCCAAGCGCAGCAAACAGGGTGGCGGCAAAGCCCGGTCGGCCGATCGCCTCGGTGACCTTGGCCAGGTGCTCGAACCACTGTTGCGAAAGCAATTGATCAGTCACTTTGGGCCTGCCGTCTCAAGTAAAGGCACCGCCGCCAGTGCGGTGCGTCGTTGGCCAGATACTCCCATGGCACTGCAAACACCGAAATCACCCTTTGGGGTGAGCAGGCAAAGCCCCCTGCCGGCTCACCCCAAAGGGTGATTCCGGGTACCGGCGGGGTGTGGGAGCATCAACCCGCCCCAGCGCTGCGAGCCACCCGCTCGACCTCCTTGCACAACACCCACCGGTATCGAGCCCGCTCGCATACCGCGGCGTCCTGCATCCCTTTCCAGGAGTTAGCAATGCATACAACAACAAGTACAGCCCATAGCCCTGCACATAGCCCGTCGCAACCCACCGCCAGCAACGGCCGTTTCCGCAAGTCCATGGGGCTGCCCGCCCTGGTGCTGTTCGGCCTGGCCTACATGGTCCCCCTTGCAGTATTCACCACCTACGGGCTGGTCACCCAGATGACCAAGGGGCACCTGCCCACCGCCTACCTGCTGACCCTCGCCGCCATGCTGCTGACCGCCTACAGCTACGGCCGCATGGTCCAGGCCCACCCCTACTCCGGCTCGGTCTACACCTACACCCGCAAGGCCTTCGGCAGTCACATCGGCTTCATCGCCGGCTGGACCCTGCTGCTCGACTACATCTTCCTGCCGCTGCTCAGCTACCTGCTGATCGGCATCTACATGTCGGAGTACTTCCCGGCCATCCACGCCTGGGTGTGGGTGGCGGGCTCCATTGCCCTGGTTACCTTCCTCAACCTGATCGGCATCGAGTCGATCACCCGGGTGAACTGGATCCTGGTGGTGGTGCAACTGGTGTTCATCGTCGTGTTCGTCGCCCTGTCCATCCACAACCTCGGCGGGCAGGCGCAGCCGGTGTCGCTGCTGGCGCCGTTCCACCACGAAGGCTTCAGCGTGCCGTTGATCATGACCGGCGCCGCCGTGCTGTGCCTGTCGTTCCTGGGCTTCGATGCGGTCTCGACCATGGCCGAGGAAACCAGCAACCCCACCTACCGCATTCCCGTGGCGATCCTCGCCGTGTCGCTGATCGGCGGCATGTTGTTCCTGGTGGTGTCGTACTGCGCACAGATGGTGTTCCCTGACTGGGGCAGCTTCGCCGACCCGGACTCGGCGTCGGTGGACGTGATGCGCCGGGTCGGCGGCGAACTGCTGGTGACCGCCTTCACCGCCACCTACGTGGCCGGCTGCTTCGCCTCGGCCATGGTGTCCCAGGCCAGCGTGTCGCGGGTGCTGTTCGCCATGGGCCGCGACGGTGCGTTGCCCCGTGCGTTCGGCCAGCTGGTGACGAAAAAGCGCGTACCGGCCACGGCCATCCTGCTGGTCAGCCTGCTGTCGCTGATTGCCTTGGTGATCAGCCTCGACACGGTGGCCAACATGATCAGCTTTGGCGCGCTGTTCGCCTTCTCGGCGGTGAACCTGGCCGTGGTCAAGCACTACCTGATCGACCACAAGCTGCGTGGTGGCCGCAACTACCTGCTGTATGGCGCCATTCCCGGCCTGGGCTTCCTCAGCACGCTGTGGCTGTGGAGCAGCCTGACCAGCCTGTCGTTCACCATCGGTTTGTGCTGGATGGGCATGGGCCTGGTGGTGCTGCTGGGGCTTACCCGGGCGTTCCGGGTAAAGCTGCCGGAGTTGCAGATGGCCGAGTGACCCACGCGCTTTCAAGCATTTGCGCGGTCCCTGTGGGAGCGGGTTTACCCGCGAATACCGGCGAAGCCGGTGCCATACACCGAGTCGCCTGCTTCGCGGGTGAACCCGCTCCCACAGGGGGCCGTGCATACGATGGAAACTTTTGGAGAAGGCCGTTGCGATAACAATCTGTTATCACCTGATCCGCATTAATCATTATTCAGCACGCATTTCGCCCCCTACAGTCCCAGCCCAACGTCTGTCATTGCCAACGGGAAACGAAATGTCCATCGAACATCGCCTGAACCACATCGCCGGCCAGCTCAGCGGCAACGGTGACGTGCTGCTGAACAGCGTCGACGCCCACACCGGCGAGCCACTGCCATACGCCTTCCACCAGGCGACCGGCGACGAAGTCGAAGCCGCCGTGCAGGCCGCCGAGGCTGCCTACCCGGCCTACCGCAGCACCAGCCCGGCACAGCGCGCCGCCTTCCTCGACGCCATGGCCAACGAACTGGACGCACTGGGCGATGACTTCGTCCAGCATGTGATGCGCGAAACCGCGCTGCCCGAGGCACGCATCCGCGGTGAGCGCGCCCGCACCAGCAACCAGCTGCGCCTGTTCGCCGATGTGGTGCGCCGTGGCGACTTCCTCGGTGCGCGCATCGACCGTGCGCTGCCCGAGCGCACCCCGCTGCCACGCCCGGACCTGCGCCAGTACCGCATCGGCGTCGGCCCGGTGGCTGTATTCGGTGCCAGCAACTTCCCGCTGGCCTTCTCCACCGCCGGCGGTGATACCGCCTCGGCGCTGGCGGCCGGCTGCCCGGTGGTGTTCAAGGCCCACAGCGGGCACATGCTGACCGCTGCCCACGTGGCCGCGGCCATTGACCGCGCGGTGGCCGGCTGCGGCATGCCTGCAGGCGTGTTCAACATGATCTATGGCGCCGGCGTGGGCGAAGCACTGGTCAAGCACCCGGCCATCCAGGCGGTCGGCTTCACCGGGTCGCTGCGTGGTGGCCGCGCCCTGTGCGACATGGCGGCTGCGCGCCCGCAGCCGATCCCGGTGTTCGCCGAAATGAGCAGCATCAACCCGGTAATTGTCCTGCCCCAGGCCCTGCAGGCCCGTGGCGAGCAGGTAGCCGGCGAACTGGCCGCCTCGGTAGTGCTGGGTTGCGGGCAGTTCTGCACCAACCCGGGCCTGGTGGTGGGCATCAAGTCGCCGCAGTTCGAACGCTTCGTGCACACGCTGGTGGCGCGCATGGCCGACCAGGCGCCGCAGACCATGCTCAACGCTGGCACCCTACGCAGCTACCAGAACGGTGTGCAGCACCTGCTGGCGCACCCTGGCATCCAGCACCTGGCCGGGCAGCCACAAGCCGGCACCCAGGCCCAGCCGCAGCTGTTCAAGGCGGACGTGAGCCTGCTGCTGGACAGCGACCCGCTGCTGCAGGAAGAAGTGTTCGGCCCGACCACCGTGGTGGTGGAAGTGGCCGATGCCCAGCAACTGGCCGAAGCGCTGCACCACCTTCAAGGCCAGCTGACGGCCACCCTGATTGCCGAACCGGACGACCTGCGTGCCTTTGCCACGCTGGTGCCGCTGCTGGAGCGCAAGGCCGGGCGCCTGCTGCTGAACGGCTACCCGACCGGCGTAGAGGTATCGGACGCGATGGTGCATGGCGGGCCATACCCGGCTACCTCCGATGCCCGAGGCACTTCGGTCGGTACCTTGGCCATCGACCGCTTCCTGCGCCCGGTGTGCTTCCAGAACTACCCGGATGCGCTGCTGCCGGATGTGCTGAAAAGTGCCAACCCGCTGGGGATTGCGCGGTTGGTGGATGGGGTCGCCAGCCGTGGCGCGGTTTGATCTGACATTGAGGTAGCCTGTACTGGCCTCTTCGCGGGTAAACCCGCTCCCACAGGTACTGCACAGAATTCAAGCACTGTGCAGTACCTGTGGGAGCGGGTTTACCCGCGAAGAGGCCAGTACAGGATTACCAGCCCTGTATACAATCCGCAAAAACCTTGCTTACAATGCCATGCGCCTATGACATCGGTAATCGCCGATGCGTATTGCGACAGGCTTAAGCCATGTCATCTACAAATGCTCCAAGAACGCTACTGGTCAAAAACGCCGAACTTCTGGTCACCATGGACGGCGAACGCCGCGAGATCAGGAACGGCGGAATGTTCATCGAAGGCAACCTGATCCGCCAGGTCGGCCCCAGCGATACCCTGCCACAGCACGCCGATGTGGTGCTGGACATGGCCGGCAAGGTGGTCATCCCTGGCCTGGTCAACACCCACCACCACATGTACCAGAGCCTCACCCGCGTGGTGCCGGCAGCCCAGGACGGCGAACTGTTCAACTGGCTGACCAACCTGTACCCGATCTGGGCGCGCCTGACCCCCGAGATGATCGCGGTGTCGACCCAGACCGCCATGGCCGAACTGATCCTGTCCGGCTGCACCACGTCCAGCGACCACCTGTACATCTACCCCAACGGCTGCAAGCTCGACGACAGCATCCATGCCGCCGACGAGATCGGCATGCGCTTCCACGCCGCGCGCGGCAGCATGAGCGTGGGCCGCAGCCAGGGCGGTCTGCCGCCTGATTCGGTGGTGGAGAAGGAAGCCGACATCCTCAAGGAGTCCCAGCGCCTGATCGAGGACTATCACGACGCCAGCCACGGCTCGATGCGCCGCATCGTGGTGGCGCCCTGCTCGCCGTTCTCGGTCAGCCGCGACCTGATGCGCGAAGCAGCCGTGCTGGCGCGCCAGTACGGGGTGTCGTTGCACACCCACCTGGCCGAGAACGTCAACGACATCGCCTACAGCCGCGAGAAGTTCGGCATGACCCCCGCCGAATATGCCGAAGACCTCGGCTGGGTCGGCCACGACGTGTGGCACGCCCACTGTGTGCAACTCGACCAGCATGGCATCGAGCTGTTCGCCCGCACCGGCACGGGTGTCGCCCACTGCCCATGCTCGAACATGCGCCTGGCCTCGGGCATCGCCCCGGTGCGCAAGATGCGCGACCACGGGGTGCCGGTGGGCCTTGGGGTCGACGGTTCGGCATCCAACGACGGCGCCAGCATGATCGGTGAAGTGCGCCAGGCCTTGCTGCTGCAACGGGTGGGCTTCGGCCCCGACGCGATGACTGCACGCGAGGCGCTGGAAATTGCAACGCTCGGCGGTGCCAAGGTGCTCAACCGCAACGACATCGGCGCCCTGGCCCCAGGCATGGTGGCCGACTTTGTCGCCTTCGACCTCGGCCACGTGGCCTATGCCGGCGGCCACCACGACCCGTTGGCGGCGCTGGTGTTCTGCACCCCGACCCAGGTGCACACCAGTGTCATCAATGGCCGTGTGGTGGTGAAGGATGGCCAGCTGGCCACGGTCGACCTGCCACGGGTGCTGGAGCGCCACAACCAGTTGGCACGCCAGCTGGTCAGCGGCGAATAAGCAGCCATTCGGGGCCGCCTTGGCGGCCCATCGCCGGCAACGCTGCCGTGTCTTGCTAAATCAGAGGACCATGAGCATCTCATGCCAGGCCATGCCGCCGTGGTCCGACGGCGACGGTTTCACGTACTGATAGCCCAGCTTCTGGTACAACGCCACATGCTGTTCCTTGCACATCAGATGAATGGTCAGCTTGCCCGCCGCTTTCATGCGTGCGATGAATTCATCCATCAACTGCTTGGCGTAGCCTTTGCCCTGGTGCGCCGGGTCCACCACCACCGACATGATCACCACATTTGGCGCCGCCGGGTCATGCCCGACCAGCTCCTTGAATGCCTCGTCGGACATCACCACTTCGTGGGCACAGCCGCTGTTGATGAAACCAACGATCTCGCCCACGTTTTCCAGCACCAGGAAGCCCTGCGGATACTGCGCGATGCGGGTGCGGATCTTCTCCAGCGTGGCCGCCTCATCGCCTTCATAGGCACCGATTTCGATGGCGTAGCAGCGTTCGGCGTCGGCGGCTGTGGGGGTGCGGAACTGAGGGGCGCTCATGGAGGGATTCCTTGGTAATGGCTAAAAACAGCCGCCATGGTAAATGAGCGCCGCAGCCACAGGTACAGCTTGTACCCGAAACCTGCGCAGTAACCGAACACATCCACCGCGTCGCCTGCTTCGCGGGTGAACCCGCTCCCACAAGTACGGCGCAGGCTTCAGGCTCACGCTGCACCTGTAGGAGCGGCTTTAGCCGCGAACACCGGCAGAGCCGCTGCCATCCACCGCGTCGCCTGCTTCGCGGGCATGCCCGCTCCCACAGGTATGGACTGCCCCCAAGAAGTTGGACACCAATCCAACCCTTGGGGGATCTATGGGTAAATACACAGAGCAGTTCAAGCTCACGGCTATCACCGCTTACCTAGAGGGCAGCCGGGGCTTTCGCAAGGTGGCACAACACTTTGGCATCGATTTCAGCCTGCTTCGGCGCTGGGTTGCTGGCTACCAAGCCGATGCCAGCCTCAGCCCTCGCTCGCATGGTCGCCGCTACACCGAGGAATTCAAGCGGCGGGTGCTCAAGTACATGCTTGAGCATCGCCTGTCCCTGCGCCAAACAGCGGCGCACTTTGACCTTGGACAGTCCTCACAGATAGGCATTTGGCTGCGGCAGCACTACAGTGGCAGTCCTGTAGCCACTCTCGCCAAACAAAGAAAATCAGCCGTGCCGAAGAAAATTAAGCCCATCAAGCCGACAGACACCAATGACGCAGAGAAATCTCGTGAGCAGTTGTTGAGCGAGCTCGAGTATCTGCGTATGGAGAATGATGTCCTAAAGGAGTTAAAGGCTCTGCGAGAGGAGAAGGAGCGAACACGGACGAAAAAGCCCTGATCGTCTGCAAATTCAGACATAAATATCCGCTGCCTGACCTCTTGCAGATGGTGGGGTTGGCACGCAGTACCTTTTATTACCAGGTCAAGTGCCAGCAAAAGCCGGACAGGCACGCCTCGCTCAAGGAGTTGGTGCAGCGTGTCTATCACGAGGAGAAAGGGCTGTATGGCTACCGCCGCATTGCCCTTGCCATCAGGAATCAGGGGACCTTGGTCAACAAGAAGGTCATTGAACGGTTGATGGCTGAGCTTGGTTTGCAGTCCGTTGTACGCCCGAAGAAGTATCGATCTTATCGCGGCATTGTCGGCAAGGTGGCCATGAATTTGCTTGAGCGTAATTTCGTCGCGCAACGCCCCAACCAGAAGTGGGTGACCGATGTCACTGAGTTCAAAGTGGCCCAACAAAAGCTCTACCTGTCGCCCGTGATGGACTTGTACAACGGTGAGATCATCGCCTATGAAACAGCTTGCCGGCCTACCTATGGCTTGGTTGGGAACATGCTGGAAAAGGCGCTCGATGGGTTGGGTGAAAAGCCCAAGCTAGTGATCCACTCAGACCAGGGATGGCATTACCAGCAGCCCCAATACCGCCATAAGCTCGCAGCGCGCGGTGTGAAGCAGAGCATGTCTCGCAAGGGTAATTGTCTGGATAATGCAGCGATGGAAAGCTTCTTCGGCACACTGAAGTCAGAGTTCTTCTACCTGAAGCGCTTTGAAAGCGTCGAACAGCTGAAGGCGGGCCTGGAGGAGTACATCCATTACTACAACCATGACCGCATCAGGCTGAAACTCAATGGCCTGAGCCCTGTCAGCTACAGGACTCAGGCCACTGGCTAAAACTGTCCAACTTTTCGGGGGCAGTCCAGGTACGGCACAGGCTTCGGGATCACGCTGTACCTGTGGGAGCGGCCTTGTGTCGCGATGGGGCGCAAAGCGCCCCCCCAAACTCAACGCGGTGCGCTGACGTCCGTTTGCCCGGTAGCCAGCAAGGCCCCACGAACAAAACCACTGCGCAACTGCCGTTCGACAAAGTCCCGCACATAGGCTGCAGCCTGCTCGCGCCCACGCGGCACGGCCATGGCTTGGCGAATGGCGGTGAACGCGCCGTCCAGCACCCGATACCGCAAGTCGGCATCGGCCACTTTCTGCAACGGCTGACGCACACCGGCCGCGGCATCCAGGCCTTGCTCGATGAACAGGTCAACGGCGCCAGCCGAGGTATCGGCACGTACCAACTCGGCGTGTTCGAGGGTGCGGCTCAGGTACAGGTCATAGGCAGCCCCATTGCCCACGGCCAGGCGCAAGCCGGCACAGTCCAGTTGCTCGACCTGTTGGAACGGCGCATCGCGGTTTACCAGGTACGTGCCTTCGATCAGTACATAGGGTTCGCTGAAGGCTATCTGTGCTTCGCGCACCGGCTCGATGGCGAGGAAGGCCAGATTCCAGGTCCCCTCCTCCAGCGCCGCGAAAACTTTGCCGGCGGCGTCGAAGGTATGCATTTGCAGGGTAACGCCAAGCTCTTCGGCCAAAGCCTTGGCAAGAGCGACCGATACGCCCTGCGGTTCACCGTCCGGGCCACGCTGTGCGAGGACCGGATTGCCGAGATTGATGGCAACCGGGAGGATGCCGTTGGGGGCAAGTTGATTGAGCACTGCTTGCGCGATGGTGGCAGGCATCGGGTTCTCCATGAATTTTTCTGGCCTTACCAGATAGGCAAGGTGTAGGTCACGATCAGGCGGTTTTCGTCTGCACCCCGGGCGAAATTGGAGCGGTAGGCCGCATTACGCCAGCGAATGCCAACGTTCTTCAAGGGGCCGGCCTGGATCACGTAGGCGATATCGGTGTTGCGCTCCCATTCACGCCCCTGCTGTGTCGAGGTGGCCGCATCGGCGTGGTCGCCCTTGACATAGCGGGTCATGAAGCTCAGGCCCGGGATGCCCAGCGCAGCGAAGTCGTAGTCATAGCGCAACTGCCACGAACGCTCGCCCGGCTCGGCAAAGTCGTTGATCTGGATGTAGTTGGTCAGGTACGGGTCGGTACCGTTGAGGAACGGCATTGAGGTATCGCCATTCATTTTCTGCAAGCCAAGGCCAAAGGCATGGCCGCCCAGGCTGTAGGTAAACATGCCGCTCAGGGCGCCGCTATCGATGGCACCACCACGGGCTTTGCCGGCGTCGTCACTGAGCATGTAGCGCAGGTCACTCTTGAGCTTCCCCGGGCCCAGGCTCCATACATGGTTGAGGCCGAAGAAGCTCTGCCGGTACACGTCCTGCAACTCGGCGTACTGGTAGCTAATGCCCAGCTGCTTGCTCAAGGCGTAGTCAGCACCGCCGATCCAGTAGTCATCCCCTTCAACGGCCCCGGCGAAGCGCCGGTTCTTGTTGTTGAGGGTAATCCTGGTCGCGTTGGTCGAGTCGCGGTCGGTCATCCGGTTGAAGCGCGCAACGGTGAAGGTCAAGCCTTCGATTTCCTTGACCGTCAGCAAGCCGCCCTCGAAGGTTTGCGGCAGGATGCGGCCGGTATTGGCCTGCACGGTCGGCAGTTTGGGGACCAGGGTGCCGTACTTGAACTCGCTGGCAGACACCTTGACCTTGGCGGTCAAGCCCAGGCGGCTGAACTCGTCGGCGGCGCGACCATCGTCGTGCACCGGCAGCAGACCAGAGCCTGCACGGTCGGGGCTTGAATCGAGCTTGATGCCAAGCATGCCCAGGGCGTCCAGGCCGAAGCCGACTGTGCCAGGGGTGTAGCCGGAGCGCAGGTCGAGCAGGAAACCCTGAGCCCACTCCTCGCGCTTGGACTGGCCGGTGCCGTCGCGGAAGTCGCGGTTGAAATAGTAGTTCTGCAGCGTCAGATTGGCCTTGCTGTCCTGGATGAAGCCTTCGGCGCTGACGGTGCCGGCGGCCAGGCAGGGAGACAGGGTTAGCAGGGTACGCAGGATGTTCTTGTTGTTGTGCATCTGGCGGTTCCGAATTTGCTGGGATTGTTGGGGCCGCGGCGCGGCCCTGTCGCGACACAAGGCCGCTTCTGGTGGTTTGGTGTTGCTTCAGAGGTGGCGTGCTCCTGTGCAGGAGCAGCCTTGTGCTGCGAACGGGCTGCGCAGCAGCCCCAAGGGACTAGTGGGCGGATGCGGTCTGCGGCTGACCGGGTTCCTTGTTGTCAACCCGCATCAGCAAGGTCATCAGGAACGCCAGTAGCAACAAGGCACTAAGGAACATCAACCCGGTCGCCGCACTGCCGGTCTCGCCCTTGACCACGCCAATCAGCGACGGCCCGGCAAAGCCGCCGAGGTTGCCGATGGAGTTGATCACGGCAATCGACACCGCAGCGGTGGCGCGGTCGAGGAACAATGTAGGCAGTGCCCAGAACGGCGACTTGAAGCTATATAGCCCGGTCAGCGCCACACAGATCATCGTCATCGATGCCACCGGGCTTGGCAGCATGGCCGCACCTACCAGGCCCAGGGCCGCCACCGCCAGCGGGATAGCCGAGTGCAGCTTGCGCTCGTTGCGCCGGTCAGAGCTGCGCGACCACACCACCATCAGAATGGTCGCGACAATGTACGGCAGCATGGCGATCAGGCCGATCTGGGTATGGGTCAGGCTGCTGCTGAAGCCCTTGATGATCTGCGGCATCCAGTAGCCGACACCCAGGCTGCCGCACTGGTACACGAAGTAGATGAACGCCAGGTACAGCACCTTGGGGTTGACCATGGTCTTGAACACACTCAGGCGCTTTACATTCTTGCGGCTCTGGCGGTCACGTTCCAGTTCGGCGATCAGCCAGTCCTTTTCTGCCTGGGTAAGCCACTTGGCCTGTTCGGGCTTGTCGGTCAGGAACAGGAAGCAGGCCACGCCGAGGAAAATTGCTGGCACGCCTTCGAGGAACAGCATCCAGCGCCAGCCGCTCCAGTCCAGCCACTTGATGTTGTCCATGATCCAGGTGGAAAGCGGTGCACCGATGATGTAGCTGACCGGGATCGCCGCCGTGAACAGGGCCACGGTGGTGGCCAGCTCCCTGGAGCGGAACCAGTAAGTCAGATACACGATTACGCCCGGAAAGAACCCGGCCTCTGCCACGCCAAGGAAGAAGCGCAGCACATACAGCTGGTTGGCGGTCTGGGCAAAGGCGGTAGCGGCAGCGATGGCTCCCCAAGTCACCAGGATGCGGGCGATCCACACCCGCGCACCGTACTTGTTGAGCATGACGTTGCTCGGAACTTCGAACAGGAAGTAACCGATGAAGAAGATACCCGAGATGAAGCCGAAGGCTTCACTGGTCAGGGCCAACTCCTTGTTCATTTCCAGGGCCGCGTAGCCGATGTTGGCACGGTCCAGGTACGACACGATGTAAAGCAGGAACATGAAAGGGATGATGCGCAGGGTGACCTTGCGGACCGTGGCCTGTTCATCGACAGTCTTGTTGTTGTTCATGGCAACCTCACTATGGGGCAGGCCAGAGCCCGCCCCTTTTCATTGTTATACGTGCAGCCCGGTTCAGGCAGAAAAAACCATGCAGACCGGACTGCCGGTCGAAACCGCAAAGCCCGTCTTGCTCAAGCGTCCGTGCTGCGCATCGACTGCCAGGGCAACGATGCTGTCGCTGTCTTCGTTCAGGGCGAAGACAAAGCGCTGGTTGGGAGTAAGGGTGAAGAAGCGTGGCGTGCTGCCACCGCTCGGCGCCACATCGGCTAGCGTCAGCAGGCCGCTTTGCAGGTCGATGGCAAACACTGCGATGCTGTCGTAACCGCGGTTGGAGGCGTAGAGAAAACGCCCGCTGCGGTCCACTTCGATTTCCGAGGCGCGGCTGTTGCCGGTGTAGGTCGAGGGCAGTGACGACAACACCTGCAGCGGTTGCAGTGCACCGGTCATGGCGTCGAAGCGGTAGCTGGTGACGGTGGAATCCAGCTCGTTGATGGCAAAGGCGTAAGGCGCATTGGGGTGCAGCGCGATATGCCGTGGCCCGGCGCCTTCGCGACTGGCCACGAAGGGTTGCTCGGCCGGGTACAACTTGCCGTTGTCGAAGCGGAAGCTGAACACCCGGTCCAGGCCTTTGTCCGGCACCAGCACAAACTGGCCCGAGGCATCGAACGGGTTGAAATGTGGCTTGGCAAATGGCTGCTCGACCCGGTGCGGCCCGATCGGCCCTTCCAGTTGCACCAGCTGGCTGACCGCACCCAGGCGGCCATCGGCCTGTACGTCCAGCACTGCCAGGGTGCCGGTAATGTGGTTGGACACGATCATGTGGCGCTCGCTCGGGTCCAGCGCCAGGTGCACCGGGTTGCGGCCTTCGCAGCTGACGGTGTTGAGCAGGACCAGGCTGCCATCGTTGCGGTCGACGCTGAAGGCGCTGACTTCGCTGCGATCGCCATGCACGCTGTACAGACGGTCGCCGGCCCGGTTGAGGGCCAGGAACGACGGGTTGACCAGGTCACCGACCACCTGCACGCGCTCCAGGGTGCCCGCCTGCTGGTCCACCTGATAGACCGTGATACCGTCACCCCTGGCATTGCGCTCGCGGGTGGTGCGCGAACCGACGTAGGCAAACATTGGGTAGTTCTCCCGTTAGTGGATGAGCGCTGGCCTTTGTGGCGGCAGCAGCGCCCCGCACGGTGGCCATCACGGCCACCGCCTTGAAACATTCAGAGCAGCATCGTTCAGGTCAGCAGCGTCAACTGCGGGTGCGCTTGACCACTTTGCGAATCACATAGGGCAGCACCCCGCCATTGACCAGGTAGCGGATTTCCTGCTGCGAATCGATGCGGGCAATCAGCTCGGCCTCGTCGCGGCGGCCATCCTGGCGCTGCACCAGCAGGCGGATGCGGTTTTCGCCCACGCTCAGTTCGTCCAGGCCGACGAAGTCGAAATGCTCGCTGCCATCCAGTTGCAGGTCGTCCACGCTCTCGCCGCCCTTGAACAGCAGCGGTAGCACGCCCATGCCGATCAGGTTGCTGCGGTGAATCCGCTCGATGCTGCGTGCCACCACGGCGCGCACGCCCAGCAGGGCCTGGGCCTTGGCCGCCCAGTCACGGCTGGAGCCGGCGCCGTAGTTGATACCGGCGAACACCACCATTGGCGTACCGGCATAGCTCTGCGCCGCGTCGTACAGCGGCAGGCACTGACTGTGGTCGGCGTTCCAGGCCCAGGCACCAGGACCTGGCTGCTGCTCGCCGAGCAGGCGGTTACGCACCGACTTGTTGGTAAACGCGCCACGCAACATCACTTCGTGGTTGCTGCGGCGGGTGGAGTACTGGTTTAGGTCCTGCGGGTCCTCGCCGCGCGCCAGCAGCCACTCGCCAGCCTGGCTGTTGGCAGGGATCGCGCCAGCAGGGGAAATATGGTCGGTGGTCACGTTGTCGCCCAGCACCATCAACGGCCGCGCCCCCTGGATCGCCAGGCTGGCCTTGGGTTCGGCCTGGATATCGGCCAGATACTGCGGACGGCGCAGGTAGGTGGACCGCGCATCCCACGGGAACTGCACGCTGCCTTCGGCCGACAGCGCCTGCCAATGGTGGGTACCGTCCCAGACGGTGGCCAGGCGTTGCCGGAAGAATTCCGGCTTGACCACCCGGGCCGCCAGTGTGGCGACCTCCTCGTCGCTGGGCATAAGGTCGTGCAGGTACACCGGGTTGCCGGCGCTGTCATGTCCGAGCGCTTCGCGGGTCAGGTCGACCTCGACGGTACCGGCGATGGCGAAGGCCACGCAAAGGGCCGGCGAAGCCAGGTAACCTGCGGGCACCTTGGGGTTCACCCGACCTTCGAAGTTGCGGTTGCCCGACAGCACCACCACGCCTTTCAGGCCCTGGTCGGCAAAGGCTTCCACGTGGGTTTCAAGCTTGCCGGAGTTGCCGATGCAGGTCATGCAGCCAAAGCCGGCCAGGTCAAAGCCCAAGGCAGAGAAGTCCTGCAGCAGGTCGGCCTCGGCCAGGTAGTCAGCCACCACCTGGGAGCCCGGCGACAGTGAAGTCTTGACCCAGGGCTTGCGCTGCAGCCCCAGGCGTCGGGCGTTACGCGCCAGCAGTCCAGCCTGGATCATCTGCGCCGGGTTGGCAGTGTTGGTGCAACTGGTGATCGCCGAGATCACCACGGCGCCGTGACTGATCGGCGTACCGAAGGATGGCTCGAAAAACTGCTCTGCCTTGGGGCCGGCAATCAGGTTGCCATTACCGAGCACCTGCTCCTGGAACGAGGCGCCCGAGCGCGACAGCGGCTGCCGCTGGTGCGGTTGGTACGGGCCGGCGACACTCGGCTCGATGGTGGCCAGGTCCAGTTCGATCAGTTCATCGAACTGAGGCTCTGGCTGGTCATCGCGCCGATGCAGGTCCTGGGCATGCATGTAGCTGGCGGCTTGCAGGCACAGCTCGGCTGAGCGGCCGGTGAGTCTCAGATAGTCCAGGGTCTGGTCGTCGAACGGGAAGAACACCACGGTGGCGCCATACTCCGGCGCCATGTTCGACACCGTACCGCGCGCCGCCCAACTGAGGGTGGTCAGGCCAGGGCCGGTGAACTCGACGAACTTGCCCACCACCGAACGCTGGCGCAGGATCTGCGCTACATGCAGCGACAGGTCGGTGGCGGTCACGCCCGGGCGCAGGGCATTGGTGACGCGAAAACCGATCACCTGCGGGAAGTTGATCGGCACCGGCTCGCCAACCATCGCCGCCTGCCCTTCCAGGCCGCCGACTCCCCAGCCCAGCACGCCGATGGCGTTGATCATTGGTGTGTGGCTGTCGGTGGCGACCATATCGTCCGGGTGCAGCAGGCGCTGGCCGTCTTCCGTGCGGCTTTCCCATACCACCTTGGCCAAGGCTTCCATGTTCATCTGGTGGATGATGCCGGTGCCCGGCGGAATCACGCCAAAGTTGTCCAGGCTCTTCTGCGCCCACTTGATGAAGCGATAGCGCTCGCTGTTGCGGCGAAAATCGATGTCCAGGTTCTGTTCGACCGCTTCCGGCTCGGCAAAGCGCTCGACAATCACCGAGTGGTCGATGGTCAGCACCGCCGGGATCTGCGGGTTCATCGCCGCCGGGTCGCCACCCAGCTCGGCCACCACGTCACGCATGCCGGCGAAGTCGGCCAGCGCCGGCAGGCAGGTGGTGTCATGGAACATCAGGCGGTTGGGCTGGAACGGCACCTCGCAGTCCGGGCCCTGACCCAGGGCGCGAGCCAGCACCGGCTGCAACGCCTGCGGCGTGCAGCGGGCGACGTTCTCCAGCAGGATACGGATGGAAAACGGCAGGCGTTGCAGCTGGCTGGGGTTCAGCAGCTTCTTCAGGTCGACGTAGGTAAATTGCGCCTGGTCGATCTCCAGGGTGCTCATCAGGTCGCGGGCAGTCTCGGTCATGCTCGTATCGCTCGGTTTCTGGTCGTGTGCACAGGCCGCAATCGGCACTCGGCGTTGTGGATGAGCCGATGGTAAAAGCAGCCTGGGCGGATGAAAATTGATCAATTACCACAGCAGCGTTCGCCAATCGCGAACGCTCAACAATGGCCCTAATCCGCCAGTTTCAGGTGGTCGACAAAGGTCTTGAGGGTGGCCGAGGCGCCATCGAACTTGCGCAACGCCAGCAGCAGGGTGCGCTGCGCCCAAGGCTCGTCAAGGGTCACCGCCTTGAGCTTGTGGCTGCGCAGGTACTGGTCGATGACACTGCGCGGCAGCACGGCGACACCGAGCCCGTTCGACACCATGCGGCACATGCAGTCAAAGCTGCTGATACGGATACGCAGCTTCAGTGCCTTGCCCAGCCGCTCGGCTTCACTGGTGAGCAAGGTGTGCACCGAGCTTTCCAGGTGCGGGCCGACCATCTCGTGCTCCAGCACCTCTTCGAAGCGCACCCGCTGACGGGTCGCCAGAGCATGCCCGACAGGTACGACCAAGGTCAGTTCGTCGTGCCGGTAGGGGAAGGTTTCCAGGCCCTGAGCAGGAGTTTGTGCGGCGATGATGCCAAGGTCGGCGCGCCCGTCGGCAACTGCACGGACCACCGCCGAGCCTACCCGCTCTTCGATGTCGAACTTGATCGCCGGGTACAGCTGGGCAAAGCCGGCCAGGTCCTGCGGCAGGAACTGCGACAGCGCCGAGGTAATGGCATGGATACGGATATGGCCCTTGACCCCGCTGGCGTAGCCGCTCAGCTCGGTATCCAGTTGGGCCATGGTCTGCTTGAGCTGGCGGGCGTAGAACAGTAGCGACTGCCCCGCCGGGGTCAGCTCCACGCCGCGAGCATTGCGCACCAGCAGCGGCGAGCCGATCTGCGCCTCCAGCTCGGTGATGCGCTTGCTGATCGCCGACACCGCCACATGCTTGATGCGGCTGGTGCGGGTGAGATTGCGCTCCTGGGCCACGGTGATGAACAGGTCCAGGCTGGTAAGGTCGTAACGCACGGCAAAGTCCTGAAAGGCAGAAGCCGGAGCAGCCTGCGGCCACCCCGGTGTTGATCGGCGCGGGTCAGCCAGCGCTCCATGGGAACAGGCCAAAGCCCATGGCCACGAACATGATCAGCATGCACAGCGCGAACGCCCATTTCAGCGTGTACTTCTGGTGGTCACTGAACTCTACCCCAGCCAGGCCACACAGCAAGTAGGTCGAGGCCACTAGCGGGCTCAGCAGGTGGATGGGCTGGCCGACCAGCGAGGCACGGCCGATCTCGGCATGGGTGATGCCGTACACCTCGGCGGCCTTGGCCAGCACTGGCAGTACCCCGTAGTAGAAGGCGTCGTTGGACATGAAGAAGGTGCCGGGAATGCTTGCCAGCGCCGTAATCGGTGCCATGTACGGCCCCCAGCTTGCCGGCAGCATGTCGAGGAAACTCTTGGACATGGCATCGACCATGCCGGTGCCCGAGAGGATGCCCGCGAGGATGCCGGCAGCGAGGAAGATGGCGATCTGGTTCAACGCCGTCGGCGCGTGGGCAGAAATGCGCCTGCGCTGGTCCTGCATGTGCGGGTAGTTGATTACCAGGGCGATCGAGAACGCCACCATGAACAGAATCGCCAGCGGCAGGATTTCCAGCAGCAGGCCAGCCATCAGGGCGATGGTCAAGCCGGCATTCAGCCAGAACAGCTTGGGCCGGCGTAGTTCGGTGTTTTCTTCCGACAGCGACGGCGTAGCCTCGTTGTCGGTATCGTCGAACACCGTGGCGGCCGCGCCCAACGACTGCGGCAGGCGGCCCAGGCGCTGGCGTTCACGGGTACCGATGAACCAGGCCAGCAGCAGTACGCCGAGGAAGCTGATGATCAGGGTCGGGATCAACGGCAGGAACAGTTCGGCGGTTTCCACCTGCAGCGAGGCGGCGGCACGGGCCAGCGGCCCACCCCAGGGCAGCAGGTTGGTGACGCTGGCGGCAAGAATCACCACGCAGGTCAGCGCCAGCGGGTCCAGGCGCATGCGCTTGAACAGCGGCAACATGGCCGTGACAGTGATCATGTAGGTGGTCGAGCCGTCGCCGTCGAGCGACACCAGCCCCGCCAGCAGGGCGGCGAACACCACCGCTTTCATCGGGTCGCCGCCGATCAGCAGGATGAACTTCTTGATTATGGGGTCGAACAGGCCGGTGTCGAACATCACCCCGAAGTAGAGGATGGCGAACATCACCATGATCGCCGTGGGCGCGACCTTGCGCAGCCCCTCGATCATCATGTCGCCCATGTCCGGCCCGAAGCCTGCGAACAGCGCGAATAAAATCGGTACCGTAGTCATGGCCACCAGCGGCGACAGGCGCTTGGTCATGATCAGGGCCATGAAGGTCACGATCATGCCGTATCCAAGAATTGACAGCATTTGTATCACCTTGACTTGAAATACAATTGTTTTTATGAGTCAGCGCCGAACAGACGCATCAAGGTAAAGCGGCAGGCAGCCGGCCTGCGCCGTCAACTCATGTGCAGGCCGCCATTGAGCGAGAAATCCGCCCCGTTTGCATAGCCCGATTCGTCAGATGCCAGCCAGGCACAAATGGCGGCGATTTCGTCCGGGGTACCCAGGCGGCGCGCGGGGATGTCCTGGATGATGCGGTCCATCACCGAGGCACTGGTGACCGAGCGCAGTTTGGCCGTGGTGATGAAGCCCGGCGATACGGTGTTCACCGTCACCCCGCGTGCGCCAACTTCGCGGGCCAGCGCGCGGGTGAAGCCGCGAATCGCCGATTTGGCGGTGGAATAGTTTACCTGGCCTACCTGGCCGATCTGGGCGTTGACCGAGGAAATATTGATTACCCGGCCCCAGCTACGGGCGACCATGTCGTCGATGACCTGGCGAGTGACGTTGAACAGGGAATTGAGGTTGGTATCGATGACCGTGCTCCAGTCACCGGGCTGCATGTCGCGGAACACCACGTTGATCGCGGTGCCGGCGTTGTTCACCAGTACATCCACCGGGCCGACTTCGCGCTTGATACGGGCAAAGGCCTCCTGGCACGAGGCCCAGTCGGCGACATTGCCTTCCGAGGCGATGAAGTCGAAGCCGTGCTGTTTCTGCTCGGCCAGCCAGGCGTCCTTGTGTGGCGATGCAGGGCCGCAGCCGACCACGACGGTGAAACCATCCCGGGCCAGGCGCTGGCAGATGGCAGTGCCAAGGCCGCCCATTCCCGCGGTGACGTAGGCGATACGTTTGCTCATGGGTGTACTCCGTATTGTTTTTGTGGGGAGCATTGCTGGCCACCGGTGGCGGCGGTTGCTGACTACTTAACGCGAAGCCTGATTGTTTTGCAAGCCAACACAGTACAATTTATTTCGCATGCCCGACGAAAACAAAAATGCATTTTTGAACTTAAATAGGCAGTACCTGAAGACCGCATGGCCCAGTCGAGTGTCAAGCCTCCAGAAGCCTACGCAGCATCAGCACCGCACTATCTGGCGTAGTCAGCACCGGTCGCCCGCTGGCATAGCGCGCACCTTCCGCGGCCCGGGTCATGGAGAACTGGGCAAAGCACAGCACATCGCACGCCTCGATCTGCCCGGCCAGGTCGGCAATCAGGCGGTCATGCCGGGCTGCATCGCCCTGGTGCAGGGCTTCCAGCGCGTGCGGGCAAGCACCCGATACAATGCGAATCTGCACACCACGCGCGTCGGCCGCCTTGGCAAACTCCTCACTCATCGAACCGATGCTGGGCTCGAAGGTGGCAAGGATACCTATCGTGCGCGCCTGCCCCAGTGCCTCGTCGATCATCGCCTCATTAGGCTTGAGCACCGGGATATCCAACTCCCGGCGACTCGACTCGATGGCTTCGCCAAACGCCGAACAGGTAAACAGTACCGCATGCGCGCCAGCATCGCGGGCGTAGCGGGCCAGTTCGCAAAAGCGCCGTTTCAGGTCGTCGGTCAACTGCCCGGCGCTGCGCAGGTCGCGCGACAGCGAGTCTTCCAGCAGGTTGCACAGCTCGGCCTCGGGCCACAGCCGGGCAAAGGTTTCGTTGATCGGCGCAATGGCCACGGGCGTGGCGTGTATGAGAAAAATGCGTTTGGTGCTGGTCATGCGTTCTCCGGGGTGCAAACATTGTTGACGGCAAGCCAGGCTTGCCAGGGATGATGTTTCCGGCCGGGGGTTGCCCGGCTGTTTTTTGCGGCTCGCCGCCCGTTGCTCGAAGCGCCAGGACATGACCTCCAAGATAAAAACGGACCTCGCCGGCCAACTCGCACCGAAAATCCTCGACATGGCCCGAGCCCGCTCCATGCGCGCTGGCGACCCGCTGCGCGAAGAAGCCTTCGCCAAGGAACTGGGTGTATCGCGCTCGCCGGTGCGCCGCGGCTTTGCCTTGCTCGAAGACCTCGGCCTGGCAGTAAAGGAGCCGAACCGCGGCTACTTTCTCACCCGCGATGCCCGCGACATCGACGTACGCAAGTTGCCGCTGGACGTCGACACCTTCGAAGACTTCTACCTGCGCGTGGTCGACGATGTACTGGCCGGCGAGATCAGCACCTCGTTCTTCGAGGCCGAGTTGCTGCGCAAGTACGACGTACCACGCGGCCAGTTGCTCAAGGTGCTCAATCGCCTGGCCAACGAAGGCATGATCGAACGCAACCCGGGCCAGGGCTGGAGCATCAACAGCTTCCTGCATGACTCCGAAGCGCATATCCAGAGCTACCGCTTCCGCATGGCTATCGAGCCGGCAGCGCTGCTGGAGCCCACCTACAAGGTCGACAGCGCTGCCTTCGCCAAGGCGCGGCGCATCCAGCAGGAACTGCTCGATGGCGATATCTTCACCCTGTCCCGCTCGCAACTGTTCCAGATCGGCTCGCAACTGCACGAACTGATCGTGCGCTGCTCGGGCAACACCTTCTTCCTTGAAGCGATCCGCCGGCAAAACCAGCTGCGCCGGTTCATGGCCTACCAGTCCAACGTCGACCGCCCTCGGCTGATCAGCCAGTGCAAGGAACACATCCAGCTGCTCGACCTGATCGAACAAGGCCGGCGCGAAGAGGCAGCGGCCTTTCTGCGCCAGCACCTCGACGTGGTCAGCCGCCTCAAGGCCGCCCGCGAAGCCCAGGAAGCCCGGGACTTGAAACAGGCGCTGGCGGTCGCCGACCTGGGTTAGGCGCACGGCGCGTCGAGCACAACCACACCATCATCGTCGCCATACAGCCAGTCACTGGCGGCGATGGTCTGCCCGGCGAACGTCACGCTCAGGCCCACCTGCCCTTCGTTGCGCTTGACCGACTTGCGCGGGGTCACGCCCAAGGCCTTGATCGCCAGAGGCAGCCCCTGCAGCACGGCCTTGTCGCGCACATGGCCGTACACCAGCACACCTGCCCAGCCGTTGCGCGCCAGGTCTTCGGCAATGTGGTCGCCGAACAGCGCGCAACGCTCGCTGCCACCACCATCTATCACCAATACCTTGCCCTGCCCTGGCTGACTGCTCAGCTCCTTGACCCGTGAATTGTCCTCGAAGCACTTCACCGTCACCGCCTGCCCCTGGAAGTCGCGCTTGCCGCCCAAGTCGACGAATACCGGCGCCAGCACCCGCGCCCGCTCGCCCAGTTCGTCGCAGAGGTCCGTGGTCTTGATCATGTTGCGCTCTCCTTTGTTCAGTAGCTCCGTAGTCAAAACAAATGTTGCACGAATTGGTTTTGCATGCAATAAAATGCAAAGGCGAGCGAATAAGGCCAACCCAAGATGCACAGCCAATGGCACCGAAAACCCGCTTGGCGGCTGACTTTTAATGTATTTCGTAATAACGAAGTACACTATCGAGCGACGTCGATGAAGCGCCTTGATCCTCAATAGAACGCCCGAATAAAAATGGTTAGGAGAGTGTGATGCGAATTCTGGTTCTTCCCTGCGACGGTATCGGCCCCGAGATCGTGGAGTCGTCGATGGCGGCACTGCACGCTGCCAACCGCAAGTTCGACCTGGGCCTGTCGTTCGATTACGACGACGTCGGCTTCGTCAGCCTGGAAAAGTACGGCACCACCCTGCGCGACGAAGTGCTGGAGAAGGCCAAGACCTACGACGGCATCATCCTCGGCACCCAGTCCCATGCCGACTACCCGGCCCCGGAGAAAGGCGGTCGCAACGTTTCGGCGGGCTTCCGCATCGGCCTGGACCTGTACGCCAACGTACGTCCGGCGCGTACCCGCAGCTTCCTGGAATCCAACATGAAACCGGGCAAGCACATGGACCTGGTGATCATGCGCGAGGCCACCGAAGGCTTCTACCCGGACCGCAACATGAGCCGTGGCTGGGGTGAAGTGATGCCCTCGCCCGACATGGCCCTGTCAACCCGCAAGATCACCCGGCACTGCTGCGAGCGCATCACCCGCCGCGCCTTCGAACTGGCGATGAAGCGCAAGCGCAAGGTCACCGCGATCCACAAGGCCAACAGCTTCCACATGACCGACGGGTTATTCCTGGAATGCGTGCGCAACGTGGCCAAGGACTTCCCCGAAGTGCAACTGGACGACCTGCTGGTGGATGCTTCCACGGCCCACCTGGTGCGCAGCCCGGAGCGCTTCGATGTGCTGGTGGCGACCAACTTCTACGGCGACATCATCAGCGACCTGGCCAGCGAGCTGTCCGGTAGCCTGGGCCTGGCCGGTTCGATGATGGCCAGCGACATCCATTGCTGCGCCCAGGCCCAGCATGGTTCGGCGCCCGATATCGCCGGCCAGGACAAGGCCAATCCGGTGTCGATGATCTTGTCGGTGGCCATGCTGTTGCAGTGGATGGGCGAGCACCATGGCAAGCCGGCGCTGTTCGAAGCCGGCAAGGCCATGGAACAGGCCGTGGACGCTGTGCTGGAAGACCCGGCCAAGCGCACTGCCGACCTCGGTGGCCAACTGGGCTGCCGCGCCTTTGGCGAGGCCGTGGCCGAAGCCATCGCCGGTTGACCCAAGTTGGCGGCACGCCCGTGCGTGCCGCCAAGCGCCCTTCCCTACCCCCACACAGGCCTGTGTTCCGAGCCCTGCGCATTCGGTGCCGGGCTGGAGGAACTGGCCATGAGCCAACCGATTCTGGGCTGCATCGCAGACGACTTCACCGGCGGCACCGACCTTGCCAGCATGCTGGTGCGTGGCGGCATGCGCACCCTGCAAGTGATCGACGTACCCGTCGGGCCGATCGACGCCGATGTCGATGCCATCGTCATCGCCCTGAAAACCCGCACGCTGCCCGCCGAACAGGCAGTCGAACAGTCCCTGACGGCTCTGGCCTGGCTCAAGGCCACCGGTTGCCGGCAGTACTTCTTCAAATACTGCTCCACCTTCGACTCCACGGCGCAAGGCAACATCGGCCCAGTGGCCGATGCCTTGCTCGACGCACTGGACACGCCATTTGCCCTGGCCTGCCCGGCCTTCCCGGAAAACCAACGCACCCTGTTCAATGGCCACCTGTTCGTCGGCGACACGTTGCTGAACGAATCCGGCATGCGCCACCACCCGCTCACGCCGATGGCCGATTCCAACCTGGTGCGCGTGCTGCAACAGCAAACGCCGCGCAAAGTCGGCCTGGTCCGCCATGCCACTGTCAGCCAAGGTGCCGCAGCCGTGCGCCTGGCTTTGGCCGATGCCCAAGCGGGTGGCTTCGGATATGCCATCGTCGATGCCATCAGCAACGCCGATCTGACGGTCATTGGCGAAGCCGCCAGCGAACAACGGCTGATCACAGGTGGGTCGGGCGTTGCCCTGGGCCTGCCGGACAACTACAAGCGCGCCGGCCTGCTGGCCGATACCGCCTGTGCGGCAGACCTGCCCCCGGTCGATGGGCTGGCTGCCGTGCTATCTGGCAGTTGCTCGGTAGCCACCAATGGTCAGGTCGCGCATTGGCACGACAGCGGCAAACCCAGCTTCGCCATCGACCCGCTGCGCCTGGCCGAAGGCCATGACCTGGTGACTGAAGCGCTGGACTGGGCCCAGCCACTGCTGGCCCAAGGCCCTGTGCTGATTTATGCCAGCGCACAGCCGGACGCGGTCAAGGCCGTGCAGGCCCGGCTGGGCGTTGAGGCCGCCGGGGAAATTGTCGAGCGCGCCCTGGCGCAGATCGCCCTCGGCCTGCAGGAACTGGGCGTGCGCACCTTCGTGGTCGCCGGTGGCGAAACCTCCGGAGCGGTGGTCAAGGCCCTGGGCGTCAAGGCGCTGCGCATCGGCCCATCGATAGCCCCTGGCGTGCCCTGGACCCTCGGACTGGGCCAGGTGCCCGTGGCGTTGGCATTGAAGTCGGGCAACTTCGGTGGCCCCGGCTTCTTCACCCAGGCACTGGAGCTGGCACCATGAACGAAAGCAAGCAACGGGAAGAGATCGTGCTGCTGGGCAAGTCGATGTACGACCGCGGCCTGACCCACGGCGGCACCGGCAATATCAGCGTGCGCCTGGACGATGGCTGGCTGCTCACCCCCACCGGGTCCAGCCTGGGCCGGCTGGACCCGGCACGGCTGACCAAGCTCGACTGGGAGGGTCGCCATGTCAGCGGCGACAAGCCGTCCAAGGAGCTGATGCTGCACCTGGCCATGTACCAGGAGCGGCCCACCAGTGGCGCAGTGGTGCACCTGCACTCGACGCACTCGGTGGCGGTATCTGTGCTGGACGGACTGGATCCGGACGACCTGCTGCCGGCCATTACCGCCTATTACGCCATGCGCGTCGGCAAGCTACCGCTGGTGCCTTACTACGCACCTGGCGACCCGGCACTGGCCGAGGCGGTGCGGGCGTTTTCGGGCAAGCACCACGCCATGCTGCTGGCCCACCACGGGCCGGTGGTGGCGGGCAGCGACCTGAATGCGGCGGTGGATGCCGCGGAAGAGCTGGAGGCAACGGCGCAGCTGTTTCTGCTGATTTTCCAGCACAAGTTCCGCACCTTGACGCCGGAGCAGGTGGCTGAGTTGCGGCGGCAGTATTCCGCCAAGTGACGCGTTGCGTCGGCGAATCATGGGGGCGCTTTGCGCCTCATCGCGACACAAGGCTTCTCCAAGGGGACCGCGTTTCCTGCAGGAGCGGCCTTGTGTCGTGATGGGCTGCAAAGCAGCCCCCCCCAACAAACACCAGGAGACCCCATGCTCAATACCTTGAAAACCTGGTGGGCCACCCCGCTGACAGGCACCGCCGGCGCACTACTCGCCAGCGCCGCCCACTGGCCCCTACCGTGGATCATCGGCTCGATGCTTGCCGTGATCATCATCCGCTGCAGCGGCTGGGCCATTGCCGAAATCCCCAACGGCCGCAAGTCCGGCCAATGGCTGATCGCAACCTCCATCGGCCTGCACTTCACTCAGCCGGTGGTGCACGAACTTGCGAGGCATTTCCTGCTGATGCTGGCCGCCGCCTTCGTCACCCTGCTGCTGGCTTTGGTTGGCATCGCTTTCATCCACCGCCGCGGCATGGACCTGACCACCGCCTACTTCGCCTTCATGCCGGCCAACTTCGCCGAGATGATCCAACTGGGTATGCGCTATCGGGCAAACGTCAGCCAGATCGCCGCAGCACACAGCATTCGCCTGGTGCTGATCGTGCTCAGCGTGCCACCGGCGATGCTCCTGCTGATGCACGCGGCCCCCGGCACCTCGCAGCCACGCTTGCCGGCCGACTGGCAGTGGCTGGGGCCGATGCTGGCCGGTGGGGTGCTGGTGGCTTTGTCATGGAAGCGTCTGGGGCTGCCGAACCCGTGGATGTTCGGGCCGATGACCTTGTGTGCGGCGCTGACGGCATGCTTCGATCTGCGCATGGCGCTACCGGTGGAGTTGAGCCATTACGGCCAGTTGATGATCGGTTGTGCGCTGGGCAGCTTTTTTGACCGCGGCTTCTTCCGACGCTCCCCCCTGTATCTGGGCAAGGTAGTGGCGTTCACCCTGGCGATGATTGGCTGCACCTTCCTGTTCGCCTGGGGCTTTGCCTGGTTGTCGGGTAGCCGGTTGTTGTCGCTGGCGTTGGGGATGATGCCGGGAAGTACCACCGAGATGTACCTGACGGCGGAGGCGTTGAACCTTGGGGCGGGGATGGTGACGGCGATGCAGATCATGCGGCTGGTGTTGGTGATGTTGTGTGCGGAACCGCTGTTGAAGGTGTGGTTGGGGCGACGGGCAGCGGTTGAACAGTGAGATTGCCGGGGCTGCTTCGCAGCCCATCGCGACACAAGGCCGCTCCTACAGGTAACGCGTAGCCTCTGACGTGTCGCGACTGGCCGCAAAGCGGCCCCACGGTTCAGATTTCCACGACAACGTTCGGCACAAGTTGCCCCTGCGCCGCCCTGCGCAGTTCCAGGATCGGCGACTTGCGCGCAAACGAACCACTGAGGTGGCGTTTCATCAGGTGCGCCGCCTCCAGGTTATCCCCTTCCTCCACCAGTTCGACCATGCGCAGGTGCTCGGCACACTGGGTATAAAGCCGCTTGCGGTCGATCATCGAGCGGTACTCGATCAACCGGCGCATGTTGTTCAACTGCCTGAGGATCATCAGATACAGTGGGTTGCCCGACAGCTTGATCAGCTCCTCATGAAAACGAATGCCCGACTTCAGCAGCATGTCCGCAGGCAAGGTATCGATGCCACCGGCCAGCAGGTCGCTCTGCTCTTTCTTCAACCGCCGCAACACCTCGAGGTCGCCGATGAAGCTGCTTTCCAATAGCGCCGCTGGCTCGATCAGCGCACGCACGCGGTAGATCTGTTCGAGGGTTTCCGGGGTCTTGGCCACGTCAAGAAAGCGCCAGCCGTAGCCTGCCTTGGGTTCCGCCCAGCCGACCTTGGCCGCCCGGTTGAGTATGTCGGTGACCTGGAATTTGGTCAGGCCGTAGCGGTCACGCAGGTACTTTTCGGTTACCTCCGCCGGGATGGCGTCGTTGAGCCAGTCTTCGGAAAGCCGGTAGTACTCGGGCGGCTCTTCCAGCGAGGTGACTTCATCACTGCCCGGCACCATACCTCCCGGCATCTCCAGCACGAAAAAGCCACGGTTGGGAATCTGCTCCAGCAGTTTCTGCCCGGCGAGCGTGGTCAGCGCCTCTCGCGCGGGCGAGCGCGACACGTGGAAGCTGTCGGCCACCTTCTGCGCACTGAGGTGCGCGCCAGGGGCCAGTTCGCCCAGCTGAATCTTTTGCCGGATTTCAGAAACGATTCTCTGGACGAGGGTGCTCGATGCCATGTACCTGAACCAATCAAAGGAGGGTGTTTGCGCTACCGGATCTGCGCCACAGTATACGCGAGCATAGCCAACGAGAGCTCCTGAGAGCTGCGCCATGATCTGGCCCTGGTCAGCGGCATCATTCGGCACCGCGAATTCAGCTTGCTCGCAACCGACTATCTGTTTTGAGCCACAGAAGTTCTACAACTTGTTGCCGCTGCGAACTTTTTCCCGTTTACCGGTCTATGTGGGAGGCACAGAAAGGTAGCGGAACGCGAGACAAGCTTCGCCGACCACCTGCTGGCCAGATGGCTCAATTGTTATCAGAGGTTGGCTTCGCTCATGAAAATACATGTCGCAAGGTTGATGCTGCTCGGCCTGTTCTCGTTCGCGGCGATGGGCACGGCATCGGCAACACAAATGAAGGCGCCCGTAGTGGCAGCCCCGGTGGTTCAATCACCGTTGCAGCCTGCCGGCAACCCCTGGTCCAGGGTGGCCAGTGTGGCCGATGAACAGCCAGCCACACTGCTGGCCCACGATGACGACCGCTGGCATGACCACCGCAGCGACTGGCGCCGCGAACAATGGCGCCGCGAGCAGGCCCGCCGTGATTGGGAGCGCCGGCGAGACTGGGAACGCCGACGCGACTGGGAACGGCGCCGCGACTGGGAGCACCGCCATGAGCGGGCCATGCACCACCGCTACAATGATGACCACCGCTACTATCGCCGTTGATCGTTGATCCGCAATTGGCGCGTTCGATGTGGGAGCGGCCTTGTGTCGCGAAAGGGCTGCGCAGCAGCCCCAGCATTGGTAGCCGTAATGCTGGAACCTGGGGCCGCTCTGCGGCCCTATCGCGACACAAGGCCGCTCCCACAGGGGCGCGTGACAGGCATCAGTTCTCCGTAACGCCTGGGGTATCCGCTGCAGCCTCGGCCTCCATCTTCAAACGGTCGGCCTTGCAAATGTACTTGGGCTTGCGCGGCGCCAGCTTGGCGCTGGCCTTCTTGGCATGCGCCTGCAGTAGCTGCTTGATCTTCTTGCGACGGTTCATTCTCACTCGACCTGTCAGTCCGGTTTGGCTGAACACATCATACCTTGCCTGGGCCAGCGTCTCGTTGACGTTATTTTCACGCTCGGCAGATTAGCGTCACGCCCTTTCCGGCCACGGGCACATCCGCTGGCCGCCAAGTACGACGAGGCATACGTGTCACACACTCCATCCACCTCCTCGCCCAAGCGCGTGGACTGGGCCGGCCTGGGCTGGCTTTTGCTGTTCTTCTGGTACTTCTCGGGCGTGACCCAGGCGTTGCTGCTGTTCAGTGGTACCACCGGGTTCGCCGGTTTTCGCGATGCATTCTTCCTCAGCAGCCTGTGGCTGGCCCCGGTACTGCTGCTGCCGCGCTTCACTCGCGCCACGGCAGCGGTCATCGGCCTGGTGTTGTGGGCTGCTTCGCTGGTGGGCCTGAGCTACTTCGGCATCTATCGCCAGGAGTTCTCGCAAAGCGTCATCTTCGTGATGTTCGAGTCCAACACCGCCGAGGCCGGTGAGTACTTCAGCCAGTACTTCAGCGCCTGGCTGGGCCTGGCACTGCTGCTGTACACGCTGGTGGCGGTGCTGCTGTGGAAGCGCGTACGCCCGGTCAGCCTGCCACTGCGCAGCCGCCTGCCGGTGGTCGCCCTGTTGCTGCTGGCCAACCTGGTGTACCCGTTCTACAAGCAGATGGTCACCCAGGAACGCAGCTTCGCCGACGCGGCGGAAAAGGTGCAGCAGCGCATGGAACCCGCCGTGCCCTGGCAACTGCTGGTCGGCTACCGCCAGTACCGCCAGCAGCTGGACAACATGCAGGAACTGCTGGCCAAGAACGCCGCGCTACCGCCCCTGCAAAACCTGCGTGACAGCAGCGGTGCAGCGCCACGCACGCTGGTGCTGGTGCTGGGCGAATCCACCACCCGCGAGCACATGCACCTGTACGGCTACAACCGCGACACCACGCCCAACCTCGATGCGCTGGCCGCCAGCGACAAGAGCCTGACGGTGTTCCGCAACGTGGTGTCGCCACGCCCGTACACCATCGAAGTGATGCAGCAGATCCTCACCTTCGGCGACGAGCAGAACCCGGACCGCTTCCTCACCGACCCGTCGCTGATCAACCTGATGAAACAGGCCGGCTACAAGACCTTCTGGATCACCAACCAGCAGACCATGACCAAGCGCAACACCATGCTGACCACCTTCTCGCAGCAGACGGACGCGCCGGTGTACCTGAACAACCAGCGCAACCAGAATGCCAGCCAGTACGACGATGTGGTGCTGTCGCCGTTCGAGAAGGCCCTGCAGGACCCGGCGCCGAACAAGTTCATCATCGTGCACCTGCTGGGTACGCACATGGACTATCGCTACCGCTACCCGAACGACTACGCGCACTTCAACGACCGCCAGGGGGTGCCCGGCAAGCTGACCGATGACCAGGTGGAAACCTACAACTTCTACGACAACGCGGTGCGCTACAACGACTACGTGGTGTCGAGCCTGCTCAAGCGTTACTCGGCCAGTACCTCCAATGGCTTCCTGCTGTACCTGTCCGACCATGGCGAAGATGTGTACAGCTCTGGCAACCACGACCGCCTGGGGCGCAACGAAGGCGCGCCGACCCGGCCGATGTACACCATCCCGTTCATGCTGTGGACTTCGCCCAGCTGGCAGGCCGAGCACCCGCGCGACTTGCAGGCGATGGCCGACCGCCCCTACAGCAGCTCGCACCTGATCCATACCCTGTCCGACCTGGCCGGGCTGAGCTATGACCGTTACGAACCGGCCAAGAGCCTGGTGAGCCCGCAGTTCGTGGTGGCACCACGCTGGATTGGCGACCCGTACCGCAAGGATGGGCTGCGCGAGTTCGACCACCTGCCGCTGGACAAGGCCGAGCGGGTGCGGGAGACGGCCAGTAGTGGCAAGAACCTGAACTGAGTGTTGCGCGGTGGGGATTGCCGGGGGCGCTTTGCGCCCCTTTCGCGACACAAGGCCGCTCCCACAAGGATGCGCACTGTCCTGTAGGAGCGGCCTTGTGTCGCGATGGGCTGCAAAGCAGCCCCACTGGCCCTGCACCGCGAACAAAGGTTTACCGCCCCAGCGTAAAACGCCATGCTTGGCGCATCTTTGGAATGAGAGATGCCCATGCTCACGGTGCAGGACCTGATCGATATCGAACTGCTCAAGTTGCAGGCCGTGGCTGGCGCGGCCGGCACCGGCAGGCTGATCACCTGGGCCCACACCGTCGACTTGCCAGACCCCTGGCGCTGGGTATCGCCAGGCGACCTGGTGATGACCACCGGCGTCGGCCTGCCCAGCGCCCCGGCAGACCAGGTGAGCTGGCTGGAGCAACTGGTGCAGAGCAACTCCAGTGCCTTGGTGGTGGCGCCGCGGGCCGATGCGCCGGCGCTGTCCGGCGAACTGCTGGCCGCCGCCGACCGCCTGTTGTTCCCGGTGCTGCATGGCAGCTTCGAACTGGAGTTCGTCAAGCTGTCGCACTACGTGATCGAGAGCGTGCTGCAGGCCCAGCGCGAGCGTTTCAACGCCAGCGAGCGGCTGTTCCAGACCTACGCCGATGCCTTGCGCAAAGCCCCCGACATGGCTGGGCGCCTGGCGATCCTGGCCGACACCCTCGGCCTCGACCTGGCCATCGAGGATGCCCCCAGCGGCACCACCGTGGTCGAAACCCGCCGGGCCGCGCAGGCTGCCGAGCGGGTGGAACGCATCCCGATCGGCGGCCGCGCCCGCGCTAACCTGCTGATGGCGCGCAAAGGCACCCGCACGCAGGATGACGCCATCCTGGTGCGCTCGCTGGTCGGCTTGCTGGGGGTGGAACTGGAACGCCTGATGATCCACCGCGACCAGCAGCGCGAAGAAGGCGCAGCGCTGTTGCGCAGCCTGCTCGACAGCGAGACGGAGTTCAGCCTGGCGCGGCCGATGCTGGAGCGCCGTGGCCTGGTCGGCACCCTGGTGAGCCTGGCGATCAGGCCGGGCAGCCACGGCCCGTGGAGCAGCGCCGACATCCACCAGGCCCCTGCCCTGCATCACTCCACGCCGCTACTGCTCGACGACAAAGGCCTGCTGCTGGCGATCAGCCGTGACGACGCGCCAAGCCTGACGGCGCTGTGCCACAACCTCGGCGAGGGTACGGTAATTGGTATCAGCGGGCCGATCGCGGCGGCCACCGGCTTTCGCGAGAGCGTGCGCCAAGCCCGCCTGGCGCTGACCCAGGCCGAGGAAAGTGGCGCGCAGCAACTGCGCTATGGCGAGGCGGAAACCGGCCTGATCATGGCGCCCAAGTCGCTGGCCGAGGCGCGGGCGCTGGTGGGGCGTTACCTGGGGCCGCTGATCGAGCATGACCGCACCCAGGGTGCGGCGCTGCTGCAGACGTTGGTCACCTTCCTGCACAACGACGGCAACTGGAAGGCCACGGCGTATGATTTGGGGATTCACCGGCAGACGCTGGTGTACCGGCTGAAGCTGGTGGAGCAGCTTACCGGGATCAAGCCGACCACTACCGGCGGGATTGCGCGGTTCTGGATTGCGATTCAGGCGGGGAAGAATACCGACCTGTTCGAGCATCTGGTCTAGGCCCTTGGGGGCGCTTTGCGCCCCTGTCGCGACACAAGGCCGCTCCCACAGGACTGCGCGGTCCTTCTGTGGGAGCGGCCTTGTGTCGCGATGGGCCGCAAGGCGGCCCCAGATACACCTTAATTCAACCCAACCTCTGCACCAGGCTGCTGCCCCCGCGGCCCCCGCACCATCACATACGAAACCGCAATCACCACAATCGCAACCACGCATTGCCCCAGGCTCACCCGCATGCTCGGGTCGAAGGCCATGCTCACCAGCACCGCCACGATCGACCCGGTCACCAGCAACGGCAACCACGGATGCCCCCACATGGCGAACTTCAGCGTACCTTCCGCCACCCATTTGCGCCGCAGCCTGAGCTGCGACAGGCAGATCACCAGGTAGACGAACAGGAACACCGTGCCGGACGAGTTGATCAGGAACTGGAACACGGTATCCGGCCACAGCGCCGCAATCACCACGCAGCCATAGCCCACCAGGGTCGAGGCAATCACCCCGCGTACGGGTACGCCATTGCCGCTGACCTTGGCCACCCAGCGTGGCGCCTCACCGTTGGAGGCCAGCACGTAGAGCAACCGCGACGAGGTATACAGGCCGGCATTGAGTACCGACAGCACCGCCACCAGGATGACCACGGTGAGCATGTCGCCTGCGCCGGGAATGCCGATATGCTCCAGGGTGGTCACGAACGGCGACTTGCCGGGGGTGATCGAGGTCCATGGCTGTGCCACCACGATGAAGAACGTCGCCAGCACGAAGAACACCAGGATGCGCAGCATCACCGTGTTCACCGCCTTGCGGATGTTGCGCGACGGGTCTTCCGACTCGGCCGCCGCCAGGGTGGCGACTTCCACACCGGTCATGGAGAAAATCACCACCACCACCCCGGTGAACAACGCGCCTACCCCATGGGGAAGGAAGCCGCCATGCTGGGTGAGGTTGGCAAAACTGGCGCTGGAGCCAGGCCACAGGTTGAACACGTACAACCCGGCCACGACCAGAAACACCACGATGGCCGCGACCTTGATGCCGGCGAACCAGTATTCGGCCTCGCCAAACGAGTGCACCGACATCAGGTTGAGCAAGGTCATGCCGACCATCAGGCCAAGGGCAATGGCCCACACCGGGATATCGGGCAGCCAGGCATTGATGATCTGCCCGCCGACCACGGCCTCGAAGCCGACCACGATCACCCAGAAGTACCAGTACAGCCAACCGGTCATGTACCCGGCCGGGCGCCCGAAGGCCAACCGGGCGTAGTCGACGAACGAACCTTTGGCCGGGTGCGCGGCGGCCATTTCGCCGAGCATGCGCATCACCAGCGCGACGATCAGGCCGGTGATGGCATAGGTGATGAAGGCACCCGGGCCGGTTGATGCGATAACCGCGCTGGACCCTACGAACAGACCGGCCCCGATCACACCGCCCAGGGCCAGCATGCTGATGTGCCGGGTCTTGAGGGCACGCTTGAGACGCGGGTCATGCTCCGACTGAATCGGCATTGGTTGTCTCCTTTTATTATTAGTAATCAACATTGCCGCTTCGCAAGGGTATGCAGGGGCCAGCGCATGGCCTATCGCAAAAAAACAGGTGCGCAGGCGCTGGCCTGTACAAATGTATGAATGGAGGGAAGGACAGGAAGTGTCAGGCGACCGCAGCCGCGAACTCTGTGGGAGCGGCCTTGTGTCGCAAAAGGGCCGCAAAGCGGCCCCGGCAATTGCTGCCGTGACGCTGAAATCCGGGGGCCGCTACGCGGCCCTTTCGCGACACAAGGCCGCTCCCACAAGTACCGTGCATCGATCAGTCATCAGGCAGGTTGGGCACAGCTGCCCTGCCGGGCACTCCCCCGCACCGCCTCGGCCAGTTTGCGCAGGTTGGCCTGGTGGGCATTGACCAGGCTGGCTATGCTGTTGTCCGCGGGCGTCTGCAGCGAGGTACGGCAGGTCAGTTCGGCCGCACCCGGGCGCGTCAGGCGCCATACCGCCTCCAGCGAGGCGTAGCGCCCCGGCACGCTATCGAAGCGCTGCACGTCCACCCGCAGCAACGCCTTGCCGCCACCCACCGGCCCGCCCAACTGGTCCTGCAAGGCGCTGCGGAACTCTTCCACCAGGTTGGCCCCCCACCACTCCGTCTCGAGGATGGCCAGGCCGCTCTGCCCTTGCCGCACCACCAACTGCGGGCGGTCCACCTGCGGCGGCACGGCTACCCTCGCCACCTGGATGCGCTGGCCACCGTCACGCACCGGTTCGCTCGGTACCAGCGTGTGATAGTTGTTAGGGGTACTGCTGCAGCCCCACAGCACGGCCAGCAGGCCGGCGCCACACACATTGCGCAGTCGATGCATCGGCTGTCTCCTCAGGGTTCAAGGTCGGCGGCAGCGGCCGCTTTCGGCCGGCCGCGTATCAGCGACTCGGGGTGCCGGCCCAGGTAATCGGCAAGGTCACGCAACGAACGCGACATGCGCTCCAGTTCGTCCAGGGTTTCGCCCATCCGCTCGCGCTGCGGCGAGTCTTCGGAAATGGCCGAATTGGCGGTGCGCAGGGTCTTGTGCACTTCGTCCAGCGCCACCTTCACGTCCGGCAGCGTCTGGCCGTTGAACTGCTTGAGGCTGGCGCGCAACTCTCGCAGGCTGCCGTCCAGGTTGTTGGCGATGCTCTCCAGCGGCAGTTTGCTGATGCGCTCCACCACCCGCTGCAGCTGTTCCTGCAACTGCTCCAGGCTGCCGGGCAAGGTGGGGATGGTGATAGGGTCTGCGGTCTTGTCGAAGGCCACCTTGGGGGCATCGGGGTAGAAGTCCAGGGAAATGAACATCTGCCCGGTGATCAGGTTGCCGCTGCGCGCCTGGGCCCGCAGCCCGTGCTCGACGAAGGTGCCGATCAGCCGACGCGCACCGTCCATGTCGCCTTCGGCATGCTTGAACACGGCCAGCATCTTGCGGTGCACCGGCCCCAACCGCTGCGGGTAGATCACCGCATCGACCACCACCGGGAAGGTCTGCCGGGTGGCATCGTAGTCGAGCTTGACCGAAGTGACCCTACCGAACTCCACACCCTTGAACTCCACCGGCGCTCCCACCGACAGGCCGCGCATGGCCTGGTCGAAGCGCAATTGCAGGTACTGCGCCTGGCCACTGGGCGGTGCCAGGGCGGTGTCGCGGTCGGCAAACAGCTGGAAGCGCGCCTGGTCGGCAGCGGGCTCGGCTTGCGGGGCGAAGTCGGGCGAGCCAAAGGCCAGCCCGCCCACCAGGATCGACGACAGTGATTCGGTATCGATCTTCAGGCCGTTGGCACCGATCTGCATGTCCACGCCACTGGCATTCCAGAAGCGGGTATCGGCGGTGACGAAGCTGTCGTAGGGGGCCTGCACGAACACGCCGATCTCCACGCCCTTGCCATCGCCCTGCAGGGCAAAGGACACCACCTCGCCCACCGGGATCTTGCGGTAGTAGATCGACGAGCCAATATCCAGCGACCCCAGGTCGCTGGCGGTCAGGACAAAGCGCTTGCCCTTTTCGTCGTAGGTGATCGGCGGTGGCAGCTCCAGGCCGACAAAGGACTTCTCCGGCACTTTCGATTCGCCGGAATCCGCCCCGATGAAACTGCCCGACAGCAGCGTGTCCACACCGGACACGCCGCCCACGCCAATGCGTGGCCGCACCACCCAGAAACGCGCCCCCTGGGTGGCGAACGCGCGGGCGTCGTTGGACAGCTGGACCTTGGCAACCACGCTCTTCTTGTCGTCGGCCAGGTCCACCGTGGTGACTTCGCCGATCACCACGCTGCGGTACTTGACCTGGGTCTTGTGCGCCACCAGCCCTTCCCCGGTGTGGAAGGAAATGGCGATGACCGGGCCCTGCTGCATCCAGTTGCGCACCACCAGCGAAGCGCCGATCAGGATCGCCAGTATCGGCACGATCCATACCAGCGACACACTCCAGCGCCGGGTGTGAACTTCAATCTGCCCCGCGCCCTCGCGCTTGTCAGTCTGTTGCACCATCAATGCGGCCTCCCTCGTTGGCACGGCTATCCCAGATCAGGCGTGGATCGAAGCTCATCGCAGAAAACATGGTCAGTACCACCACCATGCCGAAAAACAGGATGCCCACCCGCGGCTCGATGGTGCCCAGCCCGCGCAGTTGCACCAGCGCCGCCACCAGCGCCACCACCATCACATCGAGCATCGACCAGTAGCCGATCAGCTCGACGAAACGGTACAGCTGCGAGCGCTGTCGGCAGGCCCAGGTAGAACCGCGCTGGGCGGTGAACAGCAACAGGCCGAGCGAAAAGAACTTGATGGCCGGTACGCCCACGCTGGCAATGAAGATGATCAGTGCGATGTCCCAGGCCCCTGCCTCCCAGAACTCCAGCACACCACCGCCAATGGTGCTTGCGCTGCCACTGCCGAGCATTTCGGTGTGCATCACCGGCAGCAGGTTGGCGGGGATGTAGAAAACCAGCGCCGCCAGCAGAAACGCCCAGCCGCGGCTGATGGCATTGGCCTTGCGCCGGTGGATGGCGGCACCACAGCGGTCGCAGGTGTGCTTGCCGCTACCCAGTTCGCAGGCCTGGCCGCAGCCATGGCACAGGCACAGGCCCAGGTCGTCGGCATTGGCCGGGGTATTCATACCTGCTCCCAAAGGTCGCGGATGTCCTTGCCGGCGATATGGATGATCAGCATGCTCAGTGCGGCCAGGGCCAGCAGGCCGATGCCGGGTATCACATCGAGCAACCCCGCCAGCTTGATCACCGCCACCATCGCCCCCAGCAGGCACACCTCCAGCATGCTCCACGGCCGCAGGCTCTCCAGGCTGCGCATGCACAGGGCAAAGCCGGGGGCGCGCTGGCCGGCCAGGGCGAAACTCAATAGCCAGCACAACAGGGTAATCTGCAGCACCGGCGCAAAGATGATCGACAAGGCCATGACCAGGGCGATGAAGGTGATACTGCCGTGGCTGAGGATCTGCACCGAGTCCCATAATGTCGCGGAATGGGTGAGCCCCTGCATGCCGATGGTCATCACCGGGTAGAAGTTGGCGAACACCAGCAGGATGCCCCCCGTCACGCTCAGGGCCAGCCGCTGCTGCACGGTCAGCGAGGTGTGCCGGTACAACACGCCGCCACAGCGCTGGCAAACGGCGCGCTGATGCTTGAGCAGCGGCGCACGGTGGTACACCGTGTCACAGTACTCACAGATGATCAGGTGCTGGGTCTGGCTCATGGGGTTTCCACAGGTAGCCCGGGTTCACGCCGTCATACGCAGGCGAACCACGTTTGATATCCGGTTTAGACCATCCCGGCAAAACTGCCATCATCGGCAGCAAAGGCGAACTATTCTGTGAGACGGGATCCCCACCCGCTGGAGGTTTGCCATGCGTACGATGACGTGGAGTTGCCTGCTGGTGCTGCTGTGCGCGGCATCGGCAACCCAGGCGCAGTCGGTGGTGCCGCTCAAGGGCCAGAGCAGCCAGCAGATGCAACTGGATATCAATGATTGCAATACCGTCGCGACCAATGCCGCGAACAGTGCCGCGACCTCCAGCGACCCCCATGTCGGTGGCCGGGTACGCGGTGCCGCTGCCGGCGCGGTTGCCGGTGCGGCAGGCGCGCAGGTGCGCGGCAACCAGCACGACGAGCTGTATGACCGGGTCGGTGACGATGCCAAGGAGCAATACCGGCAGAACCGCGCCGGCGAAGTGGCCGCCGCCGGTGCTGCGGTCGGTGGCATGCGCCAGCGTCAGGACCGCCGTCAGGACCGGCGCGGCCAGGACGAAGCGAAAGCCCAGGCTCATGCCAGTGCCTATGCCGGGTGCCTGCAAGGGCGCGGCTATCAGGTCAACCCCTGACCAACGGGCACGCCATGCTCCTGCACGGCGTGCCCGATTCAGAACTTCGCCAACTGCTCCCGGCAGAACTCCACGAACAACTGCGCCGGCTTGGTCAGCTGCACCCGCTTCAACCAGGCCGCCGCCAGCCCTGACAGCGCCACTGGCTCGGCGATATCCAGCATGGCCAGGCGTTGCCCGTCGTAGGTGTACTCCGAATGCGGCCGCGTCACCAGCAGCGAAAAACCGAAGCCCTGTCCGACCATGCCGCGCACCATCTCGATCGACGGCGAGCTGAAGACGATGTTGGGCGTGAGGCCCATTTCGTTGAACAGGCTGACGAAGTAGGTACGGCTGGGGGCAACGTCCAGCAGGATCATCGGCTCCGGGCACAGGTCACGCAGCGACACCTGGGCCTGGCCGGCGAAGCGGTGGTTCTCGGGCAGCAGCACATAGGGTTTCTGCGGCGGCATCAGCGGCTCGGCCTCGATGGTGCCGTCCAGGTCATGGTCGTAGAGGAACGCCAGGTCGAAGGTACCCGCGGTCAGGCCCTGGATCAGGTCCTGCTGCTCGCCGTCGCGCAGGCGGATATCCACCCCCGGGTAACGCTGGCGAAAGCCGGCGATCAGCCGCGGCAGGTACAGCGGTGCCACGGTTTCGAAGCAGCCGATGTCGATTTGCCCGGCCACGGTGTCGTTGTCGGCCAGGGCGTTCTGCTCGAATTCGTGGGCCATCTGCAGCAGCGACTTGGTCTTGGCATAGAAGCGTTTGCCGCTAGGCGTCAGTGACACACCCTGGGCGTGGTGACGGATGAACAGCTGCACGCCGAAGCTTTCCTCCAGGCTCTTGATGGCCGTGGAGATGGACGGCTGGGCGATGTACAGCTGGCGGGAAGCCTCGGCCACGCTGCCGGCCTCGACGGTGGTGACGAAGTACTTGAGTTGTCGCAATGTGTAGGCCGCCACGGGCACCTCTCTGACGCCGGTCTGGGCGCGCTGGGATCATGCCTGTCACTTTACCCTTGGCAGCGGCTGGGTGGGGGCCGGGTGATGAAGGATTTACCTATGGCTTGAGCAGGTTTTTTGTAGGGGGACTTTAGCCGCGAAGAATCCGACGCGGCCCATCGCCGGCAAGCCAGCTCCCACAGGTACAGCGCAGACTTCAAGAGTTACGTGGTCCCTGTGGGAGCTGGCTTGCCGGCGATGGGCTGCAAAGCAGCCCCAGTAAAGCCTGTAGAAACTGACTGACAGCAGGCTAAAGCCCACAGGAGCCTGGCAGCCCGCTGGTCAAATACCCCTGATTGTCTTTACTAGTACTCATCGGCTCCAGACATAGGGTGTGCGCTTATGAAGATCGTGGTCACCAGCATCCTCGTCGACGACCAGGCCAAAGCCCTGGCTTTCTACCACTACGTACTCGGTTTCGAGCCCAAGCACGATATCCCCATGGGCCGACACCGCTGGCTGACGCTCACCTCCCCCAACGACCCCAACGGCGTCGAGCTGCTGCTCGAACCCGACGCGCACCCGGCCGCCAGGGAATACAAGGCCGCGCTCAAGCAGGACGGCATTCCCGCCACCTCGTTCGGCGTGCGTGACATCCAGGCCGAATATACCCGGCTGTGCGCGGCAGGCGTGCAGTTCACCCAGACGCCCACCGACATGGGGCCCGTCACCGTAGCGGTGTTCGATGACACCTGCGGCAACCTGATCCAGATCGCCCAGAAACACTAGCGATGTTCAGGGCCCCACGGGCAGGCGCAAGGTCGCGCGCAACCCGTGTGGCGCCTGGTTGCGCAACTGCACGCTGCCACCCAGGCGGGTCATGATGGTGCTGACGATCGACAACCCCAGCCCGGCGCCATTGGTCGAGCCCTTGCTGTAGAAGCGCTCGAACACCCGCTGCTGGTCGACTTCGGCGATGCCCGGCCCTTCGTCATCGACACTGACCAGCAAGGCCTGCCCTTCGCGCTGCAGTGTCACGGTGACCCGACCGCCTGCCGGCGAATGGTCCACGGCATTCGCCACCAGGTTCTGCAAGGCGATACCCAGCGCGCCAGCGTCGGTGTGCAAGTGGTAGTCGCCGGCGGCGATGTCCAGCGAAGGCTCCAGCCCGCGCTCCAGGATCCATGGGGTCAGCTCGGCCAGGGTCTCGGCCACCACGCCCTCCAGGTCCACCTGCGGCCAGTCACGCCGGCCTGGGCGCGGCTCCAGGCGGGCCAGGGTCAACAGCTGGTTGACCACCCGGGCAAGGCGGTCGACACCGCCCATCAGGAACTGCAGGGCCTTGTCCCGCTCGGCAGCGCTGTCTGCATTGAGGGCGTTCTGCGCATGCAGGCGCAGGATGGCCAAGGGCGTGCGCATCTCGTGGGCAGCGTCGGCGATGAAACGGTGCTCGCGGCGCAGCAGGTCATCGATCTGCCCGAGCAGGCGGTTGATCGCCGCCTGCATCGGTTCCAGCTCCTTCGGCAACGGCACCAGCTGCAACGGCTCGAGCGACTCGGCATGGCGGGCGCGGATCACCCTGGCCATGTTCTGCAGCGGCCGCAGCCCCCAGCCTATGGCCGCCCACACCAGCAAGGCCAGGGCCAGGCTGCCGAACAGGAATGGCAACAGCGTGTGCCGCACGATGCGTTCGATCAGGTCGTCACGCACGTCGTTGCGCTCGCCCACCCAGATCACCCAGTGTTTTTCCGGCACCGGCAAGACGAAACTGCGCCAACGGCGCCCGTCCACCACCACGTCGGCAAACCCTGGCACCCGCGGCGCCTGCCCCAGCTGCGGGGCGCTGGGCGTGTGCACCAGCAGCCCGTTGTCGTCGGCCCACACCTGGAAGGCCAGCTTGCTCTCGTAGCGGTGCCCCACCTTGTGGTGCCCGGCCTTGCTCAAGGCCTCGTCGAAGGCACGGTACAACTCGTCACGGCTCTGCTCCTGCACCGGCAGGCTCATGATGCCCTGCAGCAGCCGGGCGTTCTGCGCCAGGTGGGCGTCGTACACCTCGTTAATTTCGTGGCGGCTGTCGTGGTAGTTGTACAGCGCCAGCAACCCGCTGCCGACCAGCAACAGCAGCATCACCCGCCACAGGGTGCGTTGGCGCAGCGAGCTCATGCCTTGCGTTCCACCAGGTAGCCGATTCCGCGCACGGTGCGGATCAGGCCGTTGAACAGCTTCTTGCGCAGGTGGTAGATGTTCACTTCCAGGGTATTGCTCTCCGGCTCTTCATCCCAGCCATACAGCAACTGGGTCAAGCGTTCGCGGGTGAACACCTTGCCCGGCTGGGCCAGCAATTCGTGCAGCAGCAGGTATTCCTTGGGCGTGAGCACCACCGGCTGGCCCTGGTAGTGCACCTGTTGGCTGACCGGGTCCAGGCACACCCCGGCGTGTTCGATCAACACCCGCGCACGGCCACTGCTGCGCCGCAGCAAGGCCCGCAAGCGGGCCTTGAGTTCGTTGAGGTCGAAGGGTTTGACCAGGTAGTCGTCGGCGCCGGCGTCCAGCCCGGCGATGCGGTCCTCGGTGGCGTCGCGGGCGGTCAGCACCAGCACCGGCAGGCTCTTCCCGGCCGCACGCAGGCGCCGCAACAACTCGATGCCATCCAGGCGCGGCAAGCCCAGGTCGAGAATGGCCAGGTCGAACTCCTCGTGGCACAGGGCATGCAACGCGCTGGCGCCATCCTGCAACCAGTCGAGGGTATAGCCCTCGCGGCGCAGGCCGTCACAGATCCCCTCCCCCAACGCGGCGTCGTCTTCTACCAGCAGCAGGCGCATGCTTAATCCTGTTTGTCCTTGATCGCTTTGAGTAAAGCATCGATTTCACCGCGCCGGCCCTGGTCGGCCAGCTCCCGCCCGGGCCGGGGCGGTGCCTGCAACGCCTTTTGCAGGGCGGCGCGGGCTTCGTCGTAGCGGTTCTGCCGGTACAGGTGGTCAGCCCAGAAGTAGTTGCTGTCGATACCGTCGGGGTTGATCGCCAGCGCCTGGCGCAGCATGGCCTCGGCCTTGGCTTGGTCGCCGAAGCTCAGCGGCCAGCCGGGCACCTGGTCGTACAGCGCGCCCAGGCTGGTGTAGGCCGAGCCCTGCAGGGCCTTGGGGTCCATGGCCAAGGCCTTTTCCAGGCTGGCGCGGGCGGCCTTGACCTTGCCCAGCGCGCCCAGCCCACCGGTGGCGCCGGCCCAGCTGCTGTTGACGATGCCGTCCCAGATCAGCGGCTCGGCCGAGCCCGGATGCTGGCGCACCAACGCCGCCGACTGTACCGCCAGGGCCTCGAACGCCTCGGCACGCTGGGCTTCGGGCAGGTTGTAGCGAATCACCGCCCAGCGCTGCTGGATGGCATTGAGTTGCTGGGTACCGTTCTGGTCGAGGGCCCAGGTGAACGGGGCGATGGCCAGCAGGCCGGCCAGTATCAGACGTTTCATTTGCTCGACTCCTTGCTGTGCCAGGTGCTGTAGCGGCGGATCAGCGGCAATTGCTTGCGCAGGGCGCGGTCGACGACGCCCGGCAGCATGCCGTTAAGGCGCACGAAGAGTTTCTCCGGCCAGCCCAGGTACAGTTCGCTGCGCTCGGCCTGCACCGCGTCGAGCACTGCCCGGGCGACATCCTGCGGGTCATCGACGCCTACCTTCAACGCCTGGTTCAGGGCCTGCGCGGCGCTGCTGTTCATCGTCGTACGGGTGGTGCGCGGTGCGGCATACAGCACGTTCACCGAGGTGTCGGCAAGCTCGCGGCGCAATGCCTCGGAGAACCCGCGCAAGGCAAACTTGCTGGCGCAGTAGGTGGCATAGCCGGGGTAGCCGATCGAGCCGTAGATCGACCCCACGTTCACCACCAGCGCACTGGGCTGCGCACGCAGCAATGGCAGGCACAGGCGGGTGAGCTGCACGGCGGCCTTGATGTTGAGGTCGAACAACTCGTCCAAAGCGGCCTCGTCCATCTGTTCGAGCAAGGCGAAGCGGTTGACCCCGGCGGCGTTGATCAACAGGTTGCAACTGCCCATCGCCCGCGCCGCCTCCAGCACGTCACGGCGGCCTTCGGCGCAGCGCAGGTCGGCCTGCTGCCAACGCAGTTGGCCGGGGTAGCGCGCCATCAGTTCGGCCAGCTTGCCCTGCTGCCGGCTGACCGCCAGTACGCGGGCCCCGGCACTGCAAAGCTGGTCCGCCAGCTCCAGGCCGATGCCACCGCTGGCGCCGGTGAGCACCGCCACGCAATCAGGCAAGCGCATGCTGTACCTCCTGCTGCGCGGTACGCGGCAGCCCTTCGAACATGGCCGTGTACAGGCGGTACACCACTTTGGCAGCGTGGATTACCGCCTGCTGGTCTTCGAGCTGATCCAGACGGTTCATCAGGCCACGGTAGGTGGCCATGTGGTCCTGGTCCAGGGCGCCGTGGGAACTCAGGTAGCTGAACGCCTGGTCCGGCAGGCCGAGGCTGCCCTGCAGGGTACCGGCAGCCTGGGTAGCCAGGGCAATGCTGGTGCCTTCGAGCACATTGACCATGCCGAACAGCCCAACCGGGTTGCCACGGGCAATCTGGTCGTAGAGAAAGGCCACCATCAGCTCGACAGGCAATGCCGGGCGGCCGCCCGCCACCTGTTGGGGGTCGCCACCGCAGGCGGCGATGTCATCGAGAATCCAGCGCTCATGGCCGTACTCCTCCTCGATGTACTCGCACACTGCGCCGCGCAGCCACTCCAGCCGCGCCGGCAAACGGGCCCCGCAGGCCATCATCAAGGGTACGGTGTGCCGCACGTGGTGGTAGGCCTGGGTCAGAAAGGCCACGTAGGCCTCGAGGCTGGCCTTGCCGGCCAGCGCGTCGCGGATGACCGGGACGCTGAACAATGCCGTACGCTCGTCGGCGGTTTCCTGCTGCAGCGTATCGAAGAAAAGCATGGCAAACCTCGTGGGTCATTGAAGGTCGGATAACAGGGACTGGTAACACCGCAGGATCTGTTCGCGGCGTGGCCGGCCGTTGGCGGTAAGGGTTTGCCCGGCGGCACTCAAGGGTTCGGGCAGGCGCCGCCAGGCATGCACCCGGGCATAGTCCGGCAGGTCGGCATTGGCCTGACGGATGGCCTGTTCCAGGGTGTGGTCGTCAGCCTGCGGGTCCAGCGGCCAGATCAGCGCCAGGTTGTGCGCCAGGCCTTCGCCGTGGACGAACGCCTGGGCGATCACCCCGCCCTGGGTCAGTTCGGCCTCGACCCACTCGGGGTTGACGTTGCGCCCGAAGCTGGTGCTGTACTGGTGCTTCTTGCGCCCGGCCAGGTACAGGAAGCCGTCGCTGTCGAAGTGGCCCAGGTCACCGGTGGGCAACCACGGCTCGCTGAAGGGGGGCTCGCCCAGGTAGCCGAGCAACGCCGAACCGGCCACCTGCACTTCGCCGTCTTCGGCAATGCGCACCTGCACATGCGGCAGCGGCCGCCCGACACTGCCCGGGCGATACGCCCCGGGGCGATTGAGGCATACCACCGAGGCGCATTCGGACAAGCCATAGCCCTCGAACACCGGCAGCCCGACGGCCTCGGCCCGGGCCAGCAGGCTCGGTGCCACCCGCGCGCCGCCCACCGCCACGAAGCGCAACGGGCCGACCCGCATCAGGCCGCGCTCGATGGCAGTGACCAGCCCAAGCAGCAGTTGCGGCACCAGGATCAGGCTTTCGGCACCACTCAAGGCGATGGCGCCCAGCAATCGCTTGAAGTCGACCTGACTGGCACCGCGAAAGCCCAGTTGCGCCTGCGGGTACAGGGCAATGCTCGCCCCGGCCAGCAGGGCCGCGTACAGGCCCAGGTTCTCCAGCAGCACCGCCAGGGGCAATACCGCCAGGTACTTGCCTGGCGCCGTGGGCCGGCTGGCGGCCTCCAGTTCACGCGCTACCCGCAGCATGGCATCGGCGCTCAGGCATACGCCCTTGGGTGCACCGGTACTACCGGAGGTGTAGGTAATCTTCGCGGTACCCGGTGGCAAGGGTACGGCCGCTGGCAGCTGCCGGCTCCAGAAGCGCTCACCGGCAATGAAGCCACTGGCGTGCAAGTCGTCAGCGAAGGCCTCGTCGGCCAGCGCCAGCACCGCCCCGCTCTGTGCCAGGCAGTGGCGGCGCTGGGCACTGCTGAAGAACGCCGGCAGGATGACGATGGGGCGCGCCGCGAACAGCGCTGCCAGGTCCCAGAACAGCGCCTCGGGGCCGTTTTCCAGGGCCAGGGCGAAGGTGCCCGATGGCTGCGCGCTCAACCAGGCCTGGCGTTGCTCGACCTCGTCCAGCAACTGTTGATAGGTGAATGGCCCGCCAAATCCCAGCAACGCCGGTTGTGCCCCTCGGTGACGGGCGTGCAGTTGCAATACTTCCCTGAACAGCTGGCATTCACGCGGCATGGCCGGCCTCCTGCATGCTCGCGGGCAAGCCCAGCCGCTCGAAAACGCCGCCGCGGGCCAGGGCTGCATGGCCGTAGTCGATGTTGCCGACGAACACTTGCGGGTGCTGCGCGTAGTAACTGCCCCAACTGTCGGCATCGCCGTTCAACCGGCCAGGGTCGGCCACGGCCAGCGCCGTGGGCACCAGGCCCAGGCGATGAAAGCTGTTGACCAGGGTCGCGGCACCGGTGAAGGCCACCCACTGCAAGCCGCGGGCGGCCAGCAACCAGGTCACGGCAATGATCATGATCCGCGCGCTGCCGGCGCTGAGCGCGGCCAGGTTGCCCACTTCGACCAACTGCGTACGGCTGACCGGGCTGGCCGACAGCCGGGTCACGGCCACTTCCAGCGGTTCATCCAGGTAACGCTCGATGAAGGTCGGGCCACTGCTGGCCAGGCGTATGCCGGCAGCGGCCATCAGGCGCCCGTGGCTGTCATGCAGGCCGAGCAGTTCGGGCAGGTAGTGCTGCACATCGGCGTGGTGCGCGCAGGCAAAGCGGGCGTGAATGAACTGCTCCAGCTCGTCGCGCCCCGGCTCCCCCGGGTGTTTCAGTGTCATGTGGGCAAGGCGATCGCCGTGGTTGCCGATAGCCAGTGGAAACAGGCTGGCGCTGTCTGCCTGGGTCATGGCTGTCCCCCCTTCAAGTCAGGTCTCGGGGGCAGTATCAGGGGGCAATCTGAAGCCAATATGAAGTGCTACATTTGCCATTGCCCCCATGCGCACCAACAAGGAAAACAGATGCGCCACGAATTCAGCGAAGTGCTCAACGACCTGGTCGACTACTTTCTGCTCGGCGATATCCAGCTGCTCGAGCGCTTCAAGCAACAACATGAATTGCCCGACGACCTGGCCCATGCGTTCACCCACGGCGACAGCGGCGACCAGGCCGTGCGCGAAGGGATTGTGCTGCCACTGGCCGGGGTCGATAACCTGCCCTACCGCATCCTGTTCACCCTGGACAACCACACCCCGGCTCTGCGCGAACCCGGCAGCCGCCTCAAGCACCGCCGCAATGGCTATGTGCTGCAGGTCGAGCACGGTGCGCTGATGCTGTACACCTGGCGCATCCTGCAGCACTTCACGCCCAAGACACTGGGTGACCTGATGGCGCGCTACCAGGTGCCGGGGCGGCCGATCATCGAGCTGGACAATGGCTGGTATGACGTGGAGGTGCTGGCGGGTGCGCTGGTGCGGGACGGGCTGTACGAGCCGGCGTTCGAGTTCGTGTTGAAGAAGCGCTGGAGCCGGGGCGAGGCTGCCGGGGTGGATACCGGGTATGCCTTTGGGTTGCGTGGCTATTTCGACTGATGGGTTGACTGTGCCGGCCTCTTCGCGGGTGAACCCGCTCCCACAGGGCACAGTGGTATCCCTGTGGGAGCGGGCAAGCCCGCGAAGAGGCCGGTACAGGCAGCCTCAACCTTCAAGTGTGGTTGATATCGCGATCCTTGGTCTCCGGCAGGAAGAAGATCCCCAGCACCGCCGTCATCACCGCAATCACGATGGGGTACCACAAGCCGTAATAGATATCCCCGGTCGCCGCCACCATGGCAAACGCCACGGTCGGCAGGAAGCCGCCGAACCAGCCGTTGCCGATGTGGTAAGGCAGCGACATCGAGGTGTAGCGGATACGCGCCGGGAACAGCTCCACCAGCCAGGCCGCGATCGGGCCGTAGACCATGGTCACGTAGATCACCAGAATGGTCAGCAGCAACAGCACCATCGGGTAGTGGATCTTCGCCGGGTCGGCCTTTTCCGGGTAGCCGGCTTCCTTCAACGCTCCGCTCAAGGTCGCGGTAAAGGCGTCGCTCTGTGCCTTGAAGTCCGCTGCCGCCAGGCCACTGCCATCAAAGCTTGGCAGCACCCGCTCACCAATGCGGATCTGCGCCACGTTGCCAGGCTCGGCCGCTTCGTTGGTATAGGGGATAGCCCGCTTGGCCAGCAGGCTCTTGGCGATATCGCACGAGCTGGTGAATTTGGCCTTGCCCACCGGGTCGAACTGGAACGCGCACTGGGCAGGGTCTGCCATCACCACCACAGGGTTCTGCTCCTGGGCGACGAACACGTCCGGGTTGCCGTACTGGGTCAGTGCCTTGAAGATCGGGAAGTAGGTCAGCGCGGCGATGATGCAACCGGCCATGATGATTTTCTTACGGCCGATGCGGTCGGACAGGCTGCCGAAGAAGATGAAGAACGGTGTGCCGATCAACAGCGAACCGGCAATCAGCAGGTTGGCGGTCTGCGGCTCGATCTTGAGCATCTGCAACAGGAAGAACAGCGCATAGAACTGCCCGGTGTACCACACCACGGCCTGGCCGGCGGTGCCGCCGAGCAGCGACATGATCACCACCTTGAGGTTGTCCCAGCGGGCGAACGATTCGGTCAGTGGCGCCTTGGACGCCTTGCCCTCGGCCTTCATCTTCATGAACACCGGCGACTCGTTGAGCTGCATGCGGATGTACACCGAAATCGCCAGCAGCAATATCGACAGCAGGAACGGCACCCGCCAGCCCCAGGCCTCGAACACCTCGTTACCCATGGCCGTGCGGCAGGCCATGATCACCAGCAGCGAGAGGAACAGCCCCAGGGTGGCCGTGGTCTGGATCCAGGCGGTGAAGAAACCGCGCCGGCCCTTGGGTGCATGCTCGGCCACATAGGTGGCCGCGCCGCCGTACTCGCCACCCAATGCCAGGCCCTGCAGCAGGCGCAGGCTGATGAGGATGATCGGCGCGGCCACGCCGATCGTGGCATAGCTGGGTAACAGGCCCACCACAGCGGTGGACAGGCCCATGATGACGATGGTGATGAGGAAGGTGTACTTGCGCCCGATCATGTCGCCCAGGCGGCCGAACACGATGGCGCCGAATGGCCGCACGGCAAAGCCGGCGGCAAAGGCCAGCAAGGCGAAGATGAACGAGGTGGTTTCATTGACCCCGGCAAAGAAATGCTTGGCGATGATCGCCGCCAGGGAGCCGTACAGGTAGAAGTCGTACCATTCGAATACCGTACCCAGGGACGAGGCGAAGATGACCTTGCGCTCCTCCCGGGTGATACCGCGTTGGGGCGCGCTGCCCGTGGATGTGCTGTCGAGAACCGCCATGGGGTGCCTCCGTCTTGTCGTCAGGCAGGCCGGGAGCACCTCAAATCATTTTCACCATCGCACCCAGGCCCTGGGGGGCTTGCTTTGGATATGCGAAGCACGACGAGGCAGGCCGCCTCGGATCGCAGCAAGGTAACTGAAGCATAATAGGCTTTGCCGGGATATCCACTTGAGCCTTGCGCGATCCGTGCAGGACCGCGTCAGCCTGGGAGAAAGGTCAGCGCAAGAACTGCAGGACTTCCTCCAGTACCCGCTCGGCCTGCTCCCGATGCGGCACATGGCCACAACCTTGCAGCAGGCGCATCAACCCCGGGCCGCCAGCCAGCGCGACCAACCGCTCGGGGTGTGCCGGCGAGCCGAACTCGTCGTTCTCGCCATGCAGGCTCAACAGCGGGCAGCGTACCTGCGGCAGCAGCGCATCCAGGCTCCAATCGGCAAAGTGCTCGGACAACCAGTTGTCCACCCAGGCACGCAATACCCACTCGGCCTTGCCGCCGTGGTAGCGCTCCAGCCGTTGCAACTGCCCGGGTTCGGCAAACTGCTGGTCGGCCACGCGAATGCCCTCAAGGGTACGGGCCTCGACAAACGCCTGCGCCGATTCGGTAATCAGCCCCACACACTGGCTGGCGAAGGCCGCCGCACAGGCCACGGCCATGCCGCCGCCAACGCTGTGGCCGAAGACAATGAAATCGCCAATGCCAAAATGCTCGCGCAGCGCCGTGAACCCCTGCTGCGCCTCATCCTCGACAAAGCCCAGGCGCAAGCTGCCGGGGTGGGCGTCGGAGCGGCCAAAGCCCAGGCGATCGTAGGCGATTACCCGGTGCCCGGTGGTTTGCGCAAGCTGCGCCGGGAACTCGCGCCACAAGGCAACGCAACCCAGTGAATCGTGCAGCAGGACGATCGGCGCACCCTGCGCCTGCAGCGGCGCCCATTCCTGGGCGAAGAGCTTGCCTTGCGCGGTGTCGATCCAGTGCTCGCGGGTGTGCAGGTTGCTCATGGAGCCTCCGTTGCCGGTACAGGCCCTTTCAGCTCGACCTGGTTGCCATCGGGGTCGTAGCAGTACAGCGACAGCCCCTCGCCTTCGGCGCCATAGCGTTTTTCCGCAGGTTCGACTTCAACCCCCGCAGCTTGCAGGTAGGCCGTAAGTGCAGCCTCGTCGAACGGCTCGATGCGCAGGCAGAAATGGTGCAGGTTGCGCCCCTCGGTCCCCGGCGCCGCTCCACCAGGCTTACCCAGGAGACCGTCCAGGGTCACCAGGTCGATCATCGCCGTACCTGTAGCCAGGTGGACCATACCCAGGTCTTCGCGCACGCGGCTGACCGTGCAGCCGAGCAGTTGGGTGTAGAAAGCGACACTGCGCTCCAGGTCGCTGACCCGCAGGACGAGGTGGTCGATGTGCTTGATGACGAATGGTCGCATGCCAAGGCTCCTTGTGGCCGCTGGATTCCTGTGGGAGCGGGCGTGCCCGCGAATCAGGCGCTGCGGTGAATGGCACGGGCTTCGCCCGCTCTCATGGAACTGCACATAACTCATTGAATTAGCAGGGCCCCTGTGGGAGCGGCTTTAGCCGCGAACACCGGCGCAGCCGGTGCCATGCACCGTGTTGGATTCTTCGCGGCTAAAGCCGCTCCCACAGGGTACGAGGATCGCTTGCGAATTCAGTTATCTGCGCGACAGCGCAGCCCAAAGAGCTGGACAACCTCCCACAAGGGATCACGCAAGCCCGATGAGATTCACCACCATAGCCCACGTGCGCATGGCATGACCATATCCAGTTACTCGTTTACCAACCGTTGCAGCACGCCCCCTTCATGGCGGGCGAGGATGCGCAGCAGTTGATCGACCAGCGCCCGGTCCGGCGCATCCAGGTGGAAGTGGTGCCCGCCCGGATGCCAGGAGATCTTCGCCTGGCTGGGCAAAGCCGCCTGGCGCCGGGTAAAGGCCTCACCGGTGAATGCCCCCTGACGGCCGAACAGCAGGTACAACGGGCAACGGATCTGGCTGAGCAGGTCGCAGGCTTCGCGCTCGGTCAGCGGCATGGGTTCGGGCAGCACCAGGCGTGGGTCGTGGCGCCAGCAATAGCCCTCGCCCAGCTGCAGCAGGTCGCGCAGCGCCAGCAGCCGTGCCGCCTCTTCCGACAGCCCGGTATCCAGGCGCTCGCGGCGTTGTTCCAAGGCCGTGTCCAGGTCCTCGAAACGGCCGACGTCCGGCTCGGCAAAACCCTGCAACTGGCTGCGCTGCACCATGCGCTTGAGCCGGTAGGCCCGGGCCAGGTGCTGCACGCGGTCGTCCTCGGCCACCGTGAACGGTGCGCCCATGCCGTCGAGGAAGGTCATGCTGGCAATACCGCTGGTCATGGCCGCCAGCAGCGACGCCACCCCGGTGCCCATGCCATGGGCCAGCACATGGAATTGCGCCAGGCCCAGGCTGTCGGCGACCGCCAGCATGTCCTCGGCATGTTCCCACAGGTAGTAGCCACTGTCGTGGCGGCGATGGTCCGAGCGGCCGTGGCCGACCAGGTCGGGAGCGACCACGAAGCAGCCGTCGAGCATCGGTGCCAGGCGCTCGAACGAGGCGGCGTTGTCCAGCCAGCCATGCAGGGCCAGCACCGGGATGCCGTCCTCCGCCCCCCAGGTGCGTACCGCTATTTCAATACCGTCGAGGTCCAGCAGGTGATCCTTGGGACTGCACAGCGAATGCATCGTAGTTCTCCCTGATAGAGCGCCGGCCCATGGCCAGGCATCACATGACACCGACCCATACCCCACACGCCGGCGTCATCCACACGACATGCCTACCCCATGCCTTGCTCCACCATCTCCCAACAGCCCTGCCCGCGCTGCTCCCCTACCGACGCTCTCGTGCACAGGACCGACCTGAGCATTCAACTAAATACCACCGCATGCCGAGGCGAAAACTGTCGACTGGCGCCTCCATTGACCACGGAGTATTCAGCATGACCAGCACACCCGTGCCTTTCCATCAGGCCCAGATTGTCCGTAACCTGCCTACCTGGTGCCGAACGATGCACCCCGACCATACCCGCCGCGTCGTGCAGAGCGTGCGCAAGGACTACCTCGACGAAAACGGCTCGCCTTACGCCTGGTACGCTGCAGCCAGCGATGAAGACCAGGCGCGTTTACGACAGCTGATCAGCGCCCGCAATGCCGGGTTCAAAGCGCTGCAAGCCTTGCTCGATGACTTCAGGCAGATCAGCGAATTCTGCAAGCCTTTGCTCGAGGGCCGGTTGGGCCCGGATGTCGAAGTGGACAAAGCCCAGTACCTGCACCAGCCGTTCAAGGTGTACACCACGCTGGAAAATGTCCCAGGCCTCGATTTTTCACTCGGCGGTGACGATACGTACATCAAGCGCCCCGAAGGGCCGCCACAGAAGCGCTCGCTGCTGGAGGCCGCACTGCACAATTTCGAAGGGCCCGACGAAGTGGGCCCGTTCGACACCCTGACCCTTGGCACGGACAACGTCGCCTCACTTCCCGGGCTCGAGCCCGAAGCGTTCGTGAACCTTTGCCGAAGCCTGAACCTGGGCCAGCAGTATCAAGACCACCTGCAGGGCATTTATGAAGGCCCAAGAAAGGCCGCGATCGAACAGCAGTGGATCGATGCAAGCCAGCAGGCACTGAAAACCGAGGCAATGATCGCCTACCTCAAGGGCCTGTTGACGCTCAAAGGCCACAATGCTCTGGTACAGCTATGCGACAACGAAAGCACGCCGCGTTACGGCGAACACAAGCTTCGCTGCTGGCGCTTCAGCCTGTTCGGCATCCCGCTTCATGGCGTACTGCTGATAGGCCCCGATGACGCCGACCAGACCAACCCCTGCATGCTCTACATTCCCCACGATTCCGAACACCCGGTAAGGGAGTTCGCTTCCTTGCAAAAAGCCGGCTCACTCATGCGTCAACGCCTGGTGCAAACCACGTTTCGCCAGCACTTGATCAGCTTCGCTGACCAGGACAACCAGGTCGAGCTCAGCCGCAAGCTCGAAAATGCCTTGTTCGAGCACGACGCCTCCACACGCAAACCCAAGAACAAGCCTGAGCTGCACTTCAAACGAACGCGCCTGGCCTTTCCTATCTGGCAGGTGCTTTACAGAGAGCACAAGCGCCGCGTCAAGGCAACTGCCAGAGCAATTGCAGTACCGACCGCCGATGCCGACGCCAAGGCACGCAAGGAACGGCTGCAGCACTGGCTGGACGCAGGCATGAACGTACTGAACGTGGCCGCCTTCTTCGTGCCTGGGCTGGATGCCGCGATGCTTGGGGTATTTGCCTACGACCTCATGGATTCAGTGTTCACCGGGTTCGAAGCCTGGGAAGAAGGCGATACCCAGGAAGCGCTGCAGCAGCTCGAGTCACTGGCCATCAATGCCGCCGTGATCGCCGGTTTTGCCGTCGGCAGCAGCGCGGTCAAGGCATCAGGGTTCGTCGATGCGCTGGAAAGCGTCTGGAAAGGTGGCCGCGAACGGCTTTGGCACCCAGACATAGGCCCTTACAGCACTTCGAGCTCGTTGCCGGTGGGTGTGCAGAAAAATGCCCAAGGGCTCTACATCATCGATGGCAAAACCCACGTTTGGCTTCAAGGCAAACTGTATGAGGTGTTCGAAACCGAGGGACAGTGGCATGTGCGCCACCCGGACGCCCCCGATGCCTACACTCCGGCCTTGCGCTACCTCGGCGACCAGCGCTGGCAGTTGGCCCACGACAACCCGCTCGAATGGGACGATGCGCAGTTGCTCGAGGGGCTGGGCCGGTTCGGTCAGGGACTGGATGCATCGGAGCAACTTGCCGCCTTGCGCATTACCGAAGTCGACGCAGACACCTTGCGTCGCAGCCAGGTCACCGGCTCGCGGCCGCCGCCTCTGCTGGCCGATACCTTGCTGCGCCTGCGACTGGCTGACGACGTGGAGGGCATTATCACCCGGGTACGTCATGGCCAGCCTTTGGCTGCACATATGAACTTCGCGCTGCCGGAACTGGTACAGCTGCCTGGCTGGCCCGAGAACTACAGGCTGAAGGTCTTCACCGGTGCCGAAAAATGGGGGGAGGCAGACTATTTCGGTGCGCAGCCAAAAGCAGACACAGTACAGATCGAGATCGGCCGCGAAGAGCTTGACGATGGCGAACTGAGCAAGATTGTCCTGGCGGGGATGGATGAAGATGACATACAGCAGCTGCTACCCGATACGCCAGCAGAGCAGCGCCCGGGCGCCCTCAACGAGCTGCTGGCCAACCACCTGACAGCACGTCGTCGCGAAGTCTTCGCGAGCATGCTGGAAAGCCATCGCGCACCGCTTGGCGACGAAGCACAGACCTTGGGCCGCCAGTTCCCCGGCTTGCCTGACAATGCCCTGGAAGAGCTCGTCGCACATGCCGACAGCACCGAACGCGAACGCCTGAAGAGCGGGCGCGTGCCCTTGCGCGTGGCTGAAGAGGCCCGCTACCTGCAAGCCCGCGCCCGCCTCGATCGTGCCTTGACCGGCCTGTACCGAGCAGACCTTGCCAATGCCGACAGCCAAGTGCTGCGTGATGCATTGGTAGCCGAACAGCCGCAGGCGAGTGAAGCCGAGCTGTTCGCCAGCGCCCTCGCCGACCGCTCGGGCTGCGCCGTGCTGCTCGGCCAGCAGCCAATCAGGCCTGGCTTTCGCTCGCCCATGCGCCTGGCACATGGGCGAATCGGTTACCCACTCAGTGGCCGAGGAGCAGGCCCTCTCGGCGAAAGCGCCGCGACACGCCGGCTCAAGTCACTTTTCCCCTCACTGAACAGCAACGAGATCAGCGCCCTGAGGGCCGAACTGAGCCAGACCGGTGACCTGGGCACGGCAGTGCGGCAACTGCAGGCAGAGTGGCAAGATCTGAAACGCTATCTGGAAACGTGGTACCTGACCCCACGCGACATCAGCCAGCGCTTCGAGCGACAACAATGCGCCGACCGCCTCAAGGCTGCCTGGCGGCGGGAGGGTCCCGGCAACCTGGACACGCTCGTGCTGGAGCGAATGCAGTTGCCCGAGTTGCCAGCGATCACAGCCAGCCTGCCCCACATCCGTGAACTCAAGCTGAACGAACTGCAACTACAACGACTGGACAGGACGTTCCTGTCACGCTTCCCCAACCTGCAAGTGCTGGAAGTGACCAACAACCGTACAATCGACGCGCAAGCACTGTTCGAGGCACTTGAATCGGTGCCCAGGCTGCGCACGCTGGATCTGACCAACAACACCCTTGCTACCCTCTCACCCACCGCACAACGCGTGCTGGCGGCGATGCCAGACCTGCGCCAACTGAATTTGCGCCGCAACCAGCTGACACTGGATGAAGCGACACTGACTTTCCTCTGCGGCCGGCCACTGGATGTCCTGAGGCTGGGGCACAATCGCATCACGCTCGATGAAAACCTCGCCACGCGCTTTCAGGACATGATCCATCCGCAGCAACTGGACCTGGACTTCAACCCGCTGCAGCACGCGCCTGATGTGCGCTACATGGCGCGGCTGCAGCGCCTGAACCTGTCCAATGCTGAGTTGCAGGCATTTCCCACGGGCTTGACCACCCTGATGAGCCAGACGCAGTACCAGTTGCGCTACCTGGACCTCTCATCCAACCGCATCCACCATGTTCCGGACCTGGCAAACATCCTGCGCAGTCCGTATGTGCGGGACGTCGCCGCCCGCTTGCCCGAGCGCCGCTGGTTCTTCAACTACAACGATCTGGAGGCCGAGTCGGCCAGGCGCCTGAGAGCCAGCGGCGTCAATATCTTCGAGCACGCACCCGCCAGGTCGGAGTGGCAAGGGTTCTGGCGCAATGTCGCGACAGACCCTCAAAAGCAGCTGTGGTCCGACCTGTTCGATCAGAACGACAATGGCGACCTGCAAACGGTGTTGGAGCGCCTGACCTACTCGTTGGAAGCGCAAAGGGATCCGCAAGGCCTGCGTGCCCGAGTGTGGGCACTGTTGAAGCAGGCCCACGAGGATACAGCGTTGCGCGAGCGGTTGAACGAGGTGGCGCATACCTTCCCCCCCCATTGCGGTGATGCCGGCGCAGATGCATTCAGCGCCCTGGAAGTGGAGTTGCTGGCCAGCCAGGCCTCAGGGTTGGCAAGGGGCACGGCCAAGCCGCTGCTCGACCTTTACCGCAAGCTGTATCGTCGCGAAAAAGTCAACGAACTGGCGGACCGCATCAGCACGCATCGCATCGTGCGCAGGGCGGCGCTAGGTGGAGATGCCGGTCAGTTACCGGACCTTGACGTGCTGGATGTCCCTGCGGCAATCCCTGATGCGGTCCTGGCCAGAGAACGGGTCGACGATATCGAAGTTCGCCTGGCACTGCGCCAGTCCTTGGCCGAAGAGCTCGATTTCCCCGAACCTAGCAGCGGCATGCTTTATCGCCATTTCGCCAACATAAACCAGCAAATCATCGACAACGTCCGCGCTGCTGTGCTCGAACTCGATGCCGATTCCACCGCCCGACAGCAGTGGATGAGCGAACAGCCGGTCTGGGCTGACTACCTCAAGCGCCAATATGCCAGCCAGTTCGAAGCCATTACCGACTTCTGGCGCCCAGGCCTCGATTACCTGTTCTATTGCCTGGATGAAACTCAGGAGCCGGTCACGCACCTGGACGACGCGATATTGCGTGCACTGGCCCCGGAAATGCCTGACCCTGCACTGGACGAAAACGGCACGCTACGTCGGGTTCCTCTCAATGAGCAAGCCTATGTCAAGGCTACGAACGCCTTGACCCAGGCACAGCAGGAGGTGGAAGCCGGGCTACTGCTGAGCCTTACCCGGCAAGCGGACGTCCTCGATGCCTGAAAGCTGATCAAAGACCACGCAGGTCTTCGAAGAAGGCCTGCCGCCCATCCACCTGGCTCGACGCACGCGGCGCTGCCGCCGCCTCTGCGTTGGCCGCCTCCACATGCCAATAGCAGTGCCTGACCGCGCGGGTTACCGCCACATAGGCCAGGCGCTGCACCTCTTCCTTCTGCGCGGTATCGAACGGCTGGGCATCACCGGCCTTGCCCAGCCCGGCCTGGCGATACACCTGGTTCTTGTAGGGCGAACTGGTCAGGTACTGGCAGTCGCCCAGCATGAACACTGCATCGGCTTGCAAGCCCTTGGCACTGTGGTAGGTCAACTGGCGCAGCCGGCGCTGCTCGGCCGGCAACGCCGCCTCGGCGTTCAGCACGCATTGCAGGTGCTCGTTCATCAGCGCCCTGTCGCTGCCCTTGCGGTACAGCATCATCACCGTCTCGCCACGCTGGTAGTGCTCGATCAGGGTTTCACCCAGGGCTGCCTCGTCACGGTCGAACACTTTTACCGGCGAGCCTGGCAACTCGGCCGCCGGGCCACTGGCCCTGGCTTTCTTGCCGGCAATCGCCGGGGTGCCCTTGACCAAGTGTTCGGCCGCGTCGATCACCTGCTGCTGGCAACGGTAGTTGTCGACCAGCATCACCCGGGTATTGGCCGGCGACGGGAAGGCCTTGGTGAACTCCATGAAGTACTTGGGCGAACTGCCACGCCAGCCGTAGATCGACTGCCAGTCGTCGCCCACGCACAGCAGCGACGAATGCTGGGCATGGCGCCCGGTGTGCATCGCCGGGCCGCGACGACGGATCTCGGCGAGGCTGGCGCGCAGCCAGCTGACGATCTGCGGTGACACGTCCTGGAACTCGTCGATCATCAGGTGCGCCAGCGGCCGCAGCAACGGGTCGGGCAGAAGTTGCAGGTTTTCCGGGTTGTTCTCGCCGAACAAGGCGAACATGCGGTTGTAGCTCATCACCGGCGGCGACTGGTCCAGCAGGTGCGCCTCCAGGGCCTTCCAGTACAGGGCCAGGGCCTCGAAGAACAGCGCATCGCTGTCGCCGGACGGGAAGCTCATCGCCGCCACGGCAGTGTTCACCTCCAGGCCGAGGTTCTCGATGAAGTTCGCCGCACCGACAAAGGCATCTAGCAGCGGCGCCGGGGCCAGTTCGCCCTTGACCTTGTATTCGAAGCCGGGGCCGGCCACGGCATCACCGGCCAGCGAGGCTGCCAGGCGCCGGGCCATGGCGTAGTTGTCGAGCCAGATCAGCGGCTGGTCGCAGAAGGCCTGCAACAGGGTGCGCTTGACCGCCCACTCGGCGCGCACTGCCAGCTTGGCGCCGGGGCGCTGGTACTGCGCGCTTTCCGCCGGGTCGAAGCCCAGCACGAGCAAAGGCCCCTGGCCGGCCAGACGGCCATGCACATGGAAGCGGCTGCCACGGATCTGGATGGTTTCGCGGCAGGGTTCGATGCCTTTGATCGGCCAGGCGCCGGCGGCGAACCACAGGTCTTCGATCACGTCGCACAGCTCTTCGTCGCGCTGGGCAGCCAGCTGGGTTACCTGGGCGCGCTTCTGCACATCGGGGTTGTTCGGGTCCAGCGGCTTCAATTGCAGGGCTTCGCTGCGCAACAGGCCGACCAGCTCGGCAAAACGCGGGCTCTCGCCCAGCAGCGTGCTGTAGCACTGGTTCAGTTGCTGGCGCTGGGCATCGTTCAGGCGCAGGTCGAACGGGTTGCTCTCGGCCTCGGCCTCACGCCCGGCCGGCATCTCGTTGCCCAGCGTTTCGAACGCGCGCACCTGGCCAAAACCCGGCAGGCTGCGCACCAGCGGCAGGATGCGCGAATGGAACGTGCGCACCAGCTCGCGGGCCTGCAGCGGTTGCAGGTTGATCTGCCACAGGGCGAACACCTGCAGCAGGCGCTTGATGAAGTCCTTGCGCGACTCGCGGGTGAAGGTGACCACGGTCATCGCATCCAGCTCGTAGCCCAGGTAGTGGCGCAACAGCAGGATGCGCAGCACCAGCGAGGTGGACTTGCCCGCCCCGGCCCCTGCCACCACGCAGGTGGACGGTGTGTCGCTGAATATCAGCTTCCATTGCGCGGCACTGGGTTGCGCCTCGGCGGGCAGGCGCTGGGCGACATCGGCCTTGAAGCGCTTTTTCAGCTCGGCAGTCAGGGGCAGGCGCCAGTCATCGAACAGGTTGTCATCCCGGCCCGGCACCGCGGCGGTGTCGGGCCGGGTATCGCGGATCACCAGCACCTGGCGCCCGGCCTCGTAACCTTCCACCCGCCCGCGTTCGAACCCTTCACGCACGCCATCGGCATGGCCACTGCGCTGGCCGCTGGCGTGGCCGAGGAACCAGGAGTCGCGGTGCTGGGCCTGCAGGCGGGTCAGGCCGCGCCCCAGCAGGCGGGCCGCCAGGCGGCGAAACCAGGGCAGTTGGGCAGGAGGGGTAAGGTCGGCGGGGGCCTGGGGTTGCTCGTGGGCCACGGTCACTCCGTTGAAAAACAAAATCAGCGGGCATGTTCGCCGCATCGACAAAAAATCGCCAGCGAATGCTTGCAGATCAGTGGATTAGGCGATGAAGCGGATAAAACACTCCATCGCTATCAATCTATTTTACTGATTATTTTAAGCCGATATTTACGCTTATTTTCGATGCTTCTTTGACGCATCATGGCCTCATTCCACTGATTCAAGGAGCACGACCATGCTGCAACTGCGACCGTTCGAAAGCCTCGGCCACGCCAACCACGGCTGGCTCGACGCCCACCATCATTTCTCGTTTGCCGAGTACTACGACCCGGCGCGCATGCACTGGGGCAACCTGCGGGTGTGGAACGACGACCTGATCGCTGCCGGCAGCGGCTTCCCGCCGCACCCGCACCGCGACATGGAAATCATCACCTATGTGCGTGAAGGCGCGATCAGCCACCAGGACAGCCTGGGTAACAAAGGCCGTACCGAAGCCGGGGACGTGCAGGTGATGAGCGCCGGTACCGGCATCGTGCACAGCGAGTACAACCTGGAAGACGTCGACACGCGTATTTTCCAGATCTGGATCGTGCCAGAGCGCACTGGCGAAGCACCGCAGTGGGGTACCCGGCCGTTCCCCAAAGGTGAGCGTGGCGAAGGCTTCGTGACCCTGGCCAGCGGCCGTGCGGGCGATGAGGACAGCCTGCAGATCCGCACCGATGCGCGGCTGGTGGCTGCCACCCTGCGTGCCGGCGAAACTGCCGAGTACCGCTTCGATGCCGCACGCCGGGGCTACCTGGTGCCGGCCAAGGGGCTGGTGGAGGTCAACGGGCTGCGTGCCAAGGCGCGCGATGGCGTGGCGATCGAGCAGGAGGAGGTGCTGCGGGTGACCGCCATCGAGGACAGCGAGATCGTGCTGGTGGATGTGGCCTGAGGCCTGTCCTTGCAAATTCGCATGTAGGTGTTCCCCTGTGGGAGCGGCCTTGCGTCGCGAAAGGGCCGCAAGGCGGCCCCGGCAATTTCGGCTGTGATGCCGAGATCCTGGGGCCGCTACGCAGCCCTTTCGCGACGCAAGGCCGCTCCCACAGGATCACCACGGCCCGATAAGACCATGCTTTAACCTGTGGGAGATTACCCAGCCCTTTGGGCTGCGCTGTCGCACAGATAACTGAATTCGCAAGCGATCCTCGTACCCTGTGGGAGCGGGCGTGCCCGCGAAGAATCCAACGCGGTGCCTGGCACCGGCTCCGCCGGTGTTCGCGGCGGTTCGACGCCTCGACACGCCCGCTCCCACAAGGTCACTGCCAACTCAATGAGTTATGTGTTGTTCTATGAGAGGCGGCCCCGGCAATTTCGGCTGTGATGCCGAGATCCTGGGGCCGCTACGCAGCCCTTTCGCGACGCAAGGCCGCTCCCACAGGATCACCACGGCCCGATAAGACCATGCTTTAACCTGTGGGAGATTACCCAGCCCTTTGGGCTGCGCTGTCGCACAGATAACTGAATTCGCAAGCGATCCTCGTGCCCTGTGGGAGCGGGCGTGCCCGCGAAGAATCCAACGCGGTGCCTGGCACCGGCTCCGCCGGTGTTCGCGGCGGTTCGACGCCTCGACACGCCCGCTCCCACAAGGTCACTGCCAACTCAATGAGTTATGTGTTGTTCTATGAGAGGCGGCCCCGGCAATTTCGGCTGTGATGCCGAGATCCTGGGGCCGCTACGCAGCCCTTTCGCGACGCAAGGCCGCTCTCCCACAGGATCACCACGGCCCGATAAGACCATGCTTTAACCTGTGGGAGATTACCCAGCCCTTTGGGCTGCGCTGTCGCACAGATAACTGAATTCGCAAGCGATCCTCGTACCCTGTGGGAGCGGCTTTAGCCGCGAAGAATCCAACGCGGTGCATGGCACCGGCTGCGCCGGTGTTCGCGGCTAAAGCCGCTCCCACAGGGGCCCTGCTATTTCAATGAGTTATGTGCAGTTCTATGAGAATGGGCCTGCAAGCGCTAGCCTGGTACAGCCACTTCGGCGAGCACCTCGGCCGAGGTGGTGACCTGGCGGAAGTGATGCTTCCACAGGTCGATGCCCAGCTTGCCCGACCTGTCGAGCAAAGAGCCTACCGTCATGTCGGTGACCAGGGTGGGCATCAGCCCCGCATCGAACAGGGCGAAACCGGCGGCCAGCACACAGGTTTCGGTCTGCAACCCACATACCAGCACGCGCTCCACACCCAATTTCTTGATGTAGTCGATAGCCTCGGCGCTCTGCCCGTAGCCATGCTTGACGAACACCTGGTCGGCCTCGACCAGGCTGTCGTCCTCGGCCGCCGGGTGCCAGCCAAGCTGGCGCTCGAACGGCGTGACCTGTTCGTCGTGCAACTCGACCGAGGCGATGGTGGGGATGTTCGCCGACAACCGGCGCAGGCCATCGACCAGCCACTCGGGCGGGCTGAAGGTGGACTGGACATCGACAATGAGCAAAACCTGGCGCATGGGCGGATTCCGGGCATGGGCAAAGGCGCGGAGTATAACGCGATCGCCTGTGGTAAAGGCCTCAATGCCACCCTGCCAGGCTGTCCCCCTGGCGGAAGAATGCCCTCAGGTGCTCGACGAAGCACGACACCTTGGCCGACAGGTTCAGGCGTTCCAGGTACACCGCATAGATATCCGCAGGCGGCGTGTGGTAATCGCCCAGCACCTCCACCAGGCGCCCGCTGCGCAGGTGGTCGGCCAGGTTCCACTCGGCCCGCAGCAGGATGCCCTGCCCGTCCAGCGCCCAGTTCAGGGCGACCTCGCCATCGTTGGTGCTGAGGCTGCCATGCACCTTCACCGACTCGCTCTGCTTGCCGCGGCTTAGCCGCCAGATACCGAACGCGGCGTCGTTCTGGCGCAACACGATGCAGTTGTGGCTGGCCAGGTCCTTTGGCGATTCGGGGGTACCGTGGGCTTCCAGGTAACCGGGCGATGCGCACAATCGGCGGCGGTTGGCCGCGATCTTGCGGGCGATCAGCCGCGAGTCGGGCAGCTCGCCAAAGCGGATGGCCACGTCGATGGCATCGTTCGGCAGGGCAATGGGGCGGTCGGTCAGGTGCAACTGCACCTCCACCTCGGGGTAGCGCTTGGCAAACGATGACACCGCCGGCCCCACGTGGGTACGGCCAAAGCCCAGCGGCGCATTGACCCGCAGCAAACCCTTGGGCTCGGCGCGGCTGCTGGACACCTGCCGCTCCATTTCCTCGATCTCGCCCAGTATGCGCTTGGCATTCACCAGGTAAGTCTCGCCCTCGGCGGTAAGGCTGATGCTGCGTGTGGTGCGGTTGAGCAGGCGCACGCCCAGGCGCTGTTCCAGCTGGGCCAGGCGCTTGGAGACCGCTGGCGGGGTCAGGTTCAGTTCGCGAGCAGTGCCCGCCAGGCTACCCACCCTGATCAGCTGGGTGAAGAACGCCAGCTCCGATACCGGATTCATAATTAACCTGAGGGAAACAATGAGTTGAATTTCATTGTATTACAGCATTTTTGAAAAACCATTACCTTTTGCCCTGCGTGATTAACCACAAGAAAGCTGGGCTCTTCGGCCGCCAAGGCCAGGTGTGACCTGCACCCCTCACGAGCAGCCCGGCCGCCAGATAAATCCGACTCACAACAATAATTCGGAGACGGCAATGGCCAAGCGATTGTTCGGCAAGCTCTACGTACAGGTATTGATCGGCGTAACCCTCGGGGTGCTGATCGGAGTGTTCTGGCCACAGGTTGGCGCTGACCTGAAGCCCGTCGGTGACGCCTTCATCAAACTGATCAAGATGGTCTTCGCCCCGATCATCTTCGCCACGGTGGTGCTGGGCATCGCCAAGATGGAAAACATGAAGGAACTCGGCCGCGTCGGCGTGCGCGCGCTGATCTACTTCGAAGTGCTGTCCACCTTTGCCCTGGTACTGGGGCTGGTGGTAGTCAACATCGTGCAGCCCGGCCTGGGCATGAACGTCGACCCTGCCACCCTGGATGCCAAGAGCATCTCCACCTACACCGCCGCGGCAGCCGGCAACAGCGGTGGCTTCATCGACTTCCTGCTGCACGTGATACCCGCCAGCGTGACCGATGCCTTCGCCAAGAACGAGATCCTGCCGATTCTGCTGTTCAGCACCCTGTTAGGCATCGCCCTCTCCCACCTGGGCCCGCGCGGCAAGCCGATGGTGGATGTGCTCGAAGCGTTCTCCCACGGCATGTTCTTCATCGTCGGCATGATCATGCGCGTGGCACCGCTGGCCGCCTGCGGTGCCATGGCGTTCACCGTGGGCAAGTACGGGCTGGGCTCGATCGTTTCGCTGGGCAAGCTGATGGCGACCATGTACCTGACCTGCTTCCTGTTCGTGGTGGTGGTGCTGGGCGCCATTGCCCGGCTGTGCGGCTTCAACCTGTGGAAGTTCCTCAAGTACCTCAAGGAAGAACTGTTCACGGTACTGGGTACCAGCTCATCCGAGTCGGTGGTACCGCAACTGATGAACAAGCTGGAAAAGGTTGGCGTGTCCAAGCCTGTGGTCGGCCTGGTGATCCCCTCGGGCCTTACCTTCAACCCGGACGGCCAGTGCATCTACTACACCATGGCCGCCATCTTCATCGCCCAGGCCACCAACACACCGCTGACCCTGATGGACCAACTGATCGTGCTGGGTGTGCTGCTGCTCACCTCCAAAGGCTCTGCAGGCGTAACCGGCTCGGGCTTCATCACCCTGGCCGCGACCCTGGCGACCATGGACAACATCCCGGTGGCCGGCATGGTCCTGCTGCTGGGCGTGGACCGCTTCATGTCCGAAGCCCGGGCCATCACCAACACCATCGGCAACGCGGTCGGCACCGTGGCAATCGCCAACTGGGTGGGTGCGCTGGACAAGCAGCGCATGGCCCAGGCCCTGGACGGCCAGCTGCCGGCCGACCCCGAACCCGAGGCCGCTGTGCCGCACCCTGCCCTTGCACGCATGGAGGCCGGCACACCCGCACCCTGACCTTTCGAAAAACAGCAAAAAGAACCCGCCTTGTGATGCAGTGAGGAAATAATCATGGACAAAGAAACAGCCGTGTCATCGCTTACCGACGTGATGGCCAAGTTCACCGCCTATATCGGCAAGCGCCTGCCCCGCGACGTCAAGGAAAAGACCGCCAAGTTGCGCGCCGCCGAAACCAACCCGCTGGCCATCGCCGTGTACGACTCGATGGCCGACAACCAGGAATACGCCGACAAGCTCAACCGGCCCAGCTGCCAGGACACCGGCGTCATCCAGTACTTCGTCTCGGCGGGCGCGCGCTTCCCGCTACTGGGCGAGATGGAAGGCATCCTCGAGAACGCCACCAGGGAAGCCACCATCCAGGGGCCGCTGCGCCACAATGCGGTGGAAACCTTCATCGAGAAGAACACCGGCACCAACACTGGCTCGAAGATCCCGTGGCTGGACTGGGAAATCATCCCCGATGCCGACTACGCCATCGTCGACGTGTACATGGCCGGCGGCGGCTGCACGCTGCCTGGCTCGGCCAAGGTACTGATGCCGGGGCAAGGTTATGAAGGGGTGACCGAGTTCGTCTTCGATGTCATCACCTCGCGCGGTGTCAACGCCTGCCCGCCACTGCTGGTGGGTGTAGGGGTATCGACCTCGGTGGAGACGGCGGCACGCCTGTCGAAGAAGGCCATCCTGCGCGAAGTGGACTCCAGCCACCCCAACGAAAGCGCGGCGATGATGGAAAAGCTGCTGGAGGAAGGCCTCAACGAAATCGGCATCGGCCCGCAGGGCCTGACCGGCAACAGCAGCGTGATGGGCGTGAACATCGAGTCTTCGGCCCGCCACCCGTCCACCATCGGTGTGGCGGTGTCCACCGGCTGCTGGGCGCACCGCCGCGGCAAGATCCGCATCAACGCCGACCTGTCCTACGACATCCTCTCGCACGAAGGGGTAGTACTGTGAAAAAGATCCTGAGCACACCTATCAGCGACGAAGACCTGGCCAACCTCAACGTGGGCGATGTGGTCTACCTCACCGGCCAACTGGTGACCTGCCGTGACGTTGCCCACCGCCGGCTCATCGAACTGGGCCGCGAGCTGCCGGTCGACTTGCGCGGCGGCGCGATTTTCCACGCAGGCCCCATCGTCAGGAAGAAGGACGATGGCAGCTTCGAGATGGTCTCCATCGGCCCGACCACCAGCATGCGCATGGAAAAGTTCGAGAAGCAGTTCATCGAGCAGACCGGCGTCAAGCTGATCGTCGGCAAGGGTGGCATGGGCCCGGAGACTACAACCGGTTGCCTGGAAAACAAGGCAGTGCATGCAGTGTTCCCGGGCGGTTGCGCGGTGCTGGCGGCGACCCAGGTGGAAGAGATCGAGCGTGCGGAATGGCAGGACTTGGGCATGCCGGAGACGCTATGGGTGAACCGCGTGCGCGAGTTCGGCCCGTTGATCATCTCCATCGACACCAAGGGCAACAACCTGTTCGAGCAGAACAAGGCCCGGTTCAACGAACGCAAGGGGGCGGTGATCGAGAAGATCAACAGCCAGGTGCGGTTCATCAAGTAACTGCGTGCGACATGGGGCCGCTTTGCGGCCCAATCGCGACACAAGGCCGCTCCTACAGGGGTATCACCAAGCCTGAGGGCAGTGATATCCCTGTGGGAGCGGGCTTGCCCGCGAATGGGCCGCAAAGCGGCCCTTGTCACGTCTTCTCTGGCCCTCAACCTGCCAGGTTGAAGTCCGCTACGGTCACCGTGGTTGCATCCGCCACCCCCACCAGGCGGATGGAGTCGGTACCGATGCTGACCAGCGTGTCATTGCCGACATCGGCTATGATGACGCTGCCGGCAAAGGTGGCCGCGGTGATGTTGAGGGCAGCGATATCCAGCCGGTCCTGGCCACCCTGCGGAACAGCGTCAAAGTTGATGATCAGGTCATTGCCGAAGCCGGCAGCGAACTGGAAGACATCATTGCCGTCAGTGGCCATCATGGTGTCGTTGCCGGCACCGCCCACGACGGTATCGTTACCCGCCCCACCGTTGAGGAAGTCATTGCCGGCACCACCCTGCAAGGTGTCGTTGCCAACGTCACCAAACAGCGTGTCGTTGCCGTCGCCACCCTGCAGCACATCGACGCCGTTGCCGCCATCAAGGCTGTCAGCGCCGGCACCACCCTGCAGGTTGTCGTTGCCGGTGTCCCCGAACAGCGAGTCGTTACCGGCGCCGCCGTCGAGGGTGTCGTTGCCAGCGCCACCGTTCAGGGTGTCGGTGCCCAAGCCGCCGAGCAACTGGTCGTTGCCAGCATCGCCGTTCAGCGTGTCGTTGCCTGCCGCGCCGGTGATGATGTTGGCCAGGCCATTACCGGTACCGGTGAAGTTGCCCGCCCCGATATAGGTCAGGTTCTCGACGTTGGCACCCAGGGTGTAGCTGGCCGCCGTGGCACGCACGGTATCCGTACCGCCCGCCGTAGCCTCGACCACCACATCGCCGGCGTTATCCACCACATAGGTGTCGTTGCCAAGGCCACCAACCAAGCGGTCGATACCGGCACCGCCATTGAGCAGGTCGTTACCGGCACCACCGGTGATGGTGTTGGCCAGCGTGTTACCGGTGCCAGTGAAGTTGCCTGCCCCGGTAAAGGTCAGGTTTTCGACGTTGGCACCCAGGGTGTAGCTGGCAAGGGTGGTCTGCACCAGGTCGACACCACCGTTCAGCGCCTCGCTCACGGTGTCGCCGAGGTTGTCGACCACGAAGGTGTCGTTGCCTGCACCGCCAACCATGGCATCTGCACCAAGCCCGCCGTTGAGGGTGTCGTTGCCGGCACCGCCGTCGAGGCTGTCGGGGTCGTTACCCCCATTGAGGATGTCGTTACCATCCCCGCCGAACAGTTGGTCGGCGCCGCCCAGGCCGTTGAGCACATCGTTGCCACCCAGCCCCGAGAGCGTATCGTTGCCCGCACCACCGGTCAGGGTATTGGCCCCGGCAGTACCGACCAGCACCACGCCTGGCGGCGGCACAACCGCCGCGGTCGCGGCCGAAGTCAGCGACTCCCGGGTACCAAAGGCGTCGGTGTAGCTCACGACCACCCGCAACTGCCGGTTACCCTGCTCGAAGCCCGGGGTGAAGGTTGCAGCAGTGGCACCCGCGATGTTGCTGAAGGTGCCGCCAATGTTCTGCTGCCACTGGAAGCTGAACGCGCCCAGCCCATCCAGGTCGGCGATACTGCCGGTGAGCGCGGTCAGCGTCTGGCCCTGGTCTGGCGTGGTGTCGCTGATCAGCACGGCACCGGTGGGCGCATCGTTGACGTTGGCCACCGGGTCAAGGATGTCGGAGGCGATGCTTTCCTGCACACCAAAGTCATCCACGTAGCTGACCACCACCCGCATGTTCTGCCCCACCTGGTTCTGGGTGAGGAGGAAGGTGCTGTTGATGGCGCCAGCAATGTCGACCCAGCCGGTACCCCGGTTGGACTGCCACTGGAAGGTGAACCGCGGGTTGCTCAGGCCGTCGGCATCGACGATGGTTGCCGGGTTGGCGGTGAGCGTCTGGTTCTGCACCAGCAGCCCGGTCACGGTAGGCCCGGCGGTCGGCGCGTTGTTCGGCGCCGAATCGACGATTTCCAGCGTACCCTTGGTGTCCTGGTACACCGCGCGTACGCGGATGTTCAGCCCCGCCACATCGTCCGTGACCCGGTAGGTGGTACCGACAGCTCGCGAAACCTCGCCGGCAGCAACGAAGGTGATGTCTTCATAGACACCCGAGCCTGGCAGGGTCTCTACTTGCCAGTAGTACGCCACCGGGCCGGTGATCGCACCGGTCAGGTTGGTCGCGCTGACGTTGTCCGCATCATGTACCGCCAGCGGGGTGACCCGTAGCAGCTGGCCACTGACCGGTGTGTCGTCACGCACGCCGGTGGCAGCGTCAAGGATCACCAGGCTGCCGGTAGGGCCGGCGTTGACCGCGGTACCCACACCGGAGGCTTGCGAGCCATCCGAGAACTGCAGGCGCTCGATGCCGGTCAGGCGGTCGACACCATCACGCCCGGCCACCGAGTCGGTGACGATCACCGAGTTGCCATCGACCACCACGCTATAGTCGGTGGCCACCCCCGAGAACACCGCCGTGTCGTAGCTGTCGGTGCCGCTCAGGATTTCACGGACGATCACCAGCTGGCCCGGGTTGTAGGTGCCATTGAGCATCAGCGGCACCATCGGCTCCATGCTGTCGAAGCTGGCGATTTCCGGGCCGGTGCCGTCGCTGTTGGCGCGCACGCTGATGCGCACGTTCAGCCACTTGTCACCGTCGAGGATGTCGTCGCCACCACGGCCTTCGATCAGGTCGCTGCCGCTGCCGCCGAGGATGATGTTGCCACCGTCGTAGAACGTTGCCCCGGCAGCCAGCAGGCCGGACAGGCCGTTGATCAGGCTGATGTTGGTCAGCACGCTGCCGTTGGCGCCGTTGGTAGGCAAGGTGGCAGAAGTTTCGCTGTCACCGCGCAGGAAGTCGCCATGGGCAGAACCCGACAGGCCTTCCATGATGTCGAAGCGCACCAGCGCAGACGCGCCCGAACCCGGTACCGGCGGCACATCGAAGAAGCGGTCGCTGAAGTCTGCGGTCACACCCTGGGCCAGGCCCTTGAAGGTCGCCCAGTCGTAGCCGGAACCACCGATGTAGCGGTCACCGAAGCCCAGGCTGCCGACCATGATGTCGTCGCCGCCTTCACCGTTGAACTTGTCGTTCTCGTTGCCACCGATGAACACGTCGTTGCCGATGATCGGGTCGTTGCCGAGCGGGTCGAAGTTGTCGCCAGGCGCACCGTCCGAGGTGCCCTTCTCGATCCAGTCGTCACCTTCGTTGCCCATGTCCTGCTCGTTGGCTTTGCTGCCCAGGATAAAGTCGTTGCCCTGGCCGCCAATGGCTTCGGAGGCGTCCTCACCGGTGACGATGAAGTCGTTGCCGAAACCGCCGATGATCAGGTTGACGCCATTACCGCCGTGCAGCACATCGTTGCCGTCGCCGCCCTGGATGTTGTCGTCACCACCCATGTCGCTGATGATGTCGTCGCCGGCACCACCACGCAGCTGGTCGTTGCCGTCGCCACCCTCGATGCGGTCGTTGCCGCCATCGCCCCAGACCGTATCGTCACCCTCGCTGGACACCAGGATGTCGTCACCCTCGGTGCCGCCCAGCACGATGTGCTCGGCACCGGCATAGCGGATGTAGTTGGTGTCCGGGCCTGCTGTCAGCGGGCTGTCGCGGAACACCACCTGCTCGCCGTTTTCACCCAGTGGGTCGAGGTTGCCCAGGCCTTCGTTGAACTGCTTGCTCTGGTCCACTTCCAGGTAGAAGCCCGGGTCGGAGAACACCAGGCCCGGCAGGTGGGTGGCCGAGGTGTTGGCCATGATCAGCTTGGCGAACGAGTTGCTTTCCAGTTCGGCGTTCATCGACAGGCCGGCGGTGCGCTCCAGGTAGTAGAAGCGGTCGCCGTCCTGCAGTTTCTCCATCTGGTTCTCGAACACGAAGTTGAAGGTGCTGCCCAGCATGCCGCCGAACGGGGTTTTCGCTTCGGCCAGGCCGCCGATCCACAGGTCGATGGCATCGACCCCGGTCACGGTCACTGCCCGCAGGTCATCGGCGGTACCCAGCACGCCATCCCTGCCAGGCAGCGTGACGTTGGCGTAGGCTCCGGTGCTGTTGAGGAAGTCCAGGCGATCGGCTGGTGCGCCGTCGCCGCCGAACACCAAGGCCATGGCCGCCGCGCGTTTTTCCAGCAGCGTGGTGGCCTCGGTGATGGTGCTGTGAGTGCCGTAGGCAGCGATGAAGTTGATCAACGACTCCGGATGCTTCAGGTGCTGCACCAGGTCGACCCAGCTGGTGTAAGGCTTGAGCTGGGTATCGCCGGTTTGTGCGTAGATATCGCGGCGCACAGCGTTCAGCGAAGGGATACCGACGTCGCGGCCACGGGCGATGTTGATTGCCGGCAGGTCCAGTGGCAGGCCGAGCAGGTTGTTGCGCAGCGCCTCGGTGACGAACTCGTCGATCTCGTTACCGGCCTGGCGGGTGACCCCGCGCACGATGGCGCTGGTGGCATCCTCGGGGGTAACGCCACTGGCGGCATACGCCAGCGGGTTGAGGAACGCCGCGATCAGGCCCAGTTGCTGGTCGGGGTTGGCGCTGGCCGGGTCGCTGATGACGGTGAAGTCGACGTCGAAGCGGTCGACGGTCTCGGTCAGCATCGAGTGGCCGAAGCGGTACACGGTGTGAGCGAACTCGGCCACGATCGACGCATCGAGGTCGACGTCATACACCTGGGTCGGGGCGAAGAACAGGTCGACTCGCGGTTGTACGGTGCGGGCGAACTCCTCGAACACCAGGTGCTGGTACTGCATCTCGGTACCGAACTTGGCGGCCTGGAACAGCCGCTCGCCATTCCACACCAGCGCGTCGATTGCGGCCTGGTCGGCCGGCAGCACTGTTATCGGGTTGAGCAGCCACTCGTTGATGAAGGCCAGGTCACCCGAATCGAGCACGGTGTCCATGGTCTGCGCCACCAGCCGATTGTGCTCGGAGTGGAAGATCGCATGCACGGCAGTCAGGCCGATGTTCTCGTTGACCCGGCCGTCGCCGGCGATGTAGTGCGCGTCGAGCAGTTCGTTGTCGTAGGCCAGGTTGGCACCGGTGTTTGGGTTCACCGGCACGGCGTTGCCCACATCGGTATCGGCATCAGGCACCAGCACGCCACCGCTGAACACCGGCACGGCATTGTGGGCGATGTCGGCAAGGAACTGGTGACCGGTGCGTACGGCGTTGGTCAGGTCGATCGGCGCCAGCGGGTTGCCTTCGACCTGCTGGTCGTCGGCCGTGCCGGCAATGCCGTCGGCACCTTTCATGATTACCATCGGGAAACCGTTGGGCCCCTTGATGAAGTTGCCGTAAGCATCGGTCGCCAGTAGCGGCACGTTGTCGACGTCTGCGTCGGTCAGGTTGATGCCCAGTACGTCACGGGCTTGGGCCTTGACCACCTTCCAGGTCGCCATGCCACCAATTTCGGTGTCGTCGGCGGTACCGTAGCGGCCGTCGGCGCCCAGGTCCCGGTTGGTGATCAATCGGCCGGTGGCGATAGGTCCGTCGTCGGTCAGCAGATAGCCGCGCAGGAACACCTGGTGGGAAGGATGCGAGCTGTAGGTCTGGTTCTGATCCACGAACGGAGTGGTGGTATTGGTGTGCTCGTGGATGTCATCGGCGTTGCCGAGGATGCCATCCGGCCCAGGCAGGTTGGTCGCACGGGTCACCACCATGAAGTTGGTGAAACCACCCTCCACGTACAGCGGGTCATCCGGTTGCAGCGGGATGTAAATAGTGCCGGAGCCCCCCTTGGTGACTAGGTCCAGGCCATGGTCGAAGAACTGCCCGAAGAAGGTCATCCAGGCGTTGAACGGCGCGGACAGGCCAGCATCGGCGGCGGTGTTCTCGAACAGGTAAACGTCGTGGTCGTCGCCGGTGCCGAACTGGCCGTCCAGGCCTGGGCTGGCGACGATGCGCACGCCGTCCTTGAGCACGTCGTCGTTGCCCACGGCACCGAAGTTGAGCACACCGTCCGCACCGGGGTCATATGCCGTGGCATAGGCAGCCGGGTTGTTGGAGGTCTGGTCGGACAGCAGGTTGCTGATGGTGCGCGGCTGCGAGTCGAACACCGGGCCGCTGGTCTGTTCGTAAGACGAGCCCGGAATGGCCGGCGAGCCAGGGCCGAAGAAGCCGGCCGGTGCACCTTCGGCCGGGTTGAACACCGGGTCGGTCACGCGCGGGAAGACGTTGTCGGCGGCACCGTACTGCGTGTTGTTGATACCGTTGAGGTTCATCAGGTTGTTGTTCGAGCCATCCACCGCCCGCAGGCCCAGCGCCGAACGGATGTTGGGCAGCAGCGAGAGGATGTCTGCCCCGTTGGCATCGGCCTCGGCGATCTTGATCTGGTCGAGGATGAAGTTGAGGTCGGAACGCACCATGTGCAGCCCGGCGCCGCCAGCAGTGGCATCCGCCACCGGCGTGGCTGGCGTCGGTACCACAGGCGCGCCCGGTTGCACCACGGTGGTGGGCTGGGAGAACAGCACTTCGGTGGTGCCATGGGCGTCCTGGTAGATCGCCTTGACCCGCAGGGACAACCCGGCCAGGTCTGGCGACACCTTGAACGTGGTGCCGTCGGCACTCTGGAACGCCAGGTCGCCGGCCGGCAGCAGGATGATGTCCTCGAACACACCACTGCCCGGGGTGGCCTCGAACTGCCAGTAGTACGACACCGAACGGTCGGCGAGCGTGCCCAGCGGGTTGCCGGCGCTGATGTTATCGGCATCCCGCACGCCGGCCACGTTTACCGTAAGCAGATCGCCCACGGTGATCGCACCGCCGTTGCCGTCAGTGATGGCCGGGTTGCCGACAGGCTGCGCATTCACGCCTTCCACCAGCACCCGCTGGCTGTCGGCGAACTGCAGGCGTTCGATGTGCAACAGGGTATCGACGCCATCGCGTCCAGCCACGTTGTCGGTCACTGTCCAGACATCATCTGATGTGTCGAGCGTACCTTTGGTGTTCTGCGTCACCGTGTACTCGCTCTGCACCCCTGAGAACACCGCCGTGTCGAACGCCGCGCCTCCCGTCGAGGTGCCGGGCAGTATTTCCCGCACGGCCTTGAGCTGGCCAGGGTTGTAGGTGCGGTCGAGCATGAACGGAATCATGTCAACCATGCTGTCGAAGCTGGCGATCTCAGGGCCGGTGTGGTTGACGTCTCCCGGGGCATACACGGCGATGCGCACGTTGAGCCACTTGTCACCGTCGATCAGGTCATCGCCCCCACGGCCTTCGATCAGGTCGCTGCCGTTGCCGCCGAGCATGATGTTGCCGGTGGCAAAGCCGGTGGTCGGCAACCCGGCATCGGCCAGGAACTGCTGCAGGCCACGGATCAGTGCCACGTTGGTCAGCGCACTGCCGGTGGCACCGCCGTGGTTGAGGATGGTCACGGCATCGACATTATCGCCCTTGAGCACATCGGCGAAGTTCGAGCCGGACACGCCCTCGACCTCGGCAAAGCGGTCGAGGATGGAAGCCGGCGAGGCGCCGACCGGGTTGAAAATACCGGTGTTCTGGTTCGGTGCGTTGCCATGGGGTTGAGCCAGGGCGGCCAGGGTCAGGTCGACGGTGACGCCAACCTGGTCATTCTTGTTGGTAATCCAGTCGAAGCCGGACATGCCGTCCATCTTGTCCTGGGCGTCGCTGCCGACAAAGATGTCGTCACCGCCCTCGCCGATCATTTCGTCGAAGCCGCCACCACCGACGAAGATGTCGTTGCCGACCACTTCGTCACCCAGCAGCGGCGCAAAGTTGTCGCCGGGCGCACCGTCCTGGGTGCCCTTCTCGATCCAGTCGTCGCCCTCATTGCCGGTCGGTGGCAGGTTGGTCTTGGCGCCGAGAATGAAGTCGTCGCCCTGGCCGCCGAAGGTGGTGCTGATGTCTTCGGTGGTGATGATGAAGTCCTGGCCGTTGCCGCCCAGGATCAGGTTACCGCCCACCAGCATGCTGCCGGCAACGATGACGTCGTTGCCGTCGTTGCCTTCCAGGCGGTTGTCGCCGAAGGAGTCGGTGATGATGTCATCACCGGCGCCGCCCAGTACGGCATCGTTGCCCGCACCGCCTTCCAGGGTGTCGTTGCCGGCGTCGCCGTAGACGGTATCGTCGCCCTCACCGGAGATGATGATGTCGTTGCCGGAAGTGCCGCCCAGCACCACGTGGTCTTCGCCGGTGTAATGCAGGAAGTTGGTGTCGGTGCCCACGGTATCGGGGTTGTCGCGAATCACCAGCGGCACCACTTCGACGCCGTTGATCATGATGCCGCCCGTCGGGTCGGCCCGGCCGTCGGCGCCCAGGCCGGTGAACTGCTTGGTCTGGTCCACCTCGAGGGTGAAGGTCGGCGTGAGGAACACGGTGTTGGACAGGTGGGTGACATCGGAGTTGAGCATGATCAGCTTGGCGAAGGAGTTGTTCTCCAGCTCGGTGCCAAAGTTCATGCCCGCGGTGCGCGAAAGGTAGTAGAACCGGTCGCCGTTCTGCAGCGCTTCCAGCTGGGTCTCGAAGACGAAGTTGAAACTGGAGCCGAGCATGCCGCCGAATGGCATTTTCTGCTCGGCCAGGCCGCCGACCCAGAAGTCGATGTCATCGACACCGGTCACGGTCACTCCGGTGATGTCATCGGCGGTGCCGGGGATGCCGTCCGCGCCGACCAGTGTCACGTTGGCGTAGGCGCCGGTGCCGTTGAGGAAGTCCAGGCGGTCCGCTGGTGCGCCGTCACCGCCAAGCACCAGCGCCACGGCGGCGGCGCGCTTGGCCGCTTCGGTGTCCGCCCCGGTGATGGTGGCGTGGGTACCGTAGGCGGCGATGAAGTTGATCAGCGACGCCGGGTGCTTGAGGTGGTCGGCAAAGTCGGCCCAGCTGATGTAAGGCTTGAGCTGGCTGTCGCCGGTCATGGCATAGAAATCGCGCCGCGCCTCGTTGAGGGTGGGGATGCCGGTGTCACGGCCACGGGCAATGTTCAGCGCGGGCAGGTCCAGCGGCAGGCCAAGCAGGTTGTTGCGCAGCGCCTCTGTGACGAACTCGTCGATTTCGTTGCCCAGCTGACGGGTGACGCCACGGATGATCGCGCCGGCCGCTTCGTCGGCGGTAGCACCACTGCCGGCGAAGGCCAGCGGGTTGAGGAAGGCAGCGATCAGGCCGAGCTGCGGGTCGCCGTCCACCGGGGCGAACGCCGGGTCGAAGCGGTCGACGGTCTCTGTCAGCATCGAGTGACCGAAGCGGTAAACCACATGGGCGAACTCGGCGAGGATGGCCGGGTCGATCGACGTGTCGTAGCCGTTGGGGGCCAGGAACTCGTCGATCTGCGGCTGGATGGTGCGGGCGAACTCTTCGAACACCAGGTGCTGGTACTGCATCTCGGTGCCGAACTTGGCAGCCTGGAACAGCCGCTCGCCGTCCCATACCAGCGCGGCAATTTCGGCGGGCGTGGTGGGGATGGCAGCGACATCATCGATCAGCCACTGGTTGAGGAACGCCACATCGCCGGAAGCCAACAGGGTGTCCTTGGTCTGCTGCACCAGGCGGTTGTGCTCGGAGTGGAACACATGGTGCACGGCAGTCAGGCCGATGTTCTCGTTCACCCGGCCGTCGCCGGCGATGTAGTGGGCGTCGAGCAGTTCGTTGTCGTAGGTCAGGTTGTTGCCACCCGGCCCCACCGGCTGTGCGTTGCCCACGGCAGTATCGGCGTCGGCTTGCAGCACTCCGTTCACGATCACCGGCGCGGCGTTGTGGGCGATGTCGTCAAGGAAGCCATGCCCGGTGCTCACGGCATTGGCCAGGCTGATCGGCGCGTCGCGGTTGCCTTCGACCAGCGTGGTGACGTCGTCGGCGGTACCGGCGATGCCGTCGGCGCCATTGTTGACGCGCATCACCACCTGCGGCATGCCGTTGGGCCCGCGCAGGAAGTTGCCGTAGGGGTCGGTGGCCAGCAGCGGCACGCTGTGCACATCGGCATCGGTCAGGTTGATGCCCAGCAGGTCGCGGGCCTGGGCCTTGACCACTGCCCAGGTGGCCATGCCACCACTTTCGCCGTCGCCATCGTCGGCGGTGCCGAAGCGGCCATCGGCGCCCAGGTCACGGTTGGTGATGAGCCGCCCGGTGGCTACCGGGTCGCCTGCGGCATTGAGCGTGTATTCACGCAGGAACACCTGGTGCGAGGGGTGCGAGCTGTAGGTCTGGCTCTGGTCGACGAACGGCGAGGTGGTGTTGGTCTGGCCATCGTCGGCGGTACCCACAACACCATCGGCGCCTGCGGTACGCACAGCCCGTGGCAGCACCATGAAGTTGGTCGGGCTGCCTTCGACGAACAGCGGGTCGTCCGGCTGCAGCGGGATGAACACGACGTCGGTGCTGCTTTTGGTGACCAGGTCCAGGCCGTGGTCGAAGAACTGGCCGAAGAAGGTCATCCAGGCGTTGAAGCCGGCGGTCAGGCCGACGTCGGGCGACACGTTGGGGATGAAGAACACTTCCGTGTCATCAGCGGTGCCGAATACCCCATCGATGCCGGGGCTGATCACCGGGGCGGCGCCGCCATTAGCTTCGACTGCGGCCGGGTTGTTCGCCGTCTGGTCGACGATCAGGTTGCTGATGGTACGTGGTTGCGAGTCGGTAACCGTACCGGTGCCGGCATAGGCGCCAGTGAAGGACGGACTGAGCAGGCGCAGGAACGAGTTGTCGGCGGCGCCGAACTCGCTCTGCCCGGTCACCAGGTTGTTGTAGCTGCCGTCCACGGTACGCAGGCCGAACGGCACCTGGCTGTTGGGCAGCAGGTCGATCAGGCTGGTGCCATCGGCATGGGCTTCGGCGATGAAGATCTGCTGGAGGATGAACTCCAGGTCCGACTTGCTGAAATCTGCCATTTCAATTGCCCTCGATCTGTCGGGAGATGACTCAGGGCAACAGGGTCCTTCCCGCGCCCAGTCAGTGACGTGCGCAGTTTCTGATTCTGGGTTCTGGGGGCAGTTGGGCACTACGGTGCTGTGTTATCGCCACTGGCCTCATCGCCGGCAAGCCGGCTCCCACAGGAACGGCGGGAACCTTGTAAACGGTGCGATACAGGTAGGCACCGCACACACATCGACCCCAGCTCGCACAGGGTCCGAATACATCAGACTAAAGTCGCAGAAGAAAAACTTGTCAATATCCCGTCAAAAAATTCGTCCGGCATTGATAACGCGACACAACTCCCTGTTTTTCATGGCACTTATGAAAAGTTCAAAGACTTTATAGAGCAAAAAGATATTACCGAGTGTTTCACTGCAACCTACGCTGCTGCATGTGGGAGCAACGCAGCGTTTTGGACCATTCGCCCTTAGAGCGACCCGCCTGCGAGCCGACCAGAAGCCACAACTACCGCTGTACGGGGCGCCGCAAGGGCTTCCCGTTTGTGATAAAGGGAGGCCCCCGATGCACAAGCCGCCACGTACCCGTTCCGAGCTGGCCGACGTGCTGTTCCGCCTGCGCCGCAGCTTTTTTGCCCTGGCCGCCTTCAGCGGCGTGATAAACGTCATGATGTTGACGCCAGCAATTTATATGTTGCAGGTGTACGACCGCGCCCTGGTCAGCCGCAACGTCACCACCCTGACCATGCTCACCCTGCTGGTAATCGGCCTGTTCATGCTGATGTCGTCCCTGGAGATGGTCCGCACCCGCGTACTGATCCGGGTCGGCAACTTCCTCGACATGGACCTCAACCGACGCATCTTCAGCGCTGCCTTCGAACGCAACCTGAGCCGCGCCGGCGGCAACCCGGCCCAGGCCCTGCAGGACCTTGCGCAGGTGCGCCAGTTTCTGACCGGCAACGGCCTGTTCGCCTTCTTCGATGCCCCCTGGACGCCGATCTACCTGCTTGTCTGCTACCTGGTCCACCCACTGCTGGGGCTGGTGACGCTGATCGGCTCACTGATCCTGGTGGGCCTGGCCTACCTCACCGAGAAGGCCACGCAAAAACCCTTGGCCGAAGCCAACCAGGCGGCCATGTCGTCGGCCAGCTATGCCAACAACAACCTGCGCAACGCCGAAGTGATCGAAGCCATGGGCATGCTGCCGGCGATCGGCAAGCGCTGGTACCAGGGCCACTTGCGCATCCTGCAGATGCAGACCCTGGCCTCCGACCGCGCCGCAATGATCAGCAGCACCGGGCGCTTCGTGCGCATCACGTTGCAGTCGGTGATCCTCGGTGCCGGCGCACTGCTGGCGATCGAAGGCAAGATCACCCCCGGCATGATGATCGCCTGCTCGATCCTCACCGGCCGCGCCCTGGCCCCGGTGGAGCAGGTGATCGCCGCATGGAAGCAACTGCTGGGCTGTCGTTCCGCCTGGGGCCGGCTCAACGACCTGCTGCACGACTACCCGCAGCGGCCACCGAGCATGTCGCTGCAACGACCAATGGGCATGCTGGCCGTGGAAAACGTGATCGCCGGCGCCCCCGGCACCAACAACAACATCGTGCGCGGGGTCAGCTTCAGCCTGGTCCCGGGTGAAAGCCTGGGCATCATCGGCCCTTCGGCCTCGGGCAAATCCACCCTCGCCCGCCTGCTGGTAGGCGTGTGGCCGACCCAGGCCGGCAAGGTGCGCCTGGACGGTGCCGACATCTTCACCTGGAACAAGGCCGAACTTGGCCCGTGGCTCGGCTATCTGCCGCAGGACGTGGAGTTGTTCGAGGGCACCATCGCCGAGAACATCGCACGCTTCACCGAAGTAAACAGCGAAGCGGTGATCCGCGCTGCCCGCAGCAGTGGCGTGCACGACATGATCCTGCGCTTCCCGCAGGGCTACGACACCCGCCTGGCAGCCGACGGCAGCCCGCTGTCCGGTGGCCAGAAGCAACGCATCGCCCTGGCCCGTGCGCTGTATGGCGAGCCGAACCTGGTGGTGCTGGACGAGCCCAACGCCAACCTCGATGACGTTGGCGAAAAGGCCCTGGTCGATGCGCTGGCCGAACTCAAGGCGCGCGGGGCCACGGTAATCCTGATTTCCCACCGGCCCAATGTGCTGTGCGCGGTCGACAAGGTGCTGATGCTGCGCGACGGTGCCGTGCACATGCTCGGCAGCCGCGACGAAGTGTTCGCGGCGCTGCGCAAGGCCAGCGTGATCCCGGCGGCGACCGCAGCGCCGCTGGCCTCGGTAAAAGCACGGGAGTGATCGATCATGCAGATGACCCAACACACCGAATTGATTCCCGCCGAGGCCCGCAACGGTATCGACCTGGACATGGGCCGGCCGGCACGCTGGGGCGTATGGATGGTCATCGCCGGCTTTGGCGGCTTCCTGCTGTGGTCGTGCCTGGCGCCACTGGATGCGGGGGTGGTCGCCACCGGCACGGTCAAGGTCACCAGCAACCGCAAGGCGGTGCAGCACCTGACCGGCGGCACGGTCGAGGCGATCCTGGTGCGTGAAGGCGACATGGTGAAGAAAGGCCAGGAGGTGGTACGCCTGGACGCCCTGCGCGCGGTGGCCGAACAGGGCGCGGTCAGTGCCCAGTACATTGTCAGCAAGACCGTGGAAAACCGCCTGGAAGCCGAGCGCGATGGCCGCGACACAGTCACCTTCGACCCTGCCTTGCTCAAGCACTACGGCAGCGACCCGCGCCTGCTGGCAGCCATGGACCTGCAACAGCGCCTGCTGGACACCCGTCGCGCGGGCCTTGCCGGTGAACTGAGCATCCTCGAGGAAAACCTGGCCGCCACGGCGGTGCAGCTCAAGGGCCTGCAGCAGGTGTACGGCGCCCGCGCCTCGCAGATCGGCTTCCTCAACCAGGAACTGCAAGGCACACGCGTGCTGGCCGCCGAAGGCTATGTGCCACGCAATCGCCTGCTGGAGCTGGAACGCAACAATGCCGATCTGTCCGCCGGCCAGGCCGAAAACCTCAACAACATTGCCCGGGCGCGCAGCCAGGCCACCGAGATCAAGCTGCGCATCCTGCAACGCCAGCACGACTATCTCAAGGAAGTGGAATCGCAACTGACCGATACCGCCAAGGAGAACACCACCCTGGCCGATCGCCTGCGCGCGCTGGACTACGAAGTGACCCACACGGTGATCCGCTCACCGATCGACGGCATGGTCCAGGCCCTCAGCATCGCCACGGTCGGCGGCATCATCCAGCCTGGGGCCAAGATCATGGAGGTGGTGCCGCTCGACCAGCCGTTGCAGGTGGACGCGATGATCCCGGTGCAGGCCATCGACAAGATGGTGCCGGGCCTGGACGTGGACCTCGCCTTCCCGGCCTTCAACCATGCGAAGACACCGAACATCCCCGGGCGGGTCATGACCATTTCTGCCGACCGCCTGATGGACGAAGAAAGCAAGCAGCCGTACTACCTGGCCCAGGTGGAAGTGACGCAGGACGGCATGGGCCTGTTGGGCAGCAACCACATTCGCCCCGGCATGCCGGCCACCGTCACCATCAAGACCGGCGAGCGCAACCTGCTCAGTTACCTGCTCAAGCCGATGCTCGAACGCGTGGACGCCTCGTTCAAGGAGCAATGACATGAATCGCCCGTGCCTGATGTTGTGCCTGTTGGGGTTGTCCGTACAGGCCAGTGCCATGGACCTGAAGCAAGCCTGGGACCTGCTGCAGTACCAGGGCCCGATCTACCGCGCCGCGGTGCACGAGAAAGAAGCCGGCAGCGAGAACCGCGCCATCGGCCAGGCCGGCCTGCTGCCGCAGATCAACGCTGCGGGCTACTTCAACAGGGTCAATGGCAGCCAGCGTCAGAATGGCCGGGACAGCGACCTGGACTATGACTCCAAGGGCGCCAACGTGCGGTTGCGCCAACCGCTGTTCAACAAGCAGAAGATGGCCGAATACCGTCAGGGCCAGCAGCGTGCGGACTACAGCGTGGCGGTGTTCGATGCCAAGAGCCAGGACGCCGCGGTGCGCCTGGCCGAGGCTTACTTCGACGTGCTGCTGGCCAGCGAAACCATCACCCTGGCCAAGGCCAAGCTGAATGCTTTCGAAGAGCAACTGGCGTCGGCGAAGCGCCGCATGGAGCTGGGTGCCGGCACCATCACCGACATCGACGAGTCGGTAGCCCGTCGCGACCTGGCCGAGGCCGACCTGATCGAGGCCCAGGACAACCTGGTCAACGCCCGCCGCAAGCTGGAGGAATATATCGGTGAAACGCCGGAGTCGCTGACCACCTTGCAGTCGGGCTTCAGCACCCCGCCGCTGATGCCAGGCAACCTGCAGGACTGGCTGGTCAAGGCCCAGGCCGACAGCCCGTTGATCCATGCGCGCCGGCACAGCTACGAGCTGGCCGAAGAAGAAGTGAAACGCGCCCGCGCCGGGCACTGGCCGACCCTGGATTTCGTGGCGGGCTATACCGCCGGCAGCAGCCAGTCGATTTCCGAACTGAACCAGCGCAACCACTACAGCTCGATCGGGCTGGAGCTGAACATTCCGCTGTACAGCGGCGGCAGCACCAGTGCCCTCACCCGCCAGGCCAGCGCCAACAGTTCCAAGGCCCTGGATGAACTGGACGCCACGCGCGAGGAAGTGATCTCCGGCACCACTCGCGAGTACCGCGGCGTGCAGAGTGGCGCCTTGCGCATTCAGGCGCTGGAAAAGGCCGTGGCGTCCAACGAACGCTCGCTGCTTTCGGCCCGCAAGGGTTTCAGGGAAGGCGGCACCAGCACCAACTCGGATGTGCTCAATGCCGAGGAATTGCTGTTTGACGCCCGGCATGACCTGTTCGAGGCGAAGCTGAACTACCTGATGTCGCGGCTGCGCCTGGCATCGTCGGTGGGCAGCCTGGGGGATGACGATATTCAGCAGATCAACGATTACCTCGGGCCGGAACTGGTGGTGAGCAACTGACTATCGGGCAGCCCTGTGGGAGCGGGCATACCCGCGAAGCAGGGGACGCGGTGGATGGCACCGGCTGCGCCGGTGTTCGCGGGCATGCCCGCTCCCACAGGGTATGCGGTGCCTACCGCATTCTGTTCCATTTCAGGCTATGATCGGTCACCCCGCCGCGGACGCCCTGCCCCATGCCCGTAGACCTCCAAGCGTTATACCCCAGGCTGATCCACCTGATGCTGGACACGGTGTTCGTGGTGGACCGGGACAACCAGATCGTTTTCGTCAGCGATGCCTGCGAGGCGCTGCTGGGCTACCGGGCCTGCGAACTGATCGGCACCCCGATCACCGACTACATGCACCCTGACGACCTGGCGATCACCCGCGCATCGATCGTCCGGGTGATGAACGGCCAATCCCACTACGACTTCCGCAACCGCTACATCCGCAAGGATGGCGGTATCGTGCATATCCTGTGGGCCGCCTGCTGGTCCGATGAGGCCGATGCCCGCATCGGTGTGGCGCGGGATGTCACCGCCCAACGCCAGGCCGAGGAGGAACTGCGCTTCCTGGCCCACCATGACCCACTCACCCGCCTGGCCAACCGGGCCATGTTCAATGACCGGCTGGACGCAGCCCTTGCCGCGGCCCGGCACCACAACCACCCGCTGGCGTTGCTGTTCATCGATATCAATGACTTCAAGGACATCAACGACAACCATGGCCACAGCGTGGGTGACCGGGTGCTGTGCACCCTGGCGCGGCGCCTGGAAGGCTGCGTAGGTGCGAGCGATACAGTGGCGCGGATGGGTGGTGACGAGTTCACCGTGCTGCTGACCGACTACGTGTCGCCAGAGGCCATCGCCGAGCAGGTGGCACGCATCCTGGCCGCCATGGCCGAGCCACTCGGCGCCGAGTTTGCCGGCATCGACGCGCCATCCTGCAGCATTGGCGTGGCCCGTTTCCCCGAGGACGGCAACGATGCCGACATGCTGCTGCGCCATGCTGATGGCGATATGTACCGGATCAAGCGACAGCGCGCTGCGGCCGGCTGAGCGCTCTGGCGGCCGCAGCGCGGAAACGAGTACAAAGGAGATGACCATGCGCAACCCTGAAGACGCCTTGCTCGACAGCTGGCAGCACAACGCACAGGCCTGGATCGATGCGGTGCGCAGCGGCAGTATCGACAGCCGTCGCCAGGTCACCGACCAGGCCATCCTGCTGGCCATTCTTGGCCGCCAGCCCGAACGGGTGCTCGACCTGGGCTGTGGAGAAGGCTGGCTGCTGCGCGCGCTGGGCGACCGGGGTATCGAGGCGGTAGGTGTGGATGGAGACCGGGCGCTGGTGGATGCCGCGCGTGCTGCAGGCTCCGCCGAGGTGCACCTGGCCAGCTATGCACAGCTGGCCGCCGGGCAGGCCTGTGTCGGCAAGGACTATGACCTGATCTGTGCCAACTTCGCCCTGTTGCAGCAGGACATCATCCCGTTGCTGGCGGCGATGAATGCGTTGCTGGCGCCCGGCGGTGCACTGGTGATCCAGACCCTGCACCCATGGAGCGTGGCGGATGGGGATTACCAGGATGGCTGGCGGGAGGAGGCGTTTGCCGGGTTCGCCGGGGATTGGCAGGTGATGCCGTGGTACTTCCGTACCCTGGCCAGCTGGCTGAACGCGCTGGACATGGCGGGGTTGCGGCTGGTCAGCCTGCAGGAGCCACAGCACCCGCAGAGTGCGCTGCCGCAGTCGCTGCTGTTGGTGGCCGAGGGGCGCTGAACCGCAGTGGCTTTACCGGCCTCATCGCCGGCAAGCCAGCTCCCACAGGTACTGCACTGGCCTATCGGGCCGTGGTGATCCTGTGGGAGCTGGCTTGCCGGCGATGAGGCCGGTACAGGCAACTCCCACAGGTACTGCACTGGCCTATCGGGCCGCGGTGATCCTGTGGGAGCTGGCTTGCCGGCGATGGGGCCGGTACAGGCAGCAACTACAAGACCGGCTTGCGCGCCGCCCCGCTGCGGGCCTTGGCCATGGCTGCCAGGCGCACCGCGACGTTGGCCGCACCGTAACCGGCATACCCCCCCTTGCGCTGGATGATCTCGAAGAAGAAACGCTCTTCGAACGGCTCGGTGTACACGTGGAACAGCTCGCCGCCCTGGGCATCGCGGTCGTACAGCACGTTGTAGTAGGCCAGTTCGCTGAGGAACTCGTCGTCGAAATCGAAACGCGCCGCCAGGTCGTCGTAGTAGTTCAGCGGGATCTCCAGCAACGGTACCCCAGCCAGTTTTGCCCGCGCCACCTCGCGGAAGATGTCGTCGCAATCGAAGGCGATGTGGTGCACGCCCGAACCACGGTAGCTGGACAGCGCATGGGCGATGGCGGTGTTGCGGTTTTCCGAGATGTTCAGCGGCAGGCGCAGGGTGCCGCACTGGCTACGCAGGGCGCGGCTCTTGACCAGGCCATAAGGGTCCGGCAGCACCACTTCGTCGTCGGCAGCGAAATCGAACAGGCTCTTGTAGAACAGCACCCAGCTGTCCAGCGACTCGGCCGGCAGGGCCAGGGCCATGTGGTCGATACGGCGCAGGCCGCCGGTGGCCGTGGCGTTCTTGTCCAGGCTGAAATCGGTGTCGTACAGGGTCTGGCCGGCAGTGCCCTGCTCCACCAGGTACAGCAGGCTGCCATCTGGCGCACGTACCGCCGGCACTTCGCACTCGTTGGGCCCGACCAGGCCACGGAATGGCTGGCCACGGAAGGCCGTGGCGCGCTTCAGGGCGGCTTGCTGGTCCTTGACCCGCAGCGCGGTGGCGCACAGCGACGGCCCGTGGGCCTCGAAGAAGTTGTGGCCGAAGGAATAGGGTTCGGCGTTCAGCACAATGTTGATATCGCCCTGGCGCAGCAGCTGCACCTCTTTGCTGCGGTGCTTGCCGGCATCGGCAAAGCCCAGGCGCTTCAGCCAGCTGCCCAGGCGCGCGCCAACGGCTTCGTCGACTGCAAATTCGAGGAATTCCACGCCGTCATAGGCACTGGCCGCCGGTGGGGTGAACAGCACACCGGGCTCGATCGAGGTACCTTCCTGCTCCAGGCGCAGGCGGGTGTGCTCTTCGAGGTACAGCAGCGAACGCAGGCCGTCGGCGGCGTTCTGCCGGGGCGGTGCGGCGCGGAAGCCGTCGTTGAAGATTTCCAGCGACAGCGGCCCGCGGTAGCCGGTGGCAAGGATTGGCGCCAGGAAACCGGCCATGTCCATCTCGCCCTGCCCCGGGAAGCAGCGGAAGTGGCGGCTCCACTCCAGCACATCCATGGCCAGGATCGGCGCGTCGGCCATTTGCACGAAGAAGATCTTGTCGCCGGGGATATCGCGGATCGCGCTCGGGTCGCCCTTGAGCGACAAGGTGTGGAAGCTGTCGAGGATCACCCCGAGGGCCGGGTGGTCGGCCTGGCGCACCAGGTTCCAGACTTGCTGGTAGGTGTTGACGTGGCGGCCCCAGGCCAGCGCTTCGTAGCCAATGCGCAGGCCGCGTTTGCCAGCGTGCTCGGCCAGCAGGCGCAAGTCGTCAACCAGCAATTGCTCTTCGCCCAGGGCATCGGCCTGGACGTTGCTGCATACCAGCACCAGGTCGGTGCCCAGTTCCTGCATCAGGTCGAACTTGCGCTCGGCGCGGTCGAGGTTTTTCTGCAGGCGGTCGCGGCGGCAGCCCTCGAAATCGCGGAACGGCTGGAACAGGGTGATGGCAATACCCAGGTCGGCGCACATCTGCCGTACCTGGCGCGGGCTGCCGGCGTAATAGAGCAGGTCGTTTTCGAAGATCTCGACGCCGTCAAAACCGGCGGCGGCGATGGCTTCGAGCTTTTCCGGCAGGGTGCCGCTCAAGGACACGGTAGCGATCGAACGCTGCATGGCGGGAGTTCCTTGTTGTTAGAGGGTTGAGGCCAGGGCTGCCTGTTCCGGCCCAATCGCCGGCAAGCCAGCTCCCACAGGATTGGCGCATACCTTGTGGGAGCTGGCTTGCCGGCGATTGGGCCGGGCCTGGAAAATCAGTGCCACAGTTCCTGGCACGATCGATTATTCGCAGGTAAAGTCGTCGCTTCAATCTCTTTGTACGGAATGGTTAGTTTTGCGTTCGATTATCGCACAAAACCGGTTTTAGCGAATTGCCAGTCCACTGGCCCGTGGTCAACATGAACCACAGACGCAGGCACACCGACCCTCGCCTCCTGCCTTGGCGAATCTCCGGCGGAACCTGTGCAAACAACAATAACAACGGAGACAACGATGGCTCACTCCAGCTCTCAAGCCAAGAAAGCGACCGCCAGTGGATGGATAGGCTCGGCACTCGAGTACTACGACTTCTTCATCTACGCCCAGGCCGCTGCGCTGATTTTCCCGCAGATCTTCTTCCCCAACACCGACCCGAAAATGGCCATCATTGCCTCGCTGGCCACCTACGGCGTGGGTTACCTGGCGCGCCCGGTCGGCGCCTTCGTGCTGGGCCACTGGGGTGACACCCGCGGCCGCAAGAACGTACTGCTGCTGTGCATGTTCCTGATGGGCCTGTCGACGATGGCCGTGGGCCTGCTGCCCACCTACCACGACATCGGCCTGCTCGCCCCGGCCTTGCTGGTGGTGCTGCGCCTGATCCAGGGCTTTGCCGTGGCCGGGGAAATCTCCGGTGCCAGTTCGATGATCATGGAGCACGCACCGTTCGGTCGACGGGGCTACTACGCCAGCTTCACCCTGCAAGGCGTGCAGGCTGGCCAGGTGTTGGCGGCGGCAGTGTTCCTGCCACTGGCCTACTTCATGCCCAGCGAAGCCTTCAACGACTGGGGCTGGCGCATTCCATTCCTGATGAGCGCCATCGTGCTGATCGCCGGCTTCATCATTCGCAAGGAAGTGCACGAAACCCCGGCGTTCGTGAAGGAAGAGAAGCAGGACAAGGTCGCCAAGTCGCCGATCAGCGAGGCCTTCCGCCACAGCTGGAAGCACATGGTGCTGGTGATGTTCATGGCCTTGATGAACGTGATCCCGGTAGTCGCCACCATCTTCGGTGCGGCCTACGCGGTGCAGCCAGCCTATGGCATCGGCTTCGACAAGAGCGTGTACCTGTGGATTCCGGTAGTCGGCAACATCGTCGCGGTGCTGGTGATTCCATTTGTCGGCAACCTGTCCGACAAGATCGGCCGTCGCCCGACCATGATCGCCGGTTGCCTGGGCTCGGGCCTGCTGGCTTTCGTCTACCTTTATGCGATCAGCATTCAGAACGTACCGCTGGCGTTCGCCTCGTCGATCGTGATGTGGGGCATGGTGTACCAGGGTTACAACGCGGTGTTCCCAAGCTTCTACCCGGAGCTGTTCCACACCCGCTACCGTGTTTCGGCCATGGCCATCGCGCAGAACATCGGCACCATGCTGACCGCCATGCTGCCGGCACTGTTCGCCCTGGTTGCCCCGCCTGGTTCGGACAACATCCCGCTGGTGGTCGGTGGCCTGGCGTTCTTCATCACCTGCGTGTGTGCCCTGGCAGCGTACATTGCCCCGGAAACCCATCGCCTGGCGATGGAAGACCTTGGCAACCCCGATGCCAAGCCGATGGACAAGACCGCGTATGAGGCTAGCCGTAAAGGGAGCTTTCAGGCAGTGAGCCACTGACAGATTGCAGGGGGCTGCTCTGCAGCCCATTCGCGGGCATGCCCGCTCCCACAGGGTCGCATCAAGCCTGAGGCCGATGCAGTCCATGTGGGAGCTGGCTTGCCGGCGAAAGGGCCGCAACGCGGCCCCGGCAGTTTCAGCCCTTGACCACTTCCTGCAGGCGCGCCCAGAGCTGTTCGACATGCTCCCGCTCGGTCGGCAATGCGCCAATCGACACCCGCACCATCCACCGTCCATCCAGCGTCGCCGGCGTCACATAGGCATCCCCGGACGCGTTCAGCCGTTCGGCCCAGCCCTTGGTATGCGCATCCAGCGCCTCCCCTTCCAGCCCCGCAGGCCGATGGCGAATGCACAACGTCTGCAACTGCACCGGCGCCAGCACCTCCCACTCCGCCGCCGCGCCGATTTGCCCGGCCAGCCACTGGGCATTGTCCAGGTCACGCCGCAGCCGTGCCTGCAACGCCTCGACCCCCTCGCTGCGCAGCATGAACCACAGCTTCAACGCACGGAACCGACGGCCCAGCGGGATACCCCAGTCACGCAGGTTCTTCACCTCGCCATCCACCGCCGACTGCAGGTAGCTGGGGTTGGTGCTCATGACCCGGATCAGGTGCTGCGGGTCGCGCACGTAGTAGATCGAGCAATCGAAGGCCACACCCAGCCACTTGTGCGCGTTGACCACCAGCGAATCGGCCAGCTCGATGCCGTCCCACATCCAGCGGCATTCCGGCAGGATCATCGCCGAGCCGGCCATGGCCGAGTCCACGTGCAGCCACAGGCCATGAGCCTGGGCGATCTCGCCGATCGGCCGCAGCGGGTCGAGGGCCGTGGTAGCGGTGGTGCCGGTGGTCGCGACCACGGCGCAGGGCTGGTTGCCGGCGGCCAGGTCCTGCTCGATCGCCGCCTGCAGTGCTTCCGGGCGCAGGGCATAGCGTTCGTCGGTCGGGATCAGGCGGATGTTGTCGCGACCGAAACCGGCCAGCAATGCGGCCTTGTCCACCGAACTGTGGGCATGGGCGCTGACATAGACGATCAGCGGCCTGGCCTGGGCTTGCAAGCCGCCGCGTACCAGTGCGTAGTCGCTGGCGCGTTCCCGCGCGCAGATCAGCGCCACCAGGGTACTGGTGGATGCGGTGTCCTGGATCACCCCGCTCCATTGGCCAGACAGGCCGAGCAGCTGACGCAGCCAGTCGAGGGTGGTTTCCTCCAGCTCGCTCAGGGCCGGGCTGGACTGCCACGACAGGCCCAGCACGCCCAGGCCAGTGCTGAGGAAGTCACCGAGGACCGACGACAGGGTGCCGTTGGAGGGGAAGTAGCCGTAGAAGTCAGGGTGCTGCCAATGGGAAAGGCCGGGCATGACCAACTGGTTGACGTCGTCGAGGATCGCTGCGAAAGGTTCGCCTTGCCGGGGGGCCTGAGCGGGCAAGGCGGCCTTGAGATAGCCGGGCTCGACCTGGGCCATGACCGGGCGCTCGCCGACGGTCTGGCGGTAGTCGGCGATCAGGTCGATCAGTTGGTGGCCGTACTGGCGGAATTGTTCGGGGGTCACCTGGGGTCTCCTGTGGGTGGTTCGCTGCCTGTACTGGCCTCTTCGCGGGTAAACCCGCTCCCACAGGTACTGCATCGTTTGTAGGAGCGGGTTTACCCGCGAAGAGGCCGGTACAGGCAACACAATGCCCCAGTCTAGGCACCTATCCCGAAGTGAATAACCCCACCTCACGCATACCTGCTATGGCAAACCCGCATGCCCGCCCTGCACACCGAACTGCGACTGGCGCCACAACTCGAACACCCGGTTGCGCAACCAGCGGTGTTCGGCCGAGGCCTGCAGGCGCTGGTGCCACACCACCCAGTAGCGCTGGCTGTGGTCGATGAAGCCCAGCGGCCGCCAGGCCAGGTCATGCAGGCGGCACAGCTGCCGGGCGATGTGCTCGGGCACGGTGGCCAGCGCCTGGCTGTTGGCGATCACCTGCACGGTGGCAGAGAAGAACGGCACTTCCAGGCTGACCCGCCGTTGCAGGCCCTGGGCGCGCAAGTGGCGGTCGATGAAGCTGTCCTTGTCGCCTCCACCGGAAATACGCACATGCTTGTGCGCCAGGTAGTCGGCCTGGCTGAGCGCGCCGCGGGCGGCCAGCGGGTGGTCGTGGCGCATCAGGCACACCGCGCGGTCCTCGCCCAACAGGCGCCCGTGCAGGTTGGGTGGCGACTCGTCGAACAAGGTGGTGGCCAGGTCGATCTCGCCGCTGGCCAGCAAGGCGTACTGGCCGGCCTGCCAGGTGCGGTACTCCAGCGATACACCCGGCGCTTCGCGCTCCAGCGCCGCCACCAGCAGCGGCAGCATGTGCTCGGCCACGTAGTCCGAAGCGGCCAGGCAGAAACGCCGCTCGCAGCGCGCCGGGTCGAACACCGCGGGCTGGCGCAGGGCGTGCAGCTCTTCGAGAACCTGGCGCAGGGGTTCGACCAGGGCTTCGGCGTGTTCGCTGAGCACGTAACCGCGGCCCTGGCGTACCAGCAACGGGTCATCGAAGGCTTCGCGCAGATGGACCAGCTGGCGGCTGAGGGCGGACTGGCTGACGCCCAGGCGCTCGGCGGCGTGGCTGAGGTTCTTCAGCTGCAGCAGGTGGTCGAGGGTGCGCAGGTGGGTGAGGCTAAGGGAGGCGAAAGCGAGGTTCATACAGGCTCCCTTCCAGGGGATCGACCGGCCCAATCGCCGGCAAGCCAGCTCCCACAGGGTCACCACAACCATCGGGGCTTGTGCTGTACCTGTGGGAGCTGGCTTGCCGGCGATTGGGCCGCAAAGCGGCCCCAGAGAAGCAGATCAGTCAGTCAGACCAACATAAACGTTCTGCACGTCATCGTTCTCGTCGATGGCTTCGAGGAACGCTTCCACCTCGGCCAGCGCTTCGGCACTCAGGGTTGCCGCGCTCACCGGGTTCTTCGGGGTGTAGCCGATCTTCGCCGAGGTCACGGTGAAGCCATGCTCCGGCAGGGCCTTCTGCACCGCGTCCAGGTCGGTGGTGTCGGTGATGAACAGGGTCGAACCCTCTTCGTCGCCGTCTTCAAAGTCCTGGGCACCGGCTTCGATGGCCGCCATTTCCGGGTCGGCGTCGCCGCTCGGGGTGGCTTCGATCAGGCCGACGTGGTTGAAATCCCAGGCCACCGAACCACTGGCACCCAGCTGGCCCTTGCGGAACAGCACGCGGATTTGCGCGACGGTGCGGTTGACGTTGTCGGTCAGGCACTCGACGATCAGCGGTACCTGGTGCGGGGCGAAACCTTCGTAGCTTACCGCCGAGTACTGCACGGCATCGCCGTCCAGGCCCGCGCCCTTGCGGATTGCGCGTTCCAGGGTCTCGCGGGTCATCGAGGCCTTCTTTGCCTGCTCGATGGCCAGGCGCAGGCGTGGGTTCATGTCCGGGTCGGCGCCGGACTTGGCGGCGATCTGGATCTCTTTGGACAGCTTGCCCATGATCTTGCCTTTGGCGTTGGCCGCGGCTTCTTTATGTTTGGCTTTCCACTGTGCGCCCATGTCGACTCTCTTGTTTCAGCGGCCGGTTCAGGAAGCGACCGGCCAAAAGTGGGTGCAGTTTATACGCCCTCCGGCCTGTGTTCGACAAGAAATCTCATCAGCCTTTATCGGCCTTGCCCGCCGCCGCGGCAAACCGCGCCAGGCGCACATCCAGCCTGCGCGGCCGCAGCCCACGGTCCTCGGCCCGCTCCTTGCGGCGGATGGCATTGCGCACCATCAGCGAGCCCAGGTAGCGGATCGGCTCGGGCGGAAACAGCCCCAGCGGCCCCTTGACCAGCGGCGAACGGGTCCATGGGTCGTCCAGCCCCAGTGCCAGCGACGACAGAATCTGCCCGCCCATGTGGCACGGCCCGACGCCGCTGCCGGAGTAACCAAAGCCGTAGAACACGTTGCCCTGCCCGTCCAGCCGGCCAAAGAACGGCAAACCGGTCACCGAGCGGTCAGACGGCCCGTTCCAGCTGGCCGCCAGCGGCACCTCGGCCAGCGCCGGGAAAAACCCGCCCAGGCTTTCACGCAGCAGCGGCCGGTACGGCGACGGCTGGTCGAACACCGGCAGCATGCGCCCGCCATAGGCGAAGGTATTGCCGCCCTTGCCGAGCATCAGCCGACCATCGGAGGTGTTGTGGTAGTAATGCACGAATATCCGCGAATCGAGCACGCTGATGCCGCTGTCCAGGCCAATCTGATGCAACAGCTCGGGGCAAGGTTCGGTGATCACCATGTCGCTGGAAACAATCACCACGCTGCGCTCGAACTGTGGGAAAGCCCGCGCCATCCAGGCATTCAGGCCCAATACCACGCGGTCGGCGCGCACCGTGCCATGGGCCGTGCGCACCTGCACCGGGGCGCCGTGCTCCAGGCCGGTCATGGCGGTGCCCTCATGGATGCGCACGCCGCGCTGCAAGGCTACCCGGCGCAGGCCGCGCACCAGCTTGCCCGGCTGCACCGTGGCCGCGGCCGGCGAGAACCAGCCTTCCAGGTGCCGCGCCGAACCCGCCAGGCGCTGCACCTGCTGCAGCGGCAGGCGGCGAAACGAATTGATCCCCTTTTGCTCCAGCGCAGCGATCACCGAGTCGGTGGCGCCGACCTGCGCGGCGTTGGTGGCGGTGTACAGCGTGCCGTCCAGGCGGTAGTCGCAATCGATGCCATTGGCCGCGCAGAACGCGCCGATCTCACCGATGCTGCGCTCCGACTCACGCACCAGGCGCACCGCCTCGGCCACCCCGAACAACCGCTCGAGGGTGAAGTACTTGGCCGACCAGGACAACGCACAGCCACCATTGCGGCCACTGGCACCGGCACCGCAGATATCGGCCTCGATCAGCACGATATCCAGGGCCGGCACCGCTTCCTTGAGCATCAGCGCGGTCCACAGGCCGGTATAGCCGCCGCCGACGATGCACACATCGCAACGGACATCGCCTTGCAGCGGCGGGCACACCGCCTCTTGCGCCGAATCCAGGGCCTGTTGCAGCCAGAAGGGTCTCATTCGCTCGCTTTCCTTTCAGGTACGCAGTGGCTTGATTGCCATGCTGGTATTCGGTGCCACATCAGTGCTTTGCGCAGCGCTGGCCGGGCGGCTGTTCCAGTGCGGCAGCAGCACCAGCGCCGAGAACAGCGCGCAGCCGGCGAACACGATGAACACCGTGACACCATCGAAGTACCCCGGCAGCAGCCCGCCAAGCACCGCCCCCACCGAGCCACAGCCGTTGACGAAACCTGCTGCGGTGGCGCCGGCCTTGGCAGTGCCGAAGTCGATGGCCGCAGCGCCGCTGATCATCGAGTCCGGCCCGTACAGGGTCAGGCCCATGACGAACAGCAGGGCCACCACCAGGATCACGCTGCCGGTGTGCATGGCCGCCATGAACGCCGCCAACGCCACGGTCAGCAACACCAGGCTGATGACACAGGCCGGCATGCGCCGGGCGCCGAACAGCTTGTCGGAGGCCAGGCCGATGATGATCGGGCCGAGCAGCCCGGCCAGTTCGAAGGCTGTCGGGATGATCGCTGCCCCTACCTTGCCCACCGAGGGCATCTGCTCGAAGACGATCACCGGCCCCCACAGCAGGATGGCGTAGCGCGCCGGCTTCAACAGGAAGTACGCCAGCCCCAGGGTCAGCACCGTGCGGTTGCGCATGATCTCCTTCAGCGGCGCCCACACGCTGCACAGGTTGCCGGCCGGGGCCATGCTTTGTGGCTCGGGCTCCACCGCCGGCAGGCCGACGTCTTCAGGCTTGTTGCGCTGCAGGAAGAAGAACAGCACGGCCACCAGCGCCACCACCGCGGCACTGGAGAAGAACGCCGCGTGCCACGTACCGACCAGGGTATAGGCCCACCAGCCGGCGAACGGCGAGGCCACCAGGCCGCCGAAGGCATAGCAGGAGCTCCACAGGCCCAGCACCCGCCCACGCTGCGACGCCGGGAAGAAGCTGCCGATGTTCTTGCACAACCCGGCCCAGCCGGTTGATTGCGCCAGGCCCTGCACCAGCATGCAGGTGGCGAAGATCGGGAAGGTGGCGTAACTGCCCATCACCACCGCCGCAGCAGCAGAAATCAGCAGGCCGCCGAGCACCACCACTCGTGGGCCAAAGCGGTCGGCAAGCATGCCCCAGGTGAACTGGCCTACGGCGTAGGCGGCCAGGTAGATGGCGTCGAGGTTGGCCATGGCGGCCTTGTCGAGCATGAAGTTGGGGTCTTCACCGATGCCCAGCTTGGCCACCGAGAAGGCCTTGCGGGTGAAGTAGAAGGCGGCGTAGGCCAGCCAGGTAATGGCGAAAATCTGGATACGCCAGCGTTTGAACGCGGCTAGGGATTGGTTCATGTAAGTCTGACCTCTTGCTTGAGTGTGCCGGCAGAATGTGAAGAAACGCCTGTCTTGTTCTTGTGTTACGCACAGCGATGACGAGGCTGTCATCGGGTCAGATGGCGCCGTGTGGGTGCCATGGCCCTGGCGGCACTTGTGGTACCAGCGTCGGGCTGACATGCATGGAAACAGTTGCGCTAAGATAAATAAAATCGATTTATCGTATTTCACACATAAGCCCAGCTTGTTACTGAGGTCGTCATGTCGGTTTCCCACGCACAACTCAAGGCCTTCCATGCCGTGGCCGTTCACGGCAGCTTTACCCGCGCCGCCGAAAAGCTGTTTCTTACCCAGCCCGCGGTGTCGGACCAGGTGCGCAAACTGGAGGAGCGCTTCGGCGTCTTGCTGTTCCACCGCAACAAGCGTTCGGTGCAGCTCACCGACCTCGGCGAGCGCCTGCTGGGCATCAGCCAGCGCCTGTTCGCCTGCGAGGCCGAGGCCCATGAACTGCTGCAGGATTCGCGTGCGCTGCACACCGGCAGCCTGGTGCTGGCGGTGGATGCGCCGGTGCACGTGCTGCCGCAGATCGCCCGCTTCTGCCAGCGCTACCCGGGCATCCAGGTGAAGATCGAGACCGGCAACACCGACGAGTCGCTGGCCCGGCTGTTCAGCTACCAGGCCGACCTGGCCCTGCTGGGGCGGGACGTCGACGATGAGCGGCTGCACTGCCTGCCGCTGCGCCGCGACCCGATGGTGGCGTTCGTCTCCCACCAGCACCCATGGGCCAGCCGCGGCGCGATCAGCCTGGCGGACCTGGACGATACGCCGCTGGTGCTGCGCGAGCCCGGGTCGGTGACGCGGCAGACGCTGGAAGAAGAAATGCAACGGGCCGGGCTGCGGATTCGCCCGGCGATCCAGGTGGAAGGCCGGGAAGCGGCGCGGGAAGCGGTGGTGGTGGGGATTGGTGTGGGGGTGGTGTCGGCGGCGGAGTTTGGTGCGGATGCGCGGGTGTGCGCCTTGCCGATCGTCGATTGCCAGCGGCACCTGACCGAGACCCTGGTGTGCCTGAGCGAGCAGCGCACGCGGCGGGTGGTGGCGACCTTCCTGCAGATGGTGGAGGAAGGGTTGTAAGCCTGTGCCGGCCTCTTCGCGGGCTTGCCCGCTCCCACAGGGGCCGCACTCAGGCTCAGATTGGCACGGTACCTGTGGAGACCAATGTAGGCAGCTCTCACAGGTATTCCACAGCTCTCGAGCTCTGTGGAGTACCTGTGGGAGCGGGTTCACCCGCGAAGAGGCCGGTACGGGCAACCCAACTATGCTGGGATAACCTCAACCCTCGGCACACACCCCATGCTCTACCGCCTTGCCGCCGACAGCCTGGTCCTGCTGCACCTGCTCTTCATCCTGCTGGTGCTGTTCGGCGGCCTGATGGTACTGCGCTGGCGCCCTGCCCTGCTGCTGCACCTGCCGGCGCTGGCCTGGGGCATGGCGGTGGAATGCCTGCACCTGGGCTGCCCGCTGACCACCTGGGAAAACCGCATGCGCAGCGCGGCTGGTGACGCGGGCTATCAGGGCGGCTTCGTCGAGCACTACATCTGGCCGTTGATCTACCCCGCCGGGCTGACACCGCACATCCAGCTGCTGCTAGGCACTTTGGTGCTGCTGCTCAACCTCGGCATCTACAGCTACGTGGCCTGGCGCTGGCGCCGCCCTAGCGGGTAGCGATCACGAACAGCCGCGGGAACGGCAACAGCACCTTGCCATCGGTGGCCGGCGGGTAGTCGCGCTGCATCGCCTGCAGGTACATCTGCAGGAAATCCGCCTGCTCCTGCTCCTCCAACCGCCCCAAGTACGGACGCAAGGCCGAACCCTTGAACCATTCCACCACGGCTTCGGCGCCACCGGCCAAGGGGTGATGATAGGTGGTACGCCACACATCCACCCGCGCGCACAGCGGGCTGAGCAGGTCGTAGTAGAACGCCGCGCTGTGCCGTGGCGGCAGCTGGAAATCAGAGAACTTCGCCGCCCAGGGGCCCTGGCTGGCGATTTCGCGCAGCTGCCGGTGGGCCGGCTCGTCGAGGTTGTCCGGGGTCTGCACGGCCAGGCTGGCACCTTCGCTCAGCTGGCGCACCAGGTGCGGGTACAGCGAGGCGTGGTCGGGCACCCACTGTAACGAGGCATTGGCCAGGATCAGGTCCTGCGGCTCGGGAGCGGACCAGCCGGCAATGTCACCGACGACAGTGCGCACCCGGGGGATGCACAGCCGTTTGCGCTCGCGGGCCTTTTCGATCATGTCCGGGTCACTGTCCAGGGCCGTCACCTGGGCATCCGGGTAACGTTGCAGCAGCACCTCGGTGGAATTGCCAGGGCCACAGCCCAGGTCGGTGGCGTGGCGTACCGGGCGTGGTGGCACAGCGGCGAGCAGATCGCGCACGGCGCGGGTACGCTCGTCTTCGAACAGCGAGTACTGGGTGGCGGACCAGGCCATGTGAAGCTCCTTTGGGCGGGCAATGTGTTCAGCATATTGCCATCTGCACTGTTCTGATAGGTCTGACGCGGTCCTTGTGGGAGCGGCCTTGTGTCGCGAAAGGGCCGCAAGGCGGCCCCATGGTTCTCCGGTGTTGCAGCCCTTTCGCGACACAAGGCCGCTCCCACAAAACCTGGCCCAACAACGCGAAACGGCCGGGTCCCTGAGGGAGCCGGCCGTTTCGAGAAGCGAGTGACGCTTAGTGCTGCTTGCCAGTGCGGATCTGGTGCACCACACCCATCGCCACCACGATTGCCGCGGCGATACCGGTGGAGATCACCAGGATCTGGTAGTCAGGCATGAAGGCCATGGTTACCAGGGCGGCCACGATGAACGCGATCACCAGGTAGGTCAGCCATGGGAACAGCCACATCTTCAGGCGTACTTCCTTGCCTTCGGCAATCAGCTTGCGGCGCATGCGCAGCTGCGAGAAGGCAATCACAAGGTACACCAGCAGGGCAATCATGCCGGTGGTGTTCATCAGGGTTTCCAGCACGTCTTTCGGGCGCAGGGTCTCGCTGAAGTTGATCAGCGCACACACCACGGCCACGGCGCACGAACCCATGATCGCGTACACCGGTACACCGGTGCCGGCGCGGGTGATCTTGAAGAACGACGGCGCGTCGCCACGCTGGGCCAGGGAGAACAGCATGCGCGAAGCGGTGTAGTGGCCCGAGATCAGGCAGCTGCTCACCGAGGTCAGCACCACGAAGTTCATCAGCAGCTCGGCATACGGCACGCCCAGCAGCTCCAGGGTGCGGCGGTAGGCGCCATAGCCGGAAACGCCCAGGTGCGGGTCGTTCCACGGTACCAGGCAGACGATCAGGAAGATCGAACCCACGTAGAACAGGCACACACGCCAGACCACCGAGTTGGTCGCCTTGACGATCTGCGCGGCCGGGTCCTTGGCTTCGGAAGCGGCGATGGTGACGATTTCCGCGCCGAGGAAGGCAAACATCACCCCGAGCAAGGCACCGATCACGGTGGTGATGCCATTGGGCATGAAGCCTTCGGCGGTGAGGTGGCTGATGCCACGCACTTCACCGAACTGCCAGATGTTCAGCACGGCAGCGGTACACACGATCAGGAAGCAGACGATCGCGATCACCTTGATCAAGGCGAACCAGAATTCGAACTCACCGTAGTGCTTGACGTTGAAGAAGTTGACGGTGATCAGCAACAGGGTCGTGGCCAGCACGAACACGTTGACGCTGACGTCGGGGAAGAAACCATGCAGGATCTTGCCCGCCACATAAGCTTCCCAGGCCATGAGGATGACCCAGTACCACCAGTACAGCCAGCCGATGGTGAAACCGGCCCAACGGCCGATGGCGCGATCGGCGTAGGTGGAGAACGAACCGGTGTCTGGCGAGGAAGTCGCCATTTCACCCAGCATGCGCATGATCAGTACCACCAGGATGCCGCCTGCCAGGTAGGCCAGCACCGCGGCTGGGCCGGCGCTGTGAATCACGCTGCCGGAACCGACGAACAAGGCGCCGCCGATAACCCCGGCGATCGACATCATCGTCAGGTGGCGCGACTTGAGCGAGGCACTGAGCTTGCTCTCGTGCCCGCTTTTCGCGGTGGTGGTTGTGGATGTTGCGTCCATCAGTTGTGTACCCCGTGCTTCTTTTTATCCAAGGAAAACTGTAAAACCCCGATGGCTGGCGGTTTCACGTACATCAGTGCTAATGCGCGCAGGATGGTGTGAGCGAACACACGCAGGCCCTCCATGGCGGCCTGCTGACGCGCCCCAGGGCAGGCGCCTGGGGCGAACTGAACATGCTTTAGGTGGCGATATCTGACACCTAATGTAAAAATGTCCGACGCAGAGAGCCATGCACAGTGGCATGAAACTCGCACTGCACTGTACAGGTCGCCCATGCAATACACCTTGCAAACGCCGGGCGATACGCACCCTGAAGGCCCCGAATGTTCGAATTACATCCAGACTCCTCGACCCCGCTGGTGAACCAGATCATCGACGGGCTGCGCGAGTTGATCGACAACCAGACCCTCAAGCCAGGCGCCAAGGTCCCCTCGATCCGCGCCTTTGCCGCGAGCTATTCGGTGAGCACCTTCACCGTGGTCGAGGCCTACGACCGTCTGGTCGCCCAGGGCCTGCTGGTGAGCCGGGGCAATGCGGGGTTCTTCGTCAACCGCGCGGCGGGCGAATTGCTCGACCCGCACAACGCCGAGGCCGACACCAGTCGACCAACGTTCAACTCCGAGTGGTACCTGCAGCAGATCTTCGAAATCCGCCAGCTGCCGTTCAAGCCTGGCTGCGGCTGGCTGCCCAACGACTGGATGTACGAAGACGGCCTGCGCCGCGGCCTGCGCCAGGTGGCCGGCAGCCCGCTGGAGCTGTCGGGCTACGGCGACCCCATGGGCCTGATGGAACTGCGAGCACTGACCGCACAGAACCTGCAGCAGGAACTGTCTATCGTCGCCAACCCGGCGCAGCTGATGCTCACCCATGGCGCCAGCCAGGCCCTGGACCTGGCCGCGCGCACCCTGGTGCGCCCGGGCGACGTGGTGCTGGTGGACGACCCCGGCTACCCCAACCTGATGAGCATCCTGCGCACCCAGGGCGCAACCCTGGTCGGCGTACCGCGCACACCGGCCGGCTACGACCTGAACCAACTGGAGCAGTTGCTCACCCATCACCGCCCCACTGCGTTCTTCACCCAGCCGCACCTGCACAGCCCGACCTGCTCGCGCACGCCGCTACCGCAGCTGCACCGCCTGCTGCAACTGGCCAGCCAGCACGGCTTCCGCCTGGTGGAAAACAACCTGTATGCCGACATGGTCGCCGAACCGCAGCCGTGCCTGGCCAGCCTCGACCACCTGCAGCAGGTGGTGTACGTGGGCAGCTACTCCAAGAGCATTTCGCCCAATGTGCGGGTCGGCTACATGCTGGCCAACCCCGAGCTGATGCAGAAGCTGCTGCACCTGAAGATGCGCTCGGGCCTGACCACCTCGCAGGTGATGGAGCGCGTGGTGTATGCCGCGATCATCGACGGGCGCTGGCGCAAGCACCTCAAGCGCCTGCGCCAGCGTTTGGCCGAGGCGCACCAGGAAGTTGGCCGGCATCTGCATCGGTTGGGCTTCGAGCTGTTCATCGAGTCGGATGAAGGGATGTATATCTGGACCCGCCACCCGGCGATTCCGGACAGCGCGGCGTTGCTGGATGATGCGTTGGAGAAAGGCATCATGCTCGGGCCCGGGCAGTTGTTCATGGTCGATGCCAAGGCGACCGGCTGGATGCGGTTCAACGTGGCGTTCAGTACCGAGCCGGCGATGTGGGAGTTGCTGGAGAAGGTGTTGGTGAAGCATGTGCGGCGGGGTGGGGTGTAACGGGCTGCTTCGGCTATCCGTGCGTCCACCTGGCGCTGATGGGCTGCCTGCCCCGGCCTCTTCGCGGGTAAACCCGCTCCCACATGGCTCCCACCAGCCTTGAGGTTAGTGATATCCCTTTGGGAGCAACGGCCCTGCTGAAAGCCCAAGTGCGTCGCGATCCCTGTGGGAGCGGGTTCACCCGCGAAGAGGCCGGCAGCCATTCCTCGGCTGCCGGCCCCTGGCACTTATCGCCAGTCCGCCTTGTCGGCAAAGAACGCCTGCGCATTCGCCTCCAGGCTCTCCAGGTGATACCCCCCTTCCTGCACGATCAGGCACGGCAAGCGCATCGCCCGAATCCGCTCGCCCAATACCGCAAACCCTTCAGTCGTCACCGCCACCTTGCTCTGCGGGTCCAGTTCGTAGATATCGAACCCCAGCGACAACACCAGCACCTCGGCGCCAAAGTCCTTCACCGCTGCCAGCGCGATTTCCAGCTGGCCCATGAAGTCCGCTTCGCTAGCCCCATGCGCCATCGGCAAGTTGAGGTTGTACCCCTCCCCCGCACCGCTGCCACGCTCGTCCGCGAACCCGGCCACACCCGGGTAGAAGTTGGTGGGGTCGCCATGCACCGACACATACAGCACATCCCGGCGGTCGTAGAAGATTTCCTGAATCCCCTGCCCGTGGTGCATGTCGGTATCGAGGATGGCCACGCGGCTGTAGCGGCTGCGCAAGGCCTGGGCAGCGACAGCGGCGTTGTTGATGTAGCAGAAACCACCGGCTGCATCGAAGCGCGCATGGTGGCCTGGCGGCCGGCACAGGGCATAGGCCGCCGGCTCGCCGTCGAGAATGGCCTTGGCACCGGCCACTGCGCTTTGCGCAGACCAATAGGCCGAGCGCCAGGTGTGTTCGCCTACAGGGCAGCTGCCGTCAGCCAGGTAGCGCCCGGCCTGGGCGAGGATGCCACGCAGGGCGTTGGGTTCACGCACGAAGATGTTGGACATGACCTCGTCGCCCCAGTCCTCGGGCACTTCCTTCCAGCGCGCATGGGCTTCTTCGAGGAAGGCCAGGTAGGCCTCGCCATGCACTGCCTTGAGCGGCTCGAGGCCGGCGTCCTCAGGCTGACGGATGTCGAAGCCCAGATCCTTGGCTGCCTGCAGCAGGCGCTGGGCGCGTTCGGGGACTTCCTGCGGGGTGCGCATGGCGCCGCGCGAGTAATAGCTGCGTGGGTGGTGCAGCAGTTGTTCGGGGTGGAAGTAGCAACGCATCAGGCGTCTCCTTGTTCGATAAGGCCCGCGCGGGCCAGCACGGCATTGAGCAGTACATCGGCACCCTGGCGGGCGTCGTCGGGCAGTACGTCTTCGGCCTCGTTGTGGCTCAGGCCACCGACACAGGGGATGAACACCATGGCGGTCGGGCAGTAGCGGGCGAGCAGGATGGCGTCGTGGCCGGCGCCGCTGACGATCGACTGCTGGGCGTAGCCCAGGCCATCCACCGCCTGCTGCACGGCGGCTACGCAATCGGCATCGAATGGTGTGGCCGGGCTGACCCAATGGCGCTCGATACGCACCTGCAACCCGCGCTGATTGGCGATGGCTTGCAGCTTCAACGTCAGGTCGCGCTCCATCGCCTCGATGGCTTCATCCCGGTGATGACGCAAGTCGACGGTGAACTGCAGCAGCCCCGGAATGGTGTTGCGCGAGGACTTGGCGATGGACAGTTCACCCACCGTGGTCAGGCCTTCGGGGGCAAAATCGGCAGCCAGTTGCTCGACCGCCTGGATCATCCGTGCGGTGCCGTACAGGGCATCCTTGCGCAGCGGCATCGGCGTGGTGCCGGCGTGTGCGGCCATGCCTTCGACCGTGACGTCGAGCCATCGGATGGCCTGCCCGCCGCTGACCACGCCAATGGCCTTGGCGTTGTCTTCAAGGATCGGACCTTGCTCGATATGCGCCTCGAAATAGGCATCGACCTGGCCGCCCAGCGGGCGCCGGCCGGCGTAACCGGTGCGTTGCAGTTCGTCGGCGACGCTGATGCCATCGGCGTCGCGAATGGCCAGCGCTTCGTCCAGTGCCAGGGTGCCGGTGAACACCGCCGAGCCGAACATGGCCGGGGTGAAGCGGGCGCCCTCCTCGTTGGTCCATACGGCGATTTCCAGCGGTTTGCGCGTCTGGATGTTCAGGTCATTGAGCCGGCGCACCACTTCAAGGCCCGCCAGCACACCGTAGACACCATCGAAACGGCCGCCCTCAGGTTGGGTATCGAGGTGGCTGCCCATCATCACCGGCGCTGCATCCGGGTCGCTGCCAGCGCGGCGAGCGAACAGGTTGCCGATGGCATCCACAGTCAGCGTCAGGCCGGCTTCGCGGCACCAGTGGCTGAACAGTTCACGGCCAGCCTTGTCCTCGTCGCTCAGGGCCAGGCGGCAGCTGCCGCCACGGGCAGTGGCACCGATTTCGGCCATGGCCATCAGGCTCGCCCACAGGCGTTCGCCATTACTTTTCAACATGTGCGGGTACTCCAGAAAAAAGCGGTTCGATCAGGCCAGTTCCAGGCGCTGGCTGCGGGCGTACTGGCGCGCCAGGGCGAGCACGCAGACCAGCGAGATGGTGGCGATCAGGGTGTAGAACACCGCCATCGGCCACCATTGGCCGGTGAAGGTGTGGGCCAGCCAGGTACCGATCAGCGGGGTCAGGCCGCCCGCGATGGCACCGCAGATCTGGTAGGCCAGGGAAATGGCGGTGTAGCGCACGCGGGTGTCGAACATGCCGCTGACGTAGCCGGCGATCACCGCGTAGAACGACGCCATGCACGCGGCGGCCAGGGCAATGCCGAGCACGATCAACGGGCCCTGGCCCGAGCTGACCAGCACGAACATCGGGTACGGCGAGGCCATCGCCAGCAGCGCGACCAGGGCCAGGAAGCGGGTGGCGCCGATCTTTTCCGATAGCCACGCGGCCAACGGCTGCACGCAGAACTGGATGATCGCCACGAAGAACAGGCACTCCAGGATCAACGAACGCTCCAGGTGCAACTGCTGGGTGGTGTAGCTGATCATGAAGGTGTTGGTGAAGTAGACCCCGGCAATACCCAGGGTATTGGCACCGATGCACAGCAACAGCGGGCGCCAGGCCGTGCGCAGCACTTCGAATACCGGGGCCTGCTCCTTGCGCCGGGCCTTTTCCGCCTGCTCACGGCTGGCGATGAACTCGGGCGACTCGTTCACCCCCAGGCGAATCGCCAGGCCCACCAGCAGCAACAGCGCGCTGGCCAGGAACGGCACGCGCCAGCCCCAGTTCATCAGGTCTTCTTCCGGCAGGCGGGTGACCGCGCCGAAGGCCAGCAGCGACAGGATCAGGCCCGCCGGGCTGCCCAGCTGGGCGAACGAAGCAAAGAAGTTGCGCCGGCCCTTGGGGGCATGCTCACCGGCCATCAGCACCGCCCCGCCCCACTCGCCGCCCACGGCAATGCCCTGGACGATGCGCAGCAGGATCAGCAGTACCGGCGCGCTGGCGCCGATTTGTGCGTAGGTCGGCAGCAGGCCGATGCCCACGGTGACGATGCCCATCATCAGCAAGGTGATGACCAGCGACTTCTTGCGGCCGATACGGTCGCCCACGTGGCCGAAGACGATGCCACCCAGCGGCCGGGCGAAGAAGCCGACGGCGAAGGTACCGAACGCGGCCATGGTGCTGAACAGGCTGTTGTCGGAGGGGAAGAACAGCGCGCCGAACACCAGGGCGGCGGCGGTGGCGTAGATGTAGAAGTCGTACCACTCGATCATGGTACCGATGAACGCGGCGGCGGCGGCACGGCGTGGCTGGGGGGAAGCGGTGGGCTTCATGGGGGCTCCTTTGCTTGTTGTTCTGGCAGGAGTTGTTGGGGGCACGGTGGCGCTCTTGTGGCGCTTGGCCTGTTGGTCTGGCGTCAGCTTCTTCGCGGGTAAACCCGCTCCCACAGGGCTTGCACAAGGTCTGCAAGCGCTGCAGTACCTGTGGGAGCGGGTTTACCCGCGAAGAAGCCAACACCGATTCGACAGGCCTCGATATCTGCGATTTATCGGCCCGGGGCTATGATTAGTCAATTTTCTATTTATTATTCGAAATATTAGCCCTGCTTATTATCGAGCCCTGCCATGCCCGACCGTCTGCTCAACGACCGCCTCGACTGGAACCTGCTGCGCACCTTCCGGGTCATCGGCCAGGAGCTGTCCATCAGCCGCGCGGCCGCCCGCCTGCACCTCACCCAGCCGGCAGTGAGCCAGGCTCTCAAGCGCCTTGAAGAACAGCTTGGCCGCCAGCTCATCGCCCGCCGCGGGCCGCGCTTCGTGCTGACGGAAATGGGCGAGCAGCTGTTCCAGCTGGCCGGCGAGGTCTATGGGCAGATGTCGCAAATCGGCGGCTTGCTGGAGCAGCCGGCGGACGAACTGGTGGGCAAGGTACGCCTGCTGATGATCAGCCGTATCGTCAACGAACGCTTCGACGATTTCCTCGCCGACTTCCACCGCCAGCACCCGCGGGTGGAGCTGGAGATCGACGTGATGCGCAGCTCCGACATCGTCGCCGCCCTGCAGGAAAAAACCGCCACGGCGGGCCTCAGCCTGAACCGGCGTGCGCAGCCACGGCTGGAGCAGCGGTTGTTCCTGCGCCAGCGCTATGCGTTCTTCTGTGGCAAGCACCATGCCCTGTTCGGCCAGGCCGAAGGCGACCTGCAGCGGGAGAACTTCGTCAGTTTCACCAGTGACCAGATTGGCGGCATGCTGTCGCCACTGACCATTTTCCGTGACCAGCAAGGGTTTGCCGGGCGGATCGTGGCATCGTCACCAAGCCTTGAAGAAGTGCGCCGGCTGGTGATTGCCGGGTTTGGCATAGGTTGCCTGCCCGAGCATGTGGTGGCGCCGGATGTAGACGCCGGGTTGCTGTGGAAGCTGCCGCCGCAGGAAGGGATTGCCGATGTGGATATCCACCTGTTGTGGAACAGGGAGCAACGCTTCAGCCGCGCGGAAGAGGTGTTTATCGAGGCGTTGCAGCAGAGCCTTGACTAAACGCAGAGCTGGGGTCGGCGAGCACTGGACACGATAGTGGCCAATTAGTAGCATCCAGGCCAACTGAACATTACGGACAATCTCAGTCATGGATCGAGCTACCGGGGTCATTCGACGCCCCATTCATCACCCCATCCGCCCCTTGATCACCTGGGAAGAAGCATGGAAGGGGCCCGACGAGGGCTTGATCCGCTGCTGGGAGATTGGCCGAGAGCGGGCTCTGGCCCAGCCAGAACTTGCCCGGCACTGCGCCGATGGCGCACTCCCGGTGCTAGGTTGGAAAGGTGGCCATGATCGCGCTTTGAAGAAACCGATGAAGTACGGTTCGTTCAAGTACCTGGCGCAATGGCAGGGCCTTCGCGGCGAGGATCTGTTCATCGATACGCGAACAGAGCTCACCCTGACCTGTAATCACACCGGCATGCTGACAACGTTCACACCGGACCAGGAAAAATACGCCAATGCTGTGATGCTGATGGAATAGCAACGAGGAACAGGGGGATTGTGAGCGAAGCTCATTCGTAGCGCGCGGCGTTTGCAGGATGGCTACACCGCTGATGATGTTTACCGCTTCTGAGCGGATCGATACACCTCGCTACGCTCGCGCTTGCCAACCGATACCACCACTACAACGATACGCTCGTCCTCGACTCGATAGACGAGGCGATATCCAGAGGCCTTGAGCTTGATTTTGTAGTGGTTCGGCAGGTCACGCAGCGCGTCGGCCTGTACCTTGGGCGACTGCAGGCGCTCGGCGAGTTTTTTCTTGATCTGTTCGCGCACGGTGTGGCCTAGCTTGCCCCACTCTTTCAGTGCCGAAGGCAGGAATTCGAGTTTATAGGTCATCCAGGGATACCGGTACGCCTTTTTCACCCAACCTCGACTTGGCCAGTTCGCTCAATTCGAGATCTTCCAAGCGTTCCATCATGGCCTCGTACAGTTCGGCCGGCACCATGTAACCCATCACGCGGTTGTGATTGAGCACGGCGACGGGCATACCCGCAGCGCCGGTCATCACCGCGGATGGGTTCTTTTTCAGTTCCGACACGCTTACGGCCACGTCAGCGAATATGTTTTGCATGTTTACACCCTCAATAGAGAGCCATATTTTGGTCCATATATAGGACACAAACAAGTCGTCACTGCTCAAGCACAGAGGTAAGACACGACAGGCGAAATGCCGTGTTTGCGGGAGATCGCCCAGCCCTTTGAATCCAACGCGGTGCATGGCACCGGCTGCGCCGGTGTTCGCGGCTAAAGCCGCTCCCACAGGGTCCCTGCTAACTCAATGAGTCATTTGCAGTTCCATGAGGAGCGGTCGGGGTCAGGCTGTTGCCAGGGCCGGGTAGTCGGTCAGGCCATGGGCATCACCGCCAAACAGCGTGGCCCGTTCGTGCTCGGCCAGGGGCGCATTCAGCTTCAGCCGCGCCGGCAGGTCCGGGTTGGCCACGAATGGCCGGCCGAAGCCGATCAGGTCAGCCCAGCCCTCCTCCAGCGCGCGCCGTGCACGTTCGCCGGTGTATTTGCCGGCATACACCATCACCCCGGGGAACACCGCCCGCAGCTGTTGCTTGAAGTCCGCCGGCATGTCCGGCGCGTCATCCCAGTCGGCTTCGGCAATGTGCAGGTAGCCGATGCCAATTTCGCCCAGGCGCTTGGCTGCCGCGGTATAGGTGGTAACCGGGTCGGCATCGACGCAGCCATTGAGCGTGGTCAGCGGCGCCAGGCGTACGCCTACGCGCTGGGCGTCGCCGGTGCCTTCGACCAGCGCACGGGTGACCTGGTCGAGGAAACGCAGGCGGTTTTCCAGCGAACCGCCGTAGCGGTCGGTGCGGTCGTTGGCGCCGGAATCGAGGAACTGATTGACCAGGTAACCGTTGGCCGCGTGCAACTCGACACCGTCAAAACCGGCCGCCATGGCATTGCGCGCAGCCTGGCGGTATTGCTCGATGATCTCGGCAATTTCCGCTTCGCTCAACGCGCGTGGTTTGGAGGCCTGGACAAAGCCTGGCGTGCCGTCGGCATTGTCGATGAACACATTCACACCTTCGGCCTGCATCGCCGAGGACGACACCGGTGCCTGGCCGCCGAGCAGGCTGCTGTGGCTGAGGCGGCCGACGTGCCAGAGCTGGGCGAAGATGCGCCCGCCTGCGGCATGTACCGCCTCGGTGACCAGGCGCCAGCCGTCGATCTGCGCCTGGGTGTGGATACCCGGGGTGCGGGCGTAACCCTTGCCCAGTGGCGAGATCCAGGTGCCTTCACTGACGATCAGCCCGGCACTGGCGCGTTGTGCGTAGTACTCGGCCATCAGCGCGGTCGGTACATCGCCAGGCTGGGCGGCGCGGGAGCGGGTCATCGGCGGCATCAGCACGCGGTTGGGCAGGTTAAGGGCGCCGAATTGCAGGGGTTGGAACAGCGGATCTTGAGTCATCATGAGCATCTCCGTAAGGCGAATCAGGGGTCAGGCGCGGCTGACAACAGGTTGTGGCTGGGCAGGTACGCGGCGGTCGAGGCGGCCGCTGTACAGGGTCAGGGCCAAGGCACCGAGGGTGACCAGCGCGGCAATCCATGGGGTGTGGCCAAGGCCGAGCTGTTGCACCACCTGGGCACCGCCCCAGGAGCCACCGGCCACACCCAGGTTGAAGGCGGCGATGTTGAAACCGGCAGCCACGTCGACTGCGTCGGGGGCGACCTTTTCCGCCTGCTGCACCACGTACACCTGCAGGCCCGGCACATTGCCGAAGGCCACCGCGCCCCAGGCCAGTACGGTGATTACCACCAGCACCGGATGCGGCGCGGTGAAGGTCAGCGCCAGCAGCACCACGGCCAGCAGCAGAAAGATGATCGACAGTGCCTTGACCGGGCCTTTGCGGTCGGCCAGGCGGCCGCCCCAGATGTTGCCCAGGGCAACCGAAACGCCGTAGGCGAGCAGCACCAGGGCGACGCTGTTGGCGCCGAAGCCGGCGATGTCCTGCAGGATCGGGGCAAGGAAGGTGAAGGCGATCAGCGAGCCGCCGTAACCCACGGCGGTCATGGCATACACCAGCAGCAGCCGCGGTTGCAGCATCACCCGCAGTTGGCGCAGCAGCGGTGCCGGTTGGCTGTGCTGGATGCGCTTGGGCACGAACAGCAGTGCGCCGAGCAGCGCCACCAGGCCGAAGGCGGCCACCACCAGGAAGGTCACGCGCCAGCCGAAGTGCTGGCCGATGAAGGTACCCAGCGGGATACCGGTGACGAAGGCCACGGTCATGCCACTGAACATGGTGGCGATGGCGCTGGCGGCCTTTTCTTTCGGCACCAGGCTGGTGGCGATGATCGAGCCGACCGAGAAGAACACCCCGTGGGCCAGGCCGGTGAGGATGCGCGCCATGATCAGCGATTCGTAGCTGGGCGCCTGCCAGGCCACCAGGTTACCGGCGGTGAACAGCGCCATCAGGCCGACCAGCAACAGCTTGCGCGGGACGCGGCCGGTCATGGCGGTGAGCAGGGGCGCGCCGATGGCGACGCTGAGGGCGTAAAGGCTGACCAGCAGGCCGGCCGAAGGCAGGGTGACCGCCAGATCATTGGCGATGGTCGGGATGAGGCCGACGATCACGAATTCCGTGGTGCCGATGGCGAAGGCCGCCAGGGTCAGGGCTAACAAGGCGAGAGGCATTTGAGAATCACCTGTGGAAGGTTGGGATGGGTGAATTCTCGAGGGACGTGGGGATGGGAAAAAGGTGGGGACGGGACAATGAGTTTTGATTTGAAGGCAAAGGTTATCTTCAAGCTATTGCGAGCGGGTCAACTTTAATGTTCCAGCCTGCGCGGTCAGTTGTGGGAGCGGCCTTGTGTCGCGAAAGGGCTGCAAGGCAGCCCCAGGGGTTCAGCGCAAAGACATATATTGCTGGGGCTGCTTTGCAGCCCTTTCGCGACACAAGGCCGCTCCCACAATTGACCGCGTTCATCAACCCGACGAAGTGAACGTATGGCACGCTGGCAAGATCGAGACCGCACAAGTCATAATTGTCAATAGTTAAGTCCCAGGAGGTCTCATGCAAGATCTACGTCAGTTGCGCTACTTCGTAGCCGTCGCCGAATGCGAGAACGTCGGCCGGGCCGCCGAGCAGCTGCATATTTCCCAATCCCCCCTCAGCCGGCAGATCGCCCAGCTGGAGGACAACCTTGGCCTGGCGCTGTTCGAACGGCGCAACCAGCGCCTGTACCTGACCAGGGACGGGCGCACCTTCCTGGCCGAGGCGCGCGGCCTGCTCAAGCATGCCGAGCGCCTGGAATCGCTGGGCAAGCGCCTGGGCCGTGGCGAGGAAGGCGGGCTGTGCATCGGTTACGTCAACCACGCCATCCACGCCGGCGTGCTGCCGGGCGCGGTGCGGGCCATTCGTGGCGAGCGCCCGAACATTCATATTGCGCTGTACAACATGACCCCCAACGAACAGTTCGAAGGCCTGCGTCAGCGCAGCCTGGACATTGCCCTAGTTTGCGAGCCCCCGCAAAAGAACGACCCCGACCTGCGCGGCCAGCCGGTGCTGGACGACCCATTGCTGCTGGCCATCCCGGCCGCGCACCCGCTGGCCAGCAAGGCCGAACTGACCCCCGCCGACCTGCACGAACAGGACTGGATCATCACCGGTGGGCAGCCCGACCAGGGCCACAAGCGTGACGATTTCATCGCCCGCTGTGGCGATGCCGGCTTCACCCCGCGCCTGTCGCTGGAGGCCAACGACCCGCTGAGCGTGCTCGGCCTGGTGTCCGCCGGCCTGGGCCTGGCCATGGTGCAAAGCAGCCTGTCGGCCAGCGCCGGGCCGACCGTGGTGCTGCGCCAGCTGGACTGGTTCCAGCCCAGCGAGCAGTTGTGGGCGGTCTGGCACCAGGTCGACTTGCGGCCGATCGTGGGCATTTTCCGCGAGCGGGTGCTGGCATTGGCCGAGCAAGGGCTTGATAAGTCCAACCAGGTCTGAACTCAGTCGCATTACGTCTTTTACAGTCTGACCGCGCTTCACTAGGATGGCTCCTATCGATGCAACTCACCCACAGGAGCCATTCCATGAACATCGACCTCGGCGGACGCACCGCCATCATCAGCGGCTCGACCGGCGGTATTGGTCTGGCTATCGCCCGCGGCCTGGCCCGCGCCAACGCAGACGTAGTCATTGCCGGCCGCAGCCAGAAGTCGCTGGATGCCGCCCTGGCCGAACTGCGCGAGCAAGGCGGCCGTGGCCAGATCCACGGCGTGGTTGCCGACCTGGGCACCGCCGCCGGTGCCGAAACCCTGTTCGCCGCCCACCCACGGGCCGATATCCTGGTCAACAACCTGGGCATCTACGACGACGTCGACTTCTTCGACGTGGCCGAAAGCGAGTGGACGCGCTTCTACGACACCAACGTGCTGAGCGGCGTGCGCCTGGCCCGCCACTATGCCCCGGGCATGGTCGAGAAAGGTTGGGGGCGGATCCTGTTCATCTCCTCGGAATCGGGCATCGCCATCCCTGCCGACATGATCAACTACGGTGTCACCAAGGCTGCCAACCTGGCGGTATCGCATGGCCTGGCCAAGCGCTTGGCCGGCACCGGGGTAACCGTGAACGCGGTGCTGCCCGGCCCGACCCTGACCGACGGCGTGGCCGCGCTGGTGGCTGATGCAGCCCAGGCGTCCGGGCGCAGCATTCGTGAAGAAGCCGACAACTTCGTGCGTACTGCTCGGCCGAGCTCGATCATCCAGCGTGCCGCCGATGTCGACGAAGTCGCCCACCTCGCGGTGTACCTCGCCTCCCCTTACTCGTCCGCCACCACCGGTGCAGCGCTGCGGGTCGATGGTGGTGTAGTCGACAGCCTGGCTATCTGACTTCACTCCCGGCTACCCGTCGACCGAAGCGCTGTTCAAGGCCATGTGAATTGGGGCTGCTTTGCAGCCCATCGCAGGCAAGCCAGCTCCCACAGGTTCCGGTGGGAGCTGGCTTGCCGGCGATGGGGCGCACAGCGGCCCCGCTTTTTTGTCTTCCAGTCAAAACACCTTGCCGTCACCGCACCTGTTTCCCCCTCTTGATCCCCGCTAGCCGGCCGCCCACACCCGTCTCGAAAGGACCCGCACCATGCCAACCGATCATCAAGCCTGGGCCTGGACCCCGAACGCCGGCCTCGACGGCCTGCAACTGCTGCGTAAACCCCTGCCACAACCCGGCCCCGGTGAGGTGCTGGTGGCCAACCGCGCCATTGCCCTCAACCCGGTGGACTGGAAAATCTGCGAGTGGGGCCACCCTGCCTGGCAGCAAGGCACGGTACCGGGCGTGGATGGCGCCGGTGTGGTAGTCGCCGTTGGCGCAGGCGTCGACATGCCGTTGGGCAGCCGCGTTGCCTACCACCAATCGCTGGCGCGTGACGGCAGCTTTGCCGAGCACTGCCTGCTGGATGCCAGCCTGGTGATGCATATCCCCAGTGCGCTCGGCGACACCGCCGCGGCCGCCGTGCCCTGCCCCGCCCTGACCGCCTGGCAGGCCCTGGCCAAGGTGCCCGAAGGTGCCAGCCGCGACGTGCTGGTGATCGGCGCCGGTGGCGCGGTGGGCTTCTACCTCGCGCAACTGGCCGCGCAACGAGGCCTGCGCGTGTGGGCCAGTGCCGGCCAACGCCACCACGCCACGCTCAAGGCCCTTGGTGTGAGCGGGGTGTTCGACTACCACGACGCCGACTGGCAGAACCAACTGCAGACCGCCCTGGGCGAGCGCCCGCTGCATGCCCTGTTCGACACCGTCAGCGGCGCCCATGCCGGCAGCCTTGCCCACCTGCTCGGCTACAACGGCCACCTGGTGTGCATCCAGGACCGCCAGGAAACCGCGCCAACGCCCGCCTTCGGCACGGCGATCTCGCTGCATGAAGTGGCGCTCAACAGCATTCATGCCCATGGCCGGTTGGCAGATCGCCAAGCCCTGCGCGTGGCCGGTGAACGCCTGCTGCAGGCCGTCGCCGATGGCAGCCTGATCGCGCCACAGCGCCGCGAGTTCGCCTTCTCGGCATTGCCACAGGCTCTGCGGCAGCTGAAAGAGGGCCAAGGCGCAGGCAAATGGGTGACGCGCCTGGACTGAAGGCCGTGCGCGAGAACTTGGATCCCATTCTGCTACAAGGTATGCTGGGCAATAGCTAAACGCCACTACCCAGGCAGGACTCATGCCTGCCTTCAAGGACGAGCCCTTTGCCCAGCCACCCTACCCGCCACACCATCGCCCGCCAGTGGCAGCTGCTCAAGCTGCTGCCCGGTCGCCACCCGGGGATGAGTTCCACCCAGTTGCAGGCCGCCCTGACAACCGTGGGCCATATCACCAGCAAACGCACCGTCGAACGCGACCTGGTCGAACTCGCGGCGCTGTTCCCGCTGCAGTGCAACAGCAAAGGCATGCCCTACGGCTGGTACTGGCAACCGGGCCTGAACCTGGGTGAAGCGCAGCAACTGCAGCCTGATGCGCTCACACCCCCGGAACAGGTCGAGTTGCACGCCTGGGTCGATGATGCGCTGGCCCGGCGCCTGGAAGCGGCGCCCCTGTCGGCAGATATGCAACTGACGCTGCAAGCGGACGGTGGCGCCACCCTGGTCGCCACCGTCGACGACAACCGTGCGCTGATGGGCTGGCTGCTGTCCCAGGCCGGCTCGATCCGCGTGCAGGCGCCGCAGGCGCTGCGCCAGGCCATGCTCGAGCAGTTGCGCCAGAGCCTGGCGCTGCACGCGGGTGGTTGTTGACCGGCAAGCAAAAGTCATTGTCCCCCGGGCCGCTTTTTCCCATAGCTGGCCCTGCGCAGAATCTGCTCCTGACAACGCCTCACTATCAGGAGTACCCGATGAAACGCTTCAAGCCCCTGCTGCTCGCCGTCGCCCTGGCGACCACTGCCCAGGCCACCCTGGCCGCCGACTGGCAGACCTCGCCCTACGGCAAACAGGATGAAATCGGCGCCGCCAACCTGCTCACCCCCGAAGTGGTCAAGCAGGCGGTCGGCCTGGTCAAGACCGGCAAGACCTACCCGCTGGCCGTACCGGTGAGCAAAGACCTGCCGGCCTTCCGCCACCGCAGCTTCCACCTGTACAACATCCAGCCTGGCGAGCAGGCCGGCCAGACCCTGGGCCGCAACAAGTTCAGCTTCAACGATGAACTGGTCAACGGCTGGACCGGCGTCGGCACCCAGCTCAACGGCATCGGCCACATCGGTATCGACAACGTCTACTACAACGGCAACAAGGCTGCCGATTTCGTCACGGTCGAAGGCGTGACCAAGCTGGGTGTGGAAAAAGTACCGCCAATGGTCACCCGCGGCGTGGTGCTGGACATGACCGCTCACTACGGCAAGGCCATCGTGCCGGGCGGCACCTCGTTCACCGTCGACGACATCAAGGCCGTGCTCAAGAAAGAAGGCATTACCCTGCGCAAGGGTGACGTGGTGCTGTTCAACACCGGTTGGCTGGAACTGATCGGCAAGGACAACCAGCAGTTCCTCGCCACCGAACCGGGCATCGACCTGCCGGCGGCCGAGTGGCTGGCTGACCAAGGCATTGTCGCCTTTGGTGGCGATACCTGGGCTTCGGAGGTGTACCCGAACCCGACCGGTGAAGAATTCCCGGTCAACCAGTTCATGCTGGCCAAGCGCGGCATCTACAACCTGGAGCTGATCGACACCCGCGCGCTGGTGAAGGACAAGGCGTTCGAGTTCCTGTTCGTGCTGGGCCAGCCGCTGTACAAGGGCTCGACCCAGGTGAACATCAATCCCGTGGCAATTCACTGATCGATTTCGATCCTGGGGCTGCTTTGCAGCCCTTTCGCGACACAAGGCCGCTCCTACAGGGGAATGCACATCCCTTTGTAGGAGCGGCCTTGTGTCGCGAAAGGGCCGCAAAGCGGCCCCATTTTCAGAAGGTACCGGGGAACGCCCCGCCATCGATCAACAGGTTCTGCCCGGTGATGTACCCGGCATGCGCACTGCACAGGAACGCGCAGTAAGCGCCGAACTCGCCGGCACTGCCAAAGCGCGCCGCCGGGATGGCCTTGCGTCGCGACTGGGCGGTGGCTTCCACATCGCCACCTGCCGCCTTCAAGGTCTTCTGCAGGCGCGCCGTGTCGAACGCCCCAGGCAGCAAGTTATTCAGCGTCACGTTGCTGCCCGCCAGGCGCTGCTGACGGGCCAGGCCGGCGATGAAGCCGGTCAGGCCACTGCGCGCACCATTGGACAAGCCAAGAATATCGATCGGCGCCTTCACCGCGCCGGAGGTGATGTTCACCACCCGGCCGAACCCGCGCTCGGCCATGCCATCGACCACCGCCTTGATCAGCTCGATGGGGGTAAGCATGTTGGCGTCCAGTGCCTTCAGCCAGTCCTCGCGGCCCCAGTCGCGGAAGTCGCCCGGGGGCGGGCCACCGGCATTGTTGACCAGGATATCCACCTGCGGGCAGGCTGCCAGCAGTGCCTGGCGCACCTCGGCGTCGGCGACATCACCGGCCACGGTGCGCACCTCGATGCCCGGGCAGGCCGCGCGCAACTCGGCGGCGGTCTGCTCCAGGGTGGCCTGGGTACGGGCATTGATGACCAGGTTGACGCCTTCTTTGCCCAGCGCCTCGGCGCAGCCTTTGCCCAGGCCCTGGCTGGCCGCGCAGACGATGGCCCAGCGGCCGGTAATGCCTAGATCCATTGGATTGCTCCTTGATGCAATGCAGTTACAGGGTCACTGGATCGGCGAAAACGCGGCAGGCATCAACAGCTTCGATTCCATCCGCACCAGCATCGGGAAGGCCACGGGGATGAAGCGCTCCAGCCAGTCCGCATCGCGGTACAGGGCGGCGCGGCGCTCGATGCGGTCGTCAAGGCTCTCGTAGGCCCAGATGTGCACCACCTGGTTCAGTTCGCCAATCTCGGTGTACCACCAGCCCACCAGCTTGGCGTAGCGCGAGATCACCGGCAAGCCTTCCTTTTCGAAGTGTTCCAGGTACTGCTTCATCTTGCCGATGTGCAGGGTGTAGGTACGCATTTCATAGAACATGGTCGTGATTCCGTAAAAGGTTCAGAGGTTGCCGTGGTAGGCGTCGGTGATCAGGCGCTCGACATCGCGCGCGGTGGTCAGGCGTGGGTTGACCAGCACGTTGCCGCTGCGCATCGAGTCGCTGACCATCTGCGGCAGGAACTCCAGGTCCACGCCCAGTTCACGGATGGTCGCGGGAATGCCGATGGCCTGGTTCAGGGCCACCACTGCATCCACCGTGCGGGCCGCGGCCTGCTCCACGCTGAGCCCGGTCACATCGGCGCCCAGGGCAATGGCGATGTCGCGGAAGCGCTCCGGGCAGGCCGGCAGGTTGAACTTGATCACGTAAGGCAGCAGGGCGGCATTGGCGATGCCATGGGGAATGTTGAACACCCCGCCGAAGGTGTGGGAAATGGCATGCACGTTGCCCAGCTTGGATTGCGAGAACGCCACCCCGGCCAGGAACGAACCCAGCAGCATCTGCTCGCGGGCCGCCATGTCGGTGCCGACGAAGTAGGTTTTTTCCAGGCTGCCGGCAATCATGCGAATGGCCTGCAGGGCCATGGCCTGGCTGATCGGGTTGGCCTGGCGCGACACATACGACTCGATGGCGTGGGTCAGGGCATCCATGCCGGTGGCGGCGGTGATGGCCGCGGGCAGCTTCAGGGTCAGTGCCGGGTCGAGGATGGCCAGGCGCGGGAACAGCCGCGGGCTGACGATCACCGTCTTGAACAGCGTGCGCTTGTTGGTGAACACGGTCGACGCCGTGCATTCGCTGCCGGTACCGGAGGTGGTCGGGATGGCGAAGATCGGCAGCGGCGGCTGGGTCAGTTTGTCGTAGCCCTCGTAGTCGAGGATGTTGCCAGGGTTGGTGGCCATCGCCGCCACGCCCTTGGCGGTGTCGATGCTGCTGCCGCCGCCCACGCCGATCACGGCGGTGCAGTTGCGCTCTTTCAGCAGCGCCACGGCAGCGTCGAGCACGTCGGTGCTGGGGTTGGCTTCAACGGCGGAGAACAGCTGGTAGTCGATGCCCGCCTGCTCCAGCGAGGCGAAGAAGCCGGCCAGGATGCCAGCGTCGATCAGGCCCTGGTCGGTGACCACCAGCAGGGTGCCGTCCACGTACGGCTTGAGCAGCGCACCGGCCTGGTCGGCCAGGCCCGCGCCACATTTGGCAATGGTGGGGAAATGGAACTGGAATTGGCTCATGAGGGGTCCTCAGGCAACTGCGTTGTTCTTGTTGTGCCCGCCATGACGCTGGCGGGCCGTGCCGGGGCAATCTAGAGCGCGGGCCAGGGCCGCCGATAATGAAAAGAGCTGATCCGCCAATAACCACTGCTTATCCCCTGCCTGGGTAATAAGCAGGCGTTATTGGCGGATCAGCTCTTTTCATTACCTGCACTGCCGGCAGCGCTCCAACAATCGGCCTGCGTAGTTGCTACGCCTCCCGATAATCACAACAACGAGCTCCTGCGATGAAGACCATCCCCTCCCCGGCCGACCTGGCGCTGCCCGCTGCGGCCCCGATGACCACGGTGCGCTGGCGCATCTTCCTGATCCTGTTGCTGCTGACCGCAATCAACTACATCGACCGCGCCTCGCTGTCGGTGGCGCTGCCGCTGATCGCCCCCGAATTCAACCTGACGCCGGCCATGGAAGGGCTGATGCTCAGTGCGTTCTTCTGGTCCTATGCCTTGATGCAGATCCCTGGCGGCATGCTGCTGGACCGCTTCCACACCCGCGGCATCATTGGCGCGGCAACTGTGGCCTGGGGCCTGTTCCAGGCACTGGGCGCGGCCTCGCACAACTGGCTGGTACTGCTGCTGACGCGTATCGGCCTGGGCGTGGCCGAGTCGCCGATCATGCCCGCCGGGGCCAAGCTCAATGGCGCCTGGCTGACGCCTAACGAACGTGGCCGTGGCGCGGTGCTGGTGGATGGCGGCGCGCCGCTGGGCAGCGCCCTGGGGGCGATCCTGATTTCCGGGCTGATTGCCTGGCTGGGTTCGTGGCGGTTGGCCTTCGTGGTGGCCGGGGTCGGCACCGTATTGGCCGGCATCCTGGCGTGGAAGTACATCCGCAACCACCCCAGCGAGCACCCGGGGGTGAACGAGGCCGAACTGCGCCACATCACCGAAGGTAACGCCAGCGCCCATGCCGCGGCAGCCAAGGCCAGCCTGCCGCTGCGCGAGCTGCTCAAGGACCGTTCGATCTTTGCCATGTTCGCCGGCTACAGCTGCATCCTGGCAGTGTTCTACGGCCTGCTGACCTGGATGCCGAGCTACCTGCACAAGGCCCACGGCCTGAACATCTCGGCCATGGGCGGGGCGACCTTCCTGATCTTCATGTGCGGGTTTGTCGGCGAACTGATCGGCGGCTGGATCGGTGACCGCTGGCGGGCCAGCGGTGCCTCGCCGAACCTGGTGATGCGCACCATGTTCAGCGGTTCGGCGCTGGTGGCGGCGCTGTGCATCCTGGCGGCAGCCTATGTGGGCGAGACCGTCGCGGTGATCAGCCTGCTGTGCGTGGCGATGTTCTTCATTCGTTGGTGCGGGATGTACTGGTGCCTGCCGGCGATCATCGGCGGGCCGTCGCGCACCGGCGTGCTGGGTGGCACCATGAACTTCTGCGGCAACATGGCCGGGGTGCTGGTGCCGATCGTGATCGGGCTGATCGTGCAGTTCACCGGGGACTACTTCTTTGCGCTGATCTTCTTTGTGGTGGCTGCGGTGTTGATTGCGGTGTTTTCCAGCTTGATCGATTACCGCGAGCGGCAGTTCTGAGATCGAGATTGCGAGATCCCTGTGTGGCTTCAGCCGCGAACACCGGCGTAGCCGGTGCCATCCACCGCGTCGCCTGCTTCGCGGGTGAACCCGCTCCCACAGGTACGGCGCAGGCTTCGGACTCACGTTGTACCTGTGGGAGCGGCCGTGGCCGCGAACACCGGCGCAGCCGGTGCCATCCACCGCGTCGCCTGCTTCGCGGGCATGCCCGCTCCCACAGGTACGGCGCAGGCTTCGGGATCACGCTGTACCTGTAGGAGCGGCCGTAGCCGCGAACACCGGCGTAGCCGGTGCCATCCACCGCGTCGCCTGCTTCGCGGGCTTGCCCGCTCCCACAGGTACGGCGCAGGCTTTCGGGCTCACGCTATACCTGTGGGCTTCGGGTTCACGCTTTACCTGTGGGAGCGGCCGTGGCCGCGAACACCGGCGTAGCCGGTGCCATCCACCGTGTCGCCTGCTTCGCGGGCTTGCCCGCTCCCACAGGGGGTCGCAACAGGGCTCAACCGGCCGTAAGCTCCTCCACCAGCAACCGCGCCGCCGGCGACAGCGGCGCTGCCACCCGGTGCACGATCCCGAACGGCTCGCTCAGCGCCCGCAGCTTCACTGCCAACGACACCAGCAACCCGCGCTGCTCGGCAAAGGCCGCCACCGCGCTGGGGATCACCGCCACCAGCGTCGGGTCGTCTTCCAGCAGCATGAAGGTGGCAAAGGTGGAGAAGGTTTCCAGCGGGTAGCGTGGCACCTCCACCCCCGCCTCGCTCAACTCACGCTCCAGCGCCTGGCGCATGGGCATGTTCGCCGGGTAGACAATCCAGCGGTACTGGCTCAGGTCGCCAACTTCCAGCGCCGCCGCCCCGGCCAGCGGGTGCTGCGGGTGCGCGACCACCGCCAGCGGCTCCTGGGCCAGTTCGACAAAGGCGTAGTCCGCCGCATTGCGGCCCAGCCCTGGCCGGCAGATGGCCAGGTCCAGGCGCCCTTCATCAAGCTGTGCCAGCAGGTTGGCACTGGTGTTCTCGGCGATCTCCACCGCCAGTTGCGGCTGCTTGCGGCGCAACCGCCCGAGGGCACCGACCAGGGTCGGCATGGCACCCATGATGCTACCCACCGCCAGCCGCCCACCCTGGCCCTGGACGATGCCCAGCACCTCCTCGCGCAAATGCCCCAGGTCACTGTGAATCAACCGCGCATATCGCACCACGCAACGGCCTACGTCATTGGCCACCAGGCCGCTGGGCAGGCGCTGGAACAACGGCACACCCAGCACCTCCTCCACCTCGCGCAAGGCCTTGGTTGCACCAGGCTGGGAAATCGCCATGGCCTCCGCCGCCTTGTGCAGGGAGCCGCAGCGGTCCAGTTCGATGAGCAGGCGTAACTGACGCAGGCGCAGGCGGGAAAAAATGGAGTCCAGGGAGGGGATCATCGGGCAGGCTCGGCATGGGTCTTGTAATGCCGAGCACTATAGAGGGTTGTCAACGGGCGATTGTTGAGTTTGTGGCAAATGTCCTTTGCCCTGAAGACACGCCCGGCAAGCTCACGCCACGCGGCGACGCGACAGGCAGGCATACCCCAGGCCCAGCACGCTGGCCGCCAATACGCCCAGCAGCACCATCAGCTCGCGGCTGTAACGGGCCACCCAGGCCGGGAAACCGATGACCTCGCGGTAAACCTGTATGTCAGCCTTGCCATCGGCGTGACTGATGCTGACCCCGCCTTGGCGGATCTGCGAGTAGTCCGCATCGAAATACACCCATACCTTGCATGCGCCACCCGGCTCGATGACGGGGATGTCCGCTTGCATGGTGGAGGTTTCCAGGATGGTGTCATTGCCAGCTGCATCGCGCACCTGCACCAGGCCTTTCGCCGGCAGGCGGATTTTCACCTGGCGTACCTGCGCATCACCGCTGTTGCGCAGCTCGATGAGCAGACCGGTACGGTGGTCGACCAGCCCGGCCTCGAAGGGCTTGGCGAACAGCTGGGCATACGGCGCCTGGGCCATTTCGATCAGCCGCTCGACCTGATCGTGGCTCAGCCCGCCCTCGCTGATGGCATTGATACGCCCCTGCAACTGCTCGTACTTGAGCTGCTCGCTGGCTTTGGTGATGCGTTCGCTGAACTGGCTGGGATAGGTGAGGTAGCCATAGGTCAGCGATGCCTCCAGGCGCGGGTTGCCCCTGAGCAACCCATAGGCGGTCAGCAGGACCATCAGGCCAAGCAGCACGGCTACGAGGAGTTTCCCCACCTTGTCCCAGCTCAATGCAAACTTCCTTCTGTCGTGATACAGAGATTCAAACTGGCCAAGGGTGCCAAGTTCATGGTCCCCAGGCAAGCCTGACTATGGCTCCTGCTCGCCTCCCCGAGCCTGGCGCAACTGCTGCAACTGGCCGTCGATCAGCGCCTTGGCCATGCCTGCCAGGTAATACGTGGCCTGCATCATCGCCTTGCGGTCACCGGGCCGGTCGATGGCCTTGCGGGTGAGTTCGGTAATGCAGCCCATGATGCTTGAGGCCTCCATCAGCGCCGTACGCATTGGCAGCTGCGCGTTCATCTGCACCAGTTCGGCGCCGCCGTTGCCAAAACGGCCCGCTGCACGCACGACATTGAGGTTGCTGCTTTCTTTCGGAGTGTCTTTGTCCATGTCCATTCCTCGGGGTTACGAGCGTGCCGAGACTAGGGCGCTGCCTGCCCCGCCACAATAACCTTGGGGGTGGAAAGGCTTACTTTCGGAAATGGACTACAAGGAACCTACAAAGGGGATGCTCCACCACCACTCAGGCTCTTGACCGGCAACCGGCAGTGACGGACGATCAATCTCCCTCCCACAAGGATGAACACCATGCTACGGATACTGGGCAGAGCCTCCTCCATCAATGTACGAAAAGTCCTGTGGGCGTGCGCCGAGTTCGAGGTCGCGTTCGAGCGCGAAGACTGGGGGGCGGGTTTCAAGCCCACGGACAGCGCCGAGTTCCTTGCGTTGAACCCCAACGCCATGATCCCGGTGATCCAGGATGGCGACTTCACCCTGTGGGAATCCAACAGCATCATCCGCTACCTGGCCACGCGCTATGGCGCCACCGCGTTCTACCCGGGCGAGGCGCAGGCGCGGGCCAGGATCGACCAGTGGATCGACTGGCAGGCCTCGGACCTCAACCGTTCCTGGAGCTACGCGTTCATGTCGCTGGTCAGGCACTCGCCCGCCCACCAGGACCCACAGGCCCTGGCCGCCGGCTGCGCGGACTGGGCGCGCTACATGCACATTCTCGACCGCCAGCTGGCAAGCACCGGTGCCTATGTGGCCGGCAGCCAGTTCACCTTGGCCGACATCCCCATTGGCCTGTCGGTCAACCGCTGGTTCGAAACGCCGTTCGAGCACCCGCACCTGCCGGCCGTGCGCGATTATTACGAGCGGCTGAGCGAGCGCCCGGCCTATCACCTGCATGGCCGTAACGGTACGCCGTGATGGCAACAGATTGACGACCGGGGCAAGACCGTGGGGCTGCTTTGCAGCCCATCGCGACACAAGGCCGCTCCCACAAGTACTGCCAGCGCCTTCCCTGTGGGAGCGGCCTTGTGTCGCGAAAGGGGCGCAAAGCGCCCCCAGGATCTCAAGCCCTTACAGCGCTGCCCGAGCCCCCAACGCCACCGCCCGCCCACGCCAGGCAAACATCAATACCATCACCAACCCAACCGCCGCCATCGCCGCCCCCGCCAGGGAAACCGCCGAATACCCCAACCCGGCATTGATCACCGCCCCGCCCAGCGCCGCACCAATCGCGTTACCCAGGTTGAACGCCCCGATGTTCACCGCCGACGCCAGGTTGGGCGCATCCTTGGCCGCCTCCATCACCCGCATTTGCAGCGGCGGCACCAGGGCAAAGCTGGCAGCGCCCCATACCAGGATTGCCAGCGCAGTCGGCAGCGGCCAGTCCATCACCAGCGGGAACACCAGCAACACCGCAATCAGCACGGCCAGCGACAACATCAGGGTACGGTCGATCGAGCGGTCCGCCGCCTTGCCACCCCACACGTTGCCCAAGGTCAGGCCGACACCGAACAACACCAGCATGGCCGTGACGAAGGTGGTGGACGCTGCCGCCTCGCTCTGCAGGATCGGCGCGATGTAGGTGAATACCGTGAACATCGCACTGGAGCCCACCACGGTCAGCAGCAGTGCCGCCAGCACCGGCCCGCGGCCCAGCACGCGGATTTCGGCCATGGCCCCGCCACCCTTGGGCGACGGCACATTGGGCAGTGCGTACCAGAGGGTGGTCATTGCCACCAGGCCGAGCCCGGCGATGCCCCAGAATGCCGTGCGCCAGCCCAGCATTTCACCGAACCAGGTCGCCAGCGGCACTCCGCCAATGGTGGCCAGGGTCAACCCCATGAACATGGCGGCCACGGCCCCGGCGCGCTTCTCGGGCGGCACCACGCTGGCCGCGACGATCGAGCCGATGCCGAAGAACGCACCGTGGTTCAGCGAGGTGACCACGCGGGCGACCAGCAGGCTGGCGTAGTCGCTGGCCAGGGCCGACATCAGGTTGCCGAGGGTGAAAATGGCCATCAGCCCGATCAGCAGGTAACGCCGTGGGATCTTCACCGTGGCCAGGGTCATCAGTGGTGCGCCGATCAGCACACCGATCGCATAGGCACTGACCAACAATCCGGCAGCGGGGATGGAGACGCCAAGGTCGGTGGCGATGCTGGGCAACATGCCCATGGGGGCGAACTCGGTGACCCCGATGCCGAAGGCACCGATGGCGAGTGCGACAAGAGGTGGATTGATACGCATGGCAAGCTCCTTATCTGTGCTGCAAATGCTACGATCCGAAGCCGAGCCGCACTAGACTGCATTTTTGCGAACCACCTTTGCTGAAGAGGCACAAATGGACTTCAGTGGAAGATCCGGAGAGATGGAAATATTTGCCAAGGTGGCCCAGGAGGGCAGCCTGTCCGCAGCCGCCCGGGCGCTGGGTCTGACGCCTTCGGCGGTGAGCCGCATCCTCGCGCGCACCGAACAGCGCCTGGGCACCCGCCTGCTGCTGCGCACCACCCGGGCGATCACCCTCACGCCCGAGGGCGAAGCGTACCTGCGCGGTGCACGGCGGGTGCTGGCCGACATGCTCGAAGTGGAAGAGGCCATCACCGACCAGGGCGTGCCACGCGGGCGCTTGCGGGTCAGCGCAGCGCTGGGCCATGGCCGCTTGACCGTGGTGCCGTTGCTGGCAGCGTTCAGCGCGCGCTACCCGCAGGTGCTGGTCGACCTTACCCTCAGCGACGAAGTGGCCGACATTCTCGGCGGTCAGGCCGACGTGGCGCTGCGCTTCGGCCACCTGCCGGACAGTTCGTTAAGCGCCCGCGCCATTGGCGAAACCGGCCAGGTGATCGTCGCTTCGCCCGAGTACCTGGCGCGCTGCGGTACGCCGCTTGTGCCAGAGGACCTGGCCCGGCACAACTGCCTGCGTTTCAACTTCCGCCGCGCCGCGCCCGACTGGCCGTTCCGCCGCGACGGGCAGGCGTTTTCATTGAAGGTGACGGGCAATATCGAATGCAGCAGCGGCGAGGCCCTGGCGCAGTTGGCCAGGCTCGGCGCCGGCGTGGCGCGCATCGGTACCTTTACCGTGGCCGACGACCTGGCCAACGGGCAGCTGGTGCCGTTGCTGGAGGCGTACAACCCCGGTGATCGCGAGCCGATCCATGCGGTGTTCGTCGGCGGCCCAGCGATGCCGGCGCGGGTGCGGGTGTTCGTGGATTTTCTGGTGGAGCAACTGTCAGGCCGGAGCTGTCGCGCAGAGAACTGAATGCGCAAACGGTACGCGTACCCTGTGGGAGCGGCTTTAGCCGCGAAGAATCCAACACAGTGCCTGGCACCGGCTGCGCCGGTGTTCGCGGCTAAAGCCGCTCCCACAGGGGCCCTGCTAATTCAGTGAGTCCTGTGCAGTTCCATGAAAGCGGCATCCGCGAATCAGGCAGTACAATGCCGCATTCTTACGTTAGCCCCGCAAAGGACCGCCCATGCTTTACGTCGTCATGCTCGGAGGCCGCCACCCCGGCGCCAAGATCGAAGTTCACGATGTGGTGTTCGCCCTGGCCGACACCTTCGAACAGGCCTACCCGCAGTTGCGCCAGGCCTGGTTCGGCAGCCCGAAAGGTTTGCACATCGATTCGTGGCTGGAAGTGCATGGCGTCGACGGCCAGCGCATAGAACTGCGCCCGCACGCCCCCGCCCCCGGTGCCCTGCGCCTGTACTTCATCAACCTCGGTGGTTATGAACGCGCAGTGTTCGGCGAGGCCCACCGCTACCTGCTGGTCACCGCCCACAGCAAGACCGAGGCCAAGGCCCTGGGCAAGCAACGCATGCAGGCGGGCTGGCTGAAGCCGCATACCGATGCCTTGCTGGATGTCGACGACTGCCTGGCGATCGACCAGGTGGCAGGGCAGTTCGTGCACCTGGTCGAAGGGGCGCATGAGCCGCTGATGGTGCGTAGCGACTACATCCTCATCTGATGCCGATAGCGCCTGTTGGTACTGAGGGCTTTCGTCACAGCGCACGGGTACACTTGCCTTCAGCTCACGCTCAGGAGTTGCTTCATGCCCTACCCCATCGAACAGAAACTGGTCATCGGCGTTGCTTCGAGTGCGCTGTTCGACCTCACCGTCTCGGACGACATCTACCAGTCCCAGGGCGTCGAGGCTTACCGCCAGCACCAGCAGCAGAACCTGGACGAACCCTTCCCCAAGGGTGTGGCGTTCCCGTTCATTCGCCGCTTCCTGAGCATCAACCAGGCCTTCCCCGAGCAGTTGCCGGTGGAGGTGGTGCTGCTGTCGCGCAACTCGCCGGAAACCGGCCTGCGGGTGTTTCGCTCGATCAGCCACTACCAGCTGGACATCACCCGCGCGGCGTTCATGTCGGGCCGCTCGCCCTACGAGTACATCCCGGCGTTCAATGCCTCGCTGTTTCTCAGCGCCAACGAGGAAGATGTGCAGAAAGCCATCGACGCCAACTACCCGGCCGGGCGGGTGCTGCCGACACGCATCTACGATGACGAGATCGACACCGAACTGCGGGTGGCCTTCGACTTTGACGGGGTGATTGCCGATGACGAGGCCGAGCGCGTGTACAAGCGCGACGACAACCTGGACGAGTTTCAGGAGCATGAACGCGTGCGCAAGGGCATCCCGCATTCACCGGGGCCGCTGGCGGACCTGTACCGCAAGCTTTCGCTGATTCGCATGCTCGAAGACCGCAAGTTGGCCGAGGACCCGGCGTACAAGCGCATCTTGCGGATTGCCATCGTGACGGCGCGCAATGCCCCTTCGCACGAGCGGGTGGTGACGACGTTGAAAGACTGGGGCGTATCGCCGGACGAGTGCTTCTTTCTGGGCGGGATGGAAAAACCCAGGGTGCTGTCGATTCTGAAGCCGCATGTGTTCTTTGATGACCAGCGCAGCCATTTGCAATCGCCGGCGGGGGATTTGCCGATGGTGCATGTGCCGTTCGGGGTGGCGAATCGTGAGCGCTCGGTGGCGGACTTTGCGCTCGACGTGCCCCACAGGTACAGCGTTGCTCCCGAGGTTGTCGCTGAACCTGTGGGAGCGGCCTTGTGTCGCGAAAGGGCCGCAAAGCGGCCCCAGGATTGATGCGCAACAGTTGAAATTGCTGGGGCTGCTCTGCAGCCCTTTCGCGACACAATGCCGCTCCCACAGGGGTTTGCGCCAACTTTTAGAATGTGAGCAAGACAGCTGCTCCCACTTCGATCGCACCGGTTTGATGTAATGCGCAATACCTGCGCAACGCCAGTGCCATCCTCCGCCCGCTTTACTCAGCTCGCCCAACAGGACTGCCGAATGACGCTGCAGAAATTCCCAGGCCGGAATGCAGGCTCCTTGTCCGCGATCACATCCGCCTTCACGTTGCCAAACGTGGTCTGCGGCTTGTGCCGGATCCCGTCGTAAAACGCCTGGATGATCGCCTCCTTGAACCGCTCCCCACGCGGGTGCGCCTGGACCACGGCGTCCCGTGCTGCAATCCCCAGCCCTTCGTGGTGCAGCCCCAGCACATCAGTCTCTACCCCCGCCGTGACCAGGGCGATCAGCGGGTGCATGTGCTCTGGAATGCCAGGCGTGGTATGCAGCGCGATCGCCGTCCACACACGCTCGACATCGCGCTCGTCCACGCCGTGGCGCTGGAGGAAATCGCGCGCCGCATTGGCACCGTCCACCTCGAAGCCGCAGCAATCGCTGCTGTGCTGATGGGTCAGGCCCATGTCATGGAACATGCAGCCTGCGTACAACAGTTCACTGTCGTAGCGCAGCCCCAGCCGCTGCCCGGCAAGGGCCGCGAAGTAGAACACCCGGCTGGAGTGGTGGAACAGCAAAGGGGAAGCCGTGTCACGGACGAGCTCGGTGATTTCCCGAGCCATGGCGCTGTCGGGCACCTGGATACCGGCGATGGATGAGGACATGGTCGCTCCTGGGTGGGTTGATGACGAGCCCAGTCTGCGGTCGTGAGTCCATGTCCTCAATTGACTTGTAGCGCCATATACTGCCATTGTCGGCGGATTACGGACTTGCGGCGCAACGCCCGGAGCCACCATGCCCTCTGCCCCCATCACGGTCGCCATCCTGGCCATGCCCGGCGTACAACTGCTGGATGCCTGCGGCCCGCTCGATGTGTTCGCCGAAGCCAACCGCCAGGCCGGCCGTGACGCCTATCGCCTACTGTTGCTGGCTTGCGAACCGGGGCCGCTGGTGAGCTCTTCCGGTACGCGCCTGGTCGCCGACGGCTGGATCGGCGAAGACCTGGAAGCCATCGACACCTTGCTGGTCGCCGGCACGCCGCAGGCTGCCGAGCAGTACCTGCGCCCCGGCATTCTCGACTGGCTGCGGCAACGCGCGGGCGCTTGCCGGCGTTACGGCTCGGTGTGCACGGGGGCATTTGCCCTGGCGGCTGCCGGGTTGCTGGATGACCGGCGTGTGACCACCCATTGGGCCGTGGCGCAGCCGCTGGCCGAGCGTTATCCGCGGGTGCAGGTGGATGCCGACGCCATTCAGGTGCATGACGGCAACCTGCGTACCGCTGCGGGGGTAACGGCCGGGCTGGACCTGGCACTGGCCCTGGTGGAAGAAGACCTGGGGCGGGATATTGCCAAGCAGGTTGCCGGGCACCTGGTGATGTACTTCAAACGGCCTGGCGGGCAGCTGCAGTTCAGCCGGCAGGGCGGGACATCACCGGTTGGGCGTTCGGCATTGCAGGGGTTGCAGCGTTACGTGGCCGCCAACCCTGCACTGGACCACGGGGTTGCCAGCCTGGCTGCGCGGGTTGGGCTGAGCCCGAGGCATTTTGCACGGGTGTTTCAGGGTGATGTGGGCATGACCCCGGCCGCGTGGGTGGAGCTGGCGCGGGTGAATGCTGCGCGGGCGCGGCTGGAGGCTGGGCGAGAGGCACCGAAGCAGGTGGCGGCGCTGTGCGGATTTGCCAATGCGGATACGTTGCGGCGGGCGTTCGTGAAGCATGTGGGGGTGACGCCGGCGGAGTATCGCAAGCGGTTTGGGCGGTCGGGGTGAGCTGAACCGAGGTGTGTGCGCTCGCGCCGGGTACGCTTTAGCGTCCCGGCCGAGGCTGTGCGCTCCGTCGCAAGGTCAGCTTAGCGAGGGCCACCGCCCTGATGACCGCCAAAGCCACCGCCCCCACCGTGGCCACCACCATGACCACCGCCACCACCCGGCGGCATGAACATCCAGCAGCCTGACAAGGCCGATACCAGCGCCGCAACCAGGGCTGCGCGGAAAAGGTGTTTCGACTTCATTGGAACGCTCCACAAGGCTAGATCTGCTGCCTGCCATTACCAGGTTCGGCAGCGGGCGGATTCTAGAGTGACAGCGTGATGGCCTGGGGAAACTTTGCATATCTTTACAGTCGGTGCAGTGTGGGAAAGCAAAATGGACTACCAGATTCGCTTGGCGGTACGCACGACACCAGGGCATGCGCTAAAGACGGGTTGCTCAGCTAGTACTTTTGCACAGCACAGCCCGATGCCCGTCATTCTGCAGTTCGATGCAAACCGCCACATTCATCGCCACAAACTCATCCCAGCCATAGTGCTCGGCGAAACGCTCAACGTACTGACGATCTACACGGCAGATATCAGGTCGTTGCTCATAGATACCGCAGCCTTTTCGCAAGGAGTCGTAGTGACTGCAAACACCATCCCCCCGATCCAGAAACCGAGTCTCGTCAGATTTGTCCACACGTTGGCAGCACAAGCCACATTGGTTACAGGGGAACCTCGATAACGCTGAATCGGAGGTAATCATTCAGACCTCATCCGCGCATTGGGACGGCTGTATTGAAATTGAAGAGCCCACGCAAATGCGTGGGCTCTGGTATTGCTAGCGCAGCATTTGAACCAGCAACACTCAAGCGATAGGAGCGTCCAGTCCAGCTTTCTTGCCATTAGCAACCAGCGTGACGTCCTTGATGCGCTTTTCAGTGGACAGCACCAAGTTACCGTCAGTATCCAGAATCGGAGTGTCGATCATGGCCTTGAGCAACTGGGCAAACTTGACCGAGCCGAACACCACTTTTTTGCTTTGATCCGAGTAACCACGGTAGTCGACACCTTGCTGATCGATAACCGTCTTCATTTCATTCACAGCGCGACGCAGTTGCGAGCTGACATTGGAGAAGGTGTTGTTGGCTAGCGTGGTGACTTGTGCAATGGCGCTCAATTTTTCGGTCATCAGCTTGGCTTGGTCGCGGATGGTACGGGCCTGTTCCATGTTACTGCGGGCCTTGTTCAGGGCCTCTTCACCCTTGTTACCTAGAACGTGGCCAAAGATGGCCAATGCCGGACCCGCCACAATGCCACCCAGAACCATCATACCGCCTGCCATGCCGTAGCCGCCTGCGGCCAGCGAACCACCACCCAACCAGGCCAGGGTAGCATTAGTTGCAGCCACCCCCCCTAGCGAAGAAATGGCAGTGCCGGTGCTGGCAGTCGCCAGCAACATGGTGCCGTTGTAGGCACCGAAGGCAAGTGCTGCGCCGCCACTCAGGCCCGCACCCAAGCCCAGACCTGCGTCCTGCAGCGCTTTATAATCCTGGCGTAGCCCAGTCAGCGTCTTGCTGGTGAAGTCGCCTGCGTTGAGCTTGTCCAGTTCCGGGCTCTGCGAGAGTTCAACGTTCTTGATACGCTCATAAGTCGTGATGAAATCGGCAATTACGCCATTGAACGCACGCAGTTTGCGCTGACCGTAGTCTTCCAACGTGCTGTTGGTCTTCTCGCGCTGATCTTCAATTTCCTCGTTGGCGTTGTTGACCATGGTACGAGCGTCTTCGTTGAGATCGCTGGCATTACTGTGGTCGATAGCACCACTGACGCCTTTGACTGCACCGTAGATACCAGCGATGGCGGCGGCGCCGATAAGCAGGGGTAATGGCATGATGCGTTCCTTACTCAAGCACAATTGAGATGGTTTTGTTGACTTCCTTGTTCAGCACTTCTGCGCGTTCCAGGAGGTCATCGAAGATGAAGTCTTCAAGTTTGTGGTGCTGTTGAAACTCTTTGAGTAGTGCCCATTCGATGCTGGAGATACAGCCACCTCGCAGCGACACGAGTATCAGCTCGAACAGCATTACTTTCGGACTGGAAGGTTGATCGCACTTCTTGTTCTTTAGCAATTCCTTGAGCACGGTCTTCGCTGCCTGGGCACGGGACTCAGGGCGATCTGCCTGGGTGATAGGAAACGCCTTGACGGCCTCAAGCAGGCTCGACTGCACATCGGTCCGTCTACCAGGCCAGACGAACGATGACGACTGTTGGTTGATACCTGCCAATTGCTCCATTTCGGCAATCAGTTCGCGCTCATGCTCACCTTCCTGGATTGAAAGGGCATCGAGGTTGGTACCGGCATTCACTTCAGCGGCTGTCTTGCCATCCCACAACAGGGGCTTATCGGAAAGAGCGAGCAGCTTTGCCAGGTCTATCAAATGTTTTTTGTCCGGCGTGGACAGGAGCTTGATCAGCATGAACGGTGTTGTCCTCGTTCCTTGGAAATATTAAGTCGGCAACATGCTTACAGAACCAGCGGGCTGTCGCTGTCCATGAAACTGTCGAACTCATCTTGTGTCTGGAACTGCAGCTTTTTGCCCAGCAACGTGGCGTACTCATTTATCGCCGCTGCAACCTCATCAGTACTGACGCTGCCGGTGGCATTGATCCTGGAAAACAGCTGCTGCGTCTCCCTTCGCAATTGCGGGATTTCACGGCTGGTGAACTCATCCAAGGCGGCCTGCTCAACAGCGATACGATCGCGGGCAGCAGCCTGGATGGCACGGGTGCGCTCCAGCTGAACACGGGAAAGTTCAGCCCCGCGTGCGGCATCCAGGGCTGCCTGGTAGAACAGCGAAGACAGGGTGTAGCCGATCATGCCGCCAACGGCCGCGCCTACGAATGGAATTGGAATAGCGACTTGGCCGACGGCCGCCATCATGCTGCTGGCGAGCATGCCCGAGCCCTTCTCGCCCAGTTCAGCAAGCAACTGCGCTTCGCTGATTTCACCGGTGACGTATCGCTTGACGGAACTGCCGAGCGACAGGCAAACATTCACTGCCATTGCCGGTGCATTTGTATGGGCCAGATTACGAAGAGTCACATTGCCGGACTGCTGCATACCCCCCTTGAGTGCTGCACCGACAAATGCAGTGCCATAGCCAAGAGCACCTGCCTTGGCGGTATCTGTCGCTACCGCACGCGCTGCATCTGTGAGGTCTTGCTTGCCTTGCGCAACCGAGAACACATTCTGCAGCGTCGAGATACTGGCCCCGACAATCGCACCAAGCTTGGCGCCCTCCAGGCCGGCGCGATGACTAGTGCGGCCGATATCCATTACCGTGGCGAGTTCGGGGTTCTCACGATAGAAAATGGCGTCCTCGGTGGTCAGCCCACTGTCTTTGACATTATCCGCCAACTGCTCGTAATTATCCGCATCGCGGCGAAGCTTGGCCGCTACGTCTGGCTTGCCCGCCGCATCGACCTTGGTAGCCTGCTCGCGCAGCGCTGCAGCCTTTTCGCGACAATGAGCTTCTGCTCCTTCAAACTGTTCGGATGGCAGCTCGAGCTTGATTCCACGGTAGCGGGCGAACTTTCCGTTCTCGCTGGCAATGTCCTCGAACAACTGATCGCGGTTACCCACAAACTTCATCTGTGACTGCGTGCCTTCAATAACCTGCCCGTCTATGAGCTGCACACGGTCCACCACATTGTGGTTCTTGCCGTATTGGGGCAGGTCGTCACTGCGCGAAGTACGCACTTTCGAACCATTGATGATTGCCTCGGCATTATCACGGCTGGTGGTAGCTACCTCCGCAGAATAGCCTGCCTGTTGTTTGATGTTCTGCTTGGCGTAGAGCGGGTCGTCATTGACTTTGTGCTTGGCAATATCGGCCAGCCCCTTGGCGAAGCGCTGCCCGGTTTCGTTATCGACGCCCGTGAAGCCTTTGATGTATTCGGCATTGGCACTGCCAAAGCGGCTGACGGTTTCGCTGGTGGAAAGCGCCGTCACGCTCTGGATGATGTCCCGTTGGATCTCTTCATGGTTGCTGTTCGAGTTGGACGGTTTTGACGAATCAGACTTCATTGTTGGTTTCCTGGCAGCCAGAGGGGTGGTTGGCAACGGAAGACAGTTCGGCTGACGGCTGCGCATACAATGCCTGCGCGTCCATAAGCCTTGTTCGGATGGTTTGGACCCAGCTGCGCGGTTCATGCAGGCGAGCGTTCTCTCCCAGACCGAATAGCCACCACTGGGTTTCCTGATCATCAGGTACGCTGGCTCGCACACGGTGCCAGTCTGAGCCTGGCAAGTGCTCCAGGCGCTGGTTTCGTGCAAGTGGTGTTTCGCTCAACAGCCAAGCAATTTGCGGTGCTACGTCGGCCACTAACTCGATGTGCTCGACCGGCCCCGGAGTGTTGAAACCTCCGCCCAGCAAATAGCTGTCGATGTCAAACCCATACGCAGTTTCCGCAGGTGCCTCCAGGCAGGTCACTTGCTGGATGCGATGCAGAGCGAACTGACGCGCATCGGTGTAGCCATCGACAACGGCTATCAGGTAACTGATGGAGTGACGCGCGACAATCCCCAGCGGATGCAGGCGCAACGTCTTAGGCTGGCCTTTACTGCGGCTGAGGTAGAGCACGTCCAACTGGCGCTTATCCAGTAGTGCATCCGCGACCTTGGACCAGATCACCGCATCCACTTCTGCAGGTTGCAGTGCCTTGCCATTAGGCAGCGCACGCACGCTATCACGCCAATGCGCAAGGTTGTTGTGTTGCAGCGCGTTGATTTGACGGCGGGCCAGGTCGAAATGAGGCATCAGCAGCTGCATCACGCTGGGAGGTAGCAGTTTGTCCAGATGGCTTTGGGCAAGCACGAACGCCAATGCAGTGGGCGTGTCCAAGGCCGGGTACTCGAAGTCCGGCGTGTTGCTGGGGAAGCTCCAGCGATAGGGTTTCTGGCTTTCATCGCAAAGCAATGGGAAGTCCAGTGCAAGGCGCCCTGCCAAATCGCGCTGCAACGTGCGTGGATCGAAGTCGAACCGTTCGCGCCGCAGCCGCTCAAACAACTCGGTGGTGGAGATACTCTTCGGCTCACGGGGGATGAGACGCAGTAGGGCCAGATGCCGGAACAGCCTGTCTTTGGGATCTGACATGAAACGTGCTCAATCGACCTTGATGATGATTCGCTGGCGTCATATTGCTGGCGAACTGTCCTTTGATGGCTTTTTAGCACTATCCGCTATCAACTACCAGTAGCAAAAAGCCATATATCAAAATTCTCACGCTGTGGGCTGAGCGCTGCGGCGGCCGCGCTCGCGCTCCAGTTCGCGCTGCAGATCAACGACTGCCTGGGTCTTCTTCATCAACAGCACGCCGACGACCAGTCCGACGGCGAAGCAAGTCAATTCTTTCATTCCGAAATTCCTCGGGGGTTGGATGCAGGCATCCTGGCAGTCCCCTGCGACATTCTGTGTCGCTACTTTGCCGTTACACATGCTGACAGCCATTTGCAATCGCCAGCGGGGGATTTGCCGATTGGTGCATGCGTCGTGCGGGGTGGCAAACGGAGGGCGCGCAACGATGGACTGTCCGGACGATATGCCTGTTGGCAGGCAGCCTGCACAACCGCAAGCGACAGTGAACCTTTGTGGCGGCAGTGGCTCATTTGTGCAAAGCGCGCTTACCACTCCGACAAGGGATTGCCATGAGAGATGCCCCGTCCACCGCCCTTCCCCAGGCTCGCATCGAACGTGAACTGAGCCTGCGGGCGGTGCTTACCGGCGTAGTGCTGGGCATTCTGCTGACACCCTCGAATGTGTACGCGGGCCTTCGGATCGGCTGGTCGTTCAACATGTCGATCATCGCCTTGCTGGTCGGCTTCACCCTGTGGCAGGGCCTGGCGGGGCGCAGCAAGGGCCGGCCCGCATGGACGTTGCACGAAAGCAACATCAACCAGACCGTGGCCTCGGCCGCCGCTTCCATCGTTTCTGGCGGGCTGGTCGCGCCGATCCCCGCCTATACCCTGCTCACCGGTCACCAGCTGGACCCGCTGCCGATGATGGCCTGGGTGTTCTCCGTGAGCTTCCTGGGCATCTGGATCGCCTGGTATCTGCGCCCCGCCCTGCTCGATGACCATGGCCTGAAGTTCCCTGAGGGCATGGCGACCCTGGAGACATTGCAGCAGATCTACCGCCACGGCCACGAAGCCATGATGCGGATAAAGGTGCTGTGCAGCGCCGCGTTGCTGTCGGGGCTGGTGAAGTGGATTGACGGGTTCGTCTGGGCGATCCCGCGCTGGGCACCCTCGCCTGTGCTCGAGCGCCTGACCTTCACGCTTGATCCTTCGCTGATGCTGGTCGGCTTCGGCGGCATCATCGGTATCCGCGTGGGCCTGACGCTGCTGTTCGGCGCCGCGCTGGCCTGGGGCGGGCTGGCACCGTGGCTGATCGACCATGCCCTGGTGGTGCTGGCCCCGAACGCCAGCGGCCCACAGTTCGCTGCCCTGGTGGAATGGCTGTTGTGGCCGGGCGTCAGCCTGATGGTATGCGCGACCCTGACTTCATTGTCGGTCCGCCTGTTGCAAATGCCCCGGCAAAGGCCCACCGCCCCGCTGGCAAGTCGGGCAGCGCACGCCCGTGGGCGGTTTTCCCTGGCGCCTGCGTGCGGGCTGTTATTGTCCATTGCGCTGGTGGTGGCGCTACAGGCGTTGCTGTTCGGCATCGACTGGTGGATGGCGCTGCTGAGTATTCCCTTGGCGATATGCCTTGCGGTGGTCGCCGCGCGCGTGGTCGGTGCCACCGGTATTGCGCCGATCGGCGCCATCGGCAAGCTGTCGCAGCTCAGCTTTGGCCTGGTCGCCCCGGGCCAGGTGGCCATCAACCTGATGAGCGCCAACACTGCCGGCGGCGCGGCCGGGCAAGCCACCGACCTGATGAACGACTTCAAGGTTGGCCAGGCGATCGGCGCCACGCCATACAAGCAACTGATTGCACAGTGCCTGGGCATTCTCATCGGCAGCGTGGCGGGCGTGCTGGTGTACCTGGTGCTGATTCCCGATCCGCAGACCCTGCTGCTTACCGAGCAATGGCCCGCACCGGCCGTGGCGACCTGGAAGGCCGTGGCCCAGACCCTGATGCAGGGGCTGGGGGCGCTGTCGCCGGAGCTGCGCTGGGCGATCGTGGCCGGCAGCGCGGCAGGCGTACTGTTGGGCGCGCTGGACAGCCTGCTGCCGCAATGGGTGGCGCGCTGGCTGCCGAGTACCGGCGCACTGGGGCTGGCGTTCATACTGCCAGCATCGATCAGCATGATGATGGGGCTCGGCGCGGTGGTTACCTGGCTGGTCGGTTGCCGTTGGCCGAGCGTTACCGAGCGGTTTGCGATCACGGCCGCAGCGGGGCTGATTGCCGGGGAAAGCATTACCGGGGTGGCGGCATCGTTCCGGGAGATGGTGCGGATGCTGTAGCGGTTGGCATGGCTCGGCCATGCTGCTTGCGTGCCATTTACAACGTTCTAACGCGCCCTTGAATGCGATGGGCTGCTGCCGGCCAGCCCATCGCGTGTTCACGCTTGACCCATACCCTCCCCCCGCCACATGCTCGATCGCTCCACCCACGCTCAAGGAACGATTGCATGAAGCTGGAAACCCTCGCCATCCACGCAGGCTTCAGCCCCGACCCGACTACCCGGGCAGTGGCTGTACCGATCTACCAGACCACTTCCTTCGCCTTCGACGACACCCAGCACGGCGCCGACCTTTTCGACCTGAAGGTGGCCGGCAACATCTACTCGCGCATCATGAACCCCACCAACGACGTGCTCGAGCAGCGCATGGCCGCCCTGGAGGGCGGGGTTGGCGCGCTGGCGGTGGCCTCGGGCATGGCGGCCATCACCTACGCCATCCAGACCGTCGCCGAGGCCGGCGACAACATTGTCTCGGTGGCCAAGCTGTACGGCGGCACCTACAACCTGCTGGCCCACACCCTGCCACGCATGGGCATCCATACCCGCTTCGCCGCCCATGACGACATCGACGCCCTCGAAGCATTGATCGATTCGCGTACCAAGGCGGTGTTCTGCGAGTCCATCGGCAACCCTGCCGGCAATATCGTCGACATCGCCGCGCTGGCCGAGGCCGCCCACCGCCATGGTGTGCCGCTGATCGTCGACAACACCGTGGCCACCCCGGTGCTGTGCCGGCCGTTCGAGCACGGTGCCGATATCGTCGTGCACTCGCTGACCAAGTACATCGGCGGCCACGGCACCAGCATCGGCGGCATCGTCATCGACTCCGGCAAGTTCCCCTGGGCCGACAACAAGGAACGCTTCGCCCTGCTCAACACCCCCGACCCGTCCTATCACGGCGTCACCTACACCGAAGCCTTCGGCCCCGCCGCCTTCATCGGCCGCTGCCGCGTGGTGCCGTTGCGCAACACAGGCGCAGCGCTGTCGCCGTTCAATGCCTTCCTGATCCTGCAAGGCCTGGAAACCTTGGCCCTGCGCATGGAGCGCCACACCGAGAACGCGCTGAAGGTCGCCCGCTACCTGCAAGCCCACGAGCAGGTGGCGTGGGTGAAATATGCAGGGCTGCCCGACCACCCCGAGCATGAACTGGCCCGGCGCTATACCGGCGGCAAACCGGCGTCGATCCTGTCGTTCGGCATCAAGGGCGGCCAGGCGGCCGGCGCGCGCTTCATCGATGCGCTGCAGCTGGTGGTGCGCCTGGTGAACATCGGCGACGCCAAGTCGCTGGCCTGCCACCCCGCCTCCACCACCCACCGCCAGCTCAACGACGAGGAACTGGAGAAGGCCGGCGTGCCACGGGACATGGTGCGCCTGTCGATCGGCATCGAGCACAGCGACGACATCATCGCCGACCTGGCCCAGGCGCTGGAGGCCAGCCGCGGTTGATTCATCTGCGCCCTACCCAATGCCTACGGCGGGCGCACCTTTCGCACATATGGATAGCCCTGCGATGACCCTGTTCTACCTCAAGCTGATCGTCACCCCCCTCCTGATGTGGGCCATCTCCCTCGCCTCGCGTCGCTGGGGCGGCCTGCTCGGCGGGTTGCTGTCCGGCCTGCCGATCACCTCGGCACTGGTAATGACCTTCCTGTGCCTGGAACAGGGCACGGCCTTTGCCTTGGGGGCGGTGCCCGGCGCGCTGGGCGGCCTGGCGGCGGTGCAGGCCACTTACACTTTCTACCTGTTCGCTACACGCAGGCTCGGCATCGGCCCAGCCGTATTGCTGGCGATGCTGTTCTATGGTGTAGCGGCCTATGCGTTTACCCACGGGGGCAACCTGTACCTGTCGATTGCCGTGGCGCTGGTGCTGATTGGCGTGTTGATACGCGCCAGCGGCCACGAGCCCAGGCCGGATTCCCTGGCCCGGCCCCGGCAGCGGTTTTGGGAGATCCCTCTGCGCATGGTGTCTGCCACTTCGTTGCTGATGGTCATCACAAGCCTGGCCAACTGGCTGGGCCCGGCGGCCAGCGGCATGCTGGCGCCGATCCCGGTGATTGCCTGGCCGCTGGTGGTGTTCGCCCATGTGCAGAATGGCCGTGCCGGAATGGCGGCGATGGTGCGGGGCAATGCGATCGGGGCGATGGGGGTGATTGCGTTTTATCTGGTATTGGCAGGGCTGCTCGATGCCTGGGGTGTCGCAATTGCCATCAGCCTGGCCATGCTTTGTGCCGTGATCCTGACCGTGGGGCTGGCGGCTGCGTTGCGACGGGGGTGATACGCCGGCGCGCATGCCAGGGCTGTGTCCATTGGGGCTGCTGCGCAGCCCATCGCAGGCAAGCCAGCTCCTACAGGATCACTACAGTCTTCAAGGCAGATGCAGTACCTGTGGGAGCTGGCGTGCCCGCGAACACCGGCGTAGCCGGTGCCATGCACCGCGTTGGATTCTTCGCGGGCATGCCCGCTCCTACAGGATCACCACAGCCTTCAAGGCAGCCGCAGTACCTGTGGAAGCTGGCGTGCCCGCGAACACCGGCGTAGCCGGTGCCATGCACCGCGTTGGATTCTTCGCGGGCATGCCCGCTCCCACAGGATCACCACAGCCTTCAAGGCAGCCGCAGTACCTGTGGGAGCGGGTTCACGCGCGAACACCGGCGCAGCCGGTGCCAGCCACCGCGCCGGATTCTTCGCGGGCACGCCCACCGGATCACCACAGCCTTCAAGGCAGCCACAGTACCTGTGGGAGCGGGCATGCCCGCGAACACCGGCGCAGCCGGTGCCATACACCGTGTCGGATTCTTCGCGGGTAAACCCGCTCCCACAGGGCCCTGCCCTATCAATGGTCATTCCCTGCGCTGATCCAGGTCCACCGCAGGCTGCTCCACGCTCTGCCTGCCGTCATCAGCCAAGCTGTCTTCCTCCTGCCAATCACCACCCTCTTCTTCGTTCATGAGCGGGTCGTCGTCAGGGTCGGGTATGGTCGGGCGGTCGGGGTCAACGGCCGGGTCGGGTGAAGTGGGCATGTCCTGGTTCGTGCCGCCTTGGGCATTCGGATCGGGGCTCATCGCTGCATACCTCACAAGAAAAGGTGTGAACCGCATTCGTTCCGGGCAACTCCGTCAGCGAGGCTGCGGGTGCTCGGCAGAAACCGAATTGTTGGCCTGCACGTCCTCCATCTCCTCCTCGATCGGGCCTTCGTCATCCGAAGGTAGCGGGACCTCTCCGTCACCGCTGCCGGGCTGGGATTCGGTTTGCTCGAGGCCGGGGTCTTTCTGATCGTTTGCCATGGAAGTTCTCCTGGGTTTGCGCGTTGATCGCGCATACAGATCGGACGGAAAACGGCCAGCAGCAGTGCCTTGGGTTCGACAGGTGGCGCAAAAGGCCGGGGTACCGATCATGGCCCCATATAGAGCTAAACCATTATTCAGAGACGTTTCCTACAAGCTTTTAGGAAGCCCAATGCCTCTCTGGAAAGCGATTCCCCGTTAGTGTTCAGAGGTCGACAAGGACCTGTCCAACACGAGGATCGCTCATGACCATCAGCCAACGTATTGCCCTCGCGATCGCCGAAGCCGGGCTGCCGCATGACCAGTGCATGTTCTGCGAGCGCCAGGGCCTGCCAATCCTGCCGCTGCGCCGCGCCCTGGTGCCCGATACCCGCCCCGAGTGTGTCTCCACCGTGGCGGATAACCGGCATATCACGGCGAAGATCGGCTTGCGCACCTTGCGCAGGGGCTTCCTCTATGTGCTGCTCGACCAGCAAGTCTGGCATGCCTATGCCGTCAGCGAGCAAGGTCATCTGCGCCGCTTCAATCCCTACGAGCCACCGGACGGCCCGCCTTCGCCGCTGCCCGAAAAATGCGTGAACGCAGATCACGACATTCCTTCGGCCTTTCTCAACATCGATACCAGCAGGTACGCCAGCGCCTGGCTGGCCTTCTCCAGTGATCCTTGGCCGGTGAGCGTGCTGAACGCCTACAAGAGCGGCGCGTCGCCTGCGCATCGCTTCGAGGGCCTGGACCTGATTCAGGCACGCAACAATCCCGAACTGCTGGGCATCGCCATGACGCCCGATAAGCTTGGGGTCGATCAGCAGGTGTTCGAGTATGCCCAGCATGGCTGTGCCCCCTTCGACAGTGCGCATGGCTTCCACAGCCGCTGGTTGCGCCGGTTCGCCCTGGGCGGCTATCTGGTCAATGCGATCAACCGGCACCAGCTGGAAAACGGCGTGCTGGCAGTGGTGCTCGACGACACCGTCGGGCTGATTCAGGAGTACAACCATCAGCGGCTGAACTGGGTACTGAAGCGTCAGGCCTGGCGTGAAGAACCGATGCGGGCCTATCAACTGCAGACCTCGCAGATCCTGCAGATCATTCGTGCCACGCACAGGGAATGGGCGGCGCAGAAGGTGCCGTCGCTGGAACCGATGACGGGCGATGGGCCGCCGGTGTTCACCGACCCGGCTGTCGAGCGGCAGCTATTGGTTGAGCGTGCGCAGCAGGAGAGTGACGAGCGGCTTGAAGAGCGCTACCACGAACCGCAGCGGGCCGCGTTCCAAGCTGAATACGAGCAGCAGGAGCGCGAGTTTCAGCGCTACATCGACAAGGACGCCCAGGCGTACGTTGCCTTGTTCGATACGCCCATGTTCAAGGTGGCCGAGGCGTACGACTACGACGGTAACGATCGTGAGTCCGGGGTGGCCTATGCGAAGACCATGGCCCTGTGCCTGGGCGGTGGCGTTACGGAAGCTGTCGTCCCCCGCCTTGAACCGCATATTCCCGCTTCCGGCACCAGCGAACTGCTCTGGTTGAAATGGCTGCAGGACCCGGACAGCCCGCCCTACCGCGCCTTGTTGATGCGGGATCGCTCTCTGCTGGCCGGGCTGCTGCCCAGTTTCTCCGCCACAGAAGCGATCAACTGGAACGACAGCGACAAGCTCTACGGCATGCTGAGCAAGATCATCGCCAGCGATGACGCCGGCCTGCGCATGCGCAATACCCTCAAGCAGGCCATTGCCGAAACGCAGAGCGCGCTCAATGCGGCCAGTCAGCGGCTGGCGCCATGTCTGTCGCCTGGCATTCAGAAGGCCGTGCGGCATCTGAACAGCGCCACGCAGTTTCTCTACAACGGCGTCCACCTGATCGAGCTGGAAGTGCAGATGAAGCTGGGCGAGTACTACGCCTTGCAGAGCGCCCACCTCCGGGAGTTGCAGCACAAGGCCAATGCGTCGATCGCCGAGGCGCGGGACCGGATGCGCCGCAATATCGATGACTTCGAGTTTGGCTCGATGAAGGCCATGCGCAAGGTGCGGCCGATCATCCAGCACGGGCTGATGAGCCTGGCCGTACTCGACCCGCGGTTCACCAATTCGATGATCAGCGTAACGGTGTGGGTCGAAGGCAAGGCGGAAGAGGTGCATGGGCGATTATTCCAGGAAGCCAACATTGGCGTAACGCAGGCGAGCAGTGCGGCGCAGCTTGCCCTGGTGGATATCTCGGTGGCGGCAGGGACGTTGGAAGCCGATGCACGCAAATTATTGCAGGGGATGAAGATCACGTCGCAGCAGGCGGCCCGATTGGTAAAAACCGGTTTTTCCGGGTTGCGCGGGATTGCTGGCAGCTGGGAGGTTCTACTGGCGATAGGCGGGTTGTATCTGCAGCAGGACAGCCTGGGCAGGAATCAGGAAAAGGCGGAAACGGAGATTGGGCCCAAGGCGCATGAGGCCAAATTGGCGTTGCAAGGATCGCAGTTGGGCCTGTTGGGAGGGCAAGTCGAACTGGTTGGGCTCATTTTGAGATCAAGTGCTGGTCCACTGAATTTGGCACGGGCAAAGGGTGTAGCAGCCACAGGGGAGGTCTTGATAAGGCTTGGTGCTTTGGTGAGTGCGGTTGCAGGGGTCTTTGATACGGCTCAAGCAATCAATGCCATGAGGCGCACCGCCGCTGCGGGTGATGATGTAGCGTACTACCAACATCTAACTTCAGCCGTTTTTTATGCTGCTGGAACTATCGCGTTCGGAGTCGCAGTACTCAACCCGTTATTTTTCGGCCCGCTGGGATTGGCGATAGCCCTCACGCTTGCTGCTTATCAACTAAGCAAACGGGCTGAAAAAAATGAATCAACTGATTTGGAACGCTGGGTAAGACGGTGCTGCTTTGGAAAGGCAGACGAAAAGCCGAGCATTCATTGGAATTCTCCAGAACATGCGGATATCGCTTTTGCCGAACTCAATGCTGCCACGTTAGGGGTGCAGGCGAAGTTGCACTTTGAGTCGCACTTGGCAACTGATCCAGGTCTTCCGAAAATCGGTGGTTTGATTAGTGTCGAAATAATGAGGGAGCTAAAATTCTTGATCGCTTTGCCTATGTACGACGAGCGGTCTTCGGGATATCACTGGAAATTGATCGTGCATCGTCACGGTGATGGCCATCACCCTGATTACGTTGGCGGGGAAACTATTGCTTCGGGCAATTTCTTTGCAAACTCTGAAGAGCCTCTCTCACCGTCCTCTTCATTTTCCAGCTTTACATCGCCGCGAATACCCGACCACGACCGCAATTATTCAATCAGCGAGAAGCGAAAACCTTACCCTGCGGGGCTCAGTCAGTTAGAAATTTCTGGCTCGATATCGCTCATGGCAACTATAGGAAACCACACGATACTGGCAGCTACGCTGTTGGTGATGTACTGGCCGGATCGGAGCTTGCCAGGTGGGTATATTGAGATTTGTGCCAGGGAGATTAACGAGTGAAGCGTGATGGTAAAGTTCTGTGGGAGCGCGCTTTAGGCTGGAGTCATGACCTTCCCAAGGTAGATGAAGTGCCAAAGTGGCGGGAAGTGTGGGCAAGTGTCAAACCGTCGCCCAACTACTTCGATGATGTTTATCTCGAGTTACCTCGGAGTAGCATTATCCTCCGAGGTGTCATATTTTTAGTTGGGATTCCGGGGTTGATTTTTATTCTGGGATTGACGTTTTGCCTCTACTGGGGTCTTTTGCATGACGGTTGGCAGCGCGATTGGCTAATAAACATATCAATAATTTTTCCTCCGGCAATACTATGGGCTTTGATTCCCTATGTCAGACTTGATCTGGCTACGCCTAGAGATGAGCCAATTCGCTTCAATCGACTCCGCCAAAAGATATACATTTATGAGTTTCGATATGACCGCATCTTCATCTTCAGCCGCAAACACTGGGGCGTCAAACCGGTCGCCTACAACTGGGACGACGTAACCGCCGAAGTCTACCGAGTCTACGCCCCTGGCCACGGTGGGCTGATCGAAAACGTCATGCTGTCCGTCCGCAACCCGGAAACCAACGAAGTCATCGACCGCGTCTTCTTCACCCACGACCTGTACCACGGCGAAGCCTACTGGGCTATCGCCCGGCTGTTCATGCAGCAAGGCCCCGAAGCCCTGCCGAAGTTCGTGCATCCACCTCGTGACTGGAACGATGACGATGGCCTGAGCCATATGCATTGCCTGGCGCCCAAGGTTCATTGGCCGGAGGACATTGACCGTGAGTCCCGTACTGCCCCATCTGAATGAGAGGGCCGATGCCCCCGGGGCCTAGAAGGTAAGGCTCACCACAGTCTTCAATTCAGCTGTAGTACCTGTGGGAGCGGGCATGCCCGCGAACACCGGCGTAGCCGGTGCCAGCCACCGCGTTTGATTCTTCGCGGCCAAGCCCGCTCCCACAGTTTGGTTCAATGCCTCAAGCGTTAGCCGACACATGACGTGGCGCACGCACACCCCACAACCAGTAACCCAGGGATAGCAGCACCAACCAGCCAACCCCGACATACATGGCTGTGCGGCTGGCCGGGAACCAACCGAGCACGCCAAAAATGAACACCATGAAAGCAATCGCGCAAGCTGGCCCTACCGGCCACAGCGGCACACGATAATCCAGTGCTGCCACCTCCTCCTTGCTCATGCCGCGCCGCATGGCCACTTGAGAAAGCAGGATCATCAACCAGACCCAGACAATGGAGAACGTGACCACCGCCGCAAGAACCAGGAACAAGTCTTCCGGCACCAGGTAGTTCAATACCACGCCCAGAAGCAGCGCGACGCCCATCACTGCAACCGTCATCCACGGCACACCGAAACGTGACAACGATGCAAAACCGGCTGGCGCCTGGCCGTCCTGAGCCATTCCGTACATCATCCGCCCAGCACTGAAGATATCGCTATTGATCGCCGAAACAGCAGCTGAAATCACCACGATGTTCAACACGGTAGCCGCTGAACTGATGCCAAGACCACTGAAGATCTGCACGAACGGGCTACCGTGGCTGCCGATGCTGGTCCAAGGGTAAATGGCCATGAGTACGAACAGGGTAAGAATGTAGAACAGCAGGATGCGCAGAGGCACCGAGTTGATAGCCTTGGGCAGCACGCGCTTCGGGTCCCTTGCCTCGCCTGCGGTGATGCCGATCATTTCGACCCCGCCAAAGGCGAACATCACGACAGTGAACGAAGCGATCATCCCACTGACGCCATTAGGGAAGAACCCGCCGTGGCTCCACAGATTCGAGACTCCGGCAACCGTGCCTGCCTCGTCATTCAACTGTATACCCAACAGCAGCACAGCCGCGCCTGCCACAATCATGGCAACGATCGCGGTCACCTTCAGCAACGACAGCCAGAACTCCATCTCCCCGAACACTTTCACGCTGCACAGGTTCAGCGCCCCGATTAAGAACACTATCCCAAGCACCCAGATCCAGGCAGGTGTTTCAGGGAACCACAGCCCCATGTAAACGCCAAAGGCCGTCACGTCTGCCAGGCAAACTACCAGCATCGAGAACGCGTAGCTCCAACCTGTCAGAAAGCCAAAGTAGCGCCCAAGATACTGGCTGGCATAGTGCCCGAACGAGCCTGACACCGGGTTATGAACCGCCATTTCGCCAAGGGCGCGCATCATCATGTAAATGGCGGCGCCACCAATCAGATAAGCCAGCAAAACTGAAGGCCCTGCCAACTTTATTGCCGATGCCGAGCCATAGAACAGCCCCGTACCGATAGCAGAACCTAACGCCATGAAACGAATATGCCGGGTAGAGAGACCCCGCTTCAACTGGTGTGAAGATTGAGCGCTCATAGATACCTTCTTGGTTTTATTATCAGGTCCGCACAACGCTAATGCCGTGCGGTTTTATCAGGCACGCAGCATTCCAAATCATCAAGCCCTAGGCCACAGCACCGGAAACAGTTCGTGGTTCATTTGGGCACCGCTGGCGAGTTGCGTTTCGAGGCCGGGAAACTGTGGTGAGGTTTTCCACTGGCGCGGTGCGTGAGTAATGTCATCGCCCAGGAAACGTACCGAGAAGGCACGACGCCGACGATTGCCCCCGACACCGCCCGAGGCGTGCAAGGTGAGCATGTGGAAGAACACGGCGTCGCCTGGGGAGAGTTCCCAGCCGAGGATGTTCCAGGCGCTGCGATCGGCCTCGATATCCGGCAAGTCTGCAAGGCTGCCTTCAGGGAACCATTGCGCCTGGCTGTCGAGGAAGCTGCGCGGCATCAGCCATGGCCCAAGGTGCGAGCCCCCTACGAATTCAAGGGTGGATTCTCTCGAGACCGGGTCGACTGGCATCCACATGCTGCAGTTCTGCCGCCCGTCGATGTTGTAATACGGCTGGTCCTGATGCCAGGGCGTTCGCTGGCGCGTGTTCGGCTCCTTGACCAGCAGGTGATCGTGATAAAGCCGGGCTGTCTCACTGTTCATGAGTTGCGCTGCAACACTACCTACCCTGCTTTCGAAGATGAACTGGCGATAGGCCGAAATATCCCCCCAATTACAGAAGTCTTCGAAGAACCAACCCGGGTCATCAGGGCGGCTTGCCACTTTAGCGCGCTCGCTTGGGGCTTTCAGGTTCTGTTCGATGCCAGTTTCGAGCAGTGCAACTTCTTCTGGCGTGAACAAATTACGTACGCAGACGGCACCATCACGCTGGAAAGCCTCGATGGTTTCGTCAGTCAGTTGAAATTCGGCGGACTGTTTCATAAGCACCCTTTGGTCTTTTTATTGGGCAACAGCACCACTGCCAGTTTTCAAGCGGAATAAGCAAGGTGCACCGCGAGTATTGCTTTTCAGCCACAATAGGAAAAGAATATATTTCCTAATCCCGAGTATAGGAAAAGATGATAGGGTTCTCGTTCAGGCAGCTCGAGTACTTCGTCGCCGTGGCCGAGCACGGCAGCATCAGCGCTGCGGCCAGAGCCCGGCACGTTTCACAGCCATCGGTTTCGGTAGCGATCGCCCAGCTGGAAGAGGCGCTGAACGAGAGGCTGTTCCGGCGCCAGGTGAGCCGCGGGCTGGAGCTGACGTCAGCGGGCACGCGTTTACTGGCCCAGGCACGCGATATCATCGGCATGGCCATTGCCATGAATCAGAACGCGGATACCACGCGCGGCTCGCTTCGCGGCAACCTGTCGCTCATCTGCTTTCAAGACTTGGGCCCCTATTACGCGCCGCGGCTGCTGTCAAGTTTTCGCAAGCAGTATCCCGATGTCGAGGTAACGCTTTTCGAGACTGACCTGGCAGGCGTACACCGCCACTTGAGCGCCGGTAAAGCCGAGCTCGCGCTGACTTATGACATTGGCCTTGATCCCTTGCTGCCGCGCCAGGTACTGGCTGAGCTGAAGCCCTACGCACTCATCGCCACTGACCACCGCCTGGCCCACCTGGCAGCGATACCGCTGCATGAGCTGGCGCAAGAGTGTTTGATTCTTGAGGACATCGCACAAACGCGTGAGTATTTTCTTTCACTGTTTTGGGCGCACAACCTGCAACCGCGCACTCAGCAATACACCCAGACCTTCGAGATGCAACGGGGCCTCGTCGCGCATGGCTACGGGGTTGCCCTGTCATGCACCCGGCCCGCCGGGGACCACTGCTATGACGGCACACCGCTGCTATGCCGGCCATTACTGGAAGAGGTATCACCGCAAAAAGTGGTGCTGGCCCAATCAGGCGCGATGCACCCATCGCCGGTGGCGGAGGCGTTCAAGGGCTGGGTTGCTCGGGAGATAGCTGGTGGGGGGGCCTGAGTTCGTTCACTCAGGAAAGCTCCACTGTAGGAGCGGGCATGCCCGCGAACACCGGCGCAGCCGGTGCCATGCACCGCGTTGCATTCTTCGCGGGCACGCCCGCTCCCACAGGATCATCACAGCCTTCAAGGCAGCCACAGTACCTGTGGGAGCGGGTTCACCCGCGAACACCGGCGCAGCCGGTGCCATACACCGCGTTGCATTCTTCGCGGGTAAACCCGCTCCCACAGGATCGCCACAGCCTTCAACGCAGCCACAGTACCTGTGGGGGCGGGCATGCCCGCGAACACCGGCACAGCCGGTGCCATACACCGCGTCGCATTCTTCGCGGGTAAACCCGCTCCCACAGGATCACCACAACCTTCAACGCAACCACAGTACCTGTGGGAGCGGGCATGCCCGCGAACACCGGCACAGCCGGTGCCGTGCACCGCGCTGGATTCTTCGCGGGCACGCCCGCTCCCACAAGATCACCACAGCCTTCAAGGCAGCCGCAGTACCTATGGGAGCGGGCATGCCCGCGAACACCGGCATAGCCGGTGCCATGCACCGCGTCGCATTCTTCGCGGGCTCGCCCGCTCCCACAGGATCACCACAGCCTTCAACGCAACCACAGTACCTGTGGGAGCGGGTTCACCCGCGAACACCGGCGAAGCCGGTGCCATACACCGCGTTGGATTCTTCACAGGTAAGTGAAACCGCCACACCGCCGCATCGCACAACGAGCGAGCCCGCCGATCAGAACACCGACCACCCAATCCGCGAGCTCAGCAACTCAAGCGCCGCCATCCCCGCCAGGGAGTTACCCGCCGCATTCAACTCCGGCGACCACACGCACACGGTGAATTGCCCCGGCACGATGGCCACAATCCCGCCCCCCACGCCACTCTTACCTGGCAACCCCACCCGATAGGCGAAATTCCCTGCTTCGTCATACAACCCGCTAGTGGCCATGATCGAGTTCACCTGCTGGGTCTGGCGCCGGGTCAGAATCTGCTCACCGCTGTGCTTGCAGAACCCATCGTTAGCCAGGAAACAGAACGCCCGAGCCAGATCAAGGCAGTTCATTTGCAGCGCGCAGTAACTGAAATAACTGCGCAGCACCGTCTCCACCTCGTTATGGAAGTTGCCGAACGACTGCATCAGGTAAGCCATGGCCGCGTTGCGCGCGCGGAATTGATACTCCGAATCGGCAACGCGAGCATCGATCGAGATATGCGGATTGCCCGATAGCCGCCGCACAAAATCGCGCATCGACAACGTGGGTGCAGCAAAGCGCGACTGGTTGATATCGCAGATCACCAACGCCCCCGCATTGATAAATGGATTACGCGGCCGACCACGCTCGAACTCCAGCTGCACCAGCGAGTTGAACGGCTGGCCGGAAGGCTCATGGCCAAGCCGCTCCCAAATGGCTTCCCCCGAGTGTCCAATCGCCTGCACCAGGCTGAACACCTTGGAAATACTCTGCACCGAGAACGGTACCAGGGCGTCGCCTGCGCAGTAATAGCTGCCATCGTTGCCATAGACCGCGATGCCCAGCTGGTTCGCTGGCACATCGGCCAGCGCAGGAATGTAGTCAGCCACTTTGCCCTTGCCGATCAAGGGGCGTACTTCTTCGAGAATCTCGTTCAACAGCGTTTGCATGAAAGGCCCTGTATCAGTCCCCAGACGACGGCGAAGGGGTAGCAATCTTGACGATTATCGAGCGAAAGAAATCACACTCTCGGCAAGAAATGGCCAGCCGCACCTGCAGCCCTAGGCTCCACGCTATAACCTATGCTGTGCTTGTCTCGACGGTATAGAGAACGCGCCCCGCCTAGTGCAAAAGCAGCCAACCAGGGAATGGAGGACCAACGATGCCAGCTTGCCCTTTACCCGCAGACGAAGCGCTTCGCCAGCGCACGCTCGATGACATGAACCTGGTCGATACACCAGCCGAGCATTACCTCGATACCCTGGTGCGGCTTACCCAGGACCTGGCCCATGTGGACACTGTGCTTATCAGCCTGATCGACCAGGACCGACAGTGGTTCAAGGCCCGCATAGGGCTTGAGGCAAGCGAGACGACGCGCAGTATTTCCTTTTGCGGCTACGCCATTCTCGGCGAGGGTACCCTGATGGTGCCCGACGCCAAGTGCGACGGGCGATTCATCGACAACCCGCTGGTGCTCAACCCGCCCTACATCCGCTTTTACGCCGGCCACCCCTTGCGCGCCGGCAACGGCAAAGCCATCGGCACGCTGTGCATGTTCGATCCCCACCCGCGCGTGCTCAGCGAGGCTCAACAAGCGAATTTCAGGGACCTGGCCACGCTTGCCGAGGGATATCTGCAACTGCGTACCTTGGCGCAGGTGAACCGCGATCTGCGACTTGAAATGGATCGCGAGCAGCGCAAAGCCCTGCTCGACCCTTTGACACAACTGTGGAACCGCGGCGCGCTGTCGGCGTTTGAAGACCATGAACGGCGATTGGCAGAGGTGAACGGCTTACAACTGGGCGCGGTTTATGCCGACCTGGATCACTTCAAATCCATCAACGACAAGTACGGCCATGGCGGCGGTGACAAAGTGCTTTGCGAATCTGCCCGCCGCCTCCGCGCAGCACTTCGCCCCGATGACCTGCTGGTGCGCCATGGCGGTGAGGAGTTCGTCGCTATTTTGCATGTTAAAGACAGCGAAGAACTGACGCGGATTGCTGAGCGGATTCGCGAACAGGTGGGTGGCAGCCCGATGCAGCTGCCCTGTGGTCAGTTGAAGGTAACCCTGAGCATAGGGTGCACCCTGTTCGCCAAGGGTGAAACGCAGGATGACGCACTGGAACGCGCCGACAAGGGGCTCTATACCGCCAAACAGAATGGGCGTGATCGGGTTATCTATGTAGCGCCGCCTCTCTGAGACGAACACGATCCGGGCTGTACGGCATCTACTCTCGCACATCAGCCCGCCTGTTCATTTCCCAGAGCCCGCCCCGCTCGGCATGCCCTTGCCGCCAAAGCTGGATCATCTAAAGGCCGCAAACACAGCACTCAAACCCTGCACGTCCCCTGTGAAAGCAACTGCCTTGCAAAAACTCTAGGTGTTGCCGCGATCCCTGTGGGAGCGGGCGCGCCCGCGAACACGGGCGCAGCCCGTGCCATCCACTGTAAACCCGCTCAAAAAAACTGCACACAACTCATCGATCAGCAGAACCTACTACAAGAAGGCCCAGCCCAGAGGTGCGTTGCCGCACGGATAGCTCAACCGGTAAACAGGGACCCAGCCTCCAAGGGACCGGCGCCGCCGCGGTCCAACATACCCACGAAGACTCCAACACAGCGAATGGCATCGCCAACAAGGTCTTCACGAACAAACCCGCCCTCAAAAACTGCAAACATCTCCCTGAATTAGCAGCCCCCCTGTGGGAGCGGCTTCAGCCGCGAACACCGGCACAGCCGGTGCCATGCCCACGCTAAATTCTTCCCCGCCCAAACAGAACACTCAGGCCCATGACACCACAGCTACCCGCCCCAGGGCCTGGCTACTTCCCCAAAACCACCAACAAAATCGATCCAGTCGTGGGCAGTTCCAATACAGCTGACTCACGCCCAAAAAACCTGCCAATCGTCCCAAACCCCGTCACTGCACCCCTGCCCCGCCAGCCCCGATCTCATCCATGAAATCCGCAACAAACACTTCAAGCCGCGCGTGACGTTCAGCAGCCAGTCGAGCCCCTTCAGCAGTTTTAAACCCTGACGCAAGCTTGAGCAGCTTGGTATGAAAGTGCTCGACCGTATACGCCTTGTCCTGATACTCCCTTCCCCACGCAGTGGGGTTCTCGAAATCGTACAGCGCCGACCCCATTCGCCCGGAAACGTAAAAACACCGGGCGATACCCACTGCACCTATGGCGTCCAGGCGATCACTATCCTGAAGAATCCTGGCCTCAAGGGTGAGCGGTTCGAAGCCAGCCGAGTAGCTGTGGGTTTTGACTGCATGCGCCACCTGCTCGATGCGCTGCAAGGGCCAGCCCATATCAGCCAGGATTGACGCCGCCCTTTGTGCGGACAGCGTTGACGCCTGCCCACGCAAGGGCGAGTTCTTTTCTACTGCGACACAATCATGCAGCACAGTCGCTGCAAGCAGCACTTCCAGGTCGCCGCCTTCTACGCGCTGTATCCGTTGCGCGTTGACCCATACGCGATGGATGTGGGACAGGTCGTGGGAGCCATCTGGCTGGTCAGCCGGTAGGTACTTCAGCAGGTCAGTGGCGAGGCGCTGGAAAGGGGCAAAAGCTTCGATAGTCATCTTCAGTGCATTCCATGGGCTGTGACTTGGCGTCCGTTGTCAGGGGCTGGCCCGTGACCTGCCTTGGTCCAGATGCGAGCGGGTCAGTTTCAAGGCTTGAGTGGCGAAAGTCCATGCTGGACCGTTTGTTGGCATGGCGACATAACTGGATACAGGGATTCGTGAGTGGAAAGCTTTTTGAGAGCCACAAACTGTTAACAGAGCAGCCGGCGTTGCATGCTGTGAAGGTGAACGGGCAAAAAAAGTCAGATTTAACCCCTTCCTTGTAGGCCATTTCCCAAAGATACTCCCCAACCGTGTTTTTCGTTGCGGTCGTTTTTTCAGCGTTCTAGTCTCGGTCCGTCGTTGCATATCAACGACCGGCTTTGACAGGCCGCGACGATACACAGTGCATACCCGTTTATGGCGGTTGTGCATGGGGCACGCTCGCGTGCGCCGGTTTCTGTGTTCGCCGGTCTGTCAACCCATGCACAGCTGCCACCTTTCCGTTTGACAGCGGGCTGGCGGTGGCCCCACCGAGAACACAGTACGATGCTAAAAATAGTTCCTGATCCACCCCACACTCTCCAATCCCTCGAAGATACCCTGATCCAGGCCACGGACTACGCGCTATGCGCGGCGACCGTCGTACATCAGGCAATGCTGCTGCAGCCCAAGTCGCCAGCGTCGATTCTGATGATGTCCTCGATGCACGAGCTGGAGACGCTGCGAGCTTTGCTTGAGTCCGCATTGATCCAGGTGCAAATGCCCACTGAGCCTAGGACTTTGCACTAAGGCTTCATTTATGTGTCGCCTGGGCTGCCCCTATCGCCAGCAAGCAAGGCTCCCACATGGATCTAAACTGCGCCACAGATCTCGAGGCCTGTGCAGTATTTGTGGGAGCTGGCTTGCCGGCGATGAGGCCAGACCAGGTACTAGAGATTTCGGGGAGATAGAACAATGACCACAGAAGAAACCAAATTCACCGTCGGCAAAACCACCTTCTACCAAGGGGAAAACCAGACCCATCCGCTGTTCCGCATCGAAGCTGGCATCCCCTGCCAGAGCGCCCGCGAACAAGCCTCGGAGCTTATGGGCTACGCACGGGATATGACCCTGGACGGCTTGATGGAAGACAAACCCCAGCTGATCTGGGCTTCGCATTACCTCTGCGCATTGGCTAAGGCGCTGATGGATGATGCCGAGCTGGGCATGATGGGCTGAATCACCCTCCCCTCACTGGACGCCTTCAAAGCCTAACTCCATCCCCCGTTTCGAAGGCGCTCCAGCTGCCCCCACTTTCACAGCCAGGCAAAGTTAGCGTGCGCTTAGCTGTCTACTGGGACTCGATTACCCATCGCCCGCGCAATATTCCTTTCAACTCGTCAACACTCAGGGTCTTATCTCTCTTGCGATGGACAACTGCGTGACAGTTGGCGCACAGCGTCACGAGATCTGTCTCAGGATTCACGGCCTTTTCCCCACCAAAGTCCGAAATCGGTACTACGTGATGAACGTGAATGAAGCCCTTCGCGTGTTCGCCGTATGCCTGTTCGAAATCAAACCCGCATGCCTTGCAGTCAAGCCCGTGGATGGCGATGGCCTTCACCCTCAAATCTTTCCGGCGCTCGTAACGGGTTCCAAAGTAGCTTGTTTTGCTGCCTTCACTGGCCGATTCAAAGGTAAGTGGGTCGTCTTCCGTATCCGGTACAGCCGCGTCAACACGCGAAGGCAGGAGCGTTGCATGGCTCAAGATGGCATCGTAATCGGATTGAGAAATCGGCCGAACGCCATCACGCCAGTAGTTACTCATACGGCTGGCGGGGATAGTCTCCAGGTACTCGCCGTCAATTTTCGAGGGGACAGCGTCTTCAAACGGCGTGAAGTTTTCAATCAGAGCAAACAGATCACCCTTATCGCTACTCCGGTCTGCGTAGACCTGACCTATACGTGCCTTACCAAAATAATGCGGATCGGCGCTGAGGCGGACGGAAGCAAAGGCTTTGTCCTTGATGCGCCCTTTGTAGTAGATCACCTCGGTTCCCTGCACGAGCCAGGCTTGGTAGCGCTTGGGGAAGTGATAGACAGCACCTGTCTCGTCTTCCCACTGCGATGTGTCGTTTTCAACGATGACGACGGGCATATGACTTTCCTCTCGACTGATGGCAAAAGCCTATCAAAAAAGAGGAAATTTCCTACGGCATAATGAGAAGTGAGCAACATTTCCGGCGGTTGTAGAACTGGCCATGTCCTACACCGCCGAGATTGCTGTTGGGGTATTTCGTTACCCACAGCATTCCAACTTCACGAGGTTGTAGCTTATGAACTAGCTATACGTTAGCGGATGGCGGACGCGGGTTCAGTTCCCCCCCGGCTCCACCAAATGATCAATCAAAGACGTCCACGGACGTCTTTTTTTGTGCCTGCAATCCAGTAAATACGCGGCTTACAGCGCTTTTGCGGTCTTTTGAGAGTTTTGGAGTTCCAGCCATTCGGGTATTCCAGGCGGTATTCCAGCCCGTCCGGTGCTAATCTTTGGAATACCGAATCAGTGCTTGAGGACAATCTCATGCCTGCTCAAAACCTCCGCCTCTCCGATCGACAGCTCAAGGGAGACAAACCCGCGTCCAAGGATTACGTCCTCACGGATGGTGATGGTTTGCAGCTCCGGGTACGCAGCAACGGCTCGTTGCTGTGGAATTTCAATTACCGCGAACCAGTGACCAAGAAGCGCATCAACATCGGCTTCGGGACCTACCCCGAACTGTCACTGGCGAACGCACGAAAGAAGGCAGTCGAAGCCCGCGAGCTGCTCGCTCAAGGCATCGATCCGAAGGTGCAGCGCAATACGTTGAATGAAGCCAAACGCGCGGAAACCGAACACACCTTCGAGAACGTGGCCACCGCCTGGTTTGAACTCAAGAAAGACTCGGTGACCCCTGCCTACGCCGAGGACATCTGGCGGTCGCTCACGCTGCACGTGTTCCCCGATTTGAAGACGACACCATTCACCAAAATCACCGCGCCGATGGTGATCGGACTGCTTCGCCCAATCGAAGCGAAAGGCAGCCTGGAGACGGTCAAGCGACTTAGCCAGCGGCTAAACGAGATCATGACCTACGGCGTAAACTCCGGCCTGATCTTCGCCAACCCGCTCACCGGCATCAGGGCAGTATTCAAGAAGCCCAAGAAAGAAAACATGGCTGCGCTTCCGCCCGAGGAACTCCCCGAGCTCATGCTGGAGATCGCGAACGCCAGCATCAAACGCACCACCCGCTGCCTGATCGAATGGCAGTTGCACACGATGACTCGCCCCGCCGAGGCGGCGACTACTCGCTGGGCAGACATCGACTTTGAAAGGAGTGTCTGGACTATCCCTGCGGAGCGGATGAAGAAGCGCCGCCCACACAGCATCCCGTTGAGCGATCACGCTGTCGCACTGTTGGAGTCACTGAAGACTCACAGCGGCCATCGCGAATACGTCTTCCCGGCAGACAGAAATCCACGCACCCACGCCAATAGCCAGACCGCCAACATGGCGTTGAAACGCATGGGCTTCCAGGACCGCTTGGTCAGCCACGGCATGCGCTCGATGGCCAGCACCATCTTGAATGAGCATGGGTGGGACCCGGAGCTCATTGAGGTCGCCCTGGCGCATGTCGACAAGGATGAGGTGCGCAGCGCCTACAACCGAGCCGACTACATTGAACGCAGACGACCGATGATGGCCTGGTGGAGTGAGTACATCCAGAAAGCCGCCACCGGCAGCCTGCTTGCTTCAGCATACGGTCAAGTCAGAGACAAGAACGTGGTACCGATCCGCTAACTCTGTACGGCGCAAGAATTGCGGAAACAACTGAACGTCCAAGATTCGGGGCAAGCAGCCTCGCTTATCTGCTTCTCAACGCGGGTCCATCCAAACAGGGTTGCAAAGCCGCCCTGTTTGGATGGACCTCACTTTGAAAAGCTAAAAGCCACGACGTTGTCCGGGAGTTACCAAGTAATTCCACCAATGGATAACCGCTTTTCACGTCCTCAAGGGCGCTTAATTTCGGCCCTTGACCGGGTTTATCCACAGGCGTAGAACTGGCCGTGCAAAGGCTGTCGATGACAGCACCCCAGGTGACCCGAGCCTTAAAGGTCACGCCGCTCTCGCGGTGATTCAGCCCAAGTACGATTCGCATCCGGCAGCTCGTACGGTCACTACCCATGTGATGGATGCTCTTACACATATAGCGCTCGTGCGCCAGACACACCGTACCTCGCTGCCCTGCAGCAACCTATCCGCTTGGCCGACTGTTGCGCCAACCTTTGCCCGTCTCTTTCTGTGGAAAGAGACGGGCACTTCTACCACTGCTGCAGCCCTGATCGCACAGGGCTTTGCGGCATTCCTCCTCGTGACAATCGGCGTGACAAACGCCGATGTCACCAGCAACAGCCATGCAGATGATGGTGCCGCAGACCAGGGAATGGACTGCACCTGACTGACAGTCAGGCATGCCCCGGTCATCGCATTGCGCGTTCACCCGACTCAGGATCTCGCGGCACTGGTCTCGTCAGCCAATGCAGCCTCTACCCGCCCACCGGTAACGGTGCTCAGGAGGCCAGATCATGAGATGCCCTTGCTCCCGGACGTAAGGAGCCGCCAGTCCGCGTTAGAGGACATCCCCACAGGTCGCAGGGGCCTTGATCCCTGATAACACTCAGCATTCTTGGCGGGATGACGTGGGACGAGGATCGGAGATCGGACGATGAGGTGAACGACATGGCATTGGTGGGTAGACGCGAAGGCCGCAATTTCGGTTACGGCAGACAACTGAGCTACGCGGGGCCGCAAGCGCTGAAAGACATGTTCGGTGGCGGTCATTACGGCACGGTCAAAGCGCACTGTGATCGGTGGCAGGCATTCGTCAAATGGTGCCGTTCCGAACAGGGGCCCGGTATCAAGGATGCGCGGCAGATTGATCGAAAAGTGTTGGCCGACTATGCGGCGTACCTGCGCGACCTGGTTAGGCGCGGTGACCTCGCGGTCAGCACCGCGCAAAATCGGCTATCCAGCGTTAACAGGACCATGGCAGCGCTTGGCGGTGATCGGTACGTGAAATTGCCCAGTCCGAGCAAGGCGTTGGGAATGCAGCGCACCGGAGTTCGCCAATCGGCTCCGCAAGGCCAAGACCGCGAACAGGTTAAGCAGATCGTCGATGCGCTTTGTCGCGATCATCAGCAACGGGCCGCAGCGATTGTTCTGTTGGCGCGAGCCACCAGCATGCGCCTGCGTGAGGCTATCCTGGCTGACCTGCCACGGTTAAGTCGTGAGGCTAACGGCCTAGGCAGGATCAACATCCAGGACGGCACCAAAGGCGGCCGCGCAGGAGCAACGGCCCCTCGTTGGATATCAGTGGACGACCATGTTCGTGGTGCACTTGAGTTTGCACGGCAGGTGTCGCCTTCGGGAAGCCACAACCTGATTGACCAAAACGAAAGCTACCTGGATTTTCTGCAACAAGCCATTCGACCTGCGCGGGACATCCTGCATGCACACAACCTCAAAGGCTTCCATGAGCTACGAGCGGCGTACGCATGCGAGCGCTATGAGCAAATCACCCAACACCGTGCGCCTATCAACGCAGGCCAATGTTGCCAGATAAATAGGAGCCTGGATCGTGAGGCGCGGAGGCAAATCAGCTATGAGCTGGGGCACGGTCGGATTGATGTGGTCGCTGCCTACGTGGGAGGTCGCTGATGAACAAGCCATTTGATATGGAGCTGTTCTTGGCTGGCGTGCTGACGGGGTCATACACAACGCGGCAGCGCCATTTACGGCAAGCAAAGCTCATCCAGGCTGAGCTATCTGAGCGCTGGCAGCTTGATACACCCTGGGCTTGGCAGAGAAAACATGTGGCTTGGTTTCTTGAACACCACCTAGCTAAGCGATGCGAAGCGACTCGGTATTACTACCTACTGACCGTGAGGCTGCTAGCGCGTCGTTTAGAAAAATCATGGGCATTCAATCATCGAGGGTAAACAATCCAAGGCCGCAGTATCCCGCTCGCCGGGAAATCTCGCAGAGAACTCTTCTTTTCCGACGTTGCAATGACCTGTCATAGGGCCTGGGACAAGTCTCCACAAACCCTTGCTTCAGAAACAGCACGCGCGTGAAAGCGCTGGAATACCATAGTGCCACCATACGATATTTAGGTAAAATCCGCAAAAAGCAAGATATCTGAAAGATTGGAAAAAATGGATTCCCCTATCCTCGCTCATGTATGGGCACGTTGAGCTGGCTTGTTGCAGCAGTACATCTGCTTGGTGCATGGCGCTGTGGGTCAACGGAAGTTAAGGGGGCGTCCTCGGGGCGAAACTTTGCCCCGAGGGTAGCTATAAGCACGAATCGGATCGCCTTTGGTCTCAAGCCAGGCACACACAAAAAAACAATCTTAATGAAATGAAATCTCCCTGGGACCTACACCGCCACTCATCGCTACCAAAACTTCCCCTACCAAGCAGGGGAAGATAGCATTAAAATCAAATCTCTAATGGCGGTAAACTATTGACGATACTCTGAGTTTGGATACTAACAGTAACCACTCGCTGGAACAGCTCCAATGGGTACTTGGGATTGCCCATAGATTCGGTGGCCCAATCGTTGGCATCGTTGACGATTCCACTCGCCTTGTCAGTACGTACCGCCTGCCGCTCCATCACCCAGTCCAGTGCAGCTTTACCGTTCACCACGTAGTCCCAGGCCGCTTCTGGAATACCCTTGAGGGTGATACGTTGGTTGTAGATGACCGTGGTCTTGTCGCCCTTCTTGGCGAACTTCATTTTCTCTACCCTGTAATCGGCGGATGTGAGCGGAGCCTTGGCCTCGATGGTCAGCGGATACGGCTCGACGGTTTCGTAGTTCAGATGCAGGTCAGCCAATGCGCGGCCTGCCTTGCTGAAAGCCCAGAAGTCAGCGGCCTTCCTCACTGCCGGAATGCGCGGCAGCTCCTTGCTCAGGTTGTCGGCAAAGCGTTCACGGTAGTCTGGCGAATGCAGGATGCCGTAGACGTAATAGAACAGGTCTTCCTTGCTGATTTGCTCGCCTGGGTAGGCAACATGGAAGTGAGCAAGGCCAGCGTCGGTTATGGCATCGCGGCGGCGCAATTCGCCTTCAGCCGACGGTGCAAAAAGGTCGTCGCCTGAGGCTTTTGCGACTTCGTCGTAAAGGTAGAGGGGAAAGCACTGTGAGCCTGCGATAAAGTGAAAGTTAGAGACATTCCCGGAGATCAAGCTACTAAAACTAGCAGACTCTCCCAGGCCGGTTATGCAAATTACCATGTTCATGCCACCAGCGGGAAATATTCGCGGCATTTGCAAAACCATCTCATTGAAGCGCCGATTGAAATACATCCACTGCTTGGTGAACGGACGGTAATGCGCAATCACCATACTGTCTCTCTCAAACATATAGCTGCGATTTTTAGCCACATCCTGCTTCAGCGCCCTAGACCAACTAATGCATGCCGGGTCGGCATTGATGAAATCATTCACATATTCTTGGCGTGCTTTAGCATCCAACCCCGGATATGCCGCGTTGAAGCGGCATACTTCGGAGTTAAAGAAGTCAATCATGCCGGACATGTTGGCCTCCAGACTCGCTTTACTACCGTTGTAGGCCCAAGCGTCTCTAGCTGTCACAACACCTTGTGAGTAGTTGTCGAATATTTTGACTGAGTCCCCCTTCTTGTCACCCATGACGATGAACTGACCGAAGCTGTCGTCGCGCTGCTTCAGCCAGTCGCCATGTTCGTCAGGTATGATCTTGCTCCATTGCTCAATGCCGGCCACGCTGGAAAACCCTGAAATTTTCTCCAGTTTTTCCTCTCGACTAAGGTAATCGCCGATGTCATAGAAATGAATCTGGCCGTGAGCATGTGCGTCGGGATTCTTGACCAGCAGCGAGATAGCAATAGGAGCACGACTACCGCTGCCAAAAATCTTGCCGCCCTCTTTACGGGAGGTCTCCCCCGATGTGCGTTGATTGCCGCGCAGATGGAAAACATAGAGGCTGGAAAATTCATCGGCCAAGCACTTGCGAAGGCCATCAGCGGTGTTGGCTTCCAGAAAGCCTGCGTTTGTGACAAAGCCTATAATGCCAGCATCGCCGATACGATCACTGGCCCAGCGAATAGCGCGGATATAACTGTCGTACAGTCCCTTGGAGAGAGTTGCATCCGAGCCTGCAACATAGGTCTCCTCGATACGTCGATCCAGTGCCGGATAGCTGACGTTTTGGTTGTTGTCGTTCTGGTTGCCTTGACCAATAGAGTAAGGCGGGTTGCCAACAATTACCCGAATATCCAGCGCCTTCTGCCGCTTGCGTCGGGCGCTATTGTCCTCCAGCAGCTCATCGACTAGGTCTTCCTTTTCATACATTTGGAAGGTGTCAGTTAGACAGATGCCTTCAAACGGGCTGTACTCGTCGATCACTTCACCATGGTAGGCCGCTTCGATATTGATTGCAGCGATGTAGTAGGCTAGCAGTACCAACTCGTTGGCGTGGATCTCGTGCTTGTACTTGTGCGGAAGCTCCTCTGCCTTGATCAGGCCAGACTGGATCAGGCGGGTGATGAAAGTGCCTGTACCAGTGAAAGGATCGATGATGTGCACGCCCTTGCTGCCAAGGGTCTGACCGAACTCCTGTTGCAGCAGGTGGTTGACGCTGTGGAGGATGAAATCCACAACCTCGACCGGGGTGTAAACGATACCCAAGCGCTCGGTCATTTTGGGGAAGGCGTTGCGGAAGAACTTGTCGTACAGTTCGACGATGATCTTCTGTTTGCCCTGGGCATTGTCGATGCCGGCAGCACGTTGACGCACGCTGGCATAGAACTTCTCCAGAGTGTCGGCTTCCTTGGCCAGGTGGTGCTCATGAAGCGCGTCCAGCACGCCTTGCATAGCCTTGGACATGGGGTTGTGACTGGCAAAGCTGTACTCATCGAACAGCGCATCGAACACCGGCTTGGTTACCAAGTGCTGGGCGAGCATTTCGATTATCTCGCCATCGCTGATGCTGTCATTGAGGTCGTCACGCAGCTCTGCGGCAAAGGCATTGAAAGCGGCCTTTTCCTGAGAGTTGGCCGGATTTTCCAGAATCCCCTGGATACGGTCGATATGGGTGCGGGCGATCTTGGCAATGTCGTTGGCCCAGTCTTCCCAGTGGTGACGGTTGCCGCACTTCTCGACGATCTTGGCGTAGATGGCCTTTTCGATTTCACCAACCTCGTAGGTCAGCTCAGCCTGTTGAGTCATCTGACCTTCGACATCGTATTTAGCCCTCTTTTCACCAATGCCGTATTGCCCTTTACCGGCCTTACCGTTGCTGGTGCCAGTGGCTTTTTTGGCCCTCTTCTCGGCCTTGTCGGTGATGGCGATAACTTCCATCTTGCGCGGGTCTGAGCCAATCAGGTCGAGCTTGTTGACCATGGCATCGAAGCTGTCGTCGTGCGAACGCAACGCCTGAAGTACCTGCCAGACCACCTTGTAGGTCTGGTTGTCGTTGAGCGCTTCGTGAGGCTCCATCCCGGCTGGGATGACCACCGGCAGCACAACGTAACCACGCTTCTTCCCCGGTGCGTTGCGCATCACGCGGCCAACGGACTGCACCACATCCACCTGGGAGTTGCGTGGCGTGAGGAAGAGCACGGCATCCAACGCTGGGACGTCCACGCCCTCAGACAGACAACGTACGTTACTGAGAATACGGCAGGTATTTGCAGGTGCTTCAGCTTTCAGCCACTTCAGCTTTGCTTCCTTCTGGCTGGCATTCATACCGCCATCAACGTGCTCAGCTTCGCAGGTAAGTCGTGAGGCCTCGTCGATCTCCTCCGACTCCTGATAAGCCTCCACTACCGACTGGAACATGTCGGCAATGTTGACAGAACTGACCTTGTGCTTGGTGCCTTTGTAATTGGGCGAAATAACCTGGCAGAACGCGACAGCACGCTTCATCGGTTTATCATCACCGACTAGCTGCTCATGCAGGCCCTGCTTGGCCAATGCCTTCCAGCAGCCGACAATTTTCGCCGCGTCATCTACTTTGAGCTGATTGTTCTCGTCCTTCAGCATGTCCTGAAGGCGGCGACTGATGGTGCTTTCCTCTACAGTGAGTACCAGCACTTTGTAATCGGTGAGCAGGCCTCGCTGGACAGCCTCTGAGAAATTGATGACAAACAACTCCTTGCCGTACAGGGCTTCGTCATCCATCGAGCAAAGCGTGACTTCGCCGGACTCTGCCTTAACCTTGGCACTGTCACCGTAGATGCGCGGCGTGGCTGTCATATACAAGCGCTTGGCGGCGCGAATATCAGCATCATCGTGAATCCGCACGAAATTGCTTTCGTCGTCATCACCGAAGGTCGCGCCAGTGGTGCGGTGTGCTTCGTCACAGATCACCAGATCGAAGTCAGCTAGCCCATGCTCATGTTGGGCACGGCTAATCACGTCGATTGAGTGGTAGGTGGAGAACACCACGCTCATGTGCTCAGCGTCATGACGCTTGAGCATTTCTGCAGCTAGACGGTCCGCCTTTGTGGTCGCCGGGTAACGCAGCTCATGAGTGAAAACCTGAACTGCGTCGTCCTCAGCCTTGCGCTTCTTCCCTACGTCACTATCGGAGCAGACTGCGAAGCTGTGAAGTGGGGTCTCACTCTCCTGTGTCCACTCTGTGAGCGTCTGCGATAGCAACGACAGACTAGGCACCAAAAAGAGTACTCGTTTGTCCTTGCCGGCCAGGCGCTCAGCGATCTTCAAGCTCGTGAACGTTTTGCCGGTTCCGCAAGCCATAATTAGCTTGCCGCGCTCAGCCTCCTTTAGGCCAGCAGCGACAGCGTTCAATGCCGTCTGCTGATGCTCGCGTAGTTGCTTCTTGGTTTTGAGCGTGATTACTTTGCTGGACCGGTACTTGGCCCAGTCAATTTGACTGTCCTCCAACGCTTGCAGGTCAATCTTGCTGACAGGGGGCTGCTGGCCCTGCAGCGCATCTTCGGCATGCTCGCTCCAGTTGTTGGTAGTGGCAACGATGACCCGATGCGAGAATGGCGCCTTTCCCGAAGCGGTGAAGAAGCTATCGATGTCTTTCTTCAGGATTTTGTAGTCTTCGGCGTACAGCTTGCACTGGACGGCATGATACTCACCGGTCCCCTGAGTGCGAGCTACCAAGTCGATTCCCGTATCTTTACCACTCAGGCCCTGCTCCTTGGCCCAATCGGCATAGGTCCATACCTTATCGTAGAGGTCCCTGTAGGTCGCTTCGTTGCGAAGGTAGACACAGATCAGCTCCTCGAAATAGGTGCCCTTCTCACGCTCTGTCAGGGCGGCAGTGCGGTAGGAGTCTAGAAGAGTAGAGATAGCGGTCATCAAACGATCCTTAAGAATACTGCCAGCGCCCGCCTGAGGCGCAAAATTTCAGAAGTGTACCAAAATAGCTAGGCTGGGAAGTTTTCGCAGCTGCGCACGCGCTGAAGGTTCATAGCCGTACCGAACCCGTCGAGAACCGCCCCCTCTCACCATCACGCTTATGGCACCGAATCAGAGCACTGGCTTTCCGGTTGGCATTCCAAAGGTGAGAGCTAACCGATAAAAACTCAATAAATTCAGATAAATAAATATCCTGTTCAAATTACCCCGGCGCTCTCGATGCATAGGTCGCGCACTCCGTAGCACGACCAGTGACAAGCTGCTTACAGTCCAACACAAGAAGTTCAGCCCGCAAATCTATTCGCCCACACCGGCCCTCATCGCTTAGCGCAGGGAGCATCCGTAGATGGACAGCGAATTGAACCAGGGTAGCCCACCCCCTTTACGAAACGCCTACTCAGTTACGAGGTTCGCGAAACGATGCGCGCAGCTATCTTGCCTAACCGAATCACAAGAATGATTAAAGAAACAAGCGAAGCCTCTAAAAAACCAAAAAACCCAGAAACAACAAAGCCACCCGAAGGTGGCTTAGTTGTTTCAATAATGGTCGGGACGGAGTGATTCGAACACTCGACCCCTTGCACCCCATGCAAGTGCGCTACCGGGCTGCGCTACGCCCCGACTGGGCTTTGAAGCATGTTCTCAATGCTACCGAGAACGCTGAAGAATGTACCCTAACCTCCTGATAAATGAAAGCTTTTTCTCAAAAATTTTCCATTCACCAGCAACCCAGGTCACTTCTTCAACACAACCAACACATCCTCCAACTCGACAATCATCTGCCGAATCAGCTGCTTGTACTGGCTAGACTCATCCTTGGCCTCATCACTGGAAAGCCTCAACCGAGCCCCGCCAATGGTGAACCCCTGGTCATAAAGCAGCGCACGAATCTGGCGAATCATCAGCACATCCTGCCGCTGATAATACCGCCGGTTCCCCCGCCGCTTCACGGGATTGAGCTGATCGAACTCCTGCTCCCAATACCGCAGCACGTGCGGTTTTACCGCACAAAGCTCACTCACTTCACCAATGGTGAAGTACCTTTTGCCCGGTATGGGGGGCAGTTCGTCGTTATGGCTTGGTTCCAGCATAGGCCTCAACCCGGGCCTTCAACTTCTGCCCTGGACGAAAGGTGACGACGCGCCGTGCGGTGATCGGGATTTCTTCCCCTGTCTTGGGGTTGCGGCCCGGCCGCTGGCGTTTGTCGCGAAGGTCGAAGTTGCCGAAACCGGACAGCTTGACCTGCTCGTTCTCTTCAAGTGCGTGCCGAATTTCTTCAAAAAACAGCTCGACCAGCTCCTTGGCCTCACGCTTGTTAAGCCCCAGCTCCTCGTACAGCCTTTCGGCCATCTCAGCTTTCGTCAGAGCACCCATGCCGTTATTTCCTTAACGTGGTGTTCAACCTTTGTTCGAGCGAGGTGAGGATGTTTTGCAGTGCGGCGTTCACCTCATCGTCGTTAAGAGTGCGCGATGGATGCTGCCAGGTCAAGCCGACGGCAAGGCTTTTTCTATCAGGATCAATGCCTTTACCTTGGTAGACATCAAACAGCCTGAGGTCTGTGAGCCATTCGCCTGCATTGTCACGAATTACTTCAAGCACCGAGCTAGAAGCTACATCACGTCCTGCGATCAAAGCCAGGTCGCGGCGGGTTTCCGGGAACTTGGACAGCTCGCTGAATTTCGGCAGGCGGCCTTCGACCACGTCACCCAGCACCAGCTCGAACAGGAACACCGGGCGGTCCAGGTCCAGGGCTTTTGCCAGCTCTGGGTGGATGGCGCCGAGGTAGCCGACCAGCTTGCCGTCACGCTCGATGGCGGCGGTCTGGCCTGGGTGCAGGGCTGGGTGCTTGCCGGCGCTGAAGGTGAAGTCGCTCAGGGCGCCGGAGTAGCCCAGCAGGGCTTCCACGTCGGCCTTCACGTCGAAGAAGTCGACGCCGTCGCGGCCGTTGGCCCAGCCTTCTGGCAGGCGGCTGCCGGTGACAACGCCGGCGATCATCGGCTGCTGCTTCAGGTCGCCGAGCTGGCCGACGAAGCGCAGGCCGCTTTCGAACAGGCGCACGCGGTCTTGCTGGCGGTTCAGGTTGTGCTGCAGTGCCTTGACCAGGCCCGGCCACAGGGACGCGCGCATGGCGGCCATGTCGCTGGAGATGGGGTTGGCCAGCAGCAGCGGCTCTACGCCCGGGCTGAACAGTTCGAACAGTTTCGGGTCGATGAAGCTGTAGGTGATGGCTTCCTGGTAGCCGCGGGCAACCAGCAGGCGGCGCAGGGTCGGCAGGTCACCGCGGGTTTCCGGCTTGCCCTGGGGGGCCAGGCGGGCTTGCGGGTAGCGAACCGGCAGGTTGTTGTAGCCGTACAGGCGGGCCAGCTCTTCGATCAGGTCCACTTCCAGGCTGATGTCGAAGCGGTGGCTTGGGACGTTGACTGTCCACTGCCCTTCTTCGGTCTTGGTAGTGGTCAGCTCCAGGGCGTTGAGCAGTTGCTCGACCTGGGCTGGGTCCATTTCCATGCCGAGCATCTGGGTGATGCGTTCGGCGCGCAGGGTAACCGGGGCCACTTGCGGCAGGTGCTGTTCGCTGACGGCTTCGACGACCGGGCCGGCTTCGCCGCCGACGATGTCCAGCAGCAGTTGGGTGGCGCGTTCGATAGCTTCGCGAGCCAGCTGCGAGTCTACGCCGCGCTCGTAGCGGTGCGAGGCGTCGGTGTGCAAGCCGTAGGAACGGGCTTTACCGGCGACGGAGATCGGCTCGAAGAAGGCGCTTTCGAGGAACAGGTCGCGGGTTTTTTCGGTGTTCACACCGCTGTGCTCGCCACCCATGACGCCGGCAATGGCCAGGGCGCGGGTGTGGTCGGCGATTACCAGGGTGTCGGCGCGCAGGGCAACTTCCTGGCCGTCGAGCAGGACGAGCTTCTCGCCCTCTTCAGCCATGCGTACGCGGATGCCGCCGTTGATTTCTGCCAGGTCGAAGGCGTGCATCGGCTGGCCGAGTTCGAGCATCACGTAGTTGGTGATGTCGACGGCGGCGTCGATGCTGCGCACGTCGCTGCGGCGCAGGCGTTCGACCATCCACAGTGGGGTCGGCTTGCTCAGGTCGACGTTGCGGATGACGCGGCCCAGGTAGCGTGGGCAGGCGGCCGGGGCGCTGACTTCGACCGGGCGCACTTCGTCGTGGGCAGCCGGTACGGCTGGCACCACCGGGCGGGTGACCGGGGTGTCGTACAGGGCGCTGACGTCGCGGGCGAGGCCTGCGATGGACAGGCAGTCGCCGCGGTTGGGGGTGAGGCCGATTTCGATGCTGGCGTCGTCCAGGCTCAGGTACTGGCGAATGTCTTCGCCAACCGGGGCGTCGGCAGCCAGTTCCAGCAGGCCGTCGTTCTCTTCGCTGATCTGCAGTTCGGCAGCCGAGCACAGCATGCCGAAGGACTCGACGCCGCGCAGCTTGGCCTTCTTGATCTTGAAGTCGCCTGGCAGTTCGGCGCCAATCATGGCGAACGGGATCTTGATGCCTGGGCGGGCGTTAGGGGCGCCGCACACGACCTGGAAGGTTTCCTGGCCGTTGCTTACCTGGCACACGCGCAGCTTGTCGGCGTCCGGGTGCTGTTCGGTGGCGAGGATTTCGCCCACGACGATGCCGCTGAACTGGCCGGCAGCGGGGGTAACGCTGTCGACTTCGAGGCCGGCCATGGACAGGCGGGCGACCAGTTCGTCACGGGAGACTTGCGGGTTTACCCAACCGCGCAGCCACTGTTCACTGAATTTCATGCTGTTCTCCTAGAATGTGCGTCGATTGGGCCTAGCGGAATTGGGCAAGGAACCGCAGGTCGTTATCGAAGAACAGACGCAAATCGTTGACGCCGTAGCGCAGCATGGCCAGGCGCTCGGCGCCCATGCCGAAGGCGAAGCCCTGGAACTCTTCAGGGTCGATGCCGGACATGCGCAGCACGTTCGGGTGCACCATGCCGCAACCCATCACTTCCAGCCAGCCGGTCTGCTTGCACACGCGGCAGCCTTTGCCGGAACACATCACGCACTGGATGTCGACTTCGGCGGACGGCTCGGTGAAGGGGAAGAACGATGGGCGGAAACGTACCGCCAGTTCTTTTTCGAAGAACACGCGCAGGAATTCTTCGATGGTGCCCTTGAGGTCGGCGAAGTTGATATCGCGATCGATCAGCAGGCCTTCGACCTGGTGGAACATCGGCGAGTGGGTGATATCCGAGTCGCAGCGGTACACGCGGCCCGGGCAGACAATGCGGATTGGCGGCTGGGTGGACTCCATGGTCCGCACCTGCACCGGCGAGGTGTGGGTGCGCAGCAGCATGTTGGCATTGAAGTAGAAGGTGTCGTGCATCGCCCGGGCCGGGTGGTGGCCGGGGATGTTGAGCGCTTCGAAGTTGTGGTAGTCGTCTTCCACCTCTGGGCCTTCGGCGATGCCGTAGCCGATGTGGGTGAAGAACTGCTCGATGCGCTCGAGTGTACGGGTGATCGGGTGCAGGCCACCGGTGGCCTGGCCGCGGCCTGGCAGGGTGACGTCAATGCATTCGGCAGCCAGGCGAGCGCTGAGCTCGGCTTCTTCGAAGGCGGCCTTGCGAGCATTGAGCACAACGGTAACGCGCTCTTTGGCGTCGTTGATCAGCGCGCCGACTTTCGGCCGCTCTTCGGCTGGCAGGTTGCCCAGGGTCTTCATCACCTGGGTCAGCTCGCCTTTCTTGCCGAGATAATTCACCCGGATCTGTTCCAGGGTATTGATGTCTTCAGCGCGCTCCACGGCCTCTAGGGCTTGGGAGACCAACGCATCCAGGTTTTCCATGTACAGACTCCAGATACGAAAATAGGGGAAGAGCTTTGAAGGCTCTTCCCCTATCGATGACGTTCAATGCCCGACGGCGCTAGCGCCGCCGGGTGATTGTCGCGGGTACTTAAGCCAGAACGGCTTTAGCTTTCTCGACAATCGCAGCAAACGCCGCTTTTTCGTTCACTGCCAGATCGGCCAGAACCTTACGGTCGATTTCGATCGAAGCCTTTTTCAGGCCAGCAATCAGACGGCTGTAGGACAGACCGTTGGTGCGGGCACCGGCGTTGATACGAGCGATCCACAGTGCGCGGAACTGACGCTTCTTCTGACGACGGTCACGGTAGGCATATTGACCTGCCTTGATGACAGCCTGCTTGGCAACGCGGAATACGCGCGAGCGTGCACCGTAGTAGCCTTTAGCCAGTTTCAGAATTTTCTTGTGACGCTTACGAGCGATGACGCCACGCTTAACACGAGCCATGAGTAACTTCCTCTATCTAAACCAGAATTAACGTACGCGCAGCATGCGCTCGACTTTTGCCACGTCAGACGGGTGCAGCAGGCTGGCACCGCGCAGTTGACGCTTACGCTTGGTCGACATTTTGGTCAGGATGTGGCTCTTGAAAGCGTGCTTGTGCTTGAAGCCGGAAGCGGTCTTCAGGAAGCGCTTCGCAGCACCGCTCTTGGTTTTCATTTTTGGCATGTTGGAACTCCGCATTCGATAAAATTACACAATAATCATCAGGCCTGCCGTGCCCGGGAGATTACTTCTTCTTTTTGGGGGCGATGACCATCATAAGCTGGCGTCCTTCCATCTTCGGATGCTGCTCAACGGAGCCGTATTCGGCGAGGTCGGCTTCGACCCGCTTCAACAGCTCCATGCCCAGCTCCTGGTGGGCCATCTCACGGCCACGGAATCTCAGAGAGATCTTGGCCTTGTCCCCATCGGTAAGGAAACGTACCAGGTTGCGTAGTTTTACCTGGTAATCCCCTTCTTCCGTCCCTGGACGAAACTTGATTTCTTTGATCTGGATCTGCTTCTGGTTTTTCTTGGCTTCGTTGGCCTGCTTCTTCTTCTCGAAGAGGTGCTTGCCGTAGTCCATCACCTTGCAGACGGGCGGTTGCGCGTCTGCAGAGATTTCCACCAGATCCAGCTTCGCTTCATCAGCGATACGAAGCGCTTCATCAATCGAGACGATGCCAATCTGCTCGCCGTCAGCGCCAATTAACCGAACCTCGCGTGCCGAGATATTCTCGTTGATCGGGGCTTTCGGTGCAGTTCGTTTATCGTTTCTCATTTCACGCTTAATAGTCATTACTCCGATTCTAGGCGACCGCGCTGGGCAACAGCGCTGTTGAGCAGCTGCGTGAATTCAGCCACCGGCATGGAGCCGAGGTCTTTGCCTTCACGGGTGCGTACGGCGACGGTCTGCGTTTCGACTTCGCGATCCCCTATAACCAAAAGGTACGGGACCTTGAGCAAAGTATGCTCGCGGATTTTAAAGCCGATCTTCTCATTTCTCAAGTCCGACTTGGCACGGAAACCGCTACCGTTCAGGGTATTTTCCACCTCGAGGGCGAAATCGGCCTGCTTGTCGGTGATGTTCATGATCACGGCCTGGGTGGGTGCCAGCCAGGCCGGGAACACGCCAGCGTAGTGCTCGATCAGCATGCCGATGAAGCGCTCGAACGAACCGAGGATGGCGCGGTGCAGCATGACCGGGCGAACTCGGCTGTTATCTTCGGCGATATAGCTGGCATCCAGGCGTTCCGGCAGGTTCGGGTCGTACTGCAGGGTACCGCACTGCCAGTTACGGCCGAGGCAGTCGCGCAGGGTGAACTCGATCTTCGGGCCGTAGAAGGCGCCCTCGCCCGGCTGGTATTCCCACTCCAGGCCCGATTCGTTCAAGGCGTCGGCCAGTGCGCCTTCGGCACGGTCCCACAGCTCTTCGGAACCCACGCGCTTGGCCGGGCGGGTCGACAGCTTCATGGCGATGTCGGTGAAGCCGAAGTCCTTGTACACGTCCAGGGTCAGCTTGATGAAATCGGCGGCTTCTTTCTTCACCTGTTCTTCGGTGCAGAAGATGTGCGCGTCGTCCTGCACGAAGCCACGCACGCGCATGATGCCGTGCAGGGCGCCGGACGGCTCGTTACGGTGGCAGGCACCGAACTCGGCCAGGCGCAGCGGCAGGTCGCGGTAGCTCTTCAGGCCCTGGTTGAACACCTGCACGTGGCACGGGCAGTTCATCGGCTTGACCGCGTAGTCACGGCTTTCCGACGAAGTGGTGAACATGTTCTCGGCGTAGTTGGACCAGTGGCCGGAACGTTCCCAGAGAATGCGGTCGACAACCTGCGGGGTCTTGATTTCCTGGTAGCCGTTGACGCGCTGGACCTGGCGCATGTACTGCTCGAGTACCTGGTACACGGTCCAGCCGTTGGCGTGCCAGAACACCATGCCCGGGGCTTCTTCCTGCAGGTGGAACAGGTCGAGCTGCTTGCCGATCTTGCGGTGGTCGCGTTTTTCGGCTTCTTCGATGCGCTGGATGTACGCAGCCAGCTGCTTCTTGTCGGCCCAGGCGGTGCCGTACACGCGTTGCAGCTGCTCGTTCTTGGCATCACCGCGCCAGTAGGCGCCGGACAGCTTGGTCAGCTTGAATGCCTTGAGGAAGCGGGTGTTCGGCACGTGCGGGCCGCGGCACATGTCGACGTATTCTTCGTGGTAGTACAGGCCCATGGCCTGCTCGTCCGGCATGTCTTCGACCAGGCGCAGCTTGTAGTCTTCGCCACGGGCCTTGAACACGTCGATGACTTCGGCGCGCGGGGTCACCTTCTTGATGACGTCGTAGTCCTTGTCGATCAGCTCCATCATGCGCTTTTCGATGGCGGCCATGTCTTCAGGGGTGAAGGGGCGCTCGTAGGCGATGTCGTAGTAGAAGCCTTCGTCGATGACCGGGCCGATCACCATCTTGGCGGTCGGGTACAGCTGTTTCACCGCGTGGCCGACCAGGTGGGCGCACGAGTGACGGATGATCTCCAGTCCCTCTTCATCTTTAGGGGTGATGATCTGCAGGGTGGCGTCGTTGCTGATCAGGTCGCAGGCGTCGACCAGTTTGCCGTCGACCTTGCCGGCCACGGTGGCCTTGGCCAGGCCGGCGCCGATGGAAGCGGCGACTTCGGCTACGGATACGGCATGATCGAACGAACGTTGACTGCCATCGGGAAGAGTAATAACGGGCATGGCGCCTCCTCTCCTAGTGGTGACCCCTACCAAAGGTCACGTGGGTTGGGATGAGCCAGTACAAGATCCGACCTGCCTTCCCGCAACGGGAAGCCTGCCTCACAGTGGCAGAAGCCTTTCGGCTTGCCAGGGACGAACCAGAGTGACTGGAAAGAAAAAAGATAACTGCAGGCTGCAAGTTGTCAGCTGCAAGCCGGGCATGCTAGCACGCGGGTTGCATGCCAGGCAGAAATATTTGGAAATTACGCCGCAGCGGTGAACTAACGCGGAAAAATTCCTATCAGACCTTGGGAAGCAACCTACTCTTGATGAGACCTTAACCCAAGGAGTAACTGGTTATGCGAGTTCCGTCTCTTCTGGCCCTGGCGGCTGCTGGGGCCCTGCTGCTGCCCATGGCTGCGAACGCCGGCAACTTCCCGGCCGGGAAGGAAGCCGCCTACATGAGCCAGTGCACGCAAGTGGCCCAAGGCCAAGGCGTTGATGCTGCGACCGCGAAAAAACACTGCGACTGTGGCGCGCAAACCATCAAAAAGAATTTCACCGACGCGGAGATTGCCGACCTCGACAGCAACGATGGCGTGGACGCCAAGCTGATGCAGAAGGCCCAGACGGTCGTGAAACAGGCCTGCGCACCGAAGAGCTGAAACCTTAAAGCCAGAGCAGACCAGCCATTCTTTGAGCTGGATCAATATCCTGCGAAGGTAAAAGGCGCTAGATGCGCAGAATTAGACTATGATGTGTCCCGTGCTCCGTAGCCTCGGCCGCATTGCACCACTGAAAAAACTAAATGTTCTGGAGATTCACCCATGTCCAATCGCCAACAAGGCACCGTCAAATGGTTCAATGATGAGAAAGGCTACGGCTTCATCACCCCAGCAGGCGGCGGCGACGACCTGTTCGTTCACTTCAAGGCCATCGAATCTGACGGCTTCAAGAGCCTGAAAGAAGGCCAGACTGTTTCCTTCGTCGCCGAGCGCGGCCAGAAGGGCATGCAGGCTGCACAGGTTCGTCCGGAGTAATTCGGATAGCTGTAAAAAAACCCGCCCTTGTGGCGGGTTTTTTTATGGGTGCTGCATGGGCTGAAGGGGTTGGCCCATGCGGGCGCGGCTTTTTTTGTGGGAGCGGCCTTGTGTCGCGAAAGGGGCGCGTAGCGGCCCCAGGGTTTCAGCTTCGCAGCATCAATGGCCGGGGCCGCTTTGCGGCCCTTTCGCGACACAAGGCCGCTCCCACAAGGACCGCGTATCAGCCGCAGTTGACGCGAATTACCTTGCCCTGCTCGTCCACATTCAGATTCAAGCGCTCGGAGCGGTACTCAAGGGTAACCACATCATGCGGCTTGAGAATGCGGGCCATCTGCGAGCCACTGGCCTTGCGCGCCTGCTCCAGCAGCTCGGCGCTGGCGGGCTTGCCAATGGCGAAATCGGCGCCGCTGGCTTCGCAGCGGCCATCGTTGCCTGCCGGCGTGGCGGGTGCAGCGCCACCAGCAGAATTGCCACCAGTGCTGCAACCAGCCAGGACAGCAGCCACCGCCAGGGTTGCCAGGTAAGCACGGGTACGGAACATGAAGCCTCCTAAATCGGTCCGGGAACTGTCTGATCCGACAGCTCCGCTCATCTTTTGTTGCAAAACCGGTCAAGTCTGCCTGAACTCGCCAGCCGAGGCGAAAACGCAATCGTGACCGGATTTTGCACAACCTGCTGCGTTTGCCATATGCTTAAGCCGCAAGGTCACTGACGCAAAGTCATGATTTAGTGCAAGAAGTGGAGCGCACCCCGCCTCCATCGAACACCAGGGTCAGGTGTTCGCCCCTTCGTCCCGGGCCCCAAGCGAGAGCCTTTCATGAGCAGCCACAGCATCGAAGCCGATATCAAGGTCAAATGGGCCGAAGGCCAGAGCGCGTATAGCCCTGGCACGCCGGAGGAGTTGCTGCTGATTGCCATCGACCTGCTGGTGCGCGATCGCGGCGCCGAGGCGGCACGCAGCTTCTTCGACCAGGTGTTCGAGCGCTACGCACCGCACACGGCTATTCCAATCGCGCCAAACGGGCGCTGAGCAGGTCGAACAGGCCCTGGGCATCGCCCTCCTCCACCCACATCACGTTGGCAGGCTGCTTGAGCACGCCGTACCAGTCGGCAAGGGTCTGGCCGAAGCTGGGGCCTTCGCGGCTGTCGATGCTCATATGGATACGCCGGCCGCTGAACAGCTCGGGCTTGAGCAGGTAGGCGATGACGCTGGCGTCGTGCACCGGGCCGCCGGGCATGCCGTACAGGTCCATGTCATGGGTGATGTAGGCGTTGAGGATATCCACCACCCGTTTGCTGGCCTGGTTGTTCACCGCCGCCAGTTGCTTGAGGCGGGCATCGCTGGTCAGCAGCTTGTGGGTGACATCCAGCGGCAGGTAGGTCAGTTGCACGCCGCTGGCCAGCACCACTTCGGCGGCATGCGGGTCGGCATAGAGGTTGAATTCCGCCGCCGGGGTGATGTTGCCGCCGTTGAAATGGGCACCGCCCATGACCACCACCTGCTTGATGCCTTTGGCGATGTTCGGGCGCTGGATCAGCGCCAGGGCCAGGTTGGTTTGTGGGCCGAGCATGGCGATGGTGATGCTGTGGGGCTTGGCGGTGCCCAGGGTGTCGACCAGGTATTGCACGGCATTGCCTTGGGCCAGCGGCGCTTTCGGTTCGTGGACCTGGATGCCGGTGAGGCCTTCTTCGCCGTGCACGTCGGCGGCGTAGATAGGCTTGCGCACCAGCGGGCGAGCGGCGCCGGCGTACACGGGGATGTCTTCGCGGCCGGCCCATTCGCGGGCCAGGCGGGCGTTGCGCGAGGTTTTTTCCAGGTGCACGTTGCCGGCCACGGTAGTGATGGCGCGGATGTTGAGCTCGTCGGGTGAGGCCATGGCCAGGAACAGCGCGACCACGTCGTCGGCGCCTGGGTCGGTGTCGATGATCAGGTCGATGGGGGCGGCCTGGAGGGTGGTGGCTGCGGCCATGAGGGCGATTCCTTGTAACAAGGGTTTGAGCATGGGTGGCACTCCTGTTGCCTGGGTGGTGGTTTCTGGGGCCGCTTTGCGGCCCAATCGCCGGCAAGCCAGCTCCCACAGGTACTGCATCGGCCTCAAGCATTGTGCAGTACCTGTGGGAGCTGGCTTGCCGGCGATTCGGGGGCGCAGCCCCCACCTTCAGAAAGTCACGCCGGAAATCAGCGCGATGTTGCTGTAGGGCTGGCACTCGCCAGTGCGCACTACCGCACGGGCACTGCGTGACAATTCCTTGAAATCTTCATGGCTCAGCCATTCGCGCTTGCCCAGCTTGCCCTTCAGCCGCTCGATCTCGACCAGCGCCGGTGGCACTACTTTCTGCATCTCTTCGGCCAGCACGTGGCGTTCTACCTGCAACTCGCTCAGCACAACCCGCAACACGCTGGCGAAATCCGGCAGGCCAGGCGTGACGGCCAGGTCGATCAGTTCGACACCCGGCGGCACCGGCAGCCCGGCATCGCCGATCACCAGGATGTCACCATGCCCCATGCCGGCGATGGTCCGCGACAGGGCGACGTTCAGCAGTGGGGTCTTCTTCATGGCGCAAGCTCCGCCAGGTAAGGAATCGACGGCTGGGCACCGGCGCGGGTAACCGACAGGGCCGCGGCGCGCTGGCCGAAGGCGATGGCTTCGCCCTCCTCCAGGCCGCGCACCAGGCCAGCGGCAAAGCCGCCGATGAAGGTATCGCCGGCGGCCGTGGTGTCCAGCGGCTGCACCAGCGGCGCGGGGAAGTGCTGGTGGCCCTGAGGGGTGACCAGCAAGGCCCCTTGCGCGCCCAGGGTGATGATCACTTTGCCCGCACCCAGTTGCAGCAAGCGCTCGCCGGCGCGCCGAGCACTGTCCAGATCAGCCACCGCCACGCCGGTCAGGGCTTCGGCCTCGCTTTCGTTGGGCGTCAGGTAGTCGATGTGGGCGAACCAGCCCGCCGGCAAGGGGCCGGTCGCCGGCGCCGGGTTCAGGATCACCCGCTTGCCCAGTTCACGCCCCCTGGCCAGGGTCCAGGCCACGGTGTCGGCCGGTACTTCCAGCTGGCAGATGATCACCTCGGCCGCCTGCAGCAGCGCATCGAACCGCTGCACCGACTGCGGCGTCAGCAGGCCGTTGCCACCGGGGATGATGACGATGCAGTTCTGGCTGGCGGCATCCACGGTGATCAGCGCCACACCGCTGGACACGCCCTGGCAGGTGCTGACGCCCTGGCAGTCGATGCCTTCCACATACAAAGCCCGGTGCAGTTGCCGGCCATAATCGTCGTCGCCGACGTTGCCGATCATCGCCACGCTGCCGCCCAGGCGCGCCACGGCCACCGCCTGGTTGGCCCCCTTGCCGCCCGGCACGGTGAAAAAGCTTTCGCCGGGGAGTGTTTCGCCGGCCCGGGGCAGGCGCTGGGCGCGGGCCACCAGGTCCATGTTGAGGCTACCGACTACCACGACCTTGGCACTCATGACATTTCCTTAGCGTTAGCGGTAATCGTTGAACAGGTCCGGGCGCGGCCCGGTGGACTCGCGCAGGACAATGCGCGGGGCGACGATGCGTTGCTCCGCCGCGCCCTGCCGGGGCGTGCCGATACGCGCCAGCAACAGCGACGCGGCGCTCTCGCCCAACTCGCGGATCGACTGGCCCACCGTGGTCAACGGCGGGTACACATAGCGGCTGAGCTCAATGTCGTCGAAGCCGATCACCGACAGCTCGCCGGGTACGTTGATATTGCGTTCGGCCGCGGCGCGCAGCACGCCGAAGCCGATCATGTCGTTGCCGGCGAAGATCGCCGTGGGCCGCTTGCCCTCCAGCAACCGGGTTGCCACCGCATGGCCCCCCGGGCTGGTGAAGTCGCAGTGCAGCACGCGGTCGCCCAGCACCGCTGCGCCGGCCTCGGCCATGGCGCGACGGAAGCCGCTCAGGCGCAGCTGGGTGACCCCGGTCTCGGCAGGGCCGCCGATGTATGCGATGTCGCGGTGGCCAAGCTCCAACAGGTGGCGGGTGGCCAGGTAGGCGCCCTGCTCGTGATCGATGCGCACCAGGTCGGCATCGACGCCATCCAGTTCGCGGTCGACGATCACCATGGGCGTACGCACGCCAGCCAGGCTTTGCAGCAGGTCGCTGTCCTGGCCTACCGAAGCCACCACCAGGCCATCGATGCGCTTTTCCAGCAGTACACGCAGATAGCTGCGCTGCTTCTGCGGGTTGTCGTCGGAGTTGCACAGGATCACGCAGTAGCCGTTGCGTTCGCAGGCGTCTTCGATGCCCCGCGCCAGTTCGGCGAAGTACGGGTTGACGCTGTTGGGCACCAGCAAGCCGATGGTGGCAGTGCTGCGCGCCTTCAGCGAGCGGGCCACGGCGCTGGGCACGTAGTCGAGCTCGGCGATGGCGGCTTCGACTTTCAGCCGTACCTGCTCGCTGACCGGCCGGGTCTTGTTCAGCACATGGGACACGGTGGTGTAGGAAATGCCCGCCAGTGCCGCGACGTCTTTGATGGTTGCCATGTTTTCAGTTCCGCCGGCCTGCACGCCGGCTACGGTAAGTGTCGAGCACCACGGCGATGACGATCACCGCCCCGGTGATAATGCGTTTGGTCGGCTCGCTGGCACCGATCTGCGCCAGCCCTGCGGCCAGCACCGAAATGATCAGTACGCCAAAGAAGGTGCTGATGACCGAGCCACGCCCGCCCATCAGGCTGGTGCCGCCAATCACCACGGCGGCGATCACCTGCAGCTCCAGGCCGGAGCCGGCATTGGGGTCGGCGGCTTCCAGCCGCGAGATCTGGAACAGCGCGGCCAGGCCGGCAAGCAGGCCCATCAGGGCGAACACCAGCACCTTGTACGGGCGCGGGTCGATACCGGCCAGGCGCACGGCCTCTTCGTTGGTGCCGATGCCGATCAGGTAGCGGCCGAACACCGTGCGGGTCAGCACCAACTGGGCCAGCACGATCACCAGCAAGGCGATGATGAACGCCGGCGAGATGCCGAATGCGATGGGGTTGGAGAACCAGGCATAGGCATCGCCGATATAGGCGGTGCGCGAGTCGGTGAACTGGTAGGCCAGGCCACGGGCCATTTCCAGCACCCCGAGCGAGACGATGAACGACGGAATGCGCCAGGCCACGGTAACCCCGCCGGTGATGCTGCCGGCCAGCGCGGCCACGGCCATGCCCAGCAAGGCCGAAGGCAACACGCCCCAACCCCAGCCGAGGATCGCCACGCTGACCGTGGAGGCCGCCAGCGCCAGCACCGAGCCCACCGACAGGTCGATGCCGCCGATGATCAGCACGAAGGTCATGCCCACCGCCAGCACCATCAGGTCGGGGATCTGGTTGGCCAGGGTACTGAAGGTGTTGTACGACCAGAAGTGGCTGCTGAGGAACGAGAACAGCACGATCATCGCCAGCAAGGCGCCGGCCAAGCCCAGGTAGGTACCCAGGCCAAGATAGGTGCCACTGCGGCGCACCGGTGCGGCGCCTTGGCTGTCGAGCGGGGTGGTTTTCATGCATCCATCCTGGGAGCTGCGTCATGCAGCAGTGCGTCACGTTTCTGATAACCGGCAAAGGCCGCGGCCAGCAGCTGGTCCTGGCTCCAATGGTCACGCTCGAAGGTGTCGATCAGGCGACCGGCCGACAGCACGGCGATGCGGTCGCAGATCAGCATCAGCTCGCGCAGGTCGCTGGACACCACCACCAAGGCCTTGCCCTGGCGCGCCAGCTCGGCCAGCAGGCCATAGATGTCGAACTTGGCGCCGACGTCGATGCCACGGGTGGGCTCGTCGAACAGCAGCACCTGGCACTCGCGTTCCAGCCAGCGGCCGATCACCACCTTCTGCTGGTTGCCGCCAGACAGCTCGCCCACCACCTGCTGCGGGCCGGCACTGCGAATGCGCATGGCCTGGATCTGGCGCTCGGCCAAGGCCGCTTCGGCTTCGCCATCGAGCACCCCGGCCCGTGATACCGCGCCGAGGTTGCCCAGGGCGATATTCGCGCTGATCGACTGCGTCAGCAGCAGGCCCTCGCCTTTGCGGTCTTCGGTGATCAGCGCGATACCGGCCTGCACGGCAGCCTTGGGCGAGTCGATGGTGACCACCTGCGGTGGCTGGCCGAGGGCAATGTTGCCGCTGTCGGCACGGTCGGCGCCGTAGATCAGGCGCAACAGCTCGGTACGCCCGGCACCGATCAGGCCGGAGATACCGAAGATCTCCCCTGCCCTGACCTCGAACGACACTTCACGCACCTTGTCGGCACGGCTGAGCTTGTCGACCTTGAGCAGCGGCGCGCCGATCTGCCGGCGGCCCAGGTCGATATGCTCGCCCAGCTCGCGGCCGACCATCAGGTTGACCAGTTCGGCGCTGCTGTAGCGCTGTATCGGCTCGTCGCACACCAGCTTGCCGTCGCGCAGCACGACGATGCGCTGGGCCACGCGCTGCAGTTCTTCCAGGCGATGGGAGATGTAGACGATGGCCACGCCACGTTGGCGCAGGCGCTCGATCTGGGTGAACAGCAGCTCCACCTCGCGCGCGGTGAGCATGGCGGTGGGTTCGTCGAAGATCAGCACATGGCAGTCGCCAATCAGGTTGCGGGCGATTTCGACCATCTGCTGGTGGCCGATGCCCAGCTCGCCGACCGGGGTGTCCGGGTCGATGGCGTCGAGGCCGACCTGGGCCATGGCGGCCGTGGCCAGTTGGCGCAGGCGCTTTTGGCTGATCCAGCCGAAGCGGCCGGGCAGGTTGTCGAGGAACAGGTTTTCCGCCACGGTCAGCGTGGGCAGCAGGTTCAGCTCCTGCATGACCATGCGCACGCCGAGGCGCTCGGCCTCGCTGCGGCTGCCAGGGGCGTAGGCCTGGCCGCGGTAGTGCATGTGCCCGGTGGTGGGGGTTTCCAGGCCACTGATGAGCTTGGACAGGGTGCTCTTGCCGGCGCCGTTCTCACCGGTCAGCGCCAGCACTTCGCCGGCCCGCAGGTTCAGGCTGACCTCGCCGAGCACGGGCTGGGCGTAGGTCTTGCCCAGGCCGCTGGCGGCGAGCACCACTTCATTGGCCGATGCAGGCATGGCCGTTTCTCCTGCCAGCGATCAGGGCTTGGTGATGAGTTGGACCGGGGTCTGGATGACGTTGTCGGCATCCACGTCGGGTTTCTCGCCCTTGACCATTTTCAGTGCCGCCTGGATGCCGTACACCGCCTGCTGGCTGGCCGCCTGGTCGAGGGTGGCGAGCACACGGCCATCGGCGAGCATCGGCTTGATGGCGTTGATGTTGTCGTAGCCCACCACTTGCACCTGGCCGGCTTTGCCAGCGGCACGCACGGCCGACACGGCGCCCAGGGCCATGCTGTCGTTACCGGCCAGCAGGGCTTTCAGGTCGGGGTATTCGTTGAGCATGGAAGCGGCGACGGCGTTGCCTTTGTCGATTTCCCAATTGCCGCTCTGCACCGAGACGATCTTGATCTGGGCGGCCTCCATGGCGTCCTTGAAGCCGGCGGTACGCTGCTGGGCGTTGGTGGTGGTCGGCACGCCTTCGATGATGCCGACCTGGTCGCCGGCCTTGAGCTTCTCGTTGGCCAGGTAGTCGCCGACCAGGCGCGCGCCCTTGCGGTTGTCGGGGCCCACGAAGGGTACGCTGATGCCTTTGCTCTTGAGCAGTTCAGGGTCCAGGCGGTTGTCGATGTTGATCACCGCCACGCCCTGGTCCATGGCCTTCTTCACCGCCGATACCAGCGCCTTGGAGTCGGCCGGGGCAATGACCAGGGCCTTGGCGCCCGCGTTGACCATCTGCTCGACGATGCGGATCTGCTCGCCGGTGTCGGTCTCGTTCTTGATGCCGTTGGCGATCAGCTCGAATTCATCGGCGTGGGCTTTCTGGTAGTCCTTGGCGCCGTCTTCCATGGTGCGGAAGAACTCGTTGGCCAGCGACTTCATGACCAGGGCGACCTTGGGCTTGTCTTCGGCGTGAGCGGCCGAAAACGGCAGGGCCAGGGACAGCGAGGAAATGACCGCGAGGGCCAGCAGACGACCGGGGAACGGCAGTTTCATGGACGATGACTCCGGATCTTGTGTTTTTTGTCGGATCGCAAACGTTTGCGTTGCCTAACTATGGAAACAGGACCGGGGTTTGTCAAATCCGTTTGGCTGTGGGAGGTCAAGTCGAGCCTGGGGCAGTTTATCCGGATTTTTTCCGAAAAGCCGAACGTCTTTTCCTACGTTTGTTCGGAATCTCGAATGGCACACCCCCGCATGTGGGAGCGGCCTTGTGTCGCGAAAGGGCCGCAAGGCGGCCCCGGCAATGTGTGCTGTTGCGCCGGGATCCGGGGCCGCTGCGCGCCCCTTTCGCGACACAAGGCCGCTCCCACAAGGCCCGTGCGCGCAACTGGTACGAAACCTGCCTTGCACCCTGTGCGACAAAACAACCATCTCATTAGGAAGAGAGAGAACAATAACGATGAATGTTGCACTGAAAACCTTCGCCCCCAGCGCACTCGCCCTGCTGCTGGTGCTGCCAACCACCGTTTCGGCCAAAGAAGCCGAAACCCAGCAGAAGCTGGCCAACGTGGTCATTCTCGCCACCGGCGGCACCATTGCCGGTGCTGGCGCCAGCGCCGCCAACAGCGCCACCTACCAGGCCGCCAAGGTGGGCGTCGACAAGCTGATCGCCGGCGTACCGGAACTGGCCAACGTGGCCAACGTGCGCGGCGAGCAGGTCATGCAGATCGCCTCTGAGAGCATCTCCAACGACGACCTGCTCAAGTTGGGCAAACGCGTTGCCGAACTTGCCGAAAGCAAGGACGTGGACGGTATCGTCATCACCCACGGCACCGACACCCTGGAAGAAACCGCCTACTTCCTCAACCTGGTGGAAAAGACCGACAAGCCGATCGTGGTCGTCGGTTCGATGCGCCCGGGCACCGCCATGTCCGCCGACGGCATGCTCAACCTGTACAACGCCGTGGCCGTGGCCAGCGACAAGCAGTCGCGCGGCAAGGGCGTGCTGGTGACCATGAATGACGAGATCCAGTCCGGCCGCGATGTGAGCAAGGCGCTCAACATCAAGACCGAAGCCTTCAAGAGCGCCTGGGGCCCGATGGGCATGGTGGTGGAAGGCAAGTCCTACTGGTTCCGCCTGCCGGCCAAGCGCCACACGGTCAACTCCGAGTTCGACATCAAGCAGATCAGCAGCCTGCCGCAGGTGGACATCGCCTATGGCTATGGCAATGTCACCGACACCGCCTACAAGGCGCTGGCGCAGAATGGGGCCAAGGCACTGATCCATGCCGGTACCGGCAACGGTTCGGTGTCGTCGCGGGTAGTGCCGGCGCTGCAGGAACTGCGCAAGAACGGCGTGCAGATCATTCGCTCGTCGCACGTCAACCAAGGTGGTTTCGTGCTGCGCAACGCCGAACAGCCGGATGACAAGAACGACTGGGTCGTGGCCCATGACCTGAACCCGCAAAAGGCGCGGATCCTGGCGATGGTGGCGATGACCAAGACCCAGGACAGCAAGGAGCTGCAGCGGATCTTCTGGGAGTACTGATCACTAGTACCCCCTGAAATGCAAACAGCCCCGCTGCGTGGGCGGGGCCGTTTGCTGTCAGCTAGCCGAATGCCTCAGTGGCTGGTCGGCATCGCGAACTCCGCACCTTTGGCGATGGCTTGCGGCCAGCGCTGCATGATGCTCTTCTGCTTGGTGTAGAAGCGCACCCCTTCCTCACCGTAGGCATGCATGTCGCCGAACAGGCTCTTCTTCCAGCCACCAAAGCCATGCCAGGCCATCGGCACCGGGATCGGTACGTTGATACCGATCATGCCCACCTGGATACGGCGGCCGAACTCGCGGGCGATGTGGCCGTCGCGGGTGTACAGGCTCACGCCATTGCCAAACTCGTGGGCGTTGATCAGGTCGACCGCTTCGGCAAAGTCCTTCACCCGCAGGCAGGCCAGTACCGGGCCGAAGATCTCTTCCTTGTAGATGCGCATGTCCGGGGTGACGTTGTCGAACAGCGTGCCGCCCAGCCAGAAACCGTCACCACAACCTTCGCCAGCCGTCTGGCCGTTGAAGTTGCGGCCATCGACCAGCAGCTTCGCGCCCTCCTTCACGCCTTGCTCGATGTAGCCGGTGATGCGCTCCAGCGCCGCGCGGGTGACGATCGGGCCCATCTCGGCTTCGAGGTTGGTACCGTTCAGCACTTTCAGCTCGCGGGTACGCTCGATCAGCTTGGGCATGACCTTCTCGGCAGTATCGTCACCGACAAACACCGCCACGCTGATCGCCATGCAACGCTCGCCAGCCGAGCCATAGGCGGCACCGATCAGCGCATCGACCACCTGATCGATGTCGGCGTCGGGCATCACCACCAAGTGGTTCTTAGCCCCGCCCAGCGCCTGCACTCGCTTGCCGTGGCGGGCACCGGTTTCGTAGATGTGGTTGGCGATCGGCGTGGAGCCGACGAACGACACCGCCTGCACATCCGGGTGCTCGATCAGCGCGTTGACCGCGTTCTTGTCGCCCTGCACCACGTTGAACACGCCGTCCGGCAGGCCGGCCTGCTTCAGCAGCTCGGCGATGAACAGGCTCGGGCTCGGGTCCAGCGGGCTGGGCTTGAGCACGAAGGTGTTGCCGGTGGCCAGGGCGACCGGGAACATCCACATCGGCACCATCACCGGGAAGTTGAACGGGGTGATGCCGGTGACCACGCCCAGCGGCTGGCGCAGGGTCCAGTTGTCGATGTTGGTGCTGACCTGGTCGGTGAAGTCGGTTTTCAGCAGCTGCGGCGCGCCGCAGGCGAACTCGACGATCTCGATGCCGCGCATCACCTCGCCCTGGGCATCGGTGAACACCTTGCCGTGCTCGGCGGTAATCATGCGGGCCAGGTCGTCGCGGTGCTCGTTGAGCAACGCCAGGAACTTGTTCAGCACCCGCGAACGGCGCAGTGGCGAGAGGTTGCTCCAGGCCGGGAAAGCGGCCTTGGCCGACGCGACGGCGGCGTCCACGTCCTTTTGCGCAGACAGCTGCACCTGGCCGGTGACCACGCCGGTGGCCGGGTTGTAGACCGGTAGTTGCTGGCCGCTGGTGGTCTCGGCCTGAGCGCCGGAGATCCAGTTCATGATGGTTTGGGTCATTGTGGTTATCCGAAAATGGTTGATGGATGCGCCGGCCATGTGGGAGCGGGTTCACCCGCGAAGAAGGCAACTCGGTGCATGGCACCGGCTGCGCCGGTGTTCGCGGCTGAAGCCGCTCCCACAAGGATCGGGGCAGGCTTCCAGCTCTGGCGCAAATCAGTAGATGGCATAGACCTTGCGCACGGTTTCCAGCACGTCCCAGCGGCCGGTCCAGCCTGGCGGCAGGATGATCAGGTCGCCGCCGGTCACTTCCACCACCTCCCGGGTGCTGTCGTCGGTGAGCAGCGCCTTGCCGGAAATGATGTAGGTGAACTCGGTGTCAGGGCGGTCGACCACCGGCCAGCCACCCGGCTGGCACTCCCACACACCGAGGTTGCCGACCGCTTCCGGGGCCTGCTTGCTGATGGCGATCTGAGGGTCCCCCTTGTCTGCGCCGGCACGCTGACCGGCAGGGTTCAGTGGCAGTGCCTTGATGTCGGCGTGCTTGATGATGGTGAACGAAGGCATGGGGTTTCTCCTTGTCAATGGGCGCCGGTGAGCTTTTCCAGCAGCATCGCGGTACGTGAAGGTTTGTGGGTGTAGCGCTCTTCCAGATCACTGAGCGACGCGGCAGCCAGGCCGCTGTTGATGCCGAACCAGCGCAGCGGTTCTGGCTCCCAGGATGGCGAGCGGTGGTTGACCAGGGGCAGCGTGTTGATGTCTTCATCACGCTCGAGAATCAGGTTGCGCAGAATGCGCCCCGCCAGGTTGCTGGTGGCCACGCCGTCACCGACGTAGTTGCCGGCCCAGGCCATGCGCTGGTTGCGGTCGATGCTGACGGTCGGGCACCAGTCGCGGGAAACACCCAGCGCGCCACCCCAGCGGTGGGTGATGCGGGCGTCGCGCAGGGCCGGGAAGAATTCGAGCAGGGTGTCGTGGATCTTGCCGTGGATACTGTCCACCAGGTCGGCCTGCTCGGGCATGCTCGAGCCCCATTTGTAGGGCGCGCCCCGGCCGCCGAACACCAGCCGGCCTTCGGCGGTGACCTGGCCGTATACGCGCAGGTGGCGCATGTCGTTGAACGCCAGGCGGTGGTCGAGGTTGAGCCGGGCCAGCAGTTCACGCGGCAACGGCTCGGTGGCCAGCACCAGCGAATACAGCGGGATGACGAAACGCGACTTGCCCGGCTGTTGCGAAGTGAATGCCTCGGTGGCCCGCACGGTCATACCGGCACGTACCGAACCATGTTCGGTGTGCACCACGCCCGGGGTCATCTGGGTGACCGCCGACTGCTCGTAGATTGTCGCGCCCAGGCTTTCGACCAGCTTGGCCAGGCCACGCACCAGCTTGCCGGGGTGGATGAGCGCGCAGTGTTCGGTGTAGAGGCCGCCAAGGGTGCCTTGGGCACCGGTCCGGGCCTGGGCTTCGGCTGCCTCCAGCACTCGCCACTGGTCGGGCAGCCCGAAGCGCGCCGAAGATTCCACGGCCGCACGCGCCCGCGCCATCTGCGGGGCGCTGCGGGCCAGAGAGAGGAAGCCCTGCTTGGCATAGTCGGCATCGACCCCTTCCAGCGCCAGCACCCGGCCGATCTCGTCGACCGTTGCGTTCATCGCAGCCTGCAGGTGCAAGGCCGCATGGTGGGAATACAGTTGCTCCACCCGGTGCAGGGAAATCGGGAAGATCGCCGAGGCCCAACCGCCGTTGCGGCCCGAGGCGCCGAAGCCGACGGCGTTCTTTTCCAGCAGTACCACGCGCAGCGACGGGTCGCTCTTGAGCAGGTAGTAGGCGGTCCATAACCCCGTGTACCCGGCACCGACGATCACCACATCGGCATCGGCCACGCCGTCCAGCCGGGCCCGTGGCGCGCTCGGGGCAAACCATAGCGGTTTGTTGGGTAACAGGGACAAATCGGATTTCGCTGACATGCTGGTGGCTTCCCGTTGGCGTTTGCGACTGGTGTAGAGGGCTTCGTCTTGTCAGTAGTGACCAGTGCGTGTTGGCCTGAGGTTATGCGGGGTTGGCGGGGGGTGGTATCGACCATTTTCAATAGACGGAGCCATCAGCCATACAAATGTATGAACGATCATCAGCATTTGCAGTTGCGCGGTACCTGTGGGAGCGGGCATGCCCGCGAACACCGGCAAAGCCGGTGCCATCCACCGCGTCGCCTGCTTCGCGGGCGCGCCCGCTCCCACAGGGACGGCGCGGGCTTCGAGTTGGCGCTGAACCTGTGGGAGCGGGTTCACCCGCGAAGAGGCCCTCGAGCTCAATCACGGCTGCCGCTTCATTTAAACAAAGCCCAGGTACCCGCCAGACACCCGGCACCGACCCATTCGCGGGTGAAACCCACACAGGGAATGTGCAACGTATGAGTATGCTGCTAACTACCTGCCCCCCCAGCCAACGCGACACATCTGCGTGCCAAAATCATGGTGGGGTCCACCAGGGCAACCGTCCTGCCACTCAGCTCATAAGCATCACAGTGGCTGAGCACCAGCGGCAGTTCCGTACAGCCCAGAATCAGCACCGTCGCCCCCACTTCCGAGAGATGCTCGGCCGCAATCAGCAACTGGTCCCGACACAGTCCTTCAGTGAAGCCAGCCTTGATGCCCCGCTCACCGTAAATGGCCTCCATGACCAGCTTCTGGTAATCCGGCGCCGGCACAACAATCTCAAGCCCGGCGCGGCTCGCTGCCTGGTGATAGACCTGGCTGGCGACGGTGCCTGACGTCGCCAGCAGGCCGACCGACTTGTCGCGGCCGTATGTTTGCCTTATCCAGTCGATCGTCTCGGTGAGCATGTTGACGATTGGCACGCGCAGGTGCTCCTGGATGCGTTCAACAAACGCGTGAGCGGTATTGCACGGGATTGCAATTGCGTTGGCACCGGCGCTTTCCAGGCGCTTGCAGGTCGCGTACATGGCCATCGTCGGGTCGGTTTCATCATTCAGCAGGCTGGCCGTGCGGTCCGGAATTTGCGGGTTCTGCTCGACCACCATCTTGATATGGTCCTGATCCCGGCCCGCAGGCGTACCGGCAACCACCTTGCCCATGAAATCCACCGTCGCTGCAGGGCCGACACCACCCACGATACCCAGCTTGAAAGGCAGTTCACGGGGCGCACTTGAGCCTTGGGTCGCAAACGTGGCGTAGAGCTCATTGATATCCAGTGCGGCAATGCCACGGCGCTGCAGGTCGGCGCACACCAGCGAAAGCTCGGTCATACCCGGCACGACCAAGGTGGCACCCTGTGCCTGCACTGACAGGCATGCCTGGTACACGGACTCCAGAGGCACGCCATTCAGGTGCCCATCCTTGATGCCGTTGACGCCATACATGGCCTCCATCAGCGCGACCTGCGCTTGCGCGTCGGGGTACACCACATCGTACTGGCAGCCCAACGCTTGTTCGAAGAGCCCGGAATGGCGCACATAATCCGAAGCAAGCACACCGAGTGTACTGCCTGGCTCCGCGACCTGACGGATGTGTCGCACCAAGGCTTCCATCATGTCAAGTACCGGAATCCCCAGCTCTTCCTGGATCTGTGCGCGGAACGTCTGGCTGGCAAAGCAAGGCAGCATGATCGCATCCACACCGCTCGCTTCGAATGACCTGCACACCTCGAAAACGTAGAACTTTCGCGAGGTCATGCTTGCGCTTGCGTCCAGAGGCAGCAGCACATCCTTGAAGGGATGTTGCTCGAGCAGGAAATGAAAACGCCCCTGGTCCTCCAGCACCGCCCGCGACTTCACAAGCTTGTAGAAAAGGTCGCCCCCCGCGAGCGAACCAAGCCCGCCGACAATCCCGATCGTGTGGGCAAAAGCTTGTGGACCGGCTGCCTTCTTCGACTTCATGAGCAAACTCCTCAGGCGGCCGATACCGGGCGGTCGAGGGTGGACGCCTCGCTTGCCGCTTCCGGCTCGGTCTGTGGCTCTGATTTGGCGATCACTGCCGTGGCAATGCTGTTGCCCACGACGTTGGTAGCGGTACGCGCCATGTCGAGGAACTGATCGATACCGATGATCAACAGCAGGCCAGCCTCAGGCAGGTTGAACATCGGCAAGGTCGCAGCGACCACCACCACCGACGCCCGCGCCACGCCCGCCATGCCCTTGCTGGTAATCATCAGTGTCAAAAGGATCAACACCTGCTGGGTGAAACTGAGGTCGATGTTGTATGCCTGGGCGATGAACATGATGGCGAACGCCTGGTACATCATCGAACCGTCGAGGTTGAACGAGTAGCCCAACGGCAGGACGAAGCTGGACACGCGTTTCGGCGCACCGAACTTCTCGAGCGCTTCCATCGTTTTCGGGTAGGCCGCCTCGCTGCTGGCCGTGGAGAACGCCAGCAGCACAGGCTCGCGAATCAGTTTGCCGAGCGTGAAAACAGACTTGCCCAGGCACAAGTAACCCGCACCGAACAGCACTGCCCACAGCAGCAGGATGCCCAGGTAGAACTCGACAATGAGCTTGCCATAGTCGACCAGCAGCCCCAGGCCTTGAGTAGTGATTGCCGAAGCGATCGCTGCAAAAACCCCGATCGGTGCAAATGCCATGACATAGTCAGTGATGCGAAACATCACTTTCGCAAGTTCATCGATGCAGTCCACAATCTTTGTATGGCCGGCCCGATTGACGCCAGCCAGAGCGAAGCCGAAGAACAAAGAGAAGACCACAATTTGAAGTATTTCATTATTAGCCATGGCCTCGGCAATACTGCGAGGGAATACATGACTGATAAATACCTTGAGGCTGAAGTCACCCGTATTCACCGGGGCTGTAACGACATCAGCGTGCTGCGCGACCTGCAAGTTGATGCCAGCGCCTGGTTCGAACAGGTTGACCAGCGCCATGCCGATCGCCAGTGAAATGGCCGAAGCGCAGACGAACCAGGCCATGGCACGAAAGCCGATGCGGCCGACCGAACGCGAATTGCCCATGCTTGCGATCCCGCCGACAAGTGTGGCGAACACCAGCGGCGCAATGATCATTTTGATCAGACGCAGAAAGATGTCCGTCACCATGGAGAAGTAGGCTGCCATCTGCCTGGCGTCCTGTTCGCTGCCTGCGAAATGATGACATGCCCAGCCGACGACTACGCCCAAGGCGATACCTATCGCAATTCGGCGCGGAAGCTTATTGTTTTTCACGATGTTTTCCTCAAGTTATTTTCTATTTTTTCTACTTGGCAGGATTGGAATAAAGACAGGAACAGCAACTCGCCAGGAGAGTGCTGGAGACAAGTTTATCGCCGCAAAAAAACAAGTTGATGAGTAATAGGGCTGACCCTATGCGTTTTCGGAATAGTTTATAGGCATCGCTGTCGAGGCTTGTGCGAACACGCTTACACTGAGCGCCTGGCGAAGGAGATCAGCAATGCAAATCAAGTGGCTGGACGACCTCATGGCGATCGCCGAGTGGAAGAATTTTTCTCGCGCCGCCGAGGTGCGATGCGTTACACAGTCCGCGCTCTCCAGGAGAATCCGCTCGCTCGAAGAGTGGGTGGGTGTCGAGCTGGTTGATCGTGCCACCTACCCGGTACAGCTCACGCCCGCCGGCCAGACCTTCTGCGCTGAAGCCCGCCAGGCGCTCGCCGCCTTGATGGCACTGCGCGCCGACCTGAGGGACGTGAAACGGATGCCAGGGCGCTCGATCCAGATCACGGCAGCCCACAGCCTGTCCATGACGTTCTTGCCGAAATGGCTCAGCCAGTTCCAGCAGCAAAACGAGCGCTTCAATGCCCGGGTAGTGGCGGCCAACATCAATGACGCCGTCATCGCCCTTGAAGAAGGCAGCTGCGACCTGATGATTGTCTACCATCATCCGCTTACCCCCATCTCCCTGGACCCTGAGCGCTTCGGTAGCCTGGCACTCGGCCATGATGCATTTATCCCCGTGTGTGCGCCCGACGCGCAGGGCAAGCCGATGTTCCGGCTTTGCGCAGGCAAGAAGCCTATTCCGCACCTGGCGTACACCGCCACGACATTCCTGGGGAAAGTGGCAGACGTCGTCATTCGCAACGCACCTGAAGTCGCCCCTCTGGAACGCTGCTATGAGGCCGATATGGCGATGCTGCTGGTTCGCATGGCTGTCGAGGGCTATGGGGTAGCCTGGCTGCCCCACAGTGCTGTGAATGACGAGCTGGAAAGAGGGTTGCTCGTGCAGGCTGGAGGCGCCGAATGGAGCACGCGCCTGGAGATCCGCTCGTACTGCTCGCTGTTGAATCAGAACCCTACGATGAGAAGCCTGTGGAATACCCTGGATAACGCTGCGCACGGATCGGCCCAGGCTTGAGCACAGTTTTCGCCTGACAAGCTGTTGCGAAATTACTTACAGTGAAATACTGTATGTGCATACAGCAAAAACAAGGAAACACTTGTGTCCAGCACCGCCTCCGCCACCCCGAGCAGCTATGAACAACTGGGTATGCGCATCCAGAAGATCATCAACAGCCCCACTGCCCAGCGCAGCCGCGCGGCGCTGATCTTTCGCCTGGAACAGGAAGCCCCGGAAGACTGGGAAACCCTGCTCGAGGAAATCGCCGAAAACGATAACGTCACCCTCGCCCACCGCGACGATGGCGGTGTGCAGATTTTCTGGACCGTGCCGAAGGAAGACTGACCGCGTATTCAACCTCAGGCCAACGCCTGCAGGTAGGCGCTGGCTTCGCGGTAACGCGCCAGCCGCGCCAGGTCGGTGGGGCCTGGGCAGGGGATGCGCGAAAGGTCGCTGTTGTCGGCCAGGTCGGCCAGCTTGACGGTGCGTGCCAGCGGGTCACCGCCCAGGCGCACCACGAAGTCCTGGTAGGCCTCGCCCTCACGGCGGCTGAGCGCCAGCAAGGCGGCAAGGATTTTCAGCGCGAAACCCTCGCGCGCCAGGTCGGACAGGGTCAGCGGGGTGTCTTCGATCACATCGTGAAGCACCGCGACAATCCGTTGTTCGGTTGTGGAAACCCGCATCATCACGCGTAGCGGGTGGAGGATATAAGCAGCCCCACCCTTGTCGTATTGCCCTTCATGCGCCCTGGCGGCCACGGCAATGGCCCGCTCCAGTGTAGACATGAGGCCCTCCCCGTTCGGCTTCTTCCTGCCAAGCATAGCCAAAACTGTGCGGACAATGTCTAGCGCGCGTGTGACTGTGCCGCGCCGACCTTGCACAAGCGGCCTTGTGGAAGCCGTGTGGGAGCGGCCTTGTGTCGCGAAAGGGCCGCATAGCGGCCCCGGCAAGTGCAGGGTTCAAAATTCTGGGGCCGCTGCGCAGCCCTTTCGCGACACAAGGCCGCTCCCACAAAAGTCCGCGCCTGCAGAAACCGGGTTTAGCGCGCTGCGCCGTGCTGGATCACCACCGAGTCGGTACCCAGCTTGGCCATCACCTCGGCCTTGCGTGCTTCGGCTTCCTCACGGCTGGGGAACGGCCCCATCAGCACCACCGGCTTGCCGTCGCGGTACTCCACCGAGGACGGGATGCCCTTTTCGATCAGGCGCGCGGTCATGTCGCTGAGCGCGCCCATGTTGGCGCCCTGGATCACTTCCACATCCCAGCCTTGCGGGGCCGGCTGGCCTGCCAGGGCTTCGGCGCGACGCTGCAGCTCGGCGCCGCCACACATCTCGCGGATGCGCAGGTTGTTGCCGCTGTCGTCGACGATGATTTCGTATTGGCCATCGCGCTTGATCGCCACGTAGCTGCGGTAGGCTTCGTACTGCCCGGCATCATCCTTGCCGCGGACCTGGCCGCAGATGGTGCCCTGGGTGTCGATCCGCACGTTGCCGAACTTGGCGGTCTTGGGGTTGTGCAGGTGTTCGGCCACCTGTTTGTGCACGCCTTCGACCTCGTTCTCACAGCCCGCCAGGGCGAGCACTGCCATTACCACAGCCAGTTTGCGCACGCGTGTACCTCCAGATTCGAAGGCGCGGATTCTAGCACGCCCTCCCCGGGCAAGGACCGCGACCATACGTTACACCGTGCAACCAGTGGCCATGCACCTCAGGCAGTCATGGCATGCCTTGCCTTGTCATGACGGCAGCAGATCCAAGGTCCGTTGGAGCTCATCGAGGTCGATGCGGAAGCCGCTGCCATCAGGTATCCCGACCACAAAGCCGAAATGCTGTTGATCGCGATCAGTCAGGTACTTGTAGAAGCAGACAAAGCGATCAGGTGGCTGCAGCGTCAGCACCGAAGCGCCGGGCGACAGCACATTCATACCGTGGATGAGCTGGCTGCCTTCGACGCCCACCACTACCCTCGCCCCGGCACAGGTTTCCACGATGGTTGCCAGGTCGCACTTCAAAGGGGCAAGGATGCGAAAGCCGCGATGTTTTTGCAGATGTTCGGCAATCTGTAGTTCGTTGTGCAGCAGGCGCGGATCCCCATCACCGCCCCGCAAGATGAAAACCCCCGGGTGGGACTGGTAATTTACCCGCGACAACAACTTTTGGCCCATGGCGCGGTATCGCTCGGACTGGTTTGTGTTGTGGCTGAAGTCATCGAACAGCACCAACTCTCGAAAAAAGGCCGTGTGCAGCCGAAGCGGATGCATGCCAAGCCATTCTTCGTACTGCGCAGCCTGGGAAAAAAGGGGGAACCTGCCCGAGGGTGCCGTGGTGACCGGCACGCCTTCGTTACGGGCCAAAGCATATGTGACGCAATCCTCGGCCAGCCACGTTCCAAACCAGCGGTTGCCGTAACGTGAACAATAAGCGGCCCCACGCTCGATCTCTTGCTCCACCACGATTCGCGGCAACCCGTTGGGCCGGTCAGACAGCCAGAAGCTGGCATTGTTCTTGTACAGTGCGCCATCGATCAGAATGACGTCCTTGATCAGATAGCCCCTGGTAGGGGCCTGTGCGACGCTGCCCAGCCCCTCCATGGTCCGCCGCGGATGCTCGAAAGGAAAGAAACGTTTCGCTTCCCAGCCGGTCACTCGCTCCAACTGATTCGGCAGAAAGAAAGCGGGAGGCGCTGGGGTGACCTCGGCCGGGGCGATATCCCAGGTCCTGACCGCAAGGTTCTTCAGGTTCTCCGACGGCTTTCGTACCAGCCGCTTTCTTGCGAGGTACTTGTATGCGGCCAAGCTCCAGCTTTTATGGTCGGATCCCTTCGTGTCTACATCCGAAATGTCGTTCATCATGCAGCGCTCTCATTGAAAGGCTATCTTTCGCGCTCAGTTGCACACTACTTTTTCCAGAATGGGCGGGGACTGGAAGTGAGCATATCGATCACGCAAGTTCTCCAGTAGCAGTTCGCCAGGCGCTTTCGCACAGTAAATGTATATCTTGAATAATCCACCGAAGACCATTTCACGATAGCGATCGACAATTTCCTCGTCACTTGCCCCATCCGGCAAACCCAGATGCAGTGTGAGCCTGCTGTTCTCGACGGCAAATAACGGGAATTCCCAGAGAAACTTGGCGATGCCGGTCTTCGGCAGCCGGACGAACATGTAAGCCTGGTTGCCCAAGGTATCCACATCACCGCCGCGCCGGCGCTTCCATTTCAAAAGCCCATCGTCCGGACGTGCCAGACATTGGCCGATATCGTAATAATCGAAACCCTGCTCGATGGCCCATTCCAGGGCCATGAAGGTAGTGATCGAGTTGACCTCGCGCAGTCGTTTTGGGTCATTGAAGACGGCCTCCGGGTAGCCAAAGCGAAGCGTGCTCCAATAGCGCTTGCCGGCCCGGGTTATTACACAACCGAAATGACAGGCTACAACCTCCTCGCCTTTCATCACGAGGTCGAGCCGGCCAACGGTCTTGGCGATGCGCAACACTTCCTGGGAGTCGAATTGTTTGGCATGCAGGCCATGCCGCGCCTGGGCATAAGGCTGCAACATTTCCCGGTCGGCCTTGCCAATCTCCTCGTCGGTCAGCACCTGCTGCATGCGGTACAGTGGCCGACACTTGCGGATGTTGCGGCGCAGTTCACCGTCGTAGCGGGCGATGATCTCTTCCAGCGGACGCCCCAAGGGGATGATGGCACTCAGGTAATGGGGCACGTACAGGGCACCTGCACTGGGCATCTCGCTAATCAACACCCTATGGGACGCGGCGCCAGGCTGTTGCGTGCCATCGCCGGATTTGGTGTCGGCCTCGGGTTTACCGCCGATGAGCAACTTGGCCATCTCCTTGCGGCTCTTTCGACCCACATATAAGACTTCGTAGTCGTTACTTGTCTGCAGCCGAAACCTGGTAATTTCCCAGCGCCACAAACACGCGCGCCCCATTATATCCTGGGCCCAAGTCAAGAACTTTCTTATTTCGAAGCGCATCGACGGCGTTATGAGCTTTCGTATGTGCTCTCTCATTTCATGTCCTTGGAGCTTATCCAGTTAACAGGCAATAAGCGCTGCCAAATAAACACGCAATAATCTTTGGCACTTAAACGCCTTGGGCCACCATATACCAAAAGATTAAAGATCTGCGAAAAAGATCTGTCAAGACACGCTTAACCATTGATTATTCAATGATTAGCCAGTGAAAACTGTATGTTTTATGGCGCCATTTTTTCTACTTGTGAATATGGCGAAAGATAACAACGGCATACCTGACCGTGCGGCCTCAGGGGCCGCCTGATGCAGCCTCCCCTCCCAGGCGCTGGAACCTTTTGCAGCCCATGTGTCTACCGACCACACGCTCACCTGCCTGCGCCTTCACGGCCCAATCAGGTGAACAGGCTGGTTATCATTTCACCGAAAAAGACGCCGATCAGCAGGGCAGGCAGTACTACAACCTCGCGCTTCAGGTCCAGCAGACCCAGTTTGCGGTTGACAGGAAAAATCAGGAAAAGCGTGAAGAAGGTATGCAGCGCCACACCCCAGATGGCATAGCTCACGCCACCGATGGCCATGAGGACCGGCAGTAGGATAAACAGCGAAACGACCCGGATGATGTTGTCCATCGCCACGTATTTGGTAAGCCCCAGGGCCAACCAGAGCTGGTGTGCCAGCGTGAAGCGCAAGGTGAAAAGAGAGAGCGAGAGAATGGCCATGGTATTGCCGGCGCCGGCATAACGGTCGTCGTACAGCCAACTGATCAACAGCGGGCTGGCAGTCAGCAAAAAACCGCAAGCGAACAGCGAGGTCAGGTCAAACAGCACCCTGGAACGGTAGTAAAGGCTGCGCACCCGCTCTTTGTCGCCACTTCTCGTTGCCTCACTGAAGGCCGGCAAGGCGACTGCCCCCGCCAGCCGCAGCAGGACCGACTGAATGGCCCCGAGGATGGCGACAGCGATGGAATAGACCCCTAGTTCCGCGACCGACATACTTCCGCCGAACCAGATCCGGTCACCCTGCATCGCCAGCACCCCTACGGAGGATGACAACAAGATCCAGCGCCCGTAATCGAACACCTCGCGCAGCGCGGCGGGGTCCCATCGCAGGCGGTTGCGCGGCCCCTGGAAGACCAGGTGACTGAGTACGGTGAAAACCAGTGTGCTCAGCAGCCCCGCCGCCACCAATGACCAGATGGAGCGGGTGAGATAGCCTGCCACGAGCATCACGATCAAACCGACAAACTGTGCAATCAGTTCGGCGATCACTACCTTCTTCTGCTGGAAGACACGGATGGCCACATCGACCTTGGGCGACTGGAAGCCATAGATGATCGCGGCGAACCCAGACAACGCCAGCACCATCGGTAGCTCTGGAGCGGCGTAGGTGGAATGGGCCGGCCACAGTTCGATGTACTGCGTGAATTTTGCCCCCAGGGCCAATAGCAACGTCAGAAGGAACAGCACAAACCCACGGATGACTTGCACCGTCCACACGGTATCGAGAAACAGCGGTTCGTCGCCGCGCGAGCTCTGAATGACGTTCGGCCGCAGTCCAACATCGGAAAGCAGTTGCAGCACCACTGCAACAGTGGTGGCAATGGCCATCACGCCGAACATTTCCGGCACGAGCAAGCGGGTGATAACCAGATTGCCGCCCAGCCGCATGACCTGGGAAGCAAAGACAGCGAGAAGGTTCAACGCACTGGCCAACATGGCTCGTTTGCGCAGGCTCAACGGAAGCGACACATCAATCGAAGGCATAGCCGCATCTCTGACCCCATCGCTAGAGACTCACTATAGTCGCAATTCGCTATGCGGTTATCCGACGAGGCTGTAGCGCGCGAAGTCGCCCTTCGTTGGGCACGACAAAAACAAAAGGGCGACCCCTTGGGGTCGCCCTTTTGATGCCCGGAAACCGGGACTTTTGTTTGGTAGGCACAATTGGACTCGAACCAACGACCCCCACCATGTCAAGGTGGTGCTCTAACCAACTGAGCTATGTGCCTGTCGTGTGGTGCGCATATTAGTGATCGAATGCGTACCTGTAAAGCGTTTTTTTGAGAAAAATCAAAAACTTTCGAGTTTTCTACACATGGGGCCGCCTTGCCGGAGCACGGCACTGGTCGGATGGGCTGCGCACCAGCCCCTGGCCGCATAAAATCACAATGAAAAAAGGGGTGACCCTTTCGGATCACCCCTTCTTCGATTTGGTAGGCACAATTGGACTCGAACCAACGACCCCCACCATGTCAAGGTGGTGCTCTAACCAACTGAGCTATGTGCCTGTCGTGTGGTGCGCATTCTACCCATTCCAAAGACCATGTCAATACTTTTTTTCGCGCTAACCTACTGAATCTTAAACTCTTTATAGAAAGGCGCGCTGACGGGGACCGAGTAAAGGTTTTTCAACGGACGACTAGCGGGTGTTTATTATTATTGATAGCATCGGTACATTCGTTAAAAATATAAAACACGAGGTTCCTGCAGCATGGCTAACACCCCCTACCCCCAGTCCTACTACGCCGCCTCGGCCAACCCGGTGCCGCCACGTCCGGCGCTGCAGGGTGAGGTGGAAACCGATGTGTGCATCATCGGCGCCGGCTACACCGGCCTGTCCAGCGCCCTGTTCCTGCTGGAGAACGGCTTCAAGGTGAGCATCGTCGAAGCGGCCAAGGTCGGCTTCGGCGCATCGGGCCGCAACGGTGGCCAGATCGTCAACAGCTACAGCCGCGACATCGACGTCATCGAACGCACCGTCGGCCCCAAGCAGGCTCAGCTGCTGGGCCAGATGGCCTTCGAAGGCGGGCGCATCATTCGTGAGCGCGTGGCCAAGTACAACATCCAGTGCGACCTGAAGGACGGTGGCGTGTTCGCTGCCCTCACCAGCAAGCAGATGGGCCACCTTGAGTCGCAAAAGCGCCTGTGGGAACGCTTCGGTCACAACCAGCTGGAGCTGATGGACCAGAAGCGCATCCGCGAAGTGGTCGCCTGCGACAACTATGTGGGCGGCATGCTGGACATGAGCGGCGGCCACATCCACCCGCTGAACCTGGCCCTGGGCGAAGCCGCCGCGGTCGAATCGCTGGGCGGCATCATCTATGAACAAACCCCGGCCGTACGCATCGAGCGTGGCGCCAACCCGGTGGTGCATACCCCGCAGGGCAAGGTCCGCGCCAAGTTCATCATCGTCGCCGGCAACGCCTACCTGGGCAACCTGGTGCCGGAACTGGCCAGCAAGTCCATGCCATGCGGCACCCAGGTGATCACCACCGAGCCGCTGGGCGACGAACTGGCGCGCACTCTGCTGCCACAGGACTACTGCGTCGAGGACTGCAACTACCTGCTCGACTACTACCGCCTGACCAGCGACAAGCGCCTGATCTTCGGTGGCGGCGTGGTGTACGGCGCGCGTGACCCGGCCAACATCGAGGCGATCATCCGTCCGAAGATGCTCAAGGCCTTCCCGCAGCTGCAGAACGTGAAGATCGACTACGCCTGGACCGGCAACTTCCTGCTGACCCTGTCGCGCCTGCCGCAGGTTGGCCGTATCGGCGACAACATCTACTACTCCCAGGGCTGCTCGGGTCACGGCGTGACCTACACCCACCTGGCGGGCAAGGTGCTGGCCGAGGCCATGCGCGGCCAGGCCGAGCGCTTCGACGCCTTCGCCGGCCTGCCGCACTACCCGTTCCCGGGTGGCCAGATGCTGCGTGTGCCGTTCAGCGCCATTGGTGCCTGGTACTACAGCCTGCGCGATCGCCTGGGCTTCTGATGTAGCCAGGGCTGGCCTCTTCGCGGGTAAACCCGCTTGTGTCTTGATGAGGGATTAAAATCTGGAGTGAGAGCGGTGAATGACAAGCTGAATGCCGCAGGTGCCATGAGCACGAGTGGGAGCACAAGCTGTCATTCACCGTTCCACTTTGGCGAGAGCCCGAACAGTTGGATGCGGCTCTGATCTCGAATCACAAGCGTGGGCCAAGCCAAAGTCCTCTCACAGTGTTGAGTTTAGGAGGGTTTGGTGATGGCGTCCTTCCTGGGTATTGATGTTTCCAGTCGATCACTCGATGCGCTGGTGCGGCCACAAGGCATAAAAATCCATGTGAGCAATGATCGGGCAGGCTTCGAGGAGCTGCAGCGAAGCCTTGGCGGGCGCAGTATCAAGCGCGTTTTGCTGGAGGCCACGGGCGGCTACGAGCGAGATGTCATGCATTTCTTGCAGGATGGCGGCTACAAAGTCATACGCGTCAATCCCAAGCGAGCCCGAGCGTTCGCAGAATCCATCGGCGTCAAAGCCAAGACCGACGCCATCGATGCCGAAGTACTGGCCCACTACGCTGAGGTCATTCCAGACCAGTCCACCCTGCGGATCAGCCCGGAACGTGCGCTGTTGCGGGAATTGCTGCAGCAACGTGATCGGCTGGTTCAGCAGCGTGATGACGATCTGAGGCGCCTGAAACAGGCGCAGTCCCGCGTGGTGTCCGACTTTCTGAAAGCCAACCTCCAGCACTTCAAATCGCAGATCAAGCTGGTTGAGCAAGCGATCAGCCAGCAAGCGGAAGCCCTGAAAGATGAACGGGTTACTCAGCTGGTCCAGGTCAAAGGCATTGGGCTGGTTACGGCGGGCAAGCTGGTAACGCTTCTGCCAGAACTGGGGCGTGTCGAGTCTAGAGAAATAGCCTCATTGGTCGGGGTGGCGCCCTTCAACCACGACAGCGGAAAATTCGTGGGCAAGCGCTCTATCTCAGGCGGGCGGTTTGAGGCCAGGCGATCGTTGTACATGTCATGCCTTGTGGCGATGAAGTACAACCCAGCACTCAAGGCTCGTTATGAGGCACTGCGCGAACGAGGAAAAGTTGCCAAGGTCGCTATCGTAGCCTGTATGCGGGTATTCCTCGTACGGCTCAATGCCATGCTCAGGACTGGCGAGCCTTGGCTGGATCTGGTCTTGCCACAGCCTAAGCGGACCTAGATCAGGAAACCGACGTAATTCATATGAGAGCGGGCTTGCCCACCAAGCCAATACCGCGCTGGATGGCACGGGCTTCGCCCGTGTTCGCGGGACAAGCCCGCTCCCACAGGTGACGCGCTAGATTTTAGAAATTGAGCAAGACAGTTGCTCCCACAGGGATATCACTGGACCTGAGGGCAGCGGGTTTCCTGTGGGAGGTGCTGGCCGAGGCCGTGCGTGGCCAGGCCGAGCGCTTCGACGCCTTCGCCGGCCTGCCGCACTACCCGTTCCCGGGTGGCCAGATGCTGCGCGTGCCGTTCAGCGCCATTGGTGCCTGGTACTACAGCCTGCGCGATCGCCTGGGCTTCTGATGTAGCCAGGGCTGGCCTCTTCGCGGGTAAACCCGCTCCCACAGGGATATCACTGGACCTGAGGGAAGCGGGTTTCCTGTGGGAGGTGCTGGCCGAGGCCGTGCGTGGCCAGGCCGAGCGCTTCGACGCCTTCGCCGGCCTGCCGCACTACCCGTTCCCGGGTGGCCAGATGCTGCGCGTGCCGTTCAGCGCCATTGGTGCCTGGTACTACAGCCTGCGCGATCGCCTGGGCTTCTGATGTAGCCAGGGCTGGCCTCTTCGCGGGTAAACCCGCTCCCACAGGGATATCACTGGACCTGAGGGCAGCGGGTTTCCTGTGGGAGCGGGTTCACCCGCGAAAGGGCCGGTACAGACAAAGCTATTTATTCAGGCTACTCACGGCCTGCTTCGCCGCAATCTCCTGCCCCGCCCGCGCCAGTTCATCCGCAGCCTGCAACCAGCGCTGGCGGTCCACCTGGGCCGGCAATTGCCGCGGTTGCTGCACCAGCACCGCCCAACTCCCAAGCTTCGCCCACGCCGAGGCAAAGTCATCGAACGCCATCAGCTGCCGCCGGTGCATGCCCGAGCGCAACAGCACCCGCTGCTTGTAGCGGTCGTAGCCGATCAGCACGGCATAGCGTGGCTCGCTCCACCAGGCCGAACCATCCTCGTAACGCAGCAGCACCGGGTTGCCCGCTGCCACCTGGGTCAACAGTGCGTCCAGCTGCTTGTCCAGCGGATACACCACCATGCCGTAGTCGCGCGCCACCCGGGGGATGCCGGTGTCCAGCGCCTCGGCGCCCTGGGGCAGGTTCAGCGGCTTGTCCAGCAGCCCCGGCGTGATCGGAGCCCCCTGTTGCGACAGCACCGCCGCCAATGCCATGGCCCCGCTGTGGTTGGCGTTGCCACGGTAGAACGGCACGCTGCTGATCTCGACCCGCTGCGGCAAACCCTTGAGGTTGGCGGAGGGTACGCTGGCACAACCGGCCAGGCTGGCCGCTACCAGGCAGGCCGCCAGCAGCCGACGAGGGATGGTCTTGAAGGAAGGTTGCTGCATGGACACTCGCTTGCTCCAACGCCGGGCAGGCAGCGCCCGGCTCTGGCCACCGATCATAGGTCGGACAGCGGCGCGGGTATAGTCCGACACCGGTTAGGAGCAAATCGGACCAAGCAATAGACCTTTGGTCAATGGAACGTCACAGGCGAGAGACTAGACTAAAGCAGTGTCTGGAAGGCCAGCGTCGGCGACCGAGCGCGGCCCGTAGAGATGGAGGCACAGATGAGCCTGACCATGGCAATCCTCATGCTGGTGGGCATGTGGCTGAGCGTTGCAGCCGCCATGCTATGGGGTGTACTGCGTATCGTGCGGCGTCACTCCCACCACCACCTGCCACCGCAGGCCCCCGCCAAGCCACAGCCTGTGCGCCGGGCGCGGCGGCATGCCGGGGTGCACTGATTCATAGCTTTCGGAGGCCCATTCGCGGGTGAACCCGCTCCCACAAGGCCCTCCACTGCCTTCAGAAGTGGCGGGGACCTGTGGGAGCGGGTTCACCCGCGAATGGGGCGCAAGCGCCCCGCTTTTCTTGCATCAACCTTCAGCCGCTTCGCGCTTCAACCGCGCCCGACGGGCCAGGATGTTGAGGATCTCGATCGCCGTCGAGAAGGCCATGGCCGCGTATACATAACCCTTCGGTACATGGGCACCGAAACCTTCGGCGATCAGCGTCATGCCGATCATGATCAGGAAGCCCAGGGCCAGCATCACCACGGTCGGGTTGTCGTTGATGAAGTTGGCCAACGGGTCGGCGGCCACCATCATGACGATCACGGCAGTGATAACGGCAATGATCATGATCGGCAGGTGCTCGGTCATGCCCACGGCGGTGATGATGCTGTCGACCGAGAAGACGATGTCCAGCAACAGGATCTGGAAGATCGCCGCGGCAAAGCCCAGGGTAACCGTCGACGACACCTTGGCTTCTTCCTTGGCCCCGTGCGGGTCGACGTTCTCGTGGATTTCCTTGGTCGCCTTCCACAGCAGGAACAGGCCACCGGCAATCAGGATCACGTCCTTCCAGGAGAAGGCATTGCCGAACACTTCGAACACCGGGTCGGTCAGCTGGACAATCCAGGCCACCGTGCTGAGCAACGCCAGGCGCATGACCAAGGCCATGCTGATACCGATACGGCGCGCCTTGGAGCGGTACTCCACCGGCAGCTTGTTGGTCAGGATGGAGATGAAGATCAGGTTGTCGATGCCCAGCACGACTTCCATGGCTACCAGCGTAGCCAGGGCAACCCAGGCGGTAGGGCTAGCGACGAGTTCCAGCAAGTATTCCATTGTTCAAATCCTGCAGCAGCGGTTGGGGGTCAGATTTCCTGGGTGTCTTCTTTCTTGTCGGCGTCCTTGGGCTTGTGCCCTTCGCTGCCGATGGCCTCGCTCAACGCCTGCTGTGCGGCCTTGTTGGTGTCGTCGATGGCCTGCTTGGCCGACTGTGCGGCTTGGTCGAGCATCTGCTGGGCGGATTTCTCGGCCTGCTCGCAACCGGCCAGGGTGAACAGGGCCAAGGCCAGCACCAGCGGCGTGCCGATGGATTTGAGTTGCAGCATAGGTTCCTCGCTTTTCATGTTCCGGCGGCGCACACGGCGCCTGATGGAGTCGTATTCTAAAGAGCGCAACACATCCGGAAAATTCGTATTTTCAGCGGTTATACTTCGGTTTTTACGATTCCGGAAACATACCGATGCTCAACTATCGGCAGTTGCACTACTTCTGGGCCGTGGCCAAGACCGGCAGCATCGCCCGTGCCAGCGAACAGTTGAACCTGACCCCGCAAACCATCAGCGGGCAGATCAGCCTGCTGGAACAGACCTACGGCCTGGAGTTGTTCCAGCGCGTGGGGCGCCAGCTGGAACTGACCGAAACAGGGCGCCAGACGCTGATCTATGCCGAGCAGATGTTCCAGCTGGGTAACGAGCTGGAGGCCATGCTGCGGGCCGGCCCGCAGGAGCAGATCCTGTTCCGCGTGGGCGTGGCGGACGTGGTGCCCAAGTCCATCGTCTACCGCCTGCTGGCACCGACCATGGAGCTGGACGACGTGCTGCGTATCAACTGCCGCGAGGACAAGCTCGAACGGCTGCTGGCCGACCTGGCGATCCAGCGCCTGGACCTGGTGATTTCCGACAGCCCCATGCCCAGCCACCTGGACATCAAGGGCTATAGCCAGAAACTGGGCGAGTGTGGGTTGAGCTTCTTCGCCACCCCGGCGCTGGCACAACGCCTGGAAGGCCCCTTCCCCGCCTGCCTGCAGGATGCGCCATTGCTTATCCCCGGGCAGGAAACCGTGGTACGCAGCCGCCTGCTGCGCTGGCTGGGTGAGCAGCAGGTGCAGCCACGGATCGTCGGCGAGTTCGATGACAGTGCCTTGATGCAGGCGTTCGGGCAGTCGGGCAGCGGCATCTTCGTCGCGCCCAGCGTGATCGCCGAGGAAGTGTGCCGCCAGTACGGCGTGGAGCTGATCGGGCAGACCGAGGCGGTGCACGAGTCGTTCTATGCCATTTCGGTGGAGCGCAAGGTCAAGCACCCGGGGATCGTGGCGATTACCGAGGGGGCGCGACGAGAGTTGTTTCATTGGTAGCAGGCAGATTTGACGCCTCCCGCGTTTCAATGGTCATATGCCCGCCAGTTTCAGGTGCCCTGCGCCGCCGCGCGCAGGGTGAAACGGGAAGCCGGTGCGTCGTGTTGCCCACGACAAGTCCGGCGCTGCCCCCGCAACGGTAAGCGAGCGAACCCTTCGAGATACCACTGTGCACACGCATGGGAAGGTGAAGGTTTCATGCCCCTCGCAAGCCCGGAGACCGGCCTGAAGCTTCACTTGGCAACCCGCGGTGGGCGGGCGCAGGCCGGTATCCGCGCGCGCGCCTGCGTGCACGGTGCGCCTTTGCGTGTTTTCCACCGGGATCCATTCATTCCTGCAGTAGTGGAACGACATGTCCCGTATCTTCAAGCTTCACCCTCTGGCGGCCTGCCTGGCCGTATCCCTGCCGGCCCTGGCCGATGACCTCGACCGACAGCCACTGGCCCTGCCCTCCACGGCCATCACCGACACCCAAGGCAGCCACGCCATCGACCTGGCCACCCCGACCCAGGCGGGCTCGCGCCTGGGCCTCAGCGCCCTGGAGACACCGGCCAGCACCAGCAGCATCAGCGCCGAGCAGATTCAGCAGCGCAACAACCTCACCGTGCAGGACGCGGTGACCCGCTCACCGGGCATCAGCTACATCGGCTCCCCGGGCGACGGCGGCACGGGCCTGTCCGCCCGCGGCTTTACCGGGCACAACTCGGTGATGACCCTGTTCGACGGCGCACGCCTGTACACCGGTGCCGGCACCCAGACGTTCCCGGTCGACCCGTGGATGGTCGAGCGCATCGATGTGATTCGTGGCCCGGCCTCGGTGCTGTATGGCGAAGGCGCCACCGGTGCGGTAGTCAACGTGATCCCGAAAAAGCCGTTTGCCGGCGAGATACGCAACCACCTGCGCCTGGGCTACGGTTCGTGGGACCGCCAGCAGCTCGGCCTGGACAGCGGCGGCAGCCTCGGCGAGCGCCTGAGCTACCGCCTGGCCCTGAACCAGCAAACCGGTAACGGTTGGGTCGACCGCACCCCGTCACGCAGCCTGGCGCTGAGCGCCGCGCTGCGCTTCGATGCCAGCGACGACCTCAGCTTCACCCTCGCCCACGACCGCGGCGATGCGCAGCCTGCCAACTACTACGGCACCCCGCTGATCGACGGCCACTACCGCAGCAGCCCGCGCAAGAAGAACTACAACGTGCAGGACGATGTGCAGCACTACGTCGATGAATGGACCCGCCTGAACACCGACTGGACGTTGAGCGACCACCTCAGCGCCAGCAACCAGCTGTACTACATCAAGAGCCGCCGTCACTGGCGCAATGCCGAGGAGTACAGCTGGAATGCCGGGCGCCAGCAGCTGCTGCGCGGCAGCTACCTGCAGATCAAGCACAACCAGGAACAGTTCGGCGATCGCCAGGCCTTCACCCTCGACCACACGCTGTTCGGCCTGGCCAGCAAGACCGTGGTCGGCGCCGAGTACAACAAGGTCCGCTTCAACGTCGACAGCAACGCGCCCTACAACGATGTGGGCGGTGACTACGTCGACCCTTGGCAGCCACAACCGGGTTGGTTCCACAGCGCCTCGCCGCTGCGCCCGCAAACCCTGTCCACCACCCACACCTTTGCCCTGTTCGCCGAAAACCGCCTGCAGTTGAGCGATCGCCTGTCCCTGGTCACCGGCGTGCGCCGCGACCAGAACCACATCGTCCAGGAGAAACTGACCACCGACAGCCGCAGCGACCGCAGCCTGCAAGGCGGAAACTGGCGTGCCGGGCTGGTGTTTGCGGTCAGCGACGACCTGTCGCTGTATGGCCAGTACTCCACCAGCGAGGACGGGGTCGACAACCTCATCAGCCTCAGCGCCAACCAGATGCACTACGACCTGACCGAGGCCAGGCAGACCGAGGTGGGCCTGAAGCAGCGCTTCTGGGAGGGGCGTGGCGAATGGACATTGGCGGCCTACCACATCGTCAAGAAGAAGCTGCTGGTGGATGACCCGGTCACCCACGAGAAGCAGCAGGCTGGCCAGCAGACGTCCGACGGCCTGGAGGCAACCCTGGAACTGGCGCTGGCGCACCAGTGGCAGGTGTCGGCCAACGCGGCGATCGTGCGCGCCAGGTATGACGACTTCGACGAAATGGTCGGCGGCGCGGCGCAGGACCGTGCGGGCAATCGCCCGGCCAATGTCCCGCGGCGTACCGCCAACCTGTGGCTGAGCAAAGGCTTCGGCCAGCGGCTGGAGGCCGGCATTGGCGCGCGCTATGTGGACGAACGATATGCCAATACCGCCAACACCCAGAGCACCCCCGGCTACACCGTGGTCGATGCCGACATCGGCTGGCAGGTGTTGCCGGATGTGCGGCTAGGGTTGCAGTTGAACAACCTGTTCGACCGTGAGTATGTGCAGTCGGCGTTCAGTGGCCAGCAGTGGCTGATGGGGATGCCACGGTCGTACTTTGCGACGGTGGATTACAGCTTCTGACCTGAACTGCCTGCACCGGCCTCTTCGCGGGTAAACCCGCTCCCACAGGGATATCACAGAATTCGAATACGGTGAGGTACCTGTGGGAGCGGGTTTACCCGCGAAGAGGCCGGCACAGGTAGCACAAAAACATCTACCGCCCCGTCACAATTTAGTTATAAGATAACGTTTCAGTTGACATCCATTCCTATCAGCGACCTCCCATGACAAGCGCCAGCGCCACCCCCACCCTGCTCAACCAGCGCCTGCAGAGCATCGATGCCCTGCGCGGCCTGGTGATCCTGTTCATGCTCCTGGACCATGTCCGCGAAACCTTCTTCCTGCACCGCCAGGTCAGCGACCCGATGGCCATCGATACCACCGAGCCTTCGCTGTTCTTCAGCCGTACCCTGGCCCACCTGTGCGCGCCGGTGTTCGTCATGCTGACCGGCCTGTCGGCCTGGCTGTACGGCGAGAAACACCAGGGCCGCGGCGATGTCTCGGCGTTCCTGTTCAAGCGCGGGCTGTTCCTGGTGGCGCTGGAATTCACCCTGGTCAACTTCGCCTGGACTTTCCAGCTGCCGCCCAGCGTCATCTACCTGCAGGTGATCTGGGCGATCGGCGTGAGCATGATCGCCCTGTCGCTGCTGGTCTGGCTGCCACGTGCCGCCCTGATCGCCCTGGGCGCAATCATCATCGCTGGCCACAATCTGCTCGATGGCCTGCACTTCGGCGCCGAATCCGCCCTGCATGTGCCATGGGCGATCCTGCATGACCGGGGTTGGCTGGAGTTCTCCGAAAACCTGCGCCTGCGCACCTCCTACCCGGTGCTGCCGTGGATCGGTGTCATCGCCCTGGGCTACGGCCTGGGCCCGTGGTTCGCCCGTGGCAGCGCGGCCGGCCAACGCCAGCATCGCCTGCTGCTGGCCGGGCTGATCGCGCTGCTGGGCTTTGTCGTGTTGCGCCTGGTCAACGGCTACGGCGAGGCGCCGTGGAGCGCTTACCCGACCGTCACGCAAACCCTGATGAGCTTCTTCAACATCACCAAGTACCCGCCGTCGCTGCTGTTCCTGGCCCTGACCCTGGGCTGTGGCCTGCTGTTGCTGCGCGCCTTCGAACGCGCCGGCCAGGCCCGCTGGATCAGTGCCCTGGCGGTGTTCGGCGCGGCACCGATGTTCTTCTACCTGCTGCACCTGTATGTGCTGAAGCTGCTGTACCTGGCCAGCGTGGCGCTGTTTGGCCGCAACCATGGCGACTACTTCGGCTTCGACGGCATCGCCGCGGTGTGGCTGGGGGCAGTGCTGCTGGCGGTTTCGCTGTACCTGCCGGTGCGCTGGTTCGCCCGCCTGAAGGCGCGGCGGCGCGACATCACCTGGCTGAAGTACTTCTGAAAAGCGTTTTCACCCGGCGGCACGATGGTCTACCATGCCGGCCGCCGGTTTCCACCACGGAATCAATAGGGAATCCCAGGCCCGCCAATTCGGGCCAAACGGAACTGCCCCCGCAACTGTAGGTGCCGAGCCTGCTCCATCGATGCCACTGGGCCACGAACCCGGGAAGGCCGGAGCCAGGCCATGACGCACCAGTCAGGAGACCTGCCGGCCTACATTCACCAACCGGCGGGGTGTCCGGGATTGGCCATCAGTGTTGCCCCTGCCGCCAGCGGGGGCTCGGCGATGCCTGTCCGTGCGTTCCTCACCCGAACTGTCCGATAGGAGATCGCCCAGCATGCTGCCCCGTTTTGCCACCCTGCTCGCCGGCCTCGGCCTCGGCCTCACCGGCCTGGCCCAGGCTGCTGCCACCCATTACCCGCTGACGGTCGACAACTGCGGCAAGCCGCAAACCTTCGCCCAGGCGCCGCAACGCACGGTCACCATTGGCCAGGCCGGTACCGAGATGCTCTACGCGCTGGGGCTGGGCGACAAACTGGCGGCCACCTCGCTGTGGTTCAACAACGTGCTGCCCGAGTACCAGGCGCAGAACGCCAAGGTGCCGCGCCTGGCCGACAACGAGCCCAGCTTCGAGGCGGTAGTGGGCAAGCGCCCGCAACTGGTGACGGTGCAGTTCGAATGGATGGTCGGTGCCCAGGGCGTGGTCGGCACCCGCGAGCAGTTCGATGAACTGGGCATCCCCACCTACCTGCTGCCGTCGGACTGCGAAGGCAAGGACAACCTGGTGGGCGCCGATGGCACCCGCCTGCAGGCGTTCCAGGTCGACACTATCTACAAGAGCGTCAGCCAGCTGGCGGCAATCTTCGACGTGCAGGACCGTGGCACGGCCCTGAATGCCGAACTCAAAGGCCGATTGGACAGTGCCAAGGCGCAACTGGCCGACAAGGACCTGTCCGCCACCTCGGCGCTGTTCTGGTTCTCCAGCGCCGACTTGCACATCGACCCCTACGTGGCAGGCCGCCAGGGGGTCGCCGACTTCATGCTGCGCACCCTTGGCGTGCGCAACGTGGTCGAGTCCAGCGAAGAGTGGCCGACCGTAGGCTGGGAAACCCTGGCCAAGGCCAACCCCACCTGGCTGATCATTGCCCGCATGGACCGCCGCCGCTACCCCGCCGACGACTACCAGAAGAAGCTGGCATTCCTGCGTAGCGACCCGGTAACGCGCAACATGGACGCGGTGAAGCACGGTCGCATCATCATCCTCGACGCCGATGCCATGCAGGCCGGCATTCGCTTGTTCACCGGCCTGCAGACGCTGGCCGCCGCCTTCGCCAGCGGCAAAGCAGCCCAGTGATGATGCGCCTGTTACCCTGCATCGGCGTTGCCCTGGCCGCCCTGTTGACGGCCCTGCTGGCCGGCACCGCCATCGGCGAAACCAACCTGTCGCCCGGCGTGGTCGGCCAGGTGCTGGCCAACCACCTGTGGCAGGCCGGCTACCCGGTCGACCCGATCGACGCCGGCATCGTCTGGAACTACCGCCTGCCCCGCACCCTGGTTGCTGCGGCCTGCGGCGCCGGCCTGGCCACCTGCGGCGTGATCCTCCAGGCACTGTTGCGCAACCCGTTGGCCGAGCCTTACCTGCTGGGGCTGTCTGCCGGCGCCTCGACCGGTGCGGTGCTGGTGGGCTTGCTGGGCTTCGGCAGCCTGGCGCTGAGCATGTCCGGCGGCGCCTTCATCGGCGCCCTGGCAGCGTTCGCCCTGGTACTGGTGCTGGCCCGGGCAGCCGGCCCCAGCAGCAACAATGCCCAGGTGATCCTTGCCGGGATCGCCGGCTCGCAACTGTTCAACGCCCTTACCGCCTTCCTCATCACCATGTCGGCCACCGCCGAACAGGCACGCGGCATCCTGTTCTGGCTGCTGGGCAACCTCAGTGGCGTACGTTGGCCTTCGGTGTGGCTGGCCGTGCCAGTTGTACTGTTCGGGCTGTTGGTGTGCCTGTGGCATCGCCGTGCCTTGGATGCCTTCACCTTCGGTGCCGACTCGGCGGCGTCGCTGGGCATCCCGGTGCGGCGTACCCAGTTGCTGCTGATCAGCTGCGCGGCGCTGGTGACCGCCGTGATGGTGTCCATCGTCGGTGCCATCGGTTTTGTCGGGCTGGTGATCCCCCATGCCCTGCGCCTGCTGCTCGGCCCCGGGCACAGCCGCCTGCTGCCCGCCAGCGCACTGGGCGGGGCACTGTTCCTGATCGCCGCCGACATTCTGTCGCGCACCTTGATCCCGGGCCAGGTGATCCCCGTTGGCGTGGTCACCGCGCTGCTCGGCGCACCGGTCTTCGCGCTGATCCTGGTCAGCCGCCGGGGGCGCCCATGACGGTCATGACGGCGCTACAGCTGGCCCCCTTGAGTTGCCAGAACCTGGGGCTGCAACTGGCCGGCAACACCGTGCTCAGCGATATCGAGCTGAGCGTTGTCGCCGGTGAAACCCTGGGCATCGTCGGCCCCAACGGCTCCGGCAAATCCTCGCTGCTGAAGGTGCTGGCCGGGCTGCGCAAGCCAGGCAACGGCAGCGTGCAACTGCTGGGCGAACCGCTGGCCCGGTTGCCCCGACGCTGTGTCGCCCAGGCCTTGGCGCTGGTCGAACAACAGGCCGACACCCTCGATGCGATCAGCGTGTTCGATGCCGTTGCCCTGGGCCGCACCCCCTGGCTGTCGGCGCTGGCGCCGTTCTCCCGGGAGGACCGCACGATCGTCGAGCAGGCCCTGGCCGACCTCGACGCCCTGCACCTGCGTACCCGCCTGTGGGGGTCGTTGTCCGGTGGCGAGCGCCAGCGCGTGCACATCGCCCGTGCCCTGGCACAGCGGCCGCAGGTGCTGCTGCTGGACGAGCCGACCAACCACCTGGATATCCAGCACCAGCTGAGCCTGTTGCAACAGGTGCAGGCCCTGCCGGTGACCACCCTGGTGGCCCTGCACGACCTCAACCAGGCGCTCACCTGCGACCGCGTCGCGGTGCTCGACAAGGGCCGCCTGGTCGCCCTCGGCAAACCGCTCGAGGTGCTTACACCCGAGCGCCTGCTGAACACCTTCGGCGTGCACGCCCATTACCTCATCGACCCCTTCGACGGCGCGCACATCCTGCGTTTTCGCGCCCCCTGAACAGGAAGTTCTGCCCATGCCGCGCCCTGCCGTTTTGCTGCTCGCCAGCGCCCTGCTCGCGCCCCCTGCGCTGGCCGATTCCGCCCAGTCGCAAAGCAACGGTTTTTTCGAGGATGGCCGCTGGAGCCTGCTCAACCGCAGCGTATTCGACCAGCGCGACTACAAGCATGGCGGGCGCAACAGTGCCGGGCGCAACGCCTACAAGCCGCGCGATGAACGTAGCGGCAAGGCCGAGGAATGGGCCTATGGCCTGATGGGCACTTTCCGGTCCGGTTTCACCCAGGGGCTGATTGGTGTCGGGGTCGACGCCCACGCCTACCTGGGCGTGCAACTCGACAGCGGCGGCGGGCGCGTGGGCAAAGCACGCTTGCTCGGGGTGGATAACGAGGGGCACCCGAAGAACGAATACAGCCGTGCCGGCGCGGCACTGAAACTGCGCATGTCCGATACCGTGCTGTCCTACGGTGAGCAACGGGTCAAAACCCCGGTGTTCAGTTCCTCCGACAGCCGCCTGCTACCCGAGACCGCGACCGGGTTCTTCCTTGACAGCACCGAGTTCGAGCACCTCAGGCTGGTGGCCGGGCACTTCAACGAAAACGCCGACCGCAATGCTTCCAGCCACGACCAGGGCTTCGTGGTGAACTACTCCAATGGCCGTCAGGGCAACAGCTTCGATTTGGCCGGCGTGGTGTGGAACCCCGGCGCCGCCTTCAGCGGCAGCCTGTACACCTCACGCTACCAGGACAGCTGGAACCAGCATTACCTGGGCAGCACCCTCAGCCATACCCTGGATGAGCGACGCAGCCTCACCCTCGACCTCAACCTGTACCGCACCACCGATACCGGCAAGGCGCTGTCCGGGCGCATCGACAACACCACCTGGAGCCTGGTCTCGCGTTACGACCACGGGCCGCACGGTTTCAGCCTGGGCTGGCAGCAGGTGGACGGCAACACGCCATTCGACTACGTGACGCGAGGGGCGATCTTCATTGCCAACGCGGTGCAGATGTCGGACTTCAACGCGCCGAACGAGAAATCGTGGCAGGCGCGCTATGACCTGAACATGGGCGCCTACGGCGTACCGGGGTTGAACCTGACGGCGTTGTACGTGCGCGGGTTCGATATCGACGGCAGCCATGTCGACCCTGCGGGCGGGTATGCGTACCTGGGGTATGGCAAGGGGGGCAAGCATTGGGAGCGCGACCTGGAGGCACGGTATGTAGTGCAGAGCGGCAAGGCCAAGGGCACCGCGTTTTCGCTGCGGCATAACGTGCATCGGGGCAATACGGCGCAGGCGGAGCTGGATGGGGACCAGATACGGTTGGCGGTGGAATGGCCGTTGGGGGGTGGGTTCTGATGTTTCGCGTGACCTGAAAAATCCTGGGGCCGCTGCGCGCCCCTTTCGCGACACAAGGCCGCTCCCACAGGTGCAATGCACCTTCAGAAACCTGTGAGGGTCTTGTGGGAGCGGCCTTGTGTCGCGATGGGCCGCACAGCGGCCCCCAAAATCCATCAGGCAACCACAACTGCCGTATAATCGGCAGCACTCACTGCCCAACCAGGCCACGCCATGCCTCGCCTCCAGAAGTTGCTGCTGCCCCTGCTGCTGACTGCAGCCCTCACCGCCTGCGACCAGAAACCCTCCCGTGAAGAACAGATCCTGGCCCAGCTGCCGCTGCAGGATGCCTACACGCACAACATCGAGCGCATGGCCGCGCTGCTCGGCCGCACGCACCCGCAGCTGCCGCAGGCGACCATCCAGGGCGTGCTGCGCAAGCACCTGACCGTCGAGGACCAGCGCCAGGACCTGTTCCGCCTGTACAGCGAAAAGAACTTCAGCGATGCCGAGTTCGCCACCATCGTCGAGGCCACCCAAGACCCGGCCAAGGCCCGCGCCCTGGAAGACACCGAGGCCGGCAAGCGCCTGAGCGAGAAGCTCACCGCCCTGATGCGCGAATCGGCCCGCGACGCGAAGGTGCAGGCCCTGGCCGAGCAGCGCATGCAACAGGTGGAAGACGAACTGGACGCGCTGGAAAAGGCAGGCTCCTGAACGCGGTTCCCCACTGCGCTCATAAGGCGTAACGTTGTTCCCATTTCGTAGCTGTTTTCGATCACCCGAGGTCAGGATTGCCACACGCCAAGCACGGACTGCGCCTGGATCTACGCACACTCATTCTGGTGCTTTGCGCCCTTACCGCCGTGGTCATGCTGTGCGCCAGCTACTTCGCCAGCTACCGGGTGCAACGCCAACTGCTGATCGACCATGCCCTGGAAGCCAACCGGGTGTATGCGATGAAGCTGGCAAGCATCACCGAGACCTTTATCGACAACGCCTTGCAGCAGCTGTCGTTCAGCGCTGGCGTGCAAGGCCGCCAGCTAGGTGACGCCGTCGCCCTGCAGGTGGAGGCCGAGCGTGTCCTGAGCCAGAGCATGGCCTTCAATTCCACCTTCGTGATCGATGCCAACGGGGTGCTGTTGGCGATTTCCCCCGCCCCTTTGCGGCACCTGGTCGGCAGCCACATGCATTCGCCCGGTGTCCAGGAGGCGCTGCAGGCGCGCCGCCCATTGGTGTCGACGCCCTACATATCGGCGGCCAAAAACCTGGTGGTGGCGCTGTCGCAACCCATTTTCGACAGCAATGGCCGCTACCTGGGGTATGTCGGCGGCAGCCTGTACCTGCGTGAACGCAACATCCTCAACAGCCTGCTGGGGGAGCATTTCTACAAGGATGGTTCCTACCTGTACGTGGTCGACCGCAACCGCCGTCTGCTGTACCACCCCGATAGCCAGCGCGTGGGGACGGTGGTTGAAGGCAATGAATTGATCGATCAGCTGGCGAGCCTGGGCAGTGGTACCCGGCAACTGACCAACAGCCTCGGCGTGGAAATGCTCGCCGGATACGCCACCGTGCCCAGCGCCGGTTGGGGCGTGGTGGCGCAGCAGCCGCTGACCCAGACAGTGACGCCGCTTAGCCACCTGATCCTCAACGTGGTCGGCACCTCCGCACCGTTGGCGCTGGTGGGCAGCGTGCTGCTGTGGTGGCTGGCCATGACCATCGCCCGGCCGCTGTGGCAGCTGGCCGCCGGCGCCCGCTCGATGGACCGGGCCGGCACTGCCGAGCGCCTGCATCGGGTACCGGCCTGGTACTTCGAGGCGGCCGAGCTGAAGCGCGCGCTGCTGTTTGGGCTGAACCTGCTGCATGAACGCATCGGCCGGCTCAACCGCGACGCCCAGACCGACCCGCTGACCGGCCTGGGCAACCGCCGCAGCCTGGAGTTCAACCTGTCGTTGCTGGAAGCCGAGGGCCGGGCATTTGCGGCCATCGTGCTGGATGTCGACCATTTCAAGCGGGTAAACGACCGCCACGGGCACGAGGTGGGTGACCAGGTACTGCGCCGGCTGGCGGAACTGATGCGCCGCTGTTGCCGCGAGGGTGACCTGCTGTGCCGCACCGGCGGCGAGGAGTTTTTGATGCTGTTGCCGGGGGCTAGCCTGGACGTTGCGGCAGTGGTGGCCGAACGGCTGCGGGTGACGGTGCAGGATACGCCAGTGGAGCCGGTGGGGGCGGTGACGGTGTCGCTGGGGGTGGCGCATTGGGATGGCGAGACCGAGAGCGAACCGGGGGATGCGTTGAGCGAGGCTGACCGGGCGCTTTACCGGGCCAAGCAGGAGGGGCGCAATCGGGTGGTTGTTGCCTGAACGCCCTTGCTTGCCTGTTCCGGCCTCTTCGCGGGTAAACCCGCTCCCACAGGTACCCCGCAGCCCTCAAGGGCGGTGCATAACCTGTGGGAGCGGGTTTGAACTGGCCTAATGATCCCGGACACCTCTTAAGGGCGATATGATTCGCCCACTCAGGAGGTTCCATGCAAGAACGAAAGACCTATACCCGCGAGTTCAAGCAACGTGCTGCCAGCATGGTTCTTGACGACAACTGTTCGGTTCCCGACGTCTGCGCATCGATGGATGTCGGTCCAACGGCTCTGCGCCGCTGGGTGGATCAGGTTCGTAAAGAGCGCCAGAAAGGCCAGCCCGTGGCTGGCACCAAGGCGATCAGCGATGAGCAGCGCGAGCTCCAGCAACTACGCGCCAAAATCAAACGTCTGGAGACCGAGGCCGAAATCTTAAAAAAGGCTACGGCTCTCTTGATGTCGGATCCCGATCGTTTTTCTTGATCGAGGAACTGAGGGAGTCTGGGGCGTATCCGACCAGCTTGCTTTGTAGCGCGCTGAACGTATCCCGCAGCGCGTTTTATGACTGGCTTCATCGCCGTTCAACGCCGAATACCAAACGTGACACGCTCAGAGCAAAAGTCGTGCAATTGCACGCTGAAAGCCGGGGAAGCGTTGGTGCGAGGATGCTCTCTGAGCACTTGAAGGCTCAGCAGCTCAAAGTAGGACGGTATCTGGCCGGAAAACTCATGCAGGAGGCAAATCTGGCCAGCAGGCAGCGCCGCCGGCATCAGTACCGCTCCAGAGGCGTCGAAGCCTTTGTGGCCAGGAATCTGCTCGAACGTAACTTCGAGCCGACTGCAATCAATCAGGTCTGGTGCGGCGACGTTACCAGCTTGATGGTCGGGAAGCGCTGGTACCACCTGGCAGTAGTGATTGACCTGTTCGCCCGGCGGATCGTTGGTTGGGCGTTTTCTCTCATCAATGATGCTAACTTGGTTAGCAGGGCGCTGAGGATGGCAGTGGGGGTTCGAGGCAAGCATGCAGGCTTGATGTTTCATTCAGATCAAGGCTGCCAATACACTAGCCAGCGCTTCCAGTCCGAGCTGCTTGAGCATGGGATAACCCAAAGCATGAGTCGCAGGGGGCAATGCTGGGACAATGCGCCAACAGAGCGCTTCTTCGGGACGCTCAAGTCAGAGTGGGTACCCTCTCAGGGCTACAAGGAGATTGAAGAAGCCAGGAGGGACATGACCAGCTTCTTCATGCGCTACAACCGAATCAGGCTCCATAGCTACAACAACTATCTGTCGCCAATAGCTATGGAGCAGCAGGCGGCTTGATCACCGTAATCGGTGTCCGGCAAAACTTGACCAGAACAGTTCACCTGCGAAAGGGCCGGAACAGACACTACACAGCTCAAGGCAAACCGATTGCCACATGACGAAATGAACTTGGCAGGCTGTAACATTCCTTGTCATAAAACTGTCTTGTTCCAGTCATAGGATTGACCCCAACCTGACATTTTCACTTCATGGATGAGCGTCTAATGCGTCGTGTGGTTTTCAATCAGAAAGGTGGCGTCGGAAAGTCCAGCATCGCCTGCAACCTTGCCGCCGCCAGTGCCGCCGAAGGCTACCGGACCTTGCTGGTCGACCTCGACCCGCAGGCCAATGCCACCTACTACCTGACCGGCCTGGTCAATGACGCCATTCCTTCCGGCATCGCCGATTTCTTCCGCCAGACCTTGTCGCCAGTCACCGCTGCCGGCAAGAAGCACCGGGTGGCGATCACCGAAACCCGCTACAGCAACCTGCACCTGGTGACCGCCAGCCCCGACCTCAGCGACCTGCAAGGCAAGCTGGAGAGCAAGTTCAAGATCAACAAGCTGCGCAAGCTGCTGGTGGAACTGGGCGAGGACTACGAGCGGATCTACATCGACACCCCGCCGGCGCTCAACTTCTATACCTTCAGCGCGCTGGTGGCGGCCGAGCGGCTGTTGATCCCGTTCGACTGCGACAGCTTTTCGCGCCAGGCCCTGCACTGCGTCATGGCCGAGGTCGAAGAACTGCGCCAGGACCACAACCCGGCGTTGCAGGTGGAAGGTGTGGTGGTCAACCAGTTCGCCGGGCGCACCGCGCTGCACCAGACCCTGGTCGAGCAATTGCGTGGTGAAGGCATGCCGGTGCTGCCGGTGTACCTGAGCAGTTCGATCAAGATGCGTGAATCGCACCAGGCCTCGGTGCCGCTGGTGCACCTGGCGCCGCGGCATAAACTGGCGCTGGAGTTTGTTGATTTGCTGGATGTACTGGAGCGTGCGGCCTGACAGAACCCTGGGGGCGCTTTGCGCCCCTTTCGCGACACAAGGCCGCTCCTACAAGGCATCGCGTCAAATTGCAGCCCCAAAAATATCAAGCCCGAAGCACTACCCGACCGTTCATCCGGATGGTAGATTCGCCGCCATGAAAACCACCCGGCATACCCGCACGCTGACCGCCTGGACGCTCTACGCCAGCGTCCTGTTCAGCCTGGTTCTGTGCGGCCTGCACCATGGCCAGATGGGTGGCCTGCGCCTGGCCGGCCTGGAAGGTGGTTTCTGCTCGATCAACAGCGAACACGGCGTTGCCATCGACCTGGATGGCGCCGGCGGCGACCAGCACATGGCCCAGCTCGACTGCCCGGTGTGCTCCTCGTTCGGCCTGGCCGTGCCGCTCAGCAGCAGCGGCTGGTCGTTCACCCCGGCGCAAGCCGTGGCCACCTCGCCCATCGTGGTGCGCAGCTGGGCGCAACCGCCGCCGCGCTATCAACGCCCCGCCCTCAACCCCCGCGCCTCCCCCGTCGCTTTCCCCGCAGCCGTACTTCATTTCGCCTGACCTCTACCGGGCGCGCCTGACTGCGCGCGCTCGCGGTCAGCCATGACCTTTGCGTGGAAGACACACCAACATGCTTCGCAAAACCTCCCTGGTGCTCCTCATGGGCACCTGCAACCTTGCCTGGGCGGATGCTGCCCCGGTGGAACTGAGCGCCACCACCATCGACGGTGAACGCGACGCCGCCAGCGGCGTGCAACTGGACGAGCCGATCCGCACCGGCTCGCGCCTGGGCCTCACCGCGCGAGAAACGCCGGCCTCGGTCAGTGTCTCGGACCGCCGCCTGATCGAGGAGCGCGGCGCCAAGGACAGCCAGGATGTGATCAACGCCATGACCGGCGTCAACGCCTCGGCCAACCCCGGCTTTGGCGGCTTCGTCGCCTACCGCGGATTCACCCAGAACCAGGTTACCCAGTTGTACAACGGCATCAACCTGGGCTACAGCAGCGCCACCCGGCCAGTAGATGCCTGGGTGCTCGACCGCGTCGAACTGATCGGCGGGCCATCGTCGTTCCTGCATGGCGCGGGCGCGGTGGGCGGCTCGATCAACTACATCACCAAGCTGGCCAGCCGCGATCAGCAGACCATCGACGGCCGTATCCGCCATGGCAGCTTCGACGACAGCGAAGTGGCGTTCGGCATCAACCAGGCACTGGCCAGCAACCCCGCCGATGCCCGCCATTTCATGCGCCTGGACTTCAGCCGCGGGCAGGGCAACGGCTACATCGACCGCAACGAACGGCACACCGACAGCCTGGCCTTCTCGTTGCTGAGCGACCTCACGCCCAACCTCACCCACACCCTGGCCCTGGAGTACCAGGAAGACCGCGAAGACAGCCCTTACTGGGGCTCGCCGATCCTGCCCGGGCGCAGCACGATGAAGATCGACAAAAGCCGCCGCTTCGAAAACTACAACGTCGGCGACGGGCGCTATGAGCAGCGGGTACGCTGGCTACGCTCGATCCTCGACTACCAGCTCAGCGACAGCACCAGCGTGCAGAACACGCTGTACCACTACAACGCCCAGCGCGACTACCGCAACCTCGAACGCTACAGCTACACCGACGATGGCAGGGTACGACGCAGCAGCCCTTACCTGCAGCGCCACGACCAGAACCTGCTGGGCGACCGCATCGAGCTGCGCCACGACAACCAGCTGTTCGGCCTGGCCAGCCAGTGGTCGCTGGGGCTGGATTACTCGCGCATGCGCCAGACCCTCTACCCCACCTCGAGCAGCTGGAGCGATGTGGTCGATGCCGAGCACTTCGACCCCGGCAGCTTCGACGGCATCCCCGGGGTGAATGCCGGCCTGACCAAGCAACGCCGCCACGAGGTGACCAACCGCGCGGTGTTTGCCGAAAACCGCCTGCAACTCACCGAGCGCCTGGCCCTGCTGACCGCCCTGCGCTACGACTACCTCGACATGCAGGTGACCAACTACGGCGCGGTAACGCCAACCTCGCCGGCGTTCTTCGAACGGCGCTGGGAACCGCTTTCCGGGCGTATCGGCCTGACCTACGCGCTGACCCCCTCCGCCAGCGTCTATGCGCAGTACAGTACCTCTGCCGACTTGCCGGCCGGCTCGCTGGCGGCAGCGACCTATTCCAACGTCGGGCTGTTCGACCTGTCCAAGGGCGAGCAGTGGGAAGTGGGCAGCAAGTTCGACTTTCTCGACGGGCGCGGCGCAGCCACGCTGGCGTTGTACCAGATCGTGCGCAAGGACTTTGCCGTGCGCGACTCCAACGACGCCAACCTCACGGTCCAGGCCGGGCAGCAGACCTCACGCGGTGTCGAGTTGTCCGGGCGCCTGCAGGTGACGCCGAAGCTGCTGGCCGAGGCCAACTATGCCTATGTCGATGCGCAGTACGACGCGTTCAACGAGGCGGTCAACGGCGTGTCGGTATCGCGCAAGGGCAACGCACCGGTGAACGTACCGGCCAGCGTCGCCAACCTGTGGCTGACCTACAGCCTGACCCCGGCGTGGTCGGTGGGGGCAGACGGGCGCTACGTGGGCTCGGTGTATGCCGACAACGCCAACAGCCTCAAGGCCCCGGCGTACACCCTGTTCGGCGCGTTCGCCCGCTACCGGCTGGATGAACACACCACGCTCACTGGGCGGGTACGCAACCTGACCGACGAGGTGTATGCCAAGCAGGCCTACAACAGCCAGTACTACATGGGGCCGCCGCGTACCTTCGAGCTGGCGCTGGATATGCGCTTCTGAGCCCATGGCCCTATCGCCGGCAAGCCAGCTCCCACAGGTACTGCACAAGCCTTGAGTGCGGTGCAAATTCTGTGGGAGCTGGCTTGCCGGCGATAGGGCCATCAGGGGCAGCCCATCATGTTCGGTTGAATCAGGTATCCCGAGGTCGCCCTCGACAAAGCGCCTTCCAGCGCCCGGCTATCTACTGGCAAGCACAACAATGATGGCGCGGCCCGACCGCGCCACTTTCATCATGCCTGCCAATGGAACCGGAGAGCACTCGCATGCCCGCACCTCACGAGGTATCCCCCGCCACCCTGCGCCGGGTGATCGCCGCCTCGGCCATCGGCAATTTCGTCGAATGGTTCGACTTCGCCGTCTACGGCTTTCTCGCTACCCTGATCGCCAGCCAGTTCTTCGCCAGCGAAGACGCCAGCGTGGCCTTGCTCAAGACCTTTGCGGTATTCGCCGTGGCGTTCGCCCTGCGCCCGCTGGGCGGCATCGTGTTCGGCGCGCTGGGTGACCGCCTGGGGCGCAAGCGCATCCTGTCGCTGACCATCCTGCTGATGGCCGGCTCCACGACCCTCATCGGCCTGCTGCCGACCTACGCCAGCATCGGCCTGGCAGCCCCCGCGCTGCTGACCCTGGCGCGCTGCCTGCAGGGCTTTTCCGCCGGTGGCGAGTATGCCGGGGCCTGCGCCTACCTGATGGAGCATGCGCCCAACGACAAGCGCGCCTTCTATGGCAGCTTCGTACCGGTGTCGACCTTTTCCGCCTTTGCCTGCGCGGCAGTGATTGCCTATGGCCTGGAAGCCAGCCTGTCGGCCGAGGCGATGAATGCCTGGGGCTGGCGCATCCCGTTCTTGATCGCCGCGCCGCTGGGGCTGGTCGGCCTGTACCTGCGCTGGCGCATGGAAGAAACCCCGGCGTTCCGCGAAGCCATCGCCCAGGGCAAGGAGCATGAACATTCGCCGCTCAAGGAAACCCTGCGCAACCATGGCCGAGCGATCCGCAACCTGGGGGCCTTCATCTCGCTGACCGCGCTGTCGTTCTACATGTTCACCACCTACTTCGCCACCTACCTGCAACTGGTCGGCAACCTGACCCGCGCGCAATCGCTGCTGGTAACCACCGTGGCCTTGCTGTTCGCCGCGGTCGGCTGCCCGCTGGCCGGGGCGTTCTCGGACCGCGTCGGGCGGCGCAAGACCATCGGCTTTACCTGCCTGTGGGTGATGCTGTGCGTGTTCCCGGCGTACTGGCTGGCCAGTTCCGGCTCGATGTCCGGTGCGCTGCTGGGGGTGATCCTGCTGGCGGTGGGGGCGTTGTGCAGTGGCGTGGTCACGGCGGCATTGCTGTCGGAAAGCTTCCCTACCCGCACCCGCTATACCGCTTCGGCAATTACCTACAACGTGGCCTATACGCTGTTTGGCGGTACCGCACCGCTGGTGGCGACCTGGCTGATCGGGCAGACCGGCAGCAGCCTGGCACCGGCGTTCTACCTGGTGGTGATTGCACTGGTGGCGTTGGTGGGTGGGTTGGCGTTGCCGGAGACTTCGCGGATTTCGCTGCATGATGAGGCTAGGGGCGACGGTGCAAGGACTGGGGCTCGTCGTACTGTTTGAGAATTTGGGGCCGCTTTGCGGCCCATCGCCGGCAAGCCAGCTCCCACCTCGACCGCATCACCCTCAAGCCATGTGCAATCCCTGTGGGAGCTGGCTTGCCGGCGATGGGCTGCACAGCAGCCCCCTACTTCTCAGTTTTCCTGCACCTCTTCCCGCCGATACGCCCACTGATACAACGCAGGCAACACCAGCAAGGTCAGTGCGGTGGACGACAGAATCCCGCCAATCACCACGGTCGCCAGCGGCCTCTGCACCTCGGCCCCGGTCCCGGTAGCCAAGGCCATCGGGATGAACCCCAGCGACGCCACCAGTGCCGTCATCAGCACCGGCCGCAAGCGCGTCAGCGCGCCCTCCTCGACCGCTGCCCGCAGCGTGCGCCCTTCCTCCCGCAGGCCACGGATAAAGGCGATCATCACCAGCCCGTTGAGCACCGCCACCCCCGACAAGGCAATGAACCCCACGCCAGCGGAAATGGACAACGGAATGTCCCGCAACCACAGCGCCAGCACCCCGCCGGTAAGGGCGAACGGGATGCCGGTGAACACCAGCAGGCCATCCCTGAGGTTGTTGAACATCATCAGCAACAGCGCCATGACCAGCAGCAAGGCCACCGGCACCACCACCTGCAGGCGCTCGGCCGCCGACTGCAGCTGCTCGAACTGGCCGCCCCAGCGGGTCCAGTAACCCGGCGGTATCTGCACCTGCTCGATCAGCGTCTGCTCGGCCTCCTCGACGAACGAACCCAGGTCGCGCCCGCGCACGTTGGCACTGACCACCACCACCCGCTTGCCGTCCTCGCGGCTGACCTGGTTCGGCCCCAGCTGCAGGTTCAGCGTGGCTACCTGCGACAGCGGGATGAAGCCGATTTGCCCGGCACCCGCAGCCGTATTGGCCGGCACCGGAATCAGCAGGCTGCCCAGCCCGTCGACATCGGTGCGCAGGGTTTCCGACAGGCGCACCACCATGTCGAAACGGCGGTCACCTTCGTACAACGTGCCGGCCGTGCGGCCACCCACGGCAATGGCAATGGCGTCCTGCACATCACCCACGTTAAGGCCATGGCGGGCCGCCTTGTCGCGGTCGATATCGATGGTCAGCACCGGCAGGCCGGTAGTCTGTTCGACCTTTACCTCGGACGCGCCCGGCACGCCTTGCAGGCTGCTGGCGATCTGCGCGGCTGTGCGGTTGAGCACGTCCATGTCATCACCGAACAGCTTCACCGCCACATCGCTGCGCACCCCGGAAATCAGCTCGTTGAAGCGCAGCTGGATCGGCTGCGACAGCTCATAGTTGCTGCCCGGCACGCTGGCGGCGGCACGTTGTACCTCGGCGATCAGCTCATCACGCGGCTTGCCCGGGTCGCCCCATTGCTCACGCGGACGCAGCATCACATAGGCGTCGGAAATGTTCGGCGGCATCGGGTCGGAGGCGATCTCGGCGGTGCCGGTGCGGGCGAACACCCGCTGCACTTCCGGCACCTGGGCGATGATCGCCTGTTCCAGGCGCTGCTGCATGTCGACCGACTGCGACAGGCTGGTACCCGGCACCCGCAGGGCCTGCAGGGCGAAGTCGCCTTCGCTGAGGCTGGGGATGAACTCGCTGCCCATGCGGCTGGCCATAACCCCGGACAACAACACCAGGGTAGCGGCGCCAGCGAACGCCAGCTTGCGCCGGCCCAGCACCCAGGCCAGCACCGGGGCATAGCGCTGACGCGCCGTGCGCATTACCAGGCCTTCCTCTTCCTTGACCTTGCCGGTGACGAACAGGGCAATGGCCGCCGGCACGAAGGTAACCGAGAGGATCATGGCACCAAGCAGGGCGATGACCACTGTAAAGGCCATAGGGTGGAACATCTTGCCCTCCACCCCGGTCAGGGCAAAGATCGGCAGGTACACCACCATGATGATCAGCTGGCCATAGATCAGCGGCCGACGCGCCTCACGGGCGGCAGCGAACACTTCATGGAAGCGCTCGGTGCGGGTCAGCATGCGGCCATGGCGTTGCTGGGCGTGGGCCAGGCGGCGGATGGCGTTCTCCACGATCACCACCGCGCCGTCGACGATGATGCCGAAGTCCAATGCGCCCAGGCTCATCAGGTTGGCGCTGACCTTGTTGCTGAACATGCCGGTGAAGGTGAACAGCATCGACAACGGAATGACCATGGCAGTGATTAGCGCAGCGCGGATGTTGCCCAGGAACAGGAACAACACAGCGATGACCAGAATGGCACCTTCGACCAGGTTCTTCTTCACCGTGGCGATGGCCTTTTCCACCAGGTTGGTGCGGTCGTACACCGTCACCGCGACCACGCCCTTGGGCAGGTTGCGGTTGATCTCGACCAGCTTGGCGGCGACCGCCTGGGACACCGTGCGGCTGTTCTCGCCAATCAGCATGAACACCGTGCCCAGCACCACTTCCCGGCCGTTTTCGGTGGCCGCGCCCGAGCGCAGCTCTTCGCCCAGGCCGACCTGGGCAACATGGCTGACGCGGATTGGCGTGCCATCGACACTGGAAATGACGATGTTGGCGATGTCCTCGGCCGACGCCACCTGGCCTGGCGCGCGAATCAGCAACTGCTCGCCATTGCGTTCGATGTAACCGGCGCCGACGTTGGCGTTGTTGCGCTCCAGCGCCGCGATCAGGTCGTTGAGGGTGAGTTTGTAGGCCGCCAGGCGCTTGGGCTCCGGCGCAATCAGGTACTGCTTGGCATGGCCGCCGATGCTGTTGACCTCGGCCACCCCGGGCACGTTGCGCAACTGCGGCTTGATGATCCAGTCCTGGATCACCCGCAAGTCGGTCGGGGTGTAGGGCGTGCCGTCTTCCTTCAGCGCGCCCTGCTCGGCTTCCACCGTCCACAGGAAGATTTCACCCAGCCCGGTGGAAATCGGCCCCATGCCCGCTTCGATGCCGTCGGGCAACTGCTCACGCGCCACTTGCAGGCGCTCGTTGACCAGTTGGCGGGCGAAGAACAGGTCGGTGCCGTCGTCGAAAATGACCGTGACCTGCGACAGACCCGAGCGCGACAGCGAGCGGGTCTGCTTGAGCCCGGGCAGGCCGGCCATGGCGGTCTCGATGGCGAAGGTGATGCGCTGCTCGGTCTCCAGCGGCGAATAGCCGGGTGCAGCGGTATTGATCTGCACCTGGACGTTGGTGATGTCCGGTACAGCGTCGATCGGCAGTTTCTGGTAGCTGTGGATACCCACCGCGGCCATCAGGACCACGGCCAGCATCACCACCAGGCGCTGCTCGATGGCGAATTGGATCAGGCGTTCGAACATGCAGACGTCCCCGTGATCAATGGCTGTGCTCGGCCGAGCCTTTGCCCAGCTCGGACTTGAGGACAAAGCTGCCGGCAGCGGCCACCTGGGTTCCGGCGGCAAGGCCGGTGGTGATTTCCACCTGGCCGGCGTCGCGGCGGCCGGTCTTCACCGGGCGGGCCTCGAAGCCTTCCGCGGTACGGGCAAACACCACGGTCTGCTCCTCCCAGGTTTGCAGTGCGCTTTGCGGTACCACGACAGCGGCGTTGAAGCGTTCGACGCTGACCGCGACATTGACGAACAGCCCGGGGCGCCAGGCGCCGTTGGGGTTGGCCAGCGTGGCGCGGACAGTGGCGGCACGGTTCTGCTCGCCGAGCAGGCTGCCGACGTAGTTGACCTTGCCCTCGACCTGGGCGCCCAGGTCCGGCGCGCTGATCGTCACATTGCGGCCGGTGGTCACCTTGTCCAGGTCGCGCGGGGCGACGGCGAAGGTGGCCCAGACCCGGCTCAGGTCAGACAGGGTGAAGGCATTGCTGGTCTCATCGACCACCTCGCCCACGGTCAGGTGCTTTTCCACCACCACTGCATCGAACGGCGCGCGCAGCTCATAGCGGTTGCCGGCGCCGGCCGGGCCCACGGCGGCGACCTTCTGCCGGGCGTTGGCCAAGGCAATCTCGGCTTCCTGCAACGCCTGGCGGGCCTGCAAGTAATCCTGCTCGGCACTGATGCGTTCCTGCCACAGCTGCTGTTCGCGCTGGAAGGTCAGGCGCGCCAGTTCCAGGCGGCGCTGGGCAGCCTGTTGTTCGCTGCGCAGGTCGGAAATCTGCTGGCTGGCAATTACCGCCAGCACCTGACCACGCTTTACCGCCTGGCCCAGCTCGGCTTGCACCGACTCGACCACACCGGGCACGCGTGGCACGACGTGGGCGGTGCGGTCCTCGTCGAAGCGGATTTCACCCGGGAAGCTGATGGCGGTGCCCAGTTCACGAGGGCCGGCATCGGCCAGTTGCACACCGGCAGCTTCGATCTGGGCGATGGACAGGTGCAGCTTGCCCTCTTCTTCTTCGTGGCCTTCGCCGGCCTGTTCCTCGCCGTGGCCGTGGCTGTCTTCGCCGTGGTCGTCGTGCCGGGCTTCAGTGCTCGACGCCTTGCCGAGGTTGCCGGTCCAGGCCAGGCCACCGAGGCCAAGCGCAGCAATGGCGGCAGTCAGAAGGGCTATCTTGCGTGGATTAGTCATTGTTGCTCCTGCTGTTAAATTTGTTGCTCAGCCCATCGAGGTCGCCATAGATCCGCTCGACCTGCGCCCGCGCGTCGGTTGCCGAGGCCAGCGCCTCGAGGTACAGCCCGCGCGCCTCGATCAGCGTGCGCTGGGCGTCGAGCACATCGAGAAAGGCGAACTTGCCCATTTCGAAACCGCGTGTGGCGGTGTCCACGGCCTGCTGGGCAGAAGGCAGGATGGTGCGGTCATAGGCCTGCACTTCCTGCATGGCCGTGGTCCACTGGCTGACGGCACTGCGGGTTTCACTGCGCAGGCGCAGCTCCACGGCGTTGCGCAGGTCACGCGCCTGGTCGGCACGGCGGGCCGCGGCCAGCACGTTGCCCTGGTTACGGTCGAACAGCGGCAAGGGCATCGACAGGCCCACCACATTGACCCGCTCGCGGTCTTCGCGGCTGTACTGGCTGCCAAGGCTGACGGTGAGGTTGGGAATGCGCAGGGCCTTTTCCGAACCCAGGGACGCTTCGCCGCGCTCGACCTGGGCGGCGGCCAGGCGCCATTCAGCCGTTTGCTCGACCTGGTCGAGCAGGGCGTCGGCGCTGGGCGCATCACCGGGGGACAGGTTGGCGGCCTGCAACTGGTCGAAGCTTGCCAGCGGGCTGCCGGTCAACCGTGCCAGGGCCTGGTAAGCCACACTGCGCTGGGTTTGCGCACGGCGCACTTCAGCCTGGGCCTGGGCCAACTGCACCTGGGCCCGGGTGGCCTCCACGGGCGATGACTGGCCAGCGGTCACCCGCCCCTGCACCACTCGCAGCCCACGCTCGGTCAACGCCTGCGATTGCTGCGCCAGCTCCAGCGCGGTCTGCGCGCGCAGGGCCGCGTGAAACGCCTGCACCACATCGGCGCGCAGGCCGTTGCGCTGGCGCTCCAGGTCCAGCTGGGCAATGGCCTGGCCGGCACCGGCCACGGCGATGCGTGCACCGCGCTTGCCGCCCAGCTCCAGCGGTTGGCTGAGGGTGACAGTGGTGGTGCTGGTGTCACGGCGAGTGTCCTCGACCTCCCAGGACAGCTCCGGGTTGGGGATCAGCCCGGCCTGGCGCCGCTCGCCATCGGCGATACCGATTTCCCGGCCGGCCGCGGCCAGCTCCGGGTTCTGGGCAAAGGCGGCGTCAAGCGCCTGTGGCAGGCTCAGGCTCTGGCTGGCCTGGGCGCTGGCGGCAACAGCCAGCAACAGGCAGAGCAAGGCGGTCTTGCGGGGGATGGGCACGAAACAGGTCCTCGTCAGCGAGCTTTGGCGAGGGACTGTAGAAAGCCGCGCTTATCGGGGCGGTGGCGGGAAAATTACAATTTTGTAATCAAGCTGCAGGCGACAAAGCTGGAGCCCTATGGAGTTCCTGTGGGAGCTGGCTTGCCGGCGATAGGGCCGGTACAGGCGATATCAAGTTCGATAATCGCCCACTTTTCCGGTACAGCGGTTTAGTCCGATTGACCAAACTAACCAGTCGGTACAAAACTAGACGCATCCAACAACAACAAAGCGATGCCCGTCATGAAGCCCCTCATTCTCGTGCTCAACGGCCCCAACCTGAACATGTTGGGCACCCGCGAGCCTGCCCAATATGGCCACGAAACCCTCGCCGACCTGGCTCAGGGCTGTGCCGATACCGCCCATGCCCACGGCCTGGAAATCGAATTCCGCCAAACCAACCACGAAGGCGAACTGATCGACTGGATCCATGCCGCCCGTGGCCGCTGCGCCGGCATCGTGATCAACCCCGGTGCCTGGACCCATACCTCGGTGGCCATCCGCGATGCCCTGGTGGCCAGCGAAGTGCCGGTAATCGAGGTGCACCTGTCCAACGTGCACAAGCGCGAACCGTTCCGTCACCTGTCGTTCGTATCATCCATCGCCGTCGGGGTCATCTGCGGCCTGGGCAGCCATGGCTACCGCATGGCCATCAGCCACTTCGCCGAAATGTTGCAGGAGCACAGCGCATGAGCCAGCAAGCCATCCTCGCCGGCCTGATCGGCCGTGGCATCCAGCTGTCGCGCACTCCTGCCCTGCACGAACACGAAGGTGATGCCCAGGCGCTGCGCTACCTGTACCGGCTGATCGATGCCGACCAGCTGCAACTGGACGACAGCGCCCTGCCCGGCCTGCTCGACGCCGCCCAGCATACCGGTTTCACCGGGCTCAACATCACCTACCCGTTCAAGCAGGCGATCCTGCCGTTGCTCGACGAACTGTCGGACGAAGCCCGCGGCATCGGCGCGGTGAACACCGTAGTGCTCAAGGACGGCAAGCGGGTCGGCCACAACACCGACTGCCTGGGCTTTGCCGAAGGCTTGCGCCGTGGCCTGCCTGATGTGGCACGGCGCCAGGTGGTGCAGATGGGTGCCGGTGGTGCCGGTTCGGCCGTGGCCCATGCCCTGCTGGGTGAAGGGGTCGAGCGGCTGGTGCTGTTCGAAGTGGACGCGGCCCGTGCACAGGCCCTGGTGGACAACCTGAATGCCCATTTCGGTGCCGGGCGCGCCGTGGTCGGCAACGACCTGGCCACGGCGTTGGCCGAGGCGGACGGGCTGGTCAACACCACGCCGGTGGGCATGGCCAAGCTGCCGGGCACACCGCTGCCGGTGGAGCTGCTGCATGCGCGTCTGTGGGTGGCGGAGATCATCTACTTCCCGCTGGAGACCGAACTGCTGCGCGCCGCCCGGGCGCTGGGCTGCCGCACCCTGGATGGCAGCAACATGGCCGTGTTCCAGGCGGTGAAGGCGTTCGAGCTGTTCAGCGGGCGCCAGGCGGATGCGGCGCGGATGCAGGCGCACTTTGCCAGTTTCACCTGACAGACAGGGGTTGGCTTCTTCGCGGGCTTGCCCGCTCCCACAGGTACTGCGCAGATTTCACTGATTACGCAAATCCCTGTGGGAGTGGGCAAGCCCGCGAAGAGGCCGGCACAGACAACTCACCCTTTCTCATTCAGCAACGCCTGTATCACCTGCTCCTGCCCCCCATAATCCCCCTCGCCAAAGTGCACATGGCGCACCTGCCCCTTGCGGTCGACAAAGTAATGCGCCGGCCAGAACTGGTTGCCCCAGGCATTCCACACCTTGTAGTCGTTATCCACCGCCACCGGGTAACCAATCCCCAGGCTGGCCACCTTGTCACGCAAGGTGCCTACATCGTGCTCGTAGTCGTACTCCGGGGTGTGCACACCGACCACCACCAGGCCCTGGTCGGCATAGCGCCGCGCCCATTCGTTCACGTGCGGCAGGCTGCGCCGGCAGTTGATGCAGTCCCAGGTCCAGAAGTCCACCAGCACCACCTTGCCCTTGAGCCCGGGGCCATCCAGCGGCGCCGAGTTCAGCCACTGGCTGGCGCCGGACAGCGACGGCATGGCACCGTAGCTGTCGCGGGCCATAAGGTGCCCGGCCAGGCCCAGGCCGGCCAGCGCCAGGGCAATACCGCCAACCTTCAACAACAAGCGGCGATCAATTCTCATGGCAACCGCCGGTGGCGTAGGTGCGGTACTGCACGCTCTGCTGCTGGCCCTTGGAGTCGAGGTAGTCCATGCGGGTGTTCACCAGGCCGCAGGCGTCGCTCTGGTCGTCCTGTATCGACAGCACTTTCTTCACATCCAGGTGGTCACCGTAGCGGTACTGCATGACCCCGGTATCGTCCATCGGCATCGTGGAGGCCTGGGCGGCAATGGCGCCAAAGCTGAGCACGGCGAACAGGCTGGCACGGGCGAAGGTAATGAAGTTCATGGCATCTCTCCTGTGTAACGCTTGAGGGTGGGGAGTTGTGCTCCCCGGTCGAGAGCCATTTCACGCCGGCCAGGTATCCCGTATGTGTCGCCCGAAGCTGTGATGTGCTTCCTCCTGTGTCTGTACACATGCCAGATACACTGCAATACAAACCCCCGCAGGCAAGCGCGATTGCGCTCGGTACACTGCGCCCATCCCCTCTTGCACAGGAACGCAGCGCATGGAACACGTCGATCACATCCTGATCGTCGACGACGACCGCGAAATCCGCGAACTGGTCGGCAACTACCTGAAGAAGAACGGCCTGCGCACCAGCATCGTCGCCGACGGCCGGCAGATGCGCGCCTTTCTCGAAGCCAACAGCGTCGACCTGATCGTCCTGGACATCATGATGCCCGGCGACGACGGCCTGCTGTTGTGCCGCGAGCTGCGCGCCGGCAAGCACCGCAACACCCCAGTGCTGATGCTGACCGCCCGCAACGACGAAACCGACCGTATCATCGGCCTGGAAATGGGCGCCGACGATTACCTGACCAAGCCGTTCTCGGCCCGCGAACTGCTGGCCCGTATCAACGCCGTGCTGCGCCGCACGCGCATGCTGCCGCCCAACCTCACCATCAGCGAAAGCAGCCGCCTGCTCGGCTTCGGCCAGTGGCGGCTGGACACCACCGCGCGCCACCTGCTCGACAGCGAAGGCACCCTGGTAGCCCTGAGCGGTGCCGAATACCGCCTGCTGCGGGTGTTTCTCGACCACCCGCAGCGGGTGCTCAGCCGTGAGCAGTTGCTCAACCTGACCCAGGGCCGCGAAGCCGACATCTTCGACCGCTCCATCGACCTGCTGGTCAGCCGCCTGCGCCAGCGCCTGGGTGACGACGCCCGCGAACCCAGCTGCATCAAGACCGTGCGCAGCGAGGGCTACGTGTTCTCGCTGCCGGTGCAACTGCTCGAGTCGCCATCATGAAGTGGCCACGTACCCTGGCCTCGCGCCTGGCACTGATCTTCTTCACCGGCCTGGTGCTGGCCTACGGCCTGTCGTTCGGCCTGCAGGCCTACGAGCGCTACATCAGCAGCCGCTCGATGATGCTCAGCACCCTGGAGCAGGACGTGGCCACCTCGGTGGCCATCCTCGACCGCCTGCCCGCGGCCGAGCGCGCCGCCTGGCTGTCGCGCCTGGAGCGGCGTACCTACCGCTACCGGCTGGACCAGGGCCTGGCGGGCGAAGCCATGCCGACCAGCGACCCGCCCATGGCCGCCGACTCGATCGTCAAGGCCATTGGCGCCGACTATCGCCTTTCCTTCCAGGAAATACCCGGCCCGAATGCGCACTTCCAGGCACACCTGACCCTGGCCGATGGCGCACCGCTGACCATCGACGTCACCCCATCGCCGGTCCCGGTGGCACGTTGGCTGCCCGTGGTGTTGCTGATCCAGCTGGCCGTGCTGTTGCTGTGCACCTGGCTGGCGGTACGCCTGGCGATCGGCCCGCTGACCCGCCTGGCCCGTGCGGTGGACAACCTCGACCCGGACAAGCCTGGCGTGCAGCTGGATGAAAGCGGCCCGCGCGAGGTGCGCTACGCCGCCGTGGCCTTCAACGCCCTGCAGGCGCGCATCGCTGCCTACCTCAAGGAACGCATGCAGTTGCTGGCGGCCATTTCCCACGACCTGCAAACACCGATCACGCGCATGAAGCTGCGTGTCGAAGTGATGGACGAAGGGGTGGAAAAGGACAAGCTGTGGAGCGACCTGGGTGAAATGGAACACCTGGTGCGCGAAGGCGTGGCCTATGCCCGCAGCATGGACACCAGCACCGAGGCCCCGTGCCGGGTCAACCTCGATGCCTTTCTCGACAGCCTGGTGTTCGACTACCAGGACAGTGGCGCCCAGGTCGAGCGCCATGGCAGCAGCGGCAGCCTGCTGGAAACCCGCCCGCATGCCCTGCGCCGGGTGCTGGTGAACCTGGTGGACAACGCCCTCAAGTTTGCCGGTGCTGCCGAACTGGAGGTGTGCCGCGAGGGCGACAAGACGTTGATCCGCGTGCTCGACAACGGGCCAGGCATACCCGGCGGCGAACTGGATGAAGTGCTCAAGCCGTTCTATCGCGTGGAAGGTTCACGCAACCGCAGCACCGGCGGCACCGGGCTGGGGTTGGCGATTGCCCATCAGCTGATCCAGGCCATGGGCGGCCGGCTGACCCTGAGCAACCGCGCAAGCGGCGGGCTGTGCGCGCAGATCGAGCTCAAATGACAGTTTGTGGGAGCGGCCTTGCGTCGCGATAGGGCTGCGCAGCAGCCCCAGGTTTTCAGCTTCGTCGCATGAATTGCCGGGGCCGCTTTGCGGCCCTTTCGCGACGCAAGGCCGCTCCCACAAAAAGCAGGTGGAGCTTGAAGTATCAGTACACTCCGATACACAACCCCACCACCGCCGACACACTGCAGATACCCCACCCCGACACACTCCCGGTCACACAACCACACCCCGGGAGCCTTCCTGATGAAACCCCTCACCCTTCCCTCCGGCTGGAAGCTGTTCGCCACGCTCGCCGGCCTGACCTTGGCGATGACCGCCGTGGTCCTGGCCAGCCAACCTGATCCGGACGGCCTGCGCAGCGCGATCCGTGCCACCGCGCGCAGCTCCTTCGCGCTATTCCTGCTGGCCTTCCTGGCCTCGTCGCTGGTGACCTTGCTGCCTGGCACCAGCAGCCGCCGCATCCTCCAGGAACGGCGCTATCTGGGGTTGGCATTCGCCTTTTCCCACACCGTGCACGGCGTACTGATCTACCGCTATGCCCAGCAATTCCCCGAGCTGTTCTGGGCCGGCCGCACGCTCACTTCCAGCCTGCCCGGCACCCTCGGCTACCTGTTCCTGCTGCTGCTCACCATCACCTCGTTCAAGGCCCCGATGCGCCTGTTGGGTGGCCGTGCCTGGCAGGCCCTGCACAGCACCGGCATGTGGGTACTGGCCGCGGTGTTCTGCCTGTCGTTCTACAAACGCATCCCCATGGGCGGCTGGTACCCGCTGGCGTTCGCCCTGATGTTCAGCGCCATCGCCGTCAAGCTCACCGCCAAGCTGGCCCGCCAGCAACGCCGTAACGCCCGTGCCCTTTCCTGAAGAGAGAAACCAGCATGACCACCTTGACCCGCACCCTGACCACCTTCGACCGTTTCGGTACCTGGAGCGCCGACCTGCCGTTGCGGCTGTTCCTGGCCTGGGAATTTTTCGAATCCGGCTGGGAGAAATTCAATGGCAGCAACTGGTTCGCTGACCTGCAAGCGAACTTCCCGTTCCCCTTCAACCTGCTGCCTGCAGAGCTGAACTGGCAGCTGTCGATGTGGGCAGAGCTGATCCTGCCGTTACTGCTGTTGCTGGGACTGGGTACCCGGCTGGCCTCGTTGGGGCTGATGGTGGTGACCGTGGTGGCGATTGCTGCGGTACATTGGCCGGCGCACTGGTCGAACCTGGCCGAGCTGGCCCAAGGGTATGCGATTACCGACCAGGGCTTTGGCAACTTCAAGTTGCCGCTGATCTACCTGGTGGCGTTGCTGCCACTGCTGCTGAAAGGGGCTGGGCGGTTGAGCCTGGATCATTGGCTCAGAGGGCGGTTCTGCAGGTGATATTGCCGGGGCTGCGTTGCAGCCCATCGCCGCGGTTCGTCGCCACGACAAGCCAGCTCCCACAGGTACTGCGCAAGATTCTGGGCATGCGCTGTACCTGTGGGAGCTGGCTTGCCGGCGATGGGGCGCAAAGCGCCCCAATACCACGATTCAACATGTACCGATGATGACCCCCTGCTCGCGCAATCCCTCCAGCAACGCCAACCCCTCTTCCACAGCACCGCCCAACGCCTGCAACCGAGCCCGCCCACTGCCCTGTTCCAGCGCCAGCAACCGGTACGCCAGCGGCGCCAGGCGCGCGAAGCGCACCTTCAACCCCGCATCGCGATAAACCAGCAACAAGGTCGGCGCCTCTGGCGCGACCGCTGGCTGGTAATCCGCCCCGATCCGCTCCACCGGCCAGCGATAGGCCAACACGCGTGCCACACACGACAACAGTGGTTCCCCTTCCAGCAGGTCGCCTGCCGGGTCATGGGCCGGGTCCTCGGCATCGCTCAGATACAACTGCGCCTCGACCCACTCATAGTGCGCCAGCTCCAGCTGCCAGGGCGCATCCAGCTCGATGCCTTGCAGGTAATCGACGAACGCTTGGGCAATCTCGGTGAACAACGGTGTCTGGCTGCGATAGTTGGCATAGAAATCTCGCACTCGGGCATGCCAGCGCGGTTCGCCCAACGCCTGGCGCATCACCGGAAAACTGCCGGCCAGCAAACCTTCGATAGCACCATAGAACAGCTCGCGGTAAACCTTCAGACGCCGGGCTTCCACGCCCGGCGGCGGCGCATGGCGCTGCGGGTCACGCAGGTGCCGGGCCAAGGTGTACTGCTGCTCACGCAAGGTCTCATTCATTTGCATGCCCTCCCGCAGCACGCTGCACAGTGCGGATGCGCGCCGCCTCGGCGAGCAGTTCGGCCAGCGGCGGATAGTTGAAATCACGCTCGAGCACGGTCGGTTGCACACCGAAGCGCGCACAGGCGACCGCGTACAGCGCCCACACATCCTCCTTCACCGCAGCCCCATGGGTGTCTACCTTGAGGTCCGGCGCTTCATCGTAATGGCCAGCCACGTGCATGCCGGTGACCCGCGCCTGGGGCAAGCCCGCCAGGAATTCGCGGGCGTCGTAGCCGTGATTGCAGGCATTGACGAAGACGTTGTTGACGTCCAGCAGCAGGTCGCAGTCGGCCTCATCGAGTACCGCGCGGATGAAGTCGAGTTCACTCATCGCCTGGTACGGCGCGGCGTAGTAGCTGATGTTTTCCACGGCAATGCGCCGCTCCAGGTATTCCTGGGCCTGGCGAATCCGCGCGGCCACATGGCGCACCGCTTCGTCGGTGAATGGAATGGGCATCAGGTCGTACAGGTGCCCGTCATCACTGCAGTAGCTCAGGTGCTCGCTGTACAGACGCACCTGGTGGCGATCGAGAAACTGGCGGGTCTGGCCAAGGAAATGGCGGTCCAGCGGCTCGCTGCCACCCAGCGACAACGACAGCCCGTGGCAGGTAATGGCAAAACGCTCGGCCAACTGCGCCAGGCCCTTGCCGTAGGCACCGCCCACGGCAACCCAGTTTTCCGGTGCGCATTCCAGGAAGTCCACGGCGCCAGCCTCCATGGCCAGCAGTTCCGGCAACAGGCCGCGGCGCAGGCCAAGCCCGGCCCGTAAAGCTACAGGGGACAAAGATGTGGGGTGCATGAAAAGGTCTCCGCAACAGGCACAACGCCCCGCCTGACCAGCAGGAGGGGCGTTGCACGGTTCATGGGGCAGAAGGTCAGGACTTGCCGGTCAGGTGGCTGAACAAGCCTTCGGGCATGGCCTTGCCATTAGCCTGGTAGATCGCCTTGAGGTGATCCGCCGCCTCCTGTTCGGAGATGAAGCCATCATGGTTGCTGTCGATCTTGTCGAAGTCGCCGGCACGGTCCTTGGCCACCGCCAGGAACTCGTCGCGCGAGACCTTGCCGTCGTGGTTGCTGTCGGTCTTGGCGAACGAGGCATCACCACACTTGCCCTCGCCACACTTGCCTTCGGCACCGGCCTTGGCGCTGGCGCCGCACTTGCCCTCACCGCATTTGCCTTCGCCCTGGGTGGCCTTGGCGCTGCCACCACATTTGCCTTCACCACACTTGCCCTCGCCGGCCACCTTGGCCGAAGCCAGCTGGTAACCCTGGGCCAACGGCTCGACGGCAAAGGCGCTGCTGCTCAATGCCATGCTGCCGATCAGGGCAGCGCCGAGCAGGCCGAGGGTGTTTCGTACTTGAGTCATGGTGTCGCTCCACTGTGGTTGGAATGTGGAGCCATTAGGCCGTTGCGGTATGTCGTGGATGTATCGCGCGGGGTGCGGTTTTGTATGGGAATGGGTCTGCGGCGTGGGCAGATACAGTGGGATACACGACGGCCCCAAGGTGCCTCGGGGCCGTCGTGCAGGGTCAGTCTTCCAGCGGCTTGGGCGGCGCGGCAGGTTTGGCGGGTTTGGCAGGCTTGCTGTCCTTGGCCTTGGGTTCCGGTGCCGCCGCTGCCACAGGCTCCGGCGCCGACACGGCTTTTTCGCTGGCGGGCAGATCATCGACCGCCTTGAGGATCACCTGCGGGTCGATGGCCCCTCCCTCTTCGTCGTCCTTGAGCATGTGCCGCTCACCGTCCTTGCCCACCAGGATCACCTTGGTGCCTTTGCTGGCACCCAGCTTCAACTCGCGGATCAGGGCCATGGTGGTCTGCTGCTCGAGGTTCTTGTCCTCACGCTTGCCCATCATGTTGGCAACGCTGTACACCACCAGGTTGCGCTCTTTGAAGGCGGCCTGGGTGGCCGGGTCCTTGAGGGCCTCGTTCAACCCACGCAAGGTCGGGTCGGCGCTGCTGGGCGCAATGACGACCAAGGGCCTGGCCTTGCCCAGTTCCTTGGCCAGCGGCGCGTCACTGTCGGCGGCAAACACAGGGCCGACGAGCGCGAGCAAGGTGGCGAGGGTCAGTGACCGGACGAGCATGCGTATCTCCTTATTCTCTCGATAAACCAGAAGACTACAGATCAGGGCGAAAGATCCGACGAGCGAGCGTAAACCAGCAAAAGACCTCCATGTTTGAATGAACAGTAACCGGCGGTTACCAAGTGCGCTCGTTCCCCGTCCCGAGCCCGAAAAAGTACCCCTATCACTTGTAGCTTGAGCATAGTCCAATGCGCCCTTGTCATGCCGGCCGTTGCAGAGCCTCGATGGTCAGTTGAAGCTCGGTCTTCTCGGTCCAAAGCCTGATTTCCGCCATCAACCTGGCGGCGTCCTCGGCATTCGCATCCTCCGCCAACTGGTTCTGAAAACTTGCCGGCACTTCCAGTTCGCGCACGTAGCGTTTCTCGAGATATTTTCTCCAGAACGGTTGCTGGACCATCCACACTGCCACCGAGTGGTCTGTCTCGTTACGCCTGACCTGATCAGCCGCGCGCATCACCGAAGCGTCATCCAGGTTCGGGATGCCCGCGTGTAGCATGCTCCGTGCGTTGCCAGGCAGGCCCAGGTCCTCGCGCAAGCGGATCGAGTAGGCCAGCGCCCATTCGACCGACTCAATGCTCGCACCTGCAGCCTCAGCCTCGCGCATGGCGATGAAGTCAACCTCCTGTTGCCTCCACAACTGCCGCGCCAGATTCACCAGGGCTCGTTCCTGGCTACCAGAAGGGGCGGCCTGCTCGGCTTCCCACACAAGGCATCGGATTTCAAGCTGCTGGAAGACAACCGTGGCATTGTCGGCGCAGTTTTCAACCAGCGCATGGGCGAAAATTTCATTGGCCAATGCTGCTGAGCTGTCCACCTTTTCCATCATGGTCAAAACGCGTGTAGCCAGCATTTCCCCATATCGAGGATGGGTGAAGTCTTGCGAGCGCGTAAGCTGTTTCAGCAGTTGCATGAAGTTCGTCGCCCCATCCATTTGCTCAACAGTGGCCCACAGGTTACCCAGGTCTTCGCGTCTATCACCGTCCAGGCGGTCCACCCAGCGAAATTTGTGAGGGACCGAACTGTCCTCCGGAATGTTCCAGGCCTCCTGCACATCTTCAGCCTGGTGCAGCAGCACAGGATTGCCTGACAGCGCAACGTAGCCGTCCCGCCACAACGGGGACTGGATGAAGTTGGGAGGCAACAGCGTGATGAAGTTGTTGGAAGCATCGAGCATGTACAACGTCTGACAATCCGTGATGCCCTCGGGCAGCAATACCAACCCGGCATTGCGCAAACGCAGTTCGGCCAACTGGTTCATCTGCGCCACAGAAAAGGTCATGTTCAAGCGATTGTCCGAAAGGTTCAGGTAACGTAACCGGCTGCATTGCGCCAGCAATTGAGCCTGGGGCTCGTCCAGAGAGATGCGATTGCCGGACAAGTCGAGTATGCGCAAGTCACTGAGCAACGACAGGCTCGCTGGCAGACGTTGCAACTGGTTGTAGCTCAGTTCCAGGGACGTCAGATTGGGGAATGAGAGCAGGAACTGCTCTGGTACCTCTTTCAGCAACAGGCTGCGCAGGGAAAGTTCGGTAACGTGCGGGAAGCTGAAGAGTGGGCCCAGTTCAGGCAATGAGCACAGGTCATACGCGCTGTACTGCCAAGTTAAAGCCAGACGTTGATGCTCAGGTGTAACTTGAGCGGGCACCCGTTCCCGCCAGCATTGCATGATTGCTTTGCGAAACCGCTTGCGCTCGGGTCGTTCACCGTTCAGCAACCCTCGCCGCTCCCAGCTTTTCAAGTGGTCGCTCAACCGGCGGGCCTGCTCTTCGAGCACACCGAGCTCAGTGTCGGTATCACGCCCCGAAGCATGCAACGTGGTCAGCCAGGCTTCGATCTGTTCATCACTGTAGGCCGGGTAAAGGTCGCGCAGACGCGTCTCGAACGCCCGGGGTCGAGACGCAGGCCGGGCAAAGCGCCCCAGGCCGCCGCCCAGCGGGTAGCCGACCCTGCCATCCTCCAGGCGCAGTGGCGCCAGCATCCATGGCTGTCGAGGGTTTTTGCCCAACACCTGGGCGAGTACTTTGCTGTTCCCGGGCATTTGCCGGGCCAACACTGCTCTCAAACCCGGGGCGTAGGGTTCAGTGATACCGAGTGCAGCACGATCGGCCGGGGCAAACGCAGCCGCCAAGGTCTCGAACAGCTCGCCGGGGCCACTCAGCTCGAGGCCTAGCGCATCTTCAAGCTCGAACTGCCCGTTGTCATGCACAAGCCTGTAGTTCCGCCCGTCGCCAGCAGTAGTCATTATCGGCTGCGGGCTATCACCATCGTACAGCCGCCAGCGCGGCCTGGCCTCCCTGACATCCAGCGTCTCCAGCAGCGTCAGCGCGACCTTGGCCTGGTCCAGGGTCTGGGGCGTATCGATGAACAGCGCCTCGCAGGCACGCGCAACACGTATGCGCAGGACGCTCAGCCTGGCCCTTTCGACCAGCCGAAACGGCACCGTGCCGCTGACCAGTGCCTGAAACTCCGCACCTTCTGCAGACAGCTCACCCAGCAGCTCGCGCGCCGCTCGCCGATGCAGGCTCGGGAATGCCCTGCGCAACGTTGCCACCGCCGCATCGTCTGGCTCCTGCTGCCCGTCATACACCTGTTGAAACAGCTGGCGCCGCCTTGCCGAGACCTGCGCCGCCAATGCTGGCCCGCCCTGCTCGGTGACACCAGGCAGGGCACGAGCCTTCGCCAGCAACGGCGCGTCCTGCGGCACCCGCCCGAGTTTCAGATCGTCCAGCAGGGTTTGCAGCCGGCGGTCGATCAGCAGGCGCTCTACGGTATCGACCAGCTCGGCCTCAGGTGGCCGGCCGTACACATGCAACGCCCGTAGATGGTCAGCATCCAGGGCATGGACGGCCATGGCCTGGTCAATCTGTTCATCATCCAGGCGAGCGAAACGCTCACCAAGGCGGCGGAACATACGGTGCTTGTCTGTCCAGCTGGCCGGTTGCTCTGTCCACACCCGCCAGGCACCGGCGTCATTGTGACGCAACAAAGGTCCATGACCACCTCGTGGTGCCAGTTGCCACTCTTCATCTGCGCGCTGGACGATTTCGTAGTTGTGGCCGTCCATGGTCATCCAGCTTCTGCCCAGGGCACGGTAGATGCCCATTGCATCGGCCACTTCCCCAGCGGGAAGTGCGGCGCTGCGAAACGGCACCAGGTCTCCATTCCAGAGCTTTTCGCTGCCGTCTTCCAGGCGCGCTGGCACCCACTGGTCCAATGCGGCCCAGGCCCGGCTCACTTCCCGCCATACCACAGCGGTGACACCGATCATGGCCAGGTCTTTGATCACGCTGAGCACATGCTCCATTGCGGCGCTGGTATCGCCCTCGCGCCAGTCCTCCACCGCCTGGAACAGCTCGCCCAGCAGGTCCCAGACCATTACCGCCAGCAGCAGTACATTGAGTGCGCGGATGAACACGCCCGCCAAGCTGGCCAGTGTCCAACCCTCGACAACCAACCTTTGTTGATGGGCTCCCTGGGCCTTGCGATCCAGCTCTGACACCGGCGTGGCAATAAGCGCGGCATCGTCCTTGATGTGGGCAATGCGCGCGGCGGCAAGGTGGGCGAACAACGGCAGCGGGTAGTCCCGCATGTGCTGGTCCATTTCCCGGGTCGCCCAATCGGCGACGCCCACCAGCTCCTTGGCAACCCTGGAGAAGAACTGCTGGCTGTCGCGCCGGCGTACGAAACGTTTGAAGAAATCCTGATAGTGCCTGTCTCGCAGACGCTTGCCCAAGACCTCGCGGGTGAAGCTTTCCAGGTCGGGGCTTGCGGTCCAGGGACCATGGGGGTCATCGGGAATGTAGACAATGATCTTGCGGCTGACTTTGTCATGAAACACATCGAGTATCACGATCTGTTGCAAATCGCAGCCGAACGCCTTGAGTTGCCGGGCCACCACTTTCGACTCGTACAACGTGCCAGGTCTGCCGTGCTTGCATAGCTCTAGCACCAGGTCCAGTTCGGCAGCACTCAGTACTCCATCGCCTTTAGCCTTGCACGCATCGATCAGCATGACCGAGCTGTACAGCTGGGCAAGCGTCGAAGCCATGCTGCGCCAGCCGCTTGCCTGGCTGCTCGGCGCTTTGAGCACGCTGTCCAGGTGCTGTTGATAGCGCTTGCCCAGATCCAGCTGGCGGCACAAGCGTGCGAAGGCTGGCGCGGTTGGTGAGGCGAGCCGTCGCGACAGGCTGTCGACGATGCAGTTGTCCTTGTGCTGCTCGTTCCGCCCCTCGCCCGGCGTGAAGTTGTCCAGTGCCGCCTCGATCAGCGGTACGTCGAAATAGTCCTTTTCCACCACCGGATAGCGCCCCCACACGGTGCCCTGGCTGGGAGCGGTGTAGGTGTACCAGCGCCTGAAATACAGGCCATCGACATTTTCCCTGATGCCGAATTCTTCCTGCATGGCGTGTTGTAGCAGCGGCTTGACGAAACGGTCGATGCCCTGGATGCGCGCAAGCTCCTTTTCCAGCCACTGTCGACAGGCCAGGCTGTCTTTCAACGCGTCGCGCAATGCAGCATGCTGCGATTCATACAAACCGTTGGCCGGGATGTTCTGCTCGGTCGGCGAGACGATTCGCAACCGGCGAATCCATCTGGGCAGTCGCTTGACGATGAGGTTGTCCTGATAGGCCTGCTCCATGGCCAGCGTATCGGCGGTTGGCGGTTGCTGCTTGGTGGGTGTAGTCACGTTGTTGCGCCTCGGGCTGATCAAAAGGCCCGACACTAGACGCAGGCTTGCCAAGCGATTAGCTAGATAGCTACCACCTCTTCAGAACAGCGCCAGCTGCTGGCCGGTCAACCCTTCGAAACTGTCGCCAACGAAAGGCAGGATGGCATCGGCCACCGGCTGCAGCTGCCGCGTCAGGTAATGCTCGTAGTCCACCGGTGCTTGCAGGTTTTCCAGGGGTTCGGGGCCCGCCAGGGTGATCAGATAGCTGATCCAGCCGCCGCGCTGGTATTGCAACGGGCGGCCAAGGCGGCGGTTGTAGTCATCGGCCAGCCGGGCCGCACGCACGTGCGGCGGCACATTGCGCTGGTAATCGGCTAGCGGCCGGCGCAAACGCTTGCGGTACACCATCAGCTCATTCAGCTCGCCCGCCAGGGTGCGCCGTACATAATCGCGCACATACGCCTGGTAAGGCTCCCCGCGGAATATCCGGCCATAAAGCTCTTGCTGGAACTCCCGGGCCAGCGGCGACCAGTCGGTACGCACCGACTCCAGGCCCTTGTAGACCATCTGCTCGCTGCCATCGGCCCGCTGCACCAGCCCGGCGTAGCGCTTCTTGCTGCCTTCGTCCGTGCCGCGGATGGTGGGCATCAGGAAGCGCCGGTAATGCACCTCGAACTGCAGCTCCAGCGCGCTTTCCAGGTTCATCCGCTCGCGCAGGTGTTCGCGCCACCACTGGTTGACCTGGGCCACCAGCTCACGGCCGATGCGTGCTGCAGCCTCCTCGCCGTGGGCGCCCTTTAGCCAGACGAAGGTGGAGTCGGTATCGCCGTAGATCACCTCGTAGCCCCTGGCTTCGATCAGCGCACGGGTCTGGCGCATGATCTGGTGGCCGCGCATGGTGATCGAGGAAGCCAGGCGCGGGTCGAAGAAGCGGCAGCCGCTCGAACCCAACACTCCGTAGAAGGCATTCATGATGATCTTCAGCGCCTGCGAAAGCGGCGCGTTGCCCTCGCGCTTGGCTGCTTCCCGGCCCTGCCATACCCGCTCGACGATGGCCGGCAGGCAATGCTCGCTACGGGAGAAACGCCCACCCCGGAAGCCTTCCACCGAGTGTTCATCGTCGGGCAGGCGCAAGCCTTCGACCAGCCCCACCGGGTCGATCAGGAAGGTACGTATGATCGACGGGTACAGGCTCTTGTAGTCCAGCACCAGCACCGAGTCGTACAGGCCCGGGCGCGAATCCATGACGAAGCCACCGGGGCTGGCTTCGTCGGGGCGGCTGCCGAGGTTGGGGGCGACAAAGCCCAGGCGGTGCATCTGCGGGATGTACAAGTGGCAGAACGCGGCCACCGAACCACCGCTGCGGTCCACCGCAAGGCCGGTGACCGAAGACCGCTCCAGCAGGAATTCGAGCAGGCGGGTGTGGGCGAAAATGCGCGTCACCAGCTCGCAATCCTTGAGGTTGTAGCGCGCCAACGCCGGCTTGTCCTCGGCGAAGCGGCGGTTGATTTCATCCATGCGCTGGTACGGCGTGTCGATGGCCTTGCCTTCACCGAGCAAGGTCTGGGCGACACTTTCAAGGCTGAACGACGGGAAGCTCCAGGTCGCCGAGCGCAGCGCCTCGATGCCGTCGATCAGCAGCCGCCCCGGGGCATCGGCGAACACGTGGCCACCACCGGCATGGCTGCGCAAGGTCATCGGCGCGCCATTGCGCCCCAGTGCCAGCGGTACCTGCAGCAGCTTGGCGTGCTCGTGCAGCAGGCGCAGGTCGAACTGGATCAGGTTCCAGCCGATGATTGCATCCGGGTCGTGCTCGGCCATCCACTGGTTGAGGCAGGCCAGTATGTCGGCGCGGTCGGCGCAGTAGTGCAGGTCGAAGTCGAGGTCATCAGCCGTGCCGTTGGTCGGCCCGAGCATGTACACCTGGCGTTGGCCACAGCCTTCCAGGGCAATGCTGTACAACTCGCCCCGCTCGCTGGTCTCGATGTCCAGCGACACCAGGCGCAGCGGCGGGCGATAACCCGGCAGGGGCTTGAGCTGGGCATCGCAGAGCACGCCTTGGGCATCCGGTTGGCCGGTGAACTGCACCGGGGCGGTGATGAAGCGCTCCATCAGGTAGCGCTCGGGCGGGCGAATATCGGCTTCGAACACCTCGATACCGGCCGTGCGCAGGCGTTGCTCCAGCTGCATCAGTTGCCGGTGCTGGCGGCAGTACAGGCCCAGCACCGGGCGCTGGTCAAAGTCCTTCAGCTGCAGCGGCCGCAACTCGACACCGGCTTCGTTGGCCAGCAGCACCCGCGCGTGTGCTTCCTGCGCCTGGGGGATGAATGCCACCGATACCTGTGGCGCCAGGCGCAGTTGTCGTGGCCCCTGGTCGGTGGCCAGCCAGAATTCCACGCAGGTGCCTTCGGGCGTGTCATGCCAATGTCGGGTCAGGACAAAGCCCTGCTGCAACTCCACCGCGTCGACCTCTGAATCGTTTGTTGTGCTGATTGCGGCGATTCTACCGCTGACGCACCGTCGCAGCGCATTTTTGTAGGAGAACGTCCAACCCATGGGGGTGCGCTGTCGCGCAGGTAACACCAATTGGCAAACGCGACGCGGCCCCTGTGGGAGCGGGCATGCCCGCGAAGAATCCGACTCGATGGATGGCACCGGCTGCGCCGGTGTTCGCGGGCACGCCCGCTCCCACAGAGACCCTGCTAAATCAATCAGTTACTTGCAATTCCCTAAGGCGCTGAATCCCTCAAGACAAACGCCCCCGCCAAAAAACCGCTCCACCGCCGGGCGTTTGCTCGAACGCGTGTTCAACCGTACAGGTAATTGATGTCCTTGCAGGCCAGCGGCGGCACCTGGCCCAGCAGGAACTCGCGCAGCTTGTGCATCTGCCGCGCCTTGGGGCTGGCCTTGAGCCAGGTCATGTAATAGCCGTCGCCGGTGGCCACCGCGTGCTTGAACGGCGTTACCAGGCGCCCGGCCAACAGGTCGGCGCTGGCCAGCACCAGGTCGACCACCGAAATACCCAGGCCTTGCTGTGCGGCCGAGATGCCCTGGTCGAGGGTATCGAACACTTGCCCGTGGTCGATGCTGATGTCCAGCGCGTCCATGCGAGCCAGCCAGCGCCGCCAGTCTCGTCGGTCAGGGGACGGGTGCAGGAATTCGCACTGGGCCAGGTCGGCAAGGTCCGGTTGTGCCTGGGCCATGTAATCCGGGTGGCACACCGGGATCAGCCATTCATCGAACAGCTTGAAACTCTCGATATCGGCGGGAAAACGCCCGTTGGCCAGGAGGATCGCACAGTCGTAGGGCTCGGAATAGAAGTCCACGCTGTCGATGTCCATCCACACGCTGGACAGCTGCACGCTGCAGTTGTCCTCGACCTTCTTGAACGCATCCAGCGCCCGCAGCAGCCAGCGCACGGTGAGCGTGGACGGCGCCTTCAGACGCAGGCCGTAGCGGTCCTGGCGCAGCAGGGCGCAGGCATTTTCGATGATCTTGAAGCCAACCTTCAGCTCCTGCGCCAGCAGGCGCCCGTGCTCGGTCAGGGCCAGCTTCGGCCCGCGGCGTTCGAACAGGTCGCAGCCGAACATGGCTTCGAGGGTCTTGATGTGGTGGCTGACGGCGCCTTGAGTCAGGGCCAGCTCTTCCGCGGCACGGGTAAATGAGCCATAGCGAGAGGCCACCTCAAAGGCACGCAGCGCGTGCAAAGCCTGAATCCGTTCCGACATGGCGACGCCCTGAGCATGAGTAAGACTAATAGTAGGTCATAGTTCCACGCGTTTTACAACGCCAAGGACGTCTCGGAAAATGCGGGTAAATAATAAACATAACCAAGATCCTGCCTGCATGTGACTTGAACGTTCATCAAATTTACGCCTGGGGAAATCATGTCGACGGGTTATGGAACTTGCTATCGCCTGGATGCGCTAGAGCTGGCCGCTGACCATGTGCGCAACGCGCGACATTGGACCTACAAAGCCGTAGAACATTTTCGCAGTGTCCTCGCCAACCCCGAGTTTCCCTGCCTGTTCGGCCGCAAGGCGGTAAACGGCGCAACCTGCCACATCCTCTTCGCCCGCGCCGGGCAGCTGGCCGATGACATCGCCATGGGCCTGGCCGACTACGTGCGCACCGTCACACCTATCCCACCCAAGCAGCGTATCGGCAGCCCACTGGTGGTGTTTCTCGAAACTGCCGCCGACTACACCCTGGCCGAGCAACAGGCGCTGGCCTGGAAGGTGCTGCGTGGTGTGCACGCGCGCGACCCGCATCCCTGGCCGCAGGGCATCCCGACCGACCCCGACGACAACGCCTGGTCGTTCTGCTTTGCCGGCATGCCGCTGTTCATCAACATGAACTTCCCCGGCCACCAGCAGATGAAAAGCCGCAACCTGGGGCCACACATCACCTTCGTCATCAACCCGCGGGCGAACTTCGACGAAGTGGCCAACGTCAACACCGAAAGCGGCCATCGTATCCGCGAACGCATCCGCGAGCGCGTGCACCACTACAACGACGGCGTCATGCCCGACACCCTTGGCTTCTTCGGCGATGCCGACAACTACGAGTGGAAGCAGTACCAACTGCAGGAGGCAGGGTCGCTCAACCCGTCCCGCTGCCCGTTCCACGCCCATGCCGTACAGCCGGCAACACCCGACATACTGATCGAGACCTGACCGTGAATACCGCACTCACCGCTACCTACGCCCTTACTGTCCTGCTACTGATCGCCACCCCCGGCCCGGTGGTGGCACTGATCGTCAACACCGCGGCCGCCTCCGGCTCACGCAAGGCCATGTTCACTGCTGTGGGCACCAACTGGGCATCACTGGTGCTGATCGGCGCGGCGGCCTGGATCATCCTCACCAGCGCCGCCATCGACAAGGCCTGGCTCAGCGCCATGAGCCTGCTGGGTTGCCTGTTCATCGGCTACATTGCCGTCGGCACGCTGCGGGACGCCCTGCAGGCGCCGGCAGCCGAGGCACCGGGCGAGCTCGCCAAGCCTGGCCGCGGCGGGCTGCTGCAAGGTTTCATGGTGGGCATTTCCAACCCGAAGGACATCATCTTCTTCATCGCCTTCTTCCCGCAGTTCATCCAGATCACCGAGTCGTTCGGCAAGAGCATGGTGGTGCTGTCGATGCTGTGGGTGGCCATCGATTTTGCCGTGCTCAGCCTGTACATCTTCGCCATCGGCAAGATCGCCTCGCAGCGCAGCAACCGCATGATCAGCCTGGCCTCGGGGGTCGCCCTGCTGCTGATCGCCGCCGGCGGCCTGCTGTACAACGTCAAGGAGCTGGCGGCCTGAACGTGACGCAAGGTGCCCGCTGCAACAGAAGGAGAACCCATGACTGCGACTGACACGACCCCGTCGCCTTCGCCGTTGCAACAGGACTACCAGCGCTTTCTGCTGCTGGGCAGCCGGCGTGCCCCGCACACCGTGCATGTGCACGAAACCGGCTACCGCTCCGGCACCATCAACACCGATGCCCTGGGCCTGCGCTACAGCCATTGCGCCGGCAAGCGCTTTTCGGCAGCCGAGCGCGGTGGTGCGTCACGCATCAACCTGCTGGTCGGCGGCTCCACCGCCCTGGGTATCGGTGCCAGCTCCGACGAACACACGGTGGCCTCGCACCTGTCGATGCTGACTGGCGAAGTCTGGCTGAGCCTGGCTGGCTGCGGGCTCAATGCCAGCCAGGAGCTGCTGATGTTCCTGACCCACCAGCACCGCCTTGGCCAGCTCGGCCATGTGGTGGTGCTCAGCGGCCTCAACACCCTGGCCCACGAAGCCCTCTGCGAAGTCCTCGCCAGCCTGAGCGACCCGCGGCACGCCAAGGCCTACCAGGATTTTCTCAACAGTTTCAGCGAAGGCATGCAGCCCACGGCGGCGCCCCGCCGGCAATCGCTTTGGCGGCGCATCGGCCAGGCGTTGGCCGCGCCCTCGGTCGCAACACCTGCCACCTGGCCGCTGTCACCCCCGGAAAAGCGCCTGGCCCGTGCCGCCGACAGCATTGGCCGGACCTTGCGCCAATGGGACCGGCTGCTGGCAGACAGCCATTCCACCCTCACCTTCATCCTGCAGCCGTTGCTGCCCTGGTGCCGGGATAGCCTGCCCGCTGGCGAACAGGCCATGCTGGACGCGCTGCAGCGACGACCGGCGAATTTCGACCGGCTGCTGGACGGCGCTTTCGACAGCCAGTTGCACTCGGCCTTCTTCCGTCGCATCAAGAGCCAGGCCGACCCGGTGCCCTGCTATGACATGAACTGCATGCTCAGCAGCTCGCCGGTGTTCGGCGCCGACCTGTTCATCGACCGCCTGCACTTGAACGACCTGGGCAACAATGCCCTGGCCAAGGTCATTACCGCCAAGCTTGGCCTGGCCCAGGAAAAACATGCCCAGCGCAAGGTCACGCCGATCAAGCTCGTCTGACAGTTGCCAGGTGGTCTTCCGGCCAGGCCCCTTGGGTGGCTAGAATAGGCCGTCGTTCCGATCTGCCCGAGGCGCACGCTTGACCGCCATGAACATCGAAGCCATCCATCAGTACCTGGCACCCCATGGGGCTTGCCTGTGAGCCGCATGCTTCGCTTGCCCCCACTGTTGATCGCCCTGATGCCGCTGGCCGCGCACGCGCTGGAAGTGCGCATCGATCCTCATGCCGACCTGCTCTACCGCCAGGCCTTGCCCCTGCTGGAGCAGGCCGACAGCCAGGACGACGGCGCCAGCACACTGCGCACGGCCATCGGCGGCGACCCGGAGCTCAGCCGCCAGGGACAGGCCATGGCCCACACCCTGCCGACAGCCGTCGCCTTGCTGAAAAAGTCCGTGGAGCTGGGCCACCCGGTCGCACAGTACCGTCTGGCGCTGTACTACATGACCTACCTGCCCGCCGCGCAAATCCCGGATGCCGCCTGCCCGCTGCTCGAAGCCAGCCTCAGACAGGGCTTTGCCGCACCGGCGCCGGCCATCGCCACCTGGTGCCCGCCTTATAACGTCAGCAACGAGTACCGTACTGCGCTGGAGGCCATCCCCAACATGGCTACCGTGTATGCGCCCTACTACCCGCAACCGGCCACGCGCCTGGCCTGCAACCGCAACCGGCCACAAGGCCTGGAAATGCAGTGGGGGCGCCAGCGTGACTACCAGGCCGAGGTCTACCGCCTGCTCGGCGACCTTGACCCGCAGCACCGCCAGAGCCTGCTGCAGAAGGCCGTGGATACCAACGGCTGCGTGACAGCGCAGCAGCACCTGACCAGCCGTCCCTGACCATCAGCAGTCGCGATCCTTTGTGGGAGATGGCCCAGCCCTTGTGCTGCGCTGGCGCGTAGAGAACTCAATTCGCAAGCGCGACGCGGCCTGTGTGGGAGCGGGCGTGCCCGCGAAGCATCCAACGCGGTGCATGGCACCGGCTGCGCCGGTGTTCGCGGGCATGCCCGCTCCCACAGTGACCGCGTGTGCCTTGAAATTTTGAGCAAGACAGTTGCCCCCACAAGGTGGAGACCAGCAAGATCGTTCAAGCCATCCCCCGCCCCGTCTGGCATGCTGGCCTGCCAACGTACACGCACTGCAGCCACCATGCCCCACATCGCCCGCCAAGCCTTTCTCCACGGCGCCATCGCCATCCTCCCGTTGTCCCTGGCCGTCGCCCCCTGGGGCCTGCTGGCCGGCTCCATGGCCATCGAGGCCAACCTCAGCGCCTGGGAGGGGCAAGGGCTGTCGGCCATCGTCTTCGCCGGTGCCGCGCAACTGGTGGCGATCGGCATGCTCAAGGGCGGCGCCAACCTGGCGTCGATCCTGCTGACCACCCTGCTGCTGACCTCGCAGCACCTGCTGTATGGCCTGACGATGCGCCCGGTGCTGTCCAGCCAGCCGCTGCGCTGGCGGCTGGGCCTGGGCTTCCTGCTGACCGACGAGTTCTTCGCCCTGACCAGCCAGTACGACCAGCAGCAGTTCAACCGCTGGTACGCCCTGGGCGTGGGCCTGACCTTCTACGTCGCCTGGAACCTGTTCACCCTGGCCGGCATCCTGCTGGGGCAGAACATTCCGCACCTGGACCAGCTCGGCCTGGACTTTTCCATTGTCGCCACCTTCGTCGCCCTGATCGCGCCGCTGGTGCGCAACCTGGCCACGCTGGTGTGCGTGGCGGTGTCGCTGTTCTGTTCGGTGCTGTTCAGCTACTGGCACTGGGAAACCGCCCTGGTGGCCGCAGGCCTGCTGGGCATGAGCGCCGGTTTCGTCTGCCAGAAATTCGCCGGAGCCCGCGCATGACCTGGGTCCTGATTCTTGCCATGGGCGCCATCGTGTTCCTCAACCGCTATGCGTTCCTGGAGCCGCGCCTGCCCTTGCGCCTGAGCTCCAACGCCCGGCAGTTCCTCGGTTTTGCCGTGCCGGGCATGCTCACCGCAATCTGCGGCCCGATCATCTTCATGCCCGAGCACCAGTTGAACCTGAGCCTGCTCAACCCCTACCTGCTGGGTTCGCTGGTGGCCATCGCCCTGGTGCTGTTGACCCGCAGCGTGTTGCTGAGCATGCTGGTGAGCATGTTGATCTTCTTCCTCCTGCGCAGCTGGCTGGCATGAGCACGCCCGTGCGCGAGCAGACACACCTCTGGCAGGCGCCGGCACTGGGCGACGTCGAGATGCTGCACGCGCGCTATTTCCAGCAGCGTTTCGCCCCGCATGTGCATGAAGGCTATGTGTTCACCGTGATCGAGTCGGGCGCCCAGCGCTTCTGGCATCGCGGCAGCGAGCACCTGGCGCCGGTCGGCAGCATGGTGCTGATCAACCCCGACGAACTGCACACCGGGGCCACCGCCCACGAAGCGGGCTGGCGCTACCGAGGGTTCTACCCGGAACATGAACGGGTAACCGGGGTGCTCGACGAACTGGAACTGGGCCGCCACGGCATGCCCAGCTTCAAGGACAGCGTGATCCACGACCCGGCCCTGGCGCTTGCCTTCAGCCAGTTGCACCAGCTGTCCGAAGCCGGTGCCAGCGCCCTGCAGCAGCAGACCGCCTGGCGCCAGGCGGTGCTGGCCCTGGTGCAACGGCACGGGCAATGCGCCGAACCTGCCGCCCCCGGCCACGAACCGCTGGCAGTGGCCCGCGCCCGTGAGCTGCTGGAAAGCCAACTGGCCGACCCGCCCTCGCTCGAAGCCCTGGCGGCGGCGGTCAACCTGTCGCCGTTCCACTTCGCCCGGGTGTTCCGCCAGGCCACCGGCCTGCCGCCACATGCCTGGTTGAAGCAGCGGCGCCTGGCCCGTGCGCGGGAAATGCTCAAGCGTGGCTGGGCTGCCTCGGAGGTGGCGTTCGACCTGGGCTTTGCCGACCAGAGCCATTTGAGCCGGCAGTTCAAGCAGGCCTACGGGGTAACGCCAGGGGCTTATCGCAGCGCCTGCCTGCAGGGCTGAGCTGCGACAGCCGGCCTCAGGCAGGCCGGCCAGCCACTGCTACACTGACAAGGCTGAATGGAGGATCCTGCCATGTCCGAAAGAGAGCTCACCACCCTCCTGTCGCTGATGAACCAGCGCCAGGCCTGCCTGAGCAGTGCCTGCAAGGAGATAGCCGACTGGATCGACCGGCAGGGCGACGTGCCCGCCGCCGGCAAGATCCGCGCAAGTCTCAAGGCCCTGGAGGCCGATGAGGCCCAGGTCCGCAAGACCTTGACCTCGCTGACCCTCGACAGGCCGCTGCCCAAGTTTCGCAGCTGATTGAACCGGGGGCTGCCTGGCAGCCCATCGCGACACAAGGCCGCTCCCACAGGGGATACGCGTTCTCCTGTGGGAGCGGCCTTGTGTCGCGATGGGGCGCAAAGCGCCCCCAAAGGGTTCAGCCTGATCAGTGCTTCATGTGCATGTGATCATGCCCACCGCCCGCCTCGGCGTTGAGCGCACGCACTTCGGCCTGTACGTCCAGGGTTTCCTTGGCCCCCTTGGCATCTTCGATGGTCAGGGTCAGCGGCACTTTCTCGCCTTCCTTCACCTGGTTGTTCAGGCCCATCAGCATCACATGCAGGCTGTTCGGGTCGAGAGTTACGGCCTTGCCGGCCGGCAGCTCGACCGCCTTGACCTCACGCATGCCCATCACATCGCCGTTCATGGTCATCTCGTGCACCTGCACGGTCTTGGCCACAGGCGAAGCCACGCCCACCAGCTTGCTGTCGCTGCTGGCGGTCAGGGTCATGAAGGCACCGGTAGACTGCTGGTGCGGCACGGTCGCACGCACCCAGGCGTCGCTCACGGTGGTCTGGGCCAGGGCCGGCAGCGCCAGGCCCATCAGGACCAGGGCAGCCAGGCCATGCTTGATCGGTTGCATCGACATTCAGCAGATCTCCATCAGGGTGACCAGGTCTTCGGCGCATTCCTGGGCGGTCAGGGAATGGCCCAGGCTCAGGCGCAGGGTGCCACGCGTATCGTAGACGTAGCTGGTGGACGAGTGAGAGACGGTATAGGTATCACCGGCCGGGACTTTCTCGTAGAACACCTTGAACTCTTTGGCCACCGCGGCGATTTCCTCGGGGGTGCCGGTCAGCGCGGTGAACGACGGGTCGAATGCCTTCACGTAGGCATCGAGCACTTCGGGGGTGTCGCGCTCCGGGTCCAGGGTAATCAACACCACCTGGAACAGGTCGCGATCGCGGCCGCGCAGCAGCTTGCGGATTTGCGCGGCGCGCGCCAGGGTGGTCGGGCACACGGCCGGGCACTGGGTGAAGCCGAAGAAGATCATCGGCATGCTGCCGTAGAAGCTCGACAGGGTGCGCACATTGCCTTGGGTGTCCTTGAGGCTGAACTTGCGCCCAAGGATTTCGTTGCTCATGTTCTTGCCGTACTTGAACTCGAGCCCCCGGGCCGGGCTGCAGCCTGCGAGCAGGCCAAGCCCGAGAACGCCCATCCCGGCGACAACTGCGCGCCGGGTATATAGATCATTCATGAAACCATCCTTTACAGGGAAGGTGCCGGCCCTCGGGACGGGCCGGTCGAAAAACCGGGGCATTCTGGCACGACACCCCGAGGGGTTCTACCCGACGAAGGCAAGGATCGGCTGCAGCCCTTTGAATACGGGCTGCGGCCTGTTGTCGCAGGGGTTGAAACAGTAACACTTTGTTGCTAAGGAAGCGGGTTCAACGCGATCCCTGTAGGAGCGCGCCAGCCTCAGTAGTAGGCGTTCTCTTTCTGGCTGTGGTCAGTCACGTCACGCACGCCCTTCAGCTCGGGAATACGCTCGAGCAGGGTGCGCTCGATGCCTTCCTTCAGGGTCACGTCGGCCTGGCCACAACCCTGGCAACCACCACCGAACTGCAGCACGGCAATGCCGTCGTCGACCACATCCACCAGGCTCACCTGGCCGCCGTGGCTGGCCAGGCCGGGGTTGATCTCGGTCTGCAGGTAGTAGTTGATGCGCTCGTTGATCGGGCTATCTTCGTTGACCATCGGCACCTTGGCATTCGGCGCCTTGATGGTCAGCTGGCCACCCATGCGGTCGGTGGCATAGTCGACCAGTGCGTCTTCCAGGAACGGCACGCTGACCGCGTCCAGGTAAGCGGTGAAGCTCTTCAGGCCCACGGCAGTGTCGTCAGGCTTCTCTTCGCCCGGCTTGCAGTAGGCGATGCAGGTTTCGGCGTACTGGGTGCCCGGCTGGGTGATGAAAATGCGAATGCCGATGCCAGGCGTGTTCTGCTTGGAGAGCAGATCGGCCAGGTAGTCATGGGCGGCGTCGGTAATGGTTATAGCGCTCATGTAGGTTCCTCACAGACTTGCGGCCAAGTGTACGCCAACCCGGCCTTCGAACAAAGTCCTAGTATTTGACTCGGGAAAGCGCATATTCAGGGGCCTGCCCCCGTGGCGCCGCCAGCCAGGCCTGCATGCGCCGGTACAGGCCGCGCTCCAGCCACTGGTAGCTGAACCACGACATTAGTCCAATGGACGGCACGCACAGGGCGAACACCAGGTACGGGTTCAACTGCAGGCGCTGGCTGGCGAACCAGCCTGCGTACAGCACCAGCACATGGACCAGGTACACCGAATACGAACAGTCGCCCAGCGCCTTGAGCAGCCGGTTGCCGCGGAACACCGGTTCCAGGGCGACGAAGGCCAGCACGATCATTGCGCTCGGCACGCCCCAGTGCAGCAAGCGCCGGGAAGCGTCCAGGTGGTAGATGGCAAGGCCTGCCACCGCCAGCAATGCCAACGGCAGCCAGCGGCCCTGGTGGATCAGCCCGCGACGGTGCAGCACGCCCAGGCCGATGCCGAGCAGGAATTCGTAGATGATGTCGTTGCTGTAGAAGCGGCTGAGCACACCCAGCCGGCCCAGTATCTCGCTGGCCAGCAGCAGCGCGGCGGTGACCAGCAACTGGTGATGACGCTGGCGCACCAGGAAGGCCAGGCCGAACAGCAGGTAGAAGAACATTTCGAAGTTCAGCGTCCAGCCCACGTTCAGGGTCGGGTACAAGCCGTAGCCACCGGGGTTTTCCGCCGGAATGAACAGCAGCGACAGCAGCAGATGGTGCCAGGTGAATGCCTGGTGCGGCATCCATTGGCTGAAGGCCAGCAGCAGGGTCGCCATCAGCGCCGTGTAGAACCAGTAGGCCGGGACGATACGCAGCGCCCGGTTGAGCAGGAACTGGCGAGGCTCGATGGCCTTGTCGCAGGTCGACAGGTAGATGACCAGCCCGCTGATGACGAAGAAGATGTCGACGCCTGCGGCGCCGCGGTCGGTGAGCAGTTGGCCGATGGGGCCGGAGGCTTGGAAGTCGAAGAAGATCTGCATGAAATGGTGGCAGACCACCACCCAGGCGGCGAACGCCCGCAGTGCCTGAAGCGAATACAGCATGGAGTACCCTGCGATTGCCGGTGCATTGAGGCCTTTGGGAGCGCGTTGCGCTCCATCGCCGGCAAGCCAGCTCCCACAAGTACTGCGCAGCCTTCAGGCATGTGCGGCCCCTGTGGGAGCTGGCTTGCCGGCGATTGGGCTGCAAAGCAGCCCCCGGACCACCCAGCAAGTCCGACCGCAGGGTAATCGGAAAGGTCAGCCCAACCGATCAGAGGTTCTCGTAGCGGTTCATGTCCAGCACGCCCGCCTCGACTGGTTCGGTCTCCTTGATAAAGCTGTTCAGGTCATGGAAATAGCGCCAGAACTCTGGGTGACTGCGGCGCACACCCCAACGCATGACGATGCGCTCGAACCTGGCCGGGTCATCTTTCGCATACTCCATGTCCTCGACGAACTCCGGCACATCCTTGGTCGGGATGTTGAAGATGAAGTTGGGGTAACTGCTGAGCACGCCCGGGTACAGCGTCAGGGTATCCAGCCCCGGCTGGTAGCGGTACGCCTCGCCCAGCAGGAACGCCACGTTGCTGTGCGCGCGGTTGCGCAGCAGGCTGTACACCTGGCGCTGGCCGCCCTGCCCTTCGATGCGCAGCATGGTCGCCTCGGGCAGCTGGTTGATCACCTTCAACCCGGCAGCCGGGCGCGACACCAGGCGGCTGAGCGACTGCTCGGCATTGCGGAACTCTTCGCTCACCTGCGGCCGCGAGCAGAACGCGCCCTGGCAGCGGTTGATCGGGTCAGGCGCGGCGTTCAGGCTGCCGGTACGCTGCAACAGCTTCAGGCCGAAGTCGCGCTTGGGGTTGCGCGGGTCGAGCTGGATGCCGCTCGGGGTGTCGGTGTCGATGTCTTCATAATCCATCCACATCTTCACCTTGCCGCTGTTCTGGTACCAGTCGCCGAGGATCGCCTTGCGCTGGTCGGCCGGCATCAGGCGCAGGAAGTTGACCTCGGCGCCGTTGCGGATCAGGTCGAAGTACAGGCGCGTCTGCAACTGGTGCGAGACGTTGCCGAACACATCGAAGTTGACCGCCAGCTGGTAATAGGTGCGCTCGAACAACGGGTAGTCGAACAGCCACACGGTCAGCGGCACATCACCGATCAGGCCCTTGGTCACCGAGGCGCTGTCGAAGTGGCGGAAAATGCTCAGCAACGCGTTGTCGTTACCGGCCCACAGCGTCGCCCAGCCCGGCGCCGGCATGTCGGCATAGGCTTCGCGGCGCAGTTTTTCGTACTCGTTGCGCTTGTCACGGTAGGCGTGCCACAGGCTCAGCACGCTGCCCACGTCATCGATCTGCCCAGGCATGGCCAGCAGCGGCGTGGCCTCGCCACGGTACTTGGCGTCGGTGATGTAGCGGTCGTGGGCCGGCTCCTGGAACAACGCCCAGAAGTTGTCGCGGATCACGTCGGTGGCGATCTGCCCACGGCATACCGGGCCACGGATGAAGGTGCGCACGAAGTACTCGGCGTTATCCAGCATGAACTGGTAGCGCGCCACTGCCGGGATCGCTTCGAAGGTTTCGAACGGGTTGGCCCGGTGGCGCGGGCCGTAGCCTGGCAGCGCGGTGGCATGCCAGTCACCGGCGTAGAACAGTTGCTTGACCCGCTTGAGCTTCTGCGGCCCCATCGGGTAGGTGATGTGCGTCTTGTGCACGATCACGCCCTGCACCGGGATCAACCGGTAGTAGAAGTCGGTGCCCGGCGGGTCGTTGGGGCGGCGCGTGGCGATCAGGTCGACCGGCTGGCCGCTCGGTGTACGCGAACGTACCCACTGGAAGAAGTGGCCCTGCTCGCCACCAACGAAGTAGATGTGCGCCAGGAACAGGTGCTCGTACAGCCAGCGGCCGACCAGCGCCTCGGTGGAACCCGGGCGGTTGAGCAGCTCTTCCCAGTCGGCAATCTGCTTGGCTTCGGCCGCGCTTGGCTTGATCGGCTGGTACTCGACCGGCGCACCGGCGGCCAGCCAGCGGCGCATGGTGTCGTATTCCTTGTCGGTCAGGCCGGTCACCGCCAGTGGCATGCCTTCCTTGGGGTGGGCGCCGGCATAGGCATCGAACTCATGCGGCAACGGGCACATGTTGTTTCGGTTCAGGCCCAGGACGATTTCCTCGGGCAGCTTGGCGTTGGGCGTGAGCGGGGTCTTGTGCCCCAGCTCGAGCATGCGCGCCATCAGCGCGGCCTGGCTGCCCTGGTTGTCGAGCACGGAGTAGAAGCCCTTCTTGCGCCACTCGCCCTCGCTGTGGGCGTCGTAGAACAGCCGCGTGGTGGGCACTGCCTTGCTGCGCTCGCCCTGGTACACCGGAACCTTGGTGGCGCCGCGCACCGCGCCTTCGGGGCTTTCCAGCTTCAGCTGGCAGGCGGCGTCGTTGCAGGCGTGGCAGGCCACGCATTTCTCGGTGAAGATCGGTTGAATGTCCCGGGTGTAGGAAATAGCCGGGCTCGACTGGGGGGCTTGCCCAAACGCCACACTGCTGATGAGCAGGGCGAAAACGCCGGCAAGAATACGATGCACCATGTGCGGAAAGTCCTGGGTATTGAAAGCCATCACGATTTGTTGCCTGGTCGTCCTTGGGTGCCCTGCTTCGCCGACGCCCGCCCAACATGAGCCATTTTCATGCAAATGGGCGATGCGCCTAAAAACCGCGCAGCTTTGTTATGATTCTGCACCTTCTGAAATTTGCCCGACCAGGTAGTTCCTATGTCCGACCGCAGCGCTCGTCTCCAAGCACTCCAGAACGCACTCAAAGAGCGCATCCTGATCCTCGACGGCGGCATGGGTACTATGATCCAAAGCTACCGGCTCGAGGAACACGACTATCGTGGCACGCGTTTCGCCGATTGGCCAAGCGATGTCAAGGGTAACAACGACCTGTTGCTGCTCAGCCGCCCGGATGTGATCGCCGCCATCGAAAAGGCCTACCTGGATGCCGGCGCCGATATCCTCGAAACCAACACCTTCAACGCCACGCAGATTTCCCAGGCCGACTACGGCATGGAGTCGCTGGTCTACGAGCTGAACGTCGAGGGCGCGCGCATCGCCCGCCAGGTGGCCGATGCCAAGACCCTGGAAACCCCGCACAAGCCGCGCTTCGTCGCCGGCGTGCTCGGCCCTACCAGCCGCACCTGCTCGATTTCCCCGGATGTCAACGACCCCGGCTACCGCAACGTCACCTTCGACGAGCTGGTAACGAACTACATCGAGGCCACCCGCGGCCTGATCGAGGGCGGCGCCGACCTGCTGCTGATCGAGACCATCTTCGACACCCTCAACGCCAAGGCGGCGATCTTCGCCGTGCAGCAGGTGTTCGAGGAAGACGGCATCGAACTGCCGATCATGATCTCCGGCACCATCACCGACGCCTCGGGCCGTACCCTGTCGGGCCAGACCACCGAAGCGTTCTGGAACTCGGTACGCCACGCCAAGCCGATTTCCGTGGGCCTGAACTGCGCTCTCGGCGCCAAGGACCTGCGCCCGTATCTGGAAGAGCTGGCGACCAAGGCCGACACCCATGTCTCCGCCCACCCCAACGCCGGCCTGCCGAACGCCTTCGGTGAATACGACGAAACCCCGGCGGAAATGGCCGTGGTGGTCGAGGAATTCGCCGCCAGCGGCTTCCTCAACATCATCGGCGGCTGCTGCGGCACCACCCCGGGCCACATCCAGGCCATCGCCGAGGCCGTGGCCAAGTACAAGCCACGCGAGATTCCGGAAATCGCCAAGGCTTGCCGCCTGTCGGGCCTGGAGCCGTTCACCATCGACCGCCAGTCGCTGTTCGTCAACGTCGGCGAGCGCACCAACATCACCGGCTCCGCCAAGTTCGCCCGGCTGATCCGTGAAGAGAACTACACCGAAGCCCTGGAAGTCGCCCTGCAGCAGGTCGAGGCCGGCGCCCAGGTCATCGACATCAACATGGACGAAGGGATGCTTGACTCCCAGGCCGCCATGGTCCGCTTCCTCAACCTGATCGCCGGCGAGCCGGACATCTCGCGCGTGCCGATCATGATCGACTCGTCCAAGTGGGAAGTGATCGAAGCGGGCCTCAAGTGCATCCAGGGCAAGGGCATCGTCAACTCCATTTCCATGAAGGAAGGCGTCGAGCAGTTCAAGCACCACGCCCGCCTGTGCAAGCGCTATGGCGCTGCCGTGGTGGTGATGGCCTTCGACGAAGTCGGCCAGGCCGACACTGCCGCGCGCAAGAAGGAAATCTGCCAGCGCAGCTACGACATCCTGGTCAATGAAGTGGGCTTCCCGCCGGAAGACATCATCTTCGACCCGAACATCTTCGCCGTCGCCACCGGCATCGAAGAGCACAACAACTACGCCGTCGATTTCATCGAGGCCTGTGCCTACATCCGCGACCACCTGCCGCACGCCCTGAGTTCGGGCGGTGTGTCCAACGTGTCGTTCTCGTTCCGTGGCAACAACCCGGTGCGTGAAGCCATCCACTCGGTGTTCCTGTACCACGCGATCCAGAACGGCCTGACCATGGGTATCGTCAACGCCGGCCAGCTGGAGATCTATGACGAGATCCCGGCTGCCCTGCGTGAAAAGGTCGAGGACGTGGTGCTCAACCGTACCCCGCATGGCACCGACGCACTGCTGGCCATCGCCGACGACTACAAGGGCGGCGGCGCAACCAAGGAAGTGGAAAACGAAGAGTGGCGCTCGCTGCCGGTGGAAAAACGCCTGGAGCACGCGCTGGTCAAGGGCATCACCGCGTTCATCGTCGAAGACACCGAGGAATGCCGCCAGCAGTGCGCCCGCCCGATCGAAGTGATCGAAGGCCCGCTGATGAATGGCATGAACGTGGTCGGCGACCTGTTCGGCGCGGGCAAGATGTTCCTGCCCCAGGTGGTCAAGTCGGCCCGCGTGATGAAACAGGCGGTAGCACACCTGATCCCGTTCATCGAAGCCGAGAAAGGCGACAAGCCGGAAGCCAAGGGCAAGATCCTGATGGCCACGGTAAAAGGCGACGTGCACGACATCGGCAAGAACATCGTCGGCGTGGTGCTGGGCTGCAACGGCTATGACATCGTCGACCTCGGCGTGATGGTGCCGGCCGAGAAGATCCTGCAAACCGCCCGCGACGAGAAGTGCGACATCATCGGCCTGTCCGGCCTGATCACACCGTCGCTGGACGAAATGGTCCACGTCGCCCGCGAAATGCAGCGCCAGGGCTTCCAGCTGCCGCTGATGATCGGCGGCGCCACCACCTCCAAGGCGCACACCGCGGTCAAGATCGAGCCCAAGTACAGCAACGACGCCGTGGTCTACGTCACCGACGCCTCGCGTGCGGTGGGCGTTGCCACCCAGTTGCTGTCCAAGGAGCTGAAAGCCGGTTTCGTCGAGAAGACCCGCCAGGAATACGAGGAAGTACGCGAGCGCACCGCCAACCGCAGTGCCCGCACCGAGCGCCTGAGCTATGCCCAGGCTGTCGCCGCCAAGCCGCAGTACGACTGGGCTGGCTACCAGCCAGCGGTGCCCTCCTTCACCGGCGTCAAGGTGCTGGAAGACATCGACCTGCGCACCCTGGCCGAGTACATCGACTGGACCCCGTTCTTCATTTCCTGGGACCTGGCCGGCAAGTTCCCGCGCATCCTTACCGACGAAGTGGTCGGCGAGGCGGCCACGGCGCTGTACAAGGACGCCCGCGAGATGCTCGACAAGCTGATCGACGAAAAGCTCATCAGCGCCCGCGCGGTGTTCGGCTTCTGGCCGGCCAACCAGGTGGCCGATGACGATATCGAGGTGTACGGCGAGGACGGCCAGGCCCTGGCTACCCTGCACCACCTGCGCCAGCAGACCATCAAGCCGGACGGCAAGCCCAACTGGTCGCTGGCCGACTTCGTCGCGCCGAAGGCCAGTGGCGTTACCGACTACGTGGGCGGTTTCATCACCACCGCCGGCATCGGTGCCGAGGAAGTGGCCAAGGCCTACCAGGACAAGGGCGACGACTACAGCTCGATCATGGTCAAGGCCCTGGCCGACCGCCTGGCCGAGGCCTGCGCCGAATGGCTGCACGAGCAGGTGCGTAAAGAGCACTGGGGTTATGCCCGCGACGAACACCTGGACAACGAGGCGCTGATCAAGGAGCAGTACCGCGGCATTCGCCCGGCCCCCGGCTACCCGGCCTGCCCGGACCACACCGAGAAGGAAACCCTGTTCCGCCTGCTTGATGGCACTGCCATCGGCGAGACCGGGCCGAGCGGCGTGTTCCTCACCGATCACTTCGCGATGTTCCCGGCGGCGGCGGTCAGCGGCTGGTACTTTGCCCACCCGCAGGCGCAGTACTTTGCGGTGGGCAAGGTCGACAAGGACCAAATCGAGCGCTACAGCGCGCGCAAGGGCCAGGATGTGAGTGTCAGCGAGCGTTGGCTGGCGCCTAACCTGGGTTACGACAGCTAAGACCCTTGGGGCCGCTTTGCGGCCCCAATAGCCACCTACACTGTCCCTGATTGCCTCTGATTTCCTCAGGAGCCACCATGGACGATTCCAGCCAGGGCAAGCCCCCTACCTTCTGGCAGATGCTGCACAGCATCCTCGCTGCCGCCTTCGGCGTGCAAAGCGGCAAGAACCGCGCCCGCGACTTCACACACGGCAAGGCCAGCCATTTCATTGCGCTGGGGACGCTGTTCACCCTGGTGTTCATTGCCGTGCTGATCGGCCTGGTGCAGTTGGCCATGCACCTTGCTCGCTAGCCTTTGAAGGGCAGTGATTTACCTGTGGGAGCGGGCAAGCCCGCGAAAAGGCCGGCACAGGCAAAGCAAAAACGCCTGCGGGACTCCCTCCCGCAGGCGCTCTGGCTGCATCACGGTCTTGAATACAAGTCTACTGATGGCTGACCCAATACACGGCAGTGACCACCACCAGAACGATCAGGCAGAGGATCGCCCAGGCATCGACGCTGCTGTCAGCTTTGCGGACCTTGGTTGAGTTTCCCATTGCATTGCCTCTTGTAGTGGTTATGGGAATGCACTTCACCACCAGCAGTTAAGACGAGCAATGCCCTTCCCTCAAGCAGGGTCTTTCAATAATTGATCGGTGATGTCAGAAACGGGTACTGGTAGTCGGGCGGCCGCCCTTCGGCACTGTAATGCTGGAAATCGATGCCGTAGTCCGGCCGTTCCAGCAGTTTCAGCCAACGGGTTGCCTTGGCCTGGTCGATCGGCTGCAACACCGGCACGCGATGCTCGCGCAGGCCGTCACGGTTCACCGCCAGCCCCTGGGCATCATCGTGCAGCATCACCATGGCCCAGCCGCCGAGGGTGAAATGCCCGCCCATCAGCACGCTCAGGCGCCCGTCGATACGTGCGTGCAGGGCCTCTGGCGAGCTGTTGATGGCGCTGAACAGCACATCGTGCCCCGGCTTGCGCCCCGCCTCCTCGAACGCCTGCATGGCACCAAAGGCCATTTCGTCGTTGGCCGACCACACCAGGCGGGTGGCCGGGTAGCGCTCCAGCAGTTGCTGCGCCTGCTCGTAAGCGCGCTGGCGGCTCCAGCCGCCATATACCACCTGGCGCAGGCGCACCTGGGGGAAGTCGGCCAGGGCCCGGCGCATGCCTTCCTCGCGCAATTGCGAGGCCGGGGTGGTCTTGACCCCGGCAAACGCCAGCAGGTCCACCGGCCCGCTGTCACGGGGCAATTGCGCGACCATCTGGTGCAACATCTGGAAGCCCGCCTGCTCGTCGTTGGCCGTCAAGGTGCCCAGCAGCGCGGCATACTTGTCGGGCTGGGCCTCGATGCTGCGGGCCTGGCCGGCAGTCAGGCCGTTGTTGACCAGGAACAGCTTGACCCCGCTGCCGCGCGACAGGCGGATGATCTCCGGGGCCACGTACTGCTCGTTGACCAGTACCAGGTAATCCGGGCGCTGCGGCCCGCCCAGGATCGCCCTGGCCTGGGTCAGCGCCAAGTCGGCGCGGCGTTCGCTGTACTCCACGCGCAGGGTCATGCCCAGGTCGTCCGCAGCGGCCTGCATGAAGCGGCTATAGCTGGTCCAGAACGTCTCGGTGGACAGACCCGGGTTGAGGAAAACCACCGAAACCGGCTGCGCGCTCGCCGCCAGCGGCAAGACAAGACACAAGCTTTGGCACAATGCCTTGAGCATGGGCTGACATCCCTGCGAAGCAAACATCGGATTATAAACGCCAGGCCACGCCCAACGCACAAATGGCAGTCAGTCTCACATAGTCCATTTGGTTCTTTTCATATGCAAAAACATCACTTTAGCGCATAAACGCAACCTGCTATCGTTCCCCGGCTCCGAAGCGGAGTGCGCGGCCGTGCGCGCGAATAGCTGCATGCCTGAGACAGGACTTTTATGTACGTATACGACGAGTACGATCAGCGGATCATCGAGGACCGCGTCAAGCAGTTCCGTGATCAGACCCGCCGCTATCTGGCCGGTGAGCTGAGCGAAGAAGAATTCCGCCCTCTGCGCCTGCAGAACGGCCTTTACATCCAACGTTTCGCACCGATGCTGCGCGTCGCCGTGCCGTACGGCCAGCTGAACGCCACCCAGGTCCGCACCCTGGCCAGGATCGCCCGCGACTACGACAAGGGCTACGCCCACATCTCCACCCGCCAGAACGTGCAGTATAACTGGCCGGCACTGGAAGACATCCCGGACATCCTCGCCGAACTGGCCACCGTGCAGATGCACGCGATCCAGACCAGCGGCAACTGCCTGCGCAACACCACCACCGACCAGTTCGCCGGTGTAGCCGCAGACGAAATCGTCGACCCGCGCCCGTGGTGCGAAATCGTCCGCCAGTGGACCACCTTCCACCCGGAATTCGCTTACCTGCCGCGCAAGTTCAAGATTGCCATCAACGGCTCGCAGGAAGACCGCGCCGCCATCGAAGTGCACGACATCGGCCTGGAGCCGGTGCGCAATGCCGCTGGCGAGCTGGGCTTCCGCGTGCTGGTCGGTGGCGGCCTGGGCCGTACCCCGGTGGTGGGCTCGTTCATCAACGAGTTCCTGCCGTGGCAGGACCTGATCAGCTACCTCGACGCCATCCTGCGCGTGTACAACCGTTACGGTCGTCGTGACAACAAGTACAAGGCGCGGATCAAGATCCTGGTCAAGGCCCTTACCCCGGAAGTGTTCGCCGAGAAGGTCGAGGCCGAAATGGTCCACCTGCGCGGTGGCAGCACCACGCTGACCGAAGCCGAAGTGCAGCGTGTATCGCGCCACTTCGTCGACCCGGCCTACCTGGCCCTGGACAACGTCGACTACGCCGCCCTGGACGCCGAATACCCAGGCTTCGCCCGCTGGCGCTCGCGCAACACCCGCGCCCACAAGCGCCCTGGCTACGTGGCCGTGACCCTGTCGCTGAAGCCCACCGGCGTTGCCCCAGGCGACCTGACCGACAAGCAGCTGGACGCCGTGGCCGACCTGGCCGAGCGCTACAGCTTCGGCTTCCTGCGCACATCGCACGAGCAGAACATCATCCTCGCCGACGTCGAGCAGCGCCAGCTGCACGCCCTGTGGCTGGAACTGCGCGAAAGCGGCTTCGCCACCCCGAACATCGGCCTGCTGACCGACATCATCTGCTGCCCGGGTGGTGACTACTGCTCGCTGGCCAACGCCAAGTCGATCCCGATCGCCGAATCCATCCAGCGCCGCTTCGACGACCTGGACTACCTGTTCGACATCGGCGAGATCGACCTGAACATCTCCGGCTGCATGAACGCCTGCGGCCACCACCACGTGGGCCACATCGGCATCCTCGGCGTGGACAAGAAGGGCGAGGAGTTCTACCAGGTGTCGCTGGGCGGCAATGCCGCGCGTGGCGCGAGCCTGGGCAAGATCCTCGGCCCGTCCTTCGCACAGGATGACATGGCCGATGTGATCGAGAAGCTGATCGCCGTGTACGTCGAGCAACGTACCGAGGAAGAGCGTTTCATCGACACCTACCAGCGTATCGGCATCGACCCCTTCAAGGAACGCGTCTATGCAGCGAATCATTAAGAACAACCAGATCGTCGACGAAACCTGGCATCTGCTGCCCAAGGAAACGTCCTTTGACGAGCTGACCAACTGCGACGACTACATCGTCCCGCTGCAGATGTGGCGCGACCATGCCCACGTACTCAAGGCCCGCGACGGCGGCCTGGGCGTGTGGCTGGACAGCGACGAGCAAGCGGAAGAAATCGGCGAGGACGTGCAGCACTTCCAGGTCATCGCACTGAACTTCCCGGCGTTCACCGACGGGCGCAACTACTCCAATGCGCGCCTGCTGCGTGACCGCTACAAGTTCAAGGGCGAGCTGCGCGCCATTGGCGACGTGCTGCGCGACCAGCTGTTCTTCATGGCCCGTTGCGGTTTTGACGCGTTCGCCATCCGTGCCGACAAGGACCCGGAAGACGCGCTGCAAAGCCTGAAGGACTTCTCGGTGACCTACCAGGCAGCCACCGACGAGCCGCTGCCGCTGTTCCGCCGCCGCTGATCGTCACCTTGCAATGCCAAACGGCCCGCCTCTATGGCGGGCCGTTTCGTTTTCCTGTACCGGCCTCTTCGCGGGCTTGCCCGCTCCCACAGGTACTGCACCGTTCTTGAGTGCGGCGCGGTCCCTGTGGGAGCGGGTTCACCCGCGAAGAGGCCGGTACAGGTTTACCTTGCATTCCCTCAGCAACAGTCAAGGCACAGCGACCTATTCTTGCCTCCCGGTCAAATGACCTTGGCCCCGCCCCACCTTAATCAATCCCCCTCAAAGCCGCACACTGCTCCCCACACGAAGAGCGATCGAACCCGAGCGACCAGGCTCGATTCGGCTCACCCCTCACTCACCAGGAGCAGATCCATGAGCATTCCATCCTTCGGCCTCGGCACCTTCCGCCTCACCGGCCAGGCCGTCATCGATTCGGTCAAGTCGGCCCTGGAACTGGGCTACCGGGTCATCGACACCGCGCAGATCTACCAGAACGAAGCCGACGTCGGCCAGGCCATCGCCGAAAGCGGCGTCAAGCGCGACGAGCTGTTCATCACCACCAAGATCTGGGTCGAAAACTACGCCGCCGACAAGCTGATCCCGAGCCTGCGCGACAGCCTGCAGAAACTGCGCACCGACTACGTCGACCTGCTGCTGATCCACTGGCCTGCCCCAGGCAACGGCGTTGAGCTGCGCGAGTACATGAGCGCCCTGGCCGAAGCCAAGAAGCTGGGCCTGACCCGCCAGATCGGTGTGTCCAACTTCAACATCGAACTGACCCGCCAGGCCATCGAAGTGGTCGGCAAAGGCGAAATCGCCACCAACCAGATCGAACTCAGCCCGTACCTGCAGAACAGCAAGCTGACCGCGTTCCTCAAGGAACAAGGCATCACCGTCACCTCGTACATGACCCTGGCCTACGGCAAAGTCCTGAAGGACTCGGTTCTGGCCGACATCGCCGCCAAGCACAAGGCCACCGTCGCCCAGGTTGCCCTGGCCTGGGCCCTGCAGCTGGGCTACGCGGTGATCCCGTCGTCGACCAAGCGCGAAAACCTGGCCAGCAACCTGCTCGCCCGTGACCTGAAGCTGGACGCCGACGACATGGCACGCATCGCCAAGCTCGAACGCAATGGCCGCGAAGTCAGCCCTGACGGCCTGGCGCCAATCTGGGATTGATACCATGACCACACCCCTCGAACGCCTGACCGCTGGCGGCTTCAGCATCGGCCTGGAAGCACCGCTGGACCACGACTGGACGCCCGCCGGCGACCAGGCGCGGCGCCGCGATGGCCGCCAGTTCGGCGAGCCGGACCTGGCCCGCCACGCAGAACTGGCACAACTGGCCGACCGCCTGGGCTACCGCGCCCTGTGGGTCCGCGATGTGCCGCTGTACGACCCGTCGTTCGGCGACGCCGCCCAGGTGTTCGAGGTGTTTGCCTACCTCGGCTACCTGGCCGGGGTAACCCGCGACATCCTGCTTGGCACGGCTGCCGTGGTGCTGCCGATTCGCGAACCGCTGCTGACCCTGAAATCGGCCAACAGCGTGCAGCGCCTCAGTGGCAACCGCCTGCTGCTGGGCGTGGCCAGTGGTGACCGGCCGGTGGAGTACCCACTGTTCGGTCGGGATTTCGAGGGGCGTGGCAACACATTCCGCGAACAGGTCGCGCTGCTGCGTGATGGTGCCAACGGCCACCTGCCCGAAGGGCTGGCCGTGCTACCCAGCACCGCTTCGCCGCTACCGTTGCTGGTAGCCGGCCTGGCCCAGCAGAGCCCGGCATGGATCGGCAGCAACCTGGACGGCTGCCTGGCCTACCCCGGCACAGCGGACGACCACCGGCAGCGGGTCGCCGCCTGGCGCGCGGTGGCGGGCAACAAGCCCTACAGCAGCTTCATCCACCTGGACCTGGCGGACAACCCCGACGAACCGCTGCAACGCTGGCGCTTCGGTTTCCGCGGCGGCCGCAAGGCGCTGGCGACCGAGCTCGGCGCCCTGCGTGCGGCGGGCGTCGACCATATCGGTCTGCACCTGCGGCGCAACGTGCGGCCGCTGGACGAAACCCTGCGCGAAATCGCCGAATACGTATTGCCACAATTCCATGAGACAAAAGCCCAACTGACGGAGGCCACACCATGACAGGAACACGCGCAATGAAAGCCGGGCGCGTCCTGTTTGCCCTGGCCATCGGCGCCTTCGGCATCGGCACCACCGAGTTCACCCCGATGGGCCTGCTGCCGGTGATCGCCCAAGGTGTCGATGTCAGCATCCCCAGCGCTGGCATGCTGATTACCGCCTATGCCATCGGGGTGATGGTCGGTGCGCCGATCATGACCCTGCTGTTCAGCCGTTTCGGCAAGCGCGCTGCGCTGATGGCGCTGATGGCCATCTTCACCCTCGGCAACCTGCTGTCGTCGCTGTCGCCGGACTACTACACCCTGCTCGCCTCGCGCCTGGTCACCAGCCTCAACCACGGCGCGTTCTTCGGCCTTGGCGCAGTAGTGGCCGCCAGCGTGGTGCCCAAGGAGAAACAGGCCAGTGCCGTGGCCACCATGTTCATGGGCCTGACCATCGCCAACATCGGCGGCGTGCCGGCCGCCACCTGGATCGGCCAGCAGGTCGGCTGGCGCATGGCCTTTGCCGGTACCGCCGTGCTGGGCCTGCTGGCCATGGCCGCGCTGTGGTATGCCCTGCCCAAGGGTGAACGCGGCAGCGTGCCGCACGTGCGCAAGGAGCTGGCGGTCATCGCCCGCCCCAGCGTGCTGCTGGCAATGGCCACCACCGTGCTCGGTGCCGGCGCCATGTTCACCTTGTACACCTACGTGGCACCGGTACTGGCCGAACTGACCGGCGCCTCGGACAGTTTCGTCACCCTCGGCCTGGTGCTGATCGGTGTGGGCTTCACCCTGGGCAACAGCCTGGGTGGCCGCCTGGCCGACTGGTCGCTGGATGGGGCGGCGCGGATCTTCCTCGCGGCACTGGCAGTGATCATGCTGCTGATGCCGCTGGTGCTGGGCAGCCACATCGGCGCCGCCATCGCCTTGCTGGTGTGGGGCATGTTCACCTTCGCCGTGGTACCGCCGCTGCAGATGCGGGTGATGATCGCCGCCATCGAAGCACCGGGGCTGGCCTCGTCCATCAACGTCGGCGCGTTCAACCTGGGCAATGCCGTGGGCGCGGCGCTGGGTGGTGCGGTGATCAGCCTGGACCTGGGCTATGCGGCAGTGCCGATGGCAGGTGGCGTGCTGGCGGCTGCCGGGCTGCTGCTGGTGTGGCTGGGCGGGCGTACCAAGGCTGCCGGGAAAACCGCAGCCGACGCAGCCTGACAGAGCCCCCTCCTGTGGGAGCGGCCTTGTGTCGCGAAAGGGCTGCATCGCAGCCCCGGCAACCTATGCATCACAGCTGAAATCCCGGGGCCGCGTTGCGGCCCTTTCGCGACACAAGGCCGCTCCCACAGGGATTGCGCAAGCTTTCAGACTTGAGCAAGACAGTTGCACCATCTCGAGCGGTCTCAATTGTTCCACGCACTGCAATTATGATGTGCCAGGCACACCCATTCTCTGTTCGGCCAGCGGCTACTACTCTCCTACCAGCCTATCGAACTGAGGAGTACCCCGATGTCCCGCCCACCCCTGCCGCCCTTCACCCGCGAAAGCGCCATCGAAAAGGTCCGCCTGGCCGAGGATGGCTGGAATGGCCGCGACCCGGCCAAGGTCGCGCTTGCCTATACCATCGACACCGTCTGGCGTAACCGCGCCGAGTTCCCCCGCGGCCGTGCCGAGGTCGAGGCGTTCCTGACGCGTAAATGGAACCATGAACTGGAGTACCGCCTGATCAAGGAGCTGTGGGCCTTCACCGGCAATCGCATTGCCGTGCGCTATGCCTACGAGTACCACGACGACAGCGGTCAGTGGTACCGCGCCTATGGCAACGAAAACTGGGAGTTTGCCGAGGACGGGCTGATGCAGAACCGTCATTCGAGCATCAACGAGCACCCTATCAGCGAAGCCGAGCGCAAGTTCCGCTGGCCGTTGGGCCGGCGCCCGGATGATCACCCCGGGCTCAGCGAAATGGGGCTCTGATCAGCCCAGCGGCAGCATGACCCTGACTTCCAGCCCGCCACCCGGGCGGTTGCCCAGGGTCACGCTGCCCCCCTGCTCCAGCACGATGGCCCGTGCTGCGGGCAGGCCCAACCCAACGCCACCGGTATTGCGGTTGCGTGAACCTTCGATACGGTAGAACGGCGCGAATACCTGCTCATGCAGCTGCGGCGCGATGCCCGGCCCGCGATCCAGCACGGTAATCTCGATCTGCCTGGCGCTTACCGCCAGCACCACCGTTGGCTCACAGCCGTATTTCGCTGCATTGTCGATCAAGTTGACCAGCACGCGCTTGATACCCACGGGCCGCCCCGTGTAAACACAGCGGCGCGGCCCGCTGAGGCCGACCTCGACCCCCGCGTCCTTGAAATCGTCCACCACGGTCAGCAGCAACTCGCCCAGGTCGAATACGGTCGTCTGTTCCAGCCGTGCGTCATCACGGAAGAACTCCAACGCCGCATCGACCATCGCCTGCATCTCGTCGACGTCCTTGAACAACTTGGCCTGTAGCTGGGCATCGTCGATGAACTCGGCGCGCAAGCGCATGCGCGTCAGCGGTGCACGCAAGTCATGGGAAATGGCCGCAAGCATCTGGGTACGGTCGTTGAGAAAATGCTTGAGCTGCGCCTGGGTGGCATTGAACGCAAGAATGGCCTGGCGCAGGTCGTGCGGGCCGACCACCGGAATGGGCGGGGCGTTGAAGTCCTTGCCAAAACGCCGCGCACCTTCGGCAAAGCGTTCCAGCGGCTTGGCCAGGTAACGCGTGGCCAACAGCGCGACGGCAAGGCTGGAAACCAGCATCAGGCCGAGGATGATCAGGTTGCGCGGCAGTTCATCCAGGCCCCAGCTACGGCTGGTGGCACGGAACAGCACCCAGGACTTGTCACTCAGCGAGATCATCAGCGCATAGCCACGTTCAGGTGCGTACTCCGGCATGTCGGACGGTTCGAAAGCCTCCACCCTGGCATCCGGGCGCTTTAGCAGTGCGCGCAGGATAGGCGTGGCTTCGCTGAACTCGGCATCGACCAGCACTGGCACGCCCGCTTCGTCATGGCGGCGCAGCCACCGCACTGAATATGAGCCGTCGCCGGCCGCACTGGCGATGTTGGCACGCTGCGCCATGGGCGCGGCATCGAGGATGCGGGTGACCGCTGCAACCTTCTCGATCACCCCACTCTCCAGCAGCGGTGGCTGCGCCCAGACGCTCAGCAACAGGCTGAACAGTCCCTTGAGCATCAGCAGGAACAGCATCGCCGTCAGCGTGGTCAGCGCGATCCAGCGGGCAATGGTGATCCTGGGCCGTGGCAGGGCCTGGCGAACCCTGGCCAGCAGCTTCATCGCTTCGCGACCGTGGGCGTGAACAGGTAACCGGCATTGCGCAGGGTACGGATCAAGGGCTCGTTGCCGTTGTCGGTTTCAAGCTTGCGGCGCAGCCGGCTCACCTGGACGTCGATGCTGCGGTCATAGGCGTCGTAAGCATCGCCACGAGCCATGTCCAGCAACTGCTGGCGGCTGAGCACCCGCCGCGGATGTTCGGCGAACACCAGCAGCAACTCGAACTCACCGTTGGACAAGGGGATCATGACGTTGTCCGGCGAACGCAGCTCGCGCCGCACCACATCCAGCCGCCAGCCGGCAAACTCCAGGGTCGCGCAGGCATGGCCCGCCGTGCCACCGGCCGCTTCACCGGCACGTCGCAGCACTGCCCTCACCCGGGCCAGCAGTTCACGGGCGGCGAACGGCTTGGTCAGGTAGTCGTCTGCGCCCAGCTCCAGGCCAACCACCCGGTCGCTCAACTCACCCATGGCGGTGAGCATGATCACTGCCACCTTGTGCTCGGCCAGCAAGCGCTGGCACAGCACCAGGCCACTGTCGCCAGGCAGCATCACATCCAGAATGACCAGGTCCGGCACCCGCCGCTCGACGGCCTGCCACAGCGCCTTGCCATCCTTGGCCACATCAACCTCGTAGCCATGCTGGCAGAGAAACTTCTGCAGCAGGTCGAGCACCTCGACATCATCGTCGACTATCAGCAAATGGCTCACAAAAAAGCACCGCAAAACAAGGTTACCAAGCCGTACTTTAAGGCTATCCCCACGCAGCCGTCATATATTTCAACCCGGAAACAAAGTGTCGACGCCGAGACAATCCGGACATTCCCGGGCAAAGAAAACTGCGCAGCATCGCCGCCAGTTCTTGCCAGGAATGTATCTATGTCCCGTTCATCATCCACCTCCCGCTCAGCGCGCTCAGCCGCGCTGGCCTTGTCGCTGCTTGCAGCGGGAGGCTGCAGCCAACGTGCACCGGCCACGGCGACCTGCGGCAATGTCGCCTATCAGGTCAGTGACCCGGCCGAGCCCGCCAACCGCGCCGTTTTCGCCTTCAACCGCACGGTCGATGACTATCTGCTGGCCCCCGTCGCCAGGGGCTACGCCACGCTGCCCGGTTTTGCCCAACAGGGCATGCACAACTTTGCCAGCAACTTCGGTGAGCCCAAGGTGTTCGTCAACGACCTGCTGCAGGGCAATGGCGAACGGGCGATGACCAGCCTCAGCCGCTTCATCTTCAACACCACCCTGGGTGTGGCGGGGCTGGTCGACGTGTCTGGCAAGATGGGGCTGAGCCAGCATCGCTCGGACTTTGGCCAGACCTTCGGGGTGTGGAACATCGCCGCTGGCCCCATTGTCGAGCTGCCGCTGCTGGGCACCCACAACCTGCGCGATGCCACCGGCACGCTGCTGGGCCTGGCACTGGACCCGTTTGGCGGCAACAGCGATACCGTCGAAACCATGGGCAACGTAGCCACGGCCGGCGGCATCGTCGATGCACGGGCCGAAGCACTGCCATTGACCGACCTGCTGCGCACCTGGCCTGACTACTACCTTGCGCTGCGTGACTACACCGCGCAGCGGCGCAGCAACCGGGTGGCAGAAGGCAAGGCCGGCGAACCGGGGGCGTGGCCAGTGGATTGTGCAGGGGGTGCCCGTGAAGAATGATTCTCAAGCCGCCATGCTGCTGTTCAGGCGCCTGGAAGGCGCTGCCCGGCAACCGCTGTTACTGCATGAACTGGAGGCCCGGGTTTCGGCCGATGGCCGGAGCCTGGTGCTGAGCCGCTATCGCGAACGCTTTACCGCCGAAGGCAAGCCCTACCGGCACGAGGCTCACCGCAGCGTACCGATTGCAGCATTGCTGCGCTGGGTGGCGCGGCACGAACGATGAATCCGAGGGCGGCCAGGTATTAGCAGGGACCCTGTGGGAGCGGCTTTAGCCGCGAACACCGGCGCAGCCGGTGCCATGCACCGCGTTGGATTTTTCGCGGGTAAACCCGCTCCCACAGGGTACGCGGACCGCTTGCGAATTCAGGGCGTCAGGCCCGGAATGTCCGAAACGCGACAGTGGCTGCCTGTTCGGCGTGAGACAGGCAAACCGGGCACTGGCTACCCTTCTTCGGCAAATGCCTTGTTCCCTTTCGCCAGAAGAAGATCGCCCATGACGACCTCCACCGCCTCCATGGCCGCCACCACACCTGCCGACCAACCCCAGGGCTTTCTGGTCCGCATCGTCGGCGCTGCCGCATTCGCCCACCTGCTCAACGACCTGATCCAGGCCGTGCTGCCATCCATCTATCCGATGCTCAAGAGCGATTTCGCGCTGAGCTTTGCCCAGATCGGCTGGATCGCACTGATCTACCAGGTGACCGCGTCCCTGCTGCAACCCTGGGTCGGCCTGTGCACCGACAAGCACCCGCAACCCTACCTGCTGCCGGCCGGCATGCTGGTGACGCTGGTGGGCATCGCCCTGCTCGCCTTCGCCAGCAGCTATGAAATGCTGCTGGTGGCCGCGGCGGTAGTCGGCGTGGGCTCGGCGACCTTCCACCCCGAAGCCTCGCGAGTGGCCAGGATGGCCTCCGGTGGGCGCTTCGGCACCGCGCAATCGACCTTCCAGGTCGGTGGCAACACCGGCTCGGCCCTAGGCCCGCTGCTGACCGCTGCCATCGTCATTCCGCACGGCCAGCCGGCCATTGCCTGGTTCATGCTGGCGGCCGCGCTGGCGGTATTCGTGCTGCTGCGGGTGACCGGCTGGACCGTGCGCCACGGCCAGACCCGGCTCAAGTCCTTCGCCGGCCAGCAGGCCCCCGGCCTGTCGCGTGGTGCCATGTGGCGTGCGGTGGCGGTTATCGCCGTGCTGATGTTCGCCAAGTTCGTCTACATCGCCTCGTTCACCAACTACTTCACCTTCTACCTGATCGAGCATTTCGGCCTGAGCGTGCAGCACAGCCAGCTGTACCTGTTCGTGTTCCTCGCGGCCGTGGCCCTGGGCACCTTCGCCGGAGGCCCGGTGGGTGACCGTATCGGGCGCAAGGCGGTGATCTGGGTCTCGTTCCTCGGCGTGGCGCCCTTCGCCCTCGCCCTGCCCTACGCCAACCTGGCCTGGACGGCGGTACTGGCGGTGGCCATCGGCTTGGTGATGTCCTCGGCCTTCGCCGCCCTGGTGGTGTATGCCCAGGAGGCCGTGCCGGGCCGTGTCGGCATGGTGTCGGGGGTGATGTTCGGGTTGATGTTCGGTATCAGCGGCATCGGCGCCGCCGGGCTTGGTGAACTGGCCGACCGGCATGGCATCGAGTGGGTGTACCAGGTCATCTCGTTCCTGCCGCTGCTGGGGTTGGCCACCGCGCTGCTGCCAACAACCCGCTCGCAAGCCCGCCCCAGCCGCTGCTGTTAAAGTGGGCGCGCCAGGCTGCCCGTACAAGAGGTCGAAATGCTGAAGCCGCAGCACGAATTGCTGGTGGAGGTGGATGAGTGGAGCTGGGAGGTCGGCAGCCGTGCGACGGACTACCCGACCGACTGGTTCATCGAGCCCCACAGCCATGCCAAGCACCAACTGATCTATGCCATCAAAGGCCTGATGATCGTCGAGTCCGGTAACGAACGCTGGACCGTGCCACCCAGCCGCGGCGTATGGATGCCCTGCGGCCAGGTGCACGCGATCCGCTGCGTGGGCGATGTGAAGATGCGCAGTGTGTTCGTGCGCACCGACGCGGCAGTGCAGTTGCCCGTGCAGAGCAAGGCTATCAGCATCTCGCCGTTGCTCAGCGAACTGATCAAGGCCTCCGTAGGCTTTACCGCGCCGTTTGCCGAGGACTCGCGTGAAGCCCGGGTGATGCGCCTGATCCTCGACGAGATCTGCGTGCTGCCGACCTTGCCGCTGAAGCTGTCGCAGCCCGGCGACAAGCGCCTGCAGGCAATCTGCGCCGCGCTGCACGAGCGGCCTGACGATAACGCCACCGTGGCCGACTGGGGCCAGCAGCTGGGGGTGGACGAAAAGACCATCCAGCGCCTGTTCCGCAAGGAAACCGGCATGACCTTCGGCCAGTGGCGCCAGCAGGCGCGGCTGATGCAGGCACTGGAGCGGATCGCCCTGGGCGAGCGGATCATCGATGTGGCTGGGACGCTGGGGTATGACAGCCCAAGTGCCTTCGCCAGCATGTTCAAGCGCCAGTTCGGTACTACGCCGAGTCAGTTCTTCAAATAACCTGGAAGCGACACATTGACTGTGCGGGCCTCTTCGCGGGTAAACCCGCTCCCACAGGGATATCACCGCACCTGAGGCTAGTGACACTCCTGTAGGAGATCACCCGGCACTCTGGGCTGCGCTTTCGCGCAGAGAATTCAATTCCTAAGCGCGACGCGGCCTCTGTGGGAGCGGGTTTACCCGCGAACACCGGCCAAGCCGGTGCCAGGCAGCGCGCCCCTGCTCAGCCCAGCCAGCGCACCAGCGCGAAACCGGCGAAGGTCATCAGCAGCGAGCCCAGCACATGCGCCGACACCGTGGCCATGGCCCAGCCATAACGGCCATGCATCAGCATCGCCATCACCTCGGCGGAAAACGTCGAGAAGGTAGTGAGGCCACCGCAGAAGCCGGTGGTGACCAGCAGCCGCCAGGCCGGGTCGAGGTTGGGCCAGCGCAGGAAAAACGCCATGGCCCCGCCAATGATGAAACCGCCAACCAGGTTCACCAGCAAGGTGCCGAAGGGCATGCCCGGGAACAGCGAATTCAGGCGCAGGCCCAATAGCCAGCGCAACACGCAACCAGCGCTGCCACCAACAACTACGGAAAAAAGGGACAGGTACATCGGGAAACTCCACAGGGTAAACGGGAACCCTGTGGGTAGACGGCGGGCGATAGCCTACGCGCCCCTGTCACAGGGTATGCGTAGGCATCATCAGCGCGGGGGCGGTTCAAGGAGGAATGCCATCTCCTGGGGGGAGATGCTATGAAACCAGGCGCTACTATGCAATATCCTGATACATCAACCGCCTGATCGGCCCCGCGTTGCCTGATCTCGCGCAGCAACCCTGCCAAGCCGTGTACAGTAGCCTCACAACAAAGCCCCCAGAAGGAGCCCGGCACATGACCGTGACGCTGTCCCCCCTGCAGATCGACTGCGATTTCGACTCCGGCAACATCCAGGTGCTGGATGCCAGCAACCCGGCCCGGGTGCACCTGGCCATCCGCCCGGACACCCACAGCGGCCACTACCAGTGGTTCCACTTCAAGGTCAGCGGGCTGACGCCGGGCCAGGTCCATCGCTTCAGCCTCGACAACGCCTCCGGTTCCTCCTACAAGAACGCTTGGAGCGGCTACAACGCCGTGGCCTCCTACGACCAGCAAACCTGGTTCCGCGTCCCCAGCCAGTTCGACGGCACGGCGCTGTCGTTCGAGGTAAAGGCCGAACAGCCGCACATCTGGTTCGCCTACTTCGAGCCCTACCCGCGCGCGCGCCACAACCAGCTGATCGAGCGTGCACAGCAACTGCCGGGGGTCGAATTGCTCGCCAGTGGCCGCAGCGTACAGGGCCGCGACATTCCCCTGCTGCGCGCCGGTGATGGCGCCGCAGGCAAGCGCAAGCTGTGGCTGATTGCCCAGCAACACCCGGGCGAACACATGGCCGAATGGTTCATGGAGGGCGTGATCGACCGCCTGCAGGCCAACGACGCGGTGATCCGGCAGTTGCTGGCCAAGGCCGACCTGTACCTGATCCCCAACATGAACCCCGACGGCGCCTTCCTCGGCCACCTGCGCACCAACTTCAAGGGCAAGGACCTCAACCGTGCCTGGCAGGACGCCAGCGTCGAGCTCAGCCCCGAGGTGTTCTTCGCCCAGGCGCAGATGAAGCAATACGGCGTGGATGCGTTCATCGACGTGCATGGCGACGAGGAGATTCCCCATGTGTTCACCGCGGCCTGCGAGGGCAACCCCGGCTACACGCCGCGTCTGGCCAAGCTGGAAGAGCAGTTCCGCAGCACCTTGTGCAGCCTGACCCGCGACTTCCAGACCTTGCATGGCTATACCCGCGACGAACCGGGGCAAGCCAACACGACGCTGGCCTGCAATGCGGTGGGGATGGCGCATGACTGCCTGTCGCTGACCCTGGAAATGCCGTTCAAGGACCATGACGACGCGCCGGATGCTGTCACCGGGTGGTCGGGGGCGCGCTCGAAGGATTTGGCCGGGGCGGTGTTGGAGACATTGGCGAAGATGGTTGGCGATTTGCGCTGACTGAAACGGCCCATCGCCGGCAAGCCGGCTCTCACAGGACTGCACATGACTCATGGAATTAGCAGGGACCCTGTGGGAGCGGCTTTAGCCGCGAACACCGGCGTAGCCGGTGCCATGCACCCCGTTGGATTCTTCGCGGCTAAAGCCGCTCCCACAGGTTACGCGGACCGCCGCTGCCACAAGGTCCCTGCGCTCAGAACTGCACATCCAGAAGCACGCTGTCGGTATAGGTCGCAGCCGGGGGTGTAGCCTGGTCGGTGTAGACCTTGGCGTTGTAGTTGAACACCTGGCTACCGGTGCCGGTCCCCGTGCCGGGGTTCACATCGGCATCGGTACTGGCCCGTCGCGCAGCTCCTACCGAACCCCAGCGCACCGCACCGGCGCCCTTGAAAATGTCATAGGCCAGGTAGTTGTTGGCCGCCGACTTCATCCGCCGCCGCCCATTGGCCACGTTCTGCCCGTCATCCAGGCCCACGGTGTAGTTGCTGCCCTTGGTGCACGACACACTCAGGCTCTGGCTCACCGTGCCGAACCCCGCCACCACCGGCGCGCTGGCGAAATTGATGCTGGGTGTGGTGATCTGGCAGTCGTTGGTCACCGTCATGCTCACCAGCAGGGTCTTGGTACCAGTGCCCTGGTCTCGCCCTATGCAAAGCCCGCCAACACCAATCCCGTCGCAATAGTCCCAGGTCCACTCGACAGTGAGGGTTTCCTGATACAACCCGGCCGATACGTTGCTGCCTACCTGCGTGCGCATGTAGATGGGCACGTTCTTCGGTGTACCGTTGAGCAACCCGAGCAAGTCGAGGATGCCGGTGGTCCTGAATTCGAAGGCGGTGCCACGGGTAATCGGATAGGTGGTCGTGGCGTCGGCATACAGCGTGTAGGGGATCACATCCCCGGTAGGGCCTACCAGCCCGCTGGTGGTAGAGGTGACCTTGATCTTGAAGGAGTCGGTGCTGCTGAGCACGCTGATCACCGAACCGTTGCATTGCAGGCCCGAGTTGGTACTGGAAGCTGTCTGTACCGCGCCACGTACCTGGGTCGAGTTGAGCGAACCAAACGCCGCCGGCGTAGTCAGCACTGACGTGCACTTGGCCCAGGCCGAGCCCGCCCACAACAACAAGGCGCATGCCCACAAACCACGCCAGCAGGCCTTCACTTGCACACCAACGGGCCGATCAAGGGGATCGAACCTTGTGCTTCAGGCAGGTCGAACGCCACCTGGCACTGCCCGCCCCCTTCCAGCTCCACCTGCAGGCGGTTATGCGGCGCCAGGTTCTCCAGATACACCAGGCCATCCCAACCGACCACCGCCTGGCTGCCGCTTTCTGCATGGGTGACACGGCTGCCCAGCTTGAGCACCTGCCGGTCGGCGTCCACCAGTTCGACACTGGCCGCCAGCACGCGCCTGAGCGGAAACTCCAGCAGGTAGCCACTGCCCCGGCGCACCGCCACCCGCTGCTCCACTTCCGGCGCGAGGATGTCTGGGGGCAAGTCCATGGGGTCGATCTCGTACTTGCCGCGGTAGTAACCGCTGCTGTACGGCACCAGCAGGTGGCCATCGGCATCGGTGCGGCCGACCTCCTGGTTTTCATAGCGCACAGGCACATCGGCGTAACCACCGGTGCTGACCACCACGAAGGCATCGTCGATGCGGTTGGCAGCGAACAGCCCGGCATCCATCCACACCAGCGAGCCACTGGCGTCGGCCCAGCGGGTCATCTCGCCACTGCTGCCATACACACCGGCCTGCAACTGCACCGACTGCAGGCGCCAGGTGACATCGGCCTGGCGGTAGGCATCGCGCTCGCTACCGGCGGCGTAGCCCAGGTTGTAACCGACACCACCACCCACCGGCGTCGCGCGGCTGTAGTTGACCCGCTGCAGGCTTTCGCCCTGCTGGCTGCGCTCCATGCCCAGGGCCAGGGTGCCGTGCAGGTCGAACGGGATCACCAGTTGCGCCTGCACCGCCCACTGGCTGTCCCCCACTTCACGGTTGGCCGACAGATACACGCTGCTGTTGCCCCACAGCGGCCTGCTGTAGCTCAGGTTGATCAACCGGGTTCGTGTGCCGTCACCGGCGCGCACATCGAAATAGCCGGCGCCGATGTTGCCGTATTCGTTCAGGTTCAGGCTCAAGGTGACCTGTTCGCTGCGCTGGCTCAGCTGTATGTCCCGGCTGTCGACCCGAGTCAGGTCGGCATAGTCGCCATGGCGTTGCAGGCGCTGGTAGCTGAAGCCGATGCGCTGGCTGTTGTACTGGTAACCGAGGGCGACCTGGTGGCCCTTGTCGCCGTCGAACCGGCTCTGCGCCAGGGCCGCGTTGAGCACGCCGAGGTTGCCCAGCCTCATGTTGCCGCCCAGGCCGCCCAGCATCAGCGATTCGGCGCTTTCGGCATGGGTCTCCAGGGTGAAGATGTCGCTGACCCCGTAGCGCAGGCTGGCCGAAGCAACCCCGGGGCCGTAGGCAAAATCGCGCACCCCGTAGTCACGGCGCAGGCTGCCGGCTGCCACCGAATAGTCGCTCAGGCCCTGCTGCAGCAGGCTGCTGGTGACGTAGAACGGCAAGGTGGTCGACACCTGCCGGCCAAGGGCATCGGTGGTAACCACCACCGCCTCCCCGGCGCCGTTGATGAACGGCACGTTGGTCAACGTGTAGGGGCCCGGCTGCAATTCGCTGGTGCTGGACTTGTAGCCATTGATGAACAGGTCCAGCGAGGTCGGTACCGCCGCTTCACCGGAGAACGCCGGCAGCGGATAGGTGACCAGGTCGGGGCGCGCAGCGAAATCGCGCGACAACTGCAGGCCACCGACCCGCACCGAGCTGGTCCAGGGCAAGGCCCCGGTTATCAGGTCACCGGCTTCGTAGGTCAGCAGGCGCTGTTCGTCGGTGAAGCGCCAGGTGGTGTCGTAACGCAAGAAGCCCTGGCGCGTGTCGTCGGTCGGCGCACCATTGAACGACTGGCGCCATTGCCCGGTGCTGGAGAACGTACCCCAGCTGTCGAACAGACGCAGTTCGTTCCAGGCCGCCAGGTAGCTGCCGCCGTCATCGGTGTCGTTGAGGTACAGGTCGTAGTTGAACAAGGCGCCGAAACTGCTGCGCGCATCGCTGGCCGGGTACAGGTTGCGGTCGCCCAGTTGCTGGTCGGGCAGCCAGGCCGGCGGCACTTGCAGCAGCAGGCGCTGGTTCTGGCTGTCGTAGTCGGCGTGCAGCCCGGCGATGGCCTCCAGGGCCACCTCGCCCTGCGGGTTGCCCGGCAACGAGACGCCGGCCGCCCGCAACACTTCGCTGTCCAGGTACAACTGCCCGGCGCGCTGCTGCACCGGCACCAGTTCAGCCCTGGGCATCTGGTTCACCAGCAGCTCGAGGTACAACGTGGCATCGGCGATCGCGGACAGCTCCGTGGGTGGCGGCGGCAGGTCGTCGGCCAGCACCAGGCCAGGGCCGACCAGGGCCAGCCCCAGGCACCAGCGGTGCGTCCTCGCTGTCAGCCACCTCACACACGGTTTCCAACCATTGCCGGGTCCTCCCTGGCCCCTGCGTGGCATTCAGGCGCAGGCTCATTGGCTTTGGCGGATGGCGTCCGCGCTGCTCTGGCCGTTTACCCTCCCCTTCAGCACACTGCCGGCACTCGGTGCCAGCGGTGCCGGCCAGCGCATGCTGGCCCCCGGCAGCACATAACCCAGTAGGCCATCGGCCAGTGGCTTGCTCTGGCTGCCCTGCTGCACCACCACATCGGTCAGCCGCGCATGCACAGCGCCGGTGTTGCGCAGCTCCACGTACGGCTTGCCCTGCACGGTCACCGCACGCCAGCTGAGTTGCGGCTTGCCGACGCCCTCGGCATTGCGCTTGCCCGCGGGATCGGCCTTGCCCCACAGGCCTTCGCCATAGACGAACAGGGGTACCGAGTAGCGCATCTGCAGGCGGATCGCCGCGGTGGTGCCGGGCTCGGCCTTGTCGACGGGGATGGCGGGCGGAATTTCGTCGATGATGATGCGGTAGGCCTGCTCCTGGCCGACTGGCGAAGGGCCGGTGCGGGTCAGGCGGATCAGTTGCTTCTGCCCGGGAGCGATGTTGGCCACCGGCGGGCTGCCAATGATCTCGCGCTGTGCCTGGTACTGTTCCTGGTAGTCACCCTGGCGCCAGGCGAACACGCGCACCTGCAGGTTGGCCGGCGCCGTGCCACGGTTTTCCAGCCACAGTGCGCCGGCCTTCTGGTCAGCCTCCAGCACCGGGTCGATCGGCCAGATCAGCACCGAGGTGGCCGCCCCGGCCGGCAGGCTCGCCAGCCACAATGCTCCGATCAATCCACGCGCCCACTTCGCGCCTGCCCCCATGAAGCTCTCCTTGAATACCGGTCGTTGGTGCCGGTGAATTCACCAGGTCACCGTCACTTGCACCACATCGGTGTAGGTCCCCGCCGGCTGCGTGCCGGTCAGCTGAACCCGCCCGTACACCGGCAGCTTGATCGCCGTCGGGTCGGTGTAGCTCACGGCCACGCTCTGGCCGATCCCCAGGCTCTGGCTGTATGCCGCATCCCGGTACAACTGGTAGGCCAGCACCTGCGTGCCGCCCGTACGCTTGAGGTTACGTGTGCCACTGGCACTGTTCTGCCCGCCATCCACGCTCATGCTCAAGGCCACCCCCGGGGTGCACTGGAAGGTCACCGTGCTGCCGCCCAACGAGGTGCCGATGACTCCGCTGGCCAGCGCCGATTGCGAACCGTAGTCGAGCGTCCCGAAGCTGCTCACACCGCCTACCACCAGGCACCCGGCAACGATCTGCGCCGTCACCTGGAAGCTGCTGGTGGTCGCCGCATCCAGAGGCGCGGCCAGCAGCACGCCAAGGCCGCTCAGGCTGCCCGCCAGCCAGCTGCGCATGGTTCAGAACGACAGCTCGACGGACACTGTGTCGGTGTACACCCCCGCCGGCAGGCCGGCCTTGCCGCGTGCCTGGCCATACAGGTTGACGGTCTGGGCCGTACCGCTGCTGATCGGCAAGGTGATGGTGCCGTTGATGGCCAACACCTGCGTGCGGCCGGAATCGGTGTAGAAGTCGTACGGCACGAAGTTGCCGGCGCCATCCGCCAGCGCACGGCTGCCCCCGGTCGACTGGCCATCGTGGACGCCTGCCCCCACGCGGATCACCGGTACCGTGCCAGCCGAGCAGAGAATGCTGATCGCCCCTCCGCCGCCGCCGATCACCTGGGCGTCTGCGCTGGTGAACAGGGCATCGCGAGTACCGAAGTCCAGGGCGCCGAAGTTCACCCCCGAAGTGCCCGAACTGCCATTGACCTGGCACGCCGCGGTCAAGGTCAGCTTCGAGTCGATGGTCCCGGTCGTGGCGGCCTGGGCCTGGGAAGCCAGCATCAGCCCCAGGCCGGTGAGGATGCAGCGTGAAAGGTTCGTTCTCATCGAAGTCTCCTTGTGTCGTTACCAGTCCAGGGTCACCCTCAGGGTGTCACGGTACAGCCCGGCCGGCAGCGCGCGCGGTTGCGCCACTACCACACCGTAGATGGGGATCGGTATCTGCCGGGTACTGCTGATGGTGAAGGCACGCGCCTGGCCGATGCCGTAGCGGCTGTTACCGCCTGGGTCGATCGCCAGTTGATAGGGGATCAGCTCGCGGCCGTTGCTCAGGCGCCGTATGCCGTCGCTGCCATTCAGGCCGCCGTTGATGCGCACGTTGAACGCCCGCACCTCGGGCGTGCAGCTGATCTGCAGGCTGCCTTCGCCGCTCACATCATCAACCCGGCTGCGCAGCGGCTGGTCCCAGTTCGGTCCGCGCTCGCCGAAGTCCATCAGGCCGGGGTTACCCACCGTTGCCGGTTGCGTCTCGTTGCTGCTGATCTGGCAAGCGGTGCTGATCACCAGCCGCGCCTGGATGAAACCGGTGCTGGTGCCATGCGCGGCACCACCGGGCACCAGCAGCGGGCCCAGGGAAAGCAGCAGGATCGAGGTACGGTTCATGGCGTCGCGTCCTTGTGCATGGCGGCATCCCTACCAGCTGACGGTGACTTTGAGCAGGTCGGCGTACAGGCCAGCAGGCGGTACCCAGGCCAGCTTGTCGATCCGAGCAAACAACGGCAGCTCGACCGAACCGCTGCTCGGCACCCGCGCCGAATGCGCCACATTCACCGGCAGCGGTTCGCGCCAGGCAGCGTCGCGGTAAAGGCGATACGGGATGGGCCGGGCCGTGGCATCGTCACTGGCCAGGAAGCGCAAATCGCCGACGCCGCCATGCTGACCACCGTCGACGCGGACCTGATAGGGGGTGTGAGGATTGCATTCCAGGCGTGGCGGGCGCTGGCTCAACAGCGCGCCGGTGAGCGGCGCCCCAGGGCCATCCAGCCGTGCAGCAGCGCCCAGGTCGATGTGCCCAAGCGCCTGTGCCCCGGCATCGCGGGGCTGGTTGACCAGCATGCAGCCGCGCTGCACCAGCACCCGCACCTCCACCAGGAAGTCCGCCGCCATGGCGCTGCTGCTCAACATAAGGCCCAACAGGGCGGCCAGGTAGCGCTCCGTCACCTAATTATCCTTGTCGATGTCTGCTGACCTGAGCGTAGCAGCGGAGTGGCATCACGCTGCTGGCATCGAGCCATTTTTTTGTATTAGCCAAAAAGCGCTACCACCTGAAAAAAAAGCCGCACGACACAGAACGCATCGCGGACATTCTCCTCAAATGGCCAAAGGCCGTTATCCGGACCGATATTCTGTTAGGGTGTATCCCTTTCATCCTGCCTAGACTCATGCGGCATGCATGGAAGGACACGACAGGAGCGTTTTCATAGATGATTGCAGACAGCACGCTCACCCAAGCCCTCGAGCGCTGCGCCCAGGAGCCGATCCAGCTGCCTGGCAGCATCCAGCCCCACGGTTTCCTGCTGGTGCTGGACGAAACCGACATGCGGGTACTCCAGGCCAGCGAAAATGTCGAGCACTGGCTGGGCATACCGGCCAGTGAACTGATAGGTCGCGGGTTCGCCGAACTGGTCAGCGGTGCCTTCGACCTGCGCCTGCACCTGGCGCGCCTGCCGCAGGACGAGGTCTTTCCGTTCCACATCAGCGATGTGCACCTGCGCCAGGACGCGCCTTGCCGCGGCAACCTGCACCTGCTGGTCCATCGTCACGACCAGGTGCTGATCGCCGAATTCGAACCCCCTCGCCTGCCGGCGGACCTTGCCGGGCAAGGCGACTACTACCCGCTGGTGCGCAGCTTCGTAGGCCGCCTGCACCAGGCCGGCAGCCTCGAGGAACTGCTGCAGCAAACCGTGCTGCAGCTCAAGCGCATCACCGGCTTCGGCCGGGTCAAGGCCTATCGCTTCGATGCCGAAGGCAACGGCCAGGTGCTGGCCGAGGTGGCCGACCCGGGGTACCCGAGCTACCTGGGCCTGTGCTTCCCCGCTTCGGACATACCGCGCCAGGCGCGCGAGCTGTACCGAATCAACCGCATCCGCGTGATCGAGGACGCCAACTACCAGGCCTCGCCGTTGCTGCCAGCTGCCAACCCGCGCACCGGCAAGCCGCTGGACCTGAGCTTTGCCGCGCTGCGCAGCGTGTCGCCAGTGCACCTGCAGTACATGCGCAACATGGGTACCCTGGCATCGATGTCGCTGTCGATCGTGGTCGACGGGCAACTCTGGGGGCTGGTGTCCTGTCACCACGAACAGCCGCGCCCGGTGGACCTGCGCACCCGTACCGCCTGCGAGCTGCTGGCCAGTGTGCTGTCGCTGCAGATCGAGTCGCGCGAGTCCCACGCCAACACTCGCCAGTTGCTGGAGCTGCGCCAACACATCGTGCGCATGATCTCGTCAATGGCCGACCATGACAGTGTCGGCGACGGCCTGCGCGACTTGCCGGAAGTACTGCTGGCCTTCGCCGGCGCCCAAGGTGCCGCGGTCATATCCGCCGAACGTTGCGACCTGATCGGCAAGACACCTCCGGCCGCGCAGGTAAACGCCCTGGTGCACTGGCTCTCCCAGCGTGGCGAAGAGAGCGTGTTCCACAGCGACAACCTGCGCCGCGACATCGATGAACTGCCCGAGCTCGCGGCCCATGCAGGCGGTGTGCTGGCAGTGGCCATTTCGCAGATCCACTCGCACTACCTGCTGTGGTTCCGCCCCGAGCAGGTGCGCACGGTGAACTGGGCCGGGCAGCCGAACAAACAGGTCGGGCCGCAGGGCAACCTCGACCCGCGGCACAGTTTCGAAAGCTGGCAGGAAAAACTGCGCGGCTACTGCGAACCCTGGCACCCACTGGTCATCGAAGGCGTGCAGGAGCTGCGCACGGCAGTGCTCGGCATTGTCCTGCGCAAGGCCGAGGAACTGGCGCAGCTGGCTGGGGAGCTGCGCCGATCGAACAAGGAGCTCGAAGCGTTTTCCTACAGCGTGTCCCATGACCTGCGCGCGCCCCTGCGCCATATTGCCGGCTACTCCGAACTGCTCGGCGAAATCGAGGGCCAGGGCCTCAGCGAGCGCGGCAGGCGCTTTCTGCAACACATCGAGGAAGCCGCGCATTTTGCCGGAAGCCTGGTCGACAATCTGCTCAACTTCTCGCAAATGGGCCGCTCTGCCCTGCGCCTGTCCGAGGTCGACCTCAACGCCCTGGTCGAGGCCATTCGCAGCGAACTGGCGCCCGACTACCAAAACCGCGAAATTGTCTGGGACATTGCCCAGTTGCCCAAGGTGGTCGGTGACCCGGCGTTCATCAACATGGCCTTGCACAACCTGCTGGCCAACGCCATCAAATACACACGTGGGCGCACCCCGGCGCGCATCGGCATCAGTGCCGTGCAACACCCGGGCGAAACCGAGATCTGCATTCGCGACAACGGCGTGGGCTTCGACATGGCCTACGCCAACAAACTGTTCGGCGTGTTCCAGCGCCTGCACCGCATGGAAGACTTCGAAGGCACCGGGATCGGCCTGGCCAGCGTGCGTCGCATCATCGAACGCCACGACGGCCGGGTCTGGGCCCATGGCAAGGTTGGCCAGGGTGCAACCTTCCACTTCACCCTCCCGCGCCACCCCGCGACTACCTGAGGCACCGCTACCATCATGCTCAAACCCATCCTGCTGGTCGAAGACAACCCACGGGACCTGGAGCTGACGCTCCTGGCGCTGGAGCGCAGCCAGTTGGCCAACGAGGTCATCGTGCTGCGTGACGGTGCCGAGGCACTCGACTACCTGCTACGGCGCAATGCCTATGCCCAACGTGACGATGGCAACCCCGCCGTGTTGCTGCTGGACCTGAAACTGCCAAAGGTCGACGGCCTGGAGGTGCTGAAGGAAGTGCGCGCCACTGCCGAGCTGCGCAGCATCCCGACGGTGATGTTGACGTCCTCGCGCGAGGAGCCCGACCTGCTGCGCGCCTACGAGCTGGGGGTGAACGCGTACGTGGTCAAGCCGGTGGAGTTCAAGGAATTCGTCGCTGCCATTTCCGACCTGGGGGTGTTCTGGGCGGTACTCAACGAACCGCCACCCGGCTCGCTGCGCCTGAACCGGCGTGGCAGCATCTGAGGTGCCCGCGACGATGCAGCCAACGCCGCTGAAACTGCTGATAGTCGAAGACAACTCGATGGACGCCGAACTGACCCTGATGCGCCTGGAGCGCAGCGGGCTGCAAGTGCAGGCGCAACTGGTGTTCGACCATGCCGGTGTCGAGCAAGCCCTGAGCGAGGCCCGCTACGACCTGATCCTGTGCGACTGCGTGCTGCCGGGCTCGTCCGGCACCGAAGTGCTGGCCATCGCCCAGCGCCTGGCACCGGACATTCCGTTCATCTTCCTGTCTGGCATCTATGGCGAAGAACATGCGGTGGAAATGATCCGCCTGGGCGCCACCGACTATGTACTCAAGAAGAACCTGCCGCTGCTGCCCAAGGCCGTACGCCGGGCCCTGACCGAAGTGCAGGAGCGCCAGCGCCGGCGCCGCGCCGAAGAAGCCCTGGCCGACGTCGAGGCACGTGCACGCATTGCCATCGACGCTGCCGGCATGGGCACCTGGGACATGCGCCCGCAAGAAGGCCTGTTGTTGTGGGATGACCGCTGCAAGACCCTGTTCGGCCTGCCCGCCGATACCGAAATGAGCCTCGAAGTGTTTTACGCCGGCATCTACCCCGACGACCTGCCGCAGGTGCGCGAGGCGGTGGAGCACGCCATGTGCCCGGAAAGTGGCGGCCTGTATCGGGTCGAATTCCGCATCGCCCAACCCGCTGGCCTGGAACCGCGCTGGCTGCTCAGCAGTGGCCAGAGCCAGTTCGTCGACGGAAAGTGCATGCGTTTTTCCGGGGTGCTGCAGGACATCCATGCCCAGCGCCTGGCCAACCAGGCACTGCGCCAGCTCAACGAGATGCTGGGTGAAAGGGTCGAGCGCCGCACCCGCGAACGCGACCGTGCCTGGGAGCTGTCGCAGGACTTGCTGGCCGTGCTCAACAAGGACCTGACCCCAGTCGCGCTGAACCCCGCCTGGGAAGCCAGCCTTGGCTTGTCCCGCGAACGCCTGAGCCAGTCGTCCTTGCTGCACCTGCTGCCCGAGCCCGACCAGGAACTGCTGCTCACCGAGCTGGCCGCCCTCGCCCATGGCCGCACCAGCGCCCGCTTTGTCGGGCGTATCCTGGATGCCGGTGGCCAGCAACGCTGGTTGTCGTGGGTGGTGGTGCCGGAAGACACCCTGCTGTACGTGGTGGCGCGCGACATCACCAGCGAGCGCGAAGCCGCCCTGGGCCTGGCCGAAGCCAACGCCCGCCTGCGCGAGCAGATCGCCGAACGCGAACGTATCGAGGCCGCGCTGCAGCAGATGCAGCGGCTTGAAGCGGTCGGCCAGCTGACCGCCGGTGTGGCTCACGACTTCAACAACCTGCTGACGGTAATCCTCACCGGTGCCAGCTTCCTCGAGCGCGACCTGGCCAAAGCCGACGTTGAAAAAGCCCGTGCGCGGCTCACGCACATCCGCGAAGCCGGCGAGCGCGGCGCCAAGCTGACCTCGCAGTTGCTGGCTTTCTCCCGCCGCCAACGCCTGGAACCGGTGGCGCTGAACCTCAACCGCACCCTGGCCGGCCTGGAAGAGTTGCTGCGCCGCACCTTGGGCGGCAATGTCTCGGTGCGCCTGGACCTGGAACCGACCCTGTGGCAGGCGCTGACCGACCCGACCCAGACCGAAATGATCATTCTCAACCTGGCGATCAATGCCCGCGATGCCATGCCCGACGGCGGCCAACTGACGCTGTCGACCCGCAACACCCGGATCGACGCCCGCCCGCAGCGCCCGGAAGACCCGGACCCTGGCGAGTACGTGATGCTGAGCATCCGCGATACCGGCTGCGGCATGAGTGAAGAGGTGCTGGCCAAGGTGTTCGAGCCGTTCTTCACCACCAAGGATATCGGCAAGGGCTCGGGCCTGGGCCTGGCCCAGGTATTCGGCTTCGCCAAACAGTCCGGGGGTGGCGTGCGCATCGACACCACGCCGGGGCGTGGTACCCAGGTGGCCGTGTATCTGCCGGCAGTCAAGGGTGAAGCCGTCAACGAACCGGTGCCGTCGCTGTTCAGCCACTCGATAAGCGAAAGCGGCCGCAATCGCACCGTGCTGCTGGTGGATGACGACCATCTGGTACGCGACATGCTCGGTGATGTGTTGCGCCAGTACGGCTACCAGGTGCGCCAGGCGCACAGTGGCGAACAGGCCTTGGCCTTGCTGGATGAGCAGATCGACCTGCTACTGAGCGATTTCGCCATGCCCGAGTTCAACGGTGCGCAACTGGCACTGGCGGCACGCGAGCGGTACCCGCAACTGCCGGTGGTACTGCTAACCGGTTATGCAGAATTGCAGGGGCTGGAGTTGCCGGGCAGCCTGGTGATCCAGAAGCCGGTACAGGCCGATGAACTGGCCCGCTTGCTGAACGAGATGCTTGGAACTGCCAGGTGACCGAACAGCCCGCGACAAAACCTGCGGAAACGACAAAGCCCAGCGCTTGTCTTTCCAAGCACCGGACCGAGATACGTTTGAAGCAAGAAAATGGCAGGGGCGGCTGGATTCGAACCAACGCATGGCAGGATCAAAACCTGCTGCCTTACCGCTTGGCGACGCCCCTGTATCGGATGCAGCGTTTGCTGCTCTGACAATTCCAACTGAGTGACAACTGGGTTGTTGTCTTGGAATGCGCGGCACTTTAACAACAAACTTTCGGTCTGTGAACCCCCTGATGAAAAAAAATTACCAAAAAACAGCGAGTTAGTCATTTTCGCGGTTGGCGCGGCGACCATCCGTCGTTTTCCGCCCGCTTGGCTTCAACACAATCGCTTTCCTCCCTTCCAATCAGATGAGCCATCTGCATTGACCAAGGAGGACCCCATGCCTGTCTCCCACGACCTTTACCAGGACTTGCACTACCCGCGCGAAATCGTCCAGCAACGCCGTCAGCAGGACAAGGCACTGGACCGGCTGCTGGACGAGTACATGGACATCGACAACCAGGTGCTGGCCGCCGAGTCGATCTCGGCGGGCAACTTCGAGGATGATGATCTGCGCCGCCTGAAAGAACGTCGGCTGGCAGTGAAGTACATGATCGAGCGCCAACTGGAGCACAAGGCCTGAGCTAACCCTGCAACATGGCCAGGGTCAGGGCGTCCTGATCACCGCCGTAAAATTGCACCAGCGCCAGCTGGAACAGCGGGTTGTCGGGCGCCGCCCGAGCGAACAGGGTCAGGCACGAGCGCAGCTTGAGGTGGTCGGGGCTGCCGAGCATTTCACGGGCGCTCTTGTCGCTGTGCTGCAACAGTGCAGTCACGCAGGCCTCCAGGCGTGGGCCAAGCAGCGGATGAGCCAGGTAGGCACGGGCCTCGTCGATACCGGCCAGCGCATAGCGTTCGGCCATGGCGCTGTGGCCCAGGCCATCGAGCTGCGGGAACACGTACCACATCCAGTGGCTGCGCTTGCGCCCGGCCTGCAGCTCCTGCATCACCTGGTCATACACAGGGTTCTGCGCCTCGACGAAACGCTGCAGATCATGGTCGGCGTGCATGCTCGCCCCTCCTCGCATCGGCTCCAGCCTTTACTGTATGCCTGCCATGGCAAACCTATCTCATCAGGCGATGATTGCCGCGCACTTTCTGTATTGGTCAAAATGGCCGCCCTCGGGCAAGCTGCACGCTGCCCCGCCATCGCCCAAGGAGCTTTGCTTTTGCCTGCCTGGATCCCTACCCCGCTACGCCAGCTTGGCCAACGCCTGCGCGGCGCCGCCGCCAACCAGAGCGAACTGCTCGGCTGGTTCGAGGACAAGGCGCACAGCCGCGGTTACCAGCTCAGCGACGGCCAACGCCGGGTGATCCACTGCATGGCCGAACAGCTGGCGCAGCTCGAACAAGGCCAGCCGCGCAGCCTGTACCTGTACGGTTCGGTAGGCCGGGGCAAGAGCTGGCTGCTCGATGGCTTTTTCCAGGCCGTGCCGGTGCAGGCCAAGCTGCGCCTGCACTTCCATGACTTCTTCGCCCGCCTGCACCAGGGCATGCACCGCCACCGGGCGCTGGACGATGCATTGGGCGCGACCCTCGACGAGCTGGTAGGCGATTGCCAGGTGCTGTGCTTCGACGAATTCCATGTGCACGACATTGGCGATGCCATGCTGCTCACCCGGCTGTTCAATGCGTTGTTCAGCCGCGGCGTGTTTCTGCTGGTGACGTCCAACTATGCACCCGAAGGGCTGCTGCCCAACCCGCTGTACCACGAACGTTTCCTGCCGGTGATCCGCCTGATCAACAGCGCGATGGAAGTGCTGGAAGTGGGGGGCGATACCGATTTCCGCAGCCTGCCGGCCAACCGCGAGCATCAGCGCTTTACCCGGGGCCACTATGTGTGGCCGGGCAATGCAGCGCAGCGCCAGGCGCTGAAGGTCCCCGAGCCGCAGCCGGTGATGCTGGAAGTGAACAAGCGCCCGCTGCGCGCGCTGGCCGTCGATGGCCGTCGGGTGGTGCTTGGCTTTGACGACCTGTGCGAAAAGGCCACGGCAGTGATCGACTACCTGGTACTGGCCGGGCAGTACGATGAGTGGATCATCGATGGGCTGGATGACTTGTCGGAATGTTCGCTGGCGGCGCAGCAGCGCTTCGTCAACCTGGTGGATGTGCTGTATGACCAGGACCGGCAGGTGCTGGTGATCGGCAAACGGCCGCTGGAAGAAAGCCTGGGCGGGCCGCTTGCCGACCTGATGCGTACGCGCAGCCGGTTGGGGCAGCTGCATCAGGTAGGGCCCTAGAACTGCATTGCCTGGGCCGGCCTCTTCGCGGGCACGCCCGCTCCCACAGGGATGTCACAGGCCTTGAGAACTGTGCAATACCTGTGGGAGCGGGCATGCCCGCGAAGAGGCCAGCAAAGTCAAAACATCAACCCGCCCTGGGCAAATCCGCCAGCACCGCCTCGATCTCACCCAGCACCGCAGGGTCATCCAGGGTCGATGGCGGCACATAGTCCTGCCCGTCGGCAATCTTGCGCAGCACCGCCCGCAGAATCTTCCCGGAGCGGGTCTTGGGCAGCCGCTTCACCAACCGCACCCGGTTGAAGCACGCCAACGCGCCAATCTCCTCGCGCACGCTGCCCACCAGGTCCACCAGCAACTGCGCCTCGGCAATGCCCTCGCCGTCCTTGAGCACCACCAGGGCCAACGGCACCTGCCCCTTGATCTCGTCATGCACGCCAATCACCGCGCACTCGGCCACCGCCGGATGGCGTGCCACCAGGTCCTCCATCTCGCCGGTGGACAGCCGGTGCCCGGACACGTTGATCACGTCATCGGTGCGCCCCATGATGTAGACGAAGCCGTCATCGTCCAGGTAGCCACCATCGCCGGTGTGGTAATACCCCGGGTAGGTCCGCAGGTAGGCCTGCAGGTAACGCTCATGGTCGCCCCACAGCGTCTGGCTGCACCCGGGCGGCAATGGCAGGGCGATGACGATCGAGCCCTGATGGTTGGGCCCCAGCAGGTGGCCCTCGTCATCCAGCACGCGCACGTGATAGCCCGGCACCGCCCGGTTGCTCGACCCCGGCTTCGCCGCGCTGCCTTCCAGCCCTACGCAGGGCGCGGTGACCGGCCAGCCGGTCTCGGTCTGCCACCAATGATCATGCACCGGCTTGCCACTGACCCGTTCCAGCCATTCGTGAGTGCTGGAATCCAGTTTCTCGCCAGCCAGGAACAACTGGCGCAGCGAGCTCAGGTCGTGCTTGCGGATCAGCTCCCCCTCGGGGTCTTCCTTGCGGATGGCGCGCATGGCCGTGGGCGCGCAGAACAATGCATTGACCTTGTATTGCTCCACCACCCGCCAGTAGGCCGAGGCGTCCGGGGTACGGATCGGCTTGCCTTCGTAGAACACCGTGGTGCAGCCGCTCATCAGCGGCCCATAGACGATCAGCGAATGGCCGACCACCCAGCCCACATCGGATATGCCCCACCACACATCGCCGGCCTGCATGCCGTAGATATGGCGCATGGCGTAGCACAGCGCCACGGCATTGCCGCCGTTTTCCCGCACGATGCCCTTGGGTTTGCCGGTGGTGCCAGAGGTATACATGATGTAAAGCGGGTCGCCGGCATCCAGCTCCACCGGTGCCACCGGCTCGGCTTTGGCCAATGCCGCCTGCCAGTCCAGGTCGCGGCCTGGCTGCAGCTGGGCACGCGCCTGCGGGCGCTGCAGCACCAGCACGTTGCGCGGCTGGTGGCGGGCCAGTTGCAGGGCGCGATCGACCAGCGGCTTGTATTCGATTACCCGGTCGAACTCCAGCCCGCAGGAGGCCGTCAGCAGTAGCGTCGGCCGGGCATCGTCGATGCGCAAGGCCAGCTCGTTGGCGGCAAAGCCACCGAACACCACCGAGTGCACTGCGCCAATCCGCGCGCAGGCCAGCATGGCCATTGCCGCCTGCGGCACCATGGGCATGTAGATGATCACGCCATCGCCCTTGTTCACCCCCAGCTGGCGCAACAACCCGGCCAGGCGCGCCACCTCGTCGCGCAGTTGGTGGTAGGTGTAGGCCCGCTGCACGCCGGTCACCGGCGAGTCGTAGATCAGCGCCAGCTGCTCGCCACGGCCCTGCTCGATCTGGTGATCGAGGGCCAGGTAGCAGCTGTTCAGGCGGCCATCGGCAAACCAGCGGTGGGTACCGTCGGCATTGTCTTGCAGCGTGAGGGCAGGCTTGCGGTGCCAGGCCAGGTGCGCGGCCTGTTCCGCCCAGAAAGCGGCAGGGTCGGAAATGGAATGGGCGTAGCTGTGCTGGTAGCTCATATCGAAAGAAACCCGGTACTTGTTGTTATTGAAGGGCGAAACTTGAGTATGGACCGCTACACCCGCGCCGCCATGGGACTAAAGTCACAACCGACCTGCAAATTTGCAGACAACGCAAAAACGCCCCATAACGGTGCAAAGCCTCTAGAATAGGCCACCCCTTCAGCCACCGAGCAGCTCATGGACATCGATCAGGCCCGTACCTTTCTGGAAATCGTGCGTTGCGGCAGCCTGGTCGCCGCCGCCGAACGCCTGTTCGTGTCACAGACGGCGATCACCGCGCGGGTGCAGCGCCTGGAGCAGCAACTGGGCTGCCAGCTGTTCGTGCGCAGCCGCAACGGCGCCAGCCTGACCAGCGACGGCGAGGCATTCGTCAGTTATGCCAACCAGATGGTGCAAACCTGGGAAGCGGCGCGCCGCGACCTGCCGCTGCCCGAAGGCTGCCAGCAAGTGCTGCACGTGGGCGGTGAGGTGAGCTTGGGCAACCCGATGCTGCTCGACTGGGTCAGTGCCCTGCACCGCGAGCTGCCCAGCCATGCCATCCGCAGCGAGGTGAGCGACGGCGAATCGCTGCTGCGCAAGGTCGAGATGGGCCTGCTGGATGCCGCGTTGGTCTACCAGCCGACCTACGGCCCGGGCCTGCAGGTGGAGCAGTTGATGGAGGAAAAGCTGATCCGTGTGCGCCGGGTCGCCCAACCGGACCCGTACATCTATATCGACTGGGGCGAAGCCTTCCGTCGCCAGCACGATGCCGCCCTGCCCGACTGCGCGCGCCCGGCGCTGAGCTTCAACCTGGGCCCGCTGGCCTTGCAGTTCATACTCGACCAGGGCGGCAGTGGCTACTTCCGCACGCGGGTGGTGCAGGCCTATCTGGACAGCGGCGTGTTCGAGCGGGTACCGCAGGCGCCGGAATTCACCTACCCGACCTTCCTGGTGTACCCGCGCAAGCGCGACAGCGAAGCCCTGCAACAGGCCTTCGCCATCCTGCGCCGGCTGGTAGCCGCCGGCGCCAGCGACTGGTCACAACGCTGGGACCCGGTTATCTGAAACCTCGGCCTTGCTGAGCAGCTGGCGCTTGAGGCCGGCGATCAGGTCGGTCTGGGTAATCACCCCCACCAACTGGTCGGCATCGAGCACCGGCAGGCAATGCAGGCCCTGTTCGCACAGCAATGGCAGCAAGCGCTCCAGCGGGTGCTGGCTGCTGACGCTGATTACCCGGCGGCTCATCACCTGCTCCATGCGCACCGCCTTGCGGCCGAACAACCCGCGCCAACTGAAGCGACCACGCTGCATGGCCGGGCCGACCAGGTCGCTGAGGCTGACGATTCCCACCAGTTTGCCCTGCTGCAGCACCGGCAGGGTTTTCAGGTGGTGGCTGGCCAGCATTTTCCAGGCCTGCTCCAGAGTGGTGTCGGGCGTGGCGAACTGCACGTCGCGGGACATCACCGAGGCTGCGGTGATGCCGCCAAGGCTGCGCTGCAGGGCGTGTTGCTCGGTGGCCAGGATGATGCGTTCCAGTTCGTCACGGGTGACGTCGACGAACTCGCCCAGTTCTTCCAGGGCCTGGTCCAGGTCTTCTCCACGGATGCCGACTCGCTCGCTGGGCAGCGGGTCATGGGTGTGGTGCAGGTCCTTGCGCGGCACCGCGCCTTTCGGGTAGCGCACGCCGGTGATGCGGTTGTAGAGGATCGCCACCGCTACCAGGATCAACGCGTTGAGCAGCACCGGCTCCAGCAGGTGGTCGCCCATGGCGGTCAGCCCCGGGTCGGCCAGCACCGCGCTCACCGCCACCCCGCCACCCGGTGGGTGCAGGCAGCGCAGCAGGCACATCACCAGGATCGAGGTACCCAGGGCGGCAGCGGCCACCCACAGCTCCGGGCCGAAGCCCTGGCGCATGGCCAGGCCGACCGCGCCGGCCAGGGCGTAGCTGCCCAGCACCGGCCAGGGCTGGGCCAACGGGCCCGAGTGCACGGCGAACACCAGCACGGCCGAAGCCGCCAGCGGGCCGAGCAGGTGCAAGGCAATGCTGGGGCCATAGGCCATGCTGGTCAGCCAGCCGGCGAGGAACAGGCCGAGCAACGCGCCGATACCGGCACGCAACCATTCTTTGGGGGGAATATTCAGGGGCGCTGGCAACAGCCGCTGCAGACGACTTTCGGAACGCGAGGCAGACATGTAGGTAATCGGAATCTGTAGTTTTTCTGGTTAAAAAGAAAGCCCAGCCGAGGTGGCCTGGGCCTCGTATTGCGGTTGCAATAGCACAAGGGGCTCCGTCCGTGGAGAGATGGAAACCGCAGGGTTTCGTAGGGGAATTTTGCCGGGTGGGGTGAGATTGGGCTAATTCAAAAAAATGCGGCTGTACTGCAATTTTTTTGCAGTGGTGATATGGCCCATGGGGTCATGCTTGTCGGCTCCCACAATGGGGCTGCTTTGCAGCCCATCGCCGGCAAGCCAGCTCCCACAGGGTCCTGCACATGGCTTGAGGTCGATGCGAGCGGCGTGGGAGCAACTGTCTTGCTCAAATTCTAAAAGTTGGCGCGATCCCTGTGGGAGCGGCCTTGTGTCGCGAAAGGGCTGCAAAGCAGCCCCAGCAATTTCAACTGTTGCGCATCAATCCTGGGGCCGCTTTGCGGCCCTTTCGCGACACAAGGCCGCTCCCACAGGTACAGCGACAACCTTGAGAGCAACGCTGTACCTGTGGGAGCTGGCTTGCCGGCGATGGGCCGCAAAGCGGCCCCGGCATTACCGAGCCTTGCGCGGCAAGTCGATGCTCACCCGCAAGCCGCCCAACGGGCTATCCAGCAGCGCCAGGCGCCCGCCCCAGGCCTCGACGATATCGCGCACGATGCCCAACCCCAGCCCGTGCCCGTCTACCTGCTCGTCCAGCCGCGAACCGCGCTCCAGTACCTGCTGCCGCTGGCCCTCGGGAATACCGGGGCCATCATCATCGACCCACACCTGGTAGCCCTCGGCATTCGGCGCGATACCCAGCCGCACCTCGCCGTCGGCCCACTTGCAGGCGTTGTCCAGCAGGTTGCCGAGCAGCTCCAGGAAGTCCTCGCGGTCCCAAGGCAGCAGCAGCCCGGGCGGCACATCCCTGGCCAGCAGCAGGCCCTCGCCATGGATCATGCTCAGCGTCCCCAGCAACCCCGGCAGCTCGACGTCGCAGTCGAACTGCGCGCCAGGCAGCGCATCCCCGGCCAGGCGCGCACGGTTCAGCTCACGCGCCAGGCGCTGCTGAATCTGCTCCAGCTGCTCGCGCATCTGCGCGCGAACATCCGGCAGGTCCTTCAGGCGCTCGCTGGAGGCCAGGCTCAGCAGTACTGCCAGCGGCGTCTTCAGTGCATGGCCCAGGTTGCCCAGGGCATTGCGCGAACGGCGCAGGCTGTCTTCGGTATGGCTCAGCAGGTGGTTGATCTGCCCCACCAGCGGCGCCAGTTCGCTGGGCACTTCGGCATCCAGCTGCGAGCGCTGGCCCTGCTGCAACTGGGCGATCTGCTGGCGGGCCCGCTCCAGTGGCCGCAGCGAGCGGGTCACGGTGATGCGCTGCAACACCAGCACCAGGATCAGCGCCACCAGGCCCATGCCCAGGCCGATCTGCTGCAGGCGCCGGAAACCTTCGCGTACCGGCGAATAATCCTGTGCCACGCTGATCGAGATGTCCTGGCCCAGGCGCCGGTAGTCGGCACGCAGGGCAAGCAGTTGCTGGCCTTCCGGGCCGAGTTCGTGGCTGTCGGAAAGGCCCGGCGCGGCGGGCTTGGGCATGTCCAGATCCCACAGCGAACGGGAACGCCAGGTGCCTTTATCGAAATCGATGCGGAAGTAATAGCCGGAAAACGGCCGCTGGTAGGCAGCCGAGATACGCCGCTCATCCAGCTGCAGGCCCGAAGGCCCGCGCACCAGGGCCACCAGCAGGTTTTCGCTTTCCTTGCGCAGGCCGTTCTCCAGGTAGCGCTGCAGGCCGACTTCGAACAGCCACAGGGTCAGCTGCGCCAGCACCAGGCCGACCACCACCAGCACCGCCACCAGGCCCAGGCTCAGGCGCGCCTGGATCGACTTCACGCGGCGCTCCCGGCGTAGATGTAGCCCTGCCCGCGGCGGGTCTCGATGACGCTGCGGCCCAGCTTGCGCCGCAAGTGGTTGACGTGCACTTCCAGTACGTTGGAGTCGCGCTCGGTTTCACCGTCGTAGAGGTGCTCGGCCAAGTGGCTCTTGGACAGGATCTGCTGCGGATGCAGCATGAAGTAGCGCAGCAGGCGGAACTCGGCGGCGGTCAGCTGGATATCCACGCCGTCACGGTTCACGCACTGCCGGCTTTCGTCCAGGTGCAGGCCGGCCGCTTCCAGCGTCGGCTGGTTGGCCAGGCCACGGGCACGGCGCAACAGCGCCTGGATGCGTAGCTGCAGTTCTTCGGGGTGGAAGGGTTTGCTCAGGTAGTCATCGGCCCCGGCCTTCAGCCCTTCGATACGCTCGGCCCACGAGCCACGGGCAGTAAGGATCAACACCGGCGTGGCCAGGCCGGCGGCACGCCACTGGGCCAGCACCTCGAGGCCCGGCAGGCCCGGCAGGCCAAGGTCCAGGATGATCAAATCGTAGGGTTCGCTCTGGCCCTGGTACACCGCGTCGCGGCCGTCGGCCAGCCAGTCCACGGCGTAGCCCTGGCGCTGCAGGCCGGCGGTCAGTTCATCGGCCAGCGGTACATTGTCCTCGACAAGCAACAGGCGCATTCAGTCGTCTTCCTCGTCTTTGAGCAGGGCACCGCTGCTGGCGTCGAGCTTGATCTCGCGCACCACGCCTTCAGCCGTCAGCAACTCGACTTCGTATTCGTAGCGATTGTCGTCTTCTTCCAGCTCGGCCTCCAGCAGGCGCGCCCCGGGGTGACGCCCCAGGGCGGTTTCCAGCAGATGCTCGAGTGGCAGGATGATGCCCTTCTGGCGCAGCTCCAGGGCTTCGTCCTGGTCCAGGTCGCGGGCAACGGCCAGGGAACACACGGCCAGCAGGGCCAGCGCGAGGTAGCGCGCCGGCCGCAGTAGGTGGGTCATCAGTTGTCCCGCTCGTCCTTCAGCACTTCACCGGTCTTGGCGTCCAGCGCCACGTCCCATTCGACGTTCTGCGTGTCGCGCAACTCGACCTTGTAGATGTAGCGGCCGTACTCGTCTTCAAGCTCGGAGTCGGTGACGGTGGCACCCGGGTGCTTGGCCACGGCGGCGGCCTTGAGTTCGTCCAGCGACTTGACGGTCTTGGCATTGACCAGCTTGACCACTTCGTCGGGCTGCACATCCTTGGCGATGGCGGAATGGGCGCCCAGGGCAAGGGCGGCGGCTACGGTGAACAGGGCAGTCATGTGTTTCATCGTTCTTCTCTCCTGAGAACTGTGCAAGTTGTCTACGGGGTTAAGATTAACCACCGGTCCTTAATTCAACCTGAAAACAACTGGCGCCATGATAGCGCAGGTCAGGCTGCTTTCACGCCATCACTGAATCCTGCGCGGTCCCTGTGGGAGCGGGCTTGCCCGCGAACACCGGCGCAGCCGGTGCCATACACCGCGCTGGGCCATTCGCGGGCGCGCCCGCTCCCACAGGGTATTCGCATGAAGCCTTATAATGACCGCCTGCTGCCCAAGAGACCCGCCATGAGCGCCATTCACATCAAGTACCCCGCCCTCACCTTCAAGGCCGGCCAACGTGCCCTGCGGCAGGTCCGCGAGCGCGGCCTGCAGGCGGCCGATGTCGGTGTGCTGCCGGGTGCGGCTGGCGGGCCGAAGCCGCTGGGCATCCAGGGCCTGGACCTGGCGCTGTTCGGTGAGTGGCTTCCGTCGGCACCACGCCAACGTGCGCTGATCGGCGCCTCGATCGGCGCCTGGCGCTTCGCCAGTGCCTGCCTCGACGACCCGGTCGCAGGCATCCGTCGCCTGGGCGAACTGTACACCGAGCAGGATTTCGCCAAGGGCGTCACCCCGGCCGAAATCAGCCGCAGCTGCCAACACATGCTCGACAACCTGCTGCAAGGCCGCGACGGCCAACTGCTGGCCAACCCGCACTATCGCCTGAACATCCTGGTAGTGAAGAGCCATGGCCAGCTCGCCCACGACCATCGCGGCCGCCTGGGCCTCGGCCTGGGTTCGGTGATCGCCAGCAACCTGCTCGGCCGTTCGCGCCTGGCCCGGCACTTCGAGCGCATCATCCTGCACGACGGCCGCGCCACGCCGCCGCTCGACGCACTGACCGACTTCCCCTCGCGCTGCCTGCCGCTGGACCAGGCCAACCTGCGCCATGCCTTGCTCGCCTCAGGGTCCATCCCCATGGTCATGGAAGGTGTGAAAGACATCCCAGGCGCAGGTGCAGGCACCTACCGCGACGGCGGCCTGCTGGACTACCACCTCGACCTGCCCTACCGCGGCGACGACCTGGTGCTGTACCCGCACTTCACCGACAAGATCGTACCCGGCTGGTTCGACAAGGCCCTGCCCTGGCGCAAGGGCGATGCCACCCGCCTGCAGAACGTGGTGCTGATGACGCCATCGCCGCAGTACCTGGCGGCGCTGCCCTACGGCAAGCTGCCCGACCGCAACGACTTCAAGCGTTTCATGGGCGATGCGCCTGGCCGCAAGCGCTACTGGTACAAGGCCATTGCCGAGAGCCAGCGGCTGGGCGACGAGCTGCTGGAGCTGATTGCCACCGGGCGGTTGCATGAACGCCTGCAAGCCTTGTAGCGGCCATGCTGGTAGACTGCGCGCATTCTTGATTCACACAGAGTTATGACAGCGTGGAAATTTTTAAAGAATTTACATTCGAGTCGGCCCACCGCCTGCCGCACGTCCCTGCCGGGCACAAATGCGGTCGCCTGCACGGCCACTCGTTCAAGGTCGGCCTGCACCTGACCGGCCCGCTCGACCCGCACACCGGCTGGATCCGCGATTTCGCCGAGATCAAGGCGATCTTCAAGCCGATCTACGAGCAACTGGACCATAACTACCTGAACGACATCCCGGGCCTGGAAAACCCCACCAGCGAAGTGATCGCCAAGTGGATCTGGGACCAGGTCAAGCCGCTGCTGCCGGAACTGTCGAAGGTCCGCATCCACGAGACCTGCACCAGCGGCTGCGAGTACAGCGGCGACTGAACCCCGGCAAGGGCGCTGTAGCAGCGCCCTTGCGCCCCATCCTAGAACCTGGCCGAGGTTTCCAGCACCTGCACAGTCAGGGAACCTTCCTCACCCAGCGCCTCCGTACCCAGCCTGCGTTCGCTGCGATCTGCCAGCTTCACGACTCGGCCACTGCTGTGCCTGAGTTTCACGTTGGCCACTGTTGCCCCCACCTGCAAGGCAGCCGGGTCCAACCCGTCCAGATGCCAGAGAAAATCCGCCTGCGCACGAACCGATTGCCAGCGCTGCGCCAGGCTCATGGTCCAGCCCTTCTGTTTGCGCAGGGTGAAGTTCAGGCGCCGACCACGCGCGTCGAGCGGCCAGATCTCATACGCATACACCCCGTTATCGAGGTAAGCGGCAAACCAGAAACGCTCGCATGCCGGTCGGGTTTCATCGTCGCGCCAGCGCGTGCCCAACGAATCGGTCTGCTCCACACTCAACCTTGCCCGTGGGTTCCACTCCCAGCCTTCGTCAAAGCGAGCTGCCACCAAGCCCTGCACGCCGTCCGGGGAGCCGGCAGGGTCGGCTGGCGTCTCGTCGGACCGCCAGCACAAACTGGCGATGAAACTGTGCTCTGCCTTGAACACATGACTGCTGCCCGCCCGCTGCAGGCCCGTGCCCCAGGCGACATCACGCGCTTCATGGGCGTAGTCCAGCACTTCGAGGGCTATCAGGCCTGGCTCGCCAGTCAGCGTGTTTATCAGCCACGCCTCCCGGTTGGCGATGCGCCTGGCCCGTTGCCCGGCGGCGTCGACCAGAACGACATTGCATAACCGCGCCCCGCGCTTGATATCCTTGTGGTTGATACCCGAAAGGTTCCACAGGTGCTGCGGGTCGGCCAGATGCTGACGCCCGGCCCCCGCCTCGGTCTGGTCCTTCACGCCCGCATAGCCTGCAAAGCCTGACAGCGCCCCCGGCTTACTGTAGACAATCCGGTTCAGCGGTTTCCAGTTTCGGTCATAAGGCCGCATTTCATAGCGCAGCGTCGCCCCGGTCCGGTCCGTACCGCTGACATAGGCTCCGAACCAGAACAGCTCGCCATACACATGACTGGGCAAGGTGTAGCTCCATGGCTCCAGCCGCAATGGCCCGGTGCCTTCGGGATCGGCCCGCAGATACCGGTACCAGTGGTCATTGTGAAACCCGGCCCCGCCATAATGCAGCCACATGGGGGCAAGCCTGGCGGTCGAAGCGTCCCACTGATCGGGATGCAGGAGCTCATCGCCCAGCTGCCACCAGCAGCGAGCCAAAAAGGAAAATTCCGGGTGGTAGACATAGTCGCTCATGGGCGCTTCCTGTACATGGAAAACGCCGGACACTACGCGAGCGATGCCGCCCGAAATCAGCGGGAAACAGCCTACTCCAAAGCCTGTTGCAGGAACGCCGGGGCGATGTAGCGCTGGTAATGCGCCTCGGACAGCAGGAAGAACTCACGGTCGATGGCGTCGCGCAACTGCGGCAGCTCCCAGTCGCGGAATTCCGGCAGCAGCACCATGCCGTAGGCTTCCAGGTCGCGGATCATCCGCGCCCCGCGGGCAATCAGCTGGTATGCCCAGCAATATTCCGACTGCTGCTCGACAAAGCGGATGGAACGCTGCTCCAGTTGCTGGCGCAGCAGGCCTTTGTCGAACACCTCCAGCTTGGCCATCATCACCTGCACCAGCAGCTGCTCCAGGCGCAGCCACACGGCGCGCTTCTGCGCATCGTCGTAGCCGTTCCAGTTGATCACTTCGTGGTGGAACCGCTTGCAGCCACGGCAAACCGTGTCTCCGTAAACCGTGGAGCACAGGCCGACGCAAGGGGTCTTGATGGACTTGTTGGACATGAAAAACAACAGCTTGGCGGTGGAACACGGGCTCATGTTAGCCCTTTGTCTAACCAGGGTCACTCGTTAAAGTCATCTTCGCCGCCTTACGTTCGAGCTTTTTTTGCCGTAGAATCATCCCGCCTTTTCAAAGGCAACAATGTCCGTTGGAAGCTGTTTTCAAAGCGTCACGAGCACAGTTCATCCGGTAGAACGGCGTTGGCCCGGGCCATGCATCCCTCGCATGCCCGTGCCAGCCCTCATCAGCTCCCCGTTCTGCAGGCGTAAAACTTTGAAAGCAGCTTCTGTAAGGATTCTTTGCGACTCTGGCTGGGCGGCCCACAAAGCCGTGGCAGCGCATGGGTGCATTGAATGCTGGATGAGCGTCCCGGACCCCCTTTAGGGACCACTGATGAGGGAAATAACTGTGCTTGAAGCCTACCGCAAACACATCGAAGAGCGTGCCGCCCTGGGTATCGTGCCCCAGCCGCTGAACGCCGAACAAACTGCAGGCCTGGTCGAGCTGCTGAAAAACCCGCCGGCCGGCGAAGAAGCCTTCCTCGTAGACCTGATCACCAACCGCGTACCGCCAGGGGTCGACGAAGCTGCCTACGTCAAGGCCGCTTTCCTCTCCGCCGTCGCCAAGGGCGAAGCCAAGTCGCCTCTGATCGACCGCAAGCACGCCACCGAACTGCTGGGCACCATGCAGGGCGGCTACAACATCGAAACGCTGGTCGCACTGCTGGATGACGCCGAACTGGGCGCCGTCGCGGCCGAACAGCTCAAGCACACCCTGCTGATGTTCGATGCCTTCCACGACGTGGCCGAAAAAGCCAAGGCCGGCAACGTTCACGCCAAGGCCGTGCTGGAATCCTGGGCTGCCGGCGAGTGGTTCACCTCGCGCCCGGCCATCGCCGACAAGTACACCCTGACCGTGTTCAAGGTGCCTGGCGAAACCAACACCGACGACCTGTCCCCTGCCCCGGACGCCTGGTCGCGCCCTGACATCCCGCTGCACGCCCTGGCCATGCTGAAAATGGCCCGCGACGGCATCGAGCCGCAGCAGCCTGGTTCGGTCGGCCCGCTGGCCCAGATCGAAGCCGTCAAGGCCAAGGGCTTCCCGGTTGCCTACGTCGGTGACGTGGTCGGTACCGGTTCCTCGCGTAAATCCGCCACCAACTCGGTGCTGTGGTTCTTCGGCGACGACATTCCGTACGTGCCGAACAAGCGCGCCGGTGGCTTCTGCTTCGGCACCAAGATTGCCCCGATCTTCTACAACACCATGGAAGACGCCGGCGCCCTGCCGATCGAATTCGACTGCACCAACCTGGCCATGGGCGACGTCATCGACGTTTACCCGTTCAAGGGCGAAGTGCGCCGTCACGGCAGCGACGAACTGGTCACCAACTTCGAGCTGAAAACCGAAGTGCTGCTGGATGAAGTCCGCGCTGGCGGCCGTATCCCGCTGATCGTCGGCCGTGGCCTGACCGAAAAAGCCCGTGCCGAACTGGGCCTGGGTGCTTCCGACCTGTTCAAGAAGCCGGAGCAGCCTGCCGATTCGGGCAAGGGCTTCACCCTGGCACAGAAAATGGTCGGCCGTGCCTGCGGCCTGCCAGAAGGCCAGGGCGTGCGCCCAGGTGCCTACTGCGAGCCGAAGATGACCACCGTCGGTTCCCAGGACACCACTGGCCCGATGACCCGCGACGAGCTGAAAGACCTGGCGTGCCTGGGCTTCTCCGCTGACCTGGTGATGCAGTCGTTCTGCCACACCGCGGCCTATCCGAAGCCGATCGACGTCACCACCCACCACACCCTGCCAGACTTCATCCGCACCCGTGGCGGCGTGTCGCTGCGCCCGGGCGACGGCATCATCCACAGCTGGCTGAACCGCATGCTGATGCCTGACACCGTGGGTACCGGTGGCGACTCGCACACCCGCTTCCCGATCGGCATCTCGTTCCCGGCAGGTTCCGGCCTGGTGGCCTTCGCCGCCGCCACCGGCGTCATGCCGCTGGACATGCCAGAGTCGATCCTGGTGCGCTTCAAGGGCAAACTGCAGCCAGGCATCACCCTGCGTGACCTGGTCCACGCCATCCCTTACTACGCCATCCAGAAGGGCCTGCTGACCGTCGAGAAGAAAGGCAAGAAAAACGCCTTCTCCGGCCGCATCCTCGAGATCGAAGGCCTGAACGATCTGACCGTCGAGCAAGCCTTCGAGCTGTCCGACGCCTCGGCCGAGCGTTCCGCTGCCGGTTGCACCATCAAGCTGCCAGAAAAGGCCATCGCCGAGTACCTGCAGTCCAACATCACCCTGCTGCGCTGGATGATCGGCGAAGGCTACGGCGATGCCCGCACCCTGGAGCGCCGCGCCCAGGCCATGGAAGCCTGGCTGGCCAAGCCTGAGCTGCTGTCGGCCGACGCCGATGCCGAATACGCCGAAATCATCGAAATCGACCTGGCCGACGTGAAAGAGCCTGTGCTCTGCGCGCCGAACGACCCGGACGATGCCCGCCTGCTGTCTTCGGTACAGGGCGAGAAGATCGACGAAGTGTTCATCGGTTCGTGCATGACCAACATCGGCCACTTCCGCGCTGCCGGCAAGCTGCTGGACAAGGTCAAGGGCGGTATCCCGACCCGTCTGTGGCTGGCTCCGCCAACCAAGATGGACGCTCACCAGCTGACCGAAGAAGGCTACTACGGCATCTACGGCAAGGCTGGCGCGCGCATGGAAATGCCAGGCTGCTCGCTGTGCATGGGTAACCAGGCACGTGTGCAGACCGGTTCGACCGTGGTCTCCACCTCGACCCGTAACTTCCCGAACCGTCTGGGCGACGCCACCAACGTGTACCTGGCATCGGCCGAGCTGGCTGCTGTCGCTTCGATCATCGGCAAGCTGCCGACCGTCGAAGAGTACATGCAGTACGCGAAGGACATCGACAGCATGGCTGCCGACGTTTACCGCTACCTGAGCTTCGACCAGATCGCCGAGTTCCGCGAAGCGGCAGCCAACGCCAAGATCCCGGTGGTTCAGGCGTAAGCTGAGTTGTAAGATGTAAAGGAAAGCCCCGGCAGAAATGCCGGGGCTTTCTTGTTTCAACCTGTACCGGCCTCTTCGCGGCTAAAGCCGCTCCCACAGGGACCCCACAGTTGTCGAGGGCTGCGCAGGACCTTGTGGGAGCGGCTTTAGCCGCGAAGAGGCCAGCACAGGCAACCTCAGATCACGAACAGGTCGACAAACCTGTGCACCGCCATCTGTTCCAGCTTCTGCTGGTCCTTGCACACATCCACGATCTCCCCACACCGCTGCCGCGCAAAGCGCGTCGCCAGGTTGTCCCTGAACTTGGCCTCCAGCAACGGTATGCCCTCCCCTCGCCGCCGGCGATGCCCGATCGGGTATTCCACCACCACCTGCTCGGTACTGCTGCCATCCTTGAAGAACACCTGCAGCGCGTTGGCGATCGAACGCTTGTCCGGCTCCAGGTACTCACGGCTGAAGCGCGGGTCTTCCACCACCTCCATCTTCTCGCGCAGGCGGTCGATGCTTGGGTGGTTGGCATGGAAGGTGTCTTCGTAATGCTCGGCCACCAGATGACCGAAAATCAGCGGCACCGCCACCATGTACTGCAGGCAGTGGTCGCGGTCGGCGGCATTGGCCAGCGGGCCGCTCTTGGAAATGATGCGGATCGCCGACTCCTGGGTGGTAATGACGATACGGTCGATTTCATGCAGGCGGTTACGGACCAGTGGATGCAAGGTCACCGCCGCCTCGCAGGCGGTCTGGGCGTGGAACTCGGCAGGGAAACTGACCTTGAACAGCACGTTTTCCATCACGTAGCTACCCAGGGCTTGCGGCACGCGCAGCTCTTGCTGCTCGGACGGCTTGAGCGCAAGGTCCTTGTTGGTGTGACTGAACAGCACATCGTAGAAGCCCCACTGCGGCGCAGTGAGTACACCCGGCACGCCCATCTCGCCACGCAGGGCAATATCGGCCAGGCGCACACCACGGCTGGAAGCATCACCGGCGGCCCACGATTTGCGCGAACCGGCGTTGGGCGCATGGCGGTAGGTACGCAGCGCCTGGCCGTCGACGAAGGCGTGGGACAAGGCGCTCAGCATCTGCTCACGGCTGGCCCCCATCAGCCTGGCGCACACGGCGGTGGAGGCCACCTTGACCAGAATCACGTGATCGAGGCCAACGCGGTTGAAGGCGTTTTCCAGCGCCAGCACGCCCTGAATCTCGTGAGCCATGACCATGGCTTCGAGCACATCGCGCATCAATAGTGGCGTTTCACCTGCGGCCACGCGCTTCTGCGACAGGTGATCGGCAACGGCCAGGATGCCGCCGAGGTTGTCCGAGGGGTGGGCCCACTCTGCGGCCAGCCAGGTATCGTTGTAGTCCAGCCAGCGCACCGTGCAGCCGATGTCCCAAGCGGCCTTGACCGGGTCCAGGCGATAGGCGGTGCCGGGCACGCGGGCGCCATTGGGCACCAGGGTGCCTTCCACCTGGGGGCCGAGCAGCTTGGTGCATTCGGGGAAGCGCAGGGCCAGCAGGCCGCAGCCGAGGGTATCCATCAGGCAGTTGCGCGCGGTGTCCAGGGCTTCGGCGGATTCGACCCGGTACGTGAGGGCATAATCGGCGAGGGTTTGCAGCACCCGGTCGTAGTCCGGGCGGGCGTTGAGGTCTACGTTGGCGCTCATATCCAGCTCCTGTGAATTGGGGCTGCTGTGCAGCCCATCGCCGACAAGCCAGCTCCCACAGGGATCGCACAGATCTTGGGGCCTGTGCAGTCCCTGTGGGAGCTGGCTTGCCGGCGATGGGCCGCACAGCGGCCCTCTCTCGAAGCCGAGCGCCAGTGGTGCGTTAGAAGCTATCGCCAGGCACGCGAACCCAGCCCTCCATCAGCACGCGAGCACTGCGGCTCATGATTGCCTTGGTCACTGTCCATTCACCATTCACCTGGCGCGCCTCGGCCCCCACCCGCAGGGTGCCCGAGGGGTGGCCGAAACGCACGGCGCTGCGCTCGCCCCCGCCTGCGGCGAGGTTGACCAGCGTGCCCGGAATGGCCGCCGCGGTGCCGATGGCCACCGCGGCCGTCCCCATCATTGCATGGTGCAACTTGCCCATCGACAAGGCCCGTACCAGCAGGTCGATATCACCCGCCTGCACCGCTTTGCCACTGGACGCAGTGTAGGTGCTCGGCGGCGCGACGAAAGCCACTTTCGGCGTGTGCTGACGCCCGGCAGCCTGGTCGACGTTGTCGATCAGGCCCATGCGCACGGCGCCATAGGCGCGAATCGTCTCGAAGCGCAGCAGCGCCTGCGGGTCGCCGTTGATGGCGTCCTGCAGTTCGGTGCCGGTGTAGCCGATATCCGCCGCATTGACGAAGATCGTCGGGATGCCGGCATTGATCAGGGTCGCCTTGAACGTACCGACACCTGGCACCTCGAGGTCATCGACCAGGTTGCCGGTGGGGAACATCGCCCCGCCGTCGCCCTCTTCGTCGGCCGCCGGGTCGAGGAACTCAAGCTGCACCTCGGCGGCCGGGAAGGTCACCCCGTCCAGCTCGAAGTCGCCGGTTTCCTGCACTTCACCTTCGGTGATCGGCACATGGGCGATGATGGTCTTGCCGATGTTGGCCTGCCAGATGCGCACGGTGGCGATGCCGTTGCGCGGAATGCGCGCCGGGTCGACCAGGCCACTGCTGATGGCGAACGAACCGACCGCGGCGGAGAGGTTGCCGCAATTGCCGCTCCAGTCGACAAAGGCCTTGTCGATGCTGACCTGGCCGAACAGGTAGTCGACATCGTGTTCAGGCTTGATGCTTTGCGACAGGATCACGGTCTTGCTGGTGCTCGAAGTGGCGCCGCCCATGCCGTCGATCTGCTTGCCATAGGGGTCGGGGCTGCCGATCACCCGCAGCAGCAGTGCATCACGGGCAGGGCCGGGGATCTGCGCCTGCTCGGGCAGGTCTTGCAGGCGGAAGAACACGCCTTTGCTGGTGCCGCCACGGATGTAGGTGGCGGGGATTTTTACTTGCGGTACATGAGCCATGTTCAATTCCTGTCTTGCACAGCCCCCCTGTGGGAGCGGGTTCACCCGCGAAAGCGTCCGATCAGAAAACAATGTTGTATCTGCTGACGCATTCGCGGGTAAACCCGCTCCCACAGAGGACCGCGCTTCTCTTGATTAGGCGGTCGCTTCGAGGAAGTCCTGGGCGAAGCGCTGCAGCACCCCGCCGGCCTCGTAGATCGACACTTCCTCGGCGGTGTCCAGACGGCAGGTCACCGGTACCTCCAGGCGCTCGCCGTTGGCGCGGGTAACCACCAGGGTCAGCGTCGCCCGCGGCGTACGCGCGCCCAGTACGTCATAGGTCTCGCTGCCATCCAGGCCGAGGGTCTTGCGGTCGGTGCCCGGCTTGAACTCCAGCGGCAGTACGCCCATGCCCACCAGGTTGGTACGGTGAATACGCTCGAAGCCTTCGGCGACGATCGCCTCGACACCGGCCAGGCGCACACCCTTGGCCGCCCAGTCACGGGACGAACCCTGGCCGTAGTCGGCACCGGCGACGATGATCAGCGGCTGCTTGCGATCCATGTAGGTCTCGATCGCCTCCCACATGCGGGTGACCTTGCCTTCCGGCTCGATACGCGCCAGCGAGCCCTGCTTCACGCTGCCGTCTTCCTTGCGCACCATTTCGTTGAACAGCTTGGGGTTGGCAAAGGTAGCGCGCTGGGCGGTCAGGTGGTCGCCACGGTGGGTAGCGTAGGAGTTGAAGTCCTCCTCCGGCAGGCCCATCTTCGCCAGGTACTCGCCGGCAGCGCTGTCGAGCATGATGGCGTTGGACGGCGACAGGTGGTCGGTGGTGATGTTGTCCGGCAGCACTGCCAGCGGGCGCATGCCGCGCAGGGTACGTTCACCGGCCAAGGCACCTTCCCAGTACGGCGGGCGGCGGATGTAGGTGCTCATCGGGCGCCAGTCGTACAGCGGCGCCACCTTCGGCCCACGGTCTTCCTCGATGGCGAACATCGGGATGTACACCTTGCGGAACTGCTCCGGCTTGACCGCGGCACGCACTACGGCGTCGATCTCTTCGTCGCTGGGCCAGATGTCCTTGAGGCGGATTTCCTTGCCATCGACCACGCCCAGCACATCCTTCTCGATGTCGAAGCGGATGGTACCGGCGATGGCGTAGGCCACCACCAGTGGCGGCGAGGCAAGGAAGGCCTGCTTGGCATACGGGTGGATGCGCCCGTCGAAGTTGCGGTTGCCCGACAGCACGGCGGTGGCGTACAGGTCACGGTCGATGATTTCTTGCTGGATCACCGGGTCCAGGGCGCCGGACATGCCGTTGCAGGTGGTGCAGGCGAAGGCGACGATGCCAAAGCCGAGCTGTTCCAGCTCCTTCTCCAGCCCGGCCTCTTCCAGGTACAGCTGCACGGCCTTGGAGCCAGGCGCCAGCGACGACTTGACCCACGGCTTGCGGGCCAGGCCCAGCTTGTTGGCATTGCGCGCCAGCAGGCCTGCGGCAATCACGTTGCGCGGGTTGCTGGTGTTGGTGCAGCTGGTGATGGCGGCAATGATCACCGCGCCATCTGGCATCTGCCCTGGCACTTCTTCCCAACTGCCGGCGATGCCTTTGGCCGCCAGGTCGCTGGTGGCGACGCGGGCATGCGGGTTGGACGGGCCGGCCATGTTGCGCACCACGCTCGACAGGTCGAAGCTCAGGGTGCGCTCGTAGACTGCGCCGCCCAGGCTGTCGGCCCACAGGCCGGTGGCCTTGGCATAGGTTTCCACCAGCTTGACCTGCTGCTCTTCGCGGCCGGTCAGGCGCAGGTAGTCGATGGTCTGCTGGTCGATGGCGAACATCGCCGCAGTGGCGCCATATTCCGGGGCCATGTTGGAGATGGTGGCGCGGTCGCCCAGGGTCAGGGCACGGGCACCCTCGCCGTGGAACTCCAGGTAGGCGCCGACGACTTTCTGCTTGCGCAGGAATTCGGTCAGGGCCAGCACCAGGTCGGTGGCGGTGATGTTCGGCGCCAGCTTGCCGGTCAGCTCGACGCCGACGATTTCCGGCAGGCGCATCCACGAGGCACGGCCGAGCATCACGTTCTCGGCTTCCAGGCCACCCACGCCGATGGCGATCACGCCCAGGGCGTCGACATGCGGGGTGTGGCTGTCGGTGCCAACACAGGTGTCCGGGTAGGCCACGCCACGGTCGTTGTGGATCACCGGCGACATCTTCTCCAGGTTGATCTGGTGCATGATGCCGTTGCCCGGCTGGATCACGTCGACGTTCTTGAACGCCTTCTTGGTCCAGTTGATGAAGTGGAAGCGGTCTTCGTTGCGGCGGTCTTCGATGGCGCGGTTCTTTTCGAAGGCCTGCGGGTCGAAACCGCCGCACTCGACGGCCAGCGAGTGGTCGACGATCAGTTGCACCGGCACCACAGGGTTGACCTGGGCCGGGTCGCCGCCTTTGTCGGCAATGGCGTCACGCAGGCCGGCGAGGTCGACCAGTGCGGTCTGGCCGAGAATGTCGTGGCACACCACGCGGGCCGGGAACCACGGGAAGTCGAGGTCGCGCTTGCGCTCGATCAGCTGGCCCAGCGAGGCGTCGAGGGTAGCCGGGTCGCAGCGGCGCACCAGGTTTTCGGCGAGTACGCGAGAGGTGTAAGGCAGGCCATCGTAGGCGCCGGGCTTGATGGCCTCGACCGCCGCGCGGGCATCGAAGTAGTCCAGGTCGGTGCCTGGCAGGTGCTTGCGGAATGCAGTGTTCATATCGTTATCAGGCTCGGTCACGGTACGGTCGTGGATAGCTTTCTGGTTGCAGCCCTGTGTCAGCCGTTCCGGCCTCATCGCCGGCAAGCCGGCTCCCACAGGTATTGCACTGCTCCTGAGGCTGGTGCAGTCCCTGTGGGAGCCGGCTTGCCGGCGATGAGGCCGGAACAGGCCCCCACAGGTACGGCCTGTCAGCGCTGCTCGATCGGCACGAACTGGCGCTGCTCGACGCCGACATACTCGGCGCTCGGGCGGATGATGCGGTTGTTGGCGCGCTGTTCGAAGACGTGCGCCGCCCAGCCGGTCAGGCGCGAGCAGACGAAGATCGGGGTGAACAGCTTGGTCGGGATGCCCATGAAGTGGTACGCCGAGGCATGGTAGAAGTCGGCGTTGGGGAACAGGCGCTTCTGCTCCCACATGGTCTTGTCGATGGCTTCGGAAACCGGATACAGCACCTTGTCACCCACTTCGTCGGCGAGCTGTTTCGACCAGCCCTTGATCACCTCGTTGCGCGGGTCGGACTCTTTGTAGATGGCATGGCCAAAGCCCATGATCTTGTCCTTGCGCTCGAGCATGCGCAGCAGCTCGGCAGTGGCTTCCTGCGGGTTCTGGAAGCGCTCGATCAGCTCCATCGCCGCCTCGTTGGCACCGCCATGCAGCGGGCCGCGCAGCGAACCGATGGCGGCGGTTACGCAGGAGTACAGGTCGGAGAGGGTCGAGGCACAGACGCGGGCGGTGAAGGTCGAGGCATTGAACTCGTGCTCGGCGTAGAGGATCAGCGACACGTTCATGACCTTGACGTGCAGCTCGCTCGGCTTCTTGCCGTGCAACAGGTGCAGGAAGTGGCCACCGAGGGTGTCTTCGTCGCTGGTGCAGTCGATACGCACACCGTCGTGGGTGAAGCGGTACCAGTAGCACATCACCGCCGGGAACAGCGCCAGCAGGCGGTCGGTCTTGTCACGCTGGGCCTCGAAGGTCAGTTCGGGCTCCAGGGTACCCAGCACCGAGCAACCTGTGCGCATCACGTCCATCGGGTGGGCGTCACGCGGGATGCGCTCGAGCACTTCCTTCAGGGCTTGCGGCAGGTCACGCAGGCCCTTGAGCTTGCGCTTGTAGTCGGCCAGTTCGGCTTTGCTCGGCAGCTCGCCGTACAGCAGCAGGTAGGCGACTTCTTCGAACTCGGCACCCGCGGCCAGATCACGCACGTCGTAACCACGGTAGGTCAGCCCGGCACCGGCCTGGCCCACGGTCGACAGCGCGGTCTGGCCGGCCACCTGGCCGCGCAGGCCTGCGCCACTGAGTACTTTTGCTTCGGCCATGGTGTTTCTCCTTTCTTGAACTTGTTATGGATTCTTTCTGGCTAATTCGGGGGTGGCTGTATCGGCCCTATCGCCGGCAAGCCAGCTCCCACAATGCCTTGCACAGGGCTCGAACCTTGTGCGGTACCTGTGGGAGCCGGCTTGCCGGCGATGAGGCCCTCACAGGCTCAACCTTTTTTCTGGGCAAACAGCGCATCGAGGCTCTGCTCGAAGGCGTGGTAACCAATGGCATCGTAGAGCTCCATGCGGGTCTGCATGGTATCGATCACGTTCTTCTGCGTGCCGTCGCGGCGCAGCGCGGTGTACACGTTTTCGGCCGCCTTGTTCATGGCGCGGAACGCCGACAGCGGGTACAGCACCAGCGACACGTCGACCGAGGCCAGCTCTTCGGTGGTGTACAGCGGAGTGGCGCCGAATTCGGTGATGTTGGCCAGGATCGGTGCCTTCACCCGGTCGGCGAAGGTCTTGTACATCTGCAGCTCAGTGATGGCTTCCGGGAAGATCATGTCGGCACCGGCCTCGACGCAGGCGGCGGCGCGGTCCAGGGCGGCGTTCAGGCCCTCGACGGCCAGGGCATCGGTACGCGCCATGATCACGAAGCTGTCATCGGTACGGGCATCGACTGCGGCCTTGATGCGGTCGACCATTTCCTGCTGGCTGACGATTTCCTTGTTCGGGCGGTGGCCGCAGCGCTTGGCGCCGACCTGGTCCTCGATATGGATGGCGGCAGCGCCGAACTTGCTCATCGAGCGCACGGTACGGGCAACGTTGAAGGCAGAGGCGCCGAAGCCGGTGTCGACATCCACCAGCAGCGGCAGGTCGCACACGTCGGTGATGCGGCGCACGTCGGTGAGTACATCGTCCAGGCCGCTGATGCCCAGGTCCGGCAGGCCCAGCGAACCGGCGGCGACGCCGCCACCGGACAGGTAGATGGCCTTGAAGCCGGCGCGCTTGGCCAGCAGGGCATGGTTGGCGTTGATGGCGCCAACCACCTGCAGCGGATGTTCAGCGGCAACGGCGTCGCGGAAACGCTGACCGGGGGTGCTCTTCACAGTCATTTCTCACCTCGTGGGCTGTTGTTGTGGGCGTCCAGGTAGTGACGCTCGATATTGCGCTTGGACGCGCCGATGTGGCGGCGCATCAGGAGTTCGGCCAGCTCGCCGTCACGGTCGGCGATGGCATCGAGAATGCGGTGGTGTTCGGCAAAGGCCTGGCGTGGCCGGTTGGGCGTGGCGGAAAACTGGATGCGGTACATGCGCACCAGCTGGTACAGCTCGCCGCAGAGCATCTTGACCAGGGTCTGGTTACCGCTGCCCTGGATGATCCGGTAATGGAAGTCGTAGTCGCCTTCCTGCTGGTAATAGCCCAGGCCGGCCTGGAACGCGGCATCGCGCTCGTGGGTGTCGAGCACCCGGCGCAGTTCGTCGATGTCGGCCTGGCTCATGCGTTCGGCGGCCAGGCGGCAGGCCATGCCTTCCAGCGATTCGCGAATTTCGTACAGCTCGATCAGTTCGGCGTGGTTGAGCGACACCACCCGCGCCCCCACATGCGGCACGCGCACCAGCAGGCGCTGGCCTTCGAGGCGGTGGATGGCCTCGCGCAGCGGCCCGCGGCTGATGCCGTAGGTACGCGCCAGCTCCGGCTCGGAAATCTTGCTGCCGGGGGCGATATCGCCCTTGACGATGGCCGCCTGGATGCGCCGGAAGACGTTTTCGGACAAGGTTTCCGTTTCGTCTGCCAGCACCGGGCTGGGGGTGGATAGGTCCTGCATATTGTCGACACCTTGCAAATCTCTTTGCCGGAAATTAGCTAATTCGATCGCGGCAGTCAAAGACAAAATGAATATTGTCGACAATCGTCTAAGAACGAACTAATGCCAGCCCGGTGCTGTCAGAACGCGCACCGCTGGCGTCAAGGCGCCGGCGTGATAGAATGCCGCGCCTCCGATGGAGTATGGATAGCCTGTCTGTCATCCATTCATGCTGTTGACAGATGAACGAGGAAGCTTGCGCAGTCGCTGCCAGTCGCCTTGCCCTGAACACGGCTCTGAACATGGCTTTGAAAACAGCCCCGAACCTTGCACTGCACCGCGCCAGGAATATGAGACTTACACCCGCATTATTGCTGCTCTGCCTCACCCTGCTGCCGGCCCTTGGCCAGGCCGCAGGCAAGACCGTGTACGGTCTCAACGAATATGCACGCCTGGGCGACCTGGACCTGGAAGTGGCCGCCAAGCTCGACACCGGCGCCAAGACCGCGTCGCTCAGCGCCCGCGACATCAAGCGTTTCAAGCGCAACGGCGAAAGCTGGGTGCGCTTCTACCTGGCCATCGACGCCGCCCATTCGCACCCCATCGAACGCCCGCTGGCACGCGTAAGCAAGATCAAGCGCCGGGCCGGCGACTATGATGCTGAATCGGGCAAGGCCTACACCGCGCGCCCGGTCATCGAACTTGAAATCTGCATGGGCCAGGCCATGCGCACCATCGAAGTCAACCTCACCGACCGCAGCGCCTTCCAGTTCCCGCTGCTGATCGGCTCCGAGGCGCTCAAGCACTTCGACGCGCTGGTCGACCCAAGCCTTAAATACGCGGCCGGCAAACCTGCCTGTGCCACCGACGCTCCCAAAGCAGAGTAATCCCGATGCGCTCTCTTACCCTCCATCTGAAAGTCCTGATCACCGTGCTGGTGCTGTTGGGCGTGGCGGTCACGGCTTATCAGATCTTCGTACTCGGCATCCCGGTAACCGAGGATGAAACCGACGACCTGTGGAACATCGACGCCAAGGTCGAGTTCGTGGCCAGCACCAAGGACCCGGTCAAGGTGCAGATGTTCGTGCCACCGCTGAACCGCGACTACGTCAGCCTCAACGAGAGCTTCATCTCCAACAACTACGGGGTGAGCGTCAACCGTGCCGACGGCAACCGCAAGGTCACCTGGTCGGCCCGCCGCGCCAGCGGCAACCAGACCCTCTACTACCGCCTGGTGCTGACCAAGCGCTACAGCAACGAGAAGACCACGGTCAAAGGCCCGACCTTCCGTGACAGCCTGGCAGTGGAAGGCCCCGAGAAGATCGCCGCCGAGGCCCTGATGGCGCCGATCCGCCAGCACTCGGCCGACGTCGAGACCTTCGTCAGCGAGACCATCAAGCGGGTCAACAACCTCAACGACGACAACGTCAAGCTGCTGCTGGCCGGCGACACCACGGCCATGAAGAAGGCCCAGGTCATCGACCTGCTGCTGTCGATCGCCCACGTACCGATGGAGAAGGTGCACACCATCCGCCTGGTGGCCGACACCCCGCAAACCCCGGAACTGTGGCTGCGCAGCTTCAACGGCACCGACTGGCTGTACTTCAACCCGGACACCGGCGAGCAGGGCCTGCCAAGCGATCGCCTGCTGTGGTGGACCGGTGACGACAACCTGATCACCGTCGATGGCGGCAAGAAGGCCAACGTTACCTTCAGCATGAACAACAGCGAGATGAACGCCATCCGCCTGGCCAAGCTGACCGACGAGAATACCGACGCCGACTTCCTCGAATATTCGCTGTACGGCCTGCCGCTGCAGACCCAGCAAACCTTCATGATCATGGTGATGATCCCGATCGGCGTGCTGGTGATCCTGGTGCTGCGCAACCTGGTCGGCCTGCAGACCCTGGGTACCTTCACCCCGGTATTGATCGCCCTGGCCTTCCGCGAGACCCAGCTTGGCTTCGGTATCGTGCTGTTCACCGTAATCACCGCCCTGGGCCTGTCGCTGCGCTCGTACCTGGAACACCTGAAGTTGCAGATGCTGCCACGCCTGTCGGTGGTACTGACCTTCGTCGTGGTACTGATTGCCGCCATCAGCCTGTTCAGCCACAAGCTGGGCCTGGAGCGCGGGCTGTCGGTAGCGCTGTTCCCGATGGTGATCCTGACCATGACCATCGAGCGCCTGTCCATCACCTGGGAAGAGCGTGGCGGCGGCCATGCCATGAAAGTGGCCATCGGCACCCTGTTCGCCGCTTCCCTGGCGCACCTGTTGATGATGGTGCCGGAGCTGGTGTACTTCGTGTTCACCTTCCCGGCCGTGCTGCTGATCCTGGTAGGCTTCATGCTGGCGATGGGTCGCTACCGCGGCTACCGCCTGACCGAGCTCGTACGCTTCAAGGCATTCCTGAAGAAGGCTGACGCCTGATGTTTGGCCTGATCAAGACGTGGAAAGCCCTGGAGGCCCGGGGCATCATGGGTATCAACCGGCGCAACGCGGACTACGTGTTGAAGTACAACAAGCGCCATCTGTACCCGATCGTCGACGACAAGATCATCACCAAGGAGCGCGCCCTGGCGGCCGGCATCCATGTGCCGGAAATGTACGGCATCATCGAGACCGAGAAAGAGATCGAGAAGCTCCACCAGATCATTGGTGGGCGCAGCGATTTCGTCATCAAGCCGGCGCAGGGCGCCGGTGGTGACGGCATCCTGGTGATCGCCGACCGCTTCGAGGACCGCTACCGCACGGTGTCCGGCAAGATCATCAGCCACGAGGAAATCGAGCACCAGATCTCGAGCATCCTCACCGGCCTGTACTCGCTGGGCGGGCACCGCGACCGTGCGCTGATCGAGTACCGGGTCACCCCCGACCAGATCTTCAAGAGCATCAGCTACGAAGGCGTGCCGGACATCCGCATCATCGTGCTGATGGGCTACCCGGTGATGGCCATGCTGCGCCTGCCGACCCGCCAGTCCGGCGGCAAGGCCAACCTGCACCAGGGCGCCATCGGCGTGGGTGTCGACCTGGCTACCGGCGTGACCTTGCGCGGCACCTGGTTGAACAACATCATCAGCAAGCACCCGGACACCACCAACGCGGTGGATGGCGTGCAACTGCCGAACTGGGACGGCTTCATGAAGCTGGCCGCCGGCTGCTACGAGCTGTGCGGCCTGGGCTACATCGGTGTCGACATGGTGCTGGACCAGGACAAGGGGCCGCTGATTCTCGAGCTCAACGCCCGCCCCGGCCTGAACATCCAGATCGCCAACGACTGCGGCCTGACCCAGCGCACCCACGCCATCGAGGCGCACCTGGAAGCACTGGCCAAGGATGGCATCAGCGAAGATGCCGAACAGCGCGTGCGGGTATCGCAAGGCTTGTTCGGGCACGTGCACCCGCGCTGAAATCGCCGGGGCTGCTGCGCAGCCCTGTCGCGACACAAGGCCGCTCCTGCAGGATCACGCGATCTCCTGCAGGAGCGGCCTTGTGTCGCGACAGGGCCGCAAGGGCGAAACACAGTGCTTGAATGTCGCCACAAAGCTAGGCGCATTTCCTGCACAGGTCTACAATCGCCCTCCTCGCTTTTACATCGCCGTCCACACTGATGCCGACCTGTACGCTCCACCCCCTGCCCTACCAGCCCGACCCTGCCGCCTATTTCGCCCGCCTGCGCCAGGCCCCCGGTGCGATCCTGCTGGACAGCGCCCGCCCCGGCGCCGAACGCGGGCGCTTCGACCTGCTCAGCGCCTGGCCGCTGCAACACCTGCAGGCGCAGCCCGACGAAGATGGCCGCACCTTCCTCCAGCGCCTGCGCGCCGGTCTGGCACGACTGGGCCATGCGCAGTTGCCCGCAGGCAGCGAGCTGCCGTTCGCTGGCGGCCTGATCGGCTACCTGAGCTATGACTTCGGCCGCCGCCTGGAACACCTGCCCAGCCTGGCCGTGGACGACCTTGGCCTGCCGGACGCGCAACTGGGCCTGTATGCCTGGGCGCTGGTGACCGACCACCAGTGCGCGACCAGCCAACTGGTGTTCCACCCGAGCCTGCCCGGCAGCGAACGGGAACGGCTGATCGCCCTGTTCGAAGGTGTCGACAACGCGGAAAGCGGCAGCTTCCAGCTACTCGCGCCGATGGCCGGCGACCTGCAGCCCGAGCAGTACAAGGCCGCCTTTGACCAGGTGCAGCACTACATCCAGGCCGGCGACTGCTACCAGATCAACCTTACCCAGCGCTTCCGCGCGCCCTGCCAGGGCGACCCGTGGCACGCTTACCAGGCCCTGCGCAAAGCCTGCCCCACCCCCTTCTCCGGCTACCAGCAACTGGCCGACGGCAGCGCCCTGTTGAGCTTTTCGCCCGAGCGCTTCATCCGCGTCAGCCAGCGCCAGGTGGAAACCCGGCCGATCAAGGGCACCCGCCCGCGCGCCAGCAACCCGGCTGAAGACATGCGCAATGCCGAGGAGCTGCTGCACAGCCCCAAGGATCGCTCGGAAAACCTGATGATCGTCGACCTGCTGCGCAACGACCTGGGGCGTACCTGCGAGATCGGCTCGGTGAAGGTGCCCGAGCTGTTCAGCCTGGAGAGCTACCCCAATGTGCACCACCTGGTCAGCAGCATCACCGGCCAGCTGGCCAGCGACAAAGACGCCCTGGACCTGATCGGCGACAGCTTCCCGGGCGGCTCGATCACCGGCGCGCCAAAGATCCGCGCCATGCAGATCATCGACGAACTGGAGCCGGCACGCCGGGCGCTGTACTGCGGCTCACTGCTCTACGTGGATGTGCGCGGCGAGATGGACAGCTCGATTGCCATTCGCAGTCTGCTGGTCAAGGGTGGACAGGTCAGCTGCTGGGGCGGCGGCGCGGTGGTGGCCGACTCCGAGTGGCAGGCCGAATATGAAGAGTCGATTGCCAAGGTGCGGGTGTTGATGGAGACCCTGCAAGGCTTGTGATCGGCGGCGCCTGCTTCGCGGGCTCGCCCGCTCCCACAACTAACAGATGTGCGCTGTACCTGTGGGAGCGGGCGTGCCCGCGAAGCAGGCGCCACCGACTCCAAGCCCGCCTACCCCGCCATTTTTTGTTACCATCACCTCACTACGAGCGCACAGCGCCACAGCCACGATGGAAACCGCCTGATGAGCCAACCCTTCGACGTCGCCGCACTGGCCGCGACCTATGCCAACAAGTCCCCGCAGGACATCCTCAAGCTTGCCTTCGAGCACTTCGGTGATGACCTGTGGATCTCCTTCAGCGGCGCCGAGGATGTGGTGCTGGTGGACATGGCCTGGAAGCTGAACAAGCAGGTCAAGGTGTTCAGCCTCGACACCGGTCGCCTGCACCCGGAGACCTACCGGTTCATCGACCAGGTCCGCGAGCAGTACAACCTGCCGATCGAAATCCTCAGCCCCGACCGCGCCAAGCTCGACCCGTTCGTCAAGGAAAAGGGCCTGTTCAGCTTCTACAAGGACGGCCACGGCGAGTGCTGCGGTATCCGCAAGATCGAGCCGCTGCGTCGCAAGCTGGCCACCGTGAGCGCCTGGGCCACCGGCCAGCGTCGCGATCAGAGCCCGGGTACCCGCAGCCAGGTGGCGGCAGTGGAAATCGACAGCGCCTTCTCCACCCCCGAGCGCACCCTGTACAAGTTCAACCCACTGGCACAGATGACCAGCGAGGAAGTGTGGGGTTATATCCGCATGCTGGAGCTGCCGTACAACAGCCTGCACGAGCGCGGCTTCATCAGCATTGGCTGCGAGCCCTGCACCCGCCCGGTGCTGCCAAACCAGCATGAGCGCGAAGGGCGTTGGTGGTGGGAAGAGTCGACGCAGAAGGAATGCGGGTTGCACGCGGGCAACCTGATCAGCAAGGCATAACACAGCTGGGGCCGCTTCGCGCCCCAATCGCCGGCAAGCCAGCTCCCACAGGAACATCACAAGCCTTCAGGCAACGGTAATCCTGTGGGAGCTGGCTTGCCGGCGATTGGGCCGCAAAGCGGCCCCCTGCAATTCTAGATCAGTGCACCGGCAGCTCGACGCCTTCGAACAGGTCTTCCAGCTCCTGCTTGTTGTGGCACTGGATGGCCTTGGCCATCACTTCACGGGTCAGGTGCGGGGCGAACTTCTCGATGAAGTCGCACATGAAACCACGCAGGAAGGTGCCGCGGCGGAAGCCGATCTTGGTGATGCTGGCTTCGAACAGTTCACTGGCATCCAAGGCCACCAGGTCGCTGTCGAGCTTGGTGTCCACCGCCATCTTGGCGACGATCCCCACGCCCAGCCCCAGGCGTACATAGGTCTTGATCACGTCGGCGTCAGCGGCGGTAAACACCACTTTCGGCGTAAGGCCGCGGTGGTTGAACGCTTCGTCCAGCTTCGAGCGGCCGGTGAAACCGAACACGTAGGTAACGATCGGGTATTCGGCGACCGCTTCCAGAGTAAGCTTTGGCAGCTTGGTCAACGGATGGCCCTGCGGCACCACCACGCAGCGGTTCCACTTGTAGCACGGCATCATGATCAGGTCGCCGAACAGCTCCAGCGCCTCGGTGGCGATGGCGAAGTCGACCGTACCGTCCGCGGCCATTTCGGCAATCTGCATGGGCGAACCCTGGTGCATGTGCAAGGACACTTCCGGGTACTGCTTGATGAAGTTGCTGATCACCGGCGGCAAGGCATAACGCGCCTGGGTGTGGGTGGTGGCGATGGACAGCGTGCCCTTCTTCTCGTTGGAGAATTCCTGGGCAATCTGCTTGATGCTTTCGACCTTGCGCAGGATTTCGCCAGCGGTATTGATGATGCGCTCACCGGCCGGGGTAACGCGGGTCAGGTGCTTGCCGCTGCGGGCAAAGACTTCAACACCCAGCTCATCCTCGAGCAGGCGGATCTGCTTGCTGATACCTGGCTGGGAGGTATACAGGCTCTGCGCCGTCGCGGAGACGTTGAGGTCATGGTGCGCCACTTCCCAGATGTAGCGCAGTTGTTGAAGCTTCATAGGTTCCCCTCGGTTCAGCGATGAGTCAGCGGCAGCAGGCAGCGACGATATATAACTATATTAGTGGTTCTGGAAATAAATCTAGAACTATTTTGTTACATACCCCCGGAAATGGCCTACGGCCATCTTCATGCTTTCCTACGCCCCAAATGCTGCGCCAGCGGCACCATGTACACCGGTACCGGCGACAGCTGCAGCAGCCGCACCGCCGTGCGCCCCAATGGCACATCCACGCCGGCGCCAGCACTGTGGCTACCGAAAATCAGCAGATCGACGCTCAGCCGCTGCGCCTGGTCGAGGATCACCTGCGCCGGGTCGCCCTGGCGCACCCGCACCGCCTTTATCACCGCCAGGTCGGCCTCCTCGCCCAGTTCGTCGCGAAAGTTTTCCAGCACACGCTGCTCGATATTGGCCATCACCGTGTTCACCCCCTGGCTGTGCAGCTGGTCGAGCGTCTGTTCATCGAGGTAGCTTTGCAGGAGAGATTCAGCGAACTGGCCCATGGGCTCTACCGCATGGATCACATACAACTCGGCGCCGAATGTGCGCGCCAGCGCCAGCGCGTGTTGCATGACAAAAGGGGCGTAGACACCGAGGTCGGTGGCGTACAGCATGGAGTGGATCATTCGACCTCCTTGACTGCCGCTGCGGCAGAGCAAGCTTCAGCTTAGCAGCGCGCCGGACGCACGCTTTGCCGTCCGGCGCGCTGCTGGTGCGGGCTGGAGGGCCCCGGCGGGGCCAGAGCCACCCTCAGCGGGGCTGTTCGCCCCGGTCGATGAACGCCAGCGCCTGGTACAGCATCTCCATGCGAGGCAAGTGGCAGCCTGCCGCACGCGCCTGCGCCAACGGCTCGGCATAGATGGCCTGCAGCTCCAGCGGGCGCTTGTGGACATGGTCGTGGTACATGCTGGGCCAGTAGTCGGGCATGCGCTCGGTCACCTGGAACAGGTGCTCGGCATACCCCTCGGGCAACACATGGCCACACGCCGCCGCCCCCTGCACCACCTCGGCCATCAGGGTCTGAATCAGGGCGCGACCATGACTGTCGGCCATCAGCGGCGTGGTGCTGGCGCCGAGCAGCACCGACAGGCCGTTGTAGGGCACGTTCCACACCAGCTTCTGCCAGCGTGCCTGGGCCAGGTCGGGCATGGCCTGCGAGTCGATGCCCGCAGCCCGGAACAGCTCCGCGCCTTCATTGACCAGCGCGGCACCGCCATCGTTGGCCAGCCCGCTGTGGTAGCCGAGGTTGACCGCGCCCAGGGCCTGGTGGCGGATCACGCCGGGCGCCTGGCGGTTGACACAGATGAAACACAGGCCGCCGAGCAGGTGCATGTCGCTGCGCAAGGCCGGGCGCAATTGCTCCTCCACGCCCAGGCCGTTCTGCAGCAGCACCACCTTGGCGCCCGGTGCGGCCGCCTGCACGATCAGCGGCGCCAACTGGTCATTACTGGTGGCCTTGGCCCCCACCAGCAGCCAGTCGCAAGGCGGCATGTCGGCGGCACTGGCATAGGCCTGCACCTCTATCTGCAAGTTGCCATGCACGGCACTGTCCAGGGTCAACCCCTGCTCGCGGACAACCTCGTACTCGCTGCGCAACAGAAAATGCACATCGAAGCCGGCCCGGGCCAGCATCAACCCATAGAAGCCGCCGATGGCGCCACTGCCGATGATGCCGATACGTGGTGTGTGCGGATGCATGCCGATCTCCAGGTAAAAGTCAGCCCTCTTTTTACACAGGTTGCGCAGCGCTGGGCAGCCCATGCACGGCAAACACCTGCCATCTCGGAAAAACCCCACACGGACTGGGCCCAGCCCATTGTCGCGCCACCTGTAACGCGCTAAGGTTCGGCTCCCCGCTGCGATTATTCTTGCTGCTGGGCCGCACGGGGATAGTTGGCGGCCGGCACCCGTGACCTGACGAGTAACACGATGGCTGATTTACCGATCGATGACTTGAACGTTGCCTCCAACGAGACCCTGATCACCCCCGATCAGCTCAAGAAGGAAATCCCCCTCAGCGCCAAGGCCCTGCAGACCGTGACTGCCGGCCGCGAAGTGGTGCGCAATATTCTCGACGGCAAGGACCATCGCCTGTTCGTCGTGGTCGGCCCTTGCTCGATCCACGACATCAAGGCCGCCCACGAGTACGCCGAGCGCCTGAAAGTACTGGCCGAGGAAGTGTCCGACACGCTGTACCTGGTCATGCGCGTGTATTTCGAAAAACCGCGCACCACCGTCGGCTGGAAAGGCCTGATCAACGACCCGTACCTGGATGACTCGTTCAAGATCCAGGATGGCCTGCACATCGGTCGCAAGCTGCTGCTGGACCTGGCCGAAATGGGCCTGCCGACCGCCACCGAAGCGCTCGACCCGATTTCCCCGCAGTACCTGCAGGACCTGATCAGCTGGTCGGCCATCGGCGCCCGCACCACCGAATCGCAGACCCACCGCGAGATGGCTTCGGGCCTGTCCTCGGCGGTCGGCTTCAAGAACGGCACCGACGGCGGCCTGACCGTTGCCATCAACGCCCTGCAGTCGGTGTCCAAGCCGCACCGCTTCCTCGGCATCAACCAGGAAGGCGGCGTGTCGATCGTCACCACCAAGGGCAACCCGTACGGCCACGTGGTACTGCGCGGCGGCAACGGCAAGCCGAACTACGACTCGGTCAGCGTCGCCCTCTGCGAGCAGGACCTGGCCAAGGCCAAGATCAAGGCCAACATCATGGTCGATTGCAGCCACGCCAACTCCAACAAGGACCCGGCCCTGCAACCGCTGGTGATGGAGAACGTCGCCAACCAGATCCTCGAAGGCAACCAGTCGATCATCGGCCTGATGGTCGAGAGCCACCTGAACTGGGGCTGCCAGTCGATTCCGAAGAACCTGGACGAACTGCAGTACGGCGTGTCGATCACCGATGCCTGCATCGACTGGTCGGCTACCGAGAAGACCCTGCGCAGCATGCGTGCCAAGCTTAAGGATGTGCTGCCGCAGCGTAAGCGCGGCTGATGCAATAAAAGGCGGGGCCGCTTCGCGCCCCATCGCCGGCAAGCCGGCTCCCACACGTACGGCGAAACGCTTTAAATGTGGGAGCTGGCTTGCCGGCGATGGGGCGCGAAGCGGCCCCGCTTTTTTTTTACAGAATCAGACCTTGCTCGAATGCCGCTGCTGGCGCTCCATGTAGCGCTCCACGTACGAGCAGGACGGAATCACCGTATAGCCCATCTGTTCAGCGTACTCCAGGGCCCGTTCGGTCAGGGCGGCAGCAATCCCGCGGCCACGCAGGGCGTTGGGTACGAAGGTGCGATAGATGTCCAGCGTCTGCTTGCCCAGGTCCATGTACGTCAGATAGGCACGATGACCGTCCACGTTGGTCTCGAACTGATGACCGGCCTGGTCATGGTGGATGGTCAGCGCTTCGCTCATCACTACTCCTCGCAGGTCTTCTCGGCAGACCCATACCTTAACCGATGGTGGTTTATCCGGCACAGAATCCTCTACGCCACCTGTTGCCCCCTTCGACCACTGGACGATTGCAATCGTTCGGATCCTCTGGCACTCACAAGATAGTAGGCGCCGCAGGCGGGATTGCTCAAGGTGGTGGCGGTTAAAAATGGCGAAAATGCAGCCAGATGCCATTCTTGGCAACGCGCCAGGCAGCCACCGGATGTACTAGGGCTTAAGACGCCGAAGGACAGTTAAAGTCACCCTTAGTTCAACAAAAAAGTTCCTGTACTACAGTCGCTTGCGAACCCTGTACGTTTTTTTCACAGGCGTGTCGCAAATCTTGTCGGAAAGGCGTCAAGCAACATTTTTTTTGCAGTTCTTGCGCTTAGTCAGTTTACTTACTACAAGTAATGGGTACTATGTACGCCGGCCAGTTTCTCTTTTCCGAGAGATGGCTATTTAATAGAAAGTCCTTGAAGGGGAACACGATGAACAACGTTCTGAAATTCTCTGCTCTGGCTCTGGCCGCAGTTCTGGCTACCGGTTGCAGCAGCGTATCCAAAGAAACCGAAGCTCGTCTGACTGCGACTGAAGACGCAGCAGCTCGCGCTCAAGCTCGTGCAGACGAAGCCTACCGTAAGGCTGACGACGCACTGGCAGCCGCTCAGAAGGCTCAGCAGACCGCTGACGAAGCCAACGAGCGCGCTCTGCGTATGCTGGACAAAGCCAGCCGCAAGTAATAATCCTCACGGATTGTTATGGAGCCGACCCACTTGTGGGTCGGCTTTTTTATTGCCTGCGCACAAGGCAAACGCACCACGCAGAAACGAAAAGGCCTGCACTAAGGCAGGCCCGGGTGTGTCGCAATTACCTTACTGCAGTTCGGGCGGAATGCTCGAAACCATCGGTGCGCCACCCTGGTTTTCGGTCGGCACGGCAATTTCCACCGGCATGCCATCTTCCGCGGCCACCACGTCACGCACCATGTCCCAGTTCATGCGTAGGTTATTGGCCAGGTCTTCACGCTTGAGCAAGGCGTTGATAACAGCAGTGTGTTTATCGACCACCGACGGATTACCCTGGTCGTCCAGCGGCGTGTGCGCCTCCAGATAGACCTTGCCGCCACTGATACCAAACTTGTAGGGCTCGTTGATGATGCGCACCGGCGTACCCACCGGCACCATCTTCGACAGTTCCAGCACGTTGTTGTTGAGCATGCGGAAGCAACCGTGGCTGGTACGCATGCCAATGCCGAACTTCTTGTTCGAACCATGGATCAGGTAGCCCGGCACGCCGAGGGTGAACTTGAACGGCCCCAGCGGGTTGTCCGGGCCGGCCGGCACCACGCTCGGCAGGATGTCGCCGTCAGCCGCGTGCTCGGCACGGATCGATGCTGGCGGGGTCCAGGTCGGGTTCGGCGTCTTGGCGGTGATCTTGGTATTGGCGATCGGCGAACCCCAGCCTTCACGGCCAATGCCCAGCGGGAAGGTATGCACCACGTTCTGCCCTTTCGGGAAGTAGTACATGCGGTATTCGGCCAGGTTGATGACGATGCCCTCGCGCGGGCCCGGCGGCAGGATGTAGCGGGTCGGCAAGATGATCTCGGTACCGGCACCTGGCAGCCATGGGTCCACGCCCGGGTTGGCGGCGATCATTTCCAGGTAGCCGAGGTCGTTGGCAGTGCCGATATCGGCGAACGTGTCCTCGTACTTTGCCTTGATCACATGCACCTGGCCGATGATGTCTTCACCGGGTGGTGGCAGTGGCAGCTCCAGCGCAGCAGCGGGGCCTGCTACCAGCAGGGCGGCCAGGGACAGGCTACGGGTGACGGCAGGAAAGCGCGGCAACATCCGGTAAATCCTTCGAAAGGTGGGTCAAGAGAATCGATTGTACACCTGCGCCGATGCAAGCGGGAGGCATTGGCGCCATGCAAGCGTTCCAGATGATGAAAGGCGCGGTGTTCAGGCGCCCTGCAGCTCCGGCCACACCGGGCGCATGCCGCGCCGCTGGGCATCGAGGATGGCGCGGCACAGGTCGCACAGGCGGCCGTCGCGGTAGATCGAGCGCGCCACCCCCGACCAGCGCGGTTGCGCCGGCAGCAGGCCACCGCACAGCGTGCGGTCGGCCGGTACGCCCAGCTCGAGCTGGCGGGCCACGAGGTGGACGCGGATTTCCTGGCAGGCGAACAGGTCGAGCTGCTCATCAGGCTCGATCAGTTGGTAGGCATACAAGGACCAGGCAGGGCGCGGCATCGGTGGCACTCGAAACGGGGGGCGCAACATTAGCCGAAAGCCGGCGCCGTTTAAAGCTTCACAGCAAGGGTTTTATCGCCGGCCAGGCATTTTCCAGCAGGCGCTGCTGGGCAGCCTGGGCCGGGTGAATGCCATCCGCCTGCATCAACTCAGGCACGCCCCCTACCCCCTCGAGGAAAAACGGCACCAGCGGCACCTGTTTTTCTGCCGCCAGCTGTTCATACACCTGGGCGAAGGCGGTGGTGTAGCGCACGCCATAATTGGGTGGCAGGCGCATGCCCAGCAGCACCACCTTGGCACCGGCCTTGCGCGAACTTTCGATCATCGAGGCAAGATTTTGTTGCAATTGCGCTGGCGACTGCCCGCGCAAGCCATCGTTGCCACCCAGCTCCAGCACCACCAGGCTCGGCTTGTGCGCTGCAAGCAGCGCCGGCAGCCGCGCCTGGCCACCTGCACTGGTGTCGCCGCTGATCGATGCATTGACCACTTTGTCGTCGAAACCTTCGTCCCGCAGGCGGGTCTGCAACAGGGAGACCCAGCCCTGGCGGGTATCCAGGCCAAAACCGGCGCTGATACTATCGCCGACAACCAGCAGTGTTCCCGCCGCCGCGCTCTGGGCCAGGCAATACAGGGCCAGACCGGCACTCAACCACCACACTCGCATCGGATTCTCCATGGGCCCCAGCATTCTCGTTGCGCAGAACCTTAGCAAAGTGGTCCCCAGCGCGGAAGGTGACCTGACCATCCTGCACGCGCTGTCCCTCGACCTGGCCCAGGGCGACAGCCTGGCCATCGTCGGCGCCTCGGGCTCGGGCAAGTCGACCCTGCTCGGCCTGCTCGCCGGCCTGGACCAGCCCAGTGCCGGCAAGGTCATCCTCGCTGGCCACGACCTGGGGCCGCTGGATGAAGACCAGCGCGCGCGGGTGCGCGCCGAACATGTGGGCTTCGTGTTCCAGTCGTTCCAGCTGCTCGACAGCCTCAACGCCCTGGAAAACGTCATGCTGCCGCTGGAGCTGGACGGCCGCCGCGACGCCCGCGAACACGCGCGCACCCTGCTCGAACGGGTCGGCCTGGGCAAGCGCCTGAGCCACACCCCGCGCCAGCTTTCGGGCGGCGAACAGCAACGGGTGGCCATTGCCCGTGCCTTCGCCGCGCAACCTGCAGTGCTGTTCGCCGACGAACCCACCGGCAACCTCGACAGCCACACCGGCGAGCGCATCAGCGACCTGCTGTTCGAACTGAACAAGGAACGCGGCACCACCCTGGTGCTGGTTACCCATGACGAACGCCTGGCCCGGCGCTGCCGCCGCCAGATCCGCCTGGATGCGGGCCGCCTGGTGGCCCCGGTGGAGGCCTGATGAACCACATGCCGCTGTCTCGCCTGTGCGGCCTGGCCCTGCGCCAGTTGCTGCGCGACATTCGCGCCAGCGAAGTGCGCGTGCTGTTCTTCGCCCTGCTGGTGGCGGTCGCGGCCAGCACTGCCATCGGTTATTTCGGTGCCCGCCTCAACGGCGCCATGCAGCTGCGCGCCAGCGAGTTCCTCGGTGCCGACCTGGTACTGCAGGGCAGTGCCCCGGCCCGCGACCAGCAGATAGAAGCCGGCAAGGCGCTTGGCTTGCGCCACGCCCAGGTGGTCGAGTTCACCAGCGTGGTAGGCGGCGACAACGGTATCCAGCTGTCCAGCGTCAAGGCTGCCGATGGTGCCTACCCGTTGCGCGGGCAAGTTCGCAGTGCCGCGGAGCCCTATGCCGCAGAAACTCCGGGCGGCGGCCCGGCACCTGGCGAAGCATGGGTCGAGCCACGCCTGTTGGCGGCACTGGGGCTGAAGGTTGGCGACAGCATCGACGTGGGCATGAAGACGCTGCGCATGAGCCGCGTACTGACCTACGAACCGGACCGCGCCAACAACTTCTACAGCCTTACCCCACGGGTAATGATGAACCTGGCCGACCTGCAGGCGACCGGCGTGATCCAACCGGGCAGCCGGGTCACCTACCGCGACCTGTGGCGCGGCGATGCCGAAGCGTTGGCCCAGTACCGCGGGGCACTGAAAAAGGACCTGGCCGCCAACCAGCGCCTGCGCGACACCCGCGATGGCAACCAGCAGGTCGGCGGCGCCCTGGGCAAGGCCGAGCGCTACCTGAACATGGCCAGCCTGGTGGCGGTGCTGCTGGCAGGCGTCGCCGTTGCCCTGTCGGCCAGCCGCTATGCCGCACGCCGCCTGGACGCCAGCGCCCTGCTGCGCTGCCTGGGCCTTTCGCGCCGCCAGGCACTGGGCCTGTACTGCCTGCAATTGGCCATGCTCGGCCTGGTCGCCGCGCTGGCCGGCGCCCTGCTCGGCTGGCTGGCCCAGCTGGGCCTGTTCCGCCTGCTGCATGGCCTGCTGCCAAGCGTGGTGCCTGCAGGCGGCATCGTCCCGGCCCTGGCCGGCATCGCTACCGGGCTGGTGGCCCTGGCCGGCTTCGCCCTGCCGCCAATTGCCGCGCTGGGCCAGGTGCCGCCGCTGCGCGTGCTACGCCGCGACCTGCTGCCGATACCGCCCAGCAGCTGGCTGGTGTACGGCGCGGCCCTGTTCGCCCTGGGCCTGATCATGTGGCGCCTGAGCCTCGACCTGCTGCTCACCTTCGCCCTGCTAGGTGGCGGCCTGGTCGCCGCGCTGCTGCTCGGTGGCCTGCTGCTGCTCGGTTTGCGCAGCCTGCGCCAATTGCTGGCCGGGGCCCCGCTGACCTGGCGCCTGGGGCTGGGCCAACTGCTGCGCCACCCCATGGCCGCTGCCGGCCAGGCCCTGGCCTTCGGCCTGATCCTGCTGGCCATGGCCCTGGTCGCCCTGCTGCGCGCGGAACTGCTCGACACCTGGCAAGCGCAGCTGCCCAAGGATGCACCCAACCATTTCGCCCTGAACATCCTGCCGGATGACCGTGAGCCCTTTGCCCAACACCTGCAGCAGGTCAATGCCACCTCGGCACCGCTGTACCCGGTGACACCCGGCCGCTTGGTGCGCATCAACGAGCAACCGGTGCAGCAGGTGGTCAGCAAGGATTCGGCAGGCGAGCGCGCCGTGCAGCGCGACCTCAGCCTGACCTGGGCAGCCGAACTGCCCGAAGGCAATGCACTGACGGGCGGCAACTGGTGGCAGGCGTTGCCCGCCGAAGATGAAATCCCCGGTGTGTCGGTGGAGGCGGAACTGGCCAGCAGCCTGAAGCTGCAACTGGGCGACCTGCTGACCTTCGACATCGGCGGCCAGCAGCGCCAAGCCCGGGTCAGCAGCCTGCGCAGCGTGCACTGGGACAGCTTCCAGCCGAACTTCTACATGATCTTCCAGCCCGGCACGTTGCAGGGGCTGCCGACCACCTACCTGACCAGCTTCTATCTGGCAGCGGGCCATGACCTGGATGTGGTGGCGCTGTCACGGGCATTCCCGGCGGTGACCATCCTGCAGGTGGACGCCTTGCTCGATCAGCTGCGCAGCATCCTCGCCCAGGTGACCCTGGCGGTGGAGTACGTGTTGCTGTTCGTGCTGGCAGCCGGGTTGGCGGTGCTGTTCGCTGGCTTGCAGGCGACGCTGGACGAGCGCATCCGCCAGGGCGCCTTGCTGCGCGCGCTGGGCGCGGCGCGGCCATTACTGGTCAAGGCGCGGCGGATCGAGTTCGGCTTGCTGGGTGCGGCCAGCGGCTTGCTGGCGGCGGTCGGGTGCGAGCTGATTACCCTGGTGCTGTACCGCTATGCCTTCGACCTGCAATGGAGCCCGCATGTGTGGTTGCTGCTGTTGCCGCTGGCAGGGGCGCTGCTGGTAGGTGGTGCGGGGGTGCTGGGGACGCGGCGGGCGTTGAATGCCAGCCCGTTGGCGGTCTTGCGGGAAGGGTGAGACTTACCTGTCAGGGCCCTATCGCCGGCAAGCCAGCTCCCACCTCGACCGCAGCGGCCTCGAGCCATGCGCTATCCCTGTGGGAGCTGGCTTGCCGGCGATAGGGCCACAACAGGCAACATCACATCACTGCCCGTAGCGGACGCTGTTCACATACCAGGTCGCTTCACCGGTAGGTGTGTGCACCACCACCTCATCACCCTCCTCCTTCTTCAGCAAGGCACGAGCCATGGGCGAGTCGATCGAGATGTAGTCATTGCGCCCATAGATCTCGTCATACCCGACAATGCGAAACTTCATGGTCTCGCCCTCGTCGTTCTCGATCTCCACCCAGGCACCGAAAAACACCTTGCCCTCTTGCTGCGGCGAGTAGGCCACCACCTTCACATCTTCAAGACGCTTGCGCAGGTAACGCACCCGGCGGTCGATCTCGCGCAGCAGCTTCTTGTTGTACTGGTAGTCGGCATTCTCGCTGCGGTCGCCCAGCGATGCCGCCCAGGTAACCTTCTGGGTAATCTCCGGGCGGTATACCCGCCACAGGTGGTCCAGTTCTTTCTTCAGCGCCTCATGGCCTTCCGTGGTGATGATGTTGGTACTCAACAGCGCGCTCCTCAGCGGCGGGTAATCAGGCCTTGGCGCGCGATACGGGTGAGGTGGCCGATGATTTCGGCGGCCTCGTCCGGTGCCGGGGCCTGGATCACGGCCAGGTCGAAACGGTCATTGCCATACTGTGCGAGGTGGCAGCCGGTATCGGCGAACTGGATCAGAAATGCACGCGCCTGGCCCTTGCGCCGGGACAGGCCTTCAAGGTGACGTAAAAGAGTGGGTTGATGCTGGCCGCCGAGCAGGATGCGCGGTGTGCGGGACGCCTGGCTGGCAGGCAAGGGGCTCAAACAGACACTGGTACGTGGGCAACTCATGGAGCTTCTCTCCGCCTCGCGAATCCCGCTGGGCAGCGGTGGGAGGCGTCACCGAACCAGCGCTTTAGCGGTATTTCGGATGACCCGGAGAGGGGCTTTCCTGCGCCCCGCAAGTAGCTGTTTAAATCGGCGCAGACGGTATGCTAGAGCTACAAGCGGCAAGATACAAGCCTCAAGCCGAAAGTGATCGGCCTGAGGCTTGTATCTTGGCATTTGCGGTGGATCAGCGGGCGATCAGGCGGTCCAGCGAGAAGCGGCCAGCGCCTTCGATCAGTACCGCGACGGTGCCAGCCAGCAGGGCCAGGCCGAACTCATAGCCGTTGTTGGACATGAACAGACCGTTGCCGATATGCACCGAGAGGATCGCCACCACCAGGGTCACCGCCAGCACCAGGGCCGCCGGGCGGGCCAGCAGGCCGATCACCAGGGCCAGGCCGCCGAAGAACTCGGCACTACCGGACAACAGGGCCATCAGGTAACCCGGGGCCAGGCCGATGCTCTCCATCCACTGGCCGGTGCCTTCCAGGCCATAGCCACCGAACATGCCGAACAGTTTTTGCGCACCATGCGCAATGAAGATGATGCCGACCAGGATCCGGATGACGCTCAGGCCAGCACCGGCGCGGGTGGAGAACAGAGCGTTGAGGGTAGCGTTGTTCATGTCGAAGACTCCTTGAAGCGGGGAAGTTGTGTTGGGATGGGCGCCATCATAATCGATTAGATAGATATGAAAATCGCAAAAAACCCAACATAACAATCGACAAAATCGATTTGTCAGCGTTTAGCCACACGCTCCAGCGCGGCACGCTCCCGGTTGAACGCTACAAAGTACTTGTTGACGCTATTGACGAAGTTGACTGGCCCCATGCCCAGCTGCTCCATGGCGACACGTTCGGTCTGGAAGAACCACTGGTCGCCATTCAGCCCGCGCCGCCGCGCTTCGGCGCGCATGGCCTGGACGCGCTCGGGGCCCAGGTTGTAGGCCGCCAGCACGAAGGCCATGCGCTCGCGCTCGTTGATCTTGGCGCTGGCAAAGAACTTGCGCCGGATCAGCGCCAGGTAACGGGCGCTGGCCTGGACATTGCCATCCACCGTGGCGGTGTTGCTCACCCCCACACGCTGCGCCGCCGAAGGGGTGATCTGCATCAGGCCATGGGCCCCTCCGGTGCCGCGCGCGGCCGGGTTGAGCGTCGACTCCTTGAAGGCCAGCGCGGCCAGGTTGAGCCAGTCGATCTGCTGCGCCTCACCGTGTTTCTGCAGCACCGGCCGCAGCGCGGTCAGACGCTGGCGATTCTTGCTGGCCAATGGGTCGTGCACCCGGTACTGGCGGCGGTAGATGCGCTCGAACGCGGCGTCCTGGTTGTCCGGCGCGCGGTAGCCCTGCAGAAAGCGATCGACCGTGGCCTGCAACTGCGGCGCATCGGGCCTCACATACCAACGCATGGCTTGCGGCGCCCCCAGTTTCACGCGGCTGTCCAGGCGCAGGCGCGGCATCACCCGGGCCCAGCGCCGGGCGATCGGCTGCTCGACCACGGTCAGGTGATAGATGCCGGCCTGGACCATTTCCAGCACATCCTCCACCGCCAAGGTCGAGTCGACCCACTCCACCTTGATCGGCGCACGCTTGCGCAGCGCCAGCTGCTGGTTGACCTGCTGGATCAACGGGCCGGCGGCACTGGCGCTGGTCAGGGCCACGGTACGCCCGGACAACTGCTCGACATGGCTGAAGCTGCGTTCGCCTTTGCGCCCCACCAGCAGCAGCGGCACCTGGTCGAGCACCGGCGCGCTGCTGCTGACCCCACGCACCACGGCGGGGTCGAGCAGTTCACCCGGCGCGGCCAGGTCACCCTCGCCACGGGCCAGGGCGCCGAGCAACTGCTCCTTGGCCCGCGGGATCAGCTTGAGCTGGATCTCCTGGCCGTCGGCGGCGCGGGCATTGAGGTAATGTTCCAGGGCACGCAGGCGATAGTATTCGATGCCGACCGGCTCGCCCTTGACCTCACCGGAGCTGTTGCGGCTCTGGTTGACCAGCACCCGCAGCACCTGGCTGGTGCGAATCTGCTGCAGGTCACGGACCTTGGCCGGCGCGATGTTCTGCTGCGGTCCCGGCACGCGCGCGTGGGCAGGCCCGGTCAAGGTCAGCCCAAGCGTCAGCAGGAAAATGAGCCAGCATCGCTGCATGCGAAAACGTGTCCGTGGTCGGTGGGCGGCATCCATGGGGTTGCACCGCCAAGAGAGAAATGACGGTAAAAGACCACGGCAACAGCATGAAGTTCTTGGTTTTTTCAGAAAAACACGGTTTTTGCTATGCTGGCCGCCCCGCGGCACGAGATAGCACCATGCAACTGATCGATATCGGCGTCAACCTGACCAACAGCAGTTTCCACGACCAGCAGGCGGCAATCGTCGAGCGCGCCCTTGAGGTCGGGGTCACGCAGATGGTGCTGACGGGCACCAGCCTGGCGGTCAGCGAACAGGCGCTGGAACTGTGCCAGCAACTGGATGCGAGCGGCGCGCACCTGTTCGCCACGGCAGGCGTACACCCTCATGATGCCAAAACCTGGGATGCCGGCAGCGAGCGCCAGTTGCGCCAGTTGCTGAGTGAAACACGCGTGCGCGCCGTGGGCGAATGCGGCCTGGACTTCAACCGCGACTTCTCCCCTCGCCCGCTGCAGGAAAAAGCTCTGGAGGCACAGTTGGCACTGGCTGCCGAGCTGCGTCTGCCGGTGTTCCTGCACGAACGCGACGCCAGCGAACGCCTGCTGGCGATCCTCAAGGATTACCGCGACCACCTGACCGGTGCAGTGGTGCATTGCTTTACCGGCGAGCGCGACGCGCTGTTCGCCTACCTGGACATGGACCTGCACATCGGCATTACCGGCTGGATCTGCGACGAACGCCGTGGCACCCACCTGCACCCGCTGGTGGGCAACATTGCCGAGGGGCGGCTGATGCTGGAGAGCGATGCGCCTTACCTGCTGCCGCGCAGCCTGCGGCCCAAGCCGAAGAACGGGCGCAACGAACCAGCGTTCCTGCCGGAGGTGTTGCGTGAAGTGGCCTTGCACCGGGGCGAGTCGACCGAACATACGGCGGCGCATACCACGGCAACGGCGCGGGCGTTTTTCCAGATATCCTGAAGCTGTAATGGCCCTATCGCCGGCAAGCCAGCTCCCACCTCGACTACATCGGCCTCGAGCCATACGCTACCCCCTGTGGGAGCTGGCTTGCCGGCGATAGGGCCATTACAGGCGGCGGAACTTTCTTGATGCACATCAAGAAAGGCCCTGGCTTGCGCAGGCACAATGATGGCACCTTGCCAATATTGTTCCCGCTCAACTCAGAGAAGACCTGCCCATGGGTGCCTGGCTTAGCAATGTTTCCCTGAAGTACAAGTTCTGGGCCGTCAACGCGGTGGCCTTTGTCACGACCTTGCTGCTGGTGCTCTATGCCGTGCACCTGGAGCAACGCGCCCGCGCCGAGGCCGCGCAGGCCCAGGCGGCCGCGCAGGCCCAACTGCTGGCTGCCTGGCCGGCCGGCCAGCCGCTGCCCCGCCCGGCCAACGTCATCAGCTGGTCAGCCGGGCAAACGCCCACCTTCGCGGGTGAGCCCCTCGAGGCCCTGCGCAATGCCCAAGGCTGGGTCGAACTGCCCGCCGCCCGGCTCTTGGGCAACAACCCGCTACAGGGCGCGCAGGTGCTGCGCAACGGCGATCAGCAAATGGCCGTGCTGGCCCAGTCGCCCAGCCTGCGCCAGGTGTTCCTCGACCGCTTCAGCAACTACGCGGTATGCGTGCTGGTCCTGATGCTGGCCATGCTCGGCGCCTCGCAGCTGCTGATCCGCTTCCTGCTCAGCCAGCTCAACACGCTCAAGGACGTGATGCTGCACGTGGAAAAAACCGGCGACCTGTCGGCCCGCGTACCGCTGGCCTGTGGCGACGAGGTCGGCCAGATGGCCGGGGCCTTCAATGCCATGCAGGCGACCTACCACCGCGTGGTCAGTACCGTCGCCCACACCGCAGCGCAACTGGACTCCGGTGCCGCGCGCCTGGCTGCGAGCATGAGCGACGTGCGCCACGGCATGCTCGGCCAGCAGAGCGAGACCGACCAGGCCGCTACCGCCATCAACGAAATGTCGGCGACGGTGCACCACATCGCCCAGCACGCCGGCGCCACCCGTGACCTGTCACAAACCGCCGACACCCTGGCCGGTAGCGGCCAGGTGGTGGTCAGCCGGGTGCAGGACTCGATTTCCGGGCTGTCCAGCGGCGTTCAGCAAACTGCCGAGATGATTCGCCAGCTGGCCGAAGACAGCCAGAAGATCAATGGCGTGGTCAGTGTGATCCACAGCATCGCCGAGCAGACCAACCTGCTGGCGCTCAATGCCGCCATCGAAGCCGCGCGCGCCGGCGACCTGGGCCGCGGCTTTGCCGTGGTGGCCGATGAAGTGCGCAACTTGGCCAAGCGCGTGCAAAACTCCACCGACGAGATCACCACCATGGTCTCGGCCCTGCAGTCGGGCACCCGCGATGCAGTGGATTTCATGCAGGAAAGCTCGTACAAGGCTGACGACTGCGTCAGGCAGGCCCAGGAGGCCGGCGAAGCACTGGCCGAGATTACCGGTGCCGTGGCGCAGATGCGCGAAAGCAACACCCAGATTGCCGTGGCAGCCGAGCAGCAAAGCCAGGTGGCCGAGGAAATGAACCGCGCCGTAGTGAGTATTCGCGATGTCACCGAACAGACCGTGCAACAGACCGTGGGCTCGGCGACCACCAGCAGCGAGCTGGCGACCCTGGCCGGTGAGCTGAACAAGGCCATTGGCCAGCTCAAGCTATAGTCACCATAGCCAGCCTCGATTGGCCCCCGCCTGGGGGGCGCACTAAGCTTTGGGCATGACCGAGAGGAAATGCCCATGAGCAAACGCCTGCCCAACCTGCCCGCCTGGCAATGGCGCGGCTACCACCACAACCACCGCCACCCGACCAACCTGGTGCTGCACCTGATCGCCGTGCCGTTGTTCATCCTTGGCGCGTTGCTGATTCTGTCCGGCCTGTTCGGCCTGGATCTGGGCCAGATTGCCGTTGGCATCATTGCCTTGATTGCCGGCCTGGGCCTGCAGCGCCAGGGCCATCGTCTGGAAGCCGAGCAACCCGAGCCCTTCGCCAACCGCAAGGATGCCGTGCAACGCCTGCTGACCGAGCAGTTCATCACCTTTCCGCGCTTCTTGCTGAGCGGGGCCTGGTGGAAGGCCTGGCGGGAACGACACAAGCATCGGCGCTGATGCCATTGGGGCTGCTCTGCAGCCCAATCGCGACGCAAGGCCGCTCCCACAAGAACCGCGCATGTCCTGAAATTTACGCGATCCCTGTGGGAGATTGCCCAGCGCTTTGGGCTGCGCTGTCGCACAGGGAACAATGTTCGAGAGCGAGCCACAATCCCTTGTGGGAGCGGGCATGCCCGCGAACACCGGCGGAGCCGGTGCCATACACCGCGTTGGCCGTTTCGCGGGCACGCCCGCTCCCACAGGGGCCCCGCTAAATCAATGATTTATGTGTTGTTCCATGAGAGCGGCCTTGTGTCGCCATTGGAGCGCAACGCGCTCCCGGGTTCGGTCAGGCAAACACGGTAACCGTCTGCCGGCTCAAGGCCAGCAACTCGCCCTGCGCCGTCCTCAACGCGGCAGCGGCATGCCCATAACCATCCCGCGCATGCTCGGTTTCCACGCAATAACGGCACCAGTCCACGGTCGACAGCTGCGCCGTGGGCTGCATGAATTCGATGGTCCAGGTCAACGTGCTGCCGGCAGCGGGCTGCTTGAGAAACGGCATCAGGCTCGGTGGCCAGGCATCGACCAACGCCAGCAGGTGCGCCTCGTTGACCGGTTCTTCGGCCACCGAGCGCAAACGTACCCAGCCACCCATCTGGCGCGACTGATTGCCACTGAACGGCAACCCACCCACCGCCCAGCGCAAGGCCACATGCTGCATGAACTCCGGAGTAACGCCTTTGATATGGGGCAACTCGGGGGCTGCGTCTTCGAGCGCTTTCATTTCCGTGGCCGGCAACGCCGGCACATCGACCACTGATGGCCGCCCTGCACCGAAATTGCCCTGCACCAGGGTCACCACCTGGCCGTCTTGAACGGCACGGCCCAGCAAGGTGCTGACTGCCTTGCCTTCACGCAGCACCTCCACGTCGAAGCGGATTGGCACATCCGCCGCGGCCGGCGCCACAAAGCTGATGGCCAGAGAACGCACGGGGCGGTCATCGGAGATTTTCTGGCGCATGGCTTCATACACCATGGCCGCCATCAGCCCGCCAAAGGCGGCGCGACCCTGGGCCCAGCTTGGCGGGACGCTCACCGCTTCGGGGTTGGCCCGCACGGCGTCAAGCAGTTGGTTGAAATTCATTGGCCGGCTCCTGCCTGCAGCGAAAAAGGTCTGTCCATCCTAGCCAGCAAACCCCTGTCGATCAGCCCGCATATCGGTCATTTTTCGGGCTTTCGCCGCGCCAGCGCCTGCTGCAGTGCATCCAGCGTCACATCCGAATGGCGCTCGGCCTCGTGCAACTCCTGCTCCCAGGCGGCCTTGCACGATGCCAGGTCGGCATGGTCGCGCGCCTGCAACAGCCATTGCAGGCGATCATGCCAGTCACCCAGGTCGCCCTGGGCCTGCTTCAGCAAGCGCCGCAACTGCTTGCCCGCATGGTCGAGCTGCGGGTATGCCTCGTCACCGTAGCGCGCACGCTTGATCAGCAAACGCAGGCGATGGCGATCGTGGGCCGGGTCCTGCAGCGCTTTGTGCAACTTGCGCCACTGTTTGACCAGGCGTTTGTCGATACGCTTTTCCAACGCCTTGACCAGGCCCTCGCGGCCAGCTGCACGCAGGAACAGCGGAAACGCGTCGACAATCGCCAGCACCCGGGTCAGCTGCGGGCTGGCGGCAACACTGGCAAAGGTACTGCCTCGCCCTTCCAGGCGCCGCTGCCCGGCCTCGGCAAAACCACGCCCGATCAGTTCGGCCGCCAGCACCTCACGGTCACGCAACGGCGTGGTCAGTGTACCCAACGACTTGGCGGCGTCCTCCAGTTGCTCCACCCCCGGCAGCCCACGCAGCGGTCGCAGCAGGCTGCGCAGGCGCCGCAGGGTGGTGCGCAGGTCATGCAAGGCCTCACTGTCGGTATCGGCAGCCAGGCGCTCGCGGCAGGCCAGCAGGCGCACCTGCAAGGCCACTATCTGGGCAACCACATGATCGAGCATGGCAGACATCGAAAGACGCTCCTTGGTCAGCGCCCGGCGCGAGACTCACGAATGTAGAAACGGGCCTTTTCGGCTTTTCTGGTACAGCTTTCATAACCTTCGAACTGCTGCTGGGTCTTGGCCCCGGTCAGCAACGACAAGGCCTTGGAGTAGCTCACGGCACCGGCAAAGCCTTCGGCCTTGGCCAGGTCTAGTTCCTTCCAGGCGGCATCCAGTTGGGTCGCGCAACTCTCGCGGTAGGCCGTCTTGCCCGCGCAGCCAGCAAGGGCCAAGGCGATCAAGGGAAGGCAGATCCAGGCTTTCATCGGTAATACCTCAAAAGAAAAAACGTTGGCTTTTTGACGCCTCGGCAGCTGAAAAGTGCCCTGCCCAGCCCGCTTGGCCCAGCCAGTTTTATTACAGTAGCTCAGCGCGATGCACATTGAAGCACAGGTGGCGATGGGTGCATTGTAGGACCATGGTTGCACTGGCCGGGGAATGTTCATGAGCAAACGCGTGGCACTGGTACTGGGATCCGGCGGAGCCCGGGGGTATGCACATATCGGGGTGATCGAGGAAATCGAGCGGCGTGGCTACGACATTGCCTGCATCGCCGGCTGCTCCATGGGCGCGGTGATCGGCGGCATCTATGCCGCCGGCAAGCTGGAAGACTACCGCAACTGGATCGAGAGCCTCGACTACCTGGATGTGTTGCGCCTGGTCGATGTCAGCTTTCGCCTCGGCGCAATTCGCGGCGACAAGGTGTTCGGGCAAATCCGCAAGATCGTCGGCGAGATCAACATCGAGCAATTGCGCATCCCCTACACGGCGGTTGCAGCCGACCTCACCAACCAGCAGGAAATCTGGTTCCAGGAGGGCTGCCTGCACCAGGCCATGCGCGCCTCGGCGGCCATCCCCAGCCTGTTCACCCCGGTGATGCAAGGCAACCGCATGCTGGTCGACGGCGGCATCCTCAACCCGCTGCCGATCGTGCCGGTGGTGTCCAGCCACTGCGACCTGATCATCGCGGTCAACCTCAACGCCACCAATCAGAAGCAGTACCAGTTACCGGTGATCGAACGCCCGGCGGCGTTCAAGATGCGGTTCGATGCCCTGCTCAGTTCGCTGGGCTCGCGCTTGCCGTTCCGGCGCAAGCCGGCGGAGGAGCTGATCCGCATCGAGCAGGAAATCGTCGCCGAAGGGCTTGCGCCGCCAAACCCATGGCTGGCCGATGCCGCCAACCCGGAAGGCCAGCAACCGGCGGCGGCGCCGGAGCGCGAAGGCGCACCGAAGTCGGCGACCGGCTCGTTCATCATCGACAACGTGGGGCCCGCTTCGCTGCTGGACTTGATCAACCAGAGCTTCGAGGTCATGCAGACGTCGTTGGCGCAGTACAAGATCGCCGGCTATCCACCGGATGTATTGATCAACGTGCCCAAACGGGTGTGCCGGTTTTTCGAGTTCTACAAGGCGCCGGAGCTGATTGCCCTGGGGCGGGAGATTGCGCGGGATACGCTGGATAACTATGAAGGGGTGAAACGCTAGGCCTTGTACTGCCTGTAATGGCCTCATCGCCGGCAAGCCAGCTCCCACAGATACCCCGCAATGCTTGAGGCAAGTGTGATACCTGTGGGAGCTGGCTTTCCGGCGATGAGGCCGGAACAGGCAGCAGAAACGAAACAGGCCGCACTGGGCGGCCTGTTCGTTCATGCATCCATCACCTTAGTAACGGGTGATGTCCGCCTTGGCTTCCAGCTGCTTGCGGTACGCCGCGAAGTCTTGCTGGCCAGCACGCGACGCGAGGTAGCGGCGGATCTGCTGCTTCTCTTCGTCGGTGGCAGTAGCGCCTTCGTTGACACCCTTGAGCTGCAGTACCACCAGGCTACCGTCACGCAGCACGACGCTGCCATAAACCGGCTTGTCCTTGGCTTGTGGCTTGCCCAGGCGGAACAGTGCCTGCAGCTCGGCCGGGTCGATACCGTCCTCGCCGCGGGTAACTGCTTCATAGGCCTTCCAGCCCTGCCCTTCGTGCACACTGCCCGCTGCGATGGAACCGTCACGCAGGCCGGCAATCAGCTTGTCCGCCTTGGCCTTGAGCTCGGCAGTCGCCTTCTCCTTGGCCAGGTGCTCGCTGATGTTCTTGGCCACGGCTTCCAGCGGCAGCTGCTCAGGCTTGCGGTGCTCCTTGACGCGCAGTACCACGGTGGTTTCCGGGTCGAGCTCGATGGCGGTGCTGTTGGCACCCTCCTCCAGCACTTCTTCGGAGAATGCGGCCTGCACGACCGAACGGTTGGCAGTGATGCCTTCACCACCCTCACGGCCGAAGGCTGCGGAGGTTTGCACCTTCAGGTTCAGGTCCTGGGCCGGCTGGGCCAGGTCGGAAGCCTCGTAGGCGGCATCCTGCAGCTGCTTGCTGGCATCTACGTAACGCTGCTCGACCAGCGGGATCTTCAGGTCACGGGTCAGCTTGTCCTTCAGGCTGGCGAAGCTCGGCACTTCCGGTGCCTGTACGCCCAGCAGCTTGATCAGGTGGTAGCCGAACTCGGTGCGCACCGGCGCCGAGACCTGGCCATCCTGCAACTTGTACAGTGCATCTTCGAACGCCGGGTCGTAAACGCCCGGGCCAGCGAAGCCAAGGTCACCGCCGCTGTTGGCCGAACCCGGGTCCTGGGAGAACTCCTTGGCCAGCGCGGCAAAGTCTTCACCCTTGGCCAAACGCTGCTCGATCTCGTCGGCGCGGGCCTTGGCCTGGGCGTCGGTGACCTTGTCGTTGACCTCGATGAGGATGTGCGCGGCATGGCGCTGCTCGGCGAGGTTGGCGATTTCCTTCTCGTACTGGGCCTTGAGCTCTTCGTCGGTCACCTTGACCTGGTCGAAGAACACCGACTTCTTCAGCTCGATGTAGTCGATCACCACCTGGTCTGGCGACATGAACTCCTTGGCGTGCTGGTCGTAGTGCGCCTTGATCTCTTCATCGCTGACCTTGACCGCGGCCGGGTCGGCCTTGAAGGTCAGGGAAGCGAAGTCACGGGTCTGCTTCTCGAGGCGGGCAAAGGCATCGACCTGCTGGTCGGTGACGAAGCTGCTGCCGGCCAGGCCGGTGCGCAGCTGGCCGATAAGCATTTCCTCGGCGAGCATGTCGCGGAACTGCATGCGGCCATAGCCCATCTGGCGAATGACCTGGTCAAAACGGTCGGCACTGAACTTGCCGTCCACCTGGAATTCCGGCGTCTGCAGGATCACTTGATCCAGCGCGGCCTCGGAGAAGGCGAATTTGGCATCTTCGGCGCCTTGCAGCAGCAGCTTGCGGCTGATCAGGCCTTTCAGTGCCTCTTCACGCAGCAATTTGTCGTCCAGCAGCGCCGGGTCGAAATCCTTGCCCAACTGTTGCATCAGCTGACGGCGCTGCATGTCGGCCGCCTGGCTCAGCTCGTTCTGGCTGATGGTCTGGCCGTTCACCTTGGCGGCGTCCTGGCTATGTGTGGCGGCCTGGAAAATGGCTTCGAAGCCGGTCAACGCCATCAACACGACGATAAGGCCGATGATGGTCTTGGCAATCCAACCTTGTGAATTGTCCCTGATATTTTGCAGCATGCGTCCCCCAGAAACGGCTGTACCACTGCGTCGACAACCGCGGAGCGTGGGTAGAAACCTGATAAAAGAAAGGCGCATCCGAGGATGCGCCTTTTCTTAGCAAACGTGTCAGGCGGGAACGTTTGCGCCCCGCCATCACCGTGCTCGGACCTGGCCAGGCCGGGTCCGGCTGAAAGAGACGACTTAGTTGACGGCGTCTTTCAGGCCTTTGCCAGCCTTGAAGCCTGGAACCTTGGCGGCAGCGATCTTGATCGCGTTACCGGTTTGCGGGTTGCGGCCGGTGCGCTCTGCACGCTCCTTGACCGAGAAGGTACCGAAACCAACCAGTACCACATCGTCACCTTGCTTCAGGGCGCCGGTGACGGATTCGATGACTGCGTCCAGCGCACGGCCGGCTACAGCTTTCGGGATGTCAGCAGATGCGGCGATAGCGTCAATCAGTTCCGACTTGTTCACTCTAAGTCCCCTTATTTCTCTATTGAGTTTGTTTCTAAGTATGTAATGAAAAGCTTATGAAACGTGCGCTGGGTGGCCTGATGACAATAGCGTGCCGCTTTATAGCAAGGCCCCGAAAAAACTGTCAAGGAAAGCCCCCCAGCCAAAAACTACTAGTGCGTGCTAATTCTTTCCTTAGCATCGCCGTCGCGCTTTTCATCTTTCGCGACAATCTCCGGAGCCACATCTGGCAAGGGCTCCGGGGCGTATTGCAGCGCAATTTGCAGGACTTCGTCAATCCATTTGACCGGTTTGATCTGCAGATCCTGTTTGATATTTTCCGGAATCTCCTTCAGATCGCGAACATTCTCCTCGGGAATGATCACCGTCTTGATCCCGCCACGGTGTGCCGCCAGCAGTTTTTCCTTCAACCCGCCAATGGCCAGCACCTGGCCACGCAGGGTGATTTCGCCGGTCATGGCCACATCGGCACGTACCGGAATCTGCGTCAGCGCCGACACCAGCGCGGTGCACATGCCGATACCGGCACTTGGGCCGTCCTTCGGCGTGGCGCCTTCCGGCATGTGGATATGCACATCGTGCTTCTCGTGGAAGTCGGCGGCTATACCCAGGCTGCGGGCACGGCTGCGCACCACGGTCTGCGCGGCGGTGATCGACTCGACCATGACGTCGCCCAGCGAGCCGGTCTTGATCAGCTGGCCCTTGCCGGGGATGACCACGGCTTCGATGGTCAGCAGTTCGCCGCCCACCTGGGTCCAGGCCAGGCCGGTAACCTGGCCGATCTGGTCCTGCTGCTCGGCCAGGCCGTAGCGGAACTTGCGCACACCCAGCAGGTGTTCCAGCTGCTCGCTGGCCACCTTGACCTTGACCTGTTTCTGCCCGGTATGTTCCTTGACCACCTTGCGGCAGACCTTGGCGATTTGCCGCTCCAGGCCACGCACACCGGCTTCGCGGGTGTAGAAGCGGATGATGTCGCGGATCGCCGAGACGTCGACTTCCAGCTCGTCCTTCTTCAAGCCGTTGGCCTTGACCTGCTTGGGCACCAGGTACTTGACCGCGATGTTGATCTTCTCGTCCTCGGTGTAGCCCGGCAGGCGGATGACTTCCATCCGGTCGAGCAGCGCCGGCGGGATGTTCATCGAGTTCGAGGTGCACAGGAACATCACGTCCGAGAGGTCGTAGTCGACCTCCAGGTAGTGGTCGTTGAAGTTGTGGTTCTGCTCCGGGTCGAGCACTTCGAGCAGTGCCGAGGCCGGGTCGCCACGCATGTCGCTGCCCATCTTGTCGATTTCGTCCAGCAGGAACAGCGGGTTGCGCACCCCCACCTTGGTCATCTTCTGGATCAGGCGGCCAGGCATGGAACCGATGTAGGTACGGCGGTGACCACGGATTTCGGCCTCGTCACGCACACCACCCAGGGCCATGCGCACGAACTTGCGGTTGGTGGCAGCGGCGATCGACTCGGCCAGCGAGGTCTTGCCGACGCCAGGCGGGCCGACCAGGCACAGTACCGGGCCGCGGATTTTCTTGACGCGCTTTTGCACGGCAAGGTACTCGAGGATGCGTTCCTTGACCTCTTCCAGACCGTAGTGGTCGGCATCGAGGATTTCCTCGGCCTTGGCCAGGTCCAGGCGCACCTTGCTCTGGGCCTTCCACGGCACCTGCACCAGCCAATCGAGATAGGACCGGACCACGGTGGCCTCGGCCGACATCGGCGACATCTGCTTGAGCTTGTTCAGCTCGGCCTGGGCCTTGGCCAGTGCGTCCTTGGGCAGGCCAGCGGCTTCGATGCGCTTTTTCAGCTCTTCGACTTCGTTGTGGCCTTCGTCGCCATCGCCGAGTTCTTTCTGAATGGCCTTCATCTGCTCATTCAGGTAGTACTCGCGCTGGCTGCGCTCCATCTGCTTCTTGACCCGACCGCGAATGCGCTTTTCGACCTGCAGCAGGTCGATTTCGGCATCCAGCAGCGCCAGGACGTGCTCGACACGGGTCGGCAGATCGACGATTTCGAGAATTTCCTGTTTCTGCTCGATCTTCAAGGCCATGTGTGCGGCCATGGTATCGACCAGGCGCCCTGGCTCTTCGATGCTGTTCAGCGACGACAGCACTTCGGCAGGGACTTTCTTGCCCAGCTGCACGTACTGCTCGAACTGCGACAGCAGCGTGCGCACGAACACTTCCGACTCGCGCTCGGCGGCGTCGACTTCGTCGATCAGGGAAACTTCGGCACGGATGTGCCCTTCTACTTCGCTGAAACGCTCCACGGCGCCGCGCTGCTCGCCCTCGACCAGCACCTTGACGGTGCCATCGGGCAGTTTCAACAATTGCAGCACGGTGGCAACGGTACCGACGCGGTACAGGGCGTCTTCGCCCGGATCATCGTCGGCCGGATTTTTCTGGGCCAGCAGGAGGATCTGCTTTTCGCCCGTCATCGCCGCCTCAAGGGCTTCGATGGACTTTTCGCGCCCCACGAACAGCGGGATGACCATGTGCGGGTAAACAACGACATCGCGCAATGGCAAAAGAGGCAAGTCGAGGGTGGTCTTCATGATTTCGCCTCTACAGCGGCCTTATGGCCGGAAACCGGTGGAAATGATGCTTGGACCTAATGTGGGGGCACGCTTGGGAAATTACAAGCGCTAGCGCAGGAAAAGCAGAAAGGGGCCCGTAGGCCCCTTCTTGCTTGCAACCGTCAACCGGCCATTGCCTGGATCAGGCGTCCGGTGCGGCCTTGGCTTGCGGCTCGCTGTTCTCGTAGATCATCAGCGGCTGCGAGGTACCATCGATGACGCTCTCGTCGATCACCACCTTGCTGACATCCTTCTTCGAAGGAATCTCGTACATGGTGTCGAGCAGCACGCCTTCGAGGATCGAACGCAGGCCACGGGCGCCGGTCTTGCGCTCCAGGGCCTTGCGCGCCACGGCCTTGAGCGCATCGCTGCGGAACTCGAGGTCGACGCTTTCCATCTCGAACAGCTTGGCATACTGCTTGGTCAGGGCGTTCTTCGGCTCGGTGAGGATCTGCATCAGCGCAGCCTCGTCCAGCTCGTCGAGGGTTGCCAGTACCGGCAGGCGGCCAACGAATTCCGGGATCAGGCCAAACTTGACCAGATCGTCCGGCTCGACCTCACGCAGGGACTCGCCAACCTTCTTGCCCTCTTCCTTGCTGCGTACTTCGGCGCCAAAACCGATGCCACCCTTGGTGGAGCGGTTCTGGATGACCTTTTCCAGGCCCGAGAAGGCGCCACCGCAGATGAACAGGATGTTGCGGGTATCGACCTGCAGGAATTCCTGTTGCGGGTGCTTGCGGCCGCCTTGCGGCGGAACCGAGGCCACGGTGCCTTCGATCAGCTTCAGCAGTGCCTGCTGCACGCCCTCGCCCGAGACGTCACGGGTGATGGACGGGTTGTCCGACTTGCGCGAAATCTTGTCGATCTCGTCGATGTAGACAATGCCCATCTGGGCCTTTTCCACGTCGTAGTCGCACTTCTGCAACAGCTTCTGGATGATGTTCTCGACGTCCTCACCCACGTAACCGGCTTCGGTCAGGGTGGTGGCGTCAGCAATGGTGAACGGTACGTTCAACAGGCGTGCAAGGGTTTCGGCGAGCAGGGTCTTGCCCGAGCCGGTTGGCCCGATGAGCAGGATGTTGCTCTTGCCGAGTTCGACTTCGTCACCCTTCTTGTCACGCTGGTTCAGGCGCTTGTAGTGGTTGTACACCGCTACGGCAAGCACCTTCTTCGCGCGTTCCTGACCAATGACGTACTGGTCCAGGATACCGCTGATTTCTTTCGGCGAAGGCAATTTGTGCGCGCTGCTCTCGGCCTGGGCTTCCTGCACCTCCTCACGGATGATGTCGTTGCACAGGTCGACGCACTCGTCGCAGATAAATACCGAGGGCCCGGCAATCAGTTTGCGCACTTCGTGCTGGCTTTTGCCGCAGAAGGAGCAATAAAGCAATTTGCCGCTGTCCTCGCCGTTACGGGTGTCAGTCATTCGATCGATCCAATCCGGTAGGCTTGCAACACAAGATGAAGGCAATTGCGGGCTTTTTCAAGTCCGCAGGTAGGCGCTTTCCGCGCCTACCTGCTCTGGCACCCCGGTTCAGGAGGCCAGTTGCCGCTTGTCGTAGACCGAGTCGATCAGGCCGTACTCGGCCGCGCGCGAGGCGCTCATGAAGTTGTCACGTTCGGTGTCGCGCTTGATGGTCTCGAGATCCTGGCCGGTGTGGTAGGCCAGCAGCTCGTTCAGGCGTGCCTTGATATTGAGGATTTCCTGGGCGTGGATTTCGATATCGGTGGCCTGACCCTGGAAGCCGCCCAGCGGCTGGTGGATCATCACGCGCGAGTTCGGCAGGCAGTGACGCTTGCCCTTGGCACCTGCAGCCAGCAGGAAGGCGCCCATGCTGCAGGCCTGGCCGATGCAGATGGTCGAGACGTCCGGCTTGATGAACTGCATGGTGTCGTAGATCGACATGCCGGCGGTGACGGAACCGCCCGGCGAGTTGATGTACAGATGGATATCCTTGTCCGGGTTTTCCGCTTCAAGGAACAGCAGTTGCGCGACGACGAGGTTGGCCATGTAGTCCTCTACCGGGCCAACCAGGAAGATCACACGCTCCTTCAACAGGCGCGAGTAGATGTCGTAAGCGCGTTCGCCACGGGCGGACTGCTCGATAACCATCGGGACCAGGCCGCCTGCGGCCTGGATGTCAGAGCTCTGCTGAATATAAGAATTGCGGGACATGTCCTGCGCTCACTCCCAAATAGTCATGGCTTGAATACGCACAAGCCAGCTCGAAGGCTGGCTTGTGGGGGTTTCCTACGAGAGAAGCCTGTTACTCAGCGGCGGCTGGAGCCTGTGCTGGTTTAACGGCATCTTCGTACGAGACCGACTTGTCGGTCACAGTCGCTTTCTGCAGAACAGTATCTACAACTTGTTCTTCCAGCACAACCGAACGGACTTCGTTCAGTTGCTGGTCGTTCTTGTAGTACCAGGCGATGACCTGCTCAGGCTCTTGGTAAGCCGAAGCCATTTCTTCGATCATTTCGCGAACCTTGCCTTCGTCCGGCTTCAGCTCGAACTGCTTGACCACTTCGGCCACGATCAGGCCCAGGACCACACGGCGCTTGGCTTGTTCTTCGAACAGCTCGGCCGGCAGTTGCTCAGGCTTGATGTTGCCACCGAACTGCTGAACAGCCTGCACGCGCAGACGGTTGACTTCGTTTTCCAGCAGGGCCTTAGGCACTTCGATCGGGTTGGCAGCCAGCAGACCGTCCATGACCTGGTTCTTCACCTTGGCCTTGATGGCCTGGCGCAGTTCACGCTCCATGTTCTTGCGAACTTCGGTGCGGAAGCCTTCCAGGGTCGATTCCTTGATGCCGAACTGGGCGAAGAACTCTTCGTTCAGCTCTGGCAGCACAGGAGCAGCAACGCTGTTGACGGTGATGGTGAACTCGGCGGCTTTGCCAGCCAGGTCCAGGTTCTGGTAGTCCTCAGGGAAGGTCACGTTGACAACGCGCTCTTCGCCAGCCTTGGCGCCAACCAGGCCGTCTTCGAAGCCTGGGATCATGCGGCCGGAGCCCAGTACCAGCTGGGTGCCCTTGGCCGAACCACCGGCGAACACTTCACCGTCGACCTTGCCGACGAAGTCGATGTTGACCTGGTCGTCGTTCTGCGCGGCGCGCTCGACGGCCTCGAAGCGGGTGTTCTGCTTGCGCAGCACTTCCAGCATGTTGTCCAGGTCGGCGTCAGCCACTTCGGCGCTCAGGCGCTCGACGTTGATCGACTCGAGGCCGCCAACAGTGAACTCTGGGAACACTTCGAAGATGGCGACGAATTCCAGGTCCTTGCCCTTTTCGAAGGACTTCGGCTCTACCGCAGGGGCGCCAGCCGGGTTCAGCTTCTGCTCGACGATGGCTTCGTAGAAGGAAGCCTGGACCAGGTCACCGAAAGCCTCTTGACGGGCATCGGCTTCGAAACGCTGACGGATCACGCTCATCGGCACTTTGCCTGGGCGGAAGCCGGCAACCTTGGCGCGCTTGGCAGTCTGTTGCAGACGCTTGTTGACTTCGTTCTCGACGCGCTCGGCCGGAACGGCGATGGTCATGCGGCGCTCGAGAGCGGAAGTGTTTTCAACAGAAACTTGCATGGATATTCCTCGTTGCACAGACGTTAGCCGGCGTTAGCCCGACTCCAGAATCAAGGGCAAGCATTCTAGTGAGTCGCGCAGCAGAAGTCACCCCACTCGGGACGACGGGAAACCACGCCGGTCGATTAACTTTCAAGGCCCGCACGACATAACGCCGGGCCTGCTTCAATGGGGGCCGCACGACGCCCGGGGCGACCTGCAGCCGAAATACCTTGTCAAACAACTACCAGGAACGAATTCGCTGCCTTTATTCAGGATCGATTTCGTTGAACTGGCAGTACTCCTCCCACTCCATCCCCAGCGCCTCGGCTACCTCGCGGTGCGTCTCCAGGCGCATGGCCTGCAGCTGCTCGGGGGTTTCGGCGATCAGTTGCAGGGCCAGCTCCCAAGGCTGGATACCCTGCTCCTCGGCCGCATCCTCGAACGCCCACTCGATCTGCTGGGCCTGCTCGCGCGCATCCAGCTCACGGATCTCTTCGAGCAGCTGCGGGTTGGCCTCGGCAAAGCGCTGTAGCGCCAGGGCCTGACGGGCTTCTTTTGCGATCATCGGGCTGTTCCTCTGCCGGCCAAATGGGCCGGTGTTTCAACCGGCTGAAATCTAACAGCTTTTATTGGGATGTCACCAGCGGATTGCAAGGGCCGGGATCGATTGATTTGCAACCCGGCGAACACTCCTACAGCACTGTGGGAAACACGCTATCGCACAAGCTATTGCCCTGCGCTTGAATGGAGCACCTTTTTTGGTACACTTCCATGGACAGGAACGCAACAACACTAGAAGTCCGCTTCTTTCGCACAGAAGCCGGCAATGAGCCTGTACGCGAATGGCTGACCTCACTCCCCCGCACCCACAAACACCTGATTGGAACCGAGATCAAGACAATACAAATCGGATGGCCGCTAGGCATGCCCATTGTCAGGAAGCTCGGGAAAGGCCTATGGGAGGCCAGGGTCAACCTTGAGAACACGATCGCCCGGGTTCTTTTTACCGTGGATGGAAACACCATGGTCCTGCTTCACGGCTTCATCAAGAAGAGCCAGAAAACACCAGCGCCGGACCTGGCCGCCGCCAGGCAGCGCCAAGCCGCCATAAAGAGGCACAAGCAATGACCACACATATCGGCTCCGACTTCGACGACTTCCTGACAGGCGAGGGCCTTGCAGAGGAGGTATCCGCAGCCGCCCTGAAGCGCGTGATCGCCTGGCAGATCGCCGATGCCATGAAAGCGCAGAAGATCAGCAAGAAGGCATTGGCCGAGCGCATGCACACCAGCCGCACTGCGGTTGACCGGGCGCTCGACCAGAACGACCCAGGCATGACACTGGCAACCCTGGCCAGCGCAGCGCGCGCCCTCGGGCATCGCGTAGAGGTGCGCCTAGTACCGGAAAACAGCCCTGCCCTCGCCTGAGCGCAGCGCGCCAGATCAGGGCGCAAAACAAAAAGGCGCCCGATCTCACGATCAAGGCGCCTTCGAAGAATATGGGGTGGACGATGGGAATCGAACCCACGACAACTGGAATCACAATCCAGCGCTCTACCAACTGAGCTACGCCCACCATATTGCGGTCTTGCGATGTTGCGGTACAGCCTTACAGAAGCATGGTGCGGACGAAGAGACTCGAACTCTTACAGCTTGCGCCGCTGGAACCTAAATCCAGTGTGTCTACCAATTTCACCACGTCCGCGTAACGCTTAAAACAAAGGCGCCAGATGCTATCGAGGCGCCTTTGAAGAATATGGGGTGGACGATGGGAATCGAACCCACGACAACTGGAATCACAATCCAGCGCTCTACCAACTGAGCTACGCCCACCATATTGCATTACAGCCTACTTGCTTGCCAAAGCTGCCTAATGGCGCACCCGGCAGGACTCGAACCTGCGACCATCCGCTTAGAAGGCGGATGCTCTATCCAGCTGAGCTACGGGCGCTTAAGCTTGAAGCCTAACCGAACGAGACCTTAACAGGTAACTGCTAAACCACTCATTCTGCCCGACTTAGCCAACCAGTGCTAGGCTGTGCCCGACAAGTGCGGCGAATCTTATAGGCGGGCCTGATAGTCGTCAACACCTTTCTCAAAAAAATTTAAATTATTTAAGGGCTTAGGGGATTTGCCCGACCACCCGCCTTTGCCCTTGGCCCATGTCGTGCGAGAATGCGCCCTCTTTAATTGTTTCCTTCTCGATGGTTAATCACGCGTCTATGACTGCACACCTAATCGATGGCAAGGCGATCGCCGCCAGCCTGCGCCAGCAGATCGCTCAACGTGTCGTGGAGCGTCGCCAGCAAGGCCTGCGTACGCCGGGCCTGGCGGTGATCCTGGTCGGCACCGACCCCGCCTCCCAAGTCTATGTCTCGCACAAGCGCAAGGACTGCGAAGAGGTCGGCTTCATTTCGCAGGCGTTCGACCTGCCCAGCGAAACCACGCAGCAGGCCCTGACCGAGCTGATCGACCGCCTCAATGACGACCCGGCCGTCGACGGTATCCTGCTGCAGTTGCCGCTGCCGGCGCACCTGGACGCCTCGCTGCTGCTCGAGCGCATCCGCCCGGACAAGGACGTGGACGGCTTCCACCCGTACAACATCGGCCGCCTGGCCCAGCGCATCCCGCTGCTGCGCCCGTGCACGCCGAAGGGCATCATGACCCTGCTGGAAAGCACCGGCCAGGACCTGTACGGCATGAACGCGGTCATCGTCGGCGCCTCCAACATCGTTGGCCGCCCGATGGCCATGGAGCTGCTGCTGGCCGGCTGCACCGTGACCGTCTGCCACCGCTTCACCAAGGACCTCCCCGGCCATGTCGGCCGCGCCGACCTGGTGGTAGTGGCCGCAGGCAAGCCGGGCCTGGTCAAGGGTGAGTGGATCAAGGAAGGTGCCATCGTCATCGACGTGGGCATCAACCGCCAGGAAGACGGCAAGCTGGTCGGCGACGTGGTCTACGAGACCGCCCTGCCGCGCGCCGGCTGGATCACGCCGGTGCCGGGCGGCGTCGGGCCGATGACCCGCGCATGCCTGCTGGAGAACACGCTGTATGCGGCGGAAGAGCTGCACAAGTAATACCGCGTGAGATGAAAACGGCACCTCTGGCAGGTGCCGTTTTTTTTGCCCGTGATCAATGCATTGGCTTCACCGGCCTCTTCGCGGGTGAACCCGCTCCCACAGGTTGCGCGCCGTCCCAGAAGATGGCGATATCTCTGTGGGAGCGGGCTTACCCGCGAAGAAGCCGGCGCGGTATTCAGCCGGTCACTTCCTGGCCGCCTCCCACGACTTCAGCAGTTCGTTGTAGCTGACCGTCTCGCCCTTGGGCTTTTCGTTGGCCAGTTTCGGTTTCGGCGCCCCGGGCTGGTCGAACCAGTACTGGGCGTCCTTCTCCGGGTTCAGCTTCGGTGCGCAGGTGGCCTGGGCGTTGGACCGCTGCAACCGCTCCATCATCCGGTCCTGGTCGCGGGCCAGGCCGTCCAGCGCTTCCTGCGGGGTCTTCTCGCCACTGGCCACTTCGGCGATGTGGCTCCACCACAACTGCGCCAACCGCGGGTAATCCGGCACGTTGGTGCCGGTCGGTGTCCACTGTACCCGCGCCGGGCTGCGGTAGAACTCCACCAGCCCGCCCAGCTTGGGCGCCAGTTCGGTCATGGCCTGGGAATTGATGTCCGACTCGCGAATCGGTGTGAGGCCGACGATGGTCTTTTTCAGCGACACGGTCTTGGAGGTGACGAACTGGGCGTACAACCACGCAGCCAGGCGTTGCTTCTCGGGGGTGGACTTGAAGAAGGTCCACGAACCGGTGTCCTGGTAGCCCAGCTTCATCCCCTCCTCCCAGTACGGCCCCTTCGGCGAAGGCGCCATGCGCCACTTCGGCGTGCCGTCAGCGTTCACCACCGGCAAACCGGGCTTGGTCATGTCGGCGGTAAACGCGGTGTACCAGAAGATCTGCTGGGCGATATTACCCTGGGCCGGCACCGGGCCGGCTTCGGAGAAGGTCATGCCCTGGGCTTCCTTGGGCGCATAGGCACGCATCCAGTCCACGTACTTCTGCGTGGCATACACGGCGGCCGGGCCGTTGGTGTCGCCGCCACGGGTCACGCTGGACCCCACCGGGTGGCAGTCCTCCACGCGAATACCCCATTCGTCCACCGGCAAACCATTGGGCAGGCCTTTGTCGCCGCCACCCGCCATGGAGAACCAGGCATCGGTGAAGCGCCAGCCCAGCGACGGGTCTTTCTTGCCGTAGTCCATGTGGCCATAAACGCGTTTGCCGTCGATTTCCTTGACGTCTTCGGTGAAGAACCTGGCAATGTCCTCGTAGGCCGACCAGTTCACCGGTACGCCCAGCTCGTAGCCGTACTTTTCCTTGAACCTGGCCTTCAGCTCGGGCCGCTCGAACCAGTCGGCACGGAACCAGTAGAGGTTGGCGAACTGCTGGTCGGGCAGTTGGTAGACCTTGCCATCCGGCGCGGTGGTGAAGGAAATGCCGATGAAGTCCTTCAGGTCCAAGGTCGGCGAAGTGTAGTCCTTGCCTTCGTTGGCCATCAGGTCGGTGATCGATTCCACCTTGCCGTAGCGAAAGTGCGTACCGATCAGGTCGGAGTCGTTGACCCAGCCGTCATAGATGTTCTTGTCCGACTGCATCTGTGTCTGCAGCTTTTCCACCACGTCGCCTTCCTGCAACAGGTCGTGGGTCAGCTGTATACCGGTGATCTCGCTGAAAGCCTTGGCCAGCACCTTGGACTCGTATTCATGGGTGGTGATGGTTTCCGACACCACGTTGATCTTCATGCCACGGAACGGCTCGGCAGCCTTGATGAACCACTTCAACTCGGCCAGCTGCTGTTCAGGGGTAAGGGTCGAAGGCTTGAACTCACTGCCGAGCCACTTCCTTGCCGCATCCTCGTACTGGTCGGCCCAGGCTGTGCCCTGCACGCTGGCCAGTACCAGCAACGCGGCCAGGGTCAAATGTCGCCTGTTGTACTTGTTGTCGAACATTGTGATCTCCCGTTTCAGTTATCCCACAGGGCCGCTCGCTCAGCCCCAGCGCAGCACCACCACCAGCCACGCCAGCGACAGCAGCGAGGCCACCCACAATGGCCACTCGCTGACGCCAACCACCAGCAAATGCAGGTAGGCGCTGGCCAGCAGGCCGATGAACAAGCGGTCGCCACGGCTGGTGACCAGCGGCAGGAAGCCGCGTCGCTCCACGCAGGGGCGGCGCAGTTCGAGCAGGGTCATGCCCAGCAGCAGCACGCCAACGGCGGCGAAGAACAGCGCCGTCGGCAAGGTCCAGGCCATCCACTCCATGCCTTGCCCTCCTCACACCCGGCCCAGGGCGAAGCCCTTGGCCACATGGTTGCGCACGAACCAGATCACCAGCATGCCCGGCAAGATGGTCAGTACCCCCGCCGCCGCCAACACGCCCCAATCGATGCCCGAGGCCGACACGGTACGGGTCATCACCGCGGCGATCGGTTTGGCATTCACCGAGGTCAGAGTGCGCGCCAGCAGCAGCTCGACCCAGGAGAACATGAAACAGAAAAACGCCGTCACGCCGATGCCGGAGCCAATCAGCGGGATGAAGATCTTCACGAAGAAGCGCGGGAAGCTGTAGCCGTCGATGTAGGCTGTTTCGTCGATTTCCTTCGGCACACCAGACATGAACCCCTCGAGGATCCACACCGCCAGCGGCACGTTGAACAGGCAGTGGGCCAGGGCCACGGCGATATGGGTATCGAACAGGCCGATCGACGAATACAGCTGGAAGAACGGCAGCAGGAACACCGCCGGTGGCGCCATGCGGTTGGTCAGCAGCCAGAAGAACAGGTGCCGGTCCCCGAGGAAGCGGTAACGCGAGAAGGCATATGCCGCTGGCAGCGCCACCAGCAGCGAAATCAGCGTGTTCAGGCACACGTAGTACAGCGAATTGATGTAGCCGCTGTACCAGCTGGCATCGGTGAAAATCACCCGGTAGTTGTCGAGGGTGAACGCCTGTGGCCACAGGGTCAGGCCGCCGAGGATTTCGTTGTTGCTCTTGAACGACATGTTCAGCAGCCAGTAGATCGGCACCAGCAGGAAGAAGAAATACAGCAACAGGGCCAGCGATTTGCGCGTGCTCATGGCCTAGTCCTTGTCGGCATGGGTCATGGCTGTGTAGAACAGCCACGAAACCAGCAGGATGATCAGGAAGTACACCAGCGAGAATGCCGCCGCCGGGCCCAGGTCGAACTGCCCCACGGCCATGCGCGTGAGGGTCTGGCTGAGGAAGGTGGTGGCGTTGCCGGGCCCGCCACCGGTCAGCACGAAGGGCTCGGTATAGATCATGAAGCTGTCCATGAAGCGCAGCATCACCGCGATCAGCAGCACGTTCTTCAGCTTGGGCAACTGGATATGGCGGAACACCGCCCAGCCCGAGGCGCGGTCGATGCGCGCAGCCTGGTAGTACACGTCGGGGATGGCGCGCAGCCCCGAATAACAGAGCAACGCCACCAGCGATGTCCAGTGCCACACATCCATCACCAGCACGGTCAGCCAAGCGTCGAACGGGTCGCCAGCGTAGTTGTAGCTGACCCCGAGCTTGGCCAGGGTGGCGCCGAGCAGGCCGATGTCGGCCCGGCCGAAAATCTGCCAAATGGTGCCGACCACGTTCCACGGGATCAGCAACGGGATGGCCATGACGATCAGGCACACCGAGGCCATGCGCCCCTTGGTCGGCATGGTCAGGGCAATGGCGATGCCCAGCGGGATCTCGATCAGCAGCACGCAGGCGGAATAGATGAACTGGCGCAGCAGCGCATCGTGCAGCGCCGGGTCGCGCAGCACCTGGCGGTACCAGTCGGCGCCGACGAAGTAGCGGTTGGACTGGTCGAAGATGTCCTGCACCGAGTAATTGACCACCGTCATCATCGGCACCACCGCACTGAATGCCACCAGCAGGAACACCGGCAGCACCAGCCACCAGGCCTTGTTGTTGGGCACCTTGTTCATGGCCCGGCCTCCAGCAGTACATCGTCGACGTACAGCATCAGCCACTGCGCCGGCAGGCTGACCCAGGCCTGGGCCACCGGCAGCGGGCGGTCCTCGCCCAGGCGCGCCTTGAGCGCGACACCGCCCAGTTCGAGGGTGACGATGCGGTAGGTGCCCAGGTCCTCGACGTCCAGCACCCGTGCCGGGTAGGCGTCATCGAACGGGCTGTCCCACAGCTGCACGAATTCCGGGCGGATGCCTACCTGCAGGCGTCCACCGCCTGTGGCCGCCAGGCGCTCTCGCAGGTGCTCCCGCAGTTGCCCGGGCAGCACCAGGTGAATATCGCCGAACACCACCCCATCCGCTTCGGCGCGTACCTCGATCAGGTTCATCCCCGGGCTGCCGATGAAGTAACCGACGAAGGTATGCCGCGGCCGCTCGAACAGTTCACGCGGGGTGCCGAACTGAACGATGCGCCCGCCGTGCATCACCGCGATCTTGTCGGCGAACGTCGAGGCCTCCAACTGGTCGTGGGTGACGTAGATCATGGTGATGTTGAACTGCTCGTGGATCTGCTTGAGCTTGCGCCGCAGCTTCCACTTCAGGTGCGGGTCGATCACCGTCAGCGGCTCGTCGAACAGGATCGCCGACACGTCATCGCGCACCAGGCCACGCCCCATGGAGACCTTCTGCTTTTCGTCGGCACTGAGGTTGCGCGCCTTCTTGCGCAGCACGGCCGACAGGTCGAGCACCTCGGCAATTTCCTCCACCCGGGCCTGCACCCGGGCTTCATCCAGCCCCTGGTTGCGCAAGGGAAACGCCAGGTTGTCGAACACCGTCATGGTGTCGTACACCACCGGGAACTGAAACACCTGGGCGATGTTGCGCGCCTGTGGTGACAGCTGGTTGACCGACTTGCCGTCGAACAGCACCTCGCCGTGGGACGGTGTCAGCAGCCCGGAGATGATGTTGAGCAAGGTCGACTTGCCGCAGCCCGACGGCCCGAGCAAGGCGTAGGCACCGCCCTGCTCCCACACATGCTCCAGCGCGTGCAGGGCATAGTCCGCCTCGCTGACGGGCTGGCGGCTGTAGCTGTGCGCCAGTTGGCGCAGGCGGATCTCGGCCATCACCCTCTCCTTGCCTGGCGCAGCCCAGGGGCCTGCACCAGCGCCCCGGCGCTGTCGAACACGAACAGCTTGTGGGTGGGGATGAACACGCGGATCGGAGTGTCCACCTGGTATTCGTGCACCCCTGGCAGGTGCAGGATCATGCGCCAGTGTTCGTTGCGCACATGCAGGAAGGTCTCTGAACCACTGATCTCGGCCAGTTCCACCAGCACCGACAATTCCAGGTCGTCGTCGTGGGCCGGCACCAGGCTGATGTGGCTGGGCCGCACGCCAAAGCGGTAGTCACCCTCGGCAAGCGGCTGCAAGTCGGCATTGCGGGCAAAGTGCACGGCCTGGGCCAGGCTCACGTCGTTGCCGCTGATACGGCCAGGCACCAGGTTGATCGGCGGCTCGGAAAACAGCTCGGCAGCCAGCACGCTGCCCGGGCGCTGGTAGACCTCGGCGGTAGGCCCGCTCTGGACGATACGGCCCTCATGCACCAGGGTGGTGGTACCGCCCAGAGCCAGCGCCTCGTTGGGCTCGGTGGTGGCATACACGGCAATGCAGTGGCGTGCCGCGAACAGTTCGCGCAGTTCCTGGCGCAGGCCCTCGCGCAGCTTGTAGTCGAGGTTGACCAGTGGCTCGTCGAACAAAATCAGCGAGGCATCCTTGACCAGCGCCCGGGCCATTGCCGTGCGTTGTTGCTGGCCACCGGACAGCTCCAGCGGCAGGCGCTGCAGGTAGGCTTCGATGCGCAGCATTTCGGCGGTTTCCTGCACCCGTCGGCAAATCTGGGGCTCGTCCATGCGTGCCTGGCGCAGCGGTGAAGCAATGTTCTCGTACACGCTGAGGGTCGGGTAATTGATGAACTGCTGATACACCATCGACACATTGCGCTGGCGCACCGGCACGCCAGTCACGTCCTGGCCATCCATCAGCACCCGCCCCCGGTCCGGGCGATCGAGCCCGGCCATCAGGCGCATCAGGCTGGTCTTGCCAGCCAGGGTGCGGCCCAGCAGCACGTTGAACGAGCCGGGTTCGAAACGCAGCGAGGCATCGACGATCCAGGCCTGGTTGTCGACGCTGCGGCTGACCTGTTCCAGCACCAGGGACATGGCGTGGCCTTCTTGTGGTTTTTGTCTGCCGGGCACAGCCAGTTTCGTGCCAGTTGCGCCGCGACCGTCTGGCCCGGGGCCTTGCTGGCCACACCGGCCAATCGCAGGTTCACAAGTGAACACAAGCACTGAACAACTGAACACTTGCCGGTTTGACATTGAACAACCGTGCACGACACTGAACAGCGGTCGGCCCCATGACAACAATCACACAGGACAGGCCCATGGCCGCATCCGCTTCGCCCCACGCCCAACAGATCCAGGCCTCCTGGGCCCGCTGCCGCGACCACGGCCTGCAACCCCAGCACGCCCCGGACTTCGACTGCCTGACCCGCGCCGAGCTGAACGCCCTGCTGGAGCAGCGCCAGGCCCTGCTGCGCCTGACCCGCGAAGCGGTGCTGCCGCAATATGCGCACCTGCTGGGCAATGCCAGCTACCTGGTGATGCTGGCCGATGCCAGTGGCTGCCTGCTCGACAGCTGGGGCTCGCGGCGGTTCATCGAGCCGCGCCAGCAGCATGGTTTCAGCGCCGGTGCCCACTGGCACGAGCGCGGTGTCGGCACCAATGCGCTGGGCACCGCGCTGGTCTGCGCCGAGGCGATTCACGTTGGCCAGGACGAGCACTTCCTGCGCCAGAACCGCTATATGTCCAGCGCCGCCGCGCCGCTGTTCGACGCCGAGCGCCAGCTGGTCGGGGTGCTCGATGTGGCCAGCGACGGCTACCTGCCCGCCAGCCAGACCCTGGGCCTGGTACGCATGATGGGCCAGAGCCTGGAGAACCGCCTGATCCTCGCCAAGCATGCCGACCAGCACGCGCAACTGATCTTCAACAGCGCCTCCGACAACCTCGACAGCCCTTGGGCCGGCCTGCTGGTGTTCGATGAGCACGGGCAGGTGCTGGCCGCCAATCACCGGGCCGACACCCTGCTCGGGGGCAACCCGCTGCAGCAGAACATCGCGCAACTGTTCCAGTTGCCCCTGCAACAGCTGCTCAGCCATCCCCGGCAACAGCCCTTCGCCCTCCAAGCCACCGGGCGCAACCGCTTTCATTGCCAGTGGCAGCCGCCGCGCGAGGCCCCCAGCCGCCCCGCCGCCAGTAGCGCCGAACCACGCCTGGAGAAGGCCCTGGCGCAGGCCGGCCTGCTGCTGGAAAAGGACATCCCGGTGCTGGTGCAGGGGGAGACCGGCGTAGGCAAGGAGGTATTCGTCGATACCCTGCACCGGGCCAGCAGCCGCGCCAGCCAGCCGCTGATCGCCGTCAACTGCGCGGCGATCCCGGCCGAGCTGGTGGAGTCGGAACTGTTCGGCTACGACAAGGGCGCGTTCACCGGTGCCCACCAGAAGGGCAACCCGGGGCTGATCCGCAAGGCCCACCACGGCATTCTGTTCCTCGACGAAATCGGCGACATGCCGTTGCCCACCCAGGCCCGCCTGCTGCGCGTGCTGCAGACGCGCAGCATCCAGCCATTGGGCAGCGGCGAACCGGTGGCGGTGGATATCCGCGTGGTGTCGGCGAGCAACCGCGACCTGGCCGAAGAAGTGCGCGCCGGGCGCTTTCGCCAGGACCTGTATTACCGCATCGCCGGGCTGGCGGTGGTGTTGCCGCCGCTGCGCGAGCGCAGTGACCGCCGGCAACTGATCGAGCAGGTGCATGCGCGCTACCGCGACCCCGGGCAGCCTGCGCGGCTGCCTGCGGCCATTATCGAACTGCTCGATCAGCACCCCTGGCCGGGGAATATGCGTGAGCTGGTGAGTGTGCTGCAGGTGGCGCTGGCCTTGGCGGGTAATGGGCCGGTTGGCGTCGAGCACCTGCCTGCAGGATTTCTGGCCGAGTTGCAGGCCCCCGTGCTGCATGCCACTGAGGAAGCGGACCTGCACGCGCTGGTGGAGCAAGCCAACGGCAACCTGTCGGCGGTGGCGCGCGGGCTTGGGATCAGCCGCACCACGCTGTACAAGCGGTTGCGTGAGCGATGATTGCCTTTGCCTGTACTGGCCTCATCGCCGGCAAGCCAGCTCTCATAGAACTGCACATAAGTCATTGAGTTAGCAGGGACCCTGTGGGAGCGGCTTTAGCCGCGAACACCGGCGCAGCCGGTGCCATGCACCGCGTTGGATTCTTCGCGGCTAAAGCCGCTCCCACAGGGTACGAGGATCGCTCGCGAATTCAGTTATCTGTGCGACAGCACGGCCCAAAGGGCTGGGCTATCTCCTACAGCGCCGCTCTCAAGGCCTGTGATATCCCTGTGGGAGCCGGCTTGCCGGCGATAGGGCCGGCCCAGGCAGCCACAGCCGATTCGGCTGCCAGCGCAGCGAAATCAGCCAAAGCCGCTGCCGCCACAACCCATTACAGCCAGCTTTACCTCCCCACCCGCCGCACAATGAAACCAGAGCCCACTCTGGAAGCGTCGACCGCAGGGAGACCCCTCATGACCCGCTATATCGATGTGCAAGACCTGGCCCGCCTGGTCAACCGCAAAGGCCTGCCCACGTGCCTGCTGGAAATGGCCGAGTACATCCGCCAGGACTACCTGCGCTGGCCTGTCTTCGAAAAGTGTGCCCGGGTGGCCAACCATTCAGCGGATGGCGTGATCGAGCTGATGCCAATCTCGGACGCCAGCCGCTACGCTTTCAAGTACGTCAACGGCCATCCGAAGAACACTCGCCATGGCCTGCCCACGGTGATGGCCTTCGGCGCCCTGGCGAGCGTCGATACCGGTGCACCGTTGCTGCTCAGCGAAATGACCTTGACCACCGCCATCCGCACTGCCGCCACCTCGGCCCTGGCCGCCCGCTACCTGGCGCGCGAAGACAGCCGCAGCATGGCGTTGATCGGCAATGGCTCGCAAAGCGAGTTCCAGGCCATCGCCTTCAATGCCCTGCTGGGCATCGATGAAATCCGCCTGTACGACATCGACCCGGCCGCCTCGGCCAAATTGGTCGCCAACCTGGCCAACCGACCCGGCCTCAAGCTGAGCATCGCCAGCTCCGTGGCCGAAGCGGTACGCGGGGCCGATATCGTCACCACGGTGACCGCCGACAAGGCCTGCGCCACCATTATCACCCCGGAGATGATCGAGCCGGGCATGCACCTGAACGCCGTGGGCGGTGACTGCCCGGGCAAGACCGAGCTGCACCGGGCGATTGTCGAGCGGGCCCGGGTGATCGTCGAGTACGAGCCGCAGAGCCGGGTGGAAGGCGAGATCCAGCAGATGCCGGCTGACTCGCCAGTGACCGAGTTCTGGCGTGTGGTTGCCGGGGAAGCCAAGGGGCGTGAGCGCGCCGAACAGGTGACGCTGTTCGACTCGGTGGGGTTTGCCCTGGAGGATTACTCGGCCTTGCGCTATGTGCTGGATACGGCGCAGGCACTGGGTATCGGCACGGACATCGGGCTGGTGCCGGTGCTGGAGGATCCGAAGGATTTGTATGGGTTGTTGCAGCCGCGGGTGGTGGAGTTGCGGGCAGTAAACAAGGCTAACTCCGTCTGTGCCTGATAGACCTTGGGGCTGCTGTGCAGCCCTTTCTGCGACACAAGGCCGCTCCCACAAAAGTCCGCCGCCATTTCGAATGGATGCGCGATCCCTGTGGGAGCGGCCTTGTGTCGCGATGGGCCGCGCAGCGGCCCCCTTTACCGCCTAACCTGTCCCATGCCCTCTTCCGAACGAAGCCCAAGCGCATGGACACCAAGGACGCCAACGCCCACCCCCTCGACCGCATCGACGAAGCGATCATCGACATCCTGCGCCATGACGGCCGCATCACCTTCGAGAAGCTCTCCAGCCTCGTCCACCTCACCCCCCGCCCCTGCCTGGAGCGTGTACGCAAGCTGGAGCGCCGTGGCGTGATCCGCGGCTACGGGGCGATCATCGACCAGCAGAAGGTGGCGCCTGGGGTGTCGCTGCTGGTGCTGGTCGCCCTGTCCAACCAAAGCGGGCGGGCCGCGCAGAAGGCCTTCGAAGCCACCCTGCGCAACTGCCCGGAAGTGCACGAGTGCCAGCTGATCAGCGGCCACTTCGACTACAGCCTGCGCCTGCGCTGCCGCGACATGGAACACTACCGGCTGCTCAGCGAAAGCTGGATGAACGACGACACCCTGCACATCGACAAGCTGGTCGCGCACCCGGTACTGGCCGAGGTCAAGCCAATGGCTCGCTGACGCGCTATCAAGAGTCGCGCCATTGCGCCGGGCGCGGATTCTACGAGGTCATCCGCATAATGCTAACCCTTATGAATCATGGTGTTATCGAAAATATGGAAGTCGGCATGGCGCTTGGCAAGCTGATTGCAACGGTGCCCGAGGCACTGGCCAAAGCCTGATCTGATTCATGTGCGCACGCGGTTCGCCGCAGCGCTTCACCTGCGAACGGCCGCACTACGGCCCGATCAACCAGACGCACCGAATTAGAGCGAGGCAGGCTGGATTGCCCCACAACTGGTCAGACCGGTAAGGCCAAAAATCCTTGCAATGTCGGATTTTTCGCGCTTTCATGGCTTCGCGCTGAACAAACCGGTAAGACCACAATAATTAAGTCCTGCGCTCTTTCGCCCCGTGCGGCTACCGAAGCAAGGACACCGATCAGAGATCCCTCCCATGCTCAAATGGTGCTCGCGTTCGATCTTCCTTCAAGTCGTGCTCGGCCTTGCCCTCGGCATCGCCTGCGGTCTCAGCTTCCCCGACCTTTCCCTGCAACTCAAACCCCTTGGCGACGGCTTCATCAAGCTGATCAAGATGCTCATCGGCCTGATCGTGTTCTGCGTGGTGGTCAGCGGTATCTCGGGCGCCGGCGACCTGAAAAAGGTCGGGCGCATCGGCCTGAAGTCGGTGATCTACTTCGAAGTGCTGACCACCCTGGCGCTGGTGATCGGCCTGGTGTTCGCCTTCACCAGTGGCATCGGCAGCGGCGCCAACATCCACCTGGACCAACTGTCCAGCGCCGACGCCAGCAGCCTGGCCGAGCGCGGCCAGCACATCCACGGTGCCACGGCATTCTTCATGGACCTGATCCCCACCTCGGTGATCGGCGCCTTTGCCGACAACAACATCCTCCAGGTGCTGCTGTTCTCGGTACTGTTCGGTAGCGCGCTGAACCTGGTAGGTGACTCGGCAGCCGGCATCTCGCGGCTGATCAACGAACTGAGCCACGTGATCTTCCGCATCATGGGCATGATCGTGCGCCTGGCACCGATCGGCGTGTTCGGTGCCATCGCCTTCACCACCAGCAAGTACGGCCTGGAATCGCTACAACACCTGGGCGGGCTGGTGGCGCTGTTCTACCTGACCTGTGCCGGCTTCGTACTGATCGTGCTGGGCACGGTCATGCGCCTGTCGGGCCTGAAGCTGCTGCCACTGATCAAGTACCTGCGTGAAGAGCTGACCATCGTGCTGGGCACCGCCTCGTCCGATGCCGTACTGCCACAGATCATGCGCAAGCTCGAGCACCTGGGCATCGGCAGCTCCACCGTCGGCCTGGTGATCCCCACCGGCTATTCGTTCAACCTCGATGGTTTCTCCATCTACCTGACCCTGGCCATCGTGTTCATTGCCAACGCCACCGGCACGCCACTGGCAATGACCGACCTGCTGACCATCCTGCTGGTATCGCTGGTGACTTCCAAGGGCGCTCACGGCATCCCAGGCTCGGCGCTGGTGATCCTTGCCGCTACCCTGACCGCCGTGCCGGCGATCCCGGTGGTCGGCCTGGTACTGGTACTGGCGGTGGACTGGTTCATGGGCATCGGCCGGGCGCTGACCAACCTGATCGGCAACTGCGTGGCCACCGTGGCCATCGCCCGCTGGGAGAAGGACATCGACCTGGAACGCGCGCACAACGTGCTCGACGGCAAACCCGGCTTCGCCCCCACGCCACGCAAGCAGCCCAACCCCCATCAACAGGAATTCTGAGCGAACGTGGCCGGCACTGATGCCGGCCCTTCCAGGAGCGAACCGTGATCAGCTCATCTACCGTCGTCAACTCAGTGGTGGAAAAACTGCGCCAGGCCCTCGCCCGAGGCCAATGGCGTACCGGCGACATGCTGCCAGGCCAGCGCGAGCTGGCGGAACAACTGGGTATCAGCCGCCCCAGCCTGCGCGAAGCGGTGACCGTGCTGGAAACCCTGGGCCTGGTGCGTTCGCTGCCGGGCAAGGGCGTGCTGGTGCTGGATGCCGATGCCGCCGCCCAGGAACCGGGCGTGGACACCAGCGCCGCAGCCAGCCTGGCCGACGTGCTGGAGCTGCGCTACACCCTAGAGCCCTTCATCGTCGGCCTGGTGGCGCAGTCGGCCAACAGCCAGGACATCGGCCAGCTGCGCCTGACCCTGATGGACATGCGTGAAGCGCTGGAGGCCGATGACAGCGAAGCCGGCGTCAGGGCCTACATCGCCTTCCATGAAGCGCTGTTCGCCCTGACCACCAACCCGATCTTCCAGAGCGTGGTGCAACAGACCGGCAATGCCCTAAAGCAGAGCGCCGACATGCTGCGCAATTCGCCAGAGCACCTGGCCGCGCGGCTGAAGGAAAACGAAGCGGTGGTGCGCGCCATACGTGAGCGCAGCAGCGCCCAGGCCAGTGCCCAGATGCGCCAGCACATCCTGGCCGAAGGGTTGCGCATGGGCATCCCGTTGAACATCCCGGACGAACACCCGCATCCATGACCCCAGGAGAGCGACCATGAACGCCGCCCCTCACTTGCCGGCCCTGCTCGCGGCCGGCGAAACCCGCCTGTCGGCCGAGCAGATCTACCCGCGGCTGTTCGATGCCATTCTCGAACAGCGCCTGCCACCTGGCAGCCTGTTGCCCGAACAGGCGCTGGGCCACGCCTTTGGCGTCAGCCGTACAGTGATCCGCCGCGTGCTCGGGCGCCTGTCCGACCAGCAGGTGGTGGTGCAGCGCCCCAGCCACACTGCGCATCTGGCCGCACCCGACCCGGAGCAGGCCCGCCAGGTGCTCAGCGCCCGGCGCCTGGCCGAAACCACGCTGATCACCCTGGCCGCGCAACGCGCCCGGCCTGTACAGATTCGCCAGCTGCGACAACTGGTGGAGCGCGAGCGCCAGCACCATGAGAACGGCGAGCGTTGTGCGGCGATCCGCCTGGGCGGCGAGTTTCACCTGAAACTGGCACAGGTGGCCGCCAATGCGCCACTGGCACGGTTCCTCAACGGCCTGGTGCCGATGACCTCGCTGATCATCGCCCGCTACGAGTCGCCATGCTGCGACCACTGCGCGTGGCAGGAACATGCGGCGATCATCGATGCCGTGGAGCACGGCGATGCCGAGGCGGCACTGGGGCTGATGCACAAGCATCTCGACCGCCTGGAAGAAAAGCTCGACCTAGAGTAATCGGGGACGCTGCGCGTCCCATCGCCGGCAAGCCAGCTCCCACAGGTTTCGCGCTGTTCTCGAGGTCATCGCGGTCCCTGTGGGAGCTGGCTTGCCGGCGATGGGCTGCACGGCAGCCCCCTCAACCCCACCCTATACTCCGAGAACCACCCCAGCCTCTATCAGGGAGGCGGTTGCGTGAGCACTCGAGTCCTCCTGCTGCTGTGCCTGCTGCTGGCCCTGGCCGGCTGCGCAGGCAAGCCCCCACCTGTCCCGCCACCACCGGTGGTGCTCACCCCCGCCGCCTGGCAACGCATCGACCAGGAACTGATCGAAGCCTCGCTCGGCGCCGCCAGCTCGGCCAACGACTATGCCCGGCGCTCCATGCGGGTGTGGAAGGAACAGGTACAGCAGCGCACCGAAAGCGACTTCATCCCCTGGTTCACCGGCTACTGGACCCAGCAGTGGCTGACCCTCAAGGTGGCCTGGTACAAGATCGACAGTGGTGAAGGCCGGGAGCCGGCGGAAAAGCGCCTGGCGCTGTACCTGCAGGAGCAGTACCACAAGCGGGTGATCGAACCGGTGGCGGAGCAGATCAACCCCGAAGGCATCCGCGACCGTGCCAGCGAGCTGTACCTGCAACTGCTCGGCCAGCAGCTGCCGGCCATCATCAGCCGCTACAACGCGCCCCCCGAGCAGTTCAGCCAGCGCCTCAACCGCATTCCCGCAATCGCCCTGGGGCCGCCGGATGCGCGCAATGCCAGCCTGTACCAACTGCTACGGGCCAAGTCGCTGGCCCAGCAACCGGCCTGGCAAGCCATGCGCCAGCACCTGCACCAGCAGGCCAGCAAAGGCCCCGGGAGGACCGATGTCGGGCTGAACTCGGTGGCCAACCAGGCCAGCGAAAAGCTCGGCGCCACCCTGGCCCCGCGCGGCATCGCCAGTGCCGTGGCGTCGGCGGTGGGCAAGGTGGCGGGGGCGATGATTTCGATTGCGGCGGCCGGTTACGGGATGATGACCCATGACCGCGAACACCCGCAGATGGTCGAGCAGTTGCGGGTGATCCTCAACGTGGCGCTGAACCAGGAATGGCAGGAGCTGATGGAGAACCGCCAGAGCGGGGCCATGTCGGGGGTGTACTACCTGTCGGGGCAGGTCGAGGACAGCTTGCTGGCCAGTGCGCCGCGGCCGGCGGAACAACCGGTTGAGCAGCAGGTGAAGCAGCAGCAGGAGCCTTTGATCATTCGCCTGCCACCCTAGTGGTTGACTGTTCCGGCCTCTTCGCGGGTAAACCCGCTCCCACAGGGTCGCCCACTGCCTTCAAGGCCTGTGATATCCCTGTGGGAGCGGGTTTACCCGCGAAGAGGCCGCCACAGGTAACGCATCAGGTCGTAGCCAACGCAGAACTGGGCAAGCCAAAGATCCGGTCGAACGCCCAGTTGTAGGCAAAGGTGTAGCACGGCACCAGCACGATAAACGCCATGTCCACCAGCAACGCCTCCAGCAATGTCATGTCCAGCCACCAGGCAATCAGCGGGATCAGGTACACCACCAGGGTCAGCTGGAAGCCGATGGCATGCGCCACCCGCCGAGCCACACTGCGCCCGCGCTTGGCCTGGCGACTCTCCCACCACTCGAACAGGGTGTTGTAGATCAGGTTCCAGAGCATGGCGATGGTGGTGATCATCACCGCCAGAGGCCCGGTATGCGACGCTTGGGTGTCCGACAGGTAGGCCAGTCCGAGGGTCGACATGCACAGCCCGATCAGTTCATAGAAAGTCACGTAGACCAGTTTGCGTTTGAGTCCCTGCACCCGGGGTTACCTCCAATGACAAAAGCGATGGGGCGCGATCATGCTTCATCATGCTTGACAGCAAAAGTCAGCAGCTGTCAGATCTACTGACAGGAGACTGCCATGAACTTTTCCAGCGACAATATCCAGCTGTTTCTCGCCGTGCTCGACCGCGGTTCGTTTTCCGCCGCCGCGCGCGCCCTGCAGCGGGTGCCTTCGGCCGTGAGCATGGCCATCGGCAACCTCGAGGCCGAACTGGGCTACCCCCTGTTCGAACGCGGCCCGCGGGAAGTCCGCCCGACCGCCCAGGCCATGGCGCTGGAACCCCATGCCCGGCTGATCGCCGAGCAGTTGGGGCTGCTGCAGGTGCATGCCCTGGAGCTGTCCCAAGGGCTGGAGAGCAGCCTGACCCTGGCGGTGGTGCCGGACATCGACCACCGCCCGCTGCTGGCGGCCATCGCTCGCCTGGGTGAGCGGCACCCGCTGCTGGACATCGCCTTGCTCAGCGCCCCGCAGGAAGAGGCCGTGCGCCTGCTGGACAGCGGCCGCGCCGACCTCTGCGTGGCCTTTGCCGGGCTGCAGGTCGATGCCCGGCGCGGCTTCCAGCACATCGGCATGGAGTCGCTGGTGGCCACCCTGTCCCCCGCCCACCCGGCCCTGCGCGAGGGGCGTATCCACTACCTCGAAGACCTCACCCGGGTGCGCCAGATCCTGGTGCGCAGCCGTGACCTGCCGCTGGCCGACCCACGCCCGTTGATAGGCGCCACGCACTGGTCAACCGACAGCTTCGACCTCGCCCTGCAGATGGTGGAGGCCGGCCTGGGCTGGGGCGACCTGCCGCTGTCGCGGGTCGCGCCACTGCTGGCCAGCGGGCGCCTGGTGCGCCTGGATTTTCGCAACACCCGCAACGAGCTGCAGTTGCCGGTACACATCTTCTGGCGCAAGCAACAACCGTTGCAGCAGGCTGCACGCCTGTTGATCGAGCAGTTGTGTAGCCAGTGAATGCCGTCCGTCGAAATGACCGTAAGAAATTTCTGTAAGCACTTCAATCTTTTACCCCTTGAGCCGATATCCCGAACGATAGGTTGCGCAATGCGTCATGAGCGCGATGCGCCCTCCCCTCATTGGCCCAAGGTCTCGAAACATGAACCTGAAATTTCGCCACAAGATCCTGCTCAGCGCCTGCGGCGTCGTGGTCCTGGCATTTGCCCTGTTCACGCTCTACAACGACTACCTGCAACGCAACACCATTCGCCAGAACATCGAAGCTTCGGTGCAGCAGTCCGGCGCACTGACCGCCAGCAGCGTGCAGAACTGGATGAGCGGGCGCATCCTGGTCCTGGAAAACCTGGCCCAGGACATCGCCCAGCAAGGTGCCGGCGACACCCTGGCCGGGCTGATCGAGCAGCCGTCCTATACGCGCAATTTCCTGTTCACCTACCTGGGCCAGGCCAACGGTGTATTCACCCAGCGCCCCGATACACAGATGCCGGCCGGTTACGACCCACGTCAGCGCCCTTGGTACGGCGCCGCGGCAAGCGCCGGGCAGACCGTGCTGACTGCCCCGTACCAGGGTGCTGTCGGCGGCCTGATGGTCACCATCGCCACGCCGGTGAAAAGCAAGGGCAATGGCGAGCTGATCGGTGTGGTCGGCGGTGACGTCACCCTCGACACCCTGGTCGAGATCATCAACTCGGTCGATTTCGGCGGCATCGGCCACGCCTTCCTGGCCGACAGCAATGGCCAGGTGATCGTCAGCCCCGACAAAGACCAGGTGATGAAGAACCTCAAGGACATCTACCCCGGCAGCAACCTGCAAGTCGCCGCCGGCATGCAGGATGTCACCCTCAATGGCCAGGACCGCATCATCTCCTTCGCCCCGGTGGCCGGCCTGCCTTCGGCACAGTGGTACATCGGCCTGTCGATCGACAAGGACAAGGCCTACGCCGCGCTCAGCCAGTTCCGCACCTCGGCGATCATCGCCATGCTGATCGCCGTGGCGGCCATCGCCGGCCTGCTCGGCCTGCTGATCCCGGTGCTGATGAGCCCGCTGACCACCATGGGCCGCGCCATGCGCGACATCGCCGAGGGCGAAGGTGACCTTACCCGCCGCCTGACCGTGCAGAACAAGGACGAGTTCGGCGAACTGGCCACTTCGTTCAACCGCTTCGTCGAGCGCATCCATGCCTCGATCAGCGAAGTGTCCTCGGCAACCCGCCTGGTGCACGACCTGTCGGAAAAGGTGGTCAATGCCTCCAATGCGTCGATCACCGGTTCCGAAGAGCAAAGCATGCGCACCAACAGCGTGGCCGCAGCGATCAACGAACTGGGTGCCGCCACCCAGGAAATCGCCCGCAACGCCGCCGATGCCTCGCAGCATGCCAGCGGTGCCAGCGAGCAGGCCCACGGTGGCCGTGAAGTGGTCGAAGAAGCGATCAGCGCCATGACCGCCCTGTCGCAGCGCATCAGCGAGTCCTGCGCGCAAATCGAAACGCTCAACGCCAGCACTGACGAAATCGGCAAGATCCTCGACGTGATCAAGGGCATCTCGCAGCAGACCAACCTGCTGGCGCTGAACGCCGCCATCGAAGCAGCCCGTGCCGGTGAGGCCGGCCGTGGCTTTGCCGTGGTGGCCGACGAGGTACGCAACCTGGCGCACCGCACCCAGGAGTCGGCGGAAGAAATCCACCGCATGATCACCAGCCTGCAGGTAGGCTCGCGCGAAGCGGTGCACACCATGAACACCAGCCAGGTTTCCAGCGAGCAGACCGTGCAGGTGGCCAACCAGGCCGGCGAGCGCCTGGCCAGCGTGACCCAGCGCATTGGCGAGATCGATGGCATGAACCAATCGGTGGCTACCGCTACCGAAGAGCAGACCGCCGTGGTCGAGAGCCTCAACCTGGACATCACCCAGATCAACGCCCTGAACCAGCAAGGGGTGGAGAACCTCAACGAGACCCTGCGCCATTGCGACCAACTGGCCCAGCAGGCCGGGCGTCTGAAGCAGCTGGTAGGCAGCTTCAGGATCTGATGGCCCAAGGGGGCGCTCTGCGCCCCAATCGCGACGCAAGGCCGCTCCCACAGGTGCCATGCGATCCTTGTGGGAGCGGCCTTGTGTCGCGATCGGGCTGCGCAGCAGCCCCCTACGCCACCGCCGCTTTAACCACTTTGCTCCGCCGGACCCAGGCCAGCAGCACCGCAGCCATCAGCACGAAGCCCAGGTAACCGAACAGCGGGTACACCTCACCCACCAGGCTGATGAACCCCACCAGGCTGCAGCCGAATGCCACCACCCCGGTCACCACCGAGCCCCAGCGAAACTTCGCCGTCCCCGCCGGCATCAGCCGCGAGAGAAACGAGAACAACGTACCCACCGCGGTGTTGACGATCATGCCGAAGATGATCAGGCACATCACCAGCCCCAGCAGTGGCGATACTTCGTTGGCGATCGACAGCATCGGCATCGGCAGGTCAGCCACGCTGTCCAGGCGCGACAACAGCCCGGCACTCATCACCAGCATCAGTCCGCCCAGTGCTGCACCACCGAGCAACCCACCCCATACCGCCGTTCTCTCGCCCTTGGCCGAGCCGCCCAGGATGGCCAGGATCGGCGCGCCGGCAACGATGTTGTACGACACGTACAGGAACGCCCCCAGCAGCCAGTGACGGGTGCCCGCCTGTTGCTGGCTGGCCAGCTGGTCGAGCTGGGCGAAGCTCTGCTCCCGGCTGAACACGGCGTACAACGCAATCGCCGAGGCCACCAGGATCAGCAACGGCGTGATGGCACCAATGGCGAGGATCACCTTGCGCACATCCAGGCACACGATGCCCACCACCACCAGCGTCACCATCACGCTGCCGGCCAGCGCCGGGATGCCGAACTGCTGCTCCAGCAAGGCACCACCACCGGCCAGCATGACCACGGTGACGGCAAACATGAAAAAGGTGATCAGCCAGTCGACGAACAGGCCCAGGTGACGGCCGCAGATGGCCTGAATCACGTCCTTGTGCGAAGTGGCCTGCTGGCGATTGCCCAGCCCCGCCAGGGCCATGCCGAGGAAGGTGAACAAGGCTGCGCTGACCAGCGCACCGACCAGCCCCCACACACCGAAATCGACAAAGAACAACAACAGTTCCCGCCCCGAAGCGAACCCCGCCCCCACGATCACGCCGACAAACGCGCCGGCAATCTTCAGCTGCTCTTGCATGTGAACCTCTGGATTTATTGTTGTTTTGCTTTTTGGCGGGCAATTCAGGCCGCCGCTCCTACAGGTAATCCACCGTCCTTGAATGCAACGCTGGCCCTGTGGGAGCGGGTTCACCCGCGAAGCAGGCACCGCGCTGCATGGCACCGGCTACGCCGGTGTTCGCGGGTGAACCCGCTCCCACAGGGCCAGGCAATCTTGCAGGTTTTGCGCAAGACAGTTGTTCATGCGCAGATTTCTGCCCGGTCAGGTGTCGCCGACAAACGCCTGCACTTCGATCTCCACATCCACCCCCAGCGCCAATGCCGAGGCCACGGTCGAGCGCACCGGCAGCGCTGCGCCGAAGAACTCCTTGTACACCTCGTTGAAGCCGGCGAAGTGGCTCATGTCCGACAGCCACACCGTGGCCTTGACCACCTGGTCGAAACGCGCGCCGCAGGCCGCCAGGCTTTCGGCGATGCGCTCGCAGGCGGCGCGGGTCTGGGCCTGGATGTCACCGCGCACCACTTCGCCGCCGGCACTCATCGGCACCTGGCCGGACAGGAACAGGAAGCCGCCGGCTTTCACCGCACGGGAGAACGGGAACGGCAGGCTGCTGGGGAAACGCTGGATATCATTGCTCATGGGATGCTCCTTTCAGGATTGCTGGAAACGGGCCGGGGACAGGCGCTCGGGCGCCACCCCCTGGCTGACAAGGCCAGGACACAGGGGCTGGCCCAGCAGCAGGTCGGCAGCCAGGCGCGAGGCGCCCGCAGCCGACTGGATGCCATAGCCACCTTGTGCCGCCAGCCAGAAGAACGCTGGCGCGTGCACATCGAAACCGATCACCAGGTCGCCGTCGGCGACGAACGAGCGCAGCCCGGCCCAGGTGTGGCTCGGCCGGCGGATCGCCAGGGTGGTCATGGCCTCGATGTTGTAGATGCCCAAAGCCACGTCGAGCTCCTCGGGCGCGGCGTCCTGGGGTTCGACCGGGTCGGCATTGGCCGGCGAACCCAGCAGCTGGCCGGCGTCGGGCTTGAAGTAGAAGCTTTCGTCTACGCCGATTACTGCCGGCCAGCGGGCGAAGTCCTGGTCTGCCGGGCCGGGGAAGGTAAAGGCACTGCGCCGGCAGGGTTGCAGGCCGATACGCGCCACGCCGCACTGCTCAGCCACACGGTCGGCCCAGGCGCCAGCGGCATTGACCAGCTGGCGCGCCTGTATGCGGCTGCCATCGCCCAGCTGCACCTGCCACAGGTCATCCAGATACCAGGCCTGGACAAGCTCGGCGTTGCAGCGCAGTTCGCCGCCAGCGGCGCGATAGCCACGCAAGAAGCCTTGGTGCAGGGCATGTACGTCCAGGTCCATGGCCCCCGCCTCGAGCACCGCGCCGGCGAGGTTCTCGCCACGCAGGCTCGGCACCAGGGCCAGGGCGGCGTCGCGGTCGAGCAGGCTGACCTCGGTGCCGTTGACCAGGTTCTGCGCAAGGGTCTGCTCGAGCAGCGTGCGCTGTTCCAGGCTGGCGACGTACAGGCAGCCACGCGGTTCAAGCAGCGGGTGCTCGCAGAAACCCTGCGGTGGTGCTTCGTAGAAGGCCCGGCTGGCGCGGGTCAACGCCTGGATCTGCGGGGTGCCGTAGGCCTCCATGAACATGGCTGCCGAACGCCCGGTGGAATGGTAGCCAGGCTGTGCCTCGCGCTCGAGCAGCAGCACCTTCTGCTGGCCGGCCAGGCGATAGCCCAGAGATGCACCGGCAATGCCGGCGCCGATGATCAGGGTGTCGTAGATCGGGGTCATGCACGCTCCTGCCAGGCTAATTATCATTTATGAGAATTCTAATATATGAGAATTTACGAATACGCAAGGGTCCAAGGTAAGATGCCCGACCAACGCCGTATGCCGAGACCCCCAATGCCCGCTGCCCTACCCCTGCTGGACCGTGCCGTAGTCGGCCAGCGCCTGCGCCAGGTGCGCAAGGCGCGCCAGATGACCCTCAAGCAATTGTCCGAAGCCAGCGGCGTACCGCTGTCCACCTTGTCGAAGATGGAACTGGCGCAGGTCTCGGTCAGCTATGAAAAACTGGCCGCTGCCGCCCGGGCGCTGAATGTCGACATTGCCCAGCTGTTGCGCGCCAGCGGCACGGTCACGGCACCGGCACCGGTGACCGTGGTGGTCGATTCACTGCCGGCGGCGGCGGGCTACTCGACCGGCACCTATGACTACCACCCGATCGCCGGCGACTTCCCCGAACGGCGCATGACACCCGCTTATGCCCGCATTATTGCCCGTGAACGCGGCCAGTTCGACGATTTTATCCGCCACCCCGGGCAAGAGTTCGCGTTGGTGCTGAGCGGGCGCGTTCGTATCGAGTTCGAAACCGGCGAAGCGGTGAGCATCGGGCCGCAGGAGACGGCGTATTTCGACAGCCAGGTGGGGCATATCTACCTGTCGGAAAGTGACGATGGCGCAGATGCACATGTGATGGTGGTGATGACTGATCGCTGACTCGGTGCTGCCTGCCGGCGATAGGGCCCTGACAGGCAAGCACCCGGTTATAACCTAATAACGAACAAGTCTATTTGGCTATAAAAAAATCTATATGCTGGGCTGCATCCGATAACGGGCAAAGTTGGGCAGTCGAGTAGCGTATGGATGTAGGTTCTTTCGGTTTCACCATTGCGGGCCTGGTCGTGGGTTTCATCGTCGGAATGACCGGCGTCGGTGGCGGCTCGCTGATGACCCCGATCCTGTTGTGGTTTGGCATCAGCCCGGCAACAGCCGTCGGCACCGACCTGCTCTACGCCGCCATCACCAAGGCCAGTGGCGTCTGGGTGCATGCGCGCAACAAGAACGTCGACTGGAAGATCACCGGCCTGCTCAGCCTGGGCAGCGTGCCCGCTGCGGCGCTGACCCTGTGGTTCCTCAGCACCCTGCACACCGACACCTCGGCGCTCAACGCCGTCATCAAGCAAGGCCTGGCGGTGGTGCTGATCCTGACCGCGCTGGCCATCCTGTTCAAATCGCGCCTGCAGGCCTTCGCCAGCCGCCATGCCGGTGACCACTACCACCTCAGCGACCGCAGCCTGAACATCCTTACCGTGCTCACCGGCGTGGTGCTGGGGGTGATGGTCACCCTCACTTCCATCGGTGCTGGCGCACTGGGTACCGTGGCGCTGTTCCTGCTGTACCCGTTCCTGGTCACCCGCCGCCTGGTCGGTACCGAAATCGCCCACGCCGTGCCACTTACCCTGGTGGCGGGCCTGGGCCATGCCGGCATGGGCAACATGGACTGGTCGCTGCTGGGCTACCTGCTGCTGGGCTCGCTGCCAGGCATCTACCTGGGCAGCCACCTCACCGGGCGGATTTCCGACCGCGTGCTGCGTCCGTGCCTGGCGGCGATGCTGCTGCTGATCGGCTACAAGCTGGCGTTCTGACCTTCAGCCCAGGCGCAGGCGCCACTGCCCGGTAAAGCTCAGCTCCAGGCGCGACAGCGGCAACACGTCGACCCGCTGACTGGCGCTCATCGGGCAGCCAAGTACGTGCACCAGCGCAGCGCGCATGACCATCGGGTGGGTAACCGCCACCCATTCACCTGGCCTGTCGAAGGCCCCCAACCAGGCGGCAATGCGCTGGCAAAGCACGGCGAACGACTCGCCGCCGTGCACATCACTGGCCGGGGCCTGCAGCCATTCGGCCATCGCCTGCGGTTGCTCGGCCTGCAATTGCTTCAGCGTCAGCCCTTGCCAACACCCCAGGTCGCAATCGGCCAAGGCCGGCTCGACCTGCACCGGCCCCGAAAACCACGCCGCCGTCTCGCAGGCTCGCCGCTCTGGTGCAGTCAGCACCGGCACACCGGAAAGGTCGGCGAAAGGCTGCTGGCCCAACGGCAGGATGCCGTCGTCGGCACGGTGCAGGCGCCCGGTCTTCTGGGCCTGGGTAAGGGCGTGGCAGATCAGGGTCAGGCGGACGGCTTTCACCGGGTTTCTCTCGCAGCGGGTCGGGGCGCAAGGTTTAACATGCCTTGGCACTTTTTACCGCAACAACCTGGCACCGGCTGCGCCGACGATGGGGCCTGGTCAGATCATCAGCAGCATCAGTCCCCAAACCGGCACCGCTGCCAACAACCCCACCGCCAGCCGCGGCCAGTATGGCAGCAGCAATACCAGCACCATCCCCGCCAGCGACATCACGGCAAACCAGGCCACCGGCCCCATGGCCCAGCCCCAGGCCTGGGCACATAGCACCAGACTGGCCAGCAACGCCAGCCAGCCGGCCGCGCGCAAGCCAACACGCAGCACCGGCGGGCAGGTGCGGTTCCATACCTGCTTGTAATGCCGCTCCAGCCCCTGGCACAGCCCCAGCATGCCAGCGTAGGCGAACAACACGCTGCCCATGATCCACATCATCATGCCCCGGCCTCCATCCGCCGCCCTGCCCTGGCCTTCTGCGGCACCCACTGCGCCTGCCATACGCGCCAGGCCAGCAGCCCGAGCAATACACCCAACACCAAGGCACAGGCCACCACCCCGAGGCGCATGGCGTCGCCCAAGCCACCCAACGCACCCAGGCCAATGCACAGCAACGCGGTCAGCAGCAGTTGCTCGACCCAGGCCCGGCGTACCGGCCTGATACCGGCATGCAACAGCGCCAGCAGCCATACACCAAAGAACGCACGAACCTCCCAGCTCTCCCGCTGCGCCAGTTCCACCGGCAGCACACGGCTGGCCCACAGCAACCCCACGCACGCCAACAACAGGCCACTGACGAAGCCCACGTTGCATACCTCCGCCAACCGGTACCAACGCCGCACCGAAGCCTCGGCGCTGGCGTACTTGCGCCCACGCTTCACGCAGAACAGCACCAGCCCGCTGGCGATCATCAGGCAACTGACCAGCCCGCAGACGAAATACAGCCAGCGCATCGGGTAGCCGCCAAACTGGGCGAAATGCAGGCCGGCCATGACCCGCTGGGTCAATGGCGCCGCGTGCCATTCGGCGACGTCGCCGAGCAACTGCCCGCTGACCCCATCGAAGACCATGGCCTGGCCCTTGGCCAAGGCAATGCGGTTGCCCAGCCCGGGGCGTATTTCGATACGCGCCGCCGCCGTGTTGGGGTTGCGGATATTCAGGCCACCAATCGGCCCCAGGCGCGCCTCGGCCTGGGCCAGCAATGGCGCGACATCGACCAGCGCGGCCGGTTGCCTGGCCAGGCCACGAGGCTGCTCCAGGCGGGCATTGCCCTGGGCCTGGAAGTAGGCACGGTTGTCGCCGGCGAACAGCGCATCGACCCCGGCCGGGATGTAGATGAGCATGAAGATCACCAGGCCGGTGTAGGTGATCATCAGGTGGAACGGCAGCAACAGCACCGCGCTGGCGTTGTGGAAATCCAGCCACGAGCGCTGGCCCTTGTTCGGCCGGAAGGTGAAGAACTCCTTGAAGATCTTCTTGTGGATGACGATACCGGTGACCAGCGCCGCGAGCATTACCAGCGCCAGCGCGCCGACCACGAAGATGCCCCAGTTGCGTGGCAGGTCGAGGGTGAAATGGAAGCGGAAGAAGAAGTTGCCACCAACACTGTCCCGCACCTCGATGGCCTCGCCAGTGCGCGGGTCAAGCTGTACGGTGGGGCCATGGCGACGCTCGCCGGTGGACACGCGCAACCCGGGCGAGCGCTCGCTCGGCAGGCTGATGCCCCAGTTGCCAGCCTGCGGCTCGTGGGCCTGCAAGTAGGCAATGGCGCGCCGCGCGGCGTCGGCCTGGGGTACCTCGGTGGCCGGGATTTCCGGTTGCATCCAGTGGTCGAGTTCCTTGTCGAATACCGCCAGGGTGCCGGTGACGAAGATGGCGAACAGCAGCCAGCCGAATATCAGCCCGGCCCAGGTGTGCAGCCAGGCCATCGATTGGGTGAAGGTGTTCTTCATGCCAGCCACTCCAGTGCCTGCGGCCAGAAGCCGATCAGGGCAAGCGGTACGGCCACAGCCAGCGAGGCCCAGGCACGCAGGGCATCGCTGCAGGCGAAGGCCCAGAGGATGGCGGCGGTGTAGAAGATGAAGGCCGGCAGGGTCGCGACGATGACCGCATCGGCGGCAGCCAGCGGCAGGATGCGGGCCAGGCAGGCGCTGGCGGCGTAGCTGAGGGCATAGCCGCCGAGCAGTGCGGCACAGCTGCGGGAGAGGATCTGCAGCCAGGCGGGGGCTTTGATCATCGGGGGCTCCTTGGCGTTGATCGGAGGCATCCGGGGCTGCTTTGCAGCCCATTCGCCGGCAAGCCAGCTCCCACAGGGATTGCACAGGGTTCGAATACTGTGTGGTATCTGTGGGAGCAACTGTCTTGCTCAAATTCCAAACGTTGGCGCGATCCCTGTGGGAGCTGGCTTGCCGGCGAATGGGTCGCGCAGCGGCCCCTTGGATCAGAAGTTGATGTTCAGCGCAGCGAACACCGCCCTGCCCGGCTGGTTATAGGTATTGGCGCCCGAAGTACTGGCGTTGCCGCCACGCAGGATCTGCTTGTCGAACACGTTGTTCACCCCCACCCGCACGTCGTAGTTGGCGTTGAACTTGTAACCAGCGCTCACGTCCACCAGGCCGTAGGCTTCCACGTCCCGTTGCGCGGTCTTGTCGTAGCCTTGCTGGGTGCGTTCGTTGAAGGTCGGCGACTTCTGCTTGCCGAAGTAGGTACCCGCCACCTGGAACGACAGCTTCTCGGTGGCGCGCCAGTCGAAGGTGGTGTTGACGGTGTATTCCGGGATCACCGACAGCGGCTCGCCGGTCTCGCGGTTGTCGTTGTCGAGCATCCAGGTCAGGTTGGTGTTCCAGTCCAGGGCCGGGGTAAGCTCGATGAACAGGTTGCCTTCGATACCTTCCACCCGCGCCTTGCCGGCGTTGTCCCACTGGGTCACGCGGCTGCCGGTGCCGATGGTGTACAACACATCGGTATCACCGACGATCTTGTTCTTGTAGTCGTTGCGAAAGTACGTGGCACTGGTGCGCCAGGTACCACGGTCGTACATCAGGCCGATTTCCTTGTTGACGCTGATCTCGGGCTTGAGGTCGGCGTTGCCCTGCAGGTAGCAGCCACCGTTGTTGGTCTGCTGCACGCTGCAACCATTGCCGCGGCTGTACAGCAAGTAGTTGGGATTGGACTGGTACAGGTTCGGGGTCTTGTAGGCGCGCGCGATACCGCCTTTGACCGACAGTGCTTCGGTTAGCTTGTGCGACAGGTTCAGGCTGGGGCTGAAGTTGTCGCCGAAGGTTTCGTGGTGGTCGAAACGCAGGCCCGGGGTAATGGTGGTGTCGCCGACTATGATGTTGTCCTCGACGAACAGCGCATAGCTGCGGGCGGTCATCTTCGAGCTGCTGCGGTCGAAACCGACCAACCCGTCGTTACCGGTAGGGTCCGAGCTTTGCGGGCGCAGCGAGCCCTGGTCATTGAGCGCTTCGTACAGGTACTCGCCGCCCAGGGTCAGCACATGTTCGGTGCTGCCCATGGCGAATGGCAGGTTCACTTCGCTGCTCAGGCGCGTGTTGCGCAGGCGCGACATGGCGGCGCCTTCGGCATTGGGGGCACCTTCGGTACGGCCTGCCAGGCCCTCGTTGAGGCGCCAGTTGCGCACGTACTCGTAGGCCAGCACGGTCTTGCTGGTACCCCAGGTGAAATCGCCCAGGTGGGTCAGGTCGTAGGTACTGCGCTGCATCACATTGGTTTCGTGGCCGTACAGGCTGGACACGAACTCGACGTCACCACCGCCGTTGCTGTTCATGGTGTCGCCGGCAAAGATATTACCCTGGCGGCTGTAGCCAGCACTGGCCTCGAGGCGGTGCTCGTCGTTCAGCTTCCAGCTCAGCAGGCCATTGATGTCCTTGTTGCGTACGCCTTCGCGACCCGCCACCAGCGCACTGGTGGCATGCCCGGCATTGATGTCCAGGTCGTCGGCATCGGTCTTGGCCAGGCCGCCGTACAGGCGGAAGCCGAGGTTGTCGGTCAGGCCGCCGCCCAGGTTGAAGTTGCCCCGGCGGCTGGCGCCCTCGGCGCTGTCTTCCGGCAGCTGGGTATACAGGCTGACGCTGCCCTTGAGTTCGTCGGTGGGCCGCTTGGTGATGATGTTGACCACCCCGCCCATGGCGCCGGAACCGTAACGTGCGGCCGCCGGGCCACGCAGGATCTCGATGCGCTCGACCGCTTCTGCCGGTACCCAGTTGGTTTCACCGCGGGTATCGCGGTCGCCGTTCCAGCCATAGCGCACGGCGTTGCGTGCGCTGGATGGCTTGCCGTCGATGAGGATCAGGGTATTTTCCGGGCCCATGCCGCGCAGGTCGATCTGCCGGTTGTTGCCACGCGCGCCGCTGGCGCTGTTGCCGGTCAGGTTGACCCCGGGCTCGCGGCGGATGATGTCGGACAGGTCATTGGCCGGCGGATGGCGCTTGATGTCTTCGGCGGTGATGATCGACGTACCCAGGGCCTGGCGTGCCTCGCGCTCGGCGGTGACCAGGGTGTCCTGAATCACCAGCGCGTTGTCGGCGACCGGCATCTCCAGCACCTCACCCGTGCGCTGTTCTTCGGCCTGGGCCGCGCTGGCCACCATGGCCGGTGACGCCAGCGCAACGAACGCCAGGGCCAGGCTGTTGGGTGAAGTCTTGCACTGCATGGGTACATCTCCTGCGATTCATGAGCGAAACGGCACATCCCTGTCGGAAACCGGGAGCCCTCGCCCACCGGCCTCGCAAACTCAGTTTGGTGGCCAACAGGGATGGTAAATATAGAGATTCGCAAATGAGTTTAAATCTTATTTACGAAGTTTACATGTTTGTAACGGAACTTTGCTGACACGACAGCGTTGCCGGCGCAGCCCGGCTATTCGCGCTGTTGCTTGCATACACCTGTCCGATTTGCATCCTGCGTGACGGCTCCTACAGTTTCGAACGTAGCCCTCTGCCGAGCCTCCTGATGCGCAGCCACGAAGAAAGCCACGCCACGAACGCCACCAGGTCTCTGTCGAAGATCCCTCGCAGTGTCTGGGCGCTGGGCTTCGTGTCGATGTTCATGGACATTTCCTCGGAAATGATTCACGCCCTGCTGCCGCTGTACATGGTCACCGTGCTCGGCACCTCGGTAGTGGCGGTGGGCTTTATCGAAGGTATCGCCGAGGCGACCGCCTCGATCACCAAGGTGTTTTCCGGCGCCCTCAGCGACCGGCTGGGCAAGCGCAAGCTGCTCACGGTGCTGGGCTATGGCCTGGGTGCGTTGACCAAGCCGGTGTTTCCCATGGCCTCCGGGCTGGAGTGGTTGACCGCAGCACGCTTCGTCGACCGGGTAGGCAAAGGCATTCGTGGGGCGCCGCGCGATGCGCTGGTGGCCGACGTCACACCCGCAGAACTGCGTGGTGCAGCCTTCGGCCTGCGCCAGGCGCTGGATACCGTGGGCGCCTTCCTTGGGCCGTTGCTGGCGATCGTGCTGATGTGGCTGACCGCGAGCCATTTCCAGACGGTGTTCTGGGTGGCGGTGCTCCCGGCGTTCGTGGCGGTGTACATCCTCATCGCCTTCGTGCACGAACCTGAAACGCCGGCCACTACCCGGCCGGTGCGCTCACCGCTGGCCCTGCACGAGCTGGCCCGCCTGGGCCCGGCCTACTGGCGGCTGATCGGCCTGGCCACGCTGTTCACCCTCGCCCGCTTCAGCGAGGCGTTTCTGCTGCTGCGCGCCCAGGACATGGGTCTGGCGCCGCTGTGGGCGCCGGCAGTGCTGGTGCTCATGGCCCTGGCCTACTCGCTGTCGGCCTACCCAGCGGGGGTGCTGTCGGACCGCGTAGGCCGCCGCGGCGTGCTGATGACCGGGCTGGGGCTGCTGGTCGCCGCCGACCTGCTACTGGCCCTGCTGCCGGGCTGGACCGGGCTGGCCATGGGGGTGGCTGCCTGGGGCCTGCACCTGGGCTTCAGCCAAGGCGTCTTTGCCGCCATGATCGCCGACAGTGCCCCCGCCGAACTGCGCGGTACAGCCTTCGGCCTGTTCAACCTGCTGACCGGCGTGGCGCTGCTGGTGGCCAGCGTGGTGGCCGGGCTGCTGTGGGACGGGGTCGGCTTCAAGGCGACATTCCTGCTTGGCGCAGCGTGTGCCGGCAGCACCCTGGTCGGGGTCGCATTGCTCAGGTCAGGCCCGATCACCGGCAAGCCGCACTAGGCCAGCGCTGGCTGCTGCTCCAGTAGAGACCAGCCGCCATGCCCATCCACCTCCAGCCGATGGGTATGGAAACCTGCCAGCGTGCTGCGGTGCCCGACACTCACCAGCAACGCCCCCGGCATTTCCGTGCGCAACAGTGAATACAGGGCATGCTCGAGCCCTTCGTCCATGGCCGAAGTGGACTCGTCGAGAAACACCACCTGCGGCCGGTTGAACAGCACCCGGGCAAATGCCAGGCGCTGCTGCTCACCGACCGAGAGAATGTGTGACCAGTCACAGCTGACATCCAGTCGCTCGGCCAGGTGGGTCAGGTTGACCTGGCGCAAGGCCTGCTGCATCCGCGTTTCGTCCTCAGGCCTGCTGGCCGCCGGGTAGGCGATGACGGCGCGCAGATCACCCAGCGGCAGGTACGGCCGCTGCGACAGGAACAGCGCCTGGTGGCCCAGCGGGCGCCTGACCTCACCCTCTGCATACGGCCAGAGGCCCGCCAGCGCACGCAGCAGCGTGGTTTTGCCGCTGCCCGACGGCCCCTTGATCAACAGCGCCTGGCCGGCGTGCAGGTCAAGGTTCAGGTCGGCGATAAGTGCATGCCCGTCCGGGCGCAGCACCTGCAGGCGGCTGATCGCCAAGGCATGCTCCTGGTCCTCGGTGATGACGCGCGGCAAAGCGCTCGCCTGCTCGTTGGCATCGAGGAAGCCGGTCAGACGGTCGAGGGTAGCCCGGTACTGGGCAAACGCATCATACGACTCGCGGAAGAATGACAACGAATCCTGCACCTGGCCAAAGGCCTGGGAGGTCTGCATGACGTCGCCCAGCTTGATCGCCCCGCTGAAGAAGCGCGGTGCCTGCAGAATGAACGGGAACACCACTGCTACCTGGCTCACGCCCAGGTTGAAACCACTGAATTTCAGGTTTCGGAACACCAGCGCCCAGGCATTCACGATCAAGGCACCAAAGCGGCCCAGCAAGGTGCCCCGCTCGACCTGCGCGCCCTGGTAGAAAGCGATGTTCTCGGCGTTCTCGCGCAGGCGCATCAGCGCGTAACGGAAGTTGGCGGTGAGCTTTTCGTTGAGGAAGTTCAGGCGGATCAGCGGCCGCCCGAGGCGGAAGGCGATCCAGGTAGCGACGATGACGTACAGGTACACAGCAAACACCATCGCCCGGGGAATCTCCACACCCGCGACGGCCAGCGGCGCCGACAGCCCCCACAGGATGCCGGTGAACGCCACCAGCGAAACCAGCGCGCTGACCGCGCCTAGGGCGAGGGTCACCGAGTTGCTGACAAAGGCGTTGACGTCCAGTTCGATACGCTGGTCAGGGTTGTCCACCGGCTCGGCCAGGAACTGGCCACGGTAGTAGGCATCGCCGTGCATCCAGTCGTGGGTCAGGCGCTCGGTCAGCCAGACACGCCAGTGGATGCTGAACGCCTGGCTTACATAGAAGGTGAACAGCGAACGCAGCACATGGATCGTGGCCAATACCGCGAAGACGCCGAGCAGGTACCAGAAAGCGGCTTGGTCAAGGCCTTGCAAGGCGCTGTAGAAGCCGTTGTACCAGAACGAGAACAGCACGTTCAGGCGCACCGAGAATAGCGTCAATACCAGCAGCAGGGCGAACACCAGCAACGGCCGCCAACTGCGCCTGAAACTGAAATAGGGCCCGGCAAGCTGCCAGAACTGGCTGCCCCAGCGCGTACAACGTACAGCCAGTGTGGCGGCTGCTGTGAAGCAGACAAGGGTGATGAACGAGGCGATTGCCAGCCAGCTCAGGCTCTCTTGCAGGGCCTGGTGCCAGTTCATTTCCATGATGGGTATCCGTGCTGAGTATTTCCGCGAGCGTAGCATTGACCTGTGATTCGTCAGGCATAAATGACGCACATTTCATGATTGCTTTTCGGAGCTACGCGGGCCCTGTGAGAGCAACTGTCTTGCTCAAATTCTGAAAGTTGGCGCGATCCCCTGTGGGAGCGGCCTTGTGTCGCGAAAGGGCTGCAAAGCAGCCCCAGCAATTTCAACTGTTGCGCATCAATCCTGGGGCCGCATTGCGGCCCTTTCGCGACACAAGGCCGCTCCCACAGGGACTGCGTATGCCTGGGAATTTTTGCACCACAAAGACAAAACCCCTACCTGCATACGCAGATAGGGGTTTTGCGAAATGAATCTTGACGATGACCTACTCTCACATGGGGAAACCCCACACTACCATCGGCGATGCATCGTTTCACTGCTGAGTTCGGGATGGGATCAGGTGGTTCCAATGCTCTATGGTCGTCAAGAAATTCTGTTGCCAGAATGTCCAGATGGACAGCCCAGCGAATTCGGATATGCGATATTTGTGATGTTGCGAACTTTCGGTTCGTTTCGTCTTCACCACCACAATTTGGCTTTCGTGCGCAAATTGCTTGGGTGTTATATGGTCAAGCCTCACGGGCAATTAGTATTGGTTAGCTCAACGCCTCACAGCGCTTACACACCCAACCTATCAACGTCGTAGTCTTCGACGGCCCTTTAGGGGATTCAAGATCCCAGTGAGATCTCATCTTGAGGCAAGTTTCCCGCTTAGATGCTTTCAGCGGTTATCTCTTCCGAACATAGCTACCCGGCAATGCCACTGGCGTGACAACCGGAACACCAGAGGTTCGTCCACTCCGGTCCTCTCGTACTAGGAGCAGCCCCTCTCAAATCTCAAACGTCCACGGCAGATAGGGACCGAACTGTCTCACGACGTTCTAAACCCAGCTCGCGTACCACTTTAAATGGCGAACAGCCATACCCTTGGGACCGGCTTCAGCCCCAGGATGTGATGAGCCGACATCGAGGTGCCAAACACCGCCGTCGATATGAACTCTTGGGCGGTATCAGCCTGTTATCCCCGGAGTACCTTTTATCCGTTGAGCGATGGCCCTTCCATACAGAACCACCGGATCACTAAGACCTACTTTCGTACCTGCTCGACGTGTTTGTCTCGCAGTCAAGCGCGCTTTTGCCTTTATACTCTACGACCGATTTCCGACCGGTCTGAGCGCACCTTCGTACTCCTCCGTTACTCTTTGGGAGGAGACCGCCCCAGTCAAACTACCCACCATACACTGTCCTCGATCCGGATAACGGACCTGAGTTAGAACCTCAAAGTTGCCAGGGTGGTATTTCAAGGATGGCTCCATGAGAACTGGCGTCCCCACTTCAAAGCCTCCCACCTATCCTACACAAGCAAATTCAAAGTCCAGTGCAAAGCTATAGTAAAGGTTCACGGGGTCTTTCCGTCTAGCCGCGGATACACTGCATCTTCACAGCGATTTCAATTTCACTGAGTCTCGGGTGGAGACAGCGCCGCCATCGTTACGCCATTCGTGCAGGTCGGAACTTACCCGACAAGGAATTTCGCTACCTTAGGACCGTTATAGTTACGGCCGCCGTTTACCGGGGCTTCGATCAAGAGCTTCGCTTGCGCTAACCCCATCAATTAACCTTCCGGCACCGGGCAGGCGTCACACCCTATACGTCCACTTTCGTGTTTGCAGAGTGCTGTGTTTTTAATAAACAGTCGCAGCGGCCTGGTATCTTCGACCGGCATGGGCTTACGGAGCAAGTCCTTCACCCTCGCCGGCGCACCTTCTCCCGAAGTTACGGTGCCATTTTGCCTAGTTCCTTCACCCGAGTTCTCTCAAGCGCCTTGGTATTCTCTACCTAACCACCTGTGTCGGTTTGGGGTACGGTTCCCAGTTATCTGAAGCTTAGGAGCTTTTCTTGGAAGCATGGTATCAACCACTTCGTCGCCTAAAGGCAACTCGTCATCAGCTCTCGGCCTTGAAATCCCGGATTTGCCTAAGATTCCAGCCTACCACCTTAAACCTGGACAACCAACGCCAGGCTGGCCTAACCTTCTCCGTCCCTCCATCGCAATAACTGGAAGTACAGGAATATTAACCTGTTTTCCATCGACTACGCTTTTCAGCCTCGCCTTAGGGACCGACTAACCCTGCGTCGATTAACGTTGCGCAGGAAACCTTGGTCTTTCGGCGTGCGAGTTTTTCACTCGCATTGTCGTTACTCATGTCAGCATTCGCACTTCTGATACCTCCAGCAAGCTTCTCAACTCACCTTCACAGGCTTACAGAACGCTCCTCTACCGCGTCATCAAAGATGACACCCGTAGCTTCGGTGCATGGTTTGAGCCCCGTTACATCTTCCGCGCAGGCCGACTCGACTAGTGAGCTATTACGCTTTCTTTAAAGGGTGGCTGCTTCTAAGCCAACCTCCTAGCTGTCTAAGCCTTCCCACATCGTTTCCCACTTAACCATGACTTTGGGACCTTAGCTGACGGTCTGGGTTGTTTCCCTTTTCACGACGGACGTTAGCACCCGCCGTGTGTCTCCCATGCTCGGCACTTCCAGGTATTCGGAGTTTGCATCGGTTTGGTAAGTCGGGATGACCCCCTAGCCGAAACAGTGCTCTACCCCTGGAGTGATACATGAGGCGCTACCTAAATAGCTTTCGAGGAGAACCAGCTATCTCCGAGCTTGATTAGCCTTTCACTCCGATCCACAGGTCATCCGCTAACTTTTCAACGGTAGTCGGTTCGGTCCTCCAGTCAGTGTTACCTAACCTTCAACCTGCCCATGGATAGATCGCCCGGTTTCGGGTCTATACCCAGCGACTAAACGCCCTATTAAGACTCGCTTTCGCTACGCCTCCCTATTCGGTTAAGCTCGCCACTGAATATAAGTCGCTGACCCATTATACAAAAGGTACGCAGTCACCTAACAAAGTAGGCTCCCACTGCTTGTACGCATACGGTTTCAGGTTCTATTTCACTCCCCTCTCCGGGGTTCTTTTCGCCTTTCCCTCACGGTACTGGTTCACTATCGGTCAGTCAGTAGTATTTAGCCTTGGAGGATGGTCCCCCCATATTCAGACAAAGTTTCTCGTGCTCCGTCCTACTCGATTTCATTGACAAGAGATTTTCGTGTACGGGGCTATCACCCACTATGGCCGCACTTTCCAGAGCGTTCCACTAATCTCAAATCAACTTAAGGGCTGGTCCCCGTTCGCTCGCCACTACTAAGGGAATCTCGGTTGATTTCTTTTCCTCAGGGTACTTAGATGTTTCAGTTCCCCTGGTTCGCCTCTTGCACCTATGTATTCAGTACAAGATACTCAGCTTATGCTGAGTGGGTTCCCCCATTCAGAGATCTCTGGATCACAGTCTGTTTGCCGACTCCCCAAAGCTTATCGCAGGCTACCACGTCTTTCATCGCCTCTGACTGCCAAGGCATCCACCGTATGCGCTTCTTCACTTGACCATATAACCCCAAGCAATCTGGTTATACTGTGAAGACGACATTCGCCGAAAATTCGCATGTTGCTCTTTCGAGCAGAACTCACAAATTTTACCTTAGCCTGATTAACCAGCAGTGAAACTGGTCATCAGTCTATATCTATCACATATCCGAATTTTTAAAGAACGATCTGACAAAAGTCAGAAATCAACATTCGAAGCGAATGCTCATTTCTGAGTTTGATCAAGTGAAGCAAGTGGTGGAGCCAAGCGGGATCGAACCGCTGACCTCCTGCGTGCAAGGCAGGCGCTCTCCCAGCTGAGCTATGGCCCCGCATATTGGTAGGTCTGGGCAGATTTGAACTGCCGACCTCACCCTTATCAGGGGTGCGCTCTAACCAACTGAGCTACAGACCTATATAGGGTCTTGATCGTCTTCAACCATGAATCAAGCAATTCGTGTGGGAGCTCATCAGCAGGCTGATGTCGTCGATTAAGGAGGTGATCCAGCCGCAGGTTCCCCTACGGCTACCTTGTTACGACTTCACCCCAGTCATGAATCACACCGTGGTAACCGTCCTCCCGAAGGTTAGACTAGCTACTTCTGGTGCAACCCACTCCCATGGTGTGACGGGCGGTGTGTACAAGGCCCGGGAACGTATTCACCGCGACATTCTGATTCGCGATTACTAGCGATTCCGACTTCACGCAGTCGAGTTGCAGACTGCGATCCGGACTACGATCGGTTTTGTGAGATTAGCTCCACCTCGCGGCTTGGCAACCCTCTGTACCGACCATTGTAGCACGTGTGTAGCCCAGGCCGTAAGGGCCATGATGACTTGACGTCATCCCCACCTTCCTCCGGTTTGTCACCGGCAGTCTCCTTAGAGTGCCCACCATAACGTGCTGGTAACTAAGGACAAGGGTTGCGCTCGTTACGGGACTTAACCCAACATCTCACGACACGAGCTGACGACAGCCATGCAGCACCTGTGTCAGAGTTCCCGAAGGCACCAATCCATCTCTGGAAAGTTCTCTGCATGTCAAGGCCTGGTAAGGTTCTTCGCGTTGCTTCGAATTAAACCACATGCTCCACCGCTTGTGCGGGCCCCCGTCAATTCATTTGAGTTTTAACCTTGCGGCCGTACTCCCCAGGCGGTCAACTTAATGCGTTAGCTGCGCCACTAAAATCTCAAGGATTCCAACGGCTAGTTGACATCGTTTACGGCGTGGACTACCAGGGTATCTAATCCTGTTTGCTCCCCACGCTTTCGCACCTCAGTGTCAGTATCAGTCCAGGTGGTCGCCTTCGCCACTGGTGTTCCTTCCTATATCTACGCATTTCACCGCTACACAGGAAATTCCACCACCCTCTACCGTACTCTAGCTCGCCAGTTTTGGATGCAGTTCCCAGGTTGAGCCCGGGGCTTTCACATCCAACTTAACGAACCACCTACGCGCGCTTTACGCCCAGTAATTCCGATTAACGCTTGCACCCTCTGTATTACCGCGGCTGCTGGCACAGAGTTAGCCGGTGCTTATTCTGTCGGTAACGTCAAAACAGCAAGGTATTAACTTACTGCCCTTCCTCCCAACTTAAAGTGCTTTACAATCCGAAGACCTTCTTCACACACGCGGCATGGCTGGATCAGGCTTTCGCCCATTGTCCAATATTCCCCACTGCTGCCTCCCGTAGGAGTCTGGACCGTGTCTCAGTTCCAGTGTGACTGATCATCCTCTCAGACCAGTTACGGATCGTCGCCTTGGTGAGCCATTACCCCACCAACTAGCTAATCCGACCTAGGCTCATCTGATAGCGCAAGGCCCGAAGGTCCCCTGCTTTCTCCCGTAGGACGTATGCGGTATTAGCGTTCCTTTCGAAACGTTGTCCCCCACTACCAGGCAGATTCCTAGGCATTACTCACCCGTCCGCCGCTGAATCAAGGAGCAAGCTCCCGTCATCCGCTCGACTTGCATGTGTTAGGCCTGCCGCCAGCGTTCAATCTGAGCCATGATCAAACTCTTCAGTTCAATACTGCTTGGGTTTTTAAGAAACCCTAAACTTGGCTCAGCAATCTCAAATGACTATGTGATTTCTCGCATGGCCACTTGTGATGCTGATAATCTTTGTGACTATCAGTCCGTACTCACAAGCACCCACACGAATTGCTTGATTCGATTTGTTAAAGAGCGTTTGGTTAAGAGTTTTTCGTCTCAACCGAGGCGCGCATTCTACGCTTTCCTCATTTGCTGTCAAGCGTTTATTTTGAAGTTTTTTGCGAGAAACTCGTTTAGCTTCAAACACTTGACTCAACGGGGTGGCTGGCTTTGCTTCGCTACCGCGTTGGAGTGGTGCGCATTATAGGGCGGCGTTTCCGGAGGTCAACCTTTAATTTCAATAATTTAGGTTTTTTTGAAAAAGACCGCGTCAGGGCCGCCAGGTGCTCGCCACAACACCTGCTGCGCCTGTGAGATCGAGCGCCGCCCGCGCGGCGCATCGCCGGCAAGCCGGCTCCCACATCTGTTTCGGGCCAGTTATTCCTGCCTCCTCCGCACTCGCACCCTTGGAGCATGACAGGAGATTGCAGAAAAGCAGCAGCGCCACCTTCGATATCGAAGGGAACAAACAAGGCGGCAGCGGTGAACTCACAGGACAAACTGGCCCGAAACAGATGTGGGAGCCGGCTTGCCGGCGATGCGCCGCGTGCGCGGCGCTCGATTTTGCAGGCGCCAGAAAACTCATGGCCGGCACCTTGCCCCACACCCTCATAATTGCGCACTATATTGCTCACCCCCACCCCGCTCAAGGATCGCTGCACAGAAATGAACACCCAGCCCCGCAGCCTGGCCGCTACCCTCTTCCCGATCGGCCTGCTGCTCATCGCCATGGCATCGATACAGTCCGGTGCCTCCCTGGCCAAAAGCATGTTCCCCCTCATCGGCGCCCAAGGCACTACCACCCTGCGCCTGATCTTCGCCAGCATCATCATGCTGCTGATCCTGCGCCCGTGGCGTGTGCGCATGACCCGCAACACCCTGCGCAACGTCATCATCTACGGCATGGCGCTGGGCGGCATGAACTTCCTCTTCTATATGGCCCTGCAAACGGTACCGATCGGCATCGCCGTGGCACTGGAGTTCACCGGCCCGCTGGCCGTGGCGATCTTCTCCTCGCGCCGGCCGATCGACTTCCTGTGGATTGCGCTGGCCATCGTCGGCCTGCTGCTGTTGCTGCCGGCCGGCCATGGCGGGCAGGCCCTCGACCCGGTCGGCGCAGCCTATGCCCTGGGCGCGGGCGTGTGCTGGGCACTGTACATCCTGTTCGGGCAGCGGGCCGGGGCCGAGCATGGTATCCAGAGTGCCGCACTGGGCGTTGTGGTCGCCGCGCTGTTCGTTGCCCCCATCGGTATCGCCCACGCCGGCAGCGCTTTGCTCACACCCGCCGTGATCCCCATGGCCCTGGGCGTTGCGGTGCTGTCCACCGCCCTGCCCTACAGCCTGGAAATGGTTGCCCTCACGCGCATCCCGGCACGCACCTTCGGCACCCTCATGAGCATCGAACCAGCCTTCGGCGCACTGTCCGGCCTGCTGTTCCTGGGCGAGGTACTGACGTTTACCCAGTGGCTGGCCATCCTGGCGATCATTACCGCGTCGGTCGGCACCACCCTGTCCATGCGCAAGGAACCCAGCCCGGCCGTCGCAGCAGACTGACATGAGAAATATTTTCATTTGAGACAGGATTAGTGATTGTAGCGACCCGTCTCGCTGATTAAGCTGTCACGGAATCATCATCTTTACGCTATCTACTGGACCGAACACGGACGCTGGGGAAATTTCAGGAAGAACCAAAGCGATAACGACAGGGCCATACAGCTATCAGCCCTGCATTTAAGGACAGGAATGAAACGTATTTTGCTCATCCTGGCCATCTTGGCTATTGCTGGATGTGCCGCCACGGCCAAGACTGAGGTCAAAAGGGGCAAGAAGGGCCTGCATATCAATTGCTCCGGCCTGTCTTCCTCGTGGGACAACTGCTACAGCAAGGCCGCAAGCTCCTGCAGCACGCGCGGCTACCGGGTCATTGCACGCTCGGGCGATAGCGATGAAGAACCCGGTGACTACTTGTTCGGCATCAACCCGGCGGGTTACACCAGCCGCAGCATGATCGTCATCTGCAAGTAGAAAAAAAGGGCAGCTCGCAAGCTGCCCTTTTCATTTGCCGCCTTACAAGGGCACGGTACGCGCCTCCAGCCAGGCCAGCGCGTCCCCCTTGAGCAACGGCGCCAGGCGCTCGCGTACCGTGGCGTGATAGCCGTTCAACCAGTCCACCTCTTCCCTGGCCAGCAGTTCGGGCACCAGGCAGCGGGTATCGATCGGGCACAGCGTCAGGGTCTCGAAGTTCAGGAAGTCGCCAAAGGCGCTCTTGCCGGCCTCGCGGTTGACCACCAGGTTCTCGATGCGCACACCCCACTGCCCTGGGCGGTACGTGCCCGGCTCGATCGAGCTGATCATGCCCACCTGCATCGCCGTCTGCGGCGTGGGCGCCGCCTGGTAGGCAATGACCTGCGGCCCCTCGTGCACATTCATGAAGTAACCCACCCCATGCCCGGTGCCGTGGCCGTAATCCACCTGGTCAGCCCAGATCGGTGCCCGGGCAATGGCATCGAGCAACGGCGACAGCACACCTCGCGGGAAGGTGGCCCGCGACAGGGCGATCACGCCTTTGAGCACGCGCGTGCAATCCTGCTTCTGTGCAAGGCTCGGGTTGCCCACCGGCACCATGCGGGTGATGTCGGTGGTACCGCCAAGGTACTGCCCGCCCGAATCGATCAGCAGCAGACCATCGCCCTCGATGACCGCATGCGACTGCTCGGTGGCACGGTAATGCGGCATCGCGCCATTGCCATTGAAGGCGGCAATGGTCGAGAAGCTCAACGACACGAAGCCTGGGCGCCGGGCACGCGCGGCACTCAACTGCTCGTCGACCGTCAGTTCGGTAACCCGCTCCTGACCGAGGCTGGCCTCGAGCCAGGCGAAGAACTCGCACAAGGCCGCGCCGTCCTGCTCCATCACCTGGCGGATGTGCACCAGATCGTCATCACCTTTGCACGACTTGCTCAGGGTGCTGGGGTTGAGCCCCTCGACTAGTTCCACCCCGGCCGGCAGGTTATCCAGCAGGCCGCAGGTTACCCGGGCCGGGTCGACCAGCAATCGGCTGCCGGCCGGCATGGCGGCAAGGGCCTTGCCTGCTTCGGCGTAGTCGCGCGCCTCGATACCGTCGGCCGCCAGCACCTGGCGTAGATGTTCGTCGAGCTTGTCCTGGCCGACGAACAGGATGGCCTGCTGCTGGCTGATCAAGGCAAAGGCGACGAACACCGGGTTGTAGGACACATCACTACCGCGCAGGTTGAACAGCCAGGCAATGTCATCCAGGGTAGCGATGAAATGCCAGTCGGCCCCCTTGGCCTGCACGCTCTGGCGCAACTGCGCCAGCTTTTCCGCACGGCTTACCGTGGCGTGCGGTGGCAAATGCTGGTAGACCGGGTTGCCTGGCAGCGCCGGGCGCCCTTCCCATACCTGGCCCAGCAGGTCCTTGTCAGTCACCAGTCGCGCCCCGCGCGCCTTCAGCCGGTCGCCAAGCTGGCGCGCCGAAGCCAGGGCCATGACCGCACCGTCTACCGCCACGCTGCCATTGGTCTCGACGTGATCGCCCAGCCATTCCAGCGCACCAGGCTTGCCCGGCAACAGCTTCATCAGCTCGATGCCGCTGCCAGCCAGCTCTTGTTCCGCCTGTTCCCAGTAGCGGCTATCGACCCACAGCCCGGCAAAGTCAGCCGTGACCACCAGCGTGCCGACCGAGCCGTGGAAACCCGACAGCCACTGGCGCCCTTGCCAGTAACCGGGCAGGTATTCGGAAAGATGGGGGTCGGCCGAGGGTACCAGCAAGGCATCGATGCCCTCTGCGGCCATGGCCTGGCGAACCTGCGCCAGGCGCTGCGGCACGCTTTGCCCAAAGGTGGTCTGAACGTTCATGCGCTCTCCTGCGGCTACATCACGGTTTATCCAGTGTGCCGATAATGGAACAGCCGCCGAGGCCCTGCAATCGTGGCGACCGACACACGGCATGCATTGCCCGTCACGCCCTGCGCATACCGGACATTTCCTACATACGGGCCAGGACCACCGATCAAGTTCCGCTGAACTTCCTCAAAGCACCGGCTTCACACTCAATACATTCATTGCACACAGGCAAATGACCATGCCCAATGCCTGCGCCCCTAAAAGCGGCGTGGTGCTGCTCGACACCCGCGCGCACACCCCCGACCACGAGCATGCCGTGCACCTGAAGCTTGCCGATGGCCTGGCCCGCCTGCTGGGCTGCCCACACGTGCAACCCGGCCAGCCACCAAGCGCCACCGATGGCTACTACTACCTGCCCACCGAAACCCTGGTCGATCCCAAGCGCCATGCCGCCCTGGGCATCTGCAGCGAGCAGGACCTGTTCGGTGGCCTGGTCGCACACCCCTACATGGCGACCAAGGCGATCTCCCACCCGTTGCCGGCCGGGGCCAGTTTCCCGCCGGGCTGGACCGATGCCTTCGCCCGCCAAGCCAGCGACGCCCTGCTGCGCGGCTACACCGTGTTCAGCAAGGCTGATGCGCGCACCGCCGCACAGCTGTTATTGACGGACGGCCCGTTGCGAATCAAGCCGGTACTGGCCTGCGCCGGCCGTGGGCAACAGGTCATCACCGCGGTGGATGAACTGGAACCGCTGCTGGCCGGCATGGATGACCAGGACCTTGCGCTGTGGGGGCTGGTGCTCGAGGAAGACCTGAGCGAAGTGCAAACCTTCAGCGTCGGCCAGGTACGCGTCGCCGGCCTGACCTGCAGCTATCACGGCACCCAGCAACTGACCCGCGACCATCAGGGCACGGAAGTGTATGGCGGCTCCGACCTGGTAGTGGTGCGCGGTGACTATCAGGCACTGCTGCAACTGCCGCTGGACGAGCCGCTGCGCCTGGCCATCAACCAGGCGATGGCCTACGAACAGGCCGCCGAGCAGCACTTCCCCGGCTTCATCGCCTCACGGCGCAACTACGACATCGCCCGCGGCGTCAATCCCCTGGGCCACCTGCGCAGCGGCGTACTCGAGCAATCCTGGCGCCTGGGCGGAGCCAGCAGTGCCGAGCTGCTGGCCTTGCAGGCGTTCGCCGACGACCCGGCATTGCAACGGGTGCGTGCCTCCACCCATGAAGTGTTCGGCACCCCCGAACTGCCCACTGACGCCACCCTCTTTTACCAAGGAAACGACAGTGAACTCGGACAACTCAGCAAATTCGCGCGGATTCGTGAACATGACCATTCAGAGTGAAACCGTTGAACTGCAGGTCGAGGATGACAGCATCGTCGGCACCCTGGTCAGCCCCGGCAGCAAGATGCCGGGCATCCTCTTCGTCCACGGCTGGGGTGGCAGCCAGCAACGCGACCTGGCCCGCGCCCGGCATATCACCGGGCTGGGCTGCGTGTGCATGACCTTCGACCTGCGCGGCCACGAAAAAACCGAAAGCCAACGGCTGACGGTCACCCGCGAACAGAACCTGACCGACCTGCTGGTGGCCTACGACCGGCTGGTAAGTCACCCGGCCGTCGACACCAGTGCCATCGCCATCATCGGCAGCAGCTATGGCGGCTACCTGGCCACCCTGCTGACCCGTGAGCGGCCGGTGAAATGGCTGGCCCTGCGGGTACCCGCGATGTACTGGGACGACGAATGGAACCTCCCCAAGCAAACCCTCGACCGGCAACGGTTGAACGCCTACCGCCAGCGCCCGCTCGGCCCGGCGGACAACCGCGCACTGGCAGCCTGTGCCGAGTTCGGTGGCGATGTACTGCTGGTGGAGTCCGAGCAGGACGACTATGTGCCGCACAGCACCTTGATGAGCTACCGCTCGGCATTCGTCAGCGCCCATTCGCTCACCCACCGCATCGTCGACGGTGCCGACCATGCGTTGTCCAGCGAAGAGAGCCAGAAAGCCTACAGTTCGATCCTGGCGGCATGGGTCAGCGAAATGGTCGTTGGCGCCCGCCTGGACCGCTACCCGCACTACGCGCCCTGGTATGCCTGAGGCTCGCCCACCTGGCAATGCAGGCCGCCATCGGCGCCGCGCACCAGGCTACGCAGGGTCTGGTAGGCAGCAAAGTTGACCCCACGCGCCTGATGCTGGCCAAGCAGTTCGAGGAAAGGTTCCCCGACGAAATAAACGGCCGCCGCTGCCCACGCCTGACGGGACTGCCATTGCAGGTACTGCAGCACCCGACTGCCATCGTCGCTGGCCTGGATGCTGACACCCTGCAGCCCTTCGCAACGCGCGGCCAGCGCTTCGCTGCGCGCCACCAGCGCCTGGGCCAACGCCTGCTGAAACCTGCCAGGCACTTCATATTCGATCATCTGGGTAAACCACAGGGCATGGGATGTTGCCGTCATGAACGGTCTCCTGGTGACGGACGCCTACAGCGCGATGCCGAGCAGGGTAAAACCTCAAGTTATGTCAAGGTCAAGCGGTTTTCCGCACCGGGAACGCACCCGCGCCCTAACCCAATACCGCGAAGCGCCGCCGGTAATCACTCGGGGTCAGGCCGGTGATGCGCTGAAACACCTTGCGAAACGCACCCGGGTCCTGGTAACCGACGCCCCAGGCGATCTGCTCGACATTGCGCCGGGTGAACTCCAGCAAGCGGCACGCCCGCCCCACCCTCACCTGCTGGCAGTACTCGGTTGGCCGTAGCCCGGTGGCAGCACGAAAACGCCGCAGGAAGGTGCGTTCCTCCAGCCCCGCGCACGCAGCCATGCTGGCCAGGTCGGCATCCTGCCCACCGTTGCCCTGCAACCAGTGCTGCACTTTCAGCACCGCCTCGTCGCCATGGTCCAGGCGTGGATTGAACACTGCACCGGGCAGCGGCGCCGCGACCGGGTCGACCGCCAGGTAGCGGGCAGTTTCCCGCGCCACCGTCGCGCCCATGAAGCGCTCCAGCAAGCGCAAGCCCAGGTCGGTCCAGGCCATCAGCCCGGCCGAGGTGACGATGTCGCCATCGTCCAGCAACGGTTGCTGGGCCTCGACCCGCACCTTGGGAAAACGCTGGGCAAGCGAATGCACGTAGTTCCAGTGGGTGCAGGCCGGGCGCCCGTCGAGCAGGCCACTGGCGGCGATGAAGAACACCCCGATGCACACCGACGCCAGCACCGTGCCGTGCCCGTGCAACTGGCATAACGACGCACGATGGCGCTCAAGCAGCTCACCCTGAGGTGCCGACTCCAGGCTCGGCGGAATGATCAGCACCCGCAGATCGGCCGCGGCGGCAGGTGGGCTCTCAGGGGCAGGCTGCAACTGCCCCGCCTCGTCTGCCAGCCAGAAGCTGATACGCACCGATGGCAACTCGAGGGCACCCAGTTCGGCAACCACCCGGTTGGCCACCAGGAACAGGTCGGCCAGCCCATGCACGGCAGCACGTTGCGCGCCGGGGTACAGCAGCAGGCCGATGTCCAGGCTGGCGGGGTTGTCAGTTTTTGCCTGCATAGTGTCGTTCGCGCCAATCCTCAGGTCAGTGCACACAGCCTATAACTAACGTCATCCAACGACTACTGCCACAGGAGGCAGCATGAGCAAGCAGGCGCTGATCATCATCGACATCCAGAACGACTACTTCCCGGGCGGCAAATGGACCCTCGATGGTGCCGACCAGGCGGCCGACAATGCTGCCCGCCTGTTGGCGGCGGCGCGTCGACGGGGCGACCTGGTGGTGCATGTGCGGCATGAGTTCGACAGCGCCGATGCGCCGTTCTTCGCGCCAGGCTCGCAGGGTGCGGCGATCCATGCCAAGGTCGAGCCTCAGGCCGGTGAACCGGTGGTGCTCAAGCACAAGGTCAACGCCTTCCTCGGTACCGACCTTGAGCACACGCTGGACCGGCATGGCGTCGAGGCCCTGACCATCGTCGGCAGCATGAGCCACATGTGCATCGACGCCGCCACCCGGGCCGCGGCCGACCTGGGTTACGACGTGACCGTGGCGCACGACGCCTGTGCCACGCTACCACTGGAGTTCGATGGCAAGCGGGTGCCGGCTGCGCAGGTGCATGATTCGGTGATGGCGGCATTGGCGTTTGCCTATGCCAAGGTGGTCAGGACCGATGAGTTGATAGGAGACTGACCGCAAACCTTGGGTTGCCCATACAGGCCTCATCGCCGGCAAGCCAGCTCCCACAGGTCCACCTTCAGGCTCGGAGCCAGTGGAGAACCTGTGGGAGCTGGCTTGCCGGCGATGAGGCCCTGGAGGCAGCAACATCTCTCGATCAAATCACCACATTACGCACAAACCGCACCGCCACTGCCCCATCGTTGCGATAGGCATACCGGCAATTGCTGGGAAACACATGGAACTGCCCGACCTGCAGGCGATGCTCGACCCCTTCGATAATCAGCGTCAGTTGCCCTTGCGCCACATAGATCTGCTCGCTCCAGCCCTCGGCATCAGCCTCGCTGGAATAGCACTCGCCCGGTGCCAGGGTCCATTCCCACAGCTCCACCTCGCGCCGCGCCACACTGCTGCCCAGCAGCACCGCCCGGCTCTGCGGGTGCTCCCCGGCCCAGGCCAACTCTTCGATGCGCCCGGGGTCACGCTGGTCAGGTGCCTGGATCAGGGTACTGAAAGCCACGCCCAAGGCTTCGGCAATCAGGTCGAGAGTAGTCAGGCTGACATTCTTTTCGCCCGCCTCGATCGCCACCAGCATGCGCCGGCTGACACCGGAGCGCTCGGCCAGCGCCGTCTGGCTCATGCCCGCGGCATTGCGCAGGCTGCGTACATTGAGGCTGACATGTTGCAGCACCGATGCCCGGTGCGAGGAATCTTTGTGCACTATATTGCTCACTGGTCGGTATTGCGCAGTATACTGCCCACTTTGCGGCGATTGTGCGCCGCCCCCTCCGAGTGCGCAAGACCATGAGCCAGCCCAACAGCAAACCGACCCCTGCCATTGCCTTTCGCCTGAGCAAGGCCGAACTGGTGCTGGTGTTCATCACCATACTGTGGGGCGGCACCTTCCTGCTGGTGCACAATGTGATGACCGTCAGCGGCCCGATGTTCTTCGTCGGCCTGCGCTTCGCTGCAGCCGCGCTGTTCGTCGGGGTGGTCTCGGCGCGGGCGCTGCCGGGGCTGACCTTCACCGAACTGAAGGCCGGCATGCTGATCGGGGTGTCGATCATGCTCGGCTACGGCCTGCAGACCATGGGCCTGCAAACCATCAGCAGCAGCCAGTCGGCGTTCATCACCGCGCTGTACGTGCCGTTCGTGCCGCTGCTGCAATGGCTGGTACTGGGCCGGCGCCCCGGCCTGATGCCAAGCATCGGTATTGCCCTGGCATTCATCGGCCTGATGCTGCTGGCCGGCCCGGAGGGTGGCAGCCTGCACTTCAGCGAAGGCGAGCTGGTAACCTTGGTCAGCGCCGTGGCCATTGCTGGCGAAATCATCCTGATCAGCCGCTACGCCGGCCAGGTCGATGTGCGCCGGGTCACCGTGGTGCAGCTGGCGACCGCCTCGCTGCTGGCGTTCCTGATGATCGTGCCAACCCAGGAGCGCATACCCGACTTTTCCTGGCTGCTGCTGGCCAGTGCCGTGGGGCTGGGCGCCATGAGCGCGGTGATCCAGGTGGCAATGAACTGGGCGCAGAAGTCGGTCTCGCCCACCCGCGCCACCCTCATCTATGCCGGCGAACCGGTATGGGCCGGGATCGTCGGGCGCATCGCCGGTGAGCGCCTGCCGGGCGTGGCACTGCTCGGCGGCCTGCTGATCGTGATCGCGGTGGTGGTCAGCGAACTCAAGGTGCGCCGCCCGCGCGAGGTGGCCGAAGCACGGGACGTGCAGGATGAAGGCGAACGCCAGGCTGGCCTGTAAAGCCGCCAACTGCGGCTATGCTTTGTAAGAATCTGTTATAAAAAAGCAGCTTGTCACAGCCTGTTTGTAGGATTCTGCGACAGCTTGCGTGTTGGTGATCAACCCCTCGGCACGTATGATTCTTTGCAAACTTCTCCAGAATAGAACGCTATGTCATTGATAGTGCTATTGCTTCTGCCGTTCGTGGGCAGTTGCCTGGCAGCCGTGCTGCCGCACAACGCACGTAACGCGGAGTCCATTCTCGCCGGGCTCGTGGCCCTGGTCGGCACTGTCCAGGTAGCACTGCTGTACCCTCAGGTTGCCCACGGTGGCGTGATTCGCGAAGAATTCCTCTGGCTGCCCAGCCTGGGGTTGAACCTGGTGCTGCGCATGGACGGCTTCGCCTGGCTGTTCTCGCTGCTGGTGCTGGGCATCGGTACGCTGGTGTCGCTGTATGCCCGCTACTACATGTCGCCACAGGACCCGGTGCCGCGCTTCTTCGCCTTCTTCCTCGCCTTCATGGGCGCCATGCTCGGCCTGGTGATCTCCGGCAACCTGATCCAGCTGGTGTTCTTCTGGGAACTCACCAGCCTGTTCTCGTTCCTGCTGATCGGTTACTGGCACCACCGTGCCGACGCCCGCCGCGGCGCCTACATGGCGCTGATGGTCACGGGCGCGGGCGGCTTGTGCCTGCTGGTGGGTGCCCTGCTGCTCGGCCATGTGGTCGGCAGCTACGACCTGGACAAGGTCCTGGCTGCCGGCAACACCATCCGCCAGCATGCGCTGTACCCGGTGCTGCTGCCACTGATCCTCATCGGCGCCCTGAGCAAGAGCGCACAATTCCCCTTCCAGTTCTGGCTGCCCCATGCCATGGCAGCGCCCACCCCGGTATCGGCTTATCTGCACTCGGCGACCATGGTCAAGGCCGGGGTGTTCCTGCTGGCGCGCCTGTGGCCGGTGCTGTCGGGCAGCGAGGAGTGGTTCTGGATCGTCGGCGGTGCCGGCGCCCTCACCCTGCTGCTCGGCGCCTTCGCCGCCATGTTCCAGAACGACCTCAAGGGCCTGCTGGCGTACTCGACCATCAGCCACCTGGGCCTGATTACCCTGCTGCTGGGCCTGAACAGCCCGCTGGCCGCGGTCGCGGCGGTGTTCCACATTCTCAACCACGCCACCTTCAAGGCCTCGTTGTTCATGGCCGCCGGCATCATCGACCACGAAAGCGGTACCCGTGACATCCGCCGCCTCAGCGGGCTGATACGCCTGGTGCCATACACCGCCACCCTGGCCATGGTCGCCAGCGCCTCGATGGCCGGCGTGCCGTTGATGAACGGTTTCCTGTCCAAGGAAATGTTCTTCGCCGAAACGGTGTTCATCAGCTCCACTGCCTGGGTCGAGGCCACGCTGCCGGTGATCGCCACCCTGGCCGGCACCTTCAGCGTGGCCTATGCCCTGCGTTTCACCGTCGATGTGTTCTTCGGCCCCACGGCGCAGGACCTCCCGCACACCCCGCACGAACCGCCACGCTGGATGCGTGCGCCGGTCGAACTGCTGGTGCTTACCTGCCTGGTGGTGGGCATCTTCCCTGCCCAGTCGGTCGGCCCGCTGCTGGCCGCCGCCGCGCTGCCGGTGGTGGGCGGTACCCTGCCGGAATACAGCCTGGCCATCTGGCATGGCTGGAACGCGCCGCTGATCATGAGCCTGGTGGCCATGAGCGGCGGTATCGTGCTGTACCTGCTGCTGCGCAAGCAGCTGCGCCTGGGCCGCTTCCCCTACCCGCCGGTGATCGAGCGTTTCAACGGCAAGCGCCTGTTCGAACACGGCCAGGTGCAACTGATGCTGCTGGCGCGGCGCATCGAGCGCCTGCTCACCAGCCGCCGCCTGCAGTCGCAGCTGTTCATGCTGGTGCTCGCCGCCTTCCTCGCCGGCCTCACCCCCATGCTCTACAGCGGCCTGAGCTGGGGCGACCGGCCGAAGATTCCGGGCTCGGGCGTGTTCGTCGCGCTGTGGCTGATCGCCATTGCCTGCGCCATCGGCGCTGCCTACCAGGCCAAGTATCACCGCTTGGCGGCGTTGATCATGGTCAGCGTCTGCGGCCTGATGACCTGCATCACCTTCGTCTGGTTCTCCGCGCCCGACCTGGCCCTGACCCAGCTGGTAGTGGAAGTGGTCACCACCGTACTGATCCTGCTCGGCCTGCGCTGGCTGCCGCGGCGGATCGAAGGCGTATCGCCGCTGCCGGGCAGCCTGGAGCGTGCACGCATGCGTCGCCTGCGCGACCTGCTGCTGGCGGTGCTGGTAGGTGGCGGCATGGCCGTGCTGTCCTACGCCATGCTCACCCGGCCGACGCCGAACGACATTTCCTCGTTCTACCTGAGCCGGGCCCTGCCCCAGGGCGGTGGCACCAACGTGGTCAATGTCATGCTGGTCGACTTCCGTGGTTTCGATACCCTCGGTGAAATCACCGTGCTGGTGGCCGTGGCGCTGACCGTGTTCGCCCTGCTGCGGCGCTTCCGCCCGCCGAAGGAAAGCATGCAACTGCCGGCGCAGCAGCGTCAGCTGGCACCTGACGTGGTCACCGACCTGATCAACCCACGGCATGCCACCGACACCGCCCTGGGCTTCATGATGGTGCCCGCGGTGCTGGTGCGCCTGCTGCTGCCGATCGCCCTGCTGGTGTCGATGTACCTGTTCATGCGTGGCCACAACCAGCCCGGTGGCGGCTTTGTCGCCGGCCTGGTGATGTCGGTGGCGTTCATCCTGCAGTACATGGTGGCCGGCACCCAGTGGGTCGAGGCGCAGATGAGCCTGCGCCCGCTGCGCTGGATGGGCACCGGGCTGCTGTGCGCAACCCTGACCGGCGCGGGCGCCATGCTGCTGGGCTACCCGTTCCTCACCACCCATACCGCCCACCTGCACCTGCCGTTGCTCGGCGATGTGCACGTGGCCAGCGCGCTGTTCTTCGATGTCGGCGTGTTCACCGTGGTGGTCGGCTCGACCCTGCTGATCCTCACTGCCCTGGCGCACCAGTCGGTGCGCGCCTACCGCCCGGGCAACCCGGCGAAAACCAGCCAAGCAGGAGCCGCCTGATGGAAGAAGTGATTGCAGTTGCCATCGGCGTTCTGGCCGCCTCGGGGGTGTGGCTGATCCTGCGTCCGCGAACCTATCAGGTGATCATGGGCCTGTGCCTGCTGTCGTACGGGGTCAACCTGTTCATCTTCAGCATGGGCAGCCTGTTCATCGGCAAGGAACCGATCATCAAGGACGGCGTGCCCCAGGACCTGCTGCACTACACCGACCCCCTGCCGCAGGCCCTGGTGCTCACCGCCATCGTCATCAGCTTCGCCATGACCGCGCTGTTCCTGGTGGTGTTGCTGGCCTCGCGCGGCCTGACCGGTACCGACCACGTGGATGGCCGGGAGCGTGACGAATGAGTGGCATGAGCCAATTGATCATCGCGCCCATCCTGCTGCCTCTGGTGACCGCGGCAGTGATGTTGCTGCTGGGCGAGAAACACCGGCAGATAAAAGCCCGGCTGAACCTGCTGTCGACCTTCGCCGGCCTGGCCATCGCGGTCAGCCTGCTGCTGTGGGTGCGCACCCAGGGCCAGGCGGAATCGATCGGTGTCTACCTGCCAGGCAACTGGCCGGCGCCGTTCGGCATCGTGCTGGTGGTCGACCACCTGTCGGCCCTGCTGCTGACCCTCACCGGCATCATCGGCTGCAGTGCCCTGCTGTTTGCCCGCGCCCGCTGGGACGGTGCCGGCGCCAGCTTCCACGCACTGTTCCAGATCCAGCTGATGGGCCTGTACGGCGCCTTCCTCACCGCCGACCTGTTCAACCTGTTCGTGTTCTTCGAGGTGCTGCTGGCCGCTTCCTACGGCCTGCTGCTGCATGGCTCGGGCCGCGCCCGGGTGCGTGCCGGCCTGCACTACATTGCCATCAACCTGTTCGCCTCGTCGCTGTTCCTGATCGGCGCGGCGATGCTGTATGGCGTGACCGGCACCCTGAACATGGCCGACCTGGCCCTGAAGATTCCGCTGGTGCCGGAGGCCGACCGCGGCCTGCTGCACGCCGGCGCGGCGATCCTGGCCATGGCCTTTCTGGTCAAGGCCGGCATCTGGCCGCTGAACTTCTGGCTGGTGCCGGCCTATGCCTCTGCCAGCGCGCCGGTGGCTGCGCTGTTCGCCATCATGACCAAGGTCGGCCTGTATGCCGTGCTGCGCCTGTGGACACTGCTGTTCTCCGGGCAGGCCGGGGCCTCGGCGCACTTTGGTGGTGAATGGCTGGTGTACGGTGGCCTGGTCACCCTGGCGGTGGCGGCGGTGTCGATCCTGGCCGCGCAGCGCCTGGAGCGCATGGCTGCCCTCAGCATCCTGGTTTCGGCCGGCACCCTGCTCGGCGCCGTCGGTTTTGCGCAATCGGCGCTAACCGGCGCAGCATTGTTCTACCTGGTCAACTCGACCCTGGCACTGTGCGCACTGTTCCTGCTCGCCGAACTGGTCGAGCGTTCGCGCTCGGCCAACGAAGCACCGCTGGACGACGAAGAAGACGCCATGCCGCCACCGCTGGAATCACTGCACCCGCCCAAGGGCATCAACCTCGACGATGAACAGAAGGTGGTGATCGGCCAGATCATCCCGTGGACCATGGCCTTCCTCGGCCTCAGCTTCATCGCCTGCGCCCTGCTGATCATCGGCATGCCGCCGCTGTCGGGCTTTGTCGGCAAGCTCAACCTGATCAGCGCGCTGTTCAACCCGCAGGGGCTGGGCGTACCTGCCGAGCAGCCGCTGAGCACGGCGGGCTGGGGCCTGGTGGCGTTGCTGATCCTGTCTGGCATGGCCTCGCTGATCGCCTTCGGCCGCGTCGGCATCCAGCGTTTCTGGAAGCCTGAGGAACGCCCGTCGCCGGTGCTGCGCCGCTATGAATGCCTGCCCATCGTCATCCTGCTCGGCCTGTGCATCATCCTCAGCTTCAAGGCCGAACCGCTGCTGCGCTACACCCAGGACACCGCCGCCAGCCTGCAGGCCCCCGATGCCTATATCGAAGCCGTGATGGCCGCCCGGCCGATTCCTGGCCCCACCTCGCTCGACGTACAGGTGCAGCCATGAATCGACTGTTCCCCGCACCGCTGTTATCGGTTTCGCTGTTCGGCCTGTGGCTGTTGCTGAACCTGTCGGTCAGCCCCGGCAACCTGCTGCTGGCTGCCGCGCTCGGCGTGCTGGCGCCGCTGCTGATGGCACCGCTGCGCCCGCAGCATGCCCATGTGCGACGGCCGCTGGCCATCGCCCGGCTGATTGGTCGGGTCGGCATCGATGTGATCATGTCCAACCTGCTGGTTGCCCGTGGCGTGCTGCGCGCCGGCAAGCAGCCGCCGCGCTCGGCCTTCGTGCACATCCCGCTGGCCCTGCGCGACCCGCATGGCCTGGCGGCGTTGTCGATGATTACCACGGTGGTGCCCGGCACGGTCTGGTCCGAGCTGGCGCTGGACCGCAGCGTGTTGCTGCTGCATGTGTTCGACCTGGACGATGAGGCGGCCTTCATCCAGCACTTCAAGGACACCTACGAACGCCCGCTGATGGAGATTTTCCAATGACAGGCCTGCTCGCCAATGCTGTCCTCGCCAGCCTGTTCATCTTCGCCCTGGCCATGGCCCTGGCACTTGTCCGGCTGTTCCGCGGCCCGTCCGCCCAGGACCGGGTGCTGGCGCTGGACTACCTGTACATCCTGGCCATGCTGACCATGCTGGTACTGGGAATCCGTTATGCCAGTGACACCTACTTCGAAGGTGCCCTGCTGATTGCGCTGTTCGGTTTCGTTGGCTCGTTTGCGCTGGCCAAGTTCCTGCTGCGCGGTGAGGTGATCGAATGACTGAAACCCTGCAACTCCCCTTCTGGCTGGAGCTGGTCACTGCCGCGCTGCTGCTGACCGGCAGCCTGTTCGCCCTGATCGGTGCCGTGGGCCTGCTGCGGCTGAAGGACTACTTCCAGCGCATGCACCCGCCGGCACTGGCCTCGACCATTGGTGCCTGGTGCGTGGCACTGGCCTCGATCATCTACTTTTCCTGGCTCAAGGACGCCCCGGTGCTGCACGCCTGGCTGATTCCGATCCTGCTGTCGATCACCGTACCGGTGACCACACTGTTGCTGGCCCGGGCGGCGCTGTTCCGCAAGCGCATGGCGAAAGAGCCGGTACCTGAAGAAGTCAGCAGCGGCCGCGATCGCGGTAACTGAGAGGTTGCCACCTCACCCTTGGGCCAGGCGCTGCAACTCGCGCCGGACCATGGCCGCATAAGGCGGCGGGCCGAGGCGATACAATTCCCCCGCCACCCAGTTCAACCAGGCGCTCTGCAACTCTTCGCGCCTGGCCAGCAAACGCTCGGCCTCGGCCACGGCATCCGCCTGGTGCTGGCGATGGAATTCGGCACGCGTGGCGGGCGCGTCGTCACTGTGGGTCATTCACTGGCCTTGAAGGTGGTCAGCTCACCTTTGCGCCATTTGGCAACCTTGCCGGTCACCGCCTTGAGCAACTTGCCCAGGCCTTCCTGCACTTGCTGCTGCGCGGCGAACACCAGCATCACACCGTGGCCTTCACGGAACACGATGCCCTCGCCTTCGGGCACCGAGACGAAGGCATAGTCGCCCACGCCATACACGTTCAGCTTGATTTCGCGAAAGCGCATTTCCAGTTTGCCGCCTTCGCGGCTGGGCAGTACGGCGGCGCGAAAGTGGTCGCCCACCTTCAGTTCCAACCGCTGCTTGTCATCGACGACCAATGCGCTTTCGGTGTCGATTTCAGCCATGTACAGGCCTTCGGGACTCTGTTCGGTGACATAGACAAAGCGGCCCTGGAACAGCTGGGCCAATTTACCGCGCAAGTCGCCCAGGGCGAACAACGCATGGGTATCAAGAGTGCTGACTGCCAATGAAGTAATCCTCAACCGGTTACAACCCGCCCTCACCCAAGCTCGGTGAGGCACGGCCATTTCTTATCGATAGGCGAAAAGAGTAATAAAGCGATACGCGAAATGTCTGTGCACGCTGGCGATGCAGCGTGCAGGAATCTTTACTCTGGCTTGCCAGATCTGGCCTCAAATACAGGCTTTCGGCATATTCCCGATTCGGGAAGCGTAATGTCTGACAGCAAAACCGCCAGAAAAGATGCGGCAGGCGATGCCAGAGCGCACGTGAGAACGGGCCCTGCAATCCATCAGCGCATTACTGGGGGAAGAATATGCACGAAAACACCGAAATTCGTCGAGAGGCAAAGTACATTTCTTACAGAGGAACGCCCTGAACGACACCCTGTTCGCTCGTCGGCAGCACTCACTGCACTCAAGCCGCCAGGCCCTTCTTCAACTGCTGCTGCCAGGCCGCCTGGCACTCCAGCGCTTCTTCACGGGTGGCGAATGGGGTACCACGGCGTTCGCCATTGACCAGCACCACCCAGCAGATGCGTTTACCCAGCGCACGCAGTGTGGCGGGCACCCCCGAACCAATCATCACGGCTACATCGACCCGGCTATTCATCATTCCCTCCGGAATTTAATTAGCACCCTAACGATAAAGCCATGATACGCCTGCGTACGGCGCGGAAACAGCGCATCCCGGTACAGCAGTGTTACGTGCAGGGCAACAAAACCGCGGCCGGCAAGAAACGCAAAAAGCCCCAGGGATCGCTCCGTGGGGCTTGGCACACCGCGCGGAGTTACACCTGGCGCTGGTGGCGGTCGAGCTGCTCGTGGCGCTCCTGGGCTTCGATGCAGTACTTGGTGGTCGGGCTGATCAGCAAACGCTTCAGGCCGATTGGTTCACCGCTGTCATCGCACCAGCCGAAGCTTTCGTCGGCAATACGGTCCAGGGCCATTTCCAGCTGCGGCAGCAGGCGCTGGTCGCGGTCGATGGCGTTCACCAGCCAGCTACGCTCTTCTTCGACCGAAGCCACGTCGGCAGGATCCGACGGGGTGTCCAGGCCTTCGATGGTGGCACGGCTCAGCTCGATGCGTTCATGGGTTTCGACTTTCATCGCCTGCAGCAGGCCAGCGAAGAAAGCCAGCTGGTCAGCGTTCATGTAGTCATCGGCCGACATGGCCAGCAACTGTTCCTTGGTCATCGATTTCTCTATGAAAAAATGTGCATTTGGGCGATTCGGGTGCCGCCGACGCCTTGACATCGGCAGCGGAATTCTTCAAGCGCCAACCGGCACTCTTTTACAGGGGGCGGCAGTCTAAGGCGCCGCGTCGCGTGGAGCAACTGCAATTGGGTGCGAATTTGCTTCCGGTGCCCACATTCCGCCAGTCGGCGCCCTCTGCTCTGCTCTGCTCTGCTCTGCTCTGCTCTGCTCTGCTCTTGCTCTTGCTCTTGCTCTTGCTCTTGCTCTTGCTCTTGCTCTTGCTCTTGCTCTTGCTCTTGCTCTTGCTCTTGCTCTTGCTCTTGATCTTGATCTTGATCTTGATCTTGATCTTCGCGACTTCAGGAGGCCGAGCAGAGGTCTTGCGGAGGGAGGTGACGGGCATGGATGCCCGTCAAGCGCTGAGGCCCCATGGATGGGGCCTGCAGCGCGTACTCCCGGGAGCAAGACCGGCGCGAGGGAACCCCGTAGCGTAGCGGAGGGGCCGGATGATGGGAGCGCAGCGTTTTTTGGTTACTTTTTGCCGCGTTTGGCAAAAAGTGACTCGCCGTAAGGGCGAAAAGGTGAGTATGCGTCGCCATCGTAAATGGACTATGCGCGAGATCAAGACCAGTACTTTTCCGCTCTTCGCTCTTCGCTCTTCGCTCTTCGCTCTTCGCTTTCAAGCGTGGGCATCAACAACAAGGTCAACATTCATTTTCGAAGGTGGCGCTTTTTCACCTTTCCGCCCTTACGGCGGGTCCCTTTTTGTCGTGGCAAAAAGGAACCAAAAACCGTCGGCTCCCATCATCCGGCCCCTACGCTGCGCTCCGGGGTTCCCTCGCTACGGGCCTGCTCCCGGGAGTACGCGCTGCAGGCCCCATCCATGGGGCCTCAGCGCTTGACGGGCATCCATGCCCGTCACCTCCCTCCGCAGTCCCTTCGCTCGGCCTCCTGAAGTCGCAATCGGCGGCGCCTGAACTACCGTGCGCTTAGAAGCAAAAGCAAAAGCAAAAGCAACGGCAATGCCGATTCCAATCAGCGGTCCTTGAACTGCGCCTCGCGCTTGGCAATGAACGCAGCCATTCCCTCTTTCTGGTCTTCGGTAGCAAACGCCGCATGGAACACCCGCCGCTCGAAGCGCACACCCTCGCTAAGGGTGACTTCGAACGCACGGTTGACGCTCTCCTTGACCATCATGCTCACCGGAATCGACTTGCTGGCAATGGTCGCGGCCACCTTCAGCGCCTCTTCCACCAGCTCCGCCTGCGGCACGATACGCGCCACCAGGCCAGCACGCTCAGCTTCCTCAGCCCCCATCAGACGACCAGTCAGGCACAGTTCCATGGCCTTGGCCTTGCCCACCGCACGGGTCAGGCGCTGGGTGCCGCCCATGCCCGGCAGCACGCCAAGGTTGATTTCCGGCTGGCCGAACCTGGCATTGTCCGCCGCCAGGATGAAGTCACACATCATCGCCAGCTCGCAGCCGCCGCCCAGGGCAAAACCGGACACCGCGGCAATGATCGGCTTGCGCCGGTTGGCAATGCGGTCGGAATCGCTGAACAGGTCGTCAACGTAGATTTGCGGGTATTGCAGCTCGGCCATTTCCTTGATGTCGGCACCAGCGGCAAAGGCCTTGGCGGAACCGGTCAGCACCACGCAGCCGATGTTCGGATCGCGCTCGAGCTGGTCCAGGGCCTGGTTGATCTCGCCGACGATCTGCGCGTTCAGCGCGTTCAGCGCCTGCGGGCGGTTGAGGGTGATCAGGCCGACCTTGCCGTGGATGTCCAACAGGATGGTTTCGAATGCCATGCAGTCTGCTCCTTCAAAGATTGCGCGCAATGACCATGCGCTGAATGTCGCTGGTGCCTTCGTAGATCTGGCAAACCCGAACGTCGCGGTAGATCCGCTCCAGCGGGAAGTCACTCAGATAGCCATAACCGCCCAGGGTCTGCAAGGCATCCGAACAGACCTTTTCGGCCATTTCCGAGGCAAACAGCTTGGCCATCGACGCTTCCACCAGCGCCGGGCGCGCGGCATCGCGCAGCGCGGCGGCGTGCAGCACCATCTGCCGGGCCACGGCAATCTTGGTCGCCATGTCGGCCAGGCGGAAGGCCACCGCCTGGTGCTCGATCAGCGCCTTGCCGAAGCTCTGCCGCTCGTTGGCGTAGTCGCGCGCCACTTCGAACGCCGCGCGGGCCATGCCCACCGCCTGCGAGGCGATGCCGATGCGGCCGCCTTCGAGGTTGGCCAGGGCGATCTTGTAGCCCTCGCCTTCGGCGCCCAGGCGGTTGGCTACCGGCACACGCACATTATCGAAAACGATCTGGCAGGTATCGGAGGCGTGCTGGCCGAGCTTGTCCTCGACCCGCGCCACCTGGTAGCCCGGCGAATCGGTGGGCACGATGAAGGCACTGATGCCGCGCTTGCCGGCGTCCGGGTCGGTCACGGCGAACACGATCACCACCCCGGCGTTCTGCCCGGAGGTGATGAACTGCTTGCTGCCATTGAGCACGTAGTGGTCGCCGTCCAGACGTGCACGGGTCTTCAGGCTGCTGGCGTCGGAGCCGGCCTGCGGTTCGGTCAGGGCGAAGGCGCCGAGCATCGCACCGCTGGCCAACGGGGTGAGGAACTGCTCCTTCTGCTGCTCGCTGCCAAAACGCAGGATCGGCACACAGCCCACCGAGTTGTGCACGCTCATGATGGTCGAGCAGGCGCCGTCACCGGCGGCGATTTCCTCCAGGGCCATGGCATAGGCCACGTAGCCGGTGTCGCTGCCGCCCCACTGCTCCGGCACCAGCATGCCGAACAGGCCCAGCTCGGCCATCTCCTCGATGGCCTCCTTGGGGAAGCGGTGTTCCTTGTCCCATTGCTCGGCAAACGGCTTCAGGCGCTCCTGGGCAAAGGCGCGTACCGCGTCGGCGATCTGTTGTTGCTCATCAGTTACCAGCATGGTTCACCTCAGTACAGGCATTCGACAGCCATGGCCGTGGCCTCGCCACCGCCGATGCAGATGGCCGCCACGCCACGGCGCAGGTTGTTCTGGCGCAGGGCCGACAGCAGGGTCACCAGGATGCGCGCGCCGGAAGCGCCGATCGGGTGGCCGAGGGCACAGGCGCCGCCATGGATATTGACCTTGTCGTGCGGCAGGTCGAGGTGCTTCATGGCCGCCAGGGTGACCACGGCGAAGGCCTCGTTGATCTCGAACAGGTCGACCTCGGCCAGGTTCCAGCCAGTGCGTTTCATCAGTTTGTCGATGGCCCCGATCGGCGCGGTCGGGAACAGTGCCGGGGTGTCGGCAAAGGCGGCGTGGCCGTGGATCACCGCCAGCGGCTTGAGGCCGCGCTTGTCAGCTTCGGAGCGGCGCATCAGCACCAGCGCCGCAGCGCCGTCGGAAATCGAGCTGGAGTTGGCGGCGGTCACCGTGCCGCCTTCGCGGAAGGCCGGCTTGAGCTGCGGGATCTTGTCCAGGCGCGCCTTGGGCGGTTGTTCGTCGTCCTTGATGACGCGCTTCTCCTTGCCCTCGGTGACCTCGACCGGCACGATCTCGGCAGCAAAGCGACCGCTCTTGATAGCGTCCTGGGCGCGGGTCAGCGAGGCGATGGCGAACTGGTCCTGGGCTTCGCGGCTGAAGGCATTGGCCTGGGCGCAGTCTTCGGCAAAGGTGCCCATCAGGCGGCCCTTGTCGTAGGCGTCTTCCAGGCCGTCCATGAACATGTGGTCGATGATCCTGCCGTGGCCCATGCGGTAGCCGCCACGGGCCTTGTCCAGCAGGTACGGTGCGTTGGTCATGCTTTCCATGCCACCGGCCACCACCACATCGGCGGTGCCGGCCAGCAGCAGGTCATGGGCCATGATCGCCGCCTGCATGCCCGAACCGCACATCTTGTTCAGGGTGGTGCAGGTGGTGTGCTTGTCCAGCCCGGCGCCCAGCGCGGCCTGGCGCGCCGGTGCCTGGCCCTGGCCTGCCGGCAGCACGCAGCCGAACAGCACCTGCTCGACACTGGTGGCATCGATGCCGGCGCGCTCGACGGCACCACGGATGGCGGCGCTGCCCAGCTGCGGCGCGGTCAGGCTCTTGAGGTCGCCCTGCAGGCCGCCCATGGGCGTGCGCACGGCGCTGACGATAACGATCGGGTCATTGGCGAGGGTCATGTTCGCTCTCCTTACTTGGCAGCCATGCGCAGTGCACCGTCGAGGCGGATCACCTCGCCGTTGAGCATGCTGTTCTCGATGATGTGGCGGGCCAGCGCGGCGTACTCCTGCGGGCGACCCAGGCGCGGTGGGAATGGCACGCCGGCGGCCAGCGAGGCGCGTACTTCCTCGGTCATGCCGGCCATCATCGGCGTTTCGAAGATGCCCGGGGCGATGGTCATCACACGGATGCCGAAGCGCGCCAGTTCGCGGGCAGTCGGCAGGGTCAGGCTGGCGATGGCGCCCTTGGAAGCTGCGTAGGCAGCCTGGCCGATCTGGCCGTCATAGGCGGCGATGGAGGCGGTGTTGATGATCACCCCGCGCTCACCCCCCTCATCGGCAGCCCCTTCGGCCATGGCCGCGGCGGCCAGGCGCAGCAGGTTGAAGCTGCCGATCAGGTTGACGTTGATGACCTTGGCAAAGCTGGCAAGGCCATGCGGGCCCTGCTTGCCCAGCACTTTCTCGGCGCCGACGATGCCGGCGCAGTTGACCAGCCCGTGCAGGCTGCCAAAGGCGCTGACGGCCGCATCGACCGCCGCCTGGGCGGCCTGCTCGTCGCTGATGTCGGCCACCGCGAAACGGGCGTTTTCGCCCAGTTCGCGGGCCTTGGCTTCGACGGCCTGGGCATTGAGGTCGACCAGCATGACCTTGGCGCCGGCCTCGACCAGCATCTGCGCGGTGGCAGCACCCAGCCCGGAGGCGGCGCCGCTGACGATGAAGTGTTTGTTGGCTATTTGCATGATCGGTTTCCTTTCAGGCGCTGGCAGGGGTGGCCTGTTGCGCTTGTTGTTTGGCGACTTCCTGGTTGCGCAGGATGAAGCGTTGCAGCTTGCCGCTCGGGGTCTTGGGCAGCTCGCTGACGAATTCGATTTCCCTTGGGTAGGCATGGGCGTACAGGCGCTGGCGCACGTGCTGGCGCAAAGCCTCTTCAAGCTCGGCGCTGCCCTGGTAACCGCTGGCCAATACCACGAAGGCCTTGATCAGCTCGGTGCGCTCCGGGTCCGGTTTGCCGATCACCGCTGCTTCGATCACCGCCGGGTGCTCGATCAGTGCGCTTTCCACATCGAACGGGCCGACCCGGTAGCCGGAGGTGGTGATCACATCGTCGCTGCGGCCGACGAAGCTGATGCTGCCATCCTGGTTCAGCTCGACGGTGTCACCGCTGAGGTAGTACTTGCCGACGAAGGCTTTGGTCGGCAGGCCGTGGTAGCCCGCGAACCAGCACAGCGGCGACTGCTCGCGGTCGACCGCGAGGATGCCCGGCTGGCCGGCTGGCAGCTCATTGCCCTGCTCGTCCAGCACCACGATGCGGTGGCCGGGGATGGCGAAGCCGGCCGAGCCAAGGTGTACCGGGTGCTGCAGGCCATGGTGGTTGCACAGCACCATGCCCAGTTCGGTCTGCCCGTAGTGGTCGTGGATGGTCACGCCCAGTTCGTCGGCGAACCAGCGGATCACTTCCGGGTTGAGCGGTTCGCCGGCACTGCTGACCACCCGCAGGCGGCCCTTGATCGGTGCCGAGAAGTCATCCCCGGCGGCAATCAGCAGGCGGTACGCAGTGGGCGAGCCGGCCAGGTTGGTGATGCCCAGCTTGTCGATCACCCGCGCGCAGCTTTCAACACTGAACGGGCCATCGTAGAAGGTGGTGGCATGGCCCAGCGACAGCGGGCCGGTGACCGCGTAATACAGGCCATAGGCCCAGCCCGGGTCGGCCAGGTTCCAGAAGTTGTCATCGGGGCGCAGGTCGATGGCATCGCGCATGTAGCCCTGGAACGCGACGATGGCACGCAGCGGCACTTCCAGCGGTTTGGCCGGGCCGGTGGTGCCGGAGGTGAACATCAGCAGGAACGGGTCGTTGCCCGAGCGCATGACCGGCTCGCATTTGTCTGCGGCATTGTCCAGGCACTGCTGGAAGTCCAGCTCGCCACTGCGGGCATTGACGGTGATGATGGTCGGGCAGGCGTGCACATCGTCCAGCTTGGCGCGGTTGTGGCTGTCGGTGACGACCACGCGGGCGTGGGACTGCTCCAGGCGATGTTCGATGGCCTTGGGGCCGAACGCGGTGAACAGTGGCTGGTACACCGCGCCGAGACGCCAGGTGGCGAGGATGGTGACCAGCAGTTCGGGGGTGCGCGGCATCAGCCCGGCGACCCGATCACCCGCACCAACGCCTTGCGCTTGGAGCACATTGGCGAAACGGGCCGCCAGTGTTTGCAACTGATCGAAGCTCAACCGCTCGCTGTTGCCCTCGCGGTCTTCCCAAACCAGTGCGGTCTTGCCCTCACCGGCATGGCGGTCGCAACATTCGACACAGGCATTGAGGGCTTCGAGGTTGCCATGCAGCGCCGCCGCAGCGGCCTGGCCATGGTCGAACGCACGAGCGGCCTCGGTGTAATCGCGCATCGTCGGACTCCTGGTTTCTTGTTTTTGGAGTTGAACCATCGGTCCGACGATGTTCGCGCCGCGCTGGCGTCGCGGCAATGGCCTAAGTTGTCAAACTGGATGACCGGTTTGGCCGGTGGCCATCAGCCCGGTGCGCGTTCCAGGCTGATCACGTAGTGCTCGGTCAGTTGCAATTGCAACTCCAGCCGATCGGCCTGCAGCTGCGCATCCAGTGCCTGTGCCTGGTTCAGATACTGTGCTTCACCCAGTTCATCGCGCCTTACCGCCAGCGCCGCCCGCTGCTCCGCAGCGAGTTGCTCAAGGTCATTGAACGGCCGGGCGAAGCGCTGTTGCAAAAAACGCTGCCAGAATGCGCGCGTGCACAGGTTTGCGACTACATCAACGAGAACGTTCGCCCTTTCCACGGCCGCCTCTGCCGCCTGCAGCCGATGCTCGCTCAACCCTACAGCTGCCGCCCTGAGGCGCATTCTGGCGGGCTGGAACGGCAACCTGAGCCTGGTGCGCAAGCGCACCCTGTAGCGCATCGCCAACGTCGCCAGTACTGCAGGCTCAGCGAAGCCTTCGAGGTTTTGCCGCTCGGCCTCGACATACTCGTCAAGGCGGTCCAGACGGTGCAAGGCGCGCCCCAACGCCAGCAACTTCGGACCATGGATCTGAACACCATCGCCTGCCGCGTCGCGCTCGGCATGCAGACGCAGCAGTCGGCTGAACAGTTCGATGGCACCGTTGTCATCCATTACCACATCGTCGGCCGCCAGTTGCACCTGGCGAGCGAATTCGGCGTCTGTCTCCATCATCGACAGGCACTGCCAGCACATGCGCAACAGATAGGCCCTGGGCCAGCTGAAGTCCGCCAGGCCTTGCAGAAGCTCCAGCAGATCGAACAGGCGGGCATTTTCGTCCCGGGTGCTCAGCCGGTCCCAAAGCTCGCCACGCCCTTGGCTGGCGGAGTCGGAACCGACCCACCAGGCGCGGCCGATCTCTTCCTCCGGTTCCTCCAGCAGCGGCTCCAAGGCATAGAGCTTGCCGTAATCGGCCATGCTCAGGCGGTTGCCATCGACCAGGATGCGCTGGCGAAACTCCAGCGGCATGGCCAGCACGCCGTCAGGCACACCCCGCAGGAAATTGTCACGCAGGTCGGCTCGTTGCAGGAAGCCACACAGCTCGAGCCCTCTGGGCCACTCACTGAGCCCGCAGCGGCGCAAATTCAGCTCGATCAGATGAGGCAGGTGATGGAAGCGCATTTCGTACACCCCCAGCGGGCTGTTGTAGCTCAGGTCGAGGTGGCTGAGCAGCGGCAACCCGTTCAGTGCTTCGATGGCATGGGCATCCAGGCGAATGCGGTTATGCCCCAGGCGCAACCGGCGCAGGTTGGTCAGATAGCCAAGCCCGCGCGGGCAGCGCAACAGCTGGTTGTGGCTCAGGTCCAGCTCCTGCAGGTAGGTGAATGCCCGCAGAAACTCCTCGTTCACCACCCCGATGGACGTCTCGCTCAGTACCAGGGTGGTGACGTGATAGAAATCGATAGGCGTGGGCATGACCGGCAACGAATCGGTGGGCAGATCATTCAGCACCAGGCGCAGCCCCTGGCGCTTGCCATCACTGTCGACCACCACATGGTCGCCAAGCGCCTGCCAGGCACGCAGCAATCGTTCGGCGAACAGCTGGCGTCGCGCCCGCAAAGTGTCACTCAGCGCAGCCGACACCCAGCCATTGAGCGCGCGGTTCAACTGTTCATAATCGTCCTGCAGCGCCAGGAGCGCATCGGCGACCGGCACATTCTGCAGCAGCCAGCGGTCAACTTGCGTTTCCAGCGAATCGCCCAGCCCCGGGAAGAATCGCCTCAGGCCGGCCCGCAGTTGTTCCCTGGGTGTGGTGGGCAGTGCCGCGCGCCCGCTGAGCAGGTACCCGACGCGGCCATCGGCAAGGCGCTGCCCGGGATTGAACCAGCGCTCCGTCGGCGCCCAGCCCAGCATGCGGGCTATTTCCTCATGGGTACCCAGGTGCGCCATGAGCTTCTCGCGCAAGCCCTCGGCATTGGCGTTCTCGGCCAGGCCCAAACGGCCCAGCAGGTTGCGCGATTCGAGCGCGGCCAGCACGGCCTGGAAGATGCATGAGGAAGCAGGTGGCCGCATCGCGAGTTTTCGGCCCTGCCCGTCATACAGGGCAAAGACACCTTGCTCACGCACCAGCACCCGTTGCTCGGCCGCATCGCCAACCGAACCGATGCGTTTCAACGCCACGGCATCCGCAGCAGCATTGCTCAACGCCAGGCTGAACGCATCAATGGCCTCGACATTCAGCAATGCCAGCACCAGCATGCCCGTTTCGTCGCTATATGCGCTCGGCAGATAGAACCCTGCCAGCGCCCTGCTCACCTTCGCCTGCGAGCACAACGACCTGGCCTGGGTGGCCAGGCTTTGCGGCAACTTTCCACCACTGACGAACAGCTGACGAGCGTCGTGACTTGCTCCGTCGGCCAGATTGCGCGCATAGGGCTCAGGCAGCCCCAGCGCCATCAGCGGCTTGAGCAAAGGCTCCGCCGATTCGGGCAGGCGTGTCAGCTGTGCGAACAGCAGGTCGCTCGACCTTGGCCGGTCCGCAAGCACTGCGGTACGCCCTTTTACGCTGCCCGGTCGGGCCTCGCACCAAGCCAGCAGCTGCAAGTCCTGATCGGAGACAGTGTCGCGTTCCAGGTTGCGGAAGAACGTGTCGATCCGGGCATCGGCATCGAATGCCTTGAGGGTTTCCCGCAAGGTGGCAGGCGTTCGCCGGTTTTCCACCAGCAGGCCGCGCAGTTCGTCCTCATCGATGCCGGCCATGCGCAAGATCCGCTGCGCCTGCTGGTTATCGAAAGGTTGATCGCGCGGCCAAAGTGTATCGAGCATTTTCGCAGGGTCGCGCCAACGCTGGGGCTCATCGTGCATCAGGCGCCAGCTGCGTTCGCCATTGTGCAGCACGACCGGGCCGTACGCCTCTTCGCGCCCGGGGTGGCGCAGACGCCAGGGGCCATCGGGGTCAGGCCGATGAACTTCGTAGAAGACCCCGTCAGCCTTCATCCAACGGCGCACGCCATCGGCATAGGCTCCGTCCGCACCCAAGGTGATCGTTTCAGGGGTCGAGGCAAAGGCTGCCAGATCTCGGGACCACAAACGCCCCGCCCCATTGGCGAGCCTTACCGGCTCCAGCGCCGCGACGAACGCGCTGCGCACGAAGGTGACGCCCGCCACCGTCGCGGCGGTGCCCGCCAGTATCTCGGCAACGCCCAGCATGTGCTCCAGCGCCTCGTGCTGATGGCCTCGCAACCAGTCCTGCGTGCCCTCGAAAACCTCCGAGAGGGTATGGGCCACCAGTTGCCCGAGCAGCAAGCCGCCCACCACAGGAATGAACAGGCCCGCGAGGTTGAGCACATCGAGGCCGGCGGCCTTCCACGCCTCATGCTGCTCACGCGATGCGGTTTCATCGGCATCGGCGGTTGGCACCAGCAACAGGCGGCCATCCTGCTTCACCCGGCTTGTCTGCTGTGCAGCCAGCGCCTGGAAAATGTCATGCTGTGGCACGCTGCCATCGAGTTCCAGGTCCGGCTGATCATCCTTCAGGCGGGCCTGCAGCTTGTGCATGAACCCGGCACGCTGATCCAGGCCGATCAACTGGCTGAACGCCTGGCGATAGGGTTCATGGCGCAGCTCGGCCACCAACGCGCTATTGATCGAGGCGTGGCTGTCGAAGTGCCGCAACGCCTGTACCGGGTCGCTGGGCAGGTAGAGCACGCCGCCCTGCGTTTGCCCATGCCTGTCGCGAAGTTGAATCCACACACCATCTGCCACTTGGCAACCGAGGGCTTCGAGCAGGCCCGGGTGGCCCGTGAGGCTGGCGGATCGCCGATCCGCAGGTTCATCCACCAGGGCGTGCAATGCCTCCTTGACCGGCTCGGTAATCTCGCCTTTGAGCGCGGCAACCTGCACGGCCAGGCGCAGCCCGGAGCGCTTGTCTTCACAAAGGACGCGTTGTGCCGTGGCGTCGAATGTCTGGTCCAGCTCCTGCTGGTACAGGCGCCCGGCATCGAGCTTGCGGCACGCCTCGACCAGTTCATCGGTGCCTGGCGAAAGTACCCGTTCCTGCCCCGGCGCGACCAACCCGGTTCCCAGGTAGAAATCGTTGCTGGCGGCAAAGTTGCGCATCAGGCGGAGCAAGCCGTTTTCACGCCGTTGCCCGTAAGTGGGAAATTGCGGCTCTGCGCCGGGCGTGGACGAGAAACGATGGGAAACCTCCAGCCACTCCAGCTGCCAGAACGCTACGTCGCCCGGCAGCGGCTCGCGCAACAAACTGGCGAATTGCCGTTCGGCGAACTGCTGCGGCGACGGCAGCGCCAGGGTGATCCCGCGCAACCGGGCCTGGGTGGCATGATGGGCTTCCAGGCTTTCGCGCAAGGTACGTATCTGGCTTTGCGTGGCCTGTTTGAGCCAGGCAGGCAACCGGTCACCGATGAAACCGTCGTGCAAGTGGCTGGAAGACACAGAGGCGGGCTGTGGGGCGTGTGGTTCGCGGGTCATGGCAGGTCCCTGGATGGCTGTCGAAAGCCACGCATGGTGTGCAACCTGCCGGCGCTTGCGCAGAGGGAACCCCTGCGGTAGAAGCAGGGCGGCACACTGCGTGCCGCCCGTTAAGCGCCATCACTTTGCCTCTGGCACCATGAACGCTTCGTGCGTAAGGCGCTGGGCAAGGCTGGCCAGGGCCTGCTCGCGCTCATCGCGCAGGGCGTTGCTCAGGTTCCAGTACTCGTCACTGGTCAAGGTCTCCCTTTGCTCGTCCAGAGTTTCCAGTCGCAGGGAGAATTGCGTTTCAAGGGTTTCGAAGTCGTCCGCATGTTCTGCCCGCAGTACGGGCAACCAGAAATCACGCTCGCTGATGAACACGACCCGTTGCTCGCCCGCCTCCACCTCCAGCACTTCCTTGAAGGCCTCCTCCAGTTGCAGCGGCGACACGTTGGCCAGCCTGCCAAACTGCATATGGCGAGGTTGGCCCAACAGGTCCAGGCGCTGGGCCAAGCCGCTGAGGTAGGCAAGATTGACCTCCACCTCCTCTTCATCGTGGTTCCCCCGGCTCCAACGTCCATCCTGGTAGCGGGCGTCGATTTCGCGCCGGGCGATTTTCTCCACCCAGTGCACGCGAAACAGCCGCTTGGCCAACTGCAGGCGTGCCGCGCGGGTCGAAATCGGGTCGCCGCCGCGGGTGGCCTGCTCGACATGCATGCGCACCTCAAGGCGGCTGAACACGGTGGAAACGCTGTCCACACAGGTGGTGGGCTCCGCTGCCAGGTCAAACAGCGCCATGCGCGTGGCGGTATCGGCATGGGCGGCATCCAGCATTGCCCATACCCTGAACCCGAGTTCGGCCGGCGCCTTGCTGAATTCGGCCGTGGTCGTCAGTTGCCTGAGCAGCTCGAAGAAAGCCAGGCTGCCGGGCTCGGCATTCAGCGCATCCCATTTCCCTTGCTGCTCCTGCCGCGCCGCAGGGTCCAGTGTCTGCAGCCATTCTTCCCGGGCCGGGGCGTGTCGTTGCGGGCGGGGCGTGGCCAGCAGGCGTTCGGCGCCATGCAAGCGATCGAGATCCTGCACTGGCAGCGCATTGCCCTCCAGGTGCATGGCACGGCGCAACTGCAACGGGGCCTGAAACAAGGCTGCCGGCAACTCGGCTATCTGGTTGTTGCGAAGGTCGGCGAACACCAACAGGCCACACCACTCCAGGCCCCGGGGCAGCGCCGTCATCTGCACGCGGTTCAAGCGCAGGATCCGCAAGCTGGGCAGCCGCTCGAACTGTAGCCTGATGTCGCCGAGCGGGTTGTCACTCAGGTCCAGCGAACGCAAGAGCGCCAGGCCGGTCAGCACATTGGCCTGCGGCTCCGAGATACGAATACGGTTGCGCGGCATCAGCAACTGGCGCAAGGCGGTCAACCGCTCCAGCCCCGCAGGTAGCGCGCGCAAGGCGTTGTCGCTCATGTCCAGGCACAGCAGATTGGGGAAGCAGGCGAGGAACCCCGACGGGATGGCATCCAGACCGAGCGCCGACAGGGTCAATTCCGACACGTGCGAGAAGTCCGTCCCGACCGGCAACACGGGCAGGCTGCCCACCGGTACGGCGACGATGCTCAGGCTGAGCACCGCATCGTTGCCGATAGCCCCGACGGCGCGGTCGCTGCGCATCTGCCAGGCACGCCGCAACGAATCTGCGACACGTCGGCGTGCGCGGCTGGCGCTGCCCGCCAACTCTTCAACCCAGGCCAGCAAGCTGTCATCCAGGCGGCGGTATTCCTGCTCGACGCGCAGCAGGTTCTCGAACAGGCCCCCGCGCATGTCCAACAGGCTCTGGACATAGCGATCGACGCCGATATCCCCGATACCGGGATACAACGCGCGCACCCGCTGCCGCACCACGCGCTCCGGCGAGCCGATGCACGACTGGCAGCCACCCAGTGGATAGCCCGCTCGGCCATCGGCCAAACGCTGCATGGGCGATGCCATGGGCCTTGCCTCCCGCCAGCCGAGCAGGCGCAGCAGGGCCTGCCGGTCACCCGGTAGCCAGGCCTGCATCTGCTCGCGGATTCTGGTCGGCGCATCGGCGCCATTCCACCCCTGTCGCACCCGGTATTCCACCGGCAGGCAAGCGGCCAGCACCTCGAACAGCCCCTCGGGGGCGGCGACCTCGCGCTCATCCGGCAAGCCTCTGTCGTTGTAGAGCTGGAAGCGCCCCTCCCGCCTGACCAGCACCACGGCCTGCTCAAGGTCGGTCTCGGCGAACAGCCGCTCCATCGCTGCCCCGGCATACGGGTCACGGCGCAACACCAGGTTGAACCCGGCTGCACTGGGGCCATGCCGACGCAGCAGGGCAAAGGCCAGCGCCACCACTTCCGGCCGGTAACTGCCTTGCAGGTACAACGCTTCGCGCATGCGGGTCAGGCGCGCCAGTTGCAGGGCCACCCGCGCCTGTTCAGCCAACGCCAGCGGCAGGCGGGACTCTGCCTGCATGCGCAAGCGCACAGCCTCGGTGGCCTGCTCGAGCACATCAAGGGCATAGGCCTCTGGCAGCGTCGGGAAGTCGCGCTGGATCAAGCCCAGCAACGGGTCGTCGGCCAGGTAAAGCCTGGAGAAATGCTCGAACATCGCCTCACGCAACTCGCTTGCCGCGTCACGGATCGACAGCACCTGTTCTTCGACGGTTTCACCCTGCAGTTGCAACCGTTCGATGCACCATTGCCACAGCTCGGTATCGGTACCGGTATCAGCCTCCCCCGCTTCCAGCCGGCTGAAAAAGGCCTGCGCGCGTGCGTCCACGGCAAAGCGCTGCAAGGTATCGCGCAGCTGCACCGGCAACCCGCGCCGTTCCACCAGCAGGCCACGCAGGTAGGCCTCGTCGACATCCGCGACCTTCAGCACCTGTTCCACCCGCACGGTGTCCATCGCGGTCGCCGCCGGCCAAAGCCGCGCGAGCAACAGTGCGGCGCCCTGCCATTCCAGTGGCCGCTCGTAAGCCAGCCGCCAGCCACGCGCAGAGCAACGTTCCAGCACCGGCCCGAACGCCGTGTCACCTTCGGCATGCAGCAAGCGCCAAGCGCCATTGGCGGTTTGCCTTACCCGATACAAGGCACCATTCGACCGCCACCAATGGCGCTCACCCTCGGCGAGCAAGCCGTTGTCGAGCTCCGTCAGCTGAACGGGTGGAGTAGTGTCCTGGTAAGGCGCCAGCTCATTGCGCCACAGCCGTTGCCGGCCATCTTCGGTGATGACCGGCTCCAGGGTTTCGACGAATGCGCTGCGGGCCAGGTGGGCACCGACAACCACCGCACCGGTGGTTGCCACGCTGAAGGCCACCTGAAGCATATGCGTCAAGGCCTCATGCTGATGGCCCAACTGCCAGTCACGCACGCCCTCGAAGGTCTCGATCAACAGTTGCCTGGCCAGGTCCGCCACCAGCAAAGCCCCGATGACCGGCACGAACAGGCCCGCCAGGTTGAGCAATACCAGGCCGGCGCCTTTGAGCTCGTCCAGGCGCTGCTCCGCAGCCGCGTCGTCGGCCTGGGCGGTGGGCACCGCAAGGAAACGTGCATCGGCCTTGATTCGCTGCATGTGCCAGGCGGCCATCGACGCAAAACCGTCCCCCGCTTCCAACACCCTGCGGGGTTCCAGGTCAGGTTGTGCATCCTGCAAGCGGGTGGCCAGGGCCTGCTCGCAAGTGGCGCGATCACCCATGGCAATGCGCCGAAAGAATGCCTGCCGATAGTCCTGGTTGCCCATCGCCGTGGCCAGGACGCGGTTCGCCTCATCCCAATTGGTGAACGCGCGCAGGGGTTGCGCCTGATCGTCAGGGGTATACAGGATCACTCTTTTCAAGCGCCCAGGTACCCCGAAGGGAAACGTGGACTGGTGGCGGGGCTGCTCGATCAACTCAACGGCCAGCGCACCATCCACCCGGCAGCCAAGGACCTGCAGCGCACCGATCTCCAACTGCAGCGGCGCCTTGATCACGGCGGGTTCATCCTTGCACTCGATACGCAGCGTCAGCAGGTCTTCCGCATCCAGCTGCTGCTTGATGGCCGCGATCTCGACCGCCACGGCCAGCTCCAGGCGCCGGTCGGAGGCCAGGGCTTTTTCAAAGTCAGGGGTCAATACCTGCGCCAGGTGCCGCTGGTAGGCGCTGCCGACATCCACCTGGCGGCACAGGCTGACAATCCGCTCGATGTCTTCGCTCACCACCTGCTCGTCCTGGTGGGCTCCCGGGAGGGTCAAGGCGGTGCCGAGGAAGAAGGACTCGTTGGCCTTGAAGTTCTGCAACAGCTTTTGCAAGGCCGGCATGCGCACGAAGTACGGTTGATAATCAGGGATCAAGCCCGTTCTCACATCCAGCCGTGCGCGTGTTTCGCGCCACACCAGTTTGTCCAGGTCGACCTGCAGCTTCAGCTGGCTGTCCTGGCGCAAGGCAGGCTCGAACAGTTGCTTGGCGAAACGGTCCAGAGGCTGCAGGCGGTCGGCGAACCCTGCCATCTTCCGCTGACTCGCCAGATAGGCGTTGAAACGCAATTGCAGCCTGGCAAGCTGCTTGGGCTTGGCCGCCTTCAGCCAGGCGGGCAAGCTTTGCGCGATAAAATCTTCGGCGGGGTGAAGCAACTTGGGGTGCAAGGCAGGTTGAGACATGGTCGATTTCCTGGTCAGTGATCGACTTGTCACGATGCTTGCCAGCGGCGCCAGCCGGCAGCGGGAAGGCGTGGTTCCCTAGCCGCCACTGCCGCGCTTGAGGATCAGCGCACGGTAATGCCCGGGGTTGCAGCCGAACCACTTGCGAAACGCCTTGTAGAACGAACTGCTGTCGGCAAAGCCCAGGCGCTCGGCGATTTCGCCCATGGCCGCGTCTTCCTGGCTCAGCCAGGCAATTGCAAGCTCACGACGCACGCTGTCCTTCAACCCTTGGTAGTTCTGCCCCTCTTCGGCCAGCCGCCGGCGCAGGGTAGAAGGCGACAGGCACAACTGGCGCGCCAGGCTGTCGCCATCGGGCCACTGCCCCGGGTCCAGGCGCAGCAGGTCGGTGCGAATGCGCCGCCCGAGGCTGGCCGGGTCACGGTACTTGACCAGGATGTTGCCCGGCGCCTCGGCCAGAAAGCGCTGCAGTTCTTCTTCGCTGCGCCGCAGCGGCAGCTCGAGGCATTCGGCAGCGATGATCATGCGCGTGCGCGGGCGCTCGAACTGCAGGTTTTCCGAAAACATCACCCGGTAGTCATCGCAGAATGGCGGTTCGGCACAGCGCAGATCGATGGCCAGGATCGGGATACGCCGCCCGGCCAGCCAGCAGGTCACACCGTGCACGATCATCCAGAAGGTGAAATAGGTGAAAGCGCGGCGCGGTGTGTCACGCGGTTCGTTGATGACGATTTCGGCCAGGCCTTGCTGGCGCACCAGGCTTGGCTGCAGGTCTTCAAGCATCAGTGACAGGAACGCCAGCGCGGTTTCCAGGCCGGCGCCCAGGGTTGGCTGGCCCATGCTGGCACGGCACATGAACGCCAGGCTGCCGCTGCGCAGACCGCGCGGGTCCATGGCGAAGAACTCATCGTTGCAGCGCCGCGCCAGCAGACGCCAGAGCCGGGCATAGGACTCGGCGCTGACTCGTGCCGCTGGCAGGTGCAGCTGTTCGACGGCGATACCCGCCCGGGCCAGCAAGCCGGTATCGGGCTCGCCGGCGGGGCAAGTCTGCAACAGCGCTTCGCGCACCAGCTGCATGGAAATGGTGTCTTTCTCGCTCATCGACGGTCCTGTCGGCTCAATGCCGGCCATCTTAGGCCGCCCCGTTGAAAACAGCCATCACAGCCCCGCCGCCAGGCCGAGGAACGCCTGGATCAGGCGCAGCTCACGGCGGCGCTCCAGGCAGCCGATCAGGTGCTGGTTGACCAGGCCGTCACCGGCCAGCGGGCGCGCCACTACCCGCGGGTCATTGGCGACTTCGGTGGACGACACCACGCCAATGCCCAGCTCCGAGGCCACCGCTTCGGTCACCGCCTCGCGGCTATCCAGCTCCAGCAGCACCCGAGGTTGCACGGCGGCCTTGCTGCAGGCCTTGTCGAAGGTGCGCCGGGTGGTGGAGCTGGGTTCGCGCAACACCATGATCTGCTGATGCAGCTCAGCCAGCGGCAAATCACCTTCGCCGCTGGCCCAGGCATGCCCCGCCGGCAGCAAGGCGCACAACCGCGACTCGCACAGGTTCTGCAAATGCAGGCCTTTGCGCGGCTCGATCTCGGTCAGCACGGCCACGTCGGCATGTTCGCTGAGCAATGCCGCCAAGGTTTCCTGGGCATTGCCCAGGCGCAGGTTGACGGTAATGCCCGGGTAGCGCTCGCGCAGCAGCGCCAGCATCGGCATGACCCGGTGCGGGCCATCGGCCGCCACCTCCAAGCGCCCGGTCAGCAATTGCCGGTTGGCCTCGAGCATGGCCTGCGCCTCTTCGGCCAGGCCGAACATGGCGCGGGTGATGGCCGCCAGGCGGGTGCCCTCTTCGGTCAACTCCACCCGCCGCGCGGTACGCCGCAGCAAGGTGATCTGGTAGTGCTCCTCCAGCGCCTTCACGTGCCCGGTCACCGCCGGCTGGCTGATGAACAGGCGTGCGGCGGCACGGGTGAAGCTGCCCTCACGGGCGACGGCATCGAAGGCACGCAACTGGAACAGGTTCATATTTATCGGCCTGACTTATAGCTCGGATAACAACAAACAATTTGATTGATGACAGCGCCAATTGCAACCTAGGCCCCGTAGTTTCAGCCCACCGCTTGTGAGGAATAACGGAATGAGCAACGCCCCGATTCTGCTGACCCCCGGTCCCCTGACCACATCAATCCGCACCCGCCAAGCCATGCTGGTGGACTGGGGCTCCTGGGACCGCGACTTCAACCAACTGACTGCCAGTGTCTGCGAGCAACTGCTGGCCATCATCGACGGCAGCGCCAGCCACCACTGCGTGCCCCTGCAAGGCAGCGGCACCTTCGCCGTGGAAGCGGCCATCGGCACCCTGGTGCCGCGTGACGGCAAGGTCCTGGTGCTGATCAATGGCGCCTATGGCCAGCGCCTGGCGAAGATCTGCAAAGTGCTGGGCCGTGCCTACAGCACCTTCGAAACCGCCGAAGACCAGCCGACCACCGCCGCCGACGTCGACCGCCTGCTGGCCGCCGACCCGGCCATCACCCACGTCGCGCTGATCCACTGCGAAACCAGCACCGGCATCCTCAACCCGCTGCCCGAGATCGCCCAGGTGATCAAAGGCCACGGCAAGCGCCTGATCATCGACGCCATGAGCTCGTTCGGCGCACTGCCGATCGACGCCCGCGCCATCCCCTTCGAGGCGCTGATCGCCGCCTCCGGCAAATGCCTGGAAGGGGTACCAGGCATGGGCTTCGTGTTCGCCGAGAAAACCGCCCTGGCCGCTGCCGAAGGCAACGCCCACTCGCTGGCCATGGACCTGCACGACCAGCACACCTACATGGCCAAGACCGGCCAGTGGCGCTTCACCCCGCCGACCCACGTGGTCGCTGCCCTGCACGAAGCGCTGCAGCAATACAACGAGGAAGGTGGCCTGCCAGCGCGCCACCAGCGCTACGCCGACAACTGCAAGACCTTGCTCGACGGCATGGCCGCCATCGGCCTGCGCAGCTTCCTGCCTGCCGAGATCCAGGCGCCGATCATCGTCACCTTCCACGCACCGAACGATCCCCGCTACCAGTTCAAGGACTTCTACGAGCGGGTCAAGGCCAAGGGCTTCATCCTCTACCCGGGCAAGCTGACCCAGGTGGAAACCTTCCGTGTCGGCTGCATCGGCGTGGTCGGAGCGGATGGCATGCAGGCCGCCGTGAATGCCGTGGCCGAGGTGCTGCGGGAAATGGAAGTGCTGGACATCTGACTCTTTGCCCACCCAATTTCAGGAACAAGCGCACATGAACTACAGCAACCCTACCCAGCTGCAAGCCGCCATCCTTGACTGGGCCGGCACCGTGGTCGACTTCGGTTCCTTCGCCCCGACCCAGATCTTTGTCGAAGCCTTTGCCGAATTCGATGTGCAGGTGTCCATCGAAGAAGCCCGCGGCCCGATGGGCATGGGCAAGTGGGACCACATCCGCACCCTGTGCGATGTGCCGGAAATTGCCGAGCGCTACCGCAAGGTGTTCGGCCGTACCCCGACCGACGATGATGTCACCGCCATCTACAACCGCTTCATGCCGCTGCAGATCGAGAAGATCGCCGTGCACTCGGCGCTGATCCCCGGCGCCCTGGACACCCTCACCGGGCTGCGCCAGGACGGCCTGAAGATCGGCTCTTGCTCGGGCTACCCGAAGGTGGTGATGGACAAGGTGGTAGAGCTGGCCGCGCAGAACGGCTACGTGGCCGACCATGTGGTGGCTACCGACGAAACCCCGAACGGCCGCCCATGGCCGGCCCAGGCCCTGGCCAACGTGATCGCGCTGGGTATCGACGATGTGGCGGCGTGCGTGAAGGTCGACGATACCGTGCCAGGCATTCTCGAAGGCCGCCGTGCCGGCATGTGGACCGTGGCCCTGGTGTGCTCAGGCAATGCCCTGGGGCTGACCTGGGAAGGCTACCGCGCGCTGAGCGCCGAGAAGCTGGAAAGCGAGCGCCAGCGCATCCACGCCCTATTCGCCGGCTCCCGCCCGCACTACCTGATCGACACCATCAACGAACTGCCAGAAGTGATCGCCGACATCAACCGGCGCCTGGCCAAGGGTGAGATGCCGCAGGCCTTCTGACCCGGCTAATGGGGCCGCGTTGCGGCCCTTTCGCGACACAAGGCCGCTCCCACAGGTACAGCGACAATCTTGAGAGCAACGCTGTACCTGTGGGAGCTGGCTTGCCGGCGATGGGCTGCAAAGCAGCCCCATCAAGGCCCGCCCCTACTCCGGCAACTGCACCCGGGGTTTGGTTGCCGCGAAGATCGCCCAGCTCGACACGAACAGCGCCGCGATCAATGGCCCGATCACGAATCCGTTGAGCCCGAACACCGCCAGCCCGCCCAGCGTCGACACCAGAATCAGGTAGTCCGGCATGCGCGTGTCCTTGCCCACCAGGATCGGCCGCAACAAGTTGTCCACCAGGCCGATCACCAGCACGCCGAACGCGGTCAGGATCACCCCCGACAAAATCGCACCGGTCAGCAGGAAGTACGCCGCCACCGGCGCCCACACGATCCCCGCCCCTACCGCCGGCAACAGCGACAGAAACGCCATCAGCACCGCCCACACCAGCGCACTCGGTATATCCAGCACCCAGAAAATGAAACCACCCAGCGCCCCCTGGGTAATGGCCACCAGCACGTTGCCTTTTACCGTCGCCCGCACCACACGGTTGAACTTCAGCTGCAAACGGCGTTTCTGGTGTTCGGGCAGCGGCACTGCCAGACGCACCTGGCGGGCGACCTCCGCGCCTTCGCGCAGGAAGAAGAACAACAGGTACATCATGATGCCGAAGCTGATCACGAACTCGAACGTGCCCTGCCCGAAGTTGAACGCCTGGCTGGCCAGCACCTGGCTGCCTTGGGTGGCCCATTTGGTGATCTTGTCGCGCAGCCCGTCGAGATTGCCCATGCCCATGCTGTCCAGGCCCTGCTGGGCAAACGCCGGAAGCATGTCCTTGCCGCGCTCGACATAACCGGCAATATCCAGCTCCCCGTGCTCGATGCGCTGGTACAGGGCGGCTCCCTCCTGCACCAGCAGCGCGCTGGTGATGATCACCGGCAGGATCGCCACCAGCAGGCACACCAGCAAGGTGGCCGCCGCAGCCAGGTTGCGCCTTCGGCCGAAACGCAGCAGCAGGTGGCGCTGCAGCGGGGCGAACAGGATGCCGAGTATCACCGCCCAGAAGATCGCACCGTAGTACGGCAGCAGGATCCAGATGAAGGCAATGGTCACCAGCGCCAGCAGTACTGCCAGGGCTTTGTTCTGCAGGGCGGTCTGGTTCATCGCGGGTCCTCGCATGGCTTATGCGTTATTAGTGCGCCGCACCTTGGCAAAAGTGCCGCCATTCCCTTGATGCAAATCAATACGGGCCGTATCTGCCAGCCCTAGCATCCGCGCCTTTTGCTCCGGTGCGCACATGACCCCTATCGCCAAGCCCGAACTGCTGGCCCCCGCCGGCACCCTCAAGACCATGCGCTACGCCTTCGCCTATGGCGCCGACGCGGTCTACGCCGGCCAGCCACGCTACAGCTTGCGGGTGCGCAACAACGAGTTCGACCATGCCAATCTGGCCCTGGGCATCCAGGAGGCGCATGCCTTGGGCAAACGCTTCTACGTGGTGGTCAACATTGCCCCGCACAATGCCAAGCTCAAGACCTTCCTCAAGGACCTGGCGCCGGTGATCGAGATGGCACCGGACGCGCTGATCATGTCCGACCCAGGCCTGATCATGCTGGTACGCCAGCACTTCCCGCAGATGCCGGTGCACCTGTCGGTGCAGGCCAACACGGTCAACTGGGCCAGCGTGCAGTTCTGGCAGCAACTGGGCCTGAGCCGGGTGATCCTGTCGCGCGAGCTGTCGCTCGAAGAGATCGAGGAAATCCGCCAGCAGGTGCCGGAAATGGAGCTGGAGGTGTTCGTCCACGGTGCCCTGTGCATGGCCTACTCCGGCCGTTGCCTGCTGTCGGGCTACCTCAACAAGCGCGATGCCAACCAGGGCAGCTGCACCAACGCTTGCCGCTGGAAGTACGACGCCACCCCGGCCACCGAAAACGCCACTGGCGACATCGTGCGCGAAGTGCAGCCGACGCTGGGCCTGGGTGCACCGACCGAGCAGGTATTCCTGCTGCAGGAAAGCAACCGCCCCGGCACCGAAATGCCGGCGTTCGAAGACGAGCACGGCACCTACATCATGAATGCCAAGGACCTGCGCGCCATCCAGCACGTCGGGCGCCTGGCCGCCATGGGCGTGCACTCGCTGAAGATCGAAGGCCGCACCAAGTCGCACTTCTACTGCGCCCGCGCCGTGCAGTCGTACCGCCAGGCGATCGACGACGCGGTGGCCGGGCGGCCATTCGACCGCTCCCTGATGGACAACCTCGAATCCCTGGCCCAGCGCGGTTACACCGAAGGCTTCCTGCGCCGCCACGTGCACGACGAGTACCAGAACTACCAGCGCGGCAACTCGGTGTCCGAGCGCCAGCAGTTCGTTGGCGAGCTGACCGGGGTGCGCGTCGACGGCCTGGCCGAGGTCAAGGTGAAGAACCGCTTCGCCGTGGGCGACCATCTGGAACTGATGACTCCACGCGGCAACTACCACTTCGATCTCGAGCACATGAGCAATGGCCAGCAGCAACCGCTGCAGGTCGCCCCTGGCGATGGCCACACCATCTACCTTCCTGTTCCCGAGCAGGTGCCATTGGCATACGGCCTGCTGATGCGTGACCTGCCAGCTTGAGCGAGGTGGCTAGAGTTCAATCCTGGTAATGGCGCCAAGCCGCCGGTCGCCCAACTCCTTACGAATCTGCTGACGAAAAGCGGCGAAACGTTCCAGGTCAAAACGGTAAACAGTGCCGGTGTTCCATACGACGATGTCACGCTGGGCCTCGCTCCAGAATCCGAAGTCGCGTATTTCCACCGTGGCATTGAAGCGAAACGAATAGACCGCCAGATGGATCTGGCCCTCCTCGTCCTTCTGGCAGGGTGTTATCAGAAACGATGAGGCGACGTCGTTCTGCCAACCAGACTGCAGGAACTTGCTGGCGTGTGCACTGATGCGCAGTTCCTGCATGGACGCGCGCGCCAGTTGGGCCAACAGCATCGGTGTGCTGCCTGTGCCGATGGGCTCGAGCCTGGTATCGAAATCGTCATGGTCCCTGATGACCTGGGGCGGCAACTCCAGGGCGGCCGTCCTTACGCAGCCATGTTTCTCCAGGCGATTGCGGAAGCGGTCGAACCAGCTTTTCCACAGCTCGTCCCGGTCGAGGAAGCGGCTTGCGAACTCATCGGCATGGTCCAGCAACGTTTGCACGTCCTGGCGTTCCTCTTCGGACAGGTTTGGTCCGATGCCGATCAGATTGGTCTTGGAGTACAACAGGCAGTCCAGTGGTAGGGTCATGATCCAGCAGGCTCTCAGATAGGTGTGCCGCACGTTAGCCAGCGTGATGACAGGCCGGCATCCGGAACCACTACCAGGCAGGTAGACTGGCTGCCTGACAACGCTGGCGAACAGCAACAGGCCGCGCTGCGCCTGAAGGCCGCTTACGCTATGCTGCTGGCCGACCGCTGGATATCGGACCGCCCCTGGGGCCGCAACGACACCGGGCGCGTGCAAGGCACAGGCCTGGTCGCCGGTATCCGCCCACGTTTTTGAAGGAGTGCTTCATGAAGCTGCGTAAACACCTGTTGCCCCTGGGCCTGCTGGCCATCACCGGCCTGGCCCAGGCTGCCGAGACCATCGACGTCTACCGCGACCCCAACTGTGGCTGCTGCAAGGCCTGGATCAGCCACCTGCGCGACAACGGCTTCACCGTCAACGACCATGTCGAGCCGAACATGAGCGAGGTGAAGCAACGCCTGGGCGTGGCGCCACGCCTGGCGTCGTGCCATACCGGGGTGATCGACGGCAAGTTCGTCGAAGGCCACGTGCCGGCCGAGCAGGTGCGCCTGCTGGCCAAGCGCAACGACCTCAAAGGCCTGGCCGTGCCGGGCATGCCCATGGGCTCGCCCGGCATGGAAATGGGTGACCACAAGGATGCCTACCAGGTCATCGGCGTGACCCAGGACGGCAAGGACACCGTGGTCGCCAACTACTGATGCTCAGCCTGTGGACGCTGTTCCTCAGCGCCTTCGGCGCCGCCACCCTGCTACCGCTGCAATCGGAGGCCGTGCTGGTCGGCCTTTTGCTGCGCCAGCCCGAGGCCTGGGCCACCCTGCTGCTGGTGGCGACCCTGGGCAATGTGCTGGGCTCGGTGGTCAACTGGGTGCTGGGCCGGGCCATCGAGCACCTGCGTGACAAGCGCTGGTTCCCGTTCAGCCCTGCCCAGCTGGAACGCGCGCAACAGCGCTACCAGCGCTGGGGGCAATGGTCGCTGCTGCTCAGCTGGATGCCGGTGATCGGCGACCCGCTGACGCTGATCGCCGGCATCATGCGTGAGCCGTTCTGGCGCTTCCTGCTGCTGGTGACCCTGGCCAAGGCCGGCCGCTATGGGGTGCTGGCGATGATTACCCTGGGCTGGTTTCACGCCTGGTAACACCTTTCACGTTCCGCGTGGTCCACTGGCTGTTACAGTCGCCCCTTCCTACATGGCCCTACACGGAGTGCCCCCATGCTGCGCGCAACCGCCCTGGCCCTGGCCTGCCTCGCCGGCAGTTCGGCCATCGCCGCCGAATCGCCCACCTATGGCCCCCAGCTGGAGGGCTTCAGCTACCCGCATCCGCTCAAGCATTTCGACTTCAAGTCCCAGGGCCAGGCCCTGCAGATGGGCTACATGGACGTGCCCGCCCAGGGCCAGGCCAACGGCCACAGCGTGGTGCTGATGCATGGCAAGAACTTCTGCGCCGCCACCTGGGAAACCACCATCGATGCCCTGAGCAAGGCTGGCTACCGGGTCATCGCCCCCGACCAGGTCGGCTTCTGCAGCTCCAGCAAGCCGGCGCACTACCAGTACAGCTTCCAGCAGCTAGCGAGCAACACCCATGCCCTGCTCGAACAGCTGGGGGTGAAGCAAAGCATCGTGCTCGGCCACTCCACCGGCGGCATGCTCGCCACCCGCTATGCGCTGATGTACCCGCAGCAGGTGGAGCGCCTGGCGATGGTCAACCCCATCGGGCTGGAAGACTGGAAAGCCCTGGGCGTGCCCTACCGCACGGTGGACCAGTGGTATGCGCGCGAGCTCAAGCTGGATGCCGAAGGCGTGCGCGAGTATGAGCGCAAGACCTACTACGCCGGGCGCTGGAAGCCGGAGTACGAGCGCTGGGTGCAGATGCTGGTGGGCCTGAACAAGGGGCCGGGGCATGAAGCGGTGGCGTGGAACTCGGCGCTGATCTACGACATGATCTTCACCCAGCCGGTGTACCACGAATTCAAGGACCTGCAGATGCCCACCCTGCTGCTGATCGGTGACCAGGACACCACAGCCATCGGCAGTGATATCACGCCGCCGGAGGTGAAAGCGAAGCTGGGCAAGTATGCAGTGCTGGGGCCGCAGGTGGCCAAGCTGATTCCCAAGGGTGAGCTGATTACCTTTGAAGGCATGGGGCATGCGCCGCAGATCGAGGAGCCAGTGCGGTTCAACCGTACGCTGGTGGAATGGTTAGGGCGCTAGATCTGATTTGGGGGCCGCTTTGCGGCCCATCGCCGGCAAGCCAGCTCCCACCTTGACCGCATCAACCTCAAGCTTTGTTCAGCGCCTGTGGAAGCTGCCCTGCTTCTGAACGTAGCGCGGTCGAGGTGGGAGCGGGCAAGCCCGCGAAGGGCTGCAAAGCAGCCCCCTACACTTTCCAGACCTGCTCCTCGGTCCAGCCCAGCTCGGCAAAGTCCGCCGCCCGCAACCCCGCCTCCTCCTCGCAGAAAAACTCATCCAGCTGCGGCGGCCTCACTGCCGTGTCACTGAGCATCGCATGCACCTGCCCGCGGTGATGCACCTGGTGCTCGAACAGGTGCGCCAGCAGCCGCAGCCGTTGCTCGCGCTGTACCCGCTCGGGGCGCACGATGCTCACATAGCGCGCCAGCTCACCATCGCGCAGGCCCCGGCAATAGGCGATCAGCCGGTGATCGGCCTGGGCCTGTTCGGCATGCAGGTCGGTGCAGGTGGCAAACGGCTGTTCGGGGTCGAAGAAGCGCTCGCCGTCGGCGTCGGGCTGCTCGCCACGCTGCTCGCACTCGAGCATGTGCAGGTAGAACCAGTCCACCGTCAGCAGGTGGTTGAGGGTGGCCTTGATCGACGGGAAAAAGCTGCAGCGCGGGGCGACGAATTCGTCCTGGGTCAGTTGCAGGCAGGCCTTGTACAGACGGTGGTTGGCCCAGCCATTGTTGTAGGCCTGGGTCAGCAGATGATGCGACAGCGGCTCCATGGTTCGGCTCCTTTTCAGGCGAAGCGTTGCAGTTGCATCTCCCGTAGCCGGCTCAGGGTCCGTTGGTACGGGAACGCCAGATACCCTTGAGTGTAGAGGGCATCCAGCGGCACCTGTGCCTCCAGGTACAACGCCACCCGGCGGTCGTAGCATTCGTCGACCAGGGCAATGAAGCGGCGCACTGCATCGTCCTTGGGCGACAGGGCCGGCAGCTCGCGGTCACCCGCCACCACCCGCGCCGCAGCATCCTCGGTGCCCCGGGCAATGCGCCCGGCCCGCTGTTCACCCCCCAGCGCCGGAATGCCCGACACCAGGATGGCCGGGAACCGGTCGCACAGGGCCATGAACTCCATGGCCGCCAGCGGCTGTTCACACAGGTCGGTGAAGCGGCACCAGATGGCCTGCGCGCTGCGCCGCACCACCTGCACCTGCCGGGAGCCGATCGCCAAGGGCTGATCGTGGCCTGCGTCGCCGGGGCTGAGCTGGCGGAACACCTCGCCCAGCTGGCTGGCCTGCCCCGCTTGCGCCACCCAGTAACGCTGGCGCTCGGCGCCGGGGTGCAGGCGGTGGTCCTGCTCGCCGGCTACCGGCAGTACCTGCATGTGCCGCTGGATGGCGGCGATGGCCGGCAGGAAACGCTCGCGGTTGAAGCCGTCGCGGTAGAGCTGCTCGGGTGGCTGGTTGGAGGTGGCGACGATCACCACGCCCTGGTCGAACAGTACCTGGAACAGGCGGCCGAGGATGATCGCGTCACCGATGTCGTTGACGAACAGCTCGTCGAAGCACAGCACGCGTATCTGCCCGGCCAGCTCCCCGGCCAGCGCCAGCAGCGGGTCAGCGGTGCCGTTGAGCTGGAACAGGCGCTGGTGGACCCAGGCCATGAAGTGGTGGAAGTGCTGGCGCCGGCTGGATACCCGCAGGCAGTGGTGGAACTGGTCCATCAGCCAGGTCTTGCCGCGGCCGACCGGGCCCCAGAGGTAGATACCCTGGGTGGGGCGGCCCTGTTCGACGGCCTGGAAACAGGCCTGCAAGGCCTCGACGGCGCGGGCCTGGGCGGGGTCGGCGACATAGCCCTGAGTGGTCAGGGCCTGCTGGTAGAGGGAATGGGGATCGATAGCCATGCGGCATTATCTGCACCGGCCTCATCGCCGGCAAGCCAGCTCCCACCTCGACCGCATTGGCCCCAAGCCATGCGCTATCCCTGTGGGAGCTGGCTTGCCGGCGATGAGGCCGGTGCAAGTGACTTTGGCTCAGCTGTCTCCCAATCCAACTTTCAGCAACGTGCCATCCACCGCGGCGCCTGCTTCGCGGCGGTTCGACGCCTCGACACGCCCGCTCCCACAGGGGCCGCGTACAACAGTGGTGATCAAGCGTCGCCCAGGCCTACCTTGAGCAACGCGCCGTCCTTGTCATCGGTCAGCACATACAGGTAGCCATCCGGCCCCACCCGCACATCGCGGATACGCGCCTTCAGCTCACCCAGCAAACGCTCTTCATGCACCACCTTGTCGCCATCCAGTTGCAGGCGGATCAGCTCCTGGGTAGCCAGCGCGCCAATGAACAGGTTGTGATCCCAGGCCTTGAACCTAGGGCTGTCGTAGAACGCCATGCCGCTGATACCCGGCGACTTCTCCCATACATGGTGCGGGTCGACCATGCCCTGCACATGCTTGCCCTTGGCCTCGGGAATCGGCAGCAGCGAGTAGTTGATGCCGTGGGTCGCAATCGGCCAACCATAGTTCTTGCCGGGCTCGGGAATGTTGATCTCGTCGCCGCCGCGCGGGCCGTGCTCGTGGGTCCACAGCTTGCCGGTCCAGGGGTTGAGTGCGGCGCCTTGCTGGTTACGGTGGCCGAACGACCAGATCTCCGGCCGCACGTTGTCCTTGCCGACGAAGGGGTTGTCCCTGGGCACTTCGCCGTCCGGCAAGATACGCACGATCTTGCCTTGCAGCTTGTCCAGGTCCTGGGCGGTCGGGCGCTGGTTGTTCTCGCCGAGGGCGATGAACAGGTAGCCGTCGCGGTCGAACACCAGGCGCGAACCGAAGTGGTTGCCCTCCGACAGCTTGGGCTGCTGGCGGAAGATGACGTTGAAGTTTTCCAGCCGGGCGCGGTCCAGGGACAACTGGCCACGGCCGACCGCCGTACCGGCCTTGCCGTCACTGCCCTCTTCGGCGTAGGACAGGTAGACGGTACGGTCCTTGGCAAACTCTGGCGACAGCACCACATCCAGCAGGCCGCCCTGGCCCTCGGCCCAGACCTTGGGCACACCGCTGATCGGCGGGCCGACCTTGCCTTCGGCATTGACCACCCGCAAGTTGCCGGCGCGCTCGGTAACCAGCATGTCCTTGCCGCCCGGCAGGAACGCCAGGGCCCAAGGGTTGCGCAGACCATCGGCCAGGGTGCTGACGGTCAAGGTGCCTTCTTCACTGCGAAACTGCTGTTCGGCCGCCGCCTGCGCCAGCAGGGGCAGGAGTGCGGCGGCGGTCAGGGTGACAAGCCAGGGTGCTCGAAGCATGCAGGATTCCTTTCGTAGGGCGCTCATGGCGCGCGCGGGTTGCCGCGCGGTGGTCGGGTGGGCTCCAGGTTCGGGGTTTGTTGCTGGCGGCGCAGGTTGTCGCCATTGCCGATGCCGCGGTTGTCCAGGGTGGGCGTGCGCTGGTACGGGTCGGTGGACGGGCCGCGCACGGGAGGCGTGGCCGGCATGCTGCCCTGGCGGCTGTTGGGGTTGGCGCGCTGGATCGGGCTGTTGTAGGGGTTGTTGTTGCCGGCGGCGAGTTGCAAGGGCGGCTCGGTGGCCGCTTGCGCGGGCAGGCACAGCACCAGGCCGAGGGCCAGGATGGGCAAGGTCGGGGTCATGCTTCACCTCCTGTACGAAAATGCCGCGCCTGGTGGGTTTGATAGCCTAAGGCGCGAAGGGTTCGCGGCAAAAGTGTGAATGCGGGTGGAGATGATTCCTGATGTTTCAGTATGGGCCCTGGGGGCTGCTACGCAGCCCTTTCGCGACACAAGGCCGCTCCCACAAAGACCCTACGGACGCCGAATTACTGGCCCTTGTCCACCTTGTGCCGCGCCGCATACAGGCACAGCATTTCCATCGCCAGGGTCGCCCCGGCCAGCGCGGTGATGTCGGCATGGTCATAGGCTGGCGCCACCTCCACCAGGTCCATGCCCACCAGGTTGATACCGCGCAGCCCGCCGATGATCTCCAGCGCCTGCACCGTGCTCAGCCCGCCGCACACCGGCGTGCCGGTACCGGGCGCATAGGCCGGGTCGAGGCAGTCGATATCGAAGGTCAGGTACACTGGCCGCTCGCCCACCCGCTGGCGAATCGCCGCGATCACCGCCTCGGTGCCCTGCCGGTGCACCTGGCGGGCGTCGAGGATGGCAAAGCCCTGGCTGTCATCATTGGTGGTGCGCAGGCCGATCTGCACCGAGCTGGCCGGGTCCACCAGGCCTTCGCGGGCGGCATGCCAGAACATGGTGCCGTGGTCGATGCGTTTGCCCTCCTCGTCCGGCCAGGTGTCGCTGTGCGCATCGAAGTGGATCAGCGCCAGCGGGCCATGCCGGCGGGCATGGGCCTTGAGCAGCGGGTAGCTGATGAAGTGGTCGCCACCCAGGGTGAGCATGGCGCAGCCTGCTTCCAGAATATGCGTGGCATGGGCCTCGATGCTGTCCGGTACCGACTGTGGGGTGCCGCTGTCGAAGGCGCAATCGCCATAATCGATCACCGCCAGGTGGTCGAACGGGTCGAACGCCCACGGCCAGTGCCGGGCCCAGGCCTGCTGCACCGAAGCGGCGCGGATCGCCCGCGGGCCGAAGCGCGCACCGGGGCGGTTGCTGGTGGCAGTATCGAACGGCACACCACTGACCACCACATCGACACCACGCAGGTCGCGGCTGTAGCGGCGGCGAGAGAAACTGGTAATGCCGGCGTAGGTACTTTCCGCAGCGGTGCCATACAGGCTGTCGCGGGTCATGGCCTGGTCGTTGTTTGCGGCTTGCTCCACGGTCGGGCTCCTTTGTCGTTATCGGTTACTGGCGGCTGCGGAACGCGGTCCACAGGCGGTTGCGCTGGCGCAGGTCGGCCAGGGCCATGCTGCGGTCGGCATACAGGCGCTGGCGCACCGCGGCCGACGGGTAGATGTCCGGGTCGTTGCGCACCGCTTCGTCCACCAGCGGCGTGGCCGCCTGGTTGGCGTTTGCGAAGAACAGCGTGTTGGTCAGCGCGGCCACCGACTCGGGCTTGAGCATGAAGGCGATGAACGCCCGCGCGGCCTCGGGGTGCGGGGCGTCCTTGGGAATGACCAGGTTGTCCTGCCATACCAGCGTGCCTTCGCGGGGGATGCGGTAGATCAGCTCGAACGGCTTGCCGGCGCGGCGCGCCTGGTCGGCGGCCATCGCCGCATCGCCGTTGTAGGTCAGCGCCAGGCACACGCTGCCATTGGCCAGGTCGCTGATCTGCCGGCCATTGGCGACGTAGCTGATCGACCGCTGCAACTGGCTCAGCAGGCTCTGCGCGGCGGCCAGGTCGTCCTTGTCCTGGCTGTAAGGGTCCTTGCCCAGGTAGTTCAGGGCCACGCCGATCACCTCCTGGGGCGAGTCGGGCATGGCGATGCCGCAGTCCTTCAGCCGGCTGGCGTACTCGGGCTTGAACAGCAGGTCGAGGCTGTCCAGCGGCACATCCCCCAGGCGTTGGCGCACCGCTTCCACATTCACCCCCAGGCCCAGGGTGCCCCAGGTGTAGGGCACGGCATGGCGGTTGCCGGGGTCGGCCTCGGCGAGCTTGGCCAGCAGGTCCTTGTCGAGGTTGGCATAGCCAGGCATGGCCTGGGGGTCGAGCGGCTGCAGGGCGTTGGCCTTGAGCGCCCGGGCCAGCACGGCCGACGACGGCACCACCACGTCATAGCCGCTGCCACCGGTCAGCAGCTTGGTTTCCAGCACTTCGGTGGTGTCGAAGGTGTCGTAGCGCACCTTGTAGCCGGTTTCCTGCTCGAAGCGCTGGAGGGTTTGCGGGGCGACATAGTCGGCCCAGCTGTAGAGGTTGACGACCTTTTCTTCAGCCTGCAGCGGCAAGGCCAGGACCAGGGACAGCAGGCACAACGATCGACGCATGGCGGACACCTCGGCAAATGGGTGGATGCCGCGAGCATGCCAGCCGGGTTACATTGCAGGAATGGCAAGTTTGCAAAGCTGACATTCACCAGAGGCAATGTAATGCTCGGACAAGTGCACGACCCCGACCTGCACCTGCTGCGGCTGTTCGTCACTGTAGTCGAGGCCGGTGGCTTCAGTGCCGCGCAAGGCGTGCTGGGCCTGAGCCAGCCCACCATCAGCCAGCGCATGGCGCAGCTGGAAGCGCGGCTGGGCTACCGCCTGTGCAGCCGCGGCAAGAGTGGTTTTCACCTGACAGAAAAAGGCGCGTTGTTGCTGGACGCCGCCCGTGGGTTATTGCTGAACATCGAACAGTTTCGCCAGCAGGCCAATGGCGTTGCCGGGCGGCTGCTGGGGACCGTGCGCATAGGCATGGCGGAGAACCAGGACAAGGCGGTGAGCCTGAAGCTGGCGGCGGCCATTGCGGCGTTTCGCAGGCGCGAGGAAGCGGTGCAGCTGGAGCTGATCAGTGCGCCACCGGCAGAGCTGGAGCGCTTGTTGCTGGAGCAGCGGCTGGATTACGCCATCAGCTACTTTTCCGGCAACCAGGCAGCCTTCGATTACCAGCCGCTGTTCGAGGAGCGGCAACGGCTGTATTGCGGCAAGGGCCATGTGCTGTTCGGTGAGGCTGGCGTTGGGCGGGAGCGGTTACTGGCGATGGACCAGGTGCGCCATCCGTACCGGTTTCTCAAGGGCGGTGAGCCGTTCCAGAGCCAGCGCAGCATGGCGGTGGCGGAGCAGATCGAGAGCGTGCTGACGTTCATTCTGTCGGGGCGGCATATTGGCTATCTGCCGTGCCATTGCGCGCAAGCATGGGAGGCTGAGGGGTTGTTGTGGGCGCTGGACCCGGGGTTGGACTTTGTGGTGCCGTTTACCCTGGCCAGGCACCGGGCGCAGGCGGTTGGCGAGGCACAGCAGGCGTTTGCGCAGGATTTGCTGGCGGCGTTTGCCTGACCCGGCCTCTTCGCGGGCTTGCCCGCTCCCACAGGGGCCTCACAATGCCTGCGGGCGGCGCCGTACCTGTGGGAGCGGGCACGCCCGCGAAGAGGCAAGTTCAGACAACATCAATCAGTAAGCCATGCTCCAGGTCAGGGTGTAGGTACGCCCGCGCCCTTGGTAGTCATACAGGTAAGCCGGCCCGTAGGTAGGCGAGTAGAACAGCGTCGCACGCTGCCCCCAGACCGTGCTGTACTGCTTGTCCAGCAGGTTCTGGATGCCGGCGCTGAAGGTGCCGAAGCCGGTGTCCTGGCTGCCCAGCAGGTCGAAGGTGGTATAGCCGTCGATCTCGTGGTCGGCATCGTCCTTCAGGCTGAAGGCATGGTTGGCCTGCAGCCGTGCACTGCGGCCATCGCCCTTCCAGCCGACGAACGCTGTAGCCTTGGACAACGAGGCATAGCGGGCATCACGCTTGATCCAGCCACCATCGACATCCTCCTCCTCGGAGCGGGTCAGGTGCAGGGTTCCACCGGCTTCCCAGCCGGTCTGGAAGTGCCGGGTCAGAGCGCCTTCGAAACCGAAGTCGCGGCTTTTCTGCTCTTCCACGTTGATGGTCAGCGTCTGCGAATCGACGTTGATGATCTTGTCCGACCAGATGTAATACAGCGCCGCCTGGGCATCCCAGTCCAGGTCGGCATAGCGCCAGCCCAGCTCCACCTGTCGGCTCTTGATGCCGGCCAGCGGGTTGTCGGCCACGCTCAGGCCGGGCTTGCCGTAGTACTTGGCCGGGTCGGGCAGGTCGAAGCCTTCGCCGTAGTTGGTCCATACCTGGTGGCCATTCTTGAAGTCGTAGATGGCACCGACGTTGAACAGGTTGACCTGGTAATCGTTGCTGCCGCCCGGCACACCCTTGAAGTCGCTGACGTCCACATCCATCTGCTGGCGCCGGGCGCCGCCGGACAGGGTCAGGTTATCGGTGGCATGCCAGTCCAGCTGGGCGTACACCGACACGCCATCGACCCGGTAGCTGGGGTAGCGTGCGGCCTTGCTTTCCTTTTCCAGCTCCAGGCCACCCGACTCGGACGACGTCTGGGCGTTGAAGGTGGTCTGTTCGGCATTGAAGCGCTCGCGGTCCAGGTCAACGCCGTAGGTCAGCTTCAGCGCGTCCCACTGCTTGGCGAACAGGCCCTTGAGGCTGGTGACTTCGAAGTTCTGCTGCGAGGCGGCGAAGTACACCCCGCGCGAGCCGGTGGGCGTGGCGCGGTTGTAGTACGGGAACGGGTAGAAGTTGTCGTCTTCCTTGCGGTACGAGGCCTGCAGGTAGAAATCCTGGCCGAGCACGTCGGCGTGGTGGTAGTTGGCGTTCAGCAGCAGGCGCCGGGTGCGCGGCTCCAGGTCCGACGAGTAGCCGCTGCGCAGCTCGGCGTTTTCAAGGTCGGATGGGGCGTTGTGGTTCAGGTTGGGGAAGTAGATGCCGGTGCTGCCGTGGTTGCCCGAGTCATAGTACTGGGCCAGCAGGTCGAGGCTCTGCTGGTCGTTCAGTTGCATCCCCAAGGTGCCGAGCACGTCGATGGTGCGGTTGTACTGCAGGTCGGTCTGGGTGTTGTCGATGAATATCTGGTCGCCGGCGCCATCGTAGAAGGCTTCGTTCTGCTCGCCGGAAACCCCCAGGCGGGCGTTGAACCGCTCGTTGCCACCACTGATCGACTGGGCGAAGCGGGTGGCCAGGTCGTCGCTGTTGTTGAAACCGCTGCTGGCTCCGAGCTGTGTCTCGAAGCGCGCCGGGCCGGGTTCGCCCTTCTTGGTCACGATGTTGATAATACCGCCGGTGGCGCCACCGCCGTAGATGGCACTGGCGCCAGACAGCACTTCGACGCGCTGGACGTTGAACGGCGAAATGCTGTCGAACTGGCGCGACAGGCCGCGCGAGCTGTTCTGGCTGACCCCGTCGATCATCACCAGCACATTGCGCCCGCGCATGTTCTGGCCGTAGTTGGTACGGCCTTCCGGCGCCAGGTCGAGGCCTGGCACCAGCTTGCCGATGGCTTCCTTCAGGCTGACGCCGCTGTCGATCTGCTCGCGCAACTGCTGCTGGTCGACCACCCACACGGTGCCGGGGATTTCGCTGATCGCGGTGCTGGTGCGCGAGGCCACGCTGACTTCGATCGGCTTGAGGTTGACCGCCTGCGGCGCAGCGTCGGCCTTGCGCAGGGTCACCGTGCGGGCATCGCTGAAGTGCCAGCTCATGCCGCTGCCGGCCAGCAACTGCTGCAGGGCCTGCTCGATGCTGTAGCTGCCCTGCAAGGCCGGGCTGGCCTGCCCGGCGACGTCGCCGGTGGTGTACAGCAGGTGCAAGCCGGCCTGGTCGGCGAAGGTGGTCAGGGCCTGGTCCAGCGGCTGGGCCGGCAGGTCGAGCTGGACCAAGCGGGCCTGGGTCTGGGCCTGTTCGGTGGCGGTCGAGGCAAACGCCTGCAGCGGGCCGACCAGCATGGCCAGGGCACTGCAGGACATCAGGGCATGGTGAAGCGGACCGCGGCGGCGGTGCAAGGGCTTGAGCATCAGAGGCACGAATGAGCTTCCTGACAAGTCGTAAATGAGAATTGGTTGCTGATCAGTCCCACTACGACGATCTGGCTGGCAGGAACTTGCAGTGCAAAATAAAAAATTTTTCCTGTGCCGGCCTCTTCGCGGCTAAAGCCGCTCCTACAGGGATCTCCACAGCCTTCCAGACCTGTGCAGTACCTGTGGGAGCGGCTTCAGCCGCGAAGAGGCCGGCACAGGCGAATCAATGAACCACGGCCAACCACGGCAGGTAGGTCACCTTCAGCCCATAGCGCTGCTCAAGGGTCCGCAACAGGGCCTCCGGCTCATCGAGGTCGAACACCCCGCTGACCTCCATCGCCGCCAGCTTGCTATCGGACAACACGATCCGCCCATGCCGGTAACGCTCGAGCTCCGCCAGCACCTGCCCCAGCGGCTTGCCGTTGAAGATCAGCTTGCCGCGCTGCCAGGCCATCTGCGTGCCGGCATCGGCCGCTACTGCCAGTTCATGCTCGCCAACCTTGGCTTCGCCATGTGCCAATACCACGCGGCCATCGCGACGCACGCTGAAGGTAGCCGCACTCCCCTGCACCCGCTCACAGGCCGTGTCGACCACAAAGGGCCGTGAATCATCGGTGGTCTCGAACAAGGCCTCACCAGACTCCAGCACCACCCGCCGCTCACGGTCGCTGAATACCACGCTCAGGGCAGTGGCGCTGTTCAACGTCACCCGCGTGCCGTCGGCCAGGGTAATCACCTGTCGCTCACCGACCCCGGTGTGGTAATCCGCCAGCAGCACCGGCGCCTGCTGCCAACCCGCCGCAGCAACGGCCAACACCAGGGCCGCAGCCACGCCCGCCTGTTTGAGCCAGTTGCGGCAATGGCGCAGGGCCTGGCCGATGTATTTCGCCACCATGCTTTCGGAAACCCCCAGGCGTTGCGCGATCTGCGCCTGGGTCAGGCCGTCGACGCGGTTGAGCAACAGTGCCTGGCGGGCATTGTCGGACAGCTGCAGCAGCGCCTGGTCGAGGATCTGCAGGCGCTCCCGGGCCAGCAAGGCCGCTTCGGGTGCAGGCGCCGGGCAGGCCACCTCACCTGCCCGCTCGCTGTCGTCGTGGCTGGCGGCAATGCGCTGTTCACGGCGCAAGGCATCGATCGCCAGGTTGCCGGCCACGCGGAAGATGAAACTGCGCGCGTGCAGCACCGGCACCGCCTGCTGGTCGATGTTCACCAGCCTCAGGTAGGTTTCCTGCGCGACGTCGGCAGCGCGCTGGCGGTCGCTCATGCGCCGGGTCAGGAACTGCAGCAGGTCGTCGTAGTGCTCCTGGAAACTTGCCAGCAGGCCCGGCGCGGGAGAGGTCAGCATGGGTTTGGGAACGGCCAGTAGGAGAAGTTATCGGGCGTTAATGAGAAACAGTATCTTTCATCTGGGCAGAGACTTTCAACGCCGACGCGTATTTGCCACACTGCCCATTCGCCCACTCTGGCAAGGTCGCACCCCATGGCTGCCCGTCTGCACCGCTACGCCCGCCTGTTCCTGGTCCTGCTGCTGGCCTGCGGCCTGGGGGCCTGTGCGCTGTTCCAGGCACGCGACCCGGTCAATATCAGCGTGATCGGTATCGAGCCGCTGCCCGGGCAGGAGCTGGAACTGCGCATGGCGGTGAAGATGCGGGTACAAAACCCCAACGAGGCGCCGATCGACTACAACGGCATCGCCATCAACCTGGAAGTGAACGGCCAGCCGCTGGCCGCCGGGGTCAGCGACCAGCAGGGGCACATCGGCCGTTATGGCGAAGCGGTGGTCGTGGTGCCGGTGAGCATCACGGCGTTTTCCTTCCTGCGCCAAGCCTATGGGCTGGGCCGGGTGGACTCGTTGCAGGGCCTGCCCTATGTGCTGCGCGGCAAGCTGGCCGGCGGGCTGCTGGGGACCGTGCGCTTTACCGACGAGGGCAAGCTGGACCTGCCCAAGGGCGCCTACTGGTAGGCGCCTGGCGGGGTGTGATCAGCGGTTGGCGCTGGCTGCGGCCATCAGCTTGTTGACTTCGCTGCGCACCATGTTGGCGTATTCGGGCGGCGACATGCCATCCAGCTCGGCACGCACCCACTCGGCCCATTTGCCTTTACGCCGTGGTTTTTCGGCGATCAGCCGCGCCGCTTCGCCCTTGGCCTTGCCCAGGTTGTTCTGCCACAGCTCGAACAGCCGGGCCTTCTCTGCCTCGATCTGCGCCCGTTCCTCGAAGCTCATGTTGGCCAGATTGAAACTCATGAAGGTACCTGCAGGTTTGAAAATGGCCGCTATCTTACACCCAGGTACTGCAACAGCCCAAAGCCGCCGCAACTTTCCCGACGCGCCGGCATCCATTGTTCAAACCACACCATCGACGAGGACGAGTTCATGGCCCGGAAAAACGCCGCGCTGGCCGACAGCGATCAGATCAAGGACCAGGTATTCAGCGAACTGCAGGCGCTGATCGAAGAATCGGAAAGGCTGCTGAACGACAGCGCCGCCCTGGTGGGTGACGAGGCGGAAACCCTGCGCGCGCAGGTAAGCCTCAAGCTACGCCAGGCGCGCCATGCCGCCGACAAGGTGCGTAGCAAGGCGCAACCGGTGGTGGAGGCTACCCAGGACTACATCGGCGGCCACCCGTGGCAGACCGTGGCCATTTCCGCCGGCCTCGGGCTGGTGGTCGGCCTGCTGCTGGGCCGCCGTCACTGACGCCTGGGCCGCCTGGTGCGAATCAGGCGGCCTGCGCCATCGGGATACCGCTGTGGAAGCGCAGCTCCTGGTCCGGTGACTGGATCAGCTCCACCTCCGCTGCGCGCACCACTTCCACCCGGCGGGCGATGTCTGCCTCATCGCCGTAGTTGTGCGCCAGTTTCAGGTACCCCTGGTAGTGGCGCGCTTCGCTCTTCAGCAGGCCGTGGTAGAAGCGGCCCAGCTCCTCGTCCAGGTGCGGTACCAGCGCGGCAAAGCGCTCGCAGCTGCGCGCCTCGATGAACGCCCCCACCACCAGCGTATCCACCAGCTTGACCGGCTCGTGGGCGCGCACCAGGCGCCGCAGCCCCGACGCATAACGCCCCGCCGACACCGGGCGCAGCGGCACGCCGCGGCGCTTCATCAGGCGCAGCACCTGCTCGTGGTGCACCAGCTCCTCGCGGGCCAGGCGCGACATCATGTTGATCAGGTCGAGGTGGGTGTTGTACTTGGCGATCAGGCTCAGGGCGGTGCTGGCAGCCTTGAATTCGCAGTTCTTGTGGTCGATCAGCAGGGTTTCCTGGTCGGCGAGCGCCGCTTCGATCCAGGCGTCTGGTGTCGGGCAACCAAGAAAGGCGTCGATTTCGGGGATCAGGGACATGAGCGTGCAACCACAAAGAACAGGCAGGGCCGGCGATTATACCGGCGGCGGCGGGCGGCGCCAGTGACTATGCTTGATGTACATCAAGCGCCAGCGGGGGAAGCGCCGACTATAGTCAGGCATTGGTCGCCACCTTTGAAGGGAGTTAACGCCCATGCAAGCCGTCCGCAGCATCCTCGTCGTCCTCGACCCCGAGCACGCCCACAGCCGGGCGCTGACCCGGGCCAAGCTGATCGCCGGTGTCACCGGCGCGCGCCTGCACCTGCTGATGTGCGACAAAAGGCATGACCACAGCGCGCTGCTGAGCCTGCTGAGCAGCCAGTTGCATGATGACGGGTACGACAACGTCACCCATGAAGAGGCCTGGCGCGACAACCTGCACGACACCATCATCTACGTGCAGCAGGCCGAGGGCTGCGAGCTGGTGATCAAGGAACACCGCCCGGACAACCCACTGAAAAAGGCCCTGCTCACCCCCAGCGACTGGAAGCTGCTGCGCCAGTGCCCGTGTGCCGTGCTGATGGTCAAGAGCGAGCGGCCGTGGACCGGCGGCAAGGTCCTGGCCGCAGTGGACGTGGGCAACCAGGACGAGGACCACCGCCGCCTGCATGCCAGCATCATCGACCATGGCTATGACATTGCTGCGCTGGCCAAGGGTGAGTTGCACGTCATCAGCGCCCATCCGTCGCCGATGCTGTCGGCGTCGGACCCGGTGTACCAGCTGAGCGAGACCATCGAAAAGCGCTACCGCGAGGCGTGCAAGGCATTCCAGGCAGAGTACGACATCAGCGAAGACCGCTTGCATGTGGCCGAAGGGCCGGCGGATGTGCTGATACCGCATACCGAGAAGAAGCTGGATGCCGTGGTGACGGTGATCGGCACGGTGTGCCGCACGGGGATTTCCGGGGCGTTGATTGGTAATACCTCGGAGGTGGTGCTGGATGCGCTGGAGGGGGATGTGCTGGTGCTCAAGAGCGAGGAGGCAATTGCCCATCAGGCGGAACTGGCCCGCGGCTGAGTTCAATCTGTCAGGGCCCTATCGCCGGCAAGCCAGCTCCCACATCGACCGCATTGACCTCAAGTCATGTGCAGTACCTGTGGGAGCTGGCTTGCCGGCGATGGGCTGCGCAGCAGCCCCATTCAACACCAAACGCTAGGCCAACGCTTCCTGCACCTTCGGGTCCAGCCCCTCCCCTGCATTGGCCTCGATCCATTGCGCCAGTTGCCGGCGCATCGCCGGCGTCCAGAAGCTCTGCAGGTGCTGCCGTACCCCTTGCACCGCCAGCGCCCGGTCTGGCTCGCTGTCGAAGTAATGGGCAATCTGGTTGGCCATCTTGACCAGGTTCTCACTGCTCATCGGCGCACCTCGGCTTTTTCCGCAATACGGCGCTCCTTCAGCAAGCGTCGCTGCTCGTCACTGAAGTCCTGGTAGCGCTTCTGCCACTGCGACGGCTGGAACACTTTCACCACCTCCACCGCCGTCACCTTGTACTCAGGGCAGTTGGTGGCCCAGTCGGAGTTGTCGGTGGTAATCACGTTGGCCCCCGACTCGGGGAAGTGGAACGTGGTGTACACCACCCCCGGCGCCACCCGCGCACTGACCTTGGCGCGCAGCACCGTCTGCCCGGCGCGGCTGCCGATGCCGACCCAGTCACCGTCCTGGATGCCACGGCTTTCGGCGTCGGTCGGGTGGATTTCCAGGCGGTCGGCGTCATGCCAGGCGACGTTGCCGGTGCGCCGGGTCTGGGCGCCGACGTTGTACTGGCTGAGAATGCGCCCGGTGGTCAGCAGCAGCGGGTAGCGGTTGTTGACCTTCTCCTCGGTGGGCACGTAGCCGGTAAGCATGAAGCGCCCCTTGCCACGTACGAACTGGTCGATGTGCATGGTCGGCGTGCCATCCGGCGCTGCGTCGTTGCACGGCCACTGCAGGCTGCCGTGGCGGTCGATCTCGGCGTAGCTGACGCGGTGGAAGGTGGGCGTCAGGCGGGCGATCTCGTCCATGATCTCGGACGGGTGGCGGTAGTTCATCGGGTAGCCCAGGGCATTGGCCAGGGCCACGGTCGCCTCCCAGTCGGCCTTGCCGGCCAGCGGCTCCATGACCTTGCGCACCCGCGAAATGCGCCGCTCGGCGTTGGTGAAGGTGCCGTCCTTCTCCAGGAACGAGCTGCCCGGCAGGAACACATGGGCGAACTTGGCTGTTTCGTTGAGGAAGATGTCCTGCACCACCACGCATTCCATGGCCAGCAGGGCCGCAGTGACGTGCTGGGTGTTGGGGTCGCTCTGGGCAATGTCCTCGCCCTGGCAGTACAAGGCCTTGAAGCTGCCGTCCAGCGCCGCTTCGAACATGTTGGGGATGCGCAGGCCCGGGTCCGGCTGCAGGGTCACGCCCCAGGCACGCTCGAACTCGGCGCGCACGCCCTCGTTGGAAATGTGCCGGTAGCCGGGCAATTCGTGAGGGAACGAACCCATGTCGCACGAGCCCTGCACGTTGTTCTGCCCGCGCAGCGGGTTCACCCCTACCCCTTCGCGGCCGATGTTGCCGGTGGCCATGGCCAGGTTGGCGATGCCCATCACCGCGGTGCTGCCTTGGCTGTGCTCGGTCACGCCCAGGCCGTAGTAGATCGCCGCGTTGCCGCCGGTGGCGTACAGCCGGGCGGCGGCGCGAATCTGCTCGGCAGGCACGCCGCAGACCGGGCCAAGCACTTCGGGGGCGTTTTCCGCCAGGCTGACGAAGTCGCGCCAGCGGGCGAAATCTTCGGTTTCGCAGCGGGCATCGATGAAGCGCTGGGCCAGCAGGCCTTCGGTGACGATCACGTGGGCCAGGGCGTTGAGCATGGCCACGTTGGTACCGGGGCGCAGCTGCAGGTGCAGCTCGGCGCGGGCGTGCGGCGAATCGACCAGGTCGATGCGCCGCGGGTCGATCACGATCAGCCGCGCACCCTGGCGCAGGCGGCGCTTGAGCTGCGAGCCGAATACCGGGTGGGCGTCGGTGGGGTTGGCGCCGATCACCAGCACCACGTCGGCCTGCATCACCGAGTCGAAGCTTTGTGTACCAGCCGACTCACCCAGGGTCTGCTTCAGGCCATAGCCTGTGGGCGAATGGCATACCCGCGCGCAGGTGTCGACGTTGTTGTTGCCGAACGCCGTGCGCACCAGTTTCTGCACCAGGTAGGCTTCTTCGTTGGTGCAACGGCTGGAGGTAATGCCGCCGATGGAATCGCGACCGTACTTCAGCTGGATGCGGCGGAACTCGCTGGCGGCGTAGGTCACCGCCTCGTCCCAGCTGACTTCCTGCCATGGGTCTTCCAGGCGCTTGCGGATCATCGGCTTGGTGATGCGGTCCGGGTGGGTGGCGTAGCCCCAGGCGAAGCGGCCCTTGACGCAGGCGTGGCCGTGGTTGGCGCCGCCGTTCTTGTCCGGGACCATGCGCACCAGCTGGTCGCCCTTCATTTCGGCGCGGAACGAGCAGCCGACGCCGCAATAGGCGCAGGTGGTGATGACCGCACGCTCGGGCTGGCCCAGCTGTACCAGGCTCTTTTCCGTCAGGGTCGCGGTCGGGCAGGCCTGCACGCAGGCGCCACACGACACGCACTCGGAGGCGAGGAAGTTTTCACCACCCGCCGCCGCCACCCGCGATTCGAAGCCGCGCCCGGTGATGGTCAGGGCGAAGGTGCCCTGGATATCCTCGCAGGCACGCACGCAGCGGCTGCAGACGATGCACTTGCTCGGCTCGTAGTCGAAATACGGGTTGGATACGTCCTTTTTCTCGGCCAGGTGGTTGGCGCCGTCGTAGCCGTAGCGCACCTCGCGCAGGCCCACCTGGCCGGCCACGGTCTGCAGCTCGCAGTTGCCGTTGGCCGAACAGGTCAGGCAGTCCAGCGGGTGGTCGGAGATGTACAGCTCCATCACGTTGCGGCGCAGGCCGGCCAGGCGTGGGGTTTCGGTGTGCACCACCATGCCTTCGCTGACCGGGGTGGTGCAGGAGGCCGGGTAGCCGCGCATGCCTTCGATTTCCACCATGCACATGCGGCATGAGCCGAAGGCTTCGAGGCTGTCGGTGGCGCACAGTTTGGGAATGCTGGTGCCGAGCATGGCCGCGGCACGCATCACCGAGGTACCGGCGGGCACAGTGATGGCACGGCCATCGATGCTCAGGCTGACCTGTATCTCGCTGTCACGGGCCGGGGTGCCGAGGTCGCTGCTTTTATCAGAAGCGGGGTCGAAGAAATTGATCACTGCGCGGCCTCCGTGTGGGTCAGCCCGAAATCGGCGGGGAAGTACTTCAGCGCGCTGGCCACCGGATAGGCGGTCATGCCGCCCATGGCACACAGCGAGCCGTATTGCATGGTGTCGCACAGGTCGCGCAGCAACAGAGCCTGGTCATGCCGTTCGGTCATGTCGCTGGTGGCGATCAGCCGGTCGACCACTTCCATGCCGCGGGTCGAGCCGATGCGGCACGGGGTGCACTTGCCACAGGACTCCTCGGCGCAGAACTGCAAGGCAAAGCGCGCCATGCTGGCCATGTTCAGGGTGTCGTCGGCCACTACCACACCACCGTGGCCGAGCATCGCGCCCATGGCGGCGAAGGCTTCATAGTCCAGCGGTGTGTCGAAGTGGCTGGGCGGTACCCAGGCACCGAGCGGGCCACCCACCTGCGCGGCCTTCAGCGGCCGGCCGCTGGCCGTGCCGCCGCCATAGTCTTCCACCAGCTCGCGCAGGGTCAGGCCGAAGGCGCGTTCCACCAGGCCGCCCTGGCGGATGTTGCCGGCCAGCTGGAACGGCATGGTGCCCAGCGAGCGGCCCATGCCGAAGTCGCGGTAGAACGCCGCGCCCTTGGCCATGATGATGGGTACCGAGGCCAGGGTGAGTACGTTGTGCACCAGCGTCGGCAGGCCGAACAGGCCCTGCAGCGCGGGCAGCGGAGGCTTGGCGCGGACGATGCCGCGCTTGCCTTCGATGGATTCGAGCAGCGCGGTTTCTTCGCCGCAGATATAGGCGCCGGCGCCGACCCGCACTTCCAGGTCGAAGGCCTGGCCGCTGCCGGCCACGTCGCTGCCGAGATAGCCGGCGTCACGGGCGATGGCGAAAGCCTGGTCGAGCACGCGGATGGCGTCGGGGTATTCCGAGCGCACATAGATGTAGCCCTTGTCGGCACCCACAGCGAGGCCGGCAATGATCATGCCTTCGATCAGCAGGAACGGGTCGCCTTCCATCAGCATGCGGTCGGCGAAGGTACCGGAGTCACCCTCGTCGGCGTTGCACACCACGTACTTCTGCCCGGCCCCGGCGTCACGCACGGTGCGCCACTTGATGCCGGCCGGGAACGCCGCACCGCCGCGGCCGCGCAGGCCGGAATCGAGCACGGCGGCGACCACCTCGGCACCGTCCAGGGCCACGGCCGCTTCAAGGCCGGCGAAACCGCCATGGGCACGGTAGTCGTCCAGCGACAGTGGGCGGGTGATGCCGGCGCGGGCGAACAGCAGGCGCTGCTGGGTCTTGAGGTAAGGGATGTCCTCGACCGGCCCCAGGGCCAGCGAGTGGCCACCAGGTTCACCGGGCTCACCGGTCAAGGCGTCGAGCAAGGACGGCACGTCTTCCGGGGTGATCGGGCCGAAACCCAGGCGCCCTTGCGCGCTGTCGCACTCCAGCAGCGGTTCCAGCCAGTACAGCCCGCGGGAACTGGTGCGCTGGATGTCCAGCGGCAGCTGGCGGCGCTCGGCCTCACGTTGCAAGGCATCGGCGACCTGGTCGGCGCCCACGGCACGGGCTACCGAATCGCAGGGGATGTACAGCTTCAGCATGCTGCGTCCTCCTGGCAAGCGTTGACCAGCGCGCTCAGGCGCTCCGGGGTGAGGCGCGCATGCACCTGGCCGTCCAGTTCCAGCGCTGGCGAGCAGGCACAGGCGCCCAGGCAGTACACCGGGCGCAGGCTGATGGCGCCGTCGGCGCTGGTGCCGTGGTCGTCCAGCGCCAGCTGTTCGCGCAGTTGCGCGGCCAGCGCCTCGGCGCCCCGGCTCTGGCACGACTCGGCGCGGCACAGGCGCAGGGTGTGGCGCGCCGGTGGCGTGGTGCGGAAATCGTGGTAGAAGCTGATCACCCCACGCACCTCGGCCAGGCTGAGGTTCAGGGCATGGGCAATTTCGGCGACAGCGGCATCGGGGATGTAGCCGATGTCGTGCTGGATGGCATGCAGGATCGGCAACAGCGCGCCGGGGGTATCCTTGTCACGGGCCAGAATGCGGTGGATCACAGGCAGGTGGAGCAATTCATCAGGCATACAGCGGACCTCGGCATCACGGACCCTGCCTGAATTGTTGTGGGGGCAGGTATCCGGCGTGTTCTGCTGCGGCACGCCGGCCACGTCACGGTTGCGTGGTGCCAGCGGCCTCCTTGCCTGCGGCCGCACGTCTGCGCGCGCTGGTCCGAGGCATCCTGCAAGCATGGCACTTGTGGCGCCGGGGGGTTGCGTGCGAACGACCAGGCGCATCCTGAAACCGACGCGGGTTGTTTCTGGCCTTATGCAGTCTGCTGCGCTGTCGCTTGGAGAACTGAGTTCGCAAGCGGTCCGCGTACCCTGTGGGAGCGGCTTTAGCCGCGAAGAATCCAACGCGGTGCATGGCACCGGCTTCAGGCCACCGCCTTGTCCACGCTGCGCCCGGCCTCCAGTTCACGCACCAGCGGCAGCACATGTTCGCCGAAGTACGCTACTTCCTCCTGGAAGTGCAGGAACCCGGACAAGATCAGATCAACACCCACCGCCTTCAGCGCAACGATGCGCTCGGCAATCTGCCGCGGTGTACCGATCAGGTTGGTCTTGAAGCCATCGTTGTACTGCACCAGGTCTTCGAAGCTGGACCTGGCCCAGTTGCCCTCGCCCTCCGGGCTGGCAGAACCGGCATGCTTCACTTCCTGGCCAAACGCCCGCACCGCCTCGGGGTTGGCCTTGTCGATGATCTCCTGCAGCACCGCACGCGCCTGCTCTTCGGTGTCGCGGGCGATGATGAAGGCATTGACTCCAACCTTTACCGAATGGCCGTTGGCCGCCGCCTTGGCGCGGATATCGTCGACCTGCGCCTTGATCCCTTCCACGCTGTTGCCGTTGGTGAAGTACCAGTCCGACACGCGCGCCGCCATGTCCCGTGCGGCACGCGAGCTGCCGCCCTGAAAAATCTCAGGGTGCGGCTGCTGCAGCGGCTTGGGTTTGAGGTTGTAGTCGCGAAAGCGATAGAAGTCACCGTTGAAGGTGAAGTTGTCCTGGGTCCAGATGCCCTTCAGCGCGCGGATGAATTCTTCGGAACGGCGATAGCGTTCGTCGTGGTCCAGCCAGGGTTCGCCGATGGCGTGGAACTCGCCCTTGAACCAGCCCGAGACCACGTTGATGGCGATGCGGCCGTTGGTGAACTGGTCGATACTCGCCAGCTGCTTGGCCGCCAGCGCCGGGTTCCACGGGCCTGGCAGGATGGCGGCGATGACCTTGAGCTTTTCCGTGGCAGCGAGCAGCGCGTGGCTGATGGTGACCGACTCGTGCTGGTTGTCGGCGCCGTAGCCGGCGGTGAAACGGATTTGCGACAGGGCGTAGTCGAAACCAGCCTGTTCGGCGATTTGCGCGAGCTTGCGGTTGTAGTCGATGTCCCAACTGGTGCGCTGTTCGATGGTGCTGACCACCAGGCCACCACTGACGTTGGGGACCCAGTAGGCGAACTTGATCGGGGCGTGGCTCATGGTAAGGCTCCTTGGTGATCCTCGGGTTCAAGGAGGCAGGAGCAGCAAACATGCCAGGCTTTAAAGTGTTTTTATTTCAATTGGTTAGCTGAAATTGGCGGCGATGTTGGCTGAATGCGGTCGAACAAGCTGCTGGATCGCTGTTGCCTGTACAACATCGCCGCCCCGGGGGCAGGTCAGCGGTTCTTGCGCATGCCCATATGCGCGTCATCCATCAGCGCCTTGGCCATGTCGCAAAGAAAGTGCGAAGCCCAGACCAGCACCGGTTCGTTGTCCATAACCCCGATAAACGATGCTCGCCGTGAGCAATCCATCAAGACCGACGCTTGTTCGATGGCATGGTCGCAGCAGTTTCCCGGTTCTACGCGGAACAGTTTCCTGCCGTCCAGCACACCGTCCAGGAACGTGGCCGCGCCTACGGTCAGGCCCAGTGTGCCGGTGTCGTCATCCAATTCCTTGTCCATCTGAAACCCTCTTTTGAATCTGCCGGCCAGTGCGATTTCCCGGTTGCAGTCCCTGGCAGGAAAACCACACCGCCCAGGCTGGCAAAATTTGAAAATCAGCCCAATGCAATGTATGCACCGGCTGCCCGTCCCGGAGCTGCACCTGCGCAATCGCCGACTCCAGCAGCGTGCGCACAGCCTCCATTTCATGCATGACCGCGAGGGTCATGATCGTGGCGGGAGACCTGGGGAGCGAGGCTATCGCGTGATGGCCTACGGACAAGGCGCAGAGCACGTATTCCGTGGCCTGGATCAGGGTGTCTTCCAGGTGATGGGGTGACTCAGTGGAGAAAGGTGGATCGGGAACGAGTTTCAGCATGACAGCCTCCAGACAATAACAAGTCGGACCGTCGCCAGATCACTTGCAGATGATAGGGTGGCGGCTACATGCGGGCCTGCAAGACCGGGCTTGGAGGTCGATTCCCGGCTGGCCCGAAGACCACCCGCACGCAGCCACCGTTGAACGAAGCCAACAGCAAACTGAGACCAAACCAAGCATCGGGCTTGCAGACCCGGTCGTTGAATTTGCAACGACAGGGCGAGACTAGGGGGCTCAGGTTTCCATCGCAATGGTGAAACGGCTTGAAAAGGATGATTCAGAAATGGACTACGAGGAAGGGGAAAAAACTGATTCGGTCTTGTAGGACCAGCTCGCACCGACGCACCAGAACCATACGCTCAACGTTTTTTAGGCTTACAATTTCCAGACTTGGCAGCAATTGACTATCAGGCTTCAACGCCGATAATTGCCCCCAAGTTTTCAGTAATCGCAGCAAAATCCGAGCAGCAAATGGAGGTATTCATGCCAGTCAAAGCAGCAGCACCGGCGCTCATCGTCGCCGCGCTCGCATTGGTGGGTGATTACACAACTCTCTCACTTCAATCACGTGCCGTTGAGGTTCGTGAAGCCAGCGCTACTCCCCCCTCTTCCCCTGACCTGCGCAGCGTAATCGCTGAGCTGACTCATGGCTGGCTGGTCCTGGAGTCGATCTATTCGAGGCGTGTCGTTGCACTCATGAAATCGGACACCTTCGACCAGACCAAATACCTCAAGAATGCTGAGTTGCTCAAAGCGGTAAGGCAGTTGGAGGGCGGACTGCAAGCGGCAAACGTGCCAACCGCTCTTTACGATGAGCACCAGAACCTGCGCCGAGCAGTGGCCAAGGTACGCAGCAAAATGGTTGTCATCGATGGGATCTACCAGCAGTTCTTCCTCACGCCGGATGAGTTCCAGAGCGCACTGAGTGCCCCTGGCCTTCGCGATCTTGCCGATCACACTACCCGCAAGCTCAACCGACTGGCGTAAGGTGACCAATGCCAGTCGAGGTTTCATTTCATCCCGAAACGTTTGAAGAGTTCTTCCTTCCTGTCGATGCGAAACATCCCGGCTTGTCGGAAGTGTTGAAAAGCGAATTCCTACGCTACATCGAATCCAGGCGCCAACTCATCCCCTCGATATTCGGGCGGGACGTACCTTACACGCAGCCGCCACTTGCGTTTCAGGCTTGTCTGATGCACATCCATATCTGCATCCCGCCTGCCCTATTCCCCAAAAACGTTCCTCAGCATGACAGAGTTTGCAAGATGGGACGGCCGGGTGATGACGCAGCACTCATCTACGTCCAGGGCGAGTTGTATGAAGATCGCTATCTGATACTGGCCTTTTTATGGCCGGATGCGCACACCAAAGCCCGGGATATTTCGACCATGCAGTATCTGGCTCGACTGGCGAAAGAATGGCGCGATAACAATTGATCGCGATTATCCGAAACGACGGCGTGACTCTCGGATGGCTGGCGTAGATTGAGGTGTAAGGGCGACCACGCCATCGCAACGGAAACACACACCCACCCATCGTCCGCACCGTAGCGCAGAACTGTGTAAATAACGCTTTCAGGACTAGCCCCGACTGCCCAGTTCGCAGGTAAACCCTCCCAACTACACGAAAACCGACGCTGCTCAGCGCCACGGCGGCGGGCGGGCTCTCATAGAGCAGCACATAACTCATTGCATTAGCAGGGAACCTGTGGGAGCGGCTTTAGCCGCGAACACCGGCGCAGCCGGTGCCATGCACCGCGTTGGATTCTTCGCGGCTAAAGCCGCTCCCACAGAGTACGCGCCGGCACAGGCCAACGGGCTGGACGATCTTCCAATGGGATCACGGCAAGCCGCATTGCAACCACCACGGACGGTACCCATGCATTCACTGACTGACGAACAAGTGCTGGCAATCATCCACGAGAACCCGATAAACCGGGTATTACTGGCCGCCCTGCCCGCGCTGGATATCCAGCTGGTCAACAACGACGCCCGCTATCTGCTGCCCAATGGTTTCGCCTGCGATGAAGACTTCTTCCGGCTGCTAAAGGATGCTTTCGACCTGTTGTGGCAGGAGGGCGCGCACCACCCGAAGATGATGAGCATGGGCCTGCATGGGCGGATCAGTGGCCATCCTGGTCGTGCGATGGCGCTGGCGCGCTTTCTCGATTACGTGCAGGGCCACGACGGGGTGTGGGTCTGCCGGCGCGAAGAGATTGCCAGGCACTGGATAGCCCAGTTCCCCACCTGAGCGGTCAGTCGTTCGCAACAAACACGGGACCAGCTAACGGCCTGCCCTGCCGGACGCGCCAAGCACAGCCTTGCGCTGGCATTTCACCAGGACCTTGCGGCCTGTTTCGACAAAGGGCGTGACAATCAGGCTATAGACCGTCAGGTAACGCTGGTGGTCTTGCTCGCCAGTGCCGAAGCGGATGCTTTCGGGCGTTGATGTGGTGACATAGAGCGTGCCGAACATCCAGTCCCAGAGGGACAGGTTGGTGCCGAAGTTCCGGTTGAAATGGCGTGGGGCATCACTGTGATGGATCTGGTGCTGGGCCGGGCTGTTCAACACATGTTCCAGCTGCGGGCCGAACGACAGCCAGACATGGCTATGCCGCAGGTTGGCCGCCAGGCTGTTGAAGATGAACACCAGGTAGGTCACGCCGAACAGGGTGTAGCGGCTGACTTCACCGCCGCAAAGGTACCAGAAGCATCCGGCGTAGAAGCCGATGCCAATGCCGGTGCTCAGTTTCTCGACGATCTTTTCCACGAAATGCACCCGGCTCGCCGTCGCCGGCACCAGCACGGGCGCCGAATGATGGACCTTGTGAAAGGCCCAGAGCCAGCGGGAGTGAAAGGCCCGGTGCGCCCAGTAATGGATGAAGTCCTTTAGCAGGAACACCCCCAACCCGTAGAGCAGGGACAGTGCAAGGTTCTCGCCCAGGCGCGGGCGCGCGCCCCAGAGGTTGCTGAAAAAGGCCAGGTAATCGCCGGAGCGCAGGATGTAGGGGTCGACCAGATGGACGACGGGCAGCACCAGCGCAACCTTGAGGATGGCCCGCACGAAGTAGTAGCGGTAGTCCAGCAGCGCCGAGGGATGCAGATGTACCCGGGCGCCACCGATGAATTGCCAGAACGACTGGGCGTCGCTCAGGCCGCGCCGCTTCCTGAAACGGAACAGGCCGTAGGCTGCGCCATAGGAGATGCAAAGGAACAAGGCCCCGAAACGACCGTTCATATTGAAAATGCCGAGAAACTGGTCGGTAACGGGCGTAATTACCCACTCGGTCAGGTGCTCAAAGACAAGCGACTGGGCATCCACGAAACGTCAGCCTCGGCAAAAAGGGACGCAATTGTAAATCAGATTGATTTACTCGAGTGGTTTTATGCATGGCCTGGTGCTGCCTCACCAGTTCCCGCCTGCAGGCACTGCCGCAGTTGAAAGTGGGCGACGGAGTGCGCTGGCGAGGCTCGGAGTTCATTGATCAGCGAACGACCCGCTTCGCCCAGTCGACCGATCATGCCGGGCCGGTTACGCTGGCGCTTCCCCTTGCACGGAAGCGCCAGCGATCGCATTCACCCTGCTGCCCTCCCCTGCGAACACCGAAAGCACCGGTGCCATCCACGGCACGGTCAAGACAATCCCCGATACAGCAATCCCGGCTAGGCGCCTGCATGGCTGAACAACGGATGCTAGCGCTCACCGCATCTCCCGGAGATTCCGTTCGTTGACTGACTCACAGCACAAAGCGACCTACGCGAAACGGTTCGAAGCCGTGCTTGCCTACATCGACAGCCACCTCGAAGGTGACCTGTCGGTATATGCCCTGAGCCGCGTCGCCCACTTCTCGGCATTTCATTTCCATCGGCAGTTCACGGCATACATGGGCGTTCCGGTTTCACGGTATGTGCAACTGATGAGGCTTCGACGCGCGGCGCACCAACTGGTTGCCTCGCCTGCCATTTCCGTACTGGAAGCAGCTTTCGGCGCCGGCTTCGAAAGCCCCGAAGCCTTTTCCAGGGCCTTCAAGCGTGCTTTTGGCGTGGCACCGAGCGTATTCGCCAAGGCCCCGAACTGGCAGGCCTGGAGTGCGGTTTTCGTTGTTCCTCATCTTTCAAGGAGTATCACCATGCAGATCCGCATCTTGGATTTCGCCGAAACCCATGTGGCCGCGCTCGAACACCAAGGGGCGCCCGGCCTGGTCAGTGAAAGCGTTGCGCGCTTTCGCCAATGGCGCATTCAGAGCGGCCAGTCACCGGTGGCCAGCAGCCGAACCTTCGGCATCCCCTACGACAACCCCGACACCACCCCGGCGCACGCCTTTCGCTTCGCCGTGTGTGGCGAAATATGCGAAGCCGTGCAGCCCAACCATTTCGGCGTGCACGAACGCATCATCCCGGCGGGCCGCTGCGCCGTGATCCGGCATACTGGCTCGCCTGACTACATTGGCGAAACCATCTATCCGCTTTATCGGGACTGGCTGCCTTCGAGCGACGAGGAACTGCGGGATCATCCGTTGTTCTTTCACTACTTGAGCGTGTATCCGGAAACGCCGCTGGAGCAATGGCAAACGGATATCTACGTGCCGCTCAAGTAAGTTGGCTGGTGGCTATCTGGGGAGAAGGCTGCAGGGCCGCGCATAGATCGAGTCCAGACGGATGCCCGGCTCTCTTGGTAAACTAGCTGCCTGCCCTGGCTATCACCGAGCTACTTGCCGTCGACTTTTGCCAGAGCGCGCAACCGGATTGCTACAAACACATTCGAAACTGCTGAATTTGGTACAAGACACGTTGAACGATATGACCACAAACCCAGGCTCTAACCCAGCAACCACGCGCCCTGAGCCTTCCCGTCGCTTCAGCGTTGCACCGATGATGGACTGGACCGACCGCCACTGCCGGTTCTTCCTGCGCCTGCTTTCCAAAAACACCCTGCTGTACACCGAAATGGTCACCACCGGTGCCCTGCTGCACAACGACGCCCACCGTTTCCTGCGCCACGACGTCTCCGAGCACCCGCTGGCGCTGCAACTGGGCGGCAGTGTGCCGGCCGACCTGGCTGCCTGTGCCCGCCTGGCCGAGGAGGCTGGCTACGACGAGGTCAACCTCAACGTCGGCTGCCCGAGTGACCGGGTGCAGAACAACATGATCGGCGCCTGCCTGATGGCCCACCCGGCGCTGGTGGCCGATTGCGTGAAAGCCATGCGTGACGCGGTGTCGACCCCGGTGACGGTCAAGCACCGCATCGGTATCAATGGCCGCGACAGCTACGCCGAGCTGTGCGACTTCGTCGGCCAGGTGCGCGAGGCAGGTTGCCGGAGCTTTACCGTGCATGCGCGCATCGCGATCCTGGAAGGTTTGTCGCCGAAGGAGAACCGTGAGATTCCGCCGCTGCGCTATGACGTGGCGGCGCAGTTGAAGGCGGACTTCCCGGACCTGGAGATCGTGCTCAACGGCGGGATCAAGACCCTGGACGAGTGCCAGGCACACCTTGAAACCTTCGATGGGGTGATGCTGGGGCGCGAGGCGTACCATAACCCTTACCTGTTGGCCGAGGTGGACCAGCAGCTGTTCGGCAGCGAGGCGGCGGTGGTCAGCCGCAGCGAGGCGCTGGCGCAGTTGCGGCCTTATATCGTCGCGCACATGGAAAGTGGTGGCGCGATGCACCACGTTACCCGGCATATTCTGGGGCTGGCCCAAGGGTTCAAGGGGGCGCGGCGCTTCCGCCAGTTGCTGTCGGCGGATATCCACAAGGCGGCGGAGCCGTTGGCGGTGTTCGACCAGGCGGTGGAGTTGTTGCAGGGGCGGTGATTCAGCAGGTGGGCCTCATCGCCAGCAAGCCATCCCCTGCAGGATGCTGCAGGGGTTCAGATATATGCAGATCCTGTGGGAGCGGGTTTACCCGCGAAGAAAACAACGCGGTACATGGCACCGGCTTCGCCGGTGTTCGCGGGTAAACCCGCTCCCACAGGGATGGCGCAAACCACCACATTTTGTGTAAGCCAGTTGTATCTCCAGCGGCCCTTGCAAGCAGATGCGGAACCTCGGGGCCGCTTGCGACTCGAATCCTCACCTTTCGCACCGCGCTTCGCGAGCCCTTGAGTGGCCGTCGGGGCTCGGGTAATGTCGAGTCATTGCACAGGACAGAGCACGCCCATGACCTCCAAGCTGGAACAACTCAAGCAGTTCACCACCGTGGTCGCCGACACCGGGGACCTGGACGCCATCACCCGCCTGAAACCGGTCGATGCCACCACCAACCCGTCGCTGCTGCTCAAGGCTGCGGCCATCCCGGGTTACGCCGATCTGCTCAAGCAGGTTAAGGCCGATGCAAAGGGTAATGTCGACCTGGCCTGCGACAAGTTCGCGGTGGCCGTGGGCTCGGGCATCCTCAAGGTCATCCCGGGGCGTATCTCCACCGAGGTCGATGCCCGCCTGTCGTTCGATGAACCCGCCCTGCTGGCCAAGGCGCGCAAGCTGATCGAGCTGTACGAAGCCGCTGGCATTGGCCGCGACCGCGTGCTGATCAAGCTGGCCTCCACCTGGGAAGGCATCCGCGCCGCCGAAAAGCTGGAGAAGGAAGGCATCCAGACCAACCTCACCTTGCTGTTCTCCTTCGCCCAGGCCCAGGCCTGCGCCGATGCCGGGGTGTTCCTGATTTCGCCGTTCGTGGGCCGTATCTACGACTGGTACAAGAAGAGCACCGGCAAGGAATACGTGGGCGCCGAAGACCCGGGCGTGCAGTCGGTCACTCGCATCTACAACTACTACAAGGCCAACGGCTACAACACGGTGGTCATGGGTGCCAGCTTCCGCAATATCGGCCAGATCGAGCAGCTGGCCGGCTGCGACCGCCTGACCATCAGCCCAGAGCTGCTGCAGCAGCTCAGCGATGACCAGGGCGACCTGCCGCAGGTGCTGAAGCCGGGCAATGCCGGCGAGCCCAAGCAACAGCTGAACGAAAGCCAGTTCCGCTGGGCCATGAACGAAGATGCCATGGGTACCGAGAAGCTGGCGGAAGGCATTCGCCAGTTCGCACGGGACCAGGAGAAGCTGGAGAAGTTGATGGCTGAAAAGGCCTGATACATTTCGGGATTGCCTGACGGGCGGGAAGTGTTCAGCATTTTCCGCCCGTTTTGTTTTACCTGGCCTTAGATTTGTATTGAATTCCAGGGCCTCTTCGCGGGTAAACCCGCTCCCACAAGGATCCCCACAGGCCAGAAGTTGGCGCTGTACCTGTGGGAGCGGGTTTACCCGCGAAGAGGCCCGAGAAGCCACCTGAGCTGTCGATGACCTCCTCTACGCTATTGCCCCTCGTACTCGCCGGCCCGGTACTGCGCCGCCTGGAACCCCAGCGCCTGGCCATCTGGCTGGTCGCCACGCAACCGCTGCAACCCGAATTCATCCTCCCGGCAGGCGAGGCCCAGGTCGATTGCCAGGTGGTCGCGGTGGGCCAGCACGCCTTCATCCACCTGCTGGACATCCACTTCGCCCAGCCGCTGCCCTGCAACCAGCTGCTCGACTATGACCTGCTCATCAACGGCCAGGGCATCGCCGGCTGGGCGCCGCACCTGCTCTACCCCGGCGCCCGGCGCCCAAGCCTGGTGCTGCGTGATCGGCTCGACCACCTGCTGCACGGTTCCTGCCGCAAGCCACATTTTCCGGCCGCCGATGGCCTGCTCTGCGCCGACCGCCTGCTGCAGGCCTGCGAAAGCCCCGCGGACCGCCCCGCCGTGCTGCTGATGACCGGCGACCAGGTCTATGCCGACGACGTCGCCGGCCCGATGCTACGCGCCATCCACAGCCTGATTGCGCGCCTGGGCCTGTTCGACGAGCAACTGGAGGGCGCGGTGGTGCCCGACAGCCAGGCGCTGTACCAGCACCCAGCCTGCTATTACCACCGCGCCGACCTGCTGCCGGCGCAGGAACGCAACGAAACCCTGCGCGAGCGCTTTTTCGGCGGCAAGCGCAAACCGATCTTCTCGTCCAGCAACGCCGACAATCATCTGGTGACCTTCGCCGAGGTCATGGCCATGTACCTGCTGGTGTGGTCACCGGTGCCCTGGCAGCTGGTAAACCTGGACATGCCCAACGGGCTCACCGCACCGCGCCAGGCCCGTTACCGGCATGAGCTGCCGCTGATCCAGGCGTTTGCCGACAACCTCGGCCAGATAGCGCGAGTGATGGCCCACCTGCCGTGCCTGATGATCTTCGACGACCACGACATCACCGACGACTGGAACCTCTCGGCGCTGTGGGAAGAAACCGCCTACGGCCACCCCTTCTCACGGCGGATCATCGGCAATGCCCTGCTCGGCTACCTGCTGTGCCAGGCCTGGGGTAACGACCCGCAGGGTTGCAAGCCCCTGGTCGGGCAATGCCAGGCGTTGAACAGCCAGACCCAGGATGAGCTGATCGGCGCACTGCTGCGCTTCCAGGGCTGGCAGTTCAGCCTGCCCACCAACCCACCCTTGCTGGTGCTGGACACCCGCACCCGCCGCTGGCGCAGCGAAAGCAGCCTGGCCAAGCCGTCCGGCCTGCTCGACTGGGAGGCGCTGAGCGAGTTGCAGCAAGCATTGCTGGACCACCCGTCGGCGATCATCGTGTCGCCTGCGCCGATTTTTGGCGTGAAGCTGATCGAGACGGTGCAAAAGCTGTTCAGCTGGCTGGGCTACCCGCTGCTGGTGGATGCCGAGAACTGGATGGCCCATCGCGGTGCAGCGCAGGTCATCCTCAACATCTTCCGCCACTCGCGCACGCCGGGGCACTACGTGGTGCTGTCCGGCGATGTGCATTACTCGTTCGTCTATGAAGTGCTCATCCGCCACCGCCAGCGCAGCCCGCACTTGTGGCAGGTGACCAGCAGCGGGATCAAGAACGAATTCCCGCGGCGCCTGCTGGATGTGCTCGACCGGCTCAACCGCTGGCTGTATGCGCCACGCTCGCCGCTCAACTGGTTTACCAAGCGGCGGGAAATGGAGGTGGTGCCGCGTACACCCAGCCATAGCAAGGCTGGCGAGCGGTTGTGGAATGGCGCGGGGTTGGGGCAGGTGTTCTTCGATGAACAGGGGCGGCCAGCGCGGGTGTATCAGTTGGATGCGCGTGGGGGTGAGGCTACCGAGTTTGCGCGGCGGGGGTGATCAGGCAGGTAATGCTTGTGTTGGCCATACCGGCCTCTTCGCGGGTAAACCCGCTCCTACAGGTAGAGTGCATGACTCAAGACTGGTGCATAACCTGTGGGAGCGGGTTCACCCGCGAAGAGGCCGGTACAGGCTGAAGATCAGGTCCGCTCCAGCGCATTGACCAGATCATGGAAGGCTTCGCGGTTGGAGTCGTTCAGGCCCATGAGGATCTTGTGCGCCTCCAGCACCTTGGAGCGCACCACGTCTTCGTTCTGGTCCTGGGACGGCAGGTCGGTCAGGCATTCCGGGCACGGGATCGGCCGATCGACGATGTTGAACACCTGATCGAAGCCCATCGACTGCAACAACCGGGAAATGTCAGGGTTGGTGGTGACCACGGTCGGCAACAGGCCCACCTTCTGGCGCGACAGGATCGACAGCTTGGCCAGCAGGCCCAGGGTGGTGCTGTCGATGCTCTCGGTTTCGGTCAGGTCGATGACAATCGCCGAGAAGTTCAACGCGGTGAAAATCTTCTCGATCGTCGCATCCAGCGCCGAACACAGGGTCAGGCGCACTTCACCGACGAATTTCAGGACGAAGGTACCGCTCTGCTCGGCGAACTGGATTCTACCGGTACTCATTGAAGGTTCCTGCTCAACACCAATAGGGCGATATCATCCGGCATCTCCCCAAGCGTAGCCAATCCAAATCGTTGACGCAGCCCATCCAGGCTGCCACCTGCTGCCCTGACGATTTCCGGCAGGGCGGTTTCTTTATCTTTGAGCGTGTCACCCGGCAAAAGGTCCAGAATGCCATCGGACATCAGGCTGAGGCTGAACTGCGGCGGCAGCTCCACCACCAGGTCCTGGTAGGTGGCCTCGTCGAACAGCCCCACCGGCAGACCGCGGCCTTCCAGGTAGCGGGTGTGCTCTGGGGTGTGCAGCACCGGCAGCGGCAGATGGCCGCCAACGGCGTAGGTCAGCAGTCCGGTGTCTTCATCGATCACCCCGCCAACCATGGTCACGTGCTTGCCCAGCTTGCAGTTGATCAGCCCGCGGTTGATGTGGCTGAGCACCTGCGAGGGTTTGAACTCGCGCATCTTGCTGCCGCGCTTGAATTCGAACAACAGCCGCGTGGTCATGAACTTCAGCAACACAGTGACAAACGCTGACGACGCGCCATGCCCGGAGACGTCGGCGAGATAGAAAGCGATGCGCCGTTCGTCCACCCGGAAGTAATCGGCAAAATCACCCGACAGGTACAGCGACGGAATGATCTGGTGCTCGAAGGCGAACTCGCCGGCCACCCAAGGGCTCTCCGGCAGCATGTTCATCTGCACCTGGCGGCCGGCGGTCTGATCCTCCTGCAACAGGTGCAGGCTGGCTTCCAGTTCGCGGTTGGCGGCTTCGAGCTTGTCGCGGTAGCGCTGGTTTTCCAGCACCAGGCGCGAGCGGTCGAGGGCGCGGCGCACCGAATGCTCGAGCACGGCCAGGTCTTCCAGCGGCTTGATCAGGTAGTCGGCAGCGCCCAGGCGCAACGCTTCCACCGCATCGCTCATGACGCCGGCACCGGACACCACGATCACCGGCAACTGCGGGGCGCGCTCGCTGACCTGGCGGATCAGTTCGAGGCCGCCCATCTGCGGCATGCGCAGATCGCAGATCACGAGGTCGGGCTGGTGTTCTTCGAAGACCTGAAGCCCCTGCTGGCCATTGCCGGCCTGGAGGACGCTGAAGCCACTGTCTTCAAGATAGGCGGCGAGGCTTGCACGGACCACGTCGTCGTCATCGATGATCAGCAGCGTTGCACTGGTTTTCTGCATGTGGGCGAACGGCGCCGATTTGGGTTGGTGCAGCGGTGTCGGCAAGGCAGACGGCCAGCTACGGGAATTCTTTGTGGTCACACTCTACTTGAGTTGTAGGACAAGAACACTTGCCCGGCAACTGTCAGAGGGACCTTGTAAGGCGCAGACGGTACTCCCATCCGGCAGGCGTTTCAAGCATGCAAAGGTTCACCTCGGCGCACTTTACAGGCCAAATCACCGGGAGTTATAAGAAAGTCGACCAGCGCAACCCGATGGGAAGGATGCAGCATGCCTCATACGCCCTCCAGCCATGACGAGAAACGCGATTTCATCCGCATGCGCATCGACACCGAGGTCAGCCTGCTGCACGCAGGCCAGGTGATCGCGGCAGTGTGCCTGGACCTGTCCAGCGGCGGCATGCAGGTGCAGGCACCGCAGCGCTTCCAGGTGGGAGACCATATCGAGGTACAGATCGAGTCCGACCACCCGGCACTCAAGGGGCTGCACGCCAGCACCGAAGTGGTGTGGATTGCCGACCAGCCGGGCGGGCAGCAGAAGTTCGGGTTGCGGATTCTGGCGATGCATTGATGGGCCCTGTGGGAGCGGCCTTGTGTCGCGAAAGGGCCGCAAAGCGGCCCCGGCAATACACGCGTGGATGCTGAGATCTAAGGCTGCTACGCAGCCCTTTCGCGACGCAAGGCCGCTCCCACAAAGAACCCGCGCAGGATCAGAAGTCGTCTTCGACCTCGCCATCCTTGACCTTGAACTCGCGGTTCTGCAGGTAGGCGTTGCGAATGAAGATGTACTTGTCACCCTGGATCAGCTTCTCGGCCGACAACAGGTCGGCGCGGGTGTCGATGATGTCCAGGGCGAAGATCGAATTGCGCGTCGGCACATGGTCGATGTAGCGGTAGGGTTCGGTATAGGTGTCCGGGTACTTGGCCACGCCGTCACGCACGGTGCTCGGGCCCAGCAGCGGGATGACCACATACGGGCCGCTCGGCACGCCCCAGTAGCCGAGGGTCTGGCCGAAGTCCTCGTCGTTGCGCTGCAGGCCCATCTTGGTACCCACGTCGAAGAAGCCGCCCAGGCCGAAGGTGGTGTTGACGATCAGCCGCGCCGTGTCCACGCCCGCAGCATGGGGTTTGAACTGCAGCAGGTCGTTGGCCAGGTTGGTCACGTCACCCAGGTTGCGGAAGATGTTGTGGATGCCATCTTCGAGGAACTGCGGGGTGACCGCCTGGTAGCCCTTGGCCAATGGCTTGAGGGCATAGGTGTCGAGGGTATCGTTGAAACGGAAGATCGGGCGGTTGACCGCTTCCCAGGGATCTTCCTCGGTGGCGGCCTGGGTGGCTGCCACGGGCGCCAGCAGCATGCTGGCGCAGACACAGGCCTGGGTGACTCGTTCGATCACACTGGCACCGATCCTACGCATAGGTGTTTCTCCATCGAATTTCTCGGCCGCAAGCGCAAACGGGTGCGCTGCTGTACGGCGGCAGTATAGAGGCTTGCGGGCTGATAAACAGCTTTACACATCTCTGCTCAATATTTTGTGAACAACTGTTGCGCGGTGCCCGTTGTCACAGGGCGGTAACAATCGCCGAATAGCCTGCGGACTATTTGAGGGAAGTTGCCATGGACGCTGCACCCGCCTTCACCGCTGTGCTGTTCGGCTTGCGCGGCTGCCTGGTTCAAGCCGCCAATGGCGCCCCCTCGCCCGCCCCCGGCGCCCTGGCCACCCTCGCCAGCCTGCGCCAGCGCCAGGTGCCGTGCATCTGGCTGGACGACCTCGGCGCCACCCAGAGCAAGCGCCTGGCGCACGTACTGCCCGCCTGGCTGCCGGGGCATTCGGTGAACGGCGTACGCTGGCCGGCGCCGAATGCCTGCTGGCAGGCCCTGATGACGCTGGACAGCCAACGCCTGGACGGCTGCGTGCTGGTCAGCGGCGACCCACGCCTGCTGCAGTCCGGCCTGAACGCGGGGTTGTGGACGGTAGGGCTGGCAGCCTGCAGCCCGTTCTGCGACCGCAGCTCGCGGCAATGGCAAGCCATGACCCAGCAGGAACAGGACCTGGCCCGTGGCAAGGCGACGCTGGAACTGTTCAGCCTGGGCGTGCACTCTGTCATCGACCACCTGGAAGCGCTGGACACCTGCCTGCAGGACATTGCCCAACGCCGGCGCAAGGGCGAAAAACCCTGATACAGCACCTTTGACGCGGATCATGCAAAGCAACGGCAGGTGGATTACGCTGAAGACAGGCCAGAACCTTTGCCGCTTCGCTGAGGTCCATGGCTTGCCAAGCCATTGATGGAGAACTGCCAATGCCTGCCCGCGAATTGCAAGAGCGCCTGAACAGCTTGCGCGAGCAACTGGATCGCAACGTGCCGCTTTCGGACGAAGAGCTGGCCGCGCTGCACGAAGAAGCGCGCCAGATCGAGGCGCAACTGAAGCTTGAGGAAGCCACGCCAGACAACAACCTGGTGGACGGCGTGAACCTGGCGATCGAACGCTTCGAGGCCGACCACCCCGACCTCACCGCCACCCTGCGCAGCATTGCCAACTCGCTGCACAGCATGGGGATCTAGAAATACTGGGGCCGCTTTGCGGCCCTATCGCGACACAAGGCCGCTCCTACAGATACAGCGCAAGATTTGAGGCTTGCGCTGTACCTGTAGGAGCGGCCTTGTGTCGCGATAGGGGCGCGAAGCGCCCCCCTGCGTACTTGCGAACCTTACTGCCGAACCAGGCGCTTGTTGTCCGGGCTGATCGCCCCCGTGCTGCGGTAAGGGTTGATATCCAGCCCACCCCGGCGCACATAGCGCGCATACACGGTCAAATGCTCCGGCTGCAGCAGGTTCTTCAAGTCCAGGTAGATCCGCTCCACACACTGCTCGTGGAAGTCGGCATGCTGGCGGAAGCTGATCAGGTAGGTCAGCAGGCTGGCATGGTCCAGCGCCCTGCCCTTGTACTCGACCACCACGCTGCCCCAGTCCGGCTGGCCGGTGACCGGGCAGTTGGACTTCAGCAGGTGGCTGTGCAGGGTTTCTTCCACCTGCCGCTCCGGGTTGCAGTGCAGCAGCTCTGGCTGTGGCTGTTCGTAGTTGCTGATGGCAACGTCCAGCGAATCGATGCACTGCCCCGGCAAGGCCACCACGCCTTGGGCCTCGACCTCGGCCAGGGTGCGCACTTTCACGCCGACCGGCTTGCCGGCGGCGGCGGACAGGTCTTTCTCCAGGCACGCCTGCAGTTCGCCAAGCGAGGCGAACACCGTCTGGTTCAATGAGTTCAGGTACAGCTTGAACGACTTGGACTCGATGATGTTCGGCGAATCGGCGGGGATGGCGAACTCGCCGATCGCCACCACCGGCTTGCCCGACGGCAGCAGCCAGCTCAGCTCGAAGCAGTTCCAGTAATCCACACCCTGCCACGGCAAGGTCTGGGCGGTAACGCCCAGCTCGGCCCACTTGGCGGTACGCGGAATCGGGAACAGCAGCTCCGGGGAATAGGTGGCAATGTATTCGCTGGACTTGCCCAGCGGGGAATGTTCGGCAGCGGGATGCATGGAAACTGACCTGAAGGTTCGAAATTGCCCCTAGTCTACCGGTTTTGCCCCCCGCCTTGGAGCGCAAGTCAGCGGGATTACATCTTCGTCAGTTTGGGGCGAGCGGGTGCATCGTCACGTATCATCTCAGCATCACCCAACCCCTGTGGGAGCGGGTTCACCCGCGAACACCGGCAAAGCCGGTGCCATGCACCGTGTTGAATTCTTCGCGGGTAAACCCGCTCCCACAGGGTTTTGTGCCGTTTGCTGGAGTCAATTCACCCAATGAAACTGCTGATCGTCGAAGACCAGGCCCGTACCGGCCAGTACCTGAGCCAGGGCCTGAACGAGGCCGGCTTCGCCACCGAACTGGCCACCGACGGCGAGACCGGCCAGTTCCTCGCCCTGACCGGCGACCACGACCTGCTGATTCTCGACGTGATGCTGCCCGGCCGTGACGGCTGGCAGATCCTCCAGGCCGTGCGCCAGGCCGGCCTGGACACCCCGGTGCTGTTTCTCACCGCCCGCGATGCCGTGGAAGACCGGGTGCACGGCCTGGAATTGGGCGCCGATGATTACCTGGTCAAGCCGTTCGCCTTCTCCGAACTGCTGGCGCGAGTACGCAGCCTGCTGCGCCGGGGCACCAGCCCCAGCCAGGACACCACCCTGGGCCTGGCCGACCTGCGCCTGGACCTGATCCGCCGCCGCGCCGAGCGCGCCGGCCAGCGCATCGACCTGACCGCCAAGGAGTTCGCCCTGCTTGAACTGCTGCTGCGCCGCCAGGGCGAGGTGCTGCCCAAATCGCTGATCGCCTCGCAGGTGTGGGACATGAATTTCGACAGCGACACCAATGTGATCGAAGTGGCGATCCGCCGCCTGCGCCTGAAGATCGACGACCCGCACCCCAACAAGCTGATCCATACCGTACGCGGCATGGGCTATGTACTCGAAGAGCGTACTGAGTGATGCGTCGGGTCTCCCTCGGCAGCCGCCTGGCCCTGCTGTTCGCCGCCTGCACCGCCGCTGTCTCGCTCGGCGCCGGCCTGATATTCAGCCGGGCCAGCGAGCAGCACTTCGTCGAACTGGACCAGCAACTGCTGGACTCGCGCCTGTCGCTGTTCCGCACCCAGCTGGCCGGCATCACCACGCCGGCCGAGCTGCAGGCGCGCCTGCCCGCCTTGCGCGATGAACTGGGCCACCAGGCCGACCTGGCCCTGCGCATCAACGGCAGCGACGGCGCCACCTGGTTCGAAAGCCGTACAGGCCTGCCGCGGACGCCACTGCCCGACGGGCTGGCAACCCTGCATGCGCAAGGCACCGACTACCGCAGCCTGGCCGTGCACCTGGCGCAAGGCGCCCCGCAGTCGCCACAACTGACCCTGTACCTCGACATCACCCATCACCAGCACTTCCTGCAGGGCATGCAGCGGCTGATCTGGCTGACGGTGGGCCTGTCGGCGCTGGCCACGGCACTGCTCGGTGCCTGGGCTGCACGCCGCGGGCTGCGACCGTTGCGGCAGATGGGCCAGGTGGCTGCCAGCGTATCGGCGCGCTCGCTCACCACACGCCTGCCGGTGGCACAGATGCCCGAAGAGCTGGCCGAGCTGGCGACGACCATGAACGCCATGCTGCAGCGCCTGGACGATGCCTTCCAGCGCCTGTCGGCATTCTCCGCCGACATCGCCCACGAGCTGCGCACGCCGCTGTCCAACCTTCTGACCCACACCCAGGTCACCCTCACCCGCCCGCGCAGCCTCGAAGAGTACCGCGAAGCCCTGCACGGCAACCTCGAGGAGCTGCAATGGATGGCGCAGATGATCAACGACATGCTGTTCCTGGCCAAGGCCGACCATGGCCTGCTGGTGCCGGGGCAAGCACCGCTGGTGCTGCATGAGGAGGTGGATGCGCTGCTGGAGTACTACGCGCCGCTGGCAGAGGACAGCGGCGTGCAGATGCTGCGCGAGGGTGAGGCGCTGCTGCAGGGCGACCGGCATATGCTGCGCCGGGCGCTGTCCAACTTGCTGGACAATGCCTTGCGCTTCACCCCGGCGGGAGGGCTGATACAGGTGACATTGGGGCCAGGGCCGAGGATCGGCGTGGCCAATACCGGGGCGGCTATCGAGCCGGCGGTGTTACCACGGTTGTTCGACCGCTTCTACCGGGTGGACCCGGCGCGGCGGGAAGGCAGTAGCGAGCATGCCGGGTTGGGGTTGGCGATTACCCGGTCGATCGTGCAGGCCCATGGCGGGAGCATTCGGGCGCAATGCGAGGATGGGTGGACGCGGTTTTTGATCGAGTTCACTCAGGATCGGTGAAACTGGGGCTGCTTCGCAGCCCATCGCGACACAAGGCCGCTCCCACAGGGATCGCGTCAGCTTGGCCAATTCGCGATACTTGTGGGAGCGGCCTTGTGTCGCGAAAGGGGCGCAAAGCGCCCCCAGACTCTCAGGTAAACATCAAACTGCCAGGCCAATCGCCGGCTGCACCTGCGATGCCCGATAAGCCGGGTAAATGGTCGCCAGGAAGCTCATCACCAACCCGGCAGTGCAGATGATCGCCACATCGCCCCACTGCAACTGCGACGGCAAGCTGCTGACGAAGTACACATCCGAAGTAAAGATGTGCTGCCCGCTCACCCGCTCCAGCCAACCGACGATCTGGCTGACGTTGAACGCTGCAACCACCCCAAGCACGCCACCGATCAGCGTCCCGACAATGCCGATCAGGCTGCCCTGGACCATGAACGTGCCCATGATCTGCGCCGGCGTGGCGCCCAGGGTACGGAGGATGGCGATGTCCGGGCCCTTGTCGTTCACCACCATCACCAGGGTGGCGATGATGTTGAACGCCGCCACCGCGATGATCATCAGCAACAGCAGGCCGATCATGGTCTTTTCCATCTTCATGGCGCTGAACAGGCTGCCCTGGGTATGCGACCAGTCATCGGCACGGTAGGCATCGCCCAGCCCGGCAGCGATGGCCTTGGACACCTGCGGCGCGGCATACAGGTCGTGCAGTTTCAGGCGCACGCCCTGCACCTGGCCCGGCGCCCAGCGCTGCATGGCGCCGGCATCGTCCACGTGGATGTAAGCCTGCGAGCCGTCCAGCTCGGCGCCGACCTTGAAGATGCCGACCACGGTCAGGCGCTGCATGCGCGGGGTGATGCCGCCCGGCTCCTTGCTGATTTCCGGCACGATCAGGGTCAGTTTGTCGCCGGTATTCAGGCGGAAGCGCCGCGCGGTCAGCTCACCGATGACCACGCCGAACTCACCCGGCTGCAGGTCCTGCAGGCGGCCCTGGACGATATGCTGGCCGACGATCGAGACCTTGCCCTCTTCAGCCGGGTCGATACCGCCTACCTGGATCGGCTGCATCGCGCCCTTGTACGACAGCATGCCTTCCATTTCGGTAATCGGCGCCGCCGCCATCACCGCCGGGTCGCGCATGGCCGCGTCGGCCACCTTGTGCCAGTCGTCCAGCGGCTGCACGCCGAGGATGGCGGCATGCGGCACCAGGCCGAGGATGCGCGAACTCATTTCGCGCTGGAAGCCATTCATCACCGACAGCACCACGATCATCGCCAGCACGCCCAGCGACAGGCCGATCATCGAGGTCATCGAGATGAACGAGATGAAGTGGTTGCGGCGCTTGGCTCGGGTGTAGCGCGCGCCGATGAAGATGGGCAAGGGTCTGAACATGTACGAAATCACCCAATGAAAACAGGAAAACGGGGCGGCACCGGCCACCCCGTGCAGTCGATCAGATCGCCACCAGGTGGCCGTCGTCGAGCTTCAATACACGGTCCATCTGGCGCGCCAGGTTGAGGTCGTGGGTGACCACTAGGAACGCCGTGCGCGACGCGCTGGACAGTTCCTGCATCAACTCCTGGATGCCCTGGGCGGTGTGGTGGTCGAGGTTGCCGGTCGGCTCGTCGAGCATTACCAGGCCGGGGCGGTTGACCAGTGCCCGGGCAATCGCCACCCGCTGGCGTTCACCACCGGACAGCTCGGCCGGCTTGTGGTTGAAGCGGTGGGCCAGGCCCACGCGCTTGAGCAGCGCCTCGGCACGCTCACGGGCCTCGGGGATGGGCGTGCGGCCGATCAGCAATGGCATGCACACGTTCTCGATGGCAGTGAATTCCGGCAGCAGGTGGTGGAACTGGTAGACAAAGCCCAGCTCGCGGTTGCGCAGCAGGCCACGGGCACGCTCGCCCAGCGCCGACAGCTCCTCGCCGGCCAGCCAGACGCTGCCCTGGGTCGGCCGGTCGAGGCCGCCCAGCAGGTTGAGCAAGGTACTCTTGCCCGAGCCGGAGCTACCCACGATGGCTACCCGCTCACCGGCATGCAGCTCGAGGTTGAGCCCCGACAGCACCTGCACCGATTCCGGGCCCTCGTCGTAGGACTTGCCCAGGTTGCGGCAACTCAGAACGGCTTTATCACTCATGCGCGACTCACTCATAACGTAGCGCCTCTGCAGGCTGGGTGCGGGCCGCACGCCAGGCCGGGTACAGGGTGGCGAAGAAACTCAGGACCAGCGCCGCACCGCAGACCATGTACACGTCCTGGGCCTGGATCTGCGACGGCAGGTAATCGATGAAATACACGTCGGCGTTGAGGAACTTGTGCCCGATCAGTTTCTCGATGCCGGCGATCACCGCGCTCACGTTCAGCGCAGCGACGATCCCGACCACGGCGCCGATCAGGGTACCGATCACCCCGATCACCGTGCCCTGGACCATGAAGATGAGCATGATCTGCCCGGGCGTGGCGCCCAGGGTACGCAGGATGGCGATGTCGCCACGCTTGTCGTTGACCACCATCACCAGGGTGGAAATGATGTTGAACGCCGCCACCGCCACGATCAGCAGCAACAGCAGGCCGATCATGGCCTTTTCCATGCGGATTGCCTGGTACAGGTTGCCGTGGGTACGGGTCCAGTCACGGCTGTAGAATTCTTGGTCACCCAGGCGCTGGGCGATGTCCCAGGCCACCCGTGGCGCCTGGAACAGGTCGTCGAACTTCAGGCGCAGGCCCTGGACCTGGTCGGGCTTCCAGCGGTGCAGGCGGGACAGGTCGCTGATGTTGGTCAGGCCCAGGTAGCCGTCGATCTCGCCCGCGCCCACGTGGAAGGTGCCGACCACGGTGAAGCGCTTCATGCGCGGGAACATGCCGGCCGGGGTCACGCTGACCTCGGGGGCGACGAAGGTGAGCTTGTCGCCGATGCCCACGCCCAGCTTGGCCGCGGCCTTGTCGCCGATCATGATGCCCCACTCGCCCGGCGCCAGCTGGTCGAGGCGGCCTTGCAGGACGAACTTGTCGATGATCGACACTTCGCGCTCGCGGGCCGGGTCGATGCCGTTGAGCAGCACCTTCTGCACCTTGCCTTCATGGGTCAGCAGGCCCTGCATCTGGGTGAAAGGCGCAACCGCCACCACCTGCGGATTCTGCTTTACTTGTTGGGCAAGGGCCGGCCAGTCGGCAATGGGCTGGCCGCTCTCCAGCGTGGCATGCGGGATCATGCCCAACACGCGGGTGCGCATCTCGTGGTCGAAACCGTTCATCACCGAGAGCACCACGATCATCACCACCACGCCCAGGGCGAGGCCGATCATCGAGGTCAGGGAAATGAACGAGACGAAGTGATTGCGACGTTTGGCACGGGTATAACGCGTGCCGATGAATGCGAAAAGAGGTCTGAACATGTCGGGGCTTGTTCGGATGAAAGGGAACGTCCTTGTGGCGAGGCGCCTACGGCGGCTTTACACTCGGACCACCGCCGCTACCTTGGGTTCGCCATGACGACATTAGACGAAGAAGATCGCCGCGAATACTACCGCATCGAAGATCGGATCGCACTTCAAATCAGCCCCCTCAGCGCGGCCGAAGCCCTTGACCCAGATGTGTTGCAAGATGATTCGCCACTATTCAACCTGCTCAGCGAACTGCACCTGTCCGACTTCGAGTCGCAGCACCTGCTGCGCCAGCTGAGTGAAAAGGACCGCACCCTCGCCGCCTTCCTGCGCGCGCAGAACAAACGCCTCGACCTGCTTAGCGCGGTGGTTGCCCAGACCCTTATCGGCGAAGTTGGCCAGCCCCAGCCGGTGATCATCTCCGAGGGCGGCATCGAATTCGCGCAAGCCACAGCGGTGGCCCCCGGCACCCGAGTCAAGGTGAAGATGGTGCTTATGCCGCGCGCCCATGGCCTGCTGCTGCGCGGCAAGATCACCCATTGCGACCCGCGCCCGGAGGGCGGCTTCGAGGTCGGCACCGAATTCACCGACATGACCGACGCCCAACGGCAACTGCTGGCTCGCTACATCCTGCAGCGCCAGCAGCAGCAACGGCGCCAGCAGCTGGAACAGAACGACCCCGCCTCCTGAGCCCATTTTTCTCTGATTTGAAGGAACGAACGTGACCCTGATCTACGGCCACCGCGGCGCCAAGGGCGAAGCGCCCGAGAACACCCTGAAGAGCTTCCAGCAATGCCTCGCCCATGGCGTGACCCGCTGCGAGCTGGACCTGCACCTGTCGGCCGACAACGAGCTGATGGTGATCCATGACCCCACCCTCAAGCGCACCACCGGCAAACGCGGCAAGGTGGTCGAGCACCCGGCCGCCGAGCTGGTCAAGATCGATGCCCGCAAAGGCGGCCCGGGCCACGTCCAGCCCTGCCCGATCCCGAAACTGGAAGAACTGTTCGAGAAATGCCCGTTCGAGCACTGGCAGCTGGAGGTGAAAAGCGCCTCGCGCACCCGTGCCGCCACCACCGTGCTGGCAATCCGCGAACTGGCCCAGCAGTACGGCCTGCTGGACAAGGTGACCATCACCTCCAGCTCACGCGAAGTGCTGGGTGCCGCCCTGGAGCTGGTGCCGGACGTCAAGCGCGGGCTGGTGGCCGAATACGCCTGGCTCGACCCGCTGAAGGTGGCACAGAACTACGGCTGCGAGCTGCTGGCATTGAACTGGACACTGTGCACCCCCGAGCGCCTGCTCAAAGCCCAGGGCCAGGGTTTGCACGTGTCGGTGTGGACGGTCAACGAACCGGCACTGATGCGCCGGCTCGCTGATTTTGGCGTGGACAGCCTGATTACAGACTTTCCCGGTTTGGCCAAGACCACCCTCGGGCAGGGTTGAAATCGGTCTCTCCGACCGGCTCAGGCCACCGGTCGGAGCCGCTCAAAAAAGCCGGTTCAGGCCGTCGTAGGCAGCTACCCGATAGGCTTCGGCCATGGTCGGGTAGTTGAACGTGGTGTTGACGAAGTACTTCAGGTTGTTCTGCTCACCCGGCTGGTTCATGATCGCCTGGCCGATGTGGACGATCTCCGAAGCCTGGTAGCCGAAGCAGTGCACGCCAAGGATTTCCAGGGTTTCGCGGTGGAACAGGATCTTCAGCATGCCCTGCGGCTCACCGGCGATCTGCGCGCGCGCCATGCCCTTGAAGAAGGCCTTGCCCACTTCGTACGGCACCTTGGCCTGGGTCAGTTCCTGTTCGTTGCGGCCGATCGAGCTGATCTCCGGAATGGTGTAGATGCCGGTCGGCACGTCGTTGACGAACCGCCAGCTGCCATTATCCACGATGCTGCCAGCGGCAGAGCGGCCCTGGTCATGAGCGGCACTGGCCAGGCTCGGCCAGCCAATCACGTCGCCGGCACCGTAGATGTTCGGCACGCTGGTGCGGTAGGCCTCGTCGACCTCGATCTGGCCGCGGCTGTTGACCTTGATACCGATGTTTTCCAGGCCCAGCTTGTCGGTGTTGCCGGTACGGCCGTTGCACCACAGCAAGGCGTCGGCCTTGATCTTCTTGCCCGACTTCAGGTGCAGGATCACCCCGTTGTCCAGGCCTTCGACGCGCTCATACTCTTCGTTGTGGCGCACGGTGATGTTGTTGTTGCTGAAGTGGTAGCTCAGCGCCTGGGAAATTTCCGAGTCGAGGAAGCTCAGCAACTGGCCACGGTTGTCCACCAGCTCTACCAATACACCCAGGCCGCTGAAAATCGAGGCGTATTCGCAACCGATCACGCCGGCACCGTACACGATCAGCTTGCGTGGGGTGTGGCTGAGGCTGAGGATGGTGTCGCTGTCGTAGACGCGCGGGTGGTGGAAGTCGATGTCGGCCGGGCGGTACGGGCGCGAGCCGGTGGCGATGATGATGTGTTTGGCGTTGAGCTTTTCCACCACACCGTTCGGGCAGACCACTTCGACGGTCTGCTCGTCGGCGAAGCTGCCGGTGCCGAAGAACACGTCCACGCGGTTACGCGCGTAGTAGCCGGTGCGCGACGCTACCTGCTTGGCGATGACCTTCTCGGCGCTTTTCAGCACGTCCGGGAACGAGAACCAGCGCGGCTCACCGATGGCACGGAACATCGGGTTGGTGTTGAACTGCATGATCTGCCGCACCGAGTGACGCAGTGCCTTGGACGGGATGGTGCCCAGGTGGGTGCAGTTGCCCCCGACCTGGCGACGGCTATCGACCATCGCCACCTTGCGCCCTGCTTTGGCGGCGTTCATTGCCGCACCTTCTCCGGCCGGGCCGGAACCCAGCACCACTACGTCGTAGTTGTAGACAGCCATGCGTACTCCTTCAGAACTGGCCCGCAAGCCACGGTCGCTCGCGGGGCGCGATCATGCCGCCGGGGCGTCATGAGAAAATTCGGGTGCAGTCTAATCAAGCGTGAACGCCGCGCACATTAACCCTTGGTCGCGTCGTAGGCCAATTTTGCCCGCACTACATGTGTGAACCATTCCCTGGCGGCGATCATCCCTGCTTGCGCTTTCATTCGCCTTTCACTGCCCGTTCGAATGCGGGCGTAGCTCGGGAGACGAAGCCACCCTCGGCCCGAGTCACCAATACCGCGGCCAGGTCATGCGCCACGGCAAAATCCCAGCCACGTTCCGGGCCCAGGATCAATAGCAGCGTCGAATAGCCGTCGGCCTGCAGCGCCGAGGCATCGAGCACGGTGACCGCGGCCAGGTCGTGCTGCACCGGGCGCCCGAGGCGGGCATCGAAGGTGTGCGAATAGCGCCGGCCATTCTCCTCGAAATAGTGCCGATAGTCACCCGAGGTTGATACTGAAAGGCCATTGACCGGGATGATCTGGCGGGCTATCTGGCGATCTTCGCGGGGCAGCTCCAGGGCGATGCGCCAGGGGCTGCCATCGGGCTTGCGGCCGGCGGCCTTGAGCTCGCCGGTGGCTTCGGCGACAAAGCTGGCCACGCCCATGGCCTGCAGGCGCGCGGCGATCAGGTCGACGGCATGGCCGGCGGCGATGCTGTTGAAGTCGAGTTGTACCGGGGCGTCCTTGCACAGGGCCTGGCCGTCGATGTGCAAGTGCCGGTAGCCCACGCGCTGGCGCACCTGGGCCAGGGCCAGCGGGTCGGGCACCTGCTCGTGACGGGCCTGGGGGCCGAAGCCCCACAGGTCGAGCAACGGTTCGACGGTAAGGTCGAAGGCGCCGCCGCTCTGCTCGGCCAGGTGCTGACCAAGGCTGACCAGTTCGAGCATGTCGGGCGGCAGGACCTGGCACTGGTTGGCGGGCAACTGGTTGAAACGGCTGACGGTGGAGTCGCCGCGGTAGGTCGAGTAATGCTGGTCGATGTCGTGCAGGATGGTTTCGACTGCCGCCTGCACCTGGACCGGCGCCGGGCCGCCGGGTTCGCGCACGTACTGGATGCTGTAGCTGCTGCCCATGGTCGGGCCGCCCAGACGCTCCAGGGTGGGGCCCTGATTGCAGGCGGTGAGCAGCATGAGGATGAACAGCAAGGCTGTGCGCAAGGTTCGGGCTCTCGATTACCTGTACTGGCCTCTTCGCGGGTAAACCCGCTCCCACAGGTATACCACTGCCCTCACGGACGACGCGGCCCTGTGGGAGCGGGTTTACCCGCGAAGAGGCCGGCACAGACAACAAAAATTCTGGATAAAAAAACGGGAACCCGAAGGTTCCCGTTTTTTCATTGCCTTACAAGCGTATCAGTGCGGAAACGCTGGCGGGTTCACACCGGCCATCTCTTCCATCACACGAACCACCTGGCAGCTGTAACCGAATTCGTTGTCGTACCAGACGTACAGAACAACGCGGTTGTCGTTGCAGATGGTCGCTTCGGCGTCAACCACACCGGCGTGGCGCGAACCGACGAAGTCGGTCGAAACCACTTCCTGCGAGCTGACGTAATCGATCTGCTTGTGCAGTTCCGAGTGCATGGCGGTCTGGCGCAGGTACTCGTTGATCTCGTCGCGGCTGGTGGCCTTCTCGAGGTTCAGGTTGAGGATGGCCATCGAAACGTTCGGCGTCGGTACGCGAATGGCGTTGCCGGTCAGCTTGCCCTTCAGCACTGGCAGTGCCTTGGCGGCAGCAGTGGCGGCGCCGGTTTCGGTGATGACCATGTTCAGCGGCGCGGCACGGCCACGGCGGCTGCCCTTGTGGAAGTTGTCGATCAGGTTCTGGTCGTTGGTGAACGAGTGAACGGTTTCGACGTGGCCGTTGACGATGCCGTACTGGTCGTTGATGGCCTTGAGCACCGGCACGATGGCGTTGGTGGTGCAGGAAGCGGCCGAGATGATCTTGTCATCGGCAGCGATGTCACCGTGGTTGATGCCGTGCACGATGTTCTTCAGCGCGCCCTTGCCAGGTGCGGTGAGGATCACGCGGGCAGCGCCCGGGCAGGCCAGGTGCTGGCCCAGGCCGTCGGCATCACGCCATACGCCGGTGTTGTCGACGATCAGCGCGTTTTCGATGCCGTACTGGGTGTAGTCGACTTCGCTCGGGCTCTTGGCGTAGATAACCTGGATCAGGTTGCCGTTGGCGGTGATGGTGTTGTTGGCTTCGTCGATGGTGATGGTGCCATCGAACGGGCCGTGCACCGAGTCACGGCGCAGCAGGCTGGCACGCTTGACCAGGTCGTTCTCGGCGCCCTTGCGCACGACGATGGCGCGCAGGCGCAGGCCGTCGCCGCCACCGGTCTTCTCGATCAGGATGCGCGCCAGCAGGCGGCCGATGCGGCCGAAGCCGTACAGGACAACGTCGGTGCCCTTGCGCGCCGAAGCGTTCTGCTGGCCAACCACCTCGGCCAGTTCTTCACGGACGAACTGCTCGGCAGTGCGGCCATTGCCTTCCTGCTTGAACTTGTTGGCCAGCTTGCCCAGGTCGACCGAAGCGGCGCCCAGTTTCAGCTCGCTCATGGCCTTGAGCAGGGGGAATGTCTCGTGGACGGACAGTTCGGTTTCGTCGGCTTGACGATGACGCGCAAAGCGGTGCGCCTTGAGGATCGAGATAACCGAACGGTTGATCAGGCTACGGCCATAAATCGAGCTCACCACGTTGTTGTTGCGGTAGAGCTGACCGATAAGCGGGATCATCGCTTCAGCCAGGGCTTCACGATCGATCCACTCACCAAGACACTGGTCGGGCTTCTGAGTCACGGGAACCTTCCACATGTAGGGACAGAAAAAAGGGGCTACATTATGACGCCCCAACGCGTTACGGGCAATGAGCGCCTGTCGCGGCCACGCAAGCCAGCGTTCAGGCCCTTTCGAGCCTGACAGCCGGCACCGTCACCGGTACAATCGATCTCTTTGCCGCAACGCTTGGAGTGCAATCTCCCGTGTCAGTTCTGCGCCTACCGCAAATGTCGGCCACGGCCGGCAAACAAACCTGGGGCAATCTACCCGGTGCCGCCCTCAGCCTGGCCATCGCCGAGGCCGCCAGCAGCGCGGGCCGCTTCACTTTGCTGCTGACTGCCGACAGCCAGGCTGCCGATCGTCTGGAACAGGAACTTCGCTTCTTTGCCCCGGACCTGCCGGTGCTGCCGTTCCCCGATTGGGAAACCCTGCCCTACGACCTGTTCTCGCCGCACCAGGACATCATTTCCCAGCGCATCGCCAGCCTCTACCGCCTGCCGGAGCTGAGCCACGGCATCCTCGTGGTGCCGATCACCACCGCCCTGCACCGCCTGGCGCCGACCCGCTTCCTGCTGGGCAGCAGCCTGGTGCTGGACGTGGGCCAGACCATCGATGTGGAGCAGATGCGCCTGCGCCTGGAGGCCAGTGGCTATCGCTGCGTCGACACCGTCTACGAGCATGGCGAGTTCGCCGTGCGCGGCGCGCTGATCGACCTGTTCCCGATGGGCAGCAAGCTGCCCTACCGCATCGACCTGTTCGATGACGAGATCGAGACGCTGCGCACCTTCGACCCCGAGACCCAGCGCTCGATCGACAAGGTGGATTCGGTGCGCCTGCTGCCGGCGCGCGAGTTCCCGATGCAGAAAGAGGAAGTGACCCGTTTCAAGGCGCGCTTCCGCGAACGCTTCGATGTCGATTTCCGCCGCAGCGCGATCTTCCAGGACCTGGCCAGCGGCATCATCCCCGCCGGCATCGAGTACTACCTGCCGCTGTTCTTCGAAGAAACCTCGACCCTGTTCGACTACCTGCCGGCCGACACCCAGGTGTTCTCGCTGCCCGGCGTGGAACAGGCCGCCGAACACTTCTGGAACGACGTGCGCGGGCGTTATGAAGACCGCCGTGGCGACCTGAGCCGGCCGCTGCTGCCACCGGCCGAACTGTTCCTGCCGGTGGAAGACTGCTTCGCCCGGCTCAAGCAATGGCCACGGGTAGTGGTCAGCACCGAAGACCTCGACCCGGGCGTGGGCCGCGAGCGCTTCCCGGCGCGCCCCCTGCCCAACCTGGCAATCGAGGCCAAGGCCAACCAGCCCCTGGCCGAACTGGCCAATTTCCTCGACCAGTTCCCTGGCCGAGTGTTGTTCACCGCCGAATCGGCAGGCCGGCGCGAAGTGCTGCTGGAGCTGCTCGAACGGCTGAAACTGCGCCCGCATACCGTCGACGGCTGGGCCGACTTCATCACCGGCAACGAACGCCTGGCAATCACCATCGCCCCGCTGGACGAAGGCCTGCTGCTGGACGACCCAGCCATCGCCCTGGTCGCCGAAAGCCCGCTGTTCGGCCAGCGGGTCATGCAGCGCCGGCGCCGCGACAAGCGCGGCGAAACCGCCAACGACGCAGTGATCAAGAACCTGACCGAGCTGCGCGAAGGCGCGCCGGTGGTGCACATCGACCATGGCGTGGGCCGCTACCTGGGCCTGGCCACCCTGGAAATCGACGGCCAGGCCGCCGAATTCCTCACCCTGGAATACGCCGAGGGCGCCAAGCTGTACGTGCCGGTGGCCAACCTGCACCTGATCGCCCGCTACACCGGCAGCGACGATGCCCTGGCACCGCTGCACCGGCTGGGCTCGGAGGCCTGGCAGAAGGCCAAGCGCAAGGCCGCCGAACAGGTGCGCGACGTGGCCGCCGAACTGCTCGACATCTATGCCCGCCGCGCCGCGCGCAAGGGCTATGCATTTGCCGACCCGTCCGCCGACTACGCCACCTTCAGCGCCGGCTTCCCGTTCGAGGAAACCCCGGACCAGCAGGCTGCCATCGAAGCGGTGCGCGCCGACATGCTGGCGCCCAAGCCGATGGACCGGCTGGTGTGCGGCGACGTCGGCTTCGGCAAGACCGAAGTGGCCATGCGCGCGGCATTCATTGCCGTGCACAGCGGCCGCCAGGTGGCCGTGCTGGTGCCCACCACCCTGCTCGCCCAGCAGCACTACAACAGCTTCCGCGACCGCTTTGCCGACTGGCCGGTGACCGTGGAGGTGATGAGCCGCTTCAAGTCGGCCAAGGAAGTGGCCAACGCCGCCGCCGATCTGGCCGAAGGCAAGATCGACATCCTCATCGGCACCCACAAGCTGCTGCAGGACGATGTACGCTTCAAGGACCTGGGCCTGGCCATCATCGACGAAGAGCACCGCTTTGGCGTGCGCCAGAAGGAACAGCTCAAGGCCCTGCGCAGCGAGGTGGACATCCTCACCCTCACCGCCACGCCGATCCCGCGTACGCTGAACATGGCGGTGGCGGGCATGCGCGACCTGTCGATCATCGCCACGCCGCCGGCGCGCCGCCTGTCGGTACGCACCTTCGTCATGGAGCAGAACAAGAGCACGGTCAAAGAGGCGCTGCTGCGCGAGCTGCTGCGCGGTGGCCAGGTGTACTACCTGCACAACGATGTGAAAACCATCGAGAAATGCGCCGCCGACCTTGCCGAACTGGTGCCAGAGGCGCGCATCGGCATCGGCCACGGGCAGATGCGCGAGCGCGAGCTGGAACAGGTGATGAGCGACTTCTACCACAAGCGCTTCAACGTGCTGGTGGCCTCGACCATCATCGAAACCGGTATCGACGTGCCCAGCGCCAACACCATCGTCATCGAGCGTGCCGACAAGTTCGGCCTGGCCCAGCTGCACCAGCTGCGCGGCCGTGTTGGCCGCAGCCACCACCAGGCCTACGCCTACCTGCTGACGCCAACCCGACAGAAGGTCAGTGCCGACGCCGAAAAACGCCTGGAGGCGATCGCCAACACCCAGGACCTCGGCGCCGGCTTCGTGCTGGCCACCAACGACCTGGAGATTCGCGGCGCCGGCGAGCTGCTGGGCGAAGGCCAGAGCGGGCAGATCCAGGCGGTGGGCTTTACCCTGTACATGGAAATGCTCGAGCGCGCGGTCAAGGCGATCCGCAAGGGCACCCAGCCCAACCTTGAGCAGCCGCTGGGCGGCGGCCCGGAAATCAACCTGCGCCTGCCGGCACTGATCCCCGAGGACTACCTGCCCGACGTGCATGCGCGGCTGATCCTGTACAAGCGCATTGCCTCGGCTGCCGACGAAGAAGGCCTCAAGGACCTGCAGGTGGAAATGATCGACCGCTTCGGCCTGCTGCCCGAGCCGACCAAGAACCTGATGCGCCTGACCTCGCTCAAGCTGCACGCGGAAAAGCTCGGCATCAAGAAAGTCGACGCCGGCCCCAACGGCGGCAAGATCGAGTTCGAGGCCGAGACCCCGGTCGACCCGCTGACCCTGATCAAGCTGATCCAGGGCCAGCCCAAACGCTACAAGTTCGAAGGCGCCACCCAGTTCCGCTTCCTGGTACCCATGGAACGCCCCGACGAACGCTTCAATAACCTGGAGGCGCTGTTCGAGCGCCTGACCCCACAGCCTGCCTAAGGAAGATCCATGCGTGCCATCCGTTGCCTGACCCTGCTGCTGGCGCTGTTCGCCCCGGCCGCCTTCGCCGAAGGCCTGTATCAGGTAGAAATGATCCTGGTGCGGCAGAACAGCGTGCCCGCCTTCACCAGCCCGTTCGCCCCCGAAGACTGGAGCGCTGGCGCTCCACGCCTGGAAAAGGACGCCGAGCGCCGCCTGGCGCTGGAAGATGAAGCCACCCGCCTGGAAGCCACCGCCGACTACACCGTGCTGCTGCACAAGGCCTGGCAGCAGCAAGTGGGCAGCGAGCCCAGCCGCATCGCCCTGGGCGAAGGCACCGAGCAGTTCGGCCACTTCCCCATCGAAGGCAACCTGAGCATCGCCGAGGGCCGTTTCATTGCGGTCGAGGCCAACTTCTGGGTCAACCAGCTGGACGGCAACGGCAGCGTGCTGCAAAGCGAGCAGTTCAAGCAGAGCAACAGCAACGTCAAGGGCGGCCAGCTGACCTTCCTCGACGGTGGGCACCTGGCGGTGCTGCTGAAGGTGACACCACCAGGTACGCCTAAAATGCCAGTGATGGACCCGGAGATGATGGAGCAGTGATGTGAGCGAGAGCGATGCGCAGTTCTTTGTGCGGGAGCACGACGGCTGGACGTTCGCGTTTGACCGCAAGTCCCTGCAACGCGGCCTGGACTACGCCGAGGAAGGCAGAAGCGAAATCGTGTCCATCCTCGACATGACCGTCCGCGCCCAGTGCGCAGGTTCCGGCGGCCGGACCTACTACCAGCGCATCACGCTGGACATGACGGAAGATGGCCTGGAGTGCCGAGGCACTTGCTCATGCCCGGTGGGCGAAGACTGCAAGCATTGTGCGGCTGCGCTCTATTTGCTGGAGCGCGGGCCGGATTACGCCGAGGGCAGCCATGATGCCCCTCACCCAACGGTTGACGCAGCCCGGCAATCTCTGGACCTCCCACCTGAACTCGCCCATTGGGTCGAGGCCCTGGAAGCTCCGACAAAGCCTGCCGAGCCTGCCAGGCGCAAAGGCCCGTCGCTCTACTACAAGGTCGTTAATGAGCACGGCCTTTGCACGCTCAGCGTATCCAAAGGCACCCGCGAAGCCGATGGCCAGCTGAAACTCGCCCGTGCCAGCTCGCTGCCTGAGATGCTCTACTACACGCCACGTTACGTAACTGATGAGGACCTGCGCATCCTCAGGCTGATTGACGCCCTTGGCAAAAACACCAACATGCCAATCGCAAGGCTGGAAGGAAAGCAAGGCGCAGAGCTGTACGAGTTCGCACTGGCCAGTGGCCGCCTGATCTACGGCGAGCAACTGTTGCCACTAGCCCCCGGGCCGACACTGCCGGCCGAGTTTCGCTGGATGAGGCTTGAGAACGGCAGCTATCGTGGTGCGTGGCACCATGATGAGCGGATGCATGACATGGCACTGCCGCTCGACCCGCTCTATTACATCGATACCCAGACGGGCATGACTGGCAAGCTTGTACATGATCTTGACCCGTTCATTGCCAGCCAACTGGCAAGCGCACCTACGGTGCCCGAACACTTGATCATCCCCCTGAGCCACCGCTTGAATGCACTGAATCGCCAGGTTCCAACGCCTACAAGCGTACGCAGTGAAGAGATCGACAGTATTCAACCCAGGCCGCACCTGACGCTGGGCAGCCTTGAATTCAGCGCCTACATGCCCAAGACCGGCCGCATGCAGCGGCAGATGCAGCATCGGGCCGCACTGGCGTTCGACTATGACGGTTTACGCGCCAGCGGCAGCGACGAAAAACCGCTGACCCGCCTGGTAGACAACACCAGCCAGCACATCCGCCGCCAGCCACAAGCCGAACAGGCGCTGCGCAAGGTGCTGCGCGACCTCGGTTTCAAGGCCGCCACCCGGCAGAGCAAGGCCCTGCCTGACAGTGCCGGCGAGATGCTCCAGTTGCCCGATGACGAAGCCTGGCTGCGCTTTGCCCGCGAAGGCCTGCCGCGCCTGCGCGAAGCCGGTTGGAACATCGACATCCACCGCGACTTCGCCTTCAACCTGCAGGAAGTGGACGACTGGTACGCCACCATCGACGAAGCGCCCGGCCATGAATGGTTCGACCTGGAGCTGGGCATCGTGGTCGATGGCCAGCGCCACAGCCTGCTGCCGATCGTGCTGCAACTGCTGCGCAACAACCCGGAGCTGCTGCGCCCCAGCGAACTGGCCCGACGCAGTGACGACGAGCACCTGCTGATCGACCTCAACCGTGGCCGCCTCGATGCCCCGGCCCTGCGCGTTGCCTTGCCCTATGGCCGCATCAAGGCAGTGATGGGCACCCTGGGCGAACTGTACCTGCACGAAGACGCCGCAGGCCCGTCCCTGCGCCTGGACCGTGCCGATGCCTCACGCCTGAACGACATCGACGGCCTGCCCCTGCATTGGGAGGGTGGCGAGCATGTGCGCGACCTGGGCCGTCGCCTGCGCGATGCCCGTGACTTGCAGGTAGAACCGCCGACCGGGCTGCAGGCCAGCCTGCGCCCTTACCAGCAGCAAGGCCTGAACTGGCTGCAGGCGCTGCGCGAGATGGGCACCGGCGGCATCCTCGGCGACGACATGGGGCTGGGCAAGACCCTGCAGGCCCTGGCACACCTGCTGCTGGAGAAACAGTCCGGGCGCCTGAGCGCACCGGCCCTGGCGGTGATGCCGACCAGCCTGGTGCCCAACTGGCTGGACGAAGCCCAGCGCTTCGCCCCCGGGCTGCGCGTGCTGGCCCTGCAAGGCCCGGGGCGCAGCAAGCATTTCGCCAAACTGCACGAATACGACCTGGTCCTGACCACCTATGCCCTGGTGCCACGCGACCTCGAGCACCTGCGCGCCCAGGCCTGGCATGTGCTGGTACTGGACGAGGCGCAGAACATCAAGAGCAGCACCAGCAAGGCCGCCCTCGCGGTTTGCGAGCTGCGGGCCAATCAGCGCGTCTGCCTGACCGGCACGCCAATGGAAAACAACCTGGGCGAGCTGTGGTCGATTTTCCACTTCCTTATGCCTGGCTGGCTGGGTGACCTGAAGCGCTTCAACCAGGACTACCGCACACCGATCGAGCGCCACGGCGACATCGAGCGCATGGCCCACCTGGCCAGCCGCATCCGCCCGTTCCTGCTGCGCCGCACCAAGGAGCAGGTAGCCACCGAGCTGCCGGCCAAGACCGAGATGGTGCACTGGGTCGAGCTTAGCGATGCCCAGCGCGACACCTACGAAGCCGTGCGGGTGGCCATGGACAAGAAAGTCCGCGATGAAATCGCCCGCAATGGCGCCGCGCGCAGCCAGATCATCATCCTCGACGCCCTGCTCAAGCTGCGCCAGGTATGCTGCGACCTGCGCCTGGTCAAAGGGGTGGAAAGCAAAGGCAACCAGGCCGACAAGGGCAAACTGGGCGCGCTGCTGGAAATGCTCGAAGAGCTGCTGAGCGAAGGTCGCCGGGTGCTGTTGTTCTCGCAGTTCACCTCGATGCTGGCGTTGATCGAGCAGGAGCTGGAGAAGCGCAAGATCCGCTACAGCCTGCTGACCGGCGACACCCGCGACCGACGCACGCCGGTGCAGCAGTTCCAGCAGGGTGATAGCGAAGTGTTCCTGATCAGTCTCAAGGCGGGTGGCGTGGGCTTGAACCTGACGGCTGCGGACACGGTGATCCACTTCGACCCCTGGTGGAACCCGGCCAGCGAAAACCAGGCTACCGACCGCGCCTACCGCATCGGCCAGGACAAGCCGGTGTTCGTGTTCAAGCTGATCACTCGGGGGACAGTGGAAGAAAAGATCCAGCTGTTGCAGCAGGAGAAGGCGGCGCTGGCGGCGAGCCTGCTGGATGGCGGGCAGGCCGGGCAATGGCGGCTGGGGGATGAAGAGATCGAAGCGCTGTTTGCGCCGCTGCCGGGGAAGCGCGGGCGGTAGCCTAGAATCCTTCGCTGCCTGTACCGGCCTCTTCGCGGGCACGCCCGCTCCCACAGGTAAAGCGCTGCTTTTCAGGCTGTTGTGTTGCCTGTGCCGGCCCCTTCGCGGGTAAACCCGCTCCCACAGGGATATCAGTGCCCTCAAGGGCGGTGCCGTACCTGTGGGAGCGGGTTTACCCGCGAAGAGGCCGGCACAGCTACAACACCAATTTCGAAACCAGCGCTGCACCTGTGGGAGCGGGCGTGCCCGCGAAGGGGCCGGCGCGGTCAATCGACCAGCTGCGCCTCCCGCAACGCCCCCAACGCCTCCAGCCACCGCGGCTGCTGGCGATAATCCGTCCGCGCAAACCCTTGCCCACGCATCCGCGCAATCCGTGGCGAGGGCTTGACCTTCATCCGCTGCGCCGCACTCAACGCCAGCTCCGCCGCCGCCCGGTCATTGCACACCAGGCCCATGTCGCAGCCAGCGCTCAACGCCGCCTCGATCCGACTGGCCGCGTCCCCGACCACATGCGCACCCGCCATCGACAGGTCATCACTGAAGATCACCCCGTCAAAGCCCAGCTCGCCACGCAGAATGTCCTGCAACCAGCGCCGCGAGAAGCCAGCCGGCTGGTTGTCGACCTGCGGATAGATGACATGCGCCGGCATCACTGCCGCCAATTGCCCGCTCAGGCGGGTGAACGGCACCAGGTCGGCCTGGCGCAGCTGTTCGAGGCTGCGCTCATCGGTGGGAATGGCCACATGCGAATCCGCTTCGGCCCAGCCATGCCCCGGGAAGTGCTTGCCACAGGCCGCCATGCCCGCCGCATTCATGCCACGGATGAACGCCCCGGCCAGTTGCGTGGCACGCAGCGGGTCACCCTCGAAGGCGCGGCTGCCCACCACGGCGCTGCGCTGGTGGTCCAGGTCGAGTACCGGGGCAAAGCTGAGGTCCAGACCAACCGCCAGCACCTCGGTCGCCATCAACCAACCGCACTGCTCGGCCAGGTACTCGGCGTTGTCATTGTCCGCTATCGCCCGCATGGCCGGCAGGCGCACAAAGCCCTGGCGCAGGCGCTGCACCCTGCCGCCCTCCTGGTCCACCGCCAGGATCAGGTCGGGGCGGATGGCGCGGATCGACGCGCACAGTTCACGCACCTGGCGCGGGCTATCGATGTTGCGGGCAAAGATGATCAGGCCGGCCACTTCAGGCTGGCGCAGCAGGTGACGGTCTTCGGCGGTCAGCCATTTACCGGCGATATCCACCATCAGGGAGCCTTGCAGGCTGACAGTCATGGGTAATCCTTCATTGAAGACTGAGAGAAGCCCACTGGGGGCAGGCGGCCTGCTCGATGCGCACCGGGCAATGGGCCGGCACCTGCTCGAACAGGCTTAGCAAATCGGTGTTGCGCAGGCGTATGCAACCATGGGACAGCGCTACGCCCATGGGTTCCGTATCCGGGGTGCCGTGCAAGTAGATATAACGGCGGAAGGTGTCGACCGCACCCAGGCGGTTGACACCCGGCTCGCAGCCACTGAGCCAGAGAATGCGGGTAAGGATCCAGTCCCGGCCGGGGCATTGCGCATGCAAGGCCGGCGACCACACCTCGCCGGTCCAGCGCCGCCCGGCCAATACCGCATTCAGCGGCAAGCCCGCGCCGATCTTCGCCCGCACCTGGTGCAGGCCACACGGCGTGCAACCCGAGCCGTTGCGCTCGCCGGCGCCGTTGCGCGCCGTGGAAACCGGCACGCGCAGGCGCAGCTGGCCACCGGCAAAGCCATAAAGGCACTGGTCAGCGAGGGAAATGTGCAGGAAGTCGAGGTCGGGCATGGGCGCTAGCTTAGCCGAAGCGCCCTGCCCCGCCCAGCCTTCAGGCCTTGGCGGTGGAGGCGCCTGCGCTGGTCTTGGTGCGCGGGCGCAGCTGCGCGGTGGCCATGGCGTCGTCGGTAACACCGCTATCGGCACGCATGCCCGCAGCCAGGAACGGCACCATCAGGCGCATTACCTGCTCGATCGAGGTGTTGATGCCGAAATCGGTCTCGGCAATCGCCCGCAGGGCCTTGATGCCGGACATGCTGAAGGCGGCGGCGCCAAGCATGAAGTGCACTCGCCAGAACAGCTCCAGCGGCGGGATGCGCGGTGCAGCCTCGTTGACCAGCAGCATGTAGCGGCGGAACACCTTGCCGTACATGTCTTCCAGGTAACGCCGCAGGTGGCCCTGGCTCTGGCTGAAGGCCAGGCCCAGCAGGCGCATGAAGATCGACAGGTCGTTGTTGCTGCGCGGCTGCACGGCCAAAGCCTGCTCGACCAGCATTTCCAGCAGCTCTTCGAGGCTCGGCTTGTGCTCCGGCTTGGCCTGGCGCCGCTCCAGCTCACGTTCGAGGCTGGCGCAGAACGGCCCGAGGAAACGCGAGAACACTGCCTGGATCAGGGCCTTCTTGGAGCCGAAGTGATAGTTGACCGCCGCCAGGTTGACCCCGGCCTTGCTGGTAATCAGCCGCAACGAGGTTTCTGCGAACCCCCTTTCCGCGAACAGCTGCTCGGCAGCATCGAGAATGCGTTCAACGGTTTCCGATTGGGCCATGACTACTCCGACTACTCCGCCAGACAAACAGGTGTTTGAAACATACGTTTCAGCCCTGCTTCTGTCAAGGCTCGGTGACCGGCCGGTCGCCATTTAAAAGCGCCAGGCGGGCGGCTGCAAGCGCCATTGCTGCTGTTTATTGCAGGTTTTGGCTTGCAGCGCATCCAGTACTGTATATAATCCCAGTCACTGTACAAAAAGACAGAGCGCTCACCATGTTGAAACTGACGCCACGCCAAGCCGAAATTCTCGCGTTCATCAAGCGTTGCCTGGAAGACAACGGCTTCCCGCCGACGCGCGCCGAGATCGCTCAGGAGCTGGGCTTCAAGTCGCCCAACGCCGCCGAGGAGCACCTCAAGGCCCTTGCCCGCAAAGGCGCGATCGAGATGACCCCGGGCGCCTCCCGTGGTATTCGCATCCCCGGTCTGGAAGCCAAGGCCGAAGAAAGCGGCCTGCCAATCATCGGCCGGGTTGCCGCCGGTGCGCCGATCCTTGCCGAACAGCACATCGAGCAATCCTGCAACATCAACCCCGACTTCTTCCACCCCCAGGCCGACTATCTGCTGCGCGTACACGGCATGAGCATGAAGGATGTCGGCATCTTCGATGGCGACCTGCTGGCGGTACACACCTGCCGCGAAGCCCGCAACGGCCAGATCGTCGTAGCCCGCATCGGCGACGAAGTCACCGTCAAGCGCTTCAAGCGCGAAGGCAGCAAGGTCTGGCTGCTTGCCGAAAACCCCGAATTCGCCCCCATCGAAGTCGACCTGAAAGAACAGGAGCTGGTGATCGAGGGCTTGAGCGTCGGCGTCATTCGCCGCTGATCCAGGAGGCGTCATGCAGCAGTTCATTCACGCACCCGAGCAAGCCCAGTTGCCATTGTTCGAAGCATTCCTCGCCCAGCCCGTACTGCCTGGCCTGAAAACCAGCGAAGTGGCGCGCAAGAGCAGCCAGCCCGAGCTGTTCAGCGAACTGTCGCTGCGCGGAGCCCCCGGGCACTGCCAAAGCCTGCTGGCACCCGTGCTGCGCGAACTGAGCGAAGAGGATGAGACCCGCTGGCTGACCCTGATCGCCCCGCCGTCAAGCCTGACCCAGGCCTGGCTGCGCGATGCCGGGCTCAACCGTGAACGCATCCTGCTGCTGCAACCTCGCGGCAATCAGAGCCCGCTTCAACTGGCCTGCGAAGCCTTGCGCCTGGGCCGCAGCCACACCGTGGTCAGCTGGCTGGGCAACGTCAACGCCACTGCACGCCAGCAATTGCTGCGCGCTGCCGGTGCCGGAAACGCACAAAGCCTGAACATCCGCCTCGGCTGATGTTCAGGCTTTGCCTGTCATTGCATGAAACCTGATGCCCTGCTGCACCTCAGTGCAGCACACGCGGCCCTTCATCACGCTCAAGCTCGCCATCCATCAGGCGACCGGCCATCTGCACGCCCACGCTGAGCATGGCCTTGGCCACTTCCACATGCTGACCCTGCAGGAACGCCTTGGCGTCTTCCGAGAAATCCAGGGTTACCAGAGAGCCCTCATCCTCGGCGCGACGCAGTTCGATGCGGCCATCAGGCAACTCGACAATTTCCAGAAACGACGTAGACATAAATGGCAGTTCTCCGCGAAAGGCCAGTATTGTACCAGCCGTAGCAGCTATCAGCACTCACTCAACGCGTCGCGGAAACGTCTCACCAGGCCCTTGAGGTTGCTGCGCCAGCTTTCCAGTTCGGCACGCGACAGCGCCGGATGCTCGGGCTCATCGAGATTGACCGCCTGGATCAATGGCTGGGTGACGTCGGTTTTTGGCGCTTTTTTCGCGACCGGTGGTCGGAACAAATCGGCATAAGCACTGAGCATCTGCGCCAGCCAGGTTTCGCGCTGGCGGGCCAGCTCCAGCAGCTCGGCCACTTCCGGGATGGCGATGCCGTTCAGGGCATCGTCGGCCAGTGCTTGCTCGACCGTTGCAACAACTGGCAGGCGGTAGAAGCCACCAATTTCATGACACAGGCCCAGCAGTGCGCCGTAGAGATGGAACAGCGCCGACTCGCGCTCGGCTTGGACCAGGCCCTGGGCATTCATGGCCTGGCTTTGTTCGGCCTTGGCCATGGACTCCAGGGCGAGGCCGGCAAAGAACAGTTTCTGATTGGTGCGGGTGTAGAGTTCCTGGGCCATTTCAGTGCCCTCCCTAAGGCTGCAAGGCGGATAGCTGCATCATAAATGATTGGGGCCGCTTTGCGCCCCTTCGCGGGCTTGCCCGCTCCCACAGGAACTCCATCAAGCCCAAGGCCTGCGCTGTACCTGTAGGAGCGGGCAAGCCCGCGAAGGGGCGCGAAGCGGCCCCAATTACAGCACTGACGGATCAGCGCTTGTCTTCAACCTTCCACGCATTGCCGTCGTAGAACGCCTTCCAGCCGGTCGGCTTGCCATCAACCTCGGACTGCACGTACTGCTCCTTGGTCTTGCGGCTGTAGCGAATCACCGCCGGGCGGCCTTCCGGGTCCTTCTGCGGCGCATCGCACAGGAAGTGGTACTTCGGATCGATCTCATGCTTGTGCGGCACGATCTCCAGCACCAGCGGGGCGCGGGTTTCGCGGTTCTTGGGGAATTGGCTGGCGGCCAGGAACAGCCCCGAAGCGCCATCACGCAGCACGTAGGTATCGTCGACCTTCTCGCACTTGAGCTCTGGCATGTCCACCTTGTCCATCTTCGGTGGTGCCGCCTCGCCGCTCTTGAGCAGCTTGCGGGTGTTCTTGCACGCCGGGTTGGTGCAACCGAAGAACTTGCCGAAGCGGCCAGTCTTCAACTGCATCTCGCTGCCGCACTTGTCGCACTCCAGGCTCGGCCCTTCGTAACCCTTGATGCGGTAGTTGCCTTCCTCGATCTCGTAGCCGGCGCAATCCGGGTTGTTACCGCAGATGTGCAGCTTGTGCTTCTCGTCCAGCAGGTAGGCATCCATCGCCGTGGCGCAGATCGGGCAACGGTGCTTGCCCAGCAACACGCGGGATTCCGATTCGCCCTCGTCGTCGGCGGCAATCTCGTCGCCCGGCACCAGGTTGACGGTGGCCTTGCAGCGCTCTTTCGGCGGCAGGCTGTAGCCCGAGCAACCGAGGAACACGCCGGTGGAGGCAGTGCGGATCATCATCGGCCGGCCACATTCCTTGCACGGAATGTTGGTCATCGTCGGTTGGTTGGCGCGCATGCCGTCTTCGCTGGACTCGGCGGTTTGCAGTTTCTTGCTGAAGTCGCCGTAGAACTCGTCGAGCACGTTCTTCCAGTCACGCTCGCCCTGGGCCACGTCGTCGAGGTTCTCTTCCATGTCTGCGGTAAAGCCGTAGTCCATCAGGTTGGAGAAGCTCTCGGACAGGCGCTCGGTGACGATGTCGCCCATCTTCTCGGAATAGAAGCGGCGGTTGTGCAGGGTCACATAGCCACGGTCCTGAATGGTCGAGATGATCGCCGCATAGGTCGACGGGCGGCCGATCCCGCGCTTTTCCATTTCCTTGACCAGGCTGGCTTCGGTGAAGCGCGCCGGTGGCTTGGTGAAGTGCTGGCTCGGGTCGATCTGGATCAGCTTCAGCGCTTCACCCTGGACCATTTCCGGCAACACGTCGTCTTCGCCAGGCTTGCTCTGCTGCGGCAGCACACGGGTGTAACCGTCAAACTTGAGGATACGGCCCTTGGCACGCAGCTCGAAGTCGCCTGCGGCCACGGTGACGCTGGTGGACAGGTATTGCGCCGGCGGCATCTGGCAGGCCAGGAACTGGCGCCAGATCAGCTCGTACAGGCGCTCGGCGTCGCGCTCCATGCCAGTGAGCTTGCTCGGGTGGGTATTCACGTCGGAAGGACGAATCGCTTCGTGCGCCTCCTGGGCGCCTTCCTTGCTGCCGTACACCAGCGGTGCCTCGGGCAGGTACTGCTTGCCGAACTCGCGCTCGATGTAGCTGCGCGCCATGTCCAGGGCGTCGGCCGACAGGTTGGTGGAGTCGGTACGCATGTAGGTGATGTAGCCGGCTTCGTACAAGCGCTGGGCCATCATCATGGTTTTCTTCACACCGAAGCCCAGGCGGTTGCTGGCGGCCTGCTGCAAGGTGGAAGTAATGAACGGTGCCGACGGCTTGCTGCTGGTCGGGCGGTCTTCGCGCTTGACCACGCTGTAGCTGGAAGCCTTGAGCTTCTCCAGCGCGGCCATGGCCTGGGCTTCGTTCAGCGGCTTGAAGGCCTCACCCTTCTCGCGTGCCACTTCGAAACGCACCTTGGCGTTCTTGGCGGTGCCGAGGTCGGCGTGGATTTCCCAGTACTCTTCCGGGATGAACGCGCGGATTTCGCGCTCGCGCTCCACCACCAGCTTCACCGCCACCGACTGTACACGGCCGGCGGACAGGCCACGGGCGATCTTGGCCCACAGCAGCGGCGAAACCATGTAGCCGACCACGCGGTCGAGGAAACGCCGCGCCTGCTGCGCGTTGACCCGGTCGATATCCAGCTCGCCCGGCTGCGAGAAGGCTTCCTGGATGGCCTTCTTGGTGATTTCGTTGAACACCACGCGCTTGTAGCGGGTGTCGTCGCCGCCGATGGCCTCGCGCAGGTGCCAGGCAATGGCTTCCCCTTCGCGGTCCAAGTCGGTTGCGAGATAGATGGTGTCGGCATCCTTCGCCAGGCGGCGCAGCTCTTCGATCACCTTTTCCTTGCCAGGCAGGATCTCGTACTTGGCCTTCCAGCCGTGATCGGGGTCGACGCCCATGCGTGCCACCAGCTGGCGGCGGGCCTTTTCCTTCGGCGACAGGGCCGGAGCCTCACCCGCGGCCTTGCCACGCTTGGCGGCTGGCTCTTTGCTGGCGCTGGCCGAACCGCTGGTGGGGAGGTCTCGGATATGGCCGATACTCGACTTCACCACGTACTGGTTGCCCAGGTACTTGTTGATGGTCTTGGCCTTGGCCGGGGATTCCACAATGACCAGCGATTTGCCCATGGATCGGAGTATTCCTGAATCTGAAGATGAAAAACGCGTCAGGTGCCAGACGCGGCACCGCTATATATAGTGGCAAAAGTGTGAGGTCAAGTTCGGACTATCACTCGTGCGACTTGCCCAGCAACCCGGGCAGCCCCTCTTCGGCCTTGACCAAAGCAAAGCGTGGCACCTGCTCGCCGTCAACCTCGACGGACTCCTGGAACATCGAAAGTGGCCGTACCCAGAAGCTGTAATCACCATACAGGCATTGGTAGAACACCATCCACTCTTCGCTTTCGGAGTGCCGCGCAACACTGAAGACACGGTACTCAGGCCCTTTGTAATGCCGGTATACGCCTGGTTGTATCTGCATGTTGCCCACCCTCTTGAATAAAACCTGTAAAAAACAAAACCGGGGCACAAGGCCCCGGTCGCTGTCCCGCTACGCGATCAGACGCGTTCGAAGACAGTGGTGATACCTTGGCCGAGGCCGACGCACATGGTCGCCACCCCCAGGGTACCGCCATTCTGCTTCATGACGTTGAGCAGGGTGCCGGAAATCCGTGCCCCGGAGCAACCGAACGGGTGGCCCAAGGCAATGGCGCCGCCGTGCAGGTTAACCTTCTCATCCATCTTGTCGAGTACTTTCAAGTCTTTCAGCACTGGCAGGGCCTGTGCAGCGAAGGCTTCGTTGAGCTCGATGAAGTCGATGTCGGCCATGGTCAGGCCAGCACGCTTGAGGGCTTTCTGGGTCGACGGCACCGGGCCGTAGCCCATGATCGCCGGGTCGACACCAGCCACCGCCATGGAACGGATGACCGCCAATGGCTGGATACCCAGGTCCATGGCGCGCTGGCCGGACATGACAATCATGCACGACGCACCGTCGGTGATCTGCGACGAGGTACCGGCAGTGACGGTACCGCCTTTCGGGTTGAACGCCGGCTTCAGCGACGCCAGGCCTTCGAGGGTGGTTTCCGGGCGAATGGTTTCGTCGAAATCGAACACCTTCAGGAAGCCGTTCTCGTCATAGCCCTGCATCGGGATGATTTCGTCCTTGAACTTGCCTTCGACCGTGGCCTTGTGGGCCAGCTGGTGCGAACGCAGGCCGAACAGATCCTGCTGCTCACGGGTGATGCCGTGCATCTTGCCGAGCATTTCCGCGGTCAGGCCCATCATCCCGGAAGCCTTGGCGGCATGCAAGGACAGGTGCGGGTTGGGGTCGACGCCATGCATCATGCTGACGTGGCCCATGTGCTCCACGCCACCGACCACGAATACATCACCGTTGCCGGTCATGATCGCCTGGGCGGCGGTGTGCAGCGCGCTCATCGACGAGCCGCACAGGCGGCTGACGGTCTGCGCCGCGGAGGTGTGCGGGATCTGGGTCATCAGCGAGGCCATGCGGGCGATGTTCCAGCCCTGCTCGAGGGTCTGGTTGACGCAGCCCCAGATCACGTCCTCGACTTCTTTCGGGTCGACCTTGTCGTTGCGTTCCAGCAGCTTGCTGATCAGGTGCGCCGACATGTCTTCGGCGCGGGTATTGCGGTGCATGCCACCCTTGGAGCGGCCCATCGGCGTGCGACCGAAGTCGACAATCACCACGTCTCTTGGATTCAGGCTCATATCAAATCTCTCGCTCTAGCTCGTTGACCGCTCAGTTGAAGAAGCGCTGGCCGTTCTTGGCCATTTCACGCAGCTTGGCGGTCGGGTGGTACAGCGGCCCCAGGTCGGCGTACTGATCGGCCAGGGCAACGAATTCGGCCACACCGATCGAGTCGATGTAGCGCAGCGCACCACCGCGGAAGGGAGGGAAACCAATGCCGTAGACCAGGCCCATGTCGGCTTCGGCGGCGGTTTCGACGATGCCGTCTTCCAGGCAGCGCACGGTCTCCAGGCACAGCGGGATCATCATCCAGTTGATGATGTCTTCGTCGGTGACTTCACGCTGTTCGAAGACGATCGGCTTGAGCACATCGAGCACGCTGGCGTCGGCGACCTTCTTCGGCTTGCCACGCTTGTCGGTTTCGTAGGCGTAGAAGCCCTTGCCGTTCTTCTGGCCCAGGCGGTTGGCCTCGTACAGTGCGTCAACGGCCGAGCGGCGCTCGTCCTTCATGCGGTCCGGGAAGCCTTCGGCCATCACGTCGCGGCCGTGGTGGCCGGTGTCGATGCCGACCACGTCCATCAGGTACGCCGGGCCCATCGGCCAGCCGAACTTTTCCATGACCTTGTCGATACGCACGAAGTCGACACCGGCACTTACCAGCTTGGCGAAGCCGCCGAAGTACGGGAACAGCACGCGGTTGACCAGGAAGCCCGGGCAATCGTTGACCACGATCGGGTTCTTGCCCATTTTCTTGGCGTAGGCCACGGTGGTGGCGACCGCCACTTCACTGGACTTCTCGCCACGGATGACTTCCACCAGCGGCATCATGTGCACCGGGTTGAAGAAGTGCATGCCGACGAAGTTTTCCGGGCGCTTGAGCGCCTTGGCCAGCAGGTTGATGGAAATGGTCGAGGTGTTGGAAGCGAGGATCGCATCGTCCTTCACCTGGGTTTCCACTTCAGCCAGCACAGCCTGCTTGACTTTCGGGTTCTCGACCACGGCCTCGACGACGATGTCGACATTGGCGAAATCGCCATAGGACAGGGTCGGGCGAATGGCGTTGAGTGCCTCGGCCATCTTGGCCGGGGTCAGGCGGCCCTTCTCGACGCGGTTGCCGAGCAGCTTGGAGGCCTCGTTCAGGCCCAGCTGGATGGCTTCCTCGCGGATATCCTTCATCAGGATCGGGGTGCCCTTGACCGCCGACTGGTACGCGATGCCGCCACCCATGATGCCAGCGCCGAGCACGGCGGCCTGCTTCACGTCGTGGGCGATTTCGTCATGCGCCTTGGCCTTGCGCTTGAGTTCCTGGTCGTTGAGGAACAGGCCGATCAGGCTCTCGGCAACCGAGGTCTTGGCCAGCTTGGCGAAGCCTGCGGCTTCGACTTCCAGGGCCTTGTCACGGCCGAAGTTGGCAGCCTTCTGGATGGTCTTGATGGCTTCGACCGGGGCTGGGTAGTTCGGACCGGCCTGGCCGGCGACGAAGCCCTTGGCAGTCTCGAAGGCCATCATCTGTTCGATGGCGTTGAGCTTGAGCTTTTCCAGCTTGGGCTGGCGCTTGGCCTTGTAGTCCAGCTCGCCACTGATGGCGCGCTTGACCAGGTCAAGGGCACCGGCCATCAGCAGTTCAGGCGCGACCACGGCGTCGACGGCACCCACTTTCAGGGCGTCTTCGGCACGGTTTTCCTTGCCGGCGGCGATCCACTCGATGGCGTTGTCCGAACCGATCAGGCGCGGCAGGCGCACGGTGCCACCGAAGCCCGGGTAGATACCCAGCTTGACTTCCGGCAGGCCGATCTTGGCGCTGGTGGACATGACCCGGTAGTCGGCGGCCAGGCACATTTCCAGGCCGCCGCCCAGGGCGATGCCGTTGATGGCGGCGACGGTCGGCACTTCGAGGTCTTCGAAGGCGTTGAAGATGCGGTTGGCTTCCAGGTTGCCGGCGACCAGTTCGGCCTCGGGCAGCTTGAAGTTGTCGACGAACTCGGTGATGTCGGCGCCGACGATGAACACGTCCTTGCCACTGCTGACGATCACGCCCTTGACCAAGGCGTCGGCCTGGATGGCATCGACGGCCTGGCGCAGTTCGTTCAGGGTCAGGCGGTTGAACTTGTTGACGGACTCACCCTTGAGGTCGAACTTGAGCTCGACGATGCCACTTTCAAGAGCCTTAACCGTGATGGCTTTACCTTCGTAAATCATCAACTGATCTCCACGATATGGAAGCTGAACAGTACACGCCGATCGCTGCAGCAAAAGCAGGCCTAGCTGCCCTGCCCCAGGCACACCCGTCAGCGCGCTAGTCGGAAGTATGGCTTGGCGTCATGACATACAAACGCTCAATTCATACGCCCGTTTGATTTGGGTGTGCACACATTCTCCGAAAAGATCGGCGTTGTCAAATGCTCGCGAGCAAGGTGAAAACACGACTTTCCAGTCATTTTGTAGCGTCTTGGTACAAAACATGATGACAGTGATTGCTGACCATTCATGTCGGCGATTGACCATGAACCGCGGGAGAATGCTCAGCTTTTGCCTTGCGCGGCGACCTCGAACGGCTACACTGGCACTTGCTTGAATGCATACCCGGCCTGCCTGGCCTTTTCTGCGCAGCAGAACGCAAAGCGGCGACTTGGCACCCCACCCCTTCAGGGGATCGGCCAAGCCGCCGCTTTGTCGTTTTGTGCTTGCCTTCGGATGAGAAGACCAATGGGCGGGCTTAGCGTGGCCCTGTGGGAGCGGGTTTACCCGCGAACACCGGCAAAGCCGGTGCCACCCACCGAGTCGCCTTCTTCGCGGGTAAACCCGCTCCCACAGAGGCCGCGCAAAGGCAAATTTCAGGCCAAGGTTTCGAGGACGTGGGCAATATCCTGCAACACAGCCGTATCGCCCCGCTCGGTCCAGTACAGCGCGATCATCCGGGCATCGGCCTCGACCTTGTAGACACTCGCCGGCAAGCGCGCCAGGGCCTCCATGAAGCGTGGGTCCTCGCAGGGTTCACGCCACTGGTTCCACCACACCCCCGGGGTGATCTGCCAGAAGCTGAAGCTGTCCTCATGCCCGCGGCGACGTGCCCGGTGGTATTGCGGGCACGGGCTTGGCGGCTCCTTTTCCAGCCAGTGCGGCCACTGCTGCGGCGCCAGCTGCATGGCCAGCCCCATGCGCCGAGCCTCCAGACGCAGCTTCATCTGCTCGCTCTGCTTGCGCGAGGTGCGCAACCAGGAAAGCGGGCTGAGAATCAGCGCGAGGATTGACACCACCAGCAATACCGTCATATCTGTAGTTCCCATAAAGCGTTGCAAATGAGCTGGTTAGCCATTTTTCACGGAAGACCCGCCCGAAAGCGACCATACTTCTTCTATCGCGATTGTCAGGAGTTCCGCTCATGTCCTACGAACATCTTCTGGTCGCCGTCGACCTGACCGAAGAATGCGACCCGGTGATCAAACGTGCCATGGCGCTGGCTGCACCGTCGAATGCCAAGGTTTCGCTGGTACACATCGTCGAGCCGATGGCCATGGCGTTTGGCGGTGACGTGCCGATGGACCTGTCGCAGTTGCAACAGCAGCAGTTCGACCAGGCCAAGGAACGCATGGACCGCCTGTTCAACAAATACCCGGACATCCACCGCGGCGACTCGCACCTGACCTATGGCCAGCCGCGCCAGGAAATCCACCAGCTGGCCAAGGACCAGAAGTGCGACCTGATCGTGGTCGGCAGCCATGGCCGTCACGGCCTGGCGTTGCTGCTGGGGTCCACGGCCAATGACGTGCTGCATGGTGCGCCGTGCGATGTACTGGCGGTGCGGTTGCAGAAGAAGGAATGATTCAACCTGTGCCGGCCATTTCGCGGGTGAACCCGCTCCCACAGGTACTGCACCGCGTTCAACAGCGGTGCGGTCCTTGTGGGAGCGGGTTCACCCGCGAAGAGGTAGAATCAGGCTAACGCCTGTCAGCCTTCCAGCTCGGCCCAGCGCTCCACCAGCACATCCAGCTCACCCTGCAGCTTCTCGATCTTGGCCAGCACTGCCGAGGTTTCCGCAATCGGCCGCTGATAGAAGCCCGCCGCATTCACTTCTTCCTGGGCCTCGGCCATGCGCTGCTCCAGTTCGTCGATCTGCCCCGGCAGCATTTCCAGCTCACGTTGCAGCTTGTAGCTGAGCTTCTTCTTCGAACCATCGGCCACCTCTGCAACAGGCGCAGGCGCCGGCTTGGCCTCGACCTTCTCCACCACCGCGCTGTTGAGCTCGGACTTGCCGCCCTTGCTCTCGGTCACGCCCAGCAGCTTCGGCGAGCCACCCTGGCGAATCCAGTCCTCGTAACCACCGACGTATTCGCGCACCTTGCCCTCGCCTTCGAACACCAAGGTGCTGGTGACGACGTTGTCGAGGAAGGCCCGGTCGTGGCTGACCATCAGCACGGTGCCCTTGTAGTTGGACAGCACCTCCTCGAGCAGCTCGAGGGTTTCCACGTCCAGGTCGTTGGTCGGTTCGTCAAGCACCAGCAGGTTGGCCGGCTTGCTGAACAGCTTGGCCAGCAACAGCCGTGCACGCTCGCCACCCGACAGCGCCTTGACCGGCGTACGGGCACGCTGAGGGCTGAACAGGAAATCGCCCAGGTAGCTCAGCACATGGCGGTTCTGGCCGTCGATCTCGATGAAGTCGCGGCCTTCGGCCAGGTTGTCGATAACGGTCTTTTCCAGGTCGAGCTGGTGGCGCATCTGGTCGAAATAGGCCACTTCCAGCTTGGTGCCGCGCTCGACCTTGCCGGTGGTCGGCTCCAGGTCGCCGAGCATCAGCTTGAGCAGGGTGGTCTTGCCGGTACCGTTGGCGCCCAGCAGGCCGATGCGGTCCTCACGCTGCAGGACCATGGAGAAGTCCTTGACCAGCACAGGCCCGTCGGGGTGATGGAAGCTGACGTTTTCCAGCACCATCACCTGCTTGCCGGACTTTTCCGCCGCCTCGATCTGGATGTTGGCCTTGCCCTGGCGCTCGCGGCGTTCGCTGCGCTCCACGCGCAGGGCCTTCAGCGCACGTACGCGGCCTTCGTTGCGGGTGCGGCGGGCCTTGATGCCCTGGCGGATCCACACTTCTTCCTGAGCCAGGCGCTTGTCGAACAATGCGTTGGCGGTTTCCTCGGCGGCCAGCGCGGCCTCCTTGTGCACCAGGAAGCTGGCATAGTCGCCGTTCCAGTCGATCAGGCCGCCGCGGTCCAGTTCAAGGATGCGGGTGGCCAGGTTCTGCAGGAAGGAACGGTCGTGGGTGATGAACAGCACCGCGCCGTTGAAGCCGCGCAGGGCCTCTTCGAGCCAGGCGATGGCACCGATGTCCAGGTGGTTGGTCGGTTCGTCGAGCAGCAGCAGGTCGGGTTCCGACACCAGCGCCTGGGCCAGCAGCACGCGGCGGCGCCAGCCACCGGACAATTCGGCCAGGGTCTTGTCGGCCGGCAGCTGCAGGCGGCTGAGGGTGCTTTCCACCACCTGCTGCAGGCGCCAGCCGTCACGGGCTTCCAGCTCGTGCTGGACGTGCATGAGTTTTTCCAGGTCTTCATCGCCCTGGATGTTCAGGCTCAGGTGGTGGAACTGCGCCAGCAACTCGCCCACGCCATCCAGGCCTGCGGCCACCACATCGAACACCGTGCGCTCGTCGGCCACCGGCAGTTCCTGCGGCAGCTCGCCGATCTTCAGGGCTGGGGCACGCCAGATTTCGCCGTCGTCGCCCTTCTGCTCGCCCTTGACCAGGCGCAGCATGCTCGACTTGCCGGTGCCGTTGCGGCCGATGATGCACACCCGCTCGCCACGAGCGATCTGCCAGGACACTTTGTCCAGCAGCGGCATGGCGCCGAATGCGAGGGACACATCGCTGAATTTGAGCAGGGTCATGTTGGTCTCCATAAATCGGGCGCGCATTCTACCTGACTTGGCCCTCGACGGCATCCGCCTGGCCAACCGGCGAGGCCTTTGCGACATCTGGTCGAACTTAATATCCCGATACAAGCACAGTGCTTTCACCCGCCGCCGGCAAACAGCTAAGCTAAGGCAATAGCTTCCAACAGTGCTGGCTCCGCCGTCACTTCCCCATGGTTCAACTGCCCGGACGTATCATGCGCAGCCGCCTGTTACATATTGCATCCTGCCTGCTGCTCACCGCCGCCACCTGCGCGGCGCAGGCCGCCGACCTTACCCTGCAACGCCAATACTATGACGAGGCCAAGCGCGCGCTGGCCAAAGGCGACAAAGGCCCGTACCTGCGCTATGCCCAGGCCCTCAGCGACTACCCGCTGACGCCCTACCTGGCCTATGACGAACTCACCGCCCGCCTGAAAACCGCCAGCAACCAGGAAATCGAAGGCTTCCTCGCCAAGCATGGCGACCTGCCCCAGGCCAACTGGATGAAGCTGCGCTGGTTGCGCTGGCTGGCCGAACGCGGCGAATGGAACACCTTCGCCAAGTACTACGACCCCAAGCTCAACTTCACCGAACTGGACTGCCTCAACGGCCAGTACCAGCTCAGCCACGGCCTGCGCGCCGAAGGTTTTGCCACGGCCGACAAACTGTGGAACGTCGGCAAGTCGCAGCCGGCCACCTGCGACACGCTGTTCGGCATGTGGGCGGCCGAGGGCCAGCTGACCGAGGCCAAGCGCTGGCAACGCACCAAGCTGGCGGCCCAGGCGCGCAACTACGGCCTGGCCAACAACCTGGTCAAGACCCTGACCACCCTCGCCCCGCAGGGGCGCCTGCTGGTCGATGTGGCGCAGAAACCCGAGCTGCTCAACCAGCCGTCGCGCTTCACCCCGGTCAACGAAGCCATGTCCGACGTGGTCAGCCTCGGCCTGCGCCGCCTGGCCCGGCAGGACCCGGAGCGGGCCATGGCGCTGCTCGACGACTACGCCCAGCGCATGCACTTTTCCCGTGACGAGAAGGTGGCCATCGCCCGTGAGATCGGCCTGACCCTGGCGCGCCGCTACGACCCGCGCGCACTCGATCTGATGACCCGCTACGACCCCGAACTGCGTGACAACACCGTCAGCGAATGGCGCCTGCGCCTGCTGCTGCGCCTGGGCCGTTGGGAAGACGCCTACGAACTGACCCGCCGCCTGCCCCAGGACCTGGCCAGCAGCAGCCGCTGGAAGTACTGGCAGGCGCGCAGCCTGGAGCTGGCACAGCCGAACAACCCTCAGATCCCACTGCTGTACAAGACCGTGGCGCGTGAGCGTGACTTCTACGGCTTCCTCGCCGCCGACCGGGCACAGACCCCTTACCAGCTGAACAACAAGCCGCTGGTGCTGAGCCCGCAGCTGGTCAACAAGGTACGCAACACCCCGGGCATCCGCCGTGCCCTGGAGTTCCACGCCCGTGGCCAGATCGTCGAAGGCCGCCGCGAGTGGTACCACGTCAGCCGACACTTCACCCGCGACGAAATGGTCGCCCAGGCGCGCCTGGGCTACGACCTGCGCTGGTACTTCCCGGCCATTCGCACCATCAGCCAGGCGCAGTACTGGGACGACCTGGACATTCGCTTCCCGATGGCCCACCGCGACACCCTGGTGCGCGAGGCCAAGGTCCGCGGCCTGCATTCGAGCTGGGTATTCGCCATTACCCGCCAGGAAAGCGCGTTCATGGAGGATGCCCGTTCCCCGGTGGGTGCCAGCGGCCTGATGCAGTTGATGCCGGCCACGGCCAAGGAAACCGCGCGCAAGTTCAGCATCCCGCTGGCATCCCCGGCGCAGGTGCTCAACCCGGACAAGAACATCCAGCTGGGTGCGGCCTACCTGAGCCAGGTGCACAGCCAGTTCAACGGCAACCGGGTACTCGCTTCGGCAGCCTACAACGCCGGGCCCGGGCGCGTGCGGCAGTGGCTCAAAGGCGCCAAGCACCTGAGCTTCGATGTGTGGGTGGAGTCGATCCCGTTCGACGAAACGCGCCAGTATGTGCAGAACGTGCTGTCGTATTCGGTGATCTACGGGCAGAAGCTGAACTCGCCGCAGCCACTGGTGGATTGGCATGAGCGGTATTTCGATGACATGTGATTGCTACTGAGCCTGTGCCGGCCCTTTCGCGGGCTTGCCCGCTCCCACAGGTACTCCACAAGCCTTGAAAGCTGTGGTGATCCTGTGGGAGCGGGCAAGCCCGCGAAGAGGCCGGAACAGGCAACACAGCTACTCCAGGATTTCGACCTTCATCCCTACCTCCAACCACCCACTGCCATCCACCGCCAGGTTCTGCCCGAACAGCACATCCCCCTCCTTCTCACGGAAGGTCCTGAGCGTGGCCATCGGCTCGCGGTCCTCGCTGCGCTCGCCGGTAGCCGGGTCGATGGTGGTAAAGATGCAGCGCACACTGGGCTTGAGCACGCGAAACTCCAGGCTGCCGATACGAATCCGCTTCCAGCCATCTTCGGCAAACGGTTCAGCCCCCTGCACCACCAGGTTGGGCCGAAAGCGCAGCATCTCCATGGGGCGTCCGATACGCCGGTCAAGTTCGTCCAGCGAACCCTGGCCGATCAGCAACAACGGGAAACCGTCCGGGAACGCCGCCCGGTCGCTGTTGAAGCCATAGCCATTGGGCAGGTAACGCGCGCGCTGCTCCGGGCAATGCACCAGGCGCACGGCCTTGCCCAGCAGTTGGCTCAGCCAGGCCGCCGCCGCATCGCCCGCATCCGGCGCGCGCAGGGTATCGCGCCAGATGGTCACGCCGCGCAGGGCGTCATCGGCAGGCGGCACAGGCACCCGCAACGGTGCCTGCCCAGGTGCTTCCAGCAGCAACTGGCCGCTGTCATCATCGCTAGCCTTGATCTGGCCTAGCCGAGGCCAGGCGCGCTGGGTAAGGAAGCGTCCGTTTTCTTCCTCCACCACCATCCAGCGCCGGTCACCCTGCAACCCCAGCAATCCCACCGGTGAAGCCTGCAGGCGTTGCGCCTGCCCCGACTTCACCGGGTACCGATACAGCTCACTGAGAAACATCCCTGCCGCCTCGCGTCATGCCAAAACGCCAAGCTTATACCCGGCAGGGGCCGGGATCACGCGGTAGCGGCATCCAGCAACAGGCGTTGCTTGACCACGTCGACCAGGCGATCGGGCTGGAACTTGGACAGGAAGTTGTCGCAGCCCACCTTCTTCACCATGGATTCGTTGAAACTACCCGACAGCGAGGTGTGCAACACCACGTACAGCCGGCGCAAACGGGCATCGCCACGGATCTCGGTGGTCAACCGGTAGCCATCCATTTCCGGCATCTCTGCGTCGGTGAACACCATCAGCAGCTTCTCGCACACATCCTCACCAGCGTCAGCCCAGCCCTTGAGCATGCGCAGCGCCTTCAGGCCATCACTGGCCACGTGCAGCTTCACGCCCAGCTGGGACAGGGTGTCGCGCAATTGCGCCAGGGCCACGCTGGAGTCGTCCACCAGCAGCACTTCGCGGCCACGGGCCCGGGCCAGCACCGGGTCGGCGAGCTTGTCGCCGGAAACCCGCGCGTTGTACGGCACGATCTCGGCCAGCACCTTCTCCACGTCGATCACTTCTACCAGCTTGTCATCGACCTTGGTGATGGCGGTCAGGTAATGCTGGCGTCCGGCGCTGGATGGCGGCGGCATGATCGCTTCCCAGTTCATGTTGACGATGCGGTCGACACCGCCCACCAGGAAAGCCTGCACCGAGCGGTTGTATTCGGTGACGATGATGGTGCTGTCCGGCCCCGGTTGCAGCGGGCGCATGCCGATCGCCTGGGACAGGTCGATCACCGGCAGGGTCTGGCCGCGCAGGTTGACCACACCGCAGACGAACGCGTGGCGCTGGGGCATCAGGGTCAGCTTGGGCAGTTGCAGCACTTCCTGCACCTTGAACACGTTGATCGCGAACAGCTGGCGGCCGGCCAGACGAAACATCAGGATTTCCAGGCGGTTCTCACCCACCAGTTGCGTGCGTTGGTCTACCGTGTCGAGAATGCCAGCCATTGGAAAGCCCCCAGGCTTGAGTCGGAAAAAGTGAAATCATCCACCCTGTATCGGCGGCTTCACGCACACCTTGACCCTTGCGGGAAAATGCCGTGAAGGCGATTGATATCACTTTACCATCATGCTTTACTGCGGGAATCACGGGTGATTAAGCGGGACAGTAAAAGTTCCCCACCTGAGGCCCTTATCAGGGAAACCCTTAGCCACAATCGGGTGCAACCTGATGTTCGCGATATCCTTTAGCCATTAATGTGACGCCATTCTCATTGCATGAATGGAGTCAGGCTTTTGCTAGCTATCGTTTTGGCGTGCCCGTCCCCTGCGCCCGCCCCACGCGCGGGGGCATCATGATGGACAGCGCCTTGTCGTTCGATAACGCCCTGCAGGGGTTCCTGCTGGATGCCCAGGTATTGCTGACCCAGGCCCAGGAATGCCTGCAGCATCTGGAGCTGATCGACAACGACCCGGATGCCTGCCACTGCCTGGACAACGCCCTCGACAACCTTGCTCGACAGGCCACACACCTGGGCCTGCGCGAAGTCGCCCATTACACCACCGCCCTGCAGCAGTTGCTGGCACCGGCCTGCCAGGTCGGTCGCCTGCAGCGCGAAGCCCTGCCCGCGGTAGGGGCCTGCCTGACCCTGTTGGCCTGGCAACTGGAACTGGTCGACCCTTGCACCGGGCGGCTCAACCTGGACATCGGCGAGCAGCTGGTACTGCTGGGTGAACTGGCCAAGGCCGTGCAGCAAACGTTTGCACAACCCTGCACCTCCTGCGACGAGCAAGGCAGCGTGTGCATCCACCCGCATACCGAGACGGCAGGCAGCACGCACTCCGGCCGCTCATCTGCCACATATTGAACTGGCTTGAAATGCAGCCGGGCACGTTTATTCAGGCCCACCCAGGTCGAACTTGGAAAGTTCTCGAAGTTTTCCAGGTTGCCGGGGGCCAAGTTGAATCAACAGCGCGCAAGTTCAATGGCAAGTGCCTGTTGTGCGATCAAGCCAAGTGGCACTTTGCTACCCTCCAGCGCCCGCCCCGGAGGCGTTTCATAGCGTTACCCGATCGCGACCAATGCACTGCGAAGTGGTAATATGCGGCCCCACAAACGCTTGCGACCTGCAGCAAGGTCGCAAGATCACGCGTTCGAAAGAAAATATAAAGTACTGCTCCAAAGCCTCTGACATGGATTGTGCAAGGCCTCCATCAGCAATACTTCAGTGGCTTCCCTACCTATGTTTCCACGCTTGAAGACTTCTTTGCGGTGCTGCTTCCGCACTACCCTGCTGCGCTGGGCGACGGTCGGGCTGTGCGTGGCCTCGCTGGTCGCCACCCTGTCGCTGTACCTGACCGACCAGGCGATCCCGGCCAGCCTGCTGCTGCTGCAGCTGGCCGCCACGCTGGGCGCTGCCGTGCACCTGGCTCTGGGCGCCAGGTCGATCAACCTGCGCCCGGCGGAACTGGCCGAGCGCATGCTCAAGGTCCAGGAAGACGAGCGCCAGCACCTGAGCCGGGAATTGCACGATGACATCGGTCAGCTGCTCACCGCCGCCAAGCTGCAACTGCAGTGGCTGCAGAAGCGTATGCCCGATGACCTGCAAGGCCACTGCGACGCCCTGCGCAGCACGTTGGATGACACCCTGGGCAACGTGCGCGATGTCTCCGCCCTGCTCAACCCGCGGCAGCTGGCCAGCCTGGGCCTGGAGGCCAGCCTGCGCGCACACCTGGTGCGCACCCTGGGCAACAGCGGCGTGCACTGGAGCCTGGCGTGCAACCAGCGCCTGGGCGGCATCGACGAGGCCGTGGCCATGGCGGTGTTCCGCATTACCCAGGAAGCCGTGACCAACATGCTGCGCCACGCCCAGGCACGCAACCTGGTCGTCCGCCTGCAGCGCACCCCCGAGGGGTTGGCGTTATCGATCCACGACGATGGCCGCGGCTTCGTGCCAGCCAGGCAACCGGCCGAAGCAGGCCAGCGGGGCTTGGCCGGCATGCAGGAGCGGGTAACCGCGTTGCAGGGCAGCCTGGACATCACCAGCCAGCTCGGCCTGGGCACGCGCATCGAGGCAATGTTCCCATGGCCACCGCGCACCCAGGAACGCGCCAGGAGTACTGCAACCCATGACCTGTAGACTGCTGCTGGTAGACGACCACTCGCTGATCCGCGCCGGGGTGCGCGCACTGGTCTGCGACATCCCCGGCTATGACGTGATCGGTGAAGCCGACGACGGCAGCCAGTTGCTCGAACAGGTGCGCACGCTGGCGCCGGACATCGTCTTGCTGGACATCTCCATGCGCTCGACCAGCGGCCTGGACGCCCTCACCCAACTGCGCGCCAGCGGCAACACCTGCAAGGTGCTGATCCTGTCGATGCACACCGACCCGGACCTGATCATGCGGGCCCTGGAAAGCGGCGCCCACGGCTACCTGCTCAAGGACACCAGCGCCACCGAACTGGAACAGGCCCTGGCCGCGGTGCGCAACGGCGAGCGCTACCTCAGCCCAGCCATCGCCCATACGGTCATCAACCAGGCGCTGCAGCACGCCAGGCAGGGCAAGCAACCCGCGGGCGAGCGGCATAACCTCACGGCGCGACAGCTGGAAATCCTGCGCCTGATCGTGCGTGGCAAGTCCACCCGGGAAATCGCCACCGGCCTGGGCCTGTCGATCAAGACCGTGGAAACCCACCGCTCGCAAATCATGAAACGCCTGCAGATCCATGACGTGGCCGGCCTGGTCCTGTTCGCCGTGCGCGAGAAAATCATCAGCCTGGACGACTGAGCAACGGCGACCCCTCCGGCAGGTGCAGGCGCAGTGCAGCGGGCCTGGCCTGGAAGCGCAACTTGTCGGCCTGCACCGGCTCGCCATCAAGGTTGATGTCCAGGCCCTGCGAGCACTTGATCTCGACCCAGGGCAACCTGGCCCTGACTAACAACCCGTTGCCAGCCAACAGCTCACGCAGCGCCCCGACCATCTCCTGTGGTGCCGGCAGGATGGCGATGTCGAGCAAGCCGTCGTCCACCAGGGCCTCGGGGCACAGCACTTGCCCACCCCCGGCCTGGCGGCCATTGCCGATCCCCAGCGCCAGCAGGTCACCCTGCCAGTCGAAGCCCGGCCCTTGCAGCTCCACCGAGGCTGCCTGCAGTTCGCTGAAGCGCGACAAGCCAGTGAACAGGTAGGCAGCCGCGCCCAGCACTTTCTTCAGGTCTTCGGAGGTGTTGGCCGTGACCTGGCTGCCAAAACCGCCCGTGGCCATGTTGAGGAACAAATGGTCGCCGGCCTGGCCCAGGTCTATTGGCCGTGCGGGTATGTTCAGCAATGCCAGGGCCGTGGCAGGCTCCAGGGGTATGCCGGCGGCCTTGGCAAAATCGTTGGCCGTGCCCAGCGGCAACAACGCCAGGGTAGCCTCGGTACCTGCCTGCCCCATGGCCTCGGCGACATCACGCAGCGTGCCATCGCCGCCTCCGGCGACGATATGGCCGTAGCCGGCGGCCAGCGCATCGGTGACCAGGCGCTGCGCGTCGCCGGCCTCCCAGGTGACCCGCACATCCAGTACCCAGCCGCTGTCGCGCAGGCCATGCACGGCGCTGCGCACGTCTTCGTTCATGGCCTGCTTGCCGTGCAGGATCAGCATTGCCTTGCGCCCTTGCATGTGCGCGCCTCCGTGAAGTGATCAACCCAGATCTCGACCCTTTGCAATTGCGGATCGTTGCATGCGCCCGAAAAAATAGCAGGCCAACGCGATCGATTGTGGGCATCAACCGACAAGCGTCGGCCGGTCTTTTCCCACACGCCTGGCAATGCACGGCTATGCTCAGCAGATACACTTTATTGCCACGGACGCGCCCCCGGCAGTGGTTCTACCACTGCTGCCCACGGGCGCGTCTTGCTATCCGCAGCCTTTAGCGAGGATTTCGGGTCATGCGCATTCTCTGGACACTGCCGTACCTGCCCTGGCCAACCACCAGCGGCAGCAAGACCCGGCAATACCACCTGATACGCGCACTGGCACAGCGGGGCCACCGGATTACCCTGCTGGTGCAATCGAAGATCCCGCTCGGCGATGCCGCCCGCGAAGCCCTGGAACCGCTGCTCGAGCGCCTGATCGTGCTGCCCCGTCGGCCCCTGCACAGCCCGCTGAACCTGCTGGCCTCGCCGATCATCGCCTACCCCATGCGGGCAATCATCAATGGCCTGGCCCCTTGCCTGCGGCACCGCTTCGAGCAATTGCTGGACGAGCCCTGGGACGTGATCCAGATCGAACACAGCTACAGTTTCCAGCCCTTCGAAAAGGCCCTGCAGGCACGCGGACTGCCGTACATGCTCAGCGAGCACACCCTGGAGTCGGTGATGGGTGGCGCCAGCCACGATCGCCTGCCGCTATGGCTGCGCCCGCTCAACGCCTTCGACCGCTGGCGCTATCGACGCTGGGAACAGCGGGTATTGCGCCAACCCACCGAACTGGTGGCAGTCAGCGCCCACGATGCCGAATTGATCGCGCAGATCAGCGGGCGCCCGGTGAACGTGGTGGTCAATGGCGTGGACTGTGATTTCTACCAGCACGTGCAACCCGCGCTGCACAGCCAGCGCCTGCTGTTCGTTGGCAACTTCGAGTATGGCGCCAACCTGGAGGCCATCGAATGGGCGCTGGAAGACATCATGCCGCAGGTCTGGATGAGCAACCCGGCAGTGCGCCTGGCGATTGCCGGGCATGCCATGCCGGCCAGCTGGAAACTGCACTGGAACGACCCGCGCATCGAATGGTTCGGCTACCGCCCCGACCTGCGTGAACTGCAGCGGCGTTCGGCACTGTTCTTCGCACCGCTGCGCTATGCCGGTGGCTCCAAGGTGAAAATCCTCGAAGCGATGGCCGCCGGCTTGCCGGTGATCACCACCGGCAAAGGTGTTTCAGGCCTGGCCGCGAACAATGGTGAGCACTACCTGGGCAGTGAGGATGGCGACCAGCTGGCCCTGCTGATCACCCAGTTGCTCAACCAGCCCTGGCGCATGAGCCAGTTGAGCGACGCCGGGCGCCAGTTCGCCCGCCAGCGCCACGACTGGAGCGTGGCCGCCCAGCAACTGGAGAACGTGCACATGCGCCTGGCACTGGCGGCACCGGCCGAGGCCACGCCGCTGGCCAGTGCCTGACTGGGCCGCTCAGCCAAGTAGTTCGCTGAAGGGGATGAACGGCACGCTGTCACCCTGCTTCGGCGTACTGCCTTCGCGCACCTCCACCAACCCCTCGGCCCAGGCCGCACTGCGCAACACGCCAGAGCTCTGGTTCTTGTAGATGCGCACCTGGCCCTGTTCGATGCGGGCGCGCAGGTACTCGCGGCGCGTGCCAGGCTTGGGCCAGTCAAAGCCGGCCGGCATGTCGAAGCGCAACGGCGTGACATCGGCCACGCCCTGACGCCGCAACAAGTAGGGCCGGGTCAGCAGGCCGAAGGTGACCAAGGTCGAGGCCGGGTTACCCGGCAGGCCGATTACCGGCACGCCCTGGAAGTGGCCGAAGGTCAGCGGCTTGCCCGGTTTGATCGCCAGCTTCCACAAGGCCAGCTCGCCAGCTTCGCGCAGGGCGGCGCCGAGGTAGTCGGCCTCCCCCACCGAGACACCGCCGGTGGACAGGATCAGGTCGACATCGCCCAGCTCGGCCAGGCAGCTGCGGGTGCGCGCCAGGTCATCCGGCAGAATGCCCGCATCGACCACATCGCAGCCCAGCCGCTGCAACCAGCTGACCAGCAGCCGGCGATTACTGTTGTAGATCTGCCCCGGCCCCAGCGGCAGGCCGGGTTCGACCAATTCGTCACCGGTGGACAACACCGCCACCCGCACCTTGCGCACCACGTCCAGCCGGCCATGGCCCAGGGTCGCGGCCAGGCCCAGCTCGATCGGCCCCAGCCGGGTGCCGGCGCTCATCACCTGTTCGCCCTTGCGGGTTTCCTGGCCCTGGGGACGAATGTTCTGCCCGGTCTTCAGCGCTTCGAGAAAGCGTACCCGGCCATCCTCCGCCACTTCGGTGTTTTCCTGCATCTCGACGCAGTCGGCACCTTCGGGCAGCGGTGCCCCGGTGAAGATGCGCGCGCAGGTGCCCGGTTGCAGCGGCTGCGGCGCATGGCCGGCGAAAATCCGCTGGCTGACCGGCAGTGGTTCGCCCTGCCAGTCAGCCAGGCGCAGGGCGTAACCGTCCATGGCACTGTTCGGCCAAGGCGGCAGGTCGAGCGAGGCCACCAGGTCGGTGGCCAGCACACGGCCCTCGGCCTCGGCCAGCGGCAGGTTCTCGGTGTCGCGGATCGGTGCCGCTTCGGCCAAAGCCAGCAGCTGCTCCAGGGCCTGTTCTACCGGCATCAGCGGCCGGGCATGGCGGACCTCAGCCACGGCTGTCGCAGGCCGCTGCCTGCTTCAGGTGCGGCACGAAGTTGCACGGGCGATGGCGGGCATCCAGCTGCTCGGCGAGGATACCGTCCCAACCGGTGCGCACCGCGTTGGTCGAACCCGGCAGGCAGCACACCAGGGTACCGTTGGCCAGCCCGGCCAGGGCGCGCGACTGCACGGTGGAGGTGCCGATGTCGGCCACGGAAATCTGCCGGAACAGCTCACCAAAGCCTTCTACCTGCTTGTCCAGCAGGCAGGCCACGGCCTCGGGCGTGCTGTCGCGGCCGGTAAAGCCGGTGCCGCCGGTGATCAGCACTACCTGCACGCTGTCATCGGCAATCCAGGTGGCGACCTGGGCGCGAATCTTGTACAAGTCGTCTTTCAGCAGCACGCGCTCGGCCAGGCGATGGCCAGCCGCGCTCAGCCGGTCGACGAACAGCTGGCCGGAGGTATCGGTGTCGAAAGTACGGGTGTCGCTGACCGTGAGCACGGCGATGTTCAGCGGCACGAAGGGGGTATCTGCCTTGGCTTTCATGGGGGTCCGTCACAAGAAGATGGGATGGCCGCAGTTATAACACAGCGCGCGCCCATCACAGCGTGACGCCCGTGGCCCTTGCCCTCGATCAATGCCCAGGGTTTGCCGCTATGCTGCACTGTAGACGGAACTTGCGTGGACGCCCTGCGTCTTAATGTCATCTAGCACCATCGCACTGGAGAAACACGATGATTCAACGGACCCTACCCGCCTTCCTGCTCGCCTTGGGCCTGGGCGCCCTCGCTGGCTGCGCATCGCCAACCGTCATTACCCTGAACGACGGTCGCGAAATCCAGGCCACCGACACACCGAAGTTCGATGAAGACTCCGGTTTCTACGAATTCGAGCAGCTGGACGGCAAGCGCACACGCCTGAACAAGGACCAGATCCGCACCGTCAAAGAGCTCTGATCGCAGCCTGTTTTTTGCAAAGGCCCTTTTAACAACAAGGGCTTGCGTGCAAAAAAAGTATGCAGTAGGATTTCCTTCATCGGAGTGTAGCGCAGCCAGGTAGCGCGTCTCGTTCGGGACGAGAAGGCCGCAGGTTCGAATCCTGTCTCTCCGACCAAATCCTCGTCAAAAAGCCCGCCTAGTGCGGGCTTTTTGTTGTGCCTTGAAAAGTGCCCTGCCCCAGCGCGCGCCCCCCTTGTGGGAGCGGCCTTGTGTCGCGAAAGGGCTGCAAGGCAGCCCCCAGCAACTTGTGCAGCCTGGCTGAAATCCTGGGGCCGCGTTGCGACCCTTTCGCGACACAAGGCCGCTCCCACATGTGTCAGTGCGACACCTCAGCCTCCACCGGCACATACAGCAACTGCAGGCGCTCACTGCTCCAGGCCCGGGTCTGGTTGGTCAGCGCCAGGTTGTTGTTCAGCTTCTGCCCATAGCTTGGCACGATTTCCTTGAGCCTGGCCTGCCAGGCTGGCGACTGGATACGGTCCTTGAAGGTCTTTTCCAGCACGGTCAGCATGATCGGCGCCGCGGTCGAGGCACCCGGCGATGCCCCCAGCAATGCAGCGATGCTGCCGTCCTGGGCCGCCACCACTTCAGTACCGAACTGCAGCACACCGCCCAGTACCGGGTCCTTCTTGATCACCTGCACCCGCTGGCCGGCCTGCAGCAGCTTCCAGTCTTCGTTCTTGGCGTTGGGGAAGTACTCGCGCAGCGCGTTCATGCGGTCATCGAAACTGAGCATCAACTGCCCCATCAGGTAGGTGCTGAGGTCGATGTTGTCGATACCGGCATTGACCATCGGCAGCACGTTGTGGCTGTTCAGCGAGGCGAACATGTCCAGCAGCGAGCCGTGCTTGAGGTACTTGGTGGAGAAGGTGGCGAACGGGCCGAACAGCAGCACCTGCTTGCCATCGATCATTCGCGTGTCCAGGTGCGGTACCGACATCGGCGGCGCGCCGACCGAGGCCTTGCCGTACAGCTTGGCCTGGTGGCGGGCGACCAGGTCGGGGTTGTCGGTCATCAGGAACTGGCCACCGACCGGGAAGCCGGCATAGCCTTCGGCTTCAGGGATGCCCGACTTCTGCAGCAGCTTCAGCGCGCCACCACCGGCACCGATGAACACGAAGCGGGCGTTGACGGCCTTTTCCTCGCCGCCGTTGGCCAGGTCGGCCACCCGCACATGCCAGGTGCCGTCGTCGTTGCGCACGATGTCGCGCACTTCATGACGCAGGTTCAGCGACACATTGGGGTTGCGGGTCATCGCCGCGAACAACTGGCGGGTGATTTCGCCAAAGTTCACGTCGGTGCCGATGGCCATGCGCGTGGCGGCGATTTTCTGCTCCGGGTCACGGCCTTCCATCACCAGCGGTGCCCACTTGCGGATCTGCTCGTGGTCTTCGGAGATTTCCATGCCGCGGAACAGCGAGCTGTGCTGCAGGGCGTCGACGCGCTTGTGCAGGAAGGCGACGTTGTCGTCACCCCAGACAAAGCTCATGTGCGGCACGTTGTTGATGAACGACTTCGGGTTGTTCAACACGCCCTGCTCGACCTGGTAGGCCCAGAACTGCTTGGACACCTCGAACTGCTCGTTGACCCCAACGGCCTTGCTGATGTCGATGCTGCCGTCCTTGCCGACGCTGGTGTAGTTCAGCTCGCAGAACGCGGAGTGACCGGTACCGGCGTTGTTCCAGGCGTTGGAGCTTTCTTCGGCCACCTGGTCCAGGCGTTCGTAGACGTCGACCTTCCAGGAAGGCTCCAGCTCGGTGAGGTAGGTGCCCAGGCTGGCACTCATGATGCCACCGCCGATCAGCAGCACGTCGACGGTCTTTTCCGGCTCCGCGGGTTTGGAGCAGCCGATGACGCCCAGGCAGAGGAACGTCAGCAGGAATTTCTTCATTGATGTTATCCAGTTGTTGTGTACACGCGCGCCGCCTTGAGCAGGGAACGTGCCAACTGGGTCTGGAGCAGTGAATACAGGGGGCGGGCGACGGGGTAGATGGCGACAATCCGCCAGAGGGGATGGAATGAAGCAGTGGAAGTGGCGGGTTTCCCCAGTAGCCAACCTGGCGCCGCACCGTTGTGGGAGCGGCCTTGTGTCGCGAAAGGGCCGCGCAGCGGCCCCAGGATATCAGCGTCCGTGCAGAGATTGCCGGGGCCGCTTTGCGGCCCTTTCGCGACACAAGGCCGCTCCCACAAGAGCCGCGTCAGGCGGTGAGGCGGGAGGTGACTTCACCCAGCTGCCCCGACAACCCATGCAGGCGCTGCCCCGCCTGTTCGGTATGCTGCACCGCCTGCTGGTTGGCCGTGGCGATGCGGGTGATTTCGATCAGGTTGCAGGAAATGTCCTCGGCCACGCTGGTCTGCTCTTCGGCCGCCGTGGCGATCTGCCGGTTCATGTCGCGGATCGCTTCCACTGCCAGGGTGATGCGCTGCAGCATCTGCCCGGCCTGCTGCACCTGCTCGGCACCCTCCTCGCTGCGCTGCTGGCCGCTTTCGATGGCCTTGACCGCCTCCACCGCCCCCGACTGCACCGCCTCGATGATCTGGTGGATCTCGGCGATCGACGCCGCCGTGCGCTGGGCCAGGCTGCGCACTTCATCGGCGACGACCGCAAAACCTCGCCCGGCCTCGCCGGCACGGGCCGCTTCGATGGCCGCGTTGAGCGCCAGCAGGTTGGTCTGCTCGGCAATGCCACGGATCACTTCGAGCACTTTGCCAATGCGCGTGCTGTCATGCTCCAAGTCGCGAATCACCGCCGCCGTGCCGGCAATTTCTCGGTTGACCGCGCCGATGATGTCGATGGTCTGCTGCATCACCTGCTCGCCCGCCTGGGCACTGTGGTCGGCGTCGTCCGCCGCGCGGGCGGCCTCGGCGGCGTGGCGCGCGACTTCCTGGGCGGTGGCGGACATCTCGTGCATGGCCGTGGCCACCTGGTCGGTGCGCTGGAACTGGTCGTGGGTACCACGGGCCATGTCGCCGGCGATGCTGCGCAGCTGGCCGCTGGCGCCTTCCAGTTCCTGGGCGTTGTCCTGCAGCCGGCCGACCGTGTCGGCGAGGAAATCGCGCAGAGTGTTGGCGGCCCGCGCCAGGCGGCCCAGTTCGTCCTCGCGGCGGCTATCTACCCGGGCGGCAAAGCGGCCCTGGCTAAGCTGCGCGACATAGTCGATCAACTGGCGGATCGGCTCGACCAGGCTGCGGTTGACCAACCACAGGCTGAGCAGCCCCACCAGCACGGCCGAAGCCAGCATCACCAGCAAGCCCAGCCATACCGTGCGCTCGGCGCCGGCACTCAGGCTGGCGGCGTGCTGACGGGCTTCGGCACGCAGTTGCTCGACCAGTTCGCTCATCTGCTCGCTGACAGCGCGGTCCACGCCCTTGACCGCCTGGTCGCCGGCCACCGGGTCGCCGCCCGCCGCCATAAATGCCTGGCGACCCTGCGCATAGGCCTGGCCCAGCTGCCGGTGGCTGTCACGCAGTTGCTGCAGCGGCGCCTTGAGCCTGGCGTCGCTGCTGTCGATCAATTGCCCGAGCAGTTGCTGCACCTGTTGCTCCCGAGCCTGGAACTGCTGCCAGTACTTGTCCATGTCAGCCGGCTGGCGCCCGCGCAACAACACGTTCTTCCACTCCTGCACCTGGATCTTGAACTGCAGGTTGGCTTCGTCGATCAACTGCGAGGCCCGCAGCGGCCCGTCGACCAGCTCGGCGTAGCCGCGCACGCTGGAGGAGAGGAACTGGAAGCACACCAGGGCGATCAGCAACATCGCCACCAGACTGCCGCCGAGCAGGGAGAGAATTTGCACTCTGAGGGATTTACGCAACATCTTGGATCTCGGAAAGCAGGAGGAAGACCGGGGGCCGCGCAAGTTGGCAATGGGGTGCAACGCAGCCCGGTTACTGGCAGGCCAAAAAAAGGCTGCCATCAAGCAATGGCAGCCAGGTCGAGCACTTACGCAACAGTTGAGCTAGATACTCTCAGGCAAATACTACAGAAATGTTACAGCGCCACTACAAGCTACCCCGTGGTGAACTGCAAGGCCGCCAGCCGAGCATACAGCGGGCTCTCTTCGATCAGCTGGCGATGCGTCCCCACCGCCACCAGCCTGCCCTTGTCGATGACCACGATACGGTCGGCATGCTGGACCGTAGCCAGGCGATGGGCGATCACCAGGGTGGTGCGCCCGGCCATCAGGCTGGGCAGCGCCTGCTGGATCAGGTATTCGCTTTGCGCGTCGAGTGCGCTGGTGGCTTCGTCCAGCAACAGGATCGGCGCATCGACCAGCAGCGCACGGGCGATCGCCAGGCGCTGCCGCTGCCCGCCGGACAGGCCAATGCCGCCCTCGCCCAGCAGTGTCTGGTAGCCCTGCGGCAATTGCCGGATGAATGCGTCGGCATGGGCACCCCGGGCGGCTGCCTCGACCTCGGCCAGGGTCGCCTCGGGCCGGCCATAGCGGATGTTGGCCTCGACTGTGCCGCGAAACAGCGAGGGGTTTTGTGCTACGAGGGCGAACTGCTGGCGTAGGTGATCAGGGTCGAGTTCGGTGATCGCCCGGCCATCAAGCAGGATGCGCCCCTGCTGGGGGTCGTAGAAGCGCAGCAACAAATCGAACAAGGTCGACTTGCCCGCCCCCGACGGGCCCACCAGAGCCACGGTCTGCCCCGGCTCGATGGTCAGGCTCAGGCCATCGACAGCCGCCACCGAGGGCCGTGACGGGTAGGCGAACACCAACTGCTGCAGCTCGATACGCCCACTGGCCCGCTGCTGCGGCAGCACCTGCGCCACGGCGGACGGCAGGATTGCACTGCGCGCCGCCAACAGTTCGGCAATGCGCTCGGCGGCGCCCGCCGCCCGCTGCAACTCGCCGATCACCTCGCTGAGGGTGCCGAAGGCGCTGCCGACGATCAGGCTGTAGAACACGAAGGCGGCCAGTTCGCCCGCGGAAATGCGCCCGGCGATCACGTCCATGCCGCCAACCCACAACATCCCCCCCACCGCTCCCAGAACCAGCACGATCACCAGGGTGATAAGCCAGGCGCGCTGGGCAATCCGCTGCCGGGCTACGGCAAACGCCGCTTCCACCGTGCCGGCGAACAGCTGGCGGTCATGTGCCTGGTGGTTGTAGGCCTGCACGGTCTTGATCTGCCCGAGGGTCTCGGCCACATAGCTGCCCACATCGGCCACCCGGTCCTGGCTCTGCCGCGACAGGCTGCGTACCCGGCGGCCGAACAGCAGGATCGGCGCCAGCACCAGCGGCAGGGCCACCACCACGATGCTGGTGAGCTTGGGGTTGGTGATGAACAGCAACACCACGCCACCGATGACCATCAGCGCGTTGCGCAGGAACATCGACAGCGAAGAGCCGATTACCGATTGCAGCAAGGTGGTGTCGGCGGTCAGCCGCGACTGGATCTCGGAGCTGCGGTTGTCTTCGAAAAATCCGGGGTGCAGGCCGATCAGGTGGTCGAACACGGCTCGACGGATATCGGCCACGCAGCGCTCGCCGATCCACGACACCAGGTAGAAGCGGCTGAAGGTACCCACCGCCAGGGCCACCACCAGCAGCAGGAACAGGCCGATGGTCTGGTTGAGCTGATGCGCGGAGCGGGTCATGAAGCCCTGGTCCACCAGCAGGCGGATGCCCTGCCCCATGGACAGGGTGATGGCGGCGGTGACTACCAGGGCCAGCAAGGCCAGCAGCACCTGGCGACGGTACGGACGGACAAACTGCCAACCCAGGCGCAAGGCGCGGCGTTGACGCGGGGAAACCGATTCGGGCATGGCGCTGACCACATTGGCGGGGAAACCGCAGCCTACCACTCATCCGCGCCTGTGGAACCCTTGCTGGGTTGCTATAGCCTATCGGTCTAACCAGGCTATGGAGCTTTACTGCCGTTTCTGTTCGACTGTGCCTGCCGTGACCCTGCAGGTACTGTCACAGGCCAGTCACGGCACAGGGTTAACCTGCGCTTGAACCTGATGAGGAGACAATACATGAGCTTGCAGCATGGCAGCGACAACCAGAAGCCCCGGACTACCCCACAGCCGCAGGTGTGCGGTTCGATCATCGATGCCCAGGGGCGCGAAGTACCGATCACCGAGCAGATGATCCAGAAGGCCTGCAAGGCCCTGGAAGAAAGCCGGGTCGAGCGCGTACGCAAAGGTTGATCGGCGAATTCCTTGCAACCCGGCGCTTGCGCCGGGTTTTTATTTGCCTTGGATAATCCTGACAGATCAGCTCAACCTTCTTCGCGGGCTTGCCCGCTCCCACAGGTCCCCCATTGACCTCAGGGTCTGTGTGGTCCCTGTGGGAGCGGGCAAGCCCGCGAAGAGGCCGGCACAGCTTTCAAATGGCTGTCAGACCAACACCCCACCCAAGGCACTGACCAGCTGCGCCAACTGCGGCGACTCCCCGCGCAAGCGCACCGCCAGCCCTTCGATCTCGCGCCGTGGCGGGTACTGCTTGCGCAGCTGGTCGAACGCTGCACGCTGCTGCTGCGGGTCGTCGCTGAGGCTGCGGCGGAAATCGGCATCGTCGCGGCGTGGGTCGTACACCGCGCGGCACAGGGTGGCCAAGGCCCAGGCCGGGTCGGTGCTGGCATCCAGCTCGATCTGCGCCAGCGGCGGCCGGGGCAGCAGGTCGGCCAGTTGCACCTGTTCATCCACACCGAGGAAGCGGCACAGCGCCTGGTAGATCTGCGCCGTACCACGCTGGCGGCCGTCGAGGCTGTAGCCGGCAATGTGCGGCGAAGCCAATGTGCACAGGTCGGCCAGTTGCAGGTCGACCTGCGGCTCCCCCTCCCACACATCCAGCACCGCATGCAGGTCTTCGCGGTCCAGCAGCAGTTCGCGCAGGGCGGCGTTGTCCACTACAGGGCCACGGCTGGCGTTGACCAGCCAGGCACCGTGGCGCAACTGCGCCAGCTGAGCCTCGCCCAGCAGGTGCCAGGTCGGGTGCTCGCCGCCACGCTGCAACGGGGTGTGCAGGCTGATCACATCGCACTGTTGCAGGATGGTTTCGAGGCTGACGTAGTCACCGCCCTCGGCGGCCTGGCGCAGCGGGTCGCATACCATTACCTTCCAGCCCAGGCCGTGCAGCACCCGCACCAGGCGGCCACCCACCTCACCCGCGCCCACCACGCCATACACGCGCTCGGGCAGTGCCACGCCATCCAGTTCTGCCAGGGTCAGCAGGCTGCCCAGCACGTAATCGACCACGCCGCGGGCATTGCAGCCCGGTGCGCTGCTCCAGTGGATGCCGGCCTCGGCAAAGTAGTTCAGGTCGAGGTGGTCGGTGCCGATGGTGCAGGTGCCGACAAAGCGCACGCGGCTGCCTTCGAGCAACTGGCGGTCGACCTTGGTCACCGAGCGCACCAGCAGGATGTCGGCGTCCTTTACGCTGGCGGCATCGAGGCTTCGGCCCGGGTAACGACGAATTTCGCCGAAACCCTGGAAGAAGGCATCGAGCAGCGGGATGTTCTCGTCGGCAACTATCAGCATGGCGCTCTCCTGTCTGGGGAACGCAGTGTAGGCGCAACGCCGGGCGTGTTCCAGAGCGGCTCAGTCGGCTTTCTTGCGGATCCAGTACAGGAAGGTACCGGCGTCTTCCTGCTGCTGCAGCAGTTCGTGGCCGAGGAAGTTGCAGAACTTGGGGATGTCGCGGCGGGTCGAGGGGTCGGTGGCGATGACCTTGAGCAGGCCGCCAGCGGCCAGGTTGCGCACGTGCTGGTGCAGCATCATCACCGGTTCCGGGCAGTTCAGGCCGGTGGCGTCGAGGATGGCGTCGGGGGTGAAATCGGTCATGGGGGACTCCGCAAATGATCGCTATTGTCGCGCATAGTACCGCGTGGACCAAGGGGCCGCTGTGCGGCCCAATCGCCGGCAAGCCAGCTCCCACAGGATTGCAGCAAGCCTGAAACAATTGCACTCCCTGCAGGAGCTAGTTTGCCTGAGGCAAGTGCAGTCCCTGTGGGAGCTAGCTTGCCTGAGGCAGGTGCAGCCCCTGTGGGAGCTAGCTTGCCTGAGGCAGGTGCAGCCCCTGTGGGAGCTGGCTTGCCGGCGATTGGGCTGCAAAGCAGCCCCCGAAATCAACGCGGTTTCAGATCGAGCCGGCGCAGATGGCAGGTCACTTCCTCGCGGTCGTGATACAGCTGCTTGCAAGCAATCGACACCTTGATCTTGCGCGCCTTGAAGGCCGCCTCCATGCGGTCGAGCAGCCGGCGTACTTCGGCATAGCGCTGTTTCATCGGCAGCTTCAGGTTGACCACAGCTTCACGACACAACCCCTCGCCCAGCCAGGTCTCGATCAGCGAGGTGGTACGCGCCGGTTTCTCGACAATGTCGCACACCATCCAGTCCACCGGCTGCTTCGGTTGCCAGGTGAAACCATCGGCCATCAGGTGCTGAACCAACCCGGTGTCCATCAGGCTTTCGGCCATCGGCCCGTTGTCGATGGCGGTCACCAGCATGCCCCGGCGCACCAGCTGGTAGGTCCAGCCACCCGGCGAGGCCCCCAGGTCGACCCCGGTCATGTCATCGCCCAGGCGCTGCTCCCACTGCTCGCGCGGGATGAACTGGTGCCAGGCCTCTTCCAGTTTGAGCGTCGAGCGGCTGGGCGCCTCGCGGGGGAATTTCAGGCGCGGGATGCCCATGGGCCACAGCGCACTGTTGTTGGCCGGGGCAACACCGGCAAATACCCGGCGGCCGCTGATGAAGGTGAGCAGCAGGCGTGGGCGGCTGGCGTCGTCGACCAGGCGGCCGGCCTTTTCCAAAGCCTTGCGCAGCGGCACCTCGAACTTGCGGCAGAAGGTAGACAGTTCCTTGCCTTCGTTGCTGTCCAGCACCTCCAGCCACAGGCTGCCAAACACCGGGAACCCGGCCAGGTGCGCCAGCAGCACACTGATGCGGTCGCTTTCAGGCAGTTCGACATAACCGCCACGGGCCCACTGCCGCGGGAAAATCAGCTGGTTGAAGCGCAGTTCCCCCATCAAGCGCTCGGCACCGCCCTCCTCGCTACAGACAAACTCGGCACTGGCGCTTTGCGGCTTGCCTTTGGCATAGCCGGCAACACCCAGGCGGGCAGCATGTTCGCTGATTTCGGCGCACACCTCACCCTCGAAACCGGGCCGGCAATGCATGAACAGGGTATTCATCTCTCACTCCACTACGGCTGGCGCGCCACAGGCGCCGGCAGGGCGGCGATGATAAAGGAAGATCGGAACCTGCGACACGCCCCGCCGGTCCAGAAAAGGGTCAGGTGGCGCAAAGCGGTCTAACCTGACCTTTCAGCCAGGTCCGTGCCGTGCGGATCGATACAGAGCGGTGCCACCGGCAGATCTTGCCAGGCACCGGCGCAGAAGGAGTTGGCAATGCCCTCGCTCGATAGCCTGAATACCCTCAAACCCCTACAGGTCGGCGACCAGACCTACCACTACTTCAGCCTCACCGAGGCCGCCCGCCAACTGGGCGACCTGCAGCGCCTGCCCATGTCGCTGAAGGTGCTGCTGGAAAACCTGCTGCGCTGGGAAGACGGCAAGACCGTCACCGGCGACGACCTGCGCGCCCTCGCCCAATGGCTGGGCGAGCGACGCTCCGACCGCGAGATCCAGTACCGCCCAGCGCGGGTACTGATGCAGGACTTCACCGGTGTGCCGGCCGTGGTCGACCTGGCCGCCATGCGCGCAGCCATGGCCAAGGCCGGCGGCGACCCGCAGCGGATCAACCCGCTGTCACCCGTGGACCTGGTGATCGACCATTCGGTGATGGTCGACCGCTACGGCACGCCGCAGGCCTTCAGCGAGAACGTCGACATCGAAATGCAGCGCAACGGCGAGCGCTACGCCTTCCTGCGCTGGGGCCAGAGCGCCTTCGACAACTTCCGCGTGGTACCGCCGGGCACCGGCATCTGCCACCAGGTCAACCTCGAATACCTCGGCCGCACCGTCTGGACCCGTGAGGCCGATGGCCGCACCTACGCCTTCCCCGACACCCTGGTCGGTACCGATTCGCATACCACCATGATCAATGGCCTGGGCGTGCTCGGCTGGGGCGTGGGCGGCATCGAAGCGGAGGCAGCCATGCTCGGCCAGCCGGTGTCGATGCTGATCCCCGAAGTGATCGGCTTCAAGCTGACCGGCAAACTGCGCGAAGGCATCACCGCCACCGACCTGGTGCTGACGGTGACCCAGATGCTGCGCAAGAAAGGCGTGGTGGGCAAGTTCGTCGAGTTCTATGGTGATGGCCTGGCCGAGCTGCCCTTGGCCGACCGTGCGACCATCGCCAACATGGCCCCGGAATACGGCGCCACCTGCGGCTTCTTCCCGGTCGACCAGGTGACCCTGGACTACCTGCGCCTGTCCGGCCGCCCCGAGGCGACCGTGCAACTGGTCGAGCAGTACTGTAAAGCCCAGGGCCTGTGGCGGAAGCCCGGCCAGGAGCCACTGTTCAGCGACAGCCTGGCGCTGGACATGCACGAGGTCGAGGCCAGCCTGGCAGGGCCCAAGCGGCCGCAGGACCGGGTAGCCCTGGGCCAGGTCAGCCAGGCCTTCGACCACTTCATCGAACTGCAACCCAAACCGCTGGCCAAAGAGGTCAGCCGCCTGGAAAGCGAAGGTGGCGGCGGCGTGGCGGTGGGCAACGCCGACCAGGCCGGGGAGATCGACTACAGCCATCAAGGCCAGACCCACACCCTGCGCGATGGCGCCGTGGTGATTGCCGCGATCACCTCGTGTACCAACACCTCCAACCCCAGCGTGATGATGGCCGCCGGGCTGGTGGCGAAAAAGGCCCTGGAAAAAGGCCTGCAACGCAAACCCTGGGTCAAGAGCTCGCTGGCGCCGGGCTCCAAGGTGGTCACCGACTACTTCAAGGCCGCCGGGCTCAGCCCTTACCTGGACCAATTGGGGTTCGACCTGGTCGGCTATGGCTGCACCACCTGCATCGGCAACTCCGGCCCGCTGGATGAAGCGATCGAAAAAGCCATCGGCAGCGCCGACCTCACGGTGGCTTCGGTGTTGTCGGGCAACCGCAACTTCGAAGGCCGCGTGCACCCGCTGGTCAAGACCAACTGGCTGGCCTCGCCGCCGCTGGTGGTGGCCTATGCCCTGGCCGGCAGCGTGCGCCTTGACCTGACCCGCGACCCGTTGGGCACCGGCAAGGATGGCCAGCCGGTGTACCTGCGCGATATCTGGCCCAGCCAGCAGGAGATCGCCGCTGCCGTGGCCAAGGTCGACACGGCGATGTTCCACAAGGAATATGCCGAGGTGTTCGCCGGCGATGCACAGTGGCAGGCCATCGAGGTACCGCAGGCGGCCACCTACGTGTGGCAGGCCGACTCCACCTACATCCAGCATCCGCCGTTCTTCGACGACATCGGCGGGCCGCCCCCGCAGATCACCGACGTCCAAGGTGCGCGGATCCTGGCGCTGCTGGGTGACTCGGTGACCACCGACCACATTTCCCCGGCCGGCAACATCAAGGCCGACAGCCCGGCCGGGCGCTACCTGCGTGAGCAGGGCGTGGAGCCCCACGACTTCAACTCCTACGGCTCGCGGCGTGGCAACCATGAAGTGATGATGCGCGGCACCTTCGCCAACATCCGCATCCGCAACGAAATGCTGGCGGGCGAAGAAGGTGGCAACACCCTGCACGTGCCCAGTGGCGAGAAGCTGTCGATCTACGACGCGGCCATGCGCTACCAGCAGGAAGGCACTCCGCTGGTGGTGATCGCCGGCCAGGAATACGGCACCGGCTCGAGCCGCGACTGGGCCGCCAAGGGCACCAACCTGCTGGGGGTCAAGGCGGTACTGGCGGAAAGCTTCGAGCGCATTCACCGCTCCAACCTGGTAGGCATGGGCGTACTGCCGCTGCAGTTCAAGGCCGGGCACAACCGCAAGCAACTGGGGCTGACCGGCAGGGAGAAGATCGATGTGCTGGGTTTGAACGGCGCACAGATCCGCCCAGGCATGAGCCTGCCCTTGCGCATCACCCGCGAGGATGGGCAGCAGGAGCAGATCGAGGTGCTGTGCCGGATCGATACCGTGAATGAGGTGGAGTACTTCAAGGCCGGGGGAATTCTGCATTATGTGTTGCGTCAGCTGATTGCTGGTTGAGGCGCGTATGCTTGGGGCTGCTGTGCAGCCCATCGCCGGCAAGCCAGCTCCCACAGGTAAAGTACAGCCCTCAGTCTTGATGCTATCCCTGTGGGAGCTGGCTTGCCGGCGATGGGCCGCGCAGCGGCCCCAATATTGTTCAACGAGAAGGACTACTCGTGCCTCGCTTCAACCTGACCGCACTTTCACTCCTGGCACTCGGCTACACCCTCGCCCTGAGCCAGGGCAACCTCGGCATCACCACCCTGCCCACCTTTCTCGCCCTGCTTGCCAGCGCCTTGCTCGCTCGCCGCCCCCAGCGCTGGCAACAAGCCCTCGGCCACACGTTGTTCATCCTCCTGGCCATCGCCCTGGCATTACACTGGCTGCCCGGCTTCAACGCTGCCAAGGTCATCGACGGCGTTGTCCTCAGCCCCGGCGCCCTGCCCTTCACGATGTACCTGAACCTGGACAAACCGCTGATCGGCGCCTGGCTGCTGCTGGCCTGCCCTTGGCTGTTCCTTTGGCGCAGCCAGGGCCTGGCGACCAGCCTGCTGTACGCCCTGCCCCTGACCCTGCTCGCCTGCCTGGGCGGCGCCTGGGCACTGGGCATGCTGGCCTGGGCCCCTAAATGGCCCGACCAGGCCTGGCTCTGGCTGCTGAACAACCTGCTGCTGGTAAGCCTGACCGAAGAACTGTTGTTCCGCGGTTACATCCAGGCCGGCCTGCAACGGCTGCTGCGCCACCAAGGGTTGGCGTTGTTCGCCGCCGCCTTGCTGTTCGGCCTGGCCGACCTGGGGGCCGGCTGGCAATGGGTGTACCTGGCCACCCTTGCCGGTATCGGCTACGGCCTGGCGTACCGCTGGGGCGGCGTGGCGGCGGCGGTGCTCTGCCATTTCGGCCTGAACCTGGTGCACTTCACCCTGTTCAGCTATCCGATGCTGGCTCTTGGCTAGCTAATCGGTCATCATTCGACTTATACGTCATGAAACAGCAGTAAAAACGCAATAATGACGCCAACTTGCTTGAACGTGCTCGCTGGCTAACCCAGATCAAGTGATGGCTTATTGCCACAGATCAAGCACATTAATTATTCATTCAATAAAACCAGCGGCTTGCCGATACCTGTCGAAAGCCCTGCGGACTATCAACCCATGCGTAACAACCAGCCGATTACCCAGAGAGAACGGACTTTCCCTGCCCAGCAGCGGTTGATCTCCACCACCAATGCCAAAGGTGTGATCACTTACTGCAACGATGCCTTTATCGAGATCAGTGGTTTCACCCGCGAAGAGCTGACCGGTGCGCCGCACAACCTGGTACGCCACCCCGACGTGCCGCCAGCGGTGTTTGCCCACATGTGGCAAACCCTCAAGCAGGGCCAGCCGTGGATGGGTATCGTCAAGAACCGCTGCAAGTCCGGCGACCACTACTGGGTCAACGCCTATGTCACGCCGATCTTCGACAACAACCAGGTGGTCGGCTTCGAGTCGGTGCGGGTCAAGCCTACCGCCGAGCAGGTCCGCCGCGCCGAGGCGCTGTACCAGCGCATCAACCAGGGCAAGCCGCCGGTACCACGCCGGGACAAGTGGCTGCCGGTGCTGCAGGACTGGTTGCCGTTCATCCTGATCAGCCAGGTGGGCTTCCTGATCGGCAACTGGCTGGGCCATTCCTGGGGCTTCGCCCTGGCTGCCGGGCTTTCCGTACCGCTGGGCCTGCTGGGCCTGAGCTGGCAGCAGCGCGGCCTCAAGCGCCTGCTGCGCCTGGCCGAACAGACCACTTCCGACCCGCTGATCGCGCAGATGTACACCGACAGCCGTGGCGTGCAGGCGCGCCTGGAAATGGCCATGCTCAGCCAGGACGCGCGCATGAAAACCTGCCTGACCCGCCTGCAGGACAGCGCCGAACACCTCAGCGAACAGGCGCGCCAGTCCGACGAGCTGGCGCACAAGAGCTCTTCCGGCCTGGAACGCCAGCGGGTGGAGACCGAGCAGGTTGCCGCTGCGGTCAACCAGATGGCCGCCACCACCCAGGAAGTGGCCAACCACGTGCAGCGCACCGCCGATGCCACCCAGGAAGCCAACCGCCTGACCAGCCAGGGCCGGCAGATTGCCGGTGAAACCCGCGAGGCCATCGAGCGCCTGTCGGCGGCGGTGGGCGAGACCGGCCAGACAGTGACGCAACTGGCCAAGGACAGCGACGAGATTGGTGGCGTGGTCGATGTGATCAAGGGCATCGCCGACCAGACCAACCTGCTGGCGCTGAACGCGGCCATCGAAGCGGCACGTGCCGGTGAAATGGGCCGAGGCTTTGCCGTGGTGGCCGACGAAGTACGCCAGCTGGCCCAGCGCACTGCCGAATCCACCGGGCAGATCCACGGTCTGATCGCCAAGCTGCAACAAACCGCCAGCAATGCCGTGCTGACCATGGAAACCGGCCATCGCCAGGCGCAGGAAGGCGTCGACCGTGTGATGCAGGCCGACGAGGCGCTGGTGGGCATCAGTGAAGCGGTGGCCAACATCACCGACATGGCCACCCAGATTGCTGCAGCGACCGAGGAGCAGACTGCAGTGGCTGACGAGATCAGCCGCAACATCAGCACCATCGCCGACCTGGCCGACCAGACTGCCGAACAGGCCCAGCACTCGGCGCTGCTCAGCGAAGAGCTGACCAGCACGGCGGGTACCCAGTACTCGCTGGTGGAGCGGTTCAACCGCTAAGGCGGCTTCCAAAGGTACGGCATGCACTTTATACCTGCGCCGTACCTGTGGGAGTAACTGTCTTGCTCAAAATCCAAAAGATTGCGCGAACACTGTGGGAGCGGGTTCACCCGCGAACACCGGCGAAGCCGGTGGCATCCAGCGCGCTGGCTTCTTCGCGGGTGAACCCGCTCCCACAGGGGGCCGCGCAAGCCTTCAGAGTGCATTCACGGCAGTTGCTCATGCAACGAGCGTGTGAGCATTACCAATCCAACTGCAAGCAGCTCTCGAAGTAGCGCTCTTCCCCGCTCAGCGGGTCTGCAAAGCGCAGGCTCTGCGCCAGCAACTTCAGCGGCCGCTGGTAGTCGTCCTCTTCGTTGACCAACTGCGGATAGAAGGGGTCATTGCAGATCCCCGCCCCCAATGCCGCCATGTGCACACGCAACTGATGGGTCTTGCCAGTCACCGGCGACAGCCCGTAACGCCACAACTCGCCATTCTTCTCCAGCACTTCGGCCAGGGTTTCGCTGTTGGCCTCCCCCTCTACCTCATGCATGCGGAAAAAAGGCTCGCCATGTACCAGGCGGCTTTTGTGCACCAGCGGGAAATCGTGCTGCGGCATGGCCGCGGCAATGGCCTGGTAGCGCTTGTCGATACGTCGTTCGGGGAACAATCGCTGGTAGGCACTGCGGCTCTGCGGGTTGGCGGAAAATAGTACAAGCCCGGCGGTATGCCGGTCGATACGGTGCAACGGCACCAGATGCGGGTTGCCCAGGCGGCGGATCAGGCGGCGCAGCAAGGTCTGCTCGACGTATTCACCAGTCGGCGTCACGGGCAGGAAATGCGGCTTGTCGGCTACCACCAGGTGCTCATCCACATGCAATACGGTCTCCTGCACCGGGATCGGCCGCTCGTTCGGCACCTCACGGAAGTAGTGCAAACGCATACCGCGCTTGTAAGGCAGTGCGGCAGAAACCGCCCGCCCCTCGGCATCCAGCACCCGGCCCCGGGCAAAGCGGTCGAGCCACTGGGCGCGGTCGATGGCCTTGAAATGGTCACACAGGCAGTCGAGCACCGTCGCCCAGTTACCGGGGGGCAGGCACACCGTGCTGGCTTGCTGGCGGGCGGGGTCGAAAGGCGTGGTCATGGCAGGGCTCGAAACGTTCACGGCCGCGCATTATCCCCCAAGCCCGCGCCCTCAACCAGCCTGGGCAATGGCCTCGCAGCGCTCCTTCAGCCAGCGCAACACCTGCACCGGCTCCCAGCGCCCAGGGTCGTAGAGGGCATACAGCAACCCCTGGTACCCAACCACGTCCAGCCCACGGTGGTAGCCGGCACGCTGGAACAGGGCCTCGATCTCGGCGAAGCAGGTATTGAAGTGGACCTTGCCGAACGGCGTACGGTCTTCGGTCACCAGGCCTTCGAGGCGCAGTTCCAGAACAGCGTCGGCCACCCGCTCGACGGGCATGCGGTTGACGCTGTACTTGAGTTGCTCGACATTGAGCATGGCTTCACCTCGATACTGTATTTATATACAGCATACGAATATCCCCTTGGCGCCGTCAATGCGCTTCATTGCAGCCCCGGCAGATAGCCGGTGCCTTTGCGGATGGTCAACACCTGGCGCCGGGGGGCGCTACGCGACACGGCCAGGTGCACCCAGTCATCGAATTCGAGGATCAACTGGTCGAAGGGGATGGCGCTTTCGCTGATCCGGCGCACCACCTCGCGCGGGCTCACTTCAATCACCGTGAAGTCAGCCGCCAGCCCCAGCAGATGCTTGCTCGTCAGCGCCCCGCCAATGCGCTGGTTCACTGCGGGGCTGCGATAGCCGCTGCTGACGATGACTGGTGCACCGAACAGCGCACGCACCTGCTCCAGTGCATTGCACAGCAACTGCAGGTTGGCACGCGCTTCGGCTGGAGGATTGTTGTCGAGCCCTTCCCTGGCGGCGAGCTGCGAAATGGTCATTTCATCGAGGGTGAAATGGGGGGAAATACGCATGGCTGGGTTCCTGATGACCGGTGAAGGATGCCGGCCTCAACGTGCCGGCAGCGGATCATCACAACGCAGCACACCGCATGGAGCAGGGACAGACCTCCCCTGGCGCGATTACTGCGCGAGAAACGCCACCACCTGTTCGGCATCGAACGGCCAGTGCAGCTCGGCGCCATTGTCACAGCGGCGCAGCACCGGAATGATCAGGCCATAGCGTTCGAACAGGGCTTCGTTCTCGGCAATGTCGACCAGTTCCACCAGCAGGCCATGGTCGACGAAGGGCATCAGCACGGCCTCGGCCACTTCACACAGGTGGCAGCCGAGGGTGCCGAACAGTTGGCATTCAGGCAGCATGGGGGCAAGTCCGCTTTGGCAGGGAGAAACCTATTCTAGGTCCGTCCTGCCGTCCGTGCACCTGACCTGGCTCAATCCTGGCTGGTGGCGCCGATACGGTGCAGCGACAGGTCCGCGCCCTGGAACTCCTGCTCATGGCTCAAGCGCAGCCCATGCAGCGCACGGATTGCACCATACACGGCAAAACCGCCGGCCAATGCCACCACCACGCCCATCAGGCTGCCCAGCAACTGGCTGACCAGGCTGACACCGCCCATGCCACCCAGCACCTCCTGGCCGAAGATGCCGCAGGCCATGCCACCCCAGACACCGCACAGGCCATGCAACGGCCACACACCCAGCACATCGTCGATCTTCCAGCGGTTCTGCGCCGCAGTGAAGGTCCAGACGAACAGCGCGCCCGCCACCAGGCCGGTGGCCAGCGCACCAATGGGGTGCATCAGGTCGGAACCGGCACAAACCGCTACCAGCCCGGCCAGCGGCCCGTTATGCAGGAAGCCCGGGTCGTTACGCCCGGCCAGCAAGGCCGACAGGGTGCCACCGACCATGGCCATCAGCGAGTTGATCGCCACCAGGCCGCTGACACCCTGCAAGGTCTGGGCACTCATGACGTTGAAGCCGAACCAGCCGATGATCAGGATCCACGACCCCAATGCCAGGAAAGGAATGCTCGACGGCGCAAACGCCACCAGCCGGCCATCGCGGTAGCGCCCGCGGCGCGCGCCCAGCAGCAGCACCGCCGCCAGCGCCAGCCAACCACCCATGGCATGCACCACCACCGAGCCGGCAAAGTCATGGAACGGCGCGCCGAAGCGTGCCTGCAACCAGGCCTGAACGCCCAGGTTGCCGTTCCACACCACGCCCTCGAAGAACGGGTAGATGAACGCCACGATCAACGCCGTGGCACACAGTTGCGGCACGAAGCGCGCCCGCTCGGCGATGCCCCCGGAGATGATCGCCGGGATCGCCGCGGCAAAGGTCAGCAGGAAGAAGCACTTGACCAGCGCATAGCCATGGTCGGCCGCCAGCGCCGCCGCTGGCTGGAAGAAGTTGACCCCGTAGGCGATCCAGTAGCCGATGAAGAAGTACACCAATGCCGAGATAGCGAAGTCGCTGAGAATTTTCGACAAGGCGTTGACCTGGTTCTTGTGGCGCACCGTGCCCACTTCGAGAAACGCGAAGCCGGCGTGCATGGCCAGCACCAGAATGGCGCCCATGAGAATGAACAGGGTGTTGGAACCATGGACCAGGGAGTCCATCGCGCTGTGCATGTTTTCCATGAAATAGGCAGACCTGCTGAAAAAGGCACCAGGACAGTTCAAGAACCTGCATCCCTGCACCGAATCGGTGCCAGCCCCCTGCCCTGTTTCGGTGAGCCGGGCGGAGCCTGCGTGGTTTTTTCTTGGGTTTGTCGTGGATTGGGTTAAGGTTTATCGGTATCCGCTGCGCTGGCGCCCCTAATCGGCGCAATACCTGCCCGAGGCGCCCCGCAACGTGGCAAAGCCTTAGCAAGGCCCATACCAGCGCCCGCACTTGAACCTTCCGCGCGTGCTATCACTCGAACTACCAACACTCATCGACAGGGAGACACCCATGGCCAGCAAATCGGCAAAGACTGCACAAGAGATATTGATGGCTGACTTCCAGGCACTGGTCCGCGACACCGAGAAGCTGCTGGCCGACACCGCCAACCTGGCCGGCGACCAGGCTGACGAGTTGCGTGAACAGATCCACGAACGCCTGGCCCAGGCCCGCGAAAGCCTGCAGCTGACCCAGGACTCGGTGCGCGAGCGCGGCCAGGCAGCACTGGGCAGTGCCGAACAGTACGTGCAGGAAAAACCATGGCAGGCGATCGGCATTGCCGCTGGCGTCGGCTTGTTGATCGGCCTGCTGGCCAACCGGCGCTAAGGGGTTCCCATGGAGAACGACGCCAACGGCGCCAGCGCCTCGGGCAGGCGCCTGGGCGCGGCTGCCCTGGGGCTGCTGCACAGCCATATCGAACTGTTCGGCATCGAGTTGCAGGAGCAGAAGGGCCGCACCTTGAGCCTGCTGCTGTTCGCCGGCCTGGCCCTGGTATTCGCCCTGCTGCTGCTGACGGCGCTGTCCGGGCTGTTGCTGGTATTGCTGTGGGACAGCTATCGCCTGGCCGGCATCATCGGCCTGTGCGTGTTCTACGGCATCGCCGCGCTGTATTGCGGCCTGCGCCTGAAGGCAGCGGTGTTCGACGAGTCGTCGCCCTTCGGCGCCACCCTCGAGGAACTTGCCAAGGACCGGGAGCGCCTGTTGCCATGAGCCTGCCAGAACTGCCAAACACCCGAAACCCGCGGGAACTGCGCAAGGCGCTGCTGCGCCTGCGCATGGAAATGCACCGCCAGGAAATCCGCCACGAGTCCGCGCAGTTGCTTGAGCCACTGCGCCGCGTGCGCGGCATGGGCAGCTCGTTGCACGACGGGCTGGGCATCAAGCATGCGCCGCTGTGGGGGATTGGCGCCGTGGTGGCGCTGGGTTTCCTCACCGGCAAGGGCGTGCGCAGCGGCAACCTGGCGCGCCTGTTGCGCCTGGGCACCAGCCTGCTGCCGCTGCTGCGCCTGTACCTGCAAGGCAGCCGCCGCCCCTGAGCGTTTTCCGTCGACTGCACCGGCCCTATCGCCGGCAAGCCGGCTCCCACCTCGACCGCATCGGCCTCAAGCCATGTGCAACCCCTGTGGGAGCCGGCTTGCCGGCGATAGGGCCATTACAGGCTTACCCCTTGCGCTGCCCTTCCGGACACCGGAAGCTATACCCCTCGATCCACAGGAGACCGCGCCTTGGACTGGCACACCCTGCTCACCCGCGAACGCCTGGGCAAAGCCCTGTACAGCGCCGATGAACTCGGGCGCAGCCCCTTCCACAAGGACCACGACCGCATCATCTTCTCCGGTGCCTTCCGCCGCCTCGGGCGCAAGACCCAGGTGCACCCGGTTTCCAGCAACGACCATATCCACACACGCTTGACCCACTCGCTGGAAGTCAGCTGCGTCGGCCGCTCGCTGGGCATGCGCGTCGGCGAAACCCTGCGCGACAGCCTGCCGGACTGGTGCGCCCCCAGCGACCTGGGGATGATCGTGCAGTCGGCCTGCCTGGCCCATGACATCGGCAACCCACCGTTCGGCCACTCTGGCGAAGACGCCATCCGCCACTGGTTCCAGCAGGCCGCCGGGCGTGGCTGGCTGGACGACATGAGCGACGACGAGCGCGCCGACTTCCTCAACTTCGAAGGCAACGCCCAAGGCTTTCGGGTACTCACCCAGCTGGAGTACCACCAGTTCGACGGCGGTACCCGGCTGACCTATGCCACCCTCGGCACTTACCTGAAGTACCCGTGGAGCGCACGCCACGCCGACGCCCTGGGCTACAAGAAGCACAAGTTCGGCAGTTACCAGAGCGAACTGCCGCTGCTCGAACAGATCGCCCGCAAGCTCGGCCTGCCGCAACTGGAACACCAGCGCTGGGCGCGCCACCCGCTGGTCTACCTGATGGAGGCTGCGGATGACATCTGCTACGCGCTGATCGACCTGGAAGACGGCCTGGAAATGGAGTTGCTGCAGTACGCCGAAGTCGAAGCGCTGCTGCTCGACCTGGTCGGCGATGACCTGCCGGAAACCTACCGTCAGCTCGGCCCAGGCGACTCCCGGCGGCGCAAGCTGGCGATCCTGCGCGGCAAGGCCATCGAGCACCTGACCAACGCTGCCGCCCGCGCCTTCGTCGAGCAGCAGCAAGCCTTGCTGGCCGGCCAGCTGGCGGGCGACCTGGTCGAACACATGCACGGCCCGGCCAAGCGCTGCGTGCTGCAGGCCAAGGACATGGCACGCAACAAGATCTTCCAGGACAAGCGCAAGACCCTGCACGAGATCGGCGCCTACACCACGCTGGAGATTCTGCTGAATACCTTCTGCGGTGCCGCCCTGGAACAGCACGGCGGACGCACGCCGTCGTTCAAGAGCCGCCGGGTACTGGACCTTATCGGCAACAATGCCCCCGACCCACACGGCTCGCTGCACAGCGCCTTCCTGCGCATGATCGACTTCATCGCCGGGATGACCGACAGCTATGCCAGCGAAATGGCCCGGGAAATGACCGGGCGCTCCAGCCCGACCTGAGCCCTGCCGGTGCAGCCCGGGCATCGCCCGGAGCTGTACCGTGTATTGTGGGAAACTTCCTACATATATTGGCGGCAAGTTAAACAGCACGAATAAGAATAAATGAAAAGTTACCAATCACGCTTTGACATCGAGTTAAACGCGCCTGCCTCGTAGCCCGTTTTGTTTTATCTTGTAAGCCATTTCCCATATAGGGCTAATAGCCCTTCCTCGCATGCCCGATGACTTCCAACTGCGATATGGTGCCGCCTGTCACCCTCAATAGCCCGCAGGGAAGTTGAACATGCATTCCATATTTATCGTCGACGATCATCCCGTCATCCGCCTGGCCGTCCGTATGTTGCTGGAAAACCAGAATTACAAGGTTGTCGGCGAGTCGGACAACGGCGTGGACGCCATGCAGATGATTCGCGAAACCGCGCCCGACCTGGTCATCCTCGACATCAGCATCCCCAAGCTGGATGGGCTGGAGGTGCTTGCCCGGTTCCAGGCCATGGCCCTGCCCATGAAGGTGCTGGTACTGACCGCGCAGTCTCCCGCATTGTTTGCCGTACGCTGCATGCACTCGGGCGCTGCAGGCTACGTGTGCAAGCAGGAAGACCTGAGCGAACTGCTCAGTGCAATCAAGGCCGTGCTGGCCGGTTACAACTACTTCCCCAGCCAGGCAATCAAGCATGACCAGGCGGTAGATGCCGACTTGCAACTTTTCCGCCAGGTAAATGACCGCGAACTGATGGTACTGCAACTATTCGCCCAAGGCCGCAGCAACAAGGAAATTGCCAAGGGCATGTTCCTCAGCAGCAAGACTGTCAGTACCTACAAGAAGCGCCTCATGCACAAACTTCAGGTCAATACGCTGGTCGACCTGATTGAAATGGCCAAACGCAACGCGCTGGTCTGAGGGTAGTCATGGCGCACCTTATCGTTCGCCTGCTGCTCACCCTGCTCCTGTTCAGCGGCGCGGCACAGGCTACCCATCACGAAGCTTCGTCCTATACCTTGCTGGCACGCTCATCGGCCAGGCCGGCACTGCCTGCCCTCACCAGCGAACAACGGCAATGGCTCGAAGGCCGTCAGGAACTGGTGCTGGGTACCTCGGCACCGGACTACCCGCCGTTCGACATCACCAGTGGGGGCCGCGACTACCAGGGCCTTACCGCCGAGTACGCGAGCCTGATCGGCAAGGCCCTGCAGTTGCCCGTGCGAGTGCTGCGCTTTTCCAGCCGGCAAGCGGCGGTGGAGGCGCTCCGGCAGGGCGACATCGACCTGCTTGGCAGCTCCAATGGCTACGAAGCGGCCAGCGATGGCCTGGCCCTGTCGCACCCCTATGCCATCGACCAACCGGTGCTGGTAACGCGCGAGGACGAAAGCCGGGCGCTGGACATGGGCCTGGCCGGCATGCGCCTGGGCATGCTCTACCACTACCTGCCCCGGCAGGAGGTGAAAAGCGCCTACCCCAAGGCCGAGCTGCTGGCCTTCGGCTCGTCCAGCCAGGCCCTGAGTGCCGTGGCGTTCGGCCAGGCCGACGTGTTTATCGGCGATACCATTTCCACCCACTACCAGCTCAATCGCGGCCACCTGCCGCGTCTGCGCATGGCCAGTTTCGGCAAGCACGAAGCCATCGGCTTCGGTTTTGCCCTGCGCCACGAGGACAGGGTGCTGATGGAGATGGTGAACGCCACCCTGGACAGGCAGACCTCAGCCATACGCGCCAGTATCTTCAAGCGCTGGAGCGCCGGTAGCGACCTGCTGCTGACCGACCGCAAGCTGCAACTGACCGACACCGAAGAACAATGGCTGAAGGACCACCCGGTGATGCGCGTGGCAATCGATGACACCGCTGCACCGGTCTCCTACTTCGATGGTTCGGGTCATTTTCGCGGCATCACCGCCGACCTGCTCGAGCTCCTTCGCCTGCGCACCGGCTTGCGTTTCGAAGTGCAGCGCGCCAGCGGCCTTGCCGACATGATTGCCCGCCTCAAGGATGGCCGTGCCGATGTCATCGCCGCACTGGCCACCGGCGGGGTGAACGAGGACGACCTGCAAATCAGCCAGCCCTACCTGGAAAGCGCCTATGTGCTGGTCAGCCGCAAGGACAAACAACCCTTCACCTCGCTGGAACAGCTGCAAGGGCATCGCATCGCCATTACCCGCTACAGCGCCATGGACGCCATGCTGTCGCGGCACTATCCGCAAATCGGCTGGGTCGAGACCGAAAGCTCGTTCTATTCCATGGCGTTGCTCAACAGCGGTGCCGTCGATGCGGTGATCACCACCTTGATCGACGCCAACCACGCGCTGGCCGGCAACCCCGAACTGGTCATCCGGGCTACCGTCGGCAGCGAACCCGCCAACTTCGCCATGGCCACCAGTGCCCCGTCACAGGCGCTGGTGTCGATCCTCGACAAGGCGCTGCTGAGCATCTCGCCGGAAGAACTGGGGGTCATCAACAACCGCTGGCGCGGCTTCAGCCTGCACGAGGATGGCAACGACCAGGGCTACCGCCGGCTGGCGATTCAGGTGGTACTGGGCACCGCCGTGCTGTTGCTGCTGGCCTTGCTGTGGAATGCCCGCCTGCGCCTGCAGATTCGCCAGCGGCAACGCGCCGAACGGGCGCTGAACGACCAGTTGGCGTTCATGCGCGCCCTGCTCAACGGCACGCCCCACCCCATGTACGTGCGTGACCGCGAGGGCCGCCTGCAAAGCTGCAACTACAGCTATCTGGAAGCCGTGCAAGCCCGCTCCGAAGAGGTCATCGGCAAGAACCTGGAGGGGAGCCTGTTCGCCGATTTCGAGCAGACCCGGCAGATCCACGCCGACTACCTGAAGGTGATGGCCGAAGGCTCGCCACTGATCATGGACCGGCCACTACGGATCCAGGGCCGGGAGATGACCATCTACCACTGGATCCTGCCGTACCGCGACTCACTGGGTGAGGTGCAAGGCATCATCGGTGGCTGGATCGACATCAGCGAGCGCCGCCATCTGGTCATGGAGCTGCGCCAGGCCAAGCAGCAGGCCGACGATGCGAACCGCGCCAAAAGCACGTTCCTGGCCACCATCAGCCACGAAATCCGCACCCCGATGAATGCGGTCATCGGCATGCTCGAGCTGGCAGTCAAGCGTGCCGACCAAGGCCGGGTAGACCGTTGCGCGCTGGAGCTGGCCCACCACTCGGCCAAGGACCTGCTGGGCCTGATCGGCGATATCCTCGACATCGTGCGCATCGAGTCGGGGCACTTGTCCCTCGCCCCGGAGGCCGTCGACCTGGCGGCCCTGGTCGAATCGGTGGGGCGCATTTTCGAAGGCCAGGCGCGGCAGAAAGGCCTGGCCCTGGAGGTGATGATCGCACCGGCCGCACGCTGCCATGCCCTGCTCGACCCCTTGCGTTTCAAGCAGGTCCTGTCCAACCTGGTGAGCAACGCCATCAAGTTCACCGAGCATGGCCAGGTGCGCATCTGCGTCGGCCTGGTGGACGACGGCAGCACTACCCCCGCCGTGCTGGAGCTGGAAGTGCGCGACAGTGGCATCGGTATCCACGCCGACGACCTGCAACGCCTGTTCAACCCGTTCATCCAGGCCAACCCGCATAGCCAGAGCGCCCGCGCGGGTACCGGGCTGGGCCTGGCCATCTGTCGCAACCTGTGCGAAATGATGGGCGGCAGCCTGACCATCAAGAGCCTGGAGGATGTCGGCACCCAGGTACGCCTGAAAATGCCGCTGCAGCGGGTTGACACTGCGGCGCAGCCGGCCCCGCTGATAGAGAACCTCGATGTGCCCGACCCACGGCTGAACGTGCTGGTGATCGACGACCACCCGGCCAACCTGCAACTGATGGCACAGCAGCTTCGCTACCTGGGGCTGGAGCACACCAGCGCCCGCGACGGTCGCGAAGGCCTGGCCACCTGGCGGGCGGGCGACTTCGATGTGCTGGTGCTCGACTGCAACATGCCGCACATGAACGGCTACCAGCTGGCTACCGCCGTGCGTACCGAGGAACGCCATGGCAAGCGGCCGCGCTGCACCATTCTCGGCTACACCGCCAACGCACAGCCGGAGGTACGCCGAAAGTGCCTGAGCGCCGGCATGGACGACTGCCTGCTCAAGCCCATCAGCCTGGGCACGCTCAGCCAGCGCCTGGCCGGCATCCGCCCGCGTCGCCAGCACAAACCGCGGCGCAAGCTGTACCACCTGGACGGCCTGTCCACAGTGGTCGGGCATGACCCGAACGACCGCCAGCGCTTCCTGCAGGCATTGCAGCAGAGCCTGCAGGCCGACCTGGCCACCTTGATGGCATTGCATCCGCAGCGCGACAGCGATGCCATTGCCGAACAGGCGCACAAGGTGCTCAGCGCCGCGCGGATGCTGGAAGCCCCCGCGCTGATGAAGGCCTGCGAAGCCCTGGAGGCAAGCGGCTTGCCTCCCGACCAGTTACGCCTGCGGCGCCAGGCACTGGCGCGGCATATGTGCCGGGTAGAACGTGCCCTGGCCAAGGAACTGGCCACAGGCACCTGCACACAGGCAGGCAGCCAGGCGTGTTAACTGGTAGACTGCGCGGCGTTATTACCTAAGAGGATTGTTTCATGGCCACAAACCGCTCCCGTCGTCTGCGCAAGAAGCTGTGTGTCGACGAGTTTCAGGAATTGGGCTTCGAGCTGAACCTGGAATTCAAGGAAGATCTGGATGACCAGGCAATCGATGCTTTCCTCGACGCGTTCCTGGCAGAAGCCATGGACGCCAACGGCCTGGACTATGTAGGCGGTGACGATTTCGGCCTGGTGTGCTCGGTCAAACGTGGCTCGGTCAGCGAAGAACAGCGTGCAGCCGTTGAAGCCTGGCTCAAAGGCCGTAGCGAACTGACCAAGATCGAAGTCAGCCCGCTGCTGGACGCCTGGTACCCGGAAAAGCCGATCAACAAGGCCGAGTAATACCGGCCCGGCTCGATCGCTGAAAAGGCCACCCCAAGGGTAATGCCTGTCAGATAGCGTTAATGGGGCTGCTTCGCAGCCCATCGCCGGCAAGCCAGCTCCCACAGGTATGCGCAGAACTCAGGAATTGCGCAATCCCTGTGGGAGCTGGCTTGCCGGCGATGAGCCGTAAAGCGGCCCCAATTACTTGACTGACAGGCATTACCCTCAGGGGTGGCCTTTTTTATTGGCGGTGCTTTTCCGTCGAACGTGGCGCATCGTCGCTGCGCTTGGGGCATAATGCGTATTCTTTCACCCTGGGGCCATCATCCCTTACAGCCCCAATGCCCTTTTCCCTCGCCGTAGGGTATTTATCGATCATGATCAAAACGCTTCGTCCCCTCGTTCTTGCCGGCCTGCTGTTGCCACTCGCCCTGCCCAGCCAGGCCGCCGCCGTCAACACCACGCTGCCTGCCAAGGTGCAGCAGGCCCTCAAGGCCAACAAGCTGCAGGATTCTGCCCTGTCGCTGGTGATGCTGCCGCTGGACGGCCCCGGCACACCGACCGTGTTCAATGCCGATGTCTCGGTCAACCCGGCCTCGACCATGAAACTGGTCACCACCTACGCCGCCCTCGAACTGCTCGGCCCGACCTTCCAGTGGAAAACCGAGTTCTACACCGATGGCACCCTGAGCAACGGTGTACTCAACGGCAACCTGTACCTCAAGGGTGGCGGCGACCCCAAACTGAACATGGAGAAGCTGTGGCTGCTGATGCGTGACCTGCGCGCCAATGGCGTGCGCACCATCACCGGCGACCTGGTGCTGGACCGCAGCCACTTCGTGCAGCCCAACCTGCCGCAGTTCAACGACGACGGCGGCGATGAGAACAAGCCGTTCCTGGTCAAGCCCGACTCGCTGCTGGTCAACCTCAAGGCCCTGCGCTTCGTGGCCCGCAACGATGGCGGCAAGGTCACCATCGCGGTCGAACCGCCGATTGCCAGCATCCGTATCGACAACCAGGTCAAGGCGGTGGCCTCCAAACAGTGCTCGGGTGATGTGCGTTACAACCCGGTGCAGCAGGCCGATGGCATCAGCGTAACGGTCAGCGGCCAGCTGGGTGACGGCTGCAACTCGCAGACCTACCTGTCGCTGCTCGACCACCAAACCTACGCCGCCGGTGCCGTGCGCGCGATCTGGAACGAACTGGGTGGCAGCATCCAGGGTGGCGACCGCTTCGAGAACGTGCCCAAGGGCGCTCGCCTGCTGGCCCGTGCCTTCTCGCCAGACCTGGTGGAAGTGATCCGCGACATCAACAAGTACAGCAACAACACCATGGCCCAGCAGCTGTTCCTGAGCCTTGGCGCGCAGTTCCGCACCGATGCCGACGGTGACGACGCCCGCGCCGCCCAGCGCGTGGTGCGCCAGTGGTTGGCGAAGAAAGGCATTACCGCGCCGCACCTGGTGATGGAAAACGGTTCCGGCCTGTCGCGTGCCGAACGGGTCAGCACCCGGGAGATGGCCGCGATGCTGCAGGCCGCCTGGAAGAGCCCCTATGCTGCCGAGTTCATGAGCTCGATGCCGCTGGTGGGTATGGACGGCACCATGCGCAAGCGCCTGAAGCGCACCGCCATGACCGGCGAAGGGCACATCAAGACCGGCACGCTGAACACCGTGCGGGCAATTGCCGGCTTCAGCCGCGACAGCAACGGCCATACCTGGGCGGTGGCGGCGATCCTCAACGATCCGAAACCGTGGGGCGCCTCGCAGGTGCTCGACCAGGTGCTGCTGGACCTTTACCGCCAGCCGAAACTGGCCGGCAGCACAGCGGCCAACTGATCGTTAGCCGGTACCGGTCTATTCGCGGCTAAAGCCGCTCCTACATGTACAGTGCAGGGTTCAGGACCTGTGATGTCCCTGTGGGAGCGGCTTTAGCCGCGAAAGGGCCGGCATTGGCAACTGAAAGCTGTCAGGCCAACTCCCCCTCCACCCGGTCCCGCCCGGCCTGCTTGGCCGCATACACGCCTGCATCAGCCCGCAACAGCAAGGCATCGGCCCCTTCACCCGGTCGCCAGCCCGCCACACCAAAACTCGCGGTCACCCTGCCCACGCCTTCCACCGGCATATTGCGCACTCCTTGCCACAGCTCCAGCGCCAGCAGCCGCGCCTGCTCGGCATCGCTGCCCGGGCACAGCACCATGAATTCCTCGCCGCCCAGCCGGCAGAACACATCGGTACGCCGCAAACGCTGGCCGATACGCAGGCACAGGCTGCGCAGCACGCGGTCGCCGACGGCATGGCCGAAATGGTCGTTGATGCGCTTGAAGTGATCGATATCGAGCATGATCACCGCCAGTGCCTGGCCATCGCGCTGGGCCCGTTCCAGTTCGAGCTTGAGCCGCTCCTGGAAGTAACGGCGGTTATGGATCCCGGTCAGCGAGTCGGTCACCGACAGCGCACGCAACTCTTCCTCCACGCCCTTGAGGTCGGAGATGTCGGTCAGGTAGCCATGCCACAAGGTGCAGCCCTGCTCGCCCACCTCCGGTGTCGCCTCGCCACGCACCCAGCGCAGCCCGGCACGCGGCAGGCAGACCCGGTATTCCTCGCGCCAGGGCGACAGGTGTTCGGCCGAGTAACGCACCGAGCGGCGCACGCGCTCCAGGTCATCCGGGTGGATGCGCTCGAACACCGCCGTGGCATCCTCGCGCAACTGCTGCAGGTCGACTTCGTAGATGTCGTACAGGCCCATGCTGGCGTACGGAAAACAGGAATGGCCGTTGCCATCCAGGCGGTACTGGTAGATGCCGCCCGGCACCTCGGCACTGAGCTTTTCCAGAAGGCGGTCACGCGCCGCCAGCGCCTCATGCACCCGCCGCCGTTCAGTGACATCGATGCAGATCGCCAGGTAACCGACCCACAACCCCTGTTCATCGAGCATGGCGGTGACCAGCATGTTGGCCACCAGTTGGCTGCCATCGGCGCGCAGCAAGGTCCATTCCCCCGGCTCGGCGCCATGCTCCTGCACCGTTTCGGCAAACATGGCCTGGCCACCTTCAATCGGCCGGCCGTAACGCAGGCTCAAGGCATGGGCACGCAGGCTCAACTCCTCGGGCAGCACCAGGTCTTCCAGGCGCAGCTGGCCGATCGCCTCACTGGCGGGGTAACCGAGCATGCGCTCGGCGCCGGCGTTGAAGGTGCTGACCACACCCTTGAGGTTGGTGGCGATGATCGCCACCTGGGTTGCGGCATCCAGCACGCTGCGCAGCTGGTTGTGGGTGCCACGCAGGGATTGCTCGCTGACCCGCAGCTCGGCGGTGCGCTGCTCGACCAGGGCCAAGGCGCGCTGGCGCTGGCTGAACAAGCTGTAGAGCAAGACACTGAGCAGCAGGCTCAACAAGCCGCCCAGCAGGCTCACCGCCAGCACTGCTGAGGAACGGTTGGCGCGCACGAAGGCCAGGCTCGGCCGGATACTCAGCTGGAAGTGGTGATCAGCCAGGTGCAACAGCTGGTTGGTAGCCAGCGGCAGGGGTGCGACCGGGTTCTGCGAATCGAACATCACCTCGGGGCCATGCAGCCCGGTGGGGTCGACGATACGCACCACCAGGTTATCGTCTGCCGTAACCGGGCGCCCGTCACTGACCAGCTCACGCATGCTCAGCAAGGCCATCACATAGCCCACTGCCGCGCCGCGGGGGTTGGCATCGGAAAACACCGGCGCCACCATCAGCAGGCCACGCGCATCCGAGCTGGTATCGAACATGGGCAGTGGCTCGGACACCGCCATGCTGCCCGGTCCCAGCGCCCGCGCCAGTGCCGCCAGGGGCACTTCCTGGCCGGCGAGGTCCAGCCCATAGGGCAGCCCGGGCAATTCACCCGACTGGGTATAGAGCACCGGGAAGTAATGGTCGCGCTGGGGGGATGGCCGCCACTGGCCTTGCTCATCCTGGTCGCGGATCACATAGCCCGGGCCGGAATGCGCACTGGCCTGGCGCTCGAACTCGGCGCGTTGCGCGGCCTCGACACGCGGCGCCCAGGCGTAGGCCAGGGTCCGCTGCAGCAATGGCCTGGCGTAGCCGTCGAACTCGTGTGGGGTGATTTCGTTTGAAAAGCTGAAAAACCGCCGCAGCCCGTCCAGGCGCTGCTGCTGTTCGTCAAACCGCTCGGCGATACGGCTGAAACGCTCGCTGGCCAGCAGCTCGAAGCGCTGGCGCAGCTGCTGCTTGTAGAAGGTTTGCGTGGCTAACGCCAGGACGGCCGTCAACAGGCCGCCCACGACCAGGGCGACCAGGGCCACCGCCCAGGCGGACACCGCCTCTGTGCACAGGCCAAGCAACCGCGCACGCACGCCACCCTTTGACATACACCCATCTCGTCACGTCAGCGTCCTGCGGATTATCTTGCCCTGCCCTCAGTTATAGCTATTGGCCATTAGCCGCGCAATGTACCTCGTCGCCTCAACGAAGCTGCAGACGCCAGGCGCGATGGATACGGTTATTGCGGGCGAAGTCCGGGTCCAGGGTCTGGGCCGTGATTTCCTCCACCGCGTAACGCACCATCAGGTGCTCGTCCAGCTGGAACTTGCGGAAGTTGTTGGAGAAATACAGCACGCCACCCGGCGCCAGGCGGGCCATGGCCAGGTCCAGCAGCTGCACGTGGTCACGCTGCACGTCGAACACGCCTTCCATGCGCTTGGAGTTGGAGAAGGTCGGCGGGTCGATGAAGATCAGGTCGTAGCTGTCGCGGTTGCCCTCCAGCCAGGCCATCACATCGCCCTGCTCCAGGCGGTTGCGCTCGGAGAAGCCATTGAGCGCCAGGTTGCGCCGCGCCCAGTCCAGGTAGGTTTTCGACAGGTCGACGCTGGTGGTGCTGCGCGCGCCGCCCTTGGCCGCATGCGCGGTGGCCGTGGCGGTGTAGCAGAACAGGTTGAGGAAGCGCTTACCGGCTGCTTCGCGCTGGATGCGCATGCGCATCGGGCGATGGTCGAGGAACAGGCCGGTGTCGAGGTAGTCGGTGAGGTTGACCAGCAGCTTGACGCCACCTTCGTTCACTTCCTGGAAGCGGCCTTCGGTTGCCTGGCGCTCGTACTGGCGCGTGCCGCTCTGCCGCTCGCGACGCTTGAGCACCACACGCTGCGGCGAAATGCCCAGGGCCTGCGGGATGGCTGCCAGCGCGTCGAGCAGGCGTGCCTGGGCCTTGTCCGGGTCGACCGAACGTGGCGCGGCGTATTCCTGCACGTGCACCCAATCCTGGTACAGGTCGACCGCCAGGGCGTACTCGGGCATGTCGGCATCGTACAAGCGGTAGCAATCGACCTGCTCGCGGCGGGCCCACTTGCCCAGTTGCTTGAGGTTTTTCTGCAGGCGGTTGGCGAACATCTGCGCCCCTTCCGACAGGCGCGCCGGCTCGCTGGCCGGTGCTGCCTGCTGGCGGCTTTCCGCGCCTTCAGGCTGCGCCTCGCGGCGCTCGCCGGTAACGAACTGGTCGGGCTGCACCTTGAACAGCAGCAGCTTGCACGGCAAGGCGCCGTTCCAGAACGCGTACTGCTTGTGGCTGCGAATGCCCATGCGCTTGCCCAGCTGCGGCGCGCCAGTGAATACCGCCGCCTCCCAGCCCATGCAGGCCTGGCGCAGGCGCTCGCCGAGGTTCTGGTAGAGGTACAGCAGGCTGGCTTCGTCACCCAGGCGCTCGCCATAGGGCGGGTTGCTGATGACCAGGCCTTTCTGGTTCTGGTCCGGGCGCGGCTCGAAGGTGCTGACTTCGCCCTGGTAGATCTTTACCCAGTCGCCCAGGCCGGCACGCTCGACGTTGTTGCGGCCTGGCTGGATCAGCCGCGGGTCGGCCTCGTAGCCACGGATCCACAGTGGTGGCTTGGCCAGGCCGGCCTGTGCCCGCGCCTGCGCCTCGTCATGCACCTTGCGCCACAACGCCGGTACATGGCCGAGCCAGGCACTGAAGCCCCAGCGTTCACGCTTGAGGTTGGGCGCGATATCGGCGGCGATCATCGCCGCTTCGACCAGGAAGGTACCCACACCGCACATCGGGTCGGCCAGCGCGCCACCTTCGGCGGCAATGCGCGGCCAGCCGGCGCGGATCAGCACCGCCGCCGCCAGGTTTTCCTTCAGCGGCGCGGCACCTTGCTGCAGGCGGTAGCCACGCTGGTGCAGGCTGTGCCCGGAAAGGTCGAGGGAGAGAATGGCTTCGCCACGGTCCAGGCGCAGGTGCACGCGCACATCAGGGTCGATCTTTTCCACCGACGGGCGCAGGCCTTCGCGGTTGCGCAGCTTGTCGACGATCGCGTCCTTGACCTTCAGCGCACCGAAGTGAGTGTTGTCGATGCCCGAGCCATGGCCGCTGAACTCCACCGCCAGGGTGCCGTCGGCTGCCAGGTGATCGGCCCAGTCGACCGCGTGCACGCCGTCGTAGAGGTCGTCGGCGTTCTTCATGGAGAAGCGCTTGAGTACCAGCAGCACCCGGTTGGCCAGGCGTGACCACAGGCACAGGCGGTAGGCGGTTTCCATGTCGGCGGCGCCGCGAATGGCCGAGGTGTGCTCGCGCACGTCATCCAGGCCGAGGCCCCGTGCCTCTTCGGCAAGCAGGCCTTCCAGGCCTTTGGGGCAGGTGAGGTAAAGTTCGAAACGGTCCGACATGAGTAATCCAGCGCCTTGGGCTATTTGACTGACGGGGCGACGCATCGCCCCGCGATGTTTGCCCGCACACCTTTCCAGCAGGCGTGCGGGTGGCCTTTCCCGGCACGCGCGCGTGCGGTGAAAGGCCGGGCCGCCTGACCGATCTGTGCTTGGCCCAGTGGCAAAGACAGCTTAGATCATCAGGCAGTACGAAAAATTCTGGCGATACCGGGGCCGATGTGACCCTTCGTCGCATTTCAAATTATTTCTGTCATCCGCGAGCAACGCTGGCGAAATGGCGTCAATCATCGGCAAACCCTGAACATAGCGGGCTCAACGCTAAACAAGGTTGAGTCGCATTTATTTACTTATCCCCTCACCCTTGGAAAGGTTACGTGCTTATGACAAATCGATCATTCACACGGTGACTCGCATTCGATAGAACTGGTCTCAGGCCACTTCGCAACGAGGTGGCACTTTCAGCTCGCCACGCCGGCAGCGAGCGCACACCGGCAGAAAGACTCTGCCCGGCCTCGGAGAGGCCGACGGGACATTACAGTCAACAAGTGAGGGCAACACCCTATGAGAAGACTTAAGCGTGATCCGTTGGAAAGAGCATATTCACGTGGCTACCAATACGGGGTCACCGGCAAATCCCGCGAACTTTGCCCCTTCAATCTTCCTTCTGTTCGCCAAGCCTGGATCAACGGCTGGCGTGAAGGTCGCGGTGATAACTGGGACGGAATGACTGGCACCGCTGGCATCCATAGACTCAACGAAAATCACGCCGTTGGCTGAACGAGGACACTGAATTCGATTTACCATGCACGCCCTATCCGGGCGGCGGGCGAAGGCCCAGGGGCCCCTTGATGGGGCCCTTTTTTATGACTTCGAATCCATATCCGCGCTGGCTTCTTCGCGGGCATGCCCGCGAATGGGCCGGCCAGGTCACCGCGGCATCGCAGCGATAGCGTCCACCGCCTCGCGAATCAACGCTGGCCCTCTGTAAATGAAGCCCGAATAAATCTGCACCAGGCTCGCCCCGGCAGCGATCTTCTCGGCGGCATGGCGGCCTTCGGTAATGCCGCCAGCGGCAATGATCGGCAGCTTGCCGCCCAGCTCGCCCGCCAGCACCTTGACGATATGGGTGCTCTTCTCCAGCACCGGCGCGCCCGACAGGCCACCCGCCTCGCCACCGTACGGCAACCCTTCTACACCTTCACGGCCCAGTGTGGTGTTGGTGGCGATCACCGCATCCATGCCCGACTCCATCAGCGCGGCGGCCACCAGGGCGGTTTCTTCGTCGCTCATGTCCGGGGCAATCTTGATTGCCAGAGGTACGCGCTTGCCATGCGTGCCGGCCAATTGCTCGCGGCGCTCGGCCAGGGCATCGAGCAGCTGCTTGAGCGAATCGCCGAACTGCAGGCTGCGCAGGCCCGGGGTGTTTGGCGAACTGACGTTGACCGTGATGTAACTGGCGTCGGTGTACACCTTGTCCAGGCAGATCAGGTAGTCATCGACGGCACGCTCCACCGGGGTGTCGAAATTCTTGCCGATGTTGATACCCAGCACGCCGTTGTAACGCGCAGCCCGCACCCGGCCGAGCAGGTGATCAACGCCCAGGTTGTTGAAGCCCATGCGGTTGATGATGGCCGTTGCCTCCGGCAGGCGGAACAGCCGCGGCTTGGGGTTGCCCGGCTGCGGGCGCGGGGTGACGGTGCCGATTTCGACGAAGCCGAAGCCCAGCTGGGCGAAACCGTCGATAGCCGCGCCGTTCTTGTCCAGGCCGGCCGCCAGGCCCACCGGGTTGGCGAAGTTCAAGCCCATGACCGTAACCGGCAAAGCCGCCGGCTGCTTGCACAGCATGCCGTTGAGGCCAAGACGGCCACCGGCGCCGATCAGGTCCAGGGACAGGTCGTGGGAGGTTTCCGGAGAAAGCTTGAACAGCAGCTGGCGGGCCAGGGTATACATGGGCGGGCAAGGCTCGGGGTGAATGAGGGGGCGATTATAGCCAGCGTGAGCCCGGCATGACAGCAAATCGTGGGGCTGCTGCGCAGCCCATCGCCGGCAAGCCGGCTCCCACAGGGGCAACACAAGGGCTGAAAACTGTGCTGTATCTGTGGGAGCTGGCTTGCCGGCGATGAGGCCAATGCAGGCGGCACAAGGCAGTTGCTCCACAGGGATGCTGCCAGATGGCACATCGGTTGCACCGGAAAAGCCCACAGCCTTATCAGTACGGGCGAGGAACCTTGTGAACACTGTACCCCGAGCAACGCCCCTGGCCTGGGTCAACGGCAGCGACGCGCCGGAAAAGCCCAGCCTGAACATCGGCTACATGGCCCTGACCGACTGCGCCTCGGTGGTAGTCGCCGCCACCCAGGGCTTCGCCCAGCAGCACGGCCTTACCCTCAACCTCAAGCGCCAGGGCTCCTGGGCCGGGCTGCGCGACAAGCTGGTCAGCGGCGAGCTGGATGCCGCGCACTGCCTGTATGGCCTGGTGTACGCCGTGCACCTGGGCATCGGCGGTGTACCGGCCAGCGCCATGGCCGTGCTCATGGGGCTGAACCAGAACGCCCAGGCCATAAACCTGTCTCCGGCCCTGCAGCGCAAAGGCGTGACCAACCCTGAAGCATTGGCGCGCCTGGTGCACCTGCATGGCGCACGCCTCACCTTCGCCCAGACCTTCCCCACCGGTACCCACGCCATGTGGCTGTATTACTGGCTGGCCAGCCAGGGCATCCACCCATTGCGCGACGTCGACAGCGTGGTGGTGCCGCCAGCGCAGATGGCCGCGCATATCCAGGCCGGGCGCATCGACGGTTTCTGCGTGGGCGAACCCTGGGCTGCCGATGCCGTAGCCGCGGGCCAGGGCTTCACCCTGGCCACCAGCCAGTCGATCTGGCCGGACCACCCGGAAAAGGTCCTGGCCTGCGCCCGCACCTTTGCCGAGCAATACCCCAACAGCGCCCGCGCGCTTATCAAGGCGGTCCTCGCCGCCAGCCGCTTCATCGAGCAAAGCCCGGAGAACCGCCGCAGCACTGCGCAACTGCTCAGCGGCAGCGCCTACCTGGACACCCCGCTGACAAGCATCGAACCACGCCTGCTCGGCAGCTACCACGATGGCCTGGGCAACCACTGGCAAGACCCGCACGCCCTGCGCCTGCACGATCATGGCCGGGCCAACCTGCCGTACCTGTCCGACGGCATGTGGTTCATGACCCAGTTCCGCCGCTGGGGCCTGCTGCGCGACGACCCCGACTACCTCGGCGTGGCCCGCCAGGTCCAGCAGCTGGCACTGTATGGCGAGGCGGCACAAAGCCTCGGTGTGGCCTGCCCCGAGCAGCCGATGCGCAGCAGCCTGCTGATCGATGGCAGCCGCTGGGACGGTAGTGACCCCTACGGTTATGCCCGCAGTTTCAGCCTGCATGCACTGGGCGACCTGCCCGATGCCCGTGTCGGCGCGTGAGGGGGACCATTCATGTTGCGCATCCTGCTGATCGACGACACCCAGAGCAAACTCGGCCGCCTCAAGGCAGCCTTGAGCGAGGCCGGCTTCGAGGTCATCGAAGCCCCAGACCTGACCATCGACCTGCCCGCCTGCGTCGAAACGGTGCGCCCGGACGTGGTGCTGATCGACACCGACTCACCGGACCGCGATGTGATGGAACAGGTGGTCCTGGTCAGCCGTGACCAGCCGCGGCCGATCGTGCTGTTCACCGACGAGCACGACCCCGGGGTGATGCGCCAGGCGATCCAGGCAGGGGTCAGCGCCTACATCGTCGAAGGCATCCATGCCGCGCGGCTGCAACCGATCCTGGACGTGGCCATGGCCCGCTTCGAAAGCGACCAGGCGCTGAAGGCGCAGCTGCTTGCGCGCGACCAGCAACTGGCCGAGCGCAAGCGCATCGAGCAGGCCAAGGGTTTGCTGATGAAGATGAAAGACTGCAATGAAGAACAGGCCTACACCCTGATGCGCCGCCAGGCCATGAGCCGGCAGCAGAAGCTGATTCAGGTGGCCGAGCAGATCATTGCCATGCACGAGATGCTGGGGTGACGCTTCGTTCAAAACCTCACGCGATCCATGTGGGAGCGGCCTTGTGTCGCGAAAGGGGCGCGTAGCGGCCCCCGAATTTCCAGCTTCGCCGCAGACATTGCCGGGGCTGCTGCGCAGCCCTTTCGCGACACAAGGCCGCTCCCACATAACCCGAGTCAACCCACGGTCCGAGTTGGCCCATCTCTTGCTGAACAAATATCACCGGTAGCCAACGGCGGTTGCCCACTTGATCCCGACAAAGACGTCGCTCTCCCCTCCACCCACGTGGAGCGGGTAGCGGCGTCTTTTTCGTTCCGTTGCATTGCCGAGTGAGGTGTTCGATGAGTACCAGCTTCTGGAAATCCGGGCATGTGCCCACGCTGTTCGCCGCGTTCCTGTACTTCGACCTCAGCTTCATGGTCTGGTACCTGCTTGGCCCACTGGCGGTGCAGATTGCCGCCGATCTGCAGCTGAGTGCACAACAACGGGGCCTGATGGTGGCCACGCCGATCCTGGCCGGGGCGATCCTGCGCTTCGCCATGGGCGTGCTGGTCGACCGCCTGTCGCCCAAGACCGCCGGGCTGATCGGCCAGGTGGTGGTCATCATCGCCCTCGCCGCTGCCTGGCACCTGGGCGTGCACAGCTATGAACAAGCGCTGCTGCTGGGCGTGTTCCTCGGCTTTGCCGGTGCCTCGTTCGCCGTGTCACTGCCGCTGGCCTCGCAGTGGTACCCGCCACAGCACCAAGGCAAAGCCATGGGCATTGCCGGTGCCGGCAACTCCGGCACGGTGTTCGCCGCCCTGCTGGCCCCGGCGCTGGCTGCGGGCTTTGGCTGGAACAATGTGTTCGGCTTCGCGCTGGTCCCGCTGTCGCTGGCGCTGTTGGTGTTCGCCCTGCTGGCACGCAATGCTCCGCAGCGGCCCAAGCCAAAAGCCATGGCCGACTACCTCAAGGCCCTGGGCGACCGTGACAGCTGGTGGTTCATGTTCTTCTACAGCGTCACCTTCGGCGGCTTCATCGGACTGGCCAGCGCCCTGCCCGGCTATTTCAGCGACCAGTATGGCCTGAGCCCGGTCACCGCCGGCTACTACACCGCTGCCTGCGTGTTCGCCGGCAGCCTGATGCGCCCGCTCGGGGGCGCCCTGGCCGACCGCTTCGGCGGCATCCGCACCCTGCTGGGCATGTACAGCGTGGCGGCTATCTGCATCGCTGCAGTCGGCTTCAACCTGCCTAGCGCCGCCGCCGCACTGGCCCTGTTCGTCAGCGCCATGCTCGGCCTGGGGGCCGGCAATGGCGCGGTGTTCCAGCTGGTACCGCAACGTTTCCGCCAGGAGATCGGCGTGATGACCGGGCTGATCGGCATGGCCGGCGGCATCGGTGGCTTCCTGCTGGCCGCCGGGCTTGGCACCATCAAGCAGCACACCGGTGACTACCAGCTGGGGCTGTGGCTGTTCGCCAGCCTGGGCTTGCTGGCCTGGTTCGGCCTGCACGGCGTGAAACAGCGCTGGCGCACCACCTGGGGCTCGGCTGCGGTTACCGCAGCACGGGTCTGAGGCACAGCCATGAGCCTGCAACTGAACTTTGCCCAGGCCAGCGCCACCGGGCCGCGCGAGGAAAACCAGGACGCCCTGCGCCTGGTTACCCCGGCGCCGGAGCTGGCCGCCAGCAAAGGCTACCTGTTCGCCCTCGCCGACGGCGTCAGCCAATGTGCCGATGGCGGCCTGGCAGCCCGCGCCAGCCTGCAGGCGCTGGCCCTGGACTACTACGCCACCCCCGCGACCTGGAGCGTGGCCCAGGCCCTCGACCGCCTGCTGCTGGCGCAGAACCGCTGGTTGCGCGCCCAAGGCAGTGGCCAGCCACTGCTGACCACCCTCAGCGCGCTGGTGCTGCGCGGCCGGCGTTTTACCCTGGCCCACGTGGGTGACTGCCGCGTGTACCGCTGGCACGCTGGGCGCCTGCAATGCCTGAGCGAAGACCATGTATGGGACCAGCCAGGCATGCAGCATGTGCTGAAACGCGCGCTGGGCCTGGACCAGCACCTGCTGGTGGATTATCTGGAAGGTGAGCTGCAGCCGGGCGAGAGCTTCCTGCTGTTGAGCGATGGCGTATGGGCCAGCCTGGGCGACCAGCACATCCAGGCGGTGCTGCGCGAGCAACCCGACCTGCAACTGGCCGTCGACACCCTGGTCGCCAGCGCGCACCTGAACGGCAGCCAGGACAACGCCAGTGCCTTGCTGGTGCAGGTCGAGCAACTGGGCACGGCCAACCTGGGCGACACCTTGGCGCAACTGCAGCAATGGCCAGTGCCCGGCCCGCTGCGTGAAGGCCAGGTAATCGATGGCTGGCAAGCCGAAAAGCTGCTTTCGCAAAGCCGCCAGTCGCTGCTGTACCGGGTGCGCGATGCCCAGGGCCATGCCTGGCTGCTGAAGACCCTGCCCGCCGCACGCGAGCAGGAGCCCGGCGCGGCGCAAGGGCTGTTGCTGGAAGAATGGTTCCTGCGCCGGGTCGCTGGCCGGCACTTCCCCGAACTGCACACCGCCAGCCAGCGCCAGCACCTGTACTACGTGATGCGCGAATACCCCGGCCAGAGCCTGGCAGCGCTGCTGGCCGAGCACGGCCCGCTACCCATGCCGCAGTGGCTGGAGCTGGCCCGGCAGCTGCTGCAGGCGGTCGGCGTACTGCACCGGCGCAACCTGCTGCACCGCGACATCAAGCCAGAGAACCTGCACCTGGGCAGCGATGGCCAGCTGCGCCTGCTGGACTTCGGCCTGGCCTACTGCCCGGGGCTGTCCGAAGACCCGCTGCACGAGTTGCCGGGCACGCCGTCATATATTGCCCCGGAAGCGTTCGACGGCCAGCCGCCCAGCCCACGCCAGGACCTGTATGCCGTGGGTGTGACGCTGTATCACCTGCTGACCGGGCATTACCCCTACGGCGAAGTGGAGGCTTTCCAGCGCCCGCGCTTCGGCCAACCGGTCAACGCCGCGCGCTACCGCCCCGACCTGCCGGAATGGCTGCAGCACAACCTGCAGCAGGCACTGGCAGCGGACCCGGCGCAGCGCTTCGAAACCGCCGAACACTGGTTGCTGCTGCTCGAACGTGGCGACCGCCAGGAACTGCCCAGCCGGCCACGGCCGTTGCTGGAGCGCGAACCGTTGAAGGTCTGGCGCACCCTGGCCCTGCTGTCCTTGCTGTTCAACCTGATATTGCTGCTCACCCTGCTCAAGGGCTGAACGCACCTTGCCGATGAGGAAACCCTGATGAATGCGAAAGTCTGGCTGGTTGGTGCTGGCCCTGGTGACCCCGAACTGCTCACCCTCAAGGCTGTACGCGCATTGCAGCAAGCCGCTGTGGTGATGATCGACGACCTGGTCAACCCGGCGGTGCTGGAGCATTGCCCACAGGCCCGGGTGATTGCCGTGGGCAAGCGCGGCGGCTGCCGCTCCACACCGCAGGCGTTCATCCAGCGCCTGATGCTGCGCCATGCGCGGCAAGGACGCTGCGTGGTCCGGCTCAAGGGCGGCGACCCGTGCATCTTCGGCCGTGGTGGTGAAGAGGCGCTGTGGTTGCAGGGGCATGGCATCGAGGTGGAAGTGGTCAACGGCATCACCGCCGGCCTGGCTGGCGCCACGCAATGCGGGATTTCCCTGACCTCACGGGGTGTGAGCCGGGGCGTGACGCTGGTCACGGCACATACCCAGGACGACAGCGAACTGAACTGGGCGGCCTTGGCCCAGGGCGGGACGACGCTGGTGGTGTACATGGGCGTGGCCAGGCTGGAGCAGGTGCGCCAAGGGTTGCTGGACGGGGGCATGGCACCGGCGACGCCGGTGGCGATGATCGAGAATGCCTCGTTGCCGCAGCAGCGGGAGTGCAGGAGCGATGTGCGGGGGATGGCCGAGGATGCGCGGGGGTTTGGCTTGCGTAGCCCGGCGATTTTGGTGATTGGGGAGGTGGTTGGGAAACAGGTGGTTCAGGAATTGGTGGCAATTGCTGGATGATGCGCTGCCTGCGCCGGCCCTTTCGCGGGTAAACCCGCTCCCACAGGGATTGTGCATGACCTGAAGGGTGCGGCGAACCTGTGGGAGCGGGTTTACCCGCGAAAGGGCCAGCACACACCACACAAATCCCAGGCAAAGAAAAACCCGGCCGAGGCCGGGTTTTTCATGAAGCTTCAAACCAATTACTTGGCCTGGGCTTCTACCTGAGCTTCAACGCGACGGTTGACAGCACGGCCTTCTTCGGTGGCGTTGTCGGCAACCGGACGGGTTTCGCCGTAGCCAACCGAGTCAACACGGCTGGATTCCACGCCGTACTGCTGGGTCAGGACCTGCTTGACAGCGTTGGCACGACGCTCGGACAGCTTCTGGTTGTAAGCGTCTGGGCCGACGGAGTCAGTGTGACCTTCCACGGTGGTGGTGGTCTGTGGGTACTGCTTCATGAAGTCAGCCAGGTTCTTGATGTCGCCGTAGCTGTTTGGCTTGACGACCGACTTGTCGAAGTCGAACTTGACGTCCAGCTCAACGCGAACGACTTCGGCAACAGCCGGGCAGCCATCAGCGTCAACGGTAACGTTGGCTGGGGTGTCTGGGCACTTGTCGACGTTGTCGCAAACGCCGTCGTTGTCGGAGTCGGAGCACACTTCGGCAACTGGAGCCGGAGCGACTTCAGCTTGCTTCGGGCTACCGCCGAAGTTCAGACCAACACCAACGGTCGGGCCCCACTCGGTGTTGCCGTTGTCGATGTTGTACATGGCTTCTACGCCAGCACGGGCGAAGAACATGTCGGTGATGTACCACTTGGCGCCAGCGCCAACGTTGGCGAAGGTGGAGTGGTCGCGGCCGCTACGAGTGGCCTGGCCCAGGCTCTCGTGAGCGAAACCGGCGGAAACGTACGGACGCAGAGCGTCGCCCACGGTACCGAAGTGGTAGGTAGCGTCGAGCTTGGCCTTGGAACCTTTGATGTCTTTATTGAAGACTTCACCACGAGCGTTGTGGGTCTCGTTGTAGCCGAGGTCCAGGGAAACGTCGTCGGTCAGGAAGTAGCCCAGGCGAACACCAGGATTGGTGCCGTCGTTCTTGAAGTTACGTTCGCTGTCGTAGTACTGCTTGGTAACGTTGCCTTCGATTTCCACAGCGCCTTGGCCTTGAGCCAGAACGCCGAACGAAGTAGCAGCGACGAGCGAGCCAATGGCCAAGCCCAAGGTGTTTTTCAATTTCATCCGTTAAATCCCCATCTGGTGATAGTTAAGCAGTCCCACCACAAACAAGGGGGACAACTCGACGGCAAGTCTAGCAGAACTCGCCGGTTCGTTAGAGATATTTGCACGCCACTAAGTTTCATCGAGGCCGGCAAATTTCTCCCGAAGCTTGTCTAGCGCGCGCTTGTAGCGCATTTTTGTCGCGCTCAGGCCCATGTGCATGATGTCGGCAATTTCCTGAAATTCCAGCTCTGCGACAAAACGCAGCACCAGGATTTCCCGGTCAATCGGGTTCACATGCACCAGCCACTTGTCCAGCCCGCCTTTTTCTTCCGGCTTCGGAGCCTTGTCTTCGGACGCCTCTTCAACAGGGTCCAGACTCAAGGCATCCATCAACCGACGTTTACGGCGCTCCTTGCGGTACTGGGTAATGCATTCGTTGTAGGTGATGCTGTAGAGCCAGGTCTTGAACTTGGACTTACCCTCGAAGTTCTTCAGCCCGTACAGCACTTTCAACATGACTTCCTGACAGACATCGTCCGCGTCACGGTCGTTCCCCAGATAACGCGCACAGACGTTGAACAGGGTCCGTTGGTAGCGCCGCATGAGCTCTTCATAGGCGCGGGTAACGTGGTACAGCTCCTCATGCGAACGCGCCACCAACTCTTCGTCGGTGAGCTCGCGGGGGTCATAACGCATGGGCGGCGAATGAACTTTATTCAAAACGGATCTGGCCGACAGTCAGGTCAATGTCGCCGCGCGACCCCGTGGGTCGATTTTCGCGGCGGCATACATTAACAGCTTTGTGCGGTTAGCGGCTATTGACTCGCTGTTCAAGCAGCTCACGATTGGACAGCGATACCAGTTCGCCATCATCGGTCAGCAGCGTCGTCTTGACCGTACCGATTTCCTCGATATGCCCTTCGACCTCTCCAATTCGCACCTGCTGGCCCACCTGGTACAGCTCGCGCACGTAGATGCCGGCAAGGATTTGCCCGGCGATTTCGCGGCTACCGAGGCCCATTGCCAATGCAACGGCCAGACCAACGGTAATCAGCCCGATCACGATCACATGGTTCAGCAGGTCGGTTTTCACCTCCAGCTGGCTGATGGCCACCGAGATGCTGATGATGATCACCAGGCCTTGGGTGATACGGCCCAGGCCTGCCGAGTATTCCAGGCCGATGCCTTCGGCAGCGCCGCGTACCAGGCCGTTGGCCACCTGGGCCAGCAGCACGCCAGCCAGCAGCACCAGGGCTGCGCCGAACACCTTCGGCAGGTACAGGGCAAGCATGTCGAGGGTTGCCGACACCCGCTCCAGGCCCAGCGACTCGGCGGCCGAGACCAGGAAGATAAGCAGCACGAACCAGTAGACGATCTTGCCGATCAGGGTGGAGATGGGTACCTGGATGCCGACCCGGCCGAGCATCTTGGTCAGGCCGGTGCCGGCCATCAGGCGGTCCAGGCCGAACTTGGCCAGCAGTTTGGACAGCAGCGTGTCGAGCAGCTTGGCCACCACGAAACCGAGCAGCACCACGACCAGCGCGCCGAACAGGTTGGGGATGAAGTTCGCTACCTTGGTCCAAAGGGCAGTCATGGCGGTGACCAGGCTCTGGGTCCAGAGATCGAGTTCCATATTCAATCGGCCTTATCTGCTTTGCTGCCGTTGGCAGCGTTGCGGGAAGAGTGTCGACGCACCGGCGCAACATGCGCCGCGCCATTGTTCACGGCGATCAGCAGCGCCTGGCTCCAGCGGCCAAGCAGGCTGAACAGATCGCCCGCGCCAACCTGGCGGTTGGCGGTTTTCAGCACGCGACCCAGGCAAGCGGCGTCGTCCCGGTCGTCCCGGTCATTGCCGGAGGGTGACGCCTTGAGCAGGTCGCGCAGGGATTCTTCAAACGGATCGTGCATGGGCACCTCGCGCAGTGTCAGTCAGAGACGAGATGGCCGGTCGATGGGTCACACATCGCATTGGGACGAGTGTTTCAAAATGAATGGCGCTTGCCTGCACTGGCCCTATCGCCGGCAAGCCAGCTCCCACAGGGGTACCACAAGCCTTGAAACCTGTGGTGCACCTGTGGGAGCTGGCTTGCCGGCGATAGGGCCGGTGCAGGTCAATGAGCATCTATACCCACCGCAACCGCCGGAACAGCCACCACTGCCCCACTGCCAGCCCCAGCACGACGATGCAGGCAAACAGGAAGCCATAGGGGTTTTCCGCCCCCGGGATGCCGCCGACATTGATGCCCAGCAGCCCGGTGATGAAGCTCATGGGCAGGAAGATGCAGGTGATGATGCCAAAGCGGTACATGGTGCGGTTCATGCGCTCGCTGCGCCGACGATCCTGGCTTTCCAGCACCAGGGCGGCCCGCTCGCGGGTCAGTTCCAGCTCTTCGAGGTAGCGGATCAGGCTGTTGTTCAGCTCGTTCCAGTAATCGGCGTCGGCATCGACGAACCAGCTCCATTTGCTACGCGACAGCTGGGCGTAGATCTCCCGCTGCGGAGCCAGGAAACGCCGCAGGCCGGCGGCACGCCGGCGAATCTGCTGCAGGCAGCCATTCTCTGGAGTGTACCGTTCGTCGGACTCGACCTTTTCTTCTTCCAGGTCGACCAGTTCGGACAGGTCGCTGACCAGGCCCTGGACCTTTTCGGTCAGCAGTTCGCCCATCAGCAGCAACAGCTCGGAAGCCGATTTCGGGCCCCTGCCCTCTTCGAGCTGCTGGAGAATCTCGTCACTGGCGCGCAACGGCCGCAGGCGCAGCGAGATGACCCGCTGCGCCTCGGCGAAGATGCGCACCGAGACCATGTCTTCAGGCTCTGCCCCCGGGTTGAGGTTGACCCCACGCAGGAACAGCAACAACTGTTCATCGGCCAGGGGCAGCAGGCGCGGCCGGGTGTTTTCTTCCAGCAGCAGCTCGCAGGCGAACGCGCTCAGGCCGCTGTCGTGCAGCAGCCAGGTGCGGGTTTGCGGATGGCTGCGGTCCCAGTGCAGCCACAGGCTCTGCTCGGGTTGCAGCTGCAGGTCGTCCAGCTCGGTACGGGCAATCGAGCGCGCGCCGCCTTTGCCATCGAGCACCAGGGCGTGTACCAGCCCCCACTGCGCGTTGTCTTCCTCGAACATCAAAGCTCCATCAGCGCGGGCGGCGCATCACTCCGGCATTTTCAGCGGGCTTGGCGAGACCAGCACGCCATTGTTGTCGGCATACACGTACTCGCCCGGGCGGAAGGTCACCCCGGCGAAGGTCACTGCCACGTTGAGGTCGCCGATGCCGCGCTTGTCGGTCTTCATCGGGTGGCTGGCCAGGGCCTGCACGCCGACGTCGGTCTGGATCAGCACGTCGACGTCACGCACGCAGCCGTAGATCACCAGGCCTTCCCAACCGTTCTTGGCAGCCTTCTCGGCGAGCATGTCGCCGAGCAGTGCGCGGCGCAGCGAGCCACCACCATCGACGACCAGGACCTTGCCCTTGCCATCGAGCTCGACCTGCTCCTTGACCAGCGAGTTGTCTTCGAAGCACTTGATGGTGACGATCTGGCCGCCGAACGAATCGCGGCCGCCGAAACTGCTGAACATCGGTTCCAGCACCTGCACCAGGTCCGGGTAGGCGTCACACAGGTCGGGCGTAACGTAATGCTGCATGGGAAGCTCCTGTCAGTCACAACGAAAGCGGGTATCGGCCAAGGCTACACCGTAGAGCCCATTGCAGTCATCCGGGACCAAGCAGTCAGTTGTGTTTTGCCTGTACCGGCCCTATCGCCGGCAAGCCAGCTCCCACAGGACCCCGCTGGCTTCAGGCTAGTGATACTCCTGTGGGAGCTGGCTTGCCGGCGATAGGGACAGTCCAGACACAGCAGAATCAACTGGCGGGCACAGGCTCCGCCACCACCGTGGATTCATGCACCGGCACCAGCGGATCCCGCAGCCAACGCTCCACCAGCGGCCACACCTGCACCTGCGCGGCCTTGCTCACCAGCATGTCGACATGCCCGAAAGCCTCGAAGCCTTCCTCGAGCCCCAGCCGCAGAAACTGCTTGCGCTCACCGCCCAATTGCTCGAACAGCTTGCGGCAGGCCCACACCGGGTCCTGGAAGTCCCCCGCACCCGCCACCGCCAGCAGCGGTACATCCACCTCGGCCAGCCCCGCCCACCAGTCGCTCTGCCTGTCGCCAAAGCGCCCGAACAGGCCATGCCAGCGCATGCTCTCCAGGGCCAGGCCGATCGGCTCATCCTCCGGCCCACGCTTGAAACGCGGCCCGGAAATCTGCCCCCAGCGCTTGAGCAGCAGCTTCGCCCCCCAGGCCAGCGGCGGCACCTTCAACGGCCAGTACACGCGGCTGATCTGGGTACCGAACAGCGCCACGCTGGCCACCTGCTCGGCTGGCAGAAAGCCACCGCCCAGCGCTGCCGCCAGGGTCGTACCACCCAGGGAATGGCCGACCCAGTGCGGCGCCTGGCCCGATTGCTCGCGCACGAACGCGGCAATCAGCGGCAGGTCATCGCGGGCATAGGCGGCAACGCTGTTGTGCTTCCAGTCATGGTTACGCGGCGACAGGCCGTGGCCGCGCATTTCCGGGATCCACACATCGAAGCCGGCGCGGGCGAGATAGGCCCCCAGGCCAACCCCTTTGGGCGAGTACCAGAAGCGGCGGTTGGAGAAGCTGCCGTGCAGGAGAATGACCGGCACGCCCTGGGCCTGGCCCTGATCGGCCAGCCCCAGGCGGGTGACAGCCAGCTCGACGCTGGGGTCAGGGCTGTTGCCGGCCTTGATCCGGTACACGTCTTCGCTGAGGTCGCCGCGGCGTTCGGCACTGAGCAGGGCCACGGGGAATAGAGTGCTGCTGCTTTGCATAAGGTTGCTTGGTGCACAAAAAAGGGCGGGATCCATTGCTGGAGCTCGCCCTGGAAAAAACCAGGCGGGGGTACGCCAGACGTACCCCCGCGTTTTACTGCATCAGACCGCGCCCTGCCCTTCGGCCAGGTAGAACCAGGTTTCGAGTACCGAGTCCGGGTTCAGCGACACGCTGTCGATGCCCTGTTCCATCAGCCACTTGGCCAGGTCCGGGTGGTCCGACGGGCCCTGGCCGCAGATGCCGATGTACTTGCCAGCCTTGTTGCACGCGGCAATGGCGTTGGCCAGCAGCTTCTTCACCGCGGGGTTACGCTCGTCGAACAGGTGGGCGATGATGCCCGAGTCACGGTCCAGGCCCAGGGTCAGCTGGGTCAGGTCGTTCGAGCCGATCGAGAAGCCGTCGAAGTATTCCAGGAACTCTTCGGCGAGGATGGCGTTGGACGGCAGTTCGCACATCATGATCACGCGCAGGCCGTTTTCGCCGCGGGCCAGGCCGTTTTCGGCAAGCAGGTCGACGACCTGGCTGGCTTCACCCAGGGTGCGTACGAACGGCACCATGATCTCGACGTTGGTCAGGCCCATCTCGTTGCGCACGCGCTTGAGCGCACGGCACTCGAGCTCGAAGCAGTCACGGAACGATTCGCTGATGTAGCGCGAAGCGCCACGGAAGCCCAGCATCGGGTTTTCTTCTTCCGGCTCGTACAGCTTGCCGCCGATCAGGTTGGCGTACTCGTTGGACTTGAAGTCCGACAGGCGCACGATGACCTTTTTCGGGTAGAAGGCCGCAGCCAGGGTGCTGATGCCCTCGACCAGCTTCTCGACGTAGAAGCCGACCGGGTCGTTGTAGCCGGCGATGCGCTTGTCGACGCTGTCCTTCAGGTCGGCTGGCAGGCCTGCGTAGTTCAGCAGTGCCTTGGGGTGCACGCCGATCATGCGGTTGATGATGAACTCCAGGCGCGCCAGGCCGACACCGGCGTTGGGCAACTGGGCGAAATCGAACGCACGGTCCGGGTTGCCGACGTTCATCATGATCTTGAACGGCAGGTCAGGCATGGCGTCGACCGAGTTCTGCTTGACGTCGAACCCCAGCTCGCCCTCGAAGATGAAGCCGGTATCGCCTTCGGCGCAGGATACGGTCACGCCCTGGCCATCTTTCAGCACCTGGGTGGCGTTGCCGCAGCCGACCACGGCCGGAATGCCCAGCTCACGGGCGATGATCGCCGCGTGGCAGGTACGCCCGCCACGGTTGGTGACGATGGCGCTGGCGCGCTTCATCACCGGCTCCCAGTCCGGGTCGGTCATGTCGGAGACCAGCACGTCGCCCGGCTGGACCTTGTCCATTTCCGATACGTCGTTGATCACGCGGACCTTGCCGGCGCCGATGCGCTGGCCAATGGCGCGGCCTTCGACCAGTACGGTGCCCTTCTCTTTGAGCAGGTAGCGTTCCATGACGTTGGCGCTGGAACGGCTCTTCACCGTCTCGGGGCGCGCCTGGACGATGTACAGCTTGCCATCGTCACCGTCCTTGGCCCATTCGATGTCCATCGGGCGCTGGTAGTGTTTCTCGATGATCATGGCCTGCTTGGCCAGCTCGCTGACCTCGGCATCGGTAAGGCAGAAGCGCGCGCGCTCGGCGCGGTCCACTTCGACGGTCTTGACCGAACGGCCGGCCTTGGCTTCTTCGCCGTAGACCATCTTGATCGCCTTGCTGCCCAGGTTGCGGCGCAAGATGGCCGGGCGGCCGGCCTCCAGGGTTTGTTTGTGCACGTAGAATTCGTCAGGGTTGACCGCACCCTGCACCACGGTTTCGCCCAGGCCGTAGGCGCCGGTGATGAACACCACGTCGCGGAAGCCCGACTCGGTGTCGAGGGTGAACATGACGCCGGCGGTGCCGGTTTCGGAGCGGACCATGCGCTGCACGCCGGCGGACAGGGCTACCAGCTTGTGGTCGAAGCCCTGGTGCACGCGGTAGGCGATGGCACGGTCGTTGAACAGCGAGGCGAACACTTCCTTGGCCGCGCGGATCACGTTGTCGACGCCGCGGATGTTGAGGAAGGTTTCCTGCTGACCGGCGAACGAGGCGTCCGGCAGGTCTTCGGCGGTGGCCGAGGAGCGCACGGCAACTGCCATGTTGTCGTTGCCGGCAGCCATTTCGGCGAAGGCCGTACGGATTTCCGAATCCAGGCGGGCCGGGAAGTCGGCTTCCATGACCCACTGGCGAATCTGCGCGCCGGTCTTGGTCAGGGCGTTGATGTCATCCACGTCGAGTGCGTCGAGCGCGGCGTGGATACGGTCGTTGAGACCACTCTGTTCGAGAAAATCGCGGTACGCCTGCGCCGTAGTGGCAAAGCCGCCCGGCACCGATACACCAGCACCTGCAAGGTTGCTGATCATCTCGCCCAGGGATGCGTTCTTGCCCCCCACATGCTCCACATCATGGACGCCGAGCTTATCGAGGGAAACTACGTACTCTACCAAGGTGATCTCTCCACTAACTGTATTGGAAAAGCTCAAGGGCGCCCGCCTGCCTTCGTTGACTTGGCCGGACGCTTGTGGCCTGTACCTGGAAAATAAGTGAGAATGCCGACAGCCGCATTCGGCAAACCGAACTTATCATATCCAAGAAACGTCATCAGCTTAAGGCCCAGATCGCAAATGAAACGAACCGCGTTCTTCATCTCCGACGGCACCGGCATTACCGCCGAAACCCTGGGCCAGAGTCTGCTCGCTCAATTCGAGAGCATTCCGTTCAATAAATTCACCCGTCCCTACATCGATTCGCCGGAAAAGGCGCGGACCATGGTCCAGCAGATCAACGCCGCGGCCGAGCGCGATGGTGTACGCCCGATCATCTTCGACACCATCGTCAATCAGGACATCCGTGAGATCCTGGCTACCTCGAATGGCTTCATGATCGACATCTTTTCTTCGTTTTTGTCCCCGCTTGAACAAGAATTGACTGCCCATTCGTCGTATTCCGTCGGCAAGTCGCACTCGATCGGCGGCAATTCCAACTACATGGAACGCATCGAGGCGGTGAATTTCGCCCTGGACAACGACGATGGCGCACGCACCCACTACTACGACAAGGCCGACCTGATCCTGGTAGGCGTATCGCGCTGCGGCAAGACCCCCACCTGCCTGTACATGGCCATGCAATTCGGCATCCGCGCCGCCAACTACCCGCTGACCGAGGACGACATGGAGCGCCTGCAGCTGCCGGCGGTGCTGAAAAAGCACCACAACAAGCTGTTCGGCCTGACCATCGACCCCGACCGCCTCACCGCCATCCGCCACGAGCGCAAGCCCAACAGCCGCTATTCCAGCTTTGCCCAGTGCGAGTTCGAAGTGCGCGAGGTGGAAAACCTGTTCCGCCGGGAGAACATTCCCAACATCAATTCCACGCATTTTTCGGTGGAGGAGATTTCGGCGAAGATTCTCGTGGAGAAAGGGGTGGAGCGCAGGTTCAAGTAAGCCTGTACCGGCCTCTTCGCGGGTAAACCCGCTCCCACAGGGACCTCACTACACTCAAGTCTTGTGATATCCCTGTGGGAGGAGATTTCGGCGGAGATTCTGGTGGAGAAAGGGGTGGAGCGCAGGTTCAAGTAAGCCTGTACCGGCCTCTTCGCGGGTAAACCCGCTCCCACAGGGACATCACTACACTCAAGTCTTGTGATATCCCTGTGGGAGGAGATTTCGGCGGAGATTCTGGTGGAGAAAGGGGTGGAGCGCAGGTTCAAGTAAGCTTGTACCGGCCTCTTCGCGGGCACGCCCGCTCCCACAGGGACCTCACTGCACTCAAGTCTTGTGATATCCCTGTGGGAGCGGGTTCACCCGCGAAAGGGCCAGCACAGGAATAAAAAAGCCCCGGCATCACTGCCGGGGCTTTTCATTTCAGCTCATGGCTCAGGACGGCACCACCGCCGCCTGCCCGCTCATGGCCAGGTCGACCAGCTCGCGGTTGGCTACCGCGTACATAGCATAGTCGGTACCGGTGGCATTGCGCAGGTCATCCAGCATGGCGCGCCAGCGCTCCACCATCACCCGGTGCTGCTCGGCCCACAGCGCCACGCGGGCGTCCATGTCTTCCGGTGCATCGGCCATCTGCAGTACCGAGATGGTGATCGCCCGCTGCTGCAGGTCGATGTCGTCGCGGAACGCCTCGCGGGCCAGCGCCTGCCAGTTGTTCTCCACCGGCAGGTTGCTAATTTCCTGCAGGTACCAGGTCAGGTCCAGTGCGCTGCCCACGGCGAAGAACGCCTTGGCCACCTGCGCCGGGTCATGGCCGGTAACATCCGAGGCCTCGATGATCGGCAACAGGGTGTACAGGTGGGTAGTGCCAGCCACCATGCGCGCCAGCAACTCCGGCACACCAGCCTCGACGAAGCCCTGGTAGCGCACCATCCAGCGCTCGCGGGTCGGGCCTTCGAGCAACTCGTCGAGCTTGAGCCCCAGTTGCGCGATCTTCGGCCCGAAGTGCGCGGTGTCGCGCCCGGCGTCCTGCTCGTTGCGGCGGCTGCGCAGGAACCAGCGGGTGGCACGGCGGCCCAGGCGCATCAGCTCGTCCATCAGGGTAAGCTGGATTTCCGCCGGCACCTGGTAGTCCAGTGCCTCGATCTGGCGGAACCAGTGCGGCAGATGGAAGATGTCGCGCACGATCACATAGGCCCCGGCCACGTTGGCCGGGCTCAAGCCGGTCGACTCCTTCAGGCGCTGGACGAAGGTGATGCCCATGTTGTTGACCAGGTCGTTGGCGATCTGGGTGCTGACGATTTCGCGCTTCAGGCGGTGGCGGCGCATGGACTCGGCAAATTTGCTGACCAGCGACGGCGGGAAGGCGGTTTCCATGTCGCGGGTCAGGTAGTCGTCGTCCGGCACCAGCGACTTGAGCAGCTGTTCCTTGAGGTCGATCTTGCTGTACGAGATCAGCACCGACAGCTCGGCACGGGTCAGGCCCTGACCGGCGGCCAGGCGTTCGGCCAACTGCTCTTCGGACGGCAGGAACTCGATGGCGCGGTCCAGCTTGCCTCGAGCCTCCAGGTCGGCCATCAGGCGCTTGTACTCGGCAATCCGCTCGCGGGCACGGCGGGCCGCCAGCGACAACGCCTGGGTCTGCTTGTAGTTGTTGCCCAGCACCAGGCCGGCCACTTCGTCGGTCATGCTGCCCAGCAGCTGGTTGCGCTGCTTCTCGGTCATGTCGCCACCCTGCACCACTTCGTTGAGCAGGATCTTGATGTTGACCTCGTGGTCGGAGCAGTCCACGCCGCCGGCGTTGTCGATGAAGTCGGTGTTGGTGGCGCCGCCATGCAGGCCGAACTCGACCCGGCCAAGCTGGGTCATGCCCAGGTTGCCGCCCTCGCCCACCACCTTGCAGCGCAGTTCGTTGCCATTGACCCGCAGCGCGTCGTTGGCCTTGTCACCGACGTCGGCGTGGCTCTCGGTGCTGGCCTTGACGTAGGTACCGATGCCACCGTTCCACAGCAGGTCTACCGGTGCCTTGAGCAGCGCATTGAGCAGCTCGGTCGGGGTCAGGCGGTCGGCTTCGATGGCGAAGCGCTCTTTCATCTGCGGGCTGATGGCGATGCTCTTGGCACTGCGCGGGAAGATCCCGCCGCCTTCGGACATGATGCTGGTGTCGTAGTCGCTCCAGGCCGAGCGCGGCAGGTCGAACAGGCGCTTGCGTTCGGCAAAGCTTGCGGCTGGCTCCGGGTTCGGGTCGATGAAGATGTGCAGGTGGTTGAACGCCGCCACCAGTTGCAGCTTGTCGGACATCAGCAGGCCGTTGCCGAACACGTCGCCGGCCATGTCGCCGACGCCAATGACGGTGATCGGGTCTTCCTGCACATTGATGCCGCGCTCGCGGAAGTGGCGCTGCACGCCCACCCAGGCGCCGCGCGCGGTAATACCCATCTTCTTGTGGTCGTAACCGGCCGAGCCGCCCGAGGCGAAGGCGTCGCCCAGCCAGAAGCCGTAGTCGATGGCGATGCCGTTGGCGATGTCCGAGAAGGTCGCGGTGCCCTTGTCGGCCGCCACCACCAGGTACGGGTCGTCATCGTCATGGCGCACCACGTTGGCCGGCGGTACCACGCCACCGTCCTTGAGGTTGTCGGTGATGTCGAGCAGGCCGGAAATGAAGATGCGGTAGCACGCCACGCCTTCGGCGGCGATCTCGTCACGGCTGCCGCCCAGCGGCAGGCGGCGCGGCAGGAAGCCGCCCTTGGCACCGACCGGCACGATGACCGAGTTCTTCACCTGCTGGGCTTTCACCAGGCCCAGCACCTCGGTGCGGAAGTCTTCCTCGCGGTCGGACCAGCGCAGGCCGCCGCGGGCGACGTTGCCAAAGCGCAGGTGCACGCCTTCGACCCGTGGCGAGTAGACGAAGATCTCGAACTTGGGCACTGGTTTAGGCAGTTCGGGGATCAGCTTGGGGTTGAACTTGAAGCTGAAGTACGACTTGTTGTGGCCGTTGGCGTCCGGCTGGTAGAAGTTGGTGCGCAGGGTGGCCTTGATCAGGTCCAGGTAGCGACGCAGGATGCGGTCTTCGTTGAGCACCTGCACGTCGTCCAGCGCGGTCAGGATGGCTTGCTCCAGGCGCAGTTGCTTGTCATCCAGGTCTTCCTGGGTGAGCTTGCGCGCCAGGTAGAAGCGGGTCTTGAACAACCGGGTCAGCTCGCGGGCGATGTCGGTGTGGTTGTTCAGGGTGCTGGCGATGTAGCCCAGGTCGAAGCCCAGGCGAATCTGCTTCAGGTAACGGGCGTAGGCGCGCAGCAGCGCCACGTCGCGCCATGGCAGGCCGGCGGTCAGCACCAGGCGGTTGAAGGCGTCGTTCTCGGCATCGCCGCGGACGATGTGGATGAAGGCATCCTGCAGGGTGTCGTTGAGCTGTTGGATGTCCAGGCTCAGGCCTTCGCTGTAGGTGAAGGCGAAGTCGTGGATCCAGTAGCCGCGGCCACTGGCATGGCGCAGGCGGTACGGGAACTCGCCGAGCACGCGCAGGCCAAGGTTCTCCAGGATCGGCAGCACGTCGGACAGCGCCAGCGGCGTGTCGGCGTGGTACAGCTTGCAGTGCAGGGTGCGCTCGCCGACCTGGGTCAGCGGCTGGTAGAAGCTCATCGCCAGCGGCTTGCTTTCCGACAGGTTCAGCACGTGCTGCAGGTCGACCACCGCCGAGTGCGCGGCGAAGCGCTCGCGGTAGCCAGCCGGGAAACCTTTGGGGAAGTCGGCGAGGATGTTGGTGCCCTGGGCTTCGCCGAAGTTCTCGATCACCAGCGCCGAGTAGTCGTCATGCCACGAGCGGCAGGCCTGGATCACTTCGCGTTCCAGCTGCTGCGGGTCGATGTCGATGCGGTTTTTCGGGTCTACCCGCAGAATCAGCTGAACCCGTGCCAGCACCGATTCGGAGAAGAAGGTCCAGAACTCGCAGTCGCTGGCCTTCAGGCGTTCCATCAGCACCTGCTGGATCTTCTGCCGCACTTCAGTGGAGTAGATTTCCCGCGGTACATAGGCCAGGCAGTAGCAGAAGCGGCCGTACGGGTCCTTGCGCAGGAACACGCGGATCTTGTTGCGTTCCTGGATCTGCACGATCGACATGACGGTGCTGAACAGCTCGTCGACCGGGGTCTGGAACAGGTCGTCGCGCGGCAGCACTTCCAGCACCTGGGCCAGTTCCTTGCCCAGGTGGGCCTTGGGATCGAAGCCCGAGCGGCGCTCGACTTCGGTGACCTTCTGGCGGATATAAGGGATGGCATGCACGCTTTCGCCGTACACCGACGAGGTGTACAGGCCCATGAAGCGGTGCTCCTTGATCACCTTGCCGTCGGCGTCCAGCTGGCGGATCGACACGTAGTCCGGGTAGGCCGGGCGGTGTACGCGGCTTGGCAGCGCGGCCTTGGCGAACGACAGCAGCAACGGTTCGTTGAGGTAGGCCACGGCATAGTCTTCGATGCGCAGCTCGTCGCTCGTCAGGCCCACGCGCAGGCGGCGCGGCAGGCCGAGGAACGACTGCTCGTCGTAGACCATCTGGCCGCCATCGGCGTCGCCCTTGACGGTGAATTCTTCATAGCCCAGGAAGGTGAAGTGGTTGTCCAGCAGCCACTCGAGAAAAGCCTTCACCTCGCCCTTTTCGTGCTGCGCCGGGCCAAAGGCAGTCTGCTCCACCTCCGCCACCACTTCACGCAGCTTGGCCTTCATCGGTTCGAAGTCGGCAACCACCACCCGCACCTCGGCCAGCACCTGCTCGATCTCGCGGGCCAGTACCGTCAGCTCGGCGGCGTTGGCGCAACGGTCGATCTCCAGGTACATCAGCGACTCATGGCGTACGCCCTCGCCCTGGGTGCCCTTGGGCAGCAGTTCAAGCAGCTCGCCCTTGGCGCCGCGGCGCACGCTTAGCACGGTGGTCTGCAGGGTGTGGATGCTGTAGCCGCGGCGGTTGAGCTCGGTGCGTACCGAGTCGACCAGGAACGGCAGGTCGTGGTGCAGCACTTCGACCACGCTGTGGGTCGATTGCCAGCCATTGCGTTCGTAATCGGGGTTGTACACCCGTACTTGCGGGTATTCGGGGTCGAAACGCTCGATGATGCGCCAGGCTGACAGGGTGCAGCCGGCCAGGTCGGAAAGCCTGCGTTGGGTGAGTTCGTCCAGAGAGATGATGCCGAAGAACTGCTCGGCGAACAGCGCGACTTGTGGCAGGGACTGTTCGCTGATGTGCTGCGCCAGGGCCGCTTGCAGTTGATGCTGGAAGTCGGCTTTGCTGGCTGCGGTGAAGAACGCCATCTGTGGTACTCCGCTTGGGCTTTGTAATAATTGAAGCGTCGCTGCGTGCGCCGTGTACGGATCAACGATAGCCAACCCGTGGCAAGGCGGACGGTAAAACCAGGCGTTGAACGTGCGCAGGCACGCCCAGGGCTCGCCGAAGCTTAACGACTGATCGGTCATCAAGGCTTGCAGCGCTGCGACAATTTCGGTCAAGGGGGGGTAACTTTACGTTTATGCCTGTCGGCAAGACTGTCAGAATTCCCTTCCGTTTCCTTTGATCCGAGCCTTGTCCATGCAAATCAATACTGCCCTGCTGTTCGCCACCCCTTGCGATGACGAGGAAGACAACATGGCGACCCTGTGCTGCCACAGCGACAAGGGTCAGATGTTCCTGCTGACCCGCTACCCGGACGAAGACACCGTCGACCTGACCCTGGATGACGAGCCGTCGACGCTGGATGGCCTGAAAGTGACCCTGAGCGCCAAGCGCCTGCTGATCGAAGTGGCGGCCGGCGACCGGGATGCGCTGAAGGGGGATGAGGTGCTGGAGATCAACCTGACCAGCGAGTTGAGTGACATGGATGAAGTGAAGGAAACCCTGGAGAACATCCTGGCCGGGACCGGCACCTTCGTCTGCGAACTCTGAGCCGCAGCCTTCACAGACGCCCTGTCTTCTGCTGGTTGTACCGGCCTCATCGCCGGCAAGCCAGCTCCCACCCCGACCGCGCCGGCCTCGAGCCATGTACCGTACCTGTGGGAGCTGGCTTGCCGGCGATGAGGCCGGTACAACCAGCACAAGTGTGCGAATTTTGAGCGTCCCCTTGGAGCGCGCCAGGCTTCAGATCAGTGCCGCTTGCATCTCTTGGGCCTGTTGCCGCAACGCCTGGCAAAACGGCTCCACCGCCGCCGACGCCGGCCGGTGGTCCGGCCTGATCAGCATCACCTGGTACGGCACCGACACCCGCAAACGCCGGATCGGCAACCCGCCCTGCGCCGCTTCCAGCCCGCTCAGCGGGTTGATGATCGCCACCCCCAGGCCCTGCCTGACCATGGCGCACACCGAGGCCGCACTGGTGGTCTCGATGACCGTGCGGCGGTTCACCCCTGCCGCGCGAAAGTGCTGGTCCAGGCGCTGCCGGTAGGTGTCCAGGCTGGCCAGGTTGATGAAGTCGACCTCGTGGAAATCGCTCAGCTCCAGCTCGGCCCTGGCCTGCAACGGGTGCCCGTCGGGCAGCACGCACACCATGTTGGCGCTGAACAGCAATTCGCCGTAGGCGCCACGCGGTATCTGCTCTACCTCGGTCAGGCCCAGGTCATGCTGCTGGGCAACCAGCGACTCCTCCAGCAACGGCGACTCCTGCGCCAGGATACTCACGCTCACGCCCCGGTGCTGCTGGTGAAAGCGCTGGCAAGCCTTGGGCAGCAAGGTCTGGGAAAACAGCGGCAGGCAGGTAATGGCCAGCCGGCCCTGCTCGAAATTGCGGATGGCCTGGGCAAAGCGGTCGATGCGCTCCAGCCCTACGTAGGCCCGTTCAACCTCCTCGATCAACAGCAGCGCCTGGGCCGTCGCCACCAGGCGGCCACCTTCGCGCTCGAACAGGTTCAGCCCGGTTACCTGCTCCAGCCGCGCCAGCTCACGGCTGACGGTGGGCTGCGAGGTAAACAGCAGGCGCGCCGCACCGGTGACGCTGCCAGCGGCCATGATGGCGCGGAACACTTCGATATGGCGGACGGACAGTTTCACGGGCAACACCTGGCAAGTCGGCAATGGTCATATCAGATATGAATGGCTGACAGAAAAATAGCTATTTTTCTGAATTCCTGCTTTGGCTCATCCTCGTGGCCTTCCTTATATGAGTAGCGCCGCCATGACTGCACCCTTCACTCTTCTGGCCGAGGCTGTCCGCCAGCACGGCTCGCCGCTGTGGGCCTACGACGCCGGCACCATCGCCGAGCGTGTCGAACAGCTGAAGGTGTTCGACACCGTGCGCTTCGCCCAGAAGGCCAACCCCAACCTGCATGTGCTGCGCCTGATGCGCGCCCACGGCCTGGTGCTGGACGCAGTGTCGCTGGGCGAAATGGAGCGGGCTTTTGCCGCGGGCGCCAGCGTGGATGGCGACCCTGCTGGCGTGGTGCTGACCTGCGACGCGCTGGACCGGCCGACCCTGGAGCGGGTGGTGGCCTCGAAGATCGAAGTCAACGCCGGTTCCATCGACATGCTGCGCCAACTGGGTGAACGCTCGCCCGGCCACCGCGTGTGGATCCGCATCAACCCAGGCTTCGGCCATGGCCACAGCCGCAAGACCAACACCGGCGGCGAGAACAGCAAGCACGGCATCTGGCACGAAGAGCTGGGCGAAGCGCTGACCTGCGTGAAAACCCATGGCTTGCACCTGGTAGGGGTGCACATGCACATCGGCTCCGGGGTGGACTACCAGCATCTGGAGCAAGTGGCGCGCTCGATGATCGAGCTGATCGGCCGCCTGGGCGTGGACATCGAGGCGTTCTCCATTGGCGGCGGCCTTTCCACCCCGTACCGCAGCAGCGACAAGCCGGTCGACCTGCAACGCTACGCCCGGACCTGGGCCGTGGCCCGCAAGGAAATCGAAGCGATGCTGGGCCACCCCGTGCGCATGGAGATCGAGCCAGGGCGCTTCCTGGTGGCGGAATCGGGCTACCTGGTGGCCGAGGTACGCGCCGTGAAGCAGGTGGGCCGCAATACCTTCGTCATGATCGACGCCGGTTTCAACGACCTGATGCGCCCGGCGATGTACGGGGCCTACCACCGCATGACCCTGCTCGACGCCGACGGCCAGCCGGTTGACCGCCCACGGCAGCCGACCGTGGTGGCCGGGCCGCTGTGCGAGTCGGGTGATGTGTTTACCCAGGATGACCAGGAACTGACCCCGCACGACCTGCCCCAGGCGCAGGTGGGTGACCTGCTGGTGATCCACGACGCCGGGGCCTATGGCGCGTCGATGTCGTCGAACTACAACAGCCGACCGTTGCTGCCGGAGTTCCTGATCGAGGATGGAGCGCTACGGATGATTCGCCGCAGGCAGACGGTGCAGGACCTGCTGGGCCTGGAGGCGGGTTTCTAAATACCGTTTTTCAGGCAGCACGTTGGGCTGCGCTGCCGCGTAGAGAACTGAATTCGCAAGCGGTACGCGTACCCTGTGGGAGCGGCTTTAGCCGCGAAGAATCCAACGCGGTGCATGGCACCGGCTGCGCCGGTGTTCGCGGCTAAAGCCGCTCCCACAGGTACGGCGCCGGGCTCGAGGGCAGTGCCTGCTTGTGGGTTTACCCACGAAAGGGCCGGCCCGGGCAACACATCAGCTGATGCCCTGCCCCACCGTCCATTGCCCCGCCCCACACAATCCGGGTACCCTTTTTTCCTCCCGGTCTCCCCAGGCATGACTCCATGATCATTCGCCAAAGCATCGCTGCAGACCACCCGCAACTGCTCGATATCTGGCTGCGCGCCGTGCGCGCCACGCACCACTTTCTGCAAGCGTCCGACATCGACGCGCTGCTGCCGCAATTGCGTGACGTCTACCTCCTGGCCGTCGAGCTCTGGGTCGGGGTTGACACCGAAGACCGCCCGCTGGGCTTCATCGGTTTCAATGGCAACCACGTGGAAATGCTCTTCGTCGCCCCCGAGCGCCATGGCCAGGGCATAGGCCGCGCGCTGCTGGACTTCGGCCGCCAGAAGCACAGCGTGATGAGCGTCGATGTCAACGAGCAGAACCCGCAGGCGGTGGGGTTCTACCGGCACTACGGTTTTACCCAGACCGGCCGTTCACCGCTGGATGGCGAAGGCCGGCCATTCCCCTTGCTGCATATGAGCCTGCCCGCACAGGCTTGATTTCCGGGGCCGCATTGCGCCCCGCCGCTGTTACAAATTCGCGAGACAGACCAAAGGCATGAACCCGACGCGCTATACCACCGTGGCAAAGGACTTGATGGAAGGCATCGCCAGCGGCCGCTACCCGGTGGGCAGCCTGCTGCCGACCGAGTTCGAGCTGTGCGACCTGTACGATGTGAGCCGACACACTGTGCGCGCGGCGATCAACCAGTTGCTCAACCAAGGGCTGGTATCGCGGCGCAAGCGCGTGGGCACCCGGGTGGAGGCCAGCAGCCCGCGCGGTGGCTACTCGCAGTCACTGGCCAGCGTGGCGGACCTGGCGCACCTGGCGGAAACCCAGCAACGGGAAATCCAGGACGTGCGCCACTTCGTCGCCGACCTGAGCGAGGCGGCGCGGCTGGGGCTGGTTCCGGGCGAGCACTACTTCTGCGTGTCGAGCATCCGTGTCGACCGCGTGCACAACGCCGCGCCGCTGTGCTGGACCGATGTGTACGCGCAGCGCGACTATGCCGAGGTCATCGAGTTGGCCCGCGAACACCCCGACCAGCTGATTGCGGGGCTGATCGAGCAGCACTATGGCCGGGCGATCGCGGTGGTCGACCAGCAGGTGCGGGCAGTGTTGCTGACCGCGGAAATGGCCCGGGTGCTGAAGGCCGAGGCAGGCTCGCCGGGGCTGAAGATCATTCGCCATTACCGCGAGGAAAACGGCGACCTGATGGCGGTGTCCGAGACGGTGCACCCGGATGATCGCTTTACCCTGGTTAGCCAGATGCGCCGCGATCGGTCGCCGTCCTGATCGGGTAATCGGGGCCGCTATGCGGCCCATCGCCGGCAAGCCAGCTCCCACAGAGATAGCGCATGGCTTGAGGACAATGCGATCGAGGTGGGAGCTGGCTTGCCGGCGATGGGCTGCGCAGCAGCCCCGATGGCCCTGTTTCCCCCTCACACGCCCAACACCCGCTCAGCCTCCGCCAACTGCTGCCCCCGCACCGTGGTCACCCGATGATCGCGCGCCAGCAAGGCATAGATCGTCGGCAGCACAAACAGGGTAAACAAGGTCCCCACCAGCATCCCGCACACGATCACCACCCCCAGGCCAAAGCGGCTGTTGGCCCCGGCGCCGCTGGCAAACAGCAGCGGCAGCACGCCGAAGGTCATCGCCGCCGTGGTCATCAGCACCGGCCGCAGGCGTATCTGCGCGGCGCGGACGATGGCGGCGGCACGGTCGAGGTTGTCACGCACCTGGATCTCGTTGGCAAACTCCACCATCAGGATGCCGTGCTTGCTGATCAGGCCGATCAGGGTCACCAGGCCGATCTGCGTGTAGATGTTCAGCGTGGCCCAGCCCAGCGCCAGCGGCAGCAGCGCACCGCAAATCGACAGCGGCACGGTCACCAGGATGATCAGCGGGTCCACCAGGCTTTCGTACTGCGCGGCCAGCACCAGGTAGATCACCACCAGGGCGGCGAGAAACGCCCACATCAGGGCAAAGCCCTCCTGCACGTACTGGCGCGATTCCGATTGCCAGTCATGGCTGAAGCCAGGTGGCAGTTCGGCGGCAAGCTGTTCGAGAAATGCCACGGCATTACCCATCGACACACCGGGCGCCGGGATCGCCTGCAGGGTACTGGCGTTCTGCTGGTCGAACTGCAGCAAGCGGTTGGGCGCCACTTCGATGTCCAGGTGCACCACCGTTGCCAGCGGTACCAGGCTGCCGTTTTCGGCGCGCACGTACTGGCGGTTCAGCGCTGCCGGCGTCAGCCGCTGGTCCTGGATGCTCTGCGGGATCACGTCGTAGGAGCGCCCGAACAGGGCGAAGCGGTTGAGGTACTGTTCGCCCACCAGCACGCCCAGCGACTCGCCGATGGCCTGCATGCTGATGCCCAGGCTGGCCGCCTTGGCGCGGTCGATGCGCACCTTGACCACCGGGTTGTTGTAGTCGAGGTCGCTGTCCACCACGCTGAACAGGCCGCTGTCGCGGGCGCGCTGCTTGATCATCTCCATGGTCTGGTACAGCTCGGGGTAGTCCTGTGCGCTGCGCAACACCATCTGCACCGGCAAGCCACCGCTGGAACCCGGCAGCGAGGCCACCTGGAAGGCGAAGATGCTGCTGCCCTCGATGTCCGCCACGGCCTGCTGCAACTGCGCCTGCACCTGCGCGGCGGAACGCTCGCGGGCCTGCCAGGCGCTGAGGTTGATGCCGCCGAAACTGGCGGCCGGGCCGTCGGTGCCGTTGATGATCCAGGTGTCGGTGGTTTCGGCGAGGGACTTCATCACCTGGTCCAGCTTCAGGGCAAAGCGCTCCACATAATCCAGGCTGGCATGCTGCGGCGACTTGATGGCCGTCAGCACCGCCGCCTGGTCCTCGGGCGGGGCCAGTTCGCGCTGCGGCAGCAGATATAGCCAAGGCAGGCTCAGGCACACCAGAAGCGCCACACCGCCACTGATCCAGCGATGCGACAGGGTGTAGGCAAGTACTCGCCCATACGCCCCGGTCAGCATGCCGAACAGGCGGTCGGCCATGTTGGCCATGGCGCCATGCTGCTGGCCGGGTTGCAACAACAGCGAGCTCATCACCGGCGACAGGGTAAGCGCGACGATGCCGGAAACGATCACCGCCCCCGCCAGGGTCAGGGCAAACTCACGGAACAGCGTGCCGGTCAGCCCGCCCATCAAGCCGATCGGCGCGTATACGGCGGCCAGGGTCAGGGTCATGGCGATCACCGGCCCGGCGATTTCCCGCGCCCCGGCCAGTGCCGCGGCAACCGGCGACTTGCCCTCTTCGATATGGCGGTGCACGTTCTCCACCACCACGATGGCATCGTCCACCACCAGGCCGATGGCCAGCACCATCGCCAGCAAAGTCAGCAGGTTCAGGCTGAAGCCGAACAGCAGCATCAGGCCCGCCGCACCGAGCATCGACAGCGGGATGGCCACCACCGCGATCACCACGCTGCGCAGCGAACCCAGGCACAGCCAGATGACCAGCACCACGATCAGCATGGCTTCCACCAGGGTACGCAGCACCTCGTCGATCGAGGCGTCGATGAAGCGTGCGGTCTCGTAGGCCAGCGCGACCTCCACCCCGGGTGGCAGGGTCTGACGGATCTGCGTCAGCAGCTGGCGAATACCCTCGACGATCACCAGCGGGTTGCCGGTCGGGGTGGGGAACAGCCCCAGGTGCACGGCGGGCTTGCCGTTCATGGTGGCGCTGGTCTGGGTGGCCGCCGCGCTCAGCTCGACGGTGCCGACATCACGCAGGCGCACCAGGTCGGTGCCATCGTTGCGGATGATCAGCTCGCGGAAGTCCTCGACCCGGGTCAGGTCGGTGTCCACCTGGATATCGGCCAGCACGTACTGCCCACGCACCTGCCCCGGCGTCGCCTGGTAGTTGTTGGCACGCACCGCCTGTGCCACGTCGGCGGCCGTCACCCCGCGCCCGGCCATCTGTTCGCTGTCCAGCCACAGGCGCATGGCCAGGCGCTGCCCGCCGAACGACTGCACCTTGGCCACACCGTCGATGCCGGAGAACTGCGGTTCCACCACCCGCGACAGGTAATCGCTCAGTTCGGGTATCGACAAGGTTTCGCTGGCAAAGCCCACGTAGGCCACCGCCGTGGAGTCACCTGCCGACAGCTCCACCACCGGGTCGTAGGCCTTTTCCGGCAGGCGATAGCGCACCTGGTTGACCTTGGCCATGGTCGCGGCAAGCGCCTGGGTCGAATCGCGGTTGAGCACCATGCGCAAGGTGATCAGGCTGCGCCCCTGCTGCGACGACGAGGACAGGTAGTCGATGCCCTCGACCGACGACACCGCCTGGGTGATCGGCTGGGTCACGAAACCTTGCATCAGCTCGGCAGAGGCGCCGGGGTACTCGGTGCTGATGGTGATGGTGGAGGTTTCCAGCAGCGGGTACTGGCGGATCGGCAGCTTGCCCATGGCAAACAGCCCCAGCAGGATGATCAGGCTGCTGACCACCAGCGCCAGCACCGGGCGGCGGACAAAGAGGTCGGTGAACTTCACGATTGCCGCCCTCCCTGGCTGGCTTGCAGGCTGTCCTGCGCCACAGGCTCGACCGGCATGCCGTCGCTCAGTTTCAACTGGCCGGAAACCACCACCTGGTCACCGGGCGCCAGGCCTGAGGTGATCTCCACCCGCCCCTGCCAGCGCTCACCGGTAGTCACCCGCACCCGGCTGACCCGGGTGCCCTGTTCCGGGTCCCGGGTAGCGACGAACACCGTCTGCCCGTAGGCGGTGTAGGTGATCGCGGTTTCCGGCACGGCCAGCACGCTTGACGGCTGCGCGGCATCCAGGCGCACGCCGGCGTACATGCCCGGCTGCAACTGCCCGCCCGGGTTCGGCAAGGCCGCCTGCACCTGCACCAGGCGCGCCTTGCTCACCACCGGGTCCACCGCGACCACCCGGGCCTGGAAGTCCTGCCCGCGCACCGCATCCACCGTCAGCGCCAGCATTTGCCCCACGTGCACTTCGGGGGCGGCTTGTTCGCCCAGGGAAAAATTGACACGCAGCTGGCTGATGTCGGCCAGGCTGGCGATGGTCTCACCGGCGCTCAGGTACTGGCCCTGATGCACCCGGCGAATGCCGAGCTTGCCAGCAAACGGCGCGCGTATCGCCTTCTGCGCGATCAGCGCCTCGACATGCTGCAGCTCACCGCTGGCCACGTCCACGGCGGTGGCCGCATTGTCGAGCAGCTCCTGTGACACGGCGTTCACCGCGCGCAGCTTGCGGCTGCGCTGCAGCACCACTTCGGCATTGCGCAGCCTGGCGCGCAACTGCACGCGCTGGGCCTGCTCCGGGGCATCGTTCAGCTGTACCAGCAATTGCCCTGCACTCACCCATTGCCCCGACTCGAAGGCGATGCGGGTGATGCGCCCCGCCGTCTCGGCCGCCACCTGTACCTGGTTGACCGCCTCCAGCTCCCCCGAGGCAAAGTTCTGTCGTGCCAGCTGCACCTGCTCGGCCGTGGCCAGCGCCACCTTGGTCGCCGGCCATGCCGCCGCAGCCGGCGGCGCCGAGCCACTGCCGACCAATGCATAGGCAGCGGCCAGCACACCTGCAACAGCGCCAGCCCAGGCCAGTAACGTCCTTTTGTTCATGCAGTGCTCCGATCATCAGGGAAAGCGGTTGCGGGGAAGATCGGGCAGGACTATAAGAGCTCGACTTAACTTGAGGTCAACAGGCATGGCAGCGGACAACACACGGATGCTAACGGTAGGGGAAGTGGCCAAACGCAGCGGCGTGGCGGTTTCTGCGCTGCACTTCTACGAGACCAAGGGGCTGATCGCCAGCGTCCGTACGGCGGGTAACCAGCGCCGCTATCCTTCACTGGTGCTGCGCACGCTGGCCATCATCAAGGTGGCGCAGCGCACGGGTATTCCGCTTGAGGAGATCAAGCAGGCCTTCAGCCGCTATGCGCCCAACAGCAAGCTCACGGCAGCGCAATGGGGCGAGATGTCGACCGCCTGGCGCGAAGACCTGAACGCCCGCATTCGTACTCTGGAAGCGTTGCGCGACAGCCTGGACAACTGCATTGGCTGCGGCTGCCTGTCGCTGGAAGAATGCCCGCTGCGCAACCCCGAGGATGTGCTGGGCAAGGAAGGTACCGGGGCGCGGATTCTGGAGAAGAAGACCCGATAAGGCTGCGCTGGCGGGTAGAGGACTGAACTCGCAAGCGGTCCGCGTACCCTGTGGGAGCGGGTTTACCCGCGAAGAATCCAACGCGGTGCATGGCACCGGCTGCGCCGGTGTTCGCGGCTAAAGCCGCTCCCACAGGGTCCCTGCTAACTCAATGAGCCTTGTGCAGTTCCATGAGTTCGCGCCCCCATGGTTCAGTCGCCTTTGCCCAACACATACCGGTCAAAATGCTCGATGTGTTCGTCCAGGTTGTCCTCGAGCATCATCCGGTACTGCTCGCAGAAATACTTCAACAGCTCCTCCCGCGCGGCAGCCAGTTCGGCACCGGTCTTGAAACTGCGGGCACTCATCCAGGCATTGAAGCGCGAGGCGCCGAAGGTCAGTGAGGCACTGACCTTGCCCAGGTCTTCGATTTTCTCGATCTGCTGGTTCGCCAGTTCGATATGCGCATCCGCGCGGTCGTAAAAAGCCTGATCGGTAGCTTGTGTCATTGCGGTTTACCTTGTTGCAGCATTCAAGTTGAGTACCCGCGAAAAATTGTACCCCGTACACGTGAACCTGTATTGAGCCGCACAGTCTTAGCCGAGCCCTAAATTCGGCCTTGCCGCTGCCATTCACCAGAGCCATTCACCCCATGCGCCACGCAATCCGTCGCTCCCGCTTTGTCTCGCTCTGCCTCATTCCTTTTTTCCACCTGTTCGCCAACCCCGCCCATGCCAGCGGGGAAAGGCAACTGGTCGCAGCCATCAACGACTATCGCACCCAGCCACAACGCTGCGAGCGGCGCATTATTCGGGGTTCGACGCCGCTGGTGCTGAAGCCGAAACTGGCGTTGCCGGTCGGCTACGGCGGGGCGATGCGGGAAGGATTGAAGGCTGCGGGGTATCAGGCGGTGAAGGTGCGGGCCATCCGCCTGGTCGGCGCGCAAGATGCCGAGGAGGCCTTTGACATGCTGCGCAGCGACTACTGCACGGCCCTGCTCGATAGCCAATATGCCGATATCGGCGTCAGTCGCTCACGCAACGAGTGGCGGGTGCTGCTGGCTCGGCCCCTGCTCGATGCCCAGCTTGGCGATAGGCGATCGGCAAGCAACGCGTTGCTGGCACAGGTAAACGCTGCACGGGCGAAGCCGCGCCTGTGTGGTCGCAAGCGCTTTGCCGCTGCACGCCCGTTGACCTGGAACACCGCCCTGGGAACGGCGGCGCAGCGCCACAGCCGGGCGATGGCCAACGACAATTTCTTCGCGCACCGCGACCTCGACGGTGATCTACCCGCAGATCGGGCATGGGATGCCGGCTACCGTGGGCGGCAGATCGGCGAGAACATTGCCGCAGGCCAGGGGTCACCGAGTAAGGCGATGGCAGGCTGGCTGGCCAGCCCCGGGCATTGCGCCAACCTGATGAACCCGATGTTTACCCAGGTGGGTGCGGCCTTTGCCGAGAACTCGCGTAGCGATAACGGCGTTTACTGGACGATGCTGTTCGGCGCGCCTTGAAGAGTACGTGCCAGCCCTGTGACCAGGGCTGGCCTGCCGATCGTTGCCTGCACCACCTCTGACAACCCCGCCATACCTCCCCCCTCGCAGTCTCAGATGACTGGCGCTGGCGATGACACATCGCTTGCATATGACACTCTGTGTCATTAATATCGCGATTGTGTCCTGACGGCGTCCTCGCCGATCAGCAATCCCATCGCCCTTCCCCATGCAGGTACCGCCCATGACGACCACCATGCAGACCCCCAAGGACCAACTCGTCAAACTCGCCCAGCAGCAGATGCTGACGGCGCTGGCCGACAACACCTACACCCCTCGACAAAAACTCGCCCTCACCTGCCGCATCCTGTTCGACGGCGGCCACGACTCCGGCCTGGCCGGGCAGATCACCGCCCGCGCCGAGCAGCCTGGCACCTACTACACGCAACAACTCGGCCTGGGCTTCGACGAGATCGCCGCTTCCAACCTGCTGGTGGTCGACGAAGACCTCACCGTGCTGCAAGGCCGCGGCATGGCCAACCCGGCCAACCGCTTCCACAGCTGGCTGTACCGCGCACGCCCCGACGTCAACTGCATCATCCACACCCACCCGCTGCACAGCGCCGCCCTGTCGATGCTGGAAGTGCCACTGGCCATTTCGCACATGGACCTATGCCCGCTGTTCGACGACTGCGCGTTCCTCAAGGAATGGCCCGGCGTACCGGTGGGCAACGAAGAAGGTGAAATCATTTCCAGGGCGATCGGTGACAAGCGCGCGATCCTGCTTTCCCACCATGGCCTGCTGATCGCCGGCCGCTCGATCGAGGAAGCCTGCGTGCTCGCCCTGCTGTTCGAGCGCGCAGCCAAGATGCAGCTGCTGGCCATGGGTGCCGGTGACATCCGCCCCATCCCGGATGCCCTGGGCAAGGAAGCCCACGACTGGATCTCCACCCCCAAACGTCATGGTGCCGCGTTCAGCTATTACGCGCGCCGTGCCTTGCGTGCCCATGGCGACTGCCTGGGCTGACTGAAGCTGTACTCTTTCCCCAACAACGGCAAAGGTGCCTGGTTATGTCTACACCTGTAATTCGCGGCGTTATCGGCTACACCATCACTCCCTTCACGGCAGACGGCACGCTCGACCTGGATGCCCTGGGCACGTCCATCGACCGCCTGATCGTCGACGGCGTGCACGCCATCGCACCCCTGGGCAGCACCGGCGAAGGCGCCTACCTGTCCGACAGCGAATGGGAAACAGTGGTGCGCTTCAGCCTGGCACGCATTGCCGGCCGCGTGCCCAGCGTGGTCAGCGTCTCCGACCTGACCACCGCACGCACCGTGCAGCGCGCCCGCCTGGCACAGGCCTGCGGCGCCACGGCGGTGATGGTGCTGCCCATCTCCTACTGGAAGCTCACCGAAGCCGAAGTGGTCGCCCACTACAAGGCGGTGGGTGCGGCCATCGACATTCCGATCATGCTCTACAACAACCCGGGCACCAGCGGCACCGACCTGTCGGTGGAGCTGATCCTGCGCATCCTCGGCGAAGTGCCCAATGTGACCATGGTCAAGGAAAGCACCGGCGACATCCAGCGCATGCACCGCCTGTTCAATGCCACCGATGGCCAGGTGGCCTTCTACAACGGTTGCAACCCGCTCACCCTGGAAGCCCTGGTGGCCGGCGCCACCGGCTGGTGCACTGCCGCGCCCAACCTGATCCCGGCGCTGAACCTGGCACTGTGGGACGCGGTGCAGCAAGGCGACCTGGCTGAAGCTCGCGCGTTGTTCTACCGCCAGTACGAACTGCTGGAATACATCACCCGCCGTGGCCTGCCCACCACCATCAAGGCTGGCTTGAAGATGCTCGGCCAGGATGTCGGCGCTCCACGCCTGCCCCTGCAGCCGCTGGATGCGCAAGGCTGCGCCTACCTGAAGAGCCTGCTGGACGCCCTGGGCGCGGCTGACTGACCCATCGCAGCCGCAAGACCGCTCCCACAGGTATCGCGCCGCTCTCAGGGTTGACGCAGGACCTGTGGGAGCGGGTTCACCCGCGAACACCGGCGCAGCCGGTGCCATGCAAACCCACGCCCACAGACGACTCACGCGACCGGGTTGGCATGCTTCACCCGCCCCCCTGCCCCCGGCCGATCGACGAACAGCACATCCAGCACACTGTTACGCAACCCCTTCAACGCATTCCAGTTCGCCGACGCATGCACATACCTGTCGCGCAACAAACGCAGCTCATCCTCGGTCAAGCCAGGCTGCTCACTCTCACCCAAGGCAAACCCATGCAACTTGCGGCTGATGCCCAGCAACTCCTCCGGCAACCGATGCTCAGCCTGCCCACCCAACGGCGCAAACGGCACACCCGCCCGCACCGCCAACTCACGCATGATGCTCAGGTACACCCGGGAAAGCTGCCCCGCCACTTCCCGCTCGCGGTACACCGCCGCATAAACCTGCTTTTGCGCCTCGCTAGGCAGGCCACCGGCAATCGGCTCCTCCCAGGCCAGCACACGCGGCCTGGGCGCGCCCATTTCACCAAACGACGACGCCAGCAACGCACTGACTGTTGCATGCACACGCGTGTGCTCGACGCGCATTCTCAGCGGCACCCGCTGAGAATGCGGTTTGCACAGCAGCACCTGCTCTTGCGTGGTATCCGGGTAACCACCGCCAATGTTCGAGTGCACGCCCGGCAACACGATGTCATGGCCGCTGCGCACCAGCGGGAAGTTGTGCCGCTGCTCGTCCCCCGCCACCAGTTGCACCATTTGCCGGGCAATGCCCGCACCCAGGCCCAGGCGCAAGCCACCATGGCGGTCGTCGGCGGGGTCGAAGTCGCCCTGCAGCGGCGCGATGATCGCCGCCACCGTGTCGAACAGGCCGATGAAATTGATGACGATGCCGCAGGGCACAGCCAACAGGCTGCCGCCGCCATCATGCAGCAGGTTGGCCAGATGCCTCACAGCCGCCGCGCCCCGGCTGAAACCGAACAGGTCGAACTCGACCCGCTCAAGCCTTGCCTGTGGGTGCGCCTGGCCCCAGTCCCGCAACTGCCCGGCAATGCCCGCCAAGGCCTCGGCGACCCGCGCCTCGGCCCCCCAGCGCCCACACCCGGTGGCCGAGGCATAGGCATGATCCGCCTCCCCGGCCAGGGTGCCCACGCCCTCGACATAGCGCTTCAGAAACGCCATGGTCCCGTCAGCATTGGCCCCCTGCACCGGATACAGCGCATGCAACAGGGCCACGTTGCTCAAGGCATTGGCATAACTGCCCCCTTTACCCACCGGTGCATCCACCGGCATCACATTGTTCAGGTTGTTACCGGTGCCATCGAAGAACACGCCAAAACGCAGAGTGACCGGCGTGATGCGTGCAGTGCTACAGCTGTTCAGGCCCATTGTCCTGCCTCCTGCTTGTACAAAAAGCACAAGCAGGCGCCAGCACACCGCCGCGGAACATCAGCCAATGGCCAGCCATATGCAGGACATTTCTGCACCTGCATGACCCCCGGCAAGGATAAATTTCCCTGCCGCCATTGGTCGCCACCCCCCCGGATGGATTAAAGTATCACCCCTTGCCAGGGCAGCTGCTTCCAGCCGCCTGCGGCCCCATACCAGGAACCGTCACCGATGGAACACCGTGAAGCGCTGATCGCGCTGCGCACCTTTCTTTCTTCCCAGATCCTAGGCCAGGAGAAACTGGTCGAGCGGCTGTTGATCGTGCTCCTGGCCGACGGCCACATGCTGGTCGAAGGCGCGCCGGGCCTGGCCAAGACCAAGGCCATCAAAGAGCTCGCCGAAGGCATCGAGGCGCAGTTCCATCGCATTCAGTTCACCCCCGACCTGCTCCCGGCCGACATCACCGGCACCGAAATCTACCGCCCGGAAACCGGCAGCTTCGTGTTCCAGCAGGGGCCGATCTTCCACAACCTGGTGCTGGCCGACGAAATCAACCGCGCCCCGGCCAAGGTGCAGTCCGCACTGCTCGAAGCCATGGCCGAACGCCAGGTCAGCGTGGGCCGCAGCACCTACGACCTGTCGCCGCTGTTCCTGGTGATGGCAACGCAGAACCCCATCGAGCAGGAAGGCACCTACCCGCTGCCCGAAGCCCAGCTCGACCGCTTCCTGATGCACGTGAAAATCGGCTTCCCCGACGCTGCGGTAGAGCGGCGCATCCTGTTGCAGGCCCGTGGTGAAGCCCTGGGCGGCGAGACCAAGCCCGAGCGCCGGGTCAGCCAGCAGGCGATCTTCGCCGCCCGCAAGGAAATCCTCGGCCTGTACATGGCCGACGCGGTGGAGGAATACCTGGTGCAACTGGTGATGGCCACCCGCACCCCAGCCAAGTTCGACGCCGAACTGGCCGACTGGATCGCCTACGGCGCCAGCCCGCGTGGTTCCATTTCGCTGGACCGCTGCGCGCGCGCCCACGCCTGGCTGGCCGGGCGCGATTTCGTCAGCCCCGAAGACATCCAGGCGGTGCTGTTCGACGTGCTGCGCCACCGCATCATCCTCTCGTTCGAGGCCGAGGCGGCAGGGATCGACCAGGACCGCGTGGTCCAGCGCATCCTCGACGTCGTCGCCGTTGCCTGAGCCCATGCCCACCGCGTCGCTGGCCGAACCCGGCATCCGCATCGGCCTTGCCGAGCTGATCGACATGCGCCACCGCGTGCGCGAAATCCAGCTGTTTTCCCGGCCCGGCCAGCGCAGCCCGCTGGTGGGCCTGCACCACTCCAAGCTGCGCGGGCGCGGCGTGGACTTCGACCAGGTGCGCGTTTACCAGGCCGGCGACGATGTGCGCAATATCGACTGGCGGGTCACCGCGCGTACCCAGGAGCCGCACACCAAGCTGTTCCACGAAGAGCGCGAACGGCCCATCTTCATCCTCGTCGAGCAGAGCCAACGGCTGTTCTTCGGCTCGGGGCTGATGTTCAAGTCGGTGCTGGCCGCCCAGGCCGCCGCGCTGTTCGGCTGGGCCGCGCTGGGCCATAACGACCGCATCGGCGGGTTGGTGTTCGGCGACAACGAGCACCACGAAATCAAGCCCCGGCGCAGCAAGCAGAGCCTGCTGCAACTGCTCAACCGCCTGGCCAAGGTCAATCAGGCGCTGCACACCGAAGCCAGCCCCGGGGCCGACAGCCTCGGCCTGGCCCTGCGCCGCGCCCGCGAAGTGCTGCGCCCCGGCAGCCTGGCCATCGTGATCTGCGATGAGCGCTCGCTCACTGCCCAGGTGGAGCAGCACCTGGCCATGCTCTCGCGCCATTGCGACCTGCTGCTGATGCCGGTGTCCGACCCGCTCGACCACGCCCTGCCCGCCGCCGGCCTGCTGCGCTTCGCCCAGCGCAGCGCGCAGCTGGAGCTCGACACCCTGGACGCCAACCTGCGCCAGGCCTACCGCCAGCAGGCCGAAGCGCGCATCGAGCGCTGGGAGCTGATGGCGCAAAAGCTGCGCGTGCTGCTGATGCCACTGAGCACCCAAAGCGAGATGATCGAGCAACTGCGCGAGTACATGAACGCCCAGCGGCCACGGAGCGCGTCATGAAGAGCAGCGGCCAATGAACCCGCTTGACCAACTGCAGCCGCTGATCGCCCCCGCGCCGATCGGCCTGTGGCCACCGGCACCCGGCTGGTGGCTGCTGCTGGCCGTGCTGCCGCTACTGGCCTGGGGCCTGTGGCGGGTGCGCCACTGGCGCCCGGGCAAACGCCGCATCGTGCGTGCCGAACAACCCTTGGACCCGGTGCGCGTGGAAGCGCTGGCCGAACTGGCGCGCCTGCCGCGCCCCTACGACGGCGCCCCGGCCGGGGCCTGGCTGCAACAGATCAACGCCCTGCTCAAGCGCCTGTGCCGCAGCCACTACCCGGGCGCCAACAGCCACACCCTCAACGGCCGCCAGTGGCTGGCGTTTCTCGACAACCGCTGCCCGGCCGCCGGCCTGACCCGCTGGATGGTACTGGTCGAAGGCGCCTACAAACCCGAGTGCAAGCTCGACGACAAGGCCATCGCCGGGCTCAGCCAAGCCGTCGAAACCTGGATTCGCAAGCATGTTTGAACTGGCCTGGCCGTGGGTCTTCGCCCTGTTGCCGCTGCCGTGGCTGGCGCGCCTGGTGCTGCCGGCCGCCGACAGCGGCGAACCGGTGCTCAAGGTGGGCTTCCTCGACGAACTGGAAGGCCTGGCCGGGCGCCGCGCGCGGCTCAACCTGCCGACCTGGCGCCAGCAGGCGCCCTTTGTCGTCATTTGGCTGTTGCTGCTGTGCGCCGCCGCCCGCCCGCAATGGTTGGGCGAGCCGGTGCCAGTGGCTGCCAGCGGCCGCGACCTGCTGGTGGCGGTGGATGTGTCCGGGTCGATGGACTTCCCCGACATGCAGTGGCAGAACGAAGAAATCAGCCGCCTCGACCTGGTCAAGGCGCTGCTCGGCGACTTCCTGCAGGACCGCGAGGGCGACCGCGTGGGCCTGATCCTGTTCGGCAGCCAGGCCTACCTGCAGGCGCCGCTCACCTTTGACCGGCGCACCGTGCGCACCTTCCTCGACGAGGCGCAGATCGGCATCGCCGGCAAGAACACCGCCATCGGCGACGCCATTGGCCTGGCGGTCAAGCGCCTGCGCCAACGCCCGGCACAAAGCCGGGTGCTGGTGCTGATCACCGACGGCGCCAACAACGGCGGGCAGATCCACCCGCTGACCGCCGCCCGCCTGGCCGCCCAGGAAGGCGTGCGCATCTACACCATCGGCATCGGCGCCAACCCCGAGGCCAGTGGCACCCCCGGCCTGCTCGGCCTGAACCCGAGCCTGGACCTGGACGAAGCCTCGCTCAAGGAAATTGCCGACATCACCCACGGTACCTACTTCCGCGCCCATGACGGCGCCGAACTGGACGCCATCGGCGACACCCTCGACCAGCTCGAACCGGTGGCCCAGCAACCGACCCAGGCGCGCACGGCCAAGGCCCTGTATGCCTGGCCCCTGGCCCTGGCCTTGCTGCTGAGCGTGCTGCTGGTGCTGGCGGTGCAATGGCCCGACAACCTGCTGCACCGCCTGCTGCGCAAGCCGCGCTTCCTGCAACCGCACCCGGAATGGCGCCAGCGCCTGAAGCGCCTGCGCCTGAGGAGGCGGCGATGATCGAACTATGGCCCGAATGGCTGCGCCCGCTCTGGCTGCTGGCCGTGCCCCTGCTCGGCTGGCTGCTGTACAAACTGTGGCACCGGCGCAAGCGCGCCGGGCGCTGGCAGATGATTCTGCCGCCGGCGTTCCATGGCGTCCTGCTTGGCGGTGGCAGCGGCAGCACCAGCAAGCTGCCGTGGGTGGCGCTGGGCCTGGCCTGGGTGCTGGTGATCCTGGCGCTGCTCGGGCCCAGCTGGCAGCGCGTGGAAGAAAGCCGCCAGCGCCCGGCCGACCCGCTGGTGATCCTGCTCGAACTGACCCCGCAGATGCTCGCCGAGGACAGCCCGCCCAACCGCCTGGAGCAGGCGCGGCGCAAGATCCTCGACCTGCTGGAGCACCGCCGCGACAGCCAGACCGCGCTGGTGGTCTACGCTGGCTCCGCGCACACTCTGGTCCCACTGTCCGATGACCTGGCCACCAGCCGCAACCTGCTCGAGGCGATCGACCCGTCGATCATGCCCAAACCCGGCCAGCGCGCCGACCTGGCCGTGCAAAAAGGCCTGGCCCTGCTGGCCCAGAGCGGCCTGGGCCAGGGCCGCCTGCTGCTGGTCGGCTCGTCGCTCAGCGCCCCGGAGCGCCAAGGCATCGCCCAGGCCCTCGGCCGCCAGGGCCCGAGCCTGCTGATGCTGGGCATCGGCAGCCGCGAAGGCGCACCGGTGCGCCAGGCCAATGGCGAATACCTCAAGGACGACCAGGGCGGCATCCTGTTGCCACGCCTGGACAGCGCCAGCCTCAAGGGCTTCATCAGCGGCACCGGCGGGCGCTACCGGCATGCCCGCATCGACGACCTCGACCTGCGTGGCCTGGGCCTGTTCGACAACCCGCGCGCCGGGCGCAATGACGGCCAGACCCTGCAACTGGACAGCTGGGCCGACCAGGGTTACTGGCTGCTGCTGCCGCTATTGCTGCTGGCCGCCTGTGCCGGCCGACGCGGCTGGCTGTTCTGCCTGCCGCTGCTGCTGGCCCTGCCCCAGCCCAGCCAGGCCTTCGAGTTCAACGACCTGTGGCTGCGCCCCGACCAACAAGGCCAGCGCCTGCTGGAGCAGAACCGCCCGGCCAGTGCCGCGCGCCAGTTCCAGGACCCGCAATGGCGCGGCATGGCCCTGTACCAGGCGGGCGACTATGCTGGCGCCGCCGAAGCCTTTTCCCAAGGCGACACCGCCGCCGCCCACTACAATCGAGGCAATGCCCTGGCCCATAGCGGTGAACTGGAAGCAGCCCTGGACGCCTACGAACAAGCCCTGGAACGCCAGCCCGACCTGCAAGCGGCGCTGGACAACCAGGCACTGGTGCAGCAACTGCTGCAACAGCGGGAAGCCAAGGCCGAGGAACAACCAGCCAGCAGCGATGCCCAAGGCACGCCCGGCAGCGAAACCGAAGGCAACAGCAGCTCGGCCAGCAGCCCGGCCCAGGGCACGCCCGGCAACGACGAACAAGCCAGCGCCGAACAGCCCGGCGAAGGCAGCAGCAACAGCCAGGTAGCGCCCGGCAACCAGGCGGGCGCGGATGACAGCGTCATCCAGCCGCCGCAGCGCCCGGTATCGACCAGCCTCGATGCCGAACAGCGCCAGGCCCTGGAACAATGGCTGCGGGAGATCCCCGACAACCCGGCGGAGCTGCTGCGGCGCAAATTCTGGTATGAACAGCAATTGCATCAGGAAACCCCACGATGAGTCGCTTCGGCGTCTTTCTCCTCAGTCTGCTGTGGGCCGTGCTGGCCCAGGCCGAACCGTTGCTGCGCGCCAGCGTCGACCGTACCCGCCTGGAAGCCGGTGAAAGCCTGGAGCTGACCCTGGAAAGCCAGGACGTCACCCAGTTCGGCAAGCCCGACCTGCGCGCGCTGGAGGGTGACTTCGAAGTGCGCGGCACGCGCCAGCTGAACAGCCTGCACAGCCTCGACGGCGAAACCCGCGCCAGCACCCGCTGGATCATCACCCTGCTGCCGCGGCGCAGCGGCAGCCTGCGCATCCCCGAACTGCAACTGGGCCAGTCGCACAGCCAGGCCATCGAACTGCAAGTGCTGCAGGCCGATGCCAGCCGCCAGGACAGTGCCTCGCAGGTGTTCATCGAAGCCACGCTCGACAGCAGCGAGGTCTACGTCCAGGCCCAGGCCGTGCTCACCCTGCGCATCTACCATTCGGTGGCACTGTACGACGACAGCAGCCTCAGCCCGCTGCAACTGGAAAACGCCAAAGTCGAACCGCTGGGTGAATCGCGCACCTATGAAAAGGAAATCAACGGCGTCCGCCACGGCGTGATCGAAACCCGCTATGCCGTGTATGCCCAGCAAAGCGGCACCCTCGACATCCCGCCACTGACCTTCACCGCCACCGCCGCCGCCAGCCCGGACCAAGCCCCACAAGCCAACGGCACGGCCCGGGCCGGCCACCAGGTGCAGGTCAGCTCGCTGCCATTGCGCCTGGCCGTACGGCCGATTCCGGCGGCCTGGCCTGCTGGCGTGCCATGGCTACCGGCCCGCAGCCTGACCCTGGAAGAGCACTGGAACCCCGACCCTGGCAACCAGCAGGTGCAGATTGGCGACTCGTTGACCCGCAACATCACCTTGCGTGCCGAAGGCTTGTCCAGCACCCAGCTGCCGCCGCTGCCAGCCACCGAAATCACCGGCCTGCGCCGTTACCCCGACCAGCCGTTGCTGCGCAATGAAATCAGCGAGCGCGGCATGACCGCCAACCGCGAAGAGCGCGAAGCCCTGGTGCCGACCCACAGCGGTACGCTGGCCCTGCCGGCGCTGGAAGTGGCCTGGTGGAACACCCGCGAAGATCACCTGGAGCACAGCAGCCTGCCGGCGCGCACGCTGAACGTGCAGGACAACCCGGCGCTGAGCGCCGACACCCCGGTTGGCGACAACAGCAGTGCCAGCAGCTTGCTGTGGCCGTGGCAGCTGGCCACCCTGGTGTTCGCCCTCACCACCTTGCTGGGCTTTGCCCTGTGGTGGCGCGCCCGCTCGCAGCCAGCGGTGCTGCGCGCCGCGCAGGCCGGGCCGAGCCCGCGTACCTTGCTGGATGATCTCAAGCGCGCGTGCCAGGCCAACGACCCACAGGCAACCCGCCAGGCGCTGGACGCCTGGGCTCGCCAGCAGCCGGAGACCCTGGCCGAGATGGCGGCGCGGTTCGTACCGTTGTCGGATGCACTGGATGGGTTGAACGGGGCGCTGTATAGCGAGAGCGGGCAGTACTGGCAGGGTGAAGATTTGTGGCGGGCGATCGGTACGATTCCGCCGGCTGAGCAGGTATTGCTGCCGACCGGCGAGAACGGCAGCCTGCCGCCGCTCTATCCCAAGTGATGTGCTGCCTGTGCAGGCCTCTTCGCGGGTAAACCCGCTCCCACAGTGACCGCGTACGCCAAGAACCTTGCCCAGTACCTGTGGGAGCGGGTTCACCCGCGAACACCGGCGTAGCCGGTGCCACCGTAAGATATTTCTGAACCTGCAACCCAATGCTTCAGAATCAACCCGCTTAGGAATTATCCTACGCGCGCTGCCGAACTATCGCTGTTGTCGGGGAAACACCTCACGGATAACGTTTCCGGGTCGCTTCGGTGACCGGGTGTGAGAACCCGACAGAGATTTTACGCAGCACCTCTTATGGTGGCCGTACGTGGGCGGGCCTTGGCCTGGCCGAGTCTTTGCGTATTTCTCCTCGGTTTCTCACCCCGCGTACGGCTGCCACCCTCAATCCGTGAGAAAGATTCAGGTGGCAGTTCCCTTCTCCTTCAGAGGAATACGCCATGAAGAAACTCGTGCCCGATCCACCCGTAAAACTAACGGCCCGCCCCTTCTACACCATCAACCAGGACACACCCTCGGTTGACGCCCTGATCCACACCCTCCAGCTGATGGCCGGCATCGAAGACTCGCTGGACGAATACATCTGCGCCAATGCCGGCGAGCCCGGCATCAACATGCTGGTCAACGCGGTGCATCACGTACAGATGACCAAGGCCCTGGCCGAGTTGCTGTTGCACCGGCAAACCGGGGATATCACCCTGCACTGACTACACAGCCCCAAGACAAGCGCGGCCCCTGTAGGAGCGGCCTTGTGTCGCGAAAGGGGCGCAAAGCGCCCCCAGGATCTTCGCATCACCGCAAAATCGCCGGGGCCGCCTTGCGGCCCTTTCGCGACACAAGGCCGCTCCTACAGAAAGCGTGATCGCATCAAGGCTGCCAGGTGTTCGCCGACACACTTTCAGGCGAGCACCTGTTAGCCCCATGCTTGGGTTACCATACCGCCCTTTCCCCGCTTGCTCGACTCGACACCAACAGGTCATCCATGCGTCTGTTTCATACCTCCGACTGGCACCTGGGCCAAAGCCTGCACGGCCAGGAACGCGACTTCGAACACGCCTGCTTCCTCGACTGGCTGCTCGGCCAGCTGCGCCTGCGCCAGCCGGATGCGCTGCTGATCGCCGGCGATATCTTCGACACGGTCAACCCGCCGGTCAAAGCCCAGGAACGTCTCTACGACTTCATCGTCCAGGCCCACGAGCAACAGCCGAAGCTGGACATCGTGATGATTGCCGGCAACCACGACTCCGGCTCGCGCATCGAGCTGCCCGCGGCACTGATGCGCCGCCTGCGCACCCATGCCCTGGGCCGTGTGCACTGGCTGGACGAGGGCCAGCTGGACGCCGAGCGCCTGCTGATTCCGCTGACCAACGGCCGTGGCAAGGTCGCCGCCTGGTGCCTGGCCTTGCCCTTCCTGCGCCCGGCCGAGGTGACCGGCCCGCAATTGGGCGACGACTACCTGCAAGGCATCACCCAGGTGCACCAGCAGCTGATCGCCGCCGCGCAAAAGAAGCGCAAGAAGGACCAGGCGCTGATCGCCATCAGCCACGCGCACATGGCCGGGGGCGCGGTGTCGGAGGACTCCGAGCGCAGCCTGATCATCGGCAACGCCGAGGCGCTGCCTGCCAAGCTGTTCGACAAGGCCATCAGCTACGTCGCCCTGGGCCACCTGCACAAGCCGCAGAAGGTCAACCGCGAAGAACGCATCCGCTACAGCGGCTCGCCGATCCCGCTGTCGTTCGCCGAAATCAACTACCCGCACCAGGTGCTGGAAGTGGAGCTGGACGGCACCGGCCTGGTCAGCGTCGAACCGCGCCCGGTACCGCGCGCCGTGGCCCTGCAACGGGTCGGCCCGGCACCACTGGGCGAACTGCTGGAGCAGTTGGCCGACCTGCCAGTGATCGACCTGCTCGAAGACCCCAACCGCCAGCCCTGGCTGGAGGTGCGAGTGATACTGGATGAGCCGCAACCCGACCTGCGCCAGCAGATCGAAACCGCACTGGAAGGCAAGGCCGTGCGCTTGATCCGCATCAGCGCCGAATACGCCGGCCGCAACAATGCCGAAGACGATGACCTGGCCTTTGTCGAACTGGCCCAGATGACCCCGCAGGACCTGTTCAGCCGAGCCTGGGAGCAAGCCTATGGCAACCCCGCCGACGAACAGGCGCTGGCCGACTTCGCCCTGCTGTTGCAGGACGTGCAGCAGGAAGAGGAACAGCCATGAAGATTCTTGCCATCCGCCTGAAGAACCTGGCATCCCTGGCCGGCCCGGTCGATATCGACTTCACCGCCGAACCGCTGGCCAGTGCCGGCCTGTTCGCCATCACCGGGCCTACCGGGGCGGGTAAAAGTACCCTGCTCGACGCCCTGTGCCTGGCGTTGTTCGGCACCGTGCCACGGCTGAACGACATTGGCCGCGAGGCCAAGGTGCCGGATGCAGACGGCGAGATCCCTACCTCCGACCCGCGCAACCTGCTGCGCCGCGGCACCGGCAGCGGCTTTGCCGAAGTCGATTTCGTCGGCATCGATGGCCGCCGCTACCGCGCCCGCTGGGAAGCCAACCGCGCCCGCGACAAGGCCAACGGCAAGCTGCAGCACAGCCGCCAGAGCTTCTATGACCTGGACAGCGAGCAGGTACTGGGCAGCGGCAAGAACGAATACAAACAGCTGGTCGAAGCCCGCCTGGGCCTGAACTTCGAACAGTTCACCCGCGCGGTGATGCTGGCCCAGAGCGAGTTCGGCGCCTTCCTCAAGGCCGACGACAAAGAACGCAGCGAGCTGCTGGAAAAGCTCACCAACACCGCCATCTACACCCGCCTGGGCCAGCGGGCCTTCAGCAAGGCACGCGAAGCCGGCGAGGCCCACAATGCCCTGAAGGACCGTGCCAGCCACCTGCTGCCGATGGCCGCCGAAGCCCGCGCCGAGCTCGACCAGCGCCTGGAACAGGCGCAACAGCAGTTCAAGGCCGACCAGGCCGGCGAGCGCCAGCTGGAGCAGCAACGCAACTGGCTGAACGAGCAGCGCCAGCTGCAGGCCCAGCACGCCGAAGCCGGCACCGCGCTGCAGGCCGCCGAGCAGGGCTGGCAACAACTGGCTGACCAGCGCCTGGACCTTGTGCGCCTGGAGCGCCTGGCCCCGCAGCGTCACCAGTTCCACCGCCAGCAGACACTGACCGCGCAACTGGCACCGCTGGCAGCGAAGATCGCCGAACAACAGCAGCAGCAAGCCGAGCTGCAAGTGCGCACCAGCGAGCTCGAACAGGCGCTGGACGCCGCGCGTCAGGCGCTTGCCGATAGCCAGGCCCAACACAGCGAGAACGCCCCTCGCCTGCGCCAGGCCTTTGCCGCCCAGGACAACCTGGCCCGCCTGGAGCAGGAGCTGGCAGCACAGCGCAGCGCCGGCCAGCAGGCCGAGCAGCAGGTCGCCGAAGGCCAGCAGCACCTGCAGCAGCTGGAAGACAACCAGCAGCGCAGCCTGCAGCAACTGGCGCAGATCGACACCGCGCTCGCCGACAGCCAGCACCTGGCGGGCCTGGCCAATGCCTGGCACGCCTACCTGCCGCAACTGAAGCAAGTGATGCTGATCGGGGGCCGCCTGGCCAAGGGCCGTGAAGAGCTGCCCGGCCTGCAGGCCCAGGCCAGCCAGGCCAATGCGCACTTGCAGGCCGAGCGCGATGCCTTCGAGCTGCTGTTCCGCGAAGCCAAGGCCGAACCCCAGGCCCTGGCAGAACAGATCGACCTGCTGGGTGGCATGCTGCAGGACAACCGCAAGCAGCAGCGCGCCGTGGAAGAGCTGTCACGCCTGCATGGCCGTGAACTGGAACTGCGCCAGCAGCTGGAGGCCGTGCGCGTGCGTCAGCAGCAGGCCATGCAGCAGCGCCAGCAACTGATTACCGAAGGCACCGCCGCCAAGGCCGAGCTGGAAGCCGCCGAGCAAGCGCTCAACCTCACCCGCCAGTTGCTGGAACGCCAGCGCCTGGCACGCAACACCAGCGTCGAAGAGTTGCGCGGCCAGTTGCGCGACGGCGAACCCTGCCCGGTGTGCGGCAGCGCCGAGCACCCGTTCCACCAGCCTGAAGCGCTGCTGCAAAGCCTGGGTCGCCATGACCAGGCCGAAGAAGACGCCGCGCAGAAGCAGGTCGAAACCCTCAACAGCAAGCTGGTGGAGCTGCGCACCCAGCTGGGCGTGGTCAACGCCCAGCTCAAGGACTTCCAGCAGCAACAGCAACAACTGGACGAACAGCTGCAACCACTGGTGGCCCAGGTGCAGGCGCACAGCCTGTGGCCGGCCCTGGCCCCGCAGGACGACAAGGCCCGCAGTGCCTGGCTCGACAGCCAGCTGCGGCGCCTGGACGAAGAAATCGGCCAGGACGAGAAACGCCAGAGCGCCCTGCTCGCCCTGCAAAAAGATGCAGCCCGTCTCAACCAGCAACTGCAGGCCGCCCAGCAGGCGCAACAGCAAGCCCAGCGCCACCTGGAGCAACAGCACCAGGCCCTGGCCAGCGACGAGCAGCAGTTGCAGCAAGGCCTCGAGGACCTTGCCGGCGTATTGCCCGAAGAGGCCCTCAAGGCCTTGAACGACGACCCGGCCAATGCCTTCCTCGCCCTGGACCAGCAGATCGCCCAACGCCTGCAGCAACTGGAGCAGCGCAAGGACGAACAGGAAGAACAGCAAGCCCGCCAGGCCCAGCTGGACAAGCTGCGCGACCAGCAGCAGGCACGCGTGCAGACCCTGCAGCAGCTGCAGCAGAAACTTGCCGCCCTCGACGAGCAGCGCCAACAGGCCCAGGCTTCGCTTGGCGAACTGCTTGGCGGGCACGCAAGCGCCGAAGCCTGGCAACAGCACATGGACGCCGCGCTGGAGCAGGCCCGCGCCCTCGACACCGACACTGCCCAGCGCCTGCAGGAGCTGCGTACCCAAGGCGTGCAACTGGCCAGCGAACTCAAGGCCAACACCCAGCAGCAGCAGGCGCTGGACGCCGAGTGCCAGCAGTTGCAGGGCCAGATCGCCCAGTGGCGCGCAGAACACCCGGAACTGGACGACGCCGGCCTGGATAGCCTACTGGGCATGGAGGACGCGCAGGTCAACGAGCTGCGCCAGCGTCTGCAAGGCGCCGAAAAGGCCATCGAACAGGGCCGCGTGCTGCTGCAGGAACGTGAACAACGCCTGCAGCAACATGCCGCGCAAATGACCGTGGACACCTCGGCCGACGCCTTGGAACAGGCCCTGACCGAACTGCGTGAACGCCTGGCCGGCCATGAGCAGCAATGCGCCGAACTGCGTGCACAGCAGGCCGATGACCAGCGTCGCCAACAGGCGCACCAGGCGCTGGCAGCGGAAATCGAACAGGCCCACCAGCAGTGGCAACGCTGGGCTCGCCTGAACGCCCTGATCGGTTCGGCCTCGGGCGATGTGTTCCGCAAGATCGCCCAGGGCTACAACCTCGACCTGTTGCTGCACCACGCCAACGCCCAACTGCGCCAGCTGGCCCGCCGCTACCGCCTCAAGCGCGGCGGCAGCGCCCTCGGCCTGCTGGTGCTGGACACCGAGATGGGTGACGAACTGCGTTCGGTGCACTCGCTGTCTGGCGGAGAAACCTTCCTGGTGTCGCTGGCCCTGGCCCTGGGCCTGGCCTCGATGGCCTCCAGCACGCTGCGCATCGAATCGCTGTTCATCGATGAAGGCTTCGGCAGCCTCGACCCCGAGTCGCTGCAACTGGCAATGGATGCACTCGACGGCTTGCAGGCCCAGGGCCGCAAGGTGGCGGTGATTTCCCACGTGCAGGAAATGCACGAACGCATCCCGGTGCAGATCCAGGTGCGCCGCCAAGGCAATGGCCTGAGTGACGTGGAGGTGTGCGGGTGATCCTCTACTCGTTCCGCCGCTGCCCTTGGGCCATGCGCGCGCGCCTGGCCCTGCGCTATGCGGGGTGCGAGGTGGAGATTCGCGAGGTAGCGATGAAAAACAAGCCGGCAGAGCTGCTGGCCTTGTCACCCAAGGGCACGGTGCCGGTACTGGATACCGGTGCCGGGGTGCTCGAAGAAAGCCTGGACATCATGCGCTGGGCGCTGGAGCAAAACGACCCGCAGGACTGGCGGCTGCAGGCCGACCCTGTGGCGGTGCAGCAGGCTGAAACCCTGATTGCGCGCAACGACAGCACGTTCAAGGCGCAGGTGAACCTGTACAAGTATGCCGAGCGCTACCCCGAGCATACCCGCGAGCATTACCGCCAGCAGGCCGAGGCCTGGCTGGCGGAGCTCGAAGGCCTGCTGGCAGGCAGGCCCTACTTGCTGGCCACGCACCCGAGCATTGCCGATGCCGCGTTGCTGCCCCTGATGCGCCAGTTTGCCGGGGTCGAACCGCAGTGGTTCGCCGAGGCGGCTTATCCGCGGGTGCGGAGCTGGCTGGAGGGGTGGTTGGCTTCGGAGCTGTTCAAGGCCGTAATGGCCAAATGAACCCTGTTTCCTGTACTGGCCCTATCGCCGGCAAGCCAGCTCCCACAGGTACGACGCTGGACCTGAAGCCTGCTCAACCCCTGTGGGAGCTGGCTTGCCGGCGATAGGGCCAGCACAGGATTCAGTGGTTGTGCTTGCCACTCAATGCCGCATGGAAGTTGGCGCTCTGGCGCAGGTACTGTTCGGTGTAGCTATGGGTAGCAGACGCCTTGCCGCTGCTGTCGGCATGGGCATGCGTCGGCAATACGACCGAAGCGGAAATGGCGGATGCGGCAATGACCGGGAAGAGATTGAAGTTCATCTGGGCTGACCTCGACGGCGGTGGTTTGACGTTGGCCTGTTTGGGCCTTGGGTCAAACTTACGCCGCCGAAGCCGCAGGCAAAAATTCATTGCGGCAGTATCGATTATCACGCCGATCGATATCACTCGATGAATTTCAGGTCCGACGGCGCATCCTGCTTCAGCGTCTGCACCGTCTCCAACAGCTTGCCGCTGCGCGGATCGCGGCGTATCACCACGATCTGGTTGCTCTTCTGGTTGGCCACCAGCAGAAAGTTGTCACTCGGATCGAGGGCGAACTCGCGGGGATGATCCCCCTCCACCGAACGGCGCTGCAGGAACGTCAGTTGGCCATCCTGCTTGCCCACGCTGAACACCACGATCTCGTTGGCCGTGCCTCGGTTGCTCACATACAGGAAGCGCCCGTCTGCCGACAGGTGCAAGCCACCTGCCGCTTTCGCCGCAGCTTCCTTGCTCTCGGTCAGGGGCAGGCGCTGGCGTTCGACCAGGTTGCCCTCCTGCACATCGAACATGACCACGTCGGCACTCATTTCCAGGGTCAGGTAGGCGTGCCGCCCCTTGGCGTCGAACAACAGGTGGCGCGGCCCGCTGCCCGGCGGCAGGTCCACCGACGCGGGGATCGCCGGCGTCAACGGGTGGTCTGCGCTGGCACCGTCGTAGCGGTAGATGAACACCTTGTCGGCACCCAGGTCGCTGGCATACAGGTGGCGGCCGTCGGGTGACAGCACCAGCGAATGCACATGGGCGCCGGCCTGGCGCTCGGGGTTGACCCCGCTCGCCTTGTGCCGGGCCTGTTGCACCACCGGCTTGAGCTTGCCGTCCTTGGCCACCGGGATTACCACCAGGCTGCCGCCAGGGTCGGGCTTGACTGCGTAGTTGGCCACGAACAGATAACGCTGGTCCTGGCTGAGGCTGGCGTGAGTCGGCTCGTCACCTTGGCTGGCCACCTGGTTGATGGGCTTGATCTCGCCTTTTGCACTGACGCTGAAGCTGCTGGCATGGCCGTTCGGGGTTTCATTGACCGCGAACAGCTGGCGTTGATCGGCCGACAATACCAGCCACGAAGGGCTGACACTCTTCACCACCTGCTGCGGCGCAGGTTCGATATGGCCGGTCTTTTCGTCAAACTGATAGCGGTAGATGCCCTGGCTGGCGCCATCGGTGTAGCTGCCCACCAGCAAGGTGGCGGCGTGGGCGTGGAGGGTCATGCTCATCAGGCTAACGGTCAGCAGGCTCGTCCAGATCCGATTCATCTTCGTCATCATCCGGGGCACGAAAGGCACTCATACAGACTAGCCGATGCTCGCCGTTGGCATCGTCGAGTTGCCACTCGTCACCCACGGCGATGGCAGCAGTGATCTGCTCGGGGGTGAAGGACCAGCGGCGGAGCTGGCGGCCGTCCATGCATTCGATGGTGAGGCCGGATTCATCGGAGGTGAAGTCGAAGGCGTGCAGGCCGTCGATCAGGAGCATGTCGCAGGACTGCAGGGCGGTGGCGAGGGGGGACATGGGGGTACCAATCTGAAATGAGTTGGCATTATAGCCCTGGGGCTGCTTTGCAGCCCATCGCCGGCAAGCCAGCTCCCACAGGGATCGCACAAATCTGGAGGCTTGCGCTGTACCTGTGGGAGCTGGCTTGCCGGCGATGGGCCGCAAAGCGGCCCCCTGCAATTCAATGGGCAAAAATCGACCCGCCCTCCTTGCCCACCATCTTCTCCGGCTTGATCAGGAACCGCGCCAACGCCGGCAACAGCCACAGCGCACCGAACATGTTCCACAGCAGCATGAAGGTCAACATCAGCCCCATGTCCGCCTGGAACTTGATCGCCGAGAAAATCCAGGTGCACACGCCGATGGCCAGGCACAACCCGGTGAACAGCACCGCCTTGCCAGTCGAGCGCAGGGTCTCGTAATAAGCCTCCTGCAACGGCAACCCGGCACGCAGGAAGCTTTCCAGCCGGCTGTAGATGTAGATGCCATAGTCCACGCCAATGCCCACACCCAGCGCCACCACCGGCAAGGTCGCCACCTTGACCCCGATGCCCATGTAGGCCATCAGCGCGTTGCCCAGCACCGAGGTCAGCACCAGCGGCAGGACGATGCACAGGGTGGCGGCGAACGAGCGGAAGGTAATCAGGCACATCACCGCCACACAGATGTACACCAGGATCAGGATGGTCAGCTCGGCCGACTTGATCACCTCGTTGGTCGCCGCTTCGATCCCGGCATTGCCCGCCGCCAGCAGGAACTGCAGGCCTTCCTTGTTGTGGCTGTCGGCAAACGCCTTGGCCACGGCAGTGACCCGTTCCAGGGTTTCGGCCTTGTGGTCGTTGAGGAACACCAGCACCGGCGCCAGCGAGCAGTCGCCGTTGTACAGGCCATCGGCGCGGGCGATGGAGTTGTTGAGGATGTCCGGGTTGCGCGACAGGGTTTCCCATTTCAGGCTGCCCTCGTTCATGCCCTTGATCACCTGCTTGGACACGGTCACGAGGGAAATTGCCGACTGCACGCCCGGGGTGTTCTGCATGGTCCACATCAGCTCGTCGATCGGCGCCATGGTCGAGTGGATCGAGCAGCTTTCCGGCGGGGTCTTGACCATGATCACCAGCACGTCGGAACTGGTCGAGTAGTTGCTGATGATGAAGTTGTTGTCCTGGTTGTAGCGCGAATCGGGGCGCAGCTCCGGCGCGCCCTGGTCGAGGTCGCCGATCTTCAGGTTCTGGCTGTACCAAAGGCCACCGGCGAAGGCGACCAGCGCCAGGGCCACCGACACCGGCGCCACCTTGGCACTGGCAAAGTTCGACAGCAGGCGCCAGAACGGGTGCTCGCGGGTGGCGTCCTGCTTGCTGCGCTCGACGGCCTTCTTGCTGATGCCGACGTAGGAGATGGCTACCGGCAGCAGGATGAGGTTGGTGAACACGATCACCGCCACACCGATGGAAGCACCGATGGCCAGTTCACGAATCACCCCGATGTCGATGATCAGCAGGGTGATGAAGCCCACGGCGTCGGCGAGGATGGCGATCATCCCCGGCAGGAACAGCTGGCGGAACGTGCGCCGGGCGGCGGTCAGGGCGTTGTCGGCGTCACTCGACTGCAGGGCGATACCGTTGATCTTCTGCACCCCGTGGGAAATGCCGATGGCGAAGATCAGGAACGGCACCAGCATCGAGTACGGGTCCAGGCCGAAGCCCACCGCATGCATCAGGCCCAGCTGCCAGACCACCGCCACCAGGGTGGTGATGAGCACGGCGATGGTGCTGCGGATGCACCAGGTGAACCAGTACAGCAGTACCCAGGTGATGGCCAGGGCGACGCCGAAGAACATCGCCACCATCACCAGGCCGTCGATCAGGTCGCCGACCTTCTTGGCGAAGCCGACGATGTGCACCTTCACGTTGGGGTTCTGCGCCTGGAACTTGTCACGGATCTTTTCTTCCAGCTGGTGCGAGAACTGCTGGTAGTCCAGCTTCACCTGCTTGCCCGGGTCCTGCGGGTCTGGGTAGCTCTCCAGCAGCGGCACATCGACGATGCTGGACTTGAAGTTGTTGCCCACCAGGCGCCCTACCTGGCCCGACTTGAGCACGTTGTCGCGCAGGGTGTCGAGGCTGTCCTGCGAGCCGTTGTAGGTGTTGGGAATCACCTCGCCACCGGAGAAGCCTTCCTCGGTGACCTCGCTCCAGCGCACGCTGGGGCTCCACAGCGACTTCAGCCCGGCACGGTCGACGCCAGGGATGTAGAACACTTCGTCATGGATCTGCCGCAGGGTCTCCATGTAGTCCTTGTCGAAGATGTCGCCATTCACGGCCTCCACCGAAATGCGCACGGTGTTGCCGAGGTTGGCCAGGTCGTTGCGGTGCTCCATCATCTGCTCGATGAACGGGTGCTGCAGCGGGATCATCTTCTCGAAGCTGGTGGACGGGCGAATCTGCGTGGCCTGCCAGAACAGGAAGATGCTGACCAGTACGCACAGGGCGATGACCACGGGGCGATTGTTGAAGATCAGGCGTTCGAGCAGCGTGGCCTTGTCCTGGTGATGCGGGTGCATGGTGATGCTCTCCCTGCTGGTCATGGACGCACCTCCTGGTCAGCACCCTGCGGGTCAGCCAGGTGCACGCCACCCTGCCCTACCAGCAGCAGGCCGCCATCGGCCAGGCCGCTGACGCCGGCCAGGGCAATGCGGTCGGCGCGGTTGTAGACACTGAAGGTCTGGCCATCATCGGTACTGCGCAGCACGCTGCCGCCATTGCCGACCAGCACCAGGCTACCGTCCTCGACAAGCGTAGCGCCTGCCAGGCCGAATTCGAGGGTTCCACGTGCGGCCTTGAGCTCGATCGGCTGCCAGCTGTCACCAAAATCGGTGGAACGGAACAGGTTGCCGCGCAGGCCGTAGGCCAGCAGGGTGTGCGGCTGGGCAGTGCCGATCACGCCGAACAGCGAGCCCTCGTAAGGGCCCTCGACCTTGGCCCAGGTCTGGCCGTTGTCGGCGGAGCGGAACATGCCACCCTGCTCGCCGACGATGAACAGGCCCGCGTCACGCACCTGGGCGATACCGTTCAGGTGCAGCTGGTCGGGGTTGTCCAGGCGCTCGGCGACATCCTGCCAGTGCTGGCCGCCGTCGGTGGTTTCCAGCAAGGCGCCATAGGCACCTACGGCAAAGCCGTGCTGGGCGTCGAGGAAGGCGACATCGAGCAAGGGTGCTTCGCGGGACAGGTCTTCGAACTGCTTGCTCCAGGTGGCACCACCATCGCTGCTGGCGAGCACCAGCGCATCGTGGCCGACGGCCCAGCCGCGCTTGTCGTCGAGGAAGAACACCGCGGTCAGCAGTTGCCGGGTGGGCACCCGCGCCTGGGTCCAGGTGCTGCCTTGGTCGTCGGAGAACAGGATATGCCCGCGATCGCCCACCACCACCAGGCGCTTGCCGGCATGGGTGGCGTCGATCAGCAGGCTTTGGCTGGCCTTGGCCGATTCGGTGGAATACTCGTCGGCGGCAGCGGCTTGCACGCTGTCAGCCCACATGCCAAGCCCCAGCGCCAGTACCGCGCCGGCTGCCAATGGCCAGGCAAAGCGCCTGTTCTGTTCCCTCATGACTGTCCCCCTGTTGTGTTCTTGTGTGGTGGGTCAATGCACTGCAGGTACTGCGAAAAGCCTGATCTAGAGGCCTGCAATAGCTTGAAGGGATCGTAGCGGGGATATTTGCGGGAACACAACGGGCGGGGTGTTATGTTTTGTTGTCGGCTCCAAAAGCTTCGCGGGTAAACCCGCTCCCACAGGTCCTGCACAGCCCATGAAAGCGGTGCAGTACCTGTGGGAGCGGGTTTACCCGCGAAGAGGTCGGCTCAGGCTACGGAAAACTCAAGCCAGGCTCTTGCTCACAACCTCATACACATCACTGGACAGCTCACCAGAAGCCAGAATCCGCTCCAGCTCGCCCTTCATCAGGGCCTGACGCGCATCGTCATACTTGCGCCAGCGGGTCAGCGGTGCCAGTTGCCGCGAGGCGATCTGCGGGTTCAGCGCATTCAGCTCGATCACCAGGTCCGCCAGGAAGCGGTAGCCGGAGCCATCCGCCGCATGGAAGTTGACCAGGTTCTGCCCGGCAAAGGCGCCGACTAGCGCACGTACCTTGTTCGGGTTCTTCAGGGTGAACGCCGGGTGCTGCATCAGCGCCTTGACCCGCGCCAGCCCGCCCGGCAGCGTACTGGCCGCCTGCACGCTGAACCACTGGTCCATGACCAGCGGGTTGTCCTTGAAGTGCTCGGCAAAGCTTTCCAGGGCCTTGGCACGCTCGGCTTCAAACGGTGAGTTGACCAGCACGGCCAGCGCAGTCAGGCGCTCGGTCATGTTGTCGCATTGGTCGAACTGCTCCAGGGTCGCTTCCAGCACCTGCGGCTTGCCGCTCTGCATCAGGTACGACAGGGCAATGTTCTGCAGGCTACGGCGGGCAAAGTGCTCAGCGGCGGCCACGTAGGCGGTGCTGCGCGACACTTCGCGGTTGGCCTGATAGCGCGCCCACAGGGCGTCGAACAGCTGCTCGGCGATCTGCTGGCGGGCGAACTCGCGGGCGGCGTGGATGGCGTCCACGTCGGCCACCTGGCTGATTTCGGTGAGGTAGGCCTCACCCGGCAGCGAGAGCATTTCGGCAACCATGGCCGGGTCCAGCGACTCGTTGCCGAGCACGGTGCCCAGGGCGCTGATCAGGCGCTGGTCGAGCTTGAGTGCTTCGCCGCGCTGATGCTGGCCGATCAGTTCCTGCAGCACCTGCACCGACAACTGCTGCCCCGCCTCCCAGCGGTTGAAGCCGTCGCTGTCGTGCTGCATCAGGAACATCAGCTGGTCGCGGTCGTAGGGGAAGCTCAGCTTGACCGGTGCACTGAAGCCACGCAGCAGCGACGGCAGCGGCTTGGCCTGGATGCCCTGGAAGGTGAAGGTCTGCTCGGCCTCGGTCACCGACAGCACGCGGCTGGTGCCCTGCGCCGTCGCTTCACCGGCCAGTTGCAGCGGCAGGTCGTTGCCTGCGGCATCCAGCAGGCCAAGCTCCACCGGGATCACGAACGGCAGTTTTTCGGCCTTGTCCGGGGTCTGCGGGCAGCTCTGGCGGAAGGTCAGGCTGTAGGTCTGCGCGGCCGCGTCATAGGCCTCGCTGACTTCCAGGCGCGGGGTGCCGGCCTGGTTGTACCAGCGCTTGAACTGGGTGAAGTCGACACCGTTGGCGTCTTCCATGGCCTTGATGAAGTCGTCGGTGGTCACCGCCTGGCCATCGTGGCGTTCGAAGTACAGGTCGCTGCCCTTGCGGAAGCCGTCTGCGCCCAGCAGGGTACGAACCATGCGCACCACTTCGGCGCCCTTCTCGTACACGGTCAGGGTGTAGAAGTTGGAGATCTCGATGAAGCTGTCCGGGCGCACCGGGTGAGCCATGGGGCCAGCGTCTTCGGCGAACTGGTGAGTACGCAGGTAGGCCACGTCTTCGATGCGTTTGACCGTGCGCGAGTTCATGTCGGCGCTGAACTCGGCATCGCGGAACACCGTGAAGCCTTCCTTCAGCGACAGCTGGAACCAGTCACGGCAGGTGACGCGGTTGCCCGACCAGTTGTGGAAATACTCGTGGGCGACCACGCCTTCGACGCGCTGGTGGGCGGCATCGGTGGCGGTTTCGGCACGGGCCAGCACACAGCTGGAGTTGAAGATGTTCAGGCCCTTGTTTTCCATGGCGCCCATGTTGAAGTCGTTGACCGCGACGATCATGAAGATGTCCAGGTCGTACTCGCGGCCATAGACTTCTTCGTCCCAGCGCATGGACTTCTTCAGGCTGACCATGGCGTGGTCGCACTTGTCGATGTTCTCGGGCTCGACGTAAATGCGCAGGGTCACGTCACGGCCGGACTGGCGGGTGAAGCTGTCCTCGACGCACCACAGGTCACCGGCCACCAGGGCGAACAGGTAGGCCGGCTTCATGAACGGGTCTTCCCAGGTCGCCCAGTGGCGGCCGTCTTCTGCCGGCCCGCTGCCGATCGGGTTGCCGTTCGACAGCAATACCGGGTAGCGATGCTGCTCGGCGATGACCGTGGTGGTGAAGGTGCTCATCACGTCCGGGCGGTCGAGGTAGTAGGTGATCTTGCGGAAGCCTTCGGCCTCGCACTGGGTGCAGAACATCTTGCCCGACTTGTACAGGCCTTCCAGTGCGGTGTTGCTTTCGGGGTGGATCTTCACGCTGGTGTCGAGGGTGAAGCGCTCGGCCTTGGGCTGCACGGTCAGGCTGTCGGCATCGAGCTGGTAGTCGCCCGGCTGCAGCTCCTGGTCATCCAGCGAGGCGCGCAGCAGTTCCAGCTGCTGGCCATCGAGCTCCAGTGGCGGCAGGCCGGCACCGCGTGCCGGGTTGCGGCGCATGACCAGTTGCGCGTGAACCAGGGTGTGGTCCTCGAACAGCTCGAAGGTCAGGTGCGTCTCGTCGATCAGGTACTCGGGCGCCTGGTAATCCTCGAGGTAGATCACTTGCGGTTGTTCGGTACGCATGTGCAGGTCCTTTTTACTGGAGCACGGCCAACTGGTAGGCCGTGTACTTGCGAATATTGATCACACCGGTGTCGAAGATCAGGTACTGGCCCTTGATGCCCAGCAGCGTGCCTTCCACTACCGGGTCCTTGTCGAGGTTGAAGCTGACGATCTTCGATGGGTAGGCCTCGACCGGGTACTTCATCTGCACCACTTCGGCGTCGGCCAGCGGCTGGATCGCCTGCAGGCCGAAGCGCCCCTGCAGCTCGCGCAGGCCATCGGCACAGGCGTCGAAGACCTGTTCACGAATGGCGACCAGGTCGAGCTCCTCGGCATCGCCCTTGAGCAGGGCGCGCCAGTTGGTGCGGTCCGGCACCTGGCTGCGCAGCAAGTCTTCGACCAGGCCGGACTGCTGGCGGGTGGCCACGCGCACGATCGGCAGGGCCTGGCTGGCGCCCTGGTCGAGCCAGCGGGTGGGCAGCTGGGTGGCGCGGGTGATACCGACCTTGATCCCCGACGAGTTGGCCAGGTAGACCACATGGTCGGTCATGCAGAACTGTTCGCCCCACGACGGTTCGCGGCAGGTGCCAGCGTCGTAGTGGCACTTTTCCGGGGCCATGATGCACACGTCGCACTGGGCCAGTTTGGTCATGCACGGGTAGCAGTAACCCTGGCTGAAGCTGGTCTTGGTGCGCTTGCCACAATGGCTGCAGTGAATGGCGCCGAGGTATTCAAGGCGCAGGCGCTGGCCGATCAGCGGGTTGACCGGCACCTGCGTGTCATCCAGACGGAAGCTGTACTGCACCACTGGCGCCTGCAGGCTTACCGCCATCTTGCTCAACGAGCCACGAGCGAGTTCGATCAATGTACCGAGTCCGACTTGAACAGAATGTTGGCAATCGGCGCGGACTTCGAGGCGCATTCCTGCGGGCCCATGTAGCCGGTACGCTGGTCTTCGGGCAGGTTTTTCATCTCCCAGGCGATTACCGCCTGCAGCGACAGCTCTTTCTGCTCGACAGTGAGCTTGCGGCCATCCGACCATTTGCCGATTTCCACGGCCAGTTTCAGGCTCTCGTAGATTTCCGGGGTGATGTTTTCAATCATTTGCGCGAAAGTGGACATAGTGTCTCCTGATTCAAGCCGACAGTTTACGCCGGGCCAGCGCCCCACCCAAGAGCCCGGTCAGGCATCCGATGAGCAGCCCGCCGACGTGGGCGGCGTTGGCGATCTGGCCAAGGCCCAGGGTGTCGATCACGCCGCTCAGGCACACCACCAGCCAGATCAGCATCATCACCAGCACGCCCTTGGGCAGGTTGAAGTAACGGTCGGGTGCCAGCCACTGGTACAGCCAGATGTGCCCGAGCAGGCCGTACAGCACGCCGGAAAGGCCGCCGAACAGGCTCGGCCCGCTGCTGTAGTGCTGGGCCAGGTTGGACACCAGGCTGAACAGCAGGGTCAGGCCCAGTAGCGCCCACGGGCCCTGGCGCAATTCGATGCGTTTGCCCAGTTCCCAGTACCACAGGCTGTTCATGGCCAGGTGCAGCACGCCGAAATGCAGCAGCATGGGCGATACCAGGCGCCACCACTGGCCTTCGTCCAGGCCTTGCGCCAGCGGGCTGAAGTACAGGTAGTCGCCCTGGACGCGGAAATCGAGGAAGGTGAACCAGCTGATGGTGGTGAAGTTGTCGCCCAGGCCGGTGAGGCCGGCGACGATGAAGCACAGCAGCAGGGTCAGGGTGGTGATCTTGCAGGCGCGGGCCTGTTCCGCCAGGGAGGGCCCTTTCGCGGGCTCGCCCGCTCCCACAGGATCGGTGGTGGCTGGCAGGTCGGCGTTGCCGTCGGGGTAGCGCTGGTAGAGTTCGCGGACGTCTGCGGCCAGGGTGTCGGGGGCCCAGAGCACCTGGGCATCGCCCTCCTCGCTGACCCGGTGCGGCACCTGCAGGCGCTGCAGCAGGTGAACGAAGCCGCTGAGGTCGACCGACAGCGGCAGGCGCATCACTTCGATAATGTTCATTGGTTGGCCTGTGGGCGGTCGACATCGACCCAGACGAACTTGTGCGGGTCGATGCGGGTTTCATCATCCAGCCGGTAGGCGGCCAGCTTGCCGTAGAGCACGGCGCTGTAGTCCAGGCAGGCCAGGTTGGCGCGGATCGGCGCCGGGCGGCCGCTACGCCAGTAATGGCCGACGAACAGCATGGGCTCGTCTTCGGCATAGCGCAGCAAGGCGTTCTTCTGGCTGTGACTGAGCGGGGTGCTGGCCACTTCCGCGGGCAGGGCGTCTGGCTGGAACACGATGTCGCCGTAGGTTTGCGGATCTTCTTCCCAGAACTTGGTACGGAAGAAGGCACGGGTCAGGCCGTCGCCACCGGTGAGGGTCAGGCCGTCCGGCAGGCGCATGTCGGTGCCGCGCAGCAGGCGGTTGCACACGGTGGCGGCAAAGCTGCCGCTCACCGCCGAGGCTTGGATGAAGTGCTCGTCGATACGCCCGTCGGGGTACTGCTGGCGCAGCGGCTCGATCAGCCGCGGGTCCCAGCAGGCATGCACCAGGCGGAAGCGCCCGGCGTCGACGAACAGCGGCAATTCGTAAAACCAGTTGACGAAGTCGTGCCAGTCAGCGGGGTGGTGGGCAAACTGGGTCAGGGTTTCGTCGATCAACCGGGCGTGGCGCGGCGTATGCTCGCGCACGAAGGCCTTGCCGCTGCCAGGCAGTGCCGGGGTAACCCAGCCCAGCGCGTTGTACTCGTGGTTGCCCATGATGCAGAACGCCTGACCGGCCTCGACCATGTCGTGGACGATGTGCAGCGCCTCGCGAATGCGTGGCCCGCGGTCGACGATGTCGCCAAGGAACAGCGCCTGGCGCCGCGGGTGGCGCCATACACCTGCCACACGCTTGTAACCGAGGGCGTCGAGCAGGCGTTCAAGGGTCAGCGCACAACCGTGCACGTCACCGATGATGTCGAAACTACGCGCCGGATCGAGCATCAGTCGTCCCTGCTTCCCAGGCGGCTACCCCAGCCTAGCTTGGTGCGGCAGACCTCGTAGTAATTGTGGTCCAGCGGGTGGATCAGGCGCAGCTTCTGCGGTTTCTTGCTCACCGTGATGGTGTCGCCGGGGGCGCAGGTGAAGTGGTTCTGGCCGTCACAGGATACCTGCGGGTAGATCTGCAGGTCCTTGGACACCACGATCTTCAGCTCGCTGTTGCCATCGACCACGATCGGCCGACCCGACAGAGTGTGCGGGTACATTGGCACGATGACGATGGCGTCGAGCTTGGGGTGCATGATCGGGCCGCCGGCCGACAGCGCGTAGGCGGTGGAGCCGGTGGGGGTGGCGACGATCAGGCCGTCGGCCTTCTGGCTGCAGACGAACTGGCCATCGATGTAGATCTCGAACTCGATCATGCGCGTGGACTTGCCCGGGTGCAGCACCACGTCGTTCAGCGCATCACCCTGGCCGATGGCTTCGTTGTGGCGGCGTACCTCGGCCTGCAGCAGGAAGCGGTTTTCCACCAGGTAGTGGCCGTCGAGCACTTCAGCGACCTTCTCTTCCAGCTCGTCGGGGCGGATGTCGGTAAGGAAGCCCAGGTTGCCACGGTTGATGCCCAGCACCGGAATGTTGTGCCGGGCCAGGGCGCGGGCGGCGCCCAGCAGGCTGCCGTCGCCGCCGACCACGATGACCAGGTCACAGACCTCGCCCAGCAGCTTGCGGGTGGAGGTTTGCAGGCCATGGCCGGGCAGCACTTCGGCGATGGTGTCCTCGAGGATCACGTGCAGGTGGCGCTCGAGGAGGAATTTTTTCAGTCGGCGAATGGTGTCGAGCACCTGCGAGCTGCCAAGGCGGCCGATGATACCGATATTGCGAAATTGCTCCATGGGGCTCCTGCGAGGCTCTGCGGCGGGTGACTATGCCGCGATTATGGGCGAAACCACCGGGTAGCGGCAAACCGGCTATGCTCGCAGGATGATGCCATTCGCCCTGCTCCACGACCTGCCCCGGCAGCTACGCCGCCCCAACGTGCGCGACCTGGCCTGGGCCCTGCTGTCGCCCCCGTTGCTCAGCGCCCCGCCCTGCCCCCAGCGCCATCCGCTGGCGGGCAGCCTGTGGGCGGACCAGCCACAGCGCCTGGCAGACTGGCTGCGGGCGCTGGATGACGATGACCGCCCATTGCGCGACTGGCTGGCGCAGCTGGGCAGCCGGCGCCTGGGGCACTACTACGAACGGCTGTGGCAATTCGCCCTGGGCCAGGCCCCGGGCATCGAACTGCTGGCGGCCAACCTGGCGATTCGCGAAGGCGGGCGCACCCTGGGCGAGCTGGATGTGGTGCTGCGCGACCGCGATGGTGTGCACCACCTGGAACTGGCCATCAAGCTGTACCTTGGCCCGGAGCATTCCGGGCACGACCCCGCCGCCTGGCTGGGGCCGGGCTGCCATGACCGACTGGGAAGCAAACTGGCGCACCTGGCGCGGCACCAGCTGCCCATGTCAGCGGGGGCGCACAGCCGCGAGGTGCTGGCCCGGCTGGGGGTGGAGCAGGTGCAGGCGCATGTGTGGCTGGGTGGCTATCTGTTCTACCCGTGGCCTGGGCATGCGCAGCCACCACAGGGCGCCAACCCGCAGCACTTGCGCGGGCGCTGGCTGCGGCGGAGGGACTGGGTCATGGGCGAAGGTGAGCGATGGCAGCCGCTGCAACGGCATGCCTGGCTGGCGCCGGCGCGGGTCGAGGCGCAGGAGTGCTGGGCGGTGGAGCAGTTTGCGGCGTGGCTGCACGTGCTGGAGCGGCAGGCTCCGGCGCAGTTGCTGGTGAGGTTGGAGCAAGAGGCTGATGGCGCCTGGCAGGAGGCTGAACGGGTGTTTCTGGTGGCTGATGATTGGCCGCATCTGCCCGATGTCTGATGTTGTCTGGGCTGGCCCCTTCGCGGGTAAACCCGCTCCCACAAGTACTGCACAGGTCTCTGGCTCTGCGCTATGCCTGTGGGAGCGGGCAAGCCCGCGAAGAGGCCGGTGCAGACAACACAATTTTCACAGACCTGGCGCAAAGATTTGTTCCCCCGTAGCCATTACAGTACTTCCTGAGCGCCGGCAAGAGCGCCATTCCGACCTGATGACGAGGACCGATCATGGTTTCATCCACCCCCGCGACCCATTACGCGCGCCTGTCCATCGCCCTGCACTGGCTGATGCTGGTGCTGCTGGCCGCTGTCTATGCCCTAATCGAACTGCGTGGCCTGTTCCCCAAGGACAGCGTCGAACGCAACCTGATGAAGGACCTGCACTTCATGCTCGGGCTCAGTGTGTTCGTGCTGGTCTGGTTGCGCCTGGCCATCCGCCTGAGCCGCCCGACTCCACCCATCGTGCCCAAACCTGCGGCCTGGCAGACCGGCCTCGCGCACCTGATGCACCTGGCGTTGTACCTGCTGATGATCATCCTGCCACTGGCCGGCTGGCTGATCCTCAGCGCCGCGGACAAACCAGTGCCGTTCTTCGGCCTGGAGCTGCCGCACCTGATCGGCCCGAACCCGGACCAGGCCAAGTTCATCAAAGGCTGGCATGAACGCATCGGCAGCTGGGGCTACTGGCTGATCGGCCTGCACGCTGTGGCTGGGCTGTATCACCACTATGTGCAGCGCGACAACACGCTGCTGCGCATGCTGCCCTACAAGTAACCGCGCCGGCCCTGCAGGCCGCCGGTGTGCACCACGATCAGGCGGGTGCCGGGCGCGAACAGCCCGGCCTCGACCTGCTCACGCAGGGCCAGCAGGGCCTTGCCGGTGTAGAGGGCTTCGAGCGGCACGCCGGTGTGCCGCTCGCAATCGGCGATGAACGCCAGCAGCTCAGCGTCGAATTTGCCGAAACCGCCACGGCAGGCGTCGTGCAGCTGGTAGCCATGCGCGCCGGCCAGTGTCGCTACCGCCTCCGGCACACCATGGTCCCTGGGTACCGCCAATGCGCCATGCACCACATGTGCGCCCGCCTCGGCCATTACCAGGCCGGCCAGGGTAGTCCCCGTTCCGGCAGCCAGCCACCAGACGTCGTAGCCCGACCAGCCCAGTGCCGCGATCTGCGCGCGCGCCTGCTGCATGATCAGCACGCAGCCCTGTGCACCAGCCAGCCCGCCGCCCCCTTCGGGGATGCAGTGCCAACCCGGGTAGCGCGCTTGCCAAGGCTGCCAGAAACCCGCTTGGTTTCGTGCGCGATAGCCGCCATAGCCCAGCCAGTGCAGTTCCATGCCCAGCGCCTGCAGGTCACGCACGGTTGGCGTGTCCTGGGCGTGGCCACGCAGCAGGCCGGCGGTGGCGAAGCCGAAGCGCTTGCCGGCAGCGGCCAGGGCGTGCAGGTGGTTGGAATGGTTGCCGCCGAGGCTGATCAGGCCCGGGGCGTTGCTGGCGCTGGCCTGTTGCAGGTGGTGGCGTAGTTTGAACCATTTGTTGCCGCTGATCAGCGGGTCGATCAGGTCCAGGCGCAGGATGGCGGCTTTGACCTGCGCTGTTGTCAGCCAAGGCAGGTTCAGGGGCTGGAGGGGGGCTTGGGGCAGGTCAAAGTGCATCGTGCGAGTTTACCAGTGATATCCCGGGGCTGCCTTGCAGCCCTTCGCGGGCTTGCCAGCTCCCACAGTCAGGAGTGCGCTATCCCTGTGGGAGCGGGCAAGCCCGCGATGGGCCGCAAAGCGGCCCCGGCGATCTCAGAGCTCAGCCGCCAATCTCGAACCTTGATTGATCGCCCGCTTGGCATCCAGCTCGGCCGCCACATCGGCCCCACCGATCAGGTGCACCGACTGCCCCGCCGCCACCAGCCCGTCCTGCAGCTCGCGCAGCGGCTCCTGCCCGGCACAGATCACCACGTTGTCCACCGCCAGCACCTGCGGCTCGCCATCGGCCACGCGAATATGCAGGCCGGCATCGTCGATACCCAGGTACTCGACGCTGTTGAGCATCTGCACCCGCTTGTTCTTCAACCCGGTACGGTGAATCCAGCCGGTGGTCTTGCCCAGGCCGTCACCCACCTTGGATTTCTTGCGCTGCAACAGGTACACCTGCCGCGCCGGGGCATGCGGCTCGGCCTTGATCCCGGCCACGCCACCGCGTGCCTGCAGATGGGTGTCGATGCCCCACTCCCTCCAGAACGCCTCACGGTCCTGGCTGGTAGCCACGCCCTGGTGCACCAGGTACTCGGAAACGTCGAAACCGATGCCACCCGCACCAATCACCGCGACAGCCTTGCCCACCGGCTTGCGCTCGAGCAGCACGTCCAGGTAGCTGAGCACCTTGGCATGCTCGACACCGGGGATGGCCGGCGTGCGCGGGGCGATGCCGGTGGCCAGGATGATCTCGTCGTAGCCACCGCCCACCAGGGCCTGCACATCGACCCGGGTATTCAGGCGCAGGTCCACGCCCGTGCTTTTGACCTTGTTGCGGAAGTAACGCAGGGTTTCATGGAACTCTTCTTTCCCCGGCACCCGCTTGGCCACATTGAACTGCCCGCCGATCTCGCTGGCGCCATCGAACAGGGTTACCGCGTGGCCGCGCTCGGCCGCCACCGTGGCTGCCGCCAGGCCGGCCGGGCCAGCGCCGACCACGGCAATGCGCTTCACGTTGCGCACGGGCAGGTAGTTGAGCTCGGTCTCGTGGCAGGCACGCGGGTTGACCAGGCAACTGGTCAGCTTGCCGCCGAAGGTATGGTCCAGGCAGGCCTGGTTGCAGCCGATGCAGGTATTGATCTCGTCGCCGCGGCCGGCAGCGGCCTTGTTGACGAAGTCCGGGTCGGCCAGGAACGGCCGTGCCATCGAGACCATGTCGGCATCGCCCTCGGCCAGCACCGCCTCGGCCACTTCCGGAGTATTGATGCGGTTGGTGGTGATCAGCGGAATGTTCACCACGCCACGCAGCTTGGCGGTGACCTTGCTGAATGCCGCACGCGGCACCTTGGTGGCAATGGTCGGGATACGCGCTTCGTGCCAGCCGATGCCGGTATTGATCAAGGTCGCGCCGGCCTGCTCGATGGCCTTGGCCAGCAGCTCGATTTCGTCCCAGGTGCTGCCGCCCTCGATGAGGTCGAGCATCGACAGGCGGAAGATGATGATGAAGTTCGGCCCGACCGCACCGCGCACCCGGCTGACGATTTCCACCGCCAGGCGCATGCGGTTTTCATAGCTGCCACCCCAGCGGTCGGTGCGGTGGTTGGTGTGGGCGGCGAGGAACTGGTTGATGAAGTAGCCTTCCGAACCCATGATCTCGACGCCGTCGTAACCGGCGCGCTGGGCCAGCACCGCGCAATTGACGAAGTCGGCGATCTGCTTCTCGATACCCGCCTCGTCCAGTTCCTTGGGCTTGAACGGGTTGATTGGCGCCTGGATCGCGCTGGGCGCCACCTGGCGCGGGCTGTAGGCGTAGCGCCCGGCATGCAGGATCTGCAGGCAGATCTTGCCGCCGGCAGCGTGTACCGCCTCGGTGACGATGCGGTGCTTGTCGGCCTCTTCCTCGGTGCTGAGCTTGGCCGCCCCGGAATACACCCCACCCTCATCGTTGGGCGCGATGCCGCCGGTGACCATCAGGCCGACGCCACCGCGGGCGCGCTCGGCAAAGTACGCCGCCATGCGCTCGAAGCCGCCCGGGCGCTCTTCGAGGCCGGTGTGCATCGAGCCCATCAGGGTGCGGTTGCGCAAGGTGGTGAAGCCCAGGTCCAGCGGGGCGAGCAGGTGCGGGTAGCGGTCGGCGGCCATGGAAAGGTCCCCAGGTGGCGTGATCACGGAATGCGGGTGCCGCACCGGCTGGCGGGCCCCGTCGTTTGTCTGCCTGCGACATTAAACAGCCGTTTGAACGGGCTCAATGATCGAAACTGACAAGTTATTGATCCTCGCGCACAGCACGACTACCCTAGGAAACTCTCGTTTCCAAGGCGCTGTCCTGCTTCATGCGAAAACTCCTGGCAAGCGCCCTGGCGCTGGTGATGATCGCCGCCCTCTGCGGCTACGGTTTCTGGACCCAGCAGCGCCCGGAAGGCCACTACCTGTCCGACCTGCGCATCGAACTGGCACTGAACCACGGCGTGCCGGGCGAGCACGGCAATTTGCTCGGCGTCGAACCGCTGCTCTACCCGGGCGACTACCAGAACCTGCAACGCCTGCACCGCAAGCTCGCGGCCTACCTGGAGCAGGCACGTACCCAAGGGCTTGTCGGCCCGCGTACGGTGGTGGTGCTGCCAGAGCACATCGGTACCTGGCTGTGGGCACGCGGCGAAAAGAACGAGCTGTACCAGGTCACGCAAAGCAGCGAAGCCCTGCAATGGCTGGAACTGAGCAACCCGCTGCGCTATGGCCTGGCCATGCTCCGTGCCGACGGGGACGACTGGCGCGCCGACGCGCACCTGCGCATGAAAGCCGAGCAGATGGCTGCGGACTACCAGCAACTGTTCGGCGGCCTGGCCAAGGAGTTCAACGTCACCCTGGTGGCAGGCTCCATCGTGTTGCCCGCCCCCTACGTGAAACAGGGCGTGCTGCATGCCGGCAGCGGCCCGCTGTTCAACAGCAGCGTGGTGTTCGCCGGTGACGGCTCGCTGCTGGGCCAACCGCAACGCCAGCAGTTCCCCGACAGCGAAATGCGCCGCTATGTACACGATGGCCGCCAGCACCCGCTGCAAGTATTGCAAACCCCTGCGGGGCGCCTGGGCGTGCTGGTGGGCAGTGACAGCTGGTACCCGGAAAACCACCAGCAACTGGCACGACAGGCGGTACAACTGATCGCCAACCCGGTATTCCTCAGCGGCAAGGGCAGCTGGCAAGCGCCCTGGCGCGGCAATCGCCACCAGGATGCCAGCGCCGGGCTGGCCTTGCAGCGCGGCGAAGTCAGCGAACAGGCGGCCTGGCAGCGCCTGACCGAAGCGGCCGGGGCCGGCGTCAGCAGCATGAGCGTGTTCATGCGTGGGCAGTTCTGGGAACAAGGCAGCGACGGCCAGGGCTTTGCCCACCAGGCGGGTGAATTGCTGGCGGGCACCCCCAGCCCTGGCGCCCGCTTGCTGAACCTGTGGTTGTAAGCCCATGGCCCGCCCCCGCGTGCGCCTGGGCGACCTGTCGGTTGGTTTTGTCCAGCCGCTGACCGAGGCCCTGCGCGAACTGGGCCACGACCCCGAGCCGCTGCTGCGCCGCTATGGCCTGGATGCGGCGCGCCTGAGCGAAGCTGGTGCGCGCTTGTCGATCCCGCGCTACATGCACCTGGGGCACGCCGCCATCGAATTGTGCGGCGAGGCCGCGCTGGGCCTGCACATGGGGCGCCTGAGCCGCCTGGCGCATGCCGGCCTGGCCGGGGTCACCGCTGCCCAGGCACCGAACCTGGGCGAGGCGGCACGCACCCTGTTGCGCTTCGAGCCGCTGTACGCCGCCAACTACCGCGGCCACTCCAGTTTTCAGGAAGATGCTCAGGGCGCCTGGCTACGCTTCTACTCCATCAGCCCCTACAACGCCTACAACCGTTTCGTGGTCGATTCGCTACTCGCCGGCTGGCTCGCCCAGCTTGCCGACCTGGCCGGTACGGCGGTGCAGGCCGAACATATGGACATCGAGTTTGCCGCACCCGCCTATGCCGCGCGCTACCAGCCGCTGTGCAGCGCGCCCGTGCAGTTCGCGGCCGACGGCAACCAGCTGCGCCTGAGCCGCGCCACGCTGCAGCTGGCCAACCCCAGGCACTGCCCGAGCACCTGGCAGCACCTGCTGCAGCTGTGCGAGGCGGAAATGCTGCAGCGTACGCGGGTGCGCAGCCTGGGTGAGCGCATTACCCACCTGCTGGGCCCGTTGCTCAATGGTGGCCGTGAACCAGACCTGGAAGAAGTGGCGCTGCACCTGCAACTGCCGACCTGGACGTTACGCCGCAAACTGGCCGAGGAAGGCACGCGCTTTCGCGACCTGCTCAGCGAAACACGGCGCGACCTGGCCGAAACCTACATCCGCGATACGGAGCTGGCCTTTGGCGAGATTGCCTATCTGCTGGGGTTTGCGTCGGCCGAGGCCTTCCAGCGCGCCTTCAAGCGCTGGACGGGCCTTACACCGGGGGAGTTTCGCCGCAGCCAGCGGCGGGCGGGCTAGAGCTCGGTAGCGTCGTCAGCCGGTTCCGGGGTGTCCAGTTCATAAGCCTGGAATTCGAGAAGTTCTTCCTGGTATTCGTCCATAGCCCTGCGTCCTCTCATCTCATGATCTTAATTGGTGTCGCCTTCAACCTAAGCAGGTGGAGTGAAGGAATGATGACAAGCTTATGAGTGGTAAACGTAGCAGGTGTTCAGGAAGTTATCGCGGTGCGTCTGTAACAGGGGATGGACTGCCTGCACCGGCCTCTTCGCGGGTAAACCCGCTCCCACAGGTACTGCGCAGATGTTGAGAACTGCGCAGTACCTGTGGGAGCGGGTTTACCCGCGAAGAGGCCGGTACAGGCAAGCTATCAAAGGGCGGGGGAAGCGGTCTCGGCGGCCTCGGCAGGCTGGGCTTCCTGCTGCACCTCGATCGGTGCCGCCTCCGCCGGCGGGGCCACCGGTTGCGAGCCTTGGCTGTCATCCACCACCGGCGCGGCTACCGCCTCGCTGGCCGGGGCAACAGGGGCCGGGGCTGGCGCCGCCTCAACCAAAGGCGCCGCCACCGGGGCCGGTGCCACCGGCGCCGCCGCGGCCTGCTCCGGCAGCCCCAGGGCAGCCGCGGGCGCTTCGACCTTCGGCGCGGGCTCCTCGACCTTGGCCTTGCTCTCCTGTTTAGGCTTGGGCTTTGGCAGGTAGCTCTCCACCAGGGCGAAATAGCGGTCATAGAATTGCGCCGCCGTCACCGTCTCGCTGGCCACCTTGACCATCGAGTCGTCGCTGGAGCCGATCGGCATCGACACCGACCCCAGTACACCAACGCCCAGACTGGCGGAGGTGTTGGACTTTTTCAGGGCGTAGCGGTCCTGCAGGGCGTTGGCGAACATGGTCGAACGCTGCTCGTCGCTCACATCCGGCGCACAGGTGACGTTGAAGCTGATCTGCAGGTGGTTCTCGCTGTTCTGCTGGAAGCTCTTGTTGCCCACCACCTGGTTGGCGCCGCTGCTGGTGATGATGTAGCCCTGGCTGAGCAAGGCGCGCCGGGCGGCCTCGCAGGAGCCGGCATCGCTCACCGGGAAGCTGCGCGAGAAGGTGCCCGAGTCATCGAAGTTCTCGTGCTCGTAGACGGCGGCTTTTTTCGAGGAACAACCGGTCACGCCCGCCAGCACCAGGGCCAGCCCGAGCGCACCAAAGACGGATGATCTGGTCATTGCGAATTCCGGGTAAGTCGAGAAGGTGCCTATTGTGCAACACAGCAGGCAGGCACAGGAACCGCTGATCGGTGAAGAGTCTGTCAGGTTCGTGTAAATCTGGGTCAGGGGGCGGCAATTGCCAGGCGTAAAAACGAAAAAAGCGACCCGAAGGTCGCTTTCTCGTGGCTTCGAGGCGTTCAAGGGGCCTCGAGGCGAAGATGGCGCAGCGGACGGGACTCGAACCCGCGACCCCCGGCGTGACAGGCCGGTATTCTAACCGACTGAACTACCGCTGCGTATCATTCAGGCTTGCGCCCGATTGAAACCTGGGTCTACCCTTCCGGCGCGATGGCCTCAGGGCAGGCACAAAAAAAGCGATAACGTGATCGCTTCTCTTGTGTTTGCTTCAAGGTGTTCAAGGGACCTTGAAACGAAGATGGCGCAGCGGACGGGACTCGAACCCGCGACCCCCGGCGTGACAGGCCGGTATTCTAACCGACTGAACTACCGCTGCGTATCGTTCAGGCTTTCGCCCGATTGAAACTGGGATCAGCCCAAGGCGCTTGCCTTGTGGCTTCAGACCGGTGCCAGGCACCCATCTGTTACTTAAAAATGGCGCAGCGGACGGGACTCGAACCCGCGACCCCCGGCGTGACAGGCCGGTATTCTAACCGACTGAACTACCGCTGCGCAGTGCGTTCCTCTCTGGCTATCGGCTTCTTGCGAAACCCGAAGCACCAGGAACATCTCAGGAAGTGGTGGGTGATGACGGGATCGAACCGCCGACCCTCTGCTTGTAAGGCAGATGCTCTCCCGGCTGAGCTAATCACCCTCGCGATGTTGCTTGTTGCGTTTGCTTCGCTGAGGCCGCGAAATTTACGCAGGTGGCGAAGCTAAGTCAATAGCCCCATTGAATTTTTTTCAGAAAAGCGCAAAAAGCGGTTTATCTGTCTGCGGCTGTCGATAGCCTGTACTGGCCTCTTCGCGGGCACGCCCGCTCCCACAGGTTCTCCACAGATGCTGACATGTGCGAAATACCTGTGGGAGCGGGCGTGCCCGCGAAAAGGCCGGTACAGGATATGCAAAAGGCTCAGGTGTAGATCATCTTGCGGGTCATGCCGCCATCGACCACGAACTCCTGGCCGGTGACGAACGCCGCTTGCCGAGACAACAGCCAGGCAACCATGGCCGCCACGTCCTCTACCGTCCCTACCCTGCCCGTCGGGTGCTGGGCATGGTCCGCCTCGGTCAACGGCTCGGCACGGCGCTGCGACGGGTCACGGGCATCGATCCAGCCCGGGCTCACCGCATTGACGCGGATCTCCGGGCCCAGGCTCATGGCCAGGGCATGGGTCAAGGCCACCAGGCCGCCCTTGCTCGCCGCGTAGGCCTCGGTATCGGGCTCGGACTGCCGCGCCCGGGTGGAGGTGAGGTTGACGATCGCCCCGTTGTGCGCACGCAGGTACGGCGCACAATGCTTGGCCAGCAACATCGGGCCGTTGAGGTTGACCGCCAGCACCCGGTTCCACTGCGCCAGGCTCAGGCTTTCGAGGGTCTGGTTGTGCGGATTGGCGATGGCCGCATTGCACACCAGCGCGTCCAGGCGGCCAAACTGCCCCAGCACCTCGGACACCCCGGCGCTGACCTGGGCCTCGTCGGCAACGTCCATGGTAATGAACCAGGCATTGTCACCCAGGGCCTTGGCCACCTTGGCGCCGCGCTGGCGGTCAAGGTCGCTGAGCACCACCTGCCAGCCTTCGCAGATCAACCAGGCGGCAATGCCCAGGCCGATGCCGCGCGCGGCACCGGTCACCAGGGCTACCCGGCCGTTATGGCCGGTCGTACCGCCGCGGATTTCGATCACAGCGCGGCCAACCCACGCGCCAGGTCGGCCTGCAGGTCGGCCACATCTTCCAGGCCCACGGCAACGCGGATCAGGCTGTCGCGGATGCCGGCGGCTTCACGTTCCTGCGGCGTCAGACGACCGTGGGAGGTGGTGGCCGGGTGGGCGATGGTGGTCTTGCTGTCACCCAGGTTGGTGGTGATGGAAATCACCCGGGTAGCGTCGATGAAGCGCCAGGCGCCCTCTTTGCCACCCTTGACCTCGAAGCTGACCACCGCACCGAAGCCACTCATCTGGCGCTTGGCCAGTTCGTGCTGCGGGTGGCTCGGCAGGCCGGCGTAATGCACCTTCTCCACGCCCTCCTGCTGCTCCAGCCACTCGGCCAGTACCTGGGCGCTTTCGCAGTGCGCACGCATGCGCAGGCGCAGGGTTTCCAGGCCCTTGGTGAAGATCCAGGCGTTGAACGGGCTGAGGGTGGGGCCTGCGGTACGGAGGAAGCCCACCACTTCTTTCATCTGCTCGGCACGGCCGGCAACCACGCCACCCATGCAGCGGCCCTGGCCGTCGATGAACTTGGTGGCCGAGTGGAACACGATGTCGGCACCCAGCTTCAGCGGCTGCTGCAGCGCCGGGGTGCTGAAGCAGTTGTCCACCACCAGCATGGCACCGTGGGCATGGGCGATTTCGCTGAGGGCGGTGATATCGACCAGCTCGGCCAGCGGATTGGACGGCGACTCGACGATCAGCAGCTTGGTATTGGCCTTGATGGCCTTTTCCCAGCCGGCGAGGTCGACCAGTGGCACGTAGTCCACCTGCACGCCAAAGCGCTTGAAGTACTTCTCGAACAGGCTGATGGTCGAGCCGAACACGCTCTGCGATACCAGCACATGGTCACCGGCACTGCACAGCGACATCACCACGGCGAGGATCGCTGCCATGCCGGTGGAGGTGCCCACGGCCTGCTCGGCGCCTTCCATGGCCGCCAGGCGCTCCTCGAAGGCACGCACAGACGGGTTGGTGTAGCGCGAATAGACGTTGCCCGGCGTTTCGCCGGCAAAGCGCGCGGCGGCATCGGCAGCCGTGCGGAACACATAGCTGGAGGTCAGGAACAGCGCTTCGCTGTGCTCGGCCTCCGGTGTACGGTTTTGACCGGCGCGCACCGCCAGGGTGTCGAAACCGACACCCTCGAGGTCACTGTCCAGTCGTCCGGCATCCCATTGATCCGTCATGCCGTCGCTCCCGAAATCAGTTGTTGTAGAGGTCGATGATCGCGCTGACCGCCTGGTTCTTGACCTTGGCCAGGTCGTTACGAGCCTGCTCGATACGGTCGAGGTAGGCTTCGTCGATATCGCCAGTGACGTACTCACCGTTGAATACCGCGCAATCGAAGTGGTCGATCTTGATCTTGCCGCCACCGACCGAGTCGATCAGGTCCGGCAGGTCCTGGTAGACCAGCCAGTCGGCGCCAATCAACTCGGCCACTTGTTCGGTGGTACGGTTGTGGGCGATCAGTTCGTGGACACTCGGCATGTCGATGCCGTAGACGTTGGGGTAGCGCACCGCAGGGGCTGCGGAGCAGAAGTAAACGTTCTTGGCACCGGCTTCGCGGGCCATCTGGATGATCTGCTTGCAGGTGGTGCCGCGCACGATCGAGTCGTCCACCAGCATCACGTTCTTGCCGCGGAACTCCAGCTCGATGGCATTGAGCTTCTGGCGTACCGATTTCTTGCGCGCGGCCTGGCCGGGCATGATGAAGGTACGGCCGATGTAGCGGTTCTTGACGAAACCTTCGCGGAACTTGACGCCCAGGCGGTTGGCCAGTTCCAGGGCCGCGGTGCGGCTGGTGTCCGGGATCGGGATGACCACGTCGATGTCGTGCTCGGGGCGCTCGCGCATGATCTTGTCGGCCAGTTTTTCACCCATGCGCAGACGGGCCTTGTACACCGACACGCCATCCATGATCGAGTCCGGGCGGGCCAGGTAGACATGCTCGAAGATGCACGGTTGCAGCTTCGGTGCTTCGGCGCACTGCTTGGTGTACAGCTGGCCTTCTTCAGTGATGTATACCGCTTCGCCCGGCGCCAGGTCGCGGATCAGGGTGAAGCCGAGCACGTCCAGGGCCACGCTTTCCGAGGCGATCATGTATTCCACGCCTTCGTCGGTGTGACGCTGGCCGAACACCACCGGGCGGATGCCGTTGGGGTCACGGAAGCCGACGATGCCGTAGCCAGTGATCATCGCCACCACGGCGTAACCGCCGACGCAGCGGCTGTGCACGTGGGAAACCGCGGCGAACACGTCTTCTTCGGTCGGCTGCAGCTTGCCACGCACCGCCAGCTCATGGGCGAACACGTTCAGCAGTACTTCCGAGTCGGAGTTGGTGTTGACGTGGCGCAGGTCGGACTCGTAGATCTCCTTGGCCAGCTGCTCGACGTTGGTCAGGTTGCCGTTGTGTGCCAGGGTGATGCCGTATGGCGAGTTGACGTAGAACGGCTGGGCCTCGGCCGAGGTCGAGCTGCCCGCAGTCGGGTAGCGCACGTGGCCGATGCCGATGTTGCCGACCAGGCGCTGCATGTGGCGCTGCTGGAACACGTCGCGCACCAGGCCATTATCCTTGCGCAGGAACAACCGGCCGTCATGGCTGGTCACGATACCGGCAGCGTCCTGGCCGCGGTGCTGGAGGACCGTAAGCGCGTCATACAGCGCCTGATTGACGTTCGACTTACCGACGATACCGACGATGCCACACATGCGACGCAACCCCTACTTTGACGAAACTTGAGTGAATAGCGCTCAGGGCTTTGCCGGCCCGAGCAACTGTTCCTTGAACGGAAGATCAGCTGGAGTGCCGATCAGCCCACTGGGTGTCCACTGGCCGGTAAAACCCAGGATCAGGTTTTTCGACCAGTCGGCGACCAAGAGAAATTGTGGTATCAGGCGTGATTCCTGCCACCAGGTGTCCTGTTGAACCGGCCCCAGGCTGATCAGCCCGATGGCCACCACCACCAGCAAGGCCCCGCGCGCGGCGCCGAAGGCCATGCCCAGGAAACGATCGGTACCGGACAGCCCGGTCACGCGGATCAGCTCGCCGATGAGGAAGTTGATCATGGCCCCCACCAGCAAGGTGGCGACGAAAAGAATGGCGCAGCCGGCGATGACGCGCATCGACGGCGTCTGGATGTAGCTTTCAAGATACACCGAGAGCGAACCGCCGAACATCCAGGCAACCGCACCGGCAATGATCCAGATGAGCAAGGACAAGGCTTCCTTGACGAAGCCGCGCTTGAGACTGATCAGTGTGGAGACGGCGATGATCGCGATGATCGCCCAATCAACCAAGGTAAATGCCACGGTGCTGCCTGCAGACGTTTGAGGCGGCGCATTTTAACAGAGCGGCGGGCTGGGAGTAAGCGGAATGTCAGGTGATTAGCGCTACCCGGGCTTACGCGATCATTGTGGGAGCGGCCTTGTGTCGCGAAAGGGCCGCAAAGCGGCCCCGGCGATTCTGGCTGTGTCGTTGAGATCCTGGGGCCGCTTCGCGGCCCTTTCGCGACACAAGGCCGCTCCCACATGGACCGCGCCGCTGCAAGACCTATACAGAACCCGCGAATGAGCGGCAAAGCCGCCCCGGGTTATCAGCTGCGCTCAGGCTGGAAGCGCACCACGAAGCCCTTGAGGCTGTTCTGGCGGTTGATGGCGTCGCGCACGCGCTCGGCCTCGGCCCGCTCGATCAGCGGCCCCACGTACACCCGGTTCATGCCACCCGCCGAGCGGATATAGGCGTTGTAACCCTGGCTACGCAAGGTTTGCTGCAGCTTTTCGGCCCCGGCACGGTTGGACAGGCTGGCCAACTGGATCGACCAGCTGACCGGCAGGCCATTGACGTCGATCTTCGATGGCGCCGCCGGCGCGGCCGGCTTGGCTGCCGGCTGAGGCTCGACCTTGGCCACGGGCGCCTGCGGCTTGGCGGGCTGGGGCTGGGGCTGGGACTGCACCTGCGCCTGAGGCTGGGTCTGCGGTGACGGTGTAATCGGCTGGCTGGGCGCGCTCGCCGGCGCGGTGGACTCGTCCACCACCACCGGTGGCTGTTGCGGCTCTTGCGCAATGGCCTGCGGCTCCGGCACGGCGACCGGCTCCACCTTCACTTCCGGCAGGCTTGGCATGGCCGGCGCCTGCGGGGCCTCGACGCGCACCTGACGCATCTCGTCCTCGCGGGTGAACAGCATCGGCAGGAAAATCACCGCCAGCGCCACCAGCACCAACGCACCCACCATGCGCTGTTTCATCCCTTTATCCAGCACTGCCATCTACTCCACCCTCCTGGGCGTGCCGCTCCAGCCATTCCAGTGCCTGGGCAACACAGAAAAACGAACCGAACAGCAAGATCTGGTCATCCGCCGTTGCCTGCGCGCATTGCCCTTCAAGGGCAGCATCGACGCTGGCATAAGACTTCACCGCGGCGCCGACGTTCGTCAAGGCCGTGGCCAGCTCCGCAGCCGGGCGGCTGCGCGGGGTATCCAGTGGCGCCACTGCCCAGTCGTCGACCAGCCCCTGCAGCGGCGCGACAACACCGTCCAGGTCCTTGTCGGCGAGCAGGCCGAACACCGCCAGGCGGCGCCCCTTCAGCGGCCGGGCCGCCAGGCGCCGGGCCAGGTACTCCGCGGCGTGCGGGTTGTGCCCGACGTCCAGCAACAGCTCCACCTGCTTGCCCTGCCAGCTCAGCAGGCGACGGTCGAGGCGACCCGTGATGCGGGTATCCAGCAGCACCTGGCGAATCTGCCCGGCGTCCCAGGGCAGGCCCATCAGCAGGTAGGCCTGCAGGGCCAGCGTGGCGTTTTCCATGGGCAGGTCGAGCAAAGGCAGGCCACGCAGCTCTACCTGCGCACCATCAGCCGCAGTACCCCGCCAGTTCCAGCTGCCATCGACACTGGCCAGGTCGAAGTCACGACCACGCAGGAACAGCGGCGCAGCCAGTTCGGCGGCCTTGTCCAGCAGCGGCTGGGGCGGATCCAGGTCACCGCACAGTGCCGGCTTGCCCTGACGGAAGATGCCGGCCTTCTCGAAGGCCACCAGCTCGCGGGTATCACCCAGGTAATCGACATGGTCGACGCCGATGCTGGTCACCAGGGCCAGGTCGGCATCCACCACGTTCACGGTGTCCAGGCGACCACCAAGGCCCACTTCCAGTACCACGGCATCCAGCTGCGACTGGTAGAACAACCAGAACGCGGCCAGGGTGCCCATCTCGAAGTAGGTCAGGGAAATATCGCCTCGCGCCGCCTCGACGGCGGCGAAGGCTTCGCACAGAGCCTCATCGCTGGCCTCTTGGCCATCGATCAGCACCCGCTCGTTGTAACGCAACAGGTGCGGCGAGCTGTACACGCCGACCTTGAGCCCCTGGGCACGCAGCAGCGAGGCCACGAAGGCGCAGGTCGAGCCCTTGCCGTTGGTGCCGGTCACCGTCACCACGCGCGGCGCCAGCTTGCCCAGCGCCAGCCGGGCAAGCACCTTCTGCGACCGCTCCAGGCCCATGTCGATGGCCGAGGGGTGCAACTGCTCGAGGTAGGCGAGCCATTCGCCCAGGGATCGTTGTTTCATCACGCGACGGCAGCCGCCTCACGCGCTTGCTCCGGGGTTTCCTGGCCGGTCATCTGCGCCAGCAGGCGGGCCAGACGCGGGCGCAGTTCGCCACGGGAGATGATCAGGTCGATGGCGCCGTGCTCCAGCAGGAACTCGCTGCGCTGGAAGCCTTCCGGCAGCTTCTCGCGCACGGTCTGCTCGATCACGCGCGGGCCGGCGAAGCCGATCAGTGCCTTTGGCTCGCCGACGATCACGTCACCGAGCATGGCCAGGCTGGCGGAAACACCACCGTACACAGGGTCGGTCAGTACCGAGATGAACGGGATGCCTTCTTCGCGCAGGCGCGCCAGCACGGCCGAGGTCTTGGCCATCTGCATCAGCGAGATCAGCGCTTCCTGCATGCGTGCACCGCCCGAAGCGGAGAAGCAGACCATCGGGCAGCGGTGCTCCAGGGCATAGTTGGCCGCGCGCACGAAGCGCTCGCCGACGATGGCACCCATGGAACCGCCCATGAACGAGAACTCGAAGGCGCTGACCACGATCGGCATGCCCATCAGGGTGCCGCTCATGGAGATCAGGGCGTCCTTCTCGCCGGTCTGCTTCTGCGCGCCGGTCAGGCGGTCCTTGTACTTCTTGCCATCACGGAACTTCAGGCGGTCGACCGGCTCCAGGTCGGCGCCCAGTTCGGCACGGCCATCGGCGTCGAGGAAGATGTCGATGCGCGCACGTGCGCCGATGCGCATGTGGTGGTTGCACTTGGGGCAGACATCCAGGGTCTTTTCCAGCTCCGGACGATACAGCACGGCCTCGCAGGCCGGGCACTTGTGCCACAGGCCTTCAGGCACCGAGCTCTTCTTCACCTCGGAACGCATGATCGAAGGGATCAGTTTGTCGACTAACCAGTTGCTCATGCTTTCTTTCTCCAGTATTGGCAGGCGTGGGCCGGTGTCGCCGGCCCTGCCCTGCCCTTGAGCTCAAAATCTTTTATGAAACGATGATGGACCGGCCGCCGGGACTTCCAGCGCGCCACCCCACCGCTAATGTGTTGTCTTGCCGCCACAGGCGCAGGCGGCTGCCCCGCAGGGCTGCGAAAGCTATGGACGATGGCGCGCAGCCAGCCGTCACATCTGCCATCACGCCTGTTTCACCGCACGCATGAATGCCTCGATCTTCGCCGCGTCCTTGATGCCCTTGGCTTGTTCCACGCAGCCACTGACATCCACCGCGTACGGCCGCACCTGGGCGATGGCCTGGCCGACATTGTCGGCAGACAACCCGCCCGCCAGGATGATCGGCTTGCTCAGGCGCGCCGGCACCAGCGACCAGTCGAACGCTTCACCGGTGCCTCCGGGTACGCCTGGCACATAGGTGTCCAGCAGAATGCCGCGGGCACCGGCGTAAAGCTGGCAGGCCGCCTCCAGGTCGTCGCCCGGGCGCACGCGCAGGGCCTTGATCCAGGGGCGGTGGTAGCCTTCGCAGTCCTGCGGGGTTTCATCGCCGTGGAACTGTAGCAGGTCCAGCGGAACCACTTCGAGGATCTCGTTCAGCTCGCAGCGCGAAGCGTTGACGAACAGCCCGACCGTGGTCACGAACGGTGGCAGCTCGGCGATGATCGCCCGCGCCTGGCGCACGTCCACGGCGCGCGGGCTCTTCGCATAGAAGACGAGGCCGATGGCATCGGCGCCCGCTTCGGCAGCGGCCAGTGCGTCTTCGATGCGGGTAATCCCGCAGATCTTGCTGCGAACATTGCTCATGGACAGCGAACCCTGCTTGTTACGGTGAAAGGCCGGATGTTAGCAAATGACTTTTCGCCCGTCAGTCTGCCAATGCCTCGTAGCCGGTCAAAAAGTGTGGGCCGATGTAACGCTTGGGCAGCGCGTATTCCTCGGGGTACTCCACCTGCACCAGGTAGAGCCCGTACGGGTGCGCCGTGACCCCGCCTTCGCGGCGGTTGCGCCCCTCCAGCACCTCACGCGCCCAGGTGACCGGGCGTTCTCCGGCACCAATGGTCATCAGTACACCGGCAATGTTACGCACCATGTGGTGCAGGAAGGCCGTGGCACGCACATCCAGCACGATCATCTGGCCATGGCGGGTGACACGCAGGTGGTAGATGTGCTTGATCGGCGACTTGGCCTGGCACTGGCTGGCGCGGAAGGCACTGAAGTCATGGGTGCCGAGCAGGTACTGCGCGGCTTCGGCCATGCGTTCGACATCCAGCGGGCGGTGGTTCCAGGTGACTTCTTCGGCCAGGTGCGCCGGGCGGATCGGGTCGTTGTAGATGACGTAGCGGTAACGCCGGGCGCAGGCCTTGAAGCGGGCATGGAAGTCGGCCGGCATCGGCCGCGACCAGACCACGCTGATGTCATGGGGCAGGTTGAAGTTGGTGCCCATGGTCCAGGCGCGTTCGTCGCGCACGGCGCGGGTGTCGAAGTGCACGATCTGCCCGCAGCCATGCACGCCGGCGTCGGTGCGCCCGGCGCAGATTACCGAGATCGGCTCGTTGGCCACCTTGGACAGGGCCTGCTCCAAGGCCTGCTGGACACTGGGCACGCCACTGGCCTGGCGCTGCCAGCCACGATAGCGCGCGCCTTTGTATTCCACGCCCAGGGCGATGCGGGAGTAGCCTTCGGCCGCGGACTCGGCGGCGGCGGTGTCGATGATGTCCAAGAGCATGAAACCTGTGGGGTGTACGGAATGGCGGGGATTATAACGACAACGGCAGCCGTGTAGGGCTGCCGTTGAATATGCACTGCCTTTCAGGGCCTCTTCGCGGCGGTTCGACGCCTCGATAAACCCGCTCCCACAGGGCCCGCACAGAATTCGGACCTGTGATGAACCTGTGGGAGCGGGTTTACCCGCGAAGAGGCCGGCCCTGCTTGCATCAGACCAGCCGGGAGAGCATGTCCTCGGCTTCCTGACGCTGGCTGTCGTCGCCATCCTTGACCACTTCATCGAGGATGTCGCGCGCGCCCTGGTTGTCGCCCATGTCGATATAGGCGCGGGCCAGGTCAAGTTTGGTGGCCACTTCGTCGCTACCAGAGAAGAAGTCGAAGTCCAGGTCGTCCAGTGGCTCGGGCTCTGGCTGGGCAGCCGCGTCCTCGCTGGTGAAGTGCGGCTCCAGCGACGGCGATTCGAGGCTCTGCGACAGCTTGTCCAGTTCGGCGTTGACGTCGTTCAGCTCCGAGGCAAAGCTCTTGGCTGCCGGCGAATCGTCTTCCAGCGACAGCGAAAGATCGAAGTCGGACGGCAGGTCGAACTCGGAAAGCGGGTCGAACGCTGGCTCGCTGTCGAAGGCAGCCAACTCGGCGGCGACATCCACCGGGGCTTCATCCACCGCTGCCGGGGCGGCCGGGGCAACCGGCTCGCTGATGTCGAGATCGAAATCGGACAGGTCCACAGCGGGCTGTGGCTCGGCCTGGGCCAGCATGGCCTCGAACTCGGCGTCGGCGTCGGCCTGCAGCTCGGCGTCCACGGCAAACGGCTCGTCTTCCGGCTGAGCCGTTTCCAGCATCGGTTCATCCAGTACCGGCTCGTCGACGACAGGTTGCTGGGCCACCGATTCGTCCAGCAGCGGCGCCGCCAGCGGGTCTTGCTCGGGCAGGTCGTCACCCAGGCTCAGGTCGAAGGCACTGTCCAGGTCCTGCTCGTCCAGGCCCGGCGCATCGAGGGTCGGCACTTCATCGAAGGCATCCAGCTCAGCATCCAGATCAACTTCGGGCTCGAGCACTGCCTCAGGTTCCACCTGGGCAACGGCCTCTGGTTCAACCGCCACCTCTGGCTCGAACGCCGACTCTTCCTCGGGTGCCACCTCGGCAACCACTGGCGTTTCAGGCTGATCCTGCAGCAGCTCCTGCACGTACTGCTCGTCCATCTCGGCAGCCAGGGCCGCCGCGCCCAGGCCGGCAGCGGCCAGGCCGAGCATGGCCGGGTAGCGCTCCTTCAACCCGGCAACGGCTGCACTGTTCGGCTCGCTGGCCGGCAGCTTGCGCTCCTGCTCGACGAACGCGCTCTGGTCACCCTGGCGGGCGTACACATCCATCAGTTTCAGGCGCAGGTCGTCACGCTGCGGCGCGGCGGCCACGGCAGGCTCCAGCAGGTCGGCAGCGCGGTTCAGGCGGCCTTCGGCCACGCATTGCTCGACCTCCGCCAGCAGCGCTGCGTGGGGGTCGGCTTGCGGTTCAGGTTGCGCTTCCACTGCGGGTGCCGATGTTTTTTCCGCGGCGGTGGCGGCGGCAGCCGAAGCAGCGACCACGGCCGGCGACAGGGTCACGCTCGGGGCCGAGACCTCGACGCCATCGAAGCTTGCGCTATCGCTGTCGAAGCCTGCGCCCTGCTCTTCTTCCAGCGCCCGCGCCATGCGCAGGTGCTTTTCAGCCTCCTGCTGGGCCTTGCGCTTGCGCGCCAGCAGCAACAGCAGAAGCAGCAGTACGAGGAAGGCACTACCGGCAATCAGCCCAAGCAGCAGCGGGTTGCCCATGATTTCGTCAACCAGGCTGCCAGGCTGGCCGGCAGGTGCGGCCTCGGCGGCGGGCACCGGCTTGGGTGCGGTATCGACGGCGGCAGGTGCAGGCTTGGCGACCGGCTGGGCCGGCGCCGCCGCACCCTGGGCTTCAAGGCGGGCCAGCTGGTTGTTCTTCAGCTCGATCAGACGCTGCAGCTTGTCCAGCTGGCTCTGCAGGTCGGCCATGCGGCTCTTGAGCTCTTCGTTGTCGCGACGGCTGGTGTCCAGGCTTTCCTGGGCCACCGCCAGCTTGTCGTTGAGGGCCTTGGCCTGGTCGGCACCGGCCTGGTTGCCCGGGCTGACCAGGCGCAGGTTGTCGCCCTGGGCGATACGCGCCGGCGCTGCCTCGGCGGCACCGCGACGGGTGGCGTCCAGCTGGCGGGCACGCGGGCCCAGGCGGCGGCCTTCACGCCAGGCGGCATACTGCTCGGCCACCTCAGCGGTCGCCTCACCCTGCGCGATATTCTGGATCTGCTGCTGGTCGGGCAGGCGCAGCACCTGGCCAACCTTCAGCTGGTTGATGTTGTTGCCGATGAAGGCGTCCGGGTTCAGCGCCTGGATCGCGATCATGGTCTGCTGGATCGAACCACCCTGGGTGTTGCGCGCGGCAATCTGCCACAAGGTGTCGCGGCGTTGGGTGGTGTAGCTGCCGGCAGCGGTCACCGCTGGCGCGACATTGCCTGCCGCCGGCTTGTCGCCCTGGGCCTTGGCCTGGTCGAGCAGCACGCTGTAGTCACGCAGCAGGCGGCCTTGCGGCCACATCACCTGGACCAGGAACTTTACCACCGGTTCAGGCAGCGGCTGGCTGGAGGTAACCCGCAGCACGCTCTTGCCGTTGGGGTTGATCACCGGCGTGAAGGTGAGGTCTTCGAGGTACGTCGGCAGCGCCACCCCGGCCTTGCTGAACTCTTCCGGCGGCGCCAGGCTCGGCGCCACTTCGGCGGCGGTGAGGTCGCGCACGTCGAGCAGCTCGATCTCGGCATCCAGGGGCTGGTTCTGTGCCGACTTGAGGGTCAGCTCCCCCAGGCCCAGGGCATTCGCCATGCCCGACGACAGCGCCGATGCTGCAGCCATGGCCAGAACCAGTTTGCGAATTCGAAGCATGACCTCTTCCCTTGTATAAAGCGTCCTGAAACCTGCATGCGGAGCAGGACAATAGTGCTCGCCAGTATCTTTTACGGCATGTGTTTAATCAACAATTGCGCCACTTGCACGGCATTGAGCGCGGCGCCTTTGCGCACGTTGTCGGTGGTCAGCCAGAGGTTGAGTTGCTGGTCTTCATCAACACCGTGCCGTACACGACCAACATAGACCACGTCCTGGCCCACTGCGTCGCCTACCGGGGTCGGATAATCATCGCGCCCCACCAGTTCCACGCTGTCGGCCGCCTCGAGGGCCTGGTTGACAGCGTTCAGGTCAACCGGGCGACGGCTCTGCACCGCCACACTGAAGCTATCGCCGAAAAACACCGGGACTTGAACGCAGCTCACGGAAATCTTCAGTTCCGGCAGGCCCAGCAGCACACGCAGCTCGCTGACCAGGCGGTGCTCCAGGGCCGTGTGGCCTTGCTCATCGGCGGCTCCGACCTGGGCCAGCATGTTGAACGCCACCTGGCGATCGAAGAAGCGCGGCTCCAGGGGGCGGGCATTGAGCAGCTCGGCGGTTTGCCGGGCGAGTTCGTTGACCGCTTCACGGCCTTGTGCGGACACTGCCAGCGCGGCCATTACCTGCACCCGCTCGATATCCAGCAGGCCTTTGAGCGGTGCCAATGCAACGGCCAGGGCAACTGCGGCCGAGCACGGGCTGACGATGCGGGCGGGCAATGCCAGGCTGGCCAGGCGTTCGGCGTTGGCTTCTGGCACCAGGGCGAGGGCGTCGTCCAGGCCAGCGGACAGGTCGATGACCGTGCAGCCTGCCTGCAGCGCCTTGCTGGCAAAGCTGCGGCTGACGGCGGCGCCTGCGGCGAAGAAGGCCAGCTTGACCTGGGCGAAGTCGAAGCTGTCCACTTCACGCACCTTCAGCTTCTTGCCCGCGAACATCACGCTGCTGCCCGCCGATTCCATGCTGGCCAGCAGGTGCAGGGTGGCGACCGGGAAATCCAGCTCTTCGAGGATCTGCACCAGGGCTTCACCGACGCTGCCGGTGGCGCCGACGACGGCGATGTCCAAAGGGTGTGTCATGGAAGGGATCCTTTTGCTGAAAACGGCGGGGGGCGGCACTTTACTCGGATTGTAGAGTTTTGTCTGTGCTGGCCCAAACCTAGAGCTGCGCTGCGCTGCTCTTGCTCTTGCTCTTGATCTTGATCTTGATCTTGATCTTGATCTTGATCTTGATCTTGATCTTGATCTTGATCTTGATCTTGATCTTGATCTTGATCTTGATCTTGATCTTGATCTTGATCTTGATCTTGATCTTGATCTTCGCGACTTCAGGAGGCCGAGCAGAGGTCTTGCGGAGGGAGGTGACGGGCATGGATGCCCGTCAAGCGCTGAGGCCCCATGGATGGGGCCTGCAGCGCGTACTCCCGGGAGCAAGACCGGCGCGAGGGAACCCCGGAGCGCAGCGCAGGGGCCGGATGATGGGAGCGCAGCGTTTTTTGGTTACTTTTTGCCGCGTTTGGCAAAAAGTGACTCGCCGTAAGGGCGAAAAGGTGAGTCAGCGTCGCCATCGCAAACGGACTGTTCGCCATATCAAAACCGTCGCTTAAGCTTTTTGGCTTTTTGGCTTTTTGGCTTTTTGGCTTTTTGCTTTTTGCTTTTTGGATGCGGGCATTCCCATCGAGTAGGCATTCATTCGCGATGGTGGCGCCAAGTCACCTTTCCGCCCTTACGGCGGGTCCCTTTTTGTCGTGGCAAAAAGGAACCAAAAACCGTCGGCTCCCATCATCCGGCCCCTACGCTTCGCTCCGGGGTCCCCTCGCTACGGGCCTGCTCCCGAGAGTACGCGCTGCAGGCCCCATCCATGGGGCCTCAGCGCTTGACGGGCATCCATGCCCGTCACCTCCCTCCGCAGTCCCTTCGCTCGGCCTCCTGAAGTCGCAATCGGCGGCGCCTGAACTATCGCGCGCCTAGAAGCAAAAGCAAAAGCAAAGCAAAAGCAAAAGCAGAGAAGAACCGGGCCGGCTGGGATGGATCGGAAATAAAAAACCCGCGCTGTCACCAGCGCGGGTTTTCGGTCAGACCGAAACGATCAACGCTCCAGCAGAATCCGCAGCATGCGACGCAGCGGCTCGGCCGCGCCCCACAGCAGCTGGTCACCTACGGTGAACGCGCCCAGGTACTGGGAACCCATGTTCAGCTTGCGCAGGCGGCCAACCGGGATGTTCAGGGTGCCGGTAACCTTGGTCGGGCTCAGCTCCTGCATGCTGATTTCACGCTGGTTAGGCACCAGCTTCACCCAAGGGTTGTGCTGGCTGATCATGCCTTCGATGTCGGCCAGCGGCACGTCCTTGTTCAGCTTGATGGTCAGCGCCTGGCTGTGGCAACGCATGGCGCCGATGCGCACGCAGATGCCGTCGACCGGGATCGGGCTCTTGAAGCGGCCGAGGATCTTGTTGGTCTCGGCCTGGGCCTTCCACTCTTCACGGCTCTGGCCGTTCGGCAGTTCCTTGTCGATCCACGGGATCAAGCTGCCAGCCAGCGGCACGCCGAAGTTCTCGGTCGGGAAGGCTTCGCTGCGCATGGCCTCGGCAACCTTGCGGTCGATGTCGAGGATGGCGCTGGCCGGGTTGGCCAGGTCATCGGCAACGGCAGCATGGGTAGCACCCATCTGCTTGATCAGCTCGCGCATGTTCTGCGCGCCGGCACCCGAGGCCGCCTGGTAGGTCATGGCGCTCATCCACTCGACCAGGCCGGCTTCGAACAGGCCACCCAGGCCCATCAGCATCAGGCTGACGGTGCAGTTGCCGCCGATGTAGTTCTTGGTACCCGCGTCCAGCTGCTGGTCGATGACCTTGCGGTTGACCGGGTCGAGGATGATCACCGCGTCATCCTGCATGCGCAGGGACGAGGCGGCGTCGATCCAGTAACCCTGCCAGCCGGCTTCACGCAGCTTGGGGAAGACCTCGTTGGTGTAGTCGCCGCCCTGGCAGGTCAGGATCACGTCGAGGGTCTTGAGTTCTTCAATCGAATAAGCGTCCTTGAGCGGAGCTGTATCCTTGCCCACGTTCGGGCCCTGGCCGCCAACATTGGAGGTGGTGAAGAACACCGGCTCGATGAGGTCGAAATCCTGCTCCTCCAGCATCCGCTGCATGAGCACGGAACCGACCATACCGCGCCAACCGATCAGACCTACACGTTTCATCGCAACTACACCTTTGCTAAAAGTGGGCCGCCACCGGGAATTTTGGGTGGCGGGCCAGAGAGATTACAGATTCCGCAGCGCTGCGACTACTGCGTCGCCCATTTCCTGCGTACCAACTTTGCGGCAGCCTTCCGAGAAGATGTCGCCGGTGCGCAGGCCCTGGTCCAGGACCAGGCTCACGGCCTTCTCGATCGCCTCGGCGGCAGCCGACTGATTGAAGCTGTAACGCAGCATCATCGACACCGACAGGATGGTCGCCAGCGGGTTGGCGATGCCAAGGCCTGCGATGTCCGGCGCCGAGCCGTGGCACGGTTCGTACATGCCCTTGTTGTCGGCATCCAGCGACGCCGAAGGCAGCATGCCGATGGAACCGGTCAGCATGGAAGCCTCATCCGACAGAATGTCACCGAACATGTTGTCGGTCACCATCACATCGAACTGCTTGGGCGCGCGCACCAACTGCATGGCGGCGTTGTCGACGTACATGTGGCTCAGTTCCACATCCGGGTAGTCCTTGGCCACGTCCTCGACCACTTCACGCCACAGCTGGCTGGAAGCCAGGACGTTGGCCTTGTCCACCGAGCACAGCTTCTTGCCACGCACGCGGGCCATGTCGAAGCCGACACGGGCGATGCGGCGCACTTCGCTTTCGCTGTACGGCAGGGTGTCGTAGGCCTGGCGCTCGCCGTTTTCCAGCTCGCGCTGGCCACGCGGGGCACCGAAGTAGATACCGCCGGTCAGCTCACGGACGATGAGGATGTCCAGGCCGGAAACGATCTCTGGCTTGAGCGACGAGGCATCGGCCAGTTGCGGGTAGAGGATGGCCGGGCGCAGGTTGGCGAACAGGCCCAGTTGCGAACGGATTTTCAGCAGGCCGCGCTCGGGGCGGATGTCACGCTCGATCTTGTCCCACTTCGGCCCGCCCACGGCGCCCAGCAGCACGGCATCGGCCTTGCGCGCACGCTCCAGGGTCTCGTCGGCCAGCGGTACGCCGTGCTTGTCGATGGCGGCACCACCGATCACATCGTGCTCCAGGCTGAAGCCGAGCTGGAACTTGTCGCTGGCCAGCTCCAGCACCTTGACCGCCTCGGCCATGATTTCCGGGCCGATACCGTCACCTGGGAGAATCAGAATCTGCTTGCTCATGCTTTCCTCTATCCAATCACGCGGTGCGGCCAAGCGGGCCCCACCGAAAAGTTCTTAACGCTCGGCCCACAACACCAGCACATCGGTGCTGAACGAACCATCGGCCTCGATCTGGTAATACTGCCGCACTTCTTCACCCATGGCTTGCTGCAATTGGCGAATTGCCACGCGCATTGGCTCGGGGGTGCGCATGCGCTCGACCCAGCTGGAAAACTCCAGGCGCAGCGGCTGGCGGGTGTGGCTGCGTACATGCAGGCCAGCCTCGCTGACCTGGCGCTGCCATTCGGCGGCGGAATAATCGCGCACGTGGCTGGTGTCGCGCAGTACTTCGACCGTTTGCAGGTAGGTGTCGAGCAGCGGGCTGCCCGGCGACATCACATCGATGAACGCTGCCATGCCACCCGGCTTGAGCACCCGGCGCACTTCGCGCAGGGCCAGGCCCAGGTCGCTCCAGTGGTGGGCCGAGTAGCGGCTGAAGACGAAGTCGAACGAAGCGTCGGCGAACGGCAGGCGTTCGGCGGCACCGCGCTCGGTGATGATATTGGCCAGGCCGCGCTCGGCGGCGGCACTGGCGACCACGTCGAGCATGGCCTGCGAGAGGTCGTAGGCGACCACTTCGGCGGCCAACGGAGCGACGTGGAAGCTGACATGACCGGCGCCGCAGCCCAGGTCCAGCACGCGGGCATGGCCCTGCCCCGCCAGCGAGGCCTGCAGCAGGGCGAATTCACTGCCCTGGGCGTGCACGGCGCTGCTGAGGTAGGCGCTGGCCTGTTCGCCGAACTGGCGTTGGACCACATCGGTGTGCTGGGTGCTGGTCATGTCTCGATCCTTTTGGTTTCGGGTTGTCTCTACTGGCCCTATCGCCGGCAAGCCAGCTCCCACAGAGAACCCACAGTCTTCAGACCTGTGGAGTTCCTGTGGGAGCTGGCTTGCCGGCGATGAGGCCAGCAAACCCAACTAAATCATTCAGGCATCACGGAACAGCCAAGGCTGCCCGGCGCGGTGCTTGCCTTCGAAGGCCTTGATCGCATCGCTGTCCTGCAGGGTCAGGCCAATGTCGTCCAGGCCGTTGAGCAGGCAGTGCTTGCGGAACGCATCGATCTCGAAGTGCAGCACCTTGCCATCCGGACGGGTCACCGCCTGCGCCTGCAGGTCGATGGTCAGCTGATAGCCCGGAATGGCTTCGACCTGCTTGAACAGCTCGTCGACTTCCTCGTCGCTGAGGATGATCGGCAGCAAGCCGTTCTTGAAGCTGTTGTTGAAGAAGATGTCGGCAAAGCTCGGCGCGATCACGCTGCGGAAGCCGTACTCGTCCAGCGCCCATGGGGCGTGCTCACGGCTGGAGCCGCAACCGAAGTTCTCCCGCGCCAGCAACACGCTGGCACCTTGGTAGCGTTCGTGGTTGAGCACGAACTCCTTGTTCAACGGGCGCTTGCTGTTGTCCTGGTAAGGCTGGCCCACATCCAGGTAACGCCACTCGTCGAACAGGTTGGGGCCGAAGCCGGTGCGCTTGATCGACTTCAAAAACTGCTTGGGGATGATCTGGTCGGTGTCGACGTTGGCACGGTCCAACGGCGCGACGAGGCCAGTGTGCTGGGTAAAGGCTTTCATGCTGCGCTCCCTTGGATCAACTCGCGGACATCGATGAAGTGGCCGGTCACCGCGGCGGCGGCGGCCATGGCCGGGCTGACCAGGTGGGTACGGCCACCGGCACCCTGACGGCCTTCGAAGTTGCGGTTGGAGGTGGACGCGCAGTGCTCGCCGCTCTCCAGGCGGTCCGGGTTCATCGCCAGGCACATCGAGCAGCCTGGTTCACGCCATTCGAAACCAGCTTCGAGGAAGATCTTGTCCAGGCCTTCACGCTCGGCCTGGGCCTTGACCAGGCCCGAGCCCGGCACCACCAGCGCCTGCTTGACGTTGGCAGCGACCTTGCGGCCCTTGGCGATTTCGGCAGCGGCGCGCAGGTCTTCGATGCGCGAGTTGGTGCACGAGCCGATGAATACGCGGTCGAGCTTGATATCGGTGATCGCCTGGTTGGCGGCGAGGCCCATGTACTTGAGGGCACGCTCGATCGAACCACGCTTGATCAGGTCAGGCTCGGCAGCTGGGTCCGGCACGCGCTGATCCACGGCGAGGACCATCTCCGGCGAGGTGCCCCAGCTGACCTGCGGCTTGATTTGCGCAGCGTCGAGCTCGACCACGGTGTCGAACACCGCATCAGCGTCGGAAACCAGGCCTTTCCAGGCTTCGACCGCCTGCTTCCACTGCTCGCCCTTCGGCGCGTACGGGCGGCCTTCGACATAGGCAACGGTGGTGTCGTCCACCGCCACCAGGCCTACGCGGGCACCGGCTTCGATGGACATGTTGCAGATGGTCATGCGGCCTTCCATCGACAATTCGCGGATGGCGCTGCCAGCAAATTCCATGGCGTGGCCGTTACCACCGGCAGTACCGATCTTGCCGATCACGGCCAGGACGATGTCCTTGGCGGTAACGCCGGCAGGCAGCTGGCCTTCCACGCGCACCAGCATGTTCTTCATCTTCTTGGCGACCAGGCACTGGGTAGCGAGCACGTGCTCTACCTCGGAGGTGCCGATGCCGTGGGCCAGGGCACCGAAGGCGCCGTGGGTGGAGGTGTGCGAGTCACCGCAGACCACGGTCATGCCAGGCAAGGTGGCACCCTGCTCCGGGCTGATGACATGGACGATGCCCTGACGCTCGTCATTCATCTTGAATTCGACGATGCCGTATTCGTCACAGTTCTCGTCGAGGGTCTGCACCTGCAGGCGCGACACCTGGTCGACGATGGCCTCGATACCGCCCTTGCGCTCTGGCGTGGTCGGCACGTTGTGGTCCGGCGTGGCGATGTTGGTGTCGATGCGCCAGGGTTTGCGGTTGGCCAGGCGCAGGCCTTCGAAGGCCTGGGGCGACGTCACTTCGTGGATGATGTGACGGTCGATGTAGATCAAGGACGAGCCGTCATCACGGCGCTTGACCTCATGGGCTTCCCAGAGTTTGTCGTAGAGCGTTTTGCCAGCCATCAGACTGTTCCTCATCAGCGTCTTTCTATGCCAAAGACCCCTTGGCTTGTGCGGTCGATGCTAGGGGGTTAAATTGAATAACTCAAATTCATAATTTTTATGCTTTGGATAACCAACAGGAATACAACCCTATGGATCTGGCGAACCTTAGCGCCTTCATCGCGATTGCCGAAACCGGTAGCTTTTCCGGGGCGGCCGACCGCCTGTTCCTGACCCAACCGGCCGTCAGCAAGCGCATCGCCGGGCTGGAACAGCAACTGGATGTGCGCCTGTTCGACCGGCTGGGCCGCGAGGTGACCCTGACCGAAGCCGGCCGCGCCTTGCTGCCCCGCGCCTACCAGATCCTCAACGTCCTTGATGATACCCGGCGCGCACTGACCAATTTGACCGGTGAAGTGAGTGGTCGGCTGACCCTTGCCACCAGCCACCATATCGGCTTGCACCGCCTTCCCCCGCTATTGCGGGCTTTCACTCGGGAATACCCGGCAGTGGCGCTGGATATTCAGTTCATGGATTCGGAACAGGCCTACGACGAAATCCTCCATGGCCGCGCCGAGATTGCCGTTATCACCCTGGCGCCCGAGCCGCACCACCTGGTCAAGGCCGTGCCGGTGTGGGAGGACGCCCTGGACTTCGTCGCCGCCCCCGAGCACCCGCTGGCCAACAACCATACGGTCAGCCTGGCCGACGTCGCCCGCCACCCGGCCGTGTTCCCCGGCGGCAACACTTTTACCCACCACATTGTTCAGCGCCTGTTCGAAAGCCAGGGCCTGACGCCGAACATCGCCATGAGCACCAACTATCTGGAAACCATCAAGATGATGGTGTCGATCGGCCTGGCCTGGAGCGTGCTGCCGCGCACCATGCTCGACGAACAGGTTGCACCCATCGCCTTGCCGGGCATACAGCTGTCACGCCAGCTAGGCTACATTTTGCACACGGAGCGTACGCTATCGAACGCGGCCAGGGCATTCATGGCCCTGCTCGACAGCCACGCAGGGCCCGCCTGACCGGTCGTCAGCCCGGTATTGCCACCTCCAAGGACGCGTCACACGCCAAAGGTCTGGTACCGATGCCCAAATCAGCGAATCGCTTTTTGCGCCTGCCGCGCATACCTGCGGCCGACCCTCAGGAGTCCGAGCAGGCCTGGCAGAACGCCCCGCAACTGCTGGCCGCGCTCAACGGCGCGCGGCTGGGGGCCTGGCTATGGGATATCGAAAGCGGCCGGGTCAGCTGGTCACGGGGCACCCAGGCCCTGTTCGGCTTCGATCCGCAGCGCCCGCTCCCCGCCGATGTCGACTACCTCGACCTGCTGCCCGAGGAAGACCGCGCGCGTACACGCCAGGTGTTTCAGGCAGTGTTCAACGGCGAACCGGTAGAACAGGCCATGCGCCACCGTATCCGCTGGCCGGACGGCAGCCTGCACTGGCTGGAGATCAACGGCAGCCTGACCCACGACCCGAACGGCCGGCCGCAGATGATCGGGGTGATCCGTGAAATCACCCGCCAACGCGAGCGGGAAACGGCGCTGATCAATTCGGAAAAACGCTTCGCCACCCTGTTCCACCTCAGCCCCAATGCCATTTTGCTCACCCGCCGCCACGACGGCATGATCTTCGAGGTCAATCAGCACTTCGAAGACATGTTCGGCTGGCCCGGCAGCCAGGTGATCGGCAAGACCAGCCTGGAACTGGGCCTGTGGGTCAACCCCGAACAGCGCCATCAGGTGCTGGAATCGACCCGGGCCAACAGCGGCCCGCTGATCCTCGAGGTGCAGTTCCGCGCCATCAGCGGCAAGGTGCATGATGGCATCCTCTGCACCCAGGGCATCGAACTGGAAGGCGTGACCTTCCTCATCAGCACCTTCGTCGACACCACCGAACGCAAGCGCGCCGAGCAGGCCCTGAAGGACAGCCAGGAGCGCCTGGACCTGGCCCTGGACTCGGCACAGCTGGGCACCTGGGACTGGCATATCCCCAGCGGCATGCTCTACGGCTCGGCCCGCGCCGCACAGCTGCACGGCCTGCCGCCCATACCCTTTCACGAATCGTTCGACGCGTTTTTCGAAGGGGTACCGGAGCAGGAGCGCAATTCGATGCGCCAGGCCTACCGCAGCCTGCGCGAAGGGCCTGCCGGCAACTACCAGATCACCTACCGGGTACAACTGGAAAACGGCATCTCGCGCTACATCGAAAGCCGCGCCCGGCTGTACCGCGACGAACAGGGCAACCCGCTGCGCATGGCCGGCACCTTGCTCGACATCACCGACCAGGTGGAACGCGAACAGCGCCTGAGCGCCTCGGAAGAGAAGTTCGCCAGCCTGTTCCAGGTCAGCCCCGACCCGATCTGCGTCACTCGCCAGGACACTGGCCAGTTCATCGAGATCAACCCGGCGTTCACCCAGACCTTCGGCTGGGGCACCGACCAGGTGATCGGCCGCACTGCCGAGGAAATCGGCCTGTGGGCGGAGTCAGTCGAGCGCGCGCAACGCATCGAGCGGGTCATCCGCGAGCAGGCCCTGAGCAACGTCGCCGTGGTGGTCAACCACCGCAATGGCGCACCGCTGACCTGCGTGATTTCCAGCCGCCTCATCACCGTCGATGACCAGCCCTGCAGCGTCACCACCCTGCGCGACATCACCCAGCAGCAGCGCGCCGAGGCAGCGCTCAAGTCCAGCGAGGAAAAGTTTGCCAAGGCCTTCCACTCCAGCCCTGACGCCATCACCATCACCGAACGCTACAGCGGTCGCTATTTGGAAATCAACGACGGCTTCTGCCGCCTGACCGGCTACAGCGCTGCCGAAGTGGTCGGCCGCACGGTGTACGAGATCGGCATCTGGGCCGACGACAAGCAGCGCAGCGCCCTGCTGGCCGAGTTGCGCGAGCGTGGCCGGGTGCATCATCGCGAGATGCTCGGGCGCAACAAGCGCGGCGACATCCTCACCGTGGAAGTGTCGGTGGAGCCGATCACCCTCAATGAGGTGGACTGCCTGCTGGTAACCGCCCGCGATGTCAGCCAGCTGAAAAACGCCCAGGCACAGATTCGCCACCTGGCCTACCACGATCCGCTGACCAACCTGCCCAACCGCGCCCTGCTGATGGACCGTCTGAGCCAGCAGATCGCCCTGCTTAGGCGCCACAACCTTCGCGGCGCCCTGCTGTTCCTCGACCTCGACCACTTCAAGCACATCAACGACTCGCTGGGCCACCCGGTGGGCGACACAGTGCTGAAAATCATCACCGCGCGGCTGGAAGCCAGTGTGCGCCTGGAAGACACAGTGGCGCGCCTGGGTGGCGACGAGTTCGTGGTATTGCTCAGCGGCCTGGAAGGCAGCCGCGAGCTGGTCGAAGAGAAAGTCCGCGGGCTGGCCGACACCCTGCGCGAACTGCTGGCCGAGCCGATGTCGCTGGACGGCCAGCGCCTGCAGGTGACACCCAGCATCGGCGTGGCGCTGATCCCTGACCACGGCGCCACCCCGGCCGACCTGCTCAAGCGTGCCGATATCGCCCTGTACCGGGCCAAGGATTCCGGGCGCAACACCACCCAGCTGTTCCATACCACCATGCAGAAGGCTGCCAGCGAGCGCCTGCGCATGGAAAACGACCTGCGCCTGGCCCTGGCCCGCGGCGAGCTGGCGCTGCACTTCCAGCCACAGGTTGATGCCCGCGACAACCGCATCGTCGGCGCCGAGGTGCTGCTGCGCTGGCATCACCCGCAACTGGGTCAGCAGCCACCCGCGCAATTCATTCAAGTGCTGGAAGAAAGCGGCCTGATCCTGGAAGTTGGCAGCTGGATCCTCGACGAAGCTTGCGATGCCTGCGCACGCATGCTCGGCGACGGGCTGATCGACGCCGATGATTTCAGCCTGTGCGTGAACATCAGCCCACGGCAGTTCCGCCAGAACGACTTTGTCGGGCGGGTGCTGCGCAGCCTGGACGATTACCGCCTGCCACGGCAGATGCTGAAGCTGGAAATTACCGAAGGCATCGTCATCCAGAACCTGGAAGACACCATCAGCAAGATGCGCGAACTGAAGCGCTACGGGGTGAGCTTTGCCATGGATGACTTCGGCACCGGCTATTCCTCGCTGACCTACCTGAAGCGCCTGCCGGTGGATGCGCTGAAGATCGACCAGACTTTTGTACGCGATGCACCGGTGGACCCCAACGACGCCGAAATCGTCCGCGCCATCGTCGCCATGGCCCGCAGCCTGGACCTGGCGGTGATTGCCGAAGGGGTGGAGCTGACCGAACAGCTTGAGTTCCTGGAACGGCTGGGGTGCCACCTGTACCAAGGGTACTTGCACAGCCGGCCGCTGCCGTTGCCGGAGTTCCGGCAGATGTTGCTGGAAGCGCCGGCGGATTACTGAAACCGATGCGGATGCGATTCCTGTGGGAGCGGCCTTGCGTCGCGAAAGGGTCGCGCAGCGGCCCCAGGATCTCAGCCATCCTGCAGCATTGCCGGGGCTGCTGCGCAGCCCTTTCGCGACGCAAGGCCGCTCCCACAAGTAAGCCGGCCTTCAGGCGATCACAATAAAAAGGGCACCCGAGGGTGCCCTTTCCACATCTACACGATCAGTTCAGCGCTGGCTTGTCGCCGTTGATCGGAATGCGCTTGGCCTTGGCTTCTTCAGGCACGATGCGCAGCAGGTCGATGCTGAGCAGGCCATTGGCCAGGCCGGCGGCCTTGACTTCGATATGGTCGGCCAGGCGGAACGACAGCTTGAAGGCGCGCTGCGCGATACCCTGATGCAGGTAGGTCACTTCAGCAGCGCCATTGTCGCGCTTGCTACCGGTCACGGTCAGGACACCTTTTTCAACCTGCAGGTCGAGGTCCTCTTCCTGGAAACCGGCTGCAGCAACCACGATGCGGTAGTGGTCATCGCCATGCTTTTCCACGTTGTAGGGAGGGTAGCTGCTACCGGCCTCGTTACGTGCCGCGGATTCGAACAGGTCGTTGAAACGGTCGAAACCAACGGAATGGCGGAACAGTGGAGCGAGAGAGAAAGCGGTGGTCATGGTCATGAACTCCTGAGATTCAGCAAGTAAGTCATTACGCGACCCGACTTCGGCATCGCGTACTCAAGAGATATGGCCGAGGGAAATGCTTTCAAGGGGGGAGCAGAAAAAATCTGGATTCCTACGTTGGGCTTGATGGCCTCTTCGCGGGTAAACCCGCTCCCACAGGAAGCTCACACATTCCAAAACCTGCGCCGAACCTGTGGGAGCGGGTTTACCCGCGAAAGGGCCGGATCAGGCAACACAAGCTTCGATGGAAACCGCCTCAACCCCCAGCAACTTGCTGATCCGCGCACAGTCATCCTCCCGCCGCAACTCGGCAAACAGCACAACCGCTTCGGGATAACTGCGGGTCAGCATCGCCAGCCACTGCTTCATCCGCCCCGGCGCATAGCGCGGCGACAACTTGGCCTGGGCCTGGCGCCAGAACTCGCGCAGCAACGGCAGCAGGTCGTCCCAGCTCATCGGCTGGTACTCCCGCCCGTCACGCGCTGCGGCAATCTGCAGCCCCAGGTCGGGGCGCGAAACCAGCCCACGGCCCAGCATGATGTCTTCAGCGCCACTGACCTCACGACAGCGCCGCCAGTCGTCCACGGTCCAGATCTCGCCATTGGCGAACACCGGCACCTTGACCACATCCTGCACCCGCGCCACCCACTCCCAGTGGGCCGGCGGCTTGTAGCCCTCGACCTTGGTCCGCGCATGCACCACCAGGTGCGCCGAACCGCCTTCGGCCAGCGCCGTGGCACACTCCAGCGCACCATCGGGACTGTCGAAACCCAGGCGCATCTTCGAGGTGACCGGGATATGCGCCGGCACGGCACGGCGCACTTCACGCACAATCGCGTGCAGCAGTTCCGGCTCCTTGAGCAGCACCGCTCCACCACGCGACTTGTTCACGGTCTTGGCCGGGCAACCAAAGTTCAGGTCGATCACCGGCGCGCCCAACTCGCAGGCCAGCGCGGCGTTTTCCGCCAGGCACACAGGGTCCGAGCCCAACAGCTGCACACGCATGGGCACCCCTGCGGCAGTCCGCGCACCATTGCGCAACTCGGGTGCCAGCTTGTCGAACGAGGAAGGCGGCAGCAGGCGGTCGCACACGCGAATGAACTCGGTGACGCACCAGTCGATACCGCCCACGCGGGTCAGCACGTCGCGCAGGATGTTGTCGACCAGCCCCTCCATGGGGGCCAGGGCAATTTGCATGTCGGGGTCTCGGCGGAAAAAGCCGGCAGTCTAACAAAAATTGCCGGTGTTTCAGGCGCCGATCAGCGCCGGGCCGTAACCGTCGAGGAACTCCACCGGCATGCGCCTGGGCTTGCCGCTGGAAAGCTCGATACAGGCAAAGGTGGTCTGGGCGCGCAGCAAGGTCACGCCGTCGCGCGGGCGCTTGAGCTGGAAGCGCCGGGTCATGCGCAGGCGCTGGTCCCAGTCGATGATCCAGGTGGCCAGTTGCAGTTCGTCGTCCTCGTAGGCAGCGGCCAGGTAGTCGATTTCGTGGCGCACCACGGCCATGGCCCGGTCCAGCCGGCGATATTCAGCCAGGTCCAGGCCCAGGCGCTGGGAGTGGCGCCAGGCGCAGCGCTCCAGCCAGGTGACGTAGACCGCGTTGTTGGCGTGGCCAAGGCCGTCGATATCCTCGCTGCCGACGCGCAGGTCGATGACGAAAGGTGTTGCCAGGTCCCAGCTCATGTTCGCTTCCTTGGAGCAAAAGTGGATTTAGCAGGGCCCTGCAGAAAAAAGTCCAGCCCTTGTGGAGGATTTACCGGCCTCATCGCCGGCAAGCCGGCTCCCACAGGGTCTGCGCTGGTTCAAAGGCTTGCGCTGTACCTGTGGGAGCTGGCTTGCCGGCGATGAGGCCAGTACAGGCAACATCATCAGGCACTTTGCCGCGCTGGTGCGCCAGCCCGGGCCAGCAGCTCCAGCACCGCTGCACTCAGGCGCGGATCGGACAGCACCCGCTGGTGGCCACCCGCCTCCAGCAGCATCAGGCGGCTATCGAACCAGGCCTTGTGGATAACCTGGGCCTCATCGGCTGCCACCAACGCATCATCGGCGGCATGCACCACCAGCCCCGGCAACTCCAGCTGGTAACCCGTCACATCCAGCCGCGCAATCTGCATGCCCACATCCCGCTCCACCTGGCGGATGAATGCCGCCCGCGCCCGCGCCGGCAGCCCCAGGCGATAGGCAAAGCCACGCAGTACGCCCAACAGCCGCGCCGGAGCGGCAATGCTGACCGCCGCCTCTGTGCGCAGCCCCATCTGCAGGGCCAGCAATACACTGGCGCCGCCCATGGAATGGCCAATAACCGCGCGCAGCGGCGGCAGTTCGGCGGCAGCCTCCAGCAACGCTCGGGCAAACAGCACCACATTTGCCTGTTCGCCGGGGGAACGCCCATGCCCCGGCCCCTCCAGCGACACCACGGTATGCCCGGCCTGGACCAAGGTTTCGATCAACGCGGCAAACTGGGTCGGGCGCCCTTCCCAGCCGTGCATCAGCAACACGGTCGGCCCCTTGCCCCAGCGCAAGGCCGACAAGCCGAAGCGCAGGGTGATGCGCTCGGCGCTGGCCAGCACGGGCAACTCCCAATCCCGTGGCGGCAGGTTGCGCGGGGTCATGAAGGCACGGCGCATCTTGCCCGCGACGTGCTCGGGGGCCAGGCGGCCCAGGGTGCCATTGACACCACGAATCCAGCTCAGGGTAGTCATCGCCATGCTCCAGGGTTAAAGCACCGCCGATTTGGCGGCGCGCAGAATACGATCAGACAGCTCGCTGGTGCCCAGGGCACGGGCCAGCGCCAGGCCGCCAACCATCAGGGCCAGGTCGGCCAAGGCCTTGTCGGCATCCTCGGGGCGGTCGACCATGGCAGCAGCCATCAACTCGATGTGCTCGGCCAGCACCTCGCGGAAGGCCTCTGGCAGGCGCTGCATCTCGCCCAGCGAGTTGGGCAGCGGGCAGGCATGCACTTCGGCATCACGGTGCTTGCGCGACAGGTAGAAGGCACTGGCCAGCGCCCGCCGCCCGGCGCCATCGAGGCTGGGGTCGATCTGCGCGAGCAAGGCGCGGCGCTCGCCCAGCAACTGGCGGAACGCTTCGAGCATCAACTCGTCCTTGCTGTCGAAATGGGCGTAGAAGCCACCGACGGTCAGGCCTGCCGCCCCCATGACCTGGCTGACGCTAGGCTCGGCCGGGCCGTGCTGGATCAGCGCACTTCGCGCCGCCTCGAGAATGCGCTCGCGGGTTCTGCTCTTCTTGTCGCTCATCAGGCCACTCGCCGATCAAAATATGATGATCGAAATATTATTCGTATAATATTTTTTGGCAAGCAGAATCTGCAGCCGCCTGTCGGTCGCGAAATTTTGAGTAGGGAAGAAAAACAAAAGGCCCATTCAATAATCGAATGAGCCTTAAAAGTCCCGCAAAACGCGGGTAAACGTGGCGTCCCCTAGGGGACTCGAACCCCTGTTACCGCCGTGAAAGGGCGGTGTCCTAGGCCACTAGACGAAGGGGACGTAACCTTCGTGCCGATCCGCTTGCGCGAACCGCGGCAGAAATGGTGGAGCTAAGCGGGATCGAACCGCTGACCTCCTGCATGCCATGCAGGCGCTCTCCCAGCTGAGCTATAGCCCCGAAACAAAAGACCCGTCAGTAATCGACGAGCCTTTAAAGCCCTGCAAAACGCAGGAAAAGTGGCGTCCCCTAGGGGACTCGAACCCCTGTTACCGCCGTGAAAGGGCGGTGTCCTAGGCCACTAGACGAAGGGGACGTAACCTTCGTGCCGATCCGCTTGCGCGAACCGCGGCAAAATTGGTGGAGCTAAGCGGGATCGAACCGCTGACCTCCTGCATGCCATGCAGGCGCTCTCCCAGCTGAGCTATAGCCCCGGATTTCTAGCCTCTCGGCCCAGCGACATCCTGAAAGATCGCTTGTGCAAAACTGGCGTCCCCTAGGGGACTCGAACCCCTGTTACCGCCGTGAAAGGGCGGTGTCCTAGGCCACTAGACGAAGGGGACGAACCTTCTTACCTTCAAGACCCGGTTGCTGGACCCGGTCTTGCCCGACAGCCTTGGCTGCCAGGCGGAATTTGGTGGAGCTAAGCGGGATCGAACCGCTGACCTCCTGCATGCCATGCAGGCGCTCTCCCAGCTGAGCTATAGCCCCACAATGTCGCTTTGAACCGAAGCGCTGACTGGGTGCCTGGCGTTTCGTTTTCGTTCATCGCTGTGGACGGGGCGCATATTAAGATCGGATTGCAGGGCTGTCAAACGAATTTTTCAAAATATTCAAAAAATTTTTCACAGATAACAATCACTTACCGCCCTGCCCTTGCCAAAACTGAACAGTGAGCCCTGTGGGAGCGGGTTTACCCGCGAATGCGACGGAAAACGCACCATCGTATTCGCGGGTAAACCCGCTCCCACAGGTTTGGCTTATAGCCTCGGGACCACTGTCAGGCGATGGAGGCCAGCAGCTTTTCCCACTCTTTGTTTTCTTTCTTCGACACACCACCCAGCAGGTCCAAGGCCTGGCGCAGGCGGTAGCGGGTCAGGTCCGGGCCAAGGATTTCCATGGCGTCCAGTACCGAAACCGAGCTGGCCTGGCCGGTAATGGCGGCAAACATCAGCGGCATGGCGTCACGCAGCTTCAGCTCCAGCGCCTCTACCACCGCCTGGATGCAACCGGTGATGCGCTCCTTTTCCCACTGACGCAGGCTTTCGAGCTTCCACAGGATCAACTGGATCACCTGGCGTACCTGGTCGGCCGACAGTTTCTTGCTTTCGAACAGCTTGGCGTCCAGCTTCAGCGCGCCTTCGAAGAAGAACCCGCCCAGCGGGGCAACCTGGCTGAAGGTTTCCACCCGGCCCTGCACGTGCGGGGCGATCTTCATCATGTAGTCGCTGTTGAACGCCCACTTCTGCAGGCGCGCGGCGAACTCCTCGACCGGCAGTTCGCGCAGCCACTGGCCGTTCAGCCAGGACAGCTTCTCGATGTCGAAGATCGGGCCGCCCAGCGAGATACGCGACAGGTCGAAGTGCTCGACCATCTCGGCCAGCGAGAACTTCTCGCGCTCGTCCGGCATCGACCAGCCCATGCGGCCCAGGTAGTTGAGCATCGCCTCGGGCATGAAGCCCATGCGCTCGTAGAAAGTCACCGAGGTCGGGTTCTTGCGCTTGGACAGCTTGGACTTGTCCGGGTTACGCAGCAGCGGCATGTAGCACAGCTTGGGCTGTTCCCAGCCGAAGTATTCGTACAGCTTGATCAGCTTGGGTGCCGATGGCAGCCACTCTTCGCCGCGCAGCACGTGGGTGATGCCCATCAGATGGTCGTCGACCACGTTGGCCAGGAAGTACGTCGGCAGGCCGTCGTTCTTCATCAGCACCTGCATGTCCATGCGGTCCCACGGGATCTCGACATCGCCACGCAGCATGTCCGGTACCACGCACACGCCTTCGCTCGGCACTTTCATGCGGATCACGTGCGGCTCGCCAGCGTCCAGGCGGCGCTGCACTTCCTCGGCGCTCAGCAGCAGCGCGCGGCCGTCGTAGCGCGGGGTTTCGCCACGGGCTTGCTGCTCGGCGCGCATCTGCTCCAGCTCTTCGGCGGTGCAGAAGCAGTAGAAGGCATGGCCGGCGTCAACCAGCTCCTTGGCGTACCTGGCGTAGATCTCGCCACGCTCGCTCTGCCGGTACGGGCCGTGCGGGCCGCCGACGTCCGGGCCTTCGTTCCATTCGATGCCGAGCCAGCGCAGGGCATCGAAGATCTGCTGTTCCGACTCGCGCGTGGAGCGCAGTTGGTCGGTGTCTTCGATGCGCAGGATGAACTCACCGCCGTGCTGCTTGGCAAAGCAGTAGTTGAACAGGGCGATGTAGGCGGTGCCGACATGGGGGTCGCCGGTAGGCGATGGCGCGATACGCGTGCGTACGGTGGTCATGGAGAGTCTCGAACGAAAGATGAAACAAAGGCGGGATGTTAGCAGGAGGCAGGCACCGGGCTCCAGCAATGGCGCGAACGTCACTTGTCGACCGGCCATGTGCCGCTGTTAAATTTATTTACATTTCTGGAACGATAGTCCTCATGCCTGCCCAACTCAAACGCCGCCTGCTGGTCTTCTTCACCTTGGTGGCCGTCATCGCCCTCGCCTTCCTGGGCCACTGGTACTTCAAGGGCCGCTTCTACGAAAGCACCGACAACGCCTACGTACAGGGCGAGATCACGCGCATTTCCAGCCAGTTGGGCGCACGCATCGACGAGGTGCGGGTCGAGGACAACCAGCACGTCAGGAAAGGCGACCTGCTGGTGCGCCTGGAGGCCGCCGACTTCGAACTGGCCGTGCAACGCGCCCGCGCCGCCCTGGCCACCCGCGAAGCCGAGCAGGTGCAGGCGCAAAGCCGCCTGACCCAGCAAGCCAGCCTGATCGCCGCCGGCCAGGCCCAGGTGGCGGCCAACCAGGCTACCTTCGACCGCTCGCGCCTGGACCTGAGCCGTGCCGAGAAGCTGCGCAAGCCAGGTTTCGTATCGGAAGAGCGGGTCACCACCCTGTCCGCGGACAGCCATGTCGCCGGCTCGCAGGTCGACAAGGCCCGTGCCGACCTGCAAAGCCAGCGCCAGCAGGTCAATGCGCTGGCCGCCGAGCTCAAGCGCCTCGACGCGCAGATCGCCAACGCCCGCGCCGACCTGGCCCAGGCCGAACTGAACCTGACCCGCTGCGAAATCCGCGCACCGATCAGCGGCAGTATCGGCCAGCGCAACGCGCGCAATGGCCAGGTGGTACAGGCCGGTGCCTACCTGCTGTCGATCGTGCCGGACGAAGACATCTGGGTGCAGGCCAACTTCAAGGAAACCCAGATCGGCCGCATGCAGCCCGGCCAGCGTGCCGAACTGCTGTTCGACAGCTACCCCGACACACCGATCGAAGGCCGGGTCGACAGCCTGTTCGCCGCCTCCGGCGCGCAGTTCAGCCTGCTGCCGCCTGACAACGCCACCGGCAACTTCACCAAGGTGGTGCAGCGCATCCCGGTCAAGCTGACCTTCCGCGCCGACAACCCACTGCACGGGCGCATCCGCCCTGGCATGTCGGTGACCGCCACCGTCGACCTGCGCAGCGAAGACGAAGGCCGCAATGGCCGGTGACCAGCTGCTCAGGCCCACCGCCGAGCCGACCCGGCGGGACTGGATCGCGGTAATGAGCGTGATGCTTGGCGCCTTCATGGCGGTGCTGGACATCCAGATCACCAACTCGTCGCTCAAGGACATCCAGGGCGCGCTGTCGGCGACGCTGGAGGAAGGCTCGTGGATTTCCACCTCTTACCTGGTCGCGGAGATCATCATGATCCCGCTCACCGCCTGGCTGGTGCAGCTGCTGTCGGCGCGGCGCCTGGCGGTGTGGGTATCCGGCGGTTTCCTGTTGTCGTCACTGTTGTGCTCGATGGCCTGGAACCTCGAAAGCATGATCCTGTTCCGCGCCCTGCAGGGTTTTACCGGCGGTGCGCTGATCCCGCTGGCCTTCACCCTGACCCTGATCAAGCTGCCCGAACACCACCGCGCCAAGGGCATGGCCATGTTCGCCATGACCGCCACCTTCGCCCCCTCCATCGGCCCTACCCTGGGCGGCTGGCTGACCGAGAACTGGGGTTGGGAATACATTTTCTACATCAATATCCCGCCGGGCCTGGTGATGATCGCCGGCCTGCTGTACGGGCTGGAAAAGAAGGACGCGCACTGGGAACTGCTGAAAAGCACCGATTACGCCGGCATCGTCACCCTGGGCCTGGGGCTTGGCTGCCTGCAGGTGTTCCTGGAGGAAGGTCACCGCAAGGACTGGCTGGAGTCGCAGCTGATCGTCGGCCTGGGCAGCATCGCCCTGGTCAGCCTGATCACCTTCGTGATTCTGCAGTTTTCCAAGCCACACCCGCTGATCAACCTGCGCATTCTCGGCAACCGCAACTTTGGCTTGTCGAGCATCGCCAGCCTGGGCATGGGGGTGGGCTTGTACGGGTCGATCTACCTGCTGCCGCTGTACCTGGCTCAGGTGCAGGGCTACAACGCCTTGCAGATCGGCGAGGTGATCATGTGGATGGGTATCCCGCAGCTGTTCCTGATCCCGTTGGTGCCGCAACTGATGAAAGTGGTGTCGCCCAAGGTGTTGTGTGCCCTGGGGTTCTGCCTGTTCGGCGCCGCCAGTTTCGGCTCGGGGGTGCTCAACCCGGATTTTGCAGGGCCGCAGTTCAACCATATCCAGATCATCCGTGCCATCGGCCAGCCAATGATCATGGTGACCATCTCGCTGATCGCCACGGCGTATATACAGCCGCAGGATGCGGGTTCGGCATCGAGCCTGTTCAATATCCTGCGTAACCTGGGCGGTGCGATCGGCATTGCGCTGCTGGCCACCCTGCTGGATGCACGGACCAAGGTGTATTTCGATTACCTGAGGGAGGCGGTGGTGCCGAGCAACCCGCAGGTGGCGGAGCGGTTGGCGCAACTGGCGGAGCGGCTGGGCAATGACAATGCGGCGCTGGGCAAGTTGAGCGAGATCACTCACCAGCAGGCGTTGATCATGGCCTACAACGATGCGTTCCACTTTGTGGGGATCGGGTTGGCGGTGAGCATGCTGGCGGTGTTGTTGACGCGGAAGTTGCCAGAGGGGCTGAAGGCTGGGGAGACCCACTGAATGGGTTGTCGCCTGAGCCGGCCTCTTCGCGGGTAAACCCGCTCCCACAGGTACTGCGCAGAGCTCAAGGATTACAGCAATCCTGTGGGAGCGGGTTTACCCGCGAAGAGGCCAGTGCAGGCAGTAAAAAAATCAGCTGGTAATCAACCGCTCGCGCAGTTGGGCAATCTCGTCGCGCAATTGCGCCGCGGCCTCGAACTCCAGGTCGCGGGCGAACTGCATCATCTTCTCTTCCAGCTGCTTGATGCGCTTGGTGATCTCGCCCGGCGTGCGCAGCTCGGCCTCGTAACGGGCGCTCTCCTCCGCTGCTTTGGCCATGCCCTTGCGCTTCTTGCTGCGCGCGCCGGGCACGGTGGCGCCTTCCATGATATCGGTGATGTCCTTGACCACACCTTTGGGCACGATGCCATTAGCCTGGTTGAAGGCGATCTGCTTCTCGCGACGACGCTCGGTCTCGTCGATGGCGCGCTGCATGGAACCGGTGATGTTGTCGGCATACAGGATGGCCCGGCCATTGAGGTTACGCGCAGCACGGCCGATGGTCTGGATCAGTGAGCGCTCGGAGCGCAGGAAACCTTCCTTGTCGGCATCGAGGATCGCCACCAGCGACACCTCGGGCATGTCCAGGCCCTCACGCAGCAGGTTGATGCCCACCAGCACGTCGAAGGTACCCAGGCGCAGGTCGCGGATGATCTCCACCCGCTCGACGGTGTCGATGTCCGAGTGCAGGTAACGCACCCGCACGTCGTGATCGGCCAGGTAATCGGTGAGGTCTTCGGCCATGCGCTTGGTCAGCGTGGTGGCCAGCACCCGCTCGCCCTGCACCACGCGCTTGCGGATTTCCGACAACAGGTCATCCACCTGGGTAAGCGCCGGGCGTACTTCCACCTGTGGGTCGACCAGGCCGGTGGGGCGCACCACCTGCTCCACCACGCGCCCGGCGTGCTCGGCCTCATAGGGACCCGGGGTGGCGGATACGAAGATGGTCTGCGGGCTGACATCTTCCCACTCGTCAAAACGCATCGGCCGGTTGTCCAGCGCCGAAGGCAGGCGGAAGCCGTATTCGACCAGGGTTTCCTTGCGCGAGCGGTCGCCCTTGTACATGGCGCCGACCTGCGGAACGCTGACGTGGGATTCGTCGATCACCAGCAGCGCATCGGGCGGCAGGTAGTCGTACAGGGTGGGCGGCGGCGCCCCGGCCGGGCGCCCGGACAGGTAGCGCGAGTAGTTCTCGATGCCGTTGCAGTAGCCCAGCTCCAGGATCATCTCCAGATCGAAGCGGGTGCGTTGCTCCAGGCGCTGGGCCTCGACCAGCTTGTTGGCCTTCTGCAAGTACTCCAGGCGGTCCTTGAGCTCTTCCTTGATGCCTTCCACCGCCTCCAGCAGGGTTTCCCGCGGGGTGACGTAGTGGCTCTTGGGGTAGAAGGTGAAACGCGGCAGCTTGCGGAAGACCTCGCCAGTCAGCGGGTCGAAGGCGGCGATGTTCTCCACCTCGTCATCGAACAGTTCGATGCGGATGGCCTCGAGGTCCGATTCGGCCGGGAAGATGTCGATCACATCGCCGCGCACGCGGAAGGTGGCGCGGGCAAAGTCCATCTCGTTGCGTGTGTATTGCAGGTCGGCCAGGCGGCGCAGCAGCGCGCGCTGGTCGAGCTTGTCGCCGCGGTCCACGTGCAGGACCATTTTCAGGTAGGTCTCGGGGCTGCCCAGGCCGTAGATGCACGACACGGTGGTGACGATGATCGCGTCACGCCGCTCCAGCAATGCCTTGGTCGCCGACAGGCGCATCTGCTCGATGTGGTCGTTGATCGAAGCGTCCTTCTCGATGAAGGTGTCGGACGACGGTACGTAGGCTTCAGGCTGGTAGTAGTCGTAGTAGGAAACGAAGTACTCCACCGCATTGTTGGGGAAGAACGCCTTGAATTCGCCATAAAGCTGCGCGGCCAGGGTCTTGTTCGGCGCCAGCACCAGGGTCGGGCGCTGCACCTGCTGAATGACGTTGGCGATGCTGAAGGTCTTGCCCGAGCCGGTCACCCCGAGCAGCGTCTGGTGCGACAGCCCCGCCTCGATGCCTTCGACCATCTGGCGAATGGCCTCGGGCTGGTCGCCGGCCGGCTGGAAACGGGTGACGAGCTGGAACTCGGACATGACGGACCTCGCGGTGTTGCAGCAACTGTAAATTTAGCCAGTAGTCTATACCCAAATGCGCCCGCCGGGGGGCGCTTTCAAGGCATAGCTGTGAGCGCTTGTTACGGTGGACCCGGCAATTAGACCAATGGTCGAAAAATATTTGCGCAAATGACCGGAAAAGCGATGCCGGACTGTCGCGGTGACCGGTCGGTATCACTATACTGACTCCCCGTTTGTGCACCGCTTCAGTGCATTCGGGCTGGAGCGTGTACGTCCTATCACACTCCAATCAGAGCCAAGGTAACAATGAGCCTGTTTTCCGCTGTCGAGCTGGCACCCCGCGACCCTATTCTGGGCCTCAACGAAGCATTCAATGCCGACCCACGTACCGACAAGGTCAACCTGGGCGTGGGCGTGTACTGCAATGAGGAAGGCCGCATTCCGCTGCTGCGCGCCGTGATCGAAGCCGAGACCCAGCGTGCCGCCCAGCACGCCTCGCGCGGCTACCTGCCGATCGACGGCATCGCCACCTACGACCAGGCTGTACAAAAGCTGCTGTTCGGCGCCGAGTCGCCACTGCTGGCCGCCGGCCGCGTGGTTACCGTGCAAGCCGTTGGCGGTACCGGCGCGCTGAAGATTGGTGCCGACTTCCTCAAGCGTGTGTCGCCTGACGCCGTGGTTGCCATCAGCGACCCGAGCTGGGAAAACCACCGCGCGCTGTTCGAATCGGCCGGCTTCCCGGTGCAGAACTACCGCTACTACGACGCGCCGACCAACGACGTCAACCGCGCCGGCATGCTCGAAGACCTGAACAACCTGCCGTCCGGCTCGATCGTGGTGCTGCACGCCTGCTGCCACAACCCGACTGGCGTCGACCTGGGCCTGGACGACTGGAAAAACGTCCTGGAAGTGGTCAAGGCCAAGGGCCACGTGCCGTTCCTCGACATGGCCTACCAGGGCTTCGGTGACGGCATCGCCGAAGACGCCTTCGCCGTGCGCCTGTTCGCCGAGTCGGGCCTGGAGTTCTTCGTGTCCAGCTCGTTCTCCAAGTCGTTCTCGCTGTACGGCGAGCGCGTCGGTGCGCTGTCGATCGTCACCGCTTCCAAGGACGAGAGCACCCGCGTGCTGTCGCAGGTCAAGCGCGTGATCCGCACCACCTACTCCAACCCGCCGACCCACGGTGCAACCATCGTTGCCACCGTGCTGAACAGCGCCGAACTGCGCCAGATGTGGGAAACCGAGCTGGCCGAAATGCGCGAGCGCATCCACGGCATGCGCAAGCAGATGGTTGCGCTGCTGGCCGAATATGGCGCCAACCGCGACTTCAGCTTCGTTGGCCGCCAGGTTGGCATGTTCTCGTACTCGGGCCTGACCGTCGAACAGGTCGCCCGCCTGAAGAACGAGTTCGGCATCTATGCGCTGGACACCGGCCGCATCGCCGTGGCCGCGCTGAACCAGAGCAACATCCACGTGGTGACCAAAGCTATCGTGCAGGTGCTGTAACTCATTGTTTTGCCTAGGGGTGGCTTGACTTCCCCTAGGCAATCAGTAAGATACGCACAGATTCCGCGATAGCTCAGTCGGTAGAGCAAATGACTGTTAATCATTGGGTCCCTGGTTCGAGTCCAGGTCGCGGAGCCAAACATTGAAAACCTCCAGATGCGCAAGCACTGGAGGTTTTTTGTTGCACTTATCCCCTCATGCCAGCGCACGGCTGCTGTATCGTCCGAGATCCCTCGACGAGCACAGGCAAGCATGAAAGCCAACGATTTCACCCAGAACGCTCAGCAAGCGGTAGCAATCGCCGCCAACCAGGCCCTCCTGGCTAGCCGACAAGCAACGTTCGCCGTGGGTGGCTGCATCATCGAAAATGCCACTGGCAAGGTACTGGTCGCCCTGCACAACCGCGTGCTGGAGCCCTCTGCCAGCCAGGCGCAACCCGCATTCAGGCTTCACGACCCAACGGGGCATGGTGAGCGCCGGCTGGTCGACTGGTATTTCGACAACCAGCAGCGCCTTGCCCTACCGCCCGCGCATGAACTGACCGTCATCACCACGCTCGACCCCTGCGCCATGTGCGCAGGCGCCTTGCTGACTGCCGGCTTCAATGTTGCGGTAAGTGCGCTCGACACCTTTGCCGGCATCAATCATGACGGCCGCTTCGAATTCCCCGGCCTGCCGACCGCACTTCGTCTGCGCGCGCAAGCCACGTGGGGCTACTATGCTGTCGGCAGCCCTTTTGATCGCGACTATGTCGGGCCGACGCATGGGCCGATCTACGCTGGCGAACACATCGATGCCGCAACGATGTGCCTTACCCGTTCGTTGTTCGAAGCCAGCGTGAACCATGTGCACGACGAAAGCAGCAACGCCGGCCTGCCGCCATCTGCCCTGAAAGACCCGATCACCCTACCCAGCCGGAGCTTGGTACGCCAGGCCCTGGCGGGCTTGAGCCCATGGAGCCTGCGCATCAAAAGTGCAGACCCTCGCCTGCCCGGCATCGAACTGGCCGAGCCATTGGTCGACACAGCGCTCGCGGCAGATACGTGCAACGCCGTAGCCTTGCTGGACCCATTCGGCAATCTGCTGGCCTGCCTGGGCGGTGACGAAACGCGCTCCCCCATTCGCACTGCGTTCATGGAGACCACTCGCAGTTACGCCGCGTTACGCTGGAACCTGATGAACCATGACGACCCACAGGTCCGCGACGAAGCACACCAGCATCTCACCCACCCCCGTTACTGCACATTCGTCCTGCTCCGTTTTCCGGACCCGGCCGGCAGCGAGGCGGTCATGACCCTTGGCGCCTATGGCTCCACCGTGGAACGGCACACCGCGCCGTCCTTCCCCTCCAGCCTGCAATTTGTATTGCTGCCAACAGGCTGCACTGCCAAGGATGTTGCTCGACTGGCGAAAAATCTGCCGCCGTTCTACACCAGCAACGCGCAGGTCGCGCCTTGCCAGGTACTGGACCCGAACCTGATGCAGGAAGTGACAACCCGGCTGGGGCAGGCTCAGCGCTCCGAGCCTGCTGCCGGATAGGGCAATGTGACCGCACTGCCTTCATCCACCAGGCTCCAGACCAGCAACTTGGCTGACTGCTTCTGACTGGCGTTGCGTGACACGCTGTGCACGGTACCCGGGGCTTCGTACCAGTATTCACCGGCCTCGTAGGTTTTCTCCGGCTCGTTATCGAGCTTCGATACCACAGCCCCTTCCAGCACGTAGGCCATCACTGCGCCCGGGTGCTGATGCGCGGGTGATGCCTGGCCGGGGGCGTAGCTGACGGTGAGCATCACGGCGCTCTTGCCGGGGGCGTTCGAGGGCTGTTGCTGCTGCAGGACCTTGACCTGGTCGGCAGCGTCGCCGTGCGCCCAGGCAGGGGTTTGAGCGGCGAACAGGCCGAAAAGGATGATACTGAAGGGTTTCATGGGGGCTTCTCCTGGATGGCAATTGCCTGCAGGTTAGGCCTGTGGGGCAGAGAGACAAATGACCAATTCGGGGAAAAACCAAGAGGCCGATTATTGCCTGTGCCGGCCTCTTCGCGGGCTTGCCCGCTCCCACACCCTTGAAGCCTGTAGAAAACCCTGTGGGAGCGGGCGAGCCCGCGAAAAGGCCGGTGCAGGCAACAGAGATCTCAGCTGCTACGCCCGATCGGATAAAATTCACCGTGGCTCCAGACCCCAAGCCACTCTTCCCCGTCGATCTCACGCGGCACTGCCAGCTCTACCAACTGGTAGAACACATTGCGATGAATCAGCGCCTCGAGGTTGCTGCGCATCAGCACATACGGCGATGGCTCCTGCGTGACCGGGTCGATCACCACGCGCAGCGGGTTGGCCGGCCCGGCTTCGACCTGGTCCTCGACATTGCTGGTGAAGCGCAGCACCTGCTGCTCACCCTCACCTTCCACGTCCAGCGCCACGGCCACGAACGGCGCATCGTCGACGCGGATGCCCACCTTCTCTACCGGGGTAATCAGGAAGTAGTCATCGCCATCGCGGCGAATGATGGTGGAAAACAGCCGCACCATTGGCTTGCGACCGATCGGCGTACCCAGGTAGTACCAGGTGCCATCACGGGCGATGCGCATGTCGATGTCACCGCAGAAATCCGGGTTCCACAGATGCACCGGCGGCAGGCCCTTGGCCTTGGGAATCTGCGCCAGAAGATCATTGGCCTTGCCGGAATCGCTCATCACGCTTGCCTCATTCACTCACACCCAGAAGGCTACGAGCGTACTCGCGCATCGGCGCGCCAAGCAAATCCTCCGGGGTTTTATCGTGGAACGTCAACAAACCGCCACGGCTCTTGATACGCGCAGTGTCGATCAGGTAGCGGGTGCTGGTTTCGATGAGCATCATCTGCACCACGCCGGTGTCCCAGCCCAGGCGGTCGACCGCTTGTTCGTCATACCACTCGTCGCCATTGCCGATACGGTCGTCGGTGCGCGCGAAGCGGGTGTACAGCACGTAGTCGGCACCCACCGAACGCGCCTGGGCGATGGCCTCTTCAAGGCCCAGTGGCCCTTGGGCGCGGCGCACCAGCGGGAAATACTCGACGAAGCTCTTGTAGGCCTGCTCGGCCACCGCGTTCTGCCGCGGCACCGGCCCCTTGCCCGGGGGCACGAACGCGCCCTGGCCGATGAAGATGAACGAATCGGGCTGCAGGCGGATCGACAGGGTGCGCCGGGTATCACTGTGGTCCAGCAGACCGGCATCGCTCATGTGGTAACGGACGCCCTCGCCCATATCGCTGACATTCATGCAACCGCCCAGCGCCATCAGCGCCAGCAGCAAAACCAGGCTACGCATCTTTCCTCCAGTGGCCGGCGACGAAAAACCGGCGAATAGCCGGCGGATGCAGCTTTTGCGCCAGCTTCAGCCACCGATCACCTTCATCACCATCACATCGCCGGAAAACGCCAGGTCCTGCTTGTCTGCCAAGGCCTTGACCAGCAAACGCTGCAGGGCCGGCAGCGCCTGATGCCGCGGTTTTTCCAGCAGATCGCCGACGAAATGGCGATTGCCGGACGACAGGCAGCCGTGCAGCCAGCCCGTGGAGGACAGGCGCAGCCGCGAACAGGTGCGGCAGAACGGTACGCTTTCGTTGGCGATCACGCCGAAGTGGCCTTTGCCGGGTACCTGATAACGCAAGGCGGTGGCATCCAGCGGCGCGTCGACCTGAAGGTAGGCATGCTTGCCAGCGATCAGTGCGAGTAGTTGGTCGAGGCCGACGAACTGCTGCAGGAAGGCGTTGTGGTCACGGGCCAGGTGGCCCATGCGCATGAGTTCGATGAAGCGCAGTTCGAAGCCACGCTCAAGGCAGTAATCCAGCAGCGGCAGCACCTGATCGAGGTTGTGCCCGCGCATCGGCACCATGTTCACCTTGATCTGCATGCCCATGGCGCTGGCCTGCTGCATACCCGCCAGCACGCTGGCCAGGTCGCCGCCCCGGGCGATACGGCGGAAGGCATGTGGGTCGAGGGTGTCTAGGGAAACGTTCAATCGGCGGATACCTGCCGCCTGCAACTGGGGCAACTTGCGCGTCAGCAGCTGGCCATTGGTAGTCAGCGAGATATCGTCAAGATCGAGCTTGGCCACGGCGGCCAGAAAGGCATCCAGACGCGGACTGACCAATGGCTCACCGCCGGTGATGCGCAAGCGTTCGATGCCGGCGGCTTCGATCAGGTAGGCCACGCCACGGGCCAGGGCATCCGCCGGCAGTTCGTCCTGTGCTGCGACCAGGCGCTTGCCGTCTGGCACGCAGTAGGTGCAGGCATAATTACAGGCAGCCGTCAGGCTGACGCGCAGGTTGCGAAAACGCCTGCCTTGACGATCGACGATCATGAATGACTCCGGCATGGATGATGGGGGCTGGCAAAACCTGACTCATAAATCAGGTTTTTGCAAGCCCTATCCTTTTTGCCGCTGTCGGTGTCGACGTGCTGTTGTGGAAGCAGGCATGTCAGTCATGGGGCTGCTGCGCAGCCCATCGCAGGCAAGCCAGCTCCCACAGGATCGCGCAACACTCGAGATCTGCGCTGTACATGTGGGAGCTGGCTTGCCTGCGATGGCCGCAAAGCGGCCCCAATAACGCTGACTGGCAGGCTTCAGGGAAAGCCTGCACTATCTCAGTTGGAAGGTTCGGGATCGCGCTTGCGCTTGTTGCCCATGCGCACGCCAATGTCCATCAGGAACTGGAAGAAGCCTTCCTGGTCCTCCAGCACATTGCTCCAGAACGGCGAGTGGTACAGCGCCACGGCGCCGTGCACCAGCGCCCAGGCGGCGCAATAATGGAAATACGGCGGCACGTCTTCGAGCTTGCCTTCGCTGATACGGCCCTTGATCAGCTGGGTCAGGCGGTCGAAGTTGGAAGCACGGATGCTGTGCAGCTGTTCGACCATTTCCGGTACCTGGTTGCCCTTGACCACCTTTTCTTCCAGGCGGTCGAACAGCCGGTAACGCTGCGGATCGCGCATGCGGAACTCGAAGTAGGCTCGCGACAGGGCTTCCTTGTCGCGATCGACGTCGGCCGAATGCAACAGCGCGTTCAGGTCGCGCTCGTAGTCGAGCATCAGGCGCAGATAGATCTCCGCCTTGGACTTGAAGTGCTTGTAGATCGTGCCTTTGCCGATGCCCACGGCGTCAGCGATCATCTCGACGGTGACGCTGTCTTCACCCTGTTCGAGAAACAGTTTGAGCGCGGTGTCGAGGATTTCCTGTTCGCGACGGCGAAACTCACGGACCTTACGAGGTTCTTTCTGCATAGGAAGGACTGGATGACAATCGAAGCGGTTTATTATGCCTAACTTGCGGGAAATTGCACGGATCATCCTAGCATGTCTGTGTTTCACGATGCTTACGGCCATGCGCTGCGGGAGGAATGAAACGTTGTCGTATTCCAAATCTGTTTAAAAAACGATCAATATGCACTGGCACTGCGCCAAAGCTGACCAATACTTGAAGTGTTGGCGCGGCGCATCCCCCCCAAGTGGCGCGCCGATAAAGGTGCTCAGGGACCGCGTACCTTTGTTTTACTCCTAATGGTCTTAACCCGGATTCCCCCCCCAGAACCCGGGTTTTTTTTGGGTGGCTCAAGGGGCAGCGCCGGTGCCGAGGGGTATTCGGAGAGGTTGCATGAGGGCTGCCAGGTGCCCGACATAACATTTTCAGCGCCTATGAGATCGAGCGCCGCCCGCGCGGCGCATCGCCGGCAAGCCAGCTCCCACATCTGTTTCGGGCCAGTTAATCCTGCACCCTAGGTGACAGGCACGTGGTGGCCCTGACACAACCTCAAAGCCCTACAAATCAGGCCACCCGCGCCAACGGGAACAAGCGCTTGAAGTTGGCAGTGGTCTGTTCTGCCAACTGCTCATAACTGGCCCCGCGCAACGAAGCCACGTACTCCGCCACCTCACGCACGTACTGCGGCAAATTCGGCTTGCCCCGATGCGGGATCGGCGCCAGGTACGGCGAATCCGTCTCCACCAGCAAACGATCGACCGGCACCTGCCGCGCCACTTCACGCAGGGCATCGGCATTGCGGAAGGTAACAATGCCAGACAACGAAATGTAATACCCCAGGTCCAGCGCCGCCTTGGCCATGTCCCAGTCTTCGGTGAAGCAGTGCAGCACGCCAGCCTGCGGCAGGTTGGCCTCGCGCAGCAGCGCCAGGGTATCGGCACGCGCCGCACGGGTATGCACGATCACCGGCTTGCCGGTCTGCCGCGAGGCCTCCAGGTGCAGGCGGAACGAGGCTTGCTGCAACTCGGCTGCTTCCGGCTCGTAGTGGTAATCCAGCCCGGTTTCACCAATCGCCACCACATGTGGGTGAGCCAGTTCGCGCAGCAGCCATTCCAGCGCCGGCGTTTCGCCCGGCGCCAGGTCCAGCGGGTGCACGCCCACCGAGCAATCGACATCGGCGTAGCGCTCGCTCAGCGCCTTCACCGCACCAGCATTCTCGGCACTGACGCCAATACACAGGAAATGCCCGACCCCGCGCTCACGCGCCGCCTGCAAGGCAGCATCGAGGGAGCCCTGGTGGGCGCTCAGGTCAAGACGGTCGAGATGGCAATGGGAATCTACGAGCATGGGATAACGGCACACATGAAAAAATGAAAATCAGCGGGCGCCCGGCAACTGCAGCCAGTGGGCCAGCAGCGATTCAAGCAGCAGGGCGCGGTTGAGGTTGGCCTTGCCCAGCACCTTCTGGCGCTGTTCCAGGATCCATGCCTGCACCTCCAGCACCTTGGCCTGGCGGCTCTTCTGCGCCAGGTAATGCACCACCTTGCGCATATCGGCCAAGCCTAGCCCCTCCTCGTCCTGGGTCAATTGGTAGCGCAGGATCAGGTGCGCCCAATCGCAGAACCAGTCGAACAGCAGCAACAGCGGTACACCGTTCCAGGCATCGGCCAGCTGGCTGGGCGATTGCTGCTGCTTGAGCAGCTTCTTCACCCCGTCGGTGACCAGCGCGCGCTGCTCGCGCACGCCTTGCGCCTGCAGGCTGACCGCCATCAGCGGCGAACCGGCAGCCAGGGTCAGCAACTCGTCGCGCTCGGCCTCGTCACTGTCAGGCAGCGCGCCGGCCAGCCAGGCCTGGCTCTGGGCCAGGCTGGGCTGCGGGCAGGCGACCTGCTGGCACCGGCTCTTGATGGTCGGCAACAGGCGGCTGGGCTGGTGGGTGACCAGCAGCAACACGGTATCGCCGGAGGGTTCTTCGAGGCTCTTGAGCAGGGCGTTGGAGGCGTTGACGTTCATCGCTTCCACCGGCTCGATCAGTACCACCTTGCGCCCACCCAACTGCGCGGTCTGCACCACGAAGGCCACCAACTCGCGCACCTGGTCGACCTTGATCGGCTTGTCGGCTTCTTCGGGCTCGAGGACGAAGTTGTCCGGGTGGCTACCGGCCTTGAGCAGCAGGCAGGACTTGCACGCGCCACAGGCCTCCAGGCCCTGGGGCTGCTGGCACAGCAGGCGGGCCATCAGGCGCTCGGCCAGGGCCCGCTTGCCGATGCCCTGCGGCCCATGCAGCAGGTAGGCGTGAGCGTGCTGGCTGCGGCCGGCCAGTTGCTGCCAGAGGGCCTGCTGCCAGGGATAGGCCTCAGCCACGGCAACGCTCCAGGATGCCTGGCAGCAGTGAATCAATGGCGCGCTGCACGGCCTCCAGAGGCTGGGCGGCATCGAGCAGGCTATAGCGCTGTGGTTCGCGGTTGGCGCGCTGCAGGTAGGCCTGACGCACCGCTTCGAAGAACGCCTGGCCTTCCTGCTCGAAACGGTCCAGGCGGCCACGGGCGGCGGCGCGGGCCAGGCCCACTTCGACCGGCAGGTCAAAGACCAGGGTCAGGTCCGGGCGCAGGTCGCCCTGGACGAACTGCTCCAGGGTGGCGATCCGCTCGACCGACAAACCGCGCCCGCCGCCCTGGTAGGCGTAAGTGGCATCGGTAAACCTGTCACACAACACAACCGCCCCGCGGGCCAGCGCCGGCCGGATCACCTGAGCCAGGTGCTGGGCACGCGCAGCGAACACCAGCAACAGTTCGGTGTCGGCTGCCATGCTTTCATCGCTGGGCGCCAGCAGCAGCTCGCGCACCTTTTCGGCCAGCGGCGTGCCGCCGGGTTCACGGGTCAGCACCACGTCCAGGCCCTGCTCGCGCAGGCGCGCAGCCAGGTAGTCGCGGTTGGTGCTCTTGCCCGCGCCTTCGGGGCCTTCCAAAGTAATAAACAAGCCGCTCACAGGCAGTCCTTAATGTTGTTCGTCAGGCATCGGCCGTTCGGCCGCTTGCGCGCCGCCGGCAGGGGCGTCCTGCACAGGCGGCTGGTCGGGCGCTGGCTGCGCGGTAGACTCGTCGGCAGGCGCCTCGGGCTGTTCGGCCTCGTCGGTACTTGGTTGTGGTTGGGGTTGTGGCTGCGGCTGCGGCTCTGGCTGCGATTGCGGCGCGGGGCTGGAGCGGTAGTCCGCACGGCGCTTGAGCTGGAACTCGCGCACCGCCGAGTTGTGGTCGTCGAGGTCGTCGGAAAACACGTGGCTGCCATCGCCACGGGCGACGAAGTACAGGCTGGTGCCATCGGACGGGTTGAGCGCCGCGTGAATCGCTTCGCGACCGACCATGGCGATCGGGGTCGGCGGCAAGCCGGTTATGGTGTAGGTGTTGTAAGGCGTCGGCTCGCGCAGGTCGGCGCGGGTGATCTTGCCGTTGTAGCGCTCACCCATGCCGTAGATCACCGTAGGGTCGGTCTGCAGCATCATGCCCAGGCGCAGGCGCCGCACGAAAACGCCGGCGATCTGCCCGCGCTCCTGGGGAATGCCGGTCTCCTTCTCTACCAGCGAGGCCATGATCAGCGCCTGGTACGGGTCACGGTATGGCAGGTCGGTGGTGCGCTCGGCCCATTCCTTGGCCAGCACTTCGTCCAGGCGCATGTAGGCCTGCTGCAGCAACTCGACGTCGCTCATGCCGCGCACGAAGCGGTAGGTGTCCGGGAAGAAGCGCCCCTCGGGGAACACACCGGTATGGCCGAGCTTGTCCATCACTTCCGAATCGGACAGCCCATCCAGCGTGTGCTTGATCTTTTCATGCTTGGCCACGGCCGAGCGCACCTGGCGGAAGGTCCAGCCTTCGACCAGGGTCAGGTTGTACTGCACCACGTCGGCCCGACGCCAGGCATCGAACAACTGCTCCACGGTCATGCCGGGGGTCAGGCGGTACTCGCCGGTGTGCAGCGGGGTGCCGGCCATGTTGAAGCGCCAGTACAGACGCAACCAGACGGCGTCGTCGAGCAACCCTTCGTTCTGCATGCGATAGAACATGCGATTGGGGGTGGTGCCATTGGGCACGTCGAGCAGGCGCTCCTGCGTCACGTGCAGGGGCTGCTCCAGGACCGAGTTGACCTTCCAGGCCGACCAGCCCACGGCAAGGCCGGCGAGGATCAAGCCCATTTCCAGCAGCAGCAGGAATTTACGTCTCACGAATTCAGGTTTCCAGTAACGTACGGGCAACGGCCTGCAGTTTACGGGTGAGCGGGCCCGGCGACCAGTTTAGCGCGGCAACGCCACGCACGGGCCAGACACCGTAGACGCTGTTGCAGACAAATACTTCATCTGCCTGCTCCAGCGCGTCGAACGGCAGGTCGCAGACCTGCACCGGGATGCCCAGCAGCGCTGCTTGTTCCAGCAACGCGGCCCGCATCACGCCAGCGACGCCACAGCGGCTGAGGTCGGCCGTGAACAGCACGCCATCGCGCACCAGGAACAGATTGCTGTACACCCCTTCGATCACCCTGCCCTGCCCATCACGCATCAGGCCTTCGGCATGTTCGCTGTCCTGCCATTCGGCACGGGCCAGCACCTGCTCCAGGCGGTTGAGGTGTTTGAGGCCGGCCAGCAGCGGTTGTTCCCCAAGCCGGGTCTGGCACGGGAACAGGCGCACGCCGTGCTCGGCATGTTCGACAGGATAGCTGGGCAACGGGCTGCCCTGCAGAATACGGCGCGGCGCGGCACCGGCAACCGGTGCGTAACCGCGCTGGCTGTCACCACGAGTAAGGATGAGTTTGGCTACGCCATCACCGAGCTGGCTGGCATAGCGCAGGAGTTCGTCGCGCACCAGCGCAAGGTCGGCACTGATTGCCAGGCGCTGGCAGCCCAGCGCCAGGCGTGCGAGGTGGCCGTCCAGCAGGCTGGGCCGGCCGCCGCGCACGGCGATGGTCTCGAACAGCCCATCGCCGTAGGCCAGGCCGCGGTTCTGCAGGTTGACTGCAGCCGCCGGCTGGCCATCGATCCAGCTGTGCATCAACCGGCGAACCGGCGGAATACCAGCGAACCGTTGGTGCCGCCAAAGCCGAACGAGTTGGACAGCACCACATCGATCGGCATGCTGCGCGCCTGGTGCGGTACGAAGTCGAGGTCGCAGCCTTCGTCCGGCTCATCCAGGTTGATGGTGGGCGGAGCCATCTGGCTGTTGATCGCCAGCACACTGAAGATCGCTTCCACGGCACCGGCGGCGCCCAGCAGGTGGCCGGTCATCGACTTGGTCGAGCTGACCGCCAGCTTGTAGGCATGCTCACCGAACACGCGCTTGATCGCCGCCACTTCGGCCACGTCGCCAGCAGGGGTCGAGGTGCCATGGGCGTTGATGTAGCTGACCTCTTCCGGCTGGATGCCGGCATCACGCAGGGCGTTGGCCATGCAGCGGGCAGCGCCTTCGCCGGTGTCGGGTGGCGAAGTCATGTGGTAGGCGTCACCGCTCATGCCGAAGCCGACCAGCTCGGCATAGATGGTCGCGCCGCGGGCCTTGGCGTGCTCCAGCTCTTCGAGCACCAGGGCACCGGCACCGTCGGACAGCACGAAGCCGTCACGGCCCTTGTCCCACGGGCGGCTGGCCCGGGTCGGCTCGTCGTTGCGAGTGGACAGTGCACGGGAGGCACCGAAGCCGCCCATGCCCAGGCCGCAGGCGGCCATTTCGGCGCCGCCGGCGATCATCACGTCGGCTTCACCGTAGGCGATGTTGCGCGCGGCCATGCCGATGCAGTGGGTACCAGTGGTGCACGCGGTGGCGATGGCGTAGTTCGGCCCTTGCAGCCCCAAGTGGATTGACAGGAAGCCGGAGATCATGTTGATGATCGAGCCAGGCACGAAGAACGGCGAAATGCGACGCGGCCCCGAATCGTGCAGGGTGCGGCTGGTTTCTTCGATGTTGGTCAGGCCGCCGATACCCGAGCCCATGGCCACGCCAATACGCTGGCGGTTGGCGTCGGTGACTTCCAGGCCGGCATTACGCACTGCCTGGAACCCGGCCGCCAGGCCGTACTGGATGAACAGGTCGAGCTTGCGGGCCTCTTTGGCCGACAGGTATTGCTCGACCTCGAAGCCTTTCACCGAGCCGCCAAAACGGGTGGAGTAGGCAGACAGGTCCGTGTGTTCGATCGGACCGATGCCACTGCGGCCAGCCAGAATGCCCTGCCAGGTGCTCGGTACATCAGTACCCAGTGGCGACAGCATACCCATACCGGTGACCACGACGCGTCTACGCGACACAGTACTCTCCTTTTCTAATGACAGAGTTTCTTGCCATTGCATTCAAGCAATGGAATGAAATGGCAACAAGCTCTTGGTACCCGGTGAACGAGCCCGATCTGCAAAACGCAGGGTGCTCGCAAAGAAAAAACCGCACGCCGGCAAAGGCAGTGCGGTTTTTCCCGACAAGAAGCGTCGACTACAGCGTCTTAGGCCTGGTGGGCTTTGACGTAGTCTACAGCAGCTTGAACGGTAGTGATCTTCTCGGCTTCTTCGTCAGGGATTTCGGTCTCGAATTCCTCTTCCAGAGCCATCACCAGCTCAACGGTGTCAAGCGAATCGGCACCCAGGTCATCGACGAAGGACTTCTCGAGAGTCACTTCCTCTTCCTTGACGCCCAGTTGCTCGGCGACGATTTTCTTGACGCGTTCTTCGATGTTGCTCATACCTAGGTTTACTCCTAATGGATATATGTCAGGCAGCTGGCCGGTGGCTAATTTTATAGAAAGACGTTCGCTTTTCAAGCTAAACGCACCTTCACACCAGTCACCACACCCGCTGCCTGGAATCTGGTTGCAGCTTTATAACGGATTTTAGGCTCGCAGTATGACTCTTTTTTTACGAAATCCGTCACATTGAGTTGCAGTGTTACATGTACATCCCGCCGTTGACCGGCACGGTGGCGCCGGTTACGTAGGCTGCGCCGTCGGATGCCAGGAACGAAACCACCTTGGCGATTTCGTCTGCCTGGCCCAGGCGGCCCAGCGGAATCTGGGTCTGCAGGGCTTCGCGCTGCGCTTCTGGCAGCTCACGGGTCATGTCGGTGTCGATGAAGCCCGGGGTCACCGAGTTGACGGTGATGCCACGCGAGCCCACTTCACGCGCCAGGGCGCGGCTGAAGCCTTCCAGGCCGGCCTTGGCGGCCGCGTAGTTGGCCTGGCCGGCGTTGCCCATGGCACCGACGACCGAGCCGATGCTGATGATACGGCCCCAACGTGCCTTGGTCATGCCACGCAGCACGCCCTTGGACAGACGGTAGAGGCTGTTCAGGTTGGTATCGATCACGTCGAACCACTCGTCGTCCTTCATGCGCAGCATGAGGTTGTCACGGGTGATACCGGCGTTGTTGACCAGGATGGCCGGTGCGCCGAACTGCTCGCCGATGGCGGCCAGCACAGCTTCAACCGATTCGGCGCTGGTCACGTTCAGTTCCATGCCGGTACCGGTGATGCCGTGTTCTTTCAGGGTGGCAGCAATGCGCTCGGCGCCGGAGGCCGAAGTGGCGGTGCCGATCACGGTCGCGCCCTGGCGGCCCAGCTCGAGGGCGATGGCCTGGCCAATGCCACGGCTGGCGCCGGTGACCAGTGCAACTTTACCTTGCAGGCTCATGCAAGCTTCTCCAAATCAGGCCAGTGCCGCGCGGGTGGCGGCGACGGCGTCAGGGGTATTGAGGTTGTAGGTGGTCACGCCATCGGCGCAACGCTTGTTCAGGCCAGCCAGGACCTTGCCCGGGCCGCACTCGACCAGGTTGACCGCACCGTTGGCGGCCAGGGTCTGCACGCATTCGACCCAGCGCACTGGCTGGTACAGCTGCGCCAGCAGGTCGTGCTTGAGGGCATCGAGGTCAGCGGCAACGGCAGCGGTGACGTTCTGCACCACGGGGATTTGCGGGGCGTGCCACTCGATGGCATTGACCGACTCGGCAAAGCGCTCGGCAGCCGGCTTCATCAGCGCGCAGTGCGACGGCACGCTGACCGCCAGCGGCAGGGCGCGCTTGGCACCCTTGGCCTTGCACAGTTCGATGGCGCGATCGACGGCGGCCTTGTTGCCGGCGATGACCACCTGGCCTGGCGAGTTGAAGTTGACCGCGCTGACCACCTGGTCTTCGGCCGCTTCGGCGCAGATTTCCACGACCACGGCGTCATCCAGGCCGAGAATGGCGGCCATGGCGCCATGACCGGCCGGCACGGCTTCCTGCATCAGCTGGCCACGGCGCTCGACCAGGCGCACGGCATCTTTCAGGCTCAGGCTGCCGGCGGCAACCAAGGCGCTGTATTCACCCAGGCTGTGACCGGAGACGAAGGCCGGCCTGGCACCGCCCTCTTCCAGCCACAGGCGCCACAGCGCGATGGACGCGGTGAGGATGGCCGGCTGGGTCTTGTCGGTCTGGTTGAGTTGCTCTTCCGGGCCTTCCTGGACCAGCTTCCACAGGTCGTAACCGAGTGCCTCGGACGCTTCCTTGAAGGTTTCGATGATCACTGGCTTCTCGGCGCCGAGCTCGGCGAGCATGCCCAGCGACTGGGAACCTTGACCGGGAAAGACGAATGCGAGAGATGCAGACATTGAACAAGCCCTTATGATCTTGTCGTCGGATAGGGTGCGCCGGGCTTTGGGCCAGGCGCGGAATCTGAAAGCTTGGATGGATACCCAGACCAAGCGGTCACATTTAAGCACTTCAGCGGCGATATGCCTAAGGTCTTTGTTTACCTGTACCGGCCCTTTCGCGGGCTTGCCCGCTCCCACAGATACCCCACAATCTTCAGCCCTGTGGCAATCCTGTGGGAGCGGGTTTACCCGCGAAGGGGCCGGCACAGGCTACAACAGCAGGTCCTCGAGCCGCCCATGCAAGCGCTGCGGCAGGTTTTCCTGGATCTCGATCAACGCCCGCTGGATGGCACTCTGGAAGCCCTGCACCCCCGCCGAGCCATGGCTTTTGATGACGATGCCCTGCAACCCCAGGAAACTCGCGCCATTGTGCCGCGCCGGTGCCAGGTCGGCCTGCAGGCGCTTGAGCAGCGGCATGGCCACGGCCCCGGCTGCCCGCGACAACACGCCACCCTTGAACAACTGCTCGATGCGCGCGCCGATCATCGTCGCCAGCCCCTCGCTCGACTTGAGCAGGATATTGCCGACGAACCCGTCGCACACCACCACATCGGCTTCGCCGCGATACAACCCGTCACCTTCGACGAAGCCTATGTAGTTGAGCCCGCGGGCGTTCTGCAACAGGCTGGCCGCCAGCTTGACCTGCTGGTTGCCCTTGATGTCCTCGGTACCGATGTTCAGCAGTGCCACGCGCGGCCGCTGCACACCCAGGGCCTGGGCGGCCACCGAGCCCATCACGGCGAACTGGTAGAGGTTCTCGGCGCTGCAGTCGACGTTGGCGCCAAGGTCGAGCAACTGGCAGTAACCGGTCTGGGTCGGGATCGCCGCCACCATGGCCGGCCGGTCGATACCCGGCAGTGTCTTGAGCACGAAACGCGAGAGCGCCATCAGCGCCCCGGTATTGCCGGCGCTGACGCAGGCCTGAGCCTTGCCGTCGCGCACCAGTTCGAGGGCGATGCGCATCGACGAATCCGGCTTGCCGCGCAGCGCCTGGGATGGCCGCTCGTCCATGCCGACCACCTCGCTGGCGGCCACGATTTGCAGGCGCGCGCGATCCGCAGCCGCAAGGCCGCTGACAAGATCTTCAAGGAGGGAGGGTTGACCGACGAGGGTCAGGTGCAGCGAGGGGGTAGCCGAAAGGCAGGCAATGCTAGCCTGGACAATGCTGCGGGGACCGAAGTCCCCGCCCATTGCGTCGATCGCGATGATCTGAGCGGACAAGGATTACTCGTCAGCGCCCTTGTCGACCACTTTGCGACCACGGTATACGCCTTCTGGCGAAACGTGGTGACGCAGGTGTACTTCACCAGTGGTTTTCTCTACCGACAGCGCGTTTTCCGACAGGGCGTCGTGCGAACGGCGCATGTCACGGGCAGAGCGGGATTTTTTGTTCTGCTGAACAGCCATAATTGATTAACTCCTAAACGTTTGGGTCACGCTTTAACTGCGCCAAAACACTGAACGGGTTGGACCGCGATACCTCGTCCTTGCTCGATTCGGGCTCGTCTGCGCCCGCCGGCTGCTGGCATTCTTCCGGATGATGAGCAGGCACGATTGGCAAGGCGAGCAGAAGCTCCTCCTCGATCAATGCCTGCAGATCCAAAGGATCTTCGCCCAGTTCCAGCACGTCATAGCCTTTCGGCAACGACTGGGTATTCGCACCCTCCTTCACCACGGCGTATGTACATTCGCTGTGGATCGGCAGGGTGACCAGCTCAAGACAACGCTGGCAAACCATCTTGACCTCGACGTCGAGCTCGCTGTGGATAACCACCACGTGCTGTTCATCTCGTTCAAAATCGAACTTCGCCTGCACCGTACCGACATTGTCGGAAAGCGGGTCGCAGAGTCTTTCCAAATCAGCGAGTTGCAGCGAACCGTTAAGGGTTACGCCACGATCGGCTAATTTGCGCGGGTCAACGTGAGGTGGAATCGGGTCATTCAACATAGGCGCAGCATTCTAGGGATGCCCCCCGCCCCTGTCAAAGGAAATTCGGCGGCATCGTGCGTGATAGAATTTGTTCAACTGATTCAGGAGTCTACCATGCTTCCTCTGTTACTGGCTTCCAGCTCTGCCTACCGCCGCGAACTGCTTGCGCGCCTGCGCCTGCCCTTCACCTGGGCAAGCCCCGATATAGACGAGCGGCGCCTGGATGACGAACCGGCGGTGGAGCTGGTGCGCCGGCTGGCCAGGCAAAAAGCCGAGGCCCTGGCGGGCAGCCACCCCGGGCACCTGATCATCGGTTCGGACCAGGTTGCGGTGCTGGGCGAGCAGGTACTGGGCAAGCCGCACACCTTCGAGCGGGCCTGCGAGCAGCTGCTGGAGTGCAGCGGGCAGCAGGTGAGCTTCCTGACCGGGCTGGCATTGCTGAACAGCGCCACCGGGCACTGCCAGGTGGACTGCGTGCCGTTTACCGTGACCCTGCGCGAACTGGACCGAGAGCGAGTGGAACGCTATGTAGCGGCGGAACAGCCGCTGGACTGCGCCGGCAGCTTCAAGGCCGAGGGGCTGGGGGTGAGCCTGTTCCAGAGCACGCACGGGTGCGATGCGACCAGCCTGATCGGGCTGCCACTGATTAGATTGGTGGATATGTTGACCAAAGAAGGGGTGGTGATTCCCTGAGATTCTGGGGCCGCGCCGCGGCCCTTCGCGGGCACGCCCGCTCCCACAGGCGTGTCGCAACCTGCGAAGGGGCGCAAAGCGCCCCCCGGCAATCCCGGATCAGCGCAACTGCGGCCCCTGGAACCCCATCCACATCGCCAGGCGCTCAGCCACACTGGCCCCCACACGCTTGGAGAAGCGATCGAGCGCAGACTCCTGCACGGTGAAGTCCACCAGTTCCTTCTCGCCCACGATCTCGCGCGCCACATAGCTGGCACTGCCCAGCCCGTCCACCAGGCCCAACTCCTTGGCCTGCTCGCCCGACCAGACCAAGCCACTGAACAGCTCCGGATGCTCCTTGTCCTTCAGGCGTTCCCCCCGCCCCTGCTTGACCATGGCAATGAACTGCTGGTGCGTGGTATTCAGCACGCCCTGCCAGAACTCGGTCTCTTCCGGCTTCTGCGGCGAGAACGGATCAAGGAAGGCCTTGTGCTCGCCTGCAGTGTAGGTGCGCCGCTCCACACCCAGCTTCTCCATGGTGCCGACAAAGCCATAACCGGCCGCCGTCACACCAATCGAGCCCACCAGGCTGGCCTTGTCGGCATAGATCTCGTCCGCCGCACTGGCGATGTAGTAGGCACCGGAAGCGCCAAGGTCGGCGATGACCGCATACAGCTTGATGGCCGGGTATTCGGCCCGCAGACGGCGGATTTCGTCATACACGTAACCCGACTGCACCGGGCTGCCTCCCGGGCTGTTGATGCGCATCACCACAGCCTTGGTCTTGCTGTCCTTGAACGCCTCGCGCAAGCTCTTGACAATATTGTCGGCGCTGGCCGGCTCCTGGTCGGCAATCACCCCGCGTACCTCGACCAGCGCGGTATGGCTGGCACTGCGCGACGCGGCCTTGTCCATGTCCATCAACGGTGTGAACAGGATCAGGATGCCGAACAGGTAGACGAAGGTCAGCAACTTGAAGAAGATCCCCCAGCGTCGCGCCCGACGCTGCTCCTGAACGCCTGCCAGCAGGGTCTTTTCCAGCAGCTTCCAGCTCTTGCGCTCTTCGCGCTCCTCGGGTTCAGCCTCGGGGGCTTTCCATTCGTCTGCCATGCTTACCTACCTTGGAAATGGAATTGCGGAACCACCCAGCCACTCACGCAACTGGGAAAAATGATCGATGCACACCTGCGGACCAAACTCGGCCAGCGCCCGCAGCGACATGGCACCGTAGCCCACGGCCACCGAATGCATGCCGGCATTGCTGGCCATCTGCAGGTCGAATGCCGAATCGCCAACCATCAGCGCACGCCCCGGTTCGACACCGCAATGACCGAGAATTTCCTCGAGCATCAGCGGGTGCGGCTTGCCGCGGGTCTCGTCGGCGGCGCGAGTGATGTCGAAAAACTGCTCCCAGCCATTGGCCTTGAGCACCCGGTCCAGCCCGCGACGCGCCTTGCCGGTGGCCACCGCCAGGCGGTAACCCTCGGCACGGAAGGCATCCAGCGACTCGACCACACCCTCGAACAGCGGCGAGGGCTGCTGGTCCAGGGCCATGTAGATATCGGCATAGTGCTGACGGAAGCTTTCGACCTGAGCAGGCGCCAGGTGCGGGTACAGGGTGTGGATCGCCTCGCCCAGGGCCAGGCCGATGATGCCCTTGACCGCGTCCTCGCTGCTTTGCGCCTCACCGGCACGCTCGGCGGCGGCGTTCATGGCCTCGACGATACGCCCGATCGAGTCGGCCAGCGTGCCGTCCCAGTCGAAGATCAGTAGCTCATAGCCTTTTTTCATAGGTCAGGACGCACTCAGACGTTCAACGGTTTTCGCCCATACTTCATCCACTGGCGCCTCGAGCTTCAGCTCGCCACCGTCTGGCAGCGGCACGGTCAGCGCATACGCATGCAGGAACAAGCGCTTGCCGCCCAAGTCGCGAATTTCGCGACTGAAGTCTTCGTCGCCGTACTTGCTGTCGCCAGCGATCATATGCCCGGCATGCAGGGTGTGCACGCGGATCTGGTGGGTACGACCGGTGATCGGGCGCGCCTCGACAATGGTGGCGAACTCGCCGAAGCGGCGCAGCACGCGGAACAGGGTCAGCGCCTCCTTGCCCTCGTCGTTCACCTCGACCATGCGCTCGCCGGAGCGCAGGTTGCTCTTGAGCAACGGCGCGTTGACCTGCTTCTTCGAGGTCGGCCAGTGGCCGCGCACCAGCGCCATGTAGCGCTTGTCGACACCGTCGCCGCGCAGCGCGGCGTGCAGGTGGCGCAGCATGCTGCGCTTCTTGGCGATCATCAGCAGGCCGGAGGTGTCGCGGTCCAGGCGGTGCACCAACTCCAGTTCCTTGGCGTCCGGGCGCAGCTGGCGCAGCGCCTCGATCACGCCGAAGCTCAGGCCGCTGCCGCCATGCACGGCGATGCCGGCCGGCTTGTTCATCACGATCAGCGCCTTGTCTTCGTAGACGATGGCCGCTTCCAGGCGCTGCAACAGGCCCTGGGCTACCGGCGCTGGCTCGTCACGTTCCGGCAGGCGGACGGGCGGTACCCGCACGATGTCGCCGGCCTGGATCTTGTACTCCGGCTTGACGCGCCCCTTGTTGACCCGTACTTCACCCTTGCGCAGGATGCGGTACACCAGGGTCTTGGGCACGCCCTTGAGGGCCGTGATGAGGAAATTGTCGATGCGTTGGCCGGCAAGCTCCGGCGCGACTTCGATCAGCTGAACGCCGGAAGTCGGAGGGGTATTGGTCGTCATGGCGGGATCATAACAATTTTTTATGGAATTGAAGCACTTAATCATTGCTGCTATAGTCGCGAACGCCGCCAAAAGCGGCAGGCCAGCGGCACCAGGCTCCTAGCCGGTCCCTGACCAACGCAATTCTCCAGGACGCGAGGCCGTCCTACGGGGTTTTCGCCAGTTTACCGAATTGCCTGGAATCGCCACCAGCGCTGTGTAGAGAAGACCGAAAAAAAACGACAAGTGCGGTGTTTCACCTGCTTACCCGATTCTTTTCGCTGCACCTCTGCCCGCCCCGTCGCTTCCACGCAACGCCCGGCGAATGCTTCGGAAATACCTGCCTTGGACATGAATGGCGCCAGCGCAGAACCTGCGCTGGCGAAAAATGCAACCCGTTGCGGATTCAGCGCGCGGCAGCACCCGAATTATCAGGGATACGTGCAGGGTGGAGATGCACAGCCCTCGGACCGTGTAGCACCGCGTCCGGCCCACCAGCCCACTGAACGGCTGGCGAGCGGATAAGGTCCTGAACAGATGCCTCCGGGCGTCCACGGCTGACGGTTGATTCCTCCTCCTGACTGAGTGCACAAGGCCCGCTTGGTTGATTCGGATTCCAATTCGAAGCCACCGGGGCCTTGTTGGCACCGCAGCAAACAGGACGCGTCGTCGCGACAACGGCAGGCTGGGCAACCGGCTGGTGCCGAACGTCGCTCGACACGGGGGTGGCCCGGCCACCCTTTGCGCACCTTGGCACCGACCATGAGACGTCGTGTGTGCCGAACGCCGTTTCCGGCAGCCCGGAAACCGACGGTACAACATGAAAAGAATGCTGATTAACGCGACTCAACCCGAAGAGTTGCGTGTAGCCCTGGTGGACGGCCAACGTCTCTACGACCTGGACATCGAGTCCGGCGCGCGCGAGCAGAAAAAGGCCAACATCTACAAAGGCAAGATCACCCGCATCGAACCCAGCCTCGAAGCCGCCTTCGTCGACTTCGGTTCCGAACGTCACGGCTTCCTGCCGCTGAAAGAAATCTCCCGCGAATACTTCAAGAAAGCCCCCGAAGGGCGGGTCAACATCAAGGAAGTACTGAGCGAAGGCCAGGAAGTCATCGTCCAGGTCGAGAAGGAAGAGCGTGGCAACAAAGGCGCCGCCCTCACCACCTTCATCAGCCTGGCCGGCCGCTACCTGGTGCTGATGCCGAACAACCCGCGCGCCGGTGGCATCTCCCGCCGCATCGAAGGCGAAGAGCGCAACGAATTGCGTGAAGCCCTGAACGGCCTGACCGTGCCGGGCGACATGGGCCTGATCGTGCGCACTGCCGGCCTTGGCCGCAGCAGCGAAGAAATGCAGTGGGACCTCGACTACCTGCTGCAACTGTGGACCGCCATCAAGGAAGCGTCCCAGGACCGCGCCGCGCCATTCCTGATCTACCAGGAAAGCAACGTCATCATTCGCGCCATCCGCGACTACCTGCGCCAGGACATCGGCGAAGTGCTGATCGACAGCATCGATGCCCAGGAAGAAGCTCTGACCTTCATCCGCCAGGTGATGCCGCAGTACGCCAGCAAGGTGAAGCTGTACGAAGACAGCGTGCCGCTGTTCAACCGCTTCCAGATCGAAAGCCAGATCGAGACCGCCTTCCAGCGCGTGGTCGACCTGCCGTCCGGCGGTTCGATCGTGATCGACCCGACCGAAGCCCTGGTGTCCATCGACATCAACTCGGCGCGCGCCACCAAAGGCAGCGACATCGAAGAAACCGCCCTGCAGACCAACCTGGAAGCGGCCGAGGAAATCGCCCGCCAGCTGCGCCTGCGTGACATCGGCGGCCTGATCGTCATCGACTTCATCGACATGACCCCGGCGAAAAACCAGCGCGCCGTCGAAGAACGTGTTCGCGAGTGCCTGGAAGCCGACCGCGCCCGCGTCCAGGTCGGCCGCATCTCGCGCTTCGGCCTTCTGGAAATGTCCCGTCAGCGCCTGCGCCCTTCGCTGGGCGAAAGCAGCGGCATCGTCTGCCCACGCTGCTCCGGCACCGGCATCATCCGTGACGTCGAATCGCTGTCGCTGGCCATCCTGCGCCTGATCGAAGAAGAGGCCCTGAAGGACCGCACCGCCGAAGTTCGCGCCCAGGTGCCGATCCCGGTGGCTGCCTTCCTGCTCAACGAGAAGCGCAACTCGATCACCAAGATCGAACTGCGTACCCGTGCGCGCATCATCATCCTGCCGAACGATCACCTGGAAACCCCGCACTTCGAAGTCCAGCGCCTGCGCGACGACAACCCGGAAGTGCTGAGCAACCAGTCCAGCTACGAGATCGCCGCAGCCGAAGCCGAAGAAGCGCCGCAGCCGACCGCCACTCGCACCCTGGTTCGCCAGGAAGCCGCGGTCAAGACCGCCCCGGCCCGCGCCAACGCGCCGGTACCGGCCACTGTCGAAGAGCCGCAGCCTGCCGCACCGGTCGCCCCTGCCCCGGTCGCCCCGGAGCCAAGCCTGTTCAAGGGCCTGGTGAAGTCGCTGGTAAGCCTGTTCGCCGGCAAGGAAGAGCCTGCCGCCGCACCGGTTGTCACTGCTGCCGAGAAGCCGGCCGCCGAGCGCAGCCCACGCAACGAAGAACGCCGCAACGGCCGCCAGCAAAGCCGCAATCGCAACGGCCGCCGCGACGAAGAGCGCAAGCCGCGTGAAGAGCGTGCCGAGCGCGCACCTCGTGAAGAACGTGCCCCGCGCGAAGAGCGTGCACCACGTGAAGAACGCGCCCCACGCGAAGAGCGTGCACCGCGTGAAGAACGTGCACCACGCCAGCCACGCGAAGACCGCCGCGGCAACCGTGGCGAAGAGCGCGTGCGCGAACTGCGTGAGCCACTGGACGTTACCCCTGCCGAGCGTGAGGAACGTCAGCCGCGCGAGGAGCGTGTAGCCCGTGAAGAACGTGCCCCGCGTGAAGAGCGTGCACCTCGCGAGGAACGCGCCCCACGTGAGGAGCGTGCTCCACGTGAAGAACGCGCACCGCGTGAGGAGCGTGCTCCACGTGAAGAACGCGCACCGCGTGAAGAGCGTGCCCCGCGTGAAGAACGCGCACCTCGTGAAGAGCGTGCCCCGCGTGAAGAACGCGCACCTCGTGAAGAACGTGCTCCACGCGAAGAACGAGCCCCTCGCCCACCACGCGAAGAGCGTCAGCCACGCGTAGCCGAAGAAGCCGCCGAGCAGGCTGCCGAGCTGGCCGAAGAGCAACTGCCGAACGAAGAGCTGCTGCAGGACGAACAGGAAGGCACCGATGGCGAGCGCCCGCGCCGCCGTTCCCGTGGTCAGCGTCGCCGCAGCAACCGTCGTGAGCGTCAGCGCAACGCCAACGGCGAGCTGATCGATGGCAGCGAGGAAGAAGGCAGCGAAGAGCAGCCACAATCGCATCAGGCCACCGAGCTGGGTGCCGAACTGGCTGCCGGCCTGGCCGTGACTGCCGCCGTCGCCAGCAGCAACATCAGTGCCGACGCCGAAGCCCAGGCCAACCAGCAGGCCGAGCTTGCCACCGCCGAAGTCGCCGCCGTAGCGGAAACCGACAACAGCGAAGTCGCCCATCCGGTCGAGCAGGCCGAGAAGGTCGAACAGGTCGAAGCTGCTGCCGAGGCTGAAGAAGTGGCTGTGGCCCCGGTGGTCGAGCAGCCGGTCAGCGAGCCTGTGGCCGTGGTCGAAGCAACTGCCGAGCCAGTGGTCGAAGTCGCTCCGCAGCCAGTGGTAGACGAAGCACCTGCTGCCGAACCGGTAGTGGTTGCCGAAGCACCGGTAGAAGCGCCTGCCGTCGAGGCCGGTGAAATCGAGCAGGCCCCGGTCGTGGTCGAAGCCGCTCCGGTTGCCGAGCAACCTGCCCCGGTTGTCGAGGCCCAGCCAGAAGTGGTGGCCGAGCCTGCCCCAGTGGCCGTCGAGCCTGCACCGGTCGAAGCGCCTGCGCCGGTGGAACCTGCCACTGTCATGCTGGCCAACGGCCGTGCGCCGAACGACCCGCGTGAAGTGCGTCGCCGCAAGCGTGAGGCCGAGGCTGCCGCCAAGGCCGCACAGGAAGCTGCTGCAGCCACCGAGGAGCCAGCCCTGGAAGCCAGCGATGAGCAAAAGCCTCATCACGGTTGATAGCCAAGGCTGAATGAAAAAGCCCCGCCAGTGCGAACTGGCGGGGCTTTTTCTTGGCTGGACGTTTTTCCTGTACCGGCCTCTTCGCGGGTAAACCCGCTCCCACAGGGGCCCCACTACCCTCAGGCCCTGTGAGGTCCCTGTGGGAGCGGCTTTAGCCGCGAAAGGGCCAGCCCAGGCACTGAATCAGTAGAGGTTAGGCTCCATCTCCAGCTCGACTCCGAACCGCTCGAGGATATCGGCCTGGATCCGCCGCGCCAGCGCATGCATCTGCACCCCGCTCGCCTGGCCGTAGTTGACCAGCACCAGCGACTGCAAACGATGCACCCCGGCATCCCCCTCGCGGTGGCCCTTCCAGCCTGCCTGTTCGATCAGCCAGCCTGCCGCCAGCTTCACCTGGCCATCGGCCTGGGGATAAGCCACCACCCCCGGGTACTGCGCACGGATACGCTCGACCAGTTCCGCCGAGACCACCGGGTTCTTGAAGAAGCTCCCGGCATTACCCAGCTCTGCCGGGTCTGGCAGCTTCTCGCGGCGAATGCTGCAGATCGCCTCGCTGATCGCCTGCGCGGTCGGCTCGGTCACGCCCTGCTCTGCCAACCGCTGGCGCACCGGGCCGTAATCCAGGTGAGCCTGCAGTGTACGGCTCAAGGCAAAGCGCACACGCAGGATCAACCAACGCCCGGGGTTGCGCTTGAACAGGCTGTCGCGATACCCGAAGGCACATTCAGCCAGGCCGAAGTCACGCAACTCGCCGGTCTCGCGGTCCAGGGCGGTCAGGCCTACGAACACGTCCTTGATCTCAACGCCATAGGCGCCCACGTTCTGCATCGGCGCGGCACCCACAGTGCCGGGGATCAGGCTGAGGTTCTCCAGCCCGCAATAGCCCTGTGCCAGTGCCCACTGCACGAACGGGTGCCACGGCTCACCGGCCTCGGCCTCGACCACGATACGTTCGCCATCGTCGCTGAGCACGCGCCGGCCACGGCTGGCCATATGCAGCACCAGCGCATCGATATCACGAGTCAGCAGCAGGTTGCTGCCACCGCCAATCACCAGCACCGGCACGCGGCCTTGCTGCGCCTGGGCCAGCGCCTGGCGCACCTCCTGGTCATCATGTGCCTGGGTGAAATACCGCGCCTTCACGTCGATGCCAAAGGTGTTGTAAGGCTTGAGCGATACCTGCTCCTGCCACTGCACTGTCATAGCCGCCCCTTGATTTCCAGGACCAGCGCCTGGCACGCCGCTTCAACCAGGTCGAGCACCTGCTCGAAACCGTCGGCGCCACCGTAGTACGGGTCTGGCACTTCATCCAGTGCTGCGCCATAGCGGCGCAGGAACAGGTCGAGCTCCCCCACTGCGGTGTGCGGGCGCATCGCACGCAAGTGGCCGAGGTTGCTCTCGTCCATGGCCAGGATCAGGTCATATTCGGCAAAGTGCGCCGCCTTGACCTGCTGGGCGCGTTGCTGCGAAAGGTCATAGCCACGCGCCAGCGCTGCCTTGCAGGTGCGGCTGTCAGGCGCCTTGCCGACGTGCCAGTCGCCGGTGCCGGCCGAGGCCACATGCACCCGGTCGGCAAGCCCGGCAGCCTGCAATTGATGGCGCAGCACGCCTTCGGCGGTGGGCGAGCGACAGATATTGCCGAGGCAGACGAACAGGACGCGCATCAGGCCTCCAGCAAGCGCCGTACGCGCTCCAGGTCTTCAGGGGTATCCACGCCCACGGCAGGCGCCTCGATGGCGTCTTCGACATGGATGCGTACGCCATGCCACAGGGCACGCAGCTGCTCCAGCGCTTCGGTCTGCTCGAGCCAGCACGGGCCCCAGCTGACGAAGTCCTGCAGGAAGCCGACGCGGTAGGCGTACATGCCGATGTGGCGGCGATACGGCACGCCTTCTGGCAACAGGTTGCGGTCCTTGGCAAACGCATCGCGGGCCCAGGGCAGCGGTGCACGGCTGAAGGTCAGGGCCAGGCCGTTCTTGTCGCTGATTACCTTGACCGCGTTGGGGTTGAACACGGTTTCCGGCTCATGGATCGGTTCGGCCAGGGTGGCGATACCGGCTTCCGGATGCGCTGCCAGGTTGGCTGCCACCTGGTCGATGATCACCGGCGGGATCAGCGGCTCGTCGCCCTGCACGTTGACCACGATGGCATCGGCAGACAGGCCCAGGTGTATGGCCACTTCGGCCAGGCGGTCGGTGCCGGACTCATGGTCGGCACGAGTCATCAGCACTTCGGCGCCGAAGGCCTGGCAGGCCTCCAGAATGCTCGCGTCGTCGGTGGCGATAACCACGCGGCTGGCGCCGCTCTTGCGGGCCTGTTCCCACACATGCTGCACCATCGGCTTACCGGCGATCGGCAGCAATGGCTTGCCCGGCAGGCGCGTGGAGCGCAGCCGGGCGGGGATCACCACGGTGAAATCCAGGCTCATTTGTCCAGACGCTCTTCATCAGTCAGGGTGCGCGCCTCGCTTTCCAGCATGACCGGGATGCCGTCGCGGATCGGGTAGGCCAGGCCAGCGCCCTTACTGATCAGCTCGGTCTTGTCGGCACTGAGCTTCAGCGGGCCCTTGGTGATCGGGCAGGCCAGGATATCGAGCAGTTTGGTGTCCATTTGAGGCTTCCTTTAGGCCAGGTGGCCGGGAATTGAAAAAGGGCTCAGGGCTTGCGCAGCAAGCGTTGCAACTGGTTGTCGAACCAGGCGCTGAAAGCCGGCGTGGGCTGCGCCTCGACGGCCAGGTACCACCAGTCGTCAGCGGCGAAGGCCCGGCATTTCACCGCATCCTTTTCGGTCATGACCAGCGGCAGCGGCGGGCTGAAGGCCAGGCTCTGGGCGCTGAACTGCGCATGGTCGGCAAAGGGATGCGGCACCGGCTGCCAGTTTAGCCCCAGCAGGGTATTGAAGAAACGTTGCGGGTTGCCGATACCGGCCACCGCGTGCAGGCGTTGGCCTGCGGGGAAATGGTCAAGCGCGCGGCGCTCGCCGCTGCGCAGGTTGACCAGGGCGGACGGCTGCAGGCAGAAGCCGAAGCCATCGGCGCGGTCTGCGCTGGCGCCGTTGAACAGCACCGCGTCAGCCTCGTGCAGGCGTTCGGCCGGCTCACGCAACGGCCCCGCCGGCAGGCAGCGGGCATTGCCCAGGCCGCGAGCGGCATCGATCAGCACCAACTCCAGGTCGCGGGCCAGGCGGTAGTGTTGCATGCCGTCGTCACACAGGATCAGGTCGAGAGGTTCGCTGGCCAGCAGGGCCTGCACGGCGCGGGAGCGGTCGGGGTCGATCATCAGCGGCACGCCGGTGCGCTGCACGATCAGCAGCGGTTCATCGCCGGCCTGCTCGGCAGCCTGGTCGGCCTGCACGCGCCAGGGTAGCTGCGGCGGTTTGGCGCCATAGCCACGGCTGACCACGCCCACCTTCAACCCCTGCTGGCGGCAGTGCTCGATCAGCCAGAGGATCATCGGCGTCTTGCCGGTACCGCCCACGGTGATGTTACCCACCACGATGACCGGCACCGGGGCCCGGTAGCTGGCACTTTCGCCACTGAGAAAACGCGCCCGCTTGCGCGTGACCACGCGGCGATACAGCGCCTCCAGCGGGCGCAGCAGCGCCAGGGCCGGGTGCCCGGCGTACCAGGCGGCGAGCAGACGGTCGGCGAAGGCCATCAAGGCGTGCCCTGGGCCGCCTCGACGGTGGTCATGCGCAACTGGCTGAAACCGAGCTTGCCGGCGGCATCCATCGCGGTGACCACAGCCTGGTGCGGGGTCTTGCCGTCGGCGCTGATGGCCAGCGGCAGCTTGTTGTCGCCGCCCGACTCACGCTCGATCGCTTCGCTCAGGGTGGCCAGGTCGCTTTTAGGCAGCAGGTGGTTGTTCACCGAGTACACGCCTTCGGCGCTGATGGTGATTTCCACCAGCTTGCCCTGGTCGGGCGGCGCCTGCTCGGCGCTGGCGGCTTCGGGTAGCTCGACGCGCAGCTGGGTCTCGCGGGTGAAGGTGGTGGTGACCACGAAGAACAGCAGCAGGACGAACACCACGTCGATCAGCGACGCCAGGTTGATGTCGACGCTCTCCCGCTGGCGATTGCGCCGGAACTTCACGCCTTGCCTCCGGCCACTTCCACTTCACGGTCGCCCTGGATCACTTCCACCAGCTTGATCGCTTCCTGTTCCATGCCGACTACCAGCTCGTCGATGCGGCGCAGCAGGAAGCGGTGGAAGAATACCGCCGGGATACCGACCATCAGGCCGGCCGCGGTGGTGACCAGGGCCTTGGAGATACCACCGGCCAGCACTGCGGCGTTGGCGGTCATCTGCGAGCCCATGAAGGCGCTGAAGATGTCGATCATGCCCAGCACGGTGCCCAGCAGGCCCAGCAGCGGAGCCATGGCGGCGATGGTGCCGAGGGTGCTGATGTAGCGTTCCAGTTCGTGGATGACGCGCGAGGCGGCCTCCTCGATGCATTCCTTCATGATTTCGCGGCCATGGCGCGAGTTGGCCAGGCCGGCGGCAAGGATTTCGCCCAGTGGCGAATCGGCGCGCAGGGCCTTGAGCTTGTCACTGGTCAGTTGCTTGTCCTTGATCCACATCCACACCTGGCCCAGCAGGTGCGGCGGGGTGACGCGGCTCGCGCGCAGGGTCCACAGGCGTTCGACGACGATAGCCATGGCAGCGATGGAGCTCAGAATGATCGGCAGCATCATCCAACCACCGGACTTGACCAATTCCCACACAGTAAACGCCCCTTCGGAAAAAGGCCGCCACTCTACCATAGGCGCGCCGGGGGCTCATCTGCCGGAGGTCAGGGAATTGCCCTACCCGGTTTCTACCTTGAGCTGTCGGGTGGCTGAGCTGGCCCTTTCGCGGGTGAACCCGCTCCCACAGGTTTTTTACCATCCTCAGGTTGAGTGCAGTACCTGTGGGAGCGGGTTTACCCGCGAAAGGGCCAGCTCAGCCACCGCCCGCATCCCTCCAGAAACGCCTCTGTCGGCGCACACTCTCGACCTCCCCCTGCCTCCCCAACACCAACCGCAACGCCCCCTGCTCCGCTGTGTCATGCATCACCACCCCATGCCGCCGATAACGTTCGACCACCTGCGCGTGCGGGTGCCCGAAGCTGTTGTTGCGCCCGCGCGAAATCAGTACCCCGCGCGGCGCCGTGGCGCGGATGAAGGCCTCGCTGGACGAACTGCGGCTGCCATGGTGCGGCGACTGCAGCCAGTCGATCCGCGGCGCTTCTGTGGCCGCCAGCCAGGCCCGTTCGGCACCGGCTTCCATATCTCCCGCCAGCAACAACCGCTCACCCTGCGCCTCGACCAGCAACACACAGGAGCGGTCATTGCTGCTCTGCCCATCAGCCCAGCGCCACAGCGAAAAGCGCACGCCATCCCACGTCCACTGGTCGCCACTGACACAAGGCTGCAGTTGCATGTCATCCACCACTTCGCCGCCGATCACCCGTTCGACCGGCAGACCACGCATGATTGCGCCAGCACCACCGGCGTGGTCGGCATGGGCGTGGCTGACCAGCATCAGGTCCAGGCCACCCACTCCTAGCTTGCGCAAGGTCGGCAACACCACTCGCTCGCCCAAGTCGCTCTCTCCCCTGGCCGGCCCGGCGTCGTACAGCAGGTCGTGATGCCGGGTGCGCAACAGCACCGCCAGCCCCTGGCCGACGTCCAGATGCCAGACCTCGACCTGGCCGAACGGCACCGTCTCCCGGGGTACCCACAGCGCCAGCAGCATCACGCCACCCAACCCGCGCAGTGGTACGCCACGGGGCATCAAAACCAGCAGCGTACCCAGGCACACCAGCAGCCAGGCCCACAACGGCAGAACTGCTGGCAGCCACGCCGACTGCTGTTGCGCCACCAACTCCAGCAGCCGGAAAAGCACATCGAGCAGACCACCCGCCAGCCACAACAGCACCTCTCCTACCCCGCCCAGCGGCAGCAGCAAAGTCCCCAGCAACGCCAACGGCAGTACCGCCAGGCTGACCCAAGGCACCGCAACAAGGTTGGCCAGCGGCGCACTCAGGCTCACGGGCAAGCCCGTAGCCAGCAGCACCGGCAGCAAACCGATGGCAATCACCCATTGCGCCCGCGTCCAGGCTTGCCAGGGCCGCCAGCCGCCCAGGCGGGCACTGAAGCAATAGCCAAGCGTGGCCACGGCCGCGAACGACAGCCAGAACCCGGGCAGCAGCGCGGCCAACGGCTCCACCAGCAGCACGGCAACCAGCGCCAGCAGCAGCGGCAAGGTCGCACCGAGGTGGCGAAAGCGCAGGCGCCAGAGCAACACCACGGCCAGCATCAGGCAGGCACGCTGCACCGGTACACCGCCACCAGCCAACCAACCGTAGGCCAGTGCCGCGGCCATGGCCAAGCCACACGCCCAGGGCAGCCAGGGCAGACGAGCGGGCCACAGCCCCCAACGCGCCAGCCCGGCAACCAGGCCATACAGCAAGCCGGCAACCAGGCCGATGTGCTGGCCAGAGATCACCAGCAGGTGCACCGTGCCGGTGGCCTGCAACGTTTGCCAGTCCTCCCGGGCCAGGCCCGCCCCGTCGCCAAGCACCAGCGCCACCAACGCTGCCTGCCGGCCATTGGCCTCGACTGCCAGCAGGCGCTGGCGCAGCGTGTCGCGCCAGCCGCCTGCAACCGGCGCCAGCAACTGCCCGGCCTTGACCGTACCGGTCGCACCGACCCGCCGCGCCAGCAATTGCGCCTCACGGTCCGGCCCATGCGGGTTGAGCAGCCCCGCCGGGCGCTGCAAGGTCACCGCCAGCCGCCACTGCTCGCCCGCGCGCAGCGGCGGGCCGTCGAACCAGCTCAGTTGCAGGCGCTGCGGCAGCTCTGCCCGCCGCGAGCGGGCCGCGTCCAGCTCGAAACGCACACCCTGCGCAGTCCGGGTCGGCAGGCCGACCACCTGGCCCTCAAGCCACAAGGTGCGGCCATCCAGCCCTGGGGCCAGGCGGTCATCCAGGGCCTGCTGCGCAGACCAGCAAGCCCAACACAGGCCCAACAGAAAACAGCCCAGCGGCCACAGCCGGGTGAACAGGCCGAGGCCACCGGCTAAAGCCAGCAGCACCAGCCATCCGACCGATGGCAATGCGGGGAGAAAGCCCAGGCACAACAGCCCGAGCGCGAGCGCAAACATCCCTGTGCGCATGAAGTAGAGCTCCAGAAGCGAAATCACCTTCTGAGGCATAGCCCAATTGCCGGCAGCGCTTGCTCAACAATTGTCACAAACTCTAAACGAGGCTGAGCGGGAATCAGGGCATACTGCCCGGATCAACGCTCCGGGAGCCTACATGCCGCGCCGACTTTTCAAACGCTACATGCCGGACCCGACCAGTATTCGGGAACACAAGTCCTTACGCTTTTTCGGCAAGTTGCTGCATGACCCGAACCTCTGGCACCTGAACCGCCATTCGGTGGCGAGGGCCATGGGCGTTGGCCTGTTCGCGGCGTTGATCCCGATGCCGGCGCAGATGCTGCTGGCCGCCGCGCTGGCCATTCCGCTGCGCGGCAACCTGCCGATCGCGGTCAGCCTGGTATGGCTGACCAACCCGCTGACCATGCCACCGGTGTTCTTCGTCACCTACATGACCGGCGCCTGGCTGATGCAGGTACCGCCGCGCACCCTGCCCGACGAGCTGACTTTCCAGTGGATCACCGACCAGCTGTCGACGCTGTGGCAACCCTTCCTGCTCGGCTCGGTGGTGTGCGGTGTGGTGCTGGGCATCCTTGGCTACTTCACCACCATGCTTTACTGGCGCTGGTGGGTGGGCCGGCAGTGGCGTCTGCGCCAATGCCGGTGCAAGGTTTCAGGCACGCATGCCGCGGCCGCTGACCAGCAGGCGAACGCACACCAGGTAGAGCACCGCGGTGGCGACCAGCATGAAGGTAATCGCCGTGCCAATGCTGATATCCGACACCCCTAGGATGCCGTAGCGGAACGAGTTGACCATGTGCAGCACCGGGTTGGCCAACGACACGGTCTGCCAGAACGGCGGCAGCAGGTTGATCGAGTAGAACACCCCGCCCAAGTAGGTCAGCGGCGTCAGCACGAAGGTCGGGATGATCGAGATGTCGTCGAAGTTGCGCGCGAACACCGCATTGACGAAGCCCAGCAGCGAGAAAATGGTGGCGGTCAGCAGCACCACGACCACAGTCACGCCCAGGTGGTGCACCTGCAAGTGGGTGAAGAAAAGCGACAGGAAGGTCACGATCACGCCCACCGCCAGGCCACGCAGCACGCCACCCAGCACATAACCGACGAGGATGGTGTGTGGCGATACCGGCGACACCATCAGCTCTTCGATGGAGCGCTGGAACTTGCTGCCGAAGAAGCTCGACACCACGTTGCCGTAGGAGTTGGTGATCACCGACATCATGATCAGCCCCGGCACGATGTATTCCATGTAGGTGAAGCCACCCATGTCGCCGATCTGCCGGCCGATCAGGTTACCGAAGATGACGAAGTACAGGACCATGGTGATCGCCGGCGGCAGCAGGGTCTGCGGCCAGATACGCAGGAAGCGCCGCACTTCGCGGTAGACGATGGTGTTCAGGGCGACCCAGTTGGTGCGCAGTTCTACACTCATACGGCCACCTTCGACAGGTTTTTTTCCACCAGGGACACGAACAGCTCCTCGAGTCGGTTGGTCTTGTTGCGCAGGCTCTGCACCTCGATGTTCTGCAGCGCCAGCTGGCCGAACAGCGCGGTGATGCCAATGTCCTTGTCCACCTGCACTTCCAGGGTATGCGGGGTCAGCAGCCGGCACGGGTAGCCCTGCAGCACCGGTGCAGTGGCCAGGTCCTGCTTGATGTCGAGCACGAAGGTTTCGACATGCAGCTTGCCCAGCAGCTGGCGCATGCTGGTGTTCTCGACGATGGTGCCGTGGTCGATGATGCCGATGTTACGGCACAGCTGCTCGGCCTCTTCCAGGTAGTGGGTGGTGAGGATGATGGTGATGCCCTTCTGGTTCAGCTCGGTGAGGAAGCTCCACATCGAACGGCGCAGTTCGATGTCCACACCGGCGGTGGGCTCGTCGAGAATCAGCAGGCGCGGCTCGTGGATCAGCGCGCGGGCAATCATCAGGCGGCGCTTCATGCCCCCCGACAGCGAACGCGACTGCACGTCACGCTTGTCCCACAGGCCGAGCTGGGTCAGGTACTGCTCGGCCCGCTCCTTTGCCACCTTGGGCGGGATGCCGTAGTAACCGGCCTGGGTCACGACGATGTCGAAGGTTTTCTCGAACTGGTTGAAGTTGAACTCCTGCGGCACCACGCCCAGGCAACGCTTGAGCGCCGACGGCTCGCGGTCCAGGTCGTGGCCGAACACGTTGACCGTGCCGCTGGTCTTGTTGACCAGGGTGGAGAGGATGCCGATGGTGGTGGACTTGCCCGCGCCGTTGGGGCCGAGCAAGGCGAAGAAGTCGCCTTCGGCAACATCCAGGTCGATGCCCTTGAGGGCCTGGAAGCCGTTGCCGTAGGTCTTGGTCAGCTGTCGGATGGACAGGGCGGAACTCATAGCGGGTCACTTACCGAGAAAAAGGTGCAGGACACGCCAGGTAAAGGCACTGGCGCAGTGAGTGCGGCCAATGGTGCTTGGCCTGGCCGCACAAGTACAGTCATGTGTATTGATAATGACTATCGAAGTAGCCGTGGTGTTCGATCAGGTCAGCGCAGTCATTACCGCTGCCTGGTACGCAGGGCGAGCCTTGAGGCGCTCGTACCAGGCCTCCAGGTGATGCATGGCCGGGCGCTCGATGGGCATTTCGAACCAGGCATAGATGAAGCTTCCCAATGGGATGTCGCCCATGCCGATCTGGTCACCGGAAAGGTACGGTTGTTTGGCCAAGGCTTCGTCGGCAATGGCCAGCAGCTGGGCGCATTGCTTGTGCGCAGCGTTGATCGCCACCCAGTCGCGCTGGTCTTCCGGGGTGCGCAACAGGCCCCAGAACAGTGGGCGGAACGGCGTGGCGAAGGACGAGGTGGTCCAGTCCATCCACTTGTCCGCCAGGGCGCGCTGACGCGGGTCGTCCAGGTACCAGCCCTGCTCCGCACCGTATTCGGCGCACAGGTAGCGCACGATGGTGTTGGACTCCCACAGGGTCAGGTCACCGTCTTCCAGCATCGGCACCAAGCCGTTGGGGTTGCGCGCACGGTAGTGCGGCTCGTTGACCACGCCGAAGGCGCCGCCGGCGTCGATCGACTCGAAATCCAGGCCCAGTTCATGGGCGATCCATAGCGCCTTGCGCACATTGCTCGAATTCTTGCGGCCCCAGATCTTCAGCATGGCAACGTCCTTATAGATACGAAGATGAACAGTCTAATGCAAAACCTTATGCGCCGATAATGGGATTCTCAGCGTTCAATAAACGCGTGACGCCATATGGCCGCAGCAACAAAAACTATCATTTTTGCCAGTTTTTTCGGGAAACGCCAACCACTACCTTGACTTCAGGCCCACACAGAGGTACTGAAAGATGAAAGACAACAAAAGTGAGATCCCAACAGCTTTAGCGTTTTCCGGATATTGTCATTTAGACACCGTTCATCGCCAATCGGACGTTTATTACAGCAACCAGGGACTCAGCACCAATAACAATGAAATCATCATCACCAAACGAGACCTGACTGCAGGTAAAAGCTGGGAAAGAGCCGCGCTCCATCTGGGCCCTACCAAGCACTTCTATGACACTTACTTCAGAAAAGCCGAAATCAGTCGACGCGTTACCGCAGACAGCCGAATAATCACCAAAAAAGATCTAGGCATGCGAGGAAGCATCATCACTGAAATAACAGACTACGGCCCAAGCGATGAAAGAACCCTGTCATTCAAAATCGACCTGGACGAAAGCTACCTGACACTCAACACCCAGACATCTGACGAACTGAGATGGCACTGGAACAAAACCCCCACTTTGACATGGAATGGCAAGCCCGAGGACAGAGCCATCCTCGAAAATCATTACTTCAAACAAAAAAATCTTTTACTTGACCGGGTAGCTCTAGAGCAACGGAATTTCAATCTCTGGATTTATCTGGACTTCAGCATCGAACACGACATCCTTTGGCAAGCCTACTCCGAGCCGCAAAAAAAATTCAACAAGACGTTCACCCCTGAGCCTTTGCCTCCTTATGTAAACGAGCATGAAGACGATCTCGTTATTTCACTTTACGCCAACTACTTTCCCACCATAATTAACGGCACCCCACCCGACGACATAGGACTTTTCCCTGGCATACTTTCCTCTCCCTCAGGCTGGCCATACATCATGGGTAGTCCAATCGGCAAGGACTCTTTTTTTTGCCTCTTCCGCAACGCCGATTCTTCCAATACAGCCAACAACAAGGCTACAGGACTCTCGACCGCCATTCACCCGCTACCCCTGGTCACGACCATCTCATCGACCACAGGGCCACAGAAGCTGATCGCCACCCCACAATCCGCCAAGCCTACCTGGAGCGTGGAGAAACCGAGCGCAGGATCCATCAAGACCATTGATGGCGCTCAGCACTATCAGCCCCCCGGAGCCCTTAGCCCCAACGCGATTGCCAACCCCAATTGCAAGACCCTCATCCCCGCCATGCTCAAGAGCAGTACGCGGCAAATACTCCTGCCGGCAGTGGCCGATATCCTCAAGGCAACCACCAGTACCAGTGCAGCCTACGCCACCTGGGTATCGGAATACTTCGCTCAAACGCACTATTTCAAGGCCGCGAAACAAGCGGGCAAACTGCAGCTGTCGATGTACTACACCTCGATGTCAGGCAGCGAAGTGGCGGTGCCATTGAAAAACATCGCCTGGCATGTTCTGGCAGGCAACGGCAAGGTCGACAGCCAAGGGGTATTCACGCCTGACAGCAAGGCGCCGTCACCCTGCACGGTGATATTGGCCGTGGATGTTGACGAGACCGAAGCGGAACAAAGCTGGTACTGGGCCATGACCATCATTCCACACCCGTTCATAGAGGTAGACGCCATGCTCGAGCTTTTCACCGACTAGCAACTGCATCGCCCAAGCATCACGGCGTGCGAACTCCGCCAGCCGTGCTCTGTCACTGTTCTGAGCAGGCCTTTGCAGCAAGGCTGTCTACGCTTGTTGCATCGGCTTGAAGCCCACGGTCACGGAGAAAAGACTATGTTGCTGTTGTGGTTGGCGGTCATGGTACTAGGCGCAGCCTATCTCACCCACCGGCGCTTGCCGCCCTTGCAGATACTCGGCGCGGTGGCAGCCTATGTGCTGCTGATGGGCCTGTTCGGCAATGCACCCGGCTGGCTGTTGACGGTGTTGTGGCTGGCCCTGGCACTCAAAGCCGCTTTGCTCATGCTGCCGCAGTGGCGCCGCCAGGTGCTCACACGCCCCGTTTTCAACTGGTTCCGGCGCACGCTACCGCCCATGTCGCAGACCGAACGCGAGGCCATCGACGCCGGAACCGTGTGGTGGGATGGTGAACTGTTCAGTGGCCGCCCCAACTGGCAAACCTTGCTCGACTACCCGTCACCCACGCTGACAGAAGAGGAGCAGGCGTTCATCGACGGCCCCACCGAGCAGCTCTGCGCCATGGTCAGCGACTGGCAGATCGGCCAGGATCTGGACTTGCCGCCCGAGGCTTGGGCCCATATCAAGTCACAAGGCTTCTTCGCCCTGATCATTCCCAAGGAATATGGCGGCAAAGGCTTCTCGGCCTATGCCCATTCCCAGGTCGCGATGAAGCTCGCCACCCGCAGCGGCGACCTGGCGTCAACCGTGATGGTGCCCAACTCTCTGGGGCCTGCCGAACTGCTGCTGCACTACGGCACCGAAGAACAGCGAAACCACTATCTGCCACGCTTGGCCCGGGGCGAAGAAATCCCCTGCTTTGCCCTCACCGGCCCAATGGCCGGGTCCGACGCGGGCGCCATGCCAGATACCGGCGTAATCTGCCGAGGGCAGTGGCAAGGTGAAACCGTGATCGGCCTGCGCCTGAACTGGGAGAAGCGCTACATCACCCTGGGGCCCGTCGCCACCCTGCTGGGGCTCGCATTCAAGGCCTACGACCCGGACCACCTGCTGGGTGACCGCGTAGAGCTGGGTATCAGCCTGGCATTGATCCCTACCGATACACCGGGCGTGGAAATCGGCAAACGCCACCTGCCCCTCGGTGCCGCATTCATGAATGGCCCCAATAGCGGCAAGGATGTCTTCGTACCGCTGGACTTTCTCATCGGCGGCAAGGATATGCTCGGCAAGGGCTGGATGATGCTGATGAACTGCTTGTCGGTCGGCCGTTCGATCTCCCTGCCGGCCGTCGGCACTGGCGCGGCCAAGTACACCAGCCTGGTGACAGGGCAATATGCCCGCATCCGCGAACAGTTCAACGTACCGCTGGCCGCGTTCGAGGGCATCCAGGAGTCTCTGGCGCGCATCGGTGGCAACGCCTGGCTGATGGACAGCGCCCGCTTGCTGACCACCAAAGCCGTGGATCTGGGTGAAAAACCCTCGGTGCTGTCGGCCATCCTCAAGTACCACCTCACCGAACGCGGCCGCGAATGCATCCGCCACGCCATGGACGTGCATGGCGGCAAGGGCATCATCATGGGGCCCAACAACTACCTGGGGCGAAACTGGCAGGGCGCACCGATTTTCATCACCGTCGAGGGCGCCAACATACTCTCGCGCAACTTGATGATCTTCGGCCAGGGCGCCATTCGTTGCCATCCGTTCGTACTCCAGGAAATGGCCCTTGCCGGGCGTGAGGACCACGACCAGGCACTCGACGAATTCGATGACCTGTTGCTGAAGCACATTCTGTTCGCGGTCGGCAATGCCGCCAGCACACTGGTGCTTGGCCTGGGGCTGGGGGCACTGGAAAAGGCCCCCGGCGACAGGTTGAGCCAAGGCTACTTCCGCGCTCTGAATCGCCAGGCTGCCGCCTTTGCCCTGCTGGCCGACCTGTCGATGATGTTGCTGGGCGGGGCGTTGAAGCGCCGTGAACGATTGAGTGCCCGCCTGGGCGACGTATTGAGCTACCTCTACCTGTCATCTGCCGCACTCAAGCGCTACCACGACCTGGGCTCGCCAGAGTACATGCAGCCGTTGCTGCGTTGGGCCATGGAGGAAAGCCTGGGCCAGGCGGAAAGTGCCTTGGATCGTTTGCTCGACAACTTCCCCAACCGCTTCGTCGGCTGCGCCTTGCGTGTGCTGGTATTCCCGTTTGGGCGCCGCCACACCGGGCCGAGCGACGAACTGGATGCCGAAGTGGCCGAGTTGTTGGGGCGCCGCAAGGGCGACCCAGCCCTGGAGCAGCTACTGGCCGGCTGCTTCCGGCCTGAGGCCGACGGTGATGCGGTGGCGGCGCTGCAACGTGCTTGCGATGCGCTGGACGAAGCTGCGCCCTTGCACAAGCGGTTATCCCAGGCGCTCAAGGACGGTGTCGTGCAGCCAGCGCCAGGGCAATGCCCTGTCGAAGCCGCCGTACAAGCGGGCGTGCTTCAAGAGCAAGAAGGCCAGCAACTGCAGGACGCCGAGCAGGCGCGCCGGGCGGTGATCGCAGTGGATGCCTTCGACAAGCAATACTTGCAGCCCATACCGGGGCAAGTACGCTAAGCAGCATTCGAACAGGGCCGCCACACGGCCCTGCCAGCCTTCCACCTGGCCATAACCCACGTATACTTCGCGCCCGTTCCAACCATTTCGAGGACCTCACCATGGCCACCCCCAACCTGGACTATCACCTGCAACTGCTTCACCATCTGCGCACCATTCTGGTTGCCTTGGGTGAAGCCGACCAGGTACCAGAGGAAAGCCACGCCCTGTTCCTCGAACGCTTCGACGAACTGCTCACCTTGCTCCCCCAGGACCCGCTGGAAAGCCAATACCTGGGGCAGGACCTGATCTGCCAGGTCATCCAGCGCTATCCGCAAATTGCCCATCTGGTACCCCGTGACTTGCTGTGGTTCTTCGGTGGTGACTGCCTGCACTTCATGCCTGACGAAGAGCTGGCGCTTTATCAGAGCCTGGAAGAGCGTCGCTACGAAGCCGAGCAGCGCGGTGAGCCCTTTGACTGGCATCAGCAAAAGCAGCTTTCAAGCCAGGCAGGTCAGCCCACGAATGACTGACACCTGCGGTGATTCACAGGCAAACGAATGATCCACGGCAGATGCTGATTTAACTTACATACCCACCGCCCCCTCCCTCCTAAGCTCCCCGTCCCGGCTGGTTTCACAAGACCAGCCGGTATCACAGATCCGGCCTGATGCATGTCTTGATGTCGGGCCTTCACTAGAAAACGGGGATAACAGTCATGAAAAAGCTTCTGACAACCGCAGCCCTGGCCATGAGCCTGAGCAGCACGGCATTCGCCAGCGACTTCATTGAGTTTAACGGCACTATCACCAGCGGTACATGCGCGATCGAAATCGTCGACCCGGCAACCGGGAGCAAAATGGATCGCATCTCAATGGGTAACGTCGCCAGCGGGCGCTTCACGGCAATTGGCAGCGAAGGCAACCTTCGCCCTTTCGCCATGCGCGTCACTCCCGGCACTGGGTGTGATACCTCCACCAACCAGGGCTATGTAACCTTCAACGGCGCTTTCGGCAGTGCAGGCACTGGCGGCGAGCTTCACGCGCTGGAAGCTAGTGGGGCAACCAACCTGGGCCTGGCCATCAAGGACAAGACCAACACGCTGATTGCCAATGGTAGCGAATCCAAGCCTTACGACCTGGATGACACCAATCCCACCGACATGCTGTTCTATGCGGCCTACCGCGCCACCGCCATCCCTGTCACGGCAGGCGCTGCAAACACGGTCGTCAGCTTCGTCTTCGACCTCAAGTAACACCGTTCCAGGCCGCGCCATGCGCGCCTGGATCCACCCGCTACATATGGGCCTTCACATGAAATCCATCCACCGCTCCCTCGGCTTGCGAAAAGCCATGCTCGGCATTTGTCTGGCCGCTTGCCTACCTGCCGCCGAGGCAGCCCTGACCATCAGCAATACACGCGTGGTTCATTCAAGCGATGCGCGCAACTCTTCGATTGTGGTCGCCAACCCCAGCACCAAGGTTTTCGCCGTACAAACCTGGGTCAATACCCATGAGGACGACACCAACACGCCCGTCCCCCTGATAGCCAACCCCAGCCTGTTCCGCCTGGACCCAGGGATGGAGCAACTTGTCCAGATTCAAAACTTGCCGAACGACCTGCCGAGCGATAGGGAATCTCTGTTCTATTTCAACGCGCAAGAGATTCCACAAGCAGAGGAACCAGGTGAAAACACGCTGAATATCGCGATGCGCACGCGCATCAAAGTATTCTATCGCCCAAGCCAGCTACAGGGCCGCCCTGAAGACCAGGCCAAGCACCTGCAGTGGTCCCTGCGCAAGATTGAAGGTGTGCCCCATCTGGTGGTGAACAATCCTACCCCTTACCACTACACCTTCAGTCGCCTGGAATTGACCAACGGCAAGCAGACCGAAAAAGTGCGCAGCATGGCCATGGCCATACCTTTCGGCGAACAAACCTACAAGCTGAGCAACACCCCCTTGCAGACAACGTTGCAACTAACCTTCTCCACGATCAATGACTATGGTGTCGCAAGCGCCGCCACCACTATTGCGCTGCAACTCGACAAGTGAAATCAAGGCTTCAGCTCCAGACCGAGCGTACCCAGGTTCGGTGAAGGGGGCCAACTGTGGCCCCCATCGAAGCTGACCGTTGCAGTCAGCTGCAGTAAAGGCCCGATCTTGAGCGTCTCCAGCCAGGTCTTGGGCACGAACAATGTGTTATCCTCGACAATCAGGCGACGCTCGATGTCATCCTCAGTCACCTTGTAGGGCCCCACTGAATATGCCTCCGCCTCCTCAATCAAGTTGATGCCGTTGAGCTCAAGCTTGAGCAGATGGTCCGTGCTGACATATCTCCACGTTTCGATTCGAAAGTGCGCCCTGTCGGTAATATCACTTAATTTCAGGTAACCCACCTCTGCTTCAAGGATCTGCGGAATCGGCCAGTAGGGTATGAAGGGCAACACTTTCACCTGTCGATGCGGCGTGACCGACTCAAGTACCTGGCCATCGAATGTGGTTACCTGATAGTAAAAGGGCAACGTTTTGCCAGATTGCATGGCGAGCTTGTCCCTGGGGATCAGGAACTGCCCCTTGATCTCTGACTCTGGAATGTTCAGCGCCCCCAGTTCACCTGGTATGCCCCATTGCAGCGTCAGCGTATCTTTCGGATAGATCTCCACCCCTTCAGGCAGTACGGCAAACAGCTCACCATTCAACTTCTCCAGATCAAGCGTGACCGTAGCGCCTGCGCCACTTGCTTTCGGTAACTCTGGCCACGGCAAATGGCGAGGAGCGATTTCTGCCGCAACATCAAGTTGGACACTACGCGCACGGAAACTTTGGTTGCCCGCGCGATCCTTGATGCGGTAATACGCAAAACGCTCACCATCCCCGCGGTCACGAATCATCTGGCCGTCGAATACCAACGTCAGTGGTCTGCCGATATCCTCCAGTGTCAGGGTGCGCTCGTTGGCGTACTCCTCCTCGTTGAACTTACGGTTCCAGAAGCAAGTGATCGTGTCACCCACTTCAGGTGTCTTGTAACCAGGCACCTGGGCCTCCAATACATCGCCATTGACCTCCAGGTAATGGGCTGTCACACCGTTTCTCAAGACCTCGTCCGGGAACACCAACATGCCATCATCGCCCCCGAGTGCGGGGACCTCACGGTCTATTGTCAACTGCAAGTCCTGCGATAGACCTTCTACTCCGTTGTAGATTTCAACCTCGTAGTGAAGCCTTGGTGTACCGTGCAATAGATACTCGGTTCCCACCTCGATGATCAAATCCTCAGGCAACACTCTCGATGTGAAGGTTCTCGTCGTATGTTCAACGCCATTCCAGTAAAACTTGAGGATTTCTGGATCGTCCTCGCTGGGAAGCGAAATGGGCCACTTCGGTATCTCGACGCGCAAGGGAAGCTCCAAAGCGCTAACGGGAAGGAGGTTTGGCTGCCCGTCGGCAATGTCTTCCAGCATCGCCTCTACTATTGGAGGGGCAAGCGCTTCATTGCGCCGCCGCACCGGCCGGCGCCCGAAGAGGCGACTCATCCACGCCTGTAACTGGCCCCAATACAGACGAACACTATCCATAACCCCTCCTTCAACAGTGGGACAGCGAAAACGCGATGACCTACCAGCTGTAGTGCACGCCGATGTTGGCCCCCCAGGGCTGTTCGAGCTTGTCACCATTGCTGTAATCGAAATCGGCATGCACCTGCCAACGCTCCATCAGCGAAACGGCAACCCCCACACCCAGCTCCCCACGAGAGCCGGAAAGGTCGTTGTCGAAGCGATGCTGATTGATCTTGACCTGGTTGTCAGTAACGAACTCATGCACATACGCCATGCGGACATAGGGCTGGGCCACACGCCCCTCGCCCAGATCGAAGTTGCGCCCCACAGTGGCACCCGCCTTGCCCAAGAGGGATTGGGTATCATCATTGCTGGCCTTCAGCCCGTTCTTCATTCGATAACTGTCGCCCTGGATATTGACCGCCGACCATTGGGTGAAGGGCTCGACGAAATAACCAGAATCCAGGGGAATGTGACGGCCGAACTCCAACGAAGCACCTACGCCCATGTTGTCGTAGTTGCCCTTGGTCCGCGTACCATCACTCAGATTGACCTTGGCATCGTTGTCGAAACGGTTGAGCTTCACCACACCGTCGAAGTAATAGCCGCTAGCGGCATCCAACCAGGTCGCGTAAAGGCCGAGGTAATAGCTTTTCACCTCGCCAGAGGCACCCCTCGCAACGTTGAGGTCCGACGTGCTGTAGCCTGCCAAGGCGCCTGCCAACCACTGCCCATCCCCCCACGGCAAGGGCGCATCCGCTCCCAGCGAAACACCCTGCTGGTTCTGCGAATAGGCCACACCAGAGGATTCGGATACGTTGTATTTGTTGCCGTAGCTGCGCATCCAGGCGCCAGACTTGCGCTCATCCAGCCGCAATTCGCCCATGCGGCTACGCAGCGAACTGAGCTCGCCGTACCAAACGGTCGGGGCGGTGCCGAACAGTGCCAGTGCAGCGCCAGTGCTTGGGCTGATGATCTTGCGCGACCCATCCAGGTACCAGTCGTTACCGCGCTGTTGCAGCTCATAGGAAAATGCACCCAGGTCAACCGGGCCATTGACCAGCGAAAACTGCGCATCACCCGCATCGGCATGCACGATATGCAATGAGTTTTCGCTTGCCGGCTCGTTGCCGCTACTTCCTACCAACAAACCGTGACTGCCGGTGGCGGTACCGATCTTCAGGAAGTCGGTCTGTCCCGTGGCAAAATCAGCATCCATGATGAACGTGCCATTGCCACTGAGCGTGCCCAGTTCCAGGGTAAGGAACTGCCGCGGCTCGCCCAGGCTGACCACGCCGTCATTCATGGCCAGGCTGCCCACCTGGCTGTCCTCGACCATGTTCCAGCGCCCTTGGTTGTTGAGGGTAAGCCCGGCTACGTTTTCCAGCCGACCGGTCAGGCTTGCCTGGTTATCCAAGGTCAGATTGGCGGTAGAGCCTGCTTCGGCGCGCACGTCACCTTGCAAGTGGCTACCCTCGACGCGCATGTCTGCCCGTGAGCTGCCAACCACTTCCAGCAAGTTGCCGTTGCCCGCGACCAGGCTGGAACCCGGCCCCACGACAATGTCGGCGGCTGCACCTGGCAGTTCTGCACGCCCGACCAGAATCGCCGGGCCCTGCTGGCCTTCAACGCGTGTGCCTTGCAGGTTGATGCTGGCGGCGCCCGTGGACGTCGAGCCATTCACCCGCAGCCCCGCGTCGGTGCCGGTGATAGTGCTGTCCTGAGCATTGAGGGTACCGCCTTTGAACATATCCACCGCTGCGCGGTTTTCACCGGTAGCGACCAGCGTGCTACGGGCGACATTCAACGTGGAGTCCTGGCTGATATAGGCAGCGCCAAGTCTGCCCTCTACATGGCTATCAGCAACGGTTGCATTCGCACCGTTGCCATTGCCATCGTGGTTGAGCCGCACGCCGTAGGAGTCGGCGATGATCGTGGCACCGTTACTGATGCTGGCGCTGCTGCTGGCCATCAGGTCAACCCCGCTGCGCACTCTGCCAGAGTTCACGGTGCCGCCATTCATGTTGAAGGTGGCACCGGAGCGCAGGAGGACAAATCCCATATCAGCACCAATGGCATTCAAGGTGGCGCCAGGCTTCAGTTCGTAATCATCGGTCGGGGTACCCGCACCAATGGTGCGCTGCCCTTCAACCTGGGTAAGCGCCTGGGCATGGGTAGCGATTGCCAGCGTCAACGGCGCCAGCAATGCCCAGGCCATGACAGTTTGCGGCCGGATGTTGTTGTCAAGGATGCGAAAGCGCATGGGGCAATTACCTCAATCTGGCGGCCACTGTGTCGCAGTGGCCGCTCATGGCGAATGAAGTGCGCGAAATTACGCTTCTATTTCCGATATTGATGTAGGAATAATCTGATTGTAACTAGCTACCCTTATGCAACGTGCACCTAGGGTAAGACGCAAGGAGTAAAAAGCTCATGCATTGCAAACATCTCCATCCCCACGTCCGAAATGACCGGCACTCGTCTCTCCGAGCCCGTCAAGACTGACTCGAATTCATAGCGCACAAAGCCCCGACCAGTATGGTCAACGGAATCAAAGTCGTAGATAGGCAGGACGTAATCTTCATAGGGGATCCGCCAAGTGAAACCTGTGACAGGGTATTCCTTACCCAACTGGATCGATTCATCCCAGTCGATAACATCCTCATCCCCTGAAACACTGTGCAACGCCCACCAGTACAGATGCACCGTGTCACCGTCCCTCAATCCATATTGGCTCAGGTCTTTAACGTTGACGAGGACAGCGGGAGGAATCAAAGGATCAGAGGGTATATCCAGTGCAGAACATGTCATCCAACCTTTTTCATTGACGCCTACGAACTCGGGCGCATCGGGATGGATGACAACTGCATTGACCACAACGTCCTGACTCTTTGAGATACCTTTGTTGGGTACTGAGGTGCGGCTGATCTCATAATGAACCGGCACAGTAGTATTACCGGTTCGACTGATATACTCCCAGAGAATTACGATCGTCCTTTCATCACCGACTTTATCAGTGTCGAGGACCGTGTAATCGGCGCCCACGATATACTCGCCGCCCCAGAAGAACTGCACCACATCATCTTCCATGAGCCCTTCATAGAGTTCGAAGCGCAACTCTGCGTCCAACAGATCATGTTCCGGGCCCAGGACGTTAGGTGTTGCCGAGCTTTGACCATACACATTGGGCAATGGCAAACGCGGGTTCACAGGATCAGGCCATTCCGGGTCCGGATCCCCCCCCCCGGGGTTACCAGGCCCGATCATTTCAAAGTTCACATCCACGCTGGTTGCGGCATTACCTTGAATCTCGATACCGCGCCGCACCTGGTAACTGACGTTGACCGATTTTGTGCCCGCCTCCGGCTTACCGTATTGTTCGCGGACAACGGCTGGATCGACCGAAACGGGAATCTGGGAGCCTTCACGACCAATGGGTCTCCACCCCAGATCTTGATTCCCCCAACGTGGATTGAACTCATCGGTAGGTTTCGCGTTTTTGATTTCGGGAATCTCGATGATGATACCCGCCATCACATCTTCACGGTCGACCAGGCCGTCCTTGGCCAATGGCACCTCCGGAGGCTGCAAGACGGTAGGCAAGGCACCGAGTGTTATCGATACCTTTCTCAGCAGCGATGGCGCACCCTTGTTCCCTGCCTTGTCGATCAACAGGTAGACCACCCAGGCCTCGCCATCGCCCAGCGTTTCGAGGGTCTCCTTACGCACAGGGAGCTTTTGGTCCCCTTGGGTCACTGGCGCATCACCTTCCCACGGCAGGCCAGGTTCGCCTTCCGGGATTTCCTTGCTGATCCACCAATAAACATGATCGGCCCTTGCCCTATCGGAATACTCTGGCAGAGTCAGCTCAACACTATTCACGTTGGCGTCAGTGATGACCGGGAGAGCTGGCACTTCTTTAGGTGGCTCCCCCTTGTTCGGCCCCATGCGATCAAAATGCAGCGTCAGGGCATCTGACGGACCGCTGGGTGGATTGTTAAAGGGTTCGACTTCATAGAAAAACAGATGATCGCCATCGGTCAGGTAAGCTTGATCATGCTTGTTTAGCTTGATACCAACCGGAAACTTATCTACATCACCCGCCCAATATGCCCCGCGAAAAATTTCCTCTTTTGGCCCCGAAGTGCCGATCTGATGATAAACATACAGCGCATCCAAGTCACCCGGAATTGGCGACAGGTTCCACTTGTTGACTTTGATGACTAGATCTTTAGCTGGGTCCTTCAAAATATTTGCCCAGACCGTTCCATCATCCGGGTCCGCGAAAACATCCTCGTCCACACCCGGTGCCGGAGCAGCCAGGATACAGGCGCTGGGCTGCATTCCATCTCGCTTCTGTTTCCGACAATCACGGCGATTCAATTCCGCATCACTGTAGATTCTGCCCAATCGACTCATGGTATTGCTCCGATGGTGAGAGTTGAAGGAACACGTACCCGACTCTGATCCCATCGCGCGCGCACTACAACTAGCAGTTCTATCAGGTTGACAAACCGGACAACAGCAAACACACCACTTCTCGGTGGCGTGCACGATCACACAATAAAAAACCGCTACTCCACGCCAGCCGATGCATCCAACGATGGCACCGTGCAGTCGCGAAATAGCGGCACATTCAGAACTTTTTAACTAACGCTTTCACACCGCGTCAGGATGGGCGCATTTCACCCGGCCGCATCAGTGCCTGACTGACTGATCAAACGATCTGTCGCATCATAGCCATAATCGCTGACACGACCATCAGACAGTGACACCTGACTCAATCGCCCAAAGACATCGTAGTCCAGAGCCCGGTGCTGCTCATCCCGCGTGAGGTTACCATCCTCGTCATACGTAAATTCAATATATGACGGATAATCCTCATGAGAATTGCGCATGGATGTGAGCTGTGCAGGGTCAAGCTCATTTTCAAAGTAGTAACTCGCCAGATTCTTGAGTTCGACCGTACCTGTCGCATCGAAGAAGCGTGTGGTGACAAAGGTGATATTGTCCACTTCATCAAACTCAAAGTCCTGGCTATTGATGGTCTTGCCGTAAGGGTCCTTCGGCGACAAGGGCCCACTGCAGGTATAACTGGTCAGCCGAGCGCGAGGATCATAGCCATAGTGTTCTTCACGCAGGGTGACCTTGTTACCCAGCAGTTTTCGCTCCACCAGTGCGTCACACCCATCATGACGCTGCATCAGGACCTGAAACTCGCCCGGCATCTGGAAGGTACGCTGACACTCCCGATCAAAATCGTCGTAACTCAAAATAGTCTCTAGCCATTGCTCACCATCAGTGGTCTTGAAGCTACGCATACGCCCCAACTCGTCGTAGGTGAACACGGCATGGGTGCCGCCAAGCGACGTCGCTTTCAGGCGACCCGCCTCATCGTATTCATAATGCTGCCTGGCACCCAGGACATCGATATAGCCCAGATCACGCGCACGCAGGCTTTTTTCATAGTGCATTTCGTATAACTCGCTGCCTCCGTCGGAGCGGCTTTCATAGCGAAGCTCGCCGGTACTGAAGTAGTCGCGCTCAATGACCAGACCGTTTTCAACACATTTCATCAGTCGTGCATTCTTCGGGTCGTAAACAAAGCTGTCATCCACCCCTACTGAACGCCGGACGATGGGCTCCTCAGACAGTTGCGGAACATAATCGTAGTCGATCAGCAACCCCTTGGGTGTCTTCACTTGGCTAGGCTTAAGTTGGCCCTTTTTATAAAAGTAGTGCTTGGGGCGGCCGCCGGTTATAGACCTGATCATGCGACCGAGCCCATCGAATACTTGCTCGCCCAGCAGTTTTCCATTCACCGATATCTTGACCGGCTTATCCTCATCGGTATAAAGCGCATAGTCGCGCAATACCACGCTGTTGTCTGCCAGGGTGTGCTTGACAAGCCGATCAAACGCATCATATTCAAAGCGTGTGATCGCTTGACGCGCATCAACCTCTCGCGCCGTCCGCCCCAAGCCATCGTAATAATAGCGATGCAGGCTTTCACGATCGCCATTCAGCCGCACTCGTTGAACCTGCACGGGTTTGTCGAACACATTCAGCCAAGTGATGCTCTTGCCACTTTTGAATTTGCCATCTTCCGTCTGCGTCCAGCTGGTCTGGATCGGCCTTTTCCCCGATGCCGCTGTGCCAATCTGGTCCGTCACCTCGTAATGCCAGACATGGTCAGGGCCAATTTCACAATATTGCTGGCCCCAGGAATCGAACAGCATTGTACTGGAAAGCACCAGGTCTTTATCCCCTAGCCAGTCATATTCATCCTCGGCAATCAGATTGCCCAGCGGATCGAAGTAAGCTTCATAATTGGTCCGGAACTTATCCCGCCGCGAGGCTTGCGCCGCATCGGCGTCATACCGCTCGGTCTTGACGACTTTGTTGTTCCCATTGACGTATGTCTGCGTGGCCACACCCTTGACGTCATACTCAATCTGGCTGGCTTGCTGGCCCAAGGTGGAGGTGAGGAAGTATTCATAACGGCGATACGCGTCATACTCGGGATCATCGGGTGCCACGGTCTCCTTGACGACGCGACGCAACTCATCATATTCATAGGCAACTTTCACGTCGTTATCATCGTGGCTCAGCATGGGTTCACCGATCAGTACGGAATGCTGAACCGTTATCTCCTTGCTCGAGTCGCGTAGCTGCCCGCCATCCATCACCTCACCATGGTCAAAGCCGATAACCATGTGAGTCTCTTCAAGTATCGGATGTGTCTGTGGAGTCAAAATTTCATAGTCATACGTGGTCAATGTCTCTTGTTCATTTCGCACAACCGTCTGGAATTCAATACGACCATGACGCAAGCTGTCCGATGTCGACCTGATATACACGTAGTTTGTTTCACTCAACAGCGCACCGGGTTGGATGCTGCCCTCGTACAGGCTCTCGCGCTCCACTTCCAGCCAGTACTCGCCCAGCTTGCGCCGCAGCGTCCGATCAAGTTTGGAGACGATGCTGTCTATAGGCGTGTAACGATAATGCTTGACCTGCACGCTGGCCTGCCCTTCTACGCCCGGCTTTTTGCTCGGCGTAGTGGTAGTCGACTTGACACTGCGCTGGAACCCTTGCGGGTCTGGCGGGCAACCGTCCTCACCGTCCTTGTCGTAATAGGTGTGGGTGGTGACGATACCGGTGGGCTGTTCCTCATAGATCAGGTTGCCGTGCTCGGTATCGTACTTGGTGGTGGTAATTTCTTCGCGCAGGGCTGTGCTGTCGCTTGCCAGCCGCCAGCGCTCGGTCACGGTGTAGGGCAGCTGGAAGTTGTTCAGCTGATACTCGAAACTCACATCCGGGTTTTCGTGGTAAACCGTCTCGGTTTCCTGGATATGCCAGTCCTGCTTGCGCGCATCTTCCGCCACATCTTCGATGACATCGCCGTACTGCGCGGTGGTTTGCAGGGTCAGCAGGTGATGGCGGTTATAGCGGTAGCTGGCCCTGCGCAACTCTTTGCCTTCGCTGGCCTCGCTAAGCTGGACTTCATAGAAGAAGCCGCTGCCTGCCCGGTACAGGTTGTCCTTGTCCTTTTGCCAGTTCAGCCCGCTGCCAAAGCCCAGGAAGTTGCGGTCGCCGGGGTAGCTGTAGGTGGTAGTCAAGGCCGGCTGATTGGTAAGAGGATTGATCGTGTGGGTTTTGACCCGTGGGATGCGGGCCACGGGGGCGCCGGCGAGGAGCTGGTGACCGGCATCGTCGTAGGTGATCGTCTCGATGCTGCCCAGGGGCGTCTCGACCCGGGTCAGGCAGGTCATGTTCTGCGTCGAGGCGTTGCTCTCATATTTGAACCGCCAGCTACCACGGTCACGGCTCGGCAGGGTCACGCGCTCCACCCAACGGTCCTTGAGCGCTATCTCGTAGCGGGTTTCGCCGAAATCGGGGTGCAGATGGTAGGTGATCAGGTTGTTCGTATAGGTGACGGAGAGCAGCTTCAGGCCGTTACGGTCAACAATGCTGGACAGGCAGCGATGTTCGCCGAACCGGCCTTCATGGCGCAGCTCGATCCAGCGGCCCGAGGGCGCATAAATCCGATGAGGCACGGCAATGTCGAGCCCGCCCGAGCGGATGACTTTCAGCTGTTCCACCATGCCCGTGCGGTGCACGACCCAGTACTCGCCATTGCCATCGTCCAGGAAGCGGAAGCTCTTGAGCTTCTGCTCGCTGATTTTCGGTTCGGCGCCACCGCCATCGACATGGAATTGCTCGCCGGTGTGTATCTGCAGCGAGCTGGTGGAGAGGATGTAGCGGGTGAGATTGAGGGCCCAGCCCTTGCCAAAGCCGGTGTCCTCCGGCGTCAGGGCGTTGAAGGCCAGGCGCAAGGGGAGGTTGGGGCCGATCAGGTAGTTACCGATCAGTGACAGCAGTTCGATGCCAAGGGTGTACTGGCCGGTGCGTGGGTCGACGCTGTGATTCAGGAAACTTAAAAAATTGAACGCATTCGAATGAACGATCGGTTGGCTATTCATACAAATCACTCTGCTCTGTGGGAAGCCCGCGCCGAAGCGCGGAGCGAAGTTTTCTATTTCACACCTGGCTGCAATTGAAGCAACAGCTTGTTGCGCCGATGAGCACCCACTTCGTAACTGAATTGGAGGTAGTGGCGATTACCTTCATTATCCACAAGCATGAACTTGAATGGCAGGTCCAACCCCTCGGGTATCTCATAGAGTTCAGGACTATCATCCGGGTGACGGTACAAAAAATTCGACAGCCGAACCAGGCCCACCATGAACTCACCCCGTGCAGGCCCTTGATTGTCTACAACATCATCTTTCAACTGAACACGGCGCTGTGCATTCAACCGCTGCAACCGCCCAGACAGCGTAAACTTCTCATATGATTTACTGCCCCCCAAGGCAAAGCCCGTATAACTTACACCTCCCTCAGAGAATTGCTCTGACTCCCAGCGTACGGCGGATTTATTATCATCGGGGTCCAGCACCACACTGACAAATGGAATACGCACGCCTTGCCGTTGCAGGTTGAGTCGGTAGCTATCTTTCGTCCAGTCCATGTAACTGAACGTATCACCGTCAAAGGTTTCACCATTCGGGTCCTGATCAACGCGAGTGACCCCGACAGTGTAAGCCTCAACTGAATAAGCCGGACGATCCACCCCTTGCAGCTTGACTACACCATTCATGCCGGATTCGACTTGCGAATTAAAAGGCGAAGAATCTTCCACTCGGGTAAAAACAGCATAAAACTCCTGCGCCAGCACACTGGTCGTTTGCAAATAGTATCGCTTATACACCGTAGCCTGTTCATTATGAGGCTCGGCAACTGGCACCGCGCCCGAGCCAGTCAACATTGAATAGCGAGGGTTATGAAGCAAGTTGACTTTCCAGGTACCTGGCTGAGAACTATCCTCAGGGGGGGGGAAGCCCACATCGCCTTCAATGACAGGCAGTTCGCTGCCGCCCTTCGCGTAAAACCTGAGCGTATTGAGGTCTTCCGGGCTGACTTTAACGTCCGGATATCCTTCAGCCGCCTTCGTCTCAATGGTTACCAATACCTCGATCTGCTGCAGACCATTGGCATACCCCCGGCCCGCCCCTGTTGCCGTCACATAGAACTTGTTCAAATCCACCCAACTGGGCGGCTGTACGGATTTGGCCGTGCGTGTACCGTGCTCGATAATTGCGTAACCGGTAAGGGTATCGTCCTGGGATGCCATGACCACACTGCAGGACCTTGTCGAAGCTGCGGGTGGCGTATAGTGCCCACTGTTTTCATCGATATCGCCGTCTCCGAAGACCTCCCATTTATAGCCGTCAAGGCTGACGCCTGGTTTTGCTCCCCAGCTGACTTTGAAGTCTATTGGGCCGGCAGTGTGTTCCCTGCGCACGTAATGCGGGGTTACCACCCGGGCCGCCGGCCAGACAATCATGACCACGCAGGCGCTGCCCGTCACCTCACCATCGGTAACCTCAAACTGCTGCAGCCGAACCACTGGTAGAAAAGTGTCTGATGTATGCGGCGTAAAGCTATTCTCTGCACCTTCCGAGGCACTGAACTCGCCCCATACCTCACCCACCACCTTCCACTTCAAGGTTTTGCCATTCCCTCCTGATGCTCGCATCTCGATCGCCGGCTGACCGAGTTCCCACACTGCAAGCCGCGGGTAGATCTGAATCGCCTCACGGGTCTCCACCACCAAGGCTGTACCGGATGATTCCTCTTCAGTTTTCTGCCCATTCACCAGGACCAGTTGCGTTTGCTTGACGAACTCCGTCGACGCCCTGCTGGTGTAACCTCCTTCCAGGGTCATGCTGCCGCTGGCGCTGGTAAGGTAGGTATTCGTAGCGCTCCAGTCGGCTTTGGTGACACCCTTCAAAGTAAAGGCCTGAGTGCTGCCCGCAGTAAGAGTTACCAAGGCAGGCTCGACTCGACGTGTCGCCGCGGTGTCTTCCAGACTACCCAGCGTTACACCATTCCTGCCTCTCGCCTTCCAGGCAAGTTGCCGCTGGTTTCGCAGGCTCAGCGCTTGAGCCACGACAGTGGCAGGGTAGCCACACTTGTCAATGTAGTCCGCCCCCAATATGGCCACTTGCGGGCCCGCATCACGCGTCAACCAATAGGGTAACGGAGCGTTGGGCAACGGCAGGGTTCCCTCTTTGACATCACTACCCAATTGCATGAGCAACAGCACCGCGCCATCACCCTCGGCATCAGGCTCCGCCGTCCAGGGGGCAGGTTGAGTCAGCACCTTCACATGATGAGGATCGAAAGCGCCGTAACCGCGAAGATCCCAGCCAAGCAATTCGCTGACCGGCATCGTCTTGAGCCACTTACCTAATGCATTCGCTATGACTAGCTGGGCATACTCCGTGCGCCCCAGGTTGCAGCTGAATTGCTCGGCACTGGACCAGTCAATGTTCACGGTCAGGTAGCCGTTATCCCTATCGATAGCCGTGCTCACCTGAACCCGCGCCTGTAGATAGAGCCCCATGCCCTTGACGATGTTTGAACTGGACTCGATCAACGGCGGATCACCGGGCAGCCTGGTAACCACTGTGAAGTCGCCTGTAATCAACTCCAGGCGCGCATTGACCCAGTCGTCCAGCTGGTTTGTTCTGCTGAAGTCCAGCTCTGGCGGCCCCATGACCAGCCCGGAAAACTCAGCCCATTGCCGGCCGCCATTATGGATGGCAAATGTATCATTGAACGCAGGCTCAAAGCTTTGCAGGCGATAGCGCTCAAGAAACCGCTCTTGCAGTTGCAGATCCAGGGCAGCTTTGCTCACGCCAAAGATCGCACCCCAGCCCAACGTTGAATCAACTTCAATATTGGCGCTTGAACCCTGCGCGGTATCATTAGCCATGAGACACCTCCTGAACTGCGTCACCGAGAATACTGTTCAATTTTTCCAGCGAAACAAATGGCACCGGAATGATCTTGTAGCCGAAGGCCTTCACGACAATTTCCGGTTCGCCGTCTTCATTTTCGCCCCACGCAAGATGTAGCCCCGCAACGGCGAAATAATGCTCATGCACACCTGCCTTAGGCGTATAAATTCCCGTTCTCTTGTCAAGCGTCCCTTTACCCACCAACAAATGCCACTCCACTTCCTCAGGATCTATCGGGTAAACACCGCTGCTGAACCCTTTAGACCAAAGTTCCACTTTCAGCGCAGCCGTTTCCCCTCCCGACTTAGCCTCCAGCACCTTGACAAAGTATTGTCCTGCCGACGCCAAGGGGACAATCATGGCTATTTCATTCAAAACACCGTGGGACGCACTCTTGACCACCACTTTGTCCACACGTAATACATAATCCAGCAGGTTCTTCAGAGGGGGTTTCCAGCCGTCGGCAGGCACCGTGATCTCCGTTTTATACTTCCAGACCTGTTGCACAAGAGGATCACTGCCCTCAACCACATCGCCTTCAGCATTACCTTCGACTGTTGCCGTCAATTGCTTTCCATCAACTGACGCAGCCCACAGGGTGTACTCGGCACCCGTACCGACAGTCGCCACCAACGGGAACACCGAGAGCGGGGTTGCTACCACGTTGACCAAGGCCTTGCCAGTCCACTCCCCTTTACTGGCAGTTACAATCGCGCGCTTGAACGTGTGCCCAAAACTTTCGGCAGACGGTGGTGTATACACAGCGTCTTTGATCGTTCCCACGTATCCCGTATCACCAGGCACATTCTCGACATCCCAGTCGAATCCGCTGGAGGCGGGTTCAATCGTGAATGTGAAAGGCACCCCCGCTGCGACAACGGGCATCGCGGGCGTCAGTGTGTATTCAGTGCGTGCAGCCGACAGTTTGCCCAACACACACATATCACCGGGCACCCGCAAGACTTCAGGCTCCACAACACTTTCATCACTGAATAGCAACCCGTTGAGCCGGAAGGCATCGAGTTCAAAACCCAGGTCCTTGATATCGTTCTGCAGCCATTCGAACTTTTCGCGCATGTCGACTTTGACATCGTTCAGACCGCCCTTATAATAACGCTCGGCACCGGTATCCTGCCGGTCGCCGCCTCTCACATGTTTGGTTTCGAAATTGTAATTGCCCTCAGCCGAGCGCATCCTAATATGTTTACGGTTTTCAACAGTGCTCAATTCCCAATGCAGTCGCTGGCTAAATTCCCACGTTGAATTGTAATAACCGTCATACCAGTAGTCTAATGGAGCGCCACCCCAAGCACGCCAGTGGCCGAGGCCTACACAATCTCTAGCCGTAGCATTCCAACGTATGTAAAAGCTATCATCAGCAATCTCGGCGCGCATGCGGGACTCATATCCTTCCTCCTTCTGTGCAAAACTACATAAAAAATTTTCTACCTTGAACCCTCCATCATTACTAAATTCCGGGGACTGCCACTCATAACGCAAACCGCTTTTACTGGCATAATAGGCCAACACCAACTTCCCTTGATCAGTCTCGGAAACGAACTTTGCCTCCTTCAACTGCTCCCGCTTGTACAACTCCGGGAGGAGTAGCTGCCTGAGAATCAGATCATTGGAAAGTACCAAGTTGGTCGTATACTCCCCCCCCTTGGGCAACAGGTACATCATGTCTTTATTGGGATAGGAACCCGCCTTGTTCCCTTGCAGCGCGACGAATATCAAGACCAGGCCATCTTCATAGCCGTCGCTATCCAAGACATTTGCCTCGTCACTTGCATGGGTGCGAATGATGAAGTCACCAGGCTGTAATGCATCCTCGTCGTTGAGCCTCAACTTGCTCAGAGGGTAGACCTTTTCTGATTGTTTAAAATTTTCGTCGATATATTTTTTCAAGTGCGTCGCAAGAACATCAGCCTGAAATTCAGTATCAACACCATTGAAATAGCTTCGAAATACGTTCTTCTCACTCATATCGAGTACGACTTCACCCGCTTCGCCCACATCACCCGTAACCGCTGCGAGACGAATATCCATTTCTAGCGTCGGCCCAACCAATCCATCAACCATCGCGACACGCATGATTTCTCGCCGAGTGGTGCCCGTCGGTTGTTCAGCCTCGATCATTTTCCCCGCGATACTACGCAACTGCAAACGCGCCATCGAATCGTCAATCGAGGCGTTGATGAATGACAATACTGGCGTAGTGACCTGCAGCCTCTCGAGGTAGTGAAAAATTTTGCCAGCAGTCGTTGGGATCTCATCGTCGATTAACGGCAGATAAGCCTCGTTAGCGTGGAAACGATCGATATAGTCTTGCTGCAGTATCTGGTTAGTCTTACCCCTGGCGAACGCCAGCACCACATCCCAGCCAAATGTCTGGGGCCCTTTCTTCATTTCTGTTACAAATTCTTCTACAGTTTGCTTTTTCATGATACCTCCAGGCACAGAGCCGTCGCCGATCACGCGCGAATTTCGAAGTCTAGCGTTGGGAATGGTGTTTCCAATACATCATCAAACCGTACACTCACCTCTATGAACAACTGACTAGGCGTCTTCAATTTTTTTAATTCATCCAGCGGCAGCGGCAAGATAAAATCTATTTTCTCGATCTCCTCACTGCTTACCGGTTGCCCCGCACGCAGGGTAAATGCATAAGGCGATTCGTCTTTTGCCAACCCCCTCAGTGAAATAGTCAGCGGTTGCCCTTCGGCTATGAACGTCCATCGCCGTAGCAGCAACGTGGCATTGCGCCCGGCAAGTTTGCTGATCGAAAGGCCGCTCCCTTCCACTTCAGGACATCTAATCATCGAATACTTTTCTCTTGGCAATGGCTGTATACGCAACTCCAAGGCTGGAGAATCCAAAGTACCGTCAACTAGATATCTCACCGGGAAGCGCTTGCTCGTGTCAGCGTCGTTGCGCCCCAAGTTTGCGCCCAAGGCAGTTGTGGGTACCCGAAATCGCCGAGGGTTGTCAGGTTCATGTTCAAGGACAATGGACTTTCCACGTACCGGGTCACCGTCAGCATTCACACTGAGTGATTCGCCTGGACGCAACTCAAACTCTTCCGGCACGTCGACAAGCATCCCGAACGTCACTTGACTGGCTGGGATAACAGCACCATCAGTTTCCGCGTTCGCACCCACCACAGTAGGAAGCCCCCATATACGGGATTTTGCCACCTTCACCTGCAGTCGCTGGGATGTCACCGCGCGGCCTTGGCGGGCAATCTGATAAAAGAGGCTTACCTCAAGATCAACACTGGCAAGCACCAAATCGGGCGGTATCACAAACTGCATCTCACTGCCTTCGACACTGCTGGCATCCAAGTGCATGCTCTGCACCTGAGTGCTATCGACTTCGCCACTCCACCAGTACAACAGCGCGACATCTCCAGCCTTCACGCCCAGCGCTTGCCGAATGCGAACGGTCAGACCTTGTGAAAAACGCTCAGGATCGAGGGGGCCACTGTCGTAATTGTCGATTTTTGGAGGGGCAAGTAGTGCCTCATCGTCCTTCCAGGCAGGGTAGTTATCACGTATCTCAAAATCTTGAGACGAAGACCTCAACTCATCGGTATGCCCATCCAGTTTCAGCAGGTAGTAAAATTGCGCACGCCCCCCAACGCGAAACTTACTCTTCGGCACCCTGAAACGCAGAACTTTCCCTACATCATCCTTTTCCAAGACATACGTATATTTCGTAGGTACTGGCGGCATGGGATCACCCTCTTCGTCATGAATTTCTGCACACAACGTTACGGTATCGCCCTCGCCCATACTCTGATAGGGTGCGATCCAGATATTGGCACCACTACCATCCAGTTCGCTTACCGCGATAACTCGATTATGCGATTCAAGAATGAGTGGCACTGAGAGCGCCGGCTCAACGGGTGGGAGCAAGCCAATGTTGCAAAAAACCCGAAGGGACTCATTCTGCTCGTCGCCGTTAATGTAATAAGAATAGTAGGCCGTCCCGCCCAGCGTATCGCTCAAAATGCGATTGCTGATCTGGACTAATTGTCCCTGCGGGCCAGGAGATCTGACCGGTATGATCTGCTCAATGTCGTCAAATGGTTCCCCTGCAGGGTTGGCCCCCACCCATCTCACGTGAATTTCATCGTTCTCCACCATGCCGTCATACTTTATATAAGTATCAAGATCCTCCCCCCCCAGCCCCACGACATCCACTTCATGGTCGGCCGTCAGGCCAGGAATATCCGGCATCGGGAGGCGTTCTGCCCTCACAGGCTTACTGTTCGTCGTTTTCATTCCAACGCCCTGAGCGGTAGTGATTTCGCTTGATTATTCAAGGCATCCACTGGCTTGCCTACTGTCAGAAATGCTAGGTCAGCCACCTATCAAAACTGTCAGGTGCCAACACCCTCCGCATTCGTTAGCCTTGCATCAGGTCTCTATCTCACCTGCATTCGCGCCCCAACAGTACGTTATTCATATGCTGCGGCCTCTAGGGCACGCGCTTATCAAAGGAGCACAATCCATGGCATTCGGAATAAAAAATTCGTCACGGCACCTGCGCTGTGCACTCTTGTTTTCCTCCGTCTTCATCGTTTCAATGGGCATATTGACCCATACCAGTTCCGCCCTGGCTGCGGGGGAAGGCACAATTACGCTCAGAGGCAAGAAAGGTGATGTTCTAGACCCAGAAAATGACAGCCGTGGTTCGTGTCAACTTTCTATCCCCGGTGTCGCCGCGGGGCGCACGATTCAATACCAGATCAATAGCCCCGCCTCCCCTTGCTACGAGCTTCGAGTTGACGAAATAGAAATTGAGAGGGCGCCTTCTGCCGTAAACATCTTATTGACAGATGATTATCACTGCTCGACCACATTGGGCAGCGAACATCATGCGCGTCGCGACCCGGAGAGCAATAGAAACTTCTTCATTGAACTTAAAACAACGGTTGCTGGTTCAACGCTCGTCTTGGAGAGCCTCAGCGGGCTCATGGCCTATAAAGGCAAGTTCGTCACCAACACGGACAACATGAACAATCGCAGCAAGGGTTTCAGGGTCGAGGAAGCTCGCGCCATGGCCAATGATCGAATCACCTACAACCTTTCCTGCGTGCAGGTCACTGTCTCAGAAGGCCCTGGCACCCCTGAAACGGTCGGTGTCGAATTTACGACGCCCTCAGACTTGATCGACGCAGGCAAAGAACACGAAAGCAAATACTTCAATTGCCCTGCAGGCACCGTAATGGTGGGGCGCAAGCACCTGGGTGATGAGCAAGAAAAAACATATTACAAATGCGCCACACTTGGCAGCGACATAGTGCAGGAAGAATCCGAGTGGTCCGTCAAATTCCCGGAATGTGGCTACCGACTAAAAGATGACGGCGACGATGACTTTACAACCTGCACCGACGCCCGCGAATACGACAAAACAAAGCAAGAATACATTTATGCTTCCTGCAACCCAGATGAAGTCATGGTGGGGCGCTTCCATGAAGGCGATGAAAATGAATTATCGCAAACTCGATGCAGCAAACTTTACAAAGGCAGCAAAAAACCAGAAAACCAGTTACAGGTAATACCGTCTTCGTGGCAGGGCCCCGTGGAGGAACACAAAAGCGATTATACCTGCCCTGCCAACCAGGTTCTGATTGGTAGAGCTCACCGGTCAGACGAAGAAGGCTATACCAAGTGGCGATGCGCGAGCCTGAAAGCGCCAAAGCCTGCCAATTAAGCCAATCGGTATATACAGGAGCTTATCATGACGCTTTCAGCGGCCCACTCCAATGCGTACAACAACCTCAGTTTTGTGAATCACAGCGTCGACCCACGCACCTGCCAGTACACGCTTGGCATTGACCTGATGGCAGTGGTCGGTAACTACCTGCTTGGCCCCAACTTGCCCTTGCGCCTGGCCTTCAACGCCCTGACGCCGGAAGACACCGGCTTTGGCAAGGGCTGGACCCTCAATCTCACCCGCTACATCCCCACCATCAGCTCGCTGCAGATACACACCGGCGAGCAGTTCCATGTCGATGGCGGTGGCGCCGAACCGACAATCAGAGAGCAGAAGCTAAAGAGCTTCCGCTTCCTGGACGATGGCAACGGCGAGTACTGGGTCGTGCACCGCACGGGCATGGTGGAACACCTGAAAGTCATCCGCTCGGGCGGGCTCGACATTGCCGTGCCTCATCGGATTTATGCGCCCTCGGGCCGCTGGATCGAGCTGCGCCATGAAGGCCGGTTCGGCGAACATCGCTGCCTGTCCAGCATCGTTGACCGTAACGGCCTGAAGCTGCTCTCCGTCACCTATACGAACAACCTGATCACCTACCATCTGCACCCCAATTTCGGCGAAACCCGCTACGAGATAGCACTCAAGGACCGTTGGGTGGAGCGCGTGACCCTGCCGAGCCATGACCGTGGTAGCTGGCGGTTCAAATATGAGAGCACCCCCTCGACACAGAACATGACCTGCCTGACAAGGGTCGAGACGCCCCAGGGCAGCATCGAGACGATCACTTACGACGATGCCGGTCACCAGCTCCTCTCCGGCGCCCCCGTGCTCCGCATCCCACGAGTCAAGACCCACACGGTCGACCCCGGGACCAACCAGCCGGCCTTGACCACCACCTACAGCTACCCCAACGACCGCAACTTCCTGGGCTTTGGCAGCGGGCTGAATTGGGAAAAGGACAAGGACAACCTGTACCGGGCAGGCAGCGACTACTTCTATGAAGTCCACCTCAGCGAGGCCAGCGAAGACAAAGAGTTGCGCAGGTCCAGCTACCGCTATAACCGTCATCACCTGCTGACTCTGCAAACCACCGCGCAGTACGGCGATGTCATCGAGGATGTGACGGAAGATGCGCGCAAGCAGGACTGGCACATCCAGGAAATCGAGACGGTTTACCACGAAACCCCGGACGTGAGTTTCGACGATCAGCTGAACAACTTCCAGCTGCCCCACACCGTGACCGAGCGCTGGCGGCTGGCAAGCGACAGCACCGTCCTGCGCGAAGAAATTACCATCACCGAGTACGATACCGAGCATGGCAACCTGATTTATGAAAAACAGCCCAACGGCATCGTCACCACCTATGAATACTACGACAAGGACGGTGAGGACGGTTGCCCGCCAGACCCGCAAGGGTTCCAGCGCAGCCTCAAGTCGAGCACCGTCACGCCGAGCGAAATGCCCGGACTGGAAAGCACTGCCCCGGTATTGATCGAGCGATACACCTATACGTTGTACAATGCGCTGCCCGACGCGACACGCCCTCATGGCGTTACCGATCACTGGCTTGGGCTGACACAACAGGCGTTGTATGAACAGATCAGCGAGGGTGAACGCCTGCTGTACAGCATCAACAAGGACATCTACAAGGACGAAAATTCGCCCTACCTGTATGGTCGCCAGGCCTACGAAGAACAAACGTTTTACCCAATCGACGAACCTGCAGGCACCTTGCGCAACCTGCTCAAGCAGATGACCACGCGCACGGATTGGACCTACCTGCCACGCGATCCAAACAAGCCGTACGCCGATTACGGCGTCACTGAGACGATCAAAGGTTTCGAGCTTAGCGAACGAAAATTAACACATTACCTGTCTGCAGTATCCGGCGCTGTCGTTTCAAGTGAAGACCTGCACGGCACACAGACAATCTATGAATATGACGACCTGAACCGCCAGACGCAGGCAATCGTGTCACCGACGGGCAACAAGGCAAAGCGCAGCTATAGCTACCACTTGGCAACATCTGCTGGCGAACGTTTGACTCAGACCACCAAGGATGCCAATGAAGTGCTCACTCGCACGGTGTTCAATGGCGCCAACCAAGTCGTGGAACAATGGCGCGAAATCAGCGACCCACAGAACCCGACACAGCGTCTACCCGAGATGCAAACCTACCTGGCCAAGTACAACGCCCTGGGCCAACTGGTCGAGGAAACCGACTTCGACCATGGTGATGGCTTTGAAGGCCAGCAATTGTCCATGACCACCCTGTTCAGTTATGGCCCCTGGGGCGAGCTGACCAAGACCACCTACCATGACAAGACTTGCCTGCACAGTGCCTACCTCCCATTGAGCAAAGTCAATGACCCGGACCGTTACCTTTACGACTTCACCGCCACCTGGGAGACCAACCCGGACACCCCCGATATACGGCTCAATCACCAGATCAAAAAAGGGAACCGGTTCAACAAACCCGTACAGGTGAAGAACCTGGGGCCAGCCAATAAAGCGCTCGATCGCTATGACTACTACTATGACGGCAGTGGCCGCTGCACCCGCGAGGAGAGCCGGGTACGTGAACCAGACAGCAACGCCGAGTTGCTGCGCATCACACGCTTTGAATACGATGCCTATAACCGTGTCACCAAAACCATACGGCCGAACCAGACTGCACTCAGTCGCAAATTTGCCGCCCATTCCGCCGAGGAGTTGACCGAGGAACTGCGCCTGCACGCCGCAGGTGACAAGCAAGGCACGGTAGTCTGCCAGCGCCAATACGACGACCTCAGCCGCCTGAAGAGCCTGGTGGCAGGGCCGCGCACCGAGCATTACACCTATGGTGAAAAAAATGACCAGATGGTGCCTTCCCGACGCAAGAGCAAACTGCGGACATTCGACTACGAGTACTTGCTGGACCTGACCAGCACACCAAGTGCCGTCACTGCGGGCGGGAAGCGCAGCGCATTCACCTTCGACCCCATCAGTGCCGCGCTCAACAACGCCGACAACGATCAAGGCAAACGCAAATACGATTACACAGACCAAGGCTACCTGCTCCGCGAGGAATGGACGGACGCCCAGACGCCGGACACCTACCACCGCGAATACCGCAATTCGCTGCAAGGCCGCACCTTCGCAATGGACGACAGCAATGGCATGCCGACGCGCCACGGCTATGACGCTCATGGACGCCTGATATGGACCACGCAAGGCCGACTGCGCGCCGATTTCACTTACGACAACAATGGCCGCCTGCAATTTACCCGTACGCGCGACCTTGACAGCGACTACACCCTGCAGTGCGAGCAACAGTATGACAGCCGCGGTCGGGAAGAAACCCGCATCCTGACGCTGTTCAAGGGTAAAACACCCGGCGAACTGAAGATCATCAAGCAACGCTGGCGCGACGACGGCATGCTGCACAGCAGGTCTCTCTGGCGTGAGGACCAACAACTGCTGCTGGAGACCTTCAGTTATGATGCCCTCGACCGGCTCATCGGTTATGTCTGCGAAAGCGAAACGGGTGACTACCCGCGCAATGCCAAAGGCAGGCCGATCAAGGAACAGTCCTATGAATTCGACGACCTCGACAACCTGATCTACAGCCGTACCGACTTCGCTGACGGCGAGAAGGACAAGGCTTACTTCACCTGCGAAGGGTTCCAGTTGAAGAACGCCACCCATACCCATCCCGACTACCTGCCTTCAATGGATTTCGCCTACGACGATGATGGCAACATGCTCAATGATGAGCTGGGACACAAGCTGCGCTACGATGAATCTGGCCGCTTGCAGGAAGTGCGCAGCCAAGACGACAAGCAAACGCTGCTGACCTACCGCTACGATGGCCATGGCCACCTGATCGGCGCGAAAGCGGCCGGCGAGGATGAAGAACTACGGCGCTACCAGGGCAACCGACTGGTCTGTACCCGGGCAGGCACGACCGAGCTGTACTACCTGCACGATGGCGAACGCCCACTGGGCCTGCAACACGGCAAAGCCCCTGCTGCGCCGCGACTGTACTGGACCAATATGGCGAACAGTGTGATCGCCGAAAGCGCGCAGGCCGACCTTAAGGATGCCAATTACACCGCGTGGGGCGATACCCCAGAGTCACTTGCATTGACCGGGCTGCTGGCCTTCAACGGCGAAGTCCGCGAATGGCTCATGGGCTGGTACCTGCTGGGCCGCGGTTATCGGGCCTATAACCCTGGCCTGATGCGCTTCCACAGCCCGGATGAGCTTGACCAGGAAGACGTCGGTATCAACCCATACCTGTACTGCAATGGCAACCCGGTCATGTGGCGCGACCCTACTGGGCATGCCGCCAGCCCCATGGCGCCTCCCGACCAGCCTGCAAGCAAGCCCAAGAAGGGGAGTAAGTTAGTCGCCTGGATCATGTTTGGTGTGTCAGTAGCCATCGCCGCAGTTACCCTCGGCACTTTCGCACATGCCGCGCTCGGAGCAGCCTCCGCAGTGGCTACCGGGGTCGTCCTGGGCAGCAAAACCGTCACCGGGTTGGTTCTAGGGGCTTCTGGCAACCTCTTCGTATTGTCAGGCATAGGTTTTGGTGCTGCTAGCATCACGGAGGAAGATCCGAAGAAGGCCGCTACTTATTCGTGGGTTAGTCTTGGGGCGTCTCTCGTAGGGGGTGGTTTGGCAGGTTTGGGTAGGGGTCTTACCAAAACTGGCCTGGCCCGCGATATTGAAAAGTTCGCATCAATAAGCCCCGCAAACAAGGATCTTGTAACGCGCAATAAGAATTGGTTCTTTCGCTCACCCAAGGAGGCGGGATTGAAAAGGTTGGCAAGGAAGGAACCAGAGCCGATAGGGCCGCCAGAGTCGGTAGGGTCGCCAGAGTCGGTAGGGTCGCCAGAGTCGGTAGGGGCAAACAGGGCAAGCATTACAGGCGGGACAAGCATTACAGGCGGGACAAACGGGGGGAGAGATTCTGTATCAAACGGATCTTTGTTAGGGGATACCGCATCAACAGGAACTGTAAACTCAGTTCGGAGCGTATCAAGCGGGTCGTCGGTCAATGAAACACCGCCTGGTACCCTCAACCGTCAATCCCCAGGGCCATCTAGCGGCCCGATTAAAGACAAGGTGATAACGACTAGCCACTATATGAATCCAGGCCCCCACGCCTTCTTACCCCCCGATCGTTTCTAACTTCTAGCCTCCATTACTCTCGCTAACAAAGGGGAGTAATGGAGGCTATTTACCAAACGACTTATCCCCCAACCTCTCAGACACCCCCTACATCTCCTACCCGACGCTCTCCTTAATCTCACGCGCTCACCGCTCATATCCCCGGCCCTCCCGGCACCGGCCTTGAGCCCACACCTGCGCGCGGTGGCCCGCCACCGAGTAGATAACCGAGATAACCTATGTGCCCTCTTCCCCAGCGCTGGCGGGGCATCACGCCCTTGCTCGCCCTCGGTGGCAGCTACCTGGCAGCGCCTGCCTGCCTGGCACTGGCCAACGAACCCCCGCTGCAATTCCAATCCGGCTTCCTGCACCAATCCAGCGGCCACGCCGCCGGCAGCGCCGCCCCTGCCCTGCATGCCCTGGCAAACGAGCAACGCTTGGCCCCCGGGCGTTATCGCGTGGAGGTCCGTGTCAACCTGGCCCCCGCTGGCGAACACGACATCGAATTCCAGCAACGCCAAGGCCAGCCAACACTGAACCCATGCCTGGCCCCTGGGCTGCTGTTCAGCCTTGGGCTGCGCGAACGCAGCCTGGCTAAACCGGAACTGGCCAAGGCAGCGTGCAGCGACCTGCCCGCCCTGGTGGAAGGTGCCCAGGTGGAATTCGATTCGAGCCGCCTGCGCCTCGACCTGTCCATTCCCCAGGCAGCGCTGCAACGCGACAAGGCCGGCAGCGTCGCCCCGGACCAATGGGAGCAGGGTATAAATGCTGCATTCGTCAATTACCAGGCCTCGGCCATGCACAGCAGCCAGCGCGACGGGCGTAGCCGCAGCCAGCACGACCTGCTGCTCAACAGCGGCCTGAACCTGGCCGGCTGGCGTCTGCGCAGCAGCCAGAGCCTGCGCGAGGATGGCCAAGGGCACCGACGCTGGCGCCACAGCAATACCTACGCCCAGACCGACCTGCCCGCCACTTGGGGCACATTGACCCTGGGCGAGACCTACAGCAATGGCGAGGTGTTTCGCAGCCAACCCATCAAAGGCCTGCAACTGGCCTCCGACCTTGGCATGCTGCCAGATACCCTGCAAAGCTATGCCCCGGTGATCCGCGGCGTGGCCCAGAGCCGCGCCAAGCTGGAAGTGCTGCAGAACGGTTTTCCCATCTACAGCACCTATGTAGCCGCCGGCCCCTATGAAATCGACGACCTCAGTGTCGGTGGCGGCAGCGGCGAACTGGAAGTGGTGCTGACCGAGGCCGACGGCCAGGTGCGCCGCTTCACCCAGCCCTACTCGACCCTGAGCAACCTGCTGCGCGATGGCATCTGGCGCTACAACCTCGCGGCCGGGCGCTACAACACCGCCAACGGTGACGAAACACCCCAGCTGCTGCAGGGCACCTTGGCCCGCGGCATCGGCTGGAGCAGCACCCTGTATGGCGGCGTACTGACCAGCGACAACTACCGCGCCAACGCCTTGGGGCTGGGCAAGGACTTTGGCGCGGCCGGCGCATTGTCGTTCGATGTCACCCATGCCCGCAGCGACCTGGGCACAGCACTTGGCCAGGTCAGCGGCAACAGTTACGCCGCCCGTTATGGCAAGGCATTCCCTACCCGTACACACCTGCGCTTTGCCGGCTATCGCTACTCCACCGAGGGCTTTCGCGACTTTGACGAAGCCGTGGCGCAACGGAACAACGACCACCACTGGCTAGGCAGCCGTCGCAGCCGCCTGGAAGCTTCGATCTACCAGCAACTGGGCCGCAGCAGCTCGCTCAGCTTCAACCTGAGCCAGGATGACTACTGGCAAGACCAGCGCCAACGCCGCCAGTACCAGTTTTACTTCAACACGCATTACAAAGGCATCAACTACAGCCTGTTCGCCTCGCAGTCGCTCAACAAGACCCACGAGAACGACCGCATTCTCGGCCTCAGTCTGTCGTTCCCTCTGGACTTCGGCCTGGGCAGCAGCGTCACCCTGGACACCCAGCATCAGGCGGGGCGTTTCAGCCAGCGCGCCAGCCTCAGTGGCGGAGCATTGGACAACCGCCTCAATTATCAGGCGGCTCTGGCCAATGATGGCCAGCAGAACAAGAGTGCCGAGCTATCGGCCGGCTACCTGACCCCGCATGCCAACTTCGGTGCCGGCTATTTTGAAGGCAACGAGTACCGCAGTCTGTCGGTCAACGCCAGCGGCTCTGCCCTGGTGCACGGCGATGGCCTGGTGTTCAGCCCCAATTTCGGCGAGACCAACGCGCTGATCCATGTACCCGACACCCCCGGCGCGGGCATGGAAAACGCAACCGCAGCACGCACCAACGCCAAGGGTTATGCCCTGGCACCGCACCTGCAGCCCTATCGGATCAACCGCCTGACACTCACCACCGACCAGCTCGAACCGGATGTGGAAATCGACAATGGCACGGCCCAGGCCGTACCGAGACGAGGCGCAATCGTGCAGCGCACGTTCGCCGCACGTCGCGTTGCACGCCTGGTGCTGACCCTGCTGAACACCGAGGGCAAACCATTGCCTTTCGGTACCCAGGTCAAGGATACCCAGGGCAAGACACTGGCGGTGGTGGGACAAGGTGGCCAAGCGCTGGTGGCTACCGAAGCAACCAGTCAGGTACTGAACGTGCGATGGGGCGAGCAACCGGCCGAGCAATGTCAGCTGTCGATCAAGCCTGCCAGCATGCGTCAGCAGCAGGGCTTCTACCTGCAAACCCTGACCTGCCCCGCCACTGAAGCCTGATGACTCTTGCCCAACAACGGAACCTATTCATGCGACCTCAACGATACCTGCCAAGCTTGTTTGCCTTGGGGCTTGCCCTTGGCACACAGCTCATCAGCCTACCGCAGGCCCACGCCATTTCAGGTTGCACCTGGCAAGGGGCGAGCGGCCCGGTCAGCCACAGCGTCAACCTGGGCGAATTCTGGGTGCCCAGGGATGCCGAGCCCGGCACCGTCATCGGCTCCGTCCAACGCCTGGTTTCCCAAGACCCCTTGAATCGGGAAATCCGCTGCGACAACGACGGCACCGGCGTACTGACGTTCCTCATGCCTGCCACCGTACCGGTGCATGGCAAACCGCTACCGCCCGTCAACGGCTGGGACGTCACCGGTAAAGTCCTGGAAACCGGCATTACGGGGGTCGGCCTGTACATCCGCCTCAACCACCCCTATACGGGTGCCAACAACGGCTTTCGACCCGTCGACGATGTGGCCATACCCTATGAAGGCCGCAATACGGTAAACATCTCGCCAACACCGCTGTTGATAAACGCCTTGAGCGCCAATTACTACCTGATCAAGACTGGCCCCATACCGGCAGGCCGTACCCACTTCAACACACGAGTTGCAACAGGCACCGTCACCGACCTCGGTCCGGCACTTCAGCTGAGCGTGGGAGCAGGCGTAAACCAGGCGCAATGCACGCTCAAAGCCGATGCGGTGAGCGACACCCCCGTTCGCTTGGGCAGCCACGATGCCGCCACCTTCTCCACGCCCGGTGATGCTTCGCCGCCGGTCAACTTCCACATCACGTTGAGCGACTGCGATGATGACCCGGCCGGCAGCGTGGCACGCGCGCACATTCGCCTCGAAGGCGCACTGGGTTCAAGTGTGATCGACCCCAGACTCGGGTTATTCAGCCTCAATGACAGCGCTCCGGCACAAGGCATTGCCATCCAGCTACTGCGCAGTGACAGCTCACCCATGACGCTTGAGCAAGACGAGCCGGTAACCTGGCTGACGCTCGGCGACACACGCCTGGATTTCAAGGCACGTTACTACCAGATTGACCCAAAGGTTTCGGCAGGGCCTGCCAGCGGGGCACTGAAATTCACCATCAGCTATCGCTGATGCCCTATGCCAAGGGCGCAGGACGCGCCCACTGGGGCTTGGGGAGCCAAACATGTAACGCAAAAAGGGACCCGAAGGTCCCTTTTTGCGTTACATGTTTGGAGCGGGAAACGAGACTCGAACTCGCGACCCCGACCTTGGCAAGGTCGTGCTCTACCAACTGAGCTATTCCCGCATTGTGAAGCTTTACCGCTATCGGCGTGAAGCGCCTTGAAGACCTTCACCACCACTGCACCGCATAGACGCCACAGTATTGAACTGGAGCGGGAAACGAGACTCGAACTCGCGACCCCGACCTTGGCAAGGTCGTGCTCTACCAACTGAGCTATTCCCGCAAATGGCGTCCCCTAGGGGACTCGAACCCCTGTTACCGCCGTGAAAGGGCGGTGTCCTAGGCCACTAGACGAAGGGGACACACGACACTTTTCAGTGCACCAGGTTTGAACCTCACGATTCAGCCTGGATTTTCTTTTCCTGCCCCGCCCTTAGGCGCTGCCGGAGAAACTGGAGCGGGAAACGAGACTCGAACTCGCGACCCCGACCTTGGCAAGGTCGTGCTCTACCAACTGAGCTATTCCCGCAATTTGGCGTCCCCTAGGGGACTCGAACCCCTGTTACCGCCGTGAAAGGGCGGTGTCCTAGGCCACTAGACGAAGGGGACACGCTGCTGGCATTACTGCCTGCTTTCACTCCCTGCTGCGTTTCGCTGTGTGCTTTACGCTGCAAGTGGCGCGCATTCTATGGATGGTTCGGACAGGCGTCAACCCCTTTGTAGAAATTTATTTAAATCAATGACTTCCGGGTGAGTTGGGGTGCAGTTGCGGGATGGGTTGCCGATATAGAGAGAGGCAATCCTGTGCCGGCCCTTTCGCGGCTAAAGCCGCTCCCACAGGGACCGTGCGCAGTTTGAAGGCAGTGCCGTACCTGTGGGAGCGGCTTTAGCCGCGAAAGGGCCGGTACAGGCATGTAGCCGCTATTCGCCCCCCGGCAAACTCACTACACTCAAAGCTGTAATTCTTCTTCAATGAGGCATTAACGGTGACACCACTTCTGATCACCCTGCTCATCGTGGCGGGTATCGCGTTGCTGATCGTGATCGGCTACCTAAACAATGTGGTCGAGAACGGCAAGCTCGAGCGCGCCCGGATGAAGGTCGAGCTGGCCGACCGCCTGCGCCGCTGTGGCGAAATCACCGAGACCTTCCCCGGCCAGTTCATGACCCCGGCGCTGAAGTTGCTGCTGACCCGCCTGGAGCTCAACCTCAACCAGCGTCAACTGGCGATGGACAAGCACAATGCCGACATCAAGGCGCGCATCGCCGAACTGGAGAGGCTGATTGCCCAGGGCGGGCAGATTCCGGTAAACAACCCGCCCAACCCGATCCAGACCGAGATCAAGGCCAAGGATGTGCGCTTCTTGTTGGAGGCGCTGCATAACCAGGTGACCCGCGCCGCCCAGGAGGGCTTCCTGCCCACGCCCGAGGCCAAGCAATGGATCAAGGAAATCCGCCATATCCTGGTGCTGCTGCATATCGAGTTCTTCAACAACCTCGGCCAGCAGGCCCTGCAGCAGAACCAGCCAGGCCAGGCGCGCCTGGCCTTCGAGCGCGGCGTGCAGTACCTGCGCAAGCAGCCGGAACCGAAGGTTTATGAAGAGCAGCTGACGTACCTGGAGAAGCTGCTGGCCCGGGCCAACGCCCAGGTGCTGGACCGCATGGCCCCGGCGGAGGACGAGCAGAATGAACTGACCCAGGGGCTCAAGACCGATGAGGAAGAGACCTGGAAGAAGAAGGTGATGTACGACTGATGCTTTAACCTGTACTGGCCTCTTCGCGGCTAAAGCCGCTCCCACAGGGACCGCACTGCCTTCAGGCTTGATGCCATCCTTGTGGGAGCGGCTTTAGCCGCGAAGAGGCCGGTACAGGCAACGACCATCAGCAGTCGGTCAGCTCCAGGAAAATCGCCGCCAACCGCTCCAGCCCCACCTGATCCGCCTCACTGAAGCGCCCAAGCTTCGGGCTGTCCAGGTCCAGCACACCAATCAACCTGCCCTCCTTCACCAGCGGGATCACCAGCTCGCTGTTGGACGCACTGTCACAGGCAATGTGCCCCGGGAACGCATGCACGTCCTCTACCCGCTGGGTCTGCCGGGTGGCCGCTGCCGCCCCGCACACGCCCTTGCTGAACGGGATGCGCACGCACGCCACCTGGCCCTGGAATGGGCCCAGCACCAGTTCTTCGTTGCGGTTGAGGTAGAACCCCGCCCAGTTCAGGTCGTCCACCTGGTTATAGAGGAACGCCGAAAACTGCGCGGCATTGGCGATGAAGTCACGCTCGTCGGCAAACAGCGCCTGCACTTGCGCCGCCAGCAGGTTGTAGCCGTCGAGGCCGGCGCCACTGGCATTGAGGTCGATCATTTACTTTTGCTCCAGCAATTGCAGCCCGACCCAGTAGCGGGCGAACTGATAGGCACAACGGCCATTACGGTTACCGCGGCCGGTGGCCCAGCGCACGGCGAGGATGTCGAGTTCTTCGCTGCGCTGCCAGGCCAGGCCAGCAGACTGCGCGAGTTGGCCGATCCAGTGCTCGACCACGTTCAGGAAGTGTTCCTGGGTGAAGGGGTAGAACGACAGCCACAAGCCAAAACGGTCGGATAGGGCAATCTTGTCTTCCACCGCTTCGCTGGGGTGCAGCTCGCCGTCCACGCGCTTCCAGTTCTCGTTGTCGCTCTCCTTCTCCGGCACCAGGTGGCGGCGGTTGGAGGTGGCGTACAGCAGCACGTTGTCGGGGGCCTGCTCGAGCGAGCCGTCGAGCACGCTCTTGAGCACCCGGTAGTCGCCCTCCCCGGCTTCGAACGACAGGTCGTCGCAGAACAGGATGAAGCGCTGCGGCAGCTTCTGCAGTTGCTCGACTACACGCGGCAGGTCGGCCAGGTGGTCGCGTTCGATTTCGATCAGGCGCAGGCCGGCACCGGCGTGCTCGGCCAGCAGGGCACGTACCAGCGACGACTTACCGGTGCCGCGCGACCCCCACAGCAGTGCATGGTTGGCCGGCATGCCGTTGATGAACTGATGGGTGTTGCGGCCCAGCTGGTCCCGCTGCTGGTCGACGCCGATCAGGTCGCTCAGGCGGATGTCCAGGCTGACTTCCAGCGGCAGCAGGTAGCCGCTGCGGCCATCGCGCTGCCAGCGCGCGGCCAGGGTGGTGGCCCAGTCGATGTTCGGGCGCTGGGCCGGCAACAGGGGTTCGAGGCGGGCCAGTACCGATTCGGCGCGGTCCAGGAAAGCAATCAAGCGAGCGTCCATCAGGGCTCCTGCAAATTCAGATTCGGGGCTGCTGTGCCGGCCTCTTCGCGGCTAAAGCCGCTCCCACAGGTTTACCACCGCCCTTGAGACCTGTGATGTACCTGTGGGAGCGGCTTTAGCCGCGAAGAGGCCGGCACAGCCAGTAGAACAATCAAGGCTGAATGTGTGACAGACCCACCAGCAGCCGGGGCTATTCGGCTATGCTTGCGCAGCGCAAGGGACGTGAAACCGGCTCGGGACACATGGATATCAAGTTCACCAATCGCCTGTCATACAAGCAAGCCCGGTTGACAGTCCTGGTCGGCTTCATCCTGGGAACATTGCTCAGTCTCATCCAGATCGGCATCGATTATGCCAGCGAAGACGCGTCCATCAACCGTGAAGTGCGCGCCTTGCTGCAAATCAGCCACAACCCGGCTTCGCGCATCGCCTACAACATCGACTCGGAACTGGCCCTGGAGCTGACCCGCGGCCTGCTGCAATCGCCGGCGATCATCCGTGCGCGGCTGATCGACAACAACGAAACAGTGCTGGCCGACGTCGAACGGCCGCGCCTGCAGGACCGCTACCGGCCGCTCAGCGACTTCCTGTTCGGCGACCAGCGCCAGTTCAAGGAACGCCTGTACCTGACCCACATGCCCGAGGAATATCTCGGCACCCTGTACCTGGAGGTTGACACCTACGCCTTCGGCAGCCGCTTTCTCGACCGTGCCGGCATCACCCTGCTCAACGGTTTCGCCCGCAGCCTGGTGCTGACCGGCATTCTCCTGGCGCTGTTCTACATGATGCTGACCAAGCCGCTGGTGACGGTGATCGGCGCGCTCAGCGGCAGCGACCCGCGCAAGCCCCGGCAAACCCGCGTGGCCTGCCCGCACGGCCACGAACACGACGAGATCGGCGTACTGGTGAAGGTCGCCAACCAGCAATTCGTCAGCATGGCCACCGAGATCGAGCAGCGGCGCACCGCGGAAAACCGCCTTACCCAGTACCTCAACGAGCTGGAAGATATCGTCTCGGCACGCACCAACGAGCTGAGGGCCAGCAACAGCAGCTTGAGCCTGTCCAACCAGGAGCTGGAAGAAGCCCGCCGCCGGGCGCTGGACATGGCCCAGGCGCGCGCCGCCTTCCTCGCCAACATGAGCCACGAAATCCGTACCCCGCTCAACGGCATGCTCGGCATGATCGCCCTTGCCCTCGACAGCCCGCTGCCCAGCGAGCAACGCCAGCAGCTGGCGATAGCCCATGACTCGGGCAAGGTGCTGGTGGAGTTGCTCAACGATATTCTCGACCTGTCCAAGTTCGATGCCGGCCAGCTGGAGCTGGAGCGCATTCCGTTCGACATGGGCTCGATGGTCGAGGACACCGCCAACCTGCTGTCGCAGAACACCGCGCAAAGCGTGGAGCTGACCTGCCTGATCGCCCGCGACTTCCCCAGCAGCGTGCTTGGCGACCCCACGCGGGTACGGCAGATCGTCAGCAACCTGCTGTCCAACGCCCTCAAGTTCACCCGCTTCGGCCGCGTGGATGTGCGCCTGGCGACCATCGTCGGCGGTGTGCGCCTGGAAGTGCGCGACACCGGCATCGGCATCCCCGAAGAAGCCCAGGCGCGGATCTTCCAGCCGTTCACCCAGGCCGGCGCCGGCATCACCCGCCAGTACGGCGGCACCGGCCTGGGCCTGGCGCTGACACGCAACCTGTGCAAGGCCATGCAGGGCCACCTGCATATCAAGTCCGACCCGGGCTTCGGCAGCCGCTTCACCGCCGAGCTGCCGCTGGCGGTGCACACCGAAGCCATCCCGCCGGCACCGTTGCACGGGCGCGTGGCGGCGCTGAGCGCGGCCGGCAGCGGGCTCGATGAACTGCTGCAGGACCTGTTGCCCGCCTGGGGCCTTGCCTATCAGCACCATGACAGCAGCGCGGGGCTGGACGCCACGGCCATCGACCTGCTGATCACCGACAGCCTGGACCAGCTGTTCGAACTGCGCCCGGCACTGAAGACACCGATCCTGCTGGTGACCGCCTACGGCAACTTTCTGCCCAGCGAACAGTCGGTCACCCTCGCCCCCCTGCACCAGCTGGCCCGGCCGCTGGCGCGCAACGCCCTGTACCAGACCTTGCGCCGCACCTTGCAGGGCCACGAGCCCGAACACCCGCTGGACACCCCGGCCATCACCCTGGAACAAGGCCGCGCGCGCATCCTGCTGGTGGAGGACAACCCGGTGAACCAGCTGGTGGCCAAGGGCATGCTGGCCAAGCTCGGCTGCCAGGTACAACTGGCCACCCAGGGCGCCGAGGCCCTGGAGCTATTGGAACAGGACGAGTTCGACCTGGTACTGATGGACTGCAACATGCCGGTGATGGATGGCTACGAGGCCAGCCGGCGCATCCGCCAGAGCGGCCGCTGGCCCGACCTGCCGATCGTTGCCCTTACCGCCAACGCCATGCCCGAAGAGCGCGAGCGCTGCCGGGCAGCGGGCATGAACGACTACCTGGCCAAGCCGTTCCGCCGTGAAGAGCTGCTGGCGCTGGTCGACCACTGGGTGCCGGTCAACGGCTGAGCAGGCGCTCGATGTCCGCTTCCAGGGCCTGCGGCTTGGTGGTGGGGGCGTAGCGCGTTACCTGGCCAGAGGCCGGGTCGACCAGAAACTTGGTAAAGTTCCACTTGATCTTCTGGCTGCCCAGAATGCCCGGGGCGCGCTGCTTGAGTTCGACGAACAGCGGGTGGCTGCCTGGGCCGTTGACCTCGACCTTGCGGAACAGCGGGAAGCTCACGCCGAAATTGCGCTCGCAGAACTGGGCAATTTCCCGTGCATCGCCCGGCTCCTGCTTGCCGAACTGGTTGCAGGGGAAGCCCAGCACCACCAGGCCGCGTGCGCGGTAGGCCTGCCACAGTTGCTCCAGGCCCTTGTACTGCGGGGTAAAGCCGCACTGGCTGGCGGTATTGACCACCAGCAACGCCTTGCCGGGGAAGTCGCCGAGTTTCTTGTGCTCGCCGCCCAGGGTCACGCAGGGGATGTCCAGTATCGATCCAGCCATGGTCGGGCTCCGGTCAGTCGCGCGGGCGCAGGTCGATGCACACCGAGTTGATGCAGTAGCGCAGGCCGGTCGGTGGCGGGCCATCGGGGAACACGTGGCCCAGGTGCGCATCGCAGCGGGCACAGGTGACTTCGGTGCGGATCATGCCATGGGAGGTGTCGCGGATCTCGATCATCGCGCTCTCCTCGATGGGGGCGTAGAAGCTCGGCCAGCCGCAGCCGGAATCGAACTTGGTCTGCGCATCGAACAGTGCCAGGCCGCAGCAGATGCAATGGTAGATGCCGTCGCGGCGCTCGCTGTTGTACTTGCCGCTGAACGGCCGCTCGGTGCCCTTGAGGCGGCACACCTGGTACTGCTCGGGGTCGAGCATCGACCGCCATTGTTCCAGGGTTTTCTCGATCTTTTGCATGTAGGGACCTCGGCAGGCTGAATTTCACTGCGCACCGTCTTTTCCGGGGCGCGGGTGGCACGTATATTAGTTGGCTTCGTGTGCCAGGCGTTCAGTCTGGCACCCGCTTCCTGCCCTTTCAAACCTTTCGGCGGGGCGTAGCGCGTTTTCTCAATCGGGATCCCATCATGCAGTTCAGCAAATCGAACAAGCTCGCCAATGTCTGCTACGACATTCGCGGCCCAGTGCTCAAGCACGCCAAGCGCCTGGAAGAGGAAGGCCACCGCATCCTCAAGCTGAACATCGGCAACCCGGCGCCGTTTGGCTTCGAGGCGCCTGACGAAATCCTCCAGGATGTGATCCGCAACCTGCCCACCGCGCAGGGCTACAGCGACTCCAAGGGCCTGTTCAGCGCGCGCAAGGCGGTGATGCAGTACTGCCAGCAGAAGCAGATCGAAGGCGTCGGCATCGAGGACATCTACCTGGGTAACGGTGTGTCCGAGCTGATCGTGATGTCGATGCAGGCGCTGCTCAACAACGGCGACGAAGTGCTGATCCCGGCCCCCGACTACCCGCTGTGGACCGCCGCCGTGAGCCTGGCCGGCGGCAAGCCGGTGCACTACCTGTGCGACGAGCAGGCCGACTGGTTCCCCGACCTTGAGGACATCAAGGCCAAGATCACCCCGAACACCAAGGCCCTGGTGATCATCAACCCGAACAACCCGACCGGCGCGGTGTACTCCAAAGAGCTGCTGCTGGGCATGCTGGAACTGGCCCGCCAGCACAACCTGGTGGTGTTCTCCGACGAGATCTACGACAAGATCCTGTACGACGAAGCCGTGCACATCAGCACCGCCTCGCTGGCCCCCGACCTGCTGTGCCTGACCTTCAACGGCCTGTCCAAGTCGTACCGGGTGGCGGGCTTCCGTTCCGGCTGGCTGATCATCTCCGGGCCCAAGCACCACGCGCAAAGCTACATCGAAGGCATCGACATGCTGGCCAACATGCGCCTGTGCGCCAACGTGCCGGCCCAGCATGCCATCCAGACCGCGCTGGGCGGCTACCAGAGCATCAACGACCTGGTGCTGCCACCGGGCCGCCTGCTGGAGCAGCGCAACCGCACCTACGAACTGCTGAACGACATCCCGGGCGTTAGCTGCGTCAAGCCGATGGGTGCGCTGTATGCATTCCCGAAGATCGACCCGAAGGTTTGCCCGATTCACAACGACGAGAAGTTCGTGCTCGACCTGCTGCTGTCGGAGAAGCTGCTGATCGTTCAGGGCACGGCGTTCAACTGGCCGTGGCCGGACCATTTCCGCGTGGTCACCTTGCCGCGGGTGGATGACCTGGAGGCGGCGATTGGCCGGATCGGCAACTTCCTGCGGACTTATTCGCAGTAAGTACCGGCCTCATCGCCGGCAAGCCAGCTCCCACAGGATCTCCACAGGCTGAAGATTGTGGGGTCCCCTGTAGGAGCTGGCTTGCCGGCGATGGGCTGCAACGCAGCCCCAACATTCCCACAGGATGTTTCTTACATCCTGCAACGCTCTATCCCACAGCCCCCGCGCCATCCTCTGCCATACTCCGCCGTACACAGTTTGAAATAGTCGCCCGATTGAATCGGCACGGCAGGCCCCTTATATACCCCGCAGTAAGCGACAACTCATCCGTCAGGAGAACGTAACAACCATGATGCGCATTCTGTTGTTTGTAGCCACCAACCTCGCGGTGGTGCTGGTTGCAAGCATTACCCTGAGCCTGTTCGGTTTCAACGGGTTCATGGCCGCCAACGGGGTCGACCTGAACCTCAGCAGCCTGCTGGTGTTCTGCGCCGTGTTCGGCTTTGCCGGCTCCCTCGTCTCGCTGTTCATCTCCAAGTGGATGGCGAAGATGACCACCGGCACCCAGATCATCAGCCAGCCGCGCACCCGCCACGAACAGTGGCTGCTGCAAACGGTCGAAGAGCTGTCCCGTGAAGCGGGCATCAAGATGCCCGAGGTGGGTATCTTCCCGGCGTACGAGGCCAACGCCTTCGCCACCGGCTGGAACCGCAACGACGCGCTGGTCGCCGTATCCCAGGGCCTGCTGGAGCGTTTCTCGCCCGATGAAGTGCGGGCAGTGCTGGCCCACGAGATCGGCCACGTGGCCAACGGCGACATGGTCACCCTGGCGCTGGTGCAAGGCGTGGTGAACACCTTCGTGATGTTCTTCGCACGCATCATCGGCAACTTCGTCGACAAGGTGATCTTCAAGAACGAAGAAGGCCAGGGCATTGCCTACTACGTGGCGACCATCGTTGCCGAGCTGATCCTGGGCATTCTGGCCAGCATGATCGTGATGTGGTTCTCGCGCCGCCGCGAATACCGCGCCGACGAAGCCGGTGCACAGCTGGCCGGTACCGCGGCGATGATCGGCGCCCTGCAGCGCCTGCGCGTGGAGCAAGGCCTGCCGGTGCACATGCCCGACACCATGAAGGCCTTCGGCATCAATGGTGGCCTGAAGCACGGCCTGGCCGGGCTGCTGATGAGCCACCCGCCGCTGGAAGACCGTATCGAGGCCCTGCGCCGTCGCGGTTGATCCAACCGGTAAAACAAAAGGGCGACTTCGGTCGCCCTTTTTTGTACACCTGTGCCGGCCTCTTCGCGGGTAAACCCGCTCCCACAGGTTCACCACACACCTTGAGGATTGTGCAGTACCTGTGGGAGCGGGTTCACCCGCGAAAGGGCCGCTGCAGGCTACACACCTGTCATCGGCTAACCCGGTACACCCGCTCCAACAAACTCGATACCCCGGCCTGCAAGAACTTCGGGCTTTCCTTAATCACCTCCACAGCCTCCAACTCATCCACCTGCCACCCGGTAAACCCCTGCCGCAGCTCTTCATCCCCGACCGAAAACGGCGGCCCGCCCAACAAAGCCTGATCATAATCCAGAGTCACCACCACCCCCTGGCAACCCGCCGGCAGCAAGCCCGACAACAACTGCATGTAAGCCACACGCATTTGCGGCGGCAAGGCAATCAGCGCCGCCCGGTCATACAGCCCCGCGCAGTCGCCGATATCCTCTGCCTGCAACGCAAAGAAATCCCCACACCAGAGCTCAACGTCACCACTGCGCCAAACCTCGAAAGCCCCGCGCTGTTGCACCTCGGCTTCAAGCCCATGCTCGCGGAAGAATGCCTCCACCGCCCGCCGCGACAGCTCTACGCCCAACACGCGGTACCCCTGCCCGGCCAGCCAGGCCAGGTCCAGGCTCTTGCCGCACAACGGCACCAGCACGCGGCTACCCGGCGCCAGGCCAAGCGTTGGCCAATACTTCTGCAGATAGGGGTTCACCTGCGCCTGGTGAAAGCCGATCTGGTTGTCGGCCCACCGCTGCTGCCAGAACGCTGGCTCCATGATCACTCCCGATTTTTAGATGGTTTGTCGGTAAAAGTTGGTTTGGATTTCGATCTGTAGTTGATCGAAGATGAGTGCATCTTAACCGTCAGGACCCTGCCATGCTGCCCAGCCTGTTCATTTCCCATGGTTCCCCCATTCTGGCCCTGCAACCCGGCGCCAGCGGGCCGGCGCTGGCCGGGCTGGCCAACGCCCTGCCCCGGCCGAAAGCGATCGTGGTGGTGTCGGCGCACTGGGAAAGCCGCGAACTGCTGGTTACCGGCAGCGCACGACCAGAGACCTGGCATGACTTCTACGGTTTCCCACCGGCGCTGTATGCGGTGCAGTACCCGGCGCCGGGTGACCCCACCCTTGCCGGCCAGGTCAGTGAATTGCTGAAGGCTGCCGGGCTGCCTGCCCGGCTGGACGCGCAGCGGCCGTTCGACCACGGCGCCTGGGTACCGCTGTCGCTGATGTACCCGGATGCGAATATTCCGGTGATGCAGGTTTCACTGCCCAGCCACATGGGGCCGGCGCTGCAGGTCAAGGTAGGCCAGGCGTTGGCGGGTTTGCGCGGCCAGGGCGTGCTGCTGATCGGCTCGGGCAGCATTACCCACAACCTGGGCGAACTGGACTGGCATGCCGGGCCGGATGTGATCGAGCCTTGGGCACTGGCGTTCAGGGATTGGGTGGTGGAAAAGCTGCGGGCCGATGATCAGGAAGCGTTGCTGGGTTATCGGCAGCAGGCGCCGTTTGCGGTGCGTAACCATCCCAGTGATGAGCATTTCCTGCCGCTGTTCTTTGCCCTGGGGGCTGGGGGCAAGTTCGGGGTGGTGCACCAAGGGTTTACCTTGGGGGCGTTGGGGATGGACATTTATCGGTTCGACTGAAGGGCCTCTTCGCGGGCTTGCCCGCTCCCACAGGTCCTCCACAGGTCTTGAGAGCTGTGATGCACCTGTGGGAGCGGGCAAGCCCGCGAAGAGATCGCACAGGCAAAAAAAATCCCCAGCCAAAGCCGGGGATTTTTTCATTGCGCCAGGATCAATCCTCGCGGTAGCGACGCAGCTTCAGCTGCTTGCCAGCCACGCGGGTGTCCTTGAGCTTGGACAGCAGCTTCTCCAGGCCATCTTCCGGCAGCTCGACCAGGCTGAAGCTGTCGCGCACCTGGATGCGGCCAATGGCGTCACGGGCCAGGCCACCTTCGTTGAGGATCGCGCCCAGCAGGTTCTTGGCAGCGATGCCGTCACGGGCACCCAGGGCAGTACGGCAACGCACACGGCCTTCGGCCAGCGGCATCGGCGCACGGCGCTCGCGGTCACCACGCTCCGGCCGCTCGCCACGCTCACCACGTTCGGTACGCTCACCACGCGGGGCGAAGCTCGGCACCAGCGGCTGCTCACGCTCTACCGCAGCCAGGTCCAGCGCCTGGCCATTGGTGGCCTTGCGCAGCAGGGCAGCAGCCAGGGCACGCGCGCTGCAACCCAGGTCGGCGGTCAGGCGGTCGAACAGCTCGCCGTGGGTGGCTTCCGCTTCGGCAACCAGCGGCGCCAGGCTCGAGGTCAGCTTCTTGATGCGGGCGTCCAGCACGGCCTGGGCATTCGGCAGGCGGGCTTCGGCAACTTTCTGCCCGGTTACGCGCTCGATCACCTGCAGCATGCGGCGCTCACGCGGGGTGACCAGCAGCAGTGCACGGCCATCGCGACCGGCACGGCCGGTGCGGCCGATACGGTGTACGTAGGACTCCGGGTCGTACGGCATGTCGACGTTGAACACGTGAGTGATACGCGGTACGTCCAGGCCACGGGCAGCGACGTCGGTAGCGACAACGATGTCCAGGCGGCCATCCTTGAGCGAGTCGATCACGCGCTCACGCTGGTTCTGGGCGATGTCGCCGTTCAGCGCGGCAGCCTTGTAACCCTTGGCTTCCAGCGCGGAGGCCAGGTCCAGGGTGGCTTGCTTGGTACGCACGAAGGCGATCAGCGCGTCGAACTCTTCCACTTCCAGCAGACGCAGCACAGCCGGGATCTTCTGGTCGGCGTGGACCATCAGGTGGGCCTGCTCGATCGCGGTAACGGTCTGGGTCTTGCTCTGGATCTTGACGTGCTTGGGCTCGCGCAGGTGGCGTTCGGCGATCGAACGGATCGACGACGGCAGGGTGGCGGAGAACAGCACGGTCTGGCGGCTGGCGGGGATGGCATCGAAGATCACTTCGAGGTCGTCCATGAAGCCCAGCTTGAGCATCTCGTCGGCTTCGTCCAGTACCAGGTACTGCACGGTCGACAGGACTTTTTCGTCACGACGCAGGTGGTCGCACAGACGGCCCGGGGTGGCCACGACGATTTGCGCGCCGTTGCGGATCGCACGCAGCTGTGGGCCCATCGGGGCACCACCGTAGACGGCGACCACGTTCACGCCCGGCATCTGCTTGGCGTAGGTTTCGAAAGCGGTAGCAACTTGCAGCGCCAACTCACGGGTTGGCGCCAGGATCAGGGCTTGCGGTTCGCGCTTGCTCACATCGATCTTGTTGAGGATCGGCAGGGCGAAGGCAGCGGTCTTGCCGGTGCCAGTCTGCGCCTGGCCGATCATGTCGTGACCGGCGAGGATGATCGGGATCGATTGTTGCTGAATGGCGGACGGCTCTTCGTAGCCGGTCGCCAGAACGGCAGCAACAATATTCGGATTGAGATCGAGAGCGGCGAAGCCGCCGGTTTCCTGGGTCATGGGTCTGCCTCTAGGTGCATCCGCAAAGACCCATGCTCCAAAGCTGCACAAGCCATGAAAGACCGACAGGTCACCCAGGCAGCTTTGGCGGCGGGGATTTGCGAAAACGATTGAAAAAGAAAACGTGGGAAAGTCCGCCTAGCGGACGTGCAGCCGAAGCTGGACTCGGAGGGTTTGCACCACCTGATTTTGCGGTCCGCTAAAAGACCGGCGCGTACTATACCCGAAATCGTGCGCAGACGTGAGGAATATTTTCAGGGTGCCTGGCCAGTGTCGGGCCATCAATCACCTGGAGCTGAATCGATAATTCTTTATTGCCTGTATCGGCCTCATCGCCGGCAAGCCAGCTCCCACAGGGACAGCGCATGGCTTGAGGCCAACGCGGTCGGTGTGGGAGCTGGCTTGCCGGCGATAGGGCCAGCAGCCTCGCCACAGATTCATCAGGTAGCCGGCCGAATCTCGCGGATCAGCCCCTCGAGGCTGTACCCCAGGCGCGGCGCCAGCGCCTGGGCCCGGGCTTTCAGCCCATCCAGGTCCAGCGTCTGCTCCAGGTCCGCCGGCACCAGCAGGATCACATTGCCCTCCTTCACCGGCAGCTCCCAGTAATGCCGGTGGTACAACCCGCGCAGCAACGCCGCGCCCAGCGGCTTGCCATCGTCGGTGGCCCACTGGTTGATCACCAGCCAACCACCCGGGTTCAGCTGCTGCTGGCAGTTCTCCAGGAAGTTCCACGCCAGGTGGCCCACCCCCGGCCCATGGTCGGTGTACAGGTCGACGAACAGCAGGTCGGCCTTCTCCGCCGTGGGCAAAAGCTCCAGGGCATCGCCGATGCGTACATACAGCCGCGGGTCGTCGTCCAGGCCCAGGTACTCCATGGCCAGGCGCGGTACGTCCGGGCGCAGTTCGATGGCTTCGATGTCGTCCAGCGGCAGGAACTTCATGCAGGCCTGGGTCAGCGTGCCGGCACCCAGGCCGAGAAACAGCGCGCTCTCCGGCTGCTCGTGGCACAGCGCCCCCACCAGCATGGCGCGGGTATAGTCATACTCCAGCCAACTGGGGTCGGCCGTGAACACGCAGCTCTGCTCGATCGCATCGCCGAATTCCAGAAAGCGGTAGTCGTCGACTTCATACACGCTGATGACGCCAAAGGCGTCCTCCACCCGTGCCAGTAGCCGCTCTTCCCGTTCCGCCGTCATGCTCACCACCCACCCGCGCAAAAACGCGCATTGTCCGTCAACACCCTCGATGCAACAAGCGCAGCGCCAACTGTTACCATGGCCCATAGCCTACAACCGACAAGACCGAGCCCGAGATGAACCAACCGTGGAGCCCCGACAGCTGGCGCGCCCTGCCGATCCAGCAGCAACCGACCTACCCCGATGCCGCGCACCTGCTGAAGGTCGAACAGACCCTGGCCAGCTACCCGCCGCTGGTGTTCGCGGGCGAGGCGCGCGAGCTGCGCCGGCAGTTCGCCGAGGTCACCGAAGGCCGCGCCTTCCTGCTGCAGGGTGGCGACTGCGCCGAGAGCTTCGCCGAGTTCTCGGCGGCGAAAATCCGCGACACCTTCAAGGTGCTGCTGCAGATGGCCATCGTCATGACCTTCGCCGCCGGCTGCCCGGTGGTCAAGGTCGGGCGCATGGCCGGGCAGTTCGCCAAGCCGCGCTCATCGGGCGATGAAACCATCGGCGACATCACCCTGCCCGCCTACCGTGGCGACATCGTCAACGGCATCGGCTTCGACGCGAAAAGCCGCATCCCCGACCCGGAGCGCCTGCTGCAGGCCTACCACCAGGCCACTGCCAGCCTCAACCTGCTGCGCGCCTTCGCCCAGGGCGGGTTTGCCGACCTGCACCAGGTGCACAAGTGGAACCTGGACTTCATCGCCAACTCGGCGCTGGCCGACAAGTACCACCAGCTGGCCAACCGCATCGACGAAACCCTGGCATTCATGCGCGCCTGCGGCCTGGACAGCGCGCCGCAGCTGCGCGAAACCAGCTTCTTCACCGCCCACGAAGCACTGCTGCTGAACTATGAAGAAGCCTTCGTGCGCCAGGACAGCCTGACCGGCGACTACTACGACTGCTCGGCGCACATGCTGTGGATCGGCGACCGCACCCGCCAGCTGGACGGAGCCCATGTGGAGTTCCTGCGTGGCGTGCACAACCCGATCGGGGTGAAGGTTGGCCCGAGCATGAACCCCGAAGAACTGATCCGCCTGATCGACACGCTGAACCCGGCCAACGACCCCGGGCGCCTGAACCTGATCGTGCGCATGGGCGCCGGCAAGGTCGGCGACCACCTGCCGGGGCTGATCCGCACGGTCGAGCGCGAAGGGCGCAAGGTGCTGTGGAGCTCCGACCCGATGCATGGCAATACCATCAAGGCCAGCAGCGGCTACAAGACCCGCGACTTTGCGCAGATCCTGGATGAGGTGAAACAGTTCTTCCAGGTGCACCAGGCCGAGGGCAGCCATGCCGGCGGCATCCACATCGAGATGACCGGGCAGAACGTCACCGAATGCATCGGCGGTGCCCGGCCGATCACCGAGGATGCGCTGTCCGATCGCTATCACACCCACTGCGACCCGCGGATGAATGCCGACCAGTCCCTGGAGCTGGCGTTCCTGATTGCCGAAACCCTCAAGCAGGTGCGGCGCTGAGCAACGCCTGGCGCAACTGGCTGCCCTCGGTACGCGGGCAGTTCAGTTGCACCCTCTCCAGCCCCAGCCAGCTGGCCAGGCGCAGCAGGTTGCTGGCCAGGGCCTGGTAACCCTCTTCGTCCAGGCCGCCTGCCTCGACATGCACGGCGTGCACTGCCAGTTGCCCCTGGGCGCGCTCGGCGCGCAGGTCCACGCGCGCGGCGATGTGTTCGCGGTACAGGAACGGCAGCACGTAGTAGCCGTACACCCGCTTGTGCGCCGGTGTGTAGATTTCCAGGCGGTAGCGGAAGTCGAACAAGCGCTCGGTACGGTTGCGTTCCCAGACCAGTGAATCGAACGGCGACAACAGCGCGCTGGCCTGGATGCGCCGGGGGATACGCGGCGCGCCGGCGCAGTAGGCAAGCTGCTTCCAACCCTGCACCTCGACCGCTTGCAGGCGGCCATCAGCCACCAGTTCGGCCAGTGCCGCCTTGCCCTGCCCCGGGTCCAGGCGGAAGTAGTCGCGCAGGTCGCGCTCGGTGGCTACGCCCAGGGCGGTGGCGGCGTGCAGCATCAAGCCCTGATGCGCCTCGGTCTCGCTGGGCAGTGGCTGGTCGAGGATCGACCTCGGCAGGACCTTTTCCGGTACATCGTAGAGCCGCTCGAAGCCGCGCCGGCCAGCGACCGTCACCTCCCCAGCGGCGAACAGCCATTCCAGCGCGTGCTTTTCCTCGCTCCAGTCCCACCAGGGGCCAGCCCGCTCCTCGCGGGTGGACAGGCTGCCCGCGCCAAGGGCGCCCTGTTCGCGGACCGCTGCCAGTACCCGGGCGATCACATCCTGGCGTTCACGGCCAAACTGCGCGAGCTGGCGATAGATGCCACGGCCATCGGCGGCATGGGCCATGCGCCAGCGCAGTAGTGGGTACAGGCTCAGCGGCAGCAGCGAGGCTTCGTGCCCCCAGTACTCGAACAACAGGCGCTGGCGGCCACTGCCCCAGGCGAGCTGGTCGAGAGTGGCAGGCGAGTAGTTGCCCAGCCGGGAGAACAGCGGCAGGTAGTGGGAGCGGACCAGGGCGTTGACCGAATCGATCTGCAACACGCCCAGGCGTTGCAGCATGCGCTTGAGTGCTGGCAGGGTCGGCACCGATTCCGGCTGTTTGCCGAAACCTTGGGCAGAAAGGGCCAGGCGGCGGGCCTGGTTGATGGACAGCTTGAGGGGCAAGCCTGAACTCCTTGTAGTGTCTGTTCCGGCCCTTTCGCGGGTGAACCCGCTCCCACATTGTGCAGTACCTGTGGGAGCGGGCTTGCCCGCGAAGAGGCCGGTAAACCCACCGACAAACTTAGCCTATTTCCGCAGCGGGTCATCCCAGAAATGCCGCTCGGCCTCCTGCTGGATATCCGCCCGGCTCAACCCCAGGTCGTGCAGGGTCGCATCACTCAGGCTGGCCAGTTCCTGGCGCTGGCGGTACAGCTGCAGCCAGCGCGCCGGGCGCTGCAGGGCGGCATGCCACAGGTGGTTCAGGGAAAAGGCAGGTTGCTGGATGCTGCTGACATGACCTTTCATCGTGAAGCCCTCCGTGTTGATGGCTCCAGTCTCCTGCCAGGCATAAGATCAATCCAACGAATGTTTCTGATGCCATGCATCTCGGAGATTGATGCAATGTCCCAGTACCAGAGCCTCGATGCGGACGTACTGCGCACCTTCGTGGCCATCGCCGAGCAGGGCGGCTTCACCCGCGCCGGCGAGGTGGTCAACCGCACCCAGTCGGCGGTGAGCATGCAGATGAAACGCCTGGAAGAAGACATTCTGCAGCGCCAGCTGTTCGAGCGCGACGGCCGCCAGGTGCGGTTGACTGCCGAAGGCCAGGTGCTGCTCGGCTATGCGCGGCGCATCCTCAAGTTGCATGGGGAAGTGTTCAACACCCTGCGCATGCCGCACATGGTCGGGGTCGTACGCATCGGTACGCCGGACGACTATGCCATGCGTTTCCTGCCGACCATCCTGTCGAGCTTTGCCCAAGCCTACCCGCTGGTGCAGGTGGAGGTGCATTGCGACTCCTCCAAACAACTGATGCTGCGCCAGGACCTGGACCTGACCATCGTCACCCGTGAACCAGGTAACGAGATTGGCCAGCTGCTGCGCCAGGAACGCCTGGTCTGGGCCGCCGCGGAAGGCTTCTGCCCGCAGGAGCAACGCCCCATGCCTGTAGCCTTGTTCAACACCGACTGCTTCTGCCGGGCCTGGACCTGCAATGCCCTGGAGGCCCAGGGCATCGACTACCGCATCGCCTATACCAGCCCGAGCCTGGCAGCGATCTTCGCCATTGTCACCGCTGGGTTGGCGGTGACCGCACAGTTGCAGAGCCTGATTGGCGGGAATATCCGCATTCTGGGCGAGAGCGAAGGGTTGCCGCAGTTGCCGGTGGCCAATGTGATGCTGGTGCGCAGTACCCAGAACCCTTCGCCGATTACCGACTGCATGGCCGACTACATTGTCGAAGGGTTCAAGTAACTTGGGTCTGCTGCGCAGCCCATCGCCGGCAAGCCAGCTCCCACAGGGATCGTGCAAGCCTGTTCCTTCATGGCAGGCCTGCACAATTCCTGTGGGAGCTGGCTTGCCGGCGATGGGCCGCAAAGCGGCCCCAAAATCTCAAAGCTCGAACCCGAGCATCACCGCACACCCCACCAGAAACACACAGAACATCGCCCGCAACACCTTCTCCGGCAACGCATGGGCCAATTTCACCCCCCAGCTGATACTCAGCAGGCCGCCCACCGCCAATGGCACCCCCACCCCCCAGTCAACACTGTGGTGCACCCCATAGGTCACCAGGGTTACCAAGGTACTCGGCGCCGCCAGCGCCAGCGACAGCCCCTGCGCCACCACCTGGGTGGTACCGAACACACTGGTCAGGATCGGCGTGGCCACCACGGCCCCACCCACCCCGAACAAGCCGCCCATGGTGCCGGCAACGCTGCCCAGCACACCCAGCCACGGCCAGGCATAGCGCAACTCGGCGCTGGGCGGCGTCACCTTCATGAACATCCGCGCCACGTTCCACACCGCCAGGGCCACCAGGAAGCCGACAAAGCCCAGGCGCATGGATTGCGCATCCAGCCCCACCGCCCAGATCGACCCCAGCCAGGCGAACACGAAGCTGCACAGCGACAACGGCACCGCATGGCGCAACTCGATGCGGTTACGCTGGTGATAACGCCACAGCGCCAGCAGCACATTGGGCACTACCATCACCAGCGCCGTTCCTTGCGCCAGTTGCTGGTCCAGGCCGAACAGCACGCCCAGCGCCGGAATCGCGATCAGCCCGCCGCCAATGCCGAACAGGCCACCCATGGTCCCCAGGGCTGCGCCCAGCACGATATACAACAACCACTCGATCATCAGGGGCCTCATCCGCCTGTACACATAATGCGAGCATGCTAACGATTGCGGGCTGGCGGGGAAACGCACAGCAGCGCACAATGGCTGTGCGTTTTTCGCAAAAACAAGGCAGCCATGAGCCCAGATACCCTGACCGACCAGCTAAGCCTGTTCCTCGATGTGCTGGAAACCGGCAGTTTTTCTGCCGCCGCCCGCCGCCACCCGCTGACCCCGTCCGCCGTGGCCCGGCGCATCGACAATCTGGAAAGCGCCGTGGGCAGCCGCCTGTTCACCCGCAGCACCCACGCCGTGCGCGCCACACCTGCCGGCAACGCCTTTGCCGAACGGGCCAGGCGCATCATCGAGGAGCTGCGCCTGGCCCGCGCCGAAGCGGTGTCGCTGAGCAATGCCCCCGAAGGCCTGATCCGCGTCGACGCCCCCGCCGCATTCGGCCGCCGCCACCTGGCCCCGGCCATCGCCGATTTCCTGGTCGCCTACCCGGGCCTTGATGTGCAACTGCGCCTGATCGACAGCTTCGTCGACCTGCATGGCAGCCACCTGGGCGAAGTCGACCTGGTGCTGCGCGCCGGCCCGCTGGCCGACACCCGGCTGGTCGCCACGCCATTGGCCTACATGGTGCGCATCGCCTGCGCCAGCCCGGCCTACCTGGCCAGCCGCGGCATGCCCACCTGCCCCAGCGAACTGCCCGGGCACGACGGCCTGGACTGGGACGGCCTGGCGCCGCCATTTGCCTGGCGTTTCAACGTGGCCGGGCAAACCCGCCTGTACCGCCCCTCACGCATGCGCATGGCCGCCAACAACGCCGAAACCCTGCTGTTCGGCGCCCTCGCCGGTTTAGGCATAGCCCACCTGCCCACTTGGCTGATCAGCGAATACCTGCTGCGTGGCGAGCTGATACCTTTGTTTTGCGACGGTGGCTTGCCCCAAGCGGAAACCAGCGGTATCTACGCGCTTCGCCTGGAACATGAAACGAACTCTCGCAGCCGTTTGCTGCTCGAATTTCTCAAGAGCCGCTTCAGCCCGATTCCACCCTGGGACCTGGCCTTGCGCAGTGAACTGCGCGAATAAAGCGCGCACTAACGATCCGCGTGCCAGACTTTCCCATTGATTACCTTCAAGGACCTGCATGAACGCCAACACCCAAGCCTCCTGTGACGAGCTGCTGCTGGACAACCAGGTCTGTTTCGCCCTGCACTCCACCTCGTTGCTGATGACCAAGGTCTACAAACCGCTGCTGCAGGCCCTGGGCCTGACCTACCCGCAGTACCTGGCCATGCTCGTGCTGTGGGAGCACGACGGCCTGACCGTAGGCGAGATCAGCCAGCACCTGCTCACCGACCCCGGCTCGCTGACACCGCTGCTCAAACGCCTGGAAAGCGAAGGCCTGCTGCAGCGCAACCGCAGCCGCGAGGACGAACGGGTGGTACTGGTGCAGCTGACCGACAAGGGCCGCGCCTTGCAGCAGCAGGCCAAAGAAGTGCCGCAGTGCATCCTCAAGGCCAGCGGGCGCAGCCTGGAACAGTTGCAACAGCTGCAGGCCGACCTGCTGGCGCTGCGCGAGAACCTGCAGAAAACCCTCTGACAGCTATGCTGTGCAATGGCCGTTCGGATGAGCGGTGACGATTTATCTTGCGCACTAACTAATTGCGCGCTAATTTAAATCCCACACCAACCCGCGCCCTCCTCCAGACGGGGAGCGCACAGCACATTAGCGAGGCTCAAGATGCAAAAGGTCACTCCGCTGTACATCGCAGAAGCTACCTCCACCGGTGGGCGCGATGGCAAGTCCCGTTCCAGCGACGGCAAGCTGGTGGTCAGCCTGAGCACCCCCAAGGAACTGGGCGGCGCTGGCGGTGACGGCACCAACCCCGAGCAGATGTTCGCCGCCGGTTACTCGGCGTGCTTCATCGGTGCCCTGAAGTTCGTGGCCGGGCAGGAGAAAAAAGCCCTGCCGGCGGACTCCTCGATCACCGCGAAGGTGGGCATCGGCCAGATCCCAGGTGGTTTCGGCCTGGACATCGACCTGCACATCAACCTGCCGGGCCTGGCCCAGGCCGATGCCGAAGCGCTGGTGGAAAAGGCGCACAAGGTGTGCCCGTACTCCAACGCCACCCGCGGCAATGTGGATGTGCGCCTGCACGTGACCGTGTAAGGCTGTGGGAGCGGCCTTGCGTCGCGATGGGGCGCGAAGCGGCCCCGGAATCTCGGGTACACCTTGATATTGCCGGGGCCGCTTTGCGCCCCTTTCGCGACACAAGGCCGCTCCCACAAAAGCAAGAGCAAGAGCACGCATCGAGATCTGCAGGAATCGCAGGCACAAAAAACCCGGCCAAGGCCGGGTTTTTTGCGTTTCACAAGAAGGATTACTTCTTGGAACGGCCTTTGAAGCTGTTGTCGCGAGTGTCGATATCGATCCACTCGTCGATCTGGATGAAGTCGGCAACCGAGATCTCGGTACCGTTCTTCAGCTTGGCAGGCTTCATCACCTTGCCCGAGGTGTCGCCGCGTGCAGCGTTCTCGGTGTAGACAACCTGGCGGCTGATGGTGGTCGGCAGTTCAACCGATACCAGGCGGCCTTCGAAGAACACGGCTTCGCAGACGTCTTCCATGCCTTCTTCGATGTACGGCAGAACGGCTTCGATGTCCTCGGCGTTCAGTTCGTACATGGTGTAGTCGGTGGTGTCCATGAAGGTGTATTCGTCACCGTTGATGAACGACAGGGTCGCTTCTTTGCGATCCAGGATCACGTCGTCCAGCTTGTCGTCTGCACCGTAGACGGTTTCGGTCTTGTAGCCGGTCAGCAGGTTCTTCAGCTTGGTCTTCATGATCGCGCTGTTACGGCCCGACTTGGTGAACTCAGCTTTTTGAACCAGCCACGGGTCGTTGTCGATCCGCAGGACGGTACCGGGTTTCAGTTCTTTACCAGTTTTCATTACGAAGTATCCGAATCTGGATGGATTTATAAAAATCGAGGCCGCGTATCATAGCGAATTTCGGTAAAAGTGTACTAGCGCTGTGGCAAGGTCCGGCTGAGCGGCCTGTCGCGCTGCCCAAAGCCGGGCATGCTGCTGCAGTTCCGGCCAGTGCTGGCGGGCCGCCTGCCAGGCCTGGCCCATGTCGCGGTCCATGTTCCAGGCACGCCACAGGCCAAGCAGGGCGGCATCGGCATCGCCTGACAACCCGTGTCGATAATGCGCCAGAAACGCTTCGAGCTTTTCCCAATGGGCATTCTCGTCCTGCACGTAGATGTGCCACAGCATCGGCTGCCCGGCCCACTGCGCGCGCACGAACGAGTCTTCGCCGCGCACGGCATTGAAATCACAGCTCCACAGCAACCGGTCGTAGTCATCCTGGCTGACGAAAGGTAGCACCTGCACGGTCAGCGCCCCTCGCTTGCGCACGCTGCCCACTTGCAGGGCCGCCTCGCCAAGCCACTGGCCGAGCCCCGCGACAACGCGCCCTTGCGGCACCAGCAGGTGGCAAGGTTGCTCGCCTGAGGCCAAGGCATCAAGCCAGTTGCCCAGTTGCGGGTTTTCGTAGGCGAACAGGGAAATCAGCAATGTCCCCGCTTCAGGGTTTACGCCAAGCCCCTGCAAGAAGGCCTGCCGTGCGCCTTGCTGGAACGCATCACGCCGCACCAGCAGCGAGCCCTCGCGCAGCAGGCCACCGGTTTTTTCGGTAAAGCCGGGAAAGAAAAACACCTTGCGCAAGCCATTGGGCTGCGGCGAAGGCAAGCCATGGCAGCCCTCCACCCAGTCCTCGGCACTGAGGTATTCGAGGTTCAACCACAGCGGCGGCGTGGCACGAGCACGCATTGCCTCTACATAAGCTGCTGGCAACTGGCAGGCGAAGGCACCGATTACCACATCAGCCGGCGCCACCGGCAACCACGTCACCGGCCACTGGCGCACGTCCACACCGTGCTGCCACTGCTGCGGGGCGGTGGCATCGGCCCCGGGGCACATGGGCGTGAACGCATTGAGGTCATCCACCCACAGGCGCACTGCCAGGCCGTGCTCGGCCACCAGCTGCCGGGCCAGGCGCCAGGTCACGCCTATATCGCCGTAGTTGTCGACGACGCTGCAGAAGATGTCCCAGGTGGCTTTCATGTGCCCTGCCCTCGCCCAGCGGAAAAACCGCGCATTCTGCGCATAAATTGTCGCTGACAAAAGCACCTGCGCGGAAAAATGCCCAGGCGCATGCGACAATGCACCCCGAACACCCTGCCAGGAGGCTGCCATGCCGCGCCACCGTGAACTGAAGATCACCCTCAAGCCGTTGCCATTGATCGTGTGCGTTGCCTTTGGCCTGTGGCTGGGCGCCGTGGCCATCGCCGCCAGCCTGTGGCTGGCCCTGCAACTGTGGCCACAACAGGTACAGCCACTGGCCCAGGCCGTGGCCCCCGCCGCGTACCGGCCTGCCGCGCCACCGGCGCCAGCCCCTGCGGCGGATGCCCAGGCGGAAATGTTCGAACGCTACAAGGACATCCTGCACAAGCAGGAGGTGCAACAGGCCGCCGAGGCCGCCCAGGGCAACCCGCGCAACCTCAACAGCCCCAAGTGCCAGTTCTGGCTGCAGCAGAACCGCACCGCGCCCACCGACAAAAGCCAGGCCAACGTGCTGGAGTTCTGTTACTGACCATGGACAAGCCCAGCCTGCTGGCGCAGATCGTCGCCACCCTCGAGCATGACCTGGATGTGCTGACCCGCGCGGCGCAAACCGCGTACGAAGCCGCCACTGCCGAAGAGAACATCGCCGAGAACAAGTACGACACCCTGGGCCTGGAAGCCTCGTACCTGGCCACCGGCCAAGCCCGCCGCAGCGCCGAGATCCGCAAGGCGCTGGTGACCTACCAGCAACTGCTGCTGCGCGATTACGACCGGGCACGCGGGGTGCAGGTGAGCAACCTGGTGACGCTGGAAGATGAAGATGGCGGGCAGCGCCGACTGTTCCTCGGGCCCGAGGCGGCGGGGTTGAAGATTGGCGAGGGGGATGGGCTGGTGACGGTGATTACCCCGCGCTCGCCGCTGGGGCAGCAGTTGCTCGGCAAGAAGGTTGATGATGAAGTGAGCCTGGGGGCACAGGTATTGTTCATTGTTGATGTTGTCTGAGCCGGCCCTATCGCCGGCAAGCCAGCTCCCACGGGTGCAGCGTTGATCTCGAGGTTGTTGCTGTACCTGTGGGAGCTGGCTTGCCGGCCATAGGGCCGCTACAGGCAATACACTTCTAAAGGGTTTGCAAGGCATCGAACCGCCGCGCCAACCCCTGCTCTTCGAACTGTTCCACCACAAAATCGATAAACGCCCGGGTCTTGCCCGGCAACAGCTTGTGCTCGGCGAAATACAGGCTGATATGCCCATCGTCCACGTACCAGTCCGGCAGCACCCGCTGCAGCCGCCCGCCTTCCAGGTACGGCACTGCAAACGGCAGGCTCACCAAGGCAATCCCCAAGCCCTGCTCGGCCACCGCGCAAGCCGCATCCGAATCGCTCATGGTCATCGTCTGGCGCAACTGCAATGGCTGCTGCACCTGCCAACGGCTGGTCAACGGCCATGAACGCACCCGCCCGGTCTGCGGCGAGCGGATCAGGATACCGTCATGCCGTTGCAATACCTGCGGGTCGTCAATCGGCGCGTGCCGGCCCAGGTACGCCGGCGCCGCCACCAGCACCCGGTGCGCCGGGGTCAGCTTGCGCGCCACCACCCCCGGCGGCAGATCGAAGCCGCCACCAATCGCCGCATCGAAGCCCTGGCCGATCAGGTCGACCTGGCGGTTGTCGAAATGCCAGTCCGGGGTAATGGCCGGGTAGCGACGCAGGAACTCGGCCAGCAATGGCAACACATACAAGCGCCCGAACACCGTACCCATGCTCACCCGCAACAACCCGGCCGGCTGGCCTTCGCTGCTGGCCAGATTGGCCACGGCGTACTGGATGGTGCGGAAGCTGTCACTGACCTCCCCCAGAAATCGCTGCCCGGCCTCGGTCAGGGTCAGCTTGCGGGTACTACGCTGGAACAACCGCACCCCCAGGCGCGCTTCAAGTTGGGCAACATGCTTGCCCACGGCAGCCGGGGTAATGCTGAGGCGCCTGGCGGCCTCGGCAAAGCTGCCGACTTCGGCACTGCGGATGAAGCATTCCAACGCGTTGAACGACTCCATGGCCATGATTGGCAACCAAAGGTTTACTCTGCTGATAGTGATTGCCATCTTATCAGCAGGTAATCAAGCGCCGATACTGCGCTCATCCAAGGCATTCCGGCCTGGCTTCCAGCAGGAGATCAGCATGTCCAAACAACACACCCTCGAAGGCAAAGTAGCACTGGTACAGGGCGGTTCCCGCGGCATCGGTGCAGCCATCGTGCGACGCCTGGCCCGCGAAGGCGCGCAGGTGGCCTTCACCTATGTCAGCTCCGCCGGCCCGGCGCAAGCGCTGGCTGAGGAAATTACCGAAAACGGCGGCAAGGCCCTGGCCCTGCGGGCCGACAGCGCCGACGCGGCGGCCGTGCAACTGGCCGTGGATGACACTGTGAAGGCCTTCGGCAGGCTGGATATCCTGGTCAACAACGCCGGTGTGCTGGCGGTAGCACCGGTGACCGAATTCGACCTGGCCGACTTCGACCACATGCTGGCGGTGAACGTGCGCAGCGTATTCGTCGCCAGCCAGGCCGCTGCGCGCTACATGGGCCAAGGTGGGCGCATCATCAACATTGGCAGCACCAATGCCGAGCGCATGCCGTTTGCCGGCGGCGCCCCCTATGCCATGAGTAAATCGGCGCTGGTCGGCCTGACCCGCGGCATGGCCCGTGACCTGGGGCCGAAAGGCATTACCGTGAACAACGTGCAGCCAGGGCCGGTGGACACCGACATGAACCCGGCCAGCGGCGAGTTCGCTGACAGCCTGATCCCGCTGATGGCGATCGGGCGCTATGGCGAGGCGGATGAGATTGCCAGCTTCGTGGCTTACCTGGCGGGGCCTGAGGCGGGGTATGTCACTGGGGCCAGCCTGACGGTCGATGGCGGGTTTGCTGCCTGATTGAAGGGTTGCCTGCTCCGGCCTCTTCGCGGGTAAACCCGCTCCCACAGGGATATCACAGGCCCCGAGCCCAGTGGTGTACCTGTGGGAGCGGGTTTACCCGCGAAGAGGCCAGCACAGGCTCAACCGATCCCCAACCTCCAGCCCCCTCCCCCTGCCCTGCTCTGCCGCACAATGCATTGATGTAGTGCCCGACACTTTCCGATAATCCCCCCTTTACTCCTGCCCGCCACGAGAACTGCATGAACGCCCCCACTCTCAGCCGCGCCCTGATCCTGCTGATGGCCACCGCCACCGGCCTGGCCGTGGCCAGCAACTACTATGCGCAACCACTGCTGCACAGCATCGCCCAGCAGTTCGGCCTGAGCACCGCCAGTGCCGGCAGCATCGTCATTGCCGCGCAACTGAGCTATGGCGCCGGCCTGTTGCTGCTGGCACCGCTGGGCGACCTGTTCGAGCAGCGCCGGCTGATCACCGTGATGACCGCCATTTCCACCCTGGGCCTGATCATCAGCGCCTGCGCACCGAGCCTGCCCTGGCTGATCCTTGGTACGGCGCTGACCGGGCTGTTCTCGGTGGTGGCGCAGATCCTCGTGCCCATGGCCGCGACCCTCAGCGAGCCACACCAGCGCGGGCGCGCGGTCGGCACGTTGATGAGCGGGTTGCTGCTGGGCATCCTGCTGGCACGTACCGCCGCCGGGTTCATGGCCGAACTGGGTGGCTGGCGCAGCATCTACGTGCTGGCTGCAGTGCTGATGGCCATCACCGCCGTGGCGCTGAACCGCAGCCTGCCGCAACACCACAGCCATGCCGGGCTGAAATACCCGGCGCTGATCGGCTCGGTGTTCCGCCTGTTCGTCGAAGAACCGGTGCTGCGCCTGCGCTCGCTGCTCGGCCTGCTGGCATTCAGCCTGTTCGCCCTGTTCTGGACGCCACTGGCGTTCCTGCTGGCGAAAGGCCCATACCACTATTCAGACGCGGTGATAGGCCTGTTCGGCCTGGCCGGTGCAGCGGGTGCGCTGTCGGCCAACTGGGCCGGGCGCCTGGCCGACCGTGGCAAGGGTTCGCTGGGCACCACCGTGGGCCTGGTGGTATTGCTGCTGTCGTGGGTGCCGCTGGGCTTTGCCGAGCAATCGTTGCTGGCCTTGCTGCTGGGCGTGCTGATGCTCGACCTGGCAGTACAACTGGTGCACGTGAGCAACCAGAACGCGGTGATTGCCCTGCGGCCCGAAGCGCGCACGCGGCTGAATGCCGGGTATATCACCTGCTACTTCATTGGCGGGGCCTTGGGCTCGTTGCTGGGCACGCAGTTGTTCCAGCGCCAGGGCTGGATGGGGATTGTGGTGGCCGGGTTGGTGATTGGCGGGCTGGCTTTGCTGGCGTGGGGGTTGGCGGAGCGCAAGCGCAGGAGCGCTTTGCAAGCGGCCTGAAAATTTTTGTTGGCTTCTTCGCGGGCACGCCCGCGAAGAGGCCATCAGCCATGGCGACAATGCACCGCACGACCCTCCGTCGCATGGCCGTTGACTTGCCTGCCCGGGCAGCGCTCAGTAGGCGCTGGTCAATGCCCTTTCCCTGACAGGACGACGTTATGACAAGACTCACGGTGCAATCCGGCGATTTCTTGCAAGGCGAAGGCGAGTATCGCAATGGATCGCTCACACTCAAGACCCCGCGCAGCCCCTCCCCGGGCGAGCGGATTTCCCTGGCACGCATCAGCGAGCTGCGGCTGGCCAGCCTGGAATCCAGCCGTAGCCTGGGCAGTGCCCTGGGCTGGGGCGTGGCCGGGGCCCTGGTGGCCGGGCCGGTGGGGTTGCTGGCCGGGCTGTGGCTGGGTGGAAAAGAAGAGGAGGCCACCTTCCTGGCCACCTTCAAGGACGGGCGCAAGCTCATGGCCATTACCGATGGCAAGACCTGGTCGAAGATCGATGACAACTGGCGGCAGCACAGGCGGCCGGCCCGCAAAGGCTGACTGGATATCGCAGGGCCCGGATCGTTTTATGTTGAAGGCGGCTGTAAGATGCCGCCTTTTTCATGGCCTGTGCCGGCCTCTTCGCGGGTGAACCCGCTCCCACAGGGATATCACTGCACCTGAGGATAGTGATTTTCCTGTGGGAGCGGGTTCACCCGCGAAGAGGCCGGCTCAGGTGTCGCGCATCCAGGAGCCCCACCGCATGCCCCCGCGTCACCCCCGCCTGCCCCTGAGCCTGCTCAGCCTGGGCCTGGCCCTGCATTGCCCCCATGTGCTTGCCGAAGACAGCGTGCTACTGGCCCCGCTGCAGGTGTCCGACACCTACACCAACGACGGCTACCAGGCACGCCAGGCAGCAGTAGGCGGCTTCCAGCCCGCGCCCCTGCTCGACACCCCGGCCTCGATCAGCGTGTTCAGCCAGCAACTGCTGGAAGACCGCCAGGTGCGCCAGCTCAGCGAGGTGCTGCAAAGCGACGCCTCGGTGGGCGAAAGCTACGCCCCCATCGGCTACTACGAAAACTTCAACGTGCGCGGCTTCGAGCTGAATGCCGCCAGCAGCTACCGCATCAATGGCCAGACCATCGCCGGCGAGCAGAACGTGGCCCTGGAGAACAAGCAGCAGGTGGAGCTGCTCAAGGGTTTGTCCGGGCTGCAGAGCGGCGTGTCGGAACCGGGTGGCCTGGTCAACTACGTGACCAAGCGCGCCGAAGACGTGCGCAGCGTCACGGTGTCGACCAACGAACAAGGCGAGCGCTACCTGGCCACCGACCTGGGCGGCTGGTTCGGCAGCGAGCGGCAGTTCGGCCTGCGGGCCAACCTGGCTCATGAAGACATCCGCTCCTACGTCGACCACGCCGACGGCAAGCGCGACTTCGCCTCGCTGGCCTTCGACTGGCAGATCAACCAGGATGCCACCCTGCAGCTGGATGCCGAATACCAGCACCGCGAACAGCGCTCGGTGCCGGGTTACCAGCTGCTCGGTGGCAGCGAAGTACCCCATGGCATCGACCCCGACGACCGCCTGGCCTACCAGCACTGGGCCAAGCCGGTGCAGAACGATTCGCTGAACCTGGGTGGGCGCTTCGAGTACCGTTTCAACGAAGCCTGGACCGGGACCTTGAGCGCCTCGCGCAGCAAGGTGGTGATCGATGACTACAGCTCGTTTGCCTGGGGCAGCGAAAAAGGCATGCAGTCGCACTTTAGCCCAGAAGGCGATTACGACATCTACGATTTTCGCAGCCCAGACGACACTCGTCGCATCGATGAAACCCAGGCCATGCTCAATGGCAAGTTTGACGTAGCAAACACCAGCCATGAGCTGACCGTGGGAACCAGCGCGCAACGCCGCACGGTGGATCAACGAACGTACTACAACGAACTTCTGGAGCATGGCGGCAACATTTACACCGGATCGATAGCCCAGCCGCCCTCCGACAGACCCATAGGGTCTAGCGAACGGCGCCTGGACAGCCGCCAGTACGGCCTGTTCTTCAGCGACCGTATCAGCTTCAACGAACAATGGCAGACCGTGCTGGGCGCTCGTGAAGTGCGCTTGGATGAAAGGACCTGGGACGAAAATGGGGCGGCCGGCCGCCATACCCGGCAATACGAATTGCTACCCAATGCCGCGCTCATCTACAAGCCGCAACCGGATACCACCTTGTACGTCAGTTACGCCAAAAGCCTTTCAGCCGGCGGCACGGCCCCCTGGTTTGCCCGCAACGCAGCCGAAATCCTCGCACCGACGACCTCACACCAACTGGAACTGGGCCTCAAACACGACTGGCAAGGCCTGAGCTTCAGCGCCGCACTGTTCCAGATACGCCAGGCATACCAGTACGCCCGCCCGGACGGCGCCGGCCACTTCACCTACGTGCAGCAAGGCCAGCAGAAAAACACCGGCCTGGAACTGGGCGCCAGCGGCTGGGTGACCTCGAACCTGCAGGTGCAGGCCAGCGCTGCGGCGATTCGGGCGCGGGTGCAGAACAGCGATACCGATGCCTATGAAGGCCACCAGGCGATCAACGTGCCCAGGTTCCGAGCTGCGCTGCAGGCGGAATACACCCTGCCGGTACCGGGGTTGGTACTGCTGGGCGGGGCGCGTTACAGCGCCAGCAAATATGCGAGCCAGGCGGGGAATGTGGAAGTTGGTGGGTATACGGTGTTCGATGTGGGTAGCCGCTACCGCACGCGTATCGGGGGGTATGACACGGTGCTGCGGCTGACTGTGGATAACGTGTTCGACAAGCGTTATTGGCGCGATGTGGGGGATTACCTGGGGGATAACTACCTGTTCCAGGGGGCGCCGCGGACGGCTCGGCTGTCGGCTTCGGTCACCTTCTAGAATTTTGGGGGTGCTTTGCACCCCTTTCGCCGGCAAGCCAGCTCCCACCTCGACCGCATTGACCTCAAGCCATGCGCAACCCCTGTGGGAGCTGGCTTGCCGGCGATTGGGCCGCAAAGCGGCCCCAAATGGCGTGAAAACAAAAAGCCCCCGGCTTCTCAGCTCGGGGGCTCTTCGTAGAATGTGGCGGTGAAGAAGGGATTTGAACCCTTGATACGATTTCTCGTATACACACTTTCCAGGCGTGCTCCTTCGACCACTCGGACACTTCACCGTTTCTTTTCAAGCCTTGCAGCCTGTCGAGGTGCGCTAATTTAGTGAAAGACTTTCCCTTTGGCAAGCATTTTTTTCAATTTTTTCATGCATTTGCACTTGAGCCCCGGCGAACGCTGACCGACCAGTCAGCCTTACTGCTTTACCTCGCCCCTGGCGCTGGGTAACGTCGTCGCCACGCCAACAAAAGGACTCTGCCATGAGCGAGCTGATTACCTACCACGCCGAAGACGGCATCGTTACCCTGACCCTGAACAACGGCAAGGTCAACGCCATCTCGCCAGACGTCATCGCCGCCTTCAACGCCGCGCTAGACCGCGCCACTGAAGAACGCGCGGTGGTGATCATCACCGGGCAGCCCGGCATCCTGTCTGGCGGCTACGACCTCAAGGTGATGACCAGCGGCCCCAAGGAAGCAGTCAGCCTGGTCACTGCCGGTTCCACCCTCGCCCGCCGCCTGCTTTCGCACCCGTTCCCGGTGGTAGTCGCCTGCCCGGGCAATGCCGTGGCCAAGGGTGCCTTCCTGCTGCTGTCGGGCGACTATCGCATCGGCGTCGAAGGGCCGTACAAGGTGTGCCTGAACGAAGTGCAGATCGGCATGACCATGCACCATGCCGGTATAGAACTGGCCCGCGACCGCCTGCGCCGCTCGGCCTTCCACCGCTCGGTGATCAATGCCGAGGTGTTTGACCCGCAGGGCGCGGTGGACGCAGGCTTCCTCGACAAGGTAGTGCCGGCCGAGCAGTTGCAGGATGCAGCACTGGAGAAAGCGCGGGAGCTGAAGAAGCTGAACATGCTGGCGCACAAGAACACCAAGCTGAAGGTGCGCAAAGGGCTGCTGGAAGCGTTGGACAAGGCGATCGAGCTGGATCAGCACTATACAGGTTGACCGTAGCGGCCTCTTCGCGGGTGAACCCGCTCCCACAGGGATATCGCAGGCCTCAAGAGCAATGAGGTACCTGTGGGAGCGGGTTCACCCGCGAAAGGGCCAGTACAGGCTTGCACCAGGGTTTGCCCCAACCAGTGCACATCCGTACACTGCCCGGCGACTGTCTGGTGTGAGTCGTACCATGCTTTATTCATTGCGCATGTTCCTGCTGGCGCTGCATTTCCTTGTGGTTGGCACCCTGGGCCTGGTCATTGGCCTATGCCGCCCCTTCAACCCCGACAACAGCCGCCTGTTCGCCCGCCTCTACAGCCTGCCGGCCACCTGGCTGATGCGCATCAGGGTCAAGGCCGAAGTCGGCCCGCTGTGGGACCAGCCGCCAGGCTGCGTGATCGTCGCCAACCACCAGTCCAACTTCGACCTGTTCGTGCTAGGCCAGGTGGTGCCGCAGCGCACCGTCGCCATCGGCAAGAAAAGCCTGGGCTGGATCCCGCTGTTCGGCCAGCTGTTCTGGCTGGGTGGCAACGTGCTGGTCGACCGCAAGAACGCCTACCAGGCACGCAAGGCCATGCAGAAGACCACCCGGGTGCTGCAGGACGATACCTCGATCTGGATTTTCCCCGAAGGCACGCGCAATCCCGGCGAGCACCTGCTGGCCTTCAAGAAAGGCGCGTTTCACATGGCCATCGAGGCCGGTGTGCCGATCGTGCCGGTATGCGTCAGCCGCTATGCCGGGCGCCTGAGCCTGAACAGCTGGCGCCAGCGCACGGTGATCGTGCGCTCGCTGCCACCGATCGCCACGGCGGGCATGACCCTGCAGGACCTGCCGGCGCTGATCGAACAGTGCCGGGGGCAGATGCAACAATGCATCGACCGCATGGAAGGGGAACTGGCCAAGAGCTAGGTTGCTCTTGAGCCCACTACAGCCCAAGCTGTAACCCGTGTCCAACCGGAATAAGCGAACAACCATGGGTCGAGTCGTGGCATCGGCGGTGTACAGCGCCGGCAGAAAGGTCACCAACATCAGCATCGATGAAGGCAGCGAGTGGGCGCGCAAGCCGGGGCACTTTGTATGGATCGGCCTGGAAGAGCCCAACGCAGAGGAGCTGGCCAACCTGCAGTGCCAGTTCAACCTGCACGAACTGGCCATCGAAGACGCCCTGGAAAAGCACAGCCGGCCCAAGCTGGAAACCTTCGGCGACGCCCTGTTCATCGTCACCTACTCGCCGGTGCGCCACGAAGGCAAGCTGGAGTTCATCGAAACCCACATCTTCGCCGGCAACGGCTACATCATCACCTGCCGCAACGGCCACTCCAAATCCTATGCCCTGGTGCGCCAGCGCTGCGAGGCGCGGCCGTTGCTGCTGGAGCACGGCGAAGACTTCGTGCTGTATGCCCTGCTCGACTTTGTCACCGAGAACTACCAGCCGGTCAGCGAGGCCATTCATGGGGAGATCGAAGAGCTGGAGCAGAGCGTGCTTGGCGGTTCGCTGCAAGAGGACGATATCCGCCGCTTGCACAGCCTGCGCCGCGACATCCTGCGCCTGCGCCGCTACGTGGCACCGATGGTGGAAGTGAGCGAGGAACTGCAGCGCCTGAGCTTCCCGTTCATCGACAAGAACATGCGCCCGTACTTCCGTGATGTACAGATCCACGTGACGCGGCAAATGGAGGACCTGGCAGGCATCCGCGACATCGCCAGCCAGACCATCGAGATCGGCATGCTGCTGGAGTCGTCACGGCAGAGCATCGTGCAGCGCAAGTTTGCGGCCTGGGCGGCGATCCTGGCGTTCCCCACGGCAATTGCCGGGGTTTACGGGATGAACTTCCAGAACATGCCGGAGCTGGGGTGGCACTATGGGTACTTCGGGGTGCTGGGGGTGATCGGGCTGGGCTGTACCGCGTTGTATGCCAGCTTCAAGAAGTCTGGCTGGCTTTGAGATTGTCGGGGCCGCTTTGCGGCCCAATCGCCGGCAAGCCAGCTCCCACAAGGACCGCACAAGTCTCAGGCCTGTGATGACCCTGTGGGAGCTGGCTTGCCGGCTATTGGGCTGCACAGCAGCCCCCAGCCATCACGCTGCGGTATCTTTGCTCACCGGCTGCTGGATAAACCGCAACATCCACTCCCCCACCAGGTCGCCCTGGTGCTCGGTGGCCAGGCTGGCCACGGCCTTGTGGTACACCTCATCACCCAGATACTGCTGGCGCGCATCGAGCAGTGCGCGGGAGTAGTCGTGCACGAACTCCGGGTGCCCCTGGAAGCACAGCACCTGGTCACGAATGTGGTACGCAGCGTTCGGGCAGAAATCGCTGGAGGCGATCACCGTGGCGCCTTCCGGCAGCTCGGTCACCTGGTCCTGGTGGCTGATCAGCAAGGTCAGCTCCGACACCTCCGGGTCCATCCACGGCGCATGGGCCGCCAGCGAATAGCGGTGGATACCCACGCCCCAGCCCTGCTCGGCACGCTCGGCCTTGCCACCCAGGGTCAACGCCAGCAACTGGTGGCCGAAACACACACCCAGCAGCTTCTCGCCACGCTCGTACAGCTTCAGCAGATAGGCCTTGAGGGTCTGGATCCACGGGTCGGTACCAAACGAGTCGGCCTTGCTGCCCGTCACCAGGTAGGCATCGAACACTTCGTTGTCGGCGGGATAATCGCCATTCATCACGTTGTACACACGAAATTCGGCGGCGATCGGCTGACGCGAGAAGAGCTGCTCGAACATCCTGCCGTAGCCCTGGTACTGCGCGGTCAACTCCGGTCGCAGGACATCGGTTTCAAGGATGCAGATGCGTAACGACATAGGGGTAGTCCTGAACGACATGGGTGGGAATCTGCTGTAGAGACTGACGCGAAAGGCACGTACAAGCAAGTAGGCCGCACTGACGAACGGTCACATTTCGTCGGTGCCCTGCTGGCACTTGCGCCACCGTCTAGCCAGAGCATGCCAGCCGGCTGGCACTTGGCCTCATAGCCAGACGAAATCAACGAACTACAGCATTAGAACAAAGGGTTCTCAAACATGGATGACGCACACCCTACTGTTGGTTGTATATCCACTTTCAAGAGGCAGGCAGTTCAGGCGTCACGCAACGCCACTGCGATCGACCCGAAGCGAGACAGGGAAGCCAACGGGTATTCAGGAATAACAACAAGAAGGCGGTCCGCCATGTTCAGACAATCGAAAATTCGCCAAGCTGGGCTCATTCTCTTCGCCACGACTTTGCTGCTGATCCTGCCGAACCTCACACGTTTGTTCGGCTGACTGCCGCTGTGGCGCCAACAGGCAACGCACAGGTAACCTGCTGGCCTTGATGGTCGGAGATTACCCATGCGCCACTGCCTTGCACTGTTAGTGTTGCTTCTGAGTCTGCCGCTGTCGGCGGCGCAACTGCACCTTGAACTGGGCGCCACGACGCACGAGTGGAGCAGTGCAGACCTGCTCGACCACCCGCAGGCCCGGGACATCAGCATCGACCAGGACGTTTCCTACAAGCAGCCCATGCATTATCGGGCGGTGCCGCTGGCCGCGCTGCTGGATGGCGTGAGCGCCAGCGACCACCTGCAGGCGGTGGCGCTGGATGGTTTTGCCGCCGAAATGCCGGCGGCGCCACTGTTGCAGCACGGGCCGGCACAGGCCTGGCTGGCGGTGGAGGAGCCGGGCCGGCCGTGGCCACCACTGGGCCAGGGCAAGCCAAGTGCGGGGCCGTTCTACCTGGTGTGGACTGCACCGCAGGCAGGCGGCATCCGCCCGGAGCAGTGGCCGTTCCAGATTTCCACGATTCGCAAGCTGGCTTCTGTCGAGGCGCGTTTTCCGGCGCTGCTGCCCGACCCGAAGCTGCCGGCCGACAGCCCGGTGCGCCGGGGCTTTGCCTTGTTCCAGCAGAACTGCCTGGCGTGTCATAGGCTGAATGGCGCGGGGGATGCGCAGGTGGGGCCGGACCTGAATGTGCCGCATAACCCGACCGAGTATTTTCGGCCGGAATATCTACGCCAGCTGATTCGGGACCCGCAGAGCCTGCGGCAGTGGCCGCAGGCGAAGATGCCGGGGTTTGCAGAAAGTGTCTTGAGTGAAACGGAGCTGGATGAATTGCTGGCCTATTTGAGGCATATGGCTGGGCGCAGGCCTTGAGGGCCGTGTGTGCTTCTTCGCGGGCTTGCCCGCTCCCACAGGATCACCACAGGCTTGAAGGCCGTGAGATACCTGTGGGAGCGGGCAAGCCCGCGAAGAAGGCAACACAAAACTCTCAGGCTATGGGCCGCTCCTGCTTGACCCCCCACCCTTCCACCTCACCGCCATAAGGTGTCACCAGCTGCTCGAAGGCCTCTTCGAAGTCGCCAATCCCGCCATGGGTGGCATACATGACCTTGCTCAGCTCCAGATGCCAGGCACCGTCGCCCAGCTCCTTGACCTGGGCATTCAGCGATTCACCGCGAAACTGCCCGGCCGCGCGGCGGGCCCCTGCTTCGTCGGGGAATATGGCGTAGAACTCGATGGGGTGGATCTGGGTGAAGTCGAAACCGCCTGCCTTCATCTGGCGCAGGACGTTGCTGCTGATATCGTCGTTCTGGCTGCTCATGAAACGTCCTCCTGAATAATGCGATGGATAGACTTTCCGTGCACTACGCACCTGCCGGCAGCGGCCGGGCAGTTCGAGCTGATGCAAGACGCGAAGGGATGCGGTGCCAACCCGCAGAATAGGCCGGCACCTTCTTGCAGCGTAGTGCCTGCCAGGGCACCACGCAAACGTGTGGTTCAGGGCGTTTCGTGGATGCTGGTGATGGTCACGCCACTCTGTTCCTTGAGCCAGCGTGCGGTGGGTGAAACAGTGCGATCCTGGAAGTCGTTGAGGTCCAGCTCGTCCATCACCGGGAACAGGTGCGAACGGATGGCCCGCGCGGCGTCCTCCTCGCTGGGGCACTGGTCGCCGTGCAGCGTCAGGGTGGTGAGCACGCCCTTCTGGTCGGCAAAGATGACTTCCCACTCTTTCATTGAACGAACCCTCTAAGTCAACGAACACCGGGTGTGTGATGCCTGAAACAAGTGACCTTGAGGTGGGGAGAATGTTCAGTCTGAGGGATTTGTGTTGGGCCCATTCGCGGGCACGCCCGCTCCCACAGGGCCACCACAAGGTCCGAAACCTTTGCTGTACCTGTGGGAGCGGGCGTGCCCGCGAATGGGCCGTGAAACGGCCCCGATCTACTTCGGCGTGCCGTGCACTACACCGGCAGTGTTATCCAGCAAGCTCTTGGTCGCGGTCTGGATATACGCTTCCAGCTTCTTCAGCATTTCCGGCTGGTCCGGGCTTTCGATCAGCTCGGCCTTGAACTCGCTGCCCAACTGGTAGCGGTACATGCGCGGGGACATGTCCTTGGACTCGATCAGGATGCGGTCGCCCTGCACCAGGCCGACGATCTGCTCGCTGCCCGATGGCTTGATCATGCCCACGCCCTGGTCGCCCTCAGGCAGGTTGAGCAGGTCGCGACCCCAGCACTGGTGACGGGCCTGGCCACCCAGGCGGCCCATGATGGTCGGCACGATGTCGACCTGGGTGCCCACGGTGTGGTTGACCGCACCGAACTTCTCCTGGATGCCCGGGGCAATCAGCAGCAGCGGCACGTTGAAGCGGCCCAGGTCCAGCTCGGTGACCTGCTGGTGGTTGCCAAAGCCATGGTCGCCAACGATGACGAACAGAGTTTCCTTGAAGTACGGCTCCTTGCGCGCCTTCTCGAAGAACTGCCCCAGCGCCCAGTCCGAATAGCGCATGGCGGTCAGGTGCTCGTCCAGGCGGCCCTGGCCGGTTACCGGCTCTACCGGCAGGTCCTTGGGCAGCGCGTACGGGGTGTGGTTGGACAGGGTCTGCAGCAGCGCGTAGATCGGCTTCTTGCCATCGTGCTTGGCCAGCTCTTCGGCGCCGCGGTCGAACATGTCCTGGTCGGACACGCCCCAGGTCGGGTCGGAGAACACCGGGTTGACGAAGTCGTTACGGCCAATGAAGGTGGTCATGCCCTGGTTGCCGAAGAACCCGGACTGGTTGTCCCAGGCAAAGTCACCGTTGTAGACGTACACGTCGTCGTAATCGCGGGCGCTGAGCAAGGCTGGCAGGCCGGACAGTTTGTGGCCGCCTTCCGGGGTCTGCATCAGGTATTCGAAGCCTGGCAGGTTGGGGAAGCAGGCCATGGTGGCGAACATGCCCTGGTGGGTATGGGTGCCGTTGGAGAAGAAGCGGTCGAACAGCAGGCCCTCTTTGGCCAGCTTGTCGAAGTACGGGGTGATGTTGTTGGGGCTGCCCAGCGCGCCCACCGAGTGGCCGGCGAAGCTTTCCATCAGGATCACCACCACGTTCTTGATCGGCAGGGTGCGCTCGGCCGGCGGCACGAAGTCGCGGCGGATTGCAGCCTCGTCGGCATCGACCAGGGTGTCGTTGGCGGTCAGCAGTTGCTCGCGCACGCTCTGCGTGGCCACATCCTGCTCCAGCACCGGCTTCCAGATGTTGGCGCGGTCTTCGCCGAAGCGGCTCTTGGCAGCATCGATCAGGGTCAGAGTGCCGTTCAGGCCCAGCTGGTTGACGAAGTTGGAATCGGTGGTGAAGGCATCACCCCAGCGCATCGGCGGGCCCTGGCGCAGGGTGCCACGGGCAGCGACCACGGCCACCAGCAGGATCACCATGAACACCGCCAGGCGGTTGTACCACGGCGCCGCGCGGCGCTGCAGGGTGACCTCGCCGTCGCCATTGCCACGGGTCATGCGGTCGATGCCCTTGAACAGCAGGCTCAGCAGCCAGGTGCCGAACAGCCAGGCCAGCAGGTAGCGCACCACCGGGAAGCCGTACCAGAGCATGCTCAGCACGGTTTTCGGGTCTTCCTTGATGTACTGGAACACCAGGCCGTTGAGGCGCTGGTGGAACTCGCGATAGAAGTCCATCTCCATCAGGCCGAGGAACATCACCACGCTCGAGGTGATGGTCAGCCAGAAACGGAACAGGCCACGCCGGGCCATGGCCCAGGGGCTGAGGATGGCCAGCAGCAGCGGAATGCTGATGTACACCACCACCCGCAGGTCAAAGCGCAAGCCGTTGAGGAAGCCTTCGGCGACGGTCGCATTGGGGGTGTCGCCGATCATGTCGCTGTTGTAGACCAGCAGCGCCAGGCGCACGAGGCTGAGCATCAGCATGATCACCAGGCCGCTGAGCAGCGTGTAGGCCAGGTGGGATTTCAGGGTGGGCGAGAACGACGCTCGCGCGCCCCGTTGCTTCAAGGCGTCCGGGTTAGCCATGAATGGGAAGGTCCTAGGATTGCGGGTTTGCGGAGATGGCGCAGGTGTATACCAACGCAGCATTGTGCGGGTGCGGATTCTGTTTAAACCAATGTGAAAATTTTGTCACGGGGGTGTTGCGGGTTTTGTCTGTTACGGCCCTATCGCCGGCAAGCCAGCTCCCACAGGATCACCACAGGCCCTGGCATTGTGGGGTACCTGTGGGAGCTGGCTTGCCGGCGATAGGGCCTGTACAGGCACTCAGATCCGCACATTCCCCCGCGGCCCGGCGATCGCCCAGATCACCAGCCCCACCACCGGCAGCAAGGCGATCAGCAGGATCCACAACACCTTGATGCCCACTTCGCTGCCACTCTTGATCACATTGAGGATGGCCCAGATATCCAGCGCCAGGATGATCAGCCCGACCAGGCTGTTGAACGTCGACCCCATGCCTAAACTCCTGTCCAGAGGCTTTGCCACAGCATAGCCAGCTATCACATCGATAGAAGGGAATCCTTGGCCGTTTGCGCGGGTCACTGCTTAAACTGCTGTATCCATTGATTTCGAGGTTGCCATGCCCCCCGCTCATACCCACCCCGTTACCCTGCCCTCGCCCGTCAGCGCCTGGCGCCAACAGATGCACGACAACCCATGGATAGGTGCCGGCCTGGCCCTGAGCCTGCTGGTGGTTCTGGTACTGCTGGGGGCAAGCCTGTGGAACGCAGTGAACGGCGACCACGCCGAAAACCTGCATCTGGCCGCACTGGGCGGGTTGTCCGGCTTTGGCGCCACGGCGCTGGGCGCGGTGCTGGCGGTGGTGCTGCGCGATGTCAGGGCGCGCACCCAGGATGTGATGCTGGGTTTTGCCGCCGGCATGATGCTGGCGGCCAGTTCGTTTTCGCTGATACTGCCGGGCCTGGATGCCGCCCGCGAAATTACCGGCAACGGCCCGGCCGCGGCCTTTACCGTGGTGCTGGGCATGGGCCTGGGCGTGCTGCTGATGCTGGGCCTGGACCGCTTCACCCCGCATGAACACGAAAGCACCGGCCCGTGCGGCCCGGAGGCCGAGCGCATCAGCCGGGTTTGGTTGTTCGTGCTGGCGATTACCCTGCACAACCTGCCTGAGGGCATGGCCATTGGCGTGAGCTTTGCCAATGGCGACATGAACATCGGCCTGCCGCTGACCAGCGCCATCGCCATCCAGGACATCCCCGAGGGGCTGGCCGTGGCACTGGCCTTGCGCGCTACCGGGTTGTCGAACCTGAAGGCTGCGCTGGTGGCGATCGGGTCGGGGCTGATGGAGCCGCTGGGAGCGGTGATCGGCCTGGGGATTTCGACCGGCTTTGCCCTGGCCTACCCGGTGAGCATGGGGCTGGCGGCGGGGGCGATGATCTTTGTGGTTAGCCACGAGGTGATTCCCGAAACCCACCGCAATGGGCACCAGACAGCGGCGACCCTGGGGTTGATGGGTGGGTTTGCGGTGATGATGTTCCTGGATACCGCGCTGGGCTGAAGTTCTGGGCTGGCTGTACCGGCCCTATCGCCGGCAAGCCAGCTCCCACAGGTACAGCACAGGTTTCGAACTCTGTGGTGATCCTGTGGGAGCTGGCTTGCCGGCGATAGGGCCATCAGCCTTTAGATGTGTACAGCCACTTTCAATGCCTCCAGGGCCGGCTCGACCTTGATCCCCACCTCTGCCCCCAGCTCCAGCACCCGCGCCAGGTCTTTCTGCCCCACCATCACCATCTGCAGCTCGTCATCCAGCAACTGGCTAAAGTTGAGCAGCACATAACCACCCGCCTCTTTGTTCAGCGCGCCCATCTGCACCTGGATGCGGTTGAGTGCGGTCAGCGGCTCGGTGCGGGCCAGTTGCTTGGGCTTGAGGGTGAACGGCACGCTCTGGTCGAACGAATCGCTGATCTGCTGGAACAGGTCCTGGTAGCTGTCGGCCTGGAACACCACGGTGTCCGGCAGGCTGCCCAGCACCACCCATTCGCCCAGCGGGATGGGGAAGCTGTCGTCGTAGTTGATGTCGGGGTTGGCGGCCAGGAAGGCGGCGGGGTCGGCGTAGGCCTGGGCGGCCTCGTCGGCGATGCGCTCGATGTCTTCCTCGCGCATGCAGCCAGCGCCAATGAGGCTGATGAATTCGAGCAACTGAGTTTTCATGAAAGGGGGCCTGCGACGGGTGAAAAGTCGCCAAGGATAGCCGCAAATGCCCCCTTGCGGTTAGCCGGCCAGCACTTGCAGGCGCGCTGCGGCGTCCACGGCCCCCATGGTTTGCGCTGCCATCAGCGCGGTGGTACCACGGGCATCCTGACGGGCCGGGTCGGCCCCCTGGGCCAGCAGATAGTCGAGGATTTCGCTGCGGTTGAACATGGCCGCCAGCATCAGCGCGGTGCGGCCATCCTGCGCGGCGGCGTCCACCGGTACGCCGTGCTCCAGCAACAGGCGGATCATGGCCAGGTCGCCCTTGAATGCGGCACCGGCGATGGGTAGCTGGCCGTTATCGTTGGCAATCAGCGGGTCGGCGCCATGCGCCAGCAGCACGCGCACTGCGTCGTGGTGGCCGTGGTAGCTGGCCAGCATCAGCAGGGTGTCGCCCTTGTGGTTGCGCAGGTTGGCCGGCAGGCCGCTGGCAAGCAGGCGCCCGAGCATCTCGGCATCGCCTTGGCGAGCACGTTCGAACACCTGCTCGGCGAAGGCGGCGGTTTCGTCGTCGGTCATGGTGGCAGGCGTGGGTTGGCTGGACATTTGGAACCTCCTGGCAGAAATCGTTGCCCAAGTCTTTGTCAGGCAAGGCTGCCGGGTCAAAGGTTCAGATTCTATCGGGCCGATAGCTGGCGACGGGTCGTGCAATATGCACTGTGCAAAATGCACGACCGTGCAGCTTGCACGACAGCGCCTCGGAAAAAAATGCGTAAACAACTGAATTTAAAGGGATTTTTCAGAAAAAAATTCCTGGCACGGTCACTGCAACAATCAACTCACGTCTGCCACGCAACAGCCAGGAGTTGATATGGACCTCATCCAGGAAAAGTTTGTTTCGGTATTTTCGGCCTACCAGGTGAATACCCAGGCCCGACCCGACGGCGGTGTGCTGCTGACCCTGCGCGCTGCTGATGGCAAGGTCACCCGCCGGGTACTGACCTATACGCAATTGCACAGTGCCGAACAGCTTTCGTGGGCGATCAGTGCGATTCGCCGGGATCTGGCCGAACAGGCCAGTGAACTGCCGGTGATTTCGATGCTGCAGAGCCAGCAGCGGTTTGCCTTGCCGACTTATCGCTGAGTTTTGTGTTGGATTATCTGGCCTCTTCGCGGGCTCGCCCGCTCCCACAGGCATAGCGCGGCCCTCAGGCTCGGCGATATACCTGTGGGAGCGGGCGAGCCCGCGAAGAGGCCAGCAAAGCCATCACAACTCATCAATGCCCAGAAACGCCCGCGCAGTCACATCCCCGGTAAACCTCGGCTGCATCCCCTGCTCGCTGCCATACAAACGCAACGCCAGGCAAAACGGCGCATCGCCCAGCTCGACCCAGCGCCGGGTCCCCGCTGGCACCACCAGCTGGTCGCCCTTCTCGCACAGCACCGAATACACCCAATCCCCCAAACGCAGGCCAACCTGCGCCCGCCCGCTGATCACGGCAAACACCTCGTCGGCGTCATGCACATGCTCATCGCGCACGTCCACCTGCGCCGGGGCCTCGCCGTCACGGTTGAGCACCACGAAGGCTTTGCTGCCATGCGCTGTCATCAACTGGTCCAGGTGATCGCGGCAGGCCTCCAGCACCTCGTCCTGGGCCGTACCCGGGCGCACCCGCAGGCCATGCTCGGCCTGGGTAAAGCGCACGCCCTGCTCGGCCAGGGTGGCGGCGATGTCGTCGTGGTGGGTCAGCACCTTGTTCGGCAGTTCCGGGCTGGAGAGGTGGAAAACGCTGAGAATGCTCATCAGGGGCGGGTCCTGGTCGGTTGCGAACAAAGGGCAATGATAACGGCTGCAGCCAAGGCTGCGGCACTGGCCATACCAAAGGTGAAGGTGGGGCCCAGCAGTTTCCAGCTGTAACCCGAATACAACGCCCCCAGCGCACCGCCGGTGCCCGACAGCGCCGCATACAGCGCCTGGCCCTGGCCCTGCTGGCGGGCGCCGAAGCTTGCCTGGACGAAAGCGATGCTGGCGGCATGGAAGCAGCCGAAGGTGGCAGCATGCAGCACCTGGGCGAACACCAGCACCGCCGGCTCACCAGCCAGGTTGCCCAGCAACAGCCAGCGCAGCGCCGCCAGCACGAAGCTGGCCAGCAGCACCTGCTGCACCGAAAATCGCGCGAAGATGCGGCTCATGGCCATGAACACCAGTACTTCGGCCACCACCCCCAGTGCCCACAGCAAGCCAATGGCACTCCGGGCATAGCCCAGGTGTTCCAGGTGCAGGGTGAGGAAGGTGTAGTACGGTCCGTGGCTGAGTTGCATCAGTGCCACGCAGGCGTAGAACGCGATCACCCCGGGCGCCCGCAGCTGCTGCAGGAAGCCGCCCGCGCCGCTGCGCTCGCCCTGCTCCACCGGCTGGGCATTGGGTACCCACAGGCTGGCGGCGACGATGCCGGCCATGATCGTGACCAGCGCCACCGGGTAGATATCCAGGCTCAGCCACTCGAACAGCCGGCCCAGGCCGACCACGGTGAGGATGAAGCCGATCGAGCCCCACAGGCGCACCTGGCTGTAGCGCGCGGTTTGCCCGTGCAGGTGAGCCAGGGTGATGACCTCGAACTGCGGCAGCACCGCATGCCAGAAGAACGCGTGCAGGGCCATGACCAGTGCCAGCCAGGCGTAGCTTTTGCCCAGGAAGATCAGGGCGAAGGTGGCCAGGGTCGACAATGCGCCCAGGCGCACGATCAGCAGGCGCTGGCCGGTGCGGTCACCCAGCCAGCCCCACAGGTTGGGGGCGATGCAGCGCATGAGCATGGGGATGGCCACCAGCTCGCCGATGCGTGCTGGAGAGAAGCCCAGGTGGTCGAAGTACAGCGCCAGGAACGGGGCGGTGGAACCGAGCAGGGCGAAGTAGAACAGGTAGAAGCTGGACAGGCGCCAGTAGGGGATTGGTTGCATGGGGTGGCCTATGGGGTTGCCGGTACTGGCCCTATCGCCGGCAAGCCAGCTCCCACAGGTACCCCACAATGTTCAGGCTTGTGGTAATCCTGTGGGAGCTGGCTTGCCGGCGATAGGGCCAGTGCAAGCGAATCAGAGCTGGCCCAGCACCGGGGTATTCACCTTCACATCGGCATTCTGCGCGCGGTGGCGCAGCAGGTGGTCCATCAGCGCGATGGCCATCATCGCCTCGGCGATCGGCGTGGCGCGGATGCCCACGCACGGGTCGTGGCGGCCTTTGGTGATGACGTCCACCGGGTTGCCGTCGATGTCGATGGAGCGGCCCGGGGTGGTGATGCTGGAGGTCGGCTTCAGCGCCAGGTGGGCAACGATCGGCTGGCCCGAGGAAATACCGCCGAGGATGCCGCCAGCATTGTTGCTGAGGAAGCCTTCCGGGGTCAGTTCGTCACGGTGCTCGGTGCCGCGCTGGGCCACGCTGGCGAAGCCGGCGCCGATTTCCACGCCCTTGACCGCGTTGATGCTCATCAGCGCGTGGGCCAGTTCGGCGTCGAGGCGGTCGAAGATAGGCTCGCCCAGGCCCGGCATGACGCCTTCGGCGACCACGGTGATCTTGGCACCCACCGAGTCCTGGTCACGGCGCAGCTGGTCCATGTAGGCCTCCAGCTCCGGCACTTTGCTCGGGTCTGGGCTGAAGAAGGCATTCTGCTCCACCGACTCCCAGGTCTTGAACGGGATTTCGATCGGGCCCAACTGGCTCATGTAGCCGCGCACGGTAATGCCCTGGGTGGCCAGGTATTTCTTGGCGATGGCACCGGCGGCCACGCGCATGGCGGTTTCGCGGGCCGAGCTGCGGCCACCGCCGCGGTAGTCGCGGATGCCGTACTTGTGGTGGTAGGTGTAGTCGGCGTGGGCCGGGCGGAACAGGTCCTTGATCGCCGAGTAGTCCTTGGACTTCTGGTCGGTGTTGCGGATCAGCAGGCCGATCGAGCAGCCGGTGGTGCGGCCTTCGAACACGCCGGAGAGGATTTCCACCTCGTCGGCTTCCTGGCGCTGGGTGGTGTGCCGGCTGGTGCCGGGCTTGCGCCGGTCGAGGTCGTGCTGCAGGTCGGCGAGGGAAATTTCCAGGCCCGGTGGGCATCCATCGACAATGGCGACCAACGCCGGGCCATGGCTCTCGCCAGCGGTGGTGACAGTGAACAGCTTGCCGTAGGTATTGCCGGACATGGACGCTCCGCGAGATCTGCCTGAAGTGAACGAAAGCGGCAGTATACAGATGGATTGATCGCCTGTGCTGGCCTCTTCGCGGGTAAACCCGCTCCCACAGGGCAGTCACAGGATGCGAAAATTGTGCTGTACCTGTGGGAGCGGGTTTACCCGCGTAGAGGCCAGTACAGGCAACCTCCCCTTCGAACCTTCCCGCAAACACTGGGTCAAACCCTCATCTCCCCATGTAGTACCGCATGATGTCGCGCCTCGTCGCCCTCTTCTTCCTGCTGTGCACCGGTCTGGCCCAGGCCGCCGCCCCCACCGTGCTGCAACGCCCGATCGACCTCGACACCGGCCAGGGCGTGCTGCACGGCAGCCTGCTGCTGCCGCAACAGCCCACCCCGCCACCGGTGGTGCTGATCATCGCCGGCTCCGGCCCCACCGACCGTGACGGCAACAACCCGGCGTCAGGCCGGGTCGACAACCTCAAGCGCCTGGCCCTGCTGCTGGCCAACGAGCACATCGCCAGCGTGCGCTACGACAAACGCGGGGTGGCCGCCAGCCAGCCGGCCACGCCCGACGAGCGTGACCTGAGCGTGGAGCGCTACGTGGCCGACGTGGTCGCCTGGAGCCACAAGCTCAAGGCCGACCCGCGCTTTGGCCCGTTGATCCTGATCGGGCACAGCGAAGGCGCGCTGATCGCCAGCCTGGCCGCCGAGCAGGCCGGCGCCAGCGCGGTGATTACCCTCGCCGGCAGCGGCCGGCCGCTGGCCGAGGTGCTGCGCGAACAGCTGGCCCAGCGCCTGCCGCCGGCACAACTGGCCGGTGGCAGCGCCCTGCTCGACCGCCTGCAGGCCGGGCAGACCAGCCTGGAGGTGCCGGCGCCGCTGCGCCAGGTGTTCCGCCCCAGCGTGCAGCCCTACCTGATTTCGCTGTTCCAGCAGAACCCGGCGGCGGCCTTTGCCCGCCTGCCCATGCCCGCGCTGATCGTGCAGGGGCGCAACGACGTGCAGGTGGGCGTGGTCGACGCCGAACGGTTGAAGGCTGCCAAGCCGGATGCCCAACTGGTGCTGATCGATGGCATGAACCACATGCTGCGCATCAGCCCCAAGGCGATGAGCCAGCAGCGCGACAGCTACCTCAACCCTGAGTTGCCGCTGGCAAGGGAGCTTGGCGAGCAGATTGTGACGTTTATCCAGCATTTGCCTTCTGCCTGACCCTCAGGTCTTGGCCGGTACGGCCGATATTTCAGTATTAGCGGAACTTGGGGCCGCTGGCGCGCCCCATCGCCGGCAAGCCAGCTCCCACAGGAACACAACAGGCCTGAACGCCCTGCGGTCCCTGTGGGAGCTGGCTTGCCGGCGATGGGCTGCGCAGCAGCCCCTGCCGTATGCCCGTACCCAAGGACAAGCCCTGATGACAACCGCCCCCGCCGCCGTAGAGCCGGCCGAAGAGCTCGAGGAAAGCACCGCCCTCCCCTGGGCCGAGCTGGCCGCCGAACATTTCCAGCTGTTGCGCCTGGCCGCCCTGCCCACCGACCGCAACACCGGCGCACGGCCGCTGCGCTTTGTGCAGTTCGGCTATGCCGAACGCCACGACAAGGCCCACAGCCTGTTGCGCATGGAAATCCAGCTGCCCGGGCAGAAGGTGCACAAGGAACAGAACCGCCTGGACATTCGCGTCGACCACACCGCGCGCCTAGTGCGCATCGGCAATGAACATGGCCTGCAACTGGAGCCGCTGAACCGTGGCATTGGCCGCTTCTTGCTGGCCCAGGCCGCGCAGTGGCTGCAGCGCAAGTGGTCGCACTACCAGATCGAGGGCATGGCGCTGCCGAGCAAGGATGCGCTGAACGAAGATTCACGCCTGCGTCGTGACCACTGCCTGCGCGGCATGGGTATCGAGGTGGAGTACGAGGACAGCCAGCATCTGAAGGGCCGTACCGTGGAAATGACGGTGGGCCAGCTCAAGGGCGCGTGGAACAGCGAGCGCTTGCAGCGAGTAGGGATACTGGATGCTGCCGGCCTGCTGCAGCAGGCTGACCAGCAGTTGCAGGAGAAGGAAGGGCAACTGCGTGAGCGGGATGAACGGGTTGCCAAGTACCAGCGTGAAGACAGCGGGTTGCGCTTTACCATCACCTGCCTGGTGGCGTTTGCGGTGTTCCAGGCGGGGTTGCTGATCTGGATTGCCACGCGCTGACACCGCGTTGCCTGCTTCGCGGGCTTGCCCGCGAAGGGGCCCTGAAGTCAGACCCGGGCCTTGAACAGTTCCTGATGCTGGCGGCACTGCTCGGCAGTCAGCATGAACACCCCGTGCCCGCCGCGCTCGAACTCCAGCCAGGCAAAGTCCACCTCGGGGTACAGCGCCTCGACATGCACCTGGCTGTTGCCCACCTCGACAATCAGCAAGCCCTTGTCAGTCAGGTGATCCGCCGCTTCGGCCAGCATGCGCCGCACCAGGTCCAGGCCATCGTTGCCGCAGGCCAGGCCCAACTCGGGCTCGTGGTGATACTCGGCCGGCATGTCGTCGAAGTCCTCGGCATCGACATATGGCGGGTTGGACAGGATCAGGTCGAAACGCTGCCCCGGCAAACCGCCAAAACCGTCGCCCTGCACGGTGTACACGCGCCCGTCCAGGCCGTGGCGTTCGATGTTCTGGTTGGCCACTTCGAGCGCCTCGAACGACAGGTCGGCCAGCACTACCTCGGCCTCGGGGAACACGTCGGCGGCAACGATGCCGATGCAGCCAGAACCGGTGCACAGGTCGAGAATGCGCGCCGGCTCGCTCGCCAGCCACGGCTCGAAGCGTTTCTCGATCAGCTCGCCAATCGGCGAACGCGGCACCAGCACGCGCTCGTCGACGATGAACGACATGCCGCAGAACCAGGCCTCGCCCAGCAGGTAGGCGGCCGGCACGCGTTCTTCGATACGGCGCTTCAGCAGGTGCTGCAGGCGCACCCGCTCGTCGTCCTCGAGCATGCAGTCCAGGTAGCTGTCGGCCACCTCCCACGGCAGGTGCACCGCCCCCAGTACCAGCAGGCGGGCCTCGTCCCAGGCGTTGTCGGCACCGTGGCCGAAGAACAGGTCGTGCTCGTGGAAGCGGCTGACCGCCCAGCGGATGTAGTCGCGCAGCGTGCGCAGGCGGGATGTGATCACGGGGTACTCCTAATTCAGACCGGACAAAAGTCTAACAGCCCCACCCGCACATTTGTTCCTTTGCCTTACCCAATGGCCAGCCACAAGCCAGTAACCATGCCGCTTGCGTTGTCAACCATTCCCATTGGCGCCAAGGCAGGGGAGAATAGGTATACAAAAGCCCTATCCAAGGAGCCCTTGATGTCCGTTCCAACCACGATGTTTCGCCTCACTGGCCGCGACTACCCGCCGGCCAAGCTGAGCCACGCCAGCCTGATCATCATCGATGCGCAAAAGGAGTACCTCAGCGGGCCCCTGGCGCTGTCGGGCATGGACGAGGCCGTGGCCAACATCGCCAGGTTGCTCGACGCCGCGCGCAAGAGCGGCCGTCCGATCATCCACGTTCGCCACCTGGGCACTGTCGGTGGCCGCTTCGACCCACAAGGGCCGGCCGGCCAGTTCATTCCGGGGCTGGAGCCGCTGGAAGGCGAAATCGTCATCGAAAAACGCATGCCCAATGCATTCAAGAACACCCAGCTGCATGAGACCCTGCAGGCGCTGGGCCACCTGGACCTGATCGTCTGCGGCTTCATGAGCCACTCCAGCGTCAGCACCACGGTACGCCGCGCCAAGGACTATGGTTACCGCTGCACCCTGGTGGAAGACGCTTCGGCGACCCGCGACCTGGCATTCAAGGATGGGGTGATCCCGGCCGCGCAGATCCACCAGTGCGAAATGGCCGTGATGGCCGACAACTTCGCTTGCGTGGCCCCCACCGCCAGCCTGATCTGATCGGCTGGTACAACCGCCCGGCAGCCGGGCGGAACCCGATGGGCGGCTCCAGGTCGAATTCCGGATATCCACAGAGGAGAGCGGAATGAAGCTCAAAGGCAGTTTCGACGCCAAGCGCCTGCGCCCGCGCGAACCGCGTAACTGGGGCGCCCGCCTGGCGGCCGGCCTGTCGGCCATGCTGGCGACCCTTGGCGTGCTGCTGGCAATGGCCGGCGTCGCCGGCCTGCTGGGCAACTACCCTGCCCTGGCGGAGCTCAATGCCAACAAACCGCTGGCCGGTATCCTCACCGTGGCCGGCTTGCTGCTGCTGTGGCTGGGCGTGCGCTTCTGGCGGCGCAGCCGCATTCGCCTGCGCCGCGGGCGGGAACTGAACCTTTCGCCGCACCTGATGAAGAAGCATGACTGAAACCTGTACCGGCCCTATCGCCGGCAAGCCAGCTCCCACAGGTACCCCACAAGTCCTCAGGCCCTTGGTAATCCTGTGGGAGCCGGCTTGCCGGCGATAGGGCCCACACAGGCTGCACAAGGCCCCACAGTCGCGTAAACTACGCCGCCCACGTGGAGGCATCATGCAAGACGACGATTTTTCCCTGTTCAAGGCCGAAGTGCGCGGTGTCAAACCGATCACGCACGACCGCGCCGAAGTCGGCAAGCCCAAGGCCGACCGCCAGAAGCTAGCCGGCCTGCGCCAAGCGGCGACCGTGCGCAGTGACAAGGCGCTGGTGATCGACGGCATGTCCGACCAGTTCGTCATCGACGTTGGCGCCGAAGACGAGCTGCTGTGGCGCCGCGATGGCGTGCAGGAAGGCCAGCTGCGCAAGCTGAAGCTGGGGCAGATCCCGTTCGAGGGCAGCCTCGACCTGCATGGCATGACCGTGGAAAAGGCCCGCGAAACCCTGTGGGACTTCATCGCCGAAGCCACCAAACTGGAAGTGCGCTGCGTGCGGGTTACCCACGGCAAGGCCGCGCGCCTGGACGGCAAGCGCCCGATGATCAAGAGCCACGTCAACACCTGGCTGCGCCAGCACCCGCAGGTGCTCGGTTTTGCCTCGTGCAACGCCCGCCACGGCGGCACCGGCGCGGTGTATGTGATGCTCAAGCGAACCATGCTCGAAGGCCGCGACGAGTAACGCCGCGCTTGCAGCGCCGCCCTCACCGCCGTACCCTTCGTTTTTGCGATTTTTTCCCACAGGTAGATCCATGTCCCTGGAACAGAACTACACCGAGATCCTCAGCCAGATTGGCGAGGACGTCTCCCGTGAGGGCCTGCTCGACACGCCCAAGCGGGCTGCAAAGGCGATGAAGTACCTTTGCCGCGGTTATGAGCAAACACTGGAAGAAGTCACCAACAACGCGCTGTTCAGCTCTGACAACAGCGAAATGGTGCTGGTCCGGGACATCGAGCTGTATTCGATGTGCGAACACCACATGCTGCCGTTCATCGGCAAGGCGCACGTGGCCTACCTGCCCAAGGGCAAGGTACTGGGCCTGTCGAAGGTGGCGCGCATCGTCGACATGTACGCTCGCCGCCTGCAGATCCAGGAAAACCTCAGCCGCCAGGTTGCCGAGGCCGTGCAGCAGGTAACCGGTGCCGCCGGCGTTGCCGTGGTCATCGAAGCCAAGCACATGTGCATGATGATGCGCGGTGTCGAGAAGCAGAACTCGACCATGATCACCTCGGTGATGCTGGGTGAGTTCCGCGAAAACGCCGCCACCCGCAGCGAGTTCCTCAGCCTGATCAAGTGATTGGCTGCTGACCCCGAGCCGACCCTGCCGGGTCGGCTTTTTCATTTCAGGAGTTGCCCATGATCGTCAAAGCCCTGCGGGTTGGCCTCGGCCAGCTCATCGTGTTCGGCGACTGGATCAGCCGCCCGGCCAAGCGCAAGCGCGACGCCGCCGCCCAGGCCCGCGTCGAGCAAGCGGCTCAGGGCCTGGCGCTGTACCAGTTCCACGCCTGCCCGTTCTGCGTCAAGACCCGCCGCACCCTGCACCGTTTGAACGTGCCGGTGGCGCTGCGCGATGCCAAGAACGACCCGGTGCACCGCCAGGCCCTGCAGGAAGGTGGCGGCCGGGTGAAAGTGCCGTGCCTGCGCATTGAAGAAGCGGGCAAGGTGACCTGGATGTATGAGTCCAAGGCGATCATTGCCTACCTGGATGAGCGGTTCGCTTCGGCCTGACAGTTTGCAGGTTTCCTGTACCGGCCCTATCGCCGGCAAGCCAGCTCCCACAGGGATCCCACAATATTCAGTCCTGTGGTGAACCTGTGGGAGCTGGCTTGCCGGCGATAGGGCCAGTACAGGCTAAAGATCAGCCCACCATCGGCACATGCCGTGGATGGCTGCTGACCCGCTCCAGCCAGGCCCTCACCGCCGGGTAGTCGGCCAGGTCGAACCCGCCCTGCTGCGCCACATGGGTGTAGGCATACAACGCCACATCGGCAATCGAATACTGCTCGCCGACCAGGTACGGCGTCATCTGCAGCTGCCGCTCCATCACCCTCAGGGCCTTGTAACCGCCCTTGTGCAGCTTGCGGTACTCCTCCAGGCGCTCGTCCGGCAACCCCAGGTAGAACTGGATGAAACGCGCCACGGCAATGTACGGCTCATGGCTGTACTGCTCGAAGAACTGCCACTGCAACACCTGGGTGCGCAGGCGTGGCTCAGTGGGCAGAAACTCGCTGCCATCGGCCAGGAAGTTGAGAATGGCATTGGACTCCCACAGGTAGCTGCCGTCTTCCAACTCCAGCACCGGCACCTTGCCGTTAGGGTTCATCGCCAGGAACTCGGGCGTTTCGGTCTCGCCCTTGAGGATGTCCACCGGGTGCCATTCATATGGCCGGCCCAGCAGGCTCAACATCAGCTTGACCTTGTAACAGTTGCCCGACTGGTAGTCGCCATAGACCTTGTACATCGCCCCTCCACTCCCAAGCAGTTCTGCATTTGCGCCCAATAGTTGGCGACTGTACGGCTAAAAGCAATGGCCGCTGTATGGCAAGGATCAACCTTGCTCGCTGTAGTCTGAAAAAACTGCTTACACCTTTACAAGGATTTTGTTCATGACCGATGCCACTTCCGCACGCCTGCGGCCCCTGGCAGACAGCTCCCCGTCGGCGGTAGTCGCCGGCTTCATCGCCATGCTCACCGGCTATACCAGCTCGCTGGTGCTGATGTTCCAGGCCGGCCAGGCTGCCGGGCTGACCAGCGCGCAGATTTCGTCATGGATCTGGGCGTTGTCGATCGGCATGGCGGTGTGCAGCATCGGCCTGTCGCTGCGTTATCGCACGCCGATCACAGTGGCCTGGTCCACCCCCGGCGCCGCCCTGCTGATCACCAGCCTGGGCGGAGTCAGCTATGGCGAGGCGATCGGCGCCTACATCACCTGCGCCGTGCTGGTGCTGATCTGTGGCCTGACCGGCAGCTTCGAGCGCCTGGTCAAGCGCATCCCGGCCTCGCTGGCCTCGGCGCTGCTGGCGGGCATCCTGTTCAAGATCGGCAGCGAAATATTCGTTGCCGCCCAGCACCGCACCTTGCTGGTACTGGGCATGTTCTTCAGCTACCTGCTGGTCAAGCGCCTGTCGCCGCGTTACTGCGTATTGGCCGCGTTGCTGGTGGGCACGGTGCTGTCCGGCGCCCTGGGCCTGCTGGACTTCAGCGGCTTCCGCCTGGAAGCGGCCACGCCGGTGTGGACCACGCCAAGCTTCTCGCTGGCGGCGACCATCAGCATTGGCATCCCGCTGTTCGTGGTGGCGATGACTTCGCAGAACATGCCGGGTGTGGCCGTGCTGCGCGCGGACGGCTATCAGGTGCCGGCCTCGCCGCTGATCTCGGCCACCGGCTTTGCCTCGCTGCTGCTGGCACCGTTCGGCTCGCACGGGGTCAACCTGGCGGCGATCAGCGCGGCGATCTGCACCGGGCCGCATGCCCATGAAGACCCGGCCAAGCGTTATACCGCGGCGGTGTGGTGCGGGATTTTCTATGGCATTGCCGGGGTGTTCGGCGCGACCTTGGCGGCGCTGTTTGCGGCGCTGCCGAAAGAGCTGGTGCTGTCGATTGCGGCGCTGGCGCTGTTCGGCTCGATCATGAACGGGCTGACCGTGGCCATGAGCGAAGCGCGGGAGCGGGAGGCAGCGGTGATTACCTTCATGGTGACCGCTTCGGGGCTGACCTTGTTCTCGATCGGCTCGGCGTTCTGGGGGATTGTGGCGGGGGTACTGGCCTTGATGATCCTCAACCCGCGCAGGGCCTGAAGGCATTTGTTGCCGGTACCGGCCTCTTCGCGGGTAAACCCGCTCCCACAGGGATCACACAATATTCAGCATTGTGGTATTCCTGTGGGAGCGGGTTTACCCGCGAAGAGGCCAGTACAGGCAACACAACGCCCAAGCCCAGATCACAACCTGAAATGCCCCACCATCCCCTTCAGGTCGGTACCCAACTGCGCCAGCTCGATACTCGACCGGGCATTGTCCTGCATCGCCAACGCCGCCTGATCGGCACTACCGCGGATCTGCGTGACGCTACGGCTGATCTCTTCCGCCACCGAGCTCTGCTGCTCGGCCGCCGCGGCAATCTGCTGGTTCATCTGCTGGATCAATGACACCGCCGCCGCGATGCTGCCCAGCGCACTTTCGGTCTGCAGTGCATCAGCCACCGCCAAACGCACCAGCTCGGTACTGCCGCGTATCTGCGCCACCGACTGCTGAGCATTGCCACGCAGGCTGGCGACCAGGGTCTCGATCTGCTCGGTAGACTGCCGGGTACGCCGCGCCAGCGCACGCACCTCATCAGCGACCACGGCAAAACCACGCCCCTGCTCACCAGCCCGGGCGGCTTCGATAGCAGCATTCAGCGCCAGCAGGTTGGTCTGCTCGGCCACGCTCTTGATCACTTCCAGCACGTCGCCAATGGTGTGGATCTCGGCACTGAGGCTGTCGATACCGGCGCTGGCCGTCTCCGCCGCCGCCGCCAGTTGCTCGATGCGCTGCATGCTCTGGCGCACCACCTGCTGCCCGGAATCAACCTTCTCGTCCGCAGCCTGGGCCGCCTGCGCCGCCTCTTCGGCATTACGCGCCACATCGTGCACGGTGGCGGTCATCTGTTGCATGGCGGTGGCTACCTGCTCGGTCTCTTCCTTCTGGCTGCCCACCTCGCGGTTGGTCTGCTCGGTCACCGCCGAAAGCGCCTGCGCATTGCCGGCCAGTTGCTCGATGCCCTGCTGCAAACCGCTGACAATGCCCGACAGGCCCGCCGCCATCTGCTGCATGGCCTGCATCAGCTGCCCTACTTCGTCACGCCGTGGTGCCTGGGCGTCAAAGCTCAGCTCGCCGGCAGCGATGCGCTGGGCGCGGGCAATCACATGCTTGAGCGGCCCGACCACGGCGCGGGTGATCAGCCAGGCGGCCAGCACACCTACCAGAAGCGCCAATGCCGTAGCCAGGCCGATGGCCAGGGCATTGCGTTGCAATTCGCCCTGCAGGGCCTGCTCCTGCCCCAGGTAGGCCTGGTCGACCCGGCTGGTGACTTGTTCGGCACGGGCCTGCAACTGCGCCTTCAAGCCCTGCTCTCGGGCCAGCTGGTCAGTGTATTCGTTGAGCTTTTCCGAGAAGCTGCCGATGTGCCCCGCCACTTCGCCCAGCACACTCTGGTAGCCGGCATCGCTGACGGCGCCCTGCAACTGGCTGACCAGGCTGGCGGCCTCGACAGTCTGGGCGATGCGGTCCTGGCTGACGCCCTCTTCGCCCTTGCGGCTTTTTTCCAGGCGTACCCGCGCTTCGTCCATGGCCTGCAGCATCAGCCGCGACACCTGCGCCACCTGCCCGGCCTGCTCGAGGAACGCGCCGCCCTGCTGGCCCTGGGACTGCTTGAGGGTATACACGCCGTCGTCAGCCAGGCCGGCCTGCAGCACGTCGAGGTTGTTGGCCACGCTGGACACCGACCAGCTGGCCATGTCCAGCGCCAGCTCCTTGGCCTGCACCGCTTCGACAAAGGCCTCGAATGCCTGGCCATAGGCGGCCAGGTCGGTTTCCGCCGCCGCCAGCGCCGGCAGGCCACGGGCGCGTTCGGCCAGGCCCTGCAGGCCGCTGCGCAAGGCCTCGGCCTGCTGCAGGTCGGAGCGCAGGGCAAAGGCCTGCTCGTGCTGGCGCAAGCGCAGCAGGTCGGTATTGAACTGGGCCAGCTGGCGCAAGCTGTCGAAGCGCTGGCCAACACTGTGCAGCGCGGCAATGCCAATGGCCGCCACCGCCAGGGTCAGCACCAGCACCAAGGCAAAGCCCAGGCCGAGTTTGCGGGCCATGCCCAGGTTGGCCAGCACACCGTGCTTGCTCGCGCCCATGCCGATTCCCCTTCTGCGTGCGAGGTTATCCCGAAGGCCAAGGGTGGCAACGTTGCCAGCCGATGAACAAGGGCCTGGCGTCAGAATAGTGTCAAATAGCTATGAGCGTGTCGCTATCAGCTTGCCAGAGGTCGCCCTGCGTGCTGAAGGAAGGCCTGGGCGCGAGAGTCCTGCCCGTAGGCGACATTGATGCGCAGCCAGGCGCTGGCCGTGCCCTGGTAATCGAAGGCGCTGCCGGGGGTGAGCAGCACATCGTGTTCCAGCGCCAGGCGCTCCAGGCTGGCGAAATCCCGGCCCGGCACGCAGGCCCAGACGAACATGCCGCCGTAGGGCTCGCAGAACACCTGCCATCCCGCCTGCTCCAGCTGGCCGAGCAGCCTGGCCATGTGCTGCCCCAGGCGCACACGCAGCCGCTGCACGCTCTTGCGGTAGCTGCCGTTGGCCAGCATCTGCCCCACCACCTGCTCGGCAAAGCGCGAGGTGCCGATGCCGCTGACCATCTTCAACTCGGCCAGGCGCGCCAGCAATGCCGGGTCGGCGACCAGGTAGCCGACCCGCAGCGAGCTGCTGAGGGTTTTCGAGAAGCTGGCCATGTAGATTACCCGCTGTTCGCTGTCGAGGGTGGCCAGGCGGGTGGCCGGGCCTTCCTGGAAGTCGGCGTAGATATCGTCCTCGATGATGCGCAAGTCGTGCTCGCGGGCCAGCTCCAGCAGGCGATACGCCACCTTGGGTGTCAGGCTGGTGCCGGTGGGGTTCTGGTACAGGCTGTTGATGAGCAGGCAGCGCGGCTTGTGCGCCGCCAGCAGGGCTTCGAGGGTGGCCAGGTCCGGGCCTTCGGCGGTGCGCGGCACCGGCAGCATGTGCACCTGGTGCTGGCGCAGCAGGTTGTACAGGTTGTAGTAGCCGGGGTTTTCCACCAGCACCGTGTCGCCCGGGCGCAGCAGGGTGCGCACCAGCAGGTCGAGGCCGTGGCTGGCGCCGTGGGTAGTGAGGATACGTTCGGGGCCGGCGGCGATGCCCAGCTGCGCCAGGCGCTTGTGCAACTGCTGGCGAAGGCTGGCCAGGCCCAAAGGTGGGCAATAGTCGAACAGGTCCTGTGGGTTGCCGCGGCTGACCTGGCGCACTGCCTGGGCCAGTTCGGTGGCGGCGCGCCAACTGCTGGGCAACCAGCCGCAGCCCAGCTTGAGCAACTCGTCATGGCCCTCGCGAAACTGCCGCCAGCTGCCGTCGCCGGCCTCGCCCCAGGGTTGGGCGTCTTCCACGGCCAGGCCGGGTTTGCGCTCGGCGACGAAAAAGCCAGTGCCGTGGCGGGCCTCCAGCCAGCCGCTGGCGACCAGGCGGTCGTAGGCTTCGATCACACACGACGCACTGACCGACTGGCTGCGGGCCAAGGCCCGGATCGACGGCAGGCGCGCGCCGGGGCGCAGGCGTTGCTGGTCGATCCAGATTTGCAGGTGGTCGGTGAGTTGCTGTACCAGCGGGGTGGTGCTGGTGCGGTCGAGGGGCAAGTGCATGGGGCAAGTGTTCGCTGGTTTTGAGCGAACAGTTAAGCATAAAAGGGTTGGCGGTGTGCCTGGTGATGGGAATGGGCTGGCATCAGAGTTGGCAGGCACGGCCCTTTCGCGGGTGAACCCGCTCCCACAGAGATAGCACCCAACCCGAGAGCGGTGCAGTACCTGTGGGAGCGGGTTCACCCGCGAAAGGGCCGGTACAGCCACTACAGAACCAGGATCCCTACCCATGCCCTCCGCCCCGGCCCGCCTGGCCTTCGCCCTCTGCCTGATCACCCTGGCCGTCAACCTGCAGGCCCCGCTGTACATCACCTACGCCGACCTCTCCGGCCAAGGCGCCGCCGCCACCGCGGTGGCCTTCTCCGGCTATGTGCTCGGCGTGCTACCCGTGCTGCTGGCCCTGGGCGGGCTGGCCGACCGGGTTGGGCGCCGGCCATTGGTGCTCGCCGCACTGGCCCTGTCGATGGTCGCCACCGTGCTGATGCTGCTGGCCCCCAGCCTGCAAACCCTGGGCCTGGCGCGACTGTTCCTCGGCCTGGGCACCGGCCTGGCCTCGGCCACGGCCACCGCCTACATGGGTGAACTGATGGGCGGCGCGGATAACACCCGCGCCGCCAATTGGGTTACCGCCAGCACCTCGCTGGGCTTTGGCCTGGGTGCAGCGCTGACCAGCCTGTTCCTGCTGCGCGGCCCCAGCCTGACCCCGGGCAGCTTCCACCTGCAACTGCTGCTGGCGGCGCTGGCCATGCTGCTGGTGTGGCGCCTGCCGGACCCACGCCCGGCACAACACAACCCCATGCTGCGCCTGCCCTGCTACCCCCGTGGCAGCGTGGCCTATGGCCTGGCCATTTTGCTGGCGTGGGCCTGCGTGGGGCTGGTGATCGCCCTGCTGCCGGGCATCCTGCGCCAGCATGGGCTTAGCGCCTGGTCGGGGTTCTCGACCTTTTGCGTGATCAGCTGCGGGTTGTTGTTCCAGCCCATGGCACGGCGCCTCAGCAGCCGTACGGCCACGTTGCTGGGGCTGGTGATATTGCCGTGCAGCTATGCCGTGCTGGCCTGGGGTGCGGACAGCGGCCAGCTGGGCGCGGTATTGCTGGGTGCGGTGGCGGCCAGTAGTGCGTGCTACGGGTTTATCTACCTGGGCGGGCTGGCGGCGGTGAACGAGCTGGCCGGCAGCGAGAAGACACGGGCCAGTGCCGGGTTCTTCCTGCTGGCGTACCTGGGGTTCAGCCTGCCGGTGATCTTTACCGGGCTGTTGAGCGACCGGCTGGGGTCACAGTTGGCGTTGCTGGTGTTTGGTGGTGTGCTGGTGGTGGGATGTGTGGTGGTTGGGCTGGCATTGAGGTGGTCTGCCAGGGCCTCTTCGCGGGCTTGCCCGCTCCCACAGGGACATCACAGGACCTGAGGGCAGCGGGGTATCTGTGGGAGCGGGTTTACCCGCGAAGAAGGCCACGCGGTTTCGGCTCAGATCGCCGTAGCCCCACCATCCACCGCCAGGCAATGCCCAGTAGTAAACGCCGCGCCATCACTGCACAGGTACAGCACGGCACTGGCAATTTCCTCGACCTTGCCAATGCGCCCCACCGGATGCATGGCAGCGGCAAACTCGGCCTTGCGTGGGTCGGCCTCATAGGCGCGGCGGAACATGTCGGTGTCGATCACCGCCGGGCACACCGCATTCACCCGGATGCCCTTCTTGGCGTACTCGATGGCCGCCGACTTGGTCAGGCCGATCACCGCGTGCTTGGAGGCGCTGTAGATGCTCATCTTCGGCGCCGCGCCCAAGCCCGCCACCGAAGCGGTATTGACGATGGCCCCACCGCCCTGGGCCAACAGCAACGGCAGCTGGTACTTCATGCACAGCCACACACCCTTCACGTTGACGCCCATGATGGCATCGAACTCCGCCTCGCTACCCTCGGCCAGGCGGCCCTGCTCTATCTCGATACCTGCGTTGTTGTAGGCATAGTCCAGCCGGCCATAGGCGGCGATCAGGCGCTCGTGCAGTTGGCGCACCTCGGCGTCACGGGTAACGTCGCAGGCAATGAACAGCGCCTCCCCGCCCGCAGCGTGGATCAGGGCCACAGTTGCCTCGCCACCGGCCGGGTCGAGGTCGGCCACCACCACCTTCAGGCCCTCCCGGGCGAAAGCCAGGGCAGTTGCCCGGCCGATGCCGGCGGCACCGCCGGTGACCAGGGCTACCTGGCCGGAAAAGGTCATGCTCATCGCGTGCTCCAAAGCGTGCTTGGTGGGGTTCAGAGCATAGTCAGCCACCAGCCGCCCGGGCAGCATCATCACCCCACCGGTTGGGCTACCATGCTTGTCAGTGATGTTAAGGACCTGCCTACATCAACAGGGTAGATTTGACGCCTCCCCCTTCCATTGCCCACAAGGACCCGCCATGACCAACACCAACCGCCGCTTCCTGCTCGCCAAACGCCCGGTCGGCGCCGTGCGCCGTGACGACTTCAGCTTCGAGACCGTGCCCGCCGAACAACCCGGCGAAGGCCAGGTGCTGGTGCGCAACCTGTACCTGTCGCTGGACCCGGCCATGCGCGGCTGGATGAACGAAGGCAAGTCCTACATCCCGCCCGTGGCCCTGGGCCAGGTGATGCGCGCGCTGGGCGTTGGCGAGGTTGTTGCCTCCAACCACCCCGCCTACAAGCCGGGCGACCATGTAAGCGGCGCCCTTGGCGTGCAGGACTACTTCACTGGCGAACCCCAGGGCCTGCACAAGATCGACCCCAGCCTGGCGCCCCTGCCGCGCTATCTGTCGGCGCTGGGCATGACCGGCATGACCGCCTACTTCGCCCTGCTGGACGTCGGCCAGCCCAAGGCCGGTGACACTGTGGTCATTTCCGGCGCGGCCGGCGCGGTGGGCAGCATTGTCGGGCAAATTGCCAAGATCAAAAGCTGCCGCGTGGTCGGCATTGCCGGCGGCGCCGAGAAGTGCCAGTACCTGAAGGACGAACTGGGCTTTGACGGGGTGATCGACTACAAGGCCGAAGACGTGCTGGCCGGCCTGAAGCGCGAATGCCCCAAAGGCGTGGACGTGTACTTCGACAACGTCGGCGGCGACATCCTCGACGCCGTGCTGACCCGCATCAACTTCAAGGCACGTATCGTGATCTGCGGCGCGATCAGCCAGTACAACAACAAGGAAGCGGTGAAAGGCCCGGCCAACTACCTGTCGCTGCTGGTGAACCGTGCGCGCATGGAAGGCTTCGTGGTGATGGATTACGCCAAGGATTACGGCAAGGCCGCGCTGGAGATTGCCGGGTGGCTGGCCAGCGGGCAGGTGAAGAGCAAGGAGGATGTGGTGGAAGGGCTGGAGACCTTCCCCGAGACCTTGCTGAAGCTGTTCAGTGGGGAGAACTTTGGCAAGTTGGTGCTCAAGGTTTGAGATTGAGGTAGCCAACACTGGCCTCATCGCCGGCAAGCCAGCTCCCACAGGTACAGCGCCACCCTTGAGCCCGATGCTGTACCTGTGGGAGGTGTTCAGTGGGGAGAACTTTGGCAAGTTGGTGCTCAAGGTTCGAGATTGAGGTAGTCAATACTGGCCTCATCGCCGGCAAGCTGAACTGGCCTAATGATCCCGGACACCTCTTAAGGGCGATATGATTCGCCCACTCAGGAGGTTCCATGCAAGAACGAAAGACCTATACCCGCGAGTTCAAGCAACGTGCTGCCAGCATGGTTCTTGACGACAACTGTTCGGTTCCCGACGTCTGCGCATCGATGGATGTCGGTCCAACGGCTCTGCGCCGCTGGGTGGATCAGGTTCGTAAAGAGCGCCAGAAAGGCCAGCCCGTGGCTGGCACCAAGGCGATCAGCGATGAGCAGCGCGAGCTCCAGCAACTACGCGCCAAAATCAAACGTCTGGAGACCGAGGCCGAAATCTTAAAAAAGGCTACGGCTCTCTTGATGTCGGATCCCGATCGTTTTTCTTGATCGAGGAACTGAGGGAGTCTGGGGCGTATCCGACCAGCTTGCTTTGTAGCGCGCTGAACGTATCCCGCAGCGCGTTTTATGACTGGCTTCATCGCCGTTCAACGCCGAATACCAAACGTGACACGCTCAGAGCAAAAGTCGTGCAATTGCACGCTGAAAGCCGGGGAAGCGTTGGTGCGAGGATGCTCTCTGAGCACTTGAAGGCTCAGCAGCTCAAAGTAGGACGGTATCTGGCCGGAAAACTCATGCAGGAGGCAAATCTGGCCAGCAGGCAGCGCCGCCGGCATCAGTACCGCTCCAGAGGCGTCGAAGCCTTTGTGGCCAGGAATCTGCTCGAACGTAACTTCGAGCCGACTGCAATCAATCAGGTCTGGTGCGGCGACGTTACCAGCTTGATGGTCGGGAAGCGCTGGTACCACCTGGCAGTAGTGATTGACCTGTTCGCCCGGCGGATCGTTGGTTGGGCGTTTTCTCTCATCAATGATGCTAACTTGGTTAGCAGGGCGCTGAGGATGGCAGTGGGGGTTCGAGGCAAGCATGCAGGCTTGATGTTTCATTCAGATCAAGGCTGCCAATACACTAGCCAGCGCTTCCAGTCCGAGCTGCTTGAGCATGGGATAACCCAAAGCATGAGTCGCAGGGGGCAATGCTGGGACAATGCGCCAACAGAGCGCTTCTTCGGGACGCTCAAGTCAGAGTGGGTACCCTCTCAGGGCTACAAGGAGATTGAAGAAGCCAGGAGGGACATGACCAGCTTCTTCATGCGCTACAACCGAATCAGGCTCCATAGCTACAACAACTATCTGTCGCCAATAGCTATGGAGCAGCAGGCGGCTTGATCACCGTAATCGGTGTCCGGCAAAACTTGACCAGAACAAGCCAGCTCCCACAGGTACAGCGCCACCCTTGAGCCCGACGCTGTACCTGTGGGAGCTGGCTTGCCGGCGATTGGGCCGCACAGCGGCCCCGGCGATAACTGCAGCACCGCGTTCGCAGCGCGTCAGATTTTCCTGAACCTTGCTCTCACCGCTTCAGCTTGAAGCAGCAAGCGAACTATCCTACGCAGCGGTCGGAAGCAGCTGAATTGTCGGGGAAATCCCTCAGGGATAACTTCACCGGGTCGCCATGTTGGTGACCGGGTGTGAGAACCTGTTGCGAGTTAGCTGGCTTGCCTGTCATGGCGGTCGTACGCGGGCAGACCTCGGTCTGGCCGAGCTTTGAAGCTCCCTCGGTTTCTCACCCCGTGTACGACTGCCGCCCAGGTCCGTGAGAAAGATCCGCGTGGCAGTTCCACTTGTCAGGAGCTACTACCATGAAAAAGTACACCCCCTCCCCCATCCTAACCGCAGGCCTGGAAACCTTCCTCGAAGCCGGCAACCCCACCCTCGACCTGCTCCGCGTACAACCCGGCATACCGATCGATGATGCCTACGAGCACGTGTCAGTCCTGCTGGGCTACATCAAGCACCTTGTGCGCGAAGGCGACATGGAGGATGACCACAAGCTGCTGGGCTCCGCCGATTACCTGCTGGCCATGGCCAAGGCCCTGATGAACGACATCGAACTGGCCAAGAACAAGCTGCACTGACAGGTCAACGCAGCCCCTTGTGGGAGCGGCCGGCACAGCAGACGCTTCCACACCGTTACAACCCCGCACAAGTCTTCGCACCGTCGCTCTGGTAGCATCCGGCGCGCACCAACATCTTCGCCGCCTCAACCGGCAATCATAGGTAAATCAAGAGCATGGGCCGTGCAAGCAGCACGGCTCCAACGGGGGGATCAATGGATTTATGGACTGCCTTCCAGGCAATCATCCTGGGAGTGGTTGAAGGGCTCACGGAGTTTCTACCGATCTCCAGTACCGGGCACCAGATCATCGTTGCCGATTTGATAGATTTCGGCGGTGAACGCGCGATAGCGTTCAACATCATCATCCAGCTGGCGGCGATCCTGGCGGTAGTGTGGGAGTTTCGCGGCAAGATCCTGGAAGTGGTGTTCGGCCTGACCAGTCAGCCCGCGGCGCGGCGCTTCACCGGCAACCTGCTGTTGGCGTTCCTGCCAGCGGTGGTGCTGGGCGTACTGTTCGCCGACCTGATTCACCACTACCTGTTCAACCCGATCACCGTGGCAACGGCCTTGGTGGTTGGCGGGGTAATCATGCTCTGGGCCGAACGCCGTACCCACCGCGTGGCAGTCGACCACGTCGATGACATGCGCTGGGGCCATGCCCTGAAGATCGGCTTCGTCCAGTGCCTGGCAATGATCCCGGGCACGTCGCGTTCCGGGTCCACCATCATCGGCGGCCTGCTGTTCGGCCTTTCGCGCAAGGCGGCCACCGAGTTCTCGTTCTTTCTGGCGATGCCGACCATGGTCGGCGCAGCAGTGTATTCGGGTTACAAGTACCGTGAGCTGTTCCAGCCCGGCGACCTGCCGGTGTTCGCCATTGGCTTCGTGACCTCGTTCATCTTCGCCATGATCGCCGTGCGTGCGCTGCTCAAGTTCATCGCCAACCACAGCTACGCGACGTTTGCCTGGTATCGCATCGCCTTCGGTTTATTGATCCTGGCTACCTGGCAGTTCGGCTGGATCGACTGGTCGACAGCTCAGGGCTGATAGCACGACACAAAAATGAAAAAGGGCTGCATCCGCAGCCCTTTTTCATTGGTCAGGTTCAGCCGCGTATTTCAGCGACTACCGCTGCCAGCGCTTGCGCCGGGTCGGCGGCCTGGCTGATCGGGCGGCCGATCACCAGGTAGTCCGAACCTGCATCCAGTGCCTGGCGCGGGGTGAGGATACGGCGCTGGTCATCCTGCGCACTGCCTGCCGGGCGAATGCCCGGGGTCACCAGCTGCAGCGACGGGTGCGCCGCCTTCAGTGCCGGGGCCTCAAGCGCCGAGCACACCAAACCGTCCATGCCAGCCTTCTCGGCCAGCGCCGCCAGGCGCAGCACCTGCTCTTGCGGGTCGACATCCAGGCCGATGCCGGCCAGGTCTTCACGCTCCATGCTGGTCAGCACGGTCACACCAATCAGCAACGGCTGCGGGCCGCTGCGCTTGGCCAGCTCTTCACGGCAGGCCGCCATCATGCGCAGGCCACCGGAGCAATGCACGTTCACCATCCATACACCCATCTCGGCCGCGGCCTTCACCGCCATGGCGGTGGTGTTGGGGATGTCGTGGAACTTGAGGTCCAGGAACACTTCGAAGCCCTTGTCGCACAGGGTTTCGACAATGCCCGAAGCGCTGCTGGTGAACAGCTCCTTGCCAACCTTCACCCGGCACAGCGCAGGGTCAAGCTGGTCAGCCAGCTTCAGGGCGGCCTCACGGGTAGGGAAATCCAGGGCGACGATCAGGGGCGTCTGGCAGGCGGACATGGGCAGGGTCTCTTGGCAAGTCGAAAACGGCGCGCATTGTAAACGAAGTGGCACAAGCTTTGGGGCCCGCGGGTCACGGAATTGGCCCGACAGTGGCTGGCTCCTATAATTGAACCAACGGAACGGGCAATTGCTCAACATTTGTACAAGCGCTGCCCATCACCAGCAAAGGAGAACGACAATGCCCTGGTATGCCTGGCTGATACTCATCATAGCCCTCGGCTCGATCGTCGGCGGGCTGATGCTGCTGCGCGATACGGCAAAGAAACTGCCACTGACCGAAGAACAGCTGCGCAAGGTGCATGAGCGCAATGCCGAAGCGGATGCCAAGGATGCGCAGGACCGCTAGCGCCCGCCGGTCGCTGGCACGATCTGACCGGCTGATACATAACTCATTGAGTCAGCAGGGTCCCTGTGGGAGCGGCTTTAGCCGCGAATACCGGCGCAGCCGGTGCCATGCACCGCGTTTGTTTCTTCGCGGCTAAAGCCGCTCCCACAGGGTACGCGGACCGCTTTCGAATTCAGTTCTCTCAATTGAATCTTCATGAAAGTCAGGGCCAGGACACAAACCCCAGCCCCTCCCCCTTATTCCACCATCACCTTGTCCCGGTTACGCTCCAGCAACGCATTACCAATCCCCTTGATCTCCAGCAGTTCATCCACCGAAGCAAACGGCCCATTGGCCTCCCGGTAGGCCACTATGGCCTCAGCCTTGGCCTTCCCTATCCCGTTCAGCTCCTTCTGCAAAGTAAGCGCATCAGCCGTGTTCAGGTCCAGCCGCTGCGGCTGCTGGGCCTGCTGCTGGGTTACCACCGGCACCGGCTCGGCCACCGCCGTAGTGCTGGCCGGGGCAGCGCTAAGGGAAAAGGACAGGCTGGCGAACAGCGGCAGCAGCAAGTACGACAGAACGTTGTTACGCATGGTGAATACTCCTGGGTTGGTCATTTTCCAGCAGCCGCTTTCCTTCGGCCGCGCAATCAACCCTAGCGGCAAACCCCACACCGAAACAGCCACCATCATCGGCGAATGGTTACCAAATCGATCAATCACCAACCCAACTTCGCCAACCCAGAAACAATGGCCTTTCCCCCCTCAACCACCCCGGCCCTAGAGCATTGGCGCCATCCCTTATGGCCTGTAGCCGAATACCCGTTTGTCCGATGCCGCATTCACAGCAAAACCTGCCCACATTCCTACAACCCCCGGTGAACAAGGCCTGATCACAAACAACCGCACTCTGTAGCTGGCAAACACACCACCTGCCAACTGGCATCACATGAACCAACTGCTAGATTTTTTGAGCAATGGACAGCCGTTTGCTTGAAGGACCCAAGCTGCATGCCCCCATTCACCCGCCGCTTGCCCTCGCACCCAGCCCGTCCATCAGGCCAGCCTTCGCGCGCCTGCCCAGCCCATTCGGCCCACCCGTACTGCCCCCGTCCAGCAAGAGGATCACCGCCGTGCCCCTCAAGACCCTCACCGTATTTGGCACCCGTCCAGAAGCCATCAAGATGGCCCCGCTTGCCCTGCAACTCGCCCAGGATGCCCGCTTCGAGTCCCGCGTGTGCGTCACCGGCCAACACCGGCAAATGCTCGACCAGGTACTGGAACTGTTCGATATCACCCCCGATTACGACTTGAACATCATGAAACCCGGCCAGGACCTGACCGGCGTGACTACCGGGATTTTGCAGGGTATCCAGCCGGTACTGGCCGAATTCAAGCCCGATGTTGTGCTGGTGCATGGCGACACCGCGACCACGTTTGCCACCAGCCTGGCGGCCTATTACCAGCAAATCCCCATCGCCCACGTAGAAGCCGGCCTGCGCACCAACAACCTGTATTCCCCCTGGCCAGAGGAAGGCAACCGGCGCCTGACCGGCACCCTGGCCGCCCTGCACTTCGCCCCCACCGCCACCTCGCGTGACAACCTGCTAAGGGAAGGCACCGACCCGGCGAGCATTTTCACCACCGGCAACACCGTGATCGACGCCCTGCTGGAAGTGGTGCACAAACTGGAGAGCCCGGCGCTGAGGGCCCAGTTCGAACGCCAGTTCGATTACCTGGCTGCCAACCGCCGCATGGTGCTGGTAACAGGCCACCGCCGCGAGAACTTTGGCGGTGGCTTCGAACGCATCTGCCAGGCTTTGGTACAGACGGCGCGCCAGTTCCCCGAGGTGGATGTGCTGTACCCGGTGCACCTCAACCCCAACGTGCGCGAACCGGTCAACCGGCTGCTGGCGGATGTGGGGAATATCTACCTGATCGAACCACTGGATTACCTGCCGTTCGTTTACCTGATGAGCCGTGCGTATGTAATTTTGACCGACTCGGGGGGCATTCAGGAGGAAGCACCGGCACTTGGCAAACCGGTGCTGGTGATGCGCGATACCACGGAGCGGCCAGAGGCCGTGGCAGCGGGGACTGTGAAGCTGGTGGGTACGGAGGTGGATTCCATTGCCGGTGAGCTGGCCAGGTTGCTGACGGATGAGGGGGCTTACCGGGAGATGAGCGTGGCGCATAACCCCTACGGCGATGGCAAAGCGTGTGGGCGGATAGTGCAGGCGCTTGCTGATCTTGCCGTTGCACAGGATGCGCAGAAAGCGCCCAAGGCTTGAGCAATAGAGGCCGCCGATGCGGCCCTATACCATACGATCAGGTTAACGAACGTCAATAAATTGTAGGAAAAACGTGAAAGTTCTGTAACATTGGATCCATTGAAATATGGCTTTTTGATACTACAAGGACGAAGCGTGGTTGGCGACACACAGATCTGGCAAGACGAATACCCCCACACCCTGCGGTATCGCGACACCACCCTGCACCTTCAGGGCCCCATTGCCCCTCACACCCGACAAGCCTTCGAACAGCTGATCGCGCAAAGCGCCAGCGCCAAACGGGTCAGCGCACCGCTCGCCTGCGTGCAGAGCCAGTTGTTCACCAAGCGCGAAAAACTCGACTCGCTGAAAAAGAAACTGCGCATGCAACGCGGCAGGCCCAAGCGCAACGGCATGTACGACTGGTCTCTCGAGGAACTGATCAATACGCGCGAAGCGGGCCGCCGCGGTGCACGGGTGCCAAGGCTGGTCGGCTACGGTTACAGCCGCTCCAGGTTCGGCCTGATGCAGGACTTCTTCCTTATCACCGAATTGCTCAGTGGCCACGAGGACGGGTTGGCAAGAATCCGCAGGGCGCCCGAAGCGGTGCACCAGGTAATCGAGGCCGCCTTCGAACTGTTGCATGCCCTGCACTGCCGGGGGGTCACCCACATGGACCTGTGGGCCGCCAACGTGATGCTCCCGCAACAAGGCAAAGCGCAGGCCATCGACCTGGAGAACAGCTTCTCCGAGCCGGGCAATTTCTTCAGCGAAACCCTGGGCTTTCAGTTCGGCTTTTTCTACTACCGGGAAATTTACCGTTACATAACCGAAGCGGACTACGATGCTGCGGTTGAATGTGCACTGGCCGAGTACTTCCCTGATGTGCAACGTGCTGCCTTCAACCGGGTGTACGCGCTTGCCAAGCATGAGGAAATCGGGCGCCTGAAACGCCGCGAGATCTTCACCCGTGGCGTACTCGAAAGTCGTTGGTAAGCACCATTGCTACACGGGTAGGCAACCTGCGCCGAGCCTACCGTATCCCCAAGATGCCCCTTCCTTTAGAATGGGGACTACCTGCCCAAGACACTGAATTGCCATCACTTTAGAAAAGAGCAAGCAGGCAGCCTGCACAAAGCTTCATACAAACGGATCAAAGCTAGGGATTTCACATGAGTTCTGAGAGTCACGCCGTCACTGACACTCCGTTGGTGACAGTGATCATCGCGTCGTACAACCATGCGCGCTACATCGAAGCAAGCATCACCAGCGTCATCAACCAGACCTACAAGAACATCGAGCTTCTGGTGATCGATGACGGCTCCAAGGACGACAGCCCTGCAGTGCTCAAGCGCCTTCAGGAGCAGTACGGCTTCGACCTGCGCTTCCAGGCCAACCAAGGCCTGGCACGCACGCTCAACGACGCGATCGCACGCGCCAAGGGCAACCTGATCGTGCCTTTCGGCTCCGACGACATCATGCTGCCACACCGTATCGCCACCCAGGTGGAATACATGAACGGCAAGCCTGAAGTGGGCATTTGCTCGGCCAACATCGAAACCATCGACCAGGATGGCAAGGTGATGGGCGCTCGCGAGCAGCGCAACCGTAACCTGCCCTTCCGCCGCCTGGACTTCGACGACCTGTTTCTCGACCGCAAGCCTGGCCCCATGGCAGCCACATTGATGCTGCGCCGCGAGGCGCTGGAAAAAGTGGGCGGCTTCAATGCCGATATCCGCCTGGAAGACGTGTATATCGAACTGTCGATCGCACGTGCCGGTTACTTCATCGACGTGCTGGGCGAGGTGCTGGCGCAGTACCGTGACCACCCCACCAACACCTTCAAGAACGGCCGCTTCATGGTGGATAACGTGCTGCGCACCTTTGCCGTGTTCAGCGACCACCCGCAGTACGAGCAGGTGTGCATGAACTTCCGTAACTCCATGGTGCTGAAGTACGCCAACCGCGACAAGGCACTGAGCCGGGAAGTCCTTTCAGAAATCCCGCTCAGGTATTGGAACAAGAAGACCCTGCGCGGTATGTGGCGGATGGCCTGGTCTTAAGCCGCGCGGCTACGCTTCCAGTGGACCAGTGACTGGCCATAGACCAGGGCCATCGGAATCCAGATCAGGAACCAATGCTCCTTCGGGCGTGACATGAAGGCACTGCCTTCCGTCAGGCCCGAGGCGAAGCCGAAGATCAGCCAGGTTGCCGCAAGGGTCACACCGGGGTGTTTGCGGTAAGCCCAGCAGAAGTACATGGCCACGCCGTAAATCGCCATCCACAGGGCCAAACCTACGATCCCACCGGCGTATAGCACGCCTAACTCGATGTTATGCGGATCGGCAAGTGTTCTTCCAAGCCCCGGAATAATCACCGTCATGGGTGAGTCGAAACCATGCCCCAACCATGGATGTTCGCTGGCCTGGCGCAGCGCATCCAACCAAATGGCCGGGCGATATGAAACGCCACGCTGAGTCACGGCCTCGGGATACACCAGTGCAACGCCGATCAGCACAAGCACGATCGCCGCACCGGCCATGAGCCCACGCCTGCGGTCGCCAACCACCAGAAGCCAACCCAAAGCAGCCGCCAGGCCAATCAATGGCGTGCGGGAGCCGGTTGCGAAAACCGCCAGCCCCAAGATCCCCAGGCACACAAGCGGCAATGGGCTTAACGCGCTACGGGCCTGGAACCAGGATGCCAACCAGAACGCAGCAAATGCGCCAAATACATGGGCGGAGAGCAAAGGGTTGTACAGCGCGCCGTAACCTACCAAACGCCTACCCGCAAAAGACGGGTTCAGGTAGAGGAAGTAAGCCAATGAAACGCCTGCCGCAATTGCAGCGAAGATAGCTGCCAGACGCGTGCATTGCTCCAGCTGCCCAGGAGAACGCAGGCTGATGATACCGGCAGCGAACAGCAACATTGCGATGTACAGTGGCCGCTTGACCAAGCTGCCAACGGAGTTTTCCGTGTCGGACCAGGCAATGCTCAACAGGGTGTAGGCACTGAAGGCCAGGAAAGCCAGGAACAGTGGGTTACAAACGAGAGGTTTGAACCATTTACGCTGTGCGATCAACATCCCAAGCGTGGGCAGGGCAAGAAAAATGTAGAAAAGCTTGTGGTAGGTAGTACGGTCCCAGGCCCAGAACATCCCTGTAAGGATGAAAAACCAGCCCAATGGCAACAGGTAGGTATTGACCAGACTTCCAAATCGTTGAGCCGGGGACTCTATTGATACATCAATCGACATCTAGCGTCCTCAGGCAAACGGCGTTCTTCATCACATATCCTATGCGAATATAATTATAAAAATGCTGCAGCTGATGGAAATCGCCCTTTTCTGAAACAAGTTCTTTTCCCGGCTCAGCTGCGGATTCCTGCCACGACCGGAGTCACCAATTGCAGCAGCGCTGCGCTTGGCAAGCGATTCATGGCAGCTCGCCATCATACGCAGGCCACCAGAGCAATGCACGTTCACCGCCCCCTCCCCCGCAGGTACCGTCAGTCGAACAGGTCGGCCTGCGCCAGGGCCTTGCCGACCTGGTCCTTGGCGGACAGCGTGGGCTCGAAGTCTATCGGCCAGTCGATGGCAATTTGCTGATCATCCCAGGCAATGCAACGTTCGCTCTGGGCCGAGTAGAAGTCGGTGGTCTTGTAGACAAACTCGGCAGTCTCGCTCAACGTCACGAAGCCGTGGGCGAAACCCGGCGGAATCCACAACTGGTTATGGTTTTGCGACGACAACACCGCACCAACCCATTTGCCAAAGGTGGGCGAGCTGCGGCGGATATCCACCGCTACATCGAACACTTCACCCTGTACCACACGCACCAGCTTGCCTTGGGCGTGGGGCGGTAGCTGGTAATGCAGCCCGCGCAGCACGCCCTTCACCGAGCGGGAATGATTGTCCTGAACGAAGTCGGGCTGCAGGCCAGTCACTTCATTGAACACGCGTGCATTGAAACTCTCGTAGAAAAAGCCACGCTCATCACCGAAAACCTTTGGGGTAAACAGGAAGACTTCAGGGATGGCCAACGAAATAGCGTGCATCAAAATACCTTCACTTCAAGCAGGTTCTTCAGGTACTGACCGTAACCGTTTTTCAGCAACGGTTGGGCGAGGCGCTCAAGCTGTTCAGCATTGATCCAGCCCGCGCGATAGCAAATCTCTTCAGGGCAAGCAACCTTGAGGCCCTGGCGCCGCTCCATGGTGGCAATGTATTGGCTGGCATCCAGCAAGCTGTCGTGGGTACCGGTATCCAGCCACGCATAACCACGCCCCATGATCTCGACCTGCAGCTGCTGTTGCTGGAGGTACAAGTTGTTGAGGTCGGTAATTTCCAGTTCGCCACGTGCCGACGGCTTCAGCTGCCTGGCCAGGTCGACGACCTGGTTGTCGTAGAAATAAAGGCCGGTGACCGCATAGTTGGACTTGGGGACCTTCGGCTTTTCTTCAATCGACAGCACACGCCCGCTGTCATCGAACTCCGCGACCCCATAACGCTCCGGGTCCTGGACGTGATATGCAAAGACGGACGCGCCCGTCTGCCGCTGGTCAGCGCTCTGCAGCAGCGCCTGGAAGTCGTGACCATAGAAAATGTTGTCACCCAGCACCAAGGCGGACGCGGCGTTGCCAATGAAGCCTGCCCCGATCGTGAACGCCTGGGCCAACCCATCCGGGCTAGCTTGCACGGCATACGAAAGGTTGATGCCCCAACGGCTACCATCACCCAGCAATTGCTCGAAGCGTGGGGTGTCTTGTGGCGTCGAGATGATCAGGATGTCACGAATACCGGCTAGCAGCAGCGTACTGAGCGGGTAGTAGATCATCGGTTTGTCGTACACCGGCAACAGTTGCTTCGATACCGACAGCGTGGCGGGGTGCAGGCGAGTGCCAGAGCCGCCCGCCAGAATGAGTCCTTTGCGTGCCATAAAAATTCCTAGCGCTGGATTTCGTCCAGCATGCGTTGCACGCCTTGTTGCCAAAGCGGCATCTTGAGATTGAACGTTTCTTCGAGTTTAGCCAATGCCAGCCGAGAATTTCGCGGGCGTGGCGCCGGCACCGGGTAAGCTTCGGTATTGATTGCGCCTACCTGCTCGGCTGAAACCCTCAAGGCAACGCCATTGTGGCTGGCATGCGCCAATACGAACTGGGCATACCCGTGCCAGCTGGTTTCGCCGGCTGCTGCAAGATGGTAGGTGCCTGCCAAAGGGCGCGCGTCCTGCACGCTGAATATTCGGTGCAGGATATGGGCGGTAACATCGGCGATCAGGTCTGCGCCAGTGGGGGCACCAAACTGGTCTGCCACCACGTTGAGCGCATCGCGCTCCGCCGCCAGACGCAGCATGGTCTTGGCAAAATTGTGGCCGCGCGCAGCATACACCCAGCTGGTACGCAGCACCACGGCAGAGGCACCGCTGGCCTGAATGGCCAGCTCACCATCGAGCTTGGTACGGCCATAGACAGACAACGGACCGGTGGGAGCATCCTCTTGCCATTGGGCTTGGCCACTGCCATCGAACACGTAGTCTGTAGAGTAGTGAATCAGCCATGCTCCCAGCTTGGCGGCCTCACGTGCCAGAACGCCCGGCGCTTCGGCATTGATTCGGGCAGCCAGCTCTGGCTCGCTCTCGGCTTTGTCCACTGCCGTGTAGGCCGCAGCGTTCACGATCACATCCGGGGCTAGCGAGCGCACTGTAGCCGCCAGGCCTTCGAGGTCACTCAAATCACCACACAAGCTACCGTCGCCCTGGCGGTCAAGCGCAATCACCTCCCCCAATGGCGCAAGGGCACGCTGCAACTCCCAACCTACCTGCCCGTTCTTCCCCAACAGCAAGATTTTCAAACTTTCTCAGCCCCATATTGCTGTGCGACCCAGTCACGATAACTGCCGTCCATTACACCTTTGACCCAGTCCTGGTTAGCCAGATACCAGGTAACCGTCTTGCGAATGCCGGTTTCGAAGGTTTCAGCAGGCTTCCAGCCAAGCTCGCGCTCAAGCTTGCGGGCATCGATTGCATAGCGGCGGTCGTGGCCTGGGCGGTCGGCTACGAAGCTGATCTGGCTGGCATAAGACTGCCCGTCAGCCCGCGGGCGAAGCTCATCGAGCAGCGCACATACACGGTGGACGATGTCGAGGTTGGGCATTTCGTTCCAGCCGCCGACGTTGTACACCTCACCCACCTGCCCTGCTTCCAGCACACGGCGGATGGCGCTGCAGTGGTCTTTGACGTATAGCCAGTCACGAATCTGCTGCCCATCGCCATACACCGGCAGCGGCTTGCCAGCCAAGGCATTGACGATCATCAGTGGGATCAGCTTTTCGGGGAAATGCAGCGGCCCGTAGTTGTTGGAGCAGTTGGTGGTGAGCACCGGCAGGCCATAGGTATGGTGATAGGAGCGCACCAAGTGGTCACTGGCCGCCTTGCTGGCCGAGTAGGGGCTGTTTGGCTGGTATTGGTGGGTTTCGGTGAACGCAGGTTCACCAGCTTTCAACGAGCCATAAACCTCGTCGGTGGAAACATGCAGGAAGCGGAACGCCGCCCGCTCTGCCTCATCCAGGCCCTGCCAGTAGCCCCGCACTGCTTCCAGCAACTGGAAGGTACCCACCACATTCGTTTCAACGAATGCCTGAGGGCCGTGAATGGAGCGGTCGACATGCGACTCGGCGGCGAAATTGAGCACGGCGCGCGGGCGGTGCTCGGCCAACAGCCGTTGCACCAACGGCCCATCGCCGATATCGCCATGCACGAAGACATGTTGCGGATTACCTTCCAGGCTAGCCAGGCTCCGCAGGTTGCCGGCGTAGGTCAGTTTGTCCAGGTTGACGATGGTTTCGCCTGACTGGCTTAACCAATCCAGCACGAAATTCGCACCGATGAAGCCGGCGCCGCCGGTTACCAGGATTGTCATAGGGTTGAACGCTTCTCGAGTAAGTGTCGGGTAAAGGTAACTGGGCGCAATTCTAGACGGGAAAGCTGCGGGAGTGTTGCGGTAAGACGCCGTTCACGCTTTTGACTGTTGTTCTGTCATTGCTGGCGGGGCAAAATACGACCCCTTCTCAGGAAAAGCCATCCGGGCTCACAGGGATTGTCCATGCCTTCTATTTTTCCTTCGGTCGCTGTTGCGGCCTTGTTTGCTTCCGCGCCTGTCTGGGCACAGTCCACGCAGCTTGCTGAGCGGGTTATGACGCCTAGCGCGTTCCTGGGGGTTGATCTGCAGGGGGACTTCATGACGGAGGTGCCGGAGTGTGTGGCGGGGGATCTACGCCCTAGTGAGCCTTGCCGGGTTGCGACCGAGAAAGCGGGACGGTTTGAGGTGCGGGGGTTGCCTTATCTGCCTATTTCGCCGGGGTATAAAGTGTTTGCAACGGTGGATGATGGGGCTGTTAGTCAGTTGGTTTTGACGGGCAATGCTAATAATTTGTATCTGGTTAAAGAGATGCTGACTGATAAGCTCGGGCAGCCGGCGACTAGCGGGACTCATTGGGTGAAGTTGAAGTCCGGGGCTTCTTATGAGGCTGAGGTTTATAAGTGGAACTCTGAAGGGGTAGCTGTAGATTTTGGCCGAGACCTTAGTGATCTTGGGCGGTATTCGGTTACTTTTTCGACTTCGATGATCGGCACGCAAGTTGGTAACTTTGATACCACACCTGCGACTGAAAGCCCCAGCTTGTAAGCTGATAAGATGCCAGCCTGAATGAAACGAGCATACCGTAGCGCTATTCCAATCCTATGACTCATACGCCTAATGAATGCCCGCCCGTTGCTTATCTTTGATGCGCAACTGCCCCTCTCAATGCAGCGAGCTGGGGCTTTCCGAAACGCATCCAACGCGTAAGCCTCTTCGCGCTAAGCCGCGCCAGCATTCAAGCCGCTTGGTTCAGCATCTTTCAGCCAACCCATTCATCGCATTATACGGCCATGCTCAGGGCAAAAGCGCCATGAAGTAGATATCTGCTCGAAAGTCACGTGTATTTGTGATTTTTGGATCTCGAAGGGCCATCAGCATCGGCCTGCCTCGCACGGAAAACACCCATGGTGAGGAGAACTGACCTGAACCGACGAGTCTATTGATCTCTCCGGTTAAAAGCTTATGCCGAACAAGCCCCCCAGATACGGGCGAGGTGACCGCTAATTTGCCATCTAAATCAATAGCCGCACCGCTTGCATAAGTATGCAGTGCAGTCTCTGCTATAGGTTGATTAGAAATAACTTCACCGCTCGCCAAGTCCATAGTCACGACCCTACTTATTCCGCGAGAGCCATCAGCGCTCATCTCCGTGTATGAAACGGCGATGACACTTTCTGAAATCCATCTAGTTTCATACGGAATAGTATCGAGCACGGAATTTCGGCCAAGATTAACAGGATACTCTAGCTTAGTCTGAAATTCGTCCTCCGTAACCACAACCGTCAAACCATGATGTTTTTTAGAAGAGCTTGAGTAGATCGCATACGTCATAGCACACCGTCCATCCTTAGCCAAAGAAAGAGGCGTGGAGTACGGAAACGTTCCAGCCCCAAACCCAGCAATAACGATCGGATCGCTCCAAGAATCACCTCCATCGTCAGTGCATCTGGAAACTACACGTCTCCACTCACCAGTGGAATACTGCCCTATCCGCTCTTGCAGCGTATACATGAGTAGGATTTTTCCATCGGGAAGCGCCGCCAATGATGTGTAAGTCGCCCGGCCAGAGTCAACTACATTGGCCGTCTCCCAAGACCATGCATCATTTGGCTTCATACTGCGAGCACAGAGCATGGGAGAGGCGTGATTACTGAAGCACGCCAGGACATGGCCCGCGTATTTGCCACTTGGGATCCGAACAAGTGAAGGCGAGCCGTGATCGCTGGAATCATCAAATTTGTGAAGCTGCGCTGTCCTTCTGATTAACAAAAGGTCGGTTATCTCTGCCACTGTCACCTCTCCTGAAGAGGTGACGTAACCGACACAAAACCCTCCATCCAACTCCGCAACCGCCGGCCGGTTATACCAGAGGCTATAAGCATTTGTAAGGACTAGAGGCCTTGGAGAAGACAGCTTGCGCATAAATGGGACCGCGGAAAATGCGGCAATGACACCAGCTGACATCAAGAAATCTCTACGCTTCATCAGGCTACCCGCACGGAAAAACTGCCATTATGGCTAATATTACGACTTACTGCAGCGGTCTTATAGAGATGCTAATTTAAAAATACAGCACATCGAAGTCCTGCTGGTCGCGTCAGTATCCATTACCGCGGCTTGGTCAGCTCTTTATACGCTCTCTCGCATGGCGTGTCGTGTCGAGAATCCAGCTATGATGCTTCTTTCGCGTACTACTGCTCTCAGTTAGGTACAGCACAGTACAGTACCTATCGGCTCCCGGTTTCGTGTAGGCCCTGCATCGCACTAGGCTAGCCTGCCGAGGCTGCGCAGGTCAGAGATGGCCGTTGCTGAACTGATCAGAGTCCCCTAGAGTGCGGAACCAAAACGCCGCCTTGTTGGTCAGCGTTGGGGGAGGATCAACTGCTGTGTTTTGGTGGTGCGCACTTGCTCGCTCTTATTTTCGAGCAATGCATAGAGCCTTGCTCTCACTTGGGTTATGATTCGCTGAAACGTTGGGTGCATTGAACAGGACGGTCATGGTCATCAGAATTTCCAATATAGTATTTTCTTTAACCTTCCCAGGAACTATCCTGTATTACGTCGCAATATCACAACACATTTTTCCACCGATAAACTCTGGTTTTTTCGGCCTAATGTGCACATTATCCTTACTCACAATTTTACCCTCATACATCATCAACACATTTAGCATCGGAAAAATTCAGTCGATAGACTTTGCATTCTTCCTATTCCTTAGCGTATTCGCATTAATAGTAGTTTGGCACGGAGCACAAACCCCAGATAAGTCCTTGATGACCTGGCACTTAGTCTCTATCGCACAAAGCATTGCGGTATTTATATTATGCAAGGAAACATTTTCTGACATAAAAAGCAATTCATGGATCATAACTCTGCCCTGGATGGCCGCCTCAGCATGCATACTTATCTTCAGCAAAGATGGAAGATTTGCTCTAAGAGAGATATCAGACGACGCAGGAATCATACCTAGCTATCAAACATTCGCCCTATGCTACATGGTTACTACGATATTTATAGCAACCAAGGTTAAATTACGAGCATTGCGCTACATAGTACACATAATTGCATTAACCTGCCTGTATATTAACTCAGCGAGAAGCGAATTTGCAGGTTATATTTTTTTCGCAGCGCTGCTTGAGTTCCTGAGCTACAAAAACAAATCAACCCCAATAATACTGGCATTCACAATACTGAGCCTTGCCTTAATAGCAATTACTACTGAAGCCGTTAAACTACCGGAAAGCAGAATCACCGCACTAACAGACCTCCAAAATGACAATTCAAGTAATGAGCGCGACAGAATGTCAAGGGAAGGTATTGAAAAAATATTCGAAAGCCCTATATCTGGAGCATACGGACAATACGAAGAAGGGGGATACATACACAATATAATGTCTGTATGGCAAGAAACAGGACTGCTTGGGGCGTTATTCTTTATCGCACTTATAACCATTCCAGCATTGAGAGGAATAGCTGACATACTTTCAGGCAAGTCCGATCACCTCTCAACAGTTGGACTATCATTGATATTAACCACAATACTACTGCTAGTTGCCGGAAAGTATTTTACCTATCTGCTCGTCCCTACCGCTCTCGCGCTTTGTTCGGTATCGAAACTAAAGCCGATAAAATAAGGGAAAGGGCGCATATACATGCTCGACATAGGACACAGATAAGCTGGAAGGTCTGAAGTAAAAATTGGAACAGGATACACTTCGGTAAGTTCGAAAAAGCTACGCGAAGATGGTCACATCTGGCTTGGTACAGGCAGTGACGCAAGAGCTTTTCTTATTGGGCCTAGTCGAATATTTACAGACGACTAGGCCCAATACGCTAGACATCTCTCAAGCGCTGCTGATACACCCAATCAACAATCTCTCCTTCGGGGGTGTACCCGCTTACTAGTTCCCTGAGCAATTGGCGAACAACTGCAAAATCCTCGGTTTCGACTGCCTTCAACAATAGTGCTAGACGATCCTTAAGCACGTCCCAGACCAAAAAATCTTCGCTTGCTGTCAGTATCATTGGGTGCCGAGTGGGCGACACGTTATCGCCAATCAACAGTTCCTCATATAGTTTTTCCCCTGGTCGCAGACCGGTGAATTCAATAGCGATATCACCATGAGGATTCTTTTCGGACCTGACACTCAAGCCGGATAAATGGATCATTTTTTCGGCTAACGCCGCGATCCTTACGGGCTCGCCCATGTCCAACACGAATACATCTCCCCCAAGCCCCATGGAGCCAGCCTGGATGACCAACTGGGCGGCTTCAGGAATAGTCATGAAGTAACGGGTAATTTTGGGGTGAGTGACCGTCAGCGGCCCGCCAGCTTGGATCTGCTTATGAAAAAGAGGAATTACAGAACCCGACGATCCGAGCACATTGCCAAAGCGCACCATCGTGAAGCGAGTCTTATTCACTCTGGCAACATTCCCGGAATCCCCAAACAATACCGGCGCGACTTCCTTGCTCAACGCTTGCAAGACGAGCTCAGCCAAGCGTTTGGTGCTACCCATCACATTGGTTGGTCGAACTGCTTTGTCAGTCGAAATCAGTACAAAGTTCGCCACATTAGCCTGAAGCGCAGCCTGCGCCGTATTCAACGTGCCAATGACATTGTTTAAAACACCTTCAGCGATATTGTGCTCAACCAAGGGAACGTGCTTGTAGGCAGCTGCATGATAAACAGTGTTCACGCCCCACATTGTCATGGTATCGATCAAGTGTTTCTGGTTTCGGATCGAGCCCAGAAACGGTACCAGACGCACAGGAAGTGACTCACGTCGGATGCGCTGCTCCAACTCACCATGAATACTGTAAAGGTTGAATTCACTGTGCTCAAACAGCAGCAACACTTTGGGCTCGAGCATGAGGATCTGACGGCACAACTCAGAGCCGATTGAGCCACCAGCCCCTGTAACCATGACCACTTGACCTGTAACACAGTGGGCAAGTAAATCCTCTTGAGCCGGAACGGCATCACGGCCCAACAAGTCAGCAATATCGACCTCCTGGATATCATCAACTTTGACTCGGCCACTTGCCAAATCCATGAATCCAGGAACACTGCGTACATGCAAGGGGAAATTTTCAAGCAACCCCAATATTTCGCGACGACGCGCACGACTCGCAGACGGGATGGCCAAAAGAATTTCCTCGGCTCCTGTCGCATCGATCATTTTCTGAATATCATTGCCACGAAACACCTGAAGACCAGAAATGATTCGATCCGCGACACTCTCGTCATCGTCGATGAAAGCAACTGGGCGCATCATACGACCAATTCGCAAGGCTGCGACCAACTGATTCCCGGCAGCCCCAGCACCATAGATCGCAACTTTCGGCAAACCATTGTCACGGTTGGTGAAAGGCACATGCTGTCTGGCGGCGAACCAATCTCCCAGGAAATATTGCCGCATGATCAGGCGGAGCCCACCTATCAACACCAGACTGAGCCACCAGTAATTGAACACAATGGAGCGGGGAACAACTGCTGTGTGATTACTGTGCCAATAAACGACCAAAGCTAGAATCAAGGACGATAGCGATACCGCCTTGCCAATGGCAATCAACGCGTCATTGCCAAAATAGCGCATCACCGCACGGTACATACCGAAACGGATGAAAATAGGTATGGCGATGACCGGCGCAGCCAAGAACAACCAGTAGTGCAAGCGCAGCGGGTGATAGATTTCATCTATTCCAAGACGAACCAAAAACGCCAGCCACAGGGCGAACCAAACCAACAGCACGTCAGTTACGACCTGAAGGGCGCGTTTGTAGCGCCGGGGCAACAACAGCATCCCCGTACGCAGCTTATCCGTCATCCGCTTACTCTCCTGATTCCGAACCAAACCAGATCCCTTCCTATCACATTTTTCCATACGAGCTTCTTGCCTTTGACGGGTGATCCGACCAAAACCAAGAAATCCAAGATGGGCGTCGCCTGTTCGGCGTATAGCCTTTAGGCGGACGCCCAGAATTTCATCGACGAGCAGCGTCCTGCATGACCTTGATCAAGACATCGCAACTCTTCTCAATTTCGGTCGCCGTCAAGGTTGGATGGACTAGGAACATCAGGCTGGTTTCGCCCAATTGACGGGCCACAGGCAAGCGTTGCTCCGGTCGCCAGCCCGTGTCATCGAAAGCTTTTTCCAGATATACCTCAGAGCAAGAACCCGAAAAGCACGGCACACCCAACGAATTGATTTCATTCAGAATGCGATCCCGGCTCCAACCCTCGGCGAGCTGATCGGGCTCCACAAACACATAGCACTTATAGGCCGCATGCACGCTGTCGGACGGAATTTCAGGAACCCGCAACCCAGGCAGGCCCTTGGCGCAATCCCAAATGCGACGAGCATTTTCCACTCGCGACTGATGCCACTGAGGCATACGCTTCAACTGAATCCTGCCGATGCCGCCTTGTACTTCAAGCATCCGCCAGTTGGTACCGAAACTCTCATGCAGCCACCGGAACCCAGGGGCATGCTCACGCTCATAAACGGCTTCCCAGCTCTTGCCATGGTCCTTGAACGACCACATTTTCGACCATAGCTCGCGATCGTTCGTGGTGACCATGCCGCCCTCACCGCCGGTGGTCATGATTTTGTCCTGGCAAAACGACCAAGCGCCGATATCGCCAATGGACCCGACGGGGCGGCCTTTATACCGAGCTCCGTGTGCCTGCGCGCAATCTTCTATCACTCGGATACCATGTTCAGCCGCGAGAGCCATGATCGGGTCCATGTCACATGGCCAACCCGCCAGGTGAACGCAGATGATGGCCTTGGTGCGGGAGGACAGCACCGCGCTGATAGTCGACACATCGATATTCTGGGAGTCGGCGTTTACGTCGGCAAAGACCGGAACAGCACCAGCATTGATAATGCTGGAGACCGAGGCGAGGAAGGTACGGGAGGTCACGATAACCTCGTCACCGGTGCCGATTCCTAGGGCCAGCAGAGCCAGGTCCAGCGCCACTGTTCCGTTGGCAACAGCGACTGCAAAATCAGTTTCAGTCCAGGCAGCGAATTCACGTTCGAACTGACGGCATTCCTGCCCTGTCCAGTAATTGACCTTGTTGGACAAAATGACATCACGCGCGCAGTTTGCTTCTTCTTCGGAGAACGACGGCCATGGGGAAAAGGGGGTGTTCAGCATTGAATTGATCCTGATTCATTAAGCTGGCAAGAATGCAAACGGCTGTACCACACAGTCTACAGCCGCATCATTGATTTCGTGGAATTATTCCAAGGCCCGTGCAGGTACTCCGACCACCGTCATCCCCTCAGCGACATCGGATACGACTGCAGCTCCAGCGCCTACCACCACGTTTGCACCGATGCTGATCAATTGCTTTACGCACGCGCCGATGCCCACCCATGAGCACTGACCTATCGTCACACCACCTGCAAGCCGGGCGCCCGGGCTGATATGGACAGAATCAGCAAGCAAGCAGTCGTGATCAACACTGCAACCCGTGTTCAAAATACCTCCTAGCCCCACGGAGGAGCCGGCATTTAGGACCGCACCGGCAAACACCACGCTTCCAGCTCCAACATTGGCATACCGGCTGACGTAAGCGAGTGGGTGGATAAGGGTAGCCAGCGTAGCCCCCTGTTGGATCAAAGCTGCGAGCTTCGCCTGGCGAATAGCGTTATTGCCGATGGCAACCACGACCCCGTCAAACTCATGAGCGTTCTCGAAAAAATCTTGGCCCGTCCCGACTACATCCCATACACCATTGGAGGTGAGAGAAGGCCAAGCGTCATCAAAGAACAAGACCTCTGTCCAGCCGCAAACCCCCGCCGTATCCGCAACTACCTTTCCGTGCCCACTGGCACCAAGGATGGCAAGTCTTTTCATCACTTGTTGCCCGTGAATTTCGACATAGTGACCTCACCGCTGGCGCTAATGCCGTCTCTTTTTATAACTTTCTTGATGGTCAAAGCGATAATTTTGACATCCAGCCAAAGCGAGCGATTTTCGACATACCAAACGTCCAACTCAAACTTTTCTGGCCAGCCCAGCGCGTTTCGCCCATTAATTTGAGCCCAGCCGGTTACCCCTGGTCGTACTTTATGACGCAAGTATTGCCGCTCGTTGTAGAGTGGCAGATATTCCATCAACAATGGCCTGGGCCCAACAAGACTCATCTCACCTTTGAGCACGTTCCACAGCTCGGGCAGTTCATCGAGACTGCTAGAGCGCAGAAAGCTACCGAATGGCGTCATGCGCTGTGAATCCGGCAATGGCACACCATTGCTGTCGCAGGCATCGCGCATGGTGCGGAATTTGATCATCTCGAATGGTTTGCCACCTAGTCCCGGACGGACCTGGCGGAACAATACCGGCCCACCGAGCCTGCGCTTGATCAACACTGCCACAACCAAGATGACCGGAGACAACACGATCAACCCAATCAATGCCCCGGCGAAGTCAATGACTCTTTTCATCTGCTGGACTCACAAGCCTCGTTGAGGCAACCGGCCAAACTACCTGCAAGCTTGTCGAACCCATGCTCGACTTCAACGTAGCGCCGGCCAGCACGCCCCATTGCAGCCCTATCTTCACTTGGCAACCGGGTCAACCTAGCTACCGCATCGGCCAAAGCCTCCGGGTTACCTGGCTGAACGGTATATCCTGCTCCGGAATCTTCAATCGGGTTGTTACCCGCATCACAGCAAAACAGGACCGGACGCTGCCCAGCCATGAAATCGAACAGCTTGTTCGAACTGATGCCGTACTTGAACACCGGGGCATTGATCAGATTGAACACAAATGCATCCGCTTGCGCCGCAAGTGCCGGAATTTCCCTTTTAGGAACGGGATCTTCGAAGCTGACACGCTTGAGACCAAACTTTTCAGCCATGGTGATCAACTCGGCTTTGCACGGGCCATTACCGATAATCCGAAGGCGGACATTGGACATTTCAGGTCTTTGCTCGATGATTTGCTGCGCACGTAGCACATTGTCCAACCCATTGGCTGGCCCATGCGCACCAAAATACATCAGCGTAAACTCATCTCCCGACACTTTATCCGCTGGGCATGGGAAGTCTTGAAGATCGACACCGTTCGGGATCCAGGCAATTTTTTTCGGATCGATGCCCATGGGTACTATGTATTCGTGTGCCTTGGGAAGCAGTACGACAATGCGTTTAGCGCGCTTGTACAGCCACTTCTCCAGCACTCGAAGCGAGCGGGCAATAAAGCTGTTACGCTCCAGCCGGCCCATGTCGATCAGCGTTTCCGGCCAGAGATCCCGCACTTCGAAAACGAAGGGGACCTTATGGCGCCACGCGAGCACTGCACCGGCTGCCGCTGCAAACGGGTGGACGCTCGAACCGATAATGACATCCGGTTTTTTCAAAGGCGAAAGCTTGCCGGGTTTGATTACCTGCCAAGTGTATTCCAGCATGTTACGCATACGCGCCGTGCCGTTGCCTTTGTATTCCGAGGTTTTAAGCCAGAGGAATGGGACACCGCTGTATAGATCGAGCCTGACTGTTTCTGAATCAGAAAGCCGCTGCCTACCAGACTGGTGCTCCACACTAGCAGCAACAATCGAAGCCTCCCAACCATGTGTTGGCAGATTTTTTGCCAGTTGGTAGTGGCGGGTACCGCCCGCCCCTCCTGGTTCTTGGGCGTAGTGGTTGAGAATCCAGACGTTCTTCATTCAGCAAGGTCCTCGACAAGGCGTCGGATGATCAGCTCTGCTGCATTACCCTCACCGTAAGGTTGTACTGCCTCGCCTTTGCTACCGAGCGCCTGACGAATGGCTGATGCCACTTCCTGTGCAGATTTCGGCGATACCAGCCGATTCCAACCCGATTCAACCAACTCGACCCATTCGGTTTCATCGCGCAGAGTGACACACGGGACGCCGTAGAAGAACGCCTCTTTCTGGACACCGCCAGAATCTGTGGCAATGAGTGCGGCATACTTTTCAAGCTGAACCATGTCCAGGTAACCGACTGGGTCAATGAGGTGTAAGCCCGCTGGCATTTCATCCAGTTGGCCACGCTTCTGCAAAACAGCCCTGGTTCTTGGGTGCACTGGCCAAACAATCGGCAGGTCGGTAGATAAATTGCGAAATGCTTCAACGATCGCGGCAAGACGTGCAGGATCGTCGGTATTTTCGGCCCGATGGACGGTTGCCAATACGAAACCGGCTTCCTCTAGACCCAGCTTGGCCATAATCCGACCGCTTGCATCGACACGTTCACCATGGAACTTCGCGACGTCGTACATCACATCGCCCACCGCGATAATGCTGGCCGCATCGACACCCTCCGATTTCAAGTGCTCCGCTGCTGTAACAGTGGGGGTAAACATCCAGCGAGATACCCGGTCAGTCAGGATCCGGTTCACTTCCTCAGGCATGACCATATTGAAGGAACGTAGGCCTGCCTCTACATGGGCGACAGGGATATGCAACTTAACGGCAGCCAACGCGCCCGCGAGTGTAGAGTTGGTATCACCGTAGACAAGCACGACATCGGGGCGCTCCTGAAGCAGTACTTTTTCGATCTCAATGAGCATCCTGCCGGTCATGTCACCGTGACCGCCACCATGAATGTCAAGCTGATAAGCTGGTGCACTCATGCCCAATTCTTCAAAGAAAACATCGGACATGTTTGAATCAAAGTGTTGACCTGTGTGAACGACAACCTCGTCCACCCCGGAAAGCGTGGAGATAACATGGCTTACCACACTTGCCTTGATGAATTGGGGGCGTGCGCCGATAACAGTTAGAACCTTCATGAAAATCAGCCTTTTAGCAAATCAGTATAGAATTGGCTTAGCTTTTTAGCCTCTACGCCCCAGTTGTATTTCTCAAGTACGGCCAGCTGGCCATGGCGCCCCATTCTTTCCGCCTCAACTGGATTAGCCACAAGATAGTCGATGCAGTTTGAAATTTTCTGAGGATCCAAAGGATCTACACAAATTCCGCATTTACTAGAGTCAATGATATCTCTCCAAAGAGGGAAATCGGATGCGATGACTGGTAGACCTACAGCCATGTACTCAAACATTTTCACCGGCAACGAGTCCAGGTAGTTCGGTGTCGGATGTAGTGTCACAAGACCAGCCATCGAATTATCAAGCAGATGTTTAACACCTTGGCGATCCAGCCAACCGAGAAAATCTACCTTGCCCCAGCCGCGCTCGCTCTTTATCGATGACTCGAAGTTACTATCTGCAAAAACACCACCGATTACAAGCCGTATATCAGCCGAAGCCAACTCAACACCTTGAACTATCTGCCGAATGCCGCGAATTTCCTCTAGACCGCCAATATAAACGACTTGAGGCTGCTTATCTGACCATTCAACTTGCCTAACCACCAGTTCATCAACGATTGGATAGTTATTAATATCAATAGAACGAGCACCAAGGGAGCGAAACTTGTCACGTATGTATGGAGTGGCCGCCAATACCGCATCCAACTTCCGGCACGCCCACGCCTCATAGAATGCAAAAACCTTCGAAATAAAAACCCGCACATACTTATTTAAATATGACTTTCCAAGTATCTGCTTGGGAACATCTTCATGGGCGTCAAAAATCACAGTCTTCCCACAAGCCTTCAGCTTTAGCCCGACAGGAATGAGTTCCGGATCATGAAGGTGGTAGAGATCAGCAGCCAAGGCTACAGCTCGTCGATGAAGGGCCTTGGTGGTTTTAAAAATTCTGTTAATCCGCCCGTTCAGTTTTCCAACATCAACAAACGAAACACCATCCTTAACTTCATCGCCTTTACCGTCAGCGACGACAAAATAGACATCATGTCCTTCCTTCGCTAGCGTTCGGCATTGCTTTTGAAAAATCCGTACATCGTATCTGGAATGAACTGACGACAAATGAACTATCTTGGCCACGTTATGCCCCCCATTCAAGAATACACATTGATGCGACGCCCCAGCATCCGCTGAACGATGCCCTGTGCCTTTTTCATGAGGTTTTTACGTGAATCCCAATTATCAAAATCTGTATAGTTATTAACTTTTGCCGCCATCAACTCTTCAAACTCTACGGCTGTGATCCGCATTTTTTTGCAAAAATACTCAATATCTGTTTGCAATTCAGCAGGATCATAAAGTGGCTCCGCCAATTTCTCGAGAGCTTCCTCTCGAGTCATTTGCCCCGAAAGAACCATGCTAGAGTAATGCAACTTGCGTTTATCATAACCAAATTTCGTTGGAAGGTAGTAATTCTGGAATAGTTTGGTAAAAATAGACTCACCATGCTTGTGAGCATATGAACGATAGCCAATAGCCTCTTGCAGATAAAGCTCAGCCTTACGCTTGTCGTAATCCATGTAATTCAGCGGACGCACGGTACGCATCCCTTTGACAAATGGATACCAAATATAATATTCGCCAAAACTGATAGTCTTGTAGTCCTGAAGCTTACGCTCACCATATCTTTTATGGATGGCCTTCAGATTAATTGCATCCATAGCACTTCCGTGCCAACTATCAGGAAATACCGATTCGGTTGCGAGATTACCGCCACTCAGAATGTACTTGATGTCATTTTTTACAGCAAAGTGATACATGTTCGAAAAATACGCATGATCTTGCGGAACATCTTGATTGGCGACTGCTGCGCGCATATATGCCAACTGCAAGTCGCGCATCTCCTCCCAGTTCATTACATGCGTATGCAAATCATAACCACAGTATTTAATTACTTTTTCAATATTGCTAACCGCCAACTCACTATTCCAACCTGCATCAACATGCACAACCAAAGGACGCAAGCCGAAATCTTTGACCTTGACAGCTAAATATGAGCTATCAACCCCACCACTGAGCCCAATAATACAATCATACTCTTTGCCGGCGCCCTCTTTTTTTATCTTCTCAATAATAGGCTGCAGGCGCTTTTCCCCATCCCCCCCTGAAAAAAGCTGATGCGACTGGAGATTATCGAACTTATGGCAGTGATTGCACACTCCCGCGTCATCAAACACGATTTCAGCGTCAGACGTATCCATGACACAGCGCGAACAGACCTTTACCACTCTCCACCTCCTAAAACGTTTTCATCGGTCTGTCTGACGGGGACACCCTGCAACAGACGTAGCATGTATGACATTCAAAACAGCGTAGAGCCTGCAAAGCCATAGGCTACAGGATAAACTGCCTTTCAAAACTTCAATTTTCTTACCCAGCGCTCAACACGTTAATGTCTGGATAACTGATCAATACGGCGCGGTGTTTGCCGTGAAACACAAATAGGCTACCTGCGGCAACAGCCGAAACTCCGGTACGATCAAACAGATCAATCAAGTCCGCAGTGGAACCAGCACCGCCACAAGCGATGACTGGAACGTGTACTTGGGATACAACGCTTTCCACCAGCGATATATCGAAGCCTTTCTGCGTACCGTCGCGATCGACCGAGTTCAGGAAAATTTCTCCAACCCCCGCAGCCTCGAGTTCCTGGGCCCATTCGACCGGTTGGCGCTTGGTATCTTTGGTACCATTTTCCGAATATACCGAATAGCCGCCCCAAAAGCCTTTACGGCAATCCATGGATCCTACGACGCTTTGCGAGCCAAACTTGTCAGCAATTTGACGAATAAGAGATAGGTCGTCCAGCGCAGCCGTATTGATAGCGATTTTTTCGATGCCAAGAGAAAATACTTTTTCGGCATGCTCAAGCGACTTGATGCCACCGCCATAGCAAATGGGCATGAAGCACTCACCGGCTACTTCAGTAATCAGTTCGTAGTTGGGCTCACGATTTAGCCTGGATGCCTCAATGTCGAGCAACACCAACTCATCGACTTCTTTTTCATTGAAAATTCGAATAGCATTAACTGGATCCCCGACATACTTGGGCTCCTTGAACTTCACAGTTTTGACCAGACCACGGTCCTTGAGCAACAAGCAGGGAATGACTCGCCTCCTGACCATTAGATCAACTCCACAAAGTTCTTGAATAGCTGCATACCAAACTTATGACTTTTTTCTGGATGAAACTGGAAGCCGAAAATATTATCTTTGACCACCGCAGCGGTAAACTGCTGGTCATAGTTGGCGGTTAGCAGGGTATTTTCTGCATGCCGGGGCAGCATGTAATAACTATGGACAAAATAGAAGCGACTAGCCTGATCGATTCCCGTCAAGATTGGATGTTGCAACTGAGGATTGACTTCATTCCAGCCCATGTGCGGAACTTTGCGCCCATCTCGCTTCTCGAAGCGAACAATGTCCATGTCGATCCAGCCAAGACCAGGTTCGTTACCCTCTTCCGAGCCATTGCCCAGCATCTGGCTGCCCAGGCAAACACCCATTACCGGCTTGTGCTTGTTCAAAACCTGCTCGTTCAACACCTCTATCAGGCCACTGTTTCGCAGTGTCTGCATGCCCGCATCGAAAGCGCCCACCCCTGGCAGAATGAGCTTGTCCGCCTGCTCGATATCCTCACGACTGTTCGATGCCTTGGCTTTGGCGCCCACTCGCTTCAGCATGTTCAATACCGAAGCAATGTTCCCCACACCATAATCAACTACAACGATCACTTGGCATCTCCCTTGGTGCAGTAGAAGGACATCCAGAAATAAATGAAATACATGATTGCATAGCCAATGGAGTAGAGCCACAGCACCGAATCGACGGTGTCCGGAAGGGTGAAGCAGGCAACAGTCAAGCCGAGCAGCGTCAACTGCCACACCAGGTCCAGATTCTGCCGCTGCGCGATATAGATTGTGTAGCTGAGGGGGCTGACGACGAAGCGCATGTAGAACAGCGGTATCATCAATACGGCATAGCGCCCCGACTCGGCCCACTCGTCGCCAAATATGAAGCCGAACACCCATTCGCCCACGAACCAGAACGCCACGAACGGGGGAAGCGCCAGTACGGCCAGTAGCTTGAATGTCTTGATGAAAATGCTGCGACAGCTTCCTTTATCCCTATAGTCCCGGGCAGCCTGCTCCTTGAATACATCAAGCACCGAGGCAGCCAGCAAGGAGATGGGGGCGCCCATGATTTTCAAGGTCAAGGCAAACCAGCCTGCGCTTTCTCCGCCGAACTTTGCCGCCAACAGCACCACTGGGATCTGACTGGCAATCGTATTGATCAAATCAGCAGGCAACGAAAATTTCGGGAAGTTTATGTACTTCACCGCGCTTTGTCTCACCATGCTCCATGACGCTGTGGCACTGGCACTGATCAGCGGTTTGCCAACCCAGATCGCCGCAAGAGCCGTGGCTACCATGACACCGAACAACTGCCCGTAAACAAGCCCCGCTACTCCTCCGACCAGATAAGCAGCCGAAACCTGGGCGATAGCGATGCAAGCAGCAAGACTGACTCGCGCCCCTCCCAAACGATTAAACGATTGTTGGTAGGTAAGGAGCGACAATACCAACTTGTTTGCGCCCAACCCCAATGAAACGGCTGTGAGCCCCAACCAATAGTCACTCACTACCGATGGAAGGGCGTCCAGCAGAGGCGCAACCAGGACGAGGCCACTAGCAACCAATATCGAGATAGAGACAATGAGTAGCACTACGAGCTTGATTACGGCATGAAATTCATCTTTATCCTTTGTGGAAAAGATTGCCAACTCATATCGCCCAGTCACCACTACCGCAAAAATGGTAGCGAACGAAAGCCAAGCACTGAATGCGCCCATCTCAGCAGGGGAATAAAGACGAACTAGCAGCAGGGTAACGCCTATGGTGATCAATTGAGCACCGAGGGTACCCACCAGCACTCGCGCCACACGGCTGATGAAAATAGCGCTCATCGCTTCACACCCTAAAATATCTAGAACGGGAGGATGACAAGCACACAGGATCGCAGAGCCTGCAAATCCCTGCGCTCACCAGACCCACATTGGCAAACGCCAGTATCAACAGGTTTAAATACCGCCCGGCATCGACAGATTTGTTCGGCGCGTCCATATGCTCATGAAGAAAAAACACGCAATTGATGCCCCCCCACAAGATAAAGGTGCTGTAGGCGAATACCACAACAGACTTCGGTAAGGCTGATCCGTCGATCCGAGCAAATATAGGCATCCGTCAGCTCGTCAAAGCAGCGCAGATTGCATCAATGGAGGCCTTGTCCAAGTAGGGATGCATCGGCAAACTCATCACACGGGTGGCAACCTTGTCACCGACCGGTAGCAACACTTGCTCGTCCGCTACAGCAGGTTGCTTGTTGAGCGGAATCGGGTAATGCACCGCAGTCGGTACACCAGCAGCTTGCAGTCGCTTCTGAACTGCATCCCGATCGTCCACCTGCACGGTATATTGCGCATAGGCACTTATGTTACCAGCCTCTATGTAAGGCGTAGAGTCGACCCCAGCCTCCTTGAGCGCAACGTCATACCAACCCGCCACTTGCTGACGCAGACCAATCTCTTCTTCGAAAATCTCAAGTTTGGGCAGGAGAATGGCTGCCTGCAGGGTGTCCAGCCGGCTGTTTACCCCCACACGGATGTGGTGATAACGACGATCCTGGCCATGCCGTGCTATCTGACGAATCACGGTCGCTAGGGCCTCATCATTGGTAAAGATTGCGCCGCCATCGCCATAGCAGCCCAAAGGCTTGCTCGGGAAGAAGCTGGTACAGGCCACAGTTGTAAGGTTGCACGAGCGCTTGTCTTTGTAGGAGGCACCAAAACTCTGCGCTGCGTCCTCAATCACAGGAATGCCATGTTTGGCCGCAATCGCGTTGATCGCATCGTAATCGGCACATTGACCATACAGCGAAACCGGGATGATCGCCTTGGTACGCGGAGTAATCGCCGCTTCGAGCAACTGGGGATCAAGATTGTAGGTGCGCGGGTCGATATCCACATAGACCGGCTTTGCACCCAACAGCGCGACAGTTTCGGCAGTGGCAATGTAGGTAAAGCCTGGGGTAATCACCTCGTCACCCGGGCCGATACCCAGTGCCATCTGCACAATTTGCAGAGCATCAGTGCCATTGGCGCAAGTGATGCAGTACTTCGCACCGACGAAAGCAGCCAGGCGTTCCTCCAACTCAGCCACTTCAGGGCCGAGGATGTACTGGCCATGGCTCAGAACACGCTGGATGCCGGCATCGATCTTGTCTTTGATGCGTGCCTGCTGGCTTTTCAGGTCAATGAATTCAATCATGCTCAAACATCCATCTTGTTCAGTTGTTTGCCGTTCAGGACGTAGCGCGCCCCGGTGTGCGAGCAGGTGGCTTCGCCTTGCTCGTTCAATTGCAGCTGTTCGCCAAACTCACTCATCCAACCGATCTGCCGAGCAGGCACACCGACCATGAGTGCATAGGCAGGCACATCCTTGTTGATGACCGCGCCAGCGCCTACAAAAGCGTACTCGCCAATGGTTACGCCGCAGACGATCGTGCAGTTGGCCCCGAGCGTCGCGCCTTTCTTGACCAGAGTGTCACGATACTGGTCCTTTCGCTCGATCAGGGACCGTGGATTGTAGACGTTGGTGAAGACCATGCTAGGACCACAGAAAACACCCTCTTCCAGCGTCACGTTGTCGTAGACCGATACGTTGTTCTGCACCTTGCAGTGGTCACCGATAACGACCTTGTTGCCCACGAACACGTTCTGACCAAGCGAAACGCCAGCGCCGATCCGAGCGCCCCCACACACATGGACAAAGTGCCAAATGCGGGATTTTTCCCCGATCTGTGCTCCTTCGTCGACGATGGCACTTGGATGCTGATAGTAATTCATGGCTTCAGACTCACGTTGGACTGAGGTTGATCAAAAGCTCGCTGCAATTGCTGCGCCGCATAGTGGCCATAACGGCTAGCCCCCACTTCATTGAGGTGATGGCTGTCACGGTAGATCAGCAACCCTTGCTCGTAGGGCGCAGCAGCAAAGAAGCTACTGCTGGAAAAATCTAGAAACCGCACTCCCGGGGTGCGGTCGACAATCACCTTGACCTGCTGGTTAGCAGCCTGCCATTCACGATTGAGCGTGAGTGGCGCCGGCAACCCCAATTCGGTGAACCGCCTTACCCGCTGGACATCTGTCTCGAACATCGGCACTTGGGCAAGCACGACTACATTTTTGTGGGCCCCGGCCGTTTCGCTCAGAAAGTCAGTCAGCGCCTTGGTAAATGCCTGGCTCTGCATCTGGTATTGCCACATACCAGCAACGATTACTCGGTCTACCTGCGGCAGCGCTCTCGCTACCGCTGCAATCTGGTCACGACATGGTTTCTGCGCCCAGGTGGGCAGGCGCTCGACATCGAAACCGGGGATAGGAACACAACTGCTGGCCGTGAGCACCCGGTATGCAACGCCCTGCTCATTGCCCACCTGATCGAAAAAGTGATTCAGTTGAGCAGCATGACTATCGCCTATGACCAGGGCAGCGACATCAGCGTCTGCCTTGCCTCGCTTGCAACTGCCTACCTGGGTACCGTGGCAAATCGTTTCTGGCGCCGCGTAGCGGGTCAGTTCTACAGGTAGAGGGTCAACTAGCGATGCATTGATACGCACCGCACCCCACGCTACCAGCACAACCACCATTGCAGCCGTCGCCCACTTAGGGATTTGGCGTACCAAGCCTGTTGCGTTCCTGACTGGTGTTTCTATGAATCGGAAGGACAGCCAAGCCAATGCCACAGAGGCAATCGCAAAAAACAGCAACCAGGTGATCGTCAATTCATACTGCCCGGTGTAATACCGAATCAACGCCAACACTGGCCAGTGCCAGAGGTAAAGCGAGTAGGAAATTCCACCAACCCAGACCATTGGCGAGGCAGCGAGCAATGTACTCACAGGGCCGCGGCGAGCAGCAATGATCATCCCTGCCCCAAGGCAAGGCACGATCGCCCAGAAGCCCGGAAATTGCTGCTTTTCAATTGCCAGTAGAGCCCACCCCAACAGCAGCGCACCCGTTATGCCCAACGCACTGGCGAGTGTCTGAGACAACTCTCTCTGCCGCATCAGCAACGCAACAACAGCGCCGACCATGAATTCTGGCGCGCGTGCCAGCAGCGAAAAATACATTTCGTCTCGTTGCCCGCCGAGGGTTCGGTAGCCAACCCAGGCAAACGCCGCAATGGCCAGCAATGCAAAAGCAGGGAGCCGCCAACGCGCGGGGAGGCAGATAACCATGATCGGGAAGAACAGGTAGAACTGCATTTCGATGGCAAGCGACCAGGTATGCAGAAGCGGCAACTCATCGGCCCGCGGCGCGAAATAACTACCAAAGTGGGCAAAGTAATGGTTACTGGTAAACCATGCGGAAGATTTCAGGCTATCGAAAAAGAAGGCGAAATCGTCCGGCACGAAAAGTACCGCTGACAGCGCCGCGACTACAACCAGCATCGAGAAATATGCAGGAACAATGCGTTTGACCCGGCTTGCATAAAAGGCAGCAAGATCAACCTTGCCGCTGCGCTCGGTCAGCAATGCTGTGATGATAAAACCTGAAATAACAAAAAAAACATCGACGCCTACGTAACCGGCTTTCAACCAGCTGCCATTGGCGTGATAGAGCAAAACCGCCAGCACCGCGACCGCGCGCAAGCCTTGAACATCCAGGCGGATGCTACGCTCAACACGTTTTGCACCTGCATCGTTCGGCTTATTGAAATTATCGTTCGACACGCTGACTGGCGACCCTGCAAAAAATAAAAAAGGGGTGGCGGCAAGCCACCCGTATTGCTATCTGCTTTTAACGCGAAAGCGCCAGAACAAAAGGGTGCCCCTCATTGTCCGCCGCCGCAACAACCGGGGCGCTACGAATGGTGTTCACGGTTTCAACACAGTGCCGCGCATCCTCGATACCGTAACCACGGCCAGCAAGGATCTCTTCATAGCTGGTGGTGTGCAGATCGGTGAAGCCTTCGGAGAACTCCATTTCCTCACCATTGACGGTGATCGAACGGTAGGTTGGCTTCTTGCCCTTCACCGACTCTGGCAGGTCATTGGCATCAACCGACAGGAACCAGCGTACACGTGCTTTCTCGTACTCCAGGTAACCGGCGGCCTTGTGCTCGGAGGTGAAGTGCACAACGTTGCGCTGCAGCTTGCCGAAGATGAAGTGCAGCATGTCGTAGAAGTGCACGCCGATATTGGTGGCCACACCAAACGACTTGCGTGGGTCACCCTTCCAGCTTTGCAGGTACCATTTGCCGCGCGAGGTGATGTAGGTCAGATCGACTTCATACTTGTGCGGGTTGTTTTCGCGGGCAACCTTGTCCTTCAGGGCAAGGATTGCCTGGTGATGGCGCAGTTGCAGGATGTTGTACAGGCGCTTGCCGGTTTCCTGCTCGACCAGGGCCAACTCGTCCAGTTGCTGCGGGGTCGGGACCAGCGGCTTTTCGCAGATCACGTCACAACCCAGGCGCAGGCCTGCGGCAATGTGCGGGTGGTGCAGGTAGTTGGGCGAGCAGATCGCAACGTAGTCCAGGGCAGTAGCCGGGTTACGCTTCAAGCCATGGGCGTGGTCGAGGAAGAACTCGAACTCGGTGAAGAACTCGCTCTGCGGCGAGATACTGTCGATGATACCTACCGAGTCATTGATGTCGTACGCAGAGACCAGGCGGTTGCCGGTGTCCTTGATGGCGCGCATGTGGCGAGGGGCGATATAGCCTGCAGCACCGATGAGAGCAAAGTTTTTCATGAGGCTTCCTTTGAAGACGAATGAATCCGCCTGCCCTTGAGGGCCAGGCGGATCAATTTGCTGGCGACGCCGATCAGGCCTTGATGACGTGCGCGGTCGGCGTGCGGTACTTGCCGCGGCTGTCGACAATCAGCTTGGCCTTGGCTTCGATCAGGGCATAGTCGAACTTGTCGTGATCGGTGGCCAGTACCACAGCGTCGAAGCTTGCCAGGTTCTCAGCGGTGAGCGGCTCGCTGCTCAGCTCGAAGTGGTGCTCGCGCATCTTCGGGAACACCGGCACGTGCGGGTCGCTGTAGGCAACCACGCCACCCTTGGCTTCGATCAGCTCCATGATTTCGACGGATGGCGACTCGCGCATGTCGTCAACGTTCTTCTTGTAGGCGATACCCAGAACCAGCACACGGCTGCCCTTGAGTGCCTTGCCGGCATCGTTCAGGCCATCCATCAGCTTGCCCAGCACGTACTCAGGCATGGCCTGGTTGACTTCACCGGAAAGCTCGATGAAACGGGTGTGCAGGCCGTACTCACGCGCCTTCCAGGTCAGGTAGAAGGGGTCGATCGGAATGCAGTGGCCGCCCAGGCCCGGGCCAGGGTAGTAAGGAGTGAAGCCGAAAGGCTTGGTCGCCGCGGCATCGACCACTTCGAAAATGTCGATACCCATGCGGTCAGCGACAATTTTCATTTCGTTGACCAGGCCGATGTTCACCGCACGGTGAATGTTCTCCAGCAACTTGGTCATTTCAGCAGCTTTGGTGGAGCTTACTGGTACGACCTGATCGATAGCCTGCTCGTACAGGGCGATACCCACTTCCAGGCAATTTGGGGTGTGACCACCAATGACCTTGGGAATGGTGCGGGTTTCGAAGTTCGGGTTGCCCGGGTCTTCACGCTCTGGCGAATAGACCAGGTAGATGTTCTCGCCAACTACCAGGCCGCCTTCCTGCACACGTGGCAGCAGTTCTTCTTCGGTGGTACCTGGGTAGGTGGTGCTTTCCAGCGAAACCACCTGGCCTGCACGCAGGTAAGGCTTGATGGCGTCGGTGGTGTTGATCACGAAGCTCATGTCGGGCTCGCGATATTTGTTCAGCGGGGTGGGCACGCACAGGATCAGTGCATCGCACTCGCTGGCACGCTTGAAGTCGACGGTAGCCTCAAAGCCGGTTTCACGTGCCTTGCTGATATTGGCAGCCGGGATGTGTTCAATGTAGCTCTGGCCGGCATTGAGTTTATCGACTTTCGATTGATCGATATCAATACCCAGCACATTAAAACCAATGGCGTTATAACGCAGCATCAGCGGCAACCCGACATAACCGAGGCCCACGATACCAATCAAGGCCTGCCGGCTTTTGAACTTCTCTACCACCGCATTCATATCTGTCATGCTTCCCAACTCACCTTGAATTTACCTGCCCGTTTCCACGGCTGAACAACGGGTTATTGAACCTTCTTCGATTCATTCGTCAGTCGAGTGAATCCATTCGGCGACAGCGCGCATTACACACGCTGTCGAGCAAAAAACGCCCACTTACATTTGCCCGGGGAGCGACCCGGTGGCTGCCACCAATGAGATGCGTCACAATGATATGCGGTTAGGCTTCGCCAATCCATCGGAGTTTTCCTGAGACATGTAACCGCCAAAGTGCCACCAAAACAACATCATACAATTGAGGGCTCAAGCTTGCGCATCACCCAGCCTGGCGTGGTTCTGCCCTGTCAATTCGTCGGGTATGACGCGATGTGCCGAACCCTCGATTTCAAGAACTCGTTGCTGCCTCGCATGGTCCTTGAAAGCACCTCGCAGCACTGCAGCGACTGTTCCGAGCAACAGGCCGCCGATAAATGCAATTAGCACGATGAGTGCTTTGCGCGGCTTCAAAGGCTTGTTGGAGAGCACCGCACGCTGATCGATATTCACCAGGTGCAGCCCCTCCAACTGGGTATCGATGGCTTGCAAGCGCGCACGCTCCACGCGAAGCGCTTCGACCCCTTCCAAGAACGCCGCTTCGCTCGCCCGGGCCTTGATTGCCTGGACTTTGCGGTTGGTCGAAAGCAGGATAAGTTCTTTGCGGATCTGACCGATTCTAGGCTCGACAAAGTCATCTGAGGTACGTTTGCGCAATGCAGCGCGCTCAGCCTCAAGCACTTCGGTGCCCATGAAGTACAGCGGCACCGGCCTACCGTTTACCTCGGTACGAATGATATTGCCATTTGTCGCGCTTTCATCAGCCATCAATGAAGGTGTCGAAGGTTTTTTCAAACCGAGGCTTCGCGCAACACTGATAGCCTCATCAAGCTCGGCCAGGCGCGCCTCGCGCTGCAATTTCAACTGAACGCGCAAAGCCTTGAGCTCATCATTGAGTTGCGCACGCTTGATCGCATCTGCCTCTTCGAGACGGGCGATACTGCTTTCATTCCCTGCCTCATATTCCGACACCGCGGAATTGAGCTTTTTGTCCACCTCTGCCAAGCGGTTGGCCAAAATAATCTGCATATCCTTGGATAGCTGGCTACGCTCGCGCTCAATGGCATAGTCGACAAAATCGTTGAGGATGGCCGCACCATTTACGCCTTTTTCATAGCGCATTTTCAATCCGATAAAATCGCTCAACAGATCGTTTTTTTTCGGGTCAGCCAAGACTACGCTGAGCGCATCTCGGTTGAAGTCTTCAAATGCCTGCTCGACGCTTTGCCCTTCATCCTGAAAAGCATCGATCAGATCTGGCCTGGAACGAAAGAAGTCGAGCCTAGCGTTATAAGAGTCCAGCGTCGCACCGACTCTCTTGAGTGCTGCCTCTGGCGGCAAAGAATAGATTTTTGTTCGATTCAAAGCGTCCAGCTGGTTGAGGGCGACAGGCCTTAAACTCGTTGACGCCTCATATACAGGCGTAATGTTGTAGGCGACTGCGGCACCGACAAGCGCACAGACGCCCCCAACAGCAACAATTAGCAAACGCCTACGCCAGATTGTGCGCAGAACGTTGAAAAGATCGATTTCGCCTGAAGCGGCCATGGAGGGGGAACGCACAACGCTATTCACATTACTTCCCTGTCTAAAACGGGGTTAACCAAGACAGGCAGGGCAGATCAGCGTGTCGTGCTCGCTCTTCCAGCTTTCCATGTCATCGGCGACGAAAGGCTATTGTTGCACCTTCCGCAAGCGACAACAACGCTTGAGGATGCGTTGCGATCAGGGAAGTTCCCTTCCGTTCGTCGCCTTGCGCCTACACCATATGTCCCGCCCCAGGGCAACCAACACACCAAGCCCTACCCCTACCAACGCCGATAGCAACATGATGATGGCTTTTCGCGGCTTGATCGGTTTGTCAGGCTGGGAAACGGCGCCATCCTGCTGGTACATCGCAACGAGGGATGGGTCGACCTTCAACGTGCGCAAGAAGCTCAGCTTTTCCTGCTTTTCACGCAAATTCCGGATGAACGGGTCGTCCGATGAGCGCGCTTCCAGGTTGGCGATTTCTGCCTCCAGCGCCTTGGTACCGCGCATGTAGGTAAGAGCCCCATTCATACCGGCAGACACTTCCTTGGACAGCGTCTCGGAAATGATCGGCGGCTTTTCCAGGCCAATCGACCGCGCTACGCGCAACGCCTCCTTGAGTTGGGCAATCTGGTCCACACGCTGATTGCTGGCAGTGGCTCGCGCAGCCTTGATTTGCTGATCAAGGTTGTCAGCCATGATCGATATATCACTGCGGGTACCGCTCAACAACTCGTTCTTTGCTCGCTCCGCAGCCAACTCGGCGTAATTCGACACCCAGGTCGCCGCAAGGCGCGGGTCTTCCAGGTTCGCCGTCAGCACATAACGATCCGGCATGTCTTTGCTAGCCACGGCCACTTTCAACATGCCGTTGAACTGAGCATACAAGGCATCACGAGAACCGCCCCGCTCTTCTTCGGTCAGCATGGGCAGGAAGGCGCTGCGAAAGAATTTGTCTCGTACTGCTTCAGACTGAAGGGACTTGAGGTAAATGCTGTACACATCCTTGGCACTCAGTGGCGCCAGGCCCGTTCCCTCACCACGACCGTAGTTCAGCTGGGCAATCTCGCTCTGGGAGGGGGGCTGAATATAGAGCTTCGCCTCATATACCGGCGAAACCAGCATCACATAAGCCAACCCCAAAGCAATCACCGGTACCGCAACCAGCCCCACCCAGACCTTCTGGCGCCAAACACCCTGCACAAGCTCAATCAGGTCAATCTCGTCACTACCACTCAGGCGCTCGCGTTCATTGCGCATTTAGTCTTTTTTTCCTTGGGTCTGTCTGATTGCATCATCTTGGGGCACGCTTCCGACCTAAGCGACTCAATACCCTTCGAATCAAGCGTAGCGGCTATTTGCCACTCTTTCCGCCACGCTTCTAACATTACTTCCAAGCAGTAGTAGAAAGACCCGCCTCGCAAAAGTTCCTCACTTTCTGACAGACATCAACCTTCCCGCCAGAAGGTCATTTCGCGACTGTGACACACACCTCACTCCCTGACTGTGCGAGCCTTTCGCGTAGCGCAGCCGCAAGCGCCTGCTTCGCCCTTTGCTCGCCATGCACCAACACTATCTGCCGAGCATTACAGCCGTGCGCGAACGCCACCAAATGCACCTGATCCGCATGCCCTGAGTAGCCACCCAGTGTCATCACCTTCGCCCGGATCTCATACATCTGCCCATCCAGATCAATCTGCACAAACCCTTCTGCCCCTTCACTCGCCTGTATCACCGCGCCCGGCGTACCCTTGGCCTGGTAACCGACAAACATCACCTCATGTCGCGAATCCCCCAGCATGGCCTTCAGGTAATTGACGATGCGCCCACCCGAGCACATGCCATTGCCAGCAATCACGATCGCCGGCCGCCCGGTGCTCTTCAGGTAATTGACCACCTGCTGGTGGCGGGCGTGAGTGTCCACGCTGATCAGCTGACTGAAACCCAACGGGTCGCGCCCTTCGGCAAGGCGCGCCCGGGCTTCGGCATTCCAGTAGTCGTGCAGTTCCCGATATACACCGGTAATGCGCTGGGCCAGGGGCGAGTCGAGGATGATGGGCAATTGCGACCAGTCGAGCGGGTCGCCATCGGGGGCCGGGCCGGCCTTGTTCAGCAAGGCCTTGCGATGAAGAATGCTTTCGAGTTCGTACAGCAACTCCTGGGTACGGCCGAGGCTGAACGCCGGAATGAGCAGCGTGCCCTGGTCAGCCAGGGCGCGGTCGATGGCCGCTTCCAGCCGCTGCTGACGGTCGCCTGCAGGCGGGTGCAGGCGGTCGCCGTAGGTGCTTTCCAGTACCAGTACATCGGCCCGTTCCGGGGGTTGCACTGGGCGCAGCAAGGGGTTGCCACAGGCGCCGAGGTCACCGGAGAAAACGTAGCGGGTGCTGGCTTGCGCGAACTGCACATCGCATTCGACATAGGCCGAACCCAGCAGATGCCCGGCGCGTTGCAGGCGAATGCGACAGGTGAGCCCTGGTTGCTCGACCAGGGTGTGCCACTGCTCGAAAGGCAGGGGCACGATCAGGTCGCGAATGAACTCCAGGTACCTTGCCACTTGGGCGGGCTCGCTGCTGATGCTCAGCTTGTAGGCGTCTTCCAGCAACAGTGGCAGCAGCCGGGCGGACGGCTCGCTGCACAGGATGGGGCCACGGTAGCCGGCAGCCAGCAGTGCCGGAATGCGACCTACATGGTCGAGATGCACATGGGTGATGACCAGGGCCTGGATGCCCTGCACGCCGAAACCGAGTGGTGCCGATGCTGCGCCTGGCGCGGCCTCGGCGCCCTGCTCCAGGCCGCAGTCGATCAGCAGACTGGTGGACGGGTCGAGGTGCAGTTGATGGCAGGAACCGGTGACGCCGCGGGTGCCACCATGATGGGAAAGGACGGGATATTCCATGCTGCGCACACTCGCCAGGGCCGAAAATGAAGTGCGTTATTACTCCATGACGGCCGGCGCAGGCATAGGTGACACTTTCCCAAACGGATGTAGGAAATGCCCTTAGTTACCACTCAATGCTGCCTGGCGGGCAGAAGCCTTGATCTTGCGCTTGCTGCGCTGCACGCCGTAGGCACCCAACAGCGGACCGACTGCCAGGCCAATGACCAGGGCGGCCAGAACCAGCACAGCGACCGGCATGGCCGGGGCAGCCCAACCGAACAGGACCAACGAGACGGTTTGCTGGTTCTCCAGCACGAAGAACAGCACCACAGCCGCCAACAGCAGCACGAACACCGCCGCCAGGGCGCGCTTGAGGTTACGCATCAGATTGCTCCTTGTGGAATCAGGTGTGGGCCTCATGCTCTTCTTCATTGACCCGGTCGCGCAACTCTTTGCCGGGCTTGAAGTGCGGCACGAACTTGCCTTCGAGGCTGACCGACTGGCCGGTCTTCGGGTTACGGCCTACGCGAGGGGCGCGATAGTGCAGCGAGAAGCTGCCAAAACCGCGGATCTCGATGCGATCGCCGGTGGCAAGGCATTGTGACATCTGCTCAAGCATGGTCTTGATGGCCAGCTCCACGTCCTTGGACGAGAGCAGCCCCTGATGGGTGACAATACGTTCGATCAGCTCCGACTTCGTCATATTTTTCCCTTCGTTATCAAGCAGCTAGATCATTGCTTAACCAGTTTGTAGCACGCTGGGAGGGATTTGAACAGGGTGGTTCTTGACTTAATAAAAAAATTCAAGATTGAAGTTTTACAGGAATGGTCTAGCTGGCGGCGCCTGGCAGGCCCGGCCTCATCGCCGGCAAGCCAGCTCCCACAGGGATAGTGCAGGCTTTTGGAAATCGGGCTTGGGTCGCCGGCCCTGCTGAGATGCTGCCTGCTTCGAAGCCAGGTACCGGCCTGTTGAGAGCAGGCTTTTCGCGACACAGGGCCGCTTCACAAGGGGATCGTGCAAGTACCGGCAACATGGGCCGGTCCACCGCCCCGCATGGACATCACCTGTCTTGAGACCAGCACAGCCCATGTGGGAGCGGGCGCGCCCGCGAACACCGGCATAGCCGGTGCCATCCATCGCGTCGCCTGCTTCGCGGGCATGCCCGCTCCCACAGGGGATCGCGCCAGTTTCTGGAGAGTTGGGCACACCGTTATACCACTGAGGCAGCACATGCATTGAAGGCTACACCACCTTCTGGGTGAAAGTGGGCACACCAGCTGCTGGAGCCCGGACGCCTATGCCAATTGCTGCCGGGAGCCCGCTCGGGAAAAGCGTTTGCGCATCGCCAAGGCAGGCTTCTCTACCAGCCCCCACGACACATACCCCGCCAACCAGGACGCCGGCACGGCCGCCAACATCAGCCAGTAAGGCCCAGCCCATGGCATCGCCCACGCCAACACTTGCTGGATCGGAAATGCATACAGGTAGATACCGTACGAGTAATCCTCCACAAACGAAGGAAGCTTCAACTGCGGGCAATAAGCTACGTACAACGTGCCGTATATCGTCAGAACGGCAAACGCAAACACCTCAAGGCGCCCACCCTTGGCCAACAAGAACAACGCAACAAAGGCAAACAACAGCCAGCCGGTATACGGGATCACCGCCCGGTACGAATAGAACACCGCCCCTGCTAGGAAGCACACCACCAGCTTGAACGGGTACTCCGCAAAGGCTGGATGCAGGGTGTGCAACCCCAGGGCAACCACCAACGCGGCAAGCGTCAACCCTGTCATCGGCCACCGGCAAACCTTGGCCACCAGCACCAATAGCCACAGCACCACGTACATGCGCATTTCCAATGGGATGGTCCACAGGCTGCCATTGACCGAAGCCCCATAGGGGCGCGGGGTAAAGCTCACCCCAGGCAACAGGAACTGGGCATCCTTGAAAACCAGCAATGGGCTATAGACGTACCTGTAAACCTGACGCTGGGAAAGATACTCACCAAGCGGCAGCGAGGTAATGACAGGCCCCAGCACAAAGGCCATGAGCAGCAGACACACAAGCAAGCCAGGCAAGATCCGCAATGCGCGGGCCAGGTAGAAATCCCGGGTGCTATTTTTTTCACCACTGGCCGCGATCAGGAAACCGCTGACCATGAAGAATACTTCCACGCCCAGGCTATGAATGGGCACCGGCATACCCAGCAGCAGCCCAGGGTCGGTGCAACTCAGGCACTCCAGATAGGAGAGCGCAAAGGAATGCCCCACCACGACGGCAGTTGCCGCCAGCAGCCTGATGATCAGGAAATTGTTATCGCGCCCGCGACCTTCCATGACGTCGCCAAACATCAACATCGCACAATCCCCCGACATGGCCTTCTTTCAGCATAAAAAAAAGGCGACCCGAAGGTCGCCTTTTTTTACCGATCAAACAGAACTCAGTTCTGCTTGGCCATTGCTTCGCGCAGCAGCGCAGCCATGGTGGTGTCGGCAGCCGCTTCCGGAGCGTTTTTCAGGCTCTGGATGGCTTCGCGCTCTTCAGCATCGTCCTTCGACTTGATGGACAGGCTGATAACGCGGGACTTGCGGTCAACGCTGATGATCTTGGCTTCGATCTCTTCGCCTTCCTTCAGGACGTTACGCGCGTCTTCAACGCGGTCACGGCTGATTTCGGAAGCTTTCAGAGTAGCTTCGATGTCGTCGGCCAGAGTGACGATGGCGCCTTTGGCGTCAACTTCTTTCACGATGCCCTTGACGATAGCACCCTTGTCATTGACAGCAACGAAGTTGGAGAACGGATCGTCTTCCAGCTGCTTGATGCCCAGGGAGATGCGCTCGCGCTCTGGGTCGACCGACAGGATGACGGTTTCCAGCTCGTCGCCCTTCTTGAAACGACGCACGGCTTCTTCGCCGGTTTCGTTCCAGGAGATGTCGGACAGGTGAACCAGACCGTCGATGCCGCCGTCCAGGCCGATGAAGATACCGAAGTCGGTGATCGACTTGATGGTACCGGTGATCTTATCACCCTTGTTGAACTGGCCGGAGAAGTCTTCCCATGGGTTGGACTTGCACTGCTTGATGCCCAGGGAGATACGACGACGCTCTTCGTCGATGTCCAGAACCATGACTTCCACTTCGTCGCCAACCTGAACGACTTTCGACGGGTGGATGTTCTTGTTGGTCCAGTCCATTTCGGAAACGTGTACCAGACCTTCAACGCCTTCTTCCAGCTCAGCGAAGCAGCCGTAGTCGGTCAGGTTGGTAACGCGAGCCTGTACGCGAGTACCTTCTGGGTAACGGGCAGTGATAGCTACCCACGGATCTTCGCCCATCTGCTTCAGACCCAGCGAAACGCGGTTGCGCTCACGGTCGAACTTCAGAACGCGTACGTCGACTTCGTCGCCAACGTTAACGATTTCCGATGGGTGCTTGATGCGCTTCCAAGCCATGTCGGTGATGTGCAGCAGGCCGTCGATACCGCCCAGGTCCACGAAGGCGCCGTAGTCGGTGAGGTTCTTGACGATACCCTTGACCTGTTGGCCTTCCTGCAGGGTTTCCAGCAGGGCTTCGCGCTCGGCGCTGTTCTCGGCTTCCAGCACGCTGCGACGGGAAACGACAACGTTGTTGCGCTTCTGGTCCAGCTTGATGACCTTGAATTCCAGCTCTTTGCCTTCCAGGTGGGTGGTGTCGCGCACAGGGCGGACATCAACCAGGGAGCCCGGCAGGAACGCACGGATGCCGTTAACGTCGACAGTGAAGCCGCCCTTAACCTTACCGTTGATAACGCCCTTGACCACTTCTTCGGCGGCGAAAGCTGCTTCCAGAACAATCCAGCACTCGGCGCGCTTGGCTTTTTCACGGGACAGTTTGGTTTCGCCAAAGCCGTCTTCGACCGCGTCCAGCGCAACGTGAACTTCGTCACCGACCTTGATGGTCAGCTCGCCAGCTTCGTTGTAGAACTGCTCGAGCGGGATGACGCCCTCGGACTTCAGGCCAGCGTGTACGGTAACCCAGTCGCCGTCGATGTCGACAACGATACCGGTGATGATGGCACCCGGCTGAAGATTGAGGGTTTTCAGGCTTTCTTCAAAGAGTTCTGCAAAGCTTTCGCTCATTTTAATTCCTGTAGATTCGGGCGAAACAGACGCCCATAGCCACATTCCAGACAATGTGGGTTTGTTTTAAGTAAAGGAAAGCCGGCAGGACGTTGACTGGTGCCCCTGCCTGCTTTCCTGGCTATCAGAGAAGGTCGCGCAGTGCGATCTCGCTCCTGATACGTTGCAACACCTGCTCGATGGACAACTCGGTAGAGTCCAACTGAATGGCATCGACCGCTGGCTTCAGCGGGGCCACTGCACGTTGGGTGTCGCGCTCATCACGCGCACGAATCTCATCCAGCAGACTCGACAGACTAACATCTTCACCCTTGCCCTTCAACTGCAGGTAGCGGCGACGCGCCCGCTCCTCCGCGCTGGCGGTGAGGAAGACTTTCAACGGCGCGTCCGGGAACACCACGGTGCCCATGTCGCGACCGTCGGCGATCAGGCCCGGCGCCTCGCGGAATTCGCGCTGGCGCACCAGCAGTGCATCACGCACGGCCGGCAGCGAAGCAACCATCGAGGCACCGGCGCCGACGGTTTCGGTGCGGATGACGTTGCTGACGTCCTCGCCCTCGAGGATGATCTGTTGCAGCTTACCGGGCTCGGCGGCGATGAACTGCACATCCAGATGGGCGGCAAGCTTGGTCAGCAACTCTTCGTTGGTCAGGTCGACGCCGTGGTTGCTGGCGTTGAACGCCAGCAGACGGTACAGCGCGCCAGAGTCCAGCAACCTCCAGCCCAGCTCGCGGGCCAGCAGCCCGGCGACCGTACCCTTGCCCGAACCGCTTGGCCCGTCGATGGTGATGACCGGCGCCAGGGTACTCACGACTTGCCCTCTTCCGCCACGCGGATACCCACCTCGGCGCACAGCGCCAGGAAGTTGGGGAACGAGGTGGCGACGTTGGCGCAATCGTGGATGCGGATCGGCGCGCTGGCGCGCAGCGAGGCAACGCTGAAGGCCATGGCGATACGGTGGTCACCGTGGCCATGCACTTCGCCGCCACCCAACTGGCCGCCGTCGATGATGATGCCGTCCGGGGTCGGCTCGCACTTGATGCCCAGGGTGATCAGGCCGTCGGCCATGACCTGGATACGGTCGGATTCCTTCACCCGCAGCTCCTCGGCACCACGCAGCACGGTACGCCCTTCGGCGCAGGCAGCGGCGACGAACAACACCGGGAACTCGTCGATGGCCAGCGGCACCAGCTCTTCAGGGATGTCGATACCCTTCAGTTTGGCACCACGCACACGCAGGTCGGCCACCGGCTCGCCGCCGACTTCACGCTGGTTTTCCAGGGTGATGTCGCCGCCCATCAGGCGCAGGATGTCGATCACGCCGGTACGGGTCGGGTTGATGCCAACGTGCTCCAGCACCAGTTCGGAGCCTTCGGCGATGGACGCCGCCACCAGGAAGAACGCCGCCGAGGAAATGTCGGCCGGCACTTCGATACGGGTGGCAGTGAGCTTGCCGCCGGACTGCAGCGAGGCCACCGGGCCGTTGCTGTCGACGCTGTAGCCGAAGCCGCGCAGCATGCGTTCGGTATGGTCACGGGTTGGCGCAGGCTCGGTGACGGTGGTCTTGCCTTCGGCGTACAGGCCGGCCAGCAGCAGGCAGGATTTGACCTGGGCACTGGCCATCGGCAGCGTGTAGGTCAGCGCCTTGAGCTTGTGGCCACCGCGGATGGTCAGCGGCGGGCGGCCTTCAGGGCCGGTCTCGACCACGGCACCCATTTCGCGCAGCGGGTTGGCCACACGGTTCATCGGGCGCTTGGACAGCGAAGCGTCGCCGGTCATGGTCACGTCGAACGGCTGGCCGGCCAGCAGGCCCGACAGCAGGCGCATCGAGGTACCCGAGTTGCCCACGTAAAGCGGCCCGGGTGGCGGCTTGAGGCCGTGCAGGCCGACGCCGTGAATGGTCACGCGACCGTGGTTGGGGCCTTCGATGACCACACCCATGTCACGGAATGCCTGCAGGGTCGCCAGCGCGTCCTCACCCTCGAGGAAGCCTTCGACCTCGGTGGTGCCTTCGGCCAGCGAGCCGAGCATGATCGAGCGGTGGGAAATCGACTTGTCGCCCGGTACGCGGATTCGCCCTGACAGGCGGCCACCCGGTTGGGCCAGGAAAATCAGATCGTTGGCGTTCATAGCGTCCACATAGGCCCGGCGGGCCAGGATTTTACTGAAATGCTCGCGGGCAACGCGTGCGCGGGTGAATACACCCAGCAGCTGGTGCCCGTCCCCTTCAGCGATCGCGTCGCGCAAGGCGTCGAGATCGCTGCGATATGTATCAAGCGTGCGCAGGACAGCGTCGCGGTTGGCGAGAAAGATGTCGTGCCACATGGTCGGGTCGCTGCCGGCGATTCTCGTGAAATCGCGGAAGCCTCCCGCAGCGTACCGGAAGATCTCGAGGTTTTCATTGCGCTTGGCCAGTGAATCGACCAGGCCGAAGGCCAGCAGATGCGGCAGGTGGCTGGTGGCGGCAAGCACTTCGTCGTGGCGTTCGACCGACATGTGCTCCACATCGGCGCCCAGCTCGCGCCACAGGCGGTCGACGAGGGCCAGGGCGGCCGGGTCGGTTTCAGCCAGCGGCGTGAGGATGACCTTGTGCCGACGGAACAGGGTGGCGTTGGAGGCTTCTACCCCGCTCTGCTCGGAGCCGGCGATGGGGTGGCCGGGGACGAAGCGCGGCAGGCGTTCCCCAAAGACGGCACGCGCCTCACGCACGACATTGCCCTTGGCGCTGCCGACGTCGGTGATGACAGCATCACCAAGGTCAAGCCTGGCCAGGCGGGCCAGTACCTTTTCCATGGCCAGGATCGGCACGGCCAACTGGATGACATCGGCACCGACACAGGCGGCAGCAAGGTCTTCCTCGCAGCGATCGACCACGCCCAGGGCCACAGCCTGCTTGCGCGAGGGGGCGTCCAGGTCGACACCGACCACTTCGCGGCACAGGCCGCTTTCACGCAGGCCCTTGGCGAATGAGCCACCGATCAGGCCGAGGCCGACCACGACCAGGCGGTTGATGATTGGCGCGGGTTTGGTTGTTACTGCTTTTACCACTGGTGCGAACCCTGTTCAGAAATCTAGACAGCCTGTGAGGCCCATCGGGGCTGCCTTGCAGCCCATCGCCGGCAAGCCAGCTCCCACAGAGACCGCGCACACCTGGAGGCTTGTGCTGTACCTGTGGGAGCCGGCTTGCCGGCGATGGGCCGCACAGCGGCCCCGGCAATCTTCGATCAAAGCACCGCCTTCGGATACGAACCCAGCACCTTCAGCGCCACAGCCTCCTGGCTGATCTGCTCGAGCACCGCCTTGATCAGCGGGTCGCGGTGGTGGCCGACGAAGTCGATGAAGAACACGTAGGTCCACTTGCCGCTGCGCGATGGGCGGGTCTCGATGCGAGTCAGGTCGATGCCGTTCTGGTGGAACGGTACCAGCAGCTCGTGCAAGGCACCCGGCTTGTTGCTCATCGAAACGATGATCGAGGTCTTGTCGTCGCCGGTCGGCGGCACTTCCTGGTTGCCGATCATCAGGAAGCGCGTGGAGTTGTCCGGGCGGTCTTCGATCTTTTCGGCCAGACGGGTCAAACCGTACAGGTTGGCCGCCATGTCGCCGGCGATCGCCGCCGAGTTCCACTCGCCCTTGACCCGCTTGGCCGCCTCGGCATTGCTCGACACGGCCACGCGCTCCACGTTCGGGTAGTGCGCGTCCAGCCACTTGCGGCACTGGGCCAGCGACTGGGCGTGGGAGTAGATGCGGGTGATGCTGTCGGTCTTGGTGTTCTCGCCCACCAGCAGGTGGTGGTGGATGCGCAGCTCGACCTCGCCGCAAATCACCATGTCGTGCTCGAGGAAGCTGTCCAGGGTGTGGCTGACCGCGCCTTCGGTGGAGTTTTCCACCGGTACCACGCCGAAGTTGACGGCACCGGCCGCCACTTCGCGGAACACTTCGTCGATGGCCGCCATCGGCCGGCTGATCACCGCGTGGCCGAAGTGCTTCATGGCCGCTGCCTGGGTGAAGGTGCCTTCAGGGCCGAGGTAGGCGATTTTCAGCGGCTCTTCCAGGGCCAGGCACGACGACATGATTTCGCGGAACAGCCGCGCCATCTCTTCGTTGTCCAGCGGGCCCTTGTTGCGCTCCATCACGCGCTTGAGCACGGCTGCTTCACGCTCGGGGCGGTAGAACACCGGCTTTTCGCCTTCCGCCAGCGAGGCGGTCTTGACCTTGGCCACTTCCTGGGCGCAACGGGCGCGCTCGCTGATCAGCTCGAGGATCTTCTCGTCGAGGCTGTCGATGCGAACGCGCAGCGCCTTCAGTTCGTGCTCGGACATCAGCCGTGCTCCTTCTCGAATTCTGTCATGTAGGCCACCAGGGCTTCGACTGCTTCAAGGCCCAGGGCGTTGTAGATGGAGGCGCGCATGCCGCCTACCGAACGGTGGCCCTTGAGGTTGAGCAGGCCACGGGCATCGGCGCCGGCGAGGAAGGCCTTGTCCAGGCGCTCGTCAGCCAGACGGAACGGCACGTTCATCCACGAACGGGCGTTGTGGCTGATAGGGTTGGTGTAGAACTCGCTGCTGTCGATGAAACCGTACAGGCGGTCTTTCTTGGCGCGGTTGCGCTGCTCCATGGCATCGACGCCACCCTGCTCTTTCAGCCATTCGAACACCAGGCCCGAGAGGTACCAGGAGTAGGTGGCCGGGGTGTTGTACATCGAGCCGTTGTCGGCCGAGACCTTGTAGTCGAGCATGGTCGGGCAGCTGCTGCGGGCGCGGCCCAGCAGGTCTTCGCGCACGATCACCACTACCAGGCCGCTCGGGCCGATGTTCTTCTGCGCGCCGGCGTAGATCAGGCCGTACTGAGACACGTCGATCGGGCGCGAGAGGATGTCGGACGACATGTCGACCACCAGCGGCACGTCACCGGTTTCCGGCACCCAGTCGAACTGCAGGCCACCGATGGTCTCGTTGGACGCATAGTGCACGTAGGCGGCGTTCTTGGTCAGCTTCCACTCGTTCTGGCCCGGGATGGCCAGGTAGTCGTAGGGCTTGGCGCTGGCGGCGACGTTGACGTTGCCGAAGCGGCGCCCTTCCTCGATGGCCTTTTTCGACCAGATGCCGGTTTCGATGTAGTCGGCGGTGCCGTTTTCCGGCAGCAGGTTCAGCGGGATTTCAGCGAACTGCTGGCTGGCGCCGCCCTGCAGGAACAGCACCTTGTAGTTGGAGGGGACGGACAGCAGGTCACGCAGGTCCTGCTCGGCCTTTTCGGCGATGGCCACGTAATCGTCGCTGCGATGGCTCATTTCCATCACCGACAAGCCCTTGCCACGCCAATCCAGCATCTCGGCCTGGGCGCGCTGCAGAACAGCGTCAGGAAGCGCGGCAGGGCCTGCGCAGAAGTTAAAGGCTCGTTTGCTCACATCCACTCTCGCTCTGCCAAATGGTACAAAATCGTAATTCGGTGCTGACCAACTAAAACTGTGTCGCCTGTCATGGGCCTGCCTTGCAGGCCATCGCCGGCAAGCCAGCTCCCACAAGGGCCGCGCAACCCTCGAAGCTCGCGCTGAACCTGTGGGAGCCCGGCTTGCCGGCGATGGGCCGCACAGCGGCCACGATGACCTGGCCTGATCAGTCAAACGGGGCGACCTTGGTCGCCCCGTTCGGGTTTTACGCTTGCTTACTCCTGCGGGGCCTCTTCGGCACCAGCAGCTTCTTCGTTGTCTGGCGCTTCAGCCTCGACGCCCTCTTCGTCCGTCTCGATCACATCATCGAGCTCGTCCTCGGAAGGCTCCTGGATACGCTCCAGGCCCACCAGCGTCTCGTCGGTAGCCAGCTTGATCAAGGTCACGCCCTGGGTGTTACGGCCCAGGCTGGACACTTCGCCAACGCGGGTACGCACCAGCGTGCCCTGGTCGGAAATCAGCATGATCTCTTCGCCTTCCTGCACCTGGATGGCGCCGATCAGCAGGCCATTGCGCCCCTTGGTACCCATGGCGATCACGCCCTGGCCACCACGGCCGCGACGCGGGAACTTGGACAGCGGTGTGCGCTTGCCGAAGCCACGCTCGGAGGCGGTGAGGATCTGCGCGCCGGATTCAGGGATCAGCATGGAGATGATCTGCTGGCCCTTGCCCAGCTTCATGCCGCGCACGCCACGGGCGTTACGACCCATCTCGCGCACCACGCTTTCAGCGAAGCGGATCACCTTGCCGGCGTCGGAGAACATCATGACTTCCTTGGCACCGTCGGTGATGGCCGCGGCGATCAGGGTGTCACCTTCCTTCAGCTTCAGGGCGATCAGGCCGTTGGAGCGCGGACGGGCGAACTGCACCAGCGGGGTCTTCTTCACGGTACCCGAAGCGGTGGCCATGAAGATGTAGGCGCCGGTCGGCTCGGCTACCCACTCAGGGGTGTCGCCGTCTTCCTCGTCCACTTCCTCGGCCTCGACCACTTCGCCTTCGAGCACGGTGTCTTCCGCGTCCTCCAGCTCTTCGTCGGCGTCAGCGTTCTGCTGCAGGGCCTCGAGGTCGATCTGCAGCATGGCGGTGATGCGCTCACCTTCCTCCAGCGGCAACAGGTTGACCAGCGGGCGACCGCGGGCGGCGCGGGACGCTTCAGGGATGTCGTAGGTCTTCAGCCAGTACACCTTGCCCTTGCTGGAGAACAGCAGCAGGGTGGCATGGCTGTTGGCAACCAGCAGGTGCTCGACGTAGTCCTCGTCCTTCACCCCGGTAGCCGACTTGCCTTTGCCGCCACGGCGCTGGGCCTGGTAGGCGGACAGCGGCTGGGTCTTGGCGTAGCCGCCGTGGGAGATGGTCACCACGCGCTCTTCTTCCGGGATCATGTCGCCGTAGTTGAGGTCGTGGCGCGCATCGAGGATTTCGGTACGGCGGGCATCGCCATATTCGGCGCGGATGGCTTCCAGCTCTTCGCGGATCACTTCCATCAGGCGCTCGGCGCTGCTGAGGATGCGGATCAGTTCGCCGATCTGTTCGAGGATTTCCTGATACTCGGCCAGCAGCTTCTCGTGCTCCAGGCCGGTCAGGCGATGCAGGCGCAGGTCGAGAATGGCCTGGGCCTGTTCCGGCGACAGGTAGTACTTGCCTTCACGCAGGCCGTACTGCTCCGGCAGGTCCTCGGGGCGGCAGGAATCGGCACCGGCGCGCTCGACCATGACCTGCACGGCACTGGATTCCCAGGCAGTGGAGATCAGGGCTTCCTTGGCCTCCGACGGGGTCGGCGAGGCCTTGATCAGGGCGATGACCGGGTCGATGTTGGACAGCGCGACCGCCTGGCCTTCGAGGATATGGCCGCGTTCGCGGGCCTTGCGCAGCTCGAACACGGTACGGCGGGTTACCACTTCACGGCGGTGACGCACGAACGCTTCGAGCAGGTCCTTGAGGTTGAGCAGGCGCGGACGGCCGTCGACCAGGGCCACCACGTTGATGCCGAATACGCTCTGCAGCTGGGTTTGCTGGTAGAGGTTGTTGAGCACCACCTCCGGCACCTCGCCGCGACGCAGCTCGATGACGATGCGCATGCCGTCCTTGTCGGATTCGTCGCGCAGTTCGGTGATGCCTTCGATCTTCTTCTCTTTTACCAGCTCCGCGATCTTCTCGATCAGGCGAGCCTTGTTCAGCTGGTACGGCAGCTCGGTAACCACGATCTGCTGGCGACCACCGACCTTGTCGATGTCTTCGATCTCGGAGCGGGCACGCATGTAGATGCGACCACGGCCGGTACGATAGGCCTCGATGATGCCCTGGCGGCCGTTGATCAGGCCGGCAGTCGGGAAGTCCGGGCCAGGGATGTGCTGCATCAGCTCATCGATGGTGACTTCGGGGTTGTCGATGAGTGCCAGGCAGCCATCGATGACCTCGCCGAGGTTGTGCGGCGGGATGTTGGTCGCCATGCCCACGGCAATACCGCTGGAGCCGTTGACCAGCAGGTTGGGAATACGGGTCGGCATGACTGCCGGGATCTGCTCGGTGCCGTCGTAGTTGGGCACCCAGTCGACGGTCTCCTTGTGCAGGTCGGCCAGCAGCTCGTGGGCCAGCTTGGCCATGCGCACTTCGGTGTATCGCATGGCTGCGGCGTTGTCGCCGTCCACCGAACCGAAGTTGCCCTGGCCGTCGACCAGCAGGTAGCGCAGCGAGAACGGCTGGGCCATACGCACGATGGTGTCGTAGACCGCGGTGTCGCCGTGCGGGTGGTACTTACCGATCACGTCACCGACCACACGGGCGGATTTCTTGTACGGCTTGTTCCAGTCGTTGCCCAGTTCGCTCATCGCATAGAGAACGCGACGATGCACGGGCTTCAAGCCGTCACGCGCATCGGGCAGCGCTCGCCCGACAATCACGCTCATCGCGTAGTCGAGGTAAGACTGTCTCAGTTCGTCTTCGATATTGACCGGGAGGATTTCTTTGGCCAGTTCGCCCATGAGAAGCCTGATTCCTTTTTCTGGTGAAACTTCGCAGCTCCATCAAGGGCCGAACGAAGCTCGCCGCCGCAACGCATAAGGGTGCGACGACTTACGACAAATCAATGAGTTGTGCCATGGATCTGCGCAATGAAGGCCGCCGTGGTGGGCGGTCTTGGAAACTGCCGGATGTTATCACAAAGGCAGGGGCGGTGGGGAGATGTGGCAGGTGGCCTCACACGAGGTTGAATCTGGATTTTTTATAGCCTGTGCCGGCCTCTTCGCGGGTAAACCCGCTCCCACAGGTACACCACCGCCCTCAGGCCGCCTGCTATCCCTGTGGGAGCGGGTTTACCCGCGAAGAGGCCGGCACAGGCGCCACGAATATCAGTGCAGGCGCTTGCGGCAGATCAATTGTGCCAGCTTGGCGGCATCCGGCCGCTCGACGATGCCGCGCTCGGTCACGATCACATCGATCAAGTCGGCCGGGGTCACGTCGAACACCGGGTTGAACACCTCGACATCCGGCGCCACGCGGGTGCCGCCAATGTCCAGCAGCTCGTCGGCAGCGCGCTCTTCCAGCGGGATGTCCTCGCCCGTGGCCAGGTTCAGGTCGATGCTGGTGCTCGGCGCCACCACCATGAAACGTACGCCGTGGTGCATGGCGCTGACCGCCAGCTGATAGGTGCCGATCTTGCTGGCCACGTCGCCGTTGGCGGCGATGCAGTCCGCGCCCACCACCACCCAGGTGATGCCCTTGCTCTTCATCAAATGGGCCAGCGCCGAGTCGGCGCACAGGGTCACTGGAATGCCCTCGTTGGCCAGCTCCCAGGCGGTCAGGCGCGAGCCATGCAGCCAGGGGCGGGTCTCGCCGGCGTATACACGCTCGACCATGCCCTCCAGGTAACCGGCGCGGATCACCCCCAGCGCGGTGCCGAAACCACCACAGGCCAGGGCGCCGGCGTTGCCGTAGGTGAGCAGGGTCTGGGCGTTGCCCTGGTGGCGGCGGATCAGCTCGATACCGTGCTGGGCCATGGTCAGGTTGGCTTCCCGGTCGCTTTCGTGGATGGCCACCGCTTCGGCCTCCAGCGCCGCCAGCACGCCTTCATCCGGACGCAGGCGCTGCAGGCGCTCACGCATGCGGTTCAGCGCCCAGAACAGGTTGGCGGCGGTAGGGCGCGCTTCAGCCAGGACAAGGAAGTCTTCCTCCAGGTCCATTTCCCAGTCGCCACCCTCGGCCAGCCGCTCTTCCAGGGCCAGCACCAGGCCATAGGCCGCGGCAATGCCGATGGCCGAGGCGCCGCGCACGGCCATGTCGCGGATCGCCGCTGCCACCTGCGCGACATTGTCGCAGGCCAGCCAGCGCTCTTCCGACGGCAGCAGGCGCTGGTCGAGCAGGTGCAAGACGCCGCCCTGCCAGCGGATCCCGGTCACCTTCTCCGCCGCCAAAAGTCGCTCGCGCATCGCCTCTCCCCGTCGTTCGGATATCAAAAGCCGGCGATTATAGCGACCCTCGGGGCCGAGCGCTCGGGTATACTCCGGCGCAATTTTGCGAAGTTTCAGAGGACTGTTCTAATGAGCAACGTCGACCGCGCCGAAATCGCCAAGTTCGAAGCGCTGGCCCACCGCTGGTGGGACCGCGAAAGCGAGTTCAAGCCGCTGCACGAAATCAACCCGCTGCGCGTCAACTGGATCGACGAGCGCGCCAGCCTCGCCGGCAAGAAAGTGCTGGACGTGGGCTGCGGCGGCGGCATCCTCAGTGAGGCGATGGCCCTGCGCGGCGCCACGGTCACCGGCATCGACATGGGCGAAGCGCCACTGGCCGTGGCCCAGCTGCACCAGCTGGAGTCGGGCGTGCAGGTGGAATACCGGCAGATCACCGCCGAAGCCCTGGCCGAGGAAATGCCTGAACAGTTCGACGTGGTCACCTGCCTGGAAATGCTCGAGCACGTGCCCGACCCGTCTTCGGTCATCCGCGCCTGCTATCGCATGGTCAAGCCTGGCGGCCAGGTGTTCTTCTCCACCATCAACCGCAACCCCAAGGCCTACCTGCTGGCCATCGTCGGCGCCGAGTACATCCTGAAGATGCTGCCGCGCGGCACCCACGACTTCAAGAAGTTCATCCGCCCGTCCGAGCTGGGCGCCTGGAGCCGCGTTGCCGGCCTGCAGGTGAAGGACATCATCGGCCTGACCTACAACCCGCTGACCAAGCACTACAAGCTCAGCAGCGACGTCGACGTCAACTACATGATCCAGACCCTGCGCGAGGAATAAGCATGCGTTTGCAAGCAGTACTCTTCGACATGGACGGCACCTTGCTCGACACGGCGCCGGACTTCATCGCCATCTGCCAGGCCATGCTCGCCGAGCGCGGCCTGCCGGCCGTCGATGACAAGCTGATCCGCGACGTGATCTCCGGCGGCGCCCGGGCAATGGTCGCCGCGACCTTCGCCATGAGCCCGGATGCCGAAGGCTTCGAGGCCCTGCGCCTGGAGTTCCTCGAGCGCTACCAGCGCGACTGCGCGGTGCACAGCAAGCTGTTCGACGGCATGGCCGAGCTGCTGGCCGACATCGAGAAAGGCAACCTGCTGTGGGGCGTGGTCACCAACAAGCCGGTGCGCTTCGCCGAGCCGATCATGCAGCAACTGGGCCTGGCCGAGCGGTCGGCGCTGCTGATCTGCCCGGACCATGTCAAGAACAGCAAGCCCGACCCCGAGCCGCTGATCCTCGCCTGCAAGACCCTCGGCCTGGACCCGGCCAGCGTGCTGTTCGTCGGCGACGACCTGCGCGACATCGAGTCTGGCCGCGACGCCGGCACCCGCACGGCGGCGGTGCGCTACGGCTATATTCATCCAGAGGACAACCCCAACAACTGGGGCGCCGACGTGGTGGTGGACCACCCGCTGGAACTGCGCAAAGTGATCGACAGCGCGCTGTGCGGCTGCTGAACCCCGTCTAGACCGCAGCACAGCCCCTGTGGGAGCGGGTTCACCCGCGAATGCGCCAGCCCAGGCGACACCGGCGCCTGATAGTACGCATTCGCGGGTAAACCCGCTCCCACAGGGGACGGTGCCGCGCCAACGAACTCGAAGGACCTACCATGTTCGACTACACCGCCCGCCCCGACCTGCTGCAAGGCCGGGTCATCCTGGTTACCGGTGCCGGCCGCGGCATCGGCGCCGCTGCCGCCAAGGCCTACGCTGCGCTGGGCGCCACTGTGCTGCTGCTGGGCAAGACCGAGGCCAATCTCAACGAGGTCTACGACCAGATCGAAGCCGCCGGGCACCCGCAACCCGTGGTGATCCCGTTCAACCTGGAAACCGCCCTGCCCCACCAGTACGACGAACTGGCGGTGATGATCGAAGACCAGTTCGGCCGCCTCGACGGCCTGCTGAACAACGCTTCGATCATCGGCCCGCGCACGCCGCTGGAGCAGCTGTCGGGTGACAACTTCATGCGCGTGATGCACATCAACGTCGATGCCACCTTCATGCTCACCAGCACCCTGCTGCCGCTGCTGAAGCTGTCGGAAGACGCTTCGGTGGTGTTCACCAGCAGCAGCGTCGGGCGCAAGGGCCGGGCCTACTGGGGCGCCTATGGCGTGTCCAAGTTCGCCACCGAGGGCCTGATGCAAACCCTGGCCGATGAACTGGAAGGCGTGGCACCGGTGCGCTCCAACAGCATCAACCCGGGTGCCACGCGCACGGCGATGCGGGCGCAGGCCTACCCCAGCGAAAACCCGCAGAACAACCCGCTGCCGGAAGAGATCATGCCGGTGTACCTGTACCTGATGGGGCCGGACAGCAAAGGGGTGAATGGGCAGGCGTTCAACGCCCAGTAAGGCTTTTGCCTGTACCGGCCCTTTCGCGGGTGAACCCGCTCCCACAGGGTTATTCACCGCCCATGAGGGCAGCGCAGTACTTGTGGGAGCGGGTTTACCCGCGAAGAGGCCGGGACTGGAGAGCGATCAGCCCGCTGCCAACACCGGGCGCATGCGCCCCTGCTGGCGCCCTTCCAGCTGCATGCACCGTTCCAGGAACAGGTACATGCAGTCATAACTCTTGCAAATCGCCTTGCGCAGTTCATTGCGCAGCCCCAGGGTCGGGTTCTCGCCGGCCAGGGTGCAGATGATCTCCAGCGCCTCCCACGGGTGCGCGTCGTCATACTGGGCATGCATCTTCAGCCACTTCATCGCCCGCTTGCGCTGATCCTCCGGGAAGCCCAGCGCATAGGTGTCGGTGGAGCACACCACCGCCGACCATTCACCGGTCGCACCTTCGATGGCGTAGTTGGTCGCCGCCATGGAAATGGCCAGGTTCTCGGTGGCGCACACGCGCCAGCACCAGTCATTCAGGCCGTTCAGCTCTGGCGGCACATCCTGGGCCTGCAGCTCGTGCAGGTGCACGCCATGCGCCTGGCACCAGTTCACCCAGTAGTCGGCGTGGTTGAGCTCGACACGGATGTTGCGCATCAGCCAGCGCCGCGCCATGTCTTCGCCCTGATGACGGCCATAGCGGGTCTTGGTCAGGTTGTGAGCCATGTACAGCGAAAACTGCTCCACCACCGGCCAGCCACCGATCAGGTACTGGCGAATGGTCGATTGCTTCAGCTGGCCGTCGCGCAGGCGCGCGTAGAACTCATGCTCGACTACCCGGCGCTTGCTCTCGCGGCAGTCTTCAATCATTTGCTGGGCCCATTGGGGGTAGCTGGCGGGATCCATCAAAGGCCCGATACGAACGAATGCGTCAATCACTTTCAGCTCCTTGATCCTTGTGATTTCTAGCTAGCGAAACGTGCCAGGTGCCCGCTGCAACAGAGGCCGGGCGGCGATCCGTTGGCGCTGCAGACTGTCACAGGTGAACACCTGGGGGCGTTCGATGAGGTAGCCCTGGGCGTAATCCACGCCAATTTCCTGCAAGGCCTGCTCGATCAAGGGTGTTTCGACGAATTCGGCAATGGTGCGCTTGCCCATTACGTGACCGATGTGGTTGATGACCTCGACCATGGCCCGGTTGACCGGGTCGTCGAGCATGTCCTTGACGAAACTTCCGTCGATCTTCAGGTAATCCACGGGCAAATGCTTGAGATAGGCGAACGACGACATGCCGGCGCAGAAATCATCGAGCGAGAAGCGACAACCCAGCCCCTTCAATTCGTTGATGAAGCGGATGGCGCTGCCAAGGTTGGCTATGGCGCTGGTTTCGGTAATTTCGAAACAGATCATCCGCGGCGGAATGGCGTATTCGACGAACAGGCGTTGCAGGTATTCGAGGAACTTGTCATCGCCAATGCTCGACCCCGACAGGTTGATCGCACAGATCGACAGCGGCCCCTCGCGCCCTTCGTCCAGGCACTGGCGGATGACCAGGAACACATTGCGCACCACCCAGCGGTCCAGCGCGGTCATCAGGCCGTAGCGCTCGGCCGCCGGGATGAAGCTGCTGGGCAGGATGGTACGCCCGCTTTCGTCGTGCAGGCGTAGCAGGATCTCGATATGGCCGGGGCCTTCGAAGGTTTTCAGCGGGGCGATTTCCTGGGCGTACAGGCAGAAGCGGTTTTCTTCCAGGGCCACGTGCAAGCGCTGGATCCAGGCCATTTCGCCAAAGCGCATGGACAGCTCGCTGTCGTCGGCATGGTACACCTGCACGCGGTTACGGCCCTTTTCCTTGGCCATGTAGCAGGCCATGTCGGCGGCGCGCAGCGAGGTTTCGAGGGTGCCGGGGGACTGGGCCATGTGCACCAGGCCGACGCTGACGGTGGTGACGAACGGCCGCCCTTTCCACACGAAATGCAGGCTCTGCACCAGCTGGCGCAGCTGCTCGGCAATGCGCTCGGCCTGATCGGGCGGACAGTTTTCCAGCAGCACGCCGAATTCGTCACCACCCAGCCGGGCCAGGGTGTCGCCCTCGCGCAGGCCGGACTGCAGCACGGCGCAGATGTGCCGCAGCAGCTCGTCGCCAGCGGCATGCCCGCAGGTATCGTTGACCAGCTTGAACTGGTCGAGGTCGAGGAACATCAGCGAATGCCGCCCGGCCTGGCGCGCCAGGTCATTGAGCGCCTGCTCCAGGCGGTATTCGAACTCGCGGCGGTTGGCCAGCCCGGTCAGGGCATCGTGGGTCGCCTGCCAGGACAGGTTGGCGATGTACTGGCGCTCCTGGGTCATGTCGTGCAGCACCAGCACGATGCCGCTGACCTGGCCGTCATTGACGATCGGCGAACCGACCAGGTTGACCGACACGGTGCTACCGTCCAGGCGCTGGATCAGCCGGGCATGTTCGGCGCCACCCTTGAGGCTGCCGCTGAGCACCTGTTCGACCAGGCTGCGGCCGTCTTCCTCGGCCTGCTCGTCCACCAGGCTGAACAGCGCCGACAGCGGCAGGCCCTGGGCATGACCGGCCTGCCAGTGGGTCAGTTGCTCGGCGGCGGGGTTCATGTAACCGATACTGCCTTCCACGTCAGCGGTAATCACCGCATCGCCAATGGCCTGCAGGGTGATCTGCGCCCGCTCCTTTTCTTCCTGCAGGGCGCTGGCAAAGGCCTGGCGCTGGGCCAACAGCTTGCTGGAGCGGCGCCAGGCAATGGCAATCAGGAACATCGCGGTCAGCAGGTTGGTGATCAGCAGCACCCGCAGCAGCATGCGCGAACCCTCGCCCAAGGCATCACTGAACGCCTTGGCGGCCGGGGTTACCCCTTCGTTGATGGTGACGATGCGCGCCTTCCAGTCGCTGACCGTGCGGGCGTCCACCGCGCCAGCGGCGAAGCTGCTGCGCATTTCCATGGCCAGCATATCCAGCTTGCCCAGGTAGTCGTCGCCGATGTCCCAGTAGTCGATGGCCGTCTGCATGTAGCTGACGTTGCGAAAGTTGCGGTAGAACCAGATGATCCGCTCGACATCGTCGGGGTGGTTGCCGCCTTGCAGCACGGCCTGGCGCGCGGCGTCCAGGTCGGGGCTGGGCTGGTCCAGCACTTCGCGCAGCTGGTGGTCGCCCTGGGGCACGGTGATGGCCTGGCGATAGCGATGGTAGGTGCTGTCGTCGCGGGTTTCGGCGTACAGGTTGAGGTAGTAGATGGCGTCTTTCTGCGCCTTGGACCAAAGGCTTTCGCCCGCGACATAGGCACGCACGGCCGAGAGCGTATAAAGGCTGAGGCTGCCCAAGGCTACCTGGAAGACCACAACGGCGATGAAGGGCCAGGTGATGCCGAGCAACTTTGGCGCTTCTAGAGTGCGATGTCCCTTCATGGAGTCCCTGTCACAGAGCAGATAAGGCGCAAATCAACCCAGACAAGCACAGCGTAGGCCATTTGCCATCCCGGCGGTTGGGTTTTTTATGACAGGGAACCTGGGGATTTTCGCACGGCCTTCCCGGCCCTATCGCCGGCAAGCCAGCTCCCACAGGTACCCCACAATGCTCAGGCCTGTGGTAATCCTGTGGGAGCTGGCTTGCCGGCGATAGGGCCCGCACAGGCTGCCACAAATTCAGCTCTGCTGCAGGTGCCCATACAACTTGGCATACAACCCACCCTCGGCAATCAGCTGCTGATGGTCGCCATCCTCGGCCACGTGCCCGCCGTCGAACACCAGCACCCGGTCGGCCTGTTTCACCGCCGACAGGCGGTGGGCAATGATCAGTGTGGTGCGGCCGCTGAGGAAGCGCGCCAGGGCCTGGTGCAGGTTGTATTCGGTGGCGGCATCCAGGGCCGAGGTGGCTTCGTCGAGGATCACCACCTTGGGTTCGGCCAGCACCATGCGGGCAATGGCCAGGCGCTGGCGCTGGCCACCGGACAAGCGCACGCCGGAGCGCCCCACCACACTGTCCAGGCCCTGGGGCAACGCGGCGATGGTGGCATCCAGCTGGGCAATGCGCAGCGCCTGCCAGCAGGCCTCGTCGCTGCAGTCACGGCCCATGGTCAGGTTGGCGCGCACGGTGTCGTTGAACAACGACGGGTGCTGCAATACCACCGCGACGTTTTCACGCAGGGTTTCCAGGCCGATTTCCTGCAGGCTGGCGCCGCCAAAGCGGATGGTGCCGGCCTGGGCGCTGTAGAGGCCCAGCAACAGCTGCACCAGGGTGCTCTTGCCACCACCGCTGGCGCCGACGATCGCCACCTTCTCGCCCGGGGCGATGGACAGGTCGAGGTGCTCGAGCACCGGCTCGTCGGCATAGGCAAAGCGCAGGTCGCGCACTTCGATGCCCACCGTCTCGCGGCCGGCGAACGGGTCGCTGGCAGCCGGGTACTGCGGCTCGTCGTCGCGTGCCAGCAGTTCGTTGAGGCGGCTCAGCGCACCACCGGCGGCGTAGTAGGCGTATTGCAGGTTGAGCAGCTGCTCCACCGGGCCGATCATGAACCACAGGTAGCTGAACACCGCCAGCATCTGGCCGATCGACAGGTCGGAGAACAGCACGGTGAGCATGGCCGCGGCGCGGAAGATATCGATACCGAACTGGAACAGCAGGCCACTGGCGCGGCCGCTGGCATCGCTCTTCCACTGCGAATCCACGGCGTAGTCACGCACTTCGCGGGCGCGCAGGCCAAGGCGACCGAGGAAGTAGCCCTGGCGGTTGCCGGCGCGGATTTCCTGAATGGCGTCGAGGGTTTCCGCCAGCGCCTGGGTAAACCGTGCGGTGCTGTCGTTCTCGAGCTTTTTCAGGTGCTTGACGCGCTTGCCCAGCTGCACGGTGAAGTAGATCACCAGCGGGTTGAACAGCAAGATCAGCAAGGCCAGCTGCCAGTGCATCCAGATCAGGATGGCCGCCGTGCCGGTCAGGGTCAGCATGGCCACCAGGAAGCGGCTAAGGGTTTCGCCGACGAACTTGTCGAGGGTGTCCAGGTCGGTGACCAGGTGAGTGGTCACCGTGCCGCTGCCCAGGCTTTCGTATTCCTTAAGCGAAATGCGCTTGAGCCGCTCGATCAGCCGAATACGCAGGCGGTAGACGATGTCCTTGGCCAGGCCGGCGAACAGCTTGGCCTGGATCACGTTGAACGCCAAGGCGGCCAGGCGCAGGCACAGGGTCAGCAGCAACATCAGGCCGATGTAGCCCGCGGCCACCTGCCAGCTGGACGGCAGCAGGTGGTTCATCCACTTCAGCGCGGCATCGCCATGGCCCAGCAGCACTTCGTCCACCAGCAGCGGCAGCAGCAGCGGGATAGGCACGCTGCAGCAGGCCGCCAATACGGCGATGAGGTTCGCGGACCAGAGGTTTTTCTTGTGATGCAGGGCCAGGCGGCGGATTTCCGCCCAGCTCAATCGATCGGCCACAGTGTGAGGTTTGCCCGGTACCGGGTCGGGTGACCCAGGCACATCAAGCACAGGCGGCCTGCTGCAGCCAGCGGCCGAGCAAGGGTTGCAGGCGCTCCAGCGGCTGGTAGCCGTTGGTCAGCAGGGCCAGTTGGCCATTGCGCTCGGCAAGCAAGGTCGGGAAACCGGCGATGCCCAGGTCCTGGGCCCAGCTGAAATCGGCTGCAGTGGCGGCGCGGGTATCGGCACGGGCGAAGGCCTCGGCGAACACGGCACGGTCGAAGCCTGCCTGTTCGGCCAGGTCGACCAGATGCGGTGCAACGGTCACGTCCACGCCCTGTTCGTAGAACGAACGCTGGATCAGCGCCAGCAGCGGCCAGACGCGCTCGGCGTCCAGTTCGCGGGCGGTGACCAGGGCACGGCAGGCCGGCTCGGTGTCGTAGACGAAGCCGTCGGGCATGGCCCCCTCGAAGCGGAACGGTTGGCCGGTGGCATCGGCCACCGCCTGCCAGTGTTCGAGGATGTACTTGCGGGTAGAGCTGTCCAGGGCACTGCCGCCGGTACGCAGCCCGCCCGGCACCAGGCGGGTGGGCACGCCTGCGTCACGCGCCTGGGCGATCAGGGCCGCGGCCACGGGTGCGAAACCCCAGCACCAGGAGCACATCGGGTCCATCACATAGATCAGGCGTGCAGACATGCATCAAGCCTCGGCTTTGTAGTTGTAACCGATCGGGTGCGGCAGGTTGCGCGCCTTGGCCAGCTCGATCTGCTTCTGCCGGTCGATGGCGCTGCGCCGGGTCTTCTCGCTCAGGGTGTCCCAGCAATGCGGGCAGCTGACCCCTGGCGAATAGTGCTCGGACGCGCGCTCCTCTGCATTGATCGGGTGGCGGCAGGCGTGGCACTGGTCGTACTCGCCTTCGCTCAGGTCATGGCGCACCGTGACGCGGTTGTCGAAGACGAAGCAGTCGCCGTCCCACAGGCTTTCTTCCTGAGGCACTTCCTCGAAGTATTTCAGGATGCCGCCCTTAAGATGATAGACCGCCTCGAAGCCTTCACCGAGCATGTAGCTGGAGGCTTTTTCGCAACGGATACCGCCGGTGCAGAACATGGCAACCTTCTTGTGCTTGCTGGGGTCGAAGTTGGCCTTGATGTAGTCGGGGAACTCGCGGAAGGTTTCGGTCTTCGGGTCGATGGCGCCCTTGAAGGTACCGATGGCCACTTCGTAGTCGTTGCGGGTGTCGATCAGCAGCACTTCCGGGTCGCTGATCAGCGCGTTCCAGTCCTTGGGCTCGACGTAGGTGCCGACCGCCTGGTTCGGGTCCACGCCAGGCACGCCGAGGGTAACGATCTCTTTCTTGAGCTTGACCTTGGTGCGGTAGAACGGCTGTTCGTCGCAGTACGATTCCTTGTGGTCGACATCGACCAGGCGCGGGTCGTTGCGCAGCCAGGCCAGCAGGCCGTCGATGCCTTCGCGGGTGGCCGACACGGTGCCGTTGATGCCCTCGTGGGCCAGCAGCAGGGTGCCCTTGACGTTGTTGTCGAGCATGGTCTTGAGCAGCGGCTCGCGCAGCTCGACGTAGTCTTCCAGGGTGACGAACTTGTACAGCGCCGCGACGACGATGGGTTGGGACATGAAGCAGGATCTCCAGTGGTTGCCCTCGTAAGGGGCGGACCGGGTTACACAAGAAACAGGGGGCCGCTGCGCGCCCCATCGCCGGCAAGCCAGCTCCCACAGGTATTGCGCCACACTCAAGAAGGGCACTTTACCTGTGGGAGCCGGCTTGCCGGCGATGGGCTGCACAGCAGCCCCCTTTTGGGATGTTGCGGATTCTACCAGAACAACAGCAAGGTTTCAGTGCCCGCCGCCCGCGCACACCGGCGAGGCCGGTGCAACGCCGACCTTGGCCCACTCTTCGGCGGTGTAGGTGTGGATGGCCAGGGCATGGATCTCGCCCATCAGCTCACCCATGGTGGCGTACACCTTCTGGTGGCGCTTGACGCTGTTCAACCCGGCAAACTGCTCGCTGACGATCACTGCCTTGTAGTGGGTCTCCTGACCACGACTGTGCATGTGGCTTTCGTTGAGCACTTGCAGGTGTTGCGGCGCCAGGGCGGCCAGCTGCTGTTCGATACGCTGTTGCATGGTCATCGCGGCGTACTCACTTCTTCGCCGGGGCGGCGGCCTTGCCAGCGTTCGGGTCCAGTTCCTTGGTCATGTCGTCCAGCAGCTTGTTCACCACCGGTACCGCTGGCTCCAGGCTCTGCTGGGTCAGCTGGGCCGACTGCTGGGTGACCTTGGGCATTTCGCGCAGCACTTTCTTGCCCAGCGGCGATTCGTAGAACTTGACCAGGTCCTTGAGCTCCTGCTCGGTGAAGGTCTGGGTGTACAGGTCGACCATCTTCGGCTTCAGCTTGTTCCAGCCGATGGCGTTGTCCAGCGCGGCGTTGGCCTTGGCCTGGTAGCTTTCCAGCACCGCCTGCTTGGTGGTCGGGGCCTTGGTCTGGGCGAAACGCTGGGCGAACATCTGCTGGACCTGCATGTACACCGGGGTGCCCAGCTTGTCGGCGTTGGCCAGGGTCAGGAATTTCTCGGCAGCAGCGTTGTGGCTGGCGGTGGCAGCGAGTACCTGGCCGCTGGCGCAAGCCAGGGCAACGGCGGCACAAAGGACACGGAGACGGGTCATTGCATTTCCTTCAGAAGAGAGGGAGGCGGGTACCTCAGAGTAGAGCATTCTGCGCCGTGGTGGCGATGTGCTCAAGTGGCACGACGAGCGACGGAACCGCTCGGTCGAATCAGGGCCTAAACTGCGATTTCGAACTACACAGGAGTGAGTACAGAATGAGCCGTATCGAGACAGACAGCCTGGGCCCGGTCGAAGTTCCTGAGGACGCCTACTGGGGTGCGCAGACCCAGCGTTCGCTGATCAACTTCGCCATTGGCAAGGAACGCATGCCCATCGCGGTGCTGCACGCCCTGGCGCTGATCAAGAAGGCCGCGGCCCGCGTCAACGACCGTAACGGCGACTTGCCGGCCGACATCGCCCGGCTGATCGAACAGGCCGCCGACGAAGTGCTGGGCGGCCAGCATGACGACCAGTTCCCGCTGGTGGTCTGGCAGACCGGCAGCGGCACCCAGAGCAACATGAACGTCAACGAAGTGATCGCCGGGCGGGCCAACGAACTGGCCGGCAAGGGCCGTGGCGGCAAGGCCCCCGTGCACCCCAACGACCACGTCAACCGCTCGCAGAGTTCCAACGACTGCTTCCCCACCGCCATGCACATCGCTGCGGCGCAGGCGGTGCACGAGAAGCTGCTGCCGGCCATCGCAGAGCTGTCCTCGGGGCTGGCCGAGCTGTCGGCACGCCACCACAAGCTGGTGAAGACCGGCCGCACGCACATGATGGACGCCACGCCGATCACCTTCGGCCAGGAGGTGTCGGCCTTCGTCGCCCAGCTCGACTATGCCCAGCGCGCCATCCGCGCCACCCTGCCGGCGGTGTGCGAACTGGCCCAGGGCGGCACTGCCGTGGGTACCGGGCTCAACGCCCCGCATGGTTTTGCCGAAGCCATCGCCGCCGAGCTGGCGGCGCTGTCCGGCCTGCCGTTCGTCACTGCGCCGAACAAGTTCGCTGCCCTCGCCGGCCACGAGCCGCTGACCAGCCTGGCTGGCGCCCTGAAGACCCTGGCCGTGGCCCTGATGAAGATCGCAAACGACCTGCGCCTGCTGGGTTCTGGCCCCCGCGCCGGGCTGGCCGAGGTACGCCTGCCGGCCAACGAGCCGGGCAGCTCGATCATGCCAGGCAAGGTCAACCCGACCCAGTGCGAAGCGCTGTCGATGCTGGCCTGCCAGGTGCTGGGCAACGACGCGGCGATCGGCTTTGCCGCCAGCCAGGGGCATTTGCAGCTGAACGTGTTCAAGCCGGTGATCATCCACAACCTGCTGCAGTCGATCGAATTGCTGGCTGACGGCTGCCGCAACTTCCAGCAGCACTGCGTGGCGGGCATCGAGCCGGATGCCGAGCAGATGGCGGCGCACCTGGAACGGGGGCTGATGCTGGTGACGGCACTGAACCCGCATATTGGCTATGACAAGGCGGCGGAAATTGCCAAGAAGGCCTATGGCGAAGGCAAGACCTTGCGCGAGGCGGCACTGGAGTTGAAGTACCTGACCAATGAGCAGTTCGACCAGTGGGTGAGGCCGGAGAACATGCTGGCTCCGGGGGGCAAGGGCTAACCAGGGCAGCAGGCCATTACGCGGTCATTGTGGGAGCGGCCTTGTGTCGCGAAAGGGCCGCAAAGCGGCCCCAGGATCTCTGCCTTGATGCAGAAATTGCTGGGGCTGCCTTGCAGCCCTTTCGCGACACAAGGCCGCTCCCACAAGAGCGCGCAGGCCTGTCAGACCTGGGCCAACCGCGCCCTGCGGGCGCGCCACCCGGCCACCAGCGAAGGCCCCAGCGCCACCAACGCAGAGCCCAGCACCACGGTCACCGCCCCCACATAGCCCAGGGCATTGATGTCCTCGGCGTGCACATATTCAGGCCACACCAACGCCGCCAACGCCACCGCGACAAAGGTCACCAGCGGGGTCAGCGCCAGCGTGGCACTCACCCGCGACGCCTCCCAGTGCGCCAGCGCCTCGGCGAACGCGCCATAGGCCACCAGGGTATTCAGGCAACAGGCCAGCAACAGCCAGCCTTGCACCGGGGTCAGCTGCAACGCCTCCAACGGGTGGACCCAGGGCGTCAGCAGCGCGGCGCAGCTGAGGTAGATCACCATCATTACCTGCTGCGAATGCCACACAGTCAGCAGCTGCTTCTGGCTAAGCGCATAGAACACCCAGATGCTGGTGGCCAGCAGGATGGTCAGCACGCCGGTGGTATAGGTGCCGAGCGAGGTCAGCAGCTCTTCCAAACGCTGGTTGAAAAACAGCCCGAACCCCGCCAGCAGGATCAGCAGGCCCACGCCCTGCCCCAGGCTGAAACGCTCGCGGAACACGAACACACTGGCCACCAGCAACAGCACCGGGCCGATCTGCACGACCAGTTGCGCGGTGCCCGGGCTGAGCAGGTTGAGGCCGATCAGGTACAGCACGTAGTTGCCCATCAGGCCAAGCACGGCCACTACCACAAGGCCTTTGCCCTTGGGCGCCAGTTTGCGCAAGGAGGGCAACCTGCGCTTGGCGGCCAGCCAGGCAAACAGCAGGCCACCGGAAACCAGCAGGCGGTACCAGGTGACGGTGACCGGGTCGACCACTTGCAGCACCTGCTTGAGCTTGATCGGCAGGACGCCCCAGAGCAATGCAGTCAGAAGTGCCAGGAACAGGCCATAGCCCCAGCGGCCGGTAATGGTGTGCATAAAATCCTCGATCAAGCCCGTGGTGGGGGTAGTTGAATTCTACGGGCTTGGAGGGCGGGGACGGTGGCAAGTGCCGGGAAAAGAATTCATCAGGTCATTCTTCTGCGGCATGGCTTGGCAGATATGCTGCCTGTTCTGGCCTCTTCGCGGGTAAACCCGCTCCCACAGGGATCACACAAGATTCAGCCCTGTGGTATTCCTGTGGGAGCGGGTTCACCCGCGAAGAGGCCGGCACAGGCAAACAGGAACTTCGATTATTTCTTGTCCCTGGCAAACGCCGCCTCAAGCGCCTGGTTGATGGTGCGCAACACCTTCACCCGCGCCCAGCGCTTGTCGTTGGCCTCCACCAGCGTCCACGGCGCGATCTCGGTGCTGGTGCGGTCGACCATGTCTCCCACCGCCTGAACATAGTCGTCCCACTTGTCGCGATTGCGCCAGTCGTCCTCGGTGATCTTGTAGCGCTTGAACGGGATCTGCTCGCGCTCTTCGAAGCGCTCCAGCTGGGTCTGCTGGTCGATCGCCAGCCAGAACTTGACCACCACCGTGCCGGCATTCACCAGCTGTTCCTCGAAATCGTTGATCTCGCTGTAGGCACGCATCCAGTCGGCCGGGCTGCAGAAGCCTTCCACCCGCTCCACCAGCACCCGGCCATACCAGGAACGGTCGAAGATGGTGAACTTGCCACGCGCCGGAATGTGCCGCCAGAACCGCCACAGGTATGGCTGCGCGCGTTCTTCTTCAGTGGGCGCGGCAATCGGCACGATGCGGTACTGGCGCGGGTCCAGCGCGGCGGCCACGCGGCGGATGGCGCCGCCCTTGCCGGCAGCGTCGTTGCCTTCGAACACCGCCACCAAGGCATGCCGGCGCATGTGCTTGTGGCGCAGCAGGCCGGCCAGGCGTGCCTGCTCGGTGACCAGTTGCTCCTGGTAGTCGGACTTGTCCAGGCGCAGGGTCATGTCCAGCGCGCCGAGCAGGCTGCGCTGGTCGATGCTGCGGCCCAGCGGAGCAACGTTGCCCCGGTGCTTGCCTTTGGGGTTGTTGTCCAGTGCCGCCTGCAGGCTTTCCAGCAGGATGCGACCTACCGCCAGGCTGCGGTAGTTCGGGTCGACGCCCTCGATGACATGCCACGGCGCATAGTCACGGCTGGTGCGGCGCAGCACGCGCTCACCAAAGCGCACGAAACGGTCGTAGGTCTCCGACTGCTGCCAGTCCAGCGGGCTGATCTTCCAGCTGTGCAGCGGGTCGTCCTTGAGCGATTTCAGCCGCGCCTTCATCTGTTTCTTGGACAGGTGGAACCAGAACTTGATGATCAGCGCACCTTCGTCGCACAGCATCTCCTCCAGCCGCTCGGCGCCGGTGATGGCCTGGTCGAGCACGGCGTCCTTGAACACCCCGTGCACCCGCCCCTGCAGCATCTGGCTGTACCAGTTGCCGAAGAACACGCCCATCCGCCCCTTCGGTGGCAGGGCCCGCCAGTAGCGCCAGGCCGGCGGGCGCGCCAGCTCTTCGTCGGTCTGCTGGTCGAAGGTGAGCACATCGATCATGCGCGGGTCCATCCACTCGTTGAGCAGTTTGACCGTCTCGCCCTTGCCGGCGCCTTCGATACCGTTGATCAGCACGATTACCGGGAAACGCGCCTGCTGCTTGAGTTCGTACTGGGCTTCGAGCAGGGCCTCGCGCAAAGCGGGTACCTCGGCGTCGTAAGCCTCCTTGTCGATGCTGTGGCCAATTTCGGCGGATTCGAACATGCACTGGCTCCTTCAATGGATAAGCAAGACTAGCGGATTTATGTATCGCCTGTATGGGCCCTATCGCCGGCAAGCCAGCTCCCACAGGGTCACCACAGGCCCAAACCTTGTGGGGTACCTGTGGGAGCTGGCTTGCCGGCGATAGGGCCGGTACAGCCAGCGCAAAATCATCAGATGGCATAAAATCCGCCCATCCGCTGCAACCGAGCCAACCATGTCCACCCTCCTCCAGCACGCCCAGATCGACTGGGACGACCAGGGCCGCCCCCATTCGCGGCAATACGACGACGTCTATTTCGCAGTCAACGAAGGCATCGAAGAAACCAAGCACGTGTTTCTTGGGCAAACCCGCCTGGCCGAGCGCTTTGCCAACCTCGCCCCGCACGCCTGCCTGGTGATCGGCGAAACCGGGTTCGGCACCGGCATGAACTTCTACTGCGCCTGGCAACTGTTCGAGCAACACGCCCACGCCGAGGCCCGCCTGCATTTCGTCAGCGTCGAAAAGTACCCCCTCGATCGCGACGACATGGCCCGCGCCATATGCCTGTGGCCTGAACTTGCCGCCTATGCCGAGCCCCTGCTGGAGCAGTACGTGGCAGTGCACCCTGGCTTCCAGCAGTTCACCTTCGACAACGGCCGGGTCACCCTCACCCTGTTGATAGGCGACGTACTGGAACAGCTGCCGCAACTCGATGCGCAGATCGATGTGTGGTTCCTCGACGGCTTCGCCCCGGCCAAGAACCCCGACATGTGGACCCCGGAGCTGTTCGCGCAACTGGCACGGCTGTCACACCCAGGCACGGTGCTAGGCACCTTCACCACCACCGGTTGGGTACGCCGCAGCCTGGTCGACGCCGGCTTCGCCATGAAGAAGGTGCCGGGCATCGGCAAGAAATGGGAAGTGATGAGCGGCGCCTACGTCGGCCCCGTGCCCAGCCCCGGCGCGCCATGGTACGCGCGCCCGGCTGCCATAGCGGGGCCGCGTGAAGCGCTGGTGATAGGCGCCGGGCTCGCCGGTAGCACAACCGCCGCCAGCCTGGCCCGGCGTGGCTGGCAGGTTACCGTGCTGGAACGCCACGACACCCCGGCACGGGAAGCTTCGGGTAACCCGCAAGGGGTGCTGTACCTCAAGCTGTCCGCCCATGGCACGGCGTTGTCGCAGATGATCCTGGCCGGTTTCGGTTACACCCGGCGCCAGCTGCAGCGCCTGCAACGTGGCCGCGACTGGGATGCCTGCGGCGTGCTGCAACTGGCCTTCGACAGCAAGGAAGCCGAACGCCAGGGCAAACTGGCTGGCGCCTTCGAACCTGGCCTGTTGCACTCGCTGGAGCGTGCAGAGGCCGAAGCCATCGCCGGAGTGGCCTTGCCGGCTGGTGGGTTGTTCTATCCCGAAGGTGGCTGGGTGCACCCGCCGGCGCTGTGCCAGCAGCAGTTGCAGCACCCGGGGATTCGCCTGCTGACGCACCAGGAGGTGCTCGAACTGCGCAAGGTCGACGGGCAGTGGCAAGCCTGGGCTGGCGAACACCTGCTGGCCAGCGCGCCGGTGGTGGTCCTGGCCGGTGCCGCCGACGTACTGCGCTTCGAGCCATGCGCGCAGCTGCCGCTCAAGCGCATCCGCGGGCAGATCACCCGCCTGCCGGCCACCGCCAGCAGCCGCGCGCTGCGCACCGTGGTGTGTGCGGAAGGCTATGTGGCGCCGCCGCGCGGGGATGAACACACCTTGGGCGCGAGCTTCGACTTCCACAGCACAGACCTGGCACCGACGGTGGCCGAGCACCAGGGCAACCTGGCATTGCTGGACGAGATTTCGGTCGACCTGGCCCAGCGCCTGGGTACGGCCGAGCTGGCCCCCGGGCAATTGCAGGGGCGTGCGGCGTTCCGTTGCACCAGCCCGGATTACCTGCCGATCGTCGGGCCGGTGGCGGATGCGCAGGCGTTCGCCCAGGCCTACGCAGTGCTGGGCCGGGATGCGCGGCAGGTGCCGGATGTAGCCTGCCCCTGGCTGGATGGGTTGTATGTGAACAGCGGGCATGGCTCGCGCGGATTGATCACGGCGCCGTTGAGCGGCGAACTGGTGGCGGCGTGGGTATGCGGGGAACCGCTGCCGTTGCCACGGGCGGTGGCGGAGGCGTGCCACCCGAACCGGTTTGCCTTGCGCAGGTTGATTCGCGGCAAGTGATCGGGCCGGGCTGCTGCGCAGCCCAATCGCCGGCAAGCCAGCTCCCACAGGGACCGCGCAAGTCCCCAGGCCTGTGGTGAACCTGTGGGAGCGGGCGAGCCCGCCAAGGGCTGAGCAGCAGCCCCATATAACAGATCGATCTAAAACTCTCACAAACCACATGGGTCAGTTCCTTAAGGTGCCCTAATCCGGGGCACCCCCTCCCCAACGGAAAAACCGGTAAGGACCTATGTGCGGATTAGCAGGAGAGTTGCGTTTCACCCCCATCGACCAAGCCCCTCGCCCAGCCGACCTGGCTGCGGTAGAGCGCATAACCCACCACCTGGCACCCCGCGGCCCGGATGCCTGGGGCTTCCATAGCCAAGGCCCGATCGCCCTCGGCCACCGGCGCCTGAAAATCATGGACCTGTCCGACGGCTCTGCCCAGCCGATGGTCGACAACACCCTGGGCCTTTCGCTGGCCTTCAACGGCGCCATCTACAACTTCCCCGAACTGCGCCAGGAGCTGCAGGCCCTGGGCTACAGCTTCTGGTCCGACGGCGACACCGAGGTGCTGCTCAAGGGCTACCACGCCTGGGGCGCGGCCTTGCTGCCCAAGCTCAATGGCATGTTCGCCCTGGCCATCTGGGAGCGCGATAACCAGCGCCTGTTCCTCGCCCGCGACCGCCTGGGCGTCAAACCCTTGTACCTGTCGCGCAACGGCGAGCGCCTGCGCTTCGCCTCGACCCTGCCGGCGCTGCTCAAGGGTGGTGACATCGACCCGATGCTCGACCCGGTGGCACTCAACCACTACCTGAATTTCCACGCCGTGGTGCCGGCGCCACGTACCCTGCTGGCCAACGTGCAAAAGCTGGAACCCGGTACCTGGATGCGCATCGACCGCCATGGCGAAGTGGAACGCCAGACCTGGTGGCAGCTGCACTACGGCGCCAACCCCGATGAACGTGAGCTGGACCTGGAAGGCTGGACCACCCGCGTGCTCGACGCCACCCGCGACGCCGTGGCCATTCGCCAACGGGCAGCGGTGGACGTGGGTGTGCTGCTGTCCGGTGGGGTCGATTCCAGCCTGCTGGTCGGCCTGCTGCGCGAAGTGGGCGTGGACGACCTGTCGACCTTCTCCATCGGTTTCGAGGATGCCGGCGGCGAACGCGGCGACGAGTTCCAGTATTCCGACCTGATCGCCAAGCACTACGGCACCCGTCACCACCAGCTGCGCATCGCCGAGCACGAGATCATCGAGCAGTTGCCAGCCGCCTTCCGCGCCATGAGCGAGCCGATGGTCAGCCACGACTGCATCGCCTTTTACCTGCTGTCGCGGGAAGTGGCCCGGCACTGCAAGGGCGTGCAAAGCGGCCAGGGCGCCGACGAGCTGTTCGCCGGCTACCACTGGTACCCGCAGGTGGACGGCGCCGAGGATGCGTTTGCCGCCTACCGCGAGGCCTTCTTCGATCGCAGCCACGCCGAGTACCGCGACACCGTGCAGGCACCCTGGCTGCTGGAAACCGACGCGGCCGGCGACTTCGTCCGTGAACACTTCGCCCGCCCCGGTGCCCCCGATGCGGTTGACAAGGCGCTGCGCCTGGACAGCACGGTGATGCTGGTCGACGACCCGGTCAAACGGGTCGACAACATGACCATGGCCTGGGGCCTGGAGGCGCGCACGCCATTCCTCGACTACCGGCTGGTGGAGCTTTCGGCACGCATTCCGGCACGCTTCAAGCTGCCCGACGGCGGCAAGCAGGTGCTCAAGCAGGCGGCGCGGCGGGTGATCCCGCACGAGGTGATCGACCGCAAGAAGGGCTACTTCCCGGTGCCGGGCCTGAAGCACCTGGAAGGCGCCACCCTCGGCTGGGTACGTGAATTGCTGACCGACCCCAGCCAGGACCGCGGGCTGTTCAACCCGGCCATGCTCGACCGCCTGCTGAGCAACCCGCACGGCCAGCTGACACCGCTACGCGGCTCCAAACTGTGGCAGCTGGCGGCGCTGAACCTGTGGCTGAGCGAACAAGGAATCTGACCGATGAAAGCCCATGAAATCGCTTACGGTCAGCGCCTGCTGCGCGGCCAGGCGCCGTCCTACGAGCGCCTGCAGGCGCGCCTGGCCGGCGATGGCAGCCAGCCCCACGACCAGCCGCGCGCCGTGCATTGCGGCTGGGGCCGACTGCTGATCGGCCACACCTACCCCAACCCGGCCGACCTGGCCGCCGACCTGCTGGAAGAACGCCCCGGCGAGCGCGACATCGCCTTGTACGTGGCCGCGCCCCAGCAGCTGCTGGCCCAGGCCCCGCAGCAACTGTTCCTCGACCCGTCCGACACCCTGCGCCTGTGGTTCACCGACTACCGCCCGGCGCAGCGGGTGTTCCGCGGCTTCCGCGTGCGCCGGGCGCAGAACCCGGGCGACTGGCAGGCGATCAACACCCTGTACCAGGCGCGCGGCATGTTGCCGGTCGACGCCGAGCTGCTCACCCCTCTGCACCTGGGCGGCCCGGTGTACTGGCTGGCCGAGGACGAAGACAGCGGCGCGGTGATCGGCAGCGTCATGGGCCTGAACCACGCCAAGGCGTTCGACGACCCCGAGCACGGCAGCAGCCTGTGGTGCCTGGCGGTAGACCCGCACTGCACCCGCCCCGGCGTGGGCGAGGTGCTGGTGCGCCATCTGATCGAACACTTCATGAGCCGCGGCCTGGCCTACCTGGACCTGTCGGTGCTGCACGACAACCGCCAGGCCAAGCGCCTGTATCAGAAGCTGGGTTTTCGCAACCTGCCGACCTTCGCGGTCAAGCGCAAGAACGGCATCAACGAACAACTGTTTCTGGGGCCAGGGCCTCAAGCCGACCTCAACCCGTACGCACGCATCATCGTCGACGAGGCGCTGCGCCGGGGCATCGAGGTACAAGTGGACGATGCCGCCGGCGGCCTGTTCACCCTCAGCCTGGGCGGGCGCCGCATTCGCTGCCGTGAATCGCTCAGCGACCTGACCAGCGCCGTGACCATGACCCTGTGCCAGGACAAGCGCCTGACCCAGCATGCCCTGCACAATGCCGGGCTGCAGGTGCCGGCGCAGCAACTGGCCGGCAATGCCGACGACAACCTGGCGTTTCTCGACGAGCATGGCGCGGTGGTGGTCAAGCCGGTCGATGGCGAGCAAGGCCAGGGCGTGGCGGTGAACCTCACCTGCATCGACGACATCACCCACGCCGTGGCGCATGCTCGCCAGTTCGACAGCCGCGTGTTGCTGGAAAGCTTCCATGCCGGGCATGACCTGCGCATCGTGGTGATCGGCTACGAAGTGGTCGCCGCAGCCATCCGTCACCCGGCGCAGGTGCTGGGCGATGGCAAGCACAGCATCCGCCAGCTGATCGATGCCCAGAGCCGTCGGCGCCAGGCCGCAACCGGTGGCGAAAGCCGCATTCCGCTGGACGACGAAACCGAGCGCACCCTGCGCGCGGCGGGCTTTGGCTACGACGATGTGTTGCCCGCCGGCCAGCGCCTGGCCGTGCGACGCACCGCCAACCTGCATACCGGCGGCACCCTGGAAGACGTGACCGAACGCCTGCACCCGGTGCTGGCCGACGCCGCCGTGCGCGCTGCACGGGCGCTGGAGATCCCGGTGGTGGGGCTGGACTTCATGGTGCGTGATGCCGGGCAACCGGAGTACGTGATCATCGAGGCCAACGAGCGTGCCGGGTTGGCCAACCATGAACCGCAACCGACCGCCGAGCGTTTTATCGACCTGCTGTTTCCGCATAGCCGGCCTTTGGCGTAACCGCTGCTGGCCTCTTCGCGGGTAAACCCGCTCCCACAGGGACCCCACAAGTATCGAGGGCTGTGGTGGACCTGTGGGAGCGGGTTTACCCGCGAAGAGGCCGGCACAGGAGTAAAGGAGTCCCCAACCATGTCCGACCGACATCCCGAACCCGATCTCGACTACCTCAAGCGCGTGCTGCTGGAGATGCTCGCCATCCCCAGCCCCACCGGTTTCACCGACACCATCGTGCGCTACGTGGCCGAGCGCCTGGACGAGCTGGGCATCCCCTTCGAGCTGACCCGCCGCGGCACCATCCGCGCCACCCTCAAGGGCCGGCAGACCTCACCTGACCGCGCCGTGTCCGCTCACCTGGACACCATCGGCGCCAGCGTGCGCCAGTTGCAGGACAACGGCCGCCTGGCCCTGGCACCGGTCGGTTGCTGGTCCAGCCGCTTCGCCGAAGGCAGCCGGGTCAGCGTGTTCACCGATACCGGCGTATACCGGGGCAGCGTGCTGCCGCTGATGGCCAGCGGGCATGCCTTCAACACCGCCATCGACCAGATGCCGATCAGCTGGGAGCACGTTGAGGTGCGCCTGGACGCCTACTGCGCCACCCGCGCCGACTGCGAGGCGCTGGGTGTAAGCATCGGTGATTTCGTTGCCTTCGACCCGCTGCCCGAATTCACCGAAAGCGGCCACATCAGCGCCCGCCACCTGGACGACAAGGCCGGCGTGGCAGCACTACTGGCGGCGCTGAAAGCCGTGGTGGAAAGCGGCCGCCAACCGTTGATCGACTGCCACCCGCTGTTCACCATCACCGAAGAGACCGGCTCGGGAGCGGCTGGCGCCCTGCCCTGGGATGTCAGCGAGTTCGTCGGCATCGACATTGCCCCGGTGGCGCCCGGGCAGGCCTCCAGCGAGCATGCGGTGAGCGTGGCCATGCAGGACTCGTCGGGGCCTTACGACTACCACCTGTCCCGGCACCTGCTGAAGCTGGCCGGCGACCACGACCTGCCGGTGCGGCGCGATCTGTTCCGCTACTACTTCAGCGATGCCCATTCGGCAGTGACGGCGGGGCACGATATTCGTACCGCGCTGGTGGCCTTTGGTTGCGATGCCACCCATGGCTACGAGCGCACACACATCGACAGCCTGGCGGCATTGAGCCGCTTGTTGTCGGCGTACCTGCTGAGCCCGCCGGTGTTTGCCAGTGATTCGCAGCCGGCCAATGCGTCGTTGGAGCGCTTCAGCCATCAGCTTGAACATGATGCGCAGATGGAAAGCGATACGCGGGTGCCGGCGGTGGATAGCCTGGTTGGCAACAAGGGCTGAGGGCCCTGGGGCTGCTTTGCAGCCCAATCGCCGGCAAGCCAGCTCCCACAGGATCACCACAGGCCCAGGCTTTGTGCTGTCCCTGTGGGAGCTGGCTTGCCGGCGATTGGGCCGCAACGCGGCCCCAAAATCCCGAATGTTTCGCGTAGCATGCCCCCACCAACACCCTAGGCAACGCCCACCATGCTGATCCCCTACGACCAACTGCAAGCCGAAACCCTGACCCGCCTGATCGAGGACTTCGTCACCCGTGACGGTACCGACAACGGCGACGACACCCCGCTGGAAACCCGCGTGCTGCGGGTGCGCCAGGCATTGGCCAAGGGCCAGGCGTTCATCCTGTTCGACCTGGAAAGCCAGCAGTGCCAGTTGCTGGCCAAGCATGATGTGCCCCGCGAGCTGCTCGACTAGCAGGCCTGGCCTCTTCGCGGGCTCGCCCGCTCCCACAGGAATTTCACAAGTCTTGAGAGCGGTGCAGTACCTGTGGGAGCGGGCGTGCCCGCGAAGAGGCCGGCACAGGCAACATCAAACCCTGCGGGCTTTGGCCTGCTGCCCTTCCTTGATGCGCTTGTACACCTCGGCCCGATGCACCGGCACCTGCCGTGGTGCATCCACGCCAAAGCGCACCACCCCGTCCCGCGTCTCCACTACCATGATCCGAATGTCATCACCAATCACGATGATCTCTCCCACTTCGCGCCCTATTACCAGCATGCTCCGATCCTCCAGCGAAAGGGAAAACCGGAGCCTGCCTTGACGGCATAGGGCTACTCAATAGTTCTGCCGTGATTCAGAAGCGCCCTACATTTTCAGGTAATTTTCCTTACAGACGAATCATCGCGACTGAGCCTTGCCCCGCATTTTCACCGCCATTTCGGCCATCTCGTCGTACAGCCGCTCAGGGGCCTGGCGCTTCAGTTGCCAGGCCTGGCGCCCGGCCTCATGGGGCAGGATCAGGAACTCGCCAGCGGCAACCTGCCGGTGGATGTACTCGGCGATGTCCGCCGCATTGATCGGCGAGCCTTCCAGCAGCTTGCCAACCTGGGCTTTCATCGCCGGGTTCGGCCCGCGGAACGAGTCCAGCAGGTTGGTCTGGAAGAACGACGGGCACACCACATGCACCGCCACCTCCAATTGGCGTAGCTCGACCAGCAGGCTTTCCGACAGGGCCAGCACGCCGGCCTTGGCCACGTTGTAGTTGCTCATGCCCGGGCCCTGCATCAGCGCGGCCATCGAAGCGATGTTGATGATCCGCCCCTTGCTGCGCTCCAGCAGAGGCAGGAAGGCCTTGCAGCCCTTGACCACGCCCATCAGGTTGACCGCGATCTGCCAGTCCCAATCCTCCAGCGACAGTTCGGCGAAGAACCCGCCCGAAGCGACGCCGGCATTGTTGACGATCACGTCGATACCACCGAACTGTTCGGTGCAAGCCTGGGCCAGGGCGGTGAGCTGGCTGTAGTCGCGCACGTCGCAACGCTGGACAAAGCCTTCGCCGCCAGCTGCGCGGGCCAGCTCCAGGGTTTCGCGCAGGCCGGCTTCGTTGACATCGGCCAGCGCCAGGCGCCAGCCCTCACGCGCCCAGCGCAGGGCGATCTCGCGACCGAGGCCGGATCCGGCGCCGGTGATCATGATGCGGTTTTGCATGGTGGCTGGCCTTGTTCTGATGGGTTGTGCAACCAGTCTAATCAAGGCCTGGGGGGCAGGCAGGGTTCATCAAGGTAGTGAATGGAGGGGCATGACTGTGTGGTCAGTACCGGCCTCTTCGCGGGTAAACCCGCTCCCACAGGATCATCACAAGCCTGAGGGTTGCGCTGTCCCTGTGGGAGCGGGTTTACCCGCGAAGAGGCCGGCACTGGCAACCATTCAAATGGAATCTTTAACGTTCACCACCAGTCCTTATATACAAGAGGCCAGCAGTCCGAGGCCCTTGACCCTCAACCACGCAAGGACTCCGTCATGACCACGATTCTCATCATCATCCTGATCCTTCTGCTGATTGGTGGCTTACCGGTCTTCCCGCACTCACGCAGCTGGGGCTATGGCCCGTCCGGCATCATCGGCGTGGTGCTGGTAGTTCTGCTGGTTTTGTTGCTACTAGGCATGATCTAGCGGCGAAAACACAAAAAAACCGCGCCGAAGCGCGGTTTTTTAATTGCCGGAAGGGATCAGTGCGAAACAGCACCCGAAGCGCCCAGGCCAGTCTGCGAACGCACGAACTGCGGGAAGAACAGCGCACGTTCGTCTTCGGCAGCCTTGGACTTGTCGGTGACCGAGAAGAACCAGATACCGACGAAGGCGATCAGCATCGAGAACAGCGCCGGGTACTCGTACGGATAGATCGGCTTCTCGTGGCCGAGGATCTGCACCCAGATGGTCGGGCCGAGGATCATCAGCGTCACCGCGCTCACCAGGCCCAGCCAGCCGCCGATCATGGCGCCGCGGGTGGTCAGCTTCTTCCAGTACATCGAGAGCAGCAGTACCGGGAAGTTGCAGCTGGCCGCGATGGAGAACGCCAGGCCGACCATGAAGGCGATGTTCTGCTTCTCGAACAGGATGCCCAGGCCGATCGCCAGTACGCCCAGCGCGACGGTGGTGATCTTCGACACGCGGATCTCGTCCTTGTCGTTGGCCTTGCCCTTGCGCCATACACTGGCGTACAGGTCGTGGGACACCGCCGAGGCACCGGCCAGGGTCAGGCCGGCAACCACTGCCAGGATGGTGGCGAAGGCAACAGCCGAGATGAAGCCGAGGAACACGCTGCCACCCACGGCATTGGCCAGGTGCACCGCTGCCATGTTGTTGCCACCCAGCAGGGCGCCAGCGGCGTCCTTGAAGTCCGGGTTGGTGCTGACCAGCAGGATGGCGCCAAAGCCGATGATGAAGGTGAGGATGTAGAAGTAGCCGATGAAGCCGGTGGCGTACAGCACGCTCTTGCGCGCTTCCTTGGCGTCACTGACGGTGAAGAAGCGCATCAGGATGTGCGGCAGGCCGGCGGTACCGAACATCAACGCCAGGCCCAGCGAGAACGCCGAGATCGGGTCCTTGACCAGGCCGCCCGGGCTCATGATCGCCTCGCCCTTGGCGTGCACCTTGATCGCTTCGGAGAACAGGGTGTTGAAGTCGAAGCCCACGTGCTTCATCACCATCAGCGCCATGAAGCTGGCACCGGACAGCAGCAGCACGGCCTTGATGATCTGTACCCAGGTGGTGGCCAGCATGCCGCCGAACAGTACGTACAGGCACATCAGGATACCCACCAGGATCACCGCCACGTGGTAGTCCAGGCCGAACAGCAGCTCGATCAGCTTGCCGGCACCGACCATCTGTGCGATCAGGTAGAACGCCACCACCACCAGCGAACCGGAGGCCGACAGGGTGCGGATTTCCTTCTGCCCGAGGCGGTACGAGGCCACGTCGGCGAAGGTGTACTTGCCCAGGTTGCGCAGGCGTTCGGCGATCAGGAAGAGGATGATCGGCCAGCCGACCAGGAAGCCGATCGAGTAGATCAGGCCGTCGTAGCCTGAGGTGAACACGAGTGCGGAAATACCCAGGAACGAGGCGGCCGACATGTAGTCACCGGCAATCGCCAGGCCGTTCTGGAAGCCGGTGATCTTGCCACCGGCGGCGTAGTAGTCCGAAGCCGACTTGTTGCGCTTGGAGGCCCAGTAGGTGATGCCGAGGGTGAAGGCGACGAAGGCCACGAACATGGCGATCGCAGAGACGTTCAGCGGTTGCTTCTGCACCTCGCCGGTCAGGGCATCGGCGGCCCACACGGCGGGTGCGAAGGCTCCGCAGGCCAGTACGGCCAGGGCTTTGGCGTGGCGAATCATTGTTGCGCCTCCTTCAGGATGGCCTTGTTCAGCTCATCGAATTCGCCGTTGGCGCGGCGTACGTAGATGGCGGTCAGGACGAATGCCGAGACGATCAGGCCGACGCCCAGGGGAATACCCCAGGTAATCGACGACTCAGGGCTGAGCTTGGTGCCCAGAATCTGAGGACCGTAGGCGATCAGGAGGATGAAGGCGCAGTACAGGCCGAGCATGATCGCCGAGAGAATCCAGGCGAACCGTTCGCGTTTGGTGACCAGCTCCTTGAAGCGGGGGCTGTTTTGTATCGAGAGGTAAATGCTGTCGTTCATTGTTTTTGTCCTAGCAGCACAGATAGGGGTGGAACCCACGACCCTTACTTTATGCGGCTATCGGACGCCAACCAGACGACCTTAGTCTTAGATGCAACGGTGTTTTACCGGTTGCGTAACAAAGTGATGGCCCATTCGCGGGTAAACCCGCTCCCACAGGGGTATCACCAGCCCGGAAGGCAGTGATATCCCTGTAGGAGCGGGTTCACCCGCGAAGCAGCAAAACTGGCCCTGACAGGTTGTTATTTGCCAGTCCACTCCTTCACACGCTCAGGATGCTTGGCCACCCAGTCCTTGGCCGCCGCTTCAGGCTTGGCGCCTTCCTGGATAGCCAGCATCACTTCGCCAATCTCGTCCTTCGACTGCCAGTTGAACTTCTTCAGGAACTCCGCCACTTCCGGGGCCTTGGTGGCCAGTTCCTTGCTGCCGATGCTGTTCACGGTTTCCGCGGCGCCATACACGCCTTTCGGGTCTTCGAGGAACTTCAGTTTCCACTTGGCGAACATCCAGTGCGGTACCCAGCCGGTCACCGCAATCGACTGCTGCTTGGCATAGGCACGGCCCAGTTCCGCAGTCATCGCCGCGCCAGAGCTGGCCTGCAGCTTGTAACCGGTCAGGTCGTAGTCCTTGATGGCCTGGTCGGTCTTGAGCATTACGCCGGAGCCGGCGTCGATGCCGACGATCTTCTGCTTGAAGGTGTCGTCGGTCTTGAGGTCGGCGATGCTCACCGCCTTGACGTACTCAGGGACGATCAGGCCAATCTTGGCGTCCTTGAAGTTCGGCCCGTAGTCGACCACGTTGTCCTTGTTCTTGGCCCAGTACTCGCCATGGGTCACCGGCAACCAGGCCGACAACATGGCATCGAGCTTGCCGGTTGCCACGCCCTGCCACATGATCCCGGTGGCCACGGCCTGCAACTTCACGTCGTAGCCGAGCTTCTGCTTGATCACTTCGGCGGCCACGTTGGTGGTCGCCACGCTGTCAGCCCAACCATCCACGTAACCAATGCTGACTTCTTTGGCCATTGCCTGTGCCGCACTCATGGCCAGTACCATGGCAGTGCCCACACCCAGGAAACGTCGCATTCTTGTAATAGCAGCCATCAAAGCATCCCCTCGTCAGGTCTCGGAATTTGCATCATCGTCCTGCAACAATAGTCGACCTGCTCCAGCTACGACCTGTAGCCGCCCCATATGCGACAGCACTATGCCATTAGCGCCATCGGCCTGCGCCGACCTGCGCGATCCTTGCATGCCAAAGGTTTGGCGCCGGGCTACTATCTACCCTTTTGCGCCTGACGATGGACCGCCCGATGCCCAGTTCTACCCGCCTGCTGCTGCCGTTGTACCTGCTTGCCTGCCTGCTCGCCCTGCTCGGGCTCGGAGGGCTCTGGTACGGGCTTGGCAAGCCGGTGCAACTGCCCGACGCGGCCAGCCCGACGCACAAGCTGCAATGCGCCTCGTACACCCCGTTCGACAAGGACCAGTCGCCCTACGACCAGCCGTTGCGCCTGCGCCCGGCGCGCATGGATGCCGACCTGGCGTTGCTGGCCGAGCGTTTTCAGTGCATCCGCACCTATTCCCAGACCGGTCTTGAGGCAATCCCGGCGCTGGCACGCAAGCATGGCCTGAAGGTGATGCTAGGTGCCTGGGTCAACGCCCACCCGGCCGACACCGAGAAAGAAATCGAGCTGCTGATCGCCGCCGCCAATGCCAACCCCGACGTGGTCAGCGCGGTGATCGTCGGCAACGAGACGCTGCTGCGCAAGGAAGTGACCGGTGCGCACCTGGCCACGCTGATCGCCCGGGTGAAAAGCCAGGTCAAGGTGCCGGTGACCTACGCCGATGTGTGGGAGTTCTGGTTGCAGCACCCGCAGGTGGCGCCTGCGGTGGACTTCCTGACTATCCACCTGCTGCCTTACTGGGAAGACGACCCGCGTGGCATCGACGAAGCCCTGGCCCACGTTGCCGATGTACGCCGGGTGTTCGGCACGCGCTTCGCGCCGAAGGACGTCCTGATAGGCGAAACCGGCTGGCCCAGCGAAGGCCGCCAGCGCGAAACCGCGGAGCCCAGCCGGGTCAACGAGGCGCGCTTCATTCGCGGGTTCGTGGCCATGGCCGAAAGCAACGGCTGGCACTACAACCTGATCGAGGCGTTCGACCAGCCATGGAAGCGCGCCAATGAGGGGGCGGTCGGCGGTTACTGGGGGCTTTACGATGCCGACCGGCAGGACAAGGGCGTACTCGAAGGGCCGGTGAGCAACCTGCCTTACTGGCCGCAGTGGTTGCTGGCCAGTGCCCTGCTGATGGTGCTGATGCTGATGCTTGCCGGGCGCCCCGCCACCCCGGCGGCGGCCATGCTGCTGCCGTTGCTGGCGGCGTTTGGGGCAGGCTGCCTGGGGCTTTGGGGCGAGTTGATGCGCACCCATGCGCGCTTTGCCGGGGAGTGGCTGTGGGCGGTGCTGCTGGCAGGGCTGAACCTGCTGGTGCTGGCCCATGCCGTGCTGGCCCTGGCGCGGCGCACGGGCTGGCGCGAGCGCCTGTACGCCTGGCTGCAGGCGCGGGCCGGCTGGCTGTTGCTGGCAGCGGGTTTTGCCGCGGCGGTGAGCATGCTGGCGATGGTGTTCGACCCACGCTATCGCAGCTTCCCCAGCGCAGCGTTGGCATTGCCGGCGCTGGTGTTTGCACTGTGGCCGGTGCCGGCGCGGCGGGCGGAGGTGGCGTTGCTGGCCTTCATCGTCGGTGCCGGGGTGGCGCCGCAGTTGTTTGTGGAAGGGTTGGAGAACCAACAGGCCTGGGGGTGGGCCGGGGTGAGTGTGCTGATGACCGCAGCCTTGTGGCGGAGCTTGCGCCTGCGCCCGGCCTGATATCCTTGGGACCGCTTCGCGCTCCATCGCAGGCAAGCCAGCTCCCACAGGAGTTATGCTGCCTATCAAATCGGCGCGGTCCCTGTGGGAGCTGGCTTGCCTGCGATGGGCCGCAAAGCGGCCCCTTTCAGCCTTACTCCGGCGACCTGACCAGCCGCAACCCCGCCAGCACCAGCGCGAACACGGCAATACTGGCGGTATACAGCACCAGTGCCGGCACCGCGAACACCAACGCCACCACTGCCAGCCACCAGCCGCCACGCCCTGCAACCAACTGCGCCAGCAGCGCCAGCCCCAGCCCGCCCCAGGCCATCACCTGAAGATGAATGCCCAGCCCCAGCAACGACCGTACCTCACACTGCCAGTACGCCGCCGGCGCCGTGCACAGTCCCACCCACTGCCCGTCCTCCATCAGCCCGTAGCGCACGCCATAACTGGCAGCAAGCCAAAGCCCCAGAAACAGCACAAGCAGCGCAGCCGGCAGCGAACGAGACATCCAGTTCTCCAATAGCGGAAATCGAAAGCATCCATGATCGCTTATGCCCAGTTGTAAGGCAAAATCACATCCCTGCAGCTATGTTGCAGATAACAAGCACACCAAAGACCACCGCACCTGGCAACTTTGCCCGGCCCGTTGTGGTCCTAGCCTGCACACTGCTCGACCTTGCGTTCTTTTGGGGGATTACATGCTTCGATCTTTGCGCCTCGCTGCCTTGCTCGGCGGCCTGCTCATGGCTGTGGCCGCTTCGGCGCGGGATATCGACGCCGCAAGCTATGGCTACCCCTTGACCAACCCGTTCGAGGCAACCATCGCCACCACGCCGCCGGACCAGCGACCCACCCTGCCCGGCGACGACGAAATCAGCCAGTCCGACTACAGCCTCAACCTGCGCCCGGACCGTGAGTTCACCCTGCCCGACAACTTCTGGGCAGTGAAGAAGCTCAAGTACCGCCTAGCCCGCCAGGACCACGAGGCGCCGCTGATCTTCATCATCGCCGGCACCGGTGCGCCCTACACCAGCAGCATCAACGAATACCTGAAAAAGCTGTTCTACCAGGCCGGCTTCCACGTGGTGCAGCTGTCCTCGCCCACCAGCTACGACTTCATGAGCGCAGCCTCGCGCTTCGCCACCCCAGGCGTCAGCCAGGATGATGCCGAAGACATGTACCGGGTGATGCAGGCTGTGCGCGCCCAGCACCCGCGCCTGCCGATCAGCGAGTTCTACCTCACCGGCTACAGCCTGGGCGCACTCGACGCTGCCTTTGTCAGCCACCTGGACGAAACCCGCCGCAGCTTCAACTTCAAGCGCGTGCTGCTGCTGAACCCGCCGGTCAACCTGTACACCTCGATCAACAACCTGGACAAGCTGGTGCAGACCCAGGTCAAGGGCATCGACCGCAGCACCACCTTCTACGAGCTGATGCTGGCCAAGCTGACCCGCTACTTCCAGGAAAAGGGCTACATCGACCTCAATGAAGCCCTGCTGTACGACTTCCAGCAGTCACGCCAGCACCTGTCCAACGAGCAGATGGCCATGCTGATCGGCACCTCGTTCCGCTTCTCGGCGGCCGACATTGCCTTCACCTCCGACCTGATCAACCGCCGCGGCCTGATCATTCCGCCGAAATTCCCGATCACCGAGGGCAGCAGCCTCACGCCGTTCTTCAAGCGTGCCCTGCAGTGCGACTTCGACTGCTACATGACCGAGCAGGTCATCCCCATGTGGCGCGCCCGCACCGACGGCAACAGCATCCTGCAACTGGTCAACCAGGTCAGCCTGTATGCGCTGGAAGACTACCTGAGCAGCAGCGACAAGATCGCCGTGATGCACAACGCCGACGACGTCATCCTCGGCCCTGGCGACATCGGCTTCCTGCGCAAGGTGTTCGGTGAGCGCCTGACCCTTTACCCCCATGGCGGCCATTGCGGCAACCTCAATTACCGCGTCAACAGTGACGCCATGCTGGAGTTCTTCCGTGGTTAACAAACTCCTCTTCGCCACTGCCCTGTTCGCCGCCGGCCAGGCCCTGGCCGCCGAAACCGCCCCTCGGGCCAGCGTGATCGAGGCCGACCCGCAAGTCACCGAGGCACCACTGGCGCCCGAGGCCGATGGTTTCGTCGACCCGTTGCGCGAGCTGAAATTCAACCCGGGGCTGGACCAGCGCGAGTTCGAACGCTCCACCCTGCAAGCGCTGAACGTGTACGACCCGCTGGAGTCGATCAACCGGCGCGTCTATCACTTCAACTACCGCCTGGACCAATGGGTGCTGCTGCCGATGGTAAGCGGCTACCAGTACGTCACCCCACGCTTCGTGCGCACCGGGGTGACCAACTTCTTCAACAACCTGGGCGACGTGCCGAACCTGTTCAACAGCGTGTTGCAGTTGAAGGCCAAGCGCTCGGCGGAGATCACCGCGCGGCTGATGTTCAACACCATCATCGGCGTGGGTGGGCTGTGGGACCCGGCGACCAAGATGGGCCTGCCGCGGCAAAGTGAAGACTTTGGCCAGACCTTGGGCTTTTATGGCGTACCGGACGGGCCGTACCTGATGCTGCCGGTGCTGGGGCCGTCGAACCTGCGCGATACCACCGGGCTGGTGGTGGACTATGCAGGCGAACAGGCAATCAACTACCTGAACGTGGCCGAAGCCAGCAGCGACCACCCGGAAATCTCCGTGCTGCGCGTGGTAGACAAGCGCTACAGCACCAAATTCCGCTATGGCCAGCTCAACTCGCCGTTCGAGTACGAGAAGGTGCGGTATGTGTATACCCAGGCGCGCAAGTTGCAGATAGCCGAGTAGGCAAGCCAGGCCTCTTCGCGGGTAAACCCGCTCCCACAGGTATCGTGCGATCCCTGTGGGAGCGGGTTTACCCGCGAAGAGGCCGGCACAAGCAACATCAAATCCCCAGGAACTGGCAAAGCTCCCGCTTCTTGGTCAAGGCATCCTTTCGCCCCAGCTCTATCAGCTCGCTGCAGTAACTGGCCTCGAACAGCAAATAGCTCAACACCCCCGCCCCGCTGGTGCGTGTCGCCCCCGGCCCGCGCAGGAACATGCGCAAGGCCGCCGGCAACTCGCGCCGATGCCGCGCGGCAATTTCGTCCAGCGGCTGGCTGGGCGCCACCACCAGCACGTCGATTGGCGCCAGGCCCAGGCGCCGGGCGTCCAGGTGCGCCGGCAACAGGTGGCTCAGGTGGTTGAGGCGCTGCAGCAGCTCGATGTCGTCTTCCAGGCTGTCAATGAACGTGCTGTTGAGCATGTGCCCGCCGATCTGCGCAAGGCTCGGCTGCTGGCCGCTGAACACCCGCTGGGTCGGCAATGGTGGCGCCGGCCGCTGCGGGTTGCCACTGACCCCGACTACCAGTACCCGGCTGGCGCCCAGGTGCAGGGCCGGGCTGATCGGTGCCGACTGGCGTACCGCGCCATCACCGAAATATTCGTCGCCCAGCCGCACCGGGGCGAACAGTAGCGGGATGGCCGCGCTGGCCAGCAAGTGGTCGATGGTCAACGGCGTGGGCATGCCGATGCGGCGGTGGCGCAACCAGGCTTCGATGGTGCCGCGCCCTTGGTAGAAGGTCACCGCTTGGCCGGACTCGTAGCCAAAGGCGGTCACCGCGACGGCGCGCAGTTGCTCGGCGGCCAGGGAGTGGGCGATACCGTCCAGGTTCAGGTGCGCCTGCAGCAAGCCGCGCAATGGGCTGCTGTCCAGTAGCGCCACTGGCGCCGGGCCGCCCACGCCCAGCAGGTTGTGGGCGACGAAGCGGCTGGCCTGGCGGACCACACCGGGCCAGTCGCTGCGGATGACCAGGTGGCTGCGGAAGTTCTGCCAGAAGGCGGTGAGCCGTTGTACGGCGTCGCTGAAATGGGTGGCGCCGCTGGCCAGGGTGACGGCGTTGATGGCGCCGGCGGAGGTGCCGACGATGACCGGGAACGGGTTGTGCGCGCCAGCGGGCAGCAGCTCGGCGATGCCAGCCAGCACGCCGACCTGGTAGGCAGCGCGGGCGCCGCCGCCAGAAAGGATAAGACCGGTTACCGGGGGTGGGGCCATAGGAGTCCTTCCTGGGGTTGGTGTGCTGTCAGTGCCGGCCCTTTCGCGGGTAAACCCGCTCCCACAGGTATTGCACAGCCTTCAAGGCCTGTGGAGAACCTGTGGGAGCGGGTTCACCCGCGAATAGGCCGGCACAGGCAAAAGAAAATTCAGCGCTTCTTCTTGTCATACAGCCGCGGCTCCCCTTCGGGCCGCGACTTGAACCGGCGGTGCGCCCACAGGTACTGCTCGGGGCATTCGCGCAACACGCTTTCCACCCACTGGTTGATGCGCAGGCAGTCAGCCTCTTCGCTCTCCCCGGGGAAGTCCGCCAGCGGCGGGTGGATCACCAGGCGATAGCCGCTGCCATCCTCCAGGCGCTTCTGGGTGAATGGAATCACCTGCGCCTTGCCCAACCGGGCAAACTTGGTGGTGGCGGTCACCGTCGCCGCCGGGATGCCGAACAGCGGCACGAACAGGCTCTGCTTGGCGCCGTAGTCCTGATCCGGCGCGTACCAGATCGCCCGGCCCGAACGCAGCAGCTTGAGCATGCCGCGCACGTCCTCGCGCTCCACCGCCAGCGAGTCGAGGTTATGCCGCTCGCGGCCGCTGCGCTGGATGAAGTCGAACAGCGGGTTGCCGTGCTCGCGGTACATGCCGTCGATGGTGTGCTGCTGGCCCAGCAGCGCGGCGCCGATTTCCAGGGTGGTGAAGTGCACCGCCATCAGGATGGCCCCCTGCCCCGCCTGCTGGGCGGCCTGCAGGTGCTCCAGCCCCTCGACATGGGCCAGGCGCGCCAGCCGGGCCTTGGGCCACCACCAGCTCATGGCCATTTCGAAGAAGGCGATACCGGTGGAGGCGAAGTTGGCCTTGAGCAGGCGCTGCCGTTCGTCGACCGACAGCTCCGGGAAGCACAGCTCCAGGTTGCGCGCGGCAATGCGCCGCCGCTCACCGGCAAAGCGGTACATCACCGCTCCCAGCGCGGCACCGACTTTCAACAGGACCCGGTACGGCAACTGGACCACCAGCCACAGCAGGCCCAGGCCCAGCCACAGGCCCCAGAAACGTGGGTGAAGGAAATAGGGACGAAAACGCGGGCGTTCCATTGAAGCTTCCGGAAAGACAAAGGCCGCGCATTCTACAACGGATCAGCGCATGTTGCGGGCAACCGGTCTTATCGTTATAAGTCAGGGCACTTTTTTCGCAACAAGCCGTCTATGCAGACCATGAGCCCAAACCACACACCCGACACCGCCTCCGTGTTCCAGCTCAAGGGCAGCATGCTCGCCATTACAGTGCTGGAACTGGCGCGCAATGACCTTGAAGCCCTCGACCGCCAACTGGCGGCCAAAGTCGCCCAGGCACCGAACTTCTTCAGCAACACGCCGCTGGTGCTGGCGCTGGACAAGCTGCCGGCCGACGAGGGGGCAATCGACCTGCCCGGCTTGATGCGGATCTGCCGCCACCACGGCCTGCGTACCCTGGCCATTCGCGCCAACCGCATCGAGGACATCGCCGCCGCCATCGCCATCGACCTGCCGGTGCTGCCGCCATCCGGCGCCCGCGAACGGCCGCTGGAGCCCGAACCCGAGGTGAAGAAGCCCGAGCCGGCTCCTGTCCCGCCGCCAATCCTCGAACCCGAGGTGCGCCCGACCCGCATCATCACTTCGCCAGTACGTGGCGGCCAGCAGATCTACGCCCAGGGCGGCGACCTGGTGGTGACCGGCTCGGTCAGCCCGGGGGCGGAACTTCTGGCCGATGGCAACATCCATGTGTACGGCGCCATGCGCGGCCGCGCCCTGGCCGGCATCAAAGGCAATACCAAGGCACGTATCTTCTGCCAGCAGATGACCGCCGAAATGGTTTCCATCGCCGGCCAGTACAAGGTATGCGAAGACCTGCGCCGCGACCCGCTGTGGGGCACTGGCGTGCAAGTCAGCCTGTCTGGCGACGTGTTGAACATCACCCGTCTTTAACGGATACTTGCCAGCATTTTTAGTGCAACTTTTCTTACCGTTGCCGTTTATTTGTATTTTTGCAGGGACTTGTGTCCCGATTATTTTAGGGGTGAAACACCTTGGCCAAGATTATCGTGGTTACTTCCGGCAAGGGGGGTGTGGGCAAGACCACCACCAGCGCCGCCATTGGTACCGGCCTCGCACTGCGTGGCCACAAGACCGTCATCGTCGACTTCGACGTGGGCCTGCGTAACCTCGACCTGATCATGGGCTGCGAACGCCGCGTGGTGTACGACTTCGTCAACGTGGTCAACGGCGAAGCCAACCTGCAACAGGCCCTGATCAAGGACAAGCGCCTCGAGAACCTGTACGTGCTGGCCGCCAGCCAGACCCGTGACAAGGACGCGCTGACCCAGGAAGGCGTGGAAAAGGTCCTGATGGAGCTGAAGAAAGACTTCGACTTCGTCATCTGCGACTCGCCGGCCGGTATCGAGAAAGGCGCACACCTGGCCATGTACTTTGCCGACGAAGCCGTCGTGGTCACCAACCCCGAGGTGTCCTCGGTACGTGACTCCGACCGCATGCTGGGCATCCTGTCGAGCAAGTCGCGCCGCTCCGAGAACGGCGAAGAGCCGATCAAGGAACACCTGCTGATCACCCGCTACCACCCGGAGCGCGTGGAAAAGGGCGAAATGCTGAGCATCGCCGACGTCGAAGAGATCCTGGCGATCAAGCTCAAGGGTGTGATCCCCGAGAGCCAGGCAGTGCTCAAGGCTTCCAACCAGGGTATCCCGGTCATCCTCGACGACCAGAGCGATGCCGGCCAGGCTTATAGCGATACCGTCGACCGTCTGCTGGGCAAAGAAAAGCCCCTGCGGTTCATCGAAGTGCCGAAGCAAGGATTCTTCGCGCGCCTGTTTGGAGGCAAGTAAACCATGAACCTTTTTGACTTCTTTCGTGGCAGACAGAAAACTACCAGCGCGTCGGTAGCGAAAGAGCGTCTACAGATCATCGTGGCGCACGAGCGCGGCCAACGCAGCGAACCGGACTACCTGCCAGCGCTGCAGAAAGAACTGCTGGAAGTGATCCGCAAATATGTGAACATCGGCAACGATGATGTGCATATCGAGCTGGAAAACCAGGGTAGCTGTTCGATTCTGGAGCTGAACATCACCTTGCCGGATCGCTGATTTCGCGACCAGGCCTGGATCATTGGGGCTGCTTTGCAGCCCATCGCCGGCAAGCCAGCTCCCACAGGGTTCGCGCTGTACCTGTGGGAGCTGGCTTGCCGGCGATGGGCCGCAAGGCGGCCCCAGTGTTTTCCCCGATATAACCGAGACCAAGCAATGCCGCTGTCCAACATCCAGATCCTGCACGAAGACGCCGCCATCCTGGTGATCAACAAACCGACCCTGCTGCTGTCGGTACCCGGCCGCGCCGAGGACAACAAGGACTGCCTGATCACCCGCCTGCAGGAAAACGGCTACCCCGACGCGCTGATCGTGCACCGCCTGGACTGGGAAACTTCCGGCATCATCCTGCTGGCCCGGGATGCCGACAGCCACCGTGAGCTGTCGCGCCAGTTCCACGACCGCGAAACCGAAAAGGCCTACACCGCGCTGTGCTGGGGCCAGCCGGCGCTGGACAGCGGCAGCATCGACCTGCCGTTGCGCTACGACCCGCCGACCAAGCCACGGCATGTGGTGGACCACGAACAGGGCAAGCATGCGCTGACCTTCTGGCGCATCGTCGAGCGCTGCGGTGATTACTGCCGGGTAGAGCTGACACCGATTACCGGGCGTTCGCACCAGTTGCGCGTACACATGCTGTCGATCGGGCACCCGCTGCTGGGCGACCGGCTGTATGCCAACCCCGAGGCACTGGCTGCCCACGAGCGGCTGTGCCTGCATGCCTCGATGCTGAGCTTTACCCACCCGGTGTCCGGGGAGCGGTTGAAGTTCGAGTGCCCTGCGCCTTTCTGAATTTGTACAGCCTGTGCCGGCCTCTTCGCGGCTAAAGCCGCTCCCACAGGGACCGTACCGCTTTCGACGGTTGTGCAGTACCTGTGGGAGCGGCTTCAGCCGCGAAGAGGCAGACACAATTTGTCGACCTAATACGCTAAACTCGCGCCACTGCTGTCTGGAGTGAGCTATGCGCGACGTACTGAATTCTGGCCTTATCGACTTCCTCAAGGCCTCCCCCACGCCCTTCCACGCCACCGCCAGCCTGGCCCAGCGTCTGGAAGCTGCCGGCTACCAGCGCCTGGACGAGCGCGACAGCTGGGCCACAGTGCCTGGCGGCCGCTACTACGTCACCCGCAACGACTCGTCGATCATCGCCATCAAGCTGGGCAAGCAGGCACCGTTGCTGAACGGTATCCGCATGGTCGGCGCCCACACCGACAGCCCGTGCCTGCGGGTCAAGCCGCAGCCCGAGCTGCAGCGCCAGGGCTTCCTGCAACTGGGCGTCGAAGTGTATGGCGGCGCCCTGCTGGCGCCATGGTTCGACCGCGACCTGTCGCTGGCCGGCCGGGTCACCTACCGCCGTGACGGCAAGGTCGAAAGCCAGTTGATCGACTTCAAGCTGCCGATCGCGGTCATCCCCAACCTGGCGATCCATCTCAACCGCACCGCCAACGAAGGCTGGGCGATCAACCCGCAGAACGAGCTGCCGCCGATCCTGGCCCAGGTGGCGGGTGACGAACGCATCGACTTCCGCGCCCTGCTCACCGAGCAACTGGCCCGCGAGCACGAACTGATCGCCGATGTGGTGCTGGATTACGAGCTGAGCTTCTACGACACCCAGGACGCCGCGCTGGTCGGCCTGAACGGCGACTTCATCGCCGGTGCGCGCCTGGACAACCTGTTGTCGTGCTACGCCGGCCTGCAGGCCCTGCTGGCCGCCGACAGCGACGAAACCTGCGTACTGGTGTGCAACGACCATGAAGAAGTCGGCAGCTGCTCGGCCTGTGGCGCCGACGGGCCGATGCTGGAGCAGACCCTGCAACGCCTGCTGCCGGATGGCGACGCCTACGTGCGCACCATCCAGCGCTCGCTGATGGTGTCGGCCGACAACGCCCACGGCGTGCACCCCAACTACGCCGACAAGCACGACGGCAACCACGGGCCCAAGCTCAACGCCGGGCCGGTAATCAAGGTGAACAACAACCAGCGCTACGCTACCAACAGCGAAACCGCCGGGTTCTTCCGTCACCTGTGCATGGCCGAGGAAGTGCCGGTGCAGAGCTTCGTGGTACGCAGCGACATGGGCTGTGGCTCGACCATCGGGCCGATTGCGGCCAGCCACCTGGGCGTGCGTACGGTGGATATCGGCTTGCCGACCTTTGCCATGCATTCGATTCGCGAGCTGTGCGGTAGCCATGACCTGGCGCACCTGGTGAAGGTGCTGAGCGCCTTCTACCGTTGCCGCGAGTTGCCTTGATGTCTTGATGCAAGCAGGCCTGGCCTCTTCGCGGGCTCGCCCGCTCCCACAGGATCATCACAGCATTCAAGGCCTGTGCAGTACCTGTGGGAGCGGGCATGCCCGCGAAGAGGCCGGGCCTGCTCAAGGTCAATCCCGCTTCGCCCGCTACCCGCTATGCTTGTTACATGGCCCCACTGCAAAAGGATTGCTGTCCATGTCCCCGTTCCTGTCCCTGTTCGTGCCGGTGTTTCTGTTCCTGATGTTGCTGACCATCGGTTTCAGTCTGCGCGAGCGCAACATCGGCGTACTGATGATGTGGATCGGTACCTTGGGTATCTTCGGCCTCACCTGCTGGAAGATCCTCGAGAAACTGCCGTCATAAACCTCTACACTCGGCCAATCGTTTGACCTGAGGTAGTTTTGCCAGTGCCTGCCCTCCTGCGTTGCCTGTTCCTGCTGCTGTTCCTGTTTGTCACCCCGCTACAGGCTGCGGGCCTGCCAGGCCTGCTGGGTGGCAGCGCGCCCGCGCAACCTGAGGCCAGCGAACCGCTGGGCAAGTCGCTGGACGAGGTGATCAAGAACCTGGAAAACGACCAGCAGCGGGCCAAGCTGCTGGCCGACCTGAAAAAGCTGCGCGACGCCACCAGGCAATCGCAACCCACCGTCGAACAGGGCGTGCTCGGCCTGATCGGCGGCGCCCTGCATGACTTCGAAAAGCAGTTCAGCGGCGATGCCAGCCCGTTCCATCGCTGGGCCGCGGAAATCGAACAGGCCCAGGCCGAACTGACCGAGTTGATGGTGCCGGTGCACCAGTGGCCGGCCATCCTGTTCGGCTTTGCCGCCGTCATTGCCGTCTGGAGCGTGCTGGCCTACGTCTTCAACTGGGTCGGGCATCGGGTACGCCTGCGTTTTGGCCTGAGCGAGGAACTGCCACAGCACCCGCGCACCTGGGACCTTGTGCGCTTTGCCCTGCGCAAGCTGGGCCCGTGGCTGGTTGCGCTGTTGTTCACCGTGTACCTGAGCTTCGTGCTGCCGCCGTCGCTGGGCAAGTCGCTGGCCATGGTGCTGGCCTACGCACTGGTGGTCGGCACCTGCTTCTCGGCCATCTGCGTGATCGCCTTCTCGCTGCTCGACGGCCCCCACCGCCACCGCGCCCTGCACATCCTGCGCCACCAGGCGTTTCGCCCGCTATGGCTGATCGGCAGCTTCGCCGCGTTTGGCGAAGCGATGAGCGACCCGCGCCTGATGGTCGCCCTCGGCACCCACCTGGCCCACGCACTGGCCACCCTGGCCAACGTGATTGCGGCGCTGTGCACCGGGCTGTTCATCCTGCGCTTCCGCCGCCCGATCGCCCACCTGATCCGCAACCAGCCACTGTCACGGCGCCTGACCCGGCGCACCCTCAGCGACACCATCGAGATCCTCGGCAGCTTCTGGTTCGTGCCGGCACTGATCCTGGTGGCGATTTCGCTGTTCGCTACCTTCATCTCGGCCGGCGACACCAGCACCGCCCTGCGCCAGTCGCTGATGTGCACGGTGCTGGTGGTGGTGTGCATGGTGCTCAACGGCCTGGTGCGCCGCCACGCCGCCAACCCCAAGCGCGCCAACAAGCGCCAGGCGGTGTATGCCGAGCGCCTGCGCAACTTCGGTTACCTGCTGGTGCACCTGTTCATCTGGCTGGTGTTCATCGAGCTGGGGCTGCGCGTGTGGGGCCTGTCGATGATCAGCTTCGCCGAAGGCGACGGCCACGACATAAGCGTGCGCCTGCTGGGCCTGGCCGGCACGCTGATCGTCGCCTGGCTGGTGTGGATCCTTGCCGACACCGCCGTGCACCACGCCCTGGTGCGTTCGCGCCGAGGCCTGGCCAACGCCCGCGCGCAAACCATGATGCCGTTGATCCGCAACGTGATGTTCGTGGTCATCTTCATCATCGCGGTGATCGTCGCCCTGGCCAACATGGGCATGAACGTCACCCCGCTGCTGGCGGGTGCCGGTGTGATCGGCCTGGCCATCGGCTTTGGTGCGCAGTCACTGGTGGCCGACCTGATCACCGGGCTGTTCATCATCATCGAGGACTCGCTGGCCATCGACGACTACGTCGATGTGGGTGGCCACCTGGGCACGGTGGAGGGGCTGACCATCCGTACCGTGCGCCTGCGTGACATCGACGGCATCGTGCATACCATCCCGTTCAGCGAGATCAAGAGCATCAAGAACTACTCCCGCGAGTTCGGTTACGCGATCTTCCGCGTGGCGATCCCGCACAGCATGAACATCGACCAGGCGATCACGCTGATTCGCGAAGTGGGGCAGAAGCTGCGCAACGACCCGCTGATGCGCCGCAACATCTGGTCGCCGCTGGAGCTGCAGGGGGTGGAGAGCTTCGAGTCGGGGTCGGCGATCTTGCGGGCGCGGTTCAAGACTGCGCCTATCAAGCAGTGGGAGGTTTCGCGGGCGTTCAACCTGGCGTTGAAGCGGCAGCTGGATGAGGCGGGGCTGGATTTGGCCACGCCAAGGTTGTCAGTGCAGGTAGTGACTGCCGGTTCCTCCAGTTAGGGCCTCTTCGCGGGTGAACCCGCTCCCACAAGTACTGTGCAAAGGCTGAAACCTGTGCGGTCCCTGTGGGAGCGGGTTTACCCGCGAAGAAGCCAACTTTTCATCCAGCCTGGGCGCGGATGCGGATGGCATCATGCCGCCAATACTCCAGGTCACAGTCGATCAGGTGCCCATGCTGGTCACTGTTGACCCGGGTGATATGCAACCCCGGGCTTCCCGCCGACACCTTCAAGGCACTGGCCGCCTCCACCGGCAACGCCGTCGGCAAGATCTCGAAGCACACCTGCCCATACTGGATGCCATACACCCGCCCATAAATCTCGGTCAGCGACTGGGCCAGGTCCTGTTCGAGAATCTCCGGGAAGTACCGGGGGTTGAGGTAGTGCTCGGCATACAGCACCGCCCGCCCATCGATCCGCCGTAACCGGCAGATACGTACCACGCTGGACAGCGCCGGCAGCTGCAAGCGCGCACAGATGGCCGCCGAGGCCGGCTGCTGCCGCGCCGACAACAGTTCGGTACTGGGCACCCGCCCCTGGTCGCGGACCATGGCATGGAAATGGCTGCGCTCGATCAGGTCGTAGGTCAGCCGTTCGGGCGCGACGAACCAGCCGCGACGCTCTTCGCGGTAGATCAGCCCCTGGGCTTCGAGCTGCACCAGCGCCTCACGCAGGGTAATGCGCGTGGTATCGAACACCTCGCTGAGCTTGCGCTCGGCCGGCAGCTTGCCGCCCGGCGCCAGCAGGCCGTGCTCGATCTGCTCCTGCAGAGCGTGACAGATGGCTGTTACCGCACGCGGTGGCATCGACTGCATCAAAGGTTACCTATCTGGACTAGTCCAGCCCCAGAACAGGGCACTTGGAGAATAGTGCAAGCCTAGGCAGGGCTGATGAACATCCTGTGACAAAGGCTTTGGCCAGACACTGCCAGAAACGCGCCAACCCAGCAGAACCGGGGCGGCTGCGTGGTCTACGCTGTAGCTTCAGGGCCTTCACCGGCCCTTCCCTACATCAAACTGTCACGCAAGCAGCCTACCTTGGCTCAAGGTTTGCTGACCTAGACCAACGGTCACCAGACAACGGCTTCACTCATAACAACCATCGCTAAAGGCACCCACCCAAGGAGCTTCGGATGAAAAAGTTGTTCATGGCGTCACTGCTCGGTTCGGCCATCGCCCTGTGTACCACGGCCATGGCCGCCGATACCGACCTCAAGGCCCTGGAAGACGCCGCCCGCAAGGAAGGCAACGTCAATAGCGTGGGCATGCCCGATGCCTGGGCCAACTGGAAAGGCACCTGGGAAGACCTGGCCAGCAAGTACGGCCTCAAGCACAGCGACACCGACATGAGCTCGGCCCAGGAAATCGCCAAGTTCGAAGCCGAGAAGGACAACGCCAGCGCCGACATCGGCGACGTGGGTGCCGCCTTCGGCCCGATCGCCGTGAGCAAGGGCGTGAGCCAGGCGTACAAGCCGAGCACCTGGGACCAGGTGCCGACCTGGGCCAAGGACAAGGACGGCCACTGGGCGCTGGCCTATACCGGCACCATCGCCTTCATCATCAACAAGGACCTGGTCAAGGAAGGCGAGCGGCCAACGACCTGGCACGACCTGGAAAAAGGCAAGTACAAGGTTGCCATCGGTGACGTCGGCACCGCAGCCCAGGCCGCCAACGGCGTGCTGGCAGCAGCGATCGCCTACAAGGGTGACGAGTCCAACCTGGCACCGGGCCTGCAACTGTTCACCAAGCTGGCCCAGCAGAAGCGCCTGTCGCTGGCCAACCCGACCATCCAGACCCTGGAGAAGGGCGAGGTGGAAGTGGGCGTGGTGTGGGACTTCAACGGCCTGAGCTACCGTGAACAAATCGATCCCAAGCGTTTCGAAGTGCTGATCCCGTCGGATGGCTCGGTGATCTCCGGCTATACCACCATCATCAACAAGTACGCCAAGCACCCGAACGCGGCCAAGCTGACGCGTGAATACATCTTCAGCGACGCCGGGCAGATCAACCTGGCCAAGGGGCATGCGCGGCCGATCCGTGCCGAGCACCTGAAGCTGCCGGACGATGTGCAGGCCAAGCTGCTGCCCAACGAACAGTACAAGGCCGCGCAGCCGATCAAGAACGCCGAGGCCTGGGAAGCGAGCTCGAAGAAACTGCCGCAGATGTGGCAGGAGCAGGTGATCATCGAGATGGAGTAAGGCAGGACCATCCTGGGGCTGCTGCGCAGCCCATCGCGACGCAAGGCCGCTCCCACAGGGCCTGCGTCGCCCCAGAGGTTTTCGCTGTCCCTGTGGGAGCGGCCTTGTGTCGCGAAAGGAGGGCGAAGCCCTCCCCGGTTCCTTTGCGGAGTATTGAATGAGCCACAACGTCATCCTGGTCCTGCTCGACGGCCTCAACTACCAGGTCGCCCACCACGCCATGGGCCACCTGCACGCCTACGTCGAGGCCGACCGTGCCGCGCTGTACCGCGTGGAATGCGAACTACCGTCGCTGTCGCGGCCGCTGTACGAGTGCATCCTCACCGGTGTGCCGCCGATCGACAGCGGCATCGTGCACAACAACGTCAACCGCCTGTCCAACCAGCGCAGCGTGTTCCACTACGCCCGCGAGGCCAACCTGGGCACTGCGGCGGCGGCCTATCACTGGATGAGCGAACTGTACAACCGCTCGCCCTTCGACCCGCAGCGCGACCGCCATACCCACGCACCGAAACTGCCGATCCAGCACGGGCTGTTCTACTGGGACGACCGTTACCCCGATTCGCACCTGCTGGCCGATGGCGAATACCTGCGCCGCCGCCACGCCCCCAACTTCCTGCTGGTGCACCCGATGAGCATCGACGATGTCGGCCATCATCACGGCCTGGACAGCAGCCAGTACCGCAACGCCGCGCGCAGCGCCGACATCCTGCTGGCCGACTACCTGCCAGGCTGGCTCGAAGAGGGCTACCAGGTACTGGTCACCGCCGACCACGGCATGAACAACGACCGCTCGCACAATGGCCTGCTGACCGAGGAGCGCGAAGTGCCGCTGTTCGTCTTCGGCGATGCCTTCAGCCTCGACCCAGCGGCCAAACCGCTGCAGACCGAACTGTGCGGGACCATCTGCGAGCTGCTCGGCGCACCGCATGACAAGAGCGTCTGCCGGGAGCTGCTGAAGTGACCACACCCAAGAGCAGCAGCGCCCGTGGCCGCTATCTGGCCCTGCTCTGCCTGCTACCGTTCGCCGTGTTCTTCGTCATCTTCCAGATCGCCCCGCTGGCCTGGGTGGCGATCAACAGCCTGCAATCGGAAGCAGGTTGGGGCGTGGACAACTTCAGCAAGGTATTCGCCTCGAAGTTCTACCTGCAGGCGCTGCAACGCAGCCTGGAGATCAGCTTCTGGTCGAGCCTGTTCGGCATCGTCATCGCCACCCTCGGCGCCTACTCGCTGCGCCAGGTGGACTCGAAGCTGCGCGACTTCGTCAGCGCCTTCGCCAACATGACCAGCAACTTCGCCGGGGTGCCGCTGGCCTTCGCCTTCATCATCCTGCTCGGTTTCAACGGCGCGCTGACCCTGCTGCTGAAGCAGGTCGGCCTGCTGGAGGACTTCAGCATCTATTCCAAGAGCGGGCTGATCCTGGTGTACACCTACTTCCAGATCCCGCTTGGCGTGTTGCTGCTGTACCCAGCGTTCGACGCCCTGCGTGAAGACTGGCGCGAGTCGGCCGCGCTGCTGGGCGCCAACCACTGGCAATTCTGGCGGCACATCGGCCTGCCGGTGCTGACCCCGGCACTGCTGGGCACCTTCGTCATCCTGTTGGCCAACGCCCTCGGTGCCTATGCCACCGTGTACGCGCTGACCACCGGCAACTTCAACGTACTGCCGATCCGCATCGCCGGCCTGGTGGCCGGTGACATCAGCCTCGATCCCAACCTGGCCAGCGCCCTGGCGATGGTCCTGGTGGGGCTGATGACGCTGGTCACGGTGGTGCATCAATGGCTGCTGAAAAGGAGCTACCATGCGCGCTGACGCCCGTTCCGGCGGCTGGTACCACCGCGCCGTGGTCTACCTGCTGTTCCTCATCCTGCTGCTGCCGCTGGCCGGCACCCTGCTCTACTCGCTGGCCACCAGCTGGTCGGCCAGCCTGCTGCCCAGCGGCCTGACCTTCAAGTGGTACATCGCGCTGTGGAGCGAGCCGCGTTTCCTGGCTGCCTTCGGCCAGTCGCTGCTGGTGTGCGTGGGCGCACTGCTGCTGTCGGTGGTGCTGATCCTGCCGCTGCTGTTCGTGGTGCACTACCACTTCCCCAGGCTCGACGCGCTGATGAACATCCTCATCCTGCTGCCGTTCGCGGTGCCGCCGGTGGTGTCGTCGGTGGGGCTGCTGCAGCTGTATGGCAGCGGGCCCATGGCCATGGTCGGCACGCCGTGGATCCTGATCGGCTGCTACTTCACCATTGCCCTGCCGTTCATGTACCGGGCCATCACCAACAACCTGCAGGCGATCAACCTGCGCGACCTGATGGACGCCGCCCAGCTGCTGGGCGCCAGCACCTGGCAGGCGGCGCTGCTGGTAGTGCTGCCGAACCTGCGCAAGGGCCTGATGGTGGCTCTGCTGCTGTCGTTCTCGTTCCTGTTTGGCGAGTTCGTGTTCGCCAACCTGCTGGTCGGCACCCGCTACGAGACCCTCCAGGTTTACCTGAACAACATGCGCAACAGCAGCGGCCACTTCAACAGCGCGCTGGTGATCTCGTACTTCGCCTTCGTGCTGGTACTGACCTGGGTCGCCAACCGCCTGAACAAGGACAAGACCTGACATGAGCTTCGTCAGCGTACAGAAACTGCAAAAAAGCTACGCCGGCAGCCCGGTGTTCGAGAACATCGACTGCCGTATCGAACGCGGCGAGTTCGTTACCCTGCTTGGCCCGTCCGGTTGCGGCAAGTCCACGCTGCTGCGCTGCATCGCCGGGCTGACCCCGGTGGACAGCGGGCAGATCCTGCTCGACGGCCATGACATCGTGCCGCTGAGCCCGCAAAAGCGCGGTATCGGCATGGTGTTCCAGAGCTATGCGCTGTTCCCCAACATGACCGTGGAGCAGAACGTCGCCTTCGGCCTGCGCATGCAGAAGGTCAAGGCCGAAGAAAGCCAGGCCCGGGTACGCGAGGCGCTGGAGCTGGTGGAGCTGGGCAACTTCGCCGGGCGCTACCCGCACCAGTTGTCCGGCGGCCAGTGCCAGCGCGTGGCCCTGGCCCGTTCGCTGGTCACCCGCCCGCGCCTGCTGCTGCTCGACGAGCCGCTGTCGGCCCTGGATGCGCGCATCCGCAAGCACCTGCGCGAGCAGATCCGCGCCATCCAGCGCGAGCTGGGGCTGACCACCATCTTCGTCACCCACGACCAGGAAGAAGCGCTGACCATGTCCGACCGCATCTTCCTGATGAACCAGGGCCGCATCGTCCAGAGCGGCGATGCCGAAACCCTCTACACCGCGCCGGTGGACCTGTTTGCCGCCGGCTTCATCGGCAACTACAACCTGCTCGACGCCGACAGCGCCAGCCGCCTGCTGCAGCGCCCGGTGGCCAGCCGCCTGGCGATCCGCCCCGAGTCGATCACCCTGGGCATCAACGGCGAACTGGACGCCGAAGTGCGCAGCCACAGCCTGCTGGGTAACGTGATCCGCTACCGGGTGCGGGTGCGCGAGGTGGAACTGGTGGTCGACGTGCTCAACCGCTCACCGTCCGACCTGCACGCGGACGGGCAACGGGTAAGCTTGTCGATCGACCCCACGGCGCTACGAGAAGTGGCCTAAGGAGAATCAACACCATGGCACTGGCAATTTTCGATCTGGACGAAACCCTGATCCACGGCGACTGCGCGTCGCTGTGGAGCGAGCAGATGGCCCGGCTGGGCTGGGTCGACGGCAAGGACTTCCTGCGCCGCGACCATGAGTTGATGGAAGCCTACGGCAGGGGCCATCTGCGGATGGAGGAGTACATGGCCTTCAGCCTGGAACCGATTGCCGGGCGCACCCTGGAAGAGGTCGAGCACCTGGTGACGCCGTGGGTCGAAGAGGTGATCGAGCCGATCATCTACGGCGACGCCTGCCGCTGCATTGCCGAGCACCGCAAGCGCGGGGATCGCATCCTGATCATTTCGGCGTCGGGTACGCACCTGGTCGGGCCGATTGCGGCGCGGCTGGGGGTGGACGAATACCTGGCGATCGAACTGGAGGCGGTGAACGGGGTTTATACCGGCAAGACCCATGGGGTGCTGACCTATCGCGAAGGGAAGATCACGCGGTTGCTGGAGTGGCTGGACCAGGAGCAGGAGAACCTGGAGGGGGCGAGTTTCTATTCCGACTCGCGGAACGATTTGCCGTTGTTGTTGAAGGTGGATCATCCGCATGTGGTGAACCCGGATGCGGTGTTGCGGGAGCATGCCGAGGTCAACAAGTGGCCGATCCTGAGCTGGGCCTGAGGTAACCACATCGCCTGCACCGGCCCTTTCGCGGGTAAACCCGCTCCCACAGGGACCACACAGTTTTCAAGCCTGTGGTAATCCCTGTGGGAGCGGGTTCACCCGCGAAGGGGCCAGGCCTGCTTACACCAGGCTAGGGTCGATCACCATCACCAGCTTGCCCGACACCTGGTTGGTCTCAAGCTCGGCATACGCCGCCTGGGCAAACTCCACCGGGTAGGTATCCACCAGCTGCGGCGACAGGCGCCCTTCGGCAAACAGCGGCCAAACCTGCTGCTGCAAATCGCGCAGCAACTCGGCCTTGAAGCCGTCGTCGCGGTTGCGCAGCGTGGAGCCGGTAATCTCCAGGCGCTTGCCCAGTACCTGTGCCAGGTCCAGCTCGAACTTGCGCCCGCCCATCAGGCCGATGATCACCCAGCGCCCGTCACGTGCCAGCAGCTTGAGGTTGAGCTCGCCGTAGCTGGCGCCCACCGGGTCGAGAATCACATCGAACGGGCCGAAACCTTCCAGCGCCTCCAGGTTCTCGTTGCGTACCACACCGCCGGCGGCGCCCAGCGCCTCGCAGTAGGCCAGGCGGTCCTGCGAACCGACGCTGACCCACACCGGGCTGCCGAATGCCTTGCACAGCTGGATGGCGGCCGAGCCAACGCCGCTGGCGCCAGCGTGCACCAGCACCTTCTCGCCAGCTTTCACGCCACCCAGCTGGAAGATGTTCAGCCAGGCAGTGGCATACACCTCCGGCAACGCCGCCGCCTCGTGCAGGCTAAGGCCTTCGGGTACAGGCAGCACGTGGCGGGCATCCACCACCACTTCCTCGGCCATGGCGCCGCTGGCCAGCAGCGCGCACACCCGGTCACCCACCCGCCAGTCGGCACCGGCACCCACTTCCTCGATCACCCCGGCGCACTCCAGGCCCATGTAGGGGCTGGCGCCTGGTGGTGGTGGATACAAACCTTTCATCTGCAGCAGATCGGCGCGGTTCAGCCCCGCTGCGGCCACGCGAATGCGCACTTGACCCGCGTCGCAGGCCGGGCGCTCAGCCTCGACCCAAGCCACATGTCCGTCAACGCCTTGCAATGCCTTCACAGTGCCTCCATAGTTGAATCATATGACCGAGCCTGGGAACGCCAAGTCCCCAGGCTTTTTGCAGTATGCATCCGGTTTTTTGCAACCGGTGAACAGAAAAGACGGCCTACTATGCGTGATCAATTGTCTCCACGTCGAATCAGCATGAAGCATTTCCTCCCAAGCACCGCCCTGGCGCTGATGATCGGCCTGGGCAGCCTCACGCTCGGCGGCAATGCGGCGGCCGCCAACAAATGGGACAGCCTGCAGCCGGACCGCGACGAGATCGTCGCCAGCCTCAACGTGGTGGAATTGCTCAAGCGCCACCACTACAGCAAGCCGCCGCTGGACGACGCCCGTTCGGTCATCATCTATGACAGTTACATCAAGCTGCTGGACCCGGCGCGCAGCTACTTCACCGCTGCCGACATCGCCGAATTCGACAAATGGAAAACGCAATTCGACGATTTCCTCAAGAGCGGTAACCTGGACCCGGGCTTCACCATCTACAAACGCTACCTGGACCGCGTCAAGCAACGCCTGGACTTCGCCCTGGCCGAGCTGAACAAGGGCGTGGACAAGATCGACTTCAACGCCAAGGAAACCTTGCTGATCGACCGCAAGGACGCCCCATGGATGAAGGACCAGGCCGAGCTCGACGATTTGTGGCGCAAACGCGTCAAGGACGAAGTGCTGCGCCAGAAGATCGCCGGCAAGGAACCCAAGCAAATCCAGGAAACCCTGACCAAGCGCTACAAGAACCAGCTGTCGCGCCTGGACCAGACCCGTGCCGAGGACATCTTCCAGGCCTACATCAATACCTTCGCCCAGTCCTACGACCCGCACACCAACTACCTGTCGCCGGACAACGCGGAAAACTTCGACATCAACATGAGCCTGTCGCTGGAAGGCATCGGCGCAGTGCTGCAAAGCGACAACGACCAGGTCAAGATCGTGCGCCTGGTGCCGGCTGGCCCGGCGGCCAAGACCAAGCAGGTGGCACCGGCCGACAAGATCATCGGCGTGGCCCAGGGCAACAAGGAAATGGTCGACGTGGTCGGCTGGCGCCTGGACGAAGTGGTCAAGCTGATCCGCGGCCCGAAAGGCTCGGTGGTGCGCCTGGAGATCATCCCGGCCAGCAACGCACCTAGCGACCAGACCAGCAAGATCGTGTCGATCACCCGCGAGGCGGTGAAGCTCGAAGAGCAGGCAGCGAAGAAGTCGGTGCTCAAGCTCAAGCAGGACGGGCGTGACTACAAGCTGGGCATCATCGAGATCCCGGCCTTCTACCTCGACTTCAAGGCCTACCGCGCCGGTGACCCGGAGTACAAGAGCACCACGCGGGACGTGAAGAAGCTGCTCACCGAGCTGCAGAAAGAAAAAGTCGACGGCGTGGTCATCGACCTGCGCAACAACGGCGGCGGCTCGCTGCAGGAAGCCACCGAGCTGACCAGCCTGTTCATCGAGAAAGGCCCGACCGTGCTGGTGCGCAACAGCGACGGCCGTGTCGACGTGCTGGAAGACGAAAACCCCGGTGCCTTCTACAAGGGCCCGCTGGCGCTGCTGGTCAACCGCCTGTCGGCCTCGGCTTCGGAGATCTTCGCCGGTGCCATGCAGGACTACCACCGTGCGCTGATCATCGGTGGCCAGACCTTCGGCAAGGGCACCGTGCAGACCATCCAGCCACTCAACCATGGCGAGCTGAAGCTTACCTTGGCCAAGTTCTACCGGGTTTCCGGGCAGAGCACCCAGCACCAGGGCGTGCTGCCGGACATCGACTACCCGTCGATCATCGACACCAAGGAAATCGGCGAGAGCGCCCTGCCCGAGGCCATGCCATGGGACACCATTCGCCCGGTGGTCAAGCCGGCGGCCGACCCGTTCAAGCCGTTCCTGGCCCAGCTCAAGGCGCAGCATGAAGCGCGCAGCGACAAGGACGCGGAGTTCACCTACATCCGCGACCGCCTGGCCCTGACCCAGAAGCTGATGAACGAGAAGACCGTCAGCCTCAACGAGCAGGACCGCCGTGCACGCCACGACGAAATCGAGGCCAAGCAGCTGGCGCTGGAGAACATCCGCCGCAAGGCCAAGGGTGAAGAGCCGCTGAAGGAGCTGAAGAAAGAGGACGAGGACGCGCTGCCGACCGAGGATGAAAACACCAAGCCGGAAGACGATGCCTATCTGTCGGAAACCGGTCGCATCCTGATCGACTACCTGAGTGCGAGCACCAAGGTGGCCAAGAAGTAAGGCACTGCGGCAATGATGGCAAATTAGTTTCACTTGTCATCAAACAGTCATCGCGCTGTCGTGAAATAGAGGGGCCGGGCGTGGAAACGCCCGGCCCTTTCATTTTCAGGAATACGTCATGACCGTCGCCGAACAGCTCAGTGCCTTGAGTGCCATCCTGGCTCAACGCAGCATCCACAGTCTGTTCCAGCCGATCATGTGCCTGAGCGAGCAGCGGGTTTTCGGCCATGAAGCATTGAGCCGAGGGCCGTCCAACAGCCCACTGCACGCACCACTGAACCTGTTTACCATCGCCCGCCAGGCCGGCCGCCTGACCGAGCTGGAGGCTGCCTGCCGGGAAAGCGCCTGCCGGCGTTTCAGCGAACAGCAGCTGCAGGGCAAGCTGTTTCTCAACATCTCGCCGGAATCGCTGCTGGAGCCGCACTACCCCTCCGGGCAGACCCTGAAACTGCTCGAACAGGTCGGCCTGCCACCCAGCCGGGTGGTGATCGAACTGACCGAACACACCCCGACCGACGACTTTCAGCTGCTGTCCAATGCGCTGCACCACTACCGGGACATGGGCTTCTCGATTGCCATCGACGATCTGGGGGCGGGTTATTCCAGCCTGCGCCTGTGGTCGGAGCTGCGCCCCGAATACGTGAAGATCGACCGCCATTTCATCGACGGCATCCACCGCGACCCGCTCAAGCGTGAGTTCGTCGGTTCGATACTGCAGATTGCCCGGGCGTCGAAGGCGCAGGTAATTGCCGAAGGCATCGAGCTGGCGGAAGAGCTGGCGGTGCTGGTGGAGATGGGCGTGGACCTGGTGCAGGGCTACCTGCTGGGGCGGCCGCAGGAGCTGGGGGCGCGCGAAAGCAGGCCGCTACCGGCGCTGATGAACGTTCCGCAGGCCGGACAGCCGACGGTGCGGCTCAATGCCACGATTGGGCAGTTGCTGGAGTTGTTTGGCCGGCACCGGCACCTGGAGTCATTGGCGGTGGTAGATGCCGATGGCAGGGCTTGTGGGCTGATCCACAGAGATGCTTTGCCTGTTCCGGCCTCTTCGCGGGTAAACCCGCTCCCACAGGTTCACCACAGGTCTTGAGCCTTGTGCTGTACCTGTGGGAGCGGGCGTGCCCGCGAAGAGGCCGGAACAGGCAAATCAGGCTGTTTCGGGGTAGCTGTACTCGAATACCCGGACGACTTCGGAGGCATGCCACGACGCCGCCTCCATGCCATCCACCGGCCCGGAGAAACGCCCCAGGCGCTCCACGCACTCAAAAAAACCGGTACGCGGCAAACGGCTGGCACCCTGGCTGATCACCAGCGAGCTGCGCAATGGCTGCTCGGCGCGGGCATCCAGCACCGCCAGGTACTCCAGCGCGGCTGTCAGCGTCTGCATGGCCGGGCTGGGCAACTGCAAGCGCTCGATCAGCGCTCGATACGTCAGCAAGTGACGTTGACGACGGGCCAGGTCAAGCTCGCCCAGCAGGTTATCCCAATGCTGACGGCTGATCCTGACCTGGCTCATGATGGCTCGCTCCAGCCAGCCACCCCCAGATGCCAGGCCAGGGCTCGGCGGATGGCAGCATCCGGTTGGCGTTCGCCCGATTCGATCATGGCCAGGTAAGCCGGGCTTACCCCGACATTGCGCGCCAGTTGCTCAGGTGCAATGCCCTTGGCCTGGCGAATCTGTGCCACTTCGCTGAAGGCCGGCAATGGCGCACTGGCTGCATCGCCCTGCGCTTCACTGGCAACCACCTCGGCAGGTGCCTGCCCTGCGGCCTTGAGCAGTGCCTGGTACTGTTCCCAGGGAACGACGGCGTACTCGGGTTGACCGTCCCGGCTGATGACCTGAATACCCATTACAAACCCCTTTAAAAAGGATTACAGCATGTAATCCGTAGGCATAACCCTTATGCCAATTATATTACCAACTCTGGGGTCTGTGCAGTTGCGCTGCGGTTGCGGCCAGTTTCACTGCGTGTTGCGTTCCAACCGCAGCGCTTCGGGGGTGGCCGGCAGGCGCTCGACCACGCGCAGCCGCTCGGGCGCCTGGCTGTCGCGCCAGGCCTTGAAGCGCGCCAGTTCGTCAGCCACGGTCTTAAGCACCCAACCCAGTACCGCGATGTCGTCTAGAAAACCCACGCCCAGCAGCCAGTCGGGGATGGCGTCGATGGGGCTGACGAAATACAGCAGCCCGGCGACGATGGTGACCAGCGCCTTGGGGCTGATGGCGCGGTACTCGCCGCGCCACCAGGCCAGGCACAGCGACTGCAGCAGCTTCACATCTTCACGCAACTGGCCGATGCGCGGGCCTTTGCGGGCTACCGCAAACAGCAAGGCCGGCAACCGGCCACGGCTGAGCAGGCGCTCGGCCAAGGGCAGGAAACGGGCGAAATTCCAGGGTGCGCTCATGGAGCCTCCAAGAGGAAAAGGTTATCCACATTTATTGTGGATAACCTTGTGAACAGGGCGACGTTTCCGACCCCAGGTGCCTGCCAGGCAAGGGCCCCGGTCAGATCGGGCGTTTTTTACACAGTCGTTTCACACCTTGGGTGCGTACGCCGCAAACGGTTTGCGTCAGAAGCATTCTGCTTCTTCACGCTGCATTTCCTCGGACAGTATCAGCAGTTGCAGGTTCGTCCAACTACCCGGCACAAACGAAAACGCCCCGTCAGGACGGGGCGTTTTGCGTAGGCCAGCCAGTGTTACTTGGCAGGCGCTTCGGCCGGGGCCTCGGCAGGAGCTTCCGCTTCCGGCTCGGCGCCTTGCAGCTGGGCCGGATCCTTGATGGCGATCAGTTCCAGGTCGAATACCAGTACCGAGTTGGCCGGGATCAGCGGGCTTGGGCTCTGCGCACCGTAGGCCAGTTCAGCCGGGATGAACAGCTTGTACTTCTCGCCGACGTGCATCAGCTGCAGGCCTTCGACCCAACCCGGGATCACGCCGCTGACCGGCAGGTCGATCGGGCTGCCGCGCTCGACGGAGCTGTCGAACACCTTGCCATCGATCAGCTTGCCTTCGTAGTGGACGGTGACCACGTCGGTCGCCTTGGGCTGCGGGCCGTCGGCCTTCTTGACCACTTCGTACTGCAGGCCCGAGGCAGTGGTGACCACGCCTGGTTTCTTGGCGTTTTCCTCGAGGAACTTCTTGCCGGCGGAGGCGGCTTCTTCGCTGGCCTTGGCCAGGCGCTCTTCGGCACGCTTCTGCAGCGCGGTGAAGGCCTCTACCAGCTCTTCGTCCTTGATGCGCTGTTCCTTCTTGCCAACGGCGTCTTCGATGCCGAGGGCGACTGCTTTCGAATCAAGGTCTTCCATGCCTTCCTGAGCCAGGCTCTTGCCCATGTTCAGGCCGATACCGTAGGAGGCTTTCTGTGCCGGAGTCTTCAGCTCGGGGCTGCTGGTCTGTTGATCACAGCCAGCCAGTACCAGGCCTACCAGGGCAACCGCAGCCGCCAAACGATGCTGTTTCATGCTATTTCCTTGTTCATGCGCCAAAAGGGCAATCAGGGTAAAGCCGCGAGCTTAGCAGGCGGCCATGACCAATGGCTACCGGCATAGGAGCGGGTTTTGGTAAGGAAGTTCAGTAGTTAAACGCTTATTCATCAAAGGATGTGCAGCCACTGGCCAGTATTGACCGGTTGCGGCGCCTTTGCCCGGTTTTGCGGGGGATTTATTTAGCTGAATGCTGAGAAGCCTGCACTGGCCCTATCGCCGGCAAGCCAGCTCCCACAGGTTGACCACAGGCCCCGAAGCAGGTGCTATCCCTGTGGGAGCTGGCTTGCCGGCGATAGGGCCAAACCTGCGTTCAGGGGTAGCTGCCCTCTCGGTACTGCCCCGCTACCTCGCGCAACACCTCGCATACCCACTGACCGGGCAGGCTCTGCGGCAAGGCGGCATTGCGACAGATGCCGACCGAGCCGCCAGGTTCGCGCACACCCAGGTCGAGCTCGACCAGCTCGCCCCGGCGCAGGTCGAGCAACACCGCGTCGCGCGGCGCCACCCACACGGCATCGCTGCCCAGCAGGTAGCGCCGGCTCAGCGCCAGCGACAGGGTTTCCAGGCGCTGGGCGGGCATCTGGATGCCACATTGCACGAACAGGCTGTCGGCATGCTGGCGGATGGTGGTGCCTGCGGGCGGCAATACCAACGGGTAACGCCCGACGTGGCCGCGCTCTACCGGGGTACTGGCCAGCAGCGGGTGGCCGGGCCGCACCACCAGGCTCATCGACTCGCTGTACAGGTGCTCGAACGACAGGCCCTGGATCTGCGGGCTGTCGGTCATGCGCCCGACCACCAGTTCCAGTTCGCCCAGGCGCAACTGGCCGAGCAGCTGCGCGCTGACCCCGGTGACCACACTGATCACCAGCGCCTCATGGCGCTGGTGCAGGCGGCACAGCACTTCGGGCATGAGCAGGCCTTCGACCGTGGACAACACGCCGATGCGCACCTGCGACGGCGCCCGCGCCTCGCCACGCAGGCTGCTGACGCCATCGCGCAGGGCCTGCACGCTGGGCCCGGCATAGCGCATGAAACGCGTACCGGCCGGGGTCAGCTCAACGCCCTGGCGGCTGCGCGCGAACAGGCGCGTTTCCAGCAGGTCTTCGAGTTCCTTGAGGGTCTTGGAGATGGCTGGCTGGCTGATTGCCAGGATGTCGGCAGCCCTGGCCAGGCTGCCCTGCCGGGCAATCTCCAGGAAGCACAGCAGGTGGCGGTACTTGATGCGGGTGTCGAGGTTCATGGGCTCAAGCTTACCGCATGCAACTAACCTGTACCGGCCCTTTCGCGGGTGAACCCGCTCCCACAGGGATCTCCACAGCTCTCCAGACCTGTGCAGTACCTGTGGGAGCGGGTTCACCCGCGAAAGGGCCGGTGCAGGCAACTGATGAGCATCAGGCCACAGCCAACTCCACCGCCTCCCCGTTCAACCGCACCGGCCACACCCGCAGCCGCTGCCCGCCATCTTCCAGGCACTCCCCGCTCTCCAGGCTGAAGTGCTGCTTGTACAACGGCGCCGCCACCACCAGCTCACCCTGCACACTGCCCACCAGCCCGCGACCGATGATGTTGGCGCCGGACCGCGGGTCACGGTTGTCCACCGCGTACAGCGGCTGCGCCTGCCCCGGTAGGTAGAACAGCGCCACCTGGGCCCCGTCGAGCCAGACCACCACCCCGGAGTCGGCCACCAGGTCATCCGCCTGGCACACCGCCTGCCAGTTCTCGTGGGTTTTCACAGCAGCATTGGACAAGTTCATCAGACAGCCTCCTCGACGGTTGGGATCAGGTGCAGTGGCGCAGCAGGCCGGCGCTGTTCGCGTTCGCGCACGAAGTGCACGTCCGGGTCGGCGCGGCGGTCGTTGACGAAAGTACGGAAGCGCTTGAGCTTCTCGGGGTCGTTGAGGGCGTTGGCCCACTCGCATTCATACTGGTCGACCACATGCTGCATCTGCGCCTCCAGCTCGCTGGCCAGGCCCAGGCTGTCGTCGATGATCACCTGCTTCAGGTAGTCCAGCCCACCTTCTAGGTTCTCGCGCCACACCGAGGTGCGCTGCAGTTTGTCGGCGGTGCGGATGTAGAACATCAGCACGCGGTCGATCAGGCGCACCAGGGTTTCGTCGTCGAGGTCGGTGGCAAACAGTTCGGCATGCCGCGGGCGCATGCCGCCATTGCCGCACACGTACAGGTTCCAGCCCTTGTCGGTGGCGATCACGCCGATGTCCTTGCTCTGTGCCTCGGCGCATTCGCGAGTGCAGCCGGACACCGCGAACTTGAGCTTGTGCGGGCTGCGCAGGCCTTTGTAGCGGTCTTCCAGGCGCAGGGCCATGCCGACGCTGTCCTGCACGCCGTAACGGCACCAGGTGCTGCCGACGCACGATTTCACCGTGCGGGTCGACTTGCCGTAGGCATGGCCGGTTTCGAAGCCGGCCTCGATCAGCTCGCCCCAGATCAGCGGCAGCTCGTGCAACTGGGCGCCGAACAGGTCGATGCGCTGGCCGCCGGTGATCTTGGTGTACAGGTCGTACTTTTTCGCCACCTGGCCGATCACGATGAGCTTGTCGGGGGTAATTTCACCACCGGGGATGCGCGGCACCACCGAGTAGGTGCCGTTCTTCTGCATGTTGGCCATGAAGGTGTCGTTGGTGTCCTGCAGCGGCACCAGCGCCGGGTCCATGATCGGCTGGTTCCAGCACGAGGCGAGGATACTGCCCACCGCCGGCTTGCAGATGTCGCAACCAACATGGCCCTTGCCGTGGCGTTCGAGCAGTTCGTTGAAGGTGCGGATACCCTCTACCCGCACCAGCCCGTACAGCTCCTGACGGGTGTAGGCGAAGTGCTCGCACAGGCTCTTGTCCACCGCCACGCCGCGGGCGGTCAGCTCGTGCTCGAACACCTGCTTGAGCAGTGCCGCGCAACCACCACAACCGGTGGCGGCCTTGGTGCAGCCCTTGACTGAGGCAAGGTCGCCGCAGCCGCTGTCGATGGCGGCGCAGACCGCGCCCTTGCTGACGTTGTGGCAGGAGCAGATGGTCGCGCTATCGGGCAGTGCATCGGCGCCCAGAGCCGGTGCGCCGCCTTGCGGCAGGATCAGTGCCGCAGGGTCGGCTGGCAGGGCGATGCCGTTCTGGGCGTACTGCAGCAGGGTGTCGTAGTAGCTGTTGTCGCCCACCAGCACCGCACCGAGCACGTGCTTGCCGCTGGCATCCACCACCAGCCGGCGATAGGCGCTGTTGGCTTCGTCGATGAAGCGGTAGCTGCGTGCGCCCGGGGTGGCGCCATGGGCATCGCCGATGGAACCGACATCCACGCCCAGCAACTTGAGCTTGGTCGACATGTCGGCACCGGTGAATTCGCCAGCGGCTTCACCCATCAGCAATGCCGCCAGGTTGCGTGCCATGCTGTAGCCCGGGGCGACCAGGCCGAACACGCTGCCGTTCCACGAGGCGCACTCGCCGATGGCAAAGATGCGTGGGTCGCTGCTGCGGCAATGGTTGTCGATGACCACGCCGCCACGCGCGGCGATGTCCAGGCCACAGGCACGGCCCAGGGCATCCTGCGGGCGGATACCCGCGGAGAACACGATCAGGTCGGTTTCCAGATGCTCGCCGCCATCGAAGTTCATGCGGTAGCGGTAGTCTTCACCCGCACTGATCGACTGGGTGGCGCGCGACAGATGCACGCCAACGCCCAGCGCTTCGATCTGTGCCTTGAGCGCGGCACCGCCCTCGCCGTCCAGCTGCACCGGCATCAGCCGTGGGGCGAATTCCACAACGTGGGCTTCCAGGCCCAGCGACTTGAGGGCGTTGGCTGCTTCCAGGCCAAGCAAGCCACCACCCACTACCACGCCACGGCGGGCACTGGCTGCGGCAGCGCGGATGCCGTCGAGGTCGTCAAGGGTGCGGTAGACCAGGCGGGCATTGCCGCTGGAACCTTCGATCGGCGGTACGAAGGGGTAGGAACCTGTGGCCAGCACCAGCTGGTCGTAGCCATAGCGGCCCTCGGCGGTGACCACTTCACCGCGCTCACGGTCGATTTCCAACACCGCTTCGCCGAGGTGCAGGTGCACACCGTTGGTACCGTAGAAGTCCTGCTCGCACAGGGCCAGGGTTTCGGCACAGCTGCCGCCGAAGTACTCGGACAGGTGCACGCGGTCGTAGGCGCGTTGGCGCTCTTCGCCGAACACATGCACTTCGAAGCGCTGCAGGGCGCCGCGGCTGACCAGTTGTTCGACGCAATGGTGGCCGACCATGCCGTTGCCGACGATGACCAGTCGCTCTCGTTGCCCGCTGCTCGCTGTTGCCTTCATAAGCCGATCCTCGATCAAAAAAAAAGCGCCTGGAGCCGAAGCTCCAGGCGCCTTTGCCTGTATTCATCACGGTAGGGGGCCCGGGTTGATCGCCGTTGATCAGTGGGCTTTGTTGTATCCAAGGTAAAGCAGGGAGTGTGCCAACTGGTTTGCCTGTGCTGGCCTCTTCGCGGGTGAACCCGCTCCCACAGGGGATCTCCACAATTTTTCAGACCTGTACTGTACCTGTGGGAGCGGGTTTACCCGCGAAGAGGCCAGTACAGCAAATGCACATTCCAAGTGCATCACTCCCCATCTTGGAGCACATCAATACACATCCCGCCGATACCGCTTGGCCCTGCCCAGCGCTTCGACATAAGCCGCAGCCGCCGCTGCATCCATGCCGCCATGCTCGGCGACGATCGCCCGCAACGCCGCATCCACATCCTTGGCCATGCGCTGCGCATCGCCACACACATAGAAGTACGCCCCCGCCTCCAGCCACTGCCACAACTGCGCGCCTTGTTCGAGCATGCGCTGCTGCACGTAGACCTTCTCGGCCTGGTCGCGTGAAAACGCCGTGTCCAGACGCAGGTGCCCTGCAGCCTGCCAGGCCTGCAGCTGCTCCTGGTAATAGAAATCGGTGGCCGCGTACTGCTCGCCGAAGAACAGCCAGTTGGCCCCTTTCGCCCCACGTGCCTCTCGCTCTTCGAGGAAGGCCCTGAACGGCGCAATGCCGGTGCCGGGGCCCACCATGATCACCGGCACGCTGTCGTCCTCGGGCAGGCGAAAGTGCTTCGACACTTGCGGGAAGATGGCTACCTTCAGCGCCTGCGCACGGTCGGCAAGGAAGCTTGAACACACCCCTTTGCGCGCGCCATAGCGCACCGTGGAAACGGTCAGGTGCACCTGCTGCGGGTGCGCCAGCGGGCTGGAGCTGATCGAATACAGGCGCGGCTGCAACGGCTTGAGCAGCTCCAGCCAGCTGGCCAGCGGCAGCTGCTGGGGGAAGGTTCGCAGCACATCGACCAGTTGCCGCCCCCACAACCAGTCCTGCAGCTCGGCCTTGCACTCGGGCTGCAGCAGGCGCTGCAGGTCCGGGGCATTGCCGGCGAAGGCCTGCAGCTGCTGCGTGGTGACCTTGGCGATCTCCAGGTGCGCTTGCAGGGCTTCGGTCAGCGGCATGGCGGGCTGGCCTTTCAGCTGAACCATGGTCTGGCCATCGAGCTGCATCAGCACCAGCAGCTCGTCGACCAGGGCCGGACAGTTGCGCGGCCACACGCCCAAGGCATCACCGGCGGCATAGGTGAAGCCGCTGCCACTCAGGTCGAACACCAGTTGACGGGTTTCCTTGCTGGCACCCGGGCCGTTGAGCAGGCGGTTTTCCAGCAAGGTGGCAGCCCAGGGTTGCTGCTTGCCATAGCCCGCCACGGGCGCAGGCTCGGTGACCGGTTGCGGTGCGGCGGCGCTGCCTAGCGTAGGCAGCAGCGCATCCAGCCAGGCGGCGAAGGCGTCGTCGAAGTCCGGCTCGCAGTCCACGCGCTGCAGCAGGCGCCGCCCACCCAGCTCGGCCAGGCGTTGGTCGAGCTTGCGGCCAAAGCCGCAGAACTGGTCGTAACTGGAGTCGCCCAGGGCCAGCACGGCAAAAGGCAGTTCGGCGCAGTGGGCGCCCTCCTCGCCTTGCAAGGCGTGCCAGAATGCCGCTGCGCTGTCGGGCGCGTCGCCATCGCCAAAGGTGCTGGCGATCAGCACCACGCTGGCGGCGCCCTGCAGCTGGCGCGGGCTGACCGCTTCCATGCAACTGAGCTGCACGTCGAGGCCGGCACCGCGCAGGCGCTCGGCACAGCGTTCGGCCAACAGCTCGCCGTTGCCGGTTTGCGAAGCCCACAGCACCTGGTGCCGCGGTGCTATCAACGCCGCATCGGGCAGCACCGCCGGCTGGGCGAACAGCCCGGCCAGCAAGCCATCGACGAACAGCCGGCGGTTGGCGGCCAGCGGCGCACTGGCCGGCAGGCAGGGCACGCCCTCGGCGCGGGCCTGGTCCAGGCCCAGCAGGAAGCCTTGCAGGTAATGGCGCTCTTCCTCGGCCAGCACCGGAGCTGGCAGGGTGTCCAGGCCAAGCAGACGGGACAGGGTGGCGGTCGGCATGCGGGCAGGCTCCGGATTGGCAGTGTTCAGATCAAGGGCTTCGATGCGCTCACCGGCAACCCGCTCCAGGGTCACGGCACAATTCTTGAACGCCGGCTGCAGCGACAGCGGGTCGACCGCATCGCAGGTCACGGCGTTGATCGCCAGTTGCTCGCCGATCAGGTCATTCCAGTGGAACGGGGCAAAGCAGTTGCCAGGCATGACCCGGTCGCTGATTCGCGCGGGTAGCACGGCCTGCCCGCGGCGCGAGCGAATGGCCACCTGGTCCTTCTCGGCGATGCCCAGCCGGGCAGCATCGTCGCGGTGGATTTCCACGAAGGGGCCGGGCTCCAGCTTGTTCAGCGCCGGTACCTTGCCGGTCTTGGTCAGGGTGTGCCACTGGTGCTGCACGCGGCCGGTATTCAGCACCATGGGGTAATCGGCATCCGGCAGCTCCGCCGCCGGCAACCAGGGCCGGGCGAAGAAGCGGGCCTTGCCGCTGGCGGTCGGGAAGGCCAACACCGGGCACTCGCCCTGGGCATCGTGCAACAGCGTCTGGCTGCTGCCGTCGTTGCGATAGCGCAGCGGGCTGCGCGGGTTGTCGCGGCCCGGGGCGCAGGGCCACTGGTGCGGCTGCTCGCGCAGTTCGGCATAGCCGATGCCCCGCAGGTCGTAGCCGGTGGTTGGGTTGTGAAAGCGGCGGATCTCCTCGTACACCGCCTCGGCATCGGGGTAGTCGAAGGCGTCGGCATAGCCCATGGCGCAGGCGACCCGGGCGATGATCTGCCAGTCTGGCAGGCTCTGCCCGGGCGGTTCGACGGCACGTGGCATGAGGGTGAGGTTGCGCTCGCTGTTGATCATCACGCCCTCGCCTTCGGCCCACAGCGCAGCCGGTAGCAGGATGTCGGCGTAGCGGTTGGTCTCGGTGTCGAGGAAGGCATCCTGGGTAATCACCAGTTCGGCCTGGCGCAGGCCGTCGATCACTTGCTGGCGGTTGGCGACACTGGCCACCGGGTTGCTGCAGATGACCCAGCAGGCCTTTACCACGCCGCTTTTCATCTGCTCGAACAGCGCCACCGTGCCCTCGCCGCCTTCGCTGCGCAGGCTGCCCGGGGCCAGTTGCCACTGCTGCTCGACGAAGGCGCGGTCTTGCGCTACCAGCGCCGAGCGTTGGCCTGGCAGGCCGGGGCCCATGTAGCCCATCTCGCGGCCGCCCATGGCATTGGGTTGGCCGGTCAGCGAGAACGGCCCGCTGCCGGGGCGGCAGATGGCGCCCGTGGCCAGGTGCAGGTTGCAGATTGCATTGGTGTGCCAGGTGCCGTGGATGCTCTGGTTCAGGCCCATGGTCCAGCAGCTCATCCAGTTGCTGGCGCCGCCGATCCATTCGGCGGCCTTGATGATGTCGGCCTCGGCCAGCCCGGTGATGGCGGCCACCCGGTCAGGGGTGTAGTCATCAAGAAAGGCCGGCAGTTCGTCCCAGCCTTCGGTGTGGCGGGCGATGAAGTCGGGGTCGGTGTGGCCGTTACGCAGCAGCAGGTGCAGCAGGCCGTTGAGCAAGGCCATGTCGCTGCCGGGGCGCACCTGCAGGAACAGGTCGGCCTTGTCGGCGGTGGCGCTACGCCGCGGGTCGACGACGATCAGCTTGGCACCCGCCTTGACCCGGTCGAGCAGGCGCAGGAACAGGATCGGGTGACAGTCGGCCATGTTGGCGCCGATCACCAGGAATACGTCGGCGTGCTCGAAGTCCTGGTAGCTGCCGGGCGGGCCATCGGCACCGAGCGACAGCTTGTAGCCGCTGCCGGCGCTGGCCATGCACAGGCGCGAGTTGGACTCGATGTGACGGGTGCGGATAAAGCCCTTGGCCAGCTTGTTGGCCAGGTACTGGGCCTCCAGCGACATCTGCCCGGACACGTACAGCGCCAGGGCGTCGGGGCCGTACTGGTCGATGATGCCGCGCAAACGCCCGGCGGCGGCGGCGATGGCCTGGTCGATGCCGGTACGCGCTGGCTGCTGGCTGCGCTGCTGGCGCACATAGGCATCCTCCATGCGCCCGGCGGCGGTCAGCGGCAGGTGTGCGGTGAGGCCTTTGGTGCACAGGCGGCCGAAGTTGCTGGGGTGCTGCTTGTCGCCGCTGATCTTGCCGACCTTGCCATCGGCAACGCTCATGACGATGCCGCAACCAACGCCGCAGTAGGGGCAGACGCTGCGCACTTCGCTGTTGGCCATGGGCGGGCTCCTGTAGGGAACGCAAAAAGGCGCCGGCTGCCCCTGCTTGCTGGGCAAGCGGGGCAACACGGCGCCTTTGTCGTGAAGTTTTGTGGGCTGTCGACGTTGATAGCCCTGGGTAGCGGTAGATCAGCAATTAATGGGCCAGCTGTGCCGGCCTCTTCGCGGGTGAACCCGCTCCCACAGGTACATCACTGCCCTCAGGCCTTGCGATATCCCTGTGGGAGCGGGTTCACCCGCGAAGGGGCCGGTACAGGCTGTGCACCATGCGATGGCAACCCCACACCCCATGGCGCTATGCTGGGGCACATTCCAGCACGAGCCACTGCCCTCCCCCCATGTCCCAGGTGATTATCAAGACCCCCGCCCAACTCGACCTGATGCGCCGCGCCGGCCAGCTGCTTGCCCAGGTGTTCGCCGACCTCGACAGCTTCATCCGCCCCGGCGTGACCACCATGCAGATCAATGACCGCGCCGAGGCGTTCATCGTCGGCACGCTCAAGGCCCGCCCGGCGAGCAAGGGCCAGTATGGTTTCCCCTATTCGCTCAACACCTCGGTGGACCATGTGGTGTGCCATGGCATGCCCAAGGTCGATGAAGTGCTGAAGGAAGGCTCGATCATCAACGTCGACATCACCCTGGAACAAGGCGGCTATATCGCCGACTCGTCAAAGATGTACAGCATCGGGCCGATCAGCGATGAGGCGCAGCGCCTGGTCGACACCACCTATGACGCGCTATGGAAAGGCATCGAACAGGTACGCCCCGGGGCTACGCTGGGTGATATCGGCCATGCCATCCAGACCCATGCCGAAGCGGCGGGCTACAGCGTCGTACGTGAGTATTGCGGGCATGGCATCGGCCAACAGATGCATGAAGGGCCGGAGGTGCTGCACATTGGCCAGCGCGGGATGGGCCTGAAGTTGAAGCCGGGGATGGTGTTTACCATCGAACCGATGATCAACCAGGGCGGACGCGGGACGCGCACGCTGAAGGATGGCTGGACGGTGATTACCCGCGACCACAGCTTGTCGGCGCAGTGGGAGCATACGGTGGCGGTGACCGAGGATGGGGTTGAGGTGCTCACCTTACGGGAAGAAGAGCGTCGCCGCTGAGATTGCCGGGGCTGCGTCGCAGCCCATTCGCCGGCAAGCCAGCTCCCACAGGTATAGCGTAAGGCTTGAGATCAATGCGGTCGAGGTGGGAGCTGGCTTGCCGGCGATGAGGCCCTGACAGGCAATACAAGATAGTTTTTTGCCAAAGGCAGAAACAAAAAAAGCGACCCTAAGGTCGCTTTTTTTGTTACTTCCGGGTGTTCAGTAGGCCCTGGAAGTGGAATATGGCGCAGCGGACGGGACTCGAACCCGCGACCCCCGGCGTGACAGGCCGGTATTCTAACCGACTGAACTACCGCTGCGCTAAACATCGAGTGGTGGGTGATGACGGGATCGAACCGCCGACCCTCTGCTTGTAAGGCAGATGCTCTCCCGGCTGAGCTAATCACCCATGTCTCTCGGTGTGGCGCGCATTCTACGGGCGACTTGGCGCTCTGGCAAGCACTTATCGAACTTTTTGCAAAATTCGCGAAAACACCAAATCGCAGGCACAAAAAAAGCGACCCTGAGGTCGCTTTCTCTGTTACTTCCGGGTGTTCAGTAGGCCCTGGAAGTGAAATATGGCGCAGCGGACGGGACTCGAACCCGCGACCCCCGGCGTGACAGGCCGGTATTCTAACCGACTGAACTACCGCTGCGCTAAACATCGAGTGGTGGGTGATGACGGGATCGAACCGCCGACCCTCTGCTTGTAAGGCAGATGCTCTCCCGGCTGAGCTAATCACCCTTCGTCTCGGTGTGGCGCGCATTCTACGGACGGCCCCGTACCCTGGCAAGCACTTTTTTAACTTTTTTCAAAAAAAACCTCAGGCCTTTCAAAGACCTAGCGTTGCCACGTGCATCTTTACATTCAGCTACAGCTACTGGCACTCCGACAGGGTTGGCCTGAGAGCACCGCTCGGAGAATAATGCCCGCCTTATGCATTAAGGAGAGATTGCCCCTCATGTGGTTCAAGAACCTGCTGACCTACCGCCTGACCCAGGAAGTCCCGTTCGAGCCTGAAGCGCTGGAAGCGGCCCTGGCCAGCAAGCCGGCCCGCCCCTGCGCCAGCCAGGAGCTGACCACCTATGGTTTCGTCGCGCCATTCGGCAAGGGCGAAGACGCTCCCCTGGTGCATGTCAGCGGCGAGTACCTGCTGATTGCCGCGCGCAAGGAAGAACGCATCCTGCCCAGCAGCGTGGTCAACGACGCGGTGAAGGAAAAGGTCGAAGAGATCGAGACCGAGCAGATGCGCAAGGTCTATAAAAAGGAACGCGACCAGATCAAGGACGAGATCATCCAGGCCTTCCTGCCGCGCGCGTTCATCCGCCGCTCGATGATCTTCGCTGCCATTGCCCCGCGCCTGGGCGTGATCCTGGTCAACTCGGCCAGCGCCAAGCGTGCCGAAGACCTGCTGTCGACCCTGCGTGAAGTGATGGGCTCGCTGCCGGTGCGCCCGGCCACCGTGAAAATCGCACCGGTTGCCACCATGACCGAGTGGGTCAAGTCGCAGGAAGCTGCCGAAGGCTTCTATGTGCTGGACGAGTGCGAACTGCGCGACACCGCCGAAGATGGCGGTATCGTGCGCTGCAAGCGCCAGGACCTCACCGGCGAGGAAATCCAGCTGCACCTGAGCACTGGCAAGGTGGTTACCCAGCTGGCCCTGGCCTGGCAGGACAAGCTGTCGTTCATTCTGGATGACAAGATGGTGATCAAGCGCCTGAAGTTCGAAGAGCTGCTGCAGGAGCAGGCCGAACAGGATGGTGGCGATGAGGCTGCGCAGCAGTTCGATGCCAGCTTCCAGCTGATGATGATGACCTTTGCCGAATTCCTGCCGGTGCTGTTCGAAGCGCTGGGTGGGGAAGAGATTCCGCAAGGGGTCTGACTGGTTTTGAAATGCCGGTGCTGGCCTTGGAATGATTTTTGGCAGTGCCGGCCCTTTCGCGGCGGTTCGACGCCTCGATGAACCCGCTCCCACAGGAACCGCACAGGCTTCGAATCTTGTGCAGTACCTGTGGGAGCGGGTTCATCGAGGCGTCGAACCGCCGCGAAAGGGCCAGTGAAATCAATAACGCTATAAACAGAAAAGGAATTGCCCTCATGCGTGCCCTCGCCGCCCTCAGCCGCTTCGTCGGCAATACCTTCGCCCTGTGGGTGCTGGTGTTCGCCGTACTGGCCTTCCTGCAACCGCAATGGTTCATCGCCCTGAAGGTGGCCATCGTGCCGCTGCTGGGCTTGGTGATGTTCGGCATGGGCCTCACTCTCAAGCTCGATGACTTCGCCGCCCTCGCCCGCCAGCCCTGGCGGGTGATGCTGGGTGTGGTCGCGCACTTCGTGATCATGCCGGGCATGGCATGGCTGCTGTGCCAGCTGTTCCACCTGCCGCCGGAAATCGCCGTGGGCGTGATCCTGGTTGGCTGCTGCCCGAGCGGCACGGCGTCGAACGTGATGGTCTGGCTGTCCCGCGGCGACCTGGCGCTGGCGGTGGCGATCGCTGCGGTGACCACCCTGCTCGCCCCGCTGCTGACTCCGGCGCTGATCTGGTTCCTGGCCTCGGCCTGGCTGCCGGTGTCCTTCATGGACATGTTCTGGTCGATCCTGCAGTTGGTGATGCTGCCGATCGTGCTCGGCGTACTGGCCCAGCGGCTGCTTGGCGCGCGGGTGCAGGCGGCGGTGCAGGTGCTGCCGCTGGTATCGGTGGTGAGTATCGTGATGATCGTGTGCGCGGTGGTGGCGGCCAGCCAGGCGAAGATCGCCGAGTCGGGGCTGCTGATCATGGCGGTGGTGATATTGCACAACAGCTTCGGCTACTTGCTGGGGTACCTGACCGGCAGGCTGTGCAAGCTGCCACTGGCACAGCGCAAGTCGCTGGCGCTGGAGGTGGGCATGCAGAACTCCGGGCTGGGCGCGGCACTGGCGGCGGCGCATTTTTCGCCGCTGGCTGCGGTGCCGAGTGCGTTGTTCAGCGTTTGGCACAATATTTCCGGGGCGCTGCTGTCGACCTGGTTCCGGCGCATGGGGGAACCTGTGGCAGAAGCTGAAGGTGGGGAGCCGGCCAGGCATTGATGTTGCCTGCACTGGCCCTTTCGCGGGTAAACCCGCTCCCACAGGTACTGCACAAGTCTGAAAGTTGTGGATATCCCTGTGGGAGCGGGTTTACCCGCGAAGAGGCCCGCACAGGCTTGCCCAGAGGGCTGCATATGTGCACCATGGCACCCACTGTGAGGACGACCTCACGACGCACCGCGTGACCATTCCGGGGACGGCCCCATCATTCACAACGATGGAGACGCACCATGTCCTGGATCATCCTGTTCTTCGCCGGCCTGTTCGAGGTCGGCTGGGCCGTAGGCCTGAAATACACCGACGGCTTCAGCAAGCCTCTGCCCACCGTCCTCACCGTCGCCGCCATGGCCATCAGCCTGGGCCTGCTGGGCCTGGCCATGAAAGAGCTGCCGTTGGGTACCGCCTATGCCATCTGGACCGGCGTCGGCGCCGTCGGCACGGTGATCGCCGGCATCATCCTGTTCGGCGAGTCCATGGCCCTGGTACGCCTGGTCAGCGTGGCGCTGATCATTACCGGCCTGGTCGGCCTGAAAGTCAGCGCCAGCTGACGCCCTCCCCTAGCGCAGGTTGCCGCGCAGGCGGCTGACCTGCTCACGCAAGGCTTCTGGCTGCGCCGCCTCCACCGGGATGGCGGCGCCTGCCACGATGGTCACCCGCGACCACAGGCGCTTGAAAAAGCCCTTGGCCGGGTCACGGCTGAAGAAGCTGCCCCACAGCCCCTGCAAGGCCAACGGAATGACCGGAACCGGGGTTTCTTCGAGGATGCGGTTGACGCCACCCTTGAACACATCGATTTCGCCATCCCCGGTCAGCTTGCCTTCAGGGAAGATGCATACCAGCTCGCCATCGGCCAGGTACTCGGCAATGCGCGCGAAAGCACGTTCGTAGATGGCCAGGTCTTCGTTGCGCCCGGCAATCGGGATGGCGCCTGCGGTGCGGAACACGAAGTTGAGTACCGGCAGGTTGTAGATCTTGTAGTACATGACGAAGCGGATCGGCCGGCGGATCGCCCCACCCAGCAGCAGCGCATCGACGAACGACACGTGGTTGCACACCAGCAGCGCCGCGCCTTCGTCGGGGATGCGTTCGAGGTCGCGGTGCTGCACGCGGTACATCGAATGGCTGAGCAGCCAGATCAGGAAGCGCATGGTGAACTCGGGCACGATCCTGAAGATATAGGCGTTGACCGCGATGTTGAGCAGCGACACCACCAGGAACAGCTGCGGGATGGTCAGCTCGGCCAGGCCCAGCAGGATGATGGTGAGCACTGCCGACACCACCATGAACAGGGCATTGAGGATGTTGTTGGCAGCGATCACCCGGGCGCGCTGGTCTTCGGCGGTGCGGGCCTGGATCAGTGCATACAGCGGTACGATGTAGAAGCCGCCGAACACCCCAAGGCCGACGATCGACAGCAGGATCCACCAGGCCTGGCCCATGCCCAACAGCGCCAGCCAGTCGTGCGGTGCCGCCGCAGCCGGTACATCGCCGGAGTGCCACCACCAAAGCAGGCCGAACAGGCTCAGGCCGAACGAGCCGAACGGCACCAGGCCGATTTCCACCTTGCGCCCGCTCAGCCGCTCGCACAGCAGCGAACCCAAGGCAATCCCCACCGAGAACAGCGTCAGCACCAGTGTCACCACCGTGCCATCACCGTGCAGCCAGTCCTTGGCGTAGGCCGGGATCTGCGTGAGGTAGATGGCACCGACGAACCAGAACCACGAGTTGCCGACGATCGAGCGCGACACCGCCGGCGGCTGCCCCAGGCCCATGCGCAGGATCGCCCACGACTGCCTGAAGATGTTCCAGTCCAGCGGCATTTGCGGTGAAGCGGCAGCGGCCCGCGGGATCCAGCGGCTGGCCAGGTAACCAAGCACGGCGGTGCCGACCACGCCACCAGCCACCACGGTGGCATAGCTGTCGGCCGACATCATCACCCCGGCGCCGATGGTGCCGGCGAGGATGGCCAGGAAGGTACCGGTTTCCACCAGCCCGTTGCCGCCGACCAGTTCTTCTTCGCGCAGGGCCTGCGGCAGGATCGAGTACTTCACCGGGCCGAACAGCGCCGAGTGGGTCCCCATGCCGAACAGCGCCACCAGCATCAGCGCCAGGTGGTTGGTGATGAAGCCGAGCGCGCCTACCGCCATGATCGCGATCTCGGCCAGCTTGATGGCCCGGATCAGCGCATCCTTGGCGAACTTCTCGCCAAACTGCCCACCCAGCGCCGAAAACAGGAAGAACGGCAGGATGAACAGCAGGGCGCACAGGTTGACCCAGATCGAACGGTCACCGTCGCCCAGGCTGAGCTTGAACAGGATCGCCAGGATCAGCGACTGCTTGAACAGGTTGTCGTTGAAGGCACCCAGCGACTGGGTGATGAAAAACGGCAGGAAACGCCGCTTGCCGAGCAAGGTGAATTGCGAGGAGTGACTCATCGTCCTTGGTCCTGAGGGCTTTTCAATTGGAGGCGCGCCGGGCGCGACAAGCCACAAATCTGCATGGGAAATGCACTGACTGGCAAGCGCTCGTAGATTTCGCAGGGCTGTACCGCCCCTGTGGGAGCGGGCGTGCCCGCGAAAGGCCTGCGCAGCAGGCCTCTGTTGGCATATTCTGGCCCCCGGCAAAACAGAACAACAAGGATGTGTAATGCTCGCCGCCATCAAATGCTACCCGCACACTGTGCGCCTGCTGCTCACCACCACCTTCACCCTCACCGTCGCCCGTGCCCTTACCCTGCCCTACCTGGTGGTGTACCTGGCCGACAACTTCCAGCTGCCGATCAGCCAGATCGGCCTGCTGATCGGTGGCGCGCTGATCATCGCCTCGCTGCTGAGCCTGTATGGCGGCCACCTGGTGGATACCTTGCGCAACCACACACTGGTCAGCGCCAGCACCCTGCTGTTTGCCCTGGCCTTCGTCGGCGCGGTCGTCAGCAATTCGGCGCTGCTGTTCTTTCTCTGCCTGGTACTGATCAATCTGGCACTGGCAGTGGTCGACATCGCCGCCAAGGCGGGCTTCTGCGCCTTGCTGCCGGTGGAGGAACGGGCCGAAGTGTTCGCCATCAAGTACACCCTCAGCAACGTCGGCTACGCCGCCGGCCCGCTGCTGGGCGTGGCCATGCTGGAGCTGAACGACCATATGCCGTTCATCGCCTCTGCCCTGCTCGGCCTGGCCATGTGCCTGGCCTACTGGCGCCTGGGTGACCGCAGCCTGCAGGCCAGTGCACCGGACAAGCCCGGGGCCGGCTTTGGCCAGGTGGCGCTGGGGCTGGCCCGTGACCGGCGGCTGGTATGCTTCACCTTGGGCGGGGTGCTGAGCGCGGTGGTGTTCGGCCAGTTCACCGCCTACCTGTCACAGTACCTGGTGGTGACCAGCAGCCCGGCCGAGGCGGCGCGCCTGATCGGTTACCTGGTGACCACCAACGCGGTGACGGTGATTGCCCTGCAGTACCTGATCGGCCGCCGCATCAGCCGCCAGCGCCTGATGCCCTGGCTGCTGGCCGGCATGGGCCTGTTCATCGCAGGGCTACTGGGCTTTGCCCTGGCCGGTTCGGCGCTGGCGTGGTGCCTGGCGATGCTGGTGTTCACCCTGGGCGAGATCATCGTGATCCCGGCCGAGTACATGTTCATCGACCTGATCGCGCCGGAGCACTTGCGTGGGGTGTATTACGGTGCGCAGAACCTGTCCAACCTCGGTGCGGCGCTGGGGCCGGTGATGGTGGGGTTTGCCCTGGTACATCTGTGGCCGGGGGCGATCTTCTACCTGCTGGTGTTGTCGGTGATACTGGCGGGGGTGTTTTATTGGCTGGGTACCCGCAAAGGATGATGTCTGCTCTGCTGGCCTCTTCGCGGGTGAACCCGCTCCCACAGGGACAGCGCCGCTTTCGAAGCCTGTGCAGTACCTGTGGGAGCGGGTTCACCCGCGATAGGGCCGGCACAGGTTAAAGAGAAACCTGCGACCAACTGCCACTGCGACCATCGTCTGCGCTGACGAAGCGGCACCTGCGTGCCAGACTGATTGATCGGGACCGCGTTATCTTTTTGCTTCGGAGTCTTCATGTCGTTGTCCAGCGGGCTGATCGCCGTGGTCGCCCTGGCCTATATGGCCATCATGTTCGCCATCGCCTTCTACGGCGACCGCCGCAGCACGCCGTTGCCGCCGAAGCTGCGTGCCTGGGTGTACAGCCTGTCGCTGGCCGTGTACTGCACCAGCTGGACCTTTTTCGGCGCGGTCGGCCAGGCCGCCGAACAGCTCTGGGCATTCCTGCCGATCTACCTGGGCCCGGTGCTGCTGCTGATCTTCGCGCCCTGGGTGCTGCAGAAGATGGTGCTGATCAGCAAGCAACAGAACATCACCTCGATCGCCGACTTCATCGCCGCGCGCTACGGCAAGTCGCAGTCCCTGGCGGTGGTCGTGGCGCTGATCTGCCTGGTCGGCGTGCTGCCGTACATCGCCTTGCAGCTCAAGGGCATCGTGCTGGGCGTGAACCTGCTGATCGGCGCCAATGCCGACGCCACCGGCACCCGCGTGCAGGACACCGCGCTGGTGGTGTCGCTGGTACTGGCACTGTTCGCCATCGTCTTCGGTACCCGCAGCCTGGACGTGACCGAACACCACCGTGGCATGGTCCTGGCGATTGCCTTCGAATCGCTGATCAAGCTGCTGGCCTTCCTCGCCGTGGGCATCTTCATCGTCTTCAACCTGTATGACGGCTTCGACGACCTGTTCAGCCAGGCCCGCCAGTCGATCCACCTGCAGGATTATTGGCAGGAAACCATCAACTGGCCGTCGATGGTGGTGCAGACCGCCGTGGCGATGATGGCGATCATCTGCCTGCCACGGCAGTTCCACGTCACCGTGGTGGAGAACATCGAACCCCAGGACATGCGCCTGGCGCGCTGGGTATTCCCGATGTACCTGGCGCTGGCCGCGCTGTTCGTGGTGCCGATCGCCCTGGCCGGGCAGATGCTGCTGCCGGGCACGGTGATCTCCGATTCGTTCGTCATCAGCCTGCCGCTGGCCGAGGCACACCCGAGCCTGGCCCTGCTGGCATTCATCGGTGGTGCCTCGGCGGCCACCGGCATGGTCATCGTCGAGGCCGTGGCGCTGTCGACCATGGTCTCCAACGACATGCTGCTGCCCTGGCTGCTGCGCCGTACCAACGCCGAGCGGCCGTTCGAGGCGTTCCGCCACTGGATGCTCTCGGTACGCCGGGTGACCATCGTGGTGATCCTGCTGCTGGCGTATGTCAGCTACCGCCTGCTGGGCTCCACCGCCAGCCTGGCGACCATCGGCCAGATCGCCTTCGCCGCCGTGACCCAGCTGACCCCGGCCATGCTCGGTGCGCTGTACTGGAAGCAGGCCAACCGCCGCGGCGTGTTCGCTGGCCTGGCCGCAGGTATTTTCCTGTGGTTCTACACCTTGGTGCTGCCGATTGCCGCGCACAGCGTGGGCTGGTCGCTGCAGCTGTTCCCAGGGTTGGCGTGGCTGCACGGCAACCCGCTGAACCTGCCGATCAGCCCACTGACCCAGGGCGTGGTGCTGTCGCTGGCGGGCAACTTCACCCTGTTCGCCTGGGTCTCGGTGCTGTCGCGCACGCGGGTTTCCGAGCATTGGCAAGCCGGCCGCTTCATCGGCCAGCAGACCAGCGCCAGGCCCAGCAGCAAGCCGCTGCTGGCGGTGCAGATCGACGACCTGCTGACCCTGGCCTCGCGCTTTGTCGGCGAAGAACGCGCCCGGCAGAGCTTCATCCGCTTCGCCTACCGCCAGGGCAAGGGCTTCAACCCCAACCAGAACGCCGACGGCGACTGGATCGAACACACCGAACGCCTGTTGGCCGGCGTGCTCGGCACCTCGTCGACCCGCGCGGTGGTCAAGGCCGCCATCGAAGGCCGCGACATGCAGCTGGAAGACGTGGTGCGTATCGCCGACGAAGCCAGCGAGGTGCTGCAGTTCAACCGCGCCCTGCTGCAAGGGGCCATCGAGAACATCAACCAGGGCATCAGCGTGGTCGACCAGAACCTGCACCTGGTGGCCTGGAACCGCCGTTACCTGGAACTGTTCAACTACCCCGACGGGCTGATCAGCGTGGGCCGGCCGATCGCCGACATCATCCGCTACAACGCCGAGCGTGGCCTGTGCGGCCCGGGCGAGGCGCAGGTGCATGTGGCGCGGCGCCTGCACTGGATGCGCCAGGGCCGTGCGCACTCCTCCGAGCGCTTGTTCCCCAATGGCCGGGTGATCGAACTGATCGGCAACCCGATGCCGGGTGGCGGTTTCGTCATGAGCTTCACCGACATCACCCCGTTCCGCGAGGCCGAGCAGGCCCTGCGCGATGCCAACGAAGGCCTGGAGCAACGGGTGGCGGAACGCACCCAAGAGCTGTCGCAACTGAACCAGGCGTTGTCCGAAGCCAAGAGCCGTGCCGAAGCGGTGAGCCAGTCCAAGACCCGTTTCCTGGCTGCAGTCAGCCATGACCTGATGCAGCCGCTGAACGCCGCCCGGCTGTTTTCCGCCGCCTTGTCGCAGCAGGCCGAGGGCATGAATGAAGAGGCCCGGCAACTGGTGCAGCACATGGACAGCTCGCTGCGCTCGGCCGAAGAGCTGATCAGCGACCTGCTGGACATCTCGCGCCTGGAAAACGGCAAGATCACCCCGGATGCCAAGCCCTTTGCCCTCAACGAGCTGTTCGACACCCTGGGCGCCGAATTCAAGGTGCTGGCCGCCGAGAAGGGCCTGGAGTTCCGCCTGCGCGGCAGCCGCCTGCGGGTGGACAGCGACATGAAGCTGCTGCGCCGGGTGCTGCAGAACTTCCTGACCAACGCCCTGCGCTATGGCAAGAGCCCGATCCTGCTGGGCGCACGGCGCCAGGGTGAACAGTTGTGGCTTGAGGTGTGGGACCGCGGCCCGGGCATCGCCGACGACAAGCTGCAGGTGATTTTCCAGGAGTTCAAGCGCCTGGACAGCCACCAGACCCGCGCCGAGAAGGGCCTGGGCCTGGGCCTGGCGATCGCCGACGGCCTGTGCCGGGTGCTGGGGCACAAGCTGGAAGTGCGCTCATGGCCGGGCAAGGGCACGGTGTTCCGCGTCAGCGTACCGATTGCCCGCCAAGCCGCCCCGGCGCCCACCGCCCCGGTGGAACAGGGTGGCCAGCCACTGGCCGGGCTGCAGGTACTGTGCGTGGACAACGAAGACAGCATCCTGATCGGCATGAACAGCCTGCTCAGCCGCTGGGGTTGCCAGGTGTGGACCGCGCGCAACCGCGCCGAATGCGAAGCCCTGCTGGCCAAGGGCATGCGCCCGCACCTGGCGCTGGTGGACTACCACCTGGACGACGGCGAGACCGGTACCGGGCTGATGGGCTGGCTACGCGCGCGCCTGGGTGAGCCGGTGCCGGGCGTGGTGATCAGCGCCGACGGCAGCAAGGAAACCATCGCCATGGTGCATGCCTCTGGCCTGGACTACCTGGCCAAGCCGGTCAAGCCGGCGGCCCTGCGCGCCATGCTCAATCGCCATCTGAGCCTGGTTCAGTAAGCGCTTCGTCCGGCAACGCCTCGTCGGACAGCGCCCGCTCCAGAAGGTCGGCAGGCAAGCTCTTGCTGGCGCGGGCGCCCAGCAGCTTCAGCTGTTCGCTGCGGCTGACCAGGTTGCCGCGCCCTTCGCACAGCTTGTTGCGCGCGGCGGCATAGGCCTTGTCCACCTGCTGCAGGCGGCTGCCCAACTCGTCCAGGTCCTGGATGAACAGCACGAACTTGTCGTACAGCCAGCCGGCGCGCTCGGCGATCTCGCGGGCGTTCTGGCCCTGGCGTTCCTGCTTCCACAGGCTGTCGATCACCCGCAAGGTGGCCAGCAAGGTGGTCGGGCTGACGATCACGATCTGCCGGTCGAAGGCTTCCTGGAACAGGTTCGGCTCCGCCTGCAGGGCTGCCGAGAAGGCGGCCTCGATCGGCACGAACAGCAGCACGAAATCCAGGCTGTGCAGGCCTTCGAGGCGGTTGTAGTCCTTGCTCGACAGGCCTTTGACGTGGCTGCGCAGCGACTGCACATGCTGCTTGAGCGCGGCCTCGTCGTTGCCGGCGACGAACTGCTGGTAGGCGGTGAGGCTGACCTTGGCATCCACCACTACCTGCTTGTCGCCGGGCAGCATGATCAGCACATCAGGCTGGAAGCGCTCGCCATCGGCGCTCTTGAGGCTGACCTGGGTCTGGTATTCGCGGCCCTTTTCCAGGCCGGCATGCTCCAGTACCCGTTCGAGGATCAGCTCCCCCCAGTTGCCCTGGGTTTTCTGGCCCTTCAGCGCCTGGGTCAGGTTGGTGGCTTCGTCGGACAGGCGCAGGTTGAGTTGCTGCAGGCGCTCCAGCTCCTTGCCCAGCGAGAAGCGCTCGCGGGCTTCCTGCTGGTAGCTCTCCTCCACGCGTTTTTCGAAAGCCTGGATGCGTTCCTTGAGCGGGTCGAGCAACTGGCCGAGATGCTGCTGGCTGGTCTGGGCGAAGCGCTGCTCGCGCTCGTCGAAGATCTTGGTAGCCATGTCGGCGAACTGGGCGCGCAGGGTGTCGCGGGCTTCCTGCAGGTCTTCCAGGCGCTGCTGGTGGCTTTCCTGCTGCTCGCGCAGTTCGGCGTCCAGGCGTGCGGTCTGGGCCTCCAGGCGGCGCAGTTCGGCTTCGCGGTTGGCACGCTCGAGGTTCCAGGCGTGGGCGGCGTCACGGGCGTTGTCGCGGTCGATCTGCAGCAGTTCCAGCTCACGCCCCTGGGCGGCCAGCTGGGTCTGCTTGACGGTGTTGGCTTCGCTGAGGTCGCTGACCTCGTCGCGGCTGGCATCCAGTTGCGCCTGCAGGCCGGCCAGGGCCAGCTGGGCAGCATTGAGGCGCTCTTCGAGCAAGGCCTGCTCGCCTTGCCGCGCACCCTGGCGGCGCTGCACCTGCATGACCCAACCCAGGCAAGGTAATGCACCTGCCACCAAGCCCAGCAGAATGCTGGCCAGATCCACTGTCATGCTTACCCCGATCGCTCTGTTGCAAATTGAGTGCAGCTTATCAGCCTGGCAGGTGTGTTGCCTGTTCCGGCCCTATCGCCGGCAAGCCAGCTCCCACAGGTACAGCGACAACCTCGAGAGCAACGCTGTACCTGTGGGAGCTGGCTTGCCGGCGATAGGGCCAGTGCTGACAACACACCTCAGGCATGGAACCACTGCCTCAAAAGCCGCCGCGCTTCCTGCGACCCCTGCCCCGCCGCCAGCTCCAGCCAGTACCGCGCCTGCTCCGGCTCGCTGTGCTGGCACAGCCGCGCATACTCCAGCTGCGCCCGCCGATCACCAGCGCGGGCGGCCTGGCGCAGCAGTTCATGGCCAATACGACGGTCACGGGCATTGCCGCAATCGCGGCACAACATCTGCCCCAGGCGGCTTTGCGCCACGACCACGCCCTGGCGCGCCGGCTGTTTCAACAGGCGCCCGGCCAGGTGCTTGACCTGCGGCTTGTCACCCAGGCGCGGGTTGTCGAGCAGCCACAAGGCCACTTTGAGAGAGAAACGTTTGGGGGGAGGCGCAGGCGTCGATGCAGCGGGGCTGGCGAGGGGTTTACCGCGAAACTTCATGAGCAACAGGTTTGGCAACTCGAAAGGCGCGCCACTCTACCCTTTTTCTTGCGCCTTGGCCTTTCGATTTCCGGAGGATTGAAAAAAATTTTCAATGATCTTTTCTTGACGTTTTCAAGTGGATGACCAACAGGTCTCCCGGAGCATGTCGATTGTCGGACAGTTCAATGTATTGCTGGCACGCCCGTCCTAGAGCAAGCGCTCGGGACAATCCACAGTTCCTGTGGATAACTCGGTGGACAACCCCCTCCTATCCCCCGCAACCCCCCATGAATTGGGGCTTTCGCTCAAACTGACGATTTTTTCACCAGCTAAAAATAGTGTTTTTTTTCATTGACTTAACCGCCCAGTCAAGGCATTGGCGAGGCTGTCGTGGCGTGTTGCCAGGCAGTTGCAAGCGCTGCTCCGAATGTGAACAAGTGCACCATAAACCTTCATTTGAGTGCACGAAATCGGTACATCAGGCCGGATGCGGGCCTTTTGCCCCCTCTTCCCAGCAGGGCAAATACGCGCCATACTGCTCGGCTCACCTGAACAAACATGAAATGCTTGCCAAGCGCCTGTATTTCCGCTAAGGTGCGCCTCGTTAGTACCAAGCTGAAAGTCAATTCTGGCCTCAAGCGTCCTTGCAGACCCGCCCCTCCCAAGGGTGGCGCTGCTGAAACCAAGACCGGCCCATTCGATGATTCACTCGCCAGCCACGCGCTGTTCAAGCACGAATCACGTGACAGATTGATCAGGATTCCACACCGACGGCCTAGAACCTTGGCCCCGGCGTGCTGCCTGCCTTCTGAAGTACCTACCAGTCAGCCCATGCGCCCACCTTTGATTGCGCTCCCTCTGGCTGCCCTGTTCCAGTCAGGTTCGTTCGTCCCTTAATAAAGGCGTCACTGGAACGTTTCTATCATGCACGGATCATAACCCCGTGTTTAAAGCAGGAACCTCCAACAATATGCAAACTCATCATCAGATTCAGGCTGCCATTGGCACCCTCTCCCAGGCCTTCTCGCCGTTGAAGTGCCTCATCGTTGCCCCTCGCAAGGGCAGCTTCAGCTTTACCCTGGTAGACGAACACGGCGTCGCCTGCCACACCGAGCGCCTGTACCCCGAACAGTACAGCCGCAGTGAACCGCTGCAGGCGGTCATCGCCCGAACCCGTCAGTCGCTCACCGCGTGAGCGGCGAATACTGCGGTATTCAAGCGCTGAATCATCCCATCGCAAGCCTGCCTGAACGTTCGTGGCGTAATTGCCTTAAGGCATATAGCCCGGTACGTCAGGCAGCAATCGATTTAAAAACAGCCCTTTACACCACGATTATCACACTACACTTCAACTCGAGCGGTGCTTGCCGCTTCCGGCGGGCCTGATCACTCACCAGCTGCCAAGCTCCAGTGCCCGTCCGGCCCTTAACTGCTCGAGGGCATCATGGGTATCGCGGCGAATGAATTGTGTCAGTATGTGATCCGACCCACCCTGGTCTACCTGAACCGTCACTGCGCCAGCGCCGAAGCCTTGTTGCTGGGCATCGCCGCCAGCCAGTCGGCCCTGGGGTCGGCCTTGCACGACCGTCGTGGGCATGGCCTGTACCGTATCGGCGAACACCGTCACCAGGCGATCTGGGACGACTACCTTGCCCGTGACCCCGACCTGGCCAGCCTGGTCCGCGGCCTGGCCAGTCAGCACGCCTTCCTCGGCGGCCCGCACCTGGAACTCACCGTCAACCTGCGCTATTCCACCGCCATTGCCTGGATGCTCGTCGAAGAGCAGGCCACGCCACTGCCTGCCGCCGATGACCTTCTCGCGCTGGCGCGGATCTGGCGACAGATTTTCAACCCACAAGGTCGCCTGCGCGACTTCACCCACGCCTGGCATACCTGCATAGATCAGAGATTGCCGCAGGCATCTTAAGACGCGTCCTACAACGCACCCGGAAAAAAGGGAATTTTGGTCGGATTGTCCTACAAAACCGCTCTATCTCCTGCGATTGAGGCTATAGCGCGGCGCGTGATTTGTTGGTAGCTTTTCGCCCCGGAGATCCCAAGGAGTTTTCTAATAATGAAAAAAGTAATGCTCAAAACCTCCCTCGGCATTGCCGTTGCTCTTGCTTCCAGCCAACTGCTTGCCGCAGGTTTCGCGCTGAACGAGCAAAGCATCAGCGGCATGGGAACCGGTTTTGCGGGACGTTCGTCTTCTGCCGAAGATGCCAGCACTGTGTATGGCAACCCTGCAGGCATGTCGCGCCTGAAGCGCGAACAGGTCACCGTGGGTGGTGCGGCCGTAATTGCCAAAACTGATATTTCGGGTCCTGGTAGCAATTTCGGGGGGGAAACCGATGGCGACATGGTCCCGGTCGTGGGCGTGCCCATGGGTTACTACGTCAAGCCGATCGATGATCATTGGAGCGTCGGTTTCGGTGTTTACGTGCCATACGGCCTGATCACCGACTACGGTAGCGGCGACGCGGCACGTTACTGGGGCAAGAAGAGCAAGGTCGAGGTTGTCACCTTCCAGCCAACCATCAGCTATGCCTTCAACGACAAGGTGTCGATCGGTTTTGGTCCGACCATCAACCGTATCAAGGGTGAACTGGGCTCGAACCTGAGCAGCGCCGCCTTCCCCGGGTTTCTGGGCGGTGGCCCTGATGGCGAAGTCAAGATCAAGGGCGACGACACCGCTATCGGCTACAACATCGGCGTCCTCGTACAAGCCACAGACCGTACCCGCGTGGGTCTGACCTATCACTCGATGGTCGACTACAAGCTTGAAGGCGATACCCGTGTTTCCTACCCGGTTGCTCTTGCTGGTCTCAGCGGCAAATTCGACGCCAGCCTGAAAATCAAGACACCGGAGTCCGTGGACTTCTCGGTCACCCATGAACTGGATGACCACTGGACCCTGTATGCGGGTAGCACCTGGACTCGCTGGAGCCGCCTGGAGAGCATCGTTGTAAAGAACGAAGCACCGGCGGGCTACCCACTGCAGACCATCACCGAAGAGCAGAACTGGCATGACACCTGGGCACACGCCATTGGTGCTGCCTACAAGGTGAACAAGGAGTGGACCCTGCGTGCAGGCTTCTCCGTCGACCAGTCGCCCACCAACAACCACGATCGCTCGCCGCGCATTCCTACCGGCGACCGTAAAGCGGTCAGCTTTGGTGCCGGCTGGAGCCCGAACGATGACATGACCATCGATGTTGCCTACTCCTACCTGTGGGAAGAGGACACCAAGGTCAACAATCAACCGGACTCGCCGACGGAAGGTGCCTTGAAAGGCAACTACCAGGCCAAGTACGAGAACAGCGCTCACGGTATCGGTGCATCCCTTACCTACCGCTTCTGATAGCTTCAAGAAAGTCGGGGCCGCTTTGCGGCCCATCGCGACACAAGGCCGCTCCTGCAACGACCGCACAAAACCGATTCTACGGGATCATGCGGACGCTGTAGGAGCGGCCTTGTGTCGCGATGGGCTGCAAAGCAGCCCCAATATCGTTTCAGGCCTGCACCTGCCAGCTGTCACCCAGGCATTCGCGCAGGTAGCCCATGAACACACGCACTTTTGCGGTCATGGCGAAGCGGTCGGCCAGGCACAGGTAGATATCCATCGGTTCGGTCTGGGCATAGGCCTGGCCGCTATCGCTGTATTCGAACAACGGCACCAGCGCCCCGGTGGCCAAATGCGGCCTTACGATGAACTCGGCCAGGCGGGTGATGCCGCCATCATGCAGTGCCATCTGGGTCAGGGCGTCTATGTCGTCGCTGATCAATACGCTGCCGAACTCTGCCTCGAACCGCAGCCCGTCGCGCATGAACCCCCAACGCAGGAAGCGCCCATCCACCGGGTAGCGGAACACCAGGCAGCGGTGGTCACGCAAGGCCTCGGGCGTGGCCGGCACACCGGCGCTTTGCAGGTAACCGGGCGAGGCACAGCAAATGAACGGTATACGGGCGATATGCCGGGCCAGCAACTGGTCTTCGAGTTGCGGGGCAATGCGCAGGCTCACGTCCACATCCTCCCGCGCGTGGTTGACCCGGCGATCAGTCGTTACCAACTCTATCGAAAGCAGTGGGTAGCGGGCACTGAACGCGGGTATCAATGGCGCCAGGACATGGCGACCGAAGGCGGACGTCGAGGCAATGCACAGCCGCCCTTGGGGTTCACTGTCGGGGGCGGTGACGGCCTGTTCGGCCAAGGCCAGGTCGCGCTCGATGTGCCTGACGCGTTCGTAATACTGGGTGCCGGCGGGTGTCAGCGCCATACTGCGGGTGGTGCGGCTGAGCAGGCGAACCTGCAAGTGGCCTTCCAGGCGTGCCAGGTTCTGGCTAACCGCGGCCGGGCTCAGGCCCAGGTTGCGGGCACCGGCGGCGATGCTGCCGGCTTCGACCACCTTGATGAAGCTGCGAATGGCGTTGAGCAGGTCCATGCTGAGCCCTTGGATTCGTAAGAATCTCTTTATAAAGAACTCAATACGGCTGGTCTACAGCTGCTGCCGGGTGCGTTGCTAACCTGCGCCTCTACTTTCTTTTCAGGAGTTCGCATGAGCAACCTGTCCCAGACACGCAGCCGACGCAAATTGCACCCGGGGGCCACGCCCTACGTTTTTGCCTTCTACATGTCGTCGATCATGGCGCTATTGATGTGTTTCGTGATCACGGCAGCGAATGGGGGGATTAACCCTGAATACCTTGGCAACGTGCTGAAGGCTTACCAGTTGGCGATGCCTGTGGCGTTCGTTTGTGTATTGATGGTCAGGCCGGTGGTTGTGCGGTTGGTGGCGATTACTGTGCATGCAAAGTGAAGTAACCTGAAACCCAGACAAGTCCCCTGCTCTTGCTCTTGCTCTTGCTCTTGCTCTTGCTCTTGCTCTTGCTCTTGCTCTTGCTCTTGCTCTTGCTCTTGATCTTGATCTTGATCTTGATCTTGATCTTGATCTTGATCTTGATCTTGATCTTGATCTTGATCTTGATCTTGATCTTGATCTTGATCTTGATCTTGATCTTGATCTTGATCTTGATCTTGATCTTGATCTTGATCTTGATCTTCGCGACTTCAGGAGGCCGAGCAGAGGTCTTGCGGAGGGAGGTGACGGGCATGGATGCCCGTCAAGCGCTGAGGCCCCATGGATGGGGCCTGCAGCGCGTACTCCCGGGAGCAAGACCGGCGCGAGGGAACCCCGTAGCGTAGCGGAGGGGCCGGATGATGGGAGCGCAGCGTTTTTTGGTTACTTTTTGTCGCGTTTGACAAAAAGTGACTCGCCGTAAGGGCGAAAAGGTGAGTAAGCGTCGCCATCGTAAATGGACTATGCGCGAGATCAATACCAGTACTTTTCCGCTCTTCGCTCTTCGCTCTTCGCTTTCAAGCGTGGGCATCAACAACAAGGTCAACATTCATTTTCGAAGGTGGCGCTTAATCACCTTTCCGCCCTTACGGCGGAAAGGTGTCACCTATGTGAGTGAACTTTTATGTAACCCATGTGGGTGACCCGTACATGGCTCCTATCATCCGGCCCCTACGCTGCGCTCCGGGGTCCCCTCGCTACGGGCCTGCTCCCGGGAGTACGCGCTGCAGGCCCCATCCATGGGGCCTCAGCGCTTGACGGGCATCCATGCCCGTCACCTCCCTCCGCAGTCCCTTCGCTCGGCCTCCTGAAGTCGCAATCGGCGGCGCCTGAACTATCGCGCGCTTAAAAGCAAAAGCAGCCAGGTTATGGCTGGGAGGCAATGGCCTTTTCGATGGCTGCCCGGAACGCTGGATCATCCGGCTTGGTCAGGCTGGAAAAGTTACCAATCACCTTGCCCTTGCGGTCCACCACGTACTTGTAGAAATTCCACTTCGGCGCACTGCTCTGGTTGGCCAGCTCCGCGAACAGCGGTATCGCATCCGCGCCCCGAACCGCCTGTGTCTTGGTCATGGTAAAGGTGACGCCATAGTTGGCATAACAAACCTTGGCTGTCTTCTCGCTGTCGGCGTCCTCCTGCTTGAAGTCATTGGAAGGCACACCAAGCATTTCCAGGCCTTGCTCGTGATATTCCTTGTATGTCGCCTCAAGCCCCTCGAACTGCGGCGCAAAACCGCAGTAACTGGCCGTGTTGACCACCACCAGCGGCTTGCCGGCAAAGCGCTGGCACAGGTCCACCTGCCCCTTGCCCCGCAACTCTGGCAGGCTACCCTGCAACAACGCCGGGCAATCGGCAGCCCAGCTCGATGCGCCGGCAAGCAGGGCCAGCACCGGCACCGTCAACCAATGTGCACGCATGACTCGTTTCTCCCGCAAGACAATCCCTGAACTTGCAGGGTAGCGCCTAACAAACACTCATGCCCAGCTGCATCAGCGCCATCCCGCCCTTGTGCCAGCCCCACCACACCAGCGCCAGCAGCAACAGGGCGGCGACGGCCAGTAGCCCTCGAGCCAGGTAGCGGTTCATGCGGCCTGGGCCTGCAGGCGGGCGACCGGACGTTCGCGCACGGGCCAGTTGAGGGCGGCAGCCAGCAGACTGAGCAGGATGGAAATCTGCCAGACCAGGTCGTAGCTGCCGGTGCGGTCATACACCACTCCGCCCAACCAGCCGCCCAGGAAGGCGCCCAGCTGGTGGAACAGGAAGACGATACCGCCAAGCATGGACAGGTTGCGCACGCCGAACACAGTGGCCACCGTGCCGTTGGTCAACGGCACCGTGGACAACCACAGCAGGCCCATGGCGATGCCGAACAGGTAAGCGCTGACTTCAGTCACCGGCGCCCAGAGGAACAGCACGATCACTACCGCACGCAGCAGGTACAACCCGGTCAGCAGGCGCGGCTTGGACATGCGCCCGCCCAGCCAGCCAGCGGTGAAGGTACCGACGATATTGAACAGGCCTACCAGCGCCAGCACCGTTGTGCCGGTGGTCGCGGCCAGGTGCTGGTCGACCAGGTAGGCCGGCAGGTGCACGCCAATGAACACCACCTGGAAACCACAAACGAAAAAGCCCAGCGCCAGCAACCAGAAGCCGGAATGCGAGCACGCCTCGCGCAAGGCCTGGCCCAGGGTCTGTTCGGTACCATGAGTGGGCAGCGGCCGGTCGCGCAGCAGGCCGACGAAGGGCACGATCAGCGCCACCATCAGGCCCAGTACCAGCAACGCTGCGGACCAGCCCAACCATTGGATCAGGCCGAGCGTGCCCGGCAACATGGCGAACTGGCCGAAAGAACCGGCAGCGCTGGCAATGCCCATGGCCATGCTGCGCTTCTCCGCCGGCACGGCACGCCCAACCACGCCGAGGATGACCGAGAACGAGGTGCCGGACAGGCCGATGCCGATCAGCAAGCCGGCACTCAGCGACAACGACCAGGCCGAGTCGGCCATGCCCATCAGCACCAACCCGGCAGCGTAGAGAATACCGCCAATGATCACCACCCGCGCCGCGCCCATGCGGTCGGCCAGGGCGCCGGCGAACGGTTGCGCCAGCCCCCAGATCAGGTTCTGCAAGGCAATGGCGAAGGCGAATACCTCACGCCCCCAGCCGAAGTCCGCGCTCATAGGCGCCAGGAACAGGCCGAAGCCGTGCCGCACACCCAGGGACAGCGCCAGGATCAGCGCTGCCCCCACCAATACCCACCCGCTGGTTCGCCACACCGAAGTCATTGTCGTTATCTCCAGCACATCGCAAGGTTTTACGGGTATATACCCGCTTATAGTCGTATCAATTCAAGCCAGCTGGTTCAGCAAACGCACCAGTTCATCCCGCTGCCCTGCCCCCAGCCGCTCCACCAGTTCGGCCTGTGCCTGTTCCCAGGCCGGATGGGCAGCGCGCAGCAGTTGGGTACCGGCCTCGGTCAGCAGCACCACGCGGTTGCGCTGATCGTCACCATCAGCCAAGGCCACCAGCCCTTCAGCCTCCAGCACCCGCAGGTTGCGGCCCAGGGTACTACGCTCCAGGCCCATGGCCTCCGCCAGGGTGGTGATACTCGGGCGATCGAGCCGCTGCAGATGACGCAACAGGGAAAACTGGGCGACATTGACCCCGAAGCCGGCAAGGGCCTCGTCGTAATGCCGGCTCACCCCACGGGCGGCACGACGCAGGTGGGTGCAGATGCATTCACTGGTCAACATGGATACGTGTATATACCCGCGTCATGTGTGTTGCAAGAGATTTCACGATTACCGACGCCCCTCAGCCCTAATGCCTGTCAGATAGCGTTAATGGGGCTGCTACGCAGCCCATCGCCGGCAAGCCAGCTCCCACAGGTACAGCGACAACCTCGAGAGCAACGCTGTACCTGTGGGAGCTGGCTTGCCGGCGATGGGCCGCAAAGCGGCCCCCAATTACTTAACCAGGTTCAAGCGCCGGCGAATCGGCTCGAACTCTGCTGTAGCCTTGCGCACCAGCGGGTCTGGAACGGCCTGCTCGATTGCCTGCCAATAGCGCCACGGCACCTTGGCCGAGCCCAGTTCGTAGTCCATGCCGTCCCAGTTATCTTCACGGAAGCTGTAGAAGGCCCAGTGCAACTGGTGGCGATCCAGCACGCTGAGCACGTCTTCCAGGTATTGCCGGCAGCCCGGCAGCCTGCGCATGCAGCCGAACTCGCCCACCACCAACCGCGAGCGGGGCACGTTCATGGCCGCGGCCCAGTCCAGCGGCTGGCGCAGATATTGCGCCACACGCTGGCCATCCCACTGCTGCGTTTGCCCCGCGAACGGTGCCGAGCCGGGATAGGCGATGGGTTGCTTGCGCGTCATGTTCGGTGCACTGGTCACCAGATAGGGCTCGTACATGTGCACGCTGTACAGCACCCGCTGGTCTTCCAGAGGTGCCGGCCAGTAACCAAAGGCGTCGGCGGCGGCGAACCAGCCGGCATCGAGCATGACCGGCGTGTCCGCGTCCTCCTCGCGAATGGCCGCTATCAACTGCCGATACAGGGCCGGCAGATCACGCGCACTGCCCTGCTGCCGTGCATACCACTGCTGCATTTGCCCAGGGTCGGCATGCTCGGCCAGGCCACCTTGCTTCTCCGGGGCGGGCTCGTTGACCAGGTTGTAGGCGGCGATGGCCGGGTGACCTTTCAGCTCACGGGCCAGATCCCGCCAGAAGGCCGCAGCCTGCAACCAGTAGCGTTTGTCCTGCCAGAGGCGGTCGTCGAACTGGCCCTGGTTGTTTTGCGACCAGCGCATGCCGGGTAGCGAGAGCGGTGCGATCACCACCTTGAGGCCGGCCTTATGGGCGCGGTCGAGGGTGGCTCGCAGCGTGGCCAGGTCAGCCGCAGCCAGGCCTTGATAGGCATCGGCATCGCCGAGGAGGAAGTCGCGTTCCGCCGGCTGCCATTTGTCGTAGGACAGCCGCACCCAGGTCGCGCCATAACCGCTCAAGGCGTCGAAGTAGGCTTGATCAGGCGGCAGCCGGTTGAAGCTGTTGCCACCGTGGCGGGGGGTGTTCCAGAAAGCCATGAGATCGGCTGCCATGGCAGCAGGCCCCATGGCCAACAAAAACGCAGCGAGAATGACATGACGCATGGTGCCGACACTCCTCGACGTTTGCGGGAGGGGCAAGCATACGCCAGTGAAAAGATGCCGGTTCTTGCTGAGTTTTTTCAGGAATTTACCAACACGTTAGGCTCAGAAACGCCCTACAGAAACATCCTGCTTGCGCGGTCACTTGTAGGAGCAAGGCTCAGACGCCCAACGCCAACCCCAGCACCACGGCCAATTCGAGCAACTCGAGCATTGCACCAGCGGTATCGCCGGTAGTCCCGCCCAGGCGCCGGCACATCAGTTGTCGCAACCAGGCAAACACCGCCAACGCCAGCACCACGACCCACCCGCCCAGGACCAGGCAAAAAAGCACACAGCCCAGCAGCACCCAACCGGCCGCATGCCGGGGCAGGTGCTCGGCCAGCGCCTGCCCCAAACCACCCTGCCGTACATAAGGCGTACTCAGGAACAACCCGAGCATCGCCGCCCGCCCGATCAACGGTGCCAGTAGCAACTGCGCGCCAATGCCCTGCTCGACCAGCACCCACAAGGCGCAGAACTTCAACAACAGCACCAGCACCAGCGTAACCACGGCAATCGGCCCGCTACGCGGGTCTTTCATGATCAGCAGGGTGCGTTCGCGGTCACCGAAACCACCCAGCCAAGCGTCGGCGCTGTCCGCCAGGCCATCCAGATGCAAGGCGCCACTGAGCAACACCCACAACGTCAGCAGCAGGGCCGCGTGCAGCGGCGTCGGCGTGCCCTCCAGCAGGTGGCTGGCCAGCCACAGCAACAGGCCGAACAGCAACCCGACCAGCGGGTAGCAGAGCAGCGAGCGCCCCACCTCGCGCGGCGCCGGCATGCCCGGCAGACTCACCGGCAGACTGCTGAGAAACTGCAAGGCAATCCACAACGGCAACATTTCAGCGCCCCTCGACCAACTGGCCGTCGTCACCCGGCACCAATCGCATCAGCGCAGCGTGGCCGACTTCGACCTGCAGCAACTGCGCCCTCGGCAAACCACGGGCACGGGCCAGCAGCAACCGCATCACGCCGCCATGGGTGACCAGCAGCACACGCTTGCCAGCATGCTGATGGCTCAGGCACTCGACAGCCCCCAGCACACGCTCGGCGAACGCCTCGACCGGCTCGCCATTGGGCGGTGTAAAAGCGTAAGGGTCCGCCCAGAAGCGCCCCAGCGCGTCCGCCTGGTCTTCCATGATCTGCGCCGCACTACGGCCTTCCCAGTCGCCAAAATGCAGTTCCTGCAACGCCGCTTCGCGCTGTACCGGCAGGTTCAGCCGCTCGCCCAGTTCCTCGGCAAAACGCGCACAGCGCTGCAGCGGCGAACTGACCAGCACCTCCCACGGGCCGGCTTCGGCCACGGCGTGACGCATCTGCGCCCAGCCCTTGTCGGTCAAGGCATCATCAAGGCTGCCACGCAGGCCTCCCTGTTCCGTTTCGCCATGGCGCAGCAGGTCGAGGATCATGCCGGGCGGTCCGCCACCGCAGCCTCGGCGAAGGTCGCCATCTGCCCGTGCAACGCACAGGCCAGGCGCAACAGCGGTACGGCCAGGGCAGCCCCACTGCCCTCGCCCAGGCGCAGGCCCAGGGCCAGCAACGGCTCGGCCTGCAACGCGTCGAGCAAGGCTTTGTGCCCAGGCTCTGCGCCTTGGTGGGCGAACAGCAACCAGGCCCGACACTGCGGGTTGAGGCGCACCGCCAGCAGCGCGGCGACACTGCAGATGAAGCCGTCCACCAGTACCGCGATACCCGCCTGCGCGCAGCCAATGTAGGCACCGGCCAAGGCCGCGATCTCGAAACCACCGACACAGCCCAGTGCCTGCAATGGATCGTTGGCGCTAAGGCCATGCAGGCTCAACGCACGCTCGATGACCTCGGCCTTGTGCCGCACCCCGGCGTGGTCCAGGCCGGTACCAGGGCCACTCAACTCAGCCGGCGGGCAGCCCAGCAGGACGCTAGCCAAGGCAGCGGCAGCCGTGGTGTTGCCAATACCCATCTCGCCACCGATGAACAGCTGCGCGCCCTGTTCGGCGGCGCGCAGGGCACTATCGCGGCCAGCCTGCAGGGCGGCCTGCAGCTGGCCCTCGGTCATCGCTGGCTGGCGGGCGAAGTTGGCGGTACCGGCGCCCAGGCGCAGATGGCGCACGCCAGGCAGTTCCAGGTGCGGGTCGATGGTGCCCAGGTCGACCACTTCCAGGCTTGCTTGCAGCTGGCGCGCCAGCACGCTGATTGCCGCGCCACCGCCGACGAAGTTGCGCAGCATCTGCCCGGTCACCGCTTGCGGGTAGGCCGAGATGCCTTCCTCGACCACGCCGTGGTCACCGGCAAAAATGCTGATTGCGGCGTTATCCAAGGTCGGCCGTTCACACCCCTGCAGGCCGGCCAGCTGAATGGCCAAACCTTCCAGTTGGCCGAGCGAACCGGCAGGTTTGGTCAGCTGCTGCTGACGGGCGCGGGCCTGGTCCATGGCGGCGTTGTCGAGGGGTTGGCAGGCGTCACGCCACCAGGCTTGGGTCATAGTGCAGGTCCTTTGAGCATTAGGGGCAGGCCGGCCACGGTCAGCACCACGCGCTGACAGCGTTCGGCCACAGCCTGGTGCAGCCAGCCGGCCAGGTCGACATAGCGTCGGGTCAGCTCGCCCATGGGCACGACGCCCAGGCCGGTTTCGTTACTGACCAGGATGACCGTGCCCGGCAACTGTTCCAGGCAGGCCAGCAGCGCATCACGCTCCTCGGTCAGGCGCTGGTCGTCTTCGAGCATCAGCAGGTTGGTCAGCCACAGGGTCAGGCAATCCACCAGCAGGCAGCGCCCTTCGGCCGCTTCGGCGCGCAGCACCGCGGCCAGGGCCAGGGGTTCTTCGATCAGCCCCCAGTCATCGGGGCGACGCTGGCGGTGCAGCAGCACGCGTTCGTTCATTTCACCATCCAGCGGCTGGCTGGTGGCGATATAGGTCACCGGCAGGCCACTGGCGCTGGCCAGCTGTTCGGCCAGGCGGCTCTTGCCCGAGCGGGCGCCACCGAGGATCAGGTTGAGCATGTCAGGCCACCCCACAGAGCTGGCGCAGGCGCGCGGTGTCCAGGTGCTTTTCCACCAGGTCGGCCAGGCGCTCGATATCGCGTTCGCGCAGGGCCTGGTAATCGACGGCCTGCACATCATCCAGCCCAGCCCAGCGCAGCAGCGCCGCGCACGACTGGCTACCTTCGAACAGGCCGTGCAGGTAGGTGGCAAGTATCTGGCCATCAGCGCTGACAGCACCATCGCAACGGCCATCGGCAAGTTGCACGGCTGGCTGCTCCAGGGCAGGCCCCGTGGTGACGCCAGCATGAATTTCATAACCGGCAACCGGGACTGCCTCCAGGTTCAGCGTGCCGGCAACGTTGCGCAGTTGCTTCTCGGCTTCGAGCACCGTGGCGTAATCGAGCAGGCCAAGCCCCGGGCTGGAGCCGGCGGCACCTTCGAGACCAAGCGGGTCATGCACTTCGCGGCCCAGCATCTGCAGGCCACCGCAGATCCCGATCAGCTTGCCGCCATAGCGCAGGTGCCGGTCGATGGCCTTGTCCCAACCGCGCTCACGCAGTTGCGCCAGGTCGCCGCGCACACTCTTGGAGCCCGGCAGGATGATCAGGTCGGCGGCCGGGATCGGCTGGCCCGCGCCGATGAACTGCAGGTCCACCTGCGGGTGCAGGCGCAGCGGGTCAAAGTCGGTGTGGTTACTGATACGCGGCAGTGCCGGGACGATCACCTTGAGCACGCGCTCGGCCTTTGCCCCCTGGCGTGCGTCGATGCCGTCTTCGGCTTCCAGATGCAGATCGGTGACATACGGCAGCACGCCCAGTACCGGCTTGCCGGTGCGCTGCTCCAGCCAGTCCAGCCCCGGCTGCAGCAAGGCGATGTCGCCGCGGAAGCGGTTGATGACAAAGCCCTTTACCCGCGCCTGCTCACTGGGCGACAGCAGTTCCAGCGTGCCGACCAGATGGGCGAACACACCACCACGATTGATGTCGGCAACCAGGATCACCGGGCAGTCCACCGCTTCGGCAAAGCCCATGTTGGCAATGTCACCGGCACGCAGGTTGATCTCCGCCGGCGAGCCCGCGCCTTCGACCATGACTACCGGCCAGGCGGCGCTCAGGCGCTGGTGCGAGGCCAGCACCGCCTGCATGGCGATGGCCTTGTAGTCGTGGTAGGCCACCGCGTTCATGCTGGTGACGGCACGGCCATGGATGATCACCTGGGCGCCGGTGTCGCTGTTGGGCTTGAGCAGCACCGGGTTCATGTCGGTGTGCGGTTGCAGCCGGCAGGCCTGGGCCTGCACTGCCTGGGCCCGGCCGATTTCACCGCCGTCGGCGGTCACCGCGCTGTTCAGCGCCATATTCTGCGGCTTGAACGGCACCACGCCGACGCCCTGGCGCAACAGCCAGCGGCACAGTGCGGTCACCAGCGTGCTCTTGCCGGCGTCGGAGGTGGTGCCTTGCACCATGAGGGTGGTCATGCCGTTTCCTTCTGATAGGCCGCCAGGGCCTGGGCCAGGCGCTGTTCGTCCGCCGCATGGGCAGGCAGCCCAAGGCGTACCGCCGGCGGGTGCTCGAACAACCGCACCAGGATGCCGCGGCGGGCAAGAAAGTCATGCAGTTGTGCAGCGTGCTCGCTGCGTACGTACTGGAACAGGTCGCAACCGCCGCTGGGCGCCAGGCCGGCGCTGCGCAACAGCATAGCCAGCCGCTGGCTGGCGGCAGCGCAGCGTTCGACCTGCGCACGCTGGGCGGCGTGGTCGGCCAGGCTGGCCTGGGCCAGCACCCGGGTCGGGCCATTGACGGTCCACGGCCCCAGCAACTCGGCCAGGCGCAGCAGCAGGCTGCGTTCGGCGGCAACGAACCCCAGGCGCACGCCGGCCAGGCCGAAGAACTTGCCGAACGAGCGCAGCACGATCAGCCCCGGGCGCTCGGCACAATCGACCACGCCATCCGCCGGGGTGTTGTCCATGAACGCTTCGTCGACCAGCAGCCAACCACCGCGGGCGGCCAGGCGCGCATGCCAATCCAACAGGCGTTCACGCGGCACCCGGCGGCCGGTGGGGTTGTTGGGGTTGACCAGCACCAGTACGTCAAGGCTGTCGAGCGTCGCCTCGACCTGCGCTTCGTCCAGCTCCAGCAACTGGTGCCCCGCCCGTTGCCAGGCGTATGGGTGCTCGGCATAGCATGGCGTCAACACCCCTACCCGGCCGGCTGCGCGCAACAGCGGCAAGGCCTGGATCGCGGCCTGGGAACCGGCCACCGCCAGCAATTGGCGGGCGCCGTAATACGCACGCGCGGCGTCCTCCAGGCCGTCCTCGGTCTCCGGCAGGCGAGCCCAGGCCTCCACGGGAATCGGTGGAATCGGGAAAGGCCATGGCGCAATGCCGCTGGACAGGTCGAGCCACTGCTCGCGGGCGATGCCGTATTGCCGTACCGCCCGCAGCAGGCGGCCTCCGTGTTCAAGCATTGATATAGGCCCCCAGGCAGATCACCAGCAGCCACAGCCATACGCCGCGCTGCACCAGGCCCCAGCCGCGCTCGATGGCGTCGGCGTCGGCCATTGGCCCGTCACCCAGGCGTGGCCGCTCATGCAGCTCGCCGTGGTACACCGCCGGGCCACCCAGTTCCACACCTAACGCACCAGCACCGGCGGCCATCACCGGCCCGGCATTGGGGCTGTCCCACAGCGGGCCCTGCTTGCGCCAGCAGGCCAGGGCCAGGCGGGTCTTGCCCAGCAGCGCGTAGGTCAACGCCACCAGCCTGGCAGGGATATAGTTGAGCACATCGTCGACGCGCGCCGCGCACCAGCCGAAGCGTTCGAAGCGCTCGTTGCGGTAGCCCCACATGGCGTCCAGGGTGTTGCTCAGGCGGTACAGCACCACGCCCGGTGCGCCGGCGACCACGAACCAGAACAGCGCGGCGAATACCGCATCGCTGCCATTCTCCAGTACCGATTCGGTGGCCGCCCGGGCCACCGCAGGTTCGTCCAGTTCACGGGTTTCGCGGCTGACCAGGTAGCCCACACGGCGCCGCGCTTCTTGCAGGTCACCCTGGCGCAAGGCACTGGCCACCGGCAACACGTGTTCGCCCAGGCTGCGCAGCCCGACGGCGCAGTACAGCGCCAGCACGTCAACCAGCCAGCCGATGTACGGCAGCCAGGAGAGGATCAGTGCCACCAGGGTAAGCGGCACCACGGCCAGGAACCATGCGCTCACCCCGTGGCTGCGCCAGCCGCGCCCACCGGCATTCAGGCGGCGCTCGAGGTTACTGGCCATGTTGCCGAAGGCTACCAGCGGATGGCGCCGCTGCGGTTCGCCCAGCAAGGCATCCAGGGCCACCCCGGCCACGGTCAGCAAGGCCACGCTCATTGGCGCTCTCCCCATTGGTTCTCAAAGAGCATTTCACTCAAGGGCCGTTCCTCGGCCCAGTTTTCCAGCACCAGCATCGGTGCCGGGTAGAACTCGGTCACCGGCCCCAGGCACAGCACCGCGACCGGCTTGGCCCCGGCCGGCATGCCCAGCAGCGCCGCCAGCGCCTGCGGGTCGAACAGCGACACCCAGCCCATGCCCAGGCCTTCGCCACGGGCTGCCAGCCACAGGTTCTGGATGGCGCAGGCCAGCGAGGCCAGGTCCATTTCCGGCAGGGTGCGGCGGCCGAAGATATGTGGCTCGCGGTTGTCCATCAGGGCGGCCACCAGCAACTCGGCGCAGTCATTGATGCCCTCCACCTTCAGTTTCATGAAGGCGTCGGAGCGTTCGCCCAACGCTTCGGCGGTACGCACCCGCTCTGCTTCCACCAAGGCCTGGATGCGCGCACGCAGGTCGCGCCGGGTGATGCGGATGAAACGCCAGGGCTGCATCAGCCCGACGCTGGGCGCCTGGTGCGCGGCAGCCAACAGGCGGCCCAGCAGTTCCGGGGCTACCTCGCCACCGGCGAAATGGCGCATGTCACGGCGCTCGCCGATGGCCCGGTAGATCGCGGCGCGCTCGGCGTCGCTGTAGGCGTGTTCGCTCATGGTCGCAACAGCGCCGCCGCCGCATCCGGGTTGGAGGGGAAGTAGAAGTGCACGTAGGAAGCCGTCAGCCGACCCAGGCGGTACACCGCTTCGTTGCCACGCCCGCCATTGGGGCTCAGGCCACGTGCGATCGGCTCCAGTGCGGTACTGGTCAGCGAATGGTGATAGGTGTGACCGCGCAGGGTGCCTTCAGGCAGTTCCACCGCCTGCAAGGCCAAGGCAGCCAGGCGCTTCTGCATGGTCGCTTCGCCCGGCAGCAGGCCGAGCAGCTCGGCACGCTCGCCGGCCACGTCGGTCAGGGCATCGAGCAGATACAGCATGCCGCCGCACTCGGCCAGCAACGGTTTGCCCTGGGCGTGATGGGCACGGATCGCCTCGTTCATCGGCGCATTACCGGCCAGGGCGTGGTGGTGCAGTTCGGGATAACCGCCCGGCAGGTACAGGCTGTCCACTGCCGGCAGTTCGCGGTCATGCAGCGGCGAGAAGAATTCCAGCTGTGCGCCCAGGTTGCGCAGCAGGTCGAGGTTGGCGCCATAGGTGAAGGCAAAGGCCTCGTCCCGCGCCACGCCAATGCGCACACCGGCCAACGAGGCAGTACTGGCTTGCGGCTCGGGTTCGGCAAAGGTCACTGGCGGCGGCAAGGCAGCATCGCAACTGGCGCCAAGCGCCTCGGCAGCGGCATCCAGGCGCGCGTCCAGGTCGTTCAGCTCGCTGGCCTGGACCAGCCCCAGGTGGCGGCTGGGCAGCTCGATACCGCGCTCGCGGGACAAGCCGCCATACCAGCGCAGGCCCTCGGTCAGGCTACCTTCCAGCAGTTGCGCGTGGCGCAGGCTGCCGACCCGGTTGGCCAACACACCGGCAAACGGCAGGTCCGCCTGGTAGCGTGCCAGGCCCAGGGCCAGCGCGCCGAAGGTCTGGGCCATGGCCGTGCCGTCGATCACCGCCAGCACCGGCACGCCGAAGTGGCGCGCCAGGTCGGCGCTGGACGGCGTGCCGTCGAACAGCCCCATCACCCCTTCGATCAGGATCAGGTCGGCCTCGCCGGCGGCTTCCCACAGCAGGCGGCGGCTTTCCTCGGCGCCGATCATCCACAGGTCGAGCTGGTACACCGGCGCGCCGCTGGCCCGCTCGAGGATCATCGGGTCGAGAAAGTCGGGCCCGCACTTGAACACCCGCACCTTGCGCCCAAGGTTGCGGTGCAGGCGGGCCAGGGCGGCGGTGACGGTGGTCTTGCCCTGGCCAGAGGCCGGTGCCGCGATCAGCACGGCGGGGCAATGGCGCGGCTGGCTCACAGTTCCACGCCCTTCTGTGCACGGATGCCGGCCTGGAAGGCGTGCTTGAGCATGCCCATCTCGGTCACGGTGTCGGCCAGCTCGATCATCTCGGGTTTCGCGGCACGGCCAGTGACGATCACATGCTGCATCGGTGGGCGGGCCTGGATGTCGGACAGCACCTGGTCAAGGTCGAGGTAGCCGTGCTTGAGGGCGATGTTCAGTTCATCGAGCACCACGAACTGCACGCTAGGGTCTTGCAGCAACTGGCGCGACACGGCCCAGGCCGCTTCGGCGGCGGCAATGTCGCGCTGGCGGTCCTGGGTTTCCCAGGTAAAGCCCTCGCCCATCACGTGGTAGCGCACCTGCTCGGGGAAGCGGCGGAAGAACAGCTCTTCGCCGGTGCTGTTGCGGCCCTTGATGAACTGCACCACACCGCACTGCATGCCATGGCCCAGGGCGCGCGCGAGCATACCGAAGGCCGAGCTGCTCTTGCCTTTGCCATTGCCGGTCAGCACCAGCAGCAGGCCGCATTCGTTGGGGGAATTGGCGATGCGTTCGTCGATGATCGCCTTCTTGCGCTGCATGCGCGCCAGGTGGCGTTCGTCGCGTTCGGTGGATTCGCTCATCAGGGTTCTCCGCTGGCTGGCGCCACGGCAACGCGCGGCGACAGGTAAAAGGCGGGCAGACGGAGAACGCGCAGGGGCCGTGGCCGTACGCCACGGTGCACCGCGCATCACCCTCCGTGATGCCGTTGGCAGTATCAGGCCGGTCTCCGGGCTTGTGAGCGGGCCTTGGCCCAAGCCTGCGCGCCTTCCCGGGTGCTGGCACCCAGTGGCCCTGCGCGGCCGCGACTCACCTACCGTTGCGGGGGCAGCGCCGGAATCGCGCCATGCTGGCACCCACCGGCTTCCCAGTTTCACCCTGCCCAGTCGGGGCTGGCAGGGCACCTGAAACACGCGCGAAGGTTAGAGGGTTGCACCGGGAGCGTCAATCGAAGCGGACCGCTTTGCAGTCGAACAGGCACCGCCCGGGTAATGGCCAATTCACCTGGTTGTGCCACACTGAATACAGTGATATCACATAGCCATCACTTTCAGCTGAACGCGATCACAACGATAACAGGAGAGCGCAGCATGCGAGGCCAGATCATCAACAACCCGCGCCTGGAGTTTCTCGCCCCGGTGCTGGAGCGCTGGGGCGACTGTATCGACCGCTTCAACCAGTTTGCCGGCGATGCCGAAGCCCCTTACTGGCATGGCGCCGCGGCCAATACCGGGCTGCTTGCCGCAGCGGCGTGGCAGGCCGAACTGGCGGCGCTGCAGCAGTTTGCCGGCAAGAAGCAGCGCGACGAAGGCGAACACGAAGGGCGCTGCGACCTGTCGATCAGTAGTGCCGATGAAGCGCTGTACCTCAGTGTCAGCCAGCGCTGGCCAAAAGTTGCCCGGCTGGACATGGCCGACGCTCTGCAGCAGACCGCTGCCCTCGCGCGCCAGGTGGCCTACCCCAGCCAGTTGAAAGCCGGTGCGCTGTTCATCAGCCCGTGGAAGGCTGGCCAGCATGCCAGCCCCGAGGAACTGCAGGACCTGGTCGACGATCTGCAGAAACATACCGCCTGTGCCATCGCCTGGTACTTCCCGTATGCCTATCGCAAATTGCACAACGAGCTGGGGCAGTATTTCCCGGGGGTAGCGTTGTTGCTCAAGCAGGCTTGAAGCAACTTCGGGCCGGGACCGGAACTCGTTTCGCAAGCGCGACGTGGTTTCTGTGGGAGCGGGCGTGCCCGCGAAGAATCCAGCGCGGTGGCTGGCACCGGCTGCGCCGGTGTTCGCGGGCGCGCCCGCTCCCACAGAGCCCCATTTAAGTCTCCTGTCGTAGTGAAGCGAGCCACCGCAGGTGCCCCAGGCACAGCCATCATGAGGAGCCAATTCCGATTACTGGTATTACACGGCTGCGGTTTCTGACGATTTTTGCTCTTGCTCTTGCTCTTGCTCTTGATCTTGATCTTGATCTTGATCTTGATCTTCGCGACTTCAGGAGGCCGAGCAGAGGTCTTGCGGAGGGAGGTGACGGGCATGGATGCCCGTCAAGCGCTGAGGCCCCATGGATGGGGCCTGCAGCGCGTCCTCCCGGGAGCAAGACCGGCGCGAGGGAACCCCGTAGCGTAGCGCAGGGGCCGGATGATGGGAGCGCAGCGTTTTTTGGTTACTTTTTGTCGCGTTTGACAAAAAGTGACTCGCCGTAAGGGCGAAAAGGTGAGTAAGCGTCGCCATCGTAAATGGACTATGCGCGAGATCAAGACCAGTACTTTTCCGCTCTTCGCTCTTCGCTCTTCGCTCTTCGCTCTTCGCTCTTCGCTCTTCGCTTTCAAGCGTGGGCATCAACAACAAGGTCAACATTCATTTGCGAAGGTGGCGCTTAATCACCTTTCCGCCCTTACGGCGGGTCACTTTTTGTCAAACGCGACAAAAAGTAACCAAAAAACGCTGGCTCCTATCATCCGGCCCCTACGCTGCGCTCCGGGGTTCCCTCGCTACGGGCCTGCTCCCGGGAGTACGCGCTGCAGGCCCCATCCATGGGGCCTCAGCGCTTGACGGGCATCCATGCCCGTCACCTCCCTCCGCAGTCCCTTCGCTCGGCCTCCTGAAGTCGCAATCGGCGGCGCCTGAACTATCGCGCGCTTAGAAGCAAAAGCAAAAGCAACGGCAACGGCAACGGCAACGGCAACGGCAACGGCAGTTGGATGGTTCCCGGGAACCCGGCGAACGCCGCCGACCTCTCAGTTCCATAGGCCTTCTTAGGAGGATGCCACCCATGAAACACCTGATGCCTTGGTTATTGGCCGCCAGCCTGACTGCCTGCGGCGAAACCGCCCTGCTGAATGTACTCGACGGCAGTGGCCCAACGCCCCAGCTGCCTGCTCCAGTCAAGACCACCCTCCCCACTGTGAATATCGCACCGGCAGTGGGCTGGCCCAAGGACGTCAAGCCCGAAGCAGCACCAGGCACTCAGGTGAAAGCGTTCGCCAGCGGGCTCGACCACCCTCGCTGGCTATACCTGCTGCCCAACGGCGACGTGCTGGTAGCTGAAACCAATGCCCCGCCCAAACCCGAAGATGGCAAGGGCCTGCGCGGTTGGGTCATGAAGAAGGTGATGAAGCGGGCAGGTGCAGGCGTGCCCAGCGCCAACCGCATTACCCTGCTACGGGATGCCGACCACGACGGGGTGGCTGAAATCCGCACGACCTTCATCGAAGAGCTCAACTCACCGTTCGGCATGGCCCTGGTCGGCAAGGATCTCTACGTCGCCAACACCGACAGGCTGCTGCGCTTTCACTACGAGCCCGGTGCCATGCAAATTCGCAATGAAGGCCAGCCGGTAGTCGAGTTGCCAGGCGGGCCGCTCAACCATCACTGGACCAAGAACGTCATCGCCAGCCCCGATGGTAAGAAGCTTTTCGTGACGGTCGGCTCCAACAGCAACGTAGGCGAAAACGGTATGGACAAGGAACAGGGACGCGCCGCGATCTGGGAAGTGGACCCCGCCAGCGGCCAGCACCGCCTGTTCGCCACCGGCCTGCGCAACCCTAACGGCCTGGCCTGGGAGCCGCACAGCGGCGCGTTGTGGACGGCAGTCAACGAGCGTGACGAGATCGGTAGCGATCTGGTACCGGACTACATCACTTCCGTGAAGGACGGCGGTTTCTATGGTTGGCCCTACAGCTACTACGGCCGCCACGTGGACGAGCGCGTGCAACCACCAGCGCCTGAAAAAGTGGCCCAGGCGCTGGTGCCCGACTACGCCGTGGGCCCTCACACGGCATCGCTGGGGCTGGCATTCGCCGAACCAAATGGGCTACCACCGCCCTTCGAACAAGGGGCATTCGTAGGCCAGCACGGGTCGTGGAACCGCAAGCCACACAGTGGCTACAAGGTGATTTTCGTACCGTTCGACCCGTCAGGAAAACCCTCGGGCAAGCCTGTGGACCTGCTTACCGGTTTTCTGGATGAGCATGGCAAGGCCCAAGGGCGCCCGGTCGGCGTAATCACCGACGGGCGTGGCGGCGTGCTGGTAGCCGATGATGTCGGCAATGTGGTCTGGCGGGTAAGCAAAGCCCCGCCTGTCCTCAGGGGTTCTGCGCCAGATGCCCTTGCGGAATGACGCGCTTGGCCTGCAGGTAAGCCTTGGCCCAGTAGCTGTTGGACAGGTAGTCAAGACGCACCGTGCCGCCGCTGGAGGGTGCATGCACGAAGCGCCCTTCCCCCACATAAATGCCAGCATGGCTGACCTGCGAGCCGCCACTGGTGGCGAAGAACACCAGGTCACCGGATTGCAGCGACTTGGCATCCACGGTTGGCGCGCGCATGACGATCATCTCACGCGTCGAACGCGGCAGGCTTATGCCGGCAGCATCACGGTAAACGTACTTGATCAGACCACTGCAATCGAAACCGGAGTCCGGTGTGTTGCCGCCCCAGCGATAAGGTGTGCCCACCAGGCCGATAGCACGCATCAGCACGTCATCGGCAATCGGCGAAGGGCTGGGCTGGCTATAGGTTACCTGCGGCTGTACCACAGGGGCCGGCGCAGGCGCACGGCTGGAGCAGGCAGCCAGCAAGGCTGCCAAGGAGAGAAATGCGAAGCGCGCCATCTTTACCATGGCCAGAACATCCTGTCTGAGTCCGCTGGGCCGCAGCCGAAAAGAATTGAGAATTTAGATTAGACGCTTTCTATAAATGCGCACGGCGGCGAGCTTTTTTCAAAGCATCGCCGCCGCGGCAGGATATATCATTTTGCTATCAGTTGCGCGCGATATTGGTGGTCGGCGCCATGGCCAAGGCACGCTTGGCTTCGATGAAGGTCTTGCTCCAGTAGCGGTCACCGAGGCTGTCGATGCGCACGCCACCACTGCGGCGGCTGCTTGAATGGATGAACTGGTTGTCACCCAGGTAGATGCCGGCATGGCTCACGCGGCCGCGACCATTGGTGCTGAAGAACAGCAGGTCACCTGGCTTGAGCTTGTTGCGGGCCACTTTCGGGGCATCGACGTTGATCATTTCACGCGTGGAACGCGGCAGGGTCACGCCCGCCTCTTCGCGGAACAGGTAGCCGATGAAACCACTGCAGTCGAAGCCGGACTTCTCCGAGGTACCACCGAAGCGGTAGCGGGTGCCGATCAGCGACATGCCTCGCTCGAGAATGCTGTCAGCCAGAGCTGGCAACTGATAAGGCTTGCTGCTGGAGAAAGCCTCCAGGTCATCTTCGGTGGCCAGCTCTTCCGGCTCGCCGAATACCGACGAGGACGAGGCTTTGGCCTTGAACGCCGATTGTGCGGCGATCGGGGAGTGATCCTGGGGCTGCGGCTCTGAATGAGAAGCTGGGCCTTGGGCCGCGCAGCCAAAAAGCAGGGTCACGAGTGCGAGTGGCACGAGGGGTGCGAAGCGCTTCAGCATGGGCACGACCGTGTCTGTAATCCTTTAGAAGGGTGAAACTATGCCCTCTATCATTGCCATTTGCAAATTTTATCGAAAAAGATGTGACTTTTTTGTTTTGCCGCTCTGGCCCAGCGTTTTCGGGGTTACCAACCCAGGGTTTCCTTGAGGAACGGGATGGTGAGCTTGCGTTGTGCCTGCAACGAGGCCTGGTCGAGACGTTCGAGCAGGTCGAACAACGCACTCATGCTGCGTGCGCCACGGGTGAGGATGAAGTGACCGACTTCGTCGGTAAGGTGCAGGCCACGGCGCGAAGCACGCAGTTGCAGGGCACGAAGCTTGTCTTCGTCGGACAGGCCACGCATCTGGAACACCAGGGCCAGGGTCAGCCGCGACTTCAGGTCGGGCAGCTTGATCGGCAGTTCGCGCGGCGATGCCGAGGCAGCCAGCAGCAGGCGCCGGCCGCTGTCACGCAGGCGGTTGAACAGGTGGAACATGGCCTCTTCCCAATCAGCCTTGCCGGCGATCACGTGCAGGTCGTCGATGCACACCAGTTCGTACTGGGCCAGGTAGTCGAGCAGCTCTACGCCACGATCGAGCAATTGCGCCAGTGGCAGGTAGACGGCTGGCTCGCCGCGTTGCTGGAAGCGGTGGGTGGCGGCCTGTAGCAGGTGGGTACGGCCAACACCTTGCTTGCCCCACAGGTAGATAAGGCTCTCGGTCCAGCCGGCGTCGGCTTCGCATAGCCGCTCGACGTAGCCCAATGCCGCGGCATTGGCGCCCGGATAGTAGTTGATGAAGGTGGCGTCATCGCGCAGGCGCACACCCAGGGGCAACTGGATCGGTGGTTTCATGCTCGCGGGCGGTCGACAGGACCGCAGGGGGCCTTTGGTGAACAATGTGCAAAGTCTATACCCGCAGCGCGGGGCGCACAATCACGGCAGCGGATAGCACAAGTAAAATCAACGAGTTGCGACTTTTTTTGGCTGTTTTGGGGCTGCTTTGCAGCCCTTCGCGGGCTTGCCCGCTCCCACAGGGGGCGCGTAAATCATGGCCTCAGCGACACACCTGTGGGAGCGGGCAAGCCCGCGAAGGGCCGCAACGCGGCCCCGGGATCACAACTCCGGGTCGATATCCCCGGCATACATGTCCGATTCCTTGTACAGGTCATGTACATGCCGCAGCAGCACCATGATCACCGCCGCCACCGGCAGCGCCAGCAACACCCCGGTAAAGCCGAACAGCTCACCGCCGGCCAGGATCGCGAAGATCACCGCCACCGGGTGCAGGCCGATACGGTCACCGACCAGCAGCGGGGTCAGCACCATGCCTTCCAGCGCCTGCCCGACCATGAACACCGCGACGATGCCCAGCATCGGGTACAGGTCGCCGCCGAACTGGAACAGGCCAGCCACCAAGGCCGCGCCGATACCTATGATGAAGCCCATGTACGGCACGATGGCAGCCAGCCCGGCGAGCATGCCGATCAGCAGCCCCAGCTCCAGCCCCACCAGCATCAGCCCGGCCGAATAGATGATGCCCAGGGCCACCATCACCATCAATTGCCCGCGCACGAACGCCCCCAGCACTTCATGGCATTCGCCCGCCAGGCCCATCACTTGCGGCTCACGCTGGCGCGGCAACAGGCCACGCAGCTTGGCCATCATCAGGTCCCAGTCGCGTAGCAGATAGAAGCCCACCACCGGGATCAGCACCATGTTGGCCAGCCAGGCCATCAGCGCCAGGCTCGATGCAGTGGCATGGGACAGCAGCACGCCGACGATATCGGTGGTCTGGCCCATGTGCGTGCCGATGGCGGCCTTGATCTTGTCGAACTTCCAGAAGCCGTCAGCCAGGCCCAGGCGGCTCTGCACCCAGGGCAGCGCCACGTGCTCGAGCCAGTCGAGCATCTGCGGCGCCAGTTCGTACAGGCGCACCAGCTGCTTGGCCAGCAGCGGCACCAATACCAGCAGCAAGGCCAGCAACAGCAAGGTAAACAGGCCGAAAACCACCACCACGCCCCAGGTGCGCGACAGCCCCAGGCGCTCCAGGCGGTCGACCAGCGGGTCGGCCAGGTAGGCCAGCAGGATGCCGACCAGGAACGGGGTAAGAATATTGTGCAGGCTGTAAAGCAGCACGGCGACCAGCAGGGCAACGCCCAGCCAGATCCAACGACGTACGTCGGTCACGGTGTGCTCCCCTTACCAGCGAAAACGCAAACCGTCGAACGGCTTGGGTGCTGGCTGGGCCGGCACTGGTTGCCCAGCGCCGGCAGCGTCTGCCGGAGCTGGAGGGGGCTGCACAGCGGGCGCCTGCTCTACCGGTACTTCCTGCAGCTTGGCCAGGCCAAGCTGGGCGCGCAGCTGTTCGCGGTTGGCGGTCACGCCGTAGGTCAGGGTGCTGCCTTCGGCCATCTGCAGGCGCGGGCCAAAGGGTTCGAGCACGCGGGCCAGCTCGGCGTAGCGCTGCAGGTTCATCCCCTGCACTTGCACCTGCAACTGGCTGCTGGCGCCCGGGCGGGTGACGTAGCGCGGCGCCAGGCGGCTGCTGAGCGCCAGCATCACGGCGTCGGCCAGTGCTGCCGGGTCGGCACCTTCGGCAGTGCCTTGTTCACGCTGGTCACCCAGCCACAGCTGCCATTTGCCCTGCCACTTGCCGTCGGCTTCCCGGGCATGCACCGCCAGCAAGGCATCGGCGCCGTAGCGCCCTGAGGCTTCGCGCAGCGCCGCAGGGTCGCTGCCTTCGATCTGCTCGGCATTGGCCACCAGTTGCTCCTGCAGGTCGGCCAGCGGCAGGCGCAACGGCAGGCCACGGTGCTGCGCGGCGCGGCGCAGGGGTTGGGCACTGGCCTGGCCGTCACCGACCAGGTTGCTGCCTTCGGCACTGTCGTTCAGCCACCAGCCGAGGATCGAGGGGCGGTTGCTGCCCCACAAGGCCAGGCCGGCCTTGCGCAAGGCCCGTTCGGTACTGCCCGGGTCGAACTCGACCAGCACCGACTCGGGTGGCCCGGCTTCGCTGGCGACCTGGTTGATGATTTGCTGCGGGTCCTTGCGCAGCCCGGCCAATGCCGGGCTTTGCGCTGCCTTGGGGTCGCCGGTCAGGCGCGTTACCAGGGTATCGAGGGCCTGGGCGGTAGCCGCGGCACGGGCTTCGGCGCCCTGCCCGGATACCGGTTCGCGCACCTGGTACAGGCCGGAGACACTTTCAGCCTGGGCAGTGGCCGAGATCAGGGCCAGGCAACCGACTGCCAGAATATTGAAAAGACGCATGGAGGATTCCTGTCCAGAACACATGGAGCGACGTGGCGCTACCTGCAGGCTGTGACCGCCACGGGCAAGAAATGCTCCGTGGCACCGGGCATTTCTGCCTGCCACCTTTCCTATACCTTATACAGCCACCCGCGCGGCAACCAGTCGCGGCCCGTGAAAGGATGTTTTTTTAATGCTTTCGGCACCTGCCCGTCGGCCTGAGGATGGCCGCTGCCCGGCAACCCTGATAAAATCGCGCGCCTTCACAGACCACTGACGTTTCAGGCAGCCGCCGCTTACCAGCCGGCCTTGGCCGTCATGGTCGTTTTTAAGAATCCCTCCCTCCTAAAGGCCTGGATCAATGAGCAAGCAACCCTCCCTGAGCTACAAGGACGCCGGTGTAGACATCGACGCCGGCGAAGCACTGGTCGAACGCATCAAGGGCGTGGCAAAACGCACCGCACGCCCTGAAGTCATGGGTGGCCTGGGCGGCTTCGGCGCCCTCTGCGAGATCCCGGCCGGCTACAAGCAGCCGGTGCTGGTCTCCGGCACCGACGGCGTCGGCACCAAGCTGCGCCTGGCACTGAACCTGAACAAGCACGACAGCATCGGCCAGGACCTGGTCGCCATGTGCGTCAACGACCTGGTAGTGTGCGGCGCCGAGCCGCTGTTCTTCCTCGACTACTATGCCACCGGCAAACTGAACGTCGACGTGGCCGCCACCGTGGTCACCGGCATCGGTGCCGGTTGCGAACTGGCCGGCTGCTCGCTGGTCGGTGGTGAAACCGCCGAAATGCCTGGCATGTACGAAGGCGAAGACTACGACCTGGCCGGCTTCTGCGTCGGCGTGGTGGAAAAGGCCGAGATCATCGACGGCTCCAAGGTTGCCACCGGCGACGCACTGATCGCCCTGCCGTCCTCGGGCCCGCACTCCAACGGCTACTCGCTGATCCGCAAGATCCTCGAAGTGTCCGCCACCGACATCGAGAACACCCAGCTCGACGGCAAGCCACTGACCGACCTGCTGATGGCGCCGACCCGCATCTACGTCAAGCCGCTGCTGCAACTGATCAAGAACACCGGCGCGGTCAAGGCCATGGCCCACATCACCGGTGGCGGCCTGCTGGACAACATCCCGCGCGTACTGCCGGCCAACGCCCAGGCGGTCATCGACGTGGCCAGCTGGCAGCGCCCGGCGGTGTTCGACTTCCTGCAGGCAAAAGGCAACGTCGACGAGCATGAAATGCACCGCGTGCTGAACTGCGGCGTCGGCATGGTCATCTGCGTGGCCCAGGATCAGGTAGAAGCTGCCCTGAACGAACTGCGCGCCGCTGGCGAGCAGCCATGGGTGATCGGCCACATCGCCGAAGCCGCCGAGGGCGCTGCCCAGGTCGAGCTGCAGAACCTCAAGGCACACTGATGCCAAGCAAGACCTGCAATGTAGTGGTACTGCTGTCGGGCTCCGGCAGCAACCTGCAAGCCCTGATCGACAGCTGCCAAGGCCAGGACAGCCCGGTGCGCATCCGTGCGGTGGTTTCCAACCGCGCCGATGCCTACGGCCTGCAACGCGCCGCGGCGGCCGGCATCGACAGCGTCGTGCTCGAGCACACCCAGTTCGACGGCCGTGAAGCCTTCGATGCCGCGCTGATGGCGCGCATCGACGCCTTCGCCCCAGACCTGGTGGTGCTGGCCGGTTTCATGCGCATCCTCAGTGGCGACTTCGTGCGCCACTACCAGGGCCGCCTGCTCAACATCCACCCGTCGCTGCTGCCCAAGTACAAGGGCCTGCATACCCACCGCCGGGCGCTGGAGGCAGGCGACGCCGAGCACGGCTGCAGCGTACACTTCGTGACTGAGGAACTCGATGGCGGCCCACTGGTCGTACAGGCTGTGGTTCCGGTGGCGTCTGACGACACCGTCGAAAGCCTGGCCCAGCGGGTACACCGCCAGGAACACCTGATCTACCCGCTGGCGGTGCGCTGGTTCGCCGAAGGGCGCTTGCGCCTTGGCGAACAGGGTGCATTACTGGATGGCCAGCCCCTGGCGGCCAGCGGTCACTTGATTCGATCCTAGGAGAATTTATGCGTCGCGCCCTGCTCTTGGCTCTCGCCGTGCTCGCCCTGCCCCTCCAGGCAGCTGATCTGAAGCCTTTCTCGGCCAGCTACACCGCAGACTGGAAGCAACTGCCCATGAGCGGCACCGCCGAACGCAGCCTGGTCAAGAATGCCAACGGTACCTGGGACCTTAACTTCAAGGCTTCCATGATGATCGCCAGCCTGACCGAGCAAAGCACCCTGCGCCTGGACAACGACACCCTGCTGCCGCAGAAGTATCACTTCGAGCGTGGCGGCCTGGGCAAGGCCAAGAAGGTCGACCTGACCTTCGACTGGAACAGCAAGAAGGTCACCGGCAGCGACCGTGGCGATGCCATCAGCCTGCCGCTGAACCGTGGCGTGCTGGACAAGTCGTCCTACCAGCTGGCCCTGCAGCATGACGTGGCCGCCGGCAAGAAGAGCATGACCTACCAGGTAGTCGACGGTGACGAGATCGACACCTACGACTTCCGCGTGCTGGGCACCGAAAAGGTCACTACCAAGACCGGCCAGGTCGATGCGGTGAAGGTCGAGCGCGTGCGCGACCCAAGCCAGAGCAAGCGCATCACCGAGCTGTGGTTCGCCAAGAACTGGGACTACCTGCTGGTGCAACTGCGCCAGGTCGAGACCGATGGCAAGGAATACGTGATCGTGCTGCAGGATGGCACGGTCGATGGCAAGCCGGTGAAGGGCAACTGAGCCAGCGCTGCCAGCAGTACCCGAAGCCCCGCCTTGTGCGGGGCTTTTTTCTGCCTGACGTTTCTGGCCTGTCTGTACTGGCCCTATCGCCGGCAAGCCAGCTCCCACAGGGACCTCAGAGCCTGAGCCCTTGTGCAGTACCTGTGGGAGCTGGCTTGCCGGCGATAGGGCCAGCCCAGGCAATACACCTTTCAGCTTCCATGAAACTTGTTTCATGCCGGTTTTATTTACTTAGCCTGCTAACAAACTCTATAAAGAGGTTGTGCGACACAGTGTCGCAGCCAACTGAAGCAGTGGAGTTTAACGATGACAGTCCAAGTAACCGAACGCGACGAATCGAAAATGTCCCACGAAACCCTGACCGCTGGTGTGCGGATCTGGGATGTGCACCAACAGGGCCAGCTGGTGGGGATGTTCCACAACGAACATGAAGCACACCAGTACCGTACAGAGCTGGAAAACCTGGAAAACCAGCGCGCCACGCAATGTTCCATCTTCAAATGAAAAACCCCGCCAAGGCGGGGTTTTTCGTGGTTACCACATCAGATCATCAGGGATCTTGTAGGCCGCGTACGGGTCGTCCTCGTCCGCTTCCTCGACATGGGTATTCAGCAACAGGATACGGTTGGGGTCGCGCTCCTGGATCTTCACCGCCGCCTCACGAGGGATCACCTCGTAACCGCCGGCAAACGACACCACGGCCAGCGCGCCATTGCTCAACTTGGTCCGCATCAGGGCATTGACGGCAATGCGCTTGACCTTCTTGTCGTCGACGAAGTTGTAGTAGTCCTCGGTGCTCAGCTTCGGCAGGCGAGTCGCTTCGATCAACTGCTTGATCTGCGCGGCGCGGGCCTTCTGCTCGGCTTTTTCCTGCTGCTGGCGGTTCAGCTCCTGGTCACGCTTGGCTTTCTCGGCCATGGCTTCCTTGGCCAAGCGCTGCTGGCTGTCGTCCACCTCGACCTGGCCTTTGTGCTCCAGGCGTTTCTGTTTCTTCTCGGCCTTGTTGGCCTGGGAAACCTGTTTCTGGTTGACCAGACCGGCTTTGAGCAGTTGGTCGCGAAGGGAAAGGCTCATGAATGTTCACTCACTTATGCAACAGCTCAGCCGCAGCTGGGCAGGTTCTTTTCCTGACGTTTGGCTTCACCCCAAAGGGCATCCAGTTCGTCAAGGTTACAATCTTCGATGGGTCGGCCACTGTCGCGCAATGCCTGTTCGATGAAGCGGAAACGCCGCTCGAACTTGCGATTGGCACGGCGCAGGGCGTGTTCCGGGTCATGCTTGAGGTGGCGGGCCAGGTTGACGGCGGCAAACAGCAGGTCGCCGATTTCATCCTCGAGCGCATCGGCATCGCCGTCGGCCATGGCCTGCAGCACTTCGTCCAGCTCTTCGCGGACCTTGTCCAGCACCGGCAATGCCGCAGGCCAGTCGAAACCGACCGTGGCCGCGCGCTTTTGCAGTTTGGCTGCCCGCGACAACGCCGGCAATGCCGCTGGTACGTCGTCGAGCAGCGACAGCTGTTCGGGCTGGCTCTTTTCCGCCCGCTCTTCAGCCTTGATTTCTTCCCAGCGTGACTTGACCTGGGCCTCGCTCAGGCTGGGGGTGTCCACCGGCGCGTACAGCTCGCCGGTGGGGAATACATGCGGGTGACGGCGAATGAGCTTGCGGGTGATGCTGTCGACCACGCCGTCGAACTCGAAACGCCCTTCCTCGCGGGCCAGCTGGCTGTAGTAGACCACCTGGAACAGCAGGTCGCCCAGCTCACCTTGCAGGTGCTCGAAGTCGCCACGCTCGATGGTGTCGGCAACCTCGTAGGCCTCTTCGATGGTGTGCGGGACGATGCTCGCGTAGTTCTGCTTCAGGTCCCACGGGCAGCCGTACTGCGGGTCGCGCAGGCGGGCCATGAGGTGCAGCAGGTCTTCGAGGGTGTAGGTCATGGTCAGCTATTCCTCGGCGGGGGCTTTGCCCCCGATCGCCGGCAAGCCAGCTCCCACAGGTATTGCACAGGACTTGAGGCCTGCGGAGTACCTGTGGGAGCTGGCTTGCCGGCGATGGGCCGCACAGCGGCCCCAATCCAGTTTATCAAGGGGTGCGATTACGCCGCGTCTCGATGATATTCGGCAACTGCGAGATCCGCCCCAGCAGGCGCCCCAGCGCATCCAGGCCTGGAATCTCGATGGTCAGCGACATCAGCGCGGTGTTGTCTTCCTTGTTCGAGCGGGTGTTCACCGCCAGCACGTTGATCTTCTCGTTCAGCAGCACTTGTGACACATCGCGCAGCAAGCCCGGGCGGTCGTAGGCACGGATGACGATGTCGACCGGGTAGGTCTGCACCGGGATCGGCCCCCAGCTTACCTGGATCATGCGCTCCGGTTCCTTGCCCGCCAACTGCAGCACCGAGGCGCAGTCCTGGCGGTGGATGCTCACGCCGCGGCCCTGAGTGATGTAGCCGACGATGGCGTCACCTGGCAGCGGCTGGCAGCAGCCAGCCATCTGCGTCAGCAGGTTGCCGACGCCCTGGATCTGGATGTCGCCACGCTTGCCGGTACGTGGCCCGGTAGGCTTGCGCGGTACCAGTTCGATCTGCTCGATGCGCTCGGGCTCCAGCAGCTGCTGGGCGGCATTGACCAGGTGCGCCAGGCGCAGGTCGCCAGCACCGAGCGAGGCGAACATGTCCTCGGCGGTCTTGACGTTGGTCTTCTCGGCCAGGCGCTCGAAATCCACCTGCGGCAGGCCCAGGCGGCTGAGCTCGCGTTCGAGCAAGGTCTTGCCGGCCGCGACGTTCTGGTCGCGCGCCTGCAGCTTGAACCAGTGCACGATCTTGGCCCGCGCCCGCGAGGTGGTGACGTAGCCCAGGTTGGAGTTCAACCAGTCACGGCTGGGGTTGCCATGCTTGCTGGTGATGATCTCGACCTGCTCGCCGGTCTGCAGGCTGTAGTTGAGCGGCACGATGCGCCCGTTGATCTTGGCGCCGCGGCAGTTGTGGCCGATTTCGGTGTGCACGCGGTAGGCGAAGTCCAGCGGCGTGGCACCCTTTGGCAAGTCGATGGCGTGGCCGTCCGGGGTGAACACGTAGACCCGGTCCGGCTCGATGTCGACCCGCAGCTGCTCGGCCAGGCCACCGATGTCGCCCAGCTCTTCGTGCCACTCCAGCACCTGGCGTAGCCAGGAGATCTTCTCTTCGTAATGGTTGGAACTGGACTTGACGTCGGTGCCTTTGTAACGCCAGTGGGCGCAAACCCCAAGCTCGGCTTCCTCGTGCATGCCGTGGGTACGGATCTGCACTTCCAGCACCTTGCCCTCGGGGCCGATCACCGCGGTGTGCAGCGAGCGATAGCCGTTCTCCTTGGGGTTGGCGATGTAGTCGTCGAACTCCTTGGGAATATGCCGCCACAGGGTGTGCACGATGCCCAGCGCGGTGTAGCAGTCGCGGATTTCCGGCACCAGCACGCGGACCGCGCGCACGTCGTAGATCTGGCTGAATTCCAGGCCTTTGCGCTGCATCTTGCGCCAGATCGAATAGATATGTTTCGCCCGGCCGCTGATGTCAGCCTTGACGCCAGTGGCCAGCAGCTCGTTCTGCAGCTGGTTCATCACCTCGCTGATGAAGCGCTCGCGGTCCAGCCGACGCTCGTGCAGCAGCTTGGCAATCTGTTTGTACTGGTCGGGTTCGAGGTAGCGGAAGGACAGGTCTTCCAGCTCCCACTTGATGTGGCCGATACCCAGGCGGTGCGCCAGCGGCGCATAGATGTCGAACACCTCGCGCGCGACACGCAGGCGTTTCTCGTCGTCGGCGGCCTTGACCGCACGGATCGCGCAGGTACGCTCGGCCAGCTTGATCAGTGCCACGCGCACGTCGTCGACCATGGCCACGAGCATCTTGCGCAGGTTCTCGACCTGCGCCTGCGAACCCAGCACCAGCGATTGGCGCGGGCTAAGGCTGGCGCTGATCGCAGCCATGCGCAGCACACCGTCGATCAGCTTGGACACCACCGGGCCAAAGCGCTGGCTGACCTCGGCAAGGGTCACCTTGCCCTCACGCACCGAGCGGTAGATGACCGCCGCCACCAGGGAATCCTGGTCGAGCTTGAGGTCGGCGAGGATTTCGGCAATCTCCAGGCCTGCCTGGAAGCTGGACGTACCGTCCGCCCAGGAATGCTTGGCCGGGTTGCCCTTTTTCTCGACCTCATGGGCAAACTCGCAGGCCTCTTTCAGCGCTGCGCGATCCAGTGCCGAATCGACGCTTACCACATGGTCCAACCATGCTTCGAGATTGATACTGCCGTCGGTGTTGACCGGCTGGTGCACTCTCACCTGTACCATCTTTGTTTTACCTTTCCATACAGCGCACCACGCGGGTGCGCTGGCAATCACCGTGCGGCCACCCTTCCGTGAAAGCCGCACCAAGGGGCCAGTCAGCTAGCCCGCTTCGAATAACGCCATGGCCTCGACATGCGCCGTCTGAGGAAACATGTCGAGAATCCCGGCCCTTTTTAACCGGTACCCCTGGCCGACCAGCACCTGGGCGTCTCGCGCCAGCGTGGCCGGGTTGCACGATACATAGACCAGCCTTCTGGCCTTGAGGCGGGCGATGCCTTGCACCACCTCGAAAGCACCGTCGCGCGGTGGATCCAAGAGTACCGCAGAAAAGCCCTCGGCGGCCCATCCGGCGCCCGCCAAAGGCTGCGATAAATCGGCCTGAAAAAACCGTGCGTTATGCACATTGTTGTTCCGGGCATTGGCCGCGGCCCGATCGACCATGGCCTGCACACCTTCCACTGCAACCACCTCGCGCGCCTGGCGGGCCAGCGGCAGGGCGAAGTTGCCCAGGCCGCAGAACAGGTCCAGCACGCGCTCGTCGGCCTGGGGTGCCAGCCAGGCCAGGGCCTGCTCGATCATCGCCGTGTTGACCTGGGCATTCACCTGCACAAAGTCACCCGGGCGCCAGGCCAGTTCCAGCTGCCAGGGCGCCAGGGCAAAGCCCAGTTGCGCGGCCGGGTCCACTGGCGCCGGCTCACCTTCGCCCTGCAGCCACAGCTGGGCATTGGCCTGCTCGCAGAACGCCTGCAGCCTGGCCAGGTCTTCAGCCGGCAACGGCGCGACATGGCGCACCAGCAGCGCCTCGGCAGTGCCGCTGAACAGTTCCACATGGCCCAGCGCCTGCGGCTTGCTCAGCGAGCGCAGCACGGTCGGCAAGTGGCGCAGAATCGATTGCAAGGGCTGTACCAGCACCGCGCAATCGTCGATGGCAATGATGTCCTGGCTGGCTTCGGCGCGGAAGCCGACCTCCAGCTGGCGCGCCTTGGCGTCCCAGCGCACGGCCACGCGGGCGCGGCGCCGGTAACCGAACTCCGGCCCGCTCAGCGGTGCGGCCCATTCCTCGGGCTGCACGCCGGCCACCCGCTGCAGCTGCTCGGCCAGGGTGCGCTGCTTGAGCGCCAGTTGCGCTTCATGCGGCAGGTGCTGCAGGTTGCAGCCACCGCAGCGCTCGTAATACCGGCATGGTGCCTGACGGCGCTCGGGGCTGGCCTGCAGCAGGCGCTCAAGGCGGGCCTCGACCACTTTGCCGCGGGCATTGAGCACCCGCGCCTCCACGGCCTCGCCGGCCAGGGCGCCACTGACGAACCAGGTGCGCCCTTCGTGGAAGGCAATGCCCCGGCCGTCACCGGCCAGGCGCTCGATTTCCAGGCGCTGCTTCTTGCCCACCGGGACCTGGGGGCTGCGGTTGCCGCCGGCCGGCTGGAAGCGCAGGCCGCTGTTGCTTTTCTTCTTGGACATTTAGCTCGGGTCGAACAGGCCGGTGGACAGGTAACGGTCGCCGCGGTCGCAGATGATGGCGACCATCGTGGCATTTTCCACCTCGCGGGACAGGCGCAGCATGGCCGCGACTGCACCACCGGAAGACACGCCGCAGAAAATGCCCTCTTCACGGGCAAGGCGGCGGGTGGTTTCCTCGGCTTCCTGCTGCGACATGTCGACCACGCGGTCGACACGGCTGGCGTCGAAGATTTTCGGCAGGTATTCCTCGGGCCAGCGGCGGATGCCCGGAATGGCCGAGCCTTCCATTGGTTGCAGGCCGACGATCTGCACCGCCGGGTTCTGTTCCTTGAGGTACTGCGAGCAGCCCATGATGGTACCGGTGGTACCCATGGAGCTGATGAAATGAGTGATGGTGCCCTGGGTCTGCTGCCAGATCTCGGGGCCGGTGCTGTTGTAGTGGGCGATGGGGTTGTCGCCGTTGGCGAACTGGTCCAGCACCAGGCCGCGGCCTTCGGCCTGCAGCTTCTCGGCCAGGTCACGGGCGCCTTCCATGCCCTCCTCCTTGGTCACCAGGATCAGCTCGGCGCCGTAGGCGGTCATGGCGGCCTTGCGCTCGGCGGTGGAGTTGTCGGGCATGATCAGGATCATCTTGTAGCCCTTGATCGCCGCAGCCATCGCCAGGGCGATGCCGGTGTTGCCGGAGGTGGCTTCGATCAGGGTGTCGCCGGGTTTGATCTGGCCGCGCAGTTCGGCGCGGGTGATCATCGACAGTGCCGGGCGGTCCTTCACCGAGCCGGCGGGATTGTTACCTTCGAGCTTGAGCAGGAGGGTGTTGCTGGTTTCGCCAGCGATACGCTGCAGGCGAACCAGGGGCGTATTGCCGACGCAATCGGCGATGGTTGGGTACTGCAAGGTCATGGCGTATTTCACAATCCGGACGGCAGGGGTGCCTATCATACCGGCAAACCCTTCCCGGCCATATCACGCAATCTGTGGTGAATATAGCTACAAGCTATATGGATAGCCTGTACCGGCCCTTTCGCGGGTGAACCCGCTCCCACAGGGACTCCACTGGCCTCAAGAGTAGTGATGAACCTGTGGGAGCGGGTTCACCCGCGAAGGGGCCGGCACATGTAACGGCAATCTCATCCACAACCGCAGCCCGCGTTTGCCATTCTGCGCCCACAAGGTGCCACCCTGGCGCTGGATGGCACTGCGGGCAATGCTCAGCCCCAGGCCGAAACCGCCATCCCCGGGACGCGAACCGTCCAGCCGCGAGAACGGTGCAAAGATCCGCTCCAGGTCTTCTTCAGCCACGCCACCGCCTTCGTCTTCCAGCCACAACCGCCAATACCCGCCTTCACGCTGCCCACCGAGGCGCACCACACCATCGGCCGGCGAATGACGAATGGCATTGCGCAACAGGTTCTCCAGCGCCTGGGCCAGGTGGTTCAGGTTGCCCTGCACCCAGCAGTCGGCCGGCACCTCGCAGCGCAGCCGCGCCAGCGACCAGCCGCTTTCATAGCTGGCATTCTCGGCCAGCAGCTCCCACAGCGCCTGCACCTCGATCGGCTCCAGGTTCATCGGCGCACGTTCGGCGTCCTGCCAGGCCAGTTGCAGGGTGTCCTCGACCAGCTGCTGCATGCAGTCCACCTCCCGCGTCAGGCGTTCACGCAGGCGCTGCAGGTCGGTTTCGCCATCGCAGGCCACCCGCAGCCGGCTGAGTGGCGTACGCATTTCGTGGGACAGGTCACGCAGCAACTGCTGCTGCATGGCTACCGTGCCCTGCAGCCGCTCGGCCATCTGGTCGAAGGCCCGGGCCAGTTCGCCCAGCTCGTCATGCCGGGCGATGGTGCGTGGGTCGAGGCGAGCCGACAACTGGTCGGCGCGCCAGGCATTGGCCTGCTCGCGCAACTGGTTCAACGGCACGATCAGCATGCGGTAAAGGCCCACGCACAACAGCAGGGTGAACAGCCCGGGGATGATGCCGTTGGTGACGATGCGCCATAGCATCCGATACTGCCCGGGGTTGAAGCGCTGCGGCAGTTCGATCACCAGCAGGCCCTGCTCCGGAGCACCCGGGAACGGTATGCGCAGCCACGGCTGCTCGACGCTGCGCCGACTCATCGGCCAGTCGACACCGCGCAGGCGGGTCAGCCGCTGCATGATCTGCGGGTCGAGGCTGGCGCTGTCCAGCGGCCGCAGGTTGAGATCGAGCACCCCAACCCAGCCGCGTTCGCGCTGGTGCATCGCCGCCACCCAACGGTCCAGCCCTGCCCGCCCACCACTGCGCCAGGCCTGCTCGGCCTCGGCAGCATAGCCACGCAAGGCCTGCCGCGCCGGTTCCGAGAGGAAGGCGTTCTGGGTTTCCATGTGCCGGCCCCAGGTGTAGCTGAGGCCGATCATCAGCAGGCAGAAGCCCACCAGCAGGATCGCCAGTTTCCAGAACAGCGAGTGGCGGTCGAGCATGGGTCACTCCGCCTCGCTGGCGCTGAGTACGTAGCCCTTGCCCCACACGGTGCGGATCTGCCGTTCGTGATAGCCGATACCCTTGAGCTTGCGGCGGATCTGGCTGACGTGCATGTCCAGGCTGCGGTCATGCCGCGAATAGCCCCGCTGCAGCACTTGCTGGTAGAGGAACGGCTTGCTCAGCACTTCGTCGAGGTTGCGGTTGAGGATGTCGAGCAGGCGGTATTCGCTGGGAGTCAGGCCGGCCAGGCGACCCTCCAGGCGCACGTCATACAGCGCCTCGTCGTATTGCAGTTCGCCGCTGCCGGCACGCGCCTGCGGGGCTTGATGGCGCCGCTCGAGGGCGACGCGGCGCAGGATGGCCTCGATGCGTACCTGCAGCTCGGCCATGCTGAACGGCTTGGGCAGGTAGTCGTCGGCACCGCGCTGGAAACCGCTGATGCGGTCGGCCTCGGCGCCCAGCGCCGACATCAGGATCACCGGCGTGGCGCTGCGCTTGCGCAACTGCGCAAGGGCATCCAGGCCGTTCAGCCCGGGCAGCAGGATGTCCATGAGCACCACGTCGAAAGCCTGGCGCCCCGCCGTTTCCAGGCCCTCCAGGCCATTGCGGCACCAGGTCACCTGGAAGCCGCCGCGCTGCAGCTCTTCGTGCAGGTAGGCACCGAGGACCGGGTCATCCTCGATGGCGAGGATATTGGAGTTGTGAATAGCTACAGGATTCATTGGCAACTGCCATGCATTCTCAATTACGTAATTATTGAGTATCCAGCGCCTGCCAGGCAACCGCCCTGCGACCAATGCCCCTGCAAGGGCGCAAAACACGTACTAAAGAGGTGCAATAGCGCGGCAGGCGGAGTAACTTCCCGGCTTGGCCGTCATCGCTTGACGGCGTCCAGGCACATGACAGGAGGCGAGTGTGCTCGATCGCTTGGGAATTCGCAGCCGGGTCCTGCTGCTGGCCCTGCTGCCCGCCGGCCTGATGGCCCTGGTGCTGGGTAGTTACTTCACCTGGCTGCAACAGAACGACCTGCGCACCCAGCTGCTGCAACGCGGCAAGATGATCGCCGAGCAACTGGCGCCACTGGCCGCGCCCGCCATGGCCAAGCTGGCACCGGCGCAACTTGAGCGCATTGCCGCACAAACCCTGGAGCAGGCCGATGTGCGTGCGGTCGCCTTCCTGGCCCCGGACCGCACGCGCCTGGCCCACGCCGGCCCGAGCATGCTCAACCAGCCACCCAGCGGCGGCAGCGGCACCCAGCTGCTGCAGCGCAGCGGCAATGACGCCACCCGCTACCTGATGCCGGTGTTCGGCCACCATCGCGACCTGGCCACCGATGCCGTGCCGGCCGAATCCGAACGCCTGCTGGGCTGGGTCGAGATCGAGCTGTCCCACGACGGCACCCTGCTGCGCGGCTACCGCAATCTGTTCACCAGCCTGCTGCTGATCCTCGCCTGCCTGGTGCTCAGCGGCCTGCTGGCACTGCGCATGAGCCGTACCATCAACGACCCGATCAAGCGCATCAAGCACGCGGTCAACCAGCTCAAGGACGGCCACCTCGAGGAACGCCTGCCAGCCCTGGGCAGCCATGAGCTGGACGAGCTGGCGCGCGGCATCAACCGCATGGCCGAAACCCTGCACAACGCCCACGAAGAGCTGCAGCACAGCATCGACCAGGCCACCGAGGACGTGCGCCAGAACCTGGAAACCATCGAGATCCAGAACATCGAGCTGGACATGGCGCGCAAGGAAGCCCTGGAAGCCAGCCGCATCAAGTCGGAATTCCTGGCCAACATGAGCCACGAAATCCGCACCCCGCTCAACGGTATCCTCGGTTTCACCCACCTGCTGCAGAAAAGCGAGCTGACACCGCGCCAGCTGGACTACCTGAGCACCATCGAGAAGTCCGCCGACAACTTGCTCGGGATCATCAACGAGATCCTCGACTTCTCCAAGATCGAAGCCGGCAAGCTGGTGCTCGACAGCATCCCCTTCAACCTGCGCGACCTGATCCAGGACACCCTGACCATCCTCGCCCCGGCCGCCCACGCCAAGCAGCTGGAGCTGCTCAGCCTGATCTACCGCGATACCCCGTCGTCGTTGATCGGCGACCCGTTGCGGCTCAAGCAGATCCTTACCAACCTGGTCAGCAACGCCATCAAGTTCACCCGCGAAGGCACCATCGTCGTGCGCGCCATGCTCGAAGACGAACACGAAGACAGTGCACAGCTGCGCATCAGCGTGCAGGACACCGGCATCGGCCTGTCGCCGCAGGATGTGCGTACGCTGTTCCAGGCCTTCAGCCAGGCCGACAACTCGCTGGCCCGCCAGCCCGGCGGCACCGGCCTGGGGCTGGTGATTTCCAAGCGCCTGATCGAGCAGATGGGCGGCGAGATCGGCGTCGACAGCACCCCGGGCGAGGGTTCGCAGTTCTGGATCAGCCTCAACCTGCCCAAGGCCCACGATGGTGTCGAGGAGTTGCCGCTGCAACCGCTGCTGGGCCGCCGCGCGGCCATCGTCGACGGCCACGAACTGGCGCGCCAGGCGCTGGAACACCAGCTGGAAGACTGCGGCCTCAGCGTCAGCCTGTTCGCCTCCTACGACCAGCTGCTGCAGGGTGTGCAGGCCGCCAGCCAGGCTGGCCTGCCGTTCGAGTTCGCCGTGCTCGGGGCCAACCTTGGCAACCTGTCGCCCGAGCAACTGGGCCATTACCACCAGCAGCTCGAGCGCTACCATTGCCAGTGCGTGGTGCTGTGCCCGACCACCGAGCAGGCGCTGTACCATCCGTACCTGCCCAACGGCCATGGCCAGTTGCTGTCCAAGCCGACCTGCACGCGCAAACTGCGCCGCCTGTTGCTGGAACTGGTGCAACCGCGCCGCCCGCAGGGCGAGGTGAACAGCGTCAACGGCCAGCGCCAGCCGAAGATCCTCTGCGTCGACGACAACCCCGCCAACCTGCTGCTGGTGCAGACCCTGCTCGAAGACCTGGGCGCCGAGGTGCTGGCCGTCGACAACGGCTATGCGGCGGTGCAGGCGGTGCAGGACGAGCCGTTCGACCTGGTGCTGATGGACGTGCAGATGCCCGGCATGGACGGCCGCGCCTGCACCGAGCAGATCCGCTTGTGGGAAAACACCCAAAGTGGCAACCCGCTGCCGATCGTCGCCCTCACTGCCCACGCCATGGCCAACGAGAAGCGCGCGTTGCTGCACGGTGGCATGGACGACTACCTGACCAAGCCGATCAGCGAACGGCAGCTGGCCCAGGTGGTGATGAAATGGACCGGCCTGAGCCTGGGCGCGCCACAGCAGGAACGCCTGGCCGAGCAACTGGCCAACGGTGATGACCTGAAGGTGCTGGACCCCGAGGAAGGCCTGCGCCTGGCCGCCGGCAAGGCGGACCTGGCGGCGGATATGCTGAGCATGCTGCTGACCTCGCTGGAAGCCGACCGCGAAGCCATACGCGCTGCCCGGGAGGCCGACGACCGCAACGGCCTGATCGAACAGGTGCACCGCCTGAACGGCGCCTCGCGTTATTGCGGCGTGCCGCAGTTGCGGGCCGCGTGCCAGCGCAGCGAGACCTTGCTCAAGCAGGAAAACCCGCTGGCACAGCAGGCACTGGACGAACTGGATGCGGCAATCAACCGCTTGGCGGCGCAGGCCAGATTGAGCGCCTGACCTCACCGGCCCTATCGCCGGCAAGCCAGCTCCCACAGGAAATCACTGCTCTTGAAGGCTGTGTTGTACCTGTGGGAGCTGGCTTGCCGGCGATAGGGCCGGTCCAGGTCAACACCCCTTTCAACCCGCTGGCTACAATCCCCAGACCATTGCAAAGGAAGCCACCATGCGCGCCCTGTTGTTCAGCAGCCAGCACTACGACCAGGAAAGCTTCACCCGTGCCGCCAGCGGCACTACCCTGGACCTGCACTTCCAGCCCGCCCGCCTGACCCTCGACACCGCTGCCCTGGCCGATGGCTACGAGGTGGTCTGCGCCTTCATCAATGACGAGCTCGACGCCCAGGTGCTGCAACGCCTGGCCGCAGGCGGCACGCGCCTGGTCGCCCTGCGCTCGGCCGGCTACAACCATGTCGACCTGGCCGCCGCCCAGCGCCTGGGCCTGACCGTAGTGCGGGTGCCGGCCTACTCGCCGCACGCCGTGGCCGAACACGCCGTGGCACTGATCCTGGCCCTGAACCGGCGCCTGCACCGGGCCTACAACCGCACCCGCGAGGGTGACTTCACCTTGCACGGGCTGACCGGCTTCGACCTGCACGGCAAGACCGTCGGCGTGGTCGGTACCGGCCAGATCGGCACCGCCTTTGCCCGCATCATGGCCGGTTTCGGCTGCCAGTTGCTGGCCTATGACCCTTACCCCAACCCCGACCTGCTGGCCTTGGGCGCGCGCTACCTGCCATTGCCCGAGTTGCTGCGCGAAGCCCGCGTCATCAGCCTGCACTGCCCGCTGACCGAGCACACCCGGCACCTGATCAATGCACAAAGCCTGGCCCAGCTGCAGCCCGGCGCCATGCTGATCAACACCGGCCGCGGCGCGCTGGTCGACACCCCGGCGCTGATCGACGCGCTGAAGAGCGGCCAGCTCGGCTACCTGGGCCTGGACGTCTACGAAGAAGAAGCCCAGCTGTTCTTCGAAGACCGCTCCGACCTGCCGCTGCAGGACGACGTACTGGCCCGCCTGCTGACCTTCCCCAACGTGATCATCACTGCCCACCAGGCGTTCCTTACCCGCGAGGCACTGGATGCCATCGCCGCGACCACGCTGGACAACATCAACCGCTGGGCGGCAGGCAATCCACAGAATCTGGTGATGGGTTAGTGCTAGGATACGCGGCATTTCTGGAGGACCCATGGTCGAGCACGATTTCCGCTACACCCTTTTCAACCCGCAACACACCCTGATCGAGTGCCGCGCCCTGGTGCCGGGCCGCTATCAGGTCACCGGCAACGGCGGTTCGATGCACAAAGGCGACACCCTGCTGGTCACCCTCAAGGGCAGCAAGGACTTGTCCATGCGCCTGACAGTGGAGAGCGTGCGCCACCTGATCAACCCGCGCGGCCAGTGGGTTGCCGTGGCCAGCGGCCCGGTGTTCAACGAGCTGGAAATCCTCACCTGGCAGGTTGCGTGCGACAGCTGCGACGCCGTGCTGGACTTCGAGTTCGCGGTGGACGCCAAGCTGGGCAAGAAAGCCCGCCAGCCTGCCGCCAGCGCGCGCGTTGCCGAGCTGGGCTGGGCCAGCCGTGGCGAAAAACACCTGTGCCCGCGTTGCCAGGAGAGCGCCGAGTGAAGAATCTGCTGACCGGCGTGCTGATTGCCACCGGCCTGCTCGGCTGCGCCGCGGAACCTTCCAAGCTGCAGCAGGAGCGCAGCTACGTGCTGGAGTGGATTGGCGAACGGCCGCTGATCGACTACAGCCACCTGACCCTGACCTTGGCCAGCGATGGCCGTGCCTATGGCAACGGCGGCTGCAACCACTGGTTTGCGCCGTACACACTGGACGGCGAGCACCTGAGCTTCGGCAAGGTCGGCAAGACCCGCAAGCTCTGCGCACCGGCGTTGATGGAGCAGGAAAAGCGCTTCCTGCAGGCGCTGGAAACAGTGCAGCGCTGGGATGTGTCGCCTATCGAGCAGATGCGTTTCTGGCCGGCCGAAGGCAAGCCGCTGCGCTTCTGGCCTGAGGAAGGCTGAATCGCTATTGCCTGTACCGGCCCTATCGCCGGCAAGCCAGCTCCCACAGGTACTGCACAGGATTCATATGCTGTGCAGTACCTGTGGGAGCTGGCTTGCCGGCGATAGGGCCGGTACAGGCTGACTTCAGGCGCCCTTCAGTGCCTTGATCTTGGCCTGCAGCCCTTCCAGGGTCTGCTCGCCCATCAGCTGTTCCCGCACCTTGCCCTTGTCATCGATGATGTAGGTCACCGGCAATGCCTCGCTACGTGGCAGGTCATAGCGCTCGGCCGGGTCCTGCGCCAATACGGTGAAAGCGATGCCCAGGGTTTCGGCAGCCTGCTTCAGCTCCTGCCCCTGCAAGCCATCGAAGTTCACCCCCACCACCTTGATACCGTCGGCCGCCCACTGCTTGGCTGCCGCGTTCAGTTCAGGGATTTCGGTACGGCACGGCCCGCACCATTCGGCCCAGTAGTTGAGCACCAGCCAGTGCCCATCGATCTGTTCGGCCTTAACCGTATTACCGTGTTGGTCCACGCCATAATCGGCACCGCAACCACCGAGCAACAGGCTCGCGGTGATGGCCAGTACTGCTGCCAGACGCCTTGCCATGGGTCAATCCTTCTCGAGTTTTAAAGCAAATTGGTCAGTCGCTGCGGTTAGAATAGCCGCCACACCCAGCTGGATGCGACCCGACATGACCGACCTCACGCTCTATCATAACCCGCGCTGCTCGAAATCCCGCGGCGCCCTGGAACTGCTCGAAGCTCGCGGCCTGGCGCCGACCATCGTGCGCTACCTCGAGAGCCCGCCCGACGCTGCCACCCTGAAGGCCCTGCTCGGCAAGCTGGGCATCGCCCCACGCCAGCTGCTGCGTACCGGCGAGGACGAGTACAAGGAGCTGAACCTGGCCGACCCGGCACTGACCGACGCACAACTGATCGAGGCCATGGCCCGGCACCCCAAGCTGATCGAGCGGCCGATCCTGGTCGTCGGTGACAAGGCCGTGGTCGGCCGACCGCCCGAGAAAGTACTGGAGATCCTGCCGTGAGCCAGCCCTACATCCTGGTGCTGTATTACAGCCGCCATGGTTCGACCAGCGAGATGGCCCGGCACATCGCCCGCGGCATCGAGCTGGCCGGCATGGAAGCCCGCCTGCGCACGGTGCCGGCGATTTCCACCGAGTGCGAAGCAGTGGCCCCGGACATCCCGGCCAGTGGCGCGCTTTACGCCACCCTGGACGACCTGCGCCACTGCGCCGGCCTGGTACTGGGCAGCCCGACCCGCTTCGGCAACATGGCAGCGCCGCTCAAGTACTTCCTGGATGGCACCAGCAGCCTGTGGCTGGGCGGTGAACTGGTCGGCAAGCCGGCGGGCGTGTTCACCTCAACCGCCAGCCTGCATGGCGGGCAGGAAACCACCCTGCTGTCGATGATGCTGCCACTGATTCACCACGGCATGCTGGTAATGGGCCTGCCGTACAGCGAATCGGCACTGCTCGAGACCCGCGGCGGCGGCACCCCGTATGGCGCCAGCCATCATGCTGGCGCCGATGGCAAGCGCGAGCTCGACCAGCACGAGATAGCCCTGTGCCGCGCCCTTGGCCAACGCCTGGCGAACACCGCCAAGGCCCTGGAGGCCGCACGTGGCTAAAAAGCCCAAGGTATTGCCGGCGCTGGAATGGCTGGCACCGCGTCTGCGCCTGACGCGGGCGTTGAGCCTGGCGTTTTTCTTTGGCCTGATTGCCCTGCTGGTGGTGAACAACCTGTGGTTCGCCAACCTGCACGGGGCGCGGGTCGAGGTGATCCTGGCGATCGAACTGGTGCCGTTGCTGCTGTTGCTGCCGGGCATGCTGACGGGCAGCGCCCGGGCACATGCCTGGACCTGCTTCGTGGTGAATATCTATTTCATCAAGGGGGTGCTGGCGGCGTTCGACCCGGCGCGGGCGGTATTTGGCTGGGTAGAAGTGCTGGTGAGCCTGGGGCTGTTCATTGCCGGGCTGCTGTATGTGCGCTGGAAGTTCCAGCATGAGCGGCGCATGGCGGGCGAAGGCAGTTGATATCCGGGGGCCGCTTTGCGGCCCAATCGCCGGCAAGCCAGCTCCCACAGGTACAGCGCAAGGCTTGAGACCTGTGCTGTACCTGTGGGAGCTGGCTTGCCGGCGATTGGGCTGCAAAGCAGCCCCAAAATCTCAATGGTTGACGGTATGCGCCAGCATCACCGACAACTGGCACAACGGCCGCCCACTCTCGGCATGCCACTGGTTGAACGCCTGCTGCACCAAGGCCAGGTCCCGCTGGCTGGTCGGCGGCTTGTCGATCACCTTCTGCGCAATCAACGCCGCAGCCATGTCATCGGTAGGGATGAACGTATCCTTGCCGACCATGCGCAAGAAACGCGGTGCCGACAACCCGCCCAGCTGGTTGCCGTGCTTGGCCAGGTACTTCCACAAACCGACGATGTCGGTCACCGGCCAGTCGGCGATGAAGGCGCCGAAACTGCCCTTCTCCTTGGCCACGTCAAGAACCATCTGCGCATTGCGCGGCACGCTCTTGAGCTTGCCCAGGTGGCGGATGATGCGCTCGTCGTGCATCAGCCGCTCGAGGTGCTCGGCGCCCATCAATACCACCTTCTCCGGGTAGAAGCCGAAGAACACCTGCTCGAACGCCGGCCACTTGGCATCCACCAGGCTGTGCTTGAGCCCGGCGCGGAACACGCGCAGGGCCAAGGTCGACAGGTAGCGGTCGTCGCTGATATCACGCAGTTGCGCCGGTGTGCGCGGCTGCGGCAGGAAGGCCTCCAGGGCCTGGGCCGAGCCGAAGCGGTTCAGGCAGTACTCGTGCAACCACTGGTAATCGCGCATGGGCTCAGATGTTCAGCACGTCAAGGAAACGCGGGGTAGCGTTTTCGTCGATCTTCAGGCTGGTGAAGTCGAACAGGTTGCGGTCAGCCAGCTGCGACGGCGCCACGTTCTGCAGGGCACGGAAGATGCTCTCGGTACGCCCCGGGTGCTTGCGCTCCCACTCCACCAGCATGTCCTTGACCACCTGGCGCTGCAGGTTTTCCTGCGAACCGCACAGGTTGCACGGGATGATCGGGAATTCCTTCATGTCCGAGTAGGCCTGGATATCCTTCTCGCTGCAGTAGGCCAGCGGGCGGATCACCACGTTGCGGCCATCGTCGGCGCGCAGCTTCGGCGGCATGCCCTTGAGCGCGCCGTTGAAGAACATGTTGAGGAAGAAGGTTTCGACGATATCGTCGCGGTGGTGCCCCAGCGCCATCTTGGTCGCGCCGATTTCGTCGGCGAAGGTGTACAGGGTGCCACGGCGCAGGCGCGAGCACAGCGAGCAGGTGGTCTTGCCCTCGGGGACCAGCTCCTTGACCACCGAGTAGGTGTCCTTCTCGACGATGTGGTACTCGACACCCAGTTCCTTGAGGTAGGCCGGCAGCACATGCTCGGGGAAACCCGGCTGCTTCTGGTCCATGTTCACCGCGACGATCTCGAACTTGATCGGTGCCACCTTCTGCAGGTGCAACAGAACGTCGAGCATGGTGTAGCTGTCCTTGCCGCCGGACAGGCAGACCATGACCTTGTCGCCATCCTCGATCATGTTGTAGTCGGTGATGGCTTCGCCGGCGAGACGACGCAGGCGTTTTTGCAGTTTGTTCTGGTTGACCGAGAGGGTGCCCATAGCGCTTGGATCCGCGAGGTGTGACAAAAGCCGGCTATTTTACGCACAAACGCGGCGGCGCTGTAGGCATTCCGATAAAGACTTCATTGTAATCAACAGCGCGCCTTACAGCGCAATTTGCTCTAAAAAGCTCGGTTTATGCGGGTAACGGCTTCCTATACTGCGACATAAGGCCACATTACCGCTTGCTTCGGTGTTCGGGCCTCGGGCCGCTTGCGCTCCATCTGGGGGGCGTTTGGCAACATTGAGAGGAGTGATCGGCATGATTCATCACGTTGTGGGGCTGTTTACCCATCCCGACCAGGAATGGCGGGAAATTCGTGGCGAAGAAGAAACCATCAGCCACATGTACCTGACGCACACCCTGATCCTGGCTGCGATCCCCGCCGTTTCGGCGTTCATCGGTACCACCCAGGTCGGCTGGGTGATCGGCGACCGGCCAGCGGTGATGCTGACCATGGAAAGCGCCATCTGGATGAGCATCATGTCGTACCTGGCGATGCTTGCCGGGGTGGCGGTAATGGGGGCGTTCATCCACTGGATGGCCCGCACCTACGATGCCAACCCGTCCATGGCACAGTGCATCGCCTTTGCCACCTACACCGCCACCCCGTTGTTCATCGGCGGCCTGGCGGCACTGTACCCGCACCTGTGGCTGGGCATGCTGATCGGCACCGCCGCCATCTGCTACACGGTGTACCTGCTGTACGTCGGCTTGCCGACGTTCATGAACATACCGTCCGACGAAGGCTTCCTGTTCTCCAGCTCGGTGCTGGCAGTGGGCCTTGTGGTACTGGTGGCGATCATGGCCGCCACGGTGATCATCTGGGGACTGGGCGTGGGGCCCGTCTACACCAACTAGAACAGACTCGACCAACACTGGGGCATCAACCTGGGGCCGCCGCAAGGCGGCCTCTGGCTGTGCGCTGACCGGTGGCTCGGCAGGCTGCCCGGGGTTGCGGCATAATGCCCGGTCAGGAGAACCACCCCGCCATGCCCGAGCTGCTCAGACAACGCGTCGAAACCTGTTACCAGCAAGCTGAAACCTTCTTCAAACGCCCCTTCCCGCGCCCGGAAGTCAGCTTCAAGCTGCGCGGGCAAAAAGCCGGTGTCGCCCACCTGCACGAGAACCTGCTGCGCTTCAACCTGCAGCTTTACCGCGAAAACCAGGAAGACTTCCTGCGCCAGACCGTGGCCCATGAAGTGGCGCATCTGGTGGCCCACCAGCTGTTCGGCGACCGCATCCAGGCCCATGGCGAGGAGTGGCAGCTGATCATGCGCGGGGTGTATGAACTGCCGCCCAACCGTTGCCACAACTACGAAGTGCAACGGCGCGTGGTGACCCGCTACATCTACCGCTGCCCGTGCCCGCAAAGCGACTTCCCGTTTACCGCGCAGCGGCACAAGCTGGTGCGCCAGGGGCGGCGCTACCTGTGCAAGCGGTGTCGGGAGATATTGGTGTATAGCGGCGAGACGCGCGTGGAATAGATTGGGGTTTGCCTGCACTGGCCTCATCGCCGGCAAGCCAGCTCCCACAGGTTCGGCACAGGTTTCAAATGTTGTGGGATTCCTGTGGGAGCTGGCTTGCCGGCGATAGGGCCGGAACAGGCGATACATGAATCACAGGCACAAGAAAGGCGACCCAAGGGTCGCCTTCTTTGCATCAGCCTGCGCCTTACTTCTCGACGAAGGCACGCTCGATCAGGTAATCACCCGGCTCGCGCATGCGCGGGGAGATCTTCAGGCCGAAGCTGTCCAGTACTTCGCTGGTCTCGTCGAGCATGCTCGGGCTGCCGCAGATCATCGCGCGGTCGTCCTGCGGGTTGATCGGTGGCAGGCCGATGTCGCTGAACAGCTTGCCGCTGCGCATCAGGTCGGTCAGGCGGCCCTGATTCTCGAACGGTTCACGGGTCACGGTCGGGTAGTAGATCAGCTTGTCGCGAACCGACTCACCGAAGAATTCGTTCTGCGGCAGGTGCTCGGTGATGAACTCGCGGTAGGCCACTTCATTCACGTAGCGCACGCCGTGGACCAGGATCACCTTCTCGAAGCGCTCGTAGGTTTCCGGGTCCTGGATGACACTCATGAACGGTGCCAGGCCAGTGCCGGTGCTCAGCAGGTACAGGTGCTTGCCCGGGTTCAGGTCGTCGAGTACCAGGGTACCGGTAGGCTTCTTGCTGATGATGATCTCGTCGCCTTCCTTCAGGTGCTGCAGCTGCGAGGTCAGCGGACCGTCCGGCACCTTGATGCTGAAGAACTCCAGGTGCTCTTCCCAGTTCGGCGAAGCGATGGAATAGGCGCGCATGAGCGGACGGCCGCTTTCTTGTTGCAGGCCGATCATCACGAACTGACCGTTCTCGAAGCGCAGGCCCGGGTCGCGAGTGCACTTGAAGCTGAACAGGGTGTCGTTCCAGTGGTGCACACTGAGGACACGTTCGTGGTTCATGTTGCTCATTTAATGGGGCTCCTGAAGAAAGACGCGGCGCGCGCAAGACGCGCAGTTGCGCGATAGTTTAGGGGCAGCGACAATATCTGTTAACTGGATTATCAAGATATGTGTTATCGGTTATATCGATATGCGATTTACACTTCGTCAGCTGCAAGTCTTCGTTGCCGTGGCCCAGCACCAGAGCGTTTCGCGCGCCGCCAGTGTGCTGGCCTTGTCGCAGTCGGCCGCCAGCACCTCGATCACCGAGCTTGAGCGCCAGTCCAGCTGCCAGCTGTTCGACCGCGCCGGCAAGCGCCTGAGCCTCAACGCCCTGGGCCAGCAACTGTTGCCGCAGGCCGTGGCCCTGCTCGACCAGGCCAAGGAAATCGAAGACCTGCTCAACGGCAAGTCCGGTTTCGGCTCGCTGGCGGTCGGCGCCACGCTGACCATCGGCAACTACCTGGCCACCCTGCTGATCGGCAGCTTCATGCAGGTGCACCCGGAAAGCCAGGTGAAGCTGCATGTGCAGAACACTGCGCATATCGTGCAACAGGTGGCGCATTACGAAATTGATCTGGGTCTGATCGAAGGCGATTGCAACCACCCGGACCTGGAAGTGCAGCCTTGGGTCGAGGACGAGCTGGTGGTGTTCTGCGCGCCACAGCACCCGCTGGCCAAGCTGGGCCGCGCCGATGTACAGACCTTGTCCCAGGAAGCGTGGATCCTGCGTGAACAGGGCTCGGGCACGCGCCTGACCTTCGACCAGGCCATGCGCCACCACCGCACCAACCTCAACATCCGCCTGGAGCTGGAACACACCGAAGCGATCAAGCGCGCGGTGGAGTCGGGCCTGGGCATCGGCTGCATCTCGCGCCTGGCCCTGCGTGACGCCTTCCGCCGCGGTAGCCTGGTAGCGGTAGAAACCCCGGAGCTGGACCTGATGCGCCAGTTCTACTTCATCTGGCACAAACAGAAGTACCAGACCTCGGCCATGCGCGAATTTCTCGAACTGTGCCGCAACTTCACTGCGGGCTTCACCCGCAGTGACGAGATCGTATTGCCACCGATCGCTTAAAGCAGGATCACACCCCACACCAGCGCCACCATGGTCAGTGCCACCAGTTGCGCGGCGCTGCCCATGTCCTTGGCGTTTTTCGACAGTGGGTGGCGCTCCAGCGAAATGCGGTCGATGGCTGCTTCCACCGCCGAATTGAACAGTTCGACGATCAGGCCCAACAGGCACACGGCGATCATGATCGCCCGCTCCGCACGGCTGACCGGCAGCCAGAAGGCGACCGGGACCAACAGCACGTTGAGCAGCACCAGCTGGCGGAACGCGGCCTCGCCCTTGAAGGCGGCGCGCAGGCCGTCCAGCGAATAGCCGGCGGCGTTGAGGATACGTTTGAGGCCGGTCTGGCCCTTGAATGGCGATGTCATGTGAGTCACTTCACAACGGAAAGGCCAGCAGACTAGACCGGCACGGGTCAAAAAAGCGTGAAGCCACGCGCACTCAGCTGCTGGCAACCGATTCAAGTTGTTGCAGCAACAACGCCGCCTGGGTGCGGGTACGCACACCCAGCTTGCGGAAGATCGCGGTCACGTGAGCCTTGATGGTCGCTTCCGACACGTTCAGCTCATAGGCGATCTGCTTGTTCAGCAAGCCTTCGCAGACCATGGTCAGCACGCGGAACTGCTGCGGCGTGAGGCTGGCAAGGCCTTCGCTGGCGGCCTTGGCCTCGGCCGAGACATCGACCTTTTCGAACGCCTGCGGCGGCCACCAGACCTCGCCGTCGAGCACCTTGCGCACCGCATCCTGGATCACTTCCAGGGTGCTGGACTTGGGAATGAAGCCACTGGCGCCAAACTCGCGGGACTTGACCACCACTGCGGCCTCTTCCTGCGCCGATACCATCACCACGGGGATCTGCGGGTATTGCCCGCGCAGCAGCACCAGCCCGGAAAAACCGTAGGCACCCGGCATGTTCAAGTCCAGCAACACCAGGTCCCAGTCGGCTTTTTCGCTCAGACGGGTTTCCAGTTCGGCAATGCTGGCGACTTCAACCAGGCGTACATCCGGGCCCAGGCCGAGGGTAACGGCCTGGCGCAAGGCGCCACGGAACAGCGGGTGGTCATCGGCAATCAGGATTTCGTAAGTGGCCATCGATCTGGGGATCCTGTTCTGTGTCGGGCACTCGGGTAAGGGTCATTATGAACCAAAGCAGGGGTTGTGCCCCTTGGACTATAGGAAGGTATGCAAACGCTGGTGGGTGTCGTCCTGCTCGTCCAGCGGCAGGCGCCGCTTGCCGCTCAGGTAATGCAGGCTGAACACATCCAGGTAGGCGTCCAGCGCCTGCGAGGCCTGGGTATCACCGGCCAGGTCCAGGCACATGGCAGCGACTTCCGCGGTGCAGAAGTGATCGTCGCGCTTGGAGCGGCGCAGGCGGTAGCGAGACATCTGCTCGGCCTGCAGGCTCAACACCGGGAAGCGGTCAAGGTACGGGCTTTTGCGGAACATCTTGCGCGCTTCGGTCCAGGTGGCATCCAGCAGGATGAACAGCGGGCGCTTGCCCGGCTCGCGTACTACCTCGCTGACCACCCGCTCCTGGGCAACGAATTCGCCGGGGAAGACGATGTAGGGCTGCCAATGCGGATCGCCCAGCAACGCCAGCAAGCGTTCGTCGACCGAAGTGCGCAGCCAGCCGAAGGCCGAGGTGTCCTCGATCAGGTCGGCGATCAGCCAGCCGGTATTGGTGGGCTTCAGCGGCTCGGTGTCATGCATCAGCAGGCACACGCCGGACTCGGCCTGCACCCGCGGCTTCCAGGCGCACAGGCAATGAGTGGCGATGACCCGGCAATCGGGGCAGCGCTCGGCACGCGAACCACGGGCGATGAAGGGCTTGTTGCTGCGGGCCAGGCGTTCGGCGCGCAGGCGCGCTACCGCATGGCTCATGCCGGCAGGCCTCTGGACAGGTTGGGAATGGACACAAGGATGACTCGGAAAAAACTAAGGGCGCCAGTCTACCAGAACAGGGGGCAATTGCTGTGCAGGTGGCGGCGCGGCCCTTATAATCGTTGTTTCTACCCTACCCCAGCCTCGCGCCTGCGCGCTTCTGGGGCTGCTGCGCAGCCCATCGCCGGCAAGCCAGCTCCCACCTCGACCGCATTGCCCCCAGGCCATGTGCAATCCCTGTGGGAGCTGGCTTGCCGGCGATGGGCCGCACTGCGGCCCCAATTGCAGCCACAGTGGGGTTTTCACGGAACGCCGTCGACCCGCGCATGTCAAAGCGCCAGTCATCGAACCAGGAGAGATTCATGCTGCGCCGTATCGTCCCCGCCCTGAGCCTGCTGCTCGCCCTGCCCCTGGCAGCCCAGGCGGCTTCCAAGCAGGAATACGACCTGAACAACACGCTGCAGAAGGTTGCCAAAGAGAGCAGTGTCGGCACCCCGCGAGCCATCAACGAGGACATCCTCGACCAGGGTTACACCGTGGAAGGCAAGGCACTGGTCAACCACCTGAGCGTGCGCCAGGAGCATGCCGAGCGCATGCAGGCCAACCCCGAACAGGTACGCAGCCAGCTGGGTGACAGCGTCTGCCGCAACAGCGGTTTCCGCAACCTGATGTCCAAAGGCGCGGTCATGGTCTACCGCTTCACGGTCTACAAGACCAACCAGCCGATCATGGACCAGGCGTTCGACAATGCCAGCTGCGTGGCCGGCAACAAGAAGAAGTAACCAACTTCGATCGCTACGCCTTCTCGTCTTCACGGGCGCGCCAGCGCCCTTCAGCGGCATCGGCGCGCATCTCTGCCAGCAGCGCCTGCAGGTAGCGCGACTGGCATTCCAGCCCCGACAGCCTGCGCCGGCATTCGGCCTCCAGGCTCAGGTGATGCACCTGGGCCGCATTCTCCAGCTGCTGGTAAAGCTGCCGGTCCACTTCGATGATCAAGCGATGCATACCGCCACCTCCTGCATCGACACGTTTCGCTTTACCCAGTTAACCAAACCCGCATCCCCCGTGGCTGCATGCCGACGGGCGGCTGTGCCGAACCCTCCGGCACAATTGACCGCAAGGGTCTAGATTGAGGTCAGAGGTATTGGTGCAGAAGGAGACGTTGCATGCCTTACCAATCGAGTGAACTGCTGTTCAGCCACTTCCGCGACAACAACATCGACCTGAGCAACATCGACGCACAACTGCAACTGGTGGCACCGAACAGCCCCAACCTGCCGCTGTACCGCGACATGATGCTGACCATCCTGCGCATGGCCCATGACGACACCGACCGCTGGAGCGCCAAGATCACCCTGCAGGCCCTGCGCGAACTGGACCATTCGTTCCGCACCCTGGAACGCTACAAGGGCCGGCGCAAGGTGACCGTGTTCGGCTCGGCGCGCACTCCGCTAGAGCATCCGATGTACGCTCTGGCCCGCGAACTGGGCGCAACCCTGGCGCGCTCCGACCTGATGGTCATCACCGGTGCTGGCGGCGGCATCATGGCAGCTGCCCACGAAGGCGCCGGGAGCGACCACAGCCTGGGGTTCAACATCACCCTGCCCTTCGAACAACACGCCAACCCCACGGTGGACGGCACCGACAAGCTGCTGCCGTTCCATTTCTTCTTCATCCGCAAGCTGTTCTTCGTCAAGGAGGCCGATGCCCTGGTGCTGTGCCCGGGTGGTTTCGGCACTCTGGATGAAGCGCTGGAGGTGCTGACCCTGATCCAGACCGGCAAGAGTCCGCTGGTACCGGTGGTGCTGCTGGACTCGCCAGGTGGCAGCTTCTGGCGCGACTGCCTGGACTTCATCAGCCGCCAACTGGAGGAAAACCGCTACATCCTGCCCAGCGACCTGAAACTGCTGCGCCTGGTGCACAGCGCTGACGAGGCAGTGGAAGAAATCAACCAGTTCTACAGCAACTACCACTCCAGCCGCTGGCTGAAGAGCCAGTTCGTGATCCGCATGCATCACCCGCTCAGCGAGGCGGCGCTGTATGACATCCAGGAAGGCTTTGCCGACTTGCGCCTGAGTGGCAAGTATCACCAGCAACCTGACAGCAGTGCCGAGCACGAAGTGGGCAATTTCAGCCACCTGACCCGTTTGTCATTTGCTTTCAATGGCCGGGACCAGGGCAGGCTGCGCGAGCTGGTGGACTTCATCAACCTGCCGGAGAACTGGGCCAAGCCGCAGCCCATGCATACCACACAGCGGGCCAGGGAGGCGTTGAAGGTCAGTTGATTGTCGAACAAATTTCCAAAGCGCGCCGCGCAACCTGTGGGAGCGGCGGTCCGACGCGCCCGCGAAGAACGCAACGCGGTGGATGGCACCGGCGTTGCCGGTATTCGCGGGCTTGCCCGCTCCCACAGGGACTGCGCATTTTCTGAACCTTGCACCAAACCTGTGGGAGCGGGCAAGCCCGCGAAGGGCCGCAAAGCGGCCCCAGTCTTCAGTAGTCGTCGATATCACGCCCACTGAGCAGGCGGCCGATCATGTCCATGGGGAAACCCCGGTAAGCCAGAAACCGGGTCTGCTGGGCACGGCTGCGGGGATCTTGCGGGCGCTGACCAGCAAACTTGCGCTGCCATACGTCACGCATGCGCTCGCCCCAATCCACCTCGCTTTCGCGTAGCGCCTGCTCGATATCAGCACGCGCCAAACCGCGCTGGCCTAGCTCTTCGCGAATACGCGCAGGGCCGTAGCCGGAGCTGGAACGGTATCGGATGAAACTTTCGAGGTAACGGGCTTCGCTAAGCAGCCCTTCTTCGGCGAGCCGGTCGAGTTCAGGCTCGATCAGCTCGTCCGAAGCGCCGCGCTGACGCAACTTGCGCGTCAGCTCGACGCGACCGTGCTCACGTCGCGCGAGCAGGTCCATGGCTGTCCGCCGAATGGCGACGGGGGTGTCGAGTACGGCGGACATGTTCGGCTATCTACCGCGCAATCAATAACCGGCGTCAGCGTCGGCCATGTCATCGGCATCGGCTTCGGCAGCAGCAGCCTTACCAGCAGCCGCAACAGCACCAGAGGTCAGCAGCTTCTCGCGAATCTGCTTCTCGATCTCGGCACCAATAGCCGGGTTCTCAGCCAAGTACTTGGCAGCGTTTGCCTTGCCTTGACCGATCTTGTTGCCCTGGTAGGCGTACCAGGCCCCGGACTTCTCGACCAGGCCTTGGGAAACACCCAGGTCAATGATCTCGCCGTTACGGTAGATACCCTTGCCGTAGAGGATCTGGAACTCGGCCTGACGGAATGGCGGCGAAACCTTGTTCTTGACGATCTTGACGCGGGTTTCGCTACCGACCACCTCGTCGCCTTCCTTGACCGCGCCGGTACGGCGGATATCCAGACGCACCGAGGCGTAGAACTTCAGGGCGTTACCACCAGTGGTGGTTTCCGGGCTGCCGAACATCACGCCAATCTTCATACGGATCTGGTTGATGAAGATGACCAGGCAGTTGGCGTTCTTGATGTTACCGGTGATCTTGCGCAGCGCCTGGGACATCAGGCGCGCCTGCAGGCCCACGTGCATGTCACCCATCTCGCCTTCGATCTCGGCCTTCGGTACCAGAGCAGCCACGGAGTCGACGATGATCACGTCAACAGCGTTGGAACGCACCAGCATGTCGGTGATTTCCAGGGCCTGTTCGCCGGTGTCCGGCTGCGAAACCAGCAGGTCGTCGACGTTGACGCCCAGCTTGCCGGCGTACTCGGGGTCGAGGGCGTGTTCGGCGTCGACGAAGGCGCAGGTGGCGCCGTTTTTCTGGGCTTCGGCGATGACCGACAGGGTCAGCGTGGTCTTACCCGACGATTCCGGGCCGTAGATCTCGACGATACGGCCTTTTGGCAGGCCGCCGATGCCCAGTGCGATGTCCAGGCCCAGCGAGCCGGTGGAGATGGCAGGGATAGCCTGGCGCTCGTGGTCGCCCATGCGCATGACGGCGCCCTTGCCGAATTGGCGTTCGATCTGACCCAGGGCCGCAGCCAAGGCGCGCTTCTTGTTGTCGTCCATTGAAATCCTCACGTGTTCGACTTGGCCCTGACGGCCGGAATACCTGTATAAGTAGCCAGTATTATTCCACAGGCAAGCGCCCGCGCAAACCCCTGTCGTCGATTTACTCGGCACCAAGCTGTAACAAGCCGTCTAACGCGGCGATCACCGTCTGTCGGCGCACTGCCTCACGGTCGCCGTCGAACTGGCGCCGCTCGCTGAACACATGGTTGCCGTCGCCCCAGGCCAGCCACACGGTGCCCACCGGTTTGGCCGGCGAACCACCGTCCGGCCCGGCCACGCCGCTCACCGCCACGGCAAAGCGCGCGCCGCTGGCGGCCTGGGCGCCGCGGACCATGGCTTCGACCACTTCCTGGCTGACCGCGCCAACCTGGCCGAACAACGCCGCGGGCACTCCCAACTGACGGGTTTTCTGGGTGTTGGAATAGGTCACGTACCCAGCCTCGAACCAGGCCGAGCTGCCGGGCACGCGGGTGATGGCCTCGGCGATGCCGCCACCGGTGCAGGATTCGGCGGTGGTCACCTGCGCGTTGAAGCGGCGCAGGTGTTCACCCAGGCGGGTGGCAAGCGTGGTGATCGGGTCCATGTCGGGCTCCTTGAAGGCTGGCCTCTACCCTAGCATTTTGGATGCGAGGAAAGGGCATCGAACGGCGCGCGGGACCTGGGGTGTTCGCCTTGAGATTTTTATCGCCCATGAGACCGAGCGCCGCCCGCGCGGCGCATCGCCGGCAAGCCGGCTCCCACATCTGTTTCGGGCCAATTACTCCTGGGGCAGCGGCGCGCGACCCTTGGGTATCGCCTCAATATCGAGTCGGGCAAACAAGGCGGGCAGCGGAGGCCTCACAGGCATGACTGGCCCGAAACAGATGTGGGAGCCGGCTTGCCGGCGATGCGCCGCGCGGGCGGCGCTCGATCTCACAGGCACCATACCGCTCAAGGCATGCACCTCAAGCCCACACCCAATCAGAAATTCAGCCGCAGCACACTACGCCAGATATTCTTCATCGGTGAGCGACGGTGCTCGGCCCAGTTGCGCTTCTGTCAACATGCCTTCAGTGCATCCCTGCACACTCGCCGGACTTGCAGGTACAGCCTGCCGGGTAGCCGTGTTAACCTATGCGGCTTGAAAATCCGGTGGGTCTCGGCGTCGCGCATGCAACACAGAACGCCCCAATTTGCCCCACAATATTGAGACCTACTTTCTAAGCCCTTGATGAATAAAGCAATTTCCGATTTCTCCGCACACACCCCGATGATGCAGCAGTACTGGAAGCTGAAGAACCAGCACCCGGACCAGCTGATGTTCTACCGCATGGGCGACTTCTACGAGATCTTCTACGAAGATGCGAAAAAAGCCGCAAAACTGCTGGACATCACCCTGACCGCGCGCGGTCAGTCGGCCGGCCAGTCCATCCCCATGTGCGGGATTCCGTTCCATTCGCTGGAAGGCTACCTGGCCAAGCTGGTCAAGCTCGGCGAATCGGTGGTGATCTGCGAGCAGATTGGCGACCCCGCCACCAGCAAGGGCCCGGTGGAACGCCAGGTGGTGCGCATCATCACCCCGGGTACGGTCAGCGACGAGGCCCTGCTCGACGAGCGTCGCGACAACCTGATTGCCGCGCTGCTCGGTGACGAGCGCCTGTTCGGCCTGGCCGTACTGGACATCACCAGTGGCAACTTCAGTGTGCAGGAGATCAAGGGCTGGGAAAACCTGCTGGCCGAGCTCGAGCGCCTGAACCCGGTCGAGCTGCTGATCCCCGACGACTGGCCGCGCGACCTGCCTGCCGAGAAACGCCCGGGCGCCCGTCGCCGTGCGCCATGGGACTTCGACCGCGACTCGGCGCGCAAGGCCCTGTGCCAGCAGTTCGCGACCAAGGACCTCAAGGGCTTTGGCTGCGACAAGCTGACCCTGGCCATCGGCGCCGCCGGTTGCCTGCTGATCTACGCCAAGGAAACCCAGCGCACCGCCCTGCCGCACCTGCGCAGCCTGCGCCACGAACGCCTGGACGACACGGTCATCCTCGACGGCGCCAGCCGCCGCAACCTGGAGCTGGACATCAACCTGGCCGGCGGCCGTGACAACACCCTGCAGTCGGTGATCGACCGCTGCCAGACCGCCATGGCCAGCCGATTGCTGAGCCGCTGGTTGAACCGCCCGTTGCGCGACCTCAAGGTGCTGCAGGCACGCCAGGATTCGATCCGCTGCCTGCTCGACGGCTACCGCTTCGAGAAGCTGCAGCCGCAGCTCAAGGAAATCGGCGATATCGAGCGGATTCTCGCCCGTATCGGCCTGCGTAACGCCCGCCCACGCGACCTGGCACGCCTGCGCGATGCCCTGGGCGCGCTGCCCGAGCTGCAGAACGCCATGGCCGAGCTGGAGGCGCCGCACCTGGCACGCCTGGCCGCCATTACCGGCACCTACCCCGAACTGGCCAGCCTGCTGGAACGGGCGATCATCGACAACCCGCCGGCGGTGATCCGCGATGGCGGCGTGCTCAAGGCCGGCTATGACAACGAACTGGACGAGCTGCTGGCGATCAGCGAGAACGCGGGCCAGTTCCTGATCGACCTGGAAGCCCGGGAAAAGGCCCGCACCGGCCTGGCCAACCTCAAGGTCGGCTACAACCGGGTGCATGGCTACTTCATCGAGCTGCCGACCAAGCAGGCCGAGCAGGCCCCGGGCGACTACATCCGCCGTCAGACCCTGAAAGGCGCCGAGCGCTTCATCACCCCGGAGCTGAAGGCGTTCGAGGACAAGGCCCTGTCGGCCAAGAGCCGCGCCCTGGCCCGCGAAAAGATGCTCTACGACGCCCTGCTGGAAACCTTGATCAGCCACCTGGCACCGCTGCAGGACAGCGCCGCCGCCCTGGCCGAACTGGACGTGCTCAGCAACCTCGCCGAACGTGCACTGAACCTGGACCTGAACTGCCCGCGCTTCGTCGACGAGCCGTGCCTGCGCATCGAGCAGGGCCGCCACCCTGTGGTGGAACAGGTATTGACCACGCCATTCGTGGCCAACGACCTGGGCCTGGACAACAGCACACGCATGCTGATCATCACCGGCCCGAACATGGGCGGTAAGTCCACCTACATGCGCCAGACCGCCCTGATCGTGCTGCTGGCGCATATCGGCAGCTTCGTGCCGGCAGCCAGCTGCGAGCTGTCGCTGGTCGACCGCATCTTCACCCGCATCGGCTCCAGCGACGACCTGGCCGGCGGCCGTTCGACCTTCATGGTCGAGATGAGCGAAACCGCCAACATCCTGCACAACGCCACCGACCGCAGCCTGGTGCTGATGGACGAAGTGGGCCGTGGCACCAGTACCTTCGACGGCCTGTCGCTGGCCTGGGCCGCCGCCGAGCGCCTGGCCCAGCTGCGTGCCTACACGCTGTTCGCCACGCACTACTTCGAGCTCACCGTGCTGCCGGAAAGCGAGCCGCTGGTGGCCAACGTGCACCTGAACGCCACCGAGCACAACGAACGCATCGTATTCCTGCACCACGTGCTGCCTGGCCCTGCCAGCCAGAGCTACGGCCTGGCCGTGGCGCAGCTGGCCGGCGTGCCGACGGCCGTCATCCAGCGTGCCCGTGAACACTTGGCAAGGCTGGAAACCACCAGCCTGCCGCATGAACAGCCCCCGGCCCAAAAGGCCAAGGACGTGCCACAGGTCCCGCACCAGAGTGACCTGTTCGCCAGCCTGCCACACCCCGCCATCGAGAAGCTGGGCAAGCTGCAGCTGGACGACATGACCCCGCGTCAAGCTATCGAAATGCTATATCAACTAAAGAACCTGTTATAACGGCGCCCACTACAAGCTGGTAGAATCCGCCGCGGTTTGCTGGTGCTGCAGGTTATTAGCCTGGCCTGCAGCCACATGCCCGCAAACCGCGCGGCCCTGAGAGGAAGGGCCGCCGCCGTCGCCTGAGGAGAGAATTAGAAATGACCTTCGTCGTCACCGACAACTGCATCAAATGCAAATACACCGACTGCGTGGAAGTCTGCCCGGTGGACTGCTTCTACGAAGGCCCGAACTTCCTGGTCATCCACCCGGACGAGTGCATCGACTGCGCTCTGTGCGAGCCGGAATGCCCAGCGCAAGCCATCTTCTCGGAAGACGAAGTGCCTGCGGGCATGGAGAACTTCATCGAGCTGAACGCCGAACTGGCGGAAATCTGGCCGAACATCACCGAGCGTAAGGACGCCCTGCCGGACGCTGAAGAGTGGGATGGCAAGACTGGCAAGATTGCAGACCTGGAGCGCTGATAGCGTCCGGACACGAAAAAGGCCCCTTGGGGCCTTTTTTGTTTTCTGCGGGCAAAAAAAAGGGGCGGTTTGACCCGCCCACATTTTTTCCGTAGTCCCTGCTTGTCCCAAACATCATCCTGATGAAATCGCCTCTTGCGACGTCCCTGGCTTTCCTCCTGAAAGCCTGTGCATGTCCCTGTGCACAGTTCGAATACTAGCGACTTGAGCCGGGCGAGCAACCGCTAAACCTCACAGGGTGTTGCAGGTGACACATTTCCTCACAGCTGAATAAGCCAGGTTTTTCAATGAGTTGGGAAAACGCAGGATCTGGATACGACAATGATTTACTGAAGCGTACATAGAAGGCTTACAAAACAAGTAAGCAAAGGCTTACATGCGATGTTACTGGGGTAGCGCAGTACATAATGTCTTGGGGCTGCTTTGCAGCCCTTTCGCGACACAAGGCCGCTCCCACAGGATAGTGGCGCATTCGAAGGCGATGAAATACCTGTGGGAGCGGCCTTGTGTCGCGAAAGGGGCGCAAAGCGCCCCCGGCAATTTTGAATGGGGCACCTCTGATCGAAACATACAAAAACGCCCCGAAATCATCGGGGCGCTTTGTGTTGCAGGCTTCCGCTACTGGAACAACGACTCACTGGACAGGCCGTTCTTCTCGAGGATCTCACGCAAACGCTTGAGCCCCTCGACCTGGATCTGCCGCACCCGCTCACGGGTCAGGCCAATCTCCAGGCCGACATCTTCCAAGGTACTGCTTTCATGCCCGCGCAGGCCAAAGCGGCGCACCACCACTTCACGCTGCTTGTCGGTCAACTCGCCCAGCCATTGGTCGATGCTCTGCGACAGGTCGTCATCCTGCAGCAGTTCGCACGGGTCGGTCGGGCGGTCGTCGGTCAGGGTATCGAGCAGGGTCTTGTCCGAGTCCGGGCCGAGCGACACATCCACCGAAGACACCCGCTCGTTCAGGCCCAGCATGCGCTTGACCTCGGCGACCGGTTTCTCCAGCAGCGTGGCGATTTCTTCTGGCGAGGGTTCGTGATCCAGTTTCTGGGTCAGCTCGCGCGCAGCGCGCAGGTAGACGTTCAGTTCCTTGACCACGTGGATCGGCAGGCGAATGGTGCGGGTCTGGTTCATGATCGCCCGCTCTATGGTCTGGCGAATCCACCAGGTCGCATAGGTCGAGAACCGGAAACCACGCTCCGGGTCGAACTTCTCGACGGCACGGATCAACCCCAGGTTGCCCTCCTCGATCAGGTCGAGCAGCGACAGGCCGCGGTTCACGTAACGACGGGCAATTTTTACAACCAGGCGCAGGTTGCTTTCGATCATGCGCTTGCGGCCGGCAGGGTCGCCCTTTTGCGACAGGCGCGCAAAATGCACTTCCTCTTCCGGCGAAAGCAGAGGCGAGAATCCGATCTCGTTGAGATACAACTGGGTGGCATCGAGCGCCCGGCTGTAATCGATATACTTGTGTTGCTTGAGCGAAGAGCCCGACTTGGCCCTCGTCCGAACCGAAGATACAGCAGGTTCGTCTGACACCACATCCGTTTCCAAAACGATACCCGTCTCCATCAGAAGCAGGTCATCGTCGATGTCAAACTCCGGCACTTCTTTACTGAGAGCCATTGTTATAGTCCTTTGCTGAGTTCGAACTCAGACTCGAGCGGCACCTATCTCCCTGGCAGCGCTGGAGCCTGTCCCCTCTACATCACAGGAACAGGCCGGGTACAACGGTCAACGACGTGGCAGGAACTGGAGCGGATCGACGGGTTTGCCCTGGCGGCGAATCTCGAAATGCAGCTTCACCCGATCTGTGCCCGTGGACCCCATTTCAGCAATCGACTGCCCTGCCTTGACCTGCTGCCCCTCCCGAACCAACAGCCTGCGGTTATGGCCGTAGGCACTGACGTAGGTATCGCTGTGCTTGATGATGATCAGTTCGCCGTAGCCCCTCAAGCCACTCCCGGCGTACACCACTGCACCATCAGACGCAGCAAAAACAGGCTGTCCCAAATCACCGGCGATATCAATGCCTTTATTCAAACTACCGTTTGAAGCGAATTTTCCAATCAGCACGCCATTGGCAGGCCAGGTCCAGCCGCCTACCGCACGCTCCGCGGCAGGCACCGTGGCGACTACCGGGGCGCTGCTGGAGGCTGCCGGCGTGGCCGGTTTGCTGGTACTGGCAGGGGGTGTGCTGGTGCTTCCCACAGGCCGCCGGATGACCGTGGTCTTGCTCGACGACGACGGGCTGGACACCACCGTGGTGCTGCCGGTAGAGCCGCTGCTGAAACGAATCGCTTGCCCCGGGCGAATGGTGTAAGGCGCCGCGATGCCGTTGCGCGCAGCCAGTTCCTTGTAGTCCCAGCCATAACGGAAGGCAATGGAGAACAGCGTATCGCCAGGTTTGACGATGTACTGCCCGGTGGTTACCGCCGGGCGCTTGGGCACGGTGTTATTGCGGTCGACCACCCGCGCGCTGTTGCTGCTGGTGCTCGAGCAACCCACCAGTAGCGTGCCCATGGCCAGTGCAATCACCAGAAGCGTGAAACCCGACCCGTCCTTGCGCTGCCGAATGACTGTGTGACCCACCCGCGCTCCCCTCATGGTGCCGAAAACGATATGAAGACAAGAAATGCAATATTATTGCAATTATAACCAAGCCCGCCCGCATTGGCAGGGTTGGTGAAAGACTGCTGCAAAGCCATGGCACACGCTGTGCGCTAGCGCTTCACCCCGCCAGATAGACAGGGCGTTGCTGCAAGAATTCGGTGCTGGCGCAAAAATATCGCGCGGCTCGAACCAGCAGTGTTCAGGCCAGCGGGCCGTTGAGCAGCGGTACGAAGCGCACTGCCCCCAGCACGCGGCGGGAGAATCCATGCTCCTCGCGCACGATCAGCATCAGCTGCTGGGTTTCGCCGGCTGGCCCCACCGGGATCACCATACGGCCACCGGGCGCCAGCTGGTCGAGCAATGCCTGCGGCACTTCCGGCGCCACGGCGGTGACGATGATGCCGTTGTACGGCGCCAGCGCCGGCCAGCCTTCGCAACCGTCGCCCCAGCGGAACACCACGTTGCGCAGGTTCAGTTCCACCAGGCGCTCCTTGGCCCGGTCCTGCAACACCTTGATGCGTTCCACCGAGAACACCCGCTCGACCAACTGGGCCAGGATTGCCGTCTGGTAGCCCGAGCCGGTGCCGATCTCCAGCACCTTGTCCAGCGGCCCGGCCTCGAGCAGCAGCTCGCTCATGTGAGCAACCATGAACGGTTGCGAGATGGTCTGGTTGTGGCCGATCGGCAGCGCGGTGTCTTCGTAGGCGCGATGCGCCAGCGCCTCGTCGACGAACAGGTGGCGCGGGGTACGACGGATCACGTCGAGCACCTTGGTGTTCGAAACGCCCTCCTCGCACAGGCGCTGGATCAGCCGCTCCCGGGTACGCTGGGAGGTCATGCCGATGCCACGCCGCAGCATATCGTCCTCGCGCATCAGAGCAGGCCCTCCAGCCAACCGTCGAGCTGCTCGAAGGCATCACTGAAGGTGCGGTCGAGCTGCAGCGGAGTGATCGATACATAGCCTTGCATCACCGCGTGGAAGTCGGTACCCGGGCCACCGTCCTCGGCATCCCCGGCCACGGCGATCCAGTAGCCTTCCTTGCCGCGCGGGTTGACCACCTTGGTCGGCGCCGCCGCCCGCGCCCGGTGACCGAGGCGGGTGAGCTGGATGCCACGAATGTGCTCCAGCGGCAGGTTGGGGATGTTGACGTTGAGCACGGTGCGCGGCGGCAAGGCCAGGCGCGACTGCGCCTCGACCAGGCGGCGGGCGATATGGGCCGCGGTTGGCAGGTTGTCCGGCTGGCGCGACAACAGCGAAAACGCCAGCGAGGTACCGCCAAGAAAACGGCCTTCCAACGCGGCCGCGACCGTGCCCGAATAGAGCACGTCGTCGCCCAGGTTGGCACCGAGGTTGATCCCCGACACGACCATGTCCGGCGCCTGTGGCAACAGCCCATTGAGCCCCAGGTGCACGCAGTCGGTCGGCGTGCCGTTGAGGCTGATGAAGCCATTGGCCAAGGTCTGCGGATGCAGTGGCCGGTCCAGCGTCAGCGAACTGCTGGCGCCGCTCTTGTCTTGATCCGGGGCAATAACCACGCACTCGGCGTAATCCGCCAGCGCAGCGTGCAGCGCGGCGATGCCGGGTGCGGTAACACCGTCGTCGTTCGAAATCAGAATACGCATGAGCTGTCCGTCTGCCCCGCCGACACCAGATCCACGACTTCGCGCACCACCACGGTGGCGAAGCATCCGGCCGGAAGGACGAATTCCAGTTGCAGGATATCAGGCTCCGGATAATGCCACGTAAGACCGCCAATAGGGAGCCGCAGAATGCGTCGTTCGTGATCCATGCCCGCCAAGGCCAGCCACTGGCAAAGTGCCGGCTGCCGTGCGGCGATCGCATCCTCTTGTTGCGCAGTACTCCCCGTAGCCGGCGAATCGCCTGCCCCCCACAGCGGGCCGGTCGGATGCAGGTCAAGGATCGCCAGACGAGGATCGGAACATTCCGACTCCCCAGCAGGAAAGAAGCTACGACTCGTGGTGAACGCCAACAGGTCGCCCACCTGCGCACGCGCCCAGCTGCCGTCGGCAACACGGGCTGCCAGCACCTGGTTGAACAGGTAGCTGCGCCCGGCCGAGAGCAACCGCGAACGCACGTTGCGCTGTTCAGGCAGGGCCTTGCGTGCGGCCCAATCGAGAGCGTCGTGAACGTTGCCGCCACCGTGGCCGAAGCGCTGGGTGCCGAAATAATTCGGCACACCGTGCTGCTTGAGCTGTTCCAGGCGTGCATCCACCGCCTGGTGATCGGCAGCCAGGGCAGTCAGGCGCAGCGTGAAGCCGTTGGCCGAATGCGCACCGCGCTGCAGCTTGCGCTGGTGGCGCACCTGCTTGAGCACACGCAGGCTGGCATCCTCGGCACGCGACAGGTCCGGGTCGGCCTTGCCGGGCAGGTGCAGGCTGAACCACTGGCGGGTCAGGGCCTGGCGGTCCTTGAGGCCGGCGTAGCTGATCGTGCGCACCGGCACCCCAGCGGCACGGGCCAGGCGGCGGGCCGCCTCTTCGGTGTTCAGGTCACGCTTCTCGACCCACAGCCACAGGTGTTCGCCCTGGCCCGAGAGGGGGATGTCCAGCACCTCGTCGACCTGGAAATCCTCGGCCACCGCCTTGAGGACGGCGGTACCCAGTGGTTCGCCCGATGCGCGCGGGCCCAGCAGTTCCAGTTCGGTCATGCTGGCAGCAGCAGGGCTACCGAATGCACGGCGATGCCCTCCTCGCGGCCGGTGAAGCCGAGCTTCTCGGTGGTGGTAGCCTTGACGTTGACCTGGTCGAGTTCGACCTGCAGGTCTTCGGCGATCAGCTTGCGCATGGTCTCGATGTGCGGGGCCATCTTCGGCGCCTGGGCGACGATCGTGGCGTCGATGTTGCCGACCTTCCAGCCCTTGGCCTGGACGATGCCGACCACATGGCGCAGCAGCACCCGGCTGTCGGCGCCCTTGAACTGTGGATCGGTGTCGGGGAAGTGTTTACCGATGTCACCCAGCGCCGCCGCGCCAAGCAAGGCATCGCTCAGGGCGTGCAGCAGCACGTCGCCATCGGAGTGGGCCAGGAGGCCGTATTTGTGGGGGATACGCACCCCGCCCAGGGTAATGAAATCACCGTCGCAGAAACGGTGCACATCGTAGCCGTGGCCAATACGCATAGAAAAACGCCCTGAATGAGTCAGGGCGTGATTCTACCTGCTTTTGAGGCATTGGGGCTGCTTCGCAGCCCATCGCCGGCAAGCCAGCTCCCACAGGTACGGCACAGGTCCGAGGCCCATGCGGTCGAGGTGGGAGCTGGCTTGCCTGCGATGAAGCAAGCACCACAGCTACGCCTTACACCCGCCCCAAGGCCACCGCATGATGACGCAGGTGCTCCTCGATGAAGCTGGCGATGAAGTAGTAGCTGTGGTCATAGCCAGGCTGCAGGCGCAGGGTCAGTTCATGCCCACCTTTGCGTGCCGCCTGCTCCAGGGCTTCAGGCTTGAGCTGCTTCTCGAGGAAGTCGTCGCGGTCGCCCTGGTCCACCAGCAACGGCGGGCATTCGCCGGCCGGGGTTTCGGCCAGCAGCACGCTGGCATCCCACTCGCGCCAGCGCGCACGGTCTTCACCCAGGTAGCGGCTGAAGGCTTTCTCGCCCCACGGGCAATCCATCGGGTTGCTGATCGGCGAGAATGCGGACACCGAGCGGTAGCGCCCCGGGTTGCGCAAGGCGCACACCAGCGCGCCATGCCCACCCATGGAGTGGCCACTGATGCTGCGCTCGCCCGAAGCCGGGAAGTGCGCCTCGATCAACGCGGGCAACTCCTCCACCACATAGTCGTGCATGCGGTAGTGCTGGGCCCAGGGCTGCTGAGTAGCATTGAGGTAGAAGCCGGCACCCAGGCCGAAGTCCCAGGCACCGTCCGGGTCGCCCGGCACCTGCTCGCCACGCGGGCTGGTGTCGGGGGCAACGATGATCAACCCAAGCTCCGCGGCCAGGCGCTGGGCGCCGGCCTTCTGCATGAAGTTCTCGTCGGTGCAGGTGAGGCCGCTGAGCCAGTACAGCACCGGCAGCTTCTCGCCCTGTTCGGCCTGCGGCGGCAGGTAGACGGCGAACACCATGTCGCAGCCCAGCACCTTGGAGTGATGCCGGTAACGCTTGTGCCAGCCGCCGAAGCTCTTCTGGCAGGAGATGTTATCCAGGCTCATGGCAAACCTCAGAAGTGGATCACGCTGCGAATGCTCTTGCCTTCGTGCATCAGGTCGAAGGCCTTGTTGATGTCTTCCAGGCCCATGGTGTGGGTGATGAAGGTATCCAGCGGAATCTCGCCCTTCTCGGACATTTCCACGTAGCTTGGCAGCTCGCTGCGCCCACGTACGCCACCGAACGCCGAACCACGCCATACACGGCCGGTGACCAGCTGGAACGGACGAGTGGCGATTTCCTGGCCGGCACCGGCCACGCCGATGATCACCGACTCGCCCCAGCCCTTGTGGCAGCACTCCAGCGCAGCACGCATCAGCTGCACGTTGCCGATGCACTCGAAGGAGAAGTCCACGCCGCCGTCGGTGAGGTCGACGATCACTTCCTGGATCGGGCGGTCGTAGTCTTTCGGGTTGATGCAGTCGGTGGCACCCAGCTGGCGGGCGATTTCGAATTTGGCCGGGTTGATGTCGATGGCAATGATGCGCGACGCCTTGGCCTTGACCGCACCGATCACTGCCGACAGGCCGATGCCGCCCAGGCCGAAGATGGCCACGGTGTCACCCGGCTTGACCTTGGCGGTGTTGAGCACCGCGCCGATACCGGTGGTGACGCCACAACCCAGCAGGCAGACCTTTTCCAGCGGCGCTTCTTTCTGGATCTTGGCCACGGAGATTTCCGGCAGCACGGTGTACTCGGAGAAGGTCGAGGTACCCATGTAGTGGAACAGTTGCTGGCCTTTGTAGGAGAAGCGCGTGGTGCCGTCCGGCATCAGGCCCTTGCCCTGGGTGGCGCGGATGGCCTGGCACAGGTTGGTCTTGCCCGAGAGGCAGAACTTGCACTTGCCGCATTCCGGGGTGTACAGCGGGATGACGTGGTCACCGACGGCGACCGAGGTGACGCCCTCGCCTACCGCCTCGACGATCGCGCCACCTTCGTGCCCGAGGATCGACGGGAAGATGCCCTCCGGGTCGGCGCCCGACAGGGTGTAGGCGTCGGTGTGGCAGACACCGCTGGCGACCACGCGCAGCAGCACTTCACCGGCCTTGGGCATGGCCACGTCGACTTCGACGATTTCCAGGGGTTTCTTGGCTTCGAAGGCTACGGCAGCACGGGACTTGATCATCAAAGGTCTCCAGACAGAGGGTCGATTCAGTCTGGCAGTGTAATTCACCGCCTTTTGATGAATAATCCGGCCAAAGACAAAACATTATTGCCATACAGGGATAATCAATGAGCAGCCGCTGGGAAGGCATCGACGAGTTCGTCGCCGTGGCCGAGTCGGGCCAGTTCACCGCGGCCGCCGAGCGCCTGGGGGTTTCCTCGTCGCACATCAGCCGGCAGATCGCCCGGCTGGAGGAACGGCTGCAGACGCGCCTGCTGTACCGCAGTACCCGGCGGGTGACCCTGAGCGAGGCCGGGCAGACATTCCTGCAGCACTGCCAGCGCCTGCAGGATGGCCGCGAGGAAGCCCTGCGCGCCATGGGTGACCTGGCCAGCGAGCCCAAGGGGTTGCTGCGCATGACCTGCGCGGTGGCTTATGGCGAGCGCTTCATCGTGCCGCTGGTGACACGGTTCATGGCGCTGTACCCGCAGCTGCGGGTGGATGTGGAACTGAGCAACCATACACTCGACCTGGTGCATGAAGGCATGGATCTGGCCATCCGCCTGGGCCGGTTGGCCGATTCACGACTGGTGGCAACCCGCCTGGCGCCCCGGCGCATGTACCTGTGCGCTTCGCCGGCCTACCTGGAACGTTACGGTCGGCCACACAGCCTGTCGGAACTGGCGCGGCACAATTGCCTGGTGGGCAGCTCGGATTTGTGGGCGCTGCAGCAGGACGGCCGCGAGATCAGCCAGCGAGTCCAAGGCAACTGGCGTTGCAACAGCGGGCAGGCGGTGCTGGACGCGGCGCTGCAGGGGATGGGGTTGTGCCAATTGCCGGATTATTACGTGCTGGAGCACTTGAACAGTGGTGCTCTGGTGTCGTTGCTGGAGGCGCACCAGCCACCGAATACCGCGGTGTGGGCGCTGTATCCGCAGCAACGGCACCTGTCGCCGAAGGTACGGCGGCTGGTGGATTACCTGAAGGAAGGGTTGGCGGGGTTGCCGGAGTATCGCTTGAACTGAACCTTGTGCTGGCTGGTCTGGCCTCTTCGCGGGTAAACCCGCTCCCACAGGTACAGCGCAAACCTGAAGGGATGTGCGATACCTGTGGGAGCGGGTTTACCCGCGAAGAGGCCGGCACAGGAGCAAGAAATTCAGCGGCGCCCTGCCCAACGCTGGCGCAACCACTCCAGGTCTTCCGGCCGGGTCACCTTGATGTTGTCGCTGCGCCCTTCGACCAGCCGCGGCGCCTGGCCGGACCACTCGATGGCGGAGGACTCGTCGGTTACCAGCACATCCGACACCAGGCACTCGGCCAGCGCCCGATGCAACGCCCCCAGGCGAAACATCTGCGGCGTATAGGCCTGCCAGATGGTGCTGCGGTCGACGGTAGCGCCCACCCGGCCATCGGCATCGGCCCGCTTGAGGGTATCGCGCGCCGGCACCGCCAACAGGCCACCCACCGGGTCGCCCGCCAGCTCCGACAACAGCTTGTCCAGATCGCTGCGCGCCAGGTTCGGTCGCGCGGCATCATGCACCAGCACCCAGTCGCTGTCCGCCGCCCCTTGGGCATGCAGCATCAGCAAGGCATTGAGCACCGAGTCGGCACGCTCGCGGCCACCCGCGGCGCGCTGGATGCGCGGATCGCTGGCACAGCGCAGGCGAGGCCAGTACGGATCATCTTCGGCAATGCTGACCACCACGCCCTTGAGCATCGGGTGGCCAAGAAAACAGTCGAGGCTGTGCTCGAGAATGGTCTGCCCGGCCAGCTCCAGGTACTGCTTGGGGCGGTCGGCAGCCATGCGGGCACCTACGCCCGCAGCAGGAATCACGGCCCAGAAGGCCGGTAAGGTTTCGATCATTTCTGTGGCAACTGGAAGAGGGTTTCGCCCTCTTTGACCATCCCCAATTCGTGGCGAGCCCGCTCTTCAACGGTCTCCATGCCTTTTTTCAGCTCCAGCACTTCGGCATCGAGCACGCGGTTGCGCTCGAGCAAGCGCTCGTTTTCGGCATGCTGCTCGGCAATCTGCTGCTTCAGCTCGGTCACTTGCGCCAGGCTGCCATTACCCACCCACAGGCGGTACTGCAGGCCACCCAGCAGCAGGAGCAGGACGAGGAACAACCAATAGGGACTGCGCATCACGTTATCCAGGTTAAAAAGGCTGCCGGGTATTTTTTACTTCGGGGCCTCGAATAGCACGAAGCCTGGCCGAGGCCAGGCTTCGTCGACAGAAACCCGTTGGAATGTAGGAAAGAACAGTACGAACGTTCCTACAACTCCGGCTGCTGTCTTTTTACCATCTCTTGCTTAGCCGCGAAACTCGGCACGACCGCGGTAAACCGCTTTGGCACCCAGTTGCTCTTCGATGCGCAGCAGCTGGTTGTACTTGGAAACGCGGTCGGAACGGCACAGCGAACCAGTTTTGATCTGGCCAGCAGCGGTACCCACGGCCAGGTCGGCGATGGTCGAGTCTTCGGTTTCACCGGAACGGTGCGAAATCACCGCGGTGTAGCCAGCAGCCTTGGCCATCTGGATGGCTTCCAGGGTTTCGGTCAGCGAGCCGATCTGGTTGAACTTGATCAGGATCGAGTTACCGATGCCCTTCTCGATGCCTTCCTTGAGGATCTTGGTGTTGGTCACGAACAGGTCGTCGCCAACCAGCTGCACCTTGGTGCCGATCTTGTCGGTGAGGATCTTCCAGCCAGCCCAGTCGGACTCGTCCAGGCCGTCTTCGATCGAGATGATCGGGAAGCGCTCGGTCAGGCCTTTCAGGTACTCGGCAAAGCCTTCGGCGTCGAACGACTTGCCTTCGCCGGACAGGTTGTACTTGCCGTCTTCGTAGAACTCGGAAGCCGCGCAGTCCAGGGCCAGGGTCACGTCGGTGCCCAGCTTGTAGCCGGCTTTCTCGACAGCTTCGGCGATGGCGCCCAGGGCGTCTTCGTTGGAAGCCAGGTTAGGGGCGAAACCACCCTCGTCACCAACGGCGGTGTTCAGGCCACGGGCCTTCAGCACGGCTTTGAGGTGGTGGAAGATTTCGGTACCCATGCGCAGGCCGTCGGAGAAGGTCTTGGCGCCAACCGGCTGAACCATGAACTCCTGGATGTCGACGTTGTTGTCGGCGTGCTCGCCACCGTTGATGATGTTCATCATCGGTACCGGCATCGAGTACTGGCCCGGGGTGCCGTTCAGGTTGGCGATGTGCGCGTACAGCGGCAGGTCCTGGTCCTGGGCAGCGGCCTTGGCGGCAGCCAGGGAAACGGCCAGGATGGCGTTGGCGCCCAGCTTGGCCTTGTTCTCGGTACCGTCCAGTTCGATCATGGCGCGGTCCAGGCCCTTCTGGTCGGCAGGGTCCTTGCCCAGCAGCAGGTCACGGATCGGGCCGTTGATGTTGGCGACGGCCTTCAGCACGCCCTTGCCCAGGTAACGGCTCTTGTCGCCATCACGCAGCTCCAGCGCTTCGCGCGAGCCAGTGGAAGCACCGGACGGCGCGCAGGCGCTGCCGATGATGCCGTTGTCGAGCAGTACATCGGCTTCCACGGTGGGGTTGCCACGCGAATCGAGAACTTCACGACCTTTGATGTCGACGATTTTTGCCATTGTTGTAAGCACTCCAGAATTGACGAAAACAACTTAGCTTAGGAAATTCTTGCCGTTCACCGGGCGGACTTGCAGTGGGCAGGCCGGGTGAAGGGAACCCCTGACCGACTGGTCAGGGGTGGATCGGACGGTACTTTACCCGAGAATCGAGCTTTACGCGGTTTCTACCGTCGGAAAACTTTTCACCAGGTCGTCCAGTTGCTTGAGCTGGGCCAGGAACGGCTCCAGTTTGTCCAGGCGCAGGGCGCATGGGCCATCGCACTTGGCGTTGTCCGGATCGGGGTGGGCTTCGAGGAACAGCCCGGCCAGGCCTTGGCTCATGCCGGCCTTGGCCAGGTCGGTGACCTGGGCGCGGCGACCACCGGCGGAATCGGCGCGACCACCCGGCATCTGCAGGGCGTGGGTCACGTCGAAGAACACCGGGTACTCGAACTGCTTCATGATGCCGAAGCCGAGCATGTCCACCACCAGGTTGTTGTAGCCGAAGCTCGAACCACGCTCGCAGAGGATCAACTGGTCGTTACCGGCCTCCTCGCACTTGGCCAGGATGTGCTTCATTTCCTGGGGTGCGAGGAACTGGGCCTTCTTGATGTTGATCACCGCGCCGGTCTTGGCCATGGCCACCACCAGGTCGGTCTGCCGCGACAGGAAGGCCGGCAGCTGGATGATGTCGCACACCTTGGCTACAGGCTCGGCCTGGTAAGGCTCGTGCACGTCGGTGATGACCGGCACGTTGAAGGTGCGCTTGATCTCTTCGAAGATCTTCAGCCCCTCTTCCATGCCCGGGCCACGGTACGAGGTTACCGACGAACGGTTGGCCTTGTCGAAGCTGGCCTTGAACACGTACGGGATACCGAGCTTCTCGGTCACCCGCACGTACTCCTCGCAGACCTTCATTGCCAGGTCACGGGACTCCAGGACGTTCATGCCGCCGAACAGGACGAACGGCTTGTCGTTGGCGATCTCGATGTTACCGACGCGAATGATCTTCTGGGTCATTGATCAGGCCTTGTTCTTCTGAGCCAGGGCTGCCTTGACGAAGCCGCTGAACAGCGGGTGGCCGTCACGCGGGGTCGAGGTGAATTCCGGGTGGAACTGGCAGGCGACGAACCATGGGTGGTCCTTGGACTCGACCACTTCCACCAGCGCACCGTCTTCGGAACGGCCGGAAACCACCAGGCCGGCGTCGACCAGTTGCGGCAGCAGGTTGTTGTTCACTTCGTAGCGGTGACGGTGACGCTCGGTGATCACGTCCTTGCCGTAGCAGTCGTGCACCTTGGAACCGGCGGCCAGCTGGCAGTCCTGTGCGCCCAGGCGCATGGTGCCACCCAGGTCGGAGGCTTCGCTGCGGGTTTCGACGGCACCGGTGGCATCGGCCCACTCGGTGATCAGGCCGACGACCGGGTGGCCGCTGTTGCGGTCGAACTCGGTGGAGTTGGCGTCTTTCCAGCCCATCACGTTACGGGCGAATTCGATCACGGCCACCTGCATGCCCAGGCAGATACCCAGGTACGGCACCTTGTTCTCACGGGCGTATTGCACCGCGGTGATCTTGCCTTCCACGCCGCGCAGGCCGAAACCGCCCGGTACCAGGATGGCATCGGCGCCTTCGAGCAGGCTGGTGCCCTGGTTCTCGATGTCTTCCGAATCGATGTAGCGCAGGTTGACCTTGGTGCGGTTGGTGATGCCGGCGTGGCTCATCGCTTCGATCAGCGACTTGTACGCATCCAGCAGCTCCATGTACTTGCCGACCATGGCGATGGTCACTTCGTGCTCGGGGTTGAGCTTGGCATCGACCACCTTGTCCCACTCGGACAGGTCGGCGCCATTGCACTGCAGGCCGAAACGCTCGACGACGAAGTCGTCCAGGCCCTGTGCGTGCAGCACGCCCGGGATCTTGTAGATGGTGTCGACGTCTTCCAGCGAAATCACCGCACGCTCTTCAACGTTGGTGAACAGCGCGATCTTGCGACGCGACGAGGCATCGACCGGGTGGTCGGAGCGGCAGATCAGCACGTCAGGCTGCAGGCCGATGGAGCGCAGCTCCTTGACCGAGTGCTGGGTCGGCTTGGTCTTGGTCTCGCCAGCGGTGGCGATGTACGGGACCAGGGTCAGGTGCATCAGCATGGCGCGCTTGGAGCCCACTTCGACGCGCAGCTGGCGGATGGCCTCGAGGAACGGCTGCGACTCGATGTCACCCACGGTACCGCCGATTTCCACCAGGGCCACGTCGGCATCGCCGGCGCCCTTGATGATGCGACGCTTGATTTCGTCGGTGATGTGCGGGATGACCTGGATGGTCGCGCCCAGGTAGTCACCACGACGCTCCTTGCGCAGTACGTGCTCGTAGATGCGGCCGGTGGTGAAGTTGTTGTTCTGGGTCATGGTGGTGCGGATGAACCGCTCGTAGTGGCCCAGGTCGAGGTCGGTCTCGGCGCCATCGTGGGTGACGAACACTTCACCGTGCTGGAACGGGCTCATGGTGCCCGGATCGACGTTGATGTACGGATCCAGCTTGAGCATGGTGACCTTCAGGCCCCGCGCTTCCAGGATGGCCGCCAGGGAAGCCGAGGCAATGCCTTTCCCCAATGAAGAAACAACACCGCCCGTGACGAATATGTAGCGCGTCATGAAAAACCCTAGAAGTCTGCGTTAAGGCGGCCAGCGCCGCCGGAGAAAGCGAAGGAAGGCCGAAGCCCCCGATCACCTGCGTCAATCACAGTGCATCTCGAAAAACTGCCGCGTCTGTACAGACCAGGGGTATCCCCGGCATGGAGCTCGCTCGTCATTTCCAGAATCAGCCCAGCAAAAAACTGCTTGGTAATCGGCAACTCCTGTGTTTTCGCGGAACCCACAGAAGCTGTATCAAGAAGGGAGGGTAGTCTACCCGAATGTACCCTTCAGCTCAAACCTTGCGCGTTCGTCGGCAACTGCCAGGACAGCTGGCAATCAGCCTGCACCAGCCCGGGCAGGTTGGCCACCGCCAGCAGGCGCTCGCCCTGGTACAGCAGTGGCAGGCGCGGGCGCAGGAAAAGCGGCACCTGCAACTCGTTGAGCAGGCGCTTGAGGTCGCGTCGGCCGCGGCCGGGGAGGTCCAGCACTTCACCGCCCTGACGGTAGGCAACGCGCAAGCCGTGCAGCGGCGCTGCGCCAACAAGACGCACACTGCCGTTACCCGGCAACGGCAAAGGCTTGGCGGGATCGGCCCAGGCCAGTTCGCCGACGGGCAGCTGCAGCCAGTCACCGCTCAACCACCAGATGCGCCCATGACTGCGCAGCAGTTGCCCATCGGCAAGTTGCCAGGCGGGCTGGGCATCGGCGGCGGCATCGCGCAGGTCGGCCCAGCCGGCCCAGTGCCGGGTGTCGGGCAGGCGGGTACGGCGGCTCAGCCAGTATTGCAGGGCATTGCGCTGACGGGCCGGCGACAGCGCCACCAGAGTAGCCAGGTCGAGGGAGTCCAGCCCCGGCCAAGCCACCGGCGCGCCCTCCCCGGCGAGCGCCAGGTCGTCCTGGGCCAGCTCGTCCAGCAGGCCTTGGGCTTCGCTCAGGTGCTCGGCGGCGCGGGCCAGGTTCTGGCTGGCCTGCGGCCAACGTTGCTGAAGCAGCGGAAACACTTCGCTGCGCAGGTAGTTGCGGGCAAATTGTGTGTCAGCGTTTGACGGATCTTCGATCCAGGCCAGCCCATTAGCCTGAGCATGGTCCTGCAGTTGCTGGCGGGAACAGCCCAGCAATGGCCTGACCAGGCTGCCCTGCCCTAGCGCCCGCTGCCCCGGCATTGCCGCCAGGCCACGCAGGCCTGCACCGCGCAGCAGGCGGAACAGCAGGGTTTCGGCCTGGTCGTCGCGGTGCTGGCCGGTGAACAGGATGTCACCCGGGCCGAGGGCTTGCCTGAAGGCAGCATAGCGGGCATCGCGGGCGGCTTGCTCGAGGCTGGCGCCGGAGGTGACCTGGACGTGGATGACCTGGAGTTCGATGCCGAGATTGTCGCAGATGGTTTGGCAGTGGGCGGGCCAGGCATCGGCGGCGGCTTGCAGGCCGTGGTGGACGTGGATGGCGCGCAGTGGAGGGGATGCGTGATTGCGGGCGTAGTCGGCCAGCAGGTGCAGGAGGACGGTGGAATCGAGGCCGCCGGAGAAGGCGATGTACCAGGTGGGGGCGTTGAGCCAAGGTGTGAGGTTTATCATCGAACCCGCACTCAATTCGAGAATGCATTCGCGGGTGAACCCGCTCCCACAGGGATCGCGCCGTTTCAGAGGGCTGCGCAATACCTGTGGGAGCGGGTTCACCCGCGAACACCGGCGAAGCCGGTGCCATTCATCTCGCTATCAGAGACCGTAGCTCATCAGGCGATCGTAACGGCGGGCCAGCAGCGCGTCATGGTCGAGCTTGCCGAGCATGTCCAGCTGCTGTACCAGGTCGGCACGGATGCTTTCCGACATCTTCGCCGGGTCACGGTGGGCGCCGCCCAGCGGCTCCTGGATGACCTTGTCGACGATGTTCAGGCTCTTCAGGCGCTCGGCAGTGATGCCCATGGCCTCGGCTGCGTCGGCTGCCTTGTCGGCAGTCTTCCACAGGATCGAGGCACAGCCTTCCGGCGAGATCACCGAGTAGGTGGAGTACTGCAGCATGTTCAACTGGTCGCACACGCCGATGGCCAGCGCACCGCCGGAACCACCCTCACCGATCACGGTGGCGATGATCGGGGTTTTCAGGCGCGCCATCACGCGCAGGTTCCAGGCGATGGCCTCGCTCTGGTTGCGCTCTTCGGCGTCGATGCCCGGGTAGGCGCCCGGGGTGTCGATGAAGGTCAGGATCGGCATCTTGAAGCGCTCGGCCATTTCCATCAGGCGGCAGGCCTTGCGGTAGCCTTCAGGGCGCGGCATGCCGAAGTTGCGGCGTACCTTCTCGCGCACTTCACGGCCCTTCTGGTGGCCGATGACCATGACCGGCTTGCCGTCCAGACGCGCGGTACCACCGACGATGGCAGCGTCGTCGGAGAAGTGGCGGTCGCCGTGCAGCTCTTCGAACTCGGTGAAGATGTGCTCCAGGTAGTCCAAGGTGTAAGGACGACGCGGATGACGGGCCAGGCGGGCGATCTGCCAGCTGGTCAGGTTGCCGAAGATGCTTTCGGTCAGGGTGTTGCTCTTGTCTTGCAGACGGGCAATTTCATCGCTGATGTTCAGCGAGTTGTCGTTGCCTACCAGGCGCAGGCCTTCGATCTTGGCTTGCAGGTCGGCAATCGGCTGTTCGAAATCGAGAAAATTCGGGTTCATAGTCATCCGTCTTGGGTCTACGGCCAGGCGGCCGGCCGGTTGATCCGTTTGGCGCCCTACCTTAAGGGATCAGGCGCATTCAGGTCGAGATTAAATTTTTTTCGGTTCAACGATATTGCAGGAAGACGTTCTCACGCCCGAACTGGTCACGCAGCGCCTGAATCAGCCCATCGGCCGGGTCGATCGCCCACTGCTCGCCGAACTGCAGCATGGCCTTGGCGTCGCTGCCGGTGTACTCGAGGGTGATCGGGCAAGCGCCGCGATGGCGGGTAATCAGCTCGCCCAGCCACTTCAGCCGGTCGCCCTTGAGCGCTTCGTGTGCCACCTTCAGGCGCAGGCTCTCGGCCAGCTTGGTGCGCGCATCCTCCATGGTCATCACCTGCTTCACCCGCAGGCGCAGGCCACCAGAGAAATCGTCGTTGCTGACCTCGCCTTCGACCACCACCATGGCATCGGTCTGCAGCAAGGACTGTGCCGCCATGAAGGCATCGGCAAACAGCGACGCCTCGATGCGCCCGGAGCGGTCGTCCAGGGTGACGAAGCCCATCTTGTCGCCCTTCTTGTTCTTCATCACCCGCAGGGCAATGATCATGCCGGCGATGGTCTGGGTTTCGCGTGACGGCTTGAGGTCGATGATGCGCTGGCGGGCGAAGCGGCGGATCTCGGTCTCGTACTCGTCGATCGGGTGGCCGGTGAGGTACAGGCCGAGGGTGTCCTTCTCGCCCTTCAGGCGTTCCTTGAGGGTCAGTTCGCGCACCTTGCGGTGGTTGGCGTAGACGTCGGCATCCGCCTCTTCGAACATGCCGCCGAACAGGTCGACGTGGCCACTGTCGGCGGTGTGGGCGGCCTGCTCGGCAGCCTTGATGGCCTCGCCCAGCGCCGAGAGCAAGGTTGCACGGTTGATGTCGATGTTGGCGTGGTAGGCCTTGATCTCGTCATGGAAGTGCGGGCCCAGGCGGTCCAGCGCGCCACTGCGGATCAGCGCGTCGAGGGTACGCTTGTTGACCCGCTTGAGGTCGATGCGTTCACAGAAATCGAACAGGTCCTTGAACGGGCCACCCTGGGCGCGGGCCTCGACGATCGCTTCCACCGGGCCTTCGCCGACGCCCTTGATGGCGCCCAGGCCGTAGACGATGCGCCCGTCATTGTTGACGGTGAACTTGAAGTCGGAGAAGTTCACGTCCGGCGCGTCGAGGCGCAGCTTCATGCTGCGCACCTCCTCGACCAGCACCACGACCTTGTCGGTGTTGTGCATATCCGCCGACAACACCGCGGCCATGAATGGCGCCGGGTAGTGGGTTTTCAGCCAGGCGGTCTGGTACGACACCAGGCCATAGGCGGCGGAGTGGGATTTGTTGAAGCCGTAGCCAGCGAACTTCTCTACCAGGTCGAAAATGTTACCCGCAAGATCCGCATCGATATTGTTGGCCACGCAGCCTTCGATGAAACCACCGCGCTGCTTGGCCATTTCCTCGGGCTTTTTCTTACCCATCGCACGGCGCAGCATGTCGGCGCCGCCGAGGGTATAGCCAGCCATGACCTGGGCGATCTGCATCACCTGCTCCTGGTACAGGATGATGCCGTAGGTCGGTGCCAGTACCGGTTTCAGGCCCTCGTACTGGTAGTCGGAGTGCGGGTAAGCCAGCTCGGCGCGACCGTGCTTGCGGTTGATGAAGTCGTCCACCATGCCCGATTGCAGCGGGCCCGGGCGGAACAGTGCCACCAGTGCGATCAGGTCTTCCAGGCAGTCGGGCTTGAGCTTCTTGATCAGCTCCTTCATGCCACGCGATTCAAGCTGGAACACCGCCGTGGTTTCGGCCTTCTGCAACAGCTCGTAGGTCTTGCGGTCGTCCAGCGGGATGAAGTCGATGTTGACGTCGGGCAGGTTCTTCTTGGCCTGCTCGCGGTTGATGATCTCCATCGCCCACTTGATGATGGTCAGGGTCCGCAGGCCGAGGAAGTCGAACTTCACCAGGCCGGCAGCCTCGACATCATCCTTGTCGAACTGGGTTACCAGGCCGCCGCCCTCTTCGTCACAGGCAATCGGCGAGAAGTCGGTGAGCTTGGTCGGGGCGATGACCACACCACCGGCGTGCTTGCCGGTACCGCGCGTCACGCCCTCGAGCTTCAGGGCCATGTCCCAGATCTCGCGGGCGTCTTCGTCGCCCTTGAGGAAGTCACGCAGGATCTCTTCCTGCTCGTAGGCCTTCTCCAGGGTCATGCCCACTTCGAAGGGGATCATCTTCGACAGGCGGTCGGCCAGGCCGTAGGACTTGCCCTGTACCCGCGCCACGTCTCGCACCACCGCCTTCGCCGCCATGGTACCGAAGGTGATGATCTGGCTGACCGCGTTGCGGCCATAGGCTTCGGCGACGTAGTCGATCACCCGGTCACGGCCATCCATGCAGAAGTCGACGTCGAAGTCGGGCATGGAAATACGTTCAGGGTTGAGGAAGCGCTCGAACAGCAGGTCGTAGGCCAGCGGATCGAGGTCGGTAATCTTCAGCACGTACGCCACCAGCGAGCCGGCACCCGATCCTCGGCCCGGGCCAACCGGTACGTCGTTGTTCTTGGCCCACTTGATGAAGTCCATGACGATCAGGAAGTAACCGGGGAAGCCCATCTGGATGATGATGTCCAGTTCGAACTTCAGGCGGTCCAGGTAGACCTGGCGCTTCTCTTCGTAGTTGGGTGTGGTCTCTTTCGGCCACAGCACCGCCAGGCGCTCTTCCAGGCCTTCGTGGGACACATGCCGCAGGTAGTCATCGATGCCCATGCCGTTGGGCGTGGGGAAGTCGGGCAGGAAGTACTTGCCCAGCTGCACCTGGATGTTGCAGCGCTTGGCGATCTCGACAGTGTTGGTGATGGCGTCGGGCAGGTCGCTGAACAGCTCGGCCATTTCCTCGGCCGACTTCAGATACTGCTGGTCGCTGTACATCCTTGGCCGACGCGGGTCGTCGAGGGTCCACCCCTCACCGATGCATACGCGGGTTTCGTGGGCGTCGAAGTCGGACTGCTTGATGAAGCGCACATCGTTGGTTGCCACCAGCGGAGCGCCGAACTTGTCGGCCAACGCCACGGCGGCGTGCACGTACTCTTCGTCACGGGCACGGTTGGTACGCTGCACTTCGACGTAGAAGCGCTCGGGGAACATGCCCATCCAGTCTTGCAGCAGAGACTCGGCTTCATCGTCCTTGCCGGCCAGCAAGGCCATGCCGATATCGCCTTCCTTGCCTGCGGAAAGGGCTATCAGGCCCTCGCTGGCGGGGGCGATCCATTCACGCTGGAGGATGACCAGGCCGTTGCGCTGGCCCTCGGTCCAGCCGCGCGAGATCAGCTCGGTGAGGTTGCGGTAGCCCTTGGGGTTCATGGCCAGGAAGCAGATACGCGACAGCGGTGCTTCCGGGTCGGCAGCGGCCAGCCACAGGTCGGCGCCGCAGATCGGCTTGATGCCGGCGCCCATGGCAGTCTTGTAGAACTTTACCAGCGAGCACATGTTGCTCTGGTCGGTGATCGCCACCGCCGGCATGTTCATCCCGGCCAGCGCCTTGGCCAGCGGCTTGATCCGCACCAGGCCGTCGACCAGCGAGAATTCGGAGTGGACGCGCAGGTGAACGAAGGGAACCGACATGGAAGATCCTGTAGCAGTGCTGAACGACAAGGGCGGGATTGTAGCTTAAATGGGGATAGGATTTGGGATTGCGGTATCGGCCAGAGAATAAAGAATGTGCGCGCACCGCCCCCCTGTGGGAGCGGGTTCACCCGCGAAGAATCCAACGCGGTGTATGGCACCGGCTGCGCCGGTGTTCGCGGCTAAAGCCGCTCCCACAGAGGATAGCGTGACACCTGTAGCAACGAACTAATAGCTCAGATCAGGGAGTTGGTGACGCCTTCACGTGCATCCCACGCGGCCCGCACCGGGGCAAAGGAACGCCGATGAATGGGCGTAGGCCCCAAGCGTGCCAGCGCCTCGAGGTGTACCGGGGTCGGGTAGCCCTTGTGCCCGCCAATGCCATAACCCGGATAGATCAGCTCGAATGCGCTCATCTCCCGGTCGCGGGTCACCTTGGCCAGGATCGACGCCGCCGCGATGGCCGGCACCTGGCTATCGCCCTTGACTACCGGCGACGCCGGTACGGCCAGTTTCGGGCAGCGGTTACCGTCGATCAGGGCCAGCTTCGGAGTAATGTGCAGGCCTTCCACGGCGCGCTGCATGGCCAGCATGGTCGCGTGCAGGATGTTCAGGCGGTCGATTTCCTCGACCTCGGCGCGGGCGATGCAGAAACTCAGGGCCTTTTCGCAGATCTCGTCGAACAGCGCCTCGCGCTTGGCTTCGGTGAGTTTCTTCGAATCGTTCAGGCCGAGGATCGGGCGCGCCGGGTCGAGGATCACCGCCGCGGTCACCACCGCGCCGCACAGCGGGCCACGGCCCACTTCGTCGACGCCGGCGACCAGGTCTTCGACCAGGTTGAAGTCCAGTCCAATTTGCATGTCAGCGGTCCTTGAGCAAGGCCAGTACCGCCTCGGCCGCCTGGTTGGAGGCGTCACGGCGCAGGGTGCGGTGAATTTCGTCGAAACTTTCGGTCTGCTGGCTGCCATCGGCCACCAGCGGCGCCAGGGTATTGGCCAGTGCTTCGCTGGTGGCGTCATCCTGCAGCAGCTCGGGTACCAGCGCACGCTGGGCCAGCAGGTTCGGCAACGAAACGTAGGGGCTCTTTACCAGGCGCTTGAGGATCCAGTAGGTCAGGGGCGCCAGGCGATAGGCCACAACCATCGGCCGCTTGTACAGCAGCGCTTCGAGGGTGGCAGTACCCGAGGCGATCAGCACCGCGTCACAGGCCGCCAGGGCCTGGTGCGACTGGCCATCGAGCAGGGTCAGCGGCAGCTTACGCCCTTCGAGCATCTGCTCGACCTGGGCGCGACGCGCGGCATTGGCGCAGGGCAGCACGAAACGCACGCCCGGTACCTGCTGGCGCAGCCGTTCGGCAGCATCCAGGAACAGTGCGCCCAGCCGCCCTACTTCGCCGCCGCGGCTGCCCGGCATCAACGCTACTACCGGCCCTTCGCCCAGGCCCAGCGCGGCACGTGCGGCAGGGCGGTCGGCTTCGAGCGGGATGGTGTCGGCCAACGGGTGGCCGACGAAGCGCACCGGTACGCCCTGCTCTTCATAGAACCGCGCCTCGAATGGCAACAGCGTCAGCATCAGGTCGCAGCCTTCGCGAATCTTCAGCACACGCTTCTGCCGCCAGGCCCAGACCGACGGGCTGACGTAGTGCACGGTCTTGATCCCGGCCTGACGCAGTTTCAGTTCTATGTTGAGGGTGAAGTCGGGGGCATCGATGCCGATGAACACATCGGGCTTTTCGCCGATCAGGGTCTCGATCAGCAGCTTGCGGCGCTTGAGCAGCTCGCGCAGGCGCCCCAGCACTTCGACCAGACCCATGACGGCCAGGCGTTCCATGGGGAAATAGGATTGCAGGCCTTCGGCTTCCATCAAGGGGCCGCCAACGCCGATGAACCGTACGTCGGGGTGGCGTGCCTTGATGGCACGCATCAAGCCGGAACCGAGAATGTCGCCGCTGGCCTCACCTGCGACCAAGGCTACGCAAAGCTGGGCCATGTCAGCGGGTGATGCCGCGGGCGGAGTTCACGATCGACTGACGGAACAGATCGACCTCAGGGTGCTTCGCAGCCAGTTCGTCCAGCTCCTTGAGCGCGTCTTCGACGGTCAGGCCCTGGCGATAGACGATCTTGTAGCAACGGCGCAGCACATGGATCACCTCGTCGCTGAAACCCCGGCGGCGCATGCCTTCGAAGTTCATGCTGCGGGCTTCGGCCGGGCTGCCGAACACGGTGACGAAGGCCGGGACATCCTTGCCGATCGCCGTGCCCATGCCGGAAAACGCGTGGGCACCGATATGGCAGTACTGGTGCACCAGGGTGTAGCCGGACAGGATCGCCCAGTCCCCCACGTGCACATGGCCGGCCAGGGCCGTGTTGTTGACCAGGATGCAGTGGTTGCCGATGACGCTGTCGTGGCCGATGTGGGCATAGGCCATGATCAGGTTGTGGTCGCCCACGGTGGTTTCCGCACGATCCTGGACGGTGCCGCGGTGAATGGTCACCCCTTCGCGGATCACATTGTGATCGCCGATCACCAGGCGCGTCGGCTCACCCTTGTACTTGAGGTCCGGGGTGTCTTCGCCGATCGAGGAAAACTGAAAGATACGGTTGTGCTTGCCGATGCGGGTCGGCCCTTTGAGCACAACATGCGGGCCGATAACGGTGCCCTCCCCGATTTCCACATCGGGGCCAACGATCGACCAGGGGCCGACCTCGACACCATCGGCCAGCTTGGCCGACGGGTCGATAATGGCCCGAGGATCAATCGAATTCATAGGGAGCGTTCCGCGCAGGTGATTTCTGCCGAGCAAACCGGCTTGCCGTCGACCAGGGCGCGGCACTCGAATTTCCAGATCATGCTCTTGCGGCTGAGGAACTTGGCTTCCAGCACCAACTGGTCACCCGGCAGTACCGGCTGACGGAAACGCAGCTTGTCGGAGCCGACGAAGTAGTACAGGGTGCCATCGGCCGGCTTGGCGTCGAGCATCTTGAAACCGAGGATACCCGCGGCCTGTGCCATGGCTTCGATGATCAGGACGCCCGGCATGATCGGGTGAGCCGGGAAATGGCCGTTGAAGAACGGCTCGTTGATGCTGACATTCTTGTAGGCACGAATGCTCTGGGCCTCGTAGTCCAGCTCCGTCACGCGGTCCACCAGCAGGAACGGGTAACGGTGAGGCAGGTATTCGCGAATCTCGTTGATGTCCATCATTTCGGGGGGGAAGCCTGTAATAAGAATAGGGAGCGCAGGTGCTGACCACACGCTCCTTTTGCAGTCCAAAGAGGAGCCAGCTAGCGACTGTTCACTCTTGCTCAGGGAATGGTATCAGCCTTCTGATGTCGGCTGGCCACCTGAGGTCACGGTATCGACGCGTTTTTCCAGCTGCTGGAGACGCTTGGCCATGTCGTCCAGGTGGCGGATACGCGCGGCGCTCTTGCGCCATTCAGCCAGTGGCTGCATGGCAGTGCCGGAAGAATAGGCACCCGGTTCGGTGATCGAACGGGTCACCATGGTCATCCCGGACACGAAAACGTTATCACAGACATCGATATGACCCACCATGCCGACACCTCCGGCAATGGTGCAATGCTTGCCGATGCGCGTGCTGCCGGAAATTCCGACACAGGCGGCCATGGCCGTGTGCTCACCGATCTGCACGTTGTGGGCGATCTGGATCTGGTTGTCGAGCTTTACCCCGTCAGCGATCCGCGTATCCGACAGCGCGCCACGATCGACCGCGGTGTTGACACCGATTTCCACGTCGTCGCCGATGGTCACGCCACCGATCTGGGCGATCTTGCGCCACACGCCCTTCTCGTTGGCAAAGCCGAAACCTTCACCGCCGATCACCGCACCCGACTGGATGACCACACGCTTGCCGATGGTCACATCATGGTACAGGGTGACCCGTGGAGCCAGCCAGCCACCCTCACCGATCACGCAACGGGCACCAACCACGCAGTGTGCACCCACGCTGACATTGGCCGCGATGCGCGCACCGCTTTCGATGACCGCGAACGGCCCGATGCTGGCACTGGCGTCCACCTGCGCGTCCTCGGCCACCACGGCGCTGGGATGAATACCCGCCACAGCCTTGGGTTTGGGGTCGAACAGGTGGGAAATGCGAGCGTAGGCCAGATACGGATCGGCGACGATCAGCGCATTGCCGGCAAAGCCTTCGGCGTCCACCGCCTTCAGCAGCACCGCGGCCGCCTGGCTGCTATCCAGGAATTTGCGGTACTGCGGGTTGGCGAGGAAGCTCAACTGACCTGGGCCAGCCTCCTGCAAGGTGGCCAGCCCGGTAATCTGCAGCGCCTCGGGCCCCTTGAGGGTGGCGCCGAGGGCCTCGGCCAACTGGCCTAGCGTCATGGTCACGGTCATATCAACGGGCTTGGTTCATGCGCTCGATGACCTGGCGGGTGATGTCGTACTGAGGCTTGACATCAATGACCGCGCCACGTTCGAGGACCAGGTCGTAACCGCCTTTCTTGATCACTTCCTCGACAGCGCCATCCAGCTTCGGCTTCAGCTGCTTGAGCATGTCGCGGTCAGCAACGGCCTTGGCTTCGTTCAGTTCCTTGGACTGGAACTGGAAGTCACGGGCCTTCTGCTTGAACTCGAGCTCCAGGCGCTCGCGCTCCTGCTGCTGCATCTTGTCGCCGCCCTTGATCAGACGGTCCTGGATGCCCTTGGCGCTGCTTTCCAGGCTTTTCAGCTTGGTCAGTTGCGGGCCGAACTTCTTCTCGGCATCCACCGCGTATTTCTTGGCGGCATCCGACTCCAGCAGGGCCATCTGATAGTTCAGGACGGCAACCTTCATTTCGGCGAAAGCCGGGGTGGCGACCAGCGCCGCGGCCACTACGGCCAGTTGGGTCAACTTACGCACGATGCACTCCTGGATAAACCGTTGTCATTAAGCGAGGGCCGACCTCAGAAGGTCTGGCCCAGAGAGAATTGGAACACCTGGGTGTCGGCATCGTCCGGCTTCTTGACCGGCATTGCCAGGCTGAAGCTCAGCGGGCCCAGTGCGGTGATCCAGGTCACGCCCAGGCCGACCGAACTGGCCATGCCCGAGAAACCGACCTTCTCGCAATCCGGCTGGTTGCCGCAATTGGTGTCGAACACGTTACCCACGTCCCAGAACACGGAGGTGCGCAGCGAACGCTGGTCCTTGACGAACGGCAGCGGGAACAGCAGCTCGACACCACCTTGTACCAGCACGTTGCCACCAAACGGCAACGGATCCTGGTCCGGGTCGGCGATGGTGCCTGGCTTGCCACCGTTGGCCTCGCCGCGGCTTGGGGTACTGCGTGGGCCCAGGCTGCTGTCCTTGAAGCCACGGACGGAGTTGAAGCCACCCGCGAAGTAGTTCTCGTAGAACGGCAGGCCCGAGGTGCTGCCATAACCGTCACCATAACCCAGCTCGGTGTGCAGGCGCAGGGTGTAGTCGTTGGTGATCGGCTTGAACAGCTGGCCGCGGTAGTCGAGCTTGAAGAACGACAGGTCGCTGCCCGGAATGGTGGATTCCAGGGTCAGGCTCTGGGAGTGGCCACGGGTTGCCAGCACACCTTTGTTCAGGGTCGACTCGGACCAGCCGATCGAGGCCTTGAAGTTCAGGAAGTTGTCGCCTTCCTCTTCGAGGAAATCGAAGATCTCGTCAACGGTGTACTTGCCGGTCTTGATCTTGTCCTGCTGCACGCTCAGGCCATAGGTCAGGCGCGAGGTCTCGCTGATCGGGTAGCCGAGGCTGACGCCCGCACCGTAGCTGTCCACCGCGTAGCTGGCCACATCGACGTCGAGGTCGTCGTAGTCGGTGCTGCGGTAGAAGGCGTTGTAGCCCAGGCTCACGCCATCGGCAGTGAAGTAGGGGTCAACGAAGCCGAAGTTGTAGCGGGTCTGGTATTCCGAACGGGTCAGGCCGATGGACACCTTGTTACCGGTACCGAGGAAGTTGCTCTGGCTGATCGAACCACCGAGGATCAGGCCGGCGCTCTGGGCGAAACCGACGCTGGCGGTGATCGAGCCGGAAGCCTGCTCCTCGACGCTGTAGTTGACGTCGACCTGGTCGTCGGTGCCCGGCACCGGCGGGGTCTCGACGTTCACTTCCTTGAAGAAGCCCAGACGCTCCAGACGGGTCTTGGACTGGTCGATCAGGTAGGTCGAGGCCCAGCCGCCTTCCATCTGGCGCATTTCGCGACGCAGCACTTCGTCTTCGGTCTTGGTGTTGCCGCGGTAGTTGATGCGGTTGACGTAGGCACGCTTGCCCGGGTCGACCACGAACATGATGTCGACGGTGTGGTCTTCATCGTTCGGCTGCGGCACGCCGTTGACGTTGGCGAAGGTGTAGCCTTCGTTACCCAGGCGGCGGGTGATCAGCTCGGAAGTGCTGGTCATCACCTTGCGCGAGAACACCTGGCCAGGCTGCACCAGCAGCAGCGACTTGACCTGGTCTTCCGGCACCTTCAGGTCACCGGACAGCTTGACGTCGCGAACGGTGTACTTCTCGCCTTCGTTGATGTTGACGGTGATGTAGACGTGTTTCTTGTCCGGCGTGATGGACACCTGGGTGGAGGCGATGTCCATGTTGATGTAGCCGCGGTCCAGGTAGTAGGAACGCAGGCGCTCCAGGTCACCGGAGAGCTTTTCGCGGGCGTACTTGTCGTCGTTCTTGAAGAACGACAGCCAGTTGGTGGTCTTCAGCTCGAACAGCTGCGCCAGGGTCTCGTCGTCGAACACGTTGTTGCCAACGATGTTGATGTGCTGGATGGCGGCGACGGTGCCTTCGTTGATCTTGATCTTCAGTGCCACACGGTTGCGCGGCTGCGGCACCACCTCGGCGTCGACCTCGGCCGAGTAGCGGCCCTGGGCCACGTACTGGCGCTGCAGTTCGTTACGCACACCTTCGAGGGTGGCACGCTGGAAGATCTCGCCTTCGGCCAAGCCCGATTGCTTCAGGCCCTTCATCAGGTCTTCGGTGCTGATGGCCTTGTTGCCTTCGATCTCGATGCTCGACACCGACGGGCGCTCGACCACGTTGATGATCAGGACATTGCCATCGCGGTTCAGCTGGATGTCCTGGAAGAAGCCGGTCTTGAACAGGGAACGGGTCGACTCCACCAGTCGGCGGTCATCGGCCTGGTCGCCGACGTTCAGCGGCAAGGCACCGAAGACACTGCCGGCGGAAACCCGCTGCAGGCCGTTGACGCGGATATCGGAGATGGTGAAGGACTCGGCGTGAACTTCAGCGATCATCAGTGCGGACATGACCGCAGTTAGCAGCAGACGTTTCATGAAGTCCTTTTATTCCAACTGGCAATAAACAGCCCGCCGCGACAAGACGGCAGGTTTCGCAATTGAGCGAAGCTTTATAGTCGACCCAGATCGTTGATCAGGGCGAGCAACATCACCCCTATGACCAAACTGATACCGATCTGGACCCCCCAACCTTGCACCCGATCCGACAGCGGACGACCGCGCGCCCACTCGACCAGGTAAAACAGCAAATGCCCCCCATCCAGAACCGGGATGGGCAGCAGGTTAAGAACCCCCAGGCTTATGCTCAGGTAGGCCAGGAAATTCAGGAAATCCCCCACGCCGGACTGGGCTGAAGCGCCCGCCACTTTAGCAATGGTTATCGGTCCGCTCAAGTTTTTTACCGAGAGCTCCCCGAACAGCATTTTCTTCAGCGATTCAAGGGTCAGGACGCTCATGTTCCAGGTGCGTGACAAGCCCTCACCCACCGCATCCAGCGGGCCGTAGCTGACTTCGCGGAGCATGTTGGCAGGCCATTCGCCACCTTTTACCCCGGCGCCAAGATAGCCGCCGGCCGCCTTGCCCTCGCCCTTGCGCGCCAGGGTGACCGGGACGTCCAGCGCAGCACCATCGCGCTCGACACGCACCACAACCTTGGCTTGCGGGCGGGCCCGCACGGCATCGACCACCTGCTGCCATTCGCTCACTGCCACGCCATCGAGGGCCAGCAGCTTGTCACCGGTTTTCAGGCCCGCAGCGGCAGCCGGCCCCTTCGGATCGATCTCGGCCAACACCGGCACGATCGCCGGGCGCCAAGGGTGCAGCCCAAGGGACTGGATCGGGTCCGGCTCGTCGGCACCCTTGAGCCAGCTGTCCAACTTCACCTGTAGCTGGCGCTCGGCGCTGGCGCCCTCTTCACGCACGCCAACCTGCAGGGTGCCGCTCTCGCCCAGGCGGCGAACCAGTTGCAGGTTGACTGCAGACCAACCATTGGTCGGCTTGCCGTCGATGGAGACGATTTCCTGACCTGCGGTCAGGCCTGCCGATGCTGCCAGGCTGCCCGCATCGACCGCACCGATCACCGGGCGGATCTGCTGGGTACCCAGCATCGCCAGCACCCAGAAGAACAGGATGGCCAGCAGGAAGTTGGCAACCGGGCCCGCCGCGACGATCGCGATGCGCTGGCGCACGGACTTGCGGTTGAACGACTGCTCGATCAGCGCCGGCGGCACGTCACCCTCGCGCTCGTCGAGCATCTTGACGTAACCACCCAGCGGGATCGCAGCGACCACGAATTCGGTGCCATGGCGGTCATGCCAGCGCAGCAGCGGCGTGCCGAAGCCCACCGAGAAGCGCAGCACCTTGACACCGCAGCGGCGTGCCACCCAGAAGTGGCCAAATTCATGGAAAGTGACCAGTACACCCAAGGCTACGAGGGTGCCGATAATCATGTAGAGCGCTGTCATATCCATCTCCGAATGATGTTCAGCGGGCTGGCATCATGCCCAGCCCCCTCGTGAACCGTGGCGGGCCTGCATCAGCGACCGTGACGCCTCAGCCACTCACGGGAAAGCTCCCGGGCACGCTGGTCGGCGGCGAACACCGCGTCCAGCGACGGCAGCGGTACGACGGGCTCCTGATCGAGCACCTGTTCGATCATACCCGCGATCTCCGGGAAGCGGATACGCCGCTGGAGAAATGCCTCGACCGCAACCTCGTTGGCCGCATTGAGCACGGCCGGTGCGCTGTTGCCGGCCTCGGCAGCCTGCCGCGCCAGGCGCAGGCAAGGGAAGCGCTGTTCGTCGGGCGCCTGGAAATCCAGACGGGCGATGGCGAACAGGTCCAGCGGTGCCACCCCGGAATCGATCCGCTCGGGCCAGGCCAGGGCGTTGGCAATGGGTGTGCGCATGTCCGGGTTACCCAACTGCGCCAGCACCGAACCGTCGACATAATCCACCAGGGAGTGGATCACGCTCTGCGGGTGCACCACCACCTCGACCTTGGCCGGTGCGGCATCGAACAACCAGCAGGCCTCGATCAGCTCCAGGCCCTTGTTCATCATGCTGGCCGAATCCACGGAAATCTTGCGCCCCATGGACCAGTTGGGGTGCGCGCAGGCCTGTTCCGGGGTGACATCCAGCAGCGCCTCGACGGGGGTCTCGCGGAACGGGCCACCGGAGGCGGTGAGCAGGATCCGGCGTACGCCGACGGCACTCAGGCCGCGCGCGTAGTCGCCGGGCATGCACTGGAAGATCGCATTGTGCTCGCTGTCGATCGGCAGCAGCACGGCGCCACTGCGCCGCACCGCCTCCATGAACAGCGCGCCGGACATCACCAGCGCCTCCTTGTTGGCCAGCAACACCTTCTTGCCCGCCTCGACCGCCGCCAGGGTGGGGCGCAGGCCGGCGGCGCCGACGATGGCCGCCATCACTGCGTCCACTTCCGACGCAGAAGCCACCTGGCACAGCCCGGCCTCGCCTTCCAGCACCTCGGTGGCGCAGCCCGCCGCTACCAGGCTTTCGCGCAGTCGCGCGGCCGCCTCGGCACTCGGCACCACGGCGAATGCCGGGCGATGGCGCACGCACAGGGCCTGCAATTCGTCGATACGCGAATAGCCACTCAGGGCGAACACCTGGTAGCGGTCGGGATGACGCGCGATGACATCCAGCGTGCTCAGGCCGATGGAGCCGGTGGCCCCGAGCACGGTAATACGCTGCGGGCGGCTCACATAACACCCCATTCGGCAGCCCACAGCAGCACGGCGAAAATCGGGATCGCCGCAGTCAGGCTGTCGATGCGGTCGAGCACCCCACCATGGCCGGGCAACAGGTTGCTGCTGTCCTTGATGCCGGAACGGCGCTTGAACATGCTTTCGGTCAGGTCACCGACCACCGAAGACATGACCACCAGCGCGGCACTCAGCAGGCCCAGCAGGATCTGGCCGAAGCCCCAGTCGCGGCTGATACCGACCACCAGGGTGATCACCAGGCTGACCGCCAGGCCGCCATACACGCCTTCCCAGCTCTTGCCAGGGCTGACCTGAGGCGCCAGCTTGCGCTTGCCGAAGGCACGGCCGGAGAAGTACGCGCCAATATCGGCAGCCCACACCAACACCATGACCGACAGGATCAGCCAGTTACCCAGCGGCCAGTGCTTGAGCAGCACCAACCCCTGCCAGGCCGGCAGCAATACCAGCAGGCCGATCAGCAACCGGCAGGCGGCACTGGCCCACAGCTCGCTGCTGCGCGGGTAGGTAAGCACCAGCCAGGTGGCCAACCCCCACCAGATCACCGCAGCGCCCAGCACCCAAGGCGCCAGCTCCGGAAGGATGTACAGCAACATCAGCGCTCCGGCGACGACCACGGCATAGGCGATGCGCAGTGGCTGGGCCATGAGCCCGGCCAGGCGCGCCCACTCCCAGGCGCCGAGGGTCACCACGAAGCCGATGAACAGGGCGAAATCCCCACCATTGAGCAGGAAGAAGCCACCCAGCGCGATCGGCAGCAGGATCAGCGCGGTAATGATGCGTTGTTTAAGCATTAAGCACGAGCTCCAGCCTCGACCTGCTCGCTGGTCTTACCGAAGCGGCGCTGGCGCGAAGCGAAATCGGCCAGGGCGTTGCGCATGGCCTCGTGTTTGAAGTCCGGCCAGTACAGGTCGGAGAAATACAGCTCGGCGTAGGCCAGCTGCCACAACAGGAAGTTGCTGATGCGGTGCTCGCCACCAGTGCGGATGCACAGGTCCGGCAGCGGCAGCTCGCCGGTTGCCAGGCAGGTCTGCAGCAGGCCCGGGGTGATGTCTTCCGGGCGCAGGTGCCCGGCTTGCACTTCCCGCGCCAGCCGCTGGGCGGCCTGGGCGATGTCCCACTGGCCACCGTAGTTGGCCGCGATCTGCAGAATGAAGCGGTTGTTGCCGGCGGTCAGCGCCTCGGCCTCGCGCATGGCGGCTTGCAGCTCGGGATGGAAACGCGAACGGTCACCGATGATACGCAGGCTGATGTTGTTCTCGTTGAGGCGCTTGGCCTCGCGGCGCAGGGCCGAGAAGAACAGCTCCATCAGCGCACCGACCTCTTCGGCGGGACGCTGCCAGTTCTCACTGGAGAAGGCGAACAGGGTCAGCACCTCGACCCCGGACTCGGCACAGACTTCGATGACCGCGCGAACGGCGTCGACACCCGCCTTGTGCCCGGCAACGCCGGGCAACAGGCGCTTTTTCGCCCAGCGGTTGTTGCCATCCATGATGATCGCGACATGACGCGGCACCGAGGACGGCGCCGCTGGCTTGGTCTTTTCCATTAAAAAACCCCGGCCTTAGACGGCCATCAGGTCCTTTTCCTTGGCTTTGAAGGCGGCATCGACTTCGGCAACGTACTTGTCGGTCAGCTTCTGGATCTCGTCAGCGGCGCGACGTTCTTCGTCTTCGCTGATTTCCTTGTCCTTGGTCAGCTTCTTCAGGTCGGCCAGGGCGTCACGGCGCACGTTGCGCACGGCTACCTTGGCATCCTCGGCAACGCCGCTGGCCTGCTTGGTGTAGCCCTTGCGGGTTTCCTCGGTCAGGGCCGGCATCGGCACACGGATGGTGGTGCCGGCGCTGGACGGGTTCAGGCCCAGGTCGGAGGTGAGGATGGCCTTCTCGATGGCGGCGCTAAGGTTCTTGTCGTGGGCGACGATCTTCAGGGTGCGGGCATCTTCGACGGTGATCGCGGCCACCTGGTTCAGCGGCATCTCGCTGCCCCAGGCCGGGACCTTGACGCTGTCCAGGATGCTCGGGTGGGCGCGACCGGTGCGGATTGCCGCCAGGTTGCGGGCCAGGGCCTCGAGGGACTTGGTCATGCGCTCCTGCGCGTCTTTCTTGATGTCGTTGATCATGCTTGGCCTTCCTCGATCAGAGTACCTTCAGCGCCACCCACCACGATGTTCAGCAGGGCGCCAGGCTTGTTCATGTTGAATACCCGCAATGGCATCTTGTGGTCACGGCACAGGCAGATTGCGGTCAGGTCCATCACACCCAGCTTGCGATCCAGGACCTCGTCGTAGGTCAGGTGATCGAACTTCTCGGCATGCGGGTCCTTGAATGGATCGGCAGTGTACACACCATCGACCTTGGTCGCTTTCAGCACAACGTCGGCATCGATTTCGATGGCGCGCAGACAGGCCGCGGAGTCGGTGGTGAAGAACGGGTTGCCGGTACCGGCGGAGAAAATTACCACATCCCCGGAGTTGAGGTGGCGAATAGCTTTGCGACGATCGTAATGATCGGTGACACCGACCATGGAAATGGCCGACATGACCAGGGCCGGGATGTTCGAGCGCTCCAGCGCGTCGCGCATGGCCAGGCCGTTCATCACGGTGGCCAGCATGCCCATGTGGTCACCGGTGACGCGGTCCATGCCGGCTGCGCTGAGCGCGGCACCGCGGAACAGGTTGCCACCACCGATCACCAGGCCGACCTGGACACCGATCCCTACCAGCTGGCCAACTTCGAGGGCCATGCGATCCAGCACTTTCGGGTCGATCCCGAAGTCTTCCGAGCCCATCAGGGCCTCGCCGCTAAGTTTGAGCAAAATGCGTTTATAGCGAGGTTGGCGACCACTCACCTGCTGAGCCATTGCGAGTCTCTCCTGCGGCGTACTTTTAGAAAATTCGTGCGGGCTGTTTGCAGCCTGCTAACTGTAGCGTGGCACCGTTTTGGTGCCAGCGGCGGCAGGTTTTATAAACCCTTCGCCGTTTTGACAAAGAGGCTGCGCGCGTGAGCGGGCAGCCTCTTCGGGGCGACAGACGGGGCTGTCTTACTGCTTGGCAGCAGCTACCTGAGCGGCAACTTCAGCAGCGAAGTCGTCGACTGGCTTCTCGATGCCTTCGCCTACTTTGAAGTAGGTGAAGGAAACGATTTCAGCACCGGCTTTCTTGGCCAGCTCGCCAACCTTGACTTCCGGGTTCATGACGAAGGCTTGCTCGACCAGCGAGGCTTCGGCCAGGAACTTCGAGATACGACCTTTGATCATGTTCTCGACGATGTTTTCCGGCTTGCCGGCGATCTTGTCAGCGTTCAGCTGCAGGAAGACGCCCTTCTCGCGCTCGATGGCTTCGGCCGATACTTCCGACGGCAGCAGGAACTCAGGGTTCGAAGCTGCAACGTGCATGGCGATGTTCTTGGCCAGATCGACGTCGCCGCCTTTCAGGACAACGGCAGCGCCGATCTTGTTGCCGTGCAGGTAGGCACCGACAACGTCACCTTCAACGCGCACCAGGCGACGGATGTTGACGTTCTCGCCGCACTTGGCAACCAGGGCTTCACGAGCAGCTTCACGCGAGGCGATCAGCGGAGCAGCGTCGGTCAGCTTCTGGGCGAAGGCTTCTTCGATGCTGTCGGCAACGAAGTTCTTGAAGTCGTCTTGCAGGGCCAGGAAGTCGGTCTGCGAGTTCACTTCCAGCAGGACGGCGGATTTACCGTCGGTCTTGACGGCGATAGCGCCTTCAGCAGCGACGTTGCCAGCCTTTTTGGCGGCCTTGATGGCGCCCGAGGCACGCATGTCGTCAATGGCTTTTTCGATGTCGCCGCCGGCCTTTTCCAGGGCCTTCTTGCAATCCATCATGCCTTCGCCGGTACGCTCGCGCAGTTCTTTGACCAGCGCTGCAGTAATTGCTGCCATTTCAAAATCCTCTTGGAAAGTTTTTCAACCATTCCACCCGTTCGTCACGGGCGTTCAATTCTGCAAATCCGCTGTGTTTATCTCAGCGAGCCCATGATGCGGGGCCGATGCTGACAGCAGGATTTCAAGGTGGCAAAAAGGGGGCAGAGCCCCCTTTTTGCGTGCCAAGTCGACGCTAGCGTCTAATTACTCGGCAGCAGGTGCAGCCGCTTCTTCAGCGTAAACTTCGGTGCCGCCGGCAACGTTGTTACGGCCGCGGATGACTGCGTCAGCCATCGAAGTCATGTACAGCTCGATAGCGCGGATGGCGTCATCGTTACCTGGGATGATGTAGTCAACACCTTCCGGGCTGCTGTTGGTATCGACAACGCCGATAACCGGGATGCCCAGCTTGTTGGCTTCGGTGATCGCGATGCGCTCGTGATCAACGTCGATAACGAACAGAGCGTCTGGCAGACCGCCCATGTCCTTGATGCCGCCCAGGCTGCGATCCAGTTTTTCCAGGTCGCGGGAGCGCATCAGGGCTTCTTTCTTGGTCAGCTTGGCGAAAGTGCCGTCTTCGGCCTGGGTTTCCAGGTCGCGCAGACGCTTGATCGAAGCGCGGATGGTCTTGTAGTTGGTCAGCATGCCGCCCAACCAACGGTGGTCAACGTACGGCGAACCGCAACGAGCAGCTTGCTCGGCGACGATCTTGCCGGCGGAACGCTTGGTGCCGACGAACAGGATCTTGTTCTTGCCCTGGGCCAGGCGCTCTACGAACGACAGAGCGTCGTTGAACATTGGCAGGGTTTTTTCCAGGTTGACGATGTGGATCTTGTTACGCGCGCCGAAAATGTACTTGCCCATTTTCGGGTTCCAGTAACGGGTCTGGTGGCCGAAGTGCACACCGGCCTTCAGCATATCGCGCATGTTGACTTGGGACATGATAGTTCCTTGATAAGTCGGGTTGGGCCTCCACGTATCCCAATGACCAACCCGCGAATTCTGCAACTCGGGGCACCCAGGTCATCGTGTCGACACGTGTGTGGGTTAAGTGCTGACGGGGTCGTCCCCGAAAGCGGCGCATTTTATACCACAGACCGCGGCCGAACGGAACCCGAATACTGTTGCGTCCGTCAGCGGTTTTTGCAGCACCCCGGCTTTCGCGCCAGAATGCCAGTTCATGGATGGCAGCTTTCAGAGCAGTTGGGGCCGCTGCGCGCCCCATCGCCGGCAAGCCAGCTCCCACAAGCGTAATACGATTCCTGTGGGAGCTGGCTTGCCGGCGATGGACTGCGCAGCAGTCCCAATTCTCCATCCGTATGCCGACCGATCGGCGCCCTGCTCTGCTAGAATCCGGCCTTTCCCGTTTGTTCGCGCCGTGCACGGCGCTGTAGAGAGCCTGTAATGACCGTCACCATCAAGACCGCAGAAGACATCGAGAAGATGCGCATCGCTGGCCGCCTGGCCGCCGACGTGCTGGAAATGATCGAGGAACACGTCAAGCCCGGTGTCACCACCGAAGAGCTGGACCGCCTGTGCCACGACTACATCGTCAACGTCCAGCAGGCCATCCCGGCACCGCTCAACTACAAGGGCTACCCGAAGTCGATCTGCACCTCGATCAACCATGTGGTCTGCCACGGCATCCCCAACGACAAGCCGCTCAAGGACGGTGATACGCTGAACATCGACGTCACCGTGATCAAGGACGGCTACCACGGCGACACCAGCCGCATGTTCCACGTCGGCACCGTGCCAGTATGGGCCGAGCGCCTGTCCAAGGTCACCCAGGAGTGCATGTACAAGGCCATCGAACTGGTCAAGCCGGGCTGCCGCCTGGGCGACATCGGCGAAGTGATCCAGAAGCACGCTGAAAAGAACGGCTTCTCGGTGGTGCGCGAGTTCTGCGGCCACGGCATCGGCAAGGTGTTCCACGAAGAGCCGCAGATCCTGCACTATGGCCGCGCGGGCACCGGCATGGAGCTGAAGGAAGGCATGACCTTCACCATCGAGCCGATGATCAACCAGGGCAAGGCCGACACCAAGGTGCTGGGCGACGGCTGGACCGCCATCACCAAGGACCGCAAGCTCTCGGCCCAGTGGGAGCACACCCTGGTGGTGACCGCGACCGGCTACGAGATCTTCACCCTGCGCAAGGACGACACCATCCCGCGCACCTCGGCCTGACCGCACTCCCACAGGCCACCCCCACGACAGGAACGTGACGCGATGCCCCAGGTGGACCCCGAGCTGTTCGACCGCGGCCAGTTCCAGGCGGAACTGGCCCTCAAGGCGAGCCCCATCGCCGCCTTCAAGAAAGCCATCCGCCAGGCTGGCGAGGTACTCGACAAGCGTTTTCGCAGTGGCAGCGAAATCCGCCCACTGATCGAGGCCCGCGCCTGGCTCGTCGACAACATCCTGCAACAGGCCTGGAACCAGTTCGACTGGGGCGACCAGAGCGGCATCGCCCTGGTCGCGGTGGGTGGCTACGGGCGCGGCGAGCTGCACCCGCATTCGGACATCGACCTGCTGATCCTGCTGGATGCTGCCGAACACGAGCAGTATCGCGATGCCATCGAGCGGTTTCTCACCCTGCTGTGGGACATCGGCCTGGAAGTGGGCCAGAGCGTGCGCACCGTCGACGAGTGCGCCGAGCAGGCCCGTGCCGACCTGACGGTCATCACCAACCTGATGGAAAGCCGCACCATTGCCGGCCCCGAGGCCCTGCGCCAGCGCATGCTGGAGGTGACCAGCACTGCGCACATGTGGCCAAGCAAGGACTTCTTCCTGGCCAAGCGGGCCGAACTCAAGGCCCGCCACCACAAGTACAACGACACCGAGTACAACCTCGAACCCAATGTGAAAGGTTCGCCCGGCGGCCTGCGCGACATCCAGACAGTGCTGTGGGTGGCCCGCCGCCAGTACGGCACCCTCAACCTGCACGCACTGGCCGGCGAAGGTTTCCTGCTGGAAAGCGAGAACGAGCTGCTGGCCTCGTCCCAGGACTTCCTGTGGAGGGTGCGCTACGCCTTGCACATGCTGGCCGGGCGCGCCGAGGATCGCCTGCTGTTCGACCACCAGCGCAGCATCGCCGCGCTGCTGGGCTACAGCGACGACAACCCCAAGCGGGCGATCGAGCAGTTCATGCAGCAGTACTACCGGGTGGTGATGAGCATCAGCCAGCTGTGCGACCTGATCATCCAGCACTTCGAGGAGGTCATCCTCGCCGATGACGACAGCGGCACAACCCAGCCGCTGAACGCGCGCTTCCGCCTGCATGACGGCTACATAGAAGCGGCCAGGCCGAACGTGTTCAAGCGCACGCCGTTCGCCATGCTGGAAATCTTCGTGCTGATGGCCCAGCACCCCGAGATCAAGGGCGTACGCGCCGATACCGTGCGGCTGCTGCGCGAGCACCGGCACCTGATCGACGATACCTTCCGCACCGATATCCGCAACACCAGCCTGTTCATCGAGCTGTTCAAGTGCGAAATCGGCATCCACCGCAACCTGCGGCGGATGAACCGCTACGGCATCCTCGGCCGCTACCTGCCGGAGTTCGGCCTGATCGTCGGGCAGATGCAGCACGACCTGTTCCACATCTATACGGTCGATGCGCACACCCTCAACCTCATCAAGCACCTGCGCAAGCTGCAATACACGCCGGTGTCCGAAAAATTCCCGCTGGCCAGCAAGCTCATGGGCCGCCTGCCCAAGCCCGAGCTGATCTACCTGGCCGGCCTGTACCACGACATCGGCAAGGGCCGCCAGGGCGACCATTCCGAGCTGGGCGCCGTGGATGCGCAGAAGTTCTGCGAGCGCCACCAGTTGCCGGCCTGGGACAGCCGGCTGATCGTCTGGCTGGTGCAGAACCACCTGGTGATGTCGACCACCGCCCAGCGCAAGGACCTGTCCGACCCTCAGGTGATCAACGATTTTGCCCTGCACGTGGGCGACGAGACACGCCTGGACTACCTGTACGTGCTGACCGTGGCCGATATCAACGCCACCAACCCCAGCCTGTGGAACTCGTGGCGGGCCAGCCTGCTGCGCCAGCTGTACACCGAGACCAAGCGCGCCCTGCGCCGTGGCCTGGAAAACCCGCTGGACCGCGAGGAGCAGATTCGCCAGACCCAATCGGCGGCGCTGGATATCCTGGTGCGCGAAGGCACCGACCCGGACGACGTCGAGCAGCTGTGGTCGCAGCTGGGCGATGACTACTTCCTCAAGCACACCGCTGCCGACGTGGCCTGGCACAGTGACGCGATCCTCCAGCAGCCGGCCGATGGCGGGCCGCTGGTGCTGATCAAGGAAACCACCCAGCGCGAGTTCGAGGGTGGCACGCAGATCTTCATCTATGCCCCCGACCAGCACGACTTCTTCGCCGTGACGGTGGCGGCCATGTCGCAGCTGAACCTGAACATTCATGACGCGCGGATCATCACTTCGAGCAGCCAGTTCACCCTCGACACCTACATCGTGCTGGACAACGACGGCGGCTCGATCGGCGACAACCCGCAGCGGGTCAAGCAGATTCGCGACGGCCTGACCGAAGCGCTGCGCAACCCCGAGGACTACCCGACCATCATCCAGCGCCGGGTACCGCGCCAGCTCAAGCACTTCGACTTCCCGCCACAGGTGACCATCCTCAACGATGCCCAGCGGCCGGTGACCATCCTCGAAATCACCGCGCCCGACCGCCCAGGCCTGCTGGCCCGGCTGGGGCGGATCTTCCTGGAGTTCGACCTGTCGCTGCAGAACGCCAAGATCGCCACCCTTGGCGAGCGGGTGGAAGACGTGTTCTTCATCACCGATGCCGACAACCAGCCGTTGTCCGACCCACAGCTGTGCAGCCGCCTGCAGGAGGCCATCGTCCAGCAGCTGCAGGCCGGCCAGGCCAGCGATGCCAGCCCCACCCGCGTGACCTTTTAACGACTAGACGATTGACGAGACCTTGCGCCGATGAACCATGCCTTGACCCAGCTTCAGCCCTACCCGTTCGAGAAACTCCGCGCCCTGCTGGGCAGCGTTGCACCTGCGGCGGACAAGCGCGCCATCGCCCTGTCGATCGGTGAGCCGAAGCACGAATCGCCGGCGTTCGTCGCCCAGGCCATGGCCGACAACCTCGACAAGCTGGCGGTGTACCCGAGCACCATCGGCCTGCCCGCCCTGCGCCAGGCCATCGGCCAGTGGTGCGAGCGGCGCTTCGGCGTACCGGCCGGCTGGCTGGATGCCGACCGCCACATCCTGCCGGTCAACGGTACCCGTGAAGCGCTGTTCGCCTTCACCCAGGCCGTGGTCAACCGCGCCGATGACGGCCTGGTGGTCAGCCCCAACCCGTTCTACCAGATCTACGAAGGCGCAGCGCTGCTGGCCGGTGCCACCCCGCACTACCTGCCGTGCCTGGAAAGCAACGGTTTCAACCCCGACTTCGACGCCGTGCCGGCTGAAGTGTGGAAGCGTTGCCAGATCCTGTTCCTGTGCTCGCCGGGCAACCCCACCGGCGCACTGGTGCCGATGGACACCCTGAAGAAGCTGATTGCCCTGGCCGACGAGCACGACTTCGTGATTGCCGCCGACGAGTGCTACAGCGAGCTGTACTTCGACGAGGATGCCCCGCCACCAGGCCTGCTGACTGCCTGTGCGGAACTGGGCCGCAACGACTTCAAGCGCTGCGTGGTATTCCACAGCCTGTCCAAGCGCTCCAACCTGCCGGGCCTGCGCTCGGGCTTCGTCGCCGGTGACGCCGAGATCATCAAGCCGTTCCTGCTGTACCGTACCTATCACGGTTGCGCCATGCCGGTACAAACCCAGCTGGCCAGCATCGCTGCCTGGCAGGACGAGGCGCATGTGCGCGAGAACCGCGACCAGTACCGCGCCAAGTACGATGCCGTGCTGGATATCCTGCAGCCGGTGCTGGACGTGCAGCGACCGGATGGCAGCTTCTACCTGTGGGCCAAGGTACCCGGCGGCGATGCCGAGTTCACCCGCGACCTGTTCGAGGCCCAGCATGTGACGGTGGTGCCGGGGTCGTACCTGTCGCGCGAAGTGGATGGCGTGAACCCGGGCGCCGGGCGCGTGCGCATGGCACTGGTTGCACCGCTGGCCGAGTGCATCGAGGCGGCGGAGCGGATTCGCGAGTTCCTGCAAAACCGCTGATTCGACAGGGGCCGTACAACTCTCGAGTGTTGTGCAGTACCTGTAGGAGCGGGTTTACCCGCGAACACCGGCACAGCCGGTGCCATGCACCGCATCGCCTGATTCGCGGGTAAACCCGCTCCCACAGGGCCGCAAAGCGGCCCCCTGCGGTCTACCTGACTGACCCTAGGTTCGCTTCACTCATATCCAGCTCACCCAGCACCTGCCGCACCACTTCATCCCCCACCAGATGCTGGCGATGCAGCTCATACAGCTCCAGCCGCTGCGCCCGCAGCGCCCGCAAGCGCAAACGCCGCTCCAGCAGGTCCATCTGCTCGGCCAGCGCCTTGGCCTCGGCACTGTCGTTGTAGCTATCCAGCTCATCGCGGTATTCCGCCATCAAGCGCGCCTTCAACTCGGTCGCCAGGGTCGCCTGCGCGGCATCCTGCGGCGCATTGCTGTCGATCACTTCCTCTGCCTCCAGCGCATGGATCGCCGCCTCGGCCGTGCGTCGCCAGGCCTCCTGCACCTCCTGGTGCAAGCGCTCGTCCGGGCTCTTGGTCACCCCGCGCAGCAACAGCGGCAACGCGATACAGGCACTGATCAACGACAGCAGGATCACCCCGGCCGCAATGAAGATCAGCAGGTCACGCTCCGGGAAGGCCTTGCCTGCTCCCATCAGCAACGGGATCGACATCACACCGGCCAGGGTGACCGCACCGCGCACACCACCCAGGGTCAGCAACCAGCAGGAGCGCGCCGTGGGCATCAGCACCAGCGCCGGCTTGCCGCGCCAGCGGCGTACCACACCGATCGAGCGCCAGATGCTCTGGACCCAGATGAACCGCAGCAAGATCAGCGCCACAAAGATCGCCACCACGTCCAGGCAGCGCCAGGCCAGGGTCGGCCAGACGGTGGGTTCATGGCTGACCACGGCCTTGATGATGTCCGGCAACTGCAGGCCCAGCAGCAGGAAGATCAGGCCGTTGAAAGCGAACTCCAGCAGTGACCACACGCTGCGGTTGAGCAGGCGCGTGCTGGTCTGCCGTGGCAGCAGGTCGAGCCAGCTCTGCATCATGCCAGCCGCTACCGCCGAAAGGATGCCCGACACGCCCAGGCGCTCGGCCAGCACGTAGGCAGCGAACGGCAGCAGCAACATGAACACCACGTGGGTGGCCGGGTCGTCCCAGCCGCGGGCGATCATCCAGGCACGCAGGCGGCCGATCAGCCAGCTCAGGGCCACGCCCACCGCCAGGCCGCCCAGGGCGACCAGTACGAAGCTGAAGCTTGCGTCGGTCAGCGAGAACACCCCGGTGATCGCCGCCGCCAGGGCGAACTTGAAGGTCACCAGGCCCGAGGCATCGTTCATCAGGGCCTCGCCCTGGAGCATGTGCATCAGCGGGGTGGGCAGGCGGTCCTGGGTAATGGCCGAAACCGCCACGGCGTCGGTTGGCGACAACACTGCGGCCAGGGCGAAGGCCACGGGCAGCGGGATGCTCGGCAGCAGCCAGTGAATGAAGTAACCGGCCCCGACCACGGTAAACAGCACCAGACCCACGGCCAGCGCCACCACCGGCCCACGAATGCGCCACAACTCGCGCTTGGGAATGCGCCAGCCGTCGGCGAACAGCAACGGCGGCAGGAACAGGAACAGGAACAGCTCGGGGTCCAGTGCCACATGCAGGCCCAGTGTCGGCCACGCAAGCAAGGCGCCGGCGGCGATCTGTACCAGCGGCAAGGGCAGCGGAATCATGCGGCCGACCAGCTTCGACACGCTGACCAGCGTCAGCAGGATGAGGACGGTGTAGGCGGACTGCATCCGGGAAAGCTTCCTTTGTGAACCAGAAACGACAACAGGGCGAAACATCGCCATTGAAACAATATGTTAGCGGCGATGGGGGAATCGGGGCCGCTGCACGATAGTCGCAGGTGGCGGTTGAATATGTAACATGATGATACTTTGGCTTGATGACGGCGCAGGCTCGGGGCCGCATCGGCTTGGAGGCACACGCCTTGAGTGCTATGGGGCTGCTGAGATCGAGCGCCGCCCGCGCGGCGCATCGCCGGCAAGCCGGCTCCCACATCTGTTTCGGGCCAGTCTCTTCTGTGAAATTACCGCTGCCCGCCTTGTTTGTTCCCTTCGATATTGAAGGTATCGCTTCTGCTTCTCACCAAAATTCAGTCATGCACTAAGGGTTCGCGCGGCTGAGGTGCAGAAATAACTGGCCCGAAACAGATGTGGGAGCTGGCTTGCCGGCGATGCGCCGCGCGGGCGGCGCTCGGTCTCCGACACACTGCCAGACCCAAGACATGCACACCCGTGGCGCTCACAGGATCGTTCCCGCATAATCCCGCGACTGAAATCGGAAAACGGAGAGATTGGGGCAGCCTGTGATCCCCAATGTACACAAATGACCTACACGCTCTACGGCATCAAAGCCTGTGACACCATGAAAAAGGCACGTACCTGGCTCGAAGACCAGGCCATCGCCTACGAATTCCATGACTACAAAACCCAAGGCATCGACCGTGACAGCCTGAACCGCTGGTGCGACGAACACGGCTGGGAAGTCATCCTCAACCGTGCCGGCACCACCTTCCGCAAGCTGGACGACGCCAGCAAGGCCGACCTCGACCAGGCCAAGGCCGTCGAGCTGATGCTGGCCCAGCCGTCGATGATCAAGCGCCCGGTGCTCGACCTTGGCGCGCGTACCCTGGTCGGCTTCAAGCCCGACCTGTACGCCGCTGCCCTGGCCTGAGCCCCTACCCTATTTCGCACGAGGTAATCACATGTCCAATACCCTGTTCAGCCTGGCCTTCGGTGTCGGCTCCCAGAACCGCCAGGGCGCCTGGCTGGAAGTGTTCTACGCACAACCGCTGCTCAACCCGAGCGCCGAACTGGTCGCTGCAGTAGCCCCTGTTCTCGGTTACCAAGGTGGCAACCAGGCCATCGCCTTCAGCAACGCCCAGGCCGCGCAACTGGCCGAAGCCGTGAAAGGCGTGGATGCCGCCCAGGCCGCCCTGCTGACCCGCCTGGCCGAAAGCCACAAGCCGCTGGTCGCCACCCTGCTGGCCGAAGACGCCGCGCTGACCTCGACCCCAGAGGCCTACCTCAAGCTGCACCTGCTGTCGCACCGCCTGGTCAAGCCGCACGGCGTGAGCCTGGCCGGCATCTTCCCGCTGCTGCCGAACGTGGCCTGGACCAACCAGGGCGCGGTCGACCTGGCCGAACTCGCCGAACTGCAACTGGAAGCGCGCCTGAAGGGCGAGCTGCTGGAAGTGTTCTCGGTGGACAAGTTCCCGAAAATGACCGACTACGTGGTCCCGGCCGGCGTGCGTATCGCCGACACCGCCCGCGTGCGCCTGGGCGCCTACATCGGCGAAGGCACCACCATCATGCACGAAGGCTTCGTCAACTTTAACGCTGGCACCGAAGGCCCGGGCATGATCGAAGGCCGCGTTTCCGCTGGCGTATTCGTCGGCAAGGGCTCGGACCTGGGCGGCGGCTGCTCGACCATGGGCACCCTGTCCGGTGGCGGCAACATCGTCATCAAGGTTGGCGAAGGCTGCCTGATCGGCGCCAACGCCGGTATCGGCATTCCGCTGGGCGACCGCAACACCGTCGAAGCCGGCCTGTACATCACCGCCGGTACCAAGGTGAACCTGCTGGACGAGAACAACCAGCTGGTCAAAGTGGTCAAGGCCCGCGACCTGGCCGGCCAGACCGACCTGCTGTTCCGCCGCAACTCGCTGAACGGCGCGGTGGAGTGCAAGACCCACAAGTCGGCCATCGAGCTGAACGAGGCGCTGCACGCGCACAACTGAGAACCCTTCAACCGCTGCCGGAGCGAGCTTGCTCGCGAACAGCGGATTCTCAGCGTTTGAAATGTTAAGATCGGGTCTGGCACCACGCCAGACCCGATTTTCATTCCAGGCCCCGCGACCATGTTTCAGCCCTCCCCCTGGCGTGCCGATTTTCCCGCCATCGCCGCCCTGCAACGGCAGCACCAGACCTACCTGGACAGCGCCGCCACTACCCAGAAGCCGCAAGCCCTGCTCGATGCCCTGAGCCATTACTACGGCCATGGCGCGGCCAACGTGCACCGAGCCCAGCACTTGCCCGGCGCACTGGCGACCCAGGCCTTCGAAACCAGCCGCGACAAGGTTGCCGCCTGGCTCAATGCGGCAGACTCGCGGCAGATCATCTTCACCCACGGTGCCACTTCGGCGCTGAACCTGCTGGCCTATGGCCTGGAACACCGCTTCGAGGCCGGTGACGAAATTGCCGTCAGTGCCCTGGAGCACCATGCCAACCTGCTGCCCTGGCAACAGCTGGCGCGCCGGCGCAACCTGCGCCTGGTGGTGCTGCCGCTGGACGCCCATGGCCGCCTCGACCTGGACCAGGCGCTGCAACTGATCGGCCCGCGCACCCGGGTGCTGGCGGTGAGCCAGCTGTCCAACGTACTGGGTACCTGGCAGCCGCTGCCGGCGCTGCTGGCCCATGCCCGCGCCCAAGGCGCACTGACCGTGGTCGACGGTGCCCAGGGCGTGGTGCATGGCCGCCATGATGTGCAGCAGCTTGGCTGCGACTTCTATGTGTTCTCCAGCCACAAGCTGTACGGCCCGGAAGGCGTCGGTGTGCTGTACGGCCGCAGCCAGGCGCTGGACCTGCTGCACCACTGGCAGTTCGGTGGCGAGATGGTGCAACTGGCCGAATACCACAGCGCCAGCTTCCGCCCGGCGCCGCTGGGGTTCGAGGCAGGCACGCCGCCGATCGCCGGGGTGATCGGCCTGGGTGCAACCCTGGACTACCTGGCCAGCCTCGATGCCCAGGCGCTCGAAGCCCATGAAACCAGCCTGCACCAGTACCTGCTGCGTGGCCTGGCGGACCGCGATGGCGTGCGCATCCTGGGCACGCCACAGGCGGCCCTTGCCAGTTTTGTCATCGACGGCGTGCATAACGCCGACATCGCCCACCTGCTGACCGAGCAAGGCATTGCCGTGCGTGCCGGGCACCACTGTGCCATGCCGCTGCTGCAGGGCCTGGGCCTGGAGGGCGCAATCCGCGTGTCATTGGGGCTGTATAACGACAGCGATGACTTGCAGCGTTTCTTCGCGGCGCTGGATCAAGGCCTGGAGCTGTTGCGATGACCCTGCCGGATCAGGCGCGCCAGGCGCTGGAAGCTTTCGAGCAGGGCAAGGGCTGGGAGCAGCGTGCACGGCTGCTGATGCAGTGGGGCGACCGGCTGGAACCGCTGGCTGACACTGAAAAGACTGAGGCCAACCGGGTGCATGGCTGCGAAAGCCTGGTATGGCTGGTGGCCGAGCAGGTCGAGGGCCTGTGGCGGTTCAAGGCCAGCAGCGATGCACGCCTGTTGCGTGGGCTGCTGGCGTTGTTGCTGGTGCGGGTGCAGGGATTGGCCAGTGAAGAGCTCGCCGGGCTCGATCTGCGTGAGTGGTTCACTCAGCTGGGCCTGGAGCGCCAGCTTTCGCCATCGCGCAGCAATGGGCTGCATGCGGTGTTGCAGCGGATGGCGGAGCTGGCGTCCAACCGTTGAATCGGTGCTGGCCTCTTCGCGGGCGCGCCCGCTCCCACAGGACCTTCACCTTTCTGGAGAGAGATGCAGTACCTGTGGGAGCGGGCAAGCCCGCGAAGAAGCCCACGCGGTCTATTCAGGCTTGACCCGCTCCGAAGGTCGCCGCGCCCCCGCTACCAGTTTTTCCACCGCCTTGCTCGCCGCCACCATGCCAAAGGTCGCGGTCACCATCATCACCGCGCCAAAGCCACCCGAGCAGTCCAACCGCACGCCCTCACCCACGAAGCTTTTCTGCAGGCAAACGCTGCCATCGCCCTTCGGGTAGCGCAACTGTTCGCTGGAGAACACGCATGGCACGCCATAGTTGCGGCTGACATTGCGCGAGAAGTTGTAGTCGCGGCGCAGGGTGGAACGCACCCGCGAGGCCAGCGGGTCGTTGAAGGTCTTGTTCAGGTCGGCGATCTGGATCTGTGTCGGGTCGATCTGCCCACCGGCACCACCCGTGGTGACGATGGCGATCTTGCGCCGCCGGCACCAGGCAATCAGCGCCGCCTTGGCCATGACGCTGTCGATGCAGTCGATCACACAGTCGAGGTTCTCGGTAATGTACTCGACCATGGTGTCGCGGGTGACGAAGTCGGCCACTGCATGCACCGTGCACGCCGGGTTGATCGCCCGCAGGCGCTCGGCCATGACCTCGACCTTGGGCCGCCCCACCTGCCCATCCAGCGCATGGGCCTGGCGGTTGGTGTTGCTGACGCACACGTCGTCGAGGTCGAACAGGGTGATCTCGCCCACGCCACTGCGGGCCAGCGCTTCCGCCGCCCACGAGCCTACCCCGCCAATACCGACCACGGCCACATGGGCCTGGCCCAGACGGTGCAACCCCTGGTCGCCATACAGCCGGGCAACGCCGGCGAAGCGTGGATCTTCTGTGCTCATGTTCATACCCCAAAAAACCGGCGCGCATTATATGCCAGCGGGCCCATGGCCTGCATCGTTAGGAAAGAGACTATCAACCCTGCTTTAATGTCCTATCACTTCGACACATATGGACGACAATGTCTTCACGTAAATTCGGCCTGAACCTGGTCGTGGTCCTGGCCATCGCCGCGTTGTTTACCGGGTTCTGGGCGCTGATCAACCGCCCGGTCTCCGCCCCCGCCTGGCCAGAACAGATCTCTGGTTTCTCGTATTCACCGTTCCGTCTAGGCGAAAGCCCGCAGAAGGGCCAGTACCCCAGTGGCGACGAGATGCGCCAGGACCTGGAGCAGTTGAGCAAACTGACCGACAGCATCCGGATCTACACCGTGGAGGGCACCCAGGCGGATATCCCGCGCCTGGCCGAGGAATTCGGCCTGCGGGTGACGCTGGGCATCTGGATCAGCCCGGACCTGGAGCGCAACGAACGCGAAATCGCCACAGCCATCCAGCTGGCCAACACCTCGCGCAGCGTGGTGCGGGTTGTGGTCGGTAACGAGGCACTGTTCCGCGAAGAAGTCACCCCGGAAAACCTGATCAAGTACCTGGACCGGGTACGCGCAGCGGTCAAGGTGCCGGTGACCACCAGTGAGCAATGGCACATCTGGAAGGAAAACCCGCAACTGGCCAAGCACGTCGACCTGATTGCCGCGCACATCCTGCCGTACTGGGAGTTCGTGCCGATGAAGGATTCGGTCGAGTTCGTGCTCGACCGCGCCCGCGAACTGAAGCACCAGTTCCCGCGCAAACCCCTGCTGCTGTCGGAAGTCGGCTGGCCGAGCAACGGCCGCATGCGCGGCGGCGCCGATGCCACCCAGGCCGACCAGGCCATCTACCTGCGTACCCTGGTCAACACCCTCAACCGCCGTGGTTACAATTACTTCGTCATCGAGGCCTACGACCAGCCGTGGAAGGCCAGCGACGAAGGCTCGGTCGGCGCCTACTGGGGCGTGTACAACGCCGAACGCCAGCAAAAATTCAACTTTGACGGCCCGGTAGTGGCCATCCCGCAGTGGCGTGCCCTGGCGGTGGCCTCGGTGGTGCTGGCGATGATTGCCCTGATGGTGCTGTTCATCGACGGTTCGGCCCTGCGCCAGCGCGGCCGCACCTTCCTGACCTTCATCACCTTCCTGTGCGGGTCGGTGCTGGTATGGATCGCCTACGACTACAGCCAGCAATACAGCACCTGGTTCAGCCTGACCGTGGGCGTGCTGCTGGCCCTCGGCGCGCTGGGCGTGTTCATCGTGCTGCTGACCGAGGCCCACGAACTGGCCGAGGCGGTATGGATACACAAGCGCCGGCGCGAATTCCTGCCGGTGCAGGCCGACAGCGCCTACCGGCCCAAGGTATCGGTGCATGTGCCGTGCTACAACGAGCCGCCGGAGATGGTCAAACAGACCCTCGATGCCCTGGCCGCGCTGGACTACCCCGACTACGAAGTGCTGGTGATCGACAACAACACCAAGGACCCGGCCGTGTGGGAGCCGCTCAAGGCCCACTGCGAGAAGCTCGGCGAGCGCTTCAGGTTCTTCCACGTCGCGCCCCTGGCCGGTTTCAAGGGCGGCGCGCTGAACTACCTGATCCCGCACACCGCCAAGGACGCCGAAGTGATCGCGGTGATCGACTCGGACTACTGCGTCGACCGCAACTGGCTCAAGCACATGGTGCCGCACTTCGCCGACCCGAAGATTGCCGTGGTGCAGTCGCCGCAGGACTACCGCGACCAGCACGAAAGCGCCTTCAAGAAGCTGTGCTATAGCGAGTACAAGGGCTTCTTCCACATCGGCATGGTCACCCGCAACGACCGTGACGCGATCATCCAGCACGGCACCATGACCATGACCCGGCGCAGCGTGCTGGAAGAGCTGGGCTGGGCCGAGTGGTGCATCTGCGAGGACGCCGAACTGGGCTTGCGGGTATTCGAGAAGGGCCTGTCGGCCGCCTATGCCCACAACAGCTACGGCAAGGGCCTGATGCCCGACACCTTCATCGACTTCAAGAAGCAACGCTTCCGCTGGGCCTATGGCGCCATCCAGATCATCAAACACCACGCCAGCGCCCTGCTGCGCGGCAAGGGCAGCGAGCTGACCCGCGGCCAGCGCTACCACTTCCTGGCCGGCTGGCTGCCGTGGATCGCCGATGGCATGAACATCTTCTTCACCATCGGCGCGTTGCTGTGGTCGGCGGCGATGATCATCGTGCCGCACCGGGTCGACCCGCCGCTGATGATCTTTGCCATTCCGCCGCTGGCACTGTTCTTCTTCAAGGTCGGCAAGATCATCTTCCTCTACCGCCGCGCAGTAGGGGTGAACCTGAAGGATGCCTTTGCTGCGGCGCTGGCCGGGCTGGCGCTGTCGCATACCATTGCCAAGGCGGTGCTGTACGGGTTCTTCACCAGCAGCATGCCGTTCTTCCGCACACCGAAGAACGCCGACAGCCACGGCCTGCTGGTGGCGATTTCCGAGGCGCGGGAAGAGCTGTTCATCATGTTGCTGCTGTGGGGCGCAGCGCTGGGCATCTACCTGGTACAGGGGCTGCCGAGCTCGGACATGCGCTTCTGGGTGGCGATGTTGCTGGTGCAGTCGTTGCCTTATGTGGCTGCGCTGGTGATGGCGTTCCTGTCTTCGTTGCCCAAGCCTGGAGAAAAGGCCGTCGAGGCGCAGCAGGCCTGAGATTGCCGGGGCTGCTTTGCAGCCCATTCGCGGGCACGCCCGCTCCCACAGGTCTGTCACCGACATTCAGAGCTGTGCAGTACCTGTAGGAGCGGGCGTGCCCGCGAATGGGCCGTGCCGCCTGAAACCATTTGATATAAGATAACGCCCCTCAGATTTCCCCGCCTTGCCTTGCCCCGGAGTCCCCCATGACGGCCCCTGCCGAGCTCTCGCCTACCCTTCAACTGGCCTGCGACCTGATCCGCCGCCCGTCGGTCACCCCCGTCGACGCCGACTGCCAGGCGCAGATGATGAACCGCCTGGGCGCCGTGGGCTTCCAGCTCGAGCCAATGCGCTTCGAGGACGTCGACAACTTCTGGGCCACCCACGGCAGCCAGGATGGCCCGGTGCTGTGCTTCGCCGGCCACACCGACGTGGTACCCACCGGCCCCGTGCAGCAATGGCAGCATGAGCCGTTCGAAGCGCTGATCGACGCCGACGGCATGCTCTGCGGCCGTGGCGCCGCCGACATGAAAGGCAGCCTGGCCTCCATGGTGATTGCCAGCGAGCGCTTCGTGCAGGACTACCCGGGCCACCGCGGCAAGGTCGCGTTCCTGATCACCAGCGACGAGGAAGGCCCGGCCCACCATGGCACCAAGGCCGTGGTCGAGCGCCTGAAAGCACGCAACGAGCGCCTGGACTGGTGCATCGTCGGCGAACCCTCCAGCACCACCCTGCTGGGTGACGTGGTCAAGAACGGCCGCCGTGGCTCGCTGGGCGCCAAGCTGACCGTGCGCGGCAAGCAGGGCCATGTGGCCTACCCGCACCTGGCGCGCAACCCGATCCACCTGGCCGCACCGGCCCTGGCGGAACTGGCGGCCGAGCACTGGGATGAAGGCAATGCGTTCTTCCCGCCGACCAGCTTCCAGATCTCCAATCTCAACTCCGGCACCGGCGCCACCAACGTGGTCCCGGGCGAGCTGACCGCACTGTTCAACTTCCGCTTCTCCACCGAGTCGACCGTCGAAGGCCTGCAGGCGCGGGTGTCGGCGATCCTCGACAAGCATGAACTGGACTGGTCGATCGACTGGGCACTGTCGGGTCTGCCGTTCCTCACCGAACCGGGCGAACTGCTGGACGCCGTCTCGGCCAGCATCAAAGGCGTCACCGGCCGCGACACCCAGCCATCCACCAGCGGCGGTACTTCCGATGGCCGCTTCATCGCCACCATGGGCACCCAGGTGGTCGAGCTCGGCCCGGTCAACGCCACCATCCACCAGGTGGATGAGCGGATCCTGGCCAGCGACCTCGATTTGCTGACCGAAATCTATTACCAGACCCTGGTCCGGTTGCTCGCCTGATGCTCGCCTGCCCTCTTTGCCAGGCACCGCTGAGCCGGCTCGACAACGGTGTGGTGTGCCCGGCCGGCCACCGCTTCGACCGCGCCCGCCAGGGTTACCTGAACCTGCTGCCGGTGCAGCACAAGAACAGCCGCGACCCGGGTGACAACCAGGCCATGGTCGAAGCCCGCCGCGATTTCCTCGACGCCGGCCACTACGCGCCGGTGGCACGCCGCCTGGCCGAGCTGGCCGCCGAGCGCCAGCCCGGTGCCTGGCTGGACATCGGCTGTGGCGAGGGTTACTACACCGCGCAGATCGCCCAGGCCCTGCCGGCTGCCGACGGCTACGCCCTGGACATCTCCCGTGAGGCGGTCAAGCGTGCCTGCCGCCGCGCGCCCGAGGTTACCTGGATGGTCGCCAGCATGGCCCGCGTGCCGCTGGCCGACGCCAGCTGCCAGTTCATCGCCAGCGTGTTCAGCCCGCTGGACTGGGCCGAGGCCAAGCGCCTGCTCAGCCCCGGCGGCGGCTTGATGCGGGTCGGCCCCACCAGCGGCCACCTGATGGAGCTGCGCGAAGTGCTCTACGATGAAGTACGCCCTTACGCCGACGACAAACACCTGGCCCTGGTCCCAGAAGGCATGGCCCATGCCCACAGCGAAACCCTGGAGTTCCGCCTGAGCCTGGCCGCGCCCAAGGCCCGCGCCGACCTGCTGGCCATGACCCCGCACGGCTGGCGTGCCAGTGCCGAAAAGCGTGCCCGGGTGATCGACCAGCCCGAGCCGTTCGAGGTCACGGTTTCCATGCGTTATGACTATTTCGTGCGCCAAGACTGAGCACACCCGGAGCCCTTATGCGCCAACCTGATATCGAGATCTACCTGAAGGACGCCGACGTCGACCACAAGCAGATTGCCGAGTGGCTCGCCCAGGCAATCGGCCCATGCAGCGAATGGAAGCAGAAAGGCCATACCTTCAAATGCCAGGCCGGTAACATTCCGGTCACCTGGTTACCCAAGGCTGTAGGGAAATGGAACAGCCTGTACCTGGAAAGCAACCAGACGCCGTGGGCCGATGACGTTGCCTGCGCCCGCGCCGCATTCGCCGCACTGGGCGTGGAAGTGCGCTGCGCACCGGGTGGCTGGGTGGAGGAGGATGGGGAAGAAGATGCCGACCGCTGGGTCCGCATCAGTGCCGACGGTGAAGAGGAAATCACCTGGCGTACCTGAATGCACTGCATTCTTTGTGGGAGCCCGGCTTGCCGGCGATGCAGGCAACACGGTGCCTGGCACCGGCTTCGCCGGTGATCGCCGGCAAGCCAGCTCCCACAACAAGCCTTACAGCATGAGGCTCAGAGGCCTACTACGTCCTCGGCTTGCAGGCCTTTCTGGCCCTGCACGCAGGCGTATTCCACCCGCTGTCCTTCGACCAGGGTACGATGCCCCTCACCGCGGATCGCCCGATAGTGGACGAATACATCCGCACCACCTTCGCGCTGAATGAAGCCATAACCCTTGGCATCGTTGAACCACTTTACATTCCCAGTCTCACGAGACGACATCTGAACTACTCCGGATTTTTATTGTGAAGATCGCCTTGCAGACACAGAGTCCCTCCCTGTGTCGACGCCGCTTGCGCAAATATCTTGCAAGTGGCAGGCCGAGTATATGACACAGAACAAAAAAATTTGATGACCGTCGCGCCGTTCGGCGATTTTTGCTGAACTTGCGCGGATACGGCAGACTAATTGGCTGGATACCCACCTGAAAATCACACCCAGGGCACACACCCCATGACCCGTTCCCCCCTGCGCCGCCTGATCTTCGGCGCCCTGCGTCGCCTGTTGTACCTGTGGGTGCGCTCCGAGACCATCAACCAGTCCTCCCTCACCCTCAAGCTCGACCGCAGCCGCCCGGTGTTCTATGCCCTGCCCTCGCCCGCGCTCACCGACCTGGCCGTGCTCGACCATGAATGCACCAAGGCAGGCCTGCCGCGCCCGGTGCTGCCGGTGGCGGTTGGCCCGCTGCAGGAACCGGCGGCGTTCTTCTACCTGACCCCGGACCCGGACTGGCTCGGCCGCCATGACAAGCGCGGCGCCCCGCCTACCCTGGAGCGCCTGGTCGCCGCCGTCAGCCAGCATGCCGAAGAGGATGCGCAGATCATTCCGGTCAGTGTGTTCTGGGGCCAGACCCCGGCGAGTGAATCCAGCCCGTGGAAGTTGCTGTTCGCCGACAGCTGGGCGGTTACCGGGCGCCTGCGCCGGCTGCTGACCGTGCTGATCCTCGGGCGCAAGACCCGGGTGCAGTTCTCCGCGCCCATCCACCTGCGCGAACTGGTACAACACAACAAGGGCCACGAGCGCACCGTGCGCATGGCCCAGCGCCTGATGCGCGTGCACTTTCGCAACCTCAAGACCGCCGTCATCGGCCCGGACATCTCGCACCGGCGCAACCTGGTCAAGGGCCTGATCCATGCGCCCCAGGTGCGCCAGGCCATCGTCGATGAGGCGCAGCGCGAAAACCTGCCGCTGGCCAAGGCCGAAGCCCAGGCTCTGCGCTATGGCAACGAGATTGCCTCGGACTACACCTACACCGCCATCCGCTTCCTCGAAGTGGTGCTGAGCTGGTTCTGGAACAAGATCTACGACGGCATCAAGGTCAACCACATCGAGCAGGTACAAGGCATCGCCCCCGGCCACGAAGTGATCTATGTGCCGTGCCACCGCAGCCATATCGACTACCTGCTGCTGTCGTACCTGCTGTTCCGCAACGGCCTGACACCGCCGCACGTGGCCGCGGGCATCAACCTCAACATGCCGCTGGTGGGTAACCTGCTGCGCCGTGGCGGTGCCTTCTTCATGCGCCGCACGTTCAAGGGCAACCCGCTGTACACCGCGGTGTTCAACGAGTACCTGCACACCCTGTACACCAAGGGCTTTCCGGTCGAGTACTTCGTCGAAGGCGGCCGCTCGCGCACCGGGCGCATGCTGCAGCCGCGCACCGGGATGCTGGCCATCACCCTGCGCAGCTTCCTGCGTTCGTCGCGCACGCCGATCGTGTTCGTGCCGGTGTACATCGGCTACGAGCGCGTGCTCGAAGGCCGCACCTACCTGGGCGAGCTGCGCGGTGCCAGCAAGAAGAAAGAGTCGATCTTCGATATCTTCAAGGTGTTCGGCGCGCTCAAGCAGCGCTTTGGCCAGGTATACGTGAACTTCGGCGAGCCGATCCGCCTGGCCGGCTTCCTCGACCAGCAACAGCCCGGCTGGCGTGAACAGGACCACGGCCCGCAGTACCGCCCGGCCTGGCTCAACGCCACCACCACCCGCCTGGGTGAAACCGTGGCCCGCCACCTCAACGAGGCGGCCGCGATCAACCCGGTCAACCTGGTGGCCCTGGCGCTGCTGTCCACCAGCCGCCTGGCCCTGGACGAGCGCGCCCTGACCCGCGTGCTCGACCTGTACCTGGCCTTGCTGCGCCAGGTGCCCTACTCGCCGCACACCACCCTGCCCGACGGCGACGGCCAGGCGCTGATCGAGCACGTGCGCGGCATGAACCTGGTGGCCGAGCAGAAGGACGCCCTGGGCCGCATCCTGTACCTGGATGAAGGCAACGCGGTACTGATGACCTATTACCGCAACAACGTGCTGCACATCTTCGCCCTGCCGGCGCTGCTGGCCAGCTTCTTCCTCAGCAGTTCGCGCATGAGCCGCGAACTGCTGGGCCAGTATGTGCACGCGCTGTACCCCTACCTGCAGGCCGAACTGTTCCTGCGCTGGACGCCGGAGCAACTGGATGCGGTGATCGACCAGTGGCTGACCGCACTGGTCGAGCAAGGGCTGCTGCGCCAGGACAACGACACCTACATTCGCCCGGCACCCAGCTCGCGGCAGTTCGTGTTGCTGACCCTGCTCGCCCGCACCATCACCCAGACCCTGCAGCGCTTCTACATGGCCACCTCGCTGCTGCTGAACAGCGGCCAGAACAGCCTCAGCGCCGAAGAACTGGAAGACCTGTGCGTGATGATGGCCCAGCGCCTGTCGATCCTGCACGGCCTGAACGCCCCGGAGTTCTTCGACAAGACCCTGTTCCGCCACTTCATCCAGACCCTGCTCGAGCAAGGCGTGCTGCATGCAGATGCCCAGGGCAAGCTGGGTTATCACGACAAGCTCGGCGAGCTGGCCGAAGGCGTGGCCAAGCGCGTGCTGTCGGCGGAACTGCGCCTGTCGATCCGCCAGGTGGCATTGCACCGTGAAGACGGGCTGGAAACTTCCACCATCTGAGGCTTTATCAGCCGGGAAAATCCGCTAAAGTCCCTGGGGTTGGCCACAAGCCAACGCCAAGGACTTCGGAGATACCATGAAAAAGCTCTTTATGCTGTGTTGCGCATCCTTGCTCGCAGCCTGTTCCAGCCACACCCCGTCCAACCAGGCCAGCCTGGATGGCGAAGTCTTCTACCTGCAGCGTAGCGCCCTGCCACCTGCCGCCACCCTCAGCGTGGAACTGCAGGACGTCTCGCTGATGGACGCCCCGGCGGTGACCCTGGCCCGCCAGGCCGGCCCGATCAAAGGCAACGTAGCGCTGCCGTTCCACCTCACCTACGACCCGGCCCAGGTCAAGCCCGGCCACCGCTATGCGGTAAGCGCACGCATCGAGCTGGACGGCAAGCTGCTGTTCATCAACACCGAACACCACGGCGTCATGCTCGACGGCAGTGACCCACAGCCCGTGCGGATCAAGGTCGATCCGGTTCGCTGATACCCGTATTCATCTGTCTACAAGGAAAGCTTCATGATCCGCACTTCCCTGCGTTTCACCACCCTGTGCGCCGGCCTGCTGCTGTCGGCCAGTGCCCTGGCCCTGTCGCTGGGCGACCTGACCCAGAAAGACGCCACCGGCGGCCTGAAGGATGCCCTGACCCAAGGCGCGCAACTGGCCGTCAAGCAGCTGAGCACCCCGGGCGGCTTCAGCAACAACCCGGACGTGCGCATCGAACTGCCAGGCAACCTGGGCAAGGCCGCCAAGGCGATGAAGATGTTCGGCAAGGGTGAACAGGTCGAAGCCCTGGAAACCAGCATGAACAAGGCCGCCGAGGCTGCCGTGCCGCAGGCCCAGGCGATTCTGGTAGATGCCGTGAAGAACATGAGCGTGACCGATGCCAAGGGCATCCTCAGCGGCGGTGACGACTCGGCTACCCAGTACCTGAACAAGAGCAGCCGCGAGCAGATCCGCGCCAAGTTCCTGCCGATCGTCAAGCAGGCTACCGACAAGGTTGGCCTGGCTCAGCAGTACAACAACTTTGCCGGGCAGGCCGTGGCGTTGGGTGTGGTCGATGCCAAGAGCGCCAGCATCGAGAACTACGTGACTGAAAAGGCACTGGATGGCCTGTTCGAAATGATTGCCAAGCAGGAGCAGAGCATTCGCCAGAACCCGGCTGAGGCGGCTACCAGCCTGGCCAAGAAGGTCTTCGGCGCCCTCTGAGGGCCCTGGGGGCTGCTTTGCAGCCCATCGCCGGCAAGCCAGCTCCCACAGAGATAGCGCATGGCTTGAGGACGATGCGGTCGAGGTGGGAGCAACTGTCTTGTGTTGCCTGTACTGGCCTCATCGCCGGCAAGCCAGCGCCCACAGGGATAGCGCCTGGCTCAAGGCCGATGCGGTCGAGGTGGGAGCGGCTTTAGCCGCGAAGAATCCAACGCGGTGTATGGCACCGGCTGCGCCGGTGTTCGCGGCTAAAGCCGCTCCCACAGTGTCCCTGCTAATGAGTTATGTGCAGTTCTGTGGGAGCTGGCTTGCCGCGGTTCGAGGGCAAAGCCCTCCCCTGCGGCCTTCAGCCCTTCTTCACCCTGAACCAAGCCGCATACAACGCCGGCAAGAACAGCAGGGTCAGCACCGTGGCCACGATCAACCCACCCATGATCGCCACCGCCATCGGCCCGTAGAACACACTGCGCGACAACGGAATCATCGCCAGCACCGCAGCCAGTGCTGTCAGCACGATCGGGCGGAAGCGCCGCACCGTGGCTTCGATGATCGCCTGCCAGCGCTCCAGCCCCGCCGCGATGTCCTGCTCGATCTGGTCCACCAGGATCACCGAGTTGCGCATGATCATTCCCGCCAGGGCAATGGTGCCGAGCATGGCGACAAAGCCGAACGGCTGGCGGAAAACCAGCAAGAACAAGGTCACGCCAATCAGCCCCAGCGGCGCGGTGAGGAACACCATCACCGTGCGCGAGAAGCTGCGCAGCTGGATCATCAGCAAGCTCAGCACCACCACCACGAACAGCGGCATGCCGGCATTCACCGACTTCTGCCCGCGCTCGGAGTCCTCGACCGTGCCGCCCACTTCCAGCAAATAGCCATCCGGCAGCTTGGCGCGGATGTCATGCAGGGTCGGCTCGATCTGCTTCACCAGCGTCGCCGGCTGCTCCTTGTCGTAGATATCGGCGCGCACGGTCACCGTCGGCAAGCGGTTACGGTGCCAGATGATGCCTTCCTCGAAGCCGTACTCCAGGGTCGCAACCTGCGACAACGCCACGCTCTGGCCATTGTCGGTCGGCAGTGCCAGGCTGCCGAGGTTGCCCAGCTCGCTGCGTTCCTGGCGGGTGCCGCGCAGCAGGATCTCGATCAGCTCGTTGTCCTCGCGGTACTGGCTGACCGTGGTGCCGGTCAGCGAGCTTTGCAGGAAGCTCGACAGGTGCGCGGTGCTCACGCCCAGGGCGCGGGCGCGGTCCTGGTCGATCTCGAGGAACACCGCCTTGCTCGGCTCCTCCCAGTCCAGGTGAACGTTCACCACATGCGGGTTCTGGCGCACCTTGTCGGCCACCTCGCGGGCCAGCGCACGGGCCTTCTCGATGTGCTCGCCAGTTACCCGGAACTGCACCGGGTAACCCACGGGCGGGCCGTTTTCCAGGCGGGTGACCCGGGCACGCAGGTCGGGGAACTGCTGGTCCACGGTGCTGATCAGCCAGCTGCGCAGGCGCTCGCGGTCTTCCATCGACTTGGCCAGTACCACGAACTGGGCGAAGCTGGCCGCCGGCAGCTGCTGGTCCAGCGGCAGGTAGAAACGCGGCGAACCGGTGCCCACATAGGCCACGTAGTTGTCGATTCCCTCCTGCTGCTTGAGCAACGCCTCCAGTTGCTTGACCCGCTCGGCGGTGTTGGCCAGCGAGGCACCCTCGGCCAGTTTCAGGTCGACCATCAGTTCCGGGCGCCCGGAGGCCGGGAAGAACTGCTGGGGCACGAAGCGGAACAGCAGGATACTGCCGACAAAGGCGGCAATGGTCAGCAGGATCACCGTCTTGCGCCGCCGCACGCACCACTCCACCACACGCCGCACACGCTGGTAGAACGGTGTGGCGTAAGGGTCTGGCGCATGGCCGTCCTTGCCATGGCGCGCGGCATGCAGCCTGGCCAGGTCCGGCAGCAGGCGCTCGCCCAGGTAAGGCACGAATACCACGGCGGCCACCCAGGAGGTCAGCAAGGCAATGGTCACCACCTGGAAGATCGAACGGGTATATTCGCCCGTACTGGAGGCTGCCGTGGCGATGGGCAGGAAGCCCGCCGCCGTGATCAGGGTGCCGGTGAGCATCGGGAAGGCGGTGCTGCTCCAGGCGTAGCTGGCCGCCTTGAGGCGGTCGTAGCCCTGCTCCATCTTGATCGCCATCATCTCCACGGCAATGATCGCGTCATCGACCAGCAAGCCCAGGGCCAGCACCAGCGCGCCAAGGGAGATCTTGTGCAGGCCGATGCCGAAGTAGTGCATGGCGGCGAAGGTCATGGCCAGCACCAGCGGGATGGCCAGCGCCACCACCAACCCCGTGCGCAGGCCCAGCGAGAAGAAGCTCACCAGCAGCACGATGACCAGCGCCTCGACCAGCACCTGGACAAACTCGCCCACGCCGGCCTTGACCGCCGCCGGCTGGTCCGAGACCTTGCGCAGCTCCATGCCGGCCGGCAGGCTGCGCGCCAGGCGCTCGAACTCGCTTTCCAATGCCTTGCCCAGCACCAGGATGTCGCCGCCGTCCTTCATCGACACCGCCAGGCCAATGGCATCCTCGCCCATGAAACGCATGCGCGGTGCGGGCGGGTCGTTGAAACCGCGGTGCACCTCGGCCACATCGCCGATACGGAAGGTGCGGTCCCCCACGCGGATGGGGAACTGGCGAATCTGCTCGACGCTGTCGAAGCGCCCGCTCACCCGCAGTTGCAGGCGCTCGCTGGGCGTTTCGAAGAAGCCGGCGGTGCTGACCGCATTCTGCTCCTGCAGGGCCTGCTGCACGGCCTCCAGCGGCACGCCGAGGGTGGCCAGCTTGAGGTTGGACAGCTCGATCCAGATTTTCTCGTCCTGCAGGCCGATCAGCTCGACCTTGCCCACATCCTTGACCCGCTGCAACTGGATCTGGATACGGTCGGCATAGTCCTTGAGCACCGCGTAGTCGAAGCCCTCCCCGGTCAGTGCATAGATATTGCCGAAGGTGGTGCCGAACTCGTCATTGAAGAACGGGCCCTGGATTTCCGGTGGCAAGGTGTGGCGGATGTCCGCGACCTTCTTGCGGATCTGGTACCACAGCTCGGGGATGTCCTTGGAATGCAGCGAGTCGCGGGCCATGAAGGTGACCTGCGATTCGCCCGGGCGGGAGAACGACACGATCCGCTCGTACTCGCCGGTTTCCATCAGCTTCTTCTCGATGCGCTCGGTGACCTGGCGCGACACTTCCTCGGCAGTAGCACCGGGCCACAGGGTACGGATGACCATGGCCTTGAAGGTGAACGGCGGGTCCTCGCTCTGACCGAGCTTGGTGTAGGACATGGCGCCAATGGCCGCCAGCAGGATCATCAGGAACAGGACGATCTGGCGGTTGCGCAGCGCCCAGGCAGAAAGGTTGAAACCCATCGGGACTTACTCCTTGGCCGTCAGGTTCACTACGCGGTTGGTACGGTCCACGGGGCGTATCTCCTGGCCCTCGCGCAATACATGGCCACCCGCGGCGACAACCCAGTCGCCGGGGGCGAGGCCTTCGAGCACGGGCACGCTGTCGGCGCCGTAGGGCCCCAGGCGCACCACTGCCCGCTCCAGGCGGCTGTCCTTGTTGACCCGCCAGACGTAGGCCTGGCCGTTTTCCGCAGTGACTGCCGACAGCGGCACCGCCAGCGGGATCAGCCCTTCGTGGGCGATGAACACCCGGGCGCTCTGGCCCAGCTCCGCCGGCGTGGCGGCCGTGGTAAAGGCGATGCGGGCGGCAAAGGTGCGCGAACGCGGGTCGGCGGCCGGTGACAACTCGCGGATACGCCCCTGGAAGCGCTCTTGCGGGTGCGACCACAACTCCACGCTCACCGGCTGGCCCACGGCGAAGCGGGCGAACTGCTGCTCCGGCAGGCCGATGGCCACTTCCCGCTCGCCATCGGCGGCCAGGGTGAACACGGTCTGCCCTGCGGCGACCACCTGGCCCACTTCCACCTGGCGCTTGGCAATCACCCCGGCCTGGGGTGCGCGCAGCACAGCATATTCAGCCTGGTTGCCAGCCACGTCGAACTCGGCCTTGGCCTGTTTCAGCCGGGCCAGGCCGGCGCGGTAGAGGTTTTCGGCGTTGTCGAACTGGGAATGGCTGACCATCTGCCGGTCCAGCAGCTTCTGGTAGCGATCGCGCTCGGCGCGCACCAGCGACAGGTTGGCCTCGGCGGCCGCCAGCTGGGCACGGTTGGCTTCCAGTTGCAGGCGCACATCCTGCGGGTCCAGCTCGGCCAGCGGCTGGTCGGCCTTGACCCGCTGCCCTTCCTCGACCAGGCGTTTGCTGACCTTGCCGCTAATGCGGAAAGCCAGTTCCGGCTCGAAGCGCGCCCGCACTTCGCCGGGGTAACTGTCGGCAGCGGCTTCGGCCGGCTGCGGCTGCACCACCAGCGCCGGGCGCGGCGCTGCAGGTGGGGCGGCTTCCTGGCCGCACGCCGCCAGCAACAGCACGGCAGCGGCGGACAGAGCGATGGACAAGGCATGGCGCAACATGATGAATCCTTTCGCGGAGGGCACATTCAATATTTGTACTGGAGAGTATATTAAATCAGGCAACGGATGCCGGGAAGAGGCGGCAAGATCTAGACGGTGGAATACCAGCCGCTGAAGCACCCGAACACGGGCAATCCTGACGATGCCGTCAATCTGCTGAACAAGGTGTTCATCGGCATCGCCGCCAACTTCACCTCGGCCTTCGGCAACGATGGTGCCGGTACGCTCACCTATGCCCTGCGCGTCGTGACGAGCGCCTCTGGCCTGACCGACACGGCCACCGGCTCGGCAGTCAACCTGTCGCTCAATGGCGCCGTGGTGGAAGGCCGTTCGCCATCGGCAACCATCTGGTGTTCACCGTAAGCGTCGCCAGCAACGGTTCCGTTACCCTCGACCAGCTTCGCGCCATCGTGCACCCCGACACCAGTAACCCCGATGACTCGAAGATCCTGACCGCCAACAACCTGGTGACCTTGACTGCGACCAAGACCGACGGAGATCGTGTTCTTCTCCGCCAAAGCACTCGCCTCGACGGCGAATCCTCGACCAGTACGATGCCAAGCACGCCCTCCTCGATGGCCTGGGCAACGGGGACGGTCTCGTACACCCCCTTGAGCACCAGCACTTTCATTCCGCCAGTGCGCGCGAGTTCGGCAACTACCCCGAGCGGGTCCAGCGCATCTGGAACCCGTCAATTTTTCGCCATGCGTTGGGCTTTTGCTGCACTCGATCTCCTACCTCACTGTCGATCAGCTTTTCGCTGACAAACAGCAGGTTTTGCCCGCAGGCTTTAGCCGGATGGCGCCTGACCCGTTAAGATGGTGTTTCTTCAACCAGATGCAGACCACAATGTCCAACGACGCCCCCATCGGCCCGGGCCGGCCCAAGGATCTGGCCAAACGCGAGGCGATTCTCGAAGCAGCCAAGGCCCTGTTCCTCAGCCTTGGCTACGCCAACACCAGCATGGATGCGGTCGCTGCGGCGGCAGGTGTTTCAAAGCTCACCGTATACAGCCACTTCACCGACAAGCAGACGCTTTTCGGCTCGGCGGTCATGGCAACCTGCCAGATCCAGTTGCCCGACCTGCTGTTCGAGTACCCCGAGGGGGCGCCGGTGGAAGAGGTGCTGCTGACCATTGCCCGTGGCTTCCAGGCGCTGATCAGCAGCGATGAAGCGGTCAAGCTCAGCCGCCTGATCATGGCCCAGGGCAGCCTCGACCCGAGCTTTGGCGAGTACTTCTACGAAGCCGGGCCCAAGCGCGTGCTCGCGGGGATGGAAGCTTTGCTGCGCGGGGCGCATGAGCGCGGGCTGTTGCGCATCGACAACCCGCTGCGTGCGGCGGAGCACTTCTTCTGCCTGGTCAAGGGCGCACCGGATTACCGGCTGCTGCTGGGGTGCGCGGGGCCGCTGGAGGGGGATGAGGCCGAGGCGCATGTGCGCGAGGTGGTAGGTGTGTTCCTGCGGGCGTTCCAGCCCTGAGATCAGGCTGTCTGTGCGGGCCTCTTCGCGGGTAAACCCGCTCCCACAGGGTCGATGTGATCTTGAAGTTTGTACAGCACCTGTGGGAGCGGGTTTACCCGCGAAGAGGCCCGAACAGGCATAGCCAAATCAGGCCTTGAGGGCCTTCTTCGGGTAAATGTCATACCGGCTCGACTTGCCCTCCAGGCTGTGGCTCGGCTTCGGCCCGTCGATGATCGGCGCCTTGCGCGGCCGCTTCACAACCACCCGGTGGCTGGCCAGCGCCAGGGCAGCTTCGAGGAGGGCCGGGGCATCCAGGTCATCACCCACCAAGGGCCGGAACACACGCATTTCCTTCTTCACCAGCGCACTCTTGTCCCGGTGCGGGAACATCGGGTCGAGGTAGATCACCTGGGGCGCCTCGCCCTCCCAGGCGCGCATGCGCTCGATGGCGTTGCCGGTCAGCAGGCGCATGCGCCCCACGATCGGCCCCACCTCTTCATCCGACCGCGCCCGAGCCAGGCCATCCTCCAGCAATGCAGCAATCAGCGGCTGGCGTTCGATCAGGGTCATCTGGCAGCCCAGGCTGGCCAGCACGAACGCGTCCTTGCCCAGCCCGGCGGTGGCATCCAGCACCTGCGGACGCACGCCTTGGGCAATGCCCACCGCCTTGGCGATCATCTGCCCGTTGCCACCACCGAACATGCGCCGGTGCGCGGCCTGGCCTTCGACGAAGTCGACCCGCACCGGCCCCGGGGCCTGCGGGCCCAATTGCTGGATCTGCAAGCCATCAACGCCCACCTGCACGGCAAACCCGGCAGCATCGTCCTGCAGCGGCAACTCAAGGCGCTGTGCCCACGCAGCAGCTAGCGCCTCGAATTCAGCCGACAGCGCCTCGACCCGGATACCTGTGCCCTGCTCTTCCATCATTCACACCTAGAAATTGAACCCAGCCGTTAATGTATCGGCTACTTCGGCCGATACAGGCAATATCCCGCTATTCTGCCAGAGCACAACGCGCGCGACTGCCATGTCAGATACTCTTCCCATCGGCTTGACCTACCTGTCGCCTGTCGGCAACTACAGTCAGCACAACACCCAGGCACTCGGGGGCGTCAGCCACCTGTGGCAGGATTTCTTTGCCCGGGCCATGGCCGAGCAGCAGGAAGAGCCGGTAGACAGCGTCAGCCAGTCGTTCGTGCAATACGACCAGAGCAGCGGCGAGCCGATCGGCGGCGCCCGTGCGCTGGCCCTGATCGACGCCCAGCGTGCCTGCCCGGTACACGACACCGAGGTGGCACCGCCCGAGCCACTGTTCCTGCCCAAGGCAGAACTCGAAGCCAACCTGCTGCCGCCCGCCCCCGAGCCGTTCAGCGCAGTCGAGTTGATCGAGCAGCAGCGCCAGCTCGACATCAGCAACAGCTGGCTACGCCCGGTGGTGATGAGCCAAGGTCACCCGATTGCCGAACCCGGCCCCGGCCCTACCCCACGCTCGCTGTTCCTGCCGATCGCCGAGTTCGAGACCAACCTGCTGGACCCGGCGCCCGAACCGTTCGATGACGCCACCCTGGCCAAGCAGCAGACCGACCTGGAGTTCGACATCCACTGGGCACGCCCGGTGGTGCTGAACAACGTGCGCGCCCACGCCTGAACGCGCCCACGCTCAACGACAGATCTGCCAGCGGCCCATGTCCACATGAAAGTGGTTGTGGTGTGCAGCGTTGTAGTCCGGCCCCAGTACCGTGCTGAAGCTGTCACAGGCCGCCTGCTGCACCTGACGAAGGAATTCCGCTTTCTGCCCGCCCGCCTGCCAGTCCCGCGCAAGGACGATGCGCTGGCCGTCCCGCAGGCGAAAGCCACTGATGTCCAAGGCATCGGCCGTGGCGTGCTGGCTCAGCCGGCCCTGCTTGCGGTGGTAGACATTGCGGCAGGCAAAACTGCCCAGGTGGTCGACCTGAACCACCGGCTGCCCCAACACCCGTTGCGCTACAGGCTGCAGGCCATGGTTTTCGAACAGTGCATACGCCACTGCCAACGGACAACTGGCCAGGAAGCTGCCGCCGAGCCGCGCCTGACCACCGTCGATACGCCATACGTTTCGCAATGGGCAGTCGGCAGCAGCCGAACTGTCGGCTTGTGCCCGGTAGCGCAACTGGCTGGTTTGAAGTGCCAGGCGACACAGCATCGGGTCATCACGAAGGCGGGAAAGCTTGTAGGGGGTCAGCAGGTTGGGGGGCTGACGCACGTCCAGCGGCGCCCACGGGTTCCACGCGGCGGGCAGCCGCCAACCCAGGTGCCAGGCCAGCCCCGCAAGCAACGACAGGCCGGCCAGCAACGCCAGCACGGCCCTCATCAGCGGCGGAACAGGTCGTTGAGTTGGGCGAACGGCAGCGCCTGCTCACCGTAGCCGAAGGTGCCCTCATCGCGAATCTCCAGCGCAGCCCGGTGGAAGGCCCCCAACGCGGCACGGGCAAGCGACGAGCCGACGCTGATGCGGCGTACACCCAGGTCCTGCAACTGGTTGACGCTCAGCGGCACGCCCGCCATGCCCATCAGCACATTCACCGGCCGCGGCGCGACGGCCTGCACCACCGCGCGGATTTCCTCGACAGTACGCAGCCCGGGCGCATAGAGCACATCAGCACCGGCCTCGGCATAGGCCTGCAGGCGCAGGATGGTGTCGTCCAGGTCCATGCGCCCGTGCAGCAGGTTCTCTGCCCGGGCGCACAGGGTGAACGGGAACGGCAGGCTGCGTGCGGCCTGCACGGCTGCGCGCACACGCTCCACTGCCAGCCCGAAATCATAGATCGGCGTATCGCTGTGACCACTGGCATCCTCGATAGAGCCACCCACCAAGCCGACTTCGGCGGCCCGCAGAATGGTCTGGGCGCAATCTTCGGGCAGGTCGCCAAAGCCGTTCTCCAGGTCAGCAGCCACCGGCAAGGGGGTAGCGTCGACAATCTCGCCAGCATTATCGAGGGTATCGTCCAGGCTCAAGGCGCCTTCGGCGTCCGGCCGGCCCAGGCTGAAGGCCAGGCCGGCACTGGTGGTGGCCAGCGCCTCGAAGCCCAGGCTGGCCAGCAACTTGGCCGAGCCGGCATCCCACGGGTTGGGGATGACGAAGGCGCTGTCACGCTCGTGCAGGGCCTTGAAGGCTTCGGCTCGCAGGGTTTGCACATCCATGGTTCAACCTCCGGCAGTCAGGGAAAGGTCAGAGTAGCCCCAGTTGTTCGACCTCGGGGGTGCGCGGCAATTCCGGCAACGCGGCAAGGCCCGGCAGGCGCTGCATCAGGCGTTGGTGAAAGCGCTGGGCCAACGCCGCGGCCAGGCGGTTGTCCGAGGTGTGCAGGAAGATGTAGGGATTGCGGCCTTCCTCGATCCAGGCGGCGACCTTGTCCACCCAGGGGGTAAGAAAGGCCTCGTTGGCCTCCAGCTGCGGGTGGCCGATGAAGCGCACCTGCGGGTGCTGGCTGAAGGCTGCCGGGCGTGGCGGTACCTTGGGCTTCTTCGCCTGCGCATGCAGCACGGCGGGGTCACGGGAGGTGCAGCTGAACAAGGCACGCGGGTCGAGGCAGATACGCTCCACGCCACGCTCATGCAGCAGGCGGTTGAGCAACCGCTCTTCTTCACCCTTGGCGAAGAAGGCCTGGTTGCGCACCTCCACGGCCACCGGCACTCCGACTTCGTCAAGGAAGTGGCAAAGCTCGCCCAGCCGTGCGGGGCTGAACTGGGCCGGCAACTGCAGCCAGTACGGCGCTACGCGCTGGCCCAGCGGGGCCATCAGGCGGGTGAAGTCAAAGGCCGGTTCCAGCTGATCGCGCAGGTCGCCTTCATGGCTGATGTCCCGCGGGAACTTGGCAGTGAAGCGGAAGTGTTCGGGCATGATCTGCGCCCAGCGCGCAATGGTGCCGGGTGCGGGGCGTGCGTAGAAAGTGGTATTGCCCTCGACGGCGTTGAACACCTGGCTGTAGTAGCCGAGCATTTCACTGCTGTTGGCGTCGGCGGGATACAGGTAGTCGCGCCAGGCGTTTTCGCTCCAGGACGGGCAACCGAGAAAATAAGGCAGTGGTGATGGACTCATCCACTAAATGTACAGGTCGAGCCCCAGTACTTCCATGTCCCAGTCGGTAAAACCGGCGGTGCTCAGGTAGCTGGCCAATGCGGTAGCGGTGCGGCGGTCACGGGCGCGGGGGAAGATCATGTCCTGCTGGCGGGCTGGCAGGCCACCGCTGCGACGGCGGGCGGTGGCTTCCTGAGGGGCGGTTTCGACCTCCTCGATCACCTCGGCATCATCGATGGCCTCGTCACGCACCGCTGCCTTGCGTGGGGTGCGCTTGATCGGGTAGGACTGCGATGAGAAACCGTCGATACGCATGGCATGAGCACTCAGAACCAATGATGGCAATTTAGCAGCATCAGGGTTCCATCGCTAATGCTCGAGTGATAACTGGACCACAGATCGCGCAAAAGGTTTTAGTGTCATCGGCGATAACCGACGAACAACACTCAGCGCTTCTTGGGTGTCGCTACATTATCGCGCAGGTAGACCGGTTGTGCCTGTTCGGCAACGATCGCCTCACCGCGTGCCCAGGCAAAGCTGGCCAGGCTGAGGATGTCCAGGGCGTTGGGCAAGGCACTGGCATTGCTGGCTGCCACCTGCACCGCCAGGCGCTCGGCATAGCCCCAACCGGTACCGGCACCGAACCACTCGCCAGCGCTGCCCGCCGGCAGCACCACCTGCTCGGGCGGCAGCACTGCCTCCTGGCCGACCAGGCGCATTTCGCCCTCGGTGGCCTGATAGCAGCCCCAATACACTTCATCCATGCGCGCATCGATGGCGGCCGCCACTTGCTGCACGCCGTGCTCGCGCAGCGCGCCCTGGGCCAGTGCGGCCAGGTTGGACACCGGCAAAACCGGGCGCTCCAGGGCGAAGGCCAGGCCCTGGACCACACCGATGGCAATGCGCACGCCGGTGAACGCGCCCGGGCCACGGCCAAAGGCGATGGCATCCAGCGCATTCAGCGCCACGCCGGACTCGGCCAGCAGCTGCTTGATCATCGGCAGCAGCTTCTGGGCATGCATGCGCGGGATCACCTCGTAATGGCTGGTTACCTTGCCGTCATGCAGCAGTGCGACGGAACAGGCTTCGGTGGCGGTATCCAGGGCCAGGAGGGTGGTCATCGAACGGGTATCCAGGTACTAGGGGGAAAAGAGCGGCAGTATAGAGCAGCGGCGGCGTTGTGTCCCGAAGGGGCAGCTGTACGGCCATTAATGCGCTACATGGCGAACTGGCGCGGTCTCTGTGGGAGCGGGCGCGCCCGCGAACACCGGCGCAGCCGGTGCCAGCCACCGCGTTGAATTCTTCGCGGGCACGCCCGCTCCCACAAAGGCCGCATCAGGGCCGCAATGCCGCGCCCCCACAAACGACAACGGCCCGCAAGCGGGCCGTTGTCGAGGTGCGTCGGGCGCTGGATCAGCTCAGGGCTGCCAGGACCTTGGCGGTGATGGCTTCGACCGAGCCGACGCCTTCGATGTGGCTGTACTTCGGCTTGCCGGCATTGGCGGCGGACAGCTTCTGGTAGAAGTCCACCAGCGGCTTGGTCTGGCTGTGGTAGACCGACAGGCGATGGCGAACGGTTTCTTCCTTGTCGTCATCACGCTGGATCAGGTCTTCACCCGTCTCGTCGTCCTTGCCTTCCACTTTCGGCGGATTGTACTGAATGTGGTAGGTGCGGCCCGAGGCCAGGTGCACGCGGCGGCCAGCCATGCGGCCGACGATTTCCTCGTCGTCCACGGCGATTTCCACCACGGCGTCGATGTCGACACCGGCAGCGACCATGGCTTCGGCTTGCGGGATGGTACGTGGGAAGCCGTCGAACAGGCAGCCCTTGGCGCAATCAGGCTGGGCGATGCGCTCCTTGACCAGGCTGATGATCAACTCGTCGGAGACCAGCTGGCCGGCATCCATGACTTTCTTCAGTTCCAGGCCCAGCGGGGTACCGGCCTTGACGGCGGCACGCAGCATGTCACCGGTGGAAATCTGGGGGATACCGAACTTTTCGGTGATGAACTTTGCCTGAGTACCTTTACCGGCCCCGGGAGCTCCCAGCAGAATTACGCGCATCTCGTGCTCCTCAAATTTTTTTATGAAATTCAATGGATTCGGCGACCAGGGCCAAGTCCGGAAAATCGGGTATGACCATAAATCGGTCAGAAGGCTGCTCAAGATACACAGCGCCCGGCAGCCAGACAAGCGTCCCAAAGTTGCAGGAATGCGCCACCTACGGCTGGCCTGGCAGGCGGTTGCGCCCGGCGCAACCACCCTCTTCGCCCACTTGCATCCCCCGCACGGCACCTGCCCTGTGCGCCCCGGGCCTACCCTCAGCCGGTGTTGCGCAGGCCGGCTGCAATACCCGCCACAGTCACCAGCAAGGCCTGCTCCAACGGGCTGTCCAGAGCGGCTTCGCGGCTGCGCGAGCGGGCCAGCAACTCGGCCTGCAGGCGGTGCAACGGGTCCAGATAGGTATTGCGCAGGCTGATGAATTCCAGCGTCTCGGGGCTGTGCGCCAGTAGCACCGGCTGCCCGGTAAGGCCCAGTACCACCTGGCACGACTGCGACAATAGGTCGCGCAGGTGCGCACCCAAAGGCAGCAGGTGCGGTTGCACTAGACGTTCGTCGTAGGCCTCGGCGATCTGCGCATCGGCCTTGGCCAGCACCATCTCGAGCATGTCGATGCGGGTGCGGAAGAACGGCCATTGCTCGCGCATCTGCGCCAGCAGTTCACCCTGGCCACGGGCCAGGGCATTGTTCAATGCCGTTTCCCAGCCAAGCCAGGCCGGCAGCATCAGACGGGTCTGGGTCCAGCCGAAGATCCACGGAATGGCCCGCAGGCTTTCGATGCCACCGGCGCGGCGCTTGGCCGGGCGGCTGCCCAGCGGCAGGCGCCCCAGTTCCTGCTCCGGGGTGGACTGGCGGAAGTACTCGACAAAATCGGGGTTCTCCCGCACCACGCCGCGGTAGGCCTTGACGCCATCGGCGGCCAGCTGGTCCATCACCTCGCGCCAGGCCGGCTGCGGTGGTGGCGGTGGCAACAAGGTGGCTTCGAGCACGGCGGCCAGGTACAGGTTCAGGTTCTGCTCGGCGATGCCCGGCAAGCCGAACTTGAAGCGGATCATCTCGCCCTGCTCGGTGGTGCGGAAGCGCCCGGCCACCGAACCCGGTGGCTGCGACAGGATCGCCGCGTGGGCCGGGCCACCGCCGCGGCCTACCGTGCCGCCACGGCCGTGGAACAGCAGCAACTCGACCTGGTGCTCGGCGCAGATACGCACCAGGTTTTCCTGGGCCCGGTACTGCGCCCAGGCCGCAGCCGTGGTACCAGCGTCCTTGGCCGAGTCGGAATAGCCGATCATCACTTCCTGCGGGCCGCGCAGGTTGGCGCGGTAGCCTGGCAGGCCGAGCAGGCGCTGCATCACCGGGCCGGCATTGTCGAGGTCGGCCAGGGTCTCGAACAGCGGCACCACGCGCATGGGCCGAGTCAGGCCGGCCTCCTTCAACAGCAGCTGCACCGCCAGCACATCCGAGGCAGCACCGGCCATGGAGATGACGTAAGAGCCCAGCGAGGCGGCCGGCGCGGCGGCAATTTCCCGGCAGGTGGCCAGTACCTCGGCGGTATCGGCCTGTGGCTTGAAGTGCGCGGGCAGCAGTGGCCGGCGGTTTTTCAGCTCGGCCTGGAGGAACTCGATGCGCTGCTCTTCATCCCAGTCGGCATAGCGCCCCAGGCCCAGGTAGTCGGTAATCTCGCTCAACGCATCACGGTGGCGGGCGGCGTCCTGGCGCACGTCCAGGCGGACCAGGAACAGGCCGAAGGTCACGGCGCGGCGCAGGCAGTCGAGCAACGGGCCTTCGGCGATCACACCCATGCCGCAGGCGTGCAGTGACTGGTAGCACAGCTCCAGCGGCGCGATCAGGTCGCGGTTGTCCACCAGCACCTCGGCACTGGCCGGCTGGCTGCTGGTCAATGCCGAATGCGCCCAGGCGCGCGTCGCCCGCAGGCGATCGCGCAGTTGCTTGAGCAGCGAACGGTAGGGTTCGGCACTGTCGCCGACCCGCTCGCGCAGGGCATCGTCGGCCTGCTGCATGGACAACTCGGACGCCAGCGCATCGATGTCGCGCAGGAACAGGTCGGCAGCCATCCAGCGCGCCAGCAGCAGGACTTCGCGGGTGACCGCTGCGGTCACGTTGGGGTTGCCATCACGGTCACCGCCCATCCACGAGGCGAAGCGGATCGGCGCCGCCTCCAGCGGCAGGCGCAGGCCGGTAGCCTCCAGCAGGGCCTTGTCGACCTTGCGCAAGTGGCTGGGGATGGCGTGCCACAGCGAATGCTCGATCACCGCAAAGCCCCACTTGGCTTCGTCCACCGGCGTCGGTCGGGTGCGGCGGATTTCTTCGGTGTGCCAGGCCTCGGCGATCAGCCGGCGCAGGCGCTCGCGCACCTGCTGGCGTTCGCCCGGGGTCAGGTCGCGGTGGTCCTGGGCTGCCAGTTGGCCGGCGATGGCGTCGTACTTCTGGATCAGGGTGCGGCGGGCCACTTCGGTGGGGTGAGCGGTGAGCACCAGCTGGATGTCGAGCTTGGCCAATTGCCGGGCCAGGGCATCATTGCTGTGCCCGGCCTGCTTCAGGCGCGCCAGCAGCTCGGGCAGCACCCGGGCCTCGAACGGCTCGGGCTGGTCGGCGTCGCGGCGGCGGATCAACTGGTACTGCTCGGCCATGTTGGCCAGGTTAAGGAACTGGTTGAAGGCCCTGGCCACGGGTAGCAAGTCTTCATCGGCCAGGTCCGCCAGGGTCGAGCTCAGTTGCTCGCCGGCAACGCGGCGGTCGGCCTTGGCACTGTGGCGGATGTCCTCGATCTTCTGCAGGAACGCCTCGCCATGCTGCTGGCGAATGGTATCGCCGAGCAGCTCACCCAACACATGGACATCTTCACGCAAACGCACATCGATATCGGTCATTGGCCCTCTCTCCGGCGCGGCTCTGGCGCATTGCATCCCTTTTTCAGCCCTTACGCGAGCCCCTGTGGGAGCGGGTTCACCCGCGAAGCATCCAGCGCGGTGCCTGGCACCGGCTGCGCCGGTGTTCGCGGGTGAACCCGCTCCCACAGGGGTGCACGGTATTCGCCCCAAGAGTGCCCACAGCCAGGCGCCGATGGCAAGCCGTGATCGGCCAAAGCAAACTAAAGTGAAAGCACGACACTCCCATGCATTGCAGCCCTTTCAGGCGTCAACAGAGGTCAGCATGAAAATCCGTGAACTCGCCCAGCACTGGGAACAGAATGCCGCCGGTACCCTCAGCCCCACGGGCCATGTCCTGCATCTGGACCTTGAGTCCGAAGCGCGCCTGGCCGCGCTGATCGACATGTACCCCAAGCGCACCGCCGAGGAACTGCTCGGTGAGCTGGTCGCGGCAGCCCTCGAGGAGCTGGAAGCCAGCTTCCCCTATGTGCAAGGCCGCCAGGTCATTGCCACCGACGAGGAAGGCGACCCGCTGTACGAGGACATCGGTCCTACTCCGCGCTTTCTGTCACTTTCGCGACAGCATCTGCACGCCCTGAGCAACCCGGCAGCCGACAGCGAGAAGTAACCCGCCGCCCCCGCTCCGGGCCTGGCAAAGGCCCGGAATACCGCTACGCCCCGCGAAAGTTCCGGGCGAATCGCACTGACCGATTAGTCAGAAATAGTTATCCGCTCAGGATGATTTTTTCTGAACTATCCGAAAAACGCGTCAGTCACAGCCAATAGCCATCACGCTAAAACCCTGCACACCTGCCGTTGTGCACCGTTGAGCTGAAGCGCGTGCACGTGTCAGGGAACGAGCGATGGACTGCTACGGACAACGTCGTAAACAGGAGTGATCCAATGGAACTGACCACCAAGAACACCCGCATCTACAAACCCTCATCCACTCATGTGCGCGGGTTCAAGCTGGCAGCGCTGGCCCTGGGCAGCAGCCTGGTCCTGGCCGGCTGTGCGGGCAACCCGCCCACCGAGCAGTATGCAGTCACCCAGTCCGCCGTGAACTCCGCCGTCAGCGCTGGCGGCACCGAGTTCGCCGCCGTGGAAATGAAAGCGGCACAGGACAAGTTCAAGCAGGCCGAGATCGCCATGCATGACAAGAAGTACGACGACGCCAGGCGCCTGGCCGAACAGGCCGAGTGGGACGCCCGCCTCGCCGAACGCAAGGCCCAGGCGGCCAAGGCCCAGAAGGCCGTGCAGGATGCCCGCCAGGGCGTTCAGGACGTACGTGAGGAAGGCCTGCGCAGCGCTCAGTGAGCCCTGCCCCGCCCACCTCGGCCTTCGCACACGATCAAAGGATGAACACTATGCGCAACTACGTCATGATTCCCGCCCTGCTGGCCCTGAGCGTCGGCCTTGCTGCCTGCTCGCACGACCCTAACGCCAACCTCGAATCGGCCCGCACCAACTTCTCCTCGCTGCAGAGCGACCCGCAATCGAGCAAGGTTGCCGCGCTGGAGACCAAGGACGCCCAGGACTGGCTGAACAAGGCCGACAAGGCCTACATGGACCGTGAAGACGAGAAGAAGGTCGACCAGTTGGCCTACCTGACCAACCAGCGCGTCGAAGTGGCCAAGCAGACCATCGCCCTGCGCACAGCCGAAGGCGAACTGAAGAACGCTTCGGCCCAGCGCGCCCAGGCCAAGCTGGACGCCCGCGACGCTCAGATCGCCAAGCTGCAGGACAGCCTCAACGCCAAGCAGACCGACCGCGGCACGCTGGTCACCTTCGGTGACGTGCTGTTCGACTTCAACAAGGCCGAACTCAAGAGCAACGCCTACCCGAACGTCACCAAGCTGGCGCAGTTCCTCCAGGAAAACCCGGAACGCAAGGTGATCGTCGAGGGTTACACCGACAGCGTCGGCTCGGCCAACTACAACCAGGGCCTGTCGGAGCGCCGCGCCAACAGCGTGCGCATGGCACTGGTACGTGCCGGCGTCGACCCGGCGCGCATCGTCGCCCAGGGCTATGGCAAGGAGTACCCGGTAGCGGACAACTCGAGCAATTCGGGGCGTGCGCAGAACCGTCGGGTGGAGGTGACCATCTCCAACGACAACCAGCCGGTGGCGCCGCGCTCGGTGAGCCAGGTACAGCAGTAAGGCTGGCTAGCTGAACTGACAAGCCCCGCGATCGAAGCGGGGCTTTCTTTTGCCTGTTCCGGCCTCTTCGCGGGCACGCCCGCTCCCACAGGTACGGCGCCCGTTTCGAGCTTTGCGCGATCCCTGTGGGAGCGGGCGTGCCCGCGAAGAGGCCAGTTCAGGCAGCAGATATCTTGAGCTTTGCACAGTCCCTGTGGGAGCGGCTTCAGCCGCGAAAGGGCCAGCACAGGCAGCAGAGATAATGGTTCACTGCACCTGCTGCGGGGTTTCCTCGCCCATGCAACGCACCGCGCGCTTGCGGTTGTCCACCAGCACCCCGGTCAGGCCTTTCTGCTGGGTGTCGAACAGCACCAGCACGCCATCGACGCACTGGGCCACTTGTGGTGCCGGGTCCAGCGAGACCTTGTAGTCCTCGCCGGGGATGGTCTTGAGCATGGTGAAATCCTGCAGCAACAGGGCATCCTCGGGCTTGGCGAAATGCAGGTAACCGTAGTACCACAAGGCCCCCACCGTCACGATGATGCTGCCGACACCGGTCAGGATCAGCGGGATGGCGTTGCGTTCTTCACTCATTGCTTGTTCTTCTCGTCAGGGTAATTGGGCACTTCGGCCAGCCGCCGCAGGCCGTTGAAATGGCTGGGGTCGTCGAGGAAACGCAGCATCACCTGGCGCCAGGTCGGGTCGGCGAAGGTCTGCACGTGGCCACCACGGGTCAGTTGCAGCACCCGCGGCGCTGGCGCGTGCTGGTACAGGCGGATGCCGTTGTCCATCGGCACCAGGGTGTCGTCGATGCTGTGGAAGAACAGCTTGGGCGGGCTGCTCAGCTGCTCGATCGAGCGGATCGCGCTGTCACCGTCCGGCACCAGCCACGACAGCGGCACCTGCAGCGGCCAGGTCATCCACGAGGTGCTGAGGGCAAAGCGCCCGACCGCACGGTAACTGGCCGGCACACCGTCGAACACCAGGGCACTGAAACGCTGGCGCTGCTCCGGGTGGGCCGCCAGGTAGTGAATGGCCATGGCCCCGCCAAGGCTCTGCCCCAGCAGTACCAGTGGCTTGCCCTTGACCTCAGGGGCCTGCTCCAGCCAGGCCATGGCCGCGGCGATGTCCTGGTACACCTCGGGCAGGCTCGGCTCGCCCTGGGACAGGCCATAGCCGCGGTAATCGATCATCAACACCTGGTAACCCTGCTCCGGCAGCCAGTAGCTGCCGCCCAGGTGCCCAGGCAGGTTGCCGCCATTGCCATGCAGGTGCAGCACCGTGCCCTTGACCTCGACCCCGGCCTTGGCCGGCAACCACCAGCCGTGCAGGCGGATGCCATCAGCAGTGGTCAAGGTGACATCGCGGTACTCGAGCCTGGCCCGCTCGGGCGTGAACGGCTGGCCGCGCTCGGGATAGAACAGCAGGCTGCTGCAACCGCCCAGGCCCAGCAGGATCAAACCCAGGGCCAGCAGGCGGCAGCACTCAGAGAATGTTCGCGTAATCGGCTTCAATGCGGTCCAGGCTCAGGTGGTTGAGGAAGTTGGAAAAGCACATCCAGGCCGACAGCGCGTTGAGGTCGCGGAACTGCTCGGGCAGGTACTTGGGCGGCTCGACCAGGCCTTCCTCGACCAGCTGTCGCAGGGTACGCATGTCTTCCAGGGTGGTCTTGCCACAGAACAGCAACGGGATCTGTTCGAGCTTGCCCTTCTTCACGGCCAACTGAATGTAGTTGTAAACCATGATGAAGCCTTTGAGGTAGGACAAGTCCTTGGTAAATGGCAGGCCATTGGGCACCGACCCACGGAACACCCGGCTGGCGTTGCTGTAGCTCTGCGCCATCTCGAACCCCTGCTCGCGGAAGAAGTTGTAGATCTGCATGAAATCGGCACCCTCCTCGACCATGTGGATGGCGCGGGTCCGATTGGTGAGCTTGCGCAGGCGGCTGGGGTAGGAGGCGAAGGCGATCACCTCCATGAGGATGGCCAGGCCTTCCTGGGTGACCGTCGACGAGGGCGGGCCCTTGGCCAGGAAGGTACAGATCGGCTGGTTCAGGCCGTTGAGCGTGGTGCCGACATGCACCAGCCCTTCGTGCACCTCCAGGGCGCGCACGTCACGGGCGTTGAACATGGCGTCGGCACGCACCTTGATGTAGTCGGCCCCGGCCGCGGCATCGGCGACGATGCCATCGGACTCGAACACACGGATGGTCTCCTCGGCCTCGCCGAACACCTTGTTCAGCCGGTGCTGGAGGATTTCCACGGCCTCCTTGGCGGTGAGGTTCTTCGGTTCGTCCTTGAGGTCGCCACGGCCATCGATGTTGTTCAGGTAGTCCGACAGCATCAGGCCGAGGTCGGCCAGGGTCGGATCACCAGCGTGGAAGGCATCCGAGGCAGCGCCGTACAGTTCCTGGGAGATCAGCCCGAAATCCTCGGTGCCGCGCGCTTCGAGCATGCGCACCACCATGCGGTATTCGCGGCACATGCGCTTCATGATCTGCCCGACCGGGTTGAACTGGCCGAGCTGGCGAATGATGTCGCGCTCGATGCCCTGGAACTCGGCCTTGACCGCGCTGGAATCGAACGCCAGCGGGCGCGACTGGTAGTAGGCACGGTCGACGGCCGGCGGCTCCTTGCCCTTGGCCTTGAGGAAACCCTGGCGGATGTTGTCGTCCCACTTCACCGCGTCCAGGACCCGGATCGGGGTCTGTGCCGCAACGATGCGGTCGGACAGGGCACGGATGGTTTGCTGGTATTCGTCCACCGGGGACTCCTTTCTAGTACAAGAAACCTGTACCGGCCTCTTCGCGGCTAAAGCCGCTCCCACAGGTACTGCATCAGGCTCGAAACCGATGCGGTCCCTGTGGGAGCGGCTTTAGCCGCGAAGAAGCCAGCACGGTCATTTGCCGGAGCGCTGGAACCGCGCCACTTCAACGAACAGGTCGGAGTTGGCCGGGTCGTCCAGATACGCCAGCACCCGCGCCGACGGGCTGTCGATCAGCACGCCGTCGCCGTTGTCTTCCGGCACCTCGGTGCTGCGCCCGGTCAGCTCCTTCTTGTCCACCGCCTGCTGCACCTGCTCGACATCCAGGTTGTAGACCACCAGTTCCTTGCCATCGACGATATCGAAACCGCCGATCAGGAAGTTGCCACCCAGGCGCTTCGGCACGCCAGCCGACAGGTACCAGCGGTTACCGTGGCGCGACACGGTGAACACGTATTCCTCGGGCGCCTTGCCCTTGGCCGTGGCCACTGCCTTGTAGGCATCGCCGCCGCTACGGCTGATCACCAGCTTCAGCGGCTCGCCCCAGGCGTCCTTGCTGCTCCACTTGCCGAGCAGGGCCTTGGGCGCCGCCTGGTTGCTCGGCAAAGGCTCGTGGAAGGTCACCAGACAACCGCCCAGCAGCAGGAATGACAAAGTCAACAACACCACACGCCAGGCTTTCATCAGGTTCTCCTTGAAAAGTCGGTCTCGGCTCAGGCCGATGCCAGCACCAGCTGCAGGTATCGGCTAAGCATAGCGAGCATCTGCCCATCGGCTTGCGCGTTCGCATCCTTGAGCAGGCCCTGATATTCCATCTGCTCGATAATCGCCGTCAACATTTGGGCGTCCTGTTCCGGTTGCTGCGAGCCCACCACCTGCAGCAATTGGCGGGTGCCATGCAGCAGGATCTGTTCATGGGCGCACACCAGTTGAGCCAGGCGCGGGCACAGCAGCGCCTCCTGGCGGAAGGCCTGCTCGGCCATCAGGAAGTCGCGGCGGTTCAGAAGTTGCCGCTGCACGTAGTCGGCTGTCATGCGCGCTACCTCGTCAGCCAGGCGTGCCCGCGCCTGCGGGCTGCCGTCACCCTCGGCCAGCAACTGGCGCAACACCACCTCGGTATTGGCCCACAGCTTGGCCATGTAGGCGGCGCTGCGTTCGACGTACTGGGCGAAGGTATCGGTCAGCAGGTCCTCGATGTCCTTGAAGTAGTAGGTGGTGGCCGACAGTGGCACACCGGCCTCGGCGGCGACGGCGCGATGGCGCACACCGCGTACGCCATCGCGCACGACAATGCGCATGGCGGCGTCGAGGATCAGTTGGCGACGCTGCTCGCTGCCCTGGCGGGCAGTCTTGCGGCCTTGGTATTGCACGCTTTCGGCGACGGCGGTGGCGATGCCGGCGGCGCCCTGGTGAGGCATTGCGGGTGTCACGGGGGGTACCTCATGGACAGTGTTTCGTCAGTGCCGGCCTCTTCGCGGCTAAAGCCGCTCCCACAGGGACCGCACCAGCCTGAGGGTAGTGGGGTCCCTGTGGGAGCGGCTTTAGCCGCGAAAGGGCCGGTACAGGCAATTCAAGTGTACGGGCAAGAAAAAGCCGCCTCGAAAGGCGGCTCGTTCAATTCACTCAGGCCTGCGGACGCATGTGCGGGAACAGGATCACGTCGCGGATCGACGGCGAGTTGGTCAGCAGCATCACCAGGCGGTCGATGCCGATGCCTTCACCTGCAGTCGGCGGCATGCCGTACTCCAGGGCGCGAACGAAGTCGGCGTCGTAGTGCATGGCTTCGTCGTCACCGGCGTCCTTCTCGGCCACCTGGGCCAGGAAGCGCTCGGCCTGGTCTTCGGCATCGTTGAGCTCGGAGTAGGCGTTGGCGATCTCGCGGCCACCGATGAACAGCTCGAAACGGTCGGTAACAGCCGGGTTGTCGTCGTTGCGACGGGCCAGCGGCGACACTTCGAACGGGTACTCGGTAATGAAGTGCGGCTGCTCCAGCTTGTGCTCGACCAGCTCTTCGAAAATCATCACCTGCAGCTTGCCCAGGCCTTCGTGGCCCAGCACCTTGGCGCCGGCCTTTTTGGCGATGTCGCGGGCGCGGTCGACGTCCTGCAGGTCGGCAGCGGTCAGCTCCGGGTTGTACTTGAGGATCGAGTCGAATACCGACAGGCGGGCGAACGGCTCGCCGAAGTGGAACACCTTGTCGCCGTACGGCACGTCGGTAGTGCCCAGTACCAGCTGCGCCAGCTCGCGGAACAGTTCCTCGGTGAGGTCCATGTTGTCGCGGTAGTCGGCGTAGGCCTGGTAGAACTCGAGCATGGTGAATTCAGGGTTGTGACGAGTCGAAACGCCTTCGTTACGGAAGTTGCGGTTGATCTCGAACACCTTCTCGAAGCCACCAACCACCAGGCGCTTGAGGTACAGCTCCGGCGCGATACGCAAGAACATGGCCATGTCCAGGGCGTTGTGGTGGGTTTCGAACGGCTTGGCCGCAGCACCACCCGGGATGGTTTGCAGCATCGGCGTCTCGACTTCGAGGAAGTCGCGCTCGATGAGGAACTTGCGGATGTGCGAGATCACCTGCGAACGCACACGGAAGGTGTGGCGGGTTTCTTCATTGACCATCAGGTCGACGTAACGCTGGCGGTAGCGCTGCTCGGTGTCGGTCAGGCCGTGGTGCTTGTCGGGCAGCGGGCGCAGCGACTTGGTCAGCAGACGCACGTTGGTCATTTCGACGTACAGGTCGCCCTTGCCGGAACGGGCCAGGGTGCCTTCGGCGCTGATGATGTCGCCCAGGTCCCAGGTCTTGACCGCGGCCAGGGTTTCTTCCGGCAGGGTCTTGCGGTTGACATAGACCTGGATACGGCCGGTCATGTCCTGAATGACCATGAACGAGCCGCGGTTGAGCATGATGCGGCCGGCAACCTTGACCGGAATCGCTGCAGCTTCCAGTTCTTCCTTGGTCTTGTCCGCATACTGCTTCTGCAGGTCGTTGCAGTAGCTGTCGCGACGGAAGTCATTGGGGAAGGCATTGCCCTTGGCGCGCTCGGCGGCAAGCTTTTCCTTGCGCAGGGCGATCAGGGCGTTTTCTTCCTGTTGCAGGTCTTGCGCTTCGGTCTTGAGGTCGCTCATTTCGTCATTCTTTCCATCAGGTGTTCGGTGCCCCTTTCGGGCAGGGCACGCGATACCGGCCCCAGGCCAGGTACCGCGGCGGTTGTGTGCGGTTTACAGCCCCTGCTTGAGGCTCGCTTCCAGGTACTGGTCGAGGTCGCCGTCCAGCACCTTCTGGCAGTCGCTGCGCTCGACACCGGTACGCAGGTCCTTGATACGCGAGTCATCCAGCACGTAGGAGCGGATCTGGTGGCCCCAGCCGATGTCCGACTTGCTGTCTTCCAGCGCCTGCGAGGCGGCATTGCGCTTCTGCATTTCCAGCTCGTACAACTTGGCCCGCAGCATTTTCATGGCGGTGTCCTTGTTGGCGTGCTGGGAGCGTTCGTTCTGGCAAGCCACCACGGTGTTGGTCGGTACGTGGGTAATACGCACCGCCGAGTCGGTGGTGTTCACGTGCTGACCACCGGCACCGGAGGAACGGTAGGTGTCGATACGCAGGTCGGCCGGGTTGATCTCGATCTCGACCTTGTCGTCGATCTCGGGCGACACGAACACCGCCGAGAACGAGGTGTGGCGACGGGCACCGGAGTCGAACGGGCTCTTGCGTACCAGGCGGTGCACGCCGATCTCGGTGCGCAGCCAGCCGAAGGCGTACTCGCCCTTGATATGCACGGTAGCGCCCTTGATGCCGGCGACTTCACCTTCGGAAAGCTCGATGATGGTGGCATCGAAACCACGCTTGTCGGCCCAGCGCAGGTACATGCGCAGCAGGATGTTGGCCCAGTCCTGCGCCTCGGTACCACCGGAGCCGGCCTGGATGTCCAGGTAGGCGTTGTTCATGTCCATCTCGCCGCTGAACATGCGACGGAACTCGAGCTGGGCCAGTTTTTCTTCCAGGCCTTCCAGTTCGGTCACGACGTCGCCGACGGCGCCTTCGTCATTTTCCTCGACGGCCATGTCGAGCAGGTCCTGGCAGTCGGCCAGGCCACCGGACAGCTTGTCCAGGGTCTCGACGACCTGTGCCAGCATGGCACGCTCGCGGCCCAGGGCCTGGGCGTACTCGGGCTTGTTCCAGACGTTGGGGTCTTCCAGCTCGCGGTTGACTTCGATCAGGCGGTCATGCTTGTGATCGTAGTCAAAGATACCCCCGAATGGACTGGGAACGCTCGGTGAGGTCCTTGATGGTGTTCAGGATCGGTTGGATTTCCATGGGCTGGCTACTCGCACGAATTCGGTGAAAAGCCTGCGAGTATAACCGAGTCCGCCGCAGGGCGGCAGACCCGCCGGGCGGTAGAAGTGGTGTCGGCAGAATGAGGTGAACGCCTGCCCCGGCCTATCGCCGGCAAGCCAGCTCCCACAGGTACAGCGCAGGTCTCAGGCATGCGCTGTACCTGTGGGAGCTGGCTTGCCGGCGATGAGGCCCTGTCAGGCGATGCCAACCTGGTTGCGCCCGCCATTCTTGGCCTGGTACAGGCCTTTGTCCGCAGCCGAGATCAGTTGCCGGCTATGGCTGCCGATGGACGGAGTCTGGGTGGCCAGGCCAATGCTCACGGTCAGATACGAGTCGGGCACCGGCGCGGTGTGCGGGATGCCCAGGCCGAGCACGGTCTGGCGCAGCTTCTCGGCCACCAGGCGTGCCCCGCCCGGCGTGGTGTTGGGCAATACCAGGACGAATTCCTCGCCACCATAGCGCGCCGGCAGGTCGGTCGGCCGCGAGCACGAGCCGCGGATCGCCTCGGCCACCTGGCGCAAGGCCTCGTCACCGGCAAGGTGGCCGAAGCTGTCGTTGTAGGCCTTGAAGTAGTCCACGTCGATCATCAGCAGCGACAACTGCTGCTGCTCACGCATGGCCCGGCGCCATTCCAGTTCCAGGTACTCGTCGAAGTGGCGGCGGTTGGACAACCCGGTCAGGCCATCGGAGTTCATCAGCCGCTGCAGCATCAGGTTGGTATCGAGCAGTTGCTGCTGGCTGACGCGCAGGGCGCGGTAGGCCTCGTCGCGCTGCAACAGGGTAAGGTAGGAACGCGAGTGATAGCGGATGCGCGCCACCAGCTCGATGGTGTCCGGCAGCTTGACCAGGTAATCGTTGGCCCCGGCAGCAAAGGCCGCGCTCTTGACCAGCGGGTCTTCCTTGGTCGACAGGACGATGATCGGGATATCCTGGGTCGCCGGGTTGTTGCGGTATTCACGCACCAGGGTCAGCCCGTCCAGGCCAGGCATGATCAGGTCCTGCAGGATCACCGTGGGCTTGATGCGCACGGCCTGGGCCACCGCCTGGTGCGGGTCGGCGCAGAAGTGGAAGTCGATGTTCTCTTCATGGGCCAGGCCACGCCGCACCGCCTCGCCGATCATGGCCTGGTCGTCGACCAGCAGCACCATCGCCGAGTTCTCGTTGGGGGTCGTGAAACCTTCGATCGGTAAATCATTCATACCTGTTCACCCGATCACTGCCGGCCTGGCGGCGTGATTCAATACACTTCGTCATTTTGCGAAAAATTCCATCAAGCGCCCGGCTATGCGTTCCAGCGGGCGGATTTCCACTGCGGCATCGATGGCCGCAGCGGCCTTGGGCATCCCGTACACCGCACTGCTGGCCTGGTCCTGGGCAATGGTCAGGAAGCCCTGCTGGCGCATCAGCTTCAGGCCCTGGGCACCATCGCGGCCCATGCCGGTAAGCAACACGCCCACCGCATCGCCGGTCCAATAGCGCGCCACACTCTCGAAGAACACATCGATCGAGGGCCGGTAAATTTCATTGACAGGTTCGGCAGTGTAGGCCAGTTGGCCGTTCTGTAGCAGGCGGATGTGGTGATTGGTGCCGGCCAGCAACACCTGCCCCGGCTGCGGCGGCTCGCCTTCCCGGGCCAGGCGCACCGGCAGCCCGGCAGCGCTGCTGAGCCATTCGGCCATGCCCGCGGCAAACACCTGGTCCACATGCTGGACCAGCACGATGGCCGCCGGAAACGCCGCCGGCAGGCCCTGCAGCAACACTTCCAGCGCCGCCGGGCCACCTGCCGACGAGCCGATCGCCACCAGGCCGCGGCGCTGGGAAGCCTCGCGCAGCGGCGTGGCCACCGGGCGGGCGGCAGGCGCACGTTGCTGGCCGATCAGCCAGCCGATATTGAGGATTTTGCGCAGCAGTGGCGCCGCCGCTTCACGGGGATCGCCCGCGCCCAGCGCCGGCGTGTCTACCACGTCGAGGGCGCCGTAGCCCATGGCCTCGAACACCCGGTGCACGTTCTGCTTGCGGTCAACCGTGACGATGACGATGGCGCATGGGGTTTCGGCCATGATCCGCCGGGTGGCCTCGACGCCATCCATGACCGGCATGATCAGGTCCATGAGGATCAGGTCTGGCTGCTGTTCGGTGCAGCGCTGCACCGCCTCGGCGCCATTGCTGGCCACCCATACCACCTCGTGCGCCGGCTCCAGGGCGACCGCCCGGCGCAGCGCCTCCACGGCCATGGGCATGTCGTTGACGATGGCGATCTTCATCCCTGAGCACCTCCGATCAGCTCAACCACAGCATCCAGCAACGCATCGTCATGGAAACTGGCCTTTGCCAAATAGTAGTCGGCGCCGGCATCCAGGCCACGCCGTCGGTCTTCCTCACGGTCCTTGTAGGACACCACCATCACCGGCAGCGATTGCAGGCGCTGGTCGCGGCGCACCAGGGTGACCAGCTCGATGCCGTCCATGCGCGGCATGTCGATGTCGGTGATCAGCAGGTCGAAGTCCTCGCCACGCAAGGCGTTCCAGCCGTCCATGCCATCCACCGCCACGGCCACGTCGTAGCCACGGTTGCCAAGCAGCTTGCGCTGCAGTTCTCGCACGGTCAGCGAATCGTCGACCACCAGGATGCGCTGGCGCGCCACGCCACGGGCGCCGCTGCTGCCGCGTTCGATGCGTTCCAGGCTGCCGGTGCTGAGCAGTTTCTCCACCGAGCGCAGCAGGTCCTCGACATCGACGATCAGCACCACCGAGCCATCGTCGAGCAAAGCACCGGAAGAAATGTCCTGCACCTTGCCCAGCCGTGGGTCGAGCGGCATCACCACCAGCACCCGCTCGCCCACCAGCCGCTCCACGGCCACGCCGTACAGTTGCTCGCGCTCGCGGATCACCACTACCCGCAGGCTGCTCTCCTGCGTTTGCCCGGCCGGGCGGTTGAGCAGTTGGCTGGCCGCCACCAGGCCGATGTGCCGGCCTTCGTGCCAGAAGTGCTGGCGCCCCTCGATCTGCACGATCTCTTCGGCGCTCACTTCCAGCGTGCGTTCGATATGAGCGAGCGGGAAGGCATAGGCCTCGCCGCCCACCTCGACCACCAGGCTGCGCACCACCGACAGGGTCAGTGGCACCTGCAGGTGGAAACGGCAGCCCTGCCCGGCCAGCTGGGTCAGCTCGATAGAACCGCGCAGTTCACGGATCATGTGCTGCACCGCATCCAGGCCCACGCCGCGCCCGGACACCTCGGTGACCTTGTCGCGCAGGCTGAAACCGGGCAAGAACAGGAACGTCAGCAACTCTGCCTCGCTCATCCGCGCCACCGTGTCGGCGGGCGACAGGGCACGCCCGACAATGCTGCTGCGCAGGCGCTCGAGGTCGATGCCGGCACCGTCGTCGATCAGTTCCAGGCTGAGCATTCCGGCCTGGTGCGAGGCCCGCAGGCGGATCACCCCCTCCTCCGCCTTGCCCGCCAGCAGGCGCCGCTCGGGCAGCTCGATGCCGTGGTCGACCGCATTGCGCAACAGGTGGGTCAGCGGTGCTTCGAGCTTTTCCAGCACATCGCGGTCGACCTGGGTCTTGTCCCCTTCCACCAACAGCCGCACCGGCTTGCCCAGCGAACGGCCAAGGTCGCGCACCATGCGGCTCTGGCCGGTCAGCACATCGGCAAACGGCCGCATCCGGCAGGCCAGCGCGGTGTCGTACAGCAATTGTGCGCGCTGGCTGGCCTGCCAGCCGAACTCGTCCAGGTCGGCAGCCTGCTGCTGCAGGATCTGCTGGGTTTCCGCCAGCAGGCGCTGGGTCTGTGCCAGGGCTTCGAGCACCTCGCTGCTCTGGCCACTGTCCTCCAGTTGCATGCGCAGGCCATCAAGCGCCTGCATGCCTTGGCCGTGCATGCGCTTGAGGCGCTGCAGGGTGGCCAGGTAAGGCTTGAGCCGCTGGGTTTCCACCAGCGACTTGCTGGACAGGTCGAGCAGGCTGTTGAGGCGATCGGCGGTGACCCGCAGCACCCGCTCCGTACCTTCGCCAGTGCGCTTGCCGGCCTTGCGACGTGGGGCCAGCTCGGGCTCGGGCTCGGGCTCCAAGGGTTCGACAGGCAGCGGCAAAGGTTCGGCTTGCACGGTTTGCACCGGCGCTTCCGGCAGCGCTGGCACGGCTGGCGGCGCGGGGGGCACGGCTGCCGCCCCCGGGTCGAGCAGGTTGGCCATTTGCGCAAGGAACACCGGCAGGGTCGCCTGCGCCCCGGCATCGCCAGGCGTGGCGATGCGCATCAACAGGTCGGTGCCCTGCAACAGGGCATCGATATGCTCGGCGCTCAGGCGCAGGCGGCCCTCCTGGGCGGCCACCAGGCAGTCCTCCATGACGTGGGCGACGCTGACGCCAGCGTCCACCCCGACAATCCGCGCCGCGCCCTTCAGCGAGTGGGCCGCGCGCATGCAAGCCTCAAGCTGGTCGGCCTGCGTGGGATTACGCTCCAGCGCCATCAGGCCGACGCTGAGCACCTGGGTCTGCGCCTCGGCCTCCAGGCTGAACAGTTCGAGCAACGATGCGTCGCGCATTTGCTCTGGGGTCATGACAGGCTCCGCTGCACGGCAGACAGTAAGTGTTGATCGTCCAGCACCCGCACGCTGCGGCCACGCCATTGCAGGACCGCTGCGGTGAAGTGGGAGGCGTCCTGGCCGCTGCCCAGCAGCAGCGGGTCGAGCCGGTGAATGCCGTCGATTTCCTCGACCGCCATCACCACCGGCCCGCCATCCGCGGCCAGGATCAGCATGCGTGGCATCGCCCGGCCGCCACGTTGCTCGGCAGCGCTGGCCTGCACACCCAGCAGGTCGGCCAGTGACAGGCACGGCACCAGCGCACCGCGCACGTTGGCCACCCCCTGCAACACTCGCGAGCGCTGGTGCGGCAGCGAATGCACCGCCTGCAGCGGGGCAATTTCGGCCAGGCAGGCGGTGGCCAGCGCCAGCCACTCTTCGCCCAGGCGGAACAGCAGCATGGAGCGGCCGGTGTTTTCCTCGACCGGTGGCGCCACGGCAGCCTGGTGGTCCTGCATCAGCGCGTAGCGGTCGAGCAGGCGTGTGGCCGCTGCGGCATATACCTCGCAGTTGCGGCAGTGAACGTGACGTTCCAGCAGCGGGCACTGCTTGTCGCCGTGCACGCCAATGCGGTTCCAGCAGTCGTCGATGTGCGCGTCATCCTCGGCGAGCAATTGCATCGCGGATTCCTTCATCGTTCAGACTCCCGACCAACCCGCGCGGCGCGTTCCTGAAGGCGCCGGGCACCGGCCAGGTCGCCCTGGGCCGCCAACAAGGCCGCCAGGTGCACCAGCGCCTCGGGGTGCTGCGGTTCCAGGTACAGGGCTTTACGATAGTGGGTCAGTGCCTGCTGCGCATCGCCTTCGGTATCGCTGAGCAGCCCCAGCCAGTAGTAAACCTGCGCCGAAGGCGCGAACTGGCCCAGGTAGCGCTGGCATTCGGCACGGGCCTGCTCGCTGGCGCCGGCATTGGCAAGCCGGGCAATGCTGGCCAGCAACTCGCTTGCCTCCTCGCGCTTGTGCTCGCGCACGGGCGCTGGCTTGGCGGCAACGGGCAGCACCCGCAGTGGGCGCGGCGACGCTGCGCTCGGTAACGGATAGCCTGGCTTGGCCGGTGCTGGCGATGTGCGCCGCAAGGGCTGGACCGGGGGCGTAGCCAGCGCAGCGCCGCCACCCTCCTGGCGCACGTAGGCGAACGACTGGGCAATCCCCAGCGGGCGCATGCCCAATCGCGCCAGCAAGCTGCCTTCGGCCGGGCCGATGAACAGCACACCCTGTGGGTGCAACAAGCGCTTGAGCACTTCGAACACCCGTTGTTGGGTCGGCACGTCGAAATAGATCAGCAGGTTACGGCAGAACACGAAGTCGTACAGTCCATCGCGGCTGGCCAGCGCCGGGTCGAGCACGTTGCCCACCTGCAGGCTGACTTGCTCGCGCACCCGCTCATGCAGGAGGTGGCCTTCGTCGAGGGCATCGAAGTAACGCTCGCGAAAGCCCAGGTCGCTGCCACGGAAGGCATTGCGCCCGTACACGGCCTGCCCGGCCTTGGCCACGGAACTGGGGCTGATGTCCATGCCGTCGATCATGAACGCCCCCGGCGCGATACCGGCATCGAGCAAGGCCATGGCCAGCGAATAGGGTTCCTCGCCGGTCGAGCAAGGCAGGCTGAGCAAACGCAGCGGGCGCGCCCCGGCCAGCTCGGCCAAGCGCTTGTGCGCCAGGCTGGCCAAGGCGGTGAAGGATTCGGGGTAACGGAAGAACCAGGTTTCCGGGACGATGACCGCTTCGATCAGCGCCTGTTGCTCATCCATCGACTGCTGCAGGTGCAGCCAGTAATCATCCAGGTCCGCAGCGTTCACGGCCACGCAGCGCTGGCGCAGCGCACGCTCGACCATGGGCGCGCCCACCGACTCCACGTCCAGGCCGATGCGTTCACGCAGGAAGCGGAAAAAATGCTGTTCGTTCATGTCGGCATCCCTGTCGGATCATCCGCGTACAGCAACTCGTGCACGGCATCGGGCAGCAGGTCGTTGACTTCGATGCGCTGCAACAAGCCCTGCTCGTCCTGACGCACCGGCCCCAGGTACGGGGCTTCACCGCTATCCACGCCATACGGCTGGAACTCGTCGGGGTGGCAACGCAGGGTTTCGGTGGCCTGTTCCAGGATCAGGCCAAGCTGCAGGCCGCCTCGGTAGTGCACCAGCACCAGGCGGGTACTGGTGCGCTGCGCCGCCGGCTGGCCGAAGCTCAATGCCGCCAGGTCGACCACCGGTACCAGCAGGCCCCGGTGTGCAAGGATGCCTGCGACCCAGGCAGGCGCCTTGGCGATCGGTTTGAGCGGCTGGCGCGGCAGCACCTCGATCACCTCGTGCACGCTCAGGGCAAAGCGTTGCTCCCGGATGCGAAACTGCAGGTACAACGCCCCCTTGGCGTTGACCGCCCGCGCGGCGCGCGGTTGCAAGTCGTTCATCGCAGTCAGACTTTGAAGCGCGACACGCCGCCACGCAGGCCAGCGGCCACCTGGCTCAGCTCATCGATGGCGAAACTGGCCTGGCGCAGCGATTCGACCGTCTGGGTGCTAGCATCGCTGAGCTGGGCCAGCGCCTGGTTGATCTGCTCGGCACCGGTGGCCTGGGCCTGCATGCCTTCGTTGACCATCAGCACGCGTGGGGCCAAGGCCTGCACCTGGTGGATGATCTGGCTGAGCTGTTCGCCCACTTGCTGCACCTCGAACATGCCGCGGCGCACTTCTTCGGAAAACTTGTCCATGCCCATGACCCCGGCCGACACCGCCGACTGGATCTCGCGCACCATCTGCTCGATATCGTAGGTGGCCACGGCGGTCTGGTCGGCCAGGCGGCGCACTTCGGTGGCTACCACGGCAAAGCCGCGGCCGTACTCGCCGGCCTTTTCCGCTTCGATGGCAGCGTTGAGCGACAGCAGGTTGGTCTGGTCGGCGACCTTGACGATGGTCACCACCATCTGGGTGATGTTGCTGGCCTTTTCGTTGAGGATGCCCAGCTTGGCGTTGACCAGGTCGGCGGCGCCCATCACCTGGTGCATGGTTTCTTCCATGCGTGCCAGGCCCTGCTGGCCGGAACCGGCCAGGCTGGAGGCCTGGTCGGCGGCCGAGGTGACTTCGGTCATGGTGCGCACCAGGTCACGCGAAGTGGCGGCGATTTCCCGCGAGGTGGCGCCGATTTCGGTGGTGGTGGCGGCCGTTTCGGTGGCGGTGGCCTGCTGTTGCTTGGAGGTTGCGGCGATTTCGGTCACCGAGGTGGTCACCTGCACCGACGAACGCTGGGCCTGGGCCACCAGGTTGGCCAGGGCCTCGGCCATTTCGTTGAAGCCGCTTTCGATGGCGCCGAACTCGTCCTTGCGGTCCAGGCTCAGGCGCATGCTCAGGTCGCCGGAGCGCAGTTTGTCGAGGGCATGGACAATGCGCTGCATGGGCGCGGTGATGGCGCGCATCAGCAACAGGCCGCAGATACCGGCGGCGATGATCGCCAGCAGCAGCGAAACTATCATGCTGCCCTTGGCCGTGCTCACGGCGCCGACAATCTCGTTGGTGTCGGCGTCGGCGGAGGCGCGGTTGTGCTCGATCACTTCGTTCAGGTGCTTGCGGCCTTCGAGCCAGGCTGGGGTGAGCACATCGGTGATCAACCGCTGGGCTTCCGCGTAGTTGCGCTGTCGATAGGCTTCCAGCACCTGGTCGACGATCTTGAGGTAGGCAACTTCCATCTGGATGAAGGCGTCGAAGCGCGCCTGGTCGTCATCATCCTGAATGGTGCCCTGGTAGCTGGCCATGTGCTCTTTCAGGCGGTCCTGGAAGCTCTTGAACAGCTCCGCGTCGGCCGAGGTGAATTCGCGGTGGTTGGACAGCCCCACCAGCTGCTGGCTGGTGACGTAACTGTCGACCCAGGCACTGCGGATCATCGAGCTGTAGTAGAGGCCGGGAATGCTGTCGGTCCCCACTGCCTGCTCGGCGGATGCGATGGTCACCAACCGCGAGTAGGCGGCCACGATCATCAGCAGCATGATGGCGATGATCACGGCGAAACTTGCCAGGATCCGTTGGCGCAAGGTCCAGTTCTTCACATTCAGCCCTCAGGAATTCACAACGAGCGGGAAAAATCGCCGAAGTATAGCCCAGGCGCCCAGTGCTCATGCGGCTGAAATGTGGGGTAACCAGGTAACCTTGCCGACAGACCGGTCATTTGTGCCCAACGCCATTGGGGCCGCTGTGCGGCCAATCGCCGGCAAGCCATGTGCGATCCCTGTGGGAGCCGGCTTGCCGGCGATGGGCTGCAACGCAGCCCCCGTCACTGGCCGGCGGCAAGCCTTGCCTGGCTTTCCAGTTCCTGCCGCAGGGCCGGGTCCAGGCGCAGCTGGCGGGCCAGTTCGTCCAGGTAGGCGCGCTCCATGAAGTTTTCCTGGTCGACCATCATCACGCTGGCCAGATACATCTCGGCGGCCATTTCCGGCGTTTGCGCGGCACGGGCCACTTCGGCCGGATCCAGCGGCTTGTTCAGCTCGGCATGCAGCCAGTGCTGCAACTCGCGGTCGTTGTCCAGGCGGGTGAATTCACCCTCGATCAGCGCACGCTCGCGTTCGTCGATATGGCCATCGGACTTGGCCGCCGCCACCAGCGCCCGCAGCACCGCCTGGCTGTGCAGCTCGGCCTGGGCCGGCGGCAGGCGGTCGAGGGTCTGTGGCTCGGTGGCGGCCACCTGCTGGCGCGCCTGCCAGTTGCCGTAGGCCTTGTAGGCCAGCACACCGAGCGCGGCCAGGCCGCCATAGGTGAGGGCCTTGCCGCCATATTTGCGGGCTTTCTTGTTGCCCAGCAGCAAACCCATGGCGCCCGCCGCCAGGGCGCCGCCACCGGCACCGGAAAGCAGGCTGCCAAGGCCGCCGGCACTGGCGCCTGGCTTGCCAGAGCTGCCCTTGCCGGCCTGGCTGGCGAGCAAGTCCTGGCCGGACTTGAGCAACTGGTCGAGCAATCCCCGGGTATTCATCAAACGGTCTCCACGTTGGCCAAGGGAGCCGTCAGGTTAAGCCCTGCCCGCCCGATCGCCATGGGGGGATTTGCTTCCGGATGTTGCATTGGCTGGCAAAAAGCCAACTAGACTCGATATCGCCAATACCGCGCTAACCGCACCACGTTCATGACGATCGCTTCACGGCTTGCTTGATGACTGCCCCGACCAAAATCTCCAAGAAGAGGGAACACCATGTCAGTGCACAAGACCGCATTGCTCGGCGCAACCGCCTGCGCCCTGCTGGCCAGCGCCAGCCTGCAGGCTGCCGAACCGCCCAAGGCCCTGGGGCCCGGCGAGGGCCGCCTGGACATCGTCGCCTGGCCCGGCTACATCGAGCGCGGTGAAAGCGACAAGGCCTACGACTGGGTGACCGGCTTCGAGAAGGAAACCGGCTGCAAGGTCAGCGTCAAGACCGCCGCCACCTCGGACGAGATGGTCAGCCTGATGACCAAGGGCGGCTACGACCTGGTCACCGCCTCGGGCGATGCCTCGCTGCGGCTGATCGCGGGCAAGCGGGTACAGCCGATCAACACCGCCTTGATCCCCAACTGGAAGAACATCGACCCACGGCTGCAGAACGGTGGCTGGTACGTGGTCGACAAGCAGGTCTATGGCACCCCCTACCAGTGGGGGCCGAACGTGCTGCTGTACAACACCGACGTGTTCAAGCAGGCGCCCACCAGCTGGGGCGTGCTGTTCGAGCCGCAGAACCTGCCCGACGGCAAGCCGAACAAGGGCCGCGTGCAGGCCTACGATGGGCCGATCTACATCGCCGATGCGGCGTTGTACCTGAAGGCGGCCAAGCCGGAGCTGGGCATCCAGGACCCGTACGAGCTGAGCGAAGCGCAGTACAAGGCCGTGCTGGAGCTGCTGCGCCAGCAGCAACCGCTGATCCACCGCTACTGGCATGACGCCACGGTGCAGATGAGCGACGTGAAGAACGAAGGCGTGGTTGCCTCCAGCTCCTGGGGCTACATGGTCAATGGCCTCAAGGCCGAAAAGCAGCCCGTGGCCTCGACCATTCCCAAGGAGGGCGCGACCGGCTGGGCCGACACCACCATGCTGCACAGCGAGGCCAAGCACCCCAACTGTGCCTACAAATGGATGGACTGGTCGCTTCAGCCGAAAGTACAGGGGGACGTGGCGGCCTGGTTCGGTTCGTTGCCGGCAGTGCCGGCGGCCTGCACCGGCAGCGAGCTGCTAGGGGCCGAGGGCTGCAAGACCAACGGTTTCGACAACTTCGACAAGATCGCCTTCTGGAAAACCCCGCAGGCCCAGGGCGGCAAGTTCGTGCCGTATAGCCGCTGGACCCAGGATTACATTGCGATCATGGGCGGGCGCTGAGGTTACCTGAATGCCTGTGCCGGCCTCTTCGCGGGTGAACCCGCTCCCACAGGTTCATCACCACCTGTAAGGGTGGTGCTTTACCTGTGGGAGCGGGCATGCCCGCGAAGAGGCCAGCACAGGAGAAAGCCAGTTGTCCGGAGCCTATGCATGCCCCTAGCCGTCCAGTTCACCCAGGTTTCCCGCACCTTCGGCGAGGTCAAGGCCGTCGACCAGGTCAGCATCGACATCATCGATGGCGAATTCTTCTCCATGCTCGGCCCCTCTGGCTCGGGCAAGACCACCTGCCTGCGCCTGATCGCAGGCTTCGAGCAACCCACCAGCGGTTCGATCCGCATCCACGGTGTCGAGGCTGCGGGCGTACCGCCCTACCAGCGCGACGTCAACACCGTATTCCAGGACTACGCCCTGTTCCCGCACATGAACGTACTGGACAACATCGCCTACGGCCTGAAGGTAACAGGCGTGGCCAAGGCCGAACGCCACAGCCGTGCCGAAGAAGCCCTGGCGATGGTGGCCCTGGCCGGCTACGGCGCGCGCAAACCGGCGCAGTTGTCCGGGGGCCAGCGCCAGCGCGTGGCCCTGGCCCGCGCGCTGGTCAACCGGCCACGGGTACTGCTGCTGGACGAGCCGCTTGGCGCGCTGGACCTTAAGTTGCGCGAACAGATGCAGGGCGAGCTGAAAAAGCTGCAGCGCCAGCTGGGCATCACCTTCATCTTCGTCACCCACGACCAGACCGAGGCGCTGTCGATGTCCGATCGCGTCGCAGTGTTCAACCGCGGCCGTATCGAGCAGGTCGACACCCCGCGCAACCTGTACATGCAACCGGCAACCACCTTCGTCGCCGAATTTGTCGGCACCTCCAACGTTGTGCGCGGCGAACTGGCCACGTTGCTCAATGGCAGCCCGGCGCCCTTCTCCATCCGCCCCGAACACATCCGCCTCGGCGACCCGGCCACAGCCGGCCAGCACGTCCAGGTCAGCGGCCAGCTGCGCGATATCCAGTACCAGGGCAGTGCCACCCGCTACGAGCTGCAACTGGACAGCGGCCAGTTGCTGGCGGTGAGCCAGGCCAACGACCGCTGGCAGGCGCAGGCACAGGCCTGGCAACCCGGGCAACGGGTACAGGCGCACTGGCCCCGCGAAGCCATGACGGTGCTGCAGGAAACCGAGGGCCGCTGACATGAGCACACTGCGCGGCCTGTCCAACCTGCTGTACCGGCGCCCCAACCTGTACCTGGCCCTGCTGCTGGTCCCACCGCTGACCTGGTTCGGCGCTATCTACCTGGGCTCGCTGCTGAACCTGCTGTGGCAGGGCTTCTATACCTTCGACGACTTCACCATGGCGGTGACACCGGACCTGACCCTGGGCAATTTCGCCGCGCTGTTCAACCCGTCGAACTTCGACATCATCTTGCGCACCTTGGGCATGGCGCTGGCGGTGTCGCTGGCCAGCGCGGTGCTGGCCTTCCCCATCGCCTACTACATGGCGCGCTATACCAGCGGCAAGACCAAGGCTTTTTTCTATATCGCGGTGATGATGCCCATGTGGGCCAGCTACATCGTCAAGACCTACGCCTGGACCCTGCTGCTGGCCAAGGGCGGCGTGGCCCAATGGTTCGTCCAGCAGCTGCACCTGGATGCCCTGCTGCAAACGGTGCTGGCGGTACCGGGCGTGGGCGGCAGCACGCTGTCGACTTCGCACCTGGGGCGCTTCATGGTGTTCGTGTACATCTGGCTGCCGTTCATGATCCTGCCGATCCAGGCCTCGCTGGAACGCTTGCCGCCATCGCTGCTGCAAGCCTCGGCAGACCTCGGCGCCCGGCCCGGGCAAACCTTCGTGCAGGTGATACTGCCGCTGTCGATCCCGGGTATTGCCGCCGGCTCGATCTTCACCTTCTCGCTGACCCTGGGCGACTTCATCGTGCCGCAGCTGATCGGCCCACCCGGCTACTTCATCGGCAGCATGGTCTATGCCCAGCAAGGGGCGATCGGCAACATGCCGATGGCCGCCGCGTTCACCCTGGTGCCGATCGTGCTGATCGCGGTGTACCTGTCCATCGTCAAGCGACTGGGGGCCTTCGATGCACTCTGAAAAAGCCTCGACCGGGCTGCGCCTGGCGGCCTGGGGCGGGTTGCTGTTCCTGCACTTCCCGATCCTGATCATCTTCCTGTATGCCTTCAACACCGAAGACGCGGCATTCAGCTTCCCGCCCAAGGGCTTTACCCTGAAGTGGTTCGCCGTGGCCTTCGCCCGGCCCGATGTGCTGGAAGCGATCAAGCTGTCACTGCAAGTGGCCTGCCTGGCCACGCTGATCGCCCTGGTGCTCGGCACGCTGGCCTCGGCGGCGCTGTACCGGCGCAGCTTTTTCGGCAAGGAGAGCATTTCGCTTATGCTGATCCTGCCCATCGCCCTGCCCGGCATCATCACCGGTATCGCCCTGCTTTCGGCGTTCAAGACCTTGGGGATCGAGCCCGGGGTTTTCACCATCGTGGTCGGCCATGCCACGTTCTGCGTGGTGATCGTCTACAACAACGTGATCGCTCGCCTGCGGCGTACTTCGCAGAGCCTGATCGAAGCCTCGATGGACCTGGGCGCCGATGGCTGGCAGACCTTCCGCTACATCATCCTGCCCAACCTCGGCTCGGCGCTGCTGGCCGGTGGCATGCTGGCCTTTGCCCTGTCGTTCGACGAAATCATCGTCACCACCTTCACTGCCGGCCACGAACGCACCCTGCCGATCTGGCTGCTCAACCAGCTCAGCCGCCCGCGCGACGTGCCGGTGACCAACGTGGTCGCCATGCTGGTGATGCTGGTGACCATGCTGCCGATCCTTGGCGCCTATTACCTGACCCGTGGCGGTGAAAGCGTCGCGGGCAGTGGCAAATGACCCTGGAGGAGTCCCCGATGCAAACGCAGATGCTGATCAATGGCCAGCTGGTCGCTGGCGAAGGCCCGGCCTGGACCGTGCTCAACCCGGCGCTGGGCAGTGCCCTGGCGCAGATCAACGAAGCCAGCGAGGCCCAGGTGGACAGCGCCGTGCGCGCCGCCGACCAGGCCTTCGACAGCTGGTCGCAAACCAGCCCCAAGGAACGCTCGCAAGCCTTGCTGGCGCTGGCCGACGCTATCGAAGCCCATGGCGATGAACTGGCCCGACTGGAATCGCAGAACTGCGGCAAGCCGCTGAGCGCCGCGCTGAATGACGAGATCCCGGCAATTGCCGACGTGTTCCGCTACTTCGCCGGTGCGGCGCGCTGCCTGGGTGGCTCGGCAGCCGGCGAGTACCTGCCGGGGCATACTTCGATGATCCGCCGCGACCCGCTGGGCGTGGTGGCCTCGATCGCACCGTGGAACTACCCGTTGATGATGCTGGCGTGGAAGATCGCCCCGGCCCTGGCTGCCGGCAACACGGTGGTGATCAAGCCCTCCGAGCTGACCCCGCTGACCGCCCTGCGCCTCGGCGAACTGGCCCAGGACCTGCTGCCACCGGGTGTGCTGAACATCCTCTTCGGCCGTGGCCAGACGGTCGGCAACCCGCTGGTCAACCACCCCAAGGTGCGCATGGTGTCGCTGACCGGCTCGATCCCCACCGGCGCTCACATCATCAGCGCCACTGCCGACAGCGTGAAACGCATGCACATGGAACTGGGCGGCAAGGCCCCGGTGCTGGTGTTCGACGATGCCGACATCGATGCCGCCATCGACGGCATCCGTACCTTCGGCTTCTACAACGCCGGCCAGGACTGCACCGCCGCCTGTCGGCTGTACGTGCAGGATGGCATCTACGAGCGTTTCGTCGAACGCCTGGGGGCCGCAGTGGCCAGCCTAAAGCCAGGCCTGCAGGAAGCCGAGGACACCGAACTGGGGCCACTGATCAGTGCCCAGCACCGCGACAAGGTCGCAGGGCTGGTGCAACGGGCCATCGCCCAGCCGCACATTCGCCTGGTGACCGGTGGCAAGGCGATTGATGGCGACGGTTTCTTCTTCGAACCAACCGTGCTGGCCGATGCCCTGCAGGATGACGAAATCGTGCGCAACGAAGTGTTCGGCCCGGTAGTGTCGGTGACCCGCTTCAACGACGAAGCGCAGGCACTGGAATGGGCCAACGACTCCAACTACGGCCTGGCCTCATCGGTATGGACCCGCGACACCGGCCGCGCCCACCGCCTGGCGGCGCGCCTGCAGTATGGCTGCACGTGGGTGAACACCCACTTCATGCTGGTCAGCGAAATGCCCCACGGCGGGCAGAAGCATTCGGGGTATGGCAAGGACATGTCGATGTATGGGCTGGAGGACTACACCTGTGTGCGGCATGTGATGATCAAGCATTGAGCGGTCGTGTTGGATCGAGGGGCTTTGCATCCCCTCGGTCAACATCTCAGACGTTTCCTTCAAGGACGATCCCCTTCATCCTACTACTCATCCATTGAGCCCCTCTCATTGGTATCATAATCTGATACCATGAATAACCATCAGCAAGCCACACTTGAAGCAGTACTGAAAAAGCCGGTTCCCAGGACGCTGGAATGGGTGCGACTGGAGTCAATGTTGGTATCACTGGGTGCCCGGGTCATCGAAGGAAGAGGGTCACGGGTTCGCTTTGAACTCAATGGCGCTGTAGCAACCTTCCATCGCCCTCATCCGGACAGGCACGCCAAGCCCTATCAACTAAGAGACGCCCGCCAGTTCCTCGAGCAGGCAGGAGTAATACCATGAATGTCATGACCTACCGCGGCTACGCCGCTCGTATCGAATACAGCGACGAAGACCAGTTACTGATCGGCCATGTCGCAGGTATTCGCGATGTGATCGGCTTCCATGGCGAATCGATCAGTGAGCTGCGCCAGGCATTTGAAGACGCCGTGGACGATTATCTTGAGACTTGCCAACGCCTGGGCCGTGAGCCACAGAAAACCTACTCCGGCAAGCTCAGCCTGCGCCTGGAGCCTACCCTTCATGCCAGTGTGGCGGCCAAGGCAGAGTTGGCCGAGAAAAGTATCAACCAGTGGGTAAGCGATATTCTCAGCAAGGCTGCCTATAGCTGAATTGAGATGCCGACGCGGTCGTTGTAGGAGCGGCCTTGTGTCGCGAAAGGGCCGCAAAGCGGCCCCGGCAATATCAGCGGCGGAGCTGGAAACCTGGGGCCGCTTCGCAGCCCTTTCGCGACACAAGGCCGCTCCTACAACGACCGCGTAATGCTTGGGTCAGGTCAATCCCGCAGGTCCGACTCGTGAATCGGGTTGGCCCGACTGGTGGCACGCTGGTATTGCGCAGGCCAGGTAGCTTTGTTGCCGCCCAGGTCGTCGTCGGCATGCAGCGGCCAGTACGGGTCGCGCAGCAGTTCGCGGGCGAGGAAGATGATGTCGGCCTGGCCGGTGCGCAGAATGTGCTCGGCCTGGGCCGGTTCGGTGATCATGCCCACGGTGCCGGTGGCGATTTCCGATTCCTTGCGCACACGCTCGGCGAAGCGCGTCTGGTAGCCGGGGCCGGTGGGGATTTCGGCGTTGACCGAGGTGCCGCCGGAGGACACATCGATCAGGTCGACGCCCAAGCCACGCAGGCGGCGGGCCAGTTCGACGGTTTCATCCGGGTTCCAGCCGTCCTCGACCCAGTCGGTCGCCGATACCCGCACGAACAGCGGTAACTCGGCAGGCCAGACTTTGCGCACGGCCTCGACCACCTGCAGGGTCAGGCGGATGCGGTTTTCGAAGCAACTGCCGTACTCGTCGCGACGCTGGTTGCTCAGCGGCGACAGGAACTGGTGCAACAGGTAGCCGTGGGCGGCGTGGATCTCGACCACTTTGAAACCGGCCTTCAGGGCACGCTCGGTGGAGGCGACGAAGGCGGTGATCACCTGATCGATCTCATCCTTGTTCAATTCCCGCGGCGCGGTGTGCTGCGGGTCGAAGGCGATTTTCGACGGCCCTACCGGCTGCCAGCCGCCCTCTTCGAGCTTGACGCTGCCTTGCTTGCCCAGCCACGGGCGATAGGTGCTGGCCTTGCGCCCGGCGTGAGCCAGTTGGATACCGGGCACGCCCCCCTGGGCGGTGATGAAACGGGTGATGCGTTGCAGCGGGGCGATCTGAGCGTCGTCCCACAGGCCGAGGTCTTCAGCGGTGATGCGGCCATCGGCGGTCACCGCCACGGCTTCAGTGATTACCAGGCCAGCGCCACCCACGGCGCGGCTGCCTAAATGGACGAGGTGCCAATCGTTGGCCAGGCCATCGACGGCGGAATACTGGCACATCGGCGAAACGGCGATGCGGTTGGGCAGGGTCAGCTGACGCAGGGTGTAAGGCTCGAGCAGCAGGCTCATGAGGGCACCTCCCAAGGACTCCAATGGTGATCCGGCCCGGACACTCAATTGCACGTCCCTGGCCCAGGTCCGGTCATAACTTCAGACTAGACCAGAATGGTTGGGGGGGAGGTTCCATGGGATTTGGTAGAGGTTGAACGGCTCTGCGTTACCAGCGCCATGTCTGATCAGAGTTTCAGATATCCCTTACGGCCCAGATCTAGTGAAGCCTAGGCTGAGGAAATAACCTACAAGTCCTGTCGACTCGCGTCTGATTGTTACTGGAATCCTGACTCTCTAGCCTTTGCTGGTCGCTGGCATTCAGCGGCCGGGGGTGGAATCCCGATCAATTACCGAGTAGCTGTCGTCATGGCAGTTGTGCGCGGAAGGCCGCAAAGCCTACCGGGTTTACTCGTAGCCTGGATTCCACACCGCGTACAACTGCCACCCTTCGTGTGGAATCGGAGAGGCGGTCAATCAGCAACCATACGAGTGATTGATATGAAAATGACAGTCCCTGATCCCCCCTCATTTCTTCTCCTTCGACAAAGCGCTCAGAATGATCAGGAGAGGAATCAATGAAGACAGACGACACCCAATTCACCGTCGGCAAGACCACTTTCTTTCAGGGTGAGAACCAGACCCACCCATTATTTCGCATCGAAGCGGGCATTCCGTGCCGAGACGCCCGTGATCAGGCTTCGGAATTGATGGGCTATGTGCGGGAGTTGACCATCGTCGGGCTGATGGATGAGAAACCCATGATGATCTGGGCTGCGCACTATCTCAGTGCAATGGCCAAGGCGCTGATGGATGATGCCGAGTTAGGTATGGCGCGCTGAGTTTGATGTGATCATCGATCGCACATGGAGCACATTAGCCAGCCCGCCGCAGAGCCTTGTGGGCGGGTTTACCCGCGAAGAATGCGACTTGGTGCATGGCACCGGCTTCGCCGGTGTTCGCGGGTGAACCCGCTCCCACAGGTACAGCGCAAGCCTTGAGCCCGGTGCAGGCTCTGTGGGAGCGGGCATGCCCGCGAAGCAGGCGACTCAGTGGATGGCACCGGCTTCGCCGGTGATCGCCGGCAAGCCAGCTCCCACAGGTACAGCGCAAGTCTCAAGCCCGCCGCAGGCCCTGTGGGAGCGGGTTTACCCGCGAAGCAGGCGACGCGGTGGATGGCACCGGCTACGCCGGTGTTCGCGGGTGAACCCGCTCCCACAACGGGCCAGCGCCACGCCGTCAGCAGCGGCGGTATCTACCCTCAGCGCGGCTCCATGTGGGCAATCATCAACTGCACACTTTCATTGCCACGAAACTCGTTCACATCCAGCTTGTACGCCAACTCGACCCAACGCACCGTCGGGTTCGGCCACACTTCGCGGTCGATGCCAAAGGCAATGCCGTCCAGCCGCACCGAGCCGCACTCGCTCTTGAGCACCACCTTCAGGTGCCGCTCGCCCACCACGCGCTGCTCCACCAGCTGGAACACACCATGGAATAGCGGCTCGGGGAAGTGCTGCCCCCAGGGCCCGGCATGGCGCAGGGCCTTGGCCAGGTCGAGGTGGAACTCCTCCACCGCCAGGCTGCCGTCGGACAACAGCCGACCGGTCAGGTCCTCTTCGCGCAGCTGGCGTCGAACTTCTTCGTCGAACGCCTCGGCAAATGCCGGGAAATTGGCCTCAGGCAACGACAACCCCGCCGCCATCGCGTGGCCGCCGAACTTGCTGATCAACTGCGGGTGGCGCGCCGCCACGGCATCCAGCGCATCGCGAATATGGAACCCCGGCACCGAACGCGCCGACCCTTTGAGCATGCCCTCGCCAGCGTCGGCGAAAGCGATGGTCGGCCGGTGGTAACGCTCCTTCAGGCGCGAAGCCAGAATACCGATCACCCCCTGGTGCCAGTCGGCATCGAACAGGCACAGGCCATATGGCATCGACTCGACAGGCAGGTCCTTGAGCTGGGCCAGGGCCTCGCGCTGCATGCCCTGTTCGATCGACTTGCGGTCCTGGTTCAGGTCATCCAGCTGCTGGGCCATGTCCTGGGCCAGGGCCGCGTCTTCACACAGCAGGCATTCGATGCCCAGGCTCATGTCGTCCAGGCGCCCGGCAGCGTTCAGCCGCGGGCCCAGGATGAAGCCAAGGTCGGTCGAGGTGATACGCCGGTGATCGCGCCGGGCCACTTCAAGAATGGCCTTGAGCCCCGGCCGGGCGCGGCCGGCGCGAATGCGCTCGAGGCCCTGGTGCACCAGGATGCGGTTGTTGGCATCCAATGGCACCACGTCGGCGACGCTGCCCAGGGCAACCAGGTCGAGCAATTCGCCGATGTTCGGCTGCGGCTGCGTTTCGTAGCGCCCCAGGCTGCGCAGGCGCGCACGCAGGGCCATCAGCACGTAGAAGATCACCCCTACCCCGGCCAGCGCCTTGCTCGGGAAACTGCAGCCCGGCTGGTTGGGGTTGATGATGGCGTCGGCGTCGGGCAACTCCGCGCCCGGCAGGTGGTGGTCGGTGACCAGCACCTTGAGCCCGGCGGCCTTGGCGGCTGCCACACCGTCGACGCTGGAAATGCCGTTATCCACGGTGATCAGCAGCTGCGGCTGGCGTTGCAGCGCCACCTCGACGATTTCCGGGGTCAGGCCGTAACCGTATTCGAAGCGGTTGGGCACGAGGTAGTCGACGTGGACCGCGCCCAGCAGGCGCAGGCCCAGCACGCCGACAGTACTGGCAGTGGCGCCGTCGGCATCGAAGTCGCCGACGATGAGGATGCGCTGGCGCTGGTCGATAGCCTCGACCAGCAGGTCCACGCCGGCCTCGATGCCCTTGAGCTGCTGGTACGGCAGCAGGCGCGCGAGGCTTTTGTCCAGCTCGGCCTCGCTCTGCACGCCGCGCGCGGCGTAAAGGCGGGTCAGCAAGGGTGGCAGGTTACCCAGGAATGGCAGGGTCGGCGGCAGCGGGCGAGGTTCGATACGCATGGGGTGCTTCAGCCGCGCTCACCAAGCAGCCACTCCAGCTGCACTTCGTGCTGGCCACGGTCGTCGGTGACGAACAAGGTGCCTTCACTGATCATCACGTCCCACTTGATGGTGCGGGGCATGTCGGTGGCGAGGGTTTCCAACACCTCCTGCGGCACCGCGGCAATGCTCAGGTTCTTCAGGCCCTTGACCGCGTCCACCACCTTGTTCTGCCATACGCGCAGGCTGCCGTAGGCCAGCAGGCTGGTACGCTCGGTGCGGCGCGAGCACCAGGTCAGTCGGTCGGCGTCCGGCTGGCCCACTTCGATCCAGTGCAGGATGCGATCGTCCAGGCTCTTTTCCCAAAGCGCCGCTTCGTCCACATCGGACAGGCCACGGCCGAACGACAGGTTCTCGTTGTACCACAGGGCGTAGGCCAGCAGGCGCACGGCCATGCGCTCTTCGGTCTCCGAAGGGTGGCGGGCGATGGTCTGACGGACGTTTTCGTACACGCCGCGGTCGAGGTCGGTCAGGTTCAGTTCGAATTTGTAGGTGGTGGACGGCTGGGCCATGGTCGACGGGCTTCTTGCGCAGAGAAAAAGTGACACAGTCTAACCGATACTGCCCTTCGTTGCCCCGCAGCAGTATCTGCCGCTTCGGACCTATGATAAAACCACGCATCTGCCCAGCTGCCACGGATGCCCCATGACTACGCCCAGCAAACCCCTCGCCGGTCTCAAAGTTGTCGAACTCGGCACCCTTATCGCTGGCCCGTTCGCCTCGCGCATCTGTGCCGAATTCGGCGCCGAGGTGGTCAAGGTCGAATCGCCCGATGGCGGCGACCCGTTGCGCAAATGGCGCAAGCTGTACGAGGGCACCTCGCTGTGGTGGTTCGTGCAGGCTCGCAACAAGCAGTCGCTCACCCTCAACCTCAAGCACCCAGAGGGCCGCGAGATTCTCAAGCGCCTGCTGGCCGAGGCCGACATCCTGATCGAGAACTTCCGCCCGGGCGTGCTGGAAAAACTCGGCCTGGGCTGGGACGTGCTGCACGCGCTCAACCCGCGCCTGGTAATGGTGCGCCTGTCGGGCTTCGGCCAGACCGGGCCGATGAAGGACCAGCCGGGCTTCGGCGCCGTGGGCGAGTCGATGGGCGGCCTGCGCTACATCACCGGCTTCGACGACCGCCCACCGGTGCGCACGGGCATTTCCATCGGTGACTCGATTGCTGCCCTGTGGGGGGTGATCGGCGCACTGATGGCGCTGCGACACCGTGAAGTCAACGGCGGCCAGGGCCAGGTGGTGGACGTGGCCCTGTACGAAGCGATCTTCGCCATGATGGAAAGCATGGTCCCGGAGTTCGATGTGTTCGGCTTTGTCCGCGAACGCACCGGCAACATCATGCCCGGCATCACGCCCTCCTCCATTCACACCAGCGCCGACGGCAAGCATGTGCAGATCGGCGCCAACGGCGATGCGATCTTCAAACGCTTCATGCAGGCCATTGGCCGCACCGACCTGGCCGACGACCCGACCCTGGCCACCAACGATGGCCGCGACCTGCGCCGTGACGAGCTGTACGGGGTAATCGACCGCTGGGCCAACAGCCTGCCGCTGGAGCAACTGATACAGGTGCTGAACACCGCCGAAGTGCCGGCCAGCCGCATCTATTCGGCCGAGGACATGTTCAACGACCCGCAGTACCTGGCACGCGAAATGTTCCTGCAGGCCAAGCTGCCGGACGGCAAGCCATTCCGCATGCCGGGCATCGTGCCCAAGCTGTCGGACACCCCCGGCTCCACCGAGTGGGTAGGCCCGGCGCTGGGCGAACACACCGAGGCACTGCTCGGCAACCTGGGCTACGACGCGGCGGCCATCGCCAGCCTGCGCGCAGCAGGCACGGTCTGACCCTGGCGCGGCCCTGGTCCATGCGCGCTGCCCGTTGCCTACGTCACCTGGTCCTGCTGTGGGGGCTGCTGCCCGCATTGCTGTTGCAGCCTGCCAGTGCCAAGGAGCGCCTCTTCTGGCTGGTGCGCGACCTGCCGCCGTTCACCATTCTGGAAGGGCCGGAGAAAGGCCAAGGGGTGATCGACCAGCTGTTGCCCCTGCTGATCAGGCAGATGCCCGAGTACGACCACAGCATCGTGCGGGTCAACCGCGCCCGCGGCATCCAGATGCTGCAGGACCCGAATAGCTTCACCTGCGACCCTACCCTGCTGTGGACGCCGGAGCGCGCCGAATATGTGCGGTTTTCCGTGCCCTCCCTGGGCGTGCTCAGTGGCGGCCTGGTGCTGCGCAAGGACAGCGAGGCGATGGTGGTGCCTTACCTCGACGGCCAGGAGGTAGACCTGCATGCTCTGCTGAGCAAGACCCCGCTGAAGCTGGGGGTTGTCGCCGAGCGCAGCTATGGCACGCAGATCGACGCCATCCTGCGCCAGTTGCCCGACACCGCGTTCAGCCGCCACTACGGCAACGACGCCACCGCCAACCTGCTACAGATGCAACAGCTCGGGCGCCTGCGCATGGTGCTCGGCTACTGGCCCGAAGTGCGCTACCTGGTGGAGCAGCAAGGCGGGGCACTGGCTGACTACCGGTTTCATCCTGTGCAAGGGGTCAACCGCTACCAGTTTCTGCATGTAGGTTGTTCGAACAGCGAGCTGGGGCGTGAAGCGATTGCGCACATCGACCAACTGCTGCCTGCCTTGCGCCGGGATGTGTTGCCGGGGTTGTATGCACGCTGGCTGGACCCGGCGTTGCAGGAAGATTACCTGGAAGAGAGCAAGCGTTTCTTCGAAGGCCACTGATTGCCTGCACCGGCCCTATCGCCGGCAAGCCAGCTCCCACCTCGACCGCATCAACCTCAAGCCATGTGCAGTAACTGTGGGAGCTGGCTTGCCGGCGATAGGGCCGGTGCAGGCAACTCAAAAAGAAACCCCGGGCGCTGGGGAAACACGCCCGGGGCCAAGCGAAAGCCCTTGGGGGCTTCCCGTGACAGCCTTGCCAGCGCCGGAGCAAAGCACTGGCCCGGCTGCCCTTACAGTGTCTGATATGCCACTCAGGCAAAGGTTCCATGGGGTTGCTGGCGCTGCTGCAATGCCGCGATAACACAGGGCTGCAAACGCCCTTCGGCGATCTGCAGGTCGCGGTGCAGGCCATCCACCAGGTCGATCAACAGGCTTTGTTCCTGCAACTGGCGCTCGCTGACCGTGCGCTGCAGGGTGATGCCGGTGAGGCGGTCGTGAATGGTCAATTGGCGATTACCCTGGGCATCGGCGATGCCGAGGTGGGTCTGATAGGGGGTCAGGGCTTCGTTGAGCAGTCTGCAGATTCTTTCCATCCGGATCACTCGCTGCGTGGTGGGATATAGAGGAACTGACCAACAGACGCAGCGGAAAGTTCGTTACACCGCGGCTGCTTCAGTGAGCATGCGGGGCGGACGTGACAGTTTGAATACGCCGCCATGGGCGCACCTGCAGTGCTTGCAGGGCACGCTGCAGGCTTGGCATCGACAGCGGCCAGGGCAGTTCGGCGAGCACCCACAGGCCCCGGTTTCTGGCCTCTTGGGCAAGGTTGTGGCGCTTGGGGATAGCCTGGCCGACGAACAGCAAAGCGCGGGTTCGGTGCTGCTGTTCGAGCAAGGCAAGGCCGGCCCGGGTAGGCATGGCGTGGTCAAGGATCAACAGATCGGGGCGGTGATCGGCGTTCAGGCAGGCGTCGAGGTCTGCGCTGGTTTCGCTGATGCGCACATGGAACATGCCTTGGGCATTGAGGGCCTGGTGCAGGAGGATCTGATGGGATGGGCGAGCCTGGTGGATCAACACGTAGGGCTGGTACATGAGCCGCTCCTGATGGGAGGACCGGCTAATTTAGGCTTTGCGCTGGGCGGCCTGAATAGGATGTTTCTGATGGAGCAGTGGGAAGATTCGGAGAATTAGGGCTGCTCCGCAGCCCATCGCCGGCAAGCCAGCTCCCACAGGGATTGCACATGACCTTGGGCCTATGCGGTCGGGGTGGGAGCTGGCTTGCCGGCGATGGGCCGCAGTGCGGCCCCGATGTTTACAGCGGCTTGCCGCGGTTGCCATGCTGGCTGACAAAGCCCTGCACAGCCTTCAGGTCATTGGCCAGCACCGTGCAACGCTCTTCACGGCTGAACAGGTCGCTGAGGTGCGCCGGCAGCTCCAGCGCCTTGCCAACACCGGCCTTCTCCACCGCTTCCGGGAACTTGACCGGGTGCGCGGTACCCAGCACCACCATAGGCGTGTCCAGGCTACGGCGGCACTCGCGGGCGGCCTTGACGCCGATTGCGGTGTGCGGGTCGAGCACTTCGCCGGTAGCGGCGAACACTTCGGCGATGGTTTCGCAGGTCTGCTCGTCACTCACTGCCAGCGAGTCGAACAGCTTGCGCGCTTCGGTCCAGCGGTCTTGCTCGACACTGAAGCCGCCACCTTGCTTGAAGTTGGCCATCAGTTCGGCAATGGCGCCGCCGTTGCGGCCGTGCAGGTCGAACAGCAGGCGCTCGAAGTTGGACGAGACCATGATGTCCATCGACGGCGACAGGGTCGCGTGCAGGGTTTCCTTGACGTACTGGTTGCCGCTCATGAAGCGGTGCAGGATGTCGTTGCGGTTGGTGGCGACGATCAGCTGGCTGACCGGCAGCCCCATGTTACGTGCCAGGTAACCGGCGAAGATGTCACCGAAGTTGCCGGTCGGCACCGAGAACGCCACGGAACGCGCCGGGCCACCCAGCTGCAGGGCCGCGTGGAAGTAGTAGACGATCTGGGCCATGATCCGCGCCCAGTTGATCGAGTTGACCGCAACCAGGCGGGTGCCCTTGAGGAACGACTGGTCGGCGAAGCTGGCCTTGACCATTTCCTGGCAGTCGTCGAAGTTGCCTTCGATGGCGATGTTGTGGATGTTGTCGCCGAAGATGGTGGTCATCTGCCGGCGCTGCACTTCCGACACGCGCTGGTGCGGGTGCAGGATGAAGATGTCGACGTTGTCGCAACGGCGGCAACCTTCGATGGCGGCGGAACCGGTGTCACCGCTGGTAGCGCCAATGATCACCACGCGCTCGTTGCGCTTGGCCAGCACGTGGTCCAGCAGGCGGCCGAGCAGTTGCAGGGCGAAGTCCTTGAACGCCAGGGTCGGGCCGTGGAACAGCTCCAGCACCCACTCGTTGCTGTTCAGCTGACGCAGCGGGGCAACCGCGGCGTGGGCGAACTCGCCGTAGGTTTCTTCGAGGATCTTCTTGAAGTCGGCGTCGGCGATGCTGCCTTCGACGAACGGGCGCATCACCCGGAAGGCAAGTTCGTGGTACGGCAGGCCGGCCCACGAGGCGATTTCTTCCTGGGTGAAGCGTGGCAGGTTTTCCGGGACGTATAGGCCGCCGTCGCTGGCCAGGCCAGCCAGCAGGACGTCTTCGAAATTGAGGGCCGGAGCCTGGCCGCGGGTACTGATATAGCGCATGGGTGCAAACCTTCGATGCTGGGGCCGGGGCCGCACTGGCGGCCCGCCGGCACTATTGTTAGTTGAGCTGCTCGACGCGAATGCGCACGACCTTGCCGACCACGTCCTGCAGGGCTTCCAGGGCGACGATGGCGTCGTTGATACGCTGCTCGACCACGCGATGGGTCAGCAGGATCATCGGCACCAGGCCGTCCTGTTCCTCGGCTTCCTTCTGCATGATCGACTCGATGTTGATGCCACGCTCCGAGAGGATGCTGGCCACCTGGGCCAGTACGCCCGGGTGATCCTTGGCCTGGATGCGCAGGTAGTAGGCGCTTTCACAGGCCTCGATCGGCAGGATCGGGTGGGCCGACAGCGAATCCGGCTGGAAGGCCAGGTGCGGCACGCGGTTTTCCGGGTCGGAGGTCATGGCACGGACCACATCGACCAGATCGCCGACCACCGACGAAGCGGTAGGCTCCATGCCGGCACCGGCGCCGTAGTACAGGGTGGAACCGGCGGCGTCGCCGTTGACCATGACGGCGTTCATCACGCCGTTGACGTTGGCGATCAGGCGGTCGGCCGGGATCAGCGTCGGGTGTACGCGCAGCTCGATACCTTCGGCAGTGCGGCGGGCCACACCCAGGTGCTTGATGCGGTAGCCCAGGGCCTCGGCATAATTCACGTCAGCAGTGGTCAGCTGGGTGATGCCTTCGGTGTAGGCCTTGTCGAATTGCAGCGGGATGCCGAAAGCGATCGAGGCCAGGATGGTCAGCTTGTGCGCGGCATCGATGCCTTCAACGTCGAAGGTCGGGTCGGCTTCGGCGTAACCCAGCGCCTGGGCTTCGGCCAGCACATCCGGGAAGGCACGGCCCTTCTCACGCATTTCGGTGAGGATGAAGTTGCCGGTGCCGTTGATGATGCCGGCCAGCCAGTTGATGTGGTTGGCCGACAGGCCTTCGCGGATGGCCTTGATCACCGGGATGCCACCGGCCACGGCCGCTTCGAAGGCGACGATCACGCCTTTCTCGCGGGCCTTGGCGAAGATTTCATTGCCGTGCACGGCAATCAGCGCCTTGTTGGCGGTGACCACGTGCTTGCCGTTTTCGATGGCCTTGAGCACCAGTTCGCGGGCCACGGTGTAGCCACCGATCAGCTCGATGACAATGTCGATCTCCGGGTTGCTCGCAACTTCGAACACATCAGCGGTAATGGGGGTACCGGTAATCTGGCAGTTCGGGTTCTGCGAGCGCATGGCAATCTGTGCCACTTCAATACCGCGCCCGGCACGGCGGGCGATCTCCTCGGCGTTGCGCTGAAGTACATTGAAGGTTCCGCCACCGACGGTCCCCAACCCACAGATGCCTACTTTGACCGGTTTCACTGTGAACTCCCCATTGAACGGCCGACACCTATGCCGACCGTGAAACATGCCGTCACCCCATGACGACGGCGTACTGAATTGGATTACTTGGCCAGTGCCAGCTTGGCGACCTGCGGTGCCGGCTGGTAGCCCGGAATGACCTGGCCGCTTTCAAGGACGATCGCCGGCGTGCCGTTGACGCCGATCGACTGGCCCAGCTGGAACTGCTTGCTGACCGGGTTGGCGCACTTGGCGGCCTTGATTTCCTCACCCTCGACCATCTTGTCCATCGCCGCACGGCGGTCGCTTGAACACCAGACGGCCTGCAACTGCTGGTCACCCGGCGAACCGAGACCCTGACGCGGGAAGGCGACATAGCGCACTTCGATACCGCGGCGATTGAGTTCGGGCACCTCGGCGTGCAGCTTGTGGCAGTACGGGCAGGTGGTGTCGGTGAACACGGTGATGTGCGACTTGGTCTCGCCCTTGGCAGGATAAACCACCATCTCGGCGGCTGGAATGCCGTTGATGAGCTTGGCAATGCCCAGGCGCTCGGTCTTCTCGGTGAGGTTGACCGGCTTGCCGTCCTGGATCTGGAACAGGTAGCCCTGCATCACGAACTGGCCGTCGCCGCTGGCATACAGCACGCGGCCGCCCTGCAGCTTGACTTCATACAGGCCACTGACCGGGCTGCTGGCCACGCTTTCGACGGGCACTTCCAGCTCGAGGTTCTGCAACGACTTACGGATGGCCTGCTCGGCAGTGGCATTGCTGTCGGTTGCCGCAGCAACGGCAAAGGTACTGGCCAGCGCCAACGCGGCGGCGGCGAAAAACTGGGTCACGCGCATGGGAACTCCTGAAGGCGGACAGGGGCCGGAGGGCGCCACCTGCGGAAAATACGCGGTGACCGTGCGGCCCTTGGTGCAAACCGCCCAAGCCTACCACATCACACCGCCGGTGAAGGGCCTTGCAAGGACCGGTCGGCGGAACATGAAAAACATTCATCCACGCGGGTGGTGCTGGGCGTGCAATTGCTGCAGGCGGGCCTTGGCGACATGGGTGTAGATCTGCGTGGTCGACAGATCACTGTGGCCCAGCAGCATCTGTACCACGCGCAGGTCGGCGCCATGGTTGAGCAGATGAGTAGCGAAGGCATGGCGCAGGGTGTGCGGCGACAGCGGTTTGTCGATGCCGGCGACCCGGGCATGGTGCTTGATGCGATGCCAGAAGGTCTGGCGGGTCATCTGCTCGCCACGCTGGCTGGGGAACAAGACATCGCTGGGGCGGCCATTCAGCAGTTCGGCGCGGCCATCGCGCAGGTAGCGTTGCAGCCACACCACCGCCTCTTCGCCCATGGGCACCAGGCGCTCCTTGCTGCCCTTGCCCATCACCCGCAGCACGCCCTGGCGCAGGTTGACCTGGTCGAGGGCCAGGCTGACCAGTTCGGTGACCCGCAGGCCGCAGGCGTAAAGCACTTCGAGCATGGCGCGGTCACGCTGGCCGATGGCTTCGCCCAGGTCCGGGGCCTGCAGCAAGGCTTCGACGTCGGCTTCGGACAACGACTTGGGCAGTGGCTTGCCCAGTTGCGGCATGTCGACTTGCAGGGTCGGGTCGATGGCCACCAGCTTTTCCCGCAGCAGGTAGCGGAAGAAGCCGCGCAGGCCGGACAGGAAGCGTGCCGTGGAGCGCGGCTTGTAGCCCTGGTCGAGGCGCCAGGCCAGGTGGTCGAGAATCAGGTCGCGGCCGGCGTCGGGCAAGCTGACGCTGTGCTCCTGCAGCCAGCCGTTGAACAGAGCCAGGTCGCTGCGGTAGGACATGCGGGTGTTGTCGGACAGGCCCTTTTCAAGCCACAGGGCGTCGAGGAACTGGTCGATCAGGGGGTGGTCTAGGGCGGGCATTCGGGGCTGCTGGGTGTTGGAGATGGCTTAGTGTTTCACAGCAGCATAATTGTTGTCTGTACTGGCCTCTTCGCGGCTAAAGCCGCTCCCACAGGAATATCACCGCCCTCGAGGTATGTGCGACCCCTGTGGGAGCGGCTTTAGCCGCGAAAGGGCCAGTGCAGGAGAACTCAGGCCTGGGGCAAAACCGGCACCGGCCGCTTGTCCTCGTCGATGGCGACGAAGCTGAACACCCCGTGAATCGCTCGCTCGCGCCCATCCAGGTACATGTTCTCGACGAACACATCCACCTGCACCTGCAAGCTGGTATTACCCACCTTGATGACCGACCCCACCAACTCGACGATCGAGCCCGCCGGGATCGGGTGCTTGAAGTCGATACGGTCAGTGGACACGGTCACCAGCGGCAGGCGGCAGAAGCGCGTGGCGGCGATGAACGACACTTCGTCCATCCAGGCCAGGGCGGTGCCGCCGAACAGGGTGTTGTGGTGGTTGGTGGTGTTGGGGAACACCGCCTTGGTCACGCGGGTCACCGACAGCTCGGTGCGGCGCAGGATTTCCTGGTCTCGGGTAGTCATGGCAATCACATCTTCGGGGGTTCAAAACGCAAAAAAGCAGCCCGAAGGCTGCTTTTTTCTCGCTAGGCGGCCTTGGCCACCGGGCAAACTGCACTCAGGACAGTTTTTCCTTGATGCGAGCGGCTTTGCCGGACAGGTCGCGCAGGTAGTACAGCTTGGCTTTACGCACGTCACCACGACGTTTCACGGCCAGGCTGTCGATTTGCGGGCTGTAGGTCTGGAAGGTACGCTCTACGCCAACGCCGCTGGAGATCTTGCGCACGGTGAAGGCGCTGTTCAGACCGCGGTTACGCTTGGCGATAACGACGCCTTCGAACGCCTGCAGACGGGAACGCTCACCTTCCTTCACTTTAACCTGAACGACAACGGTGTCGCCTGGTGCGAAGGTCGGGATTTCCTTGCTCATCTGCTCGGCTTCGAGCTGCTGGATGATCTTGTTGGTCATGCTGTGCTCCTAAGATGGATACGTGATCCACCATCGATACGTTTAACTATCGTCCCGCTCGCGGAGATATTCCTCGAGCAGCTTCTTCTCTTCTCCAGAAAGCGAGCGACTTTCCAGAAGATCGGCGCGTCGTTCGAAGGTCCTACCAAGGGACTGCTTCATTCTCCAACGCCGGATGTGTGCATGGTTGCCACTTAGCAACACGTCGGGAACACGCTGATCCGCATACACCTCAGGCCGGGTGTAGTGCGGGCAATCGAGCAGACCGTCGGTGAAGGAATCTTCTTCCGCCGAATCCACATGCCCTAAAGCTCCGGGCAGCAGCCGTGTAACCGCATCGATCAGTACCATGGCCGGCAGCTCGCCACCGGAAAGCACATAGTCGCCAATCGACCACTCCTCATCGACATGAGCCTCGATAAAGCGCTCGTCGATGCCTTCATAACGACCGGCGATCAGGATCAACGATTCCTGTTCGGCCAGGCCCTTGACCGCCTGCTGAGTCAGCTTGCGGCCTTGTGGCGAAAGGTAGATCACCTTCGCCGCTGCTCCGGTCGCTTGCCTGGCGCTAACCAGGGCGTCTTCCAGAGGCTTGATTTTCATCACCATGCCCGGACCACCGCCAAACGGCCGATCATCCACCGTGTGGTGACGATCTGTGGTGTAGTCCCGCGGGTTCCAGCAAGTCACCTGAAGCAACCCCTGTTTCACCGCGCGGCTGGTAATGCCGTACTCCGTGATGGCCGAGAACATCTCGGGGAACAACGTGATGACGTCTACGCGAAGGTTACCCATCGTTTAGAAGTCCGCGTCCCATTCAACCCGCATCACGCCTGCTTCCAGGTCGATGTCGAGCACGCATTGCGCCGTATAGGGCAACAGACGCTCGCGATCATCCAGGCTGCCTGCGCAGGGCTTGACCACCATTACATCGTTCGCACCGGTCTCCAACAGGTGATCGACCTTGCCGAACAGTTGTTCGTCCTGGTTGATGACCTTCAGGCCCACCAACTGGTACCAGTAGTACTCGTCAGCAGCCAGGTTGGGCAAAAGGCTCCGCGGAATGCAGATTTCGTAACCGCTCAGAAGACGGGCTTCATCACGATCATCGAGGCCTTTCAGTTTCACGACCAGGCCCTTCTGGGAGCCACGACCGTTGACCAGCTCGACCTGCTTTACCTTGCCTTCGTGCCGAAGCGTCCAGCGCGGATAATCCAACAGGTTTTCAATCGGATCGGTAAAGGAATACACCTTCACCTCGCCGCGAACGCCGTGAACCGAAAAAATCTTGCCAACGACGATGAGGTCGTCAGCCTTTTCTGGCGTCGCGTTCATACTACTCAGGCAGCAGCCTTGGCAGCGTCCTTCAGCAGCTGAGCAACGCGCTCAGACGGCTGTGCACCCTGGCTCAGCCAGTAGTTGACGCGCTCTTGGTTGACCGACAGCTTGACTTCGGCGCCAGCAGCGATCGGGTTGAAGAAACCTACGCGCTCAACGAAACGGCCGTCACGGGCGTTACGCGAGTTGGTCACGGTCAGGTGGTAGAATGGGCGCTTTTTCGAGCCGCCACGGGCCAGACGAATGGTTACCATGTGAACATCGTTCCTATAGTCGGTGCTGCAGTTGATACAGCAGCTGGTACTGCAAATCTGAATGCCAAATAGGCACACGGGTGCCCAAAAGGCCGCATATTCTCGGGGAATACACGGACATTTGCAAATGACTTTTTCGGCAAGGCCCTGCCCTGCCGTCCAGATCTGCCGGTTGAGCCGCGAAATCCGCGACCATTGCCCCGCCACAGCGGGGGTTCTGGGCGCCTGCCGGACAAACGGCAGGCCCCCGGAATAGGGGTTACAGCTTCGGCATGCCGCCGCCCGGCAGCATCCCGCCAAGGCCGCGCATCATCTTGGCCATGCCGCCCTTGGCGGAGAATTTCTTCATCATCTTCTGCATTTGCTTGTGCTGCTTGATCAGGCGGCCGACGTCCTGCACCTGGGTGCCGGAACCGATGGCGATACGGCGCTTGCGCGAGCCGCTGATCAGCTCCGGATCACGGCGCTCGGCCGGGGTCATGGAGTTGATGATCGCTTCCATCTGCTTGAACTGCTTCTCGGCGGCGCCCTGGGCGTTGCCCATCTGCGACAGGTTGACCCCGCCGATGCTCGGCAGCTTGTCCATCAGGCCACCGAGGCCGCCCATGTTCTTCATCTGCTGCAGCTGGTCGCGGAAGTCTTCGAGGTCGAAGCCCTTGCCCTTCTTCAGCTTCTTGGCCAGCTTGTCGGCCTTGGCCTTGTCGATGTTCTGCTCGGCCTGCTCGATCAGGCTGAGCACGTCACCCATGCCGAGGATGCGCGAGGCGACGCGGTCGGGGTGGAACGGTTCGAGGGCTTCGGTCTTCTCGCCCATACCGATGAACTTGATCGGCTTGCCGGTGATGGCACGCACCGACAGCGCGGCACCGCCACGGGCGTCACCGTCGACCTTGGTCAGCACCACGCCGGTCAGCGGCAGCGCCTCGCCAAAGGCCTTGGCGGTGTTGGCGGCGTCCTGACCGGTCATGGCGTCGACCACGAACAGGGTCTCGATCGGCTTGACCGCGGCATGCAGCGCCTTGATCTCGTCCATCATGTCGGCGTCGATGTGCAGACGGCCGGCGGTGTCGACGATGACCACGTCGATGAACTTCAGCTTGGCTTCGCGGATGGCCGCTTCGGCGATGGCCACCGGCTTCTGGCTGATGTCGGACGGGAAGAAGGTGACGCCGATGTCGTTGGCCAGGGTTTCCAGCTGCTTGATCGCTGCCGGGCGGTAGACGTCGGCGGACACCACCATCACGCTCTTTTTCTTGCGCTCCTTGAGGAAGCGCGCCAGCTTGCCGGCGGTGGTGGTCTTACCGGCACCCTGCAGGCCGGCCATCAGCACCACGGCGGGCGGGGCGGCGTTCAGCGCGAGGTCTTCGTTGGCCGCGCCCATCAGGCTTTCCAGTTCGGCCTGGACGATCTTCACGAACGCCTGGCCCGGGGTCAGGCTGCGCGATACTTCGGTGCCGACTGCACGGTCCTTGACGCTGTTGACGAAATCCTTGACCACCGGCAGGGCAACGTCGGCCTCGAGCAGGGCCATGCGCACTTCGCGCAGCGTGTCCTTGATGTTGTCTTCGGTCAGCTTGGCCTTGCCGGTGACATGGCGCAGCGTCTGTGACAGGCGGTCGGTCAGGTTTTCGAACATGGTGATCCTTTCAGGCCCAGTAAAAGCCGAGGTTTGTCAGGCGCCCAGGGGGGAATGCATACCCGCCGGGCACAGCAAGGCGGCGATTATAGCGAAGTGCGGCGGCGGCGCACACCTTGCTGGCGGCCTGGTAGATATTCGGTGGCTGTGCCGGCCTCTTCGCGGGTGAACCCGCTCCCACAGGGTCTGCACCACATTCGAAACCGGCGCCGTACCTGTGGGAGCGGGTTCACCCGCGAATGCCGCACCGCGGTCTGCCAGTCTTCCTAGACCAGCGCGATCTATGCCAAACTCCGTCTCTTTAAGGCTCGCCAACCAGGACTTATGTTCTCCTCACCCAGCCTCATCCCCAACCTGATCGCCGCCGGCCTATATATAGCTGCGGCAATCTACCAGGGCTCTTACCTTGCCCAGAACCGCAAGGCCGACAAGCGCCTGCTTGCCCTGCTGGGTGCCTTCGCGGTACTCGCCCAGGCCGGTGCGCTGTTCTTCCAGCTGATCACCCCGCTGGGCCTGAGCCTGGACTTCTTCAGTGCCGCCAGCCTGATCGCCGTGGCGGTCATCGCCCTGACTCTGCTGGCCTGCTTGCGCATACCCGTGGAAAACCTGCTGGTGCTGCTGTTCCCGCTGGGCGCGGTGACCGCGCTGCTGGCCCAGTTCGCGCCCCCCGGCACGGTGCCGCTGGTCAACGAAGAGCCGGGCATCCTCGCGCATATCCTGCTGTCGATCCTGGCCTACGGGCTGTTCACCATCGCGGTGTTCCAGGCACTGCTGTTGCTGCTGCAGGACCGCCAGCTGAAGAACAAGCACCCGTCCGGGCTGATCCGCAACTTCCCGCCGCTGCAAACCATGGAAAGCCTGCTGTTCGGCTTCCTCTGGGCCGGCTGGTGCCTGCTGTCGCTGTCGCTGATCTCCGGCTGGCTGTTCCTCGACAACCTGTTCGCCCAGCACCTGGCACACAAGACCCTGCTGGCCTGTGTCGCCTGGGTGGTGTTCAGCGTGCTGCTGTGGGGCCGCACCCGCCTGGGCTGGCGTGGCCACAAGGCCATCCGCTGGACGCTGGCCGGTTTCTGCCTGCTGATGCTGGCCTATTTCGGCAGCAAGCTGGTTCGCGAATTCATCCTGCATATCTGACGGCCGCCCATGGATACCCTGCCGTACGCACCGCTATTCGGCACCCTGGCACTGGCGCTGTTGTGGTCGGCGCTGTTCACCGCGGTGGATGCCGCCCGCCTGCAACTCAATGGCGCACTGCGCACCGGCGAGGACGGCCAGCCCGTGCTGCCGGCCCAGGCCCTGGTGCTGTGCGCCAGCCTGGGCAAGCTGCTGGTGCTGGGCCTGGCCTGCCTGGTTGGCCAGCGCCATAGCGGCGAGCACGGCTTCTGGCTGGCCGGGTTGGCCGCCACCCTCGTCCTGCTGGTGTTTGCCGATTACCTGCCGCGGCGCCTGGCCCGGCGCAACCCGCAGGCGTTCGTCAGCCTCGGCACCAGCCTGCTGAAGGTCCCCCTCGCCCTGCTGCAACCGCTGGCCTACCTGCTGGATGGCATTGCCAAGCTGATCCTGCGTCCGTTCCGCGTGCAACCCACGGCCGTGGCCCTGCACCCGCAGGAAGCCGATGAGTTCGACGAGGATGAGGAACACGAAGCACCGCGCCACGGCCTGCTCGACGGCCTGCAGTCACTGGACAAGATGACCGTCAACGACATCCTGGTACCGCGCAACGAAGTGGACGGCATCAGCCTCGACGAGCCGATCGAGCGCATCATCGAGCAACTGATCGTCAGCCGCCACACCCGCCTGCCGGTGTACCACAGCGACATCAACCAGGTTGAAGCAATCCTCAATACCAAGCTGATCAGCCACCTGCTGCCCAAGGCCGAGCTGACCTTGGAGATGCTGCTCGGCGCCTGCTACGAGCCCTATTTCGTGCCCGAGAGCACGCCCCTGCAAATGCAGCTGCTGAACTTCCACAAACAGCAGCGCCGCATGGGCGTGGTGGTGGACGAGTACGGCGAAGTGCTGGGCATCGTCACCCTGGAAGACATCCTCGAGGAGATCGTTGGCGAGTTCGAGGATGAACACAGCCTGGACAACCCTCACGTGCACCCGCAGCCCGATGGCACCTTCGTCATCGACGGCACCGCTTCGCTGCGCGAGATCAACCGCAGCCTGGGCTGGCACCTGCCCTGCGACGGCGGGCCGAAGACCCTCAACGGGCTGGTCACCGAAGCGCTGGAAAGCATCCCGGAAAGCGCCGTTTGCCTGAAGATCGGCCGCTATCGCCTGGAAATCCTCGAAACAGAGGACAATTGTGCCAGCAAGGTACTGGTGTGGACCGTGACCCGATAGCTATACTCGGGTCACGCTTACCCAGCCCCGCCGTCCCGCCTGCTACCCGCACCCGGCGCTCCACGGCCAGTCCGCTCCACTGACACGCCCTGCGGTCCTGCTTCAACACCCCGAACAGTGCCCGCCCCGCCCCTATCCCCCTTGGGCTATCGTCAGTCGGGCGCACACAACAACAAAACGCTCCGGCGCCCGCGCCACCGTGCCTGCCCTTTTGCATTGCACGCCGCGGGGCTTATCCCAATGGAGCCGGACCAGACTGTCAGGGACCTATTCAATGACAACCAGCAGCACCTATGCCGAAGCGCCTGCCGCACCGGTCAACTCGCCCGCGCGGGTAGCCACCGCCAGCTTCATCGGCACCGCCATCGAGTTCTACGATTTCTACGTCTACGCCACTGCCGCCGCCCTGGTGATCGGCCCGGTGTTCTTCCCGTCCGGGTCAGGCACCGCGCAGATGCTGGCGGCCTTCCTCACCTTCGGTATCGCCTTCCTGGCGCGCCCGCTGGGCTCGGCACTGTTCGGCCACTTTGGCGACCGTATCGGCCGCAAGTCGACCCTGGTCGCCTCGCTGCTGCTGATGGGCGTGTCCACCACGGCCATCGGCGTGCTGCCGGGCTACGACAGCATTGGTGTATGGGCGCCGATCATTCTCTGCCTGCTGCGCTTTGGCCAAGGCCTGGGCCTGGGTGGCGAATGGGGTGGCGCGGCCTTGCTGGCCACCGAGAACGCGCCCGAAGGCAAGCGCGCCTGGTTCGGCATGTTCCCGCAGCTGGGCCCGTCGATCGGCTTTTTGGCTGCCAACGGCCTGTTCCTGACCCTGGCCCTGGTGCTCAGCGACGAGCAGTTCCGCGAGTGGGGCTGGCGCATTCCGTTCCTGCTCAGCGCCGCGCTGGTACTGGTGGGCCTGTATGTGCGCCTGAAGCTTGAAGAAAGCCCGGTGTTCGCCAAGGCCGTCGCCCGCCACGAGCGGGTGAAAATGCCGGTGGTCGACCTGTTTTCCAGATACTGGCTGCCGACCCTGCTGGGCGCAGCGGCGATGGTGGTGTGCTACGCGCTGTTCTACATCTCCACCGTGTTCTCGTTGAGCTATGGCGTGACCACGCTGGGCTACAGCCGCGAGACGTTCCTTGGCCTGCTGTGCTTCGCGGTGGTGTTCATGGCCCTGGCCACACCACTGTCGGCCTGGCTCAGCGACCGCTACGGGCGCAAACCGGTGCTGATCGTCGGCGGCCTGCTGGCAGTGGCCTCGGGCTTTACCATGGAGCCGCTGCTGACTTCGGGGTCGACCGCAGGTGTGGCGCTGTTCCTGGCCATCGAACTGTTCCTGATGGGCGTGACCTTTGCGCCGATGGGGGCACTGCTGCCTGAACTGTTCCCGACCCACGTGCGTTATACCGGCGCTTCGGCGGCGTATAACCTGGGCGGCATCGTCGGCGCCTCGGCGGCACCGTTCTTTGCCCAGAAGCTGGTGAGCATGGGTGGGTTGAGCTGGGTGGGGGGTTATGTGTCGGTGGCGGCGGTGATCAGCTTGATTGCCGTGCTGTGCTTGAAAGAGACCCGCAATACCGAACTTTGAGAAAGCAGGGGCTGCTTTGCAGCCCATCGCCGGCAAGCCAGCTCCCACAAAGCCTCCACAGCCCTCAAGCCTTGTGGAGTTCCTGTGGGAGCTGGCTTGCCGGCGAAAGGGCCGCAACGCGGCCCCTTACGATCCCGGATCAGAACTCGACCTTGACCGCCTGCGAAGCACGGGTCGCCTTGGCGCGCGCCGCTTCGACCGACTCGTCACGCGCCAGGCACACGCCCATGCGGCGGGTACCGTTGATTTCCGGCTTGCCGAACAGGCGAATGGCAGTATCCGGCTCGCTCAGCGCCGCACCCAGGTTGGCAAAGCTGGTCTGCTGCGACTGCCCCTCGGGCAAGATCACCGCCGAAGCCGAAGGGCCGAACTGGCGCACTACCGGAATCGGCAGGCCAAGAATGGCCCGGGCATGCAGGGCAAACTGCGACAGGTCCTGGGAAATCAGGGTCACCAGGCCGGTGTCATGCGGGCGTGGCGAGACTTCGCTGAACCACACCTGGTCGCCCTTCACGAACAGTTCCACGCCAAACAGGCCACGACCGCCCAAGGCATCGGTGACTGCCTTGGCCACCCGCTGCGACTCGGCCAGCGCCTTCGGGCTCATGGCCTGCGGCTGCCACGATTCCTGGTAGTCGCCCTTCTCCTGGCGGTGGCCGACAGGCTCGAGGAAGGTGGTGCCGCCGACATGGCGCACGGTCAGCAGGGTAATTTCGTATTCGAAGTCGATGAAGCCTTCGACGATGACCCGGCCTTTGCCGGCGCGGCCGCCTTCCTGGGCGTAGTCCCACGACTTCTGCAGGTCGGCATCGCTGCGCAGCAGGCTCTGGCCCTTGCCCGACGAGCTCATCACCGGTTTGACCACGCATGGGTAGCCAACATCGGCCACGGCCTTGGCGTAGTCTTCGTAGGTGTCGGCGAAGTGGTACGGCGAGGTTGGCAGGTCCAGTTCTTCGGCGGCCAGGCGGCGGATGCCTTCACGGTTCATGGTGAGCTGGGTGGCGCGGGCGGTCGGCACCACGTTGAAGCCTTCGTTTTCCAGCTCGACCAAGGTGGCGGTGGCGATGGCTTCGATTTCAGGGACGATGTAGTGCGGCTTCTCGGCCTCGATCACCGCGCGCAGGGCCACGCCATCGAGCATGTTGACCACGTGGCTGCGGTGCGCCACCTGCATTGCCGGGGCATTGGCGTAGCGATCGACGGCGATCACTTCGACGCCCAGGCGCTGCAGCTCGATCACCACTTCCTTGCCCAGCTCGCCACAGCCGCAGAGCAGTACACGGGTCGCGGTGGGCGACAAGGGGGTTCCGATACGGGTCATTTCAGGTCCTCGAAGGCGTCCGGGGCCGCACCAGGCTTGGCGCCGCCCGCTGAAAAAGGACCGCTATTCTACACCATCAACCCGCCACGGCGGCCCGCCGGGCGCGAAATGCCATGGCCAGCCACACGGCGGTGACACCGGCGAATTTCGAGGCCATGGCGGTGCCGATCACGGCTGGGGTCAGGGCGCCGATCATGCCGAAGAAGATGAAGGTATCCACCGGGATGCTCAGCGCCGAACTCAGCCACAAGCGGTCGCGCAGCGGCCGGCGGGTGATGCTGAACACCAGCCAGTCGATCAGTTCGGAAATGAAGAACGCGGTGGCGCTGGCCAGGGCGATGGCCGGCTCCGAGGTGACATAGGACAGCACCAGTGCTGCCAGCATGGCGACCAGGGCGCCATGGCCGAAGCGGGTCTGCACCATGTCGCGCAGGATGAACACCAGGCCGCCCCAGGCGGACCAGATGATGTCCAGGTGTGGCGCGCTGGAGAAGGCGTAGTTGATCAGCACTACGCTGCTGATGTAGGCAATCAGATAGAACATGGCGGGTAGTCTGTGGGCAAGCGGCACAGATTACCGCTGGCTGGTTCGCGGGTAAACCCGCTCTCAAAGGTACAGCATCAGGTTCGAGGGCTACGCGCAGCCTGTGGGAGCGGGTTCACCCGCGAAGAATCCAACACGGTGGATGGCACCGGCTGCGCCGGTGTTCGCGGGTGAACCCGCTCCCACAGGGGGGGCGAGTCAGCCCTACAGGATGAGGCCGGCCTCTACTGCCCTTTCATGGCAAAGTTTGAGCACCGCCCGGCGCTCGTCGTTGTCCATCCGCCCCCAGCGGCTGATTTCCGCCACGGTACGCTGGCAACCGGTGCAGATATCCTGCTCGTCCAGCGCACAGATACTCACGCACGGCGAGGCCACCGGCCGCTCCACTACATCACTCATCATCAACCACCAACTCCCGTGCATAACGCTGGGCATTGTGCACGTAATGCGCGGCACTGGCTTCGAGCATGCGCTTCTGCTGTTCGGTCAGCTCGCGCACCACCTTGCCCGGCGAGCCCATCACCAGCGAACCGTCAGGGATCTCCTTGCCCTCTGCAATCAGCGCATTGGCGCCGATGATGCAATGCTTGCCGATGCGCGCTCCATTGAGGATCACTGCATTGATACCTACCAGGCTGTAGTCGCCCACCGTGCAACCATGCAGCATGGCGTTGTGGCCAACGGTCACGCCCTTGCCCAAGGTCAGCGGCGAGCCCATGTCGGTGTGCATCACCGTGCCATCCTGCACATTGCTGCCCTCACCAATGTCGATCAGCTCGTTGTCCCCGCGCAGCACCGCGCCAAACCACACGCTGGCATCGGCCTGCAGGCGAACATTGCCGATCAGCGTGGCGTTGGGTGCGGCCCAACTGGTAGGGTGGCTCTCGACCCGCAGGTCGCCCAGGCGGTATTTCATGCTTGCTCCTCAGGCTGCAACGCAGACGACGGGGTTGGCCCCGCTCAGTTTTCGATGTAACGCTCAGGGGGTTGGTGCAGGCTGATGCCGGCATCGAACAGCAGGTTGACCAGTTCGACGATCATGATCGCCGACAACCCCCAGATCTTGTATTCGCCATAGCGATAGCTGGGCACATACCAGCTGCGCCCCTGGTAATCGATACGGTGGGTATGGTCGCGCGGGTCCTGGCGGAAGAATTCCAGCGGCACGGTGAATACTGCCGCGATCTCGGCATCATTGGCACGGTATTCGACAAAATCGGGGATAAGCCCGACGAATGGCGTCACTTTCAGGCCGTGCAGCGAAATCAGCGGGCTGAGTGGGCCGATCACTTCCACCAGGCCTGGCGGCAGGCCGATTTCTTCTTCGGCTTCACGCAGCGCGGTGAACACCAGGTCCGGGTCTTCCGGGTCGCGGCGGCCACCAGGAAAAGCCACTTCGCCGCCGTGGGTGGACAGGCCCTTGGCGCGCAGGGTCAGGACCAGTTCGGGCGCTTCGCTGCGGGTAATGGGCAAGAGGACCGCCGCTTCGGGGAACCGCCGGTCGGTTTCCAGTGATGCGGGTTGGTGGTTGCTCATTCGGCGAAGTAGCTCGTCCAGCATTGCGCACGCTCGTATCCAAGGCCTGCCTTGCATGATGCACCAAAGGCGCGAAGCACCCAAGCCCCGTGCGCTTGCGGCAGCACGGCCGGCGCGCCAAGATAGCCCAGAGCAAAAGGAACAACACATGAAATTCTGCAGCGCGTGCGGCCAGCCGGTCACTCAGCGGATCCCCGAGGGCGACAGCCGCCTGCGGTATGTCTGCGAGTCTTGCCAGGCCATCCACTACCAGAACCCCAACATCGTCGCCGGCGTGTTGCCGACCTGGGGCAGCCAGGTGCTGCTGTGCCGGCGCGCCATCGAGCCACGCCGCGGTTTCTGGACCTTGCCTGCCGGTTTCATGGAAAACGGCGAAACCCTGGACCAGGCCGCCCGTCGCGAAACCGTCGAGGAGGCCTGCGCCCGGGTCGGCAGCATGAACCTGTACCAGCTGTTCGACTTGCCACACATCAACCAGGTGCACGTGTTCTTCCGCGCCGAACTGGCGGACCTTGATTTCGCGGTCGGTGTCGAAAGCCTGGAGGTGCGGCTGTTCGAGGAACATGAGATACCGTGGGGCGAGCTGGCTTTCCGCACCGTCACTCGCACACTAGAATGCTACTATCGCGATCGCATCGGGCAGCACTACCCCATAGGCCATGAATACCTGCCGCCGATGAACGTCTCGCCCATTACCTAGAAGCCTTCAGGGATACCGTTACATGCGCTGGTTGCTTGCCCTTTTCTGCCTTTGCGTTACCTCGGTGTCCCAGGCGGCCTTCACCGAGACCATCATCCGCAAGCCCCAGCCGGCAGCGCAAACCCCATCGCCTTCGCAGCAGGCCATGCAACCGCTGATCGACAAGGTACTGGTGATCAAGTCCGAGCGCCGCCTGCAGCTGATCAGCCGTGGCGAACCGCTGAAAACCTACCGTATCTCGCTGGGCAAGCAGCCAAAAGGCGCCAAGGAGCGCGAAGGCGACAAGAAAACCCCCGAGGGCCTGTACTGGCTGGACTGGCGCAAGCAGAGCGACCGCTTCAACCTGGCCATGCACATCAATTACCCGAACATCACCGATGCCGCCCGTGCCACCCGCGAAGGGGTGAGCGCCGGCAGCATGATCATGATCCATGGCACGCCGATCAACGACGAGTATCCGGAGTGGTACTTCCACACCCTGGACTGGACGGACGGCTGTATTGCCATGCGTAACCGCGACATGCAGGAAGTGTGGGACCTGGTGCGGGATGGCACGTTGATCGAAATTCGGCCCTGATAGCGGGCCTTTCAACTGATGCTGTAGGAAGCTTCCCACCTCCAGGCAAGAACGCGCCTTACAAGCGCTTAGGCCGGGTACTGCATCCAGGCGAACCCCTTAGTTTTTAGCATCCACGCAGACGAGTACGAAATCCGTACATCATTTGCGGGGTGCTTCAATGCCGTTCCACATTCACCGCGCCACCTGCTGGGCGCTCACCTGCTGCCTGTCCGGTTTGCTGGCCGCGCCCCAGGCGCTGGCCGACGACCCCGCCAGCCAGCAACTGCGCGATCAGCAGCGCGGGCTGCAACAGCTGGAACAGCAACAGCGGCTGGAACGCTGGCAGCGCCAGCCCGCCCCGGCTGAAAGCCACGACACCACCGCCCCCCTCCCGCACGACCAGCGCTGCTGGGCCATCACCGGCGTACGCGTGGCCGGCAACCGCAAGCTTTCCGACTCGGCGCTAACGCCAACCCTTCGCAGGTTCATTACCCCGTGCATGGGCATTGCGGAAATCAACGGGCTGCTGAAAGCCATCACCCAGCGCTATGTACAAGCCGGATACCCCACCAGCCGGCCTTACCTGCAGCAACCGCCACAAGACGGCGCACCGCTGAACCTGGTCATCGTCGAGGGGTTCGTCGAGTCCATCGAAATGGCCGGCCCCGAATTGCCCCTGTCCCTCCCCGGCGCCTTTCCCGGCCTGCTCGGGCAGCCACTGTACCTGCCAGCCCTGGAGCAAGGCCTCGACCAGCTCAATCGCCTGCGCGCTTATGACCTGTCCGCAGAATTGCTGCCCGGCGAACTGCAGGGCGGCACCCGGGTTGTCGTGCAGCCGCGCAAGGTGGCCTCGCGCGGGCACCTGGACAGCCGCTTCGACAACCGCGGCAGCGACCTGACCGGGCGTCATCGCCTGAACCTCGGCTTCGGCCTGGACAGCCCACTGGGCCTCAATGATGACCTGCGCCTGTCGCTGAACGGCACGGTGCTCGATGCGCCCGGGCAAAGCCAAGGCATCTCGCTGTACTACAGCATCCCCTACGGTGCCTGGACCTTTGCGCTCAGCGCCAGCGAACTGCGTTACGAGGCGCCGCTCCCACACAGCCGCCAGGTAACCGACGGCAGCAGCAGCTACCAGGGCGTGAGCGTCGAGCGGGTACTGTGGCGCAACCAGCAAGGCATGCTCAGCGCCAGCGCCCGGCTGGACCGCAAGCAAATGGTCAACCGCAGCGCTGGCGCGGTGATCGTCCAGCAGAGCCCCACCCTGGTCTCCGTGGAGGCGGGTATCAACCTGCTTTGGCTCCAGGGAGGCCTGTGGAATGGCTACCTCGGTGTCGCCCAGGGTATCGACGCCTTCGGCGCTGACCGCTCACCGCTGGGAGCGGAACGCCTGCGCCCGGATTTTCGCAAGTACCGCTCCAACCTGCTGCATCTGCGCCAGGGCCCGGCCAGCCACCCATGGCGCTGGCAGAGCGAGCTGGCTCTGCAATTCAGCAGTGACCCACTACCCGCCGTCGAGCAGTTGCTGGTCAGCGACGATTCGGCCGTGCGCGGGTTTCGCCTGCGTACCTACTCCGGTGCCAGCAGCGCCGCCTGGCGCAACACCGTCAGTCAGCCGCTGCCGGAGGGCTGGACCGCTCCCCTGCAAGTACGCCCCTACATCGGCCTGGACCTCGGCTGGACCCGCACTGCCGAAGGCAAGCCTTCACAACGCCTTGCCGGGGCCACCGCCGGTGCCGAACTGAGCCTGCCCGGCAGCCTCCTGCGCCTGGGCTACCAACGCGCGCTGTACGCCAGCGACCTGCCCCGTCCGCTGCTGGAACCCGGCTTCTGGGTAGTGGAACTGGCCCTGAACATCTGATTCACCCACAACAAAGAGAACGAGAACATGCAAACACTCTCGCAGTCGTCTTCCCGCCCAGATACCTTGCGCTGGGCCATCTTCCTCGCCCTGCTCGGGCCCGGCGCCGCACTGGCCCAGGGCGGCCTGACAGCAACCAGCGGCCCCGGCGGCACACCGGTCATCAACGACGGCCACGGCGTCCCGGTCATCGATATTGTCGCGCCAAACGGCAAAGGGCTGTCGCACAACCAGTTCCTCGACTACAACGTCGACCGCTCCGGGGTGGTGCTGAACAATGCCACCCAGGCCGGGCAGTCGGAGCTGGCCGGTGCCCTGGCGGCCAACCCGCAATTCCAGGGCCAGGCCGCCTCGACCATCCTCAACGAAGTGGTCAGCCGCAACGCCTCGCTGATCGAAGGGCCGCAGGAAATCTTCGGCCGCCCGGCCGACTACATCCTGGCCAACCCCAACGGCATCACCCTCAACGGCGGCAGTTTCATCAACACCACACGCGCCGGCTTCGTGGTGGGTACTCCTGAGTTCGAAGGCCAGCAACTCAAGTACCTCGACACGCTGAACGCCAGCGGTACCCTGCAAGTGCTTGAGGGCGGCCAGCGCAACCCCAACGGCGCCCTCGATCTGATCGCCCCGCGCGTGGACGGCAAAGGTCTGCTGATGGCGCGCAACTCCATCGATATCACCGTCGGTCGCAACCGCATCGACAGCACCAGCGGCGAAATTGTCGAACACCTGCCCGGCACCCCGTCCAGCATCGATGCCAGCCTGTTCGGCGCCATGCGCGCCGGGCGCATTCGCGTGGTGAGCACCGCAGAAGGTGCCGGTGTGCGTGTGGGGGCATCGCAGCTGCTGGGTATCGACGGGGTCGACATCCAGTCGGCCGGCGCCCTGCAAGTCAGCGGCAAGGCCGACAACCCCGTCGAACTGCACAGCGAACAGGGCGATCTGCGGCTGACTGCTGCCGATGACCTGACACTCGAAACCGTCGATGGGCAAGCTCGACGAATCGAGGCCAAGGCCGGCAAGAAGCTCACGCTGGACGCCACGACCCGCGAGAACATCGAGCGCGACAGCGACAGCTGGAACAAGAAGTTCCTGTTCGTCACCCGCGAAACCTACAACCGCGAAACCACCACCACCCAGCAGCAGCAACAGGGCAGCAGCTTGCAAGGCAAGGACGGCGTGCTGCTGCAATCCGCTGACGACATGCGCCTGGTGGCTGCCAAGGTGGATGCTGGCAATGAGCTGACCCTCGACAGCGGCGCCAACCTGGCCATCGCTGCCGGCATCGACAGCCAGCACACCGAAGAGCAGGTTCGCCACCGCAAGGACTTGTGGCGCGGTGACAGCGATACCGACCAGTACAAGGAAACCGCGCAAGGCAGTGCGCTCCAGGCCCAGCGCATGACGCTGAAGGCCAAGAATACCGTCGATGTGAAGGGCAGCAGCCTGCACAGCCGCGGCGACATGGCGATCGAAGCCAAGGAGGCAACCATCGGTACCACCGCCCTGCAGGAGCGCGGTACCCGGCGCGACTATCGCGGCGACCTGGTATCCGGCACCTTCTTTGGCGACCGCAAGGGTAACGACAGCGAAGGCCAGGCCGTTGCCGGCAGCAGTGTCACGGCGGATGGCAAGCTGGCCGTGGTAGCTGACCAGGTGGCCATCAAGGGCAGTACCGTGCACGGCAAGGAGGACGCGGTGCTCTACAGCACAAAAGGTGCACTGGCCATCGAAGCCGACCATGGCCGCACCACCTCCACCGACCGGACCAGCGACAGCAAGCTGTTCGGCCTGATTGGCAGCGACCGCGAGAACACCGAGCGTACGCAACAGGTACTTACCAGCGACGTCAGCTCGGCCACCAATCTGCGCCTGGCCAGCGCCGAGGAAATGCGCATTCAGGGCGCCAAGGTCGCAGCGGGCGGGCACCTGCAGGTAGAGGCCAAGGGCGACCTGCTGATTACCAGCGCGCAAGCGGTTGACGAGCGCGAAACCCGCAACCAGCAACGTGGTTTCACCGCCAGCGCCAAGCAGACCCAGGAGGCCGAGGATGGCAAGCCCGAGTCCCGCCAGTATTCGGCCGGCATTGCCTATGACGTCGCCACCACCAGCAGCAAGCAGCACACCACCAGCCAGGTCGCCAGTGAGCTGGAGGGCGCTTCGGTGAGCCTTGGCAGCGGGGCTCACCTGCAAGTCAACGGTTCCACGGTGAAGGCTGCCGCAGGCGACCTCGATGTGCAGGCCCAAAAGGTGACCCTGGGGGCAACCCGCAACGACCGCGACAAAACCACCAGCACCACCAACAGTGGCGGCGGCCTGACGGTGACCGGCGGCATCGACCGGCTGGGCAGCTTGTTCGAAGGCCATCACAACCGCCAGGTGCAGACCGAACGCGACAGCAAGGTGCAACGCAGCACATTGCAGGCCAGCGGCGACCTGAAGCTGAATGGCGATGAACTGGTCACAGAGGCCGCACGCGTCAAGGCCGGCAACCCCCTGCAGGTGACGGCAAAACGCATCGACAACCGCGCGGTGCAGGATACCGAGGAACGTGAACAAAGCCGTGACGACTGGTCGGGCAGCCTCGGCGCCAGTGTCGAGTACCGCGACCTTACCCGCCCCATCGAACGCCTGGTGCTGGGCGAAGAAGCCGCGCGCTTCCAGCAAGCCTCCCCCGAAGACGCCATGGCGCCGCCCAGCGTTGGCGCCGACATGACCGTGGAACACCTCAAGCGCCTGGAAAACCAGCGCCGCGGCTTTGCCCAGGTGAGCGAGTTGTCCGGGGCCAAGGTCGAAGTCAAGGCCGACAACATCACTGACCAGGGCACCGCCTGGCGCGCCAACGCCGGCAAGCTGCAGATCGAGGCCCGACAACACCAGATGCAGGCGGCCGAGAACACCCAGGAAAATACCGTGCAACGCCTGGCCTACGGCGGCGATGTGCGCCTGGACACCAGCACCGGTGAAGACCTGAATGCACGCGCCGCCGGCAAAGGCGGCTCGCTGGACAAGAAGGACAGCACCAGCAGCGCCGTACCCGGCAGCCTGTATGGGCAACAGGGCATCCAGGTGCAACTGGGCAGCTCTGGCCATTATGAAGGGACGCGCATCGATGGCGGTGAAGGCAGCGTGGTCATCAGCAGTGCCGGTTCGCTGACATTGCCACAGGTAAACGACCAGACCGAACAGCAGTCACGCCAGCTCGACGGCAATGCCTGGGCCAAGGTCGGCAACCGCCCGGGCAGCACCGGCGTCGATGGCCGGGGCTACCTCGACCACGGCCAGAACCAGAGCACACAGCGCAAGGCCCAGGTGGCGCAGATCGACGCCAAGGGCCAGGTACAGCTGAGCAGTGACGGCGACCTGTTGCTCGAAGGCACCCGCATTGGCAGCCGTGAGGCAAAGACCGGCGACATTCAACTGCAAAGCGGCGGTCGGCTGCAGGTCAAGGCGGCCAGCGACACCCAGAACGCTACCGGTGCCAAGATGGGCGGCGGCGTGGAGCTGGCGGTCAAGGCTGGCAACACCAAGGGCGGTGCCATCGGCGGCCACTTCAGCCACGGCAAGCAGGACGAGGAGGCACGCCAGGCGGTGAATGCCCTGTTCGCCAGCAACGGCACAGTGACCCTGGGCAGCAGCGCCCGCGAGGATATCGCCCTGCACCTTGAGGGCCTGCAGGCCTCGGCCGAACAGATAACCCTCGACGCATCGAATGGCGGCATGCTGGTGGAAGCGTCCTCCAGCCAGGAGCGACGTGACAACCTCGACATCACCGCCGGGGCCGGCTTCGACATGGCCAAGGGCGCGGTCGACACCCGCGGCCTGCATGGACGCCTCAAGGTGGAGCTCGACAAGCGCGACAACCTCACCTGGAACGCCAGCGACCTGCGCGCCGAGCGCATCGACCTGCAAAGCCGTGGCGATACCCGCCTCGAAGGCGTCACCCTGGAGACGGGGCGTATCGATGGAGTGATCGACGGCGACCTGCGCATCGCCAGCCGCAAGGACAACGTCAATACCCTGAGCGTGAAAGGCGATGCCCGGCTGAGCCAGGAGAAAAACCCGCGAGGCTACGTCAACGCGGCCACTTCGGTGGCAGGGCCGCTGGGGAGCAAGGTGAATGAAAAAGCTGGCTCCGCCCTGAGCAAGGCAGACCCGGGGCTCTCGCCCACCTTCAGCCTCGACGTGTCGCACGCGCAGCGCGACAGCGTAGGCCAGCAGACCACGCTCAAAGGCAGCGACGGTATCGACCTGCAGGTTGGTGGCAACGCTCACCTGGTGGGGGCACGCTTGCAGTCGGCCAAAGGCGATGTGGTGCTCGACGCCAACTCGGTTACCCGGGAAACACTGAGCGGTAACGACTATCGCCGGGATGTGTCGATCGATGCGTCCAACTCACCGGTGGACCTGGGCACGGCGGTGGCCGAGCTAGCCAAGGGCAAGGGGGCGGCGGATGGGGAAAATGCACTCGACCTGGGGTTGTTGAGGACCAGTGGGCACAATCGCAGTGAGCAGTGGGCTTCGAGTGTGCAGGGCAAGAAAAACTGAAGCAGGCGCCGCGCTGGAGGGCACGGGCTTCGTGCCCTCTTTTAGCATTTGGGCCAGACAGTTGATTGGTTGTAGGAGCGGCAAGCCAGCTTGCCGGCGATAACACCTGTCTACCAGCGCAAATCCCGCTGCCCTGCCAGCGCCTGCGGTCCAAGCCACTGCACCCCACGCAGCAAAGGCGTCAGCGCCGCCTCCGGCTGCAACTCGACCACCACCTGCGCCCGGCGCGCGGGCAGGTCGGCATCCACGGCCAACTGATGCTGCCCCTGCTGCGCCAACTGCCCGCGCAGATGCCAGCCGCTGCGGCAGTCCATTTCCAGCCAGCCCTGCCCCAGGCCCAGTGACCAGGGCTCGCTCAGGGCAAGGTCGGTTACCGTCATGCGGCCTTCGCTGGCACGGCATTGCCGTCCTGCTCCCTTCACCCGCAACGCGCCCTGCCACTGGCCGGCCAAGCGGTAATCCGTCGCCACCGTCGCCTGGGCCCCCATGGCCGTCGCCTCCAGCCGCCAGCGCCATGGCCAGCCATCGGCGCGCAACTGCCAGGCCTGGCCCTGGAAGCCGAGCTGCGCGTTCGCCTGCATGCGCCAGGGCTGCACCGCCCAACGCAATGGCCCGACCGGCCCCAGTTGCTGCGCCTGGCCTTGCCACAGGCTGCCGCTGACCTCACGCGCTGGCAGGCCTATCCCGCGCACCACCCAGCTGGCCGGCAGTTCCACCAGCAATGTCACGGCGAAAACCAGCAGCACCCACGCCACACTTCTTCGGCTCATGGCCGCACCACCAGGTCGAAGCGCAATCTCTTTTCATGCTGCTCCAGCCCCCACTGCAATGGCTGTACGCCCTCTGCACGCAGGGCCTGCAACCAGCCTTGCAGCACTCGCTCGTCGGCCACCTGCCCACGCAGTTGCCAGGTCTTGCCCTGCGCATCGACCTCGGCCAGTTCGATCTGCCGCGCCTGGGCCGACTGTCGGAGCCGCTCCAGGTTCAAGCCCGGGCCGCCTTGCAGGCTGGCGGCCTGTTCGGCCAGCCCGCGCCACTGGCTGAGCTCGCGCCATTGCGCAAGGCCTGCGCGCAGTGCCAGGAAGGCCAGCAACAGGGCAATCAGTGTCCAGGCGAACTTCAAGCGATGGCGCTGTACCCAGTCCCGGTTCATGAGGCTGCTCCCAGGTCGAACACCACTTGGCCGTCCTGCATCTGGACCGAGGCCCCGGCAGCTGTTGCCATCTCGCTCCATGGCGGCGCACTGCCTTCACCCTCCAGCCGCAGGTGCCAGCGCTGGCCATCGAAGCGCACCGCTTGCAGGCGCCACCCGGGGTGGTCACGCAGCCAGGCCTGCAACGCCGTCTGCAGGTCTTCAAGCTGGCGCGTGCGCAGCTGCTGTTGCAATTCACTTTCGCGCAGGCGCTTGAGGGCCTGCGCGGCGTGCCGGGGGCTGGCCTGTTCACCAGTCACGGCGATGACCTGGCTGCGCCAGAGTTGCGCCTGGGCCCACTGCTTGCTCAACCACAGCCCGCCCCAGACGGCAGCCAGTACCAGGCAGGCCGCAAGCAAGCGTTGTTGCGGCCGGGACACCACCGGCAGCGAGCGCACCTTGCGGGTACGCTCGAACAGGCCGGGCAATGAATCGAGCGGTGTCAGCGTACTGGGCCAGTCGCCGCTCAGCGCGACCTTTTGCAGCTCCGCCCACGGTTGCCGTGGCACCTCGCCCAATGCGTCCGGCCAGACTAGCCAGTGCTCCTGCCTGTCTTCGGCCAGCCCTTTGTACAAATACATGCCGGGTGTGCGCTGCCATTGCCAGGCATGTCCCGACTCGGGGGGCGGCAGCAGCTGTAGTTCTGCCCAGCAACGTGCCACCTGCAAGCCCCATTCGGCGCACTGCCCGCGCCAGTCCTCCAGTTGCTGACGAGCCACTACCAGTAACCGAAGATGGCCGGGCTCGCGGGCCAGGCAGGCGCATGTCACCTCGTCGACTGCCTGCAGCAAGCGGTCTTCGAGCAACAGCGGCCACTCTTCACGCTTGAGCCCCGGCGGTGCCGGCACGCGGAAGTAGCTGCAGGCCTCGGCAGGCAGGATCAACGCCACACGGGCCTGCAGGTTCGCCGGGGGCTCGCCCTGCCCTTGGCGTTTCACAAGGCCGCCCTCGGCCAGCGCCCAGTGCCAGACAACGCCTGGTCGCAGCAACAACCACGGCTGGGTCGAGCTGCGCCGCCGCCATTCAAACTTCATGAGCGCCCCCACGGGAGGGCGAAGGTGCAGACATAGGGTGCTCCGTCACGCTGCAGTTCCAGACGCACGCCACGGCCGGGGTGCGCAGGTTGGTCGGAAGGCCAGGCCAGCCAGCGGCCGCCCTGGTAATAGAGAACATTCATGGCGCTGACCCGGTCGAGCCGCTCGCGCTGGACCCAGCGTGGGGCGGCGGCGGCGTAGAGATCGGCCGAGCTTTCCAACAGCAGGCGCTGCTCGCGGGCCTCGAAGCGCAGGCGCTGGCGCTGCAGGCGCGAGCCGCCCTCGGCTTCCGGCATGCCGGTGCTGGCGATCCAGAGCAACTGTTTGCTTGCCGGTTGCCAGTCCAGCCAACGGCTGGCCAAGGGCAGGCGCTGGTCGTAGACCCGGCGCATTACCGGGCTGTCGAAGCGACGCTCCAAGGCCAGGCAGAAGTCCAGCACCGAGGCTTCCTGCGTGGTGACCTGCAGGCGCTCGCGAACCTTGAGCCAGCCGTTGACCAGGGCGGCGAGCATGATGCCGAGCACAGCAGTAAGTGCCAGGGCGACCATAAGCTCGATCAGGGTAAGGCCGGCCTGGCGGTGCTTGCTGGGCTGGGTCCCGGACTGACGGGGATACGCCCTCCCTGTGGGAGCGGGTTCACCCGCGAACACCGGCGAAGCCGGTGCCATACACCGAGTCGCCTGCTTCGCGGGTAAACCCGCTCCCACAGGAACCGCGCAAGCTTCACAATCTCTGTAACTCATGAGCACTCCAGGGGCTGGCATGTGCACGAGGGGAGGAACTGGGCCTCTGTGGGAGCGGGTTCACCCGCGAACACCGGCGAAGCCGGTGCCATGCACCGAGTCGCCTGCTTCGCGGGCATGCCCGCTCCCACAGGGACCGCGCAAGCTTCACAATCTCTGTAACTCATGGCCGCTCCAGGGGCAGGCCGGCCTGGCGCTGCTTCACAGGCTGGATACAGGGCTGACGGGTATACGCCCTCCCTGTGGGAGCGGGTTCACCCGCGAACACCGGCGAAGCCGGTGCCATACACCGAGTCGCCTGCTTCGCGGGCATGCCCGCTCCCACAGGAACCGCGCAAGCTTCACAATCTCTGTAACTCATGGCCGCTCCAGGGGCAGGCCGGCCTGACGCTGCTTCACAGGCTGGATACAAAGCTGACGGGTATGCGCCCTCCCTGTGGGAGCGGGCGCGCCCGCGAACACCGGCGAAGCCGGTGCCATACACCGAGTCGCCTGCTTCGCGGGTAAACCCGCTCCCACAGGAACCGCGCAAGCTTCACAATCTCTGTAACTCATGGCCGCTCCAGGGGCAGGCCGGCCTGACGCTGCTTCACAGGCTGGATACAAAGCTGACGGGTATACGCCCTCCCTGTGGGAGCGGGCGCGCCCGCGAACACCGGCGAAGCCGGTGCCATACACCGAGTCGCCTGCTTCGCGGGTAAACCCGCTCCCACAGGAACCGCGCAAGCTTCACAATCTCTGTAACTCATGGCCGCTCCAGGGGCAGGCCGGCCTGGCGCTGCTTCACAGGCTGGATACAAAGCTGACGGGTATACGCCCTCCCTGTGGGAGCGGGTTCACCCGCGAACACCGGCGAAGCCGGTGCCATACACCGAGTCGCCTGCTTCGCGGGCATGCCCGCTTCCACAGGAACCGCGCAAGCTTCACAATCTCTGTAACTCATGGCCGCTCCAGGGGCAGGCCGGCCTGACGCTGCTTCACAGGCTGGATACAAAGCTGACGGGTATACGCCCTCCCTGTGGGAGCGGGCGCGCCCGCGAACACCGGCGAAGCCGGTGCCATACACCGAGTCGCCTGCTTCGCGGGTAAACCCGCTCCCACAGGAACCGCGCAAGCTTCACAATCTCTGTAACTCATGGCCGCTCCAGGGGCAGGCCGGCCTGGCGCTGCTTCACAGGCTGGATACAGGGCTGACGGGTATACCCCCTCCCTGTGGGAGCGGGTTCACCCGCGAACACCGGCGCAGCCGGTGCCATCCACCGAGTCGCCTGCTTCGCGGGCATGCCCGCTCCCACAGGGGCCGCGCAAGCTTCACGGTTTCTGTAACTCATGGCTGCTCCAGGAACACGGTGTACTGGCCAAGCGGCAGGCGCTGGTCGCGGTCGGCGAACAACAGCAGCTCGCCGCGGCGCAGGTCGCGTACGCCGGTGCGGCGCAGCTGCAGTTGCCAGTGGCAGCGCTGGCCACCCTGGCTCAGTTCACCGCCAACCTGGTTTTCCGCCGGCCAGTACTGCTCGACGGCAAAGCGGGTTTGCAGTTCTCGCGCGCATAGCAGGCCAAGGCGGTGTTGCTGCAGGTTGTCCTGCACCGCCAGGCGCTGGCGCAAAACCTGGCTGGTGATCACCGCCAGCACCGCGGCAATCGCCAGGGCCACGGTCACCTCAAGCAGGGTGAAACCACGCTGATGCCGCTTCATGGGGCGACCACCACCTGCAAGCGGCCATCGCGGCTCCAGGCCCATTGCTGGCTGCCATCGGCCCAGCGCCAGCGCACGTTGCCCGGTTGCGCCCAGCCATGCGGGGTGAACAACAGGCGCGGCTGTGGGCTGGCCGGCCAGTCCGGGCGCAGGCCCTTGGGCCAGTCACCAAGGGCGACAGCTTCGACCTCCCAGCCATTACCCTCGCGCCGGACGAACTCCGGGCGCTGGCCATTCCAGCGCAGCCCGCGCAGCTGCCCGGCATGCCGGGACAGAGCGGCCTGCGCCCGGGTCTCGCTCGCCAGCCGTTGCAGCGCCTGGTCGACACTGGCCTGGCTGTTGCCGAACCCGGCCACCGCCAATCCGGTCATCAGCCCGGCGATGGCCAGCACCACCAGCAATTCGATCAGGCTGAAGCCCCGCTGACGGCGCACCCGTTACAGCTCCCAGTTACCCAGGTCGGCATCCTGGCCTTCGCCGCCCGGCAGGCCGTCGGCGCCCAGCGAGTACACGTCGACCCGGCCATGTTCGCCGGGCATGCGGTACTGGTACGGGGTGCCCCACGGGTCTTCCGGCAGGCGGCGCACGTAGCCGTCGCTGCGCCAGGCCCGTGGCAGCGGTTCCTGGGCCGGCTTTTTCACCAGCGCGGCCAGGCCCTGCTCGCTACTGGGGAAGCGCAGGTTGTCCAGGCGGTACATGTCCAGCGCCTGCTCCAGGGTGGCCAGGTCGGCCATCACTTTCTGCTTCATGGCCTTGTCCTGGTTGCCCAGCACGCTGGGCGCGACCACGGCGATCAGCAGGCCGATGATGAAGATCACCACCATGATTTCCATGAGGGTGAAACCGCGCTGGCGGTTACGTCGATGCTGCATGGCAGTACTCCTTGTCGTCACAGTTGCAGGCCCTGGTTGAGTTGCATGATCGGCAACAGCACCGCCAGCACGATGAACAGCACCACGGCGCCCATCACCAGGATCATCAGGGGTTCGAACAGCGCCATGGCAGTATCGACCTGGCGGGCGAAGCCGCGCTCCTGGTCGTCGGCCACGCGCTCGAGCATGTCGGCCAAAGTGCCGCTGGCTTCGCCGCTGCCGACCATGTTCACCAGCAGCGGCGGGAACTGCTGGCTGGCATCCAGCGCGCGATGCAGGCTGGTGCCGCCCTGCACCTGCTGGCGCACCTGCTCCATGGCCAGGCGGATACGCCGGTTGCCGACGGTTTCGGTGGCCACTTGCAGGGCTTCGAGCAGGGCCACACCGCTGCCGCTGAGGATTGCCAGGCTGCGTGCCAGGCGCGCGCTTTCCAGCACCTGCAGCAGGCTGCCGATATGTGGCAGACGTAGCAGCAGCTGGTCGCAGCGCAGGCACCAGTGCGGCTTGCGCAGCAACCAGCCGCCGAGCGCGCCGAGCAACAGGGCCAGCCCCAAAAGCCAGGGCCCGGCCTGCACCAGCCCTTGGCTCAGGCCGATCAGCAGCGATGTAATGAGCGGCAGGCTCTGCCCGGCATGGGCGAACTGTTCGGTGAGCTTGGGTACGACGAAGGTCATCAGGCCTACCACCACGGCAAGCGACACCCCCATCAACACGGCGGGATAGATCAGCGCGGTACGTGCCTTGTGCTGCTGTCGTTGAACCTGCTCCAGATGGTCGGCGAGGCGGGTCAGCACCTGGGCCAGGCGCCCGGACCGCTCGCCGGCCTCGACAAGCGCGCAGTACAGGCCGGTAAACGGCGCCCCCTGACGCGCCAGGCTGCGGGCCAGGCCCAGGCCTTCGGCCAACGAGCCGCGCAAGGCCACCAGCACACTGTGCAGGGCGGGCTGGCGCAGTTGCCGTTCCAGGGTAGCCAGGGCGTCGACCAGAGGGATGCCAGCACCGGTCAGGGTGGCCAGCTGGCGAGTCAGCTCGCACAGCTGGGCGCGGCTCAGGCGCTGGCGCCGGGGTTGCCGGGTGCCGGCTTCGTGACGCTGCACGCGGCGGGCGAACAGGCCCTGCTCACGCAACAACTGGCGGGCATGACGTTCGCTGTCGGCCTGCAAGCTGGCCTTGTGGGTTTTACCGGCGAGGTCGACGGCCTGGTAGCGATAGGTCGGCATGGCTCAGCCCTGCACCACGCGCAGTACTTCGGCCAGGCTGGTCTCGCCACGGGCCAGGCAGTCGCTGGCCATCGCCACCAGGCTCTGCCGGCGCTCGGCCAGGTAGGCCTGCATGGCCAGTTCACTGGCGCCGTCGTACAACAGGCCGATCAGCCCGGCATCCAGCTCGATGAATTCATACAGGCCCAGGCGCCCGACATACCCGCTGCCCTGGCATTGCTCGCAACCCACCGCGTGGTAGCTGCTGCCCAGCGCCGCCAGTTCGGGCCACAGGTCGCGTTCCGCCGGCTGCAGCGGGTGCGCGACGGCGCAACTGCAAAGGCGCCGCACCAGGCGCTGGGCAAGTACACCGCGCAGGCACGAGGCGATCAGGAACGGTTCGATGCGCATGTCGCGCAGGCGGGTCACCGCGCCCACCGCACTGTTGGTGTGCAGCGTGGACAACACCAGGTGGCCGGTGAGGCTGGCCTGCACGGCGATCTGCGCGGTCTCCTGGTCACGGATTTCGCCGAGCATGATCACGTCCGGGTCCTGGCGCAGGATGGCGCGCAGGCCGCTGGCAAAGGTCAGCCCGGCACGCGGGTTGATGGCGGTCTGGCCGATGCCGGCGATAGCGTATTCCACCGGGTCCTCGACAGTGAGGATGTTGCGGCTGCCGTCGTTAAGGCTGTTGAGGCTGGCATACAGGGTAGTGGTCTTGCCCGAACCGGTAGGCCCCGTGGACAGCACGATGCCGTTGGGCCGCGCCAGGCAACTGCGCAGGCCCTGCAACACCGCCGCCGGCATGCCCAGATTGCCCAGCGCCAGCAGGCTGGCCTGCTTGTCGAGCACCCGCATCACCACCCGTTCGCCGTGAATGCCGGGCAGTGTCGAGACCCGCACATCCACTTCGCGCCCCGCCGCACGCAGGGTGATACGGCCATCCTGGGGCTGGCGCTTTTCGGCAATGTCCAGACGGGCCATGACCTTGATCCGCGACACCAGCATGGCCGACAGTGCACGCGGTGGGCGCAACACTTCGCGCAGGTGGCCATCGACCCGCAGGCGCACCACCAGGCTCTGCTCGAAGGTTTCTATGTGGATGTCCGAAGCGCGCAGGCGCAGGGCCTGGCCGAACAGGCCGTTGATCAGGCGGATCACCGGGGCTTCGTCGTCGCTTTCCAGCAGGTCCTCGATGCGCGGCATTTCGCTCATCAGGCTGTTCAGGTCGACCTGGTCGCCGATGCCTTCGATCAGCGCCTCGGTGGCAGCATCGCCGGCCTGGTACAGCTGGCCGAGGCGTTCGTCGAACAGTGCAGGCTCCAGGTATTCGAGCAGGCTGGGCTGGCCGTGCACACGCAGCAGCTCCTGCAATTGGGCGCTGTCGGCGTCGTGCCGCAACCATAGCTGCCAGCCCTGCTCCGCAGGGGCCATGGCCACCCCGCTCTGCCGTGCCTGGCGATAAGGCAGCATCACCAGTCACCACCTTCCAGCCGTGCACGGCTGGAGGGGAACACCTGCAGCAACGGCGTAGCGTCTTGCGCATCCGCAAGGTCGGGCAACTGCAGCGGCGTGGTCTGCTGCAAGGTGCGGTACTTGTCTTCGCTGAGCCCGGCCAGGCTCGGCCCGTCACGCAGGATGCGCGGGCGGATGAACACCATCAGGTTCTGCTTGGTGTTCTTGGTGGCGTCGGAGCGGAACAGCCGACCCAGGTATGGGATATCGCCAAGCAGCGGAACGCGCTGGTCGCTGGTGCTCAGTTCGTCGCTGATCAGGCCGCCGAGGATCACCAGGCCGTTGTCCTCGACCATGACCTTGGTCTTGATCTCGCGCTTGTTGGTGATCACGTCGCTGGCAGCCGTAGTGTCGGCAATCGACGACACTTCCTGGACGATGTCCAGGCGCACGCTGTTGTCGACGTTGATCTGCGGCTTGATGCGCAGCTTCACCCCGACTTCCTTGCGCTCGATGGTCTGGTACGGGTTGGCGTTGTTCTGCGTCACCGATCCTGTGACGAAGGGCACTTCCTGGCCGACCAGAATCGACGCCTCGGCGTTGTCCAGGGTCAGCAAGGTGGGCGTGGACAGCAGGTTGAAGCCGCTCTTGCCCTTCAGCGCGTTGACCAGCATGGCGAAGTTGAAGCCGCCGCCGAAATGGCCGATACCCGCCATGGCTCCGGTGGTGCTGGACAGCAAATCGCCAAGGGCCTCGTTGTCGCCACTGGCAGCGGCCCCGGCGATGCTGGCGATGTTTACCCCGTTGCTGCCGAAATTGACGATACCGGCACCGAACTTCTCGTCAGCGAACAGCCACTGCACGCCCAGTTCCTGGGCGCTGCTGTCGGACACCTCGGCGATGATCGCTTCCACCACTACCTGGGCACGGCGGATGTCCAGCTGCTCGACGATGGCGCGGTAGGCGGCCAGCTCGCTATCGGGGCCGACCATGACCACGGCGTTGGTGCCTTCTTCGTACTCCAGGCGGATGCCCGAGCCTCCGGCGACAGGCACTACGGGCCTGTCCTTGCCCTCTGCTTCGCCCGCACCTTCAGAGGGCGCCATGCCTTCCTGGCTGAGCCCGCGCAACACCTTCACCACTTCGCCAGCATTGGCATGGCGCAGGTAGATGACCTGGGTACTGCCGCTGACTGGTGCGTCCTGGGGGCGGTCGAGCTGGCGCAGCAAGCTGGCGATACGTTCCAGGTTGCTGCGCCAGTCGGTAACTACCAACTGGTGCGCCGCGGGATAAGGTGTGATCACACCGACCCGTGGGTCGATCAGGGGTTTGAGAATGCCCAGCACCTGCTCGCTGGCGGCGTTGCGCACATTGAATACCCGCGTGGCCACGCTGTCGCTGCCTTCCCCCTGCTGCCCTCCCGCCTCCACTGGCACAGGCTCCAGGCGAGCGGCCTGGTCGGGAACGATCTTCACGCTGCCGTTGGGTAGGTCGACAGTGGCGTAGCCCTGGGCGCGCAGCTGGGCCAGGAAGATGTCGTAGATGGCATCGGCGTCGTGCAGGTCGACGGTGCGCACGGTGACCTTGCCCTTGACCCGGGGGTCGACGATGAAGGTGGTGCCGGTGATGCGCGACACGCTGTCGATGAACTCGCCCAGTTCGGTGTCGACGAAGTTCACCTCGTACATCGGCGTGCCGTTGTCGTCGAACACCGGCTCTTCAGCACAAGCCATGGACAGGGCCAGGCTCAGCGCGGCCGCCACGCAATATCTAACAGGCATCGTTCATCCTTGCCGCTTGAAGCCGGTCACGGCGGGGCGTGGCGGCCAGGGCAGGCGCTCACGCCGCCCCTGGTTGTTGAAAATCAGGCCATCGCTGTCGATGTCCTGCAGTACGATCCCTGGTGCCAGGCGCTGGCCGCGGGCCAAAGTGCGCACCTGCTCGCCATAGCGCAGCACCACCACGCTGGAGGCCAGCGGCTGGGCCTTGAGGCCACCCAGGTATTGCAATGGCAGGCGGGTGATGGCGATGGCACCGTCGTCGACGGGTACCTGCCAATAGCCGACCATCAAGCCAGGCAGCGGCTTGTCGGGCGCGGCGGGCGCAGTGGCTGGTTGCGGCTGGCGGCCCAGTTGCAGCACGCACTGGGCGGCCAGCCAGCCGGCCAGGGTCAGGCCAGCGCCAGTCAGCAGGCGCGAGGCGAGCATCACGAGGCCAGTTGCCTTGGGTGCCAGCCCGGGTGCCCCTGCACGTAGCGCACTTCGGGCAGTTGCAGCGGCGCCAGTTGCCAGTCGCTCGCCTGGCGGGCGAGCCAGGCTTCGACCCGTTGCCACAGCGGCTCGCCGGCCTGGGTTTCGAATTGCAGGCCAAAGGTGCGACACAGGCCCTGCACCGGTTCCAGGCCACTGATGCGCTTGCCTTGCGGACTGTAGCTGACACGCCAGGCCTGGCCCTGCCAGCGCGGCAGGTCCTGGCTGTTGTCCAGCAGCAGCGGGTCGCCGAACAGTTGCTCCGCGGCATTTTCCAGCACTTGCTCGACCTGCCGGGCCGGCGCTTCGACCACCGGTGCCGGGTAGCCACCGGTGAGGCTGATCAGGTGTTCGCGGGTAATGGCCGCCCCGGCGGGCAGCGGGTAGTCGTAACGCAGGCCCGGCAGCAACACCGGCATGCTGCTGTCGTCGGCCAGGGCCTGATGCAGCAGGCGGTCCCAGCTGCCGCCTCGGGTATCGCGGCGCCACAGCGCCTGGGGCGCGCGGGCCAGCGGTTGATCGAGCCAGGCCGCGTGGCCGGCGCGCTGCTGGCGCAATTCTGCCTGCAATGCCCCGACACGCTGTTGCGCGGCGGGTGCCAGCTGTTGCTCAAAGGCCGGGAAGAAACGCCCGTCGAACTGCCACAGCCCGGCCACGCGTTGGCAGCGCAGGCGGAAGGCGCCGCTGCCCCGGCAACCGGCGAACAGCACCGGCACGCGGCGGCCGCTGGCCTGGCTCACCTCGACCGGCTCCGGCCACAAGTCCTGGCCACGGGCGCACAGCAGCACGTCGATCTGCGGCACCCGTTCGGCCAGCCACAGACCCGGCCCGGTACCGACATCGGCCATGGCCACCACCAGGTCGGCCTCGCGCCGGGCTTGTTCGAACACCGGCTGCAATGACTGGTACCACTGTTTAAGGGAGGCTTTCTGGTCCTGGGCGTAGGGGTCGGTCAAGCCGACCACGGCAATACGTGCACCGCCGCGTTCGAAGACGTGCAAGGCTTCCAGGCCCAACGCCAGGCGTTGCGTGTCTGCCAGCCCGGCGCCCAGGGTAACGGCGCCAGCCTGGCGATACAGCGCCGAGCTGCGCTGTGGCCACAGCACGCGCTCGTCGCTGCTGACCCGCGCTTCGCTGCCCAGCAGCTGGCTGCCCTGCAGGCCGCTTTCGCCCTGGGTCAGGTAGGCCAGGCCACTGCCATTCCAGCCCTGGCCGTTTTCCAGGGTCAGGCTGTTGCCCGCCCCAGCCTCGCCGCGCAGCTGCTCGAGCAACGCAGCCAGCACCGCGTAGCCGCCCAGCTGGGCAGATGCAGCCTGGCTGGCATCGAGCAGCGGCGCCAGTTGCGGGTAGGCGATGCTGGCACTGCTGCCGGTCATCCATGGGGCGCGGCCCAGGTGGCTGACCGGCCCCAGGCGGGTGGCCGGCACCACGGCCTGGCCAGGCTGGCGGGCATCGAGGGTGTCGGCCACGTACAGCAGGTCGAAGCTGGCATTGCCGCCCTGCTGCCCGGGAAGGGCGGAGCAGGCGCCGAGCAACGGTGCCAAGGCACCGATACCCATCCAGCCGATCACTTCGCGCCTGTGCACACTGCTTGCCATCGAACCCGCCATCCTTATCCATGTTCATTCAGGGCCCCGGATGTTGCGGCGTTGGCATTACAGTTTGATGGCAGAAATCCGACAGCCATTCCAAAGTGATCTGTACAGCACGCTTCTAAGAGCGAGTTGTTTTAAAACCCCCTTAACATTTCTGCCAATGAATCATCATATTTGCGCACTAAAGTCGCGGTTTCCTCTAACTCAGCCAACATAAGGACACCCTGATGAGTCGAGATACCGGCGACAACCTGGACCGGAACCAAAGCGGCAACCTGCCGATGGCCAACGTCATGGACGCCTACCTGAGCCGCCGCAGCGTGATGCGCGGCAGCCTGGGCGCCGCCATCGCCATGATTGCCGGTACCGGCCTGACAGGCTGCTTCGACGGTGGTGGTTCCGATCACGATGATCCGGTCACCGAGCCACCCGTGACTGAGCCGGAAGTGCCGAAACTGGCACTGGGCTTCCAGTCCATCCCGGGCTCGCGCACCGACGCCTGCGTGGTTGCCGCCGGCTACAGCGCCTATGTGCTGGCGCCCTGGGGCACGCCGATCAACAGCAACGGCAACCCGTGGAAGTCCGACGGCAGCAACACCTCGACCGACCAGGCCAACGCCATGGGCATGCACCATGACGGCATGCACTTCTTCCCCATCAATGGCAGCTCCGAAGACGGCCTGCTGGCGATCAACTTCGAGTACATCGACACCGCCGCCCTGCACCCTGCCGGCCCGACCACCGATGTGAACGGCAAGCGCCCGGTCGAGGAGGTGCGCAAGGAAATCAACGCCCACGGCGCCGGGGTGGTGCGCCTGCAGAAAATCGGCGGCCGCTGGCAGGTGGTCGACAACGACCCGCTCAACCGCCGCTTCACTACCGCCTCGCGCATGGAAATCACCGGCCCGCTGCGGGGTACCGAACACGTCAAGACCAAGTACTCCACCGCCGGCACCCACTGCCGCGGCACCAACAACAACTGCGGCAACGGCTACACCCCGTGGGGCACCTACCTGACCTGTGAAGAAAACTGGCCAGGCATCTTCGTCAACAAGGGCACCCGCCCCGAAGACCAGCGCCGCATTGGCGTGGGCACCTCCAGCGGCCAGTACAAGTGGGAAACCGCGGCCGGTGACAGCAGCGAAGTGGCCGACGAATTCGCCCGTTTCGACGTCACCGTCAAAGGCGCCAGCGCCACCGACGACTACCGCAACGAAGCCAGCACCTACGGCTACATCGTCGAAATCGACCCGTACAACAGCAACACCCTGGCCACCAAGCGCACGGCGCTGGGCCGCTTCCGCCACGAAGGCTGCGCCCCAGGCCTGCCAGTCGCCGGCAAGCCGCTGGTGTGGTACATGGGTGACGACTCGAACAACGAGTACCTGTACAAGTGGGTGTCCACCGCCGTGTGGGACGCCGCCGACGCCAACCCGGCGGACCGCCTGGCCACCGGCGCCAAGTACCTCGACCAGGGCAAGCTGTACGTGGCCCGCTTCAATGCCGACGGCACTGGCGTATGGCTGCTGCTGGATGTGGCAACCGCCACCACTGGCGGCAGTACCCTGGGCGCACTGTATGGCGACCTGCCGGGCATCATCCTCAACACCCGTGGTGCTGGCGATGCCGTGGGCGCAACGCCGATGGACCGCCCGGAATGGACCACGGTCAACCCGCTCAATGGCGACGTGTACCTGACCCTGACCAACAACAGCGCGCGCACGCCGGAAAAGGTCGATGCAGCCAACCCACGCGGCCCGAACCGTCACGGCCACATCATCCGCTGGCACGACAGCGACGACCAGCTGAGCTTCACCTGGGACATCTTCGTGTTCGGCGCCAACGCTGCCGGCACTGCCGACATCAATCGCTCCGGCCTGACCGAACTGAACCAGTTCGCCAGCCCGGACGGCATGAGTTTCGATAGCCGTGGCGTGTTGTGGTTCGAGACCGACAACGGCGAGAGCACCGTGACCGACTACACCAACGACCAGCTGCTGGCAGTGATCCCAACCAACCTGGTGGATGCCAGCGGCAAGCAGGTACCGGTGAACGCACAGAACCAGGTGGACCTGCGCCGTTTCTTCGTCGGGCCGAATGGCTGCGAAGTGACCGGGATTACCTTTACCCCGGACAACAAGACGCTGTTCGTCAACATCCAGCACCCGGAGAACTGGCCGTATACCGACAAGGCCACCGATGCCACCCCGGCAGGTGCCACGGTAAGGCCGCGGGCTGCGACGGTGGTGATCCAGCGTATCGATGGCGGGGAGATCGGCACCGCCTGATCGATCTGCGGCCCTATCGCCGGCAAGCCAGCTCCCACAGGTACAGCGTTGCTCTCGAGGTTGTCGTTGTACCTGTGGGAGCGGCCTTGTGTCGCGAAAGGGCCGCAACGCGGCCCCAGGATTGATGCGCAATAGTTGAAATTGCTGGGGCTGCTTTGCAGCCCTTTCGCGACACAAGGCCGCTCCCACAGGGGATTGCGCCAACATTTGGAATTTGAGCAAGACAGTTGCTCCCACCTCGACCACATCGGATTCAAGTCATGTGCAGCTCCTGTGGGAGCCGACTTGTCGGCGATGAGGCCCTGACAGACTATGCAACCACAGGGACATCACAGGTTCTGAATGCTGTGGTAACCCTGTGGGAGCTGGCTTGCCGGCGATGGGCTGCAAAGCAGCCCCGGCAATCTCAAGCCCTACCACACCATCGGCTCGCGGCTACGCACCCGCACTTGCTGCGCCGGCACCCGGGCATGCCATTGCACCACCCCCAGCGCCTCCACCTGGAACTCACTGCGGATCACCCGCCCCTCCTCCGCGAACGACAGCTGCAACAGGAAATGCCCGCTGTTCAGCAGCAGCCCTTCGCTCAAGCGCTCGAAGGTTTCGTCATCCACCGCCCCCAGGGCCTGGCGTAGCGCAGTTGCATCCACATACCCCGACGCCGGCCGGCCGCTGATGATGCGGCTGAGCAACGAGCGCGGATAGCGCCCTTCATACAGCGCCTCCAGCAATGGCAGATGCTCCAGCCCAAGGGCATTGGCATTCAGCCGCCAGCCGGTGGTCTGCGGCAAGGCGCACAGCATCGGGTAACGGCTTTGGCGGCTGGCATCCGGCTCCAGTAGCAGGTTCAGCTCGCTGGTATCGAGCATCGGCTGGTTGGCTGCCAGGCGCGGTGGTTGCTGGCGCAGGTACTGGGCGCTCTCGGCGCCCTGCAGGCGGGCATCGCTGTCGGCATCCAGCCAGTCGGCCAGGGCATCGACCAGGCGCTCGGCAGCCATGTCGTCGCCCAGCAGGTAACGCAACTGGCGCGCAGCACGCTCGCCGTCAGCGCCAAGCAGCGCATTGACGTTGAAACAGGTGTGCTGATCGCGCACCCGCAACTGCGCCTGGCCGGCGCCAAAATCGTAGTTCAACGGCTGCCCGCGCAAGGCCTGCCAGAACAGCGGGCTAAGCCGCCAGCTGGGGTCACGCAGGGCCTGCTCGGCATAGGCCAGGCCGGCCTGCTCCATCGCTCGCGCCTGCACCCGCTGGTGCAACAGGCGCACATCATCGACCTGGCGCCGGCCATCTTCCACCAGCCAGGCCATGCCCGCCGCCAGCATCGCCAGCACCACCATCACCATCAGCAGGGCCGCGCCCTGCTGTCGCCTGCCACCCATCCTTGCCTGCCTCTGTCGCCGAATAAAGACGCCAGTCAACACGCCCGGTGTTGCAGGTAGATGGCAGTGGCCGTTCGTCATGTGTACGTCATCTGCGCGAGGCAGGATTGTCTTTCCTTTTCATGACCTTACAGGAGTGGTCGCAATGGGTGGCATTGGAATCTGGCAACTGGTGATCGTACTGCTGATCGTGTTCCTGCTGTTTGGTACCAAGCGCCTCAAGGGCCTGGGCAGCGATATGGGCGAGGCGATCCAGGGTTTTCGCAAGTCCATGGGCGGTGACACTGACGCCACTCCCCCAGCGCATACGCAGGTGCAGCAACAGTGCCCGCTGACCGGTCAGGGTACGCAGCAACCGCAAGCGGACCGTCAGCCCTGATGTTCGAGGTAGGCTTCAGCGAGTTGCTGCTGGTCGGCATCGTCGCGCTGTTGGTTTTAGGCCCGGAGCGCCTGCCGGTGGCGGCACGCACCCTCGGGCGCGGCCTGGGCCAGGCGCGCAGGGCCATGCACGCCTTGCGCAGGCAGGTGGAGCGGGAGATCGAACTGCCCGCTGTCGAGCTACCCACTCTCGACAGTGCGCCTTTGCAGCGCCTGGAACAGGAGATCCGCCAAGGCATCAGCCTGAAAGCGGAGCCGGCCAATGAGGCGGCCACGGTCGCTCCCCCCAAGGAAAACCTTTCATGAGCATTGCCATGGACCCGGCGGCGAGCATGCCGCTGACCGAACACCTGCGCGACCTGCGCAAACGCCTGGTGCGTTGCCTGGCGCTGGTGGCGCTGGTGTTCGCCGGGCTGTTCCCCTTCGCCCAGACGCTGTACACGCTGATTTCCGAACCGCTGCGGCGCTTCTTGCCGGAAGGCGCGAGCATGATCGCCACCAGCGTCACTTCGCCGTTCCTGACACCGTTCAAGCTGACCGCGATGTGCGCAGTGTTCGTCGCCATGCCGCTGCTGCTGCACCAGGCCTGGGGCTTTCTGGCGCCGGGGCTGTACCGCCGTGAACGGCGCGTTGCCCTGCCGTTGCTGGTGTCGAGCATCGTGCTGTTCTATGCCGGCATGGCCTTCGCATTCTTCCTGGTGTTCCCGATGATGTTCGGCTTCTTTGCCAGCGTGACACCGGAGGGCGTGGCGATGATGACCGATATCAGCCAGTACCTGGACTTTATCCTGGCGCTGTTTCTGGCGTTCGGGCTGGCGTTCGAGATCCCGGTAGCGACGTTTATCGTGGTCTGGGTAGGGTTGGCCGATGTGGCTACGTTGCGACGCAGCAGGCCCTACGTGATCGTCGGCTGCTTTGTGGTGGGGATGATCCTGACGCCGCCGGATGTGTTTTCGCAGACGATGCTGGCGGTGCCGATGTGGGTGCTGTTCGAGGTGGGGTTGCTGGCTTGTGGGTGGTTGAAGCGGCCTGGGCAGGGCAAGGAGATTGTGGCTGGATTGTAGGGCCCTATCGCCGGCAAGCCAGCTCCCACAGAGATATCACAGGTTCTGACGACTGCGATATTCCTGTGGGAGCTGGCTTGCCGGCGATGGCCTTGATGCGGTCTAGAACTCGGCGAGCCGCCAGACTTCGTAGGCTGGCGTCTCGTACGGGTGGCTCTGCTTGAGTGCAGCGACGACCTGGGCAATCAGGTCGTCAGCCACCACCAACTCCACCTTCCACTCTTCCACCACCTCGACCTGGCCGGTTTGCCCGAGGAACGGCTGGCTGCCGTCCAGCGGGCGGAACTGGCCTTGGCCCAGCGTCTGCCAGGCGCAGTGGTCATAGTCACCGATGCGCCCGCCACCCGCGGCGAACACAGCGGCCTTGACCACTTCGACGTGGCTGGCGGGGACGAAGAAGGCGAGCTTGTACACGCCTTAGTTCACCCACACCCGTGCATTACGGAACATACGCATCAGCGCGGCATCTTCCTGCCACTCATCCGGGCGCCAGGAGTTCTGCACGGCACGGAACACACGCTCCGGGTGCGGCATCATGATGGTCACGCGGCCGTCGCGGCTGGTGAGGCCGGTGATACCACGCGGCGAGCCGTTCGGGTTGGCCGGGTAGGCTTCGGTGACCTTGCCGTGGTTGTCGACGTAGCGCAGGGCCACGCAACCGGACAGGTCAGCTGCCAGCAGTGCTTCTTCGCTGGCGAACTCGGCATGGCCTTCACCGTGGGCGATGGCGATCGGCATGCGCGAACCGGCCATGCCCTGCAGGAAGATCGAGTTGGACTTCTGCACTTCGACCATGGCCACACGCGCTTCGAACTGCTCCGAGCGGTTGCGCACGAAGTGTGGCCAGTGCTCGGTGCCCGGGATCAGCTCGTGCAGGTTGGACATCATCTGGCAACCGTTGCACACGCCCAGGGCGAAGCTGTCGGTACGCTCGAAGAAGGCCTGGAAGGCGTCACGGGCGCGGCTGTTGAACAGCGCCGACTTGGCCCAGCCTTCACCGGCACCCAGCACGTCGCCGTAGGAGAAGCCACCGCAGGCAACCAGGCCCTTGAAGGCTTCGAAGTCGACACGGCCAGCGAGGATGTCGCTCATGTGCACGTCGATGGCGGCAAAGCCGGCACGGTCGAAGGCGGCTGCCATCTCGACCTGGCCGTTGACGCCCTGCTCCCGCAGGATGGCCACTTGCGGGCGCACGCCCTTCTTGATGTACGGCGCGGCGATGTCGTCGTTGACATCGAAGCCCAGCTTGACCGACAGGCCCGGGTTGTCTTCCTCGAGCAGCAGGTCGAATTCCTGGTCGGCGCAGTCGGCGTTGTCGCGCAGGCGCTGGATCTGGTAGCTGGTCTCGGCCCACTGGCGCTGCAGCATGCGGCGGTCGTCGTCGAACAGCACTTCGCCGTTCAGGCTGATGGACACTTCACCGTTGTTGACCGGCTTGCCGATCACCGCGACGCAGCCTTCACCCAGGCCAGCGGCGCTGAACTGTGCCAGTACATCGGGGGTGGCATCCTGGCGAACCTGGATGACCGCGCCCAGTTCTTCGTTGAAGAGGATGGCCGGCACGTCGCCTTTGCTGTCGGTCAGCGGGTCGAGGTGCAGGTCGAGGCCGCAGTGGCCGGCGAAGGCCATTTCCAGCACGGTGGTGACCAGGCCGCCGTCGGAGCGGTCGTGGTAGGCCAGCAGGTGGCCATCTTCGTTCAGGCCCTGGATCACGGCGAAGAACGCCTTCAGGTCTTCGGCGTCGTCGACGTCAGGTGCCTGGGCAGCGATCTTGCCGTAGGTCTGTGCCAGGATCGAGGCGCCCATGCGGTTCTTGCCGCGGCCCAGGTCGATCAGGATCAGGTCGGTCTCGCCCTTGTCCATGCGCAGTTGCGGGGTCAGGGTCTTGCGGATGTCGGTGACCGGGGCGAAGCCGGTGATGATCAGCGACATTGGCGAGGTAACGCTCTTCTCGACGCCCTCGTCGCTCCACTTGGTCTTCATCGACATCGAGTCTTTGCCGACCGGAATGGTAATGCCCAGTTCCGGGCACAGCTCCATGCCGACAGCCTTGACGGTGTCGTACAGGCGGGCGTCTTCACCTGGGTGGCCGGCGGCAGACATCCAGTTGGCCGACAGTTTGATGTCGGACAGCTTCTCGATGCGCGAGGCAGCCAGGTTGGTCAGTGTCTCGCCAATTGCCATGCGGCCGGACGCCGGGGCATCCAGCAGAGCCAGCGGGGTACGCTCGCCCATGGCCATGGCTTCACCGGTGTAGACGTCGAAGCTGGTGGCGGTGACGGCGCAGTCGGCCACCGGTACCTGCCACGGGCCGACCATCTGGTCACGAGCTACCAGGCCGGTGATGGTGCGGTCGCCGATGGTGATCAGGAAGCTCTTGCTGGCCACAGCCGGGTGGCTGAGGACGCGCTGAACGGCGTTGTCCAGGTCCAGCTTGCTCGGGTCGAAGTCATCGCCCAGCTCGGCTTCGCGGGTAACCGAACGGTGCATGCGTGGCGGCTTGCCCAGCAGTACGTCGAGCGGCATGTCTACCGGCGTGTTGCCGAAGTGGCTGTCGCTTACGGTCAGGTGTTGCTCTTCAGTCGCTTCACCCACTACGGCAAACGGGCAACGCTCACGCTCGCAGATTGCCTTGAAGCGCTCGAAGTCGACGGCGCTGACCGCCAGCACGTAACGCTCCTGCGATTCGTTGCTCCAGATTTCGTGCGGGGCCATGCCCGGCTCGTCGTTGGGCACGTTGCGCAGTTCGAAGCGGCCACCACGGCCACCGTCGTTGACCAGCTCAGGGAAGGCGTTGGAGATACCGCCGGCGCCAACGTCGTGGATGAAGGCGATCGGGTTGTTGTCGCCCAGCTGCCAGCAGCGGTCGATGACCTCCTGGCAACGGCGCTCCATTTCGGGGTTTTCGCGCTGTACCGAAGCGAAGTCCAGGTCAGCCGAGCTGGCACCGGTAGCGACCGACGAAGCGGCGCCGCCGCCCAGGCCGATCAGCATGGCCGGGCCACCGAGCACGATCAGCTTGGCGCCGACAGTGATCTCGCCCTTCTGCACGTGGTCTTCACGGATGTTGCCCATGCCACCGGCCAGCATGATCGGCTTGTGGTAGCCGCGCACTTCTTCACCGTGCGGGGTGTTGATGGCCTGCTCGAAGGTACGGAAGTAGCCGGTCAGCGCCGGGCGACCGAATTCGTTGTTGAACGCAGCGCCACCCAGTGGGCCTTCGATCATGATGTCGAGGGCGTCGACGATGCGCTCAGGCTTGCCGTAGGCCTGCTCCCACGGCTGTTCGAAGCCCGGGATACGCAGGTTGGAGACGGTGAAGCCGGTCAGGCCTGCCTTGGGCTTGGCGCCACGGCCGGTCGCGCCTTCGTCGCGGATTTCGCCGCCGGAGCCGGTGGAGGCGCCGGAGAACGGGGCGATGGCGGTCGGGTGGTTGTGCGTCTCGACCTTCATCAGGATGTGCACCGGCTCCTGCACCGCGCCGTACTGGCGGGTTTCAGGGTTCGGGAAGAAACGGCCGGCAACGTTGCCGACGATCACCGAGGCGTTGTCCTTGTACGCAGACAGCACACCTTCGTTGTGCATCTGGTAGGTGTTCTTGATCATGCCGAACAGGCTCTTTTCCTGAGCCTGGCCGTCGATGTCCCAACTGGCGTTGAAGATCTTGTGGCGGCAGTGCTCGGAGTTGGCCTGGGCGAACATCATCAGTTCGATGTCGTTCGGGTTGCGCTTGAGGCCCTGGAAGGCGTTGACCAGGTAGTCGATCTCGTCTTCGGCCAGGGCCAGGCCCAGGTCGATGTTGGCCTTGGCCAGGGCGTCACGGCCACCGGCCAGGATGTCCACCGAGGTCATCGGCTTGGGCTGGGCATGGCTGAACAGGTCAGCGGCCTGCTCCAGCTGGCCGAGCACGCGCTGGGTCATGCGGTCGTGCAGCTCGGCGGCGATCAGTTCGGCGTCGGCTTCGCTCAGGTTGCCGGCAACGTAGTAGGCGATACCGCGCTCCAGGCGCTGGATCGACTGCAGGCCGCAGTTGTGGGCGATGTCGCTGGCCTTGCTGGCCCACGGCGAAATGGTGCCCAGGCGCGGCACGACCAGGAACAGGCGGCCGCTCGGCTCCTGTACCGGCACGCTCGGGCCGTACTTGAGCAGACGCCCCAGCACCTGCTGCTGGTCGGCGGTCAGCTCGCCGTCGACATCGGCGAAGTGGGCAAATTCGGCATACAAACCAGTAACAGCGGGGACTTTCTGGCTCAGTTGCTCGAGTAATTTACCGTGGCGAAAGGCAGAAAGGGCAGGAGCGCCGCGCAGGATCAACATCGTCGGGACAGCCTCAGGAAGGGGTGTGCTTAGAGGCCGTGCATTCTAGCCTAATTCGAAGGGTTTCGGCACCCGCTCTAAGCCACGGCTGCCGGGCGGCGGAACCGGACTTGCGGGTCAAAAAAAATTGCCTTGTGTTGCCTGCTCCGGCCCTATCGCCGGCAAGCCGGCTCCCACAGGTATACCAGCACCCTCAAGGCCTGCGTTGTACCTGTGGGAGCCGGCTTGCCGGCGATAGGGCCGGTAAAGCACAGAACCTGCTACCAGACAAGCTAACAGTTGTCGAGATATGGTTGGGCCAGTCCTTTGCGTATACTGCAACCTATGTTCGCCCACACTGCTTTGCGCCAGCGTTGCGCCAGATGGCTTTTCGCAACCGGACTCTTTCTGCTGCTCGGTGCCTGCGTTGAAAAACCCAGCACCCTCGAGCGCGTGAAGGAGGATGGCGTGCTGCGCGTGATCACCCGCAACAGCCCGGCCACCTACTTCCAGGACCGCAACGGCGAAACCGGCTTCGAATACGAGCTGGTCCAGCATTTCGCCGAGGATCTCGGCGTGAAGCTGCAGATCGAGACCGCCGACAACCTCGACGAGCTGTACGACAGCCTCGGCAAGCCCTCCGGCCCGGTGCTGGCAGCGGCCGGCCTGGTCACCAGCGAACGGCGCAAGGCCCAGGTCAGGTACTCCCACCCTTACCTGGAAGTGACCCCACAGGTCATCTACCGCAACGGCCGCACGCGCCCCACCAACGCCAAGGGCCTGGTCGGCAAGAAGATCATGGTGCTCAAGGGCAGCAGCCACGCCGACCAGCTGGCCGAGCTGAAAAAGCAGTACCCGGGCCTGGAATACGAGGAATCCGACGCCGTCGAGGTGGTCGACCTGTTGCGCATGGTCGACGAAGGCCAGATCGACCTGACCCTGGTCGACTCCAACGAGCTGGCGATGAACCAGGTGTACTTCCCCAACGTGCGGGTTGCCTTCGACCTGGGCGACACCCGCGACCAACGCTGGGCGGTGGCGGCCGGTGAAGACAACAGCCTGCTCAACGAGGTCAACGAGTTCCTCGACAAGGCGCAGAAGAACGGCACCCTGCAACGCCTGAAGGACCGCTACTACGGCCATGTGGACGTACTGGGCTATGTGGGTGCCTACACCTTCGCCCAGCACCTGCAGCAGCGCCTGCCCAAGTACGAGAAGCACTTCAAGAGCTACGCCAAGGTCGAGCAGGTGGACTGGCGCCTGCTGGCCGCCATCGGCTACCAGGAATCGATGTGGCAGCCCGAGGTCACCTCCAAGACCGGCGTGCGCGGCCTGATGATGCTGACCCAGCGCACCGCCCAGGCGATGGGCGTATCCAACCGCCTGGACCCGAAGCAGAGCATCCAGGGCGGCGCCAAGTACTTCATGAAGATCAAGGAAGAGCTCGACGACAGCATCCAGGAACCGGACCGCACCTGGTTCGCCCTGGCCGCCTACAACGTCGGCACCGGCCACCTGGAAGACGCCCGCACCCTGGCCAAGCGCGAGAAGCTCAACCCGAACAAGTGGCTGGACGTGAAGAAGATGCTGCCGCGGCTTTCGCAGAAGCAGTGGTATCGGCAGACCAAATACGGTTATGCACGTGGCGGCGAGCCGGTGCATTTCGTGGCCAACATCCGTCGCTACTACGACATCCTCACCTGGGTGACCCAGCCGCAGCTCGAAGGCCAGGTGGCCGAGGGCAGCCTGCATGTGCCCGGGGTGAACAAGGACAAGCCGGCGGAGCAGTCGCCGCCGATGTAGGCCTGTCAGGGCCCAATCGCCGGCAAGCCAGCTCCCAAAGGTTCTCCACTGCCCCCAGGCCTGCAGATATCCTGTGGGAGCTGGCTTGCCGGCGATAGGGCCCTGACAGGTTACCCCTTGGCCCGGCGAGCCTTGAAGAAGTCACTGAGGATCTGCCCGCACTCCTCCGCCAGCACCCCGCCCTCCACCATAACCCGGTGGTTCAGGAAGCCCTGCCCGAAGAACTGCCCCTGGCTCTGCACTATCCCCGCCTTGGGTTCCAGCGCGCCGTACACCACCCGCATCACCCGCGAATGCACGATCAACCCCGCACACATGCTGCACGGTTCCAGGGTCACATACAGGGTGCTGCCGGGCAGCCGGTAGTTGCTGGCGGATTTCGCCGCCGCGCGAATGGCCACCATCTCGGCGTGCGCGCTGGGGTCACTGTCGATGATCGGCCGGTTGAAGCCCTGCCCGATCACCTGCCCGTGCTGCACCAGTACCGCGCCCACCGGCACCTCGCCCATGGCCGCGCCTTCGGCGGCCAGGTCCAGGGCCAGGCGCATGAATTCCTGATCGCGGCTGCGATCGATGATCTGCGGGCGCATCAGACCACCGCGATCGCGGCCATCAGGCCGGTTTCCATGTGGTCGATGACGTGGCAGTGGAACATCCAGGTGCCCGGGTTATCCGCCACCAGCGCCACCTGGGCGCGCTCGTTCTTGCCCAGCAGGTAGGTATCGGTGAACCACGGCTCCTTGATGTCGTGGCGGTTGGAGCCGATCACCTTGAAGCTCATGCCATGCAGGTGGATCGGGTGCTGGTACTGGGTCATGTTCTTCAGCTCGAAGATGTAGCTCTTGCCCTTCTTCAGCGTGGCAATCGGCCGCTCGGCGCAAGTCTTGTCGGTGATATCCCAGGCCTGGCCGTTGATCTGCCACATGCTCGACGGCCTATCCTGGTCCGTAGTGACCGAGACTTTCGCCGCCCATTCGAAATTGAAGTTGAGCTTTTCGGCATTCTCCAGGTCCGGCTCGGCGATCGGGTTGGGCGGTAGCGCTGGCGGCCAGTCGCTCGGCGCGTCGTTACTGGCAACCGAACGCAGGGTGCCCAGGCGCACGAAACCGTCGCGCAGGGAGATCTCCTCCCCCGCCTCGGGAATACGGATAGCCAGGCAGATACGCATGCCTGGGCCGAGCCAGTAGTCATCGTCCAATGGGCGCGGGGTTACCGGGTTGCCGTCCAGAGCATAGATTTTTGCCTCGCAGTTGCCCTTGAGGTTGATGCGGTAGGTCCAGGTGTTGTCCAGGTTAAGCAGACGCACCCGCACAACCTGGCCGGCTGGCAGCTCGGTGACCGAATCGGCCTGGCCATTGATGGTGATCAGGCGCCCGGCGGTGCCGTTGCGCGCCGCCTCACGCGGGATGCTGAACGGCAACCAGGCGCCCTGCTCGTCCACGTGCCAGTTCTTCAGGCTGAGCGTGCGCTCATGCTGGAAGCCGGTCGGCTCGCGCTCCTCGACGATCAGCGGGCCGACCAGGCCACGGCCCAGCTCCTCGGAGCTGCTGACGTGCGGGTGGTACCAGTAGCTTCCGGCGTCCGGCACACGGAACTTGTAGTCGAAATACTCGCCCGGCTTGACCGGCAGCTGCGACACATAGGGCACGCCGTCCATTTCCAGCGGCAGGCGGATACCGTGCCAGTGGATGGTGGTTTCGACCGGCAGGTGGTTGATGAAGCGCACCCGCAGCCAGGTACCCTGGCGCACGCGCAACTCGGTACCCGGTGCCGACGGGCCGAAGGCCCAGGCCTCGGTCTTGTGCCCAGGCACCAGTTCGACGTCCAGGGGCGCTGCGATCAGCTCGTAGTCATGGCCGGCATTGTCGTCTTCGACCTTGCCCAGCCAGTAACGCGCCGCGCCACCGGCGCCCAGGCCAACCACAACCAGGCCGGTCAGGCCCTTGAGCATTTGTCGACGGGTGAAGGACATCGGTGCGGGTACCTCGTGTTCTGCGCAATCAAGCTGCCAGCATGGCTGACGATGAAGGGCGAATACGATACACCTGCAAATGGGAAATATTAAGTGAAGTCTCTTTGGATGCTGCCCGCAGCCTTGCTATCGCAAGTGCTGCCTGGAGCCAGACAAAGGTCATTGAACCACTGCTGGTCATCAGCGGACGGCACGCGCAAGGCGGCCTGCAGCAATTGTGGGTCGAGCAGGATGTCCAGGTTGTTCAGGCGCGTGGCGAGGTCGGGGTGCGTATCGAACGGATGGGTAGTGGCCAGCCCCAGCACTTCCTCGCCCAGTTGCAACGGCGTGCCTTGCAGGTGCGCCGCCAGCGCCTGCAAAAGGTTGCTGCCACCGTGTGCGACCAACAAGCCGTCGATCACCTGGCCCAGGGCAATCACCCGTAACAGCGCCTGTACGAACAGCTTCGGGCCAGCGACCTCGGCACCTGCCCGATCAGCCAGCAATTCCTGTGCACGCCCCCAGTGATGAACCGCAAGCTGGAAATGGTGCAAGAACTGCCCGGCAAGCCACAAGGTGGGCCGAACCACCCAGCGCGGAGCATCCTCGTCGCCGACCATGGCCGAATACTGCGCGCACATCAGGCTGAATCGCGCACTGGTTTCGCTGCCCCGCTCCGTATCACGGCGCCTGAAATGGCCCAGTTCGTGACCGATGATCGAGGCCGCCTCGGCCTGGCTCAAGGCGGCCAGGCAAGGTAGAGGCAGATACAATGTGCGCCCCCTGAGGACCTGCCCGTCGGGCTGCAGCAGGATCGGAACGCTGGTGACGAAAAACCCTTGGTCAAGCCCGACCACGATATGGTCCGGGGCTGGCGCGTGCAGTTGCGCTGCCAAGGTCTCGATCCACTGCCACACCGCTGGGGTCGCCTGCCTGCCGAGCGGGCGGGCCAGAAAACTGGCGGTCGGAGACTGCATCAGCGGCCACTGCCGACGCATTCGCCAGACCTGGCGAACACACACAACCAGAACAGAGGCCAGCGGCAGCACCACGATCAGCACCGTCATGCCGCCCTGCGCTGCGCGGCTCGCTCCGGAACTGGCCTCGTAGAGCAACGACAGGCAAAGCGAACCGGCAAGCATGATCATGTAAATGCTCAAGCAACAGCCCAGGCCCTGCCAGCTGGCCATCATTCGCTCATGCAGGTAGGCCGCAGAACGCAGCGCCCGCCAGGCGTCCAACTTCAGCTTGAACCAGGCCCAGAGGCCTGCCAGCAAAGCGGCCACTGCCAGCCAGCAGCTCACACTGGCCATCACCTTGCGTACGCTTACCCAGTGGCGATCCGCATCGAGCAGGTCCAGATGGCGCTGCAGGGCCTGTCGCGGATCGACATGCCTGGAAAGCTCCTTGCGGGCTTCCCATGGCAATTGCCGTAGCAACGTCTCACTGGGGGCAGCCAGCCATTGCCGTATGGTCCGGGCCTGATCCTGCGCCGTATCAGCCCGCCAGTACTGCACTTTACCCCAGCCGAACAGCACCAGTGGCAGCAGCAGCAGGATCAGGCCCCAACCGAAGCGCCTCATTGCCCCATAGCGCCAATGGTCACGATCAGGCTCATCTGGCCGCATCACCCAGACGCGCCACGCCCGGAAACAACTGCGCCAACGTACGCCTGGCCTGGGCCGCTTGCACATAGGCATAAAGCAGATCCACCAGTTCCTGCAGGCCAAGGCGGCGCCCGGCCACGACGGGCGTGCACAACCACAGCCTGACGCGCAAGCCGCCGGCGACGACCACCGCGTCAGGCGAGGCCAGCGCCCTGAAACAGGCCGGTGCCAGCGCTGGTGCATGGCTGAACGCCGACACGGTAAAGATCAGCCGGGTAGCGAAGTAACCCTGCTCAACCTCGAAACCGTCGAAGAAATGCAGTGGGGTCGGCGCCTGCGCGTTGGCGAAACACAGGGTATCTGGCGTTACGCTCAGCACCCGCTTGCCGTGCCGGCGGTATAGCACGACGGCGCAGGCTAGCCCCGCCACCCCGAGGCCGGCCAGGCCGAGGCCGAAACCAGACATCAGCCAGATGACACCGCTGCTGGCACCGGGACTGAACTGCACCGCCAGAGCGGTCAGCCATATTCCCAGTGCGCCGAACAACAGGCCAATCACAGCACAGGCCAGCGCCTTGCCGAGCGAGCGCTCCAGCAGTACGAAGCTGTCGGTGGGGCCATCAGCCTGCTCCTGCAGGTACGCGAGGTGGGCTTCGCGTTCGCCGTTATCCATCGCTCTGCAACAGATCCAGTTGCCGTTGCGCATGTGCCGCATCGCGGTAGGCCGCCAGCAGGGCGAGCACTTCCTCGTTCCCCAGCTTGCGTCCGTTGCTGGCCAGGCCTGCGGACATGATGCGGATCTGCGGTCGCGGCTTCTTCAACACCATGGCCTGGTTACCGAAGAACTGCAGTTTCACCACATGATGCTTTGGCAGGACGGCTTCGCTGCTCATTTCCAGCGTCTGCACCATGACCAGCCCTTCATCCTTGACCGAAACGTCTTCTACTTCCGCCAGGTCTACCGGTGCATCCAGCGTATCGACAAACAATTGCCGGCGGGTCAGGCGCATGAATACCTGGGTACCGGCATTACGGTGTTGCCAGGTCACCGCTGCTGCAATCAAGGTGATGAAGACACCGGCTGCAACCGCCCCCAAGCGCTCAGGGTTGAATGTCACGGCCGTGATGATCAGGGAACCCAGCAACAATACTGGCCCCCAGACCCGGTAACGCCGGGAGTTGGTGAACTCGCTCTGCTCGGGCACGCGCTCGATCACTTGCTTGAGCTCAGCGATCACTCGGTCGCGCTGGGCGGCACGGCTTTGCTCATAGTCCTGACCGAGCGAGCCAGACAGCTCGGACAGCGGGTCGTTGAACTCGCCCATGGTCATTGCGCCTCCGTGTTCTGTGCTGCCAGGTAATCGGTAAGGAATGCCTGGGCATTGCCCTGATGCGACAGCCCTTCCGAATAGCCGACCTGCATTGCCTGAGCCTCACCCGGCAGATACAGTTCGCCGCCCCAGTTGCCCTGGATGACCAGCACAACGTATTTCTTGCCATCCACGGTGGTGGAGTAACGGGTATCCCTGCTGGTTTTCTCCACCTGCATTTTCTGGATGCGCATGTTCCAGTCGTGATCGACGCCCTCGATTTGTACCAGCGCTTCGTTGGCGGCGCGTTCACCGATGCGCAGCGTCCACACCTTGGCACCTTGCGTCCCCGTGTAGGCAACTACCTGGTCAGCCACTTCCGGCCGTTCTTCAGCGTGAACCTGGCCCAGCCACAGGCTGAGCGCAGCCACCAGAAGGGCAGTCCATTTGCGATAAGCGAGCATGTCTTTTCCATCCTGAATCGGAACAAACGCCCATTGAAATAAGCCTGGCCCGTCTAGCCAACCCCGCTGACCGGTTCGCACAACAAGCAGCGCCGTGCGCACAATGGCTGTCGCTGAAAATGTGCACGCGTTACCATTTCCGGCCATGCCGCCCTCAGCCAAGGATGCCTAGCGCACATGCGATCGATCAGCCCCTACCTCGACACCGACTTTTCATTCGATAGCCCCGGGTCACTCGCCGAGGCCGGTGTGCTGGACGCGAACAGCGCGCGGGTGATGGGCAGCGCGTCCGGCCACTATCGGGCGCAGACGGTACACGACGGGTTGCAGTACTTCGATTGCAACCTGCAATTTCCGGAGCCGCTGAGGATCGACAAGGTGCTGCCGCAAAGCCTGTGCATCGTGCAGGTGTTCGACGGGGCGTGGCAGCACACGGTGGACGGAAGGCTCAACAGTTATGCCCCTGGCGAATTGCACATGCTGGGCCTTGGTGAAAGCCTGGAGGCGCAGGACCAATTGCCCGCCAACAGTCACGCCCGTATGGCCGGGGTACGTATTGCTGGCGATTACCTGCACGAGCTGGCCCGGGACGACGCGCAGCTGAAGCCTCTGCTGGCGCTGGTCGCCGATGGCATGCGCTTCGACCAGTTGCCACAGTGCCCAGCGGTGAGCCGCCTGTTCCAGCAGCTCTATCTGTCGCCCTACACCGGCGGGCTCAGGCGCCTGCATTGCGAGAGCCTGAGCCTGGCCATCGTGCTGGAGCTGGCCAACCACCTGATCGGGCACAGGTCTGCCGAGAAGATTCAGGACCGGGGGCGCCGCGATCTGGCCGTTGAAACGCGCCGCCAGCTCGACGAAAACCTGAACGCCCCGCCCACTGCTGCAGCCCTCGCTCGCCAATTGGGGGTGAGCGAAACCACCATGCGCCGCGCGTTCAGCCACGAATACGGCCGGTCGCTCCTGCAATACGTTCGGCAACAAAGAATGGAACTGGCCCGCGCCCTTCTGCTGGAGCGTCGATGGCAGGTATCGCAGGTTGCCTACCATGTCGGCTACGCCAACCCTGCCAATTTCTGCCATGCCTACAAGGCGTATTTCGGGCATTCTCCTGGGGCCGAGTAGGGTTTGGCAAAAAAAAAGGGCCTGCTATGCAGGCCCTTTTCATTAACCGCGAGGCGGGATCATTCCCACTCGATGGTCGCTGGCGGCTTGCTCGACACGTCGTAGGTAACGCGCGAGATACCGTCGATTTCGTTGATGATACGGCCGCTGACGGTTTCCAGCAGTTCGTACGGCAGATGCGCCCAGCGCGCGGTCATGAAGTCCACGGTCTCGACGGCACGCAGGGCCACGACCCAGGCGTAGCGGCGGCCGTCGCCAACGACGCCGACCGACTTGACCGGCTGGAACACCACGAATGCCTGGCTGGTCTTGTGGTACCAGTCGGCCTTGCGCAGCTCTTCGATGAAGATGTGGTCGGCGCGACGCAGGATGTCGGCGTATTCCTTCTTCACTTCACCGAGGATACGCACGCCCAGGCCCGGGCCCGGGAACGGGTGGCGGTAGACCATGTCGTACGGCAGGCCCAGCTCCAGGCCGATCTTGCGCACTTCGTCCTTGAACAGTTCACGCAGCGGCTCGACCAGCTTGAGGTTCATTTCCTCAGGCAGGCCACCGACGTTGTGGTGCGACTTGATCACGTGGGCCTTGCCGCTCTTGGCGCCAGCCGATTCGATCACGTCCGGGTAGATGGTGCCCTGGGCGAGGAACTGGATGTTTTCCAGCTTGCTGGCTTCGGCATCGAACACGTCGATGAAGGTGCGGCCGATGATCTTGCGCTTCTTCTCCGGGTCGGCTTCGCCGGCCAGGTTGTCGAGGAACTGCTTTTCAGCGTCGGCGCGGATGACCTTGACGCCCATGTTCTCCTTGAACATGGCCATCACCTGGTCGCCTTCGTGCAGGCGCAGCAGGCCGTTGTCGACGAATACGCAGGTCAGCTGGTCGCCGATGGCGCGGTGCAGCAGTGCGGCAACGACGGAGCTGTCGACGCCGCCGGACAGGCCAAGCAGGACGTTGGCCGAACCAACCTGCTCACGCACCTGGGCAATGGCGTCTTCGACGATGTTGGACGGAGTCCACAGGGCTTCACAGCCGCAGATGTCCTGCACGAAGCGGGACAGAATGCGACCGCCCTGCTTGGTGTGGGTCACTTCCGGGTGGAACTGCACGCCGTAGTAGCCGCGCGCGTCGTCGAACATGCCGGCGATCGGGCAGCTCGGGGTGCTGGCCAGCACGTGGAAGTTGCCCGGCATCTGGGTGACCTTGTCGCCGTGGCTCATCCACACGTCCAGGCCCAGTACGCCGTCGGCGTCGATGTGGTCTTCGATGCCGTCGAGCAGGCGGCTCTTGCCGACCACGTCCACGCGGGCATAACCGAATTCACGCAGGTCGGAACCTTCGACCTTGCCGCCCATCTGCTCGGCCATGGTCTGCATGCCGTAGCAGATGCCCAGCACGGGTACGTTCAGGTCGAACACCGCCTGCGGGGCGCGCGGGCTGTTGGCTTCGTGGACCGACTCGGGGCCGCCGGCGAGGATGATGCCGCGCGGGTTGAATTCGCGGATCGCTTCATCGTCCATGTCGAACGGATGCAGCTCGCAGTACACGCCGATTTCGCGCACGCGGCGGGCGATCAGCTGGGTGTACTGGGAACCGAAATCGAGGATCAGGATGCGGTGAGCGTGAATGTCGAGGGCCATGACTCAATCTCGTCAGTGGAAATCGGAAACGACGCGGGGCTGTCATGACAGCCCCGCATGCTTGTATTGCTTGAAGCCTCAGCCTACGCGGTAGTTAGGGGCTTCTTTGGTGATCTGCACGTCATGCACGTGGGACTCGGCCATGCCGGCACCGGTGATGCGCACGAATTCCGGCTTGGTGCGCATCTCTTCGATGGTTGCGCTGCCGGTGTAGCCCATGGACGAACGCAGGCCGCCCATCAGCTGGTGGATGATCGCGGCCAGCGCGCCCTTGTAGGGAACACGGCCTTCGATACCTTCCGGTACCAGCTTCTCGGCGCCGGCCGAGGAGTCCTGGAAGTAGCGGTCGGACGAGCCTTGCGCCTGTGCCATGGCACCCAGCGAGCCCATGCCGCGGTAGGCCTTGTAGGAACGGCCCTGGAACAGTTCGACTTCACCCGGAGCCTCTTCGGTACCGGCGAACATCGAACCCATCATCACGCAGGAAGCACCGGCGACGATGGCCTTGGACAGGTCACCCGAGAAGCGGATGCCGCCGTCGGCGATCAGCGGCACGCCAGTGCCTTCCAGTGCAGCGGCAACGTTGGCGATGGCGCTGATTTGCGGCACGCCGACACCGGCAACGATACGGGTGGTGCAGATCGAGCCCGGGCCGATACCGACCTTGACCGCGTCAGCGCCAGCTTCGGCCAGAGCCTTGGCGGCAGCGCCGGTGGCGATGTTGCCGCCGATCACCTGCACTTGCGGGTAGGTTTCCTTGACCCAGCGAACGCGGTCGATCACACCTTTGGAGTGACCGTGGGCGGTGTCGACCACCACCACGTCAACGCCAGCAGCCACCAGGGCGGCAACGCGCTCGCCGGTGTCCTTGCCGGTGCCGACCGCGGCGCCGACGCGCAGGCGACCCTGGTCGTCCTTGCTGGCCAGCGGGTAGGCCTTGGCCTTTTCGATGTCCTTGACGGTCATCATGCCCTTGAGGTTGAACTTGTCGTCAACGATCAGGACTTTTTCCAGGCGGTGCTTGTGCAGCAGCTCACGGACTTCGTTCTTGTCGGCGCCTTCGCGGACGGTGACCAGACGCTCTTTCGGGGTCATCACGTCGCGGACCTTGGCGTCCAGGCGGCTTTCGAAGCGCACGTCACGGGAGGTGACGATGCCGACCAGGTCGCCGTTCGCCAGCACCGGAACGCCGGAGATGTTGTTCAGGCGGGTCAGGTCGAACAGGTCGCGCACGGTGGCGTCGGCGTCGATGGTGATCGGGTCCTTGACCACGCCAGCCTCGAACTTCTTGACCTTGCGGACTTCGCTGGCCTGCTGTTCGATGGTCATGTTCTTGTGGATGATGCCGATGCCGCCTTCCTGGGCCATGGCAATGGCCAGGCGCGCTTCGGTCACGGTATCCATGGCAGCGGAAACCAGCGGAATGTTCAGCTCGATGCCGCGGGTCAAACGGGTCTTGAGACTGACTTCATTGGGCAGTACCTCGGAATAGCCAGGTACAAGGAGGATATCGTCGAAGGTCAGGGCTTCTTGGCTGATACGCAGCATCGCGGGGGCTCCCGGGCGGGAAAAATGGAAGCGCGCCATTATACTCATGCACGGCGCGCCGCTCAATGCAAAATAAGGGCCTTCGGTCAGCCTTGTGGCAGTTTTACCTGTACCACGGTCACCGGCTGGTCGAGCCAGTCGGCGAAGCTGTCGAGAAAGGCCTGGGTGAACCCGGCCTCGCCCCAGTTGTTGAAGATGAACCCCAGGTTGGAAAAGGCACATGGCTGCAGGTAAATGAAGCCATTGATGTCATCTTCGAAGCCGCACAACGGGCAGGTGAAGTTGTCGCTCACCGCCGGCATCCATTCTTCCAGGCTTTCGAACAGCGGCTCACCCACCTCGCGCCGGCACTCGGGGCAACCGGCCTCTTCGAGGAAACCTTCGGTCGGGGTATAGATGCAGCGCTTGAGCATCACCTCCAGGCCGTTGACCTGCTCGCCGAAGGGTAGTTTCTGCGGGTGCAGGGCCACTTTGCGGGCACCTTCGGCCAGGGCATGACCCATGCGGTTGCCGGTGCGGCCACAGGTGGTCAGCTGTTCCTCGACGACTTTCTCGCGCACCAGCCAGCGCAGGATGGCGCGGGCCCGGGCTTCGTGCACCGGGACGGTAGACAGCTTGGGAACGATGATGCTCTGGGTGTTCATGAACGGGACAAGCCTGAAAAAACTGCGGTATTGGCGCAATTCTACCGCCTGCTCAGGCGCTCAGGTAGCGACCGATCAGCGCCAGGCCGCTGGCCAGCACCAGCCAGGTGACCAGGCGCACGAAAGCTTCGCGGGACAGCCGGTGGGTGAGCCTGCGCCCTACCCAGAGGCCGACGAGCATGACCGGCAACAGGCAGGCGGCGAGCAGCAGCAGGTTCTGGTCGGCATAGACGCCTGCGATCAGGAACAGTGTCAGCCGCACCACCGTACTGCAACTGATCAGCGCGCTCTGGGTAGCGCGCACCTGTTCCTTCACCTCCAGCCGCGCGCTCAGGTACAGGGCATAAAGGAAGCCGCCGCTGCCGAACAAGGCACCGAACAGCCCGCCTGCCGTGCCCATCGGCATTGCCCAGTAACCCGACAAACTGGCCGGCCGCACCTTCACCGCCAGCCCGTACAAGGCATAGGCCGTGACGAACAGGCCCATCAGCAGCAGCAACAGGTCGGACTTCAGCTGTAGCAGGAATACCACGCCCAGCGTGCAGCCAATGGCCATGAACGGCAGCAGCCGCAGCAGTTCGCCGCGCACGACATCGCGGCGCGAGGGCAGCAGGTTGCCGAAGGCGGCGACGAAGTCCAGCAGCACCAGCAGCGGAATGATCCGCGACAGCGGCATGAAGTGGATCAGCACTGGGCCGGCCACCAGCGCGGTGCCGAAACCGGCGATGCCGAAGACGATGTAGGCAGCGCCGACACCAAGCAGGATGGGCAGCCAGTCAAGGCCGGAAAACGACAGTTGGGCGAGCATGGCAGCAGTTCCTGGGAAGACAGGCAAAGGTTAGCCAGCCATGAGCCATGCCGACTAATATGCCTTTGTCGCCACACTCATCTCGAAAAGGCATGACATGACGTCGATCCGCCAATTGCGTTACTTCGTGGAAATCGCCGAATGCGGCAGCTTCAGCGCTGCCGCCGAGCGGCTGTACATCGCCCAGTCGGCGCTGAGCCGGCAGATCAAGGAACTGGAGCAGCAACTGGGCACGCCGCTGTTCGAGCGCACCGCACGCCTGCCACGCCTGACACTGGCTGGCCAGGCCTTCCTGGAACGGGCGCGGCGCTTGCTGGCCGACCTGGCGCAGGCCGAGAGGGTTACCCGCGATATCGGCGAAGGGTTGCAGGGCAGCCTGCGCCTGAACCACTCCAGTACCGTACCGCTGACCGGCCCGTTGCTGGCTCGCCTGGGCGGCTACTTGCGCGACAACCCAGGGGTTTCGCTGGAAATTGCCCAGCAGTCGTCGGAGGCGCAGCTGGAGGATATCGCTGCCGGGCGATTGGATATCGGCCTGCTGCGCTTGCCGGTGCTGCGCCAGCATGAAGGGGTGGTGCTGCATGAACTGTTCAGCGAACCGCTGCTGCTGGCGGTCGCCGCCGCGCATCCCTTGGCCAGCGCGCCACAGGTGAAACTGGAACAACTGCGGGAAGAGCGCTTCATTTCCATTCCGCACCGGGACCGTGGCGGGCTGAGCTACCTGTCGGCCTCGATGTGCATGGAGGCAGGCTTTTTCCCGCGAGCGGCGCAGGTGCTGTCGCGCAAGACCACCCAGTTGCAGCTGATTCAGGCGGGGTTTGGGGTGGCGTTGTTGCCGGAATGCATGCGTGAGATTGCGCCTGCCTCAGTCAGCTTCGTGGCGCTGGAAGGAGGGTGTGAGAGTACTGTGGCGATGGCTTGCAGGCGGGATGCAGGTTCGATGGTGCGCCAGTTCGTGACGGCGATGCAGGCCTGAAGGGCCTGCCCCCATAGAACTGCACATAACTCATTGAATTAGCAGGGGCCCTGTGGGAGCGGCTTTAGCCGCGAACACCGGCGCAGCCGGTGCCATGCACCGCGTTGGATTCTTCGCGGCTAAAGCCGCTCCCACAGGGTATGCGGACTGCTTGCACTTTCAGTTATCTACGCGACAGCGCAGCCCAAAGGGCTGGGCCGGCTCCCACAGGGACAGCATGAGGCCCAAGCCAGCGCGATACCTGTGGGAGCCGGCTTGCCGGCGATAGGGCCGGGACAGACAACCGGGGCCGATGTCCTTTATGATGCCCGCCATGATCAGAGACCCTTTCGAACGACTCGGCCTGGACCGCGAGGTCCTTACCGTCAGCCAACTCAACGGCCGCGCCCGCGTGCTGCTGGAAGACGTGTTCCGCAGCGTGTGGGTGGAAGGCGAGATTTCCAACCTCGCCCGCCCGGCGTCCGGCCACATGTACTTCACCCTCAAGGACAGCGGCGCACAGGTGCGTTGCGCGCTGTTCCGGCAGAACGCCACGCGGGTGCGCCAGGCCCTGCGCGACGGCCTGGCGGTGCGGGTACGCGGCAAGGTTTCGCTGTTCGAAGGGCGTGGCGACTATCAGCTGATTCTCGACACCGTCGAGCCGGCCGGTGATGGCGCCCTGCGTCTGGCCTTCGAGGCATTGAAAGAGAAGCTCGGTGCCGAAGGGCTGTTCAGCGCCGAACGCAAGCAGCCGCTGCCAGCCCACCCGCAGCGCATCGGCATCATTACCTCGCCCACCGGTGCAGTGATCCGCGACATCATCAGTGTGTTCGGTCGCCGCGCCCCGCAGGTGGAGCTGAACCTGATCCCCACCGCAGTGCAGGGCCGCGAAGCCATTGCACAGATCGTGCGCGCGATCCGCCTGGCCGATAGCCTGGGGTTCGATGCGCTGATCCTGGCCCGGGGCGGCGGCTCGCTGGAAGACCTGTGGTGCTTCAACGAAGAAGCCGTGGCGCGGGCCGTGGCCGCCTGTGTCACACCGATTGTCAGCGCCGTGGGCCATGAGACCGATGTCTCGATCAGCGACTTTGTCGCCGACGTGCGCGCGCCCACACCGTCTGCTGCCGCCGAGCTGCTGGCCCCCGACAACAGTGGCCTGCAGCAACGCCTGGATGGCCTGCAACGGCGCCTGCTGCTGCGCATGCAGAACCGCCTGACCCACGACCGCCTGCGCCTGGAGTCGCTGACCAGGCGCCTGCGCCACCCGGGCGAGCGCCTGCGCCAGCAGGCCCAACGCCTGGACGACCTGGACATGCGCCTGCGCCGCGCGTTCATGCTCAACCTCAACCAGCGCCACGAGCGCCTGGCACGCCTGGACACCCGCCTCGCCGCGCAGCACCCGGGGCGCACCCTGAAACTGCTGGGCCAACGCCTGGACAGCCTGGCCGAGCGCCTGCCACGGGCCATGCGCGAGGTGCTCAAGGACCGCCGCCAGCGCTTCCAGGCCCAGTTGCAGACGCTGCAGGTGGTCAGCCCGCTGGCCACCCTCGCTCGCGGCTACAGCATCTTGCTGGACGAACAGGGCCAGGCCATCCGCAGCGCCGAACAGACCCGCAATGGCCAACGCCTGACCGCCCGCCTGAACGAAGGCGAGCTGTTGGTGCGGGTCGAAGACAACCACCTGACCCCGGTCACCCTCTCACTTCTGGACTGACACATGCCCCGCCTGCTCGCGCCCCTGCTTGCCCTTTCCCTCCTGCTGCTGGCCGGCGGCGCCCAGGCCAGCTACATCACCCGCACGCTGAACAAGCCGGTACCCGGCGGCGTGGCGGTGGTCGACCTCGGCCCCGCCGCCAGCGCGCCCAGCGCCCGCTTCGACGGCAAGCCGGTGCTGGTGGTGAAAGAGCAGGACAACTGGCTGGCCATCGTTGGCATCCCGCTGACCCAGAAGCCCGGCACCGCGGTGCTGAGCCAGGGCGGCCGTACCCTGCCCTTCACGGTCGGTAGCAAGAAATACCCCGAGCAGCGCATCACCCTGAAGAACACCCGCCAGGTCAACCCGAACCCGGCCGACCTCAAGCGCATCGACCGTGAGCTGGCCGAGCAGATCAAGGCCTATCGCAGCTTCAGCCCGACCCTGCCGAGCAACCTGATCCTCGACAAGCCGGTCAGTGGCCCGCTGTCGAGCAAGTTCGGCGTGCGCCGTTTCTTCAATGGCGAAGAACGCAACCCGCATGCCGGGCTGGACTTCGCGGTGCCGGCCGGCACGCCGATCAAGACCCCGGCCAATGGCAAGGTGATTCTGGTGGGCGATTACTTCTTCAATGGCCGTACGGTGTTCGTCGACCATGGGCAGGGCTTTATCAGCATGTTCTGCCATATGTCGAAGATCGATGTACAGGTGGGGCAGCAATTGCGCCGGGGCGAGGTGGTGGGGCGTGTGGGCTCGACCGGGCGGGCTACCGGGCCGCACATGCACTGGAACGTCAGCCTGAACGATGCGCGGGTGGATCCGGCGATTTTCATTGGCGCGTTCCAGCCCTGAGAGCGGTACTGCCTGTGCCGGCCTTTTCGCGGGTAAACCCGCTCCCACAGGGATGGCGCTGCACCTGTGGGAGCGGGTTCACCCGCGAAAGGGCCAGCACAGTCGACATCAGTTCAACTGTGTTGCGCCATCGAAAAATACTGCGCAACAATCAATAAGCCAGCCTTTCTTTCATGCCATAAAATCTCGCCTTTCAGCTTTTTTTAAGCATTCCTCTCAATTTTTCCTGAACGCTTGCCATCCCCCACCCCACTGGTTAGGGTTGAAGGCATGAAAACCTTCAGCACCCTCATCCTGCTCCGACAACATCGCAGCCTCTGCCTGGTCAGCGCCCGACTACCAGGCTGAATCGCGTCGCCTCGCCTTTTCATCTCGTTATCGCTCGGCAGGCCCGATCTCGGCCGCACACAAAAGGATTGCTTCCATGACCATGCTCAAAGACCCTTCGAAGAAATACCGCGCTTTCCCGACCATCGACCTGCCTGACCGTACCTGGCCGTCGAAGACCATCACCGCCGCGCCAATCTGGTGCAGCTCCGACCTGCGTGATGGCAACCAGTCGCTGATCGAGCCAATGGATTCGGAGAAGAAACTGCGCTTCTGGAAGACCCTGGTGCAGGTTGGCGTGAAGGAAATCGAAGCCTCGTTCCCGTCCGCTTCGCAGACCGATTTCGACTTCGTGCGCATGCTGATCGAAGACGGCCACATCCCGGACGACACCACCATCCAGGTGCTCACCCAGGCCCGTGAAGACCTCATCGCCCGCACCTTCGAGTCGCTGCGCGGAGCGAAGAAGGCCATCGTCCACCTGTACAACGCCACCAGCCCGTCGTTCCGCCGCATCGTCTTCAACCAGGACAAGCAAGGCGTGAAGGACATCGCGGTGAACGCGGCCAAGCTGTTCGTCAAGTACGCCGCCCAGCAGCCGGAAACCCAGTGGACCTTCCAGTACTCGCCGGAAACCTTCAGCGCTACCGAGATGGAGTTCGCCAAGGAAGTCTGCGACGCGGTCATCGAGGTATGGAACCCGACCCCCGAGCACAAGATCATCCTCAACCTGCCGGCCACCGTGGAAGTGTCCACCCCGAACATTTACGCGGACCAGATCGAATGGTTCTGCCGTAATGTCAGCCGTCGCGACAGCGTGATCATCAGCCTGCACTGCCACAACGACCGTGGCACCGGCATTGCCGCCACCGAACTGGGCCTGATGGCCGGTGCCGATCGCGCCGAAGGCTGCCTGTTCGGCAACGGCGAGCGTACCGGTAACGTTGACCTGGTGACCCTGGCGTTGAACCTCTACACCCAGGGCATCGACCCGCTGCTGGACTTCTCCGACATCGACGGCGTGCGCAAGGTGGTCGAAGAGTGCAACCAGCTGCCGGTGCACCCACGCCACCCGTACGTGGGCGACCTGGTCCACACCGCGTTCTCCGGCTCGCACCAGGATGCCATCCGCAAGGGCTTCGCCAAGCAGCAGGAAGGCGAGCTGTGGGAAGTGCCTTACTTGCCGATCGACCCGGCCGACATCGGCCGCAGCTACGAGGCGGTAATCCGCGTCAACAGCCAGTCGGGCAAAGGCGGCATCACCTACCTGCTCGAGCAGGAATACGGCATCAGCCTGCCGCGCCGCATGCAGATCGAGTTCAGCCAGGTAGTGCAGGGTGAAACCGACCGCCTGGGCCTGGAAATGACCGCCCAGCAGATCTACAGCCTGCTGCACAAGGAATACCTCCAGGCCAACGCCCCGTACGCGCTGGTCAGCCACCGCCTGCAGGAAGAGAACGGCCACAGCGCCGTGGAAGTGGAAGTCGCCGGTGAAGGCGAAACCACCCTGCACTGGCGCGGCAAGGGCAACGGCGCACTGGAAGCACTGGTGGCCGGCCTGCCGATTGCCGTGGAGATCATGGACTACAACGAGCATGCCATTGGCGCCGGTACCAATGCCAAGGCCGCGGCCTATATCGAACTGCGCGTGGCCGGTGGCCGCCCGGTGCATGGTGTGGGTATCGATGAAAACATCACCACGGCCAGCTTCAAGGCACTGTTCAGCGCGCTGAACCGCTCGCTGAGCCTGCAGGAAGCCAAGGCGGCCTGAGCCGTACCGCAATGAATGAGAAAGCCCGCATCGTTTGATGCGGGCTTTTTTGTTGGCCTGTGCCGGCCTCTTCGCGGGTGAACCCGCTCCCACAGGGATCGCGCTGCACTCAGCATCTGTACAGTACCTGTGGGAGCGGGTTCACCCGCGAAAGGGCCGGTACAGGCGCTGCAAGATCTCCAGGCAAAAAAAGGGGCGCCGACCAAGCGCCCCACAAGCCGTAAAGCACACAACAAATTAGTTGGCGTCCAGCAGCGCCATCGCTTCCGCACTGCACGCTTCGATCCGCGCCCAGTCGCCGTTCTTGATCCAGCTGCTGTCGAGCATCCAGGTACCACCCACGCACATCACATTGGGCAGCGCCATGTAATTGCGCACGTTGGCCGGGTTCACCCCGCCCGTAGGGCAGAAACGAATATCACCGAACGGGCCGCCAAAGGCCTTGATCGCCGCCACGCCGCCGCTGATCTCCGCCGGGAACAGCTTGAAGCGGCGGTAGCCCAGGGCGTAGCCCATCATGATTTCGGACGGTGTGCTGATGCCTGGCAGCAGCGGGATCTCGCTGTCCACACCGGCTTCGAGAATGTCCTGGGTAATGCCTGGGGTAACGACGAATTGCGCACCCGCAGCCTCAACGGCGGCGAACATGCCGCGATCGAGCACGGTGCCGGCGCCGACACAAAGCTCCGGTCGCTGCTCGCGCAACACCTGGATGGCCTTCAGGCCATATTGCGAGCGCAAAGTCACTTCCAGGGTACGGATACCGCCGGCGGCCAGGGCGTCAGCCAGCGGCAGGATGTCTTCCTCACGGGCGATGGTGATCACCGGCAGGATGCGCGCCTTTTCGCAAATGGCGTCGATCCGTGCGGCTTTGTCGGCCATCGAGAGCTTGGGCTGTGGGCGTTCGAGGGTGGTCATGACTGTGGATCCTTGGCTCATGGGCACCAGTAGATGTCCAGGGGGGCGTGAAGAAAAGCGCGAATCGGCATTTCGGTAAGGTCGTTGCCAGCCAGCGCGGCGCGCAGGGTAGCGAGTTTGCCCTGCCCTTGTACGGACAGCGCGGTAAAGGCGGAGCTGGCCAGCAGCGAGCGGGTCATCGACAGGCGCTGGTGCGGCACGCTCGGTGCCAGCAAGGGCAGGCAGCGGCGTGGGTTGGCCAGGTCGAGGCCTGCCTCCAGGTTGGGGCTGGCGGGGAACAGCGAAGCGGTATGGCCATCATCCCCCATGCCCAGCACCAGTACGTCGATCGGCGGCAGCTCGGCCAGGGCCTGATCGGCCTTGCCCGCAGCGGCATCGAGGTTCTCCGCCTGCTGGTAAAGGCCAACGAAGCGGGCCTTGGCCGCCGCGCCCTTGAACAGGTAGCGGGCCAGCAGGCCGGCGTTGCTGTCGGCGTGCTCCACCGGCACCCAGCGCTCATCGGCCAGGCTGACGGTGACCTTGGCCCAGTCGAGGTTTTCGCTGGCCAGCTGCTCGAGGAACGGCACCGGGCTGCGGCCACCGGACAGCACCACGCAGGCCTGGCCCTTGGCGGCAATGGCCGCGCGCAGGCGCTCGGCCACGTCATGGGCCTGGGCTGCGGCCAGAGCCTTGGCATCCGCCAGCTCGTGTACCTTCACAGCCGCTGGCAGTTTCAGTTCAGATATCCCCATACCACGCCCTCCCATCGCGTGTGATCAGTGCAATCGAGCTCATCGGCCCCCAAGAGCCTGCCGCGTATGGCTTGGGCGCATCGCCCGCGTTACGCCAGCCGGCGATCAGCTGGTCGCACCACTTCCAGGCATACTCGATTTCGTCCTTGCGCACGAACAGGTTCTGGTTACCGCGCATCACTTCGAGCAACAGCCGCTCGTAGGCATCCGGAATCCGTGCACTGCGCCAGGTATCAGAGAAATTCAGCTGCAACGGGCCGCTACGCAGTTGCATGCCTTTGTCCAGGCCCTGCTCCTTGGTCATCACCCGTAAAGAGATGCCTTCGTCCGGTTGCAGGCGGATGATCAGCTTGTTACCGATCTGCAAACGCTGTTCCGGGGCGAAGATGTAGTGCGGCGTTTCCTTGAAGTGAATGACGATCTGCGACAGCTTCTGCGGCATGCGCTTGCCGGTGCGCAGGTAGAACGGCACCCCCGACCAGCGCCAGTTGCGGATGTCGGCACGCAGGGCGACGAAGGTTTCGGTGTCGCTCTGGGCGTTGGCGTTGTCTTCTTCCAGGTAACCAGGCACCGGCTTGCCATCGCTGTAGCCGGCGATGTACTGGCCGCGCACCACACGGGTGCTCAGCCCTTCACCGGTGATCGGTGCCAGGGCCTTGAGTACCTTGACCTTCTCGTCACGGATGGCATCGGCCGACAGTTCGCTGGGCGGGTCCATGGCGATCAGGCACAGCAGCTGCAGCAGGTGGTTCTGGATCATGTCGCGCAGCTGGCCGGCCTTGTCGAAGTAGCCCCAGCGGCCTTCGATACCGACCTTCTCGGCGACTGTGATCTCCACATGGGAGATGGAATTCTGGTTCCACTGGGTTTCGAACAGGCTGTTGGCGAAACGCAGAGCGATCAGGTTCTGCACCGTTTCCTTGCCCAGGTAGTGGTCGATGCGGTAGACCCGGCTCTCTGGGAAGAACCGCGCCACGGCATCGTTGACCCGGCGCGACGACTCCAGGTCGTGGCCAATGGGCTTCTCCAGTACCACCCGGGTGCGTTCGGCCAGCCCGGCCTTGTCGAGGTTTTCGCAGATGGCCCCGTACACCGCCGCAGCGGTGGCGAAGTAGGCGATCAGCGGCAGCTCGCCCGGCAACTGCTCGGCCAGGGCCTGGTAGCCCTCGGGCTGGAGGAAGTCCAGGTGCTGGTAGCTCAGCCTGGCGAGGAAACGGCCCAGCGCGGCGGGCTCGATATCGGCCTCGGGCACATGCCGGCGCAGGTGCGCTTCGATGCTGCCCAGGTGCCCCTGCGCGCTACCGGCCTCGCGGGCCAGCGCCAGCAGGCGGGTTTCCGGGTGCAACAGGTTGGCCCGGTCGAGCTGGTAGAGCGCAGGAAACAGCTTGCGCAATGCCAGGTCGCCGAGGGCGCCAAACAGGGCAAAGGTGCAAGGTTCGACACTGATCGCAGCCATGATGTTGGTTCTTTCCTAAAGTTGGTCTAGGAATACCGCTTTCACATACGGTTTTCAAGGGATAATGTAGTAAAAACCACAACATTACACACAAGTGTTACAGACAAGTGGTACGTCAACCGCGCCGACAGTACGATAGACGACCGTGCAAAAAGCCTGCTGCTCCCACAGCCGGCTGTCTTCCCGACCCAAGGACACACCCCATGGACCGCGTGCGAAACCTCCTGGAACAGATCCAGGGCCGCCTCGACGAGCTGAACAAGGCCGAACGCAAAGTCGCCGAAGTCATCCTGCTCAACCCGCAACAAGCCACCCGTTTCAGCATTGCTGCGCTGGCCCAGGCGGCCAAGGTCAGCGAACCGACCGTCAACCGCTTCTGCCGCTCGTTCGGCGTCAGCGGCTACCCCGAGCTCAAGCTGCAGCTGGCGCAGAGCCTGGCCAGCGGCGCCGCCTACGTCAGCCGCGCGGTGGAGGCTGACGACGACCCGGCCGCCTACACCCAGAAGATCTTCGCCAGTGCCATCGCCTCGCTCGACAGCGCCTGCCAGCAGCTCGACCCGCAGCAGGTCAGCCGTGCCGTGGACATGATGATCCAGGCCCGGCAGATCCACTTCTTCGGCCTGGGCGCCTCGGCCCCGGTGGCGCTGGACGCCCAGCACAAGTTCTTCCGCTTCAACCTGGCAGTATCGGCCCACGCCGACGTGCTGATGCAGCGCATGCTGGCCTCGGTGGCGCACACCGGCGACCTGTTCGTGATCATCTCCTACACCGGGCGCACCCGCGAACTGGTCGAGGTGGCCCGCCTGGCCCGGGAAAACGGCGCCTCGGTGCTGGGCCTGACCGCCGCCGGTTCGCCACTGGCCAATGCCTGCAGCCTGAGCCTGCACATTCCGCTGCCGGAAGACACCGACATCTACATGCCGATGACCTCGCGGATCATCCAGCTGACCGTACTCGATGTGCTGGCCACCGGCATGACCCTGCGGCGCGGCGTGGACTTCCAGCCGCACCTGCGCAAGATCAAGGAAAGCCTCAACGCCAGCCGCTACCCGATCGAGGACGACGAGCTCAACTGAGCCGGTGTGCCTGCAGGCGCAGGTGGGCACGCTGCCCCGGCGCCAGGCTCAGGCCCTCGCCACTGCCGCTGGCGGCCTCGACACAGACGAAGCGCTGGCATTCACGCCCGGTCACGCCCATCAGCGGGCGGTTGCCGGGGTGCCAGACCACCGTGTCGTCGCTGTCACCGGTATCGATGCACAGCTCGCGCTGCCAGGCCGGGTCCTGCAATTGCACCCGCGGCGTGCCGGGGTAGACCTTCTGGCAGCCGCCCTTGAGCTTCAGCGCGCCATCTTCACGGCAGGCCTGGCGGTTCAGGCGGTCGTAGCCTTCGATATCCTCCAGCCCGGACAGCGCTATCTCGGACACGTCACTGATGCGCCAGTAGGCCAGCAGAGCATGGCTCAGCTGGCAGGGTTCGCTGTCCTGGTGCTCGGTGCTCAGGCTGAGCTCCATGCGGCTACCCAGCCGGGCATGCAGGTCGACCTGCCAGTCGCACAGGTCCAGCCGCCATTTCAGGGTTACGCCCTCCTCGTCCTCGCGGCTGTCTACCAGCTTCCAGTCGAGCAGGCGCGCCCAGCCATGGGCCGGCCACAAGTCCTCGCTGGGGTGGCGGCCATACCATGGCCAGCACACCGGCACACCACCGCGGATCGCGCCCACCTGCGGCCACTGCTCGGCGCACCACAGCCAGGGCCGTTCACCCGCTGGTTGAAAATGCAGCAGTTGCGCACCCTGGCGGCTGAACACCGCCTGGCAACGGGGATGGTCGATGATCAGCACATCGCGCTGCTGGTAACGCTCCCACTCGAATGTCGGCCGGGGCCGCTGCGAGGTAAAGAAGCGATGGAGCGGATGTTCGGGCATGGTTCAGAGCTCTTGTTGTTTGAGATAGCGCTGTCTCGGCCTATCCCCGACAACCACTGAAGGCCAGTGGCTGCCGGGTACCGAAGTGGATTGGCGTAAATTTACAACAATTGCTCTCAGAATGACGACTGAATCTTCAAACCTGCGACCAGCGCGTTGTCCACCTCATCCACCCCACCGGGGCTCTTGATGTACTGCAGGTTGGGCCGCACGGTCAGCCAGTTGGTGACGTGGAAGCCGTAGTAGAGCTCGGCGTTGTACTCGGTACGCTGCAGCGGCACAAAGCCTGGGTTGTCGTAATCGCTGATGCCGCTCTGGGCGTTGAGCAGTTCGGCGCGCTTCTTCACGTCGTCGTTCACATGAATGCGCGCCACGCCGAAGCCGATATCGTCCTTGGGCCGGGCGTCGAATGCGCCTTTGTAGACCAACCCCAGTTGCTGGTAGTTGTCGACCACGTTGGTGGCCTGGTCGTGCACAGTGAAGTTGGCAAACAGGCTCAGGCCACGGTTTACATCGCCGCCATGGGCAGTGACCTGCTGCTGTGCCACCACCCACCAGCCATGCTTGCTGGAGTGCGACTTGAAGGCTTCGCCCGTCAGCGCCTGCGGGTTGCCGTTGACGTCATCGAACACATCGTCAGCCTTGGCCGTGCTGTAGTAGTAACCCAGGCGGTACTCGCCCGGCAGGCCGTTGACCTTGGGTGACCACACCGCTTCCACCGGCAGGATCGCGCCCTTGGTGCCGCTGCCACTGAGCTTGAAGCCGTTGCCGGTTTCCAGGTTGGAAGGGTTCTGCTCGAAGGCGCCGACCTGGACGAAGAATTCCGGGGTGATGTTGTATTTCACCCGCAGCGCCCACTGGCTGACCGGCCAGTTGTACCAGATGCCGCCAACCCAGTTCCCCACCTGCGAGCCGCAGAAGGCCAGGTTCTGGAAGTCGCAGGGGAAGCTGTTGAAGTCCTCGCCCTCGCCGAAGCGGCCAAATTTGACGTCCAGTGCGCCGTCGAAGTACTTCTGCTTGACCCACATCTGGGTCAGCCGCCAGGTCTGGCCGCGGCCCCACACTTCCTGCACCGAGCTGAACTGCCCGGCGCGCGGATCGCTGATGCGGTCGTTGGACAGGTTGCGGCCGCTGCGCTCGGTGATCGCCAGTTTGAACTCGGCGTCATGCCAGCCGAAGATTTTCTGCAGGTCCAGGTGCGCGCCGAGGGCGAACTGGTCGCTATAGCGCGCGGTCTTGTCGTCGTTGTAACCGCCGTGCAGGTTGCCGGCAACCTCACCGACATAATCGAGGGTGAAGTCATAGCCCTTTTCCAGCAGCTCGGTGCGGGTGCCGCCCCAGTCACCGGTCATCCACTTCGATTCGCTGGAAAAAGCCTCGGCAGCCTGCGCGCCGCTGCCAGCGGCCATCGCCAGCGGTGCGAGCAAGGCGAGCGAACCTAATGTCCTGATGCGTTTGCGCTGTTCCATCCCTTTGCGTCCTCTTTGTTCTTATTGACGGTGTAGACGAGTTATCGGCCTTTGAAGTGCGCCACATTGTCTTTCATGGTTGCGGCAGTAGTGGCCAGGTGCAGGCGCTCGCCGCTGGCGGCGTCGAACAGCAGCACCCGGGCCGGGTCGAATTGCAGGTTCAGGCTGTCGCCGACCCGGCACGCCACATCCGGCGCCAGGCGGCAGCAGACCTTGGTCTGGTTGAGGGTGACGAACACCAGCAGGTCTGGCCCGGTGGGCTCGGTCACCTGCACCTCGGCGCGAATGCCGGGCAGGCCATTGCCCTCGGCTGCACCCAGGGCAATCTGCTCGGGGCGGATGCCCAGGATGATCTCGCGGCCCTCCAGCTCGTCTGCAGCCACCCCCAGAGGCAGTTCGCAACGCGCCTGGCCGCTGTCGAGCACGGCCAGCAGGCGCCCGTCCTGTTGCGTGAGGCGCACCGGGATGAAGTTCATCGGCGGAGAACCGATGAAGCTGGCGACGAACTGGTTGGCCGGATCGTTGTAGATCTGCTGCGGGGTGCCGAACTGCTGGATGATGCCGTCCTTCATCACCGCCACCTTGTCGCCCAGGGTCATGGCCTCGATCTGGTCATGGGTGACGTACACGGTGGTGGTCTTCAGGCGCTGGTGCATCAGTTTCATTTCGGTACGCATCTCGACGCGCAGCTTGGCATCGAGGTTGGACAGCGGTTCATCGAACAGGTAGATCTTCGGCCGCCGCGCCAGCGCCCGGCCCATGGCCACGCGCTGCTGCTGGCCACCGGACAGCTGCGCCGGCTTGCGCGCCAGCAGGTGCTCGATCTGCAACAGCTTGGCCACCCGCGCCACTTCCTCGTCGATGGCGGCCTGGGGCAGCTTGCGGATCTTCAGGCCGAACTCGATGTTCTCGCGCACGCTCATGGTCGGGTACAGCGCGTAGGACTGGAACACCATGGCGATGTCGCGGTCCTTGGGGCTCATGCCGCTGACGTCCTGCTGGTCGATGAGTATCGCGCCGCCGGTGATCTGCTCCAGCCCGGCGATGCAGTTCATCAAGGTCGACTTGCCGCAACCCGACGGGCCGACCAGGATCAGGAACTCGCCATCCTTGATCGACAGCTGGATGTCCTTGAGGGTGTCCGGCAAGCCGCTGCCGTAGGTCTTGTTCACATTGCGAAGTTCGAGCGTTGCCATGACTTACCCCTTTACCGCGCCAGCAGTCAGCCCGCGGACGAAATATTTGCCTGCCACCACGTAGACCAGCAGGGTTGGCAGGCCGGCGATCATCGCCGCCGCCATGTCGACGTTGTATTCCTTGGCCCCGGTGCTGGTGTTGACCAGGTTGTTCAGGGCCACGGTAATCGGTTGCGAATCGCCGCTGGAGAACACCACGCCGAACAGGAAGTCGTTCCAGATCTGGGTGAACTGCCAGATCAGGCAGACCATGATGATCGGCGTGGACATCGGCAGGATGATGCGGCGGAAGATGGTGAAGAACCCGGCACCGTCCAGGCGCGCAGCCTTGACCAGCGCATCGGGGATGCTCACGTAGAAGTTGCGGAAGAACAGCGTGGTGAAGGCCAGGCCGTAGACCACGTGCACCAGGACCAGGCCGGTGGTGGTGCTGGCCAGGCCGAGCTTGCCGAGGGTGAACGAGGCCGGCAGCAACACGGTCTGGAACGGCAGGAAGCAGCCGAACAGCAGCAGGCCGAAGAACAGCTGCGAACCGCGGAAGCGCCACATCGACAGCACATAGCCGTTCAGCGCGCCGATGGCGGTGGAGATCAGCACCGCTGGCACGGTGATCATGATCGAGTTCCAGAAGTAACCGCTGACCGTGCTCCAGGCCTTGACCCAGCCGATGCCGGTAATTGCCACCGGCCAGCTCAGCAGGTTGCCGGTGCTGATGTCGTCCGGGGTCTTGAAGCTGGTCAGCAGCATCACCACCAGCGGCACCAGGTACAGCAGCACCGCCAGCAACAGCACCGCGTGGATGGCGATGCGGCTCGGGCTAAGCACCGCTTTGTCGAGAGGGCTATGCATGGCGTTTGCTCCGCAGCTCCGAGTACAGGTAAGGCACGAGGATCGCCAGGATCGCCCCGAGCATCAGGATGGCGCTGGCCGAACCCATGCCCATCTGGCCGCGGCTGAAGGTGAACGAATACATGAACATCGCCGGCAGGTCGGACGAGTAGCCTGGGCCGCCGGCAGTCATGGCCGCCACCAGGTCGAAGCTCTTGATGGCTATGTGCGCGAGGATCATCAGCGAGCTGAAGAACACCGGGCGCAGGCTGGGCAGTACCACGCGCCAGTAGATGCGCGGCAGGCTGGCGCCATCGATCTGCGCGGCGCGGATGATCGACGGGTCGACGCCACGCAGGCCGGCGAGGAACATTGCCATGATGAAGCCCGAGGCCTGCCACACGGCGGCGATCACCAGGCAGTACACCACCCGGTCGGGATCGATCAGCCAGTCCAGGCGAAAGCCCTCCCAACCCCAGTCACGCAGTAGCTTGTCCAGGCCCATGCCGGGGTTGAGCAGCCACTTCCAGGCGGTACCGGTGACGATCATCGACAGCGCCATGGGGTACAGGTAGATGGTGCGGATGAAACCTTCGCGACGGATGCGCTGGTCCAGCAAGACCGCCAGCACTACGCCGATGACCAGGCTGATGGCGATGAACAGGCCGCCGAACAGCAGCAGGTTCTTGCTTGCCACCCACCAGCGGTCGTTGTCGAACAGCCGGGCGTATTGCGCCAGGCCGGCCCATTTGTAGGTCGGCAGGAAGGTCGAGGTGGTGAAGGACAGGACGAAGGTCCAGAGGATGTAGCCGTAGAAGCCCACCAGGACGATGAACATGCTCGGCGCCAGCACCAGCTTGGGCAGCCAGCGCTGTAGCGCGTCCAGGGGTGAGGCCCGCAGTTGGGCGGTTGCTGTGGTCATGATTTGGTACCCAAAGCCCAGGCAGTGTGGGGCACTGCCTTTTGTGTTGTCGGTACTGGCCCTATCGCCGGCAAGCCAGCTCCCACAGGTAACCCACAATTTTCAAAGGCAATGAAAATCCTGTGGGAGCCGGCTTGCCGGCGATAGGGCCGTCAGCGTTTTACTGGGCAGCCTTGATCGCCGCCGCCAGCTTCTTCGCCGCATCGGCCGGGTCGGCCTTGGGGTCGTTGATGTAGTTGGTCACCACATCGAAGAACGCGCCCTGCACGGCCAGCGTGGTGGCCATGTTGTGCGCCATGCTCGGCTGCAGGCCGCCATTCTTGGCATCGGCCAGGAAGTCTTTGGCGGAGGTTTGCGCACAGGCGTCGAAGCCATGCTTGCCCATGTCGGCCAGCATGTCGTTGCGCACCGGAATCGACCCCTTGTTGCTGCTGAAGACCTTCTGGAAGTCCTCGCCCAGCACCTTGCGGGCAATATCCTGCTGGCCGGCAGACGTGCCGGCGTCGTTCTGCTTGAACACCACCAGCGAGTCGATGTTGTACAGGAATGCCTTGTCGGTGCCGGGGAATGGCACGCACTGGTAGTCCTTGCCAGCGGTTTTCTTCGCCAGGGTCCATTCGCTCTTGGCCCAGTCGCCCATGATCTGCATGCCGGCCTTGCCGTTGATGACCTTGGCCGCTTCCAGGTTCCAGTCCTGGCCTTTGCCGTCCGGGTCCATGTAGGTGGCGACCTTCTTCAGTTCGGTCAGCGCCTTGACCATCTGCGGGCCGGTCAGGGCCGCGCTGTCGAGGTCGACCAGGGCCTTCTTGTAGCCATCGGCCCCCATCACCGCCAGCACCACGCTTTCGAACACGGTGCTGTCCTGCCACGGCTGGCCGCCATGGGCGAGCGGGATGAAGCCGGCGGCCTTGAGCTTGTCGGCGGCGGCGTAGAATTCGTCGAGGGTGGCTGGCGCCTTGTCAATGCCAGCCTTCTTGAAGACGTCGGGGTTGATCCACAGCCAGTTGATGCGGTGGATGTTCACCGGCACGGCGACATAGTCACCGTCGTACTTCACGGTGTCCGCGACCTTCTTGTCGAGCAGTGAGTCCCACTTTTCGTCCTTGGCCACATCCTTGAGCACATCGGCATCTAGCAGGCCGGTGGCTGCCCAGTCCTGGATGTCCGGGCCCTTGATCTGCGCGACACCCGGCGGGTTGCCGGCCACGGCGCGGCTCTTGAGCACGGTCATGGCGGTGGCACCACCACCGCCGGCGACGGCGCCGTCCTTCCAGGTGAAGCCATCTTTTTCGACCTGGGCCTTGAGCACATCGACCGCCGCTTTTTCACCACCGGAGGTCCACCAGTGCACCACCTCGACACTGCCTTTGGCATCGGCAGCCAAGGCACTCAGCGGGAACAAGGAGGCCAGTGAGATTGCGGCAGCGAGACGGAGCGTGGAATTCATCGAAGCACCTTTCTTGTTGTTATGCCGTGCAAGTCGATCGCTTGCGTTGCATGAAGTCTAAACAGCGTGCTCGCCTCGCCAGGTAACGAAGCGATGCGTGAATGTCATCGTTTGGTTACATTGCCGGCCAGGCTGCTGGCCAGGCTGGGTGCCAGTGGCAAGCCCGGCAGCAGCAGCGCCTGGTAGGCATGGTAGAGGTCGGGCTTGCCTGGCCAGATGGTCGCGGCCGGCTGGTTGTGCGCATCGAGTTCGTGGTGCCAGCTGCCAGCGCCGTGGTCGATGAAATGGTTGGCGATGAAGTCCCAGCAACGGCGGTACCACTGCTCGTAGTGCGCCTCGCCCGTGCGCTGCAACAGGGCCGCGGCGGCGGCGCAGGCTTCGGCATGCACCCAGTGCAGGCGTGCGCGCACCACCGGGCGATCGTCCCAGTCCAGGGTGTAGACGAAACCGGGCGCGCCATCGACGTTCCAGGCCTGCTGGCAGGCTGTATCGAATAATGCGCGGGCACAGTCTGGCAGCCACTGCGGGGCATGCAGGCCGGCCCGTTCCAGGCTGGCTTCAAGATGCAGCAGTAACCGCGCCCACTCCAGGGCATGCCCGGGCGTGGAACCATAAGGCCGGAAGTGGTCTGCCGGGTGCGCCTGGTTGTAGTGCGGCAGTGGCTGCCAGAGGGCGTCGAAATGCTCGATGACCCGGTAGCCGTTGGCGGCGGCATGGGTATGGATGATGCGTTCGGCGATGCGCAAGGCGCGTTGCAGCCACAGGCTGTCGCCAGTGACGTCTGCCAGGGCCAGGAAGGCCTCGACCGCATGCATGTTGCTGTTGGCGCCACGGTATTGCTCGGGCAACTGCCAGGCACGGGAGAAGGCTTCCCGCAGGGCACCCTCCTCTTCGCTCCAGAAATGCGCTTCGAGCACCTGCACCGCGTCTGCCAGCAGGGCTGGTGCACCGCCAGCACCTGCCATCACCGCCGAGCTGGCGGCCAGGGCGACAAAGGCATGCAGGTAAGCCGCCTTGCCGCTGTCGTCATGGCCACCGGGGTGGGCGAACCAGCCGCCGTAGGTGGCATCCTGCAGCGCGCCACGCAGGGCGACCACACCGTGTTCGGCATAGGCCAGGTAGCCGGGCACGCCCTGCAGGTGGGCCAGGGCGAAACAGTGGGTCATGCGGGCGGTGATCAGGGTTTCGGCGCGGGCACCGGGGGCAAGCAGGCCTGCGGCGTCGAGGCTGCCGAAGCCATCGGGCAGTTTCGAAGCCGTGGCGAAGGCCAGCAGGCGTTGCCCTTCTGCCATGCGCCAGGCGGTGTGGGCCGGGGCGTCGAGCCATCGGGTGGAAGCCAGGTTGGAGGTGCTCATGGGCCAGCTTGATCCTTGCCAGTCGTCTGCGAATTCTAGTGAGCGGGCCTGGATGGGAATGTCACCAAGGAAGGTGGATTTGTCACCAGCCAGTGACATTTGTGTTGCTTGTACCGGCCTCTTCGCGGGTAAACCCGCTCCCACAAAGTCCTCATAGGTCCACCAGACTCCGAGGCTAATGCAAAAACCTGTGGGAGCGGGTTTACCCGCGAAGGGGCCGGTACAGGCAACACAACCCTTCAGTCCATGCCCCGCGGCAGATACAAGGTCACCCGCAACCCGCCCTCACGCAGGTTCAGCAAGCTCACCTCCCCGCCATGGCTATGGGCAATGTTGCGCGCAATCCCCAACCCCAGCCCGTACCCCTGCTGCTGCCCGGCCAGACGGAAGTGCGGCTCGAACACTTGCTCCAGCTGCTGCTGCGGCACCCCCGGACCCTGGTCATCCACCTGCAGCACGAACCCCTCGGCACTGTCGATGATGCGCAGCCGCGCCCGCTCGCCGTACTTGATGGCGTTGTCGATCAGGTTGCCGATGCAGCGCCGCAGCGCCAGCGGCTTGCCCGGGTAAGGCGCCAGCGCCCGGCCTTCGAGCGTTATGCGGCCATCGCCCAGGTAGGGCTCGGCCAGGATTTCCAGCACCTGGTTGAGATCGACCGGCTCGATATTCTCGTGGATGTCGGTGTTCTTTACGCACTGCAACGCGCCTTTGACCAGCAGCTCCAGCTCGTCCAGGTCCTGGCTGAACTTGGCCTGCAGGCGCTCGTCCTCCAGCAGCTCGACGCGCAGGCGCAAGCGGGTGATCGGCGTGCGCAGGTCGTGGGAAATGGCGCTGAACAGCTGGCTGCGCTCGGTCAGGTAGCGGCTGATGCGCTCGCGCATGCTGTTGAACGCACGCCCCACCTCGACCACCTCGCTGCCACCACCTTCGGCCACCGGCGCCACATCGGCTCCCAGCGACATCTCCCGCGCAGCCCGCGCCAGGCGCTTGAGCGGCCAGCTTTGCCAGTGCACCAGCAAGCCGATGAACAACAGCAGCAAGGCCGTGGTCAGCACGATGAAGCCGATCTGCTGACGCGGCAGGCGCTCGGCCTCCAGACTGGTGTAGGGCTCGGGCAGCAGCGAGGCGATGTACAGCCACTCACCCTCGCCCAGGCGGATCTGGGTGACCAGCACCGGCGGGTTGAGTGGCTCCAGGGTCAGCGAGTAATGCGCCCAGGAGCGTGGCAGTTCGTCGAGCTTCAGGCCGCTGTTGAAGATACGCAGGTCGTCCGGCCCGACGAACTCCACGGAAATTTCCATCTGCGAACCCAGGCGCTCATGCAGCACTTGCTGGAACACATCGATAACCGCCTGCTTGCGCGGGGTAACGGGCAGAAGCGGCATGTCCAGCGGCTTGGCGTTGAGCGACACGAAAAAGCGCGTGCCGCCCATGCTGCGCAGCTGGTCGAGGACCATCGGCCGGTAGGCCACCGGCAACGAGCGGAAGTAGCTGACACTGGCACTCATCGAATGAGCCAGGCTGCTGGCGCTGGCACGCAGGCCCTGCAACTGGCTGGCGCGCAATTGGGCAACCCAGATGATGCTCGACAACCCCTGGGCCAGCAGCACTACCAGCAGGGTCAGCAGCAGCATGCGCCCCAGTAGCGAGCGAGGCAGCAGTCGCCAGCGCCGCTCAGGGCGCATTGCAGACATGGGCAGCCAACAGGTAGCCGCTGCCGCGTACGGTACGGATCAGCCGGGGTGGTTTGTCGGTATCGCGCAGGCGCTGGCGCAGGCGGCTGACCGCCATGTCGACGATGCGGTCCAGCGGCATCGGCTCGCGGCCACGGGTGGCGTTGCCGATGGTGTCGCGGTCGAGGATCTGCTGTGGGTGGTCGAGGAACAGTTTGAGCAGGGCGAAGTCGGCGCCGGAGAGAATCACCTCCTCACCGTCACGATGGAACAGGCGGTGGCTGACCGTGTCCAGGCGCCAGTCGTCGAAGGCCAGCACCGCACTGCCCGGCGCCGCCTGGCCGAACTCGGCGCGACGCAGCAGGGCCTTGATCCGCGCTTGCAGTTCGCGGGGGCTGAACGGCTTGCCCAGGTAGTCGTCGGCACCCAGCTCCAGGCCGATGACCCGGTCGGTTTCGTCGGAGCTGGCGGTGAGCATGATGATCGGTACCCGTGCCTGGCGCGGGTGCTGGCGTACCCATCGGCACAGGCTGAAGCCGTCTTCGTCGGGCAGCATGACATCGAGGATGACCAGGTCGCAGGGGGTGGACTCCAGCGCGCGGCGAAAGCCCTTGCCGTCGGCCTCGGCATGCACCTGGAAGCCGGAGCGGCTCAGGTAGGTTTGCAGCAGTTCGCGGATTTCCTGGTCGTCGTCGACCATCAGGATCGATTTGCCGGCAGTGCTCAAGGTGGTCCGTCCTTTTGTTAGTTACAGGTCTTTGTTGCCTGTTTTTATTGGGGCCGCTTTGCGGCCCTTCGCGGGCTTGCCCGCGAAGGGCTGCAAAGCAGCCCCAGTCAGTGATCCAGCGCCTGCTGCAAGGCTACCCCGGCCCCCAGCAACCCGGAAAACTCCGCCATCACCAGCCAAACCGGCACGCCAGCGAAATAGCCACTCATGCAGCCCTTGTCGGAAAAACTGGCGGCAAACCCGCTGCGCACGAACAGCTCGGCAAAGCGCGGGATCACGCCGCCGACAATATAGACCCCACCCCGTGCGCCCAGCGTCAGAACATTGTTACCAGCGACTCGGCCGAGGAACCGGCAGAACTGCTCGATCACCGCCAGCGCCCGCGGCTCGCCGCCGAGCGCGGCATCGGTGATCTGTGCCGGGGTCTTGTGTCGGGGTGTGTCGCCGTCCAGCGCGCAGATTGCCTGGTACAGGCGCAGCAGGCCACCGCCACTGAGCACGGTCTCGGCGCTGACATGGCCGATCTGCCCGTGAATCTGTTGGTGAATCGCCGCTTCGCGGGCATTGCCCACCGGCAGGTCGACGTGCCCGCCCTCCCCCGGCAGGGCATGCCAGTGCTGTTCGCCCAGGCGCAATAGCGCACCCACGCCCAGCCCGGTACCCGGGCCGATGACCAGGGCCGGCCGCGACAGGTCTGCCTGGCCTGGGCACACTTCGCGGAACTCGCCGGGGCGCAGGCGGGTCATGCCCAGCGCCATGGCGGTAAAATCGTTGATCAGCAGCAGCCGCTCGACCTGCAATGTCTGGCAGAAGGCCACGCGGCTGAGGCGCCAGTGGTTGTTGGTGAAGCGGAACTCATCGCCATCGACCGGCCCGGCCACCGCCAGGCAGGCAGCAGTCACGCCGCCGCGGGTAATGCCCAAGCCTTCAAGGTAAGCCTCGATGGCCTGTTCCGGGCTGGTGTAGTCCTCGGTGGCGAAGACCTTCACTTCGTGCAGCTGGTTGTCACGCCACAACGCAAAACGGGCATTGGTGCCGCCGATGTCGCCAACCAGCAGGTCCTTCATTTGAGGTTCTCCAGGGCCGAGGTGAACGCACTGGCGCCCTGCTCTGCCGGGCTGAACGCCACGCGCATGAAGCCGAACAGCTCGCGCCCGCAGCCCAGGTCGTTGCCCAGTGGCGCTGGCGGCAGGTCGCGGCTGGCCAGTTCTTCGGCCGACACCATTACCCGCAGCGTGCCTTCGACACCATCGACCCGCACCATATCACCATCGCGCACCCGTGCCAGCGGGCCGCCGTCATAAGCCTCGGGGCAAACGTGAATGGCCGCCGGGATCTTGCCCGAGGCACCGGACATGCGCCCGTCGGTCACCAGCGCCACCTTGAAGCCACGGTCCTGCAGCACACCGAGGAACGGTGTGAGCTTGTGCAGCTCGGGCATGCCGTTGCAGCGAGGGCCCTGGAAGCGCACCACGGCGACGAAGTCACGCTCCAGCTCGCCGGCCTTGAACGCATCGGCCAGCGACTGCTGGTCGTGGAACACCCGCGCCGGGGCCTCGACCACCTGGTGCTCGGGGGCGACAGCGGACACCTTCATCACGCCGCGGCCAAGGTTGCCCTCCATCACCCGCAGGCCGCCTTCGGCCGAGAACGGCCGCGCCACCGGGCGCAGGATGCTTTCGTCCAGGCTGTGCTGCGGCCCTTCGCGCCACACCAGCTTGCCGTTGTCGAGGAACGGCTCCTGGGTGTAGCGGCGCAGGCCATGGCCGGCCACGGTGTTGACGTCTTCGTGCAGCAGCCCGGCATCGAGCAGCTCGCGGATCAGGAAGGCCATGCCGCCCGCGGCCTGGAAGTGGTTGATGTCGGCCTTGCCGTTGGGGTAGACGTGGGACAGGGTCGGTACCACCTCGGACAGGTCGGCCATGTCCTGCCAGGTCAGCTGGATACCCGCGGCCTGGGCAATCGCCGGGATGTGCAGGGTATGGTTGGTCGAGCCGCCGGTGGCGTGCAGGGCGACGATGGAGTTGACCAGCGCCTTCTCGTCGACGATTTCACCCAGCGGCATGAAATTGCCGCTGGCCTTGGTCATGCGCGTGACCTGCTGCGCGGCCTCGGCGGTGAGCGCGTCGCGCAGCGGTGTGTACGGGTTGACGAACGAGGCACCCGGCAGGTGCAGGCCCATCACTTCCATCACCAGCTGGTTGGTGTTGGCAGTGCCGTAGAAGGTACAGGTGCCAGGGCTGTGGTAGGACTTCATCTCCGACTCCAGCAGCTCTTCGCGGCTGGCCTTGCCTTCGGCGTAGCGCTGGCGCACATCGGCCTTCTGCTTGTTGGAAATGCCGGAGACCATCGGCCCGCCCGGAACAAAGATGGTCGGCAGGTGGCCGAAGCGCAGCGCCCCCATCATCAGGCCGGGGACGATCTTGTCGCAGATGCCCAGCATCAGCGCGGCGTCGAACATGTTGTGCGACAGGGCCACGGCGGTGGACATGGCGATCACTTCGCGGCTGGCGATGGCCAGCTCCATGCCCGGTTCGCCCTGAGTCACGCCATCGCACATGGCCGGCACGCCACCGGCGAACTGGCCGACCGAGCCGACCTCGCGCAGGGCCTGCTTGATCTGCTCGGGGAAGTGCTGGTACGGCTGGTGCGCCGAAAGCATGTCGTTGTAGGCCGAGACGATGGCCACGTTGGCCGCGTTCATCAGGCGCAGGGTCTGCTTGTCGTCGCTGCCGCAACCGGCCACGCCATGGGCGAAGTTGGCGCACTGCAGGCTGGCACGCATGGGGCCGTCACTGGCCGCGCCGCGAATCAGTTGCAGGTAGCGTTCGCGGGTGGCACGGCTACGTTCGACCAGCCGCTGGGTGACCTCAAGGATGCGCGGATGCATGTACTGGACTCCAGGCTAATTGTAAGGGCGGTTTACCGGGCATTTCCCCTCCAAACGATTGCGGCCTAGGCTCAAGGTAGAGGAGCCCGCTGCATCGGTGGAGGCACGTCGCCCAACCACTCGTTGTATGTTTAAACAAAATACTGCCACTAAAAAGGCTTGTTTTCTATCGGCAGGTGAATAATCTTGTAATTCCAACAACAAAACCGTTTCAGTGAAGCTCCTTTGTGCCACAGGTTTCACTCGGACTGCCAGAGGTACTGCCATGACCCTACGCATCGCCATCAATGGATTCGGCCGCATCGGGCGCAACGTCCTGCGCGCACTGTATACCCAAGGCTACCGCCAGGACCTGCAGGTCGTCGCCATCAACGACCTGGGCGACAGCGCCATGAATGCCCACCTGCTCAAGTACGACAGCGTGCACGGCACCTTCGACGCCAGCGTCGAGGCCGACCACGAAAGCCTCACGGTCAATGGTGACCGTATCGCGGTCAGTGCCATCCGCAACCCGGCCGAACTGCCCTGGAAGGCCGAGGCGATCGACGTGGTGTTCGAATGCACCGGGCTGTTCACCGAGCGCGCCAAGGCCGCCGCACATCTGGCTGCGGGGGCTGGCAAGGTGATTGTCTCGGCACCGGCCAAAGGCGCCGATGCCACCGTGGTGTACGGGGTCAACCATGACATCCTGCGGGCCTCGCACCAGATCATTTCCAATGCCTCCTGCACCACCAACTGCCTGGCACCGATTGCCCAGGTGCTGCACCGCGAGTTCGGCATCGAACAGGGCCTGATGACCACCATCCATGCCTACACCAACGACCAGGTGCTGACCGATGTGTACCACGGCGACCCGTACCGTGCGCGCTCGGCGACCCAGTCGATGATCCCGAGCAAGACCGGCGCTGCCGAGGCCGTTGGCCTGGTGCTGCCGGAGCTGGCCGGCAAGCTTACCGGCATGGCGGTACGAGTGCCGGTGATCAACGTGTCGCTGGTGGACCTCACCGTCAACCTCAAGCGCGAGGCCACGGCCGAGCAGGTCAACCAGCTGTTCCTCGAGGCCAGCAAGCATTCCAGGGTATTGGGCTACAACGCCTTGCCGCTGGTTTCCTGCGACTTCAACCACAACCCACTGTCGTCGATCTTCGATGCCAACCATACCCGGGCCAACGGGCGCATGCTCAAGGTGCTGGCCTGGTATGACAACGAGTGGGGGTTCTCCAACCGCATGCTGGATAACTGCCTGGCGTTGTGCCGCGCCCGCTGAATTTCTCAGCCTGATGCGGCCAATGTGGGGTGACCCTTGTGGGAGCGGCCTTGCGTCGCGAAAGGGCTGCAAAGCAGCCCTCGGACCTCAGCGGTGGTGCTGAGACCTCCGGGGCCGCTTTGCGGCCCTTTCGCGACGCAAGGCCGCTCCCACAAAAAGCATGCCGGCGCCTGCCACTAACAATCTTTACCTTTTCCTAACATTTCCAGGCTTGACCTTCGAGAAGGATGATAAGCATTATCATTAACCTTTCGTCGGCCAGGTCCCCCAGTGAGTCAGTCCCGGTTCAACTCTGTCTTCCTCGTCCAGCGCCTTACCCTGCTGCGCACCTTGCAGCGCATGGTGGGCAACCCCAACACAGCCGAGGACCTGTTGCAGGAAACCTACCTGCGGGTGTCCCGCGCCCTCGGTGAGCGGCCCATCGAACACATCGAACCGTTCGTGTTCCAGACCGCGCGCAACCTGGCCCTCGACCACCTGCGCGCGCGCCGGGTGCAATCGCGCATGCTGGTCGACGACGTGCCCGACGAGGTCCTGCACAGCGTGGCCGCGCCAGCCACCAGCAGCGAGGATGCGGCCCATGCCGAGCAGTTGCTCAAGCACCTGAGCATCAGCCTCAACCAGTTGAGCGAACGCCAGCAGCGCATCTTCATCCTCAGCCGCCTGCATGGCGCCACCTACCTGGAAATCGCCGAACAACTGAATGTTTCGCCCAGCACGGTACAGAAGGAACTGAAACTGATCATGGCGATCTGCATGGGTGTCGCCGACCGCCTCAAGTGAGGCAACGCAAAGCCCTTGCCACGCCCCGCCTCAGCCTTGATCATTCGCAAAAAACCATTCAAGGATTCACCGTGACCGACAGCCCCCCTCGCCCGTCACCCGCCGGGCCCAGCGCCCGTGCTCGTGCCATGGACGAGGCGCTGGACTGGCTGGTGCGCCTGCAATGCGCCGACGCCGAGGACACCCAGGCCTTCGAAGCCTGGCTGAGCGCAGCGCCGGAAAATGCCGAGGCCTATGTCGAGGCAGAAGCATTGTGGAACGGCGCACCGCTGCACCAGGTGGCCCTGCAGATGCATCAGCAACAGCGCCGCTCGTGGCGCGGGCGCCTGCGCAGCCACTGGAAACCCCTGGCCACGGCGGCGCTGCTGCTGGTCGGGCTGTTCACCCTCGGCAACCTGCCCATGCGCCTGCAGGCCGACCACCTGACGGTGGTGGGCGAGCGCCAGCGCCTGCAGCTGGAAGACGGCGCGAAAGTGCTGCTCAACACCAATTCGGCATTTGCCAGCGAGCAGCGTGACGGCCGCCAGATCGCCCGCCTGCTACAAGGCGAGGCCTATTTCCAGGTCCCCGAGGGCGCGCTGCTGCCACTGGAAGTGCAGGCCGGGCCGTTGCGCGCGCAGGTGCGCGACACCGACTTTGCCGTGCGCTACCTCGACGGCGAGGCACAGGTGCGGGTGCAGCGCGGCGATGTCGATCTGCAGGGGGCCCGCGACCAGCGTATCCGCCTGAGTGCCGGCGACAGCATCAGCGTCGGCCCCCAAGGTTTCGGCCAGCGCCAGCGCCCCGACATGCACAAGGACCTGGCCTGGGTCGACGGCCGCCTGGTGTTCGAGAACTGCCCGCTGAGCCAGGTGCTGGCCGAGGTGCAGCGCTACTACCCGGGCTGGATCATCAACCGCAATGCGCAGCTGGAAGACATGGCGGTCACCGGCAACTACCGCCTCGACCAGCCGCTGGAAACCCTGCGCGCGCTGGCCCACATCACCTCGGCACAGCTGCATGAGTTCCCGGCGCTGGTCATCCTGAACTGATCTTTTGCCTGTCTCGGCCTCATCGCCGGCAAGCCAGCTCCCACCCCGACCGCATTGGCCTCAAGCAATGCGATGTCCCTGTGGGAGCTGGCTTGCCGGCGATGAGGCCCGTGCAGGCAGCACATGATCATGGCCCCCTGAATTTATTTTTACGCAGTCGCGCTACCCCGCCCGTCTCGTTATAGCCAATGCAACTGATTCTCGTTTGAAAACGAGAGCAGCCATCACCTATAACAGTCCGCGCGTCAGGGAGCGCTTCCGATGTCCACAGGTCCTACCCGCCCCTCCACCCTTCCTCGCCATGGAGGGCAATTGCCCCTCCTGAGCCTTTCCCTACTGAGCCTCGCCCTGCTCGCCAGCGGCGCCATCAGCCTGCCAGCACTGGCCGCCGAGCCAGCACTGGCCGCCGAGCCAGCACTGGCCGCCGAGCCGGCACAGGCCAGCAGCCCGCGCATGGGCGACTACCGCTTCAGCATCGGCCAGCAGCCGCTGGTTTCGGCCATCAATACTTTCAGCCAGGTCACCGGCTGGCAGGTCGGCTTCAGCGCCGAACTGGCCGACGGCGTGGCATCGCCAGGGGTGCAGGGTTCGCTACCGCCGGAAGCCGCACTCAAGCGCCTGCTGCACGGCACCGGCCTGGGCTTTCGCAAGATCAGCAACGGCAATGTGGTGCTCGAACGCCAGGCCAGCGCCAATGTGATTGCCCTGCAGCAGGTGACCGTCAGCGCCACCCGCAGCGCCCAGGACGTCAGCCAGGTGCCGAGCACCGTCAGCGTGCAGACCCGCGAGCAACTGGACCGGCAGAACGTCAACAACATCCAGGACCTGGTGCGCTACGAACCGGGCGTGTCGGTAGCCGGCACCGGCCAGCGCAGCGGCCTGAACGGCTACAACATCCGTGGCATCGACGGCGAGCGCATCCTCACCCAGGTCGATGGCGTGTCGATCCCCGACAGCTTCTTCTTCGGCCCCTTCGCCCAGACCCAGCGCAACTACGTGGACCCGGAGATCGTCAAGCGTGTGGAAATCCTCCGCGGTCCGGCCTCGGTGCTGTACGGCAGCAACGCCATCGGCGGCGCGGTGAGCTACTTCACCCTCGACCCGGACGACATCATCAAGCCCGGCAAGGACGCAGGTGCCCGCCTGAAGACCGGCTACAGCTCGGCCGACGAAAGCTGGCTGACCTCCGCCACCGTTGCCGGCCGCCAGGGCGACTTCGACGGCCTGTTGCACCTGAGCCAGCGCAACGGCCACGAAACCGAGACCCACGGCGGCCACAGCGGTGACGGCCTGGCCCGTACCGAAGCCAACCCGATGGACGTGCGCACCACAAACGTGCTGGCCAAGCTGGGCTGGAACTACGCCGACGACGCGCGCCTGGGCTTCACCTACGAACGCTACAAGGATGACCGCGACCAGAACATCCTCAGTGCGGTGGGCGGGCCGTTCATTCCTGGCCTTGGTGCCTCGGGTTACTACAAGGCGCGCACTGGCAACGACACCATCACCCGCGAACGCTTTGGCATCAACCATGAGTTCGGCCTGGATTCGCTGGTGGCCGACCATGTGAAGTGGAGCCTGAACTACCAGATCGCCAAGACCGACCAGCACACCGAGGAAGTCTATGTGCCGCCTGGCCGTCAGGTGCTGCGTACCCGCGACACCCTCTACAAGGACCGCCAGTGGGTATTCGACGCCCAGCTGGACAAGGCCTTCAGCCTCGGCGCCACCGACCACCTGCTGACCTACGGCACCACCCTCAAGCACGAGAAGGTCACCGGTTCGCGCAGTGGCACCGGCACCTGCCTGGCCGTTGGCTCAGATTGCTCCGGCGCTGGCGCCGAGCGCCCGGCAGACGGCCAGGCCCTGGTCAGCGACTTCCCGGACCCGACCGTGAACACCTACAGCCTGTTCGTGCAGGATGAAATCCGCTGGAACAACTGGACCTTCATGCCTGGCGCTCGTTACGACTACACGCGCATGGAGCCCAGGTTCACCAAGGAGTTCCTGCGTGGCCTGGAGTCCACCGGTACCGCGCCTACCTCTCAGGACGACTCGGACAAGAAGTGGCACCGCGTCTCGCCCAAGTTCGGCCTGACCTACGCCTTCAACGACAACTACACCTGGTATGGCCAGTACGCCGAAGGTTTCCGCACCCCGACTGCCAAATCCATGTACGGCAAGTTTCAGAATATCGAGCAAGGCTACCGGGTAGAAGGCAATCCGGGCCTGGAGCCTGAAAAGAGCAAAAGCTATGAAACCGGCCTGCGTGGCAACTTCGATGCTGGCAACTTCGACGTGGCGGTGTTCTACAACAAGTACCGCGACTTCATCGACGAGGACGCCGTGAAAAGCGCCAACCTGGAGCAGACCTTCCAGGCCAACAACATCAAGCACGCCACCATCAAGGGTGCCGAGGTCAAGGGCCGCCTGAACCTCGACCACTTCGGTGCGCCGCAGGGCCTGTATACCCAGGGCTCGATCGCCTACACCTATGGCCGCAACGATGACACCGGCGAGCCACTGAACAGCGTCAACCCGCTCAAGGGCGTGTTCGGCCTGGGTTACGAGCAACAGCACTACGGCGGCCTGCTGAGCTGGACACTGGTCAAGCGCAAGACTCGCGTCGACGACAGCACCTTTTACTCGCCCGACGGCTCGAGCTCCAAGTTCCGTACCCCCGGCTACGGGGTGCTGGACCTGACCGGCTACTACAAGGTCACCGACGACGTGACCATCAACGCCGGCCTGTACAACCTCACCGACAAGAAGTACTGGCAGTGGGATTCGGTACGCAGCTACGACGCCCAGGGTGAAGCGGCCGTGACCCAGCCGGCCAACATCGACCGCCTGACCATGCCGGGGCGCAACTTCGGCATCAATGTGGTTTGGGATATCTGACCTGGATTATCGCTGACAGGTTTGTTTCGTCAGTGCCGGCCTCTTCGCGGGTAAACCCGCTCCCACAGGTATCGCGCAGACCTCGGGCCTGTGATGTCCCTGTGGGAGCGGGTTTACCCGCGAAGAGGCCAGCACTACCAGCACAAATACCAGCTTTTTTTACTGTCGCGCTCCAACTATTTCGTCTTGTCTCTAGACGCCCCCTTTTCCAAGGACTGCCCCATGACCGACCGCCCAGCCCTGCGCTCCCAGCGCCTCAACCAGATCACCCACGCCCCCCACGCCGAACTGGATGCCCTGGTCAAAGCCCACGCGCCCTTCGACAGCCGCGAAAGCTTCGCCCGCTTCGTGGTCGCCCAGTACCTGTTCCAGGCCGAGCTGCAGGCCCTGTACAACGACCCGCAACTGATCGCCATCGTCCCCGACCTGGCGGAGCGCTGCCGCGCCGCACAGGCCCGCCTGGACCTCGCCGACCTCGACACCGAAGTACCGCCAGCCGTGCCGGGAGCTCTGCGCAACCCGAGCCTGGGCGAGGCAATGGGCTGGATCTTCGTCTCCGAAGGCTCCAAACTGGGCGCTGCGTTTCTGATCAAGCGTGCCGTGGCCCTGGAACTGTCCGACAGCTTCGGTGCCCGACACCTGGGCGAACCGGCCGGTGGCCGTGCCGAAGGCTGGAAGCAGTTCACCCGCATTCTTGATGGCCTGGCCCTGTCGGCCGAAGAGGAAGCCGCTGCCGAACGCGGCGCAGTTGCTGCCTTCGAGCGCTTCACCGAGCTGCTCAAGCACGCCTACGCCGCGGATGCCGCGCTGGTTTGACACGCCGTAGCCGGCCACCCTACCGGTGGCCGAACCGTTTTATGCAGTGAGACCATGACCCGACCCGCCCGCTCGAAACTCGCCCGCCTGCTGTATGCGCTACTGGCTTACGTGAGCCTGGGCGTGGGCCTGGTCGCGATCGTCATTCCCGGCCTGCCGACCACCGAATTCATCCTGCTGGCCGCCTGGGCGGCCACGCGCAGTTCGCCGCGCCTGTCTGCCTGGCTGGAGAACCACCGGCTGTTCGGGCCGATCCTGCACAACTGGCGCAATGGCAAGGTGATCCAGCGCCGGGCCAAAGTCAGCGCGACCCTCAGCATGTTGCTGTGCGCGGGCCTGATGCTGACGTTCCTGGAACACCGTTGGCCGGTGTTCCTGGCCATTGCCGGCATGACCCTGGGCAACCTGTGGATCTGGTCCCGCCCCGAGCACGCCCCCTGCCCTGCCCCGTCACAAGCTCAGCAGCCCTGAGTACAGGGCATAGGCCGCCAGCGCGGCACCTGCCAGCACGGCGGCGAAGATCAGCTTTTCCCAAGTGGTGAACAAGGTTTTTCCCTGCTCATGCTTGGCCCTGGCGAACAGGATCACACCCGGCGCGTACAGCAGCGCCGACAGCAACAGGTACTTGAGCCCGCCGGCGTACAACAGCCACACGGCATACACCAGGGCAACCAGCGCCACCAGCAGGTCCTTGCGGCGCAGGGCCGGCTGCCCGGCGTAGGTTTCTGCACGCACCGCCAGCAGCACGGCGTAGGCCGCCGACCAAAGGTAGGGCACCAGGATCATCGACGAGGCCAGGTAGATCAGGCTGGTATAGGTACCGGCAGAAAACAGCGTGATCAGCAGGAAGCCCTGGATCATGCTGTTGGTCAGCCACAGGGCGTTGGCCGGCACGTGATTGGCGTTTTCCTTGGCCAGGAAGCGCGGCATGGTCTTGTCCCGCGCCGTGGCAAAGAGGATCTCGGCGCACAGCAACGCCCACGACAGCAGCGCGCCAAGCAGCGAAATCGCCAGGCCGATACTGATCAGCAAGGCGCCCCAGGGCCCGACGATATGCTCCAGCACCGAGGCCAGTGACGGGTTCTGCAGCCCGGCCAGTTCCGGCTGGGTCATCACCCCCAGCGACAGCACGTTGACCAGCACCAGCAGCGCCAGTACCCCCAGGAAACCGATCACCGTGGCCTTGCCCACATCCGAGCGGCGCTGGGCGCGGCCGGAATACACGCTGGCGCCCTCGATGCCGATGAACACAAACACGGTTACCAGCATCATGTTGCGCACCTGTTCCAGCACGCTGCCGAACTGCGGGTTGCTCAGGCCCCAGATGTCACGGGTGAAGATATCGGCGCGGAAGGCAAACGCGGCGATCACCACGAAAATCAGCAACGGCACCACCTTGGCCACGGTGGTCACCTGGTTGATGAATGCCGCTTCCTTGATGCCGCGCAGCACCAGGAAATGCACCGCCCAAAGCAGCAGCGAAGCGCAGCCGATGGCGATTGGCGTGTTGCCCTCGCCGAACACCGGGAAATAGAAGCCCAAGGTGCTGAACAGCAGCACGAAGTAGCCGACGTTGCCCAGCCAGGCACTGATCCAGTAGCCCCAGGCCGAGGAAAAACCCATGTACTCGCCAAAGCCGGCCTTGGCGTAGGCGTACACCCCCGAGTCCAGCTCCGGCTTGCGGTTGGCGAGGGTCTGGAACACGAACGCCAGGGCCAGCATGCCGACCGCGGTGATACCCCAGCCGATCAACACCGCCCCCACATCGGCACGCGCCGCCATGTTCTGCGGCAGCGAGAAGATCCCGCCACCAATCATCGAGCCGACCACCAACGCGATCAGCGCGCCCAGGCGCAGCTTCTGTCCCGGTTCGCTCATGAGCCTTCCTTTTTTTTGCGCGCTGTCATGGGCTTGAAACAGCCATGCGGGCCATATAAATGGTGTTACTTATAATGATCCTGATCAATGAAGCTATAGCACTAATAACTGCTTTGTCTATGTCACCCTTCGAGTAAAAACTAGCAGCTCCCGAGCAACTAGAAAAGAATCCGATAAAACTCGAAATTCTTGTGAAAAATTTGCGAAAGCGGCAAAAGCGGCTAGCTTCAAGCATCGCAGGCTGAACAGAGCGTTTGCTCTAGAAGGACATGGAGGTGCCAGCGTGCAAGCCCTGCAGCATAAGTTGTCGGCACTCTCCAGGAGCTTCGTGAAGGAATTTTCCTACTTCACGTCGCCATGAACTGACCCAAGTCAGCGAATGGCAGCGGCGTCGGATTTACTCTGTCGTCAACTTTCTCCTGGCAGGAGTTGTTAAATGTCTGATACATCCGGAAAACTAAAGCTCGGCGCGTTAGTTGCACTTGTGGTCGGTTCGATGATTGGTGGCGGGATCTTCTCGCTGCCGCAAAACATGGCTGCCAGTGCAGGGGTTGGCGCTGTACTGATCGGCTGGGCAATCACCGCGGTCGGCATGCTGACCCTGGCGTTCGTGTTCCAGACCCTGGCCAACCGCAAGCCTGATCTGGATGGCGGGGTGTATGCCTACGCCAAGGCCGGTTTCGGCGACTACATGGGCTTCTCCTCGGCCTGGGGCTACTGGATCAGTGCCTGGCTGGGCAACGTCGGCTACTTCGTGCTGCTGTTCAGCACCCTGGGCTACTTCTTCCCGATCTTCGGCGAAGGCAACACCCCGGCCGCCATCATCGGCGCGTCGGTGCTGCTGTGGGCCGTGCACTTCCTGGTGCTGCGCGGCATCAAGGAAGCGGCGTTCATCAACCTGGTCACCACCGTGGCCAAGGTGGTGCCACTGCTGCTGTTCGCCCTGATCTGCCTGTTCGCCTTCAAGCTCGACATCTTCACCGCCGACATCTGGGCCTTGGGCACACCAGAGCTTGGCAGCGTGATGAACCAGGTGCGCAACATGATGCTGGTCACCGTGTGGGTGTTCATCGGCATCGAGGGTGCGAGCATCTTCTCGTCGCGGGCGGAAAAACGCTCTGACGTGGGCAAGGCCACGGTCATCGGCTTCGTCACCGTGCTGCTGTTCCTGGTGCTGGTCAACGTACTGTCGCTGGGCATCATGACCCAACCGGAACTGGCCAAGCTGCAGAACCCGTCGATGGCTGCCGTGCTGGAGCATGTGGTCGGCCACTGGGGCGCGGTGCTGATCAGCGTCGGCCTGATCATCTCGCTGCTCGGGGCCCTGCTGTCGTGGGTGCTGCTGTGCGCCGAGATCATGTTCGCCGCCGCCAAGGACCACACCATGCCGGAGTTCCTGCGCCGCGAGAACGCCAACCAGGTACCGGCCAACGCCCTGTGGCTGACCAACGCCATGGTGCAGATCTTCCTGGTGATCACGCTGTTCTCCAACAGCACCTACCTGTCGCTGATCTACCTGGCCACATCGATGATCCTGGTGCCCTACCTGTGGTCGGCAGCCTATGCCGTGCTGCTGGCAGTGCGTAGCGAAACCTACGAGCAGGCCCTGGCCGAACGGCAGAAGGACCTGGTGATCGGTGGTATCGCCCTGTTGTACGCCGTCTGGCTGCTTTACGCCGGTGGCGTGAAATACCTGCTGCTCTCGGCCCTGCTCTACGCACCTGGCGCGATCCTGTTCGCCAAGGCCAAGCGTGAGGTTGGCCAACCTGTCTTCACCAACGTGGAAAAACTGATCTTCGCAGCCGTGGTCATCGGCGCCCTGGTGGCAGCCTTTGGCCTGTACGACGGCTTCCTGACTCTTTGACCCACGTCTTCGTTCAACTGGAGGAATGAAATCATGTCCGCTGAAAAACAGAAGTACGGTGTCCACTCCGAAGCCGGCAAACTGCGCAAGGTCATGGTTTGCTCGCCGGGCCTGGCGCACAAGCGCCTGACGCCGAGCAACTGTGACGAGCTGCTGTTCGACGACGTGATCTGGGTCGACCAGGCCAAGCGTGACCATTTCGACTTTGTCACCAAGATGCGCGAGCGTGGCGTGGATGTGCTGGAGATGCACAACCTGCTGACCGACATCGTCCAGCAACCCGAGGCACTGAAGTGGATCCTCGATCGCAAGATCACCCCCGACACCGTCGGTGTCGGCCTGACCAATGAAGTGCGCAGCTGGCTCGAAGGCCTCGAGCCACGCCACCTGGCCGAGTTCCTGATCGGCGGCGTCGCCGGGCAGGACCTGCCGCAGAGCGAAGGTGCCGAGGTGGTCAAGATGTACAACGACTACCTGGGCCACTCCAGCTTCATCCTGCCACCGCTGCCCAACACCCAGTTCACCCGCGACACCACCTGCTGGATCTACGGCGGCGTCACGCTCAACCCGATGTACTGGCCGGCGCGACGCCAGGAAACCCTGCTGACTACCGCCATCTACAAGTTCCACCCACAGTTCACCAACGCCGACTTCCAGGTGTGGTATGGCGACCCGGACAAGGAACATGGCCAGTCCACTCTCGAGGGCGGCGATGTCATGCCGATCGGCAAGGGCATCGTGCTGATCGGCATGGGCGAGCGTACCTCGCGCCAGGCTATCGGCCAGCTCGCGCAGAACCTGTTCGCCAAGGGCGCCGTCAAGGAAGTGATCGTCGCAGGCCTGCCGAAATCGCGCGCCGCCATGCACCTGGATACCGTGTTCAGCTTCTGCGACCGCGACCTGGTCACGGTCTTCCCGGAAGTGGTGAAAGAGATCGTGCCGTTCATCATCCGTCCGGACGAAAGCAAGCCTTACGGCATGGACGTGCGCCGCATCAACAAGTCGTTCATCGAAGTGGTGGGCGAGCAGCTTGGGGTCAAGCTGCGCGTGGTCGAAACCGGTGGCAACAGCTTTGCCGCAGAGCGCGAACAGTGGGATGACGGCAACAACGTGGTGGCCATCGAGCCGGGCGTGGTCATTGGCTACGACCGCAACACCTACACCAATACCCTGCTGCGCAAGGCCGGGATCGAAGTCATCACCATCAGCGCCGGCGAACTGGGCCGGGGCCGTGGCGGCGGCCACTGCATGACCTGCCCGATCGTGCGCGACCCGATCGACTACTAACGACCATTACCCCCGGCCGCCCTCACAAAGTGGCGGCCGGTGTGTTCACCAAACTCAAGGAGAAAAGTCATGGCGTTCAATATTCACAACCGCAACCTGCTCAGCCTGGAACACCACAGCACCCGCGAGCTGCGCTACCTGCTGGACCTGTCCCGCGACCTCAAGCGTGCCAAGTACACCGGCACCGAGCAGCAGCACCTGAAAGGCAACAACATCGCGCTGATCTTCGAAAAAACCTCTACCCGTACCCGCTGCGCCTTCGAAGTGGCCGCCTATGACCAGGGCGCCAATGTCACCTACATCGACCCGACCTCCTCGCAGATCGGCCACAAGGAAAGCATGAAGGACACCGCCCGCGTGCTCGGGCGCATGTACGACGCCATCGAGTACCGTGGCTTCAAGCAGGAAATCGTCGAAGAGCTGGCCAAGTTCGCCGGCGTTCCGGTGTTCAACGGCCTGACCGACGAATACCACCCCACCCAGATGATCGCCGACGTGCTGACCATGCGTGAGCACAGCGACAAGCCGCTGCACGACATCAGCTACGCCTACCTGGGCGACGCCCGCAACAACATGGGCAACTCGCTGCTGCTGATTGGCGCCAAGCTCGGCATGGACGTGCGCATCGCCGCGCCCAAGGCGCTGTGGCCGCATGACGATCTGGTCGAGCGTTGCCGCAAGTACGCCGAGGAAAGCGGCGCGCGCATCACCCTCACCGAAGACCCGGTTGCCGCGGTCAAGGGTGTGGACTTCGTGCACACCGACGTGTGGGTATCGATGGGTGAGCCGATCGAAGCCTGGGGTGAGCGCATCAAGCTGCTCAAGCCGTATCAGGTGAATGCACAGCTGATGAAGTCCACCGGCAACCCGCGGACCAAGTTCATGCACTGCCTGCCGGCGTTCCACAACTCCGAAACCAAGGTAGGCAAGCAGATCGCCGAACAGTACCCGGACCTGGCCAACGGTATCGAAGTGACCGACGACGTCTTCGAGTCGCCGGCCTGCATCGCCTTCGAGCAGGCGGAAAACCGCATGCACACGATCAAGGCGATCCTGGTGTCGACACTGGCTGACCTGTAAAGGCTGACCCGGCAAGCCGGGCAACCCGAATCCCTGTGGGAGCGGGTTTACCCGCGAATGCGTCAGTAGCACCAGCCGTGTTGCATGGGCTGACGCTTTCGCGGGTAAACCCGCTCCCACAAGGGGGCGGCGATACCGGTCGAGAGCAGCGCTCCCTTCTTTCGTTAAAGGACATTCCCCATGCGTATCGTTGTTGCATTGGGCGGCAACGCCCTGCTGCGTCGCGGCGAGCCCATGACCGCTGACAACCAGCGCGCCAATATCCGCACCGCCACCGAACAGATCGCCAAGATCCACCCAGGCAACGAGCTGGTCATCGCCCACGGCAATGGCCCGCAAGTTGGCCTGCTGTCGCTGCAGGGCCTGTCCTACAAGCCCGACGAGGCCTACCCGCTGGACGTGCTGGGTGCCGAGACCGAGGGCATGATCGGCTACATGATCGAACAGGAACTGGGCAACCTGCTGGCCTTCGAGGTGCCGTTCGCCACCTTGCTGACCCAGGTCGAAGTGGACGCCAACGACCCCGCCTTCAAGGACCCGACCAAGTTCATCGGCCCGGTCTATGGCAAGGAAGAGGCCGAGCGCCTGGCCAAGGAAAAGGGTTGGGTGGTCAAGGCCGACGGCGACAAGTACCGCCGTGTGGTGGCCAGCCCGAAACCCAAGCGCATCTTCGAGATTCGCCCGATCAAGTGGCTGCTGGAAAAGAGCAGCATCGTGATCTGCGCCGGCGGCGGCGGCATCCCCACCATGTACGACGAGAACCGCAAGCTCAAGGGCATCGAGGCGGTGATCGACAAGGACCTGTGCTCGGCCCTGCTGGCAGAGCAGCTGGACGCCGACCTTCTGATAATCGCCACCGACGTCGATGCGGCGTATGTTGACTGGGGCAAGCCCACGCAAAAGGCCATTGCCCAGGCCCACCCCGACGAGCTCGAACGCCTTGGCTTCGCCGCCGGCTCCATGGGGCCGAAGGTGCAGGCGGCCTGCGACTTTGCCCGCAACACCGGCAAAGTGGCAGTGATCAGTTCGCTGGAGAACATCGAAGACATCGTCAAAGGCACCGCCGGCACGAGGGTTTCCACCGCGAAGCCGGGGATCAGCTACCGTTGAATGCAGTGGGCGGGCGCCAGCGCCCGCCATTTTCGACCTTCCAAAGGAGCTTGCCATGGCCCAGTACCAGCCCGGTCATGTACACATCGAGCGCACCGCGCTGAACCAGAACGACCACAGCTATGACCTGAACATCGAATACGAGGCAGTGTCGGACCCCAAGGAAGGCAGAGGCATCCAGTTCAAGATGCATGGCAAAATCGAAGGCAAGCCAGTGGACGAAAAGTTCTTCCTGGCCAAGGACCAGGTGTTGCCCAGCTTCCTCATGCAGCTGAGCCGAAGGGCGCAGTCGTACCTGAAGCCACCGAAGAAATTCGAGAGCCTGGGTTCGCCGCACAAGCTTTATGACCATATGTTCGCGGACATTCGCGAAAAGCTGGATGTGAAGTCGGGCGATCCGATCAAGCCTGAACATCTGGAGTGATTTCAGGATCCGGGGGCTGCTTTGCAGCCCATCGCCGGCAAGCCAGCTCCCACAGGTACTGCGCAGGCCTTGAGGCCGATGAGATCGAGGTGGGAGCTGGCTTGCCGGCGATAGGGCCGCAAAGCGGCCCCGGCGATGTTGAGGCATACTACCGCCCTCCCCGGCCACCACTTCACCCTCCCCATGCGCATCCACGTCAGCTTCATCGACCGCGTCGGCATCACCCAGGAAGTCCTCGCCCTGCTCGGTGCCCGCAACCTCAACCTGGACGCCGTGGAGATGGTCCCGCCGAACGTCTACATCGACGCCCCTACCCTCAGCCCCGCCGTGCTCGAAGAACTGCACGACGCGCTGTTCGAGGTACATGGCGTGCAATCGGTGGACGTGGTCGACATCCTCCCTGGCCAACGCCGGCACCTGCAGCTCGATGCCCTGCTGGCGGCGATGAGCGACCCGGTGCTGGCCGTGGACAGTGCCGGCAAGGTGCTGCTGGCCAACCCGGCGCTGATCGAGCTGTGCGGCCGCGAATCGGCCGGGCGCTCGGTGGGTGAACTGTTCGGCGACCCGGCGCTGCTGCAGGCCCTGCTGGACAACAACTTCCACTTGCCCATGCGCGAGATGCAGCTCAACGGCCAGAGCCTGCTGCTGGACGCCATGCCGATCACCAACGCCGGTGGCCTGCTGACGCTGTACCCACCCACGCGCATGGGCGAACGCCTGTCGGCGATGCACCACGACCATGCCGAAGGCTTCGATGCCCTGCTCGGCGAGTCACCGGCCATCCGCACCCTCAAGGCCCGCGCCCTGCGCGTGGCTGCGCTCGATGCACCGCTGCTGGTGCATGGCGAGACCGGCACCGGCAAAGAGCTGGTAGCCCGCGCCTGCCACGCCATCAGCAGCCGCCACGCGGCGCCATTCCTGGCCCTGAACTGCGCCGCGCTGCCCGAGAGCCTGGCCGAGAGCGAACTGTTCGGCTACGCCCCCGGCGCCTTCACCGGCGCGCAACGGGGCGGCAAGCCCGGGCTGATGGAGCTGGCCAACCAGGGCACGGTATTTCTCGATGAAATCGGCGAGATGTCACCGTACCTGCAGGCCAAGCTGCTGCGCTTTCTCAGCGATGGCAGCTTCCGCCGGGTGGGTGGCGACCGCGAAGTGAAGGTGGATGTACGCATCATCAGCGCCACCCACCGCGACCTGGAGCGCATGGTCGCCGAAGGCAGCTTCCGTGAAGACCTGTTCTACCGCCTGAACGTGCTCAACCTGCAAGTGCCGCCGCTGCGCGACCGTGGCCAGGACATCCTGATGCTGGCGCATTTCTTCATGCAGCAGGCCTGCACGCAGATCCAGCGCCCACCGTGCCGGCTGACCCCGGCCACCCATTCGGCACTGCTGGCCAACCCTTGGCCGGGCAATGTGCGCCAGCTGCAGAACGTGATATTCCGCGCCGCAGCCATCTGCGAGGGCAACCTGGTGGATATCGGTGACCTGGACATCGCCGGCACCTCGGTGGCCCGTGGCCTGGACGGCGAAGTGGCCAGCCTGGAACAGGCCGTGGGCGATTTCGAGCGCGAGCTGCTGCAACGCCTGTACGCCAGCTACCCATCGACGCGGCAACTGGCCGGGCGCTTGCAAACTTCACATACCGCCATTGCGCAGCGCCTGCGCAAATATGGAATACCGGGCAAAGCCTGATACCTGTCAGATAGCGTCAACCGGTGCTGCTACGCAGCCCATCGCAGGCAAGCCAGCTCCCACAGGTACGGCGTTGCTCTCGAGGTTGTCGCGGTAATTGTGGGAGCGGCCTTGTGTCGCGAAAGGGCCGCATCGCGGCCCCCGGATTGATGCGTAACAGTTGAAATTGCTGGGGCTGCTTTGCAGCCCATTCGCGACACAAGGCCGCTCCCACAGAGATCGCGCCAACTTTCAGAATTTGAGCAAGACAGTTGCCCCCACAGGTATCGCACACGCCCTGAATTCTGCGCGATACCTGTGGGAGCTGGCTTGCCTGCGATGGGCCGCAAAGCGGCCCCTGATAGTTATTGTAATAATCCGGTTGTTATTCAGGCTTTTCCTACGCCAGTGAAAGATACTCTCCCACGGATGCCTCGTAGAATGGTGACAGTGTATTCCCACCTGTCACCCCACTTGTCCGCCCCATAGCGGGAAGTGGTCCGCTACTGGATATAACGAGAGCACCTGATGTTTGAACTCGATTTTTACGGGACGCTTGTAGCCGCCTCTTTGGTACTGTTATTGGGGCGCGGCCTGGTCGCGCGTATTGGTTTCCTGCGCACTTACAATATTCCTGAACCTGTCGCTGGCGGCCTGGTAGTGGCCTTGGCGCTCTTGGCGTTGCGCAGTTTCGATATCCACGTGCAATTCGATACTTCACTGCAAACCCCTCTGATGCTGGCATTCTTCGCCACCATTGGTTTGAGTGCAGACTTCGCCAGCCTGAAAAAAGGTGGCCGCGTGGTTACCGTGTTCCTGCTGGTGGTAACCGGTTTGCTGCTGGTCCAGAACGCCATGGGTATCGGCCTGGCAACGGCACTGGGCCTCGACCCGCTGATGGGCCTGCTGGCCGGCTCTATCACCTTGTCCGGTGGCCACGGTACAGGCGCTGCATGGGGGGCCACTTTCACCGAAAAGTTTGGCCTGGCCTCGGCCTCCGAGCTGGCAATGGCATCAGCTACCTTCGGCCTGGTACTGGGCGGCCTGATTGGTGGCCCGGTCGCCCGGTTGCTGATCAAGCGGGTATCGACGCCTGGTATCGAAGAAGCAGCACCACAACTGCCCAAAGGTTTCGAACAACCGGACAAAGAGCGCCTGATTACACCGTTTTCATTTATCGAAACACTGGCGCTGATCGCTGTCAGTTTGCTCGCGGGCTCATTACTTAACGGCTTGCTGAAAGGCACTGCATTTGAACTGCCAACGTTCGTTTGCGTGCTGTTCGTGGGCGTGGTGTTGCGAAACGGCCTTTCGGCGCTCGGCTTTTATCAAGTTTTCGAACGGGAAGTGTCGGTATTGGGCAATGTGAGCTTGTCGTTATTCCTGGCCATTGCCTTGATGTCGCTCAAGTTGTGGGACCTTTCAGCGTTGGCATTACCGTTCTTTGCATTGCTCGCCGCACAGACATTGGTCATGGCACTGTTCGCGATATTCGTCACGTTCCGGGTCATGGGCCGCAACTATGATGCAGCGGTACTGGCTGCCGGGCACTGTGGTTTCGGCCTGGGCGCAACGCCAACGGCAATCGCCAACATGCAAGCGGTGACCCAGCGCTACGGAGCCTCGCGCATTGCCTTCCTGGTGGTGCCGATGGTGGGGGCGTTCTTCATCGACATCATCAATGTCATCGTCATCAAGCTGTATCTGGCGTTGCCGTTCTTTTGAGCCAGAGGCTGACCACTCAGCCGGTAAGTCAGAACCGTATCGATTTAAATACACCGTATTCAAATCGATACACACCCATTCGGATACGGCAGTGCAAGGGTTTGATCCCCAAACCCTTTTCCATCCCCCACCCGCTGTAGCGTTTTCATTCCACAAGAATGACAAAATGATTACGCAAAATAATTAACATCTTGATTTATAACGATTTTTAACGATTGGCCGCATTTTTGCTAAGGGAATCCCAACCCCAAGAGCGCGGAGCCACTGCGCCTAACGCCCTGCTTCCCGAGGATTCCCCATGAGCGAGTTGCGTTTCACTGAAGATCACGAATGGCTGCGCGTCGAAGCCGATGGCAGCGTCACCGTGGGCATCACCGCCTACGCCCAGAACGCCCTTGGCGATGTGGTTTTCGTGCAACTGCCAGAGTTGCAGCAGTATGAGAAAGGCAGCGAAGCGTCCACCGTCGAGTCGGTCAAGGCCGCCAGCGGTGTGTACATGCCCCTGACCGGCGAAGTGGTCCAGATCAACGACCAACTCGAAGACAGCCCGGAACTGGTCAACGAAGACCCGATGGGCGAAGGCTGGTTCTTCCGCTTCAACCCGGCCGACATGAGCGAAGTCACCGCCCTACTCGACCAAGACGCCTACGACCGCCTGATCAAAGCCAACGACGACGCCTGAGGAACCCCGCCATGACCATCAACCTCGGCACCGCCAACGAATTCATCGCCCGCCACATCGGCCCGCGCGCCGCTGACGAGCAGGCCATGCTGGCCGCCCTCGGCTTCGACTCGCTGGAAGCCATGACCGCCGCGGTCATTCCCGACAGCATCAAAGGCACCAGCGTGCTCGGCTCGCACGACGGCCAGAGCGAAGCCGACGCGCTTGCCGCGCTCAAGGCCATCGCCGGCAAGAACCAGCTGTTCAAGAGCTACATCGGCCAGGGCTACTACAACACCCACACTCCGGCGCCGATCCTGCGCAACCTGCTGGAAAACCCGGCCTGGTACACCGCCTATACCCCGTACCAGCCAGAAATCTCCCAAGGCCGCCTGGAAGCGCTGCTGAACTTCCAGACCCTGATCAGCGACCTGACCGGCCTGCCGATCGCCAACGCCTCCCTGCTCGACGAAGCCACCGCTGCGGCCGAGGCCATGACCTTCTGCAAGCGCCTGTCGAAGAACAAGGCCAGCCACGCCTTCTTCGCCTCCGTGCACTGCCACCCGCAAACCCTCGACGTGCTGCGTACCCGTGCCGAGCCGCTGGGCATCGAGATCGTGGTCGGCGACGAGCGCGAGCTGGGCGATGTCAGCGCCTTCTTCGGCGCCCTGCTGCAGTACCCGGCCAGCAACGGTGAAGTGTTCGACTACCGCGAAGTGGTCGAGCGCTTCCACGCCGCCAACGCCCTAGTCGCCGTGGCCGCCGACCTGCTGGCCCTGACCCTGCTGACCCCGCCGGGCGAGTTCGGCGCCGACGTGGCCATCGGCAGCGCCCAGCGCTTCGGCGTGCCACTGGGCTTCGGTGGCCCGCACGCGGCCTACTTCTCCACCCGTGACGCGTTCAAGCGCGACATGCCGGGCCGCCTGGTCGGCGTATCGATCGACCGCTTCGGCAAGACCGCCCTGCGCCTGGCCATGCAGACCCGGGAGCAGCACATCCGCCGCGAAAAGGCCACCAGCAACATCTGCACCGCCCAGGTGCTGCTGGCCAACATCGCCAGCATGTTCGCCGTATACCACGGCCCGGCCGGCCTCAAGCGCATCGCCGAACGTACCCATGCCCTGACCGCGATCCTGGCCGCCGGCCTGAAGACGCTGGGCGTGCAGGTGGTGGGCGCCAGCGCCTTCGACACCCTGACCCTGGCCACCGGCAGTGCCACTGCCAGCCTGCATGACAAGGCGCGCGCCCAGGGCATCAACCTGCGCCAGATCGACGCCGCCCACGTGGGCCTGTCGCTGGACGAAACCAGTAGCCAGGCCGATGTCGAGGCCCTGTGGCAGCTGATCGGTGGCGACCAGGCCCAGCCGGACTTCAACGCCCTGGCCGCCAGCACCGGCTCGCTGCTGCCTGCCGCCCTGCTGCGCCAGTCGGCCATCCTCGCGCACCCGGTATTCAACCGCTACCACAGCGAAACCGAGCTGATGCGCTACCTGCGCCGCCTGGCCGACAAGGACCTGGCGCTGGACCGCAGCATGATCCCGCTGGGCTCGTGCACCATGAAGCTGAACGCCGCCAGCGAAATGATCCCGGTCACCTGGGCCGAGTTCGGCAACCTGCACCCGTTCGCCCCGGCCGAGCAGAGCCAGGGCTACCTGCAGATGACCACCGAGCTGGAAGCCATGCTCTGCGCCGCCACCGGCTATGACGCCGTGTCGCTGCAGCCCAACGCCGGTTCCCAGGGCGAGTACGCAGGCCTGCTGGCCATCCGCGCCTACCACCGCAGCCGTGGCGAAGGCCACCGCGACATCTGCCTGATCCCGTCGTCGGCCCACGGCACCAACCCGGCAACCGCGCACATGGCCGGCATGCGCGTGGTGGTCACCGCCTGTGATGCCCGCGGCAACGTCGATGTCGAGGACCTGCGCGCCAAGGCCATCGAGCACCGCGAGCGCCTGGCCGCGATCATGATCACCTACCCGTCGACCCACGGCGTGTTCGAGGAAGCGATCGGCGAAATCTGCGCGATCATCCACGACAACGGTGGCCAGGTGTACATCGACGGCGCCAACATGAACGCCATGGTCGGCCTGTGCGCCCCGGGCAAGTTCGGCGGCGACGTATCCCACCTGAACCTGCACAAGACCTTCTGCATCCCGCACGGCGGTGGCGGCCCGGGCGTCGGCCCGATCGGCGTCAAGTCGCACCTGGCGCCGTTCCTGCCCGGCCACGCGCAGCTGGAAAACACCGAGGGCGCGGTTTGTGCCGCGCCGTTCGGCAGCGCCAGCATCCTGCCGATCACCTGGATGTACATCCGCATGATGGGCGGTGCCGGCCTCAAGCGTGCCTCGCAGATGGCGATCCTCAACGCCAACTACATCGCCCGTCGCCTGGAAGAGCACTATCCTGTTCTGTATACCGGCGGCAATGGCCTGGTGGCCCACGAGTGCATCCTCGACCTGCGCCCGCTGAAGGACACCAGCGGCATCAGCGTCGACGACGTGGCCAAGCGCCTGATCGACTTCGGCTTCCACGCCCCGACCATGTCCTTCCCGGTGGCGGGCACGCTGATGATCGAACCGACCGAAAGCGAGTCCAAGGAAGAACTGGACCGCTTCTGCGACGCGATGATCCAGATCCGCGAAGAAATTCGCGCGGTCGAGAACGGTAGCCTGGACAAGGACGACAACCCGCTGAAGAACGCCCCGCACACTGCGGCCGAGCTGGTTGGCGAATGGGCCCATGGCTACAGCCGCGAGCAGGCGGTGTACCCGCTGCCGAGCCTGGTGGAAGGCAAGTACTGGCCACCGGTCGGCCGGGTCGACAACGTGTTCGGCGACCGCAACCTGGTGTGCGCCTGCCCGTCGATCGAGAGCTATCAGGAGGCCTGACCCGGCGCTCAGGCCTCATCGCCGGCAAGCCAGCTCCCACAGGGGCCTCACCGCACCCAAGGCTGGTGCAATACCTGTGAGAGCTTGCCAGCCCTAAAGGGCTCACCTGTTTTCCAAGGCTGGTGCAGTACCTGTGGGAGCTGGCTTGCCGGCGATCGAGTGCGCAGCACTCGCCTTACTTACCGGAGGGAATGAGCAATGTCTTTGAGCGTCTTCGACCTGTTCAAGATCGGCATCGGCCCCTCCAGCTCGCACACGGTCGGCCCGATGCGCGCCGCCGCGCGCTTCGCCGAAGGGCTGCGCCGTGATGGCCTGCTCGCCCGCACGGTCAGCGTCAAGGCCGAGCTGTACGGCTCGCTCGGCGCCACCGGCAAGGGCCACGGCAGCGACAAGGCCGTGCTGCTGGGCCTTGAAGGCGAACACCCCGATGTCATCGACACCGACACCATCCCTGCCCGGCTGCAGGCCATCCGCGACAGCGGTCGGCTGAACCTGCTCGGCGAGCACAGCATCGCGTTCATCGAAAAGCAGCACCTGGCGATGATTCGCAAGCCGCTGGACTACCACCCCAACGGCATGATCTTCCGCGCCTTCGACGAGGCCGGCCTGCAAATCCGCAGCCGCGAGTACTACTCGGTGGGCGGCGGTTTCGTGGTCGACCAGGACGCTGCCGGCCACGACCGCATCGTCGAGGACAGCACACCGCTGACCTACCCGTTCAAGACCGCCAAGGAGCTGCTCGGCCATTGCACCGGGCAAAACCTGTCGATCAGCCAGGTAATGCTGGCCAACGAGGCGGCCTGGCGCCCCGAGGCGGAAACCCGTGCCGGGCTGCTGCGCATCTGGCAAGTGATGCAGGACTGCGTCGAAGCCGGTTGCCAGCATGAAGGCATCCTGCCGGGCGGGCTCAAGGTCAAGCGCCGGGCGCCGGCGTTGTACCGCCAGCTGAGCCGAAACCCGGAGGCCAGCCTTCGCGATGCCCTGTCGGTACTCGACTGGGTCAACCTCTATGCCCTGGCAGTGAACGAGGAAAACGCCTACGGCGGGCGTGTGGTCACCGCGCCGACCAACGGCGCGGCGGGCATTGTCCCGGCGGTGCTGCATTACTACATGCGCTTCGTACCGGGAGCCAACGAGGACGGGGTGGTGCGGTTTCTGCTCACCGCCGCGGCCATCGGCATCCTGTACAAGGAAAACGCCTCCATCTCCGGCGCCGAAGTAGGCTGCCAGGGCGAGGTCGGCGTGGCCTGCTCGATGGCCGCCGGGGCGCTGTGCGAGGTGATGGGCGGCAGCGTGCAGCAGGTGGAGAACGCTGCCGAAATCGGCATGGAACACAACCTGGGCCTGACCTGCGACCCGATTGGCGGGCTGGTCCAGGTGCCTTGCATCGAGCGCAACGCCATGGGCTCGGTGAAGGCGATCAACGCGGTGCGCATGGCCTTGCGCGGCGACGGGCAGCACTACGTGTCGCTCGACAAGGTCATCCGCACCATGCGCCAGACCGGCGCCGACATGAAAAGCAAATACAAAGAGACCGCCCGTGGCGGCCTGGCCGTCAACATCATCGAATGTTGACCCGACAACAACAGCAAGGAGTCACCGATGTCCGAAACACTGCTCAAGACCCCACTGCACGCCCTGCACCTGGAACTGGGTGCGCGCATGGTGCCGTTCGCCGGCTATGACATGCCGGTGCAGTACCCGTTGGGCGTGCTCAAGGAACACCTGCACACCCGCGAGCAGGCCGGCCTGTTCGATGTCTCGCACATGGGCCAGATCACCCTGCGCGGCAGCGATGCCGCCAAGGCCCTGGAAAGCCTGGTGCCGGTGGATATCATCGACCTGCCGGTGGGCATGCAGCGCTATGCCATGTTCACCAATGAGCAAGGCGGCATCCTCGACGACCTGATGGTCGCCAACCTGGGCGACGACACGCTGTTCCTGGTGGTCAACGCCGCCTGCAAGGACCAGGACCTGGCCCACCTGCAAGCGCACATCGGTAGCCGTTGCGAGGTGCAGCCGCTGTTCGAGCAGCGCGCTCTGCTGGCCCTGCAAGGCCCGGCGGCGGTCAAGGTGCTGGAGCGCCTGGCCCCGGAAGTGGCCGGCATGACCTTCATGCAGTTCCGCCCCGTGAAACTGCTGGGTGAAGACTGCTTCGTCAGCCGCTCGGGCTACACCGGCGAAGACGGCTACGAAATCTCGGTACCGGTACATGCCGCCGAAGCCCTGGCCCGCCGCCTGCTGGCCGAGCCGGAAGTACAGCCGATCGGCCTGGGTGCGCGTGACTCGCTGCGCCTGGAAGCCGGCCTGTGCCTGTATGGCCACGACATGAACACCGAAACCACGCCGGTGGAAGCCAGCCTGTTGTGGGCCATTTCCAAGGTTCGCCGTGCCGATGGCGCGCGTGCCGCCGGTTTCCCGGGTGCCGAGGCCATCTTCGCTCATCAGCGCGATGGTGTGGCGCGCAAACGTGTGGGCCTGTTGCCGCAGGAGCGTACCCCGGTACGTGAAGGCGCGGATATTGTCGATGCAAACGATAAACCTGTAGGCAAAGTGTGCAGCGGCGGCTTTGGCCCGACACTCGGTGCACCTGTAGCAATGGGTTATATCGATAGTGAACATAGCGCTATCGACACCTCATTGTTTGCCGTGGTGCGCGGCAAGAAGGTTGCCTTGAAAGTCAGCAAAATGCCTTTCGTGGCACAACGTTACTACCGGGGCTGAAGCCGCTTTGTGAAGGTTGCGGGCAGGTTCGACATATTCGTTTTCGAACCTGTCCAATAACTTTTGAACATGGCGCCAGGCCAGGCGCCATGCCGTTTCCGACAAATCGGTCGGTTATCGGCAAACGGCCGATTTTCCATACGACCAAGGGCTTGTTTTTCGCTCGGGAGTTGGCGTAGAGTCACTGCACTGTGTTTGCATGGGTCGCAACAGTTCGTGACCTGGGCCAGTAGCCGCAATCTGCTACAACCCGTTCGACGTCTCTTACTTTCCTGCAACCCAGCCCAGTAATCTTTTGCTTCCTTTATTGCAAAAGAAACTGTCATCAAAATTCAAGCTTCATAGGAAATAAGACAATGGCTGAGCGTCAGAACGGTACCGTCAAGTGGTTCAATGACGAAAAAGGTTACGGTTTCATCACCCCGGAAAGCGGTGCTGATCTGTTCGTGCACTTCCGCGCTATCGAAGGCAACGGCTTCAAGAGCCTGAAAGAAGGCCAGAAGGTCTCCTTCGAAGCAGTGCAGGGCCAGAAAGGCCTGCAGGCTGACAAAGTTCAGGTCATCGGCTAAGCTGAACCCGACTTCGAGAAAAGCCCCTGCCAAGTGCAGGGGCTTTTTTTTGCCCGTAGAATAGCGGCTTCGTCTTCTGGAGCCGTTTTGCATGTCCAAGCCTCTGCTCACACCCCAGGGTGATTTTCCGCCGGTCGGCCTGGGCCGGCGCCTGGCGGCGATGTTCTACGACTTCCTGCTGTGCACGGCGCTGCTGATCGTGACCGCCGGTGCCTACAAGATGATCCAGATGGCGATCATCGGCGAAGCCCGCATGCGTGAGCTGACCGAGGCTGGCGCACTGGACGGCGACCCGCTGTTGTCCACCGTGTTGCTGTTCGTCCTGTTCGGTTTCTTTGCCAAGTTCTGGACCCATGGCGGGCAGACCCTGGGCATGCAGGTGTGGGGCGTGCGGGTGCAGAACGCCGATGGCACAGCCATCAGCCTGTGGCAGGCGCTGCTGCGCTTCGTGGTGTCGATTGCCTCGTGGCTGTGCCTGGGGCTGGGGTTTTTCTGGGTTTTGATCGACAAGCGCCAGCGGGGCTGGCATGACATCTATTCGGAAAGTCAGCTGGTGCGGGTGCCGAAGCAGAAGAAATGAACTGAGACCTGTATTGCCTGTGCTGGCCTCTTCGCGGGTAAACCCGCTCCCACAGGTACAGCACAGGCATCACGACCGGTGCGATTCCTGTGGGAGCGGGTTTACCCGCGAAGGGGCCAGCACAGCCGAACACCCATGAAAAAGCCGACCCTGAGGCCGGCTTTTTTGTACAGCTCAGGCCATCAACCTGCCCGGCGCAACAACCACACACCGGCCAGCGCGCAGATGCCTGCCGGGATCACCACCGCCAGCAGCGGCGGGAAGCCGAACACCTGGCTCGAAGGCCCCAACAGGTCCTGGGCGATGCGGAACACGAAGCCCACCAGCACACCGGTGAACACGCGCTGGCCAAGGGTTACCGAACGCAGTGGGCCGAAGATGAAGGAAATGGCCATCAGCACCAGCGCCGCGGTCACCATCGGCTGCAATACCTTGGTCCAGAACGCCAGCCAGTAACGGGCATTGTTCAGGCCCTGATCGGACAGGTAGTGGATGTAGTCCCACAGCCCGGTGATGGACAGCGACTCCGGCGCCAGGATCACGGTATTGAGCAGTTGCGGCGTGAGCGATACGTCCCAGCGCTCCTTCGGCGCGGTCACCACTTCGGTGTGGTCGCCACGGAAGAAGGTGGTGCGCACGTCGCTGAGCATCCAGTGGTCGTCCTGGTACTGTGCACGGCGGGCAAAGCTCGAGGTGACGATCTTGCGCTCGCTGTCGAAGCGGTAACGGGTCACACCCAGCAGCAGGCCGTTGGGCTGCACGGCGTTGATGTGCACGTACTCCTCGCCCTGGCGGTGCCACATGCCGCGCTTGGAGCTTTGCGCATCACCACCACCCTGGGCCAGGGAACGGTCGGCCTGGGCCTTGTTCTCGGTCACCGGCGCCACGTACTCGCCGATCAGCAGGCCGACCAGCATCAGTACCAGCATCGGCTTCATCACCGCCCAGACGATGCGCCCGATGGAAACCCCGGCAGCACGCATGATGGTCAGTTCGCTGCTGCTGGCCAGGCTGCCCAGGCCGATCAGGCAGCCGATCAAGGCGGCCATCGGCAGCATTTCGTACAGGCGCCGTGGTGCGGTCAGCAGGACGAAGTTGCCCGCCTCCATCACCGTGTAGGTGTCACTCAGGTCGCTCATCTCGTCGATGAAGGCAAACAGCGAGGCCAGGCCGAGGATGATCCCCAGTACGGCGAGGATGGCCAGCAGCACGCTCTGGCCGATGTAGCGGTCGAGCTTACCCATGGGCCACCTCCGCACGACGGGCGGCGCGCTTGAGACGCAGCGGCTCCCAGTACATCAGGCCCAGGCCGATCAGCAGGAACAGGCCGTGGACCCACCACATGCCCAGGGCGATCGGCAGTTTGCCCTTCTCGAGGGCGCCGCGTACGGAAATCAGCATTGTCAGGTAGGCCATGTACAGAAGAATTGCCGGCAGCAGCTTGAGGAAGCGGCCCTGGCGCGGGTTGACCCGGGACAGCGGCACCGCCAGCATGGTGACGATGAACACCAGGATCGGCAGCGACAGCCGCCATTGCAGCTCGGCGCGCTCACGCAGGCCTTTCTTGCCGATCAGCTCGGAAGTGGGGATGGCTTCGCGATCGGTCACTTCCTCGGCGACTTCCGGCTTGGGCAGCAGCACGCCGTAGGTGTCGTACTTGATTGCACGGTAATCGGCCTGGCCCGGGTTGCCGTCGTAACGGTAACCGTTTTCCAGCACCAGGTAGCGGTTGCCGTCAGCCTGGATTTCCTGGTGGCCTTTTTCGGCAACCAGCACCGACGGGGCGCGGTCCTTGGTCTTGTCCTGGTTGAAGCGCTTCTCGGAAATGAACACCCCGGCCAGGTTGATGCGGTCGTCCGACAGCTCTTCGGTGTAGGTCACCCGCGAGCCGTCGCGCAGGGTCTGGAAGCGGCCCGGCACCAGGGTGTCGAACTCGGTCAGGGCATCCTGCTGGGCGATGATCTGCTGCACCTGGGCCACGCCCAGCGGTGCCAGGCTCAAGCTCAGCCACGCTACCAGCAGGGCGACCAGGGCGGCCGGCGCCATGGTCAGGCCCAGCAGGCGCTGCTGGCTCATGCCGGTGGCCGACAGCACGGTCATCTCGCTTTCCAGGTACAGGCGCCCGTACGCCAGGAGAATGCCGAGGAACAGCCCCAGAGGCAGGATCAGTTGCAGGAAACCCGGCAGGCGGAAGCCCATGATCAGGAACAGCACGCTCGGGTCGAGCACACCCTGGGCAGCCTGGGCCAGGTACTTGATGAAGCGCCCGCTCATGATGATCACCAGCAGCACGGCGCTGACGGCGCTCAAGGTCACCAGGACCTCGCGGGACAGATAACGAAAGACGATCAAACCAGACACTCCTGGGTTGTCAGGGCGGACTGCCAATCAATGGCGCCAGACAATGACTTAGTACAGCCAAGACCAATGCCGGTTCGCCAAAGGCGAACCTCCATGTAAAGTGCGCGCATTATCCTGTGATTGACCGCCCCTGTCACTTCGCCGCGCATGAAGGCGCACAACGGGGTTGTCAGCACGCTTGCCGCAGGCTCAAACTGGCAGCTTTTCCGCTGGCGCGCGACGACGCGGCCAGGCCCGTCCAGAGCGCTGGAACACACAGCGCCGACTGTATCGATCATTCGGGGATCCTGACATGGAACTGGTTGTAAAAAGCGTAGCTGCTGCATCCGTAAAAACCGCCACCCTGGTCCTCCCGGTAGGTGAAAACCGCAAGCTCGGCGCCGTGGCCAAAGCCGTCGACCAGGCCAGCGAAGGCGCCATCAGTGCCGTGCTCAAGCGTGGCGACCTGGCCGGCAAGCCGGGCCAGACCCTGCTCCTGCAGAACCTCGCGGGCCTGAAGGCCGAGCGCGTGCTGCTGGTGGGCAGCGGCAAGGACGAAGCCCTGGGCGACCGCGCCTGGCGCAAACTGGTCGCCAGCGTCGCCGGCGTGCTCAAGGGCCTGAACGGCGCTGACGCAGTGCTGGCCCTGGACGACATCGCGGTCAGCAACCGCGATGCCCACTATGGCAAGTACCGCCTGCTGGCCGAAACCCTGCTCGACGGCGAATACGTGTTCGATCGCTTCAAGAGCCAGAAGGCCGAGCCGCGCGCCCTGAAGAAGGTCACCCTGCTGGCCGACAAGGCCGGCCAGGCCGAGGTCGAGCGTGCCGTCAAGCATGCCAGCGCCATCGCCACCGGCATGGCTTTCACCCGCGACCTGGGCAACCTGCCGCCCAACCTGTGCCACCCAAGCTTCCTGGCCGAACAGGCCAAGGACCTGGGCAAGACGCACAAGGCGCTGAAAGTCGAAGTGCTGGACGAGAAGAAGATCAAGGACCTGGGCATGGGCGCGTTCTACGCCGTCGGCCAGGGCAGCGACCAGCCGCCACGCCTGATCGTGCTCAACTACCAGGGCGGCAAGAAGGCGGACAAGCCGTTCGTGCTGGTGGGCAAGGGCATTACCTTCGACACCGGCGGCATCAGCCTCAAGCCTGGTGCCGGCATGGACGAAATGAAGTACGACATGTGCGGTGCCGCCAGCGTGCTCGGCACCCTGCGTGCGGTGCTCGAGCTGCAGCTGCCGGTCAACCTGGTGTGCCTGCTGGCCTGCGCCGAGAACATGCCGAGCGGCGGCGCCACCCGCCCGGGTGACATCGTCACCACCATGAGCGGGCAGACCGTGGAGATCCTCAACACCGACGCCGAAGGCCGCCTGGTGCTGTGCGACACCCTGACCTACGCCGAGCGCTTCAAGCCGCAGGCAGTCATCGACATCGCCACCCTGACCGGTGCCTGCATCGTCGCCCTGGGCAGCCACACCACCGGCCTGATGGGCAACAACGACAACCTGGTCGGCCAGTTGCTCGACGCCGGCAAGCGCGCCGACGACCGTGCCTGGCAGCTGCCGCTGTTCGATGAGTACCAGGAGCAGCTGGACAGCCCGTTCGCCGACATGGGCAACATCGGCGGGCCGAAGGCCGGCACCATCACCGCCGGCTGCTTCCTGTCGCGCTTTGCCAAGGCCTACGACTGGGCGCACATGGACATCGCCGGCACCGCCTGGGTCAGCGGTGGCAAGGACAAGGGCGCCACTGGCCGCCCTGTGCCCCTGCTGACCCAGTACCTGCTGGACCGCGCTGGCGCCTGACGCCATGAAGCCGGTGGCGCCCCGCGCGCCACCGGCCGGCGATACCACCATGAGCAAAGTCGATTTCTACATCCTGCCCACCGACTCGCTGTCGGCGCGGCTCGATTTCGCCTGCAAGCTGTGCGAAAAGGCCTGGCGCCTTGGCCACCGGGTCTACCTGCATTGCCAGGACGCCGAGCAGCGCAGCGAGCTGGACCAACGCCTGTGGCGCTTCAAGGGCGAGGCCTTCGTGCCCCACGACCTCGCGGAGGTACATGCCGATGCCAGCGTGGCATTGGGCCTGGCCGCCGACAGTGCAGGCGATCACCACGACCTGTTGATCAACCTGGGCGCCGGCGTACCGGCCTTCGTCGGCCAGTTCGAACGGGTGGCCGAAATAGTCGTTGAAGAGCCTGGCATCCGCCAATCGGCCCGTGAACGATTCCGTTTCTACCGTGAACAGGGCTATGCTCTGCAAGACCACCGCTTACAGCGACTTTGACGACGATGGACAAGCCCTCCCCCCTACCCGATTCCGCCCATCTGCTCGATGACCTCGAGTCGATACGCCAGTTGCTTGGCGACGCCGACCTGCAACCGCCGCTGCTGACCGAGACGGTGGAGCAGATCCCGTTGCTGCTGGAAGAAGCGCCCGGCAACCATGTGCCTGCGGCCGAACCGGTAGCTGCCGAACCCGAAGATGACCCGCAGACCCGTCGCCAGGACACCCTGCTGCACCTGGAAAGCGAACTGCGTGCGGCGGCGCAGATGATCATGCAGGACGTGATCAACGACTTCACCCCGCACATCGAGAACGAGATCAAGCGCCGGCTGGATGCGCGGATCGAGCGGTTGATCAAGCGTTCCGAGTAAAACCGAAATTCGGCGGTGCCTTCTTCGCGGTTAAACCCGCTCCCACAGGAGCTGCGCAAGTCTCAAAGCTTGCGCAGCTCCTGTGGGAGCGGGTTTACCCGCGAATAGGCCGTCCCTGCCTGCCAGATAGCAGCAGCTTGTCGCCTGCGGCCCCCAGCTTGGTTATACTTCCCGGCTTTCCCGAATAAATGCACAGGGTCCCGCCGCGCATGGATAAGACCTACCAGCCGCACGCCATCGAAACTTCCTGGTACAACACTTGGGAGTCCGAGAACTATTTCGCCCCACAAGGTGCAGGCGAGTCCTACACCATCATGATCCCGCCGCCGAACGTAACCGGCAGCCTGCACATGGGCCACGGGTTCAACAACGCGATCATGGACGCCCTGATCCGTTTCCGCCGCATGCAAGGCCGCGACACCCTGTGGCAGCCAGGCACCGACCACGCCGGTATCGCCACCCAGATGCTGGTCGAGCGCCAGCTCGAGGCCAAGGGCCAGAACCGGCATGACCTGGGCCGCGAAAAGTTCCTGGAAAAGGTCTGGGAATGGAAGGACCAGTCCGGTGGCAACATCAGCCGTCAGATCCGCCGCCTGGGCTCGTCGGTCGACTGGAGCCGCGAGCGCTTCACCATGGACGACGGCCTGTCCGAAGCGGTCAAGGAAGCCTTCGTGCGCCTGCATGAAGACGGCCTGATCTACCGCGGCAAGCGCCTGGTCAACTGGGACACCAAGCTGCACACGGCCATCTCCGACCTCGAAGTGGAAAACCACGACGAGAAGGGCCACCTGTGGAACCTGCGCTACCCACTGGCCGACGGCGCCAAGACCGCCGAAGGCAAGGACTACCTGGTAGTCGCCACCACCCGTCCGGAAACCCTGCTGGGTGACGCCGCCGTGGCGGTCAACCCGAACGACGAGCGCTACCAGGCACTGATCGGCAAGTTCGTCGTACTGCCGCTGGTCGGCCGCCGCATCCCGATCATCGCCGACGACTACTGCGACCCCGAGTTCGGTACCGGCTGCGTGAAGATCACCCCGGCCCACGACTTCAACGACTACGAAGTCGGCAAGCGCCACAACCTGCCGCTGCTTAACATCTTCGACAAGAACGCCTTCGTGCTGGCCAGCGCGCAGGCCTTCAACCTCGACGGCAGCGTCAACGAGCAGGTGGACACCCGCCTGCCGGCCCAGTATGCCAACCTCGACCGCTTCGTCGCGCGCAAGCAGATCGTCGCCGACCTGGATGCCCAGGGCTTGCTGGTCAGCATCGACGACCACGCGCTGAAAGTGCCGAAAGGCGACCGTTCGGGCACCGTCATCGAGCCGTGGCTGACCGACCAGTGGTACGTTTCCACCAAGCCGCTGGCAGAACCTGCCATCGCCGCCGTGGAAGATGGCCGCATCCAGTTCGTGCCCAAGCAGTACGAGAACATGTACTTCTCCTGGATGCGTGACATCCAGGACTGGTGCATCAGCCGCCAGCTGTGGTGGGGCCACCGCATCCCGGCATGGTACGACGAGGCCGGCCAGGTCTATGTCGGCCGCAACGAGGAAGAAGTGCGCTCCAAGCACAACCTGGGCGCCGACGTGGTCCTGCGCCAGGACGACGACGTACTCGACACCTGGTTCAGTTCGGGCCTGTGGACCTTCTCTACCCTGGGCTGGCCGGAACAGACCGAGTTCCTCAAGAAGTTCCACTCCACCGACGTGCTGGTGACCGGCTTCGACATCATCTTCTTCTGGGTTGCGCGCATGATCATGCTGACCATGCACCTGATCAAGAACGAGGATGGCACCCCGCAGGTACCGTTCAAGACCGTGTACGTGCACGGCCTGGTACGTGACGGCCAGGGCCAGAAGATGTCCAAGTCCAAGGGCAACGTGCTGGACCCGCTGGACATCGTCGACGGCATCACCCTCGACGCCCTGCTGGAAAAACGCACCAGCGGCATGATGCAGCCCAAGCTTGCCGAGAAGATCGCCAAGCAGACCAAGGCCGAGTTCCCCGAAGGTATCGCCAGCTACGGCACCGACGCCCTGCGCTTCACCTTCTGCTCGCTGGCCTCCACCGGCCGCGACATCAAGTTCGACATGGGCCGCGTCGAAGGCTACCGCAACTTCTGCAACAAGATCTGGAACGCCGCCCGCTACGTGCTGGACAAGGGCGAGGACTGCGGCCAGAACGGCGAAGCCTACGAGCTGTCGCTGGCCGACCGCTGGATCATCTCGCAGCTGCAGCGTACCGAAGCCGAAGTGACCCGCCAGCTGGAGCAGTTCCGCTTCGACCTGGCCAGCCAGGCGCTGTACGAGTTCATCTGGAACCAGTACTGCGACTGGTACCTGGAGCTGTCCAAGCCAGTGCTGTGGGACGAGAACGCCCCGGTCGAGCGCGCCCGTGGCACCCGCCGCACCCTGGTGCGCGTGTTGGAAGTGGCGCTGCGCCTGGCACACCCGTTCATGCCGTTCATCACCGAAGAAATCTGGCAGCGCATCGCGCCGCTGGCCGGCATCGAAGGCAAGACCATCATGCTGCAGCCATGGCCGGTGGCCAATGAAAGCCGCATCGATGCTGCCGCCGAAGGCGACATCGAGTGGCTCAAGGAGCTGATGGTCGGCCTGCGCAACATCCGCGCCGAAATGAACATCGGCCCGGGCAAGCCGCTGCCGCTGTTCCTGAAGAACGCCAACGCCGACGACCAGCGTCGCCTGCAGGAAAACGAAGCCCTGCTGAAGAAGCTGGCCAAGGTCGAATCGTTCACCGTACTGGGCGATGCCGACGAAGCGCCGCTGTCGGCCACCGCCCTGGTCGGTGACCTGCAAGTGCTGGTGCCAATGGCCGGCCTGATCGACAAGGATGCCGAGCTGGCGCGCCTGAACAAGGAAATCCAGCGCCTGCAGGGTGAAGTGGCTCGCGTGGGTGGCAAGCTGTCCAACGCCGCCTTCGTCGACAAGGCACCACCTGCCGTGATCGAGAAGGAACGCGCCAAGCTGGCCGAGTCCGAACAGGCCCTGGCCAACTTCACCGAGCAGCATGCGCGGATTGCAGCGCTGTAACCAAAAGTGAAGCCATAGCGGGCTGCTTCGCAGCCCATCGCCGGCAAGCCAGCTCCCACAGGAAAGCGCTGTACCTGTGGGAGCTGGCTTGCCGGCGATGCTTTTCAGGACCCCATCATGACCGACAAACCCACCCTGCACCCGCGCAACCGCCACCAGGGCCGCTACGACTTCCCCAGCCTGATCAAGGCCCACCCTGACCTGGCGCGCTTCACCATCACCAACCCACACGGCAAACCCAGCATCGACTTCGCCAACCCCGAGGCCGTGCGGGTGTTCAACCGTGCCCTGCTGAAGGCCCAGTACGGCATCCAGCACTGGGATATCCCCGCCGACTACCTGTGCCCGCCGATTCCCGGCCGCGCCGACTACATCCACGTGGCCGCCGACCTGCTGGCCGACGACAATGCCGGCGAGATCCCAAAGGGCGCCCAGGTGCGTGCGCTGGACATCGGCGTGGGGGCCAACTGCATCTACCCGCTGCTGGGCCACAGCGACTACCGCTGGCGCTTCCTCGGCTCGGACATCGACCCCGTGGCCCTGGCTTCGGCCAAGGCCATCGTCCAGGCCAATGGCCTGGGCAAGGCCATCACCCTGCGCCAGCAGGCCAACCGTGCACACATCCTCAGCGGCCTGCTGCAGGAGGGCGAACGCTTCGACCTCACTCTGTGCAACCCGCCCTTCCATGCCTCACGCGACGAAGCCACCCGTGGCAGCCAGCGCAAGTGGAAGAACCTCGGCAAGCAGGACCCCAAGCGCAAGCTGCCGGTGCTCAACTTCGGCGGCCAGAACAACGAACTGTGGTGCGAAGGCGGCGAAATCCGCTTTGTCAGCCAACTGGTCAGCGAAAGCGTGCAGTACGCCGAGCGGGTACTGTGGTTCACCAGCCTGGTGTCCAAGGCCAGCAACCTGCCGGGGATCGAGGCTGCGCTCAGGAAAGCGGGCGCCAAGGCCGTGCGCATCAGTGAAATGGGCCAAGGGCAGAAGCAGAGCCGCATGGTCGCCTGGAGCTTCCACGACGACGCCGCGCGCCAGGCCTGGCACGCCGGGCGTAAAACCCAGGCATGAAAAAACCGCGCCCGGGCAAGCCGGGCGCGGTTTCGTCAAAGCTTCAACAATTACTTGTTGATGGCGTCGGTCAGCACTTTGGCTGGAACGAACTTGACGACTTTCTTGGCAGCGATTTCGATGGCAGCGCCAGTCGAAGGGTTGCGGCCGGTACGGGCAGGACGCTCAGCGACTTTCAGCTTGCCGATGCCTGGCAGAGTGATTTCAGCGCCGTTTTCCAGCTGGTCGGCAACGATCTGGCCCAGTTGCTCCAGAGCGTTCTTGGCGGTGGCTTTTGGCGCGGCGATCGATTCGGCGATGTCGGCAATCAGTTGGTCTTTGGTCAATGCCATGGTGGTGTTCCTTCCCTATCAAATTCGATGGTTATGCAGCGGACTACGACGTTATCGGGCCAGCCCCTGAAAGTGGAGGGCCGCGCCAATCGCGTATGTAGATACGCAAATCGACGTTTGGTTCGACACGACGACAGCACGCTGCCAGCAATGCGCCACACAAGGGGCGCAAGACCGCGCAAAGCTACCACAGGAACGGATAAATATCCGCTGCGCGCTTCGATTTAATGCAGGTTTTTCGGGGGTTTTAGCCTAAAACGCACAAATTTGAACAAAAAACGAACAACCGGCATTTCCGCCAACATCCGGCCACTGCACCACCTTGTGTCTAGGGTAAACTGGACGACTTTTGCAGCTCGCCGAGAATTCCATGCCAATCCGTCATTGCATCGTTCACCTGATCGACAAAAAGCCCGATGGCAGCCCCGCCGTGCTGCATGCCCGCGATCGCGAACTGGCCGCCTCCGACGCCATCGAAAACCTGCTGGCCGACCTCAATGACAGCTACAACGCCAAGCAAGGCAAGGCCTGGGGCTTTTTCCACGGCGAGTCCGGCGCCTACCCGCTGAGCGGCTGGCTGAAGCAGTACCTGGACGAAGAAAAGGACTTTACCGCCTTCAGCCGCGTGGCCGTGGAGCACCTGCAGAAGCTGATGGAAGAGTCCAACCTGTCCACCGGCGGCCACATCCTGTTTGCCCACTACCAGCAAGGCATGACCGAATACCTGGCGATCGCCCTGCTGCACCACAGCGAAGGCGTGGCGGTGAACGCCGAGCTCGACGTGATGCCTTCGCGCCACCTCGACCTTGGCCAGCTGCACCTGGCGGCGCGCATCAACCTGTCGGAGTGGAAGAACAACCAGAACTCCAAACAGTACATTTCGTTCATCAAGGGCAAGAACGGCAAGAAGGTCTCGGACTACTTCCGCGATTTCATCGGCTGCCAGGAGGGCGTCGACGGCCCGGGCGAAACCCGCACCCTGCTCAAGGCCTTCAGTGACTTCGTCGAGAGCGAAGACCTGCCGGAAGAGTCTGCCCGCGAAAAAACCCAGACCCTGGTCGAGTACGCCACAACCCAGACCAAACTGGGCGAGCCGGTCACGCTGGAAGAGCTGTCCAGCCTGATCGACGAGGACCGGCCCAAGGCGTTCTACGACCACATCCGCAACAAGGACTACGGCCTTTCGCCGGAAATCCCCGCAGACAAGCGCACCCTCAACCAGTTCCGCCGTTTCACCGGGCGTGCCGAGGGGTTGTCGATCAGCTTCGAAGCGCACCTGCTGGGGGACAAGGTCGAGTATGACGAAGAGGCAGGGACCTTGATCATCAAGGGTCTTCCGACCACCTTGGTGGATCAGTTGAAGCGGCGCAAGGACTGATGGCCCCGGGGCTGCTGGGCAGCCCATCGCCGGCAAGCCAGCTCCCACAGGGGTAGCACATGGCTTGCGGTCAAAGCGGTCGAGGTGGGAGCTGGCTTGCCGGCGATGGGGCGCGAAGCGGCCCTAAATAGTGGAAGGCACAGCCCCATAGGAGGCCACCAACGCCTCCTTCGCCGACTTGCGCAGCCGCTTCACCAGCCGCTCCTGGCGTAACGCCTCGCCCTTGTCCGGCCATTGCTCCACATACACCAGCGCCTGGGCCGGGCTGGTCTTGAAGTAGCGCGCGCCCTGCCCTTTCTGGTGCGCCAGAAAGCGCCGCTGCGGGTCATCGCTGATACCGCAATACAGCGATCCATTGGCAGCCCTTACCAAGTAGACATACCAGGGTTTGCTCGCGGCAATGTCGACGGGCTCACTCACCCTGGGCCTGCTGGAATGCTCGCAATCCTGTGAACGCCTGCTGGCGTACCTTGTTCTGCACCAGCGGCGACCAGCCCAGCAGCATGCCAGGCACACCCAGCGCCTGCCGCGACCAGCGCCACAAGTCGAAGTGGTCATCGTGCTGGCAGATCAGCCCGTCACGGATCACGAAACGCGCCTGGATATCGTTGATCACGATGCGGCCGGTCTGGCTGAACAGGTAGGTGGCCACCCAATGTGCGGCGCCTGTGCGTTCATCGGCGCGGACGTTGTCGAAGGTCAGGGTGAAGTCCTTGGCCCGGCTGGTGAGCATTCGCCACATGTCGCCTGCATCCTTGCCACGCAAGGTGCCGAATACCGGATCGCTGAAGACGATATCGTCGCTGTAGCAGGCGACCATGGCCTCGGCGTCCAGGCGCTGGAAGGCCTGGTAGAAGCGGGTGATCAGGTCGCGGTTGGCGTCGCTCATGGGGGGCTGGTCCGTCCTGGGGATGAAAGCAGCACGATAATCTGCCCCGGTTGCTTATGCCAGTACCGGCCTCTTCGCGGGCGCGCCCGCTCCCACAGGATCTACACACGCTTCGAACCTGTGGCTCTCCTGTGGGAGCGGGCGTGCCCGCGAAGAGGCCCCTTCAGACTCTCTCGCTGCTCACCTGCACATGCAAAGCCCGCCCGGCGCCCAGGCCGAACACGATAGCCCCCACCCCCAGCACGGCAAAGATCCACCCCACTGCCGCCCAGCCCCCGGTCAGGTCATGCACCAGCCCCACCGCAAACGGCCCCATCGACGCCAGCGTATAACCCACCCCCTGCGCCATGCTCGACAGGTTCGCCGCCACATGAGCATCCTTCGAGCGCAGCACGATCAAGGTCAGCGCCAGGGCAAAGGTACCGCCCTGCCCCAGGCCCAGCACAACCGCCCAACCCCACAGCCCGGAAAGCGGCGCATACAGGCAACCGAACAGGCCGGCCAGGGTAATCAGCATGACCAGCACGATCGCCAGGCGCTGGTCCTTGCCGCGAGTGGCCAGCCAGGGCGCACTGAGCGAACTGACCAGCTGCACGATCACCGACCCCGACAGCACCAGCCCCGCCTCGGTCGGGCTCAGGCCGCGACCGATCAGGATCGATGGCAACCAGCCAAAGACGATGTAGGCCAGTGACGACTGCAGGCCCATGTACAGGGTCACCTGCCAGGCCAGCGGATCACGCCACAGCCCACGCACGCGATAGGCCACCTTGTGCTGGCCATGACCTTGGCGGGCCTGCGGCAGCCATACCAGCATGGCCAGCAGGGCCGGCAACATCCAGAAGCCAAGCCCCAGCGCCCAACTGCCGTCGAAATGCTGGGCCAGGGGCACCGTGGCGCCAGCCGCCATGGCGGCGCCCAGGCACAACGCCATGGTGTACACGCCGGTCAGCGTGCCAGCGTGCTGCGGGAAATCGCGCTTGACGATGCCCGGCAGCAGCACGCCAATGATGCCGATGCTGGCCCCCGCCATGAGGCTGCCGAGGAACACCCCGGTGGCCCCCAGGCTACTGCGCACGACAATGCCGAGCGCCAGGGTGGCGAGGATGCCGAGGATCACCCGCTCGCTGCCAAAGCGCCGCGCCAGCACCGGCGCCAAGGGGGCGAACAGGCCCAGGCACAGCACTGGCAAGGTGGTCAGCAAACCGGCCTGCGAGGCGTTCAGCCCCAGGCCTTCGGACACCTGGCCCAGCACCGGAGCCATGCTCGACAATGCCGGGCGCAGGTTCAAAGCCACCAGCACCAGGCCAAGCAACAACAGCCAAGGCCGCTGTATCTGTACCGGCTGCTGTTGGACCTTCTCGTCGTCAGCCTCGGCGTCGATCAGCAACTCATCGAGGTCCCGCTCGCTCGGTGGGGTGTTACGGGTGATGGAATCAGCCATGGCCTTCTCGGAGTCAGGATTCGATAAGGGTACGGCTCAGGCGCTTGGCCTGCTCCGCATCGCGTTGCTCGATGGCGGCAAGGATCTGCCCATGCAGGTCGAACGTGGCCTGGCAGCGCGGCACGGTCGCCATGTTGTGCTGCAGCGCGGCAGCCACCACCCCGGAAAAGTACCGGTACAGTTCACTCAAGGCAGGGTTATGGGCGGCATCGACCAGCCGCTGGTGAAACACCAGGTCGCAGGCCACATAAGCATCGATATCACCGTGAAAATGCCCGGCACTGTTGGCCAGAGCATCACGCAGCGCCTGCAGGTCGGCGTCGGTTCGGCGCAGTGCGGCCAGGCCGATGGCCTCGGCTTCGAGGATGTGCCGGGTTTCACGGGCCTGCTCGGGCGTGCAGCGTGACATCGCCTGCACCGCCTGCAGCGGGTCCTGGGCCGTGCGCAGGTAGCTGCCGTCGCCCTGGCGGATCTCCACCAGGCCACTGAACGCCAGCACACGCATGGCCTCGCGTACGGTGTTGCGGCTTATGCCCAACTGCAGGGCCAGTTCCGGCTCGGTCGGCAAACGCTGGCCAACCTGCCAGTCGCCCAGCACGATGCGTTCGCGCATGCGCTCGACGGCCAGTTCGACCAGGGAGCGCTTGGTCAATTCGGTACTCATGCAACTCAACCAATCATCCGATGAATCTGGTCAGCATAATGTATACCGGCAATACAGCAAACACTGATGGTTTCTGGCGATAGTGAACTGAAATTGCAAGCAATCCGCGTACCCTGTGGGAGCGGCTTTAGCCGCGAAGAATCCAGCGCGGTGCATGGCACCGGCTGCGCCGGTGTTCGCGGCTAAAGCCGCTCCCACAGAGTTCCCGCTAATTCAATGAGTTATGTGCTGTTCTGTGGGAGCGGGCATGCCCGCGAAGAATCCAACGCGATGGATGGCACCGGCGTTGCCGGTGTTCGCGGGCTCGCCCGCTCCCACAAGGGCTGCGTCATGGCAGCTTGCAATACCGTCAGGTCAACGCATCGAGCAGCGCCTGGTTCATCTCTGGCGTACCGATGGTGATGCGCAGGAACTGGGCAATGCGCGGCTGCTTGAAGTGGCGCACGATCACGCCCTGCTCGCGCAGGCGTGCAGCCAGCTCACCGGCATCTTGTTGCGGATGGCGGGCGAAGATGAAATTGGCCGCCGACGGCAGGACTTCGAAGCCCTTGGCCTGCAGCTGCCCGACCAACACCTCGCGGCTGTCGATCACCTTGCGGCAGGTTTCCTCGAAGTACTCGCGGTCTTCGAACGCCACCGCCGCGCCGACGATCGCGGCACGGTCCAGCGGGTAGGAGTTGAAGCTGTTCTTGATCCGCTCCAGCGCCTCGATCAAGTCCGGGTGCCCCACCGCCAGGCCAACCCGCAGCCCGGCCAGCGAGCGCGACTTCGACAGGGTCTGGGTGACCAGCAGGTTGTCGTAGCGGTCCACCAGGCTGATCGCCGTTTCGCCACCGAAGTCGATGTAGGCTTCATCGACCACCACCACCGAATCACGGTTGGCCTGCAGCAACTGCTCCACCGCCTGCAGCGGCATCAGGCAACCGGTCGGCGCGTTGGGGTTGGGGAAGATGATGCCGGCATTGGGCTTGTTGTAGTCCTCGATGCGGATCTGGAACTGCTCGTCCAGCGCCACCTGCTCGAAGGCGATACCGTACAGGCCGCAGTAGACCGGGTAGAAGCTGTAGCTGATGTCAGGGAACAGCAGCGGTGCGTCGTGCTGGAACAGGCCGTGGAAGATGTGCGCCAGCACCTCGTCCGAGCCGTTGCCGACGAACACTTGTGCCGGCGTCACGCCGTAGTACTCGGCCACCGCCTGCTTCAGCCGGTCACCGTTCGGGTCCGGGTACAGGCGCAGGTTGTCGTTCAGCTCGCCGCGCATGGCCTCCAGCGCCTTGGGCGAAGGGCCGTAGGGGTTTTCGTTGGTGTTCAGCTTGACCAGGCGGGCCAGCTTGGGCTGCTCGCCCGGCACGTAAGGCACCAGGTCCTTGACGAAGGGGCTCCAGAATCGACTCATGCTCAGTTCCCCTTCTCTTGGGTCAGGATGCGGTATTCGGCGCTGCGGGCGTGGGCGGTCAGCGACTCGCCACGGGCAAGGACCGAGGCGGTGTGGCCCAGCTCGGACGCGCCCTGCTCGGAGCAGAAAATGATCGACGAGCGCTTCTGGAAGTCATACACCCCCAGCGGCGACGAGAAACGCGCGGTGCCGGAAGTCGGCAGCACGTGGTTGGGCCCTGCGCAGTAGTCGCCCAGCGCTTCGCTGGTGTGACGACCCATGAAGATAGCGCCAGCGTGGCGGATGTGCGGTAGCCAGGCCTGCGGGTCGGCCACCGACAGTTCCAGGTGCTCGGGTGCGATGCGGTTGGCCACTTCCATGGCCTGCTGCATGTCACGCACCTGGATCAGCGCACCACGGCCATTGATCGACTTCTCGATGATCTCGGCACGTTCCATGGTCGGCAACAGCTTGTCGATGCTGGCGGCAACGCGGTCGAGGAAGGCGGCGTCCGGGCTGACCAGGATGGCTTGGGCATCTTCGTCGTGCTCGGCCTGGGAGAACAGGTCCATGGCGATCCAGTCCGGGTCGGTCTGGCCGTCGCACACCACGAGGATTTCCGACGGGCCGGCGATCATGTCGATACCCACCTGGCCGAACACGTGGCGCTTGGCAGTGGCAACGTAGATGTTGCCCGGGCCGACGATCTTGTCCACCTGCGGCACGCTTTCGGTACCGTAGGCCAGCGCGGCAACAGCCTGGGCGCCACCGACGGTGAACACACGGTCGACACCGGCGATGCAGGCAGCCGCCAGCACCAGCTCGTTGACCTCGCCACGCGGGGTCGGCACCACCATCACCACTTCGGCCACACCGGCGACCTTGGCCGGGATGGCGTTCATCAGCACCGACGACGGGTACGACGCCTTGCCACCCGGCACATACAGGCCGGCGCGGTCCAGCGGGGTGACCTTCTGGCCAAGCACGGTGCCGTCGGCCTCGGTGTACTGCCAGGAGTCCTGCTTCTGCCGCTCGTGGTACATGCGCACACGGTTGGCAGCCTTTTCCAGGGCTTCGCGCTGGACCGGGGTAATGCGGGTCAGGGCCAGTTCCAGGCGCTCGCGACCGAGGATCAGGTCATCGATGGACTTGGCATCGACACCATCGAAACGCTGGGTGAATTCCACCAATGCCGCATCGCCACGCTCGCGCACGGCCTTGATGATGTCGAGCACGCGCTGGTTGACCGCGTCATCGGACACACTTTCCCAGCTCAGCAGATGATCCAGATGTCGGGCGAAATCCGGATCAGCAGCGTTGAGACGGGCAATTGCAGTGGACACGGTCATGGCGAGGGCCTCGATTATTGGCGAATGCTCAGGCGCCCTAGGCTACCAGTCCATCCGCGCGGGCACCCGAGAAAAATGGCTATGACGCGGATAGACGGGCGCGGCAGCGAAGGCCGCGCGCAGTCGGTAGAGAGTCAGCCGCGGTGTCGCGATTCGACCGCTCCGCGCAGCGTGTCGATCAGGCTCTGGATACGGGCGTGCTGCATTTTCATGGAGGCCTTGTTGACCACCAGGCGCGAGCTGATCGTGGCGATCAGTTCCTGGGGCTCCAGGCCGTTGGCACGCAGGGTGTTGCCGGTGTCGACCACGTCGATGATCTTGTCGGCGAGGTTGATCAGCGGAGCCAGTTCCATCGAGCCGTACAGCTTGATGATGTCGACCTGGCGGCCCTGTTCGGCGTAGTAGCGCTTGGCTACGTTGACGAACTTGGTAGCCACGCGCAGACGGCCCTTGGGCTCGGGTGCGCCGACCACGCCAGCGGTCATCAGCTTGCAACGGGCAATCTGCAGGTCCAGGGGCTCGTAAAGGCCCTGGCCGCCGTACTCCATCAGCACATCCTTGCCGGCCACACCCAGGTCGGCGGCACCATGCTCGACATAGGTCGGCACGTCGGTGGCACGCACGATCAGCAGGCGCACATCGTCCTGCGTGGTGGGGATGATCAGTTTGCGGCTCTTGTCCGGATTCTCGGTCGGCACGATACCGGCCTCGGCCAGCAACGGCAGGGTATCGTCGAGAATACGGCCTTTGGAAAGCGCGATGGTCAACATTGGAACGTCGGTCCTTAAGCGGCTACTGCCGGCCGGGCGTCGAGCCCGACCGCATTTGATTCATTGTGGGAGCGGGCTTGCCCGCAAAGCAACCACCGCGGTGCATGGCACCGGCTCTGCCGGTATTCGCGGGCAAGCCCGCTCCCACACGGTATGCCGAAGGGCTACTAGCCCGGTACGCGACGGATCTTCGCGCCCAGCATCTGCAGTTTTTCTTCGATGCACTCGTAACCACGGTCGATGTGGTAGATGCGATCGATCAGGGTATCGCCTTCGGCTACCAGCGCCGACAGCACCAGGCTGGCGGAAGCACGCAGGTCGGTGGCCATTACCGGGGCACCCTTCAGCGCCTTGACGCCAGTGACGATGGCAGTGTTGCCTTCGACCTGGATCTGCGCGCCCATGCGGTGCATTTCGTAGACGTGCATGAAGCGGTTTTCGAAGATCGTCTCGATCACTGCACCAGTGCCTTCGGCAATGGCGTTGAGCGAGATGAACTGCGCCTGCATGTCGGTCGGGAAAGCCGGGTACGGGGCGGTACGCAGGTTGACGGCTTTCGGCCGTTTGCCGTGCATGTCCAGCTCGATCCAGTCTTCGCCGGTGCTGATGTCGGCGCCGGCTTCCTTGAGTTTTTCCAGTACGGCTTCAAGGATGGTCGGGTCGGTGTCCTTGACCTTGACGCGGCCGCCGGTCACGGCAGCGGCAACCAGGTAGGTACCGGTCTCGATACGGTCCGGCATCACGCGGTAGTTGGCCGAGTGCAGGCGCTCGACGCCATCGATGACGATGGTGTCGGTACCAGCGCCCTGGACATTGCCGCCCATGGCGTTGATGAAGTTGGCCAGGTCGACCACTTCCGGCTCGCGCGCGGCGTTCTGCAGCACGCTGCGGCCCTTGGCCAGGGCAGCGGCCATCATGATGTTCTCGGTACCGGTCACGCTCACGGTGTCGAAGAAGAAGTGCGCACCGCGCAGGCCACCCTCAGGTGCCTTGGCCTTGATGTAGCCGCCTTCGACTTCGATCTTCGCGCCCATGGCCTCGAGACCACGGATGTGCAGGTCGACCGGGCGCGAACCAATGGCGCAACCGCCAGGCAGGGCCACTTCGGCCTCGCCGAAACGGGCGACCATCGGGCCCAGCACCAGGATCGAGGCGCGCATGGTCTTGACCAGCTCGTAAGGCGCAACCAGGGTCTTGATGGTGCGAGGGTCGATCTCGACCGCCAGCTTTTCGTCGATCACCGGCTCGATGCCCATGCGGCCGAACAGCTCGATCATGGTGGTGATGTCGTGCAGGTGCGGCAGGTTGCCCACGGTGACCGGGCCGTCGGCCAGCAGGGTCGCCGCCAGAATCGGCAGGGCTGCGTTCTTCGCGCCAGAAATGCGGATCTCGCCATCAAGGCAAGCGCCGCCAGTAATAATCAGTTTGTCCATTGGAATCTCGCCGCCACGTTGGCTCAGGTGCGCTCAGCCCAGGCTGCGCTGCTGAAAAATTTCATGGTTACCGCATGGATGCTGCCATTGGCGATCCACGGATTCAGGTGAGCATAGATCGCCTGCTGGCGTTTGACCGGGCTCAGGCCAGCCAACTCGTCGCTGATCACGTTCAACTGGAAGTTGCAGCCTTCGCCTTCAACTTCGACCCGGGAACCCGGCAATTTCTCTTCAAGGAAGCTTTTAACTTCTACGGCCTGCATGCTCAACCTCAATCGGCGCCCGATGCGCACGGGTCGGCCATCATACAAAAAAGCCCCTCGCCTGCGAAGCCCAACGAGGGCTTCGCTGACCGAGGGGCCATCATCCGTGCCGGGCCATCAGGTTGCCAGCACTTCATCGAGGTCATAGACCTCGGCAATTTCCCGCATGTCGTCGGGCATGCTGCGCACCTGGCAACCCTTGCCGGCGGCCTGGGCATCACGCATGAATGCCAGCAGCAACGACAGGCCGACACTGGTGGAGCGCTGCACTGCCGAGCAATCGAGCACCAGCTGCGCCTCGCCGCAGGCCGCGATCAGCGCCTTGCCCTGCTTGCGCAGGGCCGGCCCGCTGCGGTAGTCCAGCACGCCGGCCAGGCGCAGCACGCCCGGCTCGGCCATGCTTACGCCGGCCTCACTCATTTGACGGTCTTCTCTGGCGAGTTGTCGGCGGCCTGCTTGGCCTTGGCCACTTCGCCGGCCCAGCCGTCGATGGTCTTGTCCAGGTCGTTGCCATTGCGCTGCATGGCGTCTGCGAACTGGTCGCGGAACAGCTTGCCAATGTTGATGCCGTTGACGATCACGTTACGCACCTTCCACTCGCCGCCGATGTTTTCCAGGGTGTACTGCACCGGATACACGGCACCGTTGTTGCCGGTGACCTTCATGCCAACGCTGGCGCGCTTGCCGTCATCAGCCTTGGCTGGGTCGACGGTGATGCCCTGGTTGTTGTACTCGAGCAGGGCATTGCCATAGAACTGCATCAGGCTGCGCTTGAAGTTTTCCTGGAAGCGCTGCATCTGCTCGGGGGTAGCCTTGCGCGAGTACTTGACGGTCATGATGCTTCTGGAAATACCGTCAGCGTCCACCACCGGGCCAAGGATGCGGTTCAGCGCATCGTAGAAGGCATTGGGGTTGGACTTGTACTGTTCCTTGTTGGCCTTGAGGTCGCCCAGCAGTTCAGTGGTGGTGCCCTGAACCACATCGTGTGGCGTCTGCGCAGCCATGGTCAGCAGGGGGAAGGCCGCCAGCAGGACCAGCAGGCCACGTCGCAGGATGGAAATCATGGAAACTCCTTAATTAGCCGGTTGCGCTTCTTTCGGTTCCTTGCCAACGGAGTTGAGCAGGAACTTGCCAATCAGATCTTCCAGCACCAGCGCCGACTGGGTGTCGTGAATGGTCCCGCCGTCCTTGAGCACCTGGTCCTCACCGCCCACGCTGATGCCGATGTACTTCTCGCCCAGCAACCCGGCGGTCAGGATCGAAGCAGTGGAGTCGGTCGGCAGGTTGTCCACCGACTTGTCCAGCTGCAGCGTCACCCGACCGGTGTACGAATCACGGTCCAGATCGATGGCGGTAACCTTGCCGATGGTCACACCGGCCATGGTCACTTTAGCTCTGACCGTCAAACCGGCGATATTGTCGAAGTAGGCATAAACTTTATAGGTATCGCTGCTCGGGCTGGCCGACAGCCCGCTGACACGCAGGGCGAGCAGCAGCAGCGCCAGGATCCCGGCCAGAAGGAACAGGCCGACACCGATTTCCAGGGTGCGGTTTTGCATCAGAAATCTCCAAACATCAAGGCGGTCAGAATAAAGTCCAGACCCAGCACTGCCAACGAGGCATAGACCACGGTCTTGGTGGTGGCACGGCTGATCCCTTCTGAGGTGGGCTCACAGTCGTACCCCTGGAATACGGCGATCCAGGTCGTGACGAAGGCAAATACCAGGCTCTTGATCAGCCCGTTGAGCACGTCGTCGGTGAACGAAACACTGTTCTGCATGTTGGCCCAGAACGAGCCCTCGTAGACGCCCAGCCAGTCCACCGCCACCCACGAGCCACCCCAGATGCCGACCACGCTGAAGATCAGCGCCAGCAACGGCAGCGAGATGAAACCGGCCCACAGGCGCGGCGCGACGATGTACTTGAGCGGGTCGACGCCGATCATTTCAAGGCTCGACAACTGCTCGGTGGACTTCATGTTGCCGATTTCTGCGGTCAGCGCCGAACCGGCACGGCCGGCGAACAGCAATGCCGTCACCACCGGGCCGAGCTCACGCAGCAGGGTCAGGGCGACCATCTGTCCCACCGCCTGCTCCGAGCCGTACTTGGTCAGGATGCTGAAGCCCTGCAGCGCCAGCACCATGCCGATGAACACGCCGGACACGACGATGATCGCCAGCGACAGCACGCCCACCGAATACAGCTGCTTGACCAGCAGCTGGAAGCCGCCACCGATGCCGCCACGGCCGATCAGCGCATGGAACAGGAACAGGCAGGAGCGCCCCAGCACCGCCAGCACGTCGATGGCCGAGCGCCCCAGCAGGCGGACACGTTCGAGTAAGGATTTTCTGCGCATCAACGCGCTCCCAGCAGGTCGGCGCGGTAGTCAGGCGCAGGGAAGTGGAAAGGCACCGGGCCGTCCGGGTCGCCCTTCATGAACTGGCGAATGCGCGGGTTGTCCGAGCCCATCAGCTCGTCAGGCGTCCCCTGGCCCAGCACCTGGCCGTCACCTACCACATAGATGTAGTCGGCGATGCTGGCGGTTTCCGCCAGGTCGTGGGAAACGACGATGCTGGTGATACCCAGGGCGTCGTTGAGCAGGCGGATCAGACGCACCAGTACACCCATGGCGATCGGGTCCTGGCCGACGAACGGTTCGTCGTACATGAGGATCTGCGGGTCCAGGGCAATCGCCCGGGCCAACGCCACACGGCGCTTCATGCCACCGGACAGCTCGTCGGGCATCAGGTCGATGGCACCGCGCAGCCCCACAGCCTGCAGCTTCATCAGTACGATATCGCGGATCATCTCGTCCGACAGCTGGGTGTGCACGCGAAGCGGGAACGCGACGTTCTCGAACACATCGAGATCGGTGAACAGCGCGCCGCTCTGGAACAGCACCCCCATTTGCTTGCGGGCGTCGAACAGGTCGCTGCGCGACAGCGTCGGCAGGTTCTGCCCGGCAACCCAGACCTCACCGCTGGAGGGGCGCAACTGCGCGCCCATCAGGCGGAGCAACGTGGTCTTGCCGCAACCCGATGGCCCCATGATACCGGTGACCTTGCCGCGCGGGATGCGAATGTCGACGTTGCTGAAAATGCTGCGCGAACCGCGTTTGAAGGTAACCCCCTTCAACTCGACCGCGTAGGCGCTATCCACACTCATCTAGACTCCTTGCTAGTGCAGCCTCGTCCTAATGGACGTCGGCCTCCATCTGGAAGGCACAAGCGCCCCAGGCAGGCCGAATAGCGGCGAACTATAGCACCGCTGACAGCGCCGCCCCAAGGCCGGCTAACGAGTCGTTCAGCCCTGCGACAGGCTGGCCAGACATTCACCACGACAATCGAAAGCGTGAGGGTTTCTTTCATTGCAGCTATAATCGCCGCCTTTTCATCAGGCATTGCTTTTTCGACATGAGCCAATCCAGCGAGCTGATCCAATCCGCCCAACGCACCCTGCGCCTGGAACTCGAGGCCGTAGAGGCCCTGCTGGCGCGCATCGACGACAATTTCGTCAAGGCCTGCGAACTGATCCTGGCCAGCAAGGGCCGGGTCGTCGTGGTCGGCATGGGCAAGTCCGGGCACATCGGCAACAAGATCGCCGCCACCCTGGCCAGCACCGGCACACCGGCATTTTTCGTGCACCCGGCCGAAGCCAGCCATGGCGACATGGGCATGATCACCCGCGATGATGTCATCCTTGCCCTGTCGAATTCCGGCAGCACCGCCGAAATCGTCACCCTGCTGCCGCTGATCAAGCGCCTGGGCATCAAGCTGATCAGCCTGACCGGCAACCCGGACTCGCCCCTGGCCCAGGCTGCCGAGGTCAACCTCGACGCCCGCGTCGAGCAAGAGGCCTGCCCGCTGAACCTGGCCCCCACCTCCTCCACCACCGCCTCGCTGGTGCTGGGCGACGCGCTGGCCATTGCCCTGCTCGAAGCCCGCGGCTTCACCGCCGAGGACTTTGCCTTCTCGCACCCGGGTGGTGCACTGGGCCGCCGCCTGCTGCTCAAGGTGGAGAACGTGATGCACGCCGGCGACGAACTGCCCCAGGTGCCCCGCGGCACCCTGCTCAAGGACGCACTCCTTGAAATGTCCCGCAAAGGCCTGGGCATGACCGTGATCGTCGAAGCCGATGGCAAGCTGGCAGGGATCTTCACCGACGGCGACCTGCGCCGGAGCCTGGACCGCAACATCGACGTCCACACCACTCTGATCGACCAGGTAATGACCGTGCACGGCAAGACGGCCCGCGCCGAAATGCTCGCGGCCGAGGCCCTGAAGATCATGGAAGACCACAAGATCGGCGCCCTGGTGGTGGTGGACCGCGAGGACCGCCCCACCGGCGCCCTGAACATGCACGACCTGCTGCGCGCCGGCGTGATGTAAAGGAGCAATGGAATGAACCAGGACCTCATGCAACGCGGCAAGAACATCAAGCTGGCAGTGTTCGACGTGGACGGCGTGCTCACCGACGGGCGCCTGTACTTCCTCGAGGACGGCAGCGAGTTCAAGACCTTCAACACCCTCGACGGCCAGGGCATCAAGATGCTCATGGCCTCGGGCGTGACCACCGCGATCATCAGCGGGCGCAAGACTCCGGTGGTCGAGCGCCGGGCGAAGAACCTCGGCATCCCGCACCTGTACCAGGGCCGCGAGGACAAACTGGTGGTGCTGGACGGCCTGCTCGCCGAACTGGGCCTGAGCTATGCTCAAGTGGCCTACCTTGGCGACGACCTGCCCGACCTGCCGGTGATCCGCCGGGTCGCACTGGGCATGGCGGTGGCCAATGCCGCGCCGTTCGTTCGCCAGCACGCCCATGGCGTGACCCAGGCACGTGGCGGCGAAGGCGCGGCCCGTGAATTCTGCGAACTGATCATGCAGGCCCAGGGCACCCTGGACGCTGCCAACGCCAACTATCTGTAAGGCTGCCCATGTTCAGCAAGAAAGCCCGCAACATTGCGCTGCTCGCGGTGATCGCCACCCTGCTGGTGGCGATCGGCTACTGGAATGTCAGCCCGGAAAGCTTCCTCGACAAGCCGGTGGCCCAGGTCGACGAAAACGCCGTCGACTACTATGCGGTCAACGCCCACAGCGTGCAGTTCCTGCCCGATGGCAAGCTGCAGTACGAAATGACCGCCGACAAGGTCGAACACCTCAAGGCCAGCGAAGTCACCCTGCTGACCACGCCGGACCTGCACCTGTACCGCGGTACCGAATACCCGTGGCACGTGCAGAGCACCCGCGCCGAGGTCAACCCGGACGGCAGCGAAGTCGAGCTGATCGACAACGTTCGGGTCGCCCGCACCGACGAAAAGCAGCGCGAAATGATCATTACCAGCTCGCGCATGACCGTGTTCCCGCAGAAGCAATATGCGCAGACCGAGCAAGCCGTTAGAATCGACGGCGCCGGTGGCACAACTACGGGCAAAGGAATGAAAGCGTATTTGAAAGAAGGCAAGATGGACTTGCTCTCTAACGTAAGAGGACAGTATGAGGCTCGTTAAAACCCTCCCCCTTTTGCTCAGCCTGAGCGCAGCACTGGGAAGCGCGAGCGCCCTCGCCCTGCCGAACGACCGTGACCAGCCTATCCGCATCCAGGCCGACAACGCCCACCTGGACGACAAGCAGGGCGTGGCCACCTACACCGGCGACGTGATCATCACCCAGGGTTCGATGATGATCAAAGGCAACACCGTGACCATCACCCGCTCCGCCTCCGGCGACATCGACGTGGTGACCTCGGTGGGCAACCTGGCCTACTTCGAGCAGCAGCAGAGCGCAGCCAAACCGGACAAGATGAAAGGCTGGGCGGTGACCATCCAGTACCAGTCGCAGAAGGACATGGTGATCCTCACCGACCGCGCCAAGGTCGAGAACGAAGGCAACACCACCGAAGGCGAGAAGATCGTCTACAACACCCAGACCCAGGTGGCAACCGCCGGTCGCGGTGGCAACGTGACCTCGCCGCGTCAGCGTATCGACATGGTGATCCAGCCCAAGAAGAAGGCCGAGTAAATGGCAACCCTCAAAGCCCAGCACCTGGCCAAGAGCTACAAGGGGCGACAGGTCGTACGTGACGTCAGCCTGTCGATCGACAGCGGCCAGATCGTCGGCCTGCTCGGCCCCAACGGCGCCGGCAAGACCACCTGCTTCTACATGATCGTCGGCCTGGTTCAGGCCGATCAGGGGCGCGTGCTGATCGACAACCTCGATGTCAGCCACCAGCCCATGCACGGTCGCGCCCGCGCCGGCATCGGCTACCTGCCGCAGGAAGCCTCGATCTTCCGCAAGCTGTCGGTGGCCGACAACATCATGGCCATCCTCGAGACCCGCAAGGAGCTCGACCGCGACGGCCGGCGCAAGGAGCTGGAAAGCCTGCTGCAGGAGTTCCACATCAGCCATATTCGCGACAACCTCGGCATGAGCCTGTCCGGTGGTGAGCGCCGCCGCGTGGAAATTGCCCGCGCGCTGGCGACCGCACCCAAGTTCATCCTGCTGGACGAACCGTTTGCCGGTGTCGACCCGATTTCGGTCGGCGACATCAAGCAGATCATCCATCACCTCAAGGCCAAGGGCATCGGTGTACTGATCACCGACCACAACGTGCGTGAGACCCTGGATATCTGCGAAACCGCCTATATCGTCAACGATGGCCGGCTGATCGCTGAAGGCGACGCCGAAACCATCCTGGCCAACGACCTGGTCAAAGAGGTTTACCTGGGCCACGAGTTCCGGCTCTGAGCCCGGCACGCGCCTGGAGTACTGGCAAATCGCCCTGAAACCCGGGGTAAAGTGTTACGGTGCTCTAGGCAAACGCTACAATTTAAGGCATAAAACTTGCTTGATCTGGCGCCCCGGCGCCCTCGTGTAGTGGATGGCGCATGCGCGCCGGCGAACAAGGTATTAAGCCCCAGCCATGAAACCATCGCTCGTCCTAAAAATGGGCCAGCAACTGACGATGACACCGCAGTTGCAACAGGCCATCCGCCTGCTCCAGCTCTCCACCCTGGACCTCCAACAGGAAATCCAGGAAGCGCTGGAGTCGAACCCGATGCTCGAACGTCAGGAAGACGGCGACGACTTCGACAACAGCGACCCGATGGCGGACAACGCCGAGAACAAGCCGGCCGCCGAAGTCCAGGACAACAGCTTCCAGGAAAGCACCACCAGTGCCGACACCCTGGAAGACGGTGAGTGGAGCGAGCGCATCCCCAACGAACTGCCGGTCGACACCGCCTGGGAAGACATCTACCAGACCAGTGCCAGCAGCCTGCCGAGCAACGATGACGACGAGTGGGACTTCACCACCCGCACATCGGCCGGCGAAAGCCTGCAAAGCCACCTGCTGTGGCAACTGAACCTGGCCCCGATGTCCGACACCGACCGCCTGATCGCCGTCACCCTGATCGACAGCATCAACGGCCAGGGCTACCTGGAAGACACCCTCGAGGAGATCTGCGCCGGTTTCGACCCGGAGCTGGATATCGAGCTGGACGAGGTCGAAGCGGTGCTGCACCGCATCCAGCAGTTCGAGCCAGCCGGCATTGCCGCCCGCACCCTGGGCGAATGCCTGTTGCTGCAACTGCGCCAGCTGCCTGCCAGCACCCCGTGGATGGCCGAAGCCAAGCGCCTGGTCACCGACTTCATCGACCTGCTCGGCAGCCGTGATTACAGCCAGCTGATGCGTCGCATGAAAATCAAGGAAGACGAGCTGCGCCAGGTCATCGAACTGGTACAAAGCCTCAACCCGCGCCCCGGCTCGCAGATCGAGTCCAGCGAGCCCGAGTACGTGGTGCCCGACGTCATCGTGCGCAAGGACAGCGACCGCTGGCTGGTGGAGCTGAACCAGGAGGCCATTCCGCGCCTGCGCGTCAACCCGCAGTACGCCGGCTTTGTGCGCCGGGCCGACACCAGCGCCGACAACACCTTCATGCGCAACCAGTTGCAGGAAGCGCGCTGGTTCATCAAGAGCCTGCAAAGCCGCAACGAAACCCTGATGAAGGTGGCCACGCAGATCGTCGAGCACCAGCGCGGCTTCCTCGACCACGGCGACGAAGCGATGAAGCCGCTGGTACTGCATGACATCGCCGAGGCGGTGGGCATGCACGAGTCGACCATTTCGCGGGTAACCACGCAGAAATACATGCACACCCCGCGTGGCATCTACGAACTGAAATACTTTTTCTCCAGCCACGTCAGCACCTCCGAAGGCGGAGAATGCTCGTCTACGGCGATCCGCGCGATCATCAAGAAACTGGTTGCGGCGGAAAATCAGAAAAAGCCATTGAGTGACAGCAAGATCGCTGGTTTACTGGAGGCACAAGGCATCCAGGTAGCCCGTCGCACCGTCGCCAAGTACCGCGAGTCCCTCGGCATCGCACCGTCGAGCGAGCGCAAGCGACTGATGTAGCCCCTGAGATGTGCCACAGCGTTTGTGGGGCAGGTGCAAGACCTGCCTCTTTATGCACGGGCAACAAAGGAGAAGCTGTATGCAAGTCAATATCAGTGGACAGCATGTAGAAGTCACCCAGCCACTGCGCGATTATGTGCTTGAAAAGCTCGCTCGCGTGGAAAGTCACTTCGACAAGATCACCAACGTGCAGGTCATCATGAAAGTCGAGAAGCTGCAGCAAAAGGTCGAGGCGACCTTGCAGATTCCCGGCGGCGAAGTGGTTGCCAACGCCGAACACGAAGACATGTATGCAGCGATCGACGCCTTGGCCGACAAGCTCGACCGCCAACTGAAAAAACACAAGGAAAAACAGCAAAGCCTGCTGCAAGGTGCAGCTGCCCGCTGATCCCCCTCATCCATGATCCGACTTGAAACCATCCTGACCCCCGGCCGTTCCCTCGTGAACGTGCCGGGCGGCAGCAAGAAGCGCGCCCTGGAAAAGGTCGCCACCGTCATCGCCGAACAAGTGCCCGAACTGGAGATGCAAGACGTCTTCGAAAAACTGGTCGCCCGGGAAAAACTCGGTTCGACCGGTTTCGGCAACGGCATCGCCATCCCGCACTGCCGGCTTGAAGGATGTTCCGCTCCGGTCAGCGCCCTGCTGCACCTGGAAGCCCCTATCGACTACGACGCCATCGATGGCGCGCCGGTGGACCTGCTATTCGTCCTGCTGGTGCCTGAAGCCGCCACCGATGCCCATCTGGAATTGCTGCGCCAGATTGCCAGCATGCTCGATCGCAAGGAGGTCCGTGATCGCCTGCGTGCGGCCACCAGCAGCGAGGCCCTGTTCCAGGTTGTCCTGGACGTACAGAACGAGCACTGAACATGCGCCTGATCATCGTCAGCGGCCGGTCCGGCTCCGGCAAGAGCACCGCCCTCGATGTCCTGGAAGACAACGGTTTCTACTGCATTGACAACCTGCCCGCCGGGCTGCTGCCACAGCTGGCGGAAAATGCGCTGATCAATACCGAATTGCTGCAACCCAAGGTCGCCGTGTCGATCGACGCGCGCAACCTGCCCAGCCACCTGACGCGTTTCCCCGAGTTGCTCGAAGAAGCCCGCGCCCGGCATATCCAGTGCGACGTGCTGTACCTGGATGCCGACGAAGACGTACTGCTCAAGCGCTTCTCGGAAACCCGCCGACGCCACCCGCTGACCAACGCCGACCGCTCGCTTGCGGAAGCGATTCGGGTGGAAAGCGAATTGCTGGGGCCGATTGCAGACCTGGCCGACCTGAAGATCGATACCACCAGCCTGAACCTTTACCAGTTGCGTGATTCGATCAAGCTGCGCCTGCTCAACCAGCCCGAGCCTGGCACCGCGTTTCTGGTCGAGTCGTTTGGCTTCAAGCGCGGAATGCCGGTCGATGCCGACCTGGTGTTCGATGTGCGCTGCCTGCCCAACCCCTACTGGAAACCCGAGCTGCGTGAGCATTCCGGCCTCGACCAACCGGTGATCGACTACCTGGCCGCACAGCCGGATGTCGAAGAGATGTTCAACGACATTTCCAGCTACCTGCTCAAGTGGCTGCCCCGCTTCGCCGCCAGCAACCGTGCCTACGTCACCATTGCCATTGGCTGCACCGGCGGTCACCACCGCTCGGTGTACATCACTGAACGCCTTGGCCAGCTGCTGCAGCAATCCCTGAAAAACGTCCAGGTCCGCCACCGCGACCTCTAGCCCAAGGATCCGCCCCACGATGCCCGCCCGTGAAATCACCATCATCAACAAGCTGGGTCTGCATGCCCGGGCGGCAGCCAAGTTCGTCGGCGTTGCCGGCCGCTTCCCCTGTCAGGTCAGGGTTGGCCGTGCGCCGGACAAGCTGGTGGATGGCAAGAGCATCATGGCGGTGATGATGCTGGCGGCCGGCAAAGGCACCCAGGTGCACCTGCATACCGAAGGCGAGCAGGACGTTGATGCCATGGATGCGCTGGTCGAGCTGATCAACAACTTCTTCGACGAAGGCGAATGAATTTCGCAAGCGGTACGCGTACCCTGTGGGAGCGGCTTTAGCCGCGAAGAATCCAACGCGGTGCATGGCACCGGCTGCGCCGGTGTTCGCGGCTAAAGCCGCTCCCACAGAGTCCCCGCCAATTCAATGAGTTATGTGCCGCTCCCAAAGCGAAGCCGGTGAACACCCCATCATCCGGCGCAAACCGATGCACAGCCCCAAGATGGCCAGGCCAGGTCCAACCAGGCAAAGCCGCGCGCCAATAGCAATGCAGTGCCTGCCAGTAACAGCAAAGTCCCAAGCGTCAGGCGAAACAAGCGAAACAGGCGCACACGGCTGACAGACATCATCTGGGAGCGCATACCGGGGAGACTCACTTCAGGGTTTCGAGGTAGCGGCGCTCCACTTCCGCCCAGTCAATGACGTTGTAGAAGGCACCGATGTATTCCGGACGACGGTTCTGGTACTTCAGGTAGTAGGCATGCTCCCACACGTCCAGGCCGAGGATTGGCGTGTTGCCGTGCATCAGCGGGCTGTCCTGGTTGCCGCTGCTTTCCACTACCAGGGTTTTCTGCGGGTTCACGCTGAGCCAGGCCCAGCCACTGCCGAAGCGGGTCAGCGCAGCCTTGGTGAAGGCCTCCTTGAAGGCATCGAAGCCGCCCAGTTGGGCGTCGATGGCCTGCGCCAGAGCGCCCTGCGGCTCTCCCCCGCCCTGCGGCGACATCACGGTCCAGAACAGGCTGTGGTTGGCGTGCCCGCCGCCATGGTTGGTCACCGCACCACGCAGGTTTTCCGGCAGTTGCCCGACCGCGCCGAGCAGTTTTTCCACCGGCCACTCAGCCCACTCGGTGCCTTCGATGGCGGCGTTGAGGCCATTGACATAGGTCTGGTGATGCTTGGTGTGGTGGATTTCCATGGTCTGCGCGTCGATGTGCGGTTCCAGCGCAGCGTAGGCGTAAGGCAGTGCAGGCAAGGTATGGGGCATATCAGTGAATTCCGTAGGCATGGGTTGGGCGATGACCAACGCGGCCACCGCTGGCGCTTGGGCCATGACTCAGTGTCAGATACCACCGGCGGTAAGCTTCTCCGGGTCCAGCAGCGCTTCCAGCTGGTCACGCGACAGGTCGGTGTGCTCCAGCGCCACGTCGATGATCGGACGGCCCTGCTTGTAGGCGGTCTTGGCGATTTCAGCGGCCTTGAGGTAGCCGATGATCGGGTTCAGCGCCGTGACCAGAATCGGGTTGCGTGCCAGGGCTTCCTTGAGCTTGCTTTCGTTGACCTTGAAGCTGGCGATGGCCTTGTCGGCCAGCAGGCGGCTGACGTTGGCCATCAGCTCGATGCTCTCCAACAGGTTTCGGGCGATCACCGGCAGCATCACGTTCAGCTCGAAGTTGCCGGACTGGCCGGCGATGGCGATGGTGGCGTCATTGCCGATCACCTGGGCGGCGACCATGGCGGTGGCCTCCGGAATCACCGGGTTGACCTTGCCCGGCATGATCGAAGAGCCCGGCTGCAGGCCTTGCAGCTCGATTTCGCCCAGCCCGGCCAGCGGGCCAGAGTTCATCCAGCGCAGGTCGTTGGCGATCTTCATCAGCGCCACGGCGGCAGTCTTGAGCTGGCCGGACAGGGCCACGGCGGTGTCCTGCGAGCCGATCAGGGCGAACAGGTTCTGCCCGGGGGTGAACTCGACCTGGGTCAGGCCGCTGAGCTGGCGGGCGAAACCGGCAGCGAACTGTGGGTGGGCGTTGATGCCGGTGCCCACGGCGGTGCCACCCTGGGCCAGCGCCTGCAGGCTCGGCAGGGTCGCTTCGATGTGTGCCTTGGCGCCATTGATCTGCGCCGCCCAGCCATCCAGCACCTGGCTCATGCGCACTGGCATGGCGTCCATCAGGTGGGTGCGGCCGGTCTTCACGTACTGATGCACCTGTGCCGACTTGGCCTCGATCACCTGTACCAGGTGCGCCAGGGCTGGCAGCAACTGCTCGTGCAGGGCCAGGGCGGCGCTGACGTGAATGGTGGTCGGGATGATGTCGTTGCTGCTCTGGCCGCAGTTGACGTGGTCGTTGGCGTTGACGGCTTCACCCAGCACGCGACTGGCCAGAGTCGCGATCACCTCGTTGGCGTTCATGTTCGAGCTGGTGCCGGAGCCGGTCTGGAACACATCCACCGGGAAATGCTGGATGAAGTCACCCGCCAGCAGTTGCTCGACTGCGGTTACGATGGCCTGGCCCTGCGCAGTCGACAGCTGTTCCAGTTCGACGTTAGCCTTGGCCGCGGCAGCTTTGGCCAGCAGCAGCGCGCGAATGAACTGGGCCGGCATGCGCTGGCCGCTGATCGGGAAGTTGTCGACCGCGCGCTGGGTCTGGGCACCGTACAGGGCCTGGGCCGGCACCTGCAGTTCGCCCATGCTGTCACGCTCGATACGGGTATCACTCATCATCAAATCCTTGCATCAGTTCATCGGGAGAAATCGACGGCAGCAGGCGGCAATTGGCCAACTGCAGGGCGTAGGGCTGCCAGCGCTGGTTCTGGGCCTCGCGGTCGAGGTTGCGCAGGTCCAGCAATGGGCGCCAGGCCTGGTCCAGGCACAGGCAGCGCCAATGCCAGGGCAGCATGCGGTCGCAGGCGGTATCCAGCAGCAGGCGGAAGGAGGTCAGCGCCACCGTCCATGGCGAGGTCTCGGTGCAGCACACCAGGTAACGGCCTTCAGCCAGGTAATGCTCGATCAAGCGCGGTTCGTCGGGCTCGAGCGCACAGCGGATGCGTCGGCTGAGCCAGCGCCAGTTTTCCAGGTAGGGCAGTTCGCGGAGGACGGGTTTCATGAACATCATCGCCGGGTTACTGGATAATGATATTCATTATTAAGTGATAAACAGAATCACTTCAAGAGAAAGGTGATGAAACAAAAAACCCGGCGTGGGGCCGGGTCTTCGGTTTCATTGAGAATTCTCTATAGCCTGCACCGGCCTCTTCGCGGGCTTGCCCGCTCCCACAGGGATCGCACAGGTTTCAAGCTTGTGCAGTATCTGTGGGAGCGGGCAAGCCCGCGAAGAGGCCGGTACAGGCTGTGGATCAGCTACCCGCCACAGTCATCCGCTCGATCAGCACCGACCCGGTGTGAATGTTGCTGCGGGTCTCAAGATCGCTGCCAATCGCGACAATCTGCTGGAACATGTCTTTCATGTTCCCGGCAATGGTCACTTCCTGCACCGCGTGCTGAATCTCGCCATTCTCGACCCAGAACCCTGCCGCGCCACGGGAATAATCCCCCGTCACCATGTTCAGGCCATGCCCCATCAACTCGGTCACCAGCAGCCCGCGGCCCATGCGCCGGATCAGCGCCGCCTGGTCTTCGACACCATGGCTGACGAACAGGTTGTGCACGCCGCCGGCGTTGGCCGTGCTTGGCAAACCCAGCTTGCGCCCGGAATAGGTACCCAGCAGGTACGACACCAGCTCACCCTTGTCGACGAACGGCTTGGCATAGGTAGCCAGGCCATCGCCGTCGAATGCGGCACTGCCCAGTGCCCGCGGAATGTGCGGGCGCTCGTCGAGGGTCAGCCAGGTGGGGAACAGGCGCTGGCCAATGGTCCCCTCCAGGAACGACGACTTGCGGTACAGGTTGCCGCCGGAGATGGCCGACAGGAAGCTGCCGAACAGGCCACCGGCCAGCTCGGCCGAGAACAGCACCGGCACCTCGCAGGTCGGCACCGGCCGCGCACCCAGGCGGCTGGCGGCACGCTGGGCAGCGCGCACGCCGATGCTACGCGGGTCTGCCAGCAGGTTGCCCTGGCGGTTCACGTCGTACCAATAATCACGCTGCATCTGGCCGTCGCCTTCGGCGATCATCACGCAGCTCAGGCTGTGCCGGGTCGAGGCGTAGCCACCGATGAAACCATGGCTGTTGCCATACACGCGGCAGCCCTGGTGGGTATTGAGGGTGGTGCCGTCGGCATTGAGGATACGCGGGTCGGCGTCGAACGCCGCCGCCTCGCAGGCCAGGGCCATCTCGATGGCCCTCTCCGGCTCGAGGTTCCAGTCGTGGTAAAGGTCCAGGTCCGGGATCTCGCGGGCCATCAACGCTGCGTCGGCCAAGCCGGAACATTCGTCCTCGGAGGTATGCTTGGCAATCGCCAAGGCCGCGGCGACGGTTTCGCGGATCGCTTCCGGGCCACTGGCCGAGGTGCTGGCCGAGCCTTTGCGCTGGCCCACATAGAGGGTGATGCCAAAGCCCTGGTCGCGGTTGAACTCGACCGTTTCGACCTCTCGCTGGCGTACCGTGGTGGACAGGCCCTGCTCCAGCGACACCGCCACTTCGCAGGCACTGGCCCCCTGGCGGCGCGCTTCGGCGATGATCGCCTCGACCTGCTCCTGCAATGCTGGCAGGTCCTTCGGACCTACGCTCTGGACTGCACTCATGGTTCTCTCCACTCAAATTCTGCGTTCGGCGAGGGTCATTCTACGACCGGGCCGGACAAGCGGCCCCCGACTGGTTATCATGGCGGCGATTTCTAGCGGACTGCCACCATGGTTGATTCAAACGACGACGCCTTCGACGGCGAAAAAAGCAAAACCCAGATCAAGCGCGAGCTGCATGCGCTGGTCGAACTCGGCGAGCGCCTTACCACGCTCAAGGCCGATACCCTGGCTCGCCTGCCGTTGACCGACGAGCTGCGCAAGGCCCTGGCCGAAGCCAGCAAGCACACCGCTCACGGTGCCCGCAAACGCCACATGTCGTTTGTCGGCAAGCTGATGCGCGTGCAGGACCTGGATGCCATCCACGCCTTGCTCGAACAGATGGACAGCTCGACCCGCCAGTACAACGAGCGCTTCCACGGCCTGGAGCGCTGGCGCGACCGGTTGATCGACGGTAACGACGAAGACCTCGAGCGCTTCGTCAGCGAATACCCCGACACCGACCGCCAGCAACTGCGCTCGCTGGTACGCCATGCCCAGCACGAGAAGGCGCGGAACAAACCGCCTGCCGCCGCGCGCAAGGTGTTCAAGTACATCCGCGACCTCGACGAGCTGCAGCGCGGCTTGCGCTGATCACCCTGGGGCCGCTTTGCGGCCCAATCGCGACACAAGGCCGCTCCCACAGTAAGTGCGCAGCCATTTCTGCATGGCGCAGTCCCTGTGGGAGCGGCCTTGCGTCGCGAAAGGACCGCAAAGCGGTCCCAGATGGCCATCACGCCCCGGTACCGCCCACGGTAATCGCATCCAGCTTCAAGGTCGGCTGCCCGACCCCCACCGGCACCGACTGCCCGTCCTTGCCGCAAGTCCCTACCCCGCTGTCCAGCGCCAGGTCGTTACCGACCATCGACACTCGGCTCATCGCCTCCGGGCCATTGCCGATCAGGGTCGCCCCCTTCACCGGCGCGGTAATCTTGCCGTCTTCGATCAGGTAGGCCTCACTGGTCGAGAACACGAACTTGCCGCTGGTGATGTCCACCTGGCCACCGCCGAGGTTGGCGCAGTAGATGCCCTTCTTCACCGAAGCGATGATTTCCTGCGGGTCGCTTTCGCCGGCACGCATGTAGGTGTTGGTCATGCGCGGCATCGGCAGGTGCGCGTAGGATTCGCGGCGGCCGTTGCCGGTCACCGCCATGCCCATCAGGCGCGCGTTCAGCTTGTCCTGCATGTAGCCCTTGAGCACACCGTTCTCGATCAGCGTGGTGCACTCGGTCGGGGTGCCTTCGTCATCCACGCTCAGCGAGCCTCGGCGGCCTTCGAGGGTGCCGTCGTCGACGATGGTGCACAGGCTCGATGCCACTTTCTCGCCAATACGGCCGCTGAACGCCGAACTGCCCTTGCGGTTGAAGTCACCTTCCAGGCCATGGCCGACAGCCTCGTGCAGCAGCACGCCCGACCAGCCCGAACCCAGCACTACCGGCAGGGTACCAGCCGGTGCCGGGATCGCCTCCAGGTTCACCAGGGCCTGGCGCAGCGCTTCGCGGGCATAGCCCATGACCCGCTCTTCGGTGAAGAAGCGGTAGTCGGTACGCCCGCCACCGCCCTGCCCGCCACGCTCGCGGCGGCCATTCTGCTCGACGATTACGCTGACGTTGAAGCGCACCAGCGGGCGCACATCGGCGGCCAGGCTGCCATCGGCCGCAGCGATCAGGATGCGCTCCCAGACCCCGGCCATGCTCACACTGACCTGCTGGATACGCGGGTCCAGGGCACGGGTGGCGGCGTCGACACGCTTGAGCAGCTCGACCTTCTCGGCACGGCTGAGCACATCCAGCGGGTTGTCCGCCGGATAAAGGGCTGTCACCTCCTGGCTGCGGAAGGCCTGCACCTTGCCGTTCTGCCCGGCACGGGAGATCGAACGGGCTGCACGGGCGGCCGAGGTCAGCGCTTCGAGGTTGATTGCGTTGCTGTAGGCAAAGCCGGTCTTTTCACCGGACTGGGCACGCACGCCCACGCCCTGGTCGAGGTTGAAACTGCCCTCTTTGACGATGCCGTCTTCCAGCGCCCAGGTTTCCGAGATCTGGCCCTGGAAATACAGGTCGGCGGCGTCGATGCCGGGGCCGGCCAACTCACCCAGCACGCTCTGCAGGCTGTCCAGGGTCAAGCCGCCTGGGGCCAGGAGCTGCTCGCTGACGGTGGATAACATCTGGCTCATAGTCACTCCGAGGTGTGCGCAGGCCGCAACGCGCCCTGCGAGAAAAAGCGCCGGTGCGATACCACCGGCATGCGCGTCCGGATGGACGCTTGTTCGTCAATGTCGCGCTCGGCGAGCAGTACCGCTTCACCTTGCGCCTGTTCCGCGACGATGCGCCCCCAGGGGTCGACGATCGCCGCATGGCCATGGGTTTCCCGTGGCCCCGGGTGAGTGCCGCCCTGTGCCGCAGCCAGCAGGTAGCACTGGGTCTCGATGGCACGGGCGCGCACCAGCACTTCCCAGTGCGCCGCGCCCGTTACCGCAGTGAAGGCGGCCGGCGCAGTGATCAGTTCCGCACCAGCGGCGCGCAGTGCGCTGTACAGTTCGGGGAAGCGCAGGTCGTAGCACACGCTCAGCCCCAGCCGCCCCACCGGCGTATCAGCCACCACTACCTGGGCGCCGTGGGCATAGTCATCAGACTCGCGGTAACGGCCACGGTTGTCGGCAACGTCCACATCGAACAGGTGCAGCTTGTCATAGCGTGCCGCCACCTCACCGTGTTCGTCGATCAACAGCGAGCAGGCATGCGCCTTTGCTTCGGGCTGGCCGACCGGTGGCAATGGCAAGGTACCGGCGACAATCCATAACTTGAGGTCGCGGGCGGTACGTTTCAACCATGGCAGGATCGGCCCTTCGCCCAACGCTTCGGCGCGGCCGATGGCAGCGGCGTCCTTGCGGCCCATGGCGGCGAAGTTTTCCGGCAGCACGGCCAGCCGTGCACCGCCAAAGGCGGCCTGCTCCAGCAGGGCACCGGCGCGCTGCAGGTTGGCCAGCACATCGTCCTGGCTGACCATCTGGATTACAGCTGCCTTCATGGGCACTCCTAGCGGGATTTCTCGAAAGGTTTCACAAATGTGATTCTAGGCTCTTTCACCGGACCTTCGACACGGTAGTGCACACTGGCGAAGCGCGACACGCGGTCGCCGATCAGCCGGTCGACCAGGAACAGCGCCCCGCCCACGGCCGGCGCGCCGACAATCAGGGCCGCCAGCGGCAGGTTGTTGGTCACTGGCAGGCTCACCTGCAGATTGGCATCGACCCGGTCGCGTACCAGGTCCAGGGTACCGTCCAGCTCGAAGTTGCTCGACGGGCCAGTCACGGCGATTGGCTCGCGGGTCACATAGACACCGTTACTGGCCACCAGCAAGCCTTTGACCCGGTCGTAGGCCAGGCCCTTGTCGAACAGGTCGGAGAAGTCCAGGCGCAAGCGCCGGCCGATGGAGTTGAAGTTCAACAGGCCGAACACCCGCAGCGCCTGGGCACTGCCTTCGACCTCGACGAACTGTCCGGTGCGCAGCGCTGCGTCCATGCTGCCAGAGAAGCGCTTGAGGCTCACCGAGGCCGGCGAACCCGGCCAGCGGCCATCCACATCCAGGCGGAAGTCGCGGCTGGTCACGGTCGGGGCAAAGCCCCAGGCCTTGAGCACATCCGCCAGGTTCTTGCCGTCCAGGCGCCCTTTGTACCAGCTGCTGGTGCTGCCCGGTTCGCCTTCCCAGCCGCCGCCACCATCGATACGCAGGCCTTTGAAGTCGAGGTCGATGTCGCTGGCGGTCACGCCACGCGCGGTCGGCCGCAGCTTGAGCGACGCACTGCCGTACAGGTCGTCACCGCGATAGAGCTTGTCGATGCTCAGGTCCAGCGCTGGCACCTTGCGCGGGTCGAACGAGGCCAGCGGGTCGGGGCCCTCTTCGGCCTGTGCCTCGGCCTGCTTTTCAGCAGCGCTGGCGGCGGGCAGGCGCAAGGTCTGCATGCGCACGACCATCGGCGCGCCCTTGGCATCCGGCACCCGGGCGTTGCCAATGATTTCCTTGCTGTCGAGGCGCAAATCCCAGGCGGGGCCACCACGGACCAGGCGCACCACGGCCTGGTTCAGGTCCAGGCCAAAGGCTTTCAGCTGGCCGATGCTCAGGTCAACGCCTTGCAGGTTCTGCCGCGCGCTACCGCCCGGGTCGTTGCCGGCCAGGCGCGTCGCCTGTTCCTGCCAAGGCCCGAGGTCCAGCGCCTCCAGGTGCCCGCGCACTCGCAGGCCTTGGCCGGCAGGTACCTGGGCGTCACCGGCGCCCAGCAGCAACTCGCCACGGCCCTGCCCCAGCTTCTCGGCCGGCGCGGCGTAGGCAAAGCGGGCAAGGTCGGTGTAGGCGACATCGAAGCGCCGCTCCGGCCCCTGCAGGGTCATGCTGAAACGGGTGTCACGGGTATCGGACGCTGTCTTGCCAAAGGGTGCTGGCAGGTCGATGGCCAGGCCCTTGAGGCTGGAATTGACGCTCAGGCGGTTGTCCCGGCTACCCAGGCTGACCTGCAACTGGTACGGCAGGTCGCCGGAAGCCGGCAAGGCCTGGTTGAACTGCAGCCAGTCGGTCAATGCCTTGAGCGATACCTGGCCGCTGGCGTTGACGCGTGTCTGCATCTGCCCGGGCTGGCCTTCGGCGGTGATTTGCGCCGTTACCGGCTTGCCGAAGGCCTGCAGGCTGATGCCCTTGCCGCTCAGGCCCTTGTCCAAATCAAAACTGAAGTCACCCTTCAGGCGGCTCAACTCCAGGCTCGGCGGCGCCACCTTCAACCGTGCATCGTCGGTGGCAAAGTCCACCTGCACTTTCGGCCGCTGCCCGTGGGCTAGCGGAATGTCGAGCTTGACCTTGCCCTTGAGCGGCCCTTCGCCCTCCCAGCCAGCGAAGATCTCGCCAGTGCCGATTGGCGCTTCCTTGAGGATCTTCAGGCCATCGCCCAGGCTGCCGTCGAAGTCGCCATCGAGGTACAGGTGGCTTTGCTGGCCCTGGTCGACATGCGGGATATCGACGCTCACATCACTGACCTTGGTGTCGAGCAGTACGCCACGCTGGGCCTTGATGCGCACACCGCTGTCCTCGATGAACACATCGCCATCCACGTGCTGCACCTGCGGCCAGCCCGGCTGGAAGTCCAGGGCCGCATCACGCACCTTGAAGAACAGGCTGATGCTGCGGGCTTCCGGCGCGACGCCATGGTTCAGCGAGCCCTGGTACTGGAAGTAGCCTTCGTCCACCGTGCCTTTGACGATCGCACTGCGCAGCCATTCGTCGAGGGCTGGGCTGAGCACCTCGGGCAGGTACTTGGCGGTGTAGCGGCCATCGCCTTCGGTCAGGCCGACGCGCAGGTCCATGTAGTCCTCGCGACCCTCTTCGAACAACAGGCGAATGAGGAAGTCACCGGCGATCTTGCCCTCCTCGCCGAGTACCTTGAGGTAAGGCGCGACCAGGGTGAAACCTTCCTTGTCCAAGGCCCAGGTCAGGCGCGCATTGGCCTTCTGGTAATGCCAGGGTTTGGCGAAGATCGGGTACAGATGCAGCATGAACGCATCGGTATCAAGGCGCAGTTCGCCATGACCAAGGTCACCGCTGATGCTGCCGCTGACGTTACCGGCTGCCGGGGCATTGTGATAGGCATCGAAGCCGACCTTCTCCAGGTTGGCTTCGAACTGCAGGCGCTGGTCACCCTCGGCCTTGGGCCGGGCCTCCAGGCGCACATTGCGCAGCGCGCCGGTCACCTTCAGGCCATCGACCACGGCCATGACCTTGTCCGGCAGCGGCGCCAGGGCATCGACCAGCGGGGTCAACGGCGTGAGGTCGAGGCGGTCGGCCTGCACTTGCCAGCTTTCCGCGGCAGCGTCCTCGCCTGGACGCTGCTGCAATTGCAGGTGCGACTCCCAACGGGTCTTGCCGACATCCATGGCCAGGGAGTCGACCACCACATCGAAGCCTTGCTCCCGGCGCTGGAACCAGGCGCCCAGGGCCAGGTTGTTCAGCTTGGCCGCCTTGCGCCCGGCATAGGCGCCCTGCAGCTCCGGTGCATTGAGGCGTACGACGGCCTGCTGCAACTGCCCCTTGCGCCAGTCGACCCAGAACTCGCCGCCCGCCCGCAAGGCGTCGGCATGCCACTGGCCCAGCAGGCGTGGCGGCAGCCAACGCGCCCAGTCACTCTGTGGCAGGCTCAGGTAGGCTTCGACCTGGCCGTCGCGCCAGGCGTTGGCCGAGGCACGACTGCGCAGGTTCAGCGACAGGGGCTGGCCATCGGGCAGGGTCGCGCGCAAGTCCAGGGTATGGCGCGAAGCTCCGGCCTGCAGGCCGACGCTCACATAAGTCAGGGTCAACGGGTCGCGCTGCCAGGGGTGCAGGGTGACCTGGCTGTCGAACACATCGATGCGGCCCAACTGGCGCAGGCGCTGCAACAACTCGGCAGGGTCGAGCGGCGCATCGTCCTTCTTCGGCAGGCCTTCGAGGCTCCAGGCGCCCTGCTCGTTCTCGCGCAGGATCAGTTGCAGGCCGCCCAACTGAATGCGTGCCAGGCGTACCTCGCGGGCGGTGAGGCTGGCCCAGACATCGGGTACCACCTTGACGTCATCCAGGCGCAGGGCCGTGGCCCCCTCGCCCAGTTGCAGGTCGCGCACCCGCAGCACCGGTGCCAGGCCGCTCCAGCGGCCTTCCAGGGCACCGACGTGCACGGGCAGGCCCAAAGCCTGTTCAGCCTTGCTTTCCACATCGGCGCGGTACTCGGCCACCAACGGCACCAGTTCGCGGCCGAGGCTGACATACAGCGCCACCAGTACCGCCAGCAGGGCGCAAACGCCCAGCCCCCAGCGGGTCAAGGCGACAAGAACGCGGGTCAGACGTCCCATGGCCATGGCCCTCCAGGTCGTTTATCCATGATGGCCCGTCGTCCCGGTTTTGCCAGCCCGGGCCACCCGCGGCGCGTTTCAGAAGGCCTCAGAGCAGCACCACATCGTATTGTTCCTGCGAATACATCGACTCCACCTGGAAACGAATGGTTCGGCCGATGAAGGCCTCCAGTTCCGCGACGTTACCGGACTCTTCATCCAGCAACCGGTCGACCACCTTCTGGTTGGCCAGCACGCGGTAGCCTTCGGCCTGGTAGGCACGGGCCTCGCGCAGGATCTCGCGGAAGATTTCGTAACAGATGGTCTCGGGAGTTTTCAGCTTGCCACGGCCCTGACAGGCCAGGCAGGGCTCGCACAGCACCTGTTCCAGGCTTTCCCGTGTGCGCTTGCGGGTCATCTGCACCAGGCCCAGCTCGGTGATGCCGATGATATTGGTCTTGGCGTGATCGCGCTCCAGCTGCTTTTCCAGGGTGCGCAGCACCTGGCGCTGGTGCTCCTCGTCTTCCATGTCGATGAAGTCGATGATGATGATGCCGCCGATATTGCGCAGGCGCAGTTGCCGGGCGATGGCAGTGGCGGCCTCGAGGTTGGTCTTGAAGATGGTTTCTTCAAGGTTGCGATGGCCGACGAAGGCGCCGGTGTTCACATCGATGGTGGTCATCGCTTCAGCGGGGTCGACCACCAGGTAGCCACCGGACTTCAGCGGTACCTTGCGCTCCAGTGCACGCTGGATCTCGTCCTCGACGCCGTACAGGTCGAAGATCGGCCGTTCGCCCGGGTAGTGCTCGAGGCGGTCGGCGATTTCCGGCATCAGCTCGCCAACGAACTGCGTGGTCTTCTGGAAAGTTTCCCGCGAGTCGATGCGGATCTTCTCGATCTTCGGGTTGACCAGGTCGCGCAAGGTACGCAGGGCCAGGCCCAGGTCCTCGTAGATGACCGTGGGCGCGCCGCAGGTCTTGATCTGGGTGCCGATCTGCTCCCACAGGCGGCGCAGGTAGCGAATGTCCTGCAGGATCTCTTCAGCGCGTGCGCCTTCGGCGGCGGTACGCAGGATGAAGCCACCGGCGTCCTTGATGTTCTCGCTTTCCATGCAGTCGCTGACCACCTGCTTGAGGCGCTCGCGCTCGGCTTCGTCTTCGATCTTCAGGGAAATGCCGACATGGCTGCTGCGCGGCATGTACACCAGGTAGCGCGACGGGATCGACAGCTGGGTGGTCAGGCGCGCGCCCTTGGTGCCGATCGGGTCCTTGGTCACCTGCACCACCAGGGCCTGGCCCTCGTGCACCAGGGCGGTGATGTTCTCTACCGCCGAGCCTTCGCGCTGGGATATTTCCGAGGCATGGATGAATGCCGCGCGCTCCAGGCCGATGTCGACAAAGGCCGCCTGCATGCCCGGCAGCACACGCACCACCTTGCCTTTGTAGATATTACCGACGATGCCCCGGCGCTGGGTGCGCTCGACATGCACTTCCTGCAGCACCCCGTTTTCCACCACCGCCACGCGCGACTCCATCGGGGTGATGTTGATCAGGATCTCTTCACTCATGGCAGGCTCTCGTCAAAGGTCTTGGATAATGATGGATGGCGTATGCAGTGCTGGCTACCGCTGGTTTGTTACCTCTGGCGTATGCGCGGGCGATTGCCAGCAGGCAATGCCGAATTGGCCAAGCAGTTCGGCCGTTTCACTGAGGGGCAAACCGACCACCGCCGAGTAGCTGCCGGAAAGGCCGGTGACGAACACCGCGCCCAAGCCCTGGATGGCATAGCCGCCGGCCTTGTCCGCGGGCTCGCCGCTGGCCCAGTAGCGTTGCGCTTCCTCGGCGCTGATCGCACGGAAGCGCACCTTGCTGGTGACGCACAGGCTGTGCACGCGCTGGCCATCGCTCAGGGCGACCGCGGTCAAAACCTGGTGCTCGCGGCCCGAAAGGTCGGCCAGCATGGCCAGGGCATCTTCGCGGTTTTCCGGTTTGCCGAGAATACGACCATCGAGCACCACGGCAGTGTCTGCACCCAGCACCACAGCCCGATTTTCCAGGGCCGCGGTGTGGCTATTCGCGGGCGCGCCCGCTCCCACAGGGACGGCGCTGCCCTCCAGGCCATCATCGGACCTGTGGGAGCGGGCATGCCCGCGAATGGCCTGCACTGGATGTTCCAGGCTGGCCAGGCCAGCGGCAGCCTTGGCCCGGGCCAGGCGCTCGACGTAGGCCGGGGCGCTTTCATCAGGCAATGGGGTTTCATCGATGGGGGCACTGACGACGCTGAACGGCACACCGATCTGGGCCAGCAGTTCACGACGACGGGGCGAGCCGGAGGCCAGGTATAGCGGGGTCATGCAGACATCTCCCTGTCAGTCGCGGCGGCGCCGTCAGTTGATATGCAAGCGTCGGCGCAGGTCGCGCAGGGCGAAGCTGATCCACGGCCAGAGCAAGGCACTGATTACCGCCGACCAGACCAACGCCAGGGTGGGCAGGCGGTTGCCGGTCAGCGCGCTGAGCCACAGCTGGATCAGCTGGGCAATGCCGAAGATCACCAGGATCACCAGGCTCTGCTGCCACATGGGGAACATGCGCAGGCGCTGCTGCAACGACAGCACCAGGAAGGTGATGAGGGTGAGGATCAGCGCGTTCTGCCCCAGCAGGGTGCCGTACAGCACGTCCTCGGCCAGGCCCAGCACGAACGCGGTGGTCATGCCGACCTTGTTCGGTACGGCGAGGGTCCAGAACGACACCAGCAAGGCCAGCCACATGGGCCGGAACACTTCCATGAACTGCGGCATGGGCGAGACGCTGAGCAGCAGGCCGATGGCGAAAGTCAGCCAGATGACCCAGCCGTTGTTGCGGCGTGATGCAGCCATCATTGCCTCCGGGGGTGAGCGGGTGCGGCAGACGCGGCAGCCGGCGTGGCAGGTGCGGCCGCCGGAGCTGCAGGCTGCGCAGCCGGGGCTGCCGGTGTCGCTGGTGTGGCCGCTGGTGTGGCCGGCGTGGCAGGGGCGCTGCCAGCTGGTGCGCCCTGCTCGCCCGTCGTGGCCGGCTGGCCTGCGGCCGAGGTGCCCTTGCGGTCAGCCTCTTCCTGGGCAATGGCGGCATCGGTGGCGCGCTGTTCCGGGCTGCGCCGGTCGCTGAACACCAGCAGCATGTAGCGGCTGCGGTTGAGCGCGGCGGTAGGGATGGCACGAACGATGGCGAACGGCTGGCCGGAATCGTGGATCACTTCGTTGACCGTGGCCACCGGGTAGCCGGCCGGGAACCGTTGCCCCATGCCGGAACTGACCAGCAGGTCGCCTTCCTTGATGTCGGCGGTATCGGCCACATGGCGCAGCTCCAGGCGCTCCGGGTTGCCGGTGCCGCTGGCGATGGCGCGCAGGCCGTTGCGGTTGACCTGCACCGGGATGCTATGGGTGGTATCGGTCAGCAACAGTACCCGCGAGGTGTAGGGCATCAGCTCGACCACCTGGCCCATCAGGCCACGGGCATCGAGCACCGGCTGGCCAAGGAACACGCCATCACGCTCGCCCTTGTTGATCAGGATGCGGTGGGTGAACGGGTTGGGGTCGACACCGATCAGCTCGGCCACCTCGACCTTTTCGTTGACCAGCGCCGAGGAGTTGAGCAGTTCGCGCAGGCGCACGTTCTGCTCGGTCAGGGCCGCCAGCTTCTGCAGGCGCCCCTGCAGCAGCAGGGCTTCGGTCTTGAGCTTCTCGTTCTCGGCGATCAGTTCGGTGCGGCTGCCGAACTGGCCGGCCACACCTTGCCACGCACGCTGCGGCAGGTCGGTGATCCAGTACGACTCCATGAGTACCAGGCCCATCTGGCTGCGCACTGGTTTGAGCACGTCGAAGCGCGCGTCGACAACCATCAACGCGACCGACATCACCACCAGGACGAGCAGGCGAACGCCCAGCGAAGGGCCCTTGGAGAAAAGCGGTTTAATGGGCCGTTCCTCGTGGACGACTCAGGAGGTCATTGGACATGGGACAACGCACCAGCCTGGTTGCGGGTTGACGGATACAGCGCCCCAAACGGGCGCCAGCCCAGCACATACAGGTAGCACTGTGCGTACTACCTGTAAACCGGGGCTCGTGAACAGCGAGCGGAATCACTCGCTGGAGAGCAGGTCCATCGCGTGCTTGTCCATCATCTCCAGGGCGCGACCACCGCCACGGGCGACACAGGTCAGCGGGTCTTCGGCGACGATCACCGGCAGGCCGGTTTCCTGGGCCAGCAGCTTGTCCAGGTCACGCAGCAGGGCGCCACCACCGGTCAGCACCAGGCCACGCTCGGCGATGTCCGAGGCCAGCTCGGGCGGCGATTGCTCCAGGGCACTCTTGACCGCCTGGACGATGGTCGCCAGGGACTCCTGCAGCGCTTCGAGCACTTCGTTGGAGTTCAGGGTGAAGGCACGCGGTACGCCCTCGGCCAGGTTGCGGCCGCGCACATCGACTTCGCGTACTTCGCCGCCCGGGTAGGCGGTACCGATTTCCTGCTTGATGCGCTCGGCGGTGGACTCGCCGATCAGGCTGCCGTAGTTGCGGCGCACGTAGGTGACGATGGCTTCATCGAAGCGGTCGCCGCCAACGCGGACGGACTCGGCATAGACCACGCCGTTCAGGGAGATGAGCGCGATTTCAGTGGTACCACCACCGATATCGACGACCATCGAGCCGCGGGCTTCTTCGACCGGCAGGCCGGCACCGATGGCGGCGGCCATCGGCTCTTCGATCAGGAACACTTCACGGGCACCGGCACCCAGCGCCGATTCGCGAATGGCGCGGCGCTCTACCTGGGTCGACTTGCACGGCACGCAGATCAGCACGCGCGGGCTCGGCTGCAGGAAGCTGTTCTCGTGAACCTTGTTGATAAAATATTGCAACATTTTTTCGCAGACGCTGAAGTCGGCGATGACGCCGTCCTTCATCGGACGAATGGCAGCAATGTTGCCAGGCGTACGGCCCAGCATGCGCTTGGCTTCGGTACCGACGGCGACGACGCTTTTCTGGTTGCCATGGGTACGGATGGCAACAACCGAGGGCTCATTCAGGACGATACCGCGCTCACGCACGTAAATAAGGGTGTTGGCAGTACCCAGGTCGATGGACAGATCGCTGGAAAACATGCCACGCAGTTTCTTGAACATGGGAAAGTGACCCTGGGGAAAGCGTGGGTAAAAAAGTGCGGCAAACTCTAACAATGGCAGGGATTTTGGGCAAGGAGCCAATATGTTAAATTGGCTGTTTTTCCGAGCACGCCAGCAGAATTTCGCGGCCGTTAGACCGCCAGAAAGCTGACATGTTCCTCACTGCGGACCCAAATTCCGGTCTTTGTTTCCCCTGGAGATCCCCATGGCGCTTGAACGCTGCGACGTGGAAAAGATCGCCCATCTGGCCCGTCTGGGCCTGAATGATGGCGAACTGCCACGCATTACTGACGCACTGAACAGCATTCTCGGGCTGGTCGACCAGATGCAAGCGGTCGACACTACCGGCATCGAGCCACTGGCCCACCCCCTGGAGGCCAGCCAGCGCCTGCGTCCCGACCAGGTCACCGAAAGCAACCAGCGCGACGCCTACCAGGCCATCGCGCCGTCGACCGAAAGCGGTCTGTACCTGGTTCCCAAAGTCATCGAGTAAGGGATAGAGCCTGCCATGCATCAATTGACCCTGGCCGAGATCGCCCGCGGACTCGCCGACAAGTCGTTTTCCTCCGAAGAGCTGACCGGCGCCCTGCTGGCGCGCATCAAGCAGCTCGACCCGCAGATCAACAGCTTCATCAGCGTCACCGAAGACCTGGCCCTGGGCCATGCGCGTGCCGCCGACGCCCGTCGCGCCGCCGGCGAAACCGGCGCGCTGCTGGGTGCCCCGATCGCCCACAAGGACCTGTTCTGCACCAACGGCGTACGCACCAGCTGCGGCTCGAAGATGCTCGACAACTTCAAGGCGCCGTATGACGCCACCGTGGTTGCCAAGCTGGCCGAAGCCGGCATGGTCACCCTGGGCAAGACCAACATGGACGAATTCGCCATGGGTTCGGCCAACGAATCCAGCCACTACGGCGCGGTGAAGAACCCATGGAACCTCGAGCACGTCCCGGGCGGCTCGTCGGGCGGTTCGGCCGCGGCAGTGGCTGCACGCCTGCTGCCAGCCACCACCGGCACCGACACCGGCGGCTCGATCCGCCAACCGGCGGCACTGACCAACCTCACCGGCCTCAAGCCGACCTACGGCCGCGTGTCGCGCTGGGGCATGATCGCCTACGCCTCCAGCCTCGACCAGGGTGGCCCGCTGGCCCGTACCGCCGAAGACTGCGCCCTGCTGCTGCAAGGCATGGCCGGTTTCGACGCCAAGGACTCCACCAGCATCGAAGAGCCGGTGCCGGACTACAGCGCCAACCTGAATGCTTCGCTGCAGGGCCTGCGCATCGGCCTGCCGAAGGAGTACTTCGGTGCCGGCCTCGACCCACGCATCGCCGACCTGGTCCAGGCCAGCGTCAAGGAGCTGGAAAAGCTCGGCGCGGTGGTCAAGGAAATCAGCCTGCCGAACATGCAGCACGCCATCCCGGCCTACTACGTGATCGCCCCCGCTGAAGCCTCGTCCAACCTGTCGCGTTTCGACGGCGTGCGCTTCGGCTACCGCTGCGAAAACCCGAAAGACCTCACCGACCTGTACAAGCGTTCGCGTGGCGAAGGCTTCGGTGTCGAAGTGCAGCGCCGCATCATGGTCGGCACCTACGCCCTGTCGGCCGGCTACTACGACGCCTACTACGTGAAGGCGCAGCAGATCCGCCGCCTGATCAAGAACGACTTCATGGCCGCCTTCAACGACGTCGACCTGATCCTCGGCCCGACTACGCCGAACCCGGCCTGGAAGCTCGGCGCCAAGAGCAGCGACCCGGTCGCCGCCTATCTGGAAGACGTCTACACCATCACCGCCAACCTGGCGGGCCTGCCGGGCCTGTCGATGCCGGCCGGCTTCGTCGATGGCTTGCCGGTCGGCGTGCAGCTGCTGGCGCCATACTTCCAGGAAGGCCGCCTGCTCAACGTCGCGCACCGCTACCAGCAAGTGACCGACTGGCACACCCGCGCCCCCAACGGCTTCTGAGGAATTCACACATGCAATGGGAAGTTGTGATCGGGCTGGAAATCCACACTCAGCTCGCCACCCAGTCGAAGATCTTCTCCGGCAGCGCCACCACCTTCGGTTCCGAGCCGAACACCCAGGCCAGCCTGGTTGACCTGGGCATGCCTGGCGTACTGCCGGTGCTGAACCAGGAAGCCGTGCGCATGGCGTGCATGTTCGGCCTGGCCATCGATGCCGAGATCGGCAAGCGCAACGTGTTCGCGCGCAAGAACTACTTCTACCCGGACCTGCCCAAGGGCTACCAGATCAGCCAGATGGACCTGCCGATCGTCGGCAAGGGCCACCTGGACATCGCCCTGGAAGACGGCACCATCAAGCGCATCGGGGTAACCCGCGCGCACCTGGAAGAAGACGCCGGCAAGAGCCTGCACGAAGACTTCAGCGGCTCCACCGGCATCGACCTTAACCGTGCCGGCACCCCGCTGCTGGAAATCGTCTCCGAGCCTGACATGCGCAGCGCCAAGGAAGCCGTGGCCTACGTCAAGGCGATCCACGCGCTGGTGCGTTACCTGGGCATCTGCGACGGCAACATGGCCGAAGGCTCGCTGCGTTGCGACTGCAACGTGTCGATCCGCCCGAAAGGCCAGGCCGAGTTCGGCACCCGCTGCGAGATCAAGAACGTCAACTCGTTCCGCTTCATCGAGCGCGCGATCAACAGCGAGATCCAGCGCCAGATCGACCTGATCGAGGACGGCGGCAAGGTGGTACAGGAAACCCGCCTGTACGACCCGAACAAGGACGAGACCCGCTCCATGCGCAGCAAGGAGGAAGCCAACGACTACCGTTACTTCCCCGACCCGGACCTGCTGCCGGTGGTGATCGAGGACAGCTTCCTCGAAACCGTCCGCGCCGGCTTGCCGGAACTGCCGACGCAGAAGGTCGAGCGCTTCCAGAACCAGTACGGCCTGTCGGCCTACGACGCCAACGTGCTGGCATCCAGCCGCGAACAGGCGGACTACTTCGAGGAAGTGGTGAAGATCGGTGGCGATGCCAAGCTGGCAGCCAACTGGGTGATGGTCGAGCTGGGCAGCCTGCTGAACAAGCTGGGCATCGAGATCGACCAGGCGCCGGTCAGCGCCGCACAGCTGGGCGGCATGTTGCTGCGGATCCGCGACAACACCATCAGCGGCAAGATCGCCAAGACCGTGTTCGAGGCCATGGCCGCCGGTGAAGGCGATGCTGACAGCATCATCGAAAGCAAAGGCCTGAAGCAGGTCACCGATACCGGTGCGATCGACAAGATGCTCGACGAAGTGCTGGCGGCCAACGCCGAGCAGGTCGAACAGTACCGCGCAGCCGACGAGGCCAAGCGCGGCAAGATGTTCGGCTTCTTCGTCGGCCAGGCGATGAAAGCCTCCAAAGGCAAGGCCAACCCGGGGCAAGTGAACCAATTGCTCAAGGCCAAGCTCGAAGGGTGATTGTTTTACCCCTGTAGTCCTGCGAGGGCTTCGCCCTCGTTCGCGGCTAAAGCCGCTCCCACAGGTACAGCGCCGCTCGCCAGTGCAGCGCCGTACCTGTGGGAGCGGCTTTAGCCGCGAATGGCCGCACCGGAGCATTCGAATTGCTAAAGCGATCCCTGAGCACCCTCGCCCTCTTCTCCCTGCTGGCCGGCTGCGCCAGCCAGGACATCGACGTCGACCCCGACGGTTACGACAAGACCGGCACCGCTTCCTATTACGGCGCGCGCCACCACGGCAAACGCACCGCCAGCGGCGAACCGTTCAACCAGCATGGCCTCACCGCCGCCCACCGCAGCCTGCCCTTCGGCACCCGGGTACGGGTTACCAACCTGGCCAACCAGCGCAGCGTCGTGGTGCGCATCAACGACCGTGGCCCACATACCCGCGGCCGCCTGATCGATCTTTCACGTGCCGCCGCAGAAAAAATCGGCATGATCCGTAGCGGAACCGCGCGCGTGCGAGTACAAGGGCTTAGCGACTGACGCGACAGGAGTCCGACCATTTTCGACCTGGCTACCCTTCCCACCTCCAGCCTCCTGCAACTGGGCATCGCCCTGCTGTTGCTGGTCGGCGGTGCCGAACTGCTGGTACGCGCAGCCCTGCGCCTGGCCCAGCGCCTGCACGTACGCCCGCTGATCATCGGCCTTAGCCTGGTGGCCTTCGGCAGCACTGCCCCGCAAATGACCGTGAGCCTGCAGGCCGCCTACCAAGGCGCACCGGATGTGGCGGTGGGCAGCGTGATCGGCAGCAACATCTTCAACGTACTGGTCATTCTCGGCCTGGCCGCACTGATCATCCCGCTGCGCGTGTCGCGGCAACTGGTGCGCCTGGACATCCCACTGATGATCATCGCCAGCGGCCTGGTCTACGCGTTATCCGCCAACGGCCACCTGGGCCGGGTCGAAGGGGTGTTGCTGCTGACCGGCCTGGTCGGCTACCTGGCAATGCTTTGGCACCAGTCGCGCCACTACGCCCGCACCTACCCCGCACCGGCCACCGTCACCAGCAGCACCGGGCGCTTCTGGTCGGGCACGCTGCTGCAGGTGCTGGCCGGCCTGGGCCTGCTGAGCCTGGCGGGTCACTTGTTGCTGGAAGCCGCCGTGGAGGTGGCCACCGACCTGGGGCTGTCCGAGCGCATCATCGGCCTGACCATCGTTGCCATCTGCACTTCCCTGCCGGAACTGGCCGCTGCGCTGATCGCCGCCCTGCGCGGTGAACGGGAAATCGCCGTGGGTACGGTGATAGGCAGCAACCTGTTCAACCTGCTGGCGGTGCTGGGCCTGACCGCACTGGTCACTCCCGAGCCGCTGTCGATCTCGCCCAACGCCTTGGCCTTCGACCTGCCGGTAATGCTGGGTGTTGCTGCGCTGAGCCTGCCGGTGTTCTATTCCGGTTACCGAATCACCCGCGCCGAAGGCCTGGTGTTCCTCTGCCTGTACCTGGCCTATGGGCTGCACGTGGCGGCGTTCACCATGGGCATGCCACTGGCCGGCCGCCTGGAGCGGTTGATGCTGTTCTACGTACTGCCGGTGCTCGCCATGGTGTTGCTGTACACCACCGCACGAGCCTGGCGTCGCCAACACTAAGGAAAACAACATGGCTGATAGCAAGAAAACCGGCGAACAGATTCGGCGCCAGGTGATGGGCGATGCGTTCGTCGACCGCGCCCTGGGCAATGCCACCGACTTTACCCAACCGCTGCAGGACTTCGTCAACGAACATGCCTGGGGCAGCGTGTGGGCCCGCGACGGGCTGCCGTTGAAAACCCGCAGCCTGATTACCCTGGCCACGCTGACCGCACTCAAGTGCCCGCAAGAGCTCAAGGGGCATGTGCGCGGGGCGCTGAACAATGGCTGTACGGTGGAGGAAATTCGCGAAGCGCTGCTGCATTGCGCGGTGTATGCGGGGGTGCCGGCGGCGATTGATGCGTTCCGTGCGGCACAGGAAGTGATCGACAGTTATCAATAGGTAGCCTGTGCCGGCCTCTTCGCGGGTAATCCCGCTCCCACAGGTACTGCACAGGTTTCAGTGCCTGTGGAGCCCCTGTGGGAGCGGGTTTACCCGCGAAGAGGCCGGTACTGTGTTACCTACCTGGCCTGGCGAGCCTTCTTCATCTTGAAGGCCACCCACAGCACCAGGATCCACCCCGGAATCAGCATCACCGAGATGCGAATCGGCGGGGTCAGGTACATCACCACCAGGATCAGCACGATGAACGCCAGGCACAGGTAGTTGGTGACCGGGTGCCCCCAGCTCTTGTAAAACGGGGTAATCCCGGCCGCCAGCTTGGCCTTGCGGAACTTCAGGTGGGTGATGCTGATGCTCGCCCAGTTGATCACCAGCGCCGACACCGCCAGGGCCATCAGCAAACCAAAGGCTTCACCCGGCATCAGGTAGTTGATCAGTACGCACAGTCCGGTGGCGAAAGCCGACACACCCAGTGCGGTCAGCGGCACGCCGCTACGGCTTACCTTCAGCAACTGACGCGGTGCGTCGCCCTGGCTGGCCAGGCCGAACAGCATGCGGCTGTTGGCGTACACGCAGCTGTTATACACCGACAGCGCGGCCGTCAGCACCACGATATTGAGGATGGTCGCCACCAGGTCACTGTCCAGTTCGTGGAAGATCATCACGAACGGGCTGCCACCCTGCACCACCTTCTGCCACGGGTACAGCGACAGCAGCACCGCCAGGGCACCGATATAGAAGATGAGGATGCGGTACACCACCTGGTTGGTGGCCTTGGGGATGCTCTGACGCGGGTTGTCGGCCTCGGCGGCGGTAATGCCCACCAGCTCCAGGCCACCGAACGAGAACATGATCACTGCCAGTGCCATCACCAGGCCGGTGACGCCGTTGGGGAAGAAGCCGCCGTACTGCCAGAGGTTGGCCACGCTGGCGTCCGGGCCGCCATGGCCGCTGGTCAGCAGCCAGGCGCCGAAGCCGATCATGCTGACGATGGCCACCACCTTGACCAGGGCGAACCAGAACTCCATCTCGCCGTAGACCTTCACCTGGGTCAGGTTGATCAGGTTGATCACCACGAAGAAGATCGCCGCCGTGGCCCAGGTGGGGAAGCCGGGCCACCAGTACTGCACGTAGATACCCACCGCTGTCAGCTCGGCCATGCCGACCAGTACGTACACCACCCAGTAGTTCCAGCCCGAGACGAAGCCGGCGAACTCGCTCCAGTACTGGTGGGCGAAGTGGCTGAAGCTGCCGGCCACCGGCTCTTCCACCACCATTTCGCCGAGCTGGCGCATGATCAGGAAGGCCATCAGGCCGGCAATGGCGTAGCCCAGCAGGACGGAAGGGCCGGCCAGCTGGATGGTCTGGGCGATGCCCAGGAACAACCCGGTACCGATGGCCCCGCCCAGCGCGATCAGCTGGATATGGCGATTCTTCAGCCCGCGCTGTAACCGCTCGGGCGTGCTCTGGTCTTGCATGAAGTGTCCTTTAGCTCAGTGAGGCTGTGTTTTTTGTGTTGTTTGCAGTCAAGGATCTAGATCCATCCGCCCCACTGCAAGATGAAAATACCAATGTTGGTGGTGATCGCCGCCATTAGCGTGGTAATCACGATGATCGACGCCGCCAGCTCATGGTTGCCGTTGGCCGCCCGCGCCATGACGTAGCTGGCCGCTGCGGTCGGGCTGCCGATGTACAGGAACAGGATGCCCAGCTCGGCCCCGCGGAAGCCGCATAGCCAGGCGCCGAGGGTGCCGAGCAGCGGTAGCCAGACCATCTTCACCAGGCTGGCGTCGATGGCCAGCCTGCCACTGTCGCGCAGTGCCGCCAGCGACAGCGTGCCTCCGATGCAGATCAGCGCCAGCGGCAGGGTCATCTGCGCCAGGTAGTCGCCCGAGGTCAGCAGCCAGTTGGGCAGCGGCACCTGGCCGTACGCCATGGGCGTGGCCACCAGCACACTGATGATCAGCGGGTTGCTGAGGATGCTCTTGCAGATGCTCCACGGGTCGGACTTCAGGTCCGGGCTGTACACCGCCAGCACCACTGCCGACAGCGAGTTGTACATGAGGATGACCAGGCCGGCGAGCACCGCACCCAGGGAGATGCCGTAGTCGCCATAGAGACTGGCGGCCAGGGCCAGGCCGATCACACCGTTGTTGCCGCGGAATGCGCCTTGGGTATAGATGCCCCGGTCGGCCAGCGGGCTGCGCCAGATGGCCAGGCCCCAGGCAATGGCGAAGCCGGCCAGGGTGGCGACGATGAAATAGAGAAGGACGCCGGGTTTGACCGCCGTGGCCAGGTCGGCGTGATAGATACCGAGGAACAGCAGCGCCGGCATGCACACGTTAAACACCAGCTGCGAGGCGACGCGGTTGAAATTGTCGTCGATCAGGCGGATACGTTTGAGCAGCACGCCCATGAACAGCATGGCGAAGACCGGGGCCGTGATGTTCAGTGTCTGGATAAGAAGGGCGAGCATGCGCAAGCGATCCTGAAGGGGTTGCCGTTAGGGGGCTAATGATACGCCAACGGCCGGGAGTTGCGGGGATCGCGGGGTGATAAAGAGAAGTTTCTGTCAGTTACGGCCCTTTCGCGGGTAAACCCGCTCCCACAGGTACTGCACAGGTCTTGAGGCTTGTGAAATACCTGTGGGAGCGGGTTTACCCGCGAAGAGGCCGGTACTGCCAGTACTGAATCAGCGCCGAACCGGGCGCTTCTGCAGTTTGCGCTGCAAGGTCCGCCGGTGCATGCCCAGCGCCCGGGCGGTGGCCGAGATATTGCCTTCGTGCTCGTTCAGCACCCGCTGGATGTGTTCCCACTGCAAGCGGTCGACCGACATCGGGTTTTCCGGCACCAGGGTGTCCAGGTCGGTGTGCTCCGACAGCAGCGCCGCCAGCACATCATCGGCATCGGCCGGCTTGCACAGGTAGTTGCAGGCACCGCGCTTGACCGCTTCCACCGCGGTGGCAATGCTCGAGTAACCGGTCAGGATCACCACGCGCATTTCCGGGTCCAGTTCCAGCAGCTTGGGCAGCAGCACCAGCCCGGAGTCGCCGTCCATCTTCAGGTCCAGCGTGGCGTAGTCCGGCAGGTCCTGCTGGGCCAGGATCAACCCTTCTTCGGCAGAGCTGGCGGTGCTCACGCGGAAACCGCGGCGGCTCATGGCACGGGCCATGACCCGGGTGAAGGTGGCATCGTCATCCACCAGCAGCAGGTGCGGCAGCTCTTCGCCTTCGACCTGGTTTTCTTCGCTCATCATTCATCTCCTCGCTTGCCATAGGGCAGGCGCAGTTCGGTCAGGGTGCCACCCTGTTCATGACTATAGAGTTTCACCGAACCGCCCGCACGGGTCACGCTGGCCTTGCTCAAGAACAGGCCCAGGCCGAAGCCTTTGCCTTTGGTGGTAATGAAGGGTTTGCCGATGGCTTCGGCGATGGCCGGCGGCACGCCGGGGCCATGGTCACGGATGCTGATGACGATGTCATGGGCGTCCCAGTCCAGGCGCACTTCAAGGTCATCGGGGCAGGCATCGGCGGCATTGTTCAACAGGTTCAACAGCGCCTGGGTCAGGTCCGGCGGCGGGGTCAGGCGCGGCACCTGGCCGTCGCGCAGGCGCTGGAAGCGGTAGCTGGCTTCCGGGCGCATCAGGTGCCAACGGTTGAGCGCCTCGTCCAGCCAGGCCGTCACGTCCTGCTCCACAACGGCCAGGCGGCGGTTGGCTTCGGCGGCGCGTACCAGCTGTTGCAGGGTTTCCTTGCACAGTTTCACCTGGTCCTGAAGGATCTGCAGGTCTTCCTGCAGCAGCGGGTCGGCGTGGTCCTGGCGCATTTCGTTCAGCAGCACGCTCATGGTCGCCAACGGCGTGCCCAGCTCATGGGCGGCACCGGCGGCCTGGGTGGCCACGGCCAGCAGCTGCTCGTCGCGCAGGCTTTCTTCACGCCGCTCGGAACGCAGCTGCTCCTGGCGGCGCAGCTCTTCGGCCATGCGCGCGGCAAAGAAGGTGATCACTGCGGCGGCCAGGGCAATGCTCAACCACATGCCATAGACCTGCATCTTGTCCCGCGCCATCGGCAGGCCTTCGAGCGGGTAGAACTGCACCAGCAGCAGGCTGTAGGCGGTCAGGGCAATGCCCGAGAGAATCAGCGAATACAACCACGGCAGGGTCACCGCGGCGATCGCCAGCGGCACCAGGTAATACGACACGAACGGGTTGGTCGAGCCGCCGGAGTAATACAGCAAGGCACTGTGGATCAGCAGGTCGCAGGCCAGTTGCAGGGCGTACTCCAGCTCGGTGACCGGCAACGACAGGCGCAGGCGCAGCGCCGTGAAGGCGCACAGCAGCGAAGACAAGGCCAAGGTGCCGGCAAGCGACAGCCAGGGCAAGGGCAGCAGTTCGGTCCAGTAGGCGACGCCCACGGAGCCGGCCTGGGCAGCCAGGACCAGGACCCGAATGACGGTCAGGCGCCAGAGGTTCTGGCGAGTAGCGGACAGCGGTTGTACGGCGGCGAGCATGAGCTCTCCTGATGAGTGCTCCAGAAAAATCGGCTGGAGTATACCGAAGCCAGGCGCCTCGCTGCAGCGATGCGGCAAAGCGCCACACTTTGTCACAGGTTGATGATGGCACTTTTGAACCCACTACACTGTTGCCGGTCTGATGGGCCATGCGTGGAATGGATGACCACAACCCACGCCTTATATTGCCAAGGAGTACCACATGCAAATCCCACGTCGCGGCACCGCCCTGATCCTGTCCTGCGGCCTGCTCGCCAGCCTGCCGGCGCTGGCTGCCGATGAGCCGCGCTACAACCAGGTCTCGCTGCGTGCCGAAGTCAGCAAGGAAGTGGCGCGTGACCTGATGGTCGTTACCCTGTACAGCGAAGCGCAGAACACCGATCCGGGCAAGCTCGCCAAGCAGATCACCGAAACCATGAACAAGGCCGTACAGCAGTCGCGCCAGGTCAAGGACGTGAAGATCAGCCAGGGCAGCCGCAACAGCTACCCGGTATATGACAGCAAGGGCCAGAAGATCACCGGCTGGCGCGAGCGCGCCGAGTTGCGCCTGGAAAGCGCCAACTTCCCGGCCCTGTCGCAGCTGACCGCCGACCTGCTGCAAGAGCTGAAGATGGGTGGCATGGACTTCTCCATCGCCCCGGCCACGCGCAAGGCCAGCGAGGATGCACTGCTCAAGGATGCCGTGGATGCCTTCAAGGCGCGCGCCCAGCTGGCTACCGAAGCGCTGGGTGGCAAGGGCTACAAAGTGGTCAGCCTGAACCTCAACAGCAGCGGTTACCCACGCCCGTACCTGCGCAGTGCACCGATGGCGATGAAGGCCATGGGGGCTGATGAGTCGGCACCGGCGCCGGATATCGAGGCCGGGACCAGTGAAGTGAGCATGAATGCCGATGGCCTGATCGAAGTGCAGATGCCTTGAGTTCGCCGGGGGCGCATTGCGCCCCTATCGCCGGCAAGCCAGCTCCCACAGATACACCACAGGTTTCAGCCCTTGTGTTGTACCTGTGGGAGCTGGCTTGCCGGCGATAAGGTCAGTCGAAAAAACGCAGATTCAGACCTTTCCTACGCACCAAATAGGTGCTTCCTACACTAACCCCGCCTCGAAACATCCCGCAAAAAGCCATCATTTTGCCTGCGCAAACGTTTAACTTCCCTGGAAGTTATATCAATGCGACATCCATGTACGACCGTACCACTTTTCTGACGTCAACTATCCCTCTGCATATTGCATTGGGAACAGCCCCTGCATAAGTATCCGCAGGTCGGCTCACGAGGCCACCTCAATCGAAAAATGACAACAATGAGGCCACCATGCTCAAACACGCAGTCATTCCGTTCCTGCTAGGCGCAGGCTTGCTCTCCGGCGCACCGTCGGCCCTCGCCGCGTCCAACCTGGTGTTCTGCTCCGAAGGCAGCCCGGCCGGCTTCGACCCAGGCCAATACACCACAGGGACTGACTTCGACGCCTCGGCCGAGACCGTGTTCAACCGCCTGACCCAGTTCGAACGTGGCGGCACTGCAGTCATCCCGGGTCTGGCGACCAAGTGGGAAGTCTCCGACGACGGAAAGACCTACACCTTCCACCTGCGCGAAGGGGTCAAGTTCCACACCACCGACTACTTCAAGCCCACCCGCAACTTCAACGCCGACGATGTGCTGTTCACCTTCAACCGCATGCTCGACAAGAACCACCCGTTCCGCAAGGCCTACCCCACCGAGTTCCCGTACTTCACCGACATGGGCATGGACAAGAACATCGCCAAGCTGGAGAAGCTCGACGAGCACACGGTCAAGTTCACCCTCAACGAAGTCGACGCCGCGTTCATCCAGAACCTGGCCATGAGCTTCGCCTCGATCCAGTCCGCCGAATACGCCGACCAGCTGCTCAAGGACGGCAAGGCCGCCGACATCAACCAGAAGCCGATCGGCACCGGCCCGTTCGTGTTCAGCAAGTACCAGAAGGACGCGCAGATCCGCTTCAAGGGCAACAAGGACTACTGGCAACCCGATGACGTGAAGATCGACAACCTGATCTTCGCCATCACCACCGACGCCTCGGTGCGCATGCAGAAGCTGAAGAAGAACGAGTGCCAGGTCACCCTCTTCCCGCGCCCGGCCGACATCCAGCCGCTGAAGCAGGATCCCAAGCTGCAGATGCCGCAGCAAGCCGGCTTCAACCTCGGCTACATCGCCTACAACGTGATGGACAAGGTCAAGGGCAGCAACGAGGCCAACCCGCTGGCCCAGCTGAAAGTCCGCGAGGCGCTGGACATGGCCGTGGACAAGAAAAAGATCATCGAGTCGGTCTACCAGGGCGCCGGCCAACTGGCGGTCAACGCCATGCCGCCGACCCAATGGTCCTATGACGACAGCATCAAGGACGCGCCATTCGACCCTGAGAAAGCCAAGCAGCTGCTCAAGGAAGCCGGCATCAAGGAAGGCACCGAAATCACCCTGTGGGCGATGCCCGTGCAACGCCCGTACAACCCCAATGCCAAGCTGATGGCCGAGATGCTGCAATCCGACTGGGCCAAGGTCGGCATCAAGGCGAAGATCGTCAGCTATGAATGGGGCGAGTACATCAAGCGCTCCAAAGGCGGCGAACAAGGCGCCATGCTGATCGGCTGGAGCGGTGACAACGGTGACCCGGACAACTGGCTGGGCACCCTGTACGGCTGCGACGCCATGAGCGGCAACAACTTCTCCAAGTGGTGCTACAAGCCCTACGACGACCTGATCAAGCAGGCCAAGGCCACCTCCGACCAGGCCAAGCGCACCGAGCTGTACCAGCAGGCACAGCACATCCTCAAGGAGCAGGTGCCGATCACCCCGATCGCCCACTCCACCGTGTACCAGCCCATGAGCGCCAAGGTGAAGGACTTCAAGATCAGCCCGTTCGCGCTGAACTCCTTCTACGGCGTCAGCGTGGACAAATAGGCTAGCCAAGGCACCCGCCGAGCGGCGGGTGCCCCGCCATCCTCGTACCCTTTCATGTCGTCCCGCCGCCATCCGCAGCGGGGTCGGCGACCTGTTGCCGCCATTCGTACCCCGAGGCGGCGCAAACAGACGTAAAAGGACTTTCCATGCGCCATACCACCCGCCTTTCCGCCCTGCTGGCCCTGGGCCTGATCAGCCAATCGCCGGCCTTGCTGGCCAACAACCTGGTGTTCTGCTCCGAAGGCAGCCCCGCCGGCTTCGACACCGCCCAGTACACCAGCGCCACCGACAACGATGCCGCCGAACCGCTCTACAACCGCCTGGTCGAGTTCGAACGCGGCGGCACTGCCGTGCACCCTGCCCTGGCGACCCGCTGGGAGGTTTCCGAGGACGGCCTGCGCTACACCTTCCATCTGCGCGAAGGGGTGAAGTTCCACAGCAACAAGGCCTTTTCGCCGAGCCGCGACTTCAACGCCGACGACGTGCTGTTCACCTTCAACCGCATGCTCGACAGGAACCACCCGTTCCGCCAGGCCTACCCGACCGAGTTCCCCTATTTCATCAGCATGGGCCTGGACAAGAACATTGCCCGTGTCGAAAAGACCGACCCACTGACCGTGGTGTTCACCCTGAACAAGGTCGATGCCGCGTTCATCCAGAACCTGGCCATGAGCTTCGCTTCCATCCTGTCTGCCGAATACGCCGAACAGCTGATGGCCAGCGGGCGCCCCAGCGACATCAACCAGCAACCGATCGGCACCGGCCCGTTCGTGTTCCAGCGTTATCAGAAGGATTCGCAGATCCGCTACAAGGGCAACAAGGCCTATTGGTCACCGCAGGACGTGAAGATCGACAACCTGGTGTTCTCGATCAACATCGACCCTTCGGTGCGCATCCAGAAGCTGCGCCGCAACGAATGCCAGGTCACCCTGCACCCGCGCCCCGCCGACCTGCCGGCGCTCAAGGCCGACAGCAAACTGCAGGTGCTGCAGCAACCTGGCTTCAACCTCGGCTACATCGCCTACAACACCCAGCACCCACCGTTCGACCGCCTGGAAGTGCGCCAGGCCATGGACATGGCAGTGAACAAGCAGGCGATCATCCAGGCCGTGTACCAGGATTCCGGCCAGCTGGCAGTCAACGCCATGCCGCCGACCCAGTGGTCCTATGACGACAGTATCAAGGATGCCCCCTTCGACCCGGAAAAGGCCAAGCAGCTACTGCAGCAGGCCGGGGTCAAGCCGGGCACCGAGATCACCCTGTGGGCCATGCCGGTGCAGCGCCCGTACAACCCCAACGCCAAGCTGATGGCGGAAATGCTCCAGGCTGACTGGAGCAAGCTCGGCTTCAAGGTGCGCATTGTCAGCTACGAATGGGGCGAGTACCTCAAGCGCATGAAAAGCGGCGAGCACGATATCGCCCTGATCGGCTGGACCGGGGACAACGGTGACCCGGACAACTGGCTGGGCACCCTCTACAACTGCGATGCCATCGGCAGCAACAACTACTCGCTGTGGTGCGATCCGCAGTACGACAGCCTGGTCAAGCAGGCCAAGCAGGTCACCGACCGCACGCAGCGCACCGCCCTGTACCAGCAGGCCCAGCAGCGGCTCAAGCAACAGGTGCCGATTACCCCGGTGGCGCACTCCACGGTCAACCAACCGCTCAGCGTCAAGGTTTCCGAGTTCAAGGTCAGCCCGTTCGGGCGCAACGACTTTTCCGGTGTGAGTGTTGATTGAGCATTAGCCGGTACCGGCCTCTTCGCGGGCTTGCCCGCTCCCACAGGGTTCTCCTCAGGTTCACGAAACCTGTGGGAGCGGGCGCGCCCGCGAAGAGGCCGGCACAGCCAACACAACGCCCCGATTCTGCCCGGTGACCCCGGGCAACCCTGGCAACACCGCAGCAAGAAGCCCGGCCCACAAGGCCAGGCAATAACTAGAAGAACAGAAAGGGAGCTTTAACCTTGAGACTATTCACCTTGACCGCACTGGCGTTATCCATCAGTGCCTTATCCACCGTGACCCAGGCCGACCCGCAAAGCCAGGAATACGTGCCCATCACCCTCAAAGGCAGCAGCGAGCAGGAGCAGGCCAGCGGCTTCGTCGACGGCCAGAGCCTGTCCGGCAGCACCCGCAACTGGTACGCCCGCGAGCGCGCCACACGCGCCCCGCTGTGGAAGTACTACAAGAGCGACGGCACCCGCCACGACACCCACAGCCGCGAGAACTGGGTGCAGGGCACCATCCTCAACTACAGCTCCGGCTTCACCCAGGGCACCGTCGGCTTCGCCGTCGAAGCCGCCGGCTACAATGCCATCGCCCTGCTGCAGAACCGCGAGGACGTCGCCGGCCCCAACAACCGCACCCTGACCCACAGCGACGGCGACCCGGTCGGCCAGTGGAGCAAGATGGGCCTGGCCAACGTCAAGGCGCGGGTGTCCAACACCACCCTCACCGTCGGCCGCCAATCGGTGGACACGCCGATGATTGCCTACATCGGCAACCGCGCCCTGCCCTCGAGCTTCCAGGGCGCGTTTTTGCACAGCGCCGAATTCGACAACCTGAGCTTCGACCTGGGCACCTTCGACCGCGTCTCGCCACGTACCGAACAGAGCCTCAGCAAGTTCCGCACCGAGTACAGTGCCACTGGCGTGGAAACCGACCGCGCCAGCACCGCCGGCATCAACTACCAGCCGTTCAAGAGCCTGAGCACCAGCCTGTACGCCACCAAGGTCGACGACTTCTGGAACCAGTACTACTTCGGCGCCAACCACGTGCTCGGCGACAGCGCAGTGCTCAGCCTGAGCACCGGCCTGAACTACTACAAGACCGTCGACGCCGGCAGCAAGAAGATGGGCGATATCGACAACGACACCTACAGCCTGTCGTTCGGCCTGACTCACCAGGCCCACACCCTCAGCGCCTCCTGGCAGCAGGTCAACGGCAACGAGTACTTCGACTACCTGCACGAAACCAACGGCATCTACCTGGCCAACTCGCTGCTGTCGGACTTCAACGGCCCCAACGAGAAATCGCTGCAGATTTCCTACGTGCTGAACATGGCGCCGTACGGGGTGCCGGGCCTGAAGTTCAACCTGTACAACGCCCGCGGCTGGGGCATCGATGGTACCCATTACCGCGGTACCGCCTACGACGTGAACGGCCTGGATGGCGAAACCCACTACGAGTGGGGCTTCGGCACCAGCTACGCGGTACAGAGCGGGCCGCTGAAAGACACCAGCATCCGTGCCACCTACACCGCGCACCGCGCCAGCAAGGCCCAGGGCGATGGCAGCCTGGATGAGTTCCGGGTGGTTACCACCATTCCATTCAACATTCTCTGACCGCCGGCGCCACGGCCTGCTTCGCTGCGGGCCGTGGCGGCTACGCTGGAATCAATGCAAGCAGGGAGTCCACCCATGCAGAGAGCTTTCATGAAATCGCTACCGCTACGCCTCGCCCTGGCAGCGCTGGTACTGGGCAGTGCCACACAGCTGGCAGCCAAGCCGCTGGTAGTGTGCACCGAGGCCAGCCCTGAAGGGTTCGACATCGTCCAGTACACCACTGCGGTTACCGCCGATGCCTCGGCCGAGACGGTATTCAACCGCCTTGTCGACTTCAAGCCCGGTACCACCGAAGTCCAGCCGGCCCTGGCCGAGCGCTGGGACATTTCAGCCGACGGCCTGACCTACACCTTCCATCTGCGCCAGGGCGTGAAGTTCCACACTACCGACTACTTCAAGCCCACCCGCAACTTCAACGCCGATGACGTATTGTGGAGCCTCAATCGCCAGCTCGATCCGAACCATCCATGGCATGACAAGACCAGCGTCGGGTACCCGTACTTCGAGAGCATGGGCTTCAAGGACCTGCTCAAGTCGGTCAACAAAGCCGACGAGCACACCGTGGTGATCACCCTTAACCGACCAGAAGCGCCGTTCCTGCGCGACATGGCCATGGGCTTCACCTCGATCTACTCCGCCGAGTACGGCGACCAGTTGCTCAAGGCTGGCAAGGCTGCCGAGTTGAACAGCAAGCCAATCGGCACCGGCCCATTCATCTTCCAGCGTTACAACAAGGATGCCCAGGTTCGCTTCAAGCCCAACGCGGACTATTTCCGCGGCAAGCCGCCTGCCGATGCGCTGGTCTTCGCCATCGCTACCGATAGCAACGTGCGCCTGCAGAAACTGCGCGCCAACGAATGCCAGGTGGCGCTCTACCCCAAGCCCGATGATGTACCGTCGATCAAGCAGGACCCGAAACTCAAGGTCGAGGAGATCGAGGCTTTGGTCACCGGTTACATCTCGATGAACACCGAACACAAATACCTGAGCGACGTGCGCGTGCGCAAAGCCATCAACATGGCCTTCGACCGCCAGACCCATGTCGACCAATTGTTCGGCAAAGGCAATGCGCTGGTCGGCGTGAATCCGTACCCGCCGACCATGATCGGCTACAACAACGAGAACAGAAACCCGCCCCGCGACCTGGCCAAGGCGCGCGATCTGCTCAAGCAGGCGGGCGTGCCCGAAGGTACGGTAATCACCCTGTTCACGCGCAACGGCGGCGGCCCGACCAACCCCAACCCGCGTTTGTCTGCCGAGATGCTGCAGGCCGACCTCAAGCAGATCGGCCTGCAGCTGGACATCCGCGTGATGGAGTGGGCCGAAATGCTGCGCCGGGCCAAGAAGGGCGAGGCCGACCTGGTGTCCACCGGCTGGGCCGGCGACAACGGCGACCCGGACAACTTCCTCAGCCCGCTGCTCAGTTGCGATGCCGCCAAAAGCGGCGAGAACTATGCGCGCTGGTGCAACCCTAAGTTCCAGGAGTTGATCAGCCGCGCCCGCGAAGTGATCGACAACGACGAGCGTGCAAGGCTCTATAACGAGGCATTGAAAGTGTACGATGACGACCAACCCTGGATCAGCATGGCCCATCCAAAGATGTTCACCGCCATGCGTGACAACGTGGAGGGCTACGTGATCAACCCTCTGACCAACAACAACTTCGCCACCACCAAGGTGAAGTAGAACAACAACGACCGCCGGCAACCCACACGGGGACCGGCGGCACTCCGTAGCGTGCTGCTAGCCGCACGGCCTGATGAGGTAACCCAGACAATGTTGAGCTTTATTGCCCGGCGCCTTGGCCTGCTGATACCGACCTTTTTCGGTATCACCTTGCTGACCTTCGCGCTCATACGCCTGATCCCCGGCGACCCGGTGGAAGTGATGATGGGCGAGCGCAGGGTCGATCCCGAAATGCATGCCCAGGCCATGGAGCGCCTGGGCCTGAACAAGCCGCTGCCGGTCCAGTACCTGGACTACGTCGGCAAGCTGGCCCAGGGTGACCTCGGTGAATCGCTGCGCACCCGCGAGAGCGTGTGGAGCGAGTTCCTCACCCTGTTCCCGGCCACTCTGGAACTGGCCTTTGCCGCCCTGTTGTTCGCCGGCATCGTCGGCCTGCTGGCCGGGGTGATCGCTGCGCTCAAGCGCGGATCGCTGTTCGACCACGGGGTGATGGGCATTTCCCTGGCCGGTTACTCGATGCCGATCTTCTGGTGGGGCCTGATCCTGATCATGTTCTTCTCGGTAAGCCTGGGCTGGACCCCGGTGTCCGGGCGCATCGACCTGCTCTACGACATCGAGCCGAAGACCGGCTTCATGCTCATCGACACCCTGCTCAGCGACGAGGAAGGCGCGTTCAAGGACGCGGTGATGCACCTGATCCTGCCGGCCATCGTGCTCGGCACCATCCCGCTGGCGGTGATTGCCCGCATGACCCGCTCGTCGATGCTCGAAGTGCTGCGCGAGGACTACATCCGCACCGCCCGCGCCAAAGGCCTGTCGCCGGCCCGCGTGGTGTTCGTGCACGGCCTGCGCAACGCGCTGATCCCGGTACTGACCGTATTCGGCCTGCAGGTCGGCACGTTGCTGGCCGGTGCGGTGCTGACCGAAACCATCTTTTCCTGGCCGGGCATCGGCAAGTGGCTGATCGAAGCCATCGGTGCCCGTGACTACCCCGTGGTCCAGAACGGCATCCTGTTGATCGCCTGCCTGGTGATCCTGGTCAACTTCGTCGTGGATATCCTCTACGGCCTGGCCAACCCACGCATCCGTCATCAGCGCTGAGGCCTTCGCCATGACTAGCCCGATTCCGAAATCCGTCACACCGGTCAGCCCGGTGGACCAGAGCCTGCTCTACCCCTCGCCATACAAAGAATTCTGGCAAGCCTTCGCCCGCAACAAAGGTGCGGTGATGGGCCTGGCCTTCATGTGCCTGGTGGTGTTCTGCGCGCTGTTCGCGCCGTGGGTTGCCCCGCACGACCCGAGCGAGCAGTACCGCGAATTCCTGCTGACCCCACCGGTGTGGCTCGAAGGTGGCAGCTGGCAGTTCATCCTCGGCACCGACGAGCTGGGCCGCGACCTGCTTTCGCGGCTGATCCAGGGCGCGCGGCTGTCGCTGCTGATCGGCCTGTCGTCGGTGGTGATGTCGCTGATCCCTGGCATCCTGCTGGGCCTGCTGGCCGGTTTCTTCCCGCAACTGCTCGGCCCGTCGATCATGCGCCTGATGGACGTGATGCTGGCCCTGCCCTCGCTGCTGCTGGCAGTGGCCATCGTCGCCATCCTCGGCCCAGGCCTGATCAACACCGTGATCGCCATCGCCATCGTGTCGTTGCCATCCTACGTGCGCCTGACCCGCGCCGCCGTGATGGGCGAGCTGAACCGCGACTACGTCACCGCCGCACGCCTGGCTGGTGCCGGGCTGCCACGGCTGATGTTCGTCACCGTGCTGCCCAACTGCATGGCACCGCTGATCGTGCAGGCCACCCTCAGCTTCTCCTCGGCCATCCTCGACGCCGCCGCCCTGGGCTTCCTTGGCCTTGGCGTACAGCCGCCAACCCCGGAGTGGGGCACCATGCTGGCTTCGGCCCGTGACTACATCGAGCGCGCCTGGTGGGTGGTGAGCCTGCCCGGCCTGACCATTCTGCTCAGTGTGCTGGCAATCAACCTGATGGGCGACGGCCTGCGCGATGCGCTGGACCCGAAACTCAAGAACGCCGCCTGAGGAGAACGCCATGTCACTGTTGCAGATCAACAACCTGAACGTGCGCTTCGGCGACGCCAATTCGGTACCGGTGGTCGATGGCCTGGACCTGACGGTGGAGGCCGGCGAGATCCTGGCCATCGTCGGCGAATCCGGCTCGGGCAAGTCCGTGACCATGATGGCCCTGATGGGCCTGATCGACGCCCCCGGGCGCATCACCGCCGACTCGCTCACCTTCGACGGCACCGACATGCTCAAGCTCAGCGGCCGCCAGCGACGCAAGGTGGTGGGCAAGGACATCGCCATGGTCTTCCAGGACCCGATGACCGCGCTCAACCCCAGCTACACCGTGGGCTATCAGATCGAGGAAGTGCTGCGCCAGCACCTGGGCCTGAAGGGCAAGGCCGCGCGCCAGCGTGCCCTGGAGCTGCTGAAAAAGGTCGAGATCCCGGCTGCGGAAAGCCGCCTGGACGCCTACCCGCACCAGCTGTCCGGCGGCATGAGCCAACGCGTGGCGATTGCCATGGCGATTGCCGGCGAGCCCAAGCTGCTGATTGCCGACGAACCCACCACTGCGCTGGACGTGACCATCCAGGCGCAGATCATGGAGCTGCTGGTCAACCTGCAGAAGGAGCGCAACATGGCGCTCATCCTGATCACCCACGACCTCGCCGTGGTCGCTGAAACCGCCAGGCGGGTGTGCGTGATGTACGCCGGCCAGGCCGTTGAAGTGGGCCAGGTGCCGGAGCTGTTCGACGTACCCGCCCACCCCTACAGCGAAGCGTTGCTGGCGGCGATCCCCGAGCACAGCATCGGTGCCGAACGCCTGGCCACCCTGCCCGGCATCGTCCCCGGCCGCTACGACCGCCCCGTGGGTTGCCTGCTGTCACCGCGCTGCCCGTACGTGCAGGACAACTGCCGGCGCCAGCGCCCGCCCCTCGATCCCCAGGCCCATGGCCTGGTGCGTTGCTTCTACCCGCTGAACCAGGAGGTGGCGTGATGGCCGTCGTTCTATCCGCCCGGGAGCTGACCCGGCATTACGAAGTGTCCCGCGGGCTGTTCAAGGGCCACGCCCTGGTCCGCGCGCTGAATGGCGTGTCGTTCGAACTGGAGGCCGGCAAGACCCTGGCCGTGGTCGGCGAGTCCGGCTGTGGCAAGTCGACCCTGGCCCGCGCACTGACCCTGATCGAAGAGCCGTCGTCCGGCTCGCTGCAAATTGCCGGCACCGAAGTGAAAGGCGCCAGCAAGAGCGAGCGCAAGCAACTGCGCCGCGACGTGCAGATGGTGTTCCAGAGCCCCTACGCCTCGCTCAACCCACGGCAGAAGATTGGCGACCAACTGGCCGAGCCGCTGCTGATCAACACCTCGCTGAGCAAGGCCGAGCGGCGAGAAAAGGTGCAGAAAATGATGGAACAGGTCGGCCTGCGCCCCGAGCATTACCAGCGCTACCCGCATATGTTCTCCGGTGGCCAGCGCCAGCGTATCGCCCTGGCCCGGGCAATGATGCTGCAGCCCAAGGTGCTGGTGGCGGACGAGCCGACCTCGGCGCTGGACGTGTCGATCCAGGCCCAGGTGCTGAACCTGTTCATGGATTTGCAGAAGGAGTTCAACACCGCCTACGTGTTCATCTCGCACAACCTGGCGGTGGTGCGGCATGTGGCCGATCAGGTGCTGGTGATGTACCTCGGCCGGCCGGCGGAGATGGGGCCGAAAGAAGATATCTACGAAAGGCCACTGCACCCGTATACCCAGGCGCTGCTGTCAGCGACGCCGGCGATTCACCCGGACCCTTTGAAGCCGAAGATCCGTATTGCCGGAGAGTTGCCCAACCCGCTGAACCCGCCGGATGGGTGTGCGTTTCACAAGCGTTGCCCGTATGCGACCGAGCGGTGTGCCAAGGAGGTGCCGGCGTTGCGGCAGGTGAGTACGCGGCAAGTGGCTTGTCACTATGCCGAGCAGTTTCTTTAGCCTTTAGATAGACGGGGCTGCTTTGCAGCCCATCGCGACACAAGGCCGCTCCTACAAGGGACCGCGATCTCCTGTAGGAGCGGCCTTGTGTCGCGATGGGCCGCAAAGCGGCCCCAAAAATCTCAATGCATGAAGAACCAGATCAGGATAATCACCGGAATCGGCACCCCAATCATCCAAAGCAGTATCGAGCGCATGGCATTTCTCCTTGTTCGATGTTGAACAGACCGGTGCACTCGCCATGCCATCCCTGTCAAAAAATCACTCTCAACCGAATCAACGGCTTACTGCCCAAGCCGCTTGGCAAAACCGTGCAATATGCCGGATCCGCACCCTTGCGGCTGGGTGTTCTGCAATGCACTATCAGGCTCATGACCGCCACCACCCTCCCCGACGGCCCCGAGCAGACCCCGCTCACCGCCGACGCCGTGCTGCGCTACCACCTGTGCTGGAAGCACCGCGACCTCGACGGCGTCATGGCGCTCTACCACCCCGACATCCAGTACCACGACTTCTTCCAGAACCGCGTGCTCGGCTACCAGGAACTGCGTGACTACGTGCGCGCCTGCCTGCCCCATGAAGCCGGCGAAGATATCGTGCACAGCGACCGCATCCGCGTCGACGGCTGTACCGCGTTCATCCAGTACCAGGTCACGGTCCAGGGCGGCGACGGCCTGGTGGCGTTCCAGTCCAGCGAGGCGATTACCGTCAAGGACGGCCTGATCTGGCAGGTCAACGAATACGCCACGCTAGTCCGCCGGAGCAGCAGTGGCCATGCCAGCAGCGGCCCGCGCCCGGCCACCAGCCGCCTGGGCCTGTCACCCCGGCAGCTGTCGACCATGGCCCAGGACCTGGAACACTACTTCCAGCGCCAGCGCCCCTACCTGGACCCGGAGCTGGACCTGCAGCAGGTGGCCGACGCCAGCGGCTACAGCCGCAACCAGATCTCCTACCTGCTCAACCAGGTGCTCGGGCAAAGCTTCTACCGCTACGTCAACCAGGCCCGCCTGCAGCACTTGATGGCCAGCCTCGACGACGACAGCATCGAAGCCACGATCGACGAGCTGGCGTTCAATGCCGGTTTCAACTCGTTGTCGGCGTTCTACAAGTGTTTCCGCGAACACACCGGGCTTACGCCCAAGGCGTACCTTAAGCAAATTTCCCTGCGTGCACGCACGTAGGACAGCTGCCCGCCGACACCACTAGGATCGCCCACAGACCTTGACGGATGTGGAGCCGAACCCGATGCAACCCCTGCGCACGCTCAGCCTGTGGATGGACCAGCTCGACGAGCCGTTGTGCGCCCGCCCGGCCCTGCGCGAGGACCTGGACGCGGATGTATGCATCATCGGCGCTGGCTACACCGGCCTGTGGACCGCCTACTACCTCAAGCGCCAGGCGCCACAGTTGAACATCGCGGTAATCGACGCCAACATCGCCGGCTTCGGCGCCTCGGGGCGCAACGGCGGCTGGCTGATGGGCAACCTGCTCGGCGAAGACCGCCTGCTGGCCACCCTGTCGCCGCAACAGCGCCGCGCCAGCATCGACCTGCTGCATGACATCCCCGATGAAGTACACCGCGTGCTGCAACATGAAGGCATCGACTGCGACTACCGCAAAGGCGGCGTGCTGTACTGCGCCGCGCGCTACCCGGAACAGGAGCGCAGCCTGCGCGCCTACCTCGACGACCTTTATCGCCAAGGCATGACCGAGGACGACTACCGCTGGCTGCGCCCCGAACAGCTTGACGCTCAGTTGCGGGTCAGCAACGCCTATGGCGCCATCTACAGCCCGCACACCGCAACCATCCAACCCGCCAAGCTGGCGCGTGGCCTGGCCCGGGCGGTAGAAGCGCTGGGCGTACCCATCTACGAAAATACCCCAGCCATCGACTGGCAGCCAGGTGAGGTGCGTACCCCGTTGGCGCGCATCCGTTGCCAATGGATGGTACCCGCCGTGGAGGGCTACGCCGCCAGCCTGCCGCCACTGGGCAAACATCAGCTGCCGGTACAGAGCCTGTTGGTGGCCACCGAACCACTGCCGGAGGCCACCTGGCAACAGATCGGCCTGAACCAGGGCCAGGCGTTCAGCGAAAGCAGCCGCCAGGTCACCTACGGCCAGCGCACCGCCGACAACCGCCTGGTATTCGGCGCCCGTGGCGGCTACCGCTTCGGTGGCCGCCTGCGCGAAAACTTCAACCTCGACCAACAGGAAATCGAGCTGCGCCGCTACCTGTTCAGCGAGTTGTTCCCGCAGTTGAAGCACGTGCGTATCACCCACTCCTGGGGCGGCAACCTGGGCATGGCGCGGCGCTTCCGCCCGCACATGCTCTGCGACCGTCAACGCGGCATCGCCCTGGCGGGCGGCTACGGCGGCGAAGGCGTCGGCGCCACCAACCTGGGCGGGCGCACCCTGGCGGCGCTGATCCTCAACCAGCGCAACGAACTGACCGCGCAACCCTGGGTGCTCGACAACCGCCCGCTTTCAAGCCTGGCGACTTGGCCACCCGAGCCCTGCCGCTGGCTGGGCTACAACGCGATCATCCAGAGCTTCGTCCACGAGGACCGGACCCTCGCCAACCCCGCCAGCGCGCCTTGGAGGCGGCGCCTGGCCAGCAATCTTGCGGACTTCATGGAAGGCTTCATGCACTGACTTCCCTTTCCCCGACACAGAATTTACCGGTTCCGCTGATCGCCTGCCTTCGATAACAACACACAAAGCAAGGTAACCCCGACATGCGCACGCTCCTTCTCGCCCCCCTGATGCTGGCCGCCAGCGTGGCCGGTGCCGCCGAAACGGTGAAGATCTACAACTGGTCCAGCTACGTTGCCCCCGACACACTGAAGAACTTCCAGCAAGCCAGCGGTATCGTGCCCACCTACGACGTTTACGACAGCAACGAAACCCTCGACGGCAAGCTGATGACCGGCAACTCCGGCTACGACGTGGTGTTCCCGTCCAACCACTTCATGGCCCGTCAAATCCAGGGCAAAGCCCTGAAGCAGCTGGACAAGTCGCAGTTGCCCAACTGGCACAATCTCAACCCGGTGTTGCTCAAGGCACTGGAGGTCAATGACCCGGGTAACCAATACGGCTTCCCGTATCTGTGGGGCAGCACCGGCATCGGCTACAACGTCGACAAGGTCAAGGCGGTGCTCGGCGACAGCGCGCCAATAACCTCGTGGGACCTGATCTTCAAGCCTGAGTACATGAGCAAGCTGAAAAGCTGCGGCGTCGCCGTGCTGGACAACGGCCCTGAGCTGTTACCGATCGCCCTGCACTACCTGGGCCTGCCGCACCACAGCCAGAACCCGGCGGACTACGACAAGGCCAAGGCGCTGCTGATGCAGGTGCGGCCATACATCAGCTACTTCCACTCATCGAAGTACACCGGCGATCTGGCCAACGGCGATATCTGCGTGGTGGTGGGTTTCTCGGGGGATGTGTTGCAGGCGAAGAATCGTGCCGAGGAGGCGAAGAACGGGGTGAAGGTGGGGTATTCGATACCCAGGGAAGGCGCACCGATGTGGTTCGACATGGTTGCCATGCCGGCCGATGCACCGGATGAGAAGGCCGGGTATGCCTACATGAACTACCTGCTGCAGCCGGAGGTGATGGCCAGCATCAGCAACCATGTGCAGTACGCCAACGGCAACCTTGAGGCGGACGGGCTGGTGGATCCGGCGATGAAGGGTAATACGATGATTTACCCGAGCGAGGAAGTAATGGGCAAGCTGTATGCGCTGGAGGCGATGCCGGCCAAGATCGACCGTATTCGGACGAGGATCTGGACCAGTATCAAGGCCGGGAATTGATTTCGGCCTTAACACGGTCCCTGTGGGAGCGGGTTCACCCGCGAATGCGATGTTGAGTTTACCGACGCATTCGCGGGTAAACCCGCTCCCACAAGGGTCAGGAGCAGGCCCTGAAAATCAGGAGCAAGCTCTCGAAATCAGTGGTGCTCGCGAGTAGCGCGGAACTTGATGTCCGGCCAGCGCTCTTCCATCAGCGACAGGTTGACCCGGGTCGGCGCCAGGTAGGTCAGGTGCCCGCCACCGTCGATGGCCAGGTTCTCCATGGCTTTGTTCTGGAATTCCTCGAGCTTCTTCTTGTCGTCACAACCGATCCAGCGGGCCGACCATACGGTGATCGGCTCGTAGGCGCACTCGACCTTGTACTCTTCCTTCAGGCGGCTGGCGACCACGTCGAACTGCAGCACACCGACTGCACCGAGGATGATGTCGTTGCTGCGCTCTGGGAAGAACACCTGGGTAGCACCTTCTTCGGCCAGCTGTTGCAGGCCCTGACGCAGCTGCTTGGATTTCAGCGGGTCCTTCAGGCGCACGCGGCGGAACAGCTCCGGGGCGAAGTGCGGGATACCGGTGAAGCCCAGCGCCTCGCCTTCGGTGAAGGTGTCGCCGATCTGGATGGTGCCGTGGTTGTGCAGGCCGATGATGTCGCCGGCATAGGCCTCTTCCAGCTGCTCACGCTCGGAGGAGAAGAAGGTCAGCGCATCGCCGATACGCAGGTCCTTGTTGATGCGCACGTGGCGCATCTTCATGCCCTTCTCGTACTTGCCCGAGCAGATACGCATGAAGGCGATGCGGTCGCGGTGTTTCGGGTCCATGTTCGCCTGGATCTTGAACACGAAACCGGTGAACTTCTCTTCCACAGGCTCCACGGTGCGCTCATGGGCAACACGGCCCAGCGGGCGCGGCGCCCAGTCGACGACGGCGTCAAGCACATGGTCGACACCGAAGTTGCCCAGCGCGGTACCGAAGAACACCGGGGTCAGTTGACCGTTGATGAACTCTTCCTGGTTGAACTCGTGGCAGGCGCCCTGCACCAGCTCCAGCTGTTCGACGAACGAATCGTACTGGTCGCCCAGGTGGGCACGGGCTTCGTCCGAGTCCAGCTTCTGGATGATCTTGGCTTCGGTGCGCTCGTGGCCGTGGCCCGGGGTGTACACCACGATGTAGTCACCGGTCAGGTGGTACACGCCCTTGAAGTCGCGGTAGCAACCGATCGGCCAGGTGATCGGCGCGGCCTTGATCTTCAGCACGGCTTCGATCTCGTCCAGCAGCTCGATCGGGTCGCGGATGTCGCGGTCGAGTTTGTTGATGAAGCTGACGATCGGCGTGTCGCGCAGGCGGCACACGTCCATCAGGGCGATGGTACGTGGCTCTACACCTTTACCGCCGTCGAGCACCATCAGCGCCGAGTCCACCGCGGTCAGGGTGCGGTAGGTGTCTTCCGAGAAGTCTTCGTGGCCGGGGGTGTCGAGCAGGTTGATCATGTGCTCGCGGTACGGGAACTGCATCACCGAGGTGGTGATGGAGATGCCGCGCTGCTTCTCCATTTCCATCCAGTCGGAGGTGGCGTGGCGGTCGGACTTGCGCGACTTCACGGTACCGGCGACGGCAATGGCCTTGCCCATCAGCAGCAGCTTCTCGGTGATGGTGGTCTTACCGGCGTCGGGGTGGGAAATGATTGCGAAAGTGCGGCGCTTCGCGACTTCGGCGGCCTGGTTGGTCATGGGAAATCGCCTGACTGGGGGATTTAAAAGGGGCGATATCATACCTGAAGTTGGGCCGGGACCAAAATTTGCTGAACCGGCGGTGCCTGTTCCGGCCTCTTCGCGGGTAAACCCGCTCCCACAGGTATCACACCGCCTTTGAAACCTGTGCAGGACTTGTGGGAGCGGGTTTACCCGCGAAAGCGCCCGCCCAGAGGCCACAAATTCGCCAGGCAATCGCTTTATCACGACAAATGGCCCAAGAGCAGTTATTTCAACGCCTACAGCACATTAACCCGCTGCTTTCTCTCGTCATTTTTCCAACCAACCAGTGATTAACGCTGGCCAAATGCCGCCCCAGATGGGAACCTTTACGCCCACGGAGACGTCCACTCCCCTGCAACCCGCTTCGGTTGGGGAGCTGGTTTCATCAGCATTTTCGGGCCCGACGGGGTTCGGCTCATGGCCTGATCGCAGCCTTCGGCGTGCATCACGCTGCTACTCGCGAACACACCACCCGCCGCCAGGACTGGCCGGCAACCAAGAAGTGTGCTCGCCGACTACACAAGGAGTCCGCCTGTGGCTGAACGCTACGGAAAAGGGCTGTTGGGATGGGCCGCCGTGCTCGTCATCCTGGCCCTGCTGGTCCACTGGATCGGCATCGACACGATCGCGCGTTATCGCGACGATCTTGGGTTCTACCTGCAAGCGCACCTGGTACTGGTGCTGGCTTCGATGGCGGCGGCGCTGGCCGTGGGCATCCCCGCCGGCATTGCGTTAAGTCGACCGCACCGGGTCGACAAAGCCGAGCGCTTCATGCAGTTGTTCAACGTTGGTAACACCATCCCTCCCCTGGCCGTCCTGGCCATCGCCCTGAGTATCCTGGGCATCGGCGCCGGGCCCGCGATCTTCGCGCTGTTCCTCGCCTCCCTCCTGCCTATCGTGCGCAACACCTACGAGGGCCTGAAAAACGTCCCCGCCTCGCTCAAGGAAGCCGCCACCGGCATCGGCATGACCCCGCGCCAGCAACTGTGGCAGGTGGAGCTGCCCAACGCCGTGCCGATCATCGTTGGCGGTGTGCGCGTGGCCCTGGCGCTGAACGTCGGCACCGCACCGCTGGCGTTCCTGATTGGTGCCAACAGCCTGGGCAGCCTGATCTTTCCCGGCATCGCCCTGAACAACCAGCCACAGCTGCTGCTGGGCGCCGCCTGCACCGCATTGCTGGCGCTGGCGCTGGACGCGGCGGTGAGTTTCTCCAGCAAGCGCTGGCTGGAACGTGGCCTGGCCCAATAAAGATAGGGAACGTATGAACAAGAGAATCGCCTTGCTGCTGGGCGCGGCCCTGCTGTTCGCAGGATTTGCCCAGGCGGCGGACAAACCGCTGATCCGCATCGGCGCGCGGGTATTCACCGAACAGACTGTACTCGCCGAAATCACCGCGCAATACCTGCGCGCCAACGGCTATGACGTGCGCGTCACCACCGGCCTTGGCAGCAATATCGCGCGCCAGGCCCAGGAAACCGGCCAGCTCGACCTGATGTGGGAATACACCGGCGTGTCGCTGGTGTCGTACAACCATATCGACGAGCGCATGCCCAGTGCCGAGGCAACCTTCGCCAGGGTCAAGGCGCTGGATGCCAAGAAGGATCTGATCTGGCTGACCCCATCGAAGTTCAGCAACACCTACGCGCTGGGCCTGCCCAAGCAGGTGGCCGAGGCCTATCCGCAGGTCAACACCATCAGCGACCTCAACCAGGTACTGCGTGACGAAAGCCACCGCAACCACCTGGTGGCGCTGGACACCGAGTTCGCCAACCGCCCCGATGGCCTGGTCGGCCTGCGCGAGATGTACGGCCTGCCACTGGACCGCCGCAATATCCGCCAGATGGACGGCGGCCTGGTGTACACCGCGATGCGCAACAACCAGGTGTTCGCCGGGCTGGTGTACACCACCGATGGCCGCCTGAACGCCTTCGACCTCAAGCTGCTGGAGGACGACAAGCACTACTTCCCCGACTACACCGCCGCGCCGGTGGTGCGCAAAGCCGTGCTCGACGCCAACCCGCAGCTGGCCGGCCTGCTCAAGCCACTGGCCGAACAGCTGGATGACGCAACCATGCGCCAGCTCAACGCCAAGGTCGATGTCGAGCACCAGAACCCGACTGCCGTGGCCGCCACCTTCCTGCGTGAGCACCCACTGAACAGCGAGGGCCAGCCATGAACCTGATCGATACCTTCAACCACCTGGACTGGGCCCAGGTGCTGCAACTGACCTGGCAGCACATCATGCTGGTCGGCGTCGCCGTGGGCCTGGCGATCATCGTCGGCGTACCGCTGGGCATCCTGATGACCCGCTTCCCGGCCGTCGCCGGCCCATTGCAGGCCAGCGCCACGGTGCTGCTGACCATCCCCTCGATCGCCCTGTTCGGCCTACTGCTGCCGTTCTACTCCAAGTTCGGCCAGGGCCTCGGGCCACTGCCGGCGATCACTGCGGTGTTTCTCTACTCACTGCTACCGATCATGCGCAACACCTACCTGGCCCTGACCAACGTCGAGCCCGGCATCCGTGAAGCCGCGCGCGGCATCGGCATGACCTTCGGCCAGCGCCTGCGCATGGTCGAACTGCCCATCGCCGTGCCGGTGATCCTCGCCGGCGTGCGCACCGCCGTGGTGATGAACATCGGCGTGATGACAATCGCCGCCACCATCGGCGCCGGCGGCCTTGGCGTGCTCATCCTCACCTCCATCAGCCGCAGCGACATGTCGATGCTGCTGGTCGGCGCCGTACTGGTCAGCCTGCTGGCGATCATCGCCGACCTGCTCCTGCAAACCCTGCAACGTGCCCTGACTCCAGAAGGACTGCGCTCATGATCGAACTGAAGAACCTCAGCAAAACCTTCAACGTCAACGGCAAGGACGTCAAAGCCGTGGACTCGGTAAGCCTCACCGTCAACGAAGGGGAAATCTGCGTGTTCCTCGGCCCCTCGGGCTGCGGCAAGAGCACTACCCTGAAAATGATCAACCGCCTGATCACGCCCACTTCCGGCCAGGTGTTCATCAATGGCGAAGACACCACCGGGCTGGACGAGGTCACCCTGCGCCGGCACATCGGCTATGTGATCCAGCAGATCGGCCTGTTCCCCAACATGACCATCGAGGAGAACATCACCGTGGTGCCGCGCCTGCTCGGCTGGGACAAACAGAAGTGCCATGAACGCGCCCGCGAACTGATGCACATGATCAAGCTGGAGCCCAAGCAGTACCTGCAGCGCTACCCGCGCGAGCTGTCCGGCGGCCAGCAGCAGCGTATCGGCGTGATCCGCGCCTTGGCGGCGGAAGCGCCGGTGCTGCTGATGGACGAGCCGTTCGGCGCGGTCGACCCGATCAACCGCGAGATGATCCAGAACGAGTTCTTCGAGATGCAGCGGGCCTTGAACAAGACCGTGATCATGGTCAGCCATGACATCGACGAAGCGATCAAGCTGGGCGACAAGATCGCCATCTTCCGCGCCGGCAAGTTGTTGCAGCTGGACCACCCGGACACCTTGCTGGCGCACCCGGCGGACGAGTTCGTCAGCAACTTCGTCGGCCAGGACAGCACGCTCAAGCGCCTGCTGCTGGTGCGTGCGGAGGATGCGGCAGACAACGCGCCATCGGTAAGCCCGCAGACGCCGGTGAGCGATGCGCTGGAGCTATTGGACGAGCATGACCGCCGCTACGTGGTGGTGACCGATGCGCAGAACAAGGCACTGGGCTACGTGCGCCGGCGTGACATGCATCGCCAGCAAGGGACTTGTGGCGACTTCCTGCGGCCGTTCAATGCCACGGCGTCGCATGATGAGCATTTGCGCATCCTGTTGTCGCGGATGTACGAGTTCAACCGGGCGTGGCTGCCGGTGCTGGATGCCGAGCAGGTGTTCTTGGGCGAGGTGACGCAGGAGTCGATTGCGGCGTACCTGAGTTCGGGGCGCTCGCGGGGGGCCAAGACCAGCATTGTCTCGCCGGCCGAGGCGGTGGTTTCGTAATCGCCGGGGGCGCGCTGCGCCCCTTTCGCGACACAAGGCCGCTCCCACAAGTACAGCATCAGCCTCGGGCCTGGCGCGGTACCTGTGGGAGCGGCCTTGTGTCGCGATGGGCCGCAAAGCGGCCCCGGCAATCTCGGCTCAGAACCCAGGTTGTGGATTGCCTGTGCCGGCCTCTTCGCGGGCTTGCCCGCTCCCACAGGGATACCACAATCCTCCAGGCCTGCGCTGTACCTGTGGGAGCGGGCAAGCCCGCGAAGAGGACCACACAAATGTCAGAACCCTACACTGGCCTGCACATAGAAGGTCCGCGGCTCACCCACATAGATGCCGGCATTGTTGTCGCTGGAGCGGGTGAAGTACTGCTTGTCGAACAGGTTCTTCACCCCCGCCGCCAGCTTCAGGTTGGACATCTGGGGCCCGAACTCATACCCGCCACGGGCATGCCAGGTCACGTAACCCGGAATATCACCGTACTGCCCATCCGCACTAGGCTCGGTGATGTAGTCGCCGTTGAAGCTGCCATCGGCGTTGATCCCGGTACCCGGCGCGCGCTGCTTGGATTGGGCGTAGGCATCCAGGTTCCAGGTCCAGTGGTTGACCGCGTAACGCACCCCGGCAGTGGCCACCTGGCGTGAATAGAACGGCAGGTCACGGCCCTCGAAGCCAGGAATGTCCCCTTCATAAGTAGCGCGGGTGTAGGTATAGCCACCGCTCACCGACAACCCTTCCAGGCGCGGGTCCAGGCCGTCCAGGTCATAGCGCACCGAGGCCTCGATACCCTGGTGCTTGGTCGCGCCGAGGTTGGTCCAGCCCACGTCGTTGCTGATGTACTGCAGTTCGTCATCGAAATCGATGTAGAACGCCGTCAGCTCACCGGCAAAGCCACCATTGTCATAGCGGGTACCGATCTCGTAGGTCTTGGCCTTTTCCGGCTCCAGGCCATTGGCCGTGCTGTTGCCAGTACCACCCTGGCCCAGCTGGAAGTACTGCAGGCTGCCGAACGAGGTCTCGTAGTTGGCGAACACCTTCCACGCATCGGAGATGTGGTACATCACGCTCAGCGCCGGCAGTGGCTCGTTGCTGGTGATGCTGCGTTTCTTCTCCGGCACCGGCTGGCCGTTGGCACCGAGCACCGGGCGGTCGCGCCAGTCGGTGTTGATATGCTCGAAGCGGATACCTGGGGTGATGGTCCAGTTACCCACGTCGATCTTGTCGTCGATGTAGTAGGCGCTGGCCTCGGTACCACCGCTGCGGTCCTGGAACACATGGCCGTCGGAGGTCGGGGTCGGCGTCGGCACGTTGTCGATCAGCGCCAGGCGGGTCGACTGCTCACGCATCGCTTCCTTCAGGTAGCGGTAACCCACGCTGACTTCCTGGGTGGTCGGGCCGGCGAAGAAGATCCGCGACAGCCGCGGTTCGATGGCAAAGGTATGGTAGTTGCGCGGGTACGACGACAGGGTCTTCATGTCGCGCGAGGCAATGGAGCTGCCGCGGAAGCTGTCGGTGTAGTAGGTCAGCACTTCGAACTGGGTGGCGTCGTCGAGCTGGCGCTGCCACTTGAACGACACGTCCTTGCGCCGGCCGGCAAAATAGTCGTAGTCGCGCAGCGACTGGTACGGGTTGCTGTCGTACTGCGCCTGGGTCAGGCCGCCGGGCATGTCGGCACGGCCGTCGTAGTAGTGGAAGTTGAGCCAGAACTCGTCAACGTCGGTCGGCGCCCAGTGGGTCTTGAGGATGACGTCGTCGATGTCGTTGCCGTTGTTGCTTTCACGGTAGCCGTTGCCATTCACCCCGGTGTACAGCAGCGCCACGCCCATGCCGTTGTCCGCCGTGCCGCCGACGAAGGCCGACTCGGTGTGTTTCCAGCCACCATGCTGGGAGGTTTCCAGGGTGGTGGACAGCTCGGCCGAGGCCTTCTCCGGGATAGCCCGGGTAACGAAGTTGATCACCCCGCCGACGTTCTGTGGGCCATAACGCACGGAGCCGGCGCCACGCACCACGTCGATGCTGTCGAGGTTGCCCGAGGAAATCGGCGCCATCGACAGCTGCGGCTGGCCATAGGGCGCGAAGGCGGCCGGGATGCCGTCGATCAGCACCGTGGAGCGTGGCGACAGGCGCGAAGTCAGGCCGCGAACACCTACGTTCAGCGACAGGTCGCTGCCGCCGGTGCCGTTGGAGTCCTGCACCTGCACGCCCGGGATGCCGCGCAGCACGTCGCGCACGTTCATTGCGCCCTTCTCTACCATCGCCTCGCGGCGTACCACGGTGCGCGCGCCGGGGTGGTTCTGCACCACGCTCTGCTGGGCATCGCCCAGCCAGTCACCCACCACCTTGATGTCGGTGGGTGCCAGCTCCAGGCTGCCGGTGGTGAGGGTGCCATCGGCCTGGGCCGGCTTGACCACCACGGTGCCCTGGGACATCTCGTAGGTCAGGCCGCTGCCTTGCAGCAGCTGCTGCAGCGCCTGCTCGGGCGCCAGCTGGCCGGACACCGCCGGGGCCTGCTTGCCGGCCACCAGCTCGGGGCTGAAGAACAGCTGCAGGTTGGTCTGCTGGCCCAGCTGGTTCAGCGCCGAAGCCAAGGGTTGGGCCTGGATCTGGATGGTGCTGCCGGACTCTGCGGCCTGGCTGTTGACGGCCACGGCGCTGACCGCCAGGGCCAGCGCCAGGGCGCGGAAGCGTGGGAAGGGCTTGTTGTTGTTCACGTCGTCGAAACTTCCTGGAATACGGAATAAACGCCAACCGCATGCAAATGGAAATGCTTGGCAGTTGCAGCTGGCGGGGAAGACGAACGAGCGGAAAAAAACCTGAATCTATTTCGCGATTATTTCGCGCGAGCCATCTTCATGGGCCTTGATGGCCACCGGCAGGATGCTCGGCAAGGCACGCAGCAGCGCGTCGGTGTCGTCGGTGCTGAAGGTGCTGGACAGCCGCAGCTGGGCGACTTTGCCGGGGGCGACCCGCAGCGGCTGGCTGCGGTAACGCGAGGCTTCGGCCACCACCTCGGCCAGGGTGGCGTTGTCGAACACCAGCCTGCCTTGGCGCCAGGCAGTCAGGGTGCCGGTATTCACCGCATAGGGCGCCGCCACCTGGCCTTGTGCATCTATATGCGAGCCCTGGCCCGCCGTGAGCTGCGCCAGCGAGGCGCCCTTGCCCTGCACACGCACCGAGCCCTGCTCCACCGCCACGCGGGTGCTGGCCGGGTCCAGGCGGACGTCGAAACGGGTACCGGTGACAGTCACGCTGCCCTGGGCGGTGTCGACCACGAACGGCCTGCCACTGTCATGGGCGACGGTGAACATCACCTCACCCGCCATCAGCCGGACATGCCGCTGGCCGGCGCTAAAAGCGACCTGCACTTGCGTGCTGCCGTTGAGCTCAAGGTGCGAACCATCCGGCAGTTCGACCTGGCGGCGTTCGTTGAAGGCGGTCTGCAAGCTGCCCTGGTGATTCAGTTGCTGGTAGTGCCAGCCGCCCCAGCCCAGGCCCAACGCCAGTGCGGCCACGCTGGCGGCCAAGGCCTGGCGCACGAAGCGCCGACGTGGCAACTGGCGTACCGGTGCCGGCTGGCACAGCGCTTCCAGGCGCTGGCGCGGGATGAAGTCGGTGGCCTGCCACAGGCGGGCGAGCTGCTGGTACTCATCACGGTGCCGTGCATCGCCTTCCAGCCAGGCGTGCAGCTGCGCCTGCAGCCCGGCATCGCGAGGGGCATCCTGCACCCGGGCGAACCACGCGGCCGCCTGCTCGCGGACGGTATCGGTACCGTGCTGTTTCATCGAAAAGGTCTCCTGACTCATCATGCCGACACATCCAGGTGCTCACGCAGATGCCGGAGCGTGCGGATCATATACTTTTCGACCATGTTCTTGCTCAACCCCATGCGCTCGGCGATCTCGGCCTGGGTCAGGCCTTCGAGCTTCTGCCAGATGAACACCTGCCGGCAATTGAGCGGCAGTTCGGCCAGCGCCCGCTCGACACTGTCGGCCAGCTCCAGCGCATGCACGTAGGCCTCGGGGTCGCCACTGGCGGCCACGCCTTCGTCGAAGGCTTCCAGCTCCAGGGCCTGGCGGCGGTCCTCGCGCCGGAAACCATCCACGGCAATATTGCGTGCAGTCTGGTGCAGGTAGGCGCGTGGCTGCTCGACCTGCTCGCGCGGGTTTTCCAGTACCCGGACAAAGGCATCGTGGGTGAGGTCCTCGGCCTGCTGTCGACTGCGCAACTTGCGCGTCCAGGTGCCGATCAGCTCATGGTAGTGGTCGAGGAAGCCTTTGGGTCCGGACACGGTCGGGGTCATCAGGGAGGCAGACAAGGGTGCGAATAGTAATGTTTCTCATCAAGCACGGCAATTCCGCCAGTCGGTAACAAAAAATTTATCGTCTTTTTCATGCACGGCGGTGCCAGGGAAATGTGGCCATAAATATGAACACCTGAGGCCCCTTCGCGGGCACGCCCGCTCCCACAGGAACCGCGAGATGCCTGTGGGAGCGGGCGTGCCCGCGAAGGAGCCAACGCGCTCCATTCCACTATTTTTTACGCTTGAAACACTCCGGGGAACATCAGCCGGTCACATGGGTCGGTTATTCAAATGGCAGGTCGTCGATCCGCGTCGATCACGCCCGGATTGCCTGTTGATTCTGCATTCTTCACGCCCTAAAGTGCGCGCCGAACGTCCATGCTGGAAACGATCCATCCGGCTCAAGTACTGAGTAGGCGAACCAAAGTGGGGATACGGAGGACGTTCAGTTTGCAGCCACTTAAATTTTCAGTTTGCCCATGGAGTCCCTGAGCATGTCGATCCAGGTCGAAGACTATTTCGCGCGTGACACCTTCCAGAAAATGAAGGCGTTCGCCGACAAGCAAGAAACCCCGTTCGTACTCATCGACACCCAGATGATCAGCCAGGCCTATGACGACCTGCGTGCTGGTTTCGAATTCGCCAAGGTGTACTACGCGGTAAAGGCCAACCCGGCCGTGGAAATCATCGACCTGCTCAAAGAGAAAGGTTCGAGCTTCGACATCGCCTCGATCTACGAGCTGGACAAGGTGCTGGGCCGCGGCGTCAGCGCCGACCGTATCAGCTACGGCAACACCATCAAGAAGTCCAAGGACATCCGCTACTTCTATGAGAAGGGCGTGCGCCTGTATGCCACCGACTCGGAAGCCGACCTGCGCAACATCGCCAAGGCCGCACCGGGTTCGAAGGTGTACGTGCGTATCCTCACCGAAGGCTCGACCACTGCCGACTGGCCGCTGTCGCGTAAATTCGGTTGCCAGACCGACATGGCCATGGACCTGCTGATCCTCGCCCGCGACCTGGGCCTGGTGCCTTACGGCATTTCCTTCCATGTTGGCTCGCAGCAGCGCGACATCAGCGTATGGGATGCTGCCATCGCCAAGGTCAAGGTGATCTTCGAGCGCCTGAAGGAAGAAGACGGCATCGAGCTGAAGCTGATCAACATGGGTGGCGGCTTCCCGGCCAACTACATCACCCGGACCAACAGCCTGGAAACCTACGCCGAAGAGATCATCCGCTTCCTGAAGGAAGACTTCGGTGACGACCTGCCGGAAATCATCCTCGAGCCGGGCCGTTCGCTGATTGCCAACGCCGGCATCCTGGTCAGCGAAGTGGTCCTGGTTGCACGCAAGTCGCGCACCGCCGTCGAGCGCTGGATCTACACCGACGTGGGCAAGTTCTCCGGCCTGATCGAAACCATGGACGAAGCCATCAAGTTCCCGATCTGGACCGAGAAGAAAGGCGAGGCCGAAGAAGTGGTCATCGCCGGCCCGACCTGCGACAGCGCCGACATCATGTACGAAAACTACAAGTACGGCCTGCCGCTGAACCTGGCCATCGGCGACCGCCTGTACTGGCTGTCGACCGGTGCCTACACCACCAGCTACAGCGCAGTGGAATTCAACGGCTTCCCGCCGCTAAAGGCTTACTACCTGTAACGCAAAACGGGGCCGCAAGGCCCCGTTTTCATTTGTGCTTTCCTGTACCGGCCTCTTCGCGGGCAAGCCCGCTCCCACAGGTGCGGCGCTCACATCAGGCCCAGCGCAGTACCTGTGGGAGCGGGTTCACCCGCGAAAGGGCCAGCACAGAAGGCCTCAAGCTTCGCGCCGTTCGATCTCCTCGGCATACCGCGCCGCAAAGGCCATCAACACCGGCCCGGCACCCTGCAAAGTCACCAGCGCACTGCGCAGGAAATTCATGTTCCCCTCGACCCGCGCCCGCTCCAGCCAAGGCCCGGCTTCCGCCACCTGCCCACGCTCGACCAGCACCAGCGCCAGGCTGAACATGCCTCGAAAGTCCCCCGCCTCGGCCGAACGCCTATACCAGCGCACCGCCCGTGCCGGGTTGGGCGCCGTGGCGATGCCTTGCTCCAGGTAACGCCCGTACAGGTTCATCGACTTGGCATGCCCCATGTGCGCGGCCTTCTCGTAGCACATCAGCGCCTGCGCCTGGTTGGCCGGTATGCCGCGCCCGGTGGCCAGCAGGTTGCCCAGGTTGTACAACCCCCAGTCCAGCCCGGCATCGGCCGCACGCGCATAGTGGATGGCCGCCTGCGCCTGGCTTTGCTCACCGCCCCAGCCATGCTCCAGGCAACGCCCCAGCATGTTGTGCGCCATGGCACTGCCGCCCTGGGCGGCGATGCCGAACCAGCGCCTGGCCACGGCGGCATCCGCCTGAATGCCGCGCCCGTCGAGCAGGATCTGCCCCAGCAGCAACTGTGCCTCCACCGCGCCCTGCCCGGCCGCCGCCAGGATCGCCTGGGCGGCCTTGCCAGGGCTTTCTTCCAGCATGGCCTGCAAACCGGCCACATCCACCACTTCCTCACGCCGCAACTGATAGGACACGGTTCAGACCTCGGCCCAGCGGCGCAGCAGGTTGTGGTAGGTGCCGGTCAGCTGTAGCAGTGATGGATGCTCCGGCACATCGGCAGTCAGTTGCTGGATGGCATTGTCCATCTCGAACAGCAACGCCCGCTGGCTGTCCTCGCGCACCAGACTCTGGGTCCAGAAGAATGCGGCGTAACGCTGGCCACGGGTCACCGGGTTGACCTTGTGCAGGCTGGTGCCGGGGTACAGCACCAGGTCACCGGCGGCCAGCTTGACCTGCTGCACGCCATAGGTGTCCTGAATCACCAGCTCGCCGCCGTCGTAGCTGTCCGGATCGCTGAGGAACAGCGTGGAAGACAGGTCGGTACGCACCCGCTCCGGGCTGCCCTTGGGCTGGCGCAGGGCGTTGTCGATGTGGAAGCCGAAATTGCCGCCTTCACGGTAGCAGTTGATCAGCGGCGGGAACACCTTGTGCGGCAAGGCTGCAGACATGAAGCGCGGGGTCTGCCACAGGCGGTCGATCAGCGCACTGCCGATCTCCTTGGCCAGCGGGTGGCCTTCCGGCAACTGCAGGTTGTGCTTGGCCTTGGCCGACTGGTAGCCGGCCGTGATCTTGCCGTCGGCCCAGTCGGCCTGCTCCAGCGCCTCGCGGATACGGGCCAGTTCATCGGCGTGAAACAGGCTGGGGATGTGAAGCAGCATGGCGGCAGCACCGTTGGAAAATGTAAAGGCGCCAATGATATTGATTCCCTTTTGCGCTTCACAAGCCCCATTCGCCGCTTAAGACGTTTCAGCTTGATGAAACCGTAAAGGCAAATTGTAAAGATTGTAAATTCTTCACGAATGGTAACGACTCTCAATTGTGAGTCACAATTGCTTACATTAAGATCCGCGGCCTTAACACCTTGGGGAAGGTCCTTAGCAATGCGCCAGTACGTACCATCTGCAGTGAGTTCACCACGCCTGATCGTGTCTGCCATCGGTGTCGCCCTCAGCGCTTCGTCGGCCTATGCCGCCGACCCGGCCGCCAGCAGCGCTATCACCCTCGACGCCACCAGCGTCAACGGCAAGGCTGAACAGGCCAGCACCGATTACAAGGTCGACAAGGCCTCTTCGCAGAAGTACACCGCACCGCTGGTAGATACCCCGCGGTCGATCACCGTGATCCCGCAGCAAGTGATCAAGGACACCAGCGCCCTGACCCTGCAGGATGCACTGCGCACTGTGCCGGGCATCACCATGGGTGCCGGCGAAGGTGGCAACCCCTCCGGCGATCGCCCATTCATTCGCGGCTTCGACAGCCAGAGCTCGATGTACCTGGACGGCGTGCGCGATACCGGTTCGCAAACCCGCGAAATCTTCGCCATCGAGTCGGTGGAAGTGGCCAAGGGCCCGAACTCCTCGATCGCTGGCCGCGGCGCTGCCGGTGGCACCATCAACATGGTCAGCAAGCGTGCGCACCTGGGCAACTCGCTCGACGGCGCCTGGACCTGGGGCAGCGATCAGACCCAGCGCTACACCCTGGATGGCAACTATCAGTTCAGCGACAGCGTCGCTGGCCGCCTGAACCTGATGACCCACAAAAGCAACGTCGCCGGCCGCGATGAGGTCAACTACGACCGCTGGGGCGTGGCACCTTCGCTGGTGTTCGGTCTGGGCACCGATACCCGCGTGAGCCTTGACTACTACCACGTGGAAAGCGACGACCTGCCGGATTCGGGTATTCCGTACAGCCTGCGCTCCGGCAGCTCGGCCGCTCGCACCTCGGCCAACCCGGACAAGCCGACCCACGGCGGTGGCAGCAGCAGCAACTACTACGGTCTGGTCGGTCGCGATTTCTCCAAGAGCCGTGCAGATATCTCGACCATCAGCATCGAACACGACCTGAGCGACTCGCTGACCATCAAGAACACCCTGCGCCATGGCAATACGCTGCAGGATTACATCTACAGCCAGCCAGACGACAGCAAGGGCAACATCCTCAACGGTGAAGTCTGGCGTCGCCCGAACAACCGTGTCGCCAACACCCGCACCACCACCAACCAGACCGACCTGTATGGGGATTTCTACGTTGGCGGCATGAAGAACAGCTTCTCCACCGGTATCGAACTCAGCCGGGAAACCTCGGTAAAATCGGGCTATGACGTCACCGGTTTCGGCGCCGGCAACTGCTCGAGTGCAACAGGGCAGATCTCCGGTGTCTGCACCTCGTTCCCGAACCCCAACCCGCATGAAGAGTGGGACGGCACCATCAGCCGCACCGAAGCAGGTGCCGATACTTCTGGCAACACGCGCGCCATCTACTTCACCGACACGCTGGAGCTCGACCCGGCCTGGTTGCTGACCATGGGCCTGCGTTACGACCACTTCGACACCAAGGTCAAGACCAAAGCGGCCAACGGTTCTACCAGCTTCAAGACCGAAGACACCAGTGAGTTCGTCACTGGCCAGCTGGGCCTGACCTGGAAGCCTGCCGAGAACGGCAGCATCTATGTGTCCTATGCCACCTCCGCCACCCCGCCTGGCGCCTCGCTCGGCGAAGGTTCCGACGGCAACGCGCTGGTCACGGCCACCACCACCAGCGAGCTGAAACCGGAAAAAACCACCAACTACGAAATCGGTACCAAGTGGGATCTGCTCGACGAACGCCTGGCGTTGACCGCAGCCATTTTCCGCACCGAGAAGGAAGACGCACGTGTACTGGTGGACAGCAACACCTATCAGAACATCGGCAAGACCCGTGTCGATGGCCTGGAGCTCAGCGCCAGCGGCAAGCTGACCGACGCCTGGCAAGTATTCGCCGGCTACACCTACCTGGATGCCAAGCTCGTCGACGGCGGCGCGCAGCGGGTCGGCACGGTGTTCATCGATGGTTACAACGATGGCAACCAGCTGCCTAACACACCGAACAACAGCCTGACCCTGTGGACCACCTACAACGTCACGCCGAAGCTGACCATTGGTGGTGGTGCCTTCTACGTCGATGAAGTGTTCGGCAACACCACCAACAGCGTGATGGTCGACTCGTACTGGCGCTACGACGCCATGGCCAGCTACAAGCTGACCAAGCACGTCGATCTGCAGTTGAACGTGCAGAACCTCACCAACGAGGTCTACTACGACAAGGCCTACAGTGGGCACTATGCCAACCAGGCCGCCGGGCGGACTGCACTGTTGACCACCAGCTTCCACTTCTGATGCCGGGATGGGGTTGATCTGTTGAATGGGCTGCGCCTGTGCCGGCCCTTTCGCGGGTGAACCCGCTCCCACAGAGATATCACTGGACCTGAGGTCAGTGCAGTACCTGTGGGAGCGGGTTCACCCGCGAAGAAGCCGGTACAGACAACACAAGCCTGACTGACGAGCCCACCCCGCCCCGTTCATTCCCGTGAGCGGGGCTTTTGCGTATCAAGGCATAATGCACGCCGCGCAGTGTGCGGCAGAAACACAAGGTGATCATGTGGTGAAGAAGACGCTGTTCCAATTGCACTGGTTCTTTGGCATCACCGCTGGCCTGGTGCTGGCCTTGATGGGTATCACCGGAGCCTTGTACTCGTTTCAGGAAGAACTGCTGCGCGCGCTGAATGCCGATGTCCTGAAGGTCCAGGTGCGCCCGGAGGGCGTGCTGCCCCCGGCCGAACTGGTCCAGCGGGCCGAGGCCCAGCAGCACGACAAGGTGGCGATGCTGTGGGTCGATGTACGCGAAGGCAACGCCGCACGCGTCTTCTTCACCCCACCACCAGGCGAGCGCCGTGGCCAGCTGCGCTATGCCGACCCGTACACCGGCGAACTCAAGGGAGAAGTGGCCGGGCAAGGCTTCTTCAACCTCATGCTCAATCTGCACCGCTTCCTGGCCATGGGCGACAGCGGCCGGCAGATCACCGGTGCCTGCACCCTGATGCTGGTGTTCTTCTGCCTCTCCGGCCTGTACCTGCGCTGGCCGCGCAAGGCGCTGGACTGGCGCACCTGGCTGACCTTCGACTGGGCCAAGAAAGGCCGCGCCTTCAACTGGGACCTGCACGCGGTGGCCGGCACCTGGTGCCTGCTGTTCTACCTGCTGTTCGCCCTGACCGGGCTGTTCTGGTCCTACGAGTGGTACCGCGAGGGCCTGAACAAGCTGCTGGCCGACGCGCCGGCCGCCGGCCAGCAGCAAAAGCGCGGCGAAGGCCGTGGCCGCCACGGGCCGCAGAAAATCGACAAGAACGCCCCGCCGCTGGTGGTCGACTACGACGCGATCTGGGCCAACCTCAAGGACGCTGCCGGCCCGGGCCTGGCCATGTACAACCTGCGCCTGCCACCGGTAGGCGGCCAGCCGGCCAACCTGTTCTACCTGCTGGACAACGCCGACCACCCACGTGCCTTCAACACCCTGGTACTGGACCCGGCCAGCGGCCAGGTGAAAAGACATGACCGCTACACCGACAAGTCCTTCAAGGCCCAGTTGCTGCAGAGCGTCTACGCCCTGCACGTGGGCGAATACTTCGGCCTGCCGGGGCGCATCATCGTCACCATCGCCAGCCTGACCATGCCGCTGTTCTTCGTCACCGGCTGGCTGCTGTACCTCGACCGCCGTCGCAAGAAGCGCCAGGTACGTGCCGCCCGTGGCAACGTCACCAGCAACACCACCAGCGGCGACAGCTGGCTGATCGGCTTTGCCAGCCAGAGCGGGCTTGCCGAACAACTGGCCTGGCAGAGCGCCGGGCAGCTTCAGGCCGCCGGCCTGCCAGTGCAGGTACGCGCCCTGGCAGAACTGGGTGAAAGCGACCTGCGCCAGGCCCGCCGTGCGCTGTTCGTGGTCAGCACCTTCGGCGACGGCGAAGCCCCCGACAGCGCCCGCGCCTTCGAGCGCAAGGTGCTCGGCCAGCCTTGGGCGCTGGACAACCTCAGCTATGCCCTGCTCGCTCTCGGTGACCGCCAGTATCCGCACTTCTGCGGCTTCGCCCGCCGCCTGCAGGCATGGCTGGGTGAACGCGGTGCCAGCAGTGCGTTCAGCCCAGTGGAAGTGGACAACGCCGACCAGGCCGCGCTGCAGCAGTGGCAGCAGGAACTGGCGCAACTGACCGGCGCCCAGCCAGTGGCCGCCTGGCAGCCGCCGAGCTTCGGCAACTGGTCGCTGGTGCGCCGCGAACTGCTCAACCCGGGCAGCCAGGGCCAGCCGGTGTACCTGCTGGGCCTGCGACCGGAACAGCCCGCCAGCTGGGAAGCCGGCGACCTGGTGGAGATCCTGCCGCTCAACGGCCAGCCGAGGATCGACGCCTTCCTCGATGGCATGGCGCTGGACGCCGGGGCCAAGGTGCAAGTGAATGGCCTGGGCGAAACCCTCGCCCAGGCCCTGGCCGGCCGCCAGTTGCCGACCCGTCGCGATCACCTGATCGGCCTACAGCCGCAAGCACTGGTCGACGCACTGGTGCCTATCGGCAGCCGCGAGTACTCGATTGCCTCGATCGCCAGCGATGGCGTGCTGGAGCTGATCGTGCGCCAGGAACGCCATGCCGATGGCAACCTGGGCCTGGGTTCCGGCTGGCTGACCGAGTACCTGCCGCTTGACGGTACGCTGAGCCTGCGTTTGCGGCGCAACAGCAGCTTCCACCTGCCGGAAACGGCTGCACCGCTGGTGTTGATTGGCAACGGCACCGGCCTGGCCGGCCTGCGCAGCCTTCTCCGCGCGCGGGTGAATGCTGGCGAGCAGCGCAACTGGCTGTTGTTCGGCGAGCGTAACCGGGCGCATGACCTGCTGTGCGGCAACGAGCTGCAAGGCTGGCTGGACAAAGGCGACCTGGCACGCCTGGACCTCGCATTTTCACGGGATCAGGCCGACAAGGTGTATGTGCAGGATGTGTTGCTGCAGCAGGCTGAAGAGTTCAAGCGCTGGGTCGCGGATGGTGCTTGTGTTTATGTCTGCGGCAGCCTGCAAGGCATGGCTGCCGGAGTGGATGCGGCGCTCAACGGCATCCTCGGGGAAGCGGTAGTGCAGCAGCTGATCGAGGATGGGCGGTATCGGCGGGATGTGTACTGATCGGAAACTGATGTAACCAGCACCGGCCTCTTCGCGGGTAAACCCGCTCCCACAGGGTCCTCACAGATTTTGAATACTGTGCGGTACCTGTGGGAGCGGGTTTACCCGCGAAGAGGCCGGTACAGACTGTCAGTGCAACTCGAAGGTGTCGGCATCCAGGTTGGCCGGGAACTTGGTCCGGTAGGCCGCCAGCTCCGCCGCGCTCAACACCACGGTGAACACCCCGTCGGCCTCCCCGGCACTGAGCAGGCTCTCGCCCTGGAAGTCCAGCACCTGGCTGTCGCCGGAATAGGCAAAGCCCTTGCCGTCGGTGCCCACCCGGTTCACCGCCGCCACATAGCACAGGTTCTCGATACCCCGCGCCGGCAACAGGCGGTTCCAGTGCTGGCGGCGCGCAGCCGGCCAGTTGGCGGTGTATAGCAACAGGTCGGTGTCCTGGGCATCGCGGCTCCACACCGGGAAGCGCAGGTCGTAGCAGATCAGCGGGCGAATCCGCCAGCCCTTGAGTTCGAACTGCACCTGGCGCTCGCCCGGGGTGTAATGCTTGTGCTCACCGGCCATGCGGAACAGGTGGCGCTTGTCGTAGTGCAGTATCTCGCCATCCGGCCGGGCCCACAGCAGGCGGTTGCGGTGGCTGCCATCGGCGGCCTGGATGATCACGCTGCCGGTAATCACCGTGTTGTACTTCTTCGCCTGGGCCTTCAGCCATTTGTAGGTCGGGCCGTTTTCCGGCTCGCACAGGCTTTCCGATTGCATGGAAAAACCAGTGGTGAACATTTCCGGCAGGATCACCAGGTCCACCTCGCCCACCTGCTCCAGCAGCACCTCGAAGTGCGCATAGTTGGCCTCGCGGTCGTGCCAGGCCAGGGTGGTCTGCACCAGGGCGACTTTCAGGTTCGGCAGTGTACTCAGATCGCGCATAGTTTTTCCGCTGCCTGACGCAGCGTCTCCTCTCGTTTGGCAAAGCACAGGCGAACCAGGCGTTGCTCGGGGATGGGTTGCTGGTAGAACACCGACACCGGGATGGTCGCCACGCCGTGCTCACGGGTCAGCCACAGCGACATGTCGACATCGTTCAGGTCCGGGCGGATCTGCGAATAGTCCACCAGCTGGAAATAGGTACCCGCCGTGCGGGTGAAACGGAACCGCGAGCCCTCCAGCAAGCCGCAGAACAAGTCTCGCTTGGCCTGGTAGAAGGCCGGCAGTTCATCGATATGCTCGGGGTGCTCGGCCATGAAATCGGCCAGGGCGCACTGCAGCGGGGTCACACCGCAGAAGTTGACGTACTGGTGTACCTTGCGCAGCTCGGCACTCAGCGCCGGCGGGGCGATCACATAGCCGGTCTTCCAGCCGGTGACGTGATAAGTCTTGCCGAACGAGCTGACCACGAAGGCGCGTTGATACAGTTGCTCGTGGGCCAACACGCTGGCATGGCGCACGCCGTCGTAGACCAGGTGTTCATACACTTCATCGCTGACCAGGTAGATATCGCGGTCAGCGATAAGCCGGCCCAATTGGTCGAGGTCTTCCCGGGTAATCAGCGCACCGCTGGGGTTGTGCGGTGAGTTGAGGATCACCATGCGCGTGCGCGGGCTGAGGGCATCGCTGAACTTCTGCCAGTCGATGCGGAAATCGCCGTCGCTCAGCTGTACATGCACGCAGCGCCCACCGGCCAGTTCCACGGACGGCTCGTAGCTGTCATAGCAAGGGTCGAAGACAATCACTTCGTCGCCAGCATGCACCACCGCCTGGATGGCACAGAAGATCGCCTCGGTGGCTCCAGGGGTGATGGTCACTTCCTGGTCGGCATCCACCTGCGCGCCATACAGCCGCGCGACCTTGGCCGCCACCTGCTGGCGCAGGGCCGGCAAGCCGGTCATCGGCGAATACTGGTTATGCCCGGCGGCCACATGCCGGCCGACAGCATCGAGCAGCGCCTGCGGGCCATTGAAGTCGGGGAAGCCTTGCGACAGGTTGAGCGCGCCAGTCTGCACGGCGAGCTGAGACATGGTGGTGAAGATGGTCGTGCCGACATTCGGCAGTTTGCTGCGGATCATGGAGCCCTCTTTCCTGGGGTGTATCCGGCACGGGGTGGAGCCCGAGCATAGCGGATCGAGCGGTCAGGAAAAAGCAGAGCGCTCCAATGACAACTGGTTTCGGCGCCAGCACAGATGGGACAGGGCTCCCCACATCAGGATTACGGGTCTAATTGATTAGACCTTTGATCTCAATCGTTTTTGCAAGTTGCTTACTTTCCTTTCAAGCCTGTATATTTCTTTATCGATTGGCTTATTGTGAATCCTCCTTTCGCTTTCAACCTTACGTAACTCGCGATCCGAAAGGTCATAATCAAATTTATTGCCATCTTGCCTTTGAGCATTCAAATACTTAATTTTACTATTCAGACCATAGATTTCACCCAAAATCGGCGCATTATGGTCACGCAATTTGATGTAACGCTCATGATCGCCTAAATGGCGCACCTGCAAATCCTTTACCCTACCCTTAAATCTTTCGGCCGCATCACTAAATTCAGCCGCCGTTGCCCCAAGTTTAGATTTACGACCAAGAGCAAAAAATGTGACGCTTCCTTCCTTTGCCCCAATACGTTCCAAATCGGCCCCCACCCTCTTAACATACTGCATCTTGCTTTCAATGGCTCTAGCAACATCGCTCGGATGTGCAGATGCTTTAAAGTTTTCCAAACCAGTCCTATTGATAAGCTTGGTAGCGCGCTTGACATTTTCAAACACTCCTTTCATCTTGAAATAAGAGCTGGGCGAAAATAGCCACCACGGAGCGTGGCCACTGGGATCAACATAATTGACTGGGTCTCCATTGCAATATCCATATGCGTTCAATACCCTGAAAGGTGCAAAACTATCTGGGGAGTTAAATCTCATACCATTTAATAATCTGTAGCCATTCCCCAGCATATACCCTTGAAGAAAATCATCATAATACTCACCATTGAACCCTAGCAAAGAGCGCCCCGAGGAAAGGGACGAACAATCGCCATAAGCAGTATAATCAAACTGCTCCCGCTCACTCTCCTGCGCCATACCTACTACAGAGCCGGCGTTATTAACCGACAATAGGCTGACGCTATCTACAGTACCTACTCTCAATTCGGCTAATGATTGTCCTGCGACCCGAAACACAGTACGACTGCCTTGATGACGAAGGCTCGTATGCATATCACCGTCACAATAAAATAACTTCAATGTTTTACGCTGAAGATCCATACTTAAGCCCTGATTTATAGACCACTCAAATGAGCGTAAGTCTTTCAAAGCTTACAGCAACGGACAACTAGCATTTTTACTAGGTAGGGGCGAGTAGCAGCGCCTGGCTACGGGCGTGATGGGACAATCGAGCGGTCAGGGAAAAGTTTGAAGCAATAGGGGGATTTGCGCTGGATCAAAGGGCCTCTTCGCGGGTAAACCCGCTCCCACAGGTACTGCACAGAATTCGAAAACTGTGGAGACCTGTGGGAGCGGGCAAGCCCGCGAAGAAGCTAACGCGGAATCAGCGCTTGTCGCGGCGCTTCTTCTCGGCCTTCTTGTGGTGCGACATCAGGCGGCGCTTTTTGTTGACCTGGCGGTCGGTGAGGGTGTTCTTCTTGCCCTCGTACGGGTTCTCACCGCCCTTGTACTCGATGCGGATCGGCGTACCGACCAGCTTCAGCACGCGGCGGTAGGTGTTCTCCAGGTAACGCGAGTACGACTTCGGAATCTTGTCGGTCTGGTTGCCGTGGATCACGATCAGCGGCGGGTTGGCACCACCGAGGTGGGCATAGCGCAGCTTGATGCGGCGGCCGTTGACCAGCGGCGGCTGGTGCTCGCTCACGGCATCTTCGAGGATCTGCGTCAGGCGGCTGGTCGGCCAGCGGGTTACCGCCGACTTGAACGCGGCCTGCACCGACTTGTACAGGTGGCCCACGCCGGTGCCGTGCAGGGCGGAGATGAAGTGGATGTCGGCGAAATCGACGAAGAACAGCCGGCGCTCCAGCTCGGTCTTCACGTAGTCACGCTCGCCCGGCTCCATGCCGTCCCACTTGTTCAGGGCGATGACGATGGCACGGCCGGCTTCCAGGGCGAAGCCCAGCAGGTTCAGGTCGTGGTCCACCACGCCTTCGCGGGCGTCCATGACGAAGATCACCACGTTGGCGTCCTTGATCGCCTGCAGCGTCTTCACCACCGAGAACTTCTCGACTTCCTCATGGATCTTGCCGCGCTTGCGCACGCCGGCGGTGTCGATGAAGGTGTACTTCTCGTCATCGCGCTCGAACGGGATGTAGATACTGTCGCGGGTGGTGCCCGGCTGGTCGTACACCACCACGCGCTCTTCGCCGAGCATGCGGTTGACCAGAGTCGACTTGCCGACGTTGGGGCGGCCGATGATGGCGATCTTGATGCCATCCTTCTCGCTCGGGCCCGGGATGCGCACCGCTTCCTCGCCTTCGGCGACTTCGGCGTCCAGCGCTTCCTCGACCTGGTCGCGTGGCAGGTGGCCGAGCACGGCCTCCATCAGCGCATTGATGCCGCGGCCCTGGGAGCCGGCCACCGGGATGGCGTTGCCCATGCCCAGCGGCGAGAACTCGGCGCGTGCCACATCGGCATCGATGTTGTCGATCTTGTTGGCAACCAGGATCGCTTCCTTGTTCCGCTTGCGCAGGTGCTCGGCGATCATCTGGTCGGCAGCGGTCATGCCGGCACGGGCATCGACCAGGAACAGCACATAGTCGGCTTCTTCGATGGCCATGAGCGACTGCTCGGCCATCTTCTCGTCCATGCCCACTTCGTCACCGGTGATACCGCCGGTGTCGATCAGGATGAAGGAGCGACCCTGCCAGCTGGCATCACCATACTGGCGGTCACGGGTCAGGCCCGACAGGTCACCGACGATGGCATCGCGGGTCTTGGTCAGGCGGTTGAACATGGTGGATTTGCCGACGTTCGGGCGGCCCACCAGGGCGATTACGGGAACCATTCGGCTCTCCACTCTTGAATTCTTGAAAATGCAAAGGCCGCTGCAAGGCAGCGGCCGGAGTTCGGGCGGCGTGTCCTACGCCGCGGCTTGAGGCCCGCCAAGGCTTCAAGCATAGCTTCAGCGGATGGTCAGTGCCTCGAGCTTGCCGCTGTTGCCGAAGACGTAGATGGTGTCGCCGACCACAAGTGGGCGGGCACGCAGGCCATCACTGTCGATACGCTCACGGCCGACGAAGCGGCCATCGACCTGGCTCAGCAGGTGCAGGTAACCCTCGAAGTCGCCCACCGCCACGTAGCTGGAGAACACTTCAGGCGCGGTCAGCTGACGGCGAGCCATGGTGTCGTTGGTCCACAGGGCGCTGGACGAGCGCTCGTCGACGCTTTCGACAGTACCGGAAGCTTCGCTGACATAGACGTTACCGTAGCCCTGGGCGACACCCACATAGCTGGAGGCATCACGCTGCCACAGCACGCGGCCGCTTTCCAGGTCCAGGCCCGCGACGCGGCCCTGGTAGGTGCTGACGTACAGGGTACCACCCGACAGCAGCAGGCCGCCGTCGATATCGACCACGCGGTCCAGCTCGGAACGGCCCTGCGGGATTGCCACACGGCTTTCCCACACCGGTACGCCGTTGTTGATGTCCACCGCCACCACCTTGCCGGTGGACAGGCCGGCGACGGCCAGGCGGTTGGTGGCGATCGGCGCGCCGGTGCCACGCAGGGTCAGCACGGCCGGGGTGTTTTCGTAGATCCAGCGACGGTCGCCAGTGGCGGCATCCAGGCCGATCAGGCGATCGTCCTGGGTCTGCACCACCACCACCTCACCGTTGTTGGCAGGCGGGGCCAGCACTTCGCTGGTCACGCGGGAGCGCCAGCGCTCCTCACCGGTGCTGGAGTCCAGGGCGATGACTTCACCCTTGAGGGTACCGATCATGACCAGGCCGTAGCCCACGCCGACAGCGCCGGAAACCGGCAGCTCGAGGTCCTTCTTCCACACCACGTCGCCGGTGATGCGGTCGAGGGCGAAGACTTCGCCGTTGACGTCGGAGGCGTAGATACGGTCGTTCTCGATGGCGGGTACCAGGGTGTTGTAGGTCTCGCCCTGGCCGTCACCGATCGAACGGCTCCACTGCTTCTTCAGCACCACTTCCTCGGTGAACTTGGTCAGCTCGGCCGGAGGCAGTTCCTTCTTGCTGTTGCTGCTGCAACCTGCGGCCAGTACGGCCAGGGTCAGCACTGCTGCATGTTTCCAACCGATCACTTACGCGTCCCCTTTGGCCAAGTCATCCAGCTTCAATTGCAGGCCACCGACCGCCGCCTCATCGGACAGCGCAGCCTTGGCTTTCTCGTAAGCGCTGTGCGCGTCGTCGGCGCGACCCAGTTGCACCAGCAGGTCACCTTTCAACTCTTCGCGGCTGGCCAGGAAGGCTTTGTCGGCGTCGCCGTCGAGCAGCTTGAGGGCGTCCTCGGCCTTGTTCTGGGCGGCCAGCACACGAGCCAGGCGCTGACGCGAAATTTCGCCCAGGGTGGCATCGGCCGGCTTGTCCAGCACGCTCTTCAGCTCGGCAGCAGCGTCGTCGAGCTTGCCGGTCTCGACCGCGACCTTGGCCACGAACAGGCTGCCGTACTGGGCGTAGGCGGTACCGCCGAACTCGCTCTTGAGCTTGCCGGCCAGTTCCGCGACCTTGGTCGCGTCAGGCTGGCCAGTCGGCGTCAGGCTGGTCTCCAGCAAGGCCTGGTACAGCTGCGAGGCACCTTGCGACTGATTGTTCTGGTACTTGTGCCAGGTATTCCAGCCCAACACCACCACGCCAGCCAACAGGGCACCGGTCAGCAGCGGCTTGCCGTTGCGGTTCCACCAGTCCTTGACCCCTGCCAGTTCATCATCGGTACTCGACACCCCAATACTCCTTTTCGCCTATTCGCTTGTTGAACCGCGTTACGCCTGCGCGATCGCGGTTTCCAGGTGCTCAGCCAGAGCATCCCAGGCAATGTTCTGTTGTTCGCCCTGACCACGCAGGGGCTTGAAGCCGATCTCTTGCTTGGCCAGTTCGTCGTCGCCGAGGATCAGGGCGAACAGCGCGCCGCTCTTGTCGGCTTTCTTGAACTGGCTCTTGAAGCTGCCACCACCGGCGTTGACTGCCAGGCGCAGGCCCGGCAGGCGGTCGCGCAGGCCTTCGGACAGGCGCAGGCCGGCCAGTTCCGCCTGTTCGCCAAAGGCGCACAGGTAGACGTCGATCTGGCGGCTGATGGACTCGGGCACCTTGCCCAGGGTTTCCAGCAGCAGGATCAGGCGCTCGATGCCCATGGCGAAACCGACGCCCGGGGTCGGCTTGCCGCCCATCTGTTCGACCAGGCCGTCATAACGGCCGCCGGCGCAGACGGTGCCCTGGGCGCCGAGCTTGTCGGTGACCCACTCGAACACGGTCTTGCTGTAGTAGTCCAGGCCACGCACCAGCTTGGTGTTGATCACGAACGGAATGCCGGCAGCGTCCAGGCGGGCCTTGAGGCCCTCGAAGTGCACGCGCGACTCTTCGTCCAGGTAGTCTTCCAGCCTCGGCGCACCGACCAGCACCGCCTGGGTGTTCTGGTCCTTGCTGTCGAGGATGCGCAGCGGGTTGCTCTTCAGGCGGCGCTGGCTGTCTTCGTCCAGTTGCTCCAGGCGCGCCGAGAGGAACTCGACCAGCGCATCGCGGTAGCGTGCACGGGCTTCGCTGGTGCCCAGGCTGTTGAGCTCCAGCTTGACCGCGTCCTGGATGCCCAGCAGGCCCCACAGGCGCCAGGTCAGCATGATCAGCTCGGCGTCGATGTCCGGGCCGTCCAGGTTGAACACTTCCACGCCAATCTGGTGGAACTGGCGGTAGCGGCCCTTCTGCGGGCGCTCGTGGCGGAACATCTGGCCGATGTACCACAGTTTCTGCACCTGGCCGTTGCCGGTGATGCCATGCTCGAGCACGGCACGCACGCAGGCGGCAGTGCCTTCGGGGCGCAGGGTCAGCGAATCGCCGTTGCGGTCCTCGAAGGTGTACATCTCTTTTTCGACGATGTCGGTCACTTCACCGATGGAGCGCTTGAACAGCTCGGTGAACTCGACGATCGGCGTGCGGATCTGGCTGTACCCGTAGGTGTCCAGCAGGCCGGCCACGGTGCCTTCGAAGTAGCGCCACAGCGGCGACTGTTCTGGCAGGATGTCGTTCATGCCACGGATGGCTTGCAGCGATTTGCTCACGAAAAGTCCTTACGAATTCTGTGTGTCAGCCACGGACGATCAGCGCCGCGTCGGCTTCGGCCTTTTCGGCCGCTTTCTGGCGGATGAGTTTTTCCAGCTCATCGACCAGGTTGTCGTTGGTCAGCTTCTGCGCCGGCTTGCCGTCGATGTAGATCAGGTTCGGCGTGCCGCCGGTCAGCCCCACATGGGCCTCCTTGGCTTCGCCCGGGCCGTTGACCACGCAACCGATCACCGCCACGTCCAGCGGCACCAGCAGGTCTTCCAGGCGCCCTTCCAGCTCGTTCATGGTCTTGACCACATCGAAGTTCTGCCGCGAGCAGCTCGGGCAGGCGATGAAGTTGATGCCGCGCGAGCGCAGGTGCAGCGACTTGAGGATGTCGTAGCCGACTTTCACTTCTTCGACCGGGTCGGCCGCCAGCGAGATACGGATGGTATCGCCAATGCCTTCGGCCAGCAGCATACCGAGGCCGACAGCGGATTTCACCGTCCCCGAACGCAGGCCACCGGCTTCGGTGATGCCCAGGTGCAGCGGCTGCACGATCTGCTTGGCCAGCAGGCGGTAGGCTTCGACGGCCATGAACACATCGGAGGCCTTGACGCTGACCTTGAAGTCCTGGAAGTCCAGGCGGTCGAGGTGCTCGACGTGGCGCAGGGCCGACTCGACCAGCGCTGCCGGGGTCGGTTCGCCGTACTTCTTCTGCAGGTCCTTTTCCAGGGAGCCGGCGTTGACGCCGATACGGATCGGGATGCCGCGGTCGCGGGCGGCATCGACCACCGCGCGCACACGGTCTTCACGGCCGATGTTGCCCGGGTTGATACGCAGGCAGTCGACGCCCAGTTCGGCCACGCGCAGGGCGATCTTGTAGTCGAAGTGGATGTCGGCAACCAGCGGCACGCTGACCTGCTGCTTGATGCGGCCGAACGCCTCGGCGGCGTCCATATCCGGCACCGAGACGCGCACGATGTCCACGCCGGCATCGACCAGGCGCTGGATTTGCGCCACGGTGGCGGCCACATCGTTGGTGTCGGTGTTGGTCATGCTTTGCACCGCGATGGGGGCATCACCACCCACCGGTACATTGCCGACCCAGATTTTGCGGGATTCGCGACGTTTGATCGGAGATTCGCCGTGCATGATTACTGTCCCAACTTCAGGCGAGCGGTCTCGCCACTGGTGAACGGGGCAACATCGACGGCCTGGCCGTTGTAGCTGACCTGGGCGCCACGGGCAAAGCCCAGGCGTACCGAGAACGGCGGCTTGCCGGTCAGCTCGAGGTTGTCCCCCTTGCGCTTGATGGCGCTGAACAGCACCTTGCCGTTGCCGTCGGTGACCTGGGTCCAGCAATCGGCGACGAACTGGATGGCGACCTTGGCGCTGCCAGCCGGCACTGCGGCGGGGGCGGCAGGCTCGGCAGCGGCCACGGCCGCTACCGGCGTAGCAGGTGCAACAGCCGCCGGGGCCGGAGCCGGGGCAACCGGTGCTACCGGCGCAGGCGCGGCAGCAGGGGCGGTGACGACCGGTGGCACAGGCGCCTGCTGGGCCGGTGCCGGCACTGCGGCAGCGGTAGCAGCAGGTGCCGGGCTTGCCGGTGCCGGTTCGGCGGCGGCAGGCTGCTCGGCAGCGCCCTGCTCCAGCGGCAGCGGCGCGCTCTCAGGCTGCTGGCCAGCGGAAACAGCCTGGTCTTCAGGCTCATCGAGCGGGTGAATCTGGGTGGTACCGTCGGCGCTTTCGACTTCGACGTGCTCCAGGGCGATCTTGGCCAGGTCCTTGCCACGCAGGCTGCCCTGGTCCTGCCACCAGACGAAGCCGCCACCGACCACGGCCACCAGCAGCAGCAGGCTGACGCCGCGCAGAATATTGTGCGACAGGCGCACCGGCTCTTCGATACGGCCCAGCGAGTGCACGTCGCTGCCTTTGGCGTGGGTGCCGGTGTAACGGTCGAAGGCCTCCACCAGGGCAGCCTGGTCCAGGTCCATCAGCTTGGCATAGGCGCGGATATAACCACGGGCGAAGGTATGCCCCGGCAGCTTGTCGAAGGCGCCGGTTTCCACGTGGTTCAACGAACTGACAGTGAGGTTGAGCTTGCGGGCCACCTCGGCTTGTGACCAGTCCCGGTTCTCACGGGCCTGACGCAAAAGCTCACCGGGGTTCTGGCCAGGCGCTACTGCTACTTCGGGATGCGCGGCTTTCATCGTTGCTCCGACAGGTATTGCTGATATTCCGGCGTACCGGGATAAAGTCGTTGTAATTGCTGGCCCAGCTCGGCCAGTGTGCCCTGCTCGTCGAATACCCTGGCAAGGCGGCTGCCCAGCAGCAGGCTACGGGCATCGTGGTCGCTCAACAGGCTGAAACGATCGTAGTAGTCCCGGGCCGGCACATAATGCCTGTTTTCGTAGGACAACTCAGCCATTTCCAGCAACGCTTTCGGTTGCCGCTGGTTGAGTTGCAAAGCTTTCAGCAGATACGCATGCGCCTGGTCGCGGCGCTCGAGCTTCAGAGCGGTCAGGCCCAGGTTCTCGTACACGCGTGAGCGCTCAGGATACAGGGTATCGGCGCTGGCCAGGCGAAACATCTGCTCGGCCTCGGCAAATCGCCCCTGAGCATAAAGGAAACTGCCGTAATTGTTGCGAATTCGCGTGTCGCCCGTGCGTGCCTGCAGCGCCTTGCGAAAGTGCGCTTCGGCCAGCGCCGGCTCGCCTTCGGCCTGGAAGACCAGCGCCAGGGCTGCGTGTGCATCGGCATCACCGCCATCCAGGGCCAGGGCCTTGCCCAGCGGCGCCTTGGCCTGCTCGGTCAAACCCTGTTGCAAATAACCCAGCCCAAGCTGCACATAGGCCCGCCCCGCCTCTGCCCTGCCCTGGCGGCTGGCCAGGGGGTCGCTCGCGCCGCCCGACACGCAGCCGGCCAGCAGCGAAAGCGCAAGGATCGACAGCGCGGCGCGCAGGCTCATGGGCAAGGTCCCGGTCAGTGGCTGGCGGGGCTGTCTTGCAGCTCGGCGTCCGCGGACAGCTGGCGCACAGCGATGTAGCGCTCGCTGCGGCGGGTGCGGTCGTTGACCTGGCCGACCAGCTGACCACAGGCAGCGTCGATGTCATCACCACGGGTGGTGCGGGTGGTGACGTTGAAGCCACCGTGGTGCAACAGGTCCTGGAAGCGGCGGATGGCGTTGTTGCTCGGCCGCTCGTAGCCGGAGTGCGGGAACGGGTTGAACGGGATCAGGTTGATCTTGCATGGCACGTCGCGCAGCAGCTCGATCATTTGCGCAGCATGCTCTGGCTGGTCGTTTACATCCTTGAGCAGGGTGTACTCGATGGTCAGCACGCGCTTGCCACCCAGGGTGGACATGTAGCCCATGCACGATTCCAGCAGCATCTTCAGCGGGTACTTCTTGTTTATCGGTACCAGCTTGTTGCGCAGTTCGTCGTTCGGTGCGTGCAGCGACAGGGCCAGCGACACATCGATGTGCTTGGCCAGCTCGTCGATCATCGGCACCACGCCCGAGGTGGACAGGGTGACGCGACGCTTGGAAATGCCATAGCCCAGATCTTCCATCATGATCTTCATGGCGGCGATGACATTGTCGAAATTCAGCAGGGGTTCGCCCATGCCCATCATGACCACGTTGGTAATGGCGCGGTCGATCTTGGCCGGAACGGTCCCGAAGGATTTGTTGGCAAGCCACACCTGGCCGATCACTTCGGCGGCGGTGAGGTTGCTGTTGAAGCCTTGCTTGCCGGTGGAGCAGAAGCTGCAGTCCAGGGCACAGCCGGCTTGCGACGACACGCACAGAGTGCCGCGATCGTCAGTGGGGATGTAGACGGTTTCGACGCAGCTGCCGGAGGCAACGCGGACCACCCACTTGCGGGTACCGTCGGCGGAAATGTCTTCACTGACCACTTCCGGGCCCCGAATCTCGGCAACGGCCTCGAGCTTTTCGCGCAAGACCTTGCCGACGTTCGTCATGGCGGCGAAATCATCGACGCCAAAATGGTGAATCCATTTCATCACCTGACCGGCGCGGAAGCGCTTCTCCCCGATAGAGTCGAAGAATTGTTCCATTTCCGGCAGGGTCAGACCCAGCAGGTTGATTTTGCCAGTAGATGTCGTCATGGATTCACCCTCACCCGTAAGCTTTCGCTTAGCGAGTGGTTACCTCGGTAGCAGCGAAGAAGTAAGCGATTTCGCGAGCAGCAGCAGCTTCGGAGTCCGAACCGTGAACGGCGTTGGCGTCGATCGACTCGGCGAAGTCAGCACGGATGGTGCCTGGAGCAGCTTCTTTAGGGTTGGTAGCGCCCATCAGCTCACGGTTCAGAGCGATGGCGTTTTCGCCTTCCAGAACCTGAACAACGACCGGGCCGGAAGTCATGAAGGCAACCAGGTCACCGAAGAAGCCACGAGCGCTGTGCTCGGCGTAGAAGCCTTCGGCTTCGGCTTTGGACAGTTGCTTGATTTTCGAGGCAACGATTTTCAGGCCAGCTTCTTCGAAGCGAGTGGTGATCTTGCCGATGACGTTTTTGGCAACGGCGTCAGGCTTGATGATCGAGAAAGTACGTTGAACAGCCATGGAAAACTCCAGAATATGAGTGTTACGAAAAATTAAACCCGCGAATTATACGCGGGTTCCGGGGGATTGCCTAACCTGCAGATGACGCTTAGTCGGCTTCGTCGATCCAGGCGGCCTGGATTGCCTCGAGCACTTTCTCACCGCCGCGTGACGGATCGTCGCTGAATTCTGGCAATGCCAGCACCCAGCTGTGCAGGTCGACGAAATTCACATAACGAGGATCGACTTCCGGCTTGCTTTCTGCAAGCTGGATGGCGATCTCAAGTACATCAATCCATTTCAGGCTCATGGGGCAAACCTCAGTGCGGCGCTTCGGCGGCGTGGTTGAGCGAATACTTGGGGATCTCGATGACCAGGTCCTGGTCAGCGACGACCACCTGGCAGCCGAGGCGCGATTGAGCCTCCAGGCCCCAGGCCTTGTCCAGCATGTCCTCTTCCAGTTCGTCGGCTTCTTCGAGCGAGTCGAAGCCCTTGCGCACGATGCAGTGGCAAGTGGTGCAGGCCTTGACGCCGCCGCAGGCGCTTTCCATCTCGATGTGATGGTCGTGGGCCAGCTCCAGGATGTTGGTCCCGGGCTCGACTTCCACGGTCAGCCCTTCGGGGCAGAACTTCTCGTGCGGCAGGAATGTCACCAGCGGCATCGGTTACTCCTCGATCTCATTCAGGTTGCGCCCGGCCAGTGCGGCTTTGACCGTCGAATCAAGGCGACGGGCGGCAAATGCGTCGGTCACCTGCGACAGACGCTTGGTCTGTTGCTCGATGGCTGCGCCATCGGTGCCGGCCAGCAAATCACGTAGTTCTTGCATCTGGAATTCGATGGCGTCGCGCTCGTCACTGCTGAGCAGACGCTCACCGTCGGCGTCCAGGGCGCCCTGTACCGCTTCGAGCAGGCGCTCACCGTCCACCTGATGCTCACGCAGCTGGCGGGCCTGCTTGTCGGAACCTGCGTGTTCGAAGGAGTCCTTGAGCATGCGGGCGATTTCGCCGTCGGTCAGGCCATAGGAGGGCTTGACCTGGATGCTGGCTTCCACGCCCGAGCCCAGCTCGCGGGCGGCGACGCTGAGCAGGCCGTCGGCGTCGACCTGGAAGGTAACGCGGATTTTTGCCGCACCGGCGACCATGGCCGGGATGCCACGCAGCTCGAAGCGCGCCAGCGAGCGGCAGTCGCTGATCAGCTCGCGCTCGCCCTGCAGCACATGGATCATCATGGCCGACTGGCCATCTTTATAGGTGGTGAATTCCTGGGCACGCGCCACCGGGATGGTGGTGTTGCGCGGGATCACCTTCTCCATCAGCCCGCCCATGGTCTCGAGGCCAAGCGACAGCGGGATGACATCCAACAGAAGCAGTTCGCCACCTTCGCGGCGGTTGCCGGCCAAGGTATCGGCCTGGATGGCGGCACCGATGGCCACCACCTGGTCGGGGTCGATCGAGGTCAGCGGGGTGCGGCCGAACAGTGCTCCGACGGCTTCACGCACACGCGGTACGCGGGTCGAACCACCGACCATGACCACGGCGCTGACTTCTTCCAGCTCGATACCGCTGTCACGCACGGCGCGACGGCAGGCCTTGAGGCTGCGGCCAACCATGGGCTCGATCATGGCTTCGAAGCCGGCGCGGCTCAGCTCGCCCTGCCAGGTGCCATGGCTGACGCTGACCACGTCGGCGTCGGTCAGGGCTTCCTTGGCGGCGCAGGCGGTCTGCAACAGCGCGCGCTGGGTGGCCGGGTCCAGGTCGGACGACAGCCCGGCCTGCTCGATGATCCACCCAGCGATGGCGTGGTCGAAATCGTCACCACCCAGGGCGGTATCGCCACCGGTGGCCAGCACTTCGAATACGCCGGCAGTAAGGCGCAGGATGGAAATGTCGAAGGTACCGCCGCCCAGGTCATAGATGGCCACCACGCCTTCGGCGTTCTGGTCCAGGCCATAGGCCACGGCAGCGGCGGTCGGCTCGTTGAGCAGACGCAGCACGTTCAGGCCGGCCAGGCGCGCAGCGTCCTTGGTGGCCTGGCGCTGGGCATCGTCGAAATAGGCCGGCACGGTGATCACCGCACCCACCAGCTCACCACCGAGGGTGGCTTCGGCACGCTCGCGCAGCACCTTGAGGATATCGGCGGACACTTCCACCGGGCTTTTCGGCCCCTGCACGGTGTCGATGAACGGCATGTGCGACTCACCGCCAACGAAGCGGTACGGCAGCTGCTCGCCCAGTTGCTTGACATCGGCCAGGCCGCGCCCCATCAGGCGCTTGACCGACAGCACGGTGTTCAGCGGGTCGCTGGAAGCGGCATCGCGTGCAGCCTGCCCCACTTCGTTGCGCCCTTCGAGGTAGCGCACCGCGGACGGCAGAATGACATTGCCCTGCGCGTCGGGCAGGGGCTCGCTACGGCCGCTGCGCAGTGCGGCGACCAGGGAGTTGGTGGTACCCAGGTCGATCCCCACCGCCAGGCGGCGCTGATGCGGCTGAGGGCTTTGACCGGGTTCGGCAATCTGCAGTAGGGCCATGCTTATCTGAATACCTTAGGTGCCATCACGGGCAGCACCGGGTTAATCGTCGAGGCGCTCTTCCAGTTGGCGCACTTCTTGGGCGAGCTTGTCGAGGAACTGCATGCGGCGCATCAGGCGTTCGGCCTTGTCGCGCTCGCCTGGGGCGTCCCAGCAGGCGGCAAAGTCCTCGTTCAGCGTGTCCTGGGCGACCTTCAGGCGCTTCTTGAACACGGCCACGCCATCGAGGTCGGCTTCGTCCTGCAGTTCTTCGAGCTCTTCACGCCACTGCATCTGCTGCAACAGGAAGTCAGGGTCGTGGACCGTGACCTCCTGAGGCACTTCGTGGCCACCGATGGCCAGCAGGTAGCGGGCGCGACGCGGCGCACTGCGCAGTGTCTGGTAGGCGTCGTTGAGGGCCGCGGACTTTTCCAGCGCCACGCGCTGCTCGCGCTCGGAGGCGTCGGCAAAGCGGTCGGGATGGACTTCGCGGGCCAGCTCGCGATAGCGAGTGGCCAGCTTGTCGAGATCCAGGCGGAAGCTTGGCTGGAGGTCAAACAATGCGAAATGACAAGGAGTACCCACAGCCAGCCTCAAACGTTGAAGCTTTCGCCGCAGCCACACTCACCGCGCACGTTGGGGTTATTGAACTTGAAGCCTTCGTTCAACCCTTCCTTGACGAAGTCCAGTTCGGTGCCATCGAGGTAGACCAGGCTCTTGGGATCGATGATCACCTTGACGCCATGGTTCTCGAACACCTGGTCTTCGTCGGCCAGCTCGTCGACGAACTCCAGCACGTAGGCCAGGCCCGAGCAACCGGTGGTGCGCACGCCCAGGCGAATGCCTTCGCCCTTGCCGCGCCCTTCCAGGGAACGCCGCACGTGGTTGGCGGCGGCTTCTGTCATGCTGATAGCCATCAGGACTCCTTACCTCGCAACAGGCGACTTAGATCAAGCCTTTCTTCTGCTTGTAATCGCGTACGGCTGCCTTGATGGCATCTTCGGCGAGTACCGAGCAGTGGATCTTGACCGGCGGCAACGCCAGTTCTTCGGCCAGCTGGGTGTTCTTGATGGTTTCGGCTTCGTCCAGGGTCTTGCCCTTCATCCACTCGGTGGCGAGGGAGCTGGAAGCGATGGCCGAACCGCAGCCGTAGGTCTTGAACTTGGCGTCTTCGATCACGCCCTGCTCGTTGACCTTGATCTGCAGGCGCATCACGTCACCGCAGGCCGGCGCGCCGACCATGCCGGTACCGACGTCCGGGTCTTCGGCGTTCATCTTGCCGACGTTGCGCGGGTTTTCGTAGTGGTCGATGACCTTTTCACTGTATGCCATGGTGCAATTCCTTCCTCATCAGGGAGCCGCTCTTGCCGGCGACTGCTTAGTGGGCGGCCCACTCGATCTTGGAGATGTCAACGCCGTCTTTATACATGTCCCACAGCGGCGACAGCTCACGCAGTTTGTTCACGGCCTCGCAGACTTTCTGCGCGGCGTAGTCGACTTCTTCTTCGGTGGTGAAGCGGCCGAAGGAGAAGCGGATCGAGCTGTGCGCCAGCTCGTCGTTGCGGCCCAGGGCGCGCAATACGTAGGACGGCTCGAGCGACGCGGAGGTGCAGGCCGAACCGGACGATACGGCGATGTCCTTCAGCGACATCAGTAGCGATTCGCCTTCGACGTAGTTGAAGCTCAGGTTCAGGTTGTGTGGTACGCGGGCAGTCTTGCTGCCGTTGACGTACAGCTCTTCGAGGTCCGAGACCTGCTTGAAGAAGCGGTCGCTCAGGGCCTTGATGCGTACGTTTTCCGCGGCCATTTCCTGCTTGGCGATGGCGAAGGCTTCGCCCATGCCGACGATCTGGTGGGTCGGCAGGGTGCCCGAACGCATGCCGCGCTCATGGCCACCGCCGTGAATGATGGCTTCCAGGCGTACACGCGGCTTGCGGCTGACGTACAGCGCGCCGATGCCTTTCGGGCCGTAGACCTTGTGCGCCGAGAACGACATCAGGTCGACCTTCAGCTTTTGCAGGTCGATTTCGACCTTGCCGGCCGACTGTGCGGCGTCAACGTGGAACAGCACGCCGCGCGAGCGGGTCAGTTCACCGATGGCGGCGATATCGTTGATCGAGCCGACTTCGTTGTTCACGTGCATCAGCGAAACCAGGATGGTGTCGTCGCGCAGCGCCGCCTCGACCATGGCCGGGGTGACGATGCCGTCTTCGCCTGGCTCGAGGTAGGTGACTTCGAAACCTTCACGCTCCAGCTGGCGAGCGGTGTCCAGGACCGCCTTGTGCTCGATCTTGGAGGTGATGATGTGCTTGCCCTTGGTCTGATAGAAGTGCGCGACGCCCTTGAGTGCGAGGTTGTCGGACTCGGTGGCACCGCTGGTCCAGACGATTTCGCGCGGATCGGCGTTGATCAGTTCGGCAACCTGGCGACGACCGTTCTCGACCGCTTCCTCGGCTTTCCAGCCAAAGACGTGGGAGCGCGAAGCCGGGTTACCGAAGTTCCCGTCGACCAGCAGGCAGTCGGCCATCTTCTGGGCCACGCGTGGGTCGACCGGGGTGGTCGCGGAGTAATCGAGGTAGATCGGCAACTTCATTTGTCTCTCCTATCAGGCGGTGGCGTCGCTCGTCGTCCCGGTGGGATCAATCGACGGCGGACGTCTCAATCTTGTCCAGCTGGGCGGTTCGGCCTGCGACACGACGCAGGTCCTGGCGCTGGGCGACTTCCTGCACCTCGCGGCGCATGACGAGGTCGGCCAGGCTTATACCGCTGAGGAACTCATGGATTTGCTGGCTGAGGTCGCACCACAGGTGGTGGGTCAGGCAGGTGTCACCGGCATGGCAGTCCCCGAGCCCCTGGCAACGGGTGGCATCGACCGATTCGTTGACCGCATCGATGACCTGGGCCACCTGGATGGTTTCCATGCCCCGCGACAGCTGGTAGCCACCGCCTGGACCACGCACGCTGGAGACCAGGCTGCTGCGGCGCAGCTTGGCGAACAGCTGTTCCAGATAAGAGAGGGAAATGCCCTGGCGCTCGGAAATGTCGGCCAAAGACACCGGCCCATGCTGCGCGTGCAACGCCAGGTCGAGCATGGCGGTCACGGCGTATCGGCCTTTGGTAGTCAGTCGCATGGCTATTGGGTACCACGGGAGTTACAGGATGTGAGCGAGTATGCGATTCCCGAGCATTTAAGTCAACTATTAGACCTAGTGCTTTAGTCGGGTTTGCATCGGGGAGGCGGGCGCGATTGTAGCAGACAGGGGGCGTGAGCACACGCCCCGTATGTCACCATGATTTCAGCGCGGCGCAATCAATGCGACTGAGTGTCGCGCTGAGCCACCTGGACAACTTCCGTGAAGTCATCTTCCGGCAGGGCTGGCAGTTCCTTGGCGCAGTAATCGCTGCCCATCTTGGTCAGGGCGCCGCACATGCCCTCCAGCCGCTCGTCGACTGCCTGCAGGTGGTCGAGCATCTGGCCGATTGCACGGGCCACCGGGTCGGGCATGTCGCCACTGACACCATAGGCATCGAAGCCGATCTTCTCGGCCATGGCCTTGCGCTTGGCCTCGACCTCATTGTCTTCGCTCTTGACGATGATGCGCCCAGGGATGCCTACCGCGGTGGCGCCGGCCGGCACTGCCTTGGTCACCACCGCATTGGAACCGATCTTGGCCCCGGCACCGACGGTGAACGGGCCCAGCACCTTGGCCCCCGCCCCTACCACCACGCCGTTTTCCAGGGTGGGGTGGCGCTTGCCCTTGTTCCAGCTGGTGCCGCCCAGGGTCACGCCCTGGTAAAGGGTGACATCATCGCCGATCTCGGCGGTTTCGCCGATGACGATGCCCATGCCGTGGTCGATGAAGAAGCGCCGGCCGATGGTGGCGCCGGGATGGATCTCGATGCCGGTCAGCCAGCGACCGAAGTTGGACACCAGGCGGGCCAGCCACTTGAAATCACGCTTCCACAGGGCATTGCCCAGACGGTGCAGCCAGATGGCGTGCATGCCCGGGTAGCAGGTCAGCACCTCGAAGGCGTTGCGTGCAGCCGGGTCACGGTGGAATACGCTTTGAATATCTTCACGCAGGCGTTCGAACATCTGTCAGTCCTTCCGTTTATGCGGCTCGCCCCGGACCACTTTCTGGGTCTCGGTGAGGATGCCGCGCAAAATGCTCATTTCCGAACGTTCGACCGCCACCCGCCCATACAGCCGGCGCAGGCGCGGCATCAGGTGCTTGGGCTTTTCGGGGTCGAGAAAGCCGATACCGACCAGGGTCTTTTCCAGGTGGTCGTAGAACAGCTCCATTTCGTCCATGGTCGCCAGCTCGCTGGCGTCAACCTTCTCGACCTTGCCCGGCGCTGCACCGGCGGCCAGCCAGGCCATGCGCACCTCGTAGGAGAGCACCTGGACAGCGGCGGCCAGGTTCAACGAGCTGAAGTCGGGGTTGGAGGGAATGTGCACGTGGAAGTGACATCGCTGCAGTTCTTCGTTGGTCAGGCCGGCGTGTTCACGCCCGAACACCAGGGCGATTTCCTCGCCACCGTTGGCATGCTCCACCGCCTTGGCCCCGCACTCGCGCGGGCCGATCAGCGGCCAGGGGATGCTCCGCTCGCGGGCGCTGGTGCCCATCACCAGGTTGCAGCCGACCAGCGCCTGCTCGAGGCTGTCGACCACCTGGGCGTTGTCCAGCACATCGTCGGCACCCGAGGCTCGGGCGCTGGCATCCACGGCGGGGAACTCTTTCGGCTGCACCAGCACCAGACGCGACAAGCCCATGTTTTTCATGGCACGCGCAGCGCCGCCGATGTTGCCGGGGTGGCTGGTATTGACCAGAACAACACGAATATTTTGCAGCAAGGTGTTGTGCTCACAGATGCAGGAATCAGGGCCTTCGATCTTACAGAACCGACAGACGTAACGCCATGAAAGCAAATGTGACACTTCTGCCGCCAAAGTTTTCTGCTAGAATGATCGGCTTTCTTCTTTAACATCTCCAGGTGACCCGCCCATGCAGCCTATGCTGAATATCGCCCTGCGCGCCGCTCGCAGCGCCAGTGAACTGATTTTCCGCTCCATCGAACGCCTGGATAGCATCAAGGTCGATGAGAAAGAGGCCAAGGACTACGTCTCCGAAGTCGATCGCGCCGCCGAGCAGAGCATCGTCAACGCCCTGCGCAAGGCCTACCCGAACCACTCCATCCAGGGCGAGGAAACCGGCCTGCACGCGGGTAGCGGCGAAGAAGGCAAGGATTATCTGTGGATCATCGACCCGCTGGATGGCACCACCAACTTCCTGCGTGGCATCCCGCACTTCGCGGTCAGCATCGCCTGCAAATACCGTGGCCGCCTTGAGCACGCCGTGATCGTCGACCCGGTTCGCCAGGAAGAATTCACCGCCAGCCGTGGCCGTGGCGCCCAGCTCAACGGTCGCCGCCTGCGTGTCAGCTCGCGCACCAGCCTGGAAGGCGCCCTGCTGGGTACCGGCTTCCCGTTCCGTGACAGCCAGATGGCTGACCTGGACAACTACCTGGGCATGTTCCGCGCCCTGACTGGCCAGACCGCCGGCATTCGCCGCGCCGGCTCCGCCAGCCTGGACCTGGCCTACGTGGCCGCCGGCCGTTTCGACGCCTTCTGGGAGTCGGGCCTGTCCGAATGGGACATGGCTGCCGGCGTGCTGCTGATCCAGGAAGCGGGCGGCCTGGTGAGCGACTTCAACGGTGGCCACGACTTCCTCGACAAGGGCCATATCGTTGCGGGCAACATCAAGTGCTTCAAGGCCGTGCTGACTGCTATCCAGCCGCACCTGCCAGAGAACATGAAGCGCTAAGCGCGGATTGCCGACAAACAAAAAAGCACCCCTCGGGGTGCTTTTTTTGTGCCTGTAGAAGCCATGCGCAATCTGCTTTTTGTGGGAGCGGCCTTGTGTCGCGAAAGGGCTGCATAGCAGCCCCGGCGATCTCTAATGGTTCACAGACCCAGGGGCCGCTGCGCGCCCCTTTCGCGACACAAGGCCGCTCCCACAAAAAGAGCAGACCCCATGCGGCCTTACTGCCCGGCTTCGCTCAGGATCAGCTTGCCATTCTTGTCCAGCGGAATGGTCGACCCGGGCTCGCGATCCATCTTCACCTGCCCCACCTTGTCGCCAATGGTGTACTTCACGTTGTAGCCCACCACTTTCTCACTGATGTCGTTGACCGTATTGCAGCGGGTTTGCGTGGTGGTGTAGGTGTCACGTTCCTGCATGCCTTCCTGCACCTTGTTACCGGCATAACCACCACCGACCGCACCGGCCACGGTGGCGATCTTCTTGCCGCTACCACCACCAATCTGGTTACCCAGCAGGCCACCGGCAATGGCGCCCACCACGGTACCTGCGATCTGGTGTTGGTCCTTGACCGGCGCCTGCCGCGTCACGGCGACGTCCTTGCAGACCTCACGGGGGGTTTTTACCTGTTGTTTGATCGGTTGCACGTCGGTGACCTGCGCATACTCAGGCCCCTTGTTGACCAAGCTGTAGGTCGCGACAGCACCTCCGGCAGTCACACCGACAGCACCCAGTACCGCACCCACAAGCATTGATTTGTTCACATGAACCTCCTGATCATAACCCGCGGGTCCGACCCGCCTTCTCCCAGCCTTGGAGTAAAAAAAAAGGCGCGAGTTCAACACTCGCGCCTTTTTGGCCGCCAAACGGCGTAGAGCACGCCTTACGGACGGTCGTCCACACCATCGGTCTTGGCCGGCGGGATCAGGTCTTCACTGCTCAGGTTCAGCCAGATCAGTACCACGTTGGCGATATAGATCGACGAATAGGTACCGGCCATGACGCCGATGAACAGGGCCAGCGAGAAGCCGAACAGGTTGTCGCCACCGAAGAACAGCAGCGCGGCAATGGCCAGCAAGGTCGAAACCGAGGTGGCGATGGTCCGCAGCAGGGTCTGGGTGGTGGACACGTTGATGTTCTCGATCAGCGAGGCCTTGCGCATGACGCGGAAGTTCTCGCGAACCCGGTCGAACACGACGATGGTGTCGTTCAGCGAGTAGCCGATGATCGCCAGTACCGCCGCCAGCACCGTCAGGTCGAAGGTGATCTGGAAGAACGACAGGATACCCAGGGTCACCACCACGTCGTGGATCAGCGAGACGATCGCGCCCACGGCGAACTTCCACTGGAAGCGGAAGGCCAGGTAGATGAGGATGCCGCCCAGTGCCAGGAGCATGCCCATGCCACCCTGGTCGCGCAGCTCCTCACCCACCTGCGGGCCTACGAACTCGACACGCTTGACCTTGGCCGGGTTGTCGCCACCGGCCTTCTGCAGGGCTTCAGCAACCTTGTTGCCCAGCTGTGGGTCATCACCCGGCATGCGCACCAGCAGGTCGGTGGTGGCGCCGAAGCTCTGCACCACCGCCTCGTGGAAGCCGGAATTGACCAGCTCGGCACGCACCGCCTTGAGGTCGGCCGGGCGCTCGTAGGTCAGCTCGATCAGCGTACCGCCGGTGAAGTCCAGGCCGAAGTTCAGGCCCTTCTGCCACCAGCTGAACAGCGCCAGCACGGTGAGGAGCACGGTAATGGCGAACGCGACATTGCGCACGCCCATGAAGTTGATGGTTTTCATCGCAGCTCCCTCAAACCCACAGCTTCTTGATGTCACGCCCGCCGCAGGTCAGGTTGACCATTGCACGGGTCACCATGACGGCGGTGAACATCGAGGTGAAAATCCCGAGGGACATGGTGACCGCAAAGCCCTTGACCGGGCCGGTACCCATGGCGAACAGGATGCCGCCGACCAGCAGGCTGGTCAGGTTGGCGTCGATGATCGCGGTGTAGGCGCGGTTGAAGCCTTCATGAATGGCGCGCTGCACCGACATGCCGGCGTTCAGCTCTTCGCGGATACGCGAGAAGATCAGCACGTTGGCGTCCACCGCCATACCCATGGTCAACACGATACCGGCAATACCCGGCAGGGTCAGGGTGGCGCCCAGCAGCGACATCAGCGCCAGCAGCAGGACCATGTTGCCCGCCAGGGCAATGGTGGCGATCACACCGAAGGCCCGGTAGATGGCGATGATGAACAGCGAGACGAACAGCATGCCCCACAGCGACGCATCGATACCCTTGGTGATGTTGTCGGCACCCAGGCTTGGGCCGATGGTACGTTCTTCAGCGAAGTACATCGGCGCAGCCAGGCCACCGGCACGCAGCAGCAGGGCCAGTTCGGACGATTCGCCCTGGCCGTTCAGGCCGGTGATGCGGAACTGGCTGCCCAGCGGCGACTGGATGGTCGCCAGGCTGATGATCTTCTTCTCTTCCTGGAAGCTCTGTACGGCAACGTCCTTCTCGACGCCGTCGACGGTCTGCTTGACGTAGCGGGTGACCGGCTTCTGCTCGATGAAGATCACCGCCATGCTGCGGCCGACGTTGCTGCGGGTAGCGCGGGTCATCAGCTCGCCACCGTGGCCATCCAGGCGGATGTTCACCTGCGGGCGACCTTGCTCGTCGAAGCTGGCCTGGGCGTCGGTTACCTGGTCACCGGTGATGATCAGGCCGCGCTCGACCGCAGCGGAACGGCCGCCCTCACGGAACTCGAACACCTCGGTAGTGGCCTTGGACGCACCCGGCTCGGCGCCGAAGCGGAACTCCAGGTTGGCGGTTTTACCCAGGATTCGCTTGGCTTCGGCAGTGTCCTGCACGCCTGGCAGCTCGACCACGATGCGGTTGGCGCCCTGGCGCTGTACCAGCGGCTCGGCCACGCCCAGCTCGTTGACCCGGTTGCGGACGGTGGTGAGGTTCTGCTTGATCGAGTATTCGCGGATCTCGGCGACTTTCGCCTGGGTCAGCGCCAGACGCAGCACGGCGAGCTCGTTGCGCTCGGTGGTGGTCAGGTCGAAGTCATTGAAATTCTTGCGGATCAGGGCACGAGCCTGTTCGCGGGTGGCATCGTCAGCGAAGCCCAGCATGATGCCGCCATCCTGCTGAGGCAGGCTGCGGTAGCGAACGCGCTCTTTGCGCAGCAAGGTCTTGACCTCGCCTTCGTAGACTTTCATGCGGGCGTTCATGGCCTTGTCCATGTCCACTTCCAGTAGGAAGTGCACACCACCGGACAGGTCCAGGCCCAGCTTCATCGGGCTTGCGCCCAGGTTGCGCAGCCATTGCGGGGTAGTCTGGGCCAGGTTCAGGGCCACGACGTAATCATCGCCCAGTGCCTTGCGCACTACATCCTTGGCTGGCAGCTGGTCTTCCTGATTGGTCAGGCGGATCAGCCCGCTGCCCTTCTCACCCAGGCTAGCGCCCTTGACGGCGATCTTGGCATCGCCCAGCGCCTTGCTGACGCGGTCGAGGTCGGCCTGGTTCACCTGCAGCGCCGAGCTGGCACCACTGATCTGTACCGCCGGATCATCCGGGTAGAGGTTGGGAGCGGAATAAATGAAACCGACCACCAGTACCAGCACGATCAGTGCATATTTCCACAGAGGGTATTTGTTCAGCATCACGCCGCCCGTTCAAGACGCGGGGCGCGTTGCGCGCCCCGACTGGAAAGAAAAACCGGTAACTCAGATAGCCTTGAGCGTACCTTTTGGCAGGGTGGCCGCGATGGCACCCTTCTGGAACTTCAGCTCGACGTTGTCGGAAACTTCCAGTACCACGAAATCATCGGAAACCTTGACGATCTTGCCGGCGATGCCGCCGTTGGTGACAACTTCGTCACCCTTCTGCAAGTTGCTCAGCAGGTTCTTCTGCTCTTTTGCACGCTTGGCCTGCGGGCGCCAGATCATCAGGTAGAAGATGACCAGGAAACCGACCAGGAAAATCCACTCGAAGCCGGTACCGGCTGGGCCGGCGGCGGGTGCTGCGGCGTCCGCGTATGCGGCGGGGATCAAGAAGCTCATTGGGCACTCCTAATGTAATTTTCTAATAATGGATGCGGACAGTCAGTCCAAAGGCGGCACAGGAAGCCCGCGCTTGGCGTAGAAGGCGTCGACAAAGGCGGCCAATTTACCCTGTTGAATAGCCTCGCGTAAACCGGCCATCAAGCGCTGGTAATGGCGCAAGTTGTGGATGGTATTCAGCATGCTGCTCAGCATTTCGCCGCACTTGTCCAGGTGATGGAGATAGGCGCGGGAGAAGTTGGTGCAGGTGTAGCAGTCACAGGTCGGATCCAGCGGCGAATCATCGTGGCGATGGAACGCATTGCGGATCTTGATCACCCCTGTATCGACGAACAGATGACCGTTGCGCGCGTTACGCGTCGGCATCACGCAGTCGAACATGTCGACGCCGCGGCGCACACCCTCAACGAGATCTTCCGGTTTGCCTACCCCCATAAGGTAACGAGGTTTGTCAGCAGGCATCTGACCCGGCAGGTAATCCAGCACCTTGATCATTTCGTGCTTGGGCTCGCCCACCGACAGGCCACCGATGGCCAGGCCGTCGAAGCCGATGTTTTCCAGGCCTTCCAGCGAGCGCATGCGCAGGTCCTGGTACATGCCACCCTGGACGATACCGAACAGCGCCGCGGTGTTGTCGGCGTGGGCGTTCTTCGAGCGCTGGGCCCAGCGCAGCGACAGCTCCATGGACGCGCGCGCCACATCGTGCTCGGCCGGGTACGGGGTGCACTCGTCGAAGATCATCACCACGTCCGAGCCCAGGTCACGCTGCACCTGCATCGACTCTTCCGGGCCCATGAACACCTTGGCGCCATCGACCGGCGAGGCGAAGGTCACGCCCTCTTCCTTGATCTTGCGCATGGCGCCCAGGCTGAACACCTGGAAGCCACCGGAGTCGGTGAGGATCGGGCCTTTCCACTGCATGAAGTCGTGCAGGCCGTTGTGCTTCTTGATCACCTCGGTGCCCGGGCGCAGCCACAGGTGGAAGGTGTTGCCCAGGATCATCTCGGCGCCGATGGCCTCGATGTCGCGCGGCAGCATGCCCTTGACCGTGCCATAGGTGCCCACCGGCATGAACGCCGGGGTTTCCACGGTGCCGCGTGGGAAGGTGATGCGGCCACGACGGGCCTTGCCGTCGGTGGCCAGCAGTTCGAAGGACATTCGACAGGTGCGACTCATGCTTGATCCTCGGGCCCGCGTGGCGCCGGATTGCGGGTGATGAACATGGCATCACCGTAACTGAAGAAGCGGTACCCCTGCTCGACCGCCGCCGCGTAGGCGGCCATGGTCTCGGGGTAGCCGGCGAAGGCCGAGACCAGCATCAGCAGCGTGGACTCCGGCAGGTGGAAATTGGTGACCAGCGCGTCGACCACATGGAACGGACGGCCCGGGTAGATGAAGATGTCGGTGTCACCGCTGAAGGCCTTGAGCACGCCATCGCGCGCGGCGCTCTCCAGCGAACGCACGCTGGTGGTGCCGACCGCGACCACTCGGCCACCACGGGCGCGACAGGCCTCGATGGCATCGACCACATCCTGGCCGACTTCGAGCCACTCTTTATGCATGTGGTGGTCTTCGATCTTGTCGACCCGCACCGGCTGAAAGGTTCCCGCGCCCACGTGCAAGGTGACGAACGCCCGCTCGACGCCCTTGGCGGCGATCTTTGCCAGCAGCGCCTCGTCGAAGTGCAGGCCTGCGGTGGGCGCGGCGACCGCACCGGCACGTTCGGCGTACACGGTCTGGTAGCGCTCACGGTCGGCGCCCTCGTCCGGGCGGTCGATGTAGGGCGGCAGCGGCATGTGCCCGACGCGGTCGAGCAGTGGCAGCACCTCTTCGGTGAAGCGCAGCTCGAACAGCGTGTCATGGCGCGCGACCATTTCGGCCTCGCCGCCGCCATCGATGAGGATGACCGCGCCTACCTTGGGCGCCTTGCTGGCGCGCACATGGGCCAGCACCCGATGGCTGTCGAGCACGCGCTCGACCAGCACTTCCAGCTTGCCGCCGGAAGCTTTCTGGCCGAACAACCGCGCCGGGATGACCCGGGTGTTGTTGAACACCATCAGGTCGCCGGGGCGCAGGTACTCGAGCAGATCGGGGAATTGCCGGTGCGCCAGCGCGCCGGTTGGCCCATCGAGCACCAGCAGACGGCTGCCATGGCGCTCGGCCAACGGGTGGCGGGCGATCAGGGAATCGGGGAGTTCGAAGGAAAAATCGGCGACGCGCATGATGATGTTCGGTTCGGCAGGGCCGGGAAGTTTAGCCCAATGTGTGAAAATTGACCATGAAAGCCGATTGACCGACCAGCGGTGGCTCTCTATACTGCGCGCCACAAGCCCTGATGGCGGAATTGGTAGACGCGGCGGATTCAAAATCCGTTTTCGAAAGGAGTGGGAGTTCGAGTCTCCCTCGGGGCACCAAGATCCGGAAAAAACCGACCTTATGGTCGGTTTTTTTGTGCCTGCGATTTCTTCAAGCGACGCCACTCCCTGTAGGAGCGGCCTTGTGTCGCGAAGGACCGCACAGCGGCCCCAAGGTTCTGACAGTCACCTCAATTCCGCAGCAAATCTTTAAGATTTCCCCTCCTCCCCGTAGTCCATTTCCCAAACATACTCCCTGCCCCTTCCAAGCCATTGCGGTGCTCTGGATCGCATCCTAGTCTCGGCCTGTCGTTGCCATTTCAAGGACCGGCTTTGACAGGCGATCCAGTAACCCCCCATCACTAGAGCGCAGATCAGTAAAGACTCAACAGAAAGTTTCACAATGTGCAACTTTCTGTGCATCGAACAATTTATGGTTCTACACTTTATTTCAATAACCGTGACTTTTTGTAGAACCACCACCATGCGCGATCTCCAACCCTTACGTCGCCTCCATAGGGGCCTGCAGCAGCTAGCTACTGCGCAACGCTACCTGTTCACCCCCGCCGATATGCGGGCCCTGCTACCAGACCTCTCCGACAGTGCCTACCGCACCGTACTGAGCCGTGCCGCCAACGACAGCACCTTGATCCGACTCTGCCGTGGCCTTTACCTCTACACCCCGGCCAAACCCAACCAAGGGCTGGTCCTGTACCACGCTGCCGCACGCCTGCGAGCGAACAACCTGAACTACATCAGCCTGGAGTCCGCCCTCAGCGACGCCGGCGTGATCTCGCAGGTCCCCCTGAATTGGCTAACCCTCATGTCATCCGGACGCACTCAGACCATACGTTGCGGAACATTCGGCACACTTGAGTTCATCCACACCAGGCGTAAGGCCACCGACCTTCAGGGCCAGGTTGACTATGACGAGCGCTGCCGACTATGGCGCGCCAAGCCTGCCCTTGCCCTCGCAGACATGAAACGCGCCAAGCGCAGCCTGGACCTGATTGATTGGGAAATAGCCAATGAACTTGTTTGACCAGCTCGTCCAGCAGGCCCTCACCAACACGCCCGACCTGGCCCCGTTGCAAGTGGTCGTGGAAAAGGAACTGCTGCATCACGACATCATGCGGATCCTGAGCGAAACAGGTCTGTTGCAGGACCTCTGCTTCATTGGGGGAACATGTTTGCGGACTTGCTACGGCTCCCGACGGCTCAGTGAAGACCTCGACTTTACGGGCGGTGCGGATTTCAAACGGGAGGATTTTGCTGCGCTGAAGGAGAACCTCATAGCAAGCCTGAACGACAAGTACGGGCTACAGGTGGATGTAAGCGAACCTACGCGGGAGGAAGGCAATGTGGACACATGGAAGCTACGCGTGCAAACACGTCCCGAAGCACGAAGCCTGCCAGCGCAGAAAATCCATATAGATATCTGTGCAATCCCTTCCTACCAGCCTAGGCCGATGACCTTGTTAAACCCTTATGGGGTCGACATGGGAACCGAAGGATTGATCGTCAAGGCGCAAAGTCTTGAGGAAATCTTCGTTGATAAGTTGCTGGCATTTGCGCTGCGACGGGGCCGTATCAAGAATCGAGATCTTTGGGATATCGCCTGGCTCAGGCAGCGGGCGGTGACGCCCGCTTATGAACTTGCCGAAAGAAAGCTTGGTGATCATGCGACCACTGTTGAAGTATTCCTTCAGCAGGGTGAGGAGCGGGTGGCCAGTTTGGGGCAGGAGCAGACACAGCGAGATTTTCAGAAAGAGATGCGCAGGTTTCTGCCGCTGCAGGTTGTAACGCAGACTGTCGATAATCGGGCGTTCTGGGAGTACGTCGTACAGACGGTAAGGGACCATTTCAGCGAGTTGCGGACGCATCTCGGCCACAAAGGTCGCGATGGAGGCGACTTGACATTCCTGATGTGAATTTTCTGGAGATTCATATTCAGGGGCTGTGTTCAATGGCTCTCTCCCCCTGCGCACTTTATTGAGATGAAAAGCGGGCCGCCGAGAGGGGGGTAAGCGATCCTAGGCACTCGTTTTGATTTTGGTTTTCCTTGACGAGACGCAACGAGGCGGACCAGGATTCCTCTACCCATGCTAGGTTTGAACAGTGGAGGTTCAGAGTGCAAGGTGTCAGAGTCGAGATACCAAGAGAAACGGTGGTTCGGCGTTATATGCCGCTGAACATATTTCAGAAAAACCGACCTTATGGTCGTTTTTTTTTGCCCGTCCGGTCAGCGCCAGCGATCCAGCTGCCCCTGGGCACGGCTGCTGAAAATCGTCAGCAGCTCGCTCAATGTATGCGGTGACGGTTCGGCAGTGCGGGTCACCGCATACAAGGTGATCGGCAATGCCGGGGCCAGCGGACGAACCGCGGTCGCCCCAGGCGCCGCGCCAAGGGCGGTGAAGGGATCGATCACCGCCAGCCCAGCACCGGATTCGACCATCGCCCTGGCCAGTGAATAGGTTTGCACCGCGATGCTGACCCGTGGCGGTGGCTCCACCGCCTTGAGGTAGCTTTCGAGGCGCACCGACAGCGGGTCGGCGCTGGACAGCCCGATCATGGGCGCACCGGCCAGTGCCGCCAACGGCAGCGGCTTGCCTTCATCTTCCTGCGGCCAATAACCTGCCGGTGCCAATGCCACCAAAACCCCGCTGGCCAGCGCCTGAGCCTTGAGCGCTGGGTGATCTGGCTGTTGCAAGGTCAGGGCGACATCGATCTCCCGCATCAACAGGTTCTGCACCAGTTCGCGACTGTGGGCGCTGGACAGCTCGCAGGCGATGTCCGGGTACCGCTGCGTCCACTCATGAATGGCCGGCGGCAGCAGTGACAGGGCCAGTGCCGGGGTCGCTCCGATCCGCAGGCTGTGGCCCGGCGCGCGACGCAGGCTTTGCGCCAGGCGTCGCACCCCTTGCAGGCTCTCCGTGACCTTGTCGACCTCACGCTCCAGCTCCAGCGCTTCGGGCGTGGGCTGCAGCTTGCCGCGCACCCGCAGGAACAACGGGAAGCCCAGTTGCTGCTCGGCGTGCTGTAGCACCTTGGTCACGGCAGGTTGGGAAACGTGCAGCAACTGTGCGGCACCGCTGACCGAGCCGGTCTGGCGGATGGCCTGGAAAATCTCGATATGGCGAAGGCGCATGGCAAGTCCATAACCTTTGTTTATGGCTCAGCGATCTTTATTCATTTTTCGCCACCTGTCACCTGGCCCTAACCTCAGCCTCGTTCCAACAAAGAACAAGGACTGACATGGCTCAGCATGTTTGCATCATCGGCGGTGGCGTCATTGGCCTGTCAACCGCTTACGCACTGGTACGCGACGGCTTTGACGTGACGCTGATCGAGGCTCGCGATTCGTTGGGCAGTGAAACCAGCTTCGCCAACGGCGGCCAGCTGTCCTATCGCTACGTGGCGCCCCTGGCCGACGCAGGTGTGCCATTGCAGGCCCTTGGCTGGATGCTGCGCGGTGAATCGCCGCTGCGATTGCGCCCGCGCTTCGATCGTGCGCAGTGGCGCTGGATGGCAGCATTCCTTGGGGCTTGCCGCTCCTCGGTCAACCGCGCCAACGCCGGCCATCTGCTGCGCCTGGCACTGCTGAGCCAGTCGACCTTGCAAGCCTGGCGTGAGGAGGACGGTCTGGGTGGTTTCAACTGGCGACGCAACGGCAAGCTGGTCACCTTCCGCAAGGCCAGCAGCTTCGCACATGCGCGCAATAACCTTGCCGCGCCCCAGCAACAACAGGTGCTGTCGCACGCCGACTGTGCCCGTCTGGACCCAGCGCTGGCGGAGGCGCCCTTTGTCGGCGCCATCTATACCCCGGATGAAGAAGTCGGCGATTGCCACAGCTTTTGCCAGCAACTGGCGGCGCGCTTGCAGGCGTCGGGACGCTGCAAGTTCCGCCTGGGCCAGGCGGTGTCCGGAATTCGCCATGCGCATGGCGTAGTGAATGCGATTGAACTGGACGACAAAGTGCTGCCGGTGGAGCACCTGGTGGTTGCGGCCGGCCATCGCAGTGCGTTGCTGGCACTGCCGGGCATTGACCTGCCGCTGTATCCGCTGAAGGGTTATAGCCTGACAGTACCGATTGGCGCCCAGCACCGGGCGCCGGACCTGAGCATCACCGACTACGACCGCAAGATCGTCTACGCCCGGATCGGTGAACAGTTGCGTGTGGCGGCGATGGTCGACATTGTCGGTTTCGATCCGTCGCTGGACCCCAAGCGCCTGGCCTTGCTCAAGCGCCAGGCCCGCGAGACCTTCGCCAATGCCGGTAATTATGACTACGCCATCGAATGGGCCGGTATGCGTCCGGCCACGCCTAGCGGCGTGCCGCTGCTGGGCGCAACGGCGTATCGCAACCTGTGGCTGAACCTTGGCCATGGTGCGCTGGGCTTTACCCTGGCCTGCGCCAGCGCACGTCTGCTGAGTGAACTGATCGGCCAGCGCCGCCCCTCCATCGACCTGCAGGGTTTCACCGCCCGTGCGGCTGGTGGAAATAACCGTACTGCAGCATGTCTCTGATCCCCTCACCTACAACGGAGAATAACAATGCGAAAAATCACGTTGATCGGCTGCACCCTTGGCCTGTTGCTAGGCACCCAGGCCCATGCTGACGAAGCAGCGCTGGGGCCTACCCTGAGCAAGATTGCCAGAGCCAACAGCATTACCTTGGGCTATCGCGATGCTTCAGTACCGTTCTCTTATGTGGGCGACCATTCGGGGCAACCCATGGGCTACTCGGTAGACCTGGCGAACAAGATCGTCGAGCGGGTACAGCAGAAGCTGGCATTGCCCCAGCTCAAGGTGAAATACAACCTGGTGACATCGCAAACCCGCATTCCGCTGGTGCAGAACGGTACCGTTGACCTGGAGTGCGGCTCGACCGGCGTCACCGCAGAGCGCCAGAAACAGGTGGCGTTTTCCTATGGGTTCATCTATGTCAAAGGCCAGTTGCTGACGGCCAAAGACAGCGGGATCAAGAGTTTCGCCGACCTGCGCGGCAAGAATGTGGTGACCACCGCCGGCACCACCAACGAACGCTATCTGAAAAGCTACAACGTCGATAACAAGATGGACATGTACGTGATCAGCGCCAAGGACCATGGTGAGGCGTTCCAGATGTTGCAGTCCGGTCGGGCGGCGGCGTTCTACATGGACGATGCATTGCTCTACGGCGAACGCGCCAAGGCCCGCGACCCGCACAATTGGGTGGTGGTCGGGGAAGAGCAGTCACGGGAAATCTACAGCTGCATGGTGCGCAAGGATGACCCGCAGTTCCTCGCGCTGGTGAACGCATCGCTGGGCGAGCTGTACAGTTCCGGGGAAATCAACGGGATCTACCAGCGCTGGTTCGAACAACCGATTCCGCCCAAAGGCTTGAACCTGGAATTCCCGATGACCAGCGAACTCAAGGCCATCTTTGCCAAGCCGGTGAGTGACCCGGTGCAATAGTTTCTGCTCGGCGTCCACCTCCGTATGGATCACGGCGGCAGTGACCTGCAAGCGTCACTGCCAGACGTCGCTACTGGGTGAGCGCCGCACGCTCGGGCTTTCTTTGAACACGTCTGGTAACAACCCCTGACGAACCACTCCGAACCATGCCCATCCCTCGACGTCCGATCCTGCATCACCCGCGTTTCGAGGTACCCCGCGTGAAAGACATCATCACCCGCAAGTACCGCCTGGTCGTGAAGACCGTCGGCTACATCGGCTGGTCGCTGTTCTGGCTGCTGATCTGGGATGTGCTGGTCACCATCGATTTCATGCTGTTCTTCAACAGCAAGTTCACCCTGCCACTGATCCCGTTGACCTTGCTGGGCTCGGCGCTGGTGGTGCTGGTGAGCTTTCGCAACAGCAGCGCCTACAACCGCTGGTGGGAGGCGCGCACATTGTGGGGGGCGTTGGTGAACAGTTCACGCAGCTTCGCGCGGCAGGCGCTGACCCTGATCGATGACCCGGATGATGGCCTGAACCCGATCAAGGCTACCCTGCTGCGCCGGCATATCGCCTATGTGAACTGCCTGGCGGCACACTTGAAGGGCGAGCGCTGCCCGGATGAACTGATGGCGTTCATCCCACCTGCGGAATTCGAGCGGCGCAACCGTTCGAACAATTTCGCCAACGACATCCTGAGCGGTTCTGCTGCGTTGCTGGCGCGGGAATACCAGGCCGGGCGGCTGGACAGCATTCGCCTGGCAAGGCTGGAGTCGACGCTGGTGGACCTGTCCAATGCCCAAGGTGGCATGGAACGGATCGCCAATACGCCGCTGCCCTACCCTTACGTTTACTTTCCGCGGCTGTTCATCACCCTGTTCTGCCTGATCGTACCGGTGGGGTTGGTGGAATCGCTGGGCTGGTTCACGCCGCTGGCTTCGACGGTGGTGGGCTTCATGCTGCTGGCCATCGAGCGGATCGGGACGGATTTGCAGAGCCCGTTCAGATTCAGTGAACACCAGATCCAGATGGACAGCATTTGCGAGACGATCGAGCGGAACCTGGAGTCGATGCAGCGGGAGGCGCAGTGCGGGGAGTTGGCTTAGTGCCAGACCTCAACGGCCCTATCGCCGGCAAGCCAGCTCCCACAGGGGCCGTGGAATCCTGTGACCTTGCACCGTACCTGTGGGAGCTGGCTTGCCGGCGAAAGGGCCGCAACGCGGCCCCGGCTATCCATCAGGCCCGCACATAGCGCTGGCGCAACACATCACTCAACGCGTCCACCAGTAACACCAGCACCAGCATCCCCATGATCACCGTGCTGGCCTGGGCCTCCTGGAACAGGCTCAAGGTGGTGTACAGCATCTGCCCCAACCCACCCGCACCGACAAACCCCAGCACGCTGGCCATGCGGATATTGTTCTCCCACCGATACAGGCTATAAGCCAGCAACTGCGGCCACAGATTGGGCAAGGTACCGAAGCAGAATGCCGCCACCTGGCTACCGCCCTGCAAGCGGATGGCCACCGCCGGCTCCGGCGGTGCGTTCTCCAGCGCCTCGGCAAACAGCCGCCCCAGCACGCCAGCGGTGTGCAGCGCCAACGCCAGGGTACCGGCATTCGGCCCAAGCCCGGCCGCCAGCACCGTCAGCGCGGCCCACACCAGTTCCGGGATGGCCCGCAGGGCATTCAGCAACAACCGCGCACAGGCCTGCAGCGGCCAACCGAACCGGCCAGCGGCCGGCAGCGCCAACAGCATGCCCAGCAGCATGGCCAACAAGGTGCCAAGGCCGGACATGGCCAGAGTTTCCAGCGCCCCGCGCGCAACCGCGCGCAGGTGCCCGGCAGACAGGTCCGGGTGCAGGAAACGACCGGCATATTCGCCCATCTGCCCCAGCCCGCCGTTGCCGACCAGCGCCTGCAAGTCCAGCTCCAGGTATGCGAACGAGGCCATCACCGCAGCCACGATGGCGCCTAGCACCAACCAATTGATGACCCGGTTCATGCCAGCCTCCAACGCAGGAAGCGGCTGAGCAGGTCGGCCAGCATCACCAGGACCAGGAACGTCAGCAGCATGCTTGCCACTTCCGCTCCAGCGAACATGCGCATCGACAAGTCGATCTGCTGCCCCAGCCCGCCAGCACCGACAAAGCCCATCACCACCGAGGCGCGTACAGCGCACTCCCAGCGGTACACGGTGTAGGACACCACTTCGGACACCGCACTGGGCAGGATGCCGTAGAAAAACGCAGCCAGGCGGCCACTACCCGCCTGCAGCAAGGCATGCGCCGGGCGCTGGTCGACCGACTCGAAGATCTCGGCATAGACCTTGCCGAGCATGCCACTGTAGGTGATGGCAATGGCCAGTACGCCCGCCGTCGGCCCCAGCCCCACGGCACGCACGAACAGCAACGCCCAGACGATTTCCGGCACACTGCGCAGGAAAATCAGCAACCAGCGCACCGGCAGGCGCAGCAACCGCGACCATAACCCGGCGCGACCGCCACGGGAGGCTGCGCGCAGCGACAGGGCACGGCTGGCCAGCAACCCGGCAGGGACCGCCAGCAGCAACGCCAACGCCATGCCGGCCGTGGCCACGGCCAGGGTCTGCAGGGTGGCTTCATACAGCAGCGAAAGGAAGTCGGCATCGTGTGCCGGTGGCCAGAAGGCACTGGTGAAACTGGCGATCTGCTGGCGGTTCTCTGCCTGCAGCAGCACCCCCGGGTTCAGTTCGCTCAACCGGATGCCAGGCCATAGCACCGCCACCGCCAGCAGGGTCAGCAGCAACCGCGGCAGCAGCGCCGGGTCGCGGGCATCAAGCTTCAGCATCGCGGAATCTGCACGGTCAGGGTCGGCCCCTGGCTTGGCGGTGAAGCCAGTTGTTCGTTGGCGTACAGCGCATCCAGCAACTGCTCGGTCACCGCTTGCGCCGGGCAGTCGAACGCCACCTGCCCTTCGCGGATACCAATCACCCGCGGGAAGTGCGCCAGCGCCAGATCCACGGCATGCAGGCTCGCCACCAGGGTCACGGCATTGGCCTGGGCGTGGCGGTTGAGCAAGGCCAGGCTGTGGTCGGCCAGCACCGGGTCCATGGCCGACACCGGCTCGTCAGTCAGCAACACCTGCGGCCGCTGGTACAACGCCCGGGCAATACCCACCCGCTGCAACTGGCCACCGGACAATTGCCCGCACTGCACGAACAGCTTGTCGGCCAGGCCCAGCTCGGCCAAGGCTTGGCGCGCCCCCGGCACATCACTGGGGTACAGCAGGTTGAGCAGGCCGCGCAGCACACCCCACTGCCCCAGGCGGCCGGCCAGCACCGCCGTCACCACCCGCTGGCGCGGAGGCAAGGGCGGTGCCTGGTGCACCAGGCCTACCCGCGCACGCAGGCGCTGGCGAGCCCTGGCAGACAGCGCCCAGGGCTGTTCGCCGAGCAGCTCCAGGCGCCCGCTGCTGGGCTGGACGGCGGTCGCCATCAGGTGCAGCAAGCTGGACTTGCCCGCGCCCGAAGGCCCGATGATGGCGACGCGCTCGCCCTGACCGATGCTCAGGCTCACGGCATCAAGCGCACGCACCTGGCCATGGCGCAGCCCGGCCCCGTGCAGATGAATAGCCACGTTGGAAGCCACTGTCGATGTCACTTGAGCAGGCCGGCCTCGCGTGCAGCCTGTTCGGTGCCCACGTAGTTCTCAGGTTTGGTCTCGATGAAGCGGCTGGCGGCCTGCAGGTCGAGGATCGCCTTGTGCTCCGGGTTGGCCGGGTCGAGGCCGAGGAAGGCTTTCTTGATCTTCTCTTTCAGCGCCGGGTCCATGTTGCCGCGCACGGTCCAGTTGTAGTCGAAGTAGGTCGGGGTGGTGGCGAACACCTTCACCTTGGCGGTATCGACCTTGCCGGCATCCACCAGCTTCTGCCACACGCTGGCGTTGAGCACGCCGCCATCGACCTTGCCGGCCTGCACCCAGGCCACGGTGGCATCGTGGGCGCCGGAGTAGGCGACGCGGCCGAAGTAGTCTTCAGGCTTGATGTTGTCCTGCTTGAGCATGAAGTAACGCGGCATCAGGCTGCCCGAGGTAGACGAGATGGAACCGAAGGCAAACGACTTGCCCTTGAGGTCGGCCAGGCTCTTCACGTCGGGGTTGGCGGTAATGAACTTGGAAGTGAACTGCGCATCCTGTTCACGCTGCACCAGCGGCGTGGCGGCAGGGTCCTTCAGGTGCACCTGCACGAAGGTGAAGCCCCCCAGCCAGGCCAGGTCCAGGCGGTTGGAAGCCAACGATTCGACTACCGCCGGGTAATCAGCCACCGGCACGAACTTCACCTCCATGCCCAGCTGCTTGGCCAGGTACTCGCCCAAAGGCTTGAACTTGCGCTGCAGTTCGGTCGGTGCTTCGTCAGGGATGGCGCTGACCCGCAGGGTGTCGGCAGCCTGGGCGACAACGGCACAGCAAGACAGCACGAGGCCGGCGGCGAGCGCCAGAGGGCGTTTGAGCATGGGTGTTCTCCGGTTCAATAGCGGGGAAAGGCCGGCTTATGCGCCGACGACGGGAATTATAAGAGGCACAGGCGCAAAGGCCAGCTTTGCTACAATCGCGCATCAAATTGACCTCCTGAGGTGCACATGAGCGAGCCGATTCGCCTGACCCAGTACAGCCATGGTGCCGGCTGTGGCTGCAAGATATCCCCCAAGGTGCTGGATGTGATCCTCGCTGAAAGCGGCGCCCAGGCCCTGGACCCGAAACTGTGGGTGGGCAACGCCTCGCGCGACGACGCTGCCGTGTACGCGCTGGATGACGAGCGCGGCGTGGTCTCGACCACCGACTTCTTCATGCCGATCGTCGATGACCCGTACGACTTCGGCCGCATCGCCGCCACCAACGCCATCAGCGACATCTACGCCATGGGCGGCGACCCGCTGATGGCCATTGCCATCCTCGGCTGGCCGGTCAACGTGCTGCCGCCGGAGGTGGCCCGCGAAGTGATCCGAGGTGGCCGTGCGGTATGCGCCGAAGCCGGCATCCCGCTGGCCGGCGGCCACTCCATCGACGCGCCCGAGCCGATCTTCGGCCTGGCCGTTACCGGCGTGGTCAGCAAGCGCCACCTCAAGCGCAACGACACCGCCAGCGCAGGCTGCCACCTGTACCTGACCAAGCCACTGGGTATCGGCATCCTCACCACCGCCGAGAAAAAGGCCAAGCTGCGCACCCAGGACCAGGGCCTGGCTCGCGACTGGATGTGCACCCTCAATACCCCCGGCAGCCGCTTCGGCAAGCTTGACGGGGTCAAGGCCATGACCGACGTCACCGGTTTCGGCCTGCTCGGCCACCTGGTGGAACTGGCCGAAGGCAGTGGCCTTACCGCACACCTGGACTATGCCGCCGTCCCGCGCCTGCCCAGCGTCGACCACTACCTGGCCGAGGGCTGCATCCCCGGCGGTACCCTGCGCAACTTCGACAGCTACGGCCACAAGATCGGCGCCCTGAGCGACGACCAGAAGCACCTGCTGTGCGACCCGCAGACCAGCGGTGGCCTGCTGGTGGCGGTTACCCCTGAAGGTGAAGCCGAGTTCCTGGTGGTGGCCGCCGAACTGGGCCTGCAGCTGGCGCCGATCGGCAAGCTGGTCGAGCGACAGAGCCACGCGGTCGAGGTGATCTGATGCGCCCCGACTGCACCGACTTCCGCCAGTTGTTCCTCGACGACGTGCCGATGATGGACATGCGTGCACCTGTCGAATTTGCCAAGGGCGCCTTCCCCGGTGCCGTAAACCTGCCGCTGATGAATGACCAGGAGCGGCAAAAGGTCGGCACCTGCTACAAGCAGAAGGGCCAAGCTGAAGCCATCGTTCTGGGCCACAAGCTGGTCAGCGGTGAGATCAAGCAGGCACGTCTGGAGGCCTGGGCAAAGTTTGCCGAGGATCACCCGGAAGGCTACCTGTACTGCTTCCGTGGCGGCCTGCGCTCGCATCTTGTGCAAAAAGTGCTGCGCGATGAGAAGGGCATCGACTACCCCCTCGTCGAGGGCGGCTACAAGGCCATGCGCCACTTCCTGCTGGAGACTACCCAACAGGCGGTCGCGCAATGTGATTTCGTGCTCGTGGGCGGCCTGACCGGCACCGGCAAGACCGACGTGCTGCACCTGCTGGACAACGAGCTGGACCTTGAGGGCTACGCCAACCATCGAGGTTCCAGCTTTGGCAAGCGCGCCACTGCACAGCCAGCGCAGATCGACTTCGAGAACAGGCTGGCCATAGACGTGTTGAAAAAACGCGCCCGGGGTATCGAGCAGTTCGTGCTGGAAGACGAAGGCCGAATCGTGGGCAGCTGCACCGTACCGCTGGAGTTGTACCAGGGCATGCAGCAATACCCGCTGGTGTGGCTGGAAGACAGTTTGGCCAACCGCGTGGAGCGTATCCTGCGCGACTACGTGATCGACCTGAGCGCCGAGTTCGTCAGCCTGCATGGTGAAGAAGATGGCCTTCGACTGTTTGCCGAGACGCTTCTGCAGAGCATGGGCAGGATTCACAAGCGCCTCGGCGGCGAGCGCCATCAACGGCTGTCGGAAATCCTGCGCCAGGCGCTGGAAGAACAGCAGCGCAGTGGTTCGGTGGAGTTGCACCGGGTCTTCATCGAAAGCTTGCTGAGCGAGTATTACGACCCGATGTATGCCTACCAGCGTGCAGCGAAAGCAGAGCGTATCGAGTTTGCCGGGGATGCGGTGGAAGTGCGCGAGTACCTCAAGGCCCGGGCGCTGCGCGAACCGCGCAAGTAGGAGCGCGGAGGATGGCACCGGCGTTGCCGGTGTTCGCGGGTAAACCCGCTCCCACAGGTACAGCGTGATCCCAAAGCCTGCGAAATACCTGTGGGAGCGGGTTTACCCGCGAAGAGGCCAGTACAGACAACCTCACTGCCCAGGGCTGAGCACGCGCTCCAGCTCCGCCGCCCGGTCGCGGGTCATGTCTATCACACAGGACCCACCTTCCAGCTGCGCCATGGTCCCGCCACTGGCCTGCACATGGAACCCGCAATTGCCATCGCGGTAGGCAAGCCAAATACTTGGTCATAAACCCTGCTGTGGGTATCACAGCGTCTGTGGCTGTTCCGGCGGCATCAGTACCTTGCCCGGTTCGAAGCGCAGCGACGGCATCTGCGTTGCCGCATACAACGCCACGCCAAGCGCTGCGATCAACACCACATCCAGCCAGCTCCAGCCCGGCATGTCGTCGGCGCTACGTGCCCTCCAGCAATGCCAGGCCTGGCCCACACAAAACACCACCATCGCCGCCAGCCACAGGTAGAAACCGGCACCGAAACCGGCCAGGTCATGAAATTCATAGCTCTGATTGTCCGGCAGGCGGTCAATTCCAAAGCTGCTGGCCGCCAGATACACAGCCACCAGCCCGACCAGCAATGCCAGCCGGCGAAAGCGCCGATGGGCAAGGACCGCCAGCGCCAGCAACGGGTTGGCAAACCACTGGTACAGACCGAAGGGCATGCCCCAGGGCCCGTACAACAGCATCTGCAGGGCCGGCATGTGGCGGTCGCCACTCATCAGCGCGCCATCGAAGAACAGTGCGAGCAGATACAGCAGCAGGCTGAAACTCAGGTAGAAAACGGGCAAAAGATTTACTTCCTAGGCAACCGGGGGCTCTAGCAGAAGGCCATAAATACCCGAATCGGACAACTCGCCGGCAACACACCAACGCGCACGCAATGTGCCTTCCAGCACGAAGCCCTGGCGCTCCAGAGTGCGTGCCGAACCTTGGTTGCGCGGGTCGATCTCGCCTTCCAGGCGGCGCATGTGCAGGGTGTGGGCGAGGTAGTCGATGAAGCAGGTCAGTGCTTCGTCCATGTAGCCCCTGCCCTGCACTGCGCTGGCGAGGCAGTAGCCGATTTCACCACGGCGGGATACATCGTCGATGTTGAACAACTGGACCATGCCGATCAGTTCGCCGTTGTCACGGCGGTACATGCCAAGCTTGAGCTGGTCGCCATTGGCATAGGCTTCGCGGTCGGCGGCCAGGGCGCTTTCGGCTTCGGCCAGGTTTTGCCAAGGTGCATGGTGCCAATAGCGCATGACCTCGGGGTCGGCCATGATCGCCAGCCATTGCGCGGCATCGGCATGGCGCATGGGGCGCAATTGCAGACGCGGGCTGTCGAGGCAGAGGTCACTGGGGAAACTGCGGGGTGGGGTCACGCCGGATCTCCTGTCCATTGCTGAGGAGATGACAGTTTAACGTCAAGCGATCGGTTCAAGCATCCCGGGGCTGCTGCGCAGCCCTTTCGCGACACAAGGCCGCTCCCACGGGTAATCACTGCGCATGAGGCTTGTGGAGACCCTGTGGGAGCTGGCTTGCCGGCGATGGGCCGCAAAGCGGCCCCAAAAATCGTTCAGGCGCCCCGATTCAATCCCAGTTCCATGTCATTGATCAGCGCCTTGGCCATGGCACTGAGAATCCGTGCCGCGCTGCCGGCGATCTTGTCGCCCTCCATCTCGGCCTCTTCGTTCAGGTGCTTGATACAGCCGATCAGCACCGACAATTCATCGAATGCCAGATCAAGCGGTACACCCGGCTCTACCCGGTACAGCTCAAGGAATTTCTCCGCACCTACGGTGGTGCGGGATTTGAGGTGGTCGCTCATGCCTGGGCCTCCTGCGCCTTTATGTGGGCTAACAAGGCGTGCAACAGGGCAGTTTGCGTCGACATGTTTTCGAGAAGGGTGGAACGCAGGTCCGGGGCTTCTGCGTCGAGGTATTGGAGGATGGTGTTGGAGAGAATGTCCATGACCTGGGTAGCCTGGGACTTCGCGGCTTGGTAAGTAAGGTCGGTAACGGGTGGATCAGGTACAAGTTTTTTCATAGACATCTCGGAAATATTTTCAGAGGCAACCACTCGCATCCTTCTCACAGATAAGGTGGCAGCCGTACGCGAGGTGAGAAGACCAGTGTCCGAGGCACCGGCCAGACCGAAGTCTGCACGCGCACGGCTGCCATAACTGGCAAGCCATCTCGAAACACCGGGCTTCTCACACCCGATCGCCAATTGTGACGACGCCGAAACGTTATCTCTGAGGTAGCTACTTGCCTATCAGACGGCATCCGACTGAGGCCGTAGGATAATTCCTAATCCCTGGCAACCTGAAGCATTTGGTTGCAGGCTCAGAATCTTCTTACAGCTGATGGCCCTTTCGCGGGTAAACCCGCTCCTACAGGGTACGGTGATACCTGTGGGAGCGGGTTCACCCGCGAAAGGGCCGGTACAGGCTAACGAAATACGATCAGGCCACCTCAGCCCCATCATCCGGCCAATGCGGCTCGTTGGCCCCGGGCGGGGTCAGCGGTGGCAGACCATACGCCGCCCGCGCATCGTCGCAGCTGGGGTTATGCACCCCACCCTCCCACGACGCCTCGAACTCGCGGCAGGGGCTGGAACGGTTGGCGTAGATGGTGCACGCCACCTCCTGGCCGATCTCGCCCTGCAGGCTGATGCAGCGGCAGGGTTTGGCATCGGTGCCGATCATGGCAACACGGGTGGGGTTGATCTGTACCACCAGGTCGTCCGGTACAAGGCCCCCGGCAGACTGGCATTCGCCCCAGAAAAAGGACACACGGAAGTACCCGCAGCAGGCGCCGCAGTCAAGGCAAGGGTTGTATTCGGACATGATGGCACGAAGGGAAGGTTGTTGTTATCGGGGCTGGCCCGCGGCGCCATTTTCAATCCAAGCCGGGGCGGCTGGATAGAGGGGGAATGCAAAAATATTTGCCGCTGATCCGGCAATTGAGCATGGACGACCAGCGCCTTCGCCGGCCGCCCGTTCAAGTTAGCGCAATGCCTCGTAGGAAGTGACATCCCAGCGCTGCAGGCCAAGGCCTTCGGTCGGCTCATAGCCATCACCACACACCTTGCTGAAGTGCGTCCGAGCTTCGCCGCAATACACCAGACGGTCGTCCTTTTGACCCTCGGTAAGTACGGTATACGACTTGCTGCGCATGGCCTTGTACTGCCCTTCCGCACCAGCCATGACCGTGTGATATTGCATCAATTGGTTGTTGCTCATGGACAGGCGCTTGTCCAGTTGCACACCCCAGCGGGTCAGGCAGACCTCGGCAAAATGGCGAACGATCAACCCCGGCTCCGCCAGTACCTTGCCGTCACCCGCACCGTCGACGGAGGCGTTGCCCACCAGCGTGGCATGCCGGCCTGGCATGGGGTAGATGCACATCCGCGTATCCGGTTCGACCGAGGGGATCACACAGGCGAAACCTTTGGATCGTTCGTCCCGCGAATAGAAACCCACGTACTCGCGGACATTGCCCGCCAGGGTTACCCGCTGGCTTTGCAGGTTACCGATGCCTGGCACCGGGTCGATGACGAAGATATTGACGGGTATGTCCCGTAATACAGGGTCCTGCGCCATGGCGTTGGCCAGCATGTGGCAACTGATGCCTCCCCTGCTCCAGCCCACCAGGTTCACCTGGGTCGGCAAGCGCGGCTTGCGGAACAAGCTGATGATGCGCTCCTGCAACTCTTGCGGTGTTGGATGGCGCTCGCCGTAGTCGTAGGTGCGCCAGAACCAGGAGGCTGTGGAGGAAACATCCGGAATGGGTACGCCAGCATCCTTGAGGCGCTCGTACTCCTCCTCGCTCAACTTGGTGCGCTGCCAGCTGCTTTCACCCTTGATCACCTGCAGCACATGGTTGACGTTCTCTTCCCACCCGCGGCCGAACAACTGACCGGTCCAGTTGAAGTAGCCGCCAGGCTCGACGAACAGATTGTCATCCTGGAGGTTGCCGCTGCCGGGGCCGTCAACGGCGATCCAGTGGGCAAATTCGCGGCCCTGGTCATTGCTGGCCAGGGTCGAGACCAGCTCGCCATTCCAGAAGTTGGGGTTGGCGTCGTCGAAGCGGTGGGAACCGGTACCGCAGAAGTAGGCAGTGAAGACACTCATTTGTGGATCTCTGTGGTGAGAAATGAGTGCGGAAAAATAGGTAGATCAATCGGTGGGATGCAGGTGGAAAACTCGCCCTTGAGTCAGTCGGGGCTGCTTTGCAGCCCCAACAGCTTATTTGCGGGCCACCCCATCAGCCCGGAACATCTGCCGGATCCCGCGAATCGCCTGGCGAATACGGTCCTGGTTCTCGATCAGGGCAAAGCGCACATGGTCATCACCATAATCACCAAAGCCGATCCCCGGCGACACGCATACCTTGGCCTCGGCCAGCAGCTTCTTGGAAAACTCCAGCGAGCCCAGGTGCGCGTACTCCGGCGGGATCTTCGCCCACACGTACATCGAGGCCTTGGGGTTCTCGACCATCCAGCCCAGCTCGTGCAGCCCTTTCACCAGCAGGTTGCGGCGCTGGCGGTATTGCTCGGCGATGTCGCGCACGCACTGCTGGTCGCCTTCCAGTGCTGCAATGGCAGCCACCTGCAGCGGGGTGAAGGTGCCGTAGTCGTGGTAGCTCTTGATCCGCGCCAGGGCACTGACCAACTCGGGGTTGCCGACCATGAAACCGATCCGCCAGCCGGCCATGTTGTAGCTCTTGGACAGGGTGAAGAACTCCACCGCGATGTCCTTTGCCCCCGGCACCTGCATGATCGACGGGGCTTTCCAGCCGTCGTAGACGATGTCGGCGTAGGCCAGGTCATGCACCACCAGCACGTTGTACTGCTTGGCCAAAGCCACCACGCGTTCGAAGAAGTCCAGCTCCACACACTGGGCGGTGGGGTTGGACGGGAAACCGAGGATCATCATCTTCGGCTTGGGGATCGACTCGCGGATGGCCCGCTCGAGTTCGTTGAAGAAGTCCACACCCGGTACCAGTGGCACCGAACGCACCTGGGCACCGGCAATCACCGCTCCGTAGATATGGATCGGGTAGCTGGGGTTGGGCACCAGCACCGTGTCGCCCTGGTCGAGGGTGGCCAGCATCAGGTGTGCCAGGCCTTCCTTCGAGCCGATGGTGACGATGGCTTCGCTTTCCGGGTCGATGTCGACCTCGTAGCGTTCCTTGTACCAGTTGGAGATGGCCCGACGCAGGCGCGGGATGCCACGGGAGGTGGAGTAGCCGTGGGTGTCTTCACGCTGGGCGACCTGCACCAGCTTCTCGACGATGTGCGGCGGGGTGGCGCCATCGGGGTTGCCCATGCTCAGGTCGATGATGTCCTCGCCACGGCGGCGGGCGGCCATCTTGAGCTCGGCAGTGATGTTGAAGACGTAAGGGGGGAGACGATCGATGCGCGCAAAGCGGCGCGGCGAACCTGGGTTGGCCATGGCTTCCTCTGAGTACGTAAGCGCCCGGAACCGTCCGAGCGACGCTGGCCGATGTGGCGGCCTGAATCAGAAGATAGTGCCGATAGAGGATGCTTGTAAAGGACAATTTCCTGTTTTCATAGATCTTTTCAGATGTATTTTTTGAAAATAAGAAATTTATATCCTGCTGTGCCGGCCTCTTCGCGGGCTTGCCCGCTCCCACAGGATTACTCACCTGCCCCGAGACCTGCGCCGTACCTGTGGGAGCGGGCGAGCCCGCGAACGAGGCCGGCACAGAAAAACGCCCATAAAAAAACCCCGGCACAGTGGCCGGGGTTTTCGTGAAACAGGCAGCAGTATCAGCGTGCGTATGTCATCAGCACGTCCGCAGCGGTCTGGCTGTCCACACCCATCATCACGCTCAGGGCAGTGACGGTGAGGATGGAGAAGCCGAACACCTTGCGGGCCCACTTGCTGTCGTCCTCGGCCTTGTAGCCACCCCAGGCCATGTACAGCCAGTACAGGCCCATGGCTGCTGCCACGGCCAGGTAGCCGAGGCCGGCGTAACCGCCGAGGGTAAGCATCAAGGTCGCGAGCACGAAGGCCAGCACGTACAGCACGATCTGCTTCTTCGCCGCGAGGATGCCACGTGCCACCGGCAGGACCGGAATGTTGGCAGCGCTGTAATCCTTGAAGCGGAAGATCGCGATGGCGAAACTGTGCGGCATCTGCCACAGGCTGAACATCACCAGCAGGGTAACCGCAGCCAGGTCGAAGCTGTTGCTCACGGCGCAATAGCCGATCACCGGAGGCATCGCACCAGACAGGCTGCCGACCAGGGTGCCGTGCACCGATTTACGCTTCAGCCACAGGCTGTAGAAACCGACGTAGACGATGAAGCCGATCAGCGCACAGAACGCCGACAGCGGGTTGGCCTGGACATACAGCAGGCTGAAACCCGCCACCCCGAGCAGGGTGGCGTAGATCAGCGCGAGGGGCAGCGACATGCCGCCCTGGACCATGACGCGGTTCTTGGTGCGCTCCATCTTGTGGTCGATGTCACGGTCGATGCAGTTGTTGAACACGCATCCGGACGCAACCACCAGCGAAGTACCGATCACCACCGCCAGGAACAGGGCGAAATCCACATGGCCCTTCGAGGCAAGGAAGAAACCGCCTGCCACGGAAAGCACGTTACCGAAAATGATCCCCGGTTTGGTGATTTGGATAAAGTGCTTAACGGACATGCAGTCTTACCTCACTTGGCCAACATTTCGAAGTGGATGCTGAACATGATCCACAGCGACAGGCCGACAAGCAGAGCGATCACCAGGGTGGTGAACAGGAACGTCGAAACGTTGTTGCGTTGCTCTTTCGAGCGGTCCATGTGCAGGAAGTACACGAGGTGCACTACTACCTGGATCACGGCCATGGCAACAATGATCAGAACGGTCAGGTTCTTCGGCAGGCTTGGCGACATGGCCAGGCCGAACGGGATCGCAGTCAGGATGATCGACAGAATGAAGCCGATCATGTACGACTTGACGCTGCCGTGGTTACCTTCGTGATGAGTGTCGTGTGCGTTAGCCATTACAGAACTCCCAGCAGGTAGACGACGGTGAATACGCAGATCCAGACCACGTCCAGGAAGTGCCAGAACAGGCTCAGGCAGCTCATGCGGGTCTTGGCGGTCGGCGTGATGCCGTGCTTGTTGATCTGGTACATCATGATTGCCATCCAGATCAGGCCAGCGGTCACGTGCAGACCGTGGGTACCTACCAGGGCGAAGAAGCCCGACAGGAAGCCACTGCGCTGCGGGCCGAAGCCCTCGGCGATCAGGTGATGGAATTCGTAGATTTCCATCGCGATGAAGCCTGCACCGAACAGGAAGGTCACAGCCAACCAGCCCAGTACGCCAGCTTTCTTGCCATCGAACATCTTCAGCATGGCGAAGCCGAAGGTGATCGAGGACAGCAGCAGGAACAGCGTTTCAACAGCTACGAAATCGAGCTGGAAGATGTCATGACCCGACGGGCCGCCGGCAAAACTGCCGGACAGCACCGCGTAGGTGGCGAAGAGCGACGCAAACAGGATGCAGTCGGTCATCAGGTACAGCCAGAAACCGAGTACGGTCATCTGGCCCGAGTCGTGGTGGTGGTCGTCATGCCCATGGTCGTGACCATGAGCAGCACCGTGCATTACTTGACTGGACATTGATTACACCCGCTCAAACGATTCGACACGTGCGCCGGCAGGCAGAGCACCTGCTTTGGCCAGCGCTTTCATGCGCTCGCCTTCGATGCGCGCCACTTCTTCGGCCGGAACCATGTAGCCCTGGTCGTCACGCGCAGCGTGGCGAACGAAGACAGCGATGGTTGCAACCAGGCTCGCGCCAACCAGCCACCAGATGTGCCAGATGAAGGCGAAGCCGAAGACGGTCAGGAACAGGCCCATGAACAAACCGGTGGCGGTGTTGCTCGGCATGTGGATCGCTTCGTACTTGGCCGCAGGCTTGTAGGCGACACCGGCTTCCTTGGCTTCGTGCCAGGCGTCCAGGCCAACCTTCTCAGGCATGTGGGCGAAGTTGTAGAACGGAGGTGGCGACGAAGTCGACCATTCCAGGGTACGGCCGCCCCATGGGTCGCCGGTCACGTCCAGGTTCTGGTTGCGGTCGCGAACCGATACGTACAGCTGGATCAGCTGGCAGGCGATACCGAACAGGATCAGCACGGCGCCGACAACGGCTACGTACAGGTAGGGTTCCCACAGTGGGTTGTCGGAGTGGTTCAGACGACGGGTCATGCCCATGAAGCCCAGGGCGTACAGCGGCATGAACGCTACGTAGAAGCCCGAGATCCAGAACCAGAAGGCAGCCTTGCCCCACTTCTCGTTCAGGGTGAAACCGAAGGCTTTCGGGAACCAGTAGGCGAAGCCGGCGATGTAGCCGAATACCGCACCACCGATGATCACGTTGTGGAAGTGAGCAATTACGAACAGGCTGTTGTGCAGCACGAAGTCAGCACCTGGAACAGCCAGCAGAACGCCAGTCATGCCACCGATGGAGAAGGTGATCATGAAGCCCAGGGTCCACATGATCGGCGCGGTGAAGCGCAGACGGCCCTGGTAGATGGTGAACAGCCAGTTGAACAGTTTCACACCGGTCGGAATGGAGATCAGCATCGTCGCCAGGCCGAAGAAGGTGTTGACGCTGGCGCCGGCACCCATGGTGAAGAAGTGGTGCAGCCATACGGCGAAGCCCAGCACGGCGATGGCGCCCGATGCGTAGATCATCGAGTGGTGGCCGAACAGACGCTTGCCGGAGAAGGTCGAGGTAACTTCCGAGAACACACCGAAGGCCGGCAGGATCAGGATGTAGACCTCAGGGTGACCCCACGCCCAGAACAGGTTGACGTACATCATCGGGTTCCCACCAAGCTCGTTGGTGAAGATGTGGAAGTCCAGATAACGGTCAACAGTCAGCAGAGCGAGTGCAGCGGTCAGGATCGGGAAGGAAGCCACGATCAGCACGTTGGCCCAGGTGCAGGTCCAGGTGAAGATCGGCATGTCCATCAGCTTCATGCCAGGTGCGCGCATCTTCATCACGGTGACGAGGAAGTTCACGCCGGTAAGCGTCGTACCCAAGCCTGAGAGCTGTAGCGCCCAGATGTAGTAGTCGACACCCACCCCAGGGCTGTACTGAATGCCCGCGAGCGGCGGATAGGCAACCCAGCCGGTCTTGGCGAATTCACCAACGCCCAGCGAGATGTTGACCAGCAGCACGCCTGCCAGCAGCAGGTAGAAGCTCAGGGAGTTCAGGAACGGGAAGGCAACGTCACGTGCACCGATCTGCAGAGGAACCGCCAGGTTCATCAGGCCGGTGAAGAACGGCATCGCCATGAAGATGATCATGATCACACCGTGAGCGGTGAAGATCTGGTCATAGTGTTCAGGCGGCAGGTAGCCTTCGGAGCCACCGGTAGCGGCAGCCAGCTGGGTACGCATCATGATGGCGTCGGCAAAGCCGCGCAGCAGCATGACCATCGCGACGATGATGTACATCACCCCGATTTTCTTGTGGTCGACAGTCGTCAACCACTCGCTCCACAAGTAGGTCCACTTGCGGAAGTAGGTGATAGCACCGACGACAGCGATACCACCGAGCGCGATCATGGCAAGCGTCACCATGACTATCGGCTCGTGATAGGGTATCGCCTCCAGGCTTAGTTTACCGAACATCTCTTACTCCTCTGCACCGGCAGCTGGTTGCATACTCGATTCCACACCCTTGGTAGTGGCCAGATCTTTGCTGCCTGCTTCTTCGTGGCTCGGACGACCGCGGTTCATGCCTTCGTACTTGTCGACGATCAGCTGGAACTGGTCTGGCGAAGCCTCGCTATACAGCGCGACTGGGTTGTTTTCGCTTGGTTTGGCCAAGGCGTCGTATTCGGCCTTGTCCAGCTTCTTCGGCGACTGCTTGACCTCGGCGACCCACTTGTCGAAGTCTTCCTGAGAGGTGGCAGTAGCCTTGAATTTCATGCCGGTGAAGCCAGCACCGCTGTAGTTGGCGCTGATACCGTCGAACTCGCCGTTTTCGTTGGCGATCAGGTGCAGCTTGGTGGTCATGCCGGCCATGGCGTAGATCTGGCCGCCCAGGCCCGGGATGAAGAACGAGTTCATCACGGCGTCGGAAGTGACGCGGAAGTTGACCGGAGTGTTAGCCGGGAAGACGATCTTGTTGACCGTGGCAATGCCCTGCTCCGGGTAGATGAACAGCCACTTCCAGTCCAGCGCGACCACGTCGATCTGCACCGGCTTCACATCGGAATCCAGCGGACGGTACGGGTCCAGCTTGTGGGTGGAGTGGTAGGTGAAGTAGCCCAGGGCGATGATGATCAGGATCGGGATGATCCACACCGCGGCTTCGATCTTGGTCGAGTGCGACCAGTCAGGGGTGTAGGTGGCAGCCTTGTTGGAAGCACGGTACTTCCAGGCGAAAACCACGGTCATGATAATGACAGGAATCACCACCAGCAGCATCAGGCCGGTAGCGATCAGGATCAGGTTCTTTTGCTCAATGCCGACCTGACCTTTCGGGTCGAGCAGGGTCCAGTTGCACCCACTGAGTAAAAGCATGCCTAAAAAGGGCAATATGCCAAACAGTCTGGGGTAACGCTTTTTACTCATCTCACGACCTCTAGATCAGCTTGCTTCAATGCAATTTGTGTTTTGGTAGCCAACACTTCGTCCTGCCAAGTGCGGCATTTCGCGCCCGTACTCGCTCCTGCCCGGGGTCCGACTGCAGGACCTTGGCGTCAAGCGGGTTAGCGGTGCTTATGGTTTCGTAGGCAACAGGCCTGTACTTCAGACCAAGTCCATTTGGTGCGGGAAAACGCGGAGGGGGGTCCGCCCGGTATCGCCGTTGGGCGAAACTTGACGAAGTCAGCAAAAAGGAGCGCTGGGGCTTCCTTCAATCCTGCGACTTGCAAGCAGTGCCGAACGGAAATTGGGGGCGATTGTAGATAGGTCGCCAACCCTTGACTATGACTTATTGAGCAACAGTCCTTTACAGAATCTGTAACAATGCTGCTCAAAAATTCAACTTCGCGACAGTTTGTCGCACCCCGCTTGATAGGCCCCAAAGCCGCATTCTGCAAGGCCTCTGGGTTGATCTGGATCAAGCGGTGAGCGAATTTTCCCTCTTCTCATGCGGCGTAAAAGACCCCATGCCATTCGGGACTTTTGTCTAAGCCTGGCGTCGGTTGCGGTAGATCCCGAGCGGAACCAGGACGGCCGTCAGGACAAACGCCACCAGCGCCCATTGCGCCAGCGACAGACCGAGGATCGGCGGGTACGGCGTGCTGCAGAAGCCGTCGACCTGGAACACCAGCGGCCAGAGCTTGGCCAGCGGCAGGTCGTCCACGATCGGCTGCAGGGTGTCGATGCCGCAACTGACCATGGGGTTGGCGAGTATATACACATGGTTGCCGGCCGCAACGATTCCGCCAATGGCGCTGAGTACCACCAGTGCCTCGAAGAAGGTCAGGCTGCGACGCCCGGGCATCGCCGCGGCGATGAAGGCGAACACGGCGATGAACAACAGTGCATAACGTTGCAGGATGCACAGCGGGCATGGTGCCTCGCCCAGGACTATCTGCATGTAGAGGGCGCCACCGATCAGCGAAAGGCAGATCAGGCCCAACAGTACCAGAAAGCGCCGTTCCCGATTCAGGCGCGATGTTTGTTCGTTCATTGCCGGTTCCTTCGATGGATAGTGGCAGCGTGATCCGCCTGCCTGGCGCAAGTCTACACGCTGGGCAGGGCCTTTGAGCGTGCCGAGGAAGCGGCGTGATAGCGCTGCGCAGGGCTATCCGGTGTGGCTGAGACCGGCCGCAACGACGTCGGTTCAACGCCGGGCGGCAAAAAAGCGGCTGCCCGGGTGCCGCGCAGGGGCAAGCCCCTCGACACCCGGGAGTGAAGGATACCGTGATTAAAGGAGGATTAAAGATGAAAGCTGCACAGCCGCTTTCATCTCTCCTTATATATAGGCAGGAAGGTGAGGTGCGGCCCAGCCGCTGGCAAGCCAGCCCCCAGGCGGCGAATGCGATCGACCGTTTCGTTCTCGATTACCCACGGGCGGGAGCAGTGCTGCAAGGGAGCTGGCTTGCCAGCGGCTGGGATGAATACGCTGCAAGCCTGTACCGGCCTCTTCGCGGGTAAACCCGCTCCCACAGGGATCGCGCAGGCTTTGAAATCTGCGCGATCCCTGTGGGGGCTGGCTTGTTGAAAACCACAGAATTTCCCACAGGCCCCCACAAGTTTTGAAACCTGTGCGGTCCCTGTGGGAGCGGGTTTACCCGCGAAGAGGCCAGTGCAGGCGCTACATCACTCCAGCGCAGCCGCCGGCCCGAAGAACTCGTAGCGGCTCTGCTGCTCTGGCACACCAAGGCCTTTCAGCTGGCGCTTGACCGCCGCCATGAAGCCCTTGGGCCCGAGGAAGTAGGCATCCACGTCTCGCTCTTGCGGCAGCCACTCGGCCAGCAGGTCCTCGCTCAGCAGGCCCACGGCATCAGCCGCGGCACCACCCTGCGGCTCTGCATAGCAGTAGAAGCGCTTGAGCTGCGGGTGACGCTCGGCCAGCTCGTCGATCCAGTCGCGGAAGGCATGCACGGCGCCGTTACGGGCGCAGTGAATGAAATGCACCTCACGCTGGGTTTGCAGTGCCGCCTGCAGCATTGGCAGGGTCGGGGTAATACCCACGCCACCGCTGATCAGCACCAGCGGCTTGTTGCTCGCCGCCAGGGTGAAATCGCCAGCCGGCGGGAACAGCTGCAGGGTATCGCCCACCGCCAGCACATCGTGCAGGTAGTTGGAAACCTTGCCACCCGCCTCGCGCTTGACGCTGATGCGGTATTCCTTGCCGTCGCACAGTGCCGACAGGGAGTAGTTGCGGCGCTGCTCGGCGCCGTCGATGTCCAGCTTCAGGCCGATGTACTGGCCAGGCTCGGCCTTGAGCACCGGCTTGCCATCCACAGGGGCAAAGTAGAACGAAACGATTTCGCTGCTTTCCTGCTCACGGCGCACCAGGCGGAATTCGCGGGTACCGCGCCAGCCGCCTTCGGCTTCTTCCTTCTGTTTATAGAGGTTCTCTTCCGCACCGATCAGGATGTCGGCCAGCTGGCCATAGGCCGCGCCCCAGGCGTCGATCACGGCGGGGGTGGCGATTTCCTTGCCCAGCACTTCTTCGATGGCGCGCAGCAGGCAGCTGCCGACGATCGGGTAGTGCTCCGGCAGAATCTGCAAGGCAACGTGCTTGTTGATGATCTGGCCGACCAGGCCGCCAAGCTGCTCCAGCTGGTCGATGTGGCGGGCATACATCAGCACGCCGTTGGCCAGGGCGCGCGGTTGGTCACCGCTGGCCTGGTGGGCCTGGTTGAACAGCGGGCGCACTTGCGGGTACTCGCTGAGCATCATCTTGTAGAAGTGGGTGGTCAGCGCTTCGCCGCCGCTTTCCAGCAGGGGGACAGTGGCCTTGATGATTGCACGTTGTTCGGCATTGAGCATTGCAACAACTCCTGAGCCTGTGGCTTCAAATGACTGCCCGAGCTATTACATCAATCATGCCAACTTTTATCTCCAGCAAAATCAGAGGGTTGACGCAGGTCATGTCAAAACGACCCACCTCGACGTATAGTCATATCGACCCACAGGAGTCCATATGACCACGAAGCCCCTGCTCACCACCCTGCTGCCCCTGGTAAGCGACCTTTCCCGCGACCTGCCCGACCAGGAACGCTATCGCCGCCTGCTGCAGGCCATGCGTGGGTTGCTGCCCTGCGATGCCGCCGCGCTGCTGCGCCTGGACGGCGAGTGGCTGGTGCCGCTGGCAGTGGACGGCCTGAGCCCCGATACCCTGGGCCGGCGCTTCCGGGTCAGCGAGCACCCACGCTTCCAGATCCTGCTCAGCAGCGCGGAACCCACCCGCTTCGCCAGCGACTCCGAGCTGCCCGACCCTTACGACGGCCTGGTCAACGCCCCCGATGCCAACCTGGAGGTACATGACTGCATGGGCTGCCCGTTGATGGTCGACGAGCGCCCTTGGGGCCTGGTTACCCTCGATGCCCTCACCCCCGGGCAGTTCCAGAGCCTGGAGCTGGGCGCGCTGCAGGCCTTCGCCAGCCTGGCCGCCGCCACGGTCACCGTGGCCGAGCGCATCGAGCACCTGGCCCTGCGTGCGGAAGACGAACACCACCGCGCGGAGATCTATCGCCAGGCCAGCGGCCAGGACAAAGAGCTGATTGGCCAGAGCCCCGCGCACAAGCGCCTGGTGGAGGAAATCCGCCTGGTCGGTGGCAGCGACCTGACCGTGCTGATCACCGGTGAGACCGGCGTCGGCAAGGAGCTGGTGGCCCAGGCCCTGCACCAGGCCAGCAACCGCGCCGACAAACCGCTGGTCAGCCTCAACTGTGCCGCCCTGCCCGACACCCTGGTGGAAAGCGAACTGTTCGGCCATGTGCGCGGTGCCTTCACCGGCGCCCATGGCGAGCGCCGCGGCAAGTTCGAGTTGGCCAATGGCGGCACACTGTTCCTCGACGAAGTCGGTGAGCTGCCACTGACCGTGCAAGCCAAGCTGTTGCGCGTGCTGCAGAGCGGCCAGTTGCAGCGCCTGGGTTCGGACCGCGAACACCGGGTGGATGTGCGCCTGATCGCAGCCACCAACCGCGACCTGGCAGCAGAAGTGCGCACTGGCAACTTCCGAGCCGACTTCTACCACCGCCTCAGCGTATACCCGCTGCATGTGCCGCCGTTGCGCGAACGTGGGCGCGATGTGCTGCTACTGGCCGGCTACTTCCTCGAACAGAACCGTTCGCGCCTGGGCCTGAACAGCCTCCGCCTGAGCAGCGAGGCCCAGGCCGCGCTGCTGGCCTACGACTGGCCAGGCAACGTGCGTGAACTGGAACACCTGATCGGCCGCTCGGCGCTCAAGGCGCTGGGCCAACATTCCGACAGGCCACGCATCCTCACCCTGGAAGCCATCGACCTGGACCTGCGCGCAACGGCAACGCCCGGCACCCCGCCCTCCCCTGCTGTGCCCTTGCCGGCGGCACCGCTACCCGAGGGGGGCCTGCGCGCAGCCGTCGACGACTACCAGCGCCAGGTGATCGAGGCCTGCCTGCAGCGGCACGAAGAAAACTGGGCAGCGGCTGCCCGGGAACTCGGCCTGGACCGCGCTAACCTTAGTCGCCTGGCCCGTAGGCTGGGGCTGCGCTGATTGAAACCAGCGCGGTACCTGTGGGAGCGGCTTTAGCCGCGAAGAATCCAACGCGGTGCATGGCACCGGCTGCGCCGGTGTTCGCGGCTAAAGCCGCTCCCACAGGGTCCAGAGCATTCCTTGGCTCGGTGCAAAATGACTAAAGCCAAGCCCGAACAGGCCGATAACCGGTTATCCCCTGTTCCCCACGAAGGTCACCATGGCCACGCAAAATGCCCGCGCGGATTCGCTGTCCCTGCTGCTGTTCACCCTGCGCAGCGGCAAGTTGATGGCAATCAACCTGCTCAAGGTCAGCGAGATAATTCCCTGCCCGCCGCTGACCAAGCTGCCCGAATCGCACCCCCACGTGAAAGGCGTGGCGACCCTGCGCGGCAATTCGTTGTCGGTCATCGACCTGTCCCGCGCCATCGGCGAACGGCCGCTGGCCGACCCGGACGGCGGCTGCCTGATCGTCACCGAGATCAGCCGCTCGCGCCAGGGCCTGCATGTACAGGCGGTCAGTCGCATCGTGCATTGCCTGAGCACCGACATCAAACCACCACCCTACGGCTCAGGCAGCCGCTCATTCATCACCGGCGTGACCCGGGTCGACAACACCCTGGTGCAGGTGCTGGACATCGAAAAAGTCATCCACGCCATCGCCCCGCCGGTGCCCGAGCAGCCTCACGGCACCTTGAGCGAGGAAGACGCCAGCCTGCTGGCCGCCGCCAACATCCTGGTGGTGGACGACAGCCAGGTGGCCCTGCAGCAGTCGGTGCACACCCTGCGCAACCTCGGCATCGAATGCCACACCGCGCGCAGCGCCAAGGACGCCATCAACGTGCTGCTTGAACTGCAAGGCACCGCGCAGGAAATCAACGTGATCGTCTCCGACATCGAAATGAGCGAAATGGACGGCTACGCCTTCACTCGCACCCTGCGCGAAACCCCCGATTTCCAGCACCTGTACATACTGCTGCACACCTCGCTGGACAGCGCCATGAGCAGCGAAAAGGCGACCCAGGCCGGGGCCAATGCCATCCTCACCAAGTTCTCCTCGCCGGAGCTGACCGATTGTCTGGTGGTGGCGGCGCGCGCCGTGGTGTTCGCCGAGCGCTGATATATTCGGAGACAAACTCCCCGGCTTGCCGCCGGGGTCGAGTCGGGCATAATTCGCGCCCCTCGCAAGTAACTTGCCGGAATCGCGTATGAAGTTTCTCAGCTCTATCCTGATCAGTTGCGCCCTCTTCAGCGGTATCGCCCAGGCCTCCAGCAGCCAGGCCTGGAACGAGCAGCGCCAGCAGATGCTCAAGGCCTGCCTGGCCGCCAGCCAGTTCAAGGATGCCCACGCCCGCAGCAAGCCCGCCGAGTTCGATGACCAGGTCGGCATGAGCGCCCTGCTGATCGAAGGCGTCTACCCCCAGAAGCACATGCAGCAGCGCACCGGCACCGAGCTGTGCCTGTACGATCGCCAGCACCAGCGCGCCTTCGTCAGCGAGTGGAGCCCGGAAGCCAAGTGACCGACAGCCTGCGTTTCGCCTGTACCGGCTGCGGCAAGTGCTGTACCGGCCACCACGTGCCCTTGACCCTGGCCGAAGCGCGCCGCTGGGCGGACAACGGCGGCCAGGTGGTGGTGCTGATCGAAGCCTTCGTGGCAGACGGCCCTGGCATCCCGGTAGAACAGCGTGATCATGTGCTGCGTCGTTCCCATCCCGTGCCCTGCGGCGACGGCGAGGCGCGCGTTTCGGTGACCTTCGCCGCCTTCAACCCCGGGCGCTGCCGCAACCTCGACGACAACGACCTCTGCACCATCTATGACGAGCGGCCGCTGGTCTGTCGCATCTACCCGGTGGAAATAAACCCGCATATCCCGCTGCGGCCAGGCAGCAAGGACTGCCCGCCGGAAGCCTGGCAACAGGGGCCGGAGCTGATTCACGGCAAGCAACTGGTCGATGCCGGGCTGGAGGCGCTGGTGCAGGCCTCGCGCCAGGCCGACCGCGATGACATCGCCGCCAAGGTGGCGGTGTGCCAGGCGCTGGGCATGACCACCAGTGCGCTCAAGGGCAACGGGTTTACTGCCTACTTGCCTGACATGGGCGCGTTCAGCGCGGCCCTGGCCCAGGTACCGGAGGCTGGCCGGGCACAGTGGGCCCTGCATGTGGAGGACGCTGCGCTGGTGGCGAGTTTGCAGGAACATGGTTTGCGCACCACCAACGAGCCCCCGGTGTATTACGCCTTCATCGGTTTCTAGGTAAGCAGTACCGACCCTATCGCCGGCAAGCCCCACAGGGATAACACATGGCTTCAGGTCGACGCGGTCAGGGTGGGAGCGGCCTTGTGTCGCGATGGGCTGCGACGCAGCCCCGGGATTTTGGCCATGGTGCTGATATTGCTGGGGCTGCTCTGCAGCCCTTTCGCGACGCAAGGCCGCTCCCACAAAAGAAATCCGCGCATGACCAAAGGGCGCAAAACTGACAGCGCTGTCAGCCAGCGGTCACGCTGCCGACCCGGTTCGGGGGCTATAAGCTTGAATACAGACAACCATTCCCCTCCCCTCTGGCCAAGGTGCCCGCACCGATGCGACGTCCGTCCCGCCCTGTCATCCTCGCCGCCCTGGCGCTCCTGGTCCTGGCGGTAGCAGGCATCTGGTTCGGCCAGCGCCAGCCAGCACCTGCCGCCCGTGCGCAAACCGCCATCCCGGTGCGCGTGGTCAGTGTCGTCCAGCAGAACGTGCCGCGCTATGCCAGCGCCATCGGCTCGGTACTGTCGCTGCACAGCGTCGAGGTGCGCCCGCAAGTGGAGGGGGTACTGACCCAGGTGCTGGTCAAGGAAGGCCAGTGGGTGAAGGAAGGCGACCTGCTGGCCACCCTCGACGACCGCGCCATCCGCGCCAACCTCGACCAGGCCCGTGCCGAACTCGGCCAGAGCCAGGCGCAGATACAGGTAGCCAACGTCGACCTGCAGCGCTACCGCCTGCTGAGTACCGACAACGGCGTTTCGAAGCAGACCCTCGACCAGCAGCAGGCCCTGGTCAACCGCCTGCAAGCCACGGTCAAGGGCAACCAGGCGGCCATCGCCAATGCCGAGGTGCAGCTGTCGTACACGCAGATCCGCTCGCCGGTGACCGGCCGGGTGGGTATTCGCAACGTCGACCCCGGTAACCTGGTACGCACCAGCGATACCCGCAGCCTGTTCAGCGTCACCCAGATCGACCCGATCGCCGTCGAATTCGCCCTGCCGCAGCAAATGCTGCCAACCCTGCAAAGCCTGCTGAAGGCGCCCACCCCGGCACTGGTGCAGGCCTACATGGATGCCGACGGCGAACGCAGCCTGCTCGGTGAAGGCCACCTGGCACTGATCGACAACCAGATCTCCGCCACCACCGGTACCGTGCGGGTAAAAGCCGAGTTCGACAACAAGGACGGCCGCCTGTGGCCGGGCCAGCTGGTCACCATCCGCCTACGCACCGCCGTGGAAGAAAACGCCCTGGTGGTCCCGCCGCCTGTGGTACAGCGCGGCGTCGACGGGCACTTTGTCTACCGCCTGGACGGTGACAAGGTCAGCAGTGTGCCGGTCAAGGTGCTGTACCAGGACAGCGGGCTGAACATCATTGCCGGGGTCAAGCCGGGCGAGCGCCTGGTGCTCGATGGCCAGTCGCGGCTCAAGCCCGGTTCGCAGGTCGAGGTGGCCCCCGACGCCCCCGCGCCGTCGGAAATGGCCGACCGCCGGAGCCAGCCATGAACACGCGCAATGGTGTTTCGGCCTGGTGCATCGACCACCCCATCGCCACCCTGCTGCTGACCTTCGCCCTGGTGCTGCTGGGGGCCATCGCCTTCCCGCGCCTGCCGGTGGCACCACTGCCGGAAGCCGACTTCCCGACCATCCAGGTCACCGCCCAGCTGCCCGGCGCCAGCCCGGAAACCATGGCCTCGTCGGTGGCCACGCCGCTGGAAGTGCAGTTCAGCGCCATCCCCGGCATGACCCAGATGACCAGCAGCAGCGCACTGGGCTCGACCAACCTGATCCTGCAGTTCACGCTCGACAAGAACATCGACACCGCCGCCCAGGAAGTGCAGGCGGCCATCAACACCGCCACCGCGCGCTTGCCGCAAGACCTGCCCAACCCGCCGACCTGGCGCAAGGTCAACCCGGCCGACAGCCCGGTGCTGGTGCTGACGGTCAGCTCCAGCCAGATGCCTGGCAACGACCTCAGCGACTACGCCGAAACCCTGCTCGCGCGCCAGCTGAGCCAGATCGACGGGGTCGGCCTGATCAACATCACCGGGCAACTGCGCCCGGCAATCCGCGTGCAGGCGCAACCCGAGAAACTGGCCGCGATCGGCCTGACCCTGGCCGACTTGCGCCAGGCCATCCAGCAGACCAGCCTGAACCTGGCCAAGGGCGCGCTGTACGGCGAACACAGCGTGTCGACCATCGCCGCCAACGACCAGTTGTTCCACCCCGACGACTACGCCCAGCTGATCGTCTCCTACCGTGACGGTGCACCGGTGCACCTGAAGGACGTGGCCAAGGTGATCAATGGCGCCGAGAACGCCTATGTCAAAGCCTGGTCCGGCGACCAGCCCGGGCTGAACCTGGTGATTTTCCGCCAGCCTGGCGCCAACATCGTCGATACCGTGGACCGGGTACTGGCTGCCCTGCCCAAGCTGCAGGAGATGCTGCCAGCCTCGGTCGAAGTGTCGGTGCTGCAGGACCGCACCCAGACCATCCGTGCCTCGCTGCATGAAGTGGAGCTGACCCTGATGATCGCCGTGGCCCTGGTGATCGGGGTGATGGCGCTGTTCCTGCGCCAGTGGTCGGCGACCATGGTGGTGTCCAGCGTGCTCGGCGTATCGCTGATCGCCAGTTGCGCGCTGATGTACATCTTCGGCTTCAGCCTGAACAACCTGACCCTGGTGGCCATCGTCATCTCGGTGGGCTTCGTGGTCGACGATGCCATCGTCGTGGTGGAGAACATCCACCGCCACCTGGAGGCCGGCGACGACAGCCGCACGGCGGCGCTCAAGGGCGCCGGGGAAATCGGCTTCACCGTGGTGTCGATCAGTTTCTCGCTGATCGCCGCGTTCATCCCGCTGCTGTTCATGGGCGGCGTGGTCGGCCGGCTGTTCAAGGAGTTCGCCCTTACCGCCACCGCCACCATCCTGATTTCGGTGATGGTTTCGCTGACCCTGGCGCCAACCCTGTGCGCACTGTTCATGCGCCGCCCGCCCGGAGAGCACAAGGGCGGCTTCGGCGAGCGGCTGGTCAGGTGGTACGAAAAGGGCCTGGACCGCGCCCTCGCCCACCAGCGCCTGACCCTCGGCATGTTCGGCCTGACCCTGGCCCTGGCGGTGGCCGGTTACGTGGGTATCCCAAAGGGCTTTTTCCCGCTGCAGGACACCGGCTTCATCCTCGGCACCAGCGAGGCGGCGGCAGATGTGTCGTACCCGTCGATGATCGAGAAGCACCAGGCGCTGGCCAAAATCATCGAGGCCGACCCGGCGGTGCGCGCGTTCTCCCACTCGGTGGGCGTCACCGGCAGCAACCAGACCATCGCCAACGGCCGTTTCTGGATCGCCCTCAAGCCGCGTGGCGAACGCGATGTATCGGCCAGCGAACTGATCGACCGGCTGCGACCCAAGCTGGCCCAGGTACCAGGCATCGTCCTGTACATGCGAGCCGGCCAGGACATCAACCTGAGCTCCGGCCCGTCGCGCACCCAGTACCAGTACGTGCTCAAGAGCAACGACGGCATGGCACTGAACCTGTGGACCCAGCGCCTGACCGAGCGCCTGCGGGAAAACCCGGCGTTCCGCGACCTGTCCAACGACCTGCAACTGGGCGCCAGCGTCACCCGCATCGATATCGACCGCCAGGCCGCGGCACGTTTCGGCCTGACCACCACCGACGTCGACCAGGCGTTGTACGACGCCTTCGGCCAGCGGCAGATCAGTGAATTCCAGACCGAGACCAACCAGTACAAGGTGATCCTCGAACTGGATGCCCGCCAGCGCGGCAAGGCCGAAAGCCTCAACTACTTCTACCTGCGCTCGCCGCTGACCAACGAGATGGTGCCGCTGTCGGCAGTGGCCCATGTGGCGCCGCCCAGCACCGGGCCGCTGTCGATCAGCCACGATGGCCTGTTCCCGGCAGCCAACCTGTCGTTCAACCTGGCCCCGGGCGTGGCCCTGGGCGATGCGGTGACCATCCTCGAGCGCACCCAGCGCGAGCTGGGCATGCCCGACTCCATCAGCGGCAACTTCCAGGGCGCGGCCCAGGCCTTCCAGAGTTCGCTGTCGAGCCAGCCGTGGCTGATCCTGGCTGCGCTGGTGGCGGTGTACATCATCCTCGGCGTGCTGTACGAAAGCTTCGTCCACCCGCTGACGATCATCTCCACCCTGCCCTCGGCCGGCCTCGGCGCACTGATCCTGCTGTGGGCCATGGGCCAGGACTTCAGCATCATGGGGTTGATCGGTGTGGTGCTGCTGATCGGTATCGTCAAGAAAAACGGCATCCTGCTGATCGACTTCGCCCTCGAAGCCCAACGCCGCCAGGGCCTGACCCCGGAGCAGGCGATCCATCAGGCCTGCCTGACGCGCTTCCGGCCGATCATCATGACCACCCTGGCCGCCTTGCTCGGCGCGGTGCCGCTGATGTTCGGCTTCGGCACCGGTTCCGAACTGCGCCAGCCACTGGGCATCGCCGTGGTTGGCGGCCTGCTGGTGAGCCAGGCGCTGACGCTGTTCACCACCCCGGTCATATACTTGGCCCTGGAGCGCCTGTTCCACCGCCGCCAGGCCGCCCGTGCGGCGGCGCCCAGTGCCAGTTAGGACAAGACCATGCGTGTGCTGATCATCGAAGACGAAGAAAAAACCGCCGACTACCTGCATCGCGGCCTCAGCGAGCAGGGGTTTACCGTCGACCTGGCGCGGGACGGCATCGATGGCCTGCACCTGGCCCTGGAAGGTGACTACGCGGTGATCGTGCTGGACGTGATGCTGCCTGGCCTGGACGGGTATGGCGTGCTGCGCGCCCTGCGCGCTCGCAAGCAGACACCGGTCATCATGCTGACCGCCCGTGAACGGGTCGAAGACCGTATCCATGGCCTGCGCGAGGGTGCCGACGACTATCTGGGCAAGCCGTTTTCCTTCCTCGAACTGGTCGCCCGCCTGCAAGCCCTGACCCGCCGTAGCAGCAACCATGAACCGCTGCAGGTGCAGGTGGGTGACCTGTGGATCGACCTGATGGCGCGCAAGGCCACGCGCGCCGGCCAACGCCTGGAGCTGACGGCCAAGGAGTTCTCGCTGCTCAGCGTGCTGGCCCGCCGACAAGGTGAAATCCTGTCGAAGACGGCGATTGCCGAGCTGGTCTGGGACATCAATTTCGACAGCGATGCCAACGTCGTCGAAGTGGCGATCAAGCGCCTGCGCGCCAAGCTCGACGGGCCTTTCGACAACAAGTTGCTGCACACCATCCGAGGCATGGGATATGTCCTGGAAAACCGTGCGGGGTAATTCCATCGCACTGCGCCTGTCGGCGCTGTTCATCCTGGTGGCGCTGGGCGTGTTTTTGCTGATCGGCTCGGCGCTGTACCGCCAGGTCGACCGCAGCCTCGACCTGCTGCCGCAGGCCGAGCTGGATGCGCGCTTCAGCGTGCTCGAGTCCACCCTCAACCGCTTCGGCACACCGGAGCACTGGGTCAAGATCAACAACAAGCTCAACCTGCTCAGTGAAGAGGACAAGCGCATTCGCTTCTGGGTGGTCAGCAGCAACCCGGCCTACGAATACGGCCACCCCAGCGAGCTGGTCCGCGCATTCGCCGAAGGCGCGCAGGGCATGCGCGACCTGCGCCTGCCCGACCGGCCCTACCCTTACAAGGTGCTGGTCAGCGAACTGCCGGCCCTGGGCGAGCGGCCGCCGCTGCGCTTTCTGATCGGCATCGACACCGAAACATTCTGGCAGGCGCAGCACAGCCTGCTGGTGGCGATTGTCGGGCTGGCGGTGCTCGGCGTGCTGCTGGCCTCGCTGCTGGGCTACTGGGTGGCGCGTATCGGCCTGCGCCCGCTGCTGGCATTGTCCGTTGAGGCCCAGGCCCTGGCCCCTCCGCGCCTGGACGGGCGCCTGCAGACCCACGCCCTGGCCCCGGAACTGGCGCAGTTCGCCGGCGCCTTCAATGCTGCGCTCGACCGGGTAAGCCAGGCCTACTCGCGGCTGGAGGCGTTCAATGCCGACGTCGCCCACGAACTGCGCTCGCCGCTGACCAACCTGATCGGCCAGACCCAGGTGGCGCTGACCCGCGGGCGCAGCGCCGAGCATTACTTCGAAGTGCTGCAATCGAACCTTGAGGAACTGGAGCGCCTGCGCAGCATCATCAACGACATGCTGTTCCTGGCCAGTGCCGACCAGGGCAGCAAGGCCACGGCCCTGACCCAGGCCTCGCTGGCCGAGGAAGTGGCGACCACCCTCGATTACCTGGACTACATTCTCGAAGACGCGCAGGTCAGCGTGAGCGTGAGCGGCGATGCCCGGGCGCCCATCGAAAAGGCCCAGCTGCGCCGGGCGCTGATCAACCTGCTGAACAACGCCGTGCAGCACACCGCACCGCACCAGGTGATCAAGGTGCAGATCGATGCCGGGCCGCAGCAGGTCAGCATCGCCGTGAGCAACCCGGGGCCGGCGATCGACGATGAGCACCTGCCGTTGCTGTTCGAACGCTTCTACCGGGTGGATGCGGCACGTAGCAACAGTGGTGGCGGTAACCATGGGTTGGGGTTGGCGATCGTCAAGGCGATTGCGCTGATGCATGGTGGGGAGGTGTTCGTGCGTAGTGCCGCTGGGGCCAATACCTTTGGGATCAGGCTGCCGGCCCATGCCTGACAGGAGGTCGCGGTCGATGTGGGAGCGGCCTTGTGTCGCGAAAGGGCTGCGCAGCAGCCCCGACAAATGCTGCCATGGCTCAGAACCTGGGGCCGCTTCGCGCCCCTTTCGCGACACAAGGCCGCTCCCACAAAAGTAAAGACCGCGTAGGCCCTCTAGCATGCAGGTTTGCGGCGAAAGTCCAATTGCTTTTCCTGCGATAGTTACCTTTTACGCAACAGTGCTTATCGCGCTTCGCTCTGTTTCAAGTGCATTGAAAGGACTAACTTTACCCCCGTCCTCATTAGCACTTGCACCGCAAGAAGGTAGTTTCAAATGTCCAACAGTATGGGTATTGCCAGCGTCTTCGTCCTGTCTTCCCTGTTGTTGTCGCCCCTGGCCATGGCCGAAGAATCCAATGCTTTCGTCACCCGTAATGCTGAGTTCGCCGCGGTCCACCAAGAGGTCCGCGAAGCAGTAGCCGCACAGCAGGAAGACGCCGCAAAAGACGCAAAACAGACAGCTTCCAAGGTTTCTGTCGATGCCAATGCCGACAGCTGATCAAGCGCTGTCGCTGCTCCCGTTTTCCCTTGGCTACGCCATGGGCACCACCGGTGCCGATATGTTAGCCTTTTAAAGCCGCTGCCGATCAGCGGCTTTTTTTATGTGCTTCAACTATCAGCCAAGCTGTAACGTCCACCTATAAAAAAGACGCACATTCGAAAATAAAAACTGCCCCACCGCCAGACCCAAGGAGCTAGTACCGGTGCCTTCCGCGTTTCGTTTTACCCCGCTGTTCATTGCGTTGACTGCAACGATCCCTTTCGCCGCCCAGGCAGATGAAGACAAGGCTGATGGCTTCATCGAAGGCTCGTCCTTCAACCTGCATTTCCGTAATGCCTACTTCAACCGCGACAACCACAACGCCGGCGTGCGCGACACCCGCGAGTGGGGCCAAGGCGCGGTTGCACGCTTCGAGTCGGGCTACACCCCAGGTGTGGTCGGCTTTGGCCTGGACGCCCACGCCATGCTGGGCCTGAAACTCGACGGTGGCGGCGGCCATGCTGGCACCAGCATCCTGCCGACCCACCAAAAGAACGAAGACGAACTGGGTGCTGCCCCGCACTCGTTCTCCACCGCCGGTGCCGCAGTCAAGCTCAAGGCGTTCGACACCGAGCTGAAAGCCGGTGACCTGTTCCTCACCAACCCGGTGATCGCCGGCGGCGAAACCCGCATGCTGCCGCAGACCTTCCGTGGTGTGAGCCTGACCAACACCAGCATCGACGGCCTGCTGCTCGAAGGCGGCCAGGTGAGCTTCACCAAGCCGTACAACCAGAGCGGCCACCGCCGCATCGACACCTACTACGGTTCGCTGGGCGAGCATGACAAGAGCAAGCACCTGAACTGGGCCGGCGCGTCGTGGAGCGGTACCCCGAACATCACCGCCAACCTGTATGCGGCCGAGCTGAAGGACATCTGGAACCAGTACTACGCCGATTTCGACTACACCTATGTGGTCAACGACCTGGTCAGCCTGAACCCGGGCGTGCACTTCTATCACACACAGGACACCGGCCAGGCCCTGCTGGGCAAGATCGACAACAACACCTATAGCGTGCATTTCACCGTCAACGCCGGGTTCCACAGCGTCACCGCCGCCTACCAGCGGGTCAATGGCAACACGCCGTTCGACTACATCAACCTGGGCGACAGCATCTACCTGGACAACTCGCGCATGTACTCGGACTTCAACGCACCGAACGAGCGCTCGTGGAAGCTGCAGTACAACTATGACTTCGCTGGTGTGGGCATCCCTGGCCTGACCACGGTGCTGTCGTACTCGCGCGGTGAAGCCGACCTGACCAAGGCCGTCCAGGACCCCACCCACTACGACTACTACCGTGCCGATGGCAAGAACGCCATGCACTGGGAGCGCGACCTGGACGTGAAGTATGTGTTCCAGGAGGGTGACCTGAAGGACCTGTCGGTGCTGGTGCGCTATGCCACCCACCGTGGCAGCCAGGGTTATGCGTCGATCGACAGCAACAGCGACAACGATGAACTGCGGGTGATCGTGGATTACCCGTTGAACGTGTTCTGATCCTGGTTTAAAAGGAAGTACACATAACCCCTGTGGGAGCGGGTTCACCCGCGAACACCGGCGAAGCCGGTGCCAGACACCGAGTTGGTTTCTTCGCGGGTGAACCCGCTCCCACAGGGGCTTGTGGTAAATCCAGAATAAGGTATACCGTGATTCCGTCGGACAAATCTTGTCCGACAATCCCCGCTTCCCTAGAATGTCGCCGCCGCGAATGGCCCTGCCCACGCAGTAGCGAGCATGACCACCCGATTACCGCGTTTCGCACACTTCAGGTCGCACCCCGAGCTGATCCTCAATCTGGGCAGTTGCCTTGCCGTGCTCGCCATTGTGGCCATCGTCAGCTACCTGCTGGCGCGCGAGCGCGACAATGTCGAGCTGTCGTCAATTCGCTCGTCCAACAATATCGTCCAGCTGATCGAAAGCGACATCCTGCGCAACGTCGAACTCTACGACCAATCGCTGCAGGGCCTGATCTGGGCAGTTGGGCGCAAGGAGCTGCCGGAAATCCCCGGCCCGGTGCGCCAACGCCTGCTATTCAATGAAGCCTTCGTCGACCGCAAGCGCGGTGACGTACTGTGGCTGGACAAGCAAGGCAACGTGGTTGGCGACTCCACCAGCAGCGTGCCACGCAAGGCCAACTTCGGCGACACCGGGGTATTCCAGGCGCACCTGCACAACCCCAACCTCGGCCTGCTGGTGGGCCCGCCATTCAAGGCCAAGCTGGGCGACCTGGACTGGTGCATCAGTTTCAGCCGGCGTATCTCCGACGCCAATGGCGAGTTCACCGGCCTGGCAGCGGGTGCACTGCGCCTGTCGTACTTCAGTGAGCTGTTCCAGCGCCTGGACATTGGCGATGACAGCAGCATCAACCTGCTCAACACCGACGGCCAACTGCTGGCTCGCCAGCCCAGCCGCACGCAAGACCCAGGGATCGGCAGCAACTATGCCGAGCGGCCCAATTTCAAACGCATACTCAGCGAGCAGAGCGGCAGCTTCACCGCCCGCTCCAGCCGCAACGGCAAACCACGCATGTACACCTTCGCCCGGGTCGCGCAGCTGCCGCTGATCGTACTGGTGGTGCATTCGGCCGAAGATGTGTTCGAGTCCTGGCGCCGCACTGCGATCCTGGTCAGCGTGGCCACCGGGGTGCTCTGTGTGGGCATTCTCTCGCTGACCCTGCTGCTGGGCCGCGAACTGCGCCGCCGCCAAGAGGCCGAACAGGGCCTGGCGACCCTGGCCGCCACCGACAGCCTGACCGGCCTGGCCAACCGCCGCCGCCTGGACCAGGTACTGCGCCAGGAGTGGGCCCGTGCCCAGCGCAACCGCAAGCCGTTGGCGGTGCTGATGGTGGACGTCGACCATTTCAAGGCGTTCAACCAGCGCCACGGCCATGCCGGTGGCGACCATGCCTTGCGCGAAGTGGCCAGGACCATCGAGGAATGCATCCGCCGCCCGGCCGATCTGGCAGCGCGTTACGGTGGGGAGGAATTTCAGGTGGTGCTGCCGGAAACCGACCTGGCCGGTGCGCAGCTGCTGGCCGAGCGCATACGCGCCAGTGTCGAGGCGCTGGCGCCGTTTGCCGATGATGCCCACTCGGTCACGGTGAGCATCGGCATCGGCCTGTCAGGCACCCAGCACGATCTGGCGAGGGTGCTGGGTGCTGCGGACGAAGCGCTCTACCGGGCCAAGGCCAAAGGCCGCAACCGGGTAGAGGGGCCTGCCGGCTAGGCGCGGGCGCGGGCGGCGTTGCGCAGGGCCCTGACCTGGTCATGGTTGCGCTGTACACCTTGCAGCTGTTTTTCCACCAGGGTGTAGGTCTGGTCGCTAGCGGTGCGGCCCAGCTTCACCAGTTTCTCGCGGGCTTCCTTGTAGGCCTTGAGGGCATGGTCCTCACCCCGCTCCACCTCGTTCAGCACCGCTTCCTCATCCTTGCCGGTGACCATCGCCTTGAGGTTGACCCAACCCCGATGCAGGTCACCGCTGATGCTGGTGGAGGTTTCCGGGTCGCCACCCAGGCGACGCACCTCGCTCTGCAGTTCGCCGGCCGCATTGGCACACTCACCGGCACGTTGAACGAAGAACGCTTTCAGTTCGGGGTTCTTCACATCATCGGCCGAGGCCTTGAAGCCTTTCTCGCCATCCTTGCTGTACTCGATCAGGTCGTTCAGCACGTCGATCACATCTTTGTTGGGATTGCTCATGGCACAAACTCCTTGGCAGGTGATAGTCATCTGTAATGGAGCAGCGTTCGTGCCAAGCCTTTAATCTCGACAAAATCTTTATAAATCAAATAGATACAAATATCAGAGCAGAACCTGAAAACGGCGTTCTGCATGATTGCCGCTTGGGCCTTCGTGCAGATTGCAGTATGGTCGGCGCTTTTCAACAGCCAGGTGCGCCGATGATGAAGCCGGAAACCCTCGAACTGCTGGTCACCCGCACCATGCCGTTTGGCAAGTATCAGGGGCGAATCATTGCCGACCTGCCGGGGGATTATCTGGCCTGGTTTGCGCGCAAGGGTTTCCCGGCGGGGGAATTGGGTGGGTTGCTGGCGCTGATGCACGAGATCGATCACAACGGGCTGGGCGAGCTGCTTGTGCCGTTGCGGCAGAAGCACGGGCGTTGACCTGTGCTGGCACTATCGCCGGCAAGCCAGCTCCCACAGGATCGCGCTGGCCTCTGGAGCTGCGCTGTACCTGTGGGAGCTGGCTTGCCGGCGATAGGGCCAGTGGAGCCGCCCCAGATTTTTAGCCTTTTACAGGAGCTACCGCCAACTCCACCCGCTCGCTCTTCTTGATCACCGCATACACCACCGCCGTCAGCAGGCTACCCGCCACGATCGCCAACAAGTACAGCAGCGCATGGTTGATCGCATTGGGGATCAGCAGCACGAACAGGCCGCCATGCGGCGCCATCAGCTTGCAGCCGAAGTACATCGACAATGCCCCGGTCAATGCCCCGCCGGCCACGCTGGCCGGGATCACCCGCAGCGGGTCCTTGGCGGCAAATGGGATCGCCCCTTCGGAGATGAAGCACAGCCCCAGCGCCAGGGCCGCCTTGCCCGCTTCACGCTCGCTCTGGGCAAACTTGCGTCGGGCCAGGAAGCTGGCGATACCCAGGCCAATCGGCGGCACCATGCCGGCGGCCATGGTCGCCGCCATCGGCGCATAGCTCGACGAGGCCAACAGCCCCACCGAGAAGGCATAGGCGGCCTTGTTGATCGGCCCGCCCAGGTCGACGCACATCATGCCGCCCAACAACAGGCCCAAGAGGATGGCATTGGTGGTACCCATGCTGTCGAGAAAATGCGTAAGCCCTTCCAGCATCGCCGCCACCGGCTGGCCGACCACGTAGATCATCACCAGGCCGGTGAACAGGCTGGCCAGCAGCGGAATGATCAGGATCGGCTTGAGTGCCTCCAGGCTGCTGGGCAGGCGCGCCCAGCGGGCAATGGCCTTGGCGCTGTAGCCGGCGAGGAAGCCGGCGACGATACCACCGATGAAACCGGCGCCCAGGGTGCTGGCCAGCAGGCCGCCGATCATGCCGGGCGCCAGCCCCGGGCGGTCAGCGATGGACCAGGCGATATATCCCGCCAGCAGCGGCACCATCAGCTTGAACGCAGCCTCGCCGCCGATCTGCATCAACGCCGCCGGCAAGGTGCCCGATTCTTTATAGGCCTCGATACCGAACACGAACGACAGGGCAATCAGCAGGCCGCCAGCCACCACCATCGGTAGCATGAACGACACGCCGGTGAGCAGGTGCTTGTATACCCCGGTCTTCTCGCCCTTCGCTGGCGTGCTCGCCGCTGCAGCATCGCTGCTGTTTTCCACCTTGGCTTCGGCCAAGGCCTTGTTTAGGGTGGCACGGGCCTGCTTGAGGGCGATACCGGTGCCACAACGGTAGATGCGCTTGCCAGCGAAACGCGCGGTGGGCACTTCGATGTCGGCGGCCAGCAGCACTACATCGGCTGCGGCGATGGCTTCCGCGGACAAGGGGTTGCGCGCACCGACCGAACCCTGGGTCTCGACGGTGAGCTGGTAGCCCAGTTGCTGCGCGGCCTGCTGCAAGGCTTCTGCGGCCATGAATGTATGCGCGACGCCAGTCGGGCAAGCCGTGACGGCGACGATGCGTGCGCCTGCGCTGCCAGCTTCGGCCGCAAGGCCTGGCACCGCGGCCAGCAGCCGGGCGTTGGCCGCCGCCTCATCGAGGAAGCCTTCGCGGTCGGCCAAAGCCTGGGACGGCGCGCTCTGGTACACGCGCTTGCCGACGAAACGCGCCAGGTCCACCGGGCCGGTGCTGACCACCAGCACCCAGTCGGCCTCGGCTATCTGCGCGGCGCTCAGTTGCCGCTCGGGGTGGCCGGCATCCTGCACTTCGACGCTGGTGCTCCAGCCGCGCCGCTGGGCAGCGGCGGACAGCAAGCGCGCGCTCAGCACGCTCGACACCTGGCCGTTGGGGCAGGCAGTGACAATGGCAATGTTCATCGGCAACCCTCTTGTTGTTCTGTCAGTTGCACGGCGGCTTCCAGACGCGCCAGTTGCTCGCGGTCACGGATGCCGAAACCAACCTGGGTAACAGCCTGTGCTGCGATCGCGGTGGCACGGGTCAAAGTCTGCGCCGGGGCTTCGCCCTGCAGCAGGCCGTGGACCATGCCGGCCACCAGCGAATCACCTGCGCCCACCGTGCTGGCGACCTGCACCTTGGGCGGGCAAGCATGTACAGCATGGTCATGGGTAAACCAGCTGACGCCCTGCTCGCCCGCCGACACCACCACGTGTTCGACGCCACTGGCCAGCAGACGCTCGGCAGCAGCGCGCTGCTGCGCCGGGTTATCCACAGCCAGGCCGAGCACTTCGCCCAGCTCTTCGGTATTGGGCTTGACCAGCCAGGGCGAGCTCTGCAGGCCGGCACGCAGGGCTTCGCCGCTGCTGTCCAGGGCCACTTTGAGGCCTTGCGCCTTGAGCTGTTCAAGCAACTGACGGAACCAGTCGGCACTGATCCCGCGCGGCAGGCTACCAGCCACCACCACCGCGTCGTGGCCCGGGGCAATCTGCGCCAGGCGGCGCAGCAATGCACTGCGTGCCGCTTCGTCGACTTCCGGGCCTTGGCCGTTGATGTCGGTGACACGGCCATCAGCCTCGACCAGCTTGATGTTGCTGCGGGTTTCGCCCGGTACGCGGACAAAGCAATCGACGAAGCCGCGCCAGTCGATCAGCGCTTCGAAGGGCTGCAGGTTGTCACGCCCGAGGAAGCCGCCAACAGTGACGCTGTGCCCCAGGTCGGCCAGTACCTGGGCAACGTTCAGCCCCTTGCCCGCGGCGTGGCTGTGCTGCTCCTGGCTGCGGTTGACCTGCCCCGGGCGCAGGGTATCCAGGCCGATGGTGATATCCAGCGCCGGGTTCAGGGTGAGGGTGAGGATCTTGGCCATTCAGTAACGCTCCACCAGCGCGCGAACCGCTGCGGCGCTGTCCTGTTGCAGGGCCTCGCGCGCCAGGGCGCGGGCCGTCTGGTGATCGGCCTGGCGGACCAGGGCCTTGACTTCGGCAATGCTGCGCGCGGCGACGCTGAGTTCGTCCACGTCCAGGCCCAGCAGCACGGCCACCGCCTGCGGGTCGGCCGCCAGCTCGCCGCACACGCCCACCCACTTGCCATGGGCATGGGCGGCGCGCACGGTCATGTCGATCAGGCTGAGCACCGCAGGGTGCAGGCCGTCGGCCTGGGCCGAGAGGCTGGGGTGACCACGGTCGATGGCCAGGGTGTACTGGGTCAGGTCGTTGGTGCCGATGCTGAAGAAGTCCACTTCGCGCGCCAGCTGTGGTGCCAGCAGCGCTGCCGAGGGCACCTCGACCATGATACCCAGTTGCAGGTCGGCTACCGGGATCTCGGCACGCAGGCGCTCGACCATGGCGCGCGCCTCGCGCCATTCATGCACCTGCCCGACCATCGGGAACATGATGCGCAGCGGGCGCTGGTCGGCCGCGCGCAGCAAGGCGCGCAGCTGGTCCTCCATCACCTGCGGGCGCTGCAGGGTCAGGCGTACGCCGCGCACACCGAGGAACGGGTTTTCCTCGGCAGCGATCGGCCAGTACGGCAGCGGTTTGTCACCGCCGACATCCAGGGTGCGCACCACCAGCGGGCGCCCGTCGAGGCCATCGAGCACGCGGCGGTACTCGGCTTCCTGGGTCGCTACGTCCGGGGCCTGGGTGTGGGCCATGAAAATCAGCTCGGTGCGCAGCAGGCCCACGCCTTCGGCGCCCTGCTCCACTACCTTGGCGATGCCGTTGCTCTCGCCGATGTTGGCAAACACCTCGACAGCGTGACCATCACGGGTGACCGCCGGCTCGAAGCGGTTGGCCCAGGCGGCCTGCAAGCGTTGCTCGCGCAGGTCGCGCTCGGCCAGGGCCCGTTGCAGTTCATCCGCCGGCGGCGCCACGCTGACCACGCCACGCTGGCCATCGAGCAGCAACGGCGTGCCACTGTCCAACAGCAGTATCGACGCCCCCGCGCCCACTACCGCCGGAATGCCCAGGGCACGGGCGACGATGGCGCTGTGGGCGGTGGCGCCACCCTGGGCGGTGACGATACCGGCGACGCGGCTCGGGTCCAGCCGGGCGACATCGGACGGGCCGACTTCGGTCATCACCAGCACGTAGGGTTGCTCGGGTTCAGCCTGAGCCTGCACGCCACACAACTGCGCCAGCACGCGGCGGCCGATGTCACGCAGGTCGGCAGCGCGTTCGGCGAGCAAGGCATCGTGCAGCGACTCCTGCTGGCGCGCCGCCGCCTCGATCACTGCCATCCAGGCTGCCGCGGCGCTTTCGCCCTGGCCCAGGCGCTGCTCCACATCATCGGCCAGGGCCGGGTCGGCGAGCATCTCCTGATGGGTGACGAAGATTTCGCCAATGGCCTTGTCGCTGCGCCGGACCAAGGCCTGCAGCTCGCCATTGACAGTCGCAACGGCTTCACGCAGCTTCTGCCGCTCCAGGGCGCAGGACTCGCCGCGCAGGGGGTAGTCGAACTCACGCTCGACACACACATGCGCCGGGCCACTGGCAATGCCGGGCGCCGCACCCACCCCAAGGATGCGGCTACCGGCTGCGGGCGCTTGCAGCACTTCGGCCGCTGCGCCGGCTATGGTCGCCGCGCTCTGTGGCAGTGGCTCCACCTCTTCGCCCAGGCCTTGTTCGATGGCGGCCAGCAGCACCGGCAAGGCATCGGCGGCGATGGCTGGCTCAGCCACCAGCTCCAGCGCCTGGCCACGTCGGGCGCCGAGGCTGAGCAGCTTGCTCAGGCTCTTCACCGACACCGCTGGCTGTGCGCTGTCGACCAGGCGTACACGGATTTCCCCCTCGAAACCTTTGGCCAGTTGCGCCAATACCTTTGCCGGGCGGGCGTGCAAACCGTGCGGGTTGGCCAGCACGACCCGCGCGCTGGGCCAGTCCGCCGGCGCTTCACCGCCCAGCACTTCCAGTACCGCGCGGCTGCTGGTGGCCTGGTAGAGCATCTGCCCGCGGCCTTCGATCAGCACTTCGCACAGGCGCTCGAGCAAGGCTTGGTGGGCAGCACCGAGGCTGGCCAGGCAGAACAGGCCGTTGAGCGGCTGGTCGCGGTAACGCAGCGGCTGCTGGGGGGTGATGAAGGCCAGGCCCGGCTGGCGCACCTGGCGCTCGCTGTGCAGCCACCACAGGCCCTCGCCCAACGGCAGCGGCTCGGCCTGCTGCAGCACGGCGGCAAAACCGCTGTCGACGCAGTCGGCGCGCTGCAACAGGCGGGCGCCGCGCCAGGCCAGTTCATCGAAGTCCTCGGCCGCCAGGTTCAGGCCGACCAGTTGTGCATCCAGCGCTAGTTCCTGCGGCGCGCCCTGCAACAGTTTCAGCAACGCTTCGGCGGAACCGGCGCGGCGCAATGCCTCAGCCAGGTCGGTCTCGCCCAGGGCGCGGGTCAGCAGTTGCAGTAGGCGCAGGTGCTCGTCGGAACGGGCGGCGATGCCGATGGCAAGGTAGACCATCTGGCCATCGCCCCAATCCACGCCCTCGGGAAACTGCAACAGGCGCACGCCGGTGGCGTACACCAGGTCACGGGTCTGCGGCGTGCCATGGGGGATGGCAATGCCCTGCCCAAGGAAGGTGGAGCCTTGTGCCTCTCGGGCCTGCAGCCCTTGCAGGTATCCCTCGGCGACCAGGCCATCAGCGACCAGCCGGTCGGCCAGCAGGCGCAATGCCTCGGCCTTGTCGGCGGCCTTCTGGCCCATGGCTATCTGCTCCTTGGCGAGCTCGAGCATGACCTTCTCCTTTTGCAGTTCCCGGTCGGGTACTGGAGTATTGTTGTGAAATTCACTTGAACGGCCAGTTCAACAGCCTTGCACGGATGGCAGCCGAGGCAGAAAATTCGGCAGCTGAAACGATTAATCTGACCAGACGGCCACGTTACTCGATAATCTGCCGAGGAAAAAGCCCCATCCTGTCGGACAATTGCGACAATGGTCGTCTGCGCGTGGCGCCCTCGCCGGGTCAAACTACCCGGTCAGGGCTCACAGCCAGCCCCGGTAATAACAAGGAAAATTCGGTGAAACTCAGCGATATCGCCCGTCTGGCCGGTGTGTCCGTGACCACTGCCAGCTACGTCATCAATGGCAAGGCCGAACAGCAGCGCATCAGCAACAGCACTGTCGAGCGGGTACGCGCGGTGGTCGAGGCCCACGGCTTCACCCCCAACCCGCAGGCCGCTGGCCTGCGCAGCCGGCATACCCGCACCCTGGGCTTCATTCTCCCGGATCTGGAGAACCCCAGCTACGCCCGCATCGCCAAGCAGCTCGAACAAGGTGCCCGCGCCCGTGGCTACCAGTTGCTGATCGCCAGCAGCGACGACCAGCCCGACAGCGAGCGCCAGTTGCAGCAGCTGTTCCGCGCCCGCCGTTGCGATGCACTGTTCGTCGCCAGCTGCCTGCCGCCAGAGGACGACAGCTACCGCGAACTGCAGGACAAAGGCCTGCCGGTGATCGCCATCGACCGCCGCCTGGACCCTGCGCACTTCTGCTCGGTGATCAGCGACGACCGCGACGCCAGCCGCCAACTGGCCACCAGCCTGCTGAGCGCCGCCCCGCGCAGCATCGCGCTGATCGGCGCACGCCCCGAGCTGTCAGTCAGCCAGGCACGTGCCGGCGGCTTCGACGAAGCCCTGCAAGGCTATGCCGGCGAAGTTCGCCGCTATCAGGGCGAAGCGTTCAGCCGTGAGTGCGGCCAGCGCCTGATGCAACAGTTGATCGACGACCTTGGCGCCCTGCCAGATGCCCTGGTGACTACCTCCTACGTGCTGCTGCAAGGGGTGTTCGATACCCTGCAGGCGCGCCCTGCCGACTCGCGCCAGCTGCAGCTGGGTACCTTTGGCGACAACCAGTTGCTCGACTTCCTGCCGCTGCCAGTCAATGCCATGGCCCAGCAGCATGGCCTGATTGCCGCCACCGCCCTGGAACTGGCACTGGCCGCGATCGAGGACAAACGCTACGAACCTGGCGTGCATGCTGTCGGTCGAACGTTCAAGCAACGCATTACAGCGGCCTGAACATGCGCCTGATCGACACCCACACCCACCTGGACTTCCCCGACTTCGACGCCGACCGCCCGCGCCTGCTGGCCAACGCGGCGTCGCGCGGGGTTGAGCGGATGGTGGTGCTGGGGGTGTACCAGGCGAATTTCCAGCGGGTGTGGGACCTGGCCTGTGCCGACCAGCGCCTGTTCGCCGCGCTCGGCCTGCACCCGATCTACCTTGACCAGCATCGCCCGGAGCACCTGGCGCAGCTGCGCGAGTGGCTGGAGCGCCTGCACGGCGACCCACGGCTATGTGCCGTGGGCGAGTTTGGCCTGGACTATTACCTCGAAGACCTGGACAAGGCCCGCCAGCAGGTGCTGTTCGAAGCGCAACTGCAGATGGCCTGCGACTTCGAACTGCCCGCCCTGCTGCATGTGCGCCGCAGCCATGCGCAGGTGATCGCCACGCTCAAGCGCTACAAGCCAGCGCGGGCGGGGGTGATTCATGCGTTTGCCGGCAGTTACGAAGAGGCCCGTGAGTACATCAAGCTGGGCTTCCGGCTTGGGCTTGGCGGTGCGGGTACCTGGCCGCAGGCCCTACGGCTGCGCAAGACCCTGGCGCGGTTGCCGCTGGACAGCGTGGTGCTGGAGACCGATGCGCCGGACATGGCGCCGGTCATGTTCCCCAGGGTGAGGAACAGCCCGGAGCACCTGCCGGAAATTGCCGGGGCGCTGGCGCAGGTGATGGGAGTGGATGTCGCGGAGCTGGCTGAAGCCAGCACCCGCAATGCTTGCGAGTTGTTTGGCTGGTAAGTTCAAGGTGACCGCGATTTTTGTGGGAGCGGCCTTGTGTCGCGAAAGGGCTGCGTAGCAGCCCCGGACTTTCAGCCCCACCGCACGAATCACTGGGGCCGCTTTGCGGCCCTTTCGCGACACAAGGCCGCTCCCACAAAAGAATGCGCCTGGCTTCAGACAAGCACCGTCCACAGCGCAAAACCGGCATACCACAGCACCGCACAACGCAGCAGCAGCTCCCACAGGCTGTCCAGCCGCCCCAGCCCGCGCTGGCTGTCTTCTTCCTCGGGAATGTCATCGGCAATGCGCCCGACCCGGGCCACCAGGTGTGCGGCGCTGATGTGCCAGTTGAGCACCTCGTGCAGCATCACCCGGGTGACCGCGAGGAAGTTGCCGACCAGGGCAAAACTCAAGGCCAGCACCCGTACCGGCAGCCAGTCCATGATATGCCTGAGCTGCTCGGCACGAGCCTTCAACGTCGGTTGCTTGCTGTGTTCGCCACACAGCGCCAGCAGGCGGTAGGCCAGCGCGGCACCCGGGCCCAGCACGAAGTACCAGAAGATCACCGCGAAAAAGCCCTGGTACACCTGCCACAGCAGGTTGCCCTGCACCCGCACCAAAAGGCTGTGCGGTTCGTCGGCCGCCAGCCCCAGGTCGCGCTCGGCCACATGCAAAGCGGCCTGGTCATCACCGCGCCGCCAGGCATCGCGGAACGGCCCCAACGATGCCTTGGCATCGCCGCGGCCCAGGCTGTAGATCAGCACCAGCAGGTGCACCGGCAATGCCAGCAAGCCATACGCCACCGGGTCCAGCACATGCAGCAGCAACACCAGCAGCGCTACCGGTGCCAGTACCAGGATGGCCAGCGTCCACCACGGGTGCACCTTGCCGCTGCGCTCCAGGCGCACCAGTTCGCCAAGGAAGAACCCATCGCGCTGCACCTGATGGCGCAGGGCCGAGAACTTCTCGACCCACAGCGCCAGCAACAACACCAGAAAACTCATGCCTTGTCCTCGTTTTGCTGCAGCGCCTGTCGGTAGCGCGGCCAGTCGAAGGCCGGGCCGGGGTCGGTCTTGCGCTGCGGGGCAATGTCGCTGTGGCCCTGGATGCGGCCCAGGTCGATGGCCGGCCAGGCACCGCGGATGTGCCGGGTAAGTTGCTCCAGCACCCTGTACTGGGCATCGGTGTAAGGCAGATCGTCGGTGCCTTCCAGTTCGATGCCGATGGAGAAATCGTTACAGCCTTCACGCCCGTCGAAGCACGACACACCGGCGTGCCAGGCGCGGTCGAGCAACGACACGAACTGGGTCACCGCACCGTCACGCTCGACGAACAGGTGCGCCGACACGGTCAGGTGGTTGATGCTGGCGAAGTACGGGTGTTCGTCGGGGTCCAGGCGGTTCTGGAAGAATTGCTGGACCTTGCCGGTGCCGAAGCAGGCAGGCGGCAGGCTGATGTTGTGGATCACCAGCAGGGAAATCGATTCGCCTTCGGGGCGGGTATTGAAGTTCGGCGAGGGGCAGTGGGTGATTCCGATTCCGTGGAACCAGCCAGTGGCACGGTCCAATTGCATGGGGCAGATCCTGAAAACGCCGTGAACAGGTCAACAGTATGCCCTGCGGCCAACAGCGTTTGCATGTGAATGAATGTAATCCCGGCGGCACTCTCATAGAGCTGCACATAAATTATTGATTCAACAGGGTCTCTGTGGGAGCGGGTTCACCCGCGAACACCGGCGCAGCCGGTGCCAAGCACCGCGTTGGATTCTTCGCGGGTGAACCCGCTCCCACAGAGTAAGCGAACTGCCTGCCAACTCGGCTCTCTATGCAACAGCGCAGCACGAAGGACTGAGTGACCTCCCACAGAGATCGTGCCAGCTTGCAGATATTGCGCAAGACAGTTGTGCCTACCGCCGCAGCCTGTCGAGCACCGCCTCCAGCGCCCGCTCGAACAACAGCCCGTCATCCAGCACTCGCACGTCGCCTCGGTGCAGTGCCTGGGCCAGGCTGGCACCATTCCATTCGCGCACTTTCATGCCGGTGCGGTTGGCGAACACCAGCCGGTCGCTGCTGTCGATGCGTGCCACCAGTTTGCAACGCAACGCTTCGTCCTCGTCCAGCACCTCGACCCAGGTACCGATACGTAGGCGCTGCACCTGGCGCAGCGCCACAGCCTGCCCGTCGGCAAACTGCAACGGAGCACAAGCGGGTTCTTCAGCAATCGCCAGGACGATGTCCTCGTCCACCAGCACCTCGCTCAGGGGTTGGCCCTCACCACCGGACTGCATCGCGGTACCTGCGCAAGCACGCAGGTGCAGCTGCTCCAGTTGCAGGAAGAATTCGCGGGTCGCTGCCGAATCCAGGGCCACGCTGGACAGGCCATCGCGAAGTGCCTTGAGCAGGCCCGGTACCTGCTGCAGCAAGGTATGTGGCTCGTGCGGCGGGGTAATGCTGGCCAGCAGCGTGTCCATCGTCTGCAAGGCGTCTCGCCAGGCCTGGGATGCCTCGCCCTGCTTGAGCCAGGCCAGCAGCAGTACCTGGCTCCAGGCCTGCACCAGCATCTGTACCACCACCTGCGGCAATAACCGGCCGCGCAGCCGCTGGTTGAGTGCATGCTGCACCTGCTGCCTGGCCTGCAGGGCTCGGGCACGCCCTTCTTCGGCGTCGCGGGTACGTTGTTCAAGCAGCTCGTTGCGCCGCCGCTCGTCCTGGTTGAAAGCGAGGAAGTCTTCGAGCAGTTCGGCGAACAGGCTGGCATCTTCGGCAAAATCATTGAGCAGGCGCTGGACGATACGCTCAACCCGCAGGTGCAGGCTGTCGCGCATGCCGTCGCTGCCGCATTCCCAACCGATTGCCGCGCCAGCGATCTCGTTGAGCAGGCGGCGGGCCGGGTGGCTGGCCCGACTGAACAGCCCCTTGTCCAGCAGGGCTACCTTCAGCAGCGGAATATGCAGGCGCCCGATCAGCGCACGCAGGCTGGCCGGCAGGTTGTCGTCGTCCTGAATGAAGGCGAACAGCAGCCCAACCAGGTTGATCATGTCCTCGTCGGCCACGTCGATACGCCGGCGTGTGCCGCTGCGCACGCTGACCCGCAGCAGCAGTTGTTCAAGCTGTTGGCCAAGCTCGAAATCATCGGCCTCGTGGGTAGCGGGCACGTAGTGCTGCAAATGCGAAAGCAGGCGCAGCAGGTCGGCGGTGCTGATTGGCTGGGCGGCGGCCACCGCCTGCAAACGAGGCGCGAACTGCCCGCGCGCCGGGGCCAGCAGCGTTTGCAACGAGGCAAAGAACGCCTCCCCTGCCGCGTCCGCGCCCACCTCGTGCCCCAGGTTCGCCGGCCCGCGTCGTGCGTTCATGCGCCGGTCTTCGGCGCGCCGGCGCGGTGCCGTTGGCAACTCGGGCAACACACCGGCAGCGGCCAGCAACTGGTTGGCTTCGCCATAGATCACATCGGCATCGCGCAACACATAGCGCTCGAACAGTTTCAGCAGGACCAGCTTGACCCGCAGGCAAACCCCCAGGTTGCGGCCAGCGTCGAGGAAGTAGCCGCACAGCGCTGCGGGCCCCAGCGGGTTGTGCTGCTCGTGCAGGGGGCGGTCGAGCAGTACCTGCAAGCGCAGGCCCAGTTGCTGCAGGGCAATGCCGTCGCGTGACAGCACCCGCGCGACCATGCCTTCGATCGCGGCGGCCCGCTCCACCTGGGCCTTGCTGCGCAGGTTGCCCGGCTCGACCAGGTGCGCCAGCAGGTCGACCTGGCCGATACGGGCAAAGGCATCATAGAACGTGTCGAGAAAACCGCGCTCGATGCTCTTGCGCTTCAGGCGCAGGTCGCGCATGGCCTCGAAGTACAGGTTCTGGTCACTGCGGTCGAAGGCCTTGTCGGCCATCTCGAAGAGGGTGTCGTCGGCGTTGTCGAACAAGTCCTGCAGGCCCTGACGCAACTGCAAGGCGGCCTTGTCCCGCACCTGCAGGAGCAACACCGGAAGGCAAGGCAGAGGCGCACGCCCGCCTCGATCGATGGCTGCCGCCAAGGGCACCACCTTGCCTTCTTTTTGCATCCTGTACTCCTTGCAGGGTGTCTCGCCCGAAGGGGCTGAAGATCGTCAAAGTCATGACGCCAAATACTGGTCACCATTATCGGTAAAAACCCGCACAGCTGCCAGCGCCGTTTCACTGGCTGGCTAATGACCCTGATTTATCCCGCTTGCTCACACCGGCCGACCAAAGGTCATCGCCAAGGCGACTGTACACACCGGCCCCCTGCCCTATAATCGCCGGCATCTAGCTTGTGGAGCCGACCATGCCGAACCTACGCCTTGCCGACCTGACCGCTGAAATCGAAGCCAACGTGCGCCGTGCGCTGTTGGAGGACATCGGCAGTGGCGATATCACAGCGCAGCTGATCCCGGCGGAGCGCCTGGCCAAGGCGACCATCATCACCCGCGAAGACTGCGTGATCGCAGGCACCGCATGGGTCGATGCCGTATTCCGCCAACTCGACCCGCGCGTGGCCGTGCACTGGCAGGTGGCCGATGGCGAGCGCGCCACGGCCAACCAGCCGCTGTTCCATCTGGAGGGCCCCGCGCGTTCGCTGCTCAGTGGTGAGCGCAGTGCACTGAACTTCCTGCAGATGCTGTCGGGGGTCGCCACCCGTGCGCGCTTCCTGGCCGACCTGGTGGAAGGCACCCAGGTGCGCCTGCTGGACACCCGCAAGACCCTGCCGGGCCTGCGCCTGGCGCAAAAGTATGCAGTGACTTGCGGCGGTTGCGACAACCACCGCATCGGCCTGTACGACGCCTTCCTGATCAAGGAAAACCACATCGCCGCCAGCGGCGGCGTGGCCGCGGCCGTGGCGGCGGCGCATCGCATTGCGCCAGGCAAGCCGGTGGAAATCGAAGTGGAAAGCCTCGACGAACTGCGCCAGGCACTGGCCGCAGGTGCCGACATCATCATGCTCGACGAGCTGAACCTGGAAGAGATGCGCGAAGCAGTGCGCATTACCGCGGGCAAGGCCAAGCTGGAAGCCAGTGGCGGGGTCAACGAGACGACCTTGCGGGTGATTGCCGAGACTGGGGTGGACTACATCTCGATTGGTGCCATGACCAAGGATGTGAAGGCGGTGGACCTGTCGATGCGGTTGAGCCTGTGAGCTGATTGCAGGCATGAAAAAACCGGCCATTGAGCCGGTTTTTTTTGGGGGGCGCTTTGCGCCCCTTTCGCGACACAAGGCCGCTCCTACAGAGATCGCATACCCCTGTAGGAGCGGCCTTGTGTCGCGATGGGCTGCGCAGCAGCCCCGGCGATTCAGAATCAGAACGAAGCGTTGGCCAGCCCGTCCAGGTAACGCTCGACATCCAGCGCCGCCATGCAGCCCGCACCGGCCGAGGTAATGGCCTGGCGGTAAACGTGGTCAGCCACGTCACCGGCGGCGAACACGCCCTCGACGTTGGTGGCGGTGGCATTGCCTTCACGGCCACCGTTGACCACCAGGTAGCCGTCCTTGAGGGTCAGCTGGCCTTCGAACAGCGAGGTGTTCGGGGTGTGGCCAATGGCGATGAACACGCCGTCGACCTTGATTTCGTCACTGCTGCCGTCGTTGTTCTTCAGGCGCGCACCGGTCACGCCTATGTTGTCACCCAGCACTTCGTCCAGGGTGGCGTTGAGCTTGAGCTCGATCTTGCCTTCGGCCACACGGGCGTGCAGCTTGTCGACCAGGATCTTCTCGGCGCGGAAGGTATCGCGACGGTGTACCAGGGTCACCTTGCTGGCGATGTTGGCCAGGTACAGTGCCTCTTCCACGGCAGTGTTGCCGCCGCCCACCACGGCAACCGGCTTGTTGCGGTAGAAGAAGCCATCGCAGGTGGCGCAGGCCGAAACACCCTTGCCCATGAAGGTTTCTTCCGACGGCAGGCCCAGGTAGCGGGCGCTGGCGCCAGTGGCGATGATCAGCGCGTCGCAGGTGTATTTGCCGCTGTCACCCTGCAGGGTGAAGGGCTTGTTGGCCAGGTCGACGGCGTTGATGTGGTCGAAGACGATTTCGGTTTCGAAACGCTCGGCGTGCTCCTGCATGCGTTGCATCAGCGCCGGGCCGGTCAGGCCATGGGGGTCGCCCGGCCAGTTGTCGACTTCGGTGGTAGTGGTCAGCTGGCCGCCGGCCTGCATGCCGGTGATCAGCAGCGGCTTGAGGTTGGCACGGGCGGCATACACCGCGGCGCTGTAACCGGCAGGGCCGGAACCGAGAATGATGACGCGCGAATGACGTACTTCAGACATGTCGAACTCCTGTCGAGCGGGCCGCAGGGCCGGCATCGGTGTACCGGCTGCGCCAGCAGGAAAATTAAAAAGGACCCACGCAGCACTTGGGGAAGTGCTACAACGCGCAGGCCCAGAAAGCGGAAAGTTGAGCGCACTGTAGCGAGGTCGCAAAGATTAAGGAAATATCCTTCGACAATCCACCTCATAGGCATCGTCTATTCAGCGATTTCATCGATAGCCAAGCCCTGCTGCTTTTGTTACAGCCCGTTTCCCGCCCGCTGCCCGCCTTTCGTCGGCGCGGCAAACTCGGTAAGGTCAGCGCGTTTTCCTTCTCTGCGGAGTCTCTCGATGCAAGCCCCTGTCCTCTCTGGCCCCCAGTACCTGCGCGAAGGCCTGAAACTGGTGCTGAGCCCCAACCTGCGGTTGTTCGTGCTGCTGCCGCTGGCGGTAAACCTGCTGCTGTTCGGCGGCCTGATCTACTTCGCAGGGCATCAATTCGACCTTTGGCTTGATGCCCTGATGCCGACGCTGCCGGATTGGTTGAGCTTCCTCAGCTACATTCTCTGGCCGCTGTTCGTTGCCTTGTTGGTGCTGATGGTGTTCTTCACCTTCACCTTGGTAGCCAACATCATTGCCGCGCCTTTCAATGGTTTCCTGGCGGAAAAGGTCGAGGTGGTGGTGCGTGGGCAGGACAACTTCCCGGCATTCAGCTGGGGCGAACTGGTGGCCATGGTGCCACGTACCTTCGGCCGTGAAATGCGCAAGCTGGGCTACTTCCTGCCACGGGCAATTGGCCTGTTCATCCTGTCGCTGATCCCGGTGGTCAACGTGGTGGCGGCGCCGCTTTGGCTGATCTTCGGGGTGTGGATGATGGCTATCCAGTACATCGACTACCCGGCGGACAACAACAAGATGAGCTGGCAGGACATGCTCGCCTGGCTGCGCCAGAAACGCTGGCAGAGCCTGGGCTTTGGCGGCATTACCTACCTGGCGTTGATGATCCCGCTGGTGAACGTGCTGATGATGCCGGCGGCGGTGGCCGGGGCCACGTTGTTCTGGGTGCGGGAACGGAACTGATCCCTGTTGATGCTCCAATTGCCGGGGCCGCTCTGCGGCCCATCGCCGGCAAGCCAGGCTCCCACAGATAAGGCGCATGGCTTGAATACGATGCGGTCCGGGTGGGAGCTGGCTTGCCGGCGATGGGCTGCGCAGCAGCCCCAGCTTTTTACTGCCCCAACCGGCTGGAAAACTGCCCCACCACATCCACCACCCGCTTGGCCCCGTCCTGGATCTCGACAATCACGCTCCCTGTCTCGTCCGCCAGCGCCAGCCCCTGCTCGGCCTGGCGCTTGCTGGTGTCGATGATCGCCACTGCCGCCTGGGCCAGTTGCTCGTTCTGCTGCACCACCCGGGCGATTTCCTCGGTGGCGGTGCTGGTGCGCGAGGCCAGCTGGCGCACTTCATCGGCAACCACGGCAAACCCCCGCCCCTGCTCGCCGGCGCGGGCCGCTTCGATGGCCGCGTTCAGCGCCAGCAGGTTGGTCTGCCCGGCAATGTCGCTGATGGTCTTGATGATCGAGCCAATCACCCGCGATTGGGTATCCAGCGCCTGGATGCCCTCTGCCGCCTCTTGCATCGAAGCTTCCAGCCCGCGCATCACGCTGACGCTCTGGGTGACGACATCGGTGGCCTTGCGGGCGCTGGCATCGGTACCCAGCGAGGTGTTGTAGGCAACATCCGCCGCCTCGGCCACCGCCTGCTCCTGGTTGACCTGCTCGGTGATGACGGTGGCGAACTTGACCACCTTGTACAGCACGTCATGGGCATCGAAGATGGGGTTGTACGAAGCTTCCAGCCAGACCACCCGGCCATGGGCATCGATACGTTTGAAGCGGTCGGCAACGTACTCGCCACGGCGCAGCTTGTCCCAGAACGCCTGGTAACCGGCCGAGTTGGCCTCCTCCGGCTCGCAGAACATGCGGTGATGCTTGCCACGGATCTGCTCCAGGCGGTAACCGACGGTGGCCAGGAAGCGTTCGTTGGCGGTGAGCACGGTGCCGTCGAGATCGAACTCGATCACGGCGGTGGAGCGCATCAGCGCCTTGATCAGGCTTTCGTGCTCGCGGGAGGTCTCGATGGTGCGGGTAAGGTCGCTGGAGTGCAGCGTGAAATACTTGATGCGCCCTTCGCTGTTCTTGACCGGCTGCAGGATCGACCGTAACCAGGCCTCCTGGCCATTGCCGCGCAGCAGGCGGAATGCACCGTTCAGGTGTTCACCGCGGCTGATCGCGCCTTTCATGCGCTGGTAGAAATCCAGCGTCTTCACATGGGCGGGGACGATGTCCTCGATGTTGCGCCCAAGCAATTGTTCGGCACGGTAGAGCATCTCGCTCTCGAAGTTGCCGTTGACCATCTCGATCCGCCCCTGGGGGTCGAGCTGCAGTACCAGCATCTCGCTGTCGAGGCTACTCTTGACCTGTTCGATGGACATCAGGTCTTCGCGCAACTGCCGGATTTCTTGCTTGAGCTTGTTGTTGAACATCACCGCTCTCCTGGAGCGCATCGTCGAATGCATCTTCATCGGCTGCCGGTGCCCCCTCTTGAGCACCCTTGCAAGGAAAAATTCACAAGGCGAAAAGCGTCGGCGATCAGGCGTCATCTGTACGTCACATGGCAGTCACATTGGCGCAATCCAGCAGGCGGACACTTTTTGTCATGAATACACCCGCCCTACGCATTACCCTGGTCAGCGAAACCTTCCCACCCGAGATCAACGGCGTGGCCAATACCCTTGGCCGGCTCAGCGAAGGGTTGCGCCAACGCGGCCATGAGATCGAAGTGGTGCGCCCGCGCCAGGCCGGTGAAGCCCCCCTGCACAACGACCCGAACCTGATGCTGTGCCGTGGCTGGCCCCTGCCTGGTTACCCGGGCTTGCAATGGGGCGAGGTGTCGATGCACAAGCTGTTGCGCCGCTGGCGACGGCAGCGCCCGGATGTGCTGTACATCGCCACCGAGGGGCCGCTTGGGCTCAGCGCACTGCGCGCGGCCCGGCGTCTGGGGGTAGCGGTGGTCAGCGGCTTCCACACCAACTTCCCGCAGTATTCCGGCCAGTACGGGTTGGGCCTGCTGACGCGCCTGCTCACCAACTACCTGCGCTGGTTCCATCGGCGCACGGCGACCACTCTGGTACCCAGCCTCAGTCAGCGCCTGGAGCTAGAACGTCGCGGTTTCGAACGCCTGGAGCTACTGGCCCGGGGGGTCGATGCCTGCCTGTTCAACCCGGCCCGGCGCAGCCCCGCATTACGGGAAAGCTGGGGGCTCGGCCCTGACGACATCGCCGTGCTGCATGTCGGGCGGCTGGCGGCAGAAAAGAACCTGGGTTTGTTGCGGCCAAGCCTGGAGGCCCTGCAGAAAACTTATCCACACAAACGCCTGCGCCTGATCATGGTGGGTGACGGCCCGCAGCGTGCCGCCCTCGAACAGCAGGTACCGGATGCCGTGTTCTGCGGCGCCCAGCGAGGCGAGCTACTGGCCGAACACTACGCCAGCGGTGACCTGTTCCTGTTTCCGAGCCTGACCGAAACCTTTGGCAATGTGGTGCTCGAAGCCATGGCCTCGGGGTTGGCGGTGGTCGCCTATGACGAGGCGGCCGCCGCGCAGCATATTCGCCATGGCCATAGCGGTGCGCTGGCCATGCCGGGGGATCAGGCGGCTTTCATCGATGCAGCGTGCTGGTTGCTGGAGGAAGAAGAGACGTTACGGCGGGTGCGCCTGAATGCGAGAAAGCATGCCAGCCGCCAGGGCTGGCCGGCGATTGTCGAGCAGTTCGAGGGGTATCTGTTCTGTGCCTGTCGGCAAACCGGCTCAGCTGTTGAAAAAACCAAGAGCGCTACGCTGGTGATCAAGCCTGGCTCGACAGCACCTCGCGGCTGAGCGATCGCCGGGGCGCTTCGCGCCCATCGCCGGCAAGCCAGCTCCCACAGGGATCGCAGGAACCTTGAGCCTGACGCTGTACCTGTGGGAGCTGGCTTGCCGGCGATGGGCCGCAAAGCGGCCAGTGATAATCAGGTCAATGCCTTCTCGATAGCCTGTACCACCACTGGATCATCCGGTGCCGTGCGCGGCGAAAAACGCGCCAGTACCCGCCCGTCCTTGCCCACCAGGAACTTCTCGAAGTTCCAGGTAATGTCCCCCGGGAACTCCGCACCCTCACCCGCCAGCAGGCGGTACAGCGAGTGGCGCTGCGGCCCGTTGACCTCCAGCTTGCCACCCAGCGGGAAGCTCACCCCGTAGTTGAGGCTGCAGAACTCCTGGATTTCCTTTTCGCTGCCAGGCTCCTGGCCGGCAAACTGGTTGCACGGCAGGCCAAGCACGTTGAAGCCCTTGTCCTTGTAAACCTGGTAGAGGTTCTCCAGGGCCTTGTATTGCGGCGTGAGACCACACTTGGAGGCAACGTTGACCACCAGCACCACTTGGCCCTTGAACGGTGCGAGGGGCAGCTCCCCGCCGTTCAACGCGTCCAGTTTCAGGTCGTGAAATGCACTCATGATGAATCCCCTCTCAGGTTCCCGGTTGCCGCGCAGGTGAATTCCGCCCACTAAAAAGGCGCTCGTCCAAACCGTCCACCTCCCGTAGGAAGGCAAATCGGCTTGCCCGAGCGCCTGGCGACTTTCTGAGCTTAGCGCAGAAAATCAGTGGTGATGGCCACCTTCACCGTGGATGTGGCGGTGAGCGATTTCTTCGTCGCTGGCATCACGCACGTTGACTACCTTGACCTGGAAGGTCAGGCGCTGGCCGGCCAGCGGGTGGTTGCCGTCGACGGTCACGTCGTCGCCGTCGATGTCGCGGATGGTGACGATCTGCATCTGGCCATCCGGCGCCGAAGCGTGGAACTGCATGCCCACTTCCAACTCGTCGACACCTTCGAACAGGCTGCGGTTCAGGGTGCTGACCAGCTCGGCCAGGTATTCGCCGTAGGCATCTTCCGGCTCGATGGAAACGTTCAGCTCGTCACCGGCCTGCTTGCCTTCCAGGGCTTTTTCCAGGCCCGGGATGATGTTGCCGGCACCGTGCAGGTAAACCAGCGGTGCACCGCCGGCGGAGCTGTCGATGGTCTCCCCGGCGTCGTTGGTCAGGGTATAGTCGATGGAGACAGCCTTGTTGGCGGCGATCAGCATGGGGCAAGACCTTTTGCAAAAGTATGTAGAGCGGACAAGTGTAACCAAGCCATCGCCCGATTGCGAACGCACTGCGGACGAGCAACGGCCCATCAGTCGGATCACCGGCTTCCACCAGGACGAAGAGGGCCACTGGGTGGCCGAACTGTCCTGCGGCCACACCCAGCACCTGCGCCACCAGCCGCCGTGGCAGGCACGCCCCTGGGTGCTCGACCCGGCCCAGCGCGCGCAACGCATCGGCCAGCCTTTCGCTTGCGGCTGGTGCGCACAAGGCGCCGATAGCGCTACCCTTGGCCGTTAATTTCTTGCACCGCTTATTTCGAGAAGCACGCATGCAGACATTTTTCATTGCGCCGACCGATTTCGGTGTCGGCCTGACCTCCATCAGCCTGGGCCTGGTGCGCACCCTGGAGCGCGCCGGGCTGAAGGTCGGCTTCTTCAAGCCGATCGCCCAGCCGCACCCGGGTGACACCGGCCCCGAACGCTCCACCGAGCTGGTCGCCCGCACCCACGGCATCAAGCCCCCGGTGCCGCTGAGCCTGGCCCACGTCGAGCGCATGCTCGGCGATGGCCAGCTGGACGAATTGCTCGAAGAAATCATCCGCCTGTACCAGCAAGCCTGCATCGGCAACGACGTGGTGGTGGTCGAGGGCATGGTGCCCACACGCCACGCCAGCTATGCGGCGCGGGTCAACCTGCACCTGGCCAAGAGCCTGGATGCCGAGGTGATACTGGTATCTGCACCGGAAAACGAAGTGCTCAGCGAGTTGTCCGGCCGGGTCGAACTGCAGGCCCAGCTGTTCGGCGGCCCGCGCGACCCGAAAGTGCTCGGGGTAATCCTCAACAAGGTGCGCACCGACGAAAGCATGGCGGACTTTTCCACCCGCCTGCGCGAGCACTCGCCGCTGCTGCGCGGCAACGACTTCCGCCTGCTGGGCTGCATCCCCTACCAGCCCGAACTGAACGCCCCGCGCACCCGCGACGTGGCCGACCTGCTCGGTGCCCAGGTGCTCAATGCCGGTGATTACGAGCAGCGGCGCATGAGCAAGATCATCATCTGCGCGCGCACCGTGGCCAACACGGTACCGCTGCTTACCTCGGGTACCCTGGTGGTGACCCCGGGCGACCGCGACGACATCATCCTCGCCGTCAGCCTGGCGGCAATCAACGGCGTACCGCTGGCCGGCCTGCTGCTGACCAGCGACGGCAAGCCAGACCCACGCATCCTGGGCTTGTGCCGCGGCGCCCTGCAGGCTGGCCTGCCGATCCTGTCGGTCAGTACCGGCTCGTACGACACCGCCAACCAGCTCAACTCGCTGAACCGCGAAATCCCGGTGGACGACCGCGAGCGCGCCGAATTCATCACCGACTTCGTCGCCAGCCACCTCGACGCCGCCTGGCTGCACCAGCGTTGCGGTACCCCGCGCGAACTGCGCCTGTCGCCGGCAGTGTTCCGCTACCAGCTGATCCAGCGGGCGCAGCAGGCCAACAAGCGCATCGTCCTGCCGGAAGGCGCCGAGCCGCTGCTGGTGCAGGCAGCCGCCATCTGCCAGGCCCGCGGCATTGCCCGCTGCGTGCTGCTGGCCAAGCCCGAGGATGTCGATGCCGTGGCGCGCGCCCAGGGCATCACCTTGCCGCCGGGCCTGGAAATCCTCGACCCCGAGGTGATTCGCGGGCGCTATGTGGAGCCGATGGTCGAGCTGCGCAAGAGCAAGAACCTCAATGCACCAATGGCCGAGCAGCAACTGGAAGACCCGGTGGTGATCGGAACCATGATGCTGGCCCTGGACGAAGTGGATGGCCTGGTCTCGGGCCTGGTGCACTCCACCGCCAACACCATCCGGCCGGCCCTGCAGCTGATCAAGACCGCACCGGGTTCGAGCCTGGTGTCGTCGGTGTTCTTCATGCTGTTCCCCGAGCAGGTGCTGGTGTACGGCGACTGCGTGATGAACCCGCACCCGAGCGCTGTCGAACTGGCCGAGATCGCCCGGCAGAGTGCCGAATCGGCGCAGGCCTTCGGCATCGCGCCACGGGTGGCGATGATCAGTTATTCAAGCGATTCGGCCAGCGACGAGGAAGTCGAGAAAGTTCGCGAAGCGACCCGCCTGGCACAGGGCGCGGCGCAGGAGCTGCTGATTGATGGGCCGTTGCAGTATGACGCGGCGGCCAACCCGGCGATTGCACGGGAGCTGGCGCCGGGCAGCCCGGTAGCCGGGCGGGCGACGGTATTCGTGTTCCCTGACCTGAATACCGGCAACACGACCCACAAGGCGGTGCAACGCAGCACTGACGGGGTCAGCCTGGGGCCGATGCTGCAAGGGTTGCGCAAGCCGGTAAACGACTTGCCGCGCGGGGCTCAGGTTGACGATATCGTGCATACCATTGCCCTGACGGCGATTCAGGCCAGCGTGGTGGGCTAAAAGCTGGGGCTGCTTTGCAGCCCCTGTGGGAGCGGGTTCACCCGCGAAGAATGCGACGCGGTGTTTGGCACCGGCTATGCCGGTGTTCGCGGGTGAACCCGCTCCCACAGGGTTACTCTGATCGATCAGGGATACTGCTGAACCTGACCTTGCTGGTCATACTGCTGACCCGGAATCGGTTTCAGGTTCACTTCCACCCGGCGGTTCTGCGCGCGGCCATTGGCGTCGGCGTTGCTGGCGATCGGCTGGTCCGGGCCCATGCCACGTACGGTGATACGCGAGGCATCCACACCCTGCGAGGTCAGGTAGGTGCTGACCGCCTGCGCACGGCGCTGGGACAGGTCCATGTTGTGCTGGCGGCTGCCAGTGCTGTCGGTGAAGCCGACCACTTCGATGGTGTTCTGGTTGAACTGCTTGAACGAGCCGGCCAGGTTGTTCAGCGGCGAGTAGAAGCTTGGCGCGATGTTGGCCGAGTCGGTGGCGAAGGTGATGTTGCCCGGCATGATCAGCTTGATCTGGTCACCCTGGCGCTGCACTTCCACGCCGGTGTTGGCCATCTGCGCGCGCAGCTCGGCTTCCTGCTTGTCGGCGTAGTAGCCATAACCGGCTGCGGCGGCACCTACGGCGGCAGCACCGATCAGTGCACCCTTGCCACGGTTGTTGTGGTCGATGGCGGCACCGGCGATAGCACCGGCCAGCGCGCCCAGGCCGCCGTACTTGGCGGTCTTGCTCATCCCCGTGGAGCCCTGCGCCTGCCCCTGGCTGTCATAAGGGTTCTGCCCGGCACAGCCGGTCATCAGGGCAGCGGCGGTTGCGACGATAATCAGACGACGCATGGTGAACATGGACAAGCTCCTACTGAATTCATGAATGCGGCAGATCATAAAGGGATCTATGCCAGCCTTGGATTGCAACGGCAACGAAAAATTCCGTGAAAGTGCCTTCATGTGCCATCAGGCACGCACGAAGGGGTTTTCGCGCATTTCGTCGCCCAGGCGGGTATCAGGCCCGTGGCCGGTCACCACGAGGGCCTCCTCGTCCAGCCGGTACAGCCGCTCCTTGATCGAACGGACGATGGCCCGCTGGTCGCCACCCCACAAATCGGTACGGCCAATGCCACGGCGGAACAGGGTATCGCCGGCGATCAGCAGCTTGGCGTCGGCAAACCAGAAGCTCATCGAGCCAGGCGTGTGGCCTGGCGTATGCAGGGCCACGCCACAACCGCAGGCCAGCTCCTCGTCATCCCCCAGCCAGCGGTCTGGCGCAGGTACCGGGGTGTAGGGCACGCCGAACATCTGGCACTGCATTTCCAGGTTGTCCCACAGCGCCCGGTCGTCCTTGTGCAGGTGCAGCGTTGCGCCGGTCAGTTCCTTGAGCTTGCCCGAGGCAAGGAAGTGATCGAAGTGAGCGTGAGTGTGGATGATGCTCACCAGCGTCAGCCCGTGGGCCTGCAGGCGGGCAAGGATCTTGTCCGGGTCACCGCCCGGGTCGACGACGATGGCCTTTTTGGTAAGCGGGTCGCCGATCAGGGTGCAGTTGCACTGCAGGGGGCCTACGGGGAAGGTTTCGCGGATGAGCGCTGACGATGGATTCTGCATAGGGAATACGGGAACCGGTTAATCGAAGAGGGTCTGTACGCGAGCCAGTGCATCAAGGATGACGACCTCGGGTACCGACTCTATGCGTTTGGCAAATCTGGCTTCAAGGTCGACTGTGCGCACCTGATTGCAGAGCATCACGCCCTGAGTCTGCGTACCCGCACCGCTGAGCGTGACGGCGAAACCCGCATGCCTGGCAAAATCGCCACCTTGAGTGATCGGCACTACCACAGCCAGGCCTGACGCATTGAACGCAGCTGGAGTGAGCACCAGCGCAGGTCGCCCGGCCCCCTGCTGCTCCCGTCCAACAGTCGGATCGAGATTGACGCGAACGATATCGCCCCTGGCGAACTTCACCCGTTTCACACTTCACGCCCTACTGGTGGCATCGCGTTCCAGTCGGCCATGTCCTCTGGCTCCGGTGCATCCAGATCGCACTGGGCCATCAGCTCTTCAAGGGTGTATTTGGGTTTCGACCTGACGGGTTTGAGCACCATGGTCTCACCCGCGGTGTCCAGGCTCAAGGTAGAGCCGACACCGAGACGCATCTGTTTGAGCACTGCAGCCGGCAAGCGAATCGCGGCGCTGTTACCCCACTGTTGAATCTTGATCTGCATGAGTATCTCCCAAGGTAGATACATAGTAGAAACCCTCCAAATGATTGCAAGCGAAATGTAGAGACGTCGTATCTACACTGTCATTTGCCCGGTATGGACAAAAGCCCTGCAACCTCAAGAAGGAAATGCCCTACATCAACTTGGGAACCTACTTTCCACCTGCAAAAATTTGAAACGCAATCCTTGTCAGTTTCAAGGCAAGAACAACCTGAACAACCCACCCCCAAGCGCCCCGCCATTGGAGATCTCGATCCGCCCGCGCACCCCGCCGCTTTCATGCAGTGCCGCGATCCGCGCGGCAAAATACAGGCCCAGGCCGGTACTGCCGCTGGTCGAGTCGATACCCTGGATGAATTCTTCCTGGCGTTCGAGCATGCGCTGTGGATAACCCGGGCCGTCATCGTTGACGCAGATGGCCAACTGGTTGTCTGCCTCTTCGATGGTGATCAGCAAGGCATGCGCGGCAAAGCGGGTGGCGTTGGTGATCACGTTGGCGATCACCGAGGCCACCAGCTCGCGGTCGAAGAAGCCCAGCGGGTTGTCGGTGTCGATGCGCCAGGTGGCAAGGATGTCCTTGTGCTTGAGCACTTCCTCGTGCGCAGCCAGCTGGGCTTCGATGAAATCGTCCAGTTCGTGGTAGTCCGGGCACACCGGCAACTGGTTCACGCCCAGTTTGTACAACCCCAGCAACTGCACCAGCATGCCGTTGAGATGGCGAAACTCATGCTCCATCACCCCCTGCTCGGCACCACCGCGCAGTTCCTCGGGCAAGCGCTGCATCCACTGGTTGTGGGACTGGATCAACGCCGACAGGGAATTCTTCAGGTCGTGCACGGTGGAGGCGATCACCGTGGAAAAATCCAGCCCCTGGTTGTCTTGATTCATGCGCCGAACACTCGGATGTGCAGTTTGCGATAGCGGTCGTAGCGGTTGTCGCTGGCGGGGATGCCGGCCACGCTGGTCAGGGCGTCGCGGCACTCCTGCATGATCGCGGGCTGAGGGCTGTCTCCGCCGATGCGCAGCAGCGCCTGAGCAGTGTTGAGGGCGATGCTGATGTTCTTCGGCTGCAAACCCAGCGCCTTGCGGAACAGCTGCAACGCCTCGCCGAGCTGCCCCCCCTGGTAGCTGCGCACACCCTGGCGATTGAGGGTGACCGCTTCGGTAATGGCGTTGAGCACGCTGGGGTCATCCGTCAGCTTGCCGACCCTCTCCATGACCTTGGGGTCGTCGCCATAACTTTCCACACAGCTCCTCAGCACGCCGATGGCGGCGGCTTCCTGCCCCATGGCCTGCAACTGCGCGGCAACGGTCAGGGCCGAATCGACCGAGAAGAACTGGTTCATCTTGTCCAGGCGCTGGATCGCCTGTTCGGTAAGCTTGGCAGCCGTTTCAGGGTCGCCGGCCTGCTGCAGGCTGGCGGCCTTCATCATGCGGGCACGCACCTGCAGGCCCTGGTCCTCGGGGTTTTCCTTGGCTACTTCGCTGAGCGTGCTGTTGATCTCGACCCGGGTGCGCGCATCCAGGCCAAAGCCGGCATTCCTGCTCATCAGCGCCTGCACCAGGCCCAGGTTGTTCTCGGGGTCCTTGTAGCGTGAGCTCTGGCCCTGGTTCACCGCATGGCGGAACGCTTTCGAGGCACTCTCGAAGTCTTCGTTTTCCAACGCCAGCTTGCCCAGCGTCGACTGCCGGCGCACCGACAGCGGCGACAGGCGCACGGCTTCTTCAAGCATGTTCTGCGCACGCCTGGTTTCGCCTTGGGCCACCAGCACCTCGGCCATGCCATCGTACAGGCCTGGCATGATCGGGAAGGCCTTGAGCGCCTGCTCGTACACGCCCTGGGCCTGCTCATTCTGGCCGCGCTTGTGCATAAGGCTGCCCAACGCCGAGTACACCCACGGCTGCGGGCGGCTGGCCAGAATGGCCTTGAGGAACTTCTCCAGCTCCTCGAAACGGTTGAGGTTGCGCAAGGCATCGGCCCGATAGCGCAGGCACAGCGGGGCCAGGCGTGGGTCGCGCTTGCACAGCTCGGCGCAGGCCGCCAGCACTTCGGCCGGGCGATTGCGGTCCAGGGCCTGCAGGATCGGCTTGAGCAGGGTCTTGCGCTGGTACAGCTTCTCCACGCGCTGGGCCAGGCCAACCCGGTTGAACGGCTTGGTCAGGTAGGCATCAGGCTCGTGCTCGATGGCGCTGAGGACAATGGCCTGGCTGCTCTCGGCCGTGACCATGATGAATATGCACTCATGGCTGATGTGCTTGTCGAGGATCAGGTCTTCGAGCACCTGCTGGCCGTTCTTCTTGCCGTCGCCCAGGTGGAAGTCCTGCAGGATGACGTCATAGCGCTTTTGCGCGCACATGCGCAGCGCCTGCTCGCCGCTGTCGGCGGTGTCCACGTCTCGTACGCCCAGCTCGCGCAGCATGGAACGGGTCGACGTGCGAAAGTCGGTAAAGTCGTCGACGATCAGAAAGCTCTTTTGCCCGTACTGCAGCATCAACACGACCTGCCTTGGAATGATTGAAAAATCGCGCGAGGCGATGCCACCGATAGCTGTATCGGCAGCTGGTCGGGAAAGATGAGGGTAGAGCGTTGGCGGCCACGAACGATGGCCTGGCGCCATCACTTTAGCGAACAAGACTCTGCTGGGCTATTTCACGCCAGCATTCCCAGGGACTTGGCCTTGGCCACCGCCTGGGTACGCCGCTCCACCCCCAGCTTGCTGTTGATATGGCTGGCGTGGGTTTTCACCGTGTGCAGGGAAATGAACAGCCGCTCGCTGATCTGCTGGTTGGAACAGCCTTGGGCAATCAGCTCGAGCACGGCCAGCTCGCGGCTACTCAGGGCTTCGCCGCTGCCGGCGCTGACGCTCGGCAGCGGTGGCAGGCGCTTGAGCAGCTCGCCCTGCACCGAGCAGGCGGCAACTGCCTGCAGCTGTTCGAGAAGCCACTGCGGGTGCTGCTCCAGCAAAGGCTGGAACGGTTGCAGCACGCCGCCTTGGGCTGCCTCCAGCAACCGTGGCAACAACTGGGCGGCCTGCTCTTCCCGGCCTTCGCCCAGCAACAAGCCAAGCCACTGGCACAGGGCACTGACGCTGAGCATCATGCCGCCACTGGCCTGGCCGCGCTCGACCAGGCTCGCCAGGCGTTGCGCCGCGTCATCGCTACGCGACTGGATACGTTCGAGCGATGCCTGCTGCAAGGCGATGTGCAACGGCAGCAACGGGTGGAACTCCGGGGCCGCCGCCGGTTGCTCGCCGCCATAGGTCTGGCCCAGGCGCAGCAGCCAGGACTCGGCCAGGTCGATGCGCCCCTGCGCCAGCCACAACTCGCATTTGACCAGGGTGATCATGGCCAGGTAGTAGACCGGCGGCACATCCCAGATGTGCATCAGCCGCTCGGCCTCGGCCAGTTCGGCAAAAGCCTCGGCAAAGTGCCCTTCCCGGCCATCGAGCGTAGCGATCACGCAGTGGCCGATGAGCACGCTGATATCGCGGCAGGCCCGCGCCTCACCCAGCCCCGCACGCAAGCGGGCACGGCCCTGGGACGGCTGCAGGCGCGATACCAGCAGGTAGCCTTCGTAAAGCGTCAGGCGGGCGCGCACGGCATACAGCCGCTGTGCCGACAGCCCTTGCAGGCGTTGCAGCCCCTCGCGCACTTCGTCCAGTGCGCGCAACACCTCGCCACGGGCATGCAGCACCCGCGCCCGGTCGTAATGGGCCAGGGCCTCGAACAATGGGTTGCCAACGCGCTGGGCCAGCTCCAGGGCCTCACGGTTCCAGCCGCGGGCCCGCCAGAAATCGCCATCGGCAATCGCCAGGTTGGACAGCGTCGACAGGCACACCAGGCGTTGGCCATAACGCTTGCTCGGCAGGCTCTGCAGCGCTTCGCCGCAATAGGCCAGGGTGCGCTCGCGGTCGCCACGGCCACGGGCGATCACACCACTCAGCGCCAGCCACTGGGCCAGCATGGACTTTTGCGCGGTCGCCGAGGGCGCGGGCAGGAAGCGGCTGAGATAACCCGCCAGCTCCTCGGCCGCGTCCAGCTGGCACGCCAGGCCCAACGCCCAGCTGTACAGCACGATCAGCCGCGGCGTGCTGATCAGCAGGCTGTCGGGCAGGTCCATCTTCCAGCGCAGCAACATGCCGACGTTCTGTTCGGCCAGCAGTTGCTCCTCGGACAGGCTCTGCACCAGGTCGGCGGCGACATCGAGGTGACCGGCCCGCAGCGCCTGCTCCACCGCTTCGTCCAGCAGGCCCTGGCTTTCGAACCAGCGGCAGGCACGCAACTGCAGGCCGGCCAGCGGCTCGCTGGCCTGGCGGCTGCGCAGCAGGTCGGAGAACAGGTGGTGATAGCGGAACCAGTGGCCATGCTCGTCCAGCGGCACCAGGAACACCTGGTGCGCCTGCAAGAAGCGCAGGATCGCGGCGCTGTCGTGGCGGCCGCGCACGGCATCGCACAACGGGGCGCAGAAACGCTCCTGGCATGCCGTTTCGTACAGGAAGGCCTGCACATCGGCGGGCAGCATGTCGATGACTTCTTCCAGCAGATAGTCGCGGATCAAGCCCTCACCACCATGCAAGGCCTGTGGCAAGGCCTGCTCGTCAGCGGACTCGCTGGCCGCCAGTTGCCAGAAACGCAACCCGGCCACCCAACCGTCGCTGCGCTGGATCAGGTTGTCCAGGGCCTGGCCACGCAGCCCGGTGGGTTGGCGACCGATCACCGCCAGCGACTCTTCGGCGGTAAGGCGCAAGTCCTGTTCGTTAAGCTCGACCAGTTGCCGCGACAGGCGCAGGCGCGCCAGGTGCCAGTCCGGGCGCTGGCGGCTGGTGACCAGCAGCACCAGGCCGGGGGGCAGGTGATTGAGGAAGAACTGCAGGCAGCGGTCGAGCACCGGCCCCTGGGCCAGGTGATAGTCGTCCAGCACCAGCAACAAGGGCGTATCGGCTTGCAGGTACAGCGCCAGCTCGTCGAGCAGGCCGTCGAGCCATTCCTCGAAGGCGAACGGCTGGTGGCGTTGGCGCATTTTCAGCAGGCCCATGGCCTGGCCGCCCAGCGCCGGACAGTATTGCTGCAGGCCTTCGAGCAGGCGTTCGAGGAAGCGGCCAGGGTCGGCATCCCGTTGGCTCAGGCCCAGCCACAGGCTACGCCAGTGCTCGGGCAGCGCTTCGCAAAATTCGATGGCCAGGGAGCTTTTGCCGAACCCCGCCGGGGCATTGACCAGCAACAGCCGCCCGCCGAGGCCGGCTTGCAGCCGCTGGCACAGGCGCAGGCGCGGCACATGGCCGTCCGGCAAGGGCGGCCGGAAGAAACGCCCGTCCAGCAGGCCCAGGGCCTGGCTGGCGAATCCATGCGTACGGGACAGATCTGTCATGGCCGGCTCGTTCTGATTGGAAGACTACGGCGGTATGGATGCTTGCGAGACTAGCGGGTAACGCTGCGCATTTGAAGATGATGGGCGCAATTCCCCTGGAAAAGACTGCGACAAAAAGCAACATGGCTGATGGACAGGGGCTGGGGCGGGGGTTTGGGGAGGTATTCACCAGCTTTATTGCTGTACCGGCCTCTTCGCGGGTGAACCCGCTCCTACAGGGATTGCACAGGTTTCAAGTCCAGTGCAGTACCTGTGGGAGCGGGTTCACCCGCGAAGAGGCCGGTACAGGAAAATGAAACGCCCCGGTCAAGCCGGGGCGCTCCGAGGTTGCGCGATACTTAGCGAATACCCGACTGGCGCAGTGCCGCTGGCTGGAAGTCCGCCTTGCTGGCGCTGAAGCCGAAGTCGTAGGCGCGCTTCTCTTCGTTCTTCATGCCCAGGGCCAGGTAACGGCCCGACTGCAGGTCGTAGATAGTCTCCAGGGTGTACCACGGCACTTCCACGTTGTAGTACGGCTGGGCATGTGCCTCGGACACGCGCCACAGCTGGCCACGGCCGTCGTACTGGTCGATCACCGCAGCCTGCCAGGTGTCCTCGTCGATGTAGAAGTCACGCTTGGCATAGATGTGCCGCTGGCCTGGCTTGAGGGTCGCAACCACGTGCCATACGCGGCGCAGCTCGTAACGGGAAAGGTCCTGGTTGATGTGCCCGGCCTTGATGATGTCGGTGTACTTGAGCTTGGGGTCGTCGAGCTTGAAGGCGTTGGACGCGATGTACATCTCCTTCTTGCCTTCCAGCTTCCAGTCATAGCGGTCCGGCGCACCGTTGAACATGTCCAGGTTGTCCGAGGTACGCAAACCGTCGGCGGCGGTACCGGGGCCGTCGTACGACACTTGCGGTGCCTGGCGCACGCGGCGTTGGCCTGCGTTGTAGATCCACGCCTTGCGCGGCTCCTTCACCTGGTCGAGGGTTTCGTGCACCAGCAGCACGGTACCGGCCAGGCGCGCGGGCGCGGTCACCTCCTGCTTGAAGTAGAACAGGATGTTGCCCGGGTTGTTCGGGTCGTAATCTTTCATCTTGTCGCGGAAGACGAACTGGTCAGAGAAGTACACAGGGTTGAAGGAGCCGTTCTGCTGCGGCGTGGCCTGGGTCACCAGGCGGCTGACGCTGCCACCCCGGTAGCGGGTGATGTGGTTCCAGATCACCTCCAGGCCGCTTTTGGGGATCGGGAACGGAACAGCCGTGCGGAAATTGCTCAGGCCGTTGCCGCCTTCGACCAGGGTGGTCTTGGTGGCGTTCTCCTTGATGGCGGCGAACACATCGGCCGGCACCGTGGAACCGCGATGGGTCTTGAATACCGGGATCTTGAAGGTGTCCGGGTAGCGCTTGAGCATGGCCAGCTGGCCCGGCGAGAGCTTGTCCTTGTACTGGTCGGCGTTCTGCGCGGTGATGGTGAACAGCGGCTTGTCGCTGCCGTACGGGTCGGACAGGAAGCCCTTGCCGTCGGCACTGCCCGCGCTCTTCGACAGCGGCTCCCACGGGCCGATCGAGCCATCGGCGTTGCCGGCCTTTTCGGCACCCATCGGGGTCAGGGTACTGCCCAGCTTGGCCGCCTCGTCGGCGGATACTGCAGCCATGACGCTGGTCGCCAGCAGGGACAGGCCCAGCACACCGGCTTGCAGCAGACTTCTGGTCTTGTTCATGTCGTGTCGTCCTGGATCTGTATGCTTAGAAGTTCACGCCGAAGCTGAGGGCGACGAAGTCGCGGTCATCCACGGTGGTGTACTTGCCGTCGAAGAAATTGGTGTACGACAGGCTTGCCGTGTAGGTGTTCTGGTACTCGGCGTCCAGGCCCAGGCTGACGGCCTTGCGGCCCTCCTCGAAGTTGGCGCCTGGGCCAGGCGAATAGCCGGAAACGTCATGCGACCAAGCCACGCTGGGTTTCAGGTTGACCCCGGCGAAGACGTCGTTGTAGTCCCAGATTGCGCGAGCGCGGTAACCCCACGAGGTAGTGGTGGTGAAACCATCGTTTTCGCAGTTGCGCGACAAGTTGGCGGTGGAGCTACCGAGGCCAGAGCCGTCAATGGTGGTCTGGTTGAGCGCGGTACACATGCCATTAGGCAGCTCGCCAGGGCCGAAGACTGGGTCGCGGCCGTACCGTGCCTTACTGGTACTCTCCAACCCACCGACGTGGGTAACACCGACTTCACCAACCACTGTGAGGCGACTGGCACCCATGATCTGGTCGAAGAAGTGAGTGAAGGTCGTCTGGAACTGTGTGATTTCCTTGCGGCGGTAGCCATGCAGGTCCTGCCCCGCCGTGCCCTTGAGCACGGACGCATCATTGAACCCGGGCAGTGGTGTGACACCAGCGAACAGAATATCGGTAGAGTTCAGCTGCACCGGCGCGTTGGGGCGATAGCTGAGTTCACCGCTCCAGGCGGTACCGGTAGGCAGCGTGGTGGAGAAGCTCAAGCCGTACAGGCGGATGTCTTCTGGATACTCGACGAAGTACTGCGAGTTACCCGCGACAATCAGTGGACGCAAACGCGCCGGCAGCGCGGCGACCCCGTCGAACACCGCCTGCGAAGCGCCTGTGGCACTGAAGATCGGTGCTCGGCTGTGGTAGTTCATGAAATACGCGCCGAATTCGGTGTCCAGCGGCTCGAACATATAGCGGAACGCAACGCCGAACTGTCCGCTATCCCGCGCATCACGGTCGGCGCCACGGCGCACCAGCACACCCTCATCGTTGTAGTTGACGCCAGTGGCGGCGAGCAGCCCTTGCACGGGAGGTGGTAGTTGCCCCAGGGTTCGGCCGCTAGACAACACGCGCAGGTTGTCGGTACAGCCGTCGGCAATGATGTCCGGCTGGGAGAAGAAGGTGCCGCAGTTGTCGACGACCGTCTGGTCCCATTCGATCTGGTAGAAGGCCTCGGCCGACAGGTTGTCGGTCAGGCTCTGCGAAACGTAGAACATGTTGACCGGGATCAGGCCTTCCTTGATCTCGGCCCCCGGGCGGCGGAATGCCGACACGTCGATCGGGTTGATCGAGTTGATGCCGCCACCGATGAAGGTACTTTCACCCCAGCTCACCACCTGCTTGCCCAGGCGCACCGAGCCCGGCTGATCGCCGATGGAGTAGTTGTGGTAGACGAATGCGTCGAGCAGCTCGGCACCGGACGATTTGGCGCCTTCCTTGCGGTTGGAGTCGCTGATGTCCTTGAACTCGCGGCCTTCGTCCTTCAGTTCGAAGTCGTACCAGTACTTGCCGCGGACGAACACGCCGGTGTCGCCGTACTTGAGCTCCAGGTCATGGATGCCCTTGAAGATCTTGGAGAAGGTTTCGCCCTTCTTGAAGTTCAGGTGGCCATCGTCGGATGTCTGCGACAGGCCCTTGCCGCCGTTGTTCACCCCGATCAGGTTCTTGTTGGGGTTGGCCGTCGACCAGCTGGCGCCGATGGAGAGCGACGAGTCGAACTGGCCTTCGATTTCACCAATGTTGAAACTGACAGCGAAAGCAGGACTTGCGAGCGTGGAAGCAAGGCTGACAGCCAGGGGCAGCTTGGCCCGGCGCCAGAACAGGTTTGCAGATTTCATCGACGCTACTCCATGTACTTTTTTTGTTATGGCAGTGAGTCCTTTCAAGAACGGCCCGAGCGACCGGTTTGCAGGCTTGCGCCCGCGGCGACACGGCTTGCGCATGTCGCCTTCCCCCATTCCTGAAAATCCCCTGGCCCCGACTATAGCCAGCAAGGCACAGGCGCTTGATCCCTCTAAAGTGTGATTTGCGCTCCGTGCGGCCAACTCGCTGCCATGTTGCCCCGGCTGCGCGCTGGCAGTGCTAAAGGATGGCGTATTTCTGCCGTTTGGCAAGGCTCCACCCCTCTAGCATGCGGGTCGCGTGCTGCGGTACGCGACCCGCATGGCGGTTACAGCGTGGAGAGGAACGCGCTGTTGCTGGCCTGCCACTGGACGATGTCCTGGCGGATGCGTTTCTTGTCGAGCTTGCCGACACTGGTCTTGGGAATTTCAGTAACAACGGCGATCTGGCTTGGAATCGCCCACTTGTTGATGTGCCCTTGCTCGACAAAGGGCTTGAGGTGTTCCTTCAGCGCCTTGGCGTCGATGCCCTGGCCTTCGCGCACCACCAGCAGGGCAAACGGGCGTTCGCCCCACTGCGGGTCGGCCACCCCTACCACCGCCACTTCGCGCACGGCCGGGTGACGGCTGATCAGGTCTTCGAGGTCGAGCGAGGAAATCCATTCGCCACCGGTCTTGATCACATCCTTGATGCGGTCGCGGATGTCGATGTAGCCCATGCCGTCGAGCGTGGCGACATCGCCGGTGTGCAACCAGCCACCCTGCCACAGCTCTTCGCTCTTCTCCGCCTCCTTGAAGTAGCCCATGGTCAGCCACGGCGCCCGTAGCACCAGCTCGCCCTGGGTTTCACCATCGGCAGGCAGGAAGTTGCCGTCGCCGTCGACGATGGCCGCCTCGACCAGCGGCACCGGCACGCCGGCCTTGATGCGGTAGGTGACGCGCTCATCCTCGCTGCCGGCCTGCAGTTCGTCGTTCAGGTGGGCGGCGGAAATCAGCGGGCAGGTCTCGGACATGCCATACGCGGCGGTCAGCTGGATGCCACGTGCCAGGGCGGCCTGGTACAACGAGCGGTTGAGTGCGCTGCCGCCGATGATGATCTTCCAGCCGCCGAAGTCCTGACCTTGGGAGGTCGGGCAGTTGAGCAGCATCTGCAGGATGGTCGGCACACAATGGGAGAAGGTGACCTTCTCTTCGCGCCACAGCTTGACCAGCATGTCCGGCTCGTAGCGCCCCGGATACACCTGCTTCATGCCGAGCATGGTGGCGGCGTAGGGAATGCCCCAGGCGTGCACATGGAACATCGGCGTGATGGGCATGTACACGTCGTTGCTACCCAGCAGGCGCACGCTGTCGATGCTGCCGGTCACCGAAGCTTCGGCCAGGGTATGCAACACCAGCTGCCGGTGAGTGAAGTACACCCCCTTGGGGTTGCCGGTGGTGCCGGTGGTGTAGAAGGTAGTGGCCACCGAGTTCTCGTCGAAGTCCGGGAAGTCGTAGCGCGGGCTGGCAGCGGCCAGCAGTTGCTCGTACTCGCCCACCAGGTTGGGCAGCTCGGCTGTCTTGTCCGGGCCGTCGGTCAGCAGCACGGTCTTGTCGACGGTGGTCAGTTGCCCCGCGATGGCCTGGTACAGGCCGACGAAGTCGCTGTTGACCAGCACCACGCGGTCTTCGGCGTGGTTCATGGTGTAGAGAATCTGCTCGGGCGACAGGCGCACGTTGATCGTGTGCACCACCGCGCCGATCATCGGGATGGCGAACATGCATTCCAGGTAGCGGTGGCTGTCCCAGTCCATCACTGCCACGGTGTCACCGGCTTTTACCCCGGCTTCGGTCAGAACGTTGGCCAGGCGCGCGATACGCTCGTTGAGTTGTGGGTAGGTCAGCCGCAACTGGTCGCGGTAGACGATTTCGCGGGTCTTTTCATAGCGGCTGCCAGACATCAGCAGGCGCTTGATCAGCAGGGGGTAGGCGTAGGCGCCCTCGGCGGGCTTGATGATGCGGGTCTGCAACATGGGTATCCCTTTTCTGAAAAGCGGGCCGGACAAGTCTGGGAACTACTGTAGTTCGCCAATGTGACGGCTAAATCAGCCGAAGGAATGATTTGCATGATGAAGGTATGAGTGGCGGGCGTTGACGGGCGGCAAGGTTGAACTAGACACTGCGGCGGCAGCTTCAGGTCATGTGGTGAAGCTGATGGCCTATTCGCGGGTAAACCCGCTCCCACAGGTATTGCACCATTGCAAAGGCTGGTGCAGTACCTGTGGGAGCGGGTTTACCCGCGAATGGCCGCGACACCGAAATCCCGCCCAGCCTCGGAGAACTTCATGCCCAGCCCGCGTCGCGCCGTGTTTCTCGATCACCAGTCCCTGGACCTGGGCGATCTCGACCTCTCGCCCCTGAAGCAGCAGTTCGAAGAGTTCGAACTGTTCGCCGCCACCCGCCCGGAGCAGGTCGCCGAACGCCTGCAGGGCGCGGTGGCAGTAGTCAGCAACAAGGTCATGCTCGACGCCGCGACCCTGGCCGCCAACCCGCAACTGAAGCTGATCCTGGTGGCCGCCACCGGCACCAACAATGTCGACCTGGCGGCCGCGCGCGCTCAGGGCATCACCGTGTGCAACTGCCAGGGCTATGGCACACCGTCCGTCGCCCAGCACACCCTCGCCCTGCTGCTGGCCCTGGCCACCCGCCTGTGCGACTACAACCAGGCGGTAGCCGACGGCCAGTGGGCCAAGGCCAGCCAGTTCTGCCTGCTGGACTTCCCCATCGTCGAGCTGGAGGGCAAGACCCTTGGCCTGCTCGGCCACGGTGAACTGGGCGGCGCGGTGGCGAGGCTGGCCGAAGCCTTCGGCATGCGCGTACTCAGCGGGCAGATCCCCGGCCGCCCGGAACGCGCCGACCGTTTGCCACTGGACGAGTTGCTGCCGCAAGTCGACGCCCTGACCCTGCACTGCCCGCTGAACGAGCACACCCGACACATGCTCGGGTCCCGCGAGCTGGCCCTGCTCAAGCCCAATGCGCTGGTGGTCAACACCGCCCGCGGCGGCCTGATCGACGAGCAAGCGCTGGCCGACGCCCTGCGCAGTGGCCATCTGGGCGGTGCCGCCACCGACGTGCTGAGCGTGGAACCGCCGGTCAATGGCAACCCGCTGCTCGAACCCGGCATCCCGCGCCTGATCATCACCCCGCACAGCGCCTGGGGCGCGGTGGAATCGCGCCAGCGCATCGTCGGCCAGCTCAGCGAGAACGCCCAGGCCTTCTTCGCCGGGCAGCCACGCCGCGTGGTCAGCTGAGCCCGACGCCCGCCTCTGCTACACTGCGCCACTTTTTTCCAGGAGGCGTCGTCCATGGACCCGCGCAGTGAAGTGTTGCTCCGCCAGGCAGAGCTGTTCCAGGGCCCGCTGCTGCTCGCCGGCGCCCCCGCCGACGGCCTGCTCGGCCAGTTGCCCCAGGCCCGGGCCTGGACCTGGCATGCGGGCGACCAGGCCTTGCTCGAAAGCCGCTTCGCCGGGCGCAGCCACTATGCAGTGGAGCCCCCTGAAGTGGCTTTCGATAGCGCCGTGCTGTTCCTGCCCAAGTCCCGCGAACTGGCCGCCTACCTGCTCAACGCCCTGGCCTCGCGCCTGGCTGGCCGCGAGCTGTACCTGGTCGGCGAGAAACGTGGTGGCATCGAGGGCGCGGCCAAGCAGCTGCAGGCCTTTGGCAAGCCACGCAAGCTCGACAGCGCCCGCCATTGCCAGCTGTGGCAGGTGACCATCGAGCACGCGCCAGAAGCCAAGCCCCTGGAAAGCCTGGCCGAACGCTTCGAGCTCAGCCTGGAAGACGGCCCACTGCAAGTGGTCAGCCTGCCCGGTGTGTTCAGCCATGGCCGCCTCGATCGCGGTACCGCCCTGCTGCTCAAGCACCTCGACGGCCTGCCGAGCGGGCATGTGCTGGACTTCGGCTGCGGTGCCGGGGTGCTGGGCGCCACGGTCAAGCGCCGTTATCCACAAAACCGGGTGACCCTGCTGGACGTGGATGCCTTCGCCGTGGCCGCCAGCCGCCTGACCTTGGCCGCCAATGGTCTGGAAGGCGAAGTGATCAGCGGCGACGGCATCGACGCGGCGCCAACCGAGCTGAGCTTGATCCTGAGCAACCCGCCGTTCCACACCGGGGTGCACACCAACTATCAGGCATCGGAAAACTTGCTGAAAAAATCGGCCCTTCATCTGCGAAAAGGTGGCGAAATGCGCCTGGTTGCCAACAGCTTCCTGCGCTACCAGCCACTGATCGAAGGGGCGCTGGGCAACTGCCAGGTACGCGACGAGGCGGACGGTTTCCGCATCTACCAGGCAACACACGGATAAAAACAGCGCTTGCCGAAAGCGTTTTGCCTAGGCAGAATCCGCACCGTCCTAGGGGAGTAGTCTCCCGCGAGCGCCCAGCTCGCCCGGTACGCGTCAACATACTTGGTCCACAGACCATGGCGCGTGCGACCCACCATGCCAGCCTGCATGGCGAGATCCGCATAGACGGATCCAGGGTTTGACAAGACCTATGACACGCACACCTTACCCGGGGCGGGGAGGCTGTACGTGTCATAGCCGTGTCGACCCGCCCCCGTAGGAATCCTGATGCTGGAATCTCTGTTGGTCCCCACCGCCATCGTTGCCCTCGCCGAAATTGGCGACAAGACGCAACTGCTCGCGCTCATACTCGCTGCCCGCTTCCGCAAGCCCTGGCCGATCATCGCCGGCATCATCGCCGCCACCCTGGCCAACCATGCTGCGGCTGGTGCCGTGGGCGCGTGGGTCGGCAGCTTCTTCAGCGACTCGGCACTGCACTGGATCCTGGCTGCGAGCTTCACCGCCACTGCCCTGTGGACCCTGGTTCCGGACAAGATGGATGACGACGAGAACCCGGCGCGCCGCTTCGGGCCGTTCCTGACCACGCTGATCGCGTTCTTCCTGGCTGAAATCGGTGACAAGACCCAGGTCGCCACGGTGATGCTGGCAGCACAGTATCCGTACCTGATCATGGTCATTATCGGTACCACCCTGGGCATGCTGATTGCCAACGTGCCGGTGGTTTTGGCGGGTAACTTCGCGGCGGACAAACTGCCGCTGACGCTGATCCGTCGCCTGGCGGCCACGGCGTTCTTCGTGCTGGCGATCGTGGCCGTGTACTCGGCGATGAAAGCCAGTGGCTGGGTGGGCTAACTGCTGACGGGGGCCGCTCTGCGGCCCAATCGCCGGCAAGCCAGCTCCCACAGGGTGCTCTATCGGCCTCAAGGACTGTGCAATACCTGTGGGAGCTGGCTTGCCGGCGATTGGGCTGCAAAGCAGCCCCTTACGGTCTTACTTCTTGGCCGCCTGATACAGCGGCATCACCTTCGGAATGGCCGCCTGCAACGAAGCAATGCGGCTCTGGGACGCTGGGTGAGTGCTCATGAACTCAGGCGGTGCGCCTTCGGAAGCCTGGCTCATCTTGTTCCACAGGGTGATCGCGGCATTCGGGTCGTAACCGGCACGCGCCGAGAGTTCCAGGCCGATCAGGTCGGCTTCGTTCTCGTTGGCCCGGCTGTTGGGCAGGGTCATGGCATAGTTCACCACGGTATCGGCCATGGCCATGCTACCCTGGCCGAGGCCAAAGAGGGCACCGGCGCCCTGGCGCGCCATTTCCACGCCATACGCCTTGGACATCGCCTCGCGGCTGTGCTCACGCAGGGCGTGGGCGATCTCGTGGCCCACCACCGCAGCAATTTCCGCATCGGTGAGCTTGAGCTGATCGATCAGCCCGGTGTAGACGATGATCTTGCCGCCAGGGCCGCAGTTGGCGTTGAGCTCGTCGCTCTTGATCACGTTCACTTCCCAGTTCCATTGCGCGGCATCCGGGCGGAACTTGGGGGTCTGGGCGATCAGGCGGTTGGCAATTACCTGCACACGCTTGGCAACAGCGCTGGACTTGTCGAGCACGCCTTTGTTCGATGCTTCACCCAGGGTCTGCTGGTACGACTGGGCGTACATCTGGTTGACCTCATCGGTCGAGAGCATGCTGAACATGTACTGCTGGCGCTCGACGCCGACAGCACCGCCGCTGGTGGTATTCACCGCCTGGCAGCCGGCTAGCAGGATGCCAGCACTCAACAGGCTGACGACAAAAGACTTACGCATGAAAACACTCCCTTTTTACATGCGCCGTATCGTAGGCCGAGTCGCTTGGGGCCGCCATAGCCGCAGGGAAGATTTTCGTCGCCTGTGCCGGCCCCTTCGCGGGTGAACCCGCTCCTACAGGGATAATGCGATCGTTGTAGGAGCGGCTTCAGCCGCGAAGAGGCCGGCACAGCCATACATCAGGCCGGGGTCAGGCACTCCGGCGCATCCAGCTTCGGGTCATTGACGAAATGCGCCAGGGCCCGCTCGCGCAGCGTCGCCGGCGGGCTGGCCAGCAATTCATGCAGACGGGCCAGCGGCGTGTCCGGGTCAAGCCAGGCGGCCTGCCCTGCCTCGTCCAGTATCAGCGGCCGACGCTGGTTCATCGCCGCCTGGGTCACCACCGCACAACTCAGCCAAACCTGGTCCTGCACCGGGTAGGCCTCCCACACGGCGGCGAAGTACAGCGACGCGCCCTCCCCCGGGGTCAGCCAGTACGGGCGCTTGCGCACGCTACCGCGCCATTCGTAAAAGCCGTTGGCCGGCATCAGGCAGCGGCGCTGGCGAAACGCGTCGCGAAACATCGGCTGCTCGGCCAGGGTTTCGGCGCGGGCATGGGCGGGGGTACGGGACAGGTCGGTGAGCCACGCCGGAGTCAGCCCCCAGCGCGCCCTGGTCAGTTGCAGCTGGCCGTCGAGCTGGCGCTGGATCAGCACCGAAGCCCCGGGCGAGATGTTCCATTGGGCGGGCTGGCCAACGGGAAAGCCCGGCAGACTGGCAAGAGCCTGGGGCCAGCGAAACAGGGCGTAACGTCCACACATGGGCGAATTCAGAACCTAGCAGATCAAGGTACCGGGGAAACTCTCCGGTTCGTCACCAACCAGTGGCTGGGCGTCATTGTACGCATCGATCAGCTGCCGTGCGTACTCGGCCTGCTCATCAGCCACGGCAAGCCCCAGCAAACCCTGCATCGGCAGCTCACCGGCGGCACCGACCAGGTCACGACCAACCAGGTGCGCCTCGATCCCCTCGCTGGCGAGCATGCCCGCCAGCATTTCCGCCTCGAGCAGGCTTTCCGGTTCGTAGATGCGCTGCATCAGTCATTCTCACCGAATACATCCAGCATCCACTCCTCGCCATGAACTTGCAGCACGAAGCGGATAGGCTTGCAGCATACCTGGCAGTCCTCAATGTACTCCTGATCGCCACCGGACAGGTCCACCGTGGTTTCGACTTCTTCGCCACAATAAGGGCAATCGTAGATAGCAGTTTCCAGCATCGCGGCCTCCGGGGTGACTTATGCGTATAATTGCCGGTCTGTTTACAGGGCCTGTGTGTGTCCGAGCCGTTTTTCGGAGCCCGTCCCTACCTTATTACCCTAGCCGTTTCCAACAAGAGAGCATGATGGGCGAATTCGATGCCATCCGACCGTACGACGACGCTGAGGTCCCTGCCGTTCTGGCACGCCTGCTCAGCGACCCGGCATTCCTCGATATCCTCACCCACTTCCGCTTCCCGCGTGCGGCCGGTGCTCTCGGCTGGTTGCTCAAACCGCTGATCGCCCGCCGCCTGCGCAAGGAATTCGCCGGTGTCACCTGTGTCTCGACCTTGCAGGACAAAGTCGAGTACTACGTCGACCAGACCATCGACCGCGCCACCGACGGCGTCACCTATTCGGGCGTGGAGCAGCTCAAGGCCGGCACCGCCTACCTGTTCCTGGCCAACCACCGTGACATCGTCATGGACCCGGCCTTCGTCAACTACGCGGTGTACCACGCCGGCCTGCCCACGCCGCGCATCGCCATTGGCGACAACCTGCTGCAAAAGCCGTTTGTCAGCGACATGATGCGCCTGAACAAGAGCTTCATCGTGCACCGCTCGATCAGTGGGCGCCGCGAAAAGCTGGCGGCCTACCAGCTGCTCTCGGCCTACATCAACCATTCGATCCGCAACGACGCCACGTCGATCTGGATCGCCCAGGCCGAAGGCCGGGCCAAGGACGGTGACGACCGCACCGATTCGGCGATCCTCAAGATGTTCCACATGAGCCGCAAGGACGAGCCGTTCGGCGCGGTGATCCAGAGCCTTAACCTGACACCGGTTTCGATCAGCTACGAATATGACCCGTGCGACCAGGCCAAGGCCCGCGAGCTGTACATCCGCGCCACCACCGGCACCTACAAGAAGGCGCCGGGCGAGGACGACAACAGCATCGCCAAGGGCATTACCGGCTACAAGGGCCGGGTGCACATCAACTTTGCCCCGCCGGTGACCGAGTACCACGAGGACACCAAGCAGCTGGCAGTGGAAATCGACCGGCAGATCCTCGGTGGCTACCGGCTGTTCCCGGTGCACTACCTGGCCTATGCGATGTGGGATGGCAAGGATGAGGCGCTGCAGGTGCCGAGCGCCGAGAAGGTGTTCCCGGCTGATGAACTGGCCCGGGCCAAGGAAGAATGGCAACGCCGCCTGGATGCCTGCCCTGAGGAGCAGCGGCCGTACCTGGTGTTGCAGTATGCGACGCCGGTGCGCAACCAATACCAGGTCAGGCAGCAGGCACCGGTTGCCTGAGCAATCCTAGGGCTGCCTTGCAGCCCATCGCCGGCAAGCCAGCTCCCACAGAGACCGCATTTCCCTCAGGCTTGTGTAATCCTGTGGGAGCTGGCTTGCCGGCGATGGGCCGCAAAGCGGCCCCGGAATCTCAAACCCAGGTACTGAACCAGGACAACAGCAGCGCCATCGCCAGGCACGAAAAACCGAGAATGTAGAAGTACCGCGGTACCCGCAGGTCGAACGCGTCCACCACCCCGTCGTCCACCGCCATGTATTCGCGGGTCTCGGCCTCGCGCCGCCGCGCACTGTGCAGCAGCAACCCGCCCGGGCAGGTCAGCAGCAGCGCCAGCAGATTGATCAGCTTGGTCGGGTGGGCGGCCAGGAACCCCCAGAGCACTTGCAAGGACATCACGCAACCTCGGTATGAGCGACGGCAAAGGCCGGCATTCTACCCAAGTCATGCCCAGACGCCCGGCCCAGGCGACAAAGTGTCATCAAATTTCATCTGGCATGGCATGAAGCTTTGCCGGCCTCTTCGCGGGCACAGACAACAAAAAACCCGCTGCCTGGAACACAGGCAGCGGGTTTTGTTTTACAGCTGAAGGCTTACTGCCCCAGCACTTGACCGATGGTCGGGTCCTTGAACATGCGGGTCAGGGCATCGCTCAGCACATCGCCCACCAGCTGGGTGTTGGTTTCCTGGTTCGGCGCCATGCCGAAACGCTGGTCCAGCGAAGCGCCGTAACGGCCACTGTAGCGGCGGCCGCCGTTAGACACGTCGGCACGGAAGGTGGCGCCGATGGTAGCCTCGGTCACGTACAGGTTGTCTTTCGGCGACTGGTACTTCAGCTCCGCCAGGGTCACGGTCAGCTGCGGCGCGTTGTAGGCGTTCGGCGTCGGGGTGAAGCCGAGCAGGCGCACGGCGGCTTCGGCCTGGGCCTGCAGCTTGGGCACGATGTCGTTACCGCTGACGCTGATGGTGCTGGTCTCGGGGTACATGCCACCGCGAGTGCCCAGGGACTGCGAGGCCCGGCCATCAACCACACGGACCACTACCGGTTGGCCATGGCCGACCGGGGCGAGCTGGGCCTTGAGCGTGGGTTGCGGATTGAGTTGTTGCGGGCTGTGGGCACAACCGACCAGGCTGAGGCTGGCCACGGCGATCAAACCGAACAACAGACGTTGCAACATGCGCGTTACTCCAGAAAAAGCGGCGAAGGCCCACAGTATACCTAGGCACGCATCGACCAGTCATCGGCCTGGCCCGCTTGTCACAATCGTTTCATCGCCGCGCCCTTATCCTTGCGCCAAGCCCTAACGCACAGGACTCGCTGCCATGGCCTCGCTCTGGACCCTGCTCTTCCAACGCCCGCGCCACAACACCTATGCCCGCCTCGACGCGAACGGCAAATGCCTGGCCTTCAAGCAATGCAGCCAGGCGCCCAGCGGCAGCGGCTGGGTCCAGATCGGCGAAATCCAGCTCGCCTGGCTGGGCCGTGAACTGCCCGCCAGTGCCCGGGTTTGCGCCCGCGCAAGCCGCCGCTGGCACCAGCGCATCCTCGCGGCCTGACAAACGCTGCAATAAAAACCACGAATGGCGACATTTCTGCCCGCGACATCGCTATAATCTCCCCCCGATTATAAGGACGTCTCCTGATCGGGCCCCGCACTCGCCGATTGACCCCGGCAACTTCAACGCTTCGCCCACAGAGAGCCTTCCACTCAGGTCTTGCATCGGCTGTCGTGCCTGCTTTTCCGGCCCTTCACACTGCATGAACCTGCGGGTTGCCATCGCGCAGTCCCCTTTTGAGGTTCACGTCTCCAAAAGAGCGTGAAAAAACGGTTTTCACAACTTCACAAGAGTGTGGCGAGCAAATGAACAGTCTGGCATGTGCAAAAGCGGCAGATGTGTCCCGAACAGCCCTGAACAGGCGGCAAATGCGCTCATCCCGTATGAGTGTCTGAGCCGTTCCATAACGCACGCACGACACCTTGACCATAAGTCGAATTGCCGCACCCGTGGCAAACCGCGTTCAATACGCGAACCCGAAGACTGATTGGCGGTGTCCGCGGAAGTTGCAAGAACTGCGAAAAGTCGGACATGGCGACCCTGGCGAACCCAGGTCCTATGCTGTCAATTAGGTAGCTGTAGATTGTGGAGACGCGTTAAATGGCGCAGAACGAATCGGTTGATGTGGTACTGGTAGGCGCGGGCATCATGAGTGCCACCCTGGCCGTACTGCTCAAGGAGCTCGACCCGACCCTGAAGCTTGAGGTCGTGGAGGCGATGGACTCCGGAGCCGCGGAAAGCTCCAACCCCTGGAACAACGCAGGCACCGGCCACGCCGGCCTGTGCGAGCTTAACTACACGCCCCAGGCCGCCGATGGCAGCATCGACATCAAGAAGGCCGTGCACATCAACACCCAGTTCGAGGTTTCGCGCCAGTTCTGGGCCTACCTGAGCAAAAAGGGCAACTTCGGCTCGGCACGTGCCTTCATCAACCCTGTCCCGCACCTGAGCTACGTCGAGGGTGACAAGGGTGTTTCCTTCCTCAAGAAGCGCTATGAGCTGCTCAAGCAGCACCATGCCTTCGCGGACATGGAATACACCGAAGACAAGGCCGTGATGAATGACTGGATGCCGCTGATGATGCCAGGCCGCCCAGCCGACCAGCACATCGCCGCCACCCGCGTGCTCAAGGGCACCGACGTCAACTTCGGCGCCCTGACCAACAAGCTGCTGAAGCTGCTGGGCGACTCGCAGGACGCTCAGGTCAAGTACAGCAAGAAGGTCGTCGGCCTGCGCCGTAACGGCAAGGGCTGGACCGTGAGCATCAAGGACGTCAACAGCGGCGGCAGCCGTGAAGTGGACGCCCGCTTCGTCTTCCTCGGCGCCGGTGGCGCGGCCCTGCCGCTGCTGCAGCTGTCGGGCATCCCGGAAAGCAAAGGCTTCGGCGGCTTCCCGGTCAGCGGCCAGTGGCTGCGTTGCGACAACCCGGAAATCGTCAAGCAGCACCAGGCCAAGGTCTACAGCCAGGCTGCGGTCGGCGCCCCACCGATGTCGGTACCGCACCTGGATACCCGCGTGGTCGATGGCAAGAAATCGCTGCTGTTCGGCCCATATGCCGGCTTCACCACCAAGTTCCTCAAGCACGGTTCGCTGATGGACCTGCCGCTGTCGGTGCGCATGGGCAACATCGGCCCGATGCTGGCCGTGGCTCGTGACAACATGGACCTGACCAAGTACCTGGTCAGCGAAGTGATGCAGTCGATGGAGCAGCGCCTGGAAGCCCTGCGTCGCTTCTACCCGCAGGCCAAGGCCGAAGATTGGCGCCTGGAAGTGGCTGGTCAGCGCGTGCAGATCATCAAGAAAGACCCGAAGAAAGGCGGCGTTCTGCAGTTCGGTACCGAGCTGGTCTCGGCCCAGGACGGCAGCCTGGCTGCACTGCTCGGCGCATCGCCGGGTGCTTCGGTAACCGTGTCGATCATGCTGGAACTGATCGAGCGCTGCTTCCCCGAGCAGGCCAAAGGTGCCTGGGCTGCCAAGCTCAAGGAAATCTTCCCGGCTCGCGAGAAGACCCTGGCGACCGATGCTGCCCTGTACCACAAGATCAGTGCCGACAACGACGTGGCGCTGGATCTGGTGGAAAGCAGCCCGGCGGCCAAGCATTACGCCTGATTCGGCCGGTAACGAAAAAACGCCCCTCGGGGCGTTTTTTTGTGCCTGGATCCTAGTAAGCCTGTTCCGGCCCTTTCGCGGGTAAACCCGCTTGTGTCTTGATGGGGGATTAGAATTTGGAGTGAGAGCGGTGAATGGCAAGCTGAATGCCGTAGGTGCCTTGAGCACGTGTGGGAGCAAAAGCTGCCATTCACCGTTCCACTTTGGCGAGAGCCCGAACAGTTGGATGCGGCTCTGATCTCGAATCACAAGCGTGGGCCAAGCCAAAGTCCTCTCACTGTGTTGAGTTTAGGAGGTTTTGGTGATGGCTTCCTTCTTGGGTATCGATGTTTCCAGTCTCTCCCTTGATGCTGCGGTGCGGCCACAGGGCATCAAAATGCATTTAAGCAATGATCCAACAGGGTTTGAGGCGCTACTGGAGAGCCTTCGCAGGCTCAGTATCAAGCGCGTCCTGTTAGAGGCGACGGGTGGTTACGAGCGAGATGTCATGCGTTTTCTACAGGACGCTGGCTACAAGGTCATACGCGTCAATCCCAGGCGAGCCAGGTCATTCGCTGACTCTTTAGGCATCAAGGCCAAGACTGACGCCATCGACGCCGAGGTTCTGGCGCACTATGCCGAAGTCATTCCAGATCAACCCTCTCTGCGAGTCAGCCCCGAACGAGCGCTTCTGCGAGAGTTGCTTCAGCAACGTGATCGGATGGTTCAACAGCGAGATGACGACCTGCGGCGCCTGAAGCAGGTGCAATCGACTGCAGTTGCTAACTACCTGAATGCCAACCTGAAACACTTCAAGGCGCAGATCAAACGGGTTGAGTGTGAGATCGAACAGCAAATCGCGATGCTGAACGACGAACGGGTTGCCCAGCTGATCAAAGTGAAAGGCATTGGGATGGTGACAGCGGGCAAACTAATAGCGCTGCTGCCGGAGCTAGGTCGGGTTGAATCCAGAGAAATTGCCTCCCTGGTTGGGGTGGCGCCCTTCAACCACGACAGCGGGAAATTCATGGGCAAGCGCTCTATCTCTGGCGGGCGATTTGCGGTCAGGCGATCGCTGTACATGGCATGCCTTGTGGCGATGAAATACAACCCAGCACTCAAGGCTCGTTATCAGTCACTGCGGGAGCGCGGAAAACTTCCCAAAGTCGCTATCGTGGCCTGCATGAGAACGTTCATCGTGCGGTTAAACGCCATGCTCAGAACGGGTACATCATGGCTCGATCTAGTGCTACCGCAGCCTGAAAGTACAACGTAAATCCAGAACGCAGCGTGAGCCGCCTGGAAGCGGGCTTGCCCGCGAAGCCAACACCGTGGTGGATGGCACGGGCTTCGCCCGTGTTCGCGGGCAAGCCCGCTCCCACAGGGATCGCGCCAGCTTTTTGAAATTGAGCAAGACAGTTGCTCCCACAAGGACCGCACCACAGCTAATGGCTGTGCTGTACCTGTGGGAGCGGGTTTACCCGCGAAGAGGCCGGAGCAGGTTTACAAATCAGCCACGGGCCTTGGCGATGATCTCGATGTAATCCGCCGCATTGCGCTGGTCGGCAATCTGCTCGACAAAAGTCTTGCCGTGCTCGTCCTTGCCATCCAGGTCCAGCCCAGCCTCGACGAAGAAGCCGATAAAACGCTCGAAATCGTCGATGCGCAGGCCGCGGTAGGCCTTGACCAGCTTGTGCAGCGACGGCGAAGTCACGCCATCGGCCGGCTCGAACTGAAGGAACGACTTGATGTAGTCGTCGCTGATCTCGTCACCGATTACCTGTTTCTTGTCTTTACGCATTGCCGACTCCAACTGGACCATCACGAAATTTCGAAGGCCGGCAGTGTACCCCCCGCAGGCCGGGCGCCTCAACGCGTACGTACGGTACCGGTGTGCAGGTCGGCCCAGACGTGGCCGTTGCCGTACGTGAGGAACTGCACATACAGCGTCTCGTTGCGCAGCAGGTCCATGATCACGCGGTAGTCGCTGAGCGGGTAATTCAGGCTCAGGGTGCGGGTTTTCTCGTCATATACGGGTTTCTTCAGGCTTTTGGCCGCTTCACCGTCAAAGGTCAGCAGCACCTGGGCGATGGTCGCGCCCTTGCTCAGCGGCTTGCCCTTGAGGCGCACCTGCAACGACGAGGTGATCGGGATCGGCTGCTGGTCGGACTGGCGCTGGGTACCCACTACCACCGAGTAGTCGGTCACTTGCAGCAATTGCTGGCCGGTCGGCGCTTCCTGGCGCAGGGACTGGTCGTCAGGTGGCAGGAACTGGCTGTGCAGCGGTGCGGCGGCGAGTGGCAGGCTGACCGCCAGCAGGAGGGGAAGAAACGCACGCATGTGAGGCTCCTTGAATGAAGGAGCACTCTAGCATGCTGTGTCTGGGCTGTACCGGCCCTATCGCCGGCAAGCCAGCTCCCACAGGTACCGCGCTATCCATGTGGGAGCTGGCTTGCCGGCGATGGGGCCGGTGCAGGCAACATCAATCGAACTGCGCGCGCATCCAGGCCTGGTACTCGTCCACGCCCTCTTCTCCTTCGCGCGGCGCCCAGTGCGCATGTTCGCCTTCACCCACCGGCCGATACGGCCCGGCCTTGCACTCGAACAGGATGCTGTCCGGCTCCAACACCACCAGCCCATGGTAAATACCAGGCGCGAGGTCCACACCCAGGCAGTCGCCGCCCGCCTGCAGCACTCGCTTGTCGGTCACCGCCCCCTGCTCATCGAAGAGCAACAGGCCTAAGCGCCCCTTGAGCGCAATCAGCGTTTCAGCCTTGTCGGCGCTCAGGTGGCGATGCGGCGGGATATAGGTGCTCGGTTGCAGCCCGACCGCCATGCGGTGGCAGGGTTCTTCCATCTCATGGAAGGTGTGATGCTGCCGCCCGCGCGGGTTGGCGGCAGCCTGTGCGGCCAGCCCGGCGAACAGCGATTGGTCGATGAACGCAGGCTGGCGCATGATCACAGCCCCTTTACGGCGAAGATGCCGTTGGCGTTGCGCCAGTAGCCTTTGTAGTCCATGCCGTAACCGAAGATGTAGCGGTCGACGCAGGGCAGGCCCACGTAGTTGGCCTTGAGCTCCGGGCTGGCCTTGCGGTCATGGTCCTTGTCGATCAGTACCGCGGTGTGCACCGAGCGCGCACCGGCATGCTTGCAGAACTCGATGATGGCGCTGAGGGTGTGGCCTTCGTCGAGGATGTCATCGACGATCAGTACGTCACGGTCGATGAACGACACTTCGGGCTTGGCCTTCCAGAACAGTTCACCGCCGCTGGTCTGGTTGCGGTAGCGGGTGGCGTGCAGGTAGCTGGCTTCCAGTGGGAACTGCAGGTGGGTCAGCAGTTTGCCGGAGAAGATCAGGCCGCCATTCATCACGCAGAACACCACCGGGTTCTTGTCGTGCAGGTCCTTGCAGATCTGCTCGCCGACTTTGGCGATGGCCGCTTCGACTTCGGCTTCGGTGTACAGGCAGTCAGCTTCACGCATGACTTGACGGATATGCTCGAGATCGGCGGACATGGCGCTCTCCGGGGGGTGCATTTTGGAAAAGCGGGCAAAGGTACGCATCCGCTCGTCACAGATCAAGCATTTATGGACTAACGTCCAGAATGACCAGACGACAGCACAGGCTGAATAGATTAATCTAGCGCGGTTTTTTTGCCCGCCTTTCGGAGCCCCCCTATGCCCACTCGTGAGATCCGCCATCCGCTGATCCGCCACAAGCTCGGCCTGATGCGCCGTGCCGATATCAGCACCAAGAATTTTCGCGAACTTGCCCAGGAAGTCGGCGCGCTCCTGACCTACGAAGCCACCCAGGACCTGCCGCTCGAAACCTACGAGATCGACGGCTGGTGCGGCAAGGTGCAAGTTGAAAAAATCGCCGGCAAGAAGATTACCGTGGTGCCGATCCTGCGTGCCGGCATCGGCATGCTCGACGGCGTGCTCAGCCTGATCCCGGGTGCCAAGGTCAGCGCCGTCGGCGTTGCCCGCAACGAGGAAACCCTCGAAGCCCACACCTACCTGGAAAAGCTCGCGCCGGACATCAACCAGCGCCTGGCCCTGATCATCGACCCGATGCTGGCCACCGGCGGTTCGATGGTCGCCACCATCGACCTGCTGAAGAAGGCCGGTTGCAAAGAGATCCGCGCCATGGTCCTGGTCGCCGCGCCAGAAGGCATCGAAGTGGTGGAAAAAGCCCACCCGGACGTGCAGATCTACACCGCCTCGATCGACCAGCGCCTGAACGAACACGGCTACATCGTGCCGGGCCTGGGCGATGCCGGTGACAAGATCTTCGGCACCAAGCAAAAGGACGCCTGACCATGCAGGACGGCTTCAACGACCCGCTCTGGCGCCAGGTCGTTTCGGGCGCGCAGATGCTCTTCGTGGCATTTGGCGCGCTGGTGCTGATGCCACTGATCACCGGCCTCGATCCGAACGTCGCGCTGTTCACCGCCGGTATCGGCACCCTGCTGTTCCAGCTGGTAACCGGCCGCCAGGTACCCGTGTTCCTGGCCTCGAGCTTTGCCTTCATCACCCCGATCATCCTCGCCAAGGGCCAGTTCGGCCTGGCCGAGACCATGGGCGGCGTGATGGCCGCAGGTTTCGTGTACACCTTCATGGGCCTGATGGTGAAAATCAAAGGCACCGGTTTCATCGACCGCATGCTGCCGCCGGTGGTGATCGGCCCGGTGATCATCTCCATCGGCCTGGCCATGGCGCCGATCGCCGCCAACATGGCGATGGGCAAGGCCGGTGACGGCAGTGTGCTGCTGCCCTACAAGACCGCCATGATGATCTCGATGCCGGCCCTGCTGACAACGCTGATCGTCGCCGTGTTCGGCAAGGGCATCTTCCGTCTGGTGCCGATCATTGCCGGCGTGCTGGTAGGCTTTGCCCTGTCGTTCGCCTTTGGCGTGGTCGACACTGCCAAGATCGCCGCCGCACCGTGGCTGGAGCTGCCCAACTTCACCGCGCCAGCGTTCAACTGGCAGGCCATCCTGTTCATCGTCCCGGTTGCCCTGGCACCGGCGATCGAGCACATCGGCGGCGTGATCGCGGTCGGCAGCGTGACCGGCCGCGACTACCTGAAGAAGCCCGGCCTGCACCGCACCCTGCTGGGCGATGGCCTGGCCACCACCGCAGCCGGCCTGTTCGGCGGCCCGCCCAACACCACCTATGCCGAAGTGACCGGCGCGGTGATGCTGACCAAGAACTACAACCCGAAGATCATGACCTGGGCGGCGGTCTTCGCCATCACCCTGGCCTTCATCGGCAAGTTCGGCGCACTGCTGCAAAGCATCCCGGTACCGGTGATGGGTGGCATCCTGTGCCTGCTGTTCGGCTCGATCGCGGCGGTGGGCATGAACACCATGATCCGCCACAAGATCGACCTGGCCGAAGCGCGCAACCTGGTGATCGTGTCGGTGACCCTGGTGTTCGGTATTGGCGGCGTGCTGATCGGCAGCGGTGATGGCCCGGATGACTGGGGCCTGAAGGGCATCGCCCTGTGCGCCATCGTGGCAATCGCCCTGAACCTGATCTTGCCGGGCAATGATGGCTGGAAGCACAAGAAGCTGGATGATCAGTTGCCTTGATCCGGCTTTAGCCTGATCTGGCCCTATCGCCGGCAAGCCAGCTCCCACAGGTACCCCACAGATTTCGAGAACTGTGGAATACCTGTGGGAGCCGGCTTGCCGGCGATAGGGCCGGTACAGGCAACCTGAAAGTCAGGCTTTTTCGCACATCCCCGCCAGCGCCTTCACCCACGCCGGGTGATCATTCAGGCAAGGCACCAGCACCAGCTCCTGCCCGCCGGCCTCGACAAACTGCTCGCTCCCGCGCATGCCGATCTCTTCCAGGGTCTCGATGCAATCGGCCACGAACGCCGGGCACATTACCAGCAGCTTCTTCACCCCGGCCTTGGCCAGCTCGTCCAGCCGCGCCTCGGTATAGGGTTCGATCCACTTGGCCCGCCCCAGCCGTGACTGGAACGACACCGACCATTTGCCATCGGGTATGCCCATTTTCTGTGCAAAGGCCCTGGCCGTTGCCAGGCACTGCCCGCGGTAGCAGACCGCGCGCATGTCGGCACTGGCATCCTTGCAGCAATCGGCCGCCTGGAAGTCATGCTTGCCGGTAGGGTCCAGTTTCTTCAAGTGGCGCTCCGGCAAGCCATGGAAGCTCAGCAACAGGTGATCGTAATCCTGCTCCAGGTAAGGCCGGGCGCTGGCGACCAATGCCTCGATGTAGTCCGGGTGCTCGTAGAATGGCTGCAGCACGCGCAGCTGCAACGGCAACTGGCGTTCATTGACCGTCTGCCTGGCCAGTTCCACCACAGTGGTCACCGTGCTGTCGGCGAACTGCGGGTACAGCGGCGCCAGGGTCACCTTGCGCACACCCTGTGCCACCAGGCGCTCCAGCACCTCGGGCAAGGCCGGCTGGCCATAGCGCATGGCAATCTCCACCGGGCCATGGGGCCAGTGCTCGACCATCGCCGCCTGCAGGCGACGGGTCAGCACCACCAGCGGCGAGCCCTCCTCCCACCAGATCGAGCCATAGGCGTGCGCCGACTGCTCCGGGCGCTTGACCAGGATCAGCGACACCAGCAGGCGCCGCACCGGCCAGGGCAGGTCGATCACGTACGGGTCCATGAGGAACTGGTTGAGGTAGCGGCGCACATCGGCCACCGAGGTGGAGGCCGGGGAACCCAGGTTGACCAGCAGCAGGGCGTGATCGGTCATGCAGCGTCCTATGTCAGAGGCGGCTGGACAGGTTGTCCAGGGCCGATTGCAAATCGTTGAAGCGGAAAGTGAAGCCTGCCGCCAGCAAGCGTACCGGGCGGGCGCGCTGCCCGCCGAGCAGCAGGGTCGACAGCTCACCCAGCCCGGCCTTGAGCAGCAGTGCCGGCACTGGCAGCAGCGCCGGCCGGTGCAAGGTGCGGCCAAGGCGCCTGGCGAACTCGCGGTTGCGCACCGGCTCCGGGGCGCAGGCATTATAAGGACCGCTGGCATCCTTGTGCTGCAAGAGAAAATCAATCAGGGCGACCTGGTCTTCTATATGGACCCAAGGCATCCACTGCCGCCCGTCGCCCAAAGGCCCGCCCAGCCCCAGTTTGAAGGGCAGGCGCAGGCGCGACAAAAAGCCGCCATCACTGGCCAGCACCAACCCGGTACGCACCAGCACCACGCGAATGCCCTGGGCCTGGGAACGCAGCGCTGTCTCTTCCCAGGCAATGCACAGCTGGCTGGCAAAATCTTCGCGCACCGGCGGTGAAGCCTCGGTCAGCTCGCGTTCGCCACCGTCTCCATACCAGCCCACCGCAGAGCCGGAGATCAGCACTTCCGGGCGCTGCTCGCGGCTGCCCAGCCAGGCGAGCAGCTGCTCGGTGAGGGTGACGCGGCTGGCCCACAGCAGGTTGCGCCGGGCCGCCGTCCAGGGCCGATCGGCAATCGGCGCACCGGCCAGGTTGATCACTGCGTCCAGGTGATCATCCGCCTCCAGTTGCTCCAGGCGGGCAATGCCACGCACGCCGTTCCCACAAATTTTCGGCACCTGCTCAGGTCGCCGACTCCACACCGTCAAGCGATGACCCTGGCCGAGCCAGTACTGGCACAGGTGCTTGCCAATCAACCCGGTGCCGCCTGTCAGCAATATATGCATGGCTGTGTCCTCGCAGAATGCGGCGGTGGTCTATTTTTAACATCAAGGCACTTTTTTGACCCGACGCTCTCGGATAAACATAGGCCAACCTGCCTGCCAACACGGAATAACCTTATACAACATTTGAGCATTGTACAGGTTTGCCTGACAGCGTAGTCTGCTTACAGCAAGGTTTGAAGAGGCCATCATGACAGTACCTATTGCCATCATCGGGGCCGGTATCGCCGGTCTGTCAGCCGCCCAGGCCTTGCAGAAGGCCGGGCAATCCGTGCATTTGTTCGACAAAGGCCACGGCAGTGGCGGTCGCATGGCCAGCAAGCGCAGCGAAGCTGGCGCGCTGGACCTCGGCGCCCAGTATTTCACCGCCCGTGACCGGCGCTTTGTCGAGCAGGTACAGCAGTGGGTTGCCGCTGGTTGGGCCGAGCAATGGAAGCCACAGCTGTACAATTACCGCGATGGTGAACTCACCCCTTCACCCGACGAGCAGACACGCTGGGTGGGCGTGCCGCGCATGAGTGCAATCACCCGCGGCCTGCTCAAGGATGTGACGGTCAATTTCGGCTGCCGCATCGCCGAAGTGTTCCGCGGCAAGCAGTACTGGCACCTGCAGGACACCGAAGGCTGCAGCCACGGCCCATACAGCCGCGTGGTGATCGCCGTGCCGGCACCACAGGCCACGCCGTTGCTGGCCGCTACCCCGAAGCTCGCTGCCGTGGCCGCCGGTGTGCAGATGGAGCCCACCTGGGCCGTCGCCCTGGCCTTCCAGACCCCGCTGGAAACCCCGATGCAAGGCTGCTTCGTGCAGGACAACCCGCTCGACTGGCTGGCGCGCAACCGCAGCAAGCCCGGGCGTGACGAGCAGCTCGACACCTGGGTACTGCACGCCACCTCGGACTGGAGCCGGCAACACATCGACCTGCCCAAGGAAGAGGTGATCGAACAGCTGTGGGGCGAGTTCGCCGAACTGGTCGGCTGCGTGGTGCCGGCACCTACTTTTGCCTTGGCCCACCGCTGGCTTTATGCCCGCCCGAGCAGCAACCATGAATGGGGCGCACTGGCCGATGCTGACCAAGGCTTGTACGCCTGCGGCGACTGGTGCCTGTCCGGCCGTGTCGAGGGCGCCTGGCTCAGTGGCCAGGAAGCGGCGCGTCGGCTGCTCGAACACCTCGAGTGATGTAGGGTTATACAAAAAAACTGGTTTGCATAACTTCCGGGCTGTGCTGGAATGAACCTGTACAATTTTTTAGTCTCGTACAGGTTTTTGGAGGCAGCCCATGCACGACTCATTTGCCCACAGCAAGCCGCGTATCGCCATCAGCGCCTGCCTGACCGGGCACAGCGTGCGCTATAACGGTGGCCACAAGGCCTCCGACCTGTGCCGTATGCAACTCGAGGAACATTTCGACTGGTTGCCGGTGTGCCCGGAGGTGGCCATCGGCCTGGGCGTGCCGCGCGACCCGATCCGACTGGTCGGCAACCCCGAGCAGCCGGAAGTGGTAGGCACCCGTAACCCCGGCATGGACCTGACCGGCCCGCTGCGCAACTACGGCGAGCAAATGGCAGCCGAACTCGACGATATCTGCGGCTACATCTTCATGCAGAAATCGCCTTCCTGTGGCCTGGAGCGGGTCAAGGTGTACCAGGACAATGGCCACCCGGCCTTTCACGGTGGACGGGGCGTGTATGCCCAGGCGTTCTGCGCACGGCGCCCGGACCTGCCGGTGGAAGAAGAAGGCCGCCTGCACGACCCTGTGCTGCGCGAGAACTTCATCAGCCGTGTGTACGCCTATGCCGACTGGCAGCGCCTGCTGGCCGAAGGCCTGAGCCGTGGCGCCCTGGTGCGGTTCCACTCGCGCTACAAGTACCTGCTGATGGCCAACAACCCGCAGGCCTACCGCAGCCTCGGGCGCCTGCTCGGCAGCATGAGCAAGGATGATGACCCGCAAAGCATCGGCCCGCGCTATTTCAGCCAGCTGATGCAGGCCCTGCGTCGCTGTGCCAGCCGTGGCACTCATTGCAACGTGCTGCAGCATCTGAGCGGCTACTTCAAGGACACCCTCACACAGCAGGACAAAGCCGAGCTGCAAGCCATCATCGGCCAATACCAGCAAGGCGTGGTGCCTCTGGTAGTGCCGCTGACCCTGCTCAAGCACCATTTGCGCAAGCACCCCGACCCGTATCTGCAGCAGCAGGCCTACCTGCAGCCGCACCCCGAGCGCCTGGGCCTGCGCAATGCCGTCTGAAATCCTGTTGCCCATCGGCGAGCTGGCTCGCCGCACGGGCGTCAATCCCGTCACCCTGCGCGCCTGGGAGCGCCGCTATGGCCTGCTCAAGCCCCAGCGTACCGCCAAGGGCCATCGCCTGTATCCGCTGGAGCAGGTCGAACGCGTCGAAGCGATCCTCGCCTGGCTGCAACGCGGCGCCTCCGTCGGCCAGGTACGCGAGCTGCTCGACAAACCGGCCAGCACGCCACCGAAAGGCGACTGGCAAGCCCGGCAGTTCCAACTGGTCGAGGCCATCGCCACGCTGTCGCAGCGCGCCCTCGACCAGCAGCTCAACCAGGCGATGGCCCTGTACCCGGCTGTCACCCTGTGCGAGCAATTGCTGTTGCCACTGCTCGACCTCCTCGACCTGCGCTGGCGCAACTATTTCAATGCACGGCTGGAGCAGGTGTTTTTCCACAGCTGGCTGCGCAGCAAGCTGGGCGCCCGGGTCTACCACGACAACCAGTTGCTGCAAGGCCCTGCCATCTTGCTGACCGAAGACAGCGAACACACCTTCAGCCCCGATTTGTGGTTGTGCGCCTGGCTGTTCACCAGCAACGGCCTGCCAGTCGAAGTACTGGAGCACACCATTGCCGGCGCGCACCTGCAACGCGCCGTAACCATGCTCAAGCCGCGCGCCGTGCTGCTGCACCTGGGGCCACGCATCGATGACAAGGCGCTGCAACGCACCCTGTCCAACCTGCCCGTGCCGACCCTTGCCGGCGGGCCGATGCTGGCGCTGCACGAAGCCCGGCTGCGTGCCCTCAGGCTGCCCAACCTTGCCCTGTTCGATACCCCTCAGGCGGCATTGCGTTTGCTGCAAGCCCATGACCGCCAGCCTGGAGAGATGACCGCACCATGCACCTGACCTGGCTGCGCAGCGACCTGCGCATCGATGACAACACCGCGCTCAGCGCCGCCAGCGAACGCGGCCCGGCCCTCGCCCTGTGGCTGGTCAGCCCCGGGCAATGGCTGGCCCACGACGACGCCGCCTGCAAAGTCGACTTCTGGCTGCGCAACCTGCGCGACCTGCGCCAGTCGCTGGAGCGCCTGAACATCCCCCTGCTGATACGCAGGATCGACACCTGGGACCAGGCGCCACAGGCCGTACTCGATGTGTGCCGCCAACATCAGGTGCAAAGCGTGCACTGGAACGAAGAGTACGGCATCAACGAGCAACGTCGCGACGACGCCACCCGCGCACTGCTGGAAAAGTCGTCCATCCAGGCCCACAGCCACCTCGACCAGCTGTTGTTTCGCCCAGGCACCATCCTTACCCGCAGCGGCGACTACTTCCAGGTGTTCAGCCAGTTCAAGAAGAACTGCCTGGAGCACCTGCACCGCGGCCTCCCCGCCCTGGCCCAGCGGGTGAAATGCCAGGCACCGCTGCAGGTCAGCAGCGACCCGATCCCCCAGCACGTGGACGGCTTCGAAAAACCCGCGCAAGCACTGCGCGACCACTGGCCGGCCGGCGAAGCTGAAGCGCAGGCGCGGCTGACCCGTTTTCTCGACGAAACCATCGACGACTACCAACAGCTGCGCGACTTGCCTGCCAAGCCCGGCACCAGCCAGCTCTCCGCCTACCTGGCCGCAGGCGTGATCTCGCCGCGCCAGTGCCTGCACGGCGCCCTGGCCAGCAACCGCGGCGAGTTCGACAGCGGTAGCAGCGGCGTGCAAACCTGGATCAACGAGCTGCTCTGGCGCGAATTCTACAAACACATCCTGACCGGTTATCCACAGGTCTCGCGTCACCGCGCCTTCCGCGCCCAGACCGAAGCCCTGCCCTGGCGTGATGCACCGGCCGACCTCGAAGCCTGGGAACAGGGCCGGACCGGCTTCCCGATCATCGACGCCGCCATGCGCCAACTGCTGGATACCGGGTGGATGCACAACCGCCTGCGCATGATCGTGGCCATGTTCCTCAGCAAGAACCTGTTGATCGACTGGCGCAAGGGCGAGCGGCATTTCATGCGCCACCTGATAGACGGCGACCTGGCCGCCAACAACGGTGGCTGGCAGTGGAGCGCGTCCACTGGCACCGACGCAGTGCCCTATTTCCGCATCTTCAACCCGGTTTCACAGTCGCAGCGTTTCGACCCGCAGGGGCGTTTCATTCGGCACTGGCTGCCGGAATTGCAGGGGCTGGATGAAAAAGCCATTCATTTCCCTGTGAAGTCGGCCGATCTTTTTGCTAGATATTCCTATCACAGTCCAATTGTCGATCTCGACAGCAGTCGTCAGCGCGCACTGGAGGCATTCAAGAACCTCCCGCGCCGGCAGGATCAGAGGGCAGCATCTTGAACAACGCACGCAGTATCTGGGTGACGGGAGCAGGCAATGGACTAGGCCTGGCGTTAGTGGAAGGGTTACTCGAGCAAGGGCACCGGGTAGCTGCAAGCGGCAGGCATGGCGAGGCACTGGATGCCTTGGCCGCACGCTATGGCAGCCAGCTGTTGCGCTTGCCGTGGCAGTTGCACGAAGAACACCAGGCGGCCCAGGCCAGCCAGCAGATATGCCATGCCTGGTGCGCGCTGGACGGTTTGATCATCAATGCCGGTACCAGCGATTACCTGGCGGACGATGTGGCGGACAGCGAGTTGTTCGAGGCGATCGTCACTGACAACCAGTTGGCCGGCGAGCATTGCCTGGCCAAAGCGCTGCCTTTGCTGGCGAAGGGTGACTCACCCCAGGTGATGGCGGTGTTCAACCGTTATTCGGCGCTGCAGCTGCATGCACCGACGCAGGCGCCTGCGGGCTGGAACAACATGCCGCAGTGGATGCGCGAGCAGCGTCAGGCGTTGAAGGCGCAGGGGGTTGAGCTGACCGTGGTGGCGCCGCAGTCGTTGAAGACACCTGTGACACCGGCGCAGGCGATACCGGAGGCGTGGACGCCGCAGAATGCGGCAGAAGAGCTGCTGCGGCGGTGGCCGCAGAGGGAGCCCGAGCTTGTGCTGGAGGCTTTGGATCTGACTAGCCTGTGGCCTTTGCCACTCAAGTAATCGATGTGGTGACCGTTCCGGCCCTATCGCCGGCAAGCCGGCTCCCACCTCGACCGCATCGGCTTGAAGTCATGCGCATAACCTGTAGGAGCAGCCTTGTGCTGCGAAGAGGGCAGTAGGGCAGCAGATGTTCTTCTGCAGCAATGGCTTCTTCGCAGCACAAGGCTGCTCCTCCAAGGTGATGAGGTAGCCTGAGTAATGGAGCAAGACAGTTGCTCCCCCAGGTAGCTCATAGATCTCAAGCTATGTAAGCCCCCCCTGTGGGAGCGGGTTCACCCGCGAAGAGGCCGGCACAGGAGAGCTCAGAGCGCCATGCGGTAATGCAGGCTATAGCTCTCCACCCCATCGTTGGGCTGCTTGATGCCTGCGTTGGAATAGTGAATAGCCCGCACGCCAATCTCATGCCCACCGGCAAAGCGCAATCCAAAGCCGATACGGTCCTCGAACTGGAATGCCGAGCCCAGCTCGTTGTCTTCCAGCTCGGTGCTGGAGAATGCCGCCACGCCAATCCCCGCCTCTATATAAGGCTTCACCGACTCCCCGGCAAACTCGTAGACGAACACCGGCGCGAACGACAGGCTATGGTTGCTCGCGGTCTCGTCACCATCCCAATAGGTGTAGGCCCCATCCCAGTACCCCGTCAGGCGCCCGACGCTGGTCTGCCACCAGCTAGCGTCCCAATTCGATTGCAGCCCCAACCGATAGACCATGGTCGAGTCACCGGTCTGCCCCACCGAAAACGAAACGTCGGCAGCCTGCGCCGCCAGTGAGTGCCCCAGGGTGAAGACGGCAGCCGCCGCCAAGCCAAGCAGCTTCTTCATGAGCAACATCCTTCTTTGCTGTTATTGGTATCCGCCTCATGTCAGGCAAAGCGATAGAAAACGGCAGTGGTACGATAGTTCAGCTTCTTTTCACATTTTTTTCACAATGAAAAGCTTTGCACACTGTCGGACTTATGCCACAGCAAAGGTAGGATTTGTCTGAGTGATTGCGGATCGGCACTGGTCCAGAAGCGGGTATCCCGGGCTGGCCCATCGGCCAGCAGGTCATCCGCGCCCAGCAGCCGCTGCAGTTGGCGCGCCACTGCGGCACCGGTGTCGATGATGGCCACGTCGGCTGGCACCATGCCGGCCAGCAACGGGCGCAGGAAGGGGTAATGGGTGCAGCCGAGGATCAACGTGTCGCAGCCAGCGGCCAGCAACGGCTGCACATAACCTTGCAGCAGCTGTCGCAGCGCCGGGCTGGCCAGGTCGCCGGTCTCGATCAGCTCGACCAGGCCCGGGCAAGGTTGGGTGATGACCTGCACGTCATTGGCAAAGCGGTCGAGCAAGGCGGCGAACTTGGCGCTCTGCAGGGTACCGGTGGTGGCCAGCACACCGACCACGCCCGAGCGCGTGGCGGCGGCAGCGGGCTTCACCGCCGGCTCCATGCCCACCAGCGGCCAGGTCGGGTACAACTCGCGCAGGTCGGCCACCGCCGCCACCGTGGCGGTATTGCAGGCCAGTACCATGGCCTTGGCGCCCTGCTCATGGAAGAACGCAGCAATGCGTCGGAGACGCTCACGGATATAGTCCGGCGACTTCTCGCCGTAGGGTATGTGCCCGCAATCGGCCACGTAAAGCAGCGTCTCGTTGGGCAGCAGGCGCTGGATCTCTGCGAGCACCGACAAGCCGCCGACTCCGGAATCCATCACGCCGACCGGCGCCGAGCGCTCAGCCATCGCGCTTGCCGCAGACCGCACAGGCCGGGTCGCGCTTGACCCGCAGTTCGCGGATACGAGTGCCTAGAGCATCGATCAGCAGCAGGCGGCCGACCAGCGGCTCGCCGAACCCGGCCAGCAGCTTCATCGCCTCCAGCGCCTGCAGGCTGCCCACCAGGCCCACCAGCGGGCCGATCACACCGGCTTCGCTGCAGGTCAGTTCGGCTTCGCTGCCATGGCCGTACAGGCAGTGGTAGCAAGGGCTGTAGTCACGCCGTGGGTCGAATACCGACAACTGCCCTTCCAGGCGGATCGCCGCACCGCTGACCAGCGGCTTGCCAGCCGCGACACAGGCGACGTTGACCGCCTCGCGGGTACCGAAATTGTCAGAGCAGTCCAGCACCAGGTCCACCGCTGCCACCGCTGCCGCCAGCGAGTCCTCGTCCAGAGCCTGGCGATGGGCAACCAGGCTGATTTCAGGGTTGATCGCCTGCAAGCGCTGCAAGGCCGAATCGACCTTGCTCATGCCGACGCTGGCACTGTCGTGGATCACCTGCCGTTGCAGGTTGGTCAGGTCGACGGTGTCGAAGTCGGCCAGGTGCAGCTCACCCACCCCGGCAGCGGCCAGGTACAAGGCGACTGGCGAGCCAAGGCCACCGAGCCCGACGATCAGCGCCTTGCTCTGCTTGAGCCGCAACTGGCCGTCGATGTCGATCTGGGCCAGCAATACCTGCCGGCTGTAACGCAGCAGTTCCTGATCACTCAGCATGGCAGGCGCCCCAGGGTAATGCGTTCATGGCCGCCCAGGTCCGTGCGGCTGGCGACCTCGATGAAGCCTTGTTCAGCCAGCAGGGCGCGCACCGCCGCTGCCTGATCGTAGCCGTGTTCCAGCAGCAACCAGCCACCCGGTACCAGGTGCGCGGGGGCCTGGGCAGCGATCACGCGCAAGTCGTCCAGGCCATCGGCGCCGGCCACCAGCGCGCTGCTGGGTTCGAAGCGTACATCACCGGCGACCAGGTGCGGGTCTGCGGCGGCGATGTAGGGCGGGTTGCTGACAATCAGGTCGAAACGCTCGCCGGCCAGGCTGTCGAACCAGTGGCTGAGCCGTACCTGGGCGTTCGCCAGGCCCAGGCGCTGGCGGTTGCGCTCGGCCAGGGCGGCGGCCTCCTCCACCCGGTCAACTGCAGTTACCTGCCAGGCCGGGCGGTCGCTGGCCAGGGCCAGGGCAATCGCGCCGGTGCCGGTGCCAAGGTCGAGGACCTTGGCCGGCGTGGCGGGTTGCAGTTCAAGCGCGGCTTCGACCAGCAGCTCGGTATCCGGCCGCGGGATCAGGGTATGCGGCGCCACCTCCAGGTCGATCTTCCAGAAGCCCTGCAGCCCGAGAATGTAGGCGACCGGTTCGCCGCCACGGCGGCGCTGCAGGTAGGCGGCATAGGTCTCGGCATCTTCGCTGCTGACGATTCGCTCGGGCCAGGTGTGCAGGTAGCTGCGCGACTTGCCGATGGCCGCAGCCAACAGCAGCTCGGCATCCAGCCGCTCGGTGGGCGATTCTGGCAACTGCGCGTTGCGCAGCAGGCTGGCGATGATGGTCATCAGTCCCCCAGGGCGGCCAGTTGATCGGCCTGGTATTCGGCCAGCAGTGGTTCGATCACCGCCTCCACGCCGCCGGCGAGGATGTCGTCCAGCGAGTACAGGGTCAGGTTGATGCGGTGGTCGGTCACCCGGCCCTGTGGATAATTGTACGTACGGATGCGCTCGGAACGGTCACCCGAGCCGACCAGCAGCTTGCGCTCGGTGGCGATGGCGTTCTGCGCGGCGCTGGTCTGCATGTCGTTGAGCTTGGCCGACAGCCAGGACATGGCGCGAGCACGGTTCTTGTGCTGCGAGCGCTCTTCCTGGCACTCGACCACGATACCGGTGGGCAAGTGGGTGATACGGATCGCCGAGTCGGTCTTGTTGACGTGCTGGCCGCCGGCACCGGATGCGCGGTAGGTGTCCACGCGCAGGTCGGCCGGGTTGATCTCGATGGCCGCTTGCTCGTCCGGCTCGGGCAGTACTGCCACGGTGCACGCGGAGGTGTGGATACGGCCCTGGGATTCGGTTTCGGGCACGCGCTGTACGCGGTGCGCGCCGGACTCGAACTTGAGCTTGCCGTACACGCTCTCACCCTCGACGCGGGCGATGATTTCCTTGTAGCCGCCGTGCTCGCCTTCGTTCTCGGAGAGGATTTCCAGGCGCCAGCCACGCTTTTCGGCGTAGCGCGAATACATGCGGAACAGGTCGCCGGAGAAGATCGCCGCCTCGTCGCCACCGGTGCCGGCACGGATTTCGAGGAACACGTTGCGGCCGTCGTTGGGGTCCTTGGGCAACAGCATGCGTTGCAGCTGCGACTCCAGCGTCAGCAGTTGTTCCTTGGCTTCACGCACTTCTTCCACGGCCATTTCGCGCAGGTCCGGGTCACTGTCCTTGAGCAGCGCCTGGGCACCTTCGAGGTCGTCCTGGACTTTGCGCCACTCTTTATAAGCAGCGTAGACCGGCTCGACTTCGGCGTATTCACGGGAATAGGCGCGAAAGCGCGTCTGGTCGGAAATGACCTCGGCATCACCGAGCAGTGCGGTGAGTTCTTCGAAGCGGTCCTGGAGGATTTCCAGTTTGTTCAGCAGCGACGCTTTCATTGCGGGGATTTGTCCGTCGAGCCCTCGTTGAGGGCAAAGAGTTCCTGGGCCATGGCCAGCGCATCGAGGCGGCCCTCGGCCGAGAGCCTTTTCAATTGCACGCTGGGTGCGTGCAGGAGTTTGTTGGTCAGCCCCCGGGCCAGTTGGGCCAGTACGTCTTCGGGGTTGCCGCCGTTGGCCAGCAGTCGCTGGGCCTTTTGCAGTTCTTCGTCGCGCAGGCGCTCGCTTTGCTGGCGATAGGCCTTGAGCACGTCCACCGCGGCCAGCTCGCGCAGGCGCAGCATGAAGTCTTCGGCCCCCACCGACACCAGCTCTTCGGCGGCCTGGGCCGCGCCCTGGCGACTCTTGAGGTTTTCCGCCACCACATCGTGCAGGTCATCGACAGTGTACAGGTAGACGTCGTCGAGTTCGCCGACTTCGGTTTCGATATCGCGCGGTACAGCAATGTCGACCATGAAAATCGGCTTGTGCCGGCGCTGTTTCAGCGCGCTCTCGACCGCGCCCTTGCCGAGGATCGGCAACTGGCTGGCGGTGGAGCTGATGACGATGTCGCTGTTGGCCAGTTCCTGGGGGATGTCGGCCAGCAGAACGGCGTGCGCACCGAACTGCTCGGCCAGGATGCTGGCCCGCTCAAGGGTACGGTTGGCCACGACGATGCGGCGCACGCCCTGCTCATGCAGGTGGCGGGCGACCAGTGTGATGGTTTCGCCGGCGCCGATCAGCAGGGCCTGGCTGCGGCCCAGGTCGCTGAAGATCTGCTTGGCCAGGCTGACCGCGGCAAACGCCACCGACACCGGGTTTTCGCCGATGGCAGTGTCGGTGCGCACCTGCTTGGCGGCGCTGAAAGTGGCCTGGAACAGGCGCCCGAGCAACGGGCCGACGGTGCCAGCCTCACGCGCCACGGCGTAGGCGGACTTCATCTGGCCGAGGATCTGCGGCTCGCCGAGCACCAGCGAGTCCAGGCCGGAGGCCACCCGCATCATGTGCTTCACCGCCTCGTGCTCTTCGTGCACGTAGGCGCTGGCGCGCAGCTCGTCCAGGCTGAGGCGGTGGTAGTCGGCGAGCCATTGCAGCACCACATCGGCGGACAGGTGGTCCTGCTCGATATAGAGCTCGCTACGGTTGCAGGTCGACAGAATCGCCGCTTCGCGGCTGGATGTCAGCCGGCAGAGCTGCTGCAGGGCGTCTACCAGCTGCTCTGGGGTAAACGCCACGCGCTCGCGTACGTCTACCGAGGCAGTCTTATGGTTGATACCAAGTGCAAGAAAGGCCATGCAAGGTCGCTGGTTGTGACGGGAAGCCGATAATTGTCCTCTTTCGCAGGTTTCAGGACAACCACCGTTCGCTATTGCGCTGATAGCGCTGCGGCTATCGCCGACTCCAGGCCAGCATCAGCGGCAACTTCAGCTCACTCCCCCGCTTTTGATCTGGCTTTTGATCTTGATCTTGATCTTGATCTTCGCGACTTCAGGAGGCCGAACGCAGGCCTTGCGGAGGGAGGTGACGGGCATGGATGCCCGTCAAGCGCTGAGGCCCCATGGATGGGGCCTGCAGCGCGTACTCCCGGGAGCAAGGCCGGAGTGAGGGAACCCCGGAGCGCAGCGTAGGGGCCGGATGATGGGAGCGCATGTACGGGTCACCCACATGGGTTACATAAAAGTTCACTCACATAGGTGACACCTTGAGCGTCACATAGCCCTCAATGGCATCACGCACATCGATCCTACCGAGGACGATTGGACCGAAAATAACATCCCAGAGCCCGTCTCCAACTTGCTCCAGCCCAATGGTCTGGTGCTTCAGTACGTAACCTACGTAGATCCTCAAGCCTCGGCGGCTGACGATGCCGCAACCGTCAATTGGCAAGCTCTCGATATGGCTGGGATAAATCATTTCAGGCAGCTTTTCAGGGAATGGGCGCGGCGAAGGTTGATAACAGGACGCCGGCGTTCTTTGTTCCAAGGCTTCGTGCAACCGTTCGTAATTGTAATGCTGCCGAAACCGATCAAAGTGCCGTTGTTGAGCCTCCCATGCCATTGCCGGTGGCGATGGGAGCGTGCTCTTGAGTGTCCGATGCATGCGTTCATGCCGGCCATTCTGCTCAGGTCTGCCAGGTGCGATGCGCTCGGGAATGATGCCCAGACGCAGCCACCAGATCGACAGTTGGGAAAGACCTGCGCGTCCTTTGCTGGCGAACGGTACGCCGTTGTCGGTTCGGATACGCTCAGGCAGCCCATTTTCACGGAATACATCAGTGAATACCGCCTGCGTTTCCAGGAAGTTCGTGTTTGCCATGCTGTGACAGGCAAGCAAGAAGCGACTGGCGTGATCCATGATCGTCAACGGATAGCACCAGACGCCGGCCCCTGTGAGGAACTGGCCCTTGTAGTCTGCACTGAACAGCTGATTGGGCGACTCCGCTTTTTCCAGTGGCTTGGGATAGATGGCCACACGTTAACGTAGACGCCGCGGCTTGATCAGTTCGGCCTTCTTGAGGATGTTGTAGATCGCGGTCTTTGAGGGGGGCGCCTGATCAGGAAAGCGCTCCTGCAACGCTGCCTGGATTTTTTTGGGCCCAGGCACCGTTTCCCCCTGACCGCGCAGTTCCACAATGGCCTCGCGGACCGCGACGGGTACAACCCAGTCCTGGGTCAACCGGCGTCGGCTGCGCTCCTCCAAGCCTGCCGGGCCCTCTTTCTCGTATCGCTCGACCCATTTGTAGCCGGTCTTTCGACTGATCTCGTAGGCCTCACACAGGGCGCTGAAGCTAGGCGGCCCCTGCAGGTAGTCCGCGATGAAAAGCATTTTCAGGTCCATAGGTGTTAGCTCTCGCCACCGCATGGTCAGATCCTCGAAAACCGACCATGCCAGTTAAAGACTGTTACCTATGTGCGTGAACTGATTTGTAACCCATCTGGGTGAGTCATACCCGCAGCGTTTTTTGGTTACTTTTTGCCGCGTTTGGCAAAAAGTGACTCGCCGTAAGGGCGAAAAGGTGAGTCAGCGTCGCCATCGCAAACGGACTGTTCGCCATATCAAAACCGTCGCTTAAACTTTTTGGCTTTTTGGCTTTTTGGATGTGGGCATTCACATCGAGCAGGCATTCATTCGCGACGGCGGCGCAAAGTCACCTTTCCGCCCTTACGGCGGGTCCCTTTTTGTCGTGGCAAAAAGGAACCAAAAACCGTCAGCTCCCATCATCCGGCCCCTACGCTTCGCTTCGGGGTCCCCTCGCTACGGGCCTGCTCCCGGGAGTACGCGCTGCAGGCCCCATCCATGGGGCCTCAGCGCTTGACGGGCATCCATGCCCGTCACCTCCCTCCGCAGTCCCTTCGCTCGGCCTCCTGAAGTCGCAATTTGCGGCGCCTGAACTATCGCGCGCTTAGAAGCAAGAGCAAGAGCAAGAATTCTGTGTTCTGGGCGCCGTGGCAGGCTCTGCGGCGAACCCCGCGGGCACAGCGCGGTCTGCATAAGCGAAGCGCAGCTTCATACCTTCGCAGGTGGGTTTGCCCCCGCGCTTGTGTCATCATGCTCCGACCGCCGGTGAGTCCTCTTAAAGCCTTCTATGAACAAACCATACGCATTGCTGCTTGCCTTCGCCCTGCTCCAGGGCTGCCAGAGCCTGGCCCCGCAAAAGGCCGAGCCCCCCGTCGCCGAGGCCGGCAAGAGCGAGGCGGAAAAGCCCGTGGTGTATGGCTCGTTCAAGCAGGACACGCTCTATAGCCTGCTGGTGGCGGAGCTGGCCGGCCAGCGCAACCGCTTCGACATCGCCCTGGCCAACTACACCGACCAGGCCGCGAAAACCCAGGACCCCGGGGTTTCCGAGCGCGCCTACCGCATTGCCGAATACCTCGGCGCCGACGAACCGGCACTGGACAACGCCCTGGTCTGGGCCCGCAACGACCCGCAGAACCTCGACGCCCAGCGCGCCGCCGCCATCCAGCTGGCTCGCGCCGGCCGCTATGACGACTCCATGACGTACATGGAAAAGGTCCTGCAGGGCCAGGGCGACACCCATTTCGATTTCCTCGCCCTGTCCGCCGCCGAAACCGACCAGAGCACCCGCGACGGCCTGCTGCAAAGCTTCGAACGCCTGCTGGTGAAGTACCCGGACAACGGTCAACTGGTGTTCGGCAAGGCCCTGTTGCTGAACCAGGACGGCAAGGCCGAAGAAGCCTTGGAACTGCTCGAGTCGCACCCGCCGCAAAACGGCGAAATCGCCCCGATCCTGCTGCGCGCCCGCCTGCTCCAGGCCCTGGACCGCGGCCCCGAAGCACTGCCACTGCTGCGCGGGGCGATTCGCGACAACCCGGACGACAAGCGCCTGCGCCTGACCTACGCCCGCACCCTGGTCGAACAGGACCGCATCGCCGATGCCAAGGGCGAGTTCCTCAGCCTGGTCCAGCAATACCCCGAGGACGACGAGCTGCGCTATTCGCTGGCCCTGGTGTGCCTGGAGAACAAGGACTGGGATGAAGCCGAAGGCTACCTGCAGGAGCTGATCGAACGCGACAGCAACGTCGACGCCGCGCACCTGAACCTGGGCCGCATCCGCGAGGAGCGCCACGACCCTGCAGGCGCCCTGCGTGAATACGCCCTGGTCGGCCCGGGCCCCGACTACCTGCCGGCGCAACTGCGCCAGGCCGACATCCTGATCGCCAACGGCCGTGGTACCGAAGCCTCACGCCTGCTCGCCGATGCCCGCGAAGCCCAGCCGGACTACGCCATCCAGCTGTTCCTGATCGAATCGGAAAGCTACAGCAACAACAACAAGGACGCCCAGGCCAGCCAGGTGCTGCAGCAAGCCATCCAGCGCTACCCGGACGACCTCAACCTGCTGTACACCCGTGCCATGCTGGCCGAAAAGCGTGACGACCTGCCGCAGATGGAAAAAGACCTGCGCGCCATCATCGCCCGCGAACCGGAAAACGCCATGGCCCTGAACGCCCTCGGCTACACCCTGGCCGACCGCACCACCCGCTACAGCGAAGCCAAGGCGCTGATCGACAAGGCCCACCAGCTGACCCCGGACGACCCGGCGGTGCTCGACAGCCTGGGCTGGGTCAATTACCGCCTGGGCAACCTCGACGAGGCTGAAACCTACCTGCGCAAGGCCTTTGCCAGCTTCCCCGACCACGAAGTGGCCGCCCACCTGGGCGAAGTGCTATGGGCCAACGGCAAGCGCCGCGAAGCCCGCCAGGTCTGGGCCAAAGGCTTCGAAGCCCAGGCCGACAGCCCCATCCTGCGCAAGACCATCCTGCGCCTGACCGGATCCGAGACTCTCTAACGCCATGTTCCTGCGCCATTGCATTACCTTCACCCTGATCGCCCTGCTGGCCGGCTGTGCCGGCTTCGGTAGCCGCGAGGCCCTGCAGGGCCACGGCGACCCGCAGCAGTGGCGCGCCCATAAAGAGCAGCTGAGCAGCCTCGATGGCTGGCAGATCAACGGCAAGGTCGGCATCCGTGCCCCGCGCGACTCGGGCAGCGGCACGCTGTTCTGGCTGCAACGCCAGGACTACTACGACATTCGCCTGGCCGGCCCGCTGGGCCGTGGTGCCGCACGCCTGACCGGCCGCCCCGGCGGCGTGGTACTGGAAGTGGCCAACCAGGGCCGCTACGAGGCCCCCAGCCCCGAAGCGCTGCTGGAAGAACAACTGGGCTGGCAGTTGCCGGTCTCACACCTGGTCTGGTGGGTACGCGGCCTGCCCGCCCCCGACAGCAAGAGCAAGCTGACCCTGGACGGCGACAGCCGCCTGGCCAGCCTCGACCAGGATGGCTGGCAGGTGCAGTACCTGAGCTACACCGAGCAGAACGGCTACTGGCTGCCCGAGCGCCTGAAGCTGCACGGCAAAAACCTCGACGTGACCCTGGTGGTCAAGGACTGGCAGCCGCGCCAGCTGGGGCACTGATACATGCAAACCCTCACCCTGCCCGCCCCGGCCAAGCTCAACCTGTGGCTGCACATCATCGGCCGCCGCGCGGACGGCTATCACGAGCTGGAAACCGTGTTCCAGTTTCTCGATCACGGCGACGAACTGAGCTTCGCCGTGCGTGACGACGGTGTGATCCGCCTGCATACCGAGATCGAGGCGGTGCCGCACGACAGCAACCTGATCGTGCGTGCCGCGCGCAAGCTGCAGGAACAATCCGGCACGACGATGGGCGCCGACATCTGGCTGAGCAAGGTGCTGCCCATGGGCGGCGGCATCGGCGGTGGCAGCTCGGATGCCGCCACTACCCTGTTGGCCCTCGCCCACCTGTGGCAACTGGACTGGGACGAAGACCGCCTGGCCGCACTGGGCCTGAGCCTGGGCGCCGACGTACCGGTATTCGTGCGCGGCCACGCGGCGTTCGCCCAGGGCGTGGGTGAACAACTGACCCCGGTCGACCCGGAAGAGCCGTGGTATGTCGTGCTGGTGCCGCAAGTGTCTGTCAGCACAGTAGAAATTTTTTCACATCCACAGTTGACACGTGATTCACTCCCCCTTAAGATGCGCCCCGTTCCCGAGGGAAACAGTCGAAATGACTGCCAACCGGTGGTAGAGCAGAGTTACCCGGAAGTTCGCAATGCGTTGAATTCACTGGGTAAATTCACTGAGGCTCGACTGACCGGTACTGGAAGTTGTGTGTTTGGGGCCTTCCCAAGCAAAGCCGAAGCTGATAAAGTTCTGGCCCTTCTTTCAGCGACCCAAACAGGGTTTGTGGCGAAAGGAAGCAACGTTTCGATGTTGCATCGCAAGCTGCAAAGTCTGGTCAAGAAGTCGAGCGCATAAGCGTTCGCAGCAACAGATACAGGGGCGTCGCCAAGCGGTAAGGCAGCAGGTTTTGATCCTGCCATGCGTTGGTTCGAATCCAGCCGCCCCTGCCATTTTCCTTATACTCATCCAGGTTACCCTCAGCCTTCAGGTACTGCGCGTGTCCAAGATGATGGTCTTTACGGGGAATGCCAACCCCGATCTGGCTCGGCGTGTCGTACGTCAGCTGCATATCCCTCTCGGTGACGTCTCTGTCGGTAAGTTCTCCGACGGCGAGATCAGCACTGAGATCAATGAAAATGTCCGCGGTAAAGACGTCTTCATTATTCAGCCGACCTGTGCCCCGACCAACGATAACCTGATGGAACTGGTAGTGATGGCCGACGCCTTCCGCCGCTCCTCAGCATCCCGAATCACCGCCGTGATTCCTTACTTCGGATACGCCCGCCAGGACCGCCGTCCGCGTTCGGCACGTGTAGCCATCAGCGCCAAAGTCGTCGCTGACATGCTCACTGTCGTAGGTATCGACCGTGTACTCACCGTCGACCTGCACGCTGACCAGATCCAGGGTTTCTTCGATATCCCGGTCGACAACATCTACGGCTCGCCCGTACTGGTCGACGATATCGAGGACCAGCGTTTCGAGAACCTGATGATCGTCTCCCCGGACATCGGTGGTGTCGTGCGCGCACGTGCCGTCGCCAAGTCCCTGGGCGTCGACCTGGGTATCATCGACAAACGCCGCGAGAAGGCTAACCACTCCGAGGTGATGCACATCATCGGCGACGTCGAAGGGCGCACCTGCATCCTGGTAGACGACATGGTCGACACCGCCGGCACCCTGTGCCACGCGGCCAAAGCCCTGAAAGAACACGGCGCTGCCAAGGTTTACGCCTACTGCACGCACCCTGTCCTGTCGGGCCGCGCGATCGAGAACATCGAGAAGTCGGTACTGGACGAGCTGGTGGTGACCAACACCGTTCCGCTGTCCGCCGCTGCTCAAGCCTGTGACCGTATCCGCCAGCTGGATATCGCACCGGTTGTCGCTGAAGCGGTCCGCCGCATCAGCAACGAAGAATCGATCAGCGCGATGTTCCGCTAAGCGGAACACACGCTGACGAAAAGCGCCCCGCCCCAACACTGGTTGTTGGGGCGGGGCTTTTTTGCCATCCCCGTTGGCGCTGGTCGCAAACGCCCTCGGGGGGCTATTTTGGAGAAACAAAATGACCGAATTCACTCTGAACGCCCAAGCGCGTACTGACCTGGGGAAAGGTGCGAGCCGCCGCCTGCGTCACTCCGCGAACATCCCAGCCGTTGTCTACGGTGGTAACCAGGACGCCCAGTCCCTGACCATCCTGGCCAAGGAAATCACCAAGCTGTTCGAAAACGAGGCTGCCTTCAGCCACGTTCTGGAACTGAACGTCGACGGCGCCAAGCAAAACGTCGTGGTCAAGGCTCTGCAGCGCCACCCGGCCAAAGGTTTCATCATGCACGCCGACTTCGTTCGCGTCGTTGCTGGCCAGAAACTGACCGCCAAGGTACCGGTTCACTTCATCAACGAAGAAGCCCCGGTCAAGAAAGGCGGCGAGATCTCCCACGTAGAAGCCGAGATCGAAGTTTCCTGCGAAGCCAAAGACCTGCCTGAGTTCATCGAAGTCGACCTGGCCAACGCTGAAATCGGCACCATCATCCACCTGTCGGACCTGAAAGCTCCGAAAGGCGTAGAGTTCGTAGCTCTGGCCCACGGTGATGACAAAGCTGTTGCCAACGTTCACGCTCCACGCGTTGCTCCAGAAGCAGAAGGCGCTGCCGAGTAATCCACTCGCGCGCCGGCGTTGATCGGGTTACAGTGCCGCGCGCCCTGTAACCCACCAACTCCAAGGAAGAGCCCCTGACGTGACCGCCATCCAGTTGATCGTCGGCCTGGGTAACCCCGGCCCCGAATACGAACAGACCCGGCATAACGCAGGGGCTCTTTTCGTTGAACGCATTGCCAGCGCCCAGCGCGTCTCGTTGACCGCTGACCGCAAATATTTCGGCCTGACGGCTAAGTTCAGCCATCAGGGCAACGACGTTCGTCTGCTCATCCCCACCACCTACATGAACCGTAGCGGCCAGTCCGTGGCGGCCTTGGCCAATTTCTTCCGCATCAAGCCGGAAGCGATCCTGGTGGCGCATGACGAACTCGACCTGCCCCCGGGCGTCGCCAAGCTCAAGCGCGGCGGTGGCCATGGTGGGCACAACGGCCTGCGCGACATCATCGCGCAGCTCGGCAACCAGAACGACTTCCACCGCCTGCGGCTTGGCATCGGCCACCCGGGCGACGCCAAACTGGTCTCCAACTTCGTCCTGGGCCGCGCGCCGCGCGCCGAGCAGGAGAAGCTCGACGCCAGCATCGATTTTGCCCTCGGCGTGCTGCCGGACGTGCTTGCCGGCGACTTCGCCAAGGCGATGCGCGAGCTGCACAGCCAGAAGGCCTGATTTCCTTTAGAGAGGGGAATACCCATGGGTTTCAATTGCGGCATCGTCGGCCTGCCCAACGTCGGCAAGTCCACCCTGTTCAACGCCCTGACCAAGTCTGGCATCGCGGCGGAGAACTTCCCCTTCTGCACCATCGAGCCTAACAGCGGCATCGTGCCGATGCCCGATGCGCGCTTGAATGCCTTGGCTGAGATCGTCAAGCCAAACCGCATCCTGCCGACCACCATGGAGTTCGTCGACATCGCCGGCCTGGTGGCTGGTGCCTCGAAAGGCGAAGGCCTGGGCAACAAGTTCCTCGCCAACATCCGCGAGACCGACGCCATTGCCCACGTGGTGCGCTGCTTCGAAGACGAGAACGTGATCCACGTTTCCAACAGCGTCGACCCCAAGCGTGACATCGAGATCATCGACCTCGAGCTGATCTTCGCCGACCTCGACAGCTGCGAGAAGCAACTGCAGAAGGTTGCCCGCAACGCCAAGGGCGGCGACAAGGAAGCCCTGGCGCAGAAGGCCATCCTCGAACAGCTGATCCCGCACTTCACCGAAGGCAAGCCTGCGCGCAGCCTGATGAAGAACATGAGCGCCGAAGACAAGGCGGTCATCCGCGGCTTCCACCTGCTGACCAGCAAGCCGGTCATGTACATCGCCAACGTGGCCGAAGACGGCTTCGACAACAACCCGCACCTGGACGTGGTCAAGGCCATCGCCGAGGAAGAAGGCGCGGTAGTGGTGCCGGTGTGCAACAAGATCGAAGCGGAAATCGCCGAGCTGGAAGACGGTGAAGAGAAGGACATGTTCCTCGAGGCCCTGGGCCTGGAAGAACCTGGCCTGAACCGCGTTATCCGCGCCGGTTACGAGCTGCTGAACCTGCAGACCTACTTCACTGCCGGCGTGCAGGAAGTACGTGCCTGGACCGTGCGCGTCGGTGCCACTGCACCACAAGCCGCTGGCGTGATCCACACCGACTTCGAAAAAGGCTTCATCCGCGCTGAAGTGGTGGCCTATGACGACTTCATCCAGTTCAAGGGTGAGAGCGGTGCCAAGGAAGCCGGTAAATGGCGTTTGGAAGGCAAGGACTACATCGTCAAGGACGGTGACGTGATGCACTTCCGCTTTAACGTCTAGTACGAACCCATTGACATCCACCCTTTGTGTGCCAGCCTATGGACATACAATGAGGTTGTGATTTGCTCACGCAGGGCTAGGGCTGCAAGCGCCTTTGCTCAACCGCGAGATGGGGGTGTCAATGGCATACCTAGAGCACGTGGACTTCAAGCCCTGGCGCGAAGCCCACGTAGGTGGGGCGCTAGAGTGGGAGCACGATAGGCTCGCGCGAAGAATTCTGCGTCTACCGCAAATCTTTTGGGAGAGCGGACCAGGCTGGGCCGAAGTAAATCTTTGGGCCCTAGATACGCTTACCAATCACAACCGCGACATTGAGACCGTGAAAAGCTTAATGAAGCACTTGCGGTCATATGCGTGCTTCCTTGAGAACAACGAACTTGATTGGCGGCACTTTCCGCTTCGCAGGTCTGAACGCGCTGTTATTCGCTTCCGTGGCCATCTAGTCCACCAAATTGAAACAGGGATCTTAGCGTCAAGCACTGCGCGAGCACGTATGAATGCGGTCGTGCAGTTTTATCGTTTCGCGGCCGAACAAGATTTTATCAGTACGGACACGCCGTTGTGGCGTGAACGCCCCGTTGTAATCCGTTACCACGACACGCATGGTTTCAGACGTGCGCTCACCCGCATGTCGACGGATCTCGCTATCCCGAATCGCCGAGCGCCAGGAGACCGCCTAGAAGATGGTCTGCTCCCCCTAAGCGATACGCATATGACAGAGCTCCTTAAGTTCACAGCGAATGAGGAGACCGAAGAGCTCCATCTGATGCTAACAATCGGCTGCTTTACCGGAGCACGTCTTCGCACCATTTCCACGCTGCGAATTGAAAACTTGGAGCAGGCCCAACCCGATCCTTACATTAATGGTCTTTTCTTGGTCAGGGTTGGCCCTGGGACCCAGGTTTCCACCAAGTTCAATGTTGAGGGTTATCTTAATTTCCCAAAACCCCTTCTCGATGAACTGAAGCGATACGCATATTCAACAGCGCGACTTAAGAGAGAAGCGAAAGCCGCTACTCCTTACAAATCGGTGCTCTTCCTAACTTCACGGGGAAAACCGTACAGCAATAATACCATAGGCACTTTAATGACGGGCTTGCGATACAAGGCCCGGCGTGCAAACCTGCAGTTCATAGGTCGCTTCAAGTTCCACCAAACGCGAGCTACCTACGGAACATGGCTGATGAAATTGGCCCTCAGTGTGACAACGACTGCGGCTGCGATTGAGTTTGTTAAGAACGCAATGCTTCACAAACACGAATCGACGACTTTCAAGTACGTAAAATTTCTTGAAAGCACAAAGGGGAAACAAGAGGTAGCACAAGCGTTTCATGAAGCGTTTACCGGTCTCCGAAGCCGAAGCTGGGACGATTTCAATGCATGAAACTATTCGCTTACCAAATTTGTCGTTCCCCAGCGTCACTATAGGCACTCGGGAAACTCCATGGGACCTTACCTATCTTCTGTATTATGGCGGGGCAAAAGCCACGACTTGGCGAGTTAACCAGATGATAGCAGATGGAGTACTCGGACAACCTCTCCGCAATCGGTTGGTTCTCGTAGAAAAGATACACGAGGCAATCAATGCAAAGTTGATAGAGGGTGGAAGCGTTTATACTGCCCAGAACGAAATTCGCCACATTAGGAATATGTTTATTTGGGCTGAAGATAAAGGATACTCGCTCGACATTGAGTCGATTCAGAAAACCTATTTGGATTGGACAGACTCACTGGTACACAGGCACCAGATAATCAAAGATATGAGTCCAGTTTCAGCTTACACAATAGGCATAGGTGCGGGAAATTTACTTGACGCTGTCTTGGACCGAGAAATCCCTCTATTTTCAATGAGCCGCCTACGCCTGCCAAATCAGCGAAAAACAGCAGAGGGTGTAAATGCAGAAAAGCAGAACCTCGAAGACACGTTTGTATTTGGGCATTTTCTTCAGGACATCTGCGATTGGCTATCGGCTGAGGTGGTTTTGAAATCTCCTCTTCCCATTCGTATACCCCTACGCTTCGGCAAAGAATTGATTGAATGGTCGGGCTTTAACAATCCAGCGCTCGCTGAACTGCACTTGGAGGCTTATAAGCATAGCCTCCCCACTTCCGACCGAGAAATTGCGCTTAGGTATTTTCGGGCTTGGGAAGCGGATGGTACTCTTCGTACTCGTTACCCGTTAGCCAATCGAAGAATTGAAGCAGAGTTGTTGATGTTCATTGCGCAGACAGGCATGAATTTCGCCCAGGCGCATAAATTAAAGCTACGCCAATTTACTTACTCTAGCCATCTCAATGGATATCAAGTACGAGATAGAAAGGCACGCAGACATGGCGAAGTACTTTTCGAAATATTTAAAGAGTACAAGCCACATTTCGAAAGGTACCTCGAATGGCGCCGGCTGCTATTTCCTGGCTCAGACTCCATTTTTCCTTTCATTCGAAGTGGCGGCCGAGACTTCCAAAAACACCCACAATTTTATCTCAGAGCCGCCTGCAAAAAAATAGGGCTCCGCTTCGTCCCGCCTCAGAGGTTACGAAATACTCGCGTAAATTGGCTTCTTCGCCGTTCTGGTGACGCAGACCTCACAGCGTCTATGGCGCAACACCATAAAGAAACTCTTCTTACCACCTATGAACGCCCTAGTCAGCAACGAGCAATGGGCGAGATCATTCGGTTTTGGTCTGAGCACGATCCGACAGTTATTCGCACCACACCTGTTGGGCCCGGTCAATGCGACGGTGCATCAGTTCCGTTCGCGTCCGCACCTAAAGATGCTCCAACACCAGATTGTATACGACCGTCAGGTTGCATGTGGTGTGAGCATCACCGCGACATCGATACGATGGACTATCTTTGGTCCTTAGCATGTTTTCGACATCTCAAGATTATAGAGGTTTCCAGATGGGCACCTCCGCAGCGCCAAAAAGAAACTCATCCTGCGCAACTCGTTATTAACCGGATATCGGAAAAACTTCGCTGGTTCAGCGAATCCAACAAAGAACGCAAGGCTTGGCTGGAAGAAGTATTAGCTCGTGTCGAAGAAGGGTTTTATCACCCAGAATGGGAACGAAGAATTCTGGTTATGGAGGACGCCTTTTGAAAGTCTCGCTAGAAATCTTCGGATTCAGTTGCGACTGGCTGACTTCGAATAGCCGATCTTATCGACCTCCTAGCTGGCCACCACCACGGGAGTGGGTTGTCAGCGAAGATCGCGACGGGAAAATTCTTTCGCGTTGGGGTGATACAATTTGGGATATATCTCCGTGGGCTGGGAAGTCGATGATTCTTGATTTTGGCGACGACCGCCAAAATCGCAAAGCCAAGAAGCTAGACGTAGCTAACGCAGACTTGCTTCGTGTCATAACCACGTGGCGCATGTGGGGTATAAAGTCCTGCAACTCAGCAAATGGAATGAAGGCGGTGTTCCTGGCAGTCCGCCGCTTAATCTCCCTATGTAGTGACAATGGCATCGTAGCGACTGACTTAATGCGTTTTCCTAAGGTGTTTGAGCAGTTTCCTGGCATCATTCCAACAAGCGAGCATAAAATAACCATACTAGAACTCCATCGGCTGTGGGACGCACGCGAATACTTGGGTTTTTACATCGTAGACCCTGAAGGGATTAAGCGGCTTGCGGCCGCAAGCCCAATATACGAGATCGAACAAACTGCGTATATCCCGCCCCGCATATGGAATTATCAGGTTGAGCGGCTGAGAGCATGCCTGGACGATTATCTTGCTCACCAGGAAAAAATCGAAGATTGTTTTCACTTTTGTGTTGACGCCTATATTAAAAACTCGGGCTCTCTGGAAGCCGCTTTTACGGTGCGCAAGCGCAATAGCTTGCCGTTTTGGTCACCAAAGCGCCCTGGCAGAGGCTCAAAGGCAGGATATGTGTATCATGGGCCCTTTTCTTTAACTGCCGAAAGATTCGGAATTGCAGAGTTAATTGAAAAATGGGTTTCCATCCCATCCACCGGAATGGAGATTAGAAATTTATCCGCCTACATGTCCCTGGTCCAAAATGCTGGACTTGCCTATATTACAAATTTCACCCTTCAGCGAACTACCGAAGCGTCATCGTTACGTGCTGACTGCTTAATTTGGGAGCTGGACGAAAAACTTGGTCGTATACCAATAATCTGCGGCGAAACTACTAAAACAGATGCGGATAGCGATGCTAGATGGCCAACAACCCCAAGCGTTGAAGTAGCTGTGAAAGCAATGAGCTCAGTCGCTCACCTGAGGATGAGATGTGCAGCGGCTGATCCATACTCATGCCCAACAGAGGCGGACATAAAAAACCCCTACCTCTTTGGTAAAGCAAGCGAACCGTGGAGTTCTTCTAGCAGCAGCAGCAGATCCAAACCATACTCTGTACGAACACACGTCCTTTCATATAGCGCACTTCATAAGCGCTTCGAGCGGCTGTTCGACGAGAACCTAATTTGCATAACCGAAGCAGACTTACGAATCGCCAAGATGCTGACACCTAACCTCAGCGAGAGTTTTTCTGTAGGGCGCGTCTGGCCTTTAGCCTGGCACCAGTTACGACGTACTGGAGCAGTGAATATGTTCGCCAGCGGCTTGCTTTCTGACTCCAGCCTGCAATTTCAGATGAAGCACGCATCAAGACTCATGCCGTTGTATTACGGACGCGGCTACACAAAGCTACTGCTCAATGAAGAGGTTGAGGCCACGATAGTCGGAGCTATGTATGAGGCCATGGCAAATAAGATCCTAGATGCTGTTGGAGATCGGTTTGTGTCTCCAATCGGATGTGAGCGAAAACAGACGATCTTGGTCAATTTGGTCAGCGACAAGGATGCCAGTGCGCTAGCCGCTGCAGGGCGTCGTGGTCAAATATTTTTCCGAGAGATGCGCGTTGGTGCTTGCACCCACCGAGGCACCTGCCCTTATGGAGGAGTCGAATCGATTTCACGTTGCACTGGCGGCGACGGCAACGCACCTTGTGCTGACGCACTTTACGACCGTGACAAAGCGCCGCACGTCGAAAAAGAACTGCGGTTAATTGATCAAGAACTGGTAATTACGCCCGTCAATAGCCCTCGTTACCAGGCGCTTCTGGCTGAGCGCACAGGCTTGGAGAATTATTTGAATGTCGTCAGAAGCTGAATACCTAACCGCTGAACAACGCTTCCGCCTAGCTTTTGAACGCCTGAAGGCCAATAAACCGACTACTCTAAAGCCTGGTACCCCTGTATCGCAGAACAATGTTGCGAAGGAGGCTGACTGCGATCCTAGCGCACTACGAAAGTCCAGGTTTCCGTCCTTAATCCGAGAGATTCAGGCTTACGTTGAAATTAACAATCAGGAACGCCCTTCCAAGAGGAAAGAGCTTCTTCGCCAACGTGGCCTGCGGGCAGATATGAGGAAGCGTCTGGAAGAAGTTATAGCGCAGCGAGACATTGCTCAATCACAGCTGATTAGTGCACAACGGAGGGTGGTTGAACTAACCTTAGAGTTGCAATCAGTCAAAGAACAGTTGGGTACATTTCAATCGCTTTCGAAATTGAAGCGATAGGAGTAGCGGCCCTTGGGACACTCGACAGGGCGTGCTACTCGCCTCCAAAGCTTTTAGACGGCGAGTATCCACAGCTTGAGAGGAAGCCCCCTGTCGTTGTGGGTCAACAATTTAGCCGTCCCAGCATTGTGAGTGTAGGATGTTTAACTGAGCGACCCTAAACTGAGTCGTCACGCCAATCAGACGCTTAGCGGGGTAACCGCGGCAGTAGGGTATGAGGTTGGCACTTGAGTTGAACGGCTATTTTGTAAAGCTTCTCAATGGTGAGGTTGACCTCACCTCTCTCGATCCTACCCATGTAGCTACGATCTATCGCACAGGCAAATGCGAGAGCGTCCTGCGACAACCCTATCAATAACCTCCTCTCACGGATTTTCTGTCCGAGATCCTTCGCCAGCCCTTGCATAACCGCCTCGATTGACCAAGGCGGCACTATCGGTCGTTTACCTGACAGCAGGCGACGGACTATAATCCGCATTTTCGCCCGATTCGGCTGTATGGGTGCCTGCATGAAACCTGCAACATTTAAGCTGGACAGGCATGTCTTCAAGCTGCTCAAGGATGGCGATTTCAAACAATTTTCGATCCGCTCGATGAGACTTGGCTATGCCAGCCTCTTGGATGTCCCGATTAACGACGTTGAGCTGTGGCGATACATCTACGACCAGGTTCAACGCCTCAAACGCGTGGGATGGGTCAAGCACGATCCGATCAGACGTAAGCGCGACCAGATTTTTCATGTGATGGACATGCCTGAAGCCATCACCCTCCTACTGGTGGACCATCGTTTCCCAAATGACCAGAGTGAAACCCCAAGCGTGGTAACCCCCCAACCGCAGTTACAGCAGCGGCAGAATGACTGCCCTACACAAAGGCTCGAGTCACTAGCGAAGGAAATCCGGCTGGACATGCTCACGGCCCTAGGCGAGGCCGAGCGCTATAAGCAGCTTTTTACTGAAATGCCGGCACTCAAGGTCCGAGTTGAAGATGACTACATTGACGCGCGAGATCGCAGCTCGAAGCTTTTGGGACACCTTCGTGCAATCGAAAATACGTTGAAGCTGCTGGTCACTGTATGAAGGATCTGCGTGTATGGCAGAGCGCTTGTGTTACTGCGGCGCTGGAGCGATATAGACACTCATCACATTTCTTTTGCCAAGCTACACCTGGCTCGGGCAAAAGCCGGATGGCTGCAGAAGTCGCGAAGCGATTATTACAATCCGGGGCGATTGATCTGGTTCTCTGCTTTGCACCATCTTGTCAAGTGGTTGCAGGATTGGAGCAGACATTCGCTCACGTAATGGGCCGACCGTTTGACGGCCGCTTGGGGTCAGTGGGAGTCGCCAATACCTATCAAGCAATGGGTCATCAGTCAGCTTCTTTTTGGCAACTGCTCGACGACTATCGTGTTTTTGCAGTATTCGACGAGATCCACCACTGCGCTGGGCACGACCCGCTTTTAAGCAATGCGTGGGGCCAGATCATCCTACAACGGTTGCAGGACCAAGCGGCTTTCACTCTCGCCCTTTCCGGAACTCCTTGGCGCTCGGATGAAAGAGCGATTGCTATGGCTCGATATTCCGACCCTGAAGGTCGCCTCGTTTGTGATTTTCGATACGGTCTGAAGGAGGCCGTCGCAGACAACGTCTGCCGTTCCCCAAGAATAGTGGTCATCGATAATGGTGCGGTGAAGCTAACCGAGCTAGTTGACGACTCACCGATCGTGACAGTTTATCCGAGCATCGCTCAACTACTGAACGAGTCCCCTGTAACATTTGAGGACCTGCTCACCCATCGCGACATGGTCGAGAAGGTCATTGATCTTGGGCGTAGCCGCTTGGATGAGGTGCGTTGCAGGATTCCAGATGCGGGTGGCCTGGTAGTTTCCACAAACATTAGGCATGCCAACCAGGTCGCCGGGGTACTTAAATCACGAGGCGAGGATTGCCTGGTGGTTACAACGCGCACCCCAGGAGCACAACAGCTGATAGATGACTTTCGAGGCGGGAAAGGTAAATGGATTGTCGCGGTCGGTATGATCAGCGAAGGTACAGATATTCCTCGCTTGCAGGTGTGCTGCTACCTGAGCCGCATTCGAACCGAACTTCATTATCGCCAAGTGCTGGGCAGAGTGCTGAGGCGAACAGGAAGCAAGGACCACGAGGCCTGGCTCTACGTTCTCGCGGAACCTTCTTTGCTCCAGTTCTCACAGCGAGTGGCTGAAGACTTACCGGACGACCTGGCTGTATTGGATTATGCGCAGCTGCTCCGGTTTGATGATGCTGGCTCCACTCTTCATGAGGATTTTGTGGAGCAGCCAATGAATGGCCTGCTTGATATCCAGGTGCTCAAGACCTCTGCGGCTTCAGATGAAGTGATTCAGGGGGCTTTGTCAGAAGAGAGCATGTTCCGAATGGAGCTTTCTGCCGGATTCCGAACAGAAATTCTGTCCGTCTACTAACGCACGGTCGAGTACGCAACTACATACTTACAGAATTTAGTCCGGGGTGGTATCTATAGATGATTAGGTTGATTTATTATAATTTCAAGTCAAAGCGATCTCGTCCTCTTCAGCATCTCAGCATGAGGTAGGCATGATCGATAAAATAGAATTCCTGTCCTCTAGCCATCCGCCACCAATCTTATATTCATGCTGGGCAACAGTGCTCAAGGCGGTTGACGCCCGGTACGATGTTCGTGGGTACATGCTTAGTCCACTTGTTAGGCAGTGTCTAGAAAATCGCGCTAAAGTGCCTCAAGGTCAACGCGCGCTGTACGAGCGCTTCGTTCAGAAGGAAGCTCTAGCGTACACGGAGTGCCTTACAGCGTTGTTACTATTCGGTAGGGCAGGTCGATTTTCACCGTACGAATACCGTTACGCGACCATTGAAAGCTGTTATTAAGAACAACAGCGGATAGACCACCTTGACTTTTCACGATCCCGAGTAGTGTGACACCTTCTCGCCTCATTAACTGAACGCTGGATTCCTAGACGACCGCTTTCAATGCTGAAAGCGGGGTAAGACTGATTTGTGGGCAAACGTGGATAGCGTTGCGGATCACTGCAGTGGTCGGGGTACGACTATTAGCCCTTCAGCCCTTCGACCGATGAGCTGAGCATCGGTTGGCGCCATGGAAGCGGCCGGCACCTTGGCTCCTATTGGCAGAGAGGCGTCCGTTTGCAGATGCTCCTGACACTGATGCATGCCACCTAAATTGAGATGCATCTGATCCCGTTCTGTGTCTGGCCACACCAGCGCCCCCTCTCTCACCGCCGGTCGGCCAGCACTCCTAAGCTCGGAACCTACCCACCTGCGAGCGGACGAATCGAAAACATCATGCTATGATCTAGTCCACTGCACTGTGTGCTCAAGCCCTTTAGAATCATAGCGTTTACATGACAATGGACGAATTCAGCAAAGTAAAATCAGATTTAGTCCAGGTCGCCAGACTGGCCCTTAGTGAGAAGACAGAGGACGTCCGGCTCTTTGTTGCACGCCTTGTTAGGCAATATCGAGGCACGCAACCCGAGCTAGCGGAGCAGCTCGACAAGTACCTGAGGACCATCGCTCCTGGCGGAGCGGCTCCCTACATGCGCAGAGAAGCTCCAACCAAAATTGAAGAGGCCACCCTACCGATCGACAACGAGTCTCGACTGTCTCTTCTGAAGGTTTTCGATGACGGATCAGATTATCCCGCACCGTTGCTGGATGACATGGTCAAGCACTCTCTCGCTCAACTGATCAAAGAAAGAAAACAGACCAAGAAGCTGACGGCGCTTGGGTTACAGCCAACCAAATCCTCAGTGTTCGTAGGCGCTCCTGGAGTAGGAAAAACAATCACAGCTCGCTGGATCGCTGCGCAGTTGGGCGTACCTCTCTTCGTGCTAGACCTGACGGCTGTGATGAGTAGCCTGCTAGGCAAAAGTGGCGCCAACCTGAGGGCTGCACTCGACTATGCCAAGCGCGTGCCGTCGGTGCTTTTCCTCGATGAGATCGATGCCATAGCTAAACGTCGTAGTGACGACAGTGACGTAGGCGAACTGAAGCGCTTGGTCACCGTCATTCTCCAAGAGGTAGATGATTGGCCTGCAACTGGACTGCTGTTGGCTGCGACCAACCATCCAGAGCTCATCGACCCTGCGCTATGGAGACGCTTTGACCTCATGGTTGAGTTCAAGGCACCTGACGCAGAAGCAGTAGGGATCGCTATCAAGCGATTCCTCGGCCCAGATTTCCCTACGTTCGAGAAATGGACTGGAGTCCTTTCGTACGCACTGCAGAATCAGTCTTTCAGCGATATTGAGAGAGAGATGCAGCGCTTCCGTCGAGCGCTCGCACTGGGCACCGCCGGTTCGGAGAAATTGATCGAGGAGCTCGTACGTCAAAGGACCCCTCACCTGGAGCGGGCTGAGCAAATCGAGTTTGCGGTAATGCTGGACAGCGATACTTCGCTGTCTCAGCGAGCTATTCACGATATTACCGGCGTGAGTCGGGACACGATTCGCAAGCACAGAAATGCAGCACCAAACGCTGTTAAGCGATCAACACGGAAGAGTACTACTGCATGAGCCAAACGAATTTTCTGATCGGTCGGGGCGAGCTTTTAACCCAGAGCATCAAAGGTGTTGGTAGGAAGATAGAAAAGGCTGACGCCTACACCTTCGAGCAAGCGCGCGAGCGTCTTACGGAGCAGGCTGATAGCGCATCTTTTGCGCTGGATAGCCTCTCTTCCTCCGCGTGTCCTCAGGATTTCGGGGTGGTTCGTCTCGTACTGAATCCCAGCTACATCGCGAAGTCTTTCTTCCCTGCCAATATGCTGCGTTCAGTTGGGCTAGAGTCGATTGGGAGCCGTAAGGTACGCGTTACTCCGGAGAGCTGGACTCGCAAGGTAGCTCCTAGAGAAACTCCGACCACAGAAATTTTCGTCGCAGGCAAACGAAAAGCGTTTAGGGCATTCAGCGATTGGATGAACAGCGTAGAGGTTGACTCGGACGAAGCGACTGAACTGACGCGCATTGAGAATATCTCTGCATTCGAACCAAGTGAGCGAGTAGTCAACCCTGGCACAGAGCACGACAGGTACTTCGAATGCGGCATCCACATGCTCCCCGATCAGGACAGCAGCTTCATCCAGAATGCTTTCATAGGTTTTGCGAAAGCACGAGAGCTAACCGTCCATACCGAGCTTGGCTTTGAGGTCGGTAATCTCTGGTTCGTCCCCGTAGAAGGGGCGCAACAAGCCGCGCTCGAGCTTTCGGAGTTTGTTTTCGTTCGCGTCATCCGGCCCGTCCCCAAAATGCGTGGCCTCTTGCCGACTACTAAGCGGAGCGGCCCGTCCGTTGGATGCACCTTGCCAACGCAACCTCCGCTCTCCTCAGATCCGCGGGTAGCGATTCTCGACGCCGGGCTCCCAGCAGACCACGCAATAGGAAAATGGCTGCGTAGCTATCGGGTGCTAGATGAGAACGCTAGCGATGACCCTGAAGGGCCAGAGCACGGCTTGGCCGCTACTTCGGCTTTTCTGTTCGGCCCGATTGAGCCAGAGGGGCAAGCGGCTCGACCGTACTCCTTTGTCGATCACCTCCGTGTTCTAGATGAAGGTGCAAGCCTGGAAAACCCTCTTGAGCTCTATCGTACGCTCGGTCATATCGAAGAGGTACTGCTATCCCGTCAGTATGAGTTCATCAACCTCAGCGTGGGTCCGGATGTGGCCATCGAGGATGATGACGTACATGCATGGACGTCAGTGATCGACAATCTGCTCAGTGATGGAAATACCTTCATGACGATCGCCGCCGGCAACAACGGCGCAAGGGACTCGATTGTTCAGTTAGACCGCGTGCAGGTTCCATCGGATTGTGTCAACGCTGTGACCGTTGGCGCAGCTAACTGCACGAGTGAGGCCTGGGCGCGTGCCTCATATAGCGCTCGCGGACCAGGCCGGAGCCCTGGCGTCATCAAACCTGACCTAATGGCATTTGGAGGAGGCAAACAGTACTTCCATGCGTTGAGTCCGGGCAAAAAGCCGACACTAGCTCCGCTGCTGGGTACCAGCTTCGCAGCGCCGAACATGCTGCGCTCTGCAGTGGGTATACGCGCAGTCCTTGGTCAGGAGCTCTCTCCTCTGGCAATCAAAGCTTTGCTTATCCACTCAGCAGATCAGAATGGCCATGAATCGGTAGATGTGGGCTGGGGAAAGGTCCCTGAAGACCTAATTGAGGTAATTACGTGTCCATCGGGTGTAGCCCGCATCGTTTACCAAGGTGAACTCAAGCCCGGCAAATACATCCGCGCCCCCATTCCCCTTCCTGAGGCTCAGCTGACAGGGAAGGTGAAGGTAACGGCTACCTTTTCTTTCGCTTCGACTACGGACCCTCAGGACTCTGCCTCCTACACCCGTGCCGGGCTCGAGGTTACCTTCAGACCGAACAAGGACAGGGTCAAAGAAGGCAAAGCGAACGCCAAGACGAAGTCATTTTTCGAGAAGAAGAAATTCGCTACCGAAGATGAGCTTCGCTCCGACGCGGGCAAGTGGGAAACCGTCCTCCATGACTCAAAAAATATGTACGGGTCTAGCTTGAAGGATGCAGCTTTCGACATCCACTACAACGCCAGGGCCAAGGGCGGTACAGCCGACAAAGCTGAGAAGATTCGGTACGCGCTGATTGTGACTGTTCACGCACCCAAGCACCCTGATCTGTTCACTGACATTCTTGAGGCGTATTCCGCTCTTGTGGAGATCCAGCCACAAGTCACCCTGCCTGTACGTCTCTGACAGCTGCTCTCGTCCGGGCTAAAAGGCCCGGGCGTTGGCTGGCGGCTTTCGATTTTTGCTTAAGGATATGCGGATGGAAAACTACATTGTCCTGAGACGTCCCCCGACTTCGACAAACTCACTAAAGCGGGCAGCGAACCTTTTAAGTGGCACGATGCTTACCGTGGAACGCCTGCCTGTCCACGCAGTGGCTGACCTGGGGCGGGACCCCGAAGTTTTAGCTGTCACCCAACCCATGGCTACCGCCTTAGTCCGTCCAGTTCCAAGCTCGGCACCGACCCCGTCAACTGGTGACGCTTGGGGAATTGGATCGGTCCAGGCTGATCAATCACCGTACACAGGTGCGGGCGTTACAGTGGCTGTGCTGGATACAGGGATTGATCGATCGCATCCGGCGTTCGCAGGGATGAATGTCATAGAAAATGATTTCACCGGAGAAGGTAACGGTGACTTGGACGGTCATGGCACTCATTGCGCTGGAACCATTTTTGGCCAGGACGTAAATGGCCGAAGAATCGGAGTAGCCAGAGGCGTCAGCCAAGCGTTGATCGGTAAGGTGATAGGCCAGCGCAACGCGAACTCCGACATCTTGTTCCGCGGCCTGCAGTGGGCCGCCCAAGAGCGCGCGAACATCATTTCCATGTCACTCGGTTTCGACTTTCCTGGCGAAGTTGAACGAAAGGTTCAAGCCGGTTGGCCCGTAGACCTAGCGACCTCACAAGCTCTGGAAATTTACCGCGGAAACCTCCGCCTGCTCGACTCACTCATGGCCATGTTCAAGGCTCAGGCGGCCTTCAATGCTGCCCCCTTGGTCATCGCAGCAGCAGGCAACGAAAGTCGCCGCTCTGTAAATCGTGATTACAAAATTGCAGCGTCGCTACCAGCTGCGGCTGACGGAGTGATTTCCGTAGGTGCTGCTGGAGTTTCTGGCCCTTTGTACGACATCGCAGATTTCTCAAACAGCTTTCCGCATGTGACCGCTCCAGGCGTAGATGTGCTTTCTGCCTGGCCCGGAGGGACGCTTCATTCGATTGGTGGTACGAGCATGGCTTGCCCTCACGTCGCCGGCGTTGCTGCTCTATGGTGGGAACGGCTTCGCGAAGCTCGAGCCCCCCAGCTCGCTCAAGCAGTGTCTGCTCATCTTACGGCACAAGCGCGTCGAGATTGCTTCACCTTAGGTTTCGACTCGAGCGACTTTGGTCACGGCTTGGTAACCGCGCCCCTGACCGCATGAAAGAAAGGCGCACATTAGTGCGCCTTTCTTTTAGAAACCCCGAGATTGGCAAAACGGACCTTCGTGCCTTCGCTACGTCCAGTAGCGGACCAAGCTGTTTTTACTTCTGCTTCACCTTGAATGCTCCAACGGCCTGGATCCAATCAATCGAGATTCAGTTTCGTAGCAGGAGCTTCATTTACAAATGGAACCCGCTTTATCGAGCACAGCGAGCGAAAGCGCTAACAGAACCTGTGCCCCAGATAACCTCCGCCAAGCGCTTACTGATGGCGCCGTACCCATCGAACCCCAAGGTAAGCAAGCCCTGCCAGGGAAATAGCCCACCTTCGATCCAATCGGCAGCACTCGATCTCTAACTAATCCACTCCAGCGAGACGCATCAACACAGTTCGGTCGCCATCGAGGCTAAATCCGCTCGCCGACCATGAGCAGCCATGCCACCCTCCGTCTATCGAAAGACATCTTGCATGCTAGCATTCCAGTGATGCATGATGTGTTCATAACTACAAACAAGCGGTGCCCATCATGGTCAGCATTGCGTGCAAAGACTCCTCGCCTTTTTCGTCACGCTGGCATGTGACGAGATCCTCCAATGGCTGCCATCGAGGCAACCTTCTCCGACACGTTTTTCCAGACAGATAAATCCTTTTGCTCTCGCGAGCTAGAGGGGTTTCCTTCTGTTTAGTGCCCACGGCCCCTGGCCCAATGAAAATAAGGAAAATAGAAATGAGCATGATGAAAGCTGCCCGCCTTCATAAGGTTGGTCCGACCTTCCAACTCGACTCGATCGAGGTCCCTAGACCACGTGCACATGACGTGGTTGTAGAGGTGAAAGCTTGCAACTTGGTACCTAACCTTCGCAATGTCATCGAGAGTTACTCCACCTGGTTCCCCTACCTCCCGCTTCCGAAGCTGCCGGCGGTCTACGGTTTAGACGCCGCCGGCATCGTAAAAGAAGTGGGTGAAGGCGTGCACGGCATCAAAGTCGGAGACCGCGTGTACGTGAACCCCGGCCGTAGCTGCGGTTCCTGTCATGCCTGCCTGCGCGGTCAGCACATCAATTGCACCGCATTCACCTTCCAGGGCTATTTCGGGTTTGGCCCAGGCTCCCAAGAAATCTTCGAAGACTACCCCTATGGCGGATTGTGCCAATACATGACCGCACCGGCGTCGGGCTTGGTCAAGCTCCCTGAAGCTATCACCTTCGAGCAAGGGTGCCGCTTTGGCTATCTCGGCACCGCCTATTCGGCCCTTCGCAAAGCTGGCGCGTGCTCTGGTCAGTCTGTACTGATCAGTGGCGCCACCGGGACGCTCGGACTTGGGGCCGTCCTACTTGCCCTGGCCATGGGTGCTACAAAAATCTTCGCGATGGCTCGTAACCGCCAACTTCTGGAGCGAGTTCGCGCTCTCGCCCCAGATCGGATCTCCACAATTTCTGTCGGCGATGAGCCACTGGGGGATTGGGTTCGGAAGCACACCGATGAGCTCGGCGCTGACATTTTCATCGATGCGGTTGGCCCAGGCGCTCCTCATGAGCTTACCGTTGAGGCGATTGGTGCGCTGCGCCGCGGCGGCCGCATGGTGGATATCGGGGGGATGTCTGAGGACCTGCCGGTACCGATGTTCAAACTCATGTGCTTCCAGATCAGTGTGATTGGCTCTCTCTGGTTCACTGTGGCAGAAGGTCAGGACATGGCCGAAATGGCTGCCGCCGGCACCTTGGATCTTTCAGTATTCGACCAGGAGGTCTTCGCCATCGAACAGGTCAACGAGGCAATGGATGCAATAGCAGACCGCAAAGGCGGTTTCACTAACGTTGTAATCAATCCCAGCCTGACCTGAACCGCAGCGCCGCTCGATCGGGCGGCGCTCAATCGGAGACCGAACATGAAAGTGAGACGAGTGGTTGCAGGCACGCAGAATGGTAAAGCTGTGTTCCTTTCCGACGGTCTGGCGCCTCAGACCTATGAGTACAAAAAAATTCCAGGATTCGCTACCTCTTTAATCTGGCAAACGGTGGCATCACCGACCCTTCCTGAAGCCTTTGACGACCCAGTTCAAGCCACCTCTTCCCTGCTGCCTCAGCCTGGAGAAACCAAGTGTCTGGCGGTGAGTTTCCCGCCTGACTCAATCTTCCAGTCCTCGGATTTCAGTCCCGAGGAGGCTCATGCTGAGCAGCAACGTCACCTGCTTGGACTGTATGAATGCTTCGACCCTGAGCGACCTGGTATGCACGCCTCTCCGACAGTTGACTACGGCATTGTGGTCACAGGCCCTCTCGTTCTAGAACTGGACGACGGCCAGATAAGGGAGCTTGCGAGCGGAGACATCGTGGTGCAGCAAGGCAATATCCATGCTTGGCGAAACCCTGGCACCGAACCTGCGCTGGTTATATTCGTCCTTATTGGGGCCCACGCCAAGCTGTAAAAATACATAGGATAATAACAATGAAAAGTTATGTAACACGCGCTGGCGTTGCCAGCGCGCTCGGATGCTCTTTGCTCGTTTCTTCTCTCTGTTACGGAACTGAAAATGGAGATACCGTTTGGCCGTTAGGTGTACAGACCGTTCTTCCAGCGATCTTGCCTCCCCCAGGTGAAACCTCTTTGTACAGCTATACCGCCTACTACAAGGCGGACAGCTTCAAAGATAACAGCGGCAAATCGTCTGTACCCGGATTCAGCTTGGAAAACTTTGTTCAAGCCATTCGAGTAGTGCATACATGGGACGTGAAATTCGATAGCGGCGTTACCATCAGCAGTGGAATTATCGGCTCAGCGAACAAGATCAAGGTTGAGGCATTCGGAAATAGCGATACAGACTCCGGTTTCAGGCAACTGTATCTGACCCCTCTGTATGTCGGCTACTCGCCTTCCGAAAACTTGCATTTGCTAACGGGATTCAGCGCCTTCGTACCATTGGGAAACTATGACGGCAATAAGCTAGCGAATAGCCCTACAGGCAATGCTAGCTATACCCAAGAATTCGACCTGACCTGGTTCCCACATCCTAACTGGGAGGTGTCGATTGCACCGACATTCACTATCAATGCGAAGAACGACGACACCGACTATCGCTCAGGTAACGTGTTCAACGTTGACTACCTGCTCGGCTACAGGCTGCAGTCGAATCCCAAGGTTCAGTTAGGCTTGGTGGGTTATTACACCAAGCAGGTCACCGACGATCGCTACGACCATGGTGACCTCGATGATGGGAACCGGCTGAGTAAATTCGCCGTTGGCCCCCAGATCTTCTATGCGTTCGATCAGAAGTCAGGAGTCGTCCTCAAATGGATGCGTGAGACCGCAGTCAAAAACGGCCCCAAAGGCGACTCGGTATGGCTTGAGTTCGCCTTCCCGCTATGAGGCGAGCTTCGCGTCCTCAGGCATTTTAGACACGACGTCCTTCGCCACACTGTGAATATGGCTCGCAGCCGCATTGGCTGCGGCCTTTTTGTTCCTGGTTTTCAGCGCTGCAAGAATTTCATCGTGCTCATCAGTAGCAGCATCCAAATGCACTTGAAAGCCACAGGTCTGCACGATGAAAAAGTCGGACAGCTCAAAATTTGCTACTTGACGTGCCGAGAGTATTGGCGATTTTGCCATTGCGTGTAGCAGGCGATGGAATTCGACGTTTAAAGTTCGATAGCTGTCGGCAGCATCGCTGTGAGCTGGGTTGATGCTTCTAATTTTGTCGTTGATTTCAGACATCCGCAGTACATCATCAGGGGAGCCACGTTCAGCAGCAAGCCCGGCGATAAGCGCTTCGTTGTTCGCAAACATTTGGTAGAAGTCATCAACTTCCAAACGTGTAGGGTGCACAACCTCACACCCAACCTGGGCTGTGATCAAAACAAAGCCCCTTTCCTGCAGGCTGTTCAGTGCGGTCATGATCGGCTGACGACTGACTCCAGTCTCTTCGCCAATTTCTTTTACCAGAATCTTTTCACCGAACGCGTACCTACGATTCAGTAGGCGTTCCAAAATGTGCTGGTAGATAGCGGTCTTCTTGTTTGCCACTTGCATCGTTGTGGTTTTCCTAGGACTGAATGCGCGGTTCAACATTTCGCTAACTGGCTTGCATACTAGCATTTCGGATAGTAAACCAGATTTTTGCATCCATCGCTTAGTATCCGTCGCGCCCCATCCTGAAGGCGAGGAAACGCTCGACGATGAGCGGGCATCGTCAAGCTTGCATGCTAGCATTCTAGCGTGCATGATGATTAGGCAGACAAAAACAAATCTACCTGCATGGCGTTGCTTCTCTGCCTAGGCATTGAGGAAAGCGCTCATGCCGTCCCAGTGCGAGGCGGCCTGCACTGGGGCACGACGTGAAGGTCTCGTATCGATGAACGCTTACCTGCATTGCCTATCGCACACGCCCCTAATTGGGCATTTCGATCCGCCCAAGAACGTGCTCGATGAAGTGGATGAGGTGGTCCGCGCTGCCCGTGCACGCATCGCCGCGTTCGATCCTGAGCTCGTGGTGCTTTTCGCTCCAGACCATTACAACGGCTTCTTCTACGATGTCATGCCCCCTTTCTGTCTGGGCATGGCCGCTGAAGCCATCGGCGATTTCGGCTCGCTCGCCGGCACCCTGTCTGTCCCCAAATCCATCGCTGAAGCTTGTGCTGAATCTCTGCTGAGCAATGGCATCGATATGCCTGTTTCATATCGCATGCAGGTCGATCACGGCTTCGCTCAACCACTCGAATTTCTCCTCGGCGGTTTGGACAAGCATCCGGTCTTGCCGATCTTCGTGAACTGCGTGGCACCGCCTTTGCCAACCTTCGAGCGGGTCAGATTGATGGGGGACGCGGTCGGTCGTTTCACCCGCACCCTGAACAAGCGCGTGCTGTTTCTGGGATCAGGTGGCCTTTCACATCAACCGCCAGTTCCAGAACTGGCCAAAGTTGATGCCCGAATGGCTGACCGGCTCATGGGCAGTGGCCGCAATCTGCCAGAAGACGAGCGCACCGCTCGCACTCAACGAGTGGTCACCGCAGCTGAGCGATTTGTCGAAGACCAGAACACCCTACATCCCCTGAATCCCGAGTGGGATCAGTACTTCCTCGACGTTGTTGAGCAGGACCTTTTGAGCGACCTGGATCACCTCCCCAACGCACATCTCTCCGAATTGGCCGGTAAATCCACGCATGAGGTCAAGGCCTGGGTCGCAGCCTTCTCAGCGCTCGCTGCCCACGGCGCATACACCGCGACAGATCGCTATTACCGAGAGATCCCTGAGTGGATCGCAGGCTTCGGCTCAATCAGTGCGCAATCTCAGCGCTAACACACTTTCACGGAGAATCAATCGTGACTGCAATTACTGAAAAAGACACCAGCAAATTCGTTCGCATCCAAGACGGTGAGCTGGATCTGAATATTCATTACAACGACTGCGGTGAAGGCAAAGAAACGGTTGTCATGCTGCACGGTTCTGGCCCTGGTGCTAGCGGCTGGGCCAACTTCAATCGCAACATCGAGCCACTGGTAGCAGCTGGTTTCCGGGTCATCCTCATGGACTGCCCAGGCTGGAGCAAAAGTGATTCGATCATCAGCACCGGCTCTCGGTCCGATCTCAACGCCCGTGTTCTGAAAGGGTTGGTCGACAAGCTGGACTTGGACAAAGTGCACCTGCTCGGCAACTCCATGGGTGGCCATACCGCCGTAGCTTTCACTCTCACCTGGCCTGAGCGCGTAGGTAAGCTCGTACTTATGGGCGGTGGCACCGGTGGGGTCAGTCCATTCGTATCCATGCCAACTGAAGGCATCAAATTACTCAACGGGCTGTACCGCGAGCCGACGATCGAAAACCTCAAGAAGATGATGAACATCTTCGTCTACGACACCAGCGACCTCACCGAAGAGCTGTTCCAAGCACGGCTGGACAACATGCTGGCTCGGAAAGACCACCTCGAGAACTTCACCGCGAGTCTCGCTGCGAACCTCAAGCAGTTCCCTGACTTCAGCCATCGCCTCGGTGAGATTCAAGCCGAGACCCTCGTAGTCTGGGGTCGTAATGACCGCTTTGTCCCGATGGACACAGGCTTGCGCCTGGTTGCTGGCATTCCCAACTCTCAACTGCATGTCTTCAACAAATGCGGCCACTGGGCCCAATGGGAACACGCGGACACGTTCAACCGCATGGTTCTCGACTTCCTCACCCACTGATCGAGGTCACGATGAACATTACACAAGAGACCCTTGAGCGCTTGGCGGCTGATCTGCGCAGAGCTGAAGGAAAGGGCGAGCCTGTTGGACCATTGCGTGACGTGATCGGCGCCACGAACGTGGAAAGTGCATACGCGATTCAACGCTTGAACCAAGCCTATGCCATCGCCAATGGACAGCGCCTGGTTGGCCGCAAGATCGGTTTGACCAATCCCAAGGTCCAGGCCCAGTTGGGCGTAGACCAGCCGGACTTTGGTTGCCTGTTTGCCGACATGGCGTACGGCGACAACGAAGTGGTTCCTTTCGAACGTGTCCTGCAACCCAAGATCGAGGCAGAAATTGCACTGGTTCTGGAACGCGACCTACCTAGCGCTTCTACAACTTTTGCAGATGTCATCGCTGCAACCGGCTGGGTTCTCCCGGCGCTTGAAATTGTCGGCAGCCGCATTGAGGGCTGGAACATTAAGTTCGCCGACACCGTGGCTGACAACGCATCAAGCGGGTGCTTTGTCCTCGGCGGACCTGCACAGCGAATTGATGGGCTAGACCTGCGCGGCGCAACGATGCGGCTCTCCAAAAACGGTGAGGTCGTGAGCTCCGGTAGTGGTGCCGAATGCCTAGGGAACCCGCTGAATGCAGCCGTTTGGCTCGCTCGCACCATGGCTGAGTTTGGTGAACCTCTCAAAGCAGGCGACATCATCCTCACAGGCGCCCTAGGACCGATGGTTGGCGTTAGCCCAGGTGATCACTTTGAAGCCGAAATCGAAGGCCTTGGCCGCGTCGGCGTGTCGTTCAGTGTCGAGTGATGGAGATCTAGAAATGACTACAAAACGCAAAGTCGCCATCGTCGGCTCCGGGAACATCGGCACCGACTTGATGATCAAAATCCTGCGCAATTCCAAGCACCTGGAAATGGCCGTGATGGTTGGTATCGACCCAGCCTCCGATGGTCTGGCCCGCGCAGGCCGGATGGGCGTGGCTACCACCCACGAAGGTGTCGCCGGCTTGGTCAAAATGCCAGAGTTCGCCGACATCGATTTCGTCTTCGATGCAACCAGTGCTGGTGCTCACGTCAAAAACGACGCCATGCTGCGTGAGTGCAAGCCGGGAATCCGAGTAATCGACCTCACCCCGGCAGCTATCGGCCCTTATTGTGTGCCGGTGGTGAACCTCGAAGAGCACATTAATGCACAGAACCTGAACATGGTCACGTGCGGTGGCCAGGCAACTATTCCGATGGTCGCTGCAGTATCGCGTGTTGCCAAAGTGCATTACGCAGAGATCGTCGCATCGATTGCATCCAAATCGGCGGGGCCTGGCACGCGGGCGAACATTGACGAATTCACCGAAACCACTTCGAAAGCCATCGAAGTGGTCGGCGGCGCAGCCAAAGGTAAAGCCATCATCATCATGAACCCGGCTGAGCCTCCTCTGATGATGCGGGACACCGTCTATGTGCTGTCTGAAGCAGTTGACCAGGAGCACGTTGAGGCTTCCATTGAGGAAATGGTCTCCGCAGTGAACGCATATGTCCCTGGCTACCGCCTCAAACAACAAGTTCAGTTTGAAGTGATTCCTGAATCTGCCCCACTGAACATTCCTGGCCAAGGCAAATTCAGTGGCCTGAAGACCTCTGTTTTCCTCGAGGTCGAGGGGGCTGCCCATTACTTGCCGGCGTACGCAGGCAATCTCGACATCATGACTTCCGCTGCGCTGGCTACCGCCGAGCGCATGGCTCAGTCGATGAGCCAGGCCTGAGGAGCGCAGATATGAACGGTAAAAAGCTCTACATCTCCGACGTGACCCTGCGTGATGGTATGCACGCAATTCGTCACCAGTACTCACTCGATCAGGTCCAAGCGATCGCTCGTGCCCTGGATGCCGCCAAGGTAGATTCGATCGAGGTCGCCCATGGGGACGGTCTCCAGGGCTCCAGTTTCAACTACGGTTTTGGTGCGCATACCGATATCGAGTGGATCGAAGCTGCCGCTGACGCGGTGAAGCACGCCAAGATTGCAACGCTGCTGCTCCCCGGCATTGGTACTCTGCACGACCTCAAAGCGGCTTATACCGCAGGCGCTCGCGTCGTCCGTATCGCCACCCACTGCACCGAGGCAGACGTTTCCAAGCAGCACATCGAGTACGCCCGTGAACTCGGCATGGACACGGTTGGTTTCCTGATGATGAGCCACATGCAGACCCCCGAAGGGCTCGCGCAGCAGGCAAAACTGATGGAAAGCTACGGCGCCACCTGCATTTACGTCGTCGACTCCGGCGGCGCAATGAATATGGATGACATTCGTGCGCGCTTCCGCGCAGTGAAAGCGGTGCTCGATCCAGCCACTCATACCGGTATCCACGCGCACCACAATCTGAGCCTCGGCGTAGCCAACTCGATCGTCGCCGTTGAGGAAGGCTGTGACCGCATCGACGCGAGTCTGTCGGGCATGGGCGCCGGTGCTGGTAATGCACCACTGGAAGTTTTCATTGCAGCTGCAGACAAGCTGGGCTGGAACCACGGCACTGACCTGTACGCCCTGATGGACGCAGCAGATGACCTGGTTCGCCCACTCCAGGATCGCCCGGTACGTGTTGACCGAGAGACTCTCGCGCTCGGTTACGCCGGCGTTTATTCGAGCTTCCTTCGCCATGCAGAAGTTGCAGCTACTCGCTACGGCATCAAAGCAGTAGACATCTTGGTCGAGCTGGGCAAACGCCGCATGGTTGGCGGCCAGGAAGACATGATCGTCGACGTCGCATTGGATTTACTGAAGCGCTGAGTTCGCAGACAGCTCCACGCAAGCTGTCTGCAGCAATCCCCTCCCGTAAGGGAGGGGGTCTATGACACAACAATAAGAGAGATCACCACCATGAATGCCTCGCAGATTCCCAACTCGCAGCACCTCCGAACACGTAGTGATCAGCCCACCTACTCACTCTTTCTTGAGTGATTGGCTGTGCTGACGTAGCTCTACATCACTGGCGTTACTAAAACCACAATCACGAGTTTTCTGAAGACCGTTCAAAGGTCTTTGGAGGGGGTCGCTATGACTGAAAAAACTGATAAGACCAAACTTTTCATCACAATCGCGCTTTGTTTCCTTGTTGCATTGATGGAAGGCTTGGATCTCCAAGCCCCAGGAATCGCTGCTCACGGCATGTCTGCCGACTACAGCTTGGATAAGCTGGAAATGGGATGGGTCTTCAGTGTCGGCGTCCTTGGTATGCTCCCAGGCGCTTTCGTTGGCGGCCGCCTTGCTGATCGCTATGGCCGGAAGAAAGTACTCATCGTCTCCGTTGCCCTATTCGGCATCTTCTCCCTCGTCACTACGGTTGCATGGAGCTTCAGCGCGTTGCTGTTCGCTCGACTCCTGACAGGCGTGGGACTGGGCGCATCGCTGCCCAACCTGATCGCACTTGCCTCTGAAGCCGCTGGTGAGCGCATGCGAGGCACGGCAGTAAGCTTGATGTATTGCGGTGTACCGCTGGGGGCCGCGTTGGCAGCCGCCATTGGTCTGCTGGATTTCGGGGCGGGTTGGAAGCTCGTCTTCTACGTCGGCGGCGTTGTCCCTTTGGTCATCGTTCCCTTGCTGGTTATCTTCCTGCCCGACGTGTACAAGCAAGCGATTGCAGCCACCGCAACGATCGAAGTTCCCTCCACCAAAGCCATTTTGGTTGAAGGCGGCGCACTGAAGAAAACTCTGCTCCTGTGGATCAGCTTCTTCTTCACACTAATGGTCACCTACATCCTGATCAACTGGCTGCCAAGCATCTTGATTGGACAGGGATTCAAACCGAGCGAGGCAAGCGTCGTCGTGTTGGCCATGCAGCTCGGCGCGGCCGTGGGTACGTTGATGCTTGGCGTTGCCATGGATCGCCTTCCTATCTGGGCCATGTCGGCGCTGGTTTATGGGGGCATTCTGATTTCCTTGGCCTGCCTCACCGTGGCGGCCTCACTCCCTACCATGATCGGTGCAGGATTCTTGGCCGGCATCTTCACAACGGGTGGCCAGTGCGTGCTTTACGCCCTTGCTCCTCAGTTTTATCCCGCCAATGGCCGGGCTACCGGGACCGGTGCAGCACTCGCAGTCGGTCGTGTGGGTGCCATGACCGGTCCACTCGTCGTAGGAAAAATGATGGTCCTGGGAGCCGGTGCGGGTGGTGTGATGTTGGCGTCGGCGCCGGGCATCGTTCTGGCGGCTATCTCGCTGCTTTATCTCTCGTCGCTAAAAAAACGCCCTGAGCTGAGTGCCTCAGTGGTTTGACCAGCCTTGCGTCATCACAAAAACAAGAAAGAAGACACGACATGAGCAAATCAACAAAAATTACATTCGCAGGGCTGCTGGCTGCACATGCTGCTTCACTCCAAGCGGCCGGCTTCGTGGAAGATTCGAAAGCCAAGGTAACACTGCGCAACTACTACTTCGATCGCAACTACATCAACCAGACTCCGCAAGCTGCAGCGAGAGAGTGGGCCCAGGGTTTCATCGTCAACTTCAATTCGGGCTTCACCGAGGGTGTAGTCGGCTTTGGGCTGGATGCTCAAGCCATGATGGGGTTGCGCCTTGACTCCTCGCCAGATCGTGTCGGCACCGGTCTATTGCCGTTCTCTACCTCCACCAGGGAGCCAGCCAAGGACTACTCCGAGTTAGGGCTGACAGCGAAGGTCAAGGTTTCCAAAACTGAGCTTCAGTACGGAACCGTGAGCACGTTCTTGCCAATCGCGTTCGCAAGTCCAACACGGCTGCTGCCACAAACCTTCCGCGGCACCTACCTGCGCTCGCAAGACATCACAGATCTATCTCTGCACGCGGGGTGGCTCGACCGAATCAACCTGCGGGATTCTACTGACTACCAAAAAATGCGAGTTTCAGCGCCAAACGGACGCTTCAACGGCGCAGCCGAGTCTGATGCGTTTTATTTCCTTGGCGGTGATTACGCCTGGTCGAAGAACCTCACGCTCAAGTATTACTACGCTGAGCTTGAAGACATCTACGACAAGAATTACCTCGGTTTCGTGGACAACCGTGAGCTGGGCCCAGGGCGGCTCACTTCCGACTTCCGCTTCTATGATTCCAAAGACAATGGATCCGCAAAAGCAGGGAAGGTTGATAACCGCAATACCGCCTTGATGTTGACCTACCAGCTCGGCGTCCATCGTCTCGGTGCTGGCTACATGCAGCTGACCGGCGATACCGCAATGCCCTATCTCTTTGGTACCGAACCGCTGGTGATCACGGAAGGCACATTGAGCTCGGAGTTTTTAAACCCCAAGGAGAGAAGCTGGCAGGTCAAATACGACTATGACTTCGTCGGCGTTGGTGTTCCTGGCCTGAAGGGGATGTTGCGTTACGTCAGCGGCGACAACATTGACCTTCCGAACCTCGGCGGCAACAAGCTCAAAGAGTCGGAAAAAGACGTCGAGCTCTCCTATGTGATCCAAAGCGGCACGTTCAAGGACGTGGCATTTCGGGTCAGACACGCTTGGTACCGAAATGATTTCGGGCCTGGAGCTACACACCGGGATGACAATGAGCTTCGCGTGAACATTGATTACACCTTTGCCCTTTGGTGAAGCCGACGTAGCTCCACTCACTACGCGCTGCACCCTTAGCCACGAACTCACCTCGTGGCTTTTTTTGGCGTGACGAAAGGCATTTCCAGACGATTGCGACCGCCACTCTTGCATGCTAGCATGCAAGTACGAATTGAGTGATCTCACCTGCCTGCGAATACCGCTGGATCAGACACTCTGATGGCCTGAAAAAAAATACAAAATCAGGAGGTACCATGAATCTCTTCCCCTTCATTCGCATCGCTCGCCCGAGCCGCGGGTCCAAGTAGAGCCCGCCACTCCCCTAATTTTTTAATGTCTCGAACGCCAGGTCGGTGCTGCTTCGTGCTGGCTGGCTTTGGGATCTGTCGGACGTGTTCCGGGCTTGCGTGCAAGTTCAGAGCATCAACATGTAATGCCTGGAGAATAAGAAATGACTACCTCCACTAGCTTCGATACCGACGTACTGGTAATCGGCACTGGCCCAGCCGGTGCAACTACTGCCTTGGCGCTAGCCACCTACGGTGTGCGGGTCAAAATGGTCACCATGTTCAATTGGCTGGCGAACTCGCCGCGAGCCCATATCACGAACCAGCGTGCCATGGAGGTCGTGCGGGATCTTGGGTTGGAAGAGGAGGTTGTGAGAGCGGCCACACCTTGGGATCAGATGGGCGATACACTTTTCACCACCAGCCTGGCAGGTGAGGAAATCGCACGTATGCGCACCTGGGGTACAGGCGACAAGCGCAAGGGCGACTATGTCCAAGGGAGCCCATGCACCATGCTGGATCTCATCCAGCCGGAGATGGAATCAATTCTTCTCAAGCACGCCGCCATCCGCGGTGCTCAATTGAGCTTCAACACTGAATATCTGAGCCATGTGCAAGATAGCGAAGGTGTGACTGCTCGCATGAAAGACGTTTTGACCGGCGTCGAGTACGAAGTCCGAGCGAAGTACCTGGTGGGCGCCGATGGAGCAAACTCCAAAGTAGCCAAAGAAATCGATCTGCCGATCGTCGGCGAGATGGCCAGGGCCGGAACCGCATACGTAATCTTCAACGCAGACCTGAGCAAGTACGTCGAACACCGCCCGAGCATCCTGCAGTGGATCGCAACTCCAGAAGCTGGTTTTGGCGAAATCGGGATGGGCTTGCTGCGCGCCATTCGCCCGTGGGATCAGTGGATTGCCGGCTGGGGCTTCGACATGGCCAAAGGCGCCCCCGATCTGTCCCCAGAAGCAGTTTTGGAGAAGATCCGACTCTTGGTCGGCGATCCTAAGCTGGAAGTCCAGGTTGAGCGAATGTCGACCTGGTATGTAAACCAGGCGCATGCCACAGAATACTCCCGTGGTCGCGTGTTCTGTGCCGGCGACGCTGTGCACCGTCACCCGCCATCCAGCGGCCTGGGCTCCAACACCTGCATGCAGGACGGTTTCAACCTCGCCTGGAAACTGGCTTACGTCCTCAAAGGATTCGCCGACCCGAATCTACTGGAAAGCTACACTGCTGAGCGCGCTCCTGTGGGCAAGCAGATCGTGGCTCGTGCCAACCAGTCTCGTAAGGACTATGCCCTGCTGAAAGAGTGCTTCAACTTCGGCAATGGCGTGGACACCATTGCCAAACTGCTTGATCGCATGCGCGACCCGAGCCCGACGGGTGTAGAAGTTCGCATGAACCTGCAGAAAGCGCTGGAAATCAAGAGTCGCGAGTTTAACGCTCAAGGCGTCGAGCTGAACCAGCGTTACGTGTCTTCTGCCGTTAAGCCGGACCCAAGAGACGGTGTGGAACTCTGGGCCCGGGACAAAGAACTTTACCTACAGGCCACCACTCGCCCAGGTGCCAAGCTTCCTCACGCCTGGCTGGTTAACGAGAACGGGCACCGAATTTCTACACTCGATGTCGTGGGTAAAGGGCAAATGACCCTTATCACAGGCCTTGCCGGACAGGCTTGGGTGGCTGCTGCAGAAGGCTTGAATCAGCCATTCCTGAAAACCGTTGTTACAGGCGCAAAAGGTACTGCGGACCTTTACTGCGATTGGCAATCGATTCGTGAAATTCACGAGGCAGGTGCCATTTTGGTTCGGCCTGATGGCTATATCGCGTGGCGGCACAGCAATGCTGTTTGGTCTGCCGACGAAGCCACCGCAGAACTGCAGCAGGCGCTCCAAAGCGTCCTCGGTTAAGTATTTCCTCAAAGGCCCGGGTCTAGACCGGGCCTTCTTTTTATTTGCCTCAACAGCGTAGGAGCCCACTCGGCCCTTGCGCTGCAAACGCTAGAAACAGAAAACCAACCGATAAAGGTCCGTGGGTAGAGTGGCGCACCTGCTCCTACGCCTCACTCTATGGGCCCAAACTGCCTTGAGTGCGATGAGGGTGAAATATGGCTAAGGCCGCTGATGTCGTTGTGCAATGCCTGGAAAACGAAGGTGTCGAGTATGTGTTCGGCATTCCTGGTGAGGAAAACCTCGACTTGCTGGAATCCCTGCGCAAGTCGAAGATCAAGCTGGTACTGACCCGCCACGAGCAATCCGCGGGCTTCATGGCCGCCACCTATGGCCGCCTGACCGGCAAGACCGGCGTCAGCCTGTCGACCCTGGGCCCTGGCGCGACCAACCTGGTAACCGCCAGTGCCTACGCCTACCTGGGCGGCATGCCGATGATGATGATCACCGGCCAGAAGCCGATCAAGAAGTCCAAGCAGGGCCGCTTCCAGATCATTGACGTGTGCGGCATGATGGACCCCATCACCAAGTACACCCACCAGTTCGCCTCGGCCGACAACATCCCGGCCCGCATGCGCGAAGCGTTCCGCCTGGCTGAAGAAGAAAAGCCGGGTGCCGTGCACCTGGAACTGCCGGAAGACATCGCTGCCGAGCAAACCGACGCTCTGCCGATCCCGCCAAGCCTGCACCGGCGTCCGCTGGCTGAGCACAAGGCTATCGAAGCCGCTATCGAAAAGCTGCAAGCTGCACGCAGCCCTATCCTGGTGATCGGCGCCGGCGCCAACCGCAAGATGACCGCCAAAGTCCTCAAGCAGCTGATCGACAAGACCGGTATTCCATTCATTACCACTCAGATGGGTAAAGGTGTGGTCGACGAGCGTCACCCGCGCTTCCTTGGCAACGCTGCGCTATCGTCGGGTGATTTCGTCCACCGCGCCATTGAGGCAGCGGACCTCATCATCAACATCGGTCACGACGTGATCGAGAAGCCGCCATTCTTCATGGTCCGTGGCGGCACCGAAGTCATCCACATCAGTTTCCGTTCCGCCGAAGTCGATGCCGTGTACTTCCCGCAAGTGGAAGTGATCGGCGACATCGCCAACGCTGTGTGGCAGATCAGCGAAGCGCTGAAAGATACCGCGCACTGGGACTTCACCCGCCTGATGGCCATTCGTGAAGCCAACGAAGCGCAAATCGCCGAAGGCACCGACGATGACCGTTTCCCGGTCTATCCGCAGCGACTGGTCGCCGATATCCGTCGGGTACTGCCGTCCGAAGGCATCGTTGCTCTGGACAACGGCATCTACAAGATCTGGTTTGCCCGCAATTACAAGGCGCACAAGCCCAATACCGTGCTGCTGGACAATGCCCTGGCGACCATGGGTGCCGGCCTACCGTCGGCCATGGCGGCGCACTTGGTGCACCCCGACCGTCCAGTGATCTCGGTATGCGGTGACGGTGGCTTCATGATGAACAGTCAGGAACTGGAAACTGCAGTCCGTCTAAACATGCACATCACCGTGGTAATCCTGCGTGACGATGGCTACGGTATGATTCGCTGGAAACAAGCCAACATGGGCTTCACCGATTTCGGCCTGGACTACGGGAACCCCGACTTCGTCAAATACGCCGAAGCCTACGGGGCCAATGGTTACCGAGTGGAAAGCGCGGATGCACTACTGCCACTGCTGGATCACTGCATCGCCAACCCCGGCGTGCATGTAATCGATTGCCCAGTCGATTATAGCGAGAACGACCGTATCCTTAACAGTGAGCTGCGTGAGCGAGCACTGGCAATTTAATAAATCCCCTTACTATTAGACCGTTCGAGTGAGGCGAAAGTAGATGATTACCTTTCTTTCGCCTCAGCAAAGCGGACGTCTATAGCTGAAAGTTAACTCCAGTGACTATCGTCGCAGTTTTCGCGAAGGCATAATAAAAATGAAGTCTATACGATCGTCAATTGCCATATATTCCGGCACCATTCTATTAGTTGCAGTGCTATCTTTTCTGACTGCCGTCTACAAAAGCAATTCTGAAACCTTTGAACTAGTAAGCCATAGCGTTCAAAGGCTGCAAGAGAAAAGCATTGAAAAATATTTATTTGCAACCGCAGGCCAACAAGCCGAGAAAATTTCGGCAAGCCTAGCAAACGCTGCATTGGTAGCAAAGTCTCTTGCAGATGTCGTGTCCTCTCAAGCCGAGCAGAATTCGCTAACAGGTGTAAGCCGAATAGCCCTGATAGATATGCTCAAAAGATTTATAGATAGTAATCCAGACCTTTTAACCATCGGCATTGGCTTAGAGCCGGGGGGGCTTGATTCCAACGATGCAAATTATCATGGACAGCCTGGCCATGACGAGCAAGGCCGTTTTCTGCCTGCTTGGTTAAGAACAGCATCAGGACCTATGCTGATATCAATGACTGACATGGGCAATCCTGAATTGGCTGCTGAAGGCTTCCGCAAGGGCGAGTATTATCTGTGCCCAAAAGAAAGGAGAGCGCTATGCGTTCTTGACCCCAGAAGCTATCCTACCGATAAGGGTCCGCTTTTACTGCCAGTCTTCTCTAGCCCAATAATTGTCGCCGGCAAGTTTGTCGGCATCGCAACCAATGCACCTTCGATTTCCTTTATACAAAGTCTGGTCGAACTGTCTAACCAGAAAATCCTATCAGGCGCCGGAGAAGTGGCGATCATTGGGAAAAATGGAAAAATCATCGCCTACAGCAAAGACAACAATCTCATAACTCGCAATATAAACGAGATCATTAACAGCAATGAAGCCGAGTTATACAGCCGATCAGAACGAAAGCCCGCTTACAAACTGGATAGAGCTCTTGGGGTTGTTGAGCTTTTTATGCCGTTCGCGGTTGCTGGCAGCGAAACCAAATGGACAATCATGATCAGGCTTCCGCTGAAAGCCGTAGAGTCAGAATTATTGCAGCTTCAGAATGACCTTCGAGAAAACAGTAATCAATCGATTTTTGTACTAGGTATCTTTGGGCTGCTTTTAGGCGCGCTCGGGATAACCACTATGTTATGGCTCAGCCTAAGGATCGTTACGCCAATACTCGATCTTCGACAAATGCTTTATGAAGTAACTGCTGGCGAGGGCGATTTGACTGGAAGGTTGAGAATAAAGAGAAATGACGAAGTAGGAGGAGTAGCTAGCAACCTTAACGGGTTTCTTGAAAAGTTGCAGGCCATGGTTAAGCAAATCATTATATCAGTCCGCCAGGTTAGGCTTTCTTCCATTGCATCGGCCGGAAACGCTGAACAAACCAAAAATGGACTTAACTCCCAGAAAGGAGAAATTTCTCTTGTGGTTACCGCTATTAATGAAATGGCTGCAACCACACAAGAAATCGCCCGTAGCGCGAGTGACGCATCCGAGTCTGCGAGCTACGCTAATGATCAGGCCGGTTTAGGCGCTGAAGTGGTCGCCGTGAGCGCCAATGCAGTCAGATCGTTAGCCACTGAAATTTCCAGAGCTGCAGAAGTAATTAGAAAACTAGCGTCCGAAAGTAATAGTATCAGCCAGATCTTAAAAGTTATCCGCGGCATTGCTGAGCAAACTAATCTGCTAGCGCTAAACGCAGCCATTGAAGCAGCAAGAGCAGGTGAGCAAGGCCGCGGCTTTGCTGTTGTCGCTGACGAAGTTAGAGCGCTCGCGCAGAAAACTCAGCGAGCCACTTCCGAAATCGAGAACCTAATTACACTTCTCCAGATAGGTACTCAAGAGGCAGTTGACTCAATAGAATTAAGTCAAGGCAAAGCTGCTGACAGCGTAACTCAGTCTGAGCGAGTCAGCGAAGCGCTGAACAATATTGCCAGCTCAGTTATCAAAATTAACGACATGAGTGCGCAGATTGCAAGTGCTGCTGAAGAACAAGCCATCGTGGCAAGTGAAGTCCAATACAGCATGACGAAGATTGATAACGCGGCCAGTGATATCGCTAATTTGGCGGATGAGTCATTTTCTGCCAGTCATGAGCTTATAACTCAAGTCGAGAATCAACAAGCATTGGTCAATTTATTTAAGGTCGGATAAGCCTAGAAGACAATAATCAATGGGCACCACTTATTTGAGTGGCCCCATTGGTGGTGATTAGGTGTCTTCAGCCGAGTCGCCGCTTGAGTGTCGTAGAGGGCGACTCACCAAACCGCTGTTTGTAGTCAGAAGAAAATCGACCGAGATGCGTAAAGCCCCATTTCAATGCCGTTGAGGAGACCTGACCGTCAGCATGCTGCTGAGTTTCAAGGTCTACACGAACACGCTGCAGGCGAATCTCCTTTAAGAACTGCATCGGTGATAGCCCACGGAAACGTTGAAAGCTCAGTTGAACTGTTCGAGCGGTCACGCCAGCGTGCCTTGCAATCTGCGAGATCGTAAGGGGCTCTTGAGCGTGCTCTTCCATAAACTCCTCAGTCATGCGAACAACCGCAGGGACTACCTTCTTTTCGGCCGACTCTCGCAGCGCCGGGCTGTGGTTACTTTCATGGAATTCTAGCAAAGAAGAGGCCAGCACCTCACCAATTTGGATTTGTAAATGCGAAGAAAGTAACGAACTGGACGATAGCTGGCTGTAAGCCCACCCCAGTGTCTGTAGCCAGTTCTGGCCAGCGGACGTATCCGTGGGCAGGTGAGGCTGAAAATAAATGTCTTGTTTGATACTCCTCCCCAGCTGACGTTGAAGCATGGTTTCCAGCAACGTTCGATCAATACGGACAAGCAGCTTGTCAGTGCCAGGGAAATGATTGAAGAAGGAGTATCGATGATAGTTGAAAACAGAGGCATGTCCCGGGTTGCAGCTGAGGCTCAACTGATCACTGATTACGTGCTCATGTCCAGTGAGGACCGACTGGACCAGCACGATGTCATCCAGCTTCCCTGGATTGATCGCGACCTCTCCCCCAAAGGACATTCTGGCAACCCCAGCCTCCCCGGCCGATCGATGAAAAAATCGAGCCTTGAAGTCGGCTCCCTTTTTCTCAAGCCGGTTCTTGCAGAACATCCGCTCACCGCATAGCACAGCCTCCTCCAAGTCGGACGACTCGCACACGCTGAAATCCGCTAGGACCTGATCAGAAGGTATGAACGGGGCGACGTTAGGCCAGGCCATGGGAAAGCCCTCAAAAACGGCAATAAGTTATACGAGCAACCTAGCAACAAAAGGGAGTTGAGAACAACGCCATGGCGACGATCTGTGTCGTCGCCATGGTCCGCCATTAGTCGTGCACGATGTGGTAGTTCAAGAAGCCGCTGGCATCGGTTTGGATGTCTTCCAGGGCTTGGTTGAGCTGGTCCAATGTGTAAGGCCGAGGTGCCCACTGATTGGTGTCGAGCAACCCCGCTCTGATTAACGCCATCAGTTCCTGCGCTTCTGCGGTGGTGAACCATAGAGAGCCGATGTACTGAAGTTGGGTGCACATGAATGGGTGTGGATCGATCGGAATAGGGCCGCTCACACCGCCGATCTGTACGATTTTTCCTCCCGACGTGACGGCGTTCATGGACGAAACGGAAAGCTCCGCAGGAGCCTTCGCACCAAGCGTATCAACGACTGCATCAACTCCGAACGGAGCCATTTCACGAATACTTGAGAGCAAATCGGTACTCGTGATCTGCAGGGTACGAATGCGCTTTGGGGCCAATTGGCGAAGCCGTTCGAGTACAGCTCCATCTCGTGCAGCCACAATGATATCTGTCACGCCCATCGCTACTGCCGCAAGCGTCGCACCGACACCCAAGGTTCCAGAAGCCCCCAGTACCAGCAAGCTCTTACCTGGCGTGAGCTCGAGCTTTTTCAACGCAGAGTAAGCAGTACCTAGGTATCCAAGGCGCGTGGCTACTGCGAACGGCAAATCATCGGCCAAATTGATCAGGTTACGCGCAGGCGCTCGGAGATATTGGGCGTACCCAGCATGGCGATATTTTCGGAATACTTCTTTCGAAGACGGGCTAAATCCGAAATAGCCCATGAATGTGTAGCTCGCGCAACGCGTCGGAAGGCCGGCCAGGCACTGTTTGCAGCCCCCGCAACTCAGTCCTGGATTGGCATAGACCCGATCACCTTCCTTGAACTCCTTTACAGAGCGGCCAACCGATACCACGGTACCTGCGGCGTCCAACCCGAACACAGCAGGCAGCTCAGGCAAGGGTAGAAACGGGTACCACTCAGGGAAATTTGTAACGACGTTACGTAGGTTTGGAATAACGCCACAGGCGGCAGTTTTGATCAGGACGTCATGCTCGCCAACCTCAGGAAGCGGAATTTCGTCCACGGTAAAATTGCCACCAACTTCGTGGAGGCGAGCAGCCAACATCGTACCTGGCATGAAGCAAACCCTCTTTTTTTCGTTCTCAGGGCTGTGGGGCTCTTGGAAGCCATTAGAGTGTGGCCGACACATCGACCACTGCTTCAATTATCCGCTCGACTTCGAACATCGCTATCCAGGTCCGGTAGCCGCTATCCAAATTACGAAATTATTTGGCGCTGCCCGGTGAGGCTTGAGGTGGTGCGGCCAGATTTTGGGCCAACTGACGCAGCCAGAGAATAGCCGCATCAGCATCATCCCTCGGATGCCAAGCCAGCATGAGTTGGAAAGGCTCGCTTTCAAATGGCAACTCAAATGTCTGGATGGCATCGTTTTGGGACTGAATAAGCATGCGAGGCATCGTACAGACCAAGTCCGTCGACATCAGAATCCCTGGAACCATCCCGGCGGTCGGCACGGTGAGGTAAATCCTTCGGCTCATGCCCGCGGAGCGTAAATAATCATCCATATAACCCTTAAAGCTCTCCCGCTCCGGCGATACGACAAGATGATTCAGTTCACAGTACCCATCCAGTGTAAGAGGCTTGCCGCCACGAGGGTGCCCTTTGCGCTGCGCCATGACGAACTCATCGGTCCCCAGTGCTGTGCATTTCATCCCCAGAGGAACGCTGCGGCTAGAGTCGATCAGCAAATCGAAAACACCTTCCTCCATTTGCCTTCCTATAAGCCCAGGCTCAACGGCATTGAGAGAGACCTGAATTTGAGTACCAGCGTGCTTGGCGATCGAGGCAATCAACGGCTCACAGACGGTGCTTAAGGCGGTATCACAGGCGGCTATCCGGAAGACTCTCTTGTCGCTCCAAGGATCGAATCCCAACTCACTTTGAATGACTGAACCGAGAGTCATCAATGCCGAGCGTAGAGGCCCCCGCAGCGCTAAGGCCCGGGCGGTGGGGGTCATGCTCCGGCCTTTTTGAATCGGGACCAACAGCGGATCGCCCATCAGCTCGCGCAAGCGTGAAAGCTGTGCAGACATCGCGGGCTGGCTGATGTGAAGGCGTGAAGCTGCCTTGGTCACGTTCAACTCAGCCAGAAGCGTGTCCAGCGAAACCAAAAGGTTGAGATCAATACGCGACAGGTCCATAACCAATCCACCCCAGTGATAGGTCGCATAACGATAAACAATTTCATGGATAGCTTCGCGAAATTCTAATGTTCTGGCAGACCTACGGTATTAGGAATGACCATGACAAAGCAGAAAGTACTGATAACGGCGGGAGCATCTGGTATCGGGTATGCGATAGCTCTGGCCTTCAGCGGCCGCGGCGCTGACGTCACGGTATTGGACATCGACACCGAGGGCTTAAACCGCCTTCAGTTAGAGCATCCTGGTATCCGCACTGCAGTATGCAATGTATCTGATCGCCGCACCCTTGAACTCGGTATTCCAGTCATCATCGAAGCCATGGGTGGTTTAGATGTGCTCGTCAACAACGCCGGGATATCCGGCCCCACCGCTCCCGTTGAGCAACTTGATCCCGATGAGTGGGACAAGGTCATGCAGATAAATTTGAATGGGACCTTCAACGTTACGCGCTTGGCCGTCCCTACGCTTAAGCGCTCATCACACCCCTCAATCATTAACATGTCTTCTGTTGCGGGACGATTGGGCTACCCAGATCGCTCCCCCTACTCAACCAGTAAATGGGGACTGATCGGCTTCACCAAGAGCCTTTCACGTGAGCTCGGCGCGTATGGCATTCGTGTTAACGCCATTCTGCCCGGAGCTGTCGAAGGGGAGCGCTTTGAGAACGTGCTCGAAGGTAGGGCCAAACTCTCCGGCAACTCCGTCGAGGAGGAACGTGGCAAGGCGTTTTCGGTTCAATCCCTCCGACGCCTGGTGGATCCGAAGGACATTGCTGAACTAGCAGTCTTCCTAGCATCGGACGCAGGCAAGTCCATCTCTGGACAGCTTTTGCCAATCGACAACGACATGCAGCAGACGATGTGAGGTACGACCATGAGCATTCGTGAAAAATTGATTGGCACTTGGGTGCTCGAATCCTACACAGAATACCCAGTGGATGGATCTGCCCCTGCACATCCCTTCGGTGAACATCCTGAAGGCTTCATAATCTACACGGCAGATGGCTATATGTCGGCTCAGCTGAGCGCGGCAAATCGGGCATCGTTTTCCTCAGGTGACTGGTTTGGGGGCGCTGATGCGGAATACCGCGCTCAAGGCCTGTCGTACATCGCCTACAGCGGCCCCTTCAATGTGGACGAGGACTCGGGAGAGCTCACCCACACCATCGCAGTCTCGATGTTCCCAAATTGGATAGGCCAGGCGCAGCCCCGAACGGCGAATTTTGCAGATGATATCTTGGAGCTGGGCAATACCAGTCAATATCGCTCAAGCGGAAGGGCTGTAAACGCGCGAATTCGCTGGCGTAGAGCGAAATCGCAAACTGCCCAATGACCACTGATGGAGCGGGATGACTCACCGTCAAAATGGCGACAAGGTTACCATCGACCGATCAGCTCCCACTAATGTACGCAGATAGGTAGGTCTGGCTGCTTGGCCGCTCGAGAGCTTATTAATTGCCAAGCCATTGGAGATTACGCCCAGCCGGCATTTGCCGGCTGGGCCAACTGCATCGCTTTCCTGCCGACGGGGTTGCTCGCTATTCGGCCACCTAAAGCAGGTCGATTAAATTTATTATTGAATTTTCTCAAGCCTGGCCAAGATCTGTTTTCCCGATAAGTTATTAGCGGCATACGCCTTAGCAAGCGATGAAGGATCTGTAAATAAAGGACCATCGAAAGTAATACTTAGCACCGCCTGCCTGAGGTCATTCAGCAAACTGAAGACGAGATCCTGGGTCATAAGCTTCGGACCGAAACTCACGTCCTCAATTCTATCGGCTTTTGCCGAGTTCGTTACAAATACAGGTGTAAAGCCTCTGTCCGGGGCTTCGATATGCTCTTTACACCATTCCAGGCTAAGAACTAATTGTGCCGCCTCGACCTTAAAAAGGTCAGCATGTTTTTCCGTCTTCGCCTCTATGCAAAGCGCAACATCGTCAAACAGCCACAGATTATCTGGCCCTCTGCCGGTTTCTTTCTCCGGGCGACTTGATGAAGCACCCAGCACAATACCCAACTCCATAATTCCTTGCTCAACGACCTCGGCCGGCATAGCAAAACTGAGTTTGGCAGCTATCTCGTCAAGCCTTGCAATGGCAGCATTAACTTGTGCGAACTGCCCCAGATAGTCCCGCGCCGCAATGCTCTGATCTGTCATCCGGGCGAACTTCTTGTCGGCTACTTTATTTGGCCTCGGAAAGTTAGAGTTAGCTTCAAAAGCGGCTCGATAGACCTCTGCAGCCGTAGCAGGATCGAAATGATGTAGATACGCCCCCATTTTATACAGTAGCTCTGCTTGCTGTATCGGGTGAAGCCCCTGGATATTACGCGCCTCCCTAAGATTTGTAACGGCACCTTGGTAGTTGTTTCCTTTAGCCAACTTCCAACTTGTACGCGCCGTGAAAGCAATGGTCTCGTGAAGAGTTAACTGATTTTGCTGACGTACGGACCTTTCAGGCTGTTTAACTCTAGCGCGGTGTGCATCCTTCCATTGATCATTACGAGAAAGCACTGCTTGAACCATTCCTTGGATCGCGGTAACCAAAGTAGCCCCGCCGCCAAGCTTCACCAAGTCCTTCCCTAGATCGACTTGAGCTAGAGTACGAGGTTCAAGTAAATCCCTTACGCTTCGTTTACCAATGAAAGTAGCGATATCCGTCCCGACTAACAGAATTGCCGCGTAGTCGGCACTGGACCGAACGGCTCGACCGAGTGCTTGCTCAAACCTGTTTACTGTTCGAACCTCGAATGCAGGAGAATCTTTCTGTCTCTGCGCATCTACTTTATCACTGAGACGGTCCCCGGACGGAACTCCGTCAATTACCAATACCCGGCACGCATCGTCGGGAAGATCTACCCCATCAAACCTTTGCGTAAATACGATAAAGTTTCGATTACTAGATTTTAATTTATCAATGGCGGGTTCAAAATCTTTTCCTTGCGAAAGCTGCGCGCCGGCCTCCACCCAAATTTTGGCTTGAGCCTCAGAACTAGTCAGGACAACCACGTTGGTTTGCTTCGCTAAATTTGAGCAAACCGCAGCGATATCCTTCTTAGAAGCATCAGGAGAAATCAATGATGTTGCCAACATCATCCTTTCTCCGGCACCTTCATCTTCAATAGGCTCAATGACTCGCTTAAATGCATCAGGATCACAGTCGAGATCACCTATAAAAGATGAACCATCCTTGATGCTTGCTGACATAAACAGACGGTGCTTAGCACTAGCATATACAGCACGCTCTTCCACCGGTGGTACAGAAAGCGAGATTTCTGCAGCCGAACCTGAGATACACACTCTAGCTTGGTCAAAATAGCGTGCTACGTTACCCCATTGAAAACGCAATTCATCTGTATCCTTATATTCCTCTAAAAGCGCGACCACTTCATTATGAATATTGCTCCACACCCAATAAGGCACTTCATATCGAGAATCGAAGGCAGACGCTTTGATTCCTCTCCATGTAGCCGGATCAGATGCTTCGCAAAGCGGAAGAATCATAGCCTTAAACTTTTCAAAGCAGGCATCTGGTACCTTGACCGTATAGCAAGCTTTAACGCGCTCCACCCCTGCGTGTACATCATCAAGGACTAACGCTGCCGGACGCACTCCATTTGACTCGAGCCTACTGATAGCATTGAAAATACGATCGTATGAGCAAACAAGGATGGAATCTCCAGATAGTGCATCGTACGGTAGACCCGACGATGGGAATGTACAAGCGGGAACCCCAATTGCCTGGGCAGATTGCAAGACTTGCTCCACCAGTTGGTTTGTCGGGCAGACATATATGATTGGATCGCCTTTGTAACGGCAGCGCATCATTTCAGCATAGACCAATCCAACTACAGTCTTACCTGAACCAGTACTAAGTTTTAGGACTATATCTCTTTCTGCTGATAGCTCGTCTAACTTTCGCAACGCTGCTGCCTGCGCTGGTCGCAAGCTGATATGGGTTGCTTTCCTATCGAGTTGACCGAACAGATCTAATAGAGTCGGTGGGCATTCCGATTTAGTTTTTAACGTAAGACTGGTGAAGTCGAACATTTGATCCCTCGCTTGTGTTTAGTCCAAGGCGGAATCTTTAATGATGGCCTTCTGCTAGTCAAGGTGGATGAGCAACCAGCATCGCTGGTCACAGGCTTTGCGCTTGGGGAATGTCAATGCTAGTGAACACGAACCGAACACGTCTTTTCCGAGTTCACTGCCTCACAGCATGAAGACTTCCGAGCACGAATCCATGAAAATTTCTGTCCACCGGGCAGTCGTACAAATGGTGGTGTAGCCTAATTAGAGGGTTTGGCGGTGTCCTCACGGTGCTCACATGACGAGTACGATCAGCGGTTTAAAGATGATCATCGTAGCCGACAGCAACGCCAACAGCTTCCCATCTTCGGCGGTTGATTCAGGACACGAACCAGCAAGCATCCTATGAGCAGCGGAGTGCCAGAATTAAAAAACGACACAAAAGATCGCCTGCTTTGCGTGCGTATGCGGGGAGATTTCACTGCCTGAATCGGCACCCATATAGTCACGATTTCGCTTACGTACATTGACGCAGGACTATCGGCGGGTGTGGATGACACGGCCTGTCACAGATGTCTAAGAAACCCAAAGCATGGACTTCACGCTTTCCACATACTCGAAAAAACAAATTTCCATGGACTCACAACAATTACAAAATTTCTATGCAAAACAAGAATTTACAAAAGTGTCCATAGCTGACCAATGGTGGGTATAGCCACAACGTCTAAGCGCCAGACTGCAGTACCCACGAACCCCTTGAGGCCAACGCCTCAAGGGGTTTTGTTTTTTCTGGCATCTGGCAAGCAGCACGCGCCCATTGTGGGAGCGGCTTTAGCCGCGAAGAATCCAACGCGGTGCATGGCACCGGCTGCGCCGGTGTTCGCGGGCATGCCCGCTCCCACAGGTACCGCGCATTTTCCGGACCTCGCATCAAAGCGAAAGGGCCGCAGAGCGGCCCCGGAATTCAGCATCTAAGCTGTGATTCAGCACCCTCCCCTGGACGCACGCCCCATGCCTGAAAAACCCCGCCTCGACTGGCAACGCTGGTTACCCGGCCTGGTCACCCTGCTCCACTACCAACCCGCCTGGCTGCCCAAAGACATCGCCGCCGGCCTGGTGCTCACCACCATGCTGGTGCCGGTGGGCATCGCCTATGCCGAAGCGTCTGGCGTGCCCGGCATCTACGGGCTGTACGCCACCATCATCCCGCTGCTGGCCTATGCCGTGTTCGGCCCCAGCCGCATCCTGGTGCTGGGCCCGGACTCGGCACTGGCCGCGCCGATTCTGGCGGTGGTGGTGCAGTACGCCGCCAGCGACCCGCAACGGGCAATCGCCATCGCCAGCATGATGGCCCTTGTGGCCGGGGCGTTCTGCGTGATCGCCGGTCTGCTGCGCCTGGGCTTCATCACAGAGTTGCTGTCCAAGCCGATCCGCTATGGCTACATGAACGGCATCGCCCTCACGGTGCTGATCAGCCAGTTGCCCAAACTGTTCGGCCTGTCGGTCGACAGCCAGGGCCCGCTGCGGGATACCTGGAACCTGATCCAGGCCTTGCTCGCCGGCCAGGGCCATTGGCCAAGTTTCGTGGTCGGTGGCGGTAGCCTGGCGCTGATCCTGCTGCTCAAGCCGTTCAAGCGCCTGCCGGGCATTCTCATTGCGGTGGTGCTGGCCACGCTTGCGGTGAGCCTGCTGGGGCTCGACCAGCAAGGCGTGAAAGTGCTCGGCGAACTGCCCCAGGGGCTACCCAGCTTCGTGTTCCCCTGGGTCAGCGATATCGACCTGGTGGAGGTACTGCTCGGCGGCATCGCGGTGGCACTGGTGTCGTTCGCCGATACCAGCGTGCTGTCACGCTCCTATGCCGCGCGCATGAAGACCCCGGTCAACCCCAACCAGGAAATGTTCGGCCTGGGCGTGGCCAACCTGGCCTCGGGGCTGTTCCAGGGCATCCCTATCAGCAGCAGCTCGTCACGCACCCCCGTGGCCGAAGCGGCCGGCTCGCAGACCCAGCTCACCGGCATCATCGGCGCGCTGGCGGTGACGCTGTTGCTGCTGGTGGCGCCCAACCTGATGCAACACCTGCCCAACAGCGCCCTGGCGGCGGTGGTGATTGCCGCAGCGTTGGGCCTGTTCGAGTTTGCCGACCTCAAGCGCATCTTCCGCATGCAGCAATGGGAGTTCTGGCTGTCGTTCACCTGCTTCGTCGGCGTAGCGGTATTCGGGGCCATTCCTGGCATCTGCATTGCCGTGGCGATATCGGTGATCGAGTTCCTGTGGGACGGCTGGCGGCCGCATCATGCGGTGCTGGGACGGGTGGATGGCACCCGCGGTTACCATGATGTGCAGCGTTATCCACAGGCCCGACGCATTCCGGGGCTGGTGCTGCTGCGTTGGGATGCGCCGCTGTTCTTTGCCAATGCCGAACAGTTCCAGAGCACGGTGATGGCGGCGGTGGATGCATCGCCTACCCCGGTTCAACGGCTGGTGATTGCGGCAGAGCCGGTGACCAGCATCGATATCACCTCGGCGGACATGCTGGCCGAGCTGGACCGGGCGCTGGAGGCGCGGGGGGTGGAGTTGCAGTTTGCCGAGATGAAGGACCCGGTAAAGGACAAGATGCGACAGTTCGAGTTGTTCGAGCATATGGGGGAGTCGGCGTTTCATCCCACTGTTGGGGCAGCGGTGGATGCCTACCTGGAAGAGAGTGGGGTTGACTGGAAACCCTAGGTTTTCCTGGGTTGGCCTCTTCGCGGGCGTGCCCGCGAAAAGGCCAGTACAAAAGAACTAAGCAGTCCGAACCCGCCGCCGATCAATCCATATGAGCATGGCACTGGCATACACCGACACCGCCAGAAACAGCGCCATGCGCACGGCAAAGGCGCGGTACACATCCTGCCCGCCCGCGCTGTCCTGCACCGACTGCCCCAGCAAGATCAGCATGGTCGTCAGGCAACTCACCCAGTACGCCGGGCTTTGCCTGGTATCCACTGCACGGTAGAGCCTGCGCCCCTGCCAAAGGACGAACAGCAGCACCCACAGGAAAAACATCCACAGGTGCACGAACAGGCTCAACGCGCCCCACGTCAGTATCGCCAGCAACCCGGCAAGCAAGGTCGAGCCGATCAGCTCGCGGCTGGCATGCCGCGCGCGGGTTTCGCCGGCCTGCTGCCCCAGGCTCACTGCCTTCATGATCAGCGGCATGTACTGGTCCGGGGCGATCAGCGCCAGCAAGAAGGCCGGCATGACGATCAGCGTGGCACGCAAGGCGACCCAGCTCACCTGGTCACTGTCGAGCAGAGGCGGTGCCGGTTGCGCCGGCGCATCGGCCGGCTCTGGAAACAGCACATGCGCTGCCGCAGTACCCAGCACCGCCAGCAGCATGCCTTTGGCCAGCGCTTCGACCACCGACAGCGCCAAGCTGAAGTCGCTGGTGCCGGCAGCAGCGATCATGGTCAGGCCGATCACCAGCAAATTGGCCAGCAGGCCGTTGCCGCCCTTCAGCGCATAACACAAGGTCAGGAATACCCCCACCCCCACCAGCAACACCCCACTCATCGGGGCATGGCGCAGCAGCGGAATCAGCAGCAGCCCGCTGCCGCAGGCAAGCAGCACCAGCACCGCCAGGGCCGGTGCCGCACGCAGGGGCAAGGGCTGGCTGCGCATGGCCAGCAACAGCACCGCGAACACCGGCGCCAGGATCGGCACCGGCAAGCCGATGCCGAAACTCACCGCCAGGCACAGCGCCACGCCCCAAGCCAGGCGCAGGGCGCGCAGGCGGCGCAGCTCAATAGGCATACGACAGCCAGCTCATCAGCCACATGAACAGCCGGCCCAGCAGGTTCAAAGGGTTGCCCTCGGTTGGCAGGGCCATGACTTCGGCCTGGCCGCCGACCCGCAAACCGCTCTTGTCCTGCAACTGGTCACGCTCCAGTTCGACGATCACCGGGAAGCGTTGCGCCGAGCGCAGCCACTCGCGGCTGTTCTGCACGGTCGGCAACGTGCCCGGCGGGGTACTCTGGCCCACGCTCACGCCGTAGCCGATGCTGCGAATGCGCCCCTTCAACACCGTGCCGGGCAGCGCATCGAGCACTACCAGCACCGGAGTTTCTGGGCGCAGCCGACCGAGGTTGTTCTCGGTCATGTCGGCACTTATCCACACGTCATGGATGGCGATCAGGGTCATCATCGGGCTGCCGGCGCCTACATAGTGGCCAACGTCGGTGCGCAGGTCGGTGATCAGCCCGTTTGCATCGGCGCGTACCACGGTACGCGCCAGGTCCAGCCGGGCTTTTTCCACATTGGCCGCCGCGCTGCGCAGTTGGGCGTTGTCGTCCTGCGCCCCGCCCTGCTGCTCACGGGCCCGCTCCACTTCGGCACGGGCTGCCGCGACCTGGCTGATGGCCTGGTCGCGGTTGGCCTGGGCGCCCTCCAGGCGGCGCACCGATACCGTGCCCGGGTCTTCATCGATCAGGCGCTTGAGCCGCTCGGCGTCCTGCCGCGCCTTGCGCTCGTTGGCCTGGGCCGCCACCAGCGCCGCCTGGGCCGAGTCGATGCCAGCGGTGTGGGCACCGATCTGCCGGCGTACCGTGTCCAGGTCGGCTTCGGCGCGGGCCAAGGCGATGCGGTACTGTTCCTGGTCCAGTTCGAACAGCACATCGCCCTTGCGTACTTCCTGGTTGTTGCCCACCGCCACACGCTTCACCTGCCCGGCCACCTCGGCACTCACCGGCACCACGTAGGCCTGCAGGCGGGCCTGCTGGGTATAGGGCGTGAAACGGTCGGCCAGCAGGTACCACAGCAAGCTCACGGCAATCAGCAGCAGCACCCAGCGCATGCCGCGATCGGGGGCTGGCGGGGGTGGCGTCGGCGTAGCGTCGCTCATTTCGTTTCACCTTGTGCATGTGCGCTGGGGGCTGGCTCGTCGAGCAGTTCGCCCCAATCTGTGCGTTGCTGCATCTGCTGGCGGGTGGCCGGGTCGATCGGTGCGCGGCTGGCGTCCCAGCCGCCGCCCAGGGCCTTGTACAACGTCACCAGGCTGCTGACGGCATTGCCGCGGCTGACCAGGTAGCCGTCCTGTTGCTGCAGCAGCAGTTGCTGGGCGTCCAGCACGCGCTGGAAGTCGGCAAAGCCTTCGCGGTACTGCGAGCTGGCCAGGCTCAGCGAGCGCTGCGCGGCCTGGGAGGCCTGGTCGCGGATGCTTGCGCTCTGCAGCGAGCGCACCAGCCCGCTGGCGGCATCGTCGGCCTCGCGGGCGGCTTCGCGCACGCCCTGGTTATACAGCTCGATCAGCTGCTGCAAGCGGGCATCTTCCACGCGCACGGCGTTCTTGCGCCGGCCGTAGTCGAACGGGTTCCAGATCAGGCTGGGCCCGGCGGCGATGTCGAAGGTATCGGGCAGGTGATTGGCCGTGACGAAGCTCCAGCCGATGCTGCCCAGCAGGCTCAGCTGTGGATAAAGGTCGGCCTCGGCCACCCCGACCAGCGCCGACTGCGCCGCCACCGCCTGCTCGGCGGCGCGGATGTCCGGGCGGCGCTGCAGCAGGCTGGCGGGCACGCCCTGCAGCACGGCACGGTCCGGCAACGGCAACTGGCCGTGGCCGGCATCCAGCTGTGGCAGCGGCCCGGGCGGCCGACCCAGCAGCGAGCACAGCACGTTGCGCAGGGCATTGAGCTGGTTCTGAAACTCGGGGATGGTGGCCTGGGTAGCCAGGTACTGGGTGCGCGCCTGTTGCCAGTCGAGTTCGTCGTTTTCGCCATGACGGAACAGCCGCTCGGTTATCTCCAGGCTGCGCGCCTGGCGGCGGGCGTTTTCTTCGGCGATATCCAGCCGCGCCTCGGTGGTGCGCAGGGCAAAGTAGGTGTCGGCCACCTGCGCACGCAACAGCAGCATGGCATCGGCGTAATTAGCCTGGGAGGCGAAGTAGACGGCGTCGGCGCTTTCAATGGCGCGGCTGAAGCGCCCCCAGAAGTCGATTTCCCAGCCGATGTCGAAGCCCGCGCTGGATTGCCAGAACACCGAATCGCGGGCGGTGGCGGTGCCGGACTGGTCCTGCTTCAGGTACAGGCTCTGGGCGCGCAGCTGCTGCAGCTGTGGATAACGCCCGGTCTGCACGATGGCCAACTGGGCGCGGGCTTCGGCAATGCGCAAGCCGGCCACGCGCAGGTTGCTGTTGTTGGCATCGGCCTCGGCGATCAAGGCATCCAGGGCCGGGTCGGCGAACACGTCCCACCACTGGCGCAGGTCGGGCGCCGCGGCCTGCTGCCCAGCTTGCTCCAGCAGCGGGGTGTTCCAGGTGCTCAGCCACGGGTCCTGCGGCGGCTGGAAATCCGGGCCGACCTGGGTACAGCCCACCAACGTGGCAGCCAGGCTCAGTGCACAACCACAGAGGCGTCCGGGCATGGCAGGCCTTGGCTCACGCCGACGGCTCGACGGGGTTTTCCGGCACCTGCAGCGCCACCCATTGCCAGAACAGTACATAAGTGACGCCCAGGATCACCGGGCCGATGAACAGGCCGATGATGCCTTTGACCACCATGCCGCCCAATGCCCCGATCAGCACCACCGGCATCGGTACGTCCACCCCGCGCCCCAGCAGCAGCGGCTTGAGCACGTTGTCGGCAAGCCCGGCGACGAAGCTGTAGATGGCGAAGATGATGGTCGCCACGGTAAAGCCTTCGACGTTGAAGATGTAGATGATCACCGGCACCGTGATCAACGTGGCCGGTGCCTGGGCAATCCCCAGCATGAGGATGACGATGGCCAGCATCCCGGCCCCCGGTACCCCTTTGATGACGAAGCCGACACCGATCAGCAGCATCTGGATGAAGGCAATGCCGATCACGCCCTGGGCCACCGCGCGAATGGTGGCGGTGCACAGCTTGGCCAGTGGCTTGCCGCGCTCCTCGCCCGACACCCGCATGGCTATGCGCTGCGCCGCGATTTCGCCGCGGTCACCGAACGCCATGATGATGCCCGAGACGATGATCGCCGCGATGAACAACAGGAACGCGCCGCCCGCGCTGGCTGCAGCCCCCAGCACCGTGCGCCCGGCATCCTTGAGCTGGGGCATCCATTGGTTCAGCACACCAGCCATGTTTTCCGAGGCTGCCAGCCACAGGGCATGCACCTTCGGCCCGATCAGCGGCCAGGCCGCCACCGAATCGGGAGGCGCCGGCACGCTCCAGGCCCCGCTTTTCAGCAGCGTCACCAGGCTGTCCACCGACTCGCCGATGGACATCACCACCAGGTAGATCGGCACCAGCAGCACGACCAGTACCAGCAGAACCACCAGCGTCGCCGAAAGCCCGTCCTTGAGCCCTGTGCGGCGCTGGATGCGGCAATACAACGGGTACAAGGTCACCGCCAGGATCACCGACCACAGCATCAGCTCCAGGAACGGCTGGAACGTCTGGAAGGCGAATATCACCAGCGCAGCCACCAGGCCGGCCTTGATGAGCACATCGAGCAAGCCCCGCGACAGGCGGCTGTCCAGCTTGAGACCCGGTTGCATGCTTCACCTCCGAATTCCAGGTGCGCCGTGTGGCGCGATTCAGTGGCCCGCTTCAGGGGTTGCTTGTGACGGGCTGTCGTCACGCAACTGGCGCGCCAGGGCCATCATTACCAACGGCACTACCGCCATCGACAAGGTGATGGCCAGCACCAGCAGGTCATGCACCTGCTGCGCCAGCACCTGATGGTCCAGCGCCAGCTTGAACACCACGAAGGCAAACTCGCCGCCAGAGGCCAGCACCACGCCCAGGCACAGCGCCTGGGCCTGGTTCAGCCCACCCGCCGTGCGGCCCAGGCCATACAGCAGCGGCAGCTTGATGACCACCAGCAGCAGGGTCAGCCCCAGCACCATTAACGGCATGCCGAACAGCAGGCGCAGGTCGGCGCTCATCCCCACGCCAACGAAGAACAGCCCCAGCAGCAAACCCTTGATGGGCTCGATCTGGGTTTCCAGTTCGTGGCGGAAAGGCGACTCGGCCATCAACACGCCCGCCAGAAATGCCCCCAGCGCCATGGACACGCCCACGTGCTCCATCACCCAGGCGGTGCCCAGCACCACCAGCAAGGCGGTAGCGGTCGACAGCTCGGGCAGGCCCGAACCGACTGTCCATTTGAAGACAGGGGTCAACAGGTAGCGGCCAAAGATGATCAGCACACCTATGCCAACCACCACCGCCAGCACCGGCCAGGCACCTTCGTCGGCGGTGCTGACATCACCACCGAGCAGCGGTACCACGGCAATCAGCGGGATCGCGGCAATGTCCTGGAACAGCAGGATCGCCACGGCCAGGCGGCCGTGCGGCTTGCCCAGGTCCTTGCGCTCGGCCAGTACCTGCAGGCCAAACGCGGTGGACGACAGCGCAAGGCCCAGGCCCAGCACGATGGCAGCCGGCTTCGACTGGCCGAACAGCCAGTACGCCAGCAGGCCAAGCACCACAGCACTCAGGCCCACTTGTAGCGAGCCGACACCAAACAGCGCCCGGCGCATGCTCCACAAACGCCGCGGCGACAGCTCCAGGCCGATGACGAACAGCAGCATCACCACACCCATCTCCGACAGGCGTGCCACGTTATCCGGGTTGTTCAGCAAGCCAAATACCGATGGCCCTATCAGGATGCCCGCCAGCAGATAGCCGGGCACCGCCCCCATTTTCAAACGCTGCGCCAGCGGTACCAGAAGCACCACCGCCAGCAGGAACACCACCGTCGCCTGCAACAGGCTGCCATCATGTGGCATAGGCTCGCACCCTCGCTGCTCCCCGTGGGGAGAGATCAGAAACGCTCTTCGACGACTTTGAACGGGTAGTTGACGGCCTTGTATTTGCCGATCTTGCCGCGCTTGGGCAACTTCACCAGCCCGTCGCGGGCAATGTCCTTGTAGGGGATGCGCGTCAGCAGATGGCTGATGATGTTCAGCCGGGCACGGCGCTTGTCGTTGGAATGGGCCATGAACCATGGTGCCCAGGACGAATCGGAGGCGGCGAACATGTCGTCGCGGGCCCGGGTGTATTCATCCCAGCGGGTGTACGACTTGAGGTCCATCGGCGATAGCTTCCACAGCTTGCGGCCATCGTTGATGCGGTCCTGCAGGCGGCGGGTCTGCTCTTCGGCGCTGACCTCCAGCCAGTACTTGATGAGGATGATCCCCGACTCGACCATCATCTTTTCGAACAGCGGCACCACGGTGAGAAACTTGCTGCTCTGTTCTTCGCTGCAGAAGCCCATCACCCGCTCGACACCGGCGCGGTTGTACCAGCTGCGGTCGAAGATCACTACCTCGCCCGCGGCAGGCAGGTGGCCCAGGTAGCGTTGCACATACATCTGGGTCTTTTCCCGCTCGGTCGGTGCCGGCAGCGCCACCACGCGGAATACTCGCGGGCTGACGCGCTCGGTAATGGCCTTGATGGTACCGCCCTTGCCGGCGCCATCGCGGCCCTCGAAGACAATGCACACCTTCAGGCCCTTGGCCACCACCCATTCCTGCAGCTTCACCAGCTCCACATGCAGCTGCTTGAGTGCCTTCTCGTACGCCTTGCCGCCCAGTTTCTCCGGCTGGTCCTTGAGGTCTTTTTTCCTGGACGACTTCGACATGGCACTCTCCTGAGGGCGAATGAAGAGTCAGTATGGTCGATCCATGGCAGTTTGCCGCTTCGCTTGTGGATTTCGCAGGCTTGCTTCTATCTCATTGATTCTGCAAATGCTGGTGAGTGTTCCGGGGAGGGTGTGGGAGCGGGTTTACCCGCGAATGCGTCATTGAAGCTACCGACGCATTCGCGGGTGAACCCGCTCCCACAGGGTACGGGGGTGCCTTCGAGGCCGGATTACTTGGCCAGTTTGTTGTAGCTGGTCATCAGGTTGCGGTAGTCCGGAATATGGTTGGAGAACAGGGTCCCCAGCCCTTCGATGTCGTTGCGCCAGTCACGGTGCAGTTCGCAGGCCACGCCGAACCAGGTCATCAGTTGCGCCCCGGCGGCCTCCATGCGCCGCCAGGCCGAGTCACGGGTCAGTTCGTTGAAGGTGCCGGAGGCATCGGTGACGACGAATACCTCGAAGCCCTCCTCCAGCGCCGACAGTGCCGGGAAGGCCACGCACACTTCGGTCACCACGCCGGCAATCAGCAACTGCTTCTTGCCGGTGGCCTTGACGGCCTTGACGAAGTCCTCGTTGTCCCAGGCGTTGATGTTGCCAGGCCGGGCGATGTACGGGGCGTCGGGGAACTGCTCTTTCAGTTCGGGCACCAGCGGGCCGTTGGGGCCGGTCTCGAAACTGGTGGTGAGAATGGTCGGCAGCTTGAAGTACTTGGCCAGGTCCGACAGGGCCAGGACGTTGTTCTTGAAGCGGTCGGGGTCGATGTCCCTTACCAGCGAGAGCAGGCCGGTCTGGTGGTCGACCAGCAGCACGGCGGCGTTGTTCTTGTCCAGACGCTTGTATTGGAAGGCCATGACGGTTCTCCTTGCTTCAGCGGGTTGGAATATCAGCGTAGGCAAGGATGCGGGGTGGGTGGGACCGTCAGTCGGTTCGCCTGCCGAGGCCGGCGATGGGGCCGCATGACGGCCCCTGCAATGCTCAGCCGAGCACCTTGCCAGCCACCTCATCGACCGCCGCCTTGGTGATGGCGACGATCTTTTCAGCATCCTCCTGGTTCAGCACCAACGGCGGTGCAAAACCGAGAATGTCACCATGCGGCATGGCCCGGGCGATCATCCCGCGCTCAAGGCACGCTGCCGACACCTGTGGCCCGACTTTCAACGCCGGGTCGAACGCCGTGCGCGCCTCGCGATCGGCCATGAACTCGACCGCGCAAAGCATGCCGTCACCCCGTACTTCACCTACCAGCGGGTGGCCTTCGAAGGTTTCGCGCATGCGCCGGTTCAGGTATGCCCCCACCACTTCGGCATTCTCGGTCAGGTTCTCGCGCTCGAGAATATCCAGGTTGGCCAGCGCCGCCGCCGCGCAGATCGGGTGCCCGGAGTAGGTCCAGCCGTGGCCCATCGGGCCGGCCTTCTGCGAGCCCTCTTCGATCACGTTCCACACCTTCTCACCAACGATCACTGCCGACAGCGGCGCATAGGCGCTGGTCAGGCCCTTGGCCGTGGTGATCAGGTCCGGGCGGATGTCGTAGCGCTGGCTGCCCATCTTCGAGCCCAGGCGGCCGAAGGCGCACACCACTTCGTCGGCGATCAACAGCACGTCGTAGCGGTCGAGCACAGCCTGGATCGCCTTCCAGTAGCCCTTCGGCGGCACGATGATGCCACCGGTGCCCATCAGCGGCTCGCCAATGAACGCGGCGACGGTGTCGGGCCCTTCGGCCAGGATCAGTTGCTCCAGCTCGTCGGCGCAATAGCGCACGAAGGCCTGCTCATCCATGCCGGCCGGTGCCTTGCGGTACCAGTGCGGGCAGACCGTATGCTTGACGCCTTCCACCGGCAGGTCGAAATGCTGGTGGAAGCTGGGCAGGCCGGTAAGGCTGCCGGTCATGATGCCCGAGCCATGATAGCCGCGGTCGCGAGAGATGATCTTCTTCTTGAGTGGGCGACCGAGGATGTTGTTGTAGTAGCGCACCAGCTTGACCTGGGTCTCGTTGGCATCGGACCCCGACAGGCCGTAATAGACCTTTTTCATCCCGGCCGGCGCCCAGTCGATGATGCGGCTGGAAAGCTCGATGATCGCCTCGGTCGAGTGGCCGACGTAGGTGTGGTAATACGCCAGCTCCTTGGCCTGGCGATGGATGGCGTCAGCGACCTCGGTACGCCCGTAACCGATGTTCACGCAGTACAGGCCGGCGAAGGCATCGATCAGTTCGCGGCCTTCATGGTCACGCAGGCGGATGCCCTCGGCACCGGTGATGATCCGGCCCTTGAGCGCGCCGCTGGCGTGGTCATGGGCGTGGGTCGAGGGGTGCATGAAGTGGGCGCGGTCCTGTTCGAACAGCTGGCTGAAATCTTGGCTCATGGCAAACACTCCTTAGAACTGACCGTGGTGGTGCAAGCAAACGTATTTGGTTTCGACGAAGGGTTCGAAGCCCTCGCTGCCGCCTTCGCGGCCCAGGCCCGAGGCCTTCATGCCGCCGAACGGGATGGGGTGGCCGGTGAACTTGACGCCGTTGATCGCCACCATCGCATGGTCGAGCCGGCGCACCAGCGGGTGCACGACATCGAGGCGGTTGCCGACGATGTAGGCAGCCAGGCCGTACTCGGTGTCATTGGCCATGGTGATGGCCTGCTCCAGCGTGTCGAACGGCATGACCCCGGCAATCGGCGCGAAGTTTTCTTCCTGGTAGATGCGCATCGCCGGCGTGACATCGGCGAGCACCGTCGGCTGGAAGAACCAGCCACCCAGCGCATGGCCCTCGCCACCGACCAGGCGCCGGGCGCCACGCTGCAGGGCGTCCTCGACCCGGGCCTGGGTGGCATCGAACGCGGCCTGGTGCATCAGCGGGCCGACCTCTGCCGCCGTCTCCTCGCCATCGACCATCGCCGGGCCAACCTTCAGCGCCCGCACCGCTTCGGCGAAGCGCGCCAGGAATGCTTCGTACAACGGCCGCTGCACCATGATCCGGTTGGCCGCGCAGCAGTCCTGGCCAGACGTCTGGAACTTGGCGGCCACGGCCACCCGCACGGCCAACTCCAGGTCGGCATCGGCGCAGACGATGAACGGCGCGTTCCCGCCCAGCTCCAGCGCCACTTTCTTCACATCCTGAGCCGCGGCTTGCAGCACCAGCTTGCCGACCCGGGTCGAGCCGGTGAAGCTGACCGCCCGCACGCGGCTGTCGCGCACCAGGGTTTCCATGGCCATCTGCGGCTCGCCGATCACCACGTTGAACACCCCCGGCGGGAAGCCGGCGTCCTCTGCCAGCTGGGCCAGGGCCAGCGCCGAGAACGGTGTTTCGTGGGCTGGTTTGACCACCACCGTGCAGCCGGCCGCCAACGCCGCAGCCGCCTTGCGGGTGATCATGGCGCTGGGGAAGTTCCACGGGGTGAGCAGCGCGCAGACCCCGACGGGCTCCTTCAGCGTACTCAGCTGGGCACCCGGAATATGGCTGGGGATGGTCTGCCCGTTGAGGCGCCGGGCCTCCTCGGCAAACCAGGGGATGAAGCTTGCCGCATAGGCGATTTCACCGCGTGCTTCGGCCAGCGGCTTGCCCTGCTCCTCGCTGAGAATGCGCGCCAGAGCCTCCTGGTGCTCGAGCATCAATTCGGCCCAGCGCCGCAACAGCGCAGCGCGGCTGTCCAGGCTCTGCTGGCGCCAGGCCGGGAAAGCCCGCTGGGCGGCATCCACCGCGGCGACGATCTGCTCATGGTCGAGCAGCGGCACATGGCCGATGACCTGGCGGTTGGCCGGGTCATGCACGGCGACGCTGTTGCCACTGTGGCTGTGCAGCCATTGGCCATCGACGTGGCACAGGCTGTTGAATGGGTAGTGGTGTGACATGACTGTTCTCCATACCTCGTTGTCGTGGCGCCAGGTTCAGGCCAGTACGTCGGCGATCACCGCCAGGGTGTCGCCGCACTGCACCAGGCCGGGAAAGTGCCGGGCTGCGAGCAAGCCATTGCGTCGAGCGCGGTACTCGACCGGGGCGCTGCCGGTGCGGCGGATGTCATGGATACGGGCGATCACCTCACCCTGGCTGACCGTTTCTCCCAGGTCGCGGCACATCTCCAGCAATCCGTCGTGCTCGCTGGCGATGAAGCAATCGCCATCGGGCATGTCCAGCAGGGTTGTCTCGCCCTGCTCCACTTCGCCGGCGAGGATGCCGGCGTGGATCAGCACATTGCGCACGCCGCGCTCCGCCAGGGCCACGCTTTTCGCCGTAGAGGTGCCACCACCGCCCAGTTCGGTGGTGATGAACACCTTGCCCTGCTCTTCTGCCGCGGTGTCGTACATCGCCTGCGCATCCAGTTCGAGCATGCGCATGCTGTAGGGCGCGGCGAAGGCCTGCATGCCGGCTTCACAACGGGCCTGCTGGGCCTTGTCGGGCAGCACATGGCATGCAGCGAACGGCAGGAAATCGAGGGTGCGACCACCGGAGTGGATGTCCAGGACGATATCGGCCAACGGCAGCAAGGTGCGGCGGAAATAGTCGGCGATCTTTTCCGTCACGCTGCCATCAGGCCGGCCAGGGAAGCTGCGGTTGAGGTTGCCCCGGTCGATCGGCGAGGTGCGGGTGCCCGCCTGGAACGCCGGTGTGTTCATGAACGGCACGATGATCACCCGCCCGCTTACCTGCCCGGCCTGCAGCTGCTGGGCCAGCTTGCTCAGCGCCACCGGGCCTTCGTATTCGTCACCGTGATTGCCGCCCGTGAGCAAGGCTGTCGGGCCATTGCCGTTCCTGACCACCGTCAGCGGAATCATCACCGCACCCCAGGCCGAGTCGTCACGCGAGTACGGCAGCTTGAGGAAGCCGTGCTGCACGCCGTCCTGCTCGAAATCCAAGGTACAGGTGATGGGGTTGGCCACCGTGGCGGCGGCCTGTGCGATCGCATTCATGGGTCAGTCCTTCACGAACAGCTGGCGCGGCACGTTGCACAGGGTCTCGACCCCGGTCTCGGTGATGAGGATGCTTTCGGTGATCTCCAGGCCCCAGTCATCCATCCACAGCCCCGGCATGAAGTGGAAGGTCATGCCCGGTTGCAGCACGCTGGTGTCGCTCGGGCGCAGGCTCATGGTGCGCTCGCCCCAATCTGGCGGGTAGCTGATACCGATCGGGTAACCACAGCGGCTGTCCTTGTATATGCCGAACTTCTCCAGCACGCGGAAAAACGCCCTGGCGATGTCACCGGTGGTATTGCCTGGCCGCGCGGCATCGAGGCCGGCCGCGATACCTTCGACCACCGCCTTTTCGCCATCGAGAAAGTGTTGCGGCGGCTTGCCCAGGTACACGGTGCGCGACAGCGGGCAGTGGTAGCGCTTGTAGCAGCCGGCAATCTCGAAGAACGTGCCGGCGCCGCGGGTGAACGGTGAATCGTCCCAGGTAAGGTGCGGCGCGCTGGCATCTGCGCCGGTCGGCAACAATGGCACGATGGCCGGGTAGTCGCCGCCATGGCCATCGACACCGAGGATGCCGCTGCGGTAGATCTCGGCCACCAGCTCGTTCTTGCGCATGCCGGGCTCGATGCGTTCGAGGATGCACCCGTGCATCTGTTCGACGATGCGCGCAGCGATACGCATGTATTCGATTTCCTGCGGCGACTTGACCGCCCGCTGCCAGTTGACCAGCCCGGCGGCATCGCTGAAACGCGCCTGTGGCAGGTGCTTGCACAGCGCCTGGTAGGCCGCCGCGCTGAAGTAGTAGTTGTCCATCTCCACGCCGATGCTCAGGCCGCCCCAGCCCTTGGCCAGAATCACCTCCTGGCACAGGTAGTCCATCGGGTGGCGCTCGCGTGACTGCACATAGATGTCCGGGTAGCCGACGATGTTGTCGTGCTGCATGAACACCGTGCGCCTTGCGCCATTGGCGTCCTGGCCGCGGCCAAACCAGATCGGCTCGCCATCGAGCGCCAGCAGCACGCACTGGTGCACGTAGAACGACCAGCCGTCATAGCCGGTGAGCCAGGCCATGTTCGATGGATCGGTAACCAGCAAAAGCTCCAGGCCCTGTGCCTGCATGGCAGCTCGGGTCTTGGCCAGGCGCTGGGCGTACTCCTGCCGACCGAACGGCAGGTTGACCACTGTCTGTGACATACGGATGCCCTTCTTGTGAGTGGGTTGTGAAAACTGTCAGCTGTGAAACGCCAGGCCTTTGTGGGCGGCGATTGCGCGTTCGAAGGCAAGGTTGGCGATGGCGGTGTCCTGGGCCCCGGTGCCGGTCAGGTCGCACAGGGTGACCTCTTCGGCCTGCACACGACCCGGGTGCAGGCCGGCGATGATCTGGCCCAGCTCGGAATGAACGGCCTGCTCGCTGACCGCGCCAGCGCGCAATGCGTGGTGCAGTTCGCCCAGCACGCGGGTCTGGCTCAGGCGGTCGGCGACATAACGGTCGAGCCGGGCCAGGGCCGTGGGCGCGATCTCGTTCTTGTGCTCGGCATCCGAGCCCATGGCAGTGATGTGCAGCCCCGGTTGCAGGTGATGCGGCTGGATCAGCGGCTCGCGGCTGGGGGTGCAGGTGATGGCGATATCGACCGCCTGCATGGCCTGGTCGACACTGTCGCAGGCCTGTACCTGCAGTTGCCCATCACGCCCCAGGTCATCACATAACGCTGCGGTTCTCTGCGCATCGCGCCCCCACACCTTGACCTGCTCGATCGGCCGCACCAGGCGCAGTGCCTGCAGCTGCAGGCGTGCCTGTTCGCCACTGCCGATCAAGGCCACGCTGCGGCTGTCCTGCCGCGACAGCCAGCGTGCAGCTACCGCACCGGCTGCAGCGGTGCGCACGGCGGTGAGGTAGCCGTTGTCGAGGAGCAAGGCATCGAGCAGGCCAGTGCGGGCCGACAGCAGCATCATCATGCCGTTGAGGCTGGGCAGGCCAAGCTTGGGGTTGTCGAAAAAGCCCGGGCTGACCTTGATCGCGAAACGCTCCAGCCCTGGCAGGTAGGCGGTTTTCACGTCCACCTCGCCGTTGTGCTCGGGCACATCCAGGCGCAGGATCGGCGGCATCGCCACCTTGGCCGCGGCAAGCAGGGCAAAGGCCTGTTCGATGGCATCGATCGCGTTGCGGTCGAGGGTGATGCAGCTACGCAGGTCGGCTTCGCTGAGCAAGGTGATGGCCGGCATTCGAATACCTCCAGTGAAGGAAACGTGAATTTCAGGCGTCGCCGCCGTTGAGGACGCGCTGATGCTGTGCGCTGTCGACGTTGCGCCCGCTGACCACCACCACGACCGGGCCGCGAGCCGTCACCAGGCCGTCGAGCAGCGCGGCGATGCCGACTGCGCCGGCACCTTCGAGTACCAACCGTTCGTGCTGGTAGGCGTGGCGCATGCCATTGGCGATCGACGCTTCCGGCAGCAGGTGGAGTTGGTCGAGCAGACGCTGGGTCATGCTCAAGGTGTGCTGGTTGCCCAGGCCGATGCCGCCGCCAAGCGAGTCGGCGAGTGTCGGCAGCTCCTCTACCTCGACTGGCCTGCCGGCCTGCAGGCTGGCGTACATCGCCGCACCGCGCTGCATGCTGATGCCGTGGGTGGTGATCGCCGGCTTGATGCTTTTCATGGCCAACGCCACACCCGCGAACAGGCCACCACCGGAGAGCGGAATCAGCACCTGCTCCACCTCGGGCAACTGCTCGATGATTTCCAGGCCCAGCGTGCCCTGGCCGGCGATGACCTGAGGGTGATCGAAAGGTGGAATCAGCGTTGCACCCTGTTGCTCGGCATGTTGTTGCGCGGCCTGCTGGGCATCGTCCTGGGAGTGGCCGACGATGCACACTTCGGCGCCCAGGTCGCGGATGGCCTGGACCTTGTTGGCTGGCACCAGTTGCGAAAGAAACACGGTTGCCTTCACGCCCAGTTGCGCAGCAGCGTGGGCCACCGCCCGTCCGTGATTACCGGTGGAGGCCGTAACCACGCCGCAAGCGCGTTGTTCAGCGCTGAGTGCGGCGATGGCATTGCTGGCGCCGCGCAGCTTGAAGCTGCCGGTGGTCTGCAGGGCTTCGAGCTTCAGGTAGACCGGCGTGCCCAGGTGCCGCGACAGGCTGGGGGAAAGCTCCAGCGGCGTGCTGCGCACCAGGCCGTGGATACGCTGGCGGGCGAGGTAGAGATCGTGAAGCGAGAGCGCTGACATGACCGGGACCCAACAAGTGAGCTGATGTTGGGCGGAGTGTATGAGGCGAAAATTGTCGTGATGAATGTACTAGGGCAATTTGCCGGGGAATTTGTTTTTGCCTGCAGCGTCCTCTTCGCGGGTAAACCCGCTCCCACAGGAATCGCGCATTTCCTGAACCTCGCACGGAACCTGTGGGAGCGGGTTTACCCGCGAAGAGGCCGGTACAGGCCGCTCAAAGCTCGTGGATCTGCGGATACTGCCCGAACAACTCCCGCATATCGCCAAAGGCCTGGCGCAGCTTTGCCTCGGAACACTCGGCGCCCACGCACAAGCGCACGGCCCGTGGCCGCGGTGTACCGCGCACCAGGAACGGCTCCGGCGGCGTCACCGCAATCTGCCGGCGGCGCAAGGCACGCACCAGGCTGTCCACTTCCCAGCGTTCGGGAATGTTCAGCCACGCCCCCAGGGCATGCGCGTGCTGACCACGCACATAATCCCCCAGGTACTCACGCAACAACGCCTGACGCTCGCCCAGCAAGGTGCGCTGCAGCGCCACCAGCTGCGCCGCGCGCCCATCGTTGATCCAGCGCGATGCAATTTCCGCCACCAAGGGCGTGGCCATCCAGCTGTTGACCCGCAAGATGCTCTCGGTGCGCAGCGCCAGGCGCTTGGGCATGGCCAGGTAGCCCACGCGCAGGCCGGTAAGCACCGACTTGGTCATGCTGGTGCAGTAGAACGACAGCTCCGGCGCATAGGAACTGAGCGGCCTGGCATGGCTGCCACCCAGTAGCGGCCCGTAAACGTCATCTTCGATGATATGCACACCAAAGCGCCGGGCAATTTCGGCAATCTCCTGGCGCCGGCTGTCGGGCATCAGGCTGACGGTCGGGTTGTTGAGGTTGGGTGTGCACACCAGCGCGGTCACCCGCTCGTTGCTGCAGATGTCCTCGAAATGCTCCGGGTTGATGCCCTCACGGTCCATCTCCAGGCCTTTGAGGGTGAAACCGAGCACCTGTGAATTGCCGATCACGCCATGGTCGGTCAACCCCTCGCACAGCACCACATCATCCGGCCCGGCCAGCGAGGCCAGGGCCAGGAAGATGGCGTGGGCGGCGCCGTTGGTGACCAGTACATCGTCACGCTCGACCTGCATGCCCAGGCCGGCAAGCCAGCGCACCGCGGCCTCGCGGTGGCTCTCGAAACCGGCGATGGGGCGGTAGGCATGGATCCACGGCTGCTCCTCTTCCACGGCCAGCTCGGCGCAGGTGTCGCGCCAGATGCGCTCATGCACCTGGGTGTGCAGGATGCGGGTGATGGAGAAGTCGACCAGGGTTCGCTCGGGCAGGTCGATGATGTCATCCGACACACGGTCGCTCATGCGCCGGCTGACGAAACTGCCACGGCCGATCTCGCAACGCACCAGGCCTTGGCGCTCCAGTTCCTTGTAGGCATTGGTCACGGTCTGCACGCTGATGCCCAGGGCATCGGCTACCTGCCGCTGCGGTGGCAGGCGCTGGTCATGTACCAATACGCCGCGCTCGATCTCGCCGGTGACGGCCTGGACCAGGATCTTGTATTTGGACTCGCCGATGCGGGCGGCGTCCAGGGCTGCCTTCCAACTGTGCATCATGATGTTCGCTTCACTTGCCGGGGCCAGGGTCACAGCATCCCCCGTACAAGTGCTTCGGGCAATTGTCCTAGTGCAATGCAATGGCCGTTTCAGCTTTTGTATGCTCGGCCCAAGGTCGAACTCCCGCTGCCCGGCAGCTTCGAACAAAAGACCGACCTGCTTTCGCTGTTTTGCTCCACTGCCTCCTAACACAGAGCCGTCGACGACGGTTTTTATAACAAACAGGAGCTTCATTGATGAGCCAGCCTTTCAACGTTCCACGCCCCTTCCAGCGCATGCTGATGGCCTGTGCCACCTTCGGTGTGCTTGCCAGCGCCCAGGCCGCCAGCCTGGACGAAATCAAGGAAAGCAGCCACATCCGCATCGGCTACGCCAACGAAACCCCGTTCGCCTTCACCGAGACCGATGGCCGGGTAACCGGGGAGTCACCGGAAATCGCCAAGATCATCTTCGAAAAGATGGGCATCAAACAGGTCGATGGCGTGCTCACCGAGTGGGGTTCGTTGATCCCGGGCTTGCGCGCCGGGCGCTTCGATGTGATTGCCGCCGGCATGTACATCACCCCGGCACGCTGCAAGCAGGTGATCTTCACCGACCCGCAGTACGCCCTGCCCGACACCCTGCTGGTGGCACAGGGCAATCCGAAGAACCTGCACAGCTACGCCGACATCGCCAGGAACCCGGACGTGAAGCTGGCGATCATGGCCGGCACGGTCAACCTCGCCTATGCCCGCGACTCCGGCATCACGGATGCGCAGATCCTTCAGGTGCCGGACACCACAGCCCAGTTGCAGGCCGTGCGCGCCGGCCGCGCCGATGCTGCCGTGGGCACCCAGCTGACCATGAAGGGCCTGGCAAAAAAGGGTGGCGACAAGGTCGAGGCGATCAGCGACTTCACCGATGACCCGGCCCACACCGGCTACGGTGCCCTGGCCTTCCGCCCCGAGGACAAAGCCCTGCGCGACGCGGTCAACGCCGAGATGAAGAAGTGGCTGGGCAGCGAGGAGCATCTGAAGACCGTCGCGCCGTTCGGCTTCGACCGCAGCAACGTGACTGACAAGACCGCCGCCGAGCTCTGTGCCCAGCAGTGAATCGAGGTGGCATGGCGCTTGCCGTGCCATTCCCTGTGTAATCCGATTATTCAGGTCGAACCATGGGTGAATTGATACCGTTGTTACTGCAAGGCGCCTGGATCACCATCCAGGTCACCTTCTTCGGCTCGCTGCTAGCCATCGTCGCCGCGATCCTCGCCGCCCTTGGCCGGCGTTCGTCATGGCGGCCATTGAGCTGGCTGTGCGTGGCCTACATCGAACTGTTCCGCGGCACCTCGTTGCTGGTGCAGTTGTTCTGGCTGTTCTTCGTATTGCCGCTGCCACCGTTCAACCTCGAACTCAGCGCCTACACCGTGGCCATCGTCGGCCTCGGGCTGCATATCGGTGCCTACGGTGCCGAAGTGATGCGCGGGGCGATCAGCTCGGTGGCCAAGGGGCAGTACGAAGCCTGCACCGCGCTGAACATGCCCGCCACCACCCGCTTCCGGCGGATCATCCTGCCGCAGGCATTGCTGGCGGCCATCGCACCTGGCACCAACCTGCTGATCGAACTGCTGAAGAACACCTCGCTGGTGTCGCTGATCACCCTGTCGGACCTTAGCTTCCGCGCCCGTCAACTGGACCAGGCGACCTTCCAGACCCTGGAAATCTTCAGCCTCACCCTGCTGCTCTACTTCGTCCTGGCGCAGGTCATCAACTTCCTCATGCGTCGGGTCGAACGCCGCCTGAGCCGCGGTCGCCTGCGGGGGAGCCTGTCATGAATTTCTGGGACTGGAACTACGTCGCGCAAATCCTGCCCGACTTGCTGCAGGCGTCGCTGAAAACCCTGGGCATCACCTTGGTTGGCTTCCTGATCGCAGTGGTGCTGGGCCTGTTCCTGGCCATCGCCCGACGCAGCCGCCAGGCCTGGCTGTCGTGGCCGGTGGCATTGCTGATCGAGTTCATCCGCAGTACGCCGCTGCTGATCCAGGTGTATTTCCTCTACTACGTGCTGCCCAACTACGGGGTCAACATGACGGCCATGCAGGCCGGCATCATCGGTATCGGCGTGCACTACGCCTGTTACCTGGCCGAGGTTTACCGCGGCGGCCTCGACTCGGTGGCGCGCAGCCAGTGGGAAGCGGTGGTCGCCCTCAACTTCGCGCCGTGGACCGCCTACCGGGCAGTCATCCTGCCCCAGGCGATTCGGCCGATCCTGCCGCCGTTGGGCAACTACCTGATCGCCATGCTCAAGGACACCCCGGTGCTGTCGGCCATCACCGTGGTGGAAATCATGCAGCAGGCCAAGAACGTCGGCTCCGAAAGCTTCCGCTACCTCGAGCCGATCACCCTGGTCGGTCTGTTCTTCCTGGCCTTGAGCGTCGCTCTGGCCTACCTCGTTCGGCGCCTTGAAGTGCGCCTGGAGCTCCGCTGATGATCGCCCCTGTGACCCACTTCGCCACTGCTACCGCCACCCAGCCGCTGGACACCCACATTCCCACACCGGCCATTGCCCAACCGATCGTCAGCTTCAAGGACGTGACCAAACGCTACGGCAGCTTCACCGTGCTCGACGGCCTCAACCTCGATGTCGCCCCCGGCGAAAAGGTGGCGATCATCGGCCCCAGCGGCTCGGGCAAGTCGACGTTGCTGCGGGTACTGATGACGCTTGAGGGCATCGACCAGGGCATGATCGAAGTCGATGGCGAATCGCTCACCCACATGCCCGGGCGCAACGGCGCGCAGCTCATCGCCAACGAGCGCCATGTGCGCAAAGTGCGGGCGAAGATCGGCATGGTGTTCCAGAGCTTCAACCTGTTCCCGCACATGAGTGCCTTGCAGAACGTGATCGAGGCCCCGGTCCAGGTGTTGGGCGTGAAGCCGGCCGAGGCGCGCGAACGGGCTGCCGAGCTGCTGGAGATGGTTGGCCTGGGCAACAAGTTCGAGCATTACCCGTCGCAGTTGTCCGGTGGCCAGCAACAGCGCGTGGCGATTGCCCGGGCGCTGGCGATGCGGCCCAAGGTGATGCTGTTCGACGAAGTGACCTCGGCGCTGGACCCGGAACTGTGTGGCGAGGTGCTGAACGTGATCCGCCGGTTGGGCAGCGAGCACAACCTGACCATGCTGATGGTGACGCATCAGATGGGCTTTGCCAGGGAGTTCGCGGATCGGGTGTGCTTCTTCTACAAGGGGCAGATCCACGAACAGGGGACGCCGGCGCAGATCTACGAAAACCCGCAACAGGAGCGGACCCGGGCGTTCCTCAGTGCAGTGCGGGAGGCGAACTGACCGACGATTGTCGCTTCAGTACTCGCGCCGCTTGCGAAACGCCCAGCGCCCCACCAGCACGGTGAAGGTCGCCACCAGGGCCACCAGCACCCAGAAACCATGGGGGTTTTCCGCCAGCGGCACACCCCCGACGTTCATGCCGAAGAAACCGGCGATGATGTTGATGGGCAGCGCCAGCACGGTCACCACGGTCAGGGTGAACAGGGTGCGGTTGGTCTGTTCGTTGAGCTTGGCGGCGATTTCTTCCTGCAGCAGCTTGATCCGCTCACCCAGGGCGGTGAGGTCACTGATCACCAGGGTGAACTCTTCTGTGGCCGCCCGCAGCTGGCGTATGTCCTGTTCCTGCAGCCAGTCGGGCGGCCGGTTGAGCAGGCGCAGCAGCGCCCCCGGCTCCAGCGCCAGCAGGCGCTGCAGACGCACCAGCACCCGGCGCATGCTGCCCAGTTCGGCGCGGTTGTCGCTCAGGCGCTGAGACAGCAACTGGTCTTCGATGCGGTCGACGCTGGTGGTGGTTTCACGCACGATCTGGGTCAGCACATCACCCTGGTCGCGCAACAGATGGACCAGCAACTCGATGGACGAATGAAAGCGCTCGCCATGCTTGACCGACGAGCGCAGCTTGTCCACCGAATGCAACGGCTGCAATCGAGCGCTCACCAGCAACTGGCTGCTGGCGCAGGCCCACAGCGTGGAGATGTCCGAGGACACCAGGCCGAAGTTGAACACCACATCGTTGACCACTGCCAGCAGCGCCGAGTCGGCGTGTTCGATACGGGTCGAGCGCGAACCTTCGCGCAGGGTTTCGAAGAAGGCTTCGGGCAACTGCAGGTGGGTGCGCAACCAGCGCTCGCAGGCAGCATGGGCCAGGTTCAGGTGTACCCACAGAAACTCGCCAGGCTCCAGCGGCTGGCCAAGCGTGCGCAACAACTGCGCCGAATCGATTTCGCGCCCCGGCTGGCCAGGACGGAAGGCGAAGGCGTAGAGCAGGCCGAACAGGTCGTGGTCCTGTGGCAGATGCAGCGCGGGATGGCCCATTCGAACTCGCAATGAGGCACGGGGAGATGGCAGAAAGGTTGCTGAACATTCGTTGCAGTCAGATGACAGCTGGATAGCGGAAAGCCCTTTGGGCTGCGCTGTCGCGTAGAGAGCCGAATTTGCAAGCGGTCCGCATACCCTGTGGGAGCGGCTTTAGCCGCGAAGAATCCAACGCGGTGCCTGGCACCGGCTGCGCCGGTGTTCGCGGCTAAAGCCGCTCCCACAGGGTCCCTGCTAATTCAATGAGTTATGTGCAGCCTTATGAGTACGGGCACGCCCGCTCCCACAAGGTGCGCGGCGCGAAACCTACCTTGCAACCCGCCGATACTGCTGTTTGGGGCTCCGTGGTGATTCGGGATCGGTCATTTCGATCAACCCGGCAGCGAGTGCCGGGTACAAGTAACTCTTGCGGAATGTGGCACGGTGCGAGAGGCCCAGCTGGTGCATCAATTCGCTGCTCTTCAAAGCAACGCCTGCAGGCAGCACATTCAAGAGGCTCGCTACTTGGTCGGTTACTTGGTCGGTTACTTGGTCGGTTACTTGGTCACTGTCTTCTGCTTCGATAAGCGCCCGCAACAAGGCTTCGAGCATGAACTCGACAAATGGGGTTGCTTCAGCAGCTTGGTCGGCGGCGGCCAGGGCAGCGTAGTAAGCGTCCTGCTGCTCACGAATAACGGTTTCCACCGGCAGGTATGCCAACACCGGCCGCCACTGGCTGAGGAGAAGGGTCTGCCATAACCGTCCCATCCGCCCATTACCGTCAGCAAATGGGTGGATGAATTCAAACTCGTAGTGGAATACACAACTGGTAATCAGCGGATGCCAATCGTTGTTCGCGAGCCAGTGCAACAAATCCTGCACCAGCGTCGCCACCCGACTGGCCGGTGGCGCCATATGCAGAAGGCGAGTGCCGCGATAGATGCCCACCCCTCCACGCCGGTAGCGGCCAGCGTCATCTATAAGCCCATGCATCAGCATGCCGTGCGCAGTGAGCAGATCGTCCTGGGACTCAGCGCGCCAACCAGGCATCGCATCGTAGGTCGCGAACGCGTTACGGACTTCCTGGATTTCACGTGGCAAGCCCAGAACCCGCTTGCCATCCAGCAAAGCGGTTACCTGCTCCACGCTCAGGGTGTTGTTTTCGATGGCGAGCGATGCCTGGATGGTGCGGATCCGGTTGCCTCGGCGCAGCTGTGGCGTCAGCGCGCCATCACGGTAGGCAGTCAACAATCCCACTTGCTCGCTGATTTCGGCAACCAGAGCCAGAATGCGGGGGGTCACCGTCAGTGGTGGTTGGTAATTGCTCATTGCCTACAGCCCATGGGGATCAGCTGCCACCTTAATCCACAGATCACGCGGGGGTAAAGAAAGCGCAGCCATCACTTCACAAATTCCTGAACTGATTATTTGCCCGCAGCGATTTTTCCCCTCGCCAACCGCTACCAGAATCGCTTCACCACAATCACAAGAACCGTGAGGCCACTCCCGTGGACCAGACACTCCAGGTACGGCAAGCCGCCGCCGACCTCGTTGCGGCGTTCGCCAGCAACGACACCGCTCGCTATTTCGCCTGCTTCAGCGAAGACGCCACCTTCCTTTTCCACACCCTGCCGCAACCGCTGCTGTCGCGCCATGCCTACGAGCAACTCTGGGCCCAGTGGCAGGCCGACGGGTTTGCGGTGCTCGCCTGCGAATCGGGCAATGCCCAGGTGAGCCTGCAAGGTGATGTGGCGATCTTCATGCATGATGTGGCCACGCACATCCACATCGCCGGCGAAGAACACCAGTTGAGCGAGCGCGAGACCATCGTCTTCCGCCGCCACGGCGAACGGTGGCTGGCCTGCCACGAGCACCTGTCGGTCGTATCGCCGGCCTGATCATCCATTTACGCGGCCCTGCCGCCCTGCCATCGCACCCACAATAAGGCCCGCGTATTGCGCCGGCCCACAACAACCGCGCTGGAGCATCACCATGAGCCACTCGACCGGTATCGAGACCAACGGCGTCGAACAGATCCCCGACGATCAACGCGACGCCTCCCCGCTGGACCTGTTCCGCCTGATCTTCGGCGGCGCCAATACCTTCGCCACGGCCGTGCTGGGCAGCTTCCCGGTGCTGTTCGGGCTGTCGTTCCAGGCTGGTGTGTGGGCGATCCTGCTCGGCGTCGGCGTGGGCGCGCTGATCCTCGCGCCCATGGGCCTGTTCGGCGCGCTCAACGGCACCAACAACGCGGTGTCGTCTGGGGCGCACTTTGGCGTGCACGGGCGCATCGTCGGTTCGTTCCTGTCGCTGCTCACCGCGGTGGCGTTCTTTTCGCTGTCGGTGTGGAGCTCGGGCGACGCCCTGGTCGGCGGCGCCAAGCGCCTGGCCGGCCTGCCGGAAACCGACCTGACCCTGGGCCTGGCCTATGGCCTGTTCGCGGTGCTGGTGCTGGTGGTGTGCATCTTCGGCTTCCGCTTCATGCTGTGGGTCAACAAGATCGCCGTGTGGGCCTCGAGCCTGCTGTTCCTGCTGGGCATCGTTGCCTTTGCCGGGCCGTTCGATGCCGGTTACGCGGGCAGCGTAAACCTCGGCCAGGCGGGCTTCTGGGCGGCATTCGTCGGTGCGGCGATCCTGGCCATGAGCAACCCGGTGTCGTTCGGTGCGTTCCTCGGCGACTGGTCGCGCTACATCCCGCGTGAAACGCCCAAGGCGCGCATCATGCTGGCGGTGATCGCGGCCCAGGGCGCGACACTGATCCCGTTCCTGTTCGGCCTGTGCACCGCCACCCTGGTGGCCACCCAGGCGCCGGACTACATCGCCGCCAACAACTACGTCGGTGGCCTGCTGGCGGTGGCGCCAAGCTGGTTCTTCCTGCCGGTGTGCCTGATTGCGGTGATCGGCGGCATGTCCACCGGCACCACGGCGCTGTACGGCACCGGCCTGGACATGTCCAGCGTGTTCCCACGCCTGCTCAGCCGTGCCGGCGCCACACTGCTGATCGGCGTGCTGGCGATCGGCTTCATCTTCGTCGGCCGCTTCACCTTCAACCTGGTGCAGAGCGTGTCGACCTTCGCCGTGCTGATCATCACCTGCACCAGCCCGTGGATGGTGATCATGATCCTCGGCCTGATCACCCGTCGCGGCTTCTACCATGCCGACGACCTGCAGGTGTTCACCCGCGGCCAGCGTGGCGGCCACTACTGGTTCCTGCATGGCTGGAACTGGCGCGGCATGGGGGCGTGGATCCCCAGCGCGGCGGTGGGCCTGTGCTTCGTCAACCTGCCAGGGCAGTTCGTCGGCCCGCTGGGCGACCTGGCCGGCGGCATCGACCTGAGCCTGCCGGTCACCCTGGGGCTGGCCGGCGTGCTGTACCTGCTGCTGCTCAATCTGTTCCCCGAACCTGCCGGCGTGTATGGCCCCCAGGGCCCGCGTTGGGTGCGTTGCAAAAGCACCGCGCACACGCCGGTAACCACCGCCGAAATGGCCTGACTGGAAACCGACCATGACCACTTCCCACTACATTGCCGGCCGCTGGGTCGAAGGCCAGGGCAGCGACTGCATCAGCGTCAATGACCCGGCCCTTGGGCAACCGTTTGCCGAACTGATGGCTGCCAGCGTCGCCCAGGTAGACCAGGCCGTGACCGCTGCCCGTGGCGCCCTGCCCGCCTGGAAAAACACCAGCGCCAGCGAACGCGCCGCCTACCTGCGCGGCTTTGCCGAACAGCTCGGGCAGCGCCGCGAAGCGTTGATCGCCTTGCAGATGCGCAACAACGGCAAGCCACGTCACGAGGCGGAAATCGACCTGGACGACGCCATCGCCACCTTCGGCTACTACGCCGAACTGGCCGAGCAACTGCCATCGAAGAACCGTGATGTGCCGTTGGCTGCGCCGGGTTTCAGCGCTCGCACCCGCCTGGAACCGGTGGGCGTGGTCGGCCTGATCGTGCCGTGGAACTTCCCGCTGGTGACCAGCGCCTGGAAGCTCGCCCCGGCCCTGGCCGCCGGTTGCACCGTGGTGCTCAAGCCGTCGGAAGTCACCCCGCTGATCGAACAGGCCTACGGCCAGATCGCCGATGCCCTGGGGCTGCCGGCCGGGGTGTTGAACATCGTCAACGGCAAGGCCGAGACCGGCGCTGCACTGAGCAACCACAATGGCCTGGACAAGCTGTCGTTCACCGGCAGCAATAGTGTCGGCAGCCAGGTAATGCGCAGCGCTTCGGCGCAGTGCCGGCCGGTGACGCTGGAGCTGGGCGGCAAGTCGGCGATCGTGGTGTTCGATGATTGCGACGTGGGCCAGGCGGTGGAATGGATCGTCGCCGGCATCACCTGGAACGCCGGGCAGATGTGCTCGGCCACTTCGCGGCTGCTGGTGCAGGACGGCATTGCCGATGCATTGCTGCCGCGTTTGCAGGCCGCACTGGAACAGCTACGGGTCGGTAATCCATTGACCGAAGAGGTCGAAATGGGGCCGCTGACCAGCCAGGCGCAGTGGCTGAAGGTGGCCGGCTACTTTGCCACGGCGCGGGAAGAAGGCCTGCAGTGCCTGGCCGGTGGCAAGGCGCTGGACCGTGATGGCTGGTTCGTCAGCCCGACGCTGTATGCCGATGTGCCGAAAGACAGCCGCCTGTGGACCGAGGAAATCTTTGGCCCAGTGCTGTGCGCGCGTCGCTTTGCGACCGAGGAACAGGCGATTGCCGAGGCCAACGATAGCCGCTTCGGGCTGGTGGCTACGGTGTGCTCCGCCGACCTGGAGCGCGCCGAGCGGGTGGCCGATGCGCTGGAGGTTGGCCATGTGTGGATCAACTCGGTGCAGGCGGTGTTCGTCGAGACCTCGTGGGGTGGCACCAAGGGTAGCGGGATCGGGCGTGAGCTGGGGCCTTGGGGGTTGTCGGCCTACCAATCGGTCAAGCATGTGACGCGTTGTCTGGGTTGAGATTTCCGGGGCCGCTTTGCGGCCCTTTCGCCGGCAAGCCATGTGCCATCCCTGTGGGAGCTGGCTTGCCGGCGATCGAGGGCGAAGCCCTCGCCTTGGCCCCCTCAGATGTAAGACTTTTCTCAACCTGAAACCAAATGCTTCAGCTGGAAGTAGCTTGGGAATTATCCTACCCGCGCCGCAGCCGTTTCTCTGTTGTTGAACAGGAGCATCAGGGCTAATTTCCCCGGGTCGTCAAAAATGGCGACCGGGTGTGAGAGCCCGTGCTGATCTGGTTGCAACCTCAACGGTAGCTGTGCGCGGGCAGGCTTGGTCCTGGCCGGGTTCCTAGGTCTCCGGTCTCTCACCCCGCGTACGGCTGCCACCCGATCCTGTGAGAGGGAATGGGGTGGTAGCTCCTGACCGACCTAGGGAAACGCAATGAATAAACTTGTGCCCGATCCACCTGTAAAACCTGGCTCCCGCCCGTTCTACACCATCAACAACGACTTGCCCTCACCCGAGGCACTGCGATACGTCTCGCAGTTGCTGCTTGGCATCGAGGACACCCTCGACGAATACATCTGCGCCAACGCTGGCGAACCGGGCATCGGGTTGTTGGTCAATACCGTGCATAACGTGCAAATGACCCGGGCGCTCAGCCAGTTGCTGTTGAACCGCGAGTAAGGCCTGGAATTGATGCCGGGCTCACCGGCCCCTTCGCGGGTAAACCCGCTCCCACAGGGATAGCGCAGGCCTGAAGGGCATCACCGTACCTGTGGGAGCGGGCGTGCCCGCGAAGAATCCGACGCGGTGCCTGGCACCGGCTCCGCCGGTGTTCGCGGGCGCGCCCGCTCCCACAGGGATAGCGCAGCCTGAAGGGCAGCACCGTACCTGTGGGAGCGGGCTTGTCCGCGAAGAGGCCGGCACAGGCTTCACAGGATATGTCGCAAAAAAGCCATTTCGAGAACACGTTTAGTAAACATGTCGCTGCCAGCGACACATAGATGCAGCACTGAACGAGGCCGAGATCATGACCTATGACGACAAGTTGATCGAAGAAGCTGTACTTGCCCTGTTAGCCACCTTCAGCTTCAACGGAGGCAGTGCCTGGAAAGGTTTTGACTTCGAGGTAATGAACAATCTGCATGAGCAAGGCTTTATTACTCAACCGCGGGGCAAGGCGAAATCAGTTCGGTTGACACCTGAAGGCATGGAGCGAGGGAAGCAAATCGCAGATCAGCTGTTCGCTGAAAAACCCGAACAGTAATGATAGCGGGACTTCTTTGCGGCGCAGGCCTGAAGGGCAGCGCGCTACCTGTGGGAGATTGCCCAGCCCTTTGGGCTGCGCTGTCGCGCAGAGAACTCAGTGCGCAAGCGGTCCGCGTACCGTGTGGGAGCGGGCGTGCCCGCGAAGAATCCGACGCGGTGCCTGGCACCGGCTCCGCCGGTGTTCGCGGGCGCTCCCGCTCCCACAGGGATAGCGCAGCCTGAAGGGCAGCACCGTACCTGTGGGAGCGGGCAAGCCCGCGAAGAGGCCGGTACAGGCGACACAAAACTCTGCGCCCGCGTGACTTTCCCCGCCCCCTGCAAAGTCCCACTTCCTGGTACCCCCACAATCACAACACCAGGCCGGACCACCCATGCACCCTCAACGCACCGCCTTGCACAACGAACTGCACGCCCGCCCGTCGCTGTATTTCGACGGCCCGGCGCATGTCTTCCACCTGGCCTTGCTCGGCGGCGATGCTGCGTGTGCGGCACTACTGCAACGCTGCTGCCCGGATGCCCTGGACACCGCAGCCGCCCAAGGCATCACCCGCCTGGATGGCCATCCGTTCAAGTGGGAACGGCACACCGAGTTCTTCACCCTGACCCTGGTGGTGCCCTGCACTGCCGCCGACACCGAGTGGCAAACGCTGCCGCCGGTGCTGGCCGAGGCTATCGCCCCGCAAGCGGCGCAGGTGATCAACGCGGTGCAGGTGCTGGTCCGTGACGAACAGGAACTGGACCTGCCCCACTACGGTTTCAAGGACCCGTGCGGCTCCTGCGTCGGCGGTGGCGATGCGGTGGTGTGGAGCGATTTTCGCCTGACCGAAGACGGCACCAACCGCTTCCTGTTCATCAACCGTCGCCTCAATGCCTACCGCCAGGGCCGCATGATCCGCCGTCTGCTGGAGATCGAGACCTACCGCATGATGGCCTCGCTGACCTTGACCACGGCCAAGGACCTGAGCCAGGAACTGGATGCCTTCGACAAGACCCTGGTCAGCCTCTCGGAGCGCAGTGCCGGGGTCGATGGCCATGATTCCAAAGGGTTGCTGGAGGCCATTGCCCACCTGTCACGCCAGGTGGTCAGCCGCACGGTGAAAACCCGCCACCGCTTCGGCGCCACACAAGCCTATGCGCAACTGGTGTTCGAGCGCCTGGGCGAGCTGCGGGAAAGTCATGTGGGCGACTGCCAGCGCCTGGGGGTGTTCATCGAACGCCGGTTCAAACCGACCGTGCGCTACTGCGCGGCCACCGAGCAGCGCCTGGAGCAGTTGGCGAAGAATGTGGCCAACCTGGGCGACCTGTTGCAGGCACGGGTACAGGTGGAGATGGAAGAACAGAACGCCGAGATCCTGCGCAGCCTCAATGCCCGGGCCGATGCCCAGGTGAAGATCCAGCGGGCGGTGGAGGGGCTGTCGATCATTGCCATCACCTACTACCTGCTGAACCTGTTCAAGCTGCTGTATGGCGGGCTGAATGTGCTGGGGTTGGGGCTGACGGCGCGGGATGGGCTGTTGGCCATGGCGCCGCCGGTGCTGTTGGTGTTGCTGGTGATTTTGCTGAGGATCAGGCAGGCCAAGCAGCATTGAAGGTTGGGGGCTGCTTTGCAGCCCAATCGCCGGCAAGCCAGCTCCCACAAGGACCGCGTCGACTTCAAGCCATACGCAGTACCTGTGGGAGCCGGCTTGCCGGCGATTGGCTTCACACCGACTCGTCAGCCGAGCGAGCGCCCTCCTGCACCAACACCATGCTCTGCGGCGACGACAGGGCAATACCTTCATCACGCAGGCGCCCAAGAATGGTGAACAACAGGTCGCTGCGCGTACCGGACACCTGCCGCGGCCCCGCCACGTAACCACTCACACCTATCACCATGCCGCTGCTGGTCAGGTCCTTGAAGGTGACCGAGGTGGCCGGCGCATCCAGAATCGCCTCGTGCTCCTGGTAAGCCGCCAGCAGCAGTTCACGCACGCGGTTGGCATCGGTCTCCAGCGGCATGGTCAGGGTAATGCCGACCACGCCAAGGGCATTGCCCATGGTCACGTTGCGCACGTTCTGCGAGATGAACTGCGAGTTGGGCACGATAACCGTCGAGCGGTCAGACATCTGGATCTCGGTGGCGCGCACGTTGATACGGCGAATGTCGCCCTCGACGCCCGCCAGGCTGACCCAGTCGCCCACCTTGACCGGGCGCTCGGTCAGCAGGATCAGGCCGGAAATGAAGTTCTGCACGATCTGCTGCAAGCCGAAACCGATACCCACCGACAGGGCACTGACCACCCAAGTCAGGCTGGTGAGGTTGATGCGCAGGGTCGACATCACCAGCATGGCCAGGAAGATGAAGCCCAGGTAACCCACCAGGGTCACCAGCGAGGCACGCATGCCGGCGTCCATGTCGGTTTCCGGCAGCAGGCGATCGCTCAGCCAGCGCTTGACCACGCGGATGGCGAACAGGCCGCCGAGGAACATCACCACTGCCAACAGGATGTCCTGGGGGACAATGTTCATGTTGCCCAGCAGCTTGCCGCCGGTCTCGTCCCAATCACCCAGGCTCAGCAGCAGCTCGCTGGGGCTGGTGCCCGATGGCATCAGTGCCAGCAACAACGCCAGGAACAGCACCACGGTGCGGCCGATGCCGGCCAGGATAGTGCTGGCCTGGGCCTGGTGACGTGGCGCCAGGCCAAGGGTCGAGGCCAACGCCAGGCCGCCGGGTTGGCGGGGCGACAGCAGGGTTTCGCAGAGGTCGCCAAAGAACGTGGTCAGCAGGTAGGCACAGGTGATCACCAGGCTGACCCACAGCAGCTTGGCGGTGAGGAAGTAGGCGAGTGTCAGGTAACCGGCGAGCAGGGCCAGCAGGATCAGCGTCAGCCAGATCACCATCACGAACGGGATCAGCCCGGCCAGGCCCGTTGGGCGCTCCAGGTCATGCTTGCGCAGGGTGCGGCGGTAACGCAGCAGCGCACCGGCGAAGGTGACCGCCACTACCAGCGCGGTCAGGCCGTTGACCGCCACGGTCAGCGCCAGGCTGGCACCGATCACGCTGTTGATGCGTTCCATGGTCATCATGACCATCAGCGCCAACGCCAGCACCTTGGGGAACCAGCGCAGGGCGCTGGCCACTTCGTCGTGAATCGGCGGCAGGCGCCAGGACGGGCGTTGCAGCATCAGCATGGCGCGGCCCAGGCCGGTGATGAAGGCGCTGAACACCACCAGGGCAAGTACATGGTTGGCCAGGCTGGCAATATCGGCGCCCAGCTCGGCGCTACTCTCCAGCCCCCATCGCAGCAGCGAGACCGAACCGGCGATGGTACCCAGGGTTGCCAGGCTCACGCCCAGCGCCAACGCACTGCGGCGCAGGCGGCCTTCGGGTAGCCAGCTGACCATGGCGTCGGCCAGCAGGCGCTCGAGCACGCGGCGCACCAAGGTCCAGACCAGGATTGCCGCCACCAGGCTGGTAATGAACAGCCAGCGATTTTCGGCGCTGAAGGCACTACCGATGGCATCGGCCGTCTCGCCACGCAGGTCGCGCAGGCGTGCCACATCGTCCTGGGTGGGGCGAATGATGCTCTGCCAGAACGCCGGGCTCAGCGGTGAGGCCGCGCGGCTGGTGATCTGCGAGTTGAACTGGCTGCGGCGCAGGTTGACGATTTGCGTGGACAGGTCGCGGGCCGACTGGGTCAGCTTGGTCGCCTGGTCCCGTTGGGCTACCAAGGCCTTCTTCTCGGCCTCCAGCTCCTTGCGCTGCTGGGTCAGGGTGGCGGCCTCGTCCGGCTGGACCGGGCCGATGACCTTGAGTTTGTCGTCGACTTTTTCCACATCCGTGGTGCGCAAAGCACTTAACGCATCGGCCTGGCGCTGGACCTGCATGGCGCCCAGGCGCAGTTGCGACAGCAGATCGTCGTTGGCCTCGCTGGTGACACCCTGGCGGATCTGGTCCAGTCGATCGCTCAACTGCTCGATGCTGGCGTTTTCATCCAGCACGTTCGCTTCGGCAACCGCCAGATTGGACAACGGCGTGGCCGGGGCCGACCAGGCCGGGCTGGCAATGGCCAGCATCAGGGCCATGAAAACCATCAGGCCTGGGCAAAAACGGGCAAGGCTGACACGCCTCATCGAATATTCCTCTTTACAATTCGATTTGGCGGGGGATTCTACGCGGCTTCAGGCAATCAGGAGAGTGCCGTTTCTCGTTTGAGCAGTTGCTGTTTGCGCTCGACGCCCCAGCGGTAGCCGCTGATGTCGCCGTCGCGGCGCACCACCCGATGACAAGGGATGGCCACGGCGATGTGGTTGGCCGCGCAGGCCATGGCCACCGCACGCACCGCCTTGGGCGCGCCGATGCGCTCGGCGATGTCGGTGTAGCTGACCCGGCTGCCGGCCGGCACCTCGCGCAGGGCCTGCCACACCCGCTCCTGGAACGCAGTGCCTTGCACATCCAGGGGCAAGGCCAGGCCCAGCGCCGGGGCTTCGACGAAGCCCACCACCTCGGCGACCAACCGTTCGTAGGCACTGTCGCCACCGACCAGGTGGGCCTTGGGGAACTGGTCCTGCAGGTCGCGCAGCAGGGCCTCGGGGTCGTCGCCCAGCAGGATCGCGCAAATGCCCTTCTCGCTCTGGGCCACCAGGATCGCGCCTAGAGAGCACTGGCCGAGGGCGAAGTGGATGGTTGCCCCGGCGCCGCCGGCGCGGTATTGCCGCGGGCGCATGCCCAGGCGCTGGTCGGCGCTTTCGTAGAAACGGCTGTTGGAGTTGTAGCCGGCGTCATAGATGGCATCGGTGACAGAGCGCTGGCCATCTTCCAGGTGCGCGCGCAGGCGCCGGGCACGGAAAGCGGTGGCGTAGGCCTTGGGGGTGAGGCCGGTTTCGGCCTTGAACAGGCGGTGCAGGTGGAAAGGGCTGACGGCCAGTTGGGCGCTGAGTTGATCGAGGCTGGGCGCGGGGTCGCTGGCTTCGATCAGCCGGCAGGCGCGGGTGACCAGCTGGCTGTGGCGGGTGGCGCAGGCGCTGGCGCTGGTGGTGGCAGTGCAACGTTTACAGGCGCGGTAGCCGGCGGCTTCGGCGGCGGCTGGGGTGTCGTAGAACTCGACGTTGGTTCGCTTGGCGAGGCGCGATTTGCAACCGGGGTGGCAGTAGATGCCAGTGGTGCGCACGGCGTAGACGAAGTGGCCGGTGGCGGCGGTTTCGCGGGATTCTACGGCTTGCCAGCGTTGGTCGGGGGTGGTGTAGGGGTTCATTGGTAAATGTCCAGATAGGTTGTTGCCTGTGCCGGCCTCTTCGCGGGTAAACCCGCTCCCACAGGCACTTCCACAGCTTTGTAAGTCTATGCAGTACCTGTGGGAGCGGGTTTACCCGCGAAGAGGCCGGCACAGGCGGTGCAAGACCTCAGGCCCGCCACAGGTACCAGGCCGCCACGGTACGGTATGGCCGCCAGCCGCCACCCAGCGAACGCATTTGCGCCGGCGTCGGCGCCTTGTCCAGCCCCTTCAGCCGCCGATACCCCTCGCGCACGCCAAAATCGTCGACCGGCAGAACGTCCGAACGCGCCAGGCTGTAGATCAGCAACATCTCCACCGTCCACCGCCCTACCCCGCGCAATGCCACCAGCCGTTCGATCAACGCGTCGTCAGCCATGGCCAGTGCCTCGTCCCGGCTCGGCACCAGGCCATCCAGCCGGCCCTGGGCAATAACCTGGATCGTCGCCATCTTGCTCGCGGAAAAACCACAGGCGCGCATGGTTTCTGGTGTAACCGCCAACAACTGCTCCGGCCCCGGGAACGCAGCCTCCGGGAACAACGCCAGCAAGCGCCCAAGAATTGCCTCGGCAGCACGGGCATGCAGTTGCTGGTAGGCAATCGCCCGTACCAGCACTTCGTAAGGCTCACGCCCCGGCGTAGCCTGGTGCAGGCAAGGCCCGGTCGCCGCGATATGCCGCGACCAGTCCGGGTCGAGCGCCGCCAGGTATTCGGTGGCCTCGCGGTACGCGTCAGGCGAAAGGTCGGCCCGGATCATGGCACCTCCATCAAGTCGATTGCAGGTCCAGCTTAGTGCAGCCGTTCATCGGGCAAACGCCGGTTCTTGCGCGGCTAATTCCTGGCGTGCCATTGCTCCGCGCCATCGTCCCCGCATAGAATTGAGAACTATTCACAATCGCATATATCCACAGGACCGGGCCTTCGCCAAGATGCAGATCAACGACACGCTCAAGCCGACCGAGGTCGCTCTGCTCTACCAGGCCCACCACCGTTGGCTCAGCGGCTGGCTGCGCAGCCGGGTAGGTTGCAGCGAGCACGCCGCCGACCTGGCCCAGGATACCTTCGTGCGGCTGTTGCGGGCCCGCCAGCTTTCGCCGCTGAAGGAGCCACGCGCCTACCTCAGCAGCATCGCCCGTGGCCTGATGATCGACCAGTTCCGCCGCCGCGCGCTGGAGAGGGCCTACCAGGAAAGTCTGGCTCACCTGCCCGAAGCCGAAGTGCCCAGCGAAGAAGATCGACTGGTCATCCTGGATACCCTGGCGCGCCTCGACCGTGCCCTGCACCAGCTGAAACCGCGTGCCCGCCAGGCTTTCCTGCTGGCTCAGCTCGATGGTTTGAGCATCATGCAGATCGCCCTGCGCCTGGGTGTGTCGCGGGCCACCGTCGAGCGGGACCTGGCCAAGGCCCTGGGCGTCTGCTACCGGTTGCGCTATGCCGACGCCTGACAACGCGCCCGCGCAGGCGCAGGTCGACCAGGCCATCGACTGGCTGGTGAAGCTGCGCTTCGACAGCCCCTGCCCGCGTACCGAGCAGCAGTTCCAGCACTGGCTGGCCAGCCATCCGCACAACCCCTTGGCCTGGCAGCGGGTCAGCCACCTCAGTGACGAACTGGCCGGGCTGCCCAAGGGCCTGAGCCGCCGCACTCTGGATGGCAGCCAGCGCGAGCGCATCAGCCGCCGCGACCACCTCAAGCTGCTGACCGTGCTGGCCGTGGGCGGCAGCCTGGGCTGGGCCGCGCGCGAACCGCTGGGCATACCCCAGCTGCTGGCCGACAGCAGCACTGCCACCGGCGAACGCCGCCAGCTGCAAGGCAGCGATGGCAGCCGCATCCAGCTCAACACCGCCAGCGCCATCGACCTGCGTTACAGCGCCGAGCAGCGCCGGCTGCAACTGGTGCGTGGCGAGGTGAGCCTGGACAGCAACCCCAACGATAACCGCCCGTTCCGCATCGACACCCGCGTTGGCCAACTGGCCACCCTCGACGGCCAACTGCTGCTGCGCGAGAACGACCAAGGCCTGTTGCTGGCGGTACGCCGGGGCGAGGTCACGCTGTTCCCCACCTCTGCCTCGCCTCGTCGGGTGCTGCCAGGCGAAACCTTGCAGGTGTGGGCCAGCGGCAGCTTCCAGGCGGTGACGCTGCACAGCGACCCCTGGGGCTGGACCGACGGCGTGCTCAGCGTGCAGCAGATGCCGCTGGGCGAGTTCATCGCCGAGCTGGCGCGTTACCGCCCGGGCCTGCTGCGCTGTGCCCCGGAAGTGGCAGACCTGAAGGTGTCCGGTACCTACCAGCTGGCTGACACCGCGCAGATCCTGCAGCTGCTCACCCGCAGCCTGCCGGTGCGGGTCGACTACCGCACGCGTTATTGGGTAAGCATCGGTGCGGCCTGAAAAATTTCTGAAAATAAATGAGGTGGAATCTCATTCTCGTCCGGCCTGAAGGAACAAAACCCGAAAAGTGGTCTTCACAACCTTCAGGAGCGCTTCATGATTGCCCCGTGTTCCCCTCGCAACGACAGGCTGCGCCGTGCCGTGCGCGCGGCCGTGTTCGGCCTTGGCCTGGCAACTGGCGGTGCCTTCCCGGCCATGGCCCAGGCTGCAGCGGCCAGCCAGAGCCAGCAGACCGACTGGAACATCCCGGCCGGCCCGCTGGCCCCGGCGCTGGACCAGTTGGCCCGCCAGGGCGGCCTGAGCCTGTCGTTCGACGCGAACAGCCTGCAGGGCAAGACCACCCGCGGCGTGCAGGGCCGGCATGACAGTGCGGGGGCGCTGTCGATCCTGTTGCAGGGCAGCAACGTGCAGGTCCAGCAGGAAAGCGCAACCAGCTTCCTGCTGATCCCGGCGCTGGATGTGGGAAACGCCCTTGAGCTGGGCGCGACCAGCATTTCCAGCGACCGCCTGGGCGAAACCACCGAGCACACCGGCTCCTACACTACCGGCGAAGTGACCATCGGCAAGATGCCGCAAACCCTGCGCCATACCCCGCAATCGGTCAGCGTGATAACCCGCCAGCGCATCGATGACCAGAACATCACCAACCTGACCAACCTGCTGGAGCAGACACCCGGCGTGGTGGTCAACTACACCGACAGCGAGCGAGTGCAGTACTACTCGCGTGGCTTTGCCATCGATGCCATCCAGTATGACGGCGCCACCGTGGTGCAGAGCAGCGGTGGCGGTTCGTTCATCCAGACTGACTCGGCGTTCATCGACCGCGCCGAAGTGCTGCGCGGCGCCACCGGCATGCTGCGTGGCGCCGGCAACCCGTCGGGCACGGTGAACCTGGTGCGCAAGCGCCCGACCCATGACTTCCAGGCTACGGGCAGCGTGACCCTGGGCTCGTGGAATGCCCAGCGCTATGTGGCCGATATCTCCGGCCCGCTGACCGAAACCGGCAACGTACGCGGGCGGGTAATCGCCGTGCATGACGACCGCGACCTGTTCCAGGACTCGCGCATGGAGCGCAAGGAAGCGTTCGGCGGCTCGCTGGCCTTCGACCTGGACGACAGCACCACGCTGACCACCGGTGTCGAGTGGACCAAGCTCGACGCCACTGGCGCCTGGGGCAACCTGCCCGCCGACGCCAGCGGCGCCCCCCTGCCCTTCGGCCGCAGCACCTACCTGGGCGCCGACTGGAACCGCTGGGACCGCAGCAACCTGAACACTTTTGCCGAACTGGAACACCGCTTCGACAACGACTGGACGCTGAAGCTGATGGCCCTGCGTACCCACTTCGAGCTGGACGACCATGGTTTCAAGCAAACCTACATGGAGCGCGCACCGGCCAACCTGAACCCCACCGGCAACCCGTACCTGATGCGATACCAGGTTACCGAAGGCGACGGCGGCGAGAGCCTGCAGAACAACCTGAGCGCCACCCTCAACGGCCCGTTCGACTTGTTTGGTCGCACCCACGAGCTGATGGTCGGCGTCGAACGGATTCGCAACGATTCCTACGCGTCGGCCACTAACCGGGTGATTTCCGGGCTGTACGACATCCGCTACTGGGACCCGAAAACCAGCCTGCCCGAGCCGGACATCGACATCACCGCACACCCGGTGCGCACCCGTACCACCCAGCAAGCCGCGCACGCCACCTGGCGCATTTCGCTGGCCGAACCGCTGACCGCGATCATCGGCGCGCGGGCCAACTGGTATGACTACGAGCAGGAAAACAACACCGGAGCCAACGGCAAGTTCAGCGTCGACGAGAAGATCGTGCCGTACGCGGCGCTGATCTACGACCTGAATGACAACTTCAGCGTGTACGCCAGCTACACCGAGATATTCAGCCCGCAGACAGTGGTGGACAAGAACAACTCGGTGCTCGACCCGATCATCGGCGAAGCCTACGAAACGGGCATCAAGGGCGAGTTCTACGATGGCCGGTTGAACACCAGCCTGGCGTTTTTCCGTATCAACCAGGTGGGTACGCCGGTGGATGACATGTCCACGGAGATCGGCTGCAACGGCACCACCGGCCGCTGCAAGATCGCCTCGGGCAAGAGCCGCAGCGAGGGCATCGACCTGGAGATTTCCGGCGAAGTGCTGCCGGGCTGGCAGGTCACCGGTGGCTACACCTACAACACCACCGAGTACCTGAAGAACTCGGCAGCCACCAATGGCAACGCGATCCGCACCACCGACCCGGAGCACATGCTGCGGCTGTTCACCAGCTACCGCCTGCCGGGCACGCTGGATGCCTGGACCATTGGCGGCGGCGTGCAGGCGCAGAGCGATATCTATTCCGAAAGCGGCACGGCCAAGGCGACCCAGGCGGGGTATGCGGTTTACAACGGCATGCTCGGTTATCGCATCAACGACAACTACTCAGTGCAACTGAACGCCAACAACATCTTCGACAAGAAGTACTACCGGCAGATCGGTACCACGGCGACGGGGTACTACTGGGGGGAGCCGCGCAATGTGTCGGTGACCTTGCGCGGGAGTTTCTGACGGGGCAACACGGTCGCCTTGTGGGAGCGGCCTTGTGTCGCGAAAGGGCCGCGAAGCGGCCCCAGGGTTTCAACTGCACCGGCCAGATTGCTGGGGCCGCTTTGCGGCCCTTTCGCGACACAAGGCCGCTCCCACAGGTATTGCGCAGCCCTGGAAAACCTCAGTCCGCCACCGCCCGCAACCGCCCCGCGCGCCGGTACGACTGCCGGGCAAAGCACACGAACAACCCGGCCATCAGCGCCAGCGCGATGGGCAGACCATGCGGCGCCACATCCATCGCCGCACCGCTGACCAGCGGCCCGACCAAGCTACCCACACCCCACAGCAAGCCCACGCTGGCATTGGCGGTAACCAGGTCCTGCCCCTTGAAGCGCTGCCCGATCAGCACCAGCGCCAGGGTATAGATGCCCCCTGCCACGGCGCCCAGCAGCACCAGCAGCGGCCACAGCAGCCAGGTCAGGTTCAGCAGCCAGGGCAGGCCGATACCGATCGCCATCGCCAGCAGCCCGCATACCAGATGCAGCCCGGTGCGCTCCACCCGGTCGGCCAACCAGCCAAGCGGCAACTGGAACACCATGTCACCGGCAAACACCACGGTCACCATCAGCGCCGCCACGCCCACGGCAAAGCCATGGCTGGTGGCATACACCGGCAGCAGCGACAGCACCACGGCATCGAAGAACGAGAAGAACAGCACCGCCACGCACAACGCCGGCGCCACACGGAAGAAACCGGCCAGGCCGAAGCTCTTTTCACCCTCTTCATGTTCCACATGGTCGTTGGGCACGGTCAGCACGATGCACAGCAGCGCCAGGCCATAGCAGGCGGTGACCACACCGGTGATCCACGGGCTGTCGGCGCCCAGCACCGCCAGCATGGCCGGGCCGAGCACCTGGAAGCCGGTGAAGCTGGTGGCGTACAGGGCCATGATCTTGCCGCGGTTGTGCTCCGGGCACAGTTCGTTGACCCACGACTCGCCGAGGATGATGGCGATACCCATGCCCAGCCCCAGGCCCAGGCGCAAAAGCGCCAGCAGCCACAGCGAGCCGAACGCCGACTCGAGCAAGCCAATGCTGAGCGTGCACAGGCTGAAGCACAGCAGGTAGATGGTGCGCCGGGTGAGGTGGCGACAGCAGGCGTCGACCAGGAACGCCGAGAGCATCATGCCCGCAGCGGGGATGGCCGAGATGATGCCGATTTCCAGGGTGCTCGCACCGGCTTCATGCAGGCGCAACGACACCAGCGGCAGGCTGGCCCCCAAACTGAAACCCACGACCGAAACGGCGAACAACAGGCCCGCCAGCAAACGCATGTTCATGTACCACTCCTTGCAAACCGAAAAGACGTGCAGACACAGGCGCGCACGCCAGGGTGGCGAGCGACGCGAAAGCGCAGATCAGTTCAGGCGAGGTGTGGCGAGAAGGTGAAGGCAAACAGCACGCTGCGGCGACGCTTGAGCACCGTATCGCTCGGCCACGCACAACGCAGGGCCTGGAAGGCAGGCTGGCGGGCGTTTGGCAGGGACTGGGTACGGCACATTGCTTTGACTACTACGCAGGTGGTTGGGGAAAGGCGGACTCTAGGCCACCGCAGGTTGGCTCGTCAATTGCCCAGGGGGCCTCTACGAGGCCCTTTCGCGACACAAGGCCGCTCCTACAACAGTACGCGGTCCCCTGTAGGAGCGGCCTTGTGTCGCGATGGGCTGCAAAGCAGCCCCGGCAACCTCAGCGCTTGCCGGTACTTGGCAAGAACACCGCCAGCAACCCGAACAACGGCAGGAACGAACACAGCTCGTACACGTACTCGATGCCACGCAGGTCCGCCACATACCCCAGCAAGGCCGCACCGATGCCACCAAAGCCGAACATCAGCCCGAAGAAGATCCCGGCAATCATGCCCACGCTGCCCGGCACCAGCTCCTGCGCATACACCACGATCGCGGAAAACGCCGAAGCCAGGATAAAGCCGATCACCACGCTCAACACGGTGGTCCAGAACAGGTCGGCATACGGCAGTACCAGGGTGAACGGCGCCACGCCGAGGATCGAGAACCAGATCACCGCCTTGCGCCCGATGCGATCACCGATCGGCCCGCCAAAGAAGGTACCTGCCGCCACCGCACCGAGGAACAGGAACAGGTGCAGCTGCGAGCTGGCCACCGACACATCGAACTTCTCGATCAGGTAGAAGGTGAAGTAGCTGGTAAAGCTGGCCATGTAGAAGTACTTGGAGAACACCAGCAGGCCCAGCACGATCAGCGCCGCGACCACCCGCCCGCGGGAAATGCCGTGGGTCGCCTGCACTGCCTTGCGCGCCTTGGCCTGGTTGAGGTGCTCCTTGTACCAGCCACGCAGCATCAGGGTGACGCCGAGGAAGAACAGCGCAGCCAGGCCGAACCAGGCCACGTGGCTCTGACCGAACGGAATGACAATGGCCGCCGCCAGCAGTGGGCCCAGCGCAGAGCCGGTGTTGCCGCCGACCTGGAAGGTCGACTGGGCCAGGCCGAAGCGCCCGCCCGAGGCCAGGCGCGCAATACGCGAGGTTTCCGGGTGGAAGGTCGACGAGCCGATCCCCACCAGCGCCGAGGCCAGCAGAATCATGGGGAAGCTGCCGACGAAGGCCAGCATCACTATACCCACCAGGGTACACAGGGTGCCCAGCGGCAGCAGGTTCGGCGCCGGTCGGCGATCGGTGAAAAAGCCGACCCAAGGCTGCAGCAGCGAGGCGGTGATCTGGAACGTCAGGGTAATCATGCCGATCTGGGCGAAGCTCAGGTCGTAATTGGCCTTGAGCATCGGGTAGATCGCCGGCAGCACCGACTGGATCAGGTCATTGATCAGGTGCGCCAGGGCGCAGAAACCGATGATGCGCATCACCAGCGGCGTGGCTTGGCTCGCCGCCGCACTGGTGGGCGCCGTGGAGGCGCTACTGATAGCCATGTGCCTGAATCTCCGTCAGCAGTTTGGGATCCGATTATCGGGAAACAAATAGATACATAGCTACCTTTTTTATCCCTCTGTCGTGACGCACTTGAAAATGGTTATCAATATAATTAGCATCCTTGGCCCATACCCCTGTCATCGTTGGGCGAAACGGCCCCTATCGCAAGCAGATCGAACCCATGAGCCAGATGCTCGCCAATCAGCTGCAGCCTGACCGCCCCCGCCCTCGGCAGATCAACACGCGCCGCAGCCACATGGGCAAATGGCTGGCGCTGCTATTCCTGCTGGGGCTGGGCGCTGCAGCCTACCTGTACTGGCCGCTGATGCAGCGCCTGGGCAGCGAATTGCACACCGATGCAGGTGAACGCCGCAGTATCCGCCTGGCCGATGGCACCACCCTGCACCTGGGCAGCGCCAGCGCGATGAACGCCGACCTGCGCGGCCGCACGCGCCAGCTGCAGCTGGTGCAGGGCCGGGTATACCTGGAAGTGATGCTCGACGGCCGGGCCATGGAGGTGACAGTGGGCGATGCGCGCATCCAGGTGTTCGGTACCCGCCTGCAGGTCACCCGCCATGCCGGGCATGACGAACTGGTGGTGCTCAGTGGCAAGGCCATGGTTATCCAGGGTGGCGAACAGCGCCTTGTATCGGCGGGCGAGCGGGTAACCTTCGATGGCGGGCGTATCGGCCCGTTACAGAAAGCCGACCTCAAGGGCACCGATGGCTGGCGCAACGGGCAGTAGAAAGCCGGCGACATGCCGTTGGGCAACGCAGAACCAGGGCCTGGCCGCTAAGTTTTTGAAAGCGTGCAAATTTTTTTTGAAATGAGTGTTGACAGGGGGGCCGTTCAAGAGAATAATGCGCGCCATCGGCTACATAGCTCAGTTGGTTAGAGCATAGCATTCATAATGCTGGGGTCCGGGGTTCAAGTCCCTGTGTAGCCACCAAACAAGACGAAGGGCTTACCGCAAGGTAAGCCCTTTTTCTTTGCCTGCGAAAAATACCACAGGCCTGCCCCTCCCCCTACAGGGCATGCAATCGCTACCTCAACGCATGCCGGTCACCGCCACTGCCAGGCCCAACCCGATCAGCGCCAGGCCGATTACCCGGTCCACCAGCCTTTGCCGCTCGATCATCGCCTTGCGCAATGCCGTGCTGGAGAAAAACACCGCCACCAGGCTGAACCACAGCCAGTGGGCAACGGACATGAAAGCGCCGTAGGCAAAATCCAGCGCCAGCGAGTTGCCAGGCTGCACCACCTGGGTGAAGGCACTGATGACGAACAGCATGGTCTTGGGGTTGAGGGCGTTGGTCAGAAAGCCCGTGCGCAGGGCCTGCGTTACGCTGGCTGCGGATGCGGCAACCCCGTCGAGGCTGATTCGCCGGGTGTTGGTCAGCGACTGGTAACCCAGGTAGACCAGGTAACCCGCGCCCAGCACTTTCATGCCCAGGAACAGGGCCGGGCTCTGGCTGATGATCACTGCGATGCCCAGCACCGTGTACAGGACGTGCACCTGCACTCCCAGGGCAATGCCCACGGCAGCAGCCAGCCCGGCCTTGCGGCCCTGTGCATAACTGCTGCGGGTGACCATGGCGAAGTCGGCACCGGGGCTGATGACGGCAAGCAGGGTGAACAGGGCGACGGCAATGAGTTCGGTCATGCTGGTGGCTCTCGATAGGCGATGGAAATGCACAGACCATGTAATTATCGAGAGCTTATAGCCCAGGAAAAATCGATTTATAGTGAAGCAAATCTGATAGCTTTCTTCACAGATACATAGAACCTGTGCTGGCCTCTTCGCGGGTAAACCCGCTCCCACAGGGACTTCACCAAACCTGAGGGCGGCGCATCACCTGTGGGAGCGGGTTTACCCGCGAAGAGGCCAGCACAGGCAAACAGGGATGCCATGAAACTGCCGCCACTCAATGCCTTCCGCTACTTCGACATCGCCGCCGAAACCGAGAGCTTCGTGCGCGCCGCCGAGCACCTGCACGTCACCCATGGCGCAGTCAGCCGCCAGGTGCGCCTGCTTGAGGAAAGCCTTGGTGTGGAGTTGTTCGAGCGCCGCAACCGGGCCATTTTCCTCACCCCTGCCGGCCGTGCCTTGCAGGGCACCACCCAGACAATCTTCGAACAGCTCGAAGGCGCCGTGCAGCGCTTGCAACAACAGGCCCGCGACAACGTGCTGGTGCTGTCGTGCGAGCCGACCATCGCCATGCGCTGGCTGATCCCGCGCCTGCCCCGCTTCCATGCCACCCATCCCGACTTGCAGTTGCACCTGGTGGCCGCAGGCGGGCCACTGGACTTCGCCCGCAGTGGTGTCGACCTGGCAATTCGCCGCGATGACTTCCACTGGGACAAGCAGCTGTACAACCAGAAGATCTGCGACGAATGGATCGGCCCGGTCTGCCACCCCACCACACCCATCCAACTTGAAGGCCAGCGCCTGCTGCACAGCGCCACCCGCCCCGGCGCCTGGCCCAACTGGTTGCGCCTGAGCGGCCAGCAGGCCCGGCATACCGAGCGCAGCGACTACGAGCACTTCTACCTGTCGATTCAGGCCGCCAGCGCCGGCCTGGGCCTGGCCATGGCCTCAGCCCTCATGGTGCGCGACGAACTCGACAGCGGGCAGTTGCAGGCGCCGTTCGGTTTTGTGCGTGACGGCTCGGCCTACCACCTGCTCAGCCCTCAGCCGCTGGAAGACGACGGCAAGCGCCAGCGCTTCGCCACGTGGGTGATGGGCGAATGCAAGAGCTGCCTGGCTCATCTGGGTTTGATACAGAACGACGAACCTGCACGGCCGTCACCACCCCAGGTGCGGTAACCCGCGGTATCCACATGAATACGCCCGGACGGATAGCGCCCCAGGCCCATGTTCCAGGCCTGGCCATACTGCTGCCAGAAACGGCACAGCGGGTTGGGGTCCGTCCAGTCGGGTAGCAGGATATCGACGGCGAACGCCCGGGTATGGGCGCTGTTGGCCGCCCCGCCGGCGCAGACGTTCAGGCGTGGGTCTCGATAGGCCGAAACCACCTCGAACTGGCGCAGGATGCCCTGGTCGTCGAGCGCCTTGATCAGCGAGAGCGTAGAACGCACTGCCGGCCAGTTGCTGGCAGGCGGCACGGCGAAGGGGGACGCGTGGCACAGCTTCCAGTCCGAAGCCGAACGCAGCAGCTGATGGATAGGCACTATGCCGTAAAGGCGGGCATCCACCAGCATTTCACGGAAGGGACGCGTGTGATGGTCGCCAGCCCACTGGGCGAACATCCACAGGTCGCGTTCGTCGGCGTGGGCAGTGGCCGTTATCAGAAGGCTTGCAGCCAGAAGCAGTTTTTTCATTCCTTGACCATCCCTGCAAGGGGCCGCGTCAAACTGGTAAACGTTACTACTCCAACGCCCGCAACCGATACTGCGGCGGTAGCTGGGCGAAGCCGCTGATGGTGGTGTCCAGGCTCTTCCACCGGCCATCCTTGATGCCATAGATGCAGCCATGCACCGACAGTTCCTGACCACGGTGCCAGGCGTTTTGCACGATGCTGGTGTGAGCCACGTTGGCCACCTGCTGGATGACGTTCAGTTCGCACAGGCGGTCGACCCTGGCCTCTTCGTTGTCCAGCTTGGCCAGCTCGGCGCGCTTTTCGTAATACAGGTCGCGTATCGAGCGCAGCCAGCCGTCGATCAGGCCCAGCTGGCGATCCTGCATGGCGGCGCGCACGCCACCGCAACCGTAGTGGCCGGTGACCAGGATGTGCCGCACTTTCAGTACTTCCACCGCGTACTGGATCACCGACAGGCAGTTGAGGTCAGTGTGCAGCACCACGTTGGCAACGTTGCGATGGACGAACAGATCGCCCGGCAGCATGCCTACGATTTCGTTGGCCGGCACGCGGGCGTCGGAGCAGCCGATCCAGAGGAATTCGGGAGTCTGCTGGCGGGCCAGCTTGGCGAAGAAGTCGGGGTCGCGCTGGTTGATCGCGTCGGCCCAGCGGGCGTTGTTGTCGATCAGTTCCTGCAGGTCGTGCATGGTCGTTGCCTCATCAGGGTTTGCCTGCGTGACAGCGCCAGCCCCTGCAAGGTCAGTCCTCGAGCAGGGTGCAGGCCATCACCAGGGCGTCTTCACGGCCACCGGCAACCGGGTAATAGTCGCGGCGGCGGCCGATTTCGTTGAAACCGTAGCGCTCGTACAAACGATAGGCCGACTGGTTGCTGGCGCGCACTTCCAGGAAGCACTCCCTGCCATTGAGCTGGTAGGCCCGGGCCATCAGGTGCTCGAGCAGGCGCAGGCCCAGGCCGCAGCCCTGGTTTTCCGGCTTGACGGTGATGTTGAGCAGGTGCGCCTCGTCGATGATCACGTTGATCACCCCATGACCCACCTGCTGCTGGCCGTCGAACATCAGCCAGACTTCGTACGACTTGAGCGCATCCTGAAAGATCCCGCGGGTCCAGGGATGACTGAACGCGGCATATTCGATCTTAAGTACGGCATCCAGATCCGCCTCGGTCATCGGGCGGAAGCTGATCGAGTCACTCATTCAACGCTCTTCCAGCGCGCCATCAGCTGGCGCATGGCTTTCCAGACGTCCGCCTTGCGCTGCGGCTCGTCCATCAACAGTTCAAGGCCCGGCAAGGCCCAGGCTTCGCCCAGGCCCTCGAGCTTCAGGATTTGGTAATAGGCTTCGCCGTCGACATTGGCGGCAAAGCGCAGCGCCGGCAGGCCGACCAGCCACAGGCAGGTACACGGGGCGTCTTCCAGGCGCGCCTGGACAAAGCCCTGGACGAAATCGCGCGCCGCCTCCGGGCCCTGGTCCATGTTGCCGCGCACCAGCAGCGGCCAGCGCACCGGCTCGCCGATGATCTGCGGGGCGTCGGGCAGGCCGGCGGCGCGCAGCATGTCCTTGAGCAGCAGGTAGGACGGGTCGCGGCTCTGGAACGGCTGGCCGGTGGCCAACTCCACCAGCAGCAGGCAGCTGCCGGCACGCAGCAACTGCAACGAGAAGCGCGGGGGTGGCACCGGGGCCGGGCGCGGTGGCGCGGCCTGCTCCTCGGCCTCGGCGGGCTTGGCGGCCGGCTTGGGCGCACTGCCCGGGCGCGGAATCTCGATTTTCGGCCGCTCGCCGGAGCGGGCCTGGGGGGTGACTGGCGCCTCGTCGGCAGCCGGTGCCGGCCTGACGTCGAAATCGAGGTCCTCGACCGGCGCCACCGGCAGCAGCAGCTCGGGCCGCGACGGTGCGGCGAACGGCAGTTCGGCGCGCGGCAGCCAGTGCACCACTTGCATGGCGGAAAGGTAGGCGCGGCGACGGGGTTCGGTGAGCAAGGGGCGGGGTTCCGAGGGGTGGAGACAATTAGCCATTCTAACGCCGTTGGCATTCGAGTGCCGCAACTGGTCGGCGGATTTTTATTGCCTGTACTGGCCCTTTCGCGGGTGAACCCGCTCCCACCGGTACTGCGCAAGGCCCTGTGGGAGCGGGTTCACCCGCGAAAGGGCCAGTGAATCCCCTACAACGATAAAGGTTATCTCTCATTACAGACCAAGGGGTGAAAACCTCCCCCCCGGATGCAGTACAATCGCCCCCTTTTTCTTGGCAACGAGTCGAAGCCAATGATCGAACCCAAGCGCGTCCTGCGCGCCCTAGCCGAACACTGGGCCCTGATCGAGCCGCTGTGCGAGCGTTTCGACCAGGGCACCCTGAGCCTGGTCGAATTGCGTCAGCATGTGGCCCGCCAGCAGGTCGAGAGTACCCCGCAGGACATCACCCAGCTGCTCGATGTGTGGATCCGCCTGGATATCCTGGTCCCGGTGGCCAAGAGCCCGAACCGTTTCGAGCTCAACGCGCAGATCCACGATTTCCTCGCCTACCTGCGCCGCGAACACCGGCTGGGCCTGTGCCTGGAGATCGAAGCCTACCTGCGCCACCTGGAGCGCCTGGCCGGGCATATCCAGGACGCCTTCGACAACCGCGACAGCGACGACCTGGCGCGCCAGCTGCGCCTGCTCGACATGCGCGTGCGCGATGTACTGAAGAAGCTCGACAACGACGAGCAGGCACTGGTGGCCGTGGCCGAGCGGGCCAAGACCAGCAACCGCCAGATCCCCCTGCGCCAGCGCTATGCCGAAGTACTGGCGACCTGGGACGAGTACGTCGAGCCGATGATCCAGCTGGTCAACGCCGACGGCGCCTTCGAACAGGGCGTGCGCAAGGTCGAGACCGTGCTGCTGAAGCTGCTGGGCGAACAGGCGCGCCTGGGCCACCTGGTCGACGACGACATGCTGTTGCGCACCCACGCGCGCATCCTGGAAATGCAGACCAGCGCCCAGCTGACCCTGCGCCACGCCCGCGAACTGCTGCTGCCGCTGCGTGAGGAAGCCCGCCGGCACAACGCCGTGACCCGCGGCGCCGCACTGGCCCTGTCGGTGATCCGGCGCAAGGGCATCGACGCCGTACCGCAAGCGGCCATGCCGATGTTCACCCGCCCGCAAAGCACTTTCCTCGGCAGCGCCAGCCAGGTCGAGGCCTATGTCTACGCCCTGGCCCGCTTCGAGCCCAAGCCGGCGCGCTTCCCCAAGGCCCACAAGACCCAGTCCGGCGCCCTGCCCCGCGCACCGCGCACGGTCAAGGAAATGGCCGAACGCTGCGAACAGGCCCTGCCGCTGCCCGACCTGATGGTCTGGCTGCTGGAGCAGGAACCCGAAGGCGCCACCGACGAGCTGCTGTACTGGTTCTCGCGCCTGTCGCGGGAAAAGCGCTTCAAGCGCGAACGCCTCGACCGCCGCGAGTACATCACCCAGGAACACCTGGTCAGCCTGCGCTCGTTCGCCCTGACCTCCAGCCGCGAAGACGCCGCCAGCGCGCCTACCGAATCCAACGCGAGCCCAGCCCATGCATCTTGATCTTTCCGAACTGTCCCAGCTCGCGCCGATCTTCCGCGAGCTGTTCAAAGGCTTCCACGTCAGCCGCCGCGACCCCGAGCTGTACGCCCAGCTGTCGAACTTCCAGGACCAGTACCGCACCCTGTTCAAGGCCCTGGGCTTCGAACTGGTGTGCGACACCCGTGGCTTCTACTACTTCGTGCCGGACATGACCGCCGCGCAGGTCAACAAGACCGCGCAGCGCCTGTCGCTGTTCACCTTCATCCTGGTCGAACACCTGGCCGACCAGGGCCGCGACCCGATGGCCGTGCTCGATGGCGGCAGCATCGGCCGTGACGAACTGCCCTCGCTGCTGGACAAGTACCGCGACCTGTTCCTGCAGGCCGAAGTGCAGACCGTGGACGAGCTGGAAGAAAAAATCCTGCGCCGCATGACCCAGCTCGGCTTCGCCTTCGAGGAAGGCGGCATCTACCGCTTCCTGCCGCCGATGCATCGCTTCCTCGACGTGTGCCTGGCCGTGCAGCAGGACCGCGACCTGGCGGCCACCCTGCACAGCGACCTGCCGCTGCCGACCCCGGTACTGGTCGAGGAAGAAAGCCCAGAAGAACTCAACCGCACCGACGACCCGCTCGACCTCAGCCCCTTCGAGGGCGAGGAAAGCGAAGAGGAAGCCCTGGCCCGGGCGATCCGCGAAGAGCAACAGGAGATTGACGCATGAGCCAGGAACGCTACGGCATCCGCCGCTTCGCACTGCTCAACACCGCCGGCTACAGCCTTGGCCTGTTCCCGCTGGAGCACCCACTGTCGGTATACGGTGCCAACAACCTGGGTAAATCGGCGTCGATCAACGCCCTGCAGTTCCCGATCCTGGCGCGCATGTCGGACATGAGCTTCGGCAAGTACAGCCTCGAGCAGTCGCGCCGCTTCTACTTCGCCAGCGACACCTCGTACATTCTCTGCGAACTGAGCCTGCCCCACGGCCCGCACGTCATCGGCGTTGTCGGCCGCGGCCCGGGCGGCGGTTTCGGTCACCAGTTCTTTGCCTACAAGGGCGAACTGGACCTGGCCCACTACCAGAAGAACGACACCTGCCTGCGCCAGAAAGAGCTGTTCACCAACCTCGAGCGCCTGGGGATCAAGGCCTACGAGCTGAAGCCGGACGAACTGCGTCGTCTGCTGGTGGGTGGCCACACCTCGGTGCCGCTGGACCTGACCATGATCCCGCTGCGCTCGACCAGCGAGCAAAGCCTGAAAACCTTCCGCGCGCTGTTCATCAACCTGCTGCACATGCGCGAAATCACCGCCGCCAAGCTCAAGCAGCTGTTCCTCGACGCTTTCGAGCACAGCCTGCGCTCTGGCAGCGTCGACTATATCGCCGCGTGCGAGGAAGCCTTCCGCGACGTGCGCCGCATGGAACAGGACTACAACGCCCTGGTCGCCGCCGGCCCGCTGGTCGAGGCCCTGGCCGGTGGCGTGGCCCAGCGCGACATCCTGCGCGGCAAGCTGCACCGCATTTCGCCAGTGCTCGACACCCTGCTGGGCACCTGGCAGGAATACGCCATGGCGCGCAAGGAAGAGCTGGTGATCCAGGCCGAGCACTACCGTGGCGAGCAGGACCGCCTGCAGAACGACCAGCGCGGCGGTACTCAGGAGCTGATGCGCCTGGAGCGTGAAATCACCGGTATCCAGCGCTGGCTGGGCGAGCTGTCGGTGCTCAAGCACCGCTTCGCCCTGGTCGATGACGTCAAGGTGCTGGAGCAGCAACTGCTGGCGGCCAAGGACGCCCACGACGAACTGGCCGGCGCCCTGGCCCAGTCGCGGCAGTTCAGCGCCGAAGACCTGGACGAACGCGTCCGCGACCTGGAAAAGCGCCTGAAGCAGGTCAAGCAGCAGCTCGACCACGCCGACAACAACAGCTACGCCCGCCTGCGCGAAGAGTTCTCCCAGCAGGACGTCGACCGCCTGATGCGCCTGTTCAATGGCGCGCTGTTCAGCCTGCCGCTGGGTGACCGCGGTATCGAACTGGACGACAGCGACCTGTGGGTAAAATCGCTGGAAGCGGTACTCGACGGCTTCAAGGGCGAACGCTTCGAAGCCCCGGGCCTGTCCATCGACCTGTCGCACATCGACCCTCCGGCGCTGCAGGCCCTGGCCGACCGTGCGGCCCTGCGCGACCAGAAAGAGCGCCTGGAAAAAGAGCTGAAGCAGCTCAAGACCCAGCAGGCCGTGGCCGCCGACCGCTCCGCCTCCAAGGCGCAGACCGAGGCCCTGTACCAGGAAGTACTGGACGCGCAGAAAGCGCTGGAAGACTTCCGCCGCAGCGAAACCCTGGCCGCCGAAGAGCCCGAGAAGCTGGAGCAGCTGTCGCAGCTCGAAGCCGCCCAGGACGAACTCAAGCGCTCCAGCGACGCCTTCACCGAACGCGTCCAGCAGCTGTCGGCCAAGCTGCAACTGGTCGGCCGGCAGATCGGCGACCTCGAGGCCAAGCAGCGCACCCTGGAAGACGCCCTGCGCCGTCGCCAGCTGCTGCCGGCCGACCTGCCCTACGGCACGCCGTACATGGAAGCCATCGACGACTCGATGGACAACCTGCTGCCACTGCTCAACGACTACCAGGACAGCTGGCAGAGCCTGCAGCGGGTGGACAACCAGATCGAGGCGCTGTACGCCCAGGTGCGCCTGAAAGGCGTGGCCAAGTTCGACAGCGAAGACGACATGGAACGCCGCCTGCAGCTGCTGGTGAATGCCTACGCGCACCGCACCGACGAAGCCCTGACCTTGGCCAAGGCACGCCGCGCCGCGGTCACCGACATCGCCCGGACCCTGCGCAACATCCGCAGCGACTACGACAGCCTCGAGCACCAGCTGGCCCTGTTCAACCGCGAGATCAACAAGCGCCAGGTATCCAACCTGGAGAGCTTCCGCGTGGTGCTGGCGCCGAACAAGGAAGCGCTCAAGCACATTGACCAGATCATCCACAGCGCCGGTCAGTACGAAGAAGGCGAAACCCTGTCGGTGTTCGACCTGACCCAGAGCGCCGAGCAGGACAACAAGAACGAAGAGGCCAAGGAGTACCTGGCACGGCTGGTGGCAGCCAACCACAACCAGCTGGGCCTGAAGGACCTGTTCGAGCTGGCGTTCGAGATCACCAAGGTCAACGGCCAGCCGGTGATCCATGCCGACATCGACGGCGCGGCATCCAACGGCACCACCATGACCATCAAGGCGCTGACCAACATGTACCTGTTGCTGCACCTGATGGACCGCGACCTGGCCGGGCGCATCCGCCTGCCGTACTACCTGGACGAAGCGGCGGACATCGACGAACGCAACCAGGCTGCGCTGCTGGAAACCAGCCTGCAGCTGGGCTTCGTGCCGATCCTGGCGAGCGTGAAGCCGCAGGTGTCTGCACGCGTGGCGATCGACCTGGAAGGTGGCAGCGGGCCGAATGGCATCTACATCGACGAGGCGGACTGGAAGTTCATCAGCCGTCGGGATGAGGTGAAGGCGGTTGTGCGTGAGGATCAGGCCGAGGAATTGGCCTGAGGTAATTGGGGCCGCTTTGCGGCCCTTTCGCGACACAAGGCCGCTCCCACATTGACCGGTGTACGCAGGACCTTTGTGGGAGCGGCCTTGTGTCGCGATGGAGGCCAAAGGCCTCCCAGGATCTGTCAGGCTATCAATGAGCCCAAGGCAGAATCGGAATCGCGGTCACCGCATTCTGCGGGCTGCCTTCGATCATGCGGTCGCTGTACACCAGGTACACCAGCGTATTGCGCTTCTTGTCCAGGAAGCGCACCACCTGCATGGTCTTGAACACCAGCGAGGTGCGTTCCTTGAACACTTCCTCGCCATCCTTCAGCTCACCCTTGAAGCTGATCGGCCCGACCTGGCGACAGGCAATCGATGCCTCCGCCCGGTCCTCCGCCAACCCCAACCCACCCTTCACGCCGCCAGTCTTGGCCCGCGACAGGTAGCAGGTCACGCCCTCGACCTTGGGGTCGTCGAACGCCTCGACCACAATACGGTCATTCGGCCCGAGGAACTTGAACACGGTGGACACCTGGCCGATTTCCTCGGCCCCGGCCAGTATCGGCAACGCCAGTGCCGCCACGGCAATCATCCTTTTCAGCACGTGCGCGCCCTCAGACCAGAACCAGGTTGTCGCGGTGCACCAGCTCAGGCTCCGCGATATAGCCCAGGATACTTTCGATGGCATCCGACGGCTGGCCAATGATCTTCTGCGCCTCCAGGGCGCTGTAGTTGGCCAGGCCGCGCGCCACTTCATGGCCGTCCGGGCCGACGCACACCACCATCTCGCCACGGCGGAAGCTGCCCTGCACGGTCTTCACGCCAACCGGCAGCAGGCTCTTGTTGGCCTGGCGCAACGCCTGCACGGCACCGGCGTCCAGCACCAGGGTGCCACGGGTCTGCAGGTGACCGGCCAGCCACTGCTTGCGCGCAGCAAGCATGCCGCGCTCGGGCGACAGCAAGGTACCCAGACGCTCGCCAGCCTTGAGGCGATCCAGCACGCGCTCGATGCGGCCACCGATGATGATGGTATGGGCACCGGAACGGGCTGCCAGGCGCGCGGCGCGCAGCTTGGTCTGCATGCCGCCACGGCCCAGGGCGCCACCGGTACCGCCGGCCACGGCGTCCAGTGCCGGGTCGTCGGCGCGGGCCTCGTAGATCAGCTGGGCGTCGGGGTTGTTGCGCGGGTCGGCATCGAACATGCCATCGCGGTCGGTGAGGATCACCAGCAGGTCAGCCTCGACCAGGTTGGCTACCAGCGCCGCCAGGGTGTCGTTGTCGCCGAAGCGGATCTCGTCGGTAACCACGGTATCGTTTTCGTTGATCACCGGCACCACGCCCAGGTCGACCAGCGTGCGCAGGGTGCTGCGGGCGTTCAGGTAGCGCTTGCGGTCGGACAGGTCGTCATGGGTCAGCAGGATCTGCGCGGTGTGCTTGCCGTGCTCGCCGAAGCTCGACTCCCAGGCCTGCACCAGGCGCATCTGGCCGATCGAGGCAGCCGCCTGCAGCTCGTTCATCGCACTCGGTCGCGACGTCCAGCCCAGCTGGCTCATGCCGGCAGCCACGGCCCCGGAGGAGACCAGTACCAACTCCACGCCTGCCTCACGCAGCGCGACCATCTGCTCGACCCAAACGGCCATGGCACCGCGGTCGAGGCCTTTGCCATCGGCGGTCAGCAGAGCACTGCCAATCTTCACGACCCAGCGCTTGGCGCCCGTTACCTTGCTTCGCATCTTCTTCCAACCTATGTCGAATCTGTAGATACCGTGGATACAAAAACGCCGCTCCAAAGAGCGGCGTTTAGTGTACTGCAACCGGTCAGTCGCGCACGTAAATGATTTCCGGGCCGTCTTCGTCGTCCTCGAAATCATCGTCCCAACCGTCATCGTCGCCGATGTCGTGCACGCTCTTGACGCCGGTACGGCGCAGGGTACGGGCGTCGTCCAGGGCCTGCAGCTGGGCACGGGCTTCGTCTTCGATACGCTGGTCGAGGTCGGCCAGCTCTTCGGCGTAGGCCGGGTCGTTGGCCAGGCGGTCGGCGCGGTCTTCGAGGTAGCGCATCAGGTCGTGGCTGAGCTTTTCGGTGCCCTGCTTGGAGATGGCCGAAATCACGTAGACCGGGCCTTCCCACTGCAGGCGCTCGACCACTTCCTTGACCCGCTCGTCGCGCTCGTCTTCCATGACCATGTCGGCCTTGTTCAGCACCAGCCAGCGCTCACGCTCGGCCAGCGACGGGCTGAAGCGGGTCAGCTCGTTGACGATGACTTCGGCGGCATCGGCCGGGCTGCTTTCGTCCAGCGGCGCCATGTCCACCAGGTGCAGCAGCACGCGGGTACGCGCCAGGTGCTTGAGGAAGCGGATACCCAGGCCGGCGCCTTCGGAAGCACCTTCGATCAGGCCGGGAATGTCGGCGATGACGAAGCTCTTCCAGCGGTCGACGCTGACCACGCCCAGGTTCGGCACCAGGGTGGTGAACGGGTAGTCGGCCACTTTCGGCTTGGCGGCCGAAACCGAGCGAATGAAGGTGCTCTTGCCGGCGTTCGGCAGGCCCAGCAGGCCGACGTCGGCCAGCACTTTCATTTCCATCTTCAGGTCACGCTGGTCACCTGGCTTGCCCGGGGTGGTCTGGCGCGGTGCACGGTTGGTGCTGGACTTGAAGCGGGTGTTGCCCAGGCCGTGCCAGCCGCCCTGGGCGACCATCAGCTTCTGGCCCGGGGTGACCAGGTCACCGATCACTTCCTGGGTGGAAGCGTCGATCACGGTGGTGCCGACCGGCACACGCAGGAACAGGTCGTCGCCTTTCTTGCCGGTGCAGTCGGTGCTGCCGCCGTTGGCACCACGCTGGGCCTCGTGGTGACGGGTGTAGCGATAGTCGACCAGGGTGTTGAGGTTTTCGTCGGCGATCATGTACACCGAACCACCGTCGCCACCGTCACCACCGTTGGGGCCACCGTTCTCGATGAACTTCTCGCGACGGAAGCTCATGCAACCGTTGCCGCCGTCACCGGCCTTGACCCGAATGGATACTTCGTCAACAAACTTCATTCAAAACCGCCTCTCGCCTGCTGGCGAGTTGAATACCTGAAAAACCTGAGGCTCTTGCAAAAATGAGCGCGGCGGCCCCGTACGACCGTAGAAAACCACGCCGGCAGCCCATACAAACAGCTTTGCAAGAGGCTCACCACAAACGAAAAAGCCCCGTCGCATGACGGGGCTTCTGGAGCGACGTCGCGATTAAGCGGCGACGATGCTCACGTAACGGCGCATGAACTCGCCTTTTTTCTCGAACTTGATCACGCCTTCGATCTTGGCGAACAAGGTGTGATCCTTGCCCATGCCAACGCCGTAGCCAGCGTGGAATTCGGTGCCGCGCTGACGGACGATGATGTTGCCTGGCTTGATAACCTGGCCGCCATACATCTTCACGCCAAGGCGTTTCGATTCTGAGTCGCGACCGTTACGAGTACTACCACCAGCCTTCTTGTGAGCCATGGTTCAATTCTCCAAATAAATTCAGGGGATCTAGGGGATTAAGCCTGGATACCGGTGATTTTGATCTCGGTGAACCACTGGCGGTGGCCCATACGCTTCATGTGGTGCTTACGACGACGGAACTTGATGATGCGAACCTTGTCGTGGCGGCCTTGCGAAACGACTTCGGCCACTACTTTAGCGCCAGCAACAACTGGAGCACCGATGGTGACTTCTTCACCGTTGGCGACCAGCAGGACGCGATCGAAGGTCACGGATTCGCCAGTGGCGACTTCCAGTTTTTCGATCTTGAGGAATTCACCTTCAGCGACTTTGTACTGCTTGCCGCCGGTAACGATTACTGCGTAAGACATGGTATTTCTCCGATAATCCTGCTCACCCAGCGCTTTATATGATGAGTATTGGCTGGCATGGCTGCACAGGGCTGGAACGGCCCGGCGCAATTGCGTAAGGCAGGTGCTGCCCAGGAAGTTAGGGTGCGCGATTGTACGCAACCGCGGTTTTGCTTGCAAGTACCGCCCCCGGGGCGCTGGCACCGCGCCTTGACACACCGGGACCCGCGACCTAGCATGCCGCGCAACCTCACTGGAGCAGCCGATGCAACCCCAATCCTTCTACCGCGCGGTGGCTGATGATTTCAGCGCCGTCGACGAGATCATCAAGAAGCAGCTGACCTCGCGCGTGCCGCTGGTATCGAAGATCGGCGACTATATCACGTCCGCCGGTGGCAAGCGCCTGCGCCCCCTGCTGGTGCTGCTGTGTGGCAAGGCCCTGGGCCGCGAAGGCGACGACCTGCGCCTGCTGGCTGCCACCATCGAATTCCTGCACACCGCTACCCTGCTGCACGACGACGTGGTCGACATGTCCGGCATGCGCCGTGGCCGCTCCACCGCCAATGCCCTGTGGGGCAACGCGCCGAGCGTGCTGGTGGGCGACTTCCTCTATTCGCGCTCGTTCGAGATGATGGTCGAACTGGGCTCGATGCCGGTCATGCAGATCCTGTCCAAGGCCACCCGCGTGATTGCCGAGGGTGAAGTGCTGCAGCTGTCGCGGGTACGCGACGCCAGCACCACCGAGGAAGTCTACATGGAGGTCATCCGCGGCAAGACCGCGATGCTGTTCGAAGCTTCGACCCACAGCGCCGCCGCTCTGGCAGAAGCCACCGACGAACAGCGCGAGGCCCTGCGTACCTTCGGTGACCACCTGGGCGTGGCGTTCCAGCTGGTCGACGACCTGCTGGACTACAAGGGCGACTCGCAGACCCTGGGCAAGAACGTCGGTGACGACCTGGCCGAAGGCAAGCCTACCCTGCCGCTGATCTACACCATGCGCGAAGGCACCGCCGAACAGGCTGCGCTGGTGCGCCAGGCGATCCAGAAGGGTGGCCTGGAAGACCTGGAGCAGATTCGCGTGGCGGTCGAGGAGTCGGGTGCGCTGAAGTACACGGCGGAGCTGGCGCGTGACTATGTGAAGCGTGCGATCCAGTGCCTGGAAGTGCTGCCGGCCAGCGAATATCGTGACGCACTGGTCGAGCTGAGCGAGTTTGCGGTCGCGCGTACTCACTGACAGATCGCATCAAATCCATTCGCGGGCTTGCCCGCTCCCACAGGGATCGCGCAAGCCTCAAAGGTAGCGCAGATCCTGTGGGAGCGGGCAAGCCCGCGAATGCTTTTGTCCGGACATAATCACTTCTGAAAAAATACCTTATACAATTCGGGTTTTTAACCGCCCGTCTGTTTGTTTGAGGAACCGAAGTGAGCACTCTGCCACCCTGCCCGAAATGCAACTCCGAATACACCTATGAGGATGGCACTCAGCTGATCTGCCCTGAATGCGCCCACGAGTGGTCGGCCAGCGGCGACGCCGAAGCGGCCAGCGACGAGGTGGTGAAGAAGGACTCGGTCGGCAACATCCTGCAGGATGGCGATACCGTCACCGTGATCAAGGACCTCAAGGTCAAGGGCTCGTCCTTGGTGGTCAAGGTTGGCACCAAGGTCAAGAACATCCGCCTGTGCGATGGCGATCACGACATCGACTGCAAGATCGACGGCATCGGCGCCATGAAGCTGAAGTCCGAGTTCGTACGCAAGGTCTGATTTTCCAAAAAACCGCCAATTGGCGCTTGCTATTCGGATAATAAGAATTATTCTCATTGGGACTGCTATCCAAGGAGAATAGCCATGACTTATCTGATCGACGCCTGGCTGGACCGCCCTCATCCCTACCTGCGCATTCTTCATCGGGAAACCGGCGAAGTGTGCGCGGTGCTCGAAGAAGAAGCGCTCGACGAGCTGCGCGACCAGGGCGACCTGGACATGAGCGGGCTGAACTCGAGTGAACCGGGGGTGCTCAAGGAGCTGGTGCGGAATCTGTTTCTGTTCTGCTATGCGCGGGCGTTGCGCCCCGGGGGGACAGACTGGAATTGAGGCCAGCAGGACCGGCCTCATCGCCGGCAAGCCAGCTCCCACAAGCACAACACAGGGTTCGAATGCTGTGGGGATTCTGTGGGAGCGGCCTTGTGTCGCGAATGGGCCGCAAAGCGGCCCCAGCGGCATTACAGAACGTCGAGCAGCTCGACGTCGAACACCAGCACGCTGTGCGGCGGGATGCTGCCAACACCTTGGGCGCCGTAGGCCAGCTCGCTCGGCACGTACAGGCGCCATTTGCTGCCAGCGTTCATCAGCTGCAGGGCTTCGGTCCAGCCAGCGATCACACCACCTACCGGGAATTCAGCCGGCTGACCACGGTCGTAGGAGCTGTCGAACACAGTGCCGTCGATCAGGGTGCCGTGGTAGTGGGTGCGCACGTTGTCTTCGCGGGTCGGCTTGGCGCCTTCGCCTGCGGTCAGTACTTCGAACTGCAGGCCCGAAGCCAGGGTAGTGATGCCGTCACGCTTGGCGTTCTCGACCAGGAATGCCTTGCCAGCAGCAGCAGCGGCTTCAGCCTTGGCGGCTGCTTCGGCTTGCATCACGTCGCGGATGACCTTGAAGCTGGCCGACAGGTCGGCTTCGCTGACGCGGCTGTCGGCGCCGTTGAAGGCGTCGGTCAGGCCGGCCAGGATGGCTTCCAGGCTGACGCCTGGTGGCGGGTTGTCGCGCAGCTGGCCGCCCAGCTGACGGCCGATGCCGTAGCTGACGCGAGTTTCGTCGGTGGACAGGTTGAGTTCGGACATTGTCGTGCTCCACTGCAGGGCGCAGTGAAGCCGCGCCCTTGATGAAAAGGGCGAGCAGCCTAGCACACTGGGGCGCTGCGAGCAGCTACCAGGCCGAGCGCTGGGAAATCGGCACCTTCAAGTCTTCTTCCGGGTGCGTGCCCATACCGCACATTTCGTCCTGCACCGACCAGTGCACCAGGTTCATCGAGACCATGGGGATGGTTTGCAGCAAATTGCGCGCATCCTCCACCGAATGCACGCGCAAGCGTTCACCACGGGCATCGGACAGGGGGTGGGGGTGGCCTTTGATCCGGGCCTCGAGCAGGTAGTCACCGCCTTCGATGGCGATCAGGTTCAGTTCGTCGACATGGCCAGCCCTGGCCTCGGTGTTGAGCTGATGCAGGTTCATGAGAGCACCTCGCGATGGGAACCACGCATGAGAGCTCATTTTTTGTACAGAAAGGGAGAATGCACAAGGGCATGACTGACGCCGCTCGTCAGGTGGAAGCCGAACTGTGTGGGAGCGGCCTTGTGTCGCGAAAGGGCCGCATGGCGGCCCCAGGATATCAGCAGCAATGCATGAGCAGAGGGGGCTGCTGTGCAGCCCTTTCGCGACACAAGGCCGCTCCCACAAGGGGCACAGGCTCAGTGCTTGGTCAGCTTGTCCAGGTAGCCCATGCAGAATGCCGAGACCACGAAGGTCATGTGGATGATCACGTACCACATCAGGTAATCGGTGGAGATGTTCTGTGCATCCATGAACACCCGCAGCAGGTGGATGGACGAAATGGCCACGATCGACGCGGCAACCTTCATCTTCAGCGACGAAGAGTCCATCTTGCCCAGCCAGTTGAGCTTTTCCTTGCTCTCGTCGATGTCCAGTTGCGAGACGAAGTTCTCGTAGCCGGAGATCATCACCATCACCAGCAGGCCGCCCACCAGCGACATGTCGATCAGTGACAGGATCACCAGGATCAGGTCGGCTTCGCTCAGGGCGAAGACGTTGGGCAGGACGTGGGCCACTTCCTGGAAGAATTTCAGCGCCAGGGCCAGCAGGCCGAGGGACAGGCCGAAGTAGATGGGGGCGAGCAGCCAGCGCGAGGCATACATCGCGTTTTCGAGGATACGTTCCATGGAGTGTCGGGACTCATCAGGTGACTAAAAAAGCGACGCCGAGTATAGCCAGCCACCTGTTACAGCAAAAGCCCGGTGAATCGGGGCTGCTTTGCAGCCCAATCGCCGGCAAGCCAGCTCCCACAGGTTGATCACCGACCTGTGGCCTTTGCTTTACCTGTGGGAGCTGGCTTGCCGGCGATGAGGCCAGTAAAGTTACTCAGGTCTCAGGATGAAACTGGTAATCCCCCAGGTTCCGACACCGCTCACCGTTGATCCGCCGCAACTGCGCCTGCAAATGCAAACACCAGATCTGCGGATCCTCGGCCACCTGGTACCCATGCAAGGTCAGGCTGTCGACAATGGCATTGAGTACCGATTCGGCCACCAGCGGCCCATGGAACGGCCCTTGGGCCTTGATCGCGGACGGTTGTTCACCGGCCATGCCGGCGGCGAACAGCAGCGTCCACATGCCGTTGTCCCCGGCCAGCGGACGGATGCTGCATTCGATGCGGGTCACCAGGCCCAGGCACTGGCGTGTGAGGCTGAGATTGCGCATGGCCGCGCCCCCTCCAAAAAGCCTTGTTCAGCCTGAACCTCAGGCTGTTTCCATCCTGAACGCTGATACCGTCCTTAAGTTCCAGCATAGAAGAACGGTACAGAAAGATGGAAAACCGGCGCTGAACGGTAGCACATCGCCGCTAGCGCCGGTTTCTTGACTCAGGCTGGCTTGGCCTGGGCAATTACCTCTTCCAGGCGTTCTTTCTCCGCCTTCTCGATTTCTTCCTCGCTGATCATCTCGGCAATCTCACGCAGGCGCTCCACCACCCGCGCGTTGACGCTGCCTTCGGTGAACTGGCCCTTGTCATCCAGCACACCGGCCTCCTCGCCCACCAGCAGGCTCAACGCCTCGTCGGCCTGGCTGACTGCGTACACGTGGAACATGCCGTTCTCCACTGCCTGCAGCACGCGCTCGTCGAGCATCAGCGTGGCGACGTTGGCACGCGGGATGATCACCCCCTGCTCGCCGGTCAGGCCACGCGCCTCGCACAGGCGGAAGAAGCCTTCGATCTTCTCGTTGACCCCACCCACCGCCTGCACTTCACCAAACTGGTTGATCGAGCCGGTGATGGCGAAGCACTGCTTGAGCGGCGTGCGCGACAAGGCCGAGATCAGCGTGCAGGCTTCGCCCAGCGAGGCGCTGTCACCGTCCACATAGCCGTAGGACTGTTCCAGGGCGATGCTCGCCGAGATCGCCAGCGGGAACTCCTGGGCATAGCGGCTGCCCAGGTAGCCGGTGAGGATCATCACACCCTTGGAGTGGATCGGCTGGCCGAGGTTGACCTCACGCTCGATGTCGACGATACCGCTGCCGCCCGGGTACACGGTGGCGGAGATACGCGCCGGCATACCGAACGCCGAATCCCCCACTTCCAGCACGGTCAGGCCGTTGCACTTGCCGATAGCCGCACCTTCGGTGTCGATCAGGATGATGCCGGCGAGCATGTCGTCCAGCACCCGCTGCGAAACACGCCCGGTGCGGGTGGCCTTGGCCTTGAGCGCACGCTCGATGTGCCCGGCGTCGGTCATTTCGTCACTGGCCAGCTGGCGGATGAAATCGGCTTCGCTGACCAGCTGGAACAGGTCGCCGATACGCGCCGACAGACGCGACTGGTTTTCTGCCAGGCGGGCGCTGTAGGTGGCCAGGCGCGCCACCGCGTCACTGGTCAGTGGCGCCATGCCCTCTTCGTTGGTGCGGGTGCGCAACAGCTGGGCGAACTGCTCCAGGTTCTCGTCGACCATGGGCATGTCTTCGTCGAAGTCCACCAGCACCCGGAACATCTCCTGGAAGTCCGGGTCGTGGTCCTGCAGCGCGTAATACAGCTGGCGCGAACCGATGATGACCAGTTTGATGTTCAGCGGGATCATCTGCGGTGTCAGGCTGACGGTGGCCACCCGGCCCAGCTCGCCCAGTGGTGACTCCATCTTCAACTTGCGCGACTGCAGCGCACGCTTGAGCGCGTCCCAGACGAACGGCTCGCCCAGCATCTTCTCGGCTTCCAGAATCAGGAAGCCGCCGTTGGCGCGGTGCAGCGCGCCCGGGCGCAGCTGGCGGTACGAGGTGTACAGCGCACCCTGGTCGGTGCTGTATTCGATACGGCCGAACAGGTTGTCGTAGGTCGGGTGCGGCTCGAACACCACCGGCGCACCGCCGTCGGCGTGGTGGCCGACCACCAGGCTTGGGGCGTACTGCTCTTCCAGCAGCTTGCGCGCGGCCGCGTCGGTCTTGCTGTCATCGACCAGTTGCTCGACCACGGTACGCAGCAGGTTCAGCTGCACCGACTGCAGGTAGGCGCAGACCGCAGCGTTCTCGGCGTACTTCTCCGACAGCGGCGCCAGCAACGGTTGCAGGGCCAGGGTGATGGTTTCTTCGTTGAGCTGGCGCAGCTGGTTGTTCGACTCGCGTTTCCATTGCGGCAGGCTGGCCAGCTCTTCGTTCAGGCGTTCCTCGAGCAGGGCGATATCCTCGTGGAACTGCTCGCGCACCTCTTCCGGCAACTGGGCGAATTCGGCTTCATCCAGCGCCTTGCCGTCGGCCATCGGGGTGAAGGCGACGTTGCTGGCGTCGCGGTACAGGGCCACGTCCTTTTCCAGCGAGGCGCGCTCGATCACATCCAGGGCGCGGTCGTAACGCTGGTTGAAGGCGCGGTCGATGGCGCCTTTCTTCTGCTGGTACGACGGGTGCTCGAACACCGCCGGGAAGGTCGACAACAGGTTGTCGATCAGCCCGCTCATGTCGCTGATGAACGCCCCGGCGCTGCCGGACGGCAACTCCAGTGCGCGGGGTTCACGGGTGTCATCGAAGTGGTTGACGTAGACCCAGTCGGCCGGGGTCTGCTGGCGCTTGCCCTCGGCCTTGAGGTAGCGCTTGACGAACGAGAAGCGGCCGGTGCCGGGCTCGCCCATCACGTACACGTTGTAACCAGGGCGCGGCATCGCCACGCCGAACTGCAGGGCCTCGACAGCACGCTCCTGGCCCAGGACTCCGCGAAACGGCTCCAGATCGTCGGTATTGGTAAAGGCAAACTGCTCGGGGGAGAAACGCCGGGTCAGGGCTTCAGGCGCGAGACGCAGGCGCGCAGCGACAGGATCGGGCATTGGGTTTCCTTACTTCGGCGGGGCAGATACGCAGCATTCTGGCGCCGCCCGCGCGCGCCTTGCAAGGCTCCACGGGACTTTATGTCGCAGCCGGTGCGGGTCATGTAACCGCAAATTTTTCGCAATCAACAACGCAACTCTTAGATCGTGCCTAAACTCCAAGCTGCGCGGGTGGGTGAAAAGCTTTCCCGACCTGGCAACCGAGTTGCCAGAAACCCTGACCCTTGGTTAAGTCAAATAGAGAACAAATGCTATGAAACGGATTCTTCTGGGTACTCTGTTCACCGTGGTCTCGATCAATGCCATGGCCGAAGCGCCAGGCGGCCCGAACTGCGGTTGGGGCAACATGCTGTTCGAAGGCCAGCGCGGCACTCCGGCACACTTCCTGGCTTCCACCACCAACGGCACCTCCGGTAACGCCACCTTCGGCATGACCTCCGGCACCAACGGCTGCTCGACCAAGGCCTCGCTGACCTACGGCGGCAAGTCCTGGTTCGCCATGAACGGCATGATGAATGAGCTTTCCGAAGACATGGCCATGGGCCAGGGCGAAGCACTGACCACCTATGCCGTGGTTCTCGGCGTGGCCCCGGAAGACCGTGGCTACTTCGCATCGGTCACCCACCAGCACTTCAACCAGATCTTCAGCAGCGCCGACGTCACTGCCGAAACCGTCCACAGCAACACCCTGGCTGTTCTGAAGAACGACCCACGCCTGGCCAAATACGCAACCGAGGCCTGAGTGCAGCTGCTCCCGCCCCGGCCCCGGGGCGGGTTTCGCCTTTTTTCGGCATCGTTAAGAAGTAGTTGCCCGACATGCTCAAACGCTTCGTATCCCTGGCGCTGTGTGCCTGCGCCCCTGTTCATGCCGCGCCCGTGCCGGACCAAGGCCGTGTCCAGCAACTGGCCAACACCCCTTACTGGATTGCCCTGGGCCATTACGAAACCGCCAAGCTGGGTGGCTGGCGCAGCTATGTGGACGATGATGCGTTCTTCCTCGCCGAGGATGGCGCGCACCACCCCGACCAGGAGCTGCAAGCCACGGTCGAAGCGCTGTACGCCCCGGCCAGCCTCGGCGACAAACATGCCCAGTGCGTATTCCCGGCGCGCACCCGCTGGCTGCGCGAACAGCTCGACCTGCAAGACTTGCCGCAACCGGACTGCCAGGAATTCACCACCTGGTACCAGTCGATCGACCCGCACAGTGCGGCGCTGATCTTCCCGGCGGCCTACCTGAACAGCCCGTCATCGATGTTCGGCCACACCTTGCTGCGCATCGACCAGTCCAACACCCGCAGCGACGACACCACGTTGCTGAGCTACGCGATCAACTTCGGTGCCTACATCGAAGGCAGCGACAATAGCATCCTGTACGCCTGGAAGGGCCTGATGGGCGGCTACCCGGGCCTGTTCGCGCTGATGCCCTACCAGGAAAAACTGTCCGAATACCGCAGCCTGGAAAACCGCGACCTGTGGGAGTACCAGCTGGATCTGACCCCGGAAGAAACCGGGCGCATGGTCGAACATGTGTGGGAGCTGAAGCAGGTCCAGTTCGACTACTTCTTCTTCGACGAAAACTGCTCGTACCGCCTGCTGGAGCTGCTGCAGGTGGCCCGGCCGAGCCTGGACCTGACCTCGCAGTTCCCGCTGACCGCCATCCCGACCGACACGGTGAAGGCCGTGAAGCAGTCCGGCATGGTCGCCAGCGAGACGTACCGCCCCTCTCGCGAACGTGAACTGCTGGCCCGGGCCGAGCCGCTCGATCACGACGAAAAGCGCCAGGTGCTGGCTGCAAGCGCTGACACCGCGCACCTGCAGAGCCCCGAGTTCAAGGCCCTCCCCCGCCAGCGCCAGGCGCTGGTGCAGGATGCCGCGTACCGCCTGGAGCGTTACCGCGCCAATGGCCAGGAGCGCGACCCTGGGCAGGCGAAACGCAGCTTCGAACTGCTGCGGGCAATCAACAGCAACCCGCCACCGCCCCTGCAGATCGAGCGCCCGGGCCTGCCCGAGGACGGCCATGACTCGCGCACCTGGCAGCTTGGCGTGGGCACCCGCGAAGACCGCGCCTACGCCGAGTACGGCCTGCGCATGGCCTACCACGACCTGAATGACAACGCCTATGGCTTCCCGCTGGGGGCGCAGATCGAGATCCTGCAGCTGAAGCTGCGCCAGTACGAAGGCAACGACTGGCAGGTGCAGCGCCTGGACCTGGCCACCATCCGCTCGCTGACGCCGCGCAACGAGCTGCTCAAACCTTGGTCGTGGCAGGTGGCCGGCGGGCTGGAGCGGGTGCCGGGCAAGCATGATGACGAAGTGCTGGTGAGCCATGTGAACGGCGGGGCCGGCGGCACCTGGCAACTGGCCGACGGGTTGCTGGGCTTTGCCCTGGGCACTGTGCGGGTCGAGCACCACAATGATTTTGCCCAGTTCATCGCCCCGGCGGCGGGCTTCAATGGCGGGCTGCTGTGGCGCAACGGGCTGGGCAACATGACGCTGGAGGCCAAGGGCGACTACTTCACCAATGGCGAGGTACGGCGCAGTGTGAGCCTGAACCAGCAGTGGGAGATCAGCCAGAACCTGGGCCTGCGGTTGAGTGCTTCGCGGGAGTTCAGCCACCTGGCTACGGCGCAGAACGAGGTGATGCTTGAGCTGAAGTGGTATCACTACTGAAGCGGACTTTGTGGGAGCGGCCTTGCGTCGCGAAAGGGGTGCGAAGCGCCCCCAGATTGTTGCACTCATGCAGAATTGCCGGGGCCGCTTTGCGGCCCTTTCGCGACGCAAGGCCGCTCCCACAAATGACAGCATCAAGGCTGAGCTGTGTGAACCAACCGAGTCTTTGACACTGTTTTGACGGCCCCCCGACAAATCGCAACCTAGACTTTCCAGTATCAACCGGAGGGTTTTGTGGTTATGTCGCGGTACTGGTTTGGCGTGTGCATGGCGTTGTTGCTGTCTGGTTGCGAAACCACCCACGAGCAGATGGTCAACCAGGGTTATCCCCCCGCCTATGCCGATGGCTTCCAGGATGGCTGCAGCAGCGGCCGCCAGGCGGCAGGGCTGATGGTCGGCGGCTTTCGCAAGGACGTGCCGCGCTACCTCCACGAGCGCCAGTACGAAAGCGGCTGGGACGACGGCTTTCGCCAGTGCCACGCCATGCAGAACAGCGAAGAACAGCGCCAGTACCACGAGCGCTTCTGGGACCAGCGCGAGCGCGACTGGGAGCAGGAAAAGGACCGCGACGCCGCACGCGCCTATCGCCACAACTGAGTCGCAAACGGACATCCCTTGAAACCGGCGGCCTGCGATGATGGTCTCCTGCACAAGGAGGCCACGCATGAGCCGAGCATTCGTCAACGAAGACCAGGCCGCCGCCCAGGCTGATCAGCCGGTCGAGCGACGGGTCAGTGAACAACCCAACTACGTGACTGCCAGTGGCCTGCGCCAGCTGCAGGAGCGCGTGGCCGAACTGAATGCCCTGCGCAGCGAACTGCAGGCACAGGGCGAACGTGGCGACAAGCAGCGGTTGGCGGATACCGAACGGGACCTGCGCTACTTCAGCGCGCGGGTGCAGAGTGCCCAGGTGGTGCCGGCGGCGACATCGCGCAGCAAGGTGCAGATTGGTAGCCGGGTGCGGTTTGTCGATGGGCAGGACCAGGAACATGTGGTGCGGCTGGTGGGCGAGGATGAGGCGGATGCCGGGCGGGGGTTGATCAACTGGGGTTCGCCGTTGGGGAGGGCTTTGCTCGGGGCAGGGCCTGGGGATGAGGTGGTCTGGCGGCGGCCGGTGGGGGAGCAGGTGATCGAGGTGATCGAAATTGAAGGTGGGCCCTAGGGGCCGCTTCGCGCCCCATCGCCGGCAAGCGCGGCTCCCACAGGAAGCGCAGCTCTCAAGCCTTGTTCAGTACCTGTGGGAGCCGCGCTTGCCGGCGATGGGCTGCAAAAGCAGCCCCCAGGGCCTCGAATCAGACCACGCCCTGCGCCAGCATCGCATCAGCCACTTTCACGAAGCCTGCGATGTTCGCACCTTTGACGTAGTTGATGCTGCCATCCGCCTCTTCACCGTAATGCACGCAAGCATGGTGAATCGACTGCATGATGTTGTGCAGCTTGCTGTCCACCTCACCGGCAGTCCACAGCAGGCGCATGGCGTTCTGCGACATCTCCAGGCCCGACACGGCCACGCCGCCGGCGTTGGAGGCCTTGCCCGGGGCGTACAGGATGCCCGCTTCCAGGAAGATATCCACAGCCTCCAGGGTGGTCGGCATGTTGGCGCCTTCGGCCACGCAGATGCAGCCATTGCGCAGCAAGGTGCGGGCGTCTTCGGCGTCCAGCTCGTTCTGCGTGGCACACGGCAGGGCGATGTCGCACGGCAAGCTCCACGGGGTCTGGCCCTTGCGGAACTCCAGGCCGAACTGCGCGGCCAGTTCGCTGATGCGGCCACGCTTGACGTTCTTCAACTCCATCACCGCATCCCACTGGGCATCGGTCAGGCCGGCTTCGGCGTACAGGGTGCCTTCGGAGTCGGACAGCGAAATCACCTTGCCGCCCAGGTCCATGACCTTGCGCGCAGCATACTGGGCCACGTTACCCGAACCAGAAATCGCCACGCGGCAGCCATCGATACGTTTGTCCTGGCGCTTGAGCATTTCCTCGGCGAAGTACACGCAGCCGTAGCCGGTGGCTTCCGGGCGGATCAGGCTGCCGCCGTAAGTCATGCCCTTGCCGGTCAGCACCGAAGTGAACTGGTTGGCCAGGCGCTTGTACTGGCCGAACATGAAGCCGATTTCGCGGGCCCCCACGCCGATGTCACCGGCCGGGACGTCCAGGTCTGCGCCAATGTGGCGGTACAGCTCGCTCATGAACGCCTGGCAGAAGCGCATGACTTCGGCGTCGCTCTTGCCTTTGGGGTCGAAGTCCGAGCCGCCTTTGCCGCCGCCCATGGGCAGCGAGGTGAGGGAGTTCTTGAACACCTGCTCGAAGGCCAGGAACTTGAGCACACCCAGGTTGACCGACGGGTGGAAGCGCAGGCCGCCCTTGTACGGGCCGATGGCGCTGCTCATCTGGATGCGGTAGCCGCGGTTGACCTGCACCTTGCCCTGGTCATCGACCCAGGACACGCGGAACAGCACGGCGCGCTCGGGCTCGACCATGCGCTCCAGAATGCCTGCCTGCAGGTAATGCGGGTTGGCCTCGAGGAATGGCCACAGGCTGCGCAGCACTTCTTCCACAGCCTGGTGGAATTCAGGTTGGGCCGGGTCGCGTTGCTTCAGGCGCGCGAGGAAATTGTCGACAGATTCGATCATGGTAGACATCTCACCAAGAGGATTGGACTTATTGGTTTTTTCACGAATGTACCAAGAAGCAATCGCACCGGAATAGGGCGGGATGTCGTTTTTTTGAAATTATTTGGTGCGTTTTCTATAAGTGTATACAAAACCGGGGTCGGCGGCGGCTTCTTCGCGGGCTCGCCCGCTCCCACAGGTTCATCACAGGCCTTGGGTTCCAAGGGCTCCTGTGGGAGCGGGCATGCCCGCGAATGAAGCCAGCACCACTTTCCAGCCAGGCACAAAAATGGGGCCTCAAAGGGCCCCATTCTTGTGCATCAGAACACCGGCTTACTGAGCCAGCTTCTTGTGCCGTACACGGTGCGGTTGGGCAGCAGCATCGCCCAGGCGCTTCTTGCGGTCGGCTTCGTACTCGGTGTAGTTACCCTCGAAGAACACCACGTTCGAGTCGTCTTCGTACGCCAGGATGTGGGTAGCCACACGGTCCAGGAACCAACGGTCGTGGGAGATCACGATCGCCGCGCCCGGGAAGTCCAGCAGGGCTTCTTCCAGCGAACGCAGGGTTTCGACGTCGAGGTCGTTGGACGGTTCGTCGAGCAGCAGGACGTTACCGCCCTCCTTCAGGGTCAGGGCCAGGTGCAGGCGGCCACGCTCACCACCGGACAGGTCCTTGACGAACTTCTGCTGGTCGCCACCCTTGAAGTTGAAGCGGCCCACATAGGTACGCGACGGGATCTCGTAGTTGCCGATGCGGATCATGTCGGAGCCGTCGGAAATCTGCTGGAACACTGTCTTGGCACCGTCCAGGTCCTCGCGGCTCTGGTCGACGCAGGCCAGCTGCACGGTTTCACCGATCTCGATGCTGCCCGAGTCCGGCTGTTCCTTGCCCATCAGCATGCGGAACAGGGTCGACTTACCGGCACCGTTACCACCGATCACACCGACGATGGCGCCTTTAGGCATGGAGAACGACAGGTTGTCGATCAGCACGCGGTCGCCGTAGCCCTTGGTGACGTTCTTGAACTCGATGACCTTGTCGCCCAGGCGCGGGCCGGCCGGGATGTAGATCTCGTTGGTTTCGCTGCGCTTCTGGAATTCCTGCGACTGCATTTCTTCAAAGCGCTGCAGACGGGCCTTGGACTTGGACTGGCGGGCCTTGGCGCCTTTGCGCACCCATTCCAGTTCCTCTTTCATGGCCTTCTCGTGGGCGCTCTGCTGCTTGGATTCCTGCGCCAGGCGCTCGGACTTGGCTTCCAGCCAGCCCGAGTAGTTGCCTTCGTACGGGATGCCAGCGCCGCGGTCCAGTTCCAGGATCCAGCCAGCGACGTTGTCGAGGAAGTAACGGTCGTGGGTAATGGCTACCACGGTGCCCGGGAAGTCGTGCAGGAAGCGCTCCAGCCAGGCCACCGAGTCGGCGTCCAGGTGGTTGGTCGGTTCGTCCAGCAGCAGCATGTCGGGGGCCGACAGCAGCAGGCGGCACAGGGCCACGCGGCGCTTCTCACCACCGGACAGATGCTCGATGCGTGCGTCCCAGGCCGGCAGGCGCAGGGCGTCGGCGGCAACGTCCAGCTGGCGCTCAAGGTTGTGGCCGTCAGCGGCCTGCAGGATGGCTTCCAGCTTGGCCTGCTCGGCGGCCAGCTTGTCGAAGTCGGCATCCGGTTCGGCGTAGGCAGCATAGACCTCGTCCAGGCGCGCCTGGGCGTCCTTGATCACGCTGACCGCTTCCTCGACCACTTCGCGCACCGACTTGTTCGGGTCCAGTTGCGGTTCCTGTGGCAGGTAGCCAACGTTGATGTCGGGCATCGGACGGGCTTCGCCGTCGAATTCCTTGTCGACGCCCGCCATGATCCGCAGCAGGGTCGATTTACCGGCGCCGTTCAGGCCGAGCACGCCGATCTTGGCGCCCGGGAAGAACGACAGGGAAATGTTCTTGAGAATTTCCCGCTTCGGCGGCACGACCTTGCTCAGCCGATGCATGGTGTAGACGTATTGAGCCATTCTGGATACCCCAGTCTAAAGGTTAAGAAATACCGGGCAGCCCACGTGAATTTGACCGGGCTGCCATTGCCAAAAAATTCGTTGTCTGGCGTCGCGCTGTTAATTTGGGCTGCAAAAACGCGTAAACAGCCTTCTCGCCATGAAAATGATCCGTTGCGCAGCTGGCGAGGATTGGCCGGGGGTCTGGATGCCGTCGCTGGGTGGTGCAACGCAGTGAAGCAGCCTTTTTCCGCCCTACCTCATGTTCTCGCTACAAAAATCGACCTCGCCATGACGCTCAGAGCCGGCACGCTGCTCGCTCCTGTAGCGCCTGCGGCAGTCGTCGCCGCTGCCAAGCTGGCTATCATCTCAACTACGTGCGACACGCTCAACTGTTCGCCTGCTGGGTGGCAGAAAGGTAGTCATGTTCATCATTGGACAAAGGGAGGCTGAGCAAAGCGGAGTACGCCCCTCTGGTATAGACCAAGACGGGGCTTGGCCTGCGGACTGAGCATCACCAGCGAAAAACGTGAATTTTTCATTGCCGTGGGCGAGCGAATTGCCCGCCTGCGCAAAGAACACGGCATCACCCACACTCTGTTGCGCAGATGCTCGATACCCTGATCGCTCAAGCCAAGCCTCCCTTCCTTCGCTGCTGGCTTTGGTCGAAGCCGGTGCCTGGATGAATATGAACTTAATCTAATTACTATATACAAATTCAATACCAAACTTCATTTCATGACCAATTAAATTAATCTCGTCATGCCATCAACAACGCAGTTATAAACACAGGTCTTTCCGCCAATAGAGGCAACCTCACCTGCGCCTTTTGCACCAACCGACCCCTAGGATTTTATTTCTTCAATCCCACCAAGTGCTTAAATGGACCCTCATCTAAATCAAACCCTAGATCTGTGATAAGTCTAACTGCCTCCTGGTACTCGTCGTCCGTAATAGAAATATCAAATTCACAAATGTGATCGCATAGTATCTCAAAGGCTAGGCCTTCCTCATTGTACGCGACATAGTCCAAAGCCCCTTGGAGCAGGCCAGCTTCCAATCGGCCGTCGAATTTCTTCCCGAATTCAATAATACGATCTGCAAACATAAAATTTACCTAATAGGCTTATAAGGCGGGACAGGAGCATCATCAGGAAACGCGGTAACCACCTTCCCAGTGGCTGATTGGTATACAACTCGCATACGTACACCATCACGAGTTTCATAAGCAACCCATTTGGCAGGATCTCCCGTAGCCGTATAAACCCCACCGGTTCCTGTTTGCGCGTACCACCAATCGCTGCCCGACAGCGCATAGAAATCAAGGAAGCTCGCGTCCGCGTCGCTCTTCTGCGCGTCCACTACCCCCCATCATCGCAAGGGCGTAATCCGTTACCAGAAGGTCATATTCCGCTTTGCTCAGCCTCCCGCTCTGGTACAGCTCACAAGCTTTTCCCCAGCCTGTTTCTTCTGCTGCCGGTACTCATCACGAATGCCAACCTCGCAGCCGCCATTTCCACCACAGGCTTTATACCGCTCGTGCCATCATCAATGCTGCCAATGCCGGCAGCCTTGCTCCATCTCATCCGGGAAATGCTACAGCGGGTTTGCTTGCGCTTACCGGCGTACTCAAAATCGGAGAAGCTCATTTGACTCATGGAAGGCTTGTTGGGGGGAAGCTAACTGGAGGGCTATTTCGGCACAGGTCGATTGGTCTGTGCTGACTTGGTCTGAGAATCCCTAAAGCGAGCAGCGAAGTGAGGGAGATTTTGCAGCAAACAGATAAAAACAACACCGGCGCGAGGCCGGTGTCAGACCGAGTATGATTCTATATAAATCTGTTGCCCGCTTTAAAGAGCTAGCTGTCAAAATTTAATCTAATCCGGGCTCCGTCCGGCAGCTCTTTAATTTGACTAGCCATATTAGCTCTAAATCTCATTCCCTCTACAGCATCAGCCAGGTACAAATTGTCCAACACAAACTCACCACCTAGTACGAACGGCACCTTAGGTAACAAACGTTTCCCGGCAGGGAGCTGACCATTCTTCTTTTGCCATTGATGCGCTAACGGATAACCCGTAAGTACCTCATAGTCGCTTAGGAGCATTTGCACCCAGCCTTCAATGTCATCAGCCAAGTACTCTAACGAGCCTGTTTCTGGGTCAAAGGTATAGACCCTGCTATTTTTAATGCAGAACTGCCCACCAAAAACATCTTCTGTAAAGAAAAGGCAATCATCGGCCAAGTCTTTGTAGCCACTGCGCCACAGAGCGCTCTCGTTCCAATAACTAATACCAATTTCGTTCTGACTAGAGTGCGTGGGAAATACATGCAAAGCACTTTCTAGAGCACAAAAACCATTACACTGACACAGCACTCCAAAAAGTTGATCTGCTAAATTACCTGCCAATCTATGCAATTGCCCTAATATTTCCGGCTCATGCTCACTCAAAGATGAACTTGCGTTCAACAACAATTTGTCCAAACTAGTCATATTCTAATCCATCACGCCTATTCGACTTTCCGCTTGCGGATGCAGCCGAAAAACAGCAGCTTGACAGCACAAAAAAAGCAGTTCAATCGGCGTCCTGGGCGAAATTACAGCATCAGCAACGTTTATACGCGACTGTACGCGACCGGAACACCTTCCACGGCATTCATAACGTCTTTTGCACCGCTTGAATTAGCTCATTAAAAGTGCCTCCACTGCACTTCGGTCAGTCGACCGGAAGAAAACCTCCAATTGACGCGCCTCATCTCGCCCCCAGTCAAGAGCCGCGTCGCGCAACACCTCCAGATAAACCTTCAGGTCATCTACTGGCACGCTTGGAATAACTTCATGCACAAGAACCACCTTGCTGCATGGAATCCATTCAAGATCTCTCAAACAGTCGTAGAGTGCATCCCAATTGAATCCAAAATACCCTGGAAGCCATAGCTGGTAATATAGCGCGCTTAACAGTTCTTCCGAGAGAGAAATTTTCGGATCAATACGGACATAAAAAACTTCCGCAGCGTCGAATGAGGGCGTGAGATCGGAGTACTTGAATGGCAGCATTTCCACTCCTTGTTTTATTTATTGATTGGGATAAATGTCTTGTAATGATCTGCAGAGTAGTATATCTCATCACCCTTCCCAACAACTATCCGCTGAGGCCCTGACCCTGAAACACCTCTATACAACCAAGCACATCTTTCTTATATGTCGAATACCCTTCGTGGCGCTGCACAAAAAATGAACGTGATTTAACTTTCCCGAACGAAACCCAAGGTCCAAGCCGGACTTAATAAACTTATAACATTTTCTTCCCTTCTGGATCATTATAACCACCCGGGGTCTCTGAAATGGCTGGCGGCTCTCCGACCTCCCGACACAAGTCAGGCACTATTGAACCACCTTCATTTTGACCAAGAGTTCAAATAAAACTCGACCAAGTATTCATTACTTAATAAATCCTGCCTTGCGATTTCTTTCCACTATTTTTTGAACAGTTTCATCCACAAGCTTTGAATCATAACCTCGACTGCTCAAATTTGTTTGTAGTGCATCTGTGTCACGACAGACTGCACCTTACAGATCCGCTGCGTCTTGTTGAATCTGAGCAGGTGTATTTTTTCCGCCATAGATAGGACCTGCAATATGTACATCTCGCGGTACCTCCACAGCAGTAGAGTTTTGGTAGAGAGTCTTGGTTTCCAGCTCGGTAAGGGGACGGCCCAACTCTGCTTCCTTTGCTGTGCGCAACGCAGCAAAGGAAGGGCTATGGTCGTGCTCTAGGCCATCTCCAACAACTTCTCTTGCCTTAAGATTTTCCAAAAGCACACCACATTCAGCCTAAGCCTCTACATCTAAACTTGCCGCTTAAGCTCAAGGATAAATAAAGTCGATGCAAATTTTAAATTTAATCAAGTCTAAGCCCACCTCACAGCCACTCCACGCTGGCAGCCCTCCTGTCAGTTTATTCTCAACATACCAACGACGCAACTCCATTAAAAGATCTAAAATATCTGTATTGACTCGCCCGCCTGCCGTAAACCAGGCAACGTTACCTTGTTCATCAATGTAGTCATACTCATACTCACAGCTATCTAGCTCCTGGGATAGTTGTGCACGCATAATAATTTTACAGGCTCCATCGGGAGCAATCTCAAACAGAATGCCCCAATGTCATTATAGATATCATCATCACTACGCATCAATTTACACCCGGTGAGTTTTTAAATAAAATTTCTTTTGGACGAGCAATACCTATTAAATACTGCACGTTAAAGCTTTCTGGCCGAACAGTATTGCCAAAATAAATAGTCTCAATCTTTACGTTAACTTGCTTTCCCTCCTTGAATGCGGACGCCCATGTATTTCCCATAGATTTCCAAGTACCTTTATTCAAGTTCCCATTCATGGGAAGGAGGTTCAACCTCTCCCCAGGTCCGTTGAATATACTAGGCTCCGTACGAAAAGAGATGTCGCAAACACCGCATGGAACAAGCCAGTGAGACCATGGCGGCATAGCTTTTCGCGAGCTTGTCGAAGCGTGTGACGATGCGGCGATTCTCTTTCAGCCAGCCAAAAATGCGCTCAATGATGTTGCGCTGTCAGTATTTGGGCCGATCAAACAGTCTGGGTAAGCCAGGCTTGGGTTTGCGCTTCATTGAGCGCATCGGGAGGACGGGTTGCATACGGTACTGGTCGCAGTAACGGCGCGTAGCCCTTGTCGGCGAGCAACCATTTGCGGCGCTTGCGCGGGCGGCCACGTTGGTTCGATGGAATGCTGACTTCGTCCAGCAGTGGTTGTGCGTAGCTGATGTCACTGGCTTGACCGCCAGAGAGGAGGAAGCGCAACGGTGTCCCGTTGGCGTCGCAGAGCAAGTGGATCTTAGTTGTCGGGCCACCGCGACTGGGGCCTAGAGCGTGATCGGCAGGTTCGTCAGGCCCCCTTTTTTCCGAGCGCCAGATGGGGCTCGGGTTGCACGTACTGCGGTTGAGACGATCATCCAGCTTTGCAGATCAATCAAGCCTTGCTCGTTCAATCTCAGGTGTAAGCGCTTGAGCATCTGATCGAACGTCCCTTGGTTTCGCCAGCCGCGAAACCGTTGATACACCGTTGACCATGGGCCGAAGCGCTCCGGCATGTCTCGCCACGCAGCGCCCGAGCAGAGCACCCAGAGCACGCCATCGAGCATCAGGCGGTCGCTTAGACGCGGTCGCCCCCGACCATGAGTTTCGATGAAGAGATCAGAGACCACATCCCAGGCCTCGTCCGAGAGTTCGTAACGCTTTGCCATCACAGAATTCCTTTCCGTAGATGGCCGGGAACCCTGCAGAATTTCAGCTTCCGAAGGGCGGCAATTGGGTTTCTCGGGATTTCGTACAGAGCCTAGAAGACAGAAGTCGGATAACTAATTGATACATAAGAAAATACTCATCTCGCAAGAGGTGCGTGTGTATTGAGATTTTGATCCTATTAAGTAGCGAAAAATCATGCTCAAAAAGGGCGTATTGAGCAGATAGACCGTAGGTCGTCAGAGGTGGGTGCTAAAGGGGTGCAACTTGAGTGCAGATAGGATGCAGAAAGAGTGCAATCAGGGTGCAAAAGCAACTGAAAATACTGGCGCTAGAGTGCGCCGAATATCCACCAAAGCAAACAAAACGCGTAGCGAAGGATGGGACGGTTTTGAACGTAAAGCGAAATACAACACCGGCCCAAGGCCGGTGTCAAAGGTGTGTAGCGCTCAAGAAAAAATCTATTTTGCAAGTTTGGCTTTCAAGACTGCCCGATCAATCATGCCATCAGTAATGTAGGGTACAAAACCAAGCCTGTCTCCCATCTCAAAGCTCTTCTTGTAACCGTCCAATCGTTCAACGTCACCAGCTATTGCCAATGCAGCCAAGTGCCGAAGGGGCATCGCGCCTTTACTGTCAGTCGGCAGACTTCTATAAACCATCAGGCCGGACTCAATATTTTGAGAGCGTGCCCAAGACATGGCTTTCTCAGACATCCTGAGAACATCATCACTAGAAAATTCAGGCAACTTCTCTGGAGGCTCATTACTGACTATTACCGGCGAATATCCGCTCCCCTCTCCCCGCACAAACGCAACAGTTTCCGAGAATTCTTTGGTCGAAACCGATGGCATAAGTGACACCCGAAAATGATCCGAGCGCTTCTTCACAGACGGGATTACTTGAAGTTTAACCCCATCAACATCTGTCACGCAAAAATAATCCCCGACTTCATCCTTGCTACAAACCCAGCCCAGCTCCGTCAAAACTGAAGCCACATCTTTTTCCTTCATAACTTAGCACCAGGAAAATTCATTATCTCAATAGGGATACCGTTAGGATAACCTTGATCCTTTAGTGGTACGCCTGGCGTGAGGCCAAAACTTTCGGCAACTTTCCCCCTTGGAATTGAAGCCCCATCTTTTATTTGAGGGAAAATTTCTGACTGACGAATACTCAAGTCCGCGCCCCCTGTCTTAACCTCAATAATTCTCAAGGTCCCATCAGGTGCTTCGGCCACGATATCTGGCCTACAACGACCAGTTCCGCAGGAGCTACCGAATGATATTTCCTTTTCGCTGACTCTGAACCCTTGAGACGAAAGTTGATCCTTTATGTCATCCACCATATTCAAGTGATGATCATAGTGATCTTTGATGGTGACTTTCGGATCTGTTGCAGTACCTTTTGCACCGCTGGTAGCTTTGCCTAGTATCACCACCGCCGCTAATTTTACTACATCATCCCGCGTAGCACCTTTATCGACAAGGCTTATGATCCCTGGCACATCCACCGGCGCCAAGGTCGAGCCGAGCAAGCCGTCCTGACGTGCCCGTTCATTGATTGCCTCTTCAGCTAACCCTTGCCGTCTCCATTCCGCAATCAGCTCACTCGCTCTGATCGCGTTCACATACGGATTCGCAACAACGCCCATTGGCGACCAATCGCTGCCCGACAGCGCGTAGACATCAAGGAAGCTCGCGTCCGCGTCGCTCTTCTGCGCGTCCACTACCCCCCTCATCATCGCAAGGGCGTAATCCGTTACCAGAAGGTCATATTCCGCTTTGCTCAGCCTGCCGCTCTGGTACAGCTCAACCAGCTTTTCCCCAGCCTGCTTCTCCTGCTGCCGGTACTCATCACGAATACCAACCTCGCAGCCGCCATTTCCACCACAGGCTTTATACCGCTCGTGCAACTCATCAATACTGCCAATACCGGCGGCCTTGAGCTTCTCATACAACGCACGGCTGGCGGCATCCAGCCGTTCAACGCCGTATTTGTTCGCCAGCAGGTTGTTTTCAACCGCGTTACGGCCCGCACCGGCACCTGCGACAGCCCCAGCACTATTACCTTCCACCAGACCACCCGAAAGCCCGGCCGCTAGCGTCGACAGCGCCGAAACGGTCTGTTTCTGCTCTTCACTGAGCGAGTTGCTATCGCTGGTGCCATACAACTGCTGAGTGATCAGGCGGGCAACCAGTTCGCCGCCGGCCGCACCCGCTGCCCCGGCTGCCGCCGAGTTGCCCTGCGCTTGGGCGACAACGGCACCCAACACTGCGTGGGCCATGACGTTGAGTGCAGCATTGTCACCAGTAGATTTCTTGATCACCTGCGCGAGGTACGGTGCCGATGCGCCTGCCAACGCAGAACCGATATCACCACCCGCCAACCCTTGCAGTGCCGCTGTCACGGCCTGGGTCACGCGCTGGTAATCACCACTGGTGCCGTACTTACCCATGATTCGCTGGTAAGCCTCGGTGGCGACCAGTTGTTCCTGGTAAGCCTTCACCGCCTCCTTGCTTGCCCCTTCACCCGGCGCCACGATGCCGTGTGCTTCAAGTTCCGCACGCGCCTCCTGGTCAGCCTTCAGTTGCCCCTGGGTGCGGACGATGTCCGATACCTGTGTGCCGATTTCGCCAATAAGCTGCACCTGCTGCAGGCGCCGCTGTTCCTTCTCCTTGTCGAAGATCGGGCTGATGCTGTCGTTGGCATGCTCGACGTCGTGACTGAGGCTGGTCACATCCTGCTGCTGCCGGCCCGGGTCTCGGATTTCCAGCGCGCCTTCGGAAATGGCCGAAGATGTGGTGCCGCTGGCGCTGCCGCTGTGGTTATAGGCGATCAACGTGCCGCTTGGCATGTTGCTGGTGAAGGTGTCAGCACCACCGTTGCCACCGCTGATGCTGGCGCTGGCCAACTGGCTCTTGAACTCGGCCTTGTTGGCGATATCGCTCCAGCCCAGGGTGCCGGTGCTCAGGCGGTTCTTGTCGGCGTCGGCAGTACTGGCAATGACGCTGCCGTCAAGCTGGGTGTGCTTGCCCACATCGACCTGATAACCGCCCTTGCCGGCGAACAGACCGGTCTGCTCCTGCACGCTCTGGTAGTTGGAGTCGAGCTTGGTCTTGCTGACGCTGAGACTGCCGCTTGCCCCGCCCGCGCCGATGATGGTGACGCTCAACCCACCGCTGACATTGGCCTGTTTGGACTTGTAGTTGTCGGTGTCCTGCAGGCTTTGCAGCGTCAGGTCGCGCCCTACGTCGGCGGTGATTTTCGCGGCGTTGACCTGGGCCCCTTTGAGCGCCGTGTCCCGCCCGCTGAGCAGGGTCGCCTCATTGCCGGCGTCCAGTGTGGTTTCGGTCCAGGTCGTGCCGTTGCCTTTCTCGTTGCCGGCACCCTTGTTGGCATTGGCGAAGATGCTGAGACCGGCACCTTCGGAACCTACACCAATGCTGGCGCCGATGGCGCCGCCACTGCTGCTGTTCTTGCCATCGAGCTTTTGCGTATTGGCAGCAGCCTCAAGCTGGATGTCGCGTTCGGCGGACAACAGCAGGTCATTGCCGGCCTTGAGTTGACTGCCTTGTACCCGGATATCCCCGCCGCTGCCGGCCCCGTTGCCGGTGGCCACAATGCTCAGGTCGTTGCCACTGGTCAGGCTGCTGCCCTGGCTGACGGTCTGTTCCTGGGTCTGCCGCGAGCTCGACTTCTGCCCGCCCAGCGATAAGGCGATACCTACGAACTGGCCAGCATTATCCGCCGTCATGCCACCGCTCTGCTGGGCAGCCTGCCAGGCCTGAACACCGGTCAGCCCGGCCTTGATACCTTGGAGTGCAGAAAGCCGGCTGTCCTCTTCCCGGGTCGCTTGCTTGGTAGTCTGGTAAGCGGTGTCGATGGCACTGCCAACCGTACCGGACAGCGCCAGGGTCAAGCCGCTGCTCTTGCTCTTGGACGTCTGCTCGCTGGTGTTGTGGTTTTCGGCCGCAACGATCTCGACGTTCTGCCCAACCAGGGTGATGTCCTTGCCGGCGACAACCTCCGACCCCTTGATACCCAGGTCCTTGCCCGCCTCGATGGTGACATTGCCCAGCACGCTGCCAATGGTGCTGGCCCTGGCGTTCTCACTGGTGCTGGTCGAGGTTTTTTCCAGGCTGGTCGAGCCCAACGTGAAGCCGATGCCTCCACTGCTGAGCAGGCCCGATTTCTTCTTCGAGCTCGAGTGGCTTTGCTCGAACGTTTCGGTCGCGCTATCGATCTGCACGTTACGGCCCGCCAGCAGGCTGGTGTCGTTGGTGGACACGATGCTGCTGCCCGACACGCCGATATCCTGCCCGGCGCGAACGACCACCGTGTCACCACTGACCGACGAGCCCTGCTGAGTGATGGCCTTCGAACTGTCGATCCGGGTCTTCTGGCTGCTGGATAGCCCGGAGTGGCTGGTCTTGGTCTTGCGGTAGTAGCTGTAGTCGCTGTTCTCCTCAGCGACCAGTTGTACATCGCCACCGGCGTAAAGGTAGGCCTCATCACCCGCCGTCACGCGGCTGGCGCTCAGTGCCAGGTCGTCGCCAGCCTTCAATGCCACATTGCCGCCAGCCACCACGGTGCTGCCCACCTGCTGGACATGGTCCTCCTGGCTGGTGACTTTCCGGGTCTTGCTCGCCGAGTGCTGCTCGTTGGCGGCCGCTGCCAGCTGCAGATCGCCCGTCGCCGCCATGGCCACATCCCGCTTGGCCTCGATCACACTGGCCACCGCGCTGATATCGCGCCCGGCGCTGACGCTCAGGTCACGCCCGGCCTGCACGCTCGAGCCGTTCTGGGTCACGCTGCTGTCGGTGTGGCGCACGCCGCGGTCGTTGACCACCACCTGCTCGACCGAGGTCAGCTTCACATCGCGGCCGGCCTTCAGGCTGGTGTCGGCAGCGCTGCTGAGCACGCCGCCGTTGTTGCTCAGGTCACGCCCGGCGTTGATCGCCAGGTTGTTCGCGGCTTCCACCCGGGCGGCGTTATCGACGAAGTCGCGCTGCTGGGCGTAGCTGCCGTTGCTGCTCTGGTGCGAAGTCAAAGTGCGTTCGTTGATCACGTCACGCACGGCGGCGAGACTGACGTCGCGCCCGGCGATGATGCCGCCGGCCTTGTTCACCAGATCGTTGCCAGCCAGCAGGTCGAGGCGGTTGCCAGCCTCGACCAGGCCGCTGTTCACCATGTTGTTGCCGGCCTTGGCCGACAGGTTGTTGCTGGCGCGCAGGGTCCCGACGTTGTCGAGGTTCTGGCCGGCGATCAGGTTGACGTCGTTGCCGGCGATCAGAGCGCCGTTGGGGGCCAGACGGTTGTTGCCGTGCGCCAGATAGAGCACTGGCACCAGCACCTGCTCGCCATTCACCTCGGCGGTTTCCAGCCAGACGATGTCATGGGTCAGCGCCGCCACCTGTTCGGAGGTGAGGCTCACGCCCACTGCCAGGTTGAGCTGTTGCTTGCTCTGGATGGCATTGTCCATCAGGTACTTGAACAGCTGTTCGTCACTGTTCTGGCCATCGATAAAGCGTTGCCCGGTGCGGGCGACCACGGCCTGCTGGATCAGCTTCTGCTCGTAGAAGCCATCGCCCAGGCGCTTGGCACTTTCATCCGGGTCGTAGCCAAGGTTCGCCAGCAGGTAGTCGGAGCTCATGAACTGCTTGAGGTCGGTGAGCACCGGGTTGGTTTCGATCAGATACTTGTGCGGGTTACTGCGCACGCTGCTGTCGGGCAGGCCTTGCACGCGCTCGATGGTGAGCGGGCCTTGGCCGTTGAGCGTGGAGGCCTGGCTGATGCGGTCGTCCACCGCCGAACGGCCGGGCAGCGCGGGGCTACCGGTGTTGCCGGGCAGGCTGGTGTCGACGGCGCTGGCACTACCGGCGACGTTCGCCTGGGTGCGATCGGCCATATTCAGCGTGGTGCTGCTGCCTGCCGCTTGGTCGGCACCGCGGATGCTGACCGTGCGCCCCTGGGCCAGCGGCAAGGGTTGCTGGCGCTGCGCGACGCTCAGGCTGGCGCCGCCCATGCTCCAGCTTTGCGGGCCGCTGGCGGTCGTGCTGCCGGCCTCGCTGCTCAGGCGGAACAAGCCGTTCTGCCCAGTGGGCAGGCTGAAGCCGGGCAGCGCCAGCGGGTTGACCTGTTGTTGGGCGAGGTCCGGCGGCAGCTGCTGGTTGAGTGTGATGCGGGTGGAGAACGCCGTACCGGGTGCGGTGGTATCGGTACGCGCGCCGCTACCGATGTAGGCGTAACCCGGGCGCACGACGCTGTTGTCGATGCCGTTGCCGGCGGTGATGTTCACCGCGCCATTGGCCTGCATGATGGCGGCATAGCTCTGGTCGCCAGCCGCTAGTTTGCGGGTGCTGCCAAGGCTCACCAGCTCCGCTTCGGTCATGCCGATGAACCTGGCCAGGTCAGCTTGCAAGCCACCCAGGTTGGCAGGGTCGTAACCAGCGCTCTCGTACCAGTACTTGCTGGTGATCGAGCTGGCCAGCTGGTACCAGGCCCCGGCGTTGCGGGTACGTTCGGAACGGAAGATGCGGGTGGTTTCGGTCTCGCCGGTTTCCACACCGCTGTTGGTCAGGTTGTCGACGCTGGCCACCAGGTTACCGGCAGCGGCGATGGTGCTGCTGCTGTTGAGCAGGTCGCCGCCCCGGATGGTCAGGTTGCCGCCGGTGGTGATGCTGGAGGCGGCACTGGCGTCGGTCACCTCGAACTTGTCACGCTGGACGATCTCCCAGACGTGGTTGCGCTTGCCGCCGCAGTCGCCGGCGTTGTAGCCCTCGATGCAGGCCACCTCGCCAACGCGGGCGGTGTAGAGGCCCTTGTTGTCGGTCTGCAGCACCGCCCGCACATTCTGAATGGTGCTCGCTGCCAGGCTCATCGACAGGTCGCTCTGCAGCGAGCCGGAACGGTTCACGATGCTGTTGGCCAAGCCGCCCTGGCCATCCCGGTCGATGGTCAGGGCGCCCAGGCTGTAGACGTCGGCATAGCTGTTGGTCAGGCTGGCGACCCGCAGGCCCATATCCCTGCCGCTGAAAATCAGGCCCTGGTCGCTGTTGACCAGGGCGCCGGTGGTCACGCTCAGCGCTTCGCCGGCACCCAGCGTGCCCTGGTTGTTGACGCCGCCTGCCACGAGGGTGAAGCCGGTAGCAGACGTCAGGCGGCCGGCATTGTTCAACTGCCCGACTACCGAGAGGCTGGTGGTGCCACCGCTGGCGATGCTGCCGGTGTTGCTCAGGTTGACCTGTGCGGCGCTCAGGCCAAGGTCGCCACGGCTGCTCAGGCGGCCGTTGCCGGCGTAGGTGCCAGCCAGATCAAGGCTGAGGCTGCCGTCACTGGCGATCAGGCCGTCGTTGCTCCAGTCGCTGCCGCTGCCGACCAGCGCTTCGCTGGCCAGCAACTGGCCGTTGGCGGTCTGGCTGAAGGTGCCGACATTGAGCGTCAGGCGCCCGGCCTGGATAACGTTGCTGTTGCTCCAGCTGCCAGCGTTGAGGGTGAGGCCGCCCCGGGTGACGATACTGCCGCCGGCGCCTGTGACATTGGCAGTGCTGATGTCGAAGTTGCCGCTGCCCACGTGCAGCAGGCTGCCGCCAGCGTTGAGGAAACTGCCGACGCCGAGGCTGAGGTCGCTGTTGGCGGTTTCCAGCGTGCCGTTGCGGTTGTCGAACGGGCCGCCGATCTGCAGGCGGGTGGCGCCGCTTGTGCCCAAGGCACGCAACTGGCCGGTCTGGTTGTCGAGGCTGGCCGCCTTGATGGCCAGGGTACTGTCGCTTTCAATGATGCCCAGGCGGTTGTTCAGCGCACCGCTGAGGCCCAGGACGATGCGTTGGCCGGCGATCTGGCCATCGTTGTCGCCGCTGTTGTCGAAGTTGCCACCTGTGACCTTGACCAGCCCTTGGGCATAAAGGCCGCCATTGCGGTTGTCGAAATCGGCGGTGCTGACCAAGGCATCGCCAGCTTGTGCAGCAATTCGCCCGCCATAGTTGTCGATGCCACCCAGTACCTTGAGGTCCAGGGCATGGGCCTGGGTGACGCCACCCTGGCGGTTGTTGTTCAGGTCATAACCGTTGTTCAGCACACCGCGCAGGTCGGCGACCAACTTGCCTTGCAGGCTGGAAAGCACGCCGCCACGGTTGTCCAGGTTGCCGGCCGTGACGTCGAGGTTGCCAGCGTCGGCCAGGATACGGCCACTCTGGTTGTCGACATCACCGGTCACCAGTTGCAAGGCGCCCTGGCTCTGCAAAGTGCCCTTGGTGTTGCCAAAGCTGGCGGCACGCACATCGGCGCCGCCGTTCTGGCTGTAGATCAGGCCGTCGGCGCTGTTGAGCAGCTGGCCGTCAACGGCCAGGGTCAGTTGCTGGCTGGCCGCCACGGTACCGCGATTGCGGTTGTCCAGGCTGCTGGCGAACAGGCTCAGCAGGCCCTGACTGGCGATCTGGCCACCCTGGTTGTCGATTTGCGTGGCATTGTCGATGCGCAGGGGGCCGGCGCTGGCAAGCTTGCCGTTGTTGTTGGCAAGGGCGCCGAGCAGCTTGAGGGTGACGGCCGCATTGCCAATCAGGCTGCCGGCGCTGTTGTCCAGGCTACCGGCATTCACATCGAGTGCCTGACGGGCGCTGATGCTGCCGGCGCCGTTGCCCAGGGCCATGGCGTTGAGGGCCAGCGCCGCGCCGCTGTCGATCAGGCCACCCTGGCCGTTGTTCAGCAGCCCGCTGATGGTCAGGCGCTGCGCGCCGCCACTGGACAGGATGCCGGCACCACTGTTATCGAGGTTCGCCGCTGCCACGTTCAGGGTTTGCTGGCTGACCAGCGCGCCACCAGCGCTGTTCTGCAGGTCGCCGCTGACTGCGGCGTCCAACGCGCCATCGCGGCTGGACAGGGTGCCCTGGTTGCGGTTGTCGAGGCTGCCCAGATTCACGCCCAGGCCCCGCCAGCCCGAGACCAGTCCGCCCTGGTTCAGCAGGCGCTGGGCGGTGACATTCAGCTGGCCACTGCTGATCAGCTTGCCAGCGCTGTTGTCCAGGGCACGGCCGGCCAGGGCAAGGTCCTGCCGCGAGGAAATTTCACCGCCGCGGTTGCTCAGGTCGCGCAGGCGGTCGAGGGCCAGCGGGCCATCGGTGGTGATCAGGCCACCATCGTTGTTCAGGTCGCCGGTGGCACTGCCGAAGTCGATGCGGATGGCGTTGCCCAACAGCGAGCCTGCTTGGTTGTCGACGGCGCGGGCTGCAATGTCCAGCAGGCCAGCGGCGTTGATCAGGCCTTGCTGGCTGTTGTTCAGGCTGTCGGCCAACTGCAGGTCGAGGCCACCACGGCTGGTCAGCGTGCCACCGGTATTGTCCAGGCTTGCAGCACGGGTATGCAGGGTTTCGGCAGCGACCAGGCCTTTGATGTTGTGCAAGGCCTGGTCGATACGCAGGGTCAGCGCCTGATTGCTCAGCACCTTGCCGCTGCTGTTGTCCAGGCTGCGAGCAGCCAGGGTGAAGGCCTGGGCCGAGGAGATCTCGCCGCCCTGGTTGTTTACCCCATCGAGGTTCTTCAGCACCAACATCGGGGCGTTGATCAGCCCGTGGCGGTTATCCAGCTGGCCATGGTTGAGCTCCAGGGTCAATGCGCTGTTGCTGAACAGCTGTCCACCTTGCTGGTCAAGGCCGCTGGCGTTGACCAACAGGGCGCCGTCGCTGGCAATTCGGCCGCCATCGCGGTTGCTCAGCTGGCCGGTGATCAGGCCCAGGCTGGCGCCGCTTTCGATCCGGCCTTTGCGGCTGTTGTCGAGACTGCCGGCGTCGATGCTGGCCGGTCCCTTGGCGCTGATGGTTCCCTGGTCGGTGTTGGTGACCTGGCCCGCGCTCAGTTGCAGCGCTGCATCGGTGACCAATTCCCCGCCCTGGTTGAGGACGTTGCCGGTGTGCTTGAGTGTCATCGCCCCCGCGCTGGAAACACTGCCGCCGCGGTTGTCGAGTGCGTTGCTCGCCAGGCCCAAGCTACCTTCGGCACTGATCAGGCCCTGACGGTTGTCGAGTGTGCCTTGTAGCGTGGCATCGATGGCGTGCTGGCTGAGCAGCAGGCCGCCGACGTTGTCCAGGCTGTTACCGGTCAAGCCCAGGCCGGCCTTGCCCGAGAGCATGCCTTTGCTACGGTTGATCACCTCGGCGACGGCGACTTGCAGCTTGCCGTCGGCCAGCACCTTGCCGCCGTCACTGTTGTCCAGGCGGGTACCGCCGAGGATGACGTCCGCCTTGCTCGACAGCTCCCCGGCGCGGTTGTCTACCGCCGCCACCTGCAAGTCCAGGCCCTGGCTCGAACCGATCAGGCCACCCTGGCGGTTGTCGAGCTGGTCACCGGACAGTTTCAGGTACCCAGAGGCAACCAGCACACCGGCCTGGTTATCGAGGGTACCAATTCGCGCTTGCAACTCGCCCGCAGCGGAAACCTGCCCCTGCTGGTTCAGCAGGCTGCCGGCCTGCATGTGCAGGCGATCATCTGCGATCAGCGTACCGCCCTGATTACGCAGCTCGCCGTCGACGGCCAGGCCCAGGCCGGCGCGGCTGCTGATCAGGCCCAGGCTGTTGTCCAGGCTGGCGCTGCGCAGGTTCAGGCCATTGGCCGCTACCAGGCCCTTGAGATTGCTCAGTGCCTGGTCGATGCGCAGGGTCAGGCCTTGCTGGCCGATCAGCCGGCCGTTGCTGTTGTCCAGGCTGCGTGCTGCCAGGGTGAAAGCTTGGGCACTGGAGATTTCGCCTTGCTGGTTATCCACCTTGGCAAGGTTGTTCAGCACCAGCAGTGGCGCGTTGATCAGCCCCTGCCGGTTGCTCAGCTGGCCGTGGTTAAGGTCGAGGGTCAGCGCAGTTTTGCTGAACAGTTGGCCACCGTCCTGAGCGAGGCCGGTGACGCTGGCGATCAGCGCCTTTTCACTGGCGATGCGGCTGCCCTGGCCGTTATTGAGCTGGCCGGCCTGGAGGTCGAGGCGGTCGCCGCTGACCAGCTGCGCGCCCTCGCCGTTGTCGAAAGTACCGGTGACGACCTTGGCCGCGCCCTTGCTGCTGAGCAAGCCGGCCTGGCCGTTGTCGAGGCTTTGGCTGGTCAGCGCCAGACCGGCGTCGGTAGTGATCGAGCCGTTGCGGTTGAGCAGCGTGCCGGCGCTGGTCAGCGAAAGGCCGGCAGCGCTGGAGAGCTTGCCGCTGCTGTTGTCCAGCTTGCCGACGGTAACGCCCAGGCGCCCTTCGGCACTGATCAGTCCCTGCTGGTTGGTTAACCCGCCAACCAGGCCAACGTCCAGGTCGCCACCACTGACCAGACGCCCTTGGCCGTTGTCCAGCTGCTGGCCGCTTAGGGTCAGCGGCCCGGTGGCCGACAGCAGGCCCAGGTTGCGGTTGAGCACCTCGGTCATCTGCAGTTGCAGGGCGCTGCCGGCCAGGACCTTGCCGCTGTCGCTGTTGTCCAGGCGGGTGCCTTGCATGGCCAACGCCTTGGTGGTGGAGATTTCCCCGCCCCGGTTGTCGATTTCGGCAACATTCAGCCGTAACGCGCTGGTGCCACCGATCAAGCCTTTGGCGCGGTTGTCCAGGTGGCTGCCGGCCAGCAACAGGTCGCCCTGGGCAACCAGCTCGCCACCTTGGTTGATCATTTGCCCGAACTGGGCCACCAGTGTGCGCTGGCTGGAAATACGACCGCCGCTATTGTCCAGGCTGCCGGCTTGCAGGCGCACCGGCCCGGCGGCGCTTAGCAGGCCACCACGGTTGTCCAGCTGCAAACCCTTGTAGCTGAGTGCGGCCAGGCTGTTCAGCAGCCCTTGCTGGCGGTTGTCCAGTTGCTCGACATTCAGGCTCGCCTGCTGGCCGGCGCGCAGTTTGCCGGCACGGTTGTCGAGTTTGGCCGCGCGCAGGTCGATGTTGCCTTTGGCGCTGATCTCGCCTTGCTGGTTGTCCAGCAAGCGGGTGACCTCGGCGCTCAGGCCCGCGTCGCTGACCAGGTTGCCGGCCTCGCGGTTGTCCAGGCTGGCGGCCTGCAGGTGGACGCCCCCGGCCGATCCGAGCAGGCCTCGGCGATTGTCCAGGGCGTCGCCCAGCGCTACCTGCAAGGCCGCATCGCCGGTGACCTGGCCACCGCGGTTGTCGAGGCTGCCACCTTTGAGGGTGGTAGTACCGACGCTGGAAATCTCGCCTGACTGGTTGTTGCTGTTACCGGTCACTTGCAGCGCCAGGTCGGCACGGCTGGTCAGGGTACCCGCATGGTTATCCAGGCTGGCGGCACGCACATTGATGCCGTTAGCGGAAACCAGCCCGCCGTCGTTGTTCAGTGCCTGGTCCAGATGCAGGCTCAGGTTCTGGTTACCGAGCAGTTTGCCAAGGCTGTTGTCGAGACTGCGCGCCACCAGCGCAAACGCCTGGGCGCTGGAGATTTCGCCCTTGTGGTTATCCACCGTGTCGAGGTTGTTCAGGGTCAGGCGTGGCGCATTGATCAGGCCGCCCTGATTGTTCAGGTGGCCTTTGTTCAGGTTCAGGCTCAGCTCGCTGACGCTGGTCAGGCTGCCGCCGTTGTGCTGATCGAGGCCCGTGACACTGGCGCTTAGTGCCTGGTTGCTGGCAATGCGCCCGCTGTCGCTATTGTTTACCTGGCCAGCGTTGAGGTTCAGGGTCTGCAGACTGGTCAGCTGGCCACCACGGTTATCCACCGCGCCGCTGGCTGTCAGAGCCAGGTGCTGGCCCGCGCGCACGCTACCGGCGGCGTTGTCCAGCTGGCCAACCTTGGCGTTCACGCTGGCGCCGTCGATCAGCCCGCCTTGGGCATTGTTCAGGCGTGAGGCTGTGAGGTCCGCCTGGCCGCTGCTGAGCAGCCTGCCGGCGTTGCGATTGTCGAGGGTATCGGCGCTTGCGCTGAGGCGAGACCGGGCGCCGAGCGTACCGCCCTGGTTGTTCAGGCTTTGCTGCGCCGTGACGCTCAGATCGCGGCTGGCCACCACGGTGTTGCCATGGTTATCGATGTGCCTGGCGTTCAGGCGTGCGTCGCCGGTGGTGTTGCGGCTGTTGTCGGCGTTGACGCCCGCTTCGATGATGCCTTGGTTGCTCAACCGCCCAGCGCTGTCCAGGCTGATGCGTTGCCCGGCAGCGAGCGACTGGCGATTGTTCAGGTCGCCCTGGGTGCGCACTTTCAGTTCGTTGCCGGCATATACCCCGCCCTGGGTATCGAGCTGGCTGGCCGTGATCGCCACCGAGCCCTTGGCTGCGGTGGCCTCGGCCATGCGCAGCTGGCCGTTGGCATCGAGTTGGATATCGCCGCCGCTGGCAATCAGCTTGCCGTCGAGCTTCACCCCCACGCCGGCTTCGGTACCTACCAGCTTGATGGTGTTGGCGTACATGCCGCCCAGTGCCGAGGAATCGATGGCCAACTGCGGCGCCTGGGCCGAGTCGGCGGCACGTGCGGTGGCGGCCAGGCTCTGCGCATCGACGTCGTTGCTGCCGGCGACCACCGCCAGCTGGCGGGCCTGGATCTGGGCGTTGATTCTGGCGCTGCGGGTGATGATCTCGAACTGGTCGATGTTGCTGGCATTGAGCCCGGCGCCTTCGATGGCGACACTGCCTTGCTCCACCTGATAGCGCTGCAGTTGCCCATTTTCGACTACCGGCTTGCCGGTCGTCAGCGTGGCCCTGGGCGTATTGATGAAACCGCAGCCGTTGCAGGTTACGCCATAGGGGTTGGCGACAATGACATGCGCCGACTGCCCGGCCACCTCGGTGTAACCCTTGAGCTGGCTCGGGTTGCCACCATTGACCTCGTTGAGGATGGTGCTGGCCGCACGGCCGCCCAGGTTGCTGTTGCCGAGAACGATGCCGCCCAGCTGGGTGGCCTGGGTGCGGCCGGTGGCGTTGTTGAGGATTACGCCTTGCTGGCCGACGTTGTAGTCACTGAACTTGTTGTGCGACAGCCCGGCGCCGCTGGGCGCAGCGATATTGACGATGGGCACGCCGTTGCCTGCCTGGCCGAGGCTGGTGCCACTGCCGTTAACCACGATGCCGTCGGCCATGGCCACCAGCGGCTGCCAGAACATCATGTTGGCCAGCATGAAAGCCAGCCCACGCTTGGACAGGCCCCAGAAGGTGCGGCGTGTTTGCAGGGCAGCCGAAGGCTGACGGGCCAGGAAGGCGAATTGACGAACGTCCATGTCGGTACTCGGGAAAAGCGCTGTTAAAGGAAGATGTCCAGGCGGAAGTAAACCGGCGCCTCGCGTGCTTCGATTGCGGCGGGCCGCTCGAGGGAGTGGGCAAAGGTCACGCTGGCGGACAGGTGCTTGCCGCGAGCGAACAGCTCGACCGCATCGCTGGACAGCCGGCCACTTTGCCCGCTGTTGTAGCGATCATGGCGAATCGCGCCGACGTCGTAGGCCAGCCCCAGGCCGTACTCGGCCAGCACGGGTTGCAGCCAGTCCCAGGCCACCGGCCGGCTCCAGCGCACATCGTTGCGCCAGTAATAGCCACTGTCTCCGTTCAGGCTCTGGTCCTTGTAGCCACGGATCGAGGACTGGCTGCCCAGGCTCATGCGTTGCGAGCTGAACAGCAGGTCTTCACTGCGCTGGCCAGTGACCAGGCTGCTGAACACCAGCGACTCACCCCACAGCTTGAACGGCTGCAGGTAGCTGACCGTAGCGGTGTACTTGCGGTACCGAGCGTTGGGCAGGCGCTTGCCGGTGCTGCTGCGCTGGTCTTCGCCCTGAGCATCGAAGGCACCGATGCCGTTCTGCATGCCCAGGTCGACGTTGACGAACGCATTGCCGACCCGCCGCCCGTGGTTGATGCCGAACTGCGCTTCACTCAAGCGGTTGCTGCTGGTGTCCAGCTTGCTGTCTTCGATGAAGTTGTTGGTGCGCAAGTAGCTCAGGCCGGTGTTGAGCGAAGTCTTGCTCATTGCATCGCGGTGTATCACCCGTTCCAGCCGCAGCTGGTGGTTCTGGCTGTCACCGTCCTGCTTGAAATTGAAGCCTGAAGCCTCGCCCAGCGAACGGTACTCGCTCTGGCTGTAGCTGTAGCTGAGGTTCCACCAGCCCAATGGCAGGTTGTAGTAGAGCATGGCGCTGCGCGAGGTCTTCTGGTGGTCGCTGATGGCATCGTGGCTGCCACGCAAAACCAGTTGGTCGGCCAGGCCAAGCGGGCTGTCCCATTCCAGGCTGCTGCCCCATTGCTGCTCGCCGGTGCTGCGCTGGCCATCGTTGCTGCGCGACAGGCCCACGCGCCATGGCTTTTGTGGGGCGTTGCGCACCACCACTTCGCTGCCGCCCACCGCCTTGCCCGGGGTCAGTTCCATTTGTGCCTGGTTCGATGGCAGGCGGTTGAGCTGATCGACCATCTGTTCGATCTGGCGCAGGTTCAGCAGCTCGCCGGTGCCACCCGGAAAGCTCATGGCCAGCTCACGAGGGGAAAGCTTGCTGCCTTCTGCCGGCTTCAGGCCTTCGAGACGGCCCTCCACCACGATGACCTTCAGGCGGCCGTTGGACAGGTCCTGCTGGGGCAGGTAGGCACGGCTGGTGACCAGGCCTTTCTGAATATAAAGATCGGTAACGCTCTTGAGCAGCGCGTTCAGCTGCGTGACGCCCAGGCACTGGCCAAGATAGGGTTTGAGCAGGCGCTCGCGTTCCGACGTGGAGAGCGCATCAGCACCCTCCAGCACGATATCGCTGATCGGAAAACAGCGAGTGTCACCGGGCTTGACCGGCGCGACCGGCTCGGCGCCCCGGCCAGGTAGCTCCTGCAACTGTTCCAGACGCCGCTGCTGCTCTTCAAGCAGGCGGTTCTGACGGTCACGAATCAGCTCCTGGTCGCCGGGTGTCCCCATCGGCGCAGCGGAGGCAACATTTGCCAAAGTGGCAAGAAACGCGCATGCAAGCCAGCCCATGCCGCGCTGACCCAGGGAGGGGAAAAACATGTTCGATCCTTCGAAATAGAGCGGTAGAGCGAAAAGCCGACGAGTTTATTCGGGCATTCCCATGGCATCAATAAGCCATCGACGCACGGTAGGGTAAGCAAGGATTGAAGGTGGAGGCAGGATCGATTGAATGATTGGGAAACTCATGACCTGTGCCGGCCTCTTCGCGGCTGAAGCCCCACACAGGGACCGCACAGGTCTTGAGATGGCTCAGACGTGACGCTGCCTGGCCTTGCCGCGCGGCAACCGGCAGCGCTCGCCCTGCTCGGCCAGGCGCGCGGCCCAGGCCGATTTCACGCTGAAGCCACCGTTACGGGCAGGCTGCTGTTCGGCCACCTGGGCCGGTTTGGCCGCCGCAGGCGCAGTACCGACGACCTTGGCGGCGGGCTTGCTGGCCGCAGCCACAGCCACCACCGGCTCAGCTGCCGCTTTGGCGGTCTTGCGCAGTTCAGCCAGCGATGGGCTCTTGCTCTTGGCGACAGCTGCCGCCTCGGGTTTGCTCAGCGAACGCTGGCAAGACTTGCAGGATACGTCCTCGGTCACGGCAGTGCTGACAAGGGTCTGACTGCTGCGCCCGCAGGCGGAATCGAGGCCATTGGAGGAAAAGTGAGTAACCAAAACCGAACATCTCCGATGCGTTGTCATTTGAAGCGGGCGCTATTCTCGCACAGGTTGCAGGGGCTTGCCGAACCACCGGGCAGGCACCACCGGTCACATTGGCTGGCACTTTGCCATAATCCTAGGCATGCTAGCTCGTTTCGGGTGTCCGGCCTTATAGTGCGCCACCGCGGTCTGGCAACCAGACACCGGCACACACCGTGCATGATCCATCCCTGCCATCGCCAGCCCAATCGCAGGATCAACGCTTGACCAATCTTACTCATCCGTCGTCATTGCGTTCCGCGCCACAAGCGCCCGTCGCCTCGCTGCGCGGGTCGATCAAGGGTGCGCTGGCGCTGCTGGCCCTGATCCTGCTGGGCCTGCTGCTGTGGCAGCTGTTCGCCCAGTTCAACCATACCCAGGCCGACCTGCGCAAACAGAGCCTGGACGCCACCGCCGAACTGGCCGACCACCTGAGCCTGAACATGGCGTTCAAGGCCCAGCAGGCCGTGAATGTGGTGCAGCCTTACGTCAAGGCGCCGACGCCCTCGGCCCTGCCCAGCCTGCTGGGTACCCTGCGCGAGCGCCTGCCGGCCCTGCAGAGCATGGCCTGGCTGGACGCTACCGGGCAGGTGCAGGCCGACAGCCTTGCCGGCAGCCCCGACCGCCATTTGCTTGACGAACTGCTCAGGCTGAACCAGGGCAGCCCGTACTTCTTCACCAATTCGGCCGACAACCGCACCCTCTATCTGCTGCTACGCCAGGCCACCGAACAGGGCCGCGGCTACTGGCTGCTGCGCCTTTCGCCGGACTATTACCGCACCCTAACCCTCCATCTGGATGGTGCCAGCCACCCGCTGTGGCTGCTGGAAAACAGCCGCAACGGCGAGGTACTGCAAAGCCATGCGCCAGCCGACACCAGCAACGAGCCGCTGCAAAGCGTGATGCTGGCCTTCATCGATAACAGTACCTGGCAGTTGCGCGGCCTGTTCGACGCCAAGCTGGCCCAGCAGAAGCTGCTGCCGGCGTTGCTCGGCAAATGCCTGCTGGTGCTGTTCTGCGCCCTGCTGCCGGTGCTGGCCCTGATCAACATGCGCCGCCGCCAACGGGCGCTGCAGGAAGACCGCCGGCGCTACCAGGAAATCTTCGAAGGCACCGGCGTGGCCTTGTGCGTGCTCGACCTGTCCAGCCTGCCCGGCCAACTCGACCGCTACCACCTGCGCAACCGCGCCGCGCTCAAGCACAGCCTGGCCCTGGACCCCAACCTGCGCCGCTCGCTGCTGCTGGAGCTGAAGATCACCGAGATCAACCAGGTGGCTCGCCAGTTGTTGAATATCGACAGCCACGAAGGTGCCTGGCAGCGCCTGATCGACGGCACGGGCGATGGCCGCGACAGCATCGGCATGCAGCTGATCGACGCGCTGATCGAGCAGCGCCAGCTGCTGGAGCTGGAAGTGCGCCTGCCGGCGCCGCTGGGAGGCGAGCTGCACCTGTGGCTGATGGCCCGCCTGCCGCAGCAGCGCCGCGATTACCAGGCGGTTATCCTCAGCATCAGCGACATCACCAGCCGCAAGCAGGTGGAGCTGTCGCTGCTGGAGCGCGAAAGCTTCTGGTCGGATGTGGTGCGCACCGTGCCCGACCAGCTGTACGTGCAGGACGTGCTCAGCCAGCGGATGATTTTCAGCAACCGCCACCTCGGCCAGACGCTGGGCTACGACCGTACCGAGCTGGCGCAGATGGGCGACCGCTTCTGGGAGCTGCTGCTGCACCCCGAGGACGCCGCGCACTACCAGGCGCTGCGCCAGCAACAACGCGACAGCGGCCATGACCAGCCGCTGCACTGCCAGCTGCGCTTCCGCCACCGTGATGGCGGCTGGCGCTGCTACGACATCCGCGAACAAGTGCTGACCCGCGACGCCGATGGCCTGGTGACGCGCATCATCGGCGTGGGCAAGGACGTGACGGTGCAGATCGAGGCCAGCCAATCGCTGCGCGACAGCGAACAGCGCTACCGCATGCTCGCCGAAAGCATCAGCGACGTGATCTTCTCCACCGACAGGCTGCTCCAGCTCAACTACGTAAGCCCCTCGGTGCAGGCCGTGCTGGGCTACCAGGCCGACTGGATCTTCGCCAACGGCTGGCAGTCGATCGTCGCCAACCCGTCCCAGCTCACCGGTATCTACAGCCTGATGGAGCGCGTCAGCAAGGCCATGGGCGACCCGGCCCAGCTGGCCCAGCTACGCAGCCAGCTGCCCACCCAACTGTTCCTGTTCGACTGCCTGCGCGCCGATGGCCGCAAGATCCCCATCGAACTGCGCCTGGTGCTGGTGTGGGACGATGAAGAACGCTTCGAAGGCGTGCTCGGGGTGGGCCGCGACATCAGCCAGCAACGCCGCGCCGAAAAAGACCTGCGCATGGCCGCGACGGTATTCGAGCATTCCACCTCGGCCATCCTCATCACCGACCCGGCCGGCTATATCGTCCAGGCCAACGAAGCGTTCAGCCGCGTCAGTGGCTACGCCGTCAGCGAGGTGCTCGACCAGTTGCCGGGCATGCTTACCGTCGATGAGCAGCAGGAAGGCCACCTGCGCTACGTGGTCAAGCAGCTTTACCAGCGCGGCAGCTGGGAGGGCGAGGTGTGGCTCAAGCGCCGCGACGGCGACCACTACCCGGCCTGGGTCGGCATTACCGCGGTGCTGGACGACGAAGGCGACCTGGCCAGCTACGTGTGCTTCTTCACCGACATCAGCGAGCGCAAGGCCAGCGAACAGCGCATCCACCGCCTGGCCTACTACGACGCCCTCACCCACCTGCCCAACCGCACGTTGTTCCAGGACCGCCTGTACAACGCCCTGCAGCAGGCCGAGCGGCAAAAGGCCTGGGTGGTGCTGATGTTCCTCGACCTGGACCGCTTCAAGCCGATCAACGACTCCCTCGGCCACGCTGCCGGCGACCGCATGCTCAAGGACATGGCCCAGCGCCTGCTGGCGTGCGTGGACAACGACGACACCGTGGCGCGCATGGGCGGCGACGAGTTCACCCTGCTGCTGCAACCGCGCGCTACCCGCGAGATGGCACTCAACCGCGCCATCCACGTGGCCGAGAACATCCTCGGCAGCCTGGTGCGGCCGTTCGTGCTGGAAAACCGCGAGTTCTTCGTCACCGCCAGTATCGGCATCGCCCTCAGTCCGCAGGACGGCAGCGAGCTGAGCCAGCTGATGAAAAACGCCGACACCGCCATGTACCACGCCAAGGAGCGCGGCAAGAACAACTTCCAGTTCTACCAGGCGGAGATGAACGCCAGTGCCCTGGAACGCCTGGAGCTGGAGAGCGACCTGCGCCATGCCATGGAGCAGAACGAGTTCATCCTCTACTACCAGCCGCAGTTCAGCGGCGACGGCAAGCGCCTGACCGGCGCCGAAGCCCTGCTGCGCTGGCGCCACCCGACCCGCGGCCTGGTGCCGCCGGGCGATTTCATCCCGGTGATCGAAGAACTGGGCCTGGTGGTGGACGTGGGCGACTGGGTGCTGCGCGAGGCCAGCCGCCAGCTCAAGGCCTGGCACAAGGCCAAGGTGCGCGTGCCCAAGGTGTCGGTGAACATCTCGGCGCGGCAGTTCTCCGACGGCCAGCTGGGCACGCGCATCGCCACCATTCTGGAAGAAACCGGCCTGCCACCGGCGTGCCTGGAGCTGGAGCTGACCGAAAGCATCCTGATGCGCGAAGTGAACGAAGCCATGCAGATTCTCGCCAGCCTGAAAAACCTCGGCCTGAGCATCGCGGTGGACGACTTCGGCACCGGCTACTCGTCGCTGAACTACCTCAAGCAGTTCCCGATCGATGTGTTGAAGATCGACCGCACCTTTGTCGACGGCCTGCCCGAAGGCGAACAGGATGCGCAGATTGCCCGGGCGATCATCGCCATGGCCCACAGCCTCAACCTGGCGGTAATTGCCGAAGGGGTGGAAACCCACGAGCAGCTGGAGTTCCTGCGCGAGCATGGTTGCGACGAGGTGCAGGGCTACCTGTTCGGGCGGCCGATGCCGGCGAACCAGTTCGAGGCGCAGTTCGCCAACGAGAAGCTGTTCATGTTCCATTGAGCAGTTGCCTGCACTGGCCCTATCGCCGGCAAGCCAGCTCCCACCTCGACCGCACAGACCTCAAGCCCTGTGCAGTACCTGTGGGAGCTGGCTTGCCGGCGATGGGCCGCACAGCGCCCCAAAAAACGGACCTTTGAGTCAACTCCAGTTCCCGCCCAGCCCAGAAACGGCGCGGGATGCAACGTGAAGCCCATTGGTCCGCGACTTGATGCCACTTCATATGCCAGCCGCGGATCAATCGGTTAGAATGCCCCCCCAATTCACCCCGATCCTTGAGGACCGCCATGTTCAGCCGTGATTTGACCATTGCCAAGTACGACGCCGAGCTCTTCGAAGCCATGCAGCAAGAAGCTCTGCGCCAGGAAGAGCATATCGAGCTGATCGCTTCGGAAAACTACACCAGCCCGGCAGTCATGGAGGCCCAGGGCTCGGTCCTGACCAACAAGTACGCCGAAGGCTACCCGGGCAAGCGCTACTACGGTGGTTGCGAGTACGTCGACGTCGTCGAGCAGCTGGCCATCGACCGTGCCAAGGAACTGTTCGGCGCCGACTACGCCAACGTCCAGCCGCACGCCGGCTCCCAGGCCAACGCCGCCGTCTACCTGGCCCTGCTGTCGGCCGGTGACACCATCCTGGGCATGAGCCTGGCCCACGGTGGCCACCTGACCCACGGTGCTTCGGTAAGCTCCTCGGGCAAGCTGTACAACGCCATCCAGTACGGCATCGACGGCAACGGCCTGATCGACTACGACGAAGTCGAGCGCCTGGCTGTCGAGCACAAGCCGAAGATGATCGTTGCCGGCTTCTCGGCCTACTCGCAGGTTCTGGACTTCGCCCGCTTCCGCGCCATCGCCGACAAGGTCGGTGCCTACCTGTTCGTCGACATGGCCCACGTTGCCGGCCTGGTTGCCGCTGGCGTGTACCCGAACCCTGTTCCGTTCGCCGACGTGGTCACCACCACCACCCACAAGACCCTGCGCGGCCCGCGCGGCGGCCTGATCCTCGCTCGCAAGAACGAAGAGATCGAGAAGAAGCTGAACTCCGCCGTCTTCCCTGGCGCCCAGGGTGGCCCGCTGGAGCACGTCATCGCTGCCAAGGCCATCTGCTTCAAGGAAGCCCTGCAGCCTGAGTTCAAGGCTTACCAGCAGCAGGTCGTGAAGAACGCCCAGGCCATGGCCAGCGTGTTCATCGAGCGTGGTTTCGACGTGGTTTCCGGTGGCACCCAGAACCACCTGTTCCTGCTGTCGCTGATCAAGCAGGAAATCTCCGGCAAGGACGCTGACGCCGCCCTGGGCAAAGCCTTCATCACCGTCAACAAGAACTCGGTACCGAACGACCCACGTTCCCCGTTCGTCACCTCGGGCCTGCGTTTCGGCACCCCAGCCGTTACCACCCGTGGTTTCAAGGAAGCCGAGTGCCGCGAGCTGGCTGGCTGGATCTGCGACATCCTGGCTGACCTGAACAACGAAGCGGTGATCGACGCCGTGCGTGAGAAGGTCAAGGCCATCTGCAAGAAGCTGCCGGTTTACGGCAACTGATTGGCGATTGCCTGACAGGAAAAAGCCCGGCCTAGTGCCGGGCTTTTTCGTTTGACTCAGGCGGCATGACTTGAAGTCGATGCGGTCAATGTGGGAGCGGCCTTGTGTCGCGAAAGGGGCGCGCAGCGGCCCCACGATTGCAACTTCACCATCGAGATCGCCGGGACCGCTTTGCGGTCCTTTCGCGACACAAGGCCGCTCCCACAAAAAACCGCGCCCCCTACTGGCAGCAGGTATTACCCTGTGCCTCCTCCATACCACCGAGCACAGGCCATACCTTGACCAGAGAGCAACTCGAAACCCACCAGGTCCCGATCTACTTCATCGCCGTGCTCGCCGCCGTCGCCTGCGGCGTGCTGACCAGCGACACTGCGCGCCATCTGGAAGTCCTGGTCACCCCCGCCATCACCGTGCTGATGTACGCGATGTTCCTGCAGATCCCTTTCCTCGACCTGCGCCAAGGCCTGAGCAACCGCCGCTTCATCAGCGCCTTGCTGCTGGCCAACTTCATCTTCGTGCCGCTGCTGGTATGGGCCATCACCCGTGGGCTGGTCGAACACCCGGCGATCCTCATCGGCGCGCTGCTGGTGCTGCTGACACCGTGCATCGACTACGTGGTGGTGTTCACCCACATCGGCAAAGGCGACTCCCGCCTGACCCTGGCCGCCACCCCCGTGCTGCTGTTGGTGCAACTGGCACTGCTGCCGCTCTACCTGGCCCTGATGCTGGGCGACAGCAGCAAAGTGGCCATCTCCATCACCCCGTTCGTGGAAGCCTTCGTGCTGCTGATCGTGCTGCCTATGGCGCTCGCCGTGCTCACCAGCGTCGGCGCCCGTCGCTCGCGCACGGTCTCGACCTGGAACGACGCCTGGGCGTGGATGCCGGTACCCGCCATGGCCCTGGTGCTGGTGGTAGTGATCGCCTCGCAGATTGCCGTGGTACTGCGTGATTTCGACCGTTTGCTGCCGGTGATTCCGGTGTACATCGGCTTCATGCTGTTGGCGCCGGTGCTCGGGTTCGTTGCATCGCGCTTGCTGCGCTTGCCGGTGACCGAGGCACGCTCGGTCACCTTCAGCGCCGCCACGCGCAACTCGCTGGTGGTGTTGCCGTTGGCGCTGGCGCTGCCCGAAGAAATGCGCGGGCTGGCCGCCGCTGCGGTGATTACCCAGACGCTGGTGGAGCTGGTGTGTGAACTGGTTTACGTGCGGGCAGTGCCGCTGCTGGTGCGCTGAACCGCCAGCGCACGCCAGAGCAACAGTCTGTGCTGCCTGCGCTGGCCTCATCGCTGGCAAGCCAGCTCCCACAGGTGCAGCGCTGATCTCGAGGTTGTCGCTGTACCTGTGGGAGCGGCCTTGTGTCGCGAAAGGGCCGCGACGCGGCCCCAAGATCCCAGAAGTCGAAGCCTCACTTCACCACAGCGAGGCGAATGATCACTCAAACGCCCGAGTAGAAATCTGCTCGAACGCCACTTCGGACATATCCGGCAAATCAACCGACAAGGCCTCACTGCTACCAAGTCTGGAGAATGATCCGGACGAGCGCATGCAGCATGTGCTCGATGAGCTCAGGGAGCGGGTTCAGTGGTTGGCGCCAGGGTTGACCTGGCACGCTACAGCGTTCATCCCATCGCAGTTCCGCCCTTTGAGCATCCGTATTCAACGTTGCATGCTATAAGGGAATCCCGTACATTCATATGCATACAGTAATTGAAACGCCTACGTTCCAAAGAGCCGCTGCCAAATTGTGGTCTGACGAAGAACGCGTGGCTTTCATCGACTGGATTGCGGTCAATCCGCTCGCGGGGGATGTAGTACCCGGTGCGGACGGCGCACGAAAAGTTCGATGGACCCGCGCAGGTTCTGGTAAGTCCGGTGGCACACGGGTGATCTACTTCAACCTGAATGAAGATGAAATTGTGCTGTTGCTTACGGTTTATGCGAAGGCTGAACGTGCCAACATGAGCCCCGCTGAAATCAGCAAGGTGGTGTGAAATGCGTGACATCGATATAGAAAGTGTTGCCAAGGCCATTGAGGCTGATGCGGGTGAGCCATTGCCTGACCTGCGCCAAGCGCTCAAGGAAGCCAAGATTGGCGCTGGGCGAGTAACCACGCCGGAGCAGATTCTGGTTCGCCAGGCCCGCGAACGCTGTGGGCTGACCCAAGCATCATTCGCCGAGCGTATCGCAACACCGGTCGCAACGCTGCGTGACTGGGAGCAAGGTCGCTTCGTGCCGCCAGGCGGTGTGTTGTGCCTGATGCGCCTGATCCTCAAGCATCCTGAGCTGTCACTGGAGCTGGCCGCGATCTGACCACAGGTCCAATTGGGCTTGATCGCCGGCTGCGCGTCGGCGATCAAGCATTTCCCCATTCACAGCGCCTTCATCTCAGCAATATCCCGCGCCACCTGATCTGCAGAATGGTCGAACATCGCCTGCTCCTGCGCATCCAGCGGCAACTCGATCACCCGCGCCAGCCCCTCCCCTGCCAGCACACAGGGCACACCCATGGCGATATCCGTTCGCCCGTACTCGCCCTCCAGTATCGCCACTGCCGGCAATATGCGGTTTCGCCCGTTGGCGATCGCATCCACCATCTGCGCAATCGCCACGCCCGGCGCATCGCAGGCACTGCCCAGCTTCTTCAGCCCCAGGATCTCGCCACCACCCTTGCGGGTGCGTTCGACGATCTGCTCGATCTGCTCGCTGGAGAGGAAGTGCGACAGCGGCACCGAGCCGATCCGGCAATAGCGCATCAGCGGCACCATGCTGTCGCCATGCCCGCCCAGGACCAGCGCCGTGATATCCCGGGCAGAAAACCCGGTCTGCTCGGCGATGAAACACTTCATGCGCGCCGTATCCAGCACCCCCGCTTGGCCGAACACCTTGCTGCGCCCCTGCCCGCTGAGGCTCCAGGCGCGATAGGTCAGCACATCGACCGGGTTCGACACCACCAGTACCGTCGCCGTTGGCGCATGCTGTTTGATGTCCGCCATGATGCTATCGATAATCGGCAGGTTGATGCTCAGCACGTCCTGACGCGATTGCCCAGGCTTGCGCGGCACGCCTGCGGTAATGACCACCAGCTCAGACCCGCCCAGCATTTCAGCCTTGGCCCCGCCGTGAACCCGGGTATCGGAACCCGACTCGACTGCCGCCTGCCACACATCCAGCGCCTTGCCTTGCGCCATTTCGCCCTGCACATCCATCAATACCAACTCCCGGCACAACTCTTCCCGGGCGATGATCTGTGCCGCCGCCTCGCCGACCATGCCGGCACCCACGATTGTCAGTTTGTTCACGTGACACCTCCCAGCGGCGCGCGCCACCAGGAACACGCCTGCAATACACAGAAGTATTGCCCGCTGAGGCGAAAAGGCCACTCGAAGGTGATGTGAGTCCGGTAGGCACGAGGTTGCGAACATGAGCGAAGCCTGTGCCATTCGCCGGAGGGATCGCTTCCGTCCTCAAAGAATATTCATTCCACTGCTTGCACTTCTGCGGCCTGCGTGTTCTCTTTGTCCCATGTCCCGGGACTGGGGACAAATGGATGGAATATCACATGAAAGGTCAAGACATCGGCTTACTACTCAAGCTGGTTTGCCTCCAGCGGCATGAGTCGCATGGCAAGGCTGTAGAAGCGTGGCCGCACGACTGGAAGGACTGGGAGGAGGAAAGTGATGACCAAATCACGCGATACCAAGGGCAGCCAGATTTCTTTGAGGAGAGCCCCCCACATTTATCCTCCTACACCGCCCGTGCACTGGAGCTACAAACTGGCATCAGCAAGACCCAGATCAACATCTCTTTGAAGCACTGCACGCAGATTGGCTTGGTCAAGGCTGACCGCAAGCTGGGCGTACCTAGAGCGAACACCAAGGCCCTGTTTGAGTTCGTCGTTTACGGCCTGAAGTACGTTTTTCCAGCGCGAGCCGGGGAGCTGACTCGTGGCATTGCCACCGGCTTTGCAGCGCCAGTATTGGACAAGAGCCTGATTAGCGCCGGTGAGCACGTGCCGGTCTGGTCCTATGCCCGCGGCAACACCATGGGAATGAAGATCGAGCCACTGTTCAAGACCGCAGCAGATGCCGCTCGAAGAGATCCGGAAATGTACGCCCTGCTGGCGCTTGTCGATGCCATACGGCTGGGACAGCCCCGCGAACGAAACCTTGCGGCAGAACTGCTGCAGGACCGCCTGGAGTTGCCATGAGCGTTTTCAGTACGCTGCGGAGCATGCTGTGCGAGGTTGCTAAAGCCTTGGGGCCCGAACTGCGCCAGCAGATGACCTTTGTCGGCGGCTGCACCACTGGTTTGCTACTCACCGACGATTACACCCGTGAACAAGTACGCAGTACCGACGATGTTGATCTGATCGTGCATGTCATGGGCCCGGTAGGCTTCACCCGTTTGCAGGAGACGCTCAGCGCGCGCGGCTTCCGGGTCAGCCCACAAGAAGATGACGATGACTTCCCCATCTGCGCAATGAGACTTGGCGATCTTCGCGTTGACTTCATGCCGGACGACGATTCCCTTGGGTTCAGCAACCGCTGGTACAAAGACGCCATGGCCACCTCCACGGCCTATGATTTGGAAGAGGGAGTCACTATCAACTTGGTCAACCCCGTGTACTTCGTGGCCACCAAACTGGAAGCCTGGAAAGGGCGTGGACGCGGGGATGCCTTGTCCAGTCGCGACATAGAAGACATCCTGAACTTGATAGACGGGCGCCCGGAACTAGAAGACGAAATCGAATCTGCCGCTGTCGAAGTGCGCGACTACATCAGCAAGGAAATTGGCCAGCTACTGCCTGACGGAAACTTTGAATATGCGGTCAACGCCCAGGCCAGAGGCGATGCGGACCGCGAGAATCTGCTGTTCGAACGATTGGAAACCCTGGCAGGGATGAACCGCTGATGCAGATTGGCTGGATCAGTCGCCAAGGCAAGGGACGACGCTGTAACAACGATGCAGCAGCTTTTGGGCGCAAGGGTAGCTACGTGCTGGCTATGCTTGTGGATGCGGCCGAAAGAGGCGACGGACAAGGCCTCGCTCGGCACTGGTCCCGTACCGTTGTCGACGTTGCGCTTGGAGAGGCCCAGCAGCTGAGCCCCGAAGGACTGGTTAGCATCATGCGTGCCGAGCAGCAGCGCTTGCGTCAAGATTACCTGCATGCGATCGCCAGCTATTGCTGCGTACTCGTCGACTTGCAGCAGCAGTTGCTCCATGTTGGGCATGTTGGCGATGGCCTTGTGGGACTCCAGAGACCCGGATTGGCCATCAGCTGGCTGAACCGACCGCAGAATCTGCAAGAACAGGCCATCTGGCCGGGGGCAACCTCGGGAATTAACGAATCACGGCATCTGCTGACCCGCTCCCTGAACGCCAGGCGTTTTTGCTCTCCGGACTGGCAGATGACCCACCTCCCATTGGATGCACGCCTACTACTGTGCAGTGACGGGTACTGGCATGAACATCTGCATTCGGGTACCGATTTGCAGAGCGTCAACGATGACGCCAGCATGCTGAGCCTGGAGTATGGCGAACCGGTCATCGAACTACAGTCGGACTGCGACAATTTCCGGGAATGCATTCAGGGCACAGTGACTACTGCTTCTTCGGCCTGACGCATTGTGCTGGTCTGCGGCAGTACTGGGTGCCTTCACTAGCACAGCGCTTACCTAATAACTGCGCGGTTCCTGTAGGAGCTGGCTTGCCTGCGATGGGCTGCGCAGCAGCCCCATAACCCTACCCGACAGGAATAAACCACCAGGCGGCCTTGAGCAGAGGGCCAGCCACAATGGTGATATCTGGCCCGATTCATCAATGATCCTGCCTTACGCTCAGGGTCCTGGCCGTTTCGCTCCATCACTTTCCCACACGGCTCACTGGCCAAACGGCTGATGATCCGGATCGCCTGATGGATACCGGCCGTGTTGCGAAAGCTCAGCCGCGGGTAGTGTTCGCACTCAAGCATTTTGTCATGGACCTGGCTCCGCCTAGCTTTTGCCAGACAGCAGGGGTGGCCCTTGCTTCTTGCGTATCCCTTTCTAGTCTTACATGCAGATCCATCCGCGCTGTCGATTCCCCTGGGTTCGGCGGATTGACATCGCGAGAAGATCTCTATGGGTACTATCGTGGATTATGTGGTGTATGTCGTGGCGTCTCAGGAGAGTTGGTTGACTGAGGCCGGTACACTGCTGTCCGCTGTTGCTGCCTTTGCTTCGGTCATAGTGGCTACCCTCGCGTTGCGTTTCAGTCATAAGCAAATAAATATGCACGAACTGCACAACCGTTTGATGGCCACGCCACACCTGTCGCCTTGGAACCGTACTGATCCCACGACCAGAACTTACTTTTTTACGATAGAGAACAATGGCCTAGGTCCAGCGATCATTCGTGAGGTCAAGCTTTGGGTAGATGGTGAGCTATTAGACGGCGAGGGGCCTGACTTGATTATCGCAGCTGGCAAGAAAATGCTTGGGGATATACCTCATGAACAGAGCGCCGAACTATTTGTGGTCGGTGAGTTCATTCCGCCCGGAAGGAAGTTCAATGTTTCCACCGTTGTGCTGCATGACCAGGACCCACAACCCGTCATGGCGATGTCAAAAGCTCGCGTCAGGATGATCGTCCGCTACGACAGTATTCTTGGCGACGCTTATGTGTACGACTCTGATAAATGGCGAGAGAAGCAGGGTTAGCCGCACCGATGACCCCAGTTCGTCGCACGACAGGAACATTGATCGATGACAAACGCCAGCACGATTGCATTGACCGGGCTCATTGCCTGGGCGCTAACACTGTTGGTATTGATGGAGCTGTTGCGCGGTCTGTTAGTTGTTTTCAAGCAATTTCCGGCAAACGGATTCACCCCGGACAACTCCAATCTTTCGCCCTTCATGCAGAGGTTGGCGCGCGCGCACGCCAATTGCCTAGAGGGGCTCCCAATCTTTGGTGGGTTGCTGCTGGTGGCCCTGGTGACCAGACAAACCGCCATTACCGACCCGCTGGCTATTGCTCTGCTCGCAGCGCGCCTGGTTCAGTCATTGGTGCATTTAGTCTCTCTGGCTGTTCCCGCAGTTTTTCTTCGCTTCACGGCTTTTGCCGTGCAGTTGGTAATCGCCGGCTACTGGACGTTTGAGTTGTTGTCAGGCTTCGTTAGCTAACTCGAACTCTTAGGGCGATCCATAGACACTGACGTGTAGTGGCTGGGTTGCCAGCATCGATTGTGGTCCGATTGGCAGTTTCGTACTTTCGCGGATGACCGTTAGGGGTCTATCACTGTCAGTCGCACCGACCAGATCAGACGGGTTCAGTAGCTGCAGATCGTAGTGAGAGCGAGTTCACTCGCGAACACGGACAAAGCCCGTGCCATCCCCCCGCCAGCAAACCCACTGCCACAGGTTCGGCACATCCCCCAAGACCTGCGCGGTCCGTGTAGGAGCTGGCTTGCCTGCGATGGGCTGCGCAGCAGCCCCATAACCAGGCGGCCTTGAGCAGAGGGCCAGCCGTAACGGTGATATCTGGCCCACCGCTCATCAATGATCCTGCCTAACTAACAGGGTCCTGCCCGTTTCGCTCCATCACCTTCCCACACTGCTCACTGGCCAAACGGCTGATGATCCGGATCGCCTGATGGATACCGGCAGTGTTGCGAAAGCTCAGGTGTGGGTTGTGTTCGCACTCCAGCATTTCGTCGTGCTGGACCAGGGCTTCGCCTAGCAGTTCGAGGGTCCAGGCATAGCTTTGGATGGTGGATAGGCGTTCTTGGTCAGTCATGGCGTGCCTCCCTTGTTGCAGAGACGGAGCGAGATTGACTGGAGGTGAGATCGCTGAGGGCCGTCGAGGAACGACGGTGGAGAACGAATGCGAGGATCCTGGACGGACTTGAGATAAGCATCCATGACACTCCAAGTTTTAGTTGGAGCTGCCACGATCCTTCCTACGGGATTGGGTGGCAGCTGTGTATGGGGTAGGAATACCGGGAAACTTGGAAACCCGGCCAGGCCGAAGCCTGCCCACACACAGCCGCCATGACACAGCACGGCAGGCACAAAAAAAGCGCCAGCTGTGGTGCAGGGGCGCCTAGTGCGTGCGCCAAGTTTACCAACGGGTTCCTACGCCCGGTCACGGAATTTTCCGCGACGGAGGAAATTTAGCCTCATGTATCTCGGCCAAGCAAGTGTCAAAGCTGTAGGAAACGTCTCTGAATTATGTGCGAACAGCGTTGAACGCAACCATAAATCCACATCCGATCATCTGCATCAAAATCCCCATTCAAACTTCGAATGCAGCGAACTAGGCTCAGCTGAAATCCCCAAGGTAAGATGAGGTGCACGATATGAACATTGAAAGTGCTGCCAGGGCAGTTGAGCTAGAGTTTGGTTACACAGGGGCTGACCGGGGTACACCGTGGAGTCGAAACGGATAGCACTGCTGATTGACTGCGACAATGTGAGCCATGCATCCATAGGGGGCGTGCTCGATGAGTTGGCCAAGTACGGCATGGTCAACATCAGGCATGCACACGGGAACTGGAGTTCTCCTCTCCTCACTGGATGGGTCGAGAAGATCCACCCGTTCGCCATCCGCCCCATGCAGCAATTTGCTTTCACCAAGGGCAAGAATGCCACTGACTCAGCGATGATCATTGATGCGATGGACTTGCTGTACAGCAAAAACGTCGATGCCTTTGCGCTCATGACAAGCGACAGCGACTTCACCCCGTTGGTGCTTCGGCTGCTGGAAAGCGGCTTGCCGGTCTACGGTTTCGGGGAGAAGAAGACGCCGAAGCCTTTTGTAGATGCCTGCTCGCAGTTCATCTACACAGAGAACCTGCTTGGCGATGATCAGGAGAAAGCAGTTGAAGGCGAAGCGTCGAAAAGCAGTAAACGCACCCGAAACGAGCTTCGCAATGACACATCACTTGTGCGCTTGCTGAGAACTGCGGCAGAGAAGACCGCCGATGACGCAGGCTGGTCGCGCCTCAGCCAGGTCGGTAATTTTATCCGCAACAACAGTTCGTTTTCAGCCGTGAACTACGGGCACCGGACCCTTAGCGATCTCATCCGAACCTCAGAGCTGTTCGAGATCGATATGCGGCAAGGTGGAACGGCGATGTACATCAAAGCTGCTCGGAAATCAAACCCGGTACTGCATTCCCAAACTGAGGTATCCATCTCATGAATTTGTACTTCGGCTGCTGGGGTATCCTCATTTACGCTCTGTGAATTGCCGTTGGCCATCAGAACAGAATTACCAGCAAGGTTACTCGCTGGTTGAACCCGGGTTGATGCTATGTTCAGCCGCTGGGATGATACCCCTCTCACTCACGCGGCAGGGATAGCCAGTGCCTACCACACGTATCGCCAGACTGAAGCGCCTGAGCCAATACCAAAGGCCATCCTGAGGAAACCTGGTAAGGGCTATCTCATGGGGCTATCAACTACGCGCCCGATGTTGTTTGCAGAGAATGGTAAACATGCGAACAATGCGAGCAGACTAAACACCAGTACCGCGCCGCCGAGTACGCTAAAGCTCGTGCCGAAAGCCGCGCTCACGCCCATTGCCATAAGCGCAGCGCTGCCGATCTGGCAGAACCCAACCAATCCCGACGCGGTAGCCGCATACCCATGCTCGCTGGCGATGGCACCGGAGACCGCCAGCGACAGCGACGATCCGTTAGCAAGGCTGACCAGGCACATTGGCAGTACCACAGCCGCAGCGCCAGACCACCCCAATGCCGCGGCAGTGAGAAACGCTGCGCCGCCGAGTACAAAACATGCAATGCCGACAGTGACGATGCGGTCGTAGGGCCAGCGGTCAAGCAATCGCTTCGCCAGCAAGTTCGCGCCAACGATGCCTGCCGTCAGCGGCAAATACAGCCAGCCGCTCTGTTCTTCGCTCAATCCCGCCCGTACAAATAGGAACGGCGACTGTGTCAGATATACGAACCACGCGCAGTAGATCGTGCAGACTACCAGCGTATAGCGGCGAAAGGTACGGTCGCGTAACACATGGCTAAATCCGGCAAAAGGAGAAGTCCGAGTGCGCGCCGACACGGGCAGGGTTTCAGGCAGTAACGTCAAAGCCATCAGCAGCGCCACAGCGCCAAAGGCCGCCACGAACAGGAAGTCGGCCCGCCACCCAAACGCGACGGCCAAATGCCCGCCAATAGCCGGAGCCAAAGCCGGCGACAGCGACACTAATGGATAAACCACCGCATAGACCTTGGCCGAGATGCGCTTATCGCAGGTATCGGCGATAAGCGCCCGGCCGATGACCAGTCCCGCCGCAGCTCCAACCGCTTCAACCATACGCCAAGCCAGGAAGCCTACATAGCTGCCCGACGCCGCGCAGCCCAGAGAACCGATCAGGTAGAGCACACCACCGGCCAGCAATACTGGCTTGCGGCCGTAACGGTCAGACAACGGACCGTAAGCCAGTTGCGAGATCGCCAGTGCCAGCAGGTAGAAAGAAACCGTCTGCGGCATTTGCCAGTCGGCGATATCGAACTCGGTGGTCATGCTCGGCATGGCGGGAAGGTAGATATCCGAAGCAATGAGACCAAAGGTACTCAGCATGGCAACGGTCAGGATAAAAGATAAACGAGGCATGGCGCTCCCAAGCAACCGGTTTGGATTAGTTGCAGATCAAGGGTTCAACGGAATGAACACTATGTTAAGGAGTTGCCTTAAATGCGAAAATGCATGAAATAGCATTCTATGGCTGCATATTTGCAGCAAGGTGAAGAACGGAGATGAACTGGGACGACATACGGATTTTCCTGGCGGTACAGCGTGCCGGCACCCTCCGCGGTGCGGCCCAACATCTGACCATCGACCAGACTACGGTAAGCCGGCGCCTGGCCGGGTTGGAGCAGGCTCTGGGCAGTCGGCTGTTCCTGCGCAGCACTGGTGGCTTGGTGTTGACCGACACCGGTCAGCAGGTAGTGCGTATAGCCGAAGGCATGGAGCGCATGGCCGTCTCCTTCGAGCGGCGCGGTGAAGGCACCGACACGCACGCCTCTGGCGAGGTGCGTGTGACAACCACCGATGCACTCGCCGTGGATTTCGTTGTACCGGCCATCGAACGGTTACGTGCCAGCCACCCCGAGGTGCGCGTGATCTTGACCACTACCACACGGCTGCTCGACCTAGGACGCAGGGAAGCCGATGTTGCCGTGCGCACCCTGCGACCGGAGCAACCCGACCTGATCGTGCGACAACTCGCTCGCTGGGATGTTGGCCTGTACGCAACCCGGAGTTACTTGGAGCAACACGGGGAGCCGAGGCCTGGAGAAGCTTTCGCAGGCCACGACATTGCGCTTTACCAAGAAGGTGTGACAGTGCGCCAGGACGAGACACTGGCTGGCGAATCCAGAGCTCAAGGCCGCGTGGTCGCTGAACTGGATTCAAGCCTGATGCTGGCGACCTTCGTACGCGCTGGTCTGGCCTTAGGCGAGTTACCAGAATATGTAGCCCGGCGTGATTCTGAACTGGTGCGGTTATGGCCTGATCGTCATCGGGCCAAGTCCTATGAGGCGTGGCTGGTTCTACATCAGGACTTGGCCCACACCACCAGAGTACGTGTGGTCGTGGACGCAATCATGGCCGCTTTCAGTGACTGATGGCGGCCCATACAGCACTCGGGAAGACACTAGTCGCGATGCTCAGGCTGGAGAGCTGGGCGCCTGATTATCTGATACGGGTAGTTCACGGCAGGCAGCTCGGTCACCTGCTGGGCCTGCGCCACCTGCACATTTTCGTTGCTCCTGCGCTTTCTCGTCAGACCTGCTGGCCCATCCTGGCCTGACCCACGTTCGCCGCCAGGGTCAGGTCGCCCTAGGTCTGCCCCTGTTCCGCTGCCAGGTATACTTGGTTCCCGCGGACGGCGGCGGACGTACTTGCCCGGCTCTGTACCGCGTCGAGAACCAGCCCATAGTGTCGTTTTCCACACACTGGCGCGTATCGAGTCGATCGATATTGGTAGTTTCGTCGAGGCTGGCCAGACCAAGGCAATGCCCACAGCGTTCAGGGTATCTCCGTTTCGGAGACACCTTTGCCGTAGGCGCGTGGAGATATCCACCATCCCTTAGCTGTGGTGGTGACCATGGCCCGCGTTGCAGCCCAAAGGGCAGCGCCATCTCCCGAAGGGTATGCAGTGGGTCTACGGGTTGTGTGATGGCCAGGCGGGGTCCGCAGATGTAGATCATGATGGAAGGCTTAGCAAACTGAAAATATCTCTAACCGGTGAAAGCACTATCTAAAAAAAATTCGCTAAACGCCCCTAAAACACTGGGCGAAAGCCAAATGCGAGCCACCCATTATCTTGAAACCCGTGCAATCGGAAGTGAAAAGCAGCTAACCATTCACTCAAGCGAAGTGGTGGGCCGAAGGTAGCCTGATCGGCCAAAAGCAGAATGTGGCAGAAACAAAAATACCCGCACAAGGCGGGCATTTTTGGAGGGGCCGAAACCAGGAAAACCTGCATCGTGCCAACAAGATCTGGTGCCGGAGACAGGAATCGAACCTGCGACCTTCGCGTTACGAGTGCGCTGCTCTACCGACTGAGCTACACCGGCGTGTAGCGCAACGTACCACTGCTCGCACCCGTTACGCAAACCCCTGTTTCCGCTAGTTTATTGCCCCACCCTCAAGGCGCCTTGCACCCCTTCGGCGCCAGGTCTTCCTCGATGTTGGTCGTACACGCCCACCCAGTAGCCGAACGCGTCAGGGTCAGTGCCTTGCCGAGCACAGTAGCCGGCGCATCCACCAGCGTGCACACGATGCTCCCAGTGCCATCCGCCGCCTTGCCGCTAGCCGTGATCGCACAGTGCGCCGTCGCTGGCTGGCCACCCAGCGCGGCTACATCCGCAACATCCTTCCCATCATTCAACCGCAGATCCATCGCGGTCTTCAGCGCGCTGATCTCCAGCAACCCAGCCGCGGCCTTGGAGCGTGACTGGTGGTTGGTGTACATCGGTAAGGCGATGGTCGCCAGAATGCCGATGATCGCGACGACGATCATCAGTTCGATCAGGGTGATACCGCGTTGCCCTTTCATGAACGTTTTCCTTTTTGATACGCGTACTCGTTGAGGTCAGGCTCGACCCCGGCTGGCAGCGGCGCAGTAGGCCTGAACAGACACCTTTTGTCACCCCTGCCCGCTCGGGCGTCGTCTTCGCTGAACTACTCTAGTGAGCATCTCGGACGCACGCCCTTGCATGGGCGCGGCAAGCTGTTTCCAGGCTTGTCGCACGGGCAGAAAAAGGACCTTTGCATGACCCAATCCACACTCCTCTACACCTGGCACGGCACCGACGCCAACGGCACGCCGGTCAGCGGGCAAACGTCCGGGCGCAGCCCGGCCTATGTGCGTGCCGGGCTTATCCGCCAGGGCATCAAGGTCGCCAGTTTGCGGCCTGCCGGTGGGCTGACATTCAGTTTGCCGAAACGGCGGGCAAAGGCCGACCCGGCGGGGTTCAGCCGGCAGTTGGCGACCCTGCTCAAGGCTGGGGTGCCTCTGCTGCAGGCATTCGAGGTGATGGGGCGCAGTGGCTGTGATGCGGCGCAGGCGGCATTGCTGGATAGATTGAAACAGGATGTGGCCTCGGGCCTGGGGCTGGCAGATGCGTTGCAGCGCCACCCGGGCTGGTTCGATGCGCTGTACTGCAACCTGGTACGGGTGGGTGAGCAGTCCGGCACGCTCGACCGGCAGCTGGAACAGCTGGCAGGCATGCTGGAGCAGCGTCGGGTGCTGCACAAGAAGGTGCGCAAGGCGATGATCTACCCGTTCCTGCTGTTACTGACTGGGCTGGGGGTGTCGGCGATCTTGTTGCTGGAGGTGATTCCGAAGTTCGAGAGTATGTTCTCGGGCATGGGCGTGGCGTTGCCGGCATTTACCCAATGGGTGATCGACTTGTCCACAGGGCTGAGCCGGTTTGCGCCGCTGTTGCTGGTGATGGGTGTGGTGCTGGGTGTTGCCATGCGCCAGCTCTACCGGCAGCACGCGCCAGCGCGCCTGTGGATATCTCGCCGGGTGCTAGGTTTGCCGGTGTTCGGCACGCTGCTGGGGCAGGCGGCGCTGGCGCGGTTTGCGCGCAGCCTGGCAACGTCCTACTCCGCTGGGGTGCCGTTGCTGGATGCGCTGGGCACGGTGGCCAGGGTCAGTGGTGGCGACCTGCATGAACAGGCGGTGTTGCGGCTACGCCAGGGTATGGCCAATGGGCAGGGGCTGCACCAGGCGATGGCCGCTGAGCCGCTGTTTCCGCCGCTGCTGGTGCAACTGACGGCCATCGGGGAATCCAGCGGCACGCTGGACCAGATGCTGGAAAAAGCCGCCAGTCATTACGAGGAACAGGTCAGCCAGGCGCTGGACCAGTTGACCAGCCTGCTGGAGCCGGCCATCGTGCTGGTCCTGGGCCTGCTGGTGGGCGGCCTGGTGGTGGCGATGTACCTGCCGATCTTCCAGTTGGGTAGCTTGATCTGAACATGACTTTATGGACTTTGCTGGCTGAGCAGCCGGCGTACTTTCTCACCCTGGCCACGGTGCTGGGCCTAGTGGTGGGCAGTTTTCTCAATGTGCTGGTTTACCGACTGCCGATCATGCTGGAGCGGCAATGGCAGCGTGAGGCGCAGGAAATGCTGGAATTGCCGATCACGCCGCACGAGCGTTTCGACCTGTGGCTACCTGCCTCGCGCTGCCCGCATTGCGAGCATCGAATTCGCGCGTGGGAGAACATTCCGGTCATCAGCTACCTGGCCTTGCGCGGGCGTTGTTCAGCCTGCAAAACCCGCATCAGCCCGCGCTACCCGTTGGTGGAGGTGGCCAGCGCGCTGCTGTCGCTGGTGGTGGCCTGGCGCTTTGGTGCTTCGCCCGAGGCCTTGCTGGCGCTGCCGCTGACCTGGTGCCTGCTGGCCCTGAGCCTGATCGATGCCGAGCACCAGTTGCTGCCGGATGCGCTGGTGCTGCCGATGCTGTGGCTGGGGCTGATCGTCAACGCCTTCGGCCTCTATATCCCGCTGACCAGCGCGCTGTGGGGCGCGGTGGCCGGGTACCTCAGCCTTTGGACGGTGTACTGGGTGTTCAAGCTGGTTACCGGCAAGGAGGGCATGGGCTATGGCGACTTCAAGCTGATGGCGCTGATCGGGGCCTGGGGTGGCTGGCAGGTGTTGCCGTTGACCTTGCTGTTGTCGTCGGTGGTCGGGGCGCTGGCTGGGCTGTGTCTGCTGCGTCTGCGCCGCCATGCCATGGGTACGGCGATCCCGTTCGGCCCCTATCTGGCGATTGCGGGGTGGATTGCCGTGCTCTGGGGTGATGAAATATACGCTTCATACACACAACTGCTTGGATTCTGATGACCACTGCGGCCTTTACCCCCTGGATTCTCGGCCTGACCGGCGGCATTGGTAGCGGCAAGAGCGCCGCTGCCGAGCGTTTCGTCGAGCTTGGCGTGCACCTGGTCGATGCCGACCAAGCGGCGCGTTGGGTTGTCGAGCCTGGCCGCCCGGCACTGGCCAGCATCGTCGAGCGCTTCGGCGCCGGCGTGCTGCAGGCCGACGGCCAACTCGATCGTGCCGCCCTGCGCCAGCTGATCTTCGCCGACCCGGCGCAGCGCAAATGGCTGGAGCAATTGCTGCACCCGTTGATCGGGCAGGAGATTTTCAGCTACCTGGCCAAGGCGGAGTCGCCGTATGCGGTGTATGTGTCGCCGCTGCTGATCGAGTCGGGCCAGTACCAGAAGACCCAGCGGGTGCTGGTGATCGATGCGCCGCAGGAGCTGCAGGTGGCGCGTACTCTGGCGCGTGACAACACCAGTGCCGAGCAGGTGCAGGCCATTCTCAAGGCCCAGCTGGCCCGCGAGGAGCGCCTGCGCCATGCCGATGATGTGGTGGTCAATGACGGCGACCTGGCCGCGCTGCATCAGCAGATTGACCGCCTGCACCACTTTTACCTGACTTTACGAGGAGGCCAGCCATGAGCCAGCCATTGACCGTCGATTGCCCGACCTGTGGCGCACCTGTGGAATGGAACGAGAAAAGCCCGTTCCGGCCATTCTGTTCGGACCGTTGCAAGCTGATCGACCTGGGGGCCTGGGCGGCGGAGGAGCACAAGATTCCGGGGGCGGAAGAGTCCGAGGACGAGCTGTACTCGGGGGACCTGGAGCCGCGGCATTGATCCGATAGCCAAGTTGTCCTTCAGGGCCCTTTCGCGGGTGAACCCGCTCCCACAAGGACCTCACGGTTCTTAAGGCTGGTGCAATACCTGTGGGAGCGGGTTCACCCGCGAAAGGGCCAGTACAGCCACCAGAGAATCAACGATCATCCTCCTTCCACGGCGCCTGCAGATACCGCGTGCGGTTGAAGGTTTCCAGCCACTCCGGGCAAAACACCACCAGCGCGCTGATCACCGTGCCGTTGATGAACGCTTCGGGGAACATCATCAGCCACAGGTAGCCGACAAAATCGCTGAGCCACTCCGGCATGGCGAAGCGCCCGTCCAGCCACAACAGCCCCAACGCAGCCGACAGGCAGGCCAGCACGGTCAGTGCCGCCGGGAAGAACCCCGAACAGAAGATATACACAAACAGGTTCTGCGGCTGGGCGCGCTCGACCCCTATCGCGCACGCCTCGGCTATCAGCACCGGCAGGCCAACCAGCAACAAGCCATTCACCCCCAGCGCCGCCAGGTCCTGGCGCCCCAGCGCCAGCAAGCCGAGCTGGGCCATGAACCCGCCCAGCACCGCCAGTGGCCAGTCCAGCAACAGCGTGACCGCCGTCATGCCAATGAAGTGGTACGACACCCCTGTATCGAAATCGCGTCGCACCAACCACAAGGCAAACAGGCAGAACACCGTGCCAAACAGCAGATGCTGGCGGCGCCGGTCAGTGAACAGCTCAACCCAACGCACCTGGCTGACCGCCCAGATCAGCAACGGCACATATCCCAGCCAGCCAAGCGTAAGGGTGGTGCCGGACAACACCTGCGCGCTGATCACCTGAGGAATGCCCCTTGCAGCCATGTGGATAAAGCCGAGTCTACACCCATTCTCGGTTTCATCTGGCAGGGGTAGCGCAACAGTGCGCCGGTACCGGGCTGATTCCTGCGCACAAACAGCATCTTATCGTCATCGATTAGCGGCTAAGCTTGTCTGCATGGATGACTCAGACTACCTGCGCCTGCTTACCATCCAGGCGGAACAAGCCAATGCCTTTCTCTCCAACGCCCGCAAGTGGGAGCGGGAGCGTTGGGTGTGCCAACGCCTGTTGCAGGGGCTGAACATCCCCTACCGCAGCGAGGACTTCACCCCGGCCGGGCAAGAACCGCCAGACGTACTGTTCCGCGACGCGGCGTTCGAGGTGTTTTTCGTGCTCGACGAGGGCCGCCGGCTCAACGACGAATGGCGCGAAGAACTGCAGCGCCGGCGCAGTGCATTCTCCCTGGCGCAGCTGGTACGCCGCGAAGCGCGCCCGCGGCGCATCAGTGCCACCGAGCTGCTGGGGCGGCTGGCGCCGACCTTGCGCAAGAAGGCGCACAACTACCGGGAACGCGGGCTGGAGCTGAACGAGCTGGACATCATTGCCTTCGCCAGCCTCAAGCGCGAAGTGCTCGACCTCAACACTCACTTCCCGCCGCCCACCGAATACCTGCGCCAAGGCTGGCGCTCGCTGTCGCTGGTCGGGCCGACCTTTGCCCGGGTGCTCTTCGCCCACCCCGACGCGCCGGACTTCCTGCGCGGCAACCTGGGCCGCAGCATTGTGTTCGACGTGGGCATCAGTCTTTGATCCAGTGCAGCGAATGTTTGCGATGGCGTACACTCGGCGCCAGATATAGAAAGCATTATCATTTGTTTCAAGCGCTTGCGTGAACGCTGTAGCGTTTACGCAGTCACAAACGTCTACCTGACGAGGCCCTACCATGACCAGCCGCCTGAATCCGGAAGATCAGCGTCGTGTCGATGAGTATCTGCGAGCCCCCCAGCACCAAGTCGAGCGCAGGCCCTTCCGGCCGTGGCTGCTCCTTGTGCTGGTGGTGGCCGTGACCATCGGGTTGGGTCTCATCAGCCGCCTGCTCAGTGGACTGGTGCTATGAGCTGCTTCGCGCTCGCCCTCCCCTCGTGCAGTTTGCGGCCGGCCCCCGGGGCCACGAATTCCGTAAACCTTATGAGATATCCCCATGACTCATCGCATCGTGATTGTCGGCGGCGGCGCCGGCGGCCTGGAACTGGCGACCCGCCTGGGTAAAAGCCTGGGCAAGCGCAAGCAGGCCGAGATCACCCTGGTCGACGCCAACCTCACACACATCTGGAAGCCGCTGCTGCACGAAGTGGCCGCCGGCTCGCTGAACTCCTCGGAAGACGAACTGAACTACGTGGCCCAGGCCAAGTGGAACCACTTCAACTTCCAGCTGGGGCGCATGAGCGGCCTGGACCGTGAAGGCAAACAGATTCAACTGGCCGCCACCCTCGACGAAGAGGGCCGCGAGCTGCTGCCTGCGCGCACCCTGGGCTACGACACCCTGGTCATTGCCGTGGGTTCCAACACCAACGACTTCGGCACCCTGGGCGCGGCGCAGCACTGCCTGTTCCTCGACACCCGCAAGCAGGCCGAGCGTTTCCACCAGCAGTTGCTCAACCACTACCTGCGTGCCCATGCCGGTGATGTGGCGAGCGAGAAGATCAGCGTGGCCATCGTTGGCGCCGGTGCCACCGGTGTGGAACTGGCCGCCGAGCTGCATCACGCGGCCCACGAACTGGCGGCCTATGGCCTGGACCGCATCCAGCCCAAGGACATGCACATCACCATTATCGAGGCGGGCCCGCGCGTGTTGCCGGCACTGCCAGAGCGCATCAGCGTGCCGGTGCACAAGACCCTGGAAAAGCTCGGGGTGAAGGTGATGACCAATGCCGCCGTCAGTGAAGTGACCGAGGATGGCCTGAAAACCAAGGACGGTGAAGTGATCCAGGCCAGCCTGAAGGTGTGGGCGGCCGGTATCCGTGCGCCGGGTTTCCTCAAGGACATCGATGGCCTGGAAACCAACCGCATCAACCAGTTGGTGGTGCGCCCTACCCTGCAGACCACGCGCGACGACAATATCTTTGCCTTCGGTGACTGCGCCGCCTGCCCGCAACCGGGTAGCGACCGCAACGTGCCGCCACGTGCCCAGGCGGCGCACCAGCAGGCTTCGATGCTGGCGCAGAGTTTGAAGGCGCGGCTGGAGAACAAGGCGCTGCCGACCTATGAGTACAAGGACTACGGTTCGCTGGTATCGCTGTCGCGCTTCTCGGCGGTGGGCAACCTGATGGGTAACCTGATGGGCAGCGTGAAGCTGGAGGGCTGGCTGGCGCGGATGTTCTACGTGTCGCTGTACCGGATGCACCAGATGGCGTTGTACGGGTTCTTCCGTACGGCGTTGATGATGCTGGGTAGCAAGATTGGCCGGGGTACCGAGCCGCGCCTGAAACTGCACTGACAGACACCAGCATGCCCTGTGGGAGCGGGTTTACCCGCGAATGCGATGGTGAACCTGCTGCCGCATTCGCGGGTGAACCCGCTCCCACACAGGGCTGTGTAGGCCCAAGAGCGCATTCTTGTGGGATAAATTCAACGCAAAAAAAAGGGCATCTCATGCGAGATGCCCTTTTTTTCATGGTGGGTCGTGTAGGATTCGAACCTACGACCAATTGGTTAAAAGCCAACTGCTCTACCAACTGAGCTAACGACCCGGAAATGGTCGGGGTGAGGGGATTCGAACTCCTGACATCCTGCTCCCAAAGCAGGCGCGCTACCGGACTGCGCTACACCCCGTGATACTTAAAGAAAAAGGGCATCTCGCTTGAGATGCCCTTTTTACATGGTGGGTCGTGTAGGATTCGAACCTACGACCAATTGGTTAAAAGCCAACTGCTCTACCAACTGAGCTAACGACCCGGAAAATGGTCGGGGTGAGGGGATTCGAACTCCTGACATCCTGCTCCCAAAGCAGGCGCGCTACCGGACTGCGCTACACCCCGAGATTGGCTCCGCGACCTGGACTCGAACCAGGGACCCAATGATTAACAGTCATTTGCTCTACCGACTGAGCTATCGCGGAACTGAACTTCGGTACATCTTTACAGCTTCGAAGCTTGTGTTAGCTTCGGTCTCTTTGGCTACCCGCTTTCGCGTTGTCGCTGCTGAGGCCGGCTATTCTACATTCTTCGTTTTGCTTGTCAACCACTTTTTTTCATTCAACTTACTGATTTGTAAGTTGTTTTGCGGTCACCGATGTTGCTGGTGATTCGCTTAGTGCCTGACAACGCGGCGTATATTAGGGGCACTCGATTTTAGATGCAAGCAAAAATTTCAAAAATTTCAGCAAGTTATCCAGGAAGCCGGAAAGGCCCGGATTTGCTGGGGCTGTGAGGGCCTCTTCGCGGGCATGCCCGCTCCCACAGGTACGGCACAGGCAAAAAAAAGCCCCGCAGATGCGGGGCTCATGGTGAAACAGATCAGCCGAAGACGATTTCGTCGCCCTCCACCTTGGCGGTAATCGCCGTCCCCGGCATGAACTTGCCTGCCAGGATCAACTGCGCCAACGGGTTTTCGATCCAGCGCTGGATGGCCCGCTTCAGCGGCCGTGCGCCATACACCGGGTCGTAACCCACGGCAATCAGCTTGTCCAACGCCTCCGGGCTCAAGCTCAGCGACAGTTCGCGCTCCAGCAGGCGGCTGCGCAGGCGGCCCAGCTGGATTTCGGTAATGCCGGCAATCTGCTCGCGGCCCAGTGGCTCGAACACCACCACTTCGTCGATACGGTTGATGAACTCCGGACGGAAGTGCGAACCCACCGCATCCATCACCGCCGCACGCTGTGCCTCGCGGTCACCCACCAGTTCCTGGATCTGCGCCGAGCCCAAGTTGGAGGTCATCACGATCACGGTGTTGCGGAAGTCCACGGTGCGCCCGTGGCTGTCGGTCAGGCGGCCGTCTTCCAGCACCTGCAGCAGCACGTTGAACACATCCGGGTGGGCCTTCTCCACCTCGTCCAGCAGCACCACCGAGTATGGCTTGCGCCGTACCGCCTCGGTCAGGTAACCGCCCTCTTCATACCCTACATAGCCTGGTGGGGCACCGATCAGGCGAGCCACGGAATGCTTCTCCATGAACTCGGACATGTCGATGCGCACCATCGCCTCTTCGGTGTCGAACAGGAACTCGGCCAGCGCCTTGCACAGCTCGGTCTTGCCCACCCCGGTCGGGCCAAGGAACAGGAACGAGCCACTCGGCCGGTTCGGGTCGGACAGCCCGGCACGCGAACGGCGCACGGCGTTGGCCACCGCGGTTACCGCCTCGCCCTGGCCGATCACGCGCTGGTGCAGCAGCTCTTCCATCTTCAGCAGCTTTTCACGCTCGCCTTCGAGCATCTTGGCCACCGGGATACCGGTCCACTTCGACACCACTTCGGCAATTTCTTCCTCGGTGACTTTGTTGCGCAGCAACTGGTTTTCGGTCTTGCCGTGCTGGTCGACCATCTGCAGGCTGCGCTCCAGGTCCGGGATTACCCCGTACTGCAGCTCGGCCATGCGGCTCAGGTCGCCTTTGCGACGGGCGGTCTCCAGCTCCTGGCGGGCCTGCTCGATCTTTTGCTGGATCTGCGCCGAACCCTGCACCTCGGCCTTCTCGGAGGCCCAGATTTCTTCCAGGTCGGCGTACTCACGCTCCAGCCGGTCGATTTCCTCGGTCAGCTTCTCCAGGCGTTTTTTCGCCGCTTCGTCTTCTTCCTTCTTCAGCGCCTGCGATTCCACCTTCAGCTGGATCAGGCGACGGTCGAGGCGGTCGAGCACTTCCGGCTTGGAGTCGATCTCCATACGGATGCGGCTGGCCGCTTCGTCGATCAGGTCGATGGCCTTGTCCGGCAGCTGGCGGTCGGTGATGTAGCGATGGCTGAGCTTGGCCGCAGCAATGATGGCGCCGTCGGTGATGGCCACCTTGTGGTGCACTTCATAGCGCTCCTTCAGGCCACGCAGGATGGCGATGGTGTCTTCCTCGCTCGGCTCCTCGACCAGCACCTTCTGGAAGCGGCGCTCCAGGGCCGCGTCCTTCTCGATGAACTGGCGGTACTCGTTCAGCGTGGTGGCGCCAACGCAGTGCAGCTCGCCACGGGCCAGGGCCGGCTTGAGCATGTTGCCGGCATCCATGGCGCCCTCGCCTTTGCCGGCGCCGACCATGGTGTGCAGCTCGTCGATGAACAGGATGATCTGGCCTTCCTGCTTGGACAGCTCGTTCAGCAGGCCTTTGAGGCGCTCTTCGAACTCGCCGCGGTACTTGGCACCGGCAATCAGCGCGCCCATGTCCAGCGCCAGCAGGCGCTTGCCCTTGAGGCCGTCGGGCACTTCACCATTGATGATGCGCTGGGCCAGGCCTTCGGCGATGGCGGTCTTGCCTACGCCAGGCTCACCGATCAGCACCGGGTTGTTCTTGGTACGGCGTTGCAGCACCTGCACGGTACGGCGGATTTCGTCGTCACGGCCGATCACCGGGTCCAGCTTGCCTTCTTCGGCACGCTTGGTCAGGTCGACGGTGTACTTGTCCAGCGCCTGGCGCGATTCCTCGGCGTTGGCGTCGTTGACGGCCGCGCCGCCGCGCAGGTTGTTGATGGCATTTTCCAGGGCCTTCTTGGTCACGCCCTGGCTCAACAACAGCTTGCCGAGCTTGCTGTTCTCGTCCATGGCGGCCAGCAACACCAGCTCGCTGGAAATGAACTGGTCACCCTTCTGCTGGGCCAGGCGGTCGGCCTGGTTGAGCAGGCGGGCCAGGTCCTGCGACATGTTCACGTCGCCGGTGGGGTTCTGGATTTTCGGCAGCTGGTCGAGTTCTTTCACCAGCGCCTGGCGCAGGCTGTTGATGTCGAAACCTACCTGCATCAGCAGCGGCTTGATCGAACCGCCCTGCTGCTCGAGCAGTGCCTGCAACAGGTGCACGGGCTCGATGGCAGGGTGGTCCATGCCAACGGCCAGGGATTGGGCATCGGATATTGCAAGCTGCAGCTTGCTGGTCAAACGGTCTATTCGCATGGGGTACCTTCCTTTAAAGGGCAGGTCGGAGCGATGGACAGCGCCTGTTTATGAAGAAACCTGCCTGAGATGACCTTATAGATAAGGCTGATTCTGGAAGATTCAAGCGTAGCGGGGTTGACCGGGGTCAACCTGTTGGATTAGTGCTGGGCCATTCGCGGGTGAACCCGCTCCCACAAGTACTGCTCCGCTCTCAGGGGCTGTGATTATCCTGTGGGAGCGGGTTCACCCGCGAAGAGGCCGGTGCAGGCTAGCGCGGCTCCAGCCACACCAGGGAAGCAAACCGCCCACCCTGCGGGGTACGGCGATAGGAGAAGAACCGCTCATCGCTGACCGTGCACAAGCCACCACCATGAACGGCAGTCACCCCACGCGCCGCCAATCGAATACGCGCCAGCTCATAGATGTCGGCCATCAACTTGCCCGGCCGGGCACCATCGACAAAGGCCCTGGCCGCTTCCGGGTGCACCGCCGTAAAGGCATCACGCACCTCCAGCCCCACTTCGAACGCCTGCGGGCCAATCGCCGGCCCCAACCACACCAGCACCTCTTCGGGCGGCAGTGCCAGACGATCCAAGGTGGCCTCCAGCACACCACCGGCAAGCCCGCGCCAGCCAGCATGCGCCGCGGCCACGCGGGTACCGGCCCGGTCGCAGAACAGCGCAGGCAGGCAATCGGCAGTCATCACGGCGCAGGCAATGCCAGGCTGGTCGGTCCAGCTGGCGTCGGCCTCGGCCACCACGGCCGGGTCGGCATCCGCCACCACCAGCCCATGCACCTGCTTGAGCCAGGCCGGCTGGATGGCGAATTCGTCGCTCAGGCGACGACGGTTATCGGCCACCGCGGCAGGGTCGTCCCCTACATGGTCGCCAAGGTTGAAGGTTTCATAGGGCGGCAGGCTGACGCCGCCCTGGCGGGTGGTGACACAGGCGCGCACCGAGGCCGGGGCTGGCCAGTCGGGGAACAGCAGCGACTGCGTCAGGCCACTCATCCGACAAAGCTCTCGCGGTCCTGGTTCAGCAGCGACAGCAACCAGACGAAGTCATCCGGCAGCGGCGATTCCCACTTCATGACTTCACCGGTAATCGGGTGGGCCAATGCCAGGAAGCGCGCATGCAGTGCCTGGCGCGGGAAGGTTTTCACCGCCTCGACCATGGTCGGGCTGGCTGCCGGCGGAATGCGGAAGCGCCCGCCGTAGGTCTGGTCGCCGACCAACGGGAAGCCGACGTGAGCCATGTGCACGCGAATCTGGTGGGTACGGCCGGTTTCCAGCTTGACCCGCACGTGGGTGTGCGAGCGGAAGCGCTTGAGCACACGGTAGTGGCTGACCGCCGGCTTGCCGCCGTCGGTGACCGCCATGCGCTGGCGCATGCCGCCGTGGCGGCCGATCGGGGCATCGATCTTGCCGCCGGCAGTGACCACGCCAATCACGATGCACTCGTAGATGCGGCTGACCTTGCGCGCCTGCATCTGCTCGACCAGCCGGGTCTGCGCCTGCAAGGTCTTGGCCACCACCATCAGGCCGGTGGTGTCCTTGTCCAGGCGGTGGACGATACCGGCACGCGGTACGTTGACGATGTCAGGCACGTGGTGCAGCAGTGCATTGAGCAAAGTCCCGCTGGCATGCCCGGCGGCCGGGTGCACAACCAGCCCGGCAGGCTTGTTGATCACCATGATATGGTCGTCTTCGTAGACGATATCCAGCTCGATATCTTCGGCGACCCACTCGCCCTGGGCCTCTTGCTCGGCCTCCAGGACAAGTTGCGAGCCACCATAGACGAGGTCTCGAGGGCGCACCACGGCACCATCGACCGTCAGGCGGCCTTCTTTGATCCACGAAGTCAGCCGGGAACGCGAGTACTCGGCGAACAATTGGGCGGCGACCTGGTCGAGGCGTTGACCGCCCAGTTCGGACGGGACCTCTGCGCTAAGTTGAATGATCTCGGACATGCTCGATTCGGCGGGCGCACAGCCTTTGGTTTCGGCTGCGAGCTTGTGGTTAAATACGACTTCTTTTGTCCCGGGGTTGGCCGGGGCGCTCATCATAACAGGACGGCACCGCCCAAGACAGCGGCCGTCAAAGGGACGCAAGCCGCCATGCAAGTGAAACACCTGCTGCTGATCGCCATCCTCGGGCTCACCGCGGCCTGTTCCTCCAATAAAGAAGTGATTGACGAGAACCTCAGCGAGGCCGAGCTGTATCAGCAGGCGCAAGCTGACCTGGACAACTCCAGCTACACCAGCGCCGTGAACAAGCTCAAGGCCCTGGAGTCGCGCTACCCGTTCGGCCGCTATGCCGACCAGGCGCAGCTCGAGCTGATCTACGCCAACTACAAGAACTCCGAGCCAGAGGCTGCCAAGTCGGCTGCCGAGCGCTTCATCCGCCTGCACCCGCAGCACCCGAACGTCGACTATGCCTACTACCTCAAGGGCCTGACCTCGTTCGACCAGGACCGTGGCCTGGTGGCGCGCTTCCTGCCGCTGGACATGACCAAGCGTGACCCGGGTGCTGCCCGCGACTCGTACAACGAGTTCGCCCAGCTGACCAGCCGCTTCCCCAACAGCCGCTACGCGCCCGACGCCAAGCAGCGCATGATCTACCTGCGCAACCTGCTGGCCTCGTACGAAATCCACGTGGCCGACTACTACCTGAGCCGCCAGGCCTATGTAGCCGCCGCCAACCGTGGCCGCTACGTGGTGGAGAACTTCCAGGAAACCCCATCGGTCGGCGACGGCCTGGCGGTGATGGTCGAGGCGTACCAGAAGATGCACCTGGACGAACTGGCCGCCACCAGCCTGGAAACCCTCAAGCTCAACTACCCGGACCACCCGAGCCTGGCAGATGGCGAGTTCCAGCCAAAGCAGACCGAGTCTGACGGCCGCGGCTGGCTGTCCAAGGCGACCCTGGGCCTGATCGAAACCGAAACCCCGCTGCCGCCGGGTGAAACCCGCGCCAACCAGGACGTGGTCAAGCAGTTCCAGGACGCGCGTGACGAGATGCCGCGTGAGCTGCTGCCGACTGACGAAAATGGTGACCCGATCGTGCCGGAAGGGCCGAAGGAAGCCGAGAAAGACCGCTCCTGGTTCAGCTACATGACCTTTGGTCTGTTCGACTGATACGCAGCGGTACATGAAAGGGAGGCCTTGGGCCTCCCTTTTTTATTGGCCGCGTCCTAGACTGTCGGCTTCTTCAACCGACAAGCTGGACACCATGGTTCGCCTACTTTTCTGGATCGCCCTGATCGCCGCCGCGTTCTGGCTGTGGCGCAAGTTCAAAGCCAGCCAACAGTCGCACCCCGAGGCAAAGCTGGATGCGCCGCTGAAGATGGTGCGCTGCGCCCATTGCGGCGTGCACCTGCCCAATGACCGGGCGCTGCAGCAAGGCAACGAGTGGTATTGCAGCCAGGCGCACCTGCAACAGGGCCCAGGCCACCAGAACTGAACACAGTACCCTGTGGGAGCGGGTTCACCCGCGAATGCGTCGGTAGCTTCACTGCAGCATTCGCGGGTAAACCCGCTCCCACAGGTTGTGCGGTGAATCCCAACTTCACTTATCCCTCCCCGACCCTTTCGCACCATTTGCGACCCCTCCCCCGCCACCAGCATTGACCCACCCCGGCAAAACTCGCTAAATCCTATTTATCCGCATAAATATGAAAAATAGCGAAATGCTCAAACCCAAACGCAAGCGCCAGAAGCTGTCCGATGTGATCGTCGAATCGGTCAAGCGCTCGATCGTCACCGAAGCGCTGCACCCCGGCGACCGCCTGCCCACCGAGCGTGAGTTGATGGAGCATTTCGAGTGCTCCAAGGGAACCGCCCGCGAAGCGCTCAAGGCCCTGGAGGTCGAGGGCCTGGTCAGCACCCGCACAGGCCCGAGCGGCGGCGCCTACCTCAATGAAGTGGGCACCGAACCTGCCAGCCGCGCGCTGCGCAACTACCTGCACTTCCAGCACCTGGACGGCGAACAGGTGTACCAGCTGCGCAAGGTCATCGAGGTGGAGCTGGCGGTATCGGTGATGGGCAAGCTGAGCGAAGCCGACTACGCCGCGCTGCAGGCCAACATCGACTTCTGCAGCGCCCCGGAAGACAGCGAGGAAGGCCAGCGCGAACAGCGCCTGGCGGAGCTGGAATTCCACACCCTGCTGGCCGACCGCTGCCCCAACCCGTTGCTGCGTTTCATGGCGGTGTTCCTCAACGACCTGCTGCGCGACTTGGTAGTGCTGAAAAAGGCCTACCTGCCCAAGCGCCAGCAGTTCGCCGCTGCCAACATCGCCTACCACAAGCAATTGCTGACCGCCCTGCGCGCCAGCGACGAGCCCGCCGTACGCCGGCTGATGCACGAACACATGTGCGACGCCGAACACCACATGACCGCGCTGGAAGGCGAGGTTGCCCGCAACTTCCTGCTGGAGTTCGAACACCACCACTGATCCGCCTGGAAAGAGGCCTGCACACAGGCCCGGCCGTACCCGCTTTGTCATTGCCACTCCTGCCTAATAACCACAACCAAGGAGTTACTCATGCAAAGACGTACCCTGCTCAAGGCAGGCCTTGCCCTGGGTGCCTTAGGTAGCCTCCCCCTGGGGGCGCACCGGGCATTCGCCGACCAACCATTGACCTTCTATGGGCTCAAATCCATGTCTGGCGCCTTCGCCAGCTACGGCAAGTACGCCGACATGGGCTCACGCCTGGCCATCGCCGAATACCCGCAACTGCTCGGCCACCCGCTCAAGTACAAGGTCATCGACACCGAAGGCAACGCCGGCAAGGCGGTGCGCAAGGTGCAGGAAGCCATCGGCCAGGATGGCGCCCGCTTCTTCCAGGGCTGTACCCTGTCGTCCTCGGCACTGGCGGTGTCGAAGGAAATCCACAAGGCCGGCGGCGTGTTCATGACCCCGGTCGGCGCTGACGAAATCACCGGCAAGGACTGCAATGCCTCGACCTTCCGCTGGTCGGTGCCCACCTACGGCGCCATCCGCGAAACGCTGGTGCCGATGATCCGCCAGCTGCCACAGGCCAAGCGCTGGTACACCATCACCCCGCAATACGTGTTCGGCGATGCCCTGCTGGACAACGCCCGCAAGGTGTTCGCCGAGCTCGGTGTGGAACACATCGGCAACAGCTACCACTCGCTGCAGGAGCAGGAGTTTTCCGGCTACCTGACCAACGCCATCGCCGCCAAGCCCGACGTGCTGGTGCTGCTCAACTTCGGCAGCCAGGCGTCCAATGCCCTGCGCCAGGCAGTGAACTTCGGCATCAAGGAGCGCATGAAAGTGCTGATTGTGTGGTCCGCCGGCCTCGACCAGTTCCAGGAGCTGGGCAGCGACGTGCTCGAAGGCGTGTACCTGGGCGCGCAGTACTGGCACCAGGTCGATACCCCACTGAACAAGCAGCTGGTCGCTGCCACCCGCAAGGCCTATGGCATCAACCCCAACTACCCGCTGGCGGCCGACTACATCGGCACCAAGGTCATGCTCGAAGCCATCATCAAGGCCGGCAGCCTGGATGGCGCCGCCGTGTCCGCGGCATTGCAGGGCATGCGCTTCCAGGGCCCGACCGGCGAAGAACTGATCCGCCCGGGCGACCACCAGGTGCTCAAGGATTACTACCTGCTGCGCGGCAAGCCCCAGGGGCAGATGCGCGACGAGGACGACCTGGCCGAAGTCATCAGCTCGGGCCGCTCGTTCGTCGAAGTCGACCACACCGGTTGCGCCTTGGCCTGAAGCCGCGGCGTCAGTCACAAACACTCGTACAGGCAGCCGCATCGCGCGCTGTCGAGGGCACGCTCATGCTCGATTTGTACCTGTTCCAACTGCTCAACGGCCTGGGCCTGGGGATGATCTACTTTCTCATCGCCGTGGGCCTGACGATCATTTTCGGCCTGCTCAACTTCGTCAACTTCGCCCACGGCGCGTTCTTCTTGCTGGGCGCCTACCTGTGCTACACCGCCGTGGCCATTACCGGCAACTTCTGGCTGGCCCTGCTGATCGCACCGCTGGTGGTGGCGGCGCTGGCCTGGGCGGTCGAGCGTCTGCTGATCAAACGCATCTACCACCTGCCGCACACCTTCCAGATCCTCGTCACCCTCGGTATCGCGCTGATCATCCAGGAAGCCTCGGTACTGATCTGGGGCCCGGTGGGCAAGAACATCGCCGTGCCGCCGGAATTGCGCGGTGTGCTGATCGTCGGTGACTTCATCTACCCCTACTACCGGCTGTTCCTGATCGGTTTCGCCGCGCTGATCGGCCTTGGCCTGTGGCTGCTGCTGGAGCGCACCCGCTTCGGCGCCCTGGTGCGGGCCGGCAGCGAAAGCACCGAAACCGTGTCGCTGCTGGGCACCAACATCTTCCGCCTGTTCTCCCTGACCTTCGCCCTGGGCGTGGGCCTGGCCGGCGTGGCGGGCGTGCTGTTCGCACCGCTGCGTGGCGCCCAGCCCTTCGTCGGCCCGGAAATCCTCGGCATCGCCTTCGTGGTGGTGGTGATCGGCGGCATGGGCTCGTTCGGCGGCGCCCTGGTCGGCGGCCTGCTGGTGGGTGTGGTGCAAAGCATGATGACCAGCCTCTGGCCGCAAGGCGCCAGCCTGATGATCTACGGCGCCATGGCCGCAGTGATCCTGGTCCGTCCCTATGGCCTGTTCGGGAGAGCCTGAGATGAGCGAGAAAAACCCATTGCCAGTCGCCAAGGGCCGCGCCCCGGCCCTGCTGTTGCTGGTGGTCGCCAGCCTGGTGGCGCTGCCGCTGCTGCTGCCATCGGCCACCCTGGCCACCGAGATCCTGATCTTTGCCCTGGCGGCGCTGGCCTGCAACCTGCTGCTCGGCTACACCGGCCTGCTGTCGTTCGGCCAGGGCATCTTCTTTGGCGTGGGCGCCTATGGCGCGGCGCTGCTGATGATCCACCTGCAGTGGGGCATGTTCGCCGCGCTGCTTGGCGCAGCCGTGTTCGGTGCCTTCCTGGCGCTGCTGGTAGGCGCCCTGGCGATCCGCCGCACGGGTATCTACTTCGTCATGCTGACCCTGGCCTTCAGCCAGATGGCCTACTTCCTGGCCTACACCCTCAGCGGCTGGACCGGCGGTGACAACGGCCTGCTCGATGTGCCCCGGCCCAACATCGAAATCGCCGGCCATGTGCTGGTCGACCTGGCCGACCCACGGCACTTCTATGTGTTCGTCGCGGTGCTGTTCCTGCTGATCTTTGCCGGCGCCCTGCGGGTGATCCGCTCGCCATTCGGCAGCACCCTGCTGGCCATCCGCGAAAACGAGACCCGCGCCGCAGCCATCGGCTACGACACCCGCCACTTCAAGATCCTGGTGTTCATGCTGTCGGGCGCCATCACCGGTATCGCAGGGGCGCTGTACGCCATGCTGCTGCACTTTGCGCCGCTGTCGAACATCGACCTGATGATGAGCGAGAACATCCTGATCATGACCATCGTCGGCGGCACCGGCTCGCTGTTCGGCTCGCTGCTGGGGGCCGGCGCCATCGTGCTGCTGGGCGATGTGCTGTCGGAGCTGTGGCCGCGCTGGCTGATGCTGCTGGGGGTGATCCTGATCCTGGTGGTGGTGTTCATGCGTGGCGGGCTGTGGGGCGGCCTGGCCGAACTGGGCAAGCGCCTGCTGGCTAACCGCAATGCCAATGACAAACCCCAGGCCAAGACCAAGGAGACTCTGTGATGAGCGACTACCTCCTGGAAACCCGCCAGCTGGAGCTGGCCTACGGGCCGTTCAAGGCGGTTGCGGGTGTCGACCTCAAGGTTCGCGCCGGCTCCATCCATACCATCATCGGCCCCAACGGCGCCGGCAAGACCAGCCTGTTCCACTGCCTGACCGGCGAGCGCCAGGCCACCGCAGGCAAGATCCTGTTCAACGGCCAGGACATCATCCGCAAGCCGTCCCACGGGCGCGTGGCGCTGGGCATGGCCCGTTCGTTCCAGCTCACCAGCCTGTTCCAGAACCTGTCGGTGCGCGAGAACCTGCGCCTTGCCGCCCAGGGCCGCGATGGCCTGGGTGCGTTGAACTTCTGGCGCAGCGTCGAGCACAAGCGCAGCCACTGGGACACCGCCGACCAGGTGCTGGAGCGCCTGAAGCTTGCCGCCCGCGCCGAGACCCTGGCCGGCGAGCTGTCGCACGGCCAGCAACGGGTGCTGGAGGTGGGCATGTCGATCTGCGCCAAACCCACCCTGCTGATGCTCGACGAACCCACTTCAGGCATGGGCATCGACGACATCCCGGTGATGACCGACTTGATCAGCGACCTCGGCCGCGACCACACCGTGCTGCTGATCGAGCACAACATGAGCATCGTCATGTCGATCAGCCAACGCATCACGGTGATGAGCCACGGCCAGATCCTGGTCGAGGGTACCCCTGAACAGGTGCGCAACGACGAGCGTGTCCGCACCGCCTACCTTGGAGAGGCCGCCTGATGCTCAATGTCGATTCGATCCACTCCTACTACGACAAGAGCCATGTGCTCGAAGGCGTCTCGCTCAAGGTCGAGGCTGGCGAACTGGTGACCCTGCTGGGGCGCAACGGCGCCGGCAAGACCACCACCCTGCGCAGCATCCTCGGCATCGTCCGCCCACGGCAGGGGCAGATCAGCTTCAACGGCCAGCAGCTGGTCGGCCGCGAAATCTTCGATATCGCCCGGCTCGGCATTGCCCTGGTGCCGGAGCACCGCGGCATCTTTCGCCAGCTCAGCGTGGAGGAGAACCTGAGGATTGCCGTTCGCAAGGACAGCCGCTGGCAGCTGGAAGACGTGTACAGCATGTTCCCGCGGCTGAAGGAACGGCGCCGCAACGGCGGTTTCGCCCTGTCCGGTGGCGAGCAGCAGATGCTGGCCATCGCCCGCGCCCTGCTCAACGGCCCCAAGCTGCTGATCCTCGACGAGCCCACCGAAGGCCTGGCCCCGGTGATCGTCGACGAACTGGTGAGGATTCTGCGGCGGATCAAGGACGAAGGCCTGTCGATCCTGCTGGTGGAACAGAACCTGATGGTCTGCGACGCCCTCGCTGACCGCCACTACGTGCTGGAACAGGGTCGCGTCGCCTACCAGGGCAGTGCGGCGCAGTTCCGCGAGGACCCGAGCATCAAGAACCGTTACCTGGCCCTTAGTGCCTGATACAGGCCTCGTTTACCTGTACTGGCCTCTTCGCGGGTAAACCCGCTCCCACAGTGAACGCGTCGTCCTGGTGGTAGGGGCCCGCAGACCTGAAGGCAGTGATGTCCCTGTGGGAGCGGGTTCACCCGCGAAGAGGCCAGTACAAGCAACCCAGTCATTTCAGGAGAGATGAACCATGAACACCCGCATCGATCCCTCGCAGCACCTGCTCGACCAAGGCCCGCTGGTCAACCGCGATCGCCTCTGGCAATCGCTGATGGACCTGGCCCGGCTCGGCGCCACCGCCAAGGGTGGCGTATGCCGCCTGGCCCTGACCGACCTCGACCGCCAGGCCCGCGACCTGTTCGTGCGCTGGTGCGAAGACGCCGGCTGCACGGTCAGCATCGACGCCATCGGCAACATCTTCGCCCGCCGCCCGGGGCGCAACCCGGCCCTGCCGCCAGTGATGACCGGCAGCCACATCGACACCCAACCCACCGGCGGCAAGTTCGACGGCTGCTACGGGGTCATGGCCGGCCTCGAGGTGCTGCGCACCCTGAACGACCTGGACCTGACCACCGAGGCCCCGCTGGAAGTGGTGGTATGGACCAACGAGGAAGGCTCGCGCTTCCCGCCGTGCATGATGGGCTCGGGGGTGTTCGCCGGTAAGTTCGGCCTGCAGGAGACCCTGGCCAAGGTCGACGACCAGGGCCTGTCGGTAGGCGCGGAACTCCAGCGCATCGGTTACGCCGGCCCGCGCGCGCCCACCGGGCATGCCGTCGGTGCCTACTTCGAAGCACATATCGAACAAGGCCCGGTGCTGGAAGACCAGCGCACCACCATTGGCGTGGTCCAGGGCTGCCTGGGGCAGAAATGGTTCGACCTGGTACTGACCGGCGTCGAGGCCCATGCCGGCCCGACCCCGATGCACCTGCGCAAGGATGCCCTGGTCGGTGCCGCCGAGGTGGTGGCTGCGGTCAACCGCGTGGCGCACGCCCACCAGCCGCATGCCTGCGGCACCGTCGGCTGCCTGAACCTGCACCCGGGCTCGCGCAATGTCATCCCCGGCCAGGTGCAGATGACCATCGACCTGCGCCACCTCGACCCCGAGCACCTCGCCGCCATGGTCAGCGAAGTACGCGCGGCCATTGAAACCAGCACGGTAAGACACGGGTTGAGTTTCGAGCTGACGCCAACCGCCGACTTCCCGCCGCTGTACTTCGCCGAGCAGTGCGTGGACGCCGTGCGCCAAGGCGCGCGGGAGCTGGGCCTGAGCCACATGGATATCGTCAGCGGCGCCGGCCACGACGCGATCTTCCTCGCCGAACTGGGCCCGGCCGGGATGATCTTCGTGCCTTGCGAGGGCGGCATCAGCCACAACGAAATCGAAAATGCCGCGCCACAGGACCTGGCCGATGGCTGCGACGTGCTGCTGCGCGCCATGTTCCAGGCCGCCAACCCGGGAGCCCGTTGAGATGACCCAGAAAACCGCGATTGGCGAGTTCACCGCCGTCGAACTGCTCGAGTTGTACCAGCGCCGCCAACTGTCACCGGTCGAGGTGATCGACGATGTGCTGGCGCGCATCGACCTGCACAACCCGGCGGTCAACGCCTATTGCCATGTCGACGGCGAAGGTGCCCGCGCCGCCGCCCGCGCCAGCGAACAGCGCTGGCAGCGTGGCGAGCCCTGCGGCCGGCTGGATGGCGTACCCGCCTCGATCAAGGACCTGACCCTGACCCGGGGCATGCCCACACGCAAGGGCTCGCGCACTACCTCGGGCGCAGGCCCGTGGGAAGTCGATGCGCCCTTCACGGCCTTCATGCGCGAAGCCGGCGCTGTGTTGGTGGGCAAGACCACCACGCCGGAGTTCGGTTGGAAGGGGGTGACCGACAACCCGCTGTACGGCATCACCCGCAACCCCTGGGATACCCGGCTGACCGCCGGCGGCTCGTCCGGTGGCGCCGCGGCGGCAGCCGCGCTGAACCTGGGCGTGCTGCACCAGGGCAGCGATGCCGGCGGCTCTATTCGCATCCCTTGCGCCTTTACCGGCACCTTCGGCATCAAGCCGACCTTCGGCTACGTACCGCAATGGCCGCCCAGTGCCATGACCGTGCTGTCGCACCTGGGGCCGATGACGCGCACCGTCGACGATTCGGTACTGATGCTCGACTGCGTCGCCCGCCCCGATGCCCGTGACGGGTTGGCCGGCGCACCCAGGCAGGCGCCGTGGCTGGGCCAGGAACAGGACCTGAGCGGCCTGCGCATCGGCTACAGTGCCAACTTCGGTTACGTGCAGGTCGACCCGCAGGTCCAGGCACTGGTGGCCCAGGCCGTGCAGCGCCTGGCACGGCTGGGCGCACAGGTTGAGGAAGTCGACCCAGGGTTCGGTGACCCGCTGGAGACGTTCAATACCCTGTGGTTTGCCGGGGCGGCGCGGTTGGCCAGTGCGTTCAGCGATGAACAGCGGGCGCAGCTTGACCCAGGGCTGCGCTGGATTGCCGAACAGGGAGCGCGAATCAGTCTGGGCGAATACACCCAGGCTCTGGAGGCACGGGCAGAGTTGATCGCGAAGATGAATGCCTTCCACCAGCGTCATGACGTGCTGGTATCGCCGATGCTACCGCTGGTGGCATTCGAGGCAGGGCACAATGTGCCGCCGGGGTCGGGGATGACGCAGTGGATGGAATGGACGCCGTTCAGCTATCCCTTCAACCTGACCCAGCAGCCGGCGGCTTCGGTGCCCTGCGGGTTCACCCGCGAGGGGTTGCCGGTGGGGCTGCAGGTGGTGGCCGGGCGCTTTGCCGATGAGCAGGTACTGCGGGTGTGCAAGGTGTATGAGCAGCATTATCCAAGCCGGCACTCGCAGGCACCGATTACCGGTTGAGTGCTCTATTGGACCCGCCGGCTGAAATATTTATTGGCCTTGCTGGCCTCATCGCCGGCAAGCCGGCTCCCACAGGTAAAGCACAGGTCCCGTGGCTGTAGGTGGACCTGTGGGAGCTGGCTTGCCGGCGAAAGGGCCGCAACGCGGCCCCGGCAATCTCAGCTCAACCGCCCGGCTGGCGCATACGGCGCCGGGTCAATGATCGGCTCTGCCCCGGTCAACAGGTCGGTAAACAGCTGGCACGAAGCCGGCGCCAGCACCAGCCCGTTGCGGTAATGACCGCAGTTCAACCACAGCCCCGCATGCCCCGGCACCGGCCCTATGTACGGAATACCCTCCGGCGATCCCGGCCGCAGCCCGGCCCAATGCGCCACCACCGTGGCCCCCTCTAGCTCAGGCAGCAACTCCACCGCCGAGGCCTTCAGGCTCTCCAACGCCTCCTCGGTCGGGGTCTTGTCGTACCCGGCATGTTCCAGCGTGCTACCCACCAGAATATGCCCATCCCGCCGAGGGATCGCATAGCGCCCCTTGGCCAACACCATGCTCGGCAGGAAGTCTTCGGCACATTTGAACAAAATCATCTGGCCCTTCACCGGCTCCACCGGCAATTCCAGGCCGAGCGTACGCAGCAGGTCGCCACTCCAGGCGCCGGCACTGAGCACCACCTCATCCGCCGCCAGCACGCCGTCTGCCGTCTGCACACCGGTCACGCGACCGCCTTGCTCGGCGAAGCCGGTAATCTGGCAGTGCTCACGCAAGGTCACGTTGGGCAACGCCAGCAACGCCGCCTTGAGCGACTTCACCAGGCGAGGGTTGCGCACGTTGGCCACGCCGGCCATGTAGATGGCACGCTTGAAGCCCGGGCCCAACACCGGCACCGCGTCATAGGCCGCCGAAATATCCACGGCACTCAGCGGTCGCTGCTCACGCTCGGCCCAGGCCAGCGCTTCGGCCTCGTCGTCCAGGTCAAGCCAGTACAGGCCGGTGGTGTGCACTTCGGGGTCGACGCCGGTGCTGGCGAACAAGCGCTCGCCCAGCTGTGGATAAAAGTCTTGTGACCAGTGTGCCAAGGCGGTCACGGCCGGGCTGTAGCGCCACGGGTACAGCGGCGAAACGATGCCACCGCCGGCCCAGGACGACTCGCGGCCGACTTCACCCTGATCACACACCACCACCTGCCCGACCTTCGCCGCCAGGTTGAATGCCGTCAGCAGGCCGATCACCCCGCCACCGACCACCACTACTTGCTTGCTCATCTGTCGATCCAACACCTGAAGTAAATCCGCGATGCACCGGGCATCATTCAACCTTCAGCTTCCCCAGCAGTGCACGCTGTCTTCGACGGCACCCGGATTGCGCTGCACGCCGGCCTGGTCGAGCTGGAAATCGCCACAGCGGTCCTGCGCCATCAGCCCACTCGGCAGCCGCCGGGCGCGCAGCGTGAAGGTGTCGCTGTCGCGCTGGGCCTGCAGGCTGTAATAGCGGGTACCGTCGGGCAAGGCCGGGTCGCCCTCGGCGTATTGGCCAGTGCATACGCGGTGGCGCTCCAGGCGCAGGGCGGCATCATGCAGCAGGCCAACCACTTCGCTGCGCGCGGCTCGCCGTAGCTGGTCGCTGTAACTGGGGTAGGCAATGGCTGCCAGAATGCCGGTCACGGCCAGCACAATCAACAACTCGATCAGGCTCAAGCCTTGCTGCATGTCAGTCTCCTCGCAATCTCTGGCGCCAGGCAATGCGCCGGGTCGTGTCCTCGCCCATGGCATAGACCGCTTCCAGCACATGCCGTGACTGGGTTTGCAGGCTGACGGCGGTGACGCGGTACAGGGTGACCTGCTGCCCTTCCGGCATATGCGCCGCGTGTTCGCTGGTACCCAGATTCTGCAAATGGAAATAGCCGGTTGGCGTGCGCTGCCACTGCCCGCTCAGGTCATGCGGTCGAGCGGGTGGCGGGCACGCCTCGCAAGGGTCGGGGGGAGCCCGCTCGAGCTCGCCTGCCCCTGCCAGCAGCGTGGCCTCGGCCTGCTCCAGCGCCAGCAGGCCTTCGCTCAGATAGCCGGTCATCTGCGTTTGCGCCAGCGCATCTCGCAGGGCCGACGCCGCAAGCAGCCCCAGCAGCATGCTCAGGACCAAGGCCAACAACAGGACAATGCCACGCTGACGACTCATGAGGCCGGCACCGGGTTGCGGATTGCGACGCTCAGTTCATGGTGCTGTTCAAGTTCGAGCGTGGGTTCGTAAAGCGTCAGGGCAATATCCACCCCCTCACCCTGTGCCATTTGCACCCGCTGCAAACGCATTGACCGCACATTTTCAACCAGCGGCTGGAAATTGCTGTTGTTGCGTTTGAATCTCAGCGTATTGCCCTCGAGTTGGTAGACATATCTGCTGATGGGGTGAACCTGTGGGTAGCCCTCCTTCAACTCATCGTCCACAGACACTTTGCTAGTACAGTCCGTGTGCAGGAACCACTGCGGCCCACCGGCTTGCCCAGGTAACTCCGCCACGACCAGGCTAAGGGTGGATGCTTCGACTTCCATCGGCCGGGCGAATGCGTGCTCTGCGCTCGAACTGCCGAAGTGCTTTGGCTGCAGTCGCAAGCAGCCGAACATCCCGGTCATGCGGATATCCTGGGCCATTCGCAGCAATGCCAGGCGAGCGTCATCCTGCATGCGTACTGCCGTGCTGTGCAGCCGCCAGGTATGGTGGGCCGAGGTAAATAGCTGGCTGGCCGCCGCCAACAGCAGCAACCCGATGGTCAGCGCCAGCATCAGCTCAAGCAAGCCGAAACCACGCTGGACGCGGCTCATGGCCGCCCCCTTTCATGCTCGCTGTGAGCCGCCATTGCCGCCTTCCCATCGCGACGCGCATCCTCCGCAGCCTGCAATGCCTGCAGTTGCAGGCCTGCCGCTGCGAACATACCCACGGCCACCACACCCACCGCCAACAACACTTCCAGAAGCGTCATGCCTCGTTGTCTTGCGTGCATCCCTGCACCTCCTGCGACTTTTCCTGCAATTGCATTGAACCCGGGCGACTGGACCGCCGGTCCAACGACCGTGAAGCTACAGCCAAGCACTTCCAGGGAGGAATGCACGGTGAAGCAACGAGGTGTAACACTGATACAAATGTTGTCGGCCCTGGCGGTGGCCGTATTGCTGACACAGCTCGGCATGCCGGCCTACGCCAGATTGAGCGACGACCTACACAGGGCGGCAGCTGCGCGAGACCTGGCGCAGGCGCTGCGCAGTGCGCGCAGCCATGCCATGTTGCAAAGCCAGCCGGTGCTGGTGCAGGCGTTGGACGGTAACTGGGGGAATGGTTGGCAGGTGATGCTGGAGCATAACGGGCAGGTGCTGCGCGAGCAGCGTCTTTCACGGCCGCTGAAGATCACGAGCAATCGCGGCGAGCAGCTGAAATTCAGTGCGCAGGGTGTTCCGCTTGGGGCCAACGGTAATTGGTTAGGTTCAACGATGGAGATTTGCGAGCGCTTGACCGCAACTAGCCAGTATCAAGTGGTGATGGCATCGACTGGCAGGGTCAGGGTAGATATGGGAGAGCCAAAAAAATCCCGATGCAAAGACACCTCCAGCTAGCATACGTGGTCGTTGTGGGAGCGGCCTTGTGTCGCGAAAGGGCTGCAAAGCAGCCCCGGGATTTCAGCGTTGGCGCTGATATTGCCGGGGCCGCTTTGCGGCCCTTTCGCGACACAAGGCCGCTCCCACATAAAACAGCATCAGGTGGGGGCCGTTTCAGATCAGCGACCGAACCCGCAGCTCCTTGGGCATGGAGAAGGTGATGTTCTCTTCCCGCCCATCCAGCTCTTCAGCACCGCTGGCGCCCCAGGCCTTGAGCTGCTCGATCACACCACGCACCAGTACTTCGGGGGCCGAAGCACCGGCGGTGATGCCGACCCGCGCCGTCTGCTCGAACCAGCCACGCTGCAGGTCCTCGGCACCGTCGATCAGGTAGGCCGGGGTGCCCATGCGCTCGGCCAGCTCGCGCAGGCGGTTGGAGTTGGAGCTGTTCGGGCTGCCGACCACCAGTACCACGTCGCACTCGTCCGCCAGTTGCTTGACCGCGTCCTGGCGGTTCTGGGTGGCGTAGCAGATGTCGTCCTTGCGCGGGCCGCCAATGTTCGGGAAGCGCGCACGCAGGGCGTCGATGACGCGGCTGGTGTCGTCCATCGACAGCGTGGTCTGGGTGACGAACGCCAGGTGGTCCGGGTCCTTCACCTGCAGGTTGGCAACATCCTCCTCGTCTTCGACGAGGTAGATGGCGCCACCGTTGCTGGCGTCGTACTGGCCCATGGTGCCTTCGACTTCCGGGTGCCCTTCGTGGCCGATGAGGATGCACTCACGGCCGTCGCGGCTGTACTTGGCCACTTCGATGTGCACCTTGGTCACCAGCGGGCAGGTGGCATCGAACACTTTCAGGCCACGGCCAGCGGCTTCCTGGCGCACGGCCTGGGAAACACCGTGGGCACTGAAGATGACGATGACATCGTCCGGTACCTGGTCCAGCTCTTCGACGAAGATGGCGCCGCGGTTACGCAGGTCTTCCACCACGAACTTGTTGTGCACCACTTCGTGACGCACATAGATCGGCGGGCCGAAGACTTCCAGCGCGCGGTTGACGATCTCGATCGCCCGGTCGACCCCCGCGCAGAAGCCGCGAGGGTTGGCGAGTTTGATTTGCATGCTCGGCTCCAGGCTTACAGGGCCTTCACCTCGAGGATCTCCACCTCGAAGGTCAGGGTCTTGCCAGCCAATGGGTGATTGAAGTCGATGGTCACCTGGTCGTCATCGAACGCTTTGACCACACCCGGCAGCTCGGTGTTGGCGGCGTCGTTGAAGATGATCAACAGCCCTTCGGACAACTCCATGCCCTCGAACTGAGACCGCGGCATGACTTGCACGTTCTGCGGGTTGGGCTGGCCGAAGGCGTTCTCCGGGGCCACCACGACGGTACGCTTGTCACCGCCCTTGAAGCCGAACAGCGCGTTCTCGAAACCCGGCAGCAGGTTGCCATCGCCAACCTTGAAGGTGGCCGGGGCCTTGTCGAACGTGCTGTCGACGGTGTCGCCGTTTTCCAGGTGCAGCGCGAAGTGCAGGGTGACTTCGGTGTTCTGGCCGATACGGGTGTCAGTCATGGACCGGATCCTCGGACTTCTTGCTCTTGAACATATCCAGCGCCAGCATCACCGCACCAACGGTAATGGCGCTGTCGGCCAGGTTGAAGGCCGGGAAGTAATGGCGGTTCTGCCAGTGCACCAGGATGAAGTCGACCACATGGCCGAGCACGACGCGGTCGTACAGGTTGCCGATCGCGCCACCCAGCACCAGCGCCAGCGCCACGGCCAGCCAGGTCTCGTTGCGCCCCAGGCGCTTGAGCCACACCACCAGCACGGCACTGACCACCACGGCGATCAGGGCGAACAGCCAGCGCTGCCAGCCGGAGCTTTCCGCCAGGAAGCTGAACGCCGCGCCAGTGTTGTAGGCCAGGGTCCAGCTGAAGTAGTCAGGGATGACGACAACCTGCTGGTACATGGTCAGGGCATTGTTGAAATACAGCTTGGTGGCCTGGTCGAGGACCAGTACCACCAGGCTCAGCCAAAGCCATGCAAGGCGCCCGAAGCGCCCCGCTGCAGGGTTAGGCATAGTGGCGCACCTCGCCGGAACCGCTCAGGTTGTCGACGCAACGGCCGCAGATTTCCGGGTGCTCCGGGTGGCTGCCGACGTCGGCGCGGAAGTGCCAGCAACGGCCGCACTTGGCGTGGCCGGACTTGACCACTTGCAGCTTGAGGCCTTCGACTTCGGTGGCCACGGCTTCGGCTGGCGCCTGCACGAACGGCACCACGCTGGCAGCCGAGGTGATCAGCACGAAGCGCAGTTCGTCGCCCAGCTTGCCCAGGTCGGCGCTCAGGCCTTCGTCGGCGTACAGGGTGACTTCAGCCTGCAGGTTGCCGCCGATGACCTTGGCGGTACGCTGGTTTTCCAGCTCCTTGTTGACCGATGCCTTGACGGCCATCACGCGGTCCCAGTAGGCGCGGTCCAGTTCGGTGCCTTCCGGCAGTTCGCTCAGGCCCTGGTACCAGCCGTTGAGCATTACCGACTCGTTGCGCTCGCCTGGCAGGTACTGCCAGATTTCGTCGGCGGTGAACGCCAGGATCGGCGCGATCCAGCGCACCAGCGCCTCGCTGATGTGGTACAGCGCGGTCTGGCAGGAACGGCGGGCGACACTGTTGGCGCCGGTGGTGTACTGGCGGTCCTTGATGATGTCGAGGTAGAAGCCACCCAGCTCCTGCACGCAGAAGTTGTGCACCTTGGAGTAGACGTTCCAGAAACGGTACTCGCTGTAGTGCTCTTCCAGCTCGCGTTGCAGCAGCAGGGTGCGGTCTACGGCCCAGCGGTCCAGCGCCAGCATGTCTTCCGGGGCCAGCAGGTCGCGGGCCGGGTCGAAGCCGGACAGGTTGGACAGCAGGAAGCGTGCAGTGTTGCGGATACGGCGGTAGGCGTCGGCGCTGCGCTGCAGGATCTGCTCGGAAACGGCCATTTCACCGGAATAGTCGGTAGCGGCAACCCACAGGCGCAGGATATCGGCACCCAAGGTGTTGTTGACCTTCTCCGGCTCGATGGTGTTGCCCAGCGACTTGGACATCTTGCGGCCGTTCTCGTCCACGGTGAAGCCGTGGGTCAGCAGCTCGCGGTACGGCGCGTGGCCGTCGATGGCGCAACCGGTCAGCAAGGACGAGTGGAACCAGCCGCGGTGCTGGTCGGAACCTTCCAGGTACAGGTCGGCACGCGGGCCGGTGGCGTGGCCAATGTCATGCGAGCCACGCAGCACGTGCCAGTGGGTGGTACCCGAGTCGAACCATACGTCGAGGGTGTCGGTGATCTTGTCGTACTGCTCGGCTTCAGCACCCAGCAGTTCGGCGGCGTCCAGCTTGAACCAGGCCTCGATGCCTTCCTGTTCGACGCGCTTGGCCACTGCTTCCATCAGCTCGACGGTGCGTGGGTGCAGCTCGCCGGTCTGCTTGTGCAGGAAGAACGGGATCGGCACGCCCCAGTTGCGCTGACGCGAGATGCACCAGTCCGGGCGGTTGGCGATCATCGAATGCAGGCGCGCCTGGCCCCAGGCCGGCACGAACTTGGTGTCCTCGATGGCTTTCAGTGCACGCTCGCGCAGCGGCTCGCCGGTGGTCGGCTGCTTGTCCATACCCACGAACCACTGCGCGGTGGCGCGGTAGATCAGCGGGGTCTTGTGGCGCCAGCAGTGCATGTAGCTGTGGCTGATGGTTTCGGTGTGCATCAGCGCACCGACTTCGCTCAGCTTCTCGACGATGGCCGGGTTGGCCTTCCAGATGAACTGGCCGCCGAAGAATGGCAGCGAGTCGACGTACACGCCGTTGCTCTGCACCGGGGTGAGGATGTCGTCGTTGACCATGCCGTAGCGCTTGCAGGTGACGAAGTCGTCTTCACCGTAGGCTGGCGAGGAGTGCACCACGCCGGTACCGGCGCCCAGTTCGACGTAGTCGGCCAGGTAGACTGGCGACAGGCGGTCGTAGAACGGGTGGCGGAAGTTGATCAGTTCCAGCGCCGAACCCTGGGCGGTGGCGATGACCGAGCCTTCCAGGCTGTAGCGCTTGAGGCACGACTCCACCAGCTCTTCGGCCAGTACCAGCAGGCGCTCGCCGGTGTCGACCAGGGCGTACTTGAACTCCGGGTGGATGTTCAGTGCCTGGTTGGCCGGGATGGTCCACGGAGTGGTGGTCCAGATCACGATGGCGGCCGGCTTGGCCAGCGAAGCCAGGCCGAAGGCAGCAGCCAGCTTGGCCTCGTCGGCAACAGGGAAGGCAACGTCGATGGTCTGCGATTTCTTGTCGGCGTATTCGACTTCGGCCTCGGCCAGGGCCGAACCGCAATCGAAGCACCAGTTCACCGGCTTAAGGCCCTTGAACACGAAGCCTTGCTTGACCATCTCGGCCAGGGCGCGGATTTCGCCGGCCTCGTTGGCAAAGTTCATGGTCTTGTACGGGTTGTCCCAGTCACCCAGCACGCCCAGGCGGATGAACTCGGTCTTCTGCCCTTCGATCTGCTCGGCGGCGTACTCGCGGCACAGCTCGCGGGTGCGGTCGGCGGACAGATGCTTGCCGTGGGTGACCTCGACCTTGTGCTCGATCGGCAGGCCATGGCAGTCCCAGCCCGGCACATACGGCGCATCGAAGCCGGACAGCGTCTTGGAACGGACGATCATGTCCTTGAGGATCTTGTTCAGCGCATGACCGATGTGAATCTTGCCGTTGGCATAGGGCGGGCCGTCGTGCAGGACGAACTTGGGACGATCCTTGCCAATTTCGCGCAGCTTCTGGTACAGGCCAATGCTGTCCCAGCGCTGCAGGATCTGCGGTTCGCGCTGAGGCAGGCCGGCCTTCATGGGGAAGGCGGTGTCCGGAAGGTTAAGCGTGGCTTTGTAGTCGGTCATTTCAGGCTCTTCGTTAACGGTTGAGCGTGCCAATGTGCACGTGCGGCGGCGATATCCGCATCGATCGCCGACTTCAGCGCCTCCAGGGAGGCGAATCGCTGCTCTTCACGCAGCTTGTGGTGGAACTCCACCGTCAGGCGCCGGCCGTAAAGGTCGCCGGCATAGTCCAGCAGATGAATCTCCAGGTGCGGGCGCCCGTCACCGGCAACGGTGGGGCGCACGCCGATATTGCCGACACCCGGCCAGGCCTTGCCGTCGATTTCGATGCTGGCCAGGTAGACCCCGGACAGCGGCACGCGGCGGCGCTTGAGCTGGATGTTGGCGGTAGGTGTGCCGAGCTGGCGGGCCAGCTTCTGGCCATGCAACACGCGGCCGCTGATGCGGTACGGGCGGCCCAACAGGTGCTCGGCCAGCTCGAAGTTGCCTTCGGACAGGGCCTTGCGCACTTCGGTGCTGCTGACCCGCAGGCCGTCCTGGATCACCGTGTTGGCAGCCTCGACGGTGAAGCCGTACTGCTTGCCGGCCTCGACCAGGAAGGCGAAGTCGCCGGCGCGGTCGCAGCCGAAGCGGAAGTCATCGCCCACTTCGAGGTGGCGTACACCCAGGCCGTCGACCAGGATGGCCTTGACGAAGGCATCGGCACTGAGCTTGCTCAGGCGCTGGTTGAATGCCAGGCACAGCACCCGGTCGATACCCTCGGCCGCCAGCAGCTCGATCTTGTCGCGCAGGCGGGCCAGGCGGGCCGGCGCGGTGTCGGGGGCGAAGTACTCGCGTGGTTGCGGTTCGAAGATCACCACGCAGGTCGGCAGGCCCAAGGCCTGGCCGCGCTCGCGCAGGCGCGCCAGGATCGCCTGGTGGCCGCGGTGAACCCCGTCGAAGTTGCCAATGGTGGCGACACAGCCCCGGTGCTCGGGGCGCAGGTTGTGAAGACCTCGAACCAGCTGCATAACGCGCTTCTTGCTCATAAAGTGGCCGATTATAACCACACCCGGGCGCTGGTGACAGGCAGCAGCGCCCAAGGGCGGCGTGGAATGCGAAAAACCGACGCCTGACCCGCCCGATGCCTTAGTGCAAGGCCTTGCGGGCGAAATGCCGAGGCCGGAAGCCGCACAGGTACAGGCAGCCGAAATAGGTCACGATGCCCGCCAGTACCAGAGCCGCCAGGCGCACCAGGCGCTCGAGCATGTTGCCCTGCTCCCAGGCCGGCAGGTAATGCATGCCGGCCAGCAACACCGCCGACATCAGCCCCACTGCCAGCACCAGCTTGAGCAGGAACATCGCCCAGCCTGGCTGCGGCTGGAACAGCTGCTGGCTGCGCAGCTTCCAGAACAGCAGGCCGGCGTTCAGGCAGGCCCCCAGGCTGATCGCCAGGGCCAGGCCGGCATGCGCGAGCGGGCCGATCAGGGCCAGGTTGAACAGTTGGGTGCAGACCAGGGTAAATACCGCGATCTTCACCGGTGTACGGATATTCTGCTGCGCATAGAAGCCCGGTGCCAGTACCTTGACCAGAATGATCGCCAGCAAGCCCACGGAATAGGCGATCAGCGCCTTCTGGGTCATGGCTGCGTCGACGGCAGTGAACTTGCCGTACTGGAACAGCGCCACGGTCAGTGGCTCGGCGAGGATGGCCAGGGCCAGGGTGCATGGCAGCACCAGCAGGAAGCACAGGCGCAGGCCCCAGTCGAGGATCCGCGAGTATTCCTCGCGGTCCTTGTTGGCGTAAGTCTTGGCCAGCGTCGGTAGCAATATGGTGCCCAGGGCCACCCCTAGCACGCCGGAAGGCAGCTCCATGAGGCGGTCGGCGTAATACATCCACGACACCGAACCGGCCACCAGGAAGGAGGCGAAGATGGTGTTGATGATCAGCGAGATCTGGCTCACCGACACCCCGAGGATCGCCGGCAGCATCTGCTTGAGCACCCGCCACACGCCAGCATCACGCAGGTTCAGGCGTGGCAGCACGAGCATGCCGATCTTCTTCAGCGCTGGCAGCTGGTACAGCAACTGCGCCAGGCCGCCCGCCAGCACGCCCCAGGCCAGGGCCATGATCGGCGGGTCGAAATACGGCGTGAGCAGCGCGGCGAAGGCAATCATCGCCACGTTCAGCAAGGTCGGGGTAAAGGCCGGTACCGAGAAACGGTTCCAGGTATTGAGGATCGCCCCGGCCAGGGACGACAGCGAGATCAGCAATATATAAGGAAAAGTCACCCGTAACAGGGCAGTGGTCAGCTCGTATTTTTCGGCGCTGTCGACAAAACCTGGTGCGGTCGCCCACACCACCCACGGCGCCGCCAGGATGCCGATGGCGGTCACCAGCGCCAGAACCAGGGTCAGCAGGCCACTGACATAGGCGACGAAGGTGCGGGTCGCCTCCTCGCCTTGCTGGGTCTTGTATTCGGCCAGGATTGGCACGAAGGCTTGGGAAAAAGCGCCCTCGGCGAAGATGCGCCGCAGCAGGTTGGGCAGCTTGAAGGCGATGAAGAAAGCATCGGTGGCGATGCCGGCACCGAAAACACGCGCCAGGATGGTGTCGCGGACAAAGCCCAGCACCCGCGAAATCATGGTGATCGAGCTTACCGCAGCCAGGGATTTGAGCAGGTTCATCGAAAAGATTCACGCCAAGGGCAGAGGACGCTGCCAGACAGCGTCCGAATGTGCGATACTCCCGCGCCTTCGCAGGGGAGCCAAAAATTCCCGAGTTTACAGGTCGCGCAGCAGAAAGGAATATTTCCCTCTTGTTGGCGCACCGCTCGGCGGAACCTTGCAGGTGGCCTTGACATCCGTTCGACTGATCGGCATGATTCGCGGCCTATTTTGTTTGCTATTTACCTAAAGTCTTTCGAGGAGCTCGACGGTGGCCAACACACCTTCCGCCAAGAAACGTGCAAAACAGGCTGAGAAGCGTCGCAGCCACAACGCCAGCCTGCGTTCCATGGTCCGCACCTACATCAAGAATGTAGTCAAGGCCATCGACGCAAAAGACGCCGAAAAAGCGCAAGCCGCTTACGTTCTGGCTGTGCCTGTAATCGACCGTATGGCCGACAAGGGCATCATCCACAAGAACAAGGCTGCTCGTCACAAAGGCCGTCTGAATGGCCACATCAAGGCGCTGAAAGAAGCTGCAGCTGCCTAAGCGACGTGCTAGTCGAAAAACCGACCCTAGGGTCGGTTTTTTGTTGCCTGCGATTTGTGTTTGCGCCCCCTCGGTGGGAGCGGCCTTCTGTGGGAGCGGCCTTGTGTCGCGAAAGGGTCGCAAAGCGGCCCCCGGCAATTTCAGCATCTGCGCTGAGATAAGGGGGCCGCTGCGCGCCCCTTTCGCGACACAAGGCCGCTCCCACACAAAAAAGCAGGGCCATGTTTGGTAGCCCTGCCATATGTTACTTGGCGATCTGAATCTTCGGCGCCCACTGCAGCCATTCATCCTCGGCCTTGTCGAACAAGGCGAACGTCTGCTGCGGCCGTGCCGGGTTGCCCATCTGCTCGCCATCCGGCGTGGCAAAGGCGATACCGCCGTCGATCATGGTCTCCACCGACTCGGTACGCACCGTAACCCCCTTGACCAGCCCCCAGTCGAAACCGAAGCCGCTGCTGTTCCAGAAGCGACTACCGCTGCGCACCAGGGCCGCATAGCGCGGCTCGATCAGGATATGGATCAATACGCGGTCAGCACTCTGGCCCAACTCGAAGCCCGTCACCTTGCCCACCGCAACCTCACGATAGGTCACCGGCACGCCCGGCTTGATCGAGCCACGGCGCGGAGCGCTCAGCGTCAACGGCAGGCCGACTTCAGGCCCTGCCACCTGCGGGGCGTCGGCCAAGGCGATGAAATCGCGCTGTGGGCCACGGTCCTTGGCAGCCGGCTGCACTTCCAGGTACTGCCCGCCCACCAAGGTGTCGAGGTTCTGCGTACGCACCAGGCCAAAGGCCGGCTTGACCACCCAGAACTGCGTACCGACGCGGGCGATACGGTCCGCCGCTTCGGTAATGCGCGCCCGCAGCAGCACCGCCTGCAGGTCATCGGTCAGGTCGACGCTCTCGATGCTGCCCACATCCAGGCCGCGGAAGCGAATCGCCGTGCCCGGCTTAAGGCCATCGGCACGGTCCACGCGAATGGTGATCAACGTACCCGCGCGGTTGACCGCATCCTGGCTGTCATGCAGGCGGAAGCGCGGGATGTGGCGTTTCAAGGGTACATCGGGCCGTGGCGTGTCGAATGCGATACCACCGGCCATCAGGGTTTGCAGTGATTCACTCTTGATCTTGATGCCCGACAGGCCGCCCGTCAGGGTGATGCCACTGACATTCCAGAAGCGCGACGAACCGTTGACCAGCTTTTCGTATTCCTTCTCGATATGCACACCGATCAGGATGCGGTTGCTGTTGCGAGCGAACTGGTAGCTCTGCACGCTACCCACCTTCACCTGGCGGTACATGACCGGGCTACCGACTTCCAGCGAACCCAGGGTGTCGGCGAACAGCACCATGTGCAGGCCTGGTGCCTTGAGGTCGAGCGGCGGTGCCTTGGCGCGGGCTTCGAACTCACGCTCTGGCCGCGCACCCTTCTCACCAGGGCGAATGGCGATGTAGTTACCCTTGACCAGCGCTTCCAGGCCGGTGATACCCGCCAGGGATATCGATGGTTTGACCACCCAGAACTGCGTGCCCTCGACCAGATAATCCTCGGCCAACGGGTCCAGCGTAAGCTCGGCCGATGCACTGGCCAGGTTGTCTGCCATTGTCAGGGCTTTGAGCGAGCCCACCTGGATGCCCTTGTACATGACCGGTGTACGGCCCGCCTGGAGGCCCTCGTAATCGCTCAATTTCACCTTTACCCGGATACCGGCCTGGGCCGCATCGAAGTCCTCATACAGACGGAACGGCAGGTTCGAGTCGGTAGGTGGGCTGTCCTTGCGGTGTTCCGGCGTCGCAAAGGCGATACCACCGGCAACAATGCTCGACAGCGATTCGCTACGCACTTTCACGCCCGAGAGCGAGGCATCGATGCTGACGCCGCTGGCATTCCAGAAACGCGTGTGCTTGCGCACCAGGCTGGCATAGGCCGGCTCGATGAAGACCTTGATCTCGACGGTGCTCTGGTCCTCGGACAGGCGATAGCTTTTGACCCGGCCAACCTGGATCTGCTTGTAGAACACCGGGCTGTCACGGTTGAGCGACCCCAGCCGCTCGGCCTTGAGGGTAAGGTGCAGGCCCGGCTCGGTGTCCGAAAGCGGCGGTGCCACCTTCAAGGCGGTAAAACGCTTGGTGCGCTCCCCCTCCCCCGGGCTGACGGCGATGTAGTTGCCTGACACCAGTGTTTCAAGACCGGAAATACCTGCCAGGCTGACGCTCGGCTTCACCAGCCAGAAACGCGTACCTTTGGTCAGATGAGGCTCGGCAGCCTTGTTCATCTCGATGGTGGCGATCACCCCCTGGTTATCACCCTTGGCGTCGAGCACCAGGCTTTTGACCTTGCCAACCGGCATGCCCTTGTAGATCACCTCGGTCTTGTTGGCGACGATACCCTCGCCCGACTCGAAGCGGACTTCAATTTCCACACCGGCATCACGGTAAGCCTGCCACGCAAGCCAGCCACCGATCATCAAGGCGATCAAAGGCAGGATCCATATGGCCGACCAGTTCGAGGCTGGGCGGGTTTTAGCCGTTGGCAGGTCACTCATGGTCGTCATCCGACTCCGTGTTATCCCAAATCAGTCGGGGATCGAAAGTTAAAGCGGCAAGCATTGTCAGGATTACCACAGTTGCAAAGGCGACAGCGCCCAGGTTGGCTTCGACACTGGCTATTCGGCCGAAATTCACCACCGCCACCAGGATGGCGATGACGAAGATATCGAGCATGGACCAGCGCCCAATGAATTCGATGAGGCGGTACATCAATATCCGTTGCCGTGCCGAAAGCGGCTGCCGGCGCTGAACGGAGTACAACAGCAAGCCGATGCCCACCAGCTTGAACGTGGGCACCAGGATACTGGCAATGAACACCACGGCAGCAATAGGCACCATGCCATGCTTGAGCAAGGTGATGACGCCGGACATGATCGTGTCGGGGCTGCCTTGGCCCAGGGTGCTCACGGTCATGATCGGCAGCATGTTGGCCGGGATGTACAGGATCGACGCGGCAATCAGCAGCGCCCAGGTGCGCGCGATGCTGTTCGGCCGACGGGCATGCACGATGGCACCGCAGCGTGTACAAGTTTGTGAAGTGCTGTCTGGCTGTTGCCTGTTCAGCTCGTGACACTCATTGCAGACAAGAATGCCTGCATCAATCGCCCGCATGCAGGTCCTCCCCTGATAGCGCACTCCAGATCTGGTGCGGTGACATCACCACCTCGAGCCACACCTGGATCAATAACAGGCTGATGAAGCAGAACAGCCCCAGGCCCACGGTCAGTTCGGCCAGGTCCACCAGCTTGACGATGGCCACCAGCACGCCCATGAAATAGACCTCGAGCATGCCCCAGTCACGCAAGTGGTGATAGATGCGGTAGAACAGCAGGCCGAAACTACGCCCCACGTTCAGGCGGATGCTCAGGAGCACGACCAGCTGACAGAGCAGTTTTGCCAGAGGGATGGCCATGCTGCACAAGAACACCACCACGGCCACGCCGCGCATTTCCGAGTTGTACAGGCCCAGCACGCCGCTCCAGACGGTATCGTCCGATGTCTGGCCAAGCAGGTGCAGCTGCATGATCGGCAGGAAATTGGCGGGCACAAACAGCAGCAAAGCGGTGAGTACCAGGGCCAGGCTGCGGTTGACCACATTGTGCCGATGGGCGTAGAGCTCGTAGCCGCAGCGCGGGCATTGGGCCTTCTCATCATGCTGGAGCACGGGCTTGCGCAGCAGCAGGTCGCATTCATGACAGGCGACAAGCTCGTCCAGCGGCAACCGGGCCAAGGTTTCAGGTTCGACAGGATTGGGCATATAGCGCTTCTGAATAGGTGCGTGGGCCTATTCTAGTGTTCTGGCTCGAATTGTGGGAGGCAACATAACAGCGGGCCTGCGCGACCTTTGTAGGAGCGGGCGCGCCCGCGAACACCGGCGAAGCCGGTGCCATACACCGCGTCGTCTGTTTCGCGGGCGCGCCCGCTCCCACAGGGGCTGCGTATGCCCGGGAATTTTTGCACCACAAAGACAAAACCCCTACCTGCATGTGCAGATAGGGGTTTTGCGAAATGAATCTTGACGATGACCTACTCTCACATGGGGAAACCCCACACTACCATCGGCGATGCATCGTTTCACTGCTGAGTTCGGGATGGGATCAGGTGGTTCCAATGCTCTATGGTCGTCAAGAAATTCTGTTGCCAGAATGTCCAGATGGACAGCCCAGCGAATTCGGATATGCGATATTTGTGATGTTGCGAACTTTCGGTTCTTTCGTCTTCACCACCACAATTTGGCTTTCGTGCGCAAATTGCTTGGGTGTTATATGGTCAAGCCTCACGGGCAATTAGTATTGGTTAGCTCAACGCCTCACAGCGCTTACACACCCAACCTATCAACGTCGTAGTCTTCGACGGCCCTTCAGGGGATTCAAGATCCCAGTGAGATCTCATCTTGAGGCAAGTTTCCCGCTTAGATGCTTTCAGCGGTTATCTCTTCCGAACATAGCTACCCGGCAATGCCACTGGCGTGACAACCGGAACACCAGAGGTTCGTCCACTCCGGTCCTCTCGTACTAGGAGCAGCCCCTCTCAAATCTCAAACGTCCACGGCAGATAGGGACCGAACTGTCTCACGACGTTCTAAACCCAGCTCGCGTACCACTTTAAATGGCGAACAGCCATACCCTTGGGACCGGCTTCAGCCCCAGGATGTGATGAGCCGACATCGAGGTGCCAAACACCGCCGTCGATATGAACTCTTGGGCGGTATCAGCCTGTTATCCCCGGAGTACCTTTTATCCGTTGAGCGATGGCCCTTCCATACAGAACCACCGGATCACTAAGACCTACTTTCGTACCTGCTCGACGTGTTTGTCTCGCAGTCAAGCGCGCTTTTGCCTTTATACTCTACGACCGATTTCCGACCGGTCTGAGCGCACCTTCGTACTCCTCCGTTACTCTTTGGGAGGAGACCGCCCCAGTCAAACTACCCACCATACACTGTCCTCGATCCGGATAACGGACCTGAGTTAGAACCTCAAAGTTGCCAGGGTGGTATTTCAAGGATGGCTCCATGAGAACTGGCGTCCCCACTTCAAAGCCTCCCACCTATCCTACACAAGCAAATTCAAAGTCCAGTGCAAAGCTATAGTAAAGGTTCACGGGGTCTTTCCGTCTAGCCGCGGATACACTGCATCTTCACAGCGATTTCAATTTCACTGAGTCTCGGGTGGAGACAGCGCCGCCATCGTTACGCCATTCGTGCAGGTCGGAACTTACCCGACAAGGAATTTCGCTACCTTAGGACCGTTATAGTTACGGCCGCCGTTTACCGGGGCTTCGATCAAGAGCTTCGCTTGCGCTAACCCCATCAATTAACCTTCCGGCACCGGGCAGGCGTCACACCCTATACGTCCACTTTCGTGTTTGCAGAGTGCTGTGTTTTTAATAAACAGTCGCAGCGGCCTGGTATCTTCGACCGGCATGGGCTTACGGAGCAAGTCCTTCACCCTCGCCGGCGCACCTTCTCCCGAAGTTACGGTGCCATTTTGCCTAGTTCCTTCACCCGAGTTCTCTCAAGCGCCTTGGTATTCTCTACCTAACCACCTGTGTCGGTTTGGGGTACGGTTCCCAGTTATCTGAAGCTTAGGAGCTTTTCTTGGAAGCATGGTATCAACCACTTCGTCGCCTAGAGGCAACTCGTCATCAGCTCTCGGCCTTGAAATCCCGGATTTGCCTAAGATTTCAGCCTACCACCTTAAACCTGGACAACCAACGCCAGGCTGGCCTAACCTTCTCCGTCCCTCCATCGCAATAACTGGAAGTACAGGAATATTAACCTGTTTTCCATCGACTACGCTTTTCAGCCTCGCCTTAGGGACCGACTAACCCTGCGTCGATTAACGTTGCGCAGGAAACCTTGGTCTTTCGGCGTGCGAGTTTTTCACTCGCATTGTCGTTACTCATGTCAGCATTCGCACTTCTGATACCTCCAGCAAGCTTCTCAACTCACCTTCACAGGCTTACAGAACGCTCCTCTACCGCGTCATCAAAGATGACACCCGTAGCTTCGGTGCATGGTTTGAGCCCCGTTACATCTTCCGCGCAGGCCGACTCGACTAGTGAGCTATTACGCTTTCTTTAAAGGGTGGCTGCTTCTAAGCCAACCTCCTAGCTGTCTAAGCCTTCCCACATCGTTTCCCACTTAACCATGACTTTGGGACCTTAGCTGACGGTCTGGGTTGTTTCCCTTTTCACGACGGACGTTAGCACCCGCCGTGTGTCTCCCATGCTCGGCACTTCCAGGTATTCGGAGTTTGCATCGGTTTGGTAAGTCGGGATGACCCCCTAGCCGAAACAGTGCTCTACCCCCTGGAGTGATACATGAGGCGCTACCTAAATAGCTTTCGAGGAGAACCAGCTATCTCCGAGCTTGATTAGCCTTTCACTCCGATCCACAGGTCATCCGCTAACTTTTCAACGGTAGTCGGTTCGGTCCTCCAGTCAGTGTTACCTAACCTTCAACCTGCCCATGGATAGATCGCCCGGTTTCGGGTCTATACCCAGCGACTAAACGCCCTATTAAGACTCGCTTTCGCTACGCCTCCCTATTCGGTTAAGCTCGCCACTGAATATAAGTCGCTGACCCATTATACAAAA
>NZ_CP160798.1:2912500-3092500 GCF_040784925.1 Pseudomonas sp. X4 | reverse complement strand
GAAGACATCGGCGGTGCGCTCACCCTTGGTAACCAGTTCGCCGTGGATCAGGTGCTGAACAATGCTCATGCAAAACTCCAGATAAAGAAGGTTGAGGCAGGCGCGCGATGTGTTCACGCGCCTGGCATCAGAATCGGAAAGATCAGTCGATCAGGTTCAGGGTTTCGCCCACTGCGTCGAACAGGCGGTCCAGTTCCTGCGGCGTGGTGTTGAAGGTTGGGCCGAACTGCAGGGTGTCGCCACCGAAGCGTACATAGAAGCCTGCCTTCCACAGTTTCATCGCCGCTTCGTACGGACGCACGATGGCATCACCGTCGCGGGCAGCGATCTGGATCGCGCCGGCCAGGCCGTAGTTGCGGATATCGACGATGTTCTTGGTGCCCTTCACGCCATGCAGCAGCTTCTCGAAGTGCGGCGCCAGCTCGGCGGCGGCCTGCACCAGGTTTTCCTTCTGCAGCAGGTCCAGCGCGGCGATACCGGCGGCGCAGGCTACCGGGTGGGCCGAGTAGGTGTAGCCATGCGGGAATTCCACGGCGTACTCCGGGGTCGGCTGGTTCATGAAGGTCTGGTAGATCTCGCTGCTGGCGATCACCGCGCCCATCGGGATGGCGCCGTTGGTCACCTGCTTGGCGATGCACATCAGGTCCGGGGTCACGCCGAAGGCTTCGGAGCCGGTCATCGCGCCCATGCGGCCGAAGCCGGTGATCACTTCGTCGAAGATCAGCAGGATGTTGTGCTGGGTGCAGATTTCACGCAGGCGCTTCAGGTAACCCTTCGGCGGCGGCAGTACACCAGCCGAACCTGCCAGCGGCTCGACGATCACGGCAGCGATGTTGGAGGCGTCGTGCAGCTCGATCAGCTTGAGCATCTCGTCAGCCAGGGCGATACCGCCCTCCTCCGGCATGCCTTTGGAGAAGGCGTTCACCGGCAGCACGGTGTGAGGCAGGTGGTCGACATCCAGCAGCTGACCGAACAGCTTGCGGTTGCCGTTGACGCCACCCAGGCTGGTACCGGCGATGTTCACGCCGTGGTAGCCGCGAGCACGGCCGATGATCTTGGTCTTGGTGGCCTGGCCTTTCAGGCGCCAGTAGGCACGCACCATCTTCAGCGCGGTGTCGGCACACTCGGAACCAGAGTTGGTATAGAACACATGGTTCAGGTCGCCCGGGGTCAGCTCGGTGATCTTCTCGGCCAGCTGGAACGACAGCGGGTGGCCGAACTGGAAGGCCGGGGAGTAGTCCAGGGTGCCGATCTGGCGAGCCACCGCCTCGGTGATTTCCTTGCGGGTGTGCCCGGCACCGCAGGTCCACAAGCCGGACAGGGCATCGAAGATCTTGCGCCCCTGGTCGTCGACCAGGTAGTTGCCTTCGGCCGCCACGATCAGGCGTGGGTCGCGCTGGAAGTTGCGGTTGGCGGTGTAGGGCATCCAGTGGGCATCCAGCTTGAGCTGGCTGGCGATACCGGCGGTAGCGGTTTCGGGCATGTTCATCGGCGGTTCCTCGGAAGACGATTAGGCAACGATGGATGTTGTTGCAGCTAAATTGGCACGGCGATAAAGTCTGAAAAAGCCAACATTTCTAATCTTCAGACAGGCCCTGACTAAACTAATGAGCCGACGCCCCGATCCACTCGCCCAAGTCAGCGATTTCGACATCCGCCTGCTGAAGATCTACCGCAGTGTCGTCGAGTGCGGCGGTTTCTCGGCCGCGGAAAACGTACTGGGCATTGGCCGTTCGGCCATCAGCCAGCAGATGAACGACCTCGAGCAACGCCTGGGCCTGCGCCTGTGCCAGCGCGGCCGCGCCGGGTTCTCGCTGACCGAGGAAGGCCGCGAGGTCTACCATTCGGCGCTGCAGCTGCTCAGCGCCCTGGAAAGCTTCCGCACCGAGGTCAACGGCCTGCACCAGCATTTGCGTGGCGAGCTGAACATTGGCCTGACCGACAACCTGGTGACCTTGCCGCACATGCGCATCACCCATGCCCTGGCCGAGCTCAAGGACCGCGGCCCCGATGTGCGCATCCAGATCCGCATGATCGCGCCCAGCCAGGTCGAGCATGGCGTGCTCGATGGCAGCCTGCATGTCGGCGTGGTGCCACAGACCAGCCCGCTGTCGGGCCTCGAGTACCAGCCGTTGTACAGCGAGCGCTCGCTGCTGTACTGCGCGGTCGGCCACCCGCTGTTCTATGCCGATGACCAGCAGATCGACGACGACCGCCTCAACAGCCAGGAAGCCATCACCCCCACCTTCCGCCTGCCGGCCGAAATCCAGGCGCATTACCAGGCGCTGAACTGCACGGCCAGTGCTTCGGACCGCGAAGGCATGGCGTTTCTCATCCTTACCGGTCGCTACATCGGCTACCTGCCAGACCACTACGCCACGTTCTGGGTGCAGCAAGGCCGCTTGCGTGCCCTCAAGCCCCGGCAACGCTTCTATGACCTGAGCCTCAGTTGGGTAACGCGCAAGGGACGGCGGCCGAACCTGGTGCTGGAAAGCTTCCTCGAAAGCCTGGCTGCGACACGCTGATGCCAGTCTGTGCCGCAAACGCTTGTCACTTCGGCGCAGGCAGGTAATCTTGTCCGACAGCCGCAGCCACTGACCCGTACGGAATCGTCCATGACCCTAGAAGTCCCTGCGCATCGCCTCTCCGCCTCGGGCAAGCCCGCGGGCCGCATCCGCCAGAAGAACGAACAGGCCATTATCCAGGCCGCCGAAGACGAGTTTGCCCGCCATGGTTTCAAGGGCACCAGCATGAACACCATCGCCCTCAAGGCGGGGTTGCCCAAGGCCAACCTGCATTACTACTTCACCAACAAGCTGGGCCTGTACATTGCCGTACTCAGCAACATCATCGAGTTGTGGGACAGCACCTTCAACGCCTTGAGCGTCGACGACGACCCGGGCGAAGCGCTGAGCCAGTACATCCGCACCAAGATGGAGTTCTCCCGGCGCAACCCGCAAGCCTCGCGGATCTTCGCCATGGAGGTGATCAGCGGCGGCACCTGCCTGAGCGAGTACTTCAGTGCCGACTACCGCGAATGGTTCCGCGGCCGCGCCGCGGTGTTCCAGGCCTGGATCGAAGCCGGCAAGATGGACCCGGTCGATCCGGTGCACCTGATCTTCCTGCTGTGGGGCAGCACCCAGCACTACGCCGACTTTGCCACCCAGATCTGCCAGGTAACCGGCCGCAGCCGCCTGACCAAGCAGGACATGGAAGACGCGAGCAACAATCTTATCCACATCATTCTGAAGGGCTGCGGCATCAAGCCGGCTGCCTGATCGTCATTTATGCCTTCTACCCTGCTCGACCTCTGCGAATACCGCGAGGAAATCCGCAAAAGCCGCTTCATCACCCTTGCCGGGCCGATCAGCAGTGCCGCCGACGCGATGAGTTTCATCGAACGCCACAGCGACCTGGCCGCTACCCACAACTGCTGGGCCTGGAAGCTTGGCGCCCAGTACCGCAGCAGCGATGACGGCGAGCCTGGCGGTACCGCGGGGCGGCCAATCCTCGCGGCCATCGAAGCGCAGGACTGCGATCAGGTAGTGGTGCTGGTGATCCGCTGGTACGGCGGTATCCAGCTGGGCACCGGCGGCCTGGCCAGGGCCTATGGCGGCGGTGCCAACAAGTGCCTGCAACAGGCACCCAAGCGGCTGCTGGTGCAGCGCAGCGAATTCACCTGCAGTTGCAGTTTCAGCGAACTGGCGCTGGTGAAGCTGCGCCTGGCGGAGGTTGACGGCCTGGTCCTGGATGAGCAGTTCACCGCCAATGGCGTGGACCTGTTGATTGCACTGGGTGACGCCCACCTGGCGCCACTGCAGCAGCAGTTGGCCGACTTGAGCCGCGGGCGCATTCTGCTCGAAGCACGCTGAACATTGCCCACAGCAACTGTGGGCCGGCCTGTGGATAAGCTTGGGGCACTCGCTTGCAGGCGGCATTACTCAAGGCCTGCAGAGCCTTGATCATATTTTGATCACCATTTGATGACAGCCGCAAACCGTTGATGCTCCTGACGTTATCCCCAGGCTCACACCCTGCGTAGCCCTGCACAGCCACCTGCGCTTGCACACAATAACTGTGGACCAGCTTGTGGATAACCCGTGCGCCAACAAGCCGAAGGCCACGCCGCACAAGGGCCTGAGGCAACTGGTGATTTTTCGTACAACCTACGACAAGGCGCCCGGCACCACAGTGCATTATCCTCAATACCCTTCTTCGAACCGATCACGGAGCGCATCGACATGGCTAACGCTAAAACCGCACTTATCATCGGGGCCTCGCGCGGGCTGGGCCTGGGCCTGGTGCAACGCCTGCACGAAGACGGCTGGAACATCACCGCCACCGTGCGCAACCCGCAGCAGCCCGGCGCCCTGGCGGATGTATCCGGCGTGCACATCGAACAGCTGGAAATGAACGACACGGCCCAGCTCGATGGCCTGAAGCAACGCCTGCAAGGCCAAGTGTTCGACTTGATTTTCGTCAACGCCGGGGTCATGGGCCCCCTGCCGCAGGACCTGGAGGCGGTACAGAACAAGGACATCGGCGACCTGTTCATGACCAACGCCGTGGCACCAATCCGCGTGGCCCGCCGCCTGGTCGGCCAGGTACGCGAAGGCAGCGGCGTGCTGGCCTTCATGAGCTCGATCCTGGGCAGCGTGACCATCCCCGATGGCGGCGAAATCTGCCTGTACAAGGCCAGCAAGGCGGCCCTGAACTCGATGATCAACAGCTTCGTCGTCGAGCAACAACGCCCCGACCTGTGCGTGCTGGCCATGCACCCGGGCTGGGTGAAAACCGACATGGGCGGCGAAAACGCCGAGATCGACGTGCTGACCAGCACCCGCGGCATGCTTGAACAGATCAAGGCGCAAAGCGGCAAGGGCGGCCTGCGCTTCATCAACTACAAGGGCGAACCCTTGGTCTGGTGATTCACCAGGTCGCAGCCTGGCCGGGCGCAATGCCCGGCCAGGCTCTGTAGAATGGCGGCAACCGTACCTGATCGAGATGACCCACCATGTATGACTGGTTGAACGCCCTGCCCAAGGCCGAACTGCACCTGCACCTGGAAGGCTCGCTGGAGCCCGAGCTGCTGTTCGCCCTGGCCGAGCGCAACAAGATCGCCCTGCCCTGGGCCGATGTGGAGACCTTGCGCGGTGCCTATGCCTTCAACAACCTGCAGGAGTTCCTGGACCTGTATTACCAGGGCGCCGACGTGCTGCGCACCGAGCAGGACTTCTACGACCTGACCTGGGCCTACCTGCAACGCTGCAAGGCGCAGAACGTGATCCACACCGAACCGTTCTTCGACCCACAGACCCACACCGACCGCGGCATCCCCTTCGAAGTGGTGCTCAACGGCATCAACCAGGCGCTCAAGGACGGTCGCCAGCAACTGGGCATCAGCAGCGGCCTGATCCTCAGCTTCCTGCGCCACCTCAGCGAAGATGAGGCGCAAAAAACCCTCGACCAGGCCCTGCCGTTCCGCGATGCGTTCATCGCCGTTGGCCTGGACAGTTCGGAAATGGGCCACCCACCGAGCAAGTTCCAGCGCGTGTTCGACCGCGCCCGCAGTGAAGGCCTGGTCGCCGTTGCCCATGCCGGCGAGGAAGGCCCGCCCGAGTACATCTGGGAAGCCCTGGACCTGCTGAAGGTCAAGCGTATCGACCACGGCGTGCGCGCCATCGAGGACGAGCGCCTGATGCAGCGCATCATCGACGAGCAGATCCCGCTCACGGTGTGCCCGCTGTCGAACACCAAGCTGTGCGTGTTCGACCACATGAGCCAGCACAACATCCTCGACATGCTCGAGCGCGGCGTGAAGGTCACGGTCAACTCTGACGACCCGGCCTACTTCGGTGGCTATGTCACCGAAAACTTCCACGCCCTGCACACCCACCTGGGCATGACCGAAGACCAGGCCCGTCGCCTGGCCCAGAACAGCCTGGATGCCCGGCTGGCCTGAGTGACCTGACCGCGACATGACAGTGTCGCGGTCAACCGACCTGCAACGTCGGCACGCGGGCAATGCGATTGATCTGCTGGATACCCAACGCAGAAATATGCAATGCCCGCGAGTCCTCGGCCTCGCGCATCCAGCCCGATTGCAGGAACAGCCGGAACAAGGCCTGCCCCAGTACGCCACCCAGGTGCGGTCCCTGGTCGTTCCACTCGGTACAGCGGCAGATCACACAGCCACGTTGCTGATGCGGCGCCAAGGCATCGATGTAGACCCCGACCAAAGCCAACTGCGTCCGCCCCTCCTCGCTTACCATCAGCTGTCGACCACTCCCCTCCAGCCAGCCGGCCACCACCAGACGGTGATACAGCTCACCGGCCAGTTCCCCGCCCAGATGATCGCCACAGCGCCGCGCCCTGCGTATCGACATGGGCAGCGGTGATACCGGCGCCTTGGCCCGCTCCCCCCTGGCGCTCTCCAACTGGACACTGGCCAGCGCCTCGACCGCTGCCCCGACTTGCGGGGTGGCCAGCCGGAAGTAGCGCTTGCGCCCCCGTGCTTCATGCCGGAGCAAACCGGCCGATGACAACAACGAAAGGTGAGCGCAAGCCGATGACGAGGTCAGGCCTGTCATTACCGCGAGCTCGTTGGCCAGCCGCGGCGTGCCATCGATCAATGCCCACAACATGGCACTGCGCTTGGGGTCGGCCATCAGGCTGGCAATCTGGCTGATACTGCTGGCTGCGTTCATGTCCCTGTAACTCCCTGCAAGTTCACTGTGTGGATGCGATGGCCACCCTTGGCAGGGAAGCGCCTCTCGCTGGCACTGGCCTGGTTCGCCAGTATAAGCCGCAAAAAACGCCATTCAGGCAGCGCCGCGCAGTGGCACCACCGGTTATAAACCACTGGGTATGCCTACCCATGGCAAGCAGTGAAACAGTGCGTGAAAGCTGCCCGGACCGCGCGGGCAAGCAGCCCGGCACCCATGGCAGGAGCACGAGAACGACGGGCGGAAAAAACACCGGATGCAACTTCGGACGCGGCCGACAACCAATTTCCACAAGTAGCGCAAGCCAAAGCGAAGGTTCCACGTGCTTGCGGGCATTGCACCCCACGCAGGAAAAAACATGTAGAAACGTTCTTGCCGACCGTCAGTCAGGACACTGATTCAGGTCATGGCAGGCAGAAGGTGCAGCGCTACACTTCATCCGCTCTCCCCCCTTTGGAGGTATGCCGCGATGAAAATTGTCGTCAGTGCGTCGAGCCGAAACCCCGCCTGCCCCTGGCAGGTCCAGCTCGATCAACACGTGGTCAGTTTCCGCAGCGAGGCCGAGGCGCGTGCCTTCGTCGCCACGTTGGAAACCCGCCTGCAGGCACCTCACCCGCTTATGCGGGAGCCTTGGCCGGCAAGCGTCGGGTCAGCAGCGCGACACTGACCACCAGCGCCCCGCACAGGCTGATCACCAGCGCCATCGGCACCGCACTGCCATCATGCAGCAGCCCGACCAGCGCCGCTGCGCCGGCGGCGACGCTGAACTGCAGGCAGCCCATCAGCGCCGAGGCACTGCCAGCCCGCGCGCCCTGCCCGCTCATGGCACAGGCAGAGGCGTTGGGGATGATGCAGCCGAGGCTGGAGATGCAGACGAACAGCGGTACCAGCAGTGGCCACAGCTGTGTTGGCCGCAGTGCCGCCACGCCCAGCAACGCCAGGCCCGCAACCAGGTACAACCACACCGCACGCGCCAGCAGGAACGCCGGCCCGCGCTTGGCCAGCAGGCGTGCATTCACCTGCGCCACCAGGATAAAGCCGGCGGCATTGGTGCCGAACAACCAGCCGTAATGCTCGGCTGGCACGCCGTAAAGCTTGATGAACACGAAAGGTGAACCGGCGATGTAGGCAAACATGCCGGCGATGGCGATACCACCGGTCAGGGCATGGCCGACGAACACCCGGTCAGCGAACAGGCGCAAGTACTGGCGCAAGGCGCCAGACAGCGGTTGCCGCGGTATGTGCTCGGGCAGGCTTTCCGGCAGGCCCAGGCTGACCGCCAGCAGGCAGCCGGCGCTGAACAGGCTCAGGGCGAGGAAGATCGATTGCCAGCCGGCCACGTTCACCAGCACCCCGCCCAGCATCGGTGCCAGGATCGGCGCCAGGCCCATGACCAGCATCAACTGCGAGAACACCTTGGCCGAGGCCACCGGGTCGCACTTGTCACTGACGATGGCCCGCGACAGCACCATCCCGGCGCAACCGCCCAACGCCTGGACGAAACGCGCCAGCACCAGGGTGTCGAGGTTGGGGGCATAGGCACAGGCCAGTGACGCCAGGGTGAACAGGGTCACCCCGAACATCAGCGGCTTGCGTCGGCCAAAGCGGTCAGCCACCGGCCCGTAGGCCAGTTGCCCGATGGAGAGGCCAAGGAAGTAGGCGGCCAAGGTGGCCTGGACGTGTTTTTCATCGGTGGCGAACGCCTGCGCCATGGCCGGGAAGGCGGGCAGGTAGAAGTCGATCGCCAAGGGCCCGAACGCACTGAGTGCGCCCAGGATGAGCACCATTCGCAGGTTCATCAGGAATCCATAGCAGGCTAAGCAAGTGCTCGATTCTACCTGCTGTGGGCCCTATCGACATGAAAACATTTGCAACAAATCCAAGGGCTGCCGCGGTCCCTGTGGGAGCGGGCGTGCCCGCGAATCAGGCGGCGCGGTGGATGGCACCGGCGGCGCCGGTGTTCGCGGGCACGCCCGCTCCCACAGGCAAGTGTTCAGGCTACGTCGGCCTGATAACCCTCATCGCGAATGGCCGTGAGGATCTGCTCCTGAGCCAAGTCGCTCTGCACCCGTACCTGCCTGGCTGCCAGGTCGACCTCCACCTTGGCCGCGGCATCCTGCTCCTGCACCGCCCGGGTCACGGCTTTCACGCAATGGCCGCAGGTCATGCCTTGTACATTGAACACTTGCATGGGGGTTACCTCCTTCAGGTTTTCCACGAGTCTCAAGCTTGCCATCGGGGCAAGGTCAAGATCTGTCGACAACAGCCGGGGTGGAAATCCGCGCGCGCGTCGGCCAAGCTGCGCCTTTGATGATCACGCAAGCAGGAGATTCTTCATGTTCAGGGCAGCATTGGGCGTCGTAGGGCTATTGAGCACGCTGGCTGCAGTGCCACCGGCCAGTGCCGAGGGCAACTCGGACTACAGCGTGCTGATCATTTCCCGGGAGCGCCTGGAAGTGGCCACCAGTTGCGAAATCGGTATCTACCTCAACGACCAGCTCTCCGGGCGCGTGTTCCAGGAGCAGTCCACCTCGTTCAACCTGCCGCCCGGCCCGGTGGACGTGCGCCTGCGCCTGCTGCCCGGGCAAATGCCCGGCTGCGCCGCGGGTGTCGAGGACCAACGCAGCACACGACTGAACCTGCAGGCGGGCCAGATCAACAAATACCGCATCGCCATGGGGCAATATGGGCTGGAGTTGAAGCGAGCCGGCCTGGGCTATTGACCTTACCTGCGTGGCAAGGTTGATGCTGGAGGCCTGTCCAAGGAGGAGAGCCATGCCCGCATCCACCACATACGACCTGCCGATCTCCGGCATGACCTGCGCCAGCTGTGCCGGCCGGGTCGAGCGCGCCCTGCGCAAGGTCACCGGCGCTGAACAGGTCAGCGTCAACCTCGCCACCGAACAGGCCCGGGTCCAGGCCCCGGTCAACAGCTTGCCCGCGCTGGTCGACGCCGTACGCGAAGCCGGCTATGGCGTGCCCACCCGCACCGTCGAACTGCAGATTGGCGGCATGACCTGCGCCAGTTGCGTCGGCCGCGTAGAGCGCGCCCTCGGCAAGCTGCCGGGGGTTGAACAGGTCAGCGTCAACCTGGCCAGCGAACGCGCGCACCTCGAAGTGCTTGCGGCCCTCGACGACAACCTGCTGATCGACGCCGTGCAAAAGGCCGGCTACAGCGCCAGCCTGCCGCAAACCGCCAGGGACGACCAGCACGCTGCCCAGCGCCGCCTGCGTAACGAACGCCTGGCGGTCGGCGCAGCGTTGCTGCTCGCCCTGCCGTTGGTGGTGCCGATGCTGGTGCAGCCGTTTGGCGTGCACTGGATGTTGCCAGCGTGGGTGCAGTTCCTGCTGGCCACGCCGGTGCAGTTCATTCTCGGCGCGCGGTTCTACGTGGCCGCCTGGAAAGCCGTGCGCGCCGGGACTGGCAACATGGACCTGCTGGTGGCCCTGGGCACCAGCGCCGGCTACGGCCTGAGCCTGTACCAGTGGGCGCAGGCCCCCGCCGGCATGGCCCCTCACCTGTACTTCGAAGCCTCGGCCGTGGTGATTGCCCTGGTGCTGCTGGGCAAGTACCTGGAAAGCCGTGCCAAGCGCCAGACCGCCAGCGCCATCCGTGCCCTCGAGGCCCTGCGCCCGGAACGGGCCGTGCGCCTGGTCGATGGCCGGGAAGAAGACGTGGCCATTGCCCAACTGCGCCTCGGCGACCTGGTACTGGTCAAACCCGGCGAACGCTTCCCGGTCGATGGCGTGGTCGAAGACGGCAACAGCCATGCCGATGAAGCCTTGATCAGCGGCGAGAGCCTGCCGGTGCCCAAACAGCCCGGCGACAGCGTCACCGGTGGCGCCATCAACGGCGAAGGCCGGCTGCTGGTACGCACTCAGGCACTGGGCACAGAAACCGTGCTGGCACGCATCATCCGCCTGGTGGAAGACGCCCAGGCGGCCAAGGCACCTATCCAGAAGCTGGTCGACCGGGTCAGCCAGGTATTCGTCCCGGCCGTGCTGGTACTGGCGCTGATTACCCTGGTCGGTTGGTGGCTGGCCGGCGCGCCACTGGAAACCGCGCTGATCAATGCCGTCGCGGTACTGGTCATCGCCTGCCCCTGCGCCCTCGGCCTGGCCACGCCCGCAGCGATCATGGCCGGCACCGGGGTCGCCGCCCGCCATGGCATCCTGATCAAGGACGCCGAAGCCCTGGAGCGCGCCCATGCGGTCAACCGTGTGGTGTTCGACAAGACCGGCACCCTCACCTCCGGCAGCCCGCGCGTTGTCCACAGCCAGGCGCAGGTGGGCAGCAGCGCCGACCTGCACCGCCTGGCCGGTGCCCTGCAGCGCGGCAGCGAACACCCGCTGGCCAAGGCGGTACTGGATGCCTGCGCCGAACAGGGCCTGGACGTGCCTGGCGTTGCTGACAGCCAGTCGCTGACCGGGCGTGGTATCGCCGGGCGCGTGGAAGGCCGCGAGCTGGCCCTGGGCAACCGCCGCCTGCTCGATGAAAGCGCCCTGCCACCCGGCGACCTGGCCGCCAAGGCCCAAGCCTGGGAAGCCGAGGGGCGCACCCTGTCATGGCTGATCGAACGCGGCGCGCAGCCGCGGGTGCTGGGCCTGTTCGCCTTTGGTGACAGCCTCAAGCCCGGCGCCGCGCAGGCGATCGATACTCTGCACGCGCAACACATCAGCAGCCACCTGCTGACCGGCGACAACCGCGGCAGCGCCAAAGTGGTGGCCGATGCCCTGGGCATCGACGACGTGCATGCCGAAGTGCTGCCGGCCGACAAGGCCGCGACCGTGGCTGCACTCAAGCAGGATGGCGTGGTCGCCATGGTCGGTGATGGCATCAATGATGCGCCGGCGCTGGCCGCCGCCGATATCGGCATTGCCATGGGCGGCGGTACCGACGTGGCCATGCAGGCCGCCGGCATCACCCTGATGCGCGGCGACCCACGCCTGGTACCGGCCGCCCTGGAGATCAGCCGCAAGACCTATGCGAAGATCCGCCAGAACCTGTTCTGGGCGTTCATCTATAACCTGATCGGCATCCCGCTGGCCGCGCTGGGTTACCTCAACCCGGTACTGGCCGGCGCCGCCATGGCCCTGTCCAGCGTCAGCGTGGTGAGCAACGCGCTATGGCTCAAGGCGTGGAAACCCACCAGCAACACCCAGGAGGCTCCATGAACATCGGCCAGGCCGCCCGCCGCAGCGGGCTCAGCACCAAGATGATCCGTTACTACGAGTCCATCGGCCTGCTCAAGCCCGCCACGCGCAGCGACAGCGGCTACCGCCTGTACCAGGCGGAAGACTTGCACAGCCTGGCCTTCATCAAGCGCTCCCGCGACCTGGGCTTTTCCCTCGAAGAGGTCGGCAAGCTGCTGACCTTGTGGCAGGACCGCCAGCGCGCCAGCGCCGATGTGAAAGCGCTGGCCACGCAGCACATCGCTGAACTGAACCGGCGCATCGAAGAGCTGGTGAGCCTGCGCGACACCCTTGGCGAACTGGTCTCGCACTGCCAGGGAGACGAGCGCCCGGACTGCCCGATCCTCAAGGACCTGGCCAATGGCGCTGCGGGCGGCTGCTGTCACTGAGCCACCCCGCAACCCCTTGGTATGCCATATACGTCCAAACACGACCGAATAGTCACCAACTGCGACTTTATCCAATAAATACGGGCGTTTCCCTACATTAAACCCGGATGCTGCCGATGCAATTGTTACCTGCCTCGTGTATCGAAAATAAAAAATCCGGGAGCGTCGATGAGCATCAAACAGAAACTGACCTGGGCATTCGCGGTCATCGCCGGCTTGCCCATCGTCCTTGTGGCCACCCTTGTGGTCCTCAACCTGCGTGGCGAAGCCCGCGACGGATTCCTCGATGGCAGCAGCCGGGAAATCCGCCAGGTCAGCAACGCGATGAACATCTTCTTCCAGGGCATCAACCAGAACGTCGAGTATCTGGCTGCGCAGCCGATGGTCGCCGCCACGGGTAGCGAACTGAACAAGTACATGAGCGCAACCCCGTCCTATGAACTGGGCGACCAGGCCAGCAAGCTGCTGGAGTTCATGACCCGCCTGGCTACCACGCATCCCAGCTATGCGTACCTGTCCTACGGGGTGAATGACGGTGGCTATATCGGCTGGCCGGCCGGGCAGAAGTTCGTCAATTACGACCCGCGCACCCGCCCCTGGTACCAATTGGCCATGGCCAACCCTGGCAAGACCCTGCGTACCGGCGCCTACTACTGGGCTGCCGACGACGCCGTGCTGGTCAGCACCGTGCGCACCGTCGCCAACCAGCTGGGCAACCCCGGCGGCGTGGTCAACGTCGACGTCTCGCTCAAAGGCCTCACCGAGATCGTCCAGCAGATCAAGCTGGGCGAAAGCGGCTACGTGCTACTGGTGGAAAACAACGGCAACGTACTGGTCGACCCTCGTGACGCCAAGCACAACTTCAAGCAACTGGCGAGCTTTGGCGACGGCTACGCCGAGCTGGCCAAGCACGGCAAGGGGCTGGCCGAAGTGGAGCTGAATGGCGTGCGCTACATGGCCAACATCTACCCGGACGAACAGCTGGGCTGGACCTTGATCGGCCTGATCGAACAAAGCGAAGTGATGCAGACCACCACCCGCCTGACCTGGCTGATCGGCGTGGTGGCCCTGGTACTGGCCGCGCTGTTCGCCGTGGTCGGTGCCACCTTCGCCAAGCTGATCGTACGCCCGATCAACAGCGTCACCAGCGGCCTGGAAGATATCGCCCAGGGCGAGGGCGACCTGACCCGCAACCTGGAAATCCGTGGCCGCGACGAAACCGCGCAACTGGCCAGCTGGTTCAACCAGTTCCTCGGTGCCATTCGCAGCCTGATCCAGCACATCGGTGCTGCCGCCAGCAAGATCCTCAGCACCTCCAGCAGCTCGACCCGCGTTTCCAGCGACATGGCCGAAGCCGCAGGCCGCCAGCGCGAAGCGGTGGACATGGTCTCTACCGCCTTCCACGAAATGGTCGCCACTGCCAACGAAGTGGCACGTTCCTGCAGCCAGGCGGCGCAGTCGGCCGACAGTGGCCAGCAACAGGCTCGCGAAGGCCAGCAGCAGATCGATGCCGCGGTACATAGCGTCGACCGCCTGAGCCAGGAGATCGAGCAGTCGGCGCAGTCGATCCAGCAGCTGGAACGTGACAGCAACGCCATCCAGTCGATCCTCGGCACCATCCGCTCGATTGCCGAGCAGACCAACCTGCTGGCGCTCAACGCCGCCATCGAAGCGGCCCGTGCCGGCGAGCAGGGCCGTGGCTTTGCCGTGGTTGCCGACGAGGTGCGGGCGCTGGCCAAGCGCACTGCCGACTCCACCGCCGAGATCGACGGCCTGCTGGGCAACCTGGCCAGCCGCACTGCCGAAGTGGCCGCACAGATGCACGCCAGCCTGGAGGTTTCACAGCAGTCGGTGAGCCGCATCGGCCTGGCCCGTGACAGCTTCGGGCAGATCCGCGAGTCGGTGGATGTGATCCGCGACATGAACACCCAGATTGCCACGGCGGCCGAAGAGCAGCACCAGGTGGCCGAGGACATCAACCGGCACATCAGCCAGATTCACGGCGATGCGCAACTGGTGGCCGAACTGGCCCAGGCGGCGCGGATGGATTCGGAGAGCCTGGCCGGGTTGTCCAATGAGCTGGATGCGCTGGTGCGCAGGTTCCGTACCTGATGTGTTGCCTGCGCCGGCCTCTTCGCGGGTGAACCCGCTCCCACAGGATCACCGCAGCTTTGCAAGCTGTGCAGTACCTGTGGGAGCGGGTTCACCCGCGAAGAGGCCGGCGCAGGCGACCAATCACTAAAGCCTCAATTCTCCCGGCGTCGCACCGAACAATTGCTTGAACGCCGCAATGTAAGCCGAGGTGGAGTCATACCCACACCCCAACGCCGCCTCGGTCACACTCTCCCCCGCCTCCAGCAACGCTAGCGATGACAACAGCCGCATACGCTGCCGCCAGTTGCGAAAACTCAAGCCCGTCTCCCGCTGGAACAGCCGCATCAGCGTCTTCTCCGAGCACCCCAGCTCTCGCGCCCACTGCTGCAAGGTCTGCGACTGGTCCGGTGCAGCGATCAGACCATTGCACAGCGCCAGCAACCCCGGGTGCCGTGGCAGTGGCAGCGAAAAACCGACCTCGGGCAGCATGCGCAACTGGTCGAGCAGCACCGCCACCAGCCGCGCCTCGGCGCTGTCACCCTCCGGGTAGTCTGCCGGGAACAGGCAGAACTGCTTGATCAGTTCGCGCGCCAGCGGGGTCACTTCCAGTACCCGGCATTGCTCCGGTGCCCACGGGCAGGCATCCCGGCGCACGTAAAGGCTGCGCATTTCGGCCTGCATAGAGGTGACCACTTCGTGTTCGGCATCGGCTGGTATCCACACGCCCCATTGGGGCGGGGCGAAGTAGCTGCCTTCGTGGGTATACACCCCGAGAACGCCGCTGATGGCGTAGGAGAACTGCACCCAGTCGTGCTGGTGGCGGGTGGTCCAGGAGCCGGCGCCGAGGCTTTCGGCACGGGCATAGAGTGGCCTGGGCAGGTAGTCCAGCGCCGGTATGGCGCGGGGGTGTCCGATGATCGGCATGGCGGTTTCTTGTAGTTCTGACCAGACAAGCCTAACAGCTGATTCGTGGTCAAGTCAGGCGCGGTCTCTGTGGGAGCAGCCTTGTGTCGCGAAAGGGCCGCAAAGCGGCCCCAACAATTTTTGCTGTGACGCTGAAACCCCGGGGCCGCTTCGCGCCCCTTTCGCGACGCAAGGCCGCTTGTGTCTTGATGGGGGATTAGAATTTGGAGTGAGAGCGGTGAATGGCAAGCTGAATGCCGTAGGTGCCTTGAGCACGTGTGGGAGCAAAAGCTGCCATTCACCGTTCCACTTTGGCGAGAGCCCGAACAGTTGGATGCGGCTCTGATCTCGAATCACAAGCGTGGGCCAAGCCAAAGTCCTCTCACTGTGTTGAGTTTAGGAGGTTTTGGTGATGGCTTCCTTCTTGGGTATCGATGTTTCCAGTCTCTCCCTTGATGCTGCGGTGCGGCCACAGGGCATCAAAATGCATTTAAGCAATGATCCAACAGGGTTTGAGGCGCTACTGGAGAGCCTTCGCAAGCTCAGTATCAAGCGCGTCCTGTTAGAGGCGACGGGTGGCTACGAGCGAGATGTCATGTGTTTTCTACAGGACGCTGGCTACAAGGTCATACGCGTCAATCCCAGGCGAGCCAGGTCATTCGCTGACTCTTTAGGCATCAAGGCCAAGACTGACGCCATCGACGCCGAGGTTCTGGCGCACTATGCCGAAGTCATTCCAGATCAACCCTCTCTGCGAGTCAGCCCCGAACGAGCGCTTCTGCGAGAGTTGCTTCAGCAACGTGATCGGATGGTTCAACAGCGAGATGACGACCTGCGGCGCCTGAAGCAGGTGCAATCGACTGCAGTTGCTAACTACCTGAATGCCAACCTGAAACACTTCAAGGCGCAGATCAAACGGGTTGAGTGTGAGATCGAACAGCAAATCGCGATGCTGAACGACGAACGGGTTGCCCAGCTGATCAAAGTGAAAGGCATTGGGATGGTGACAGCGGGCAAACTAATAGCGCTGCTGCCGGAGCTAGGTCGGGTTGAATCCAGAGAAATTGCCTCCCTGGTTGGGGTGGCGCCCTTCAACCACGACAGCGGGAAATTCATGGGCAAGCGCTCTATCTCTGGCGGGCGATTTGCGGTCAGGCGATCGCTGTACATGGCATGCCTTGTGGCGATGAAATACAATCCAGCACTCAAGGCTCGTTATCAGTCACTGCGGGAGCGCGGAAAACTTCCCAAAGTCGCTATCGTAGCCTGCATGAGAACGTTCATCGTGCGGTTAAATGCCATGCTCAGAACGGGTACATCATGGCTCGATCTAGTGCTACCGCAGCCTGAAAGTACAACGTAAATCCAGAACGCAGCGTGAGCCGCCTGGAAGCGGGCTTGCCCGCGAAGCCAACACCGTGGTGGATGGCACGGGCTTCGCCCGTGTTCGCGGGCAAGCCCGCTCCCACAGGGATCGCGCCAGCTTTTTGAAATTGAGCAAGACAGTTGCTCCCACAAGGCGTGGCTTCAGCGCTCGACGATGACGGTCACCCCCTGCCCACCCGCCGCACAGATCGAAATCAACCCCCGCCCCTTCCCCGCCCTCGCCAGCAACTTGGCCAGGTTGGCCAATATCCGCCCCCCGGTCGCGGCAAACGGGTGCCCGGCCGCCAGCGAACTGCCCTTGACGTTGAGCTTGCTGCGGTCGATTGCCCCGAGCGGCGCATCCAGCCCCAACCGCTCACGGCAATAATCGGCATCTTCCCAGGCCTTGAGCGTGCACAGCACCTGGGCAGCAAAGGCTTCGTGAATCTCGTAATAGTCAAAGTCCTGCAGCGTCAGGCCATTGCGCGCCAGCAGCCGCGACACCGCATACACCGGCGCCATCAGCAAGCCTTCGCGACCAGTGACGAAATCCACCGCAGCGGTTTCGCCATCGACCAGATAGGCCAGAACCGACAGCCCCTGCTGCTCGGCCCATTCCTCGCTGCCCAGCAACACCAGCGAAGCACCATCGGTCAGCGGTGTGGAATTGCCCGCCGTCAGCGTGCCCTGCCCGCTGCGATCGAAGGCCGGCTTGAGCCTGGCCAGTTGCTCCAGGGTCAGGTCGGGGCGCAGGTTGTTATCACGGGTCAACGACAAAAACGGCGTCAGCAGGTCATCCTGCCAACCTTCGGCGTACGCGGCAGCCAGCGCCTGGTGGCTGAGCAGCGCCAGCTCGTCCTGTTCGGCACGGCCAATGCGCCAGGCCTGGGCCATGCGTTCGCAATGCTCGCCCATCGACAACCCGGTGCGCGGCTCGCCGTTGCGCGGCAATTCGGGTTTCAGGTGGTGAGGGCGCAGCTTGAGGAATGGCTTTAGCCGCTCGCCCAGGCTTTTGCCACGGTTGGCCTGCAGCAAGATGTGGCGCAGGCCTTCGTTTACCGCAATCGGCGCATCGGAGGTGGTGTCCACGCCGCCGGCAATCCCGCAGTCGATCTGCCCTAGGGCAATCTTGTTGGCCACCAGCAGCGCTGCCTCCAGCCCGGTGCCGCAGGCTTGCTGGATGTCGTAGGCCGGCGTCTGCGGCGACAGCCGCGAGCCCAGCACGCACTCACGGGTCAGGTTCATGTCACGCGAGTGCTTGAGCACCGCACCGGCCACCACTTCCCCCATGCGCAACCCATGCAAGCGGTAGCGTTCGATCAGCCCTTCGAGGGCGACGGTGAGCATCGCCTGGTTGCTGGCCGTGGCGTAGGCGCCATTGGAGCGGGCGAAGGGAATTCGGTTGCCGCCCAGGATCGCGACCCGGCGAAGTGAACGCATGCGCTTGTTCCTCCTGAAACAATTTGATCCGTACAGCCTAGGTGTTTTTACCGCATTCGAACGACCTTGCCACAAAGTTGGTCCACACTTTCAAGCTTGCCTTCCGGGAGACCCACTCATGAGCGATCGCTACCTCGGCTTTGCCAACTCCAACCTCGGCCGCCGTCTTGTGGATGCCATTGGCCTGCCACGCCCGGCGCCGCTGGAGCGCTGGCAGGCCGGCCGCCTGCGCCCGGTCGAAGGTGCCCTGGTACTGGGTGGCGGGCCACTGGCGAGCCAGGTCGAAGCCATTGCCCCGCGCCTGACCGACACGCTTTACAGCTTCAATACCGACAACCTCCAGGCCGAAGAATGGGTGGCTGGCCTGGGGCCGAAGATCAAGGCCGTGGTATTCGATGCCAGTCACCTGTCCGACAGCGACGCGTTGAAGCAGTTGCGCGAATTTTTCCAGCCACTGCTGCGCAGCCTGGCGCCGTGCGCCCATGTGGTGGTGCTGGGCCGCGCACCAGATAGCCTCGACGACCCGTTGGCCAGCATTGCCCAACGGGCCCTGGAAGGCTTCAGCCGCTCGCTGGCCAAGGAGCTGCGCAACGGTGCGACCGCGCAGTTGCTGTATGTCGGGCCCGGCGCGGAAGACCAGCTGGAAGGTGCCCTGCGCTTCTTCCTCTCGCCCAAAAGCGCCTTCATCTCCGGCCAGGTGCTGCGCCTGCATGCCTGCGCCAGCCAGGTCGAGGACTGGACCCGGCCGCTGGCTGGGCGCCGCGCCCTGGTAACCGGTGCCGCGCGCGGCATCGGCGCCGCCATTGCCGAAACCCTGGCCCGGGACGGTGCCGACGTACTGCTGCTGGATGTGCCGCAAGCCAGCCAGGACCTCGACGCCCTGGCCGCACGCCTGGGCGGCAAGGCGCTGCCCCTGGACATCTGCGCCGGCGACGCGGCAACGCAACTGCTTGCTGCCCTGCCCGACGGCATCGACATCGTGGTGCACAACGCCGGTATCACCCGCGACAAGACCCTGGCCAACATGACCCCGGAATACTGGGACGCGGTGCTGGCGGTCAACCTCAAGGCACCGCAGGTGCTGACCCAGGCGCTGTACGACAACGGCGCCCTGGGTGAAAACGCGCGCATCACCCTGCTGGCCTCGGTCAGCGGCATCGCCGGCAACCGCGGGCAGGCCAACTATGCCACGAGCAAGGCCGGGCTGATCGGCCTGGCCCAGGCGTGGGCGCCCCGGCTCGCCGAGCGCGGCGGCAGCATCAATGCCGTGGCACCCGGTTTCATCGAAACCCACATGACCGCCGCCATGCCCATGGGCCTGCGCGAGGCCGGGCGACGCTTGAGTTCGCTTGGCCAGGGCGGCCGCCCGCAGGATGTCGCCGAAGCCATCGCCTGGCTCAGCCAGCCGGGCTCCGGCGCAGTCAACGGCCAGGTGCTGCGGGTATGCGGCCAGGCCTTGATGGGGGCCTGAACATGAGCCGACACTGGCACGACCTGCACAGCCCGGCTTCGCGCGCCAGCCTGTACCTGCGCGCGGCCAGCAAGCGCAGCATCAGCGGCGACCAGCTGCCGGACGACGGCCTGCGCTGCTTCATTCGCGTCCAGCCGAGCAACCTGGCCGCTTATCGTCGGCTGTGCCACTTCACCGACGATGGCCGCCTGCCGGGTACTTATCCACATGTCTTGGCGTTCACGCTGCAGTTGCAGTTGATGACCGCACCAAACTTCCCCTTCCCGCTGCTCGGGCTGGTGCACCTGCACAACCGCATCGAGGTGCTGCGCCCACTGGGCGGTATCGAAGGGCTGCGCTTTGCGGTGCATGCAGGCAATCTGCAAGCGCATGCCAAGGGCGGCACCTTCGACCTGGTCACCGAAGCCGAAGACGGCATCGGCCTGCTCTGGCGCGAGACCAGCCGCATGCTGGTGCGCGGGCTGAAGCTGGAAAGCGAGGCAGGTGAGCCTGCCGAAAACGAGCCGCAAGCGTTGCCAGAGGCGACCCGCTGGTACGCCGACAGCGATATCGGCCGGCGTTATGCCAAGGTCTGTGGGGACTACAACCCGATCCACCTCAGCGCAGCCAGTGCGCGGCTGTTCGGCTTCCCCACGGCCATTGCCCATGGCATGTGGAGCAAGGCCATGGCCCTGGCGGCACTGCGCGGGCACCTGCCGCACAGTGGCTATGCCTTCGAGGTGGATTTCCGCAAACCGGTGCGGTTGCCGTCGGAGGTGGTGCTCGGTGCCAGTGAGGCGGGGGCTGCGGGAGAGCTGCGGCTGGATGGGCATGGAGGGGTTCTGCATATGGTCGGGCGCTGGGACCGGCTTTAAGCCCTCATCGCCGGCAAGCCAGCTCCCACAGGGGGCGCGCAGGCTTGGGCCGGTAATTATCCTGTGGGAGCTGGCTTGCCGGCGACTGGGCCGCATAGCGGCCCCCTTGCTTTGCATCGGGCCTGCGCAGAAGCTATGCAGCATTAGGAGACCCCCGATGAACCTGCAAGAACTCACCCAACGCCTGCACCAGATCCGCGACAACAACGACTGGCGTGGCTTCCACAGCCCGAAGAACCTGGCCATGGCCGCCAGCGTCGAAATGGCCGAGCTGGTGGAAATCTTCCAGTGGCTGAGCGAAGACCAATCGCGCCAGCTGCCCGCCGACAAGCTGGCCCATGCCGGCCAGGAAATCGGCGATGTGGTGCTGTACCTGTTGCTGCTGTGCAGCGAACTGGGCCTGGACATGGACCAGGTGGTGCGAGCCAAGCTGGCCGACAGCGAGAGGCGCTTCGCCCGATGAACGACCGTCATTTCGATGAGCTGGCCACCCGCTTTGCCGAGAAGATCTACGGCGGCGCCAAGGGCGCCATCCGCCTGGCCGTGCTGCAGGCCGACCTGGCCGAAGCCCTGCCCGACCGCCCGCTGCGCATCCTCGACATCGGTGCCGGGTTGGGTCACATGGCCTTGTGGCTGGCCCAGCGCGGCCACCAGCTGACCCTGGCCGAACCCGCCGCGCCCATGCTCGACGGCGCACGGGCGCGCTTTGCCGAAGCCGGCCAACCGGCCACCTTCATCCAGGCCCCCTGGCAAGACCTGCTTGGCCAGCTGACCGAACCCTACGACCTGGTGCTATGCCACGCCGTACTCGAATGGCTGGCCGAGCCCGAAAGCATCCTGCCGGTGCTGCACCAGCTCACGGCCCCTTCCGGGTGGCTGTCGCTGGCCTTCTACAACCGCGACGCCCTGGTCTATCGCAACCTGCTCAAGGGCCATTTCCGCAAGTTGCGCAGCAACCGGCTGGAAGGTGAAAAGCAGAGCCTGACCCCGCAAAAACCGCTTGATCCACGCGAACTCAGGGCGCAACTTGATCCTATGTGGCAGGTTGAAAGCGAAAGTGGCGTGCGGGTGTTCCACGACTACATGCCCAAGGAATTCCAAGGCAAGGCCGAGCTGCTCGACCTGCTGGAAATGGAACTGGCCTACCGTAGACACCCCAGCTTCGCCGGGCTCGGCCGCTACCTGCACTGGGTCTGCCGCCCCCGCTGACCTGCCCGCCGGGAGGAATACATGCCGTACCGTCTGTTATGCCTGGCCGTGCTGCCGCTTGCCCTGGCTGGCTGCCAGGGCAGCAACCCCTATGTGGCCAGCAGCCGCCCGTTACCACCGGCGCCTGCCCAGGCGGCCAGCACCTTCGATGCCAGTGCCTACCCGACACCGGCCCGTGATTACGGGCACTACCGTAGCTGGAGTTGGCGCGACGGCCAGTTGCCCAGTGGCTCGGTCGATACCGACCCGGGGCAACTGGCCGATGCCGTCAGCGGCGCGCTGGACCAGCATGGCCTGCGTCCCGCCCGGGGCGGCCCCGGCGACTTGCTGGTCAGCGCCGACATACGCCTGGAAAAGCGCTTGCGCCAGGTACATGACTACGATGCCTACGACCCTTACTACGGCCCGTACCCCTACGGTGGTGTCGGTTATGGCGGCTACCGCCATGGCTATGGTGGCTATGCCAGCGTGCCCATCGTGCGCACCTACGAGGTGCAAGTGATGGTGGTGCGTATCGACCTGTACGACGCCCGCAGCGGCCAGCCGGTATGGAGTGCCAGCGCCGAAAGCGGCAGCGACAAGGACTCGCCGCGTGAACGCGAAAGCGCCCTGCGCGATTCTGTGCACAAGGCGCTCAACGGCTATCCTCCCAGTTGATATCCAACGGAGAACCATCATGTTGCGCCGTCTCGTTCTACTGTCATTCGCGTTATTGCTCGCCGCCTGCTCCAGCAATAACGTCCAGCAGGATTTCGATGCCAGCCGTGACTTTGCAGCCTACCGCAGCTGGGCATGGCAGGAACCGGGCCTGCAGTACCGCCCGGACGACCCACGAATCAAGAGCGACCTGACCGAGCAGCGCATTCGCCAGGCAGTCGCAAATCAACTTGACCAGCGCGGCCTGCGCCCGGTGCAAAGTGGCGCACGGCCAGACCTGACAGTGCGTGCGTACCTGATCGTCGAGCAGCGCCAGCAACAGATCACCACCAACTACGGCGGTGGCTGGGGGGGCTACTGGGGCGGCTATTGGGGTGGGCCGATGTACAACGAAACCCGCAGCGTCGACTACAAGGTCGCCACCATCCAGATCGACCTCTTCGATGGGCGTGACAGCAAGCTGGTGTGGCGCGGCAGTGCCGAGCAGATCATGAACAACTACCCGCCAAGCCCCGAGGAACGCAACAGCGCGATCCAGAACACCGTGACCAAGGTGTTGGCCAACTACCCGCCGGGGAGCAAGAAGTAACACCGAACGCGGTTATGCAGGCGCCGCAGCCCCTGTGGGAGCGGGTTTACCCGCGAAGAAAACAACGCGGTGCATGGCACCGGCTTTGCCGGTGTTCGCGGGTGAACCCGCTCCCACAAGAGTCGCCTGCGAGGCCTGTTTCAACAGCGACAAAATCCATCCCGGCCACGCCTTTTTCTTTCTCCCGCTCCACTCCCCACAGGTTCCCGTCTATCTTCACTTAAGGAAACCTGACTGACCGGGTAGATGTGTTCAACATTTGGGAAGGGCGACCTGCCAATGCAAAGCATTGTTCTCCTGCTGTGGCTTGCCTTGTGCTCCGAACAGGACGTGCGTCAACGCCAGATATCCAACATGCTCACCCTTGGCGTGGCTACCTGCGCCCTGGCCTGGCTGTTCGCCACCGGCCACAGCTGGATCGGTGCCGATGCCAGCGATGCAGGCTGGGCGCTGGCCATCGTCATGCTGCTGACGCTGCCCGGTTACATGCTCGGCCGTTTCGGCGCCGATGACGTCAAGCTGATGGGCGCCCTGGCCCTGGCCACCAGCCCGCAATACGTGCTTGGCACCTTCATCGGCGCCGGTGTCAGCGTGCTGCTGTGGCTGCTCACCCGCCGGCGCCTGTGGACCTTGCTCAACCCAAAGGTGAAAAAGCGTTTGCAGGCCCTGACCGAAGAAATGGGTGACAAGCAGGCGTTCGTCCCCTATGTGCTGGCCGGCTTTCTGTTGACAGCGGTATGGGTCCAATGAGCTTGCCTGTGGCCCGACACCTTGTACAAAACTTGTACATATTCGCTTGGTGCGACTATTTTTAAACTGCCAGAGCGTCTGGCCCGGGAGCAGGGCCGTATACGAACAGGGAGTGGATCGTGTCCAGACAAGTGAGTGAGTTGAAGGTTTTGGTGGTGGATGACCAACCGGTCATTGTCGAACAACTCTGTGAATTCCTCGAAACCAAGGGCTATGTTTGCGTACCGGCCCATTCTGCTGACGAAGCCATCGAGCGCTATATGGCAGACCCAGCCATCGGTCTGCTTATCTGCGACCTGCACATGCCGGGACGGGATGGCGTTGAACTGATGCGCACCCTTAAGCAGGTCGACGGCAGCCAGCGCATGTTCGAAGCCATCATGTTGACCGGGCGTGCCGAGAAACAGGATGTGATCCGCGCGCTGCGCGAAGGCTTTGCCGATTACTACCAGAAGCCGGTGGAACTCGATGAACTGCTTGAAGGCGTACGTCGGCAGGAAGAGGCATTGCTGGAACGCCAGCGCAACTTCCACGACCTCGGCGGATTGAATCAGCGCCTGCAGGATCTGGCCGAATCGATTGACGAGCTCTACCAGGATTTGGAAAAGGCCCGGGGCCAGGGTACTCATCGACGTGCCACGGATGTGGAAGAAAGCGAAAGCGAGCTGCCAGCGGCGTTCGAGAAGCTGTCGCCACGCCAGCTGGAGGTGGCCCGCCTGGTGGGCAAGGGCAAGACCAACTACCAGATCGCCTGTGAGCTGGGCATTACCGAGAACACCGTGAAGCTGTATGTGTCGCAGGTGCTGCGCCTGACCCACATGCACAACCGCACCCAGCTGGCCCTGGCACTGACACCCAGTTCGTCGCCGGTGCATCAGCGGTTTACTACCCATTGAGTAATTGATTCCCGGGGGCTGCTTCGCAGCCCAATCGCGACACAAGGCCGCTCCTACAGGGACTTCACAACCTTCAGGATGGCGGTGGACTTGTGGGAGCGGCCTTGTGTCGCGATTGGGGCGCAGCGCGCCCCCTTACATTTGAACGCCAAGCGTCAAAGTCAGCCGAGGCCCACGGTTCAGGCTGTCCAATGCCACATCCGCCAAAGGCTTGGCCAGCTCCAGCGCCACATTGAACAAGCGCCCATCGCCCAACCGCACACCAAGCGCCGCCGAAGCCAGGTGGGCATCCTCCACAGGCCCCCGGTTATGCCAGGCCTGCGCCGTATCCAACACCACATAGGGCTGCAGCAACGCCAGCCAGTTGGCGTGCATGCTGTAATTCACCTCGTAAGCCACACCCCAGCCCTTGTCCCCGTCCGCCTGGTCGCGCGGGTAGCCACGGCCGAAACTCTGCCCGCCAAACCCCGCACGCTCGCTGTCGGGCAAGCGGTCATCACTCCAGTACAGCGCCCCGGACACCACCCCCTGCCAGTTACCGAGCAGCCTGTCGCTCTGCAAACCGGAAAGCCGCAACCGCAGAAAATCCAGATCGTAGTCGGCATCGCTGCGCGCCCCCAGGTAATCCAGGCCCTGATAGACCCCGGCGCTGACGATACGCAAACGGCCCTCTTCCACCTTGCGCCAGTCGCCCTCGAATGACATCGCACGCACGTAGGTGTCGTAGTCCCGTGCCGATGGCAACCCATCCACCCGGTCCTCGAAGTGCTCACTGACCGAATACACCTGCCCCTGCACCACCATCCATTCATCCGGCCTGACGATCACCGGCTGGCGCAGGCCGATCGCATAGCGATCGCTGTCGCGCTTGCGGGTGATGCCACGGCCATCGTCCAGACGAATCCGCGTGCCGGGCTCGCTGCGATAGCGCGAAGCCGACAGCAGCAGCTGACTGCCGCCCGCGTCCAGGTACTGGCTGTAGGCCAGGCGCTGGTAATGCACCTGGTCATCCCCCGGCGGCAGCAACAGGCTGGCCTCGATCTGTTCGGCAAAGCGAGTCTGGGCGTGGCTGGTTGCCGTCATCAGCGCCTGTGCATCGTCGCGGTTGCCATCAGCAACGGTAACCGCAGCGCTGAACGGCTTGCGCTGCGCATGCACGGTCAACCGCGCAGCACCATCAGCGGTTTGCGCCACGGCCAGCTGCGGCTCTATCGTCACCCCCGGCAGGCGCTCGGCCAGGCCCAGGTAGCGCTCCAGCGTTTCCCGGGTCAGCGGGCGCTCGGTTGCAAGGCGCTCCAGCAGTTGGTGCAGATAGGCGCCGGCCGGGCCGATATCGCCGTCCACGCGGTAATCACGGATATAGCCTTCGACCAGCACCACATTGACCCGGCCATCGGCCACCTCCTGCGGCGGCAGGTAGGCGTACGACAACAGGTAGCCTTCCTGCCGATAGCGCTGGGTCAGGCGCGCGGTGTACTGCTGCAGCTCGCCCAACGTGGTCTGGCGCCCGATCAGCGGTTGGTAGTGTTCGCGCAGGTCGCTCAAGGGGAACACCGTGCCGCCTTCGAAGCGCACTTTATGCAGCACCAGCGGGGTATCCGCAGGCGCCCACGCGGGGCTGTCACTCTCCACCCCGGCCAGCTGCAGGTGAGCGCTGACCGGGCGGTAGGCGTCTATTGGCAGGTTGGCGCCGGGCAGGCGACGTTCGTACTCATGGCTGTCGAGAAAACCCGGCAATGGTTCGGCATGGGCCGCAAGCGCCCAAGGCAGCAACAACAGGGGCACGGCCAGAGGACGCATAGGGCGCTCCATGTTCCCTGGGGCTGCGTTGCAGCCCTTCGCGGGCGCGCCCGCTCCCACCGAGATCGCGCATTTCCTGAACTGTGGGAGCGGGCGTGCCCGCGAAGGGCTGCAAAGCGGCCCCAAATTGCTTGACTGACAGGCATCAGGGGCGCCAGCCGGTCACACCCGTTATTTGCAAGCGTAGGTGCTGCCTCGGCCCTCGTCGAACGGCTACTCGCTGACCTGGAACGCCACGCGCGCCGTCTCGCCGCTTTCATCCAGCGTGCTGATTTCCGCCTGGCCTATCTGTTGGAAGCGCACCAGCAGGCTGTCCTGCCCCTGGGTTTCGCCCAATGGCTGGCCGTTGAGGAACCACCAGCGCCGCCCGCCGCCGCCCAGCGCCGACACATACAGTTGCAACGGTTCGCTGCTGGTGGCCGGGCGGCGCAGGTTGTCGCCCGGGCGCACGCCCACGATCGAAAGCGGTGGCGCGCTGGCTGGCACCTGCGGCGGGCAGGCTGGGTCGATGGCCGGCAGGCGCGCCGCACGCCGCTCCACACGTGGCAGCCAAGGCTCCAGCGGGGCGGGCCATAGGGCGATCTCGCGGGCCTTGGCGCCCGGGCAACTGCCATCGACGCGCAGCCCCTGGTCGTTGACCCATACGCTTTCGCGCAGGCCCAGGCCGAGTGGCTGGTCGGCGGCCTGCAGGGTTGGCGGGGTAGTGCCGTCGAGGGTCCAGGCGAAACGCTGACGCCGGCAGTTGCGGTCCTGTTTGTTCATCGGCTGGCCCAGCGGCCAACAGATCGCCGCCACGCCGACATTGGCCGGCACCCGCTCCACCGGCACGCCGATGCCACGCTGGCTGTCACGGTTGCTCAGCAGGTCGTGCACCTGCAGCATCAGCGGCGCCGCCGAAGCCAGCCCGAATTGGCCGGGTACCGGTGTGCCATCGGGGCGGCCGATCCATACGCCGATCAGGTAGCGCGGGCCCACGCCGATCGACCAGGCATCGCGAAAGCCGTAGCTGGTGCCGGTTTTCCAGGCCAGTTGCGGGCGTTGCACCAGCTCGGCATGCGGGTCGCGGTCGGGGCGCGCCTGGCCGCTGAGGATACGCCGGATGATCCACGCAGCCCCTGGTGACAGCAGGCGCCGTTCCAGCAACGGATCCTGCGGTTGCAGGCGCACCCGCGCACTGTTGCCACCCCGCGCCAGCGCAGCGTAGCCACCCACCAGGTCCTCCAGGCGGCTGCCCGCGCCACCCAGGATCAACGACAGGTTGGGCTCGGCCAGGGGCGGCAGTATCAGCGGCATGCCCGCCATGCGCAGTTGCGCGGCAAAGCGTTTCGGGCCGTAGGCCTCCAGCAGCTGCACCGCCGGCAGGTTGAGCGACAGCGCCAGCGCCGAACTGGCCGACACCGGCCCGCTGAAACCCATGGAGAAGTTGCCGGGGCGATAGTCGCCATAGCGTCGCGGCACATCCTGCAGCAACGACTCGGAATGGATCAGGCCGTCATCCAGCGCCATGCCGTAGAGGAACGGCTTGAGGGTGGAGCCCGGCGAGCGCAACGAACGCACCATGTCGACATGCCCGAAGCGGCGCTCGTCGGCCAGGTCGATCGAGCCCAGGTAGGCACGCACCGCCATGGTCTGCGCATCGACCACCAGGATGGCGGCGGAGGTGCGCTCCGGCAGCCGTGCGCGCCAGCCCAGCAGCAGGTCTTCGAGGCGACGCTGCAGCGCGGCGTCGAGCGTGGTGCGGATCAGCGGCGGGCTATCGGCGCTGTTCAGGCGCCGGGCCAGCAGCGGCGCCAGGGCCGGCTCCTGACGTGGCGCCAGCACCAGCGGTTCTTCGGCAGCCTCACGGATTTGCTGGGCCGGCCACACCTGGTATTCGGCCAGGCGTTGCAGCACCTTGTCCCGGGCGCGCTGGGCACGCTCGGGGTGACGGTCCGGGCGCAGGCGGCTGGGCGCCTGGGGCAGCACGGCCAGCAGCGCCGCTTCGGCCGGGGTCAGGTGCATGGGCGACTTGCCCAGGTATGCCCAACTGGCGGCCGCGACGCCCTGCAGGGTGCCGCCGAAAGGCGCGCGGTCCAGGTAGATCTGCAGGATTTCGCGCTTGGACAAATGCCATTCCAGCTGCGCCGTGCGCCACAGCTGGCGCAGTTTGCCGGCCAGGGTGCGCTCATGCGGGTCGAGCAGGCGCGCGACCTGCATCGACAGCGTGCTGCCGCCCGACACCACACGCCCGCCACGCAGGTTCAGCCAGGCAGCGCGGGCCAGGGCCAACGGGTTGACCCCGGGGTGGCTGTAGAACCAGCGGTCCTCGTAGGTCAGCAGCGCTTGCAGATACAGCGGCGAAACCTCGTCGGGGCTGACCGGGTAGCGCCACACGCCATCGGCATCGGCAAAGCGCCACAACGGCGTGCCGTCCTCGGCCAGCACCACGCGGGCCAGGTCGTCGCCGGGCATGGGCAGCGGCCAGAGGCGGTCGGCCAGCCACAACAGGCCGAACAGCACCAGCATGCCGATCACCGTGGTGCGCAACAGCCTGCCCGCACGGGTACGCGGCCGCGTTAAGCTTGGCATCGGGAACCGACCTGGCCAGGTGATGGCCAAAGGCTTGGGAACGGCAACATCGCCGATTCGTTCATCAGGAAGCAACTATGCATGTAGAAGGTTTTTTCGAGTGGCTGGGCCAGGCGCTGGGGTCGTTGATCCGCTTCATCGTCGACGCATTGAGCGGGCTGTTCAACCTGCTGGCCAGTGCCGGTGGCAATTTCATCGATGGCCTGGCGCGCACCTTGGGCATGGAGACCTCGCTGCTCAGCATCCTCGCCCTGATCATCGGGCTGGTGCTGCTGTACTCGGCAATCCGCGCGTTCATGCGCGCCTCGATCATCCTCGGGATCATCTGGCTGCTGTTGGGGTTGTGGGTGATGAGCTGGGTGATTCACTGAACAAGGCCGGGGGCCGCGTTGCGGCCCAATCGCCGGCAAGCCAGCTCCCACCTCGACCGCGTCGCCCTCAAGCCATGCTCCATCCTGTGGGAGCTGGCTTGCCGGCGATGAGGCCGGTAAAGGCGATACAATTCTAGCGGGCTTTTACGGTCATCTCCCCTTGCCCATCCCCCACGGCCTGCAGGTTTGGCCGGTACATCGATTCGACCTGCGGCGGCGGCACGCGGTAGGTGCCCGGGGTCACTGCCCGAGCCAGGTACAGCAGGTGGGTGGTGCCGTAGCTGTCCAGCTTGAGCGCAGCGACATAACGGTCATCGCGATACTCCTGGTGCACCACGCTGGCGTTCTGCATCGACTCGCGCCATTCCTTCACCGCACTGCTGGCGTTGTCCAGGCTGGCGGCACTCTGCGCCAGGTTCTGGTTCTCCAGTTCCAGGCCTGCCGGCAGCAAATCCACCACCAGCGCATCCGGCACTCGGTCTTCAGCCTTGAGCGCCAGGTGCACCAGCACCAGGTCGCCGCTGCGCAGGTTGTGCAGGTCCAACGGCTGGCCGTTCATGCCCAGGTACTCACGGCGGATCTGCATGCCGTTGCCACCGGCCGCAGGCGCCTGGCGTGGGTAACCCGACAAGGTCAGTTGCTGGTACAGCGTTTCGCTGCCTTGGTTCTGCACACTCAATGGCGAAGCCAGCAACGGGCCTTCGAGCTTCATGCCGGAGTCGGCATTGTTGAACTCGCGCACTTCGCCCGCGCTGTCCAGGCGCGCCTGCCACTGGCCTTCCGGCTTGCCCAGCAGGCCACGGCCGGCCAGGAACAGCGCATTGCGCTCCTGGGTCGACAGCCAGCGGTTGGCCGCCAGCTCATCCGACAGGGCGAACAGGCGCTGGTCGACCTGGCGGCTGGCCAGGTTGCTTTCCTGCAGCAGCGCCAGGATCAGCGCCTGGTCGCGCAGGGCGCTACCATAGTCGGCCATCCAGCCTTTACCGCGGCTGATGCCCAGGCCTGCCTGCAGGGCCTGCTCGGCACGCGGCTTGTCGCCCATCTTGTCCAGCGCCACCGCCAGTTGCACCAGTGGCAGGCCAGAGCGGGCGTCGGCGCGGCGTTCGAACAGGCCACGCAGGGCACCCAGCGGCGCCTGCTGGCTGCGCGACAGCACCAATGCCGCATAGGCCTGCACGGCGAAGCGGGTGTGTTCGGCGTTCTCGCTGTAGTCGACTTCGATCAGGTTGCGCTCCTGCAGGTAACGCAGCAGGCGCTCGCTGGCCTTCTTCAGCGCTTCGGCCGGCACACCATAGCCTTGGTCACGGGCGCGCAGCAGGAAGTCGGTGACATAGGCGGTCAGCCAGTATTCTTCTTCGCTGTCCGAGCTCCACAGGCCGAAGCTGCCGTTGTAGCGCTGCATGCCCAGCAGGTGCTCGATACCCATCTCGATCTTGCGCTTGCGCACATCGGCTGGCTCACCCTTGATGCCCAGGCGCTTGAGGCTGTCGGCATCGGCATACAGCGACGGGTACAGGCCGCTGGTGGTCTGCTCCAGGCAACCGTAGGGGTAGGCTTCGAGGGCACGGATCTGCTCGGCCAGGTTCAGCGGTGGCCGGCTCGACAATGCCAGGCTGGCTTCAAGCCCGGCGGGTTCGAAGGCGGCCAGGTCTGCTTCAGGCAGGGTCCATGGCTGGTCCTTCAAGGCCACGCGGTAGTGCTTGAGCATCGCCGGGTAGGCCGGGCGCACGCCCAGCGTCCACTCGCGCTCGAACGCGCCGGTCGGCTCGTTCGGCAGCTGCAGGCCAGTGACCCGCACATGCACCTTGCCCTGCCCCAGGCCTCCCTGGGCCTGTACCGGGATCATCAGCGTCGAGCGCTGGCCTTCAGCCAGGGCAACGTTCTGCACGGCGTTGGCCACCAGGCTCAGCTGCCCTTCGGTGCTGATTTCAACGTTCAGCTGCTGGGCACGGCCCGACAGGTTGGCCAGGTCCAGCGCCAGGCTGGTGCGGTCGCCACCGGCCAGGAACCGCGGTGCCGAGAGCTCGGCGATCAGCGGCGCAGCGACCACGGTCTTGCCTTCGGCCATGCCGAACTGTTCCTCGGTCCAGGCCTGGGCCATCAGCCGCAGTTCGCCATTGAAGTCGGGGATATCGACCGTGGCCTGGCCCTCGCCCTTGTCGTCCAGGGTCACCGGCAGGCTCTGCTGGGCGACGATGGTCACCGTGGTGTTGGGGCGCTTGCCACCCTTGGCCATCGCCGCGTCACCACCAAATGCCAGGCTGGCCAGGCGACCCTGGCCGGCTTCGATCAACTGGCCGTAGATATCCAGCTGGTCAGCACCATAGGCCTTGCGCCCGAACAGGCTGGCGAACGGGTCGGGGGTCTTGAAGTCGGTGATGTTGAGGATGCCCACATCCACCGCCGACAACAGCACATGCACCTGTTTCGGCACGCTGCCATCGGCATTTGCAGCCTTGACCTTCACGGTCAGCGGCTGTTTCGGGCGCATTTTCTCCGGTGCCTGCAGGCTCACCGCCAGCTTGCGCTCGGCGCGGTTCAGCGGCAGGTGCAGCACGCCCACCGCGCGTTTCGGCGTGGCGTTGGCCTTGCGCTCACCCGGGCGGATCACCAGCGCGCTGATGTACAGGTCGTGGCGGGCCCACTGCTTGTCCAGCTGCACGTCGAACGTCTTGCCCTCGGCGGGCACGTCGATCTCCTGCCACCACAGCGGGCCATCGCTGGACTCGATCATCAGGTAGCCACTGCCGGCTGCGGGCGGGGTGACGGTGACCTTGGCGGTAGCGCCGTCGGCGTAGGCCGGTTTGTCCAGTGCCAGCTTGACCTGGTCCGGTCGCACCGCGCCGCCTTCGGCGTTGTCCTGGGCGCGGTAGCCAGCCCAGAAGCGCGCGCTGGACACCAGGCCCGTCTCCGGGTCCTCCACCTCGACACGGTACGGGCCCCATTCCACCTGGAAGCTCAGCTTGGCGGTGGAGCCGGCCTTGACGCTGACGGTCTCTTCGCTCTGGGTGAGGAATTTCTCGTTGTAGGCGTAGCTCCAGCCATCGCTCTGCGAGTAGTTCCAGTAGTAGTCGCGGCGCTCGCGTACCAGCCGCACCTTGAGGTCGTTGGCCGCCAGCTTCTTGCCGTTGCGGTCGGCCACCAGGAACTCGAACTCCACCGGCCCGTCACTGTCGGTTTCCTCACCGTCGAACAGGCCACGCAGGCCTGGCAGGCGCTCGGCCGGCCAGATGGGTTGTTCCAGGCGCCGGGTGATCGGCCGGCCACCGGACTCCTGCAGGCTGGCCTGCACGGTCAGTTGCAGCGGCGAGCGGGCTTCGGCCCAGCGGCTTTCGATATCGACCACGGCCTTGCCGGCCTGGTCGAGGGTGACTTCGTCCAGCTCAAGATCCTGGTTCAGCTCGGTTTCGGTGACCGAGCCGAACTGGTAGCCAGGCAGCGCCGGTACCGCCTCGCGCAGCGGGCGAACATAGGCCTGGCCGCTCAGGCGGTTGCCGGCAGCCGGGGCGCCGTAGAGGTAACGGCCATTGACCTGGATGCGCGCATCCTGATCCGGAGACAACGGTTTGCTGCTGCCCTTGAGTTCCAGCGCCAGGCGCTCGGGCAGGAAGTCTTCGACGAGGAACTCATACACCTGCTTGCGCCCGCCACCCAGGTCGAGCAGCAGTTGCCAGCGCCCGGTCGGGGCCTCGCTGGCCAGCTGCAGCTGGTACTGGTACAGGCCATTGCCGTCGGCTTCCCAGACGAACTTGCGGCTGACCTGCTCATCCGGGCGACGCACTTCCACGCTCACTGGCTGCGCCTTGACCGGCTTGCCGTCCTGGTCGCGCAGCAGGCCGTTGAGCAACACCGTTTCACCGGGGCGATACAGGTCACGCGGGCCAAAGATGAAAAACTGCAGCGGGTTGGCCTGCGGGCCGGTGATGTCGAACTCGGCCAGGTCCAGCGCCGCGCTGCTCAAGCGCAGCAGGGTGGTGTGCACACCCTGGGTGGCGATCAGGGTGTCGGCCTTGGGCGTGATCGGCAGCTGGGCGTGGCCATCGCTATCGGTGCTGGCCTGAGCCAGCAGCTTGCCCTTGTCGTCATGGATTTCCAGGTTGACGCCGTTCATCGCCTTGCCACCTTCCAGGGCCTGGGCGAACACATCGAGGCGGTCGCGGTAGCGATGCGCGGACACACCGATGTCGCTGAGGGTGAACAGGGTCGCTGGTTGCGAGTAGTCGTAGGTGCCCGAGGCTCGCATCACCGCCAGGTACACGCCTGGCTCCTGCAGCGGCTTGATGCCGGCGATCGGCAGCAGCACGGTCTCGCGGGTGTTGCGTGCGGGGTTGAGGTCGAAGCGGCCGCTGTAGACCAGCTCGGCCATGTCCAGGGTTTCCTTGGACTGGTAGTAGTAAAGGCTGCTGTTGCGCCCCCAGTTGACCAGGAAGGTCGAGAGCATGTCCGGCTTCACGCGGAAGAACTCGACATCGACCTTGTCGACGTTGAGGGCTATCACCGGCAGGCCCTCGGCCAGGCGAGTGGGCAGCAGCGAACCGCGGCTGGCGAAGCCGATGGTCGGCTGCATGTCGCGGGTTTCCAGGCGGCTGATCGACTCGCTGTCCAGTTGCTTGCCATTGACCGCCAGCAGGCCCTTATCGACGGTCAGCACCAGCTTGCGCTGCGGCTCCAGGTGGCGCAGGCGCAGCTCCATCTGGTTGTCGGAGAGCTCCCAGGCGCCGTCCAGCTTGCCTTTGACGGTGTCGACCAGGTGCACTTTGCTGGCGAAGTCCTGCTTGGCATCCAGCGGCGCGGAGAAGCTGATCGACAGCGTCGCGGCGCCATCGAGCTGCACTTCGGAAACATCCAGCACCGTCAGCTCGCGGCCCTCGTAGCGTTTGGCGAGTACGGCCGGGTCTTCGCGTTGGGGTGCCGGGGTGGCAGCGGGTGCTGTGGCCGCCGGCTTTTCGGATGGCGCCGGCTTGTCCGGCGTCGAAGAGTCACAGGCACTGAGCAAGGCCAGCGCGCAGGCCAGCAACAATCCTTTGTTGAACATGGAGTAGAACTCTTAGGCAGCGTGTACGTGAGGGCAGCAACTATAGCGCAACTATGGTCGCGCGAATTGACTGCATGGCCGGTACACTGCTGGCAATTTAGAAAAGCGGGGGCGCTTTGCGCCCCTTTCGCGACGCAAGGCCGCTCCCACAGGTACTGCACAGGCTTCCGGTTTACACGATTCTTGTGGGAGCGGCCTTGTGTCGCGAAAGGGCTGCGCAGCAGCCCCAGGATTCCCCAGGACACCCGATGACCTCACTGACCACCGACTGGCAGCACCGCCCCACCCACCACAAGGTCTGGGCCCTGGCCGCGCCGATGATCCTGTCCAACATCTCCGTGCCGCTGGTAGCCCTGGTCGACAGCACGGTCATCGGCCACCTCCCCCACGCCCACCAGTTGGGTGCCGTAGCCGTGGGCGCCACGCTGTTCACCTTCATGGTCGGCCTGATGGGCTTCCTGCGCATGGGCTCTACCGGCTTCGCCGCCCAGGCCGCCGGGCGTGGCGACGGTGCAGCGCTGCGCCAGGTGCTGGTACAAGGGCTGCTGCTGGCGGTCGGCTTCGCCCTGCTGATCGGCCTGCTGGCCCTGCCCTTCAGCCAGCTGGCGCTGCAGGCGATCCAACCTAGTGCGGCCCTGCAGCAAGCCACCGAAGACTTCTTCCATACCCGCCTGCTCGGCCTGCCCGCGGCACTGGCCAGCTACGCCCTGGTCGGCTGGTTCCTCGGCACCCAGAACGCGCGGGCGCCGCTGGCCATCCTGCTGACCACCAACCTGCTGAACATCGCCTTGAACCTGTGGTTCGTGCTTGGCCTGAATTGGGGCGTGCTGGGCTCGGCGCGGGCGTCGGTGATTGCCGAGTGGAGCGCCGCCCTGCTCGGCCTGGCCCTGACCCGCCCGGCCCTGCGTGCCTACCCGGGGCAGATCGTGTGGGCGGCGCTCAAGCGCTGGCAGGCCTGGCGGCCACTGCTGGCGGTGAACCGCGACATCTTCCTGCGCAGCCTGGCGCTGCAACTGGTGTTCCTGCTGATAACCGTGCAGGGCGCACGCCTGGGCGAAGCCACCGTGGCGGCCAATGCCCTGCTGCTCAATGGCCTGCTGCTGACTGCCTATGCGCTCGACGGGTTGGCGCATGCGGTGGAGGCACTGTGCGGCCATGCCATTGGCGCCCGCGACCGCGACACATTGCGCCGCTCGCTGGTGGTGGCCTGTGGCTGGTCGCTGATCACCAGCCTCGGGTTTGCCGGGTTGTTCCTGCTGGGCGGGCACCTGTTCATCGATTTGCAGACCGACATCGAAAGTGTGCGGGCAGCGGCTTATCCGTACCTGCCGTACCTGGCATTGCTGCCGTTGATTGCGGTGTGGAGCTATTTGCTGGATGGCTTGTTCATTGGCGCGACACGGGCGCGGGAGATGCGTAATGCGATGTTGGTGTCGGTGGTGATTGCGCTGCCTTTGGGAGTGCTCATGGGTGGGTTTGGCAACCATGGGTTGTGGTTGGCGTTTCTCGGGTTCATGGCGTTGCGGGCGGTGACGTTGGGGTGGGTGGGGTGGCGGTTGCAGGAAAAAGGGCTTTGGGTTCAGTAATGCCGGGGCCGCTCCCACATTGATCGGCGTACGCAGGACTTTGTGGGAGCGGCCTTGTGTCGCGAAATGAGGGCGAAGCCCTCACCTGCGGATTCACAGCCACACACAATCCCAATGTGGATAATCACCAGCCCGCCGCACCAGGCCAGCCCGAATGGGATTGGCGATGATGTAGCGCGCCACTGCCCTCACATCCTCCTCGCGGCGCAAAGCCCGATCATGAAAGCTGGTCTGCCAGATATGCCGCCTTTCAGCCCCCACCTTGTACAGCGCACAACTGCTTCTGGACTTGAACTCGCACATCAGCCTACCCAGGCTCGACGGCCCAAGCTCGAGAAGCCAGTGAAGATGATCCGGCATCAAGACCCACGCCAGAGATCGACACGCCTTGCGCTCTTCGCTGAGCCGCAATTGCTGGATAACTGTTCTGGCGAACAAGAAGTCTTTGAACAACGGTGTTCGGTTGCGAGTGGTCGTGGTGAGCAGGTAGAGACGCCCTGGTTCGGACACTCGGCCACTACGTAAACGATGGGAGCCGGGACTTTCCATGTCGTCCTCCTTTGAACATTGCATTCAAAGGTAGCGGCGCTGATGCGATAGGCGAGGACTGGACCATTACCAGGTATGACGCTGTGAGGGCTTCGCCCTCATATCGCGACGCAAGGCCGCTCCCACAAAAAAGCGGGAGCGGCCTGGCAATCACGACGACAGGTACGAAGACCGGGTCAGACCAAGGCGCAGGGCATCCAGGAACTGGGTCCGCTCCCGCGCAGTGATCTTGGCGCTGGCCACCTTGTCACGGTAGTGCGTCATCAACTCCTCCGGCGACAGGTGCACATAGCGCAGCATGTCTTCGATGGTGTCGTGGGTCTCGATACCGGCGTGGTACACGCTACCGTCGGCGTTCTGGTAGATGTTCACCGAGTCGGTGTCACCGAACAGGTTGTGCATGTCACCGAGGATTTCCTGGTAGGCACCGACCAGGAACACACCCAGCAGGTAGTCCTCGCCCTCCTTCACCGCATGCACCGGCATGCTGGTCTCGATGCTCTGCTCGTCGACGTACTGGTTGATCTTGCCGTCGGAGTCACAGGTCAGGTCCTGCAGCACGGCACGACGCATCGGCTCTTCGTCCAGGCGGTGCAGCGGGATGATCGGCAGTACCTGGCCGATGGCCCAGGTGTCCGGCAGGCTCTGGAACACCGAGAAGTTGCAGATGTACTTGTCGGCCAGCTTGTCGTTCAGCTCGTCCAGCACCTGGCGGTGCGAGCGCTGGCGGGCTTTCAGCGAGTTGTGCAGGCGGCGGCACACGGCAAAGTAGCACTGCTCGGCCAGGGCCTTCTCGGCCAGGCTGATCTTGCCATCGGCATACTGCGCGGCCACGTCACCCATGTAGTGGGTGGCGCGCCAGTAGGTCTCGGTCACCATCTCGATGTCGGTCGGGCCGAGCAGGTCGACCAGCCACTGCACGGTCTCGGGCAGGGCTTCCTTGTTCTCGATGGTCGGCACGTCGTCGTTGTGCTTCTCGACGTCGGTCACCTGGATCACCAGCATGGCGTGGTGCGCGGTCAGCGAACGGCCGCTCTCGGAGAAGATGTGCGGGTGCGGCAGGCCCTGCGCGTCGCAGAACTCCTTGAGCATGCCCACCACCACGCCGGCGTAGTCGTCCATGTCGTAGTTGATCGAGCTGGCATTGCGCGAGTGGGTACCGTCGTAATCCACGCCCAAACCACCGCCAACGTCGATATGGTCGACCGGCAGGCCCAGCGCACGCAGCTCACCGTAGTAACGGATGGCTTCCTTGAAGCCGTGCTGGTAGTCGGCCAGGTTGGCGATCTGCGACCCCATGTGGAAGTGCAGCAGGCGGATACCCTGGTCCAGGCCGGCATCGCGGAAGCGCTGCACCACCGAGATCAGCTGGGCGGCGGACAAGCCGAACTTGGACTTCTCGCCACCGGTGTCGGCCCACTTGCTCGAGGCCAGCGACGACAGGCGCACGCGCAGGCCGACCTGCGGCTTGACCTTGAGCTCGGCAGCCTCATCGATCACCAGGGCCACTTCCGACTCTTTCTCGATGACGATGAACACGTTGTGGCCGAGCTTCTGGCCCATCAGCGCCAGACGGATGAACTCGCGGTCCTTGTAGCCGTTGCAGACGATGGTGCCGCCCTTCGGCGCCAACGCCAGCACTGCCAGCAGCTCGGGCTTGGAGCCGGCTTCCAGGCCAATGGAAACGTTCTGCGTGGCGATGATGTTTTCCACCACCGCTTCCTGCTGGTTGACCTTGATCGGGTACAGCGCGGTGTACTTGCTCTGGTATTCCAGGCGCGCGATGTTGGCATCGAAGGCGCCGGTCAGCTGGCGCACGCGGTCTTGCAGAATGTCGGGGAAGCGCACCAGCAATGGCAGCGACAGGCCGCTCTGGCGCAATTCGTCGACCTGTTCGAACAGGTCGATCGGTGCGCTTTTGGGGCCGTTGGGGCGTACTTCGACGCGCCCGGCTTCATTGATGGCGAAATAACCAGCGCCCCAATGGCGGATACCATAAACACTGCGGCTGTCGGCCACGGTCCATTGGCTACCATCGTCTTTGCGTGTGCGTCGTACGGACATTCAAGTCCCCTATAGATAAGTCGAAGACACTGCCCCGCAAGGAGGCGGGCGCAGTGTAAAAGCCAAAAATGACGATTCGTCCGTGCCCTCGGGTAGACCCTGGTCACGGCAACGAGTTTAGAAAGCACTGGGCAAAAAATCGCGTGGCCGCATCAGCCGCCGGACTTTTTCGCCTTGAAGCCTTGCTTGGTCAGCTCACCGATCAGCAGTTCGACATGGTCGCCCTGGATTTCGATGACCCCATCCTTCAAAGCGCCACCGGTACCGCAGCGGCGCTTGAGGGTAGAGGCCAGCTCCTTGAGCTGATCGAGCGGCAGCGGCACGCCGGTGACGGTGGTCACGGTCTTGCCGCCGCGGCCCTTGCTTTCGCGGCGCACACGGGCAATGCCATCGCCTTCGGGGATGACCTGCTGCTTGCAGGTACAGGCATCCACCGGCTGGCTACAGTCGGGGCAGTGCCGACCGGTGTCGGTGGAGTAAACGAGACCGCCAAGGGCGGCGAAGGAAGAAGCTTTCTTGGCCACTTTTGTTCCTCTGTGCTGAGGACAAAAACTGGTCGACGGGAGCCGACCGCGAAGCCCCACTCTGGCAGGGGCGGCGCTACTGCCGCAAGACCTGCGGCAGCCCGAAAAGGGCGCGCAGTGTAACGATAAATCCGGCTGTTGCTAAGTACTGGAATGCGGCATTTTGCGAATGTTTTGCGACCCCTTCGCGGGTAAACCCGCTCCCACAGGTACTGCGCAGGTTTCACGACCTGTGAAATCCCTGTGGGAGCGGGTTTACCCGCGAAGGGGCCGGCATGGGCCACGCATCTATTTGAGGCTGGCTTTGTAGCGCTGCAACGCCGCCAACGAGTCCGGGCAATACGGCTTGGTCAGGCTTTCTTGCTCAGCCTGCTCCAGGCCAATGAAGCGCGCCTCGATCACCTCTTCCGGCTGTAACCGCAACGGCGCATCCGACACCGCCGAATACACCGCACACCACAAGTGGTTATCCGGCTGGTCAAAGTAGAACCGCTCATGAAAACGCAGCTCCAGACCGTCGATCCCCAGCTCCTCGGCCAGCTCCCGCGCCGCCGAATCGGCATACGACTCCCCGGCCGTCACCATGCCGCCTGCCGCCACATCCCAGTACCCCGGGTACAGCGCCTTGCTCAGGGTGCGCCGGTGCACGCACAGTTCACCGGCACTGTTGAACAGCAGAATGAACGTGCAACGCCCAATCAGGCCGCGCTCGCGCAGTTCGGCGCGGGGCAAGGCACCCAGCACCTGGTCGGCTTCGTCCACCCAGGTGACCAGTTCTCGGTCGGAAGCCGCCCGGTGGGCGGCCTCGTTCGGGCTGATCGCCATCGTCAACCCTGCGACAGCAGCTGACGCAGGTCGATGACCGCCGCGTTGGCCCGGGAAATGTAGTTGGCCATGACCAGCGAGTGGTTGGCCCACATGCCGAAGCCGCTGCCGTTGAGCACCATCGGGCTCCACAGGGCTTCCTGCGAGGCTTCCAGCTCACGGATGATCTGGCGCACGCTGACCGTGGCGTTCTTCTTCGCCAGCACGTCGGCAAAGTCCACCTCGATGGCGCGCAGCAGGTGCGACAGCGCCCAGGCCTGGCCACGGGCTTCGTAGAACACGTTGTCGATCTGCAGCCATGGGGTTTCCACCAGCTCCTCGTCCACCTGCGGTGCCTGGCCGGCGACCAGCGACTCGGTCTTCAGCGTGGTGTTGAGCTTGACCCGGCCAACGCTGGCCGACAGGCGCTGCGACAGCGAGCCCAGGCGGGTGGCCACGTCACCCAGCCAGTTGTTCAGGTTGTCGGCACGGGTGTAGAAGATTGCGCCCTTGTCGCCGGCAGCCAGACGGGTCTGGTAGCGGGTCAGCGACTTGATGCCCTCTTCGAACTCCGACTCGCTCGATGGCAGGATCCAGCTCTTGTTGTCGAAGTTGAAACGCGGCTCGGCCTTGGCCAGGTCGGCGTCTTCGGTCGACTGCGACTGCGAACGGGCGAAGTCCTTGCGCAGGGCACGGGACAGGTCGCGCACCTGGACCAGCACGCCATATTCCCAGCTCGGCATGTTGTCCATCCACAGCCCTGGCGGGAAGCGGTCGTTGGAAATGTAGCCACCGGGCTTGTTCAGCAAGGTGCCGGCCACGGTCTTGAGGGTTTCGATAGTGGTGTAGCCCACCACCATCTGCTGGCCGGTACGCTCGGCTGCGGCCTGGGCGTTCTGCTGCACCGGGAACAGCTCCGGCTCCTGGCTCCAGTACCAGCCCAGGCCGATACACACCAGCAGGTACAACCCGATCAGGGTCCCCAGGGCACGGCTCCAGAGGCCGCCAAGGTAGCTACGGGCGGCGGCGCCACGGCCGTCGACACGCTCGCGGGGCTCGGCTTTGGCCTCGCGGTTTTTCCAGTCCAGCATGGCTTTGTCCTTAATCAGTCACGACGGTTCAGGGGCTTGGACCACAGGCCTGCGCCAGGGTGCCACGGCAAGCCCGCGTGGCAGCACTATAAAGCAGACACCGCCTTACGCATAAGCGACCAATCGGTCAGCAACTGAATATTCGTTCTGACCGCTTTGTTGATGCAGCGCACTCACGCACCTGAAAAGAACTGCTAGCATAGAGCCATCATCGCCCCTGCACACCCCAACCTACAAGTAGCCAGGACATGAGCCAAGCAGCCGAGCCGAGCCCGCTGTGCCCCGCCCAACAGCTGACGCGTAGCGGCCTGCGCAAGGACGACCCGCTCGACCAGGTGCTGCTGCCGCCCCTGCGCAAGCCGGTGTATATCCTGCTGCAGGACCACGAACGTGCCCAGCGCCTGGCCCAGCAACTGGAATTCTTTGGCCTGGTGGTGCAGGCGCTGCCCAGCGCCGCGGCGTTTCAGGCCTCGATCGGCGAATACCCGCCCTCGGCCATCATCCTGGATGTCGACTTCAACGGTGCCGGCCAAGGCCTGCTGCTGGCTGCCCAGGTGCAGCAGGGGCTGGCCCGGCATATACCGCTGCTGTTCTTCAGCCACCACGAAACCGACACCCCGACCCGCCTGGCCGCCGTGCGCGCCGGTGGCCAGGACTTCCTCACCGGCACCCTGGAAGCCTCCAGCCTGCTGGAAAAGGTCGAACTGCTGACCAATGCCACTCAGCATGACCCATTGCGCGTGCTGATCATCGACGACTCGCGCACCCAGGCGCTGTACACCGAGCGCGTGCTGGCCAGTGCCGGCATGATCACCCGCAGCCTGACCGACCCGATCCGCACCATGGCCGAGCTGGCCGACTTCCAGCCCGACCTGATCATCCTCGACCTGTACATGCCGACCTGCACCGGCCCTGAGCTGGCCAAGGTGATCCGCCACAGCGACCGCTATGTGAGCGTGCCGATCATCTACCTGTCTGCCGAGGACGACCTGGACAAGCAGCTGGATGCCATGAGCGAAGGCGGTGATGACTTCCTGACCAAGCCGTTTCGCTCACGCCACCTGATCACCACCGTGCGCAACCGCGCCGCCCGCGCCCGGCACCTGAAGGCGCGCATGGTGCGCGACAGCCTGACCGGGTTGTACAACCACACCCACATCCTGCAACTGCTGGAAGACTGCAGCTTCCGCGCCCGTCGCGAGCAGCAGCCGTTGAGCTTTGCCATGCTCGACATCGACCACTTCAAGAAGATCAACGACCGCCACGGCCACCCCATGGGCGACCGGGTGATCAAGAGCCTGGCGCTGTTTCTCAAGCAGCGCTTGCGCAAGACCGATTTCATTGGCCGTTACGGTGGTGAAGAGTTCGCCATTGTCATGCCCAATACCGCGCTGGACGCGGCGCACAAGGTGCTGGACGAAATCCGCCGGCGCTTTGCCGAGATTCTCTACCCGGCGCAGCCACGGGACTTGCAGTGCACCTTCAGTGCCGGGGTGGTGCAAATGGATGAGGGGCTGGATGCGCTGACCATGGCCAGTGCAGCGGACGAGGCGCTGTATCGGGCCAAGCATGCCGGGCGTAATTGCGTGGTGCGTGTAGAGCCCTGAGTTCTTCATCGCCTGTACCGGCCTCTTCGCGGGCTTGCCCGCTCCCACAGGGATTACGCTGCATTCAGGTCTGGTAGATATCCTGTGGGAGCGGGCGAGCCCGCGAATAGGCCAGTACAGGCAATACAGATACAGGCACTGTGCCACTTTTTTTATGGCGCCCCCCCTGTCGTCATCACCCCGTCACAAGATCGCAATAACTTCAGCCACCGACCTCTCCCTCCCCCGCAGGAAGCTCGCGGCTATGCGCCTGAAGTGGCTGACCAATTTCAACACCCTGTTGCTGGTAACCGTGTGTATCGCCCTGGGCGCCACCCTTTGGTGGTCGCAGCGGGCCCTTGAGCGCCCCTACCAGTTGATGGAGCGCTACCTGGGCCTGTCCCAGCAGTTCCAGAACCAGGCGGCCCGCAACATCCAGGCGTACCTGGGCAGTGGCGATGCCCTGCGCCACGCCGCGGCGATGGAGGCCAACCAGCAGCTGCAGGCCGCGCTGGCCGAGTGGCCCAGCGAACTGGCCGACAAACTGCGCCCCAGCCTGGACAGCCTGCAAGCCTTTACCGCCGAGGAGCTGCTGGCCGCCGGCAAGCTGGCTGGTGACCCGCAAGCCCTGCTGCTGCAGGCCGAGCGGGAACTGGGCGCCAACTTCGAACAACTGGCCGGCTACGCCCGCGACAGCGGCAGCGCCGACGCCAACCGCTACCTGGTGCCACTGCTCGACGCCACCGTGCACCTCGGTCGCCTGTCGCTGGCCCGGGACAAGTTGGTCAGCAGCGGCCGCCCGGAGCTGGCCGACGAAGTGGAGCGCGAACTGCAACTGATCCGTGCCCAGGCCCAGGCGATCGACGCCTTGCCCTTGCTGGGCGTAACCCGTAGCGCCGAATCCGGTGCCGACGACTTCGCCGCGATGATGGGCCTGGAAACCCAGGCCAGCGCCCAGCAGGAAGACATTGCCGTCGGCCTCAAGCGCGAACTGCAGAGCCTGCTCGGCCGCTACCCGGCGGAACTGCAGCGCACCCGCGAACAGATCGAGCGCCGCGTCGCCCTGGCGGCCAGCACCGGCCAACGCCTGGAGGCCGTGCAACAGGCCATTGCGGCACTGGAGCCCGAGGTACGCGGTCAGCATGGGAAAATTGCCGGCGAAGTGCGCATCATCCAGGGCCTGATGATCGGCCTGATCCTGCTTATCGCCCTGCTGATCGACACCTTGCAACGCCGCCTGGCGCGCACTTTGACCGGCCTGGCCCCTGCCCTGTCGCGCTGGGCCGAGGGTGACTTCGCCGAGGCCATCGCCCTGGGCAGGACCAACCGCGAACTGCGCGACATCCAGGAATCGCTCAACCGCCTGCGCCAGTACCTGGTGGAGCTGGTCGGCACCATCCGCCACAACGCCGAGCAGGTGGCTGGCAGCAGCCACGCCCTGGCCGGCATGAGCGCCGCCCTGCATGACGGCGCCGAACGCCAGGCCGGCGACACCGGGCAGATCCGCGATGCCTTGGGTGAGCTGGAAGCAACCATCCAGCAAGTGGCCGGCGACGCCAGTGCCGCAGCCGACGCCAGCCGCGATGCCGGGCGTGCAGTGGAGCAGGGCCAGGCGGTGATCGGCCAGAGCCTGTCAGGCTTGCGTGAGCTGGTCGACGAGGTGCAGGGCAACGCCCGCATGATCGAGCAACTGGCGGAGGAGTCGGCCACCATCGGTGGCGTGCTGACGGTGATCCGCTCGATTGCCGAGCAGACCAACCTGCTGGCGCTAAATGCCGCGATCGAAGCGGCCCGCGCCGGTGAGATGGGCCGTGGTTTCGCCGTGGTAGCCGATGAGGTGCGTTCGCTGGCACAGCGCACCACCGGTGCGACCGGCGAGATTCAGGCACTGATCGACCGCTTGCAGCAGGCAGCCAGAAGTTCGGTGGCCGGGATGCGTGCGCAGCTTGAGCATGCCGAGGCCACGGCCAACCAGGCGCAGGCGGCGGATGGGGCGCTGGACGAGATTGTCTGTGCCATTCGCACCATTTCGGACACTGCGGTGCGGATTGCCGATGTCACGGCGCAGCAGAGTGGTGCCGTGAGCGAAATTCGCGACCACAGCGAGCGGATCCATGAGCTGGGTGAGGACAACCTGCAGCGCATTGGCGAGGGGCGCGAGCAAGGCGAGCAGTTGCTGAGCCTGGGCGGTGAACTGAACCGGGCGGTGCGGGCCTTCAGAGTCTGAGAAGGCATACGCTGTACCTTTGTGGGAGCGGCCTTGTGTCGCGAAAGGGGTGCGAAGCGCCCCCAGTATCTGTGCCTCCCAGCTGATATTGCCGGGACCGCGTTGCGGCCCTTTCGCGACACAAGGCCGCTCCCACAGGTACAGCATATGCCTCGAGGTTGGAGCAGGTCCTGTGGGAGCGGGTTTACACGCGAAGAGGCCGGCACAGGCAGCACATGAGCCAGCGGCCATGTGTCGCCCCCGCCACCCGCATGGCCCCAACCTGCACCAACTCCGCTATCATGCCCAGCACGTTCCACCTCGCGAGTCCGCCATGCGCCGCCTGTTTTTCCTGCTGTTCCTGCTGCTGGCCAGCCCTGCCTTCGCCACGGGCCTGCTCGACAACCGCCCCAGCGCCACCCTCGGCGCAGCTTCGCTGGCCAACAACGCCGACTTCCTGCCGGTACACGAGGCCTTCAAGCTCAGCCTGGTCCAGGCCGATGCGCAAACCATCAAGCTGCGCTTCGTCGCTACCGACGGCTACTACCTCTATCGCCACCGCTTCCAGTTCCGCACCGAACCGGCCGACATTGCCCTGGGCACACCAAACATCCCCAAGGGCGAGGCCAAGCACGATGAGTTCTTCGGTGATGTCGAGGTATACCACGGCGTGCTCGATATCGAGCTGCCGCGCAACGACCCGCGTGCCTTCACCCTGCTGGTGGGCTACCAGGGCTGCGCTGACAAAGGCCTGTGCTACCCCCCGGAAACCGCACGCCTGAGTATCGATGGCGAAGGCGGCGCAAGCACCCCGGCCAGCGCTGAACACGCCTGGACCTGGAAGTCGCTGCTGCTGTTCTTCCTCGCCGGGGTGGGCCTGACGTTCACCCCCTGCGTGCTGCCGATGCTGCCGATCCTCTCCGGCGTGGTGCTGCGTGGCCAGGCCGGCGGCCTGCGCGGGCTGGCGCTGTCGCTGGCCTACGTGCTGCCGATGGCAGCCAGCTTCGCGGTGCTCGGCGCCCTGATGGGGTTGTTCGGCGCCGGCCTGAACCTGCAGGCGCGCCTGCAGTCGGCCTGGGTGCTGGTGCCCTTCGCGCTGTTCTTCGTGGTGTTCGCCCTGGCCATGTTCGGCCTGTTCGAACTGAAACTGCCGCAAGCCCTGAGCAACCGCCTGAACAATGTCGCCAGCCACACCCGGGGCGGCTCGCTGCTGGGCGCGGCAATACTGGGCGTACTCTCCAGCCTGCTGGTTTCGCCCTGTGTGTCGGCGCCGCTGGCCGGTGCGTTGCTGTACATCAGCGCCAGCGGCGATGCCCTGGGCGGCGCACTCAAGCTGTTCGCCCTGGGCCTGGGCATGGGCGCACCATTGCTGCTGGTGGCTACCGGTGGCGCGGCCTGGCTGCCGAAAAGCGGCCCTTGGCTGAACTCGGTGAAGAACGCCATCGGCGTCCTGCTGCTGGGCTTGGCCATCGGTTTGCTCAGCCGTGTGCTGCCAGGCCCGCTGACCTTGCTGCTGGTCGGTTTCCTCGCCGCTGGCGTGGCGCTGTTCCTCGGTGCCCTCGAATTTGTCGTCAAGACCGCGCGCCAGCGCCTGGCCCAATTGCTCGGCCTGGCCCTGCTGGTGTACGCCCTGGCCTGCTGGTACGGCGCCCTCAGCGGCCACGGCGACCCACTGCGCCCGCTGCCGCCGGCAACCCTTGTGGCCACCGGCAACGGGGCGGCGGTGCAGGCGGATAGCTGGCAGACCATCACTACCCCCGCCGCACTGGACGCAGCCCTGGCCCAGGCCAAGGCGGCCGGCCAGCCGGTACTGCTGGACTGGTACGCCGACTGGTGCATCAGCTGCAAGGTGATCGAGCGCGAGGTGCTCACCGCCCCACAGGTGCAAGCGCAACTGGCTGGCTTCAAGCTGCTGCGTTTCGACATCACCGAAAGCAATGCCGAACAACGCAGCCTGCTCGACCGCTACCAGCTGTTCGGCCCTCCCGCCCTGTTGTTCTTTGCCGCGAAAGGTAGCGAAATAACCGCTGATCGGGTCATTGGCGAGATAAATGCCGGTGAATTCGCGCAAATTCTGAGACGCGTGCGCGGCAAAGTCGGTCTATAACTTCCCGCGAGCTGTGAAAAATCCTGAAATCAGTGACCGAATTTAATTATTTGGTCACATACTTCGCGCGAACCTCGGACATCGTGCTGGCTATTGCCGGGAACTGGACACTTGCCGTCGCTTTACGGCACACTCGCCGCGCTGTGTCGAATTGCCCTACAAATCCAAGGAATCCGCAGATGGCAACGCTACTGGTGCTCCACGGCCCCAACCTCAACCTGCTCGGTACCCGCGAGCCTGGCCACTACGGCGCCGTGTCCCTGGCCCAGATCAACCAGGACCTGGAGCAACGTGCCCGCGCCGCAGGCCACCATCTGCAGTACCTGCAGAGCAACGCCGAATACGAACTGATCGACCGCATTCACGCCGCACGCAACGAGGGTGTGGACTTCATCCTGATCAATCCGGCTGCTTTCACCCACACAAGCGTCGCATTACGTGACGCATTGCTTGCGGTGAGCATCCCATTCATCGAAGTGCACTTGTCCAACGTGCACAAACGCGAACCGTTCCGCCACCACTCCTACTTTTCCGATGTTGCCGTAGGGGTGATCTGCGGCCTGGGCGCCAGCGGTTATCGCCTGGCCCTGGAGTCCGCGCTGGAACAACTGGCTGCCAACGCACAGCCCAAATGATGAAAACCCTGGCCTCAGTGGGCCAGGGTTCGAGAGAAACGTTTCAGATACGTTTTTTTGTATTTCGCCCCCTGACCGAACCTTTGGGAGTTGATGATTAATGGATATCCGTAAAGTCAAGAAACTGATCGAGCTGCTGGAAGAGTCTGGCATCGACGAACTGGAGATCAAGGAAGGCGAAGAGTCGGTCCGTATCAGCCGTCACAGCAAGACCCCAGCTGCCCAGCAGTACTTCGCACCGGCTCCGGTAGCCGCTGCCCCTGTTGCTGCCCCGGTCGCCGCTGCCGCTCCGGCCGCTGAAGCCGCTGCCGCTGCCCCGGCCCTGAAAGGCACCGTGATCCGCTCGCCGATGGTAGGTACCTTCTACCGCAAGCCTTCGCCGACCTCGCCGAACTTCGCTGAAGTTGGCCAGAGCGTGAAGAAAGGCGACACCCTGTGCATCGTCGAAGCCATGAAGATGATGAACCACATCGAAGCCGATGTTGGCGGTGTCATCGACGCCATCCTGGTAGAAGACGGCCAGCCGGTTGAGTTCGACCAGCCGCTGTTCACCGTCGTTTGAATCGCGGAGAGCCAACGATGTCTGGGAAGCTCGAAAAAGTCCTGATCGCCAACCGCGGGGAAATTGCCCTGCGGATCCTGCGTGCCTGCAAAGAGCTGGGCATCAAGACCGTCGCCGTGCACTCCACTGCCGACCGTGAACTGATGCACCTGGGCCTGGCAGACGAGTCGGTCTGCATCGGCCCTGCATCGTCCAAGGATTCCTACCTGCATATCCCGGCGATCATCGCTGCCGCCGAAGTGACCGGCGCCACCGCGATCCACCCGGGCTACGGCTTCCTGGCGGAAAACGCCGACTTCGCCGAGCAGGTGGAAAAATCCGGTTTCGCCTTCATCGGCCCGAAAGCCGACACCATTCGCCTGATGGGCGACAAGGTTTCGGCCAAGGACGCGATGATCAAGTCGGGCGTACCGACCGTGCCGGGCTCCGATGGCCCGCTGCCGGAAGATGAAGAAGTCGCCCTGGCGATTGCTCGTGACGTCGGCTACCCGGTGATCATCAAGGCCGCCGGTGGCGGTGGTGGTCGCGGCATGCGCGTGGTGCACAAGGAAGAGGACCTGATTTCCTCGGCCAAGCTCACCCGTACCGAAGCCGGTGCAGCCTTCGGCAACCCGATGGTCTACCTGGAGAAGTTCCTGACCAACCCACGTCACGTGGAAGTACAGGTACTGTCCGACGGCCAGGGCAACGCCATCCATCTGGGCGACCGTGACTGCTCGCTGCAGCGCCGTCACCAGAAGGTACTGGAAGAAGCGCCAGCCCCGGGCATCGACGAGAAAGCCCGTCAGGAAGTGTTCAAGCGCTGCGTCGATGCGTGCATCGAGATCGGCTACCGTGGTGCGGGTACTTTCGAGTTCCTGTACGAGAACGGCCGCTTCTACTTCATCGAGATGAACACCCGCGTGCAGGTTGAGCACCCGGTGTCGGAGATGGTGACCGGTATCGACATCGTCAAGGAGATGCTGAGCATCGCCGCTGGCAACAAGCTGTCGTTCCGCCAGGAGGACGTGGTCATCCGTGGCCATGCGCTGGAATGCCGTATCAACGCCGAAGACCCGAAGAAGTTCATCCCGAGCCCAGGCAAGGTGAAGCACTTCCACGCCCCGGGCGGCAACGGCGTGCGTGTGGATTCGCACCTGTACAGCGGTTACTCGGTTCCGCCGAACTACGACTCGCTGATCGGCAAGCTGATCACCTACGGCAAGGACCGCGACGAAGCCATGGCGCGCATGCGCAATGCCCTGGACGAGATCGTCGTCGACGGCATCAAGACCAACATCCCGCTGCACCGCGACCTGGTGCGTGATGAAGGTTTCTGCAAAGGCGGCGTCAACATTCACTACCTCGAGCACAAACTGGCTAGCCAGGAGTGATCGCGTAGTGTGATGTACCGAAACCCCGGACTTGTGCCGGGGTTTTTTATTGCCTGTCAGGGCCTCATCGCCGGCAAGCCAGCTCCCACAGGGATTGCACACGGCTTGAGGTCTATGCGGTCGAGGTGGGAGCTGGCTTGCCGGCGATTGGGCTGCAAAGCAGCCCCCGGGCCCTACCCCTTCATGCGCGGCATCTCGATGTGGTGCTCATGCACCCGCCGGTACAAGGTCGCCCGCGATATCCCCAAAGCCCGCGCCGCATCGGCCGGCTTCCAGCGATGGCGGATCAGCGCATCCAGCAGCAACTGCCGGGCCGGACAAGACATGCTGCTTTCTGCCGAAGCGACCACCTCGCCGCGTACTTCCTGCGGCAGGTCCTGCACCTGTACCCGCCCGCCCTCGCTTACCGCACAGGCATAGCGCAACACCTGCCGCAGCTGGCGCAAGTTCCCCGGCCAGCGGTAAACCAGCAGCGCCTGCAGCGCATCATCCGCCAACACCACCTCGACCCCGCAGGCCTCGGCCTCCTCGGCCAGCAACTGGTGAATCAACCCCAAGCGGTCCTCACGCTCGCGCAGCGGCGGCAACTCGAAGCGGGCATTGGCCAGGCGGAAGTACAGGTCCTCACGAAAACGCCCATCCTCCACCATCGCTGCCAAATCACGGTGGGTCGCGCAAATCACCTGGATATCCACCCGCTCCCGCCGCGCCGCGCCCAGCGGCGCCACTTCACCCTCGGCCAGCACGCGCAGCAACCGGGTTTGCAGGTTCAGCGGCATGTCGCCTATTTCGTCGAGGAACAGCGTGCCGCCATCGGCCTGCTGCAACAGCCCCTGCATGCCTTTGCTGGAAGCCCCGGTGAAGGCCCCGGCCACATAGCCGAACAGCTCGCTCTCGATCAGGCTTTCCGGAATCGCCGCGCAGTTCAGGGTGACGAACGGGCCATCGCGACGCAGGCTTTGCTGATGCAGCTGGCGGGCGAATACCTCTTTGCCGGCCCCCGTCTCGCCTTGCACAAGCACCGCCAGGTTGCAGTCCTTGACCCGCGTGGCCAGGCGCAGATGCTGCTCGATGCGGGCGTCCTGGGCCTGGCGCAACGGCTGCGCACGCTGGCGCTGGCGGGGTGCGCTGACCCGGCCGTACAGCCCACCCAGGCCCGGCAGGCGTTGAGCGGACGATGCGTTCACGCGGCGCAGCTGGTCCATGTCGAACAGCTCGCCAATGTGCTCGGGCAAACGCCCCAATTGCTCCACCAGCCGCTGGCGCGCCAGGCTGTTGATCGCCTGCAGGCGGCCATCGCCATCCCAGGCCAGCAGGTAGTCGGGCTGGCTTTCCACATAGCCCGGCGTGCCATGGGCACGCATCACCCAATGGCCCTGGGCACTGTGCATGAAGAAGGCATTTTCGATCTCGCGGGCAGTCTGCTCGACCAGTTGGCGGATCAGGTGCTGGCTGCGGCGGTCGTCCGGCGACTGCAAGGCCGAGACATCCACCACGCCCAGCAACTCGCCCAACGGGTCGAACACCGGTGCCGCCGTACAGGTCAGGCCAATGAACGCAGCGCGGAAGTGGTCGCGCTTGTGCACCGTGACCGGCGCCTTGCTGGTCAACACCGCCGCCACACCGCAGGTGCCCTCCTCGCCCTCCGACCAGCAGGTGCCCAGGTACAGCCCGGCCTTGCGGCAGTCGTTGCGGATGGCCGACTCGACCCGGTAATCGATGGTGCGCCCCAAGGCGTCGGTGAGCAGCACGCAGTAGTCGGCACCGCGCACCCGCTCATGCAGGCGGGCCACGGCATCGCTGGCGATACGCAGGAACAGTTCGGCGCGCTCGCGGCATTCGTTGAGCAGGCTTTGGGACAGGATGCGCGGCCCCTGCTGGGACCCGGGGTCGAGGCGGTACAGCTCCATGGAACGGCGCCATGAATCGAGGATCAGCGGTGGCACCGGCGCCTGCGGCAGGCGGTCGGCATTCTTCAGCACCCTGCTGACGCAGTCGACATGGGCTCGGGAGTTCGCGGCAAGCATTCAGGCCCTCCGGTTCTCGTTGCTGTTTTTATCGTTGTCCGGCCATTAAGCGCTTCCGGGCATGCCCCGACAAGCACTGCGTGATTACCGGCCCGCTTGAGACGCAGCGTCTCAGCGTCTCGGCAACGTCGGGCCCGCACTGGCACCGGGCGTCTCGCCAGCAGAACCATCAGCACCTGCAGAAGCGCAATGAAGCCGCTCTACTTCAGGCACTTCAGCCAACTCAGAAGAAGCTGGCACCGCGCTTGCTCCAGCCCTGGCAAACAAGAATACGAGGTGCGCCATGCCGCTACCCGCCCCGACCGTCGGGATCATTGCCAACCCTGCCTCTGGCCGCGACCTGCGCCGCCTGACCGCCAACGCCGGGCTCTATTCGAGCACCGACAAGGCTTCGGCGATCCAGCGCCTGCTGGCCGCCTTCGGTGCCACCGGCATCGGCCAGGTGCTGCTGCCCAGCGACATGACCGGCATTGCCGCCGCCGTGCTCAAGGCCAGCCAGGGCCCGGTCGCCCGTGACCAGCACTGGCCGGCCATCGAAATACTCGACCTGCCGCTGACCCAGACCGTTGCCGATACCCGCCTGGCCACCCGCCGCATGGTCGAACGCGGTGTGGCGATGATCGCCGTGCTCGGCGGCGACGGCACCCACAAGGCAGTTGCTGCCGAGGCCGGTGACGTACCGCTGCTGACCTTGTCCACCGGCACCAACAATGCCTTCCCCGAACTGCGCGAAGCCACCAGCGCCGGCCTGGCCGGCGGCCTGCTTGCCAGCGGCCGGGTACCGGCCAGCATCGGCCTGCGCCGCAACAAGCGCCTGCTGGTGAAGGTGCCCGAACAACAGCTTGCCGAATGGGCCCTGGTGGAGGTGGCGGTGTCGCCCCAGCGCTTCATCGGCGCTCGGGCACTGAGCCGCAGCGAGGACCTTTGTGAAGTCTTCGCCTGTTTCGCTGAACCCCATGCCATTGGCCTCTCGGCCCTGTGCGGCCTGTGGTGCCCAGTCTCGCGCCAGCACCCGCACGGCGCCTGGGTACGCCTGAACCCCGGCGCCGAGCAGGCGCTGCTCGCACCACTGGCACCCGGCCTGCTGCAAGGCTGCGGCATCACCGCCAGCGGCCCACTGACGCCCGGCGTAGCCCATCGCCTGAGCCTGGCCAGCGGCACCCTGGCATTGGACGGCGAGCGCGAAATCGAATTCGCCGAGCACGACACCCCAACCATCACCCTCGATCACCAAGGCCCGTTGAGCGTGGATGTCGAGGCCGTGCTGGCGCATGCCGCCCGCCATCACCTGCTGGCCGTACCGCGCGGCCACCGGTTGCACCCTGCAAACCCGTGTTGAGACAACCCTGGAGAACAACAAGATGTCCAATCAACTCAGTACCGAACAATTGCTGCATGCCTATGAAGTGATGCGCACCATCCGCGCCTTCGAAGAACGCCTGCACGTGGAGTTCGCCACCGGCGAGATCCCCGGCTTCGTCCACCTGTATGCCGGCGAAGAGGCTTCCGCGGCCGGGGTCATGGCCCACCTGCGCGACAGCGACTGCATCGCCTCGACCCACCGCGGTCATGGCCACTGCATCGCCAAGGGCGTGGATGTGTACGGCATGATGGCCGAAATCTACGGCAAGAAGACCGGCGTGTGCGGTGGCAAGGGCGGTTCGATGCATATCGCCGACCTGGAAAAAGGCATGCTCGGCGCCAACGGCATCGTCGGTGCCGGTGCACCGCTGGTAGCCGGGGCCGGGCTGGCGGCCAAGATCAAGGGCAGCGACGATGTGTCGGTGGCCTTCTTCGGCGATGGTGCTTCCAACGAAGGCGCCGTGTTCGAAGCCATGAACATGGCCTCGATCATGAACCTGCCGTGCATCTTCGTGGCCGAGAACAACGGCTACGCCGAAGCCACCGCCTCGACCTGGTCGGTTGCCTGCGACCATATCGCCGACCGCGCCGCCGGGTTCGGCATGCCCGGTGTCACCATCGACGGTTTCGATTTCTTTGCCGTGTACGAGGCCGCCGGTGCTGCCATCGAACGTGCACGCTCCGGGCAAGGCCCATCGCTGATCGAGGTCAAGCTCAGCCGCTACTACGGCCATTTCGAAGGCGATGCACAAACCTACCGCGCCCCGGACGAAGTGAAGAACCTGCGCGAATCCCGCGACTGCCTCATGCAGTTCCGCAACAAGACCACCCGCGCCGGCCTGCTCACGGCTGCGCAACTGGACGCCATCGACGCTCGCGTCGAGGACCTGATCGAAGACGCCGTGCGCCGCGCCAAGTCCGATCCCAAGCCACAGCCCGCCGACCTGCTCACCGACGTCTACGTCGCCTACCCCTGAGCCGCGGATTACAAGAACAACAGGAGAATCACCATGGCAAGAAAGATCAGCTACCAGCAGGCCATCAACGAAGCCCTGGCCCAGGAAATGCGCCGCGACAACACGGTGTTCATCATTGGCGAAGACGTTGCCGGCGGCGCCGGTGCCCCCGGCGAGGATGACGCCTGGGGTGGCGTGCTGGGCGTGACCAAGGGTCTTTACCATCAGTTCCCGGGGCGCGTGCTCGACGCGCCGCTGTCGGAAATCGGCTACGTCGGCGCCGCCGTCGGTGCTGCCACCCAGGGCCTGCGCCCGGTGTGCGAGCTGATGTTCGTCGACTTCGCCGGCTGCTGCCTGGACCAGATCCTCAACCAGGCCGCCAAGTTCCGCTACATGTTCGGCGGCAAGGCGGTCACCCCGCTGGTGATGCGCACCATGTACGGCGCCGGCCTGCGCGCGGCGGCCCAGCACTCGCAGATGCTCACCTCGCTGTGGACGCACATTCCCGGCCTGAAGGTGGTCTGCCCGTCCTCGCCGTACGATGCCAAGGGCCTGTTGATTCAGGCGATCCGCGACAACGACCCGGTGATCTTCTGCGAGCACAAGCTGCTCTACAGCATGCAAGGCGAGGTGCCGGAAGAGGTCTACACCGTGCCGTTTGGCGAAGCCAACTTCCTGCGCGATGGTGACGACGTGACCCTGGTCACCTATGGCCGCATGGTGCATGTGGCGCTGGAAGCAGCCAACAACCTGGCCCGCCAGGGTATCGACTGCGAGGTGCTGGACCTGCGCACCACCAGCCCGCTGGACGAGGACAGCATCCTGGAAAGCGTGGAAAAGACCGGCCGCCTGGTGGTGATCGACGAAGCCAACCCGCGTTGCTCCATGGCCACCGACATCAGCGCGCTGGTGGCACAGAAGGCCTTCGGCGCGCTCAAGGGCCCGATCGAAATGGTCACCGCCCCGCATACTCCCGTGCCGTTCTCCGATGCATTGGAAGACCTGTACATCCCTGACGCGGCGAAGATCGAGGCTGCGGTACGCAAAGTGATCGAAGCCGCAAGGAGTGCCGCATGAGCCAGATCCATACCCTGACCATGCCCAAGTGGGGCCTGTCGATGACCGAGGGCCGGGTGGACACCTGGCTGAAACAGGAAGGTGACGAAATCAACAAGGGCGACGAGGTGCTGGACGTCGAGACCGACAAGATCAGCAGCAGCGTCGAAGCCCCGTTCAGCGGAGTGTTGCGCCGCCAGGTGGCCAGGCCTGATGAAACCCTGCCGGTCGGTGCCCTGCTGGCGGTGGTGGTGGAAGGCGAAGCCGAAGAAGCTGAAATCGATGCCGTGGTGCAGCGCTTCCAGGCCGAGTTCGTCGCCGAGGGTGGCGCCGACCAGGCCCAGGGGCCGGCCCCGCAGAAGGCGCAAGTGGGGGGCCGCCTGCTGCGCTGGTTCGAGCTGGGCGAAGGCGGCACGCCACTGGTGTTGGTGCACGGTTTTGGCGGCGACCTCAACAACTGGCTGTTCAACCACCCGGCGCTGGCTGCCGAGCGACGGGTGATCGCCCTCGACCTGCCGGGCCATGGCGAGTCGGCCAAGGCCCTGCAACGGGGCGACCTGGATGAGTTGAGCGAAACCGTGCTGGCCCTGCTCGACCACCTGGACATCGCCAAGGCCCACCTGGCCGGCCACTCCATGGGCGGCGCGGTCAGCCTGAACGTGGCGCGCCTGGCGCCGCAACGGGTGGCCAGCCTGACCCTGGTGGCCAGTGCCGGGCTGGGCGAGGCGATCAACGGGCAGTACCTGCAAGGCTTCGTCGCTGCCACCAACCGCAATGCCCTCAAGCCGCAGATGGTGCAGCTGTTTGCCGACCCGGCACTGGTCACCCGGCAGATGCTGGAGGACATGCTCAAGTTCAAGCGCCTGGAAGGGGTGGACGACGCGTTGCGCCTGTTGGCATCCGCCATCGCCGACGGCGACCGGCAGCGCCACGACCTGCGCGGGGTACTGGGGCAGCACCCGGCCCTGGTGGTGTGGGGCGGCAAGGACGCGATCATCCCGGCCAGCCATGCCGAAGGGCTGGAGGCTGAAGTGCTGGTGCTGCCCGAGGCTGGGCACATGGTGCAGATGGAGGCGGCCGAACAGGTCAACCAGCAACTGCTCGCGTTCCTGCGCAAGCACTAAGCCCTTTCCGTGAGCCTGGAGAACAACAATGAATGACCTGAGCCACACCCACATGCGTGCCGCCGTTTGGCATGGCCGCAATGATATTCGCGTCGAACAGGTGCCCCTGCCGGCCGACCCTGCGCCCGGCTGGGTACAGATCAAGGTGGACTGGTGCGGCATCTGCGGCTCCGACCTGCACGAATACGTCGCCGGCCCGGTATTCATCCCGGTGGAGGCACCACACCCGCTGACCGGCATCCAGGGCCAGTGCATCCTCGGCCACGAGTTCTGCGGCCAGATCGCCAAGCTGGGTGAAGGCGTGGAAGGTTTTGCCATCGGTGACCCGGTGGCTGCGGACGCCTGCCAGCATTGCGGCACCTGCTACTACTGCACCCACGGCCTGTACAACATCTGCGAGCGCCTGGCCTTCACCGGCCTGATGAACAACGGCGCCTTTGCCGAACTGGTCAACGTGCCCGCCAACCTGCTGTACCGGCTGCCGCAGGGTTTCCCGGCAGAGGCCGGGGCGCTGATCGAACCGCTGGCGGTGGGCATGCATGCGGTAAAGAAGGCCGGCAGTCTGCTTGGTCAGACGGTGGTGGTGGTCGGCGCCGGCACCATCGGCCTGTGCACCATCATGTGTGCCAAGGCGGCTGGCGCGGCGCAGGTGATCGCCCTGGAAATGTCCTCGGCACGCAAGGCCAAGGCCAAAGAGGTTGGCGCCAGCGTGGTGCTGGACCCCAGCCAGTGCGACGCCCTGGCGGAAATCCGCAAGCTGACGGCCGGGCTGGGGGCGGATGTGAGTTTTGAATGCATCGGCAACAAGCACACGGCCAAGCTGGCTATCGACACCATCCGCAAGGCGGGCAAGTGCGTATTGGTGGGGATATTCGAGGAGCCTAGCGAGTTCAACTTCTTCGAACTGGTGTCCACCGAAAAGCAGGTGCTGGGAGCGTTGGCGTACAACGGCGAGTTTGCCGATGTGATTGCCTTCATCGCTGACGGCAGGCTGGACATTCGCCCGCTGGTGACCGGGCGGATCGGGCTGGAGCAGATTGTCGAGCTGGGCTTCGAGGAGTTGGTCAACAACAAGGAGGAGAACGTGAAGATCATCGTTTCGCCGGGCGTGCGCTGATTGCACCTCAAAGGCAACACGGAACCTGTGGGAGCGGGCGTGCCCGCGAAGCAGGCGACGCGGTGCCTGGCACCGGCTTCGCCGGTGTTCGCGGCTAAAGCCGCTCCCACAGGTATTACGCAAACTGGAAAGTCACCGCAATACCTGTGGGAGCGGGTTCACCCGCGAAGAAGACCACACGGTGCCTGGCACCGGCTTCGCCGGTGTTCGCGGCTAAAGCCGCTCCCACAGGTATTACGCAAAGCTGAAGGTCACCGCAATACCTGTGGGAGCGGGTTCACCCGCGAAGAAAGCCACACGGTACATGGCACCGGCTTCGCCGGTGTTCGCGGCTAAAGCCGCTCCCACAGGTATTGCGCAAAGCTGAAGGTCACCGCAATACCTGTGGGAGCGGGTTCACCCGCGAAGCAGGCGACGCGGTGCCTGGCACCGGCTTCGCCGGTGTTCGCGGCTAAAGCCGCTCCCACAGGTATTGCGCAAAGCTGAAATTCACCGCAATACCTGTGGGAGCGGGTTCACCCGCGAAGAAGACCACACGGTGCCTGGCACCGGCTTCGCCGGTGTTCGCGGGCACGCCCGCTTCCACAGGTTCCGTGCCAGCTTTGGATGCAGTGCAGGCTCGAGAGCTGCGCCAGCACATGCCTTCGCTGTTTCAGGATCCCATTCTGCGTCATACTCGGCAGACCTATTGCCCGGTTCTCGCCATGCGTTCACTGCTCCCCGTCACCCTGGTCCTGCTGCTCGCCGCCTGCGGCGATGGCGAATCGCTGCTCCCGCCGGACGCGCGCCTGCCTGACGGTGGGCGGTACCGGGGGCAGGTGGTCGATGGCCTGCTGCAAGGCGAGGGACGGATCGACTACCCCAACGGCAGCTGGTACGCCGGTACCTTCAAGGACGGCCAATGGCACGGCCAGGGCGAATGGCACGGCCGCAACGGCGAGGTGTACCGCGGCCAGTTCGCCGCAGGGCTGTTCCAGGGGCTGGGTGAGCTGAACACCCCGGGCAGCCACTATGCCGGCACTTTCAGCCACGGCCGCCGCGACGGCGAAGGCACCCTCAAGCAAGCCGACCAGACCTACCGCGGCCAGTTCAAGGACGACCTGTACGAAGGCGCCGGCGAGCTGGAACTGGCCGACGGCAGCCGCTACCAGGGCCTGTTCGCCAAGGGCAAGCCCAACGGTGCCGGGGTGCGCAGCGATGCCAGCGGCAACCAGTTCAGCGGCCACTTCATCAACGGCCAGCTGGAAGGCAGCGGCACCTACGACAGCGTCGACGGCGAGCAGTACATCGGTGAGTTCAAGGACAACCGCCTGGAAGGCCGTGGCCGCTACGAAAATGCCGATGGTGATGTGTGGATCGGCGAATTCAAGGACGGCTCGCTGGTCGGCGAAGGCGAACTGCTGGGCAGCGATGGCAGCCACTACAAGGGCACCTTCGCCGACTGGCGCCTGTCGGGCCAGGGCAGCCTGCAACTGGCCGACGGCAGCAAGTACATCGGTGGCTTCCTCAACGATGCCTACCACGGCCAGGGTCGGCTGATCATGACCAACGGCAAGGTCGAAAGCGGCACCTGGAGCAACGGCGTGCGCGTACGGGACCAGAACGGCAAACTGTTGCCCGACCCGCTGGACCTGGCGCTGCTCAACCAGGGCCGTTTGCTGGACGAAGCGCTGGCCCGGGTACCGCGGTCGGCGCCAGCAGTCCAGCTGTACAGCCTGGTGGTGGGCGGCGATGGCCAGCAGAGCGTGTTCATGCGCGAAGCCGACTACGTCAGCAACATGCTCAAGGTGCGCTTTGGCGCCCGTGGCCAGGTGACCTTGGTCAACCACCGCGATCACATGACCACCCGCCCCATGGCCACGCGTGAAAACCTTACCCGCGCCGCCCGAACCCTGGCCGAGCGCAGCGGCCCCGAAGACCTGGTGTTCATCTACCTCACCAGCCATGGCAGCCACGACCACCAGCTGGTGTTCGACCAGCCGCGCCTGCAGTTGGCCGACCTGTCCGCCGACGAACTCGCCAGCGCCCTGGCACCGCTGAAGGACCGCGACAAGGTCATTGTCATATCCGCGTGCTATTCAGGGGGCTATATCGCCCCGCTCAAGGATGAGCGCACGCTGATCATGACCGCTGCCCGGGCCGACCGCGTGTCCTTCGGTTGCTCGGAAGAAGCCGATTTCACCTACTTCGGCGATGCCCTGTTCGCCGAAGCGCTGAACCAGACCGACGACCTGAAACAGGCGTTTGAACTGGCGCGCGCCAGCGTTGCCGAAAGAGAACAAAGGGAAGGTTTCGAGGCCTCCGAACCGCAGCTGTGGGCGCCGCCGAATGTGCTTGAGCACTGGCAGCACCTGCGCAGGCAACAGGCCGAAGAAGCATTGCGTAACGCCACACAGGCCAACGTGGGGGAACAGGCGCAAACGCCACGCAACCACTAAGCTTGTGTGTAACAAGGGAGAGACATCATGTATTTGACGCCTCAGCATGTCCTGCTTGCCGGTGCCACGGGTCTGACAGGTGAACACCTGCTAGACCGCCTGCTCAACGAGCCCACCATCACCCGCGTACTGGCGCCAACCCGCCGGCCACTGGCCGAACACCCGCACCTGGAAAACCCGGTAGGCGACCCGGCGGTGTTCCTTCCACAGCTGGCCGGGCGGGTCGATATCGCCTACTGCTGCCTGGGCACCACGCTGAAGCAGGCCGGTTCCGAATCGGCCTTCCGCGCGGTGGACCTGGACATGGTGGTGGCGTTCAGCAAGCGCGCCCGGGAGTTGGGCGCACGGCATCTGCTGGTGGTCAGTGCGTTGGGCGCCGACCCGAAATCGACGGTTTTCTACAACCGGGTCAAGGGCGAGATGGAAGAGGCACTCAAGGCCCAGGATTGGCCGCAGCTGACCATCGTGCGGCCATCGTTGCTGCTGGGCGAGCGGGTCGAGCCGCGGCTCAGCGAACAGTTGGCTTCGCCGTTTGCCAAGCTGATACCCGGGAAGTATCGGGGGATCGAGGCTTGTACCTTGGCCCGGGCGCTGTGGCGGCTGGCGCTGGAGGAAGAGGACGGGGTGCGGATTGTGGAGTCGGATGAGTTGCGCAGGTTGGGCAAGAATTAGGCTTTACCTGCCAGGGCCTCTTCGCGGGTAAACCCGCTCCCACAAGGATTTGCATCGATTTCAGACCTGGTGCAGTACCTGTGGGAGCGGGTTTACCCGCGAAAGGGCCCTTACAGGCCGCCGGTGGCCTGGAAGCCTACACCGGCCGCTGTCAGCAAAGACAACGGCAGCAACAGGGTATCGAGCAACATGCTCCCCGGCAGGTCCAGCCCGGGATACGCCGGCGCATCAGCCCCGTAATGATCCCGCGGGCAGCACCCGCCATTGATCACATACAAGTCCAACCGGGTACCGGCATACACCACCGGTGCCCCGGGCTTGTTTGCATCCAGAGTGCGCACCGTGGCGCAGCCACCAAGCAGCACCAGCGCCAGCAAACCCGCCAGCGCTCGCTTCAATCATCCACCCCGAAGTGGTGCTCACCCCAGCGCGGCAACATGTCCTGGGGAATGTTCAGCAGGTTGAGAATGCGCGCCACCACGAAGTCGACCAGGTCGTCGATGGTCTGCGGCTGGTGATAAAAGCCCGGCGCCGCCGGCAGGATCACCGCGCCCATCTGCGACAGTTTGAGCATGTTCTCCAGGTGGATGGTGGAGAACGGCGCCTCGCGCGGCACCAGGATCAGCTGGCGACGCTCCTTGAGGGTAACGTCGGCAGCACGTTCGATCAGGTTGTTGCAGGCACCAGTGGCAATCGCCGACAAGGTGCCAGTGGAACAAGGCACCACAACCATTGCCGCCGGGGCGCCGGAGCCCGAGGCCACCGGCGACATCCAGTCCTCCTTGCCATACACGCGAATCTGCCCGTCGGCAGCGCCGGTATATTCGGTGAGAAAGGCCTGCATCGCCTGTGGCTTGGCCGGCAGCACCACGTCCGTCTCGGTAGCCATCACCAGTTGCGCGGCCTTGGAGATCAGGAAGTGCACCTCGCGATCCTCACGCACCAGGCAGTCGAGCAGGCGCAGGCCATACTGGGCGCCAGAGGCGCCCGTCATGGCCAGGGTGATGCGTTCCGGCCCGCTCACTTGAGTGCCTCGGCCAGCTTGCCGTGCAGGCCACCGAAGCCGCCGTTGCTCATGATCACTACATGGGTGCCTGGGCGGGCCTGGCCCTTGACCCGCTCGATGATCGCTTCGAGGCTGTCGGCCACCACGCTGGGCACTTTGCATTGCGCGGCGGTGGCAGCCAGGTCCCAGCCAAGGTTGGCCGGGGCGTACCAGATCACCTGGTCGGCGTCGTTGACGCTTTCCGGCAGGCCGTCACGGTGGGCACCGAGCTTCATCGAGTTGGAGCGCGGCTCGATCACGGCGATCACCGGGGCCTCGCCGACGCGCTTGCGCAGGCCGTCGAGGGTGGTGGCGATGGCGGTCGGGTGGTGGGCGAAGTCATCGTAGATGGTCACGCCCTGCACTTCGGCAACCTTCTCCATGCGCCGCTTGACGCTCTTGAAGGCGCTCAGGCCTTCGATGCCCATGGCTGGCACCACGCCTACATGGCGCGCCGCTGCCAGGGTAGCCAGGGCGTTGGCGACGTTGTGCTGGCCAGTCAGCGCCCAGTCCACCACGCCCTGCGCTTCGCCGTCGAACAGCACTTCGAAGCGCGAGCCGTCGGGGCTGAGCAGACGGGCTTGCCACTGGCCACCTTCACCGGTGGTCTGCACCGGGGTCCAGCAACCCATGCCGATCACCCGTTCCAGCGCCAGCTCGGTGGTGGGGTGGATGACCAGGCCTTCGCTAGGGATGGTGCGCACCAGGTGGTGGAACTGCCGCTCGATCGAGGCCAGGTCGGGGAAAATGTCCGCATGGTCGAACTCAAGGTTGTTGAGGATCGCCGTGCGCGGGTGGTAGTGGACGAACTTCGAGCGCTTGTCGAAGAAGGCGCTGTCGTATTCGTCGGCTTCGACCACGAAGAACGGCGTATCGCCCAGGCGCGCCGACACCGAAAAGTTCTGCGGCACACCGCCAATCAGGAAGCCCGGGCTCATGCCGGCATGTTCCAGCACCCAGGCCAGCATGCTGCTGGTCGTGGTCTTGCCGTGGGTACCGGCAACGGCCAGCACCCAGCGGCCCTGCAACACGTGGTCGGCCAGCCACTGCGGGCCGGAAACATAGGGCAGGCCCTTGTTCAGCACGTATTCCACCGCCGGGTTGCCACGCGACATGGCATTGCCGATGACCACCAGGTCTGGTGCCGGATCCAGCTGGGCCGGGTCATAGCCTTGGGTCAGCTCGATGCCCTGAGCTTCGAGCTGGGTGCTCATCGGGGGATAGACGTTGGCGTCCGAGCCGGTGACGCGGTGGCCAAGTTCCTTGGCCAGCACCGCCAGCGAGCCCATGAAAGTGCCGCAAATACCGAGAATGTGAATATGCATGGTCGACCTCGCAAAACATCGAGGCAGGGTAGCCCAGGGCGCGACAAATCGCACCAGATGTTTCGCTCAGTCGGCCCTGGTGATGCCGTGTTTGCGCAGTTTTCGATACAAGGTATTGCGGCTGATGCCCAAGTGCTCGGCGACACGGGTGAGGTGCCAGTGTTTTGCCTCCAAGGTCGCCAGCAGCGCATGGCGCTCGGCATCCTCCAACGCGGCAGGCCCTATCGCCGGCAAGCCAGCTCCCACAGGTACAGCACCAGCTTCGAAAGCCCCATTCACCCTGAGGGAGCAACTGTCTTGTGCTACCTGCCCTGGCCCTATCGCCGGCAAGCCGGCTCCCACAGGGATTGCACATGGCCTGAAGCCACCGCGATCGAGGTGGGAGCTGGCTTGCCGGCGATCGAGGGCGAAGCCCTCGCGAACAATGGCGGGGAGATCAGGGAACACGATCCGGGAGTCTTCGCAAAGTGCCACCAGGGTACGCAGCACGTTGCGCATCTGCCGCACGTTGCCCGGCCAGGCGAAGTCGAGCAGTGCCTGCCGCGCCCTGGGCTCGATATCGATCGGTTCTCCCTGCGCCTCCTGACGCAGCAGAAAGTCCAGCAACTGCGCCTTGTCACTGCGCTCGCGCACCGCAGGCAATGCCACTTCCAGGCCATTCAGCCGGTAATACAGGTCCTCGCGGAAACTGCCCTGCTCCACCCGTTCCAGCAGGTCACGGTGGGTAGCGCTGACAATGCGCACGTCGACCGCCTGCGGCTCGCCACCGATCGGCACCACCTGGCGCTCCTCCAGCACGCGCAGCAGGCGGGTTTGCAGGGCCAGTGGCATGTCGCCAATCTCGTCCAGCAGCAAGGTGCCGCCATCGGCCTGCAGCAGCTTGCCGCGCATGCCTTCCTTGCGCGCACCGGTAAAGCTGCCGCCGCGGTAGCCGAACAGTTCGCTCTCGATCAGGCTCTCCGGGATCGAGGCGCAGTTGATGGCAACGAACGGCTTGCCGCGCCGCTCGCTGGCCTGGTGCACGGCCTGGGCAAAGGCCTCCTTGCCACAGCCGGTCTCGCCGCGCAGCAACAGCGGCACATCGCGCTCGAACACCCGCACGCTGCGGCGGAAGTCGTTCTGCAAGGCCGGGTCGAGCAGGCAGATAAGCGGTTCCACTTCCCGTGCGGGTCGCGGCTGGGCAGCCGGCACCGACCACACCGGTGCGCGCGCCTGGCCACGCAGGCTGGCGAACACCTGGCGCCCGTCCAGGGTATGCAGCGGCCAGGCCGTGCTGCCACCGGGCGTGGCGCGGCTGAACAGTTCGTCGTGGCTGCAAGCGAAAAAGCGCTCCAGCGGTTTGCCCAGCACGCCACCACGCACCGTGCCCAGCAGGTTCAGCGCGCTCTGGTTGGCGGCGCAGATGCGCCCGTCACCGTCGAACGCCAGCAGGCCTTCGCTGAACAGGCCGACCGACTCGGCCTGCAGGTGAAAACGCAGCAGCCATTGCTGTTCGAAATGGCGCAGGAAGTAGCAGCTTTCGATCATCTTCGCCGACAGGTTGACCAGGGCCATGGTGTGGAACTGGCTCTGGCGGGAAACGTCGGGCCGCGCCGAAGACACATCCAGCACTGCCAGCAGCTCGCCATGCGGGTCGAACACCGGGCTGGCCGAGCAGGTCAGGCCGGTGTGGCGACCACGGAAGTGCTCGTTCTGGTGAATGGTCAGCGCCTGGCGTTCGACCAGGCAGGTGCCGATGCCGTTGGTGCCCTCGCGCGCCTCGCTCCAGTCAGCGCCCAACCACAGGCCGGCGCGCTCGAAGCTGCGCCGCTCGGTCGGCGCGCTGACACAATTGAGGATCACCCCACGGGCATCGGTCAGCAGCACCGCATGACCGGCCCCGGAAAGCTGCTGGTGCAGGCTGTTCATTTCATGGTCGGCAATCTGCAGCACCTGGCGCAGGCGCTCGCGGCTTTCCAGCAGGCGCCCATGCTCGAGCACCACCGGGGCCTCGATCACCGACGGGTCGAGGTGGTAGTCCTCCAGGCAGCGCAGCCAGGAGCGGGCGATGGACGGGTCACTGCCGCCCTCCCCGGCCCCACCATGGGCGACGGTATGGACTTGCTGGGCATGGCGACTGAAATGATTGCTCTGCATTGTTGTAGTTCTCCGCAGATAGAGAGTCCCGCCAGCATCCTCCACCCGGGAAGGCTTTGCAATGCACCCTCCGGTTACGTGTCGCAAATGGCACAAAGTGTCACCCCCGCGCGTACCGGCGCTGGCACAGCGACCGTGGGCCAGGCCCAAAGAACCGAGCCAAGTCATTGATTTGCCTGGTGCTCGAAACGCTGGCCCAACCTTTGCTCTACGCTTTCCAACTCCCTAACAAACACAATAGCCAGGAGACACACCATGCGTTACGCACATCCCGGTACCGAAGGCGCGAAGGTTTCCTTCAAGAGCCGCTACGGCAACTACATCGGTGGTGAGTTCGTTCCTCCGGTAAAGGGGCAGTACTTCGAAAATACCTCCCCGGTGAATGGCAAGCTGATCGCTGAATTCCCTCGCTCCACTGCCGAAGACATCGATAAAGCCCTGGATGCCGCCCACGCTGCGGCCGACGCCTGGGGCCGCACTTCAGTGCAGGACCGCTCCAACGTTCTGCTGAAGATCGCCGACCGTATCGAGCAGAACCTCGAACTGCTGGCCATTACCGAAACCTGGGACAACGGCAAGCCGATCCGCGAAACCCTCAATGCCGACATTCCGCTGGCGGTCGACCACTTCCGCTACTTCGCTGGCTGCATCCGCGCCCAGGAAGGCGGCGCCGCGGAAATCAACGAAGGCACCGTGGCCTATCACATCCATGAGCCACTGGGCGTGGTCGGGCAGATCATCCCGTGGAACTTCCCGATCCTGATGGCCGCCTGGAAACTCGCCCCGGCACTGGCCGCCGGCAACTGCGTGGTGCTCAAGCCGGCCGAACAGACCCCGCTGGGCATCACCGTGCTGCTGGAAGTGATCGGTGACCTGCTGCCAAAAGGCGTGCTCAACGTGGTGCAAGGCTTTGGCCGCGAAGCCGGTGAAGCACTGGCCACCAGCAAGCGCATCGCCAAGATCGCTTTCACCGGCTCGACTCCGGTCGGCTCGCACATCATGAAGTGCGCCGCCGAGAACATCATCCCGTCCACCGTCGAACTCGGCGGCAAGTCGCCGAACGTGTATTTCGAAGACATCATGCAAGCCGAGCCAAGCTTCATCGAGAAGGCGGCCGAAGGCATGGTGCTGGCGTTCTTCAACCAGGGCGAGGTATGCACCTGCCCGTCACGGGCACTGGTACAGGAGTCGATCTACCCGCAGTTCATGGAAGTGGTGATGAAGAAGGTGCTGCAGATCAAGCGCGGCGACCCGCTGGACACCGACACCATGGTCGGCGCCCAGGCCTCGCAACAGCAGTTCGAGAAGATCCTGTCGTACCTCGACATCGCCCAGAAGGAAGGCGCCGAGTTGCTGACCGGCGGCAAGGTCGAGAAACTGGAAGGCTCGCTGGCCACCGGTTACTACATCCAGCCGACCCTGCTCAAGGGCAACAACAAGATGCGCGTGTTCCAGGAAGAAATCTTCGGCCCGGTGGTCAGCGTCACCACCTTCAAGGACGAAGCCGAAGCCCTGGCAATCGCCAACGACACCGAGTTCGGCCTGGGTGCCGGCGTGTGGACCCGCGACATCAACCGTGCCTACCGCATGGGCCGTGGGATCAAGGCCGGGCGCGTGTGGACCAACTGCTACCACCTGTACCCGGCGCATGCCGCGTTCGGTGGCTACAAGAAGTCGGGGGTCGGGCGTGAGACCCACAAGATGATGCTCGACCACTATCAGCAGACCAAGAACCTGCTGGTGAGCTACGACATCAATCCGTTGGGCTTCTTCTAAACCTGGGATGGCCTCGGGGCTGCTTTGCAGCCCATCGCCGGCAAGCCAGCTCCCACAGGGATCGCAGGGGATTCCAGACCTGTGCAGTACCTGTGGGAGCCGGCTTGCCGGCGATGAGGCCGGACCTGCAAACACAATATCCAGAGCACCAACCGCTCTGGCTCGCTTCCTGCAGTACCCATCACCATCGGCCCGGAACCCGTCCGGCCACCAAGAAAAACAACAGGTGAATCTATGCCAAGCGATCATTCCGCCGGCTCGCCGGCAGGCTCTTCCGTCGACTTCGAAAAAGTCGGCTCGGACTATTTCCAGCAACGTGAACTGAAAAAAGGTGCCGCCGGCTGGGTCCTGCTGGTCGGCCTGGGCGTGGCCTACGTCATCTCCGGCGACTATGCCGGCTGGAACTTCGGCCTGGCCCAGGGCGGCTGGGGCGGCATGTTCCTCGCCACCCTGCTGATGGCCACCATGTACCTGTGCATGTGCTTCTCGCTGGCCGAACTGTCGTCGATGATCCCCACCGCAGGCGGCGGCTACGGCTTTGCCCGCAGCGCCTTCGGCCCCTGGGGCGGCTTCCTCACCGGGACGGCGATCCTCATCGAGTACGCCATCGCCCCCGCCGCCATCGCGGTGTTCATCGGCGCCTACTGCCAGTCACTGTTCGGCATCGGCGGCTGGATGATCTACCTGGCGTTCTACATCGTGTTCATCGGCATCCACATCTTTGGCGTGGGTGAGGCGTTGAAGCTGATGTTCATCATCACCGCCATCGCCGCCATCGCCCTGGCCGTGTTCCTGGTGAGCATGGTGCCCCATTTTGATGCAGCCAACCTGTTCGACATCGCCAAAACGGACGCCGTGGGCGCCAGCAGCTTCCTGCCGTTCGGCTATGTCGGCGTGTGGGCGGCCATCCCCTATGCCATCTGGTTCTTCCTCGCCGTAGAGGGCGTGCCGCTGGCTGCCGAAGAAACCAAGAACCCCAAGCGTGACCTGCCACGCGGCCTGATCGGCGCCATGCTGGTGCTGCTGGCCTTCGCCCTGCTGATCCTGGTGGTCGGCCCGGGCGGCGCAGGCTCCGAAGCACTGAAAGCGTCCGGCAACCCGCTGGTAGAAGCCTTGTCCAAAGCCTACGGCGGCAGCACCTGGATGGGCGGCTTCGTCAACCTGGTCGGCCTGGCCGGGCTGATCGCCAGCTTCTTCTCGATCATCTACGCCTACTCCCGGCAGATCTTCGCCCTGTCCCGCGCCGGTTACCTGCCGCGCAAGCTGTCGGAAACCAACAAGAGCAAGGCCCCGGTACTGGCCTTGATCATCCCCGGGATCATCGGCTTTGCCCTGTCGCTGACCGGCCAGGGTGACCTGCTGATCCTGGTGGCGGTGTTCGGCGCTACCCTGTCGTACGTGCTGATGATGGCCGCGCACATCACCCTGCGCATCCGCCGGCCGAAGATGGAGCGCCCATACCGCACCCCCGGTGGCATCTTCACCTCGGGCCTGGCACTGGTACTGGCCTGCATCGCCGTGGTCGCCGGTTTCCTGGTCGACCCACGGGTGGTGATTGGCGCCGCAGTGATCTATGCGGTATTAATTGCCTACTTTGCTTTCTACAGCCGCCACCACCTGGTCGCGGGTACACCGGAAGAGGAATTCGCCGCGATCCAGAAGGCCGAAGAGGCCTTGCACTGATCGCCGCCACCCGCCGCGGGGCAACCCGCGGCTCTGGAGAGTCTGTATGGCAAGTTTCGTACACACGGTCGGCCACCTGGTCTACCGCTTCGACAGCCTCAAGGAAGTGATGGCCAAGGCCAGCCCCGCCCGCTCGGGGGACTACCTGGCGGGCGTCGCGGCCAGCAATGACGGCGAACGGGTCGCCGCGCAGATGGCCCTGGCCAATATCCCGCTGACGCATTTCCTCAACGAAGCGCTGATCCCTTACGAAGATGATGAGGTAACACGCCTGATCATCGACACCCACGATGCCCAGGCCTTCGCCCCGGTCAGCCACCTGACCGTGGGTGGCCTGCGCGACTGGCTGCTGAGCGAAGAGGCCAACGAGGACAGCCTGCGCAACCTGGCACCCGGGCTGACGCCGGAAATGGCCGCCGCGGTGTCGAAGATCATGCGCGTGCAGGACCTGGTGCTGGTGGCACAGAAGATCCGCGTGGTCACCCGGTTCCGTGGCACCATGGGCCTGCGCGGGCGCCTGTCGACCCGGCTGCAGCCCAACCACCCCACCGACGAGCCGGCCGGCATCGCCGCCAGCATTCTCGACGGCCTGCTGTACGGTAACGGCGACGCCATGATCGGCATCAACCCGGCCACCGACAGCATCGCCTCGATCTGCGCCCTGCTGGAAATGCTCGACGCCATCATCCAGCGCTACGACATCCCCACCCAGGCCTGCGTGCTGACCCACGTCACCACCTCGATCGAGGCGATCAACCGTGGCGTGCCACTGGACCTGGTGTTCCAGTCCATCGCCGGCACCGAGGCGGCCAACGCCGGGTTCGGCATCAACCTGAACGTGCTGCAGGAAGGCTACGAAGCGGGCCTTTCGCTGAAACGCGGCACCCTCGGGCAGAACCTGATGTACTTCGAAACCGGCCAGGGCAGCGCGCTGTCGGCCAACGCCCACCACAGCGTCGACCAGCAGACCTGTGAAACCCGCGCCTATGCCGTGGCCCGCCACTTCAAGCCGTTCCTGGTCAACACCGTGGTCGGTTTCATCGGCCCGGAGTACCTGTACAACGGCAAGCAGATCATCCGCGCCGGCCTCGAAGACCACTTCTGCGGCAAGCTGCTGGGAGTGCCGATGGGTTGCGACATCTGCTACACCAACCACGCCGAAGCCGACCAGGACGACATGGACACCCTGCTGACCCTGCTGGGCGTGGCCGGGATCAACTTCATCATGGGCATCCCCGGCTCCGACGACATCATGCTCAACTACCAGACCACCTCGTTCCACGACGCGCTGTACGCGCGCCAGACCCTGGGCCTGAAGCCCGGGCCGGAGTTCGAGGCATGGCTGGCCCGCACCGGCATCTTCACCCAGGCCGATGGCCGGGTGCGCTTTGGTGACAACCTGCCGCCGGCCTTCCGCCAGGCCTTGGCACAGCTTGCATAGGGATGACCATGGACCACCGCACGCCTACCCCCGACAACCCCTGGCTGGCCCTGCGCAACCTGACCCCGGCGCGCATAGCCCTGGGCCGCACCGGCACCAGCCTGCCGACCGGTGCGCAGCTGGACTTCCAGTTTGCCCACGCCCAGGCCCGCGACGCCGTGCACCTGGCCTTCGACCATGCCGGCCTGGCTACCCAGCTGAGTGACCGCGGGCGCGAAAGCCTGGTGCTGCACAGCGCCGCCGGCGACCGCAACCAGTACCTGCAACGCCCGGACCTGGGGCGACGGCTGAACGAAGACTCGGTTGCCGCGCTGCGCCAGCACGCCCAGGCCAACCCCGGCGGGGTCGACCTGGCCATCGTCGTCGCTGACGGCCTGTCGGCACTGGCCGTGCACCGCCACACCCTGCCGTTCCTGGCGCGCTTCGAGGAACAGGCCGCCGCCGATGGCTGGACCAGCGCCCCGGTGGTGCTGGTGCAGCAGGGCCGCGTGGCAGTGGCCGACGAGGTTGGTGAGCTGCTGGGCGCCCGGATGACGGTGATGCTGATCGGCGAACGCCCGGGGCTCAGCTCGCCCGACAGCCTTGGCTTGTACTTCACCTATGCACCGAAGGTCGGCCTGACCGATGCCTACCGCAACTGCATTTCCAACATCCGCCTGGAGGGCCTGAGTTATGGCATGGCGGCGCACCGCTTGCTGTACTTGATGCGCGAAGCCTGCCGGCGCCAGCTTTCCGGGGTGAATCTGAAGGACGAAGCCGAGGTCCATAGCCTGGAGAGTGAACACAGCACCAGCCAGAAAGGTAACTTCCTGCTCGGCAAAGGGTAAAAAACATGTCACGGAAGGCGGATTGCACTTGCACCGCGCATTGGGCAGCATGCCCTTGAAAGCTGCTGGCAATCCGCTGTTTCCCCTAATGGACTCTGAGGGCCGCACATGCGCATCATCAAGGCAACCCTGGAACACCTCGACCTGCTCACGCCGATGTTCGTCAAATACCGTGAGTTCTATGGGCAGCTACCCTACCCCGACAGCTCGCGCAGTTTTCTGGAAAAGCGCCTGAAGCGGGATGAGTCGGTGATCTACCTGGCGCTACCCGATGATGACGACGGCAAACTGCTGGGATTCTGCCAGCTGTACCCAAGCTACTCATCGCTGTCGTTGAAGCGGGTATGGATTCTCAACGATATCTATGTGGCCGAGGACTCGCGGCGCATGCTGGTGGCCGACCACCTGATGCGCGAGGCGAAGAAAATGGCCAAGGAAACCAACGCCGTGCGCATGCGGGTGTCGACCAGTGCGGACAATGAGGTAGCGCACAAGACTTACGAATCCATCGGGTTTCGTGAGGATAACGAGTTCAAGAGCTATATCCTGCCGATCAGCCAGGATTGACTGTGCTGGCCTCTTCGCGGGTAAACCCGCTCCCACAGGCATAGCGGCGCATCTGAAGTCGGTGCTGTACCTGTGGGAGCGGGTTTACCCGCGAAGAGGCCGGTACAGGAATACCCCCTGCCGTAACCCCCCGCTACAAACTCCCCGGGCATGTTCCTGACTTAGCCGTATAATGGCCCACCTGTCATGTGTGAAAATTTACCCATCCTCAGGTAACCGAGCCTACGCCCAAGAACACAGGTGCTGTACATGGATTTCAACCCGCTGGACCTTATCCTGCATCTCGATGCCTACCTCGATCTGCTGGTAACCAATTACGGTCCCTGGATCTACGCCATCCTCTTCACCGTGATCTTCTGTGAAACCGGGCTGGTGGTCATGCCCTTCCTGCCCGGCGATTCGCTGCTGTTCATTGCCGGCGCCGTGGCCGCCGGTGGCGGCATGGACCCGTTGCTGCTGGCCGGCCTGCTGATGGCCGCCGCAATCCTCGGCGACAGCACCAACTACGTGATCGGCCGCACGGCCGGCGAGCGGTTGTTCAACAACCCCAACTCGAAAATCTTCCGTCGCGACTACCTGCAGCGTACCCACGACTTCTATGAACGCCACGGCGGCAAGACCGTGACCATGGCGCGCTTCCTACCCATCCTGCGCACCTTTGCACCGTTCGTCGCCGGCATCGCCCACATGCACTACCCGCGCTTCCTCGGTTTCAGCGTCGCCGGTTCGCTGCTGTGGGTCGGCGGCCTGGTGACCCTGGGCTACTTCTTCGGCAACGTGCCATTCATCAAGCAGCACCTGTCGCTGATGGTGGTGGGCATCATCATCCTGTCGCTGGTGCCGATGATCCTCGGCCTGCTGCGTGGCCGCCTGGGCCGCACGGCCAAGGCCCACTGAAACCTGCAGATGTGGTCGTTCAGCGCCTGGCGGCGCAAGCGCACCCTGGCGCGCTACCCCATCACCCCCCAGCAATGGCAGGCCGTGCGCGAGCGCCTGCCGATGCTGGATGGCATCACGGACGAAGAAGATCGCTGGCTGCGTGAAGCCTGCATCCTGTTCCTGCTCGACAAGCACCTCACCTGCCTGCCCGGCGTCGAGCCGGATGACGAGCAGCGCCTGTTGCTGGCGGCCCAGGCACAGTTGCCGCTGCTGCACCTGGGCGAGCTGAACTGGTACCAGGGTTTCCACGAAATCATCCTCTACCCCGACGACTTCAAGAGCCCCCAGCGCCACCGCGATGCCAGTGGCGTGGAGCACGTGTGGGACGGCGAGCACAGCGGCGAGGCCTGGCAGCAGGGCCCGATCATCCTCGCCTGGAACGGCGTGCTGGCAAGCGGTGGCTGGGAGGCCTACAACCTGGTCATCCATGAACTGGCGCACAAGCTCGACATGCTCAATGGCGATGCCAACGGCCTGCCGCCGCTGCACAGCGGCATGCCCGTGGATGAATGGGCAACCGCCATGCAACAGGCCTATGACGACCTCAACCGCCAGCTGGACGCCAACCCCGAGGCCGAAACCGCCATCGACCCGTATGCCGCGGAGAACCCCGCGGAGTTCTTTGCCGTCACCAGCGAGTACTTCTTTAGTGCCCCCGACCTGCTGCAACAGGCTTATCCACAGGTCTACCGCCAGTTGTCGCTGTTCTACCGCCAGGACCCACTGGCGCGCCTGTGCCGGCTGCAGGCCGAACACCCGGAATACCGCGAAAGCCACGCCTGACGGGGCCGCACATCAGGCCAGGCGTGGCATGCCCATGCAGAATGTGCCTATAATCGCCGCCACTTTTTTGGTCAAACACGGGGGCACTGCCCAATGAGCTACAGCAAGATTCCGGCGGGCAAAGACCTGCCGAACGACATCTACGTCGCCATCGAGATCCCGGCCAACCACGCGCCGATCAAATACGAGATCGACAAGGACAGCGATACCCTGTTCGTCGACCGTTTCATGGCTACCCCGATGTTCTACCCAGCCAACTACGGCTTCATCCCGAACACCCTGGCCGATGACGGTGATCCGCTGGACGTGCTGGTCGTTACCCCTTACCCGGTAGCCCCAGGTTCGGTTATCCGCGCCCGTCCGGTCGGTGTGCTGAACATGACCGACGACGGCGGCGGCGACGCCAAGGTCATCGCTGTTCCTCACGACAAGCTGTCGCAGCTGTACGTCGATGTGAAGGAATACACCGACCTGCCAGCCCTGCTGATCCAGCAGATCGAGCACTTCTTTGCCAACTACAAAGATCTCGAGAAGGGCAAGTGGGTCAAGATCGAAGGCTGGGAAGGCGCTGACGCCGCCCGTGCCGCGATCACCAAATCGGTTGCTGCCTACAAGGGCTGATGCCGGTTGCATGAAAAACCCCGCCTCGGCGGGGTTTTTTTATGCCTGATGGATGGCTGGTCGCCCTGGCACTGGATGACCTGCCTGCGCAGAAGCAACTGCCTTGCTCAAATTCTAATTGCTGGCCCGCTCCCACAGGAACCGTGCACTTGCTTGGGAGAGTAAAAAATCCTACGCAGTCCTACTCCAACGCCCTACAAACAGGCGCTTTTCACACAAGCCCCATCAACATCTGGTTCATATCCTTGCCGGCACCCCGCCGCTACACTCGCCGCCATGAACACATCCGGCGACCGACTCAAAGCCCTCCTCCACGAATGTGGCCTGACCTCTTCCGATTTCGCCGCCCAGCGCAGCGTCACCCCCCAGCACGTCAACAACTGGCTCAAGCGCGGCGTGCCTTTGGCCCGGCTGGACGAAATGGCCGACCTGTTCTGCGTGCATCGTCGCTGGTTGCGCACGGGCGAAGGCCCCAAGCACCACAACCCGATCCTGCGCAGCTGCCCGCCAGGGCCGGCGCCGGCCAACCCGCGCACGCCGCTGTCGGCGCAAGGCGGCCGGGCACTGAAGGTGCCCTTTTACGAACTGCACAACGGCCTGCTGTCGCCCGTGGCGGGCAAGCACATGTGCCTGCCCGCAAAAGCCCTGAAAGAGTTGGGAGTGCATGCCGACAACGCCATCTGCCTGGCGATGCCCGCCAGCAACATGACACCGCTGATTCCGCTGCAGGCCACCCTGGCCATCGACCTGGGCATGACCCAGGTGTTCGAGGGCGAAACCTATGCCCTGCTGCACAACGGCGTGCTCAGGGTGAACAACCTCAGCCTCGGCCAGCACGGCACGCTGTACCTGCACAGCCATGATCGGCGCAACTATGCGGTCGAACGCTACACCACCGCCCAGCGCCAGACACAAGGGCTGGAGATTCTGGGCTGGGTGTTCCACTGGTCGCATTTCCGCCAGCAACGGCCCGACTGAAACAACCTGTGCCATTTTTTGCTGGGCATCCTGCGCGCGCCCTTGTATGCTACGCCGCACATTCAGCCCCGACCGGCGCGAGCCGCGGTCCAGAGGGCTCGGCGATATCCCACACGGGCATCTGCCATCTCTTTCAGGCCCTTGATGGCCACACAGTTAAGGCGATTGCGGCTTACCATAAATTAGTCGGAAGCGTCCCCGAGAAGCCGGCCACAAGCCGGCTTTTTAATGCCCGCCATTCTCATCCTCTGAAACCTTCTGCAGCCTTCCCATGGCCAGGGAATCGCCGCTGCGTGAGCGAAAAAAATCTCATTCGCCATTTATCTGACACTATACTAACGCTCATCCGAAAATCGTCGGATAAATGACGTTTCGCGTGGACCTTTCACCCTCCTGATCTAGGCTCAAGCCATATGGGAGGAGGTGTAGTCCATGCGCAAATTATTGATTGGCTCGTCGATCCTGGCTTGTCTCGTGGTGCTGGGCGGCTGGTTGAGTCGACCGCAGCCGGTGCCGGTCAGGCTGCTGGAAGTTGAGCGGGGGCCGGTGGAGACGGTGGTGGCCAACACGCGCGCGGGTACGCTGAAGTCCTGTCGACGCTCGCACCTGTCCTTCAATGTCGGCGGCCAGGTTGCCGAGTTGCTGGTCAGCGAAGGCCAACGGGTCCAGCCGGGTCAGGTGCTCATGCGCCTGCGGCAGGACGAGCAACAGGCCAGGCTGCAGGAAGCCGAGGCGCGGCTGGAGGCCCAGCGCAACACCCGCGAACAGCGCTGCCAGCAAGCTCTCCTCGACCGGCGCGACCTTGATCGCCTCGGCCAGTTGGCCGACCGCAAGTTGATTGCCGCCGATCGCCTCGATCAGGCGGCGACCAAGGCCAACCTGGCGAAGTTGATGTGCAGTGCCAGTGCCGTGCTGATCCGCGAGGCCGACGCCAGCCTGCAGCTGCAGCGTTCACTGCTGGAACAGACAACCCTGCGTGCACCATTCGCCGGCATCGTCGCAGAAATCAACGGCGAACTCGGCGAGTTCGTCACCCCTTCGCCGCCAGGTATTCCCACGCCGCCGGCAGTCGACCTGATCGACGACAGCTGCCTGTTTGTAGAGGCACCGATCGATGAGGTGGACGCTGCCCGGGTTCATCCGGGAACCGCCGTACGGATCAGCCTGGATGCCTTCCGTGGTCAGCATTTCACCGGCCGCGTCAGCCGCATCGCGCCCTATGTGCGCGAACTGGAGAAGCAGGCGCGCACCGTCGATGTCGAGGTGCGCTTCGACCAGCCGCCGGCAGACCTGGCCCTGCTCACCGGCTATAGCGCCGATGTCGAGATCCTCCTGGAGCAGCACGCGGGCGCCTTGCGCATCCCCACCGAGACCCTGCTGGAGGGGCAGCGTGTGCTGCGATATGACCCGAGCGCCCGGGTGTTGCGCGAGGTGCAGGTGCAAACCGGGCTGAGCAACTGGCGCTGGACCGAGGTGCTTGCAGGGCTGGACGAGGACGCACGCATAGTCGCCAGCCACGAGCAGGAAGGGCTCAAGGATACGGTGGCGGTGATCCCGGTGGATGCCGCGGAGACCAAGAAATGATCCGCCTGCGCGGCGGCAGCCGCAGCTTCCAGTTGGGCGAACAGCAGGTGATGGGCCTGGATGGCCTGGACCTGGACATCGCCGCCGGTGACTACATGGCGGTGATGGGCCCGTCGGGCTCGGGCAAGTCGACCTTGCTGAACATCCTCGGACTGCTCGACGCGCCGAGCGCCGGCGAATACTGGCTGCAGGGCGAGGCCACGGCGGCGCTGAGCGAGGCGCGCCGCGCCCAGTTGCGCAGCCGACTGATAGGTTTCGTGTTCCAGTCCTACCACCTGATCGCACGGCTGACGGTGCTGGAAAACATCGAGCTGCCGATGGTCCTCGCCGGCATTGGTGCGGCACAAAGGCGCAAGCGCAGCAGCCAATTGGTGGCACGCCTGGTGCTGGGCGAGCGCATTGCCCACCGCCCGGCCGAGCTGTCCGGTGGCCAGCGCCAGCGCGTGGCGATCGCCCGGGCGATGGTCATGCAACCGGCGCTGCTGTTGGCCGACGAACCCACCGGCAATCTCGATAGCCAGGCCGGCGCAGAGGTCTTCAGCCTGCTGGAGGAGCTCAACGGCGAGGGGCTGACCCTGATAGTGGTAACCCACGATGCCAACCTGGGCGCCCGTGCACAGCGCCAGCTGCACATGCGTGACGGGCGGATCCACAGTATTGCGCCGCAGTGGGCGCTGGCCTGATGCGCGCTGCCGATGCCCTGGGCTTCTGGCTAGGTGCCTTGCGTGGGCATCGCTCGCGCAGCCTGATGCTACTGCTGGCCATCGCTATCGGGGTGGTCGCGGTCAACCTGCTCACCGGTCTTGGCGCGGGCGCGCGGGCCTTCGTCCTGAACGAGTTCTCGCTGCTCGGGCGCGACATCCTCATCGTTTTCCCGGGGCGCAAGGAAACCACCGGGCGCATGCCGCCGCTCACCGGCCTGACGCCACACGAGTTGACCTTGCAGGATGTCCAGGCCATCACCCGGTTGCCGGGCATCCGCCGGGTCGCGCCGCAGCAGGCCGGGCAGATGGAGGTGATAGTCGGCAACCGCAATCGTGAAGTGCTGACGCTGGGCACCACCCGGGACTTCTTCGCCATTCGCCAACTGACCGTCGTACAAGGCCAACCCCTGCCGACGCTGGACCCTGAGCAGGCCGAGGCCGTCTGCGTGATCGGCGGCAAACTCCGGCGCGAGCTGTTCGGGGCTCGCCCGGCCTTGGGTGAATGGTTGCGCGCTGGCGACCGGCGCTTCCGGGTGGTCGGCATCCTCGGTGAGCGGGGCGAATCGCTGGGGATGGATTTCGCCGAGATGTTGATCATCCCGGTGGCCAGCGCCCAGGCCTTGTTCAATAGCGAGGGCTTGTCGCGGGTGTTTGTCGAGGTGCATGGTCCGAGCTTTCTCGACCGTAGCAAGCAGCTGATACTCGCCGCGCTCAAGGAGCGCCACGAGGGTGAGGAGGACGTCACCCTGGTCAGCCAGGACAGCCTGCTCAGCGCCTTCGACCAGATACTCGCGGTGCTGACCCTGGCGGTGGCCGGCATTGCCGCGATCAGCCTGCTGGTGGCAGGCATCCTGATCATGAACGTGACCTGGATTGCGGTGAGCCAGCGCAGCGCCGAGATCGGCCTGCTCAAAGCCATAGGCGTGACGGCGGCGCAGCTGCGCCTGCTGTTCCTCGGCGAGGCGGCGTTGTTGGCCCTGACTGGGGCACTGGCAGGGCTGCTGCTGGCCGAAACCTTGCTCTGGCTGGGGCGCCTGGCGTTCCATCTGCCGCTCTATGCCCCCTGGTGGGCGCGGGCTGGCGCAGTGCTGCTGGCACTCGGCACGGCGCTGCTGTTCGCCTGGCTGCCGGCCGCTCGGGCCTCCGCGCTGGAGCCGGTGGCGGCGCTACGCCCGCCGGGGGCGCACTGATGCGCTGGCAAGATGGTTTCCGGCTGACCAGCTCGGCGCTGACCTGCCGCCCGCTGCGCAGCCTGCTGACCCTGCTCGGGGTAGCGATCGGCATAGCCGCCGTGGCGCTGCTCACGGCCATAGGCGAAGGCGTGCGCGGCTATGTGCTGGAGAACTTCTCGCAGTTTGGTACGCGGATCATCACCGTGCGCCCGGGCAAGACCCAGACCAGCGGCCTCGGCGGCCTGCTCGGCAGCGTGCGGCCACTGACCATCAGTGACACCGACGCCCTGCGGCGCTTGCCGCATGTCGAGGCGGCGGTGCCGATCATTCAGGGCAGCGGGAATATCCAGTTCGGTCAACTGAGCCGGCGCAGCGACATTCTCGGTGGCGGCCATCAGATGGCGCAGGCCTGGCGCATGCAACTGAGCCTGGGCGAGTTCCTGCCCCCGGCCCGTGACGGCCGTTCGCCGCCCTATGTGGTGCTCGGCCATCAGCTGCGTACCGAACTGTTCGGGGCGCGCAACCCGCTGGGTGAGCTGATCCGCGTCGGCGGCGTGCGTTTCCGGGTGATCGGCGTGATGGCGGAGAAAGGCCAGTTGCTCGGTTTCAACCTCGACGATATTGCCTACATCCCGGTGGACTGGGCGGAAAGCCTGTTCAACCGCACCGGGGTGGTCAAAGCCCATGTGGTGTTTGGCGCCGCTACCACTTCACGGGCATTGAGCCGGCAGATTCGCGAGGTGCTCGGCGAACGACACGGTGCGGAGGATTTCAGCCTGACCACCCAGGACGACATGCTGCGCAGCTTCAACCGCGTTCTCGGCACCCTGAGCCTGGCCATTGGTGCCTTGGGGGGCATTTCGCTGCTGGTCGGCGCCGTCGGCATTCTCACCATCATGACGACCACTGTGGGCGAGCGCACGGCAGAAATCGGCCTGTTGCGGGCGATTGGCGCCAGTCCGCGGCAGGTACTTGGGTTGTTTCTCGCTGAAGCGACGCTGCTGTCCCTGGCCGGTGGCCTGCTTGGCCTGCTGTTGATGGGCCTGCTGCTGGGGCTACTGTACCTGGCCATGCCGAGCCTGCCCTTGGCGCTGCAACCGCTGTTTCTGCTGCTGGCGCTGCTGCTGGCGGCGGTGCTCGGCATTCTTGCCGGCCTGGCCCCGGCCGTGCGGGCGGCCCGCTTGCATCCGGTGGCGGCACTGCACATCGAGTAGCGGCCAGGCCAAAGAGCCCCTTGATGGGGCTGCTTTGCAGCCCTTCGCGGGCACGCCCGCTCCCACAGAATACATAACCCAAAAATTTCGCAGGGCCTTGTGGGAGCGGGTTTACCCGCGAACACCGGCAAAGCCGGTGCCATACACCGCGTCGCATTCTTCGCGGGTGAACCCGCTCCCACAGGGTGCGCGGCGCGCTTACTGAATTTGACCCACCGCAAGCTGACAGAAAAGTAATCTGAAGCTCAGCCAGCTGACAGCGCAGGTCCGCTAGCGTGAAGGAAGATTGTGGGGCTTCTCGCCCCACGGGCTGGGGCGCTCAACCGCCTGAATACCAGCAACTTTTCGACTGACTGGACGCAACGGCATGCAAAGCAAAACCACCAGACGCTCCTTCGTCAAAGGCCTGGCCGCTACCGGACTGCTTGGCGGGCTGGGCTTGTGGCGCACGCCGGTCTGGGCCGTGACCAGCCCCGGCCAACCGAATGTGCTGAGCGGCACCGACTTCGACCTCTACATCGGTGAGCTGCCGGTCAACATTACCGGCACTGCACGTACAGCGATGGCAATCAACGGCTCCATTCCCGGGCCCATCCTGCGCTGGCGCGAAGGCGATACCGTCACGCTGCGTGTGCGCAACCGCTTGCAGCAGGACACCTCCATCCACTGGCACGGCATCATCCTGCCGGCGAACATGGACGGCGTGCCGGGCCTGAGCTTCCATGGCATCGCCCCAGACGGCATGTATGAGTACAAGTTCAAGGTCCAGCAGAACGGCACCTACTGGTACCACAGCCACTCCGGTTTCCAGGAGCAGGTCGGGGTGTATGGTGCCCTGGTCATCGACGCGAAAGAGCCTGAGCCGTTCACCTATGACCGGGACTATGTGGTCATGCTCAGCGACTGGACGGATGAAGACCCTGCACGGGTGCTGTCCAAGCTCAAGAAGCAGTCTGACTACTACAACTACCACAAGCGCACGGTGGGTGATTTCGTCAACGATGTGAGCGAAATGGGCTGGTCCGCCGCGGTAGCCGACCGCAAGATGTGGGCCGAGATGAAAATGAGCCCCACCGATCTCGCTGACGTGAGCGGTTACACCTACACCTACCTGATGAACGGCCAGGCCCCGGACGGTAACTGGACGGGCGTGTTCAAGCCGGGCGAGAAAATCCGCCTGCGCTTCATCAATGGCTCGGCCATGACGTATTTCGATGTGCGAATTCCCGGCCTGAAGATGACGGTTGTCGCGGCGGATGGGCAGCATGTCAAACCCGTTGCGGTCGACGAGTTCCGCATCGCCGTTGCCGAAACCTACGATGTCATCGTCGAGCCCGAAAGCGAGCAGGCTTACACCATCTTCGCTCAATCCATGGACCGTACCGGGTATTCCAGGGGCACCCTGGCTGTTCGCGAAGGCTTGCAAGCCCCTGTTCCAGCTGTCGATCCACGGCCGATCATTTCCATGAGCGATATGGGCATGGATCACGGCGACATGGCTGGCATGGACCACGGCAGCATGGCAGGCATGGACCACGGCAACATGGCCGGCATGGACCATGGCGACATGGCTGATACCAGCGCGCCCATGCAGAGCCACCCAGACTCCGAGACCAACAACCCCCTGGTCGACATGCAGACCATGACCCCCACACCAAAACTGGGCGATCCGGGCATCGGCCTGCGTGACAACGGCCGCCGCGTGCTGACCTATGCGGACCTGCGCAGCACCTTCCCGGACCCGGACGGCCGCGCGCCTGGTCGCACAATCGAGCTGCACCTCACCGGCCACATGGAGAAGTTCGCCTGGTCCTTCGACGGCATCAAGTTTTCCGATGCCGAGCCACTGCGCCTCAAGTATGGCGAGCGCCTGCGCATCACCCTGGTCAACGACACCATGATGACTCACCCCATCCACCTGCATGGCATGTGGAGCGACCTGGAGGATGAGAACGGCAACTTCATGGTACGCAAGCACACGATCGACATGCCGCCTGGCTCAAAACGAAGCTATCGCGTCACGGCAGATGCCCTGGGGCGTTGGGCCTATCACTGTCACCTGCTGTTCCACATGGAAATGGGCATGTTCCGCGAAGTCCGTGTGGACGAATGAACTGGAGATCCGAGATGAGCAAACCAATGAAACGAAGCGCGTTTTTCCTTTCTGCCGTGATGGCCGGCCTGTTTGCCGTATATGCCCCGCCGTCGTGGTCCGGCGACAACAACCAGCAGCCTGCCGATGGCGCAAAAACCAAGGGTGCTCAAGGCATGGACCATGGTTCGATGAAGGGCATGGATCATGGCGCCATGAAGGGCATGGACCACGGTTCGATGAAGGGCATGGACCACGACGCCATGAAAGGAATGGACCATGGCTCGATGCAAGGCATGGACCACGGCAAGATGATGGAATCCCATGGCAGCGACAAAGCCAAGGCAGGGAAAGATGCTCAATAGCCTGGCACGACCATCGCTGCTGGCATTGACCGTTTCGCTCGGCGTGCTGGGCGCTGCGCCCAGCTTCGCCGCTGAAGAAATGGACCATTCGATGATGGACCACGGCAAGATGGATCATGGCAGCATGCCGGGCATGGATCATGGGTCCATGGATCATGGAGCCATGAACCATGAAGCGATGGACCATTCGAAAATGAACCACGGCTCGACGGATACGCCGACGACCAGCCGTACCCCGATCCCGGTCCTGACCGACGCCGACCGCCAGGCAGCCTTCCCCCCATTGGGCGGGCATCAGATGCACGACAGTGCTATCAACAGTTTCTTCCTGCTGGACCAGCTCGAGTACCAGGACGCCGATGAAGGCAGCACGCTGGCCTGGGATGCTTCGGGCTGGGTAGGCGGCGATATCAACCGGCTGTGGATCCGCTCCGAAGGTGAACGTACCAACGGTGTCACCGAGGATGCCGAATTGCAGCTGCTGTACGGCCGCTCGATCAGCCCATGGTGGGATGTGGTTGCCGGGGTGCGCCAGGACTTCAAGCCTGAATCCCCCCAGACCTGGGCGGCGTTCGGTATCCAGGGCATGGCGCTTTACGACTTCGAAGCCGAAGCCACCGCGTTCATTGGCGAGAACGGCCAGACTGCCGCGCGCCTGGAAGGCGACTACGACATTCTGCTGACCAACCGCCTGATCCTGCAGCCGACCGCTGAAGCCAATTTCTATGGCAAGAACGACCCTGGGCGCGGTGTGGGGTCCGGCCTGGCAAATACCGAAGTCGGGCTGCGCCTGCGCTATGAAATTGTCCGCCAGTTCGCCCCCTACATCGGCGTCACCTGGAACCGCTCCTACGGCAAGACCGCCGATTTCATCCGCGACGAGGGTGGTGATGTGGATGAAGCGCGTTTCGTGGCCGGTATCCGCATGTGGTTTTGAGAACCAGACATGAAAAGAACAATAACAACGCTTGTTGCAGCAGGCGCGGTGGCCAGCGTGGCCGTGCTGGGTGCTGCGTACTCCGGCCTGGTCAACGTCGGGGCCGATGATCCCCATTTCCCCGCCGTGCATGCCTTTCTGGCCATGGCACGGGACCGATCGATCGCCGTACGGGCCAGGGACATCGAGGTGCCGGACCTGAAAGATGAAGCGCTGATTGGTACCGGCGCCGGTAACTACAACGCCATGTGCATCGGTTGTCACCTTGCCCCTGGCGTCGAGAAGACGGAGCTCAGCCAGGCTCTGTATCCATCGCCCCCCAACCTGACCAAAAGCGGGATTGGTGGCGACCCCGCTGCGGCGTTCTGGATCATCAAGCACGGCATCAAGGCCTCCGGCATGCCGGCCTGGGGCAAGAGCATGGGCGATAAATACATCTGGGGCATCGTCGCCTTCCTGGACCAGTTACCCCAGTTGAACGCCGAACAATACAAAACGATGGTCGCGGCCAGTGGCGGCCACCAGCATGGTGGTGGCGAAAGTGAAATGCACAATCATGAAGGCCAGCACCGCGGCAACGTGCCTGGCCACCACGGTGAGCAGGCCTCGGGCGCAGGCCAGCATGATGAGGGGCATTCAAAGGCCCATACTCATCGTGATGGCAAGCAGCACATGCATAAAGACTGAAGGCAGCTTCGCCCTGCCCTCAGTTGTCACTCAGGGTATGCAGCACGCGATCCGCCAATGCCAGGCAACTGGTCAACCCCGGTGACTCGATGCCAAACAGGTTCACCAGCCCCGGCACACCATGCTCGGCGGGCGTACTGATGAAAAAGTCCGCCGCCGGGTCCAGCGGGCCGCTGATTTTCGGGCGGATGCCGCTGTAGGCCGGTTGCAGGCTGGCGTCGGGCAGGTCGGGCCAATAGCGCCGTACGGCGGCATAGAAGCTGTCGCCGCGCCGGGGGTCTACCGGGTAGTCGATATGTTCCACCCACTCCACATCCGGGCCGAAGCGCGCCTGGCCGCCCAGGTCGAGGGTCATGTGCACGCCCAGGCCGGCGTGTTCCGGTGCGGGGTACACCAGGTGCCGAAATGGCGCACGACCGCTCAGGCTGAAATAGCTGCCTTTGCATAGATAGGCCTGGGGCACATGGGCCGGGTCGAGGCCGGTGATGTGCCCAGCGACTTCAACTGCCGATAACCCAGCGCAGTTGACCAGCCGCTGGCAGGTCAGGCTCATCGGCTCGGCACCGCCCATGTCCAGGTTGAAACCGGCCTCGATCACCCGCGCGGCAAGCAGTGGGGTATGCAGTACCAAGGTGGCGCCCGCAGCCTCGGCGTCACCCAGCAGGGCGAGCATCAAACCGTGGGAGTCGATGATGCCGGTGGACGGCGACCACAGCGCGGCGACACATGACAGCGCCGGCTCCAACTCACGCGCCTGGTCGGCGTCGAGCCATTGCAGGTCATCGACACCATTGCGCCGGCCCTGCTCCAGCAGGCGCTGCAAGCCTTCGACCTGGGCCGCATCGGTGGCGACGATCAGTTTGCCGAGGCGCTGGTATTCAACGCCCCGACTGTCGCAATAGGCATACAGGCGTTGCTTGCCCTCGACACACAGCTGCGCCTTGAGGCTGCCATCGGGGTAATACAGGCCGGCGTGGATCACCTCGGAGTTGCGCGAACTGACCCCGACGCCAATACCCTCGCCCGCCTCCACCACCAGCACTTCATGGCCAGCCTGGGCCAAGGCACGCGCCACCGCCAGGCCGACCACACCGGCCCCGACCACCACACACTCGATATCAACGCTCACCTGCACCTCGCTTGTCGAAAGGCTTGACTGGCCTGTATTACCCCAGGCGCCACTCTAATCAAGCGGGCGATCAGGTGTATACCGACAGGTCTGACAGGCGCTGAAATTGCCAAGGCGAACCCCTTGCGGCCTTCACACAACCTGAAGGCAAATACTCACTGCTTCATACCCAACTCAGCATCATCCATCAGCGCCTTGGCCATCGCACTCAAGTAATGCGCAGCCCAGATCATCATCGGCTTCTCATCCATCAGGCCGGTGATGGTCAGTTCGCGGACATAGCCCATCAACTCTGAGGACTGCTCGCGGGCATCGCGGCAGGGGATGCCGGGCTCGATGCGGAACAGTGGGTGGGTGCCATGTTCGCCTTGGTAGAACGTGGTCTTGCCGACAGTGAAATGGGTGTCTTCTGTGGTCATTTTTGAATCCCCTGAAAATTCTCGACTGCCTGGACGGGCCCTTTCGCGGGTGAACCCGCTCCCACAGGTACTGTGCAAGTCTTGAAGACTGTGGTGATCCTGTGGGAGCGGGTTTACCCGCGAAAGGGCCCGCCCAGACAACACATCTCTCAAGCCTCAGTGCAAAGTTCTGGCCCCAGTGGGCATCTGCACCTGAATCAATGCCGACTCCAGCAAAGCCCGCAGCGTCTCCAGTTCATGCATCGACGTCATCATCAAAACCGACGCCGGCGACTTGGGCTGCAGCAGCATGGCCTGATGCACAACGGTCGCAGCGCACAGCGCATAGTCCGTGGCCTGGATCAGGGTGTCTTCAAGGGAATGAATATCGTGGGGTGGATCGGGGACAATCTTAAGCATGGTGGGGTTCTCAGTTGATTGGCTAGAACCGCCACTCATTACTTGCAGTGTGATGGGTGGCGGCCACGTACAGGTCTGCAAGACCGGCAGAGAACGAAACCGGCAGGTTCGAAAACCTCCCGTACGCAGCCACCATCAAGCGCGCGCAATGGCATGCCATTGGCTATTGGTGATCGGTAATCGTTCTCTGAGCGGGCTTGCAGGCCCGGTCGCTGATTTGGCAACGACAGGGCCACACTAGGCCGCCAGGAACACCACCGCAATGGCTCAAGGGCGCTAGGAAGCTATTTCAGAAATGGCCTACGCGCAACGGGAAAAATCTGATTATCAGAAGTCATACCGCGCCCCAACCATCATGCTCCGCGACGGCCCGTAGAAGTTGAACGTCGAGGTCGACCCCACCCGCGACAGGTAGTCCCGGTCGAACAGGTTGTTGATGTTGAAGGTGGCCGTCAGCTTCGAGGTAACCGGATAAGACAGCATTGCATCCACCGTCGCATAGCCTGGCGCGTCGATGCGCACACCGCCGTTCTCGGAATAGAAGTTGCTCATCGCCGAAATACCGCCACCAATGGCCAGGCCGTTCAGCGGCCCTTGGCTGATGGTGTACTTGCTCCACAGCGATGCCTGGTTGCGCGGCATGATGAAGAAGGTGGTTTCGGCATCGCCCTTGAGGGTTTCGGTTTCCATCCAGGTGTAGCCGGCCAGCACTTCCCAGTTCGGCGCCAGCTTGCCGCTCACTTCCACTTCGGCGCCTTTCACACGGGTCTTGCCGGATGCAACAGAGTCAGTGGTAGCGACACCGTCGGCGTCATACACGGTGGTCGCGCGGTTCTTGTCCGTCAGGCGGAACACCGAAAAGCGAGTATTCAGGTCGCCGCCGAAGTAGCTGCTCTTGAGACCGAACTCGTACTGCTCGCCCTCACGCGGCTTGAGCACCCGGCCATTGCTGTCGGTGTCGGACTGCGGCTTGAAAACCTGCGAATAGCTGGCGTACAGCGCATGGTTCTCGGTCAGGTCGTAGACCAGGCCGCCATACGGGGTGAAGTGGCCATCCACGCGCTTGCTGTCGTTGGTGGTGGCGCCGCTGCTGAGGGTAGTGGTGTAGAAATCACCGCGGTACCAGCTGAAGCGGCCCCCGGCGATCAGCGCCAGACGCTCGACCGGGCGGAAGGTGACCTTGGAGTACAGGCCGTATTCCTCTTCCTGCATACCGGTCTCGGTGCTGTAGTTGGGCGATGGCTTGGCGAACTGCTTGGGCGAGTATGTATCGACGTTGATGGCGCCCAGGTTGGTTGTGCCGTTGAGGTACTCGGTGTCGTAGTTCTTGTAGTCGCTGCCGACCACGAATTCGCTGACCTGGCCGAAGGTTTCGAACGGCTGGCTGTAGCTGGCGTCCAGCGAGTAGGTGTCCTGGGTGAAATCGCGGGCGCTGGCGCGCTCGGAGTTCGCGCCAGTGGTGGCGTTGGTCGCGGTGAAGGCGTACAGGTAATTGGTGTCGCGATGCGAGCCACGGGCTGCGACACGGCCATAGCCGCCGTTGTCGAAGCGGTGGGTCAGCTCGGCGACCAGGTCGGTGGTCTTGCCGTCGAAGTAATTCCAGTCAGCCCCCAGGAACTTCGAATGGCTGAAGTCGGGTACTTCGCCGGACAGCGTTGCCGGATAGCCATTGTGCGGAGTGATGTTCTTCACTTCATGAATCAGGCCGAACGACAGGGTGGTGGCGTCGTCCAGGTCGACGTCCAGCGCACCGTAGTAGCTGTTGCTGGTGTTGGCGTTGTAGTCGACCTCGCCATTGGTGTCGTCACGCGAGGCGATGAAGCGCCCGCGCACGCGGCCGGCATCATCCAGCGGCCCGCTCAGGTCGATTTCTTCGTGGTTGGTGTCCCAGGTGCCATAGCTGCCTTCGACGTGCCCCTGGAACTCGGCGGTCGGGCGCTTGCGCACCATGTTGACGATGCCGCCCAGTTCGCTGGTGCTGCTGAACAGCCCGGCCGGGCCACGCATGATCTCGACACGGTCGAATGCCGCCAGCGACGGTACTGTACCGAAGATGCTGGCCATGGGCGCCGGCAGGCCGTCGATATTGAATTCGCTGTACTCGTAGCCACGGGCGTAGATCGACGAACGGCCACTGTCGTTGGTCAGGGTTCGCAGGCCGGCGGTGTACTTGGCCAGGTCATCGAGGTGCACGAACTGGCGGTCCTTGACGTAGTCCTGGGTGTAGACGGTGATCGATTGCGGGATGTCCTTGAGCGCTGCGGGGGTCTTGGTGCCCACGGTGGCGGCATCCACGCTGTAGCCGCCAGTTTCTTCCGACGGCAGCATGTCATACAGGCGGTTGCCTTCGATGGTCAATGCCGGCAGGTCAAGCGCGCTGTCCTCGGCAGACGCCTGAGTCGCTACCGTCTCGGCCAGTGCCGACAACGAAAACGGCGCCAACAGCCCCAGCACCAGCCAGCCCCGAACCCGTCGCGAGTCCCCCAAACTTTTGAAACTGCTCATGACACACCCTTTCCCCAAATGGTAGTAATTCGCAAACGAAACAAGTTGCTTTTTGCGAACGATACCGAAGGGAAATCGGGGGTGCAGCAGGATTAACCTTCTTAACACATCCAGGCGTTGCCCTCGCCCTGCCGGCAATGGGATGATTCGTAACTGATACGAATTCTCATTCAAGGCTCGCTGTGCCCACCTCACTTCTCCTCACCGAAGACGACCCACGCCTGCGCCAGGACCTGGAACGCCATTTCCTCAACCGGGGTTTCCGGGTGCACGCATGCGCCACCGGCGCCCAGGCCCTGGCTGCCATACAGCAATCACGGTTCGAGCTGGTGCTGCTGGATATCATGCTGCCAGGCATCGACGGCCTCAGCCTGCTCGACGAGTTGCGCCAGCAGCAGGCGGTGCCGGTCATGCTGATGTCGGCGTTGGGGGCCGAGCAGGATCGCATCAGTGGCTTTACCCGGGGCGCGGACGATTACCTGCCCAAGCCCTTCAGCCTGGCCGAGCTGGACGCCCGGGTCGATGCATTGCTGCGGCGTGTGGCGTTCGATCGTGGTACGGCGCTGCGTGCCGATGTCGGCGAGGTGATGCTCGACCAGGACCGCCAGGACGTTATCCACAACGGCAAGGCTGCCGGCCTCACCGCGTCCGAATTCCGCTTGCTGGCCACCCTGCGGGCCCACCCCGCCGAAGCCTTGAGCAAACCATTTCTCTACCAGACCGTGCTGCACCGGGCCTACACCCGCCTGGATCGCGGCCTGGATGTGCATGTGTGCAACCTGCGCCGCAAGCTGGCCGACATCGATGCCCAGCACCTGCAGATCCAGGCCGTACGCGGCCAGGGGTACATCCTGGTCGACACGGAACAAGCCTGATGCGCCGTCATCCCCTGCTATGGAAACTGGCCGTACTGCAGGTTGGCTTCTGCCTGTTGCTGACCTGGCTGATCTGGACCTGGGGCCTGTCGGTGGAGCGCAGCACCTACTTCCTGTCCCAAGCCGACCAGGACTACCTGGCGCGCTTTGCACAGCAAGCCGAACAGGCCTGGGAGCAAGGCGGCGCGGAGGGTGCCGAGGCCTGGCGCAGGCAACTGGAACAGGCCGAGGGCACTTGGGTGGCGCTGGTCGGGCCGCACCTGCAGAGCCTTGGCAGCACCCCACTGAGCGCTGAGGAAGCTAGCCACCTGACTTTCATGCGCAAGCTCGACTGGCCGATGAGCCGGCGCCTGCAGGATGAACTGCCCTACGTCAGCATCGAGTTCCCGCAACACCCCGAGCACGGTCGCCTGGTAATGCAACTGCCCGAACACCTGTTGCCTACCGGCCTGACCCCATGGACCCATGTGATCACCCATGGCGTTGCCCCCACGCTACTCGCCCTGCTGCTGGTTCTGGCGCTGTACCGCCACCTTGTGGTGCCACTGAACCGCCTGCGCGACCGCGCCGACGCCCTGCGCGCCGACGACCTCGACAGCCCGGCCCTGCCCCTGCAGGAGCGGCGCGATGAGCTTGGCGAACTGGCGCAGGCCTTCGAGCACATGGCCGGGCGCCTGCGCCAGAGCCTGGAGCAGCAGCGCCTGTTGCTGCGCACGCTGTCTCACGAACTGCGCACGCCGCTGGCGCGGCTGCGCATCGCCCATGACAGCGGCTTGCCGCCGGCCCAGTTGCGCGAGCGCCTGGACCGCGAGGTCGCCGACATGCAGAAGCTTCTGGAGGACACGCTGGACCTCGCCTGGATGGACACCGAACAGCCCAGCTTGCCGACCGAACCGGTATTGATGGTTTCGGTGTGGGAAGCCTTGTGCCAGGACATCTGCTTCGAAAGCGGCTGGGACCGCGCCCGCCTGCCCTGCTCGCTCGGCCCCGACTGCGTGGTGCAAGCCCACCTGGACAGCCTGGCCCAAGCCCTGGAAAACCTGATGCGCAATGCCATCCGCCACTCGCCGGCCGAGGGCCGGGTCAGCCTGGATGGCTGGTTGGAGGGCGACTGCTGGCACCTGCGCCTGAGTGACCAGGGGCCCGGGGTGCCGCACGCCGAGCTCGAACGCATCTTCAAGCCCTACCAGCGGCTGGCCGACAGCGGCGCGGGCTTCGGCCTGGGCCTGGCCATCGCCCGCCGCGCCATCGAACTGCAAGGCGGTCGCTTGTGGGCCAGCAACGGTCACCCAGGCCTGTGCCTGCACATGACTTTGCCGATGGCCAGGACTGTTTAGAAAGTTAATGCGCTTTACGCTCAATCAGGACTGATTATCATCTTGGCGTTTCTGCCTTGCGCTCCCTGCAAAGCGCTGATGAGACACTTGATGAGCAAGATGACCCTGACGCTGGCTTTGGCACTGGCCCTTGCGGCCCCTGCTGCCCTGGCGCAGCCCGAGCATCAACAGAGGATGGATACCTCGCTGCTGCAGCGCCAGGACCTGGCCTACCGCTTCAGCCAGCTCGACCTGGACTCGGCCGATGGCCAGCGTCATTACCGCTTGTGGGTCGGCAAACCAGACCGCCCGGCGCCAGCGGCGGGTTACCCGGTGCTGTGGATGCTCGATGGCAACGCCGCGCTGGGGGCGCTGGACAGCCTGCTGCTGGGCAAACTTGCCGCCGGCCAGGCGCCATTGCTGGTGGCCGTGGGGTACCAGACCGATCAGCGGATCGAGCGGGTCGGGCGTACCTATGACTACACCCCGGCGTTGCCTGGTCAGGCTGCGCAACTGGATCCGTTGACCGGGCAACCGAGCGGTGGCGTGGACGAGTTCCTCGATCTGCTGAGCGAGCGCATGCGGCCGCTGGTGGCGGGTGTGGCACCGATCGACCTGCAGCGGCAGACGTTGTGGGGGCATTCCTACGGTGGGTTGGCCGTGCTGCATGCGCTGTTCACCCGGCCTGGGGCTTTCAGTGACCATGTGGCGGCCAGCCCTTCGCTGTGGTGGCATGACGGTGCGATCGTGCGTGAGGCGCAGGGGCTTGACCAGCGCTTGGGTAGCAGCCGGCCTCGATTGTTGCTGATGCGCGGGAGTGAGGAGCCGGCTAACCCGCGCATGCCGGTGCAAGGGGATGGAGAACGGGCAGCGCGGGAGCTGGTGGCAGACCTGGCCAAGGTGCCGGGGTTGCAGGCACGGTTCGAGCGGATTGACGGGCTGGGGCATGGGCCGATGTTGCCGGCTTCGCTGAAGCGGGTGATTGAAGGGATGTCTCGATAATCCTGCACTGGCCCCTTCGCGGATAAACCCGCTCCCACAGAGCCCCCACAGGCTTCACTTTCAGTTGCAACCTGCGCCATCACAGGCTTCATCTTTTCATGCCAACCTGTGCCCCATAGGTTCACTCGATCCCTGTGGGAGCGGGTTTACCCGCGAAGAGGCCGGCACAGGCAGCACCCCGTCAGCCCTTCACACACACCACCTGCCGCAAGGTGTGCACCACCTCCACCAATTCCTGCTGCGCGCGCATCACCGCATCGATGTCCTTGTAGGCCATGGGGATCTCGTCGATCACCTCCTTGTCCTTGCGGCATTCCACATGCGCCGTGGCCCGCCGCTGGTCTTCCACGGTGAAGCGGCTCTTGGCCTTGGTCCGGCTCATCACCCGGCCGGCACCATGGCTGCAGGAACAGAAAGATTCCTCGTTGCCCAGCCCTCGCACGATGAAGCTCTTGGCCCCCATCGAGCCGGGAATGATGCCCAACTGCCCTTTCTGCGCCGACACCGCCCCCTTGCGCGTCACCAGCACCTCTCGGCCAAAATGCTGCTCGCGCTGCACATAGTTGTGGTGGCAGTTCACCGCTTCCAGGCTGGCCTCGAACGGTTTGCCCAGCGCCTTGCGAGCCGCACCGACCACCGCCAGCATCATCAGCTCGCGGTTCTGCCTGGCGTAGTCCTGCGCCCACTCCACCGCTTCGACGTAGTCGGCGAAATGGCGGCTGCCTTCCTCGAAATACGCCAGGTCCTTGTCCGGCAGGTTGGCCAGGTGCTGGCGCATGTCGGCCTGGGCCAGTTCGATGAACAGGTTGCCGATGGCATTGCCCACGCCCCGGGAGCCGCTGTGCAGCATGAACCAGACGCGGTCGGCCTCGTCCAGGCACACCTCGATGAAGTGGTTGCCGCCGCCCAGCGTCCCCAGGTGATGGCGGTTATTGGTCTTCTCCAGGCGCGGGTACTTGTCGGTGATGGCCTTGAAGCGCCCGGCCAACTGCCCCCAGGCCTTGTCCGCCTTGGCGGGCACATCGGCCCAGGCGCCCTGGTCATGTTTGCCGAAGGTCTTGCCATGCGGCACGGCGTGCTCGATGGCATTGCGCAGGCCATGCAAGTTGTCCGGCAGGTCGCGGGCGTGCAGCGACGTGCGCGCGGCGATCATGCCGCAGCCGATATCCACACCCACCGCGGCGGGGATGATCGCGCCAACCGTGGGTATCACACTGCCAATGGTCGAGCCCTTGCCCAGGTGCACGTCCGGCATCACTGCCAGGTGCTTGAAGATGAACGGCATCCTGGCCGTGTTGAGCAGTTGCTTGCGGGCGTCGTCTTCCACCGGTACGCCGTCGGTCCACAACTTGACCGGCTTGCCGCCGGCGACCTGGAGAATGTCCATGGGGTTGTTCCTCGAATGCATAGCCGAATGATACCGCCAAAGGTCGTAGAGCCGTGGGTTGCCAGCGAGGTGGCAATGTGCTGTATGCTTGGCGGGTCTTCAGGGCGGGGTGAAAGTCCCCACCGGCGGTAAATCGAAAGGTGAGCCCGCGAGCGCCCCGGCCATGCCGGGGGTCAGCAGATCTGGTGAGACTCCAGAGCCGACGGTCATAGTCCGGATGAAAGAAGGCGTCAGGCAGGGGCCATCCGGGCGCCCCTGCGCGCGCATTTTGTTCGCCCCGAGACGTTCATCGATCATTCACGAGGAGCGTTTCATGTCCACCAGGCACCACCCGCAATTCCCAAATGTCAGCGCCGCCATCGCCGCCTTCCAGGCCGGGCGCCCTGTACTGCTGCTCGACGACGACGACCGCGAGGACGAAGCGGACATCATCGCCGCCGCCGAGAACATCTCGCTGCAGACCATGGCCATGATGATTCGCGATTGCAGCGGCATCGTCTGCCTGTGCCTGGACGAGGCCACCGTCGACGAACTGCAACTGGCACCCATGGTGCAGAACAACCAGGCCCGCCATGGCACAGGCTTCACCGTCACCATCGAGGCGGCGGAAGGCATCACCACCGGGGTGTCCGCCCAGGACCGCATCACCACCATTGGCGCGGCACTGCGCTCCACCGCGGACCAGCGCCATATCGTCAGCCCGGGGCATGTGTTCCCGCTGCGCGCCCGCAATGGCGGGGTGCTGACCCGCCGTGGCCACACCGAAGGCTCGGTGGACCTGGCACGCCTGGCCGGGTTGCGCCCGGCGGCAGTGCTGTGCGAACTGATGAACCCCGATGGCACGATGGCCCGTGGCGAACAGGTGGCGGTGTATGCGCGGCAATACAATCTGCCGGTGCTGACCATCGAGGAACTGGCGCGGTACCGTGAGGCCATGCTGGAGCTGGAAGCAGAGCCAGCCTGATCCACCGCACGGGGCCGCTTTGCGGCCCATTCGCGGGTAAACCCGCTCCCACAGGGACCGCGCAGACTCGGAACCGGTGCAGTACCTGTGGGAGCGGGTTTACCCGCGAAGAGGCCGGCAAGTCCAACCTCAGGCTGCCTGAAGTTTGCTCCCCCCGCCCCGCTCTGCTAGTGTCGCGCCGTTCTGAATGCCACCGAGACAGTCGCCATGGCCCGCAAAAAAGCCTCCCTCGATTTCGAGCAATCCCTCGCAGACCTGCAAGCACTGGTCGAGCGCCTGGAGAACGGCGAGTTGTCGCTGGAAGAGTCGCTGGCCGCCTTCGAGCAAGGCATCGCCCTGACCCGCGATTGCCAGGGCGCCCTGGCCCAGGCCGAACAGAAGGTGCAGATCCTGCTGGAACGCGATGGCGAACTGGCAGCACAGCCCTTCGACGCGGAGCCGGAAGCATGATCGGCACCTACCAGGCCAGCTGCCAGGCGCGGGTCGATGCCGCCCTCGAACCGTTGTTCGTCGCCCCGACCAAGGAACTCGAACGCCTTTACGCCGCCATGCGCTACAGCGTGATGAACGGTGGCAAACGCGTTCGTCCGCTGCTGGCCTATGCGGCCTGCGAAGCCTTGGGCGCCCCGGCCGAACAGGCCAACGGCGCAGCCTGTGCGGTGGAACTGATCCACGCCTACTCGCTGGTGCATGACGACCTGCCGGCCATGGATGACGACGACCTGCGCCGCGGCCAGCCGACCACCCACAAAGCCTTCGATGAAGCCTGCGCGATCCTCGCCGGCGACGGTTTGCAGAGCCTGGCCTTCAGCGCCCTGCTCGACCCGCGCCTGAGCCCGCAGGCCGACAGCATTCGCCTGGCCATGGTCCAGGCCTTGGCCAAGGCTGCCGGCCCGGCAGGCATGGTCGGTGGCCAGGCCATCGACCTGGGCTCGGTTGGCCTGAAGCTGGACCAGCAGGCGCTGGAGTTCATGCACCGGCACAAGACCGGTGCGCTGATCGAAGCCAGCGTGCGCCTCGGCGCCCTGGCCAGCGCCCGCGCCGAACAGGCGCAACTGGATGCCCTGCAGACCTATGCACAGGCCATCGGCCTGGCGTTCCAAGTGCAGGACGACATCCTCGACGTGGAAAGCGACACCGCCACCCTGGGCAAACGCCAGGGGGCCGATATCGCCCGTGACAAACCGACCTACCCGGCACTGCTGGGCCTGGAAGCGGCCAAAGCCTATGCGATCGAACTGCGCGACCAGGCGCTGGTCGCACTGCAAGGGTTCGGCGAAAAGGCCGAACCGCTGCGGGCGTTGGCGCGTTACATCGTCGAACGCCGCAACTGATTTGATTGGGGCCGCTGTGCGGCCCATCGCCGGCAAGCCAGCTCCCACAGAGCCCCCACAGGCCTTGAGCATTGTGAACAACCTGTGGGAGCTGGCTTGCCGGCGATAGGCTGCAAAGCAGCCCCGATGCTACACCCGTCTGAATGGGCAGTATTTCCTACAATGGGGTAAACTGCCGCGTCTTCACACACCTATAACGACTCGCCTGATGCCCACGACGTTTCAAGAGATCCCCCGCGAACGCCCGGTCACGCCGTTGCTCGACCGCGCTGACACGCCTGCCGGCCTGCGCCGGCTGGCCGAAGCCGACCTGGAGACCCTGGCCGACGAACTGCGCCAGGAACTGCTCTACACCGTGGGTCAGACCGGTGGGCATTTTGGTGCCGGCCTGGGTGTCATCGAGCTGACCATCGCCCTGCACTACGTCTTCGACACCCCCGACGACCGGCTGGTGTGGGACGTGGGCCACCAGGCCTACCCGCACAAGATCCTCACCGGGCGCCGTAACCGCATGCTCAGCCTGCGCCAGAAGGACGGCATCGCCGCATTCCCGCGCCGCAGCGAGAGCGAGTACGACACCTTCGGCGTCGGCCACTCCAGCACCTCGATCAGCGCCGCACTGGGCATGGCCATTGCCGCCCGCCTGCAGAACAGCGACCGCAAGTCGATCGCGGTGATCGGTGACGGCGCGCTGACCGCCGGCATGGCCTTCGAGGCGTTGAACCACGCCCAGGAAGTCAACGCCGACATGCTGGTGATCCTCAACGACAACGACATGTCGATTTCGCGCAATGTCGGCGGCCTGTCCAACTACCTGGCCAAGATCCTCTCCAGCCGCACCTACGCGAGCATGCGCGAAGGCAGCAAGAAAGTGCTGTCGCGCCTGCCTGGCGCCTGGGAAATCGCCCGCCGCACCGAGGAGTACGCCAAAGGCATGCTGGTGCCGGGCACGCTGTTCGAAGAACTGGGCTGGAACTACATCGGCCCGATCGACGGCCACGACCTGCCGACCATGATCGCCACCCTGCGCAACATGCGTGACCTCAAGGGCCCGCAGTTCCTGCACGTGGTGACCAAGAAGGGCAAGGGCTTCGCCCCGGCCGAGATCGACCCGATCGGCTACCACGCCATCACCAAGCTGGAGCCGGCCGACAAACCCGCCGCACCGAAGAAAGCCAGCGGCCCGAAATACTCCGCGGTGTTCGGCCAGTGGCTGTGCGACATGGCTGCCGCCGACAACCGCCTGGTGGGCATTACCCCGGCGATGAAGGAAGGCTCCGACCTGGTCGACTTCAGCGAGCGCTACCCGGAGCGTTACTTCGATGTGGCGATCGCCGAGCAGCATGCTGTGACCCTGGCGGCCGGCATGGCTTGCGAGGGCAGCAAGCCGGTGGTTGCGATCTACTCTACCTTCCTGCAGCGCGCCTACGACCAGCTGATTCACGATGTGGCGGTACAGAGCCTCGACGTGCTGTTCGCCATCGACCGCGCCGGCCTGGTCGGCGAAGACGGCCCGACCCATGCGGGCAGCTACGACCTGTCGTACCTGCGCTGCATCCCGGGCATGCTGGTGATGACCCCAAGCGACGAGAACGAGCTGCGCAAGATGCTCAGCACCGGCCACCTGTACAACGGCCCGGCGGCTGTGCGCTACCCGCGTGGCACCGGCCCGAACGCGCCGATCAGTGGTGACCTGGAACCGCTGGAAATCGGCAAGGGCGTGGTCCGTCGCCAGGGCGAAAAAGTCGCCTTGCTGGTGTTCGGCGTGCAACTGGCCGAGGCCATGCAGGTGGCTGAGCAGATCAACGCTACCGTGGTCGACATGCGCTTCGTCAAACCGCTGGACGAGGCACTGGTGCTGGAACTGGCCGCAAGCCATGAGCTGCTGGTGACCATCGAAGAAAACGCCATCATGGGCGGTGCCGGTGCTGCTGTGGGTGAGTTCCTGGCTAGCCAGGCGATCGTGAAACCGCTGCTGCACCTGGGGTTGCCGGATATCTATGTCGAGCATGCCAAGCCTGCGCAGATGCTGGCTGAGTGTGGGCTTGATGCGGCCGGGATCGGGGCTTCGGTGAAGGCCCGCATGGCCAAGCTCGGGTTGTAATCCCTGGGGCCGCTTTGCGGCCCTTTCGCGACACAAGGCCGCTCCCACAAAGGTCGTGCAAGCACCAAGCCTTGCGCAGCCCCTGTAGGAGCGGCCTTGCGTCGCGATCGAGGGCGCAGCCCTCGCAAAAGCTCACTTGGATACTGGCGCGTTAGCCTCGAGCAGCGCACACAAACGCGCCGTAGCTTCGATCATCTGCCCACTAGGCCGCTCCAGGCCTTTGTCTGGCACCACCAGTAAACGATCATCGGCAACCGCACGCAGTTGCGGCCAGGCCTTCCAACTCTCCAGCTGCGCCTCATCACCCGCCAGAATGACCTGCGGGTTGCGCAGCAGCACAGACTCCACATTCACCTGCGGCGCCGGCTGGGTGAGATCGGCGAAGACATTACGCGCGCCGCAAACGGCCAGGGCATCGCTGACCACCTGCCGGCCACCGAGCGTATACAGCGGTCGGTCCCAGACCTGGTAGAACACCTGCAGGGGCTCGTCCCGTCGATACTGCTGGCGCAGCTGCCGCAGCCGGTCACGCAGGGTTTGGGCATACCGATGGCCCTGTTCGGCACGGCCGATACGTTCGGCGATGGCTTCGATCTGCTCGATCAACTGGTCGATGTCATGGGGTTCTGCGCTGTACGTTGCGATACCCAGGCGCTTGAGCTGGTCGCGTTGGGCCGGCGGCACACTGCCCGGCCACAGCAGCAACAGGTCGGGGCGCAGGCTGAGCAGGCGTTCGAGGTCCAGTTGCCCCTGGCGCCCCACCGAGGGCAGCTCGCGCAGCGCCGCCGGCCGTTCGCCACCGTCGAGCACACCGACCAGCAGGTCATCGGCCTGCAGTTCGAGCATGATCTCGCTCATCGACGGGGCCAGGCTGACCACCCGCAGGGGTTCGGCGGCCAGTGCGGAACAGGCGAACAGCACCAGCAGGCCGGGCAGCAGGCGCATCAGCCGAGCTGGCGTGGAATGCGATAGAGGTACAGCACCACTGCGGTGGACAACGCCAGCAGGATCTGCGGCACCGCCTCGAGGCCGACCAGCACCGACAAGGCGGCGACCCAGGCCGGGAAGCAAGCATACAGCATGGCCAGGCGCCGCACCCGCGCCAGCTCGATCCAGGCGGCGGGCTCTTCGCCAGTGCCGAGCACCTTGGATGTGGCGATGAGGGCGCGCTTGTAGGCACCGAAGCGCGGCAGGCTGAGGAACATGGTCGCCGCACCGGCAATGAACAGTGGCATGGCCAGCACCGAGGCCAGCGCATCACCGCCACCGAAGGCCCAGGCCATCACTGGCAGCGGCACCAGGCCCACCGCCAGGTACTGCCACCAGGCCAGCGCCAGGCGCCGCTTGACCTCGGCGCGGGTCACGCCTGAGGCACCTCGCCCTGGTGCTCGTTACCCAGCATGTGGCCCAGCTTGCCGGCCTTGGTTGCCAGGTAGTAGCGGTTGTGCGGGTTGTGCCCGGTGTGCAGCGGTACGCGCTCGGCGACGACAATGTTCATGTCGGTCAGGGCTTTGACCTTGCGCGGGTTGTTGGTCATCAGGCGCAGCGACTTCACGCCCAGGTGCTCCAGCATCGGCAGGCACATGGCGTAATCGCGCTGGTCGGCGGCAAAGCCCAGGCGCTCGTTGGCCTCGACGGTATCGGCGCCACCATCCTGCAGCTCGTAGGCGCGAATCTTGTTCAGCAGGCCGATGCCACGGCCTTCCTGGCGCAGGTACAGCAGCACGCCACGGCCTTCACGGGCGATGGCCTGCAGCGCGGCTTCCAGCTGCGAGCCGCAGTCGCAGCGCTGGCTGAACAGGGCATCGCCGGTCAGGCACTCGGAGTGCAGGCGCCCCAGCACCGGCTGGCCGTCCGCGATGTCACCCAGGCTGAGCACCACGTGCTCACGGCCAGTGGCTTCGTCGAGGAAGCCATGCATGGTGAAGGTCGCGAAGGGAGTCGGGAGTTTAGAGGCGGCAACAAAGACGACGGGCACGTTGTGCTCCTGGAATAAGTTGAAAATTTCTCGTGGGCCGATTGTATCAGCAGGTTGGGGGATGTGGGCTGGCTGAATACCGTGGCTTAAGATCGAAAAATTCGATGCTTATTAGGCCATCGATCAACCCTGCCCCCTACGCGGGCTTCTGTGGGAGCGGGTTTACCCGCGAAGAAGGTAACGCGGTGCCTGGCACCGGCTTCGCCGGTGTTCGCGGGTAAACCCGCTCCCACAGGGACCGCACAGGCCTTGGTGCTCTGCGCCTCAATGCGGTTTGCTATTCGGGCTGAACGGATACGGCTGCTGCCAGTGCTCGAAGATCGGCTTCAGCTCGCCACTTCGCACCAGCTCGGCCATGCGCTTGTCGAACAGGTCGCGCAGGGCCTTGGCCTGGTCGTTGCGGGCAAAGGCCAGGTACAGCGGCAGCTCGGCCACATGGGTGCGACGGAAGCGCTCGGGTTGGGAGGTCTGGCCGAGCACGTAGTCGATCTCGGTCAGCGCATCGATGTAGTAGTCCACGCGGTCATGCTCGAGCATCGGCAAAATGCCTTCGCGGCGCTGGACTTCGCGAAAGTCATGCACATTGGGCAGGTAGCTGCCGAAGTCGTAGCCACGCACCCAGGCCAGGCGGTAATGGCCTATGGTCTGCTGGGTAGGCACAGGCTTGCTGACCAGCCCCAGGGCGTAGATGTGGTCCATGTCGAAGTGCCAGCGCGGGTACAGGTTGTCGTCGTTCTCGTCCTTGTACGAGCCTACCCAGGCGTCAGCCTCGCCACGCTTGACCAGCCCGATCGCACGGCTGTAAGGCGCGCTCTGGGTCACCACCTTGACCCCGGCCGGCTCGAACACCTTGCGCAGCACGTCCCAGGCCACCCCGGTACCGTCGGCGTTGGTGTAGTCGAGCCACTCTTCGCTGACCAGGTGGATCTGCTTCGGCACACCTTCGGCAGCCGCCGCCCACGGGGCAACGCTCAGCAGCATTGCCAGCAGCACCGTCCTCATGGCCATTCACACGCTCCCTGTATCAGGCAACCGCCCACACCAGAACCTGCATCCCCAGCCAGGCAAACACGCCGGCCAGGATATCGTCGAGCATGATCCCGACGCCCCCATGCACATGGCGGTCGACCCAGCGGATCGGCCACGGCTTGAGGATGTCGAAGAAGCGGAACATCAGGAACCCCGCCAGCAGCCACTGCCAGCCTTCCGGCACCAGCCAGAGGGTTATCCACATGCCGACGATCTCGTCCCAGACAATGCCTTCATGATCGTGCACGCGCAGGTCATTGGCGACCTTGCCGCAGAGCCAGAAGCCGAACAGCATGCTCACGCCCAGCAACAGCCAGTAGCCCCAGTCGGGCAGCATCTGCCACAGCGGGATGAACGGTATGGCCACCAGCGAGCCCCAGGTGCCCGGCGCCTTGGGCAAGGTGCCGGAACCGAAACCGAAGGCGATGAAGTGCCACGGGTTGCGCCAGACCGAAGGCGGAACGAACTCCGCAGGCACCTGGTTGGGGTGATCGGTCACGGTGTCTCCCTAAAATGTTGATAGCCGCGTTGCCGCGGGGTGATGTCCTGGCCCTGCCGGTCGCGCAGGCTGACACCCTGCCCTTCGAGCACCCGCCCGATGACATGGAACGCCGCCAGGCCTTGTGCCCGCAGGGATGAAAGCTCGGCTGGCGGCAAGGTGAACGCCAGCACATAGTCGTCGCCACCGGTCAGCGCCGCCTGCACGGCCGCCTCGGCACCGAGGAACCCCTGCAGAGCGGCTGACACCGGTACCTGCTCCAGGTTCACCTCGAGCGCCACACGGGAGGCCTTGGCGATATGCCCGCAGTCGGCCAGCAAGCCGTCGGAAATATCCAGCGCCGAGGTGGCACGCCCGCGCAGCAGTTGGCCCAGGGCGAACTGTGGCGATGGCGACCAGTAATGGTCGAGCAACGGTTGCGCCAGCGCGGCATCAGCCTGGCGCTGGCCCAGCACCAGCGGCAAGGCACCCGCCGCGTTACCCAACTCGCCACCAACGCACAGCAGGTCGCCCGGGCGAGCGCCGTCACGGCGCAACGCCTGCCCCGCCGGAGCCCGGCCGAACACGGTCATGGTGATACTCAGGGGGCCACGGGTGGTATCGCCACCGATCAGGCTCAGCTGGCAGTGGCCGGCCATGCGGTTGAGGCCGCTGGCATAGGCTTGCAGCCAGTCGGCGCTGACCTCGGGCAAGGTCAGGGCGAGGGTGAAACCGATGGGGGTGGCGCCCATGGCAGCCAGGTCGCTGGCCGCCACGGCCAGCGAGCGCTGGCCGAGCAACCAGGGGTCGCACACCGCCGGAAAATGCACCCCGGCAACCAGGGTGTCGGTGGACACCGCCAGTTGCTCGCCGGCGGGAAGGCTCAGCAGGGCGCAGTCGTCACCGATGCCCAGGGCCACGCCTTCACCGCCTTGCGCACAGGGCGCGGCGGCGAAGTAATGGCTGATCAGCTCGAACTCACCCATGGTCCGCAAGCGCCAGGATCAGCGCTTGTTCGCCTTGACTTCTGCTTCGCGCAGGGCCGGGGCGAGCTTGTCCAGCACGCCGTTGACGAACTTGTGGCCGTCGGTGGCGCCGAAGACCTTGGCCAGCTCCACACCTTCGTTGATCACTACGCGGTACGGCACGTCAACGCGCTTGATCAGTTCCCAGGTGGACAGGCGCAGCACGGCCAGCTCGACCGGGTCGAGCTCTTCCAGTGCGATGGTCATGCACGGCACCAAGGCTTTGTCGATTTCGCCCTTGATTGCCGGGACCCCATGCAGGATCTCGCGGAAATAGGCACCGTCGACATCGGTGAAATCGTTATCGACCCGGAACTGCGCTTCGATCTCGTTCAGCGAATGCTGCGCCATGTGCCACTGGTACAGTGCCTGGGTCGCGAGCTTGCGGGCTTCGCGGCGCTTGGCGCTCTTCGATGGCTTGCCGGCATCCGCAGGTTTTGGATCGCGCGGGTTGAAACGATCGCTTTCGTCGCTAATCACTTGGCCTCCAACTGCGCCAGCAGGCTGACCATTTCCAGAGCGGACAGGGCAGCTTCAGCACCTTTGTTGCCGGCCTTGGTGCCGGAACGCTCGATGGCCTGTTCGATGGAGTCGACGGTCAGTACGCCGAAGGCCACCGGAACACCGAACTCCATGGACACCTGGGCCAGGCCCTTGGTGCATTCGCCCGCCACGTATTCGAAGTGCGGGGTACCACCACGGATCACGGCGCCCAGGGCGATGATCGCGTCGTAGGCGCCTTGCTGGGCGACCTTCTGTGCCACCAGCGGGATTTCGAATGCACCCGGGGCACGGATGATGGTGATGTCGCTTTCGCTGACACCGTGGCGTACCAGGGCGTCAACGGCACCGCTTACCAGGCTTTCGACGACGAAGCTGTTGAAGCGGCCAACCACCAAAGCATAGCGACCTTTGGGGGCGATGAAGGTACCTTCGATGGTCTTCAGGGTCATTCCGATATTCTCATCTTCAAGAGCGAGGCCGCATGCTGGCGGCCTCGACAGGGGTATGGACTCGAGCTGGAGGGCGTCACTGCCGCCTCAAGTCACTCGGAGGGCACGTATTCTACAACTTCCAGATCGAATCCGGATATCGCGTTGAACTTCATCGGCGAACTCATCAGGCGCATCTTGCGCACACCGAGGTCACGCAGGATCTGCGAACCGGCACCCACGGTGCTGTAGGTGGTCGGTGCCTTGGCGGGTGCATCGCCCGCGCTTTCGCGGATGTGCGCCAGCAGCACGTCGCCGTCCAGCGGGTGGCCCAGCAGCAATACCACGCCGCTGCCGGCCTCGGCCACGGCGGCCATGGCGGCGCGCAGGCTCCAGCGGCCCGGTTGCTTGACCAGCAGCAGGTCGCGCAGCGGGTCCATGTTGTGCACGCGCACCAGGGTCGGCTCTTCGGCGCAGATCTTGCCCAGGGTCAGGGCCATGTGCACGTCGCCTTCCACCGCGTCGCGGTAGGTGACCAGGTTGAACTCGCCCAGCTCGCTCTCCACCGGTTGCTCGGAGACGCGCTGCACGGTGCGCTCGTGGATCATGCGGTAGTGGATCAGGTCGGCGATGGTGCCGATCTTCAGGCCGTGCTCGGCGGCGAACACTTCCAGCTCGGCGCGGCGCGACATGGTGCCGTCGTCGTTCATCACTTCGCAGATCACGCCGCTCGGCTCGAAACCGGCCATGCGCGCCAGGTCGCAAGCGGCCTCGGTGTGGCCGGCACGGGCAAGGGTACCGCCAGGCTGGGCCATCAGCGGGAAGATGTGGCCTGGGCTGACGATGTCTTCGGCCTTGGCGTCCTTGGCAGCGGCCGCCTGCACGGTGCGTGCACGGTCAGCAGCGGAGATGCCGGTGGTGACACCTTCGGCGGCTTCGATCGACACGGTGAACTTGGTGCCGAAGCCCGAGCCGTTGCGCGGCGCCATCAGCGGCAGCTTCAGCGTTTCGCAACGCTCGCGGGTCATCGGCATGCAGATCAGGCCACGGGCGTGCTTGGCCATGAAGTTGATGTGCTCGGGCAGGCAGCACTCGGCTGCCATGATGATGTCGCCCTCGTTTTCGCGGTCTTCGTCATCCATGAGGATGACCATTTTGCCCTGGCGGATGTCTTCGACCAGTTCTTCGATGCTGTTGAGCGCCACGCGGCACCCCCTTCTCAATCAGGATTTCAAGAAGCCGTTGGCGGCCAGGAAGCTTTCGGTAATGCCACTGCCCTTGCTCGGTTCGGCGGCCTTGTCACCCAGCAGCAGACGCTCCAGGTAACGGGCCAGCAGGTCGACCTCAAGGTTTACCCGACGCCCTGCACGGTAGTCGGCCATGATGGTTTCGGACAGGGTGTGCGGGACAATGGTCAGCTCGAACTCGGCGCCATTGACCTCGTTGACCGTCAGGCTGGTGCCGTCGACGGTGATCGAACCCTTGTGGGCGATGTACTTGGCCAGTTCCTTCGGTGCGCGCACGCGGAACTGGATGGCGCGGGCGTTATCGCTGCGCGAGATGATTTCGCCGACCCCGTCGACGTGGCCGCTGACCAGGTGCCCGCCCAGCCGGGTGGTGGGGGTCAGGGCTTTTTCCAGGTTGACCTTGCTGCCGCTCTTGAGGTCGATGAAGGCGGTGCGCTTGAGGGTTTCGACGCTGACGTCGGCCCAGAAGCCGTCGCCCGGCAGTTCGACGGCGGTCAGGCACACGCCGTTGACGGCGATGCTGTCGCCGAGCTTGACGTCACCCAGGTCGAGCTTGCCGGTTTCGACGTAGACGCGCACGTCGCCACCCTTGGGGGTCAGGCTGCGGATGGTGCCGATGGATTCGATGATGCCGGTGAACATGGGGTCTTCCTCAAAAACGGTTTGCGCGGGGCAAGCCTGGCATTATACGCCGGGCGCCGGCTGGGGGATGGCCGTGACCCGCCAGTCATCGCCCACTGCGCGCATTTCGGTAATTTTCAGCCGCGGCGCTTCGCTCATCTTGTCCAGTGGCCAGTCCAGCAGCGGGCGGGCCTGGGAACCGAGGAAAGTGCCGGCGACGAACAACTGGTACTCGTCGATCAGTCCTTGCCGGGCGAAGGCGCCGACCAGGCCGGCACCGGCTTCCAGCAGGATTTCGTTGACGCCACGGGTTGCCAGGGCCTGCAGCAGCGCCGGCAGGTCTACCTGGCCATTGTCACCCGGCAGGCTGAGCAGTTCGTGGCCGGCAGCGGCATAGCGCGGGTCATCTGCGACAGCGCTCACCACCAGCACCGGGCCAGCCTGGAAGAACGGTGCATCCAGCGGCAGGCGCAGGCGGCCATCGACCAGCACGCGCAGCGGTGTGCGGCTGAGTGCCAGGGCGGTGGTTTCGGCGTCCAGGCCCAGCTCGGTGCCGCGCACGGTCATCCGCGCGTTATCGGCCAACACGCTGGCGGCGCTGGTCAGCACCACGCTGGAGCGGGCGCGCAGGCGCTGCACCGCCGAACGGGCGGCCGGGCCGGTGATCCACTGGCTTTCGCCACTGGCCATGGCGGTGCGGCCATCCAGGCTCATGGCCAGCTTGGCGCGAACGAACGGCAGGCCATGTTCCATGCGTTTGAGGAAACCGGGGTTGAGTGCGCGGGCCTCGGCCTCGAGCACGCCGCTGGCCACTTCGATACCGGCCTCGGCCAGGCGCCGCAGGCCCTGCCCCGCCACTTGCGGGTTGGGGTCCTGCATGGCGGCTACCACCCGCGCCACCCCGGCCTTGACCAGCGCTTCGGCGCACGGCGGCGTGCGGCCATGGTGGCTGCACGGCTCGAGGGTGACATAGGCACAGGCGCCACGGGCACGCTCACCAGCCTGTCGCAGGGCATGCACTTCGGCATGCGGCTCGCCGGCGCGCACATGCCAGCCTTCACCGACCACCTCGCCATCGCGCACGATCACGCAGCCTACGCGCGGGTTCGGGTGGGTGGTGTACAGGCCCTTGCGCGCCAGCTCCAGCGCGCGGGCCATGTAGTGGGCGTCGAGGATGGCAGCTTGGCTGGGCATGGTCACTCTTTAGCTGGCTCGCGAGCCAGGCGGTCGATTTCTTCGCGGAACTCGTCGAGGTCCTGGAAGCGGCGGTAAACCGAGGCAAAACGGATATAGGCCACTTCGTCGAGTTTGCGCAGCTCGGCCATGACCATCTCACCCACCACCAGCGATTTGACTTCACGCTCGCCGGTGGCACGCAGGCGGCTCTTGATATGCGCCAGCGCAGCTTCAAGGCGCTCGACGCTGACCGGGCGTTTTTCCAGTGCCCGCTGCATGCCGGCGCGCAGTTTTTCTTCGTCGAAGGGTTGGCGCGTGCCGTCCTGCTTGATCAGCCGGGGCAGCACCAGCTCGGCGGTTTCGAAGGTGGTGAAGCGCTCGCCGCAGGCGACGCATTCGCGGCGGCGGCGCACCTGCTCGCCCTCGGCGACGAGGCGAGAGTCGATGACCTTGGTGTCGTTGGCACCGCAAAAGGGACAGTGCATGGTGGCAGGCAACAAAAAAAGGGAGGGCCATGGTAGCGCATCCCACTGGCAAGACAAGCCAAAGGGGTTAACATCCATGGGAAATCTGCCCGTGAAGGACTACCCCATGCACTACCGAGCGCTCGTCGTGCTGTGCTGCGCCGCCCTGCTCGCCGCCTGCGGCAGCGACAGGCCGAAGCCCGACAACCCTCCGGCACCCACGCCAGCCCGCACGGCCAAGCCGGCCGCAGTGCTGGGCCCGCTGCCGGCCTACCAGCGCGAGCTGAGCGGCACCTTGCTGGCAATCCCGGCCGGTGCCGACGTGGAGCTGGCCTTGCTGGTCATCGACGAACGCGACCGCCCACAACGCCTGCTGGCCAGCAGCAACCTGACTGGCACCGGCCAGGCCCTGCCCTACCAACTGCGCTTCAACCCCGAGGCCTTCCCCGCCGGTGCCCGGGTCGAGCTGCGCGGCCGCGCCAGCAGCTCTGGCCAGCTGATCATGCACCTGCCGCCGGTGCGCATTACCCAGGCCCAGACCCAGGCCATCGGCCCGCTGCGTTTCGAGAAGGCGCCGTAAGTGGCGCCAGTCTCCCTACAACAGCCCCTGCAACAGGCCCTCAGCGGCCTGATCGGCGAAGCGCGTCTTGTCGTCAGCGAGCTGCCCGGCTGCGACCTCAAGCTGTGGCTGATCGACGACCAGAACATGGACCGCGCCTTCAGCAGCGAAGAGACCCGGCGCATTCTTGAAGAACCGCCCTACTGGAGCTTCTGCTGGGCCAGCGGCCTGGCCATGGCCCGTTACCTGGCCGAGCACCCGGAATGGGTAGCCGGCAAGCGCGTGCTGGACTTTGGCGCCGGCTCCGGTATCGCCGGTATTGCCGCCGCCCGCGCCGGTGCGCTGGAAGTGGTGGCCTGCGACCTCGACCCGCTGGCACTCGATGCCTGCCGCGCGAATGCCGCGCTGAACGGGGTGGAACTGGGTTACAGCAGCGATTTCTTCGCCGAAGACGATCGCTTCGATCTGATCCTGGTTGCCGATGTGCTGTACGACCGCGCCAACCTGCCGCTGCTGGATGCCTTCCTCGGCCGCGGGCGCCAGGCGCTGGTGGCCGACTCGCGGGTACGCGACTTCAGCCACCCGCTGTACCAGCAGCTGGGCGTGCTGGAAGCGCTGACCCTGCCGGACCTGGCCGAGCCGCACGAATTCCGCCGGGTCAGCCTGTACCACGCCAGCCGCGACACCTTATAGTGGTGTTATCCACGAGTTTGCGAGAGTCGCGATGACCCAAGACACGCCTTACATTTTCGACGCTACCGATGCCACCTTCCAGCAACTGGTTATCGAGAACTCCTTCCACAAACCGGTGCTGGTGGACTTCTGGGCCGAGTGGTGCGCGCCGTGCAAGGCACTGATGCCACTGCTGGCGAAGATCGCCGAGGGTTACCAGGGCGAGCTGCTGCTGGCCAAGATCAACTGTGACGTGGAGCAACAGGTGGTTGCCCAGTTCGGCATCCGCAGCCTGCCGACCGTGGTGCTGTTCAAGGACGGCCAGCCGGTGGACGGCTTTGCCGGTGCACAGCCAGAATCGGCGATCCGCGCCATGCTCGAGCCACACGTGCAACTGCCCGCCGCACCCAGCGCATCGCCGCTGGAGCAGGCCAAGGGGCTGTTTGCCGAAAGCCGTTTTGCCGAGGCCGAAGCACTGTTGCAGGCACTGCTGGGTGAGGACAACAGCAATGCCGAGGCGCTGATCCTGTATGCCCGTTGCCTGGCCGAGCGCGGGGAGCTGGGTGAAGCCCAGGTGGTGCTGGATGCGGTCAAGACCGACGAGCACAAGGCTGCGCTGGCCGGCGCCAAGGCCCAGCTGACCTTCCTGCGCCAGGCTGCCAGCCTGCCGGAAGTGGCCGACCTGAAAAGCCGCCTGGCACAGAACCCGCAGGATGACGAGGCGGCCTATCAGCTGAGCATCCAGCAGCTGGCGCGCCAGCAGTATGAAGCGGCGCTGGAAGGGTTGCTGAAGCTGTTCCAGCGTAACCGTGGCTATGAGAACGGGCTGCCGCAGAAGGCGTTGCTGCAGGTGTTCGAGCTGCTGGGCGGTGATCACCCGCTGGTCGGCGTGTATCGTCGCAAGTTGTCGGCGGCGATGTTCTGACCTGAGGCCTATTGCGAGGGCTTTGCCCTCGTTCGCGGGCACGCCCGCTCCCACAGGGTACGCACTGAATTCAATACCGGTGGTATACCTGTGGGAGCGGGCAAGCCCACGAACGAGGCCAGCACAGGCAATACAGATTTATCCCACCCAGTGATACACCGGCGCGTCCACGCCACTTTCCACCTTGACTTCACTGCTATGCCGCAAGCGCACCAGCAGCCGCTTACCCGCCGCCGTACTCCCCGCCAGCCCTTCCAGCCGATCCAGCAATTCCGGCCCGTTCATCTGCCCTGCCAGGCGCAACACCTCACGTGCCGCAGTCCATTGCCCGTCATCCTGACGTGTTGTCGCCACGGTTTCCGTTGCTGCATTCTGCGCCACCGCGGGCAATTCGATCTGCCGCCCCAGTTGCGCCCACTCTTCAGGCGCCAGCTCGATGATCAGATCCACAGGCCAGTCACCAATCTGTCCACGAATTCTCATGCTGCATTCCCTGAACCCAAGTCAATGCCACCATCCTACCCCAACATGAAACCTGCGCCACGCAGGCTGGCAGCATGCGGAAAAGTTGTTATAACATAACCCAATCTTCCCGCCCGCTCCGGAGTCGTCCATGCGTCGCCTGTTGCTCGCCCTGCCCTTCGCCCTGCTGCCCCTGGCCGTGGCCCAAGCCCACGATGATGACCATGATCACGACCACGCCCACCGCACCCTCGGCGCCCACGAGCATGGCGTGGCCAAGCTCAACGCCGTGCTCGATGGCAACACCCTGGAGCTGGAGCTGGACAGCCCGGCAATGAACCTGGTCGGCTTCGAACACGCCGCCAACAGCGACGCCGACAAGGCCAAGGTCGCGGCGGTGCGCCAGCAGCTGGAGCAGCCACTGAAGCTGTTCGGCCTGCCCGCTGCCGCAGGCTGCAAGGAAGACCAGCAGGAACTCGAAAGCCCGCTGTTCGGTGATGCCCCGAAAGCAGACGACGATGGGGACGAGCACGACCACCAGCACAGCGACATCGGCGCCCATTACCAACTGACCTGCGCCAACCCCGACAAACTGACGGAGGTGGACCTCGCTCCGCTGTTCAAGGCCTTCCCGGCCACCCAGAAGATCAACGTTCAACTGATCGGCCCCAATGGCCAGAAAGGCGTGGAAACCACGCCGGCCAAGGCCGCGGTCGCGTTCTGAATGCGCCAGCCGTTGATCGAACTGCATGACCTGGTGTTCGCCTGGCCCGGCCAGCCGGCGCTGCTGGATATTCCGGCATTCCGCCTGGAGGCTGGCGAGGCCCTGTTTCTCAAGGGCCCCAGCGGCAGTGGCAAGACCACATTGCTGGGCCTGCTGGGCGGGGTGAACGTACCGGGCCAGGGCCGCATCCAGTTGCTCGGCCAGGACCTCGGCCGCCTGGGCCAAGGCGCCCGTGACCGCTTCCGGGTCGACCACACCGGTTATATCTTCCAGCAGTTCAACCTGCTGCCGTTCCTCTCGGTACGCGAAAACGTCGAGCTGCCCTGCCGCTTCTCGCGTAGCCGCAAGGCCCGCGCCGAGCAACGCCATGGCAGTGTCGACCAGGCAGCCAGCACCTTGCTGGCCCACCTGGGCCTGGACGACCCCGCCCTGCTCGCCCGCCGCGCCGACAGCCTGTCGATCGGCCAGCAGCAACGGGTCGCTGCCGCCCGCGCACTGATCGGCCAACCCGAACTGGTGATCGCCGACGAACCGACCTCGGCGCTGGATGCCGACACCCGTGAAGCGTTCATCCGCCTGCTGTTCGATGAATGCCGCGCCGCCGGTGCCAGCCTGCTGTTCGTCAGCCACGACCAGAGCCTGGCGCCGCTGTTCGACCGCCACCTGTCGCTGGCCGAACTCAACCGTGCCGCCAAGCCCCGGGAGGCCTGATGTACCTGCTCCGCCTTGCCCTGGCCAGCCTGGCCAACCGCCGCTTCACCGCATTCCTCACCGCCTTCGCCATCGCCCTGTCGGTGTGCCTGCTGCTGGCCGTGGAACGGGTCCGTACCGAGGCCCGGGCCAGCTTCGCCAGCACCATCAGCGGTACCGACCTGATCGTCGGCGCCCGCTCCGGCTCGGTGAACCTGCTGCTGTACTCGGTGTTCCGCATCGGCAACGCCACCAACAACATCCGTTGGGACAGCTATGAGCACTACGCCAAGGACCCGCGGGTGAAATGGGCCATTCCCATCTCGCTGGGCGACTCGCACCGCGGTTATCGGGTGATGGGCACTACCGGCGACTACTTCAGCCATTACCAGTACGGCCGCCGCCAGCACCTGGAATTGAGCCAGGGCCGCGCGTTTGCCGATGATCCGTTCGAGGTGGTGCTGGGTGCCGAAGTAGCCGAGGCATTGCACTACAAACTGGGCGACAAGCTGGTGCTGGCACATGGTGTCGCCGCGATCAGCCTGGTCAAGCACGACGACAAGCCATTCACCGTGGTCGGTGTGCTCAAGCGCACCGGTACGCCGGTCGACCGCACGCTGCATATCAGCCTGGGCGGCATGGAAGCCATCCACATCGACTGGCACAACGGTGTGCCGGCCCGTGGCGCCGGGCGTATCAGCGCCGAGCAGGCACGGACCATGGACCTGCAGCCTGCCGCCATCACTGCGTTCATGCTCGGCCTGAACAGCAAGATCGCGACATTCAGCCTGCAGCGGGAGATCAATGAATACCGCAACGAGCCGTTGCTGGCGATCCTGCCCGGGGTAGCCCTGCAGGAGCTGTGGAGCCTGATGGGCACCGCGGAGCAGGCGTTGTTCGTGGTGTCGCTGTTCGTGGTGCTGACCGGCCTGATCGGCATGCTTACGGCGATTCTCACCAGCCTCAACGAACGCCGCAGGGAGATGGCGATATTGCGCTCGGTTGGCGCCAGGCCGTGGCATATCGCAGGGCTGCTGGTGCTGGAGGCACTGTCGCTGGCGGCGGTCGGGATCGCTGCCGGGCTTGGCTTGCTGTATGCGGGAATCGCCCTGGCACAGGGGTATGTGCAAGCCAACTATGGTTTGTATTTGCCGCTGGCCATGCCGAGCGCTCATGAATGGACGTTGCTGGCTATCATCCTGGGAGCTGCGCTGTTGATGGGCAGCGTGCCGGCGTGGCGGGCCTATCGGCAGTCGTTGGCCGATGGCTTGTCCATTCACCTCTGAGGGCGTGCAATGATCCAATACCTCACTGCCTTCTTCGCGGGTGAACCCGCTCCCACAAGGTCCACCACAAGCTTCAAAGCCTGTGCAGGACCTGTGGGAGCGGGTTCACCCGCGAAGAGGCCAGTACAGGCAGTACAACTACTCCTGGTCATGCTGCTTTCACTGGCATCGCCCACCTGGGCCTCGGAACCCCGCGAACTTGACTGGCCCGCCCTCATCCCCGAAGGCGCCCCGGTCATCCCGCCCCAACTCGCGCCGCTGCACGACATGTCGCAGCTCAGCAACGCCCTGTCCGCCGAGTCCGCCCCACCGGCGCGCCAGCAGGCACCCGACGCCCCGGTGGTAAAAAGCCTCGACGGCCAGCAGATCAAACTGCCCGGCTACATCGTGCCGCTGGAGGTGAGCGAAGAAGGCCGCACCACCGAATTCCTGCTGGTCCCCTACTACGGCGCGTGCATCCACGTGCCACCACCACCCTCGAACCAGATCGTGCACATCTTCAGTGAAATGGGCGTTCGCGTAGAAGACCTCTACCAGCCCTACTGGATCGAGGGAAAGCTGCAGGTTAGAGCCTCCAGCAGCGAACTGGCAGATGCCGGCTACCAGATGGAAGCCGAGAAAATATACGCTTATGAGCTGAGATGAGAACTGTTTCGAATTCGTGACGACGCTTCTTTGAGCTGGGTCAAACTTTCCGTTCAGACGCATCCGTACCATTGGACTACTCGATTACTCACGTCCTCTGGGAGCTTCCATGAACAAGACCTTGCTCGGTGCCTCACTCGTGGCCCTGGCACTTGCCGCCCCTGTCGCCCACGCCCACCAGGCAGGTGATGTCATCGTCCGTGCCGGTGCCATCACCGTTGCCCCCAACGAAAGCAGCGGCGACCTGAAATTCGACGGCAGCAAGGTATCGGGCACCAAGGCGACCTTGGACAGCGACACCCAGCTGGGCCTGACCTTCGCCTACATGCTCACCGACCATGTCGGCCTCGAGCTGCTGGCTGCCACCCCGTTCAAGCACACCGTCGGGGTCAAAGGCCTGGGCGGTGGCCTGGACGGCAAGCTGGCCGACATCAAGCAGCTGCCACCGACCCTGTCGCTGCAGTACTACCCGATGGAACCGACTTCAAAGTTCCAGCCGTATGCCGGCGTCGGCATCAACTACACCCTGTTCTTCGATGAAGACCTCAGCGGCAGCCGCAAGCAGCAGGGCTTCAGCAACCTGAAACTGCAGGACTCGGTCGGCTTCGCCGGCCAGCTGGGCATGGACTACATGCTCACCGAAAACCTGCTGGTCAACGCCTCGGTCTGGTACATCGACATCGACACCAAGGCTAGCGTCGATGGCCCGTCCGCACTGGGCTACAGCAAGACCAAGGTCGACGTCGATGTCGACCCGTGGGTGTACATGGTCGGCCTTGGCTACAAGTTCTGACCTGAACACTGCAGGGCGGCTTCGGCCGCCCTCGCGCGTTGCAGCCATAGCCAGTACCCCAGCGCCACCGCGCTGATGCCCATCCCAAGCCAACACACCGCTGCCCAACCCCAATGGGCATACACCCAGCTCGCCAGCACTGCCCCCACTCCACTGCCAAGCGAATAGCAGCACATGTAGGCGCCGATCAACCGGCTGGCCATTGCGCCACGCCCGGCCAGCAGCAGGCTCTGGTTGGTGACATGCACCGCCTGCACGGCAAAGTCCAGCATCAGCACACCCAACCCGAAGACCATCAGTGAATGCCCGACGAAGGCCGTGGGCAGCCATGACAGCACCAGCAGAACCAGCGCCAGACCGGTGGTGCGCTCCCCCAGCCCCTGGTCGGCCAGGCGACCGGCGCGCGCTGCCGCCAATGTGCCGGCAACACCCGCCAGGCCGAACAGACCGACCTCGGTATGGCTCAGCGCCAGTGGCTCGGCACTCAGAGGCATGACCATGGCACTCCAGAGCACGCTGAACGCAGCGAAGATCAACACGCCGAACAGCCCGCGCTGACGCAGCAGCCGGTCGTGCCGGTACAGCCTGAACTGGGCAGCGATCAGCGCCCGGTAGCCAGACCGCAGCGACACCGATTGCCCCGCGGGCAGACTGCGCCACAGCACCAGGGCCAGCAGCATCAACAGCCCTGCGGCAATCAGGTACACGCTGCGCCAGCCAGCCAGGTCGGCAAGCCCGCCCGAGACCAGCCGCGCCAGCAGAATGCCCAGCACTATGCCGCTGGTGACGGTGCCCACGGCCTGCCCTTGCTGGCCGGGGGCGGCAAGGCTCGCTGCATGCGCCACCATCACCTGCACCATGACCGCCATCAGCCCGGTGATGGCCAGGGCCAGCAGCAATAGCGCCCAGTTGGGTGCCATGCCTACCCCAACCAGCGCCAGGGCCGAGAACAGCAACTGCCCGAGCAACAGGCGCTTGCGGTCGATCAGGTCACCCAGCGGCACGATCAACAACAACCCCAGGGCATAGCCCGCCTGGGTCGCGCCCACTACCCAACCGATCTGCGGCTGCGCCACGCCCAGGTCAGCGGCCATCGACTCGAGCAGAGGCTGGGCGAAATACACAGTCGCCACAGCCATGGCGCTGGTGATGGCCAGCAGCAGGGTTATCCAGCGTGTCAGTGCAGGGTTCATCGGGCTGGCCTCGTCAATCTGGTTTCGAATTGAAACCACATGCTGGCTATTTAGCAAATGTGGTTTTAATCTGCAACCAGATGATCATGAAAGGCCCCGTCCATGCTCGATGAAAACAATGCGCAATGCCCCGTCGCCCGGGCCCTGGAGGTGCTGAGAGACCGTTGGGCGCTGATGATCCTGCGCGACGCCTTCGATGGTCTGCGGCGCTTCAGTGAGTTTCAGAAAAACCTGGGGCTGGCGAAGAATATCCTCGCATCACGGCTGAAGTGGCTGGTGGAGAGCGGGCTGCTGACGCTGCAGCCGGCGTCGGATGGCAGTGCCTACAAGGAATATGTGCTGACCGAGAAAGGGCGATCGGTGTTCCCGGTGGTGGTTGGCTTGAGGCAGTGGGGGGAGCGGTTTCTGTTCGAGGTGGGCGAGGTGCGTTCAGAGTTGGTGGATGGTGATACGGGGCAGGCGCTGGAAACACTGCAGGTGCGGGCACGGGACGGGCGGGTGCTGGCGGCAGGGGATTGCCTGCGAAAAGTGGTGCGGCATGAGTGATTCTGGGGCTGCTGCGCAGCCCATCGCCGGCAAGCCAGCTCCCACCTCGACCGCATTGACCTCAAGCCATGGGCTATCACTTGGGGAGCTGCCTTGCCAGCGATAGGGCCAGTACAGGCAGCACAAGACAGTTGCTCCCACAGGGACCGCGTACTCGCTCTTGTGGGAGCTGGCTTGCCGGCGATAGGGGCGCAAAGCGCCCCCAAGAATTTCAGCCCTTGCCCAGAAGCCGCGACAAGCCCTCGACCATCGGCGTCGCCTGCGCAAACTCGAACCGCGCCAACAAGCGCTGGTTATCCGCCCGCGAATGGCGAATGTCACCTGAACGTGCCGCCACATAGCTGACCGCCGGCAAGCTACCCACCACCTTTTCAAGCGCTGCCAGCAACTGGTTGAGCGACGTGGCCTGGTTGAGGCCGATATTCACCGCCCCCACCTCGACCTGCGGCTGCTCCAGCGCCTGCACCATCACCTGCACCAGGTCGCCCACGTAGAGGAAGTCCCGGGTCTGCTCGCCATCACCGAACACCGTAATCGGCAAACCCTTCACAGCGCGCTCGGAGAAGATGCTGATCACCCCGGAGTACGGCGAGGACGGGTCCTGGCGCGGCCCGAAGATATTGAAGAAGCGGAACACCACCGGCTCCAGGCCATGCTGGCGACGGTAGAAGTCCAGGTACTGCTCACTGGCCAGCTTGTCCACGGCATACGGGGTCAGCGGCGCCTTGGGGGTGTCTTCGGCAATCGACTCGCCTTCACCATTGTTGCCATACACCGCCGCACTGGAGGCGAACAGCACCCGGCGCAGCCCATGCACGCGCATGGCTTCGCACACGTTGAGGGTGCCGATGAAATTGCTCTGGTGGGTCCGCACCGGGTCCTCGACCGAGGCCTGCACCGAGGCCACCGCTGCCAGGTGCACCACGGCACTGCAGCCAGCCGCAACCTGCGTGACCAGCCCGGCATCGGCAACATCGCCTTCAACCAGTTCCAGGCGTGGGTGGCCGACCTGCAGGTTGCCCCGCTGGCCTGTGGAAAAGTCGTCGAGAATGCGTACGGCGTAGCCTTTGTCCAACAACGCATCGCACAGGTGGGAGCCAATGAAGCCGGCACCGCCGGTGATCAGGATGGGGGCGTCAGCCATGGCGGTAGAACCGGTCCAGTAGAGGCGGCAGGCCGGCGCGCCAGGCGCGCGGCTTGATGCCGAAGGTATGAAGGATTTTCTTGCAGGCCAGTACCGCGTGCTGCGGCTCTTCGCTGGCATCCGGCCGTGCGGCATGGGCCTGTGGCGTCGGTGCCTGCACGGCCAGCTGGCGGTACTGGCCTGCTTCGCTAAGGATCGCCTGGCCCAGCGCCAGCGGCGTGGTCGCCTCGTTGCCGGCGTAATGGTAGGTGCCCCACAGCGGCGCACTGCAATCGAGTTGCTTGAGCACCGACAGGATCACCCGGGCGGCGTCGTCGACCGGCGTCGGGTTGCCACGCCGGTCATCGGCCAGCAGCAGCTCCTGTGGTTGCTCGGCGCGGGTCAGGAAGCGGCCCAGCGCCCCGTCGATGCTTTCGTCGAGCAGCCAACCAAAGCGCAACAGCACGTGCTGCGGGCAAGCCGCGCGCACGCTCTGCTCGATGCGCCACAGGGCCTGACCACGCAGGCCCAGTGGTACCGGCTCGTCCTTTTCGCTGTAGGCCGTGGCCCGCGAACCATCGAACACGCGGTAGCTGGAAGGCTGCACCAGGGTGATCTGGTGGTGCTGGCACAGTTCCGCCAACCGCTCCACAGCCCGTTCCTGCTGGGCCAGGCGCTGCTCACTGACCGACTCGGCCTGGAACCAGTCGAAGTAATAGGCCAGGTTGACCAGGGCATCGGGACGATGATCGTCGAGCAGCTGGGTGAGGCTGGCCGGCGTCCAGCCGTTCTCGGGCGGGCGCGGCGCCAGGAATGCGATGTCCTCCTCGGCCCCAAGACGAATCAGCGCTTGCCCGAGGGCATTGCCACCACCCAACAGCATTAGGCGCATACGCATAGAGTCAGCAGATCCGGAGAGGTTGATTAAAGGAAAGGGGCCATTTTGCGGTTTCCTGCCCGGGAAGTCCAACACCGGGCCCGTTCGATGCCACAGGCGGTAGTGATTTCAAAGTTCCACAGTTCAGTAACACCACAGGCAGAAATCTCCTACGACACACCAGGAACGAGCTGACTTCCATGCCGCAGCACAACCGCATTGAATAGTTGACTCCCCCACTTGCCAGCCGGGGAGCTTCACAAAAACAAGTACAGGGAACGTTCAATGCCTCGTTCGGAAGTTGCATATCTGGATTTCAGCCCGGAGCAAAGCAAGGCCATAACCTTTGCAAGCCAGACGATTGCCGACTTGGGTGGCCCGGAGACCAAAGGAGTAGCACTTCAGGCTCGTATATTCGCCGATCAACTCGAGCAAGCCTTGAGTGAGGAACAGCGTGCACTGTTACAACGCTTCAGTGAAGGCCAGCTATCTGCCTTGATGTACAGGCAGATGCCTTGTGCCAACGAGCCAATACCAGAGTACCTGCCCGACATTTCCGCCCTGGCGCAAAACCCTCGCTGCCAATACCTTGCCTCCCGCAATCAACTGCTGCTGGAGCTCGTGCGCTACCGCAGTTTCGCCTTCGATATAGACAACGATGGTAAACAGGTTCGCCTGGTCGGCAACTTCAAGGGCGGTGGCCGCGTCCCGCGGCTCGACGAAGATCCCTGCCTGGAAGTTGAAACCAGCTCGCATGCGGGCTTGCGCTTGGGGCCGCACACTGAAGCGCCCTACAACTGCTCGACAATTTCCACCAATGCCAACTCCCCTGCTCCCTCTGCACTGATTCTGACTGCGCGCTGGAACCCCGCCAATGAACCTACGAATGTCTTCCCGCTCCGGGAAATCATCGAACGCCTGGGTAGCCTGGACGCACTTGCGCTGACTTCAACGTCCTTCGACTTTACCCGCAGTGACTGCTTCGCTCACGGACAGGGCAATGCAGGCAAAGCAGTTTCAATGCTGCAATTCGAGCCCAATGGTGGTTTCTCTGTTCGTTACAACAGCTATCGCTTCAGCCTGAATGAACGCGCCTGCAGCGCAGCGGCGCGCGCTTTCGACGCCTTTCAGAAAGCACTGGATAACGCACGACCATTGGCGTTTGTCCTGCAGCCTGACAGCGCACTGTTGATCAACAACAGCCGAGCCTTGCACGGCCGCGACATGGTCCAGGACAACCGGCGGCTGCTCATCCGTCAATTCGGATACTCCCCCTTCGCAGTACCGTTGGTGCTCGCTGAAGACCCACTGCTCGTGCGTGGCTGATCACAGGAAAACACCCAATGATCGAATTCGACGTAACGCTTGTTCTGACACTCGCACTGGTGGCGCTGATGGCCGGCTTTTTCGACGCCATCGCCGGTGGTGGTGGCCTGATCACCCTCCCGGTGTTGTTCATTGCCGGTATCGAACCCTTGGGGGCAATTGCCACCAACAAGTTCCAGGCGGCTTCGGCTACGGTTTCGGCTACGTGCGCCTTTGCCCGCAAAGGCATGATCGACTGGAGACGAGGCAGTCCAATGGCTGTCATGTCGTTTATCGGAGGGGCGTTGGGTGCCTTGTCGATAACTTACGTGCCCAAAAGCGTTCTGCAGGCGTGCGTCCCACCACTGCTGATTCTGATAGCCGCCTACTTTGCCTTCAGCCCAAAGCCGAATGAACAAGCGCGCAAGGCAAAGGTATCGACCAGCCTGTTCTGCGTGGCGGTTGCACCGATCATTGGCTTTTATGACGGTATCTTCGGCCCTGGCGTCGGCTCGTTCTTCATGCTGGCCTGCGTGATCCTCCTGGGCCAGCACTTGATACAAGCCGTGTGCACCAGCAAGCTTTTGAACGCAGCCTGTAACCTGGGCGCATTGTCCGTCTTTTCACTGAGCGGGGCGATCATCTGGCCACTGGCGCTGGCAATGGCGTTCGCGGCTTTTGTGGGGGCTCAATTGGGCGCACGCTGCGCAGTGCACTTTGGCCCACGGCTGATCAAGCCATTGCTGGTCTGTGTTTGCTGCATCATGGCAATCAAGTTGCTGCTCGACCCAGGCAACCCTGTTGGCGAGTGGTTACATCAACTTGTTCTCTGAAAAAAGCATCACTCGATTTCGAACAGACTGTTACGCAACGGCCCCACGCTGAGGCGCTCACGCACATCGTCATCTATGCGGGGATCATCCGGCTGGTACAGTTTTACCTGCCGGTAGACATTTATGCGATTGATCTCCTCTCCCAGGTAGTCCCACACAACCCGAGTGCAGGCCGGGTTGCGCCGGTCTCCGCTGGATACGCCGGCCTTCAGGCCGTTGAGGCGGGTAATGCGGCTTTTGAAACTGGGGATGAGGATAGTCTGGCTCATCTCGTTGAACGTCAGCGACTCGTAATCGACCAGGAACATCCGGTCCTGCAACTGGAACGCCGCTCCCAGATAGCGACAACGCACCTCGGCATGGGGGTTGGTGGCGCTGGAACGCTCCTGGCGTTCCTGGCGTTCGAAAAGGAACTGCCCGCGCTCCTCCCACAGGTGAACCAACGACACCAGGACCGTGCCCGGAACCGACATGCAGTTGGAATATTCCAGGTAGTAACCGCAATAGCGCGACAGGTTCCCCGCATGGGCGTGCAACGGACGGAACAGATCACTGATCGGGTCGCCAGACTGCTCGGCCGGGGTCGACACGCGAGCACCGATCAGGCGGCTGAACTGCTCGGGTGGCAAATGCAATTCGTAATCTTCGACCCCGAAGAAATCGCCGATGCGCTTGAGGTTGTAGGCCGTCGGGCGGCTCTGCCCGCTCAGGTACTTGTTGAACTGCGCGCGATTGATCGACAGCTGGCGGCAAACTTCAGAGATAGAGCGGTAGTGGCTGCAGGCCAGTTTGAGGTTGGTAGCGAAATGATCGCTCATGACTCGGGACTCAGGTGACGCGAATGGCGCAATTGTAGCATCAAGTTGCACCAAATCAGAGCAACCCGCGAAATTGTAACCGCTCTTGTCATAGCCAACCATGCGCCCCACGAATAGCGGTGCGCCTGCCGTCCGCTGATCTTTCCACACGAACAATAAGAATCGAGGTCATTTTCCAATGCTCGAAGTACTCAACGATTTCCTCTCGGGGAAACTTCTCATTGTGCTGATCGTAGGACTGGGTAGCTACTTCACCATCCGTTCCCGGTTCGTCCAGTTCCGCCATTTTGGCCACATGTTCGGTGTGTTCAAAGAATCGCTGCGTGGCCAGGCAGGCCAGCTGAGCTCCTTCCAGGCCCTGATGCTGAGCCTGGCCGGCCGCGTGGGCGCCGGTAACATCGCCGGTGTCGGCATTGCCGTGACCCTGGGTGGACCAGGCGCTGTGTTTTGGATGTGGGTCACCGCACTGGTGGGCATGTCCAGCAGCTTCTTCGAATGCACCCTGGCCCAGGTCTACAAGCGCGCCGATGGCGACGGCCTGTACCGTGGTGGCCCGGCCTACTACATCCAGCACGGCCTCAAGCTGAAAAGCATGGCCATCGTGTTCTCGATCCTGCTGCTGGTCACCTACGGCTTCGCCTTCATCGGCCTGCAGTCGTACACCGTGACCCACTCGCTGCAGAACGCCTTTGCCTTCGACCCCAAGCACACCGGCATCGTCCTCGCCGTGCTGCTGGCCATCACCTTCATCGGCGGCATCAAGCGCATCGCCGCGGTGTCCGACCTGCTGGTACCGGTCAAGACCCTGGCCTACATCGGCGTGACCCTGTACGTGATCGGTACCCAGATCGAGCACGTGCCAGCCATGCTGGAAACCATCTTCAAGAGCGCCTTCGGCCTCGACCCGGCATTCGGCGGCCTGCTCGGCAGCGCCATCGTCATGGGCGTGAAGCGTGGTGTGTTCGCCAACGAAGCGGGCCTGGGCAGTGCGCCGAACGTCGCCGCCGTGGCCGCCGTGAAACACCCTGGTGCCCAGGGCGTTGTCCAGGCCTTCAGCGTGTTCCTCGACACCTTCGTGATCTGCACCTGCACCGCGTTGCTGATCCTGTTGTCGGGCTTCTACACCCCGGGCTTCGAAGGTGACGGCATCGTCCTGACCCAGAACTCGTTGGCCGCCGTGGTCGGTGACTGGGGCCGCGTGTTTGTCAGCGTGGCGCTGTCGCTGTTCGTCTTCACCTGCATCCTCTACAACTACTACCTGGGCGAAAACAGCCTGCAGTTCCTCAGCCGCAACCGCGTGGTACTGATGGTGTTCCGTGGCCTGGTGCTGGCGCTGGTGGTCTGGGGTTCGATGCAGGACCTGTCGACCGTGTTCGCCTTCGCCGACATCACCATGACCTGCCTGGCCTTCGTCAACCTGGTGGCCCTGGCCCTGCTGTTCAAGGTCGGCCTGCGGGTGATGCGCGACTACGACGACCAGCGCAAGGCGGGCGTCGACCAGCCAGTGTTCGACTCGGCCAAGTTCACCGACCTGGACCTGGACCGCAATGCCTGGCCTGCCAATCCGCAGGCGGAAACAGCCACTGACAAAGCAGTCGGCCAAGCTCAGACGCAGCGCTGATATCCTCTCCTGCCCAGCCGCCCCGTCCGCGGGCGGCTTTTCTTTCTCCGCTCATCGCTACGGATGCTTTCCATGCGTGCAGTAAAGAATCTTCTCGTTCTCTATACCGGTGGCACCATCGGCATGCTCGAAACACCGGAAGGCCTGGCGCCGGCCGGTGGTTTCGAAGCGCGGATGCGTGAACACTTCGCCCAGTTGGCCGATGCGCCCCAGGTGCAATGGACCCTGCAGGAACTGAACCCGCTGCTCGACAGCGCCAACATGCAACAGCACAACTGGCTGGCGATGCGCGATGCCATCGTCGCAGCGGTAGAGGTGGCTGGCCATGATGGCGTGCTGGTGCTGCATGGCACCGACAGCCTGGCCTACAGCGCCGCGGCATTGTCGTTCCTGCTGCTGGGCCTGCCGGTGCCGGTGCTGCTGACCGGCTCGATGCTGCCGGCGGGTACCGCGGACAGCGACGCTTGGGACAACCTGTGCGGCGCACTGCGCCAGTTCGAACAGGGGCTGGAAGATGGTGTGCAGCTGTACTTCCATGGGCAGCTGCTGCATGGCTGCCGGGCGTCGAAGCTGCGCAGCGAGGCGTTCGATGCCTTTGCCGCGCTGCCGCGTCATCGTGACGGTGAGCGCGCCACGGCGATCCCAGCCGAACTTGGCTACAAGCACCCGCGCCAGCCGGTCAACCTGGCGGTAGTGCCGGTGTTCCCGGGCCTGCAGGCCGGGCACTTGCAGGCACTGCTGGGCAGCGGCGTGCAGGGGTTGCTGCTGGAGTGCTACGGCAGCGGCACAGGGCCGTCGGATGACCAGGCGTTGCTGGATGTGCTGAGCGCGGCACGCCAGCGGGGCGTGATGCTGGCGGCTATCAGCCAGTGCCCTGAGGGGTCGGTAGTGTTCGATACCTATGCGGCGGGTAACCGCTTGCGCGGGGCCGGGCTGGTCAGTGGCGGGGGCATGACCCGGGAGGCGGCGCTGGCCAAGATGGTTGCGTTGCTGGGGGCCGGGCTGGATGTCGACACGGCAGAGCGGTGGTTTGCCCTGGATCTGTGTGGGGAACGGGCCTGAGTGTTGCCTGGTCTGGCCCTATCGCCGGCAAGCCAGCTCCCACAGGGATAACACAAGGCCTGAGGCCTGTGGAGTACCTGTGGGAGCTGGCTTGCCGGCGATAGGGCCCTGACAGGCAAAAGAAAATGGCGGAAGGCAGCGGGAGTCGAACCTGCCCGGGAACGGCTGCCGTCCCCAACCGGGTTTGAAGCCCGGCCGCGCCACCGGGCGCGATTGCCTTCCTTGAACTCAGTGCCTGGCCTGCTGCTGGGCCAGGGCGCTGTCGGCGCGAATGTGACGCTGATCGGCCACCCTCCGGGTCAGGCCGATGCGGTCGAAGTACTCCAGAATCTGCACACTGCGCTTGCGACCGATGCCCAACATATCGCGAAACGCGGCAACCTGCACTATCGGCGTTTCACTGGCCTGCCCCAGCAGCAGCTCTGCCATGCGCTGTAGCGTCGCCTCGGGGTAGAACAGGTCACGCACCACCTGGTGCACCATGCCCAACCGGGCCAGCTTGCGCAGCAACAGGCGCACATCGGCTTCGGCACAATTTTCCTCGCTCGCCAGCGTCCTGACCCAGGGCGGATCGTATTGCCCCGCCAGCAACTTCGGTTGCAGACTCGCCCATAACGCACTGTCGGCTTCGCTCAGCTGCACCTTGTGATCGGGCAGATGCAACCAAGGCCCGCTGCTGGCAATGGCGCCGTCCTCGAGCAACTCATCCAGCAGGCTGACAAAAGCGGGCCGCTCCAGCGGCAAGGCAGCAAAGCGGCGCAGGCGGTCGCGGTCCGGGCCGAGCTGGTCGGGCTCCTGTTCATGGAACCGCGCCAGCTGCTCCAGCACCTGGCGCTTGAGCGCCTGCCACCGGGCACTGGCAAACAGCAGTTGGCCTTGCCGCGTGGCCACCACCAGCACGTCTTCCGGCAACTGCCAGGTTTCGCGCAGGCGATTGAACTGCCGCTCCAGACGCTGTGGGTCGATACCCCCTGGTGCGCTGGCGAGCAGTGCCGGCAAGGCCTGCTCCAGGTCCTCGGCATCACGCAGCACCTGCAATTGGCGCAGGCGCTCATCGCTGCGACGCTGACGGCTTGGCGCGAACGGGTCGAGCACCTTGCCGCCCCCCAGGGTGCGCTGGGCACGCTGGTCGCGCAGCACCAGACGGTCGCCGTGTACCGCCTGCAGCGGCGCGTTGAGCAGCAACTGGGCGAACATGCGCTGGCCCGCCGCCAGGGTTTCACCTTCGAGCAAGGCCACCCGGGCGGTTACGTCCTGGGTGCCGAGGTGCACGTGCACAGCGCTGAAATGTTCGAAGGTACGGGTCTCGCCCGGCAACAGGTTCAGCTCGATATCCACCCGCACGCTGGGCGCATGCAGCCACTCGGGCACCAGCCAGTCACCCCGGCGCACCTGCTCCACCGCCAGCCGTTCGGCAGCGATGTTCAGTGCCACCCGCTGGCCCGCCTCGGCCACCAGCGCGGCCTGGTTCTGCGCATGCAGGCCACGCACCCGCACCGGTTTGCCGGCCTTGCCCAGCAACAAGGTGTCGCCGGCACTGACCCGCCCAGCCAGCGCCGTGCCCGTGACCACCACACCCGCACCGGTAACGGCGAAGGCGCGGTCGACGGCCAGACGGAAACCGCCACGCACGCTGCGCTGGCGCACGCGCTGTTGCGCGGCCAGCAAGGCTTGGCGCAGGGCATCGATACCTTCGCCGGTCACACTCGACAACGGAAACTGCCGTGCACCAGCATACGGGCCCGGCGCCAGAAGCTCGCTGACCTGTGCCTGCACTTCGACCAGGCGGGCCGGCTCTACCCGGTCACATTTGCTGATCGCCACCAGGGCCTGAGGGATGCCCAGCAGCTCGATGATCGCCAGGTGCTCTCGGGTTTGTGGCATCACCCCGTCGTCGGCCGCCACCACCAACAGCACCAGGTCGATGCCGTGGGCGCCGGCCAGCATGTTGTGGATAAAGCGCTCATGGCCCGGTACATCGATGAAGCCGGTCAGCGCTGCCCCCTCGGTCAACGCCGCATAGCGGTAGCCAAGGTCGATGGTCATGCCACGGGCGCGCTCCTCCTGGCGATGGTCACCGGCCTGGCCGGTCAGGGCCTGGAGCAATGCGGTCTTGCCGTGGTCGATGTGGCCGGCGGTACCAACGATCACTGTACCGGCCCCAATTGCAGGGCGGGCAACTGCGCCAGCCACTGGGCTTCGTCATCCAGCTGGCGCAGGTCCAGCCACAATGCGTCATCGGCGATACGGCCGAGCACCGGCACCGGCAAGTCACGCAAGGCCCGCTCCAGCACATGCAGGCTGCGCCCGCGCAGCTTCTTCGACACCTGCGGGCGCAGGCACAACGCCGCGCTCGGCAGGCGGGCCACCGGTTGGCTGCCACTGCCAATCATGCCCAACGCCGGTTCCACGCTGACCGCCCATTGTTCGCCGAGGCGGGCCTTGAGCTCTGGCGCCAGGCGCTCGGCCTGGGTCTGGATTTCGGCCTGGCTGCGGGTCAGCAGGCGCAGACTGGGCAGGCGCTCGGCCAGGCGGTCGGGGTTGCGGTACAGCGCCAGCACCGCTTCGAGTGCGGCCAGGGTGATCTTGTCGACCCGCAGCGCGCGCTTGAGCGGGTTCTTCTTGATCCTGGCGATCAGCTCCTTGCGCCCGACGATGATTCCGGCTTGCGGCCCGCCCAGCAGTTTGTCGCCGCTGAAGGTGACGATATCGGCGCCGTCAGCCAGGGCCTGGCGCACGGTCGGCTCGGCGGGCAGGCCCCAGCGGGTAAGGTCAAGCAGGCTGCCGCTGCCAAGGTCTTCAAGCAACGGCAAGTCATGTTGGTGGGCGATGCGCGCCAGCTCGGCGGTGGGCACCTGGGTAGTGAAGCCCTGAATGCTGTAGTTGCTGAAATGCACCCGCATCAGCAGGCTGGTACGTGGGCTGATGGCGGCCTCGTAGTCACGGGCGTGGGTGCGGTTGGTGGTGCCGACTTCGTGCAGCTTCACGCCGGCGCGAGCCATGATGTCGGGGATGCGGAAGGCACCGCCGATCTCGATCAGTTCACCGCGGGAGATGATCCCCTCCTTGCGCGCGCCCAGGCTGTTGAGCGCCAGCAGCACGGCGGCGGCGTTGTTGTTGACCACCGTGACGGCTTCGGCGCCGGTCAGCTCGCGGATCAGGCCTTCGATCAGGTCGTCACGGTCGCCGCGCTTGCCGGTGGCCAGGTCGAATTCCAGGTTGAGCGGGTAGCGGGCGGCGGTCTGCATGGCCTCGATGGCCTCCTCTGGCAACAAGGCGCGGCCGAGGTTGGTGTGCAACACAGTGCCGGTGAGGTTGAACACACGGCGGACCTGGCTGCGTTGCTGGGTGGCCAAACGTTCGCCAGTGCGGCCCAGCAGGACTTCAGCGGCCAGTTCGGCGGCACTGAGTTGGCCGGTGCGGGCGGGGTCGCGCAAATCGTCGAGCAGTTGCCGCAGGGTGGCCAGGACCGCGTCGCGGCCGTGGCGGTCGATCAGCGGGAGGCAGGCCGAGTGGCGCAAAAGGGTGTCGATGGAGGGCAGGCGTGGGGTGTCGCTGGCTAGGCTGGAGGACATGCGGTACTACCTTGGACTGATCCGTTGTCTGTACTGGCCTCTTCGCGGGTAAACCGCTCCTACAAGGGCCGTGCAAGCCTCAAAAGCTGCGCGGGCCCTGTGGGAGCGGGTTTACCCGCGAAGAAGGCGACTCGGTCTTACAGTGTAGACACTCTCCATTACCCGGGTGCGAGCATCAGGTTCGGTGCCAACCGATGGAAGCCCTCCTCGTCCAGGCGAATGTCCAGTGCCAGGCTGGCCAGGTCATCGGCCAGCGGCTCGGCCGCCGCATCGTTTTCCAGGTAGTTCTGCTTCAGGTAGCTCTCGCACTCCGGGCAGCACTCCGCCCGTAGCGGCGCCTTGCCCGGCGCATGGCGGTCATCGTCAAGGCTGGTATAGCGCAGGTCCTTGCTCGACTCGCAGTACACGCATTTGACCCGCACCACATGCCATTCGCAGGCACACAGCGAACAAGCCAGGTAGCGCAGGCCATTGTGCTTGCCGCGGTTGCGCACCACCCCGGCCATCGCCGGCGAACCGCAGGCCGGGCACTGGGCCAGGCTGCCGGCGGGCTTGAGCTCTGGCGCGGGCAGCGCCAGCAACCAGCTGGACCAGGCCGCCTGCAAAGCCGCCCCGATGAACGGCACCAGCGCCGCGGGCACGGCATCGTACTGGCCGGCGAGCAAGGCGATGCCCCAACCCTTGCGTTGATGGTCGTCACTGCTGCGCAGGACTTGCAGCGCCTCCCCCAACGGACCGCTAGTGTCCGCGTCGAGGTGCTCAAGCAAGGCCTGCAACCAGACCAGCCACGGCCCTTCACGCACCAGGCTGTCCGCCGCCAATGGCGGCAAACCATGATTTATGCACAGGCGCTGACGCTCCTCGGCCACCGGCATGCCAGCGGGCGGGTTATCCACAAGCTGCTGCTGGATACGGCACAAACGAGCCACCAGCTTCAGGTATTCGCCAAGGGCATTGCCCTCGGCCAGCTGCTCCAGGCGCGCAGCGCGCAGTTCGAACAGGTTGGCAGGGGGCAGGTGCAGAAACGGCGGCATCACTGCCGACGCTTCGATCTGCCCGGGTTCGAGTATCGTGCTCAAGCGCTCATCCTTCTTTTCGTCCGTGATTGCCCGGCGTCTTGTCACCGGTCACTTCGCGGTACCACAACTCATGGTGCTTGCGCGCCCAGGCGCGGCTGACCCAGCCATGCAGCATGGCGCCGATCGAGCCCTTGATCCAGATGCCGGCGTAGATGTGCACGATGATGCTGAGGATCAGCACGAACGCCGCCAGGGCGTGGAGCAGAGCGGACAGCCGAATGACCTCGATGCCGAACAAATGGCTGAAGTATGCGCGCCAGATCACCACGCCGCTGACCAGCAGAACCAGCATGCACACCAGCAGGGTCCAGAACAACAGCTTCTGCCCGGCGTTGTACTTGCCGATCGGTGGCACACCCTCCTCCTTGTTGAGCATCACCCGGTCCACGCGGCGCAGCCACAGGCGATCGTTGGCAGTGATGAAGTTGGCCCGCCAGAAACGCAGCACCAGGCCGAGGAAGAACACGAACATCGCCACCCCGATGAAGGGGTGCAGGATGCGTGTCCACGGCCCACCGCCGAACAGGTTGCTGAGCCAGAACAGCGCCGGATGGAACAGCGCCAGCCCCGACAGACCAGCCAGGACGAACAGGATCGCGACGACCCAGTGGTTGCTGCGCTCGTTGGCGTTGTAGCGCAGGATGGGTTTGTTGTCGTTCATGGTCGCTGCTCCCCTTGCCCACCGGGCTTGGTCGGATCATAGACATGGACCGACGGGTCCACCTGGTGCACGCTTTCATCCGCAGGTGCCGGGTGTTCGTCCTCCTCCACCCGCTGTGGCCCGACCCGCACATAGTGGAAGAACCCGGCCAGCACCGCCGCGCCCATGGCCAGCAGCGCCAGCGGCTTGGTGAAGCCCTTCCACAGCCCCACCAGCGGGCTGATCACCGGCTGGTCCGGCAGGCCGGCGTACAGCTTCGGCGTGTCGGCATGGTGCAGCACGTACATCACATGGGTGCCACCGACGCCGTCCGGGTCGTACAGCCCGGCCTTGTCGTAACCCCGCGACTTGAGGTCGACGATGCGCTCGGCGGCATGCACCTTCATCTCATCCTTGGTGCCGAACACGATGGCCCCGGTCGGGCAGGTTTTCACGCAGGCCGGCTCCAGGCCCACGGTCACGCGGTCGGAACACAGGGTGCACTTGTACGCCTTGTGGTCCTTCTGCGAGATGCGCGGGATGTTGAACGGGCAACCGGTGATGCAGTAGCCACAACCAATGCAGTGGTCCTGGTTGAAGTCGACGATGCCGTTGGCGTGCTTGATGATCGCCCCCGGGCTCGGGCAGGCCTTCAGGCAACCTGGCTCGGCGCAGTGCATGCAGCCGTCCTTGCGAATCAGCCACTCCAGGTTGCCGTCGTCGCGCTCGTGCTCGGTGAAGCGCATCAGGGTCCAGGTCTCGGCGGTGAGGTCCTGGGGGTTGTCGTAGGTGCCGTGGTTGTGGCCGACCTCGTCACGCAGTTCGTTCCACTCCGAACACGCCACCTGGCAGGCCTTGCAGCCGATGCACTTGGTGGTGTCGATCAGCTTGGCGACTTCCTGCTGCTGGCGTACCGAAGGCGGTACGGTGGTGGTGGCCGAGCGGGCGATGATGTCTTGGCTGGCCATCAGAGTTTCTCCACTTTGACGAGGAACGACTTGGACTCTGGCGTCTGGGTATTGCCGTCACCCAGGAAAGGCACCAGGGTGTTGGTCAGGTAGCCATGCCGCGTAGCCCCGGTGAAGCCCCAGTGCAGCGGGATACCGATCTGGTGCACGGTCTGGTTGTTGACCTTGAGCGGGCGAATCCGCTTGGTCACCACTGCCACCGCCTCGATGTGCCCGCGCTTGCTCGACACCCGCACCCGGTCACCGGCCTTGATACCTTTCTCGCTGGCCAGCACCTCGCCGATTTCGACGAACTGCTCGGGCTGGGCAATGGCGTTAAGCCGGCAATGCTTGCTCCAGAAGTGGAAGTGCTCGGTCAGCCGGTACGTGGTCGCCGCGTACGGGAACTCGTCGTGCTTGCCGAGGCTGTCCCACACCGAGTCGAAGACCCGCCCGGCCGGGTTGCTGGTGGCCTTCTTGTTCTGCGGGTGCAGCGGGTTGATGCCAATCGGCGTCTCGAACGGCTCGTAGTGCTCGGGGAACGGGCCTTCGGCCATCTTGTCGATGGCGAAGAACCGCGCCACGCCTTCGGGGTTCATGATGAACGGGTTCATCCCCGCCTCGGGCGGCGAGTCGACCTTGAAGTCGGGCACGTCGGTGCCGGTCCAGGCCTTGCCGTTCCACCACACCAGGCGCTTTTTCTCCGGGTCCCACGGCTTGCCTTGCGGGTCGCTGGAGGCACGGTTGTAGAGGATGCGGCGGTTGGCCGGCCAGGCCCAGGCCCAGTTCTGCACCTGGTGCATGCCGTACGGGTCGCTGTTGTCACGGCGAGCCATCTGGTTACCCTGCTCGGTCCAGCTGCCGGCAAAGATCCAGCAGCCGGACGCGGTGCTGCCGTCGTCCTTGAGCTGGCCAAAGCCCGCCAGTTGCTGGCCGGCCTTGAGCACTGCGCCAGTCGGGTCGGTGACGTCGGCCACCGCCCAGCCGTTCATTTCCTTGGCCAGTTCCTCCGGGGATGGCTCTTCAGGGACCTTGTATGGCCAGTTGATGTTCATCAGCGCATCAGGGTAGGCGCCGCCCTCGGCCTGGTAGCGTTGGCGCAGGCGCAGGAACAGCTCGCTCATGATGTGAACGTCGGTGCGGGTCTCGCCCGGGCCGTCGGCGCCCTTCCAGTGCCACTGCAGCCAGCGGCTGCTGTTGACCAGCGAGCCGTCTTCCTCGGCGAAGCAGGTGGTGGGCAGGCGGATCACTTCGGTCTGGATGTTGGCCGTGTCTACATCATTGAACGGCCCGGCGTTGCGCCAGAACTCCGAGGTCTCGGTGGCCAGCGGGTCCATGATCACCAACCACTTGAGCTTGCCAAGGGCCGCGGTGACGCGGTTCTTGTCCGGCAGCGCGGCTATCGGGTTGAAACCTTGGCACATGTAGCCGTTGACCTTGCCCTGGCCCATCATCTCGAACATGCGCAGCACGTCGTAGGCCGGCACATCGAGCTTGGGCAGCCAGTCGTAGCCCCAGTTGTTCTCTGCGGTGGCATTGGCGCCGTACCAAGCTTTCATCAGGCTGACGTGGAACTTGCCGTAGTTCTGCCAGTACGACAGTTGCCCTGGGCGCAGCGGCTTGGAGGCACGCTTGTCGATATAGGCGGCATAGTCCTGCTCGGCATCACCGGCCAGGGTCAGGTAGCCCGGCAACGAGTTGGAAAGCAGGCCGAGGTCGGTCAGGCCCTGGATGTTGGAGTGCCCGCGCAAGGCGTTGACCCCGCCACCCGGCATGCCGACGTTACCCAGCAGCAATTGCACCATGGCCGCACTGCGGATGATCTGTGCGCCGATCGAGTGCTGCGTCCAGCCAAGCGCATAGAGGATCGTCATGGTCTTGCCCGGTACCGAGCAGGTAGCGATCTCTTCCCAGATCTTCAACATGGCGTCCTGCGGCATGCCACAGGTCATGCTCGCCAGTTCCGGGGTATAGCGGCTGTAGTGCTGCTTCATCAGCTGGAACACGCAGCGCGGGTGCTGCAGGGTCGGGTCGACCTTGGCAAAACCGTCCTCACCCAGCTCGTAACCCCAGCCGGACTTGTCGGCATACACGCGCTTGGCCTCGTCGTAACCGCTGAACAGGCCATCCTCGAAGCCATAGTTCTCTTTGACGATGAACGACACGTCGGTGTAGTTGCGCACGTACTCGTGCTGGATCTTGTCGTTGCTCAGCAGGTAATTGATCAGCCCGCCCATGAAGGCGATGTCGGTACCGGTACGGATCGGTGCGTAGTAATCCGCCACCGAAGCGGTACGGGTAAACCGCGGGTCGACCACGATCAGCCGCGCCTTGTTGTGCGCCTTGGCCTCGGTCACCCACTTGAAGCCGCACGGATGCGCTTCTGCTGCGTTGCCACCCATCACCAGGACCAGATTCGCGTTGGCGATATCGGACCAGTGGTTGGTCATGGCGCCACGGCCGTACGTCGGGGCAAGACTTGCCACCGTCGGGCCATGTCAGACACGAGCTTGGTTATCGAACCCCAGCATGCCTGTTGCGCGGACGACCTTGTGGGTCAGGTAGCCAGCCTCGCTGGAGGCGGCGGAAGCAGCGAGAAAACCGGTGGTGAGCCAGCGGTTGACCGTTTGCCCCTGGGCGTTCTTTTCGATGAAGTTGGCGTCGCGGTCCTGCTTCATCAGGTCGGCGACGCGATCGAGCGCCTCGTCCCAGCTGACCCGCACCCACTCCTTGCTGCCAGGCTTGCGTACCTCGGGGTACTGCAGGCGGCTCGGGCTGTGGATGAAGTCCAGCAGGCCAGCGCCTTTCGGGCAGAGGGTGCCGCGGTTGACCGGGTGGTCGGCGTCACCTTCGATATGGATGATGTTCTGTTTGACGTTCTTGCCCGCATCGCCCTGGCTGTACATGATCAGGCCGCAGCCGACCGAGCAGTAGGGGCAGGTGTTACGGGTTTCTTTGGTATGCGCCAGCTTGAAGTGACGCACCTGCTCGGCGAATGCTGGTGTCGGGGCCATGCCCAACGCCGCAAGGCTCGAGCCTCCAAGGCCGACGGCGGCGACCTTGAAGAACTGCCGACGGTTCAGGTCCATCGTGCACTCCTGATCAGGTGGTGGACGCACGGAACATGGCCGGCGCCTCTTGGTAGTCACGGTGGCGGCCAATTGATGGCCGCCAACAGTTAAGACTAGCCAAGAATCGAGAAGGTGCGATGACATGGGTCAGCTGAAGGCGCTGTGTTGCCAGATTCGCGGGTAAACCCACAGGTACTGCACATGCCCGAAGCAGGGCGCTATTCCTGTGGGAGCGGGCGTGCCCGCGAACACCGGTAACGCCGGTGCCATCCACCACCAGCCGATCAGCAAAGCGGCAGGTTGCGCACCACGTTCAGCGCCGCACTGCTCTGGGCCACCGGCATGATCTCGATGGTATTGATGTTCACATGCGCCGGCTGCTCGGCAATCCAGGCCACCGTGGCCGCGATGTCCTCGGGCAGGATAGCCTCCACATCCCGATACAGCGCCTGCACGGCATCCAGGTCACCGTTCAGGCGCACCACCGAGAAATCGGTCCCCGAGCACAGCCCTGGCTCGATGTTGCTCACTCGCACGCGGGTACCCGCCAGGTCGGCGCGCAGGTTGAGGCTGAACTGGCGGACAAAGGCCTTGCTGGCGCCATACACGTTACCGCCCGGGTAGGGGTAGGTGCCGGCGATCGAGCCGATGTTGATGATCATGCCGCTGTCGGCTTCCACCATCTGCGGCAGGATCTTGTGGGTGACCATGGCCAGGCCGGTGATGTTGGTGTCGATCATCCGCTGCCAGTTTTCCGCACTGCTGGCCTGGGCACGGTCCACGCCCAGCGCCAGCCCGGCATTGTTGACCAGCAGGTCGATCTGCAGCGAAGCATCACGAATCTGCTCGACCGCCGTCTCGAGCGACACCGGGTCGGTGACGTCCAGCGCCAGCGGAATGAAATTGACGCCCAGCTCGGCCTCCAGCGCTTGCAGCTTGTCCATGCGCCGGGCGCCACCGATCACGCGGTAGCCTTTGCCGATCAAGGTACGGCAGATGGCGCGGCCAAAGCCCGAGGAGGCGCCGGTTACGAATGCGGTTTTCATCAGTTGTCTCCTATGGAAGGGTCAGGCCAGGTACTTCACACCCAGGCTGGTGAACAGGCAGAGCATCGAAAATACCAGCGCCTTGCGCACCACTTCGTTGCCCTTGCGCAGGGCCAGTGCGCTGCCCAGATGGTTACCGAGGATGTTGCAGGCCACCAGCGGCAACGCCAGCAGGTAGACGACCTTGCCGGCAATGACGAAGGCCACCAGGGCGCCGATGTTGGACGCGAAGTTGAAGGTTTTGGAGTTGGCCGAGCTGGAGACCAGGTCCATGCGCAGCAGGTAATGGAAAGCGATGATGAACATGCTGCCGGTACCGGGGCCGAAGAAGCCGTCATAGAAACCGATGGCCAGGCAGGTCAGCGGGACCACGGTGAACAGCATGCGCGATGACAGTTCGCGCTCCTCGACCGGGCGGTCCTTGGGGGTGAGGAAGATGAGGATGCCGAAGGGGATCAGCGCCAGGATGATCTTGCCCACGGTTTCCTGGGAGATCGACACGATCAGGTGCGCCCCCAGGTAGGCACCGAGCAGCGAGAATGGCACGCCGACCAGCGCCACCTTCCAGACCATCTTGCTGTTGGCCAGGAAGTTGCGGATGGCCGCCAGCGTGCCGAGGGTACTGACGAGTTTTTCCTGGCCGAGGGCAACCTGGGGTGGCATGCCAACCAGCAGAAAGCCCGGTACCAGGAACAGCCCGCCGCCACCGGCAATGCTATCGACGAAGCCGGCAACGAAGGCAATCGCCCCGAGCATGAGGATCGCCAGCAACCAGTGTTCCGCCCAGAATGCGCCCAGAATTTCCATAGCAAAGTCCATCCAGTGGAGTGTCATGCCAAGCACAACGCGATTGCGCTTGCCCCAATCAGCGCGGTGATTGTAATTAAAACAATTGAATCGATTCAATCATAAATTAAATCGATTCAATAGCGAGGATTACCATCATTACCCGTATCTTGGCTTTCATGCTAGGCTGCGCGCACTTGCAGAATCTGGTGCCATTTCCATGTGGGTCCCTCAATACGGCGATCAAACCCAGCCGGTTTACCTAATGATCGCTAATGCCCTTGAACAGGACATCGAAAGTGGTCGGCTTGCAGCAGGCGATCGCTTGCCCACCCTCAAAGACCTTGCCGAGGCACTGAATGTAACCCCCGGCACCGTTGGAAGAGCCTACGACGAAGCCGCCAAGCGCGGCCTGGTGGTTGGAGAGGTAGGCCGTGGCACATTTGTCAGGCAGTTGCGACAGCGGTTATCCGCCCCGTCGGTGCCCACACCAGTTACTGGCGAAAGCAGCCAGATCGATCTCTCGATCATCAAACCCAACGACGCCCACATGAGTGAGTGGCTGGGTGCGGCGATCAGCGAGCTGGCCACCTCTGCGGACCTGGGACAGGTACTCGACTATGTGACAGAAGGTGGTCACACCTCCCACAAACAAGCAGGTGCAGCCTGGATTCGGCGCTGGCTGCCTGATGCCCGCTGGCAACAGGTTGTACTGACCTCTGGCGCCCAGCATGGACTATTGGTGGCCATCAGCAGCCTGTCGAAGAGCGACGATGTGGTGCTGTGCGAATCGTTCTGCTACCCAGGCATCATCTCCCTGGCCCACAGCATGGGCCGACGCCTGCGTGGCGTGGCCATGGACGAGCATGGCCTTATTCCCGAGGCATTGCGCGCGGCCTGCCTGGAGCATCGCCCTTCCCTGTTGGTGTGTGTCACCACCCACCAGAACCCCACCAACTCGATCATGCCCCACGCACGGCGCCAGGCCATCGCAGAGATCGCCCGCGAGTTCGACCTGTTCATCGTCGATGACGATATCTACGGCTTCCTTGAACCCGCACCGGATTACCAGCCACTGGCGGCGTATGCGCCAGAACGTTCGGTGTATCTCACCAGCCTGTCCAAAAGTGTGCTGCCCGCGCTGCGTATCGGTTACCTCTACGCCCCACCGCAAACCCTCTCGCGGCTATCGTCGATGGTACGCAGCAGCGTCTGGATGCCATCGCCGTTGATGGCACAACTGGCCAGCAACCTGATCAACAGCGGCATGGCCGACCAGTTGGTGCGAGAACAACAGGAAGAGGCGGCCGCGCGCCAGCAAATGGCCCGGGAGATCCTTGACAAGTACAAGATCCGCAGCCAGCCCAACAGCTTCCACATCTGGCTGGAGTTGCCGGAGCCGTGGACCAGCGACGAATTCGCCAACCTGGCGCGTAACAACGGCGTCACGGTAGTCAGTGGCAGCCAGTTCCTGCCAGAACGCAGCCACGCCAACTGCGGCGTGCGCATCGCCCTGATGGCCCCCAGCCGCCAGGAACTGGGCTTTGCCCTGACCAAGCTGGTCAGCTTGCTGGACTCGCCGGAGCCGCGGTTGTTTTATTGAACTGGACTGGTATTGGTGTAGTCGTGCCATTGGGGCACTATGCGCCCGTTTCGCGACGCGAGGCCACTCCAAACGGCACTCGGTGTCACATGGCTTGATTTGTAGCCGTCAACCAAACCGGTACAGTAGAACTGCACCAGCCAAAAGATCTGAGGGCAGACTGTCAAGTAAGAGGCATAACTTGAATCAATGACGAATATGACTCTAACAAGGCTCGAACATACTCGCTCGACTACAAGTCGATGAATACACTGAAATTATCTCCTTCCAGGTATCGGACAGAAACCTGACCGCTAACATCTTGCCCATCTTCCGTTACAAACTTGTAATGGGACAGGAGAAAATCCTCCCGATAAACAATGCCGTCATCCCGCCGCTTCCCGCCCCACGCCATTATCAACCCGCCGGCCATTGCAACGAGGCCGGAGTTCGCTTGTATGTGTTGAATCAGAGTGGGGCCTGAAAACCGGTCATAATAAATAACCTCAGGACCAAACAGGAAGATGCCAAGGCCCAGTGCGGAAATTGCGAAACCAATGCCTATTAGTACTCGACCGTAAAACGCAGCGTCCCCAGCAGGCCCCTCAAGATGAGCTGCATACATCTCGGAAAAACCAGAGACATCGTAGTTTCGCGCGTCTGATTTCAGGTTTATTTGACCTAACAGGCATTCCTTCTCAGCACTTTTCATGATCCACTCCTTTAAAAAGTGAATACTAAGCGATCAGGATAGGAAAAAGTGCGCCCCACTAGAACTTCAGAAGTCTCTGACATTTACGATCAGCGTTTCCTATAACCATATAAAATTGGCAATATCTTATGGCATTTTTCCTACTCAATGGGCTGCCGAGATTCCCGCGATATCGCGAAGCTGGCGCCCTATCCTCGCCGCTTTCTTTTTAGAGGAAAGCCCGCACAGCACTACCACTGTTTGCTCATAAAAAAACCCAAGACATCTGCCTTGGGTTTTTAGTTTTTTGCCAGCGGCTTAACGGCTTGGATCAGAACGGAATATCGTCATCGAAGCTGTCGAAGTCAGCCGCCGGCTGCGGGGCTGGCTGCTGCGGTGCCGGGCGCTGAGGAGCCTGTTGCGGGCGCGGGGCCTGCTGGCGTGGGGCCTGGTTGTACTGCTGCTGGCCGCCACCATAGTTGCCGCCACCTTGGTTGTACGGGTCACCGCCCTGCTGCTGGCCCTGCGGACGACCGCCGAGCAGCTGCATGGTGCCGTTGATGTCGACGATGATCTCGGTGGTGTAGCGCTTGATGCCGTCTTTTTCCCACTCGCGGGTCTGCAGCTTGCCTTCGATGTAGCACTGCGAACCCTTGCGCAGGTATTCGCCGGCGATTTCGGCAACCTTGCCGAACAGCGACACACGGTGCCACTCGGTACGCTCGACCTTCTGGCCCGACTGCTTGTCGGTCCACTGCTCGCTGGTAGCCAGGCTCAGGTTGGTCACGGCGTTACCGTTGGGCAGGTAGCGGACTTCGGGATCCTGGCCACAGGTGCCGACCAGAATGACTTTGTTAACCCCACGGGCCATAACGTTCTCCTAGGCTTCGCACGCCGAAGAGGCCGGGTTCACCAGGCGCTCGAGGGTCGTACGGTCCAAAATTTTCGTATCCAGTTTGATATAGATGGCGGCTTCTTCCGCCACCACGACGGCGTCGGTCACACCTGGCACAGCCATCAGGCGCTCGGTCAGGCCGGCTTCCCGGACTGCCTCTGGCGTCAGCGGCATGCGCAGGCTGGTCACATAGGGCGGCTCGTTCATGCGCAAGGCGACGACCAACCAGATGGCACACAGTACCGCACAACCGAGGAACACCATGTTCAGCCCGCCGTGCTGGAACAACCAGCCACCGAGGATTCCTCCCAGGGCAGCGCCGAGGAACTGGCTGGTGGAGTAGACCCCCATTGCCGTCCCCTTGCCACCTGCAGGCGACACCTTGCTCACCAGTGAAGGCAGCGATGCCTCCAGCAAGTTGAATGCAGTAAAGAATACCACGGTGCCGATCACCAGTCCGCGCAAACCGTCAGCCCACTGCCAGAAGAACACCTCCACCAGCAGCAACACACTGACCGCCCCGGCCAGCACGCGTTTCATCTTGCGCTTTTTTTCGCCATAGATGATGAACGGGACCATTGCAAAAAATGAGATGAACAACGCGGTCAGGTACACCCACCAGTGCTGCTCCTTCGGCAGGCCGCCGCGCTCGACAAAGGCCAGTGGCAATGCGACGAAGCTGGCCATGAGGATGGCGTGGAGAATGAAGATGCCCACATCCAGGCGCAGAAGGTCCGGATGACGCAGGGTCGGGCCGATGGCCTGGCGCGCCACACCCGACTCACGGTGCTGCAGGATGCTGTGGGTATTGGGCACCACAAAGGCGATCAGCAGGATGCCGACCAGGGCAAGTCCTGCCGTGGCGAGGAACAATCCTGACAAGCCAAAGGCACGAGTCAGCAATGGGCCAACGACCATGGCGACAGCAAACGACAGGCCGATGCTCATGCCGATCATGGCCATGGCCTTGGTCCGGTGCTGCTCGCGCGTGAGGTCGGACAGCAGCGCCATGACCGCAGCGGAAATCGCCCCGGCGCCCTGCAGGATACGCCCGGCGATCACTCCCCAGATGGAGTCGGCCTGGGCCGCCAATACACTACCCAGGGCAAAGATGACCAACCCCAGGTAAATCACCGGCCGGCGGCCGATGCGATCGGAAATCATCCCGAACGGGATCTGCAATACGGCCTGCGTCAGGCCATAGGCACCAATGGCCAGGCCGATCAGCGCAGGCGTGGCACCGGCCAGGTCCATCCCGTAGGTGGCCAGCACCGGCAAGACCATGAACATGCCCAGCATACGAAAGGCAAAGACCAGGGCCAGGCCGCCAGCGGCGCGGGTTTCGCTGCCACTCATGCGTTCGTTGTGGGTGTCGTGCATGGATTAATCTCGTGTGAACCGGCGGCGATTCTATCAGTCCGACAGCTTGACGGCATCTACGCGACGCTTTGCCGCGTACTGGCAGCGCGCCGTATACTTCCTTGTTTATGCCCGCCGAGCGAGGCCGCAGTGGACAAGATCCTGATTCGTGGGGCACGTACCCACAACCTGAAGAACATCGACCTGACCCTGCCCCGGGACAAGCTGATCGTGATCACCGGCCTGTCCGGTTCCGGCAAGTCGTCCCTGGCGTTCGACACCCTGTACGCCGAAGGCCAGCGCCGCTATGTGGAATCGCTGTCGGCCTACGCCCGGCAGTTCCTGTCGATGATGGAAAAGCCCGACGTCGATACCATCGAAGGCCTGTCGCCAGCCATTTCCATCGAGCAGAAGTCGACCTCGCACAACCCCCGCTCCACGGTCGGCACCATCACCGAAATCTACGACTATCTGCGCCTGCTGTACGCCCGCGTCGGCACCCCACGCTGCCCGGATCACGATATTCCGCTGGAGGCGCAAACGATAAGCCAGATGGTCGACCTGGTGCTGGAGCGCCCGGAAGGCAGCAAGTTGATGCTGCTGGCGCCGGTGGTGCGCGAGCGCAAGGGCGAGCACCTGGCAGTGTTCGACGAGCTGCGCGCCCAGGGCTTTGTGCGCGCCCGGGTCAACGGCAAGCTCTACGAACTCGACGAACTGCCCAAGCTGGACAAGCAGAAAAAACACAGCATCGATGTGGTGGTGGACCGTTTCAAGGTCCGCGCCGACCTGCAACAGCGCCTGGCCGAGTCGTTCGAGACCGCGCTCAAGCTGGCCGACGGCATCGCCCTGGTGGCACCGATGGATGACGAACAAGGCGAAGAGACGATCTTCTCCGCGCGTTTCGCCTGCCCGGTCTGTGGCCATGCCATCAGCGAGCTGGAGCCGAAGCTGTTCTCCTTCAACAACCCCGCTGGCGCCTGCCCGACCTGCGATGGCCTGGGGGTGAAGCAGTTCTTCGACACCAAGCGCCTGGTCAATGCCGAGCTCACCTTGGCCGAAGGCGCGATCCGCGGCTGGGACCGGCGCAACGTGTACTACTTCCAGATGCTCGGCTCGCTGGCCGCGCATTACGGCTTCAGCCTGGAGGAACCATTCGGCCAGCTTTCGGCCGAGCACCAGAAGGTGATCCTTCAGGGCAGCGGCAAGCAGAGCGTCGACTTCAAGTACCTCAACGACCGTGGCGACATCGTCAAGCGCTCGCACCCGTTCGAAGGCATCGTGCCGAACCTGGAGCGCCGCTACCGCGAGACCGAGTCGGCCACCGTGCGCGAAGAACTGGCCAAATTCCTCGGCACCCAGCCCTGCCCGGATTGCCGCGGCACCCGCCTGCGCCGTGAGGCAAGGCACGTGTGGGTGGGCGAAAAAACCCTGCCGGCGGTGACCAACCTGCCTATCGGTGAAGCCAGCAACTATTTCGGCGAGCTGACCCTGACCGGTCGCCGTGGCGAGATTGCGGCGAAGATCCTAAAGGAAATCTGCGAGCGCCTGCAGTTCCTGGTCAACGTCGGTCTCGACTATCTCACCCTGGACCGCAGCGCCGATACCCTGTCCGGTGGTGAAGCGCAGCGTATCCGCCTGGCCAGCCAGATCGGCGCTGGCCTGGTGGGAGTGATGTACATCCTCGATGAGCCGTCCATCGGCCTTCATCAGCGTGACAATGACCGCCTGCTGGCCACCCTCAACCACCTGCGCGACCTGGGCAACACGGTGATCGTGGTGGAACACGACGAGGACGCCATCCGCCTGGCCGACTACGTGGTGGACATCGGCCCGGGAGCCGGGGTGCACGGTGGGCAGATCGTTGCCGAGGGCTCGCCGCAGGAGGTCATGGAGCACCCCGACTCGCTGACCGGCAAGTACTTGTCCGGGCGCAAGAAGATCGTCGTGCCGGCCAAGCGCACGCCGCGCAACAAGAAGCTGCAACTCAAGCTCAAGGGCGCGCGTGGCAACAACCTGCAAAACGTCGACCTGGAAGTCCCGATCGGCCTGCTGACCTGCGTGACCGGGGTGTCCGGCTCGGGCAAGTCGACGCTGATCAACAACACCCTGTTCCCACTGGCCGCCACCGCCCTGAATGGCGCAAGCAGCCTGGAAGCGGCGCCGCATGCCAGCATGGATGGCCTGCAGCACCTGGACAAGGTGGTGGATATCGACCAGAGCCCGATCGGCCGTACCCCTCGCTCTAACCCGGCAACCTACACCGGCATCTTCACCCCGATCCGCGAGCTGTTCTCCGGTGTGCCGGAATCGCGTTCGCGCGGCTATGGTCCGGGGCGTTTCTCGTTCAACGTCAAGGGGGGCCGTTGCGAGGCCTGCCAGGGCGATGGCCTGATCAAGGTGGAGATGCACTTCCTGCCGGACATCTACGTGCCGTGCGACGTGTGCAAGAGCAAGCGCTACAACCGCGAAACCCTGGAGATCAAGTACAAGGGCAAGAACATTCACGAGGTGCTGGAGATGACCATCGAGGATGCCCGCGAGTTCTTCGACGCAGTGCCGGCGCTGGCGCGCAAGCTGCAGACGTTGATGGATGTGGGGCTGTCGTACATCAAGCTGGGGCAGTCGGCGACCACCCTGTCGGGTGGTGAGGCCCAGCGAGTCAAGCTATCGCGCGAACTGTCCAAGCGTGACACCGGCAAGACCCTGTACATCCTCGATGAGCCGACCACGGGCCTGCACTTTGCCGATATCCAGCAGTTGCTGGACGTGCTGCATCGCCTGCGCGACCACGGCAATACCGTGGTGGTGATCGAGCACAACCTGGATGTGATCAAGACCGCGGACTGGCTGGTGGATCTGGGGCCGGAGGGTGGCTCGAAAGGTGGGCAGATCATTGCCTGCGGTACGCCAGAAGAACTGAGTACGATGAAACAGTCGTATACCGGGCACTACCTGAAACCGTTGCTGGAGCGGGATCGGGCGTAAGGCCCTGGGGGCGCTTTGCGCCCCTTTCGCGACACAAGGCCGCTCCTACAGGCGATCGCGTAATCTCCGGATTGACGCGTTCAAATGTAGGAGCGGCCTTGTGTCGCGATAGGGCTGCAAAGCAGCCCCAGGCTTTTACATCTGCGACTGCAGGTAATTCTCGAGGCCAATGGCCTTGATCAGCCCCTGCTGCTTCTCCAGCCAGTAGGTGTGATCTTCTTCGGTATCAGCCAACTGAGCGCGCAGGATGTCGCGGCTGATGTAGTCCTTGTGCAACTCGCACAGCTCGATGCCTTTGCACAGCGCGCCGCGTACCTTGTACTCGAGCTTGAGGTCAGCCTCGATCATTTCCGGCACGGTGCTGCCCACTTCCAGGTCGTCCGCGCGCATGTCAGGGGTGCCTTCGAGCATGAGGATGCGACGCATAAGGGCATCTGCGTGCTGCGTCTCTTCTTCCATTTCGTGGTTGATGCGCTCGTAGAGCTTGGACAGGCCCCAGTCTTCGTACATACGCGAGTGAATGAAGTACTGGTCACGCGCCGCCAGTTCGCCCTTCAGCAGCGTAACGAGGTAGTTGATTACGTCCGGGTGACCTTGCATCGCCCTGCTTCTCCATGGGAAAACGTCTATGCCACATAGTGTGAACCAGCTTTTGCCTGTGGTCACTGAAAACCGCGCAATTAGAAGCAAAAAATCGGTTAAACAGTAGTGATATTCATTGAAAAACCGCCCAAATGAGGGCGGTTCTTCTTATCACTTCGACTTAGGCGAGATTGACGCCCAAGGCCTTGGCAACCCCTTCGCCATAGGCAGGATCGGCCTTGAAGAAGTATTGCAGCTGACGCTGGATCACGTCTTCGCTTACGCCTGCCATGGTGCCGGCAATGTTGTTTATCAGCAGGGCTTTCTGCTCATCGTTCATCAGGCGGAACAGCGCGCCGGCGTGGCTGTAGTAGTCGGTGTCTTCGCGGTGGTCGTAACGGTCTGCGGAACCATTCAGGGCCAGCGCAGGCTCGGCGTGGCGTGGCGACTGCTTCGGTGCATCGCTGTAGCTGTTGGGCTCATAGTTCGGCGCGCTGCCGTAACTGCCAGCGGCCATGGATCCATCACGCTGGTAGCTGTTGACCGGGCAACGTGGTGCGTTCACCGGCAGCTGCTGGTGGTTGGTACCCACCCGGTAGCGATGCGCGTCGGCGTAGGCGAATACCCGCCCTTGCAGCATGCGGTCCGGCGACAGGCCAACACCCGGCACCATGTTGCTCGGGCCAAACGCAGCTTGCTCGACCTCGGCAAAGTAGTTGAGCGGGTTACGGTTGAGCTCCAGCACGCCCACTTCAATCAGCGGGTAGTCCTTCTGCGACCAGGTCTTGGTCACGTCGAAGGGGTTTTCGTCGCGGCTGGCAGCCTCGGCTTCGCTCATCACTTGGATGCATACGGTCCAGCGTGGGTAATCGCCCCGCTCGATGGCTTCGAACAGGTCGCGCTGGGCGTAGTCCGGGTCAGTACCTGCCAGGCGCGCGGCATCTGCCGGTGCGAGGTTCTTGATGCCTTGCTGGGTCTTGAAGTGCCATTTGACCCAGGTGCGTTCACCCTTGGCATTGATCAGGCTGTAGGTATGGCTACCGAAACCGTGCATGTGGCGGTAGCCGTCCGGAATGCCGCGATCGGAGAACAGAATGGTGACCTGATGCAGCGCCTCGGGAGAGTGCGACCAGAAGTCCCACATCATCTGAGCGTTCTTCAGGTTGGATTGCGGGTGACGCTTCTGGGTGTGGATAAAGTCCGGAAACTTCAGTGGGTCGCGGATGAAGAACACCGGCGTGTTGTTGCCGACGATGTCCCAGTTGCCCTCCTCGGTGTAGAACTTGACGGCAAAACCACGGGGATCGCGCTCGGTATCAGCGGAGCCACGCTCACCACCAACGGTGGAGAAGCGCAGGAAGGTTTCGGTCTGCTTGCCAACCTGTTCAAACAACTTGGCACTGGTGTAATCGGTGATATCGCGGGTGACGGTAAAGGTGCCGTAGGCACCCGAGCCTTTTGCGTGTACGCGGCGCTCAGGAATGTTCTCGCGGTTGAAGTGGGCGAGCTTCTCGATCAGGTGGAAGTCGTCGAGCAGCAGCGGGCCGCGCGGGCCGGCGGAACGGGAATTCTGGTTGTCTGCTACAGGTGCACCGCTGGCGGTGGTGAGAATCTTGCTCATGGGCTCTCCTTATCGGTCTTCAAGCGCCGGCTAATCGGCTCTGGAGAGAGTATTGACGAGCAAGGTTACAAGAACAAATGCATTACATGACTTGTATCAATAGAAATAAACAATACATCCTGAAACAAAAAACCGGGCACTAGGCCCGGTTCTTTGTAGCAGACAGAACGTCTTACTCAGCAGCTTCTACAGCACCGCCGACCGGACGATCAACCAGCTCGACGTACGCCATAGGAGCGTTGTCGCCAGCGCGGAAACCGCACTTCAGGATGCGCAGGTAGCCGCCCTGACGGGTGGCGTAACGCTTGCCCAGGTCGTTGAACAGCTTGCCAACAGCGGACTTCGAACGGGTACGATCGAAGGCCAGACGGCGGTTAGCTACGCTGTCTTCCTTGGCCAGGGTGATCAGCGGCTCGGCAACGCGGCGCAGTTCCTTGGCTTTCGGCAGGGTGGTTTTGATCAGCTCGTGCTCGATCAGCGACACTGCCATGTTCTGGAACATAGCCTTGCGGTGAGAGCTGGTACGGCTCAGGTGACGTCCACTTTTACGATGACGCATGATTCATTCCTTACCAAACACTACGTTCGGTGATTACGACGATCAGGCGGTCGCCTTGTCGTCTTTCTTAAGACTTGCAGGCGGCCAGTTGTCGAGGCGCATGCCGAGAGACAGACCACGAGAGGCCAGGACGTCCTTGATTTCAGTCAGGGACTTCTTGCCCAGGTTAGGAGTCTTCAACAGCTCTACTTCGGTACGCTGAATCAGGTCGCCGATGTAGTAGATGTTCTCCGCCTTGAGGCAGTTGGCCGAACGTACAGTCAGTTCCAGGTCGTCAACCGGACGCAGCAGGATCGGATCGATCTCGTCTTCCTGCTCGACTACGACAGGCTCGCTGTCACCTTTGAGGTCGACGAACGCGGCCAGCTGCTGTTGCAGGATGGTCGCAGCGCGGCGGATAGCCTCTTCAGGATCCAGGGTGCCGTTGGTTTCCAGATCAATGACCAGCTTGTCCAGGTTGGTACGTTGTTCAACACGGGCGTTCTCGACCACATAGGCGATACGACGCACCGGGCTGAACGAAGCGTCCAACTGCAGACGGCCAATGCTACGGCTTTCGTCTTCGTCGGTTTGACGGGAGTCGGCCGGCTCGTAACCACGACCACGAGCTACAGTGAGCTTCATGTTCAGGGCGCCGTTCGACGCCAGGTTCGCGATTACGTGATCGGGGTTGACGATCTCGACATCGTGATCCAGCTGAATATCGGCAGCGGTAACCACCCCCGAACCCTTTTTCGACAAGGTCAGCGTAACTTCGTCACGACCGTGCAGTTTGATAGCCAGGCCTTTCAGGTTCAACAGGATTTCAATGACGTCTTCCTGAACACCTTCGATCGCGGAGTACTCGTGGAGTACGCCGTCGATCTCGGCCTCGACTACTGCACAGCCAGGCATGGAGGACAACAGGATGCGGCGCAGCGCGTTGCCCAGGGTATGGCCGAAACCACGCTCGAGAGGCTCGAGCGTAATCTTGGCGCGGGTCGGACTGACTACCTGCACATCAATGTGGCGGGGAGTCAGGAACTCATTTACCGAAATCTGCATGGATGCACCTATTTTCTAGCCCTTACTTGGAGTAGAGCTCGACAATCAGGTTCTCGTTGATGTCGGCAGACAGGTCGCTGCGAGCAGGAACGTTCTTGAAAACGCCCGACTTTTTAGCAGCATCCACGTCAACCCACTCAACGCGGCCACGCTGGGCGCACAGTTCAAGGGCTTGAACAATGCGCAGCTGGTTCAGCGACTTCTCGCGAACCGCGACCACGTCACCCGGACGAACTTGGTAGGATGGAATGTTTACAGTCTTACCGTTGACGCTGATCGCTTTGTGCGAAACCAGCTGACGGGACTCGGAACGAGTCGAGCCGAAGCCCATACGGTAGACGACGTTATCCAGACGGCACTCGAGCAGTTGCAGCAGGTTTTCACCGGTTGCGCCTTTTTTCGAGGCTGCAGCCTGGTAGTAACCGCGGAACTGACGCTCCAGAACACCGTAGATACGACGAACTTTTTGCTTCTCGCGCAGCTGGGTACCGTAGTCGGACTGACGGCCACGGCGCTGGCCGTGGATACCTGGGGCTGCTTCGATGTTGCACTTCGATTCCAGAGCGCGAACGCCGCTCTTCAGGAACAGGTCAGTGCCTTCACGACGAGACAGTTTGCATTTTGGACCAATGTAACGTGCCATTTATCTGTCTCCTGATTACACGCGACGCTTCTTCGGCGGACGGCACCCGTTGTGCGGGATTGGCGTCACGTCGGTGATGCTGGCGATCTTGTAGCCGCAGCTGTTCAGTGCACGAACGGCGGACTCACGACCTGGACCTGGACCCTTGACGTTTACGTCGAGGTTCTTCAGACCGTATTCCAGCGCAGCTTGACCAGCACGCTCAGCAGCGATCTGGGCTGCGAACGGGGTGGATTTGCGCGAACCACGGAAACCCGAACCACCGGAGGTCGCCCAGGACAAAGCGTTGCCCTGACGGTCGGTGATGGTCACGATGGTGTTGTTGAAAGAGGCATGGATGTGGGCGATGCCATCAACCACTGTCTTTTTGACTTTCTTACGAGGACGAGCAGCAGGTTTTGCCATGTCTATATTCCTGGGCGATTACTTGCGGATCGGCTTACGCGGGCCCTTACGGGTGCGTGCGTTGGTCTTGGTGCGCTGACCGCGAACCGGCAGACCTTTACGATGACGCAGGCCGCGGTAGCAGCCCAGGTCCATCAAGCGCTTGATCTTCATGTTGATGTCACGACGCAGGTCACCTTCGGTGGTGAACTTCGCGACTTCGCCACGCAGGGTTTCGATTTGCTCGTCGCTCAGATCCTTGATCTTAGCGGCTGGGTTTACACCAGCGTCTGCACAGATCTTCTGTGCAGTAGTGCGACCGACACCATAGATGTAGGTCAGCGAGATAACAGCATGCTTGTTATCTGGAATGTTGACGCCTGCAATACGGGCCATTCAGTGGGACTCCAATTGACAGCTACCTACGCCCCGGAAGCCAAGAAATAGGGCGCGAGATAATATCGCTGTAGAAACGAATAATCAACCCAGCAGCACACTAGCTGCTGGGTTTGAAGCGCAGATCACACTCAGCCTTGGCGCTGTTTGTGACGCGGTTCCGCGCTGCAGATCACTCGTACGACGCCTTCGCGACGGATGATCTTGCAGTTACGGCACAGCTTTTTCACCGATGCACGAACTTTCATTACCGACTCCTCGAACCTTAGGGGCGTATCAGCGCAGCAGACCGCTGCCACCGTAGCCTTTCAGGTTGGCTTTCTTCATCAGGGATTCGTACTGGTGCGAAACGAGGTGCGATTGTACTTGGGACATGAAGTCCATCACAACCACTACCACAATCAGCAACGAGGTCCCGCCAAGGTAGAACGGCACATTTGCAGCCACCACCAGGAACTGGGGCAGAAGGCAGACGGCCATCATGTAAAGAGCACCGAACATGGTCAGACGGGTCAGAACGCCATCAATGTAGCGTGCCGACTGCTCACCAGGACGGATACCCGGAATAAAGGCACCGGACTTCTTCAGGTTTTCCGCTACGTCTTTCGGGTTGAACATCAGCGCTGTGTAGAAGAAGCAGAAGAAAATGATCCCTGCACTAAACAGCAGAATGTTCAACGGCTGACCAGGAGCGATCGACTGCGAGATGTCCTGCAGCCAGCCCATACCTTCGGACTGACCGAACCAGGCACCCAGCGAAGCCGGGAACAGCAGAATGCTGCTCGCGAAAATGGCCGGGATAACCCCCGCCATGTTCACCTTCAGCGGCAAGTGGCTGGTCTGCGCAGCGAAGACCTTGCGGCCCTGCTGACGCTTGGCGTAGTGAACGGCGATACGACGCTGACCACGCTCAATGAACACCACGAAGCCGATAATCGCTACTGCCAGCAAACCGATAGCGACCAGGGCGAAAATGTTGATATCGCCTGTGCGTGCAGACTCGAAAGACTGCCCGATTGCTCTCGGAAGACCGGCAACGATACCCGCGAAGATCAACATCGAGATACCGTTGCCCACACCGCGCTCGGTGATCTGCTCGCCCAGCCACATCATGAACATCGCGCCCGCCACGAAGGTGGAGACGGCAACGACATGGAAGCCCAGGCCTACAGAAAACGCCACGCCCTGGTTGGCCAGGCCAATGGACATGCCAATGGCTTGAACCAGTGCCAGGATAACGGTGCCGTAGCGGGTGTACTGGCTGATCTTGCGACGGCCAGCTTCACCTTCCTTCTTCAACTGCTCCAGTTGCGGGCTGACCGCCGTCATCAACTGCATGATGATCGATGCCGAGATGTACGGCATGATCCCCAGTGCAAAGATGCTCATGCGCTCGAGCGCGCCACCGGAAAACATGTTGAACAAGCTAAGAATGGTCCCCTCATTCTGCCGAAACAGATCCGCCAGACGGTCTGGATTGATGCCAGGAACCGGGATATGCGCACCTATCCGATAGACGATGATCGCCATGAACAGAAAGCGCAGACGAGCCCAGAGTTCCGACATCCCGCCCTTACCGAGCGAAGAGAGAGCACCTTGCTTAGCCATTTATTCCTCGAACTTGCCGCCAGCTGCTTCGATAGCCGCACGCGCACCCTTGGTGGCTGCGATACCCTTGATGGTGACTGCGCGAGTGACTTCGCCAGACAGCATGATTTTCACGCGCTGTACGTTCTGGCCGATCACGTTGGCATCCTTCAGGGATTGCACGGAGATCACGTCGCCTTCCACCTTGGCCAGCTCGGACAGACGCACTTCGGCGCGGTCCATGGCTTTCAGGGAAACGAAGCCGAACTTCGGCAGACGACGGTGCAGCGGCTGTTGACCGCCTTCGAAGCCAGGAGCGATCGAACCACCCGAACGGGAAGTCTGACCTTTGTGGCCACGGCCGCCGGTCTTACCCAGACCGCTACCGATACCACGACCTGGACGATGCTTCTCGCGACGGGAACCCGGCGCTGGACTCAGATCATTGAGTTTCATCGATTAACCCTCGACCTTCAGCATGTAGTAAGCCTTGTTGATCATCCCGCGGTTTTCGGGAGTATCCTGGACTTCTACAGTGTGACCGATGCGACGCAGACCCAGGCCCTTAACGCACAGCTTGTGGTTAGGCAGACGGCCCGAGACGCTCTTGATCAGCGTTACTTTTACGGTTGCCATGATCAGAAGATCTCCTCGACGCTCTTGCCGCGCTTGGCAGCAATGGATTCAGGAGATTGCATGGCTTTCAGACCCTTGAAGGTGGCGTAAACCACGTTCACTGGGTTGGTCGAACCGTAGCACTTGGCCAGAACGTTCTGAACACCAGCAACTTCCAGGACAGCACGCATTGCGCCACCGGCGATGATACCGGTACCTTCCGAGGCAGGCTGCATGTAAACCTTCGAGGCGCCGTGGGCAGCCTTGGTGGCGTACTGCAGGGTGGTGCCCTTCAGGTCAACCTGGATCATGTTGCGGCGAGCAGCTTCCATGGCTTTCTGGATCGCGGCAGGTACTTCGCGCGACTTGCCACGGCCGAAGCCAACACGACCTTTACCATCACCTACCACGGTCAGCGCGGTGAAGGTGAAGATACGGCCGCCTTTTACGGTTTTGGCAACGCGGTTAACTTGAACCAGCTTCTCGATGTAGCCTTCGTCGCGCTTTTGATCGTTATTTGCCATAACTTAGAACTCCAGCCCGCCTTCACGAGCAGCATCAGCCAGCGCTTTGACGCGGCCATGGTACTTGAAGCCGGAACGGTCAAAGGCAACTTGAGATACACCGGCGGCTTTCGCACGCTCAGCTACCAGCTTGCCAACCTTAGTGGCCGCGTCGATGTTGCCAGTGGCGCCATCACGCAGTTCTTTGTCCAAGGTCGAGGCGCTTGCCAGAACCTTGCTGCCGTCGGCCGAAATGACCTGGGCGTAGATGTGCTGCGAGGAGCGGAACACGCACAGGCGCACGACTTCGAGTTCGTGCATCTTGAGACGTGCTTTGCGAGCGCGACGCAGTCGAGTAACTTTTTTGTCGGTCATTTGCTAGGCCCTACTTCTTCTTGGCTTCTTTACGACGGACTACTTCGTCCGCGTAACGCACACCCTTGCCTTTGTAAGGCTCTGGCGGACGGAAGTCGCGGATTTCAGCGGCCACCTGACCCACCAGCTGCTTGTCGATACCCTTGATCAGGATGTCGGTCTGGCTTGGGGTTTCAGCGGTGATACCGGCTGGCAGTTCGTAGTCCACTGGGTGCGAGAAGCCCAGGGCCAGGTTCAGGACGGTGCCCTTGGCCTGTGCCTTGTAACCAACACCGACCAGCTGGAGCTTGCGCTCGAAGCCTTGGCTTACGCCCTGGACCATGTTGTTCACCAGAGCGCGGGTGGTACCGGCCATGGCGCGAGCTTGCTGGTCACCGTTGCGAGCGACGAAACGCAGCTCGCCAGACTCTTCGGTAACTTCAACAGACGAGTGAACGTTCAGTTCGAGAGTGCCTTTGGCACCCTTCACCGAAAGCTGCTGGCCGGCGAATTTGACTTCGACGCCTGCTGGCAGCTTAACGGGGTTCTTAGCGACGCGAGACATGCCTATCTCCCCTTAGAACACTGTGCACAGAACTTCGCCGCCGACACCGGCAGCGCGTGCAGCGCGATCAGTCATCACACCTTTGTTGGTGGAGACGATAGACACGCCCAGACCGCCACGTACTTTCGGCAGTTCTGCGACGGACTTGTACTGGCGCAGGCCTGGACGGCTGGAGCGCTTCAGTTCCTCGATGACCGGACGGCCTTCGAAGTACTTCAGTTCGATCGACAGGGAAGGCTTGGCCTCACCAGTTACCTGGTAGCCGGCGATGTAACCTTCGTCTTTCAGAACTTTGGCAACCGCGACCTTCAGGGTGGAGGAAGGCATGCTTACGACGGACTTTTCAGCCATCTGGGCATTACGGATGCGAGTTAGCATGTCCGCTAACGGGTCCTGCATACTCATGGGCTAGATGCTCCTGATACAAGAATTATTAGCCTTGCGGCTATCACAACCACCCGAGCGGACAGGGCAAAAAACCCAGGCTCAGGTGAGCCGGTCATTCTAGACACAAGGTAGAAACGAAACAAGCCCCATATAGGGGCTTGTTTGTTGGCGAGGTCACCGGCGGTCGGAAGATTGCTCCCCTTCCGCCGGGATCCAGCCTGCAGCGATTACCAGGAGGCCTTGACCAGACCTGGTACGTCACCGCGCATTGCAGCTTGACGCAGCATGTTACGGCCCAGGCCGAACTTACGGTATACACCGTGAGGACGACCGGTCAGGCGGCAACGGTTGCGCAGACGCGAAGCGGAGGCATCACGTGGCTGCTTCTGCAGGGCGACAACGGCAGCGAAACGCTCTTCAGGAGAGGCGTTCAGGTTGACGATGGTCGCTTTCAGCTCGGCACGCTTTTTGGCGTACTTGGCTACCGTGAGCTGACGCTTCAGCTCGCGGTTTTTCATGCTCTTCTTGGCCATTTTCCTACTCCAATCAGTTGCGGAACGGGAACTTGAAAGCACGCAGCAGAGCGCGGCCTTCGTCGTCCGAACGAGCAGTGGTGGTCAGGGTGATGTCCAAACCGCGCAGAGCATCGATCTTGTCGTAGTCGATTTCCGGGAAGATGATCTGCTCTTTCACGCCCATGCTGTAGTTGCCACGGCCATCGAAGGACTTGGCATTCAGGCCGCGGAAGTCGCGAACCCGAGGCAGGGAGATCGCCAGCAGGCGGTCCAGGAATTCGTACATCTTGTCGCGACGCAGGGTCACCTTGACACCGATCGGCCAGCCTTCACGGACTTTGAAGCCCGCGATGGATTTACGAGCGAAAGTCACGACCGGCTTTTGACCGGTGATCTTTTCCAGGTCGGCAACAGCGTGCTCGATGACTTTCTTGTCGCCGATCGCTTCGCCCAGACCCATGTTCAGGGTGATCTTGGTAACGCGCGGAACTTCCATCACGTTCGACAGCTTAAGTTCTTCCTTAAGCTTAGGAGCGATTTCGTTCCGGTAAATCTCTTTCAGTCGTGCCATGGTCTTCTACCTAGCAGTGTTCAAGCATCAACCGCTTTTTGGGTCGACTTGAAGACACGAATTTTTTTACCGTCTTCTACTTTGAAACCAACGCGGTCAGCCTTGTTGGTTTCGCCGTTGAAGATGGCAACGTTGGAAGCGTGCAGAGGCGCTTCTTTTTCGACGATACCGCCCTGTACGCCCGCCATCGGGTTAGGCTTGGTATGACGCTTGACCAGGTTCACACCACCAACGACCAGACGGTCATCAGCCAGAACCTTCAGCACCTTACCGCGCTTACCTTTGTCTTTGCCGGCGATCACGATGATCTCGTCGTCACGACGAATCTTTTGCATGTCGGATCTCCTTACAGCACTTCAGGGGCGAGCGAGACGATCTTCATGAACTTCTCAGTACGAAGTTCACGGGTCACTGGCCCGAAGATGCGAGTGCCGATCGGCTCTTGCTTGTTGTTCAGCAGAACAGCAGCGTTGCCGTCGAAACGAATGATGGAACCGTCAGCGCGACGAACACCGTGACGGGTGCGCACGACAACAGCGGTCATCACTTGGCCTTTCTTGACCTTACCGCGCGGAATTGCTTCCTTGACGGTTACCTTGATGATGTCACCGATGCCGGCGTAACGGCGGTGCGAACCGCCGAGCACCTTGATGCACATGACGCGACGAGCGCCGCTGTTATCGGCCACATCGAGCATGGATTGAGTCTGAATCATAAAATTTCTCCGACCCCTAGCCCTTAGACTTCAACAGCGCGTTCGAGGACTTCAACCAGTGCCCAGGACTTGGTCTTGGCCAGCGGACGGGTTTCACGGATGGAAACCTTGTCGCCGATCTTGCACTGGTTGGCTTCGTCGTGCGCGTGCAGCTTAGTCGAACGCTTAACGTATTTACCGTAGATCGGGTGCTTTACGCGACGCTCGATCAGAACGGTGATGGTCTTGTCCATTTTGTCGCTGACGACACGGCCAGTCAGCGTACGGACGGTTTTTTCAGCTTCAGCCATGATCACTTACCTGCCTGCTGGTTGAGCACAGTTTTCACGCGAGCGATGTCACGCTTAACTTGCGAGAGCAGGTGCGACTGCCCCAACTGGCCAGTTGCTTTCTGCATACGCAGATTGAACTGGTCGCGCAGCAAGCCGAGCAGTTGCTCATTCAGTTGCTGTGCCGATTTTTCACGAAGTTCATTCGCTTTCATCACATCACCGTCCGCTTAACAAAGGAGGTGGCGAGAGGCAGCTTTGCAGCAGCCAGGGCGAAAGCTTCGCGCGCCAGCTCTTCAGAAACACCCTCGATTTCATACAGGACTTTGCCTGGCTGAATCTGGGCAACCCAGTATTCCACGGAACCCTTACCTTTACCCATACGAACCTCGAGAGGCTTCTTGGAGATCGGCTTGTCCGGGAACACACGGATCCAGATCTTACCGCCACGTTTTACGTGACGGGTCAGCGCACGACGTGCGGACTCGATCTGGCGAGCGGTGAGGCGACCGCGAGCAACAGCTTTCAGGGCGAATTCGCCGAAGCTGACTTTGCTACCGCGCAGTGCCAGACCACGGTTGTGGCCAGTCATCTGCTTGCGGAATTTTGTACGCTTTGGTTGCAACATTTGGCGTACCCCTTACTTAGCAGCTTTTTTACGAGGCGCTGGTGCTTGTGGTTTCAGTTCTTCTTGGCGACCACCAATAACTTCGCCTTTGAAGATCCAAACCTTCACACCGATCACACCGTAAGTGGTGTGAGCTTCGTAGGTGTTGTAGTCGATATCGGCACGCAGGGTGTGCAGAGGCACACGACCTTCGCGATACCACTCGGTACGAGCAATCTCAGCACCGCCGAGACGACCGCTCACCTGGATCTTGATGCCCTTGGCACCAATACGCATGGCGTTCTGTACGGCGCGCTTCATGGCGCGACGGAACATTACGCGGCGTTCCAGCTGCTGAGCTACGCTCTGCGCAACCAGCATAGCGTCGAGTTCCGGCTTGCGGATCTCTTCGATGTTGATGTGCACAGGCACACCCATCTGCTTGGTCAGGTCCTGACGCAGCTTCTCGACATCTTCACCTTTCTTACCGATAACGATACCGGGACGAGCGGTGTGGATGGTGATGCGTGCAGTTTGAGCCGGACGATGAATATCGATACGGCTTACGGACGCGCTTTTTAGTTTGTCCTGGAGGTACTCACGCGTTTTCAGATCCTTCAACAGGTAATCTGCGTAAGTAGCACCGTCTGCGTACCAGACGGAGGTGTGCTCCTTGACGATTCCCAGGCGAATGCCAGTGGGATGTACTTTCTGACCCATCTGATCGACTCCGTTACTTGTCCGCAACCTTGACAGTGATATGGCAAGACCGCTTGACGATGCGATCAGCACGGCCTTTGGCACGTGGCATGATGCGCTTCAGCGAACGCCCTTCGTTGACGAAAACGGTGGAGACCTTCAGGTCATCAACGTCTGCGCCTTCGTTGTGTTCGGCGTTGGCAACGGCCGACTCGAGGACTTTCTTCATGATTTCAGCGGCTTTTTTGCTGCTGAAGGCCAACAGGTTGAGCGCTTCGCCCACCTTCTTCCCGCGGATCTGGTCGGCGACCAAGCGGGCTTTCTGGGCGGAGATGCGAGCGCCCGACAACTTAGCGGCTACTTCCATTTCCTTACCCCTTAACGCTTGGCTTTCTTGTCAGCCACGTGCCCGCGATAGGTGCGGGTACCGGCGAACTCGCCCAGTTTGTGGCCGACCATGTCTTCGTTCACCAGAACTGGGACATGTTGACGACCGTTGTGTACCGCGATGGTCAGACCGACCATTTGTGGCAGGATCATCGAACGGCGCGACCAGGTTTTAACTGGCTTGCGATCGTTCTTCTCCACCGCCACTTCGACCTTCTTCAGCAGGTGAAGATCGATAAAAGGACCTTTTTTCAGAGAACGTGGCACTGTCGTATCCCTCTAGTTACTTGCGACGACGGACGATCATGTTGTCGGTACGCTTATTACCACGGGTCTTCGCACCCTTGGTTGGGAAGCCCCATGGCGATACCGGATGACGACCACCGGAGGTACGACCTTCACCACCACCATGTGGGTGGTCAACCGGGTTCATGGCAACACCACGAACGGTTGGGCGAACGCCGCGCCAGCGTTTGGCACCAGCTTTACCCAGCGAACGCAGGCTGTGCTCGGAGTTCGAGACTTCGCCCAGGGTCGCACGGCACTCAGCCAGCACTTTACGCATCTCACCGGAACGCAGACGCAGAGTCACGTAGACGCCTTCACGAGCGATCAGCTGAGCCGAAGCACCAGCGGAACGAGCGATCTGAGCACCTTTACCCGGCTTCAGTTCGATGCCGTGAATGGTGCTACCTACTGGGATATTGCGCAGCTGCAGGGAGTTACCGGCCTTGATTGGGGCCAGGGCACCTGCGATCAGCTGGTCGCCAGCGCTCACGCCTTTAGGGGCGATGATGTAGCGACGCTCACCGTCTGCGTAGCACAGCAGGGCGATGTGAGCAGTACGGTTCGGGTCGTATTCGATACGCTCGACAGTGGCTGGGATGCCATCTTTGTCGTTGCGACGGAAGTCGACCAGACGGTAATGCTGCTTATGACCACCACCAACGTGACGAGTGGTGATGCGGCCATTGTTGTTACGACCACCAGACTTCGATTTCTTCTCGATCAGCGGTGCGTGAGGAGCGCCTTTGTGCAGCTCCTGGTTGACCACCTTGACCACGAAACGGCGGCCAGGGGAAGTCGGTTTGCATTTAACGATTGCCATGATGCACCCCTTCCTTACTCAGCACTGCTGCTGAAATCGAGATCTTGGCCTGGCTGAAGGGAGACGATCGCCTTCTTCCAGTCATTACGCTTGCCCAGACCACGTGCGGTACGCTTGGTTTTACCCAGAACGTTAACAGTCGACACGTTTTCAACTTTTACGTTGAACAGGCCTTCGACAGCTTTCTTGATTTCCAGCTTGGTTGCATCAGTAGCAACCTTGAATACGAACTGGCCTTTTTTCTCAGCCAGAACGGTAGCCTTCTCGGAAACGTGCGGGCCAAGGAGGACTTTGAATACGCGTTCCTGGTTCATCCCAGCAGCTCCTCGAATTTCTTCACGGCCGAGACAGTGATCAACACTTTCTCGTATGCGATCAGACTGACCGGGTCGGAACCTTGTACGTCACGTACGTCGACGTGCGGCAGGTTGCGAGCAGCCAGGTACAGGTTCTGATCAACAGCGTCGGAAACGATCAGTACGTCGTTCAGACCCATGCCGTTCAGCTTGTTCAGCAGATCTTTGGTTTTCGGTGCTTCAACAGCGAAGTCCTGAACCACGACCAGACGGTCGCTACGCACCAGCTCAGCGAGGATGGAGCGCAGGGCTGCGCGATACATCTTCTTGTTGAGCTTCTGCGAGTGATCTTGAGGGCGAGCTGCGAAGGTTACACCACCGCCACGCCAGATCGGACCACGAGTGGTACCAGCACGAGCACGGCCAGTACCCTTCTGACGCCATGGGCGCTTACCGCCACCAGCCACGTCGGAACGGGTCTTCTGCTGCTTGGTGCCCTGACGGCCGCCGGCCATGTAGGCCACGACTGCTTGGTGTACCAGCGTCTCGTTGAATTCGCCACCGAAAGTCAGTTCGGAAACTTCGATCGCCTGAGCGTCATTTACATTGAGTTGCATGTCAGTTTCCCCTTAACCGCGAGCCTTGACAGCTGGACGTACAACCACGTCGCCGCCAGTAGCGCCTGGAACGGCACCCTTGACCAGCAGCAGGTTGCGCTCAGCGTCTACGCGAACTACTTCCAGGGACTGAACAGTCACGCGCTCGGCGCCCATGTGACCGGACATTTTCTTGCCCTTGAACACACGACCAGGAGTCTGGCACTGGCCGATGGAACCTGGGACACGGTGCGACACGGAGTTACCGTGGGTGTTGTCCTGGCCACGGAAGTTCCAGCGCTTGATGGTACCGGCGAAGCCTTTACCTTTGGACTGACCAGTAACGTCTACCAGCTGGCCTGCAGTGAAGAGTTCAGCTTTGATCAGATCGCCAGCCTGGAAATCGCCTTCTTCAAGACGGAACTCCCAGACACCGCGACCAGCGGCAACGTTGGCCTTGGCGAAGTGACCTGCCTGAGCGGCAGTCACACGCGAAGCACGACGCTCGCCGACAGTGACTTGCACTGCACGGTAGCCATCGGTTTCTTCAGTTTTGAACTGGGTGACACGATTCGGCTCGATCTCGATGACCGTGACCGGAATGGAGACACCTTCTTCGGTGAAAATGCGGGTCATACCGCACTTGCGACCGATTACACCAATAGTCATGTTGTAAACCTCATGAGTGTACGGGGCTTTCACCCGCTATGGCCGCCCATTTCAGAGCGTTACACGACCAGACCGAAGTCTTAGCCGAGGCTGATCTGTACTTCCACACCTGCCGCCAGATCAAGCTTCATCAGCGCGTCAACGGTTTTATCCGTTGGCTGGACGATGTCCAGAACACGCTTATGAGTGCGAATCTCGTACTGGTCACGCGCGTCTTTGTTGACGTGCGGGGAGACCAGAACGGTGAAACGCTCTTTGCGGGTAGGCAGTGGAATTGGACCACGCACTTGTGCACCAGTACGTTTCGCGGTTTCCACGATTTCCTGGGTGGATTGGTCGATCAGGCGATGGTCGAAAGCCTTCAACCTGATACGGATTTGCTGATTTTGCATTGGATTTCAGACTCCAGGCTGTTCCCAACGGACGCACTACGCCCGCTAAAAGGAGGCGTGATTCTATAGACGCCCCAATTTAGTGTCAACCCAATAAAAAAAACCCCCGCTGAGCGGGGGTTTTTTCAATCGGTCGAGTGATTACTCGATGATTTTGGCTACGACGCCGGCGCCGACGGTACGACCGCCTTCACGGATAGCGAAGCGCAGACCGTCTTCCATTGCGATGGTCTTGATCAGGGTAACAGTCATCTGAATGTTGTCACCTGGCATTACCATTTCAACGCCTTCCGGCAGTTCGCAGTTACCGGTCACGTCAGTGGTACGGAAGTAGAACTGAGGACGGTAGCCTTTGAAGAACGGAGTGTGACGACCGCCTTCTTCCTTCGACAGGACGTAGACTTCTGCGGTGAACTTGGTGTGCGGCTTGACCGAACCTGGCTTGACCAGAACCTGGCCACGCTCAACGTCGTCACGCTTGGTACCACGCAGCAGAACGCCGCAGTTCTCGCCAGCACGGCCTTCGTCCAGCAGCTTGCGGAACATCTCAACACCGGTGCAGGTGGTGGTGGTGGTGTCACGCAGACCAACGATTTCCAGCGGATCCTGAACGCGGACGATACCACGCTCGATACGACCGGTAACAACGGTACCACGACCCGAGATCGAGAATACGTCTTCGATCGGCATCAGGAACGGCTGGTCAACGGCACGAACTGGCTCAGGGATGTAGGCATCCAGAGTTTCTACCAGCTTCTTGACAGCGGTAGTACCCATTTCGTTGTCGTCTTTGCCTTCCAGGGCCATACGAGCCGAACCGATGATGATCGGGGTGTCGTCGCCTGGGAAGTCGTAGGTGGACAGCAGGTCGCGAACTTCCATCTCGACCAGTTCCAGCAGCTCGGCGTCGTCTACCAGGTCAGCCTTGTTCAGGAAGACCACGATGTAAGGAACGCCTACCTGACGGGACAGCAGGATGTGCTCACGGGTTTGTGGCATCGGACCATCGGCGGCCGAGCAAACCAGGATCGCGCCGTCCATCTGGGCAGCACCGGTGATCATGTTCTTCACGTAGTCAGCGTGACCTGGGCAGTCAACGTGAGCGTAGTGACGAATGTTCGAGTTGTACTCGACGTGAGCGGTGTTGATGGTGATACCGCGCGCTTTTTCTTCCGGAGCCGAGTCGATCTTGTCGAACTCAACGACTGCCGAACCGAAAACTTCGGAGCAGACGCGAGTCAGAGCTGCGGTCAGAGTGGTCTTACCGTGGTCAACGTGGCCGATGGTGCCGACGTTAACGTGGGGAAGGGAACGATCAAATTTTTCTTTAGCCACGACAGTGAACCTCTTGCCTAAAGGGGATTAGCCTTGTTTTTTAACGAGTGCTTCGACGATGTTCGACGGAGCTTCGGCGTATTTGGAGAATTCCATGGAGTAGCTTGCGCGACCCTGAGACATGGAACGAACGTCGGTTGCGTAACCGAACATTTCTCCGAGCGGAACTTCAGCGCGGACGACACGGCCAGAGACCGACTCATCCATACCCTGGACCAGACCACGACGACGGTTCAGGTCACCCATCACGTCACCCAGGTAGTCTTCCGGGGTTACAACTTCGACCTTCATGATCGGCTCGAGAACCACGCCACCGCCCTTCTGGGCCAGTTGCTTGGTTGCCATCGAAGCAGCGATCTTGAACGCCATTTCGTTGGAGTCGACGTCGTGGTACGAACCGTCGAATACCGCGGCCTTCAGGCCGATCAGAGGATAGCCGGCAACAACGCCGTTCTTCATCTGCTCTTCGATACCCTTCTGGATCGCAGGGATGTATTCCTTAGGAATCACACCACCAACGACTTCGTTGGCAAACACCAGACCTTCGGTGATGTTGCCCTTGTCGTCCTGATCCGGCTCCGAGAAACGGATCCAGCAGTGACCGAACTGACCACGGCCGCCCGACTGACGAACGAACTTGCCTTCGATCTCGACGTTGGACTTGGTGATCTTCTCGCGGTACGAAACCTGCGGCTTGCCGATGTTGGCTTCGACGTTGAACTCGCGCTTCATGCGGTCAACGAGGATGTCCAGGTGCAGCTCACCCATACCGGAGATGATGGTCTGACCAGTTTCTTCGTCGGTCTTGACGCGGAACGACGGGTCTTCCTGGGCCAGCTTGCCCAGTGCGATACCCATCTTCTCCTGGTCAGCCTTGGTTTTCGGCTCTACGGAGAGCGAAATCACAGGCTCTGGGAAGTCCATACGCTCGAGGATGATCGGCTTGTCGGCGTTGCACAGGGTGTCACCAGTGGTGACGTCCTTCATGCCGATCAGAGCGGCGATATCGCCCGCACGTACTTCTTTGATCTCTTCACGCTGGTTGGCGTGCATCTGCACCATACGACCAACGCGCTCTTTCTTGCCCTTGACCGAGTTGATGACGGAGTCACCGGAGGTCAGGAAGCCCGAGTAAACGCGAACGAAGGTCAGAGTACCAACGAACGGGTCGGTGGCAATCTTGAACGCCAGAGCCGAGAACGGCTCGTTGTCGTCAGCGTGACGCTCGTCGAACTGCTCAGGCTTGACTTCGTCCTTCGGCACGTCGATCAGGTCAGGGTGGATACCCTTGATCGCCGGGATTTCGGTCGGAGCAGGCAGGAAGTCGATCACGGCGTCGAGAACCAGGGGAACGCCCTTGTTCTTGAACGACGAACCGCAGACAGCCGGAACGATCTCGCTGGCCAGGGTGCGCGCGCGCAGGCCTGCCTTGATTTCCTCGACGGTCAGCTCACCTTCTTCAAGGTACTTGTTCATCAGCTCTTCGCTGGCTTCGGCGGCGGCTTCAACCATGTTGTTGCGCCACTCGTTAGCCAGCTCGACCATATCCGCAGGAATTTCTTCCTCGCGGTAGGTGGTGCCCTTGTCGTCTTCGTTCCAGTAGATGGCTTTCATCTTGATCAGGTCGACCTGACCCTGGAAGTCGTCTTCTGCACCAATAGCCAGCTGGACCGGAACCGGGGTGTGACCCAGGCGGTTCTTGATCTGGCCGACAACGCGCAGGAAGTTGGCACCAGCACGGTCCATCTTGTTCACGTATACAACACGTGGAACGCCGTACTTGTTGGCCTGACGCCATACGGTTTCGGACTGCGGCTCAACGCCGGAGGTACCGCAGAACACAACGACCGCGCCGTCGAGTACACGCAGCGAACGCTCTACTTCAATGGTGAAGTCAACGTGGCCGGGGGTATCGATGACGTTTACGCGGTAGTTGTCGTACTGACCACGGGAACCTTTCCAGAAGGTGGTAACGGCAGCGGAGGTAATGGTGATACCGCGCTCCTGCTCCTGCACCATCCAGTCGGTGGTCGCGGCGCCGTCGTGCACCTCGCCCATCTTGTGGCTCAGACCTGTGTAGAACAGGATCCGCTCGGTAGTGGTAGTCTTGCCCGCGTCAACGTGGGCGCAGATACCGATGTTACGGTAGCGGTTAATTGCTGTAGTACGAGCCATAAAGCCCTCGCAAAATGATTGATGCTTGAATTAGAAGCGGTAGTGCGAGAACGCTTTGTTGGCCTCGGCCATACGGTGCACGTCTTCACGCTTCTTGACTGCAGCACCCTTGCCTTCAGCAGCATCCAGCAGCTCGCCGGCCAGGCGCAGAGCCATCGACTTCTCGCCGCGCTTGCGGGCGTAGTCTACGAGCCAGCGCATTGCCAGAGCGTTACGACGGGATGGACGAACTTCAACCGGAACCTGGTAAGTGGCACCGCCGACACGGCGGGACTTAACTTCGACCAGCGGAGCGATGGCGTCGAGAGCTTTCTCGAAGATTTCCAGGGGATCGCTGTTCTTGCGTGCTTTGACGGTATCCAGGGCACCGTAAACGATGCGCTCGGCTACGGCCTTCTTGCCGCTTTCCATCACGTGGTTCATGAACTTGGCGAGGATCTGGGATCCGTACTTCGGATCGTCAAGGATCTCACGTTTTGCTGCTACACGACGTCTTGGCATGATAAGCCCTCAAACGGTCTTCAGGTTAGCCCGGGACCAGGTCATTCGACCTACGCCCGACCTTACTCTTATCGACTCAAAAAAATGGATGTCTGCAAACGGCCGATTACTTCGGACGCTTGGTACCGTACTTCGAACGACCCTGGTTACGGCCTTTAACGCCCGAAGTATCCAGAGAGCCGCGAACGGTGTGGTAACGAACACCTGGCAAGTCTTTTACACGGCCGCCACGGATCAGGACGACGCTGTGCTCTTGCAGGTTGTGGCCTTCACCACCGATGTACGAGGAAACCTCGAAACCGTTGGTCAGACGCACACGGCATACTTTACGCAGTGCCGAGTTAGGTTTTTTCGGCGTGGTGGTGTACACGCGGGTGCACACGCCACGACGCTGCGGGCAGTTCTGCAGCGCAGGAACGTCGGACTTCTCGACCGAACGCTTACGCGGCTGACGTACCAGCTGGTTGATAGTTGCCATCTACTAGCTCCACTGATTGTCTTGCGACTCTATTGTCTTGCAAGAAAGCCAAAAATTGGCGAGACGGAGCCTCACCAAATTTAAGGGTACAAAAGTCTAAAGAGGATCTTGCACCCAGTCAAGACGAGGCCCCGGCCCTCCCCGCCCGATCATCGGCAACATTTCATGTCGCCACTGATCGCTCGGGGCTTGCCGGGGCCCTGCCCTGTACTTAGTTACCGCTGGAGTTCAGCGCTTCGGTCAGTGCGGCTTCCACCTCACTGGCGCTCACACGCAGCGGCTTGTCGGCATCACGGCGACGCTTACGCTCGCTGTGGTAGGCCAGACCAGTACCGGCCGGGATCAGACGACCCACGACCACGTTCTCTTTCAGGCCGCGCAGGTAGTCGCGCTTGCCGGTTACCGCCGCTTCGGTCAGTACGCGGGTGGTTTCCTGGAAGGAAGCCGCGGAGATGAACGACTCGGTCGACAGCGACGCCTTGGTGATACCCAGCAGCACGCGGGTGAACTTGGAGATGAACTTGTCCTCGGCGGCGAGACGCTCGTTCTCTACCAGTACCTGGGTCAGTTCCATCTGGTCGCCCTTGATGAAGCTGGAATCGCCCGACTCGGAGATCTCGACCTTGCGCAGCATCTGACGCAGGATGGTCTCGATGTGCTTGTCGTTGATCTTAACGCCTTGCAGACGATAAACGTCCTGGATCTCGTTGACGATGTACTTCGCCAGCGCGCTCACACCCAGCAGACGCAGGATGTCGTGCGGATCGCTCGGGCCGTCGGAGATAACTTCGCCGCGGTTTACCTGTTCGCCTTCGAAGACGTTCAGGTGGCGCCACTTCGGAATCAGCTCTTCGTACGGATCGCTACCGTCGGTCGGGGTGATGACCAGACGACGCTTGCCTTTGGTCTCCTTGCCGAACGCGATGGTGCCGCTGACTTCAGCCAGAATCGAGGCCTCTTTCGGACGGCGCGCTTCGAACAGGTCGGCAACACGCGGCAGACCACCGGTGATGTCACGGGTCTTCGACGTTTCTTGCGGGATACGCGCGATAACGTCACCAACGCCGATCTGAGCACCGTCAGCCACGCCGACGAGGGCGTTAGCCGGCAGGAAGTACTGGGCAGGTACGTCAGTACCTGGCAGGTACAGGTCCTTGCCAGCGGCGTCGACCATCTTGATTGCCGGACGGATTTCCTTGCCTGCGGCAGGGCGATCCTTGACGTCCAGTACTTCAATGTTGGTCAAGCCGGTCAGCTCATCGGTCTGACGCTTGATGGTGATGTTTTCTTCCATGCCCACGAAGGTCACGGTACCTTTCAGCTCGGTAACGATCGGGTGGGTGTGCGGGTCCCACTTGGCGACGATGGCGCCAGCTTCGACCTTGTCACCTTCCTTGACCGAAATCACCGCACCGTAAGGCAGCTTGTAACGCTCACGCTCACGGCCAAATTCGTCGGCGATGGCCAACTCACCCGAACGCGATACGGCAACCAGGTTGCCATCGGCACGCTCAACCTGCTTGAGGTTGTGCAGACGCACCATACCGCCGTTCTTCACCTGGACGCTGTCGGCAGCCGAAGTACGGCTTGCAGCACCACCGATGTGGAACGTACGCATGGTCAGCTGGGTACCCGGCTCACCGATCGACTGGGCGGCGATAACGCCGACAGCTTCACCGATGTTCACCTGGTGACCGCGAGCCAGGTCACGGCCGTAGCACTTGGCGCAAATGCCGTAGCGGGTTTCGCAGTTGATCGGCGAACGCACGATCACTTCGTCGATGCTGTTCAGCTCGATGAACTCGACCCACTTCTCGTCGACCAGGGTACCGGCCGGAACGATGACGTCCTCGGTGCCTGGCTTGAACACGTCACGGGCGATAACACGACCCAGTACACGCTCACCCAGCGGCTCTACAACGTCGCCGCCTTCGATGTGCGGAGTCATCAGCAGACCCTGATCGGTACCGCAGTCGATCTCGGTAACCACCAGATCCTGGGCAACGTCCACCAGACGACGAGTCAGGTAACCGGAGTTCGCAGTCTTCAGTGCGGTATCCGCCAGACCCTTACGAGCACCGTGGGTCGAAATGAAGTACTGCAGAACGCTCAGACCTTCACGGAAGTTCGCAGTGATCGGCGTCTCGATGATGGAGCCGTCCGGCTTGGCCATCAGGCCACGCATACCGGCCAGCTGACGGATCTGGGCTGCGGAACCCCGCGCACCGGAGTCAGCCATCATGTACATCGAGTTGAAGGACTCTTGCTCGACTTCCTTGCCTTCGCGGTCAATGACCTTCTCTTTCGAGAGGTTGGCCATCATCGCCTTGGACACTTCGTCGTTCGCCTTCGACCACAAGTCGATGACCTTGTTGTACTTCTCGCCCTGGGTTACCAGGCCGGAGGCGTACTGGCTCTCGATTTCCTTCACTTCGTCGGTAGCGGTACCGATGATGCGAGCTTTCTCGTCCGGGATAACGAAGTCGTTAACACCGATCGAAACGCCGGAAATGGTCGAGTAAGCGAAACCGGTGTACATCAGCTGGTCAGCGAAGATCACGGTCTCTTTCAGACCAACCACGCGGTAGCACTGGTTGATCAGCTTGGAGATCGCCTTCTTCTTCATCGGCTGGTTGACCACGTCGTACGGCAGGCCTGCCGGTACAACCTGGAACAGCAGCGCACGGCCGACGGTGGTGTCGACGATGCGGGTGTTCTTGACCACGGAACCATCACGCTCTTTCACGGTTTCGTTGATACGAACCTTGATTTTCGCGTGCAGGGCAGCCTCGCCGGCGCGGAATACGCGGTCGACTTCCTGCAGGTCGGCGAACACGCGACCTTCGCCCTTGGCGTTGATGGCCTCACGGGTCATGTAGTACAGACCCAGTACCACGTCCTGCGACGGGACGATGATTGGCTCACCGTTGGCTGGCGACAGGATGTTGTTGGTCGACATCATCAGCGCGCGCGCTTCGAGCTGGGCTTCCAGGGTCAGCGGCACGTGAACGGCCATCTGGTCACCGTCGAAGTCGGCGTTGTACGCGGCACAGACCAGCGGGTGCAGCTGGATAGCCTTACCTTCGATCAGAACCGGTTCAAATGCCTGGATACCCAGACGGTGCAGGGTCGGCGCACGGTTGAGCAGCACGGGGTGTTCGCGGATCACCTCGGCGAGCACATCCCACACCTCTGGCAGCTCGCGCTCGACCATCTTCTTGGCAGCCTTGATGGTGGTCGCCAGACCACGCATTTCCAGCTTGCCGAAAATGAACGGCTTGAACAGCTCGAGGGCCATCTTCTTCGGCAGACCGCACTGGTGCAGACGCAGGGTCGGGCCTACGGTAATTACCGAACGGCCAGAGTAGTCCACACGCTTACCGAGCAGGTTCTGACGGAAGCGACCTTGCTTACCTTTGATCATGTCGGCCAGGGACTTCAGCGGACGCTTGTTCGAGCCAGTGATGGCGCGACCGCGACGGCCGTTGTCCAGCAGGGCGTCGACCGCTTCCTGCAGCATGCGCTTTTCGTTGCGCACGATGATGTCCGGCGCCGACAGATCCAGCAGGCGCTTCAGACGGTTGTTACGGTTGATCACCCGACGATACAGGTCGTTCAGGTCGGAGGTCGCGAAGCGGCCGCCATCCAGCGGTACCAGCGGACGCAGGTCCGGCGGCAGCACTGGCAGGACGGTCAGGACCATCCACTCAGGCAGGTTGCCCGAACCCTGGAACGCTTCCATCAGCTTCAGGCGCTTGGACAGCTTCTTGATCTTGGTTTCCGAGTTGGTCTGCGGAATCTCTTCGCGCAGGCGACCGATCTCGTGCTCCAGGTCGATAGCGTGCAGCAGCTCGCGGACAGCCTCGGCACCCATGCGGGCGTCGAAGTCATCACCGAACTCTTCCAGCGCTTCGAAGTACTGCTCGTCGTTCAGCAGCTGGCCTTTTTCCAGGGTGGTCATGCCCGGGTCGATAACGACGTAGCTCTCGAAGTAGAGCACGCGTTCGATGTCACGCAGGGTCATGTCCATCAGCAGGCCGATACGGGACGGCAGCGACTTCAGGAACCAGATGTGGGCAACCGGCGAGGCCAGTTCGATGTGCGCCATGCGCTCACGACGAACTTTTGCCAGGGCAACTTCAACGCCGCACTTCTCGCAGATCACGCCGCGGTGCTTGAGGCGCTTGTACTTGCCGCACAGGCACTCGTAGTCCTTGACTGGGCCAAAGATCTTGGCGCAGAACAGGCCGTCACGCTCAGGCTTGAACGTACGGTAGTTGATGGTTTCCGGCTTCTTAACTTCACCGAACGACCACGAACGGATCATTTCAGGCGACGCCAGACCGATGCGGATGGCGTCGAACTCTTCGACTTGACCCTGGTTTTTCAGCAAATTCAGTAGGTCTTTCAAGGCCTTTCCTCCTGGCGGAGCAGGGAGCGGGCATTACCTGCCCCACTCCCCTTCGCGTCACGTGTTATTCGGTTTCCAGATCGATATCGATACCGAGCGAACGGATCTCTTTGATCAACACGTTGAAGGACTCGGGCATGCCCGGCTCCATACGGTGATCGCCATCCACGATGTTCTTGTACATCTTGGTACGGCCGTTCACGTCGTCCGACTTCACTGTGAGCATTTCTTGCAGGGTGTATGCCGCGCCGTATGCTTCCAGCGCCCACACTTCCATCTCCCCGAAACGCTGACCACCGAACTGCGCCTTACCACCCAGCGGCTGCTGGGTAACCAGGCTGTAGGAACCAGTGGAACGCGCGTGCATCTTGTCGTCCACCAAGTGGTTCAGCTTGAGCATGTACATGTAACCAACGGTCACAGGACGCTCGAACTTGTTGCCGGTACGGCCATCGAACAGCACCATCTGGCCGCTCTCTGGCAGGTCGGCCAGCTTCAGCATGGCCTTGATCTCGCGCTCCTTGGCACCGTCGAAGACCGGGGTAGCCATTGGCACGCCCTTCTTCAGGTTGTGGGCCAGGGCCAGGATCTCTTCGTCGGTGAACTCGTCCAGGTTTTCCTGACGACCGCCGATCTCGTTGTAGACCTCGGTCAGGAACACGCGCAGTTCAGCGGCCTTGCGCTGCTCTTCGATCATGCGGTCGATCTTCTCGCCCAGACCCTTGGCCGCCAGGCCCAGGTGGGTTTCGAGGATCTGACCGACGTTCATACGCGAAGGCACACCCAGCGGGTTCAGTACGACATCGACCGGAGTACCGTTGGCGTCGTGCGGCATGTCTTCGACCGGCATGATTACCGAGACGACACCCTTGTTACCGTGACGACCGGCCATCTTGTCACCCGGTTGGATGCGACGGCGGATTGCCAGGTAAACCTTGACGATCTTCAGTACGCCCGGTGCCAGGTCATCACCCTGCTGCAGCTTGCGCTTCTTGTCTTCGAACTTGTCGTCCAGCAGACGGCGACGATCGACGATGTACTGCTGAGCCTTTTCCAGCTGCTCGTTCAGTGCATCTTCGGCCATGCGCAGTTTGAACCACTGGCCATGCTCCAGACCGTCCAGTACTTCGTCAGTGATCACGGTGCCTTTCTTCAGGCCCGCGCCACCGTCGACCACCTGGCCGTTCAGGGCAGAACGCAGACGCTCGAAGGTTGCACCTTCGACGATGCGGAACTCTTCGTTGAGGTCCTTGCGGATCTCGTCCAGCTGCATCTTCTCGATGGCCAGGGCGCGACTGTCGCGCTCGACGCCATCACGGGTGAAGACCTGTACGTCGATGACGGTACCCTTGGTGCCGGTTGGCACGCGCAGGGAGGTATCCTTAACGTCGCTGGCCTTCTCACCGAAGATTGCGCGCAGCAGTTTTTCTTCCGGAGTCAGCTGGGTTTCGCCTTTTGGCGTTACCTTGCCGACCAGGATGTCGCCAGCGCCGACTTCGGCACCCACGTAGACGATACCGGCTTCGTCCAGCTTGTTCAGTGCGGCTTCACCCACGTTCGGGATGTCCGCAGTGATTTCCTCTGGGCCAAGCTTGGTGTCACGCGCCACACAGGTCAGTTCCTGGATGTGGATGGTGGTGAAGCGGTCTTCCTGAACCACACGCTCGGACAGGCAGATGGAGTCTTCGAAGTTGAAGCCGTTCCACGCCATGAACGCGATGCGCATGTTCTGACCCAGTGCCAGTTCACCCATGTCGGTGGACGGGCCATCGGCCATGATGTCGCCACGCTGAACCTTGTCACCTTTGCTCACCAGCGGACGCTGGTTGATGCAGGTGTTCTGGTTCGAACGGGTGTACTTGGTCAGGTTGTAGATATCCACACCTGCTTCGCCGGTTTCAACTTCGTCGTCAGCAACGCGAACAACGATACGGCTAGCGTCGACCGAGTCGATCACGCCACCGCGGCGAGCAACCACGCAGACACCGGAGTCACGGGCAACGTTGCGCTCCATGCCGGTACCTACCAGCGGCTTGTCGGCGCGCAGGGTCGGTACAGCCTGACGCTGCATGTTCGAACCCATCAATGCACGGTTGGCGTCGTCGTGCTCGAGGAACGGAATCAGCGACGCAGCGACGGAAACAACCTGCTTCGGCGAAACGTCCATCAGGGTGACGTCTTCCGGCGCCTTGACGGTGAATTCGTTCAGGTGACGAACAGCTACCAGCTCATCGATCAGCTGCTTCTTCTCGTTCATCGCGGCCGAAGCCTGGGCGATGACGTGATCCGCTTCTTCAATGGCCGACAGGAACACGATGTCGTCGCTGACCACGCCTTCCTTCACCACGCGGTACGGGCTTTCCAGGAAGCCGTACTGGTTGGTGCGGGCATAGGCAGCCAGGGAGTTGATCAGACCGATGTTCGGACCTTCAGGGGTCTCGATCGGGCACACACGGCCGTAGTGGGTCGGGTGTACGTCACGGACTTCGAAGCCGGCACGCTCACGGGTCAGACCACCTGGGCCGAGTGCGGAGACGCGGCGCTTGTGGGTAATCTCGGAGAGCGGGTTGTTCTGGTCCATGAACTGGGACAGCTGGCTGGAGCCGAAGAACTCTTTCACCGCCGCCGCAACCGGCTTGGCGTTGATCAGGTCTTGCGGCATCAGGCCTTCGCTTTCCGCCATCGACAGGCGTTCCTTGACCGCGCGCTCGACACGCACCAGGCCAACGCGGAACTGGTTCTCGGCCATCTCGCCGACGCAACGTACGCGACGGTTACCCAGGTGGTCGATGTCGTCGACGATGCCTTTGCCGTTACGGATGTCGACCAGGGTCTTCAGAACCTCGACGATATCTTCCTTGCTCAGCACGCCCGAACCTTCGATCTCGGTACGACCGATACGACGGTTGAACTTCATGCGGCCAACGGCGGACAGGTCGTAACGCTCGGCGCTGAAGAACAGGTTGTTGAACAGGGTCTCGGCAGCATCCTTGGTTGGCGGCTCGCCAGGACGCATCATGCGGTAGATCTCGACCAGGGCCTCCAGCTGGTTGCTGGTGGTGTCGATCTTCAGGGTATCGGAGATGAACGGACCGCAATCGATGTCGTTGGTGTACAGGGTCTCGATACGGACAACCTGTGCCTTGGCGACCTTGATCAGCAGTTCGGTGGTCATCTCGGTGTTGCATTCGGCCAGGATCTCGCCGGTAGCCGGATGCACGATAGCCTTGGCGGTAGTGCGGCCCAGGACGTATTCCATAGGAACGTCCAGCTGCTTGACGCCGGCCTTCTCGAGCTGGTTGATGTGGCGCGCGGTAATACGGCGGCCCTGCTCGACGATGACTTTGCCGGTTTCGTCATGGATATCCATGACTGCAACCTCACCACGCAGACGCTGCGGTACCAGTTCCAGGCTGAGTTTCTCGCCGGAAATGTGGAACACGTTGGTGGTGTAGAAGGTGTTCAGCACTTCTTCAGTGCTGTAACCCAGGGCACGCAGCAGCACCGAGGCCGGCAGTTTGCGGCGACGGTCGATACGTACGAATACGCAGTCCTTCGGATCGAACTCGAAGTCCAGCCAGGAGCCACGGTAAGGGATGATGCGAGCGGAGTACAACAGCTTGCCGGAGCTGTGAGTCTTGCCACGGTCGTGGTCGAAGAACACACCAGGCGAACGGTGCAGCTGGGAAACGATCACACGCTCGGTACCGTTGATAACGAAGGTACCGTTCTCAGTCATCAGGGGGATTTCACCCATGTAGACTTCTTGCTCTTTGATGTCCTTGATCGCTTTGTTCGACGATTCCTTGTCGAAGATGATCAGGCGCACCTTGACCCGCAGTGGGACCGCGAAGGTCACGCCACGCAGGACACATTCCTTCACATCGAAGGCGGGTTCGCCCAGGCGATAGCCTACGTACTCCAGGGCAGCATTGCCGGAGTAGCTGATGATCGGGAATACCGATTTGAAGGCCGCGTGCAGGCCGACGTCGCGGAACTGATCCTTGGATGCTCCCGCTTGCAGGAATTCGCGATACGAATCCAGCTGGATGGCCAGGAGGTAAGGCACATCCATGACGTCCGGCAACTTGCTAAAGTCCTTGCGGATACGTTTTTTCTCAGTGTATGAGTAAGCCATCAGCGTTCCCCAGCTTGGTCACCTGCTTGTTTGGCTTCTCCCGGCGGGAGCAGCCAGAAAATCGTGCAAACCCCTTGGTTTGCGCCACCCACATGGGTGTCTTGCAGCTTGTTATCGGGGCCGGCCTGACCGGCCACCAATAACGGAAAAAGGCCGGTGGCATAAGCCACCAGCCATCAGCCCTTCGCTCAACGCTCGGACTGGAGTCGCAAGGTCGAGATTACTTCAGCTCGACTTTAGCGCCAGCTTCTTCCAGCTTCTTCTTCGCGTCTTCAGCGGCTTCTTTCGAAACGCCTTCAGCGATAACCTGAGGAGCGCCGTCGACTTTCTCTTTGGCTTCTTTCAGGCCCAGACCGGTCAGTTCACGAACGGCCTTGATCACGTTTACTTTCTTGTCGCCAGCTTCGGTCAGAACGACGTTGAACTCGGTCTGTTCTTCAACAGCGGCAGCAGCGCCAGCGGCTGGGCCAGCGGCAACAGCGGCAGCAGCGGTAACGCCGAAGGTTTCTTCCATCGCTTTGATCAGTTCAACAATTTCCAGAACAGTTTTCTGGCCGATTGCTTCGATGATTTGCTCGTTAGTCAGAGACATGACTTCAATCCTGTATTGGGGTGACAGCCTACGCAGCCATCAAATTAAACGTATGATTTTGAAAGAGTTGCGCGTGCCTTAGGCAGCAGCAGCTTCTTTCTGGTCGCGCAGAGCTGCCAGGGTACGAGCCAGCTTGCTGGTTGCACCTTGGATTACGCTCATCAGCTGTGCGATAGCCTCGTCGCGAGTTGGCAGGGTTGCCAGCACGTCGATCTGGTTAGCGGCAAGGAACTTGCCGTCAAACGCAGCTGCCTTGATCTCGAACTTGTCCTGACCCTTGGCGAACTCTTTGAACAGACGAGCAGCAGCGCCCGGGTGTTCGTTGGAGAAAGCAATCAGGGTCGGGCCTTTGAACGCGTCGTTGAGGATCGAGAATTCGGTGCCTTCAACAGCGCGCTTCAGCAGGGTGTTACGTACGACACGTACGTAAACGCCAGCTTCGCGGGCCTCTTTACGGAGTCCGGTCATTGCGCCTACAGTCACACCACGGGCATCAGCCACGACAGCGGACAGAGCGACTTTGGCAGCCTCGTTGACTTCAGCGACGATGGCCTTCTTGTCTTCGAGTTTAATTGCCACGGGTTTACTCCTGGTTTTTACCGTTTCATCTGGCCGGAGCCGGATGTCGTTTTGGTGTCTGATTCGGTAACGAATCGGGAGCACCATCTGCGTGGGCTGGTGTTTTAAGGCTTGCGCCGCCTACGGTCTTGGATAGCCCCCGCCAGGCAGGGACCCCAATTTTTGCTGGTGGCGCGACAGGTCGCGCCACCATGTTCTTACACGTTCAGCGAGCTCTGATCGATGACCAGACCTGGGCCCATGGTGGTGCTCAGGGTAACGCGCTTGACGTAGATACCTTTCGAGGAAGCTGGCTTGATACGCTTCAGATCAGCGATCAGGGCTTCAACGTTTTCCTTCAGCTTGCCGGCTTCGAAGCCGACCTTGCCAACGGAGGTGTGGATGATACCGTTCTTGTCGGTACGGTAGCGAACCTGACCAGCCTTGGCGTTCTTGACGGCGCCGGCTACGTCTGGGGTCACGGTACCAACTTTCGGGTTAGGCATCAGGCCGCGAGGACCCAGAACCTGACCCAGCTGACCTACAACGCGCATGGCATCAGGCGATGCGATAACGACGTCATAGTTCAGGTCGCCGCCTTTCATTTCGGCAGCCAGATCGTCCATGCCTACGCGGTCAGCGCCGGCAGCCAGAGCGGCTTCAGCAGCTGGACCCTGGGTGAAGACAGCAACGCGAACGGTCTTGCCAGTGCCGTGCGGCAGCACGGTAGCGCTACGTACGACCTGGTCGGATTTACGCGGGTCAACACCGAGGTTAACGGCGATGTCGTAGGACTCTACGAACTTGGCAGCCGGCAGCGAAGCCAGCAGAGTGGCCGCTTCTTCGAAGTTGTAGGCCTTGCCTGCTTCGATTTTCTCGGCGATTGCCTTTTGGCGTTTGGTCAGCTTAGCCATTACACACCCTCCACGTTCAGGCCCATGCTGCGGGCAGAGCCAGCGATGGTGCGTACAGCAGCGTCCAGGTCAGCGGCAGTCAGATCAGCCTGTTTAGCTTTGGCGATGTCTTCCAGCTGAGCACGGGTAACGGTACCGACTTTAACGGTGTTCGGGCGAGCCGAACCACTGGTCAGGCCAGCAGCTTTCTTCAGCAGAACCGAGGCAGGGGTGCTCTTGGTCTCGAAGGTGAAGCTACGGTCGCTGTAGACAGTGATGATCACAGGAGTCGGCAGGCCGGCTTCTTGACCCTGGGTACGGGCGTTGAAGGCCTTGCAGAATTCCATGATGTTCACACCGTGTTGACCCAGTGCTGGACCAACGGGTGGGCTTGGGTTGGCCTGGCCGGCCTTAACTTGCAGCTTGATGTAAGCCTGAATCTTCTTAGCCATGAGCTACTCCAAAATCGGGTACGAACGCCTGTTGGCTCCCCGGATGACTTGCGTTTTATCCCAGTGACGACAAAACCCCGCAGCACACAGGGCTGCGGGGTATGGGATGCTTCGTCCGCCTAGACCTTTTCGACCTGGCTGAACTCGAGCTCCACCGGAGTAGAGCGACCGAAAATGAGCACCGCTACCTGCAGGCGACTCTTTTCGTAGTTAACCTCTTCGACACTACCATTGAAGTCAGCGAACGGACCGTCAATGACTCGAACCACTTCACCCGGCTCGAACAGCGTCTTCGGCTTCGGCTTGTCGCTACCGTCGGCAACGCGACGCAGGATAGCCTCTGCTTCTTTATCGGTGATCGGCGCAGGCTTGTCTGCGGTGCCACCAATAAAGCCCATCACACGAGGGGTGTCCTTGACCAAGTGCCAAGTCCCTTCGTTCATCTCCATCTGGACCAGTACATAGCCAGGGAAGAATTTACGCTCACTCTTGCGCTTCTGGCCGTTGCGCATTTCGACGACTTCTTCGGTCGGGACCAGGATCTCGCCGAAACCGTCTTCCATGCCAGCCAGCTTGACGCGCTCGATCAGGGAGCGCATTACATGCTTCTCGTAACCCGAGTAAGCATGCACAACATACCAACGCTTAGCCACGGGACACCTTTAGCCAACGATCAAGGAGACCGCCCAGCCGAGCAGGGAATCAAGACCCCACAGCAGCAGTGCCATAACCAGCACGACAGCCACGACAATCAGCGTGGTCTGGGTGGTTTCCTGGCGGGTCGGCCACACGACTTTACGAATCTCGGTACGAGCTTCCTTCGCCAGCGCAAAGAACGACTTGCCCTTCGCAGTCTGCAGAGCTACAAAGCCCGCGACAGCAGCCAGGACGAGAAGTGCGAGGACGCGATACAGGATCGGGGAGGCGGAGTAATACTGGTTACCCACTACACCGACAACCACCAAAGCCACTACAGCCAGCCACTTGAACAGATCAAAACGCGATTCTTGGGCTTCAGTTTTGGGAGTCATCGAGGAGGATCCTGTGAGAAGAAAGCCATCACACCGAGGTGAAATGGCAGGTCAGGAGGGAATCGAACCCCCAACCTACGGTTTTGGAGACCGTCGCTCTGCCAATTGAGCTACTGACCTGTAACGCTGTATCAGGCCGGCCATTATACCGGCCTGATCAAGTAAATCAACTACTTATTCAATAATTTTTGCTACGACGCCGGCGCCGACGGTACGACCGCCCTCACGGATAGCGAAGCGCAGACCGTCTTCCATTGCGATGGTCTTGATCAGGGTAACAGTCATCTGAATGTTGTCACCTGGCATTACCATTTCAACGCCTTCCGGCAGTTCGCAGTTACCGGTCACGTCAGTGGTACGGAAGTAGAACTGAGGACGGTAGCCTTTGAAGAACGGAGTGTGACGACCGCCTTCTTCCTTCGACAGAACGTAGACTTCTGCGGTGAACTTGGTGTGCGGCTTGACCGAACCTGGCTTGACCAGAACCTGGCCACGCTCAACGTCGTCACGCTTGGTACCACGCAGCAGAACGCCGCAGTTCTCGCCAGCACGGCCTTCGTCCAGCAGCTTGCGGAACATCTCAACACCGGTGCAGGTGGTGGTGGTGGTGTCACGCAGACCAACGATTTCCAGCGGATCCTGAACGCGGACGATACCACGCTCGATACGACCGGTAACAACGGTACCACGACCCGAGATCGAGAATACGTCTTCGATCGGCATCAGGAACGGCTGGTCAACGGCACGAACTGGCTCAGGGATGTAGGCATCCAGAGTTTCTACCAGCTTCTTGACAGCGGTAGTACCCATTTCGTTGTCGTCTTTGCCTTCCAGGGCCATACGAGCCGAACCGATGATGATCGGGGTGTCGTCGCCTGGGAAGTCGTAGGTGGACAGCAGGTCGCGAACTTCCATCTCGACCAGTTCCAGCAGCTCGGCGTCGTCTACCAGGTCAGCCTTGTTCAGGAAGACCACGATGTAAGGAACGCCTACCTGACGGGACAGCAGGATGTGCTCACGGGTTTGTGGCATCGGACCATCGGCGGCCGAGCAAACCAGGATCGCGCCGTCCATCTGGGCAGCACCGGTGATCATGTTCTTCACGTAGTCAGCGTGACCTGGGCAGTCAACGTGAGCGTAGTGACGAATGTTCGAGTTGTACTCGACGTGAGCGGTGTTGATGGTGATACCGCGCGCTTTTTCTTCCGGAGCCGAGTCGATCTTGTCGAACTCAACGACTGCCGAACCGAAAACTTCGGAGCAGACGCGAGTCAGAGCTGCGGTCAGAGTGGTCTTACCGTGGTCAACGTGGCCGATAGTGCCGACGTTAACGTGGGGAAGGGAACGATCAAACTTTTCCTTAGCCATCGATACAATCCTCCGCAGAAGAAATAGTCTTGCGCTGATAAAACAAAGGCAGATATTTTCATATCTGCCTTGTTTATATGGAGCTCTTGAGCGGACTTGAACCGCTGACCTCACCCTTACCAAGGGTGTGCTCTACCAACTGAGCTACAAGAGCGAAACACTTTGTGCAAAATCCAGCAAACTTGGAGCGGGTAGCGGGAATCGAACCCGCATCATCAGCTTGGAAGGCTGAGGTTCTACCACTAAACTATACCCGCGGAGCTTGCGGCTCTCGCTAAAACTGGTGGAGGGAGAAGGATTCGAACCTTCGAAGCTCTCGCAACGGATTTACAGTCCGTCCCCTTTGACCGCTCGGGAATCCCTCCAGATGTGGCCGGCATTCTATTTGTCTGCCGTCCTGGTGTCAAGCGTTTTTTCAAATTTTTTCAATCAAATCTGAAACTTAGCTGCTTTGACACCGCTTCCAGTTCTGCCACCTGAGTGGTGTTCCCTGTGAAGCGGGCGCCATTCTATCAAGCTATTCGCCAGTTGCAATACCCTGGCAGAAAATAATTTTGTGTTTTAAGTCTTTGAAATCGTTGGAAAGAGTCGCTAGCACGGTTTGGTCCAGCAAACGCTCGCTTTCCGGGGCAACCTTGAGCCAACGACCATCCGCCCCTGGCAGCTGCCCCACCACCGGCAGCGTGGCAATATCCAGGCTCAACAGGCGCTGACGCAGTGCATCGAGCTGGCCCTGCCCCATCACGCCACCGACCACCAGGCACTCATCCCGGCGCTTGGGTGGCGCCGACACCCCCGTTTCGCGCAACAGGCGGATTTCTTGCTGATTCCCCTTGTACAGCGACAGGGGCGCGACTTCCTTGACCTTCAGCGGGGCTTCCTGCTGGTGCCACACGTAATAGAAGACGTTGAGCACCAGTAACAGCAGAAACAACCAACGCATAGGCACCTCAATCCAATGGGCAGGCCATAGCCAGGCCTACGAAAACCAGGTCAGGCACGACACGCGCCTGGGGCACGGCCTCCCTAACCAGCGGCGCATCGCCACCTGTGAGGAACACCGTGAAATCCTCCCCCCACAACGCACGCGCCTGCTCGAGCTGGGTACGCGCAAAACCCTGGAGCATCAACACGCAACCGCGCTCGACCGCCTCGACCGTCGAGCGACCTGGCGCCAGGCTGGCCAATGCACGCTCGGCCGAGGCATCGTCATAACGGATACGTCGGGTGTGAGTACGCAACTGGCTACGCATCAATGGCATACCCGGGCAGATGTAGCCCCCCAGGTGCTCACCGTCCGCCGCAACGAAATCCGCTTTGGCAGCGGTGCCCAGATCGATGACCAGGCAAGCGCCCTTGGCCAGGTGAAATGCTCCGAGCGCCGCCAACCAACGGTCCATGCCCAGGCGCTGGTAGTCGTCATAGCCATTGCGCACACCCGCCATTTCCTGAGCCGGGTGCGCCACGCGCGCTTGCACGGCAAATGCCTGGGCAATCAACGCGCAAAGCGCATCGGTTTCTTCCTCACTGCGCACACTGACAATGCGGCAGCCGGTCAGACGCACCGAAGCCAGTGCAGCCACTTCGGCCACCAGCGCCCGATCGGAGTCGACGATACCGCCGCTTTCAATCGCTGCATCAGCGACGTGGATTACCCGCCACTTGATGAAGCTGTTACCGCAATCGAGCTCAAGAATCATCACGCAACCTCAAACTGAGCTCACCACCACTGAAGCTCTTTTCCACCCCGTCCACCTCAAGGCGCAAGCCGCCCTGCCCGTCGACGCCAAGAACCACGCCATCAATACGCGTGCTACCGGCAACCAGAGAAACATTGCGCCCCTGCCAGAGGTGCGCCTGCTCCCATTCTTCCTGGAATGCGGCAAACCCGTAGCGACGATGCCGTGCCAATTCGTGCTGCAATTGCTGACTGAGCAACGCTACCAGCCGGTTACGGTCGACTGCCGCCCCTACTTCGCGGCGCATCGAGGTCCACACCTGGTCGACCTGATCGTTGACCTGCATGTTCACATTGATGCCGATACCCAGCACCACATGACAGACATCTGCCGGGTCACCCACCAACTCCAGGAGGATACCGGTGATCTTCTGCCCGCGAACGAGGACATCGTTGGGCCATTTGAGCCCCACATCCTTAACCCCAAACGCCTGCAGGGTACGCATTACCGCCAACCCCACCACCAGGCTCAAGCCCTCGAGCTGGCGCATGCCACCATCCACACGGAGTACCAGGCTGTAATAGAGGTTTTCGGCAAACGGACTGACCCACTGCCGACCGCGACGACCACGGCCGGCGCTCTGGCGCTCGGCCAGGACCAGGAATGGAGCGTTCTGCCCTTCCCCGGCGAGCCGCAGGCCTTCGGCATTTGTCGAGTCGATGGTTTCGTGGATGAAAACGGGCCACTGCTCGCCTTCGGCAAACCCGGCAATCGCTTGTGCATCGAGCAAAGCCAGTGGCGCCGCCAACTGATAGCCGCGCCCACGAACCTTGTGAATGGTGAGGTTCAGTTCGCTCTCCAGATGCTGCAGCTGCTTCCAAACGGCGCTGCGACTTACCCCGAGGGCCGACCCCAGAGCTTCTCCGGAATGGAACCGACCATCCTTGAGGAGATTCAACAACTTCAGCATGCCAGTCTCGACTTGGAATAAGGCAGGCATGATAGCTATGGGCTGTTGGCTTGCATAGGAAAAGGGCTGCCGGCGGCGGCGAACGGCCGCTCCCACAGGGATCGCACAAGCCTGTAAGAATGCCATCAGGCTGACATGATCGGTGTGGGAGCGGGCAAGTCGAAGCGTCGAACCGCCGCGAAACAGGCGACGCGGTGAATGGCACCGGCTTTGCCGGTGTTCGCGGGCGCGCCCGCTCCCACAGGGGCTGCGTATGCCCGGGAATTTTTGCACCACAAAGACAAAACCCCTACCTGCATGCGCAGATAGGGGTTTTGCGAAATGAATCTTGACGATGACCTACTCTCACATGGGGAAACCCCACACTACCATCGGCGATGCATCGTTTCACTGCTGAGTTCGGGATGGGATCAGGTGGTTCCAATGCTCTATGGTCGTCAAGAAATTCTGTTGCCAGAATGTCCAGATGGACAGCCCAGCGAATTCGGATATGCGATATTTGTGATGTTGCGAACTTTCGGTTCTTTCGTCTTCACCACCACAATTTGGCTTCTTACGCGCAAATTGCTTGGGTGTTATATGGTCAAGCCTCACGGGCAATTAGTATTGGTTAGCTCAACGCCTCACAGCGCTTACACACCCAACCTATCAACGTCGTAGTCTTCGACGGCCCTTTAGGGGATTCAAGATCCCAGTGAGATCTCATCTTGAGGCAAGTTTCCCGCTTAGATGCTTTCAGCGGTTATCTCTTCCGAACATAGCTACCCGGCAATGCCACTGGCGTGACAACCGGAACACCAGAGGTTCGTCCACTCCGGTCCTCTCGTACTAGGAGCAGCCCCTCTCAAATCTCAAACGTCCACGGCAGATAGGGACCGAACTGTCTCACGACGTTCTAAACCCAGCTCGCGTACCACTTTAAATGGCGAACAGCCATACCCTTGGGACCGGCTTCAGCCCCAGGATGTGATGAGCCGACATCGAGGTGCCAAACACCGCCGTCGATATGAACTCTTGGGCGGTATCAGCCTGTTATCCCCGGAGTACCTTTTATCCGTTGAGCGATGGCCCTTCCATACAGAACCACCGGATCACTAAGACCTACTTTCGTACCTGCTCGACGTGTTTGTCTCGCAGTCAAGCGCGCTTTTGCCTTTATACTCTACGACCGATTTCCGACCGGTCTGAGCGCACCTTCGTACTCCTCCGTTACTCTTTGGGAGGAGACCGCCCCAGTCAAACTACCCACCATACACTGTCCTCGATCCGGATAACGGACCTGAGTTAGAACCTCAAAGTTGCCAGGGTGGTATTTCAAGGATGGCTCCATGAGAACTGGCGTCCCCACTTCAAAGCCTCCCACCTATCCTACACAAGCAAATTCAAAGTCCAGTGCAAAGCTATAGTAAAGGTTCACGGGGTCTTTCCGTCTAGCCGCGGATACACTGCATCTTCACAGCGATTTCAATTTCACTGAGTCTCGGGTGGAGACAGCGCCGCCATCGTTACGCCATTCGTGCAGGTCGGAACTTACCCGACAAGGAATTTCGCTACCTTAGGACCGTTATAGTTACGGCCGCCGTTTACCGGGGCTTCGATCAAGAGCTTCGCTTGCGCTAACCCCATCAATTAACCTTCCGGCACCGGGCAGGCGTCACACCCTATACGTCCACTTTCGTGTTTGCAGAGTGCTGTGTTTTTAATAAACAGTCGCAGCGGCCTGGTATCTTCGACCGGCATGGGCTTACGGAGCAAGTCCTTCACCCTCGCCGGCGCACCTTCTCCCGAAGTTACGGTGCCATTTTGCCTAGTTCCTTCACCCGAGTTCTCTCAAGCGCCTTGGTATTCTCTACCTAACCACCTGTGTCGGTTTGGGGTACGGTTCCCAGTTATCTGAAGCTTAGGAGCTTTTCTTGGAAGCATGGTATCAACCACTTCGTCGCCTAGAGGCAACTCGTCATCAGCTCTCGGCCTTGAAATCCCGGATTTGCCTAAGATTTCAGCCTACCACCTTAAACCTGGACAACCAACGCCAGGCTGGCCTAACCTTCTCCGTCCCTCCATCGCAATAACTGGAAGTACAGGAATATTAACCTGTTTTCCATCGACTACGCTTTTCAGCCTCGCCTTAGGGACCGACTAACCCTGCGTCGATTAACGTTGCGCAGGAAACCTTGGTCTTTCGGCGTGCGAGTTTTTCACTCGCATTGTCGTTACTCATGTCAGCATTCGCACTTCTGATACCTCCAGCAAGCTTCTCAACTCACCTTCACAGGCTTACAGAACGCTCCTCTACCGCGTCATCGTAAGATGACACCCGTAGCTTCGGTGCATGGTTTGAGCCCCGTTACATCTTCCGCGCAGGCCGACTCGACTAGTGAGCTATTACGCTTTCTTTAAAGGGTGGCTGCTTCTAAGCCAACCTCCTAGCTGTCTAAGCCTTCCCACATCGTTTCCCACTTAACCATGACTTTGGGACCTTAGCTGACGGTCTGGGTTGTTTCCCTTTTCACGACGGACGTTAGCACCCGCCGTGTGTCTCCCATGCTCGGCACTTCCAGGTATTCGGAGTTTGCATCGGTTTGGTAAGTCGGGATGACCCCCTAGCCGAAACAGTGCTCTACCCCCTGGAGTGATACATGAGGCGCTACCTAAATAGCTTTCGAGGAGAACCAGCTATCTCCGAGCTTGATTAGCCTTTCACTCCGATCCACAGGTCATCCGCTAACTTTTCAACGGTAGTCGGTTCGGTCCTCCAGTCAGTGTTACCTAACCTTCAACCTGCCCATGGATAGATCGCCCGGTTTCGGGTCTATACCCAGCGACTAAACGCCCTATTAAGACTCGCTTTCGCTACGCCTCCCCTATTCGGTTAAGCTCGCCACTGAATATAAGTCGCTGACCCATTATACAAAAGGTACGCAGTCACCTAACAAAGTAGGCTCCCACTGCTTGTACGCATACGGTTTCAGGTTCTATTTCACTCCCCTCTCCGGGGTTCTTTTCGCCTTTCCCTCACGGTACTGGTTCACTATCGGTCAGTCAGTAGTATTTAGCCTTGGAGGATGGTCCCCCCATGTTCAGACAAAGTTTCTCGTGCTCCGTCCTACTCGATTTCATTGACAAGAGATTTTCGTGTACGGGGCTATCACCCACT
>NZ_CP160798.1:2552500-2910000 GCF_040784925.1 Pseudomonas sp. X4 | reverse complement strand
TTCGATTTGTTAAAGAGCGTTTGGTCAAGAGCTTTTCGTCTCAACCGAGGCGAGCATTCTACGCTTTCCTCATTTGCTGTCAAGCGTTTATTTTGAAGTTTTTTGCGAGAAACTCGTTTAGCTTCAAACACTTGACTCACTGCGATCTCTCGTAGCGGGAGGCGAATCATACAGCGTTTAGAAGCGCTGTCAACCACCATTTCAACCGCTGTCGATCATTCGATCGTAGCCCTTTCAACTTCGCTTCAACTATCTAACTCATTGAATCTCAAGGAGTTTGTCGTTCCGGCGTCGCTGGAAGTGGGGCGCATTATAAGGGGATTCGAAACCCCGTCAACCCTTAATTTCAAGAAACTTCAATATCGCTGAAAAACAAAGCGGGGAGACCTGTCGGCCTCCCCGCTTCTATATAGCTACACCTACCGACTATCACTCAGCCTTGAGCGTAACCCGGGCAAACGACTTCTTGCCCGCCTGGCACACATGGGTAGCACCCAGCGCAAACATGAAGTCACGATCAACCACCGCACCATCGACCTTCACCGCACCACCACTCAGCAAGTCCCGCGCTTGAGCCGAGTTCTTCACCAGGCCAGCCCGGTTCAGTACGGCAGCAATCGGCAGGCTTTCGCCCGCAGCCACTTCGATTTCCGGCAGATCTTCCGGCAGCTCGCCTTCCTTCATACGGTTACCTGCGGCACGGTGAGCATTGGCCGCAGCCTCCTCGCCATGGAAGCGCGCAACGATCTCTTCCGCCAGCTTGATCTTGATGTCGCGCGGGTTGGCACCATTGGCGACGTCGGCACGGAACTGCTCGATCTCTTCCATCGAACGGAAGCTCAGCAGTTCGAAGTAGCGCCACATCAGGGTATCCGGGATCGACACCAGCTTGCTGTACATCACCCCCGGCGCTTCCTGGATACCTACATAGTTACCCAGCGACTTGGACATCTTCTTCACGCCGTCGAGCCCTTCGAGCAGCGGCATGGTCACGATGTTCTGCGCTTCCTGGCCATAGGCGCGCTGCAGCTCACGCCCCATCAGCAGGTTGAACTTCTGGTCGGTACCACCCAGCTCGACATCCGCCTTCAGCGCCACCGAGTCATAACCCTGCACCAGCGGGTACAGGAACTCATGGATGGCAATAGGCTGGTTGGTGGTGTAGCGCTTGTCGAAGTCATCGCGCTCGAGCATGCGCGCCACGGTGTACTGCGATGCCAGGCGAATGAAGTCGGCCGGGGTCAGCTTGTCCATCCAGGTGGAGTTGAACGCGACCTCGGTCTTGGCCGGGTCGAGGATCTTGAACACCTGCTGCTTGTAGGTCTCGGCGTTTTCCAGCACCTGCTCGCGGGTCAGCGGCGGGCGCGTGGCGCTCTTGCCGCTCGGGTCACCGATCATGCCGGTGAAGTCACCGATCAGGAAGATGACCTGGTGCCCCAGGTCCTGGAACTGGCGCAGCTTGTTGATCAGCACCGTGTGCCCAAGGTGCAGGTCAGGCGCGGTCGGGTCGAAGCCGGCCTTGATGCGCAGAGGCTGGCCGCGCTTGAGCTTCTCCACCAGTTCCGACTCGACCAGTACTTCTTCCGCACCGCGCTTGATAAGCGCCAGCTGCTCTTCAACCGACTTCATAGACAAACCCGCAAGGCTCAGATTCAGGGGGAGCCAACCATACAAGATCGGCCGTCAATTACAAGTTTCGCAAAGGAATGTGACCCGAACATGGGCTTGCGGCGTCTACGCGCCCTTGCGTGAAAATGGATTTGGTTATATTTTATACAGTTATTTCATCTTCATCATGTCATTCATCTTTTCCATTTCACCTTTTTCAAAGTCACCTTGCCCATGACCAACGAACCGCCTAAAGCGCCCCCGCTTTATCCGAAAAGCCATCTGTTGGCCGCCAGCGGCATCGCCGCCCTGCTCAGCCTGGCCCTGCTGGTGTTTCCCTCCAGCGAAGTGGAAGCCAAGAAAACCACCCTCAACCTCGAGCTGGAGAGCCCTGCCGAGCAGTTGAAGGACGAATCCCGCGCTGCGCCCCTGGTGCAGGCAGAAGGTGAGCAAGGCTCGCCATTCGCCCAAATCGAAGAGACCACCCCCGAGACCCAGAACGCCGAGCAGGAAGCCCCTGCGGCCGAACCGGTCGTCGAAGCCGCCAAGCAACCCAGCCACCGCGAAGTCACTGTAGCCCGGGGCGATACCCTGTCCACCCTGTTCGCCAAGGTCGGCTTGCCGAGCAATGCGGTGCACGACCTGCTGGCCAGCAACAAGCAGGCCAAGCAGTTCAGCCAGCTCAAGCACGGCCAGGTGCTGCAGTTCGAGCTCGACAAGGACGGCCAGCTGGCCAGCCTGCACAGCAAGGTCAGCAACCTCGAAACCATTCGCCTGACCAAGACCGACAAGGGCTATACCTTCAACCGCGAAATCAGCAAGCCGGTAGTGCGTACCGCCTACGCCCACGGCGTGATCAAAAGCTCGCTGTCGGCCTCGGCCCAGCGCGCCGGCCTGTCCCACAGCATGACCATGGACATGGCCCGCGTGCTGGGTTACGACATCGATTTCGCCCAGGACATTCGCCCGGGCGATGAATTCGACGTGGTCTACGAGCAGAAGGTAATGGACGGCAAGGTCGTCGGCACCGGTAACATCCTGTCCGCGCGCTTCACCAACCGCGGCAAGACCTACACCGCCGTGCGCTATACCAACAAGCAGGGCAACACCAGCTACTACACCGCTGATGGCAACAGCCTGCGCAAGGCCTTCATCCGCACCCCGGTCGACTTTGCCCGCATCAGCTCGCGCTTCTCCGCCGGCCGCAAGCACCCGATCCTGAACAAGATCCGTGCCCACAAAGGCGTCGACTACGCCGCCCCGCGCGGCACTCCGATCAAGGCAGCCGGTGACGGCCGCATCGAGCTGGCCGGGCGCCGCGGTGGTTACGGCAACACCGTGATCATCCAGCACGGTAACCGCTACAAGACGCTGTACGGCCACATGCAGGGCTTTGCCAAGGGCATCAAGACCGGCGGCTCGGTCAAGCAGGGCCAGATCATCGGCTACATCGGCACCACCGGCCTGTCCACCGGTCCCCACCTGCACTACGAGTTCCAGGTCAATGGTGTGCACGTCGACCCGCTGAGCCAGAAAGTGCCGATGGCCGACCCGATCGCCAGGAACGAGCGCCAGCGTTTCCTGCAGCAGAGCCAACCCCTGATCGCCCGTATGGATCAGGAAAAGGCCACCCTGCTCGCAGCGAACAAGCGCTAAGCCCATGGCGCTCTACCTGGGGGTAATGTCCGGCACCAGCCTCGATGGCCTGGACATTGCCTTGATCGAACAAGGCGAGCAGCTCCAACTGCTCGCCACCCACTACCTGCCCATGCCCGGCGACCTGCGCCAGGAACTGCTGGGCCTTTGCAGCAGCGGCCCTGACGAGATCGCCCGCGCTGCACTGGCGGAAAACCGCTGGGCCAGCCTGGCAGGCGAAGGCATCCGCCAACTGCTGGCCAGGCAAGGGCTGCAGGCCGGAGCCATCCGCGCCATCGGCAGCCACGGCCAGACCATCCGCCACGAACCTGCACGCGGCTTTACCGTGCAGATCGGCAACCCGGCGCTGCTGGCCGAGCTTACCGGTATCAGCGTGGTCGCCGACTTCCGCCGTCGCGATGTGGCCGCCGGCGGCCAAGGTGCGCCACTGGTGCCGGCCTTCCATGAAACCCTGTTCAGCCACCTGGGCCAGCGCCTGGCCGTTCTCAACGTGGGCGGTTTCAGCAACCTCAGCCTGATCGAACACGACAAGCCAGTCCACGGCTTCGACTGCGGCCCGGGCAACGTGCTGCTGGATGCCTGGATCGAACGCAAGCGCGGCCAGGCCTACGATGCGGATGGGGCTTGGGCTGCCTCGGGCGTGGTGCAGGCCGACTTGCTCAGCGCACTGCTGGCCGACCCGTTCTTCGCCAGCAGCGGCCCGAAGAGCACCGGCCGCGAAGTATTCAACCTGCCCTGGCTGGATGGTCACCTGGCCCGCCTGCCCGCTTACCGCGACGAGGACGTACAGGCAACATTGCTGGAACTGACCGCGCGCAGCATCATCGACTCGTTGAGCAACGCCCAGCAAGGCACCGAAGCGCTGCTGGTCTGCGGTGGCGGTGCGCGCAACGGCGCCCTGATGGCACGCCTCGGCCAGTTGCTGCCCGACGCCCGTGTCGCCAGCACCGGCGCCCATGGCGTGGACCCGGACTGGGTCGAAGCCATGGCCTTCGCTTGGCTGGCCCACTGTTGCCTGGAAGGCATCGCTGCCAATCGCCCTAGCGTGACAGCGGCCAAGGGCCTGCGCGTACTCGGCGCAATCTACCCGGCCTGAACGTTACGCCAGAAAGCAAAACGCCGCGCAATTGCGCGGCGTTTTCGTATGGCCAGGCCTCAGATCGAGAACGAGGAGCCGCAGCCACAGGTGGTGGCAGCGTTCGGGTTCTTGATCACGAAGCGCGAGCCTTCCAGGCCTTCCTGGTAATCCACCTCGGCGCCGGCCAGGTACTGGAAGCTCATCGGGTCGACCACAAGGGAAACACCTTCGCGCTCGACGATGGTGTCGTCTTCGGCCACGTCTTCATCGAAGGTGAAGCCATACTGGAAGCCCGAGCAGCCGCCACCGGTGACGAACACGCGCAGCTTCAGACGATCGTTGCCTTCCTCGGAAACCAGGTTCTTCACCTTTTGCGCAGCGCCGTGGGTGAATTCCAAAGCGGTGGGGGTGAAGGTTTCGACGCTCATGTTGATTCTCCCGGCGTGGTAGCCGCCATAAAACTCGATGACGCGCATTATCCGCTTTCCCGAGAAAATCGGTCAAGAATTGTGCGGCTTTAGTCGCGACCTACAAAAAGGCCCGCACGACGCGGGCCTTTTCGAACGCTGGCGGCTTACGGCAGCAGGCCCGCGTGTGACAAGCCCATGCGCTCGTCCAGGCCGAACAGGATGTTGAGGTTCTGCACCGCCTGGCCGGACGCGCCCTTGACCAGGTTGTCGATCACCGACAGCACCACCACCAGGTCACCACCTTGCGGGCGATGAACGGCAATGCGGCAGACGTTGGCGCCGCGCACACTGCGGGTTTCCGGGTGGCTGCCAGCTGGCATCACATCGACGAACGGTTCATTGGCGTAACGCTTCTCGAACAGCGCCTGCAGGTCGACCGAGGTGTCGGCGACGGTAGCGTACAGGGTGGCGTGGATGCCACGAATCATTGGCGTCAGGTGCGGCACGAAAGTCAGGCCGATATCCTTGCCAGCGGCCAGGCGCAGGCCCTGGCTGATTTCCGGCAGGTGGCGATGGCCCTTCACTGCATAGGCTTTCATGCTTTCGCCGGCCTCGCAGAACAGCGAGCCCACCGCCGCACCACGGCCAGCGCCGCTGACACCCGACTTGCAGTCGGCGATCAGCCGCGACGGGTCGGCCAGGCCAGCTTCCAGCAGCGGCAGGAAGCCCAGTTGGGTGGCGGTCGGGTAGCAACCCGGCACAGCGATCAGGCGTGCCTGGCGAATCTTCTCGCGGTTGACTTCAGGCAGGCCGTATACCGCGTCCTTGAGCAGCTCTGGCGCACCGTGCGGCTGGCCGTACCACTTGCCCCACTCGGCGGCGTCCTGCAGGCGGAAGTCGGCCGACAGGTCGATCACCTTGGTACCGGCCGCCAGCAGTTCGCCAGCCAGGGCGTGGGCAACACCGTGCGGGGTGGCGAAGAACACCACGTCGCAGGCGGCCAGGGTCTTGCTGTCCGGCACGCTGAACGCCAGCCCGTCATAGTGGCCGCGCAGGTTCGGGTACATGTCCGCCACTGCAACGCCCGCCTCGGAGCGCGAAGTGATGACCGCCACTTCGGCCTGTGGATGCTGTGCCAGCAGACGCAACAGTTCGACGCCGGTGTAACCCGTGCCGCCGACGATACCGACCTTGATCATAACGCTTGCCCCTTATCAACGAGCCGTCTGGAAAGCGCACGATAATAGGGGCGCAAGGCGCCTGTAACAACTCTTCGGGTGACCCTTCGGGCGCTTGACCACTACTATCTGACGACCGTGAATACCTGAAGGAACTCCCCCATGCTTTACCTATGGATCAAAGCGCTGCATATCGTCAGCGTGGTCTGCTGGTTCGCCGGCCTGTTCTACCTGCCGCGGCTGTTCGTCTACCACGCCCAAAGCCAGGACAGCATCAGCCAGGAACGCTTCGTGACCATGGAGCGCAAGCTGTTTCGCGGCATCATGAATCCAGCGATGATCGCCACCTACGTGTTCGGCGCGTGGATGCTCTACCTCACGCCCGGCTGGCTCAGCCAGGGCTGGCTGCATGCCAAGCTGACCCTGGTCATCCTGCTGACCGTCTACCATCACATGTGCGGCGCCCAGCGCAAGCGCTTCGCCAGCGGCAGCAACACCCGCAGCCACGTCTACTATCGCTGGTTCAACGAAGTGCCCGTGCTGTTCCTGCTGGGTATCGTGATTCTGGTGGTGGTCAAACCGTTCTGACATAGCCACCCGCTCAAGGAGCCTTGCCATGTCGTTACCTGCCTCCCTCGAACAACGCCTGCGCCTGCCCGTGGTTGCCGCACCGATGTTCCTGATCTCCAACCCCAGGCTGGTACTGGCCTGCTGCTCCAGCGGCGTGGTCGGCAGCTTCCCGGCCCTGAACCAGCGCGACAGCGCCGGCTTCAAGGCCTGGCTGGAGGAAATCGAGGCAGGCCTCGCACAGTTGCAGGCGACAGCTCCCTATGCCGTCAACCTGATCGTCCACCCGACCAACCCGCGCCTGCAGGCCGACCTGGCGTTGTGCGTGGAACACCGCGTGCCGATCGTCATCACCAGCCTCGGCGCGGTGAAGGAAGTGGTCGATGCCGTGCATGGCTACGGCGGCCTGGTGTTCCACGATGTCACCACCCGCCGCCATGCCGAGAAAGCCGCCGAAGCCGGTGTCGATGGCCTGATCGCCGTTGCTGCAGGCGCAGGCGGCCATGCGGGCACCTGGAGCCCGTTCGCCCTGGCCGCGGAGATTCGCCAGTTCTTCGACAAGACCCTGCTGCTGGCCGGCTGCCTCAACCACGGCCACGAGATCCTCGCCGCGCAAATGCTGGGTGCGGACCTTGCGTACATGGGCACCCGCTTCATCGCCACCGCAGAAAGCCAGGCCCCGAGCGCCTACAAGCAGATGCTGCTCGATTCCCATGCCGCCGACATCGTCCACACCCCGGCGGTGTCCGGCGTCCCCGCCAGCTTCCTGCGCCCGAGCCTGGAACAGGCCGGCTATGACATGAACGCCATCAAGTGCAGCCATGAGCAAGGCAAGCTCAAGCCGATCGACGACGAAGCCAAGGCCTGGAAGACCGTGTGGTCGGCGGGCCAGGGGGTCGGCGGTATCGACGACCTGCCCAGCGCCAGCGCGCTGATCGGACGGCTGCATGACGAATACCGGGACGCCCTGGAACGCTGCCAGGCCCTGCGCGCCCGCACCCTGTAGCAAAAGGCAACACCTTGCCCGGCCAAGCTGTACACTAGGCGCCCTCTTCAGCCCCCAGGAGCCTTGCATGACCCGTTACGCCATGATCACTGGTGCTTCCAGCGGCCTGGGCCTGGCCCTGGCGGAAGCCCTGGCGCGGCGCGGGCGCAATCTGATCCTGGTGGCACGCCAGCGTGAAACGCTGGAACCGGTGGCCATCGAGCTGACCCAACGCTTCGGTGTCGAGGTGCTGTTCCGTGCCTGCGACCTCAGCCAGCCGTTGCGCCTGTCGGGCTTCGTGCTGGAGCTGGAGGAAGGCGAGCGGCGCATCGACCTGCTGGTCAATTGTGCCGGCCTGCGCACCTACGGGCCATTCCTGGCCCATGAGTGGGCCGACGAACAGGACCTGCTGGAAGTCAACGTGCTGGCCCTGAGCCGCCTGTGCCACGCCATCGGTAACCTGATGGCCGTGCAGGGCGGCGGGCAGATCCTCAATGTCGCCGGCCTGGCCGGGGTGGCGCCTGGCCCGTGGATGGCCGCCTATGCCGCCAGCAAGGCCTATGTGCTGAGCTTCTCCCAGGCCTTGCGTGAAGAACTCAAGCGCACCGGCATCAAGGTTTCGGTACTGTGCCCCGGCCCGGTGCGCTCCTCGCGCCGGCGCATTCCGCGGCTGGATGGCAAGCCACGCTGTCTCAGCCCTGAGGAAGTGGCGCTGTACACCGTGCGCGCGCTGGACAAGAACCGCGCACTGATACTGCCCGGCCGGCGTAATCGCTTGCTGGCGTTCGCCCCGCGCCTGCTGCCGCGCTGGCTGGTGCGCAAGCTGGCCGGGGCCATCCACCGCCGCTATTGCCCGGTCGGCATGGAATAGCCACTGGGCGAGCGGCGCCCGGCTGAGTACACTCGGCCCGACCCTCACCATGGAGCAAGTGCTGTGGACGATTTATTCATCAAGATCATCAACCGGGAGATCCCGGCGAAGATCATCTACGAGGACGACCAGGTTCTGGCGTTCCACGATATCGCCCCCCAGGCGCCCGTGCATTTTCTGGTCATCCCGAAAAAGCACATCCGCACCCTCAATGACTTGACCGAAGAAGACAAAGGCCTGGCTGGTCATATCTTGTTCACCGCCCAGCGTCTGGCCAAGGAACTTGGCTGCGAGGAAGGCTTCCGCGTAGTGATGAACTGCAACGAGCAAGGCGGCCAGACCGTCTACCACATCCACATGCACGTGCTTGGCCAGCGCCAGATGCACTGGCCACCGGGCTGATCCACGGCAAGCGACCCTGCCACTATTGCGGTAAACTGTCGGGCACATTCTTGCGGAGGTGCCCGATGGCTACCGAACGTCACTACTCGCCGCTCGACCGCTTGTTGCTGCAGGCCGATACCGCCATGCGCACCTTGCTGCCCTTCAGCGGCCAACCCGCCCGCCCATCGCCGGCCATCGTCCAGCCGGACGTCGACCTGGACGAACAGCAGGCTCGTCATGTTGCCGGGCTGATGCGTATCAACCACACCGGTGAAGTGTGCGCCCAGGCGCTGTACCAGGGCCAGGCCCTGACCGCCAAGCTGCCCGAAGTGCGCAAGGCCATGGAACACGCCGCCGAGGAAGAAGTGGACCACCTGGCCTGGTGCGAACAGCGCATTCGCCAGCTGAACAGCCACCCCAGCGTGCTCAACCCGTTGTTCTACGGCATGTCGTTCGGTATCGGCGCACTCGCCGGGCTGGTCAGCGACAAGATCAGCCTGGGCTTCGTCGCCGCCACCGAGCACCAGGTTTGCAAGCACCTCGACGAGCACCTGGAGCAGATCCCGCAGGAAGACGAAAAGTCCCGGGCCATCCTCGAGCAGATGCGCATCGATGAGGAACAGCACGCCGAGTCTGCACTGGAAGCCGGCGGTTATCGCTTCCCCGCCCCTGTTCGCTTTGGCATGAGCCTGTTGGCCAAGGTCATGACCAAGAGCACCTACCGTATCTGAAGGCATCACCATGACGGACCGTTTCGACGCCAAGGACCTGGCGCGCGCCGTGCAAGCCGGCATTCTCCAGCCGGGCCAGGACCAGGCCCTGCTGGCCTTCCTGTGCCAGCAGCCGGCACAGCGCGGCAGCTTCCAGCTGGCCCATGTGGCTTTCTACTTCGGCGCCATGCTGATCATGGCAGCCATGGGCTGGCTGCTCACCGAAGCCTGGATGCGCATCGGCGACTGGGCGCTGCTGGTCATCGCCAGCCTCTATATCCTGCTGCTCACGCTGTTCGCCGTTAACCTGCAACGGCGCGTACAGCCCGTCGCGGCCGGGGTACTGGCGGCAGTCGCGGTCAGCATCGTGCCATTGGCGGTGTTCGCCATCGAACGGCTGGCTGGCTGGTGGCCAATGGATGATGCGCAGGCTAACTATCACCAGTACTACACCTACGTGCAGGGCGGCTGGCTGGCAATGGAAGCAGCCACGGTGCTTGCCGGGCTGTTGATGCTGAGGCTGATCCCCTACCCGTTCATCGTCATGCCGATTGCCGTGGCCTTGTGGTTCATGTCGATGGACCTAAGCGAATGGTTCTTCGGCTCGCCATTCAGCTGGGAACAGCGCCGCGAGGTTTCGCTGTGGTTCGGGCTCGGGTTGCTGGTGGTGTTCGTCGGGGTGGACGGCCGCACCCGCGAAGACTACGCCCACTGGGGCTACCTGGCCGGGCTGGCGGCATTCTGGGGCGGGCTGACGCTGGTGGACAGCGGCAGCGAGCTGGGCAAGGCCCTGTACTGCCTGATCAATATTGCCCTGATGGGTATGGCGGTGCTGTTGCGCCGGCCGGTGTTCATGGTGTTCGGGGCGTTGGGTGTGGCGGCTTACCTGGGGTACCTGTCGTACGAGGTGTTTGCCGACTCGCTGCTGTTCCCGGTGGTGGTGACCTTGATCGGGCTGGGGGTTATCGGGCTGGGACTGGTTTACCAGAAGCGGCGGGAGCGGTTGAGCCGGGTGATGCGCGGTTGTTTGCCGGGATGGGTGCGTGCTGCGCTGCCGGCGCTTCGCAGCTGAAATTGTCGGGGCCGCTCCGCGCCCCATCGCCGGCAAGCCAGCTCCCACCTCGACCGCATTGACCTCAAGCCATGTGCTATCCCTGTGGGAGCTGGCTTGCCGGCGATGGGCTGCAACGCAGCCCCGGAAGTCTGCGGTTCAGCCCAGCTCTACAATCTCGTACCCGTGGGTAATCTCAACCCCGGCACGCTCGAGCATGATCGAAGCCGAGCAATACTTCTCCGCCGACAGCTCTACCGCACGCTTGACTTGGGCCTCCTTCAGCCCACGCCCCTTGACCACGAAGTTCATGTGGATCTTGGTAAACACCTTCGGGTCTTCGCTGGCACGCTCGGCCTCCAGGAACGCCTCGCAGCTTTCCACCGCCTGGCGCGACTTCTTCAGAATGCTGACCACGTCAAAGCTGCTGCAGCCACCCAGGCCCAGCAACAGCATTTCCATCGGGCGCACGCCCAGGTTACGGCCGCCGGCCTCGGGCGGGCCGTCCATCACGACGACATGGCCGCTCCCCGATTCGCCGAGGAACATCGCCTCACCGGCCCACTGGATACGTGCCTTCATCTACCCGGACTCCTGATTTTCGGAAAAGGGTGTCAGCTTAGACCTTGTACGGCTGTGGGAAAAGCACGAGTCGTGTCGGTTTAGTACCGAAACATCCTGTAGTGTCTGATAAGCTGGCGCCAAATGACTGGCGCTTCCCGCCAGCCGACCTTTATAAAAAGCCTATGCGTCATATCGAACAGGATTTCGTGATGGTTGCTTCCGCCCTACCCGCCAAGATCAAGAACATCGACAAGCTGCTGGTGCACTGCCAGCGCCGTCGCTATACCGCCAAAAGCAACATCATCTGCGCCGGCGACCGGGCCGAGACACTGTCGTTCATCATCAAGGGTTCGGTCACCATCCTCATCGAGGACGATGACGGCCATGAAATGATCATCGCCTACCTCAACAATGGCGACTTCTTCGGCGAGTTGGGCCTGTTCGAACCGGTCGAGGGTGAACAGCAGCGCAGTGCCTGGGTGCGCGCCAAGACCGAATGCGAAGTAGCCGAAATCAGTTATGAGAAGTTTCGCGAACTGGCGCGCCAGGACCCGGAAATCCTCTATGCCCTGGGCAGCCAGATGGCCCAGCGCCTGCGCAACACCACGCGCAAGGTCGGCGACCTGGCGTTCTTCGACGTTACCGGGCGTGTCGCCCGCTGCCTGCTGGAACTGTGCAAGCAACCCGACGCCATGACCCACCCCGATGGCATGCAGATCAAGATCACTCGTCAGGAAATCGGCCGCATCGTCGGTTGCTCGCGGGAAATGGTCGGCCGCGTCCTCAAGGACCTTGAAGAACGCAGCCTGGTGCAGGTCAAAGGCAAGACCATGGTGGTCTACGGTACCCGCTAGTCCCTGGGCAGGTCGGCCAGTACCTTGGCATAGGCTTGCGACAGCCGCTCGAACCATGGGGCCGCAGGCGCCACTTCGTGCAGGGCGATGTGCGCATCGGCGCGGCAGCGCTGCTCCAGCTCGCAGCACTCGTTGAAGCGGTTGACCGCCGCCACCATCGATTCACGCTCGTTGTCCAGCAGCAGCGCACCGTGCACCAGCACCACCGGGCGCTTGCCACCCAGCCCCTGGCGCCAGCGCTGGGCGGTGCCCACCAGTTTGCGGCCATTGAGGTTGACGTTGTAGCGGCCATCGCAGAAGGCACCGTCGATTTCGCCCACCGACGCCACCCCACCCCACTCGCGCAGCACGTCACACAGCGGCAGGCACAGGCGCTCGTAGGCGTTTTCGATGCGGCCGTGGTCGCCTTCGCTGCGGGGGGCAACATAGACTAGGGCAACATTCACCGTGGAGTGTGATTGCGGAACCGGCTCGCCGCCGGTTTCGCGCAGCAGCACCGGCCAGCCGGCAATCGCCAGCTCCGAGCAGGCGGCTTCGAAATTGTCCAGACGGCTCATGCGCCGGGGCATGACCAGGGCGTGGTCGGTCGGGCGCCAGAACAGCACGCCACTGTAGCGATCGCCGCGGCAGACGGCGGCCAGCAGTTCCTGTTCTGCGTGCAGGCCTTGTTCTACGGTCAGGGCCAGGGGTTGATCGGTCATTGATCCACCTATGTTGTTGTTTTCACCGGCCTCTTCGCGGGCTCGCCCGCTCCCACATGGATTCCACAGATGCCAAAGGCAGTGATCATCCTGTGGGAGCGGGCATGCCCGCGAAAAGGCCATGGCAGGCATACAAAAAAGCCGGCAATAACGCCGGCTTCGTTTCGATCAGTCCAGTTGCTGAACAGTCTTCTTCACCTGATCCGGGAAGAACAACCGCTGCAGCTCAAGCCCTGGCTGCTCGGCACGCATGAACGCCTCGCCTACCAGGAACGAGTAGACCTCGTTGATCGCCATCAGCTCCACATCGGCCCGGTTCAAGATACCGCTCTCGGTAATCGCCAGGCGATCACGCGGAATACGCGGCAGCAGGTCGAGGGTGGTTTCCAGGCTGACCTCGAAGGTGTGCAGGTTGCGGTTGTTCACCCCCACCAGCGGTGTATCCAGGGTTTTCAACGCGCGCTCCAGCTCATCGCCGTCGTGCACTTCCACCAGCACGTCGAGGCCGACATCCTTGGCCGTGGCCGCCAGTTCGGCCATCTTCACGTCATCCAGCGCCGACACGATCAGCAGTACACAGTCCGCGCCCAGGGCCCGGGCCTCGACGATCTGGTACGGGTCGACCATGAAGTCCTTGCGGATCACCGGCAGCGACACCGCCGCGCGGGCCTGCTGCAGGTACTCGTCGGCGCCCTGGAAGTAGTCCACATCGGTCAGCACCGACAGGCAGGTCGCCCCGCCCTTCTCGTAGCTGACGGCGATTTCCGCCGGCACGAAATGCTCGCGAATCACGCCCTTGCTCGGCGAGGCCTTCTTGATTTCGGCAATCACCGCCGGTTGCTTGCGCGCGGCTTGCTCGATCAGGGCCTTGGCAAAGCCACGCGGGGCGTCGGCAGCCTTGGCCAGGCCCTCCAGTTCGGCGAGGCTGACGCGCGCGCTGCGCTCGGCCACTTCCTGAAACTTGCGGGCAATGATCCTTTCCAGCACCGTCGGCACACTCATGCTTCGTTCTCCACCTTGAATACTGCAGTAAAGGCACCCAGCTCCTGCAGCTTCTCCCAGGCCAGCCCGGTGTGCAGTACGTCGTGGGCCAGTTCCACACCGGCTTTCAGGCTCATGGCATGGTCAGCGGCATACAGCGCCGCGCCCGCATTGAGCACGATCATCTCAGCGGCCTTCTGGCCGTTTTCGGTCTTGCGTCGGCCCAGCGCATCGCGGATCAGCTCCAGCGACGCCTGCGGGTTCTCGACGGCCAGGCCGTGCAGGCTCTGGCTCTTCATGCCGAGGTCTTCCGGCTCTACCCAGTATTCGGTGATTTCGCCATTTTTCAGTTCGGCGACGAAGGTCGGCGCAGCCAGGCTGAACTCGTCCAGGCCATCCTTCGAGTGCACCACCAGCACGTGCTTGCTGCCCAGGCGCTGCAGTACTTCAGCCAACGGGCGGCACAGGGTCTGGGCAAATACACCGACCACCTGGTGCTTCACCCCGGCCGGATTCGTAAGCGGGCCGAGCATGTTGAACAGGGTGCGCAGCCCCAGGTCGCGACGCGGGCCGGCAGCGTGCTTCATGGCCGAATGATGGCTTTGCGCGAACATGAAGCCGATGCCCAGGCTGTCGATGCAGCGGGCCACCTGGGTGGGCGTCAGGTTCAGGTAGATACCGGCGGCCTCCAGCAGGTCGGCACTGCCGCTCTTGCCCGATACCGCGCGGTTGCCATGCTTGGCCACGGTGCAACCTGCCGCCGCCAGGACGAACGACGAGGCGGTGGATACGTTGAAGATGTTGGCGCCATCACCGCCGGTACCGACGATATCGACAACGCCATCGAGGCTCTGCAGTTCGACCTTGTCGGCCAGCTCGCGCATCACCGACACCGCACCGACGATCTCGTCGATGCTTTCGCTCTTCATGCGCATGCCCATCAGGAAGGCGCCGATCTGCGCTTCGCTGCACTGGCCAGTCATGATCTGGCGCATGACGTCGCGCATTTCTTCGGTTGAAAGGTCCAGCTGGCCGACGATACGGCTCAACGCACTCTTGATATCCATGTTCGATCCTTAGCGGCGGCCGCCAGTCTGCTTGAGGAAGTTGGCGAACAGTTCGTGGCCCTGTTCGGTCAGGATCGACTCGGGGTGGAACTGCACCCCTTCGATATTCAGCGTCTTGTGGCGCAGGCCCATGATCTCGTCGACCGAACCATCAGCATGGGCGGTCCAGGCGGTCACTTCCAGGCACTCGGGCAAGGTTTCGCGCTTTACCACCAGCGAGTGGTAACGGGTCACGGTCAACGGGTTGTTGAGGCCGGCGAACACGCCCAGGTCACGGTGGTGTACCGGGCTGGTCTTGCCGTGCATCACCTGGCGGGCACGTACCACATCACCACCAAAGGCCTGGCCGATGGACTGGTGGCCCAGGCATACGCCAAGGATCGGAAGCTTGCCGGCAAAGTGCAGGATGGCCTCGATGGACACGCCCGCCTCGCTCGGCGTGCACGGGCCTGGAGATACGACGATGCGCTCGGGGTTGAGGGCTTCGATCTGGGCGATGGTCATTTCGTCATTGCGAATGACCTTTACCTCGGCACCGAGCTCGCCAAGGTACTGAACGACGTTGTAAGTGAATGAGTCGTAATTGTCGATCATCAGTAACATCGGGTTAAACCTCTTGAATCTACTGACTTCAGAATTCGAACCTTTCTGCACCAGCCAACAGGCGCGGCTTTGCCCCAAGGGGCGGTAGACAGGAAGGCAAACGGGGGCGGGCCGGACGGGCCGGCAGGGGATAAAGTCAGGCGCGCCAACGCCAACGGGCGTGGGCCTTGATTACGCGCATCAAGAGTTTGCTGACGATCAACACGGGATAGGTCTCGCTCATACGTCCCGGCACAGTAGCCTACCGGGGCGGCGGGCGCAATATGCCTGTAAACACGGGGAAACGAATGGACTTGGGAGGGATGCACTGCGATTTGCTAAGGTCGATGGGGTTGTCCTGATAAAAACAAAGAAAAGGATGTTCCCTGATGCGAAAAGCACCGTTATTGCGCTTTACCCTCGCCTCATTGACGTTAGCCTGCAGCCAGGCCTTCGCGGCACCCTCGCCCTACTCCAGCATGATCGTGTTTGGTGACAGCCTCAGCGACGCCGGGCAGTTTGGCGGGGTGCGCTTCACCAACCGCGATGCCAATGGCAATTATGCGCCAGTGTCACCGATGATCCTGGGCGGGCGGCTCGGTGTGAGCCCGACCGAGCTTGGCCCTTCCACCTCCCCGGTCAATCCGGTGCTGGGCCTTCCCGACGGCAACAACTGGGCAGTCGGTGGCTACACCACCCAGCAGATCCTGGATTCGATCACCACTACCTCCGAGACCGTCATCCCACCAGGGCGCCCCGGCGCCGGGCTGGTACTGCGTGATAAACCGGGCTACCTGGCCAATGGCCTGCGCGCCGACCCCAACGCGTTGTATTACCTGACTGGCGGCGGCAATGACTTCCTGCAAGGCCTGGTCAACAGCCCGGCCGATGCCGTGGCCGCTGGCGCCCGGCTTGCTGCCAGCGCCCAGGCCCTGCAGCAAGGCGGCGCCCGCTACATCATGGTCTGGCTGCTGCCCGACCTCGGGCAGACACCGAACTTCAGCGGTACGCCGCAACAAAACCCGCTGTCGCTGCTATCCGGCGCGTTCAACCAGTCCTTGCTCAGCCAGCTGGGGCAGATCGATGCCGAAATTATTCCGCTGAACATTCCCGTGCTGCTGAGCGAAGCGCTGGCCAGCCCCGAGCAGTTCGGCCTGGCCAGCGGCCAGAACCTGGTCGGCACCTGCTACAGCGGCGAAGGCTGCGTGGAAAACCCGGTGTATGGCATCAACGGCGCCACGCCAGACCCGACCAAGCTGCTGTTCAACGACTCGGTGCACCCGACCATCGCCGGCCAGCAACTGATTGCCGACTACGCCTATTCGATTATCGCCGCCCCCTGGGAACTGACCTTGCTCCCGGAAATGGCCCACGCCAGCCTGCGCGCTCACCAGGACGAATTGCGCAACCAGTGGCAGACACCCTGGCAGACAGTTGGCCAGTGGCAAGCCTTCGTTGCCACCGGCGCCCAGGACCTGGACTTCGACGGCCAGCGCAGCGCGGCCAGCGGCGATGGCCGCGGCTATAACCTGACCCTGGGCGGCAGCTACCGCCTGAACGATGCATGGCGCCTGGGCCTGGCCGGCGGCGTGTACCGGCAGAAGCTGGAAGCCGGCGCACAGGATTCGGACTACAAGCTGGACAGCTACCTTGCCAGCGCCTTCGCCCAATACCGCCAGGACCGCTGGTGGGCCGACGCGGCGCTGACCGCCGGGCACCTGGACTACAGCGACCTCAAGCGCACCTTCGCCCTTGGCGTGAACGACCGCAGCGAAAAGGGCGATACCGATGGCGAGGCCTGGGCTATGTCGGGGCGGCTGGGCTACAACCTGGCGGCCGAGAGCAGCAGCTGGCAGCTGGCTCCGTTCATCAGCGCCGACTATGCGCGGGTGAAGGTGGATGGCTATGACGAGAAAAGCGGGCGCTCGACGGCGCTGGGCTTCGATGACCAGGAACGTACATCACGCCGTTTGGGCGTGGGGTTGCTGGGCAGTGTGCAGGTGCTGCCGAGTACCCGGCTGTTCGCCGAGGTGGCGCAGGAGCATGAGTTCGAGGATGACCAGCAGGATGTGACGATGCACCTGACCAGCCTGCCGGCGAATGACTTCACCCTGACAGGGTATACGCCGCACAGCGACCTGACCCGGGCGAGCCTGGGGGTGAGCCATGAGGTGGTGGCGGGGGTGCATTTGCGCGGTAACTATAACTGGCGCAAGAGTGATGAATTGACGCAGCAGGGGGTCAGTTTGGGCGTCAGCGTCGACTTTTGAATTGGTGGGGCCGCTTTGCGGCCCTTCGCGGGCTCGCCCGCTCCCACAGGTATTGCACAGGCCTTGCAGCATGTGATTTCCCTGTGGGAGCGGGCATGCCCGCGAAGGGCTGCAACGCAGCCCCGATCAACTTACTTGGCCGAAGTCTGCTCGGCCAACGCCACCGCGCGGAACATTGCCCGGCGCTTGTTGATGGTTTCTTCCCACTCCAGCGCCGGCACCGAGTCGGCAACGATGCCGCCCCCGGCCTGCACATGCAGCTCACCGTCCTTGATTACCGCGGTACGGATGGCAATGGCGGTATCCATGTTGCCGTTCCACGCGAAGTAACCGACGGCACCACCGTAAACCCCACGCTTGACCGGCTCCAGCTCATCGATGATCTCCATCGCGCGAATCTTCGGCGCACCCGAAAGCGTACCGGCCGGCAGGATCGCCCGCAGTGCGTCCATCGCCGTCAGCCCTTCGCGCAGCTGGCCAGTGACGTTGGACACAATGTGCATCACGTTGGAGTAACGCTCGATCACCATCTTCTCGGTCAGGCGCACGCTGCCGGTCGAGGACACGCGACCGACGTCGTTACGGCCCAGGTCGATCAGCATCAGGTGCTCGGCAATTTCCTTGTCGTCCGACAGCAGGTCGTCTTCCAGCGCGCGGTCGGCCTCTTCGGTAGCGCCACGCGGGCGGGTGCCGGCAATCGGGCGCACGGTGACCAGGTTGTCCTCGACGCGCACCAGCACCTCGGGCGAGCTGCCGACCACATGGAAGTCGCCAAAGTTGAAGAAGTACATGTACGGCGTCGGGTTGAAGCAGCGCAGCGCGCGGTACAGGTCGATTGGCGCAGCCTTGAAGTCGATCGACATGCGCTGCGACGGCACCACCTGCATGCAGTCACCGGCCAGGATGTATTCCTTGATACGGCCGACGGCGTTCTCGTAATCCTCGCGGGTATAGCTGGAGCGGAATTCCGGCTCGGCAGCCTGCGGGCCACTCAGGTCCAGGCCACGGCGTGGGGTGATCGGCTGACGCAGGGTTTCCAGCAGGCCTTGCAGGCGTGCCTGGCCCTGTTCGAAAGCCTGCTCTTCAGCCGGGTCGACCAGCACGATCGCGTGCATCTTGCCCGCCAGGTTGTCGAACACCACCACCGCATCGGACACCATCAGCAGGATATCCGGCACACCCAGCGGATCCGGGTTGGGGCTGGCGCCCAGGCGCTTTTCCACATAGCGCACGCAGTCGTAGCCGAAGTAGCCGACCAGGCCGCCGTTGAAGCGCGGCAGGCCAGGGATATCGGCGACCTTGTAACGGTCCTTGAAGGTTTCGACGAAGGCCAGCGGGTCTTCGACATCGTGGCTTTCCACCTCCACGCCATCCTGCAGGATGCTGACGTGGTAACCGTGCACACGCATCACGGTGCGCGACGGCAGGCCGATCATCGAGTAACGGCCCCATTTCTCGCCGCCCTGCACCGATTCGAGCAGGTACGAGTTGGGCTGGTCGGCCAGTTTCAGGTAGATCGACAGCGGCGTGTCGAAGTCGGCCAGGGTTTCGCAGGCCAGGGGAATACGGTTGTAGCCGGCAGCGGCCAGGCGCAGGAATTCTTCGCGGGTCATGGGTAGCCTCGTGGCAAGCAGCAATAGGTCAGGCAAACGGACGGGCCGGCACGCGCCGGCAGGCTGAAGTCAGGCGCGCCAACGCCAACGGGCCAGGGCCTTGATGACTTTCATCCAGAATTTGCCGGTAACCGCCACGGTGGACTCTCTGTCTTGTGAGGCTTGAAGGTCCGCCAACGTTATCCCAGTGGCCGGGTCTGCGCAACCGGGCAGCAATGCGCGCAGGTCGTCGATCACCAGACTGGGGGCTTCGTCGTGGATCGGTCGGCCGTGGTTGTAGCCGTAGGTCAGGCCCACGCACTGCACGCCAGCCGCCTTGGCCGCCAGCACGTCACTGCGTGAATCGCCGACAAACAGCGACTGCTGCGGGGTGACACCGGCCATCTGCATGACGAACAGCAGAGCCGCAGGGTCGGGCTTTTTCTGCGGCAGGGTGTCACCGCCGATGATCCAGCGGAAGTAGTTGCCGATCTTCATCTGGTCCAGCAGCGGGCCAACGAAGCGCTCGGGCTTGTTGGTGATCAGCGCCATTTCCACGCCCTGCTTGCGCAGCCAGCGCAGGGTGTCCTGCACACCGGGGTAGACCACGGTCAGTTCGTGGCTTTCGGCATAGGCGTCCATGAATAGCGCCAACGCCTGCTCGGCCAGCGCATCGTCCACGGCAGCGTGGTCGATGCCACCGGCCAGCGCCCGGCGCACCAGCACCTGGGCACCGTTGCCCACCCAGTGGCGCACCGCCTCCAGGCCGGCAGGCGGGCGCCCCAGTTCGAGCAGCATGCGGTCCACGGCGGCGGCCAGGTCTGGCACGGAATCGATCAGGGTACCGTCCAGATCGAACATCACCAGCCTGGGCAGCGTCCCCGGGAACAGCTGCTCGAAGCCGCTCATGGGCGGGCCTGAGCCAGTTCGGAACGCATCCTGGCGATGACTTCCTGGTAGTCCGGGGCGTTGAAGATTGCCGAGCCGGCCACGAAGGTGTCGGCGCCAGCGGCAGCGATCTCGCGGATGTTGTTGACGTTGACGCCACCGTCGATTTCCAGGCGGATATCACGGCCGCTGGCGTCGATCAGCGCACGCGCCTCGCGCAGCTTGTCGAGGGTGCCAGGGATGAACTTCTGCCCGCCGAAGCCCGGGTTGACGCTCATCAGCAGCACCATGTCGACCTTGTCCATCACGTACTTCAGCGCGTCCAGGCTGGTGGCCGGGTTGAACACCAGGCCGGCCTTGCAGCCACCGTCCTTGATCAACTGCAGCGAACGGTCGATGTGCTGCGAGGCTTCCGGGTGGAAGGTGATGTAGGTGGCACCAGCTTCGATGAAGTCGCCGATGATGCGGTCGACCGGGCTGACCATCAGGTGCACGTCGATCGGGGCGGTGACGCCATACTTGCGCAGGGCGGTGCAGACCATCGGGCCGATGGTCAGGTTGGGGACGTAGTGGTTGTCCATGACATCGAAGTGGACGATGTCGGCACCCGCGGCCAATACCTTGTCGACGTCCTCGCCCAGTCGGGCGAAATCGGCGGAGAGAATGGAGGGGGCAATAGCGTAGGGCTGCATGGCGCACCTGTTGGCAGAATCACGGTGGCGCGCATTGTAACCCAGGGAAGCGGATGAAGGCTGATTAGCATCAACCTGTACCGGCCTCTTCGCGGCTAAAGCCGCTCCCACAGGGACCGCGCAGACATCAAAAGCTGCACAAATCCTGTGGGAGCGGCTTTAGCCGCGAAGAGGCCAGCACAGGCAACATACCTTCAACCAGGCTGCTGGGTCCTCAGCTTCTCGCTACGCCCACGCAACCACTCCAGGGTCAGCAGCAATACCACCGAGAAGGCAATCAGCAAGGTCGCCGCCGCGGCAATGGTCGGGCTCAGGTTCTCTCGAATACCACTGAACATCTGCCGCGGCAGGGTCGCCTGCTCCGGCCCGGCCAGGAACAGGGTCACCACTACTTCGTCGAACGACGTGGCAAAGGCGAACAATGCCCCCGAAATCACCCCGGGCGCGATCAGCGGCAGGGTCACCCGGCGGAAAGTCAGCAGCGGCGAGGCGCCCAGGCTGGCTGCCGCGCGCACCAGGTTGTAGTTGAAGCCCTGCAAGGTCGCCGACACGGTAATGATGACGAACGGCACGCCCAGTACCGCATGCACCAGAATCAGCGAGGTGAAGCTGTTGCCCATGCCCAGCGGGGCAAAGAACAGGTAGCTGGCCACACCGATGATCACCACCGGCACCACCATCGGCGAAATCACCAGCGCCATCACCAGCGACTTGCCCGGGAAGTCCCCACGGGTCAGGCCGATGGCCGCCAGGGTGCCGAACACCATGGCCAGCACTGTGGCTGCCGGGGCGACGATGATGCTGTTCTTCAAGGCCCGCATCCACTCGGCCGAGCCGAAGAAGTCCTGGTACCACTGCAGCGAGAAGCCCTGCAGCGGGTACACCAGGAAACTGCCACTGTTGAACGACAGCGGCACGATCACCAGCACCGGCAATATGAGGAACAGCAGGATCAAGCCGCAAAGAATGCGCAGGCTGTAGAACCACACCCGCTCCACGGGCGACATGTAAGGGCTCAGCATGACAAGGCTCCTCAGCTCAGGCGCAGGCGGCTGGCGCCGACCAGCCAGCTATAGATCAGGTACAACAGCACGGTCGCCAGCAGCAACAGCCCGCCCAGTGCGGTGGCCATGCCCCAGTTGATGCTGGTGTTGGTGTAGAAGGCCACGAAGTAGCTGACCATCTGGTCATTCGGGCTGCCCAGCAGTGCCGGGGTGATGTAGTAGCCGATGGCCAGGATGAACACCAGCAGGCAACCAGCGCCAACCCCGGCGTAGGTCTGCGGGAAGTAGACCCGCCAGAAACTGGCGAACGGGTGGCAGCCCAGCGAGATCGCCGCACGCATGTAACTTGGCGAAATACCCTTCATCACGCTGTACAGCGGCAGGATCATGAACGGCAACAGGATGTGCACCATCGAGATGTACACGCCGGTGCGGTTGAACACCAGTTCCAGCGGCTGGTCGATGATGCCCATGGCCATCAGCGCGCTGTTGATCAGGCCACCCGACTGCAGCAGCACGATCCACGCCGCCACCCGCACCAGGATCGAGGTCCAGAACGGCAGCAGCACCAGGATCATCAGCAGGTTGCTCTGCCGGGTCGGCAGGTTGGCCAGCAGGTAGGCCAGCGGGTAGGCCAGCACCAGGCAGATGGCGGTAATCACCACACCCATCCACAGGGTGCGGGCGAAGATATCCAGGTAGATGGCCTGGTCCGGGGTGGCCTTGGCCAGTTCGCCAAGGTCATCGATGCGGTGGTCGAGCGAAGCCAGCAGGTAGAACGAGGTGACCGTACTGGTGTTGCGGCGGATCGCCTGCCAGTAGGCCGGGTCGCCCCAACGCTCGTCGAGGGCCTGCAAGGCATCTTTATAGGAAGCGGGTTCGCTCTTGAACGGCAGCGCCCGCGCGGTCTTGGCCAACAGGCTGCGGTAACCGGCCAGCTCCATGTTCAGGCGCTTGGAAAGGTCGCCCAGGGTCTGGTTCTTGCGCGACTCGGCCAGGTCCTGGCTCAACGCCTTGTACACGTCCTCGCCCGGCAGGCTCTTGCCATCCCACTGGGTGATGACGCCCACGGTGCGCGGCAGGCCGCCAACCACTTCCGGGTTGCCGACGCTCTTGTACAGCAGCGCCGCGATCGGCACCAGGAACACCAGCAGGAGAAACAGCGCCAGCGGCGCGATCAACGCCTGCGCCTTCCAGCGGTTGACCCGCTCGGCGTGCTTGAGGCGCTGCTTGAGACTTGGACCTGCGCCTTCTTTGAGGGGCACTGCAATGGCCATGGCGAACTCCGCGATACGAACTGAAAATGGGGCTGCTGCGCAGCCCATCGCAGGCAAGCCAGCTCCTACAGATACTCCGCTGGCTCCAGGGCAGCGGCCCCCTGTGGGAGCTGGCTTGCCGGCGATGGGCCGCAACGCGGCCCCCTACGCTGGTCGTTTACTTCTTCGCCGCCCAGGCGTTGAAGCGTTGCTCCAGCTGCTCGCTGTTGTCAGCCCAGAAGGCCACGTCGATCTGCACCTGGTTGGCGATGTTTTCAGGCGTGGTCGGCATGTCCTTCTTCACCGCGTCCGACAGCAGGCTCACGGCCTTGGAATTGGCCGGGCCGTAGGCGATGTTCTCGGAGTAGGTCTTCTGCTGCTCGGGCTGCACGCTGAAGGCGATGAATTTCTTCGCTTCCTCGGCATCCTTGGCGCCTTTCGGGATGGCCCAGGCGTCGAAGTCGTAGATGCCGCCGTTCCACACCACCTTCAGGTTGCTCTCTTTCTGCACCGCAGCGATGCGGCCGTTGTAGGCAGAGCTCATGACCACGTCACCCGAGGCCAGGTACTGCGGCGGCTGGGCGCCAGCTTCCCACCACTGGATGCTTGGCTTGAGTTCGTCGAGTTTCTTGAAGGCGCGGTCCACGCCCTCTTTGGTGCCCAGCACCTGGTACACGTCCTTCGGCGCCACGCCGTCGGCCATCAGGGCGAATTCCAGGGTGTACTTGGCGCCCTTGCGCAGGCCGCGCTTGCCCGGGAATTTCTTGGTATCCCAGAAATCGGCCCAGCTGGTGGGTGCGGTCTTCAGCTTGTCGGCGTTGTAGGCCAGCACCGTGGACCATACGAAGAAGCCCACGCCACATGGCTGGATGGCACCCGGCACATAGTCGGCCTCATTACCGAACAGGGCCGGGTCGAGTTCTTCGAACATGCCCTCGTCACAGCCGCGGGCCAGTTCTGGCGACTCAACTTCCACCAGGTTCCATGACACGCTCTTGGTGTCGACCATGGCTTTGACCTTGGCCATCTCGCCGTTGTACTCGCCTGCAACGATCTTGCCCTTGCCGGCCTTCTCCCACGGTTCGTAGAACGCCTTGACCTGGGCCGCCTTGTTGGCACCGCCGAACGAGACCACGGTGAGGTCTGCGGCCATGGCCTGGCCAGCGGCGAACAGCCCCAGGGCCAGGGCGGTCAGTTTCAACTGCTTGCGCATTATTATTCTCTCCACAGTACAGGGTTGGTGAAGCAATCCATCAATGGGCTTCGGCAATCGGATCGAGCGCGCGGGCGTGCTCCACCTCCCAGCCCAGCGGTACCACATCGCCCACGGCCAAGGCCGGGTCGAGCTCGGCAATCGGCTGTTTCACGAAGAAGTCGCCCTTGCCGCAAACTTCCAGGCGCACCCGCACGTGGTCGCCCAGGTAAATGAATTCGGCCACCCGGCCCGAGAAGCGGTTCACGCAGCTTTCGCTGTGGCCGTTCAGGCGCACGCGCTCCGGGCGGATCGACAGGGTCACCGGCTCGCCGGCCTGGCCGACATTCACCGCCAGCGCCTCGACCCGCTCGCCACGCGGCAACTGCACCTGGCAGCGCTTGCCATCACTGGCCAGCAAGGTGCCGTTGATGCGGTTGTTCTCGCCGATGAAGTTGGCGACGAAGGTGTTGCAGGGTTCTTCGTACAGCGTGCGCGGGTCGGCGATCTGCTGGATTTCACCCTGGTGGAACACGGCCACCCGGTCGGACATGGTCAGCGCTTCGCCCTGGTCGTGGGTCACGTACACCACGGTCACGCCCAGGCGCTGGTGGATGTGCTTGATCTCCATCTGCATGTGCTCGCGCAGCTGCTTGTCCAGCGCGCCCAGCGGTTCGTCCATCAGTACCAGCTGCGGCTCGAACACCAGTGCCCGGGCCAGGGCTACACGCTGCTGCTGGCCGCCGGACAGCTGGCCGGGGTAACGCTTGGCGAAGGCATCGAGCTGGACCATGTTCAGCACCCGCTTGACCCGCTCGCTGATGTCGGTCTTGCTCAGGTTGCGCACGGTCAGCGGGAAGGCCAGGTTCTCGGCCACGGTCATGTGCGGGAACAGCGCGTAGTTCTGGAACACCATGCCGATGTCACGCTTGTGCGGCGGCACATTGTTGATCGAACGCCCGGCCAGCTGGATTTCACCGGCGGTGGGGGTTTCGAAGCCGGCCAGCATCATCAGGCTGGTGGTCTTGCCCGAGCCGGACGGGCCAAGCAGGGTGAGGAACTCGCCCTTGCGAATATCCAGGTTGAGGTCTTTGACGATCAGCGACTCGCCGTCGTAGCTCTTCTGCACACCACGGAAGCTGACCAGCGTTTCGCTGGTTGCAGCGTTCGACTTCGCCTCGCTCATGCCTGCACCTTCTTGTTGGATGACTGCGTAGGCAAAGACTAGACAAGCGGCAAGCGCCGGAAAATCGGGGGTGCTGAGAGAATGCCATCATCCGGATGGAAGATTTGTTGTAGGGATTCCCCTACAAAGATGGCGGGTTTGGAATATTTCCCTCAGCCCTCCGGCGCGCCCCTGTGGGAGCGGGTTCACCCGCGAAGAGGCCAGCCCAGGCACCGCAGATGGCAGGTCAGGCCCTTTCGCGGGTAAACCCGCTCCCACAGGGATTCGCTACAGGACGCAGGAAGCGCATGTCGCATTCAGACCAGCTTGTGCTCCATCGCGTACTTCACCAGCTCAGCCAGCGAGTTCACTTTCAGCTTCTGCATCAGGCGCGCCTTGTGGGTGCTGATGGTCTTGCTCGACAGCGCCAGCTGTTGGGCGATGTCGTTGACGTTGGCGCCCTGGGCCAGGCGTTCGAACACCGAAAACTCCCGCTCGGACAGCAGCGTGTGCAACGGCCGCGACTCCGTCAGGCCCACTTCGAAGACCATGCGGTCGGCCAGCGCCGGGTCGATATAACGCCCGCCAGCGGCAACCCGGCGAATCGCGGTCAGCAACAGCGCCGGGTCGCTGTCCTTGGTGGCATAGCCCGCCGCCCCGGCCTTCAGCGCCCGCGCCGCCATCTGCGCTTCATCGTGCATCGACAGCATCAGGATCGCCGGGGCGTCGTGCAACGCGCGGATCCGCGGGATCGCCTCCAGGCCATTCACACCCGGCATCGAGATATCCAGCAGTACCACCTCGCACGGCGTGTGGCGCAGGGTTTCCAGCAGCTGCTCACCGTTACCGGCCTCTCCCGCCACCTGCATGTCCTTGGCCAGGCCAATCAACTGCTTGATGCCCTCACGGACAATGGTGTGGTCTTCGGCCACCAGCACTCGAATCACGATCGCTCTCCTACTCCAACGGTATGGCCACGCTCAGGCTGGTGCCTTCGCCCGGTTCACTGTCCAGCGCCATGCTGCCGCCCAGCATCAGCACCCGCTCACGCACCCCGACCAGGCCGAACGAGGTGGGCCGGGGCTGGTCGCGGCAAAAGCCCTGGCCGTCATCGCTGACAGTCATGCGCAATTGCCCGTGCTCCCGTACCAGTTCGATCTCCACGCTGTGCGCCTGGGCGTGGCGCATTACGTTGGTCAGCGCCTCCTGGAGGATACGGAACAGCCCGGTGGCCTTGGCGTCGCTCAATGCTGGCAGATTATCCGGTACTTGCACCAGGCAGGGGATTTGCGTGCGTGCTTCAAAACGCCGCGCCTGCCATTCGATGGCCGAGGCGATGCCGGCATCGAGAATCGGCGGGCGCAAGGCGGTGGCCACGTCGCGCACCAGCTGGAACAGTTGGGCGATCAGGCGCTTCATGCTGGTCAGGCGCTCATTCAGGCCCGGGTCCAGCTCGGCGAAGGCCAGCTCGCACATCGACACCTCCAGCTTGAGCACGGTCAGCATCTGCCCCAGTTCATCGTGCACTTCCCGGGCGATGCGGGCCTTTTCTTCCTCACGCACGCTCTCCAGGTGGGCCGACAGTTCGCGCAGCTGCTCCTGGGACCTGGCCAGCGCCAACTCGGCCCGCTTGCCCTGGGTGATGTCCCACACCACGCCGTCCCACACCACCTGGCCGTTGCCCAGGCGCCGGGTGCTGGCCTTGATGTCGGCCCAGCGCTGTTCACCCTGGCGGGTGAGGATGCGCCCCTGCCAGGACCAGTCCTGGTCGCTGGCCAGGGCCAGGTCCTGCACTCGGTGGTAATCGGCGCGGTCCTCGGGATGTACCAGGTTGCGCAGGCCCATCTGCGGGTGCTGGATCTCGCTGGGCGAATAGCCCACCAAGGCCTCGCTGCCCTCGCTGATGTAGGGGAATTCCAGGTCGCCCTCGGCCGGGTCGCGCTCCAGGCGGAACACCAACCCCGGCACGTTGCCGGCAATGCCCTTGAGCCGCGCCTCGCTTTCGCGCAGGGCCGCAAGGGCGCGGTGGCGCTCGGTAACATCGGCGAGGTAAACCACCAGGTACTCGGAGTCACGAAAGCGCAGAAAACTCAGCGACAGCTCGACCGGCAGCAGGCTGTGGTCAGCCCGGCGGCACTGCGTCTCGAACTGGCCGACACCGCCCGCCCCGGTGCGCGCGCCCTTCCACAGTTCCAGCCAGCGGTCCATGGTCAGGCTGGGTTCAAAGTCGCTCAGCGGCCGCTCCAGCAGCGCGCCTTCGCCGTAGCCCAGCATGCGCTCGGCGGCATGGTTGGCGTAGCGTACGTGGCTGTCCCAGTTGACCCAGAGGATGCCCACCGTGCTCTGGTCGATGGCGAACTGGCTCAGGCGCAACGCTTCTTCGCGCACCTGCCGCTCCACCAGGCTTTCGCGCGTGGCCAGCAGGCTGCGCTCCAGCTGGCGCTGCTGCCGACGCTGCCACACCAGGGTGGCCAGCGCGCACAACAGCAGCATGCCGAACAGCAGGGCCAGGTTCTGCCAGAACCCCGTCGACTCGCTCAGGCGTGGGTACTTTGGCTGCAGCCAACGCTGGTGCAGTTGCTCCAGTTCCTTGGCCGGCAGTGCCTGCAGGCCACGCTCGAGCACATCGGCCAGCAGCGGCCAGTCGCGCCGCGAACCGATGCGCAACAGTTGCGGCAGGCCGATATCGCCGACCACCGCCAGTTCGCCGAACTCGCTCTCGCGCGACAGGCGGCTGAGCTGGGCTTCATCCAGCACTGCGAAACTGGCCTGGCCGCCCACCACCAGTTGCAGGGCCTCGCGCTCGTTGGGCACCCCTTGCAGGTTGAGGTTGCTGTAGTTGCCACGCAGGTAGTCCGCCAGCTGGCTGGGCATGCGTACCGCCACCCGCTGCTCGGCCTCGAGCGTTTCCAGTTCCACGGCCATGGTCCCGGTGCGCGGCCCAACCACCAGTTGCGGCACGCGCATGTAAGGGTCGCTGAACAGCCACAGACGCAGGCTGGCAGGGGTCTGGGTAAGCCCCGGGGCAAAGTCGATTTCGCCGGCCTGCAGGGCATGTTCGAGGCTGGCCTGGTCGGCGAAGTTGCGCCAGGTAAGGTCCAGCCGCAGCGCCTGCGCCAGGCTGCTCACCAGTTCCACGTTGGCCCCGTACAGCTGCTGCAGGCGCCGGTCGAACTGAGCGTAGGGCGCCTGCAACACCAGGCCGACACGTAGGCTGCGGTGCGTATCCAGCCATTGCTGCTGGGCCGGTTCCAGGGCAACCGTGGGCACCGCTTCGGGACTGGCCAATGCAATCAAGGGCAGCCAAAAGCAGCCGATAACCAACAGGCGACGCACTCGCTTCATCTACACGCTCGTCTTGGCAAGGCGGCCATGCAGCATGGCCGTCACGGGCAAATACTATTAGGCTGCCGGTATCATTCTGGCCCTGGGTTGACTCATGTCCACACTTTATCGCACGACGCTGGCAATGTGCTGCCTGGCCTCGATCCTTCCACTCGGCGCCCTGGCCGCCGATGCCGAAAAACCATCCACCACCACCGAGGCACCCGCTGCCCAAGCCCCTCGCCCGCCGCTGCTGGAGCGCAGCCAGGAGGACGCCCAGGCGCTGGAGCGGCTGGTGCCCAAGGCCGAACAGCAGACCCTGCAGGCCGGTGCCGACAGCTTCCTGGCCCTATGGAAACCGGCCAACGACAGCGACCCGCAGGGGGCGGTCATCATCGTCCCGGGGGCTGGCGAAACGGCTGACTGGCCAAATGCGGTCGGCCCGCTGCGGCAGAAGTTCCCCGATATCGGCTGGCACAGCCTGAGCATCAGCCTGCCCGACCTGCTCGCCGACAGCCCACAGGCGCGGGTCGAGGCCAAGCCGGCTGCCGAGCCGCAGCCAGACAAGGGCGAAAGCGCCCCGGCCAAGGACATGCCGGCCGATGCCAATGCCAACGTCGCCCAGGCTACCGCAGCCGATGCCGACACCGCAGAGAGCACTGACGCCAAACAGGCCAGCGAGCAAACCGACCCGGCCGATGCCGAGCGCATTTTCGCCCGCCTGGATGCTGCGGTGGCCTTTGCCCAGCAGCACAACGCCCGCAGCATCGTGCTGATCGGCCATGGCAGCGGCGCGTATTGGGCGGCCCGCTACCTGAGCGAGAAACAGCCACCGCAGGTGCAGAAACTGGTGATGGTTGCCGCGCAGACACCGGCGCGGGTGGAGCATGACCTGGAAAGCCTGGCGCCGACCTTGAAAGTGCCGACTGCCGACATCTACTACGCCACCCGCAGCAGTGACCGCAATGCAGCCGCGCAGCGCCTGCAGGCCAGCAAGCGGCAGAAGGACAGCCAGTACCGGCAGTTGTCGCTGATTGCCATGCCGGGGAACAAGGTGGCCGAGCAGGAGCAACTGTTCCGCCGGGTGCGGGGGTGGATGAACCCGCAGGGGTAAGGTTTGCCATGATGGCCCCATCGCCGGCAAGCCAGCTCCCACAGGTACCCCACAGTGTTCAGGGTCAGTGCAATACCTGTGGGAGCTGGCTTGCCGGCGATAGGGCCATCAAAGGCCGCGCCGCTTGCGGATCATTGCATAGGCCTGATGCAACTCCCGGGTCCGCTCGGTCGCTTCACGCACCTGCGCCTCACTGGCACCAGTGCCCGCCAGCTTGTCCGGGTGGTGCCGGCTGACCAGCCGACGATACGCCTGCTTGACCTTGTCGGCATCGGTATCCGCCTCGACCGCCAGCAAGCGCAACGCCGCCGCATAGGTCATGGCGACCCCTTCCGGCCCCGCCGCCTTGCGTGGTTCGTACTCCAGCGACATGGCTTGCACCTGCCGCCGGCTCAGGCCCAGTTTCTGCCCCCAGTCCAGCAGCAGTTCACGCTCCTTGTTGCCCATCTTGCCGTCGGCCCAGACCATGCGCCAACAGGCACGCAGGGTGCCTTCGGCCGCATGCGGCTGCTGGCGAATGCGCCGCAGGTGCCCACTCAGCCTGTCCTTGCCCGCCTTGCCACGGTTGAACGCGGCAATCGCGCGCAGCCGGGCCGCTTCGGCCAGGTCCAGGCGCACCATCTCCTGGCGCGCCTGCTGGATATGCTGCTCGCCCACCCGGCCATCGCACTTGGCCAGGCGCCCGAGCATCACGAACAGTAACTCGTCGTCCTGCAAGGCCGGGCGCCCGCCCAGGCGCTCACGCATGTCCTCCCAGCCCTGCAATCGCAGGCGGCGGTCCATGGCCTGGCCGAGCAACGCGCCGAGCAAGGCCCCGGGGATGCTGGCAACGGCAAAGCCGGCACCGGCACCAATCACCGTGCTTGGCCACCACATGTCAGGCGCGCTCGCCGATCAGGCGCTCGGCCTCGGCCAGGCGCTCGATAGTACCGACATCAACCCAGTGCCCACGGTAGTGCTCGCCACTGACCTGGCCCGCAGCCATGGCCTGGCGCAGCAACGGCGCCAGCTTGAAGGCGCCAGGCTGGCAGCCTTCGAACAGCGCCGGGTGCAGCACCGAAAGGCCGCTGAAGGTCAGCGTGCCAGGGGCATCATCACCATCGACCACCCGCTCGCCCACCAGGCGGAAGTCGCCGCGGCCGTGATGGCCTGGGTTATCGACCAGCACCAAATGGGCCAGGCCTTGCAGGGGAGCCTGCAGGCGCGCGAAGTCGTAGTCGGTCCAGACATCGCCGTTCACCAACAGGAACGGCGCGTCACCCAGCAATGGCAGGGCCTTGAAGATGCCACCGCCGGTTTCCAGCGGCTCTCCTTCGGGCGAATAGCGGATGCTCAGGCCGAAACGGCTGCCGTCACCCAGGTGGTCCTCGATCTGCTGGCCGAGCCAGGCATGGTTGATCACCACCTCGGTGACGCCCGCCGCAGCCAGGGCCCGCAGGTGATACTCGATCAGTGGCTGGCCGGCGACCGGGACCAGCGGCTTGGGGGTGTGCAGGGTCAGCGGGCGCATGCGCTCGCCTTTGCCCGCTGCCAATATCATTGCCTTCATGCACGCGCTCCGGCCTGCAGCTCGGCAATCAGCTCACCCAGCTCCGCCAATTCGGGCCGGCGACTGATCACTTCTTCTATATAGGCGAAGAAGCGCGGCACGTCGCCCAGGTAACGGGGTTTGCCGTCGCGGTGGCAGATACGGGCGAAGATACCGATCACCTTCAGGTGGCGCTGAACACCCATCAGGTCGCTGGCACGCTGGAACGCCTCGAAGTCGGCCTGCACCGGGATGCCGGCAGCCTGTGCCTTCTGCCAGTAGTCGCGCAGCCAGCCTTCGACCCGCGCCTGCGGCCAACTGAGGAAGGCGTCCTTGAACAGGCAGGTGATGTCGTAGGTGACCGGGCCGTACACGGCATCCTGGAAGTCCAGCACGCCGGGGTTGGGCGTGCTCTGCATCAGGTTGCGCGGCATGTAGTCGCGGTGCACCAGTACCTTGGGCTGGGTGAGTGCGCTGTCGATCAGCAACTGGCTGATTCGTTGCCAGGCGGCTTTCTGGGCATCGCTGAAGGCCAGGCCAAGCTCACGGCCCACGTACCACTCCGGGAACAACTCGACTTCACGGCGCAGCAGCGCATCGTCGTAGCTGGGCAACGGCGCGTCCATCGGCAGGCGCTGGAACGCCAGCAACGCGTCGATGGCATCAGCGAACAGGCCGTCGGCGTTGTCCGCATCAATGATATCAAGGTATGTCTGGTGGCCCAGGTCACCCAGCAGCAGGAAGCCACGCTCCAGGTCCTGGGCATGGATCAGCGGCACGTGCACGCCGGCGCTGGCCAACAAGTGGTCGATGGCGACGAACGGTCGGCAGTTTTCCTGCGGAGGTGGTGCATCCATGATCACGAAGCTGTGGCCGGCGCCCTGCCAGCGGAAATAACGACGGAAGCTGGCATCGCTGCTGGCCGCGGTCAGGCTGCCTGCGGGCACTTCGCCCCAGGCGTTTTTCCGGAAAAGATCATTGAGCTGCTCATCGAGCCAGACCGTCAGTTGTTGCAGGCGTACATCGTGTTCAGGCATTACAAGGGTCTCCGACGGCCCTAGCCGTCAAGCGGGTCATGCTTTATTATCCAGCATCTTTTTCAGACCATCGAGAGGCGTGCGGCCCCACACGCGGGCAGATGGCACGCAGGAAGCCCGGACTAATAAGATGGCATTGAAATCCCCCGCGTTTCGTAGAAAGTTTCCGTTGCTGGTAACCGGCGGTTTGCTGGCCCTGCAACCTCTGGCCACGTCTTACGTGGTGGCAGCCGAACAGTTCGACTGCCAAGTGTCCGCCTCCGGTGGTTGGGACTGCAAGCCCAAGACCCCAGCCAACAACCTGCCGCCGCGCCCGGTGCACGAGGGTGCTGCCGTCAGCACCGGCACCGAAGCCGCGAGCGAAGGCGAAACCGCGGACCGGCCGATGCTGGTCACCGAGGCCAAGGGCCGTGGCCTGAAGTCGCGTAGCGAAGACTACAGCCACCTGGACTGGGTTCCGCGTGAAAAGCTCACTGCCGCACAGCTGGCCGAAACCGGCCCGTACTGCGGTGGCGCCTACATCGAGCCAACCCGCCCGGGCATGGCCGACACCACGCCGAAGGACGAGTCGCCGACCTACATCAACGCCAAGGTATCCAAGTACCAGCAGGAGCAGCAGATCGCTACCCTCGCCGGTGACGTGGTGATGCGCCAGGGCAGCATGCAGGCCGAGGCCGACGAGGCCAACCTCTACCAGACCGAAAACCGTGGCGAGCTCAAGGGCAACGTCAAGATCCGTGACAACGGTTCGCTGGTGGTCGGTGACGAGGCACAGATCCAGCTCGACACGGGCGAAGCCCAGGTCGACAACGCCGAATACGTGATGCACAAGTCGCACATCCGCGGCAGTGCCCTGTACGCCAAGCGTGGCGAGAACGCCATCATCCGTCTAAAGGACGGTACGTACACCACCTGCGAACCGGGCAGCAACGCCTGGCAGCTGAAGGGCAACAACATCACCCTGAACCCGGCCACCGGTTTCGGTACCGCGACCAACGTTACGCTGCGGGTCAAGGATTTCCCGGTGTTCTACACACCGTACATCTACTTCCCGATCGACGACCGTCGCCAGTCCGGCTTCCTGCCGCCATCGTTCAGCAGCACCAGCGACACCGGCTTCATGCTGGTCACGCCGTACTACTTCAACCTGGCGCCGAACTACGACGCCACGTTGTACCCGCGCTACATGACCAAGCGCGGCCTGCTGATGGAAGGCGAGTTCCGCTACCTGACGCCTTCCAGCGAAGGCCAGTTCGGTGGTGCGTACCTCAACGACAAGAACGACGACCGCAAAGACCAGACTGACTACAAAGAACAGCGCTGGATGGTCAACTGGCAGCACAAGGGTGGCTTGGACGAGCGCCTGATGGCTGAAGTGGACTACACCGACATCAGCGATCCGTTCTACTTCCAGGATCTCGAGTCCGACCAGATTGGTGTTGAGTCCAAGGACCTGCTCAATCAGCAAGGTGCATTGACCTACCGTGGTGACAGCTATACGGCGCGCCTTAATGTGCATGCCTACGAGATGGCGACCATCTCGAAGATCACGCCGTATGATCGTCTGCCGCAGATTACCTTCAATGGTAAGCTGCCGTACGAACCAGGTGGGCTGAACCTGGCTTATGAGACAGAAGCCGTACGCTTTGAACGTGACCTGAAAGACGACTTCGTTTTCAACGAGGATGGCAACCCAGATACCAGCGTTGGTGGCGTGCCAGGCAAACGACTCGACGAAAATATCTTCGGTAACGCTCGATCCAACGGTACCCGTCTGAACGTCGCGCCTTCCATTAGCCTGCCTATGGAGGCCAGCTACGGCTACATCACGCCGAAGCTGAAGTACATGTATACCCACTATGATCTCGACCTGGACAGCAAGGGCAAGAACGATCTTGTCACCCGCCCAGATAGGATCCCCCTGTACGGCGACTTCAAAAGTAATCAGAACCGCGATGTTCCGATCTTCAGCGTCGACAGCGGCCTGTATTTCGACCGTGACACCTCGATGTTCGGCACCAACTACCGCCAGACTCTCGAGCCGCGTCTGTTCTACCTCTACGTTCCATACAAGGACCAGACCGATATCCCGCTATTCAGCACGGGTGAAACGGTGTTCAGCTATGACTCGCTGTTCCGCGACAACCGCTTCAGCGGCATCGACCGCATCGGTGACGAGAACAAACTGTCGCTGGGCGTAACCACCCGCTGGATCGAAGAGAACGGCTTCGAGCGCCAGAACTTCAGCATCGGCCAGGCGTACTACTTCAAGGATCGCAAAGTCCAGCTGCCGGGTATCGACTACCGCGACCGCGCCGACTCGCAGTCCGACGTATCGCCATACGCGCTGCTGTACAACTACTACTTCAACCGCGACTGGCGCTTCAACTCAACCTACAACTGGGACCCGGACACCAGCAGCCCACGCTCGGGCAGCGCGATGTTCCACTACCAGCCTGAAGACAACCCGAACAAGGTGGTCAACCTCGGTTATCGCTACCGTAACGACACCATCGCCTACGACTCCACGACCGGTACCTGGAAAGTGGGCGGCGGCGACTATGGCACCCCGGGCAGTCCTAACTACGTGAAGGACTACTACAAGATCCAGCAGCATGACTTCTCGGTCATCTGGCCGATCGTTCCGCAGTGGAGCGTCATCGCTCGCTGGCAGCATGACTACAACCGCAACCGCACCCTGGAAGCCATGGGCGGTTTCGAGTACGACAACTGCTGCTGGAAGCTGCGCCTGATCAACCGCTACTGGATCGATTACGACGACTTCAGCCAAGCACTCCCGACGAACGAAAAAGGCGACCACGGCATCTTCCTTCAGATCGTCCTGAAAGGCCTCGGTGGTGTAGTCGGCAACAAGGTCGAGTCTTTCCTCGACCAAGGCATTCAAGGTTACCGTGAACGTGAAGACCAAGCTTATTGATCGACTGCGCCCGGCGTTGCTGGGCGTTGCATTGCTGAGTGGCGCGGTGCATGCCGCGGTGCAACCTCTTGATCGCGTGGTCGCCATCGTCGACAACGACGTGGTCATGCAAAGCCAACTGGACCAGCGTGTCCGCGAGGTCCAGCAAACCATCGCCAAGCGCGGCGGCGGCATGCCGCCTGCCGGTGCTCTGGACCAGCAGGTACTGGAACGCCTGATCGTCGAGAACCTGCAACTGCAGATCGGCGAACGCTCCGGCATCCGCATCACCGACGAAGAGCTGAACCAGGCCATGGGCACCATTGCCCAGCGCAACGGCATGTCGCTTGACCAGTTCCGCGCCGCTCTGGCCCGTGACGGCATGTCGTTCGACGACGCCCGCGAGCAGGTCAAGCGCGAGATGATCATCAGCCGCGTGCGCCAGCGCCGCGTGGCCGAGCGCATCCAGGTGTCCGAGCAGGAAGTGAAGAACTTCCTCAACTCCGACCTTGGCAAGATGCAGATGTCGGAAGAGTACCGCCTGGCCAACATCCTGATCCCGACCCCGGAAGCGGCCAACTCGGAAGCCATCCAGGCCGCCGCGCGCCAGGTTGGCGATGTGTACCAGCAGCTCAAGCAGGGCGCGGACTTCGGCCAGATGGCCATTGCCCGCTCCGCCAGCGAAAACGCCCTGGAAGGCGGCGAGATGGGCTGGCGTAAAGCCGGCCAGCTGCCACCAGATTTCGCCAAGATGCTCAGCAGCATGCCGGTTGGCGAAATTACCCAGCCTATCCGCATCCCCAACGGCTTCATCATTCTCAAGCTCGAGGAGAAGCGCGGTGGCAGCGAGAACGTGCTGCGTGACGAAGTGCACGTTCGCCACATCCTGATCAAGCCTAGCGAGATCCGCAGCGAGGCTGCTACCGAGCAACTGGCCGAGCGCCTGTACGAGCGCATCAAGAACGGCGAAGACTTCGGCGAGCTGGCCAAGAGCTTCTCGGAAGACCCGGGTTCGGCGCTTAACGGCGGCGACCTCAACTGGGTTGACCCGAACAGCCTGGTACCGGAGTTCCGCGAGCAGATGGCCAACGCCGCCCAAGGCGAAGTCACCCGTCCGTTCAAGACCCAGTACGGCTGGCATGTCCTGGAAGTGCTGGGCCGTCGCGCCACCGACAGCACCGAGCAGGCTCGTGAGCAGCAGGCCATGAACGTACTGCGCAACCGCAAGTACGACGAAGAGCTGCAGACCTGGCTGCGCCAGATCCGCGACGAGGCCTACGTTGAAATCAAGCTGCCTGGCGCTGACCAGGCCGCCCAGTGAAGCCCCTGCGCTTCGCCGTCACTCCCGGCGAGCCAGCCGGCATAGGCCCCGACCTGTGCCTGCTGCTCGCCGCAGACGCCCAGCCCCACCCCCTGATCGCCATCACCAGCCGTGACCTGCTCGCCGAGCGGGCCACGCAGCTGGGGCTGGCCGTCAACCTGCTGCCGGTAGCCCCGGGCCTATGGCCCGAGCAGCCGGCGCCAGCGGGTAGCCTGTACGTCTGGGATACCCCCCTGGCGGCCCCGGTAGTACCGGGCCAGCTCGACAAGGCGAATGCCGCGTTCGTGCTGGAAACCCTGACCCGTGCCGGGCAAGGCTGCCTGGACGGGCACTTCGCCGGGATGATCACCGCTCCTGTACACAAGGGCGTGATCAACGAAAGCGGTATCGCCTTCTCCGGGCATACCGAATTCCTTGCCGAGCTGACCCACACCGCGCAAGTGGTGATGATGCTGGCCACCCGTGGCCTGCGCGTGGCCCTGGTGACCACACACCTGCCGCTGCGCGACATTGCCGACGCCATCACTGCCGAGCGCGTCGAGCGTGTAACCCGTATCCTGCATGCCGACATGCGCGACAAGTTCGGCATTGCCAACCCGCGTATCCTGGTGTGCGGCCTCAACCCGCACGCGGGCGAGGGCGGCCACCTGGGCCGCGAGGAAATCGACATCATCGAGCCGACCCTGGCCCGCCTGCGCACCGAAGGCATGGACCTGCGCGGGCCGCTGCCGGCCGATACCCTGTTTACCCCCAAATATCTGGAGCACTGCGATGCGGTGCTGGCGATGTACCACGACCAGGGCCTGCCTGTACTCAAGTACAAAGGCTTCGGCGCTGCAGTCAACGTGACCCTGGGCCTGCCGATCATCCGCACATCGGTCGACCACGGCACCGCCCTGGACCTGGCCGGCACCGGCAAGGTCGACACCGGCAGCCTGCGCGTCGCGCTGGAAACCGCCTACCAGATGGCCGAGAACCGACCATGAACGAGCAATACCAACACCGGGCGCGCAAGCGCTTCGGCCAGAACTTCCTGCACGACGCCGGCATCATCGACCGCATCCTGCGTGCCATCAACGCCAAGGCCGGCGAACATCTGCTGGAAATCGGCCCCGGCCAGGGCGCCCTGACCGAAGGCCTGCTGGGCAGCGGGGCACAGCTGGACGTGGTGGAACTGGACAAGGACCTGGTGCCGATCCTGCAGCACAAGTTCGCCGGTCGCAACAATTTCCGCCTGCACCAAGGCGACGCCCTGAAGTTCGACTTCAACCAGCTGGGCGTGCCACCGCGCAGCCTCAAGGTGGTGGGCAACCTGCCCTACAACATCTCCACTCCACTGATCTTCCACCTGCTCAGCCATGCCGGGCTGATACGCGACATGCACTTCATGCTGCAGAAGGAAGTGGTCGAGCGCATGGCCGCCGGCCCTGGCGGTGGTGACTGGGGGCGTTTGTCGATCATGGTGCAGTACCACTGCCGGGTCGAGCACCTGTTCAACGTTGGCCCTGGCGCCTTCAACCCGCCGCCGAAAGTGGACTCGGCCATCGTCCGCCTGGTGCCGCACGAAGTGCTGCCGTATCCGGCCAAGGACGCAAAGCTGCTGGAGCAGGTGGTACGCGAAGCCTTCAACCAGCGCCGCAAGACCCTGCGCAACACCATGAAAGGCCTGCTCGACAGCGCCGCCATCGAAGCTGCCGGCGTGGACGGCAGCCTGCGCCCTGAACAGCTGGATCTGGCCGCCTTCGTGCGCCTGGCTGACCAGTTGGCTGACCTACAAGCCTGATATCTCCTGTACCGGCCCTATCGCCGGCAAGCCGGCTCCCACAGGTACTCCACAGCACTCGAGGCCTGTGCTTCACCTGTGGGAGCCGGCTTGCCGGCGATAGGGCCAGCACTGACAGCACAGATCCCCAAGCCCTTCCACCGCTGGCCCTCCCCCCTCCCAATGGCCTAGACTGCATTATTGCGTCAGTTCGCCCAAGGCCCTTGCATGTCCGACCCCCGCTATCAGATCGACGTCAGCGTCGTGACCCGCTACCTCAAAGAACAATCCGACCCCGAAAACAGTCGTTTCGCTTTCGCCTACACCATCACCGTGCAAAACAATGGCTCGCTCAAGGCCAAGCTGCTGTCGCGCCACTGGCTGATCACCAACGGTGACGGCGAGGTCGAGGAGGTGCGTGGCGCCGGCGTGGTCGGCCAGCAGCCCAATATCGACCCGGGCCAGAGCCATACCTACAGCAGCGGCGCGGTCATCAGCACCCGCGTGGGCACCATGCAGGGCAGCTACCAGATGTTCGCCGAAGACGGCAAACGCTTCGATGCCGAGATCGCCCCCTTCCGCCTGGCGGTGCCCGGGGCACTGCACTGATGGCTACCTACGCCGTCGGTGACCTGCAGGGCTGCCTGCAGCCACTCAAGTGCCTGCTCGAACGGGTCAACTTCAACCCCGCCGTCGACCGCCTGTGGCTGGTCGGTGACCTGGTCAACCGCGGCCCCGAGTCACTGGAAACCCTGCGCTTCCTTTATTCGATCCGCCAGTCGCTGGTGTGCGTGCTGGGCAACCATGACCTGCACCTGCTGGCCGCCTGGCACAACGTCGAACGCCTGAAGAAAAGCGACACCCTGCGCGAGATCATCGAAGCGCCGGACGCCGACCAGCTGTTCGACTGGCTGCGCCAGCAAAAGCTGCTGCATTACGACGAGCCCCGTGGCATCGCCCTGGTTCACGCCGGCATTCCACCGCAATGGACCTTGGGCAAAGCCCTGGAGCTGGCCGCCGAGGTCGAGGAAGTGCTGCGCGACGACGAGCGCCTGAAACTGTACCTGGACGGCATGTACGGCAACGAGCCGAACAAGTGGAGCAAGAACCTCAGCGGCATCGAACGCCTGCGGGTCATCACCAACTGCCTCACGCGCATGCGCTTCTGCACCGCCGAGGGCAAGCTCGACCTCAAGAGCAAGGAAGGCCTGGATACCGCCCCCAAGGGCTACAAGCCCTGGTACGCACACAAAGGCCGCCGCTCACGCCACGTGAAGATCATCTTCGGCCACTGGGCCGCCCTGCAGGGGCAGGTCGACGAGCCCGGCATCATCGCCCTGGACACCGGTTGTGTGTGGGGCGGTGCCATGACCCTGTACAACGTCGACAGCGGCGAATACCACCGTTGTGACTGCAGCGACGACGGCAACTTACGCCTCCCCACCCAAACGCCTACACTGAACGATCAATCCTGAAGGAAGCCGTACCCATGAGCGAATTCAAGCGCATCCCTCCCGAACAGGCCCTGGCCCTGCGCGCGCAAGGTGCGGTAGTCGTCGACATTCGCGACCCGCAGGCCTTTGCCGCCGGCCACATCACCGGTGCCAAGCATCTGGATAACCATTCGGTCGCCGAGTTCATCCGCAATGCTGACCTCGATGCTCCAACCCTGGTGGTGTGCTACCACGGCAATTCCAGCCAGAGCGCTGCGGCCTATCTGGTGGGACAAGGCTTCTCGGACGTATACAGCGTCGACGGCGGCTTTGAGCTGTGGCGCGCCACCTACCCGGCCGAAACCGCCCAGGGCACTGCCGAATAATTTTTTCATTTTTACTGCAGCCCGCGCCCCATGCGGGCTTGCGGCTTATCTGACGAACGGTCGTTCGCAACTTCTCCGCCCCTCGCCCTTGACCTTGCGGATAACCAACTATTCTTAAGCGCAGGCCATCCAGAAAAAGGGGAGAGCCGGTACACCGGCGTGCGGGTCATCGGTAGCGTTACAGGGTGTTCTGGGGGGTATACAGCAATCGGCAAACCCGGTTGCATGCCAGCATCAGCTGACTGATCCGGCGTCGTCTCCACGTATCGAGCGAGGTGACGTCATGAGTATTTTTAGCCACTTCCAACAACGTTTCGAGTCTACGCGCCAGGAAGAACTCTCGCTGCAGGAGTACCTCGAGCTGTGCAAAGAGGATCGCAGTGCCTACGCATCGGCGGCCGAACGGCTGTTGCTGGCCATCGGTGAGCCGGAGCTGATCGACACCTCAACCAACTCCAGACTGTCGCGAATCTTCTCCAACAAGGTTATCCGCCGCTATCCGGCCTTTGCCGACTTCCATGGCATGGAAGAGTGCATCGACCAGATCGTGTCCTACTTCCGCCACGCCGCCCAAGGCCTGGAGGAAAAGAAACAGATCCTCTATCTGCTGGGCCCGGTGGGCGGCGGTAAGTCGTCGCTGGCCGAGAAACTCAAGCAGCTGATGGAAAAGGTGCCGTTCTACGCCATCAAGGGCTCGCCGGTATTCGAGTCGCCCCTGGGCTTGTTCAACGCCACCGAAGACGGTGCCATCCTCGAGGAAGAGTTCGGCATCCCGCGGCGCTACCTGAACACCATCATGTCGCCCTGGGCTACCAAGCGCCTGCAGGAGTTCGGCGGCGACATCAGCAAGTTCAAGGTGGTGAAGCTGTACCCGTCGATCCTCAACCAGATCGCCATCGCCAAGACCGAACCCGGTGACGAAAACAACCAGGACATTTCGGCGCTGGTCGGCAAGGTGGATATCCGCAAGCTCGAGGAATTCCCGCAGAACGACGCCGACGCCTATGCCTATTCGGGCGCGCTGTGCCGGGCCAACCAGGGCCTGATGGAATTCGTCGAGATGTTCAAGGCCCCGATCAAGGTCCTGCACCCGTTGCTCACCGCCACCCAGGAAGGCAACTACAACAGTACCGAAGGCCTCGGCGCCATCCCCTACTCCGGGATTCTGCTGGCCCACTCCAACGAATCGGAGTGGCACACCTTTCGCAACAACAAGAACAACGAGGCGTTCATCGACCGGATCTACATCGTCAAGGTGCCGTACTGCCTGCGCGTCAGCGACGAAATCAAGATCTACGACAAGCTGCTGATCAACAGTTCGCTGGCCAAGGCCCACTGCGCGCCAGACACGCTGAAGATGCTCGCCCAGTTCACCGTACTGTCGCGCCTGAAAGAGCCGGAAAACTCCAACATCTATTCGAAGATGCGGGTGTACGATGGGGAAAACCTCAAGGACACCGATCCGAAGGCCAAGTCGATCCAGGAGTACCGCGATGCCGCCGGCGTCGACGAAGGCATGAACGGCCTGTCGACCCGCTTCGCCTTCAAGATCCTGTCCAAGGTGTTCAACTTCGACCCGCATGAAGTGGCCGCCAACCCGGTGCACCTGCTGTATGTGCTGGAGCAGCAGATCGAGCAGGAACAGTTCCCGGCCGAGGTGCGCGAACGCTACCTGCGCTACCTGAAGGAGTACCTGGCCCCGCGCTACATCGAGTTCATCGGCAAGGAAATCCAGACCGCCTACCTGGAGTCCTACAGCGAATACGGCCAGAACATCTTCGACCGCTACGTGCTGTACGCAGATTTCTGGATCCAGGACCAGGAATACCGCGACCCGGAAACCGGCGAAATCCTCAACCGTATCGCCCTCAACGAAGAACTGGAGAAGATCGAGAAGCCGGCCGGCATCAGCAACCCGAAAGATTTCCGCAACGAAATCGTCAACTTCGTGCTGCGTGCCCGTGCCAACAACAACGGCAAGAACCCGAGCTGGCTGAGCTACGAAAAGCTGCGGGTGGTGATCGAGAAGAAAATGTTCTCCAACACCGAGGACCTGCTGCCGGTCATCAGCTTCAACGCCAAGGCAAGCAAGGAGGACCAACAGAAACACAACGACTTCGTCACGCGCATGGTGGAGCGTGGCTACACCGACAAACAGGTTCGTCTGCTGTCGGAATGGTACCTGCGGGTCAGGAAATCGCAATAAAGCGACAAGCTACCCACCGCGCGCCCAGGGCTGCTATGCCAGCCCTGGGCGGCGGCAGCTGCTTTGCTGCCTTTACGTGCAGCGGCTCGTAGCTTGAAGCGTGCAGCTGTTCCCAGCTACCGGAGGGACCATGAGCTACGTTATAGATCGACGCCTGAACGGCAAGAACAAGAGCACGGTGAACCGCCAGCGCTTCCTGCGGCGGTACCGCGAACACATCAAGAAAGCCGTCGAAGAGGCGGTAAGCCGCCGTTCCATCATGGACATGGAACATGGCGAGCAGATCAGCATTCCGGGGCGCGACATCGACGAACCGGTGCTGCACCATGGTCGCGGGGGCAAGCAGACCATCGTGCACCCAGGCAACAAGGAATTCACCGCCGGTGAACACATCCCCAGGCCACAAGGCGGTGGCGGTGGCAGCGGCCGAGGCAAGGCCGGCAACTCCGGCGAAGGCATGGACGACTTCGTCTTCCAGATCACCCAGGAAGAATTCCTCGAGTTCATGTTCGAGGACCTCGAGCTACCCAACCTGGTCAAACGTCACCTGACCGGGGCAGACACCTTCAAGACCGTGCGCGCCGGTATCGCCAACGAAGGCAACCCGTCCCGCATCAACATCGTGCGCACCCTGCGTTCGGCCCATGCCCGGCGCATCGCCCTGACCGGCAGCAGCCGCGCACTGCTGCGCGAAGCGCAGAAGGAACTCGCCCGCCTGAAGGTCGAGGAACCCGACAACTTCACCGATATCCAGGAAGTCGAACACGAGATCGAACGCCTGAAGGCACGCATCAACCGCCTGCCCTTCCTCGACACCTTCGACCTCAAGTACAACCTGCTGGTCAAGCAGCCCAACCCCAGCTCCAAAGCGGTGATGTTCTGCCTGATGGACGTGTCCGGCTCGATGACCCAGGCCACCAAGGACATCGCCAAGCGCTTCTTCATCCTGCTGTACCTGTTCCTCAAGCGTAACTACGACCGCATCGAAGTGGTGTTCATCCGCCACCACACCAGCGCCCGTGAAGTCGACGAGGAAGAATTCTTCTATTCGCGGGAAACCGGCGGCACCATCGTTTCCAGCGCGCTAAAGCTGATGCAGGAGGTCATGGCCGAACGCTACCCGGCCAGCGACTGGAACATCTACGCCGCCCAGGCCTCCGACGGCGACAACTGGAACGACGACTCGCCGATCTGCCGCGACATCCTGGCCAAGCAGATCATGCCGCATGTGCAGTACTACACTTACGTTGAAATCACCCCGCGTGAACACCAGGCGCTGTGGTACGAATACGAGCGCATCGGCGAAGCCTTCCCCGACACGTTCGCCCAGCAGCAGTTGGTATCGGCCGGCGATATCTACCCGGTCTTCCGTGAACTCTTCCAGCGCAGGTTAGCCACATGACCGCCAGAGCACAGAGACGCCAACCTATTTCCACCGGGTCCGAGTGGACGTTCGAACTGATCCAGACCTACGACCGGGAAATCAGCCGCCTGGCCGAGCGTTACGCCTTGGACACCTACCCCAACCAGATCGAGGTGATTACCGCCGAGCAGATGATGGACGCCTACGCCTCGGTCGGCATGCCGCTGGGTTATCACCACTGGTCCTACGGCAAGCAGTTCCTCAGCACGGAGAAGTCCTACAGCCGTGGCCAGATGGGCCTGGCCTACGAGATCGTGATCAACTCCGACCCGTGCATCGCCTATCTAATGGAAGAAAACACCATGTGCATGCAGGCACTGGTGATCGCCCATGCCTGCTACGGCCATAACAGTTTCTTCAAGGGCAACTACCTGTTCCGCACCTGGACCGACGCCAGTTCGATCATCGACTACCTGGTGTTCGCCAAGCAGTACATCGCCCAGTGTGAAGAGCGCCATGGCATCGATGCCGTGGAAGACCTGATCGACTCCTGCCACGCCCTGATGAACTACGGCGTCGACCGTTACAAGCGGCCTTATCCGATTTCCGCCGAAGAGGAGCGGCGGCGGCAGAAGGAGCGCGAGGAGCACCTGCAGCGGCAGATCAATGACCTGTGGCGGACCATTCCGAAGAGTGCCGACAAGGGTAACGAGCGCGATGATGCGCGCTTCCCCGCCGAACCGCAGGAAAACATCCTGTATTTCATCGAGAAGAACGCCCCGCTGCTGGAGCCCTGGCAACGTGAAGTGGTGCGCATCGTGCGCAAGATCGCCCAGTATTTCTACCCGCAGCGCCAGACCCAGGTGATGAACGAAGGCTGGGCGACGTTCTGGCACTACACACTGATGAACGACCTGTATGACGAGGGGCTGATCACCGAAGGCTTCATGATGGAGTTCCTGCAGTCGCACACCAGCGTGGTGTTCCAGCCCGGCTTCGACAGCCCCTACTACAACGGCATCAACCCTTACGCACTGGGTTTTGCGATGTACACCGACATCCGCCGCATGTGCGAAAACCCGACTGAAGAAGATCGCCGCTGGTTCCCCGACATTGCCGGCAGTGACTGGCTTTCTACCATCAAGTTCGCCATGAGCAGCTTCAAGGACGAGAGCTTCATCCTGCAGTACCTGTCGCCGAAGGTCATGCGCGATCTGAAGCTGTTCAGCATCCTCGATGACGACCAGCGCGACGACCTTTATGTACCTGCCATCCACGACGAGGCCGGCTACCGGACCATTCGCGAACTACTGGCGGCGCAGTACAACCTGGGCAACCGCGAACCGAACGTGCAGATCTGGAGCGTCGACCGCCGCGGCGACCGCTCGCTGACCTTGCGTCACCAGCAACACAACCGCAAACCGCTGGGCGACTCTACTGATGAAGTGCTCAAGCACCTGCACCGCCTGTGGGGCTTCGACATCCACCTAGAGACCGTCCAGGGCGAGCAGGTGATGAAGACCCACCACATGCCACCACGCGGCGAGCACGGCGAAAGTGCCGACTACGGCCGCATGGACCTGGCCGTCATCCACCACCTCTAGTGCCACGCCATGAGTGCCGACAGGGTATCCTGTCGGCAGTTATGGAGAGCTGCACATGCACATCTACAAAGTTGGCGGCGCCGTGCGCGACCGCCTGCTCGGCCGCCCTGTCAGCGATATCGACTGGCTGGTGGTCGGCGCCACGGTCGAGGAAATGCACGCCAAGGGCTTTCGCCCGGTCGGCGCTGATTTCCCGGTGTTCCTGCACCCGAAAACCGGCGAGGAATATGCCCTGGCCCGCACCGAGCGCAAGAGCGGGCGCGGCTACGGCGGCTTCACCTTCCACGCCAGCCCCGATGTGACCCTGGAAGAAGACCTGATCCGCCGTGACCTGACCATCAATGCGATGGCCGAGGACGAGACGGGTACGGTGTACGACCCCTATCACGGCCAGAGTGATCTCGACCAGCGCCTTTTACGCCATGTTTCCCCGGCATTCGCCGAAGATCCATTGCGTGTGCTGCGTGTTGCGCGCTTTGCTGCCCGTTATGCGCCGCTGGGTTTCCGGGTTGCCGATGAGACGCTTGAGCTGATGCGCCAGATCAGCGCCTCGGGCGAACTGCAGGCGCTGACTGCCGAGCGTAGCTGGAAGGAAATCGAGCGGGCGCTGATGGAGGCGCAGCCGCAGGTGTTCTTCCAGGTGCTGCATGCTTGTGGAGCCCTGCAGGAGCTGCTGCCAGAGCTTGATGACGCCCCCCAGGCCCTGGCGGCGCTGGAACAGGCGGCAATGCACGAACAGCCCCTGCATGTACGCTGGGCCTGCCTGCTGCAGTCGCTGGCATCAGCCGCGATCAAAGCCATCAACCAGCGCCTGAAGGCGCCGCGAGAGTGCCAGGAGCTGACGCTGCTGACGGGTGAGTGCCTGAAGCTGGGCAACCAGGCGCAGGAGCTGCCTGCCACGGCACTGCTGGAGCTGTTGCAGAAGTTCGATGTGTACCGGCGGCCACAGCGGTTCGAAGACTTCCTGATCGCTTGCGAGATGACAGCGCTGGGCGAGGGCAAAGCGGGTTATCCACAGGCAGACTACCTGCGAGGAGCAGCGGCGGCGGCGCGGGCAGTGGATGTCAAGCCGTTGGTGCAGGCTGGGCTGACTGGCCAGGCCTTGGGTGAAGCGCTCAAAGGTGAGCGGCTGAAAGCGCTCGAGGCTTACAAGCTAGGCTGAACATACCGGCCCCTTCGCGGCTAAAGCCGCTCCCACAGGTACAGCGTTGCTCTCGAGGTTGTCGCTGTACCTGTGGGAGCGGCTTTAGCCGCGAAAGGGCCGGTACAGGCTTACGCGGGAGTCAGCTGCAACCCACGCCACTCAAAGGCAACCGGGGCCAACACCTGATCAATCCGCGCCTCCTGCCACAACTGCGCCATTGTCTTGCCTACCCCCGGATGCACCAGCTCCGGCGCCAGCAACGACAGCGGCCACAGCACAAAGGCGTTTTTCAGGATCTCGGCCCGAGGCAACACCAGCCCATCGAACGTGCCGTGCAGGCCGTCATACATCAGCACGTCGATATCCAGCGGAAGGCCCTTGCGGTCCGGCGCATAGCGGCCATTGTCGGCCTCGATGAACTTCAACCGGCGGTCCAGCTCGATCAACGGCAACGCAGTCTGCCCGGTCACCACGAAGTTTATGAACGGCCCGCTCTTGATCCCCACCGCCTGGCTTTCGAACGCCGGCGAACAGCGCATGTCGGTCAGGATGCCCGCCAACGCATCGAGCCCGGCGCACAAATGCACCTCCCGGTCGATGTTGCTGCCAAGGCCCAGGTAAACCGTGCTCAGAGACATCCGCGCTCGATCTCCACGCCAACACCACCACGGGCCGCCGGCACCGCACCCGGCTTGGTCAGTTTCAACCGCACCCACGGGATGTGGAACTCTTCCATCAACGTCGCCACCAGGCGCTCGGCGAAGGTTTCCACCAACTCGAAACGGGCCTGTTCGGCAAATGCCTGGATGCGCGCCGACACACTGGCATAGTCCAGTGCCAGGTTCAGGTCGTCACCGGCCGCAGCCGGGCGGTTGTCCCAGGCAAAGCTCAGGTCCAGGCGCAAGCACTGGCGAATATCCCGCTCCCAGTCATAGGCACCGATGACGGTATCGACTTCCAGGCCTTCGATGAACACTCTGTCCAAGCACTTCTCTCCACAGCACGACAAGGGCGACTGGCGCCGTTAGAATCAGGGCGTCCTCGCCCGGAATAGTTAGCATGTTTTGGTTACTGGCGTTGCTCGCCTACCTGCTCGGCTCGCTGTCCTTCGCCATCGTCCTCAGCCGCCTTACGGGCAGCCCGGACCCGCGTTCCAGCGGTTCAGGCAATGCCGGCGCCACCAACATGCTACGCCTGGCAGGCCGCAAACTGGCGATCCTGACCCTGCTTGGCGACCTGTGCAAGGGCCTGTTGCCGGTATTGCTCGCCCGCGGTGCCGGGCTGGACCTGCACGCGCAGGCCTGGGTTGGCGTGTGCGCAGTGCTGGGCCACCTGTTCCCGCTGTACTTCCGCTTCCAGGGCGGCAAGGGCGTGGCAACCGCCGCCGGCATGCTCATGGCCCTGTACTTCCCGGCCGCGCTGCTGGCCATCGGTGCCTGGTTGCTGACCTTCTACCTCACCCGCACCAGCTCGCTGGCGGCGCTGATAGCCACACCGCTGACCTTGCCATTGCTGGCCTGGCGCGAGCCAGAGGCCCTGCTGCCGATCACTGTGCTGACAGCGATGATCGTATGGCGCCACCGCAGCAACCTGCGCGACCTGTTCACAGGCCGCGAACGGCACTTCTAACGCTTAAACCGGCGGCAACTGCTCCATCGGCCAGCGTGCCTGCACGCTGATTGCCAGGTCCTGCTTTTGCCCGGCCAACAACCGCTGGCAGCCGGCATAGGCGATCATCGCGCCGTTGTCAGTGCAGAACTGCGGGCGCGCGTAGTACACGTTGCCCTTGATGCTGCCGAGCATGTCCTCGAGGGACGCACGCAAGGCCTTGTTGGCGCTGACGCCACCAGCAATGACCAGGCGCTTGAGGCCAGTCTGCTTCAACGCCCGCTTGCACTTGATGGTCAAAGTCTCCACCACCGCCTGCTGGAATGCCAGGGACAGGTCGCAACGGGTTTGCTCACTGTCGTCGCCGGCATCGCGGCACTGCTGCCAGGTGTTCAGGGCAAAGGTTTTCAGGCCGCTGAAGCTGAACTCCAGGCCCGGGCGGTCGGTCATCGGCCGCGGGAACACGAAGCGGCCAGGCACGCCGCGCTCGGCCAGGCGGGCGATTTCCGGGCCACCGGGGTAGTTCAGGCCGATCAGCTTGGCGGTCTTGTCGAACGCTTCGCCAGCGGCGTCGTCCAGGCTCTCGCCCAGCAGCTCGTACTGGCCGATGCCATCGACCCGCACCAACTGCGTGTGGCCACCGGAAACCAACAAAGCGACGAACGGAAACTCCGGCGGGTTTTCTTCAAGCATGGGTGCCAGCAGGTGGCCTTCCATGTGGTGTACGCCAATCGCCGGGATGTCCCAGGCAAAAGCCAGCGCCTGGGCGCAGGAGGCCCCCACCAGCAGGGCACCGACCAGGCCAGGGCCCGCGGTGTAGGCGATGGCGTCGATCTCGGTGGCGACGCAGCCGGCCTCATCCAGCACCTGGCGGATGAGTGGCAGCATGCGCTTGACGTGGTCACGCGAGGCAAGCTCTGGCACCACACCGCCGAACACGCGGTGCAGGTCGATCTGGCTGAACAGCGCGTCGGCCAACAAACCGCGTTCGCTGTCGTATAATGCGACGCCAGTTTCGTCGCAGGATGTTTCCAATCCCAGTACTAGCATGGGTTCGTCCCTTGTGGGGGCTGAATTCGAAGCCGCGCATGATAGTCCCCGTGTCGGATGCCGACCAGCGGTTTTCGATCAGAGGCTTTGCATTCCGGCTTGCTAAGGGTTAACATCCGCAACCCTTGAAAACCGACGTTCTCCAGCACACCTTTGTTTTGCCAGGAGCACGTCTACCCCGGTAATGAATTAAGGTAGCCCTGGATGCCAGCCGTCAAAGTTAAAGAGAACGAACCCTTCGACGTAGCTCTGCGTCGTTTCAAGCGCTCCTGCGAAAAAGCCGGTGTACTGGCTGAAGTTCGTAGCCGCGAGTTTTACGAGAAGCCGACCGCCGAGCGTAAGCGCAAAGCAGCTGCTGCTGTTAAGCGTCACGCCAAGAAAGTTCAGCGCGAACAGCGCCGCGCCGTTCGTCTGTACTAATACAGACGTTCTACGCAAAGCTTCTGCCCTGCCCGGCTAACCGCCGGGCGATGGCAGTGGTCGCTTAAAACTTGAGCAGCTAGCTCAAGGCCCCGCACAAGCTTCATGCGAACTGCACATGGGCAACCTGCCTGAAACGTCAGAGCTGGTCCTCCTTGTTGTATGACCAGACGTGCACGTCCGACTGACGGGCCCTCAGGGGCCGGCGACGAGCACACATTCCCTCGCACTTTCCCAAGCGGCACTCGCCCCATCCGGCGCGTGAGCGATTAGACTTGCCAGTTGCCAGATGACGAGACTGCCATGGCCGGGCTGATTCCCCAGAGTTTCATCGACGACCTTATCAACCGCCTCGACATCGTCGACGTGGTGAGTTCGCGCGTCCAGCTGAAAAAAACCGGCAAGAACTACTCCGCCTGCTGCCCGTTCCACAAGGAAAAGACCCCTTCCTTCACGGTCAGCCCCGACAAGCAGTTCTACTACTGCTTCGGCTGCGGTGCCGGCGGCAACGCCCTGGGCTTCGTCATGGACCACGACAACCTGGACTTCCCCCAGGCCGTCGAGGAGCTGGCCCGCGCCGCCGGCATGGAAGTGCCCCGCGAGCAAGGCCGCCGCGACCACAAGCCGCGCCAGCCAACCGACTCGCCACTGTACCCGCTGCTGGACGCTGCCTCCGAGTTCTACCGCCAGGCCCTGCGCAGCCACCCGACCCGCAAGGCGGCGGTGGATTACCTCAAGGGCCGCGGCCTGTCCGGGGAAATCGCCCGCGACTTCGGCCTGGGCTTCGCCCCGCCAGGCTGGGACAACCTGCTCAAGCACCTGGGTGCCGACACCCTGCAGCAGAAGGTGATGATCGATGCCGGTCTGCTGATCGAGAACGCCGAAAGCGGCAAGCGCTATGACCGCTTCCGCGACCGGGTGATGTTCCCGATCCGCGACAGCCGCGGGCGCATCATCGCCTTCGGTGGCCGGGTGCTCGGCGACGACAAACCCAAGTACCTGAACTCCCCGGAAACCCCAGTGTTCCACAAGGGCCAGGAACTCTACGGCCTGTACGAGGCACGCAAGCACAACCGCAACCTCGACGAAATCATCGTTGTCGAGGGCTACATGGACGTGATTGCCCTGGCCCAGCAGGGCCTGCGCAACGCCGTGGCCACCCTCGGCACCGCCACCAGCGAAGAGCACCTCAAGCGCCTGTTCCGCGTGGTACCCAGCGTGCTGTTCTGCTTCGACGGTGACCAGGCCGGGCGCAAGGCCGCCTGGCGCGCCCTGGAGTCGACCCTGTCGAACCTGCAGGACGGCCGCCGCGCGCGCTTCCTGTTCCTGCCCGAAGGCGAAGACCCGGACAGCCTGGTGCGCGCCGAAGGTACCGATGCCTTCATGGCCCGCATCAACCAGCACGCCCAACCGCTGGCCGATTACTTCTTCGAGCAACTGGGCGTCGAAGCCGACCCGCGCTCGCTGGAAGGCAAGGCGCACATGGCGACCCTGGCCGCACCGCTGATCGAAAAGATCCCCGGCGCCAACCTGCGCCAGCTGATGCGCAACCGCCTGAAGGAAATCACCGGCCTCGACCCGCAGCAGGTCGAGCAACTGGCGCAACACGCACCGGCCGCCAGCAGCGTGCCGGACTACGACCCTGGCTACGACTACGACGCCATGGCCAGCTACACCCCCGACTACGGCGACATGCCGCAGCACGACTTCGCCCCCGTTCATCAGGAACAGGAGTGGAAGCCGAACAAGGGCGCGGGCAAGAAGCAGTGGAGCGACAAACCCTGGGACAAGAACCGCAAAGGTGGCAAGCCATGGCAGCAACGTGACGAAGCGCCACCACGCGTACCAGCCCCGGTCGAGCCGCCCACCCTGGCCGCCCTGCGCACCCTGCTGCACCACCCGCTGCTGGCCGGCAAGGTGGAGGATGCCAGCCACTTCGCCGACGAAGAACACCTGTACAGCCAGCTTCTGGTGGCACTGATCGAAGCCGCGCAGAAAAATCCTGGGCTAAGCTCAATGCAGTTGATCGCACGTTGGCACGGCACCGAACAGGGGCGCCTGCTGCGGGCCCTGGCGGAAAAGGAATGGCTGATCGTGGCCGACAACCTTGAACAACAGTTTTTCGACACTATAACTAGCTTGTCCGCCCGCCAACGCGAGCGCAGCCTGGAACAACTGCTCAGGAAATCACGTCAAAGCGAATTGACCAGCGAGGAAAAAACCCAGCTCCTCGCCCTGCTGAGCCGGAATGTTCCCGCACAAACGCCGACCTCATCTGGCGCGTGAGGCCCATGCTCGGGTATAATCCTCGGCTTGTTTTTTGCCCGCCAAGACCTTCAGTGGATAGGGTGTTATGTCCGGAAAAGCGCAACAGCAGTCTCGTATCAAAGAGTTGATCACCCGCGGTCGTGAGCAGGGCTACCTGACTTACGCGGAGGTCAACGACCACCTGCCTGAGGATATTTCAGATCCGGAACAGGTGGAAGACATCATCCGCATGATCAACGACATGGGGATCAACGTATTCGAGAGTGCTCCGGATGCGGATGCCCTTCTGTTGGCGGAAGCCGACACCGACGAAGCCGCGGCCGAAGAAGCCGCTGCTGCGTTGGCGGCAGTTGAAACCGATATCGGCCGCACGACCGACCCGGTGCGCATGTACATGCGCGAAATGGGTACCGTCGAGCTGCTGACCCGCGAAGGCGAGATCGAAATCGCCAAGCGTATCGAGGAAGGCATCCGTGAAGTCATGGGCGCCATCGCCCACTTCCCGGGCACTGTCGACTACATTCTCGGCGAATATGACCGTGTCACCACCGAAGGTGGCCGTCTGTCCGACGTTCTCAGCGGTTACATCGACCCTGATGACAATATCGCCGCGCCGACCGAAGAAGTGCCGATCCCTGGCACCAAGGCCGCCGCCGCGAAGGAAGAGTCCGACGACGACGAGGAAGAGTCCGAAAGCGGTGACGACGAGGAAGAGGCCGAGAGCGGCCCGGACCCGGAAGTCGCCCGCCAGCGTTTCGGTGCAGTCAACGACCAGCTTCAGGCCACCAACAAGGTCCTGAAGAAGAACGGTCGCGCCCACAAGGAAAGCATCGACGCCCTGCAGGCCCTGGCCGACCTGTTCATGCCGATCAAGCTGGTGCCGAAGCAGTTCGAGGTACTGGTAGAGCGTGTTCGTGACGCCCTGAACCGCCTGCGCCAGCAGGAACGCGCCATCATGCAGCTGTGCGTGCGTGACGCCCGCATGCCGCGTGCCGACTTCCTGCGCATGTTCCCGAGCAACGAAACCGACCAGACCTGGAGCGGTGACCTGGCCAAGCGCAACACCAAATGGGCTGCCGCCCTGGGTGAAAAGGACGCTGCCATCGTCGCTTGCCAGCAGAAGCTGATCGACCTTGAGACCGAAACCGGCCTGACCGTAGCCGAGATCAAGGAAATCAACCGTCGCATGTCGATCGGTGAAGCCAAGGCCCGCCGCGCCAAGAAAGAAATGGTCGAGGCGAACCTGCGTCTGGTGATCTCCATCGCCAAGAAGTACACCAACCGTGGCCTGCAGTTCCTCGACCTGATCCAGGAAGGCAACATCGGCTTGATGAAAGCGGTGGACAAGTTCGAATACCGTCGCGGCTACAAGTTCTCGACCTACGCCACCTGGTGGATCCGCCAGGCGATCACCCGTTCGATCGCCGACCAGGCGCGCACCATCCGTATTCCGGTGCACATGATCGAGACGATCAACAAGCTCAACCGTATTTCCCGCCAGATGCTGCAGGAAATGGGTCGCGAACCGACCCCGGAAGAGCTGGGCGAGCGCATGGAAATGCCTGAGGACAAGATCCGCAAGGTACTGAAGATCGCCAAAGAGCCGATCTCCATGGAAACCCCGATCGGTGACGACGAAGATTCGCACCTGGGCGACTTCATCGAGGACTCGACCATGCAGTCCCCGATCGACGTGGCCACGGTCGAAAGCCTCAAGGAAGCCACCCGTGACGTGCTCTCGGGCCTGACCGCACGCGAAGCCAAGGTGCTGCGCATGCGTTTCGGTATCGACATGAACACCGACCACACCCTCGAAGAGGTGGGCAAGCAGTTCGACGTGACCCGCGAGCGGATCCGTCAGATCGAAGCGAAGGCGTTGCGCAAACTGCGCCACCCGACTCGCAGCGAGCATCTGCGCTCCTTCCTCGACGAGTGATGACAAACCCCGGCCCAGGCCGGGGTTTTTCTTTTCCGGCCCTGCGCGATCCCTGTGGGAGCCGGCTTGCCGGCGATGGGCTGCGCAGCAGCCCCATTTCCTCATTACCCCCCTTCCGACAGCCAGAACACAAAGCCCGCCCTTCCACCGCACACCTGCAGCAATGCCCGTCTACACTCGACTTCATACCACTTGAATGTGAGGCCGCTATGCCGCTGATGCCGGCCATCCTGTTGCTGCTCCTGATTTTGTGGAACACAACGGCCGGCGCCCTGACCCTGACAGACGAGGAGAAAGCCTGGTTGGCTGCCCACCCGCAGCTGAGCCTGGGTGTAGACGCCTCTTGGCCACCGTTCGAGTTTCGCGACCAGGAGGGCCGATACCAGGGATTGGCCGCCGATTACATCGCCACGATCCAGCAACGCCTGGGTGTGACGCTCAAACCGGTCGAACCCAGCAGCTGGACCGAGGTACTGGCGCAAGCACGCGAAAGCCGCATCGACCTGCTGCCCGGCATCATGTCCACCCCCGAACGCCAAGGCTACCTGGCCTTCACCCGGCCGTACCTCGACTTCCCCATCGTCATCCTCGCCCACAAAGGCGGCGCACAGCCGCGCAACCTGGAGGACCTGTACGGCCTGAAGATTGCCGTGGTCGAAAACTACGCACCACACGAACTGCTGCGCACCCACCACCCGGACCTCAACCTGGTGGCCCTGCCCAACGTCAGTTCCACCCTACAGGCCCTGGCCACCGACGAAGTGGACGCGGTGGTCGGTGACCTCGCTTCAAGCATCTGGAGCCTGCGCCAGCTCAAGCTCGACGGCCTCTACGTCAGCGGTGAAACGCCCTACCGCTACCAGCTGGCCATGGCCGCCCCGCGCGACAAGAAGGTGCTGGTCGGCATTCTCGACAAAGTGATGGCCGACATGAGCAGCGGCGAAGTCAGCCAGATCCAGCAACGCTGGGTGGGCAATGTGGTCGACCAACGGATGTTCTGGTCCGACCTGCTGGTATACGGCCTGCCCGCGGTGCTGGTATTGATGGCTGTGCTGGCAGTGGTCATCCGCATCAACCGCCGGCTCAGTTCGGAAATTTCCCGACGCATCGCCCTGGAACAGGAACTGCGCAGCAGCGAGTACCACTATCGCAGCCTGGTAGAGAGCCTGTCCGCCATCGCCTGGGAGGCCGACGCCAACGACTTCACCTACAGCTACGTCTCACCCCACGCCGAAGGCCTGCTCGGCTACCCATTGGCCGACTGGCTCAAGCCCGGTTTCTGGCGCAGCATCCTGCACCCGGAGGATGCCCTCTGGGCCCAGGCCTACTGCGACAGCGAAACCGCCGCCGGGCGCGACCACAGCCTCGACTACCGGGTAATCCGGGCCGATGGCCAGCCATTGTGGGTACGCAACATCGTCAGCATGATCGAGCATGGCCACCAGCCGGTGATGCGTGGCCTGATGATCGACATCAGCGAGACCAAGCGCACCGAGGACGCCCTGCGCCTGTCCGAGCAGAAGTTCGCCTCGGTGTTCCAGCAGTGCCCCGACATCCTGCTGATCGCCCGCCACAGCGACGGCTGCCTGCTGGAGGTGAACGAAGCCTTCGAAGAGCAGATCGGCCTCACCCCGGGCCAGGTAATCGGCCGCACCGCCACCGAGCTCAACCTGTGGGGCGTCGAAGGCACCGGCCCGCGGCTGCTCGAACGCCTGCACCGGGGCGGTATCCGCAACCTGGAAATGAGCTTCCGCCGCAGTAACGGCCAACTGTTCACCGGCCTGACCTCGGCCGAAACCTTCGAACTCGACGGCAACCTCGCGCTGGTGGTGGCGGTACGCGACATCAGCCAGCTCAAGGAAACCCAGGAGCAGCTGCAAACCTCGGAAGAGAAATTCGCCAAGGCCTTCCATGCCTCGCCCGATGGCCTGCTGCTGTCGCGCCAGAGCGACGGCTTGCTGCTTGAAGTGAACGAGGGCTTCTGCCGCCTGACCGGCTACGATCTCAGCCCGACCCTCGACCAGACCTCGCTGGACCTGGGCATCTGGGTCGACCTCAACGAACGCAAGCGCCTGGTCGAACAGCTCAACCGCGACGGTTTCGTACGCGACTTCACATGCCACCTGCGCCGCAGTGATGGGCAGATTCGCCTCTGCGAGCTCTCTGCACGGCCGCTGCCGATTGCTGGCGACGACTGCATGCTGACCATCGCCCGCGACATCACCGAACGCCACCTGATGCAGGAAAAACTGCAGCTGGCCGCAACCGTGTTCGAGAACACCGCCGAAGGCGTGCTGATCACCGACATCGACCAGCGCATCAGTGCCGTCAACCGCGCCTTCAGCGAAATCACCGGCTACAGCGAGATCGAAGCCCTCGGCCAGACCCCGCGCCTGCTTGCCTCCGGCCAGCACGACAGCGCGTTCTATGTCGCCATGTGGCACCAGCTGACCGACGAAGGCCACTGGCAAGGCGAGATCTACAACAAGCGCAAGAACGGCGAGCTGTACCCCGGCTGGCTGACCATCAGCGCCGTGCGCAACAGAGAGCGCGAGATCACCCACTTCGTCGCCGTGTTTGCCGACATCTCCAGCCTCAAGCACGCCCAGGCCAAGCTCGACTACCAGGCCCACCACGACCCGCTGACCGGCCTGCCCAATCGTGCCCTGTTCGAGAACCGCCTGCAGGCCGCACTCACCTGCTCGCAAGTGTCCAACCGCAAGGGCGCGGTGCTGTTCCTTGACCTCGACCGTTTCAAGCACATCAACGACAGCCTCGGCCACCCGGTCGGCGACCTGCTGCTCAAGGGCATTGCCCAACGCCTGAAGGAGCAGGTGCGTGATGTCGACACCGTGGCCCGCCTGGGCGGCGACGAGTTCATCATCCTGCTGCCCGGCTTGCACAAACCCAGTGACGCCAGCGCCATCGCCAACAAGCTGCTGGCCTGCTTCAACGCGCCGTTCCAAGCCGGCGAGCACGAGTTCTTCACCAGCGCCAGCATCGGCATCAGCCTTTATCCACAGGACGGCACCGACGTTTCCACACTGATTCGCAACGCCGACGCAGCCATGTACCGCTCCAAGGCCAAGGGCCGCAACCGCGTCGAAGCCTACACCCTCGACCTCACCGCCCAGGCCAGCGAACGCATCGCCCTGGAGCACGAACTGCGCCGCGCCATCGAGCGCAACGAACTGAGCCTGTGCTTCCAGCCCAAGCTCAGCCTCAAGACCCAGAGCCTGGTCGGCGCCGAAGCGCTGATCCGCTGGAGCCACCCGACCTTTGGTGAAGTGCCGCCAGAGCACTTCATCCACCTGGCGGAAGAGAACGGCACCATCCTCCAGATCGGCGACTGGGTGCTGGAACAGGCCTGCCGGCAGATGCAGGCCTGGAAGATGCACTACGACCCCTTCGGCCCGCTGTCGATAAACCTCGCCGGCGCCCAACTGCGCCACCCCCACCTTGCCCGGCGCATCGAACAGTTGCTGAAGCACTACCAGCTCAAGGCCGGCGACCTGCAGCTGGAAATCACCGAAAACTTCATCATGAGCCAGGCAGAGGAAGCCCTGGCCGTGCTGTACCAGCTGAAGAAGCTGGGCGTGCAGCTGGCCATCGACGACTTCGGCACCGGTTATTCATCGCTGAGCTACCTCAAGCGCCTGCCGCTGGACATCCTCAAGATCGACAAGTCGTTCATCCGCGGCCTGCCCGACGACCCCCACGACGCCGCCATCGCCCGCGCGATCATCGCCCTGGGCCGCAGCATGCAGCTGACCATCATTGCCGAGGGCGTGGAAAACCAGGCCCAGCAACGCTTCCTGGCGGCTGAAGGCTGTGAGCAGATCCAGGGCTACATCGTCAGCCTGCCCCTGCCCCCGGACGACTTCGCGGCGACGTTTCTTCGCATAGCACTATCGGATCTTTCAGATGGCACAGGTGCGAAACCCTCGTTATAATCCGGCCACTTACTGAGGGCCTATAGCTCAGTCGGTTAGAGCAGAGGACTCATAATCCTTTGGTCCACGGTTCGAGTCCGTGTGGGCCCACCAGATGCGAAAAAAGCCGCGCGATTGCGCGGCTTTTTTTGTCTGTGTTCAGGCGGTGAATCACGCTCGCTTCTTCGGGGCATGCCCGGCCGCCTCATTTGCGAAGCTTCCAGGCAGGTGATAGGGCGCACGGCTCACTTCCATGTCAGCCATTCGAAGTGCTTCCCATCCCTTCATCGCCAAAGCGACCGTCCTCGGCACAGGCTTTTCTCCACTACGATAGTAAGCCAACATGCGCCTGCTCAAGCCCAATTCCCGAGCTGCGCGATCCAATGTCAGCTCATGCTTAGCCATCCAGTTCCAGATGAGCTCATGTGAACACTCCCCTGCCTGCTCCACCGCCCGTGCGCGCAGGTTGTCCGCAGCAAGTTCAAGACTGTCGTCATTGGCCCAGATGACTGTGTCTTGCCACTCACCAATCGCAGCCGTTGCAAATACCTTGGGATCCGCAAGCGGGCCCAGAGTCGCGTGCTTCTCAATGATTTCATCCAGCGCCACGGTGAATTGCTGCCCATCCGCAAAAGTCAGTAGCAAGGTGCAAGGGGCAGTGACGGCCACCTCTGTGAGTTGAAAATGTTTGTTGGTCATGGATTCAGCTCCTCCCACATTGCTAGTAGTCGAGCCCTGTTCCGCGAAGCCCATTCAAGCGCCTCGCTCATCTCGCGCAAGGAAACCCGTGAACCACCGAAACCGGCCAGCGGGGACAGGTCATTGATCCCAATCAGTGCCTGACGGCCATCACTGAAACGCAGATGGAAATGCGGTGGTAGATGGTCGTTTGCGTAGAGATAGATTACGCAATTGGATAATCGATGGATCGTGGGCATGAGCTCATCATATAGTGCAATGGTTGCACCAAACAGTACCATCCGACCAATCTGTTCACAGCCCCAAAAATGTAACTCTTTTGGTTATTCCCCTCTCGACCGCGTCTCAGCCTGCCGCCGATTGCAGAAGGTCATACCCGCCGTAAAGTCCTGCGTGCCCAGCGACATCGCCCCGATCATCAGGTCGCCCCAGATTGGACCGCGTCAGCGCAGCCAGCCGTGACTGCCCTTGCTCTGGCCAGCACTGGCTGGCTAGGCTAGCGGGTCAACCGTAGAGACTCGCCATGTCGGATTCCCGCTCCATCACGCTGGATGAAATCGATCGCCAGCTGATCGCCCTGCTGCAGATAAACGCCCGCGAAAGCGTCGCCACCCTCGCCCGCCAGCTGGGCATCGCCCGCACCACCGTCAACTCGCGCCTGGAGCGGTTGGAGAAGAACAAGGTCATCTCCGGCTATGGCGTACGCCTGGGCCAGCGGGTGATGGGTGGGGGGCTGCAGGCGTATGTGGGGATCAAGGTGCAGCCGCGCTCGGGCAAGGAGGTGGTGCGGCGCCTGAGTGCCATGGGCCAGGTGCAGCAGCTGTGCGCAGTGAGCGGGGAATTCGATTATGTGGCCTGGCTGCGTACGGATTCGCCCGAGCAACTGGACCAGTTGCTTGATCAGATCGGCAGTGTCGACGGGGTGGAGAAGACCACCACGTCGATCATTCTCAGCAGCAAGGTGGACCGCGGGCAGCCGCTCTGAACCTGGCTGGCGGTCAGGCCTCCTGGCCGTCGAGCAGGCCTTCCAGAATCGCCGAAAGGCTTTCGGCGGAATGCTGCATCGACCAGACGATGTCACGGCTGCGCTCGGGGGCGTGATGCTGGGCGTAGTCGGTGGCGATCTGATTGAGACCACGGGCCAGCAGGCAGGCGTGGACCAAGGCGTCTGCGGCGTCGATGCCGGAGCGTATGGCGAATAATGGCGGGTGGCTGGATTCGCAGTTGCAGAAGGTTTTTTCTGCGGTGGGTTTCAGTTTTTCGGGTTGGTCGGGTAAGCGTTTGGTCATGGTATAGCCTCCAAATCACAAGGGTGATCGGCGGCCAATCGCATCCTTCTCACGGGAATTGGGTGGCAGCCATGCACGAGGTGAGAACCGGCGAACTTGGAGGCGCGTACCCGGCCAGGCAAAGCCTGCCCGCGCACAGCTGCCATAGCAGTGCGCCTCCAGAATGGTCCGCGGGTTCTCACGCCCGATCGCCGAATTTCCGGCGACCCAGTGAAGTTAACGATGAAGCGATTCCCGCGATGCCAGACCGAGGCGGTAGAGGGCGTAGGGTAATTCCCTATTTCATGGCATGGGTGTAGGCAATGTCTGATCGACCGCATGGCAAGGGCAACACAGCCCCCTGTGGGAGCGGGTTTACCCGCGAATGCGTCGGTAGATTCACTGCAGCATTCGCGGGTAAACCCGCTCCCACATAGACCGGTTCCACTCTTGGATTAGTCAATCGCCTGCTTCGTCGTAATGCGCCTAAATAGTACTATTTCGACGATACAAGCTACATTCAGACAACAATCTGCACCTTAATAACGAACACCCCACTCCCTAAAATGGCCCCCAGGCATCTCCTATACTCAGGCTCCGCCCGCTGCGCAGCCTCTCTGGCAAGGTCACTTCATGAACAAGAAAAACCGCCACCCCGCCGATGGTAAAAAACCCGTCACCATCTTCGGCCCGGACTTCCCCTTCGCCTTCGACGACTGGCTGGAACACCCCGCAGGGCTGGGCAGCATCCCGGCCGAGCGCCATGGTGAGGAAGTGGCAATCGTGGGCGCCGGTATCGCCGGCCTGGTGGCAGCCTACGAGCTGATGAAGCTGGGCCTCAAGCCGGTGGTATACGAAGCATCCAAGCTGGGTGGCCGGCTGCGCTCGCAAACCTTCAACGGCACCGACGGGATCATCGCCGAACTGGGTGGCATGCGCTTCCCGGTGTCGTCCACTGCCTTTTACCACTACGTGGACAAGCTGGGCCTGGAGACCAAACCGTTCCCCAACCCGCTGACCCCGGCCTCGGGCAGCACGGTGATCGACCTGGAAGGCCAGACCTACTACGCCGAAAAACCCACCGACCTGCCCAAGCTGTTCCACGAAGTGGCCGATGCCTGGGCCGACGCGCTGGAAAGCGGTGCCCGGTTCGCCGACATCCAGCAGGCCATCCGCGACCGTGACGTACCGCGCCTGAAAGAGCTGTGGAACAAGCTGGTACCGCTGTGGGACGACCGCACCTTCTACGACTTCGTCGCCACCTCGCGCTCGTTCGCCCAGCTGAGCTTCCAGCACCGCGAAGTGTTCGGCCAGGTCGGCTTCGGCACCGGCGGCTGGGACTCGGACTTCCCCAACTCGATGCTGGAAATCTTCCGCGTGGTGATGACCAACTGCGACGACCACCAACACCTGGTAGTCGGCGGTGTGGAGCAGGTACCGCAAGGCATCTGGCGCCATGTACCGGAGCGTTGCGTGCATTGGCCGGAAGGCACAAGCCTGAGCGGGCTGCATGGCGGCGCACCGCGTACCGGGGTCAAGCGCATCGCCCGCGCCGCCGATGGCCGCCTGGCGGTCACCGACAACTGGGGCGACACCCGTCACTACAGTGCCGTGCTCGCCACCTGCCAGACCTGGCTGCTGACCACCCAGATCGACTGCGAGGAATCGCTGTTCTCGCAAAAGATGTGGATGGCCCTGGACCGCACCCGCTACATGCAGTCGTCGAAGACCTTCGTCATGGTCGATCGGCCGTTCTGGAAGGACAAGGACCCGGAAACCGGCCGCGACCTGATGAGCATGACCCTCACCGATCGCCTCACCCGTGGCACCTACTTGTTCGACAACGGTGACGACAAGCCGGGGGTGATCTGCCTGTCCTACTCGTGGATGAGCGACGCGCTGAAGATGCTGCCGCACCCGGTGGAAAAACGCGTGCAACTGGCCCTGGATGCACTGAAGAAGATCTACCCGAAGACCGACATCGCCGGGCACATCATCGGCGACCCGATCACCGTTTCCTGGGAAGCCGACCCGCACTTCCTCGGCGCCTTCAAGGGCGCGCTGCCTGGGCACTACCGCTACAACCAGCGCATGTACGCGCACTTCATGCAGCAGGACATGCCTGCCGAGCAGCGCGGCATGTTCATCGCCGGTGACGATGTGTCGTGGACGCCGGCCTGGGTGGAAGGCGCGGTACAGACATCGCTGAATGCGGTGTGGGGTATCATGAATCACTTCGGTGGCCGCACCCACCCGGACAACCCCGGCCCAGGCGACGTGTTCGACGAAATCGGCCCGATCGCCCTGCCGGACTGAGACAAGGAGGCAGCATGCGCATCGCTCTGTTCCAGGGCGCACCCAAGCCACGGGACGTGCCCGGCAACCTGCAACGGTTGCGCCACCAGGCGCAACTGGCGGCCGAACGCGGCGCCAGTTTGCTGGTGTGCCCGGAGATGTTCCTGACCGGCTACAACATCGGCCTGGACCAGGTCGAGCGCCTGGCCGAGGCCGTCGATGGCCCGGCGGCCATGGAGGTGGTGGAGATCGCCCAGGCGCACCGCATCGCAATCGTCTATGGCTACCCGGAGCGTGGCGATGATGGCGCGATCTACAACAGCGTGCAGTTGATCGATGCGCACGGCCGCAGCCTGAGCAACTATCGCAAGACCCACCTGTTCGGCGAGCTGGACCGCTCGATGTTCAGCGCAGGTTCCGATCACTTCCCGGTGGTGGACCTGGATGGCTGGAAGGTCGGCCTGCTGATCTGCTACGACATCGAGTTCCCGGAGAATGCCCGGCGCCTGGCGCTGGACGGCGCCGAGCTGATCCTGGTGCCGACGGCGAACATGTCGCCGTACGACTTCATCTGCCAGGTGACCGTGAGGGCGCGGGCGCAGGAGAACCAGTGCTACCTGGTGTATGCCAACTACTGCGGCTCGGAAGGCGAGATCCAGTATTGCGGGCAGAGCAGCATCATCGGCCCGGATGGCAGCCTCCTGGCCATGGCCGGGCGGGACGAATGCCAGTTGCTGGCGGAGCTGGAGCATGAGCGGGTGGTGCAGGGGCGGGGGGCGTTTCCTTACCTGAGCGATCTGCGCCAGGAGCTGCACCTGCGTAAAGGCTGACAGGGGCCGCTGTGCGGCCCATTCGCCGGCAAGCCAGCTCCCACCTCGACCGCACCGGTTTCAAGGCATGTGCAGTCCCTGTGGGAGCCGGCTTGCCGGCGATAGGGCCAGGCCTGCCAACACAAATGGGTTAGCATGAACACCTGCCCCGGAGTTTCCATGCCCGACGCCACCCGCCACCTCACCCTCGCCAACGGTCTGCAGCTGACCCTGCGCCACGCCCCGCGCCTGAAGCGCTCGGCCGCCGCCCTGCGGGTGCACGCGGGCAGTCACGACGCGCCGACCAGATGGCCCGGCCTGGCCCACTTTCTGGAGCACCTGTTCTTCCTCGGCACCTCGCGCTTCCCTCTGGACGACGGCCTGATGCGCTACGTGCAGGCCCTCGGCGGCCAGGTCAATGCCAGCACTCGCGAACGCACCACCGACTTCTTCTTCGAGGTCCCGCCCAGCGCCCTGGCCGGGGGGCTGGAGCGCCTGTGCCAGATGTTGGCCGAGCCAGACCTGGGCATCGAGCGCCAACGCCGCGAACGCGAAGTAATCCATGCCGAGTTCATTGCCTGGTCGCGCAACCCTCAGGCCCAGCAGCAGTTCGCCTTGCTGCAATCGGCAGCGCCCGGCCATCCATTGGGCGCTTTTCATGCCGGTAACCGGCACACCCTGGCCTTGCAGGATCCTGCCTTCCAGCAAGCGCTCGGTGGCTTTCACCAGCGCTTCTACCAAGGCGGCCAGGTCACCCTGAGCCTGTGCGGCCCGCAATCGCTGGATGAACTGGAATTGCTCGGCCGGCAGCATGCCAAGCTGTTCGCAACGGATGAACGGGTGCCACAAGCTCTGCCACCGCCTTTATCGGCGACCGACACGCACCTGCTGTTCAGCCACGAAAACCTGCCGGCAGGTGCCGAGCAGGCCCTTGAGTTGCTGATCGCCTGCCTCGGCGATAGCCGCCCGGGCACCTGGCTGGATGCGCTTCGCCAGCGTGGCTGGCTGCAAGGCTTCAAGGCCGAGGCGCTGTATGCCTTCGCCGGGCAGTTGCTGTGGCACATTGATCTGAAGCTGAGCGAGGACGCCTGCCCAGAGGAAGCCGATGCCCTGTTGCAGGGCTGGTTCGGCTTCATCCGTCAGGCCGCCCCTGAGCAATTGAGTGCCGAATTCGAGCTGCTGCAGCAAAGTCGCGAACGCAGCGCCAGCGCGCTTGAGCTGGCCCGCCGGGACAGCGCCGGCCAGCCGTTCGCCGGCCTGGACACACAAGGCTTGCAGGCCCTTCGTGCCCTGCTGGAAGGCTTGCCGGGCCGCGCACATGGGCATTGGCAACTGCCCGCCGTTGACCCCTTGCTCCTGGTCGACTTGCCTGATGCCAGGCCGCACCCGTTGCCAGCGGCACTGAAGGTCAGCGACCAGCTGCCTGGCGCTCGTCAGTACGCGGCGCTGTACCTGCGCTGGCATGTCCCTTCACCGTTGCGCCAGCGCCTGCACGCGCTGCTCGAACGTGCCCTGCACCCCATGCAAGAGCGCTGCGAGCGCGTATCGGTGCAGTTGCAGTTCAGTGCCGCTGGCGAATACTGGCAACTGCGCTGCGCAGGGCTGCCGGCAGCGGTATTGCGCACTGTGGAACAGGCCTTGGCACTGATGCTCAAGCCCCCGGCAGGAAGCTGGCTGCCGAGTTCGACGCAGCCTCCGGCACTGATCCCCATCCGGGCCCTGCTCAAGCAGCTGCCCGACGCAGTTCTGGGCGCCGCGCCTGCACCTGCTCCGGCCTGCACCTTGGCACAGACGCATCTCGACAGCCTGTGGCAGCAAGCACGCTGGCACGGCCTGGCTGCCGGCTTCGACGATGCCGCCCTGAACGCATTGGGCACCGTGCTGCAGCACTGCCCTGGCCAAGGCTCGGCGCCTGGCCCTCTGCCCGCCTGGGCCAGCCACCGTTGGCAACATGCCGAAGTACCTGGCAGTGAGCATGCCCTGCTGCTGTTCTGCCCACTGCCGGCGGCCATGGAAGCCGCTGGCCGCCTGCTCGCCCAATTGCTGCAAGGGCCGGTTTACCAACGGCTGCGGGTAGAATTGCAACTCGGCTATGCGGTATTCAGTACCTTTCGTCAGGTCGAGGGGGTCGGCGGCCTGCTGTTCGGGGTCCAGTCGCCTCATGCCAGCCAGGTACAGATCCTCGACCACCTGCTCACCTTGCTGCGCCAGGGCGTCACCCTGGCCCCTGCCGCTGGTCAGGCCCTGGCCGGGCAATTCGATGAACCGGCGATGGGCAACGCCGAAGTCGCCGAATGGGCGTGGCAGACATTCCTGGCCACACAACCCGGCAGGCTGGATGCGCTGCGCAGGTCTATCCTGAAAACGCGGCAGACGGATCTGGACCAGCTGCTGAGCCACTTGCTCGATAAGGGCTCCACTTGGCTATGCCTTGCCAACGCTGCCGCACCAGATGCTTCCTGGCTGGGTTCAACCCCATGATTGTTACGAAAACCGCAACGGAGTTTTCGAATAATTAACCTTTCGGTACAAATTTTTCTTGTAAGATAGCGCAATCCCAGCCATGGGAACCTCCAGCCAATGGCGGTACCCAAGTAGTAGCTGACAAACCCACCCCCTCATCCGGAAGGAGTAATTCCATGTGGACCAAACCTGCATACACTGATCTGCGCATCGGCTTCGAAGTCACCATGTACTTCGCCAACCGCTAAGCCCGGCTTACGGTTCAACGCCTCGGCCTGCCGGGGCGTTTTCGTTTTTTCGCTACGGTTTCTGCAGAGAGAGTGGCCATGTACATCCAGGTTCTCGGTTCCGCCGCCGGCGGCGGGTTCCCACAGTGGAACTGCAACTGCGTCAACTGCAAGGGCTTGCGTGACGGCACCCTGCGGGCCACGCCACGCACCCAGTCGTCCATCGCCCTGTCCGACGACGGCGTGCACTGGGTGCTGTGCAATGCCTCGCCCGACATTCGCGCCCAGCTTCAGGCCTTTGCGCCGATGCAGCCGGCCCGCGCCCTGCGCGACACCGGCATCAACGCCATCATCCTGCTGGACAGCCAGATCGACCACACCACCGGCCTGCTCAGCCTGCGCGAAGGCTGCCCGCACCAGGTGTGGTGCACCGACATGGTCCACCAGGACCTGACCACCGGCTTCCCGCTGTTCAACATGCTCAGCCACTGGAACGGCGGCCTGCAGTGGAACCGCATCGAGCTGGAAGGCAGCTTCGTCATCGACGCCTGCCCCAACCTGCGCTTCACCCCGTTCCCCCTGCGCAGCGCCGCGCCGCCCTACTCGCCGCACCGCTTCGACCCGCACCCGGGCGACAACCTTGGCCTGCTGGTCGAGGACACCCGCACCGGCGGCAAGCTGTTCTACGCCCCGGGCCTGGGCCAGGTGGACGACAAGCTGCTGACGATGATGCACGACGCCGACTGCCTGCTGGTCGACGGCACCCTGTGGGAAGATGATGAAATGCAGCGCCGTGGCGTGGGCACCCGCACCGGCCGCGAGATGGGCCACCTGGCGCAGAACGGCCCCGGCGGCATGCTGGAGGTGCTGGACGGCTTCCCGCGCCAGCGCAAGGTACTTATCCACATCAACAACACCAACCCGATTCTCGACGAAGACTCGCCCGAGCGTGCCGAAGTGCTGCGCCGGGGTGTGGAAGTGGCCTTTGATGGCATGAGTATCGAGTTGTAACAGCCAGATTGCACAAGCAACACAGGCCCTGTGGGAGCGGGTTCACCCGCGAAGAATCCCACACAGTGTATGGCACCGGCTTCGCCGGTGTTCGCGGGTAAACCCGCTCCCACAGGGATCGCGCCGAGACTCAGCTATACAGGAGCCAGCCGAATGAGCGACGCACTGCCAATGTCCCCTGCCGAATTCGAGCAGGCCCTGCGCGCCAAGGGCGCCTACTATCACATTCATCACCCGTACCACGTGGCGATGTACCAGGGTCGCGCCACCCGCGAACAGATCCAGGGCTGGGTAGCCAACCGCTTCTACTACCAGGTCAACATCCCGATGAAGGATGCCGCGATCCTGGCCAACTGCCCGGACCGTGAAGTGCGCCGCGAGTGGATCCAGCGCCTGCTCGACCACGATGGCGCGCCCGGCGAGGACGGTGGTATCGAAGCCTGGCTGCGCCTGGGCCAGGCCGTGGGCCTGGACCCGGACCAGCTGCGCTCCCAAGAGCTGGTACTGCCCGGTGTGCGCTTTGCCGTGGACGCCTACGTCAACTTCGCCCGCCGGGCCAGTTGGCAGGAAGCAGCCAGCAGCTCGCTGACCGAGCTGTTCGCACCGCAGATCCACCAGTCGCGCCTGGACAGCTGGCCGCAGCATTACCCGTGGATCGACCCCGCCGGCTACGAATACTTCCGCACCCGCCTGGGCCAGGCCCGGCGTGACGTGGAGCACGGCCTGGCGATTACCTTGCAGCACTACACCACCCGCGCGGGCCAGGAGCGTATGCTGGAGATACTGCAGTTCAAGCTGGATATTCTCTGGAGCATGCTCGACGCCATGAGCATGGCCTACGAGCTGAACCGCCCGCCCTATCACTCCGTCACCCAGGAACGGGTGTGGCACAAAGGGATCACCCTATGAGTTTCGACCGTAATCAAGTGCCAGCCTGGCGCCCCGGCTACCGCTTCCAGTACGAGCCGGCGCAAAAGGGCCATGTGCTGCTGTACCCAGAGGGCATGATCAAGCTCAACGACAGCGCGGCCCTGATCGGTGGCCTGATCGACGGCCAACGCGACGTTGCCGCGATCATCAGCGAACTCGAACAACAGTTCCCCGGTGTCCCGGAAGTGGCCGATGACATCGAGCAGTTCATGGAGGTGGCCCGTGCCGAACACTGGATCGTCCTCGCCTGAGTTACCGCCCATGCCCGCAGTCGGCCTGCCGCTGTGGCTGCTGGCCGAGCTGACCTACCGCTGCCCGCTGCAGTGCCCGTACTGCTCCAACCCGCTGGACTTCGCCGCCCAGGGCCAGGAGCTGAGCACCGCGCAGTGGTTCAAGGTGATGGCCGAAGCCCGGGAAATGGGTGCCGCGCAAATCGGCTTTTCCGGCGGAGAACCGCTGGTACGCCAGGACCTCGCCGAACTGATCGGCGAGGCCCGCCGGCTGGGCTACTACACCAACCTGATCACCTCGGGCATCGGCCTGACCGAGGCGCGCATCGCCGACTTCAAGAAGGCCGGCCTGGACCATATCCAGATCAGCTTCCAGGCCAGCGACGAGCAGGTCAACAACCTGCTGGCCGGCTCGAAGAAGGCCTTTGCGCAAAAGCTGGAAATGGCCCGTGCGGTAAAGGCCCATGGCTACCCGATGGTGCTCAACTTCGTCACCCACCGGCACAACATCGACAAGATCGACCGCATCATCGAGCTGTGCATCGCCCTGGAAGCCGACTTCGTCGAGCTTGCCACCTGCCAGTTCTACGGCTGGGCCCACCTCAACCGGCTGGGCCTGCTGCCGACCCGCGCGCAGCTGGAACGGGCCGAACGCATCACCAACGAGTACCGGGACAAGCTCAAGGCCGAGGGCAACCCGTGCAAGCTGATCTTCGTCACCCCGGACTACTACGAGGAGCGCCCCAAGGCCTGCATGAATGGCTGGGGCAGCCTTTTCCTCACCATCACCCCGGACGGTACCGCCCTGCCCTGCCACGGCGCGCGCCAGCTGCCGGTGCAGTTCCCCAACGTGCGCGACCACGACCTGCACCACATCTGGTACGACTCGTTCGGCTTCAACCGCTTCCGCGGCTATGAGTGGATGCCCGAACCCTGCCGTTCCTGCGACGAGAAGGAAAAGGACTTCGGCGGCTGCCGCTGCCAGGCCTTCATGCTCACCGGCGATGCCAGCAACGCCGACCCGGTGTGCGCCAAGTCGGCCGACCACGGCATCATCCTCAAGGCCCGCGAGGAGGCGGAAAGCGCCCAGCTCACCATTGAAGAGATGACCTTCCGCAATGAACGAAACTCCCGTGTCATCGTCCGCGGCTGAGTTCAGCGCGGCCCAGGCAGTTGCCGCCGGCACCGACTTCGCCGAACTCAAGGTCAGCGCCGCGGGGCTGTTCTGGAACGAGTTTCGCCCGGCCGATGGTGCCTGTCGCATCTGGCACTGGCAGCACCAGCAGGCCCGCTGCCTGACCCCCGATGGCTTCAGTGTGCGTAGCCGGGTGTACGAATACGGCGGTGGCAGTTTTTGCCTGGGTGGTGACGGCCTGCTGTTCGTCAACGAAAAGGACCAGCAGGTCTATACCCAGGCCCTGGAAGGCACAGCACCGCGCGCACTGACCGATGATGCCAGCTGCCGCTACGGCGATGTGCAGTGGCATGGTGGCATGGTGCTGGCGGTCGAGGAGCAGCATGGCGAACGGGTCGAGCATCGCTTGGTCGCCCTGGGTGAACAAGCCCGCGAAGTGCTCGCCGAGGGTGCCGACTTCTATGCCTCGCCTACGGTGAGTACCGACGGCCAGCGCCTGGCGTGGGTCGAATGGGACCGCCCGGCACAACCCTGGACCGTCACCAGGCTGATGTGCCGCACATGTGATGCAAGTGGCCACTGGGGGCCCGCGCAATGTGTGGCCGGCGCTGACGAATCGCTGCAGCAGCCGCGCTTCGATAGCGAAGGCCGACTCTACTGCCTGTCTGACCGCAATGGCTTCTGGCAGCCCTGGGGCGAGGTCGATGGCTGCTGGCAGGCCCTGCCTGCCGAGCCCGCGGACCACGCCGCGGCACCCTGGCAACTGGGCGTCAGTACCTGGTTGGCGCTGGGGCCACAAAGCTATCTGGCCAGCTGGTTCGAAGACGGCTTCGGGCAACTGGGGCTGCGTACTGCCGATGGCCGCCTGGAGCGTTTCGCCAGCGCCTACACGCGCTTTCGCAGCCTGGCCATGGATGCCGAACACCTGTACGCGATTGCCGCCTCGCCGATCAGCCCGCCGGCGGTCATCGCCATCGCCCGCAGCAACCACGAGGTCAGCGTATTGGCTGGTGGCGCCGAAGTGCTGCCGGCAAGGCATATCAGCCTGCCGCAGTCGATCCACTACGGCAGTGACGGCCAGCGCGCCCATGGCTTCTTCTACCCAGCAGCCCGGTCGCAAGGGGCCGCACCGCTGGTGGTGTTCATCCACGGCGGGCCGACTTCGGCCTGTTATCCCGTGCTCGACCCGCGCATCCAGTACTGGACCCAACGCGGCTTCGCCGTCGCCGACCTGAACTACCGGGGCAGCACCGGCTATGGCCGTGAATACCGCCAGGCCTTGCATCTGCGCTGGGGCGAAAGCGATGTGGCCGATGCTTGCGCGGCGGTGGAATACCTGGCCGGACGTGGGCTGATCGACAGCCGCAAGGCGTTCATCCGCGGCGGTAGCGCGGGCGGCTACACCACCCTGTGCGCCCTGGCGTTCCATGATGTGTTCCGCGCCGGCGCCAGCCTGTACGGGGTCAGCGACCCGGTTGCCCTGGGCCGGGCCACCCACAAGTTCGAAGGGGATTACCTCGACTGGCTGATCGGCGACCCGCTGCAGGATGCCGAGCGCTATCGCCAGCGTACACCGCTGCTGCATGCGGGGCAGATCAAGGTGCCGGTGATTTTCTTCCAGGGCGAACTGGATGCGGTGGTGGTGCCGGAGCAGACGCGGTCGATGCTGGCGGCGCTGCAGGCTAACGGGATAGAGGCCGAAGGGCACTTCTATGCGGGGGAGCGTCATGGGTTCCGCAAGGCGGAGAACCTGGCGCATGCGCTGGAAGAAGAATGGAAATTCTATTGCCGGGTGTTGGGGGGCTGAGCATCTTGGGGCTGCTTTGCAGCCCAATCGCCGGCAAGCCAGCTCCCACAGGTATTACACAGGCCTTGAGCGCTACGCAGTCCTGTGGGAGCCCGGCTTGCCGGCGATGAGGCCCTGTTTAGGCTAACGCTTGGCGATGATATACACCGCATGCACGATCCCCGGAATGTACCCCAGCAAGGTCAGCAAGATATTCAGCCAGAACGCCCCGCCAAACCCCACCTGCAGGAACACGCCCAGCGGTGGCAGGATGATGGCGATGATGATGCGTATAAAGTCCATGCGAGTCTCTCCTGAAGGGGTTACATCAGAGACTAGCCGCCCGCCACAGAGGTTCAACAGGCAAAAAAAAACGCCCCGGGCCGAATGAAACAGGCCAAGGGCGATGCGCAGGAACGCCAGACGGTTCGTAGAATTCTCGATGTCACCAGGCCGCTAGGCTGGCATTTCGCGGCGGGCCTGCTGCTGGGCGTGCAGGCGGGCAAAGGCACGGGCCAGGCGCAGCAGCATTTCGTCGATGTTGCCCTTGCTCACGGTCAGCGCTGGCGAAAAACGCACCACATCCGCCTGCGGTGCGTTGAGCAACAGGCCTTCGTGCAGGGCTGCCGCCACCAGCTCGCGGGCCAGGTTTTCTTTCATCTGCAGGGCCCACAGCAGGCCTTGCCCGCGCACTTCGCCCTGGCCATAGCGCCCGGCCAGCCGGCTCAGGCCTTCACGCAGGTGGCGGCCGTTGTCCTGCACCAGGGCGAAGAAGCCAGGCTCCAGCACGGTATCCAGCACGGCCAGGCCGGCGGCGCACATCAGCGCGTTGCCATGGTGGCTGCCTTCCAGTTCGCCAGGCTCGGCGCAGCACGCCGTGCCCCGGGCCAGCAAGGCCGCCAGCGGCACGCCACCGCCCAGGCCCTTGCCCAGGGTGATGATGTCGGCGCGCACGCCGTAGGTTTCCTCGGCCAGCAGCGCACCACAGCGGCCAATGCCGGTCTGCACCTCGTCGAGGATCAGCAGGATGCCCAGTTCGCGGCACAGCGTTTCCACACCCTTGAGGTATTCCTGCGTGGCCGGGATGACACCTGCCTCGCCCTGGATCGGCTCGAGCATGATCGCCACGGTGCGCGAGTCCACCTCGGCGTGCAGCGCCGCCAAGTCGTTGAACGGCACCTTGCTGAAGCCCGGCAGGCCCGGCTCGCAGCGGTTGCATGGCAGCGGGTCGGACGCCGACAACGCGCCCAGGCTGCGGCCATGGCAGGCCTGGCTGGCGGTAATGATGTGATAGGCGCCGTTGCGGTGCAGTTGGCCCCACTTGCGCGCCAGCTTGATCGCACCTTCGCAGGCTTCGGCACCGCTGTTGAGCAGGTAGGCCTGGTCGCTGCCGGTGCTCTGGCACAGGCGGTTGACCAGCCCCAGCAGGCCACGGCTGTGGAAGCCCGAGCCCGGGTTGATCAGCGCCTGGGCCTGGTTGCCTAGCGCCTTCACCAGCACACTGGGGCTGTGGCCCAGGCTGTTGACTGCACCACCCTGGGTGAAGTCCAGGTAGGCATGCCCTTCGTTGTCCCACAACCAGGAGCCTTGGCCACGCACGAACACCTGCGCTGCGCGTTCGGTGCTGGGCATCAGGCGCTCACGCGACAGCTGCGGCGCTTCCGGCACGATCACCGGCGCACGCTTGGGCTCGGCGACGGCGGCAGGGGCCGGGCGGCGCAGGTTGAACAGGTTCATCAGGGCTCCAACCAATCACGACAGGGGCGGCCACGGTGCGGTCTGGGTGCCGGCACTCGATATTTTGCCTTGCCTATCAAAAGTGTTTTTCATCCGGGGTAACAATCGACCGATTCATCGCTGTAACCCGTTGGAATACGGCGATAGACTAGGCCTCGCGAGGGTTTTCGACCATTTCGTTTTTCCAGCATTTTTGATAAGTGTCACTTATGGATTTCCGCCAACTGCGTTATTTCGTCGCGGTGTATGAAGAAGGCCACGTGGGCCGCGCCGCCGAGCGCCTGTCGCTGTCCCAGCCAGCGCTTTCCCAGCAGATCCGCCAGCTGGAGCACAGCCTCGACCTGAGCCTGTTCGAACGCAGCAACAAGCGGCTGCTGCCGACTCTGGCCGCCCACACCCTGTACAACCACGCCCTGCCGCTGCTCGACGGCCTGCAGCGAGCCCACGAGGCCATGCGCAACTTCAAGGGCCAGTCGCTGCGTACTTTGGCCATCGGCGTACTGCAGACCGTGCGACCGAGCCTGGTGCCGCAGCTGCTCGAACGCCTGCGCAGGGCACAGCCGCACCTTGTGGTGCAGATCTACGAACTGTCGGGGCTGGAGATCGAACGGCGCTTGCTCAATGGCAGCCTGGACATCGGTATCAGCTACCTGCCGCCACGCCAGCCGGGGCTGCATGGTCTGTTGCTGTACGAAGATGAGCTGCAACTGGTCATCCCCGCTACCCACCCGCTGAAGGACTTCAAGAAGGTGTCCATCCGCCAGGCCGCCGAGCTGCCCATGCTGATGCTGGGCGAGGAGTTCCAGATCCGCCAGATCTGGCAGGCGCAGCTGGCCAGCCAGGGGCGTCGGCCGCAGGTGCAGGCAGAGATGAACAACATGGCGGGGATTCTCGACAGCCTGGCCCATACCGCGCTGGCCACCATCCTGCCGGGGCGGGCCAAGGAGGCCGCCGAGGATGACCAGGGGCTGCTGTGGAAGCCGTTGAGCGAGCCGCGGGTACCGCTGAAGGTTGGCTTGGTGTTCCGCGATGCCCAGCGCCAGCAGGCCTCTGTGGAGCTGCTGCGCACGCTGCTGGAGGAAGAGACGGACGCCCGCCTGTTGGGTGCATCACCGCTGGATGTGCTGGGCTGAAAAACACGCGCACAAAGAAAACCCCGCCGAAGCGGGGTTTTCCAGACTGTTTCCCTGTGACATCCGTATCGCCCCGCCATCCTGGCAGGTGGTCCTTCGTCGTCATCCGTGATCTGTCCTTTGCGCTTCCTGCGCAACGTCCATGTGGTAAAGAATAGCCGTGGATCCAATCTGAGAACAGTGGTGAAAAGTCACCGCGTCGTGTAGGAAAAAGCTTACAAAGGGGATTCATTCCCAAATTTGGCAAATCTGTCGCCTGTACCGGCCCTTTCGCCGGCAAGCCAGCTCCCACAGGTACTGCACATGACTTGAAGCCAATGCGGTCGAGGTGGGAGCTGGCTTGCCGGCGAAAGGGCTGCGTAGCAGCCCCAAAAATGTCAGAACTGCTCGGCATCCAGCAGGTACAACGACTCACTCCCCGCCTTCACCGAAGCCACCAGCGAATCCACCCGCGGCAGCAACCGCGCAAAGTAGAACCGCGCCGTACCCAGCTTGCCCGCATAGAACGCTTCATCCCCCTCACCCGCCTGCGCCGCCCGCGCCATCAATGCCCACATGTAGGCATAGGCGACATAACCAAAGGCATGCAGGTACTCGACCGAAGCCGCGCCAATCTCGTTCGGGTTACCCTTGGCGTGTTCCAGCACCCACTCGGTCAGCCCGTCGAGCTGATCGAGATAGGCAGCCAACGGCTTGGCAAATTCATCCAGCTCGCTACCCGCGCTGGCAATGAACTGGCGAATCTCGTCGGAGAACAGCCGGTAGTACGCCCCACCACTGGCCACCACCTTGCGCCCCATCAGGTCGAGGGCCTGGATGCCGTTGGTGCCTTCGTAGATCTGCGTGATACGCACATCGCGCACCAATTGCTCCTGCCCCCATTCGCGAATGTAGCCATGCCCGCCGAACACCTGCTGGCCGTGCACCGCGCACTCCAGGCCCAGGTCGGTGAGGAAGGCCTTGGCCACCGGCGTCAGCAGTGCCACCAGCTCTTCGCTGCGCTTGCGCACGGCGGGGTCTTCGCTGTACTTGGCACTGTCCAGCTGCATGGCCACGTAGCTGGAGAAGGCACGGCCACCCTCGATCAGCGCCTTCATGGTCAGCAGCATGCGGCGCACGTCCGGGTGGACGATGATCGGGTCAGCGGCCTTGTCCTTGGCTTGCGGCCCGGTCGGGGCGCGGCTTTGCAGGCGATCGCGGGCGTACTCCACGGCATTCTGGTAGGAGCGCTCGGCCGAAGCCAGGCCCTGGATACCAACACCCAGGCGCTCGTAGTTCATCATGGTGAACATGGCCGCCAGGCCCTTGTTCGGCTCACCGACGATATAGCCGACCGCTTCGTCGAAGTTCATCACGCAAGTGGCCGAGGCCTGGATGCCCATCTTGTGCTCGATCGAGCCACAGGTGGCCGGGTTGCGCGCCCCCAGGCTGCCGTCTTCATTGACCAGGAACTTCGGCACCAGGAACAGCGAAATGCCTTTCGGCCCCGCCGGTGCGTCCGGCAGCTTGGCCAGCACCAGGTGGATGATGTTCTCGGTCAGGTCGTGCTCGCCGCCGGTGATGAAAATCTTGGTGCCGCTGACCTTGTAGCTGCCGTCGGCCTGGGGCTCGGCCTTGGTGCGGATGATGCCCAGGTCGGTACCGGCGTGCGGCTCGGTCAGGCACATGGAACCGGCCCACACGCCGGCGTACATGTTCGGCAGGTACTTTTCCTTCAGCGCTTCACTGGCGTGGGCATTGATCGACAGGCAGGCGCCGGCAGTGAGCATCGGGTACAGGCCGAAGGACAGGCTGGAGGCGTTGACCATTTCCTCGACCTGGGCCGAGATGACCTTGGGCATGCCCATGCCGCCGAACAGCGGGTCGCCGCCCACGCCCACCCAACCGCCTTCGGCATAGGTGTTGTAGGCGTCGATGAAACCGGCCGGTGTGCGCACCGCGCCGTTGTCCCAGTGGCAACCCTCTTCATCCGCAGCGCGGCTGAGCGGCGCAATGGATCTGGCAGTGACCTTGCCGGCTTCTTCCAGCACCGCCATGGCCGTGTCGGCATCGACAACCTCGGCCAGCCCGGGCAACTGCGCCCACTGCTCGGCCACGTTGAACACTTCATTCAGTACGAAGCGCATGTCGCGCAGGGGCGCTTTATATTCAGCCATGACAACCTCTCGCTAGTCGGGTCGGGGCGGTCTCGGGGAACCGCGACACTGGGTTGCAGGCAGTGTAACCGAACAACTTTTACGAGACATAGGGTCATCACTAGACCGTACAGTCTATTTCGGTCACGCCGTGCGTACTGCCCCTCGCTGCGATTGTTGCCCATGCACCATGACACAATTGCGCCCCGCGCCCTTGGCGCTGTACAGCGCCTGGTCGGCGGATTTCAGCACGGCTTCGGGGTTACGATGATCGGCCTGGCGCTCGGCCACGCCGATGCTGATGGTGACCGACACCGTGCCGCCACTGCTGCCCGCCCGCCGTTGGCGCCCGGTGGTATCGTCCTGCGGGCGGTTGTGCTGGTCGCGCAGGTGCATCACGTAGTTGGCGATCACTTCGCGCACGGCCTCCACGTGCGGCACGCATTCCTCGGCGGTCTTGCCAGCAAACACCAAGGCGAATTCCTCGCCGCCATAGCGGTATGCGCGGCCACCCCCGGTGACCTTGGACAGGCGGCTGGCAACCAGGCGCAGCACCTGGTCGCCGACGTCGTGGCCGTGGGTGTCGTTGAATTTCTTGAAGTGGTCGACATCGGTCATGGCGATCACATAGTTGCGCCCCAGGCGCTGCATGCGCTCGTTCAGCGCACGGCGCCCCGGCAGGCCGGTCAGCTCGTCGCGGAAGGCCATCTGGTAGGCCTCGTGCGCCACCGCTGCGGCGATCATCAGCATCACCTGGCTGCACATGATGTTCAGGGTGAACGGCAGAATGAAGGTTTGCGGCAGCATCCAGAAAATGCCCAGCAGGCCCATCACCTGCGCAGCATGCAGCGGCCGTGGCGCACGCAGGTATTGCACCACCAGCAGGATGAATACGCCGAGGAACAGCGGGTAGACCATCTGGATCAGGCTCATCCACTGGCCATGCAAAGTTGGCCAGCGGATTTCCGCCAACCAGGTCAGCAGCGCTTCGGGGTAGCTTTGCTCCAGGGCCACTGCCACGCTGCCCACGGCAAACAGCACGGCGCCACGGGCGACCAGGTCCTGCAGCAGGTGGGTGCGCTCCTGCCAGGCACCATACAGCCCGAACAGGGTGGGCAGCAGCAGGCACACCAGGTGGAAGATCACCGCCGCGTCCTCGCGCACGCGGCCATGGTCACGGTAGAAGTCGGTCTGGGTGTCGAGCAGGTAGTAGGCGATGTACACCGTGAGCATCAGGAACAGCTCGCGCTGACGACGGTACACCGCACAGTAGGCTCCGCCCAGCAGCAGGACCAAGGTGGGCAGGACGTTGAACAGCGATGTGAAAAAGACACTGAGGTCTCTCACATAGGCCGCGGCGAGGCCTGCCAGCAAAAGAATCAGCGAAGGCAGGAAGTGGCTCGCGCGAACAGCGTTAAAACGAAACAAGGGTAATCTCCAACCCGGCAGATCAATGGTGGCATTGTGCCCTTACTTCATCGGCAGTGCACATGAACAGTTGAATATGCGGATGGAATGAACAGGAAATTCCGGCGTGCACGCGATCATTGTGGGAGCGGCCTTGCGTCGCGAAAGGGGCGCGAAGCGGCCCCAGCTTTTTGTATCACTGCCGAAATTGCCGGGGTTGCTACGCAACCCTTTCGCGACGCAAGGCCGCTCCCACAGGGGATAGCGTTCAGCTTTCCAGAATGTAAAAACCCGCCTGCCGGTGAGGGCAGGCGGGTTTGGTTTACAGCGGCAGGATCAGTACGACAGGCCGAAGTGCTCTTCGTCCATCGCCATCAGGTTGTTGGCACCCGACAGCATGGTCGCCACGTGGGTACGGGTACGCGGCAGGATGCGCTGGAAGTAGAAGCGCGCGGTCTGCAGCTTGGCGGTGTAGAACGCTTCTTCGCTGGTGCCGGCAGCCAGTTTCTCGGCCGCCAGGCGGGCGATGTCGGCCCAGAAGTAGGCCAGGCAGGCGTAGCCGGAATACATCAGGTAATCGACCGAGGCCGCACCCACTTCTTCGCGGTCCTTCATGGCGGCCATACCCACTTTCATGGTCAGCTCGCCCCATTCCTTGTTCAGCGCCGCCAGCGGTTCGACGAACTCCTTGACCGCTTCGTTGCCTTCCTGCGCCTGGCAGAACTTGTGCACGATCTTGGTGAAGCCCTTCAGCGCTTCGCCCTGGGTCATCAGCACCTTGCGGCCGAGCAGGTCCAGGGCCTGAATGCCGGTGGTGCCTTCGTACAGCATGGAAATGCGGCTGTCGCGCACGTTCTGCTCCATGCCCCACTCGGCGATGAAGCCGTGGCCACCGTAGATCTGCACGCCGTGGTTGGCGGCTTCGAAGCCGACCTCGGTCATGAACGCCTTGGCGATCGGGGTCAGGAACGCCAGCAGGGCATCGGCCTTCTTGCGCTCTTCTTCATCCTGGCTGTACTTGACGATGTCCACCTGCTTGGCAGTGAAGTACACCATCGCGCGGTTGCCTTCGGCGAAGGCCTTCATGGTCAGCAGCATGCGACGCACGTCCGGGTGGACGATGATCGGGTCAGCAGCCTTGTCCGGTGCTTTCGGGCCGGTCAGGGAACGCATCTGCAGGCGCTCACGGGCGTACTTCAGGCCACCCTGGAACGCTACTTCGGCGTGGGCCAGGCCTTGCAGCGCGGTACCCAGGCGAGCGGTGTTCATGAAGGTGAACATGCAGTTCAGGCCTTTGTTGGCCGGGCCGATCAGGTAGCCGGTAGCGCCGTCGAAGTTCATCACGCAGGTGGCGTTGCCGTGGATACCCATCTTGTGTTCGATCGAGCCGCAGCTCACGCCGTTGCGCTCGCCCACACCACCTTCGGCGTTGGGCAGGAACTTCGGCACGATGAACAGCGAGATGCCCTTGGTGCCAGCCGGTGCGTCCGGCAGGCGGGCCAGGACGATATGGACGATGTTGTCGGCCATGTCGTGCTCACCGGCCGAAATGAAGATCTTGGTGCCCGACACCTTGTAGCTGCCGTCGGCCTGTGGCTCGGCCTTGGTGCGCAGCATGCCCAGGTCGGTACCGCAGTGCGGCTCGGTCAGGCACATGGTGCCGGTCCACTCGCCGGATACCAGCTTGGTCAGGTAGGTGTGCTGCTGCTCGGCGGTGCCGTGCGCAGAGATGGTGTTCATCGCGCCGTGCGACAGGCCCGGGTACATGCCCCACGACCAGTTCGAACCACCGACCATTTCGCTCAGGGCCAGGCCCAGCGATTCCGGCAGGCCCTGGCCGCCGTGCTCGACGTCATGCGCCAGGCTCGGCCAGCCGCCTTCGACGAACTGTTCGTAGGCCTCTTTGAAACCAGTCGGGGTTTTCACGCCCGACTCGCTCCAGGTGCAGCCTTCCTGGTCACCCACGCGGTTCAGTGGCGACAGCACCTGCTCACAGAACTTCGCGCCTTCTTCGAGGATCGCGTCGACCATGTCGGGCGTGGCGTCCTGGCAACCCGGCAGGCTCTGATAGTGCGCCTCATAGCCGAGCAGCTCGTCGCGAACGAAGCGGATATCACGCAAGGGGGCTTTGTAATCAGGCATTGCGATGAACCTCTAGGTGAGTTCTGTGGGGTGACCCGCACTTGGCGGCCGTCGATCAAACAGTTGTTTGAAACTTACGTTTAGCTCCGCCTTATGTCAAGGATGGACTATGGTGCCATTTACGCCACGAAAAATGGCAAATGCGCCAAGTCATGAGACGTCCCCCTGTGGGAGCGGGTTTACCCACGAATGGACCAGCCCGGAAAAGAGTTGTCCGGGCGGACGCATTCGCGGGTAAACCCGCTCCCACAGGGATAGCGTTAGGTTCGGAAAGGCCGCCGTATCAGGCGTAGGTGTCGATGATCCGGCCGAGCATTTCGTCGGATGCCTTGGCGACCTTTGCGCCAAGCTCGACTTCGAGTTTGCCCACGGCCAGCTGCACGGTGCTGGTGGCCAGGTCCATCTGCTGGCTGCGGTCGACCGCGCGCAGGCGTTCGGCCTGAAAATCGCTGGACTGGCTGGTGGCGCTACGTTCGGCGGTGGTGCTGGCGATCTGGCTGGCGGCCTGATCGACGCGGTTCTGGCCGGTCTGGATTGCGCTCAGGCCCGCGTAGTAGGCGGAGCTACCGGTGATTTCCATGTCAGGACTCCATTGACGCTGGATGACGAACAGGCCCAATTAAAGCAGGCCAGGGGTGAAAAGGCCCGTTTAAATCCCTAATGGCCTGGTGCCATTTGATAGGCCTTGGGTATTCCTGTACCGGCCTCTTCGCGGGTAAACCCGCTCCCACAGGTACTGCACAAGTCTCAAAAACTGAGGAGATCCTGTGGGAGCGGGTTTACCCGCGAAAGGGCCGAGCCTGGAAACGGCTAATCCAGCAGATCCAGCTGAAGGTGTTCAGCCACCATGTCGGCACTGGCCTGCTTCAATTTGGGCACCCGCCCCAAACATGGCGCTGGCAAACGCTCGGCCAGACTGGCCAGGTTCTCTTCCAGTCGCGAAGTACGCGGCTCGATGATGTTCGCCACCCATCCCGCCAATTGCAGCCCGTCACGCTCGATTGCCTCAGCACTTAGCAAGGCATGGCTGATACAGCCGAGCCGCACACCGACCACCAGAATCACCGGCAACCGCAGGGCCACCGCAAGGTCGGAAAGATTTTCCAGCCCCGACAACGGCACGCGCCAGCCACCGGCCCCCTCGATCAGGGTGAAGTCGGCATTTTGTTGCAGCACATTGAGCATCGCCGCCAACAGCTCCGGCACGGCAAGCGTTACCCCCGCCTCGCGCGCTGCAACATGGGGTGCGATAGCCGGTTCGAAGGCAAACGGGTTGACCTGTTCGTAGGGCAGCTTGATCGTGCTTTCATCGATCAGCGCCTGAGCGTCACTGTTGCGCAAGCCTTTCGGTGTCATGGTGCAACCGGAGGCCACCGGCTTGGCCCCCAGCGTGCTCATGCCCTGCAACCGCGCCGCATGCAACAGCCCGGCAGCGATGGTGGTCTTGCCAACATCGGTATCGGTACCGGCAATGAAATAGGCCTGGCTCATCTCGCTCCCCTTACACCTGTGGCTTGCGCAACAAACCATAGACCACCTGATAGGTGGCTGGCAGCCCCTCAGGCTGGCGAAATGCCTCATAAGCCTGCAGCAGGCCCTGCATGCGTGCCCGACCAGTAAGCCCGGAAGGCCGGCCAGGGTTCAGATTGTGGGCACCGAGGGCCTTGAGTTCATGGGTCAGGCTGCGTACATCCGGGTAGTGCAGCACGTGCGGGCAGCGCTGCAGCCCAAGCTGTTCGAAGCCGCTGGCTGCGCACAGGCGCTGATAGTCCTCGAAACGGCGGAAGCGGTTCACATGCACCAGGCCATCCACCGCCTGCCAACTGGCGCGCAGTTCATCGAGGGTACCCACACACAGGCTGCTGAAGGCCAGCACGCCGCCCGGGCGCAGCACTCGCAGCGCTTCTGCCAGCACACTGGCGAACTGGTCGCACCACTGCACGGCCAGGCTGGTGAACACCAGGTCGACGCTGGCATCACGCAGCGGCAAACGCTCGGCGTCACCGGCCACGTGATAGAGCGCCCCGCCCTGTTCGTTGCGGGCATGGCACAACATGCCCTCGGCGATATCCACCGCCACACCGCTGGCCTGGGTGAAACGCTCGGCCAGCGCCCGGCTGAAATGGCCGGTGCCGCTGCCCAGGTCCAGCCAGCGCGACGGCTGCAGGCCTTCCGGCAACTGCTCCAGCAAGCTCGAACCCACCGCGCGCTGCAAGGCTGCCACGCTGTCGTAACTGGCTGCGGCGCGGGAGAACGAGGCCGCTACCTGGCGCTTGTCGGGCAGCGCACCGGGCAGGGTCGGACGGGAAAGGTCAGTCATCGCCACTCTCATGCAGAAAACTCTTGATGCCCGCCGCCAGTTCCTGCGGGTACTCCAGCAGGAACGCGTGGGAACTGTCTTCGACCAGGCCCACTTCCACATCGGGCAGCAGCTCGCTCAGCGCTTTTGCCGCCTCTGCCGGCACCAGCGCATCGCTGCCGGCGAACAGGTGCAACTGCGGGCCACCGTAGGCCTGCAATGCTTCGCGGGTGTCCAGCTTGGCCAGCACCTCAAGGCCGGTGGCCAGGTACAGCGGGTCGGTGTCCGGTACGCCGACACCCAGCTGGCGCAGCAGGGTGCGCGGTTGCAGGGCACCGTCGCTGCACAAGGTACGGAAGCGCTTCAGGGTGACCTGGGTATGGCTGCGGCAGCCGTCGAGGAAGGTGCCGAAAGTGTCTTCGGCCATGCCGTGGGGCCAGTCGGGGCGAGCCACGAAACTGGGGTTGCTGGCCAGGGTCAGCAGGCCACAGCAATGGTCGCCGCGTTTGTGCGCCAGCGCGCTGGCCAGCATGCCGCCTAACGACCAGCCGCCCAGCCAGACATCGCTCGGCAGCTTGCGGTCGAGGTGGTCGACCCAGGCCTGCACATCGCTGTGGGCCAGTTCCGGCAAGGGCATCAGCTCTACCTGCAGGCGGGCGTCCTGGGCACGCAGGCTGGCGGCCAGCGGCTCCAGAGAAGCAGTGCCCAGGCCCCAACCAGGCAACAGAACAAGTCGATTACGCATCGGCGCTCTCCAACTGTGGATAACACTCGGCCAATGCATTCAACAATAGCTGCACCTGCGCCTCGCTGTGCGCGGCGCTCAATGTCACCCGCAGGCGTGCGCTGCCCGCCGGCACGGTGGGCGGGCGGATGGCCGTCACCAGCAAGCCGCGCTCGCGCAGCATGCGTGACAGGCGCAGGGCCTGTGCGCTGTCGCCGATGACGATCGGCTGGATCGGCGTCGGGCTGTCCATCAATTCCAGGCCGATCTGCTGCGCGCCTTCACGGAACTGGCGGATCAGCGCGGCCAGGTGCTCGCGGCGCCAGGCCTCGCGGCGCAGCAGTTCCAGGCTCTTGAGGGTGGCGCAGGCCAGCGCCGGTGGCTGGCTGGTGGTGTAGATGTACGGGCGGGCGAACTGCACCAGCGCCTCGATCAGCTCTTCGCTGCCGGCCACAAAGGCGCCAGCGGTACCACAGGCCTTGCCCAGCGTACCGATCAACACCGGCACATCTTCAACGCCCAGGCCGAAGTGCTCGACGATACCGCCACCCTGGGTGCCGAGGGTGCCCAGGCCATGGGCATCATCGACCATCAGCCAGGCACCGCGGGCGCGGGCGACATCGGCCAGCGCCGGCAGGTCGGCCAGGTCGCCGTCCATGCTGAACACGCCATCGGTCACTACCAGGGTATTGCCGACGGCCTTGTCCAGGCGGCTGGCCAGGCTGGCCGGGTCGTTGTGCAGGTAGCGGTTGAAACGGGCGCCGCTAAGCAACCCGCCATCCAGCAGCGAAGCGTGGTTCAGGCGGTCCTGCAGCACCGTGTCGCCCTGCCCCACCAGCGCGGTGATGGCGCCCAGGTTGGCCATGTAGCCGGTGGAGAACAGCAGCGCACGCGGGCGCCCGGTGAGTTCGGCCAAGGCCTCTTCCACCTGGTGGTGCGGCGTACTGTGGCCGATCACCAGGTGCGAGGCACCGCCACCGACACCCCAGCGCTCGGCGCCGGCCTGCCAGGCGGCAATCACCTCGGGGTGGTTGGCCAGGCCCAGGTAGTCATTGCTGCAGAAGGCCAGCAAGCGCTGGCCATCGACCACCACTTCCGGCCCCTGCGGGCTTTCCAGCAGTGGCCGCTGCCGATACAGGTCTGCGGCGCGCCGTTCGGCCAGGCGCGCTGCCAGGTCAAAGGCCATTTCAGGCTGTCGCGGCGTTGTAGAACATCTCGCTGCTGCGCTGCTCGACCAGCGCCTGCTCGATGGCCGCCTGGTGCACTTCGTCGGCGTGCTCTTCACGCGCTTCGGGCTTGATGCCCAGGCGTGCGAACAGCTGCATGTCCTTGTCGGCCTGCGGGTTGGCGGTAGTCAGCAGTTTTTCGCCGTAGAAGATCGAGTTGGCGCCGGCCATGAAGGCCAGGGCCTGCATCTGCTCGTTCATCTGCTCGCGGCCGGCGGACAGGCGCACGTGCGACTTGGGCATGAGGATACGGGCCACGGCCAGCATACGGATGAAGTCGAACGGGTCGACGTCTTCTTCCTCAGCCAGCGGCGTGCCGGCCACCTTGACCAGCATGTTGATCGGCACCGACTCCGGGTGTTCGGGCAGGTTGGCCAGCTGGATCAGCAGGCCGGCGCGGTCGTCCAGCGACTCGCCCATGCCGAGGATGCCGCCGGAGCAGATCTTCATCCCGGCATCGCGCACGTAGGCCAGGGTCTGCAGGCGCTCGCTGTAGGTGCGGGTGGTGATGATGCTGCCGTAGAACTCCGGCGAGGTGTCGAGGTTGTGGTTGTAGTAGTCCAGGCCGGCCTGGGCCAGGGCCTTGGTCTGCTCCTGGTCGAGCTTGCCGAGGGTCATGCAGGTTTCCAGGCCCATGGCCTTGACGCCTTTGACCATCTCCAGCACGTAGGGCATGTCTTTGGCCGACGGGTGCTTCCACGCCGCGCCCATGCAGAAGCGGGTGGAACCGATGGCTTTGGCGCGGGCGGCTTCTTCCAGCACCTTCTGCACTTCCATCAGCTTCTGTTTTTCCAGCCCGGTGTTGTAGTGGCCGGACTGTGGACAATATTTGCAATCTTCCGGGCAGGCGCCGGTCTTGATCGACAGCAGGGTCGAAACCTGCACGCGGTTCGGGTCGAAATGCGCGCGGTGCACGGTCTGCGCCTGGAACAGCAAGTCATTGAACGGTTGCTGGAACAGCGCCTTGACCTCGGCCAGGGACCAGTCGTGACGTGTTGTTGCAGTTGTGCTGGCGCTCATTGGCGTTTCCTTGTTTAGGCTGAAGCAGGCGCCGGGACAGGAAAGCCCGCCAGCGCATCACGGATAGCTCGCATAGTCATGGAAGGCCTATGAACTGTCAACCACACTGGAAACGACTGGTTTACAAGTGCTCACTTATTAACCAATCGTGTTTGCTGTGCGATGAACCTGCCGAGCAGGCCTACCCGCTGTGCGTCGCCTGCGAGCAGGAACTGCCCTGGCTGGGCGATCATTGCCTGCGCTGCGCCCTACCGTTGCCCATGGCCGGCCTGACTTGCGCCCAGTGCCAGCGCCGCGCACCGGCCTTCGAGCAGGTGCTTGCACTGTGGCATTTCGGCTTTCCGGTGGACACGCTGATCAGCCGTTTCAAGCACAACCGCCAGTGGCCCTTGGGGCGCCTGATGGCCGAATTGCTCGCGCATGGGCTGCTGCACCGCTTTACCGAAGGGCTGCCGCGCCCCGACCTGTTGTTGCCTGTACCCTTGGCCAAACGTCGATTACGGGAGCGGGGGTTCAACCAGGCGGGGATGCTCGGGCGCTGGCTGTCGTCGCAGGTGGGGGTACGTTGCGACGAGCGGTTGCTGCTGCGCACACGGGAGACACCTGCGCAGCAACAACTGGACGCCAAGGCCAGGCAACGCAACTTGCGCCTGGCGTTTACCGTCACGGGCAAGCTGACGGGCAAGCACGTCGCCATTGTCGATGACGTGTTGACCACCGGTGCGACCGCGCAGGCGGTTGCCCAAGTGCTGCGCAAGGCCGGTGCGCGGCGGGTGGATGTGTATTGCCTGGCGCGTACGCCCAAGCCGGGGTATGTATGACGTGTGGGAGCGGCCTTGTGTCGCGAAAGGGCTGCGTAGCAGCCCCAGGATCTCTGCCACGGCCAAAATCGCTGGGGCTGCTACGCAGCCCTTTCGCGACACAAGGCCGCTCCCACACAAGCTACACTTCGCTGCCACTTACAATGACCGAATGCCCATGTCCCTGCCCCCCCACCTCACCCAGCACATCGCCCGCCGCCCCCAGCGCATCGCGCTGCTGCAGCACATTGCCGAAGAAGGTTCGATCACCCGCGCCGCCAAGGCTGCGGGCATCAGCTACAAGGCCGCCTGGGACGCCATCGACGAACTCAACAACCTGGCCAGCCAGCCCCTCGTCGAGCGCAGTACCGGCGGGCGTGGTGGCGGTGGTGCCCGTCTGTCGCCGGAAGGCCAGCGGGTTCTGCGCCTGTATCAGAGGCTGCAGGCCCTTCAGGCGCAAATCCTTGAAGCGGCCGAGGAGTCCAGCGACCTCGACCTACTCGGCCGGCTGATGCTGCGTACCAGCGCGCGCAACCAGTTGCAGGGCCAGGTCAGTGGCCTGCGCCGCGAGGGACGGCATGATCGCGTCAGCCTGGCGTTGGGTGGCGGGTTGGAGATCGAGGCATTGATCACCCACGACAGCACCGCACGGCTGGAGCTGACGCTGGGGACGACGGTAGTGGCGCTGCTCAAGGCGGGGTGGGTTAGGTTGCTGGCCGACGAGGAACAGGCCGAAGCGGGTAGCAATTGCCTGCGGGCGACAGTGGAGGAGGTGCTGGCGGAGGCTGATGGGCCTGGTGAGCTCCGGTTGGCGTTGGGGAATGGGCAGACGTTGTGTGCGTTTGCCGAGACGGATTGGTTGGCTGGGCAGCGGGTGGCAGCAGGCAGTTCGGTGCGGGTTCAATTTCATCCCTCTTATGTATTGCTTGGGATTCCTGCATAGCCAGGCCGCGCTTTGCGCGGTTCGCGGGCTTGCCCGCTCCCACAGGGACCGCGCAGCCGCCAGGGAAACGATGCACCTGTGGGAGCGGGTTTACCCGCGAAGAGGCCGGTACAGGCATAACGCGCTACCATGGCCCCCACGCCGCCTACCCCCGGAGCCACCATGTCCCACCCCTTCGACACCCTCACCCCCGACCTGGTCCTGGACGCCGTGGAAAGCCTGGGCTTTCTCAGCGATGCCCGGGTGCTGGCGCTGAACAGCTACGAAAACCGCGTCTACCAGGTGGGCATCGAGGGCGCGCAACCGCTGATCGCCAAGTTCTACCGCCCAGGCCGCTGGAGCGACGCGGCCATCCTCGAAGAGCACAGCTTCACCGCCGAACTGGCCGACTGCGAAGTGCCGGTGGTCGCCCCGCTGCAGCACGACGGCCGCACCCTGTTCGAACACCAGGGCTTCCGCTTCACCCTGTTCCCCCGCCGCGGCGGCCATGCGCCGGAGCCGGGCAACCTCGACCAGCTCTACCGCCTCGGCCAGTTGCTCGGCCGCCTGCACGCCGTGGGCGCCAGCAAACCGTTCGAGCACCGTGAGGCGCTGGCTGTGGACAACTTCGGTCATGCCTCGCTGAATACTCTGCTGGAAGGCGACTTCGTCCCCCGCGAACTGCTGCCAGCGTTCGAATCGGTGGCCCGCGACCTGCTCAAGCGGGTGGAGGACATCTATGCCCGCACGCCGCACCAGCTCATCCGCCTGCATGGTGACCTGCACCCCGGCAACCTTATGCACCGCGACGAGGTGTACCACGTGGTCGACCTCGACGACTGCCGCATGGGCCCGGCGGTGCAGGACTTGTGGATGATGCTGGCCGGCAGCCGCGAGGAACGCCTGGGGCAACTGGCCGAACTGATCGACGGCTACAACGAGTTCCACGACTTCGACCCGCGCGAGCTGGCCCTGATCGAACCCCTGCGCGCCCTGCGCCAGCTGCACTACAGCGCCTGGCTGGCGCGGCGCTGGGACGACCCGGCATTCCCGCCGAGCTTCCCCTGGTTCGGCCAGCCACGCTACTGGGGAGACCAGATTCTCGCCCTGCGCGAGCAAATGGCCGCACTGGATGAAGCGCCGCTGAAATTGTTCTAGAAGCACGCCCGCCTCTGTCTACAATAGGCGTCGCTTTATTTAGCTACCTAAGCAAGGATTCTGCATGCACGCCGCAAACCCGCGTCGCGGGTACCTACTGGGCCTCAGCGCCTACATCATCTGGGGGCTGTTCCCCCTCTACTTCAAGGCAATCCAGAGCGTCCCAGCGGTGGAGATCATTGTCCACCGGGTGCTCTGGTCGGCTTTGTTCGGCTCGTTGCTGCTACTGGTGTGGAAACACCCAGGCTGGTGGCGTGAGCTGCGTGACAACCCGCGCCGGCTGGGCATCCTGGCCCTGAGCGGGGCGCTGATCGCCGGCAACTGGCTGACCTACGTATGGTCGGTGAACAACGGGCGCATGCTCGAGGCCAGCCTTGGTTACTACATCAACCCACTGATCAATGTGCTGCTGGGCATGCTGATTCTCGGCGAGCGCCTGCGGCGCCTGCAGTGGCTGGCAGTGGCCATGGCCGCCGTGGGTGTGGCCCAGCAGGTGTGGCAGGTGGGCAGCCTGCCGTGGGTATCGCTGGTGCTGGCGCTGAGCTTCGGCTTCTATGGGCTGATTCGCAAACAGGCACCAGTGGCGGCACTGCCAGGCCTGGTGGTGGAAACCTGGATGCTGGTACCGCTGGCCCTTGGCTGGCTGTTGCTGCACCCGGCGGCGACAAGTGCCCAGGGCGCGTTCTACACCAGCAGCGAAGCGTTGTGGCTGATGGCTGCGGGGCCGGTGACACTGGTGCCGCTGGTGTGCTTCAACGCTGCCGCGCGGCACTTGCCGTACACCACGCTGGGCTTCCTGCAGTACCTGGCGCCGACCCTGGTGCTGCTGCAGGCGGTACTGCTGTTCGATGAGCACTTGTCGTCGAGTAACTTGATGGCGTTCATGTTCATCTGGGCAGGTTTGGCGATTTACAGCGTCGATGCGTGGGTCAGTTTGCGCAAGCGCAGCTGATCAAAAAATGACCATAACTCTGCCGGCCTTGTGATTCGTGGCCTGCAGAGACATCTCCAAAGGTTATCCACACCCTCGTCCCCGTGCTTTGTGCACAAGCTGCTGATTTTTGGGTGTTTTTTGATCAAAGCCGTGTAAGGCGCGCGCCGTCTGGGCTGGAGAGGGGAACCCCCAGGTTATCCACAGGGCCTTCCCCGTGATATCGGGATAACCGCAGGGGGCTGCTTTGCAGCCCTTTCGCCGGCAAGCCAGCTCCCACAGGGATAGCGCATGGCTTGAGGTCAATGCGGTCGAGGTGGGAGCTGGCTTGCCGGCGAAAAGGCCGCAACGCGGCCCCGGCAATCTCGGATCAATCCTCCGGCCGCAGCTTCAACTCCACCATCAAGTCGTCCGCCAGGCTCTCCAGCTTCTGCTGCAAATCCTCCAGCGACAGGGTCAACGGCAATGCCAGCAAGGCATCGGCATGGAACAGCGGCTCGCTGCTCATGGGCGCCGGCCGCACCTCAGTGGTAAACCGCTCAAGGTTCACCCCCAGGTCCGCCAGCAGGCGGGTGATATCACGCACGATCCCCGGCCGGTCATTACCTACCAGCTCCATGGCAATCGGCTTCCAGGTACACGACGGCTCGATGCCGCTCTCGGCGATCAGCACGCGAATGTCATATCGGACCAACCCCTGCAGCGAAGCCACCAGCTCGTCGTAGTTTTCCGCCGGCACCGCCACCCGCAGGATGCCGGCAAACTGCCCGGCCATGCGCGACATGCGGCTTTCCAGCCAGTTGCCACTGTGGTCGGCGATGCACTGGGCAATGCGCTCGACCTGGCCGGCCTTGTCAGGGGCAATCACAGTCAGTACAAGATGATCCACAAGCCCTTCCTCGTGTCGGACCGCGCCGTGCGGCAGAAAATCGGGGGATCGACTCAGTATAGGCAAGGCGCGGCAACCTGCCGCAGGGCAATCCGCATAACGAATCGTGTACTGTTTCAAGATTTATCTGGAACAATCCACCTGTTTTTTGCGAACATACTCACTCCCAGCGTGACCATACGCGACCAACGGGTCGCATAACGGCGCTTTTAGTCTGATTTTGCCCCGCCTACTGCTTCATGTAGTATCCCGTGGCGCGGACTACAAAACGTCGTTTGGATGTCTGCCAAGGCGCCTGTGAAAATACGCACACTGTCTGCCAGCCGGTCTGGCAGGCCGCACCCAGCCGCGCTCGGGGCTTTACTCGGGGGCATGCACTGGTGCCGTGTTTAGAGAAGCGCTACAGGCTTAATACAGAAGAGCGAAATAGCTGAGCAGAGTGAGGCAAGCAATGACTGGATACGTTCAAGTCGGTGGCCTTCAGGTCGCCAAGGTCCTGTACGACTTCGTGAACAACGAAGCCATCCCAGGGACCGGCATCGTCGCCGAGCAGTTCTGGGCGGGTGCAGAGAAGATCATCAATGACCTCGCTCCAAAGAACAAAGCCCTGCTCGCCAAGCGCGACGAGCTGCAAGCCAAGATCGACGCCTGGCACCAGGCACGCAAAGGCCAGGCCCACGACGCCGTAGCCTACAAAGCATTCCTCCAGGAAATCGGCTACCTGCTGCCACAAGCCGACGATTTCCAGGCCACCACCCAGAACGTGGACGAAGAAATCGCCCACATGGCCGGCCCGCAGCTGGTCGTACCGGTGATGAACGCCCGCTTCGCCCTGAACGCCGCCAACGCCCGTTGGGGTTCGCTGTACGACGCGCTGTATGGCACCGATGCCATCAGCGATGAAGGCGGCGCCGAGAAAGGCCAAGGCTACAACAAGGTACGTGGCGACAAGGTCATCGCCTTCGCCCGCGCATTCCTCGACGAAGCCGCGCCACTGGCGGCCGGCTCGCACGTCGACTCCACCGGCTACCGCATCGAAGGTGGCAAGCTGGTAGTTGCCCTGAAAGGCGGCAGCAACAGCGGCCTGCGTGACGACGCCCAGCTGATCGGCTTCCATGGCGATGCCGCCGCGCCGACTGCCGTGCTGCTCAAGCACAACGGCCTGCACTTCGAAATCCAGGTCGATGCCAGCACCCCGGTCGGCAGCACCGACGCCGCCGGCGTGAAAGACATCCTGATGGAATCGGCGCTGACCACCATCATGGACTGCGAAGACTCGGTTGCCGCCGTCGACGCCGACGACAAGGTGATCGTCTACCGCAACTGGCTGGGCCTGATGAAAGGCGACCTGGCCGAAAGCGTGAGCAAGGGTGGCAAGACCTTCACCCGCACCATGAACCCGGACCGCGAATACGCCGCGCCCAACGGCGGCAGCGTGACCCTGCACGGCCGTTCGCTGCTGTTCGTGCGCAACGTTGGCCACCTGATGACCAACCCGGCGATCCTCGACGCCCAAGGCAACGAAATCCCCGAAGGCATCCAGGACGGCCTGTTCACCAACCTGATCGCCCTGCACAACCTCAATGGCAACACCAGCCGCAAGAACACCCGCAGCGGCAGCGTGTACATCGTCAAGCCGAAGATGCACGGCCCGGAGGAAGTAGCCTTCGCAGCCGAGATCTTCAGCCAGGTCGAAGACCTGCTGGGCATGAAGCGCAACACCGTCAAGGTCGGCATCATGGACGAGGAGCGCCGTACCACGGTCAACCTCAAGTCGTGCATCAAGGCCGCAGCCGAGCGCGTGGTGTTCATCAACACCGGCTTCCTCGACCGCACCGGCGATGAAATCCACACCTCGATGGAAGCCGGCGCCGTGGTGCGCAAGGGCGCCATGAAGAACGAGAAGTGGATCGGTGCCTACGAGAACAACAACGTCGATGTCGGCCTGGCCACCGGCCTGCAAGGCCGTGCGCAGATCGGCAAAGGCATGTGGGCCATGCCCGACCTGATGGCGGCCATGCTCGAGCAGAAGATCGCCCACCCGCTGGCCGGTGCCAACACCGCCTGGGTGCCGTCGCCGACCGCCGCCACCCTGCATGCCCTGCACTACCACAAGGTGGACGTACAGGCGCGTCAGCGTGAACTGGCTTCGCGTACCCCGGCGTCGGTGGACGACATCTTGGCCATCCCGCTGGCCGCCGACACCAACTGGTCGGCCGAAGAAATCCGCAACGAACTGGACAACAACGCCCAGGGCATCCTCGGCTACGTGGTGCGCTGGATCGACCAGGGTGTGGGTTGCTCGAAGGTGCCAGACATCAACAACGTCGGCCTGATGGAAGACCGCGCCACCCTGCGCATTTCGGCCCAGCTGCTGGCCAACTGGCTGCGCCATGGCGTGGTCAGCCAGGAGCAGGTGCTGGAAAGCCTCAAGCGCATGGCCGTGGTGGTCGACCAGCAGAACGCCGGCGACGCCCTGTATCGCCCGATGGCACCGAACTTCGACGACAACGTCGCGTTCCAGGCTGCGGTAGAGCTGGTGGTGGAAGGTGGCAAGCAGCCGAACGGCTATACCGAGCCGGTACTGCACCGCCGTCGCCGCGAGTTCAAGGCGCGTAACGGGCTGTAAGCGACATCTGCGACAGGGGGCCGCTTTGCGGCCCAATCGCCGGCAAGCCAGCTCCCACAGGGACTGCACAGGCCTCAAACGCTGTGCGGTCCCTGTGGGAGCTGGCTTGCCGGCGATGAGGCCGGAACAGGCTCCTCAGCTAAGCGATCTGCAGTTCTTTCTTCACCAGCTCCAGCAGCCTGTCCAGATCGACCGGCTTCAGCAGAAAATCCACCACCCCCAGGTGCATCACGTCCACCGCCTCTTTCACATCGGTGTCGCCCGACACCACGATGATCGACAACGCCGCCCGTTCCGACTCGCGAATCTGCCGGATCAGGTCCAGGCCATCCTCGGGCTGCATGCGCAAATCCGTGATCATCAAGCCGATTCGTTGCTGGTAGTGCAGGTATAGCCTGGCTTCCTCGGCCCCATCCGCTCCGACACAGTCGATCCCCCGGCTTTTCAGGTACAGGATCAGCGCCTCACGGTTCACCGCATTGTCATCCACCACCAGCACCAGTGGCTTGGCAGCCACGGGCGCACTTACGACGGCCAATGCCTCGCGCTCGGCGTCGCTCAGGATGTCGTGTTGCTCAGGCATGCTCATCTCGTCAAAAAAATTCCGCTTCAGCATTAGGACCGCAGAACTTGCGTAACCCGGCTGGCCTTTCGTCGGGTCTTTGACAGGGGCGCTCATAGACTTACGTCCAATGGGCACCACCCCGCCGCAAGCCGACCATGGAGGCAGAGAACAACATGGCCGGCACCTATATATAGATATATATAGTTCGGCATAGCGATACGGTCAGTTTCATGAGCAAAAAGGACGCCTACAGCCAGGCGGGCAGGACAGCAGTGCTGCAGAACATCCAGGGCACCCTGCAGTTCCTGCAGCGTTTTCCGCCGTTCAACCAGATGGAACACAGCCACCTGGCCTACCTGGTCGAACAGTGCCAGCTGCGCTTCTATGCCAGCGGCGAAAGCATCGTCAAACCTGCCGACGGGCCGGTCGAGCACTTCTACATCGTCAAGCAGGGCCGCGTGGTGGGTGAGCGCCAGCACCTGGTCAAGCCTGGTGTGGAAACCACCTTCGAAATCACCAGCGGCGAATGCTTCCCGCTGGCTGCCCTGCTCGGCGAGCGAGCGACCCGTACCGAGCACCTGGCCGGTGAGGACACCTTCTGCCTGCAGCTGAACAAGGCCGCGTTCATCCGCGTGTTCTCGATGTCGGAAGTGTTTCGGGATTTTGCCCTGCGCGGGGTCAGCAGCCTGCTCGACCAGGTCAACCAGCAGGTACGCCAGCGCGCGGTGGAAACCCTCGGCACCCAGTATTCGCTGAACACGCCACTGGGTGAACTGGCCATGCGCCACCCGGTGGTGTGCAGCCCCGACACGCCCCTGCGCGACGCCGTGCGGCTGATGCACGAGCAGCAGGTCGGCAGCATCGTGGTGGTCGACCCGCAGCGCTACCCCACCGGTATCTTCACCCTGCGCGACCTGCGCCAGGTGGTGGCTGCGGCCGATGCCGACCTGGGCGCGCCCATCGCGCGGCACATGACCGCCCAACCGTTCTACCTCAGCCCCCAGGCCAGCGCCTTCGACGCAGCCATGGCCATGACCGAGCGGCATATCGCCCACGTATGCCTGGTGGAAAACCGACGCCTGTGCGGTGTGGTTTCGGAGCGCGACCTGTTCTCCCTGCAACGGGTCGACCTGGTGCACCTTGCGCGCACCATTCGCCATGCGCCACGCCTGGATACCCTGGTCTCGCTGCGCGGCGAAATCAGCCAGCTGGTCGAGCGCATGCTGGCCCATGGCGCGTCCTCCACGCAGATCACCCAGATCATCACCCTGCTCAACGACCACACCGTGTGCCGGGTGATCGAACTGGCGCTGGCCGAGCGCGGTGACCCGGGCGTGCCGTTCAGCTGGCTGTGCTTTGGCAGCGAAGGGCGACGTGAACAAACCCTGCACACCGACCAGGACAACGGCATCCTCTTCGAAGCCGCCGACGGCGCCGAAGCCGACGCCATCCGCGCACGCCTGCTGCCGCTGGCGCAATACATCAACCAGTGCCTGGCCCAGTGTGGCTTCACCCTGTGCAAGGGCAACGTCATGGCCGGCAACCCAGAGCTGTGCCTGTCGCGTAGTGAGTGGGCGCGGCGTTTTTCCGGCTTTGTCCGTGAAGCCAGCCCGGAGAACCTGCTGGGCTCGAGCATCTATTTCGACCTGCGCGTGGTGTGGGGCGACGAGCAAGGTTGCGAGCAGCTGCGCCAGGGCCTGCTCGAGCAGGTGGCCGACAACCGCATCTTCCAGCGCATGATGGCTGACAACGCCCTGCGCCAGCGCCCGCCGGTGGGCCGCCTGCGCGAGTTCGTGCTGACCCGCCAGGGCAACGACAAGGCCGCCACCCTCGACCTCAAGGTCCAGGGCCTGACGCCCTTCGTCGATGGTGCCCGGCTGCTGGCCCTGGCCAACGGCATCGGTGCCTGCAATACCCTGGAACGCCTGCGCCAGCTGGTGGCCAAGGGCGTGATCGAGGCACTGGACGGCGCAGCGTATGAAGAGGCCTACCACTTCATCCAGCAAACCCGCATGCAGCAGCACCAGCGCCAGACCCGCGACAACCTGCCCTACTCCAACCGCCTGGACCCGGACAGCCTCAACCACCTGGACCGGCGCATCCTGCGCGAGTCCCTGCGCCAGGCCCAGCGCCTGCAAAGCAGCCTGGCCTTGCGGTACCAGCTATGAGCCTGTTCGCCTGGCTGCGCCCCAGTGCGCCCGAACTGGACCATGCCACGCGCCAGCGCCTGGCCCGGCTGCCCAAGGCCGCGCCCCTGGGGGTGTGTACCCTGCGCGAGCAGCGCTGGGTGGTGCTCGACCTGGAGACCAGCGGCCTGAACCCCAACCGTGACCAGGTGCTGTCGGTTGGCGCCGTGGCCATCGAGGATGGCGCCATCGACTTTGCCCAGCAGTTCGAACGCACCCTGCACCGGCCTTTGCAGAAGACCAACGCCAGCGTGCTGATCCATGGCCTGGGCCCGAGTGCCCTGGCTGCCGGTTGCGACCCGGCCGAGGCGTTGCTCGACCTGCTCGACTTCATTGGCAATAGCCCGGTGCTGGCATTCCACGCGCCGTTCGACCAGCGCATGCTGGCCCGTGCGCTGAAGGAAAGCCTGGGCTATCGCTTGCACTCGCCCTTCCTGGATGTTGCCGAACTGGCACCGATGCTCAACCCCGACACAGTGCTGCGCGAGGCCGGGCTGGATGACTGGGTGGCGCGGTTTGGCCTGCAGGTCGAAGAGCGCCATCATGCCAGCGCCGATGCCTTGGTGACCGCCGAGCTGGCGCTGATCCTGTTCAGCCAGGCCCGGCGCCAGCAGCTGGACAGCCCGCTGCAGCTGGAGCAGCGCTTGCGCGGGTGGCGCAGGCGCAAGGTGCACAACCACGGCCTGTAGATTTGTATTGACCTGACAGGGCCAATCGCCGGCAAGCCAGCTCCCACAGGTACTGCACAAGTTCCAGAATCCACGCGTTTCCTGTGGGAGCTGGCTTGCCGGCGATTGGCCACCTGCCTTTTCCATGATGGCCATCCGATAAGCGTCCATTGCACCCACCCCCTCCCCTCTGCAACAATCGCGAATAATTATCGTTAGTTAATGCATTCGTTCCGGGGGGACGCTGCTTGTCTTCTGCACAGAGCCCACACGCCGATCTGGTCGGTGCGCTGTACCGCGACCACCGCGGCTGGCTGCTCGCCTGGCTGCAACGCAGCATGGCCTGCCGCCAACGTGCCGAAGACCTGAGCCAGGACACCTTCGTGCGCCTGCTCGGCCGTGCGCAACTGGATACGCCCCGCGAACCCCGCGCGTTCCTGGCCGCCGTGGCCAAGGGCCTGATGTTCGACCACTTCCGCCGCGCCGCGCTGGAACAGGCCTACCTGGCCGAACTGGCCCTGATGCCGGAAGCCGAACAACCTTCCCCGGAAGTGCAGCACCTGATCCTCGAGGACCTCAAGGCCATCGACCGCCTGCTCGGCAAGCTGTCGAGCAAGGCCCGCGCAGCATTCCTGCACAATCGCCTGGACGGTATGAGCCATGCCGAAATCGCCGAGCGCATGGGGGTTTCGGTGTCGCGGGTGCGCCAGTACATCGCCCAGGGCATGCGCCAGTGCTACGTGGCCCTGTACGGGGAGCCGACGTGAGCAGTGCACCGGTTTCGTCCCGGGTGCTGGAAGCCGCCATTGCCTGGAAACTCAGCCTCGACAACGGCAGCGGCACACCCGACGAGCGCAGCGAATTCATGCGCTGGCATGCCGCCAGCGAGGAGCACGCCCGCGCCTGGCGCCAGCTCGGCGCCATGGACCAGCGCGTGAGCGCCGCTGCCGGCCCGGCACGCCAGGCCCTGCTGCAATCGCGCGCCGGCCTGCGCCGACGCATCGGCAAGGTCGGCGGCGGGCTGGCCGGCATGTTTCTTTTGGGCTCACTGCTGGCCTGGGTCGGCGCACCATCGCTGGCACCGAGCTACTGGCTGGCCGACCAGCGTACCGCCACCGGCGAACTGCGTACCCTGCGCCTGGAAGACGGCACCTTGCTGAGCCTGAACAGCCACACTGCCGTGGATATCGACTACGCCGGCGAGCAACGGGTGATCGTGCTGCACCAGGGCGAGATTTCGGTCGAAACCGGCCATCAGGACCCGCGCCCGCTGCTGGTGCGCACCGACGATGGCCGCCTGCGCCCATTGGGCACGCGCTTCCTGGTACGCCGCGAGGACGACGGCACGCGCCTGGAGGTGTTGCAGGCCTCGGTCGCCGCCATGCCGTTGAACAGCGGCGACGAACAGGTGCTGCGCGAAGGCCAGCAGGTGCTGATGAACGCCAACGGCCTTGGCCGGATCGGCACGGTGCCAGCCGGTGCCGACGCCTGGACCCGCGGCATGCTGGTGGTGGACAACGTGCGCCTGGCTGACCTGCTGGCCGCGCTCGGCCAGTACCGCAGCGGTTACCTCGGGGTGGACGACCAAGTCGCCGACCTGCGAGTGACCGGCAGCTTCCCGCTGACCGACACCGACCTGGCACTGTCGTCGCTGGTGCCGGCACTGCCGGTGAAGGTCGAGCGGCATACGCCGTGGTGGGTGACCGTCGTTCCCAAGTAGGCCTGTACCGGCCTCTTCGCGGGTAAACCCGCTCCCACAGGATTGCACCAGCCTCAAAGCCCCCGCGATCCCTGTGGGAGCGGGTTTACCCGCGAAAGGGCCGGTACAGGCAAAAACCAATTCCAAATAATTCTCAATTTTTTTCAGATTCGCCCTGTCACTTTTCAAATCTCGCTCGGCAAGGAAGCAGAAAGCACTTATCCGTCGAGGAGCCGCTGCATGTCCCGTGCTGTTGATCGTATCCTGCGCCCCAGCCTGATGGCCCTGGCCATCGCCGTGGCCGCGCCATTGGCCAGCCCTGCCCTGTTCGCCGCCGAGCAATCCGCTCAGCGCGCCTACGACCTGCCCAGCGCCCCGCTGGCCACCACCCTCAACCAGATCGCCAGCCAGGCCGGCATCACCCTGGCCATCGACCCGGCACTGGTCAGCGGCCGCACCTCGGCCCCGGTGATCGGGCAGTACGATGGCCTTGGTGCCCTGCAGGCCGCCCTGCGCGGCACCGGCCTGCAGCTGCAGCAAAGCAGCGTGGGCAGCTACAGCCTGGTGGCTACGCCGGAAGGGACACTGGCGTTGCCGGAGACTGCGATCAATGCGACTTCCAACTATGAAAGCGCCTGGGGGCCGGTAGAAGGTTACACCGCGACCCGGACAGCAGCTGGCACCAAGACCGACACCGCCATCGCCGAACTCCCCCGCTCGGTAAGCGTGATCACCCGCCAGCAGATGGAAGACCGGCCGGTGCTCAGCCTGAACGATGCCCTTCGCTACACCGCTGGCGTGCAAAGCAGCGGCTATGGCTCCGACTCGCGCAGCGACTGGTTGCTGGTACGTGGTTTTGAGCCTACCCAGTTCCTCGATGGCCTGCCATTGCCCAAGGGCAACTACGCCACCCCCAAGATCGAGCCCTGGAACCTGGAGCGCATCGCCGTGCTGCGCGGCCCGGCTTCTTCGGTCTACGGCCAGACTCCACCAGGCGGCCTGCTGGACATGACCAGCCGTCGGCCGCAATTGGAAAGCAGCCACGAAGTCGAAGCCCAGGTTGGCAGCAACAACCACAAGCAGATCAACTTCGACAGCACCGGCAAGCTCGACGATGCAGGCCAGTTCCTGTACCGAGTGAGCGGCACCGTGCGTGACAGCGGTGCGCCGGTAGACCACATCCCGGACAAGCGCTACAACATCGCGCCCAGCCTGACCTGGAACATCAACGACGATACCAAGCTGACTTTCATCAGCCAGTACACCCGCGATGACACCGGCATCACCGGCCAGTTCCTGCCACTGCAAGGCACCAAGCTGGATAGCCCCGCAGGCAAGATTTCGCACCACAAGAACCTGGGCGACCCGGATTGGGAGTCCTACGACCGCACCTACTACCACCTGGGCTATGCGTTCGAGACCCGCCTGAACGATACCTGGCAGTTCCGTCAGAACCTGCGCTACGCGCGTAACGAACTGGACTTCAAGGGCATTACCGCCGGTGGCTCGATCTGGCCAGACGGCCCGGACGAAGCTGTCAGCGCCGATGGCACCGTGCAACGCACCGCCGGTATCGTCGAGGAGGACATCTCCCAGTTCGCCCTGGACAACAACTTCCAGGCCGACTTCCAGACCGGCCAGGTTGCCCATACCCTGCTGCTGGGTCTCGACCACCAGCGTTCGGACAGCAATGCACGCTGGCGCTGGGGCTCGGCTGGTGTGCCACCGAGCAATATCCACAACCCAATCTACGGTCAGGATTTCTCGAACGTTCAGTACTTCGACATGTACGACTACGACCAGAAAACCCAGCAGACCGGCCTGTATATCCAGGATCAGATGGCTCTGGACAACTGGCGCCTGACCCTTGGTGGCCGTGAGGACTGGGTGCACACCGGCACCACCTTCCACAACAAAGGCGATGCCACCAACACCCAACGCGACAAGCAATTCAGTGGTAACGCGGCACTCAGCTATGTATTCGATAACGGCCTGACGCCTTACATCTCCTATGCCGAGTCGTTCCAGGCCGCCACCGGCTCCACCGTCAACAGCACCGATGCCTTCAAACCGACCGAAGGCAAGCAATACGAACTGGGCATCAAGTACCAGCCTCCAGGCAGCAATAGCCTGTTCACCGCTGCTGTGTTCGACCTGACGCAGGAGAACATGTCGGTGACCGAGGGTGGTGTAACCCGCCAGGTTGGCGAAGTGCGTGTCAAAGGCCTGGAGCTGGAGGCTACCTCGGATGTGACCGAGAACCTCAAACTGGTGGGCTCGTACACCTACAACGACAGCGAGATCATTAAAGGCACCAGTGACGAGAAAGGCAAGCGCATGGCGCAGGTGCCGCGCAACCAGGCCACTGCCTGGGCTGACTACACCTGGCACAGCGGACCACTGGATGGGTTTGGGGTCGGCGTTGGCGTGCGCTACGTCGGCGATACCTACGGTAATACCACTAACACCGATTGGGGCCATGTGGGGTCCTACACCGTCTACGACGCATCGGTGCACTACGACCTGGGCCGCCTGAACAGCACCCTCAAGGGAGTGACCGTAGCCGTGGATGCGAAGAACCTGTTCAACAAGGACTACTTGTCTACCTGTGACGGGTACTACTGCTACTACGGCGACGAGCGCAACGTGGTGGCCAGTGTCAATTACAAGTTCTGAGTGAACGGGAGCCGCTTTGCGGCCCTTTCGCGACACAAGGCCGCTCCTACAGGAAAACGTGCTCCCCTGTAGGAGCGGCCTTGTGTCGCGAAAGGGCTGCGCAGCAGCCCCAGCTTCCAACAGGCAAAAATCGGTACCGTGATGAAAAGCCCAACCATCCGCCGCTGGTCGGTGATCCACACCTGGAGCAGCCTGGTCTGCACCCTGTTCCTGCTGTTGCTGGCAGTCACCGGCCTGCCGCTGATCTTCCACCACGAACTCGAACACCTGCTCGGCGACGCCCCCGAACTGCGGGAAATGCCGGCCGATACGCCACACCTCGACCTGCAGCAGTTGGTGATCAAGGCCGAGCAGCACCGCCCCGGCGAGGTCATGCAGTACTTCGGCTACGACGAGGACGAAGCCAACGGCGTAGTGGCCATAACCGCCGCCACCGCCGGCACCGAACCCAATTCGTCGCACACCTTCATGCTCGACGCCCGCACCGGTGAAGCCGTGGCCATGCCGGCCGCCAACGGCGGCTTCATGATGACCATGCTGCGCCTGCACGTGGACATGTTCGCCGGCCTGCCCGGCAAGCTGCTGCTGGCCTTCATGGGCGTGCTGTTCGTCGTGGCGATCATCTCCGGCACCGTACTCTATGCACCGTTCATGCGCCGCCTGGACTTCGGCACGGTGCGCCACGGCAAATCCCGTCGCCTGCGCTGGCTCGACCTGCACAACCTGATCGGCGTGGTCACCTTGGCCTGGGCACTGACGGTAGGCGTGACCGGCGTCATCAGCGCGCTGTCGGACTTGGTCATCGCCGCCTGGCGCAACGACAGCCTGGCCGCCATGGTTGCCCCGTACCGTGATGCCCCACCGCTCACCGAACGCGCCCCGGCCACCCACCTGCTGACCATCGCCGAGCAGGCCGCCCCCGGCATGCGCCCGGACTTCATCGCCTTCCCCGGCACACGCTTTTCCAGTGAGCACCACTATGCGGTGTTCATGAAGGGCGCCACGCACCTGACCTCGCACCTGCTCACGCCCGTGCTGATCGATGCGCGAACACTGGCGGTGACCGCCGTCGGCGAACGCCCCTGGTACATGGATGCCATGGGCCTGTCGCAACCACTGCACTTCGGCGACTACGGCGGCCGGCCAATGCAAATCCTGTGGGCGCTACTCGATGTGCTGACCATCATCGTCCTCGGCAGCGGCTTGTACCTGTGGTGGGGCAAACAACGCACGAAGCGGGAGGCGCGGGCATGAGCCACAAGTCACAGCCGACCTGGCGCATCTTCATCTGGCCGATGGTCGTGGCCCTGCTCACTGCCGTGGGGCTGTTTGCCGCCTTGCTGGGGGACGGGGTCTGGGACAGCCTGGCCTGGCTCGGCCTGGGGGTGTCGGCGGCTCTCGGCCTGCAAGGTTTCTACCCTCGTCCACGGCAGTAACCGGGTAATACCCGCACCCTCTTTTGCCACGACATGGTTGGCTCCCATTTTCCAAGGAGCCATACCATGACACCTTTGCAGCGCCTCGAAGCGCTCGATCAACAACTCATCGCCCTTGAGCAAGGCAAACCCGAACTGGCGGGCGAAACGGAACCGACCGCCATGCGTCAGCGTTTTTTTGGTGACCTGGCAGCGTTCTGGAACGACCCTGTCGAAGCAGGCCACAGCCGCGTCCAGCAACTGCGCGAACTGCGTCATGAGCAACTTCTGGCCGAACTGGAACTGCGCCTCGCCGACCAGACCCTGGACTACAGCCACATCAGCCTGCTGCGCACCTCCCTGGAGCTGCCGCTACCCTGGCAGCGCAACCACCTGCCAGACACCCACCGGGCCCAGGTTTATCGGCCGGTATTCAACCGTTCAAGCCCCCATGGCCGGTTGCCGTTACCCGGCGTGCTGGTATTGGTGGCAGACGCACCGGAAGGGGCCGTTGCCGAGCCTGCAACAGCCACAGGCCAGGCACTGCTGTGCAGCGTTTCTCATGGCGTTGAAGGCTTCACCAACCTGGCCGAACTGCATAGGGAGCTGTGCGAGCGCCTGGACGACCCCATGCAAAGCCGGCCAATGCTGCAACTGCTACCCCGCCTGCAGGACCAGCAACTGGTCCGGTGTGCCGACCGGCTGCGCTACGAGTGGTTTACCGGCGACCTGGTCGAACAACAGACCACTGATGTGATCGACGCGCAGCATCAAAGGCTCACCATCGCCTGGCACGCCGCCTGGGCGCTTGACCAGAACCCGGATCTGCCGGCACTGAAAAGCACCCTGTCCAAACAGCAGTCACTGACCGATCTCATGGGCAGCCAATATGCGTTGTCCACCCGTTATGCGCTGCTGCTGGAAAAACACCTTCCCGCCTGGCTGCGCCAGAGCTCCACGCAAAGCCTGACGCACATCATGCAAACGATCCAGGAGCTCGCCGGGGCCATCACCCAGGCTGCTGCACCCGGCCTTTTGACCCTGGAGGCGTTCGGCAATCGCCACCACCTGCTGGCATGGGTGCGCGAACGCCTTGGCAAGGCGCTGCAGCGCGAATTCTCCATCGACTTGCCTGCCGAAAAAGTCTGCATAACCGTCACGCTTGCACACCGCACCGGCCCGCTGATCAACCCGCTGGCACCTTCGGGTTACGTGGCCGTTGCCAACCGTCGCCATGTCGGTGGCACCATCGAACTGGTAACCACCACCTACCGCCTGGACGAGCTGGCCCTGCTGAACATCGGCTGGTTCGACGTCGATTACTGGCTGACTGCCCGAATACACAACGAAGACGGTTCCACGCTGGAATCGATATCCGCAGAAGGGGTAAAGCGCCTGGTGCGCGAGCTTGACGCCGGCAGTGGCTACATCCGCTACCTGCGAACCCACCTGCTGGAGTCTCCAGGTGCACGCTGGCGCATGCAATGCCACGGCAACATGAACCGCGCCCGCATGCGCGCCGAGGCGGCCAAGGCCCGCTATGCCAGGCACTTTCTGAACGATACTCGCGAGCGAGGCTATCGCTGGGTCAAAGCCGTCACCGACCACCCCGACAACAATTGGCGCCCTACCATAGACGAGCATCGTATCGCGGTGCGCCAGCTGATCATCGACGGGCACACGCTGCAAGGGGTACTGCTGCTCAATGCCGAGAGCGACAACCAGCCGTCGCTGGTGCTGTATACGCCGGACGCACCCGACCGGCGCGCATGGCGTGAATTCCCCGATACCCGGGCGCTGCTCAGAACCCTTCGCAGCACGCCGTCCTTGCGAAAGTACCTGATCCAGCGCGCGCCTCTGGCTGATGGCAAGCGGCTCGACAAATTGGTGCGCAAGGGCCGCCTCGGGCCATATGTGCAAAGGCCAATGATCAACGGCAACCTCTTCGATGCCCTTTACAAGGCCCAGGTCCACGCCATGATCGCCGAGGCCGATACCAACAGCCGCAGCAACCGCGAGCTGCTTGGCGAGTACGGGCTGTCGACGCTGCGCCTGGTTCTCGACATGATCAGCCTCGTGCTACCGGCCCCGACAATGTCAGCCCTGGCCTTCGGCCGTATGTCGATTTCGCTGTGGGACGGCTTCGAAGCCCTGGAAAAACAGGATTACGCAGCAACCTTCCATCACGCCATGGCCGCTTTGAGCCACAGCGCCGACGGGTTGTCCAGTTTCGCTGGCTCGCCCCTCATGCGCAGGGCGATGCGCGGCCTGCCACCGCAACCCCCGCGCCCACTGCCGAAAACCCACGAAGCGGCCGTGGACGTGAGCAAGCTGCGCTACCGGATCGACGGGGTCCATGGCGAGGAAGTGTACGAACAGATCAACAGCGTGCCAGGCCCGGACCGTTACTTCGTCAAGGACAGCCAGGGGCGGTTGTACAACGTCCACTTCGACGGCTATCGCTGGCGGGTGCTCGACCCCAGGCAGCCGGATGCCTACGCACAACTGCCGATCAAACGGCTGCGCAATGGCAATTGGGTGGTCGATTCCATCGTGCTTTGGCATGACGGGTTGCCTGACGTAGCCCAGCTGTTGGAAGAGATACGCCTGCAACCACCGCTCGAGGGCGAACCGGTGGCAGGGGAAGCCGACCTGCACGACGCCGGGGGCCAACTCTATCTGCAGCTGGGTGACCAGCAGTTGCCGGTTCGTCGGCACCTGCTCGCCGGGCATTACCATCTGCTGCTGCCCGAGAAGGCACTGGGCGCAGTCCACGCCTGGGCAGTATTGCGCCAACAGGGCGGCCAATGGCGCATTCGCGTGCGCCAGCCAGGCCGCAGCAGCGACTGGCTGGCACTGCCGGCGGATTACTCGGCCAGCTTGGGCAGCAGCCGGTCCAGCCGCTGATGCAAGGCACTGCCACTCGGCCAGTTGCGCAGCAGCCGCGCCCGATCACGGGCGTAGGCCGGGGCAAAGCTGAGCTGGGTGGCGTGCTGGCACATGGCGTCGAGGTCGATCAGCGACCACTGGCCGTTGTGCCAGAACAGGTTGTGGCCCTTGAAGTCGCCGTGGCTGATACGCTCGCGAATCAGCTGCTGCATCACATGCACCAGGGCATCCACCTGCTCCTCGGGCGCATCGCCGTTATCCACGTAGGGCGCGAAGCATTCGGCCAGGTCCGGGCCATCGATATACTCGGTGACCAGGTAGGCACGGCTTCGCAGCCCCATCACCCGTTGCTCCAGCACCGCGAGTGGACGCGGCGTGGCAATGTCGAGGAATTCCAGGCGATGGCCTTCGATCCAGGAATGCCAGGCTCGGCTCGGGCGCCAGAAGCGCTTGAACCAGTGCGCGGTGTTCTTGATGTTGTAGCGCTTGAGCACCAGCGTGCGGCCGCCAACCTCGATGCGCGCCACACTGGCCGCACCCCCGGTCTTGTACAGGTGACCCTGGTCGATCAACGCGTCAGCCTGCTCCAGTACCGGCAGCATGGCTTCGACCTCGTCGCGGCGGATTGCCCGCAAGCCCGAAAGGCTGCGCTCGACACTGAACAGGCTGCATTCACGACCAGCCTTTTCCAGGTAATCCTTCTGGCGCCAGCTGCGCACCTTGTCCACTTGCTTCTGCAAGGCTTCCAGCGGCAGCGCATGCTCGGCGTTGGCCAGCAGGTAGTGCACCAGCAGTTCTTCGATGAACGGCTCCAGGCGCTTGGGTAGCTGGGCGAAGAACACCCCCAGGTTTTCCAGCACACGTGGGCGCGACAGCTGCTGGCCAGGCGTTTCGGCCTTGATGCCGGCGCCGTCGATCAGGTACAGCTTGCCGCCGTGGCGCAGCAGGTTGTCCAGGTGCAGGTCTTCCTGCCACAGGCCCCGGGCGTGCATGTGCGCCACTGCGGTGAGCGCCTCGCCCAGCACCAGGTGCTGCTCGTCGGCCAGTACCGGCAAGCTCTCCACTGCCGCCCAGGCATCGGCCAGGCTTTCGGCGCCGTCGAGGAATTCGAACAGCAGCCAGCCGCCCTCGCCTTCCTTGAGGCCGTCGGCCAGCAGCTTCGGCGTGGTCAGGCCCTGCTCGGCCAGCAGCTTCACGCCTTGCAGTTCGCGCTGGAAATGCCGTGCAGCGTTACCACCGACCAGCAGCTTGGCCAGCACCGGGGTACCGCGCCACACGCCGGCGCCCACATAGCGCTGGCCCGGCAGCACGCGCAGCAGGCTGAGCAATTGCAGGTCGGCCGTGCCGGCAGCATCGGCCAGGGTGATGCTCAGGGGCAACGAGGGGCTGCGCCCGGCCTCTTTCAATTCAGACAAACGCATCAGCGGGCCTCTTTTTCACGACGGCGTTGCGTCAGGCGTTGCAGCCAGGTATCGACCAGCGTGCCATCGGCAGGCTGCGCCAGGTAGCTGGCCAGCAAGGTACGTACATCATGCTCGCTCCAGACCGGGGCACGACGCAGCAGCGGCTCCAGGTCCTTGAGACGGTCACGCATGCCGAACAGCAGGGGGCGGGTCTTCTCCAGGTCAATCAGTTGCGCGTCCCAGCCTTCGCGGCGCTGGCGCAGGAAGATGTGCTTGGGGTAGAAGCAGCCATGCACCTGGCCGGCGCTGTGCAGGGTGCGCGCCAGCTGGCCGCAGGCCTGCAGGACGCCATTGCGTTCAGCATCGCTCAGTTGTGGCCACCGGGCCAGCAGGCTGTCGAGGTCGGCCCATTCGTCCAGGGCGCGAGTCATCAGGATCGCCCGGTGCGTGCCGCCTTTCTTGCGCTCGCCATAGAACACCGCCTGCAAGGCCGGAATCTGCAGCTTCTGGTAACGGCTGATGTTGCGGAATTCGCGGGCGAAGGTCGGCTCGCCGAATGGCCGGTGCAGGGTACGGGTCAGGTAGTCGCTCTGGCGCTTGAGGTAGTAGCCCTTGCCTTCGAGTTCCAGGCGGAACACGCTGCTCCAGCCACCGCGGCCGGTGTTCGGTTCGTCCACGGCATCCAGTTGCAGCGCCCACAGCGCCTCGAAGTCGTCCAGGCCATGGCGTTTGAGCAGCGCGAGGTCCGCGCTGGCCAGGTAATCGGTCATTCCCTTCCCTCGAAAAAGCTCACCACCTGGCGAATGCGCTTCTTGTCACGCACATTCAGCCGGTCGCGGCCACGGTATTGCAGGTAGAAACGCAGGCGCTGGGTTGCCGACAGGTGGTATTTGGCCACTTTGTCCAGGCACGCCAGGTCCTTGATCATCCGGTGCCGCCACATGAAGCCGCGCCAGAAATCGCCGGTGGGGCAGTCGATGAAGAATAGCGTGCCCTGGTCGTCGACCAGCAGGTTGCGCCATTTCAGGTCGTTGTGGGCGAAGTGGTGCTGGTGCATGACCCGGGTGTGGCGCGCCAGCTGGCTGCTGACATGCCCGACCCAGGCGCGATCGGCCAAGCGTGCATCGTTGCGCTCGGCCAGCGCCGACAGGTCTTCGGTGCGCGGCAGTTCGCGGGTGATCATGGCCCCCCGGCCAAAGGCCAGGCCATTGCGCTCCAGGCCCCAGGCCACCACTTCGGCAGTGGGGATGCCCCACTTGTCGAACTGCTTGAGGTTCTGCCATTCGGCCTTGATCCGCGGCCGGCCCAGGTAACGGCGCATGTGCTTGCCGGCCCCGGTGTAGCGCTTGACGTAGTAATTGACCCCGTCACGCTCGATACGCACCACCTCGCTGATCGGGTCGCGGGTCAGGCGCTCGCCTTGCAGGGCAAATACCGCTTCCAGGCTGCCGAAGTCCGCCGCCAGGTGTTCGTAGCCCGGCGCCAGTGTCCACCCCGCCATCAGAGTGCATCCCCATAACGTTGCTTGCGGTCGTAGAGTTTCTGCGCCTTGCGCTCCAGCCAGGCGAGCAGCGCGGCTTCATCCTTCAGGACCTGCCGCAGCGGGCGCTGGAAGTAACCGCGCAGGAAGCGCAGCTTGTCGCGCTGGGTCAGGCCGATGTCCAGCGCCGAGAAGTACAGCGCGGCCAGGTCCTTGTCGCGCCAGCGGCGGCTGATTTTCGCCCGGGTCTGCGCGCGGTGCAGGTCGATCACCGACAGTTTGAAGTCGTCCGCCGTCACCGGGCGGTCGGTATGCAGCAGGAAGTGGCAGATGTAGCAGTCGCGGTGGTTGACCCCGGCGCGGTGCATGCCGCCGGTCATCTTCGCCACTTCGGCGATCAGCGCGCGCTTCAGGCGCGGCTCGGGCGGCTGCCTGACCCAGTCGATGCTGAAGTCTTCCAGGCTGATGGTCGGCGCCAGTTCTTCGGTGATGATGAACGAATGCTGCGCGGCCGGGTTGCTGCCACGCTCGCCATAGGCGACGGCAGTCATGGTCGGCACGCCAACCTGGTGCAGGCGCTGGATGGCCTGCCATTCCTGGCCGGCGCCAAGCACCGGCAGCTTGGCGGTAAGCAGGTTCTTGAAGATCTCGCCCCAGCCAATGCCGCGGTGGATCTTGACGAAGAAGCCCTCGCCAGCGACCTCGGTGCGCAGCGTGCGGCGCCCTTCCAGTTCGCGATAGACCTCGCCTTGCAGCGCCTCCACGGCATCGAAGGCATCACGCCCGGCCCACAGGCGCTTGAACGGTTCGGCCAGTATCAGCTTCATGCGGACTCCTGCCCCAGGATCACGTCGGCGGCATGCTGCGGCATGCTGTACAGATCGGCGGTTTCAGCAAACGCCAGGCCGTTGCGCGACCAGCTGGCGCGGGCCTGTTGGTCTTCGAGCATGCGCTGCAGGTAGCCATTGAGCTGTTCCTGCTCGAATGGCTCGTCCAGCACCAGGCCGCTGTCGGCCTCGGCAATGTAGTGGGCGTAGCCGCACACCTTGGAGACCAGCACCGGCAGGCCGGCCACCAGCGCCTCGAGCAGCACCGTGCCGGTGTTTTCGTTGTACGCCGGGTGGATCAGCAGGTCGGCGCCCAGCAGGAAACGCGGGATGTCGCTGCGGCCCTTGAGGAACTGCACCTGCTCGCCCAGGCCCAGGGTAGCGCTTTGCAGCTGGAACACCTTGGGGTCATCCTGGCCGATCACCATCAGCCTGGTGCGCTTGCGCAGGGCCGACGGCAGTGCGGCCAGGGCCTTGAGGCTGCGGTCAACGCCCTTGGTCTTGAAGCCCGAGCCAATCTGCACCAGCAGCAGGTCGTCATCGCCCAGGTTGAATTCCTTGCGGAACTCGGCGCGGATTTCGCCGGCATTGGCCGGCGCGCGGCGGTCCTGGGAAATGCCCGGCGGCAGCAGGTGGAAACGCTCCACCGGGGTGCCGTAGTGCTTGATGAACAGCGGCTGCTGCACCTCGGAAATCATTAGCACTTCGGTATGGGCGTCCTTGGCGAACACCGCACGTTCGTACTCGGCAAAGTGCCGGTAGCGGCCCCAGCGGCGGTACAGGCCGCCACGCAGGGTCTGCGCCTTGTCCTCGAAGCAGCCGTCGGCGGCGTAGTACACGTCCAGCCCAGGCATCTTGTTGAAACCGATCAGGCGGTCGACCGGGCGCTTGGCCAGGTCGGCGGCCATCCAGGCGCTGAGCTTCTCGTTGCGGCGGTGGTTGAAAATCGCCTTCACCGGCGCCACCAGCACTTCGAAGCCCGGCGGAATGTCACCCTCCCAGATCAACGTGTACACACGGATCTGGTGGCCCCGCTTCTGGCATTCCAGGGCAATGCGCATGAAGTCGCGCTGCAGCCCGCCGAAGGGGAAATATTTGTAAAGCACGAAAGCCAGTTGCATCAACGGACATCCTCAGCCAGCAGCAACGCGCTCAAGCGGCTCGCCACATGCTCGGGATTCAGGCGAGTGAAGCACAATGGCCACTCGCGTTTCAGATCGAACCGGCGCAGGTCGTCGGCGCTCGGTTTGTAGGTGCACTTCTTCTGCAGGCAGGGCGCGCAGGGCCAGTCACTGGCCTGGTGAATCTGGGTCCGTCCGTAGGCGCCGGTCAGGCCCGGGTTGGTCGGGCCGAACAGCGAAATGGTGGGCACATCGAGTGCCGCCGCCAGGTGGCCGAGGCCGGTATCGACCGCCACGCAGGCTTTTGCCGCCGCCAGCACGCGTGCGACGCCGGCAAGGTTCAATTTGGGGAGCACCTGGCAGTTGTTCAAGCCCTGGGCGATGCGCTCGGCCCGCGCCTTCTCGGCCGGGTTTCCCCACGGCAGGCGCACTTCCAGCTTGCGCCGGCCCATGCGCTCGGCCAGTTCGCGCCAGTAGGCTTCGGGCCAGTGCTTGGTCGCCCAGGTGGTGCCATGCAGGAACACCACATAGGGGGCGGCCGGCGGCAGTTGCAGGCGCTCGAGGTCGAGGCCATAGTTGCCGATGCCTTCCGGCAGGTCGTAGGCCAGGGCCATGGCGAACAGCTGGCGCACCCGCTCCACCGCGTGCTGGCCGGTGGCAACCGACAGGCGCCGGTCATAGAAGCGGCTGGCCCAGCCTTCGCGGGCCGAGTAGCGGTCCAGGCCAGCCACCGGCGCCTTCACGTAGCGGGTCAGCCAGGCCGATTTGACCAGGCCCTGGGCGTCGATCACCAGGTCGTACTTGCGCTCGCGTACACGTTGCTTGAACGCCTTCCACTCGCCGCTCTTGATGGTTTGCCAGACGTTCTTGCGCCAGCGGCGAATGGCCACCGGGATCACCTGGTCGACCGCCGGGTGCCAGCTGGGGATTTCGGCGAAGCCTTCTTCCACCACCCAGTCGAAGCGGATGCCCGGGATGGCGTGGGCGGCATCGGTAAGCGCCGGCAAGGTGTGGATCACATCACCCAGCGACGAAGTCTTGATGATCAGTACCCGCACTTAGTCGACCTCGGCCACGGTATCGATCAGGTCCGGCCCGGTCAGGCTGTGCAGGGCAGCAATGACTTTGCCCGGTTCCAGCAAGCGCAGGCAGTTGTAGTGGCCGAAGCGGCAGGTGCGGTCGAAGCACGGGCTGCACTCGATGCCGGTGCGCACCACTTCCACGTGCTCGGCCAGCGGCGGGGTGAAGCCCGGCGAGGTCGAGCCGTACACCGCCACCAGCGGGCGGTTCAGCGCGGCGGCCACGTGCATCAGGCCCGAGTCGTTGGACACCACGGCATGGGCGCAGGACATCAGGTCGATGGCCTCGGCCAGCGAGGTTTCGCCGGCCAGGTTGGACGATTCTTCACGCAAGCCCGGGATCAGCCGGTCGCGGATCTGCTCACCGACCGGGTGATCGTTCTTCGAGCCGAACAGCCACACCTGCCAGCCCTGGCGGATCATCGCATCGGCCACGGTGGCGTAGTGCTCGGCCGGCCAGCGCTTGGCCTCGCCGAACTCGGCACCGGGGCACAGCGCCAGCACCGGGCGGTCCAGCTCCAGGCCGAACTTGGCCAGGGCGGCGTCGCGGCTTTGCGCTTCGATCTGCAGGCTGGGGCGCGGGTACGGTTGCGGCAGCTCGGCGCCGGGCGCGTAGGCCAGGGCCATGAAGCGCTCGATCATCAGCGGGTAGCGGGCCTTGTCCAGCTTGCGCACGTCGTTGAGCAGGCCGAAGCGCATTTCGCCGCGCCAGCCGGTGCGCTTGGGGATACCGGCAAAGAACGGCACCAGCGCCGACTTGAGCGAGTTGGGCAGCAGGATGGCCTGGTCGTACTGGCCGGCCAGGGACTTGCCGATGCGTCGCCGCGTGGCCAGTTCCAGTGCGCCGTGGCCGAGCGGGAAGCTCAGGGCCTGACGGACCTCGGGCATGCGTTCGAGGATCGGCCGGCTCCACTCGGGGGCCAGCACATCGATCACGCAGTCGGGGTGCTGCTGTTTCAGGCACTGGAACAGGGTCTGCGCCATCACCATGTCGCCGACCCAGCTGGGGCCAATGATCAGTATTCTCATGCTTAGTCCAGAAACGCTCGGGGAGGCTACAGGCTGCGGTACAGCCTGGCCTCCCCTCTTTATATTCAGGCTATGTGGCGGACAGTGTACCACTCAGGCATATCCGTCGCTGATTGCAGACCCTGTGGGAGCGGGTTTACCCGCGAACACCGGCGAAGCCGGTGCCAAGCATCGCGTGGCCTTCTTCGCGGGTGAACCCGCTCCCACAGGGTTGGCGGGGCCTTCAGGTAAGGCCCAATTCACCCCAGATCCGCCGCACCTCACGGCGTTCATCGGCAAACTGCGCCGCATCGATAACCCCGGCCTGCTTCTGCAGGGCCTGGCGGTGCGAGGCCGAGCGGAACGCCTTGTACACTTCACGCAACAGCACCGCGTCACTGGCCGGCATCAAACCCGCCTGCTCCAGCTCTTCCAGAATGCGGATGTTATCGGTCCATCGGAGTATGGCCGGGTGGTCGTGGGACCAGGCCAAAGCGGCGTATTGCACCATAAATTCGATATCGACGATACCGCCGGCATCCTGCTTGATATCGAACGGCACACCGGCCTCGAAGGCGTTTGCCGCGGTACCGGCTGCAGTGGCCTTGGTGCCGAGGTTGTCGCGCATCTTGGCGCGCATTTCGCTCACTTCGCTGCGCAGTTTTTCCAGGTCGCGGGCCTGGCCCAGCACCTTGGCGCGCACGCCTTCGAACGCCGTGCCCACCTGCTTGCAGCCCACCAGCACCCGGGCCCGCACCAGGGCCTGATGCTCCCAGGTCCAGGCCTCGTTCTGCTGGTAGCGCTCGAACGCTCCCAGCGAACTCACCAGCAGGCCCGAGGCCCCCGAGGGGCGCAGGCGCATGTCCACATCATACAGCTGGCCCGAGTTGGTCTGGGTGGTCAGCAGGTGAATGATGCGCTGGCCCAGGCGGGTGAAGAACTGCGCACTGTCGATCGGCTTGGCGCCGTCGGTTTCCGCCTGCGGGTCGCCGTCATGGATGAATACCAGGTCCAGGTCCGAACCGTGGCCCAGTTCCAGGCCACCTACCTTGCCGTAGCCGATGATGATGAAGCCCGGGTCGCACAGGCTGCCGTCGCTGCGCTTGGGCTGGCCGTGGCGAGCCACGGTCTGGCGCCAGGCCAGGGCCAGCACCTGGTCGAGGATGGCCTCGGCCAGCCAGGTCAGGTAGTCGCTGACTTTCATCAGCGGCAGGTTGCCGCTGATTTCCGAGGCGGCCACGCGCAGGCTGTGGGCCAGCTTGAAGTGGCGCAGCGCCTCCATTTGCTGTTCCAGGTCGTCCTCGGGGATGCGCGTCAGGCGCTCGCGCAGTTCGCTGGCCAGCTCCGGCGCCAATGGCGGGCTGAACAGGCGGCCTTCATTGAGCAGTTCGTCGAGCAGCAGCGGGTAGCGGGCAATCTGCTCGGCAATCCACGGGCTGGCGGCGCACAGGGTCAGCAGGCGGCGCAAGGCGCCGGGGTTTTCGGTGAGCAGCACCAGGTAGGCAGAACGGCGTGCCACGGCCTCGACCAGCGGCAGCACGCGCTCGAGCACCAGGTCGGGGTTGTCATGTTCCACAGCCTGGGCCAGCAACCGCGGGATAAAGGCGTCCAGGCGCTCACGGCCAATCCGCTGCATCGAACGCAGCTGCGGGCTGGAGCGCAGCGCGGCCAGGCGCCGCAGGGCTTCGGCGGGCTGCTGGAAACCGGCCTCCTGCAGCTGACGGCCAGCGGCATCTTCATCCTGCGCCTGCTCCCACAGCGGCGACCATTCGCCACCCACCACCAGCTCGCCCTCGCCGTCTTCATCATCCGGGTCGGCGATCACCTGGCGGAAGTGCCAGTCAATGCGGCCACGCCAGTGCGTCAGCTGGTCATGGAAGCTTTGCCAGTCGGCATAACCGAGCATGTAGGCCACCCGCGCCTTATCGGTCTCGCTGTCCGGCAGCATCTGCGTCTGGCGGTCGGCGATGGCCTGGATGGCGTGTTCGGTATAGCGCAGGAACTCATAACCCTCGCGCAGCTCGACGACCACGGCTGGCGGCAGGTAGCCCTGGCCCTCGAGGGTGGCCAGCACTTTCAGCAGCGGCCGCTGTTGCAGGCTGAGGTCGCGCCCGCCGTGGATCAGCTGGAAGGCCTGGGCGATGAATTCCACCTCGCGAATGCCACCGGCACCCAGCTTGATGTTGTCGGCCATGCCCTTGCGCCGCACTTCCTGCTGGATCAGCTGCTTCATGGTGCGCAGCGCTTCGATCGCGGAAAAGTCCAGGTAGCGGCGGTACACGAACGGCCGCAGCATCTCCTGCAGCTGCGCGCCGGCCGCCTGGTCGCCGGCCACCACCCGCGCCTTGATCATCGCATAGCGTTCCCAGTCACGGCCCTGGTCCTGGTAGTACTGCTCCAGGGCATTGAAGCTGAGCACCAGCGCGCCGGCCGAGCCATAAGGGCGCAGACGCATGTCGACGCGGAACACGAAACCGTCGACGGTGACCGGGTCCAGCGCCTTGATCAGGCGCTGGCCCAGGCGGGTGAAGAACTCCTGGTTGTCCAGCGAGCGCTTCACCCCTTCGGTTTCGCCGCCTTCGGGGAAGGCGAAGATCAGGTCGATGTCCGACGACAGGTTCAGCTCCACCGCGCCCAGCTTGCCCATGCCCAGCACCACCATGTGCTGCGGCTGGCCGCTGCGGTTGCCGACAGGCGTGCCGAACTGCTGGCAGTGGCGCGGGTACAGCCATTGGTAGGCTTCGTCGATGGCGGCGTCGGCCAGGTCGGACAGGTCGCGGCAGGTTTCGCCCAGCGCGGCCTGGCGGGTGATGTCGCGCCAGATGATGCGCAGCTGTTGGCGGTTGCGCTCGCGGCGCAGGTTGCGCGCCAGCTCGTCCTCGCTCTGCGCCGCCTGGGCGGCTGCAGCGATGTGCCCGCGCAGTTCACCCGCGGCGTAACGCCGATCCAGCTCGCCACTGGCCAGCAGGCCGAACAGCATGGCCGGCTCGCGCCGGACCAGGCCGAGCACGAAGTCGCTGGCGGCGGCTACCTGGTCGAACTGTTGCCGGTGCAGCGGGCTCCAGGCCTGGAGGTCGAGTTCCGGGTGGGCAGCCACCGCATCGCTGATGAATTGCTGGTTGCGCGCGACCAGCGGCTGCAGGGTAGCGGGCAGATCGGACGGCAAAGGTAGGCGCATGGTCTATCCTTGATCGGCGTGAAATAGAGGGGAAGAAGCGGCCAAGGGGAAGCCGGACCACGGTTGGACTGTCGTACAAAAGTTGGAAATAGCTGAAAGAAACGAAAAATTGGCAACAAACATCAAGAGTTACCCGTTCGCGACACGATGCCAACCAACATGAACGTTTTTCCTCACAAGCCAGCATGCGACGAAACGTCGCACAAATGTAGTTTTACTACTACTCGTGTCGTGTAAAAGCATGAAATGCGAAAGCAAATGTAGTAAAACTACACGGCGCCGGAGGACACCCCGGTAATCCAAGAATTCACGACGTCTGCCCATAAGGCCAGTCGCAATCTCAGGCAATCGATTCTGGTTGCCTTTCCGCCCTGGAGCAAGCCATGCAAGACCTCGATCCAATCGAAACCCAGGAATGGCTGGATGCCCTGGAGTCGGTCCTCGACAAAGAAGGCGAAGACCGCGCTCATTACCTGATGACCCGTATGGGCGAGCTGGCCACCCGTAGTGGCTCCCAGCTGCCGTATGCGATCACCACGCCATACCGCAACACCATCCCTGTCACCCACGAAGCACGCATGCCTGGCGACCTGTTCATGGAACGCCGCATTCGCTCGATGGTGCGTTGGAACGCCCTGGCCATGGTCATGCGTACCAACCTGAAAGACTCGGACCTGGGCGGACACATCTCCAGCTTCGCCTCCAGCGCCACCCTGTACGACATCGGCTTCAACTACTTCTTCCAGGCCCCGACCGAAGAACACGGTGGCGACCTGATCTTCTTCCAGGGCCACGCTTCGCCAGGCGTCTACGCCCGTGCGTTCATGGAAGGCCGCATCAACGAAGACCAGATGAACAACTTCCGTCAGGAAGTGGACGGCAACGGCCTGTCTTCGTACCCGCACCCATGGCTGATGCCTGACTTCTGGCAGTTCCCGACCGTTTCGATGGGTCTGGGCCCGATCCAGGCCATCTACCAGGCACGCTTCATGAAGTACCTGGAAGCCCGCGGCTTCATCCCGGCCGGCAAGCAGAAGGTCTGGTGCTTCATGGGCGACGGCGAGTGCGACGAGCCGGAATCCCTGGGTGCAATCGCCCTGGCCGGCCGCGAGAAGCTGGACAACCTGATCTTCGTCATCAACTGCAACCTGCAGCGCCTCGACGGCCCGGTTCGCGGCAACGGCAAGATCATCCAGGAACTCGAAGGCGTGTTCCGTGGCGGTGGCTGGAACGTCAACAAGGTCGTCTGGGGCCGTTTCTGGGACCCACTGTTCGCCAAGGACACCAACGGTGCCCTGCAGCGCCGCATGGACGAAGTCATCGACGGCGAGTACCAGAACTACAAAGCCAAAGACGGCGCGTACGTTCGTGAGAACTTCTTCAACACCCCAGAGCTCAAGGCCATGGTCGAAGACCTGTCCGACGAAGAGATCTGGAAGCTCAACCGTGGCGGCCACGACCCGTACAAGGTCTACGCGGCGTACCACCAGGCGGTCAACCACAAGGACCAGCCTACCGTCATCCTGGCCAAGACCATCAAGGGTTACGGTACCGGTGCCGGCGAAGCCAAGAACACCGCGCACAACACCAAGAAGGTCGACGTCGACAGCCTGCGTCACTTCCGTGACCGCTTCGACATCCCGGTCAAGGATGCCGACCTGGAGAACCTGCCGTTCTTCAAGCCGGAAGAAGGTTCTGCCGAAGCCAAGTACCTGGCCGAGCGCCGTGCTGCCCTGGGCGGTTTCGTGCCACAGCGCCGCGCCAAGAGCTTCAGCGTACCGACCCCGCCACTGGAAACGCTGAAAGCGATCCTGGACGGCTCGGGCGACCGCGAAATCTCCACCACCATGGCCTTCGTGCGTATTCTGGCGCAGCTGGTCAAGGACAAGGAAATCGGCCAGCGCATCGTCCCGATCATCCCGGACGAAGCCCGTACCTTCGGTATGGAAGGCATGTTCCGCCAGCTGGGCATCTACTCGTCGGTCGGCCAGCTCTACGAGCCAGTCGATAAAGACCAGGTGATGTTCTACCGCGAAGACAAGAAGGGCCAGATCCTCGAGGAAGGCATCAACGAAGCCGGCGCCATGTCGTCGTTCATCGCTGCCGGTACCTCGTACAGCTGCCACAACCAGCCGATGCTGCCGTTCTACATCTTCTACTCGATGTTCGGCTTCCAGCGTATTGGCGACCTGGCCTGGGCCGCTGGCGACAGCCGCACCCGTGGCTTCCTGATCGGCGGTACCGCCGGCCGTACCACCCTGAACGGTGAAGGCCTGCAGCACGAAGACGGTCACAGCCACATGATGGCGGGCACCATCCCGAACTGCCGCACCTACGATCCGACCTACGGCTACGAGCTGGCGGTGATCATCCAGGACGGCATGAAGAAGATGACCGAAGAGCAACAGGACATCTTCTACTACATCACCGTGATGAACGAATCCTACCAGCAGCCAGCCATGCCGGCCGGTGTCGAGGAAGGCATCATCAAGGGCATGTACCTGCTGGAAGAAGACACCCGCGAAGCCGCGCACCACGTACAGCTGATGGGCTCCGGCACCATCCTGCGCGAAGTCCGCGAAGCAGCGAAGATCCTGCGTGAAGAGTTCAACGTCGGTGCCGACGTGTGGAGCGTCACCAGCTTCAACGAACTGCGTCGCGACGGCCTGGCCGTGGAACGCGCCAACCGCCTGAAGCCTGGCCAGAAGCCACAGCAGACCTACGTCGAGCAATGCCTGAACGGTCGCAAGGGCCCGGTCATCGCCTCCACCGACTACATGAAGCTGTTCGCCGAGCAGATTCGCCAGTGGGTACCGAGCAAAGAGTTCAAGGTCCTGGGTACCGACGGTTACGGTCGCAGCGACAGCCGCAAGAAGCTGCGTCACTTCTTCGAAGTCGACCGCCACTTCGTGGTGCTGGCTGCCCTGGAAGCCCTGGCTGACCGCGGCGAGATCGAACCAAAGGTTGTTGCAGACGCTATCGTCAAGTTCGGTATCGACCCGGACAAGCGCAACCCACTGGACTGCTGAGGAGTATTTTTAAGTGAGCGAACTCATTCGCGTACCTGACATCGGCAGCGGTGAAGGTGAAATCATCGAGCTGTTCGTCAAGGTCGGTGATCGTATCGAGGCTGACCAGAGCCTACTGACCCTGGAGTCCGACAAGGCCTCCATGGAGATCCCGGCCCCGAAAGCCGGCGTCATCAAGGAACTGAAGGTCAAGCTGGGCGACCGCCTGAAAGAAGGCGACGAGCTGCTGGTCCTGGAAGCCGAGGGCGCCGCTGCTGCGGCCCCTGAGGCCCCGGCCGCAGCCCCGGCCCAGGCTGCTGCGCCGGCTCCGGCCGCCGAAGCCGCCCCTGCCCCTGCTCCGGCAGCGGCCCCGGCTGCCGCCAGCGTGCAGGACATCCACGTGCCGGACATCGGTTCGTCGGGCAAGGCCAAGATCATCGAAGTGCTGGTCAAGGTCGGCGACACCGTCGAAGCCGACCAGTCGCTGATTACCCTGGAGTCCGACAAGGCCTCCATGGAAATCCCTTCGCCGGCTGCCGGCGTGGTCGAAGAAGTACTGTGCAAGCTGGAAGACGAAGTCGGCACTGGCGACCTGATCTTCAAGCTGAAAGTCGCGGGCGCTGCCCCGGCTGCAGCTCCGGCACCTGCCGCTGCTGCCGCCCCGGCCAAGGCTGAGGCGGCTCCGGCCGCCGCACCTGCCGCTGCTGCCCCGGCTGCTGCCCCTGCACCGGTTGCTACCGCACCGGCTGCCGGCAGCAACGCCAAGGTTCACGCAGGCCCGGCGGTTCGCCAGCTGGCCCGTGAATTCGGCGTCGACCTGGGCGCGGTTGCCGCGACCGGTCCGCACGGCCGCATCCTGAAAGAAGACGTGCAGGTCTACGTCAAGGCGATGATGCAGAAGGCCAAGGAAGCACCGGCAGCCGCTGGCGCAACCGGTGGCGCCGGCATCCCGCCGATCCCTGCCGTGGACTTCAGCAAGTTCGGTGAAGTGGAAGAAGTTGCCCTGACCCGCCTGATGCAGGTCGGTGCTGCCAACCTGCACCGCAGCTGGCTGAACGTGCCGCACGTGACGCAGTTCGACTCCGCCGACATCACCGAGCTGGAAGCCTTCCGCGTTGCGCAGAAGGCCGTGGCCGAGAAGGCTGGCGTGAAGCTGACCGTGCTGCCACTGCTGCTCAAGGCCTGCGCCTTCCTGCTCAAGGAACTGCCGGACTTCAACAGCTCGCTGGCGCCAAGCGGCAAGGCCATCATCCGCAAGAAGTACGTGCACATCGGCTTTGCCGTGGACACCCCGGACGGCCTGCTGGTCCCTGTGATCAAGAACGTCGACCAGAAGAGCCTGCTGCAACTGGCTGCCGAAGCGGCTGCGCTGGCCGAAAAAGCCCGCACCAAGAAGCTGTCGGCCGACGAGATGCAAGGCGCCTGCTTCACCATCTCCAGCCTCGGCCACATTGGCGGCACCGGCTTCACGCCGATCGTCAACGCGCCGGAAGTGGCTATCCTGGGCGTCTCCAAGGCGACCATGCAGCCGGTCTGGGATGGCAAGGCATTCCAGCCGAAGCTGATGCTGCCGCTGTCGCTGTCCTACGATCACCGTGTGATCAACGGCGCTGCCGCCGCGCGCTTCACCAAGCGCCTGGGCGACGTGCTGGGCGATATCCGCACCATGCTGCTGTAAGGCAGCCCACTGCCCCTCCCCGCGAGGGGCAGTACCCTTTTCGAGCTGCCACGCTCGTACCTCAACCCCGTCGATTGGCGGGGCTTTTTTTGCCTTGAGAAAGCCGGGAGGGCTTTGCCCTCCTATCGCGACACAAGGCCGCTCCTACAAGGTACCGCGATCGCCTGCGATGGGCCGCAAAGCGGCCCCGGAACTATCAGCCAGACTACAGATTCCCACCCGCCAGCCGATAACCCGTACACAGCATCACGCATGGCTGCTTGCCAGCCCCCGGGACATGATGCAACCTTGCCAGACCTGCCGCCCCCAAGGCCGCGTTTCCTCTTCAAGCGAGTCTTCGATGAAAAGCCAACCCGATGCCGCCAGCCGTGTGGCGGCCGAGGTCGTCACGCAGTTACCCGTGCCCTCGCGGCTCGGCATGCTGCGTTTCGAAAGGCTCAACGAAGCCAGCTGGACCATGCTCTACCTCGACCCGGCCTGCGAGCGCCAGTTCGGCCTGCACGCCGGCGACCTGTGCGCCCTGGTAGACGCACCCTATGCCAGCCTGATGGAACCCGAGGCCCGCTACCGGCTGCACGACGAGATCCAGCTGCAACTGGCCCAGCGCGGCTACTACCGCGTGCGCTACACCTTGCACACGCCAACTGCATCGCTACGCCTGCTGGAAGCTGGGGAAGCTTACAAGCAGCACAACCGCCACCTGTTGCGCGGTTACCTGAGCGTGCTCGACGACCTGGCTGAAGATACTGGCGAAGCCGGTGCCAGCGACCTGGAATCGCGCAACAACCGCCTGCAACTGGCCCTGCAACTGAACCAGCGCGCGCAGCAGGAACAACTCGAGCATCTGGACCGGGTACGTGGCCAACAGGACCTGATCCTGCGCCTGGCCCGCCAGCGCTACAGCGCCGGGAACTCGCTGCGGGAAGCCGCCCAGCTGATTACCCAGAGCGCCTGCGAGATCTACAAGGTGGACTGCGCCAGCATCTGGCACCTGGAAGACCAGCGTCTGGAGCCGATAATCGCCTGGTACCGGGACGCGCAAGAGCACCGCCAGCCCGAAGCAATCGATGCCAGCCACTTCCCCGATTATCTCGACGCGCTGCACGCCAGCCGCGCCATCGACGCCCACAATGCCGGCCACGACCCACGCACCCGCGCCCTGGCGCAAAGTATGTACCCGGAAAACAAGGCCATGCTCGATGCCAGCATCCGTGTCGATGGCCAGGTAGTCGGCGTGCTGTGCCTGGAACAGACCGGCCAGACACGGGCCTGGCAGTCGGACGAAATCGCCTTTGCCGGCGAACTGGCCGACCAGTTCGCCCAGGTCATCACCAACCACAACCGGCGCACCGCCGCCAGCGCCCTGCACCTGTTCCAGCGTGCGGTCGAGCAGAGCGCCAACGCTTTCCTGCTGGTCAACCGCGACGGTGTGGTGGAGTACGTCAACCCCAGCTTTACCGCCATCACCCAGTACAGCACCGAGGAAGTGCAAGGCCGCCACCTGGGCGAGCTGCCGGCGCTGGAAAACCTGAGCGAGCTGCTGTTCGACTCGCCGTCGAGCCTGGCCATGGGCAACAGCTGGCAGGGCGAGTTCAAGAGCCGGCGCAAGAACCTCGAGCCCTACTGGGGCCAGCTGTCGATTTCCAAGGTATACGGCGACAACCGTGAACTTACCCACTACATCGGCATCTACGAAGACGTCACCCAGACCAAGCTGGCCCAGCAGCGCATCGAGCGCCTGGCCTACACCGACAACCTGACCAACCTGGGCAACCGCCCGGCGTTCATCCGCAGCCTGGACGAGCGCTTTGCCCGCGATGGCGAGTACTCGATGTGCCTGCTGCTGGTGGACATCGACAACTTCAAGCGCATCAACGACAGCCTCGGCCACCAGACCGGCGACAAGCTGCTGATCAGCCTGGCCCGGCGCCTGCGCAACAGCCTGCACACCGGCGGTATCCTGGCGCGCTTTGCCAGTAACGAGTTCGCCGTGCTGCTGGATGACACCAGCCTGGAAGATGGCCAGGGCGTCGCCCAGCAACTGCTGCGCACCCTCGACAAGCCGATGTTCGTCGACAACCAGCTGATCAACGTCACCGCCTCGGTGGGCCTGGCCTGCGCGCCACTGCATGGCGCCGACCCGGCCAGCCTGATGAAGAACGCCGGCCTGGCGCTGCACAAGGCCAAGGCCAACGGCAAGCACCAGGTGCAGGTGTTTACCGAAGTGCTCAATGCCGAAGCCAGCTACAAGCTGTTCGTCGAGAACAACCTGCGTCGCGCCCTGACCCAGAACGAGCTGGAGGTGTTCTACCAGCCCAAGCTGTGCCTGCGCAGCGGCCGCCTGCTGGGGCTGGAAGCACTGCTGCGCTGGAACCACCCCGAACGCGGCATGATCCGCCCGGACCAGTTCATCAGCGTGGCGGAAGAAACCGGCCTGATCATCCCCATCGGCAAATGGGTGGTGCGCCAGTCGTGCCGCATGAGCCAGCAACTGCGCGAGGCCGGCATGGGCAACCTGCATGTGGCCATCAACCTGTCGCCCAAGCAGTTCTCCGACCCGGACCTGGTGGCGTCGATCAGCACCATCCTCGAGGAAGAGGCCCTGCCCCCGCACTTGCTGGAGCTGGAGCTGACCGAAGGCCTGCTGCTGGAGGCCACCGAAGACACCCACCGCCAGCTGGATGAGCTGAAGGCACTGGGCCTGACCCTGGCCATGGACGATTTCGGCACCGGTTATTCGTCGCTGAGCTACCTGAAGAAGTTTCCGATCGACATCCTCAAGATCGACCGCAGCTTCATCAACGAGATCCCGGACAACCAGGACGACATGGAAATCACCTCGGCGGTGGTGGCCATGGCTCACAACCTCAAGCTGAAGGTGGTGGCCGAGGGTATCGAGACGCCGGAGCAGCTGGCGTTCCTGCGCCGGCACCGCTGCGACGTGGGCCAGGGCTACCTGTTCGACCGGCCGATTCCGGGGCGCGAGCTGGCTGAACGGCTGAAGCGCTATCCGCGTGGCCCGGTGGCCTGACAGCCGCGCAAACCTCGGGCACTATAGAGCCCATTCGGGCCCTATCGCCGGCAAGCCAGCTCCCACAGGGACCGCTCATATCTCAAAATCTGTGATATCCCTGTGGGAGCTGGCTTGCCGGCGATGGCCCCACCACCTATCCAACTGAATAAACACAGAGGAACGGCCATGGTCCTGCGTTCGGAAATCCTGGTGAACAAAAACGTCATGCCAACCGCGGAACAGGCCCTGCCTGGCCGCGAAACGCCAATGAGCCTGCCCGAGTTCCACTACGTGTTCAAAGACACGCCGCTGCTCGGCCCTTTCTTCGAAGGCGCCATCGACTTCGCCATCTTCGGCCTGGGTTGCTTCTGGGGCGCCGAGCGTCGCTTCTGGCAGCGTGAAGGTGTGGTCAGCACAGTGGTCGGCTACGCCGGCGGCTTCACTCCCCACCCCACCTACGAAGAAGTCTGCTCGGGACTGACCGGCCACACCGAAGTGGTGCTGGTGGTGTTCGACAAGGACAAGGTCAGCTACCGCGAGCTGCTGGCAATGTTCTGGGAGCTGCACAACCCGACCCAGGGCATGCGCCAGGGCAACGACATCGGCACCCAGTACCGCTCGGCCATCTACTGCACCAGCCCTGAACAGCTGGAACAGGCCAAGGCCAGCCGCGACGCCTTCCAGGCCGAACTGAACAAGGCCGGCTTCGGCGAGATCACCACCGAAATCGACCAGGCACCGACCGTGTACTTCGCCGAGGCCTACCACCAGCAGTATCTGGCCAAGAACCCGGACGGCTACTGCGGTATCGGCGGTACCGGCGTGTGCCTGCCACCGAGCCTGCAGGGTAACTGAAGCATGAGCACGATGACTCTGTTCCACTCGCCGTTGTCGCCTTTCGTGCGCAAGGTCATGGTGGTGTTGCACGAGACTGGCCAGCTTGAGCGCGTGCAGCTGCAGCCGGTGAACATCAGCCCGGTCAGCGGTGACCCACAGCTCAACCAGGACAACCCGATCGGCAAGATCCCGGCCCTGCGCCTGGAAGACGGCACCGTGCTGCATGACAGCCGGGTGATCTGCGAGTACCTCGACCTGCAGCACGTCGGCCTGCCGCTGCTGCCGCGCGAAGGCTCGGCGCGCTGGCGGCGCATGACACTGGTGTCGCAGGCCGATGCCATCATGGATGCGGCGGTGTCGAGCCGCTATGAGAGCTTCCTGCGCCCTGAAGACAAGCGCTGGAATGGTTGGCTGCAGGCACAGGGCGACAAGATCCGCCGTAGCCTGGCCAATCTGGAGCAGGAGCATTTGCCCGAGTTGATGTCCGGGTTCGACCTGGCAGCGATCGGCGTGGCCTGTGCGCTGGGGTATCTGGATTTGCGCCAGCCAGAGTTTGGCTGGCGTGAACACCAGCCTGGATTGGCGGCGTGGTATGCCGAGGTGGCCAAGCGGCCGTCGATGGTGGCAACAGCACCGACAGCCTGACGGGCCGCTATCGCCGGCAAGCCAGCTCCCACAGGTACTCACAGCTCTTGAATCCTGCGCTGTACCTGTGGGAGCTGGCTTGCCGGCGATTGGGCTGCAAAGCAGCCCCGCCTCACTTCGGTATCACAGGAAACAGCTGCCCGATCCTGAGGGCCAGCCACCGCCCGATCTCTCTATCCTCCCTCATGCCGCCCTCCCCACCCGGGCCCAATCCAGCCGCCGGGTCAGCACCATGAATACCCCCAGCAGGCCGAAGCACAGCAACGAGCCCATCAACAGCGCATAGTCCTCGGCACTCAGCAGCCCGTAGAGCAGCGCATACAACGCCGCCAACCCCACCGCAAAGCCCACCCCACGCCCCAGGCTGCGCAACACATGGCTCAGGTAGAAGCCGATCAGCAGCACACACGCCGAAGCTGACAGCCCATACGCCAAACCAAAGCCGATGTGCTCGGACAACGACAGCAACAGCAGGTAGAAGAACGCCAGCGCCACCCCCACCAGGATGTACTGCACCGGGTGCACGCTGAGGTTCTTCAGCACTTCGAACAGGAAGAAGCCGGCAAAGGTCAGGGCGATGAACAGCAAGGCGTACTTGATTGCCCGCTCGCTCTTCAGGTACTGGTCCACCGGGTCGACGAAGCTGACACCGAAGCTGCGCTCGCTGAAGTCCGCACACTGCCCGGCGGTGGCGCACTGGCGCAGGGCGTCTTCGAGGTTGGTGGCAAAGAACGAGGTCTGCCAGTGGGCACTGAAGCCCTGGGCGTCGATGTTGCGACGACTGGGCAGGTAGTTGCCGACGAAGCTCGGGTGCGGCCAGTTGGCGCGCAGGTCCACGGCACTGGTGCGGCCCACCGGCACCACGTGCAGCTGGCCGGTGCCTTGCAGTGCAAGATCGAAACCGTAGCTGAATTCACGCGCCTGCAGGCCGTCCAGCCCCGGCAGGCTGGCGTGCACGCCACCACGCATCCAGTCGAGCCGGGTGCCGGCTTCGAACGGCACTTTCTGCTCGCCCATGCTCAGCTCCAGGCCGTTCTCGATGCCGCGGATATCGCTGATGCCTACCACCAGGAACGGCTTGTCGAAGCGGTAGTCGTCGAAGTCCTTTTCGATACCCCAACGTTCCGGGAGCTTGAAGCGGCCACTGATACGGCCCTTGGCGTGGAACAGCCGGGCCTGGTAGATGCCACGGGCGCGCAGTTCGGTGTCCACGCCCAGGTCGGCGTGGAAGGTTTCCGGCAGGAAGTACAGGTGGCCGGCAATGGTGCTGGTTTCCTGGGTGCGCTCGCCGTCCTTTTCGATCCAGCGGCGCTGGTACTTGCGGTAGGGCACCACCAGCAGCGGGCCGCTGAGTTGCTGGTCAAAGCTGGCGCTCTGGGCGATATCGCGGAGCACATTGTCGCGCAGGGCCTGGCGTTCACCGATCAGGCCGCTGATCAGCAGTAGCGGGACGAGCAGCAGCAAGATCAATACGGCGATCATGCCGAGTTTGAAACCGAGGGTCTTGTTCATGGGGCCTCCTGTGGCAGTGGGCGCAGTGTCTGCGCCTTGCGTGGAGGCTTCGGGGAGATGGTGTGGAGATTGTGTGTTTTTCAAGGGCCCAATCGCCGGCAAGCCAGCTCCCACAGGTTATGCACATTGCCTGAGGCCTGCGAAAACCTGTGGGAGCTGGCTTGCCGGCGATTGGGCTGCGCAGCAGCCCCGGCAATGTCAGCTGATACGCCGCACCGGCAGCCACAACCTCACCCGCACCCCTCCATCGACGTTATCCACAGCCAACGCCCCGCCATGCAGCTGCATCACCTCGGCCACAAAATTAAGCCCCAACCCGGTGCTCTTGCGCCCACTCCCCGGCCGCGGCAGCGAGTAGAACCGCTCGCTCACCCGCCCAATGGCATAGGCCGGTATCGCCTGCCCCTGGTTGAACACACTCAGCGCCACCCGCTCGCCATCGCGCTCCAGGTCGAACAACAGCGCGCCTCCCTCCGGGGTGAAGTCCAACGCGTTGTCGAGCAGGTTGGCCAGCGCCTGGCGCATCAGGAATGGGTCACACAACAAGCGCAAACCAGCCGGCACCCGCTGGCGCACCTGCAAATCGGCACCTTCGATACGCGCCGCATGGGCCAACAGCAACTCGTCCACCAACGCCGCCAGCGCCACCTGCTGCTCATCCTCCAGCGCCTGCATCTGCTCGACCCGGGCCAGGTTGAGCAGGCGTTCGATCATCTGCTGCAAACGCTCGCTCTCGCGCTCGATGTTGCCGGCAAAGCGCGCCCGCTGGTCAGCCGGCATATCATCGCCCTGCAACAGCTCGGACGCACCACGAATGGCCGCCAGCGGGCTTTTCAGCTCGTGTGTCAGGGTATGCACATACCGCTCGACATAGGCCTTGCCCTCCAGTTGCGTGCGCATGCGCTCGACCGCCTGGGCCAAGTGCGCCAGTTCGCCACCCTTGTAGTGCGGCAGAGCGGCGCGCTCGCCCTCGCTGACCGCCTGGGCGTAGCGGGCCAGCCGGCGCAGCGAGCGCGCCAGCCACCACGACAACGCGGCACCGATCAGCAGGCCCAGGCCAATCAGCCCCAGGCCCAGGGTAAGCAAGCGCCGTTCGGAGCGGTCGATGTACGGTTGCAGCGAGCTGTTGGGCTTGGCCACGGTGACCACGCCGATGATCTTGCCATCGTCGATGATCGGCGCGCCCACGTGCATCACCGAAGTGCTTTCATCGTCGGGGTCGCTGCGGGTGGAGCGGGCGCCGTACTGGCCACGCAGGGTCAGGTACACGTCATTCCACTTCGAGTAGTCCTTGCCCAGGTCCTCGCCGCTGGAGTCCAGCAGCACGGTGCCCTTGGCATCGGTGACATAGATGCGGTGGCTGACCTGGTTCTTGGCCAGGCCCCAGATCTGCGCACCCGGGCTGCGCGAACCATAGGCCTTGAGCACTTCGGGCAAGCGGCTCTGGTTCAGGGTGCCGGCCTTGACGTCATCGTGCAGGATCTCGGCCAGCAGGTTGGCGGTGTCTACCAGCGTTTCTTCCGAGGACTGGCGCACCACCGGTCGGATCTGTTCGCGCACCGTGTTGAGCAGAAAGTAGCCCGCCAGCCCGACGAACAGGAAGTACACCAGGAAGATCCGGATGCCCAGGCGCATCAGGCATGGTCCGGGCTGTAGCTGTAGCCGAGGCCACGGTGGGTCTGGATCGGTTCGGCATCGCTGGCCACCTGGCGCAGCTTGGCGCGCAGGCTCTTGATATGGCTGTCGATGGTGCGCTCGTAGCCAACGTCAGAGGCCACGCCCACGGCGTCCAGCAGCTGTTCGCGGCTGAATACCCGCTGCGGTTGCTCGAGCAGGCATTGCAGCAGGCGGAATTCGTGACGGGTAAGGGGGAGTGGCTGGCCGCGGTAGGTGATCTGCATGCGCAAGGTGTCGAGCTGGAACAGCGTGGCCTCGACAGCGGGCTCGACCCTGGGGCCCATGCGCTTGAGGATCGCCCGTACCCGCGCCGCCACTTCACGCGGGCTGAAGGGTTTGACCACATAGTCGTCTGCGCCGATTTCCAGGCCTACCACCCGGTCGATTTCGCCATCGCGGGCGCTGAGGAACATTACCGGCACTTCGCTGAAGCGGCGCAGCTGGCGGCAGGTTTCGAAGCCACTGATATCGGGCAGGCCGATGTCGAGGATGACCAGGTCGGCCGGGCGCTGGCGCTGCTGGTCGAGGGCGGCGCCGCCCAGGGTTACCCATTCGGTGCTATGGCCGTCGGCCTGCAGGGCGTAGACCAGGGTGTCGGCGATGGCGGCTTCGTCTTCGACGATGAGGATGTGGGGCATGGCGTCCGGGCCTGTGCAGATATCTATGGCGACGCACTATTGTGTAGGAGCGGCCTTGTGTCGCGAAAGGGCCGCAGAGCGGCCCCGGCGATTTCTGCATCAGCGCTGAGATCGTGGGGCCGCTATGCGGCCCATCGCAGGCAAGCCAGCTCCCACAGGTACCGCGCAGCCCACAAGGTCACGCGCCATCCCTGTGGGAGCGGGCGTGCCCGCGAAGAGGCCGGCACAGGTGGCTTGCGATCAGCAGTCAGGCTTGCCAGCGGTGAACTTCTTGGCCGGGTTGACCGCCGCCTTGAACTCGCGCAAAGCCTTGGAGCCCACCAGCAACGGGTAGTTGAAGCTGCTGCGGTCCACCAGGTTGACCTCGACGGTGCGCTTCACGTCCCCCAGGCACAGCTCCAGGTCGACCACCGGGCGCTTGGAGATTTCCGGCGCATCGCCTTCCTCCTCTTCATCGGCACGGCCCTTGATCTTGCTGATGCGCGAGACCTTGTGCTCGTACACCTTGCCGTCCGAGTCCTTGGTGGCCAGGCGGAAGCGTACCCACTCGTCGCCATCACGGGTGAACAGCTCGATGTCCTTGGCCGACAGCGACGCGGTGAAGGCACCGGTATCCATCTTGGCTTTCAGGGTTTCGCCCAGTTCGGGCAGGGCTATGTTCTCGTAACGGCCATAGATTGTGGGCTCGGCGGCCATGACCGGCAGCGCCAACAACGACAGCAGGGCAAGCAGAGGTTTCACAGGCAAGCTTCCTTGAGGAGGGTCAGTGCTTAGACTGCACTGGCAGGATAGGTTCGCTGTCACAAGCCTAACCAACATAATGTGAAACATTTGTCCTCGCCGCAGGGCACTGGAAATTTGGCGTAGGCCACTGCCCTGCTTATCATTGCCAACCGTTTATCTCCCACAACAAGAGTCTCTTTATGCGTCGCCTGCTGACCGGCATCCTCACTACCACCCTGCTGCTGCTCAACACCCTGGTGTTGATCTGCCCGCTGCTGGTCTTCGCCCTGCTCAAACTGGTGCTGCCGGGGCGTGGGCGTGACTATGCCTCGTGGGCGGTGATGTGGGTGGCCGAGACCTGGTCGGAGATCGACAAGGCCATCTTTGCCCTGTGCATTCCTACCCAGTGGGATATCCGTGGCGTCGAGAACCTGCGCAAGGACACTTCGTACCTGGCCGTCAGCAACCACCAGACCTGGGTCGATATTCCGGCGCTGATCGAGAGCCTCAACCGCCGTACACCGTTCTTCAAGTTCTTCCTGAAGAAGGAGCTGATCTGGGTACCACTGCTGGGCCTGGCCTGGTGGGGGCTGGATTACCCGTTCATGAAGCGCTACAGCAAGGCCTTCCTGGAGAAGCATCCCGAGCTGAGGGGCAAGGACCTGGAGATCACCAAGGCGGCCTGCGAGCTGTTCAAGCGCCAGCCGGTGACCGTGGTGAACTACCTGGAAGGCACACGCTTCACCGAGGCCAAGCGTCAGCAGCAGCAATCGCCGTATCGCTACCTGCTCAAGCCCAAGGCTGGTGGCGTGGCGTTCGTGCTGGCGGCATTGGGCGAGCAACTGGATGCCTTGCTGGACGTGACCATCGTCTACCCCGGCAACAAGGCGCCGGGTTTCTGGGATTTGCTCAATGGCAGCATCAGCCGGGTGATTATCGACATTCGTGTGCGTGAACTGGACCCGATGCTGTGGGCAGGGGATTACGAGAATGATGCTGAGTTCAGGCAGACCGTGCAGGCCTGGGTGAACCAGTTGTGGGTGGAGAAGGACTTGCGGATCGAGCAGCTGCGGGTGGAGATGGGCTGAGATTTCCATTGCCTGACCAGGCCTCTTCGCGGGTAAACCCGCTCCCACAGGTACTGCGCAGTACTCAAGACCTGTGAGTCCCCTGTGGGAGCGGGTTTACCCGCGAAGAGGCCGGAACAGGCATTACAGAATCCGATTAAAAACCTGGCTAATAATCAGCATTAGGATTACTTCTTTGTCACACCCCACCTAAGTGGATAAAAATCGACCAAAGCACAACTACAAAAAAGCTCTGGATCGAACGATGGCCAACACACCCAGCTCCACCCCCGTCCAGCTCCGCCGTGTCCTCGGCCTGCCCGCCCTGGTGTTCTTCGGCCTGGTGTACATGGTCCCGCTGACCATCTTCACCACTTACGGCATCGTCACCGAACTTACTGGTGGCCGCACGGCCGGCGCCTATATCGTCACCTTGGTGGCCATGCTGTTCACCGCCACCTCCTACAGCTTCATGGTCAAACGCTTCCCGGTCGCGGGCTCGGCGTACTCCTACACCAACATGGCCTTCGGCCCGAACGTTGGCTTCCTGGCCGGCTGGTCGCTGCTGCTCGACTACCTGTTCCTGCCGATGATCAACTACCTGCTGATCGGTCTGTTCCTCAACATCGCCTTCCCGGCCATCCCCGCATGGTCGATCGCGCTGGCCTCTATCGCCCTGGTCACGCTGCTCAACGTGGTCGGCATTCACTCTGTGGCCAAGACCAGCAACCTGATCGTCGGGGCGCAGATCGTCTTCATCGTGGTGTTCGTCGCCCTGTCCTGCCAGTCCCTGACCGGCCAGCCGCTCGACCTGCTTTCGCCACTGCTGGGCGACGGTTCGCAGCCGGGCTTCGGCGCGCTGATGGCTGGTGCGGCGGTGCTGTGCCTGTCGTTCCTCGGCTTTGACGCTGTCTCGACCTTGGCCGAAGAATGCCGCGATGCCCGCCGCGATGTGCCACGGGCAATCATCCTCACCACCCTGTTCGCCGGCGTGCTGTTCACCGTGCTGGCCTATGTCAGCCAACTGGTACTGCCGGGCACTACCTTTGCCAATGCCGATGCGGCGGCCAACGAGGTGATGTTCAAGGCGGGCGGGCAGTTCCTGGCCAACTTCTTCACTGCGGCCTATGTGGCTGGCAGCCTGGGCTCGGCGCTGGCCTCGCAGGCGGCGGTGTCGCGCATTCTGTTCACCATGGGCCGTGACAAGGTGCTGCCGCAGCGAACGTTCGGCTACCTGTCACCGCGCTTTGGCACGCCAGTGTTCGCCATTCTGCTGGTTTCGGCGTTCTCGTTGCTGGCGTTGGTAATCGACCTGGCGACCCTTGCGTCGCTGATCAGCTTTGGTGCGCTGGTGGCATTTTCGGCGGTGAACCTGGCGGTGGTGAAGACCCACCTGGTGGACGATGCCAGCCAGCGTAGCGTCAAAGGGCTGCTGTGTTATGGCGCGGTGCCGCTGGTGGGGTTGGGGTTGACCTTGTGGCTGTGGACCAGCCTGTCAGCGCTTACCTTGGTGATTGGCCTGTGCTGGTTTGCGCTGGGTCTTGCGTACCTGGCAGTACTGACCGCCGGCTTCCGCCGCCCGGTGCGGCTGGTGGACTTTACCGAAGCGACCTGATCTGCTGACCCGACGCAAATCTGCTTTTTTGTGGGAGCGGCCTTGCGTCGCGAAAGGGCCGCAAAGCGGCCCCAGCAATCTCTGCAGTTATGCCGAAACCCTGGGGCCGCTTCGCGCCCCTTTCGCGACGCAAGGCCGCTCCCACAACAGGTACAGCGTCGGCCTTCAACGCTGTGATACTGGCGAAATCCTCAGACCGAAGGCCCGGTCAACGGAGCAGGAGTGGTCCACAAACTCCCCAGGTTCTGCAACAGCGACCCGGCAATCCCCTGCTGCCCCAGGTATTGCAGCAGCAACGGCGCAAACTGCCCGATCATCCCGGTATCCATGCCCAGCGCCTTGAACGCATTGTCCAGGTCGCTGCGGTTTTCCACATTGTTGCCCAGCGCATTGCTCAAGGCCGACTGGCTCTCGCTGTTCTTGCCCAGCAGCTCACCCAGGCCACTCAAGCCACCCAGTGCATTGGCCCCGGCAAGCAGGTCCAGTCCCGGCACGGCCTTGGTCAGCTGGCCGTAGTCGTCGGAGCTCAGGTTGTTGCGCGCAAGCCCCAGCATGGCCCCTGCCCCGCCCACGGCTTGCTCTGGGGTGATATTCAATTGGCTGCCCAAGGTATTGAGCAGGTTTGCCTGCGCCTCGGGTGCCTGCACCTGACCTTGCTGGCTCTGATTCTGGTTCTGCATGGCCGACACGGCGTTGGCGGCGTCGCTGAGGTTGAAGGCGAACACCGGGCTTGCGGCCAGGGTCATCAGGGTTGCCAGGGTGAATGCTTTCATCGGGAGGGACCTCGTGGGCCGGGATGGCCTGGGAAACGCGAGTTTTGACTGGGATTTCGCAGCTTTGTTCCGACCCGACTGTCGACCACTTTTGCTGCCCGCCTCAGTGCTTTCGACCTGTTAAAACTGCCAGTTGTGATGGGTTTACAGACCGCGCAAAGTGCCGACACAGCAATCAACACTCAGGTCACCATCATGAGTACCCCTTCCACCAGCAGGAACAAACACGCTCTGGCATCGCGGCAGAGCCTGCATTTCTATAAAAATGATCATTTGGCAACAGAAATAGCCACCCAAGGCAATCGTCACGTGTTATGGGCAAATGACGTGGCGCTGGCTCAACTTGATCAGTCGCAATCAGCAGAGATGCTACGAGTTGACCTTGCTAATTCAGTCCTGGGACTGGCATCTGGATCAATGGCGTACTCACCCTATGGATACCTGCCCATGGAAAAAATGCTAGCGTTGCTTGGGTTCAACGGGCAGTGGTGTGACCCGATTACTGAAGGTTACCCTCTGGGTGCAGGACGTCGAACATACAGCACTGAACGCATGCGTTTCCACAGTGATGACCCGACGAGCCCATTCGGGAAAGGTGGGCCGCACCCATCTGCTTACTGTGAAGGAGATCCAATTAATCGGCATGACCCTACCGGCGAATTCTTCCAGTTTTTAGTACCGCTCGCCAGAAGATTTGCGTCAGCCGTAGGCAGAAGTCTCGTAACAGCTAGGAATTTCAACATCAATGGAATGACTGGAAACACTGCAGCCATGGGCCCCAAGTCGCTCAAAACGCTTAATTTCATCAAAATCTTGGCCGGGCAACAGAAAACCAATGGGGCTATCCCCGTGAAGCCCCGGTCGCAATTACTTGCGCAAGCATCTCAACAAAACGTTAAAAACACTGCGACTTCTGCTCTAGTATCCGCTCCTGCCTCACTCTCAAAAACGCAAGATCCAATCTCGGCGCCCATCAAAGTTCCTCAACAGGAACAGGTGTTCAATAGACCCGGATATGGCAGAAGAGACAGCTCAAACTTTGCTGCAAAAACCACATTTTTTGCCCTTGCGTTCCTTGGTGGTGGCGCGGCTGCCCTGTATTTTGGGCTTAAGGCAATCAGAAAAAACTAGGCCCAATCGCTGATTTGGGCCTTGCCGAAGCAGGTTCACAGGTTCTCCATTCAGCCCATAAAAAAAGCCCCTCATATCGAGGGGCTCTTTGTTACATCACGCGATCAAGCCGCGCCCCACATCTTGTGCGGGTCGATGACGAACTTCTTCGGCACACCTGCATCGAACTCGCCATAACCTTCCGGCGCCTGATCCAGGTTGATCACCTGTACACCAACCACTTCAGCGATGTTGATTCGATCCCACATGATTGCCTGCATCAGCTGGCGGTTGTACTTCATGGTCGGGGTCTGGCCGGTGTGGAAGCTGTGCGACTTGGCCCAGCCCAGGCCGAAGCGAATGCTCAGCGCGCCGATCTTGGCGGCAGCATCCACCGCACCCGGGTCTTCGGTCACGTACAGGCCCGGGATACCGATGTTGCCGGCAACGCGGGTAACCTGCATCAGCGAGTTCAGGACGGTGGCCGGCGCTTCATGCTTGGCACCTTCGTGACCATGGCCGCGGGCTTCGAAGCCGACGGCGTCAACGGCGCAGTCCACTTCCGGCTCGCCGAGGATATCGACGATCTGCTCGTGCAGCGGGGTGTCCTTGGACAGGTCGACCACTTCAAAGCCTTGGGACTTGGCGTGAGCCAGACGGGCCGGGTTGAGGTCGCCGACGATGACGCAGGCAGCGCCCAGCAGGCGTGCCGAGGCAGCGGCAGCCAGACCGACCGGGCCGGCGCCAGCAACGTAGACGGTGCTGCCTGGGCCTACACCGGCAGTCACGGCACCGTGGTAGCCGGTCGGTAGGATGTCGGACAGGCAGGTCAGGTCACGGATCTTTTCCATGGCCTTGTCGCGCTCGGGCAGTTTCAGCAGGTTGAAGTCGGCGTACGGCACCAGCACGTACTCGGCCTGGCCGCCGGTCCAGTCGCCCATGTCGACGTAACCGTAGGCACCGCCAGCGCGGGCAGGGTTGACGGTGAGGCAGACACCGGTGTGCATTTCCTTGCAGGAGCGGCAGCGGCCACAGGCGACGTTGAATGGCACCGAGACCAGGTCGCCAATCTGCATGCGCTCGACGTCACGGCCCTTCTCGACGATTTCACCAGTGATTTCGTGGCCCAGGACCAGGCCGACCTGGGCAGTGGTGCGGCCGCGGACCATGTGCTGGTCGGAGCCGCAGATGTTGGTGGAGACCACCTTCAGGATCACGCCGTGCTCGATCTTCTTGCCGCGCGGGTCCTGCATTTTCGGGTAGTCGATCTTCTGCACCTCGACCTTGCCGGCGCCGAGATATACCACTCCACGATTGCCAGACATGCTCTTACCTCGCTTGATTTTTATTTATGCAGCGGTGGTTGAACGCGCCGCCATCCGTGGGCGGCATGTGTTACTGGAATGCAGGGAATTGTGGGCCTGATACGGCCGGATGCACTGACTGGGAGCGACAGGGAGATGCCTTTTAGCGGCAGGGTTGTCGTTGGAGGATATGGGGGAACGGATGGGGTGAGCTGTGCCGGCCTCTTCGCGGCTAAAGCCGCTCCCACAGGGTTCAGCGCAAGGCTCAAGGCCACCGCAGTGCCTGTGGGAGCGGCTTTAGCCGCGAAGAGACCGGTACTGGTTATTACAGAACTACGGTCCGGTTGGCGTTGAGGAACACCCGTCGCTCGATGTGATACCCCACCGCTCGCGCCAAGGTCAGGCACTCGATGTCGCGCCCTTTGGCAATCAGGTCTTCGGGGTAATGGCTGTGGTCGACCACCTCCACGCCCTGGGCGATGATCGGGCCTTCGTCCAGGTCGTTGTTGATGTAGTGCGCCGTAGCGCCAACCATCTTCACGCCCTTGTTGTACGCCTGGTGGTAAGGCTTGGCGCCTTTGAACCCTGGCAGCAACGAGTGGTGAATGTTGATCGCCCAGCCATCCAGGCGCCGGCACAGCTCTGGCGACAGTACCTGCATGTAGCGCGCAAGAATCACCAGCTCGGCGCCGGTTTCCTCGATCACCTGAAGTACCTTGCGCTCTTGCCCAGGCTTGTCCTTGGGGTCGAGGGCAAAGTGGTAGTAAGGGATCTTGTGCCAGTGCGCCAGGGGTTCGAGATCGGGGTGGTTGGACACCACCGCGACCACGTCCATGGCCAGCTGACCGATACGCTGGCGATACAGCAGGTCGTTAAGGCAGTGGTCGGCCTTGGACACCATGATCACCACCTTGGGGCGGTGATTCGGTGCGGTCAGCTCGAAGGTCATGCCGAACGCCTCGCTGCGCTCGGCAAGGCCAGCGCGGAAGCCGGCTTCATCGAAATCGTCCGGCTGGCGGAACTCCACGCGAATGAAGAAACGCCCCGACTGCCGGTCATCGAAGGAGTGGTGCTCCGTCACGTAGCAGCGCTGCTCGAAGAGGTAACGCGTCACCACGTCGACGGTGCCGAGCATGCTCGGGCAGTCGGCGGTGAGAATCCAGGTATCCGGTGCCCGACTCATGCTCTGTTCTCCTTAAGCCTCGATGCTCAGGCCGTACTCGGCCGAAGCGTCCTGCAGCCACAGCCACCAGTAGTCGGCGAAGCTGCGGCGAATAACCAGTTCCCAGGTGTCTTCGGCGGTGCGGCGGATCACCAGTTGCGACTTGGCGAACACGGTGCCGACTGCCTTGCCCACCGGGAAGTTGTTCGGGTGAACATCATAGCTGGTGGACTTCATCAGCACTTCGCGCACGTTCGGGCCGCGCAGTTCCAGCAGGCTCTGCCCGCCACTGACGTTGACTACCTGAATGTGCTGGCCTTCGAGGGCTGCGCGCAGTTTCTGCTCGACCGCCAGTTCCTGGCCGCCAGGCACGATCAGCAGCCACTCGTCGGGGCCGACCCATTGCAGCGACATTTCGTTGTTGGCGACCACGGTCAGGGCCACTGGCAGCTCCAGGCCCAGGGCCTTGTGCACGCCGGCGGCGAATTCCGGGTTGTGGCCGTCGCCACGGATGGTCAGGTGGCCGAGGAACTTGCGTTCACGCAGGGTCACGCCTGCGTTCTTGCGGCCTTTGCCAACCAGGCTGGCCAGGTCGGCGTGGTGCAGTGGCGACTGGGCCTTGGCCTCGGCGCCGGGGTTTTGCTGGAAGACGTTGATAGCGCTCATTTCTTACCTGCCTTGAATTCTGTTGATCGCGAAGACCTGAGGTAGAACCTGTAGTCACAGACTGAGGAGACCCAGTGTGGGAGCGGGTTTACCCGCGAAGAGGGCGGTGAATCCACCATCGCATTCGCGGGTGAACCCGCTCCCACAGAGGTCGCATTCCAATCAGAGCTACCGGTGAAGCCTCAAACGTTCTGCCGCTCACCCTTCGGATCGAAGAACACCGAAGACACGATCTCCGCCTCGATCACGCTGCCATCCGCCTGCGGCGAGTAGACGCGCTCGCCCATGCGCTTGAGGCCGCCTTTGACCACACCCATGGCGAACGAGTAGCCCAGGGAGTTGGACGCGTAGCTGGAGGTGACGTGGCCAACCATATCCATCGGGATCGGCTGTTTCGGGTCGAACACCAGCTGGGCGCCTTCCGGCAGCCACTGGTTCGGGTCGACCGGCTTCAGGCCTACCAGTTGCTTGCGGTTGTCGCGCAGGCAGTCTTCGCGGTTCATGCCACGCAGGCCGATCCACGAGAACGGCTTGTTACGGCCCACGCACCAGCTCATGTTCAGGTCGTCCGGGTTCATCGAGCCATCGGTGTCCTGGCCAACGATGATGAAGCCCTTCTCGGCACGCAGTACGTGCATGGTCTCGGTACCGTACGGGGTCAGGTTGTACTTCTTGCCTGCCTCGATGATCTGTTCCAGCACGCCCATGGCGTAGTTGGCCTGCACGTTGACTTCGTACGACAGCTCGCCGGTGAACGAGATACGGAACACCCGGGCCGGTACGCCGCCGACGTTGCCTTCCTTCCAGGTCATGAACGGGAAGGCTTCCTTGTCCATGTCGATGTCGGTCAGCTCGCTCAGCAGCTTGCGGCTGTTGGGGCCGGACAGGGTCATGGTGGCCCAGTGGTCGGTGACCGAGGTGAAGTACACCTTCAGTTCCGGCCATTCGGTCTGGTGGTACAGCTCCATCCACTGCAGCACGCGGGCGGCGCCGCCAGTGGTGGTGGTCATGATGAAGTGGTTGTCGCCGACGCAGGCGGTCACGCCGTCGTCGAAGACCATGCCGTCTTCCTTGCACATCAGGCCATAGCGGGCCTTGCCCACATCGAGCTTGGTCCAGGCGTTGGTGTAGATGCGGTTGAGGAACTCACGCGCATCCGGGCCCTGGATGTCGATCTTGCCCAGGGTCGAGGCGTCCAGCAGGCCCACGCTGTCGCGCACGGCCTTGCATTCACGGGTCACGGCGGCGTGGATGTCTTCACCGGCTTTCGGGAAGTACCATGGGCGCTTCCACTGGCCGACGTCTTCGAACTCGGCGCCATTCTTCACGTGCCAGGCATGCAGGGCGGTGAAGCGTACGGGCTCGAACAGGTGGCCACAGTGACGGCCCGCTACTGCACCGAAGGTAACCGGCGTGTAGTTGGGGCGGAACATGGTGGTGCCCATTTCCGGGATGGTAATGCCGATCGAACGGGCGGCGATGGCCAGGCCGTTGATGTTGCCCAGTTTGCCCTGGTCGGTACCGAAGCCCAGCGCGGTGTAGCGTTTCACGTGCTCGACCGACTCGAAGCCTTCGCGGGTGGCCAGTTCGATGGCGGCCGCGGTGACGTCGTTCTGCTGGTCGACGAACTGCTTGGGTGCACGGGCAGTGCCCTTGTCGTGCGGCACCTGGAACAGCGCCACGGTGGCCTCTTCCTTGCGCGCAACGGTTTTCGGCAGGCTGCCAACGGTGGCCTTGAAGCCCGCTTCGGTGGCTGCGCGAACGCCGCCTTCGAAGCCATCGGCGATCACGTCGCCCAGAGCGTAGACGCCGTTGATGCCACCCACGCATTCGCGTTTCTGCGGGGCATCGCCCGGCACGAAGCCGAGGATGTCTTCACGCCATACCGGGCGACCGCCCAGGTGCGAAGCCAGGTGCACGATCGGGCTGTAGCCGCCGGAGGTGGCGATCAGGTCGCACTCGAGGGTTTCGCCAGGGCTGGTGACCTTGTGTGCCTGCACATCGATGGCGGCCACGCGGGCGCCGGTGACGTGCTTGCTGCCCTTGGCCTCGATCACGGCGCTGGAGGTGAGGATGCGGATGCCTTTGGCACGTGCTTCTTCAACCAGCGAGCCACGTGGGTTGTGGCGGGCATCGGCAATGGCGACCACTTGCAGGCCGGCGTCGTGCCAGTCCAGCGCGGCGCGGTAGGCGTGGTCGTTGTTGGTCGACAGCACCAGCTTGCGGCCCGGGGCCACGCCGTAGCGGCGTACGTAGGTGGACACGGCACCGGCCAGCATGTTGCCCGGCAGGTCGTTGTTGCCGTACACCAGCGGGCGCTCGTGGGCACCGGCAGCCAGCACCACGCGCTTGGCGCGGACGCGGTGCACGCGGTGGCGTACCTGGCCGATCGGCGCGCGATCGCCGAGGTGGTCGGTGAGGCGCTCGTGGATGGTCAGGAAGTTATGGTCGTGGTAGCCGTTGACCGTGGCACGTGGCAGCAGGGTCACTTCCGGCAGGCTTTCCAGCTCTTTGACCACGGCGCTGACCCAATCGGCAGCAGGCTTGCCGTCGAGGGTTTCGCGGGTGTCGAGCAGGCTGCCGCCGAACTCTTCCTGCTCGTCAGCCAGGATCACGCGGGCACCGCTGCGGCCAGCGGCCAGGGCAGCGGCCAGGCCGGCAGGGCCGGCGCCGACGATCAGCACGTCGCAGTGCTGGTTCATGTAGTCGTAGCTGTCCGGGTCGTTCTGCAGCGGCGCGCGGCCAAGGCCTGCGGCTTTGCGGATGTACTTCTCGTAAGTCATCCAGAACGATTTCGGGTACATGAAGGTTTTGTAGTAGAAGCCCGGCGGCATCATGCTGCCGCCAACTTTGCCCAGGATGCCCATGACGTCGTTGTTGACGTTCGGCCAGCCGTTGGTGCTGGTAGCTACAAGACCTGCGTACAGCGCCTGCTGGGTGGCACGCACGTTGGGGATCTGGGTGGCTTCGCTGGAGCCGATCTGCAGGATGGCGTTCGGCTCTTCGGTACCAGCGGCGATGATGCCGCGTGGGCGCGAATACTTGAAGCTGCGGCCGACGATGTCGACGCCGTTGGCCAGCAATGCGGCGGCCAGGCTGTCACCGGCATAACCCTGGTAGGTCTTGCCGTTGAAGCTGAAGTTCAGGACCTTGCTGCGGTCGATACGGCCGCCGCTGGCGAGGCGATAGGTCTGGCTCATACTTTTTCCCCTTGGCCTTTGACGGTCGACGCGGCGCTGTTCTGCTTGCCGCTGGCGGTCACTTGCGGCTTCTCGCCAATCTTGTAGGTTTCCAGAATTTCGTAGGTCACGGTGTCGCGGGTGACGTTGAAGTACTGGCGGCAGCCGGCAACGTGGTCCCACAGTTCGTGGTGAATACCGCGTGGGTTGTCACGGTAGAACATGTAGGTACCCCATTCCTCGTCGGAGCAGGCGTTAGGGTCCAGCGGGCGGGCGATGTGCGCCTGGCCAGAGGCGTGGAACTCTTCTTCGGAGCGCAGCTCGCCGCAGTGGGGACAGAAAATATGCAACATGACGGTGTCTCCGGTTAGTGGGCGACGGCGGCGGCGCCGTGTTCGTCGATCAGTGCGCCGTTGTAGAAACGGTCCATGGAGAACGGCGCGGCCAGTGGGTGCATTTCGCCCTTGGCCAGGCTCGCGGCGAAGACGTTGCCCGAACCCGGGGTCGCCTTGAAGCCGCCAGTACCCCAACCGCAGTTGAAGAACATGTTCTTGACCGGGGTCTTGGTGATGATCGGGCAAGCGTCCGGCGAGGTATCGACGATGCCGCCCCACTGGCGGTTCATGCGCACGCGCGAGAGGTTGGGGAACATCTCGACGATGGCCTGCAGGGTGTGCTCGATCACCGGGTACGAACCGCGCTGGCCGTAGCCGACCCAGCCGTCGATACCGGCACCGATCACCAGGTCGCCCTTGTCGGACTGGCTGATGTAGCCGTGCACGGCGTTGGACATGATCACGCTGTCGATGATCGGCTTGATCGGCTCGGATACCAGTGCTTGCAGCGGGTGCGATTCCAGCGGCAGGCGGAAGCCGGCCAGCTTGGCCATGTGCCCGGAGTTACCGGCGGTGACCACGCCGACGCGCTTGGCGCCGATGAAGCCTTTGTTGGTTTCCACACCGATGACCGCGCCGTTTTCCTTGCGGAAGCCGATCACTTCGGTCTGCTGGATCAGGTCCACGCCCAGGGCGTCGGCGGCACGGGCGAAGCCCCAGGCCACGGCGTCGTGACGGGCCACGCCGCCACGGCGCTGCACGGTGGCACCAAGGATCGGGTAGCGGGTGTTCTTCGAGCAGTCCAGGTACGGGATCTCGGCCGCGACCTGGGCGGTGTTGAGCAGCTCGCCATCCACGCCGTTCAGGCGGTTGGCGCTGACCCGGCGCTCGGAGTCACGCATGTCCTGCAGGGTGTGGCACAGGTTGTACACACCGCGCTGGGAGAACATCACGTTGTAGTTGAGGTCCTGGGACAGGCCCTCCCACAGCTTCATGGCGTGCTCGTACAGGTGCGCCGACTCGTCCCACAGGTAGTTGGAACGCACGATGGTGGTGTTACGGGCGGTGTTGCCACCGCCCAGGTAACCCTTCTCGATCACGGCAACGTTGGTGATGCCGTGTTCCTTGGCCAGGTAGTAGGCCGTGGCCAGGCCATGGCCGCCACCGCCGACGATAACCACGTCGTAGACCTTTTTAGGGGTTGGCGTGCGCCACATGCGCTGCCAGTTCTCGTGGTGGCTGAGGGAGTGCTTGAAAAGGCCGAAGCCCGAGTAACGTTGCATGGTGTGTGACTCCACTCAGCGGTAAACAGGGAAATCTGCGCACAGGGCCGCGACGTTCTTCGCCACATCGGCTTCGACGTCTGCGTCACCGAGGTTGTCGAGGATGTCGCAGATCCAGCCGGCCAGGGCCACGCACTGAGCGACCTTGAAGCCGCGGGTGGTGACGGCCGGGGTGCCGATACGCAGGCCCGAGGTGACGAATGGCGACTGCGGGTCATTCGGCACGGCGTTCTTGTTGACGGTGATGTGCGCGCGGCCCAGGGCGGCGTCGGCATCTTTGCCGGTGAGGCCCTGGCGGATCAGGCTGACCAGGAACAGGTGGTTGTCGGTGCCACCGGAAACCACGTCGTAGCCGCGGTCGATGAACACCTGGGCCATGGCCTGGGCGTTTTCGATCACTTGTTGCTGGTAGGCCTTGAATTCAGGCTCCAGCGCTTCCTTGAAGCACACGGCCTTGGCGGCGATAACGTGCATCAGCGGGCCGCCCTGGGCGCCAGGGAACACCGCGGCGTTCAGTTTCTTCTCGATCTCTTCGTTCGACTTGGCCAGGATCAGGCCGCCACGCGGGCCGCGCAGGGTCTTGTGGGTGGTGGTGGTAACCACATCGGCGAACGGGATCGGGTTCGGGTACAGGCCAGCGGCAACCAGGCCGGCTACGTGGGCCATGTCGACGAACAGCAGCGCACCGACCTTGTCGGCGATGGCGCGGAAGCGTGGGAAGTCGAGGGTCTTGGAGTAGGCCGAGAAGCCGGCAACGATCATTTTCGGCTTGTGCTCGACAGCCAGGCGCTCGACTTCGTCGTAGTCGATCAGGCCGGTGTTGGTGTCGATGCCGTATTGCACAGCGTTGTACAGCTTGCCCGAGGACGACACCTTGGCGCCGTGGGTCAGGTGGCCGCCGTGGGCCAGGCTCATGCCGAGGATGGTGTCACCAGCCTGCAGCAGGGCCAGGTAGACGGCACCGTTGGCCGAGGAGCCGGAGTGCGGCTGGACGTTGGCGTAGTCGGCACCGAACAGCTGCTTGGCGCGCTCGATGGCCAGGGCTTCTACCTTGTCCACGTGCTCGCAGCCACCGTAGTAGCGCTTGCCCGGGTAGCCTTCGGCGTACTTGTTGGTCAGGCCGCTGCCTTGGGCCTGCATCACGCGCTTGGAGGTGTAGTTTTCCGAAGCGATCAGCTCGATGTGGTCTTCCTGGCGCTGTTCTTCGGCATTCATCGCCGCCAGCAGTGCATCGTCGTAACCCTGAATCTGGTCTTGCTTGCTGAACATCGTGTATCTCCCGGCAGCGATCATTTTTTGTCGTGGGGCACTGTGGCCCTTTGTGGCGATGTTATGACTGGCCGGGGCGGGTCAGATGCCTGCGCACGCCTTGCAATGGCGCGTTTACGACATTCGCTTTTGTGTTGACCGTGCCGGCCCTTTCGCGGGTGAACCCGCTCCCACAGGTACGGCGGTGCCTCAATGCTTGCAATCTCCCTGTGGGAGCGGCTTTAGCCGCGAAGAGGCCAGTACAGGCAATGCCGAAATCAAACGCTGCACCGCTTGTATAGGCAACTGCTGAATCGATGGTTTAGAGTGCTGTTCTGCGTCGTTCACAGGACAGTGTCATGACAGATAAGAGCCAACAATTCGCCAGCGACAACTATTCCGGCATCTGCCCCGAAGCCTGGGCAGCGATGGAAAAGGCCAACCATGGCCACGACCGCGCCTACGGCGACGACCAGTGGACCGAACGCGCCGCGGAATACTTCCGCAAGCTGTTCGAAACCGACTGCGAGGTGTTTTTCGCCTTCAACGGCACCGCCGCCAACTCCCTGGCCCTGGCCTCGCTGTGCCAGAGCTACCACAGCGTGATCTGCTCCGAGACCGCCCACGTCGAAACCGACGAGTGCGGTGCGCCGGAGTTCTTCTCCAACGGCTCCAAACTGCTGACCGCGCCCAGCGTCAACGGCAAGCTGACACCACAGTCGATCCGCGAAGTGGCGCTGAAGCGCCAGGACATCCACTACCCCAAGCCACGGGTGGTGACCATTACCCAGGCCACCGAGGTGGGCACCGTCTATCGCCCCGACGAGCTGAAGGCGATCAGCGCCACCTGCAAGGAGCTGGGGCTGAACCTGCACATGGACGGCGCACGCTTCAGCAATGCCTGTTCGTTCCTGGGCTGCAGCCCGGCAGAGCTGACCTGGAAGGCCGGCGTCGATGTGCTGTGCTTTGGCGGCACCAAGAACGGCATGGCGGTGGGCGAGGCGATCCTGTTCTTCAACCGCCAACTGGCCGAGGACTTCGACTACCGCTGCAAGCAGGCCGGGCAACTGGCATCGAAGATGCGCTTCCTGTCGGCGCCTTGGGTGGGCCTGCTGGAAGATGGCGCCTGGCTGCGCCATGGCGCGCATGCCAACCATTGCGCGCAGTTGCTCGCCTCGCTGGTGAGTGACTTGCCGGGGGTGGAGCTGATGTTCCCGGTTGAGGCCAACGGGGTGTTCCTGCAGATGCCGGAGCACGCGATCGAAGCACTGCGCGGCAGAGGGTGGCGGTTCTATACCTTCATTGGCAGTGGCGGGGCGCGGTTCATGTGCTCGTGGGATACCGAGGAAGAGCGGGTGCGCGAGCTGGCGGCGGATATCCGCGCCATCATCAGCGCTTGACAGGTCGCATTCGCGGGTAAACCCGCTCCCACAGGGATCGCGCAGGTTTCAAGGCTTGAGGTGAGCCTGTGGGAGCTACAGGTACAGCTCTGCCCTCAAGAGCAATGATGAACCTGTGGGAGCGGGTTCACCCGCGAAGAAGCCAACTCGGATCTAAAGCCTGAACCCACCCATCTGCCGCGCCAGGTCATCCGCCAACCCACGCAACGCCTGGCATTCCTCGCGGCACCCCTGCACCTCCGCCGCGGTCTCCCGAGCAAGGTCAGAAATCCCCTGCACCGTACGATTGATCTCCTCGGTCACCGCCGACTGCTCTTCGGTCGCAGTAGCCACCTGATGGTTCATGTCGCTGATGTGCTCCACCTGGTCAGTGATCGCACCCAATGACGCCCCGGTGCGCTGGCTCGACTCCACGCCGCTACCCGTCGCTTGCTGCCCCGCCTGCATCGAACTCACAGCCGAACCCGCGCCCTGCTTCAAGCGCTGGATCATCTGCTGCACTTCGTCGGTGGACAGCTGCGTGCGCCGGGCCAAAGTACGCACCTCATCGGCCACCACGGCAAACCCACGGCCCATCTCCCCTGCCCTGGCCGCTTCGATGGCGGCATTCAGCGCCAGCAGGTTGGTTTGCTCGGAAATGCTACGAATAACCGCCAGAACTTCGTCGATCGAGGCCACTTCATCGGCCAGCTGGCTTACTGCATCGGCCGCCTTGCCGATATCACCCGACATCCCCTCGATACCACGGATCGAGCGTTGCACCACTTCACGCGCCTGCAGGGCTTCGTCTCTCGCCGACTGCGAGGCCTGGGCCGCATCACCGGCATTGCGGGCAATATCCTGCACGGTCAAACCCATTTCGTGCACGGCGGTAGCGACCATTTCGGTCATTTCCTGCTGGCGCCCGGAACGCTCGGCGGTGTTGTCCACCACCTGTGTCACCTGCTCGACCGCCAGGTGCAGCCGCTCGGAAGTGTGCAATACCTCGCCGATCAACCGGCGCTGGCTGTCGAGGAAGCGGTTGAAGCCACGCGCCAGGTCGCCCAGTTCGTCCTGGCGTGAATCGTCCAGCCGGTGGCTGAGGTCGCCCGCGCCACTGCCAATCTGCACCAGCGCCGCTGTGACGCGGCGGATCGGCCGCACCAGGCCACGCGCCAGCAGCACCACCAGCAGCAGCGACACCAGGGCCACCGCACCACCGATCAGGCTGGTCAGCCATACCGCCTGGTGCATCGGCGCGTAGATTTCCTCCTCGGGCACCTCGGCCACCAGGGTCCAGTTGAGGTCGCGCAGGGGCAGGCCGAGCGCCAGGTAGCTTTCGCCGTCACGGCTGAAGCGGCTGCTGCGCAGGCCTTCGCCGCCGGTCATCAGCGCCTTGGCGGCATCCGCGCCGAGCTGTTCGGTGAGCTGGCGTTTGCCGCTGAAGGCAGCGTCCGGATGAACCTGGATCAGGCCATCGTTACGCACCAGGAACACCTTGCCGTGCTCGCCAAATTTGAAGTCATGAATCAGCTTCGACAGTTCGCTCATGCGCAGGCCCATGCCAGCCACACCGACCAGTTGGCCGTTCTTTTCCACGCGATAGTCGATGAACAGCGCGAGTTCGCCGGTGGCACCGTCGATGTCAATGTTGATCAGGCGTTCGGCACCGCTGTCGATGTAGCCGTAGAACCATTTGTCCTTGGGGTTGCTGCGGCTTAGGGTACGGTCCAGTCCATTCTCGTTGTAGTAGTGGCCGGTTTCGGTCGAGACGAACAAGGTGGTGAAGGCCTGGTTGCGCTGCTTGGCGGCGGTCAGGTATTCGATGAATGGAGCGGCCTGGGCGGGGTCTTCACCGGCGGCAAGCCAGTCGCGCAGCAGGGTGTTGCCGGCAATATCCGCCGCCGCCACCAGCGGCTGGCCGAGCATGCGCTCGATGTCGTTGCGGATGGCCTCGATGCTGGCGGGCAGCGCGGTATCGACCAGGTAGCGTTCGGTGAGGCGGTTTAGCGCCACCGTGAAAATGATGACCACCACCAGGATGCTCGCCAGCAGGGCGGCCCCCATGCTGGTGATCAACTGCCACTGGATGCTCTTACGCCAGATACGCATGCCCTACTCCCCGCATAATTATTGTTTTGCGGAAAGTGTATACACTTGCGTATCCAGTTAATCCAGTGACCTGAAGCAATCAGATACCCTGTGGGAGCGGGTTTACCCGCGAATGCGATGCTGAATGCACTGACGCATTCGCGGGTGAACCCGCTCCCACAGAGGTCGATGCAAGACCTTATTGTTCGGCTATGGTCCGCACGATGGCGTCCACCGTGGCGTCGATCTGCGCCTGGGTACGCTCCAGCGTCTTGCGGTGCTCATCCTGCAGTTCGATCTGTCGCGAACACAGGTTCAGCGCGGCCAGCACCAGCAGCTTGTCGCCGATCAGGGTCGGGTACTGACGCTTGGTCTGGGCCAGGGCGGTGTTGAGCATCTGCACCGCCTGGGCCAGGGTCGCTTCCTGGCCTTCAGGCGCCTTGATCGAATAGTCGTTGCCGAGGATCGACACGACATTGATCGGCTGCGCTCGCAGTGTCATGCGCCTACGACGCCGGCGTTGGCGCGCTCGAGCAGGGCCTGCAGGCGTGCGGCGGTGCTGCCGTTCTTCTCTTCCTGCTCCATCAGCGACAGCTGCAGGGTTTCGTTCTCTTCCTTGGCCTGGGCCAATTCCTGGCCGAGGGCGGTGTTCTGCTCGGTGAGTTGAGCGTTCTTCTGCATCAGGTCGCTGACAAGTTGCTCGATTTGGTTCAGGGAAGCTTCCAGCATGGGTCTATCTCAGGTTGTTGCGAGGGGCGCACACGATAAAGAAAAGTGCGGCCCATCGCCATTAAATATCGGATTCACAAGGTGTCTAACCCGCAGATTGACAGAGGAACCACCCCCTTGTTCCGACATGGGTCAACCGCCGGTCAGGAAAAGGTTAGCAACCTCACAATTTTCGCCAACGGCACTCAAGACTGAGCAGTCACAACCGATAGCCCGGCAAGTCATGTTCTGTCGCACTTTGCGCACCCTTTTTCCCTTGCCTGGATCGTCCTCTCCATGTCTCTACGTAATATGAACATCGCCCCGCGCGCGCTGCTCGGCTTCGCGCTCATCGGCCTGCTGATGCTTGGCCTCGGCATCTTCTCCCTCATCCAGATGGGCAACATCCGCCAGGCCGGCGTCGTCATCGAACAGGTCAGCGTGCCCAGCATCAAGATCCTCGACGAACTCACCGCCCTGAACCTGCGCATGCGCACCCTCTCCTACCGCCTGCTGCTCAACCGCGAGCCGGCAACCCAGCGCGAGACCCTGAGCCTGCTGGACGAGCGCAACAGCCAGATCGACCGTGCACGCCAGGCCTACCTGCCGATGATCGGCGCCGCCGACGAACAGGCTGCATTCGACCAGTACGGCCAGTTGCTCAACCAGTACCGCCAACTTGAGTCGCGCATGCGCAGCCTGAGCCAGGCCGACCGCGTCGACGAACTGCGCGACCTGCTCAACCGCGACCTGCTGGCCAACTCCGAACAGGTCAACAAGGTCATGGACACCCTGGTGCGCATCAACACCGACCAGACCCGCGCCACCAACGAGAAGGCCGCCAACCAGTACGCCGCTGCCTTCGCCCTGGTGATCGGCCTGCTGGTCGCCGCCACCGTGCTGACGTTCGTCTGCGCCTTCCTGCTGACCCGCAGTATCGTCAAGCCGATCGAAGAAGCACTCAAAAGCGCCGAACAGGTCGCCGACGGTGACCTGACCCACGTCATCCGCGCCGAAGGCACCGACGAAGCCGCCCGCCTGCTGCGTGCCATGGCCCGCATGCAGGACAAGCTGCGCGATACCCTGCAACAGATCGCCGGTTCCGCCACCCAGCTGGCCTCGGCGGCCGAAGAGTTGAATGCCGTCACCGACGAAAGTGCCCGTGGCCTGCAGCAGCAGAACAACGAGATCGAGCAGGCTGCCACTGCGGTAACTGAAATGACCAGCGCTGTGGAAGAAGTGGCGCGCAATGCGGTGAGCACCTCGGAAGCGTCCAGTGAAGCCAGCCGCTCCACCGGTGATGGACGTGACCTGGTGATGGAGACCGTGGGTGCCATCGAGCGCATGAGTGGCGATGTGCAGGCCACTGCCAAACTGATCACTCACCTGGCCGAACAGTCGCGCGACATCGGCAAGGTGCTGGACGTGATCCGTGGCCTGGCCGACCAGACCAACCTGCTGGCGCTGAACGCCGCGATCGAGGCGGCACGTGCCGGTGAGGCAGGCCGTGGCTTTGCCGTGGTGGCGGATGAGGTGCGGGCGCTGGCTCATCGTACCCAGCAGTCGACCAGCGAGATCGAGCGGATGATCGGCAGTATTCAGGGCGGTACGGAAGAAGCGGTGGAATCGATGCGCACCAGCACCGAGCGTGCCGAATCCACCCTGAACATTGCCCGTGGCGCAGGCATGGCGCTGGACACCATTGCCGGGGCGGTGGCGCAGATCAACGAGCGTAACCTGGTGATTGCCAGCGCGGCGGAAGAGCAGGCGCAGGTGGCGCGTGAAGTGGACCGCAACCTGGTGAACATCAATGACCTGTCGGTGCAAAGTGCTACCGGGGCGCATCAGACCAGTGCGGCGAGTGCGGAGTTGTCGCGGTTGGCCGTGGATCTGAATGGGTTGGTGGCGCGGTTCCGTACCTGACTTTAAAAGGCCGGGGCCGCTTTGCGGCCCTTTCGCGACACAAGGCCGCTCCCACATTGGCCGATGTAACCGGCGCCTTTGTGGGAGCGGCCTTGTGTCGCGATGGGCTGCAAAGCAGCCCCCTGCAATTTCAGATCAGTAATCGATCCGCACATCCCCTTTCGGCACGCTGCAGCACGACAGGATGTAGCCCTCGGCTTCGTCCTCTTCGGTAATGCCGCCGTTGTGTTCCATCTCCACTTCGCCGCCCAGCTTGAGCACCTTGCAGGTGCCGCAAATGCCCATGCCGCAGGCTTTCGGGATCATCAGGCCAACCTTGGCAGCCGCCGCGTGCACGGTCTCGCCCGGGGCGATGCGGATGCTCTTCTCGCTGCCGATGAACTCCACCAGGTTGAGGTCGGCCACATCCAGTTCCGGCGCGTCGGCAGCCTGCTCGGCATGCTCCACCGCATCGGCCTTGGCCTCGGGCGGCGTCGCGCCGAACGATTCCTCGTGATAGTTCTTCATGTCGAAGCCGACCGCTTCGAGCATGCGCTTGACCGCAGTCATGTATGGCGTCGGGCCGCAGCAGAACACCACGCGGTCCATGTAGTCCGGCGCGATCAGCTCCATCAGGCGCTGATTGAGGTAACCGCGATAACCCGCCCACGGCTCACCCAGACCATGCTTTTCACAAATGATGTGCAGGCTGAAATTGGGGATGCGCGAGGCCATCTGCTCCAGCTCGCGGTGGTAGATGATGTCCTTCGGCGAACGGGCGCTGTGCACGAACACCATGTCGACATTGCCGTTGGTGTCGTAGAACCAGCGCGCCATCGACATGACCGGGGTGATCCCGACACCGCCCGAGAGGTACAGCACCTTCTGCGCAGGGAAGTCGATGGCATTGAACAGCCCCACCGGGCCGTGCACCGGCAGCTCGGCGCCTTCGTGCATGGTGTCGTGGAGGAAGTTGGACACCAGGCCGCCCGGTACACGCTTGACGGTGATCGAGAAGCTGTAGGGCACCGACGGTGAACTGGAGATGGTGTAGGAACGCATCACCGGCTTGCCTTCGATCTCCAGTTCCAGGGTGACGAACTGCCCCGGCTTGAAGAAGAACATGATCGGCTGATCGGCCATGAAGCAGAACGTGCGCACGTCCCAGGTCTCCTGGATGACCTTGACGCAGCGCACGATGTGGCGGCCGTTGGCCCAGGTCTGGGTAGTGACCGGATTGAGGAAGGTATCGGACATGTTCATCTCCAGCAGCCGACTATTGGCCTTTTTATGGCTTGGATAATGCGCAAGCTGAAGACGACGTACATTCCTGCCAGCGACATCGGCGTGCTTATCGCGACCAGCCCCGCGCTGCAAGGGCTGGCGCGTCGTAATTCAAATCGGCCATGTCGCCCATGGATACGGTTCATGACGCCTTCGGACGCACACTCCACGGCAAAACAACCAGCTGTTTCTTGATAAGCAGCCTTGCGGCACCACAACAACGATTAGCCACCTTTTGCCGGCCGCACACGGCCCCGAGGAATACACGATGGACGTCACCGCAACCCTGAGCCTGGGCGATCCACTGGAACCTGCACGCAAGGCCACCGCCGAGATGCTGCAGACCCGCGAGCGCACCTACTCGCTGCCCCAGCCTTTCTACACCGACGAGCGTCTGTTCCAGATCGACATGCAGGAGATCTTCCACAAGGAGTGGCTGATCGCCGGCATGACCTGCGAGATCCCGGCCAAGGGCAACTACATCACCCTGCAGATCGGCAAGAACCCGATCATCGTGGTGCGTGGCGCCGAAGGTAAGGTGCACGCCTTCCACAACGTCTGCCGCCACCGCGGTTCGCGCCTGTGCGTCAGCGACAAGGGCAAGGTGGCCAAGCTGGTCTGCCCGTACCACCAGTGGACCTACGAGCTGGACGGCCGCCTGCTGTTCGCCGGTACCGAAATGGGTGCCGACTTCGACATGAACCAGTATGGCCTGAAGCCTGTGAACGTGAAGGTCGCCGGCGGCTACATCTTCATCAGCCTGGCGGAAAACCCGCCTGCCATCGACGAGTTCCTGGCCACCCTGGACCACTACATGGAACCGTACGACATGGAAAACACCAAGGTGGCGGTACAGACCACCTTGATGGAAAAGGCCAACTGGAAGCTGGTGCTGGAAAACAACCGCGAGTGCTACCACTGCAACGGTTCGCACCCGGAGCTGCTGCAAACCCTGCTGGAATGGGACGACACCAACGACCCGCGCGCCAGCCAGGAATTCAAGGACCACGTGGCTGCCTCCGCCGCCGCCTGGGAAGCCGAGAAGATCCCGTACCTGCACAAGAGCCATGGCCTGCGTAACCGTATCGTGCGCATGCCGCTGCTCAAGGGCACCGTGTCGATGACCATGGACGGCAAGCAGGCCTGCCAGAAGCTGATGGGTCGTATCCAGAACCCGGACCTGGGCTCGATGCGCATCCTGCACCTGCCGCACTCCTGGAACCACTGCATGGGCGACCACATGATCGTGTTCACCGTGTGGCCGATCAGCGCCCAGGAAACCATGGTCACTACCAAGTGGCTGGTGCACAAGGATGCCGTGGAGGGTGTGGACTACAACCCCGAGAACATGCGCAAGGTGTGGGACGCCACCAACGACCAGGACCGTCGTTTGGCTGAAGAGAACCAGCGTGGAATCAACTCCACTGCGTATCAGCCTGGGCCTTACTCGAAGACCTACGAGTTTGGTGTGGTGAACTTCATCGATTGGTACAGCCAGCGCCTGCTGAACAATCTGGGCGCGGAACCTGCGCCTTACCTGAAAGAAGTGCAGGCGCAGTAACCGCCCGGGATAAGCGGATAGCGACAGATGTCGCTATCCGTATTTCTAAAATGGGGTTAATTGTCCTCTGATCACGGCCGCTGAATCTGTCGGATTTGCAGGGGTAGGCAAAGGAGATCCTGATACAGGCACAGGTGTGCTCGATTGCCATGGCCTCCTCTGAGCCAGCCCCCATGCCTCATAGGCCGTCGTTGTGAGCGACACAAGGGTCAGCGCAGCCAACGCCCATGTCTGCCACTTGTTTTCAGGATCGGCCGTTCTGGCAACACCAATGGTCAACCCCGCAACGGCAGCGACCGCACTGACGCTGGACAAAGCCCAATCCTGTCGTGTTGGCGGCATAATCGACGGTGAAAGGCTTTCCACGCGAATTCTTCGACTAGCGCCCACCTGCTTGACGAAAGCTCTGAATCGTAGCCCGCTGATAAACAGACCTAGCACGTTGGTAAGGATACTCAGCACTGGCAGTACATAATCCTCTGCCTTCTGCCCTGTGGGATCGCGGTGGTTGACCGGGTCACCAAGGCAGTAGACATAAGCATTGAGCCCGCCCTCGTCGAACGGGCTTCGCGTGTCCGGCGACTGGAAACGCTTCAGCGAGGGTGTGTAGGTACGATGACCATTTCCTAGTGGGTAATTCCCAGTCACTGGGTCCCGATACTCTCCACAAAATGCCAGCTCTGGTGCACAGGCGGCGCTCATGACTCCATAAGGCGCATAGACATGTGGGCCACCGGGATGCGAACCCAGTACAGAGTGCTGCCGATCGGTATTGAGCAGGTATGTCGCCATAAGTTATTCACAAATACGAAGACCTGTGGATACCGTAATGGTTGGTTGGAAATTTGCGTACTGGCAAAAATGTCAGGTAGGCCGCTGATCATTATTTGACCATATCAGCCAAGATCGCATGTTCATTGGGCTACAGCGGAGTTCATACATCTTGTCCACAGAGACACCAACAGAGTTTGTGGGCAACCAATGAGTTTTTTGCGATCGCCCTGTTGATAAGTGACCCAAGGGCCTGATTTTCAGGCATTACGTAGGATTCTGACGGGATTGATCAATTTTCGAACAAGTCTGCCAAAGCCTTTCACTACGCCGCTTACAGGAGATACCGAACAGATTATCCACAGACCGGCTAACAGCGATTGTGGGCAAAATCAGGAGGGTGCTGCCGCGCGTTGCATGCGAAGGCAGGGATAAGACTGATCGTTTTTTGATCAAAAGCTTGGGGGCCACGTGATACAAGGGCTGCGGCCATGCGCCAACACTTTATCCACACCTTGGCGAACAGATTTGGTGGGCAAAAGCGCTCGGTGGATGCTGTGTATGCAATGTGGGAGCGGCCTAGTGTCGCGAAAGGGCTGCGCAGCAGCCCCAGGTTTTTGCATCACAGCAGAAATGGCTGGGGCCGCTGCGCGGCCCTTTCGCGACACAAGGCCGCTCCCACAAAGAGACCTACAACCCTCAAACTTCAGCGCAGCACGCCCTCTTCCACCAGCAGCTTGAGGATGGCCTCGGCGCCTTCCTGTGGAGAAACGTCCTTCAACACCTTGCCACCGCCGCCACTGGCCTTGGCCGTCGCCGCCTTCATCCGGTCGGCACCGCTCTTGGCCTTGATCACCTTAAGCCGCTTGGGCCGTGGGCGGGCTGGCTGCAGTTCGGCTTCGGCCAGCAGTTCGTCTTCGACGATAGCCACGTTGCGTGCCGCCAACACACCCCGACGCGCCGGCCCGAAAGCGCTCTGGCGCGGCTTGGGCGCAGCGTTATCCACAGTCGCCAGCAACGGCAGGCGCACCTTCAGCCGACGCCGCTGACCGCGCGGCAGCGCCTGCAATACCTGGGCGGTGCCGTTGTCGATCGACTCCACTTCAGCCAACCCCACAATCAGCGGCCAGCCGAGCTTTTCGGCCAGCAGGAACGGCAACATGCCCGACCCTTCGCCGGTCTCGGCCTGGCTACCGGTCAGCACCAGCTGTGCCCCGGCATCGCGCAGGTAATCCCCGAGCACGCCCAGCACGTCGGCACCAGCCGGCTGCTCCAGCACATCCAGATGGTCCAGGCCCATCCCCAGGTAGGCGCGCAGCGCCTCTTCCCGTGGGTCGCCGGCATGCACCACCTGCAAGTTATCCCCAGCCAGCTGCAAACCCAGCTCCACGGCGCGCGCATCCTGCTCGGCGCGGCGAGCGCGGCCGGAGCTGGGGTGGGCACCGATGGAAACCAGGCTGATCACTTTCGTACTCATGCTCGTGCCCTTATGCCGCGTCGCGCTGGCCGCCGCTGCGGTAGTTGTCCACAGCCTCGATCAGTGCCTGGAGAATCGCCGAACTGTCGCCAATTACCGACAGGTCGGCCCGTTTGATCATGTCGCAGCCCGGGTCCATGTTGATCGCCACCACCTTGTCGCAGGCGCCGATGCCCTGCAGGTGCTGGATCGCGCCCGAGATACCCACAGCCACGTAGACCCGTGCGGTAACCCAGGTACCGGTGGCACCCACCTGGCGGTTGCGCGGCATGAAGCCGTCGTCCACCGCCACCCGCGAGGCGCCTTCAGTGGCGCCAAGGGCCGCGGTGGCCTTGTGATACAGGTCCCAGTCCTTGACCCCGTTGCCGCCCGAGACGATGAACTCGGCTTCAGCCATGGCAATGGTGGCCGGGTCCACGGCCACCGAGCCGAGGTCTTCGATGCGCGACAGGCTGCGCGCCACGCTTGTGGACAACTCCACGGGCAGCGCTTCGTGCCGGGTTTCGCTGACCGGCTCGGCGCACTCGGCCGCCGCCAGGATCAAGCGTGGTACGGCGCGCTGCAGATCTTGCTGGCCGGCACCGGCACGGCCGATGCACTGGCCGTCCTTGACCTGCCATACCCGCGTCGCCGGGCGCTCACCCAGTGCCGCGCCCAGGCGCCGGCCCAGTTCGCCACCACCGGTGCGGCTGTCGGGCAGCAGCCAGTGGCGCGGGGTGAACTGGTTATCCACAGCCCGCAGGCCTTGTACCAGTTGCTCCGGTGCATAACCTTCGAAAGCCTCGCCTTCGATGACCAGCAGGCGGTCGACCCCGGCTGTGGAAAAGTTGCTTTCCTTGTGCTCGCCAAACACCACTGCCAGCACCGCACCGTCGTTGCCGGCCAGGCTGTGGGCCAGGCCGAGCAGGTCGCGGTCGTGGCTGCTCAGGCGGCCACCGACCATGTCCGGCACCACGGCGATGTAGAACGCCGGCGCCGGCACCTGGTGCAGCGGCAGCTTGACCTCGGCCGCCGCCGTGCGTCGCCCGCCCACGGCGGTGCCCTGCTGGGCGCCGCTGCGGTCGATGCGCTTGATGCCGGCCGGGCCGATGAAGCCTGCGGCAATCGCGTGGGGGTTCTTGCGGATGAGGCCGTTGGGCCCCATCCAGCTGGTCTGCTGCGTCTGCATCGCTGCATGCAGCGGGTGCAGACGGTTACGGGCGATCCACTCGGCGCGTGGGTCGCGGCGGATAATGTCGCTCATCAGTGCACCTCCGCAGGTTCACGTTTGGCCGTTTGCGGCTTTGGGGCAGAGGGCGCGTCCTCTTCGATCAGCACGTCGGCCACCAGTTCGGCCAGGTCCTTGATCTGCGGGCGCGGTTCGACCACACCTTCGAGCATGGCGGTGCACTGTGGGCAACCCACAGCTACCAGCTCGGCCTCGGTCTCCCGGATGTCGTCCATGCGCATGTCCGGGATACGCTGCTTGCCAGGGATGTCGGTGATCGGCGCACCGCCACCACCGCCGCAGCAACGGGAACGGAAGCCCGAGCGCTGCATCTCGCGCACTTCGATACCCAAGGCCTTGAGCACAGCCCGCGGAGCTTCGTACTCGCCGTTGTAACGGCCCAGGTAGCACGGGTCGTGGTAGGTGACGCTGCCGCCCTTGTGCTGGCCGAGGTTGAGCTTGTTGGCCGCGATCAGTTCGGCGATGTAGGTGCTGTGGTGCTGCACCTGATAGTCCCCGCCCAGGGCGCCGTACTCGTTCTTCAGCACATGGAAGCTATGCGGGTCGCAGGTGACGATGCGCTGGAACTTGTACTTGGCCAGGGTCTGGATATTGCGCTTGGCCAGTTGCTGGAAGGTCGCTTCATCGCCCAGACGGCGCGCCACGTCGCCACTGTCGCGCTCTTCCAGGCCGAGCACGGCAAAGTCCACGCCCGACGCCTTGAGCACTTTGACGAACGAGCGCAGGGTGCGCTGGTTGCGCATGTCGAAGGCACCGTCACCGACCCAGAACAGTACCTCGGTGGTTTTCACCTCCGACAGCAGTTGCAGGTTGAGGTCGGCGGCCCAGTTCATGCGCCCGCCTGGGGCGAAGCCGCCCGGATTGTCGGTAGCGATCAGGTTGTCCAGCACTTCGGCGCCCTTGTTCGGGGTGGCGCCTTTTTCCAGGGTGAGGTGACGGCGCATGTCGACGATGGCATCGACGTGCTCGATCATCATCGGGCATTCCTCGACGCAGGCACGGCAGGTGGTGCACGACCACAGCGTTTCGGCGTCGACCAGGCCATTGACGATCGGCTGGTGCGGGTGGCCGCCATGCTCACCGATCGGTTTGCCCGGGTATGGGCTGCCGGCGAACTGCGCGTCGGTGCCACCGGCCAGGCCGATGACCATGTCCTGGATGAGCTTTTTCGGGTTCAGCGGCTGGCCGGCGGCAAAGGCCGGGCACATGGCTTCGCATTTACCGCACTGCACGCAGGCGTCGAAGCCCAGCAGCTGGTTCCAGGTGAAGTCCACCGGCTTTTCCACGCCCAGCGGCGCGTTCGGGTCTTCCAGGTCCAGCGGCTTGAGGCCGGTGGAACGGCCGCCGCCGAAGCGTTCGGCGCGACGGTGCCAGGCCAGGTGCAGGGCACCGGCGAAGGCGTGTTTCATCGGGCCGCCCCAGGTCATGCCGAAGAACAGCTCCGACACGCCCCACAGCACGCCCAGGCCCAGAATGCCCACCATCACCCAGCCACCGGTGTTGGCCGGCAGGATGCCGGCGACTGGCAAGGTGGCGATGAAGAAGCTCACGGCAAACGCCAGCAGGCTCTTCGGCAGGCGCATCCACGGGCCCTTGGACAGGCGCGAAGGCGGGTTGAGGCGGCGCTTGAAGACGAAGATGGCGCCGCTGAACATGATCACCGTGGCCACCAGCAACGCGTAGCCGAGGATCTTGCTCTGCAGGCCGAAGCCGTGCACCAGGATCGCCAGTACGGCCGACAGCACGAAGCCGCCAGCGGTGGCCACGTGGGTCTTGGACATGTACTTGTCGCGCTCGACCACATGGTGCAGGTCGACCAGGTAGCGGCGCGGCATGGCCAGCAGGCCGCCGATCAGGTTGACCTTGGACGGCCGGCCACGCCGCCACATGCGCACCCGGCGCAGGGCGCCGAGCACTGCCAGGCCAAGGGCAGCGAACAGCAGGATAGGTAGAAGGGTGTTCAACATGGGAGGCTCCCACAACAGCTGGATTCTTGCGCCACTCTGAAGGTGGGATTGGCCCCTTGTGGGAGCGGGTTTACCCGCGAATGCGTCAGATCAGACAACTCTGTTGCTTGTGCTGACGCTTTCGCGGGTGAACCCGCTCCCACAGGGACCGCGCCCGGTGGCGACGATTTTTCTCGATCAGAAGTCCTTGCACAGGCGCAAGGCGTCGTAGATCGCCGCATGCACGTTGCGCTGGGCCACGCAGTCGCCGATGCGGTACAGCAGGTAGCCTTCGCCCGGCTGGCTGAGGATCGGCTGTGGCTTGATGGCGAACAGTGCCTCCACGTCGATCTGGCCTTTGTTGCGCGAACCTTCCTTCAGTGCGTAGTACAGCTGCTCGTCAGGACGCACGCCGTTCTCCACAACCACCTGGTCGACCACACGCTCTTCCTTGGCGCCGGTGTATTCGTTTTCCAGCACCGCCACCAGCTTGTCGCCTTCGCGGTAGACCTTTTCCAGCATCATGTCGCCGGTCATGATCACTTCTTTCGGGTACATGCTGCGGTAGTAGGTCGGGAAGGTAGTACCGCCCATGGCCACACCCGGCTTGATGTCGTCGGTGACGATCTCGACCTGGCTGCCCTTGTCGGCGATGAAGTCAGCCACCGACATGCCGGTGAACTCGCAGATGGTGTCGTACACCAGCACGTTCTTGCCCGGCGCAACCTTGCCGTCGAGCACGTCCCAGCTGCTGACTACCAGCCCTTCGGCGGCGCCCCAGTGCTCGTTCTGCTCCAGGAAGGAATGCCCACCCACCGCCAGCACGATGATGTCCGGGCGCAGGTCCTGGATGGCGGCCACGTCGGCGGCGGTGCCCAGGCGCAGGTCGACCTTCAGGCGCGCCAGCTCCAGCTGGTACCAGCGGGTGATACCGGCGATCTGGTCGCGCTGCGGGGCCTTGGCGGCGATGGTGATCTGCCCGCCGATCTGCTCCTTCTTCTCGAACAGGGTCACATCGTGGCCACGTTCGGCAGCCACGCGGGCCGCTTCCATGCCGGCCGGGCCGGCGCCAACCACCACCACCTTGCGCTTGGCGCCGGTAGTCTTCTCGATGATGTGCGGCACGCCCATGTATTCACGGGAGGTCGCGGCGTTCTGGATGCACAGTACATCCAGGCCCTGGTACTGGCGGTCGATGCAGTAGTTGGCACCGACGCACTGCTTGATCTGGTCGATCTGGCCCATCTTGATCTTGGCGATCAGGTGCGGGTCAGCCATGTGCGCACGGGTCATGCCGACCATGTCCACGTAGCCGCCTTCGAGGATACGCGTGGCCTGGTTCGGGTCCTTGATGTTCTGCGCGTGCAGCACCGGAACCTTGACCACTTCCTTGATGCCGGCCGCCAGGTGCAGGAACGGCTCCGGCGGGTAGCTCATGTTCGGGATGACGTTGGCCAGGGTGTTGTGGGTGTCGCAACCCGAACCGACCACGCCGATGAAGTCGAGCATGCCAGTGGCGTCGTAGTAGGCAGCGATCTGCTTCATGTCCTCGTGGCTGAGGCCATCGGGGTGGAACTCGTCGCCACAGATACGCATGCCCACGCAGAAGTCGTCACCGACCTCGGCGCGCACAGCCTTCAGTACTTCCAGGCCGAACTTCATGCGGCCTTCGAAGGTACCGCCCCATTCGTCGGTACGCTTGTTGACCCGCGGGCTCCAGAACTGGTCAATCATGTGCTGGTGCACGGCCGACAGTTCCACGCCGTCCAGGCCACCTTCCTTGGCGCGGCGGGCAGCTTGCGCGTAGTTGCCGATCACGCGCCAGATCTCTTCCACCTCGATGGTCTTGCAGGTGGCGCGGTGCACGGGTTCACGGATACCCGACGGCGACATCAGGGTCGGCCAGTTGAAGCCGTCCCAGCGCGAGCGACGGCCCATGTGGGTAATCTGGATCATGATCTTGGCGCCATGCTTGTGCATGGCGTCGGCCAGGTTCTGGAAGTGCGGGATGATGCGGTCGGTCGACAGGTTGACCGACGCCCACCACTCCTGCGGGCTGTCGATGGCCACCACCGACGAGCCGCCGCAGATCGCCAGGCCGATACCGCCCTTGGCCTTTTCTTCGTAGTACTTCACGTAGCGGTCGGTCGTCATGCCGCCGTCAGTGGCGTAGACCTCGGCGTGCGCGGTGCTGAGCACACGGTTGCGGATGGTCAGTTTGCCGATCTGGATCGGCTGGAACATTGCTTCGAATGCCATGACGCTATCTCCGGCTTACAACGGCTTTGTAACGAACAGGCCATCTTCGTGGCCTTCTTCCGACCCGCCATAGACCTGTTCGGCCACGGTGCGGATCGAGCTGCCGCGGGCAGCGAGAATCTGGTCCATGGCGCCGGCGAACCAGCCGGTGAACATGTAGTCGACCTTGCGGCCGCACTTGCCATAGACGTACACGAACGCGGAGTGCTTGAGCTTGACGCTGCAGGTGCCCTTGTCGAGGTCGATGTCCTGGATTTCGAACAGGCCCCAGCCGCGCTGGCTCAGGCGCTTCATGTAGTGCTCGAACACCGCCACGCCTTCCAGGCCATGGCACTCGGCTTCTTTTTCACACCAGTGCCAGGCGGACTTGTAGCCGGCCTTGTAGAGGATCTCGGCGTACTTGTCGGCGCCCAGGACTTCTTCGATGCCCATGTGGTTGTTGACGAAGAAATGGCGCGGCACATACAGCATCGGCAAGGCGTCGCTGGTCCAGACACCGGTCTCGCTGTCTACTTCGATTGGCAATTGCGGGGCGATCTTGGCCATGGAAACTCAACTCCATAAAATTTTTTATTGGGATGCCCCGGCGTTGCTGGCAGGGGCTTTCAGGCTTGGAGAGCGGCTTACTCGCCCCACACGTCCTTGAGGACGTTGACCCAGTTCTCACCCATGATCTTGCGCACCACGCGCTCGGAGTGGCCGCGCTTGAGCAAGGTTTCGGTGAGGTTGGGGAATTCGCCCACAGTGCGGATGCCCAGCGGGTTGATGATCTTGCCGAAGTTGGTCAGGCGACGGGCGTAGCCCTTGTCGTGGGTCAGGTACTCGAAGAAGTCCTGGCCGTGGCCCTGGGTGAAGTCGGTACCGATACCGATGGCGTCTTCACCGACGATGTTCATGGTGTACTCGATGGCTTCGGCGTAATCGTCGATGGTGGAGTCGATGCCCTTGGCCAGGAACGGCGCGAACATGGTCACGCCGACGAAACCGCCGTGGTCGGCGATGAACTTCAGTTCTTCGTCCGACTTGTTGCGCGGGTGCTCTTTCAGGCCCGAAGGCAGACAGTGCGAGTAGCAGACCGGCTTTTTCGACTCGAGGATGACTTCTTCGGAGGTCTTGGAGCCGACGTGCGACAGGTCGCACATGATGCCGACGCGGTTCATTTCGGCAACGATCTCGCGGCCGAAGCCCGACAGGCCGCCGTCACGCTCGTAGCAGCCGGTGCCGACCAGGTTCTGGGTGTTGTAGCACATCTGCACGATGCCCACGCCCAGCTGCTTGAACACGTCGACGTAGGCGATCTGGTCTTCGAAGGCGTGGGCGTTCTGGAAGCCGAAGAGGATGCCGGTCTTGCCCAGTTCCTTGGCCTTGCGGATGTCGGCGGTGGTGCGTACCGGCATCACCAGGTCGCTGTTATCGCGGATCAGCTTCTGGCTGGCGGCGATATTGTCGACGGTAGCCTTGAAGCCTTCCCAGACCGACACCGTGCAGTTGGCCGCAGTCAGCCCGCCTTTGCGCATGTCCTCGAACAGCTCGCGGTTCCATTTGGCAATGATCAGGCCGTCGATGACGATGCTGTCGGCGTGAAGTTCGGCTGGGCTCATCAGGCTGTCCCCTTTTATTGAATGGGTTTGCGCCAAACCTTATTGCCGGCGCTTTGGGGCCAGCATATGCCTGTGCCCAAAGGCGCCCCGATGCAAAAACGACAGGGGGTTTGCCGAAAGCGTCAATGCGCGACATCGCGCCCTCTGGCGCGCCGTCTGGCGATGAGAGACAGTCTCGATAACGACATTTCCGGCCGTTTCATGAACATTTCTTCAGGGAGCTATCGTCTTGTCGGCGGCTGAGCGAGAATCCAGCCGATTCGTCAGCCTTGTTGAGGAGAAAACGGATGAAATCAATGGCATGGCTGGTATTGCTGGCTGTCGTATCGGGCGCCCAGGCCGGCGAGGAAGAAAGCACCCCGTGCGACAACGTCGAGACCGACCAGCAGACATTCGCTTGCGCGGCGTTCAACAAGCAGACGGCCGAGCGTGAACTGAAGTCGGCGTATGACGACCTGATACAGCGCATTCGCGACCAGTACGCCGACGAAGGCGACAAGGCAGATGCGCTGGCCGGGCGCATGGAGGCGGCCGAAAAACTGTGGACGCAACTGCGCGATGCCGACTGCAAGGTCGAAACCTACGCCGAGAAGCCGGGCAGCAAGGCGTTCGAAGCGGCGTGGAACACTTGCGTGGCACAGCGCAGCGATGACCGCTCTGAGTACCTGCAGTCCATCGGCCAGCAGTAAGGGAGTTCCTCGGCAGGAAAGGCTTTCGGCTTATCTGTCTTGACGATCCGAACCAAAGTGCGTCCCCGGCGCCTCACCCGAGGTGCCGATGATGAACTCGATCGGAAACCAAGACATGACCTCCACTATCAGCAAGACCGACATGAACAGCGCCATTGCCGCCCTGAAGAAGGAAGGCGAAGAACGCGCCGTCATGGTTGCCAACACCGTCTGCATCTTTGCCCCGGATGTACCCGCCAGCGTTGCCGAAGACGTGCTCGATGGCATGCGCCTGATGAACCTGTCGGCGAACAAGAAGTTCGACAAGGAAACCCAGCAGCGCGAGTGGTACAACTTCTACAACGACGGCCTGGGCAAGTTCGGTTGGACGCTGACCGGCGCCGCCCATGTCGAGGAAGCAATCGACAAGGACACCCACACGCTGGCCACCTTGGTGCCGCAGATCGTCACCGTCCAGATCGGCGCCAGCCACCGCCTGAGCCGCTGTGTAAAACGCTCCTTCGAAGTGATCGTGCAAACACCCAAGGCGCAGCAACTGCTCGAAGAGAGCAGCGTGAGCGTTTCGGGCAAATCCAGCACCATTCAGATTTCGGCCTGCGAGATGACACCGCAAGGCCTGCCGATCATGCACATGACCAGCGTTCAGCTGAGCTATGACAAGGCCGAGAAAACCGCAGGTTCCGCTGGCCGCATCATCGACAAGTCGAACACCCGGGTATATCGGGCCTCGCAGCAGGGCTCGTTCAGTGTTCGCCACTTCGACGCCATGCGCGAAGCCGTCAGGATGAAGCTGGCCAGCCAGGCGTTCGACATCCTGGCGCTGGACATCTGACCTCCACTTGGCGCCGCCCAGCGGCGCCAGGTTCCCCTTCCTACGCCTGCAGCGAGGGCCACAAGCATGCCCACCAAACCTGCCAACCAACCCTGGGAAGACCTTCATGCCTGCCTGCGCCTGGCGCAACTGGAGGCCAACCAGGTTCACGATCGCCAACAGGATGGCCAGCGCTGGTTCAACCGTTTTCTGCAAGGCCTGGAAAACAGCGGTGTCGAACTGATCGAACGGACGACGAAAAGCATCAACTGCGTACCCACGGATGCTGTGTTTCAAGACGTCTTCAACGGCTGGATTCCAGCGCCCCAGCGTCGCAACCTCAAGTTCGAGCGGGTTGCCAACGACATACTTAATGGCTTGAAACAGCCAGACCTCGCCCTGCTGCGCAGCACCTCGGCCAGCTCGCACCTGCGCATCGAGTTTGACCTGGATGACAGCGGCAGCCCGTTGGCGATCGTCTTCAACCTGTGCTGTTCGACCGACCCGGATGCCCCACGTACGCGCCTTGCCCTGCAACTGGACCACATGGGCGCGAAACTCGACGCCCGGGCTTTCGAGGCACGGCGAGTACAGGTCGAAAACCGCCTCCAGGCGCTTTCTGACCTCGATCAGTTCTGATCCGGCAGCTGTGGCTTGAGCGCCTGACGTTCTTCACGCGGACAGCGCCCAAAGCGTCTTTTGTAACGGCGGGTGAAGTACGACGGCAGCTCGAAACCACATGCCACGCTGACCTGCGTGATGCTCATCTGCGTCTGACACAGCAGCTGACGCGCCTTGTCCAGACGCAGGTCAAGATAGAAGCCACTGGGCGTATCATTCAGGTACAAGCGAAACAAGCGCTCCAGTTGACGCCTGGTGATCATGGCACGGGCGGCCAGCTCCAATGTGCTCAACGGTGGCTCGGTATGCTTTTCCATCTCGCCGATCACCTGCACCAGCTTGCGATTGCTGATGCCATAGCGAGAGGCGACCTGCATCCGCTGATGATCCTGCCGCGGCCGAATACGGCCCAACACGAATTGCTCCGAAACCTGCACCGCCAGCTCGCTACCATGGGATTGCGCAATCAGGTCGAGCATCAGGTCGATTGAGGCAGTACCGCCCGCACAGGTGATGCGCCGCCGGTCGATTTCGAACAGTTCCTGGGTGGCCTGCAGGCTCGGGTAATTCTCCTTGAACGCCTCCAGTGCCTCCCAGTGCACGGTGGCGCGGTGGCCGTCGAGCAGGCCGGCCTCGGCCAGCACCACCGCGCCGGTATCGATGCCACCCAGAACCACCCCCTCATGGTCCAGGCGGCGTAGCGCCTGCTGCAGCGCCGGCCCGTAACAGGCCAATGGCTCGAAACCCGCGACGATCAGCAGGATGCCACCAGGTTCGCCCGCCGCCAGCGCCGCATCGGCGTTCACCGACATGCCATTGCTGGCCTGCACCGCCCCGCCGTCCAGGCTCAACACCTGCCAGCGATACAACGGTCCCTTGAAACGATTGGCCACCCGCAGTGGCTCCAAGGCACTGATGAAACCCATGGCCGAGAACCCGGGCAACAACAGGAAGTGAATGATTTGCGGCATTGCATGCTCCACGGCAAAGGTGGTCGCCTCCGTGCAAATGTTGGTCGCCAGGGTGCGATTTTCCACCCTGACAGCAGCGTAGCTTCTTCATACGGCCCAGAGAGGTCGAACCCCAATAACAATATGCACTGCCGATGGAGAGCCACCATGCACAGCTTGATCCGCCGCAGCCTGTTGACCCTTGCCCTGAGCAGCATCGCCACTTCCCCACTATTCGCCGCCGAGCCTGCGGCCTGCAAGAACGTCCGTCTGGGCGTGGTCAACTGGACCGACGTCATCGCCACCAGCGCCATGGCCCAGGTGCTGCTCGATGGCCTTGGCTACCAGACCAAGCAGACCAGCGCCTCGCAGCAGATCATCTTCGCCGGCATCCGCGACAAACGCCTGGACATGTTCCTGGGTTACTGGAACCCGATCATGACCCAGACCATCACACCGTTCGTCGACGCCAAGCAGGTCAAGGTGCTCGACAAACCCAGCCTGGAAGACGCCCGCGCCACCCTGGCAGTGCCCAAGTACCTGGCCGACAAGGGCCTGAAGACCTTCGCCGACATCCACAAGTTCGAAAAGGAACTGGGCGGGAAAATATACGGCATCGAACCGGGTTCCGGCGCCAACACCCAGATCAAGGCAATGATCGCCAAGAACCAGTTCGGCCTGGGCAAGTTCCAGCTGGTCGAGTCCAGCGAGGCCGGCATGCTCGCCGCCGTCGACCGCGCGGTGCGGCGCAACGAGGCTGTGGTGTTCTTCGGCTGGGCACCGCACCCGATGAACGTGAATATCGACATGGTCTACCTGGGCGACAGCCAGGACGCCCTGGGCCCGGACGAAGGCCGCGCGACAGTGTGGACGGTGACTGCGCCGGACTACGCCGAACGCTGCCCCAACGCCCACCGCCTGCTGGCCAACCTGAACTTCAGCGCCGAGGACGAGAGCCGCATGATGCAGCCGCTGCTCGACCACAAGGATGCGCTGGAGTCGGCCCGCCAGTGGCTCAAGGACCACCCCGAGGACAAGGCCCGCTGGCTCGAGGGTGTGACCACCTTCGATGGCAAGCCGGCTGCCGACAACCTCAACCTCACTGCCAACTGATCCGGCCCATTCGCGGGTAAACCCGCTCCCACAAGTCATGCACATGCCAGGGGCAACATCGTCCCCTGTGGGAGCGGGTTTACCCGCGAAAAGGCCACCAGACACCACAAGGAACCCCGCCATGAACCACGACGTCATCATCACCTGCGCCCTCACCGGCGCCGGCGACACCGCCTCGAAAAGCCACCTTGTTCCAGTCACCCCCAAGCAGATCGCCGAGTCTGCCGTAGAGGCCGCCAAAGCTGGCGCCACCGTGGTCCACTGCCACGTGCGCGACCCGCAAACCGGCCGCTTCAGCCGTGACGTGGCGCTGTATCGCGAAGTCATGGAACGCATCCGTGAAGCCGACGTGGACATCATCGTCAACCTTACCGCGGGCATGGGTGGCGACCTGGAAATCGGCCCGGGTGAAACACCACTGGAATTCGGCCCGGGTACCGACCTGATCGGCCCACTGGAGCGCCTGGCCCACGTCGAAGCGCTGCTGCCGGAAATCTGCACCCTCGACTGCGGCACCCTCAACTTCGGCGACGGTAACTCGATCTACGTCTCCACCCCGGCACAACTGCGCGCCGGCGCCAAGCGCATTACCGAGCTGGGGGTAAAAGCCGAGCTGGAAATCTTCGACACCGGCCACCTGTGGTTCGCCAAGCAGATGATGAAGGAAGGCCTGCTCGACGACCCACTGTTCCAGCTTTGCCTGGGCATCCCGTGGGGCGCGCCGGCCGATACCACCACCATGAAGGCGATGGTCGACAACCTGCCGGCCAACGTCACCTGGGCCGGGTTCGGCATCGGCCGCATGCAGATGCCGATGGCCGCACAGGCGGTGCTGCTGGGCGGCAACGTGCGGGTGGGCCTGGAGGACAACCTGTACCTGGACCGTGGCGTGCTGGCCAGCAACGGCCAGTTGGTCGAGCGCGCGGTAGAGATCATTTCGCGCCTTGGCGCCCGTGTGCTGACCCCGGCCGAAGGCCGGGAAAAGATGAACCTCAAACGCCGCTGACACTTTCAGGAGCCCAACATGACCTTCATCACCGAGATCAAGACCTTCGCCGCCCTGGGTAGTGGCGTGATCGGCAGCGGCTGGGTCGCGCGCGCCCTGGCCCACGGGCTGGACGTGGTCGCCTGGGACCCGGCGACAGGCGCCGAGCAGGCGTTGCGCAAACGCATCGCCAACGCCTGGCCGGCATTGGAAAAGCAAGGCCTGGCACCAGGCGCCTCACAAGACCGCCTGAAGTTCGTCGCCACCATCGAGGAATGCGTCCGCGATGCCGATTTCATCCAGGAAAGCGCCCCTGAACGCCTGGACCTGAAGCTCGACCTGCACGCAAAGATCAGCGCTGCCGCCAAACCCGACGCGATCATAGGTTCCAGCACCTCGGGGCTGCTGCCCAGGGAGTTTTACGAATCGGCCACCCACCCCGAGCGCTGCGTGGTCGGCCACCCGTTCAACCCGGTGTACCTGCTGCCACTGGTGGAAATCGTCGGTGGCAAGCGCACCACCCCCGAGGCCATTGAAGCTGCCAGGACCATCTACACCGCCCTGGGCATGCGCCCGCTGCATGTACGCAAGGAAGTGCCCGGGTTCATCGCCGACCGCCTGCTCGAAGCCCTGTGGCGCGAGGCCCTGCACCTGGTCAACGACGGCGTGGCCAGCACCGGCGAGATCGACGATGCCATCCGCTTCGGCGCCGGCCTGCGCTGGTCGTTCATGGGTACGTTCCTCACCTACACCCTGGCCGGTGGTGACGCAGGCATGCGTCACTTCATGGCCCAGTTCGGCCCGGCGCTGCAGCTACCGTGGACTTACCTGCCGGCACCAGAGCTGACCGACAAACTGATCGACGATGTGGTCGAAGGCACCTCCGAGCAACTGGGCGACCGCAGCATCGCCGCGCTGGAGCGTTATCGTGATGACACCCTGTTGGCAGTGCTGGAAGCGGTGAAGACCAGCAAGGCCAAGCACGGTATGGCTTTCGGCGACTGAGGAGACCGCGATGCCCGCACTGATCACCTACCGCACCCCAGTCCAGGAGGACTGGGTCGACTACAACGGGCACCTGCGCGATGCCTTCTACCTGCTGATCTTCAGCTACGCCACCGACGCGCTGATGGAGCGCATCGGCCTGGATGCCGACAGCCGCGGCCAGAGCGGTAACTCGCTGTTCACCCTCGAGGCGCACATCAACTACCTGCACGAAGTGAAGCTGGGCACCGAGGTATGGGTGCAGACGCAGATCATCGGCTTCGACCGCAAGCGCCTGCATGTCTACCACAGCCTGCACCGGGCAGGGTTCGACGAAGCGCTGGCGGCCAGTGAGCAGATGCTGCTGCATGTAGACCTGGCGGGGCCGAAGTCGGCGCCGTTCAGTGAGCGTAGTGTCGGGTTGCTGCAAGGGTTGGTGGATGAGCAGCAGGATGTGCCCTCGGCTGAGTTCGTCGGCCGTGTGATGGGTTTGAACACCCGATCCTGAACAAAACTGCGTACCCTGTGGGAGCGGGTTCACCCGCGAATGCGATGGTGATGCTACCGACGCATTCGCGGGTGAACCCGCTCCCACAGAGGGCATGCATGCCTGCAAGTATTGAGCAAGCAAGACAGTGTGCCAACAGCGGCGGCGGTGTTGCGTCGGGCAAAAAAATAACCCCGGAAAGCCGTGAGCATCCGGGGCCAAGAGCGAGCAACATCCACTGTGCACGAACGAGGGTGACCAAACCCTCCGTTGCGGTAGATGGCTTGAGTTTGCGCACTTCCCGGCAGGTGGATTTAGCCGGGAACGACCTGTTCTTAGCCAAAGCAGCCATGGCGCCATTCTGTTGTTGCGGGCATGTCGCCGGCGTCACAGAATCGGTCGTAAATCACAGCAGCACTCTCTTAGCGATAAAAGGGACAACAGCCATGATGCATGCGGATTTGATTGACCAGGACGATCTGGCAGGCCACCTGCGCGCGCGCGGGTTCGAGATTCCGGCCGGCGCTACTGCCGAGCAGGCGTGCGAAGCGGTGGTGCGTGGGCTGACCGAGCCCAATGCACGGGCGCTGAAGGGGATGGTGGAGCAGATGTATACCGGTAGTGCGACGATCCTGCCGGCGGTGCGCCAAGCCATCGACAAACAGCTGTTGCCGGCGTTGGCGCAGTTCAACAAGCGCGGCTGATTCGTTTTCCTGTACTGGCCTCTTCGCGGGTAAACCCGCTCCCACAGGTACTGCACTGCTTTTGAATTCAGTGCAGTACCTGTGGGAGCGGGTTTACCCGCGAAGAGGCCAGTGCTGTTTCAGAGCCTTACACTGGCAAAGGTCGACTCGTTGCGCGCCTGGCTCAGGGCCGCCATCGGTCCGCTGTGCGGCGACAGAGTCATGGCCTGCGGGATCGGCATCATCGCCACCTGCTGCGCGGTGTTGGAGCCCACGCGCTCGTCACGCGGCGGAATGCCGAAGTATTCGCGGTAGCACTTGGAGAAGTGCGGGGTAGACACGAAGCCGCACACCGACGCCACTTCGATGATCGACATCGGCGTCTGCTTCAGCAGCTGCCGGGCGCGGATCAGGCGCAGCTTCAGGTAGTAACGCGACGGCGAACAGTGCAGGTACTTCTGGAACAGGCGCTCGAGCTGCCGACGCGATACCGACACGTATACCGCCAGTTCGTCCAGGTCGATCGGCTCTTCGAGGTTGGCCTCCATCAGCGCGACGATTTCCTGCAGCTTCGGCTGGTTGGTGCCAAGCATGTGCTTGAGCGGCACGCGCTGGTGATCCTGCTCGTTGCGGATGCGCTCGTAGACGAACATTTCGGAAATCGCAGCCGACAGTTCACGGCCATGGTCGCGGCTGATCAGGTGCAGCATCATGTCCAGCGGCGCAGTGCCGCCGGAGCTGGTGAAGCGGTTACGGTCGAGGGTGAACAGGCGGGTGCTCATGTTGACCCGCGGGTAGGCCTCCTGCATGGCCGCCAGGCATTCCCAGTGCACGCTGCAATCGAAACCATCCAGCAGCCCGGCACAGGCCAAGGCCCAGCTACCGGTACATACCGCGCCCAGACGGCGCGACTGACGGGCCTGGGTTTGCAACCAGGTGACATGCTCGCGAGTAACGCTGCGCTGGATGCCCACGCCGCCACAGACAATCACGGTATCGATGGGGGGCGCACTGTGCATGGCGGCGTCAGGGGTTATCTGCAAGCCATCGCTGGCCCACACCTGTCCACCATCGGCGGTGAGGGTGTGCCAGCGGTACAGCTCGCGGCCGGAAAGCTGGTTGGCCATGCGCAGCGGCTCGACGGCCGATGCCAGGGAAATGAGGGTGAAATTGTCCAGTAGGAGAAACCCGATGGACTGGGGGGCTGTGCGGTTCTGGGTTGGGTTCCCGGAGGTGTACGACGTCATCGCGATTTCTCCTCACACAAATGCAGGGTGTGCCTCAGGCGAGCACTGATTTCTTGTTATGTATGGCCCCGGTTCATGTGCAGGGGCCTTGGTGCCAATCTCAACGCAAACGCCGTGCCTGAAATTGAACGGCTATCCAAAAAAACCTGAAAACGACGCCTTTGTCAGGCAAATCAGGTGCTTTGATCGAGTTGGCCAATCTTCGTGGAACTGGCGTGCTAGGCGCTGTGCGTGTAACGGCTGAGCAATTTGGTGACATGCGCAGTGTAAGATGCCCAGAAACGACACTCTTGAGTGTCACCGACAACGCCCACACTGATAACGACACCCGACGATCGGTATGCGCCGTACTGCACCATAAAGGGGCATTGGGGGGCTGTGCTGCACCTGCGTCAAACTCAAGGGCCTCTTCGCGGGTAAACCCGCTCCCACAAGTACAGCACCGCGAGTGAGAGCAACGCAGTACCTGTGGGAGCGGGTTCACCCGCGAAGAGGCCCTTGAGGTCAGATCAAGCTATCAGCACTCGATCGCGCTGACTGCCAAACCACCGCGCGAGGTCTCTTTGTACTTGTCGTGCATGTCGGCCCCGGTATCGCGCATGGTACGGATCACCTGGTCGAGGGAAATGAAGTGCTCGCCATCACCCCGCAGGGCCATCTGCACCGCGTTGATGGCCTTTACCGCGGCGATCGCGTTGCGCTCGATGCACGGCACCTGCACCAACCCGCCGACCGGGTCGCAGGTCAGGCCCAGGTTGTGCTCCAGGGCGATCTCGGCAGCGTTCTCCACCTGTGGCGGGGTGGCACCCAGCACTTCGGCAAGGCCCGCCGCGGCCATGGCGCAAGCCGAACCGACTTCACCCTGGCAACCCACTTCGGCACCGGATATCGACGCGTTCTTCTTGCACAGGATGCCCACCGCGGCAGCACCGAGGAAGAAGTCGACCACGCTGGACTCGTCCACCGCATCGCTGAAGCGCATGTAGTAGTGCAACACCGCCGGGATGATGCCCGCCGCACCGTTGGTCGGCGCGGTAACCATGCGCCCGCCGGCGGCGTTTTCTTCGTTGACCGCCAGGGCGAACAGGTTGACCCACTCCATGGCGCTCATGGTCGAGCCGATCACGTTGGGCTTGCCGATTTCCTGCAGGCTGCGGTGCAGCTTGGCGGCGCGGCGGCGCACGTTCAACCCGCCAGGCAGCGTGCCTTCGTACTTGAGGCCGTTGTTGACGCATTCCTGCATGGCTTCCCAGAGCTTGTGCAGGCCGGCGCGGATCTCTTCCTCGCTGCGCCAGACCTTCTCGTTCGCCATCATCAATTGCGACACGCTGAGGTCGTTTTGCTTGCACAGGCGCAGCAGTTCGGCGGCGCTGTTGAAGTCGTACGGCAGCACCGTCTGGTCGGCATCCAGCACGCCGCTGGCGGCCTGGGCGGCATCGACCACGAAGCCGCCACCCACCGAGTAGTAGGTGTCGCGGTGCAGCTCGCCCTGCTCGCCTTCGGCAATCAGGGTCATCGCGTTGGGGTGGTACGGCAGGTTCTCGTCCAGCAGCAGCATGTCGCGGGCCCAGACGAATTCGATGGGCAGGCGGCTGTCCAGCTGCAGGGTGTTGGTTTCGCGCAGGTCGGCGATACGCGGTGCGATCTGGGTCGGGTCGATGGCGTCAGGCCATTCACCCATCAGGCCCATGATGGTGGCATTGTCGGTGCCATGCCCCACACCCGTGGCCGACAGCGAGCCATACAGGCGCACTTCGATCCGCTTCACACGTTCCAGCTCGCCGCGTTCGCGCAGGCCCTGAACGAACAGGGCGCCAGCACGCATGGGGCCGACGGTGTGGGAGCTGGAGGGCCCGACACCGATCTTGAACAGGTCGAACACGCTGATGGCCATTGTCGAATCACCTCTTGCTGGGCTTGTCTCTGCGCGCCATGCGCAGGGCGGGGCAGCTGCTAGGCTGAAGCAGCGGGCCGCCTTGAATGCACGCATCATCGGGCTTTTACCAACCCCCTCGCCGTCTGCAACCGACGTACTTTTGTCCAGCAGCGCCGCGCTGTTTTTTACCGGGGAGCTGCCCTCGCCACGCCGCTTTCCGGCGGCCTGGTGACGTAAAAATGCGGCTGAGGGGGTGGAAAAATCCATAAGCGACATCGCCCATACTGGATACGACCCGTTCCGTACTGGTTACGACCCCACCAGTAGGCGATTGCCCAGCGCTGGAGGATTATCGAAAGCGACTCGTAAAGCACGGCCACGCATCCTGCCCTCTGCAGGCCTGGTCGACCGGACCCTGAGAAAGCCCGGCGACCCACGCGAACCCGAAGACAAAATCACAGGAGTCCATCCATGAAAGGTTCACCCTCGCTGTTGCTGGTTGCGTTGCTGTCCGCGCCTTTGCTGGCCCAGGCCGCCGAACCCGAGCAATGCCAGACGGTACGGTTCTCGGATGTCGGCTGGACCGACATCACGGTAACCACCGCGACCACCAGCGTTGTGCTCGAAGCACTGGGTTACAAGACCCACACCACCATGATCTCGGTACCGGTGACCTACAAGTCGCTGGCCACCGGCAAGGACCTGGACGTGTTTCTCGGCAACTGGATGCCGACCATGGAGAACGACATCAAGCAGTACCGCGACGCCGGTACTGTAGAAACAGTGCGCGCCAACCTGGAAAACGCCAAGTACACCCTGGCCGTGCCCCAGGCGCTGTATGACAAGGGCCTGAAGGATTTCAGCGACATTCCCAAGTTCAAGAAAGAACTCGACAGCAAGATCTACGGCATCGAGCCCGGCAACGATGGCAACCGCACCATCCAGAGCATGATCGACAAGAACGCCTTCGGCCTGAAGGACGCCGGCTTCAAGATCGTCCAGTCCAGCGAGGCCGGCATGCTGTCGCAGGTCGACCGCGCGCAGAAACGCGGCGATGCGCTGGTGTTCCTCGGCTGGGAACCGCACCCGATGAACACCCGCTTCAAGATGCAGTACCTGACCGGCGGGGACGAGTTCTTCGGCCCCGACTTCGGCAAGGCGACCGTATTGACCAACACCCGCAAGGGTTATGTGCAGGAATGCAGCAACGTTGGCCAGCTGTTGAAGAACCTGTCGTTCGAGCTCAAGGATGAAAGCACCATGATGGGCTATGTCCTGGACGACAAGATGAAACCCGAGGCGGCGGCCAAGAAGTGGCTCAAGGACAACCCTGGCAAACTGGATGCCTGGCTGGCCGGCGTAACCACCGTGGATGGCAAACCCGGCCTTGAGGCGGCCAAGGCCAAGCTGACGCAATAACGAAATACGCAATAGCGCTACCTCGGGGCAGGCCCGTGCCTGCCCCGGGTTGATTTCAATCTATGCAGGTGGAAGCTCGCTATCATGCTTATCGATCAGAAAATACCCCTGGGCCAGTACATCGCGTCGTTCGTCGAGTGGCTGACCCAGAACGGCGCGAATTACTTCGATGCCATCGCGCAAGGCCTGGAGTTCATGATCCATGGCGTCACCAGTGCCCTGACTTTCTTCAATCCGTTCGTGCTCATCGCTCTGTTCGCCGCCCTGGCGCATTTCATCCAGCGCAAGTGGGCGCTGACCGCATTCGTTGCTCTTTCGTTCCTGCTGATCCTCAACCTGGGTTACTGGCAGGAAACCATGGAAACCCTGGCGCAGGTCACCTTCGCCACAGTGGTTTGCGTGGCCATCGGCGTGCCACTGGGCATCGTCGCCGCGCACAAACCGATGTTCTATACCGCCATGCGCCCGGTACTCGACCTGATGCAGACGGTACCTACCTTCGTCTACCTGATCCCCACCCTGACCCTGTTCGGCCTGGGTGTGGTGCCGGGGCTGATCTCGACGGTGGTGTTCGCCATCGCCGCGCCGATCCGTCTCACCTACCTGGGCATCTGCGACGTCCCGCAGGAGCTGATGGACGCCGGCAAGGCCTTTGGCTGCTCGCGGCGCCAGCTGCTCACCCGTATCGAACTGCCGCACGCGATGCCAAGCATCGCCGCCGGCGTTACCCAGTGCATCATGCTGTCGCTCTCGATGGTGGTGATTGCCGCCCTGGTCGGCGCTGACGGCCTGGGCAAACCTGTGGTCAACGCACTGAACACCGCCGATATTTCCCTGGGCTTCGAAGCGGGCCTGGCGATCGTGCTGCTGGCGATCATGCTCGACCGTATCTGCAAGCAACCGGACCTGCCGGTAAGGGGTGAAGCATGAGCATCATTCGTTTCGAAGACGTCGACGTCATCTTCTCCAACAAGCCGCGCGAAGCGCTGGCCCTGCTCGACCAGGGCCAGACCCGCGAGCAGATCCTCAAGCAGACCGGCCTGGTGGTGGGTGTCGAGAAGGCCAACCTGGATATCCAGAAGGGCGAGATCTGCGTGCTGATGGGCCTGTCCGGTTCTGGCAAGTCGAGCTTGCTGCGCTGCATCAACGGCCTCAACACCGTCAGCCGCGGCAAGCTGTTCGTCGAGCACGAAGGCAAGCACATCGACATTGCCCACTGCACCCCCGCCGAGCTGAAGATGATGCGCACCAAGCGCATTGCCATGGTGTTCCAGAAGTTCGCCCTGATGCCTTGGCTGACGGTGCGCGAGAACATCAGCTTTGGCCTGGAAATGCAGGGCCGCCCCGAGAAGGAACGGCGCAAGCTGGTCGACGAGAAGCTCGAGCTGGTGGGCCTGACCCAGTGGCGCAACAAGAAGCCGGACGAACTGTCTGGCGGCATGCAGCAGCGCGTGGGCCTGGCCCGGGCTCTGGCGATGGATGCCGACATCCTGCTGATGGACGAACCGTTCTCGGCACTGGACCCGCTGATCCGCCAGGGCCTGCAAGACGAGTTGCTTGGCCTGCAGGCCAAGCTGAGCAAGACCATCGTGTTCGTCAGCCATGACCTGGACGAAGCGCTGAAGCTGGGTAGCCGCATCGCCATCATGAAGGACGGGCGGATCATCCAGTACAGCAAGCCGGAAGAGATCGTGCTCAACCCGGCCGACGAGTATGTGCGCACCTTCGTCGCCCATACCAACCCGCTGAACGTGCTGTGCGGGCGCAGCCTGATGCGCAGCCTGGACAACTGCAAGCGGGTGAATGGTTCGGTGTGCCTGGACCCGGGTGGCGATTCGTGGCTGGACCTGGGCGAAGGCAACTCGATCAAGCGCGCACGCCAGGGGCAGAACGGGCTGGAGATGCAGAACTGGGCGCCGGGGCAGGATGTGGAGCTGCTGGGCCGCCGCCCAACGTTGGTCAATGCTGATATCGGCATGCGCGAGGCGCTGCAGATTCGTTATCAGACCGGCAACAAGCTGGTGTTGCAGGATAACGACAAGGTGGTGGGGATTCTTGGGGATACCGAGCTGTATCACGCATTGCTCGGCAAGAACCACGGTTGATGCCATTGGGGCCGCGTTGCGGCCCATCGCCGGCAAGCCAGCTCCCACATTGGCAGCGCAGGCCCTGAGCCTTGTGCGGTCCCTGTGGGAGCTGGCTTGCCGGCGATGGGCTGCAAAGCAGCCCCAATTAATCGATCAGCGAACGACGATCCCGCGCGAAGCCATGTAGGCCTTGGCTTCCGGCACCGTGTACTCACCAAAGTGGAAGATACTGGCAGCCAGCACCGCACTGGCATGCCCTTCCAGAATGCCGTCAGCCAGGTGCTGCAGGTTACCCACCCCGCCCGAGGCAATCACCGGAATACCCAGCGCATCACTGATCGCGCGGGTAACACCCAGGTCGAAGCCGTTCTTCATGCCGTCCTGGTCCATGCTGGTCAGCAGGATCTCGCCAGCACCCAGGCCTTCCATCTTCTTAGCCCATTCAACGGCATCCAGCCCGGTCGGCTTGCGCCCGCCGTGGGTGAAGATTTCCCAGCGTGGTTCTTCGCCCGGCCCGGACACCTTCTTGGCGTCGATGGCGACAACGATGCACTGCGAACCGAAACGGTCCGCTGCCTCGCCGACAAACTCCGGGTTGAACACCGCGGCCGTGTTGATCGAGACCTTGTCGGCACCGGCATTGAGCAGGTTGCGGATGTCCTGCACGGTGCGCACGCCACCGCCCACGGTCAGCGGGATGAACACCTGGCTGGCCATGCGCTCGACGGTATGCAGGGTAGTGTCGCGGCCATCGACGCTGGCGGTGATGTCGAGGAAGGTGATTTCATCGGCACCTTGCTCATCGTAGCGACGGGCGATTTCCACCGGGTCGCCGGCATCACGGATGTTCTCGAACTTGACGCCCTTGACCACCCGGCCGTTGTCCACGTCCAGGCAAGGGATGATGCGCTTGGCCAGTGCCATGGTTCAGTCCTCAGCCTTGGTAGTTGTCGCAGAAGGCCTGGGCCTCGGCGACATCGAGGGTGCCTTCGTAGATGGCACGGCCGGTGATGGCGCCGATGATGCCCGGGGCCTTGGCGTCCAGCAGGGCCTTGATGTCGCCCAGGTTGTGGATGCCGCCCGAGGCAATCACCGGGATCGAGGTAGCTTCTGCCAGCGCCTTGGTGAACGGCACGTTGCAGCCCTGCATCATGCCGTCCTTGGCGATGTCGGTGTAGACGATCGCCGAGACGCCATCGGCCTCGAAACGCTTGGCCAGGTCGATGACCTGCACCGAGCTCACTTCAGCCCAGCCGTCGGTGGCGACGAAGCCGTCCTTGGCGTCCAGGCCAACGATGACCTTGCCCGGGAAGGCCTTGCACGCTTCGGCGACGAACTCCGGCTGCTTGACCGCCTTGGTGCCGATGATCACGTAGCTGACGCCAGCCTTGACGTAGTGCTCGATGGTTTCCAGCGAGCGGATGCCACCGCCGATCTGGATCGGCAGGGTCGGGTAGCGCTTGGCAATGGCGGTGACCACTTCACCGTTGACCGGCTGGCCTTCGAAGGCGCCGTTGAGGTCGACCAGGTGCAGGCGGCGGCAGCCACCCTCGACCCACTTGGCGGCCATGCTCACCGGGTCGTCGGAAAATACCGTGGAGTCTTCCATGCGGCCCTGGCGCAGGCGCACGCAGGCACCGTCCTTCAGATCGATAGCGGGGATAATCAGCATCTTGGGAACCTGTCTGTTCTTGGGTTTTCAGGGCTTCTCGAGCGCCCACAGATCGCTTTCGATGCTCTCGAACCGCTCCTTGAGGTGCAGCTGAACATCGGCAATCGCCCTGTTGTAGTAAAGGGGTGCAATTTCTTTGCTGAACAGCTCGAGGACTTCGGCCACTTCGAACGACCCCAGCTCCAGCTCGAAACGGTCTTCGAGGAAGCGCTTGAGCGTGTGCAGCGCTTCGCGCTCCTGCTCGGGGGCCAGGGTGATGACCGGGGCCTTGGTCTTCGACCTGCTCATTTACCAGCGCCCGTCCCAGGCGACGAAGTTCTGCAGCAGCTGCAGGCCATGGGTATGGCTCTTCTCCGGGTGGAACTGCACGGCAAAGCGCGAGCCATCGGCCAGCGCAGCGGCGAAATCGACACCGTAATGGCCGCGGCCGACCACCTGGGCCGGCTTGCCGGCATTGATGTAGTAGCTGTGCACGAAGTAGAACCGCGCACGGTCGGGGATGTCGTGCCACAGCGGGTGGTCGTTGGTCTGGCCAACTTCGTTCCAGCCCATGTGCGGCACCTTCAGGTGCTCGCCGTCTTCCTGCAGGTCTTTGCCGAAGAAGCGCACCTGGCCGGGGAACATGCCGATGCAGTCGACACCGTCGTTTTCTTCGCTGTGGTCGAGCAGTGCCTGCATACCCACGCAAATGCCGAGGAACGGGCGGTCCTGGCTGACTTCGCGCACCAGGCTGTCGAAGCCCAGGCGGCGGATTTCGGCCATGCAGTCACGAATCGCGCCCACGCCCGGGAATACCACGCGGTCGGCTTCGCGGATGACCGTGGCATCGCTGGTGACCAGCACCTTACCGGCCCCTACATGCTCGAGCGCCTTGGCCACCGAGTGCAGGTTGCCCATGCCATAGTCGATTACGGCTACCGTCTGCATTTACAGGCACCCTTTGGTGGATGGCATCTGCCCGGCCATGCGCTCGTCGAGGGTAATGGCCATGCGCAGGGCGCGGCCGAAAGCCTTGAACACGGTCTCGATCTGGTGGTGGGTGTTGTGGCCACGCAGGTTGTCGATGTGCAGGGTCACCAGGGCGTGGTTGACGAAGCCCTGGAAGAACTCCTGGAACAGGTCGACATCGAAGCCACCGACGCTGGCGCGGGTGTACGGCACGTGCATCTGCAGGCCCGGGCGACCGGAGAAGTCGATGACCACGCGCGACAGCGCTTCGTCCAGCGGCACATAGGCATGGCCGTAGCGGAAGATGCCCTTCTTGTCACCGATGGCCTGGGCAAATGCCATGCCCAGGGTGATGCCGACGTCTTCGACGGTATGGTGATCGTCGATATGCGTGTCACCCTTGCACTCGATATCCAGATCGATCAGCCCATGGCGGGCAATCTGGTCCAGCATGTGTTCAAGGAAAGGCACACCGATATCGAATCGGGCCTTGCCACTGCCATCGAGGTTGATCGAGCACTTGACCTGGGTTTCCAGGGTATTGCGCTCGACGGAAGCCTTACGTTCGACCATCACCAGCTCCGCAAAATCATTAGGCGAAAAGGGCTTCATTATAGGCCTAGAACGCGCCGGCTTGAAACGCGGATGACATATGGCAAAACGAGGAATTACGCAGGCCGGATACCGTTACAGGTCTATACAACCGGGTGGCCTGGGGCTGCTTTGCAGCCCTATCGCCGGCAAGCCAGCTCCCACAGGGACCCTCACAATCTTCCAGGCCTGTGGCGTACCTGTGGGAGCTGGCTTGCCGGCGATAGGGCCAGTACAGCCAGCAAAGTCAGCCGGTTTTACCACTGATCAATGGAACAGCACAGCCGTCTTCTGCAGGGTAATCCAAACGCCCCAGGCCAACGGCACGACCACCACTGCCCAGGCCAGCAGCACCAGCGGCAGGCTACCCGGCGCCGCTTTCCACTCCAGCGAGCGCGCCCCGTCGGAGCCCTTGTCATGGCTCAACGCCCGTTCGGCAGCCAGTTCGGCATCGCTCATGAAATGCTTGTCGGCCACCGGCCGCACCAGCATGTTGCAGACAAAGCCCAGCACCAGCAGGCCGGCGAGGATGTACAGGGTCATGTCATAAGCAGCCGCACGCTCCACCCCGGCCGCCAACTGGTACTCGCGCAGGTAGGTGATAAGCACCGGCCCCAGCACCCCGGCCGCCGCCCAGGCGGTCAGCAGGCGGCCATGAATGGCGCCGACCATCTGCGTGCCGAACAGGTCGGCCAGGTAGGCCGGTACCGTGGCAAAACCACCACCGTACATCGACAGAATGATGCAGAACGCCGCCACGAACAGCGCCACGTTACCCAGGTGCCCCATGTTCGGCACCAGGCTGTACAAGCCCACGCCCAAGGCAAAGAAGGCGAAATAGGTGTTCTTGCGGCCAATGTAGTCCGAGAACGACGCCCAGAAGAACCGCCCGCCGATGTTGAACAGGCTCAGCAGGCCGGTGAAGCCGGCGGCAATCGCGGCAATCTGCGCCAGCTGGGCGCTGTTCAGCTCGCTGAAGCTCAGCCCGTTGCCCAGCAGCTTGCCGGCGAACACTTCCTGCAGCAACGGCGAAGCCATGCCGAGGATGCCGATACCCGCCGACACGTTCAGGCACAGTACCAACCAGATCAAGGCGAACTGCGGGGTCTTCCAGGCCACGCTGACATGCACGTGGCGGTCGGTGACCATGGTGTTGCCAGCTTTCTTCACCGGGGCGCTCCAGCCTTCTGGCTTCCAGCCGGTCGGCGGCACGCGATACGCCAGGGCACCGGCGGTCATGAACACGAAGTAGATCGCCGCCATGACGACGAAACTTTGCCACACGCCCACTTCCTGCGCATTGCCGAAATGGCCCATCAGCGCGGTGGCCAGCGGTGCACCGACCATGGCCCCACCACCGAAGCCCATGATCGCCATGCCGGTGGCCATGCCGCGCTTGTCCGGGAACCACTTGATCAGGGTCGACACCGGCGAGATGTAGCCCAGGCCCAGGCCGATACCACCGATTACGCCGGAACCCAGCCACATCAGCCACAGCTGATGGGTTTTCACGCCAATCGCCGAAATCAGCATGCCACCGCACCAGCACAGCGCCGACACCAGGCCGGCCTTGCGCGGGCCGGCGTGTTCCAGCCAACCACCCAGCACAGCCGCCGAGCAACCGAGGAAGACGAAGAACAGGGTGTAGATCCAGCTCAGCATGGAAATCGGCCAATCGCACTCGGCGCTGAACATACGGGCCATGAAGCCCATGTCCGCTGCGCAGGCAACCGGGGCGGTGATGCCGAGGGCTTGCGACAGCGGCAGCCAGAACACCGAGAAGCCATAGGCCATGCCGATGCACAGGTGGATGGCCAGGGCGGCCGGCGGGACCAGCCAGCGGTTGAAGCCCGGGCGGGCGATGATGCGCTCCTTCGACAGGAAGCCTGGCGCACTGGCCAAGGTCCCCGCCGCGACGGTACTGCTCATGGATCAGATCCTTCTTATAGGTAGGGTGCAGGCAAAGCGGCGCAAGGGTAGCAGCATCAAGTAGCGTGAAAGCAATCTGATATCGTTAATTTTTGCTCGGCTGAAACGGTCATGTTGCCTATACCGGCCCTATCGCCGGCAAGCCAGCTCCCACAGGGATCCCACCGACCTCGGGGACAGCGGGATCCCTGTGGGAGCTGGCTTGCCGGCGATAGGGCCAGTACAGGCCACACATTCGGAACTGACAAACATGGCTGTCGAAAGCCGTACCATCTGCTGTACGCGTAGGAAATGCCCTGTATCTCTAGTCGAATACGCAGGGGCAACCACTGCGGCGCTATACTCTGGCGCTTGAATTTCAAAAACGGACTACAAGGACTCGCCCATGAAAGCGTTCGGCAAAATCCTGGGACTAGGGCTTCTCGGGTTGCTGCTGATCATCGTGGCGCTGGGCTTCGCCCTGACCCACCTCTTCGATCCCAACGACTACAAAGACGAGATTCGCCAGCTGGCACGTGACAAGGCTCACGTCGAGCTGACCCTCAACGGTGACATTGGCTGGAGCCTGTTCCCGTGGCTGGGCCTGGAGTTGCACGAAGCGAGCATCGCCACCTTGAACAAACCCAAGGAACCGTTCGCCGACCTGCAGATGCTCGGGCTTTCTGTACGTGTGCTGCCACTGCTGCGCCGCGAAGTGCAGATGAGCGACGTACGCGTCGAGGGCCTGAACCTGACCCTGGCCCGTGACGAACAGGGCCATGGCAACTGGGAAGACATCGGCAAGCCGCTGCCCGCGCAGAACGGCGCCAGCGCCGATGCGCAGGCCAGTGCTCCGGCCCAGACACCGGCCGAACAGGCGTCGGCACCGGTCGCCAGCAATGAACGCGCCGTCAAGCTGGACATCGACAGCCTGACCGTGAACAACGCCCGCGTGCAGTACACCGATGCCAAGACCGGCCAGAGCTACAGCGCCGAAAGCATCCAGCTGAGCACCGGCCCGGTCCACGAAGGGGCGAACATTCCGCTCAAGGCCAGCGCCTTCCTCAGTGCCAGCCAGCCGAACATCAAGGCCCGCACCGAACTGGCCGGCGAGCTGCGCTTCGACCGCAAGCTCAAGCGCTACAACTTCGAAGACATGCGCCTGTCGGGCGAAACCTCGGGTGAGCCCACCGGCGGCAAGACCGTGACCTTCGCCGCCCAAGGCCAGTTGCTGGTCGACCTGGCCGCCGATGTCGCCTCGTGGAACGGCCTGAAAGTCTCGGCCAACCAGCTGCGCGCTCTGGGCGAACTGAACCTGCGAGACCTGGACAAGGCGCCACAGCTGAGCGGCGGCCTGTCCATCGCCCAGTTCGACCTGCGCACCTTCCTCGACAGCACCGGCCGCCCGCTGCCAGCCACCAACGACCCGGCGGCCTTCGCCAAGCTGGAGCTGGTCACCCGCCTGCAGGGCACGCCGAACAGCCTGGCCCTGGAAGACCTGGCGGTGAAACTGGACGACAGCACCTTCAGTGGCCGCGTGGCCGTCGAAGACTTCGCCAAACAGGCCCTGCGCCTGCAGCTCAAGGGCGACACCTTCAACGCCGACCGCTACCTGCCGGCCAAGAGTGAAGAGGCCAAGGGCGCCACCGCCGCGCGCCAGGCCGAGGTCAAGCAACAAGAAGCCAGCGCGGTCGCCGGCCCTGGCACCACGCCGCTTCCCAACGCCCCGACCCAGGTCGCCTGGAGCGACGACAAGCTGCTGCCGGTCGACCGCCTGCGCGCCCTCGACCTGCAGGCCGACCTGGCCTTCGGCTCGCTGACCCTGGACAAACTGCCGATCGAAGACGCCCAGCTCAAGGCCATCGGCCAGGGCGGCCTGCTGACCCTGCAAACCCTGCGCGGTGAACTGTACAACGGCACCTTCGAGGCCAAGGGCACCGTCGACGTGCGCCCTGCCGTGCCGCAACTGGGCGTCAACACCAGCATCCAGCGGGTGCCGGTGGAACACTTCATCAAGTCCGAGGGCAAGGAACAGACGCCACCGGTCAAAGGCCTGCTGACCCTGACCAGCGACCTGACCGCCACCGGCAACAGCCAGAAGGCCCTGGTCGACACCCTCAACGGCAACGCCAACTTCGTCATCAACGACGGCGTGCTGGTCAATGCCAACCTGGAACAGCAGCTGTGCAAGGCCATCGCCACGCTGAACCGCAAATCGCTCACCGGCGAGCCTCGCGGCAAGGACACCCCGTTCCAGGAACTGCGGGGCAGCCTGGTAGTACGCAATGGCGTCGCCAACAACCCGGACCTCAAGGCACGCATTCCGGGCCTGACCGTCAATGGCCATGGTGACCTCGACCTGCGTGTACTGGGCATGGACTACAACGTTGGCGTGGTCGTCGAAGGCGACCAGCGCGCCATGCCGGACCCGGCCTGCCAGGTCAACGAACGCTATGTGGGTGTCGAAATACCGCTGCGCTGCCGCGGCCCGCTGGAGCTGGGCGCCAAAGCCTGCCGCCTGGACCAGGACGGCCTGGGCAAGGTTGCCGCCAAGGTGGCCGGCAACCGCCTGCAAGACAAGATCGATGAAAAACTCGGAGACAAAGTGAGCCCGGAACTGAAAGACGCGCTCAAGGGGCTGTTCAAGCGATGAGCCCCGAGCAGTTCTCCAGCGCAGTGCTGGATTGGTATGACGAACACGGCCGGCACGACCTGCCCTGGCAACAGGGCATCAACCCGTACCGGGTCTGGGTGTCGGAAATCATGTTGCAGCAGACCCAGGTCAGCACCGTGCTCAGCTACTTCGACCGCTTCATGCAGGCCCTGCCGACCGTGCAGGCCCTGGCCGAGGCGCCGGAGGACGAAGTGCTGCACCTGTGGACGGGCCTGGGCTACTACACCCGGGCACGCAACCTGCAAAAGGCCGCGAAGATCGTGGTCGAACAGCATGGCGGCGAATTCCCGCGCAGTGTCGAGCAGCTCACCGAGCTGCCCGGCATCGGCCGCTCCACCGCCGGCGCCATCGCCAGCATCAGCATGGGCATCCGCGCACCGATCCTCGACGGCAACGTCAAGCGCGTGCTGGCCCGCTACACCGCCCAGGCCGGCTACCCCGGCGAACCCAAGGTAGCCAACCAGCTGTGGGCCACGGCCGAACGCTTTACCCCGCAGCAGCGAGCCAACCACTACACCCAGGCGATGATGGACATGGGCGCCACGCTGTGCACCCGCAGCAAGCCCAGCTGCCTGATCTGCCCGCTGCAGCGCGGCTGCGAAGCGCACCTGCACGGTGAAGAAACCCGCTACCCCGAGCCCAAGCCGCGCAAGGCACTGCCGCAACGCCGCACACTGATGCCACTGCTGGCCAACCACGAAGGCGCCATCCTGCTTTACCGCCGCCCGTCCAGCGGCCTGTGGGGTGGTTTGTGGAGCCTGCCGGAGCTTGACGACATCGCCCAGCTCGACGATCTGGCCTACCAGCACGGCCTGCGCCTGGCTGACAGCCGCGCCATGGACGGCCTGACCCATACCTTCAGCCACTTCCAGCTGGCGATCGAGCCCTGGCTGGTGCGCGTCGACCCGGTCGGCCAGCACGTGGCCGAGGCCGACTGGCTCTGGTATAACCTCGCCACCCCGCCGCGCCTGGGCCTTGCCGCCCCGGTGAAAAAGCTGCTCAAACGCGCGGCCGACGAACTGATTGCAGGAGACGCCCGATGACCCGCACCGTGATGTGCCGCAAGTACAAAGAAGAACTGCCAGGCCTGGAGCGCCCGCCCTACCCCGGCGCCAAGGGCCAGGACATCTTCGAACACATCTCGCAGAAAGCCTGGGCCGACTGGCAGAAGCACCAGACCATGCTGATCAACGAAAAGCGCCTGAACATGATGAACGCCGAGGACCGCAAATTCCTCCAGGGCGAGATGGACAAGTTTTTCGCCGGCGAAGAATACGCCCAGGCGGAAGGCTACGTTCCACCCTCGGAATGACCCCACGGAACGTAAGCGACGGAATTAATTTAAAATTTTTTCAAAAAGTCGTTGACGAGCGGTCTGAAAGTCTATTTAATTCACCTCGTCGCCCAGATAGCTCAGTCGGTAGAGCAGAGGATTGAAAATCCTCGTGTCGGCGGTTCGACTCCGTCTCTGGGCACCACCTTCAAGCTTCTGGTGGTTGCAAAGTTACCCGAAGCGACAACAAGAAACCCGCCTAGTGCGGGTTTTTTGTTGTCTGTCATTTTTGCTGGAGGCTTGGCAGTTACCTGCCGTTACTGCCCCTCCTGATCGCTAAACCTTACCCCGCCGCGCGCGGCAGCACCTCGGCATGAAGTCTGACCCCGAGGGCCGCCATCACTTTCATGATGGTCGCCAAACTCGGGTTACCCTCCGCAGACAACGCCTTATACAGCCCTTCTCGTGTCAGGCCGGTATCACGCGCCAACTGAGCCATACCCCGGGCACGAGCGATATCACCCAGGGCTGCAGCAAGCAGTGCTGGATCGTTTTCTTCAAGACAGGCCTCAAGGTAGAGGGCCATGTCTTCCTCTGTCTTCAAATGGTCTACAGCGTCCCATTTGGTCAGCTTGATATTTGTCATGGCGGCCTCCTAAAGGTCGCGTGCCAGCTTGAGGGCAGATTTGATATCTCTGGCCTGGCTGGTTTTATCGCCACCCGCCAGGAGGGTGTGCGCATGAAAAAATGTGAACCACAGTTCACACTACATTCAATTTTTAGCTGTTTCAAACTGTTTGTGGACGCGCCGTTGACCGATATCAAAGTGCCGCCAATCGCTCGACTTAAAATGCCAGATGGACATCCGACCCGACCCGCAAGGACCTCCATGAGCGAAGAATCCCCCCTCCTGCTCCCCGCCCCCAGCGAGCCCGCCATCACCCCAGCCCGCACGCGTCGCCCACGCCAGCGCAAGCCGGAGCCGACGATCACCAGCATCAGCCAGCAACCTGCTGCACTGGAAGTCGCCACCGCCCCCAAGGGCAGCAACGAAGACAGCACCTCGGCCCACCTGCCGGCCAGCTACCCCTACCGCACCCGCATGCGTCGCCAGGACTACGAAAAGGCCAAGCACGCGCTGCAGATCGAATTGTTGAAGGTACAGAGCTGGGTGAAGGAAACCGGCCAGCGCGTGGTGATCCTGTTCGAAGGGCGCGATGCCGCAGGCAAGGGCGGCACCATCAAGCGGTTCATGGAGCACCTCAACCCTCGTGGTGCGCGCATCGTTGCCCTGGAAAAGCCTTCCGAGCAGGAAAAAGGCCAGTGGTACTTCCAGCGTTACATCCAGCATCTGCCCACGGCAGGCGAAATGGTGTTCTTCGACCGCTCCTGGTACAACCGCGCCGGCGTCGAAAAGGTGATGGACTTCTGCACGCCGCTGCAATATCTGGAATTCATGCGCCAGGCCCCGGAGCTGGAGCGGATGTTGTGCAACAGCGGCATCCTGCTGTTCAAGTACTGGTTCTCGGTGAACCGCGAAGAGCAGCTGCGCCGCTTCATCTCGCGCCGGGACGACCCGCTCAAGCACTGGAAGCTGTCGCCCATCGACATCAAGTCGCTGGACAGGTGGGAAGATTACACAGCAGCCAAGGAGGCGATGTTCTTCCATACCGATACCGCCGATGCGCCGTGGACGGTGATCAAGTCCGATGACAAGAAGCGTGCGCGGATCAATTGCATCCGGCACTTTCTGCATTCGCTGGATTATCCGGGCAAGAACCACAGTGTGGCGCATGCGCCGGATGAGTTGTTGGTCGGTCGGGCGTCGCGGGGGTTCGAAGAAGACGAGTTGGCGCAACCATAGATTGAAGGTTCACGCCAACGCCAGCCATCCGCAACCCAAGAAGGGCTGCGGATCGAACCTTAGTCCTCGTCAGCTTCTTCGTCTGCCCCCACATCAGGCATGGAGCGAAGATGCTCGAAGGCGTCTTCGGTCATGTAGCCCAGGTAGGAGACACTATGCAAACCGAGGCCGCTCTTGAAACGTTTATCGTTCTCATAAAGATCGGCCATAACTGCGCCGAGATCCTCCTTCGTGATCTGCGGTCCATCGCAGGGGGCGAAGCCGGTCGGAAAGACAAGGCGTCCGTCGTCGGTATAGCCGTATAGAGTAACAAGATAGAAATGCTTCATGGTTCTCTCCTTTTGCGCAGACATACGCGTGCTCAAAGCGCCGATCCATTGTCGAAATTGGCTGTCGCCTGGCGTGAGTGACAGCAGGAGAGAAGCTACTGACGTTGCGCAGTCGCCATAATCGGGACACGAATCCCTGGCACATCTGGCAGCCTATGCCGAAAAGGGGCACAGCTTGGGTTTCTCTGGTAATTGCGCTTCAATACGCGCACTTTTCAGACACGCCCAAGGATTCCCCATGGCCACCCCCACCAAGCAACAGAAACGCGCCAAGCGCGCCGCCAGCAAGGCCAAGCAGAACCGCATGGTACGCAGCGGCCAGGCAGTCAAGGCCAGCGCAGGCGACAGCGCCAGCATCGAGCAGGTGTACAACAAGGCCATGGAATCGGGCAGCTACGACCCGCTGTTCAAGAAAATGAAGGAGGCCCAGGAAGGCGGCCTGGTGCCGATGATTTCGGTGTTCCTGGTAGACCCGCTGCTGGCCCTGGTGCTCAAGGGGCACAAGGAAGAACACGCCACCGACTACATCGTGCTGGTGTTCAATGCTTACCGCAAATGGCTGGACGGGGCCGACGAAGAGACCACCATGGCCTGGCTGGAGAGCGATGAGTTCCAGGCAGCCTATGTGGCGGCTTCAGAGCTGGTTGCCAAGCAGCAACAGCAGCAGAAGCAGTTTGGCTGACAGGGCTGGATAACCTGCCCGGGCCCTATCGCCGGCAAGCCGGCTCCCACATGAACACCACAGGCCCGAAGGCAATGCCGTCCCTGTGGGAGCGGGCAAGCCCGCGAAAGGGCCGGTACAGTCAACAAAAAAGGCCGCGCCCTTCACAGGACGCGGCCTTTTCATTTCAGCCAGCGCGGATCAGTTGTCCAGCGCCACCCGCCCGGCAGCTTCACGCTTGCGGTGCACCAGCAAGCCAGCCGCCACCACACCAATGCTCAGCAGTGCGGTCGCGATGATTTCGGCGCGGTGGTCCTCACGCAGCGCCATTACCACCAGAATGGCAATGATGAAGGCAATGGTCGCCCAGGTCAGGCCCGGGAACAGCCACATCTTGAAGGTGATCTTCTCGCCGCGGGCCTCACGCTGGGCACGCATGCGCAGCTGCGACACGGCAATCACCAGGTACACCAGCAGCGCAATGGCACCAGAGCTGGCCAGCAGGAACTCGAACACCTGGGCCGGGGCCACGAAGTTGGCGAACACACAGAGGAAGGCCGCTGCAGTGGACAGCAGAACCGCCACATGCGGGGTAGCCGACTTGGTGGTGCGCTGGGCAATGGCCGGGGCGTCACCACGCTTGCTCAGCGAGAACAGCATGCGCGACGAGGTGTACAGCGCCGAGTTCAGGCAGCTGGTCACGGCGATCAGCACGACGATGTCGACGATCAGCTTGGCATTCGGCACGCCGATGCGGCTCAGCACGGTCTGGTAGGAACCGGTCTCGGCCAGGGCCGGGTCATTCCACGGCACCAGGGCCACGACCAGGAAGATCGACACCAGGTAGAACAGGCAGATACGCCAGATCACCGAGTTGGTGGCGCGGCTGATCTGCTTGCCCGGATCCTTCGACTCGGCAGCGGCAATGGTAACGATTTCGGTACCCATGAACGAGAACATGGTGGTCAGCATGGCTGCCAGCACCGCGCCCAGGCCGTTAGGCATGAAGCCCTGGGTGTCGAACAGGTGGCTGGCACCACTTACCTGGCTGCTCGGCACAAAGCCGAACATGGCAGCACAACCCACAGCGATGAAGCCGATGATCGCCAGCACCTTGAGCAGGGCGAACCAGAACTCGAACTCGCCGTAGTTCTTCACGCTGCACAGGTTGGTCAGGGTCAGCGCCAAGGTGATGACCAGGGAGAACGCCCACAGGTCGACCGCAGGGAACCAGGCATGCAGGATGGCCGCTGCGGCGTTGGCCTCCAGCGGAATTACCAGCACCCAGAACCACCAGTACAGCCAGCCAATGGTGAAACCGGCCCAGCGCCCGATGGCGCGGTCGGCATATGTAGAGAACGAACCGGTGTCAGGCGAGGCGACAGCCATTTCACCCAACATGCGCATCACCAGCACGACCAGCGTACCGGCGGCAGCGTAAGCCAGCAGCACGGCTGGGCCCGCAGCAGCGATGGCGTGGCCGGAGCCAACGAACAGGCCGGCACCGATGACGCCAGCGATGGACAGCATGGTCACATGCCGTTGTTTGAGCCCCTGAGCGAGGTCATTGGAATTGTTACCGCTCATTAAAACTACCTTTGTAAGGAGTGGACCACTCCGACTGCGGTTACGGAGCGCGCCTGGGGTTGACCTGGGCGTCGCTGCAATCGGCGGTTTCCTACTGGCAATAAGCGCGCCATGTGCTGAATGCATTCGTCAGAAAAGTCGGCAGGCCTTTTAGTATGCGGTTTGGAGGGCTTTCGGCCAACGGCTGACCGAAAGGCCGCCAAATCATCGGATTACTGAAATACCCACTTACAAACGCACCAAAGGTGCTCCCCGGTAACACCTGTGCACCGCTGCAATGCAAAAAAGTGCAACCTAGAGGTACAACCTGAAGACCTGACCGCACCCGCTCGGGGGCATGCCCGCTCCCACAGGTCAGGTGCAACCATTTGAGCTTTTTAACGAACCTGTGGGAGCGGGCGAGCCCGCGAAAGGTCTAAAACCGCTTCCATGAGCGGGCCAAAGCTGGCACCATCGCGCCTTTTTTCATCAAGGCTCTGGTGCTGGGCGACACCTTCGCGGACATCCGCGCGACGTTGCGCTGCAACGATGCGACAAACCGCCCCACCAGCGCCCCGAGTCCCCAGCGACCCTGTTGGCCGTGATAATGCCGCTATGCTAGCTTGGCGCACGCCAGGAAGGCCGCCAACAGCTGGGAACGCACCCGTACACATGAGGACCGCACATGGCTCAGGCCACGCCCGCGCTGGAAATCCGCAATCTGCACAAACGCTACGGCGAGCAGGAAATTCTCAAGGGCATTTCGCTGACCGCACGCGACGGTGACGTGATCTCCATCCTGGGGTCGTCCGGCTCCGGCAAGTCCACCCTGCTGCGCTGCATCAACCTGCTCGAGAACCCGCACCAGGGCGAAATCCTGGTCGCCGGTGAAGCCCTCAAGCTCAAGGCCGCCAAGAACGGCGACCTGGTCGCCGCCGACAACCGCCAGATCAACCGCCTGCGCAGCGAGATCGGTTTCGTCTTCCAGAACTTCAACCTGTGGCCGCACATGTCGATCCTCGACAACATCATCGAGGCGCCACGCCGCGTGCTCGGCCAGAGCAAGGCCGAGGCCATCGAAGCCGCCGAAGCCCTGCTGAACAAGGTGGGCATCTACGACAAGCGCCACAGCTACCCCGCCCAGCTTTCCGGTGGCCAGCAACAGCGCGCCGCCATTGCCCGTACCCTGGCCATGAAGCCCAAGGTCATCCTGTTCGACGAGCCAACTTCGGCGCTCGACCCGGAAATGGTCCAGGAAGTGCTAAACGTTATCCGCGCATTGGCCGAAGAAGGCCGTACCATGCTGCTGGTGACGCACGAGATGAACTTTGCCCGCCATGTGTCCAGTGAAGTCGTCTTCCTGCACCAGGGCCTGGTCGAAGAGCAGGGATCGCCGCAGCAGGTCTTCGAGAACCCGACCTCGGCGCGTTGCAAGCAATTCATGTCCAGCCACCGCTAACGGAGCAATACATGCACACTTACAAGAAGTTCCTCCTGGCAGCTGCTGCCACGCTGGTGATGTCGGCCAACGCCCTGGCCGCAGAAAAACTGCGCATGGGTATCGAAGCCGCCTACCCACCGTTCAACAACAAGGATGCCAGCGGTAACGTGGTCGGCTTCGACAAAGACATCGGCGACGCCCTGTGCGCCAAGATGAAAGTCGAGTGCTCGGTCGTCACCTCCGACTGGGACGGCATCATCCCGGCCCTGAACGCCAAGAAGTTCGACTTCCTGGTGTCGTCGCTGTCGATCACCGACGAGCGCAAGCAGGCCGTCGACTTCACCGACCCCTACTACTCCAACAAACTGCAGTTCATCGCACCAAAGAACGTCGACTTCAAGACCGACAAGGCCTCGCTCAAGGGCAAGGTGATCGGCACCCAGCGCGCCACCCTGGCTGGCACCTGGCTGGAGGACAACTACGGTGACGACGTAGAGATCAAGCTGTACGACACCCAGGAAAACGCCTACCTCGACCTGGTTTCCGGCCGCATCGACGGCATCCTGGCCGACAAGTACGTGCAGTACGAGTGGCTGAAGAGCAAAGACGGCTCGAACTTCGAGTTCAAGGGCGAGCCGGTGATGGACAGCGACAAGATCGGCATTGCCGTGCGCAAGGGTGACACCAAGCTGCGCGACGACCTGAACAAGGCCCTGGCAGAAATCAAGGCCGACGGCACGTACAAGAAGATCAACGACAAGTACTTCCCGTTCAGCATCGAATGATCCGCCCCGACCGGCGCGCCCTTGCGGCGCGCCAGTCCCTAGAATGACCTGCCCATGAATATCGACCTGCACGGATTCGGTCCGGCCATGATAGCCGGCACCCTGATGACCGTAAAACTGGCGCTTTGCGCCTTGCTGCTGGGCCTGGTCCTGGGCCTGCTCGGCGCCCTGGCCAAGACTTCCTCGATCAAGCCGCTGCAATGGCTTGGTGGCTTCTATTCGACCCTGGTTCGCGGCGTGCCCGAACTGCTGTGGGTACTGCTTATCTATTTCGGCACCGTCGGTTTGATGAACGCCCTCGGTGAAGCCCTGAACATGCCGGGCCTGGAGCTCAGCGCCTTCGCTGCGGGTGTGATCGCCCTGGGCCTGTGCTTCGGCGCCTACGCCACCGAAGTGTTCCGTGGCGCCATCCTGGCGATCCCCAAGGGCCACCGTGAAGCCGGCCTGGCGCTTGGCCTGTCCAAAAGCCGCATCCTGTCGCGGATCATCCTGCCGCAGATGTGGCGCATCGCCCTGCCCGGCCTTGGCAACCTGTTCATGATCCTGATGAAGGACACCGCCCTGGTGTCGGTGATCGGCCTGGAAGAAATCATGCGCCACGCACAAATCGGCGTGACCGTGACCAAAGAGCCGTTCACCTTCTACATGGTTGCGGCCTGCATCTACCTGAGCCTGACCATCATTGCCATGACCGGCATGCACTTCATGGAAAAACGCGCCGCTCGCGGCTTTGCGAGGGCCGAATAATGAATTGGGAAGTCATCATCAAATGGCTGCCACGCCTGGCCCAGGGTGCGACCCTGACCCTGGAGCTGGTGGCCATCGCGGTGGTTGCCGGGTTGATCCTGGCCATCCCGCTGGGCATCGCCCGCTCCTCGCGCCACTGGTATGTGCGCGCGGTGCCGTTCAGCTACATCTTCTTCTTCCGTGGCACGCCGCTGCTGGTGCAGCTGTTCCTGGTCTACTACGGCCTGGCGCAGTTCGACATGGTGCGTTCGAGTTCGCTGTGGCCGTACCTGCGCGACCCGTTCTGGTGCACCGTGCTGACCATGACCCTGCACACTGCTGCCTACATCGCCGAGATCCTGCGCGGCGCGCTGCAGTCTATCCCCAAGGGTGAGATCGAGGCGGCGCGGGCGCTGGGCATGTCGCGGGGCAAGACGCTGTTCTACATCATGCTGCCACGCGCCGCGCGCATCGGCCTGCCGGCGTACAGCAACGAAGTGATCCTGATGCTCAAGGCCAGCGCCCTGGCCAGTACCGTGACCCTGCTGGAACTGACCGGCATGGCCCGTACCATCATCGCCCGCACCTACCTGCCGGTAGAGATCTTCTTTGCCGCCGGGGTGTTCTACCTGGTGATCTCGTTCGTGCTGGTGCAGGGCTTCAAGCTGTTGGAGCGCTGGTTGCGCGTGGATGCCTGCCAGGGCCGCTGAGACCACTTAGCTTTCTTCGCGGGTAAACCCGCTCCCACAGGGACCCCACAGCCCTCAAGCTGTGCACTATACCTGTGGGAGCGGGTTCACCCGCGAAGAGGCCCTCAAAACCAACACACATCCCATGCCCAACCACCTCCACAGCCCCCACCTAAGCACCCGCTTCCAGGCCCTCGACCAGTTCCTGATCGAGCACCAGCAGCTGTGGAAACCCCGCCCCTTCACCAGCCTGCAGCTGGCCTGGGAAACCGCCCACCCCGAGCTTGCCGCCCACCTGCGCCAATGCTCCCTGGCAGACGCCGAAACCGACACCACCGCAGCCCCGTTGCCCGCCCCGTTCCCGCAACTGGCCCAGCAAGCCCGACAGCTTTCGGCACTCGGCAACCTCCCGGAAACCGACCTGCCCCCCGCCGCGCACCGCCTCGACGTAGCCGTCCCCGGCCGCAAATGGCAGCAGATCGAAGCCTTCGCCAGCCACCTGGCCTTCCGCGAACAGCCCCGTCTCTGGCTGGACTGGTGCTCCGGCAAAGGCCACCTGGGCCGCCGCCTGCTGCAACCCGGCCAACACCTGACCTGCCTGGAATACGATGCCGAACTGGTCGCCGCCGGCCAGGCCCTGAGCGCGCACCACCACTTGCCAGCGCAGCATGTGCACCAGGATGTGATGGCCAACGACAGCGCCCGCCACCTGGCTGGCGACAAAAGCGTGGTAGCCCTGCACGCCTGTGGCGACCTGCATGTGCGCCTGATGCAACTGGCCAGCCAGCAAGGTTGCCGGCAACTGGCCGTGGCCCCCTGCTGCTACAACCGCATCGCGGCGCAGCAATACCAGGCGTTATCCACAGCCGCCCAAGCCTCCAGCCTGCGGCTGTCACTGGACGACCTTGGCCTGCCCTTGAGCGAAACCGTTACCGCCGGCGCCCGCGTACGACGCCAGCGCGACACCTCGATGGCCCGGCGCCTGGGCTTCGACCTGCTGCAACGCCAGCAGCGCCAGACCGATGAGTACCTGCCGACACCGTCGCTACCCGTGGCCTGGCTGGAGAAGCCCTTCGAGCAGTACTGCCGCGACCTGGCCGAACTCAAGCAATTGCAGCTGACTGGCAACCCGGACTGGGCAGCCCTGGAAGCCGACGGCTGGCAACGCCTGGCCGAGGTTCGCAACCTGGAGCGCGTGCGCAACCTGTTCCGCCGGCCGCTGGAGCTGTGGCTGGTACTCGATCGCGCCCTGTTCCTCGAAGAACAAGGCTATAACGTGCGCCTTGGCCTGTTCTGCGACTACCCACTCACCCCGCGCAACCTGCTAATCCTTGCCGAACGCGACCGTTAGCCGCAGCACAACCTGTGGATAACTCTGTGAACAAGCTTGTGATTACCTGTTGGATCCAAGCGCTATTTCAAGCGTTTCGCTTATTCCAGCTTGCGCGTCAAGGCCAGTAAAAACAGGCGTTTGCGCAAAGACCGGCGGTGTATCGATCCGGCATGCCTTTCGCGCAAGGCGCCGATGCCACTTGTGCATAAACATTTCTTGTGGTTGGCGACTGCGTCTAAAGCCTTACCCAGAATGGCCTGATTTACGCGGTCCCTTGTAGGAGCGGCCTTGTGTCGCGAAAGGGCTGCAACGCAGCCCCAGCGATCTCTGCAAATACGCCAAAAACGGGGGCCGCTTTGCGGCCCATCGCGACACAAGGCCGCTCCCACACTGACCGCATCAATGCGCCTTGTTCTTGGCAATCTCGATATCGTTCATCAGCGCCTTGGCCATGTCGCACAAATAATCGGCGGCGCCCAGGAATTTATGGTCATCCTCCATATCCCCCTCGCGCACCAGATGCTTGATGTAGCCCATCAGAATCGAGACATGTTCGTAGGCAGCATCGACGGGGACGCCAGGCTCGACGCGTAGCAGATTGAGGGATGGGTTACCGGCTGCGAGGAAGGTTTCCACGCCTGCGGTGGTGATTGGCTTGGGGCTGCGGGGATCAGTATCGATCGTTTTCAATTTTCAAACTCCCTAGTTCAAAGGAGTTGCCGTGTTCATTCTTTCTCACGGAACAAAGGCGGCAACCGTGCACGAGGTGAGAAACCGAGTGAACATAGGAAGCTCGGCCAGACCAAAGTCTGCCCGCGCACGGTCGCCATTACGCAGCCGATACGTTCAAAATCGGGTTCTCACACCCGGTCGCCAGAGCGACCCGAAAACGGTATCCGTGAGCCATTTCCCCGACAACAGCGATACTTCGGCGGCGCGCGTAGGATAGTTCCGAAGCCACCAAACCCTGAAGCTGTTAGCCCCCTAGTTCAGAATTTTCGTACGGCTGATGGCCCTTTCGCGGGTAAACCCGCTCCCACAGGAATCTCACAAGGCTTGAGAACAGTGATATCTCTGTGGGAGCGGGTTCACCCGCGAAGAGGCCAGAACAGGCAACAAAAAGCTAAAGCCTCACCGCTGATCCCGCCCAACGGTGTATCATCCGCCCCCCAAATCATTAAAAAGTGACGTCGCGCGCTGCCCGCCAGCCCCGCGACCTTCTGGCGTTGCGCCAGAACCGACAATGGACTAACGGACCCGACCATCGTGACCCAAGCCAAGCCCCTCGCCCTGCTGACCCTCGCCCTGGCCCTGACCGGCTGCGCCAGCGGCACCGCTCCCCACCCCACCAGCAGCCTGGGCTGGAACCACCCCGGCATGCAGCTGGGCGGCGACAACGGCCTGCCCCTGCGCACCGAAAGCCCCTGCCGCAAGCGCGGCTGCGACAACGACAAGCTGTTCTTCAACCCGGGCAAAACCGAGCCGAGCGTCACCACCATCCATCGCGGCTGGTAGGAAAATTCTTCTTTCAGGTCGGTGACTTAGGTCATTTGCGAACATTCGCAACGAAGTGGTTTACAGGCGCCAACCGATCGTTATAATGACGCCCCATTGCCGGTATAGCTCAGATGGTAGAGCAACTGACTTGTAATCAGTAGGTCCCGGGTTCGATTCCTGGTGCCGGCACCATTCAAGGTTCCATAGAAAGCTTTCAAAATCTCTGGAACCCCCGAAAAACCCGCCTTCTGGCGGGTTTTTTTGTTTTGGCGTTCCGTCGGATTCCGAGGGTAGCCAGCGCTAATAAGGGTAGTTTTAAGGATAGAGGTCCGTTTCGATATCGGAGACTACCCTTATGGCCCGTACCACTGCCCCGCTTACAGACACCACCTGTCGCACGGCAAAGCCCAGAGAGCGCGAGTACAAGCTCTTCGACGGCGACGGTCTTTACCTGCTTGTGCAACCCAACGGCCGCAAAGGCTGGCGGCTCAGGTATGTGAAACCCGATGGCCGCGAAGGCCTGACCGCCCTCGGCAGCTATCCGGTGGTCGGGCTGGGCGACGCACGCCGCAAGCGCTTCGAGATCAAGCAGCAGCTCGCCAACGGCATAGATCCCATCCAGTACAAGCAACAAACCAAGACCCAAGCCGTGATCAACGGCCGCACCTTTGAAAGCGTTGCGCTCGACTGGCATGCGAGCATGGTGCCGAAGTGGGCGCCCGGCCACGCCAAGACTGTACTTAGCCGATTGAAGACCCATGTATTCCCTTTGATCGGTGCCAGAGCAATCGTTGAGTTGGACACCCACGACCTCATGCAGCCACTGGAAGCCGTGACGAAGCGCGGCACCATCGACGTGGCGCTCAGGGTCAAGAACTACCTGCAAAGCATAATGCGTGAAGCCAAACGGCTGCGACTAATCACAGCAAACCCGGCTCACGACCTCGATGGCTCGATCAAAACGCCACGGGTTACACATCGACCCGCACTACCCTTATCGCGGTTGCCTGAGCTACAGGCGCGTATCGACGGCTACAAAGGTCGCCCGCTCACGCGCCTAACGGTGATGCTATCGCTGCACGTGTTCGTGCGCTCCAGTGAACTGCGCTTCGCCCGTTGGAACGAGTTTGACCTCAAGCGTGGCATCTGGGAGATCCCCGACACCCGCCCGGCGCTGGACGGAGTACCCTTTTCCACAAGGGGTACAAAAATGGCCGGGGATATCCACGTTGTACCCTTATCGCCACAGGCAGTGGCCTTGCTTGAGCAGATCCACGCGATCACCGGCAAGTTCGAGCTGGTGTTCGCGGGGGATGCCAAACCGTGGAAACCGATGTCCGAGAACACGGTGAATGCCGCGCTCAGGACGATGGGCTACGACACCAAGGTGGATATCTGCGGCCACGGATTCCGAGCCATGGCGTGCAGTGCGCTGGTCGAGTCCGGGCTTTGGTCGGAGACGGCTATCGAGCGGCAGATGAGCCACAAGGAACGCAACAACGTACGCGCCGCCTATACCCACAAGGCTGAGTTCCTTGAAGAGCGCCGGATGATCATGACCTGGTGGAGCCGGTTTCTAGAGGCAAACCGCGAGGACCATGTGACGCCGCATGAGTTTGCAAAACAGACGGGCGAGAACGTCACGCGCCTACGCAGTGCCAAGAGGACCGAGTAAGCCGCCGCACCACCACCTCAAACTGGCTGTGAAGTTACCCACAGCACCGCATGAAGCTCCTCCGCGCGGGTCCTTTCAAACGGGGCTGCAAAGCCGCCCCGTTTGAAAGGACCATACCTAAGAAAAAAACCGCAGGCACAGCGTACGTCTGTGGAAAACCACTGATGCCCACCGGAGGATAGTTTTATCCACAGGCGCTAAATCCCTGAAATCGCTTTGCTTGACGAACATTGTCCACAGGCGTAGACCGGGAGTTGCAAGCGCTGTCGATGACAGCACCCAGGTGGCCCGAACCTTAAAGGTCACGCCGCTTTGGCGGTGGTTCTCCCCAAGGGCGATTAGCATCCGGCAGCTCGCCCGGTCACTACCCATGTGATGGATGCTCTTACACATATAGCGCTCGTGCGCCAGATACACCGTACCTCGCTGCCCTGCAGCAACCTATCCGCTTGGCCGAATCCTGCGCCAACCTGTGCCCGTCTCTTTCTCTGGAAAGAGACGGGCACTTCTACCAATGCTGCAGCCCTGATCGCATAAGGCTTTGCGGCATTCCCCCTCGTGACAATCGGCGTGACAAACGCCGATGTCACCAGCAACAGCCATGTAGATGATGGTGCCGCAGACCAAGGAATGGACTGCACCTGACTGACAGTCAGGTATGCCCCGGTCATCGCATTGCTGCTTGCACCTGGCTCAGGATCTCGCGGCGCTGGTCTCGTCAGCCAATGCAGCCTCCACCCGCCCACCGGTAACGGTGCTCAGGAGGCCAGATCATGAGATGCCCTTGCTCCTGGACGTAAGGAGCCGCCAGTCCCGCGTTAGAGGACATCCCCACAGGTCGCAGGGGCCTTGATCCCTGATAACACTCAGCATTCTTGGCGGGATGACGTGGGGCGAGGATCGGAGATCGGAAGATGAGGTGAGCGACATGGCATTGGTGGGTAGACGCGATGGCCGCAATTTCGGCTATGGCAGACAATTGAGCTATGCAGGGCCGCAGGCGCTGAAAGACATGTTCGGCGGTGGCCACTATGGTACGGTCAAGGCGCACAGTGATCGATGGCAGGCATTCGTGAAGTGGTGCCGCTCCGAACAAGGGCCAGGTATCAATGATGCGCGGCAGATTGATCGGAAGGTATTGGCGGACTATGCGGCGTATCTGCGCGACGTGGTTAGGCGCGGTGACCTCGCCGTCAGCACCGCACAAAATCGGCTATCCAGTGTTAACAGGACCATGGCAGCGCTTCGCGGTGATCAGTGCGTGAAATTGTCCAGCCCGAGCAAAGCTCTGGGCATGCAGCGCACAGGGGTTCGCCAATTGGTGCCGCAAGGCCAAGACCGCGAACAGGTTAAGCAGATCGTCGATGCGCTTTGCAGCCGTCATCAGCTGCGGGCTGCCGCGATTGTTCTGTTGGCGCGAGCCACCGGCATGCGCTTGCGTGAGGCCATCTTGGCTGACCTGCCACGGTTAAGCCGTGAGGCTAGCAATCTAGGTAGGATTAACATTCAGGATGGCACCAAAGGCGGTCGCGCCGGTGCGTCGGCGCCGCGTTGGATTGCTGTGGACGGCCATATTCGAGATGCACTTAAGTTTGCAAGGCAGATTTCGCCTGCGGGTAGCCGCAACCTGATTGCGCCACACGAAAGCTATCTGACTACTCTGCAAGCAATCATCCGTCCTGCACGGGACGTCTTGCATGCACACAACCTCAAGGGCTTCCATGAGCTCCGAGCGGCGTACGCATGTGAGCGCTACGAGCAGATCACCCAACACACCGCGCCAATCAACGGCGGCCAATGTTGCCAGGTAGATAAGAACCTTGATCGTGAGGCCCGGTGGCAAATCAGCTTCGAGCTGGGGCACGGGCGGATCGACGTGGTCGCTGCTTACATTGGTGGGCGGGCATGAGTAAGCAATTCGACATGGAGCTGTTCTTGACCGGAGTGCTAACCGGCTCGCACGCGACCCGGCAACGCCATCTGCGACAGGCGAAAATCATCCAGGCTGAAATTACTGAGCGCTGGCAGCGAGAAACGCCCTGGTCTTGGCAGCGAAAACATGTGATTTGGTTTCTCGAGCATTGCCAAAATAAGCATAGTAGAGCGACACGATATTACTATCTACTAACTGTGCAGTTACTCGCTCATCGTTTAGGAAAATCATGGGTATTCATCGCTGAGTGAGGCCTATCTCTGATAATCAGGACCTTCAAGACGTGGCCTATGGTATCCGACGGATTCATCGAAGAAATCATATATACGAATTTCACGTCTCAACACACTGAAAACCTCTTGTTCGCTAGGGCATACGTTTTCCACCAGAGCTGACCAAGATTTTCCACCTTCTTTGGCGGTTGCCTTTCAGGTGGCAGGGAAATTCAGGTGCAAGGTGACTGTAGGCCGTTCCCTAGCCTATAGAGTTTTAGGAGCCTACCCCTGGAATACGGAGGGGGGTTAACCGTCCGAAAAAAATCGTGACAGCATCATTTGGCCATCATATATTATGTAAAAATACCAACCTAAGCATTTAGGACAGACATGGAAAGTGACGCACTAAAGACAGACGATAAAGGACTGACGGCTGAATCAGTTAACTCTGCAATTTTTGAGCTAGAGCTAGAATTAAGCCGACTCGGAAGCGATATAAACTGTAGCAGCACTTACGAGCACGCTCGAACGCTCCTAGTTGGCGCATTGACGCAAACTTGCCAAATCTCAGGAGTTTACACTGGACAGAATTTAGAGCGTGTTCTTGGAAAAATAGAATCTGCAACAATTGGGCATCGAACAGCGTCAATTATTCTCATCCGCTGCATGGCAGTTGAAGGTTTGCTCCCTTTAGACGAACAGCCAAATGTTATAAATAGAAAGCTGCTATCGATAATAGAGAGCCATGTTCCAGATCTACTGAAATTCCTACGCCTAGAAAAGCAAATGCAAACGTATGAAAAAATAAACATCATACGCGCATTCCATGGCAACGCTTGCACTAATTACACGCCACTCAATCAAGTTTCTGGCTCTATATCAGAGATAGCCACTCAAAAAGCCATACTCTCAAAAGCACTCAAACACAAACAATTTCAAAGCTATCTACAGCCTTTTAATTACGTCCAAATTAAAACCAAGCTAGAAGGGCTGCTAGAGGGCATAGATGGACTAGCCTCTTGCAATGGCTCCGAATATAAGCAGCGGCTAGACGAAATAGAGCTTACTCTAGAAGAAGCGCAATCTATAGTTGAAAGCTGCCACTCCTTCTTTACAACCCAATTTGCCCAACCGTTTCTGGAAACTGTAAGAAACGCAATTGGGACAATAAAAAATACGTCTTCCGAAAGGTTATCATCCCATATTGAGCCGCTTAGAAAACCTCCAGGCTCAGCAGAGAAAAAATACCCTCTGCACCAGAGTGAGCGCTATATAAACATTCTCATTCCACTCATCAATAGAGGACCAGGAACTGCACTTAATGTTTCAGTCGAAGTTGATTGCGGCGATGAATCCGACATAATTCTGGAGAACGAAAATGTGAGCCTTGGAGATGTTTCTCCAGGGAACTTCGCAGTATACTTAAGAGCCTGCATTGTCAATCCATGCAAAAAAGCAGGAATGACCATTGAAATAACTTGGGCTGAAATTTTTGGCGAAACAAAAAGCCAGATATTTGATATCACGATTGAGGGACAGAATGAAAAAGTAGATTGGGCCTCGCTTGAAGCTCTAGAGCCATACAGTCTCGAGGTTGCTGAAGGTGATATGTTTGTTGGACGTGGAGCTAAGGTTAAAGCAATTGCCAACAAGCTATTGAAACGCCCGATGACCTCGACATATATTACTGGCCAGAAGCGAATAGGTAAAACTTCGCTTGCAAAAGCAGTGGTCGATTACTTGGAACGAGAGCATAAAGACTTTCACAGCTTATATTTAGAGTATGGTGAATATTGCTCAGCAACCCCGGAAAAAACACTAAAGTCTCTTGGCGAAAATATCTTTCACTTTCTAAGTGAGTATTTTTCAGCTACTGATGCCTTTACACCTGACTTCAGTGAGTCCATTGCCGACCTTAATTTGGCCGCAAAAAAATTAGAAACAAAGAGCCCGACAAAAAAATTTATTATAATTCTAGATGAGTTTGACGAAATTCATCCAGAACTTTATCGCTCCGGGCCTCTTGCCGAAACCTTCTTTGCCAACCTTAGAACACTTGCAGCACGAAAGAACCTAGCATTTATATTGGTTGGCGGTGAGAAAATGCCGTTTATCATAGGCGCACAAGGAGACCAACTAAATAAATTCTCACGACAGACTGTAGATTACTTCTCACGCAGCGAGGAATGGGTTGAGTACCTTGAGCTTATTACAAAGCCAGTTGAAGGAAAATTAAACTGGAACGAAGCATCTATAAATGAAATTTTCAAAATAACCCACGGCCATCCCTATTACACGAAACTCGTGTGTTCAAAAATCGTAAGCTCTACCGTAAGCGAACGCGACACAGAAATCACCGAGTCAAATATAACCTCTGAGCTTCCCGCACTACTATCGGAACTTGATACCAACGCTTTTGCGCATCTATGGAAGGATGGTATCAGCTTCGAGCGCGAGCAAGCTGAAGTAGCAGAACTTAAACGCCTCAGACTACTAGTTGGCATAGGCCGCTCTTTCAGAGAAAACAAAAGACTTGAAGATGATGCTAAGCGTCGTGCTGTCTGCGCTCAACTTCAGGAACATGAGATAACACCACTAATAGACGATTTCAAACGACGCGAAATTCTAAGCGAGCGTGAAGGGGAGCTCTATTTTACAGTGCCGTTATTTGAGCTTTGGCTCAAGGATTTTGGGTTAAATAAACTAATAACTAGCACATTGGGCGATGATTACGAAGATGCTATCAGAGCTGCAGAAGACAAAGCCCATGTCTCGGCCCAAGAAATCCAAAATCTCGTAAACCGCTGGCCATCTTATCGCGCACAAAAGGTAAATGGCGAGCAAATTAGGGCATGGCTAGACCAAGTTCCAGACATTTTAGATCAACGAATGCTTTTCAAAATCCTTGACAATATTAGATTTTTAACCCCTACGGAAATTGATGATTATCTAAAGATCGCTCATAGCAAAGCCGTTCACCCCTCAGTTGGCGCATCTACAGTAACTAGAAGAACTGATCGTCGGAATGATATTTGGGTGACATTCGCTGATGGCATAGGAAAAAGCGGGCTTCAATATGCTCGCATGTATGCTAAATCAAATGCGATTACCACCACTTGCATTTTTGATCCAGCGACGATAACAAGAAAACTATCCAACCTTAAAGACGAAATACCTCCCAAGGCTGTTGTCTTAATAGATGATGTCGTTGGCAGTGGAGACACCCTATCTTCAGGAATATTGAATTTTGGAGAAGAGTTTTCTGAAGCGCTTCTTAAGCTGGACATCCCCCTTATTGCTATCGCATTGATTTCAACAGAGGAAGGTGAGCGTAAAGTTAACTCGGCGCTATCCAAACTTTCTATAAAAAGCGAACTTCATATTTGCGAGATAATCCCTTCATCTGGTTTTGCATTCCTCGACGAAGAAATCAGCTTCTGGAACGATATAAGCGAAATGCACAGAGCAAAAGCACTGTGCAGAAATTTAGGATCTAAACTCTACAAAAATCCGTTAGGCTTTAAAGGACAAGGCTTACTATTAGTCCTTCCTGAAACCTGCCCAAATAATTCTCTCCCTATTCTTTACAGAACAAAAAAAGAGGAACCTTCTTGGACTGCTTTGTTCCCAAGGCCCGTTTCGTAACGCCTCTCAACCAAACGCAATTTTAAGTGCACTGCACGCGAGACGCATACACCATTTAATCTTGCATCTAAATGTGAACGATCATTTTCCTCCCTTATCAACTGACTGGGGAGGAAAGTGAATCAATCAGTGTTTCTGTAAACCCGAAAGCCTGAGTTTTTCCGACAGCAGAATCTGGCGAATGATCTCGTTATGTATTTTTGCACTACCGGCGCGACTCTATATCAATGGACCACAGTGAGCCACACCTACTCATTCTTCCTTCGACTCAAACTCCCATGCAGTTACAGATTGAATAAAACCATTTAAAATATCTGCAATGCAAGAATGCAGAGCTACAGTCTTATCATTGATTATCTTGGCAAGCTCCATTTTTTCAACACTTGTAGTTTGATCAAAGTTCAAACCCTCTCCTCCGCCAACAAGAACTGCTCCATCCGCTCGGATATTTAAAGTGCCAGCGGGAACGAACTCAAAATGCGCTATACGGTCCCTTATTGATGGTGCGCCGCCTTCGGACATTACAAATTCGAAGGCCGATATGTATTTGTTGTGCGCACCTGCGATAGCTTCCACAACTTCTAGCGGGCGTTTGCGAGCAAGTTTTTTAGGCAGAGTTCTAAAAGAGCTAATACGTTCTTTGAAGAAAGCACTAATGGCTGTGGAAAGTTGGTCCAGACAGCGACGATATGCCATTACATACGCTTGGTATTCAAAGTCCAGAATCTGCGTCCCACCTATTCCAAGCGTTGAGTTTCTCGAGAGAGCAGGGATTTCGCCGAGTGATGCCAACCTCCTCATTAATTCGGCCTCCACATCGAGCAATCTACCTTGGTGGTACAGCACACACAAGAATGATTGCTGTACGTTTCCAAGAATCCCATTCACGAGTTGGTGATACCAGTAATCTCCTTTGTTTGCATTATTTCGGAGTCGAGTAATGAAATCAGGCTGAGGATTTGTCACATATTGATGAAAATCTAAAAACGGTTTTTTTAGATTAACCTCCATTTCAAAACCAGCGACATCTTGCACGACTTTGAAGCACGCTTGGGTCTCAGCTGAAAAAATAGCTCGAAGTATGTCAACGTGTTCAGGCGTCACACTTTCCCCAAGAGTTGCTATTGCATCTCTTAGCGCGTCATTCAATATTGCGTCCTGGTGGTTTTCCACTTACCCTATCCCTAATTATTTATAATCAGTCGATTCTACACTTTCGAAAGACGAAAGGCACCTGCAATAAACAAATTGAAATTCATCTAACTCTATTGGTTCGTAGAAAATTCACGATTACTGGGTTCAGACCAAAAATCGCCAAGCGATGGTCCGCGCCTGTCTGCTTACCAATTTTATTAATCGCAGTGCTAGGATGGATGCTCTCACGCACCATAGCAGTAGGTACTTTTCCAATTATTATAAATTAGAGGTGTGCCGCAGCCGAATGAGAAACCGTCCCTAGCTTGATGTTAATTACACCTAGGAAAGACAAGCCTAATGCAAAGGATAGTTTTAGGGATAGAGGTCAAAATGATCATAAATAAAAACACTACAAATCATTGAATTAGGGATATTTTTGACTCCTGGTGCCGCACCATATGCAGTATCAAAAAAGCTCACCGAAAGGTGGGCCTTTTTTGTTTCCAGCACGCTCTGCATCATCCCTTCCCCCAAGATTGATCTCAATCAAGCCTGACGCCAGCACGCAGCTTAGCCTGAGATCAGTCAGTCCTTGAGGGAAGGAAACCATGGCCAAGAAATTCCCCACAAACCCCAGCCACCCGGAGCGCATCTGCTGGGGCTGCGACCTGTACTGCCCGGCCAAGTCATTGGCCTGTGGCAATGGGGCGAGTCGGACCATGCACCCGGTGGAACTGTTTGGTGAGGACTGGGACAGTTTCGAGGACCGGCTGGAGAAACCGATTGAACAAGAGCAGGACACAGGGCCCAAGTGAGCTTTACGCGGTCCCTTGTAGGAGCGGCCTTGTGTCGCGAAAGGGCTGCGCAGCAGCCCCAGAACTTCAGCGTAAATGCACAAATTGCCGGGGCTGCTGCGCAGCCCTTTCGCGACACAAGGCCGCTCCTACACCTGACTGCGCCAGCCTGATCAGAACGCTGTGCTGACCGTCAGCGACAGGTTGCGTGGGTCACCATAAATCGCCCCGGCATAGAACCCGTAACGGGTGTAGTAGTGCTTGTCGAACAGGTTGTTGGCGTTGAGGCTGACGCTGGTGTCGTCGGTCAGCTGGTACTTGGCCATGGCATTCCAGATGGCATAACCGGACCAGTTCACGTCGGTGGCACCGTTGCTCACACCATTGCTCGGCTGGCCCGCTGGGCTGGATATTGCGCGGATGTTGCTCTGCGCAGTAACCCCGGCGCCCAGGGTCAGGCGGTCGAGCGGGCCAGAAAGGCGGTAGGTGGTCGAGGCCTTGAACAGGTGCGATGGGTCGCTGCGGCCGTCGCTGTCGACGCGGCGGAAGTGCAGGTAGGTGTAGCCGGCATACAGGTTCCAGCTGGGGGTCAGGGCGCCGGCGATTTCCAGGTCGATACCGTCGGTTTCCTGGCCGGAACCGGCTTTGTAGGCGTCGCCACCGGTCGGGGTGGTCAGGTCGCCGTCGAGCACTGCCTTGTTTTCCTGCTTGGTGCGGAAGTACGCCGCCGAAGCATTCAGGCGGCCATCGAACCACTCTCCCTTGATACCCGTCTCGTAGCTTTGCCCGCGAATCGGCTCGACCTTGCTGCCGCTGCTGGTTTCAGCGGTTTGCGGGGTGAAGATGTCGGTGTAGCTAGCATACAGTGAGTAGTTGTCGTTGAGGTCGTACACGGCGCCCAGGTACGGGGTGACGATGCCGTTCTCTTCCTGGCTGGTACGTGCGCCAGTCACGCTGCGGGTGGTGGCCGAGTAGTTGCTGGTGCGCACGCCGAGGATGACCGACAGTGGGTCGGTGATGCTCAGGCGGGTTGCCGCGTACATGCCCTGCAGGCGGGTGGTGGTCTTGCTGTGGCGGCCGGTGCGCGAGGCGATGATGTTGTAGTCGTCATCGACGCCATTGCGCCAGTCGGTCAGCGGGAAGCCGTTGTTGGCGCGGAACTGGCAACCCAGCGCAGGCGCACTGGCCATGCCGTCGCCAACCATGGTGCAGGTGTATTCCGGCGACCAGGCCACGGTGCGGCTGTCGTTGTAGCCAACCATCGCCTGGTGGGTACGGCCGAACAGCTGGAACGGGCCGGACAGGTCGATCTGCGCCGACTGCTGGGTGGTGTCGGTGGAGCTGTGCAGACCGTTGAGCACGGCGCCGCTGCCATCCTGGTCCCAGTAGCCGCCGTAGCTGCCACGGCCCGCCGAGTTGACCTTGGCCAGGCCGCGGTGGTTGAGGGTTTCGGCGGTGCTCTGGGCGGCTTTCAGGTTCAGCGTCCAGTCGTTGTCGAAGCGGTGCTCCAGCGAGCCGAACGCGGTGCGGGTGGTGTACTCGCCAAAGCTCCAGCTGGGTACCACGTTGGTGCTGCGCGGCAGGTCGGTCTTGCTGCCATCGCTGTACCAGATCGGGATGTTCGCACCCCAGCCACCGCCAACAATCTTGTTGTACTCGTACTGGTAGCCGGCACCAAGGGTGGTGGCGTCGTCCAGGTCGAACTCGAAATTGGCCAGCGCGGCGCGGGAGCGCTCGGACTGGTTGTCGCGGAATGAGTTGGCGTCCTGCTGGGTCATCACGAAGCGCGAACGCAGGCGGCCGTCTTCGGACAGCGGCAGGTTGAGGTCGGCGCCCAGGCGGCGCTTGTCCCAGCTGCCGTAGGTGGCATAGGCGCTACCGCCGAACGTCCTGGTCGGTGCCTTGCGGATCAGGTTGACGGTGGCCGACGGGTCGCCGGTACCGCCCAGCAGGCCGTTGGCGCCGCGCACGATGTCGATGCGCTCGTACAGGTCCATGTTCAGTGCGTTGCCGCCGCCACTGAAGTCCGAGCCGCCCTGAAACTGCAGGCCATCGACCTTCCAGTTGCTGATCGAGTAACCACGGGCACGGTAGTCGGTACGCCCGCCCACTTCGGACTTGCTCGCGGTCACACCCGGGGTGGTTTCCAGCGCTTGCTCGATGGTGTGGATGTCGCGGTCATCCATCTGCTGGCGGGTAATGGTGGTGACCGACTGCGGCGTCTGGCGCGGCGTCAGGGCCAGGCCGGTGGAGCTGCGGGTGCTTTCGACGGTGTAACCCAGCTGACCAGCTTCGTCGGCAGGCAGCAGGGCGCTGTCTTCGATCTGCGTGGCCTCCAGTTCCAGGGGCTTGCTGTCGGCAGCCATCGCGCCACCGCTGACGGCCACGGCAATGAACAGGGCCAGCGGTTTGAGGCGCGTGCCGCCTCGGCTGATGGAGGGGAAGGCGTTCGGTGTGCTCTCGGAGTTCATTTGGGAAGGCTTCGTATTTGCAGATGATTTTTTGTTAGGATTCTAGGGATCGGCCCCCCGGGCTCCAGACCCGGCTTGTACGGGGATGTAATCGAACGTAACGAGCGCCACCGGCCCTCACCGAACAGGTGTTTATCTGCATGAGCACAACTTTGCTTGTTGTCGACGATGACGACGAGATCCGCGAACTTCTTTGTGATTACCTGACAGATGCCGGCTATAACGTGCTGGCAGCGGCTGACGGCGAGCAGATGCGCGAACAACTGGCCCGGCACAAGGTGGAGCTGGTGGTGCTGGACCTGATGCTGCCGGGCGAAGACGGCCTGAGCCTGTGCCGCCAGCTGCAAGCCACGCCGGGGCTGGCGGTGATCATGCTGTCGGCCAAGGGCAGCACGCTGGACCGCATCATCGGCCTGGAGGTGGGTGCCGATGACTACCTGGCCAAGCCCTTCGAGCCACGCGAGCTGATCGCTCGGATCAAGGCCGTGCTGCGTCGTCCGCAACGCCTGGATGCCCCCGCCGAAGAGCCGGTAGAAGATGCCCAGCTGTTCGCCGGCTTCCGCCTGGAACACGTGAAGCGCCTGCTCACCCGCCCCGATGGAGAGACCCTGACCCTGCCCCGCTCCGACTACCGCGTACTGCGCGAACTGCTGGAAGCCAACAACCGCGTGGTGTCCCGCGACCAGCTGACGCGCAGTGCGTTCGGCCGCGACCACCTGCCCGACGACCGTTCGGTGGACATGTGCGTCAGCCGCCTACGCCAGCATCTGCGCCACGCGCCGGCGGGTGCCGCGCAAATTCTCACTATCCGCAACGAAGGCTATTTGCTGAGCATCGCCGCCAACGGGGCCGATACCTGACATGCGCTGGCTGCGCCGGCTGTGGCCACGCACGTTGTTCGGCCAGTTGCTGCTGATAATGGTCAGCGGCACCGTGCTGATCCAGTTGATGTCCAGCAGCATCTGGTTCGATGTGCGTTTCGCCCAGGTTCTCGAGGCCCCTGTCCGGCTGATTGCCGCACGCAGCGCGCCGTTGATCGCTCAGGCCGACTGCGGTGCCGGTGCACTGCAGGCGCCTGCGCATTACCAACTGCGTTGCAGTGAAGCCCTGCCCACGCCGGTGCAGGACGAGCGCCGCGGGCGCAGGCGTGTCGAGCTGTTGCTGCACCAGGCCCTCGAGTACGAGTTGGGGCATGCCCAGGACGTGCGCCTGATGAAGGTGCAATTGACCGACGAACAGGGCCAGCCGATCGTCTGGCGCAGCCTGTTCGGCCTGCGCACGGCCCAGGCGCATCTGCAGTTCGCGGTGCCGTTGGCCGATGGGCACTGGCTGACCATCGAGGGCCAGGAACTGCAAGGCTGGAGCGGCGAGTCGGCCTGGGTGCTGATCAGCGATTACCTGTTGCGGGTGTACGCGCTGCGCATCGTCGCGGTTTTGCTGGTGTGCCTGATAGCCGTGCGCCTGTGCCTGCGCCCGTTGCGGCGCCTGGCCGATGCCGCGCGCGGCCTGGGTAGCAACCTCGAGCAGCCGCCCTTGGCGCTGGATGGCCCGGAGGAAGTGCGCCAGGCGGCCCAGGCCTTCAACGCCATGCAGCAGCGGCTGATCGCGATGGTCAACGACAAGGCCTACTTCCTGGCCGCCGTGTCCCACGACCTGCGCACCCCGCTGACGCGCATGCGCCTGCGCCTGGAGCGCCTGCCGGACGACGAAAACCGGCAACGCCTGCGGCAGAACATTGCGCAGATGGACAACATGATCGGCCAGGTGCTCGATTACCTGCGCGCGGGGGAGCAACAGAACCTGCAGCAGGTGGACCTGGACCGGCTGGTGGTGCGCCAGTGCGCGGAGCTGGCCACTGCCGAAGAGCCGTTGCCGGTGCATGGCCAGGCGGGCAGCCTGCGGGTCGATGCCCTGCTGCTGCAGCGCTGCCTGCAGAACCTGCTGGTCAATGCGTTGCGTTATGCCAAGGAGGTTTCGGTCACGCTGGAGCAGGCGACCACGGGGGTGTTCATCCATATCGATGACCGCGGCCCGGGGATTGCTCCGAGCCTGTTGGCGACCATCATCGACCCGTTCGTGCGTGGTGAAGGGTCGCGCAACCAGGCGTCCGGGGGGTATGGGCTGGGGTTGAGCATCGCCCAGCGGATTGCTGCCAGTCATGGGGGCGAGTTGCTGCTGGCGAACCGCGAGGGGGGTGGGTTGCGGGTCAGCGTGTTGTTGCCTCGCTAACACTTTTGCGGGGGAGGAACTGTACCGCCTGTGCGGGCCTCATCGCCGGCAAGCCAGCTCCCACAGGTACTGCGCATGGCTTGAAATCGGTGCGGTCGAGGTGGGAGCTGGCTTGCCGGCGATGAGGCCAGCACAGGCAACACAACCACATTCAGGTAACAGTCTTTTACCGATTACCCAGGTTTTCCCCTTTCCGCCTTTGCCTATCCTATGCCCGGTCATCCTGCCTGCGATGGACCCATGAAACACTCTCTACCCAGCCGCTACGCCTGCCTCGCCCTCTGCCTGCTGTTCACCTCCACCAGCCTGCCGCTGCTACCCCAGCATGCCTGGCTGTGGCCGTTCACATTGATCACCGCGCTGCTCAGCCTGGTCGGCCTGAACGACCTGCGGCAAAGCCACCACGCCGTGCGCCGCAACTATCCGATCCTGGGCAACATCCGCTACCTGATCGAAACCATCCGCCCGGAAATCCGCCAGTACCTGATCGAGGGCGACGACGACAAGCTGCCGTTCTCCCGCTCGCAGCGTTCGCTGGTCTACGCCCGGGCCAAGAACGAAAGCGCCGAGAAGGCCTTCGGCACCCTCAACGATGCCTACAAGCCCGGCTTCGAGTTCATCAGCCATTCCATGCTGCCAGTGGCCACGCCAGACCCGGCATCGTTCCGCATCGCCATTGGCGGGCCGCAATGCCGCCTGCCCTACTCGGCATCGATCTTCAATATCTCGGCCATGAGCTTCGGCGCCCTCAGCGCCAACGCCATCGCTGCCCTGAACCGCGGTGCACGCATGGGCCGTTTTGCCCATGACACCGGCGAAGGCAGCATCAGCCCGTACCACCGCGAACATGGCGGTGACCTGATCTGGGAAATCGGCAGTGGCTACTTCGGCTGCCGCACCGAGGACGGCCGCTTCGACCCGCAGCGCTTCGCCGAGCAGGCGCGCTCGCCGCAGGTGAAGATGATCGAGATCAAGCTCAGCCAGGGCGCCAAGCCGGGCCACGGCGGCATCCTGCCGGGGCACAAGGTCAGCCCCGAAATTGCCGCAACCCGTGGCGTGCGCGTGGGCGAGGATTGCATCTCGCCGGCGGCGCACAGTGCCTTCCGTACCCCGGTCGAGTTGCTGCAGTTCGTTGCCAGACTGCGCGAGCTGTCGGGCGGCAAGCCGGTGGGGTTCAAATTCTGCCTGGGCCACCCTTGGGAGTTCATGGGCATTGCCAAGGCCATGCTGGCCACTGGCATCACTCCGGACTTCATCGTCGTCGATGGCAAGGAAGGCGGCACTGGGGCGGCGCCACGCGAATTCAGCGACAACATGGGCGTGCCGATGCGTGAAGGCCTGATGTTCGTGCACAACACCCTGGTCGGCCTGAACCTGCGCGCCAGTATCCGCATTGGCGCGGCAGGCAAGATCGTCAGCGCCTTCGACATCGCCAGCGTGCTCGCCATCGGGGCGGACTGGGTCAACTCCGCGCGCGGCTTCATGTTCGCCATTGGCTGCATCCAGTCGCAGAGCTGCCATACCAACAAATGCCCGACCGGCGTGGCCACGCAAGACCCGCTGCGCCAGCGCGCCCTGGTGGTGCCGGACAAGGCCGAGCGGGTGGCAAGCTTCCACCGCAACACGCTGCATACGTTGGCCGAAATGTTGGCTGCCGCGGGCCTGGAACACCCTTCGGAGCTCAAGCCCAAGCACCTGGCGCGGCGTATCAGCCCTAGCGAAATCGGGCTGTTCTCGGACCTGCACACGTTCCTCAAGCCGGGCGAATTGCTCAGTGGCTCGATTGAAAGCGAGTTTTATGCGCGGATGTGGCAGATGGCGCGTAGTGACAGCTTTGCGCCGGAGACTGGGGCGGGAGAGGTGAAGGTTGCTGGGGTGCGGCGCAGGGAAGTGGAGCCTGCGTGAAAGCCGGGGGCCGCTTTGCGGCCCTTTCGCGACACAAGGCCGCGCCTACAGGAGTACGCAATCTCATGTAGGAGCGGCCTTGTGTCGCGATGGGCTGCAAAGCAGCCCCTAGGCCATCAGATCAGGATCAGAAGATGCTGATCGGGTACTCGACGAATACGCGGACTTCGTTGCCGTCGTCGTTGTAACCGTTCTGCTGCACGGCGTTGTTGGTACGCACGAACGAGCTACGCAGCTTGATCGACAGGTCCTTGGCCGGGCCGTCCTGCACCACGTAACGGATCTGGTTGAAGATCTCGCGCTCTTTACCTTCACCGAAGCCCTGCGGGTTACCCACTTTGCGGGTGTTGATGTTGTCACCCACCACGTAGGCCAGCTTGTAGGTCAGGCCAGGGATGCCGTAGGCACCGAAGTCCAGACCGTAGCCCAGCTGCCAGGAGCGCTCGTCTTCGGCGTTGAAGTCGGACCAGTACGAGTTGGCCAGGTAGATGGTCGAACCGCCGTCACCCACGCCACCCTCGTTCTGGTACCAGCCGTAGTTGTAGCCGGTGCTGCCAGTGCTGCGCTGGTGGGCGATGGTGAACGAGTGCGCACCGTACGCGTAGGTAGCTGCCAGGCTCCAGATGGTGTTGGAGTCGCCGTTGAGTTTGGCGCTCTTGACGAACTTGTTGTCGATGTCCGACTTGTAGCCGTTGAAGTCCAGGGTCAGGGACTGGTCATTGGCGATCGGGAAGACGTAGTTCAGGCCCAGGTAGTGCTTCTTCATCACGTCTTCGTTGTCGGCGGTGTACAGCGAAGCGGTGAAGTTGTCGGTGAACTTGTAGCTACCACCAAGCACGTTGATCGACTTCAAGCCACCACCGTCACGGCGCTCGGCGCTCTTGCGCGCTTCCTGGGTGAAGCGGCCGGCGTTCAGTTCCAGGCCCTGGATCTCTTTGGAGGTGATCAGGGTACCGGTGAAGCTTTCTGGCAGCAGACGGGCGTCGTCGTACTGCAGCACTGGCAGTGCCGGCATCTGGTCACCGTACTTGAGCACGGTGTTGGAGATGCGGAACTTCACTGCAGCGCCACCACGGGCCAGGTTGTGCGGCGAGTTGGCGTTGTCGTTCTCGTCCTTGAAGTCCGAAGGCTTGAAGAAGTCGACACCGGCGCCACCATTGTGGCCCTTGCCGCCGTCCAGACGCACGGCGTACAGGCCGAATGCATCGACGCCGACACCGACGGTGCCCTGGGTGAAGCCGGAGGAGAAGTTGGCGATGACGCCCTGGCCCCACTCGATCTGGTCGTCGGTGCCGTGCTTCTTGTCACGATTGATGTAGGCGTTACGCAGCAGGACGTTGGCGTGGCTGTCCTCGATGAAGCCTTTGCTGTCGGCCTGATCATTGGCCTGTGCCTGGGTCGCGGCGATCATCGCCAGGGCGACCAGGCTGATCCTGGTTTTCAACATGTTGTTTTCCTTATTTCTTAATCAAAAACGCTCTGCAATATGACGCCAGGAACCAACGCCCCTTCGTAGGTTCGACGCTATGCGGATCCAGACTGGAAGGCCTGCCGGTAATCACACGGGCGGCCTCTGGCAGCAGCATGGCCAAGATCATGGCCAGCAGGCGTTGGCCGAATCCTAGCCGTGTGCGATTACAAATGTCAAAAAGTCGTGAAATGCAGGTTGATATAACCAAAATTGCCTGTGGGTCTGGTGCATTTCCATGCAGGTTTGGGCTATCAGCGGACAATTTATCTTGTGTGGGAAATGGCCTTTTGATCGAACGGACAATTTTCCTGTGAGGGCACGTTCGCAGCGCAAGGCTGCTCCTGCAGGGAAAGGCGGCGCGGCAGGATCCGTAACAAACAGACACAGTTGTAATGACAACCCTTTACAAATACTCAAGCAACAGCAAATAACAAGCATTACCATCCGCACCTCTTTTTCACCTGCTCGATCCGGATGTGCCCATGCTTGTACCCTGCCGTCTTTCACCCCTGACGCTTGGCCTGTCGCTGCTGTTCGGCGCCAGCCTGGCCAGTGCCGCCACCACCACCCTGCCGGAACTGTCGGTAACCGCCGACAGTGAGCGCGAAGAGGACAACCCGCGGGTCAAGGAGGTAAGCACCGCGACCCGCACCTCGACGCCAGTACGCTATGTGCCGCAGGCCATCGACACGGTGAAGACCGTCAACGTGCTGGATTACGGCAGCAACACCCTGGGCAAGGCGCTGGAAGGCATCCCCAACGTCAGCAGCGGTGCCGACACCCGCTTCGACAGTGTGCGCATCCGCGGCTTCGAAGCCAGCAACGACTTCTACCTGGACGGCATTCGCGACGACAGCCAGTACATCCGCGACCTGCATAACATCGAGCGGGTCGAAGTGCTCAAGGGGCCGGCGGCAGTGCTTTATGGGCGTGGCAGCCAGGGCGGTATCGTCAACCGGGTGAGCAAGGCGCCGGAGCACGGCCGCCGTTCGAGCATCGAGGCGCAGGCCGGCAGCGAGGACCTGCGCAGCCTGTATGCCGACCTCAGTGCAGACCCCAGCGACACCGTCAGCCTGCGCCTGAACATGGGCAACCAGGACAACAACAGCTTCCGCGACGGCATCGACGGCAGCCGCCAGCTGTTCGCCCCGTCGATCAGCTGGCAGGTCACCCCCGACCTGAACTGGCTGGTGCAATACGAATACAGCCGCTACAACCGCACCCCGGACCGTGGCATACCCGGGGTCAACGGCCGCCCGGCCGATGTCAGCCGCAGCACCACCTATGGCGACACCCAGCGCGACTACATCGACGACCGCGCCCAGTCGCTGCGCTCGCGCCTGAACTACCAGCTGAACGAAACCTGGCAGTTGCGCCATACCTTGGGCCTGTTCAAGCTCGACAGTGAGTTCGACAACACCTACGTCACGGGCTACGACGCCAGCACCGATACCTTGACCCGCCAGCGCTGGCAGCAGGACCTGAACACCCGCAACCTGTTCAACACCCTGGAGGCCGAGGGCGACTTCGACACCCTGGGCCTGGAGCACAAGCTGTTGCTGGGCCTGGAGTTCGGCAACCAGAAGCGCGACCCGGTGCTGTACAAAGCGGTCGACCAGGAGCTGCAGGGCCTGGGCAAGCCCGGCCGCAACCAGCAACTCAATGGCCCAATGACGTTGTTTAGTGACAACCATACCGTGGTCGATAGCCGCGGCCTTTATCTGCAAGACCAGATCCGCCTGAACGATCAGTGGCAGGTACTTGCCGGCGTACGCTTCGACCAGTTCGACGTGCAGACCACCAACAAGGATGGCCTGAGCGAAACACAGGACAGCAATAGCACCAGCCCACGCCTGGGTGTGGTCTATACACCGTGGCGCGACCATTCGTTCTACGCCTCGTGGAGCAAGACCTTCTCGCCGGTTGGCGGCGGTCTCATCGGCATCACCCCCGGCGCAAAGGGCAACGGTAACGACGCCAAGCCGGAAGAAACCCGCCAGAAAGAAATCGGCGTGAAGAGCGACTGGCTCGACCAGCGCCTGACCACCACCCTGGCCATCTACGAGCTGGAACTGTACAACCGCCGCACTCGCGACCCGCTTGTCCCGGAAAACATCTTGCTCAGCGGCATGCAGCGTTCGCGCGGTATCGAGCTGACCGCCACCGGCAACATCATTGGCAACTGGTACGTGCGCGGTGGCATCGGCCTGCAGGACGCGACCATCGTCAAGGACAACAACGGCCAGGAAGGCAACCGCATCAATGATGTGGCCAAGCGCAACGGCAGCCTGTTCGTGACCTGGAAACCGGAACTGGGCTGGTACGCCGAAACCGGCCTGACGCTGGTGGGCGAGCGATATGCGGACAACCAGAACACCACGGTGCTGCCGGGGTATGGCCGCTGGGATGCATTGGCGGGGTACCGCACGCAGGACTGGGATGTGCGGGCGGCGCTGAGCAACATTGCCGACAAGACCTACTACAGCTCGGCGACCAGTGCGGCGCAGATCCAGGTGGGTGACCCGCGTAGCCTGGTGGTGACTGGCAGCTACAGCTTCTGATCTTTATTGCCTGTGCCGGCCTCTTCGCGGCTAAAGCCGCTCCCACAGGTACCCCACATGTATCGAGCCAGTGGGGTACCTGTGGGAGCGGCTTTAGCCGCGAAGGGGCCAGCACAGGTTTAAGCAATCGATCAGTGCCACACCGCCATCAGCGCCTGCATTTCTGCTTCGCTGATCAGCCCTTGGGGGTATCGTCCGGCAAGCAGACGTTGTGGGTCGGTCGTCCTGACCCTGATGCATCCATGGTGTTTCAACCACTTCGCCACAAGCCTGAGCGATTGGTGATTCACTGCCGATGGGCGCAAAGCCGACTCACTTGCTGCGTTCATTTCTACACGTACTCCCTGGCCCGTGAGCGGCTAATCTACGTAAGGATTGTTACAGATCCGAGAGCTCGGCATGGCCGAGCTATCTGACTGAAAACAATACAAAACATATGCCAGCACAGGCCTGCGGACGGCCCCGGAAACAAAAAAGGCCCGTCATCTGACGGGCCCCTTCATTCACCGTGCGCTCAACGCTTGACCGGTGCCGGCTGCTGCTGGGTCAGGCAGTGGATGTTGCCACCGCCCAACAACAACTCGCGACCTGGGATCATCACCACCTCGTGGTCGGGGAAGATCTTCGCCAGAATCGCTCTGGCCTCGGCATCTGCCGGGTCGTCGAAGCTTGGCGCGATGATGCCGCCGTTGACGATCAGGAAGTTCACGTACGAGCCGGCCAGGCGCACCGACGGGTCACGCTCCTGGCTGCCAGCCACCTGATCGACACCGGCACACTCTTCGGCGGTGGCGAACAGCGGGCCCGGGATCGGCATCTTGTGCACGATGAATTCACGGCCCTTGGCATCGCGGGTGTTCTTCAGCACCTCCATGGCGGCATGGCAGCGTGCATAGTTGGGGTCGTTGGAATCATCGGTCCAGGCCAGTAACACTTCGCCCGGGCGCACGTAACAGCAGAAGTTGTCGACGTGGCCATCGGTCTCGTCGTTGTACAGGCCATCCGGCAGCCAGACCACGGTGTCCACCGCCAGCTGGTCGCGCAGCACCGCTTCGATCTGCTCGCGGTTCAGGTGCGGGTTGCGGTTGCGATTGAGCAGGCACTCTTCGGTGGTGATCACGGTGCCTTCGCCGTCCACGTGGATCGAGCCGCCCTCGAGCACGAAACCTTCGGTTTGGTAGCGCTGGCAGCGCTCCATTTCCAGGACCTTGGCTGCCAGCTCCTCGTCGCGGTTCCACGGTGCGTACAGGCCGCCGTCAAAGCCGCCCCAGGCATTGAAGCCCCAGTCCACGCCACGCACTTCACCCTGGTCGTTGATGACGAAGGTCGGGCCGGTGTCACGCACCCAGGCGTCGTCGTTGCTGATCTCGACCACGCGGATGTTCGGCTGGTCGAGCTGACGACGGGCATTTTCGTACTGGCCAGCGGAAACCGCGACGGTAACTGGCTCGAAGCGGGCAATGGCCTTGGCCAGGGTCACATGGGCAGCCTGCGCCGGCTTGCCGCCCAGGCGCCAGTTGTCCGGGCGCTCCGGCCAGACCATCCACACCTGGGTTTGCGGGGCCCACTCGGCGGGCATGTGGAAACCATCGGCACGGGGAGTGGAGTTGAGGGTTTTCATGGTTGACCTCTGTGATGGCCCTGAGCCGGACTGTGCTGGGGCGTTTGTCAATTTATAACCGATATATATCGATATTTGAAGCCCGATAATCGGGAAAATCATGAACGATCAGGGACATTAAATCGATAACAATCGACACACACCCAACCTTGGCCGAGAACCAAAGCGGCACGACCTCTACCATAGACAGCCCTTGTGAATGCCGTTGAAGCTCAAGGCGGAAAAAACGGCCAGACCGGCTAGGGTCAATACATGAGCAGAACGGGCCAGCGAACCGCCATGAACATCATCCCTACCGCGATCCCTGAAGTACTGATCATCGAGCCAAAGATTTTTAGTGACGGCCGTGGTTTTTTCTTCGAGGCGTTCAACGCCCGTGAGTTCGCCCGGCAAACCGGCGTGAATGTCGAGTTCGTTCAGGACAACCACTCGCGCTCCATCAAGGGAGTACTGCGTGGTCTGCACTATCAGGTAGAAAACACCCAAGGCAAACTGGTGCGCGTGGTGCAGGGGGAAATCCGTGATATTGCCGTGGACGTGCGCAAGAGCTCGCCAACCTTCGGCCAATGGGTCGCGGTGCAGCTGTCGGCCGACAACCATCGCCAGTTGTGGATTCCGCCCGGCTTCGCCCATGGCTTTGCGGTGATGAGCGAGTCGGCCGAGTTTCTCTACAAGACCACCGACTACTACAACCCGGGCGCCGACCGCTGCATTCGCTGGGATGACCCGACGCTGGCCATCGACTGGGGGCTGCAGCAGCCACCGGTGCTGTCGGACAAGGACAAGCTCGGCCTGCCGCTGGCAGAGGCGGAACTGCTGCCTTAACTAGCGCATAATTGCGGCAGACTTTTCTGGCGCCTTTACGTGATGATTGCAAAACCCACGCCCCCACGCCGTCCCCGCTGGCGCAGCCTGGCCCTGTTGGCCCTGTGCCTGGCCCCGTTACTGTGGCCCCTGCATCACCTGGCCGAACGTTACTACCAGGAAGAACTGGCCTCGCAGAACCGCCAGACCCTCGACCTGTACGTCGCCAACCTGCTCGGTACCCTGCACCGCTACGAAACCTTGCCGCAGATACTCGGCGACCTGCCGGCGCTGCGCGGGGTGCTGGCCGACCCGTTCCGCCTGGAAGCGGTGACAAACGCCAACCGCCTGCTCAAGGACATCGTCCAGCAGACTGGCGCCGAGGTGATGTACCTGATGGACGTCAGCGGCAACACCCTGGCCGCCTCCAACTGGGACAAGCGCGACAGCTTCGTCGGCCGCAACTTCGCCTTCCGCCCCTACTTCAACGAAGCCATGGCCGGCCGCCTGGGGCGCTTCTTTGGCCAGGGCACCACATCGGCCAAGCGCGGTTACTTCTTCGCCGCCGCCGTGCGAGACCGTGAACGCATCGTTGGCGTACTGGTGGTCAAGGTCGACCTCGACCACACCGAAACCTTGTGGGGCCGCACCCCCGAGCAGCTGTTGCTGACCGACCACAATGGCGTGGTCATCCTGACCTCGCGGCCCGACTGGCGCTTCCGCGCGACCCGCGCGCTGACCGAAGCCGAGCGCCAGGCCATCATCGCCATCCAGCCCTACCCGACCCAGGCCCCGCAACCGCTGGTGCTAAACCAGGACGCCTGGATCAGCCAGACCCGCGACATCAAGGAAACCGGCTGGCAGGTCAGCATCCTCGCCCCGCGCATGCTGGTCGACCGTTCGGTGCAAACCGTGATGGCCATCGGCGCTGGCACCCTGCTGGTGCTGATGCTGCTGGCCGGCCTGGTGATGCAACGGCGCCGTCACTACATCGACCGCATCGACTTCGAGGCACGTGGCCGCCAGGAACTGGAAAAACGCGTGGCCGAGCGCACCGCCGACCTCGAAGGCCTGAACACCCGGCTCAAGAGCGCCGTGCTGGAGCGCGAGAACGCCCAGCAGGAGGCCGTGCGCGCCCAGGACGAACTGGTGCAGGCCGGCAAGCTGTCGGTGCTCGGCACCATGTCGGCCAGCATCAGCCACGAACTCAACCAGCCGCTGGCCGCCATCCGCAGCTACGCGGAAAACGCCGAGATCCTGCTCGACCACCAGCGTACCGAAGACGCCCGCGGCAACCTCAAGCTGATCGGCGAGCTGACCGGGCGCATGGCCTCGATCATCGCCCACCTGCGCGCCTTCGCCCGTCGTGACCGCCATGCCCCGGAGAGCGTGGCCCTGCAGCCGGCCCTGGACGATGCCCTGGCGCTGCTGGCCAAGCGCCGCCGGGCAATGGCCGTCGAGCTGATCCGCGACCTGCCGGAAGCCACCTTGTGGGTACAGGCCGGCGAGACCCGCCTGCGCCAGGTGCTTGGCAACCTGCTGGCCAATGCCCTCGACGCCCTGACCGAAAAGGCCAACCCGCGCCGCCTGTGGCTAAGTGCCGAGCAGCGCGATGACTGCGTCTACCTGTACATTCGCGACAACGGCCCCGGTTTCAGCCGCCAGGCCCTGGAGCACGCCAAGGAGCCGTTCTTCACCACCAAGACCCGCACCCAGGGCCTGGGCCTGGGCCTGGCCATCTGCGAAAGCCTGATGCGCGCCCTGGGCGGTGAACTGCTGCTGGCCAACCACCCGGAGGGTGGCGCACTGCTGACCCTGCAGCTGCGTGTGGCCGCGCCTGGCGCTACTTTGCCCAATTCGGAGGACCCCTCGGCATGACCACCGAGACACTGATCGACAGCCGAGCCCAGGTCATCCTGGTCGATGATGACCCGCACCTGCGCCAGGCCCTGAGCCAGACCCTGGACCTGGCCGGGCTCAAGGTGGTCGCCCTGGCCGATGCCCAGGGCCTGGCCGAACGCATCGAGGCCGACTGGCCCGGGGTGGTGGTCAGCGACATCCGCATGCCGGGCATCGATGGCCTGCAGCTGCTGGAACAACTGCACGGCCGTGACAATGAACTGCCGGTGCTGCTGATCACCGGCCACGGCGATGTACCGCTGGCGGTGCAGGCGATGCGCGCCGGCGCCTACGACTTCCTGGAAAAGCCCTTTGCCAGCGACGCCCTGCTGGACAGCGTGCGCCGCGCCCTGGCCCTGCGCCGCCTGGTGCTGGACAACCGCAGCTTGCGCCTGGCCCTGAGCGATCGCCAGCAACTGGCCACCCGCCTGGTGGGCCAGTCGCCGTCCATGCAGCGCCTGCGCGAGCAGATCGGCGCCCTGGCCGGCACCCGCGCCGATGTGCTGATCCTGGGTGAGACCGGTGCCGGCAAAGAGGTGGTGGCCCGCGCCCTGCACGACCTGTCCAGCCGCCGCGATGGGCCATTCGTGGCGATCAACGCCGGCGCACTGGCCGAGTCGGTGGTCGAAAGCGAGCTGTTCGGCCATGAACCCGGGGCGTTCACCGGCGCGCAGAAACGCCGCATCGGCAAGTTCGAGTTCGCCAACGGTGGCACGCTGTTCCTCGATGAAATCGAGAGCATGAGCCTGGATGTGCAGGTGAAACTGCTGCGCATGCTGCAGGAACGGGTGGTCGAGCGCCTGGGTGGCAACCAGCTGATCCCGCTGGACATCCGCATCATCGCCGCGACCAAGGAGGACCTGCGCCAGTCGGCCGACCAGGGGCGTTTCCGCGCCGACCTGTATTACCGCCTGAACGTGGCGCCGCTGCGTATTCCACCGCTGCGCGAACGCGGCGATGACATCCTAGTGCTGTTCCAGCACTTCGCCGACGCCGCCAGCCAGCGCCATGGCCTGCCGCCACACGCCCTGCAGCCGGCCCAGCGCGCCATGCTGCTGCGTCACGACTGGCCCGGTAACGTACGCGAGCTGCAGAACGCCGCCGAACGTTTCGCCCTTGGCCTGGAACTGGCCCTGGACGGCCAGGCGCCACCTGCGGCAATGCCTGCGGTACCGATGCCGAGCGGCAACCTCAGCGAACAGGTCGAGCAGTTCGAACGCTCGCTGATCGCTGCCGAACTGGCCCAGCCACACAGCTCCATGCGCAGCCTGGCCGAGGCGCTGGGTATCCCCCGCAAGACCCTCCACGACAAGCTGCGCAAGCATGGCTTGAGCTTCGACGGCGGTAGCGGCGGGCATGACGATCAAGAGGACAACCGTTAATGAACACCGATAGCCAGTACTTGCAGTCCGTCCTGCACGGCGACATCCCCCTGACCCGCGAAATGGGCCTGGAAGTGCTCGATTGGCAGCAGCACACCCTGCGCCTGCAATTGCCGCTCGCGGCCAACGTCAACCACAAGAGCACCATGTTCGGCGGCAGCCTGTACTGCGCCGCGGTGCTGGTGGGTTGGGGCTGGCTGCACCTGCGCCTGCGCGAGCTGGGGATCGATGACGGGCATATCGTCATCCAGGAAGGGCAGATCAGTTATCCGCTGCCGGTTACCGGAGCGGCGGTGGCGCGCTGTGCGGCGCCGGATGAAAAGACCTGGGAGCGGTTCTTGACCATGTACCAGCGCCGCGGGCGGGCACGGTTGACGCTGGAGACCACGGTGAGCAATGCCGGTGGTGACGAGCCTGCTGTTACCTTCAGCGGCCAGTACGTGCTGCACCGCTGACCGCGGGCAAGTACTGATGCCAGTCAGTTAGTGCTGTTGGGTCTGCTGCGCAGCCCATCGCCGGCAAGCCAGCTCCCACAGGTGCAGCGCCATGCTGAAGGTCTGCGCAGTACTTGTGGGAGCTGGCTTGCCGGCGATGGGCCGCAAAGCGGCCCCGGCGATATAGGCGGCGAAGCTGAAATCCTGAGCTCCAACAGAGTGTGATGATACCCGTCAGATCAGGCTCAGGAAGGCTTGGCGCCAAGCAGCATTTGCCGGCAACGCCAGGAAATGCGGGTTGAGCAACGACTCCCGCGCCGGGTACCGGAACGGCAAGCCATCCAGCCCGATTACCTCCCCACCAGCACCTTCCACCACGCCCTGCGCCGCCGCGGTATCCCACTGCGAGGTCGGTGCCAGGCGCGGATAGCAATCGGCGCTACCCTCGGCCAACAGGCAGAACTTCAGCGAACTGCCGATATTGGCCAGCTCCAGCTCACCCACCGCAGCCCCCAACCCGGCCAACAAGGCTTCCTGTTCCGGGCTGGAATGGCGACGGCTGGCAACCACGGTGAAACGCCCACCCGCCGGCGGCGCATTGCGTACCTGGATCGCCTGGGCGACCTCACCCGCGTCCGCACGCCAAGCGCCCAACCCGCGACCACCGAAGTAGCAGCGCCCGTTGGTCGGCATGGAAACCACGCCAAACACCACCTCGCCGTTTTCGACCAGGGCGATGTTGACCGTGAACTCTTCGCTGCCGGCAATGAATTCCTTGGTGCCGTCCAGCGGGTCGACCAGCCACCAGCGGCTCCAGCCCTGACGCTCGGCCAGCGGAATGTTGCAGTCCTCTTCGGACAGCACCGGGATCTGCGGCGCCAGCGCCAGCAGGCCATCGGCAATCAGCCGGTGCGCCGCCAGGTCGGCGGCAGTGACCGGCGAATCGTCGGCCTTGTTGGTCACGGCCACATCGGCGCGCCAGAACGGCAAGATCGCTTCGCCCGCCAACAGGGCCAGCTTGACCACTTCGTGCATCAATTGCAGGTCGTTCATGCTTCCAGCAGCCCCCGCTGAATCAGCAGGTCACGCGCCAGGTACAGCGCCGCCAGGGCACGCCCCTCGGTGAACTGTGGGTGCATGGCCAGGGCCGAGAGTTCGCGCAGGTTGACCTTGTCGACCCGCATCGGCTCCGGCTCGTCGCCCTCCAGGCGCTCCTCGTAGAGGTCGCTGGCCAGCACCACCTGGATCTTCTGGCTCATGTAGCCCGGCGACAGCGACAGCTCGGTCAGGTGCTCCAGCTGGCGCGCGCCAAAACCGGCCTCTTCCTTGAGCTCCCGGTCGGCTGCCGCCAGCACGTCCTCGCCCGGCTCGATCAGGCCCTTGGGCAACGACAGCTCGTATTCGTCGGTGCCGCCGCAGTATTCCTCCACCAGCACCGCGTGCTCGGCATCGAGCATGGCCACGATCATCACCGCGCCGTAGCCATTACCCCGGCCCACCAGGCGCTCGTAGGTACGCTCGTTGCCATTGCTGAAGCGCAATTGCACGGCTTCGACGCGAAACAGGCGGCTGCTGGCGACGATTTCGCGGCTGAGGACGGTGGGTTTCTGGCGCATGGGGCGGCTCCTTGGCGTGAACGGGTTACTATACCGTGGCTTGCCGACTGATCGAGAGTTTCCCATGCCTGTTCTTCCCTGGTCCGCCATCGATACCGTCCTGCTGGACATGGATGGCACCCTGCTTGACCTGCATTACGACAACCGCTTCTGGCTGGACCACCTGCCCCAGCGCTATGCCGAGCTGCACGGGGTGAGCCGGGCCATGGCGGAAATGGAGCTGCAGCCGCTGTTCGAACGCAATGCCGGCACGCTGAACTGGTATTGCCTGGACTTCTGGAGCCGCGAACTGCGGCTGCCGATCCGCGAGCTGAAACAAGAAATCGCCGACCTGATCGCCCTGCGCCCGGATGCCGATACTTTCCTTGCCGCTATCCGCGACGCGGGCAAGCGCGTGGTGATGATCACCAATGCGCACCGGGATTCGCTGTCGCTGAAGCTGGAGCGGGTGGAACTGGCGCCGTATTTCGAACGGCTGATCAGCTCGCATGACTATGGCTACCCGAAGGAAAGCCCGCAGTTCTGGGACGCATTGCAGGCGGACATCGGCTTTGAACCGGAGCGCAGCCTGTTCATCGATGACACCCTGGCAATTCTGCGCAGTGCGCGACGGTTTGGCGTGGGGCATCTGCTGGCGGTGCGCCAGCCGGATAGCCAGGCAGGGCCGCGGGATACCGAAGAGTTTGCGGCGGTCGAGGATTACCGGGAGCTATTGATCGGCCTGTGAGGCCCCTATCGCCGGCAAGCCAGCTCCCACAGATACCTCGCAGGTCCTCAGGCCTGTGGTAATCCTGTGGGAGCTGGCTTGCCGGCGATAGGGCCGGTACAGGCTGCAGAGATCAGTCAGGAATACGCAACACCTGCCCCGGATAGATCTTGTCCGGGTGCTTGAGCATCGGCTTGTTGGCCTCGAAGATCTTCTGATACTTGTTGGGGTCGCCATACACCTTCTTCGAAATGGCGCTCAACGTATCCCCCTTCTCCACCGTCACGAACCGCGCGGCCTGGGCCACCGGCCCGGTCACGGTGATCTGGTCATCGACACTGGCCACGCCAGCGACGTTGCCCGCCGCCAGGATGATCTTCTCCTTCTCCTCCTGGCTGGCCACCTCACCCTTGAGGATGATCGTGTCTCCCTCTACAGTGGCCGTGATATTCGGGTTGCCCAGGCCGACACTTTCCACGTGTTTCTTCAGCTGCTCTTCGGCATTGGCATTGCCGGGGGTCAGCAGGTCGATCAACTTCTCGCCCGCTTCCTTGACGAAACTGAACAAGCTCATAGCGCTCTCCTTGTTGACGAAACCTCGGACACAGCAGTCTAGGCCAGCTTTTCCCCTACCGCCCCAATGCGACCAATCGACGCGGTCTATCAAGGCATAGACCCTAGCGATTAGACGCCGCCGGCCCGCACGCCTAGGCTTGTGCTATCTGAAAGCTGCCGATAGCCCCGATGAAAAGTCAGCCCCGATGAACAGCAAACCTCCGGTCTGCGCGGCCTCATCGCCCTTGACCATGCCCGCCGCCAGCAACACCTACGATTACGTCCAGCTCAATGACGCCAGACGCGACAGCACGCCCCTGGCCGAAGAAGTGGCCCTGGCCATTGTTTACAACGGCCTGAACCAGGCGGTGATGCTGGTCAGCCCAACCGACCTGGAAGACTTCGCCGTCGGCTTCAGTGTCGGCAGCGGCATAGTGGAAGGCACCACGGAAATCTACGACCTGAAACTCTCCGGCAGCGGCTCGGCAATGTATGCCGACCTGGAGATTTCCAGCCGTGCGTTCTGGAATCTGAAAAACCAGCGCCGCCAGCTGGCCGGCACCAGTGGTTGCGGCCTGTGCGGGGTCGAAGCGCTGGAGCAGGCACTGCCAGAGCTGGCCAAGCTGCCTGGCGCACCCTTGCCACCGGCGCAATGGCTGGTCGGCCTGCGTGAGCGTATCGATGCCTTCCAGCCCCTCGGCCAGCACTGCGGCGCGGTGCATGCGGCACTGTTCATGGACCGCCACGGCGAACTGCTGCTCGGCCGCGAAGACATCGGCCGGCACAACGCCCTCGACAAGCTGATCGGCGCCTTGCTGCGCCAAGGCATCGACAGCCAGGGTGGCCTAGCCATCGTCACCAGCCGCTGCAGCCTGGAGCTGATCCAGAAGGTGCTGCGGGCCGGTATCCAGACCCTGGTCAGCCTGTCGGCGCCCACCGGCCTTGCCCTGCAATGGGCGCGCAAGCACAACCTCAACCTTATCCATCTGCCCAAGCACAGCGCACCGCGGGTCTACAGCCCAGCGGCGGAGTCGTAACAGTCGTGACCTCGTACCAACACCTCCCGGACAACGCCCCAGCCTCCTCCCCTCGCTACAAGCCCTACCACGGCCCCGCCGGTGGCTGGGGCGCGCTGCGCAGCGTGGCCAAGGCCTGGGTTGGCAGCGATAACGCGCTGAAGAACATTCGCGCGCTGCTCAAGACCAACCAGAACGGCGGCTTCGATTGCCCCGGCTGCGCCTGGGGCGACTCGCCGGAAAGCGGCATGGTCAAGTTCTGCGAGAACGGCGCCAAGGCAGTGAACTGGGAGGCGACCAAGCGCCGCGTCGATGCCGCCTTTTTCTCCCGCTACAGCGTCACTTCGCTACTGCAGCAGAGCGACTACTGGCTGGAGTACCAGGGGCGCCTGACCGAGCCGATGGTCTATGACGCGTCCAGCGACCGCTACCAGCCGATCAGCTGGGACGCCGCCTTCACCCTGATCGCCCGCGAGCTGAACAAGCTGGCCAGCCCTGACCAGGCCGAGTTCTACACTTCGGGGCGCGCCAGCAACGAAGCAGCGTACCTGTACCAGCTGTTCGTGCGGGCCTACGGCACCAACAACTTCCCCGACTGCTCGAACATGTGCCACGAGGCCAGCGGCGTGGCCCTGGGGCAAAGCGTCGGGGTCGGCAAGGGCACCGTCACCTTCGACGACTTCGAGCACGCCGACGCGATTTTCGTCTGGGGCCAGAACCCCGGTACCAACCACCCGCGCATGCTCGACCCGCTGCGCGATGCGGTAAAGCGCGGTGCCCAGGTGGTGTGCATCAACCCGCTCAAGGAGCGTGGCCTGGAGCGCTTCCAGCACCCGCAGAACCCGCTGGAAATGCTGACCAACAGCGACCGGCCGACCAACACCGCATTCTTCCGCCCGGCCCTGGGCGGCGACATGGCGCTGCTGCGCGGCATGGCCAAGTTCGTCCTGCAATGGGAACGCGAAGCCCAGGCCAACGGCGAACCGGCAGTCTTCGACCACGCCTTCATCGCCGAACATGGCCATGGCGTCGACGACTACCTGGAGGTAGTGGATGCCACCCCGTGGGAGCACATCCAGACCCAGTCCGGCCTGGCGCTGGCCGACATCGAACTGGCCGCGCGCATGTACTGCCGTGGCAAGCGGGTGATCATGTGCTGGGCGATGGGCATTACCCAGCACCGCCATTCGGTGCCGACCATCCAGGAAATCGTCAACCTGCAGATGCTGCGCGGCAATATCGGCGTGCCAGGCGCAGGCTTGTGCCCGGTGCGTGGTCACAGCAACGTGCAGGGTGACCGCACCATGGGCATCAACGAGCGCCCGCCGGTGGCCCTGCTGGACGCCATCGAGCAGCGCTTCGGCTTCCCTGTGCCCCGGCACAATGGCCACAACACCGTCGAGGCGATCCACGCCATGCTCGACGGCCGGTCCAAGGTGTTCATCGGCCTGGGCGGCAACTTCGCCCAGGCCACGCCGGACAGCGAGCGCACCGCCCAGGCACTGCGCAACTGCGAGCTGACCGTGCACATCAGCACCAAGCTCAACCGCAGCCACCTGGTGCACGGCAAGCAGGCACTGATCCTGCCGTGCCTGGGCCGCACTGACATCGACCTGCAGGCAGAAGGGCCACAGGCGGTAACGGTAGAGGACTCGTTCAGCATGGTCCACGCCTCCAATGGCCAGCTGAAGCCGCTTTCGACGCAGATGCGCTCGGAGCCGGCGGTCATCGCCGGTATCGCCGCCGCCACCTTGGGCAAGAAGCCCGTGGACTGGCACTGGCTGGTGGCTGACTACGACCGTATCCGCGAGCTGATCGGCGACACCATCGCCGGCTTCAGCGGCTTCAACCAGCGCCTGCGCGAGCCGGGCGGTTTCTACCTGGGCAACAGCGCTGCCAGCCGCGAATGGAATACCAGCACCGGCCGCGCCAACTTCAAGGCCAACCTGCTGCCCGACACACTGCTCGACGAGCGTGTACGCGCCAGCGGCCAGGTGCCTGACCTGATCATGCAGTCAATGCGCTCGCACGATCAGTACAACACCACCATCTACGGCCTGGACGACCGCTACCGTGGCGTGCGTGGCCAGCGCGAGGTGCTGTTCGCCAACGAAGCCGACATCATCCGCCTGGGCTTCCAGCCGGGGCAGCAGGTCGACATCGTGTCGCTGTGGGGGGATGAGCATGTGCGCCGTGTGCACGGCTTCACTCTGCTGGCCTTCGACATCCCGGCCGGGCAGGCGGCGGCGTACTACCCGGAGGTGAACCCGCTGGTGCCGCTGGAGAGCATTGGCGATGGCAGCCATACACCGACGTCGAAGTTCATTGCCATCAAGCTGGAGCGGGCGCGGGACGACGGGCGCATCCTGTAGGAACGGTGTTGGCCTCTTCGCGGGTAAACCCGCTCCCACAGAGGCAACTCAAGGACTGAGAGCGGTGGTATCCCTGTGGGAGCGGGTTTACCCGCGAAGAGGCCGGAAGCCCCTGCGCAAAAATAAAAAAGCCCTGTTCCATAGCGGTTCAGGGCTTCGTCATAAAGGTCTCAGACAGCGAAAAAACGATAAAGTTTCACAGTAAATACAGTAAGTTAGAGAATTGTGTACAACTCGTGTTACTCGTCGGATTTCCGTTGCCAGGCGTGCCTGCAAGGCTCAAAAATCGCCTCGTCATCCTTATGAGGCTCTCTTGATGAAGAAGTACTCCTCGATACTGTTGTTGTCTTTCAGCTTGCTCAGCGGCGTTGCCATGGCAGGCGGCACCACCGAGGCCGGCATTGGCGGCGCATTGGGTGGGGTACTGGGCTCCGTGGTGGGCAACTCCATCGGTGGTAGCACCGGCGGCGCCATTGGTGCCGGTCTGGGCGGCGCGGCTGGCGGTGCCTTGGGTGCCGACAAGCGTCAACGTGGGGAAGCCGCTATCGGCGGCGCGCTGGGCGCAGCAGGCGGTAACGTGGTCGGCCGCTCCGTGGGCGGCACTACCGGTAGCTACATTGGCGCAGCAGCCGGCGGTGGTGCCGGTGGCGCACTGGGTAACTACATGGGTAAAGAGGCCGACAGAGACGATTACCACGAAGGCCGCCGCTACCGTCGTGGTTATGACGACGACCGCCGCCACTGGGACCGTGGCCACCACTACGGCCATCGCAAGCACAAGCGCCACTGGCGCGACTAACGCCTGAGGGCCTTGCCCCGGCAACAAAAGCCCCGCCCCTGCCAGCGGGGCTTTTTTATGCCTGCTGTTCCAGCAGCAAACCAGACAGGATCACCTGCAGCGCTTCTGGCAATGCCACTGGCCGGCCACTGGCGCGTTCGATGAACACCTGCACCACCGTGCCTGCCGCACACGCCTCCGGCTCGCCTGGGCGGAACAGGGCCAGGCGGTACTCCACCGTACTGCCCGCCAGGCGTGCCACCCCCAGCCCCACTTCCAGCACGTCCGGGAAGCCTGGCAGCGCGTAGAAATCCGCCGCCGAACTGACCACGAAGGCCGCCAGCTCGCCGTCACGCAGGTCCAGGTCGGCCTGTTCGACGAGGAACGCCTGGATGGCGGTTTCGAAGAAGCCATGCACGGTGGCACCGGCGATGTGGCCGTTCAGGTCATTGTCCTGGGGGCGGGTGAGGATGGGGTGGAAGTGGGAGAAGGCAGTGCGCTGAGGGGATTCGGTCATCTGGCTGGCTCTTGTCTTCGCAATGGATGCTGACAGTGAAACAGAAAAACCGGATTTCCGCTGCTTGTGCCGGCCTCTTCGCGGCTAAAGCCGCTTGTGTCTTGATGAGGGATTAAAATCTGGAGTGAGAGCGGTGAATGACAAGCTGAATGCCGCAGGTGCCATGAGCACGAGTGGGAGCACAAGCTGTCATTCACCGTTCCACTTTGGCGAGAGCCCGAACAGTTGGATGCGGCTCTGATCTCGAATCACAAGCGTGGGCCAAGCCAAAGTCCTCTCACAGTGTTGAGTTTAGGAGGGTTTGGTGATGGCGTCCTTCCTGGGTATTGATGTTTCCAGTCGATCACTCGATGCGCTGGTGCGGCCACAGGGCATAAAAATCCATGTGAGCAATGATCGGGCAGGCTTCGAGGAGCTGCAGCGAAGCCTTGGCGGGCGCAGTATCAAGCGCGTTTTGCTGGAGGCCACGGGCGGCTACGAGCGAGATGTCATGCATTTCTTGCAGGATGGCGGCTACAAAGTCATACGCGTCAATCCCAAGCGAGCCCGAGCGTTCGCAGAATCCATCGGCGTCAAAGCCAAGACCGACGCCATCGATGCCGAAGTACTGGCCCACTACGCTGAGGTCATTCCAGACCAGTCCACCCTGCGGATCAGCCCGGAACGTGCGCTGTTGCGGGAATTGCTGCAGCAACGTGATCGGCTGGTTCAGCAGCGTGATGACGATCTGAGGCGCCTGAAACAGGCGCAGTCCCGCGTGGTGTCCGACTTTCTGAAAGCCAACCTCCAGCACTTCAAATCGCAGATCAAGCTGGTTGAGCAAGCGATCAGCCAGCAAGCGGAAGCCCTGAAAGATGAACGGGTTACTCAGCTGGTCCAGGTCAAAGGCATTGGGCTGGTTACGGCGGGCAAGCTGGTAACGCTTCTGCCAGAACTGGGGCGTGTCGAGTCTAGAGAAATAGCCTCATTGGTCGGGGTGGCGCCCTTCAACCACGACAGCGGAAAATTCGTGGGCAAGCGCTCTATCTCAGGCGGGCGGTTTGAGGCCAGGCGATCGTTGTACATGTCATGCCTTGTGGCGATGAAGTACAACCCAGCACTCAAGGCTCGTTATGAGGCACTGCGCGAACGAGGAAAAGTTGCCAAGGTCGCTATCGTAGCCTGTATGCGGGTATTCCTCGTACGGCTCAATGCCATGCTCAGGACTGGCGAGCCTTGGCTGGATCTGGTCTTGCCACAGCCTAAGCGGACCTAGATCAGGAAACCGACGTAATTCATATGAGAGCGGGCTTGCCCACCAAGCCAATACCGCGCTGGATGGCACGGGCTTCGCCCGTGTTCGCGGGACAAGCCCGCTCCCACAGGGATCGCGCTAGATTTTAGAAATTGAGCAAGACAGTTGCTCCCACAGGTACTGCACTGCATTCAACGTTGGTGGTGTACCTGTGGGAGCGGCTTTAGCCGCGAAGAGGCCGGTACAGGCAGTAGAAAATGAAAAGGCCGCCCGTTGGGGCGGCCTTTCGTTACAGGTAAGCTCAGCTTACAGCTGTGGGCCAGCGGCCTTGATGGCGTCGGAAACTTCGAACTTCTTGAAGTTTTCGATGAACAGCTTGGCCAGGCCTTTGGCGGCCTCGTCGTAGGCAGCCTTGTCAGCCCAGTTGGTGCGCGGGTTGAGCAGCTCGGTATCAACGCCCGGAACGGCCTTCGGCACGTCCAGGTTGATGATGTCCAGGTGCTCGGTTTCGGCACCGATCAGCGCGCCGCTCTGGATCGCAGCGATCACGGCACGGGTGGTCGGGATGCTGAAGCGCTTGCCAACGCCGTAGCCACCGCCGGTCCAGCCGGTGTTGACCAGGTAGACCTTCGAGTCGAAGCCCTTGATACGCTTGATCAGCAGCTCGGCGTACTCGCCAGCCGGGCGCGGGAAGAACGGTGCGCCGAAGCAGGTGGAGAAGGTCGACTTGATGCCGCTGCCCGATCCCATTTCGGTGGAACCGACCAGCGCGGTGTAGCCGGACAGGAAGTGGTAGGCCGCCTGCTCGTTGTTCAGGATCGAAACCGGAGGCAGAACACCAGTCAGGTCGCAGGTCAGGAAGATGACTGCGTTCGGCTCGCCGCCCAGGTTCGCTTCGGAACGCTTGGCAACGTGCTCCAGCGGGTAGGCCGCACGGCTGTTCTGGGTCAGGCTGACATCGGTGTAGTCGGCGTGCTTGTTGGCGTCGAGTACGACGTTTTCCAGCACGGCGCCATGCTTGATGGCTTTCCAGATGACCGGCTCGTTCTTCTCGGACAAGTCGATGCACTTGGCGTAGCAGCCGCCTTCGATGTTGAAGACCACGCCCTCGCCCCAGCCGTGCTCGTCGTCACCGATCAGGTAACGGCTTTCGTCGGCCGACAGGGTGGTCTTGCCGGTGCCGGACAGGCCGAAGAACAGGGTCACATCGCCTTGTTCGCCGATGTTTGCCGCGCAGTGCATTGGCAGCACGTCGGCAGCCGGCAGCAGGAAGTTCTGCACCGAGAACATGGCTTTCTTCATTTCGCCGGCGTAGCGCATGCCAGCGATCAACACCTTCTTCTGGGCGAAGTTGATGATCACGCAACCATCGGAGTTGGTGCCGTCACGCTCAGGCTCGCACACGAAGTTGGCGACGTTGAGGACCTGCCACTCGCCACGGCCTGCCGGGTTGTACTGCTCCGGGTTGATGAACAGGCAACGGCCGAACAGGTTCTGCCAGGCAGTCTGGGTGGTCATCTTCACCGGCAGGTAGTGCTCGGCGGCAGCCCCTACGTGAACGTAGGAAACGAAGTGATCCTGGGCGTTGTTGAACGCCTCGACGCGGTCCCACAGGGCATCGAACTTGTCGGCCGGGAACTTGCGGTTGATCGGGCCCCAGGAAATGGCGTCCTGGGTGGAAGGCTCTTCGACGATGAAACGGTCAGCCGGCGAACGGCCAGTACGGTGACCGGTCTCCACGACCAGTGCGCCAGTATCGGCTAGTACGCCTTCACCGCGTTGCAGCGCTTCTTTTACCAGCTCATCGACGCTCAGGTCGGTGTACACGGTGTTGTTGGCTTGCGTCATGAGATACCCCATCCGGCCCGAGGCCGAGTGCTCCAAACGTTTTGTAGTTGTCTTGAAAAAACTACTACAGCGAAAAAAGTGGCCGGATTATGCCAGAAACGCCCAAAAAAAGTAGGCCCCTCCTGTCAGAACTGCGCTTTTGCGCAATTCGACAGGAGATTGTCCTGTAGTTAAACGTTTCAGTGACGAGTTTCTGAGGCTACGTCAGTGCCGCCACCGGCAAACAGTTGCGCCACATCGCTGGCGTCGAAGAAATAGCGCTCGTTGCAGAACTGGCAATCGATCTCCACCTGCCCGCCGCATTCTTCCACCAGCGCCTTGGCATCGTGCTCGCCCAAACTGACCAGCGCATTGCCGGAACGTTCGCGAGAGCAGCTGCAATTGAAGCGCAGCGGCTGGATATCGAACAGGCGCACGGCATCTTCGTGGTACAGGCGGTGCAGCAGGGTTTCGTTGTCCAGCGCCCACTCATCAGCCTTGAGCGTGGTGGCCAATGCCACAACGTGCTGCCAGCTTTCTTCACGCTCTTCATCGTCCGGCTGGCGATCGCGCGGCAGTTGCTGCAGCAGCAGGCCACGGGCCTTGCCGCCTTCGGCGTTGAGCCAGAAGCGCGTGTTGAGCTGTTGCGACTGGACGAAGTAGTTGGTGAAGCACTCCGACAGGGTGGCGCCGTCGAGGTCGACAGTGCCCTGGTAGCGCTGGCCCTTGACCGGATCGATGGTCAGGGTCAGGTGGCCGTCGGGCATCAGCTGCGACAGGGTCGCATCCGCCGGGATCTGGTCCGCTTCGTAGCGGGCCATGCCACGGATGTCCCGGTCACCGGAACATTCGACCATCAACAGCGGGATCGGCCCTGCGGAACGCGCCTGCAGAATCAGCAGGCCGTCGAACTTCAGCGCCCCCACCAGCAAGGCGGTGGCGGCCATCAGCTCGCCCAGCAGTGCCTGCACCGGCTGCGGGTACTCATGACGCGCCAACACCGCGGCGTAGCTGTCATCGAGAGACACCCACTCGCCGCGCACATCGCGCTCGTCGAAGATGAAACGTTGGGTGAAATCGGTATCAGGCAAGTCGCTCATAGGTTTTGGCTATCTGAAAATGATGACAAAATGGTTACAAGGGTTGTCGAAAAACATCCGAGAACCCCGTGACAGAGCGCTCACAAGGCGCTCCGATTCCTGTTTGCAATAGAGGTATTTTATGGATAATCGACCACTGTTCCAAGCAAGGTGGTCCTGGGGGCCATTGGCAGCCTGTACGCTGCTTCCTATCGCTCTACTGTGTTTCTGGTTATGGCCCATTGGCCAGATCTTGTGCCTGACTTTCGACGAGTGGCTGTTCCACAGCCTGAATGCGCCGCTGGCCGACAACACCACCTGGCGCTACATCTGGACCGTCGGTAGCCTGCGCCCATTCGACATCGTCGTCGGCCTGATCCTTCTGGCAGTGCTTATCCGTGGCGACTGGGTGTTCAAGGCAACCCAGGTGCGCCAGGCCTTTTTCGGCTTCCTGGTCACGCTAATCCTCTTAGTGGTGATTCGCGCGCTGTTTTCCAAGTGGGTGGATGCAGCCGGCTGGCAGCACAAGAGCCCTTCGATGATGTTCGACGAGGTGGTGCACCTCAGCGACTACTATCCGAACCTGGAGGCGGCCTGGGAGCTCAAGGACCGTTCCAGCAAGAGTTTCCCGGGGGATCATGCCTCGGTGCTGCTGGTCTGGGCGCTGTTCATGAGCGTGTTCAGCCGCCGCCTGGTGCAGTATCTTGTGGTCTGGGGGCTGGCGGTGTTGTTCATGTTGCCGCGCCTGGTGGCCGGTGCCCACTGGGGGCAGGATGACTACATCGGCGGGCTGCTGATGGCAGTGCTGGCGTTGGGCTGGAGCTGCTACACGCCGCTGGCGGCCAAGGGGAGTGGAGTGCTGATGCGCTGGACGGCGCCGTTGTTTGCGATCGCGGCCAAGTTACCGTTGGTCGGGCGCTTGGCGGTGACCCGCTAGATCCTTGGGGCTACTGCGTAGCCCATCGCGACACAAGGCCGCTCCTACAGGGATTGCACAAGTTTCAGGGCTTGCGCAGTACCTGTGGGAGCTGGCTTGCCGGCGATGGGCCGCAAAGCGGCCCCGGCTATTCGAAGCTCCCATGCAACTGGTGAATCTGCCGCCGCTGCTTCTTGGTCGGCCGCCCATCGGTGGTCACGCCCATCGCCCCGGCCTTGCGCAGTTCCGCCGCCTGCTCACGCCGGCGCACGCTGTCCTCGGTCTCCTCGTACAACGTCTGCGCCTCAGGCGCCCCACGTCGCACTACCGACAGAGCCTTCACCACCACGGTGCGCTCGTCGAACCCGGTGCGCAGCACGAACTCCTCACCCACCCGCGGCTCCTTGCCCGGCTTGCAGCGCTCACCCCGGCAATGCACCTTGCCGCTCTCGATCGCCGCCTTGGCCAGCGCGCGGGTCTTGTAGAAGCGTGCCGCCCACAGCCATTTGTCCAGGCGGACCTTGTCGTCGTCTTCGGCTTTTTGTGCCATCCCGTTACCTCGAACGCTGTGTTTCATCGAACTGTACTACCGTAACGATCGGATGCAAAAAATCCCCGCCGTGCTTACAGTTCACCACCTCATCCGCAGGGTGCGTTTCGTGAAGACATTTGACCATTTGACTGTGATCGGCCTGCGCGAGTGGGTCGCCCTGCCCGACCTTGGCGTGGCCGGGCTGCGCGCCAAGATCGACACTGGCGCCAGCACCTCCAGCCTGCACGCCACCGAGGTGGAACCGTTCGAGCGCGACGGCCAGCCCTGGGTCCGCTTCACCGCACACCTGGGCTCGGTGGTGCAGTTGCGCCACCGCCGCTGCGAGGCACCGCTGGTGACCATGAAAACCATCAAGAGCTCCAACGGCCAGGCCCAGACCCGCTATGTCATCCGCACGTCACTGGCCCTGGGCGATGGTGTGTGGGAGGTGGAGTTCACCCTGGCGTGCCGCAAGAACATGCGTTATCGCCTGTTGCTGGGTTCCAAGGCTCTGATCCATGGCCAGCTGGTGGTCAACCCTGGCCTCAAATACGTACAAGACAAACCGGCCTTCCCGGCCACCCTTTCTACTGCCACAGGTGCTGCATGAAGATCGCTGTGCTGTCGCGCAATCCGCGTCTGTATTCCACCCGCCGCCTGGTCGAAGCCGGTACCCAGCGGGGCCACGAAATGGTGGTGATCGATACCCTGCGGGCCTACATGAACATTGCCAGCCACAAGCCGCAGATCCACTACCGCGGCAAGCCGCTGGAAGGCTTCGACGCAGTGATCCCGCGCATCGGTGCCTCGGTGACCTTCTATGGCTGCGCGGTGCTGCGCCAGTTCGAGATGATGGGCGTGTATCCGCTCAACGAGTCGGTAGCGATAGCCCGCTCCCGTGACAAGCTGCGCTCGCTGCAACTGCTGTCGCGGCGCGGCATCGGCCTGCCGATTACCGGCTTCGCCCACTCGCCGGACGACATCCCCGACCTGATCCAGATGGTCAACGGCGCCCCGCTGGTGATCAAGGTGCTGGAAGGCACACAGGGCATCGGCGTGGTGCTGTGCGAAACCACCAAGGCCGCCGAATCGGTGATCGAGGCGTTCATGGGGTTGAAGCAGAACATCATGGTGCAGGAATACATCAAGGAAGCGGGTGGCGCGGATATCCGCTGCTTCGTGGTCGGCGACAAGGTCATCGCGTCGATGAAGCGCCAGGCCAAGCCGGGGGAATTCCGCTCCAACCTGCACCGCGGTGGGGTGGCCAGCCTGATCAAGATCACCCCGGAAGAACGCATGACCGCCATTCGCGCGGCCAAGGTGATGGGCTTGAGTGTGGCGGGTGTGGATATCCTGCGCTCCAACCACGGGCCGCTGGTGATGGAGGTGAACTCGTCGCCGGGGCTGGAGGGGATTGAAGTGACCACCGGCAAGAACGTGGCCGCCATGATCATCGAGCATCTGGAGAAGAATGGTGGGCCTAATCAGACTCGGACCAAGGGTAAGGGCTGATTCAAGCCTGTACCGGCCCTATCGCCGGCAAGCCAGCTCCCACAGGATTACCACGACCTTCAGGCTTGTGGATTACCTGTGGGAGCTGGCTTGCCGGCGATAGGGCCGGTGCGGCCAACCAGATTCATACAGCATTACGCGGCAGCAACAGCCCCAAAGGCAACCGTACCCGCGCCTCGATCCCGCCACCAGAGCGGTTGCGCAGTTCCACATTCCCACCATGCTGCGCTGCAATCCGCTTGACGATCGCCAGCCCCAGCCCGGTGCCCTTGCCACCCCGGGCCCGGTCACCACGAATGAACGGGTTGAAGATGGTCTCCAGCTCCGACTCGTCGATCCCCGTCCCGCGGTCCAGCACGCTCAGCACCACATACGGCGCACTCTCGTCGCCCGACACATAGGCGGCCACCTCGACCCCCTTGCCGGCGTGGTGCAGGGCATTGCCGATCAGGTTGCCCAGCATGCGCTTGAGCGAAACCCGGCGCAGCGGGAACGGTGGGATCGGCTCCAGGCACAGCCGCACCCGTTCTTCCGGCTGGTTGTACGGCGCCACCACTTCGCGCACCAGGTCGGCCAGGTCGACCTCCTCAACCGGCTCGTCACGGCCATCGCGGATAAAGGCCAGGAACTGGTCGAGGATCGCGTCCATGTCCTCGATATCGCGGACCATGTCGTCACTCAGTTCGCTGTCGCTGTCCAGCAACGACAATGACAGGCGCAGGCGCGTCAGCGGTGTGCGCAGGTCGTGGGAAACCCCGGCCAGCATCAGCTCGCGCTCGCGCCCGGCTTGCTCGACATCCTCGGCCATCTGGTTGAAGGCCTTGTACACCTCGGTCATCTCGCTGGGCGTGTCGCTGATCGGCAGGCGCACGCTGCGACCCTGGCCCAACTGCCGGGCGGCGAACACCAGGCGTTTGAGCGGCTGGTTCAGCTGGCGCACGAAGATCCAGGCCGAAGCTGTGGACAACAGGCCGATGGCCAGGAACCAACCCAGCACGTTCCAGATCTTCTGCCCACGCAGCGGGTGCGGGTACAGTGGTACCTTCAACCAACCCGGGCCCAGGCTTGGCGCATTGACCCACAACGCCGGCGGCGCATGAATGCGCAGCCGTACCTCGGTGTCTTCGCCCAACTCGGCCTGCATCTGCCGTTGGTAGATTTCGCTGTAGGGCCAGTGCTGCTCACCCTCGGGCACGCCCGAGCCGGTGACCCGGATAAGGCCTGCCGCTTCGGCGATCTTGTCGCGGTTTTCTTCGTCGGCCGCCCAATAGGCGCGCAGGGTCAGCGCAACACCGTGGCTGTACTGACGGTCGACCAGCACGTCCTCGTTCATCAACAGGTAGACCAGGGTCAAGGCCTTGGAGAACAGGACGACGATCAACACCAGCCACAGGGTGCGGGCGAAGAAACTTTGCGGAAACCAGAGCGGTGTTTTCATCGACGGCGCGGCATCATTTACCGGCGTTTCCGTCCGGCACGAACACGTAGCCCACGCCCCACACGGTCTGGATATAACGCGGCTTGGACGGGTCCGGCTCGATCATGCGGCGCAGACGCGAAATCTGCACGTCGATGGAGCGTTCCAGCGCATCCCATTCGCGGCCACGCGCCAGGTTCATCAGCTTGTCGCGGGTCAGCGGCTCGCGTGCGTGCATCACCAGCGCCTTGAGCACGGCGAACTCGCCGGTGGTGAGCATGTGCACTTCGTCGCCACGCTTGAGTTCGCGGGTGGCCAGCGACAGCTCGTAGTCGCCGAAGGTGACCGACTCGTCTTCGCTACCAGGCGCACCCGGCACGCTCGGCGCCTGGCGGCGCAGCACGGCCTTGACCCGGGCCATCAGCTCGTCCGGGTTGAACGGCTTGCCCAGGTAGTCGTCGGCGCCCAGCTCCAGGCCCTTGATACGGCTGAGCTCGTCGCCCTTGGCGGTGAGCATGATGATCGGGATCTGGTTGTTCTGCTGACGCAGGCGCTTGCACGCCGACAGGCCATCCTCGCCGGGCAGCATCAGGTCGAGCACCACCAGGTTGAACACCTCACGCTGCAGCAGGCGGTCCATCTGCTCGGTGTTGGGTACCGCGCGGGCACGGTAGCCCTTGCTGGTGAAGAAACGTTCCAGCAGGCTGCTCAGCCCCGGGTCGTCGTCGACGATGAGAATCTTGTCACCTTCAGCGGTGTTTGGCGTGCCGGTCATGAATAACTCCTCTGATATCGCCGCGCATTATGGCGTAGCCATTGCTGCACGTTGCGTGAGCATTGTTAGCAGATTTTTCCCCCGGCGCCAGTTTCGGCTGGCCGGGCGCCATCACCGCAAGCCGTTTGCGATGGGTATAATGCGCGGCTTTCATCCAGCGCCGCCGGGCGAAAGGCCCACAGGCGACCCCCGTATTCACAAATGTCAGGTGGTTTACATGGACAGCATCAACAGCCGTATCGCCGAGGAACTGGGCGTACGCCCCCAGCAGGTCGAGGCGGCCGTGGGCCTGTTGGACGAAGGCTCGACCGTGCCCTTCATCGCCCGCTACCGCAAGGAAGTGACCGGTAGCCTGGACGACACCCAGCTGCGCCATCTGGAAGAGCGCCTGCGCTACCTGCGCGAACTCGACGAGCGCCGCGCCAGCATCCTGGCCAGCATCGAGGAGCAGGGCAAGCTGACCCCGGAACTGGCCCGCGAGATCAAGCTGGCCGATACCAAGACCCGCCTTGAAGACCTGTACCTGCCGTACAAGCAGAAGCGCCGCACCAAGGGCCAGATCGCCCTGGAAGCCGGCCTCGGCGAGCTGGCCGACGGCCTGTTCAACAACCCCGACCTCGCCCCGGAAAGCGAAGCCGCACGCTTCGTCAACGCCGACAAGGGCGTGGCCGACGTCAAGGCCGCGCTGGAAGGCGCCAAGTACATCCTCATGGAGCGCTTCGCCGAAGACGCCGCCCTGCTCGACAAGCTGCGCAGCTTCCTCAAGCAGGAGTCGGTGCTCAGCGCCCGCGTCGTGCCTGGCAAGGAAGAAGAAGGCGCCAAGTTCCGCGACTACTTCGCCCATGACGAACTGCTGCGCAACGCTCCGTCGCACCGCGCCCTGGCAATTTTCCGCGGGCGTAACGAAGGCGTGCTGAGCGCCTCGCTGAAAGTCGGCGAAGAACTGCCCGGCACCCTGCACCCGTGCGAACTGATGATCGGCAACCACGTCGGCATCGAGAACCGCAACCGCCCGGCCGACAAGTGGCTGGGCGAAGTGGTGCGCTGGACCTGGAAGGTCAAGCTCTACACCCACCTGGAAACCGACCTGTTCGGCGAGCTGCGCGACAACGCCGAAGGCGAGGCGATCAATGTGTTCGCCCACAACCTGCACGACCTGCTGCTGGCCGCCCCGGCCGGCCCGCGTGCCACCTTGGGCTTCGACCCGGGCCTGCGCACCGGCTGCAAGATCGCCGTGGTCGATGCCACCGGCAAGCTGCTGGACCACACCACGGTCTACCCGCACGCACCGAAGAACGACTGGGACCGCACCATTTCGATCATGGCTGCACTGTGCGCCAAGCACTCGGTGGAGCTGATTGCCATCGGCAACGGCACCGCCAGCCGCGAAAGCGACAAGCTGGTGGCGGAGCTGGTCAAGAAGTACCCGGCGCTGAAGATCACCAAGATCATGGTCTCCGAGGCCGGCGCTTCGGTGTATTCCGCATCGGAACTGGCCGCCCGCGAATTCCCGGACCTGGACGTGTCGATCCGTGGCGCCGTGTCGATTGCCCGCCGCCTGCAGGACCCGCTGGCCGAGCTGGTGAAGATCGACCCGAAATCCATCGGTGTCGGCCAGTACCAGCACGACGTGTCCCAGCTGAAACTGGCGCGCGGCCTGGACGCCGTGGTCGAGGACTGCGTGAACGCCGTGGGCGTGGACGTCAACACCGCCTCGGTGGCGCTGCTGACGCGCATCTCCGGCCTCAACGCCACCCTGGCGCAGAACATCGTCGCCCATCGCGATGCCAACGGCCCGTTCGCCACTCGTGCTGCGCTGAAAAAGGTCAGCCGCCTGGGTGAGAAAACCTTCGAACAGGCCGCCGGCTTCCTGCGCGTGATGAACGGCGACAACCCGCTGGACGCCTCCGCGGTTCACCCCGAGGCCTACCCGCTGGTGCAGCGCATTGCCGCCGACACCGACCGCGACATCCGCTCGCTGATCGGTGACAGCAGCTTCCTCAAGCGCCTGGACCCGAAGAAATTCACCGATGAAACCTTCGGCCTGCCGACCGTCACCGACATCCTGCAGGAACTGGACAAGCCAGGCCGCGACCCACGCCCCGAGTTCAAGACCGCCACCTTCCAGGACGGCGTCGAGGACCTCAAGGACCTGGAACCGGGCATGATCCTCGAAGGCGTGGTGACCAACGTCACCAACTTCGGTGCCTTCGTCGACATCGGCGTGCACCAGGACGGCCTGGTGCATATTTCGGCGCTGTCGGAGAAGTTCATCAAGGACCCACGTGAAGCGGTCAAGGCCGGCGACGTGGTCAAGGTCAAGGTCATGGAAGTGGACATCCCGCGCAAACGCGTCGGCCTGTCCATGCGCATGAGCGACACCCCGGGCGAGAAGGTAGACGGCAACCGCGGTGGTAACCGTGGCAATGGCGGCAACCGCCAGCAGCAGGCGCCGCGCCAGCGCGAAACCGCCACTGCGGCACCGGCCAACAACGCCATGGCCGCCCTGTTCGCCAACGCCAAGCAGCTGAAGAAGAAGTGATGGACGTTCCAAGCGAATACGTCGAAAGCGCCTTCAGCCAGCTCCTCGGCTGCCGCCTGCAACGCCTGGAAACAGGTGTTGCCGAGGTAGCCCTGGCGCTCGAGCCACACTTGCGCAACCGTGGCCAGAAGCTGCACGGCGGCGCGATCTTCAGCCTGGTGGATATCGCCATGGGCCTGGCCTGCTCGGCCAGCCATGGCTTCGACCAGCAAAGCGTCACCATCGAGTGCAAGATCAACTACATGCGCGCCGTCAGTGACGGCGAGGTCCTGTGCACCGCCCGTGTGCTGCACGCCGGGCGGCGCACCCTGGTGGTCGACGCCGACGTAGTTCAGGGCGACAAGCTGGTGGCGAAAGCGCAAGGAACCTTCGCGGTTCTCTAGCTCACCAAGCGGTATCTGCGGTATTTTCGGCAACAGCCGGGGGCCGCTTCGCGCCCCATCGCCGGCAAGCGGGGCTCCCACAGGTAATCCACAAGCCTGAATATCGTGGTTTACCTGTGGGAGCCCGGCTTGCCGGCGATGGGCTGCGAAGCGGCCCCCGAAGTCGGCGCTGCGCAATGCCGGAACCGCGTAAACCAGGCGACAACGCCAGTTCCTTTTCCCACTACCCTTGTAGACCGTCTTTTCTACCCCCATATTGGGGCGACTGACGCGTGAAGGAATACATCTTGAGCGACCTCCTCAACCGCCGCCTGAGCCTGCTCGGCGCCAATCTCCCCCTGCTCAAGCAGTGCCTGCACGGTATTGAGCGCGAATGCCTGCGCGTGACCGACGAAGGTCGCCTGGCCCAGACCCCGCATCCGCAAGCACTGGGATCGGCGCTGACCAACGAGCAGATCACCACCGATTATTCCGAGTCGCTGCTGGAGTTCATCACCCCAGCCCTGCCCGACCCGGCCAAGGTGCTGGAAAGCCTCGAAGAGACCCACCGTTTCGTCTACAGCAAGCTGGGCGACGAATACCTGTGGAGCCCGTCGATGCCCTGCACGCTGCCGGCCGAGGAGGACATCCCGATCGCCGAGTACGGCAGCTCGAACATCGGCAAGCTCAAGCACGTCTACCGCAAGGGCCTGGCCCTGCGCTACGGCCGCACCATGCAGTGCATCGCCGGTATCCATTACAACTTCTCGCTGCCCGAAGCGCTGTGGCCGTTGCTGCGCGCCGCAGAAGGCGGCAGTGAGAGCGACCGCGACTACCAGTCGTCGGCCTATATCGCGCTGATCCGCAATTTCCGCCGCTACAGCTGGCTGCTGATGTACCTGTTCGGCGCCTCGCCGGCCCTGGACAAAGGCTTCCTGCGTGGCCGCCCGCACCAGCTCGAAGAGCTGGACGCCGAAACCCTGTACCTGCCCTACGCCACCAGCCTGCGCATGAGCGACCTGGGCTACCAGAGCAACGCCCAGGCCGGCCTCACGCCGTGCTACAACAACCTGGCCAGCTACACCGACAGCCTGCGCAAGGCGGTGGGCACGCCCTACCCGCCTTACGTCGAAGTCGGCACGCACGTGGATGGCGAGTGGGTACAACTGAACACCAACATCCTGCAGATCGAAAACGAGTACTACTCGAACATTCGCCCCAAGCGCGTCACCTACACCGGCGAGCGGCCGATCCAGGCCCTGACCTCGCGTGGCGTGCAGTACGTGGAAGTTCGTTGCCTGGACATCAACCCGTTCCTGCCGGTGGGCATCGACCTGACCGAGGCGCGCTTCCTCGACGCGTTCCTGCTGTTCTGCGCACTGGAAGACAGCCCGCAACTGGACAACGGCGAATGCGGCCAGTGCACCAACAACTTCCTGACCGTGGTCAAGGAAGGCCGTCGCCCGGGCCTGGAACTGCACCGCAATGGCCAGCCGATCGGCCTGAAGGCCTGGGCCAGCGAGCTGATCGAGCGTATTCGGCCACTGGCCGATCTGCTCGACCAGGCGCAAGGCGGTGCAGAACACGGCAAGGCCCTGGATGCCCAGCAGGCCAAGGTCGACGACGCCTCGCTGACCCCGTCGGCCCAGGTACTGGCGCGCATGACCGAGCATGACGAAAGCTTCGTCAAGTTCTCCCTGCGCCAGAGCCGCATCCACGCCGAAACCTTCCGCGAGCAGCCACTGCCGGTCGAGCGCCAGCAGGCCTTCGAAACCCTCGCCCGCGACTCGCTGGCCGAGCAGTCGCGCCTGGAACAGCAGGAAGTCGGCGACTTCGACCTGTTCGTCGGCGCCTACCAGGCCAGCATCCTGGCGATCAGCAACTGATGACCCGCACTGCCACCCCGCGCAAGCCGCGCGCCAGCAGCCAGGCCAGGATCGAGGCGATCCTGGCGGCTGCACGCGAGTTGCTGGCCGAGCTGGGGGTGGCGAGCCTGTCGATCTACAGCGTGGCCGAGCGTGCGCAGATTCCACCGTCTTCGGTGTACCACTTCTTCGCCAGCGTGCCGGCGCTGCTGGAGGCGTTGACGGCCGATGTACACCGGGCCTTCCGTGAAGCGCTGAGCGCGCCGATCGACAGCAGTGCGTTCAACACCTGGCACGAACTGTCACGGCTGATCGAGCAGCGCATGCTGGATATCTACAACGAGGACGCGGCGGCGCGGCAACTGATCCTGGCCCAGCATGGCCTGAGCGAAGTGGTGCAGGCCGACCGGCAGCACGACATGGAACTGGGCGACTTGATGCACAAGTTGTTCGACCAGCACTTTCATCTGCCAGTGATGCCGGCGGATGTGGACGTGTTTGCCCTGGCCATGGAGTTGAGTGACCGGGTGTATGCGCGGTCGGTGCAGCTGCATGAGGCGATTACCCCGCGCATGGCCGAGGAAGGCAAGCGAGTGTTCGAGGCGTATCTGGGGTTGTATCTGCCGCCATTTCTGGCCAAGCGTTAAATTTGATGGCCTCATCGCCGGCAAGCCAGCTCCCACAGGTACAGCACAACGCCTGAAGCTTGTGGGCACCTGTGGGAGCTGGCTTGCCGGCGATTGGGCTGCAAAGCAGCCCCATGGCCCACACCCATCACAGCTTGGCGATGGACACTTCAGTCGACTTCACGAAGGCAATCACTTCACTGCCCACCTGCAGCTCCAGCTCACGCACGGAGCGGGTGGTGATGACCGAAGTTACGATGCCCGAGGCGGTCTGCACGTCGATTTCCGACAGTACCGGGCCTTCCAGGATTTCCTTCACGGTGCCTTTGAACTGGTTGCGAACGTTGATGGCTTTGATGGTCATGATTTGATTCCTTCTCTATGGCTTCAGTCTGGTAAGTGAGTCAGTGCGCCCAACGCAGTTGCGTGGGCAAAGGGGCTACAGGATCCGGCTCGGGCGCAGCGCCCGGGGCCGACAGAACACGGTTGAGCACTTCGCTTTCCAGCGCGGCCAGGCGGTGCGAACCACGCGCCCGAGGCCGTGCCAGGTCGACAGTGAGGTCGAGCCCGACCTCGCCGTCCTCGATCAGGATCACCCGGTCAGCCACGGCGACTGCCTCACTGACATCGTGGGTAACCAGCAACACGGTGAAGCCGTGCTGACGCCACAGGCGTTCGATCAGTTGCTGCATCTCGATACGGGTCAATGCATCCAGCGCACCGAGCGGTTCGTCCAGCAGCAGCAGGCGCGGCTGGTGAATCAGCGCCCGGGCCAGGGCCACACGCTGCTTCTGGCCGCCCGACAGAGCCGCCGGCCATTCATTGGCGCGGTCGGCCAGGCCAACCGACTCCAACGCTTCCAGCGCACGCGGGCGCCAGTCGCCAGACAGGCCCAGGCCAACGTTGTCGATCACCTTCTTCCATGGCAGCAGGCGCGCGTCCTGGAACATCAGGCGGGTTTCTTCACGGGCCTGCTCCAGCGGCGCGGCACCGGCCAGCAACTGGCCTGCAGTGGGCTGGTCGAGACCGGCCAGCAGGCGCAGCAAGGTGCTCTTGCCGCAGCCACTACGGCCGACGATGGCGACGAACTGGCCGGCAGGAATATGCAGCTCGATACCCTTCAGCACTTCGCGCTGGCCAAAGGTCTTGCGCAGGCCGCTGGAAGCCAGCGGGATGCCACGCAGCAGGCGTGGCGGCTGTTCCTTGAGTACGGTCATGCGCCCTCCTTCTTCGCCACTTGATAGGCCGGGTGCCAGCGCAGCCACACACGCTCCAGGCCGCGGGCGGCGAGGTCGGCAAGCTTGCCGAGCACCGCATACAGGACGATGGCCAGCACCACCACGTCGGTCTGCAGGAACTCACGGGCGTTCATCGCCAGGTAACCGATGCCGGCATTGGCCGAAATGGTTTCGGCAACGATCAGGGTCAGCCACATGAAGCCCAGGGCAAAGCGCACGCCTACCAGGATCGAAGGCAATGCCCCGGGCAGGATCACCTGGCGGAACAGGCTGAAGCCGGACAAGCCATAGCTGCGCGCCATCTCCACCAGCGCCGGGTCGACGTTGCGGATGCCGTGGTAGGTGTTCAGGTAGATCGGGAACAGCGTGCCCAGCGCGACCAGGAAGATCTTTGCCGACTCGTCGATACCGAACCACAGGATCACCAGCGGGATCAGCGCCAGGTGCGGCACGTTGCGGATCATCTGCACCGAGCTGTCGAGCAGGCGTTCGCCCCAGTTCGACAAGCCGGTGATGAAGCCCAGCACCAGGCCGATGCTGCCACCGATGACGAAGCCCAGCCCGGCACGCCAGCCACTGATGGCCAGGTGGGTCCAGATCTCGCCGCTGCGCACCAGCTCGACGCCGGCGCTGACCACGGCGCTGGGCGCCGGCAGGATACGCGTCGACAGCCAGCCGGCGCTGACCGCCAGCTGCCAGGCAGCCAGCAGCAGTACCGGCAGCGCCCATGGCGCCAGGCGCTGGCCAAGGTTGTTGGAAGTTGCACGACTCATGGCCTGGCCCTCAGCTCTGCGCAACGGACTTGGGCAGGATGTCGTTGGCCACCATTTCGCCAAACGGGCTCACATAACCACCGGTCTTGGCTTGCTCCGGGCGTTGCACATCCAGGTGCGGGAACAGCAGCTCGGCCACCCGGTACGACTCTTCCAGGTGCGGGTAGCCGGAGAAGATGAAGGTATCGATGCCCAGCTCGGCGTATTCCTTGACCCGCGCCGCGACGGTCGGGCCATCCCCCACCAGCGCGGTACCGGCACCACCGCGCACCAGGCCGACACCGGCCCACAGGTTGGGGCTGACTTCCAGCTTGTCACGGTTGCCGTTGTGCAGGGCGGCCATGCGTTGCTGGCCGACCGAGTCGAAGCGCGCCAGCGAGGCCTGGGCGCGAGCGATGGTGTCGTCGTCCAGGTGCGAGATCAGCTTGTCGGCAGCGGCCCAGGCTTCTTCGTTGGTTTCCCGCACGATCACGTGCAGGCGGATACCGAAGCGCACTTCGCGGCCCTGGGCGGCGGCTTTCTCACGCACCTGGGCGATTTTTTCAGCGACCGCACTCGGCGGCTCGCCCCAGGTCAGGTACAGCTCGACCTGCTCGGCGGCCAGGTCCTGCGCAGCTTCCGAGGAACCGCCGAAATACAGTGGCGGGCGTGGTTGCTGGATCGGCGGGTAGAGCAGCTTGGCGCCCTTCACCTGGATGTGCTTGCCGTCGTAGTCGACCACCTCGCCTTCCAGCACCTTGCGCCAGATACGGGTGAACTCCACAGAGGCTTCATAACGTTCCTGATGGTTCAGGTGCAGGCCGTCACCGGCCAACTCGTCCGGGTCGCCACCGGTCACCAGGTTGAACAGCGCGCGGCCGTTGGACAGGCGATCAAGGGTTGCTGCCTGGCGTGCCGCCACGGTCGGCGAAATGATCCCGGGGCGCAGGGCGACCAGGAACTTCAGGCGCTGGGTCACCGGGATCAACGATGCCGCGACCAGCCAGGAGTCCTCGCAGGAGCGCCCGGTAGGGATCAGCACGCCACCAAAGCCGAGCCGGTCGGCCGCCTGGGCGATCTGCTGCAGGTAGCCATGGTCGACGGCGCGCGCGCCATCGGAGGTGCCCAGGTACTTGCCGTCACCGTGGGTAGGAAGGAACCAGAAGATGTTAAGGCTCATTGGAGTTGTCTCCTCAAGGGGGCTCAGCCAGGGCGGCGCCCCGGCGCAGGCAAATCAATCAAGGCGCACTGGCGACCTTGGCCGGGGGTGTCCAGATCACGTCCTTGATGCTCAGCGGCTTGGGAATCAGCTTCAGTGCCTGGAACGTGTCGGCGATCTTCTGTTGCGCGGCTACCACTTCCGGGGTGAGCGGCGCGGCACCGTAGCCTTGGCGCTTGACCGAGGTCAGGGTGATATCGGCAGGCAGGCCGAGCAGCGGCGCGACCTGGTCGGTCACTTCCTGCGGGTTGGCCTGGGACCATTGACCTACGGCACGCACTTCTTCGATCAGGGTGTTGATCACCGCCGGGTGCTGGTTCGCGTAGTTGCGGGTGGCCAGGTAGAACTGATGGTTGTCGACCAGGCCCTTGCCGTCACGCAGGGTATGAGCCTGCAGCTGTTTCTCGGCGGCAGCCTGGTACGGGTCCCAGATCACCCAGGCGTCCACGCTGCCGCGTTCGAAGGCGGCGCGGGCATCGGCCGGGGGCAGGTACACCGGCTGGATTTCGCTGTATTTCAGGCCGGCGTCTTCCAGGGCGCGAACCAGCAGGTAGTGAACGTTGGAGCCTTTGTTGAGGGCGACTTTCTTGCCCTTGAGGTCTTTGACCGACTGGATCGGCGAGCCCTTCGGCACCAGGATCGCCTCGCTGTGCGGCGCTGGCGGCTCGTAGGCGACGTACAGCAGGTCGGCACCGGCGGCCTGGGCGAACACCGGAGGGGTTTCACCGGTGACGCCAAAATCGATGGAGCCGACGTTCAGCCCCTCAAGCAGTTGCGGGCCGCCGGGGAACTCGGTCCATTGCACCTGCACGCCCTGCTCGGCCAGGCGCTTTTCCAGCGTGCCCTTGGCCTTGAGCAGCACCAGGGTGCCGTATTTCTGGTAACCGATACGCAGGCTCTCGGCCTGGGCTTGGGTGATGGCGCCGAAGGACACAGCCGCCGCAAACAGGGCGACCAGACCGCGACGCAAGAAGACTGTGCGCATGGCGCTCTCCTGTGCGAGTGGGTTCGGGTTGCACCTGCTTGCCTCGTTGTCGGGCGAGTAAGGTGGTAAAGCGGGTTGGGCCGGTCAGATGCTCCAGCGAGCACTGATCAGGCGTTCGTTCAATACGCCGGGGGCCACGGGGCGCGGCCGACGGGCCAGTGCAACGTGGAAGGTTTCCAGCGCGTCCTGCAGGCGTTCTTCCAGCGCCGCTACCAGCTGCGCGGGCCTGGAGCCTTCTGCGTAGGCGACCTGGCTGTCGTCGGCGAAGATCCCTTGCAGGGTCTCTTGCGCCTTGAGTGCCGACAGCACGGGTTTCAGTGCGTAATCCACCGCCAGCATGTGGGCGATGCTGCCGCCGGTGGCGATCGGCAACACGATCTTGTGTGCCAGGGCGCGTTCGGGCAGCAGGTCGAGCAAGGTTTTCAGGGCACCGGCGAACGAGGCCTTGTACACCGGCGTGGCGACGATCAGGCCATCGGCCTGGGCCACCAGCTGCTGGAAGTGCTGCACCTGCGGGCTGTCGAATCGGGCGTGCAGCAGGTCTTCGGCGGGAAAGTCACGTACCTGGAATGTCACTACCTCGACGCCACGGTCCTGCAGCCACTGGCGAGAACGCTCCAGCAGCACGCCGGAGCGTGAACGGGTACTGGGGCTACCACCGATTGAGACGACCAGCATTGCAGCGCTTCCTTGTGTTCTGTTGGAGGTGACATTAACAGTCGCCGCATATATCTAGAAATCATATTTTTTCATTTGTTTATTCCATTTTTTATCTATCTCCTGTTTTGGCCCTTTCGCGGGTAAACCCGCTCCCACAGGGACCGCACAAGGCCTGAGACTTGCGCTATCCCTGTGGGAGCGGGTTTACCCGCGAAGAAGCCCACGCAGTTTCAGCAGGCAAAAAAAAAGGGCCGTCGAAACGGCCCGAATATCCCTGCTTTGGCTAAGAGCAATGCAACGAGGAATCCTTTAACGATTGGGCTGCGGGGTCAGCCGCAGATAGGGTTTGACCGCCCGGTAACCTTTGGGGAAGCGCTGCCTGATCTCTTCCTCGTCCTTCAGCGAGGGCACGATTACCACGTCGTCACCGTCCTGCCAGTTACCTGGCGTGGCGACCTTGTGGTTGTCGGTCAGCTGCAGCGAGTCGATCACCCGCAAGATTTCGTTGAAGTTGCGCCCGGTACTGGCCGGGTAGGTGATGGTCAGGCGCACCTTCTTGTTCGGGTCGATGACGAACAGCGAGCGCACGGTCAGGGTGTCGCTGGCGTTCGGGTGGATCAGGTCGTACAGATCGGACACCTTGCGGTCGGCGTCGGCAATGATCGGGAAGTTGACCACGGTATTCTGGGTTTCGTTGATGTCATCGATCCAGCGGTGGTGCGAATCGACCGGGTCCACCGACAGGGCGATGGCCTTGACCCCGCGTTTGGCGAAATCGTCCTTAAGCTTGGCGGTAAGGCCCAGTTCGGTGGTGCACACCGGGGTGAAGTCGGCAGGGTGGGAGAACAATACCCCCCAGCTGTTGCCCAGCCACTCGTGGAAGCGGATCTTGCCTTCGCTGGAATCCTGTTCGAAATCGGGGGCGATATCGCCGAGTTTTAGGCTCATGGGCTGCGGCTCCTGTGCTGGGTTCTGTACCGTGTGGGTTCAATGTGCCTGCATTCGATTAAAAACAAAAAGAATAAATACTGATTTGTTTATAACCATAAGGCATACGAAATCGCAGACACAAAAAAGCCTCGCACTAGGCGAGGCTCTTTTGGTTACACCACGAACTTACATGAAGGCGTAAGTGTAGTTCACGATGAAGCGAGTCTGATCCTGGTCAGCGCTGCTTTCGCCGCTACCACGGTAGACACCCTGACGCAGGCTGAAGCCCAAGCCTTTGAGGGTACCCTGCTGAATGGTGTAGTCGACGCGCGCGTCACGTTCCCATTCGTTGTAGCTGCCGTCGCCCGACTTGTTGCGGATATCGTCACCACGCAGGTAGGCCACCGAAGCCTTCAGGCCTGGAACGCCCAGGGACGCGAAGTCATAGGAGTACTGACCGAAGGTGGTGTTCTCACCGGCGCGAGCGAACTGGTTGATCATGCTGTCGGTGAACAGGTAGAAGCTGGAACCACCAGCGCCTTCCGAGGTGCCGCTGTCGTTGACCAGGCTGCCCTGGTTGAGCCATACGAAGCCGCCGTCGTCACCGACCTGCTGGTGACCGAGCATCAGCGCATGGCCACCCAGGGTGTAGGTGAACATGGCGGACCAGGTCTTGTTGTCGATCTTGCCGTCGGTCTTCTCGTAACCGCCGTTGTTATTGAAGTTGTACTCGCCTGGGCCACCTTTCTTGTTCTTGCCGTCGGCGCTGCTATCGAAGTAGCGCAGATCGGTCTTGAACGACTGGTCGTCAGCGATCTTGAAGACATGGGTAGCACCCAGGAAGTGCTGCTTGTAGAAGTCTTCCAGATTCGAGTAGTAGTACTGCAGGGTCAGGTCTGGAGTGAGTTTGTAGTCCAGGCCGCCGTAGCGGAACTTGTTGCTTTCAGCGGTAGCGCCCGCAACGGACAGACCGGTACGGTTGCTCGAGGCACGCCCCATGGCATGGGTCAGCTGACCGGCGTTGATGGTCAGGTTGTCGATTTCCTTCGAGGTGATGGTGCCACCCTCGAAGGTTTGCGGCAGCAGACGGCCATCGTTGGAGACCAGGATCGGCAGGTTTGGCGCGAGCGCGCTACCGAAATGCGCTTCGGTCTTCGAGAAGCGAGCCTTGGCGTTGGCACCAAAACGGGCCCACTGGGCTGCAGAACCCTTGCCGTCATCCGGGAAGAAACCACCCTTGTGGTAACCCTGGCCACCATCCAGGTGAATACCCCATAGCGCTTGGGCATCAACACCAAAGCCAACGGTACCTTCAGTGAAGCCCGAGATGTAGTCGAGCTTGAAGCCCTGGCCGGATTCACGCTGATCCGGACGAACATCTCCGTGAGCTTCACGATTGTCGTTGTTGAAGTACATGGTGCGCGAGCTGAGCGACAGTTTGCTGTCTTCAACGAAACCGGCAGCGCCTGCTTGTTGGGCGAGAACCCCCAGTGCCACGGCCAGGGCCAGGCTGGACTTGTACATGTTTTGCTCCTCTACGTTCTAATTCTTGTGTATCTCTGGCGGTGGGATCTGCTGCCCCGCTCACCGTGGATTGGCGATTTAGTCCCAAAGCGTGACCGTTTAGTCAATCGTTTCTAAACGTTTCGCGACTTTGGTCTAAGACGCCACCTGCGCTACAGGATAATGACAATCCTATAAATCCAAAATGACCGTTTTATGAATTGGTAAGATTTTTAAGGAATATGTTAGGAACTGTTACTGCGATTCGTTAGCAGCAGATCGCTTTTCATAACCTTTGGTTATTTGCAAACGTTTGCTCATAACCTAATTCCGTATCGTTCTATTGGGACGAAAAAGCCTAGCAGCCGTCTGCGATTTCGCCATTGCCCAGGATTACCTATGTTGCGGCCTTCGTGCGCTCGATGTGGGAGCGGGCATGCCCGCGAACACCGGCTACGCCGGTGCCATCCACGGCCTCGCTTGCTTCGCGGGCACGCCCGCTCCCACAGGGGATCGCGTAAAGACAGCGTGGTTAAAGCAATTGGCTCCTAAGCTAATGGAAAAAAGTTATTTATTTTACTTTTCTTAGATCATTTAGCCTTCTCGCCATCCATCACATCGATTGCCTGACGAGAGGTTCACCATGATCCCGCACGCTCCGCTGCGCCTGTTCGCCGCCCTGACCCTCGCCAGCGCCAGCTGGTTGGCCCAGGCTGCCGACCTGACCGTGGCCTACCAGACCACCGTCGACCCGGCCAAGGTGGCGCAGGTCGATGGCAACTACGAAAAAGCCAGCAAGGCCAGCATCGACTGGCGCAAATTCGACAACGGTGCCGACGTGATCACCGCCGTAGCCAGCGGCGATGTACAGATCGGCTACCTGGGCTCCAGCCCGCTGGCCGCCGCAGCCACCCGCAAGCTGCCGGTCGAGACCTTCCTGATCGCCACCCAGATTGGCGCCGGTGAAGCACTGGTCGCCCGCGACAGCATCAAGACGCCACAAGACCTGGTCGGCAAGAAAGTCGCCGTGCCGTTCGTCTCCACCGGCCACTACAGCCTGCTGGCCGCGCTGAAGAGCTGGAACATCGACCCGTCCAAGGTGCAGATCCTCAACCTGGCGCCGCCGGCGATCATTGCCGCCTGGAAGCGCGGCGACATCGACGCCACCTACGTCTGGGACCCGGCCCTGGGCGTGGCCAAGGAAAACGGCAAGGTGCTGATCACCTCCGGCGAGCTGGCCGAGAAAGGCGCACCGACCTTCGACGCATGGATCGTGCGCAAGGACTTTGCCGCCAAGCACCCCGACGTGGTCAAGGCCTTTGCCAAGGTCACCCTCGACGCCTACGCCGACTACCGCAAGAACCCGCAAGCCTGGCTGGCCAACCCCGACAACGTGAGCAAACTGGCCAAACTGTCTGGCGCCAAGCCTGCTGACATCCCGGTGCTGCTGCAGGGCAACGTCTACCCGCTGGCCGCCGACCAGGCCAATGCACTGGGCGCACCGACCACCCAGGCGCTGACCGACACGGCCACCTTCCTCAAGCAGCAAGGCAAGGTCGACGCGGTGCTGCCGGACTACTCGCCGTACGTCAGCGCCCAGTACCTCCCCAACTAAGCCTGTAGAAAACCGACCGGAGCCTGCCATGGCCTTGCTCGAACTGGAGCGCATCAGCGCACAGTACCCCGGTGCCGAAACCCCGGTACTGGCCGACATCAACCTGAGCCTGGGGCCACGCCAACTGCTGGTGGCCCTGGGGCCTTCCGGCAGCGGCAAGACCTCGCTGCTCAACCTGATCGCCGGCTTCGTCGCCCCCAGCGGCGGGCGCATCACCCTGGACGGCGTGCCCGTCCAGGGCCCCGGCGCCGAGCGCGGCGTAGTGTTCCAGGACGATGCGCTGCTGCCCTGGCAGAACGTGCTGGGCAACGTCGCATTCGGCCTGGAACTGGCCGGCGTGCCACGCGCCGAGCGTGAAGCCAAGGCCCGCGAAATGCTGGCCCTGGTCGACCTCGACGGCTTTGGCGAGCGGCGTATCTGGCAATTGTCCGGTGGCCAGAAGCAGCGCGTGGGCCTGGCCCGGGCGTTGGCAGCCGACCCACGGGTGTTGCTGATGGACGAGCCGTTCGGCGCACTGGATGCCTTCACCCGCGAACAGATGCAGGAGTTGTTGCTGCAGGTATGGCAACGCACCGCCAAGCCGGTGTTCCTGATTACCCACGACATCGAAGAAGCAGTGTTCCTCGCCAGCGAGCTGGTGCTGCTGGCGCCCAACCCGGGGCGCGTGGTGGAGCGCCTGCAACTGGACTTCGGCCAACGCTACGCAGCCGGTGAACCGGCGCGGGCGATCAAGTCCGACCCGGCCTTCATCGAAACCCGCGAGCACGTACTGGCGCGGGTGTTCTCCCAACGTCAAAGCCTGCAGGAGCGCGCATGAGCAGCCTGGACCTGCCGGTCGCCGGCAAACGCAACACCCAACCCCGGCCAGCCACCAAGCTGCGCCGCCCCCTGCCCACCCGCTGGATCAGCACCCTGACCCTGGCCAGCCTGCTGTTGGCCTGGTGGCTGGTGACCGCGGCCGGCTGGATCGAGCCGCTGTTCCTGCCCTCGCCCGCCGACATCCTGGCCAAGGCCGGGACCCTGCTGACCCAAGGCTACATGGATGCCAGCCTGTGGCAGCACCTGGGTGCCAGCCTGGGGCGCATCGGCGTGGCCCTGCTTGCCGCCACCCTCACCGCCATCCCGGTGGGTATCGCCATCGGCTACAACCGCGTGGCCCGCGGCATTCTCGACCCGCTGATCGAGTTCTACCGGCCGATCCCACCGCTGGCCTACCTGCCGCTGATCGTCATCTGGTGCGGCATCGGCGAGCTGTCCAAGGTGCTGCTGATCTACCTGGCAATCTTCGCCCCCATCGCCATTGCCACCGCCACCGGCGTGCGCACGGTCGACCCGGCCAAGCTGCGTGCCGCGCAGTCGCTCGGCGCGACCAAAGCCCAGCTGATCCGCCACGTGATCCTGCCCAGCGCCCTGCCCGACATCCTCACCGGCATCCGCATTGGCCTGGGGGTCGGCTGGTCGACCCTGGTGGCCGCCGAGCTGATCGCCGCCACCAGTGGCCTGGGCTTCATGGTGCAGTCGGCGGCGCAGTTCCTGGTTACCGATGTGGTGGTGCTGGGGATCCTGCTGATCGCGCTGATCGCCTTCGCCCTGGAAATGAGCCTGCGTGCCCTGCAACGCAAACTGGTGCCTTGGCACGGGCAGAGCCACTGAATCCTGTTGACCACGCCAGCAGCCTGGCGCCTGATTGAAGAGACCGACATGAGCCTGACCATCACCCCCCTCAGCCCGGCGCTTGGCGCCCAGATCAGCGGCGTGGACATCAGCCGCGATATCACCGTCGAAGAACGTGACGCCATCGAGCAGGCGCTGCTGCAACACCAGGTGCTGTTCTTCCGCGACCAGCCGATCAACCCGCAGCAGCAGGCACGTTTTGCCGCCCGCTTCGGCGACCTGCACATCCACCCGATCTACCCCAATGTGCCGGAAACCCCGCAGGTGCTGATCCTCGATACGGCAGTTACCGATGTGCGCGACAACGCCGTGTGGCACACCGACGTGACCTTCTTGCCGACCCCGGCCCTGGGCGCGGTGCTCAGCGCCAAGCAGTTGCCGGCCTACGGCGGCGACACCCTGTGGGCCAGCGGCATCGCGGCCTTCGAAGCCTTGTCGGCGCCGCTGCGCGAGCTGCTCGACGGGCTGACCGCCACCCATGACTTCACCAAGTCGTTCCCGCTGGAGCGCTTTGGTACCACGCCGGAAGACCTGGCGCGCTGGGAAGCAACCCGGCGCAACAACCCGCCGCTGTCGCACCCGGTGGTGCGCACGCATCCGGTGAGCGGGCGCAAGGCGTTGTTCGTCAATGAGGGGTTCACCACGTGCATCAATGAGCTGAGCGAACTGGAAAGCGAGGCACTGTTGAAGCTGCTGTTTGCCCATGCGACGCGGCCGGAGTTCAGCATTCGCTGGCGGTGGCAGGAGAATGACGTGGCTTTCTGGGACAACCGCGTGACCCAGCATTTTGCCGTGGATGACTACCGGCCGAACCGGCGGGTGATGCATCGGGCGACCATCCTCGGGGATGCGCCCTTCTGATAGAGATGCATCAGCAGTGCCGGCCTCTTCGCGGGTAAACCCGCTCCCACAGGTACCGCACCGGTATTGAGCCAGTGTTATATCTGTGGGAGCGGGTTTACCCGCGAAGAGGCCGGTACAGGTTATTACCTGACCAGATGCAGGTACTGCATGTGCCGTTCGTACTGGTCGAGGATGTCGTTGATGATCTGCTCCTTGCTGTAGCCCACCAGGTCATAGTTCTGGCTGCCTTCGCTCAGGTGCACCTCCGCCCGGTAGTAACGGCGGTTCTTCAACTCTTGCGTACCCAGCCCACCCAGGGCGAACGATGGCGTGAAGTAGCCACGCATCTGCACCTGGTAAATGAACGGCTGTTCCTCGCCATGGCCAATCTTCAAGCTGACGTTGTCGTGGCTCGGGTCGTCCTGGGTAATCAGTACCAGGCCCTTCTGCTCGAACACTTCACGCACATCGGCAATTGCCGGGCGCACCACGTCGTCCATGAAGCGGTACACCTCATCACGCGACGGGAAGTGCACCGCCTGGCTCAGGCGCTGGCGCCAGCCGCCACGGCCGCGGCGTGACTGGGCGAACGGGGCCAGCGAATGCATCTGCGCGATCTGCCGTTGCGACTCCAGGTAGAACGCCTTGTGCAGCCCCCACATCATGCACAACAGGATCAGCGAGAACGGCAGCGAGGTCAGCACCACCGCCGACTTCAACGAATCGATGCTGCCGGCGAACAACAGCGCACTGGTGATCAGCGCCGTCATCGCGCCCCAGAAGATGCGCAGCCAGTTCGGCCCATCCTCGTCGGCATCACCACCCTTGGCCGACAAGGTCGACAGCACCACGGTGCCCGAGTCGGCCGAGGTGACGAAGAACACGAAACTGATGAACACCGTCATGGCGATCACCGTCTTGCTCCAGGGGTAGGTCTCCAGCAGCAGGTACAGGCTCATCGACGGGTTATCCAGCGCCGACTGGCCCAGCGCGGTCATGCCGTGGTTGATGACCTGGTCCAGGGCGCTGTTGCCGAAGATCGACATCCACGCCAGGGTGAAGCCCAGCGGAATCAACAGCACACCAAAGACGAACTCGCGTATGGTGCGGCCACGAGAGATGCGGGCGATGAACAGGCCCACGAACGGCGCCCAGGCAATCCACCAGGCCCAGTAGAACACCGTCCAGCCGCCCAGCCAGTCGCGGTTCTCGCCGTAGGCATAAACGTCGAAGCTCTTGCGCGGCAAGGCACCCAGGTAATCGCCGAGGTTCTGGATCAGCGTGTTGAAGAGGTGCTGGGTAGGCCCGGCGAACAACACGAACAGCAACAGCGCGCAGGCCAGGAACAGGTTGATGTCGCTCATCACCCGCACGCCCTTCTCCACCCCGGCGACGGCCACGGCCACCGCCGCGCCCATCATCAGGGTGATGAGCAGCACCTGCACCCACTGGCTGTGGTCGATGCCGAACAGGTAGTCGAGGCCGGCGTTCAGGTGCAGCACGCCAAAACCCATGTCGGCGCCCAGGCCGAACACCGTGGCGATGATGCCGAAGCCGTCCACCGCATAACCGATCGGCCCGTTGATGCGCTTGCCGATCAGCGGGTACAGCGCCGAACGCAAGGCCAGTGGCAGGTTGTGCCGGTAGGCGAAGTAGGCCAGGGCCATGCCGACGAAGGCGAACACGCCCCAGCCATGCAGGCCCCAGTGCAGGAACAGGATCTGCATCGCCTGGCGCCCGGCCTCGGCCGTGCCCGCTTCGCCCTGGGGCGGCTGCAGCATGTGGGTCAGGGGTTCGGACACGCAGAAGAAGAACAAGGTGATGCTGATGCCGGCGGCAAACAGCATGCCGGCCCACGACAGGTAACTGAACTCGGGCTCGTCGTGGTCGGCACCGAGCTTGATCTTGCCGTAGCCGGACAAGGCGGTGACCACCACGAAGACCAGGTACAGCGTCATCGCCAGCATGTAGTACCAACCGACCGTGTTGGCCGCCCAGTTCTGCGCCGCCAGCAACCAGTCGCCTGCTGCTTGCGGATAGGAAATGACCACCAGGCCGAAGATGAGGATGAAACTTGCCGCGAAATAGAACACCGGGGGGTTCATGCGGATCTTGCCATTGGCAAGGGAAGGCGTCGGTGCACTCATTGGGGGCGCACCTCGTCGAATGACGTAAGGCTCGGAATGAACGGGTTCAGCAAAGGAATCCTCCTGTTGAACACCGGCAGCGGACCAGCGTTTTTTCATTGAACAAGCGTTCAAGTTAAACATGGATCGGATTTCAATGCGAATTGGGGCGCTGATTGGTGCCCTCCTGTTCCGGCCCTTTCGCGGGTAAACCCGCTCCCACAGGTACTGCACAGGATTCAAAATCTGTGGGGGTCCTGTGGGAGCGGGTTTACCCGCGAAGAGGCCGGTACAGGCCAAGGAAATGCCAGATCAGTTCTTGTCCTGGCAATCCAGCTGCAGGTTGGCCTGGGTAATGTTGCTCTCGGCCGGCACACTGCGGGTCAGCCACACATTGCCGCCAATGGTCGAGCCTTTGCCGATGGTGATCCGCCCCAGCACCGTTGCCCCGGCATAGATCACCACATCGTCCTCGACGATCGGGTGGCGTGGCAGGCCCTTGTGCAGGGTGCCCGATTCATCGCTGGGGAAGCGCTTGGCGCCCAGGGTCACTGCCTGGTAGATCCGCACGCGCTCGCCGATGATCGCGGTTTCGCCGATCACCACGCCGGTACCGTGGTCGATGAAGAAGCTCGGGCCGATCTGCGCCCCGGGGTGAATGTCGATCCCCGTGGCCGAATGCGCCAACTCCGAGCTGATCCGCGCCAGCAGCGGCAGGCCGGCCTGGTACAGGTGGTGCGCCAGGCGGTGGTGGATGATCGCCAGGATGCCTGGGTAGCACAGCAGCACTTCATCGACACTGCGCGCCGCCGGGTCGCCGTGGTAGGCGGCCAGCACATCGGTGTCGAGCAGCACGCGCAGGCCCGGCAGGGCGGCGGCGAAGCCCTGCACCAGGCTCAGCGCATGGGCATCGACGCCGGCCAGCTCGCCCTTGCTTTGCCGTGCGGCGTAGCGCAACTCCAGGCGGGCCTGGGCCAGCAAGGCGGTCAGCGCGGCATCCAGGGTATGGCCGACGTAGAAGTCTTCGCTTTCTTCGCGCAGGTCGACCGGGCCAAGGCGCATGGGGAACAGCGCGCCGCACAGTTGCTCCAGGATGTGCCGCATCGCTTCGCGCGAAGGCAGCTCACGCCCGCCCTGCTCGCCGCTGCTGCGGCCATTGCGGGTACGCCATTGTTCACGGGCACCGCGCAGGCCGGTGACGATACTCTGCAACTGCCAGTGCCCGGGTGAAGGTTGTTCGCTCACGGTTTTCTCCTGCCTGAGTAGGCCAAACTCATTTTTATTTGCAGGTCCGGCCTCTTCGCGGGCTCGCCCGCCCCCACAGGGACTGCACAAATTCCAAGCCCTGTGCAGTACCAGTGGGAGCGGGCGAGCCCGCGAAAGGGCCGGACCTGCCTACATGCAATCCACTCTACGGCAAATCCATCCCTTGGAAAAAACAACGCTTTATTCCATCCTGCGCTAAGTCAGGCATAAGCCGCGATGACGGAGCAGGCAACCTCGCCTACCCTCAAAGCAGCCAGCACCTGGCAAAAACCAAAAAGGGAATAACAAAATAATTTTTTAGTATTTCCTGGCCTAAGCAGCCGACCCTATAGTCGCCACCCACCACTTACACAACAAGCGCGGGGCTTTGAAATGTCGAAATTCGCCAAACCGCTACTCAACGCCAGCCTGGCACTCCTGCTGGGTGCCGGCCTGCTCGGCCAGGCCTTCGCCGGCGAGCAGCTGAAGACCATCCAGGAAAAAGGGGTGATCAACGTCGGCCTCGAAGGCACCTACCCACCGTTCAGCTTCCAGGACGAAAACGGCAAGCTGACCGGCTTCGAAGTGGAACTGTCCGAACTGCTGGCCAAGGAGCTGGGGGTAAAGGCCAAGGTGCAGCCGACCAAGTGGGACGGCATCCTCGCCGCACTGGAGTCCAAGCGCCTGGACGTGGTGATCAACCAGGTGACCATTTCCGAAGAGCGCAAGAAGAAGTATGACTTCTCCGAGCCTTACACCATCTCCGGCATCCAGGCGCTGATCCTGAAGAAGAAGGCCGAGCAGCTGAACATCCACAAGGCCGCAGACCTGGCCGGCAAGAAGGTCGGCGTGGGCCTGGGCACCAACTACGAGCAATGGGTCAAGAAGGACGTGCCGCAAGCCGATGTGCGCACCTACGAAGACGACCCGAGCAAGTTCGCCGACCTGCGCAACGGCCGTATCGACGCCATCCTGATCGACCGCCTGGCCGCGCTGGAATACGCGCAAAAAGCCAAGGACACCGAACTGGCCGGCGATGCCTTCTCGCGCCTGGAAAGCGGCGTGGCCCTGCGCAAAGGCGAGCCGGAACTGCTGGCAGCGATCAACAAGGCGCTGGACAAGCTCAAGGCTGACGGCACGCTGGCCAAGCTGTCCGAGAAATACTTCGGTGCCGATGTCACCAAATGATTGCTGAAAGCCTGCAACTCGTTGTCGACTCCGCGCCCTTCCTGCTGAAGGGCGCGGGTTATACAGTGCTGCTCAGTGTTGGCGGCATGTTCTTCGGCCTGCTGCTGGGCTTTGCCCTGGCACTGATGCGGTTGTCGAAGATCTTGCCGCTGAACTGGCTGGCGCGGGTCTACGTGTCGTTCTTCCGCGGCACGCCGCTGCTGGTGCAGCTGTTCGTCATCTACTTCGGCATGCCGCAGATCGGCATCGAGCTCGACCCGATCCCGGCCTCGCTGATCGGCCTGTCGCTGAACATGGCCGCCTACATCTGCGAAATCCTGCGCGCGGCGATTTCCTCGATCGACCGTGGCCAGTGGGAAGCCGCCGCCAGTATCGGCATGACCCGCGTCCAGGCCATGCGCCGGGCGATCCTGCCCCAGGCCTTGCGCACCGCACTGCCGCCGTTGGGCAACAGCTTCATCTCGCTGGTCAAGGACACCGCCCTGGCGGCGACCATCCAGGTGCCCGAGCTGTTCCGCCAGGCCCAGCTGATTACCGCGCGCACCTTCGAAGTGTTCACCATGTACGTGGCGGTGGCGGTCATCTACTGGGTGCTGTGCAGCATCCTCGCGCACTTCCAGAACCGCATGGAAGCGCGAGTCAACCAGCATGACCAGGAGCATTGAGCATGATTGAAGTCAAAGGCCTGACCAAGCGGTTCAAGGGCCAGACCGTGCTCAACGGTATCGACCTGACCGTGCAGCCCGGCGAAGTGGTGGCCATCATCGGCCCCAGCGGCTCGGGCAAGACCACCTTCCTGCGTTGCCTCAACCTGCTGGAAACACCCGATGCCGGGCAGATCCAGATTGGCGACATCAGCATCGATGCCAACCGCCCGCTGGGTGGGCAGCAAAGTGCGATTCGCCGCTTGCGCCAGCAGGCCGGGTTCGTGTTCCAGAACTTCAACCTGTTCCCTCATCGCACCGCCCTGGAAAACGTGATCGAGGGGCCGGTGATCGTCAAGAAGACGCCCCGCGAGCAGGCCATCGAACTGGGCCGGCGCCTGCTGGCCAAGGTTGGCCTGGCGGGCAAGGAAGATGCCTACCCGCGGCGCCTTTCCGGTGGCCAGCAGCAACGGGTGGCCATCGCCCGCGCCCTGGCCATGGAACCGGAGGTGATCCTGTTCGACGAGCCGACCTCGGCGCTGGACCCCGAACTGGTGGGTGAAGTGCTGGCGACCATCCGCGGCCTGGCCGAGGAGAAGCGCACCATGATCATCGTTACCCACGAGATGAGCTTTGCCCGCGATGTGGCGAACCGGGTGATCTTCTTCGACAAGGGCGTGATCGTGGAACAGGGCGAGGCCAAGGCGCTGTTTGCGGCGCCGAAGGAAGAGCGTACCCGGCAGTTCTTGCGCAAGTTCCTGGGGACTGCTGCCTCCGAGTAAACCTGCACTGGCCCTATCGCCGGCAAGCCAGCTCCCACAGATACCCCACAGTAATCAAGACCTGTGGCGTCCTGTGGGAGCTGGCTTGCCGGCGATAGGGCCAGTACATCCACAGCAAATCCCTCCTTCTATACATATTCCAAAGAGTTAGTTCATAAACTTTTTATAAAGCATTAGGGTATATAAACCGGACCACCGGACCAGCACACATCTGTCGCGATCAGCTGTAGCGGCATTACTTTTTTGTGAGGTCAGGAATGGTCAGGATCACAATCACCCCAGTGCGTAACGCCAGGGCATTGAGTGCAGCCAAGGAGCGGTACTGATGTCCAGCCAACCCAATACCCAATTCCACAGCGATCTCGACAGCTCGCCCCTGCTGCTGCCGGCCAAGGTACTGCGCAACGACGCCGAAGCCCTGCAAGCGGCCCGCGAACTGGCCGAGGTCGCCCGCGAGCAGGCCGCCCGCCGCGACCAGCAACGCAAACTGCCATGGGCCGAGATCGAACTGTTCACCCGCAGCGGCCTGGGCAGCATCAGCGTACCCAAGGCCCATGGCGGCCCCGATGTGTCATTCGAGACCGTGGCCGAAGTGTTCCGCCTGATCAGCGCCGCCGACCCGGCCCTGGGGCAGATCCCGCAGAACCAGTTCGGCATGCTGCAACTGCTGCGCCTGACTGCCACCGAGGCGCAACAGGCGGTGATCTTCCGCAGCGTGCTCGATGGCTGGCGCATCGGCAATGCCGGCCCCGAACGCGGCACCAAGGACACCCTGACCCTCAAGGCCAGGATCACCCGCGTCGGCGACAGCTATCGCATCAGCGGTGAGAAGTTCTATTCCACCGGCGCCCTGTTCGCCCACTGGGTGGCGGTCAAGGCACTGGACGACGAAGGCCGCCAGCGCCTGGCATTCGTGCGCCGAGGCAGCCCGGGGCTGCGCATCGTCGATGACTGGTCCGGGTTCGGCCAGCGCACCACTGCCAGCGGCACCGTGCTGCTCGACCAGGTACCGGTGGATGCCGACCTGGTGATCGACAACTGGCGCCAGCGCGACATTCCCAACATCCAGGGCGCTGCCTCGCAGCTGATCCAGGCGGCGATCGATGCCGGCATTGCCGAAGCAGCGATCGAAGACGCCATCAGCTTCGTGCGCGAAAAGGCCCGGCCATGGATCGAGGCCAAGGTCGACCGCGCCAGCGACGACCCCTATGTAATCGCCGACATCGGCCGCCTGAAGCTCGAGCTGCACGCCGCCGAAGCGCTGCTGCGCAAGGCCGCGCGGGTCCTCGACGAGGTCAACGCCGCGCCGGTCGATGCTGCAAGCGCGGCGCGGGCTTCGATCGCGGTGGCCGAGGCCAAGGTGCTGACTACCGAGATTGCCCTGCAGGCTAGCGAAAAGCTGTTCGAGCTGGCCGGCAGCCGCGCCACCCTCGCCGAGTTCAACCTCGACCGCCACTGGCGCAATGCCCGGGTGCACACCCTGCATGACCCGGTGCGCTGGAAGTACCACGCGGTTGGCGCTTACCACCTCAACGGAACCTTGCCTGCACGGCATTCCTGGATCTGATTTGTGGGCCTTGGGGCTGCTTTGCAGCCCAATCGCCGGCAAGCCAGCTCCCACAGGTTCTGCACTGCCTTCAAGACCTGTGCGGTCCCTGTGGGAGCTGGCTTGCCGGCGATTGGGGCGCGAAGCGGCCCCTAGGGCCCCGGAGAACAACATGACTACAACAATCATCACCAGCGACACCCAGGCCCTGAGTGTCGCCGAAGACATCGCCCGACACCTGCGCCGCGACAGCGCCCTGCGCGACCGCGAGCGCCGTCTGCCGCACGCCGAACTGGAACTGTTCACCCGCTCCGGCCTGTGGGCCATCAGCGTGCCCAAGGCCTTCGGCGGCGCCGGCGTGTCCAACGTCACCCTGGCCAAGGTCATCGCCCGCATCGCCCAGGCTGACGGCTCGCTCGGGCAAATCCCGCAAAACCATTTCTATGGCCTGGAAGTGCTGCGGGTAAACGGCACACCCGAACAGCAACAGCGCCTGTACGCCGAAGTACTGGCCGGCAGCCGCTTCGGCAACGCCCTGGCCGAACTGGGCACCAAGACCGCCAACGAGCGCACCACTCGCCTGACCCGCGACGGCGATGGCTTTCGCATCAACGGCCGCAAGTTCTACTCCACCGGCGCCATCTACGCCCAGCGCATTCCCACCTCGGTGGTCGATGAACAGGGCGTGCAGCACCTGGCCTTCGTCCCGGCCGACAGCCAGGGCCTGCAGGTGATCGACGACTGGAGCGGCTTCGGCCAGCGCACCACCGGCAGCGGCTCGGTGGTGTTCGACAATGTGTACGTCAGCGCCGCCGACGTGGTGCCGTTCCAGAGCGCCTTCGAACGCCCCACCCCGGTCGGCCCGCTGGCGCAGATCCTTCATGCCGCCATCGACACCGGCATCGCCCGCGCCGCATACGAAGATGCCCTGCACTTCGTGCGCACCCGCAGCCGCCCCTGGGTCGACTCCGGCCTGGACAAGGCCAGCGATGACCCGCTGACGCTGAAGAGTTTCGGCCACCTGGCGATCCGCCTGCACGCCGCAGAAGCCTTGCTGGAACGCGCCGGCGAATACCTGGACCGCGCCCGCGACGACAGCACTGCCGACAACGTGGCCGCCGCTTCCATCGCGGTGGCCGAGGCCCGTGCCATCAGCACTGAGATTTCCCTCGTGGCCGGCACCACCCTGTTCGAACTGGGCGGTAGCCAGGCCACCCTGGCCGAACACAACCTCGACCGCCACTGGCGCAACGCCCGCGTGCACACCCTGCACGACCCGGTGCGCTGGAAGTACCACGCCATCGGCAACTACTACCTCAACGATGCCAACCCACCACGCCGGGGGACCATCTGATGGCCAAGCAGATCCTGCTCAATGCCTTCAACATGAACTGCATCGGGCACATCAACCACGGCCTGTGGACCCACCCACGGGACACCTCGATCCAGTACAAGACCCTGGATTACTGGACCAGCCTGGCGCGCCTGCTGGAGCGCGGCCTGTTCGACGGGCTGTTCATCGCCGACATCGTCGGCACCTACGACATCTACGGCCAGTCGCTGGACGTTACCCTCAAGGAGTCGATCCAACTACCGGTCAACGACCCGTTGCTGCTGGTCTCGGCCATGGCCGCCGTCACCCGCCACCTGGGCTTCGGCCTTACCGCCAACCTCACCTACGAAGCGCCGTACCTGTTCGCCCGGCGCCTTTCCACCCTGGACCATCTGAGCAATGGCCGGGTGGGCTGGAACATCGTCACCGGCTACCTCGACAGCGCTGCCCGGGCCATGGGCCTGACGCAGCAACCCGAGCATGACCGCCGCTACGACCAGGCCGACGAGTACCTGCAGGTGCTGTACAAGCTGCTGGAAGGCAGCTGGGCAGACGATGCCGTGGTCGCCGACCGCCAGCAGCGCGTCTATGCCAGGCCCGACAAGGTGCGCAAGGTCAACCACCAGGGCGAGTTCTACAAGGTCGACGGCTACCACCTGTGCGAGCCCTCGCCGCAACGCACACCGGTACTGTTCCAGGCCGGCAGCTCGCAGCGTGGCCTGGCCTTCGCCGGCAACCATGCCGAATGCGTGTTCATCAGTGGCCAGGACAAGGCCGCCACCCGCGCCCAGGTCGACAAGGTGCGCGCCGCCGCCCAGGCCGCTGGCCGCGACCCGCAAGCGGTCAAGGTGTTCATGGGCATCACGGTGATCGTCGCCGCCACCGAGCAGCAGGCCCAGGCCAAGCATGCCGAGTACCTGCGCCATGCCAGCGCCGAGGCCGGGGTCGCGCACTTCGCAGCGTCCACCGGCATCGACTTCGCCGCCTACGCCCTGGACGAGCCGATTGCCTTCAGCCAGGGCAACGCCATCCAGTCGGCCACGCGCCAGTTGCAGGACAACGCCTGGACCCGCCGGCGCCTGCTGCAGCAGCACGCCCTGGGTGGCCGTTACGTGACCCTGGTCGGCGCGCCCGAGCAGGTGGCCGAGCAGCTGATCGCCTGGATCGATGAAACCGGCCTGGACGGTTTCAACCTGACCCGCACCGTAACCCCGGAAAGCTTCGAGGACTTCATCGACCTGGTCATTCCGCAGTTGCAACAGCGTGGCCGCTACAAGACCGCCTACGCCGAAGGCACCCTGCGCGAAAAACTGTTCCAGGCCGACCACCCGCATTTGCCCGCCGACCACCCTGGCTCGGCTTACCGCTTTACCTCTACCCCTGCCCCGACTGGAGCCCTGCACCATGCTTGATAAACTGTTCCGGCCCGTCGCGGCCATTGCCCTCACCCTCGGCCTGTCCGCCAGCGCGCTGGCTGCCGAACCGCTGAAGATCGGCACCACCTCGGCCTTTGCCATCCCGCTGGAAGCCGCAGTGGAAGAAGCGCACAAGCAAGGCCTGGAAGTGAAGCTGGTCGAGTTCAGCGACTGGATCGCACCCAATGTCAGCCTCAACAGCGGCGACATCGATGTGAACTACTTCCAGCACATCCCGTTCCTGGAAAACGCCAAGGCGGCCGCGGGCTTCAACCTGGTGCCCTACGCCCCGGGCATCATCAACAACGTCGGCCTGTACTCGAAAAAGTACAAGAGCTTCGCCGACCTGCCCGAAGGTGCCAGCGTGGCCATCGCCAACGACCCGATCAACAGCGGCCGTGGCCTGCAGCTGCTGGCCAAGGCCGGGCTGATCACCCTCAAGCCGGGGGTAGGCTACAAGGCCACCGAGGACGACATCGTCGCCAACCCGAAGAAACTGAAGATCCTTCAGGTCGAGGCCGTACAGCTGGTACGCGCCTATGACGACGCCGACCTGGTGCAGGGCTACCCGGCCTACATCCGCCTGGCCAACAGCTTCGACGCCAGCTCCGCACTGCTGTTCGACGGCCTGGAGAACAAGGAGTACGTGATCCAGTTCGTCATTCGACCGCAAAGCAAGGACGACCCACGCCTGGCCAAGTTCGTCGACATCTACCAGCACTCGCCAGTGGTGCGCGCAGCCTTGGACAAAGCCCACGGCAAGCTCTACCAGGCCGGTTGGGAGGGCTGACATGAGCCAGGCCAGCGCGCTCCGGGCGCCCACCGCACAACCACTGCCGCCAACGGCCAGGGAGCAGGCCTTGCGCCCGGAGGTCAATGAAGCCCATGTGCGCTTCATCGGCCTGGGCAAGACCTACCCGGGCCAGGCGCAACCGGCCTTGCAAGGCATCGACCTGAACATCCGCCATGGCGAGATCTTCGGCATCATCGGCCGCAGCGGCGCCGGCAAGTCATCGCTGCTGCGTACCATCAACCGTCTGGAGCAACCCAGCCAGGGCCGGGTGCTGATCGACCAGGTGGACATCGCGCCCTTCGACGAGGACCACCTGGTAGCCCTGCGCCGGCGTATCGGCATGATCTTCCAGCACTTCAACCTGATGTCGGCCAAGACCGTGTGGCAGAACGTCGAACTGCCCCTGAAGGTGGCCGGCGTAGCCAAGGCCGAACGCCAGCGCAAGGTACGCGAACTGCTTGAGCTGGTCGGCCTGCAGGAAAAGCACCACGTGTACCCGGCGCAGTTGTCCGGCGGGCAGAAGCAGCGCGTGGGCATTGCCCGGGCGCTGGTGCATGACCCCGAGATCCTGCTGTGCGACGAGGCCACCTCGGCGCTGGACCCGGAGACCACCGCTTCCATTCTCGAACTGTTGCGCGACATCAACCAGCGCCTGGGCCTGACCATCGTGCTGATCACCCACGAAATGGCGGTAATCCGCGATATCTGCCACCGGGTGGTGGTGCTGGAACGTGGAGAAGTGGTCGAGCAGGGTGAGGTCTGGCGGGTGTTTGGCTCACCACGCCACGAAGTCACCCGCACCCTGCTGGCACCGTTGCAAGCCCGGTTGCCAGCCGCGCTGCAAGCCAGCCTGCGGGCCAGCCCGGCAACCCGCGACAGTGCCGTGGTGCTGAGGCTGACCCTGCTCGGCGAGCCCGAACTGTCTGCCCTGTTCAACGACCTTGGCGGCCGCGTGCGCCTGCTGCAGGGCGGTGTGGAAACCATTGGCGAGCATGCCCTGGGGCAGCTGATCCTGTCGGTGCAGCACTCGCCGCACGATACCCATCAATTGCTGGAACGCGCCCGCCGCTGGGCCGAGGACGTGGAGGTACTGGGCCATGTGGTTTGATCGCCTGCTGGAAGGCTTGCTCGATACCCTGCTGATGGTTGGCGTGTCGTCGCTGATCGCCCTGCTGGTGGGGGTACCGATGGCGGTGCTGCTGGTCACCAGCGACAAGGGCGGGATCTTCGAGGCGCCGCTGCTGAACCGGGTTCTGGGTGCCTTCGTCAACCTGTTCCGCTCGATCCCGTTCCTGATCCTGATGGTCGCGCTGATCCCCTTCACCCGCCTGGTGGTGGGTACCACCTATGGCGTGTGGGCGGCGGTGGTGCCGCTGACCATTGCCGCCACGCCGTTCTTCGCGCGGATTGCCGAGGTCAGCCTGCGCGAAGTCGACCACGGCCTGGTGGAGGCTGCGCAGGCCATGGGCTGCCGACGCTGGCACATTGTCTGGCACGTGCTGCTGCCAGAGGCGCTGCCGGGGATTGTCGGGGGCTTCACCATTACCCTGGTAACCCTGATCAACTCCTCGGCCATGGCCGGAGCGATCGGTGCCGGGGGACTGGGGGACATCGCCTACCGCTATGGCTACCAGCGCTTCGACAGCCAGATCATGCTGACCGTGATTGCCATGCTGGTGGCGTTGGTGGCGTTGATCCAGCTGGGTGGAGACCGGTTGGCGAAAGGCTTGAACAAACGCTGAATTCTTCGCGGGCACGCCCGCTCCCACAGGTACTGCACAGGGCTTGAATACAACGATATCCCTGTGGGAGCGGGCATGCCCGCGAAGGGGCCTTCAACCCCAGCGCAGATCCCCGGCAGGCACCGGCCGCCCGAACCAGTACCCCTGCCCCAGCTGACACAGCTCATGCAGCAGGAAACTGGCCTGCTCTGCCTGCTCGATGCCCTCGGCATGCACCTGCATGCCCATGCTACGGGCCAGGGCGATGATCACCCGGACGATCGCGATGTCGTCCTCATCCAGCGGCAACCCGGCAACGAAGCCCTGGTCGATCTTCAGCTTCTGCACCGGCAAGCGCTTTAGCCGCAGCAGCGATGAATAACCGGTGCCGAAGTCGTCGATGGCCAGGGTCACCCCCAGCTCGCGCAGGCGATGCAACTGCTCCAGGGCCACCTCCGGGTCCTCCATCACCGCGCTCTCGGTCACCTCCAGCTCCAGCAAGGCCGGGTCCAGACCGGTGTCGTGCAGCACCTCGGCCACCTGCTGGTACAGCTCGTGCTGGCCAAACAGGCGGCTGGAGATGTTCACCGCCACGAACGCCAGCTGCCGCCCTTCACCCTGCCATCGCACCATCTGCCGACACGCCTGGCGCAGTACCCAGGCGTCGATCTCTGCAATCAGCCCGGTACGCTCGGCAATCGGGATGAACTCGCCCGGCGGCACCAGGCCGCGCTGGGGGTGCTGCCAACGCACCAAGGCCTCGACGCCGACCTGGCGGCCGCTCGCCAGGTCGTGCACCGGCTGGTAGAACACCCGCAGCTCGTCCTGCTCCAGGGCCCGGCGCAGTTCGCCGGCGGTTTCGACCCGCTGCTGGGCGTGGGCGGTCAGCTCTTCGGTGTACAGCGCGTAGCAGGCCCGCCCGTTGCTCTTGGCCTTGTACAACGCCGAGTCGGCATTGCGCAGCAACTGCTCGGCACTCAAGGCATCGCTGGGGAACAGGCTGATGCCCACGCTGACACTGATAAACAGGCGGTGACCGTCGAACAGGAACGGCTCGCGCATGCGCTCGATGATGCCCTGCGCCAGCTTGCCCGCCTGGCCGACCTCATGGCAGTTTTCCGCCAGCACGCCAAATTCGTCGCCCCCAAGGCGCGCCAGGGTCACGCCGCTGCCCAGCACCTCACCCAGGCGCTCGCCCACCAGTTTCAGCAACTGGTCGCCAATGGTGTGACCAAGGCCGTCGTTGATGCTCTGGAAGTGGTCCAGGTCCAGCAACAGCAGGGCACAACCACGCTTGTTGGCCTGGGACGCGGCCAGGGCCTGCTCGACCCGGTCGTTGAACAGCAGGCGGTTGGGCAGGTCGGTCAGCGGGTCGTGGTGGGCCAGGTAGGCCAGTTCCTGTTCCGAATGCTTGATCGCGCTGATGTCGCTGAACACCGCCACGTAATGGCTGAGCTCGCCTTCATCGTCGCGGATGGCGCAAATGGTCTGCCACTGCGGGTAGATTTCACCACTCTTGCGCCGGTTCCAGATTTCGCCGCTCCACTCGCCCTTTTCCGCCAAGGTGGCGAATATCTGCTGGTAGAACGCCAGGCCATGGCGGCCCGACTTGAACTTGTTCGGGCGCTGGCCGATGACCTCGTCCTGCTGGTAGCCGGTGATGCGCATGAAGGCACGGTTGACGTGCACGATCAGGCCATGGCGGTCGGTCACCAGCACGCCTTCGAGGGTGCTGTCGAACACTGCCGCAGCCATGCGCAGGCGTTCACGGTCTTCACCACGCATACGCGCGCCAACGCCGATGAAGTCGAGCAGCCGCACCCGCGACACATAGATCAGCAAGGCGCTCAGCAGCACCCAGACCACCACGTTGATCTGCCGGCCCACGGTCAGTGCCAGGGGATCCTCGGTCATGCTGTGCAACACCACCTCGGCCAGCGTCAGCCAGAGGATCGAGAGCACCACATACAGCGCAGCCATGCGCAAGGCGTCGCGAACGGAAACAGACATGTCGGGTGCAATTGCCCATAAAAAATGATGGGGCATTATAAAGGCTGAAACATGTCGTGACTTCCTATCTGAACGGGTGACTGTATTTATTTCCTGCCCAAGGGATAATCAGCCCCTCCTCCTGCATTCCGAGGGTATTTACACCTATGTGGTACAACGGCCTGCTCGACTTGTCGGCCTGGCAACTGGTCGGCATCACACTGCTGATGACCCACGTGACCATCGTCAGCGTCACGGTCTACCTGCACCGCTATTCCGCGCACCGGGCCCTGGAGCTCAATGGCGCGCTCAAGCACTTCTTCCGTTTCTGGCTGTGGCTGACCACGGCGCAGAACACCCGCGAATGGACTGCCGTCCACCGCAAGCACCACGCCAAGTGCGAAACCCCCGACGACCCGCACAGCCCGCTGTACAAGGGCCTGGGCACGGTGCTGCGCAAGGGTGCCGAGCTTTACCGGGAAGAGGCGCGCAACCCCGAAACCCTGCGCATCTACGGCAAGAACTGCCCGGACGACTGGATCGAGCGCAACCTCTACTCGCGCTACAAGCTGGGTGGCATCGCGCTGATGGCGGTAATCGACCTGCTGCTGTTCGGCACCATCGGCATCACCATCTGGGCAGTGCAGATGATGTGGATTCCGTTCTGGGCCGCCGGCGTGGTCAACGGCCTGGGGCATGCCCTCGGCTACCGCAACTTCGAGTGCCGCGACGCCGCCACCAACCTGGTGCCGTGGGGCATCGTCATCGGTGGCGAAGAGCTGCACAACAACCACCACACCTACCCCAACTCGGCCAAGCTGTCGGTCAAGCGCTGGGAGTTCGACATGGGTTGGGCGTGGATCCGCCTGTTCTGCCTGCTGCGCCTGGCCAAGGTGCAGCGCGTCGCGCCCATCGCCCACCGGGTGGCCGGCAAGGCCAGCCTGGACATGGACACCGCCATGGCCATCCTCAACAACCGTTTCCAGATCATGGCCCAGTACCGCAAGCTGGTGATCGGCCCGCTGGTCAAGCAGGAACTGGCCCGCGTCGATGCCTCGCTGCGCCACCACTTCCGCCGCGCCAAGCGCCTGTTGTCGCGCGAGACCAGCCTGCTGGAAGACCGCCACCATGTGCGCATCGAGTCGATGCTCGCCCACAGCCAGGCGCTGAAGACCATCTACGAAAAACGCCTGGCACTGCAGCAGATCTGGGCGCGCACCAGCGCCAACGGCCACGACATGCTGGCCGCCATGAAGGACTGGGTACACGAGGCGGAAACCAGCGGCATCCATGCCCTGCGCGACTTCGCGGCACAGCTCAAGACCTACTCCCTGCGCCCGACCGGCGCCTGACCGCCGTTGATCGGCACGCCCCTTTGGCGGGGCGTGCCGCTCGGAACTTCGCCCTCTCGTTTACACTCATATCTGGCACATCGCCCGCGTGGCGGGCCAGATGCTGGCCGCACGCTTTCACGCCGAGATCTGCTCCGTGCACATGGCCAAGAACATTCCAACGACACTGCCCGGCACCCCGCCTCCCGAAGCCGCCCAGACCTTGCTTGCGCTGCTCCACGCCCAGGGCGAGGTTGCCCGCCTGAGCGAGCGCGAGCAGCTGTTCAGCTCGCTGCTCGACAGCGTCAACGCGGTGTTATGGGCCTTCGACTGGGAAACCCGTCAGGTGCTGTACGTCAGCCCCGCCTACGAACGCATCTTCGGCCGCCCGGCCAGCCTGGTGCTGGCCGACTACAACGAGTGGCGCGACAGCATCTACCCCGACGACCTGGAGTTCGCCGAGCGCAGCCTGGCCCAGGTACTGCTCAAGGGCTCGGTGGAAGACCGCGAGTACCGCATCCTCAATGCCGACGGCCAGCTACGCTGGCTGAGCGACAAGTGCTACATCAACCAGCAACGCGATGGTGACCGGGTGATCATCGTCGGCATCGCCGAAGACATCACCGAGAAGAAGCAGCTCGAAGGTGAACTGCAGCGCTTGGCCACCACCGACGTGCTGACCCAGAGCAGCAACCGCCGGCACTTTTTCGAATGCGCCCAGCAAGCCTTCGACAGCGCCCGCGAAGACGGTACGCCACTGGCCTTCCTGCTGCTGGACATCGACGACTTCAAACGCATCAACGACAGCTACGGTCACCAGGAAGGCGACCAGGTGTTGCAGCAGATCGCCGATAGCGGCAAGGCCGTGCTACGCCGAGGTGACCTGTTCGGGCGCATTGGTGGCGAGGAGTTCGCGGCAGTGTTCCCCGGCTGTAGTGCCCAGGTCGCGGAGCAGATTGCCGAGCGCTTGCAACGGCAGATCCAGCGGCTGAGCTTCAGCCATGGGGAGCAGACCTACGGGGTGACGGTGAGCCAGGGGGTGACCGGGCTGACTGACGAGGATGTGGCGCTGGACAGCCTGTATGCCAGGGCCGATGCGGCGATGTACCAGGCCAAGCGACAGGGCAAGAACCAGATCGTCCGCGGCTGACTGTTTTACACCACTTGCTGGCCTGTACGGTCCCTGTGGGAGCGGCCTTGTGTCGCGAAAGGGCTGCAAAGCAGCCCCTGGATCTCAGCGCAGATGCACAAATTGCTGGGGCTGCTTCGCAGCCCTTTCGCGACACAAGGCCCCTCCCACAGGATCTGCGCCGGGTTCAACGAACCTAGCCCCAAAATCTCAGCTGGAAACCTCGGCCTCAGCTACCGGCGGCTCTTCCTGGGGTTTCACCTCAGGGTTCTCCACCTTACGCAACCGCCTCAGTTCCGGCAGGCCAAGCTTGAGCAGCCGCGCGGTCTTGCTGCTGGCCACCTTCTCCAGCCCCTGCTCGGCCGGCAGCCGCGACAACTGCCCGGCCAGGTTCATGGCCAGGATCTCCCGCGAATACACCCCGCCGCCCAGCTGGTAGATCGCCGCAATCAACTCGCGCAACCCCAGCGGCAACCGCCAGCGCGTACGCAGCGCCGAGCCGAACGCCGCCCCGAACTCGTTGAGCGACAGCTGCACCTGGTCCTCATCCAGCTCGCCCCCGGCCAGCCGCCATTCCTGCAGGCAGCGCAGCACCGCCAGGTCACCCAGGCAATGCAGCAACCCCGCGCAATAACAACGCCCTTCGTCCAGCTCGAGCATGCGTGCCAAGGTGCGGCCATATTCGGCAGCGTGCAGCGACAACTCCCAGTAACGGGCCGCATGCTCCGCCAGCAGCGGGTCACTGAGGCGCGCACTGCGCTTGAGGGTCATGCCCAGGATCAGGTTCATGCTCTGGGTGCTGCCAAGCTTGTTCAAGGCCTGCAGCAACGTTTGCACCGGTGCTTCGCGGTGCAGCGCTGCGCTGTTGGCCGCAGCGATCAGCACGGCGGTGATCTGCGGGTCGCCCTGCACTTCCTCTTCGAGCACTCTCAGGTTCAGGCCCTGGGGGTTGAGCGCGCGCTTGATCGCCACCTGCACATCGGCCAGCAGCGGCCCGCCATCGGCGGTAGCGCGACGCTGTTCGAGGTAGGCCGGCAGGCTGGCACCAGCCTGCAAGGCCGGCACCGGGCAGGCGATCTCTTCGCCAACCGCCAGCAGCAGCTCTTCCAGGCGCTTGCGCAGGGTGTCCAGGTTCAGCGGCTTGCTCAGGTAGGCCGTGGGGTGCAAGGGCAGTGCTTCGCGCACACTGGCACTGTCGCTGCGGTTGCTCATGAGAATGAACGGCAACCCCGAACCTTTGGCGCGCACCTTGCGCAACAAGTCGAGGCCATCGACACCGGCCAGTTCGCGCGCGGCGATGATCAGGTCGGGTTTACTGGACAGCGCACTCAAGGCCTGCGAGCCGTCGGCGCAGACCTGCAGCCGGGCATCACAGCGCACGCTCAACAGCATTTCGCTGAGCATGTCGCGTACCCAGGGGTCGCCCTCGACAATCAGTACACTTGGTGGGGTGGGGTCTGCAGCGTTCATCGCCAACTCCTGAATAGCCCTGACACACAGTCCGTCGCAGCTTCCTGAGCAAATCCTCCGACAACGATAGCGCCCCACGGCTTTCCTGGGCACAAAAAAAAACCCGCCGAAGCGGGTTTTTTCTGAAGCACGTCACATCAGGCGATTTCAGCGAAGCACTCTTCGATGATAGCCAGGCCTTTGTCCAGCAGAGCGTCTTCGGCGGTCAGCGGAACCAGGATACGCAGGACGTTGCCGTAGGTGCCGCAGGACAGCAGGATCAGGCCCTTCTCGCGCGCCTTGGCGACAACCTGGCCAACGGCAGCAGCGTTCGGGGTGTGAGTGCCTTTCTCGAAGACTTCGACAGCGATCATCGAGCCCAGACCACGGACGTCGCCGATGATCGGGTACTTCTTCTGGATTTCGCGCAGGCCAGCGGTCAGGCGCTCACCCACAGCTTTGCTGCGATCCAGCAGTTTCTCTTCTTCGAACACTTCGATCACGGCCAGGGCCGCGGCGCAAGCGATCGGCGAACCGGCGTAGGTGCCGCCCAGGCCGCCAGGAGCGATGGCGTCCATGTACTCGGCCTTGCCGCACACACCGGCCAGCGGGAAGCCGCCAGCGATGGATTTGGCGAAGGTGGTCAGGTCAGGCGCAACGCCCATCTGTTCCATGGCGAAGAAGGTGCCAGTACGGCCAGCGCCGGTCTGTACTTCGTCGGCGATCAGCAGGATGCCGTGCTGGTCGCACAGGGCGCGCAGGCGCTTCATCAGCTCTTTCGGCGCTGGCAGGAAGCCGCCTTCGCCTTGTACCGGCTCGAGGATGATCGCGGCGATGTCGCGCGGCTCGGCGTCGTTCTTGAAGATGCGCTCGACCGAGGCGATGGCGTCGTCAACGCTGATGCCGTGCAGTTCGCTCGGGAACAGGGCGCGGAAGATGCCACCTGGCATCAGGCCCATGCCAGCGGAGTACGGCACGACCTTGCCGGTCAGGCCCAGGGTCATCATGGTACGGCCGTGGTAGCCGCCGGTGAAGGCGATGACGCCAGCGCGGCCAGTGGCGGCACGGGCGATCTTGACGGCGTTTTCAACGGCTTCGGAGCCGGTGGTGACCAGCAGGGTCTTCTTGTCGAAGTCGCCTGGGACCAGCTTGTTGATCTTTTCGCACAGCTCTACATAAGGTTCGTAGGCCAGCACCTGGAAGCAGGTGTGGCTGACCTTGGTCAGCTGCTCTTGCACGGCCGCAACCACTTTCGGGTGCAGGTGGCCGGTGTTCAGTACTGCGATGCCGCCGGCGAAGTCGATCAGTTCGCGGCCTTCAACGTCGATCACGGTCGAGTTCTTCGCGGTATCGACGAAGATCGGGTGGATCTGGCCAACGCCACGTGGGACGGCGGCGACACGACGTTGCATCAAGGATTCGTTGGTCTTGCTCATAATGCCCTCATTGCGCCGGTCTGGAGTGGCGCTTTTATTCGGGGGTGGCTGGGAGTGCTCGCGAACAGTATTCGTTGATCGACTGCCGTGAACGCCCTGGCCACCAGGTGCTGCGATGTAAAAAAGGCCAGCGAGACGTCGCTCTCGCGCCCCGCTGGCAGAGGTAAAGCCGTTACCGTGCTATCAGACGCTGATGCACAGGTATTTGATTTCGAGGTAGTCCTCGATACCGTACTTGGAACCTTCGCGGCCCAGGCCCGAAGCCTTGATGCCACCGAACGGTGCCACTTCGTTGGAGATCAGGCCGGTGTTGATACCTACCATGCCGTATTCCAGGGCTTCGGCAACACGGAACACACGGCTCATGTCGCGGGCGTAGAAGTACGAGGCCAGGCCGAACTCGGTGTCGTTGGACATGGCGATGACTTCGGCCTCGTCCTTGAAGCGGAACAGCGGCGCCAGCGGGCCGAAGGTCTCTTCCTTGGCGACGGCAGCGGTCTTCGGTACGTCGACCAGAATGGTCGGCTCGAAGAAGTTGCCTTCGATGATCTTGCCACCGGACAGTACCTTGGCGCCTTTGCCAACGGCGTCTTCGATGTGTTCCTGGACCTTGGCGACAGCCTTGCCGTCGATCAGCGGGCCAGTGGTGGTGCCTTCTTCCAGGCCGTTACCGATCTTCAGCTTGGCAACAGCGGCGGCCAGCTTCTGGGCGAACGCGTCGTAGACGCCGTCCTGCACGTAGATACGGTTGGCGCAGACGCAGGTCTGGCCGTTGTTGCGGTACTTGGAGATGATCGCGCCCTCGACCGCCTTGTCCAGGTCGGCGTCGTCGAACACGATGAACGGGGCGTTGCCACCCAGCTCCAGGGAAACCTTCTTGATGTCCTTGGCGCATTCTTCCATCAGCTGGCGACCGATTTCGGTCGAGCCGGTGAAGGACAGCTTGCGGACCAGGGAGTTGCCGGTCAGTTCACCGCCAACTTCACCAGCGCTGCCGGTAACCACGCTCAGTACGCCAGCCGGGATGCCGGCACGGTGGGCCAGCTCGACCAGGGCCAGGGCGGAGTACGGGGTCTGCGAGGCAGGCTTGAGCACCATGGTGCAGCCAGCGGCCAGGGCCGGGCCGGCTTTACGGGTGATCATGGCGGCCGGGAAGTTCCACGGGGTGATGGCCGCGGTAACACCGATTGGCTGCTTGATGACGATCAGGCGCTTGTCTGGCTGGTGGCCCGGGATGGTGTCACCGTAGACGCGCTTGGCTTCTTCGGCGAACCACTCGATGAACGAGGCAGCGTAGGCGATTTCGCCCTTGGCTTCGGCCAGCGGCTTGCCTTGTTCGGTGGTCATCAGGCGAGCCAGGTCGTCCTGGTTCTCGATCATCAGTTCGAACCAGCGACGCAGCTTGGCCGAACGCTCCTTGGCGGTCAGGGCACGCCAGGCCGGCAGAGCCTTGTCGGCGGCTTCGATGGCGCGGCGGGTTTCCGCGGTGCCCATCTTCGGCACGCTACCGATGACTTCACCAGTGGCCGGGTTGGTGACCTTGATGGTCTGGCCGTTGTCCGCATCCAGCCACTCACCATTGATGTAGGCTTGCTGGCGGAACAACTGAGCGTCTTTGAGCTGCATGTCGGCTTCCCGAATTGTTGATTGTTGAAAAGCGCCCAAGGCAGGGCATCGAGCGTTTGAAATCTCAAACGAATGCTAAGCGGCTGCTGGGGTGTTGGACAATAGGCTGTTCGAAAAAAAGAACGAATGGTTGAACACCCTGGCGGAAATTTCACATTTCTGTGCCGTAGCAACCGGCCCTATCGCCGGCAAGCCAGCTCCCACAGGGACCCCACAGGTGCTGAATTTTGTGGGGTCCCTGTGGGAGCTGGCTTGCCGGCGATAGGGTCAGTAAAGGTTAGACGAACGAGCTGAAGGAAATGTGATGGGAGGACCGACGGCCCTCCCGGAAGGGATGGGTCAGAAGGCCTTGGCCAGGTCGATCACCAGGGCTCGGTAACCCACGCTGCCCGGCTGCCGGCTGTGCACCTTCAGCTCCACCAGCACCTCCTGGGTCCCGCGCCGCACCTCGTTGAGCACGGTGGTGGTCAGTTTCTCCGGGGTCAGGAAGTTCACCGACGCCGAGTAGATGAACTGGGTGTCGGTCTCCGGCCGGTAGGCCACCACCGAGGTCACCGGGCTGTACCACTCGTCGCCGCGCTCTTTGCCATATTCCCACACCTGTTCGACCGTGCCCTTGGCCTCGTCGATGCGGTACTCCACCGCCCGGCTGTAGTTGCCGGTCAGCCTGGTCGGCGCAAAGTCGCGGCCCCAGCCGTTGTCGAACACGGTCAGTGTGCCTTTTCCGGTCAGCCAGGCGGTGTGCTGGGTCCAGGACCAGTCGAAGCCTTCGCTCGCCACCGGCTTCAGCACTTTCTCGCGCAGACGCTCAGGCCAGCCTTGGGGCGAGGCGAGAATCCACTTCACCTGCTTGTCGCGGCCGATCTTCACCACGCCTTGGTGCCGTGCTGAAACGATGATGCTGTCGTCATCGGCGTCGTAGTCGATGGCATTGACGTGCGCCCAGTTACGCCCGGTGCCCACCCCCGGGGTGTCACCAAAGGGCAGGTCACCCTCGGCCAGTTCGTTGGCCAGACGCTCGTCCTGTTTCTGCACCCCGGCCGGCAACTGGATGGCTGCCTTGCCCAGGGTTTCCAGCAGGTCGCCACGGTACGGGTCGAGGATCTGGTTGAGGTCCCAGAAGTCCAGTACATCACCGGCCTCGTCGACCTCGATGATGTGGTCGCGGATCGAGCGCACGCGCTTGCCGTCGGGCCGGCGATAGTCGCTGGTGCCCACCCGCAGCAGGTAGGTGCCATTGGCGGTCTCGCGGATTTCATGGGAGAAGTCGGCGAACTTGTCGGGCAGGCTGCGCTGCCAGATGCGCCGGCCCAGCAGGTCGTACTTGGAGTAGGTCTGGCCCTGGCCCCAGATCAGCTTGCCGTCGCGGGTCTGCTGGAAGCCCATGGTGCCGCCCAGGCCATCGCGGCGGTTGGAGTCGTGGATCTGCTCGATGTCCAGGTACCAGCGCACGTCGCCATTGCTGTCGGCGATCCAGTTGTTGCCCACCTGGTCCCATTCCGCCGCACCGCCGAGGGCATTCCACTTGAAGGCGCGCCCGCCCGGGATGTCCCCCTGCAGGTGGTTGAACAGGTACAGGCGCTGTTCAAAACCTGGCGCTACCTTGACTGGCTGCACTTCAGGCAAGGCAGCGGTCTGCCTGGCCACCACCGGCAGGCGCACGGCCGGGGCGTAGATCTGGTACTGCTCGCGGATGCGCTCGCCGTCGAGCTTGTAGGTCACTTCCACCTGGTTGACGTGATCCGGGTACAGGCCGAATACCGGGATGCCGCCATAGGTCCACAACGAACGGTCGGACACCTCGTAGGCGATGTCCACACCGCGCTCGCCCCGCCCCAGCACGCGCACGTGCGCGGCACTGAGGCTGCGCCCACCGTCGCGAATGATCGCGGTCAGCGGCGCCAGGCGATACGGGTTGACCACCACGTCGCCGAGCAGCGCCTCGTCACGTTCGGGAACCTTGGCGGTCAGGCAGGCGCCTTCAGGCAATGCAGGGGTTTCGGTCTTGGCATTCATGGCATAGCTCCTTGTGCTCAGAAGTCGTAACGGGCGGTGGCGCCGAAAGTGCGCGGGGTACCGAGCACGCCGGCATAGCCACCGTTGGCGGAGTTCCACAGGCTGGTGAAATAGGTCTTGTCACCGGCGTTCTTCACCCACAACGACAGGTCGACCACGCCGTCGCCCTGGTCCAGGCGCACACCGGCGGAAAGGTTGACCAGCGCGTAGCTGGGGATCTGGCCGAAATCGGAATCGTCGATGGTGCCCACCGCCTTGGAGCGGAAGGCGTAGCTGGCGGTGACGTAGGGTTCGATGTGCTCGCTGGCCTGCCACTTGTACTGGGTGTTGAGGTTGGCGATGTACTTGGAGGCGCCGACCACCTGGTGGCCGGACAAATCGCAGGTGGCGGTGGCATTGGCCAGGCTCACTTCCGGCGGGCATGGGGCGTCCTTGTACTCGGTGTAGCGCACGTCGTTCCACGAGCCGTTGAAGTTGACCGTGAGGCCGCGCAGCGGCAGCGCCGTGGCTTCGAACTCCAGGCCACGCGAGCGCACGCGGCCGGCGTTGGCCAGGTACTGCACGCGGTTGATCTGGTCGTAGACGTTGGCCTGGTAGCCATGCACTTCGGCCCAGAACAGGTTGGTATTGAGTTGCAGGCGGTCGTCGAACAGCGAGCTTTTCAAGCCGAGTTCGGCGTTGTTGACCCGCTCGGTGCCGACCAGCAGCGAGTCGGTACCCAGCCGTGGCGCAGCGCCAACGGTAAGGTTGATGCCGCCAGACTTCTCGCCGTGGGTCAGGGTGGCGTAGCCCAGCAATTGCTCGTTGAAGCGGTAGCTCAGGCCCAGCAGGCCAGAGGGGCTGAAGCTGTACTGGTTGAGGTCGCCTGAATCGTAGGCGCCTACCCGGCCCTGGCGTGCTGCTGCGGCGGCCCCGGTTACTGCCGCACCGCCGGTTGGTGCATCGCGGGTCACCCAGGCGCTCTTTTCTTCATAGGTGCCGCGAACGCCGGCGGTGAAGTCCAGGCGGTCGGTGATGTGCCAGGTGCCCTGGGCGAACAGCGCGTAGCTGTCCGTGTCGATGTGCCCGTTGCCAATGGTGTCGACGTTGGCCAGGGCGCCGGCCGGGGTGAGGTTCCAGATGTCCGCCTGCGGCCCGTAGAAAGTGAAGGATTTGTTGTCCAGGTCCTGCTTGAAGTAGTACGCGCCCAGCACGTAGTCGAAGGCACCACCGGTGGGCGAAGCCAGGCGGATTTCCTGCGAGTACTGCTTGTCGCGCACCGATACCCCGGCGCTGTAGAACACCGGCACGTTTAGGCCGTCGTCGTTGCGCGGGGTGAAGTCCCACCAGCGGTAGGCGGTGATCGAGGTCAGGGTGAAGTCGTTGGGCAGGGTCCAGTTGGCCTCCACCGAGGTACCGCCCTGGAACACCGTCACCTGCTGGTCAGCGTCGAAGTTCACCTTGCGGTGCTTGCCCGACACCAACGTCGCGCCGGCCTGGGCGGCCAGGCTTTCGTAGCGGTTGACGCCATTGATGGTAGGGCCGGTGCTGTACAGGCTGAGGATGCCGTTGTCGGAGTCTTCTTCGTTGTATTCGCCGATCCAGCGCAGGTTGAAGGTTTCGCTCGGTTTGAACAGCAGCTGGGTACGAAAACCTTGGCGCTTGCCGCCGTTGAGGTCGTCGCCGTTGTGGATGTTCTTCACATAGCCGTCGTCTTCGGTGCGATAGGCGCTGATGCGCCCGGCCAGTGTGTCGCTGATCGGCCCCGAGAAGCTGCCTTGGGTTTGCAGGTAACCGTCTTCACCAAACGACTGCTGGATGCTGCCCTCGCGGTGGAAGGTGGGCTTGCGCGTGGTGATGTTGAGCACGCCAGCGGTGGTGTTCTTGCCGAACAGCGTACCTTGCGGGCCGCGCAGCACCTCCAGTTGCTCCACATCCAGCAGGTCGAACACCGCCATGCCGGGTCGGCCGAGGTAGACGTTGTCCAGGTAGATGCCGACGCTGCCTTCCAGGCCATCACTGGCGGGGTTGTTGCCCAGGCCACGGATCGAAATGCTCGACTGCCGGGCATGAACGTAGGCGACGTTGGTGCTGGGTACTAATTGCTGCAGGTCCTGCACGCGGTAGATGCGTTGGCTTTCCAGGGTTTCGCTGTCGAGCACGCTGATCGGCGTGGGCACGCTTTGCGCGGTTTCTTCGCGGCGGCGGGCATTGACCGTGACAGTGCCGAGCTTGGCTTCCTGCTCCACCGCCGGGGTGGCGCTGACTGGCTCTTCGGCGAAGCTGGCAGAGGACGCCGCCAGCAGCACGCCGGCAGCCAAGGGTTGCAAGGTGAAACGCGACGCGCGCGCAGGCCAACGGGAAACTCCGGACATGCAAATGCTCCTTGAGGCATGGGCCCTGGCGAGCATTTCCGTTGGCGGAACCGAATCGCGGTCAGTCGGGCTTATATTCTTTTAGGTGATATAAATATTTGTAATTCATATTTTGTGGAATAAGTGACTCCCTTTATAAGGGGGCTAACCCTTGTCAGCAATTGCATTCGACCGAAAGTTTCAATGTAAAAAATGCATATCGATCTCCGTCAGCTGCGCCACTACATTGCCCTTGTCGAGCACCGCAGCTTCGTTGCTGCGGCGGCAGCGGTGAACCTGTCGCAATCAGCGTTCAGCCGCAGCATCCAGACCCTCGAGCACAACATCGGCTGCCGCCTGGTGGACCGCGCCAGCAAGGAGCTGGCGCCGACTCGCCAGGGCCTGCTGGTGCTGGAGCATTCGCGGCGGCTGGTGCATGGGGCGCACAACCTGGTCAACGAGATCCATCAGTTCAACGGTGCCACTACCGGCGTGGTGCGTTTCGGCTCCGGCCCGGCGCCGGCAGGGGGTTTGGTACCGCGGGCGGTGGCACGCTTCGTCGCCGAATACCCCGCGGCACGTACCTGCTTCCAGGTGGACAACTGGCAGGCGCTGAACCGCAAGCTGGTTGCCGAGGAGATCGAGTTCTTCGTCGCTGACACCCGCCAGTTCGAGTCCGACCCGGACTACCAGGTGCACAAGCTGACGCCGCAGCGCTGGCATTTCTGCTGCCGCGTCGGGCACCCGTTGACCGAGCGCGAGAGCGTTCGGGCGCGCGACCTGTTCGACTACCCCCTGGCCACCACCTTCCGCCCGCCGAACATCCGCAAGATCCTCAGCGACCTCAGCGGTCGGCAGGATTTTCTGCCGACGGTGGAGTGCGAGCATGGCTATGCACTGCTGAATGTGGTGATGCATTCGGACACCATCGGCATTGCCTGCAATGCCAACTTGCGTCCGTATCAGCGTGATGGGGGATTGGTGGCATTGCAGCTGGCCGACCTGACGGTGGAGCAGGAAGAAGCGTTCTATACCCGTTATGGGGTGGTGAGCCGGGTGGGGTATGGGCTATCGCCGTTGGCTCAGGGGCTGGTCAGGCAGTTGATTGCCTGCGATACCGAGTTGTAGCTGGCGGGGGCTTTGCCCCCGAATCGCCGGCAAGCCAGCTCCCACAAGATCACCGCTGCCTTCTGGCCTGTGATGTACCTGTGGGAGCTGGCTTGCCGGCGATAGGGCCGCAAAGCGGCCCCGGCGATATCAGCCTTTACGCGTAGTGCGGCTGAGTTGCCCATCCACCCCGACCGGCACCTCACCCGCCAGGGTCACCCGCCGCACCACCCGCGGCTGGGTCCCGTAATCATCCAGCGCATAATGCTGCGTCGCGCGGTTATCCCAGATCGCCACGTCCCCCGCCTGCCAGCGCCAGCGAACGGTGTTCTCCAGGCGCGTCACATGCCCTTGCAGCACCGCGAACAGGTGCTGCGAATCCGCCAGCGAATAACCTTTGATGCGCTTCACGAAATGCCCCAGCTGCAGCACCCGCTCGCCACTGATCGGATGCACGCGCACCACCGGGTGCTCGGTCTCGTACACCGTCGAGGTGAACACTTTGCGATAGCGCTCCAGCTTGGCGGGGTCCACATCGGGCTTCACGCTGGCGTAATCGTATTCGTTGCTGTGCACCGCCCACAGTTTGTCGGCCAGCTCGCGCAGCGGCTCGGGCAGCTCCTGGTAGGCCGTGGCGGTGTTGGCCCACACGGTGTCACCACCGGATGCCGGTGCCACCACACTGCGCAGGATCGAGGCTTTGGGGTAGGCGTCGACGAAGGTCACGTCGGTGTGCCAGGAGTTGGCCCGCTGGCCTTCGGCACCATCGAGCTGCAACAGGTAGCTGGTGCCATCCACCACCGGCACGGTGGGGTGGGCGACCGGCTCACCGAGCAACTTGGCGAAGGCTTCCTGGCTTTGGTCATCCAGGTGGGTCTGGCCACGGAAGAAGATCACCTTGTGCTTCACCAGCGCGGCCTGGATGGCGTCGAGGGTGGCGGCATCAAGGTCGGCGGACAATTGCACCCCGCGAATTTCGGCACCGATGCGGCCGGCAACCGGGTGGATGTCGAGTTCGAGGGTTTGTGGCGCGGTGGCCAGGGCGGCGTTGCTCATGGTCGTGTCCTTGCGGTCATTGTCGGGTTATCGGGGTTCAGCGGGCGGCCTGGACGGCCTGCTTCTGTTGCAGGGCGGCATCGAGGAAGCGTGGTTCGATCCAGTCGGCCACCTGGAAGCCACGACGGATCAGGCGCTCCTTGGCGGCCAGGTCCACACCCTGTTGCAACTGGCCGACGAATTCGGCGTCCAGCCGTGGATCGAAGTAATGGGCCAGGTCTTCCTTGGCCAGGTCGTCGCTGAGGATGCTGCGCGGCCAGTTGGCATTGCTGGCCACCAACTCGACATAGGCCTCGCGGTTGTGTTCGTCGCGCAGCCAGGCGCTGGCCTGTTGCTGGGCATTGACCAGGCGTTGCACCAGCTCGGGGTATTTGCGGATGAAATCGCCAGTGCCCAGCAGCACCGCCTGGGTACTGCCGGCACCTTCCAGGTCACGCGAGTTGACCGGTAGCTCGACCAGCCCGCGCTCGCGCAGCGACAGCAGGTTGGACAGGCCCCAGGTGGCGTCGATCTGCTTGGCGGCCAGCGCGGCATTGGCGGCGTTGAAGTCCAGGTTGATCACCTTCAGCTCGCGCTCGCTAAGCCTCTGACTGGCCAGGGCGCTGGCGAACGACAGCTGGTTGGCGGTGCCACGGAACACCGCCACGCGCTTGCCTTTGAGGTCGTGCAGGGTCTTGATGCCGGACCCGGGCACCACGCCCAGGTAGCTCTTCACCCCACGTACCCCCGCCGACAGCACGCGGGTATCCAGGCCATTGGCCTTGCCGACGATGGCGGCCAGGTCGCCGAGGTAGGCGAAATCGGCCTGGCCGTTGGCCAACGCTTCGTTCACCACCGGCCCGGCGCCCTTGAAGAAGTGCCAGTCGATGCGAATGTTGTCCTTGGCGAATTCCTTCTCCAGCAGTTGCTGGTCACGCAGCACGTCGACCACGCCACCGGCGCTGGGCTTGCTGCCCGCGCTGAGGTCGGGCACGGCGATGCGGATGCTTGCTGGCTTGGCCGGTTCAGCTGCGTGGGCGCTGAGGGTGAAGGCCAGCCCAAGGGCGGTGATCAGGTGGCGCAGCGGGGTTTTCATGGCAAGGCTCCTTGGCAGGCTGCCACCGGCGATGGCCGGCGCTTTGGCCAGAAGCTAGGCAGGTCTGGTTAGAACCTACAAAGATCAAAACTTCATTCTTCAGTAACTGAAAGGCATAAATCAGGCGGCATGCGGGCCTGCGGCTGGCTTGCGGAAAACGCATGGAAAATATGAGGAAAACGCAACGGCGAGGGGCTTCCGTATGCATGAAGCGCATGCTCTTATCTCTTGAAAGTCATTTTTTAGAATTTTTAATTCCATAAATGAATAATCTAACAACGCTTCGAGAGATGGCCGATGAATGGAATTCTGAGCAGAGGTCGGGGATTGTTCCGGGGGTCGCTGCGCGACCCTTTCGCGACGCAAGGCCGCTCCCACAAGGATCGCGCCCGCTTGTTGCCCTGGGTCTTGCCTGTGCTGGTTGCACTGCTGTGGGTAGTGGCCAGCCGGGAGCACTGGATGAGCGAGCAGATCCTGCCGGCGCCAGCATTGGTGTGGCAGAGCGCGGTGGAGTTTGGCTCCGGCGAGCTGTGGGGGCACCTGTGGATAAGCTTGCAGCGGTTGTTCTGGGGGCTGGCGGTCGGCATCGGCAGCGGGTTGCTGCTGGGGGTCTGGCTGGGTGCTTCGCGGCGGGCGCAGACGCTGGTGCTGCCGACCTTCGTGGCGCTGGCACAGATACCTACCCTGGCCTGGATCCCGTTGTTCATGCTGTTCTTCGGGATCGGCGAGTTGCTCAAGCTGGTGGTGCTGGTGAAAGCCGTGGTGGTCCCCGTTACCTTGCACACGCTGGTCGGTGTACGCGATGCCCAGCCCAAGCTGCGAGAGGCCGCTGCGGTGCTGCGCCTGCCTCGCCATCTAATGTTCCTGCGCCTGCTGCTTCCGGCTGCCCTGCCCGCCTTCCTCACCGGCGTACGCCTGGCCCTGGCCACCGGCTGGACCTCGCTGCTGGCGGTCGAACTGCTGGCCTCCAGCGAAGGGATTGGCTACCTGATGGTGTGGGGACGGCAGCTGTTCATGCTCGACCTGGTGCTGCTGTGCATCCTGGTGATCGGCCTGGTCGGCGCACTGCTGGAGCGCGGCTTCTCGGCCCTGGAAAAGCGCCTGCTGTACTGGCCGCAAGCGGCCACAGGGGAGCAGCACCGTGGCCCCGTGCCGCGGGGTTGGCAAAGCCTGCTGCTGCCACTGGCACTGTTGGCACTGTGGCAGGCCAGCAGCAGCTTTGGCTGGGTCGACAGCAACATCCTGACCTCGCCACTTGAAGTGTTGCGCACCCTGCTGACCGGCCTGGCCGATGGTTCGCTGCCGCAAGCCTTGCTGCTGAGCCTGCAGCGCGCTTTGGCCGGCTTGCTGCTGGGCGGTAGCGCTGGCCTGCTGGTCGGTTTGCTGTTGGGGCTTTCGGCCAATGCCGAACGTATCTTCGGGCCCAGCCTGTCGGCCTTGCGTCAGGTGGCGCTGTTTGCCTGGGTGCCGCTGCTCACAGCCTGGTTCGGCCTGGGTGAAGGGGCCAAGCAGGTATTCGTCGGCATGGCTGCGTTCTTCCCGTTGCTGATCGCCACCCAGCGCGGTATCGCCAGCCTCTCGCCGCAGCTGGGTGAAGCCGCGCGCACCCTGCGCCTGAACCTGTGGCAACGCCTGCGCCTGCTGGTGCTGCCCGGCGCAGCCCCGGCCATTTTTGCCGGCCTGCGCCTGTCGCTGATCTACGCCTGGCTGGGCACCATCGGTGCCGAATACTTCATGCCCTCGGACGGTGGCATCGCCAGCCTGATGATCGGCGCCCAGCAACTGTTCCGCATGGACCAGGTAATGGCCGCCATGCTGCTGATCGGCCTGGTCGGCGCCCTGCTCGGCACCCTTGGACAACGCCTCGAATCGCGCGCCACGCGCTGGAGAACCGCATGAACGCCTTCAATACCTCGCACCTTCACGCGGCCAACCAGCCCGACGTCACCCCGCCCCTGGTCAGCTTCGAGGGGGTCGGCAAAGTGTTCAGCGTCGATGGCCAGCCGCTGGAAGCCATCCGCAACTTCAACCTGTCGATCAACCAGGGTGAGTTCATCGCCATCGTTGGTGCTTCCGGCTGTGGCAAATCCACCCTGCTGCGCCTGCTGGTAGGGCTGGATACCGACTACAGCGGCAACATCCGTGTGGACGGCCACACTGTCAGCGGCATTGGTAGCGAACGCGGCATCGTGTTTCAGGAACACCGGCTGTTCCCCTGGCTGAGCGTGGAACAGAACATTGCCCTGGGCCTGGTCAACGAACCGCTCACCCAGGGTGAGCGCGCGCGGCGGGTACACGAGTTCGTGCAACTGGTGGGGCTGGTCGGCTTCGAGTCGGCCTACCCACACCAGCTGTCCGGCGGCATGGCCCAGCGCGTGGCGATCGCCCGAGGCCTGGTAGCCAGCCCGCGTATCCTGCTGCTCGACGAGCCGTTCGGCGCGCTAGATGCGCTGACCCGCCAGCAACTGCAGGACGAGCTGCTGGCCATTCGCGAACGTGCCGGCATCACCACGCTGCTGGTCACCCATGACGCCGAGGAGGCCACCTACCTGGCCGACCGGGTGGTGGTTCTGGAGCCGCGCCCGGGGCGGATCAAGTCGGTGGTGGAGATCGACCTGCCACACCCACGGTTGCGTACGGGCGTGGCACTTCACGAGCTGCGGGAGAAGGTGCTGCACCAGATCACCGGGGATGGCGGCTACCTGACGCCGCCGGTGCGACGGGTCGAAGGGCTGAGGCCGGAGCTGATTGCGCTCTGAGCCTGTGGGAACGGGCCCGTACTCATAGAACTGCCCATGACTCACTGAATTAGCAGGGCCCCTGTGGGAGCGGCTTTAGCCGCGAACACCGGCGCAGCCGGTGCCATGCACCGAGTTGGATTCTTCGCGGCTAAAGCCGCTCCCACAGGGTACGCGGACCGCTTGCGAATTCAGGTCTCACCGGGCACTGAGGTCACGCAGGTAAGCCCAAGGATAGATACCCCGCTCATGCCCATCGCTGAACACCAGCTGCACGCCATATCCTTGCGGCTCGATTTGCACCACGCGCACATCATCGCGAACCAGGCTGATGCTCCCCTGCAGCCGTGCCGCTCGGCATTGTGAACAGGGGCAAGCACCGCGCAGGCGGGCATGGCTGAAGCTGTGTTCGCCGTCTTGCCACTGCAGCACCAATTGCCCGGGCCCGCGCATGTTGCGAATAGCTTGCGGGGCGTTCATCAGGAGGCCCCGCGCAGTTGCGCCATGGCGATCCGCACAGCCTTGCGCACCTCGGGGTCGCTATCGGCCTCGGCGGCCTGCAGCACCGGCAAGGCACGCGCCTGGCCCAGCTCACCCAGGGCCAGAGCCGCCTCCTTGCGCAGATTGGCAATGCCGTGGCCGAGCAACTCGCCAAGCGCGTCCAGGGCCGCAGCATGACGCAGCCGCCCCAGGGACCGCGCCGCACGCAGACGTACTTGCCAGAAGTCATCGGCAAGGGCATTTACCAGTGCCGGGCCTGCTGGGGCCAGGCCCACCTTGCCTAGCGTGGTGGCGGCTTCTTCGCGCACTTGCCAGGCCTTGTCAGCCAATGCAGCCACCAATGCTGGCACCACCGCGCTGTCGCGGGCGAGGCCCAGCGCACCAATGGCCGCGCGGCGCACCTCGGTGTCCGGCTCGTCTGCGGCAAGCTTTGCCAATGCTGGCAATGCCGGCTGGTGCTTGAGCCAGCCAAGAATGCCCACTGCCTCACGCCGGACCGCGGCGTCGCCATCGGCCAGGGCCAGCAGTGCAGGCTCTGCAGCATCTTCCAGGCGCAGCTCGCGCAAGGCACGCAGGGCGCTGGCACGGACGAAGGCATCGGCATGTTTGACCCATGGCAGGATCAGCTGACCAGTTTCAAGGCTCTTGAGTTCGCTGAGGCTCTGGGCGGCAGCCAGCCGTACCGGCTCGGCAGCATCGGCCAGCGCAGCGCACAGGGCCTGCACAACTTCGGGTTCTTCCCAGGCCTCGAGCAGGCGCGCGGCCTCGGCACGCACCTCGTCGGCGGCATCCACCAGCAGTGCATCGGTGAGCCATGGCAAGCCATCCGGGTCTTCCAGGTCGGCCAGTTCGATCAGGGCGATGCGGCGCACGCCTGCATCAGCGGCACCAAGGCGAGGCAGAAGAGCAAGGATGTCGGGATTGTCAGTCGTTCGTTCAGTCATAGCGCGATCCGTAGCGGTGGGTGCTCAGTGTCCGGCAGGCCCAGCGGGGTCAGGCGCGGCAGTTCGCGGCCTTCCTCGTGACGGAGCAAGGCCAGACAGTGACGCTTGAGGTGAGTGAATTCAGGGCTGGTCAGCAGGCTGGCGCGGCGTGGGCGCGGAAACTCCAGGTGCAGGTCTTCGATAAAGCGGCCAGGTCGCGGGCTCATCACCAGGATACGGTCGGCCAGGAACAGCGCCTCGTCGATATCGTGGGTGACGAACACCACGGTGGTGCGGATGCTTGCCCAGATATCCAGCAACAGCTCCTGCATGCGTGCACGGGTTTGCGCATCCAGGGCACCGAAGGGTTCGTCCATCAGCAAAAGGCGCGGGCGGTTGATCAGCACCCGGGCAATCTCGGCCCGTTGCTGCATACCGCCGGAAAGCTGGCTGGGCCAGCGCCCGGCAAAGTCGCCCAGCCCCACCAGTTGCAGCATTTCACGAGCCTGCCGGCGACGTTCGGCGCGGCCCTGGCCCTGCATCTTCAGACCAAAGGCCACGTTGTCGAGCACGCTACGCCAAGGCAGCAAGGTGTGGTGCTGAAACACCATGCCACGCTGCGGTGACGGCCCGGCAACGGTCTGGCCATCCACGCTCAACTGGCCGCTGCTGGGCACCAGGTGCCCGGCCAGGGCGCCAAGCAACGTCGACTTGCCACAACCGGAGGGGCCAAGGATGCAGACGAACTCGCCTGGCTCTACGGCAAAGTCCAGACGCTGCACCGCCTCGAATGCTTCGCTGCCGTGCCCCAGTCGAATCGACAGGCCACGCCCGTCGATACGCCCTGGTGCTGGTTGATAACTGTTCATCAGCTGGCCCTCCGCGTGCGGTACCAAGGCGTGGCCAATTCCCCAAGTCGCTTGACCAGGGCGCTGCTGCCCATACCCAGCACGCCGATCAGCAGCATGCCGACGATGATGTCCGGGTAGTTTTGCAAGGTGTACGACTCCCAGGTGTAGTAGCCGATACCGAACTGTCCGGAAATCATCTCGGCGGTGACCAGGCAGAACCATGAAGTCCCCATGCCGATGGCCAGGCCAGTGACGATGCTTGGCAGCGCTCCAGGCAACACCACTTCGCGCAGGATCGACCAACGTTCTGCACCGAGGCTGCGCGCCGACGCCACCAGGCGCGGGTCGATGGCCTCGACGCCGTGCACGGTGTTCAGCAGGATCGGGAACAGCGCGCCAGTGAACGTTATGAACACCATCGACAGTTCCGACGACGGGAACATCAGGATCGCCAGCGGGATCCACGCCACCGCAGGAATCGGCCGCAGCACTTCGAGTGGCGGCAGCAGGGTGTCCTCGGCCCATTTCGAGCGGCCGATCAACAACCCCAGGGCCACGCCAATCAGCGCCGCGGCGCCATAACCGGCAAACACCCGTGACAGGCTGCTGCCCAGGTGCGCCAGCAGGGTGCTGGAGGTCAGCAACTGCCAGGCAGCTTCCAGCACCGCCTTCGGTGTGGGGACATAGGTGAACGTCAGCAGCCCGAGGTCCAGCTTCACGCTCGCCGCGACCTGCCAGAACAGCAGGCAGGCCAGCAGCGAAGCCAGGCGTACCGGCCAGCGCTTGAGGTTGCAGGTCATGTCGGTGCCTCCCGGTCAGCGCTGGGCGACCAGCTTCTGGTTGGCGCTGACGAAGTCCAGCGCTTCACCGCCATGGGCCTTGGCGTACTGCTCGGCCTGGTCCTTGAGCAGGAACGCTGCCAGTTCACCCTTGGCGTTACGCACGAACCAGGCCTGGTTCGCCAGCAACTTGATTCCGCTGTCGGCGGCCTGGGCGTAGATGGCGCGGATGTCCTTGCCCTCCTGCTCCAGCTGGGCCAAGGCGCCAAGCGCGGCCTCCGGCGAAGCGTAGTGGCGGACCTTGCCTTCACCGCGCACCCAGATCTGTGCCAGGCGGCTGAAGTCGGTGATCGGTTTGCCTGTCAGCGCGTCATTGGCCTTGAGTGGCTGCGGATCGTAGTCTTTCAGCGCCTTGTCGTAGTCCAGGCCAGCCTCCTTGAAGGCCGCACGGATGTATTGGTCGTCGATGAACTTGTCGGTGTCGAGGCCGCGGTCGGTCTTTTTAAGCAGCTTGAGCGTATCGATGGAGGTTGCGACTGCCTGACGGTATTCAGGCTTCCATGTCAGGTCGCGGGTCTGCAGGCCGAGCGGGCCGTGGAACAGGTAATTGACCTCGGCCTCGATGCCGGTGACTTTCTCGATCAACTCGCTGTACTTCTCAGGTTCCGCAGCGATCAGCCGATCGGCTTCGAGGCTGGCGCGCAGGTAGGCGGTGACCACTTCGGGGTATTTCTTCGCATAATCGGCATCTACCAAAGCGCCATGGAAGGTCGGTGCGTTGGCCTGGGCGCCGTCATAGATCTTGCGGGCGAAGCCGCGGTTGGGGAACAGTTCGGCGAACGGCACGAAGTCGGCATGGGCTTCGATGCGGTTGCTACGCAGGGCGGAATCGGCGATTTCCGGCGCCTGGGCGATGATTCGCACATCCTTCTGCGGGTCCCAGCCCTGGGCTGCTACGGCACGCAGCAGCATGCCGTGGGCGGTGGAGGCGAACGGCACGGAAATGGTCCTGCCCTTGAGTTCAGCCAGCGACTGCACGCTGGACGCCGCCGGTACGACGATGCCATTGCCGCTGCCGTGCACGCTGCCCGACAGCACGCTTATGAACAGGCTGCGCTTGCCGGCATCCAGGTGAGCAACACCGTTGAACGACCCGGGGAAGTCGGCCATTGCACCGAAGTCGAGTTTGCCAGCGACCATTTCATTGGTCAGTGGCGCACCGCTGGTGAAGTTCTTCCACTCCACCTGATACTTGGCATCTTTGTATTTGCCGTCATGCGGTAGGTACTTGTCCAGCAGGCCAAGCTCGCGTATCAGCAGGCCACCAGTGGCGCAGTTGATGGTGGTGTCCTGGGTGCCAATGGCGATGCGGATGGTTTCGGCGCTGGCATTCAGGCCAGTGAGCGCCAGCGCGAGGCCGGCCACGGTTGCAACAAGGCGCATGGGTGTTTCCCCTCGAGTCGTTATAAGAGTTGGGTCGTCTCCGCCGCCCGGCTTGGGTGGTGGGAAACGAGGGGCACAGCAGGAGGGCGTCCGGTGGTGCGCCGGATGGCGGGATGAATCAGCGCAGCAGGTACGGGATGTCGACCTTCACCGCACCCGTGGGGCAGTCCTTTTCGCAGGGCATGCAGTACCAGCATTCGTCGAAGGCCATGTAGGCCTTCTGCGTGGCCGGGTTGATCGCCAGCAGGTCCATGGGGCAAACCTCCACGCAGACGGTGCAGCCTTTTTCGGCGATGCACTTGTCTTCGTCGATGGTGACGGGGGCGCTGCTGCGGAAGAAGATTTCTTGCGGCTGGTAGGCCATTTCACGGAGTCCTCGGGGCCTGCGGCCCTCGTTCTTCGAAGTGTTCACAGGACAGAGCGTCGCCTAGGCTGCATCGGCCTTTACCCGCAGCTGGTCGTAGGCGGCCTGCTCTTCTGCGTCCAACGCAATCAGGTAAGGCTCGACGGCTTTCCTGAAGCTGGTCATTTCACCGTTCTCGCCCTTTTTCAGATGACAATGGCAAAACCACTCGCCATCGTTGCGCTCAGGGAAGTCCACCCGGTGGTGGTACAGCCCCCAGCGGCTTTCCTCGCGGAACAGCGAGGCCCGCGCCGCCATCTCGGCGCAATCGCGAATCACCGAAACTTCCATCGCACGCATCAGTTCATGAGGGTTGCTGGCCTTCATCTGGTCCAGGTCACGTTCGATCTCGGCAAAGCGCGCCAGGCCGATTTCCATCTTTTTGGTCACCTTCGGCGGTTGCAGGTAATCGTTGACCATGCGTCTGAGCTTGTACTCGACCTGCGCTGGCGGCAGGCCATGCTGACGCTGCAGCGGGGCAAACACCCGCGCGCGCTCGCGCTCGACCTGTTCGGCATCGACCTCGGCGAATTCGCGCCCGGTCACGTAATGCGCAGCGTTCACACCGGCGAACCAGCCATAGGTGAAGGCCCCGAGCATGTAGTTGTGCGGCACCGCTGCCATATCGCCCGCGGCATACAGCCCTTTGACGCTGGTCTCGGCCTTTTCATTGACCCACACCCCCGACGCCGAATGCCCCGAGCAGAAACCGATCTCCGAGATATGCATCTCGACCATGTGCTGGCGATAATCGGTGCCACGCCCGGCGTGGAACTGGCCACGACTGGGGCGCTCGTTGCTGTGCAAGATCTCTTCGATGTTCTGGATGGTTTCCTCGGCCAAGTGATCGAGCTTGAGGAACACCGGGCCATTGCCGCCCTCGAGTTCCTGATGGAACTCCCACATCATCTGGCCGCTCCAGTAGTCGCACTCGATAAAGCGCTCACCCTTGCTGTTGGCGGTATATCCACCCAGTGGGCCGGTGACGTAGGCACAGGCCGGGCCGTTGTAGTCCTTGATCAGCGGGTTGATCTGGAAGCACTCGAGGTTGGCCAGTTCGGCACCTGCATGGTAGGCCATGGCGTAGCCATCACCGGCGTTGGTCGGGTTCTCGTAGGTGCCCATCAAATAACCCGACGACGGCAATCCCAGGCGCCCGGCCGCACCGCAGGCAAGGATCACCGCCTTGGCCCGCACCACGCGAAACTCGCCGCTACGGCAATCGAAACCCAGCACGCCAGCGGCCGCGCCTTCACCATCGAGCAGCACACGGGTGCAGACCATACGGTTGCTGATTTCGACCCGAGCACGCTTGAGCTGACGGTACAGCACCTTCTTGATGTCGTGGCCTTCGGGCATGGGCAGCACGTAGGCGCCCATGTGGTGAACCTTTTTCACCGCGTAGTCGCCGGTCTCGTCCTTCTCGAATTTCACCCCCCAGCGGTCGAGTTGCTCGATGGTTTCAAAGCTGTGGGTAGCGTAGGCATGCACCGTGGCCTGGTTGACGATACCGTCATTGGCCACGGTGATTTCCTTGGTGTACTGCTCGGGGGTGGCATGGCCTGGGATGATCGCGTTGTTCAGGCCATCCATGCCCATGCTGATGGCACCGCTGCGCTTGACGTTGGCCTTGTCCAGCAGCAGCACGCGCAGGTTTTTGTCCTGCTCCTTGGCCTTGATCGCCGCCATCGGCCCGGCGGTACCGCCACCGATGACGATGATGTCGTAGTCCTGGGTCTGGATGCTCATGGCTTGCTCCCCTTCTGGCGGTCGATGCGCAGGCGGTACTGGAAAGCATCGCCGCGGTAGTAAAGGTGTTCGAAGTCCAGTGGCGTACCGTCGGCGGCATGGGTCAGGCGCTCGATGCGCATGATCGGCGAGCCTTCTTCAACATCCAGGGCCTGGGTCAGGTCGCTGTCGGCCAGAACGGCATCGATGGCCAGGTCGGCGTGGCCAAGGGCAATGCTGCAGTCGTTTTCCAGGAGCAGGAAAATGTCGCGGGTGACGAGGTCGGCCTTTTCCAGCTTTTCGCCGACGGCCTTGGGCAACCAGGTCAGCTCCAGCGACACCGGCTCGCGGTTGATCAGCCGTACTCGGCGGATCTCGGTGACCAGGCTGCCCTCCTCGACCTGCAGCCGCGCGGCCACCAATGCATTGGCTGGCACATGGCGGAAACTGCGCAGGCGGTTGATCACCTCGTAACCCATTTGCGTCATCGACTCGCCCAACCCCTGCAGGGTACTGACGTTCTGGAAAGCCTTGGGCTTGGCTACGAAGGTGCCCTTGCCATGAATCTTGAAAATCAGCCCTTCCTTCTGCAGGTCGCCCAGTGCCTGGCGCACGGTGATGCGGCTGACGTCGAAGGCCTTGCCCAGCTCGCTTTCCGAGGGCATGCGGCTATGTGGCGGATAAGTGCCATCGAGGATGCGCTCGCGCAGCAATTCCTTGAGCTGGGTGTAAAGCGGTACCGGGGACAGGGGGAGCAGTTCGGCCATGGGGTCTCTTCGCTGATCGAATACTTGTTATAACAAGTTGTGACCAGAGAATAGAGGGCATAATAACTGCTGTGGAAATATCGATATCGCATATGGATAGATGCGTTTGTGATTGCTGCTGTCGGCAGCTCTCGGCGAAAGGTAAAAACGGCTACAGATCAAGGCGATGGACGCCATCGGATCAGATGGGTATCATGCGTGCGCGTTGCACTCGTAGCTCAGCTGGATAGAGTACTGCCCTCCGAAGGCAGGGGTCGTGGGTTCGAATCCCGCCGAGTGCGCCATATCAAAAAGCCCTGGGCCTGTGCCCGGGGCTTTTTCGTTTGTGCGACATGTCGCGTTTCTGGCACTCCCGTGCCACGGGTCATTGGTGTTAGCGTGGGCGTCTTCCCGTTTCCCGACGGGCAACCCACAACAATGATTGGCGAAGGAATGCGCACAACCATGCACCTGAAAAAACTTACCGCCACCACCCTGCTGCTGGCCAGCATCGGCCTGTTCACCCAACCGGCACAGGCCAACCTTACCCAGCAGCAGTCCGCGGCCATCGTCAAAGCCTTCGACGGCAGCGACCCAAGCGACTTCAAGCAGTTCCTCGGCAAGCTCAAAGGCAGCGACCTGGCCAAGGCCGACAACCTCGCGGCAACCCTGGATGCCTATCTGGCCGGCAAGCCACTGGCCGCCGAGCAGCAGAACGAGATCAACCGCCTGCTCGGCCTGTATACCCGCATCAAGTACGGCAAGGCTGCCAGCGAAACCCTGCGTGAACTGGTGGCCATCCCCACCTTCAACGTCGAAGGCACGCCGCAGCACGAGAACCCCGAGTTCCTCAGGATCGCCGACAAGATCAAGGCCCTGGCCGACAGCTTCGGCCTGGCTTTCCGCAATATCGACAACCGGGTGTACGAGATTTCGCTGGGCAGCGGCAAGGAAGTGGTCGGCATCCATGCCCACGCCGACGTAGTGCCTGTCAACCCGGACAACTGGAAGCTGGCCGATGGCACGCGCCTGGACCCGTTCAAGGTCACCCTGGTCGGTGACCGCATGTACGGCCGCGGCACCGAAGACGACAAGAACGGCATTGTCGTGGCGATGTACGCGCTTAAAGTGGCCAAGGACGAGAACCTGCCGCTGGCTCGCCAGTTCAAGCTGCTGATCGACACCACTGAAGAAACCAGCGGTGATGCCATCCCCTACTACTTCGAACGCAACCCCACGCCCGACTACAACCTGGCACTCGATGGCGGCTACCCTGTGGTCATCGCCGAGAAAGGCTACGGCACGATCATGGCCAGCTTCAGCAAGCGCCAGGCCAGTGGCAAGGGTGCCGAGATCGTCAACCTGACCGGCGGCCTGGCCACCAACCAGATCCCGACAACCTCGGTCGCGACCCTGGTCACCGACAACCCGGCGAAGCTGGCCAGCCAGCTGGAAAAAGCCGGCGCCGATTACGTGAAGCGCAATGGCGGCGACTTCAGCATCGCCGCCAAGGCCGATGGCAAGCAGGTGTTGCTCACCGTGACCGGCGTGTCCGCCCACTCTTCGGAGCCGGAGTCCGGGGTCAACCCGGTGGCGCGCATGCTTGGTTTCATCAACGGCCTGGGCAAGGATGTGCCGCTCAAGCACAACCACTTCACCGATGCCGCCCGCTATGCCGCCGACAACTGGGGCCTGGACTACCTGGGCAACAAGCTCGGCGTGGCCTTCAAGGATTCGTTCATGGGCCCGCTGACCGCCTCGCTGACCTTTGTCGGGGTGGATGAAAAAGGCCTGAAACTGGCGGTGAACCTGCGCATTCCGAAAGGCAAGCCAATTGCCACGATCAAGGACGAACTGGCTGACAAGCTGGGCAAATGGACCCGGCAGAGCCATACCTCGGTGGCCTTCGACTACAGCCTGGACGAGCCGATGTACCGCAACCCCGAGGGCGAATGGGTCAAGGCCTTGCTTGACGTGGCCACCGAGAACCTGGGCATGAAGCACGAGTTCGGTACCTCGGCGGGCGCCACCTCGGTACACGACTTGCCTAACGGCGTGCAGTTCGGCCTGGCCATGCCGGATGTGAAGTACACCGGGCACAACGACAACGAGTTCAAGACCGTTGAGCAATTCATGCTGGACTTGCAGGTGGTGAGCGAGATGGTGGCGCGGATCGGGCAGATGCCGAAGCTCTGAGCCAACTCTACCGGCCTCTTCGCGGGCACGCCCGCTCCCACAGGAATTACGCAACCTGTGGGAGCGGGCATGCCCGCGAAGAGGCCGGCACAGGCGACCGCTCATGACGTTTTTCAATCGACTCGATGCCGTTTCCTGCATTGCCGTGCAGAGCGCCGTGCCGGATGCTTTATTTACTCCGAGACATCGCTTTTTTCACCCGCAGAGGCCCGTATGAAGACCGTCGAACAAATCCTCAAGACCAAGTCCCAGCACCAGACCGTGTACACCATCGGCCCGGATGACTCGGTACTCGACGCCCTGAAGCTGCTGGCGGAGAAAAACGTCGGTGCGCTACCGGTGGTCGAGGCCAACCAGGTAGTGGGTATCGTCAGTGAACGGGACTATGCGCGCAAACTGGTGCTGAAGGGCCGCTCGTCCGCCGCCACCCCTGTGCGCGAGATCATGAGTGCGCCGGTGGTCACCGTGGAACCGAAGCAGAACCTCGAGTACTGCATGAACCTGATGACCAATCGCCACCTGCGCCACCTGCCGGTGGTCAGCAATGGCGAGCTGCTCGGCCTGCTGTCGATCGGTGACCTGGTCAAGGAAACCATCGCCGAACAGGCAAACCTGATCCTCAAACTGGAGCAATACATCCGCGGCGAATGAAGCACCTCAGTGGTAGGCGCGCTCCAGCTCGTCCAGCTGATGGTCGAAACTGCGCAGGCGCGCCGACCAGGTGTACACCAGCACTTCCAAGTCCCGGTTGAGCACGGCGGTGTTGCCATGGCCGCTGCGGGTCGGCTCGCCTACATCCAGCTGGTAGCGTTCACGGGCCATGGCTTGGGCCACGCTGGACAGGTCGCGGGCATTGGCCAGCCAGTGGTGATGGTGGTCATGAATTTCGCGATCGAGCAAGCGGCACTGGCGTTTCAGGGCATCCAGGCTCTGCTCCAGCGGCGTGCCCTTGAGCTCGCCCATGACCTCTTCGAAGGTGCGCCCCGAATGCCAGTAGCTGCCCCAGAAGTAGCGGTCGAACACCGTCTCGACGCGGCGTAGCGCGACCTTGGTGTTCCAGATGGTCAGCAACGTTCGCCCCTGCACCACCTCACGCTTGTTCAGGTGCAGTTGCTGCCAGGCGATCCAGGCCAGCGCCACCAGTGCAACCGCCACAGTGACAGCGGCAGCGGCATACAGGAAATGCACCGCCTGGTTCATCTGTTGCGTTTGCCGTATGCCGTAGAAATAACTGGCCGTCAACGTGCCCAGGATCGTCACGGAGCACCAGAAGCCTGGTGCGTAGGGATCTTTCATCGCGCTATCCCCTTGTTGTTTTCCTGAGCATAGCAACGGCCAATCACTCGTCAGGCACCACTCGGCGCTTTATTTTTTGCTTGGATGCAGCGCCTCGTTCAGTTGGTCGATCATCGGAATCCAGTCGTCATCAGCGATGTACTTCTCTTTCAGAAAAGCGCGCTGTGAATCGTTCCAGAAAGGCGCGTCAACCAGCTTTATATCGTCGTCGAGCGGCGAATGGGTGGTGATGAAACGGTCGATATCGACCGGATCGTCAGACAGACCCAGCTGTTTGAAAATCTCGGACAAAGGATGAATCGGCTTATCCATGGTTCCTCCTCGTCGCCAGACCGGTCGTCGACGATGCCGGCCCGGCATGGGTTGAGAGCATCAGCTGAGCTCACGCACTTCGGCGCGCGGCACCAGCTTGAGATATTGCTCCATGCTCATGTGGATCAGGTGATCGTGATCACCCGCCTCCAGATAGACATCGCCTTGGCGGGTAAGACTCGAATCAAGCAGCATCTTTATCTGGTAGGCATCGCCCAGCGCCGGTACGGCACCGCGCTCGCAGTCGCCGAACAGGCTCGGCAGGCCGCTTTCCCGGGTCAGTTGCCAGGCCCCGGACATGCGCACCTTGGTCATGTCCAGATGCCGGTTGGCCGGTAGCACGGCCATGATGTAGTTGCCATGACGGTCATCGAGCATCACCGACTTGGCGACCCGCTCGGCGGGCACGCCGGCCGTACGGGCCGACTCCAGGCTGGTGGCCGAATGTGGATGGGGAATGATGTCGTAATCGCAGTTGGCCTTGTCCAGGCGATCCTGCAGGGTCTTTGCCATACGCATGATGCACCTCCGGTTTCGCCCCCCAATTTCCAATTTTAGGCCGGGTACCAGCAGGCAGGGCTAAACTTGTGCAATAGAGGCAAACGAGGTGACGACAGGTGATCACCCGCTGCTGGCGCTGGCTGTCGCTGCTGTTGCTGCTTGGTATCACGCCAGGCAGCTTGGCAGCGCCCGGTGCAGTATGGGTGCTGGGCATCGATGACGCCATCGGCCCGGCCAGCGCCGACTATCTGGTGCGCAGCCTCGACCAGGCCAAGACGCAGGGTGCGCAACTGGTGGTTATCCGCATGGACACCCCGGGCGGGCTCGACAGCGCCATGCGCCAGATGATCAAGGCGATTCTCGCCAGCCCCGTGCCGGTCGCAACCTTCGTCGCCCCCAGTGGTGCCCGCGCCGCCAGCGCCGGCACTTATATCCTCTATGCCAGCCATGTCGCAGCCATGGCGCCCGGTACCAACCTAGGTGCCGCAACGCCCGTGCAGATAGGCGCCCCGCCAGGCACGCCCAAGGACGACAAGGCCAAAGGCAGCGATGACGAAACCCTCGCGCGCAAGCAGGTCAACGATGCGGCGGCCTACATCCGTGGCCTGGCGCAGCTGCGCGGGCGCAATGCCGACTGGGCGGAGAAGGCTGTGCGCGAGGCGGTCAGCCTGTCCGCCAGCGAGGCCTTGCGGCTCGACGTGATCGACCTGGTGGCCGATGACCTGCCCGACCTGCTGCGCAAGCTCGATGGCAAAACGCTCAGTGTCGCTGGCCAGCCCCAGCAACTGCAGACTGCCGGCGCCAGCCTGGTCGAGCACCTGCCGGACTGGCGCACACGGGTGCTGGCGGTCATCACCAACCCCAGCGTGGCGCTGATCCTGATCATGATCGGTGTGTACGGCCTGCTGTTCGAGTTCATGAACCCCGGCTCGACGGTAGGCGGCGTGGTCGGCGGCATCTGCCTGCTGCTGGCGCTGTATGCCCTGCAGCTGTTGCCCGTGAGCTTCGCCGGGGTGGCGCTGATATTGCTCGGCATCGCCTTCATGATCGCCGAAGCCTTCCTGCCCAGTTTCGGCGTGGTCGGCTTTGGCGGCATCGTCGCCTTCGTGGTCGGCGCGCTGATCCTGATCGACACCGATGCCCCTGGTTTCGGTATCCCGCTGGCCCTGATCGGTACCCTGGCGGTGCTCTCGGCGCTGCTGATCGGCGGTGTGCTGGGCATGGCGCTCAAGGCCCGCCGACGGGCGCTGGTCAGCGGTGACGCCGGCCTGGTCGGCAGCCTGGTCACCGTCACCCAGGTGATGGCAGGCAACCCGTTCTGTGGCTTCGTGCTGGCCCAGGGCGAGCAATGGCAGGCGCAGTGTGCAACGCCACTGCAAGCGGGCCAGAACGTGCGGGTGACCGCGCGCCATGGCGTCATGCTGGAAGTGAGCGCCGCCGCGCCCGCGGCGCAAGGAGAATGACCATGTTCATGCAATTGGGCTTCGGCGCGGTGCTGATCGTGCTGGCGATGCTGTTGCTGTCGGCATTCCGCATCCTGCGCGAGTACGAGCGCGGCGTGGTGTTCCAGCTGGGGCGCTTCTGGCAGGTGAAGGGGCCGGGGCTGATCCTGCTGATCCCGGTGATCCAGCAAATGGTGCGGGTCGACCTGCGCACCGTGGTGCTGGATGTACCACCGCAAGATGTGATCACCCGCGACAACGTCTCGGTCAAGGTCAACGCCGTGGTCTACTTCCGCGTGCTCGACCCGCAGAAGGCGATCATCCAGGTCGAGGATTTCCTCGTGGCGACCAGCCAGCTGGCCCAGACCACGCTGCGCGCGGTGCTCGGCAAGCACGAACTGGATGAACTGTTGGCCGAACGCGAGCAGCTGAACTCGGACATTCGCCAGGTGCTGGATGCACAGACCGATGCCTGGGGCATCAAGGTGGCCAACGTCGAGATCAAGCACGTCGACCTCAACGAATCGATGGTGCGTGCCATTGCCCGCCAGGCCGAGGCCGAGCGTGAACGACGGGCCAAGGTGATCCATGCCGAGGGTGAGTTGCAGGCGTCGGAGAAGTTGATGCAGGCGGCGCAGATGCTGAGCAAGGAGCCGGGGGCGATGCAGTTGCGTTACATGCAGACGCTGGGGACGATTGCCGGGGACAAGAGCTCGACCATCGTCTTTCCGCTGCCGGTGGATTTGCTCAAGGGGTTGGTGGACAAGCAGAAATAGAGGTGGCCCATTCGCGGGCTTGCCCGCTCCCACCGGTACTGCGCTGCCCTCAGGGCTGCAGTAATACCTGTGGGAGCGGGCAAGCCCGCGAATGGCCTACATACGGTCTGTCAGACTGGCGCGCGGCGCAGGGTCGCCAGGAAGGTAGCCGCACCAATGAACAACCCGGCGAACGTCCGGTTCAAACGCTTCTGCTGCTTGGGCGTACGCAGCAAGCGCAAAACCCGCGCAGCCAACCCGGTGTACCCCGCCATAACCAGCATATCCACGGTGACCATGGTCACGGTGATCGCCACATACTGCGGCAACAGCGGTTCATGCGGGTTGATGAACTGCGGCAGCACCGCCAGCATGAACACCAGTGCCTTGGGGTTGCTGACGTTGACCAGGAAGCCACGGAACACCAGGCTCAGCGGTTTACCGATAGGGCGCACGGCGGATTCATCGCTCATGTCCATCGGCAAGGCTCGCCATTGCTTGTAGGCCAGGTAGACAAGGTAGGCGACGCCGAACCATTTGATGATCTGGAAGGCCGTGGCCGAGGCGGCCAGGATGGCGCCGACGCCGGCGGCGATGATGGCGATCTGCACGATCAGGCCCAGTTGCAGGCCCAGGGCGTTCCAGTAACCACGCCAGAAGCCGTATTGCAGGCCGCTGGACATCGAGGCAATCGCCCCGGCACCGGGTGAAAGACTGATCACCCAACAGGCGGCAAAGAAGCCCAACCACACTTCCATCGACATCACACACCTCGCTCGAACATATGTTGCAAAACGTTAAGCTAAGGTGTTGGTGAAAAAATAACCAGTAAATTTTGCAGGATTTGTTCTGCCTGTACCGGCCTCTTCGCGGGCTTGCCCGCTCCCACAGGTATTGCGCTGCCCTCAAAGGCTATGGATTTCCTGTGGGAGCGGGCAAGCCCGCGAAGAGGGCCGTACAGGATTAATCAATCCACCTCGGCGGACGACTCTTTGTGCATAACCTGCACCTCTGCCCCGCGCCAGCGCCGTACCGACTTCTGGAAGAACTGGCTATTGGGCACCTGCACCAGCGCCCCGCCCGCCTCGGGCATTTCCATCAGGGTGGTGAACAGCAGGTTGATGGCAATCACCCGGCCCTTGACGCCCGGCTTGTCCAGGGTGTCGACCAGCTCGACCACGTCACCAATACGAAACGGCCCGACGGTGAAGATCAGCACTGCGCACAGCAGATTGGACAGCACGCTCCACATGGCGAAGAAGGCCACCGCCGCCACCGCGACGAAGCCGGACAGTGCTGTCCACAGCACAGTCGCCGACACACCCAGGCGCTCCAGCACAAACAGCAACGCGCTGCCCATGATCAGCCAGCGCAGGCCGCCACGCACCGGCACCAGCAGTTCCGGCGGCAATGGGTAACGCTGGCCCAGGCGGCTCAGCCCGCGTGCAACGATGCGCTGCAGGACGAAGGCCGCTACCAGGATCAACAGGATCTGCAAGCCCAGCCAGAAGGTGTCCATCCATTGCCCTGGCAGCAGCGAACGCAGTTCCTCCATCAGGACAGCGCCTCGAGCTCGGCCTGCATGCTTTCGAGGGTTTCCAGCGCTTCCATCCAGGCCTCTTCCAGTTCGCCTTCGCGCTGCTTCAGCTTGGTCTGGCGCGCCAGCAGGTCACGCAACTCGTCCTTGCGCGACGCGTCGTAGAGGCCACCATCACCCAGCGCGGTCTCGATCTCGGCCAGTTGCGCGTGCACCTGGTTGAGCTCGGCTTCCAGCTTGTCAGCAGCCTTCTTGTGCGGGGCCAGTTGCTGGCGCAAGGCTGCGGCAGCCTGGCGTTGGGCCTTCTTGTCGGTCTTGTCCGGGTTGACCGGGGCGGTACTGGCCGGCGCGCTGCGCTGGCGGTACTCGACCAGCCAGCGGCTGTAGTCGTCCAGGTCACCATCGAAGATGTCGACCTTGCCGTCAGCCACCAACAGGAAGTCGTCGGTTGTGCTCTTGAGCAGATGACGGTCGTGCGATACCACCACCACGGCACCGGCAAACTCCTGCAGGGCCATGGTCAGCGCCAGGCGCATTTCCAAGTCGAGGTGGTTGGTCGGTTCGTCGAGCAGCAGCAGGTTCGGTCGCTCCCAGGCGATCAGGGCCAGCGCCAGGCGGGCCTTCTCACCACCGGAGAAGTTCACCACCGGCTCGTCGACGCGATCGCCATGGAAGTCGAAGCCACCCAGGAAGTCGCGCAGGGTCTGCTCACGCTCGGTGGGGGCAATGCGTTGCAGGTGCAGCAGCGGGCTGGCCTTGTCGTCCAGCGAATCCAGCTGGTGCTGGGCAAAGTAGCCCACAGCCAGGTTCTCACCCCGCACCAGGCGGCCCGACAATGGCTCGAGCTCGCCTGCGAGGTTCTTGATCAGGGTCGACTTGCCAGCGCCGTTGGGGCCGAGCAGGCCAATGCGCGCACCGGGGGTGAGTTGCAGCTTGACCTTGTCGAGGATCGCCTTGTCACCGTAGCCCAGGCGGCCTTCGGACAGGCTGAGCAGCGGGCTGGAGATTTTCTGCGACTCGCGGAAAACGAAGTCGAACGGCGAATCGACATGCGCCGCCGACAGCTCCTCCATGCGTTCCAGGGCCTTGATCCGGCTCTGTGCCTGGCGGGCCTTGGTGGCCTGGGCCTTGAAGCGGGCAATGTACTTTTCCATGTGCGCACGCTGGGCCTGCTGTTTCTCGTAGGCCTGCTGCTGTTGCGCCAGGCGCTCGGCCCGGGTGCGCTCGAAGGCGGTGTAGCCGCCTTTGTACAGGTTCAGCTTGCGCTGCTCGACGTGCAGCACATGGTCGACCACGGCATCGAGGAAGTCGCGGTCGTGGGAGATCAGCAACAACGTGCCGGGGTAGCCCTTGAGCCAGTCCTCCAGCCACAGGATAGCGTCCAGGTCCAGGTGGTTGGTGGGCTCGTCGAGCAGCAGCAGGTCGGACGGGCACATCAGGGCCTGGGCCAGGTTCAGGCGCATCCGCCAGCCACCGGAGAAGTCGCCGACGCGGCGGTCCATCTGTTCGTTGGTGAAACCAAGGCCGGCCAGCAACTTGCGTGCGCGGGCGTCGGCGGTATAGCCGTCGGCGCTATCCAGCTCAATGTGCAGGCGCGCCAGGGCAGTACCGTCGTGGGCCTGCTCGGCCGCGGCCAGTTCGGCCTGGACCTTGCGCAGGCGCACGTCACCGTCGAGCACATAGTCCACGGCCAGGCGGTCGAGGGTATCGACTTCCTGGCGCATGTGGGCGATGCGCCAGTCACCGGGCAGCTGGCAATCGCCGGCATCAGGCGACAGCTCACCGCGCAGCAAGGCGAACAGGCTGGATTTTCCGGCGCCGTTGGCGCCGATCAGGCCGGCCTTGTGACCGGTGTGCAGGGTCATCTCGGCGCCTTCTAGCAAGCGCTGCGGACCACGCTGTAAAGTGAGGTTGGATAGTCTGATCATGATGGTCGCGGAGTCTACCAGCTTCCTCGGCCCATAGCGCGAGTGGAACCATGCACACCGACCTGTGGAATCACGCCCTGGCCCTGTACGCCAGGCCCGGCGTAGAAGCCGCCTGCCTAGACTTGCAGGCGCTGGGTGGCGATGTCTGTCTGCTGCTGTGCGCAACCTGGCTGCAGGCGCATGGCGTGGCCGTGCGGGACGAACGCGTGCAGGCATTGCGCGAGGTTACCGAGCCTTGGCAGCGCGAAGTGGTCAACCCGTTACGTAGCTTGCGCCAACAATGGCGAGCAGCAGCGCAAGGTGATGCGCAGCTGGCGGCGTTGCGTGAGCAGGTGAAAGGGTTGGAGTTACAGGCCGAGAAAGCCTTGCTGGAACGCTTGCAGGAGCGTTCGCGACAGTGGCCGGTGGGCGCCCATGAGCCCATGGAAAACTGGCTGGACCAGCTGGCGCCGGCCCAGGCCCGCCACCACGACGCGCTGGTTCGGTTGCGCGTCGCGGCGGCAGCGCTTCAGGACGCCGAAGACGGTGCCTGAGCCGGGGTGCTGGCAGGTGCCGATGGCGCTACCGAAGCTGCCGGGGTGGCCGAGTTGGTCGCGGCGGCCGGAGTGCTGGCGGCTGGCGTAGCCGGTTTGGCTTCGGCTGGCTTGCTGGCAACAGGCTTGGCAGCTGCTGGCTTGGCGGCGGGTTTGGCAGCCGTACGTGCTGGGGCCTTGGCGGCAGCTGGTTTCGCGGCCGGCTTGGCAGCAGCGGCTTTGGCTGGCGTTTTGGCCGCCGCTGGCTTGGCTGCAGGTTTAGCGGCTGCGGTGGCTTTGGCTGCAGGCTTGGCTGCAGGTTTGGCAGCAGCAGTGGCCTTGGCAGCCGGCTTGGCTGCAGGTTTGGCAGCAGCAGTGGCCTTGGCGGCTGGCTTGGCCGCAGGTTTGGCAGCAGCAGTGGCCTTGGCGGCTGGTTTAGCCGCAGGTTTGGCAGCAGCAGTGGCCTTGGCAGCCGGCTTGGCCGCAGGTTTGGCAGCAGCAGTGGCCTTGGCGGCTGGCTTAGCCGCAGGTTTGGCAGCAGCAGTGGCCTTGGCAGCCGGCTTGGCCGCAGGTTTGGCAGCAGCAGTGGCCTTGGCAGCCGGCTTGGCCGCAGGTTTGGCAGCAGCAGTGGCCTTGGCGGCTGGCTTGGCCGCAGGTTTGCCAGCAGCAGTGGCCTTGACGGCCGGCTTGGCTGCAGGTTTGGCCGCAGCAGCCTTGGTGACGGGTTTGGCGGCTGCCGGTTTGGAGGTCTTGGCAGCACGCTGGTCAAGCGCCTTGGCTGCAGCTTCGCGAACCTTGCCTACACCTTGGGCCAGCTTGAGGCTGTCCTGGGCATCGCGCTTGAGTTGCTGGATATAAGAACGGGTCTGGGTTTGACGTTCCTTGAGGGAGTCGAGCAGTTCTTCAAGTTCTCCAATGGCTTTTTGCGCCTTGGTCTGCGCCTTGGCTTTACCTGCCTTGGCCGCGTCTTGCAGTTTCAGGCGACCGTTGTGCAGTTTTTCCTGGGCCTTGCCACGCTGCTTTTCCAACTTGGCCAGCAGTTTTTCCGCATCAGCCAGCGCTTGCGAGCAGGCATCTTCCAAGTGTTCGAGCAAGCTGCCCGAAAGTTGCTGGAGCAGGTGTAACGGCGTGCTTACTGGCTTCTTTTTAGCCGACATGGTTTACCTCCTGGCTGACGAGATTGCGGCTCATACTATGCTTCTGCTGCTACCGCCGCTAGGGCATGTTGACAGTATTATTTACGCCGCGTTGCATGCCTGGGCAAAGTTGTTATCTTGCAGCTCCGAGCAAGTGTAGTTGCTGAATAAATCATTGCTGATATTTGGCAGTTATCTGTACTGCACAGCCCCTCTGTAGGAGCGGCCTTGTGTCGCGATGGGGCGCGGAGCGGCCCCGGTTTCAGCGCCAGGGTAAATATCGCCGGGGCTGCTCCGCAGCCCTTTCGCGACACAAGGCCGCTCCTACAGCGGGCGTAAAAAGGCAAATACAAATAACGAACACTGGCATACTTCCCCGCTCATTGGCGCAGGAACTGACCATGCCTCGATATCTTGTTTTAGGTTTATGCCTGCTGGCACCCCTCGCCCTGGCTGACAGCGAAGAACATGACCTCGCCTACAGCATCGGCGCCAGCCTGGGTGAGCGGCTGCGCCAGGATATGCCGGGCCTGCAACTGGATGCGCTGGTAGAAGGCCTGCGCCAGTCCTACCAGGGGCAACCGCTGAAACTCGACAAGGCACGCATGCAGGCCTTGCTCCAGCAGCAGGAAGCGCAGGAAGGCGATGCCGCCATGCAGAAACTTCAAGCTGCCGAAACACGTTTCATGGCCAACGAGCGTGGTCGTTATGGCGTGCACGAACTACCGGAGGGCGTGCTCTACAGCGAACTGCAAGCAGGTACGGGTGCGCAGCCCAAAGCCGGTGGCAAAGTGCAAGTGCGCTACGTGGGCAGGCTGCCAGACGGCTCGGTGTTCGACCAGAACCAGACGCCCCAGTGGTTCAGCCTGGACTCGGTAATCGAAGGGTGGCAGGTGGCCTTGCCAAAGATGCACACCGGCGCCAAATGGCGCCTGGTGATTCCCTCAGCGCAAGCTTATGGCGCCGAGGGCGCGGGCGACCTGATCGAACCCTATACACCCCTGGTGTTCGAGATCGAACTGCTGGCGGTTGGCGACTGACGCCAACTCTCAGGCCTGGACCGCGCCTTCTTCCTTGTGCGCGTTGTGCAACACTTCGATCAGGCAGTCTTCCAGTTCGAAGCGCTCGTGCAGCAGGCCACCCAGCTTGCCCAGCTTTTCGGCAAAGCGTTCGGTGTCCTTGCATTCACCCTTGGCGCAATGGTCATTGAAGGCCAGTGCGATCTGAGTACTGTCGTTGATCCGTGGGTTGATATCTTCGGCCAACTTCAGCGCCTTCTCGTCGCCGAAGGCCTTGGCCTCACTGACCAGCTGCTCGCAGACTTCGAAATGCCACGCCGAAACGTAGTCGACAAGGAGCGCGCAAAACTCCCCGTTCGTGTCCTTGTCGGCGAAGGCCGGCTTGGCATCGCGCAGCGCGCGGAAAGCCTGCACCAGTTCCTGGCGCTCCTCCAGCCAGCGGTCGATCAGTTTGTGAACCCCACCCCAGCGTTCCTGAGCGTTCTGACAACTATCGAGCATGGCGATCTCTTCCCTTCTGGGTAGATGCCGCTGCACCTCGCACCACGACCGTGCAGCACAAAGGTGACATCAGCAAGCGGCATCGAGCAGTTGTGTTTTCGGTATGCGTGCTGGGAGATTATTCCCGCGCGTGCTGCCCTTCAAGGTACGCAGCGGACAAAGTTCATACAAGTGTTTAATACCCTGTTACACGGCCATTGGTCGTGCCAATGGTGCAACCTTGCGCCAGGTCATGTTCTCGCCAGGGTGCGGAAACGATACGCCAGCAGGCAACTCAAGGGCAGCACCGCCAGCAGCAGGAAGGCCAGCAGGCTCCACTCGGGCAGGGTCAGGTCGAGAAAGCTCCAGGCCAGCGAGTTGCAATCCGGGCCGCCGAACAACAATTGCCGTGCCGCCTCGCCCCAGGATTGCTCGAACAGCCGCCCGAGCGGCACCGGGCAGACCGGGATGGCCCCGTCATCCCCTTGCAACCAGACATGTCGCGCTGCCAGCAACGCCCCGGCCAGCGAACAGCCCAGCGTCGCCCGCGCGTAACAGCGAATGCCCGCCGTACCCGGTGCCTGCACCACTGCCGCCAGGCACAGCAGCGCGTACACGCCAAGCAGCAGCCGCTGGCTGAAACACAACGGGCAGGGCACCAGCCCGAGGACGGTTTCCAGGTGGAAGGACGCGGCCAGTACCGCCAGTGCAGCAAGGCAGGCAGGTAGGAAAAAAGTGCGCAAACGGGCCGGCAGCATGGGCGGTGAAGGTCCCGGGATAATGAAGTGGCCTGAAACGGTAGAGGAAAGACGCGCTTTGTTTCAAGGCGCGACAGCAACGACAAGTCGCTGAATCGCGAAGGAAATTTCCAACTATGCAGTAGGAAACGTCTGAAGAAATGGATTGCAGATCTAACTTACATCGAGAGAAAGGTTACCCACCCCCAAGGCCCGCACCTTTGCGCGGGCCCTGGGGTAGGTCAGGCGCGTACGCCTTCGGGCAAAGGCAGGGCCAGCAGGCGCTCGTCCAGCAGGCCGAGGCCCTCCTGGAACAGCTGGTTGCTGCGCTCGGTCTCGCCAAGGCCAGCGAGCAGGCGCGCCAGCTCGGCACAAGCCTCGGGGTTGCGCTCCATGCGCAGGCTGCTTTCCAGGTAGTCGCGCGCCTTGCCCCACAGGCGGTTCTGCAGGCTAAGACGGCCCAGGGTAAGCAGCAGGCTGGCATCTTGCGGGTGGGCCTTGAGCCAACCTTCGGCTGTTTGCAGCTGGCGCGCCGGGTCATCGCCGCGCACCAGGCCGTACAGGCGGGCCAGGTGACTTTCGTATTCACGCTTGAGGGCGGTACGCAGCACTTGTTCGGCTTCGCTCTGGGCACCCACCTGGCGCAATTGCTCGGCATAGGCCAGCACCAGCTGTGGCTCCTGGCGCTGGGCCGCGGTCAGTTGCTGCCAGGCGCGCTCCAGGGCCTGACGGGCACTTTGCGCATCCTCGCCACGGGTGGTGGCCAGGCTCAGGTTCTGGCCCCAGGCACGTTGCTCCAGGGCAGCCAGCTCGGCGGCCGGCAGCACCTTGCCCTTGCGCAGGTCGGGCAGCAGGCGGATCAGTGCAGACCAATCGCCGCGCTCCAGGTGCAGGCGCTGCAGCAGGCGCAGCACCTGGCCGTTGTGCGGGTGGCGCTCCTGCATGGCCAGCAGGGTTTCCAAGGCGCCGTCGCTTTCGCCACGGTCCATCTGCAACTGTGCATGGGTCAGGGCGATAGCCAGTTCCGCTTGCGGCTGGCGCTCCAGGGCTCGTTCCAGCAGGTTGTCGCTGTCTTCGGTTCGGCCTTGCTCGTTGGCGGCACGCGCGGCACCGAGGTAGTACAGCAACGGCTGGCGCTCGGCCTCGGCGGCACGGTGCAGGTGGCGCTGGGCACTGGCCCAACGGCCCTCGGCGAGGTCCAGCTGGCCCTGCTCGATGGCCAGACGAACGCGCCGGCTGCGATTACGCCGCGACCACGGGTTGACCACGCCGCTGGAAGTCAGCACCAGGCCGACCAGGTAGCGCACCAGCCACAGCAGCAGCACCACAGCCAGCAAGCCGGCCAGGGCCGCCCACAGCCCCGACTGGTAGCGGAAGCTGCCATAGGAGATCAGCACGTAGCCGCTGTGCTTGGCGACCGCGATACCCAGCGCCGCGGCGACCACGATCGCCAGCACGGCCAGCAGGTAGACACGCTTCATGGCTTGCCCCCCTCAGCCTCGGCCGGCAGGTGGCGGCGCTGTATATAGGCCTGCACTGCGGCCAGGCTTTCGCTGAGGTCGGGGGTAACCACCGACACCGGCTGCTCGGCCAGGGCATTGAGGCTGTCAAGCATGGCCTTGCTTTGCGGGTTGTCGGCGTTGAAGTTGGCCAGCAGCACGCTGCGGGCGTCATCCAGCGCCTGGGTGTACACCTTGCTATCGCCATTGAGCGCTGCCCACTGGGCCTGCTCGATGGTCAGGCTCAGGGCCAGGCGCAGCTGGTTCAGTTGCTGCCCGGCCAGCAGCGGACGCACGTTGTCATCGGCGTTGAAGTCGATCTGGAAGTACTTGGAGATCTCGGCCCACCACTGGGACAGGCGACTGGCGCCGTCACCATCGGCGGTGAGCGCGCCCAAGGCATCGGCATTGGTGTCGAACTCCGGCGACTGGGCGCTGAGTTGCTGCACCAGCTCGCGCTGCGCGGCCAGTTTCAGGAACAGGCCGGTACGGTCCGGTTGCTGGGTGCTGTTGAGCGTGGCCAGGCTGCGCGCCAGTTGCTCACGGGCGGCGAAGGCACCCGGATCGCTCTGCTCGCGCAGGATCTCGTCCGCCCCCTCGACCAAGGCCTTGGCACTGGTGATGTCCTGCAGCGCCGACAGGCGCAGGGTGGCCAGGCGCAGCAGGTGCTCGGCCTCGGCCAGGCGCCATTCCTTGCGGCTTTCGCCCAGTACGGTTTCCAGGCGCTGGCTGAGGCGTTGCTGGTCGCCTTGCAACTGTGCCACCAGGCGGCGGCGGTCTTCCAGCTCGCTGGCCGCCGGCAGGCTGGCCAGTTGCGCGCTGATCTGCTGTTCACGCTGCTGCAGGGCCTCGGCGCGCTGGTTCAGCGCCTCGATGTGCTGGCCCTGGTTGAATTCGCTGCCTTGCAGTTGACGCACCTGCCAGACACCCCAGCCACCTACCGCCACCCCGGCCGCGCCCAACAGCAGGGCCAGCGTTGCCAGGCCACTGCCGGAGCGCTTGGCAGGTGGGGTGGTGACGGGTTCCGCCGGCGCCTGTGCCGACGGCTGATCGTTATTGGACAAGACAGTCTCGCTCACGTATCCATCCTTTGCATGGGGGCGCATCGCATTCAGCTTAGCGCCTTAAGAGGCAGGTGCAGCGCTGCGCTGCACGGCTGCCAGCAAGGCCGTGGCACTGGCGCCACGGCAATCCACAACCTGTTGGGCCCCGGCGGCCCTGGCCTGCTCGGCAACCCGAGGGCTGGGCACGAACAGCGGCAGACGCGCCAGCTGCGGCCAATCGGCGCCGGCCATCTGCTGCAAGTGTTCAAAACCCTGCCCACTGCTGACCACCAGGCCATTGAGGCGTTCCGCTTCGATGCGGCGCATCAGGGTGCCCGCCGGGTAAGCCGGCAGGCAGCGACGATACAGTTCCAGATAATCGACACTAGCACCTTGCTCTGCAAGACGCTCTGCCAGCAGTTCGCGACCTCCGACGCCACGAACGATCAAGACCCGCGGTGCCGGCACGGCAACTGCCTGGCGCAGGGCTGGCAGCGCCAGCAACGCTTCGCTGTCATCGCCACGTGGGGGGAAGCTCACCGCCAGGCCCGCACCCTGCAGCACGGCGGCGGTTGCCTCGCCCACAGTGAACCAGCCTTGCACGGGTGGCTGCAGGCCGGCATCGGCCAGTTGCTCAAGCAACAACCGGGCTGCCGGCTTGCTGACCACGATGATCGCCTGGAAGCCCTGCAGGCCTTCCAGCAACAGGCGTTGCTGGTTATCCACAGCGACGGGCTCGATTGCCAACAGCGGCAGGCAGCTGCTGGCTACCCCCGCCGCTGCTAGGCTTTGCGCCAGTGCCGCACAGTCCTCGGCAGGCCGGGTCAGCAACAGGCGCCATTGGCTCACGGGTGGCCGGCCTCGCCGTAGACTTCCTTGAGAATGGCCTCGGCGCCCTGCCCCAGCAGGTCCTCGGCCACCTGCATGCCCAGGGTTTCGGCGGCAGTACGTGGGGCGCGGGCATCGGCCACCAGCAGGGTACCGCCGCTGGGCTGGCCGACCAGGCCACGTAGCCACAGCTGGTCACCTTCCAGCACCGCATAGCAGGCAATCGGTACTTGGCAGCCACCATTCAGGCGTTTGTTCAGGGCGCGTTCGGCCACCACCCGGTCGGCAGTATCGGCATGGTGCAGCGGCGCCAGCAGCGCGTGGATTTGCTGGTCGGCGCTGCGGCATTCGATGCCCACCGCGCCCTGGCCGCCAGCCGGCAGGCTGTCATCGACGCTGATGGTGGAGGTGATGCGGTCTTCGAAGCCCAGGCGGATCAAGCCGGCGGCGGCGAGGATGATGGCGTCGTACTCACCGGCATCCAGCTTGGCCAGGCGGGTGTTGACGTTGCCGCGCAGGAAGCGGATTTGCAGGTCCGGGCGACGCGCCAGCAACTGGGCCTGGCGACGCAGGCTGGAGGTACCGACGATGCTGCCGGCAGGCAGCGCATCAAGGCTGTCAAAGGTATTGGAAACAAAGGCATCCCGCGGGTCTTCGCGCTCGCAGATGCAATACAGGCCCAGGCCTTCGGGGAAGTCCATGGGCACGTCCTTCATCGAATGCACGGCGATGTCGGCTTCGTTGTCCAGCAGGGCGGTTTCCAGTTCCTTGACGAACAGGCCCTTGCCACCAATCTTTGCCAGCGGCGCGTCGAGCAGCTTGTCGCCACGGCTGACCATGGGCACCAGGGTCACCAGCAGACCGGGGTGGGCCTGCTCGAGGCGGGCTTTGACGTATTCGGCCTGCCACAGGGCCAAGGCACTTTTACGGGTGGCAATGCGGATTTCGCGAGTGGACATGGAACGCCCCGATCCAGAGAAATGCTGTCGATGATAACAGCATCGCCGGTATCGCTAGCAGATGTGGATCAGGATCCTGTGCTTACCTGTACCGCCCAATCGCCGGCAAGCCAGCTCCCACAGAAGCCGTGCAAGGCTCAAGGCTGACGCTATACCTGTGGGAGCTGGCTTGCCGGCGATTGGGCCGGTACAGGCTCAGAGGGTTTGCATCATCTTGCGCACACCGGCCACATGGCGCCGGCTGACGGTCAGGGCGTCACCGTCCAGGCCTTTCAGGTATAGCTGGAAATGCCCCAGCGGCGTGCGCTGCAGGCGTTCGATACGCTCGCGGGCGACCAGCGCATTGCGGTGGATACGCACGAAGCGTTCGCCAAACTCGTCTTCCAGGGCCTTGAGCGGCTCGTCGAGCAGTACTTCCCCGGCCTCGTGGCGCAAGGTCACGTATTTGTGATCGGCAATGAAATAGATCACCTGGGGCAAAGGGATCAGCTCGATGCCTTTGCGCGTGCGGGCACTGATGTGGCTACGCGGGCCGCCGCCTTCATTGGCCGGCCTGGTGAGCGCCGCCAATTGGGCGCGGTTGGGCTTTTCAGCCTTGCGCAAGGCATCGCGCAAGGCCTGGGCCTGGAAAGGTTTGGTCACATGGCTGAGGGTACTGTCCTTGAAAGCCTCGGCACCGTATTCATCGTCCCCGGTGCAAAACACCACCGCCGGCGGCGCCTCGCGCTCGCACAGGCGAGCAGCAACCTGCAGGCCGTCCAGGCCTGGCATGCCGATGTCCAGCAGGACCACATCGGGCTTGAGGCTTTCGATCAGCGCCAAGGCCTCCTCGCCGTTGGTGGCGCTAGGCTCCAGCACGGTGTAACCCTCCAGTTCGCCGAGCAGCCGGCTAAGGCGCTCACGGCCTTGGGGTTCGTCATCAACGATCAGGACATTCATAATTGCGCTGGATTCCTGAATGAGTCTCGCACAGGTATAGCGTAGACAGGTATGGTTCGAGCGACACTAAGGTCACGCTCTAGACCGGTGCGATGGCCAAAGATTCACTCGGCCGGCAGATTCACTGCCAGTCCTCTGTCCAACTGTAGACGGTCCGTGGAACACTGCCGTTCATTCCTGCAAATCCTTCTCTATCGTTTTCCGCGCATTTCTCTCGACCAGCGCCCTGCGGCGGCCAGCCCAAACCCTGCTATCATCGGCGCCACTTTTTCGTTCACGCCTGCAATGAGTGAATCCATGAGCACCGACAAGACCAATCAGTCCTGGGGCGGCCGCTTCAGTGAGCCCGTCGACGCATTCGTCGCCCGTTTCACCGCCTCGGTCGATTTCGACAAGCGCCTGTACCGTCACGACATCATGGGTTCGATCGCCCATGCCACCATGCTGGCGCAGGTCGGCGTGCTCAGCGATGCCGAGCGCGACACCATCATCGATGGCCTGAAGACCATCCAGGGCGAGATCGAGGCTGGCACCTTCGACTGGCGTGTCGACCTCGAAGACGTGCACATGAACATCGAGGCACGCCTGACCGACCGTATCGGCATCACTGGCAAGAAGCTGCACACCGGCCGTAGCCGCAACGACCAGGTGGCCACCGACATTCGCCTTTGGCTGCGCGACGAAATCGACCTGATCCTGGCCGAAATCACCCGCCTGCAGCAGGGTCTGCTGGAGCAGGCCGAGCGTGAAGCCGAGACCATCATGCCCGGCTTCACCCACCTGCAGACGGCCCAGCCGGTCACCTTCGGCCACCACCTGCTGGCCTGGTTCGAAATGCTCAGCCGCGACTACGAGCGCCTGGTCGACTGCCGCAAGCGTGCCAACCGCATGCCCCTGGGCAGCGCCGCGCTGGCAGGCACCACTTACCCGATCGACCGTGAGCTCACCTGCAAGCTGCTGGGCTTCGAAGCCGTGGCCGGCAACTCGCTGGACGGCGTGTCGGACCGCGACTTCGCCATCGAATTCTGCGCCGCCGCCAGCGTGGCGATGATGCACCTGTCGCGCTTCTCCGAAGAGCTGGTGCTGTGGACAAGCGCGCAGTTCCAGTTCATCGACCTGCCAGACCGCTTCTGCACCGGCAGCTCGATCATGCCGCAGAAAAAGAACCCGGACGTGCCGGAACTGGTACGTGGCAAGAGCGGCCGTGTGTTCGGCGCCCTGACCGGCCTGCTGACCCTGATGAAAGGCCAGCCGCTGGCCTACAACAAGGACAACCAGGAAGACAAGGAACCGCTGTTCGACGCCGCCGACACCCTGCGCGACTCGCTGCGTGCCTTTGCCGACATGATCCCGGCAATCAAGCCCAAGCACGCCATCATGCGTGAAGCGGCCCTGCGCGGTTTCTCCACCGCCACCGACCTGGCCGACTACCTGGTACGCCGTGGCCTGCCGTTCCGTGACTGCCACGAGATCGTGGGTCACGCAGTGAAGTATGGCGTGGACACCGGCAAGGACCTGGCCGAAATGAGCCTGGACGAACTGCGCCAGTTCAGCGACCAGATCGAGCAGGACGTGTTTGCCGTGCTGACCCTGGAAGGCTCGGTGAATGCCCGTAACCACATTGGTGGTACCGCACCGGCGCAGGTGCGTGCGGCCGTCGCCCGCGGCAAGGCGCTGCTGGCTTCGCGTTAAGGCCCATTGCGAGGGCTTCGCCCTCGTTCGCGGGCACGCCCGCTCCCACAGGTACATCGTTTCCCTGTGGGAGCGGGCGTGCCCGCGAAGGGTCCAACACCAGACTCAGCGCTTGCCGCTGCGAATCATCTCCATGAAGGCCGGCATCGCCGCCTCCTTGTCCGCCACGATCCGCGCCATGTGCGGGTTGTCGCCCATCAGCTGCAGCAACGCCTTGGCCTGCGGGAAGTCCGCCAGGAAGTCGATGTTCAGCACCTTCTTGCCCACCGCGCAGGCCAGGTCGACCGAGAAGCAGAACATCAGGTCTGCCAGGGTCAGTTGCTCACCCGCCACATAGGGTGCGAAGCGGCCGTTACGCTTGAGCGTGGCAAAACCGGCCAGCAGGTCGGCGCGGGCTTTTTCCTTTATCAGCGGCTCGACCTGCATACCAAAGAAAGACTCGGCATAGCAGGTACGCGCCGGCAGCTCGATGTACAGCTCGATTTCCTTGAGCAGCTCACGCACCTTGGCCTGCCCGAACGGGTCGGCCGGCAGCAGCGCCTTGCCGCCCTGGGTCTGCTCGATATAGTCGAGGATCACGCTGGTTTCGCTGAGGAAGCCGTGTTCGGTCTGCAGCACCGGCACCTTGCCTCGCGGGCTCACTTCCAGCGCCTGTGGCGCCTGGCCGCCATAGAAGGTGACTTCCTCGAAGGGCAGGCCTTTTTCCAGCAGGGCCAGCTTGACCATGTTGTAGTAGTTGCTGACCGAGAATCCATGAAGCTTGAGCATGAGGTAACAGCCTCCAGGCCGTAAGGGGTTGGCCCGGCTTTTATAGACCGTACGCCCGTTCCTGACCAGCGTCATGCGCCCCGTCAATGCCCGGGCATTGCCGCCACAGGCGTGGCACACTGTGCATCCCATCACAGGAGTACCGCCATGAGCGAGCCCACCGACATCGACAATGACGACGACGAAGCCTTCGCCGAGGCAACGCTGACCCAGGCCATCGAGAACCAGATCGAAAGCGGCGACCCGGCGGCGGCGAAAGCCACGTTCAACAAACTGACCCTGGTCGGTTACGAGCGCGAAGACATTCTCAACCTGATGGCCCATGTACTGGCCTTCGAAATTGACAACATGCTGATGGACGACCGCGAGTTCGACCGCGAGTGGTACGAAAATGCCCTGCGCGCGCTGCCGGAACTGCCGCCTGAGATGGATCAAGGCGAGGACGAATAACCCGGCTACACTCGAAGGTCAGGCACCGTAGAACGGTGCCGTCATCCTTGTCTGGAAGTCAGGAGTCGCCATGCCTTTTACCCCCGATCTGATCGCTGAACTGGAAGTCCTTTCGCTGTTCAAGCACGACAGCAGCCAGGAAGGCATCAAGATTCACAAGAACGCTTCCCCCGACCTGGTAGCCGCCGCGCAACGCCTGCATGAAAAGGGGCTGACCGATCAACCTGATGGCGGCTACCTGACCAGCCTGGGTCATGACGCTGTCGAAAGTGTCCAGTTGCTGCAGAACATTCTCAAGGCGCCACAGCCGGCCTGAACTCATAATGCCAAGGGCTGCCTTGCAGCCCATCGCCGGCAAGCCGGCTCCCACAGGTACTGCAAATGGCTTGAAGCAGATGCGGTCGGGGTGGGAGCTGGCTTGCCGGCGATGGGCCGCAGCGCGGCCCCAATCAGTTGGCCGCGGCCCTGCGCCTTTCCGCCAGGCGCGAGCGCCCGTACAGGAACACGATGGCCAGCAAGGCCAGCGCCTGCGCCGAAAGCGAGTAGGCGTCAGCGTGAATCCCCAGCCAGTCGAACTCGAAGAACGCCACCGGCCGCGTTCCAAGTACCCCGGCCTCTTGCAACGCCTTCACACCATGCCCGGCGAACACCACCGACAAGGCACATAGCAGCGCGGCGTTGATGCTGAAGAACAGCGACAGCGGCAGCTTGGCCGAGCCACGCAGGATCACCCAGGCCAACCCCACCAGCAGCACCAGCGCCGTGGCACCACCCGCCAGCACCGCCTGGTGCCCGGCTGGGCCGGCCTGCAGCCACAGGGTTTCGTAGAACAGGATCACTTCGAACAGTTCGCGGTAAACCGAGAAGAACGCCAGCACGGCAAAACCGAAGCGTCCGCCACCACTGACCAGGCTGCTCTTGATGTAGTCCTGCCAGGCGGCGGCATGGCGGCGGTCGTGCATCCACACGCCAAGCCACAGCACCATCACCGCGGCGAAAAGCGCCGTGCAGCCTTCCAGCAGTTCGCGCTGGGCGCCACCGACATCGATCACGTAGGCTGCCAGCGCCCAGGTTGCGAAACCAGCCACCAACGCCAGGCCCCAGCCGATGTTGACGCTGCGCACCGCCGACTGCTGGCCGGTATTGCGCAGGAAGGCCAGGATCGCCGCCAGCACCAGAATCGCCTCCAGGCCTTCGCGCAGTAGGATCAGCAAGCCGGATACAAAGCTCAGCGACCAGCTCAGGCCATCGCTGCCCAGCAGTTTGGAAGCCTGCTCGAGCTTGGCCTTGGCTTCGCTCAGGCGTTGCTCGGCCTGGGCCACGGGCAAGCCGTCCTGCAGCGACTGACGGTAGGCCATCAGCGATTTTTCGGTGTCCTTGCGCGCCTGGGTGTCGATGTTGTCCAGCGAGCTTTCCACCAGCTCGAAGCCTTCCAGGTAGGCCGCCACTGACAGGTCATAGGCTTGGTCGTGATCACCTGCGCGGTAGGCCGCCAGGCTCTTGTCCAAGGTGCTCGCAGTGTATTCGAGCAATTGCGCCGGGCCACGCTTGACCTGTGGCGGCTGGGCGCGCTGGGCGCGGAACGCCTCCACGGCCGTGGCACCTTCGCTGGCGGCAACTTCGGCCGGGGTCTGGCGGGCCAGGTCGGCGATGTTCCAGGCCTTGTCGCCTTTGCCGGCTTCTGGCTTGGCGGTGAAGCTGGCGATATAGGCAGCCACATCCCAACGCTGGCGGTCGTCCAGCTGGTCGGCAAAGGAAGGCATCTCGGTGCCATCGATGCCCAGGGCCAGGGTGTTGTAGAGGTCGAACAGGCTCAACTGGTCGAGGCGCGAAACATCGCGCAGGTTGGCGGGTGCAGGCTCCAGGCCCACGCCGGCCGGGCCGTCGCCGGCGCCAGTGTCGCCATGGCAGATCGAGCAGTTTTGCGCATACAGCGAAGCGCCGCGGGCCGGGTCCGGGGTAATCACTGGAGCCTGGCTGACCTCGTAGGCCACCGCCAGGCGTGCGCCCAGCTGGCGGGCCTGCCTGGCAACAGCCGGGCCGTCCTGGCGCTGGTCGATGGCTTGGCGCAGCGCCTGGACGCCCTGCTCCAGGGCTGCTTGTTCAGCATGCGCAGGCAGGCCCTTGACCAGGTCGGCCAATACCGCGCTGAACTCCTGCTGCTCGCGGTATTCACCATCGTCGATCACCTTGCCGCCTTGCACGGTGGGCGGGTAGTCGGCGCCAATGTAGTCCAGCAGGTGCAGGGCCTTGGTGGCCTCGGCGGGGGCTTCGGCCAACGCCAGGGTGCTGCACAGCGCCAGCACCGGGCCGAGCAATATAACCGGCAGCCAGGCAAGCAGACGGGAACGGGTTTTCATGGCCAGTCTCGAAGGGAATGCGAAAGAGAACATTGTTCACTCCCACTTTGCTTCACTCAAGGGCGCCGGGCGGATTTCATGAAAAATCTTGGTACAAATCAGATGAAGAGGGGGGATGCGCTGAACCTGTGGGAGATTCTGTCTTGTGTTGCCTGCCCACAGGTATTGCACATGGCTTGAGGGAGATGCGGTTGAGGTGGGAGCTGGCTTGCCGGCGATAAAGGTTGCGCCGATGTCACTGGAAACACCGGGTACCAATTGATTGGTTATTCGCAGATCCATAGCCACTAGCCTGAGGAGCAAACCATCAGGAGACAGGGAACATGGATCGCCCCCACTCAGACCAGTTACGGCTTGGCCGTTTTTCGGAAACCAGTCGATTGTATCTGCTTACCAGCACAACCCTTGACCGGGCCCCAATATTCAATGACTTTCGCTCGGCCCGCTTGCTGGTTGCCGAGTTGCGCCAGGCTGAAGAGGAAGGTGCCGTCAGATCGCTGGCCTGGGTGGTGATGCCAGATCATTTTCATTGGCTGGTCGAGCTTGGACCGGGCAGCCTGAAGCGCTTGATGCGCAGGGTGAAATCTCGCAGCACCATGATGATCAACAGGCATCAAGGGCGAAGCGGCCAGCTCTGGCAGAAGGGATTTCATGACCGGGCATTGCGCCGGGAGGATGATGTGCAGGCGATGGCGCGGTACATCGTCATGAATCCGAAGCGGGCAGGATTGGTCGCGAGGGTGGGGGATTATCCGCATTGGGATGCAATTTGGCTTTGATGGGGCTTTGCCTGTCAGGGCCCTATCGCCGGCAAGCCAGCTCCCACAGGGTACACATCAGGCCTGTGGCAGGCGCTGACCTGCCTGAGCCTCATCGCCGGCAAGCCAGCTCCCACAGAGTACTCATCAAGCCTGTGGCAGGCGCTGACCTGACTGGGCCTCATCGCCGGCAAGCCAGCTCCCACAGAGTACTCATCAGGCCTGTGGCAGGCGCTGACCTGCCTGGGCCTCATCGCCGGCAAGCCAGCTCCCACAGAGTACTCATCAGGCCTGTGGCAGGCGCTGACCTGCCTGGGCCTCATCGCCGGCAAGCCACACAGGTAAGTCACAGGACTCGATAGCAGTGGCGTACAGGTGTGGGAGCTGGCTTGCCGGCGATGGGCCGCACAGCGGCCCCGGGGTCTTTAGGGTTATTGAAGAACCTTGTTCATCCCCCGCTCCATATCATCAATCAAAGCCTTGGCCATCTCGCTTAGTATCCGCGCAGCGCTACCGGCAATGCGGTCGTTTTCCATTTCCGCTTCGGTGGTCAGGTGGCGAATACAGCCCAGCAGCACAGATAGCTGCGAGAAAGCATGGCTGAACGGCACATTTGGCTGCAGGCGGAACAAGTCGAAGGTTTCCACACCTGCGGTTGCAGAGTCTCTTGGATCATCGCTCATCGGGTCGCTCCTTGATCGTGGCGGGTTGCATGGGTGCGGTCGCACACGGCATTGATCAGGCGGCAGAGCAATCGAATATTCATGCCCATGGCATTGCGCATGTCGCCAGGAGGGTTGTCGAGCAGGACTGTGGTGGTGTGGTCGATGGTCAGGGTGATGGCGCTGATCAGCACTTCGCAGTCTTTGGGGCTGAGTGGATCGATTAGTGAGAGCGCGGGAGGGTCGAGTAGAAGCAGATCGGTAACTGGTGGATCGGGGACGAGCTTGTTCATGGCGGAACTCCGTATGGGGGATTGAACTGCTCTCCTCCTTGTCTCACGAAGTTGGGTGGCAGTCGTGTACGGTGTGAGACACGGGACATACGGTAACCCCGGCCAGGCCGAAGCCTGTCCGCACACGACCGCCATAAAGCGGTGCTACCGAATGAAATCCGGGTGTCTCACGCCCGATCGCCTTGCGAGGCGACCCCGCGACAGTATTCCGGGAACACTTTCCAGCCAAGACAGCACCTTCCGACAGGTGCTGTAGGATAATTCGACAGGGCGTCCGAACTGAAGCATTTGGTTTCTAGTTCGGAAATGTCTTACAGCTCTAGAACCTAGGCGAGGGCTTTGCCCTCGATCGCCGGCAAGCCAGCTCCCACATGGTCCGCACCAACTTCGAGGCATGCACAAGCCAGCTTCCACATGGTCCGTACCAATTTCAAGGCATGCACAAGCCGGCTATCACAGGTGGACCACAGGTCTCAAAAGCGGTGGAGTACCTGTGGGAGCTGGCTTGCCGGCGATTGGGCCTCAAGGCTTGGCGGTGCCCTTCCACCCCCCACCCAACGCCAGGAACACACCAATCTGCCCTTGAGCCACTTGGCTATTGGCCGCTGCCAGCTGCGCGCGCATGTCGGTATAGGTCCGCGTCGCCTGCAGGTCGGCCAGGAACGATTCACGCCCCGCCTGGTAATACCGGTGCGTTTGGTCCGCCGCTTCCTTGGCCGACTTCTCCGCCTCGGCCAGCGCGTCACGCCGGTCCAGCAGGGCGCTGTACTGCGCCAGGCGGGTCTGGGTCTCGCGAATGGCGTTCAGCACTACCCCATCAAAATTCGCCAGGGCTGCCTGGGTCGAGGCTTCGGCCATGCGAATGCGGGCACGGGTGCCATTGGTGGGGATGGTCCAGCTGATCTGCGGGCCGAAGCCCCAGCGGTTGGTCGCCGGCTCGCCAAGGTTCTCGAGGATACCAATGGTGCCAACCTGGGCGCCGATGCTGATGTCGGGGTACAGGGCGCCGGTGGCCACGCCGATGTAGGCAGTGGCAGCGGCCAGCTGCCGTTCGGCCTGGCGCACGTCTGGACGGCGCTTGAGCAACGCCGCTCCATCGCCCACCGGGACCAGCTGGCTCAGGTGCGGCAGCTCGGCACAATCGGCAGTGCCGGCAGGCAGCTGATCGACCGGTTTGGCCAACAAAGCGGCCAGTGTGTACATGCCAGTCTCGCGCTCTGCCTTGAAGCGTGGCAGTTCGGCACGCAAGGATTTGAACTGGGTCTGCGAGCGGGTGACCTGGGTTTCGTCGCCACGCCCGGCATCACGCAGGCGCTGGTTAAGCTTCACGCTCTGCTCCTGCAGGTCGAGCGACTCGCGGGCAATGTGGTATTCCTCGTTGGCCGAGCACACCTGGGTGTAGGCCTTGACCACATCCGCCACCAGGGTGATGCGGGCGGTATCGGCGGCGGCCTGCACTGCGTCGGCATTGGCCTTGGCCGCCTCGGTGCCACGCTTGAAAGTACCCCACAGGTCGAACTGGTACGAAGCACTGATGATGGCTTCGCCGATGTTGGCCACCGGCACTTTCTCTGGCAGCAGGAAGGCCTCGCCCGATTCCTGCAGGCGCTGGGCGCCAAGTTTGACGCCGCCGTTGAAGCCACCTTGCGACTCAGCCACTTCGACCTGGGCGCGCGCCTTGGCAATGTTGGCGGCAGCCACGCGCAGGTCGGTGTTGGCACTCAGGGCCTGGCGCACCAGCTCGTTCAGCCGTTGATCCTGATACAGCTGCCACCAGTCCTCAGGCACCGGTGCCGATACCACGCTGTCGGCATCCTGGCGCAGCGGGCCGTTGAGGTCGCTGCGTTGCACCGCCGCGTCCTTCGGCACCTCATAGTCGGGGCCGACCATCATGCAGGCCCCCAACGACAGGCACAGCCCCGCCAGGATCAGCTGCTTCATGGGCGCTGGCCCTCGATGATCGACACCGTGGCGGTTCGCCCGGCAATCATGCGGAAGTCTTGCGGCACTTCATCAAAGGCGATGCGCACCGGAATACGCTGGGCCAGGCGCACCCAGCTGAATGCGGGGTTGACGTTGGGCAACAGGTTGGCACCACTGCTGCGGTCGCGGTCTTCGATGCCGGCGGCAAAGCTTTGCACGTGGCCACGCAGGCGGGTGTTGTCGCCCATGACGCGAATGTCCACGGCATCGCCGATGTGGATACCGCCAAGCTTGGTTTCCTCGAAGTAGCCATCGACGTGGTACGAGGCGCTGTCGACCACCGACAGCACCGGGCGGCCGGCGGTGACGAATTCGTGATTACGCGGTGCTCGGTCGTTCAGGTAACCGTCCACCGGGCTGCGCACCACCGAGCGGTCGAGGTTGAGCTGGGCGGTATCGACGGCCACCTGCGCTTCGCTGACGGCGGAACGGGCACGGGCCTCGCGGGACTGGCTTTCTTCCAGCTGTTCGGCGGCCACCAGGTTGCCCAGCTTGCGGTTGCGCTGCGCTTCGCGGGAGGCCTGGGCCAGGGTTTCCTGGCGCTCACCCAGGGTCGCCTTGGCCTGGCGCAGGGCCAGGGTGAAGCGGTCCTGGTCGATGGTGAACAGCACATCGCCGCGCTTGACGGTCTGGTTGTCACGCACCTCGACCTTCTGGATCAGCCCGGACACGTCCGGGGCAATCTGGATCACGTCGGCGCGGATGTGGCCGTCGCGGGTCCAGGGGGCGAACATGTAGTACACCACCATCTGCCACACGAGCACGGCGGCGAAGGTCACTACCAGCAAGGTCAGGACCACACGGCCCAGGGTCAGCAAAGGTTTTTTCATGGCAGCATCAGGTTTCGGCAAAAGTGGTCCACCGCACCAAGCAGCACGGCATACAGAGCAACGTTGAACAACGCCCGGTGCCAGACCAGGCGGTAGAAATGCAGGCGCACCAGCACCGCGTGCACCCCGAGGAACAGCAGGTAGGTGCCAAACATCATCACCAGCAGCGTGGGCAGGAATACCCCGCTGATATCCAGTTCACCAATCACAGGGGCGCTCCGTCGAGGCCGGGGGGCAGTTGCGGTTGTTCGGCTGGCTCGAGCATCACCTCCACGCCCGGCAGCAGCGCCAGGCGCAGGCCGCTCAGCGCGTGCAGCAGGTGGGTACGGGCATCGCCGCGCTCGTACAGCTCATCCAGGTTCAGCGCCAGGCGCGCGCGCTCCATGTTGCGCAGCAGCGCGGCCGGGGCGTGCAGGCGCTCGCCGGCGCGCAGGCAGGCGGCATAGTGCGCGCCGACTTCCTCGACTACCGTGTTCAGGCGCTCACGAGCCTGCTGCCCGGCACGCGGCATGTAGGCCAGCAGGTCGAGCAGGTTCAACCCCACGCGCAGGTCGCGCAGTGCCACGCCGCTGTCCTGCCCGGTTTGCGACAAGCGCGGCAGGTGCTGCATCAGGCGGTCGAGCATCTGCACACCGACCTGGCGGTGCTCGGCCAGGGTGGCCGGCTCGGTCATTTCGACGATGTCGCGCCAGGCGAAGCGGGTCATGCGCTTGGCTGCCAGCTCCACGCCGAACGGGCGCATCACCAAGGTCCAGATGAAGGCGAACAGCAGCCCCACGGGGCCGGCCAGGTTGGAATTGAGGAAGGTGAAGAAGTCAGCATCGTAGGCGCCCTGGATGCTGATGAAGGTCGAGGTGTTGACGATGGTCAGCAAGGTACCCAGGTAGAAGCGCGGCTGCACGGTCAGGGTGCCAACGCAGATGAATGGCACGGCGAAGGCCAGCACCAGCATCGGGAAGTCGTGCAGGTTGGGCAGCACCAGGAACAGGTACAGGCTGGAGAAGATGACCGACATCAGCGTCCAGAAGAAGAACCTGTAGATCTGCGGCGCCGGGTCGTCCATGGCGGCGAAGAAGCTGCACGACACGGCGGCGAGGATCACTGCGCTGGCGCCGTCGTTCCAACCCAGGCCAATCCATAAGCCGCAGGCGACAACGATCGCCAGCACGGTTGAGGCCACCGAATACAGCATCAGGCCACGGTCGAAGAACGCCGTCAGGCGACCCAGGCGCCAGTGGCGGTACACCGCGCGCCAGGGTTTGGAATCGTCGCTGCGCAGGGCATGTTGCAGGCTGCAGCAGTCCTGCCACAGGTCGGCCCATTCGGTCAGGCGATACAGGGCGTTGGACAGCAGCAGTTCGGCGCGCTGGTCGAGGGCAGCGGCGCCGGGCTGCAGGCGCTCGATCTGTTCGTGCAGGGCGGTCCAGCGGGCGACGGAGGCGCTGTCGACGGTGCCCTTGAGCCATTCGCGGGCGGCATCGAGCAACGGTTGCAACTGGGCGAACTGTGCCGGGGCGCGGCCTTCGAGGGCGACCAGGGCGTCGTCGAGGGCATCGATCACGGGCAGCAGGTGGATCATGCGCCCGCGCAACTCGCGGGCATTCTTCAGGGTGTGCGGACCGGCGCCTTCATGGCCGAGCTGGCCGATCATCAGCTCCAGCGAGTTGAAGGTGGCGACCATCGCCCCGCGCATGCCGCCAACCTGGTCTGCGCTGGCCTGGCGGGCCAGGTAGGTGTCGCTGTAGCGGATCGCTTCGGTGAACCAGCTACCAGTGGCACCGACTACAACTGGCGCCAGCCGCCGTGGCCAGAAGATCGCCCCGACCACCGCCGCACAGACGATCCCCAGGCAGATTTCCTGGGCGCGGGAAGACGCCACATCGAACACAGCAAGCGGGTTGTCGACCACCGCCAGGGCAATCATCGGCAAGGTGTAGCCGGCCAGCATCAGCACATAGTTGTTGGCGGTGCGCAGGTTCAGCGAAAGGAACAGCAAGGTGCCGGTCCACAGGGCGATGGCGATGCTCAGCAGCAACGGCGACTGCACCAGCGGTGGTACCAGGAAAATCGCCCCGCCGGCACCGAGCAGCGTGCCCACGGCACGGTACAGGGCCTTGGAGCTGGTGGGGCCAAGGAACGGGCTGGAGACGATGTACACCGTGGCCATGGCCCAATAGGGGCGCGGCAACTGCATGAGCAGGGCGATGTACAGGGCGATCATGGAGGCGGCAAAGGTACGCACGCCATAGAACCAGTCGCGGGCCGGGGGCACCGAGCTGAAAAAACCGTTCATGCTGCCCCGCCTGTGTTGCCCAGGCCGGCGGCTTCGAAGGCACGCAGCACGCGCAAGGCGGCTTCCAGGTCGGCCTGGTCGATGCCATGCAGCACCTCGCGGCGCAGGCGCACCAGCTCGGCTTCGATGGACTCGGCCAGGGTGCGGCCTTCGGCGGTCAGGCTCAGGGCCTTGGCGCGGCGGTCCAGCGGGTCTTCGCTGCGGCATACCAGGCCAGCCTTGCACAGTTGGTCGAGCAGGCGCACCAGCGATGGGCTTTCCAGGCCGGCGGCCTGGGCCACGGCCACCTGATGCACGCCGTCACCCAGGCGCACGATCATCAGCAACGGCGCGGCGCAGGCCTCGGAAATGCCGTAACCGGTCAGGGCGGTATGGCAGATGCGCCGCCAATGGCGCGCGGCAACCACCATGCCACTGCTGACTTGCAGGCGCAGGAGATCAAGGGACATGACAGGAACCAAGGATATTCATAGTTTGCTAACTATCAATATACGCCTGTGCCTCCCCCTGTCGTCAACCGGGGGTGACGGATAGCCTGGGTGAAATGTTGTTCATGCTTTTGTCTTACTGGCCCTTTCGCGGGCTTGCCCGCTCCCACAGGGACCTCACAGGACCTGAAATTTGTGCAATTCCTGTGGGAGCGGGCGAGCCCGCGAAAGGGCCCGGACAAGCAGCAGCAAATTCAGGGCTGTATCTGGTCTTCCAGCTTCATGGTCAAGGCCAATGTACTGCCCATCTGCACCGCCCGGTCACGCCACTCCTGGTAGCGGCCCTCGTCACGGCTGCTGAAGTGCACCGCCAGCTCTTCGGCCGCCTGTACCACCCCCGCAGCTGCCGCCAGCTCCAGCCAGTACAGCGCGGCCTTGAGATCAGCCTCCACGTACAGCCCATGCATCAGCCGGTAGCCCACCTCGAAACGGCAGCGTGCCTCGCCCTGCTCGGCCCCGCGCAGGAACCACTGGTAGGCCTGTACCAGGTCGACCTGCCACTGCAGGCCGCCATCACACACCTCTTCCTCGTACAGGTCACCCAGCGCGGCAGCGGCATGCAGCATGCCCCGCTCGAAAGCCTGCCGGTAGCACTCCGCCGCCTGCATGTAAGAGGGCTCGATGCCTTTGCCGAAGTAATGTTGCTGCCCAAGGTTGAACCATGCCGCGGCATTGCCTTGCAGGGCCGCCATGCGCAACAGGTGGCCGGCCAACACTGTGTCAGCACGCCAGTATTTGCCGTTGAGCCAGATCCAGCCAAGGTCGTTGAGCGCCGCCACGCTGCCTTGCAAGGCCTGGCGGCGCAGGTCGACGTACACCGCCTGCAGGTCGCTGGCTTCGTCCAGGCGGCTGACCAGCAGCGAGCGCTGGCTGGGCAACCCTATCCCGGCAAACAGTCGCTGTCGCCTCCCGACAGCGGCCGGTGGGGCAATGACCCGCTCGGGCAAAAGGCGGGCAAGCAGCGAATGGATATTGCTGGCAGCAGACATGTTCATCCTCATTGAACGACACACAACCCCAACCTTCGGCTGTGATGAGGCGTGATTCTGCGTGACGTAACGTCAAAACCTGTCGCGAACGATTCGGCGCCAGGCAACCAAATGCGACTTCCTTGATCTGAGCAGGCTGTGGCCAATTGCCATGCCCCACGCCTGCCGCCATCCTATTGCGGCAAGCCTAGACAAGGACGTTATCTTTTGCCGTTCGCCACAACTCGCGCCACCCTCAGCCGACAGTGGGCGCTGCTGCGCCAGTTGCCCAGCCGCTCCCCAGGCATTACCAGCGCCGAATTGGTCTGGCGCCTGCGTGACGTGGGCTTCACTGTCAGCAAACGCACTGTCGAGCGTGATCTCAATGAGCTGTCGCTGATATTTCCGCTGGAGCGCAATGACAAGAGCATCCCGTTTGGCTGGCATTGGTCGGCGAGCGCAGTGGGCGACTTGCGCGGCAATTTCGACTTGTTGACGCACCTGCGCGGTGATGCGCTGCAACCGGCTCGGGGTGAGGGGGTGGAGTTGGTGGCGCGGATCAGCGATACGCTCGCGCGGCAGTTGCGGGTTGCGCCGTTGAGTAGCGACATGCAGCTGACGGCGTTGGAGCACGGGCATCGGTTGCAGGCCACGGTGAGTGACGGCTGGCCACTGCGCTGGTGGCTGTTGAGCCATGGCGATGGGGTGGTGGTTGAGCAGCCGGGCGGCTTGCGGGAGGAGATTGGCAAGATCCTGAGCAATGCGGCGGCGCAGTACCAGAATTTTTAGCCTGTGCTGGCCTCTTCGCGGGCTTGCCCGCTCCCACAGGTACTCTACAGATTCTGAAGTGTGTGGTTTTCCTGTGGGAGCGGGCAAGCCCGCGAAGAGGCCGGCACAGGCATACCAGTTAGAGCTGCATGCCCCAGCGCCGTACCGTCAGCCGCTCGAGGGTATTGAACACCAGCCCTTCCACCAGCAAGCCGATCAGGATCACCACCGCCAACCCGGCAAACACCTTGTCGGTGTACAGCTCGTTGCGGTTCTGGAAGATGTACCAACCCAACCCGCCTTTGCCACTGCTGGCCCCGAACACCAGTTCGGCAGCGATCAGTGTGCGCCAGGCGAATGCCCAGCCGATCTTCAGCCCCGAGAGGATCGACGGCAACGCCGCCGGCACCAGGATATGCAGCACCAGCCGCAGCCCTTTCAGGCCGTAATTGCGCCCGGCCATGCGCAGGGTTTCCGACACGCCGAGAAAGCCCGCATAGGTGTTCAGCGCCAGCGCCCATAGCACCGAGTGCACCAGCACGAAGATCAGGCTGTTGTCGCCCAGCCCGAACCACAGCAAGGCCAGGGGCAACAAGGCAATCGCCGGCAACGGGTTGAACATCGAGGTCAGGGTGCCCAGCAGATCGCGCCCAAGCTGGGTCGACACCGCCAAGCTGGTGAGGCCGAAGGCCAGGATGATCCCCAGCAGGTAACCCTTGAGCAGAATCACCAGCGACACGCCAACCTTGGCCGGCAGCTCACCGCTGACCAGGCCGTCCCACAGCGCCGTGGCCGTCTGCAGGAAGGTTGGTAGCAGCAGATCGTTGCCCTGGTAGCGGGCAATGGCCTCCCACAGTACGGCGATCACCAGCAGGATGACCGCCTTGCGCAACCAGCCGTGCTGCCACAGGCGCTGAGCCAATGGCAGGTTGCGTTCCACAGGCACACTGAGCAAAGGCTCCAGCTGCACCTCGTATTCCTGGCGTACAGGTGTAGTGGTCATGGCTGAAGCTCCTGTCAGTAGGCGATACGGATATCGTTGAAACCAAGATCGTCGGGCTGTTCGGGGGCATCCACCTCATCGAACAGCAAACGATGGATGCGCCGGGCACTGGCCTGGAAGTCGCTGCCACCCAGGCTGCCCAAGTCGTACTGGTGGCTGTGCACTTCGGCGCGCACCCGCCCTGGGTGGGGCGACAGCAGCAGGATGCGGTTGCCGACCACCAGAGCCTCTTCGATGGAGTGGGTAACGAACAGCAGGGTAAAACGCACCTCCTCCCACAGCAGCAGCAGTTCTTCCTGCATCTTGCGCCGGGTCAGCGCATCAAGTGCCGCGAACGGTTCGTCCATCAGCAGGATCTTCGGCTGCGTGGCCAAGGCCCGGGCAATCGCCACGCGCGCTTTCATACCGCCCGACAGGGTGTGTGGGTAGGCATCGGCGAAGGCGGCCAGGCCGACTTTTTCCAGGTAGTGCAGCGCCCGCTCCTCGGCCTCGGCGCGTTTCAGCTGGCCCGACACCAGCAGAGGGAACATGACGTTCTGTTTCACCGTCTTCCATGGCGGCAGCTGGTCGAACTCCTGGAACACCACGATGCGGTCGGGGCCTGGGCCGCTGACTGGCTGACCTTGCAGCAGAATCTGCCCTTCCTGGGGCGAGATGAACCCGGCCACGGCCTTGAGCAAGGTGGACTTGCCGCAGCCGGAGGGGCCGAGCAGCACGAAGCGGTCGGCACGGTCGACTTCGAAGCTGACCTGGTGGGTGGCCCGCACCACGCGTTGCGCGGTGCGGTATTCGAGGCTGAGGTTATCCACCTTGAGCAAAGGCGGCGTTGCGACACGGCTCAGGTTGCTGGCCGTGTGGCCTGGCAATGGGGCGGTCATGATCGGTCAGCTCCCCTGCAGTGGGCGTTCATCCTGGAAGAAGTAGTCCTTCCACGATTCCGGCTTGTGCTTGATGGCGCCTACCCGATAGAGGAAGTCGGCCAGCTTGTAGGTGTTCTTTGGCGTGACGGTGAATTCGTACTGCGGGTTGTCGATCAGCTTGATCAGTGTGTCGCGGTCGATCTTGGCCTTGGTCACGCGGATGTAGGTGTCGGCGGCGGCCGCCTTGTCCTTCTGGGCGAAGTCCGCGGCTTCGGCCAACGCATCGACGAAGGCCTTGTAGGTCTTGGGGTTGTCCTTGCGGAATTTTTCGGTGGCGAACAGCAAGGTCGGCGAGTTGGGGCCGAGCAGGTCGTAGCTGTTGAGCATCACGTGCACGTTCTTGTTGGCCAGCACCTGGTCCTGGAACGGCGGGTTGGAGAAGTGCCCGTTGAGTTCGGTGCCGCCGGCCAGCAGCGCGGCAGTGGCATCCGGGTGCGGCACGGCCAGGGTGTACTTGTCGAGGCGGTTGTATTCCTTGTCGCCCCATTGCTGGGCGGCGGCGTATTGCAGGAAGCGCGACTGCACCGAAACGCCTACCGCCGGCACGGCGATGCGGTCCTTGTCGGAGAGGTCGGCAATGGTCTTCACGTTGGGGTTGCTGCTGACCAGGTAGTACGGGAAGTTGCCCAGCGAGGCCACGGCCTTGACGTTCTGTCGGCCCTTGGTGCGGTCCCACACGGTCAACAGTGGGCCGACGCCGGCACCGGCGATGTCCACCGAACCGGACAGCAGTGCGTCGTTGATGGCCGAACCACCCGACAGCTGTGCCCAATCGACTTCGATGTCGATGCCCTGCTCCTTGCCATGTTTTTCGATCAGATGCTGGTCACGCACTACGTTCAGCAGCAGGTAGACGATACCGAACTGTTCGGCGATGCGAATCTTGCCTTCTGCTTGCGCCGCGGCGGGGGCCGCCAGGCTGCCGACGACCAGGCTTGCGCCCAAGCCGATGCTTGCCGCCAGGCGGCTGATGGATTTACGCATGATGGGTTTCCTCAGTCGTCAGAACGGGGCATCGCCCTGGATGGTGGTGCGGTAAAGCTTGCGCCGCAGGTGTGCGGGGCAGCCGGTGGCCAGGTGGATCAGCGAGCGGTTGTCCCAGAACACCAGGTCGTGGGGCTGCCACTGGTGGCGGTAGATGTTCTGCTCAAGCACGCTCAGGGCATACAGCTGTTGCAGCACGTCGCGGCTTTCGTCACTTGGCAGGCCGACGATACGGGTGGTGAAGCCTTCGCTGACGAACAGCGCCTTGCGGCCGTTTTCCGGGTGGGTACGCACCACCGGGTGGATGACTTCCTGTACCTGCGCCAGCTGCTCGGCGCTCAGGGTCGGGCGCCAGTTGCCTTCGAACTTGGTCTCGGCATAACGGGCGGTGTAGGAGTGAGCGGCACTGCGGCCCTCGACCACGTTGCGCAGGGCCGCGGGTACGGCGTCCCAGGCCTTGTGCATGTCGGCGAACAGGGTATCGCCGCCCTCGTCGGGCAGTTCCTGGGCATGCAGCATGGAGCCAAGGCTGGGCAGTTCCTTGTACGACAGGTCCGAGTGCCAGAACTTGCCGGCATCACCCAGGCCGATGTTCTGGCCGTTTTCGATGATGTTGGAAACGATCAGGATCTCGGGGTGGCCGGCGAGCAGGAACTGCTTGAGCACATGGATCTGCAATGGGCCGAAGCGGCGGCTGAAGGCGATCTGCTGGTCGGGGCTGATGCGCTGGTCGCGGAACACCAGCACATGGTGGTCGAGGTGGGCGCGATGGATACGGGCGAAATCCTCGGCGTTGACCGGTTTGGCCAGGTCCAGGCCGATGATCTCGGCGCCTACGGCACCGGAGAACGGGCGGATTTCGAAGCGTTGCGGCTGGGCGCTGTCGATGATCGACAAGGCGTTCGAGGCGGCTGACATTTTTCACTCCCACGCAGTGCGCGACTTCAATGGCGCGCAACGATCAGAAACGCACGGGGATTTCCCGTGTGGGTTCAAGTCGTGCGGCGCATCGATTGGTCGACGGGTACGCAGTGGAAGTAACTATAAAGTCATAAGAGCTTTATTTTAAATACCGTTAAAGAATAACCATAGCACTGCTGTCAGGGGCGCTACGCAATCAGATCAAGCCGCCCTGCTCTTCTTCATCGATGAGGTTGTTCAGGCTGCTGAGCGCCTTGCGCGCTGTAGAACGGTTGAGCAGCTTGGCCTGCGCACCGGGGGGCAGGTCGGTGATCTTGAACACACCCTTGGCGGTCAGTACATCGATCAGGTCCTCGAGCACGCGGATCATGTCGAGGTCGCTTTGCTTGAGCTGGTTGAGGCTGTTTTCCACCGCGTCATCGGCAAACCATTCCTGGATATCGGCATGGTCGGCGGGGAGCATTTCGGTGAACTGGTCAAAAGCGGCTGCTTCGACCCGCTGCAACTGGCCAGCGGCGTCGCGTTGCACGTAGAACATGGCGGTGCCCCTCGTCACATTGGTTCCTGGGTGGTAGACAGCAGCATAGGCAAAGATCACCGGGCACGCAGGCCCGGCGCCAGAGTATGCGCTGTCATGGAGTTGCGGGAAAGGCCCTGGCACGCGCCCTGTAGGAGCGGCCTTGTGTCGCGATAGGGCCGCAAAGCGGCCCCACGGTTTCGGCAACAATGCCTCGGAGACCTGGGGGCTGCTCTGCAGCCCATCGCGACACAAGGCCGCTCCTACAGGGACAGCGCCAGCCTGAAGCCGGTGATGGCTATGGGCTGCAGAGCAGCCCATTGGCGCATCAGCTGTCCTTGTTGTGGACGATGATGGTCGGGTCAGCACCGCTGATCAACGAGTTGATCGTGGTGTTGGACCAGTTCACCCCTTCCAGCTTGATGGTCACGTCGGCATTGGCGATACCACCGGCGGCATTGAGCTTGCCTTCGCTGCTGACCTGCAGCGTCGTCGTGCCTTCCACCGTGGTGAGCTTCAGGTAGTTGTCGATGGTGCTGCCCTTCTCGCCCTGGAGCAGGTCCTTGAGGTCGATGCGGTCGCCTTCGGCCACCTTGAAATCCTTGATCACGTCTTTGCCGGTATCGCCAGCCTTCCATACGAAGGTGTCGGCACCGCTGCCACCAGTCATGGTGTCATCGCCCTTGCCGCCAAGCAGGATGTCATTGCCTTCACCACCGAGCAGGGTGTCCTTGCCCAGGCCACCGATCAGGATGTCATTGCCCTTGCCACCGTCGAGGGTGTCGTCGCCGCCCTGGCCGAACAGGAGGTCATTGCCCGCGCCACCGTTGAGAATGTCATTGCCATCGTTGCTGCGCGAGACATCGAATTCGCTGATGTGCTCGACGATGTACTTGTGCAGCACGCGACCGTCGACATCACCCAGGGCCACACCCAGCTGGCCTGCGACATATCCCTGTATGGCTTCGACACCGTTGCCGGCGACCGAACCGAAGCTCACCAGGTCACCGAAGATGATGTCGTTGCCATCACCACCGTTGACGGTGTCATTGCCTGGCACGGTGGCTTCGGTGTGGCCCAGGATCGCTTCCGCCAGTTTGCTCGGGTCGATATTGGTCTGCGGCTTGCTATCGGTGTCGTAAGGCTTCAGGTCGTTGACGTTGACCGCGCTGTTGAGGCCAATGGCCTCCACGCCAGACAGCTTGGACAACAACAGGAAGCTCTGCTGGGAATTGAGGTCCGCATAGTAGTCGGTCCAGCGGTCGGAAGTGGCGTAGGAAAACTCATAAGTACCATCTCCCTGAGCATGCAACTGTCCGCTTGCATAACTGTCGGTCTTCCAGTTGTTGCCGCTTCCGGTTTTGTACTCGGCGGTCATGTTGCCAGCGGCGTCGATGCTGAATCGGTTGTTGTTCCCCACGAGCTTGTTAGTGACCACATCACCCAATTTGTAGTTGATCGACTTCAGCACTGCATCCAGTGTGTAGCTTGAGTTCATGAGCGTGGGGTCATACTCGCCGGTCTGGTACACGTTCGGCTGGCCGTCGGTGATGAAGAACGTCTGGCGGCTGCCGGTGTTGCCCGCGTCCATCAATTGCTTGAACCAGTTAGCGGTGGTCTTGAAGGCATCCTCGTAGTTGGTCGAGCCGTTGGAATAGAGCGTATTGAGCGCAGTGTAGAGCGTGCTCAACGCGTTCTTGTCGCCCAGGTTGACCGAAACCGTGCTGTTCACCTGGGTGGAGAAGTCCACCAGCAGGATGTTCACTGTACCGGACTGCGCGCCCTTGACGCTGTTGGCCAAGGTATCGAACACCGACTTCAGCGAGTTGCGCGCGGCATCGACCGCGCTGCCCATGCTGCCTGAGGTATCGACGATGAACGCAATGTTGTAGTCCTGACCCGGCGTCACATGCAGGCCACTGATGTCGGCAACGATGATGTCGCTGGTGGCGGTGCCGGTGAAACTGTCGCTGTCGGTGGTCAGGTTGTTGGCGGTGTAGGTGTCCGGATAGACAGTTACCTTGATCGTGCCTTCGGTGGAGGCTTTGCTGCCGCCCACGCTTTCGGTAGCGGTCGAGGTGACCTTCACATCGAAACTGCCCTGGTAGTACGCCGGCGGCTTGATGCTCAGGCCGTTGAGGCTCCAGCCGGTGACGTCAACCGAAGTGGCGCCGACGGTTACGGTATGACCGGCGCCATCGCTGAGCACCGAACCTGCCGGAATGCCGTCCAGCTTGACGCTCAGGCTCTCGGAGCCGTCGGTGTCGGTCAGGTTGGTGGAAATGCCAACCAGCTTGACGGTGCCGTTCTCCGGCCCTTCGTTGAGCTTGTAGCCGTCGTAGTAACCCTGGCCGTCACTGCCATGGAAATCGGACACGGAAAGCCCGGCGTTACCCATCGCCGCAACGTTCGGGTACATCGGGATGGCCGAGCTGCTCAGGTCGGTCACTGGGCCGTTACCGACCTTGACGTTGATATCCAAGCTGCCCGGGCCGGACTGGTTGGCGTGGTAGATCTCCAGGGTGTAGTAGCCGCTGACAGGCGGCGAGAAGCTGCCGGAGATCGTACCGCCCGCCCCCCAGGTGGCGCCGACCACGCTGGTTTTGCCGATGTAGACCTGCAGGCTGTCATCGGCGGTGCCGCTGAAGGTGTAGGTCTGGCCGGCTTCCAGGTAGATCAGGCCGGAGGTCTTGGAGCCAGTGCCGGCGGCAACGCTGCCACCCGAATCGGCGCTGGTAACCTGCTCGGTCTTGCTGGCACTGCCAGAGTTGGCGAACACGTTCTTCAGCGCAGTACCGCTGATGCCGTTGCCGTTGGTGCCCAGGCCCGTGAGGCTGTTCCAGGTTTCCTTGGTCAGGCCAAGCGAATCGGGGGTGTTGCTGCCGATGTTCAGGCCAGGCTTGTCGGCTACAGGTGCAATATCGACCTTCAGCGTGGCCTCGCCACCAGCAGCGGTACCGTCGGTAGGCTTGTACTTGATCTGGGCATAGTCGGCCTGCTTGTTGCCGACGCCCGTTCCGCCATATCCGTCGATACCCGACTCGTTGGGTTTCGGCACGAACCGCAGGTTGCCGGCAGCGATGTCGGCCTGGCTGACGGTCTGGTTCTGGGCGACGTTGCCCCAGGCGGTGCCGTTGAAGAGCTGCAGGGAACCCGCTGGCAGCTGGGTGAAGGTCACACCCAGGCTCGACAGGGCGCTGTCGACGTCGGAAATGTTGAAGTCGTTCCAGGTCAGCACCAGCGGCGTGTCTTCGACGCCAGTGACAGCGCCGCCAGTGGCGACCGGTGCGTCGTTGACGGCGATCACATTCACCGTGGTCGTGGCGGTGTTCGAGGTATTAACGCCGTCGGTCACCGTCACGGTAATGATACGAGGCGTGGTGCTCGGGTTCTCGCTGCTGTTGATGAAGGTGATGTTCTTGATCGCCTGGATATAGTCGGCCAGCGATGCGGTGCCGCTCAGGGTCAGGACTACCTTGCCGTCGGTGCTGTTGGCGTTGATCGTGATGCCGTTGACACTGTTGCCCAGGTTCAGCGCGTCACCCGGCTGGCGGTTGGTCAGGGTGACCGTCGCGCCAGTCAGCTTCGAGCTGTCGAAGTCGGTGATGGTGACGTCCACATCGCCGATCGACACACCACTGCCTGGCTGGTTCTCGGTGAAGGTGGTCTGGTAGTCGGCACCGGTCTTGCCGCTGGAGTCGTTGCCATCCAGGTCCAGAACCGGGGCTGGCTCGAAGATCTGGGTGGTCACGCTGCCGGCGCTGGAGCTGATGTCGAGCTTCTCGAAGTTGCCGCCAGTGGCCGAATCGATCTTGACGGTGAAATGCTCGGTGCCCTCGGTGAAGTTGTCCTTGAGGGTCGGGATGGTGAACGTTGCCTGCGTGCTGTTGGCCTTGATCACCACGGTGGCCACGCCGGTGTAGTCCGTGCCATCGGCCGCGGTGCCGGTGTAGGTCAGTTTGACGGTGACGTCGCTCTCGGCCTTGTTGGTCAGGTTCAGGACGTACGTGGCATCGCCACCTTCGGCGACCGCGGAGGTGCCGCTGATGCTGAGGGTGGTGGTCTGGATGGTATCCGTTACCGCAGTGACCGCCGCCGTATCGCTGACATTCAGTTTCTCGAAGTTGCCACCGCTGGTTTCGGTGATCTTCGCCGAAACGTTGCCTGCATCGATATAGACGTCATCGGTAGGCGCCGGAACGGTAACGCTACCGGAGAGCTTGCCCGCTTCGATGCTGATGACGGCACCGTTGCTGAGCTTGATGGTCATGTCGGTGCCGGCCTTGTTGGTCAAGGTGGCGGTGTAGGTGATCTGGCCACCTTCCTGGACGGTAGGAGTGGCAGTCAGGGTCAGACCGGTGTTATCGAGGGTATCGGTGACTTTGGTCACAGCTGCAGAGTTGCTGATGTTCAGCTTCTCGAAGTCGCCACCGGTGGTGCCGGTGACAGTCACGCTCAGGTTTTCGGCATCGAGGTACACGTCGTCGCTTGGCGCATTGATGGTGATCGACGCTTCCTTCGAGCCGGCTGCGATGGTGATGGTTTCACCGTTGCTCAGCTTGATCACCAAGTCGGTACCGGCCTTGTTGGTCAAGGTAGCGGTGTAGGTGATCTTGCCACCTTCGGCCACGGTGTCCGTTGCGGTCAGGGTGAGCGTGGTGATGTCCGGAGTGGCCGGATTGTCAGTGACAGTGGTCACCGGCTCGCCAACGGCCACGGTCTTCTCGTAGTTGCCACCCGAGATATTGGTGATCTTGTTGGTCAGGTCCAGGTTGGTGTTGTGGACGTTGTTCGGTGCAGTGAACGGTACCGAAGCCGACGAATCGCCCACCGGGATGGTGATGGTCTGGCCGTTGGCCAACTTCACTACCAGATCGGAACCGGTGACTTTGTGGTTGACCGACGCGGTGTAAGTCACCACGCCGCCCTCGACCACACTTTGCGTGGCGGTCAGGGTCACGGTGGTGGTGTCGATGGTGTCGGTGACCTTGGTCACAGCTGCGGTGCTGCTGACGTCCAGCTTCTCGAAATCACCACCGGTGGTACCGGTGACGGTCACGCTCAGGTTTTCGGCATCGAGGTACACGTCATCGCTTGGGGCATTGATGGTGATCGACGCTTCTTTCGAACCGGCGGCGATGGTGATCGTCTCACCGTTGCTCAGCTTGATCACCAAGTCGGTACCGGCCTTGTTGGTCAAGGTAGCTGTATAGGTGATCTTGCCACCTTCGGCCACGGTGTCCGTTGCGGTCAGGGTGAGCGTGGTTATGTCCGGAGTGGCCGGATTGTCAGTGACAGTGGTCACCGGCTCGCCTACGGCCACGGTCTTCTCGTAATTGCCGCCCGAGATATTGGTGATCTTGTTGGTCAGGTCCAGGTTGGTGTTGTGCACGTTGTTCGGTGCAGTGAACGGTACCGAAGCCGACGACTCGCCCACCGGGATGGTGATGGTCTGGCCGTTGGCCAACTTCACCACCAGGTCCGAACCGGTGACCTTGTGGTTAACCGACGCGGTGTAGGTCACCACGCCGCCTTCAGCGACGGTCGAAGTCGCGGTCAGGGTGACGGTAGTGGAGTCGATGGTGTCGGTGACCTTGGTCACGGCTGCAGTGCTGCTGATGTTCAGCTTCTCGAAGTCGCCACCGGTGGTGCCGGTGACAGTCACGCTCAGGTCTTCGGCATCGACGTAGACGTCGTCGCTTGGGGCGTCGATAGTGATCGAGGCTTCTTTCGAGCCGGCGGCGATGGTGATCGTCTCACCGTTGCTCAGCTTGATCACTAGGTCGGTGCCAGCCTTGTTGGTCAGGCTGGCGGTATAGGTGATCGCCCCGCCTTCAGCCACGGTATCCGTCGCGGTCAGGGTGAGCGTGGTGACGTCCGGAGTCGCCGGGTTGTCGGTGACGGTGGTCACCGGTTCACCAACGGCCACGGTCTTCTCGTAATTGCCGCCCGAGATGTCGGTGATCTTGTTGGTCAAGTCCAGGTTGGTGTTGTGGACGTTGTTCGGCGCGGTGAACGGCACCGATGCCGACGACTCGCCCACTGGAATGGTGATGGTCTGGCCGTTGGCCAGTTTCACCACCAAATCGGAACCGGTGACCTTGTGGTTGACCGATGCGGTGTAGGTCACCACGCCGCCCTCGACCACGCTTTGCGTGGCGGTCAGGGTCACGGTGGTGGTGTCGATGGTGTCGGTCACCTTGGTCACAGCCGCAGTACTGCTGACGTCCAGCTTCTCGAAGTCACCACCGGTGGTGCCGGTAACGGTCACGCTCAGGTCTTCGGCATCGACATACACATCGTCGCTTGGGGCATCGATGGTGATCGAGGCTTCCTTCGAGCCGGCCGCGATGGTGATGGTTTCACCGTTGCTCAGTTTGATCACCAGGTCAGTGCCGGCCTTGTTGGTCAGGGTAGCGGTATAGGTGATCGCCCCGCCTTCAGCCACGGTATCCGTCGCGGTCAGGGTGAGCGTAGTGATGTCCGGAGTGGCCGGGTTGTCGGTGACCGTGGTCACTGGCTCGCCAACCGCCACGGTCTTCTCGTAATTGCCGCCCGAGATGTCGGTGATCTTGTTGGTCAGGTCCAGATTGGTGTTGTGGACGTTGTTCGGTGCGGTGAACGGTACCGATGCCGACGACTCGCCCACCGGGATGGTAATGGTCTGGCCGTTGGCCAACTTCACTACCAGATCGGAACCGGTGACCTTGTGGTTGACCGACGCGGTGTAGGTCACCACGCCGCCTTCAGCGACGGTCGAAGTCGCGGTCAGGGTGACCGTAGTGGTGTCGATGGTGTCGGTGACCTTGGTCACGGCCGCAGTGCTGCTGACGTCGAGCTTCTCGAAGTCGCCACCGGTGGTGCCGGTGACAGTCACGCTCAGGTTTTCGGCATCGACGTACACGTCATCGCTTGGGGCATCGATGGTGATCGACGCTTCCTTCGAGCCGGCTGCGATGGTGATGGTTTCACCGTTGCTCAGCTTGATCACCAGGTCGGTACCGGCCTTGTTGGTCAAGGTAGCGGTGTAGGTGATCTTGCCACCTTCGGCCACGGTGTCCGTTGCGGTCAGGGTGAGCGTGGTGACATCCGGAGTCGCCGGGTTGTCGGTGACGGTGGTCACCGGTTCACCAACGGCCACGGTCTTCTCGTAATTGCCGCCCGAGATATTGGTGATCTTGTTGGTCAGGTCCAGGTTGGTGTTGTGGACGTTGTTCGGTGCGGTGAATGGCACAGAAGCAGACGACTCGCCTACCGGGATGGTGATGGTCTGGCCGTTGGCCAGTTTCACTACCAGATCGGAACCGGTGACTTTGTGGTTCACCGAAGCGGTGTAAGTCACCACGCCGCCTTCAGCGACAGTCGAAGTCGCCGTCAGGGTGACGGTAGTGGTGTCGATGGTGTCGGTGACCTTGGTCACAGCCGCGGTGCTGCTGACGTCAAGTTTCTCGAAGTCGCCACCAGTGGTGCCGGTGATGGTCACGCTCAGGTCTTCGGCATCGACATACACATCGTCGCTCGGCGCATCGATGGTGATCGAGGCTTCTTTCGAGCCAGCCGCGATGGTGATGCTCTCACCGTTGCTCAGCTTGATCACCAGGTCGGTGCCAGCCTTGTTGGTCAGGGTGGCGGTGTAGGTGATCTTGCCGCCTTCAGCGACAGTGCTGGTGGCGCTGAGGCTCAGGTTCGTTACATCTGGTGTGGCCGGGTTGTCAGTGACATTGGTCACTGGCTCGCCAACCGCCACGGTCTTCTCGTAGTTGCCGCCCGAGATATCGGTGATCTTGTTGGTCAGGTCCAGGTTGGTGTTGTGGACGTTGTTCGGTGCGGTGAATGGTACCGAAGCCGACGACTCACCCACCGGAATGGTGATGGTCTGGCCGTTGGCCAGTTTCACTACCAGATCGGAACCGGTGACTTTGTGGTTGACCGACGCGGTGTAAGTCACCACGCCGCCTTCAGCGACGGTCGAAGTCGCGGTCAGGGTGACGGTAGTGGTGTCGATGGTGTCGGTGACCTTGGTCACAGCCGCGGTGCTGCTGACATCAAGTTTCTCGAAGTCGCCACCGGTGGTGCCGGTGACGGTTACGCTCAGGTCTTCGGCATCGACGTAGACGTCGTCGCTTGGGGCATCGACGGTGATCGACGCTTCCTTCGAGCCCGCGGCGATGGTGATGGTCTCGCCGTTGCTCAGCTTGATCACGAGGTCAGTGCCCGCCTTGTTGGTCAAGGTGGCGGTGTAGGTGATCTTGCCGCCTTCGGCCACAGTATCCGTCGCGGTCAGGATGAGCGTGGTGACATCCGGAGTCGCCGGATTGTCGGTGACGGTGGTCACCGGCTCACCTACGGCCACGGTCTTCTCGTAGTTGCCGCCCGAGATATCGGTGATCTTGTTGGTCAGGTCCAGGTTGGTGTTGTGGACGTTGTTCGGCACGGTGAACGGTACCGAAGCAGACGACTCGCCCACCGGGATGGTGATGGTCTGGCCGTTGGCCAACTTCACCACCAGGTCCGAACCGGTGACTTTGTGGTTCACCGAAGCGGTGTAAGTCACCACGCCGCCCTCGACCACACTTTGCGTGGCGGTCAGGGTCACCGTGGTGGTGTCGATGGTATCGGTCACCTTGGTCACGGCCGCAGTACTGCTGACGTCCAGTTTCTCGAAGTCACCACCGGTGGTGCCGGTAACGGTCACGCTCAGGCTTTCGGCATCGAGGTACACGTCATCGCTTGGGGCATTGATGGTGATCGAGGCTTCCTTCGAGCCCGCGGCAATGGTGATGCTCTCGCCGTTGCTCAGCTTGATCACCAGGTCAGTACCGGCCTTGTTGGTCAGGGTGGCCGTGTAGGTGATCTTGCCGCCTTCGGCCACGGTATCCGTCGCGGTCAGGGTGAGCGTGGTGACATCCGGGGTCGCCGGGTTGTCGGTGACGGTGGTCACCGGTTCACCAACGGCCACGGTCTTCTCGTAATTGCCGCCCGAGATGTCGGTGATCTTGTTGGTCAGGTCCAGGTTGGTGTTATGGACGTTGTTCGGCGCGGTGAACGGTACCGAAGCCGACGACTCGCCCACCGGAATGGTGATGGTCTGGCCGTTGGCCAACTTCACCACCAGATCGGAACCGGTGACCTTGTGGTTGACCGACGCGGTGTAAGTCACCACGCCGCCCTCGACCACGCTTTGCGTGGCGGTCAGGGTGACGGTAGTGGTGTCGATGGTGTCGGTGACCTTGGTCACGGCCGCAGTACTGCTGACGTCGAGTTTCTCGAAGTCGCCACCGGTGGTGCCGGTGACGGTTACGCTCAAGTCTTCGGCATCGACGTAGACGTCGTCGCTTGGTGCATCGATAGTGATCGAGGCTTCTTTCGAGCCAGCGGCGATGGTGATGGTTTCACCGTTGCTCAGCTTGATCACCAGGTCGGTGCCCGCCTTGTTGGTCAAGGTGGCGGTGTAGGTGATCTTGCCGCCTTCGGCCACTGTCGGCGTAGCAGACAGGGTCAGGAAGGTGGTGTCCTCAGAGTCTGGTCCGTCTGTGACGGTGGTGCTGATCTCTGTCTTGTCCAGGGTAAGCTTTTCAAACTTCCACGCGTCGGCACCGCTGACCGAGTCGATCGCATTGACGACAGGCTGAGCGCCTACATAGATGTCATTCGGCGCGGTCACAGTGATCGAGCCGGTGGTGCTGTTGGCCGGCACTACAACAACGGTCTTGCCGTCGCTGAGGGTGAAGTACAGCGTCGAGTGGCTATTGATCGGCAGGCCGTCTTTGCTGGTCAGTGTGACGGTGTAGGTAATCTCGCCACCTTCGGTGACGGACTCGGAGGCCGTCAGCTTGGCCACCACTTCGTTGATGGTGTCGGTTACTTTCACCGACGCATCGCCGCCCAATTGCAGGTTTTCGAAGCTGCTGCCTGCGGTATCGGCCGCCGACTTGAGGCCCACGCTGATTTCGCCAGCATCCTGATAAACATCTTCACCCTGCTCGGCGTGGGTGTACTGCACGCTGGTTTCGCCCGCCTTGATAGTGACCTGGGCATTGTTGCTCAGGGTCACGACCAGGTCGTGCGCCAGAACGGTGTTGATCTTCACGGTGAAGGTCGGGTTCTGGTTCTCGAAGACCGAATCCTGATTGGCCTCGATGGTGACCTTGACGATATCGCCGCCAGGGCCTGGGGTTCCGGGCTCGTCAGTCACCGTGGTACTGACTTCGGTCTTGTCCAAGGTCAGCTTTTCGAACTTCCACGCGTCTGCACCGCTGACCGAGTCGATCGCGTTGACCACTGGCGCATTGGCGCCCACGTATACGTTGTCCGGCGCGGTCACGGTGATCGAACCGGTGGTGCTGTTGGCCGGTACCACAACAACGGTCTTGCCATCACTGAGGGTGAAGTACAGCGTCGAGTGGCTGTTGAGCGGCAAGCCGTCTTTGCTGGTCAGCGTGACGGTGTAGGTGATCTCGCCACCTTCGGTGACGGACTCGGTGGCCGTCAGCTTGGCCACCACTTCGCTGATGGTATCGGTCACCTCGACCGAAGCGGGACCGCCCAGCTGCAGGTTCTCGAAGACTCGCCCGTCGACATCTGCCGCCGACTCGACGCCCAGACTGATCTGGCCGGCGTCGTTATAGACATCATCGCCCTGCGCGTCGTGAGTATACGGCGCGCTGGTATCGCCAGCCTTGATGGTGACCTGGGCATTGTTGCTCAGGGTCACGACCAGGTCGTGTTCCAACGGGGCATTGATGCGTACGGTGAAGGTCGGCTTGAGGTTCTCAGCCACCGAGGGCTGGTCGGCGGTGATGGTGACCTGTACCAGATCGCCCTGGTTACCAGTACCCGGAATGCCGGAGCCTGGCTCGTCGGTTACGGAGGTGGTGACGGTATCACCGCTGAGCGTCAGCTTCTCGAAGCTGTCCGCACCCGATACGGATTCCAGCTTGTTCGCGATAGCCGCCTGACCACCGACATAAACGTCATCGGCGACCGTGATGGTCGCGGTACCCGACGCGTTGTTGGCCGGGATGGTGACTTTCGTCCCATCACTCAGAGTGAAGGTCAATACGCCGTGTTGAGTAACCGGCAGGCCCTGTGTGTTGGTCAGGGTGACGGTGTAGGTCACCTGGCCACCCTCGGTTACGGAGGCCTTGTCGACGGTCAGAGTAGCGACGACTTCACTGATGGTGTCCGAGATTTCAACGGTCGCCGGCCCACCAAGGTCCAGCTTCTCGAAAGTGGCACCCGATACGGTAGCGTCCGTGACGCTGAGGGTGACAGAGCCAGCGTCCTTGATTACGTCATCACCCTGGGCCGAGGTCTTGTACTCGACTTCGGTCTTGCCAGCTTCGATGGTCACGGTGTCGCCGTTGGACAAAGTGACAGTCAGAGGACGGTCCAGTGCCTGGCTTACTTTCACGGTGAAGGAAGGCTGCTGGTCTTCGGTCACATTGCCATTGCTGACGATGCTTACGGTGACAGTATCGATACTGTCACCGATCACAGTCGAGGCTGGTGTCGGATTCGGGGTCAGTTGCTCGAAGTTGCCGCCCGTGGCGCCCTCGATGGTGACGCTGACGGTCGAGCCGTTGTTGTAGACGTCGTTAGCCGGAGTCTGGAAATCGACGCTGCCCTGGGTTTTACCGGCTTCGACGGTAATGGTCTGGCCGTTGGACAGGGTTACGGTCACCGGGGTTTGAGCCGGATTGCTCAGGGTCACGGTGTAGGTGATGACGCCGCCTTCGGTCACCGACGGGTTCGCCGTCAGGGTCGCGGTGGTGGTGTCGACCGAGTCGTTGATGGTGGTCTGAGCCGGGGTCGGGTTCGGCACCAACTGCTCGAAGTTACCGCCGGTCGCACCGGTAATCGTGGTGCTGACGGTCGAGCCGTTGTTATAGACGTCGTTGGCCGGGGTCTGGAAGTCAACGCTGCCCTGGGTCTTGCCAGCTTCGATGGTAATGGTCTGGCCGTTGGACAGGGTCACGGTCACCGGGGTCTGCGCTGGGTTGCTCAGGGTCACGGTGTAGGTGATGACGCCACCTTCAGTCACGCTTGGCGAAGCGGTCAGGGTCGCGGTGGTAGTGTCGATGGTATCGGTAACCTGGGTAACCGCCGGCGTTTGCGGCACGGTCACCGTCAGCCCACCGCCCCCGGTGGTGCTCGTTACGGTCGCCGAAATCTGGTCCCCGTCGATATACGGGGTATCGTTTGCCGGAACCACGACGTTGACGCTGCCCGAGGTCTGCCCGGCCGGAATGACGATTACGGCCCCGTTGGAAAGGGTGACCACCAGGTTGGTGCTCGGTGCCTGGCCAACCGTAGCGGTATAAACGATTACGCCACCCGCTTCGCTGATGGACGGGGTAGCGACTAGAACCAGGTCGGTAGCAACGCTGGTATCCGTCGTCGGCGTAGTTACCTGGTTGTTGCTGGTGGTATCCAGCACGCCAACCTCTTCGCCATCGAGCACGGCAGCAAAGCCCAGCCCGTCAGTCGGGAAGCCGACGGTAGGGTCGACCCGGCCCGCGGTTTCTTCGAGCATGACAAAGCTGTGGCCACCGCCCAGTGCGCCACCACCGCCCGCCGACGATGGGCCAGCCGCAGTCGCTTCAAGCTCGGTAGTCGGGTCGACACCGGCAGCGATCGCCTGTTGCAGCTCCTCCACCGACGGCGCGGCCTGTGCGGTCGCCTGGCTCAGGTCGGTGCTGCTGTCTGGCGCATCGGCGCTCCACTGGCTATCACGACCCAGGTCGAGCAGACGGCCATCGGCCAGCTCCAAAGTAACTGCACCACCCGGGCCGGTGAGCACTTCTTCACCGGCCAGCAGGCGGTCCCCTTCAATCAGAACACGCCGAATGCCCTCTGGGGATACCGCAATAACCTGGCCGACAATACTTTTGACGATGGCTACAACGCTGCTCATTGGACTCTCCGTGTGACCCGATGGGTACTTCCCTGCCAGAGCGGCACTCGCAGACCACTTCAGGCGGAACTATGTCGATGATCTCTTGACGCTTACTGGCGTCAATATCCCGTCTATAACTTTTTGGAATTGACCAAATGCCAAACTATTGACCTTATACATTGCCATCCTAAACAATCAGCAATGTAATGTCACATTGATATTCGAATCTTAACCATGCGTTTCTTGAGGATAAGTGTCGTACATCATCCAAAGCGTCTTCAGTGAGGACTTTCAGCTGCTTTCCTCGTGCCTAGGTAACCGCAAAGAATGCGACAGGACAACCGCTCATCGGTAGCTGTCAAAGATTCATGCGTCAATAACCAAGTCACTTTTCGCTCGCTCGGATCATTGCTTGGTTACAAGCACAAACCTTGCCTGAAGGCAGCCAGATAGTGATCGGGAAGCCAGGCAAAAACACGGCCATACGATAGCTCACGGCGCCAGCAGCCCGCCCTGCTGCACAATCCGGCACCCGATTTGCCGTAGATCAAAGAGATAGCGAACCACTGCGCAAATACTGCCAGCCCGAAAATGAGAAAACGTAGTCGATTGTCGAGCCAAAGCCTGTCAGCGACCTGCTTTCCAATAATAAATTTTGCCTAATTAGTTACTGAATGACGTCAACAAATAAGCGCCTGTTTATTGACAAGCTACAAGTCGATACCGACAACTCTTCTGCCGCCAGACGGATGGCAGGCTATGCTGCAAATTAATTCGGGCTGGATGCTGACTGGATCAAAAATGAAACATCCACCGCTCAGCATCGTCTGCCAGGAATGAAGACCGTAGAATTGTTTACTCAATACCGATTCAAGGCGACCATTGGCCGGTTGCCCAAGCGCCAGGGTGCCGTAGCCTCATGACCACTGCCTGGCAGCGCCATTGAACGCCAGGGTGAGCCAGCCTGAACGGCGGCACACCCACCCCACCCACCACAAGGATGAAGAGCCGCGTGGAATCCGAAGTCAGTCGAGTCCAACTCAGCCACGATCCACGCAGTCAGCATGACGATCCCCTGCTGGATAGTCTGTTGAGCCTGTGTGTTCTGCACCAGAAACCCGCGAGCCGGGTCATGCTGACCACCGGCCTGCCGCTGCCGGCCCAGCGCCTGAGCCCCGAGCTGCTGCCCCGCGCTGCTGCCAGGGCCGGCCTGCAGGGGCGACTGCTGCAGCGTAAGCTGGAGCAGATCCCGAGCATCGCAATGCCAGCCATGTTGCTGCTCAAGGAAGGCCGCAGCGCCGTGCTGCTGGGCTGGGAAAACGAAGACACCGCGCGCCTGCTGCTCAGCGAGAGCGATGGCGGCGAGGTGCATGTCAGCCGCGAAGCCCTGCAAAGCGATTACAGTGGCCGGGTATTCTTCGCCCAGCCGCAGCACAAGTTCGACGTCAACCACGGCAACCTCATCCCGCGGGCGAAGTCGTGGTTCCGCGATACCTTGCTGCGCAGCAAGTGGCTATATATCGACGCCATCGCCGCCAGCCTGGTGATCAACCTGATCGCCCTGGCCGCGCCACTGTTCGTGATGAACGTATATGACCGGGTGGTGCCCAACCAGGCCACCTCGACCCTCTGGGTGTTGGCCATCGGCATCGCCGGTGCCTACATCTTCGACCTGATCCTCAAGGGCCTGCGCGGCTTGTGCCTGGACCTGGCTGGCAAGAAGACCGACCTGATCATTTCGGCAACGCTGTTCGAACGTATCGTCGGCATGTCGATGAAGTACCGCCCGGCCAGGGTCGGCAGCTTTGCCCAGAACATTCACGAATTCCAGGGCCTGCGTGACTTCCTCGCCTCGCTGACCCTGACCAGCCTGATCGACCTGCCGTTCACCGTTCTGATCCTGATCGTCATCGCCATCATTGGCGGGCACCTGGTGTGGATCCCGATCATCGCCTTCCCGCTGGCCTTGGGCATCGGTTACGCCCTGCAACGGCCACTGATGGCGACCATGGAACGGACCATGGCCCTGGCCTCGGAGCGCCAGTCCAGCCTGATCGAGACCCTTGCCGGCCTGGATGCGGTAAAGGTCAACAACGCCGAAAGCGAACGCCAGTACATGTGGGAGCAGACCCTGGGTACCCTCAGCCGCCTGGAACTGCGGGTGAAGGTGCTGTCGAGCCTGGCGATGAACATCACCCTGCTGATCCAGCAACTGGCAGGCGTGGCGATGATCTGCGTCGGCGTGTACCTGATCATCGACGGCAACCTGAGCATGGGCGGCCTGGTGGCCTGCTACATGCTCAGCGGCCGTGCCCTCGGCCCGCTGGGCCAGCTCAACGGCCTGCTCGCCCGCTACCAGCAAGCCAAGGTGACCATGGTCTCCACCGACCACATGATGGAACTGCCGCAAGAACGCAACTTCGAAGAACGCCCGCTGAGCCGCAAGGTGCTGCAGGGCAGCGTCGAGTTCCGGGGGGTCGATTTCACCTACCCGAACCAACAGAATCAGGCCTTGAAGAACATCAACCTCACCATCCGCCCCGGCGAGAAGGTGGGCATTATCGGCCGTAGTGGCTCGGGCAAGAGCTCGCTGGCCAAGCTCATCGTCGGGCTGTACGAGGCCGATAGCGGCTCGCTGCTGGTCGATGGCGTGGACATTCGCCAGATCGACGTCAGCGAACTGCGCCACAACATCGGCTACGTGCCCCAGGACATCCAGCTGCTGGCCGGTACTCTGCGCGATAACCTGGTCAGCGGGGCTCGCTACATCGAGGATGAGTTGATTCTGCAAGCTGCCGAACTGGCAGGTGTGCATGAGTTCGCCCGGTTGCACCCGGACGGCTACGAGTTGCAGGTGGGTGAACGCGGGCAGAACCTGTCCGGTGGCCAGCGGCAGAACGTCGCCCTGGGCCGCGCGCTGTTGCTCAACCCGCAGATCCTGCTGCTGGACGAACCGACCAGCGCCATGGACAACACCGGCGAAGAACGCCTCAAGCAGCGCCTGCAGGCGGTGGTGGAAGGCAAGACGATGCTGCTGGTCACACACCGTGCCTCGCTGTTGTCGCTGGTGGACCGGCTGATCGTGATCGATCGCGGGCAGATTGTCGCCGACGGCCCGAAAGCCGCGGTCATGGATGCACTGAAGAAGGGGCAGATCAGTGTTGCATAAGCTGGATGTGGGGCAATTCAAGGACGGCCTGCGGCGCTATTTCAAGGGTTCCGATTCACTGGGCGGCCAGCCGCTGCCAGAGGTCAACAAGGCCCTGATCGAGGATGCGCCGCGGGTCGTGCGGCTGACCATCTGGGGCGTGATCCTGTTCTTCGTGTTCCTGATCGTGTGGGCCAGCGTAGCGCCCATCGACGAAGTTACGCGGGGTGAAGGCAAGGCCATTCCGTCGTCCAAGGTGCAGAAGATCCAGAACCTGGAGGGCGGCATCGTCGCCGAGATCTTCGCCAAGGAAGGGCAGATCGTCGAAGTGGGCCAGCCATTGCTGCGCCTGGATGAAACCCGCTTCGCCTCCAACGTGGGTGAAACCGAGGCCGACCGCCTGGCCATGGCCTTGCGCGTCGAGCGCCTGAGTGCCGAGGTCGAGGACAGCCCGCTGAAGATCGACGAAGCGCTGCGCAAGGCCGCGCCAAGCCAGGCGGCCAGTGAAGAGTCGTTGTACCAGAGCCGGCGCCAGCAACTGCAGGACGAGATTGGTGGCCTGCAACAGCAGCTGGTACAGCGCCAGCAGGAACTGCGCGAATACAGTTCGAAACGTGCCCAGTACGCCAACAGCCTGCAATTGTTGCGCAAGGAGATCAGCATGTCCGAGCCCCTGGTGGCCACCGGTGCGATCTCCCAGGTTGAGGTGCTGCGCCTGCGCCGCGCCGAAGTGGAGAACCGCGGTCAGCTGGACTCCACGGCGCTGGCCATCCCGCGTGCCGAGGCGGCCATTCGCGAGGTGCAAAGCAAGATCGAAGAGACCCGTGGCAAATTCCGCAGCGAAGCGCTGACCCAATTGAACGAAGCGCGCACCGAGCTGAACAAGGCCACGGCGACCAGCAAGGCGCTGGATGATCGCGTGCACCGCACCATGGTTACTTCACCGGTACGCGGTATCGTCAAGCAACTGCTGGTGAATACCATCGGCGGGGTAATCCAGCCGGGCAGCGACATCATAGAAATCGTGCCGCTGGACGACTCACTGGTCATCGAGGCGAAGATCCTGCCCAAGGACATCGCTTTCCTGCACCCTGGGCAGGAGGCGACGGTCAAGTTCACGGCCTATGACTACACCATCTACGGTGGGCTGAAGGCCAAGCTGGAGCAGATCGGTGCCGACACCATCACCGATGAAGACAAGAAGACCACCTACTACCTCATCAAGCTGCGCACCGACCGCAGTCACCTGGGCACTGACGAGAAGCCGCTGCTGATCATTCCGGGGATGGTGGCGACGGTCGATATCATGACCGGCAAGAAGACCATCATGAGCTACCTGCTCAAGCCGATCATGAAGGCGCGTTCGGAAGCGTTGCGCGAGCGTTAAAAAGCACACTCATCGCCGCGACCCACACTGTGGGAGCGGCCTTGTGTCGCGAAAGGGCTGCACAGCAGCCCCAGCGATTTATGCATCTTTGCTGAAATCCTGGGGCCGCTCTGCAGCCCTTTCGCGACACAAGGCCGCTCCTACAAGGGACCGCATGCCCTCAGCGCCAGGGGGCAGGCTCACCAACCAACTGCCCCTGAATCCCGCCTACACCCATCTCCCGCAACACCAACCGCTCACCTTCCGTCTCGACCCGCTCGGCAATCAGCGGCAGGTCGATGCTGTGCGCGGCGCGCTGGACCGCTTCTATGAACAGCCGCTTGTGCTGCTCTTGATCAATGTTGCGGATGTAGCTGCCATCGATCTTCAGGTACGCCAGGCCCAGGTGCGCCAGGTTGCCAATCATGCTGAAACGCCCACCAAAGCGTTGCAGCGCCAGGCCGAAGCCAAGCGCGTGCAGGCGCCGGGTGAGTTGCTCCAGGGCCGCCTGCTCAGGTAACTGCTCCTCGCCAATTTCGAAAACCAGCCGCGGGCCGAGCGCCGTGTTCTGGCCCAGAAGCTCGAAAACACGCTGAAGGGCCTTGGGGTCGGCCAGGGTGGCGGCAGACAGGTTCAGTGCCAACACCTGGTCATGCCCTCGAAGGTGCGCCAGCACCTTCTCCAACACCAGCACATCAAGCCGCGGCATCCAGCCGAAGCGCTCCAGCCAGGGCAAGAAACGGCCGGCCGGCAGCGCCTCGCCCTGGCCATCCTGCAAACGCGAAATCACTTTGTGGTGCAGTACCCGTTGCGCAGAAGCGCAATCCACCACTGGCTGGAAGAACAGTTCGAAATGCCCATTGTCGAACGCCTGGTCCAGCCGCTCGTGCCAGACATGCTGGCTATCCGCGGCAACTGCAGCCACGCCTTGTTCAAGGCATACCCAACCCGGTGTTGGCTGGTTCTCGGCGCGGGCCAGGGCCTCGTCGGCAAGCTTCAGCAATGCCTGCGGTGAATCACCGGGGCTGAACGGCGCCAGGCCGATACAAGCCACCGGGTCGATATCACTGGCGCCCGTTTCGTGCAGGCTGTGCAGCGTCGCTTCCAGGGCCTGGGCAAGCTGTACCGCCTCTTCATGCACCATACCCGGCGCCAGCACGGCGAACTCGCCCCCACGGCTGCGGGAAATCAGGTCGTTGGTTTCCGGGTAGCTGGCACAGGTGCGACGCAACTGCTCACCCACGGCCTGTAGCAACTGGTCGGTACGCTGGCCGCCAAGACGGGCGTTCAACGCCGCCAGCCCCTGGACCCGCAGCAACAGCAGGTAGCCGGCGCGCGCTTCTTCCAGATTGCTCACCCGCGTGTTCAGCTGCATCTCGAAATAACGGCGGTTGGACAGCCCGGTCAGGCTGTCCTGATAGGACTCGGCACGCAGCCGCTCACTGCGCTCGGCTTGCTCGGTAAACAGTGCCTTGAGCTTCTCGACCATCTGGTTCATCGCCTGTACCACCCGGCGCAGCTCCGGCGTGCGCGGCAACTCGGGCAGGCTGAGGAATTCGCGGCGGGCAATGGCGTGGGACTGCTCGACCATGTAGTCCAGCGGCCGCAACTGGCGACGCAAGAGCAAGGCGCCGAGTACCGCACTGGCCGCGCCACACAGCAGCAGCCAACCCAGGCTGCCCAGGGCGCTCTGCCAGAGTTTGGCAATGGCGAACATCGGGTGGCTGATTACTTCAACGCGTGCGGCCTGCTGCCAGCCGCGGCTGACGATGGCATCGCCACCGGCGGCTTCCAAGCCGATCAGGTGCACGAACCAGCGCGGCACACCGCCGGGGTCCGGCTCGGCGTGGCGCTCCACCAGCACAGCATTGGAACCCAGGTCGACAACCTTGATGCTTGCGTAGTAACCACTGTCGAAGATCGAACTGACCATCAGCTCGACCATCGCCGGGTCATCGATATTCGGCGTCAGCGACAGCGCCAACGCGGTCGCCGCATCCTGGGCGTGCGAGCGCAACTGGTTGACGTACTGGCTGCGCGAGCTTTCCAGGCTGACCATGAAACTGCCACTGAAGGCGACCACCAGGAACAGGCAAATGGCCAACAGCAATTGTTTGAACAGTGACATCTGTGCTCCTTCAGTAGACCGGCTCGGCCGGGAACCCTTCGGCCTGCATTTTCTTCAGCAAATCCTGCCAGCGTGACAACCGCTTGGTATCGCCGACCTTCTTGTTGCCCGCGGCACCCGTCAGCCACAAGCCCTCACCATTGAAGGCGTACACCGGCAGCAGGTCGGTACGCTGGCTGGCCGGCTTGATGGCATCCATCAGGCTGTCGAGCACCAATGGTTGTGCCTGTGGGCTTGAATAATAGGTCAGGACCATGTGCGCCCGGTTCTGTCGCAGCGCCTTGACGTAGGTGATGCGCAGCTTTTCGCTGGGGATGCCCATGCGCCGCAGACTGAAATACTTGGCGATGGCGTAGTCCTCGCAGTCCCCTGCGCCCTTGATCAGCGCCTGCACCGGCGTGGCCCAATAATCGACCTCATGCCACAGGTCGATATCCTCGACATAGCGCAATTGCTGGTTGAAGAAGCGGTTGACCACCTGCAATCGCTCAAGCTCCGTACCCTGCTTCTGCGTGGCCATCAGGTTCTGCCAGGCATCGATCCGGCCCTGTCCGGCACCCAAGGGGCCATAAAGGGCCTGCGACTTGCGGCTGATCTGGGAAAAGTCCCAATCCGCGTGCAAGCCGCCCAGCAGCAGGCTGCCAAGCAGCGCAGCAAGGCCGACACGTTGCACAACGGTTTTGAGCATCCAGGATATCGCCACTGCGAAGCCCTGTTCAGGCCAGTCGAAAGCAGCGATGGTGCGGCTTGCCACGGCAAAAGACAATGGCACCCTGCAATCATGCACCCGCCGGTCACCCGACCTACACTTTCTGGTTATAACCTTCCATAGGCCGCTTCCTTTGCCCGGCGACTTCATCCACCATAGCCGCGCTTTTGGGGCGCCGGTTCCATTACCGGTAAAGGTTTGACACCCCAAAGAGCTGTTACTAGTGTCATTGGATCCAACTTTAGTCATCGTTGAGGCAGACGTCGCGTGGCCGAGAAAATCAAATTGAGCAATGTGCTGGCCAGCGAGCAGCTGTTGCCGCACCAGGCCCGTGGCGTGATCGAAGAACGCCTGCGCAGTGCCATTCTTGATGGCCGCTTGCCTCCAGGTACTGCCGTAAGACAACAAGAGCTCGCCACCTTGTTCGGTGTCAGCCGCATGCCCGTGCGCGAGGCCCTGCGCCAGCTCGAAGCGCAATCGCTGCTGAAAGTGGAGATGCACAAGGGTGCGGTGGTTGCGCCGCTGATCGGCGAGGACGCGGTGGACACCTATGCCCTGCGCGTGCTGCTCGAGACCGAGGCGCTGCGCCAGTCCATTCCGCTGCTCGATGCCAGCGACATCGCCAGCGCCCGCGGGTACATCCAGCAACTGGAAAATGAAACCCGTCACGCTGAAATCGGCCGCCTCAATCGCCTGTTCCACATGTCGTTGTACAACAAGGCGCCGAACAAGAAGCTTCTGCGCCTGATCGAGGACGAACTGAATGAGGAAGAGCGCTTCCTGCGGTTTCATCTTTCGTCCATGGGCCTGGGCAAGCTCACCCAGGACGATCACAACGCACTGGCGGATGCGGCTGGCGACAAGCTGGTGGACGAAGCGGTAGCGGTGCTGGAACGGCACCTGAATAACGCATCGCGGGTAATCCGCAAGTATCTGGATACGCAACTGGGGCGCTAGCGGGTAGTGACTGCACGCATGGTGCAGTCGGCTGGGTTGCAAAATGATCGGACCCCGCCAACAATGAGACTAATTATCATTCATGTCCATTGATGGCAGCGCCCTCACCCATGCCCAGCAACGATTCCGTGCAAACGCTCTACAGTGACCACCACGGCTGGTTGCATGCCTGGCTACGCAGCAAGCTGGGCAACGCCGCCGATGCCGCAGACCTGGCCCAGGACACCTTCGTGCGCCTGTTGCAGCGTCGCGAAAACCTGCAACTGAACACGCCACGGGCCTTCCTGCGGACGGTCGCGCGCGGGCTGGTGATCGACCACTGGCGGCGCGAGGAACTGCACAGGGCCTATCTCGAGGCATTGGCACAGTTGCCGGAAGCACAGGCCCCCTCGGCCGAAACCCGTGAGCTGCTGCTGGAATTGCTGGAGCGCATCGCGCGCATGCTCGAAGGCCTCAAGCCCAAAGTACGCCGCGCATTCCTGCTGGCCCAATGCGAGGGGCTGAAGCACCAGGCCATCGCCGACCAGATGGGCATCTCGGTACGTACCGTGGAGCGCTACATCGCCGACGCGCTCTACCATTGCTACCTGCTGCGCTACACCGACGAGTGCTGACATGATGACCGCCGCACAGCCTGGCGCAACAGCGGTCAAACAGGCCATCCAGTGGATGCTGAGGCTGCGGGAGAGCGGGCATGACCCTGCCTTGCAGCAACAGTGCAGGCAATGGCGCGCTGCCCACCACGAACACGAACAGGCCTGGCAACGGGTGATTCACCTGCATCAGGACCTCGACCTGCGTGCCGTCCCTGGCGCCGGGCTGGCTTTGCAGACCCTGGAGACCAGCCAGCGCCGGCTGCACCGTCGGCAGGCGTTGAAGCTGCTTGGTGGCGTTGCCATGGTGGGGACGGCGGCATGGCTGGGAAAAGACCTCGATGCGGTCAACGCCTGGACATCGGACTACGCCACCGGCACGGGCGAACGACGCAGCTTTGCACTTCCCGATGGCTCGCTTATGCAACTCAATACCCACAGTGCCGTCGACCTGGCCTTCAATGACCAGCAGCGCCTGGTCCGCCTGAAGCAGGGGGAACTGATGATTGCCTGCAGCCCGCAGCGTCCCTTGCTTGTACAAACTCGTGACGCGCTACTGGAAGGGTTCGAAGGGCGCTTTGTGGCGCGCCAGGACAGCGACTGCACGCAGGTCAGTGTCAGCCATGGCAGGGTGGCGATACACCGGCCTGGCATTGGCCCGCTGCAATGGATCGAAAGCGGCCAGAACTGGCGCCTGGATGCACAGGGTACACACCGGCTCGAGCAGGTGGACATGGATGCGATGGCCTGGACCGAGGGCCTGATCGTCACCCGGGACATACGCCTGTTCGACTTCCTCTCGCAGGTCAGCCGTTATCGCCATGGCTATCTGGGCTGCAGCGACGATATTGCCGATTTGCGCTTGTCGGGTGTATTCCGCCTCGAAGACCCGGAGCAACTGCTGCAACTGCTACCACGGACGCTGCCCGTGCGGCTTCGTCAACGTACACGCTGGTGGGTTCGCGTGGAGGGGCTGGCCTGAACTGATGGGGCTATTGCGTTCAGGGCTGCTATGCAGCCCATCGCCGGCGAGCCAGCACCCACAGGGATCGCACAAGGCCTGAGGGCTATGCAATACCTGTGGGTGCTGGCTTGCCGGCGATGGGGCGCGTAGCGGCCCCAATAACTTTTTTGACGGGTTTTGAATGCCGGTCCGGCTAGGACAGTAAGCGACACCTCCTGCCCTCATACTTCAACGGACCCCTCATGCCTACCGCCCCCGTGCACACGCGCACCTTCAACGCGAATGATTTTCGACCTATCTTGCACTCAGCGCCTTTGCGCAAAGCAGTCCGGGCTGCCCTGTTTGGCACCGCCTTGGGCCTTACAGCCGTCACGCAACTTTCCATGGCAGCTGAAACGGCCCAGATGAGCCACCACTATGCGATCCCAGCCGGCCAGTTGGATGACGTGCTCAACCAGTTCGCCCGCGAGGCTGGCATTACCTTGTCGAGCACACCCCAGCTCACCCAAGGCTTGCAGTCGAACGGCCTGCAGGGGCAATACCCAACCGATCAGGCACTGCACCAGTTGCTCAATGGCAGCGGCCTGGAAGCCGTCAGCCAGGACGGCCGGAGCTACGTGCTGCAGGCACAACCCCAAGGCGCTGCATTGTCATTGCCAGACACCGATATCCGTAGCTTCACCCTCGGCAATGCACTGGGCAGCACGGAGGGTTACAACGCTACCCATAGCCAAGTGGCGACCAAGACCAGCATGCCACTGGTCGAGACATCACAATCGGTCTCGGTGGTTACCCGACAGCAGATGGACGACCAAGGCTCACAAACCGTTGCCCAAGCCATGCGCTACACACCTGGGGTACTGACCAACCCCTACGGGGCGACCCATCGTTATGACTATGGGGCCATGCGTGGCTTCAACGACGGCTCGGTGGACAACATCTACGTCGACGGGCTCAAGTCGATGGGAGACAACGGCACCTACAGCACCATGCAGGTGGACCCATACTTCCTGGAGCGCATCGATATTCTCAAGGGACCGTCTTCGGTACTGTATGGCCGTAGCTCGCCAGGAGGCCTGGTGGCGCTGACCACCAAGAAGCCGCTGTTTACCCCCTACCATCAAGTCCAGGCCACCATCGGTACCCAAGGCCAGCGTGGCATGGGTTTCGACTTCAGCGGCCCCGTGGATGACGACAAACGTATCGCTTATCGCCTGACAGGCCTGGCGGATGCTTCCGACACGCAGTTCGACCACAACAAGGAAGAACGCTACGCCATCGCGCCGGCCGTCAGCATCGACTTCAGCGAAGACACTTCGCTGACCCTGCAGGCCTACCTGCAACACGACCCCAACGGCGGCTATCACGGCGGTAACCCAGCAGATGGCATGCTGCACAAACGCAACGGCTTGCGCCTGTCGGACCACTTCTTCGAAGGCGAGCCGGGTATCGACAACTACGAGCGTACGCAACAGTCCTTCAGCTACCAGTTCGAGCATCGCTTCAACGATGTGTTCACGGCACGCCAGAACTTCCGCTATCAGGATTCCGACGTGTCGATGGACCAGGTGTATTCCGCCGGTTGGGCGGATGCCGACAGCAATATCCTCAACCGCGCCTATACCGGCGGCGACGAACGCCTGCATTCGTACATCATCGACAACATGCTGCAGGCGGAATTCTTCACCGGGGCCGCCAAACACACCTTGCTGCTGGGCGCCGACTACCAGCGACGCAAGGCTGACGTGGCCTGGCGTTATGGCACAGTCGATCCGTTGGATGCAGGCAACCCGCAGTACGGCAACGGCAACCTTCAGGTGCTGGGCGAGAACCGCTACCAGCGGCGCTTGCAGCAAACGGGCGTTTACCTGCAGGACCTGGTGGAGCTGAACCAATGGCGCTTCTCGTTGGGGCTGCGCCAGGACTGGGTGAAGGTGTCCGAGGAGAATCGCGACAGCAACACCAAGGTCAGTGACCAGCGCTCCAGGTTCACTACCCGCGCAGGTGTGCTCTACCTGTTCGAGAACGGTATTGCGCCCTATGTCAGCTACTCGGAGTCGTTCAACCCCAATACCGTATCCGACCAGCAAGGCCGCCCTCTGGCACCGACCGAGGGCACTCAATGGGAGGCTGGCATCAAGTATCAGCCGCCGGGTAGCGACAACCTGTTCACCGCATCGGTTTTCCGCATCGAGCAGGAGAACCTGGCCTCGAAGCAGCCTGACGAGGACTTCTATCGCCCTGTAGGGCAAGTGCGCTCACAAGGGCTGGAGCTGGAGGCCCATGTGCAACTGACCGACAGCTTGAAGCTGCTGGGCGGCTATACCTTTACCGATATCGAGTACGCAAAGTCGATGCCCAGCCTGGTGTCTGGCAACCTGGATAACAAGGGCAATTCGCCAACCCAGGCACCGAAACAGATGTTCTCGCTTTGGGCTGACTACAACTTCCACCAGGGGGCCCTGGATGGCCTGCGCTTGGGCGGTGGGGTGCGGTATGTGGGGTACAGCTGGGTGGATGCGGAAAACAGCATGAAGGTGCCCTCCTATACCCTGTTCGACGCCTCGATCGGCTATGACCTTGGCAAGATCGGCCTCCGGGGGATGGATGTACGCCTGAACGCCAATAACCTCACCAATGAAAGCTACATCACCTCGTGTGCAAGCCTGAACTACTGCTACATGGGTGAAGAGCGCAATATCAGTGCCACGGTCAGCTATCAGTTCTGACTCTAGGGTGGTCGCTGCGCGTCCGATCGCGACACAAGGCCGCTCCTACACGGGAAGCGCGCTCGCCTGAAAGTGCGCCCCCCGGAAAAGACAAAGCCCCTGTCTGCATCGCAGACAGGGGCTTTGGATTTGAATCTTGACGATGACCTACTCTCACATGGGGAAACCCCACACTACCATCGGCGATGCATCGTTTCACTGCTGAGTTCGGGATGGGATCAGGTGGTTCCAATGCTCTATGGTCGTCAAGAAATTCTGTGTGCTGGCCCGTCCCTCGGACGTACCTGCGAATCTCTGTAGTTCCTACTTAAAGACAAAACCCCTACCTGCATGCGCAGATAGGGGTTTTGCGAAATGAATCTTGACGATGACCTACTCTCACATGGGGAAACCCCACACTACCATCGGCGATGCATCGTTTCACTGCTGAGTTCGGGATGGGATCAGGTGGTTCCAATGCTCTATGGTCGTCAAGAAATTCTGTTGCCAGAATGTCCAGATGGACAGCCCAGCGAATTCGGATATGTGAATTTGTGGTCTTACGAACTTTCGGTTATTTCGTCTTCACCACCACAATTTGGCTTCTTACGCGCAAATTGCTTGGGTGTTATATGGTCAAGCCTCACGGGCAATTAGTATTGGTTAGCTCAACGCCTCACAGCGCTTACACACCCAACCTATCAACGTCGTAGTCTTCGACGGCCCTTCAGGGGATTCAAGATCCCAGTGAGATCTCATCTTGAGGCAAGTTTCCCGCTTAGATGCTTTCAGCGGTTATCTCTTCCGAACATAGCTACCCGGCAATGCCACTGGCGTGACAACCGGAACACCAGAGGTTCGTCCACTCCGGTCCTCTCGTACTAGGAGCAGCCCCTCTCAAATCTCAAACGTCCACGGCAGATAGGGACCGAACTGTCTCACGACGTTCTAAACCCAGCTCGCGTACCACTTTAAATGGCGAACAGCCATACCCTTGGGACCGGCTTCAGCCCCAGGATGTGATGAGCCGACATCGAGGTGCCAAACACCGCCGTCGATATGAACTCTTGGGCGGTATCAGCCTGTTATCCCCGGAGTACCTTTTATCCGTTGAGCGATGGCCCTTCCATACAGAACCACCGGATCACTAAGACCTACTTTCGTACCTGCTCGACGTGTTTGTCTCGCAGTCAAGCGCGCTTTTGCCTTTATACTCTACGACCGATTTCCGACCGGTCTGAGCGCACCTTCGTACTCCTCCGTTACTCTTTGGGAGGAGACCGCCCCAGTCAAACTACCCACCATACACTGTCCTCGATCCGGATAACGGACCTGAGTTAGAACCTCAAAGTTGCCAGGGTGGTATTTCAAGGATGGCTCCATGAGAACTGGCGTCCCCACTTCAAAGCCTCCCACCTATCCTACACAAGCAAATTCAAAGTCCAGTGCAAAGCTATAGTAAAGGTTCACGGGGTCTTTCCGTCTAGCCGCGGATACACTGCATCTTCACA
>NZ_CP160798.1:0-2542500 GCF_040784925.1 Pseudomonas sp. X4 | reverse complement strand
CCGACAACCGTATCGGGCTCGCCACCTGCGGCACACTCCCCGCCAACGGATGCGGAATGCTCACCGCCAATCCGCGCGCCAGCACCTGCGGGTCCCGGAACATCTGCGCCAGGTCATTGATAGGCCCGCACGGCACCCCTGCAGCCTCCAGTTGGCTCACCCACTCCGCTGTGGTCTTGAACACCGTGGCCTGGCGAATCAGAGGAATCAGCTCGGCCCGGTTGGCAACCCGCAGCTTGTTGGTAACGAAACGCGGGTCGTCCGCCCACTGCGGCTGCCCGGCCACCTCGGCGAACTTGCGGAACTGGCTATCGTTGCCCACGGTAAGGATGAAGTCGCCATCCGCCGTCGGAAAATCCTGATAAGGCACGATATTGGGGTGCGCATTACCCAGGCGACGAGGCGGGTTGCCCGTGGTCAGGTAGTTCATCGCCTGGTTCGCCAGGCAGGCCACCTGCACATCGAGCAACGCCATGTCGATATGCTGGCCCACCCCGGTCTGCTCGCGATGGGCGAGGGCAGCGAGGATCGCCACCGTGGAATACAACCCGGTAAGGATGTCGGTCAGCGCCACCCCTACCTTGACCGGCCCCGCACCTTCTTCACCTTCCGGGCGGCCGGTCAGGCTCATCAGCCCGCCCAACCCCTGGATCATGAAGTCATAACCCGCGCGCCTGGCATAAGGCCCGGTCTGGCCGAACCCGGTGATGGAGCAATAGATAAGCCGCGGGTTGATCGCCTTCAGGCTCTGGTAGTCCAGGCCATAGGCAGCCAACCCACCAACCTTGAAGTTTTCGATGACGATATCGGACTTCGCCGCCAACTCACGCACCAGGCGCTGCCCCTCGGCCTGTGTGAAGTCGATGGTAACCGAGCGCTTGTTGCGGTTGGCCGACAGGTAATAGGCCGCCTCACTGGTGTTCTCACCCTCGGGATCCTTGAGGAAGGGCGGCCCCCACGAGCGGGTATCGTCACCACTGCCAGGGCGCTCGACCTTGATCACATCGGCACCAAGGTCAGCGAGAATCTGGCCAGACCATGGGCCGGCCAACACGCGAGAAAGGTCCAGCACCCGCAGATGTGATAGCGCGCCCATGGGCTGGCTCCTTATCAATAGAAGGCCTGGATGCCGGTCTGCGCACGCCCCAGGATCAGTGCATGCACATCGTGAGTACCTTCATAGGTGTTGACCACCTCCAGGTTGACCAGGTGACGAGCCACGCCGAACTCATCGGAAATGCCATTGCCACCCAGCATGTCACGCGCCATGCGGGCAATATCCAGCGCCTTGCCACAGGAGTTGCGCTTCATGATCGACGTGATCTCCACTGCAGCCGTGCCTTCGTCCTTCATCCGCCCCAGGCGCAGGCAGCCCTGTAGCGCCAGGGTGATTTCGGTCTGCATGTCGGCCAGCTTCTTCTGGATCAGCTGGTTGGCAGCCAACGGGCGACCGAATTGCTGACGGTCCAGGGTGTACTGACGCGCGGTGTGCCAGCAGGCTTCCGCAGCGCCCAGCGCACCCCACGAGATGCCATAGCGGGCGGAGTTCAGGCAGGTGAACGGGCCTTTGAGGCCGCGTACATCCGGGAAGATGTTCTCCTCCGGCACGAACACGTTGTCCATGACGATTTCGCCAGTGATCGAGGCGCGCAGGCCAACCTTGCCGTGAATCGCCGGCGCACTGAGACCTTGCCAACCCTTTTCCAGAACAAAGCCGCGGATATCACCCGCATCGTCCTTGGCCCAGACCACGAATACATCGGCGATAGGGCTGTTGGTGATCCACATCTTGCTGCCGGTCAGGCGGTAGCCGCCGTCGACCTTCCGGGCACGGGTGATCATCGAACCCGGGTCGGAACCATGGTTGGGCTCGGTCAGGCCGAAGCAACCGATCCACTCGCCGCTGGCCAGCTTGGGCAGGTACTTCTGCTTTTGTGCCTCGGTACCGAACTCGTTGATTGGCACCATCACCAGCGACGACTGCACGCTCATCATCGAGCGGTAACCCGAGTCGATGCGCTCTACCTCGCGAGCAATCAGGCCATAGCACACGTAGTTCAGGCCACTGCCACCGTATTGCTCGGGAATGGTGGCGCCCAGCAACCCGACCTCACCCATTTCACGGAAGATTGCCGGGTCGGTCTGTTCATGACGGAAGGCCTCGAGCACACGCGGGGCCAGCTTGTCCTGGGCGAACTGATAAGCGCTGTCACGCACCATGCGCTCTTCTTCAGTGAGCTGCTGATCGAGCAGCAGCGGGTCGATCCAGTTGAAGCTTGCTTTACCGGCCATGAGCGAAATCCTCGAAATAGGGGGCAGTTTCTTGTGCCTTTGAGCCTAGGCCTGATCGGCCGCCGGGACAAACGAGGATTGCGCACCAATTAGTGATAATTTGTCACTTCGTAAATCGGCAAAACGCCATATTGACAGCCTTACGAGTGAGGTTGACGTACATGCGCCGCAAGATCCCCAGTACCGCCGCCCTGGTTTGCTTCGAGGCGGCGGCGCGCAACGAGAGCTTTACCAAGGCCGCCCAGGAACTCGCCCTGACCCAGGGTGCCGTCTGTCGGCAGATAGGCGGCCTGGAAGCCTTCCTCAATGTGGAACTGTTCCGCCGCTCGCGCCGCGGCGTGAAACTGACCGAAGCCGGCCTTTCCTACAGCCGTCAGGTGGCCGCCCAACTGGACGCGGTAGAGCGCGACACCTTGTCGGTAATGCGCCAGCAGGGCGCCAACGTGATCGAGCTGGCCGTGGTGCCCACCTTCGGCACCCAATGGCTGCTACCGCGGCTCAAGGACTTCCAGCAGCGCCACCCGGAGGTCACGGTCAACCTCACCAACCGCACCCGGCCCTTCCTGTTTGCCGACACCACCTTCGATGCCGCTATCTACTTCGGCGATGCCGACTGGTCCGGCACCCAATCGCACCGGCTGATGGGGGAAAACCCGGTACCGGTGTGCAGCCCGGCGCTGCTGGGTGGGCAGGGCACACTCGACGCTCAGCGTATTGCCCAACTGCCACTGCTGCAGCAGAGCACGCGCCCCTATGCCTGGCGGCAATGGTTCGGCAGTGTCGGCATGAATGTGGAACGCGACATGACAGGCCCGCGCTATGAACTATTCTCGATGCTCGCCCAGGCGGCCATGCATGAGATGGGCATCGCGCTGATTCCGCCGTTCCTGATCCAGCGGGAGTTGGAGGAGGGTAGGTTGGTGGTCGCTAACAGGCATGCCCTGAGTAGTGACAAGGCCTACTATCTGATGATTCCGGAGCGCAAGGTGGAGTCGGCTTCGCTGCGCGCCTTCCGTGACTGGCTGGTAAGCCAGGCCCAAGCGTACACGGCCAAGACGTGAGCAAGCGCGATAAATTGACTCCGTAGTCAATTATTTTGAACACCTACAGATATATGTATTTGTCGCATCTACATAAACTGTTATGCAGGGTGCAAAAATCCGCTTTAACCCTGCTTACGGCGCGGCTTAGCGGGTTATTTTGCGACATTCACCAAGCCGTAAGCGAATTGATCGCAAAATTTTTGTTTTTTTCTCCTAATCTGCCAATAGCCTATGTTTGACGGGCTGCAGCCTGACCGTTGCGACATACGGTCACAGGGTGACTTGTAGTTTTGACTTCGTTTCGCTCCAGAACCGGTTGAAGGCCTCTGGCTTCGTCTGCAAAATGCTTCGCCCGCCCGGGATTCGGCGGGTCGGCGCTCCACAGCCGCCCCAGCGCACCATCCGAAGTGCGCTGGCTTTTAAAAAGACAAAAGGTCACCGCAGGAGAAATAGTCGTGCACATTGGTGTTCCTCTCGAGACGCAGACCGGTGAGACAAGGGTCGCTGCGACCCCGGAAACCATCAAGAAACTGATTGGCCAGGGCCATCAGGTCACCGTCCAACGGGGGGCAGGGCTCAATGCCAGCATTCCGGACAGTGCCTATGAGGCCGTGGGTGCTTCCCTGGGGAGTGCAGCCGATGCCTACGGCGCCCAATTGGTGCTCAAAGTGGTCGCCCCCAACGACCAGGAACTGGCCCTGATCAACAGTGGCAGCCTCCTGGTGGGCATGCTCAACCCCTTCAACAGCGAGCTGATCGGCAAGATGGCCGAGCGCGGCATTACCGCGTTCGCCCTGGAAGCCGCGCCGCGCACCTCGCGGGCGCAGAGCCTGGACGTGCTGTCGTCGCAGGCCAACATCGCCGGTTACAAGGCGGTGTTGCTGGCTGCCCATCACTACCCACGCTTCATGCCCATGCTCATGACCGCCGCCGGTACCGTCAAGGCCGCGCGCGTGCTGATCCTGGGCGCGGGCGTTGCCGGCCTGCAGGCCATTGCCACGGCCAAGCGCCTGGGCGCAGTGATCGAGGCGTCCGACGTACGCCCGGCCGTGAAGGAGCAGATCGAGTCGCTGGGCGCCAAGTTCATCGACGTACCCTACGAAACCGATGAAGAGCGCGAGTGCGCCGAAGGTGTCGGCGGTTATGCCCGGCCGATGCCGGCCAGCTGGATGCAACGCCAGGCCCAGGCCGTGCACGAGCGCGCCAAGCAGGCGGATATCGTCATTACCACTGCGCTTATCCCGGGGCGCAAGGCGCCGACCCTGCTCAGCGCCGAAACCGTCGCGCAGATGAAGCCCGGCTCGGTGGTCATCGACCTCGCAGCAGCCCAAGGCGGCAACTGCCCACTGACCGTCGCCGACCAGGTGGTAAAGGAGAACGGCGTGATCATCGTCGGCCCGACCAACCTGCCGGCCCAGGTGGGCGCCGATGCCTCGGCACTGTATGCACGCAACCTGCTGGACTTCATGAAGCTGCTGTTCGACAAGGACGGCGCGCTGGTCATCAACCTCGAAGACGACATCGTCGCGGCCTGCCTGATGTGCCGTGATGGTCAGGTCGTCCGCAAGAACGGCTAAGGAGCACGACAATGGAAGACATGCTGATTTCCCATGGCATCTACAACCTGATCATCTTCGTGCTGGCCATCTATGTGGGCTACCACGTGGTGTGGAACGTCACCCCGGCACTGCACACGCCGCTGATGGCCGTGACCAACGCCATCTCCGCGATCGTCATCGTCGGCGCCATGCTGGCCGCCGCCCTGACGGTGACCCCGGCCGGCAAGCTGATGGGCACCCTGGCGGTGGCCCTGGCCGCGGTCAACGTGTTCGGTGGCTTCCTGGTCACCCGTCGCATGCTTGAGATGTTCAAGAAGAAAACCAAGAACGAGGCGCAGAAGTAAGCATGAGCATGAATCTGGTAACGCTCCTCTACCTCGTCGCCTCGGTGTGCTTCATCCAGGCGCTCAAGGGCCTGTCGCACCCGACTACCTCGCGGCGCGGCAACCTGTTCGGCATGATCGGCATGGGTATCGCCATCGTCACTACGGTCGGTCTCATTTATAAGCTCGGGGCCGAGCTTGCCACCGCCGGCATCGGCTACGTCCTCGTTGGCCTGCTGGTCGGCGGCACCGCCGGCTCGATCATGGCCAAGCGCGTCGAGATGACCAAGATGCCGGAACTGGTCGCCTTCATGCACAGCATGATCGGCCTGGCAGCGGTGTTCATCGCTATCGCCGCGGTGCTGGAACCGCAATCGATGGGCATCGTTGCCGCCATGAGCGACCCGATCCCCACCGGCAACCGCCTGGAACTGTTCCTCGGCGCAGCCATCGGTGCCATTACCTTCTCCGGCTCGGTGATCGCCTTCGGCAAGCTGTCGGGCAAGTACAAGTTCCGCCTGTTCCAGGGCGCACCGGTACAGTTCGCCGGCCAGCACAAGCTGAACCTGATCCTCGGCCTGACCACCATTGCCCTGGGCCTGCTGTTCACCTTCACTGGCCACTACAGTGCCTTCACCCTGATGCTGGTCTTGGCTTTCATCATGGGCGTGCTGATCATTATTCCGATCGGGGGCGCCGACATGCCGGTGGTGGTGTCGATGCTCAACAGCTATTCGGGCTGGGCAGCGGCCGGTATCGGCTTCTCGCTGAACAACTCGATGCTGATCATTGCAGGGTCCCTGGTCGGCTCGTCCGGTGCCATCCTCTCGTACATCATGTGCAAGGCAATGAACCGTTCGTTCTTCAACGTCATCCTCGGTGGCTTCGGTGGTGATGCCGATGCCGGCGCGGCGCAAGGCTCCAAAGAGCAGCGCCCGGTGAAGTCCGGCTCTGCCGACGATGCCACCTTCCTGCTCAGCAACGCCGACAGCGTGATCATCGTCCCGGGTTACGGCCTGGCGGTGGCTCGCGCCCAGCACGCGCTGAAGGAGCTGACCGAGAAGCTGAGCCACAACGGCGTGACCGTGAAGTACGCGATCCACCCGGTGGCGGGCCGTATGCCCGGGCACATGAACGTGCTGTTGGCCGAGGCCGAAGTGCCATACGACCAGGTATTCGAGATGGAAGACATCAACGCCGAGTTCGGCCAGGCCGATGTGGTGCTGGTGCTGGGCGCCAACGATGTGGTCAACCCAGCGGCGAAGAACGATCCCAAGTCGCCGATCGCCGGCATGCCAATCCTCGAAGCGTTCAAGGCCAAGACCATCATCGTCAACAAGCGCTCCATGGCCAGCGGCTATGCCGGCCTGGACAACGAACTGTTCTACCTCGACAAGACCATGATGGTGTTCGGCGACGCCAAGAAGGTCATCGAAGACATGGTCAAGGCGGTGGAGTGACAACGGCCGCTGCAAACCAGCTGATATAAAGGAAGCCCCGGTCAGAATCTGCCGGGGCTTTTCTTTTATTGATCCGGATCAACGGCTCTATTCCAAGGCTTCTCATACGACCATGGTCGTGGGACGGCAAGGGGCGAAGTCTCTAGACTGCGCTGCAGTAGTTTCAGTAGCCCGAGATAACAATCCATGTACCGTGATCGTATCCGCTTGTCCTCCCTGCACAGCAAGGTAATGAGTGCGGCTGATGCCGCTGGTCTGATCGAGGACGGCATGACCGTCGGCATGAGCGGTTTCACCCGCGCCGGCGAAGCCAAGGCCGTACCACATGCACTGGCCGAACGTGCCAAGCAGTCGCCACTGAAAATCAGCCTGATGACCGGCGCCAGCCTGGGCAACGACCTGGACAAGCAACTGACCGAGGCCGGCGTGCTGGCTCGCCGCATGCCGTTCCAGGTCGACAGCACCCTGCGCAAGGCCATCAACGACGGCCAGGTGATGTTCATCGACCAGCACCTGTCGGAAACCGTCGAGCAGCTGCGCAACCAACAGCTGAAGCTGCCGGACATCGCGGTCATCGAAGCCGTGGCCATCACCGAGCAGGGCCACATCGTGCCAACCACCTCGGTGGGCAACTCGGCCAGCTTCGCGATCTTCGCCAAGCAGGTAATTGTCGAGATCAACCTCTCGCACAACACCAACCTCGAAGGCCTGCACGACATCTATATCCCGACCTACCGCCCGACCCGCACGCCAATCCCGCTGGTCAAGGTCGACGACCGTATCGGCAGCACCGCCATCCCGATCGACCCGGCCAAGATCGTCGGCATCGTCATCAGCGACCAGCCGGACTCGCCGTCCACCGTATTGCCGCCGGATGACGAAACCCAGGGCATCGCCGACCACCTGATCAAATTCCTCAAGAAAGAAGTCGAAGCTGGCCGCATGACCAACAAGCTTGGCCCGCTGCAGGCCGGTATCGGCAGCATCGCCAACGCAGTGATGTGCGGCCTGATCGAGTCGCCGTTCGAAGACCTGACCATGTACTCCGAAGTACTGCAGGATTCCACCTTCGACCTGATCGACGCCGGCAAGCTGAGCTTCGCCTCGGGCAGCTCGATCACCTTGTCGACCCGCCGCAACGCCGATGTGTTCGGCAACCTGGAGCGTTACAAGGACAAGCTGGTTCTGCGCCCGCAAGAAATTTCCAACCACCCGGAAGTGGTCCGTCGCCTGGGCATCATCGGTATCAATACCGCGCTGGAGTTCGACATCTACGGCAACGTCAACTCCACCCATGTCTGCGGCACCAAGATGATGAACGGCATCGGCGGCTCGGGTGACTTCGCCCGTAACGCCCACCTGGCCGTGTTCGTCACCAAGTCGATTGCCAAGGGTGGCGCGATTTCCAGCGTGGTGCCGATGGTCAGCCATGTCGACCATACCGAGCACGACGTTGACATCCTGGTCACCGAGCAAGGCCTGGCCGACCTGCGTGGCCTGGCGCCACGTGAGCGCGCCCGGGCGATCATCGACAACTGTGTGCACCCGGACTACCGCGCAGCGCTGAACGACTACTTCGATCGCGCCTGCCAGCGTGGCGGCCACACCCCGCACATCCTGCGCGAAGCCCTGAGCTGGCACGAGAACCTGGAAGAAACCGGGCGCATGCTGGCTAGCTGATACAGATGTGGTACGGAACGGCGGCCCTGCTTCCGCTGTTCCGGCCTATTCGCGGGCTTGCCCGCTCCCACAGGTCATGTGCAACCCTCAAGGGCAGCACTTTACCTTGTAGGAGCGGGCAAGCCCGCGAAGGGGTCATAACAGTCAAACCCTTTCATCGATACACTCCCGCCGCAATCTGCAACAGAATCTGTACTACTGTACTGGTGTTTTTGCGCCTTCCCGGATGAGAAATCCTCTTCATCAAATCAAAGTGCACCAAATAAGTGCACACCAGTACAGTTACGCCAGTTTCGAGTGCAACAGTAGGGTTACACAGTTAACTGGACCATCGTCTTTCAACCGAACTGTATCTACTGTTATGGACGACAGAGGAGGATCATTGGCATCAGTTAAATCACTACCTAATCCCGCCATAAGCGGAAGGATGAAACATCATGGAACGTACCCTCAGTTCCGGTCTGGTTTTTGAAAGCAACGCCCAACAATCCAACGCTTCGCTGCCGCTGCGCGCTCTGTCCACCTTGCTGCTGTGGCAGCGCCGCATGGCCAGCCGCCGTCAACTGGCTCGCCTGGACGCCCGCCTGCTGGCCGACGCCGGTATCAGCGAGTCGCAGCGTTACGAAGAGCTGAGCAAGCCTTTCTGGCGCTAAGCTCCGGCTTGCCGGCTTCGGCCGGCACCGCGAATTCCCGAAACCCGTTGCAGGTGACTGCGACGGGTTTTTTGTTTGCAGGCGGCATGCCAGAGCCTTTTGCAGGCGGACCTGTACAGTTTGTAAAATCATAAAACAAACCAGAACAGTTTATTGGTGCGCTGTTCATTAACATCCAGAAACACCGGCGCGTGATACGCTTGGCGTGACAGTCTGGTAGAACGCACTGTTGAAAAAGTACCGCGACGAGCTGTGCGAGCGTCCGATAAAGCAGAACCACCCGACCCTAGTCCAGGAGTCCACGATCATGTCCCGTAAATACCTGATTGGCGCCGCCCTGATGCTGAGCCTGGCCGGCACCGCAAACGCCACCAGCTTCGTTGTCACCACCGATGCCGTCGTTGGCGCAGTGGCCGCGTCCACCGATGCCACTTCCGATATTTCCTCCTCGTTCCGTGACGACAAGATCGTCCAGGCCGCCCGAGACGACGCCGCCAGCTTCGTTGGCAGCCAGGGCGACATCCGCGGCGCCAAGCTGGAAAGCGCTTTCCTGCACATCCGCTCGCAGATGCCAGCCCTGCAGGCCAGCGACGCGCAACTGGCCCAGGCCATCCTGGCGCTCTGACCCCGGCTGAGCCGTTCAGCTGTGCTGGTCACCACCAGCACAGCCGTACTCACCATTGCCGCCCACGTTTCCAGCTGTTGTAGAGCCCATGCGTTATCTGTTGCCGTTGCTGTTCTCCGTTGTTGGCATGGCCAGTGCCCATGCCATGGATACCACTACGCAAAGCCTGGTCATCACCGGCTATGTCACCAGCCAGGTCACCACCGCACCGTTCGACCGCAAGCTGGTCCGCCAGGCCCAGGATGATGCCGCTGCCTTCGTCGCCAGCGACGGCCAGATCCGCGGTGCGCGGCTGGAGGCAGCACTGGAATCACTACGCCACAATTGCGCACGGCATACCGTCGGCGATCTGGAACTGGCGCAGGCAATTCTCGTCCAATGATTACATCTGACTCCCTGTATTTTTCGGAGATGCTCCATGCGTAAACCGCTGATTGCCGCTACCCTCGGCATGCTGCTGCTGGCCGACCTGGCCCAGGCACAGACCCTGGTGGCCACCAGCAATATCATCGTGCGAGCCTTTGGCCGTTCAATCGATTTCACCTCTGACACCACCACCTCGATCCGCGATTCCAAAGTGGTGCGCGAAGCCCATGACGACGCCGCCAGCTTTGTCGCCAGCAACGGTGACATCCGCGGCGCCCAGCTCGAGGCCGCCTTCAACACCCTGCGCGAGCGCGTGCCGCAAGCGCGCGACGCCAGCGACCAGGTACTGGCTGAAGCCATCCTCGCGCTGTGAACCGCGTGCGCGCCTGGCTGCTCGGCTGCGCCCTGACGCTGCTCGGCACGCCCGCCCTGGCCGACCTGCAGCTCGAGCTGCAGGCGTCCGGCCTTGACTCGCAGCAGGCCCAAGCCACTCAGGCTCTGCTCGACGAAGCCATGGGCAAGCTGCCCCCTCGCTTCAAGCAACAGCTGAATCGCCGGGTGCGGGTCAGCTGGAGCGACAACATGCAGGCCGACGCCTATGGCCAGGCATCGCTGGTATCTACCCTCGAACTCAATCGCCGCCTGCTGCCCAGCCTCACCGATGGCAGTGCTGCCACCGAGCGCACCAACCGCCCGCATGGCACGGTGCGGGAAGAACTGCTGGCCACCGTGCTGCACGAACTCACCCATATCTACGACCGTGCCCGGCTGTGGCCCAGCGCCGAGAACGCGCTGATCGCCCGTTGCAAGCGCCAGCAAGGTACGTTGGGCAAGGTCGGCCTGCCCGAAGCATGCCGTGGCCAGGCCGAGCGCCGCTTCACCCTCAGCGACGACCCGCGCCTGCTCGACCTGGCCGGCTGGCAGCAGTACGTGGGCCGACGCGGCGAGCGCGAGCAGCACAACGGCCAGTTCGTGCGCAGCCCCGACAGCTATGAACTGAGCAGCCCCAAGGAGTACATCGCGGTCAACATGGAGTACTTCCTCCTCGACCCGAGCTACGGCTGCCGCCGTCCGGCGCTGAACCAGTACCTGCGCGAACACTTCGGCTGGGCACCGCAGCAGGACAGCTGCGCCAAGGGCCTGCCGTTCATCAATGCCGGCAGCGACTTCGCCCGCCAACCGCTGGGCGAAATCGACCCCGAGCGGGTCTATGAGGTGGACTACCTGCTGGCCGAAGCCAACCAGAACCTGGTCAGCCGCTGGGGCCACAGCATGCTGCGCCTGGTGATCTGCAAGCCGGGCCGCCCGCGCGGGCCGGACTGCCGCCTGGACCTCGACCAGAGCCTGGTGCTGTCGTACCGCGCCTTCGTCAACGATGTGCAGCTTTCCAGCTGGGACGGCCTGGTCGGTGCCTACCCCTCGCGCCTGTTCGTGCTGCCGCTGGGCCAGGTGATCGACGAGTACACCAAGACCGAACTGCGCAGTTTGGCGTCGGTGCCCTTGCGGCTCGACCGCGACGAGATCGAGAACCTGGTGCGTCAGGCCGCCGAAATGCACTGGAGCTACGATGGCAACTACTGGTTCCTGTCCAACAACTGCGCAGTAGAGTCGTTGAAGCTGCTGCGCAGCGGCACCGCCAACCCACGCCTGAACGACCTCGACAGCATCATGCCCAACGGCTTGCTGGCTGTGCTCAAGGGCAGGGGGCTCGCCGACACCAGCGTGCTCGACGACCCCCGCGAGGCGCTGCGCCTGGGTTATCGCTTCGACTCCTACCGCGACCGTTACCAGGCCATGTTCGAGGTGTTGAAGAAACAGTTGCCAATCAAGCAGGACAAGGTCGAGGACTGGCTGGCCCTTGACGCCGAGCAACGGCGGGGCTGGTTCGCCCAGGCCGACCTGCGCACCAGCGCCGCCTTGCTGCTGCTTGAACAGGCCAGCTTGCGCCGGCAACTGCTGCTGGCCCAGGACGAAGTCAAGCAGCGCTACCTGAACGCCGCCGCGCTGAACGATGGTAGCGTCAGCAAGGCCGATGCGACCCTCAGGCAGATGCTTGCCAACAGTGGCTTCCTCAGCCGCCCGGCAGAGTTGCTCGATAGCAAGGGCTACGGGCTGCCGCAGCCGCAGGAGCGCAAGCACCTGGAGCAAGTCAGCAGCGAGCGGCAAGCGCAATTGCTGCGCTTGAGCACAAGCCTGGACAAAGAGGTGAGGGCGCTGCTGGAGCCGTCGCGGGCCAGGGAGATTGCGGCGGTGGAAGCCAACGTGAAGCAGGTGGGCGAGCATCTGCGGGCATTGCACAAGGCTGCAGGTGGCCTGCAGTTGTAAGTACGGCTGTACCGGCCCTATCGCCGGCAAGCCAGCTCCCACAAGATCCCCACAGGTCTGAAGGTGGTGGGGTACCTGTGGGAGCTGGCTTGCCGGCGATAGGGCCAGCAGCACCAACACAATCTCTTACAGGTTCTCCTCCGCCTCCGAAGGCAAATCCTCGTCCAGATGCAACCAAGGCAACCGGCTACCCACCCAGATATGCCGGTTGGCCCTGACCCGTTCCGGGTGGTCCAGAGTCGCCACCGTCACATCCACCGTCTCCGGGCTATGTGTAGTCACCAACGCCACGTGCGCCCCACAATGCCCGCAGAAGTACCGGCTGCAACTGGCCGGCGCCACATAGCAGTTCGGCTCGCCCGCAAGCCACCGGAACCCCGAGCGGGGCACGGTGAGCCAGGTCACCACCAGCCCGCCACTGACCCGCCGGCAGATCGAACAATGGCAATGGGCAATGTCTGTCAGGTCGCCCTCCAACCGATAACGCAAGGCGCCACAATGGCAGCCACCCTCGGTCACATCCTGCATCACCTACCTCTCGTCGCCTTTGCTTCGGCGAAAGCTGGCTGAAAGCTTGCCCTCATAGGATAGCCCCCACTACCGGCACAAGACCGGTCAGCCAGGGCACCCGGTAACCACCGCGCCCGGCCCAATCAACAACAACAATGGTGATTCTGATGTATTCCTGTGCCCGACTTTCCGTAGCCCCCCTCCGCATGCTCCCCGCACAGCGCCAAACGCGCTGATCCGCCCGAATCGACGTTCCTTTCGCCGCGCCACGCCTGGAGTATTGCCATGCTGACCTTCCTCGGCTTTGCCATGGTCATCACCTTCATGTACCTGATCATGACCAAGCGCCTGTCGGCCTTGATCGCGCTGATCCTGGTACCGATCCTGTTCGCCCTGTTCGGCGGTTTTTCCGCCAAGATTGGCCCGATGATGCTCGAGGGCATCAGCAAGCTCGCACCTACCGGCGTGATGCTGATGTTCGCCATCCTCTATTTCGCCCTGATGATCGACTCCGGCCTGTTCGACCCGGCCGTGCGCAAGATCCTCAAGCTGGTCAAGGGTGACCCGCTGAAAGTCTCCGTCGGCACCGCAGTACTGGCCCTGGTGGTCTCGCTCGACGGTGACGGCGCCACCACCTACATGATCTGCTGCGCCGCCATGCTGCCGATGTACAGCCGCCTGGGCATGAGCCCGCGGATCATGGCCGGCCTGATCATTCTCGCCGGCGGGGTGATGAACATGACCCCCTGGGGTGGCCCGACCGCCCGCGCCGCCAGCGCCCTGCACGTGGACCCGTCGGACATCTTCGTGCCGATGATCCCGGCCATGCTGTTCGGCGTGCTGGCGATCCTGGCCATCGCCTACATGTACGGCAAGCGCGAACGTGCCCGCCTGGGCGAGTTGCACCTGCCCACCGACGACATCGACCACAGCGAAATCACTGTTTCGCAGTACCCGGACGCGCGCCGGCCAAAACTGCTGTACTTCAACGGCGCCCTGACCGCTGCCCTGATGGTCGCGCTGATTGCCGGCGTGCTGCCGCTGCCAGTGCTGTTCATGATCGCCTTCAGCATCGCCATGATCGTCAACTACCCGTGCCTGCAGCAGCAGAAAGACCGCATCGCCGCCCACGCCGGCAGCGTGTTGGCGGTCACCGGGCTGATCTTTGCCGCCGGCATCTTCACCGGCATCCTGTCGGGCACCGGCATGGTCGACGCCATGTCCAAGAGCCTGCTGTCGGTCATCCCCGAGGCGCTGGGCCCATACCTGGCGGTGATCACCGCGATCGTGAGCATGCCGTTCACCTTCTTCATGTCCAACGACGCGTTCTACTATGGCGTGCTGCCGGTGCTGGCCGAAGCTGCCAGCCACTACGGCATCAGCCCGGTGGAAATGGCCCGTGCGTCGATCGTCGGGCAACCGGTACACCTGCTCAGCCCCTTGGTACCCTCCACCTACCTGCTGGTGGCCCTGGCAGGCATCGAGTTCGGCGATCATCAGCGCTTCACCTTGAAGTGGGCAGTGCTGGTGTGCCTGTGCATAATGCTCGCCGCGCTGCTGATGGGCATTTTCCCGCTGTTCAGTAGTCTTTAATAAACGCGTATTTCCCTAACGCGACGCGCCCTGATCCGGGCGCGTCGCCTTTACCGTTCGAAGGAAAACACATGGAATGGCTGACCAGCCCGGAAATCTGGGTTGCCTTTTTCACCCTTACCGCGCTTGAGATCGTCCTCGGTATCGACAACATCATCATGATCTCGATTCTGGTCAGCCGCATGCCCAAGCACATGCAGCCGCGCACCCGGATCTTCGGTCTGGCCCTGGCCATGGTCACCCGTATCATGCTGCTGCTGTCGATCACCTGGGTCATGCGCCTTACCGCCGACCTGTTCGTGGTCCTGGGCCAGGGCATCTCCGGCCGAGACCTGATCCTGTTCTTTGGTGGCCTGTTCCTGCTGTGGAAAAGCTCGCAAGAGATCTATCACGGCCTGGAAGGCGAGGACGAGAACCCGGAAGAGCCGAAAGGCGCGGGTGGCAAGTTCTTCTATACCATCATCCAGATCGCCATCATCGACATCGTGTTCTCGCTGGACTCGGTGATCACTGCGGTGGGCATGGTGTCCCACGTACCGGTAATGATCGCCGCGATCATCGTCGCCGTGCTGGTGATGATGCTGTGCGCCGGCACCATCAGCGACTTCATCGACAAGCACCCGTCGCTGAAGATGCTCGCACTATCGTTCCTGATCGTGGTCGGTACCGTGCTGATCGCCGAAGCTTTCGACGTGCATGTACCAAAGGGCTACGTCTACTTCGCCATGGCGTTCTCGCTGGCGGTGGAAGCCATCAACATCCGCATGCGCACTGCCTTGGCCCGCAAGAACGGCAAAGAGCATGAACCGGTGAAACTGCGCAAGGACATTCCGGGTCAATAAGATCAGGAAGTGCAGGACACAAAGGGCCCTTCGCTGGGCCCTTTTTCATGCCCGGATTACTGAATTCTGCCATTTGCTGTACTGGCCTCTTCGCGGGCACGCCCGCTCCCACAGGGATATCACAGGCCCTGAGGGTGGTGTGGTATCTGTGGGAGCGGGCGTGCCCGCGAAGAGGCCGGCACAGGCAATCATTCATTTCCAGTGTGTTTCAAATAAATGGCAGCCATGCGAAGCTGGCGACAGCTCCGCAAAACAACTAAAGCTTTGAGTGAGCACTGAAAATTCTTCAAACGCTCACGCTTCGTCTCTTGGCCCTCTGGGCCAATGCAACAGGGGGCCGTCGCCATGCTGACCCTGCTCAACCTGCTCTCGGCCGTTACGCTTCTGGTCTGGGGCACCCACATCGTGCGTACCGGCATCCTTCGGGTATTCGGCTCGAGCCTGCGGCGCATCATCAGCCAGAACATGAGCAAACGCCCGCTGGCGTTCGTCGCAGGCATTCTGGTCACGGCCATGGTGCAAAGCAGCAACGCCACCGCCATGCTCGTCACCTCGTTCGTCGGCCAGGGCCTGATGGCCATGACCCCGGCCTTGGCAATCATGCTCGGCGCCGACGTGGGTACCGCGCTGATGGCCCGGGTGCTGACCCTGGACCTGTCTTGGCTGTCGCCGCTGCTGATCTTCCTGGGTGTTATCTTCTTCCTCTCACGCAAACAGACGAGGGCCGGCCAGCTGGGCAGGGTAGGCATCGGGCTTGGCCTGATCATCCTGGCATTGGAGCTGATCGTGCAGGCAGCTACGCCGATTACCCACGCCCAAGGTGTGAAGGTGCTGTTCGCCTCGCTGACCGGTGACATCATGCTCGACGCCTTGGTCGGCGCTCTGTTCGCCATGATTTCCTATTCCAGCCTGGCGGCCGTGCTGCTCACCGCAACACTGGCCGGTGCCGAAGTGATCAGCCTGCCGGTGGCCATCGGCCTGGTGGTGGGCGCCAACATCGGTAGCGGGCTGCTGGCCTTCATCAGCACCAGCATGCAAAACGCCGCCGGGCGCCGAGTGGCTCTGGGCAGCCTGCTGTACAAGCTGATCGGCCTGCTGCTGATTATTCCCGTGCTGCACCCGCTGGTGAGCTGGATGGACTCACTGAGCTTCAGCCCACAGGAGCTGGTCATCGGCTTCCACCTGCTCTACAACACGCTGCGTTGCCTGATCATGCTGCCCACGGTCAAACCCATGGGCCGGCTGTGCAACACCCTGCTGCCCGAACGGGAAAACGGCAACGGCCAGATTCGCCCGCGCCATCTCGACACCTCGGCGCTGGAAACACCCAGCCTGGCCCTGGCCAACGCCTCCCGCGAAACCCTGCGCCTGGGCGATATCGTCGACAGCCTGCTCGAAGCCATGCTCGGTGCCCTGCGCGGTACCCAGGCCGCCTTGCCGCAGCAGGTCCGCGCCCTCGGCGAGGACGCCGAAGCCTTGTACAGCGCGATCAAGCTGTACCTGGCGCAGATGTCGCGTGAAGACCTCAGCGAACAGGACAACCGCCGCTGGGCAGAAATCATTGAACTGGCGATCAACCTCAAGCTGGCCTGCGACCTGATCGAGCGCATGCTGCGCAAGGTCCAACAGCAGAAAACCAGCCAACGCCGGGAGTTTTCCCAGGTGGGCCTGGAAGAGCTGACCGGCTTGCAGGAACAGCTGCTGGCCAACCTGCGCCTGGGCTTGTCGGTGTTTCTCAGCGCCGACCCGGAAAGCGCCCGCTTGCTGCTGCGGGAAAAACGCCGTTTTCGCGCCCAGGAACGGCGCCTTGCCCACGCCCATGTCAGCCGCTTGCAGCGCAAGGTAGTGCAAAGTATCGAGACCAGTTCGCTACACTTGGAGCTGATCGCCGACATGAAACGGTTGAACTCTTTGTTCTGTAGCAGTGCCTATGTGGTACTGGGCGGCTCGGACACGGGCGGGCTGATGCTCGACAGCGTGCCGGACGAAGCCCGTCTGCCGTGATTTCGCCTACCTGAGGACCCAAGCTCGCCCATGCGTTGCCTGATGTTCGTTTGCCTGCTGATCTGCAGCCTGCCCTCATTCGCCCTCGACCGCTCGCGGGTTGAAGGTTACCTGTTGCCCAACGGCCTGCAGGTCATCCTGAAAAACGGTTATGAACGTGACCATGTGGCGATTCGCCTGGTGGTCGGCGTCGGCCTGGATGACTTCAGTTGTGAGCAGAAAGAGCTGCCGCACCTGCTCGAACACCTGCTGTTCAGCGGCATCGACGAAACTGGCGAGGGCGGCCTGGAAGAGCGCCTGCAATCGCTGGGAGGCGAGTGGAACGCCTACACCAGCAGCGCCGACACCACCTTCGTCATCGAAGCCCCGGCGCGCAACCAGCGCAAAATCCTCGACCTGCTGCTGGCGGTGATCCACGACACCCGCATCGATGCCAAGGCCCTGGCCACCGCCAAGCGCATCATCGAGCGCGAGGATGGCGGCCACTATGGCCACCTGCAGCGCTGGCTCGACCGCCAGGACATCGGCCACCCCGCCAGTGACCAGCTGGCCACCGAGCTGGGCCTGAAATGCCCGGAGCGCTCCAACCTCGACGACATGACCCTGGAGCAGGTGAACACCTTGCGTGACCGCTGGTACGCGGCCAACAACATGACCCTGATCGTGGTCGGCGGCCTCGACCGCCTGCTGCCGGCCTACCTGGAGCGCACCTTTGGCGAACTGCCCGCCACCGAGCCGGAGGAACGCCGCACCCTGGAAAGCATCGGCCAGCAAGCTGCACAGCGCCGCGACCTGACCCGCGGCTGGCTGGGCGACAGCGTCAAGCTGCACTGGCTGTTCGTCGAGCCGGTGCTGGACAACGACCACCAGGCCACCCTCGACCTGCTGTCGCACTACCTGGACTGGGCGCTGTACGACCAGCTGCGCCTGCGCAACGGGTTGTCCTACGGCCCTTCGGCAAAACGCGAAAGCTTTGGCGACACCGGCCTGCTAAGCCTCAATGCCGACCTGGAGCGCGAGGATATCGACCAGGCGGTCGAGGTGATGCAGAAATTGTTCAACCACCTGCGCAAGGAAGGCCTCGACCCGGATACCTTCGAGCGCATCAAGTACGCCAGCGTCGCCAAGGAAAGCTGGAGCACCCAGGGCAACAGTGCCTTGGCCGACTACTACTGGGGCGCGCTGAACGACTATAGCGACGGGCGCTTCGTCAACCCGGTGCGCAAGCTGCGCCAGGTCAGCCTGGCGCAGGCCAACGAGGCGCTGAAGGAACTGCTCAAGGAAGATGGCTATGTGCGTATCGAGAAACCATTACTTGGCTATGATGAGCTCTACGGGCTGGTTGCCTTGCTGTTGGGGCTGATCCTGGCAGCGGGGCTGTTGCGCTGGCGTCGGCATGGTCCGGAAAAACCGAGCGGTGCTACACGCGAGCAGTGAAACGACGGTATCCTTTTGCCAGTACCGGCCTCTTCGCGGGCACGCCCGCTCCCACAAGGGTCAGTGACAACCCGGACCCTGTGGGGAGCGGGCGCGCCCGCGAAGAGGCCAGCACAGTCACCTCACCCATTCTGTTGTAGCCCCCAATGCCCCAAATCCCCCACATCGTCCAGCGCATCATCGAACTGCTCAAACGCTACCCCGGCATCATCGCGCTCGGTGGTTTCCTCTCCGGCATCGGCAGTTTCATCCTGGTCGACCGCCAGGCTGGCCTGGCCAGCTGGGTAGCTGTGCTCATGCTGGTCAGCTGGCTCTGGCTGATGCTGGAAAACACCCTCACCGGCCTGTTCGCGCGCACCTTCAACCGCGAAATACCGCAGCCATTGCTGCGCTACGCGACGCAGATGATCCACCAGGAATCACTGTTCTTCGTACTGCCGTTCTTCTTCATTACCACCACCTGGAACAGCGGCCAACTGGTGTTCACCGGCCTGCTCGGTGCCGCCGGGCTGATTTCGATCATCGACCCGCTGTACTACAAGTGGCTGGCACCGCGGCGCTGGCTGTTCCTGGCGCTGCATACCCTGACCCTGTTCGCCGCCCTGCTGACCGCGCTGCCGATCATCCTCCACCTGACCACAGCGCAAAGCTTCAAGCTGGCCCTGATTGCAGCCATGGCCCTGTCGTTCCCCAGCCTGGCCAGCAGCTTCCCGATCAACAACTGGCGCCGCGCCGTGGCCCTGGTGCTGGTCACCCTGTCGGTCGGCGGCGGGGGCTGGCTGCTGCGTTCCTGGGTGCCGCCAGCGACCCTGTGGATGACCGAAGTGGCAGTAAGCACCGAAGTGCTGAACCGCCAGCCGGGCGATTCGCTGGACGAAATTGCTGCCAGCCGCATCCGTAGCAGCGGCCTGTACGCCTATACCGCGATCAACGCGCCACGCGGCCTGAACGAGCGGATCTACCATGTGTGGCAAAAGGACGGCCAGGAAGTCGACCGCATTGCCTTGGACATCCACGGCGGGCGCAAGGAAGGCTACCGGGCCTGGACCCACAAGCAGAACTTCCCGCCGAACCCGGTGGGCAAGTGGCAGGTGAGGGTACTGACCGAAGATGGGCAGGTCATCGGCGTGCTGCGCTTCAAGGTGGTCGACGAAGCGCCCGCGGGGTGAGTGAAAGGGGCCGCTTTGAGGCCCATCGCCGGCCAGCCAGCTCCCACAGGGCCAGCGACAACCCGCTCCATGTGGGAGCTGGCTTGCCGGCGATGGGCTGCAAAGCAGCCCCCAAGGTCCGTGAAGACAGCACATAATCACCAAACAGCCCATGCCCGCTGCGCTATGATCAGGCCCTAAGCCTTAGCGCCGAGTCAGTAGCATGGAGCCGATGACCACCCCCAGCGCCACCCTGGACACCAGTAGCCAACCAGCCTGCCTGCGCATTACCGGTGACTGGACTCTGGCGCACTACGCCAGCCTCAAGCGTGAGAGCGAGCGCCTGCGCGCGCAATACGCTGCCGATACCGTCGCCGACCTCAGCCAACTGGGCCGCCTGGATACCGCCGGTGCCTCGCTGCTGGCCGAACTGCTCGGCTCCGAGCGCCTGTCGCGCTGCACCCACGGCCTGCCCGAAGCCAGCCGCGCCCTGCTCAAGAACGTCTACTGCTCGGTGCAGGACTACTGCATCCCGGTCAAGGAGCCCGAGCGTAACGTGCTGCTGTTGCTGCTGGAACGCATCGGCTGCGCCGTCGGTACCTTGTGGCAAGACACCATGCAGGTGCTCGGCTTCGTTGGCCTGATCCTCGAAACCCTGCTGCGCCGCGCCCTGCAACCTCATCGTTGGCGCTTCACCCCGGTCGTGGCGCACATCGAACAGACCGGCCTGGACGCCGCGCCCATCGTCGCCCTGCTGACCTTCCTGGTGGGCGCGGTAGTGGCCTTCCTCGGCGCCACGGTGCTGGCCGATTTCGGCGCGACCATCTTCACCGTCGACCTGGTGGCATTCTCGTTCCTGCGCGAGTTCGCCGTGCTGCTCACCGCTATCCTCATGGCCGGCCGCACCGCCAGCGCGTTCACCGCGCAGATCGGCTCGATGAAGGCCAACGAGGAAATCGATGCCATCCGCACCCTTGGCCTGAACCCCATGGAGATGCTGGTGGTGCCGCGCGTACTGGCGCTGTTGATTTCGCTGCCCTTGCTGACCTTCATCGCGATGATCTGCGGCATCGTCGGCGGTGCGGTGGTGTGCGCGCTGTCACTGGACATCTCGCCAGCCATGTTCCTGTCGCTGCTGCAAAGCGACATCGGCGTGCAGCACTTCCTGGTCGGCCTGGCCAAGGCACCGTTCTTCGCCTTCCTGATCGCAGCCATCGGCTGCCTGGAAGGCTTCAAGGTCAGCGGTAGCGCCGAATCGGTGGGCGCACACACCACCTCAGCGGTGGTGCAGTCGATATTCGTGGTCATCGTGCTGGATGCGGTGGCCGCACTGTTCTTCATGGAGATGGGCTGGTGAGTGGCCAGGAACGCGTGATCGAGGCCCGCGGCATCTGCAACCGCTTTGGCCGCCAGAGCGTGCACGAAAACCTCGACCTCGACCTGTATCGCGGCGAGATCCTCGCCGTGGTCGGCGGGTCGGGCAGCGGCAAGTCGGTGCTGCTGCGCAGCATCGTCGGCCTGCGGCGGCCCGACGAAGGGCAGATCAAGGTGTTCGGCCAGGACCTGGCCGGCCTGCGCGAAGAGCAGCGTTCACTGGTCGAGCGGCGCTTCGGCGTGCTGTTCCAGAAGGGCGCGCTGTTCTCTTCGCTGACCGTCACCGAAAACGTGGCGTTGCCGCTGATCGAGCACGCCGGGCTGTCCCGCGCCGATGCCGAGCACCTGGCCGGAGTGAAGCTGGCCCTGGCCGGGCTGCCGATCTCGGCCGCTGACAAGTACCCGGCCTCGCTGTCGGGGGGCATGATCAAGCGCGCCGCGCTGGCCCGGGCCCTGGCACTGGACCCGGACATTCTGTTCCTCGACGAACCCACCGCCGGCCTGGACCCGATCGGCGCCGCCGCCTTCGACCAGTTGATCCTGACCCTGCGCGATGCCCTGGGCCTGTCGGTGTTCCTCATCACCCACGACCTCGACACCCTATACACCATTACCGACCGCATCGCCGTGCTGTCGCAGAAGAAGGTCCTGGTGGCCGGCCCACTGGCCGAGGTCGAGCAGACCAACGACGCCTGGATTCAAGAATACTTTCATGGCCCACGCGGGCGCGCAGCCGAGCAGGCCGCCACCCGTGCCGGGCAGGAGCGCTGAGCAATGGAAACCCGAGCCCATCACGTTCTTATCGGCCTGGTCACCGTCCTGGTGGTGGCCGGTGCCATGCTGTTCGGCCTGTGGCTGGCCAAGTCCAGTGTCGACGACGCCTTCAAGGACTACGAAGTGGTGTTCAACGAAGCCGTCTCCGGCCTGTCCCGCGGCAGCCCGGTGCAGTACAACGGCATCAAGGTAGGCGACGTGTCCACCCTGCGCCTGGACCCGAAAGACCCGCGCCGGGTACTGGCACGGGTGCGCCTGAGCGCTGACACCCCGGTTAAGGAAGACACCCAGGCCAAGCTGACCCTGGCCGGCGTGACCGGCAACTCGTTCATCCAGCTCAGCGGGGGCACCCCGCAAAGCCCCGAGCTGAAAGGCAAGGACGGCAAGCTGCCGGTGATCATCGCATCGCCCTCGCCAATCTCGCGCCTGCTCAATGACAGCAGCGACCTGGTGACCAACATCAACCTGCTGCTGCACAACGCCAACCAGATGTTTTCCGAGGACAACATCGGCCACCTCAGCAACACCCTGTCCAACCTCGACAAGACCACCGGCGCCTTCGCTGGCCAGCACGGCAGCATCACCCAGGCCATCGAACAACTGGTGCAGGTGGGCAAGCAGGCCAGCGCCACCCTGGCCGAAACCCAGGCACTGATGCGCAATGCCAACGGCCTGCTGGGCAGCGAAGGCAAGCAGGCAATCGGCAGCGCCGAGCAGGCCATGCAGTCACTGGCCGAGAGCACCGCCACCATCAACCGCCTGCTCGAGGACAACCGCGAAGCCATCGGCGACGGTGCCCAGGGCCTGAACCAGCTGACCCCGGCGATTCGCGAGCTGCGCGAAACCCTCAACGCACTCAAAGGCATTTCCCGGCAACTGGAGGCCGACCCTAGCGGCTACCTGCTCGGCCGCGACAACAACAAGGAGTTCCAACCATGAAACCGTCGCTGCGCCTGCTGGCCCTGGCGGCCGCACTGAGCCTGGCCAGTGCCTGCTCGATCCTGCCGCAGAGCGAGCCCGTCGACCTGTACCGTCTGCCGGTGAACCAGCCCGGCCGGACGGCGACGGCGCTGGACTGGTCATTGCGCCTGAACAAGCCGCTGGCCAGCGAAGTGCTGGCCGGGCCACGGATTGCCGTGATTCCCCAGGGCGATGTGGTCAGCAGCTACAAAGGCGCGCGCTGGAGCGACGCAGTACCGGTGCTGCTGCGCAACCGCCTGCTCGACGGTTTCCAGCGTGACGGCCAGGTACAGCGCCTTAGCGCCGACGACAGCAACCTGCAGGCCGACTACGAGCTGGCTGGCGAGCTGCAGGCGTTCCAGGCCGAATACCGCGAGGGCGGGGCGGTGGAGGTAGTGATCCGCTATGACGCACGTCTGGTTCAGGGCCGCAGCCAGCGCATTCTGGCCAGCAAACGCTTCGAAATCCGCCAGCCGCTGGCCGACAAGCAGGTGTCAGCGGTGGTTGCCGGCTTCGGGAAGGCCTGCGACCAGCTGACCGGGCAGGTGGTGAGTTGGACCATTGCGCAAGCAGCCAGCGTTCCTGCTCACTGAACCCTGCCTGCTTTTTGTGGGAGCGGCCTTGTGTCGCGAAAGGGCCGCGAAGCGGCCCCGGGCATTCTTGCATGAGCGCCGAAATCCTGGGGCCGCTGTGCGGCCCTTTCGCGACGCAAGGCCGCTCCCACAACGGTCTGCGTCAGGCGAAGAACCAGTAGCAGACGAAGATCGCCGCGATCACACCGGACAACTCCGCCAGCAATGCGCAACCGACGGCATGGCGCACGCGCTGGATACCCACCGCACCAAAGTACACCGCCAGCACGTAGAAGGTGGTTTCGGTACTCCCCTGAATCGTCGCCGCCACCAGCGCCGGGAAGCTGTCCACACCGTGGGTCTGCATGGTCTCGATCAGCATCGCCCGCGCCGCACTGCCGGAGAACGGCTTGACCAGTGCCGTGGGCAGGCCTTCGACGAAGCGGGTGTCCAGGCCCAGCCAGGTCACCGCATGGCGAATACCGTCCAAAGCCAGCTCCAGGGCGCCTGAGGCCCGCAATACACCCACCGCCACCAGCATCGCCACCAGGTAAGGCAACAGGCCCTTGGCCACATCGAAGCCTTCCTTGGCGCCTTCGACAAAGGCTTCATACACCTTCACCCGCTTCAAGGCGCCGATCACCAGGAACAGGATGATCACGCCAAACAACGTGAGGTTGCCCAGGATCGACGACAGGCTCGCCAGCGCGGCCGCCGAGAGGGTGCCGAGAAAGGCCATGAAGCCGCCCAGCAGCAATGCACCGGGGATCAGGTAGGCGAGCACTACCGGGTCCCACAGGCGCAGGCGCTGCATCACCGCCACCGACAGCAGGCCGACCAGGGTCGAGACGCTGGTGGCCAGCAGGATGGGCAGGAACACCATGGTCGGGTCCGCCGCGCCTTGCTGGGCCCGGTACATGAAGATGGTCACCGGCAGCAGCGTCAGCGACGAGGCGTTGAGCACCAGGAACAGGATCTGCGCGTTGCTCGCCGTGGTGCTGCTGGGGTTCAGCTCCTGCAGTGCGCGCATGGCCTTCAGGCCGATCGGCGTGGCGGCGTTGTCCAGGCCCAGGCCGTTGGCGGCGAAGTTCATGGTGATCAGGCCCAGGGCCGGGTGGCCGGGCGGAACTTCCGGCATCAGCCGGGCAAACAGCGGGCCGAGCACCTTGGCCAGCCACTCGACGATGCCAGCCTTCTCGGCGATCTTGAGAAAGCCCAGCCACAGGGTCAGCGTGCCGAACAGCAGCACCATCACCTCGACCGACAGCTTGGCCATGGCAAAGATGCTCTCGACCATCGCCGCGAAGATGCCGGCGTTGCCGCCTACCAGCCATTGGGCCAGGGCGGACACTGCCGCCACCAGGAAAAAGCCAAGCCAAAGGCCGTTGAGCATCCGTGTGTTCCCCCTGAAAAATGCCCGAATGATAGCGTATCGGGGCGTAAGGCTGGAGACCGCAGGCGAGGGCTGCGCCCTCGTATCGCGACACAAGGCCGCTCCCACAGAGGTCGGTGTACGCCGGCCATTGTGGGAGCGGCCTTGCGTCGCGATAGGGCCGCAAAGCGGCCCCAAGATCTCACAGGCAACAAAAAGCCCCGACAGGTCGGGGCTTCTTGTTCAGCTCATCAGGCTCAGCGCTTGGCAGCTTCGCCAACCATGGCCGCTTCCTGCTTGCCGGCCATCAGCGAGGCGTAGTACTTCTCGCCCTTGGCGGCGTCGTACATACCCTCCCAGCGAGCGATGACCAGGGCTGCCAGGGCGTTACCCACAACGTTCAAGGCGGTACGGGCCATGTCCATGATGCGGTCGACACCGGCGATGAAGGCCAGGCCTTCCAGCGGGATGCCCACGCTGCCCAGGGTGGCCAGCAGCACCACGAAGGAAACACCCGGTACGCCAGCGATACCCTTGGAAGTGACCATCAGGGTCAGCACCAGCAGCAGCTGCTGGCTCCAGGACAGGTCGATACCGTACAGCTGGGCAATGAAGATGGCCGCGATGCTCTGGTACAGGGTCGAGCCGTCGAGGTTGAACGAGTAGCCGGTCGGTACCACGAACGAGCAAATCGACTTCGGTGCACCGTACTTCTCCATCTTCTCGATCACGCGCGGCAGCACGGTCTCCGAGCTGGAGGTGGAGTAGGCGAGGATCAGCTCATCTTTCATGATGCGCATGATCTTGATTACCGAGAAACCGAACAGGCGGGCAACCAGGCCCAGCACCATGAAGGCGAAGAAGGCGATGGCGAAGTACACCAGCAGCACCAGCTTGGCCAGCGGCAGCAGCGAGCTGAAACCGAAGTTGGCGACGGTCACGGCGATCAGGGCGAACACGCCGATAGGGGCGTAGTTCATGATCATGTGGGTGACCTTGAACATGGTCTCGGAAACCGCCTGGAAGGTACGCACCAGCGGGTCGCGCAGCTCTGCCTGCAGGCTCGACAGGCCCAGGCCGAACATTACCGAGAAGAAGATGATCGGCAGCATTTCGCCACGCATCAGCGCTGCGAAGATGTTCGACGGGATCAGGTTCAGCAGGGTTTCGATGAACGCGTGCTCATGCTGCACTTCGGCCGCGGTAGCCTGGTACTTGGAGATGTCCACGGTACCCAGGGTGCTCATGTCGATGCCGGCGCCCGGGTGGAACAGGTTGGCCAACACCAGGCCCACGACGATGGCGATGGTGGTCACCACTTCGAAGTAGATGATGGTCTTCAGGCCGATGCTGCCCAGTTTCTTCGCGTCGCCAACCCCGGCGATACCCACGATCAGCGACGAAATCACGATCGGGACGACGATCATCTTGATCAGGCGAATGAAGATGTCACCAGCGGGCTGGAGGACGTTGCTGATCCACCATGCCTTTTCTGCACTGAAATGATTCAGTAGCGCGCCGATTGCAACACCCAGGACCAGACCGATGACGATCTGCCAGGCGAGGCTCAGTTTTGCCTTCTTCATGTCTTTACCCTTTGTTCTAGTGGTCATGGGCACCCAACGGAAACGCGCGTAACAGAGCCGTTGGCTAGGTCACGAGCAGCAGATGCTTCCGTCCGGCGACTTCATGTAAGGACACCGCAGGCGAGCGACAGGGCGCTCGGGCCGGCGAAAAAGGCGGCAACTATTGCGATGGCAAAGGGGGAAATCTAATGCCGGAAGCGCATACCCCATGCCGTTTATGCATAACATTTTTGACCAAAACGGGAGGTTCGCAAGTGCTTGATTTACAACGTTCGGAATCCCGAACAAGACCAAACCGCCATATTTAGGCAGATTTGGCAGGGTAAAAAGGATAGGGGCGATGGCCTGTTCGACAATCCGAATGGCCGAAATGCCACTTGAACAAGCGCCAGGTTGATCGAAAAAAAATTGATGTACGGTCGAGACAAAATGTGTCTCGAAGAGAAAATCGCGCAGGGAAGAGACGTTTCCTACATGGCTCCTCGGAAGTCAGGTCTGGTCAGATGCCCCTATGGCATCGCCGACCTGAAACTTCCGATTCCGCCTTTCCTGACCCGGCCCATTGCTGGAGGCACTCCCTGTACCCCTAGGCCACTCCGATCCTGCAACAATCAGAACAGCCCGGCCCCTTGGTCATGTGCAGCCCCTCCTCGGGGCGGCGCATCATAGAAGGCTGAAAATATAGAAAGGTTCAGCTTCTATTTCGTGACAGTGCATGACCTTTCCTCCGTACCGGGTGCAAATGCTCAGTACCAGTTCGGGTCACGCTTGAGCTGCTCCTGCAGCATCGCCTTCATGCCTTCGTCCGGCTTACCCAGCCAGCGGTACTGCGCGTGACGGGTGGGCGACTTGTCGCTCGGCAAACCTTCGGGTACCTCCACGAGCATCCCGTAGGCATCGTCCTTGTCCCAGCTGAACGCCACGATCAGGCGCTTGTAGGTGCAGTTGTCCTGGCGTTCGCACAATGGGCCGACCAAGTACTTGTCGCCGTCTTCGGTAACGGCAGACATCTGCTGCTGGGCACTGCCGGTCAGATTGACCACCCAATCAGGCAGACGTTCCTCGCCTTCAATCGTGTCCTGCCAGGTTTCCCGGTACTCCGGGTCCGAGCCGAGCAGCTGGTCGACCCGGACCTGGCCGTCATTGGCCGCCATCGCCGCCGCACTGCCGCCCAGTAACAGGGCGGCAGCCAGGGATGTCCAACGCTTCCTGCCCATCTTCAACCTCGTCCACGTCCAAAGAAGAAGGAGGCTACGAACAGCACCAGGAAGACAATGAACAGAATCTTCGCGATACCGGTGGCAGCGCCCGCGATACCACCGAAGCCCAGTACGGCGGCGACAATGGCGATGATGAGGAAAGTGATAGCCCAACTCAGCATGGTGGTTCTCCTTTCTTTTTTGAAATCGTTACGGCCAGCGGTCAGAACACCCAACGGTCCTGGGGTACGACCCTTTCCAGGGTGGCCGGTGACGCGGTGGCCTGGCCAGTTGGAAGCGGGTCGGCGGCCTTGACCAAGGTATTGGCACGGGTTGCCTGAATCTGCGTCAACAGGGCGGTCTGCGCCGCCACTTGCTCGGTCAGGCGCGCGGTCTGCCAGCTGTAATAGAAGAGGCCAGCGGCCAAGGTCAGCAACAGCGCCAGGCCGAGTGAAAGCACCTGGCTCAGGGGCAGTGCAGCGCTCTGCAAGCGGTTGACGGATTGGCGGGTCATGCCGGCTCCTCCTGCTGTAATTCTTGTTCAAACCTGAACAGGTAATTGCAGCCTGCATGCCAGCCTTACGAATCAAATAAACTTCATTTAAATCATATAGTTATGTGAATCCTGCAAAACCGGCAAGGACGTATCCTGCACGATGCCGCCCGGGCCGTCGTGCGAATTGCACGATCAGCCCTCGACCTTGGTCGCCACCTTGAGCAGGTCGGCATCCACCCCGCGCACGCCGATGATCTGCCGGGCGATTTCCACGGCAATGGTTTTCTGCTCGCTGCTGACCACCTCGCCCGAAAGCCGCACCAAACCCTCCTCGCTGGCCACTTTCAGGTTCAGGCCATCGAGGTTACGGCTGAAGCGGTAGCTGTTCTGGATCTTGTCGATGATCCAGCTGTCGCTCGGTTGCGGCCCAGTCGGCGTCCCCACCGGGGTTTCCCGGGCCTTGGCCATGGCGGCGCTATCGAGGCTGACCAGGTTGTTGACCAGGTGCACACCCTCGGTGGTACGCGCCACCACGCCGGCCAGCTCCTTGGCCTCGGCACTGTCGACCTTGCCACGCAGGGTCACCACACCTTCGCTGCTCTGTACATCTATAGGCGCCTTCTCGGTGGTGCGGCTCCATAACAGCCGCGCACGGATCACCGCGGCCAGGGTGGCATCCTCCAGGCGCTGGGCATAGGCACGCAGCGCCAGCGGGCGCTCCACCAGCTGGGCATTGACCCGCAGCTGGTTGTCGACTTGCTCGATGCCACGGGTAGCCAGCGCCACATGCTCGGCCAGCTGGCGCTCGACGTCGTTCTCCACCTCACCGGAAAGCCGCGCCTGCTTGCCGTCCACCTCGACCTGGATACGGAACGGGTCGAGCATGCGGTTCAGCGACAGGGCAGTTTGCAGGGCCCCCTCCAGGCGGGCGTCCTGCACCGGGCCGGCGAATGCCGGGGTGAACATCGGCAGCAGGGTGGTTGCCAACACGGCGGTGCGAATGGAAAAGGACATGGCGGTGCCTCCTTTTGTAGAGCAAAAGCTAAAAATCCTCGCAACCAATGTGCCACCGCGGACCTCTAAGGAAATCATCGGGATATCGCGGCCTTCCAGGCGTTGATTGGCCATTGGCTAGCATGCAAAGGACAGGTTCCTTCACAATGGACCATGCAACTTGCCCGATTTTTCCCACACTAAATGAAGATCTTTCCTAAAGGAGCGCAGCACATGGAGTCAGCCCAGGACAACCAAGGCCGCATTCTGCTGGTGGATGACGAGTCCGCGATCCTGCGCACCTTCCGCTACTGCCTGGAGGACGAGGGCTATAGCGTGGCGACGGCCAACAGCGCTGCTCAGGCCGAAGCCCTGCTGCAGCGCCAGGTATTCGACCTGTGCTTCCTCGATTTGCGCCTGGGCGAGGACAACGGCCTCGATGTGCTGGCGCAGATGCGTATCCAGGCCCCCTGGATGCGGGTGGTGATCGTCACCGCACACTCGGCGATCGATACGGCGGTAGACGCGATCCAGGCAGGCGCCGCCGATTACCTGGTCAAACCGTGCAGCCCCGACCAGCTGCGCCTGGCTACCTCCAAGCAGTTGGAAGTGCGCCAGCTTTCCGCGCGCCTGGAGGCCCTGGAAGGTGAAGTGCGCAAACCCAAGGACGGCCTCGACTCGCACAGCCCGGCCATGATGGCGGTACTGGAAACCGCCCGCCAGGTCGCTACCACCGACGCCAACATCCTCATCCTTGGCGAGTCGGGCACAGGTAAAGGTGAGCTGGCCCGGGCCATCCACGGCTGGAGCAAGCGCGCGCGCAAATCCTGCGTGACCATCAACTGCCCGTCACTGAACGCCGAGCTGATGGAAAGCGAGTTGTTCGGTCACACCCGCGGCGCCTTCACCGGCGCCAGCGAAAGCACCCTGGGGCGAGTCAACCAGGCTGATGGGGGCACGCTGTTCCTCGACGAGATCGGCGATTTCCCACTGACCTTGCAGCCCAAACTGCTGCGCTTCATCCAGGACAAGGAATACGAGCGCGTCGGCGACCCGGTCACCCGTCGCGCCGATGTGCGGATTCTCGCCGCCACCAACCTCAACCTCGAAGAGATGGTGCGTGAAAGCCGCTTCCGCGAAGACCTGCTGTATCGCCTGAACGTCATCACCCTGCACCTGCCGCCCCTGCGCGAGCGCAGTGAAGACATCCTGACCCTGGCCGACCGCTTTCTCGCCCGCTTCGTCAAGGAATACTCCCGGCCTGCCCGCGGCTTCAGTGACGAAGCCCGTACGGCCCTGCTCAACTACCGCTGGCCCGGCAACATTCGCGAATTGCGCAACGTGGTGGAGCGGGCCAGCATCATCTGCCCGCAGGAACGCGTGGAAATCAGCCACCTGGGCATGGGCGAGCAGCCCGCAGGCAATGCCCCGCGGGTTGGCGCCGCGCTGAGCCTGGATGAGCTGGAACGCGCCCACATCGGTGCGGTGCTGGCCGCAAGCGACACCCTGGACCAAGCCGCCAAGACCCTGGGGATCGATGCCTCCACCCTGTACCGCAAGCGCAAGCAGTACAACCTATGAGGTGGCCGCCCATGAAGCTGCGCACGCGGCTTTTCCTCAGCATTTCGGCGCTTGTCACCGTGGCCCTGCTCGGGCTGCTGCTGGGCCTGGTCAGCGTGCTGCAGATGGCCACGGTGCAACAGCGACTGGTGCGCGATACCACCCACGCCCTGGAAATTGGGCTGAAGTTGCGCCAGAACCTTGGCGAACAGTTGACCCTGATCCTCGATGACCAGACCGCCCCGGAAAACCTGCGGCTACTGCAGGACAACTTCCAGGCCCTGCTCAACCAAGGGCTGGACCAAGGTGGCGAGCGCACCGGCTTCAGCAAGGCCAGCAGCAATTACCAGGCTTTTCTCCAGGCCTACCGCGACAGCCCGGCGCCTTCGCGCAGCATGGGGGTTGAACAACCACTGGGGGCCGCGTTCAACCAGGTCCGCACCGACCTGATCGATTCCCACAAGCAGGCCTTGGAGCACATCACCCGCAGCGAGGAGCACACCCGCGACCACGCCTTGCTGGTCAGCGGCGTACTTGGCCTGATGGGCTTGGTGGTGCTGGTGCTGGGCTTCATCACCGCGCACAACATTGCCCGGCGCTTCGGCCAGCCGATCGAAGCCTTGGCCATAGCGGCCGACCAACTCGGCAAGGGTAATTTCGACGTAACCCTGCCGGTCACCCAGGCCACCGAACTTAACCAGCTGACCCGCCGCTTCGGCCTGATGGCCGATGCCTTGCGCAAGCACCAGGCCACCAACGTCGATGAACTGCTGGCCGGCCAGCAACGCTTGCAGGCGGTACTGGACAGCATTGACGATGGCCTGCTGATCATCGACCGGCAAGGCCGGCTGGAGCACCTCAACCCGGTGGCGCAACGCCAGCTGGGCTGGACCGATAGCCGCGTGGGCAGCAGCCTGGCCGAAGCCCTGCAGCGCCCGGAGCTGGAGCAGCAGCTACGCCAGGTACTGCGCGGCGGCAACCTCGACCGCCAGCCGGACGACCTGAACATGGAGGTCGATGACGAAACGCGCCTGCTCGCCTACAGCCTGACTCCGGTCAGCCACCCGCAAGGGCCGATCCTGGGCGCGGTGATGGTGCTGCACGATGTAACCGAGCAGCGAGCCTTCGAACGCGTGCGCAGCGAATTCGTGCTGCGTGCTTCCCACGAGCTGCGCACCCCGGTGACCGGCATGCACATGGCCTTCGGCCTGTTGCGCGAGCGGCTCAAGTTTCCGCCCGAGGCGCGCGAACATGACCTGCTGGAAACCATCGGCGAGGAAATGCAGCGCCTGACCCAGTTGATCAACGATCTGCTCAACTTCAGCCGCTACCAGAGCGGGATGCAGAAGCTCGAGCTGGCTCCCTGCGCCATCGACGAATTGCTGGAGCGTGCACAACAGCGCTTTGCCGAGCCGGCGGTGAACAAGCAGATCGAGCTGATCACGGAGCTGGAGCCGCCGCTACCGCGTATCCAGGCCGACGTCTCCCAACTCGACCGGGTGCTGGACAACCTGTTGCACAACGCCATCCGCCATACCGCCAGCGGCGGGCGTATCCGCTTGCATGCACGACGGCATGCGGAGCGGGTGATCATCAGTGTCGAGGACAACGGAGAGGGCATTGCGTATGGGCAACAGGGGCGCATCTTCGAGCCCTTCGTGCAGGTAGGGCGCAAGAAAGGCGGCGCGGGGCTGGGGCTGGCGTTGTGCAAAGAGATCGTGCAACTGCATGGCGGGCGCATGGGCGTGTTTTCCCGACCGGGGCAGGGGACCCAGTTCTACATGGCACTGCCGGTCTGAATGTTGCCTGTCCTGGCCCCATCGCCGGCAAGCCAGCTCCCACAGGGATCGCACCGCACCTGAGGCCATTGCAATACCTGTGGGAGCTGGCTTGCCGGCGATGAGGCCGGTGCAGGATCACTCAGTGCTCAACCCGCCGCGGCAGCCGTCCGCGGGTCACCAGCTCGGCAAACTGCCGGGCATTCAGTGGCCGGGCAAACAGCCAGCCCTGGCCATAATTGACCCCTTCGCTGTTCAGCAGCACAGCCTGGTCTTCACACTCGATGCCTTCGGCAATCACCCGCAGGTGCAGGTCGTGGGCCATGCGGATGATATGCGGGGCAACACCGCTGCTGGCGGCGTCATGCCCAAGGGCATCGATAAAGGCCTTGTCGATCTTCAGGCAGTCCACCGGCAGGGTCTGCAGGTAGGCCAGGCTGCAATAACCCGTACCAAAGTCGTCGATCAGCACCTGATGCCCTACTGCACGCAACGCCTGCAGATTGTCGCGCGCCACCACCACGTCGATCAGGCCGCGCTCGGTCACTTCGAAGGCAATCTGGCTGGCCGCCACCCGGTGCAAGGCGAGCAAACGCGCCGCCACCCGGCCAATTCGCGGCACCATCACATCGCAAGCTGCCAGGTTCACCGAAATGTACAAGTTGGGGTGCGAGCGCAGCAGTTGCCCTAACTGTTCCAGCACACGCTGCAGGACAAAGTCGGTGATCTGGCGAATCTGCCCGGTGTTTTCCGCCAACGGGATGAACAGGTCCGGGCTGGTCAGAGTGCCGTCCGGGCGACGCCAGCGCACCAGGGCCTCGGCCCCGACACAGCGCCGGCTGTCGAGCTCGAAGATCGGCTGGTAGAGCACCTGCAGTTCGCCGCGGCGCAAGGCATTCTGCAACTCCGAGCTCATCGACCGCCGCTGCAGGATGAGTTGCAGCACCAGCCAGCCGATGCAGCAGGCTGCCAGCACACTGCCGGGGAACAAGAGCCAGAGCATGCCGTTCATCCTCAACGGCAGGCTCGCCCGCGGGGCAATCAGCACCAGCTGGTAGTCCGGTGACTTGGTCGGCATGCGGTAGATCAGGCGGTCGCTGAGCTCGAGCAGCGACTTGTGGCTGGTCGACCAGGCCGAGGGCGGCGGCCATACCTGCGGTGGGCCCAGTACGGGGATGGCCCGGGTACCGTTGTCCAGCACCACCACAAGGCTGCCCCCGGGGGGCAGGTCAACCACATCGGTCAGGTGTCCACGAGAGGTGGATACCACGAACTTGCCCCTCCCCAGCATCAACGCGGCCAGGTTTTCGTTCGGCTCGGTCGTTGTGTTCAGCCAGTAGCTGTAGGTCGGCCCCTGGATGTCGGGGACCCGCAAGGGTTCGAACGCCCGCTCATCACCGCGGTTCGAACAGGCGATATCCCCATCCACGTATGCCGCTTCATAAATGAAGCGTGAACTCAGGCCTACCTGCTGCAATGCCGTCAGCATCGCCGGGCTGCAGCCGCGCAAGGGCTGCGCCTGCAGCAGGTCGACCCCTTCGCGCAACTGGCCGAACACCTGCTCGAGGCGCTCGAGAAAGCGCTCGCCCTGGGCATTCATCTGTGCGCTCTCGCTTTGCTTCATCTGTTGCAGGGCAATGCCGATGCTGGCAGAGAGCAACAGTGCCGCGCTGGCCAGTGCTGCCAATGTGGCCAGCATCCAGGGACGGTAAAAAATTTGGCGCATCAAGGCGATGAAGGCTGACATCGAGGGCATCCAGTTGATAACTAAGGTATAGCAACTGAATCAGGAATCACCTCGCCGTTTGGCGCTTCGTTTGCTTGTTGAGAGATGGCCATCTCCCAAGGCTGCGCTGTCGCGCAGAGAACTCGATTTGCAGGCGCTACACGGACTCTGTGGGAGCGGGCGTGCCCGCGAAGAAGCAAACGCGGTGGCTGGCACCGCGTTGGATTCTTCGCGGCTAAAGCCGCTCCCACAGGGTACGAGGATCGCTTGCGAATTCAGTTATCTGTGCGACAGCGCAGCCCAAAGGGCTGGGCAATCTCCCACAGAGCCTCGCTGGCGGCTCAACGCATCCGGTTGAGCACCTGCAGCATCGCCGCCGTCTGCGCATCCGGCATGCCATCGAAGCGCTGCGGGCGGAAACGCATCTGGAACGCGGCGATCACATGGCGGGTGGCAACATCCAGTACCCCGGTCTGCTCGATCGCATAGCCAAACCGCGCCAGCTCCTGCTGATACCAGCCAACGCTCGGCGGGTTGACGCTGAAATAGGCTTGCTGCCGTGCCACGGCATTTGCATCCGGCCAGACACCCAATCCGGCGTCGGCCAGGCGCTTCCACGGGAACAGCGGCCCCGGGTCAAGCTTGCGCAGCGGCGCGATATCGCTGTGGCCAATGATGTGTCGTGGCTCGATGTTGTTGCGTTTGACGATGTCCTTGAGCAGCGCGATCAGCGACTGGACCTGCGCTTCGCTGTAAGGGTGCCAGACCCGGCCATTCGGCGTGTCGGTGAAGCCCGGGTTGACGATTTCGATACCGATGGACGAGGAGTTCAGCCAGGTCCGCCCCTGCCACTGGCTATCACCGGCATGCCAGGCGCGGCGGTTCTCATCCACTAGCTGATACACCGTCGCCGGGCCGTCGCCAATCAGGTAGTGGCTGCTGACTTCGCCATGGGTCAGCAACGCCAGGGAACGCTCCAGCGAAGCATTGGTGTAATGCAAGACTACGAACTGGATGCGGTTGTCCTGGTTGACCGAAGGGTGGCTACGGTCGATGCGCAGGCCTGTCGAGCAACCGGCGACAGACAACAGCAGGAAGGAAATCAGGGTTTTTTTAAGCGTGGAAAGCACGTCAGTAGCCTCAGCGTATGAGCGCTACAGTATAACGTGCTCCCCAAGGGCCGTGCTTGCCGCGAGTCAGCGGCTGCCGGCTATGCCTGCTCGACGCGGTTGCGCCCCGACTCCTTGGCCCGGTACAGCGCCGCATCGGCGCGCTTGAGCACCTGGTCGCCGCGCTCGCCGGAACGGAATGCACCCAGGCCGATGGAAGTGGTGATCACCACCCGTTCGCCCTTGAAGTGGAACGGGCACGCCTCGACCGTGGCCCGTAGCACCTCGGCTATCTGGGCAGCGGCGGCCGGCGAGGTCTGCGGCAGCAACAGGACAAACTCCTCGCCGCCGAAGCGGGCGATGAAGTCACCGCTGCGCAGGCGCTTGCGCAACTGGTCGGCGACAATCTTCAGTACCTTGTCCCCGGCCAGGTGCCCATAGCTGTCGTTGATACGCTTGAAATGGTCCAGGTCGAGGATCGCCATCGCCAGATGGCCGCCGTGTGCCTGCCATTCGAGCATTTCGCGCTCGACCCGCTCGCTCCAGGCCGCACGGTTGGGCAAACCGGTGAGGGGGTCGAGCAAGGCCTTCTGGCGCTGCTCTTCCAAGTGCTCGCGGTAGCCGAGCGCCTCCTGCTCCATGTTCGCCACCCGCTCCGACAGCCCTTGCAGGCGCCCAGCCAGCTCCTGCTCGCGGCGATCACGCTCATGCTTGTGCTCGTCCATGGTCACCAACAGGCCTTCCAGGCGGTTTTCCAGGATGTGCTTGAGGCTGTCGACGTCGGCGGCACCTTGCACACTGCTCTGCAGCCCGTCGACGTGCTCACGCAGCTGGGTATCCAGCTCGCGGGCAGCCGAGCTGTTGTCGGCGTGACCGGCGCTGGCCTCGTGCAGGTGGCTCTGGAAACCTTCCAGGCGTTCGTTGAGCTGCTGCAGGTAGGTTTCGAACTCGTGCTGACCGCTGTCGGTGATCGCCAGCATGAGCACAGCCAGGTCATCCAGCACTGGGATCAGCTCATACCAATTCAAGCCGCGGGCGACCCGTTCACGCATCTCGAGCGCCTGGGCCTTGTGTCGCTCCGGCAGGCTGAGGTCATCGAGCAGGCCGATCAGGGTGTGCTCGATGTGCTCGGCAACCTGGCTGTAGGGCGGCTCCACCGCGTAGGGCAGGGCATAGGGGCCGTCTTCGCCGAAGGTTTCTTCGAGTGTTTGCGCCGGTCCTGCTTCAGCCGGAGGCTCGCTGGCGACAGTTTCCGGTGCCGGCACTTCGTCCGGTAGCGGCTGCGGCAGCGGGGCTGGTGACAGTTCGGCCGTTTCGATCAGCGCCGGGCCAGGTGTCTCCAGCGCGGGCTCTGGCACTACGGGCGCCTCGACAACAGATGCTGATGAGGCTGGCAGCGGCTGCAGCGCGTCCACGTCGTCGGGCTGCGGAGCACCGACGTTGGCCGGTGCTGCCAAGGGCTGCGCGTCGGCAACCGGCAGCGTCAGCGGCACAAGCGCTGGCTCGCCTTGCGCGTGATCCTCGCGGCTGCCGAACAAGCGCTGCAAGAAGCCGGGTCGGGCCTCCTCCCCCGACTTGCCCAGGGCTGACAGCGCGCGGCCCTGCAAGCCGCTCAACTCGCCCAGCAACGGTGGCAGGTCGCGTGACTGGGCCACGCCACCGTCGAGCTTCTTCGCCAGCTTTTTCAACGGCCGCGACACATCGTTCGGCAATGGCAGGCCTTGCAGTTGGTCGACCAGCGCGGTCAGCGCATCGCTGACCTGATTCATGCGAGCTTCCCGGCGCTGTTCGGAGTCCAGCACCGCCTTCTCAAGACGCGGAATCAGCCCGGCAAGGCCAGCGTCCATGTTGTCGCTGCGGATAACCTCGCGCATTTCCTTCATGCACTGGTCCACCACCTTGTCACTGCCTTCGGCAGCCAGGGTGCTGCGTACCAGGCCGCGACGCAGCAGGTCGAGACGGGCGTCCCAACGGCGCTCGAGCTTTTCCTGCTGCTCGATGCTTTTCAGGTATTTTTCTTTCCAGCGCTCAGCGTCTTCAGTCATGCCCAGGTCCGCAAACGGTGATGGCAATTAGCTCAGGACCGGCAGCGTATCCACAGTCAATGCATCAGGCAATCGAATCTCGACAGCAACGGGAAGGTGGTCGGAAATTGGCTGCGCCAGCACCTCGACACGCTCCAGCGTGAGGCTTGGGCTGAGCAGAATGTGGTCCAGGCAACGCTGTGGACGCCAGCTGGGGAAGGTGGCCTCGACTTGGGGGGCAATCAGGCCCAAGTCGCGCAACGGCGAGTGCTCCAGCAGGTCGGTGGCATGGGTATTCATGTCGCCCATCAGCACCTGGTGGCGGTAACCGCCAATCAGCTCGCGGATGTAACCCAGTTGCAAGGCGCGGGTCTTGGCGCCGAGGGCCAGGTGCATCATCACCACGATCAGCGCATCTTCGCCCTCGCCAAAGCGCACCAGAATCGCACCTCGCCCAGCCGGGCCGGGCAATGGGTGATCCTCGAGCAGTTGTGGCTTCAGGCGGCTGAGCACGCCATTGCTGTGCTGGGCAAAACGCCCAAGGTTGCGGTTGAGTTGCTGGTACCAGTAGGGGAAGGCACCCAGGTGGGCAAGGTGCTCGACCTGGTTGACATAGCCCGAGCGCAGGCTGCCGCCATCGGCCTCCTGCAAGGCCACCAGGTCGAAGTCGCCCAGCAGTTGGCCAATCTTCTGCAGGTTGCCCGCACGCCCGTTGTGCGGCAGCAGGTGCTGCCAGCTGCGGGTCACGTAATGCCGGTAGCGCTCGGTGCTGATACCCACCTGGATGTTGAAACTGAGCAGCCGCAGACGACCATCCTCGGGCAGGCCAGGGGCCTGCAGGTGATGCTCGTTGACCTGCGGCTGGTGCAGGCCAATGCCACGCGCGGTTCTGAAGCGGCGCATGGGTTACGCCGCTTACTTAGCGGCGCGCTCCTTGGCGATCAGCTGGTCGGCAACGTTCAGTACGCCTTCCGGCCCGCCGGCAGTACCCAGGTCGAAGCGGTACTTGCCGTTGACCACCATGCTCGGTACGCCGGTGATCTCGTATTTCTTCGCCAGTTCCTTGGCCTGGTTGACCTGGCCCTTGATGGCGAACGAATTGAAGGTGGCGAGGAACTTGTCCTTGTCCACGCCCTGGGTGGCGAGGAAGTCGGCCATGTCCTGCGGGTCGGTCAGGCGCTTTTTCTGGTTCTGGATGGCATCGAACACCGCGGCGTGTACCTTCTGCTCGACGCCCATGGCTTCGAGGGTCAGGAACATCTGGCCGTGGGCGTCCCATGGGCCACCGAACATGGCTGGTACGCGCTTGAAGTTGACGTCCTTGGGCAGTTTTTCAACCCACGGGTTGATGGTCGGCTCGAAGTGGTAGCAGTGTGGGCAGCCGTACCAGAACAGCTCGACCACTTCGATCTTGCCAGGCACGGAAACCGGAACAGGGTTGCTCAGCTCGAGGTATTCCTTGCCGGCGACAGGCTCGGCGGCCTGGACGGCAGTCATACCGAATACGCTGGCAGCGACCAGCGCGGCGCTGAGAATCAGTTTACGCATGCTTTACTCCTGGGCAGTCATTGGTCGCCACGACGCGACCTGCACTGAGACAGGCCGGGAAGGGGCCGAGTTCTGTAGTGTAACGGCTGCGGACGGAAAAAAGGGCGGTCCGGCCGCCCTTTCATCATTGGCCTACAACATTAACTGAAGGTTAATGCGCCGCCTGTAATGGCCCTATCGCCGGCAAGCCGGCTCCCACCTCGAGCGCATCGACCTCAAGCCATATGCAGCATCTGTGGGAGCTGGCTTGCCGGCGATAGGGCCATCACAAGCGGCCGAAGGGCCTCAGTGCAGGCCCTGGATGTAACTGGCCAGCGCCTCGATGTCGTGGTTGCTCAGCTTGCCGGCGATGGTGCGCATGGTCATGGCATCGCCATCGTTGGTGCGGTTGCCTTCGCGGAAGTCGGTGAGCTGCTTGGTCACGTACTGTGCATGCTGCCCGCCCAGGTGCGGGAAGCCGGCCAGGGCGATACCCGCACCGTTCGGCGAGTGGCAGCCGGTGCAGGCAGGCATGCCTTTTTCCAGGTCGCCGCCGTTGAACAGCGCCCGGCCACGTTCGACCAGCTTGGGATCGGCCGCGCCCACGCTGCCTTTCTGGCTGGAGAAGTAGGCGGCGATATCGGCCAGGTCCTGGTCGCTGAATGCGGCCAGCATGCCGGTCATCTCCAGCACGGTACGCTTGCCCGACTTGATATCGTGCAATTGTTTTTCGAGATAGCGCTGGCCTTGGCCGGCCAGTTTCGGGAAGTTCGGTGCCAGGCTGTTGCCGTCGGGGTTGTGGCAGGCGCCACAGACGGCCGTCTTGGCCTGGCCGGCGGCGGCATCGCCTTTGACGGGTTGCGCAGCAGTGGCCGCACCTGCGACACCCAGGGTCAACAGCAGACTCACGACTAGTTTGTTCATCAGCTAATCCAACACGGCTAAGGGTGAAATGTTATGTATCGGGACTGCCACTCATCCAAAGGATGACCAAACGGTAGTCCTCGGCACTGCAGTCCATGCACAATCCACGCGGCGGCATAGCCTTGAAACCCTGGGTCACGTGCTTCACCAGTACATCCATGCCTTGCGCCAGCCTTGGCTCCCATGCTGCCCGGTCACCCTGCCTGGGTGCCTGTGGCAACTGCCCGGTGTGACAGGCCGCACACGTGCGGTTGTACAACACCTCGGGATCCTGTGTAGCCTGTGCGCTGAAAAACGGCAGGAACATACCGACAGCAAGCAGCCATTTCGCCATGCGGAACGACCTTCAGGGTTGGGGGCCGCGCTGCGTTCTGTTGCGCGAGCTATTGTTCGACACCCCATGCCCGTTCTCCTTCGCCGGGAGAATGAGCACACAAAAACTGGGGCATTATATACTTCCGCCATCCAAACGGAAACGACACCGCTTGCCAGGCTCGGGCCTATAGAGTCAGGCAACACCCACATCGGATATCCCATGCAAGTCAAGAACCCCATCCTCGGCCTCTGCCAGAAAGCCAAATTCGCCCTCAGCGCTGCCAAGGTCGAACAATGCCCGGACGACCAGGGTTACGAGGTGGCTTTCGCCGGCCGCTCCAACGCCGGCAAATCCAGCGCCCTCAACACCCTGACTCATGCCAGCCTGGCGCGCACCTCGAAAACCCCCGGGCGCACACAGCTGTTGAATTTCTTCAGTCTGGACGATGAACGGCGTTTGGTCGACCTGCCAGGCTACGGTTATGCAAAAGTCCCGATTCCGCTCAAGCAGCACTGGCAGAAACACCTGGAAGCCTACCTGGGCAGCCGCGAGTGCCTGCGTGGCGTGATCCTGATGATGGACGTGCGCCACCCGATGACCGACTTCGACAAGATGATGCTCGACTGGGCCAAGGCCAGCAGCATGCCGATGCACATCCTGCTGACCAAGGCCGACAAGCTGACCCACGGCGCGGGCAAGAACACTCTGCTCAAGGTGCAGTCGGAAATCCGCAAGGGTTGGGGCGACGGCGTGACCATCCAGCTGTTCTCGGCGCCCAAGCGCCTGGGCGTGGAAGAGGCGTACCGGGTGCTGGCGGACTGGATGGAGCTGGAAGACAAGCCAGCTGCTTGAGGGCCCTATCGCCGGCAAGCCAGCTCCCACAGGTACAGCACAGGCCTTGAGGGCAGTGATACCCCTGTGGGAGCTGGCTTGCCGGCGATGAGGCCAGCACGGCCGAGTCAAATTCCGGGCAAAAAAAACCCCGGACTTCGTATGGGGAGGGGGAAGTTCGGGGTCCAAGTCCGGACCGCTAGGGCGGGGTCCAGATATCTGCCAACACTTAACACAACATAGGAGCATCGAAAGGCTTCACCAGCCATTCAGTTACTCTGAGTTCCGCTTCACCGGTTTAGTTCCAAAGCCCTGAAAACTATTTGCGATAGTTTCATGAAGCCTCAGCACCACTGGCACTGAGCGGTGCCAGGATCCGCATCCCTACATCACGGATCCTACACAGCTTTCCCCGCCCGATCAGTGAGCTTCGTCCCAATTCGCACCAATTCCTGCCTCGACCAGCAGCGGTACATCCAGCTGCGCGGCCTTGCTCATGTGCTGGCGAATTTCATCTTTCACCTGCTCCACCAGGTCCTCGCGCACTTCCAGCACCAGTTCGTCGTGTACCTGCAGGATCACCCGGGCGTCCAGCCCGCTCTCGCTCAGCCAGTTATCCACATTGACCATGGCCCGCTTGATGATATCGGCCGCAGTGCCCTGCATCGGGGCGTTGATCGCCGTGCGCTCGGCGCCTTTGCGCAGGGCCGGGTTCTTGGCATTGATATCCGGCAGGTACAGGCGGCGGCCGAACAGGGTTTCGACAAAGCCTTGCTCCGCCGCCTGGGCGCGGGTGCGCTCCATGTAGGCCAGCACGCCCGGGTAGCGGGCGAAGTAGCGGTCGATGTAATCCTGCGACTGCTTGCGGTCGACGCCGATCTGCTTGGCCAGGCCAAAGGCGCTCATGCCGTAGATCAGGCCGAAGTTGATAGCCTTGGCACTGCGGCGCTGGTCGGTGGTGACGTCTTCCAGGGCTACGCCGAATACTTCCGCCGCCGTGGCGCGGTGCACGTCCAGGTCGTTGCGGAAGGCATGCAGCAAGCCTTCGTCCTTGGCTAGGTGGGCCATGATGCGCAACTCGATCTGCGAGTAGTCCGCCGCCAGCAGCTTGTAGCCCGGGCTGGCGACGAAGGCCTGACGGATGCGCCGGCCTTCGGCAGTACGGATCGGGATGTTCTGCAGGTTCGGGTCGCTGGACGACAGCCGGCCGGTGGCCGCTACCGCCTGCTGGTAGGAGGTGTGGATACGCCCGGTGCGCGGGTTGATCTGCCCCGGCAGCTTGTCGGTGTAGGTGCTCTTGAGCTTGCTCAGGCTGCGGTACTGCATCAGTACCTCCGGCAGCGGGTAGCCTTGCTCGGCCAGTTCGTCGAGCACCGCCTCTGCCGTGGATGGCTGGCCCTTGGTGGTCTTGCTCAGCACCGGCATGCCCAGCTTGTCGTAAAGGATCGCGCCCAGCTGCTTGGGCGAGCCGAGGTTGAACTCCTCACCGGCCAGCTCATAGGCGCGCTGCTCCAGCTCGGCCATCTTCACCCCCAGTTCACCGCTCTGCACCTGCAGCAGCGCGGCATCGACCAGCGCCCCCTGGCGCTCGATCTTGGCCAGCACCGGCACCAGCGGCATCTCGATGTCCATCAGCACCGGCTGCACGCTCGGCGTCTGCGCCAGGCGCGCCTGCAGCGCCTGGTGCAGGCGCAGGGTGATGTCGGCGTCTTCGGCAGCGTAGGGGCCGGCCTTGTCCAGGTGGATCTGGTTGAAGGTCAGCTGCTTGGCGCCCTTGCCGGCGATGTCCTCGAAGGCGATGGTGGTGTGGTCGAGGTACTTCAGCGCCAGGCTGTCCATGTCGTGACGGGTGGCGGTGGAGTTCAGCACGTACGACTCGAGCATGGTGTCGTAGGCAACGCCGCGCATTTCGATGGCGGGCGAGCCATTGGCGAGGATGTTGATGTCGTACTTGGCGTTCTGCCCGACCTTGGCCTTGGCCGGGTCTTCCAGCAGCGGCTTCAGCGCCAGCAGCACGGCGGCGCGGTCCAGCTGGGCCGGCGCGCCTTCATAGTCGTGGGCCAGCGGCACATAGGCCGCTTCATGCGGCTCGACGGCGAACGACAGGCCGACAAGCTGCGCCTGCTGTGCGTCCAGGCCAGTGGTCTCGGTGTCGAAGGCGAACAGTGGCGCCTGACGCAGCTTCTCCAGCCAGAAGTCGAAACGTTCCTGGTCGAGAATGGTTTCGTACCTGGGCTCGGTCTTGGCCACCGGCTCCGCGATCGGCGCAATGTCGTCACCGGCCTTGGCAGCGTCACGCTGCACCTCGGCGACCCAGCTCTTGAATTCCATCTCGGTGTACAGCGCCAGCAACGCGTCGCGATCAGGCTCGCCGCACACCAGGGCATCTACTTCGATATCCAGGGGCACGTCGACCTTGATGGTGGCCAGCTCATAAGACAGGAACGCCGCGTCGCGGTGCTCTTCCAGCTTGGCCGGCAGGGTCTTGGCGCCGCGAATGGCCAGCGTCGGGACCTTGTCCAGGTTGGCGTACAGGTCGCTGAGGCCGCCGCCGATACCGGTCAGCAGGCCCACCGCAGTTTTTTCGCCCACGCCCGGCACACCGGGAATGTTGTCGACCTTGTCGCCCATCAGCGCCAGGAAGTCGATGATATGTTCCGGGCCGACGCCAAATTTCTCGTGCACGCCAGCCACGTCCAGCACGCTTCCGGTCATGGTGTTGACCAAGGTAATGTGCCCGTCCACCAGCTGCGCCATGTCCTTGTCACCGGTCGAGATGATCACCGGGCGGCCCAGCGCGGCGCTGCTGCGCGCCAGGGTGCCGATCACGTCGTCGGCCTCGACCCCCTCGACACACAGCAGTGGGTAGCCCAGCGCCTTGACGCTGGCGTGCAGCGGCTCGATCTGCACCCGCAGGTCGTCCGGCATGCTCGGGCGGTTGGCCTTGTATTCGGCGAACATGGCATCGCGGAAGGTGCCACCCTTGGCGTCGAACACTACCGCGAACAGGCTGTCGGGGTATTGCTTGCGCAGGCTCTTGAGCATGTTCAGCACCCCCTTCACCGCGCCGGTCGGCATGCCTTTGGAGGTAGTCAACGGCGGCAGCGCGTGGAAGGCGCGGTACAGGTAGGAGGAACCGTCCACCAGGACGAGGGGCGCTTGGCTCATGAGCAGAATCAACCTTTTCGACGGGTCCGGCGCTAGAATAGCCAGAATCATTGACGACAAAGGGACAAGGTTATCATGCGTACACTCAATCGCCTGTTACTGCTCGGTCTGTTGGCCACCATGCCTGTCGTCACCCTGGCGGCGGACGACGCCCCCTCGGCCGATCCCGAGGTGACCATTCGCACGGAAGGCGACAAAACCATCCAGGAGTACCGGCAGAACGGGTTCCTGTATGCGATCAAGATCACGCCGAAAAACGGCAAGCCTTATTTCCTGGTACGCGCCGATGGCTCTGATGGCAATTTCATTCGATCCGACCAGCCGGACATGCTGATTCCCTCCTGGAAGATCTTCGAGTGGTAATCTGACGCGCACCGTTCACATCAACCCGGCACTTCCCGGCGGAAGTGCCCGTATGGGCAAATTTTCATCATGTCAGTCTTCACCCCCGTGACCCGGCCTGAGCTGGAAACCTTTCTGGCGCCGTACGCGCTGGGTCGTCTGCTCGATTTCCAGGGCATCGCCGCCGGCACAGAGAACAGCAATTTCTTCGTCAGCCTCGAACAGGGGGAGTTCGTCCTGACGCTGATCGAGCGCGGGCCCAGCGAGGACATGCCGTTCTTCATCGAGCTGCTGGACACTTTGCACGCAGCCGACATGCCGGTGCCCTATGCGATACGCGACCGCGACGGCAATGGCCTGCGCGAGCTGTGCGGCAAGCCGGCGCTGCTGCAGCCACGGCTGTCGGGCAAGCACATCAAGGCACCGAACGCCCAGCACTGCGCCCAGGTCGGCGAGCTGCTGGCGCACATTCACCTGGCTACCCGCGAGCACATCATCGAGCGCCGCACCGACCGCGGCCTGGACTGGATGCTGGCCTCGGGTGCCGAGCTGCTGCCGCGCCTTACCGCCGAGCAAGCCGCGCTGCTGCAGCCGGCGCTGGATGAAATCAGCGCGCACAAGGCACAGATCCTGGCCCTGCCACGGGCCAACCTGCACGCCGACCTGTTCCGCGACAACGTGATGTTCGAAGGCACCCACCTGACCGGTGTGATCGACTTCTACAACGCCTGTTCCGGGCCGATGCTGTATGACATCGCCATCACCGTGAACGACTGGTGCCTGGATGAACACGGCGCGATCGATGTGCCACGCGCCCAGGCATTGCTGGCGGCCTATGCGGCGCTGCGGCCGTTCACCGCCGCCGAAGCCGAGCTGTGGCCGGAGATGTTGCGGGTAGGCTGCGTACGCTTCTGGCTGTCGCGCCTGATTGCAGCGGAATCGTTTGCCGGGATGGATGTGATGATCCACGACCCGAGCGAGTTTGAAGTGCGCCTGGCGCAGCGCCAGCAGGTGGCTTTGCACCTGCCGTTCGCCCTCTAGAGCGTGTCTGCTTCTTCGCGGGTAAACCCGCTCCCACACAGGCGTGAGGCTGGCGCTATCCCTGTGGGAGCGGGTTTACCCGCGAAGAGGCCGGTCCAGGCTTACAACTGCTCCAGGCATCCAACCAGGTCGCCACCCAGCTTCTCCAGCAAGCGCTCATAGCCCTTGCCATCCACCGGGTCGGTACCGCCCAGGGCATCCAGCTCGGCCAGGCGCACCGGCAGCCCGGCGGTCAAGGTCTCGGCCAGCCGCGGCCGCAGCGGCGGTTCGCTGAACACACAGGTCTTGCCCACTTCCTGCAGGCGCTTGCGCATGGCTGCCACGTGCTGCGCACCCGGCTGCACCTCGGACGCCACGCTGAACACCCCGGTGTGCTTCAGGCCATACTCGGCCTCGAAATAGTCGAATGCTTCGTGGAACACGAAGTAAGGCTTGCCGGCAATCCCGGCCACCCGCGCCTTGATCCGCCCATCCAGTGCGTCCAGGCGTTCGTCGAAGGCCTTGAGGTTGCTCTGGTAGCGCGCCGCATTGGCCGGATCGATCTGCGCCAGGTCAGCCGCAATTTTCGCTGCAATAATCCGCGCGTTGACCGACGATAGCCACAAGTGCGCGTCCAGGCTGCCCGGGCGGTGGTCATGATCATGGTCGTCGTGGTCTTCTTCCTCGTGGGAATGGCTGTCCTCGCCAAAATGCCGCAGCTTCATGCCCGGTAGCGCCTGCACGGCCACCGTGGCCTTGCTGCGATTGCCCAGTACCCGCGGCAGGAAGCCCTCCATGTCCGGACCGATCCAGTAAAGCAGGTCGGCATCGCCCACCCGCCGTACGTCGGACGGGCGCAACGCGTAGTGGTGCGGCGACGCACCCGGCGGCAGCAGTACCTCGGGGTTGCCAACACCATCCTGCACGGCGGCGGCAATCTGCTGCAGCGGTTTGATACTGGTCAGCACGCGCACGTCGGCCTGGGCGGAAAATGCGATGAAAGCGACAAAAAGGACTAGGAATCGGGACACGGTGAATACTCGAGTCGTCAGAAACAGGTAACATAATAACGTCTCCATCCAGAACCGTCGCTGCCCATGTCCATCACGCCGCTGGCCAACCGTCCTCACGATCATTCCCATTGCGTACACAGCGCACTGGCTGAAGCCGACGCCTTGTGCACCCGCCAGGGCCTGCGCCTGACCGCGCTGCGCCGTCGAGTGCTGGAACTGGTGTGGCAAAGCCACAAGCCGCTGGGCGCCTACGATATCCTCGCCGTGCTCAGTGAACAGGACGGCCGTCGCGCCGCGCCCCCCACGGTGTACCGTGCGCTGGACTTCCTGCTGGAAAACGGCCTGGTGCACCGCATCGCCTCGCTCAACGCCTTCATAGGCTGCAGCCACCCGGAACACCTGCACCAGGGTCAGTTCCTGATCTGCCGGGCCTGCCATGTGGCCATCGAACTGGAACAGGACAGTATCAGCGACGCCATCATCAGCAGCGCCAAGGGCGTGGGCTTCACGGTCGAGACCCAGACGGTGGAAGTGGTCGGCCTGTGCAGCAATTGCCGGAGCGCGGCATGAGCGATGCACTGATCCGCCTGGAGCAGGTCGGCGTCACCTTCGGTGGCGAGGCGGTGCTCGACAGCATCGACCTGTCGGTCGCACCTGGCCAGATCGTCACCCTGATCGGCCCGAACGGCGCGGGCAAGACCACCCTGGTGCGCGCCGTGCTCGGCCTGCTCAAGCCGCACCGCGGCAAGGTATGGCGCAAGCCGAAACTGCGCATTGGCTACATGCCGCAAAAGATCCAGGTCGATGCCACGCTGCCGCTGTCGGTGTTGCGCTTCCTGCGCCTGGTGCCCGGTGTAGACCGCGCGGCAGCCTTGTCGGCGTTGCAGGAAGTGGGTGCCGAGCAGGTCATCGACAGCCCGATACAGACCATTTCCGGCGGCGAGATGCAGCGCGTGCTGCTGGCCCGCGCCCTGCTGCGCGAACCCCAGCTACTGGTGCTCGACGAGCCGGTGCAGGGCGTAGACGTGGTCGGCCAGACCGAGCTGTACAACCTCATTACCCGCCTGCGCGACCGCCACGGCTGCGGCGTGCTGATGGTTTCCCACGACTTGCACCTGGTGATGAGCGCCACCGACCAGGTGGTGTGCCTGAACCGCCACGTGTGCTGCTCGGGCCACCCCGAGCAAGTCAGCGGCGACCCGGCATTCGTCGAGCTGTTCGGCCAGACCGCCGCACCCAGCCTGGCCATCTACCACCACCATCACGACCACAGCCACGACCTGCACGGCTCGGTGGTCGCCCCTGGCACCCATGTTCACGGAGCGCACTGCAAGCATGGCTGATTTTCTTCTCTACGCCCTGCTTGCCGGTTTGTCCCTGGCGCTGGTGGCCGGCCCACTGGGATCCTTCGTGGTGTGGCGGCGCATGGCCTATTTTGGCGACACCCTGTCCCACGCCGCCCTGCTCGGCGTGGCCCTGGGCTTTGCCCTGGACGTCAGCCCGGCGCTGGCGGTAACCGTGGGCTGCCTGTTGCTGGCGATCTTGCTGGTGACCTTGCAGCAACGCCAGCCGCTGGCCTCCGATACCCTGCTAGGCATCCTCGCCCCCAGCACCTTGTCGCTGGGCCTGGTGGTGCTGAGCTTCATGCATGATGTACGCATCGACCTGATGGCCTACCTGTTCGGCGACCTGCTGGCCATCAGCACCACCGACCTGGCCTGGATCCTCGGCGGCAGCGCGCTGGTGTTGCTGCTGCTCGCTGCGCTGTGGCGGCCGTTGCTGGCAGTCACCGTGCACGAAGAGCTGGCCATGGTCGAAGGCCTGCCGGTGGCCGGGCTGCGCATGGCGCTGATGCTGCTGATTGCGGTGGTGATTGCCGTGGCCATGAAGATCGTCGGCGTGCTGCTGATCACCTCGCTGCTGATCATTCCTGCCGCTGCGGCGCAACGTCACGCCCGCTCTCCCGAGCAGATGGCCCTGGGCGCCAGCCTGCTCGGCGTGACCGCGGTATGCGGCGGCCTGGCCATGTCCTGGTTCAAGGACACCCCCGCCGGCCCGTCGATCGTGGTCTGCGCGGCGGTGCTATTCTTGCTGAGCCTGGCCCTGCCAAAACGCTGAAAAACAGGGCGCGTGAAGGCGCGCCCTGCAACCTTTTCGCACGTAAAGGGTCTGTAAGACTTGTTTTCGAGCGTGCGCACCTGGGTGTAGACTTGCTCGCTTTTTGCGCAAATAGAGAGTCGCAGGAATGAAGCCGTTCGCCTCCCGTTATCTGCTTGTTGCCGCGTTTTCCCTGTTCCTGGCTGCGTGTTCCAGCGCGCCGGTCGAACAGGCCACCGCACCTGCCCAAGCCGATGCCTGGCAGCAGTTGCAACAGAACATCGCCAGCAACGAGCTGGCCACCGCCGAAGACCAGCTGGCAGCCCTGCAGGCACAGGCGCCGGATGACGCGCGCCTGGAGCAATACCAGCGCCAGCTTGCCGAAGCCTACCTGCAACGCAGCCAGATCTTCCTGCAGAAGGGTGATGTGAACGCTGCCGCCACCGCCCTGGCCCGTGCCCGCGCGCTGATGCCGCAGGCCCCGGCAGTGACTGGTGGCGATACCGTGACCCAGGCGCGCAAAGCCGAGCTGGAGAAGGCTGAAGCAGCGTTGAAAGCGGCCGAGGCCAAGCCCAAGGCGCGCATCATCGACCCGGCTGCACCGAGCACCGTCGTGGCCCTGAAGACCACCGACAGCCGCGCCATGCGTCGCCAGCTGGATGACATTGCCGCCGATGTGGTGAGTTACCAGTGCGACGTGGTGTTCCAGGTGCCGCGCACCGAGGATGCGCCTTGGCTGAAGACCTTGCTGGAGAAGCGCGTGCGCAAGATCGACAGCGGGTTCGTGCTGAAGCAGAAGCACGAGATTCAGCGGTCGCTGCCGGCGCAGGTAGTTCTGGTTCCGCATCAGCAATAAGCCTTCCGGGCCCTATCGCCGGCAAGCCAGCTCCCACCTCGACCGCACCAATTTCAAGCCTGGTGCAGTACCTGTGGGAGCTGGCTTGCCGGCGATGGGCTGCAAAGCAGCCCCTTAGGCAGGCACAGCCTCCGCAGCCGCCTCCCGCTCCCACACCCGATGCCCTTCTACCGCTTTGACGAAGGCATCCACGGTCTTCTGCTCATCTCCCAGCAGCAACCCCTTGTCTTCTTTCAGCCCCAAGCTGCCCAAAAGCTCTTTGGTCAACACCATCGCCTTCAGGTGCTTGTAGCCCTCCAGCAGGAAATGCTTCGCCAACCCGCTGGCCGCCAGCGCATCGGTCGAAGCCTTGCCACCCGGCACGACAATTCCGTCGAACATGATCGATGGCATCCCCTCCATGGAAGCATCCACCGGCAGTTGCTTGCCGTCCGCAGCCTTCACCGGTGCTGAGGTCGGCCCCAGGAGCAATGGCCGGGCACTGTGTGCTTCCAGGGCCTTGACCAACTTGTCCACGCTGGCAGCGTCTACGCCATCTGCTACCAGCACGGCAATCTTGCGCCCCTTGATGCCAACCGAACCCGGGTGGTTCATTTGGCTCAGGGCAGGCGACTGCGCAAGCTGGCTTCCCTTCACTTGAACAGTGCCCGCGCTCGGAGCAGGCAAACCGAGGTTGGCAGCAACCGCAGCCGCCAGCTTCAGGTCGATGTTGGCGAGAATCTCATTCACTTCCCGAGCACGGATCGTCTCCCGCTCCACCTTGCCCAGTTCAAAGCTGTAAGCCTTGATGATGTGCTGCTGCTCGGTCGGGCTCATGCTCTGGAAGAACAACCGCGCCTGCGAAAAATGGTCGCCGAACGAATCGCTGCGTTGGCGGATTTTGTGTGCATCGATACGCTCCTGGTAGCTCTCGAAGCCGCCATCCTGCGCGGCTGGTGGCGTTTCCTTCGGCCAGCCACCGTCGATGGAATTGGGCTCGTAGGATGCGCGGCCTTTGTGAACCACATGCTGATGCAAGGCGTCACGCTGGTTGTTGTGGTTAGGAGCGACGGGGCGGTTGACGGGGATCTGGTGGAAGTTGGGCCCGCCCAGGCGGCTAAGCTGCGTGTCGGTGTAGGAGAACAGCCGCCCCTGCAGCAAGGGGTCGTTGGTAAAGTCGATACCAGGCACGATATGACCCGGGCAGAACGCCACCTGTTCCACTTCAGCAAAGAAGTTGTCCGGGTTGCGATTCAGGATCATCTTGCCCAAAGGTGTGACCGGCACCAGTTCTTCCGGGATTATCTTGGTCGGGTCCAGCAGGTCGAAATCAAATTTGTGCTCGTCGGCCTCCGGCACAATCTGCACACCCAATTCCCATTCAGGGTAATCGCCCGTCTCGATAGCCTCCCACAAGTCGCGACGCTGGAAATCAGCGTCCTTGCCTGCCAGCTTCTGCGCTTCGTCCCATAGCAAGGAGTGCACACCCTGGCGCGGCTTCCAGTGGAATTTGACGAAACTGGCTACGCCCTGGGCGTTGATCAGGCGGAAGGTATGCACCCCGAAACCTTCCATCATCCGCAAGCTGCGCGGGATAGCACGGTCCGACATCGCCCACATGACCATATGGGCCGACTCCGGTACCAGCGAGACGAAATCCCAAAAGGTGTCATGGGCCGAAGCGCCGGTCGGGATCTCGTTGTGCGGCTCTGGCTTTACGGCGTGGACGAAATCCGGGAATTTGATCGCATCCTGGATGAAAAACACCGGCATGTTGTTGCCCACCAGGTCGAAGTTGCCTTCATCGGTGTAGAACTTGACCGCAAAGCCCCTCACGTCACGCACGGTGTCGGCTGAGCCACGCGGGCCCTGTACCGTGGAAAATCGCACGAACACGGGCGTGATTTTCTCCGGGTCCTGCAGGAAGCCCGCCTTGGTCAGTTCGGCGTGGTTGCCATAGCTCTGGAAATAGCCATGCGCCCCCGTCCCTCGCGCATGCACGATGCGCTCAGGGATGCGTTCGTGGTCAAAGTGCGTGATCTTCTCGCGCATGATGAAATCTTCGAGAAGCGAGGGGCCTCGATCTCCGGCCTTCAGCGTGTTCTGGTTGTCAGCGATGCGCACCCCCTGGTTGGTGCGCAGCGCATGACCCGTCGCATCGCTACGGTCAGCCTCCAGGCTCTGTAACTTGGCGTTGGTGTTGGCCCGGTCCGGGGTCTGGGTGCCAGCGGCTTCGCTGTGCTTCGGCGCGTCCGTGTTCTTGCTGGGCATGGTCGGCTCTCCTCGTCAGTCTTCAGGCGTACCCGTTTCGGGCTTGTGCAAGTAGTGACCGGGAGGCTTTGCCGAGCGTTCAATCAGGATTACCGGTTGTCGCGATATGCCCGAAGGATTGGTGCATTACGAAATAAATGCTAAGAACAGCTATGGGAAAAGGCTAAAATGCGCGACCCCAGCCAACCGCTGACCCAAATTCCATGCGCCCCACAAGGTTCGCTACGTGATCGAGTTCCAACAGGTACACAAGACCTACCGCGTCGCCGGTAGGGAAATCCCCGCACTGAATCCGACCAGCCTGACCATCGAAGATGGCCAGGTGTTCGGCCTGATCGGCCATTCCGGCGCCGGCAAGAGCACCATGCTGCGCCTGATCAACCGCCTGGAAGAGCCTTCCGGCGGCAAGATCATCGTCGACGGCGAAGACGTTACCGCGTTCAACGCCAGCCAGCTGCGCGGTTTCCGCCAGCAGGTCGGGATGATTTTCCAGCACTTCAACCTGCTGGCCTCCAAGACCGTCGCCGACAACGTCGCCCTGCCACTGACCCTGGCCGGCGAGCTGTCGCGCAGCGAAATCGACAAGCGCGTGACCGAGCTGCTGGCCCGCGTCGGCCTTTCCGACCACGCCAGAAAGTACCCGGCGCAGCTGTCCGGTGGCCAGAAGCAGCGCGTCGGCATCGCCCGCGCCCTGTCCACCAACCCGAAGATCCTGCTGTGCGACGAGGCCACCAGCGCCCTCGACCCGCAAACCACCGCCTCGGTCCTGCAATTGCTGGCCGAAATCAACCGTGAGCTGAAGCTGACCATCGTGCTGATCACTCACGAAATGGACGTGATCCGCCGGGTCTGCGACCGCGTGGCAGTGATGGACGCCGGCCAGATCGTCGAGCAGGGCTCGGTGGCCGAGGTGTTCCTGCACCCGCAGCACCCCACCACCAAGCGCTTCGTCCAGGAAGACGAGCAGGTCGACGAAGGCGAGCAGCGGGACGACTTCGCCCATGTGCCGGGCCGTATCGTGCGCCTGACCTTCCAGGGCGATGCCACCTACGCGCCGCTGCTGGGCACCGTGGCGCGCGAAACCGGCGTGGACTACAGCATCCTCGCCGGGCGTATCGACCGCATCAAGGATGTCCCCTATGGCCAGCTCACCCTCGCCCTGATCGGCGGTGACATGGAAGCGGCGTTCGCCCGCTTCAAGGCAGCTGACGTACATATGGAGGTACTGCGTTGATGGACGCCCTGAATTTCTTTGCCAACGTCGACTGGGCCGAAATCTGGCTGGCCAGCGTCGACACCATGATCATGCTGTTCGGCTCGCTGTTCTTCACCGTGCTGCTCGGCCTGCCGCTGGGCGTGCTGCTGTTCCTGTGCGGGCCGAAACAGATGTTCGAGCAGAAGGGTGTGTATGCGCTGCTGTCGCTGATCGTCAACATCCTGCGCTCGCTGCCGTTCATCATCCTGCTGATCGTGATGATCCCGATCACCGTGCTGATCACCGGCACTTCGCTGGGCGTCGCCGGCGCCATTCCGCCGCTGGTGGTAGGTGCCACGCCGTTCTTCGCGCGCCTGGTGGAAACCGCCCTGCGTGAAGTGGACCGCGGCATCATCGAAGCCACCCAGTCGATGGGCGCCACCACCCGCCAGATCATCACCAGCGCACTGCTGCCGGAGGCCCGCCCGGGCATCTTCGCGGCCATTACCGTCACCGCCATCACCCTGGTGTCGTACACCGCCATGGCCGGTGTGGTCGGTGCCGGCGGCCTGGGCGACCTGGCCATCCGCTTCGGCTACCAGCGTTTCCAGACCGACGTGATGGTCGTCACCGTGGTGCTGTTGCTGGTACTGGTTCAAGTCCTGCAGAGCGTGGGCGACAAACTGGTCGTGCATTTTTCCCGTAAGTAACCCCAATGGGGTCGGCCCGGCCGACCCGTTCGGGGGCCGTCGCGGCCCTCACAAGGAGTGATCAATGAAGAAGCTGCTTGCTGTTGTCGCCGCTGTCGCGGCCTTCTCGGCCCACGCCGAGTCCCTGACCGTTGCTGCTACCCCGGTACCGCACGCCGAGATCCTCAACTTCGTCAAACCTGCACTGGCGAAAGAGGGCGTGGAGCTGAAGGTCAAGGAATTCACCGACTACATCCAGCCGAACGTGCAGGTGGCCGAAAAGCGCCTGGACGCCAACTTCTTCCAGCACCAGCCGTACCTGGATGAGTTCAACAAGGCCAAGGGCACCAACCTGGTGAGCGTTGCCGGCGTGCACATCGAGCCGCTGGGCGTGTACTCGACCAAGATCAAGAAGCTGGACGAGCTGTCCTCCGGCGCCACCGTGGTCATCCCCAACGACGCCACCAACGGCGGCCGCGCGCTGCTGCTGCTGGACAAGGCCGGCGTGATCAAGCTGAAGGACAACAAGAACATCCTGTCCACCGTGAAGGATGTTGCCGAGAACCCGAAAAGCCTGAAGTTCCGTGAGCTGGAAGCAGCCACCATCCCGCGCGTGCTGACCCAGGTCGATGCTGCCCTGATCAACACCAACTACGCGCTGGAAGCCAAGCTGAACCCGGAGAAAGACGCTCTGGTCATCGAAGGCAGCGACTCGCCTTACGTGAACATCCTGGTTGCCCGCCCGGACAACAAGGACTCGGACGCCATGAAAAAGCTGGCTGCTGCGCTGCACTCGCCTGAAGTGAAGCAGTTCATCAACGAGAAGTACAAAGGCGCTGTGGTTCCGGCGTTCTAAGCCGTCACATCGCGCTGGACTCTTCGCGGGTAAACCCGCTCCCACAGGGATAGCGCAAGGCTCACGGCCTACGCTGTACCTGTGGGAGCGGGTTTACCCGCGAAGCTTTTGGGGCTAACTCAATCCCGCTTCACAAGCCCGGGCAACTGCGCCACCAGCTTCTGGTTGTTGAACGGCGCCCGAATGAACCCGCGCTGACGCCCATCCGGCCCCACAACCGCCAGGTTGCCGCTGTGATCCACGGTATACCCCGGCTTGCTGGTATCGGCCGGAATGAACGGAATGCTCAAGGCATTGGCCAGCTTCTGGGTATCCTCGATCGACCCCGCCACCCCGACGAAATCCTTGTCGAAATAACCCAGGTACTGCTTCAGCTGGTTCGGCGTGTCGCGGTTCGGGTCAACGCTCACCAGCACCACCTGCAGCCGGTCGACGGCCTCCTTGGGCAGCTCGCTCTTCACCTGGCGCAGCTGGGCCAGGGTGGTCGGACAGATGTCCGGGCAGTAGGTGTAGCCGAAGAACAGCAGCGACCATTTGCCCTTCAGGTCATCCAGTTGCACCGGCTGGCCGTCCTGGTTGGTCATGGTCACATCGGCCACGGTACGGCTCTGCGGCAGCAGGATGATGCCGGCATCGATCAGCTCGGTGGGGTTGGGCTGGTCGCGGCCATTGAGCACCTTGTTGACGGTCAGGCCCAGGATCAACGCGACCAGGGCAACGAGGATGAAGACGGTTTTCTGGGTTCGGGTCATAGGTTCAGCAACAGGTAGTGGTCGAGGAGCAACGCGATGAACAGCGCGAACAGGTAGCCGATAGAGTACTTGAAGGTGCCGATCGCTGCGTGCGGCCGGCTGCCACGGTACAACACCCAGGCCCATTGCAGGAAGCGCAGGCCCAGCACCAGGGCGCAGGCCAGGTACAGCGGGCCGCTCATGTGGATGGCGTACGGCAGCAGGCTTACCGCCAGCAATACCAGGGTGTACAGCAGGATATGCAGCTTGGTGTAGCGCTCGCCGTGGGTCACCGGCAGCATCGGGATATCGGCCTTGGCGTATTCCTCCTTGCGGTGGATGGCCAATGCCCAGAAGTGTGGTGGGGTCCAGGCGAAGATGATCAGCACCAGCAACAGGGGCTCGGCGCTGACATGGCCGCTGACCGCCACCCAGCCCAGCAACGGCGGGGCGGCGCCAGCCAAGCCACCGATGACGATGTTCTGCGGCGTGGCGCGCTTGAGAAAGCCGGTGTAGAGCACCGCATAGCCGAGCAGGGAAGCCAGTGTCAGCCAGGCTGTGAGGGCGTTGGTGAACACCAGCAGCAGGGCCATGCCAAGTAGCGCCAGCGCCAGGGCGAACAGCAGCGCCGGCAGCGGCTCGACCCGGCCTTGGGCCAGCGGCCGCTTGTGGGTACGCGCCATCAGCGCGTCGATGCGTCGGTCCACCACATGGTTGACCACCGCCGCGCCGCCTGCACACAAACCGATGCCCAGGTTGCCGAACAGCAGCACGCTCCAGCTGACACCCGCACGGGTGGCAAGGAACATGCCCGCCAGCGAGGTGATCAGCATCAGCACCACCACCTTGGGCTTGGTCAGCTCCAGGTAATCACGCCAACTGGCCCTCTGTGTGCTCAGAAGCGTCGCCACGAATCATTCCTCATGTGGTGTGAGATGCCCACGCCAGCCACGGGCCGCAGGCGCCAGCCATGGCCGACACCCACGCGAACCTTGTCGACCACGCGGATGCGGTAGTTCACCAGCACCATGCTCAGCAGCAACAGCGCCCCACCAGCGTTGTGCGCCACGGCCACGGCCAGCGGCAGGTGCAGCAGCACATTGCTGATGCCCAGGCCGACTTGCACCACCAGCGCCAGCAGCACCAGCCGCGCCAGGCCGGGGAGGCCGCAGCGGTGCAGCTTCCAGCTGAGCATCAGCAGCACGCAGGTCACCAGCAATGCGCCCAGGCGGTGGCTGATGTGGATGGCCGTGCGCGCATCACTGTCCAGTTGCCCGCCCAGGTAATTGGGCCCGACGTGCTGGGTCAGGTGGAACCCGTTGCTGAAGTCCGCGGCCGGCCACCACTGGCCGTGGCAGGTGGGCAGGTCGATGCAGGCGACGGCCGCGTAGTTGGCACTGACCCAGCCGCCCAGGGCGATCTGGCCGATCACCACCAGCAAGGCCAGCGCAGCGATCCGGCGCAGGCTCAATGGCAGCTTTGGCAAGGGCGCAAAGGCCCGGGACAGACGCAGGGACAACAGGAACAACAAACTCAGGGTAGTGAAGCCGCCGAGTAGATGCGCGGTGACCACCTGCGGCCACAACTTGAGGGTAACCGTCCACATGCCGAAGGCTGCCTGGGCCAGCACCACGCCCAGCAGCAGCAAGGGCAGGCGGTAAGGCTGGCCATCGCGGGTATGCCGGCGCAGCGCCTGCAAGGCGAGCAGGGCGATCACCATCGCCAGGGTGCCGGCGAAATAGCGGTGGACCATCTCGGCCCAGCCCTTGGCGGCTTCCACCGGGTGTTCGGGGAAATGCAGCTCGGCATGAGCCAGCTGCGCTTCGCTCTTGGGCACGCTGATGAAGCCGTAGCAACCCGGCCAGTCCGGGCAGCCGAGGCCGGCGTGGGTCAGGCGGGTATAGGCACCGAGCAGGACGACCAGCAGTGCCAGCAAGGTGGCGAACACAGCAAGGCGGAATCCGGGTCTGGCCATGGCAGGCTCCTAGCCAATGTTGGACAGCTTGAGCAGGTGGCGCAGGTCGTCCAGCACATGCTTGCCGTTGACCTTGGCGTCGTAGCGCAGCACCAGGTTGCCGTGTGGGTCGACGATCCACAGCTGCGGGCCGGCCTCGCCGACCTTTTGCAGGTAGCGTTGCGCATCCAGCGGGTAACGCTGCAACTGTGGGTATTCGCGGCCGAGCAACGCCTGGTAATCGGCACTTGCCGGCTGGGCGGCCGCCAGGGCATGGCTGGCACGGCTGGCATCACGGCCCAGGCCGACCTGGATCTGCCGGGCCAGGTACACCAGCCGCTGGCAATCCTCGGCACAGGCTGTGGGTGTGCTCACCAGCAGCTGCCAGCGCTCGTCCTGGCCCGCCACGCCGAGATCGGAAAGGCTCTCACCGTTGCCGATCATCACGCCGTGGTAGCTGCGGCCGTCCGGCACCCAGAACTTGAGCTTGTACATGCTGGTGGCCAGAACCATCGGCCCGAGCACCACCAGCAGAATCAGCAGCAGCTGCAAACGCCCGCGGGCTCTGGGTTTGCTACGTTCAGGCACTTCCAGTGGAGTGGCGGTGGCCATGGCGTTTCTCCTTGTTGTGGTGCCAGCCGAAGTAGAGGTAGAGCAGTACCAAAGTGGTTGCCAGGGCAAACCACTGCACGGCGTAACCCAGGTGTTTTTCCGGGCCCATGGCAACGACCGGCCAGTCCAGGCGATAGGTCGCCGGGCCGGGTTCCAGGCGCAGCTCATGGGCGAAGCCTTCGCGATCGAGCTGTTGCCATAGCTGCGCGGCATCCACGGCAGTCAGCAGGTGCGGCCACTGGCCGCCTGCAGGGTCGGGATGCAGCTGGAACGTGCTGCCAGGCGCGACATACACCGAAGCGTCCAGCGCCAACGCCTGGGCAGGGGTATCGAAATGCACCGGCACGCGGCGGTCCGGCCAGGGCAGCCAGCCGCGGTTGACCAACAGCCACACGCCGCTGGCCTGATCATGGAAGGGTTGCAGCAGCTCGACACCGGCCTGGCCATCACGCATGCGGTTGTCCAGCAGCAGGCTGTGCTCGGCGTCGAAGCGGCCATAGAGATGCACGCGGCGGAAGGCATTGTCCTGGTTCGCTGTCAGCTGGGCCGTGGCCACTGGCGCTTCGACCCGCCGCTCGGCATAGGCCGCCAGCAGCACGCGCTTTTCCTCGGCACGACCGAGTTGCCAGCAGCCAAGCGCGATCAGCCCCGGCAGCAGCGCAAGCACCACCAGGGTTGGTACCCAGCCCGGACGAAACGGCCTCATCGGAGCCTCGTCGGGCCGATCGCTATACTTATCCACATCACCGCATCCCCCCGGAGTATCGCCATGCTCAAGGCCGCGATTGTCCTGATGCTGTTGGCCACGATTGCAAGCCTGTTCAGCGGCCTGGTGTTTCTGGTCAAGGACGATGAAAACTCGACCCGTTTATTGAAAGCGCTGACCGTGCGAGTGACCCTGGCGGCGCTGACCATCGGCCTTGTCGCCTGGGGCTTCATCAGCGGTCAGCTCGTATCTCATGCCCCTTTCTGAAGTTTTCACCTGACCCTGTGGGAGCGGGCATGCCCGCGAATGCGATGTTGAATGTACCGACGCATTCGCGGGCGCGCCCGCTCCCACAGCGTTCTCTATTCACAGCACATAGACAAAGATGAACAACCCCACCCACACCACATCGACGAAGTGCCAGTACCAACTGGCCGCCTCGAAACCAAAGTGTTTCTCCGGGTTGAAATGCCCGCGCAGGATGCGCACGAACATCACGATCAGGATGATCGTGCCCAAGGTCACGTGGGCGCCGTGGAAGCCGGTGAGCATGAAGAACGTCGCGCCATAGATACCCGACCCCAGCGTCAGCCCCAGCTTGGTATAGGCCTCGTGGTACTCGTAGGCCTGCAACGCGATGAAGCTGGCGCCCAGGACGATGGTCAGCGCCATCCAGAATTTCAGCGGGCCACGGTGGCCGCGACGCAGGGCATGATGGGCGATGGTGATGGTCACGCTGGAGCTGACCAGCAAGATGGTGTTGATCAGCGGCAGGTGCCACGGGTCGATCACTTCCTTGGGCGGCGGGAACAGTTTCGGGTCGGGCGTGTGCAGCAGCGGCCAGGTGAATTCGAAGGTCGGCCACAACATGTGCGCAACACCCTTGGCCCCTTCACCGCCCAGCCACGGCCCGGCCAGCACGCGCACGTAGAACAGCGCACCGAAGAAGGCCAGGAAGAACATCACCTCGGAGAAAATGAACCAGCTCATGCCCCAGCGGAACGAGCGGTCCAGTTGCGGGCTGTACAGCCCCGCGCGGCTCTCCCGCACCACCGAACCGAACCAGCCGAACAGCATGTAGGCCAGGAACAACGCGCCGATGAAGAAGATCAGCGGCCCGTGCGACTCGGGGTGGCCGGCCTTCATGTCGTTGAACCAGGTACCCAGGCCGAACACCGTGATAAACATGCCGATGGTGGCGATGATCGGCCACTTGCTCTGCGCCGGAACGTAGTAGTGCTCATGACTTGCCATTGCTGTTCTCCTTCCCTTAACGGGCGCCCTGGACGTCCTGGGCCGCGACATGCGCGACCGGCGGGTGACGAGCGGTGATGTCGAACAAGGTGTAGGCCAGTGTCAGGTGCTTCACGCTGGCCGGCAGGTCGCGGTCGACGATGAAGCGCACCGGCATCTCGATGCGTTCGCCGGGCTGCAGCACCTGCTGGGTGAAGCAGAAGCACTCGGTCTTGTGGAAGTACGCCGCGGCCTCGGCCGGGGTGATGCTGGGGATGGCTTGCGCACTCATCGGCCGGTCGGTCGGGTTATGGGCGATGAAGATCATCTGGTTCACCGCACCCGGGTTGACCTCCAACTGGTCGGCAGTGGAGTAGAAGTCCCAGACCATGTCGCTGGCATTGGTCGACATGAACTGCACCCGCACCGAACGCGTCGGGTCGCTGACCTGGCTGCCTTCGTACTGCCCTCCCGTCTTGCCGTTGATGCCGAAGGCCTTGCACATCACGTCATAGATAGGCACCAGGGCGAAGCCGAAGGCGAACATCACCACCGTCAGCATCAACAGGCGCAACACCAGGCGTTTCAGCGAAAGGCCGTTCATGGCACGGTTCCTATTTCACTTCCGGTGGCGTCTGGAAGGTGTGGTAGGGCGCAGGCGAAGGGATCGACCACTCCAGGCCCTCGGCGCCATCCCATGGCTTGGCCGGTGCCGGCGCGCCGCCGCGGATGCACTTGATGACGATGAACAGGAAGAAGATCTGCGTGGCGCCGAACATGAACGCGCCGATCGACGACACCATGTTGAAGTCGGCGAACTGCAGGTTGTAGTCGGGGATTCGCCGTGGCATGCCGGCCAGCCCCACGAAGTGCATGGGGAAGAAGGCCATGTTCATGCCGACGAACGATAGCCAGAAGTGCAGCTTGCCGAGGGTTTCGTCGTACATGTGGCCGGTCCATTTCGGCAGCCAGTAATAGGCCGAGGCGAAGATGCCGAAGATCGCCCCAGGCACCAGCACATAGTGGAAGTGCGCCACCACGAAGTAGGTGTCGTGGTACTGGAAGTCCGCCGGGGCGATGGCTAGCATCAGCCCGCTGAAACCGCCGATGGTGAACAGGATGACAAAGGCGATGGCGAACAGCATCGGCGTTTCGAAGGTCAGCGAGCCTTCCCACATGGTGCTGACCCAGTTGAACACCTTCACCCCGGTAGGCACGGCGATCAGCATGGTGGCGTACATGAAGAACAGCTCGCCGACCACGGGAATACCGACCACGAACATGTGGTGGGCCCAGACGATGAACGACAGGAAGGCGATGGCGCCGGTGGCGTACACCATCGAGGTGTAGCCGAACAGCGGCTTGCGCGAGAACGCCGGGATGATCGAGCTGACCGCGCCGAAGGCCGGCAGGATCATGATGTACACCTCGGGGTGGCCGAAGAACCAGAACACGTGCTGGAACAGCACCGGGTCACCACCGCCGGCGGCGCTGAAGAAGCTGGTACCGAAGTGGATGTCCATCAGCATCATGGTCACGACGCCGGCCAGCACCGGCATCACCGCAATCAGCAGGAATGCGGTAATCAGCCAGGTCCAGACGAACAGTGGCATCTTCATCAGGGTCATGCCCGGGGCGCGCAGGTTGAGGATGGTGGCGATCACGTTGATCGCGCCCATGATCGAGCTGATGCCCATCAGGTGGATGGCAAAGATGAAGAAGGTGACGCTGGCCGGCGCGTAGGTGGTGGACAGCGGGGCGTAGAAGGTCCAGCCGAAGTTGGGCCCGCCGCCCGGGCTGAACAGGGTCGAGACCAGTAGCAAGAAAGCCGCCGGCAGCAGCCAGAAGCTGAAGTTGTTCATCCGCGGCAGGGCCATGTCGGGCGCGCCGATCATCAGCGGGATCATCCAGTTTGCCAGGCCGACGAAGGCCGGCATCACCGCACCGAACACCATGATCAGGCCGTGCATGGTGGTCATCTGGTTGAAGAACTCCGGCTGGACGATCTGCAGGCCGGGCTGGAACAGCTCGGCGCGGATCACCATGGCGAACGAGCCGCCGAGCAGGAACATGATGAAGCTGAACCACAGGTACATCGTGCCGATGTCCTTGTGGTTGGTGGTCAGCACCCAGCGCATCAGGCCCTTGGCCGGGCCGTGCGCATGGTCATGGCCGTGGGCGTGGTCGTCGATCACTGCACTCATGTCCTGTCTCCTGCAATCCATTGATTGCCGCGAGTAACCCGGTTCATTGCGCTTCTGCCTGCTTCAGCGCCAGCACGTCCTTCGGCGTGACCATGTCACCCTTGTTGTTGCCCCAGGCGTTGCGCTCGTAGGTGACCACGGCGGCGATGTCGACTTCCGAGAGCTGCTTGCCGAACGCGGCCATGGCAGTACCAGGCTTGCCGTGGAAGACGATGCCCAGGTGGGCTTCTTTCGGCCCGGTGGCGATCTTCGAGCCCTTGAGCGCCGGGAACATCGGCGGCAGGCCCTGGCCTTCGGCCTGGTGACAGGCCACGCAGGTGGTGTGGTAGACCTTGTCACCACGTTCCACCAGCTCCTCAAGGGTCCATTCCTTGCTGGTCAGCTCCTTGAGCTTGGCAGCTTCGGCCTTGCGCTCGCCCAGCCAGGTGTCGTAGTCGGCCTTGGACTTGACCTCGACCACCACCGGCATGAAGCCGTGGTCCTTGCCGCACAGCTCGGTGCACTGGCCGCGGTAGATGCCCGGCTTCTCGATACGGGTCCAGGCTTCGTTGACGAAGCCGGGGATGGCATCACGCTTGACCGCGAAAGCCGGCACCCACCAGGAGTGGATGACGTCGGCAGCAGTCACCAGGAAGCGCACCTTGGCGCCCACCGGCAGCACCAGCGGCTGGTCGACTTCGAGCAGGTAGTGCTCGTCCTTGGGGGCCTTGTTGTGGATCTGCTCGGTGGGGGTGGCCAGGTTGCTGAAGAACTCCACGTCCTGGCCCAGGTACTTGTAGTGCCACTTCCACTGGTAGCCGGTAACCTGGATATCGATGTCCGACTCGCTGGCATCGTAGATGTCGATCAGGGTCTTGGTGGCCGGGATGGCCATGGCCACCAGGATCAGGAAGGGGACCACGGTCCAGAGGATTTCCACCCAGGTGTGCTCGTGGAAATGCGCAGCCTGCTGACCGGTGGAACGGCGGTGGATGACCATGGACCAGAACATCGCGCCAAAGACAACGATGCCGATGATCACGCAGATCCAGAAGATGGTCATGTGCAGGTCGAAGACGGCGTTGGAGACTTCCGTCGCCCCTGGGTGCATGTTCACGGTCCAGGCGGCGTTCGCCTGACCAAAAACCGACCACAACAGGAGGCCCATCCAGACATGTGGATGTCGCATCATTGCGGGTTCCCCTTCTCGTTCTTGTAGTCCCGGAGGCGTGGCCTGCGGCAAGAGGGAACGGTGGTCAAGACTGCCTGGCTTCGACGACCGAGCCCCTGCTAAAAGCAGTTGGGCCTCATCAACGAATCACGTTCACCGGGAGTATAGACAGCGACCAACGGCACGCAACGAAGGCCGTGAAATGAACTTCATGAAAGGGCCGAACGCCCCGAAAACCGCGCGCTTGATAGGGTATGGCGCAATAATGGCATTTCGATATGCCTGAGCATGCACAGGTTTGTGCGACTTATAACAAATACGTCTTAGGTATTCTGTATACCGAGCTAATTTAGTGTCTTCCGTTTGAAACGTAATGTCCCTGGAGTTGTCATGAACATCGCTGCTGTACGCGAGCAGGTAAGCCAAGCCCATCAACACGAAGGCCAGACCGGCCAACTGAAAAAGCGTCTCGAGCTGCAACTGCCCCACCTGCACCCCTCGATCCAACTGCCTGAGCAGGACGCCCAGGGTACTTTGGCGCGCTTCGTCAGCGCCTACATCGAACAGGTTCCGGAACTGCTGGAGGCCGCCCATGAGGTCGCCCGCGAGGCCGGGATCGAATCGCAGATCAAACCTGTACTGAAAATCGCCGAAGCCTACTTCCTGCAGCCGCCCAGCGTGATGCAAGGGCATGTGGGCCTGGACTGCCTGCTGGATGAGGCCTACCTGGCGCACCGCCTGGTGGAAGAGGTGAACGACCTGTACATCCGTCACTTCCAGCAACCGTTGATCCCGGTCGACACCACCGTCGCCAACCTGATTGCCCACCAGTTGATTGGCGAGACGTTTGCCAACCAGCTGGATGAAGTGGTGCACCACTCGGTGGATGAAATGTTGAATGATGAAAGCTTCGCGGTGGAATCGGTGGAGGCCTACCGCGAGAAATTGAGCAGCCCGGAAACAGGCGCGGCGTGGAAGCGCTGGCCGTGCCTGTCACGGCAGCTGGGGGTGGAGCTGGGCCAGCCGGCCTGATCGATTGGTAAAAACTGTTCCGGCCTCTTCGCGGGTAAACCCGCGAAGAGGCCAGTTCAGGCGATACAGACTTTCAGCTTCAGGCCCCAACCCCCGCCGTAGTCCGCATCCGCCCCTCGATCCGCCGCTTCAAGCGCCGCTGCTCTATCAGCAACCGCGACCCATTGGCCGAATTACTGCGGCCCCAATCTTCAAGCAGCTCAAGGCACGAGTGGTCGATATAGCTCAGGTTACCCAACGGCACATGCAGCGTGGTCCCCGCCGGCACGCTATCCAGCACCTGGGTCAGCGCCGGCACCTTGAGGAAGGTGGCCGCGCCACTAAGCCGCAATTCCATGTGCCCAGCCTTCTCCAGGCTGACCAGATTGATCTTCAACCGCGCCGCCTTCAGTGCCAGCTTCAGCAAGGTCAGGGCAAAGCCCAGCAATACGCCAGTCAGCAGGTCGGTAAAGATGATCGCCAGCGCCGTCGCCGCGTAGGTGAACATCGGCATGCGGCCATAGCGGCCCAACCCACGAAACGCCTTGAAATCCACCAGCTTGACCCCGGTAAACACCAGCACACCCGCCAGGCTCGCCACCGGGATCTGCTGCAGCACACTGCTCAGCGCCACCACGAACGCCAGCAGCCACAGGCCATGGAAGATCGCCGAAGCCCGGGTCTGCGCACCCGCCTGCACATTGGCGGAGCTACGCACGATCACCCCGGTCATCGGCAACGCGCCGAGCACCCCGCACAGCATGTTGCCGATGCCCTGGGCCGACAGCTCACGGTCGAAGTCCGAACGCTGGCCGCTGTGCATGCGGTCGACCGCAGCAGCCGACAACAAGGTTTCGGCGCTGGCGATGAAGGCCAGGGCAAAAGCGGCGACCAACAGGGTAGGGTCGGCCAGTTGCATCAAGTCACCAGGGCGGATCCAGTCGATGGCCTCGGACAGGTCGGCCGGCACCTGTACGCGGTTCACCGGCAAGGCCAACCACATGCTGATGGCCGTCATGGCCGACACGCCCAGCAGGGCACCCGGGACGAAGCGCAGCCGCTGCGGCCGCAGGCGCTCCCAGCCCCACATGATGGCGATGGTGCCCAGGCCCAGCGCACCGGCCATCCAACCGGAGCCGGCGCTTTCCTGTGGCAGGGCCGCGGCCACGGTCGCCGGGAACTCCAGCAGGTTCTGCATTCCGGATGGTTGCGGCGCGGTGTCGAACATCACATGCACCTGCGACAGCACGATCAGCACACCAATCCCCGCCAGCATGCCGTACACCACCGCCGGCGCGGTAACCCGGAACCAACAGCCCAGGCGCAGGCGCCCGGCCAGCAACTGCAGCAAGCCGGCCAGTAGCAGGATCGGCCCGAGCATGGCCATGCCATGCTGGCGTACCAGCTCGAACACCAATACCGCCAGGCCGGCGGCCGGGCCGCTGACCTGCAGCGGCGAACCTGCGAGGAAACCTACGACAATGCCGCCGATAATGCCGGTAATCAGGCCTTTGGCCGGCGGCATGCCCGAGGCGATCGCAATGCCCATGCACAACGGCAAGGCCACCAGGAAGACCACCACCGACGCCAGCAACTCACGCGGCAGGGCCGCTTTCAACTGTGTAATGTTCACCGTGTTTCTCCTTTCTCTGTCACACAGCCATTCCGCTGGCCGTGGGCACGTTTGCCCCTGACGAGCGCGCAGGCGCGGGCCGCCAGCGGGCGTGCCGGCAGGCAGTCAGGGAATTCAAGGCAGCCGAAGGCCGCGCCACACCCCTGCAGGGTGCAGCCGGCTATCAAGGTTCAAGCGGGTGGATGGGTCGCTTAGTAGCGGCCTCTCGGAGTAGCGCAGGGGACCGGCTCGCCAGCAGCCAGGGGCAGGAAGGTATCGCTGGCGGCGTCGTAGGCTTCGATCTTGCTGGTCTCGATGTCGTAGACCCAGCCATGGATGTACAGCTCACCGGCTGCCAGGCGCGAAGCCACCGAAGGGTGGGTGCGCAGGTGATGCAGCTGGGCGATGACGTTTTCCTTGGTCAGCACTTGCATGGTTTCGTGTTCGCTGCCGCACGAGCAGTTGTTCTCGACCACGGTGCGGGCCACTTCGGCGTGGCGCAACCAGGCGGACACGGTCGGCATCTTGGTCAGCGATTGCGGGTTGAGCACGGCACGCATGGCGCCGCAGTCGGAGTGGCCGCAGACGATGATGTGATGCACTTTCAACGCCAGCACGGCGTACTCGATGGCGCTGGAAACGCCGCCGTTCATCTGGCCATAAGGCGGTACCACGTTACCGACGTTACGGGTCACGAACAGGTCGCCAGGCGAACTCTGGGTGATCAGCTCGGGAACGATGCGCGAGTCGGCGCAGGTGATGAACATGGCACGCGGGGTTTGCGCGGTGGCGAGCTTCTTGAACAGCTCTTGCTGCTCGGGGAAAACGTCATGGTGAAAACGCAGGAAGCCGTCGACGATGTGCTTCAGGGCGGCATCGGCGCTCTCCGCGGGGACCTGCGGTACGACCTTGGATGGGTCCTTGACGGGCATGATTCATCCTCTTGACGGTGTGTAGGTAAATCCATTTTACCGGTGAAAGATTCTGGCTATGCAGGGATTTAGATGACACGCACGGGCCATAGATCACAGTCGGTGAAGACTGATTTCCTACGCTAGCGGGGAAAACTTAACTGAAACTTAATTCGAAGGCTCTAGAACGGGTGTTCCAGATAGGAAAGGCTGGTATTGGATAATAGCAAAAAAACATCAACTGCCAAGAGCCATTACTGCAATTATCAACTTGGATTAGTTGCATTGAGGGCTGGCAATGCGCCCCATGCGGGAACCCGGAACCTGCGCAGAACCTGTGGGAGCGGGCGTGCCCGCGAAGGAGGCAACTCGGTACATGGCACCGGCTGCGCCGGTGTTCGCGGGCGCGCCCGCTCCCACAAGGGCCGTGCAATGGGTCCAACATCAGAACAGCGCCATCTGCCCACCCGGCGGGCAAAACGCCGAACAATCCAGCGCCTGCGCTTCTCGCCCTTCGAACTCCAGCCGCTTCATGGCCTTGGCAAAGCGCTGCGCCAGCAACTCGGCAAACACGCCTTCACCGCGCATGCGTGCACCAAACCGGCTGTCATACAGTTCGCCGCCGCGGCTCTGGCGGATCAGGCTCAATACATGCGCCGCCCGCTGCGGGTAATGGTCCTGCAGCCATTGTTCGAACAACGGTGCCACTTCCAGCGGCAGGCGCAACATCATGTAGGCTGCGCTCTGTGCACCTGCCTCCCTCGCCGCCTCCAGCAGCCGCTCCAGTTCGCTGTCGTTGATCATCGGAATCATCGGCGAACACAACACGCCCACCGGCACTCCCGCCTCGCGCAACACGCGGATCGCCCGCAAGCGCGCCTTGGGTGACGCCGCACGCGGTTCCAGCACCCGTTTCAAGTCATCGTCCAGCGTGGTCAGGCTGATCATCACCCGCACCAGGCGCTGGCGAGCCATCTCGGCCAGCAGGTCGAGGTCACGCAGAACCAGCGACCCCTTGGTGACGATGGTCACCGGGTGGCGAAAACGCAGCAGCACTTCGAGCAGGCGCCGGGTCAGCAGTTGTTCACGTTCGATCGGCTGGTACGGGTCGGTATTGGAACCCAGGTTGATCGGCGCGCACACGTAACCCGGTTTGCTCAGTTGTTGCGCGAGCACCTCGGCGGCGTTGGTCTTGGCAATCAGCTTGGTCTCGAAATCCAGGCCGGGGGAAAGGTCCCAGTAGGCGTGGGAAGGGCGGGCATAGCAGTAGATGCAACCGTGCTCGCAGCCACGGTAAGGGTTGATGGAGCGGTCGAAGGGCAGGTCGGGCGAGGTGTTGCGGCTGATCACCGACTTGGCCGTCTCTACCCGCACCTCGGTGCCCTGGGTTTGCGGCACCTCCTGGTACCAGCCATCATCCTCCGCCACCGAATGGCTGGGGGCAAAGCGGTTGTGCGGATTGTGCGCCGTGCCACGGCCCTTTTGCGGTGCTGGAGGAATCATGGCCTACCCCGGATACTGTATTCTTATACAGTATACTGCCTGCCTGATTCTTTCCAGCACCTCCGGTCAGCGCACGTTCACTTCAGGCCATGCCAACGTAGAAAGGGCAGCTGGCTCGACTGCCGGCCGAGGAACACCTCGATACCTTCACGCAACGGTCGCGATGCCCCAGGGGCAAGCAATGCCTCCTGCAGCGCCTGGCCTGTGGCCCGGTCCAGCAGGCCTTGGGCCTCGAAGCGAGTGAACAGGTCGAAGGCGTGCACGTCCGACCACAGGTAAGCGTAGTAACCGGCATCGTAGCCGTTTACCAGATGGTCGAAGGCATGCGCCGGGTGCTCGAAATCGGCCAGGGGCCAGTAGCCACAATGCTCACGGGCATCGCCCAGGCGCTGCTCGAGGGACCGGCCATCGTTCGGCATGCCATGCAGGTCCAGGTCGAACAGCGCCATGCTCAGGTCGCGCGCGGTTTCTTCCACACCTTGCTGCCGCAAGCGGCGCAGGCATTCATCGACCCGGGCCCGGGAAAGCTTGCTGCCATCCTGAAGTGGCGAAGAGATCGCCACCAGGTAATCCGCGTCCCAGACCCAGCGCTCAAACAGCTTGCCGAACAGTTCCACGCCATCGGTACCGAGTTCGGTGACGTTGGACATCACGTGGTTGGTCGTGCGCACCAGCAAATGGTGCAAGGCATGGCCAAACTCATGGAACAGCTTGCGCAGTGACAGATGGTCCAGCAACGGCTGGCTACCCGGCAGCGCTGCAGGCACGTCGCTGTAGACCACCACCGAGGCCGCCTGGAAGATGCCCTCGGCATCGACCCGACGATTGCGAATGTAGGTGGTGAACACCGAGTCAGGTTGCTTGCCGGCATGCTGTACGGCGTCCAGGTACAGGAAACCGATCAAAGCGTTGTCCTGCCACACCTCGAACGGTTGCACGCTGTCATCCCAGGTTGCCAGCGGCTTGGCCAGCAGCGTTACACCAAACAGTTCTTCCGCCAACTGCTGCAATGCGCTGACCACGGCATTCAGCGGGAAGTGTTCGCGCAAGGCTTCGGTGGAAAGCACTTCGCGCGACGAGGCTTGCAGGTAGGCAATGTCCCAGGGTTGGACATTCCCCAGCCCTTTGGCTGCCGCCTGGCGCTGCATATCTGCACGCCACTGCAGCACGGCCGGCCGCACATGGTCGGCCAGGTCATGAAGAAAGCCGCGCACCTGGGCAACCGAACCTGCGCTCTTCATCTGCAGGCTCTGCTCCAGATGGCTGGCAAAGCCGAGCAGGTGGGCCTTTTCTTCCAGCAGCCTCGCCAGTTGCTCCAGGTGCGAGCGATTATCCTGCTGTTGGTCAAGGCCGACGCCTCGGGTGTTATAAGCCCGGTACACGCGCTCGCGCAGCTGCCTGTTGTCAGCATGTTTGAGCACGGCGTCGGTGGTCACGCTTTCACACGCAATCAACCACCCCGGCTCACCCGCCTCCTGTGCCCTTGTAGCCAGCTCGTCACGGATGCGTTGAGGTACACCGCTCAGTTCAGATTCATCCGTGATGCTCAGCCCTGGCCGGTTGGTGTTGCTGCGAAACGCCTCCCGCGCAGTGCCGATCTGTTTCAGCAGTTCGGCCAGGCGAACCTTGCCTGCGGGGTCGAGCGATGCGCCACTGGAGGCGAACTTGTGCAGATGCCAGCGCAACGTGGCGCGTTTCTGGGCATCCAGCTGCTTGCCGATGTCGCTGTTGGCCAAGCGCTCATACAGGGCCTGCAGTGCGGAATCGGTGAACTTCTGTTCGAACCGCTCCGTGGCCTTGGCGAAGAAGTCGAAAATGGCACCGGCCCAGGCTTCGTCCCGACCAACCAATGGCGAGGCTGCATACAACACCGTCAGAAGCTGACTATCCAGCCCGTCCACCGCCAGCACCATGTCATCCCAGGTGGGCAGTGCCTGCTGGTCGCGGATGATGCGTTCGATGCCTTGCTCGTGCGCCAACAGCACGTGGTCGAAGGCAACTTGCATGTTTTGAAGCGTGATTGACGGATAATCGACGGGAATATGGCTATTTTGCAGAAGGGGGTTGTCCATGGTGCAACACCTTGCTCGTAGAGAAGAGCAGGCGAGCTTGCATGGCCGGCGTGCGGCAGGTGGCCTGACTATCTACCACCCGGGGCATGCCGGCCCGGGCACAAGCCCGGGCGGCACGACGGCCTTATTCAGCCGGTTTCTTCAGCTTCGGGTTGGGGAAGAACTGCACCGTCTGTACCTTGGCAGGCGCGGCTTTCGGCTCCAGATGGTTGACCCGGGTGCCGAGCTCCTTCGGCACCGACAAGCCCTGCTCGTTGAGGGTGTCGGTAAAGCCGCAGGCCACGCACTCGCGGTGCGGTACGCCGTCTTCGTTCCACATCATCAGCTTGTCGGTCTCGCTGCACGCCGGGCATACCGCCCCGGCAATGAAGCGTTTTTTGGTCTTGTTCACGGCTACCTCGCTCATGCTGCAGCGTCCTCGCTCAGGCCACTATGGCGCAGCAAGGCATCGATGGAAGGCTCACGGCCACGGAAGTCGACGAACAGCTCCATCGGCTCGCGCGAACCACCGCGTGCCAGGATAGCCTCGCGGAAGGCACGGCCGGTTTCGGCATTCAGCACGCCTTCTTCCTCGAAGCGCGAGAAGGCGTCGGCCGACAGCACTTCGGCCCACTTGTAGCTGTAGTAGCCCGCGGCATAACCACCAGCGAAGATGTGCGCAAAGCTGTTGGGGAAGCGGTTGTACGCCGGTGGGCGCATGACCGACACCTCGTCGCGTACGCCTTCGAGCACCTGCAGCACGCTGCGGCCGTCGCCATGGGTGGCATGCAGTTCAAAGTCGAACAGCGAGAACTCCAGCTGGCGCACCATCATCATGCCCGACTGGAAGTTTTTCGCCGCCAGCATCTTGTCCAGCAGGTCCTGGGGCAGTGGGGCACCGGTTTCGTAGTGGGCGGAGATCAGTGCCAGGCCTTCCGGCTCCCAGCACCAGTTTTCCATGAACTGGCTCGGCAGTTCGACCGCGTCCCAGGCCACGCCGTTGATGCCGGATACACCGGCATGCTCGATGCGGGTCAGCATGTGGTGCAGGCCGTGGCCGAACTCGTGGAACAAGGTGGTGACTTCATCGTGGGTCAACAGCGCCGGCTTGCCGGGCGCGGCCGGGGTGAAGTTGCACACCAGGTTGGCCACCGGGCTCTGCAACTGGCCAGCGGCTGTGCGGCGACGGTCACGCGCGCCATCCATCCAGGCGCCGCCACGCTTGTTGGCGCGGGCGTAGAGGTCGAAGAAGAAGCGGCCGACATGCTGGCCGTTTTCCTTGATCTCGAACAGGCGCACATCCGGGTGCCAGCTGTCGAAGCCCTTGAGTTCGGCGATCTCGATGCCGTACAGGCGCTGCACGATGCTGAACAGGCCACCCAGCACCTTGTCGATCGGGAAGTAGGCGCGCAGGGCCTCCTGCGACACGCTGTAACGTTGTTCGCGCAGCTTCTCGCCGAAGTAGCCGGCGTCCCAGCTGGCCAGCTCAGGGCAGCCCTGCTCGGCGGCGTAGGCCTTGAGCTGCTCCAGGTCCTGGGCGGCGAACGGCTTGGAACGCTTGGCCAGGTCACGCAGGAAGCTCAGCACCTGGTCGCTGGACTCGGCCATCTTGGTGGCCAGGCTCAGCTCGGCGTAGTTCTTGTAGCCCAGCAGTTCGGCCAGCTCCTGGCGCAGGCCGAGGATTTCCTGCATCACCGGGCCGTTGTCGAACTGGCCGGCATTCGGGCCCTGGTCCGAGGCGCGGGTGCAGTAGGCGGCGTACAGCTCTTCGCGCAGGGCGCGATAGCTGGCGTAGGTCATCACCGCGTAGTAGCTGGGGAATTCCAGGGTGATCAGCCAGCCGTCGAGGCCCTTGGCCTGGGCGGCGGCAGCCATCTGCGCCTTGGCCGAGTCGGTCAGGCCGGCCAGCGCGGCTTCGTCGGTAACGTGCTTGGTCCAGGCCTGGGTAGCGTCGAGCAGCTGGTTGGAGAAACGGCTGCCCAGCTCGCTGAGCTTGCTCTGCACTTCGGCGTAGCGTTGCTGTTTATCCGCCGGCAGGTCGATACCCGACAGGCGGAAGTCACGCAGGGCGTGCTCGAGGATAGTCTTTTGCGCCACGTCGAAACCGGCGGCCTCGGGGCTGTTGATCAGCGCCTGGTAGGCTTCGAACAGCGCACGGTTCTGGCCCAGTTCGGTAGAGTAGGCGCTCAGCGCTGGCAGGCACGACTCGTAGGCTTCGCGCAGCTGCGCGCTGTTGCACACCGCATTGAGGTGACTGACCGGGCTCCAGGCGGCGCCCAGGCGGTCGTTCAGTTCGTCCATGGCCAGCACCAGGCCAGCCCAGGTAGGGTTCTTGCCCTGCTTTTCGAGGATCTCGGCAATGGCTTTACGGTTGTCGGCCAGGATCGCTTCGATCGCCGGCAATACGTGTTCGGCACGGATTTGCGAGAAGGGCGGCAGATCGTAGGACTGCAGAAGCGGGTTGTTCGCACTCACGGTTTGGATACCTTGGCAGAAGAAACACTGCCCCATCTTAATTACAATCGACGCCGACCGCAGCAGGCAGCCTGCCTATCGGCACAGATGAGAGACGCTATCATGGCTATCCGAAGCTTCCAGCAACACACTCCGAAAGTTGGGCCCAGGGCCTTCGTCGACCGATCGGCGGTAGTGCTGGGCGACGTGGAAATCGGTGAAGACAGCTCCGTCTGGCCGTTGACCGTGATACGCGGCGACATGCACCGCATCCGCATTGGCGCGCGTACCAGCGTGCAGGACGGCAGCGTGCTGCATATCACCCATGCCGGCCCGTTCAACCCGGACGGCTTCCCGCTGATCATCGGTGACGAAGTGACCATCGGCCACAAGGTCATGCTGCATGGCTGCACCCTGGGCAACCGCATCCTGGTCGGCATGGGCAGCACCATCATGGACGGTGCCATCGTCGAAGACGAAGTGATCATCGGCGCCGGCAGCCTGGTACCGCCGGGCAAGCGCCTGGTCAGTGGCTACCTGTACATGGGCAGCCCGGTGAAACAGGCCCGGTTGCTGAACGACCAGGAACACGCATTTTTCGCCTACAGCGCCAGTAACTACGTGAAGCTCAAGGACCAGCACCTGGCCGAAGGCTACGACCAACCGGAATAACCCCTTCGCGGGCGCGCCCGCTCCCACAGGTCTGGCGAAGCCTTCAAGGCCAGTGCCGTACCTGTGGGAGCGGGCAAGCCCGCGAAGAAGGCCACGCAGCACTCAAGTGGAACCCGCAAATGCACCAGCAAAACATCCTCTTCGACCTCGACGGCACCCTGACCGACCCGCGCCAGGGCATCACCCGCTCGATCCAGTATGCCCTGGCCAAACTGGGCATCGACGAGCCGGACCTGACCCGCCTCGAGCACTTCATCGGCCCACCCCTGCTGCAGGCCTTCATGCAGTTCTACAGCTTCGACGAAGCCAAGGCCTGGGATGCGGTGAACTTCTATCGGGAACGCTTCAGCGTCACCGGCCTGTACGAAAACCTGGTGTTCGAAGGTGTGCCGGAGCTGCTCGAGGCCCTGAACGGCCAGGGTCGCACGCTGTACATCGCCACCTCCAAGCCGTGGAAGTTCGCCCGTGAAATCGCCCGGCACTTCGCCTTCGACCACCACTTCAAGGTGATCTACGGCAGTGAACTGGATGGCACGCGCACCAACAAGGTCGAGCTGATTCGCCACCTGCTTGAGGAAGAAGGGCTGGACCCGGCGCAGACGCTGATGATCGGCGACCGCAAGCATGACCTGATCGGTGCGCGCAGCAATGGCTTGCAGGCGGTGGCGGTGGGGTACGGGTTTGGTAGCCAGGAAGAACTGATGGCGGAAGAGCCGGCCTACCACTTTGCTACCTTGGCCGAGATGCATCAGGCATTTCTTAAGGCTTGATGGCCATTGGGGCTGCTTTGCAGCCCATCGCCGGCAAGCCAGCTCCCACAGGGGTAGCACATGACTTGAGGTCAATGCGGTGGAGGTGGGAGCTGGCTTGCCGGCGATGGGCCGCAAGGCGGCCCCAAAATCTCACCGGCTAACCATCAACCGCCGTAAGGCCGCCTTCCTCTCATCGATCGGCAACCGCCCCAATTGCTCGACCCGGTGATAAAAACGCTGCCAATCCCCGTCAACCTCACGGAACATCGCCGCAAACGCCGGTACCCACTGGTCATACAACCCGAACGGCAGCAACTTGGCATTGCTCATCGGCCCATACATCCAGGCGTCATAGCGCTTGTCACCACCCCACTGGGCATCACGCACCTGCCGGTATTCCCGCCTAAGCCGCTCGAACTCCGCCTGCTTGGCCGTCCGCTTCTGCGCATCATCCAGAGGCCCGGCATAAATCGCCTGCAACCGCTCGCGGCTGGCCAGCACCAACCGGATGAATTGCTCACGCTCCTGCCCCTGCTCCCCGCCAGAGGCGGCAAGGCCCCGCGCCACGCGCCATTGCCGCGTGCCTTCCTGCTCGACGAATGAGGCAAACGACTCGTTGAACTCGGTGTCGTCCTGCACATAGAAGCGCTGGTGGGCCAACTCATGGAAGATCAGCGTGGCCAGGCGCTCGTCGCTCCAGCCCACCATCGACGACAGGATCGGGTCGTCGAACCAGCCCAGGGTCGAATAGGCCTCCACGCCGCCCACGTATACATCCATGCCGTCCTGGCGCATCAACGCCGCCGCCCCACGCGCCGCGCCTTGCTGGTAGTAGCCGCGATAGGCCACACACCCTGCGATCGGGAAGCAGTGCGTCACTGGCTGCAACGACAGCTCGGGGGTGGCGAACACATTCCATACCACGTAGGGTCTGCCAAGGTCGGCATACACCCGGTAGCTGCGGTTGTCCGGCAGCTTCAGCTGCTGGCTGGCAAATGCCCGTGCCTGCTTGGCGTGTTCCAGGCGCGCGCGCAATTTCGCTGAAGTGGCCGGGTTGGCCACTACCTGATCCACCGGCTGCCGTGCGCGTAGCAGCTGCCACTGGCCCTCGGCCAACTGCCCATAGTAGGCGGCGCTGCTGCAACCGTTCAGCAGGAGCACCGCCAACAGGGGAACCAAACGGGTGAAAACAAGGTCGAGTGGCCCAGGGCCTGAGCGCTGCATAAGAATAAGTCGAAGCATCCGGGACTGTCTGACTCGCTCAAGGCCGATTCACTCCAAGACTATCTCGCCAAGGGGGAGTTTCGCCATGCGTGCACTGTTGGTCACCGGCTCACTGTTGCTGATATCCGCCTGTTCGACCCTGCCAGACCCGGACCCGAACCAGGCCTGGATCGACCTCACGCCCTACGACAACACCTCGCTGCACGCCGTGCAGGTAGATGAACGCGACTGGGCCGACAGCCGTTACTTCGAAGTACAGCCCGGCAGCCACGAGCTGACCGTGCGCTACCAGTTTCCGGTTACCCCCAGCAATATTGGCCCGGTCGAGGAGCCTTTGTGGCGGGATTGCCAGGTCAAGCTGACCTTCAAGGATTTCAGTGCCGGCCAGCGCTACCAGCTGCAGGCTGGCAGCATCGGTTTCCGCCCCTGGATCAAACTCTACGACCATCAGCAAAAACTGGTTGGCCAGGGCTTGCCTGCAGGCTGCCAGCGCACCTGAAACGCACAAACGGCGCTATGCTTGTAGCCTATGAATCGCAAGTGGGAGTCTTGCCATGCGCCAGCCCATGATGCTGATCGCCCTCAGTGCACTGGGGGCGTGCGCCAGCCCCTTGCCGCCCGTCGACCCCAAGCAGGCCTGGGTCGACCTGTACACCATGACTCCCGGCAGGGTGATCATGGCCGACCGCCTCGACGGCAAGCGCCTGGAGGATGGCCGCTACTTCCAGGTGACGCCAGGCAAGCACGAACTGGTAGTGCGCTTCGATTACGAGATATATGGGGGCGGCCTCATGACCCAGCCCAGGGACCGTACCTGCTACCTGACCGTGCGCTTTGACAACTTCAAGGCCGGTGAACGCTATCGCCTGGAGGCACGGGCGCCGGTGATGGAACCGCAGGTGCTGCTGTATGACGGCAGCCGCAAGGTGGTGGTGAACGAGCCTAGCGAGGTGTTCTGCATTCCTTGACCTGGGGCTGCAGTGCTCCTACAGGAAATACGCGATCCCTGTAGGAGCGGCCTTGTGTCGCGATAGGGCCGCAAAGCGGCCCCCAAAATCCTGAACCTACCGATCATTCTTCTGATAAATGATCTTCTTGGTCCCACCATCGCAGGTCCCGACGACCATGTTCTGGTCCTTGACCTCGCTGTTGGGCACGATCTCCAGGGTATAGGACGAAACACCCTGGGCCTGGATCTTGGCCTCGATCTCGGCTTTGAGCTCCTCGCACGGCTTGACCGCCGCCAACGCAGATGTGGCGACCAGGGAAGCCAACACGGTGATTGCTACGCGAATCATGAAACGGCTCCTGAAAGGGCAGCGTGCTGCCGACGCTGTTTAGACTACAGCAAACCGCCCTCATTGCACTGCTTCAACCCACCAGTGCCGCATCCAGGCTGATCTTCGCGTTCAGCACCTTGGATACCGGGCACCCGGCCTTGGCCTTGTCGGCGATCTGCAAGAACTGCGCTTCACTTGCCCCAGGTACCTTGGCCCTGAGCACCAGATGCACCGCCGTAATGGCAAAGCCATCAGCTTGCTTGTCGAGTGTCACTTCGGCAGCGGTGTCGATCCTGTCCGGGGTGAACCCCGCTTCGCCCAGCATCATCGACAGTGCCATCGAGAAGCAGCCGGCGTGCGCCGCGCCGATCAGCTCCTCCGGGTTGGTCCCGGGCGAGCCCTCGAAACGGGTATTGAAGCCGTAGGGGTTCTGCTTTAGCGCGCCGCTTTCGGTAGAAAGCAGGCCTTTGCCCTCCTTCAGGCCACCTTGCCAGATCGCCGATGCTGTCTTTTTCATGATGCCTCCTGGTCTCGGGTTACATGCTTATGGCTTCAGAGGTCAGCCGCCTACGGCAAGTTCAGAGCAATCGCACGGCAAGCATTGAATCCGTCGAATGTGCCCATACAGAGTTGAAAAGGCCTTTGGCCAAATACCTTTGCGGAGGCTCCATGACGCAGCTGCGTGACCTGAAGATTTCCACCCTCGACCTGGTGCCGGTACGCGCCGACGCCGGCCCGGCGCAGTCGCTGCGCAACTCGCTGGACCTGGCGCAGCACGTCGAGCGCTTTGGCTACAACCGCTTCTGGGTAGCCGAGCACCACAACATGGACGGCATCGCCAGTTCGGCGACTTCGGTGCTGATCGGCTACCTGGCGGGGGGTACCTCGAGCATTCGCGTGGGCTCTGGCGGGGTCATGCTGCCCAACCATGCGCCGCTGGTGATCGCCGAGCAGTTCGGCACCTTGGCCAGCCTGTACCCGGGGCGCATCGACCTGGGGTTGGGCCGCGCGCCGGGTTCCGACCAGATGACCGCCTACGCCCTGCGCCGCGACCGCGCCGGCGGCCCGGATGACTTCCCGGACGATGTCGAGGAACTGTCACGCTACCTTGGCCCTCGTACCGATGATCAAAAAGTGATCGCCGTGCCAGGGCACGACACCGAGGTACCAATGTGGCTGCTCGGCTCCAGCCTGTTCAGCGCTCAATTGGCCGGCATGCGCGGCATGCCCTACGCCTTCGCCTCGCACTTTGCGCCGCGCTACATGCACGAGGCGATCCGCGTGTACCGCAACCACTTCAAGCCCTCAACTACATTGGACAAGCCGTATGTGATGCTGGGCATCCCCATGGTGGTGGCGGAAACCGACGAAAAGGCCGAGTACCTGGCCACGTCGGTGTACCAGCGCATCCTCGCGCTGATTCGCGGGCAGAGCCTGATGCAGAAGCCGCCGGTGGAAAGCATGGACGGGCTGTGGCTACCCCATGAGCGGGATGCGGTGGGCAGCTTCCTCGGCCTGGCGATGATCGGCAGCCCGCAGAAGGTGCGTGCCAAGGTGGAGGTGCTGCTGGAGCAGACCGGGGCGGATGAGCTGATCTTCACCTGTGATTTGTATGAGCATGCGGACCGGATTCGGTCCTATGAACTGTTGGCGCAGGCTCTCAAGACCGCGTGATCTTCTTCGCGGGTAAACCCGCTCCCACAGGTACAGCGTCGCTCTCAGGCCTGTGATATCCCTGTGGGAGCGGGCGAGCCCGCGAAGAAGCCAGCACATTAGCGGCGCCGGTACACAATCTCCTTGGTACCAGCCTCGCAGCTGCCAATCACCTTGCCGGCCGGGTCGCCCTTGTCGACGATCTCCAGCTTGTAGCCGGTAACACCCTTGGCATCTAGCTTGGCCGCAATCTCTGCCTTGAGTTCCTCGCACGGCTTGCCCGCCGCCAGCGCACCACCGGCCAGGGTCATCAGGCCCAGCGCCAGAATCAGTTTGTTCATCACTCGCTTTCCTTGTGCAGATGAAATCAGAAAGGGCGCCCGCCAAGGCGCCCCCTCCCTAAATACCCCATCATGCCGGGCTCATCCAGCCCGGCAGTGTTTCAGCTATTGGCGATACGGAAGCCGACCTTCAGCGTGACCTGGAAGTGCGCCGCCTTGTTGTCACGGATATGGCCACGGGTATCTATCACTTCGAACCACTCCAGGTGCTTGATGCTCTTGCCGGCTTCGGCCAGGGCATTGTTGATCGCCTCTTCGATGCTGGTGGTCGAAGACCCCACCAGTTCGATCTTCTTGTAGGTGTGATGATCGGTCATGAGCGCTCTCCTCGGATGATGGTGAGATTGAGCCTAGCAGCGCAGGCCTGGTTTACCTGCGAGCGGTCACCATTGGCGAAAGTTCGATCGCACTTTCCCGCGGGCCCAAGGTCGCAATCCTTACAGTCCATACTGCAAAGGAGAGTCAACATGCACCGCAATTCGCTGCGTAGAACGTCCCTGGAAAGCATGGAAGCGGAGATCGAGAGCCTTCTGAAAAGCCTGGAAAACCTCAAGCATGATGCGTCGGAGGAGTCCCAGAAATCGGTGAAGGCAATCCGCAGCAACGCCGAGAGTGCCCTGCGTCATTCGCGCCACCTGTTGAGCGATGCCTACGAGGAAGTGAAGCACCGCACCCGCCAGACCGGCATCGCCACCCGCGACTATGCCCAGGAACACCCATACACCACCGCCGGCGTCGCCATTGGCGCGCTAGGCCTGCTGGCGGCGTACCTGATGTGCAAACGCAACTAAGCGCCCTGTCGCGACAGTTCTGCCCTTAGCCACTGCGCCAACTGCTCGGCGCGCCCGTCCGCGGCGCGCCTGGGCACCCACAGCGCCAATGCCGCAGGGGTAGGTGAAAAGCCCCACGGCGCACTCAAACGGCCCGCCCGCAGGTCATCAGCGACCAGCGGCTGCGGCGCAATCGCCACACCCAACCCGGCCACCGCAGCTTCCAGCAGGTAATACAGGTGCTCGAAAGCCTGGCCATAGTGCAGGGTCGCCGGCTCCAACCCCTGTTCCAGCGCCCAGGTCGGCCAAGCCTGCGGGCGCGAGGTGGTGTGCAGCAACGCTTCGCCCAGCAAAGCCTTGGCCGGCGCGCCCTGCAAGCGCTCGAAACCGGCGAAATGCGGGCTGAGCACCGGCCCGATGCGCTCCTCGGCCAGCACATGCACCTGCATGTCCGCCGGCCATGGCGGCTCGGCATACACCAGCAGCGCATCCAGCCCTGGCCGCCGCGGGTCCAGATCGCCTTCACCGGCCGACAGGTGCAAGCGCAGCTCAGGCAAATCCGCCTGCAACCGCCCCAACCGCGGGATGAACCAGCGCGCCAGCAGGCTGCCCGAGCAGCCCAGCACGAACGGCGCCTCGCTGACATCGTGGCTGAGCTCGGCGCATACGCTGCGCAGGCGGTCGAAGGCTTCGCTACTGGCATCGCGCAGGCGTACGCCGGCATCTGTGAGTTTGATGCCACGCCCGTCCTTCACGAACAGCGCGACGCCCAGGTGCTCTTCAAGCACCTTGATCTGCCGGCTGACGGCGCCATGGGTGACGTGCAGCGCTTCGGCCGCCTGGCTGACGCTGTTGAGCCGTGCGGTAGCCTCGAAGGCCCGCAGGGCATTGAGGGGGGGGAGGTCGTGGGCCATTTTACCTGTGAGTTTTTCTGACAAGTTTGCGCAATCTTATCGGTTTTCAGCCGGGCTTGCCGTGGTTAGAGTAAAGCCCATCACTCATTCATTACGCCCTGGAGCGCCCCATGACCCAGTCCCAATACCGCCCCGGCCCCGACGCCAACGGCCTGTTCGGCTCGTTCGGCGGCCGCTACGTGGCCGAAACCCTGATGCCACTGGTGCTGGACCTGGCCCGCGAATACGAAGCGGCCAAGGCAGACCCCAAGTTCCTCGAAGAGCTGGCCTACTTCCAGCGCGACTACATCGGCCGCCCCAACCCGCTGTACTTCGCCGAGCGCCTGACCGAGCACTGCGGCGGCGCGAAGATCTTCTTCAAGCGTGAAGAACTCAACCACACCGGTGCGCACAAGGTGAACAACTGCATCGGCCAGGTGCTGCTGGCCAAGCGCATGGGCAAGAAGCGCCTGATCGCCGAAACCGGCGCCGGCATGCACGGCGTGGCCACCGCCACCGTCGCTGCCCGCTTCGGCCTGCCTTGCGTGATCTACATGGGCGCCACCGACATCGAGCGCCAGCAGGCCAACGTGTTCCGCATGAAACTGCTGGGCGCCGAGATCGTCCCGGTCACCGCCGGCACCGGCACCCTGAAGGACGCCATGAACGAGGCCCTGCGCGACTGGGTCACCAACGTCGAAGACACCTTCTACCTGATCGGCACCGTGGCCGGCCCGCACCCGTACCCGGCCATGGTCCGCGACTTCCAGTCGATCATCGGCAAGGAAACCCGCGCCCAGCTGCAAGAGAAGGAAGGCCGCCTGCCAGACAGCCTGGTTGCCTGCGTCGGTGGCGGCTCCAACGCCATGGGCCTGTTCCATGAGTTCCTCGAAGAGCCAAGCGTGCAGATCATCGGCGTCGAAGCCGGTGGCCATGGCGTGCACACCGACAAGCATGCCGCCAGCCTGAACGGCGGGGTACCGGGCGTGCTGCACGGCAACCGCACCTACCTGCTGCAGGACGAAGACGGCCAGATCACCGACGCCCACTCGATTTCCGCCGGCCTGGACTACCCAGGCATCGGCCCGGAGCACGCCTACCTGCACGAAGTGAAGCGTGTCGAGTACGTCAGCATCACCGACGACGAAGCGCTGGATGCGTTCCACGCCACCTGCCGCCTGGAAGGCATCATCCCGGCCCTGGAAAGCTCCCACGCCTTGGCCGAGGCGATCAAGCGCGCACCGAAGCTGCCCAAGGACCACCTGATGGTCGTGTGCCTGTCGGGCCGCGGCGACAAAGACATGCAAACCGTCATGAACCACATGGCCGCCCAGGAGAAACAGGCATGAGCCGTCTTGAACAACGCTTCGCCGAGCTGAAGGCCGAAGGCCGCTCGGCACTGGTCACCTTCGTCACCGCGGGCGACCCGGGCTATGACGCCTCGCTGCAGATCCTCAAGGGCCTGCCGGCAGCCGGTGCCGACGTGATCGAGCTGGGCATGCCGTTCACCGACCCGATGGCCGACGGCGTGGCCATCCAGCTGGCCACCCTGCGTGCCCTGGAAGCCGGCCAGACCCTGGCCAAGACCCTGCAGATGGTTCGCGAATTCCGTGTGGATAACCAGGCCACACCGATCGTACTGATGGGTTACTACAACCCGATCCACCGCTTTGGCGTGGAAAAGTTCGTGGCCGAAGCCAAGCAAGCGGGTGTCGATGGCCTGATCATCGTCGACCTGCCGCCAGAGCACGACGCCGAACTGGCGACCCCGGCCCAGGCTGCGGGTATCGACTTCATCCGCCTGACCACCCCGACCACAGACGACGCGCGCCTGCCGCGCGTGCTGGAGCGCAGCTCCGGGTTCGTCTACTACGTGTCGGTGGCCGGTGTGACCGGCGCCGGCTCGGCGACCACCGAGCACGTGACCGAAGCCATTGCCCGCCTGCGTCGGCATACCGATCTGCCGATCAGCGTTGGTTTCGGCATTCGTACGCCGGAGCAGGCTGCGGCCATTGCCCGCCTGTCGGACGGCGTGGTGGTGGGCTCGGCACTGGTCGACAAGATTGCCCAGGCCAAGAGTGCCGAGCAGGCAGTCAACGATGTATTGAGCCTGTGCTCGGCACTGGCTGAAGGGGTGCGCGGCGCTCGACGCTGAACCGCGTCGCCTTCATCGCCGGCAAGCCAGCTCCCACAGGTACAGCGCCGCCCTCAGGCCCTGTGATATCCCTGTGGGAGCTGGCTTGCCGGCGATGAGGCCGGTACAGACCATGAAGATCTAACCCCCGAAAATCGACAGATCCAGCGGCCGCACCGCCCCCATCCAGATCGCATGGTCACGGTGGTCCGCCAGTTCATCACCGGTCAGCGGGTGCATGAACACCACCAACCCCTTCCGATACAGCGCCAACCACGGCAGCACCACCCCCACAAACTCCGGCTCGAAGGCCAGCTGGCAGCTCCAGTCCGGATGCGGCCCCACCGGTTTCTGGTGCATGCGCCCCATGGTCACGGGAAACAGCCGCGCCGCCTCCTCGCACAGTTCACGGGCCTGTTCCATGGTCGCTGCGTCGTAGTAAACGTGGGCGTGGTAACCCTTGATCCTCTGCACGATAACTCCTGATTGCGGTCCAACCATCACCACCTGCAAAGGGAGTGATGCAGTGAAAAACGCCGAAACCCCAGTGTACAAACTGGTCCTGTTCGGACCTGAAAGCAGCCTGGGCAACGCCCTGATGGTAGAGCTGCTGTCGCGCCAGCACGAAGTCACCGCCGTGGTCGACGACCTCAACCGCCACGCGCCGCGCCCCGGCCTGCATTTCAAGATAGGCGGGCTGGGCGATGCCGACCAGGCGGAGCAGGGCGCGGCAGGCGGGTCGGCAGTAATTGCCCTGTTGTCGACGCTGGCGCCGGGCGATCTGCCCGGGCAAGCCCGCATGAGCGAGGCGCTGGTGGCGGGGCTGAAGCGTACGACTATACGCCGGCTGCTGCTGGTGGGCGATTTCGATGTGCTGGATGAGCCGGGCAAGTACAGCGAGGCGGAGCGGGACTGTGTGGACCAGGTGGTGGACGGGTTACAGCGCAGTGCGTTGCACTGGACGCTGATCAATGCCCCGCAGGAACTGGCCGGGTTGGGGATGGAGCATTTTCGCAGCACCGAAGGTACGCTGGAGCCGGGGTTGGCCGAGCCGTTGCGGCACCTGGCCAGGGTCGCGGCAGGGATGGTGGATATGCTGGAGCTGGATTTGCACCGGGGCGAGCATCTGAACTTCGTGGTCTAGATTTGCCGGGGCTGCTGTGCAGCCCATCGCCGGCAAGCCAGCTCCCACAGGGACGGCGCCATGCTCCAGGCTTGTACAGCACCTGTGGGAGCTGGCTTGCCGGCGATGGGCCGCAAAGCGGCCCCGGGGATGTCACAGGCTGCGCTCGCGCTCCAGCCAATCCACAAACCGCTCGATCAACGCCCCACGCCGCTTGCGTGGTGGCAGCACCGCGTAATACCCGCGCGCCGAGCGCAAACTCCCCTCCAACGGCCGGCATAACAACCCTTGCTCCACCAGCCCATCCACCAGGTGCCCCCAGCCAATCGCCACCCCTTGCCCGGCAATCGCCGCCTGGATCAGCAACGTATAGTTATCAAACCGCAACTGCCCGGCCGGCGGCGGGCTGGCCACACCAAACCCGCGAAACACCCCCGCCCAGTCAAACCAACGGCTAGCCTGCTCGCCCTTCAAGTGCAGCAAGGGCAATCGTTGCAAAGCCACGGCTGACAAGGGTTTGCCATGAATCAGCCGGGGGCTGCACACAGGGAAAACCTCCTCATCGAACAGCCAGCGGCTCTCGCCCTGGTGAAAACGCCCGTCGCCAAACAGCACCGCCACATCGATGTCCGATCGCAACATGCCCTGGCTGCGCTCACCGGTCACCAGGCTCACGTCCACCTGTGGATAAGCCTCGTGAAAACGCTGCAGCCGTGGCATCAGCCAGAACGCCGCAAAGGCGAAGTCGGTAGCCACCTGCAGCACTTCGCGCTGGCCGCGCCCACTGGCCTGGGCGATGCCGTCCTCCATGGCCTGCAGGCCCTGATGCACCTGTTCGAACAGCACCTGGCCAGCCTCGGTCAGCTCGATACCCCGGTAAATGCGGTCGAACAGGCGCGTGCCCAACTGTGCCTCCAGCCGTTTGACTTGCTGGCTCACCGCTGGCTGCGTGGTACCCAGCTCCAGCGCCGCGGCGGTAAAGCCGCGCAACCGTGCGGCGGCCTCGAACACGCGCAAGGTATCCAGCGACAGCTCGGCAAGGTGGTCAAACATAAGCGTGGCTAATCCCAGTCATTGCCCGCCATGGGCTTTACCCATGTTATCCACAGTAGCATCTTGATAGGCAAGCGGTTCGCATAACCCTCAACGATGGAAGCCACCATGACGCGCCCGAATATCCTGTTCATCATGGCCGACCAGATGGCCGCGCCCTTGCTGCCGATCTACGCCTCTTCGCCGATCCAGATGCCGCACCTGAGCCGCCTTGCCGAACAGGCGGTGGTGTTCGACTCGGCCTACTGCAACAGCCCGTTGTGCGCGCCGTCGCGCTTCACCCTGGTCAGCGGCCAGTTGCCCAGTCGCATCGGCGCCTACGACAACGCCGCCGACTTCCCCGCCGATGTGCCGACCTACGCCCACTATCTGCGCCGCCTTGGCTACCGCACCGCGCTGTCGGGCAAGATGCACTTCTGCGGCCCGGACCAACTGCATGGCTACGAAGAACGCCTGACCAGCGACATCTACCCGGCCGACTACGGCTGGGCGGTGAACTGGGATGAGCCGGACGTGCGCCCGAGCTGGTATCACAACATGTCCTCGGTACTGCAGGCCGGCCCGTGCGTGCGCACCAACCAGCTGGATTTCGACGAGGAGGTGGTGTTCAAGGCGCGCCAGTACCTGTACGACCATGTGCGCGAAAACGATGGCCGACCGTTCTGCCTGACCGTGTCGATGACCCACCCGCACGACCCCTACACCATCCCCCGGCGCTATTGGGATCGCTACGAAGGTGTGGATATCCCCATGCCCCGCGCCGAATTCGACCAGGCAGAACTCGACCCGCACTCGCAGCGCCTGCTGAAGGTCTACGACCTGTGGAACAAGCCGCTGCCTGTGGACAAGATCCGTGACGCCCGCCGTGCCTACTTCGGCGCCTGCAGCTACATCGATGACAACATCGGCCTGCTGCTGCAGACCCTGGAGGAATGCAACCTGGCCGACGACACCCTGATCGTGTTCTCCGGCGACCACGGCGACATGCTTGGCGAGCGTGGCCTCTGGTACAAGATGCACTGGTTCGAGATGTCGGCGCGGGTGCCGCTGCTGGTGCACGCGCCGAAGCGCTTCGCGCCAGCCCGGGTCGGCGCCTCGGTGTCTACCTGCGACCTGCTGCCGACCTTGGTCGAGCTGGCCGGAGGTGCTGTGGATAACCACCTGCACCTGGATGGCCGCTCGCTGGTCGGCCACCTGCAAGGGCAGGGCGGCCATGACGAAGTGATCGGCGAATACATGGCCGAAGGCACCGTCGGCCCGCTGATGATGATCCGCCGGGGGCCGTACAAGTTCGTGTACAGCGAAGACGACCCATGCCTACTCTATGACCTGAGCCGCGACCCGCACGAGCGGGAGAACCTCACCGGCAGCCCGGAACACCAGGCGCTGCTGCAGGCATTTGTCGATGAAGCACAGCAACGTTGGGATATCCCCAGCCTGCGCCAGCAGGTTCTTGCCAGCCAGCGGCGCCGCCGCCTGGTGGCCGAGGCGCTGGCCATCGGCAAGCTGAAAAGCTGGGACCACCAACCGCTGGTGGACGCCAGCCAACAGTACATGCGCAACCACATCGATCTCGACGACCTCGAGCGCAAGGCACGTTATCCACAGCCCGCCCCCCTGGATTGAGAAGAGAGGCCGCCATGCACAAGTTCTCCGCCGCCGTGTTCGCCCTGGCCCTGAGCCTGGGTACCGCCACGGCCCACGCCGCCGACAGCGACGCGCAATGCACCACCGTGAAGATGGCCGACCCCGGCTGGAGCGACATCGCCACGACCAACGCCTTGGCCCGCCTGCTTCTGGAAAGCCTGGGTTACCAGGTGAAAATCGACAGCCTGGCCGTGCCGATCATCTACGGCGGCCTCAAGGATGGCCGCGTCGACGCCTTCCTCGGCAACTGGATGCCGGCGCAGCAGGGCTTTCATGAGAAGTTCATCGCAAATGGCGATGTGCAGCAGCTTTCACGCAACCTGGAAGGACCCGAGTTCACCCTGGCAGTGCCCGACTATGTGTGGAACGCCGGGGTGAAGGATTTTGCCGACTTGCAGAAACACGCCGACCAGTTCGACAAGAAGCTGTACGGGATCGGTTCCGGGGCACCGGCCAACCTGTCGTTGAAGGAAATCATCGACAAGAATGAATTCAACCTCGGCCAGTGGAAGCTGGTGGAGTCCAGCGAGCAGGCGATGCTGGCGCAGGTCGACCGGGCGGTGAAGAAACAGCAGTTCATCACCTTCCTCGGCTGGACCCCGCACCCGATGAACGTGAAGCTGAAGATGCATTACCTGAGCGGCGGGGAAAAATGGTTTGGCAGCAAGGGCGAGGTGTATACCCTGACCCGCAAGGGTTATCCACAAGCCTGCCCGAATGCGGCCAAGCTGCTGGGTAACCTGAAGTTCACGCTGGACATGGAAAACACCATCATGGCCGAAGTTGTGGACAAGAAGATGAGCTTCGATGATGCGGCCAAGGCTTGGCTGAAGGCGCACCCCGAGTTGCTGGAAGGGTGGTTGGCCGGGGTGACGACCAAGGCCGATGGCAATGCGCTGGAGGCCGTCAAAGCCAAACTGTAACCTCACAAGCAAACCTCTATCCCTGTGGGAGCGGGTTCACCCGCGAATGCGACGGTAGATTCACTGCAGCATTCGCGGGTAAACCCGCTCCCACAGGGGACAGTGCAATTTCAGGATTGTGGATAACCCATGCATCGCCTCACTCACCTGCTGCCCTTCCTCTCCTGGCTCCCCCGCCAATCGGGCCGCAGCCTGCGCCAGGACCTGCTGGTGGGCCTGAGCGGTGCAATCCTCGCCCTGCCGCAATCCATCGCCTATGCCCTGATCGCCGGCCTGCCGGCCGAGTACGGGCTGTACGCCGCCATCGTGCCAGTGCTGATCGCCTGCCTGTGGGGCTCGTCCTGGCACCTGATCTGCGGCCCGACCGCTGCCATCTCCATCGTCCTCTACGCCAGCATCAGCCCGCTGGCCGTGGCCGGCAGCGCCGACTATGTCACCTTGGTGCTGCTGCTGACCTTCCTCGGCGGCATCTTCCAGTTGCTGCTGGGGCTTTTGCGCTTCGGCGCACTGGTCAATTTCGTCTCCCATTCCGTGGTGCTCGGCTTCACCCTGGGCGCCGCTGTCGTCATTGCCCTGGGCCAGCTGCCCAACCTGCTGGGCATGGACCTGCCAAGCCAGGCCACGGCGTTGAAGACCGTGCAGGACCTGGCCAGCCATGCCGGCGAGGTCGACCTGCCTTCCTTGATTCTGGGCCTGACCACAGTGGTGATCGGCGTGGCCTTCAAGCTCTGGCGCCCACGCTGGCCCAGCCTGTTGATAAGCCTGATTTTGGTAAGCCTGCTGGCCTGGCTGCTGCCTGGGTTCTTTGGCCATGTGCCGCGCGTGCCGGCATTCACCGGGCAGCTGCCACCCTTCAGCCCGCTGCCCTTGCTGGATGTGGAACTGATCCTGCGCCTGCTGCCCAGCGCCGTGGCAGTGGGCATGCTCGGGCTGGTCACCAGCCTGTCGATCGCCCGCTCGTTGTCGGCACGTTCGGAGCAGTTGATCGACGCAGACCAGGAAATACGCGCACAGGGCCTGTCGAACATCGTCGGTGCGTTTTTCTCCGGTTACCTGTCTTCCGGCTCCTTCACCCGCTCCGGGCTGAGCTACGACGCCGGCGCCCGCTCGCCCATGGCCGGGGTATTCTCGGCGCTGTGGGTGGCGGTGTTCGCCGTTGCCGGGGCCGGGCTGATTGCGCACCTGCCGATTCCGGCCATGGCCGGCAGCATCCTGCTGATCTGCTGGGGGTTGGTGGACCACCGGGGGATTCGTGCGCTGTTCCGGGTCAGCCGCTCGGAGTTTCTGGTAATGGCGCTGACGGCGGCAGCGACCTTGTTGCTGGAGCTGCAGACGGCGATCTATGCCGGAGTGCTGGCGTCGCTGTTCTTCTATCTGAAGCGCACCTCGCGGCCACGGGTGCAACAAAGCCGTGAAGGGGAGGCGGACGTGCTGCGGGTGGGCGGGTCGATCTTCTTTGGTGCGGCGCATTACCTGCAGGTGCGCTTGCAGCGCTGCCAGGGGCCGCATGTGGTGATCGATGCGCGGCAGGTGAACTTCATCGATTACTCGGGTGTGGATATGTTGCACCGCGAGGCGCGGCGGTTGCGGCGGGCGGGGGGGAGTCTGACCCTGCACCGGGCCAGGCCGCAGGTGATCGAGGAATTGCAGAAGCTGGAAGGGGTGGAGTTGTGCCCGATCCGGTTTGAGGAGTGAGGCTGAGATATTGGGGCTGCTTTGCAGCCCATCGCAGGCAAGCCAGCTCCTACAGGGACAGCGCCGGCCTCAGGCCTTGTGATATCCCTGTGGGAGCTGGCTTGCCTGCGATGGGCCGCAAAGCGGCCCCCAACAATCTCAGCCCCGAGCCAGCTGCCGGCGCAACTCAGCCAACACTGGCGCCGTATCCGGCCGCACCCCACGCCAGATAAAGAAAGCCTCAGCCGCCTGCTCAGCCAGCATCCCCAGCCCATCCAGCACCTTGGCCGCCCCCAGCTTCTCTGCCCACTGGCAAAACGGCGTAGGCTCCTTGCCATACATCATGTCGTAGCAAACCGTGCGCCCCGCCTCGACCAGGCTGTCGGCAATCGGCGGCAACTCACCGGCCAGGCTCGCCGAGGTGGCATTGATGATCACATCCACCGGCTCCTGCAACCAGGCAAACCCGCTTGCTACCACCGGCCCCAGCTCATCGAACTCACGCGCCAGCTGCTCGGCCTTTTCCACGGTACGGTTGGCAATCACCAGCGACTGCGGCTTGTGCGCCAGGATCGGCTCCAGCACCCCACGCACCGCACCACCAGCACCCAGGATCAGAATGCGTTTGCCCGCCAGCTCGACCCCGGCATTCACCGTCAGGTCGCGCACCAGGCCAGCGCCATCGGTGTTGTCGCCCTGCAGGCTGCCATCGGCCAGCTTGCTCAGCGTGTTCACCGCGCCAGCGCGCTGGGCACGCGGGGTCAGGCTGTCACACAGGCGGAAGGCCTCTTCCTTGAACGGCACGGTGACGTTGCCACCGCAGCCTTGCTTGAAGAAGCCGCGTGCGCAGTCGCTGAACTCATCCAGCGGCGCCAGCAGGGTGGCGTATTCCAGGTCCTGGCCGGTCTGTTCGGCGAACAGGCGATGGATCAGCGGCGACTTGCTGTGGCCGATGGGGTTACCAAAAACGACGTACTGGTCCATGACGGCTCCTTGATGATCCACAGGCTTACTGGCCGAGCCAGTCGCGGTCCTGCAGGAAGTACTCGGTCAGGCGCGCTTCTTCACTGCCGGGCGCGGCCTTCCAGTCGTAGCCCCAGCGCACCTGCGGCGGCAACGACATAAGGATGGACTCGGTGCGGCCACCGGACTGCAGGCCGAACAGGGTGCCACGGTCGTAGACCAGGTTGAACTCCACGTAGCGGCCACGGCGGTATTCCTGGAACTCGCGCTGCTGCGGGGTGTAGGGGGTGTCCTTGCGGCGCTGGATGATCGGCAGGTAGGCGTTGACGTAGGCGTCGCCGATGGCGCGGATGAAGGCGAAGCAGGTGTCGAAGTCCCACTCGTTCAGGTCATCGAAGAACAGGCCACCGATGCCGCGTGGCTCGCCACGGTGCTTGAGGTGGAAGTAGCGGTCGCACCAGGCCTTGTAGCGCGGGTACACGTCGGCGCCGAACGGCGCGCAGGCCTGCTCGGCCACACGGTGCCAGTGAATGCAGTCTTCTTCATTGCCGTAGTACGGGGTCAGGTCGAAGCCGCCGCCGAACCACCAGACAGCCTCTTCACCTTCCTTTTCGGCGATGAAGAAGCGCACGTTGGCGTGGGAAGTGGGCACATGCGGGTTGTGCGGGTGGATCACCAGCGACACCCCCAGGGCCTCGAAGCCACGGCCCGCCAGCTCGGGGCGATGGGCACTGGCCGACGGCGGCAGACCGGCGCCAAACACGTGGGAAAAGTTGACCCCGCCTTTCTCGATCACCTTGCCATCGCCGATCACCCGCGTGCGGCCCCCGCCACCGGCTTCGCGCACCCAGGCGTCCTCGACGAAGCGGGCGCCGCCGTCTTCAGCTTCGAGGGCAGAGCAGATGCGGTCTTGCAGGTCGAGCAGGTAGGCTTTCACGGCCTCGGTGCGGCTAGTCATCGGGTCACCAGGAACGGGCAGGGAAGAATTCGCCGCGTAGCATACCACCCCCAGCCCGCGCGCCGCAGTTGACGGCGATCAAGCAAAGGCGTCCGATAGAAGGCCTTTCCCGACCCATACGACAGGAGTGCGAGATGGCCAAGCGTATCCAGTTCAGCCAGCATGGCGGCCCGGAAGTGCTGCAGTTTGTGGAATTCGAACCTGCCCCGCCAGGGCCACAGCAGGTGCGTGTGCGTAACCATGCGATCGGCCTGAACTTCATCGATACCTACTTCCGCAGCGGGCTGTATGCACCGCCATCCCTGCCTTCGGGGCTGGGCACTGAAGCGGCTGGCGTGGTCGAGGCCGTGGGCGAGGGCGTGACCCGGCTGAAAGTGGGTGACCGCGTGGCCCATGCTGGCGGCCCGTTGGGCGCGTACAGCGAGGTGCATACGTTGCCGGAAGCAAATCTGGTGAAGCTGCCCGACACCATCAGCTTCGAACAGGCGGCGGCGGTGATGCTCAAGGGTTTGACCGTGCAGTACCTGCTGAAGCAGACCTATGAGGTGAAGGCGGGTGACGTGATTCTGTTCCACGCAGCAGCTGGCGGCGTGGGTTCGTTGGCGTGCCAGTGGGCCAAGGCCTTGGGCGCCAAGCTGATCGGGACAGTGAGTTCTGCCGAAAAGGCCGAGCGGGCCAAGGCGCTGGGGGCGTGGGCGACCATCGATTACAGCCGTGAAGACGTGGCCCAGCGGGTGCTGGAGCTGACCGACGGCAAGAAATGCCCGGTGGTGTATGACGGTGTGGGTGCCGACACCTGGCTGACCTCGCTGGACTGCCTGCAGCCGCGCGGATTGATGGTGAGCTTTGGCAATGCCTCGGGGGCAGTGAGCGGGGTGAACCTGGGTATCCTGGCGCAGAAGGGCTCGCTGTATGTGACCCGGCCCACGTTGGCGACCTATGCCAACAATGCCGAGAATACCCAGGCCATGGCCGATGACCTGTTTGCCATGATTGGCAGCGGCAAGCTGGTTGTGGATATCCAGCAGCGGTATCCGCTGAGTGAGGCGGCCAAGGCACAGGCGGAGCTGTCGGCTCGGCGGACTGTAGGCTCCACAATTCTGCTTCCTTGAGTTCACTCCCACAGGTACTGCACCGATCTTAAGTGCAGTGCCATCCCTGTGGGAGCGGGCATGCCCGCGAAGCAAGCACTGCGGTCCATGGCACCGGCTGCGCCGGTGTTCGCGGGTGAACCCGCTCCCACAGGTACTGCGTCGGCCTTGAATACGGCGCCATCCCTGTGGGAGCGGGCATGCCCGCGAAGCAGGCACCGCGGTGCATGGCACCGGCTGCGCCGGTGTTCGCGGGCGCGCCCGCTCCCACAAGTACTGCACCAGCCTTGAATACAGCGTTATACCTGTGGGAGCGGGTTTACCCGCGAAGAAGGCACCGCGGTCCATGGCACCGGCTCCGCCGGTGTTCGCGGGCGCGCCCGCTCCCACAGGTACTGCGTCGGCCTTGAATATGGGGCTATGCCTGTGGAGGACGGGTGGTTGGTATCGACTCGATACCATCGAGAATCGCCTCCACCAATCCCTCCGCCAATTCAATGGAATGCAGGCTCGACCAATACATGCCACGGCCTTCTTCGCGCAGGTACTCGAGGGCTTTCGAGCCGGTCTCGTAGGCGCCTCGCAGGTAGAGAGCGACATGGACCAGAGCGTCCTCGGCGGAAATGTTCGGGTTTACGGTGAACAGCGGTTCGTGGCCGGCATCGCAGCGGCCGAAGGGGCGAGTAGAGGTGCAGGGAAGCGGTGGATCGGGGACTATTTTCTTCATCATTGGAAAATGCTCCTCATTGCCGCCACCAATCACTACCACGTGTATGGGTGGCGACTGTACGCGAGGTGGTAGACCCGGGCATTTTCCAATCCAGGCAGGCTCGAAAGCCTCCCACGCACAGTCACCATAGACTGCCATGGAAAAAATGCATCCGGGCTACCACACCCGATCGCCAAGGTATTCAGCGACGGATGAAGCCTAGAGACACTGGTTCCCACTGAGAAGGTGATGGCAGAGGACGCGGCTCGTAGGATATTTCCCAAGCCGCAAGCTGGACAGCCATTCGAGACAAAATCAGAAAAATCTGCGGGGTTCTGGGGCCGCTTTGCAGCCCAATCGCCGGCAAGCCAGCTCCCGCACCGACCGCGCCGATTTCAAGTCATGTGCAGTACCTGTGGGAGCTGGCTTGCCGGCGATCGAGGGCAAAGCCCTCTCCAGCGATATCAGCCTGGACGAACGACTTCGCCAGTCACCAGGTCACGAATCACACTCGGGTTCTTCCTTCCACCCAAGGCCCCACCCAGCACCAGATCCAGCTGGCCATGGAAGTACTGCTCCACCCGCAACCGGGTCTTCGCCGCCGGGCGCCCGCCCGGGTTGCACGAAGTGGAAATCAACGGCCCCACCAACGCACACAGCTCGCGCACCAACGGGTGGTCGCTGACCCGCAGCGCCACGGTGTCATGCTCACCGGTCACCCACTCGGGCAACAGGTTCTGGTGCGGCACCAGCCAGGTGTTCGGCCCCGGCCAGGTGCTGCCCATGCGGTCGATCCAGTCTTCGGGGAAATCCTCGAACAAGAAGTCGAACTGGCGGATGTTGTCGGCAACCAGGATCAGGCCTTTATCCACAGGCCGCGACTTCAGCGCCAGCAGGCGATACACCGCGTCCTCGTTCCACGGGTCGCAGCCCAGGCCCCAGACCGCTTCCGTCGGATAGGCGATCACTGCGCCCGCCCGGATCTCACGTGCGGCTTGTTGCACACGAAAACTGCTCACCATTTCTGTTACTCCGCCTATATACCTTGCTTGTGAGCAGTGTACTTAGCCCGCGCGGGCAAACCAACGCCCGGCTTCATTGCTGACCCGGCCTTCCAGCTCCAGTTCGGTCAGCTGCGCCAGCACGTCGGCCAGCGGCAGCTCGCTGCAGTGGGCCAGGCTTTCGCTGGTTTGTGGCGCAGCATGCAGCAGGGCGAGCAGGGGATGGTCGAATTTATCCACAACCGCAGGCGGCAGGTTCTGCCAGCCCTGCAGGCTTTCCAATATCTGCTCCACGCTCTCCACCAGCAGCGCGCCGTCACGGATCAACTGGTGGCAGCCCTTGGCACCGGGGTGGTGAATGGAGCCCGGTATGGCATACACCTCGCGGCCTTGCTCGGCAGCCAGGCGTGCGGTGATCAGCGAACCACTGGCCAGGCTTGCCTCGACCACCAGCACGCCCAGCGACAGGCCACTGATGATGCGATTGCGCCGCGGGAAGTTGCCAGGTAGCGGCCCGGCATCCAACGGGTACTCGGAAACCAGCGCGCTACCGTTGTCGATCATCGCTTGCGCGAGCGACTTGTGGCGCTGTGGATAAAGTTTTTGCAACCCCGTACCGAGCACGCCAACCGTGCCCCCACCAGCCTGCAATGCGGCCCGATGAGCGGCACCATCGATGCCCACGGCCAAGCCGCTGGTAATGGTGAAACCGGCCTGCGCCAGGTAGCGGGAAAATGCCGCAGCAGTATCGAGCGCCGGGGGTGAAGCACGCCTGCTGCCCACAATGGCCAGCTGTGGGCGCTCGAGCAAGGCCGGGTTGCCAGCGACGAAAAGCAGCGGAGGGGCATCGTCGATTTCCGCCAATAGTGGCGGGTAGCCAGGGCCGTCCCACATCAGTAAATGCTGGCCCGGGCGCTCTAACCAGGCCATTGCGGCCAGTGCGCCCTCACGTACTTCGGCACTGCGCCGGGCATCGATGGTGGCCTGTGGTATGCCCAATGCGCGCCACGCGCCGGCCGGTGCGCACAGTGCCGAAGAGGCACTGCCAAACGCCTCCAGCAAGGTGTTAAAACGACGCAATCCCGTTTCCGGCAGCCGGTGCAGGCGTAATCGCGCCTCCAGTTCGGCAGGCGGAAGAGGCGACGAATGGTAGGTCTGCATGGGGATCATCCTTGATCGAATTGGGGCCATCGACGTGGCACAAACTGTGGATAACTTTGTTGATAACGCTTTGACAACCTGTCCATCGAATGGGCTATAAGCGGCCCTTGAAAACCCTAGCCGAGCTTTGCCAGGTGCTGAAATCCCCGTTTCCCTTTATTATGTGTGCTCAGTTTTCAACCGAACGCACAGTGACTGCCTGACCTTATGGCCATCTTGAACATTCTCGAATTCCCGGACCCGCGCCTGCGCACCATCGCCAAGCCGGTGACGGTGTTCGACGACGCCCTGCGTCAGCTGATCGACGACATGTTTGAAACCATGTACGAAGCCCCTGGCATCGGCCTGGCCGCCACCCAGGTCAACGTGCACCAGCAGGTCGTGGTCATGGACCTCAGTGAAGACCGCAGCGAGCCGCGCGTCTTTATCAACCCCACGGTCGAAGAGCTGACCCATGACATGGGCCAGTACCAGGAAGGCTGCCTGTCGGTACCTGGTTTCTACGAGAACGTCGACCGCCCGCTGCGTGTGCGGGTCAAGGCCCAGGACCGCGACGGCAAGCCGTACGAACTGGAGTGCGAAGGCCTGCTGGCGGTGTGCGTGCAGCACGAATTCGATCACCTCAACGGCAAGCTGTTCGTCGACTACCTGTCGCAGCTCAAGCGCGACCGGATCAAGAAAAAGCTGGAAAAGCAGCACCGCCAGCAAGCCTGATCCCCACCTTCCAGAAGGCTTGCTCCGGCAAGCCTTTTTCTTTTTTGAAGCGAGAACTCCATGCGCATCGTCTTTGCAGGCACTCCAGAGTTTGCCGCCGAACACCTCAAGGCCTTGCTCGACAGCCCCTACGAGATCGTGGCCGTCTACACCCAGCCCGACCGCCCGGCCGGCCGCGGCCAGAAGCTGATGCCGAGCGCGGTCAAGCAACTGGCTGTGGCCCATGACATCCCGGTGTTCCAGCCGCCGACCCTGCGCAACGCCGAAGCCCAGGCCGAACTGGCCGCGCTGAAGCCGGACCTGATGGTGGTGGTCGCCTATGGCCTGATCCTGCCGCAGGTGGTGCTGGATATCCCGCGCCTGGGCTGCATCAACAGCCATGCCTCCCTGCTGCCACGCTGGCGCGGTGCCGCACCGATCCAGCGCGCCGTGGAAGCCGGCGACGCCGAGAGCGGTGTGACCGTGATGCGTATGGAAGCGGGCCTGGACACCGGCCCCATGCTGCTCAAGGTGGTCACCCCGATCAGCACCGAAGACACCGGTGGCAGCCTGCACGACCGGTTGGCCGAGATGGGCCCGCCCGCAGTCGTCCAGGCCATTGCCGGCCTGGCCGACGGTTCGCTGCAAGGCGAAGTGCAGGACGATGCGCTGGCCACCTACGCGCACAAGCTGAACAAGGACGAAGCACGCATCGACTGGAGCCGCCCGGCCGTCGAGCTGGAACGCCTGATCCGTGCCTTCAACCCGTGGCCGGTTTGCCACAGCACCCTCGATGGCGAAAGCGTGAAAGTGCTGGCCGCCAACTTGTCCACAGCGACAGGCACCCCCGGCGAGATCCTCTCCGCCAGCAAGGACGGCCTGGTGGTCGCCTGCGGTGATCAGGCGCTGAGCCTGACCCGCCTGCAACTGCCCGGCGGCAAGCCGCTGAACTTCAGCGACCTGTTCAACAGCCGTCGCGAGAAATTCGCCAGCGGCAAGGTGCTGGGCCAATGAACCCACGCCTCGCCGCCGCCCGTGCCCTTGCCGCTGTGCTCAGTGGCAAGGCCTCGCTGAACAGCTCGCTGCCGGCGCAACTGGACAAGGTCGATGAACGCGACCGCGGCCTGACCCAGGACCTGGCGTTCGGCACCGCGCGCTGGCAGCCACGCCTCGACCTGCTGGCCGCGCAGCTGCTGCAGAAGCCGTTCAAGGCCGCCGATGCCGATGTGCAGGCGCTGCTGCTGGTCGGCCTGTATCAGCTGTTCTATAGCCGTATCCCGGCCCACGCGGCCATTGGCGAGACCGTCGGCTGTGCCGACAAGCTGAAGAAGCCGTGGGCCAAGGGCCTGCTCAATGCCGTGCTGCGCCGCGCGCAACGCGAAGGCGAAGAATTGCTGGCCGGCATGGAGCGCGACCCGGTGGTACGCACTGCCCACCCGCGCTGGCTGCAGAAGTCGCTCAAGGCCTTCTGGCCGGAGCAGTGGGAGGCCATTTGCGCCGCCAACAACGCCCACCCGCCGATGATCCTGCGGGTCAACCGCCGCCACCACAGCCGCGATGCCTACCTGGCACTGCTGGCCGAGGCAGGTGTTGGCGCCAGCGCCTGCCAGTACAGCCGTGACGGTATCGTGCTGGCCGAAGCCTGCGATGTGCGCGGCCTGCCAGGCTTTGCCGAAGGCTGGGTGAGCGTGCAGGACGAAGCCGCGCAGCTGTCCGCCGACCTGCTGGAACTGGCCCCCGGCCAGCGCGTGCTCGACGCCTGCTGTGCACCGGGCGGCAAGACCTGCCACCTGCTGGAAGCCGAAGCCGGTCTGGCCCACGTTGTGGCCATCGACCTCGAAGCCAAGCGCCTGACCCGCGTGCGCGAGAACCTCGACCGCCTGCAACTGGACGCCGAGCTGATCGCCTGCGATGCCCGCGACACCGCCAGCTGGTGGGACGGCAAGCCGTTCCAGCGCATCCTCCTCGACGCACCATGCTCGGCCACCGGCGTGATCCGCCGCCACCCGGACATCAAACTGACCCGTCAGGCCGACGACATCCCGGCCCTGGCCACGCTGCAAGGCGAGCTGCTCGATGCCCTGTGGCCGACCCTGGAAGTGGGCGGCATGCTGCTGTACGCCACCTGCTCCAGCCTGCCGACCGAGAACACCGAAGTGATCGATGCCTTCCTCGCCCGCACCCCGGGCGCCCGTGAGCTGGACCTGGCCACCGAAGCCGGCCTGCGCCAGCCCCACGGCCGCCAGTTGCTGGCCCAGGAAGGCGGCCACGACGGTTTCTACTATGCCAAGCTGATCAAGATCGCCGCCTCGCGCGGATAAGAACAAAAGGTAGGGAGTAGCGGATGAAGATCATCATCCTCGGCGCAGGGCAGGTAGGCGGTACGCTGGCGGAGCACCTGGCCAGCGAAGCCAACGACATCACCGTGGTCGACACTGACGGCGACCGCCTGCGCGACCTGGGCGACCGCCTGGACATCCGCACCGTGCAAGGCCGCGGCTCGCTGCCTACGGTGCTGCGCCAGGCCGGTGCCGACGACGCCGACATGCTGGTGGCGGTAACCAACAGTGACGAGACCAACATGGTCGCCTGCCAGGTGGCCTATTCGCTGTTCCACACCCCGACCAAGATCGCCCGGGTGCGCGAGTCGGCCTACCTGACCCGCGAAGAGCTGTTCGACAACGACCATATCCCGGTCGACGTGCTGATCAGCCCCGAGCAGGTAGTGACCAACTACATCAAGCGCCTGATCGAGCACCCGGGCTCGCTGCAGGTAATCGACTTCGCCGAAGGCAAGGCCCAGCTGGTGGCAGTGAAGGCGTACTACGGTGGCCCGCTGGTAGGCCAGCAACTGCGCCAGATCCGCGCGCACATGCCCAACGTCGACACCCGCGTGGCGGCCATCTTCCGCCGCGACCGCCCGATCACCCCGCGGGGCGACACGGTGATCGAAGCAGACGACGAAGTGTTCTTCATCGCCGCGAAGAAGGACATCCGCGCGGTGATGGGTGAGCTGCGCCGTATCGACGAAACCAACAAGCGTGTGGTTATCGCGGGTGGCGGGCAGATCGGCGAACGCCTGGCCGAGGCCATCGAAAGCCGCTACCAGGTGAAGATCATCGAGATGAGCCCGGCCCGTTGCCGACACCTCTCCGACACCCTGGAAAGCACCGTGGTGCTGCAGGGCAGCGCCTCGGACAAGGACCTGATGCTGGAGGAGAACATCGCCGACGCCGACATCTTCCTGGCCCTGACCAACGACGACGAGGCCAACATCATGTCGTCGCTGCTGGCCAAGCGCCTGGGTGCGCGCAAGGTGATGACCATCATCAACAACCCGGCCTATGTCGACCTGGTGCAGGGCGGCGACATCGACATCGCCATCAGCCCGCAGCTGGCCACCATCGGCACCTTGCTGGCGCATGTGCGCCGGGGCGACATCGTCAGCGTGCACTCGCTGCGCCGTGGCGCGGCAGAGGCTATCGAAGCGGTGGCGCACGGGGATTCGAAGTCGAGCAAGGTGGTCGGCAAGGCGATCGAAGACATCGCCCTGCCACCGGGCACTACCATCGGCGCGATCATTCGTGATGAAGAGGTGATGATTGCCCACGACGACACCATGATCGAATCGGGCGACCATGTGATCCTGTTCGTTGTGGATAAAAAGCATATTCGGGATGTGGAGAAGCTGTTCCACGTCGGCTTGAGTTTCTTCTAGGAGCACAGGGCATGCGTGAATCGCTGGAGAAGATGCTGGCCAAGGGTGTGGATAACCCGTTGTTGAGGTTCGGCCTGGGCAAGGCCTGGCTGGATGAAGGCAATGGTGCTGAAGCGGCGGTGCACTTGGCTCGGTGCGTGGAGCAGGATCCGAAGTATTCGGCGGCCTGGAAGCTGTTGGGCAAGGCGCATCAGTTGCAGGGCGACCTGGCGGCGGCGCGCAAGGCCTGGGAGGAGGGGATCGTGGCGGCGCAGGCCCACGGGGACAAGCAGGCCGAGAAAGAGATGACCGTGTTTCTGAAGAAACTGAACAAGGTCTGAAATCGCCGGGGCTGCTTCGCAGCCCATCGCCGGCAAGCCAGCTCCCACAGGAACTGGGCAGGCTCTTGGACTCTGTGCCCCTGGCTTTCTCAGGTTAAAGCATAACCTCAGGCCGGCGCGGTCAATGTGGGAGCTGGCTTGCCGGCGAAAGGGGCGCGAAGCGCCCCCAAAATCTCAGTACCAGCGCGGCTCGCCAGCCGGGCGCTTCTTGAAGCGCTTCATGCTCCACATGTACTGGCTCGGGTACTCGCGCACATAGCGCTCGACCACCTTGCTCATCGCCGCTGCCGACACGGTCACATCGGTGCTGTACATCTCTTCTGGCGCCGCCTCCAGGAACACCTTGAAGCCCGAGCCATCCGGCAGCCGCAGGGCATGCAGGAAGACCCCCACCGCCTTGCCCCCGGCCAGCATGTTCGGCACGAACTTGCTGGTCAGCGCCTGGGTACCCAGGAACGGCACGAACACCCCCGCCGACTCTGCCGGCTCCGGGTCGGCAGGAATACCTACCTGGCCACCACGGCGCACTTCCTTGATCACGCTGAGGATGCCTTCCTTGGTCGAAGGCGCCACGCGGTTGCCCATCTGCACCCGCTGCTCGCGCAGCAGGTCATCCACCGCCTTCAGCTTTGGCGGGCGGTAGAAGATGATCGGTTTGCACTGGTTGCAGTAGAAGTGGTTCAGCACTTCCCAGTTGCCCAGATGGCTGGTGATGCCGACCACGCCCTTGCCCGAGGCCAGGGCCTGCTCCAGCACTTCCAGGCCGTGCACTTCCTTGACCAGCTCCAGCGAGCGCTGCGGCGGCCAGATCCAGGCACAGGCACTTTCGACGAAGGATTTACCGATATCCTTCAACGCGCGGCCAACAAGCTGCTCGCGCTCGGCCGGGTCCATCTCCGGGAAGCACTTGGCCAGGTTGATGCGCACGACATTGCGCGAGCCGTTGGGGATCTTCCACATCAGCCAGCCGATACCGGCGCCGACGCGCTGCACAGCGCCCCAGGGCAGCTTGGCAAACAGACGCAGCACCCCGACCATCAGGGCGCCCTTGAACTTTTCCACAGGCGAATTCCTTATTTCAGCAAGGCGCGCATTGTAACCCCTCAGCGCAACAAGGCGGCGTAGCGATCGCAATCGGTGGTGTGGTCCATGACCATGCCGGTGGCCTGCATGAAGGCATAGCAGATGGTCGGGCCAACGAACGTGAAGCCGGCTTTCTGCAGGGCTTTGCTCATCGCCTTGGCTTCATCGGTAACCGCTGGCACCTCGCTGCGGCCCGTGAAGTGGTTGATCTTCGGCGCACCACCAACGAATGACCAGAGCCAGTCGGCAGGGTTGTCCACAGCCAGCCAGGCCTGGGCATTGCGCCTGGCAGCCTTGAGCTTGAGGCGGTTGCGGATGATGCCGGCATCCTGCATCAGCTCCTCGATGCGTTCGTCGCTCATGACGGCGAGTTTCACCGGATCGAAGCCGTGCATCACCTCGCGATAACGCTCGCGTTTGCGCAAAACGGTGATCCACGAAAGCCCTGCCTGGAACCCTTCGAGCAAAAGCATCTCGAACAGCAACGCCGGGTCACGCTGGGGCGTTCCCCATTCCTGGTCATGGTAGGCCTGGTACAACGGATCGTCGGTACACCAAAAGCAGCGTGGCATAAGGCTCCAATGAGTAGAGGGCGAGGCGAATCAGGTTATACTCCCGCTCTTTACATCCGCATCCCCAGATACAGGTGAATTTCGTGAGCCAGCCTACGCCAGCCGTGCGTACCTTCCAAGACCTGATCCTCGCCCTGCAGAACTACTGGGCCGAGCAAGGTTGTGTGGTGCTTCAGCCCTACGATATGGAAGTAGGCGCCGGCACTTTCCACACCGCTACATTCCTGCGCGCCGTGGGTCCAGAAACCTGGAACGCCGCCTATGTGCAGCCTAGCCGTCGCCCTGCCGACGGGCGGTATGGCGAAAACCCCAACCGCCTGCAGCACTACTACCAGTTCCAGGTGGTACTGAAGCCCAACCCGGCCAACTTCCAGGAGCTGTACCTCGGCTCGCTGAAAGCCATCGGCCTGGACCCGCTGGTCCACGACATTCGCTTCGTCGAAGACAACTGGGAATCGCCGACCCTCGGCGCCTGGGGCCTGGGCTGGGAAATCTGGCTCAACGGCATGGAAGTCACCCAGTTCACCTACTTCCAGCAGGTAGGCGGTATCGAGTGCTACCCGGTCACCGGTGAAATCACCTACGGCCTGGAGCGCCTGGCCATGTACATCCAGGGCGTCGACTCGGTGTACGACCTGGTGTGGGCCGACGGCCCGTTCGGCAAGGTCACCTACGGCGACGTGTTCCACCAGAACGAGGTGGAGCAGTCGACCTACAACTTCGAGCACGCCAACGTCGAGAAGCTGTTCGAGCTGTTCGACTTCTACGAAAGCGAAGCCAACCGCCTGATCAAGCTGGACCTGCCGCTGCCGACCTATGAAATGGTGCTGAAGGCCTCGCACACCTTCAACCTGCTGGACGCCCGCCGTGCCATCTCGGTAACCGAGCGCCAGCGCTACATCCTGCGTGTACGTACCCTGGCCCGGGACGTGGCGCAAAGCTATCTGCAAGCCCGCGCACGCCTGGGCTTCCCGATGGCCACCCCTGAACTGCGTGACGAAGTGTTGGCTAAGCTGGAGGCTGCACAATGAGTGCTCAAGATTTCCTGGTAGAACTGGGCACCGAAGAGCTGCCACCGAAGGCCCTCGCCAGCCTCGGCGAAGCCTTCCTGGCTGGTATCGAGAAAGGCCTGCAGGCCGCTGGCCTGAACTACACCGGCAAGCAGGTTTACGCCGCGCCGCGTCGCCTGGCCGTGCTGATCCGCCAGCTGGACGTGCAGCAGCCTGACCGCAGCATCAATATCGACGGCCCGCCCCTGCAGGCTGCTTTCAAAGACGGCGAGCCGACCCAGGCTGCCTTGGGCTTTGCCAAGAAATGCGGTGTGGATCTGTCGGAAATCGACCAGACCGGCGCCAAGCTGCGTTTCTCCCAGCACATCCCGGGCAAGGCCACCGCTGGCCTGCTGCCGACCATCGTCGAAGATTCGCTCAACGACCTGCCGATCCCCAAGCGCATGCGCTGGGCGGCCAGCCGTGAAGAGTTCGTGCGCCCGACCCAATGGCTGGTGATGCTGCTGGGCGACCAGGTGGTCGACTGCACCATCCTATCGCAGAAGGCCGGCCGTGAATCCCGTGGCCATCGCTTCCACCACCCGGAAAACGTGGTCATCACCACCCCGGCCAACTACGTCGAAGACCTGCGCAAAGCCTACGTGCTGGCCGACTTCGCCGAGCGCCGCGAGCTGATCAGCAAGCGTACCGCCGAACTGGCCATGCAGCAGGAAGGCAGCGCCATCGTGCCGCCGGCACTGCTGGACGAAGTGACCGCCCTGGTCGAGTGGCCAGTGCCGCTGGTGTGCTCGTTCGAGGAGCGTTTCCTCGAAGTGCCACAGGAAGCCCTGATCACCACCATGCAGGACAACCAGAAGTACTTCTGCCTGCTGGACAGCGAAGGCAAGCTGCTGCCGCGCTTCATCACCGTGGCCAACGTCGAAAGCCGCGACCCGAAGCAGATCGTGCAAGGCAACGAGAAGGTCGTGCGCCCACGCCTGACCGACGCCGAGTTCTTCTTCAAGCAGGACAAGAAGCAGCCGCTGGAAACCTTCAACGAGCGCCTGAAGAACGTGGTGTTCCAGGCTCAGCTGGGTACCGTGTACGACAAGGCCGAGCGCGTTTCCAGGCTGGCCGCCTTCATCGCCCCGCTGATCGGCGGCGACGCCCAGCGCGCCGGCCGTGCCGGCCTGCTGTCGAAGTGCGACCTGGCCACTGAGATGGTCGGCGAATTCCCTGAGATGCAGGGTGTTGCCGGTTACTACTACGCGCTCAACGACGGTGAGCCGGAAGATGTGGCCCTGGCCCTGAACGAGCAGTACATGCCGCGCGGTGCTGGCGCCGAGCTGCCGCAGACCCTCACCGGTGCTGCCGTGGCCATCGCCGACAAGCTCGATACCCTGGTCGGCATCTTCGGCATCGGCATGCTGCCTACCGGCAGCAAGGACCCGTACGCCCTGCGCCGTGCCGCCCTGGGCGTGCTGCGTATCCTGATCGAGAAGCAGCTGGACCTGGACCTGACCGGTGCGGTCGAGTTCGCGGTCAAGCAGTTCGGCACCAAGGTCAAGGCCGCCGGCCTGGCCGAACAGGTGCTGGAGTTCATCTTCGACCGCCTGCGTGCGCGTTACGAAGACGAAGGCATCGACGTGGCCACCTACCTGTCGGTACGTGCCCTGCAGCCAGGTTCTGCCCTGGACTTCGACCAGCGCGTGCAGGCTGTACAAGCATTCCGCAAGCTGCCGGAAGCCGAGGCCCTGGCCGCGGTGAACAAGCGCGTGTCGAACCTGCTGAGCAAGGCCGAAGGCGCCATCGCCGATCATGTCGAGCCGAAGTACTTCGACAACGCCAACGAGTTCTCCCTGTACTCGGCAATCCAGCAGGCCGACCAGGCCGTGCAACCGATGGCTGCTGCACGCCAGTACAGCGAATCGCTGGCCCGCCTGGCGGCCCTGCGTGACCCGGTCGACGCCTTCTTCGAGGCGGTGATGGTCAACGCCGAGGATGCCAAGGTACGCGCCAACCGTTATGCCCTGCTCAGCCGCCTGCGCGGCCTGTTCCTGGGCGTGGCCGACATTTCGCTGCTGGGGTAAGCCTTGAAACTGCTGATTCTCGACCGTGACGGAGTAATCAACTACGACTCCGACGCCTACATCAAGACGCTGGAAGAGTGGGTGCCGATCCCTGGCTCGGTCGAAGCGATCGCGCAGTTGAGCAAGGCGGGCTGGACGGTGGCCGTGGCCACCAACCAGTCCGGCATTGCCCGTGGCTACTATGCGCTGGCAACCCTCGAGGCCATGCACGCGCGCCTGCGCGCGCTGGTGGCCGAGCAGGGTGGCGAGGTGGGTCACATCGTGTATTGCCCGCACGGGCCGGACGAAGGCTGCGATTGCCGCAAGCCCAAGCCTGGCATGCTGCGGGCGATCGCCGAGCATTACCAGGTCGGCCTGGAAGGCGTCTGGTTCGTTGGCGACAGCAAAGGTGACCTGGAGGCCGCCCTGGCCGTCGGTGCACAACCCGTGCTGGTGAAAACCGGCAAGGGCGAGCGGACCCTGGAAAAAGGCGTCCCGGAAACTACACTGATTTTCGACGATCTGGCAGCTATCGCCAGAGAACTAATTTAAACAGTGCGCCTTCGGGCGCATTTTTCTCAGGCGGGCATGCCCCGCAATGGTACAAGTCACTATGTCGATCCTGCAGGCGATCAGAATCTTTCTTTTTTACCTGCTGCTGGGCACCAGTTCGCTGCTGTGGTGCTCGCTGAGCTTCTTCGTCGCGCCGTTCCTGTCGTTCCCCAAGCGCTACAAGTTCATCAACGTGTACTGGTGCCGTTGCGCGTTGTTCCTGGTGCGCACCATCCTGGGTATCGACTACAAGATCACTGGCGCCGAGAACGTGCCTGATGAGCCTTGCGTGATCCTGTCCAACCACCAGAGCACCTGGGAAACCTTCTTCCTTTCCCAGTATTTCTCGCCGCTGAGCCAGGTGCTCAAGCGCGAGTTGCTGTACGTGCCGTTCTTCGGTTGGGCCATGGCCATGCTGCGGCCGATCGCGATCAACCGCGATAATCCCAAGGAAGCCCTGCGCCAGGTAGCCAGCAAGGGTGACGAGTTGCTCAAGCAGAAGACCTGGGTGCTGATCTTCCCGGAAGGCACCCGCGTGCCATTCGGCACCATGGGCAAGTTCTCCCGTGGCGGTACCGCGCTGGCAGTGAATGCCGGGCTGCCGGTGCTGCCGATTGCCCATAACGCCGGCAAGTTCTGGCCGAAGACCGGTTGGGGCAAGCGCGCTGGCACCATCGAGGTGGTGATTGGCGAACCGATGTACGCCAACGGCACCGGGCCACGGGCCATCGCCGAGCTCAACGACCGCGCCGCGGCGTGGAACGAAGCGACCCAGCGGGCCATGGGTTCGCTGCCGCCAGCAGAGGAAAAACCCCAGGAACAGATGGCCTGACCATCTGTGGATAACTTGTGAACTGTTTTTGGATTAAAAGCCTGAAGTGATCGCTAAGTGTTTGAATTAGCTGTTTATTTCTGTGTATTACATTTTTCTGAAAATCGTGCATAAGTTTTTTCGGGGCATAAGAAAACCGGCTTTTACAGCCGGTTTTTTTATGGGCTCAGAAGCAGGATTGCACCATCGGTGGGAGAAGACTGTGGGAGCGGCCTTGCGTCGCGAAAGGGCCGCAAGGCGGCCCCAGCAATTCATGCATCACAGCTGAAATCCTGGGGCCGCTGCGCAGCCCAATCGCGACACAAGGCCGCTCCCACAAAAAGCGCTTCAGCGCCTGAGCATTTGGTGCAGGCCTTGAGCTGTCAGATCTTGTCGATATCCACATCCTTGGTTTCTTTCAGGCAGAAGATCCCCACCACCAGGCTGACCCCGGTCACCAGCACCGGGTACCACAGCCCGTAGAAGATATCCCCGGTATACACCACCAGCGCGAACGACACCGTTGGCAGGAAGCCACCGAACCAGCCGTTGCCAATGTGGTAGGGCAGCGACATGGAGGTGTAGCGGATGCGGGTCGGGAACAGCTCGACCATCACCGCCGCCAGCGGGCCATAGGTCATGGTCGCGATCAGGATCATCGCCACGATCAGCACCACCACCATCACCTGGTTGACCTGCCCAGGGTCGGCCTTGGCCGGGTAGCCGGCCTGTTCCACCGCCGCACGCATGGCTGCTTCGTCGAAGCCGTTGATGGTCTTGTCACCGATGTTGACCACCACATCGCTGCCGGCCACATCCACAGAGCTGTACGGTAGGCCTTGCTTGACCAGGAAGGTCTTGACCTTGTCGCACGGGCTGTCGAAACGCGCCTTGCCCACCGGGTCGAACTGGAAGGTGCAGCCTTGCGGGTCGGCAGTGACAACGATCGGCGCCTGGCGACTGGCTGCGTCGATCTGTGGGTTGGCGTAGTGGCTCAGCGCCTTGAACAGCGGGAAGTACAGCACCGTGGCCAGGAGCAGGCCGAGCATCAGGATCGGTTTGCGGCCAATACGGTCGGACAACCAGCCGAACAACACGAAGAACGGCGCACCAATGACCACGCTGATGATCAGCAGGGTGTTGGCCTGGGCCGGGTCCATCTTCAGCATCTGGGTCATGAAGAACAGCACGTAGAACTGCGCCGTGTAGAAGGTCACGGCCTGCCCGGCGTTGATGCTGAACAGGGCGGTGAGCACCACTTTAAGGTTCGGCCAGGAGGTGAACGACTCACGGATCGGCGACTTGCTGACCTTGCCCTGGGCCTTCATTTTCACGAAGGCCGGCGACTCGTGCATGCTCATGCGGATCCAGGTGGAAATCGCCAGCAGCACGATCGACAGCAGGAACGGCAGGCGCCAACCCCAGGTTTCGAACTGGTCGCCACTGATATAGCGGCTGCCCAGCACCACCACCAGCGACAACAACAGGCCAAGGGTGGCGGTGGACTGGATGAAACCCGTGTGGAAACCGCGCTTGCCGGGCGGTGCATGCTCGGCCACATAGGTGGCCGCGCCGCCGTATTCACCACCCAGCGCCAGCCCCTGCAGCATGCGCAGGACCACCAGGATGATCGGTGCCGCGATGCCGATGCTGGCGTAGGTGGGCAACAACCCCACCGCGAAGGTGGACAGGCCCATCAGCACGATGGTGACCAGGAAGGTGTACTTGCGCCCGATCATGTCGCCCAGCCGGCCGAACACAAGCGCGCCGAATGGCCGCACCAGGAAGCCGGCGGCAAAGGCCATGAGGGCGAAGATGAAGGCGGTGGTGTCGTTCACGCCAGCGAAGAACTGCTTGCTGATGACCGCTGCCAGCGCACCATAGAGAAAAAAGTCATACCACTCGAAAACTGTCCCGAGGGATGACGCGAAAATGATCTTGCGTTCTTCACGACGGCTGGAGCTGCTGGCCGCCGCACCCTGCTCTTGGATGTAATCCGACATCGTTGCTGTCCTCGGCCCGCAGGCCACAGTGATTATTCTTGTTGTTCCACTGTCGGCAGCTTCTGACCGCCAGCTGCCGGTACTGCACGCACCCGGGGTCAGGGCGTCGGTATCGCGTCTTCGTTCAGATAGGTCTGGGTGGCAGCTCCTTTGAGGATCAGTTGCGCCGCCTTCTCGGCGATCATCAGGGTGGGTGAACAAGTATTGCCGGAGGTGATCTGCGGCATGATCGAGGCGTCCGCCACGCGCAGGCCAGGGATGCCGTGTACGCGCAACTGGTTATCCACAACGTCCAGTTCGCCATTGCCCATGCGGCAGGTGCCTACCGGGTGGAAGATGGTGGTGCCGATCTTGCCGGCGGCTTCGAACAGCTCTTCTTCGGTTTGCAGGGCTAAGCCCGGCAGGTATTCCTTTGGGTCGAACGCAGCAAGGGCTGGGGCCTGGACGATCCGCCGGGTAAGGCGAATGGAGTCGGCGGCGACGCGCAGGTCCTGGGGGTCGCTGAGGTAGTTGGGGTCGATCAGCGGTGTGCTGTTCATGTCGCTGCTGCGGATATCGATACGCCCGCGGCTGGCCGGGCGCAGGTTGCACACCGAGGCGGTAAAGGCCGGGAACCTGTGCAGTGGCTCGCCGAAGCGCTCAAGTGACAACGGCTGCACGTGGTACTGCAGGTTGGCGGTGGCCTGCTCCGGGCTCGAACGCACGAACGCGCCCAGTTGGCTCGGCGCCATGGCCAGCGGGCCACTGCGGTCATAGAGGTAGCGCAGGCCCATGCCCATCTTGCCCCACAGGCTGTTGGCCATCTGGTTCAATGTACGGGTATTGCGGATCTGGTAGATCAGGCGCAGTTGCAGGTGATCCTGCAGGTTGCCGCCAACACCGGGCATGTCGTGACGCACGCCAATGCCCAGGCTTTCCAGTAACTGCCGCGGGCCGATGCCGGAGCGCTGCAGGATACCGGGAGAGCCTACAGCGCCCGCACAGAGGATGATCTCGCGACGTGCCGCAAACTCGTGCCAGGCATCCTGCCAGAACGCCTTCACCGCCCGTGCACGGGTGTTGTTGAGCAGCACCTGGTCAACCTGAACGCCGGTCAGCACGGTGAGGTTGGGGCGGTCCTTGATCGGTCGCAGGAAAGCCTTGGAAGCGTTCCAGCGCACACCGCTGCGCTGGTTGACCTGGAAATATCCACAGCCCTGGTTGTCGCCGGTATTGAAGTCATCGACCTTGCCGATGCCGCTTTGCTCGGCGGCATCACGGAAGGCATCGAGGATCGGCCAGCTATAGCGCTGGCGCTCGACCCGCCATTCGCCATCACCACCGTGGTGCTCGTTGGCGCCGGCAAAATGGCTTTCGCTGGCCTTGAACAGCGGCAGTACGTCCTTCCAGGCCCAGCCGTCGTTGCCTTGCTCGGCCCAACGGTCGTAGTCGGCGGCCTGGCCGCGCATGTAGATCATGCCATTGATCGAGGAGCAGCCACCCAGCACCTTGCCGCGTGGATAACCCAGCGCACGACCGCCCAGGCCGGGCTGCGCCTCGGTCTTGAAGCACCAATCGGTGCGCGGGTTGCCGATGCAATAGAGATAACCGACGGGGATATGGATCCAGGGATAGTTGTCGCGCCCACCCGCTTCCAGCAGCAGCACTCGGCAGGAAGGGTCGGCGGACAAACGATTGGCCAACAGGCAACCGGCGGGACCGGCCCCTACGACCACGTAGTCGAAGACAGAATCGGCTGATGGCATGTGCAACCTCGGGCCTGATTATTATTCTTGTCCCGATCCATCTTAGTGAGTAATTTCGTGGAGGAAACACGAGATTTCGCGCAGCCGCTGTGCGTTTTAGCACAGTGGTAAGTCTGTACTGGCCTCTTCGCGGGCACGCCCGCTCCCTCAAGGTAACGCGATCCCTGTGGGAGCGGGCGTGCCCGCGAAGAGACCGGAACGAACTGCCAAAAAGGATCAGCATGTTCGACTGGAACGATCTGCGGTTTTTCCTCGAGTTGCAGCGCAGCGGCCGCCTGCTTACCGCCGCCAAGCGCCTCAACACCACCCACAGCACCGTGGCCCGGCACATCGAGAGCATCGAGCAAAGCCTGGGTACTGCGCTGTTCGTTCAGCATGCCCAGGGCTATGAACTGACCCCCTCGGGCCAGGCCCTGCTCAAGCACGCCGAAGCCATGGAAAACGTCGCCCTGCTGGCGCAGGAAGAAATCACCCAGGCCATCACGCCGCTGGGCAAGATTCGCCTGGGGGTGACCGAAGGCATCGGCATCATGTTCTTCACCCCGCGCATGAATGCGCTGTTCGACCGCTACCCCGGCCTGGAAGTGGAGTTGGTGGCGGTACCGCGCTTCGTCAGCATCCTCAACCGCGAGGCGGAGATCAGCATCCACCTGGAACGGCCCAACGCCGACCTGCTGATCACCCGCAAGCTCACCGACTATCGCCTGGCCCTGTACGCCAGCCAGGACTACCTGGATCGCGCGCCCCCGCTGCGCAACCGCGAGGACCTGGCCCGGCATAGCTGGATCGGCTACGTCGACGACTTGCTGTTCAGCCAGGAACTGCTGTTTCTCAACAGCTTCTGCCGAGCCCCCAACGTGGTGTTTCGCAGCACCAGCGTGATCGCCCAGCAAACCGCCGCCCGCGCCGGGCTGGGCATCGCCGTACTGCCCAACTACATGGCCCGCCACGACCCGACGCTGGTGCGCGTGCTGCCTGGCGAAACCATCCAGCGCAGCTACTGGATCTGCACCCGCCGCGAACTGCACAAGTCGGTGCGCCTGCGGGTAGTGTGGGACTACCTGCTGGCGCTGTGCGCGGCAGAACAGAGCGAGCTGCTAGCCCAGTAGCGCCTTGCCGGCCAGCAGCAGGGCCGCAGCCCAACCGGCCACGGCAAACATCTGCTGCAAGCGCGGCCCGGCCAGCCTGGCCGCCAATGGCCGCGCCAGCAGCAGGCCGAGCACCGCGCCAACGGCGAACGGGGCGCCAACCTGCCAGTGCATGACCCCTGCGAGGCTGGCGCTGACCACACTTCCGGTGGACACCAGCGCGATCACCGCCAGCGAAGTGGAGACGATGCTGGCCATGCGCAGGTTGGTGTAGCGGTTAAGGGCCGGGATGATGACAAAGCCACCGCCCACGCCCAGCAGGCCGGACAGCAGCCCGGACAATGCGCCGGTGAAGGCCAAGGCGCGCGCGCAGGGCAGGGTCCAGCGCAAACGGCCCTGCAGCGGGTTCAGCACGCAGGGTTCGATGTAGCGATGGGCATCATTGGCTTCGCCGCGCAGCTCCTTGGCCGCCTTGCGCCAGATGCGCAGGCAGGCATACACCAACACCCCGGCGAACACCAACTGCAGTGGCGTGTTCGGCAGGCGGTGCGCCAGCATCAGCCCGAACGGCGCCGCTGCCACACCGATCAATGCGATGAACAGCGCCGCGCGGTAGCGCACCAGGCCCTGCCGCAAGCCCAGCACAGCACCCACCGCTGCCGCCATGCCTACGGCCAGCAGGCCGACCGGTGCCGCCTCGACCATCGACAGCCCCAGGCCGAACACCAGCAAAGGCACTGCGAGAATGCCACCGCCGGCACCGGTCAACGCCAGCACGGCACCGATGATCGCGCCCAGGCCCGCTCCCAGTATTTGATGTTCGATCACCGCCGGCCCTCGGCTACCAACGGCTGTGGCCGTGCCAGCCACTCGCGGCCCTTGAGCATGCCTTTCCAGTACAAGGGTGGCAGCACCTGCGCCTTAAGCAACCAGGCCAGACGGGTCGGCTTGCGGCCATCCAGCAACCAGTTGGGGAAGCTTGGAGCCAGCTTGCCGCCATAGGTGAACTCGGCCAGGACGATCTTGCCGCGCTCGACGGTGAGCGGGCACGAACCATAACCATCGTACTGGGCCAGGGTAGGCAATCTGCCCAGGGCCACCAGCACATTGTTGGCCACGACCGGAGCCTGCTTGCGTGCAGCGGCGGCGGTCTTGGCATTGCTGGTGTTGGTCACATCCCCAAGGGCATGGACATTGGTGAAGTGGCGATGGCGCAGGGTGTGCGGGTCGACATCGACCCAGCCGGCGCTGTCGGCCAACGGGCTTTTACGAATGAAGTCCGGTGCCACCTGCGGCGGTACCACGTGCAGCATGTCGAAGGCCTCGATACGGGTTTCGCTGCTGCCATCGGCCAAGGTGCGCACGAAGGTGGCGCGCTTGTTCGGGCCGTCCACGGCGACCAGGCGGTGGGAAAAATTGAGGTCCACGGCGTACTTGTCGATGTACTTCATAAGTGCAGGCACATAGTCCGCCACTCCGAACAACACTGCGCCGGCATTGAAGAAGCTGGCTTTCACAGCCCCCAGGTGACCATGCCGCAGCCAGTGGTCGCAAGACAGGTACAGCGCCTTCTGCGGCGCGCCTGCGCATTTGATCGGCATGGGCGGCTGGCAAAACAGGGCTCGGCCTTGCTTGAGCTTCTGCACCAGTTCCCAGGTGTAGGGCGCCAGGTCGTAGCGGTAGTTGGAGGTGACGCCGTTGCGGCCCAAGGTCTCGCTGAGGCCATCAATGGCCGCCCAATCCAGCTTGAGGCCGGGGCAGACCACCAACTGTTCATAACTGATGGCGCGGCCGCCTTCGAGGAGAACCAGTTGGCCCAGCGGGTCGAACCCCTGCACACGTGCCTTTATCCAGCGCACACCACGCGGAATGGTCGAGGCCATGGTGCGGGCAGTGCTTGGCGCCTTGAAGACACCGGCGCCGACCATGGTCCAGCCGGGCTGGTAGTAATGCACTTCGGCGGGGTCGATCAAGGTCACATCCAGCGACGGGTCACGGCTGATCAGGCTGGAAGCGGTGGCGATTCCGGCGGCGCCGGCACCGACGATGACCACTTTGTGGTGGTCGGTACTGGCAGGGGACAACAAGGCAGGCATGGCGGTAAATCCTGTAAATCTGGTTATGGGGCAGGGCGGTCACAGCTTGTTCAGCGGAATCTTCAGGTAGCTCACACCGTTATCTTCCGGCGCGGGGAACTGGCCGCTGCGCATGTTCACCTGCACCGAAGGCAGGATCAGCACGGGCATGTCGAGGGTCTTGTCGCGGGCTTCACGCATGGCGACGAAGCTGTCCTCATCGATGCCCTGGTGGATATGAATATTGTTGGCGCGCTGCTCGGCCACGGTGGTGACGTACTGCATGTCACGGCCACCTGGCAGGTAGTCGTGGCACATGAACAGCCGGGTCTGGTCGGGGAAGGCCAGCAGGCGACGGATCGAGCGGTACAGGGTACGGGCATCGGCCCCAGGGAAGTCGCAACGGGCGGTACCGTAGTCGGGCATGAACAGGGTGTCGCCGACGAACACCGCAGTCTCGCCGGCGTCCTCGATCATGAAGCTCATGCACGCAGGTGTGTGCCCCGGGGTGTGCAACGCGCGGGCATGCAGGTTGCCAATGCGGAAACCTTCCTCGTCCTCGAACAACACATCGAACTGGCTGCCATCGCGGGCGAAGCCAGGCTCGGCGTTGAACAGAGCACCGAACACTTTCTGTACCTGGGTGATGTGTGCGCCGATGGCGGTATGGCCGCCGAGCTTTTCCTTCAAATAGGCCGCTGCCGAAAGGTGGTCGGCATGCACATGGGTTTCCAGCACCCACTGCACGCTGGCTTCAAGCTCGGTCACGCGCTGGATCAGGCGGTCCGCCGACGCAGTGCAGGTGCACCCGGACTTTGGGTCGTAATCCAGCACACTGTCGATCAATGCGCATTGGCGGGTTTCACGGTCCATGACCAGGTAGCTGATGGTCGAGGTCGCCTTGTCGTAAAAGGCGTCCACGTGCAGGTTGTTGCCGATGATCATCGCGTTCTCCAATTTATCCGCCCAGCCTTGTACAGGCGTAGGCAGTGCCAGGAGGTTTATCAAGATGCATGCCAGGCATTTTCCTGCGCTTGGGCCAATGAAACCGGCCCCTTGCTGACAATTGCCGACGACAGTGGCAGCGCAGGTGGCAGTCGACTGTCAGCCAATGGCAGTGTTTGGCAGTCCTTGTTACCCTGCGCCGGTCATCCAATCGGTGCCGTCATGCCTGAAGCCCATCCCCTCATCCTAGCTTTGGTTTCCTATCTTGAGCACGATGCCCTGCCAACCATCGTGCTGGATACCGACTACAACATCCTGGCGGCCAACGCTGCCTATCGCCGCCAGTTCGGTCGCCATGAGCAGGCGCCACTGGGCGAGAAATGCCACAAGGTCTCGCACCAATACGCCGTGCCTTGCGACCAGGCCGGCGAGCATTGCCCGATGCGCAAGGCGTGGCAAAGCAAGGTTCCAGAGCGGGTGTTGCACATTCATCACACGCCACGCGGCCCCGAGCATGTGGATGTCGAGCTGCGGCCGATCCTGGATGAACAGGGCAGGGTGGTGGCCTTTGTCGAACGCCTGACCAGCATCACCCTCGCGTCGGCGCAGCCTCAGGAACAAGGCCTGGTCGGCCGGGCGCCAGCGTTCAAGGCGGCCCTGGCCAGCCTGCAACGTGCGGCGCCGGCGCAGATCCCGGTATTGCTGCAGGGTGAGTCGGGTACCGGCAAGGAACTGTTCGCCCGTGCGGTGCACATGGGCAGCCCCAGGGCCAACGGCCCATTGGTGGTGGTCGACTGTACCGGCCTGACCGAGTCGTTGTTCGAGAGCGAATTGTTCGGCTACGAGAAGGGCGCGTTCACCGGCGCCAACCAGCGCAAGATCGGCCTGGCTGAAGCGGCGCATGGCGGCACCCTGTTCCTCGATGAAATTGGCGAGGTACCGCTGGCGATGCAGGTGAAGCTGCTGCGCCTGATCGAGTCCGGCAGCTTCCGCCCGGTGGGTAGCCTGCGCACGGTGCATTCGGATTTCCGCCTGGTGTCGGCAACCCATAAACCGCTCAGGCAAATGGTCGCGGACGGCACCTTCCGCGAAGACCTGTACTACCGCATCAGCGGCTTCCCGATCCGTCTGCCGGCGTTGCGCGAACGGGTAGAAGACCTGCCCTTGCTCGCCCAGAGCCTGCTGCAACGCATGGCAGGCAAGCCGACGCCCAGGCTGAGCGACGATGCCTTGCAGCAGCTTGGGCTGCATCCATTCCCGGGCAACATTCGCGAGCTGCGCAACATTCTGGAAAGGGCGCGCTTGTTTGCCGATGACGGGCTGATCCGGCCCGAGCATTTGCCGGAGGATATCGGCCCGACGGGGGCGATCAAGACAGGTGGCCGGCGCAATCACCTGGGTGAGCTGGCGCAGGCACTGGAACAGTTCAAGGGCTCTCGCAGTGAACTGGCCCGTCACCTTGGCCTGAGCGAGCGCACCCTATATCGCCGGTTGAAGGAGCTTGGCCTGAATTGACGCGTTCGGTTAACGCGGTCTGCAAGGGCCCGCGTATCCCCGAGGGCAACACATATCCTGTGGGAGCGGGTTCACCCGCGAACACCGGCGAAGCCGGTGGCCATCCACCGCGCCTCCTCAGACCTTTACCGGACCTTTACCTCTGTCCTGACATTAAGCGGGAATGATTGTGGTCTGATCAGTTAACCGAACCTGGCAGCCAGTCAGCCCCCGCCAGGCGTCAACATGCAGAGGACCGCAAAATGAAGAAAACCCTGACCGTGATCTGCGCCGCGCTCATGCTAAGCGCCCCCTTGGCCAGTTTCGCGCAGCCAGGCCCACCTGACCGGCATGATGGCGGCCCATCGCACCAGGGCAACCCACCGCATGGGCAGCCACAGTACCAAGGCCGACATGATAATGGTCGCGGTCCTGCCTACCGCGACCCGAACTTCCGCCCACAACAGGGCATGCCGGTTCCGCATCAACAGTGGCAACGTGGCCATGTGGTTGACCCGCACTACCGTGGCGACCGGTACTGGGTGACCGACTGGAAAGCACGCCACCTGTATGCGCCACCGCGTGATCACCGTTGGTTGTATGTGAACGGGGACTATGTGCTGGTGGCTATTGCCAGCGGTGTGATCGTCAACGTCCTCAGCGGTTACTGATTTCTGCAGGCACTAAAAAGCCCGCTTCCGCGGGCTTTTTAGTGCCTGACGATCTACACCGGATCAGAAGTCCAGGTTCGATACCGACAGCGCGTTGCTTTCGATGAAGTCACGACGTGGCTCGACCGCATCACCCATCAGGGTGTTGAAGATCTGGTCGGCTGCGATCGCATCCTCGATGGTGACCTTGAGCATACGGCGGACGGTTGGGTCCATGGTGGTTTCCCACAGCTGCTCAGGGTTCATCTCGCCCAGCCCTTTGTATCGCTGGATGGTGTGGCGCTTGGTGGTTTCGTTCATCAGCCAATCCAGGCCTTCCTTGAACTCGACAATTGCCTTGCGGCGCTCACCGCGCTGTACGTAAGCACCTTCGCCCAACAAGCTGGACAGCTTGGCACCAATGTTGACTACGGTACGGTAGTCATTGCTGCCGAAGAAGTCCCGGTTGAAGGTGACGTAGCTGGCCAGGCCGTGGGAGGTAACTTCCACTTCTGGCAACCATACGTTGCGCTCTTTGTCTTCGCGCAGGCTGGCTTTGTAAACCAGGCCGGACTTCTGGCTGTTGTTCAGACGTTCCTGGAACTGGGCCAGCCAGGCTTGCATCACAGCGTGGTCACCCAGCTGTTCCAGGCTCACCTCCGGCAGGTAGATGAAGTGCTCGGTCAGCTCTTCCGGGTACAAGCGCGACAGACGCTTGAGTGTCTTCATGACACTACGGAATTCATTCACCAATGCTTCCAGCTGTACACCGGAAACCGCTGGTGCCGACTCGTCCAAGTGCAGGCTGGCATCTTCCAGGGCCGACTGGGTCATGTACTCTTCCATGGCCTCGTCGTCCTTGATGTACTGCTCCTGCTTGCCTTTCTTCACCTTGTACAGCGGTGGCTGGGCAATGTAGATGTAGCCGCGCTCGACCAGCTCCGGCAGCTGACGGAAGAAGAAGGTCAGCAGCAGGGTACGGATGTGCGAACCGTCAACGTCAGCATCGGTCATGATGATGATGTTGTGATAACGCAGCTTGTCGATGTTGTACTCTTCGCGGCCGATACCGCAGCCCAGTGCAGTGATCAGCGTGCCCACTTCCTGGGACGAGATCATCTTGTCGAAGCGCGCTTTCTCGACGTTGAGGATTTTACCCTTCAACGGCAGGATTGCCTGGGTACGACGGTTGCGGCCTTGCTTCGCCGAGCCACCCGCGGAGTCACCCTCCACCAGGTACAGTTCGGAAAGAGCAGGGTCCTTTTCCTGGCAGTCCGCCAGTTTGCCTGGCAGGCCGGCAATATCCAGCGCGCCTTTACGGCGAGTCATTTCACGGGCTTTACGTGCCGCTTCACGGGCACGGGCAGCATCGATCATCTTGCCAACGACGGCCTTGGCCTCGTTCGGGTTTTCCAGCAGGAAGTCGGCGAAGTACTTGTTCATCTCCTGTTCCACGGCGGTTTTCACCTCCGAGGAGACCAGCTTGTCCTTGGTCTGCGAGCTGAACTTAGGGTCCGGCACCTTCACCGAGATGATCGCGGTCAGGCCTTCACGGGCGTCGTCGCCAGTGGTCGCCACCTTGTTCTTCTTGGCCAGGCCTTCCTGTTCGATATAGCTGTTCAGGCTACGGGTCAGCGAGGAACGGAAGCCCACCAGGTGAGTACCGCCATCACGCTGCGGAATGTTGTTGGTGAAGCACAACAGGTTTTCGTTGAAGCTGTCGTTCCACTGCAGGGCGACTTCAACACCCACGCCATCGTCACGCTGGACGTTGAAGTGGAATACCTGGGAGTTGACCGGGGTCTTGTTGGTGTTCAGGTATTCGACGAACGCACGCAGGCCGCCTTCGTACTTGAAGAACTCTTCCTTCCCGCTACGTTCATCCTTCAGCAGGATGCCAACGCCCGAGTTGAGGAAGGAAAGTTCGCGGATACGCTTGGCCAGGATGTCCCAGCTGAAGTGAATGTTCTTGAAGGTTTCAGCCGAAGGCTTGAAGTGGATGTGGGTACCGGTGGTTTCGCTGTCACCGACAACCGCCATCGGCGCCTGTGGCACACCGTGAACGTAAGTCTGTTCCCAGATTTTGCCGCTACGGCGAACGGTCAGTACCAGTTTCTCGGACAGGGCGTTCACTACAGAAACACCTACGCCGTGCAGACCGCCGGATACCTTGTAGGAGTTGTCGTCGAACTTACCGCCAGCGTGCAGCACGGTCATGATGACCTCGGCTGCGGAAACGCCTTCTTCTTTATGCACGTCGACCGGAATGCCGCGACCGTTGTCGCGCACACTGATGGATTCGTCCGGGTGGATGATGACGGTGATGTCATCGCAGTGACCGGCGAGGGCTTCGTCGATCGAGTTGTCGACCACCTCGAAGACCATGTGGTGCAGGCCGCTACCATCATCGGTGTCGCCAATGTACATGCCGGGGCGCTTGCGCACGGCATCCAAACCTTTCAGCACTTTGATGCTGGAGGAGTCGTACGTTTGATTTTCGCTCATGCATTCACTCCCGATGGTCGTGGGTCTGGGTGATACGGCCTTGTTCCACGTGGAACAAAGCAACTGGCGTTTCCGTCTGCCAGCCTTCCCTCAGTAATTCGTGATCTACACAGGTGATGAACACCTGGCAGCGTAATTCTTCAAGCAAGCGACACAGCGCGCGGCGATGCTGGTCGTCCAGTTCGGACGGCAAGTCATCCACGAGATAAATACAGTGACCGCGGCGAGCCTGACTAACGAGGTGGCCTTGGGCAATGCGCAATGCGCACACCACCAGCTTTTGCTGACCACGCGACAGGATGTCGGCTGCATTGTTGGCAGCCAGACGAAGACGCAGATCAGCACGCTGCGGACCGGCCTGGGTGTGGCCCATCTGCTGATCGCGAAGGAGAGAGGAAGCGAGTACTTCTTGCAGTTCCCGGTCCTTGTCCCAGCCTCGGTAGTAGCTAAGGGTCAACCCGTCCAGCTCGACCAGTTCGCTCAGGGTTCGCTCGAAGACGGGCTTCAAGGCCTTGATGTAGTTGCGACGGTATTCATCTATTTCCGCACTGGCCAGGCACAATTCCCGGTCCCAGGCGGCTTGCGAAGCTGGGTCAAGTGTACCATGCCGCAACCATGAGTTCCGCTGCCGCAGTGCCTTCTGCAGCCGTTGCCAGGCTGGCAGAAAACGAGGTTCCACGTGGAACACCCCCCAATCCAGGAACTGGCGGCGTATTTTCGGAGCGCCTTCCAACAAGCGGAAACTGTCCGGATTGATGAGCTGAAGCGGTAGCAATTCAGCCAGTTGCGCTGCACTACGCGCATTCTGCCCATCAATGCGAATAGTGAACTCCCCCTGCCGCTCCCGGGATACACCCAGGTTACTGCTGCCACCCTCGGCCAATTGCACTTCGCCGAACACGGTACAGGCCGGTTGTTCGTACTGGATAACCGGGTTCAGGCGGGTGCTGCGGAACGAGCGCGCCAGCCCGAGCAGATGCACGGCCTCAAGCACGCTCGTTTTGCCGCTGCCGTTGGCGCCGTAAAGGATGTTGATGCGGGGGGACGGTGAGAGTGTCACCGGGTGCAAGTTGCGCACCGCGGTGACCATGATACGTCGAAGAGACATTTCGCCTGCTACGTTACAGACGCATCGGCATGACAACGTAGGAAGAATCGTCATTGCCAGCTTCCTGCAGCAGGGCACTGCTGTTGGAATCGGACAGGATCAGACGAACTTGCTCGGTAGTCATTACGCCCAGCACGTCCAGCAGGTAGCTGACGTTGAAGCCGATTTCCAGCGAGCTACCTTCGTAGTCCACGCTGATTTCTTCTTCAGCTTCTTCCTGCTCGGGGTTGTTGGCCTGGATCTTCAGTTGGCCAGCAGCCAGTTGCAGGCGGATACCGCGGTACTTTTCGTTGGAAAGAATCGCAGTACGGCTGAAGGCTTCACGCAGCGCCTGGCGGTCGCCGACCACCAGCTTGTCACCGCCCTTGGGCAGTACGCGCTCGTAGTCCGGGAACTTGCCGTCCACCAGCTTGGAAGTGAAGGTGAATTCACCGGTGGTGGCGCGAATGTGGTGCTGGCCCAGGACGATGCTGACCATGCCTTCCGGGTCGGTCAGCAGGCGTGCCAGTTCGAGGATACCTTTGCGTGGCACGATGACTTGGTGGCGATCATCCTGCTCGATCGGTGCGCTCATGGAGCACAGCGCCAGGCGGTGACCGTCTGTGGACACAGCTCGCAGGGTGTTGCGGGAAACCTCCAGCAGCATACCGTTGAGGTAGTAGCGCACATCCTGCTGGGCCATGGCGAAACTGGTGCGCTCGATAAGGCGGCGCAGCTTGCTCTGTTCCAGGTTGCAGGTCAGCGAGCCCGGGCCTTCTTCCACGGTCGGGAAGTCATTGGCTGGCAGGGTCGACAGGGTAAAGCGGCTGCGGCCGGCCTTGACCAACAGTTTCTGCTCGTCGACCTTGATATCGATCAGGGCGTCGTTCGGCAGGCTTTTGCAAATGTCCATCAGCTTGCGTGCCGGGACAGTGATTTCGCCAGGCTCGGCCGGCTCTTCCAGTTGCACGCGGCCTACCAGTTCGACTTCCAGGTCGGTACCAGTCAACGACAGTTGCTGGCCTTGCACGACCAGCAATACGTTGGACAGGACCGGCAAGGTCTGGCGGCGCTCGACGACACCGGCGACCAGTTGCAGGGGTTTCAACAGGGCTTCGCGTTGAATGGTGAAATGCATGGTCTAGTCCCTTGCCTTCAATTAGCTGCGCAGACGGCCATCAGGTCGTCAGCGTCCGCAGCAGGTTCTTGTAGTCCTCGCGGATGTCCGCGTCGGATTCCTTCAGTTCGTTGATCTTGCGGCAGGCGTGCAGCACGGTCGTATGGTCGCGACCACCGAACATGTCGCCGATTTCCGGCAGACTGTGGTTGGTCAGTTCCTTGGACAGGGCCATGGCCACCTGGCGTGGACGCGCCACGGAACGCGAACGACGCTTGGACAACAGATCGGAGATCTTGATCTTGTAGTACTCGGCGACGGTGCGCTGAATGTTATCCACACTGACCAGTTTGTCCTGGAGCGCCAGCAGGTCCTTGAGCGACTCACGAATCAATTCGATGGTGATGTCGCGGCCCATGAAGTGCGAGTGAGCGATAACCCGCTTCAATGCGCCTTCCAGTTCGCGGACGTTGGAACGGATGCGCTGGGCAATGAAGAAGGCCGCGTCATGCGGTAGTTCGACCTTGGCCTGGTCGGCCTTCTTCATCAGGATCGCCACGCGGGTTTCCAGCTCTGGTGGCTCGACGGCAACCGTCAGGCCCCAACCAAAGCGCGACTTCAGGCGCTCTTCCAGGCCTTCGATCTCCTTGGGGTAGCGGTCAGAGGTAAGGATTACTTGCTGACCACCCTCGAGCAGGGCGTTGAAGGTGTGGAAAAACTCTTCCTGCGAGCGCTCTTTACGGGCAAAGAACTGGATATCGTCGATCAGCAACGCATCCACCGAGCGGTAGAAACGCTTGAATTCGTTGATGGCGTTGAGCTGCAGTGCCTTGACCATGTCCGCGACGAAGCGCTCCGAATGCAGGTACACGACCTTGGCGTTCGGGTTTTTCTTCAGCAGGTGGTTACCCACAGCATGCATGAGGTGGGTTTTACCCAGGCCCACACCACCATAAAGGAAGAGCGGGTTGTAACCATGCTTGGGGTTGTCTGCCACCTGCCAGGCAGCCGCGCGCGCCAGCTGGTTCGACTTACCTTCGACGAAGGTGTCGAACGTGAAGGTGCGGTTCAAGTAACTGGTGTGTTTGAGCGCACCTTCAACCTGCACGGTGCGCTGTTCAGTCCGGGCACTGCCGACCGACGCAGAAGCCGGCTCGGCCATGGCATCGAAGCTGTCACGCGAGGATGGCTCGGCCAGTTCATCGACCAGCACAGGCTCGGCAGCCGCCACGGCGACGGGTTCGACCGCTGCCGGCACTGCCTTCTGTGTCTGGCTCTGGGCCTGGGTCTGGGCCAGCGAGGCGGCCACCGCAGCACTCACTGGCGCGTTGGGTGCGGCACGTGGCGCGGAGCTGCGACGGCTGCCGATCAACAAGGAAAGGGCAGGCGCAATGCCGCTGCCGTTTTCGCCCAACAGCTCGAGCAAACGACCCAGGTACTTTTCATTGACCCAATCGAGAACGAAACGGTTAGGCGCATAGACGCGCAACTCGTCGCCTTCGGCTTCGACCTGTAGCGGACGGATCCAGGTGTTGAATTGCTGGGCAGGCAGTTCATCGCGCAGAAGCTCCACGCACTGCTGCCAAAGTTCCACTGACACGGATATCCCCTGAGTTTGAAAGCCGGATGAGGCAAAAACAAACCGCCATTGTACCGGTCGAGCGTTCAGTTATCCACATGTGGACACGTTAGGAACCATGACAAAACAGCCATTTATCGACCAAAACGGCTTCTTCGCACTGTGAATAAGCCCTGTGGATAAGCAGCCATGAGCGCTATGCACAACCCTGAGGTCAAGCCTGTTGATAACTCTGCTGTGGATAAACGGCTATTTAATCCACAGCTTTTGACCACGAAGAAAACAAGCGCAGCACCGGTTGAGAACACAGTTGTAAAACTCTGTACAGCCCGGATTTTCTGGCCTCAAGGAGGTTATCCACAGAAGGTTATCCACTTAAGATTTATAGATTCTTCAGAAAAGCTTTTTATATGTCTCTTCTTTTTTTTCATGTTGTCCCCAATTCGTGTGTCCGATCAAGCACCCTTGGGGAATGGACAAGCACGCACCGTCCATCACGTGCTCTATATGGAAAGACTGGTTGGAAATTGACCTACGGGCTTGCTTTCTCTAGAATCGCCGGTCTCTTAAAAAGGGGGCCATCCCGGCCCGTCGTCGACAAACCAGGTAACACGCCATGAAACGTACTTTCCAACCAAGCACCATCAAGCGCGCGCGCACCCACGGCTTCCGTGCCCGTATGGCTACCAAGAACGGCCGCGCTGTTCTGTCGCGTCGTCGTGCCAAAGGCCGTAAGCGTCTGGCCATTTGATTTTTCGGCACAGGTGGTGAGTCAGGACTTCAGTCGGGAAAAGCGACTGCTTACACCCCGACATTTCAAAGCGGTCTTCGACTCCCCAACCGGCAAGGTTCCAGGGAAAAACCTGCTGATCCTTGCTCGCGAGAACGGCCTCGATCACCCACGCCTTGGCCTGGTGATCGGCAAGAAGAGCGTCAAGCTCGCCGTTCAACGCAACCGCCTCAAGCGCTTGATGCGCGATTCCTTTCGCCTGAACCAGCAATTGCTTGCCGGGTTGGACATTGTGATCGTCGCGCGCAAGGGATTGGGTGAGATAGAAAACCCGGAATTGCACCAACACTTTGGCAAACTCTGGAAACGCCTGGCGCGCAGCCGGCCCACTCCAGCAGTGACCGCCAATTCCGCAGGGGTAGACAGCCAAGATGCGTAAACTGGCGCTCGTTCCGATCCAGTTTTACCGTTACGCCATTAGTCCTCTGATGGCCAACCACTGTCGTTTCTTCCCCAGTTGCTCCTGTTACGCTTATGAAGCCATCGAAAACCACGGCCTCTGGCGTGGTGGGTGGCTAGCCGTTCGTCGCCTGGGGCGTTGTCATCCGTGGAACGACGGCGGTTTCGATCCCGTTCCTCCCGCTCCTTCCTCCCGAACTTCTTCGATAGCCGAGTAATCATGGATATTAAACGCACGATCCTGATCGTCGCCCTGGCAATCGTGTCCTACGTCATGGTCCTCAAGTGGAACCAGGACTACGGCCAGGCTGCCCTGCCGACTCAGAATACTGCTGCCAGCACCGTTGCCCCGGGTTTGCCGGATGGCGTACCGGCCGGTAACGCCGGCGCCAGCGCCGATGTGCCAAGCGCCAACGCCGAAACCAGCGCAGCCGAACTGGCACCGGTTGCGGTCAGCAAGGACCTGATCCGGGTCAAGACCGATGTCCTGGAGCTGGCTATCGATCCGGTCGGTGGTGACATCGTCCAGCTGAACCTGCCGCAGTACCCACGTCGCCAGGACCACCCGGACATTCCGTTCCAGCTGTTCGACAACGGTGGCGAGCGTGTCTACCTGGCACAAAGCGGCCTGACCGGCGTCAACGGTCCGGATGCCCGTCCTGCCGGTCGCCCTCTGTACGCTACCGACAAGAAGGGTTACCAGCTGGCCGATGGCCAGGAACAACTGGTGGTCGACCTGAAGTTCAGCGACAACGGCGTCAACTACATCAAGCGCTTCAGCTTCAAGCGCGGCGAGTACGACCTGACCGTCAGCTACCTGATCGACAACCAGAGCGGTCAGGCCTGGAGCGGCAACATGTTTGCCCAGCTCAAGCGTGACGCCAGCTCCGATCCGTCGTCGAGCACTGCCACCGGCACCGCCACCTACCTGGGCGCAGCCCTGTGGACAGCTTCCGAGCCTTACAAAAAGGTCTCGATGAAGGACATCGACAAAGGTAGTTTGAAAGAAAATGTGTCCGGCGGCTGGGTTGCCTGGCTGCAGCACTACTTCGTGACCGCCTGGATTCCGGCCAAGTCGGACAACAACGTTGTTCAGACCCGCAAGGACAGCCAGGGCAACTACATCATCGGCTATACCGGCCCGGCCATCAGCGTGCCTGCTGGCGGCAAGGTCGAAACCAGCGCCATGCTGTACGCCGGCCCGAAAATCCAGTCCAAGCTGAAAGAGTTGTCCCCAGGCCTGGAACTGACTGTCGACTACGGCTTCCTGTGGTTCATCGCCCAGCCGATCTTCTGGCTGCTGCAACATATCCACAGCCTGCTGGGTAACTGGGGCTGGTCGATCATCGTGCTGACCATGCTGATCAAAGGCCTGTTCTTCCCGCTGTCGGCTGCCAGCTACCGTTCGATGGCGCGCATGCGTGCCGTTGCGCCGAAGCTCGCTGCACTGAAGGAACGCTTCGGTGACGATCGCCAGAAGATGTCCCAGGCGATGATGGAGCTGTACAAGAAAGAGAAGATCAACCCGCTGGGCGGCTGCCTGCCGATCCTGGTGCAGATGCCAGTGTTCCTGGCCCTGTACTGGGTACTGCTGGAAAGCGTGGAAATGCGCCAGGCTCCATGGATGCTGTGGATTACCGACCTGTCGATCAAGGATCCGTTCTTCATCCTGCCGATCATCATGGGCGCCACCATGTTCATCCAGCAGCGCCTGAACCCGACGCCGCCGGATCCGATGCAGGCCAAGGTGATGAAAATGATGCCGATCATCTTCACCTTCTTCTTCCTGTGGTTCCCGGCTGGTCTGGTGCTGTACTGGGTTGTGAACAACTGCCTGTCGATCGCACAGCAGTGGTACATCACCCGCAGCATCGAAGCAGCCAGCAAAAAAGCTGCTGCTTGACAGGCTACTGCGCTAGCCTGTGAATAAAAAACGCCCCCTAGTGGGGCGTTTTTGCTATCTGTCGTTTTTGTCGTAGAGGCTTTCGAGCATGAACACTGTGCGTGAAACCATCGCCGCCATCGCCACCGCCCAAGGCCGCGGCGGTGTGGGTATTGTCAGGTTGTCCGGCCCTCTGGCTGCCAAGGCCGGCCAGTTGATCACCGGCCGTACGCTTACCCCGCGCCACGCCCATTACGGCCCGTTCCGCGACGAGGAAGGCCTGGTGCTGGACGAAGGGATCGCGCTGTTCTTCCCTGGGCCGAATTCGTTCACCGGCGAGGACGTGCTGGAACTGCAGGGCCATGGTGGCCCGGTGGTGCTGGATATGCTGCTGCAGCGCTGTGTACAGGTTGGTTGCCGGCTGGCTCGCCCAGGTGAGTTCAGCGAACGTGCATTCCTCAATGACAAGCTCGACCTGGCCCAGGCCGAAGCCATTGCCGACCTGATCGAAGCCAGTTCCAGCCAGGCTGCGCGCAACGCACTGCGTTCGCTGCAGGGGGAGTTCTCCAAGCGTGTGCACAGCCTGACCGAAGCATTGATAGCCCTGCGCATCTACGTCGAGGCGGCGATCGACTTCCCCGAGGAAGAAATCGATTTCCTCGCCGATGGCCATGTGCTTTCGATGCTCGATACTGTTCGCGCCGAGTTGTCCACAGTGCAGCGGGAAGCCGGGCAGGGGGCCTTGCTGCGTGATGGCATGACCGTGGTTATCGCCGGTCGGCCGAATGCGGGCAAGTCGAGCCTGCTGAACCAGCTGGCCGGACGGGAAGCGGCCATCGTCACCGACATTGCCGGCACCACGCGGGACATCCTGCGCGAACATATCCACATCGATGGCATGCCGCTGCACGTGGTCGATACTGCCGGTTTGCGCGACACCGATGACCATGTGGAAAAGATTGGCGTGGAACGTGCGCTGAAGGCCATTGGCGAGGCAGACCGGGTGTTGTTGGTGGTGGACTCCACCGCGCCCGAGGCCAGCGACCCGTTTGCCCTGTGGCCAGAATTTCTCGACCAACGGCCAGACCCAGCCAAGGTGACGCTGATTCGGAACAAGGCCGATCTTAGTGGTGAGCGGGTAGCGCTGGAACAGTGCGATGACGGCCATGTAACGATCACCCTCAGTGCCAAAGGGGACGATGCAGGGCTGCAGTTGCTGCGTGACCACCTGAAGGCCTGCATGGGTTATGAACAGACGGCCGAGAGTGGTTTCAGCGCTCGCCGGCGCCATCTGGATGCCCTGCGCCAGGCCAGTGAGCACCTGGAACATGGCCGTGCACAACTGACCCTGGCTGGCGCGGGTGAGCTGTTGGCGGAAGACCTGCGGCAGGCGCAGCAGGCCCTGGGGGAGATTACCGGGGCATTCAGCTCTGATGACCTGCTGGGGCGGATTTTCTCCAGCTTCTGCATCGGCAAGTAATTCACAGCCAGGCAAAACCAAGAGCCGCTCCTTCGGGAGCGGCTTTTTTTTGCCTCAAATTTCGCAGCTTCTACGGAAATCGCGCCGCACCTGAAGGCTGTGCAGAACCCTGTGGGAGCGGGTTCACCCGCGAAGAGGCCGGTGCAGGTTCACATTTTTTTCATTCACCTACCCCAATCTGCTCTCAGGAGCCCTGTGGAAAACTCGCCTTCAGCTCCGTTGATAAGCAGGCTTTTTTTCTGAGGACAAACCCGCTTGTGGGTAAACAGCCATTTAATCCACAGGCTAAATCGTGTTATCCATAGCCCTCATGGTACTCCAGCCACAGGGTTTAATTTTTCTCTACACGGCATGAATAAAGGCCTGCATAACCTTATCCACAGCAAAGCTTGTGCATAAGAATAAACATAAAAACAAAGCTTTTTTAAATTCTTCCTCTTTGATTTCTGTTGGCTGCCACTCATCCACAGACTGGTCAAAATTTGCTCAGACGGTTTCTTTAAAGGGGGTGAAGTCCCTATACTTGTCCGCTTACCTTCTCTATTCGCAAAAACAGGCACGAGGTGCGTGGTGGATTTCCCTTCCCGTTTTGAAGTGATCGTCATCGGCGGCGGCCATGCCGGTACCGAGGCTGCGCTTGCGTCTGCACGCATGGGTGTGAAAACCCTGCTGCTGACCCATAACGTGGAAACCCTCGGTCACATGAGCTGCAACCCCGCCATTGGCGGTATTGGCAAAAGCCATCTGGTCAAAGAGATCGATGCCCTCGGCGGCGCCATGGCGCTGGCCACCGACAAGAGCGGCATCCAGTTCCGCGTTCTGAACAACCGCAAGGGCCCGGCCGTACGCGCCACCCGTGCACAGGCCGACCGCGCCATCTACAAGGCAGTGGTGCGTGAAATCCTGGAAAACCAGCCGAACCTGTGGATATTCCAGCAGTCCTGCGACGACCTGATCGTCGAGCAGGACCAGGTCAAAGGTGTGGTGACCCAGATGGGCCTGCGTTTCTTCGCCGAATCGGTGGTACTGACCACCGGTACCTTCCTCGGCGGGCTTATCCACATTGGTTTGCAAAACCATTCCGGTGGACGCGCCGGCGATCCGCCTTCGATCGCCCTGGCCCACCGCATGCGTGAACTGCCGCTGCGCGTCGGCCGCCTGAAAACCGGTACCCCGCCGCGTATCGACGGCCGCTCGGTGGACTTCTCGGTGATGACCGAGCAGCCAGGCGATACACCGATCCCGGTGATGTCGTTCATGGGCAATGCCCAGATGCACCCGCGCCAGGTGAGCTGCTGGATTACCCACACCAATGCGCGCACCCACGAGATCATCGCCTCGAACCTCGACCGTTCGCCGATGTACTCGGGTGTCATCGAAGGTGTCGGCCCGCGCTACTGCCCGTCGATCGAAGACAAGATCCACCGCTTCGCCGACAAGGAAAGCCACCAGGTGTTCATCGAGCCGGAAGGCCTGACCACCCATGAGCTGTACCCCAACGGTATTTCCACTTCGCTGCCGTTCGACGTGCAGCTGGAGCTGGTGCGGTCGATCCGCGGCATGGAGAACGCCCACATCGTTCGCCCGGGCTATGCCATCGAATACGACTACTTCGACCCGCGCGACCTCAAGTACAGCCTCGAGACCAAGGTCATCGGCGGCCTGTTCTTCGCCGGCCAGATCAACGGCACCACCGGTTACGAAGAAGCCGGCGCCCAGGGGTTGCTGGCCGGGACCAACGCCGCCCTGCGGGCGCAGGGCCGAGACAGCTGGTGCCCGCGCCGCGACGAGGCGTACATCGGTGTACTGGTCGACGACCTGATTACCCTGGGTACCCAGGAGCCGTACCGCATGTTCACTTCGCGTGCCGAGTACCGCCTGATCCTGCGCGAAGACAACGCCGACCTGCGCCTGACCGAAAAGGGCCGCGAACTCGGCCTGATCGACGACCAGCGCTGGGCCGCCTTCTGCGCCAAGCGCGACGGCATCGAACGCGAGGAGCAGCGCCTGAAGTCGACCTGGGTACGCCCGAACACCGAGCAAGGCCAGGCCATTGTGGATAAGTTCGGTACCCCGCTCAGCCACGAGTACAGCCTGCTCAACCTGCTGGCGCGCCCGGAAATCGACTACGCCGGGCTGATCGAGGCAACCGGCGGCGAAACGATCGATCCACAGGTCGCCGAGCAGGTCGAAATCCGCACCAAGTACGCCGGCTACATCGACCGCCAGCAGGATGAAATCGCACGTCTGCGCGCCAGCGAAGACACCCGCCTGCCTGTGGATATCGATTACTCGACGATTTCCGGCCTGTCCAAGGAAATCCAGGGCAAGCTGGGCCAGACCCGTCCGGAAACCCTGGGTCAGGCTTCGCGTATCCCGGGCGTGACCCCGGCGGCGATTTCCCTGTTGCTGATTCACTTGAAAAAACGCGGCGCTGGCCGCGAATTGGAGCAAAGCGCTTGAGTTCCCTGGTCACCCCGCAACACGCTGAAGAGTTGTCCACAGGTGCGCGCCAGCTCGGTGTCGAGCTGAGCGCCGAGCATCACGAAAAGCTGCTCGGCTACCTGGCCCTGTTGATCAAATGGAACAAAGCCTACAACCTCACCGCCGTGCGCGACCCCGACGAGATGGTGTCGCGTCACCTGCTCGACAGCCTCAGTGTCATGCCGTTTATCCACAGCGAGCGTGACAACTGGCTGGATGTCGGCAGTGGCGGTGGCATGCCCGGTATCCCATTGGCTATCCTGCATCCGCACAAGCGCGTGACGGTGCTGGACGCCAATGGCAAGAAGACCCGCTTCCTGACCCAGGTGAAAATGGAGCTCAAGCTGGACAACCTCACGGTTATCCACAGTCGGGTCGAAGCCTTCCAGCCGACACAACCGTTCAGCGGAATTATCTCCCGCGCCTTCAGCAGCATGGAGAACTTCACCAACTGGACCCGCCACCTGGGCGACACCGGGACGCAATGGCTTGCAATGAAGGGGCTGCATCCTGCCGATGAACTGGTAGCATTGCCCGCAGACTTCACAGTGGAAAGCGAGCAGGCCCTGACCGTTCCAGGTTGCCAGGGCCAGCGCCATCTGCTGATACTGCGCCGCAAGGCATGACTGGGAACACACGCAACAATGGCTAAGGTATTCGCAATCGCGAACCAGAAAGGTGGTGTGGGCAAGACAACCACCTGTATCAATCTCGCCGCCTCGCTGGCCGCGACCAAGCGTCGTGTGCTGCTGATCGACCTCGATCCGCAGGGCAACGCCACCATGGGCAGCGGTGTGGACAAGCACGAGCTCGAGCACTCGGTCTACGACCTGTTGATCGGGGAATGCGACCTGGCCCAGGCCATGCATTACTCCGAGCACGGTGGTTTCCAGTTGCTGCCGGCCAACCGTGACCTGACCGCCGCCGAAGTGGTGCTGCTGGAAATGCAGGTCAAGGAGAGCCGCCTGCGCAACGCCCTGGCGCCGATCCGCGAGAACTACGACTACATCCTCATCGACTGCCCTCCGTCGCTGTCGATGCTCACGCTCAACGCCCTGGTCGCCTCCGATGGCGTGATCATCCCGATGCAGTGCGAGTACTACGCACTGGAAGGTCTCAGCGACCTTGTGGATAACATCAAGCGCATCGCCGCCCGGCTGAACCCGGAGCTGAAGATCGAGGGCCTGCTGCGGACCATGTACGATCCGCGCCTGAGCCTGAACAACGATGTCTCGGCGCAGCTGAAGGAGCACTTTGGCCCGCAGCTGTACGACACGGTCATTCCGCGCAACATTCGCCTGGCCGAGGCCCCGAGCTTCGGCATGCCGGCCCTGGCCTACGACAAGCAATCGCGAGGCGCGCTGGCTTATCTGGCGCTGGCCGGGGAACTGGTACGCCGTCAACGCCGTCAATCACGCACTGCACAAACAACTTAAGGAATCCGTATGGCCGTCAAGAAACGGGGTCTCGGACGTGGGTTGGATGCACTGCTCAGTGGTCCTTCCGTCAGCGCGCTCGAAGAGCAGGCTGTGAAGATCGACCAGAAAGAACTGCAACACCTGCCGGTCGAGCTGATCCAGCGTGGCAAGTACCAGCCGCGCCGGGACATGGACCCGGAGGCGCTGGAAGAGCTCGCGCACTCGATTCGCAACCATGGCGTGATGCAACCGATCGTGGTGCGCCCGATCGATGGCAACCGCTACGAGATCATCGCCGGTGAGCGCCGCTGGCGCGCCACCCAGCAGGCTGGCCTGGACAAGATCCCGGCGATGGTCCGCGAAGTGCCCGACGAAGCCGCCATCGCCATGGCGCTGATCGAGAACATCCAGCGCGAAGACCTCAACCCGCTGGAAGAGGCCCTGGCCCTGCAGCGGCTGCAGCAGGAGTTCGAGCTCACCCAGCAACAGGTGGCCGATGCCGTGGGCAAGTCGCGGGTGACCGTGGCCAACCTGCTGCGCCTGATCACCCTGCCTGACGCGATCAAGACCATGCTCGCCCATGGCGACCTGGAGATGGGCCACGCCCGTGCATTGCTCGGCCTGGAAGAACACCGCCAGGAAGAGGGGGCGCGTCATGTTGTCGCACGTGGCCTCACCGTGCGCCAAACCGAGGCACTGGTTCGTCAGTGGCTCAGCGACAAACCTGATCCGGTCGAACCGAGCAAACCTGATCCGGATATCGCACGCCTTGAACAGCGGCTCGCAGAGCGCCTGGGCTCGGCCGTGCAGATCCGCCATGGCAACAAGGGCAAAGGCCAATTGGTTATTCGCTACAACTCGCTTGACGAGTTGCAAGGCGTGCTTGCTCACATCCGCTGAAACAATTCCCGTTGTAGCGCGCAGTCGGAAATCACTACCGAATAGTTGAATAGGGGTTAATCCACCCCTATACTCTGCGCGCATTTTGTCGGCACAAATTATGCCAAGTCATAACTGACTTGCTGGTCGACTTCCGAGGAGCAGTTGTGATGGAAATCCGCACGCCAAACCGCCTGCCTTTCCATCGCTGGGCGGTTTTCCCGGTACTGCTGGCTCAATTCGTCGTACTGCTGCTGGCAACGTTGGTGTTGTGGCAGTGGAAAGGGGCGGTCAGTGGATATTCAGGCCTTTGCGGAGGTTTGATTGCCTGGCTACCCAATGTGTATTTCGCCTGGAAGGCTTTTCGCTTCAGCGGGGCCCGGGCGGCACAAGCCATCGTCAAGTCGTTCTACGCTGGCGAGGCAGGCAAGATGATTTTGACGGCAGTGCTTTTTGCACTGACCTTCGCAGGAGTGAAGCCACTGGCGCCGTTAGCAGTATTCGGCGTCTTCGTGTTGACCCTTTTGGTCAGCTGGTTCGCGCCCCTGCTGATGAATAAAAGACTTTCGAGACCTTAGGGCGTTTGAGGCAACCATGGCAGCAGAAACCGCTTCGGGCTATATCCAGCACCACTTGCAGAACCTGACCTACGGTCAACTACCAGACGGCAGCTGGGGCTTCGCCCATTCGGCTGCAGAAGCCAAGGCAATGGGCTTCTGGGCGTTCCACCTGGACACCCTGGGTTGGTCCGTCGCGCTGGGTCTGATCTTCCTGTTCATCTTCCGCATGGCGGCCAAGAAGGCGACTTCCGGCCAACCTGGCGGCCTGCAGAACTTCGTAGAAGTGATGGTGGACTTCGTCAACGGCAGCGTGAAGGACTCCTTCCACGGCCGTAGCCCGGTAATCGCTCCGCTGGCGCTGACCATTTTCGTCTGGGTATTCCTGATGAACGCCGTCGACCTGGTACCGGTCGACTGGATTCCTCAGCTGGCCATCCTGATCTCCGGTGACCCGCACATTCCGTTCCGCGCCGTGTCGACCACCGACCCGAACGCGACCCTGGCCATGGCCTTCTGCGTGTTCGCCCTGATCATCTTCTACAGCATCAAGGTCAAGGGCCTGGGCGGCTTCATCGGTGAGCTGACCCTGCACCCGTTCGGCAGCAAGAACATCTTCGTTCAGATCCTGCTGATTCCGGTCAACTTCCTGCTGGAATTCGTCACCCTGATCGCCAAGCCGATCTCGCTGGCACTGCGTCTGTTCGGCAACATGTACGCCGGCGAACTGGTGTTCATCCTGATCGCTGTAATGTTCGGCTCCGGCCTGCTGTGGCTCAGCGGCCTGGGTGTGGTGCTGCAATGGGCGTGGGCTGTGTTCCACATCCTGATCATCACCCTGCAAGCTTTCATCTTCATGATGCTGACCATCGTCTACCTGTCGATGGCTCACGAAGATAACCATTAAGACCGCCTGGCGTGTCTGATAGCCTTCCCCGCCTGCTCGGGGGGAGGGCTTAAAAAGTCCGCAAGGGCATGCTGTACCAAACGATTTGTTTTACCGCTTCAAACTAAAAACCTAACCAATACGACGTAAAAGTCGGGAGGAAAGATGGAAACTGTAGTTGGTCTGACCGCTATCGCTGTTGCTCTGCTGATCGGCCTGGGTGCTCTGGGTACCGCCATTGGTTTCGGCCTGCTGGGCGGCAAGTTCCTGGAAGGCGCTGCTCGTCAACCAGAAATGGTTCCGATGCTGCAGGTTAAAATGTTCATCGTTGCCGGTCTGCTCGACGCCGTAACCATGATCGGTGTTGGTATCGCTCTGTTCTTCACCTTCGCGAATCCGTTCGTTGGTCAGATCGCCGGCTAATCACTCGTCACCACGAGTTGATGGCTGTATGAATTAAGACCGAGCGAGGTGTTGGCGTGAACATTAATGCAACCCTGATTGGCCAATCCGTTGCTTTTCTGATTTTTGTACTCTTCTGCATGAAGTATGTATGGCCTCCGGTCATCACTGCCCTGCAAGAGCGCCAAAAGAAGATTGCCGACGGCTTGGACGCTGCCAACCGCGCAGCTCGCGACCTGGAGCTGGCCCAAGAGAAAGCGGGTCAGCAACTGCGTGAAGCTAAAGCACAGGCAGCCGAAATCATCGAGCAAAGCAAGAAACGCGCTGCTCAGCTTGTCGAGGAAGCCCGTGATCAGGCCCGCGTCGAAGCTGACCGTGTGAAAGCTCAGGCTCTGGCCGAGATCGAACAGGAACTGAACAGCGCTAAAGACGCCCTGCGTGCCCAAGTGGGTGCCCTGGCCGTTGGTGGTGCTGAAAAGATCCTTGGCGCCACAATCGATCAAAACGCGCATGCGGAGCTGGTTAACAAACTGGCCGCTGAAATTTAAGCGAGGGCGATCATGGCAGAACTGACCACGTTGGCCCGACCTTACGCTAAGGCTGCCTTTGAGCATGCCCAGGCCCATCAGCAACTGGCCAATTGGTCAGCCATGCTCGGCCTGGCTGCTGCGGTGTCGCAAGACGACACCATGCAGCGCCTGCTCAAGGCCCCGCGACTGACGAGCGCAGAAAAGGCCGCCACGTTCATTGACGTGTGCGGTGACAAGTTCAATGCACAGGCACGGAATTTCATTCATGTTGCCGCGGAAAACGACCGTCTCCTGCTTCTGCCGGAGATTGCCGCCCTGTTCGACCTGTACAAGGCCGAGCAAGAGAAATCCGTGGACGTGGAAGTCACCAGTGCCTTCGCGTTGAACCAAGAACAGCAAGACAAACTCGCCAAGGTTCTCAGTGCACGGTTAGGCCAGGAAGTGCGCCTGCACGCGTCGGAGGATGCCAGCCTGATTGGCGGCGTCGTCATCCGCGCTGGTGACCTGGTAATCGATGGCTCTGTTCGCGGCAAAATCGCGAAACTGGCCGAAGCATTGAAATCTTGAGTTTGAAGGGGCAGCAGAGCAATGCAGCAACTCAATCCTTCCGAAATTAGTGAAATCATCAAGGGCCGCATCGACAACCTCGATGTGAGCTCCCAAGCCCGTAACGAAGGTACCGTTGTTTCGGTATCCGACGGTATCGTGCGGATCCACGGTCTGGCCGACGTCATGTACGGCGAAATGATCGAGTTCCCTGGCAGCGTATTCGGCATGGCCCTGAACCTGGAGCAAGACTCCGTTGGTGCAGTGATCCTGGGTGCCTATGACACCCTCGCCGAAGGCATGAGCGCCAAGTGCACCGGTCGCATCCTGGAAGTTCCGGTCGGCAAAGGCCTGCTGGGCCGCGTCGTCGACGCTCTGGGTAACCCGATCGATGGCAAAGGTCCTCTGACCACCACCGAAACCGACGCGGTCGAAAAGGTCGCTCCAGGCGTGATCTGGCGTAAGTCGGTAGACCAGCCTGTACAGACTGGCTACAAGTCCGTCGACGCCATGATCCCTGTCGGCCGTGGCCAGCGCGAGCTGATCATCGGTGACCGTCAGATCGGCAAGACCGCCATGGCCATCGACGCCATCATCAACCAGAAAGACTCCGGTATTTTCTGTGTTTATGTTGCTGTCGGCCAGAAGCGTTCCACCGTTGCCAACATCGTTCGCAAGCTGGAAGAAGCCGGCGCCCTGGCCAACACCATCGTGGTCGTTGCCAGTGCTTCGGAATCCGCCGCACTGCAGTTCCTGGCGCCATACGCCGGCTGCACCATGGGCGAGTTCTTCCGTGACCGCGGTGAAGACGCCCTGATCGTTTACGATGACCTGTCCAAGCAGGCCGTTGCCTACCGTCAGATCTCCCTGCTGCTGCGCCGTCCACCAGGACGTGAAGCGTACCCAGGTGACGTGTTCTATCTCCACTCCCGTCTGCTGGAGCGTGCATCGCGCGTTTCGGAAGAGTACGTCGAGAAGTTCACCAACGGTGCTGTGACTGGCAAAACCGGTTCCCTGACCGCCCTGCCGATCATCGAAACCCAGGCTGGCGACGTTTCCGCGTTCGTTCCGACCAACGTGATTTCCATCACCGACGGTCAGATCTTCCTCGAATCGGCCATGTTCAACTCGGGCATCCGCCCTGCAGTGAACGCCGGTGTTTCGGTATCCCGCGTAGGTGGTGCCGCTCAGACCAAGATCATCAAGAAGCTGTCCGGTGGTATCCGTACCGCTCTGGCTCAGTACCGTGAACTGGCTGCATTCGCCCAGTTCGCTTCCGATCTGGACGAAGCGACCCGCAAGCAGCTTGAGCATGGTCAGCGCGTTACCGAGCTGATGAAGCAGAAGCAGTACGCGCCGATGTCCATCGCGGACATGGCCCTGTCGCTGTACGCCGCTGAGCGTGGCTTCCTGACTGACGTAGAAGTCTCCAAGATCGGTAGCTTCGAGCAAGCACTGATCGCCTTCTTCAACCGTGATCACGCTGAACTGATGGCGAAGATCAACGTGAAGGGTGACTTCAACGACGAAATCGACGCAGGCCTGAAAGCCGGTATCGAGAAGTTCAAGGCCACCCAGACCTGGTAAGCCGCAGCGGGGGCTCAGGCCCCCGCTTGCTAACCTGATAGGTGATACATGGCAGGCGCAAAAGAGATTCGCAGTAAGATTGCGAGCATCAAAAGCACGCAAAAAATTACCAGCGCCATGGAGAAAGTGGCGGTCAGCAAGATGCGCAAGGCACAAATGCGCATGGCTGCTAGCCGTCCTTACGCGGAGCGTATCCGCCAGGTGATCGGTCATCTGGCCAACGCCAACCCGGAATACCGCCACCCGTTCATGATCGAGCGCCCTGTAAAGCGCGCCGGTTATATCGTGGTGAGCAGTGACCGTGGTCTGTGCGGTGGCTTGAACACCAACCTGTTCAAGGCCCTGGTCAAGGACATGAACGAAAACCGCGAACAGGGCGTGGAAATCGACCTGTGCGTGATCGGCAGCAAGGGTGCGACTTTCTTCCGCATCTTTGGCGGCAACGTCGTAGCCGCGATCAGCCACTTGGGCGAAGAGCCATCGATCAACGATCTGATCGGCTCCGTCAAAGTAATGCTGGACGCCTACCTGGACGGCCGTATCGATCGCCTCTCGGTGGTTTCGAACAAGTTCATCAACACCATGACCCAGAAGCCAACGGTCGAGCAATTGGTACCGTTGGTGGCAACCCCGGATCAGGATCTCAAGCATCACTGGGACTACCTGTACGAACCCGACGCAAAAGAGCTGCTGGACGGCTTGATGGTGCGTTACGTGGAGTCGCAGGTGTACCAGGCGGTGGTCGAGAACAACGCTGCTGAACAAGCGGCCCGGATGATCGCCATGAAGAACGCCACAGACAACGCCGGTGATTTGATCAAAGAGCTTCAGTTGATCTACAACAAGGCGCGTCAGGCTGCGATCACCCAGGAGATCTCGGAAATCGTCGGCGGCGCTGCCGCGGTTTAACGGTTCAAATATTCAGAGGATCCAGCTATGAGTAGCGGACGTATCGTTCAAATCATCGGCGCCGTCATCGACGTGGAATTCCCACGTGACGTCGTGCCGAGTGTTTACAACGCGCTGAAAGTACAAGGCGCGGAAACCACCCTGGAAGTTCAGCAGCAGCTGGGCGACGGCGTGGTTCGTACCATTGCGATGGGCTCGACCGAAGGCCTGAAGCGCGGTCTGGAAGTCGTTGACTCCGGCGCTGCCATTTCCGTTCCTGTTGGTAAGGCCACCCTGGGCCGTATCATGGACGTACTGGGCAACCCGATCGACGAGGCCGGCCCGATCGGCGAAGAAGAGCGTCGCGGTATCCACCAGCCAGCGCCTTCGTTCGCTGACCAGGCAGGCGGCAACGACCTGCTGGAAACCGGCATCAAGGTTATCGACCTGGTTTGCCCGTTCGCCAAGGGTGGTAAGGTTGGTCTGTTCGGTGGTGCCGGTGTCGGCAAGACCGTAAACATGATGGAACTGATCCGTAACATCGCCATGGAACACAGCGGTTACTCCGTGTTCGCTGGTGTGGGTGAGCGTACTCGTGAGGGTAACGACTTCTACCACGAGATGAAGGACTCCAACGTTCTCGACAAGGTAGCGCTGGTCTACGGTCAGATGAACGAGCCACCAGGAAACCGTCTGCGCGTAGCGCTGACCGGCCTGACCATGGCCGAGAAGTTCCGTGACGAAGGTAACGACGTTCTGCTGTTCGTCGACAACATCTATCGTTACACCCTGGCCGGTACCGAAGTATCCGCACTGCTGGGCCGTATGCCTTCGGCAGTAGGTTACCAGCCGACCCTGGCTGAAGAGATGGGCGTTCTGCAAGAGCGTATCACCTCCACCAAGGAAGGTTCGATCACCTCCGTTCAGGCCGTATACGTACCTGCGGACGACTTGACCGACCCGTCGCCAGCGACCACCTTCGCCCACTTGGACGCCACCGTCGTTCTGTCCCGTGACATCGCCTCCCTGGGTATCTACCCAGCGGTCGACCCACTGGACTCGACTTCGCGCCAGCTGGACCCGAACGTGATCGGCAACGAGCACTACGAGACCGCTCGTGGCGTTCAGTATGTTCTGCAGCGCTACAAAGAGCTGAAGGACATCATCGCGATCCTGGGTATGGACGAACTGTCCGAAGCCGACAAGCAACTGGTAGCCCGCGCTCGTAAGATCCAGCGCTTCCTGTCGCAGCCGTTCTTCGTGGCCGAAGTCTTCACCGGTTCGCCAGGCAAGTACGTTTCCCTGAAAGACACCATCGCTGGCTTCAGCGGCATCCTCAAAGGTGACTACGACCACCTGCCAGAACAAGCGTTCTACATGGTCGGCAGCATCGACGAAGCGATCGAGAAAGCCAAGAAACTGTAATTCCTGCGCCCCGCAAGGGGCGCTATCAGGTTGAGGCAAGCAGATGGCTATGACAGTCCATTGCGATATCGTCAGCGCGGAAGGAGAGATCTTCTCCGGCCTGGTCGAGATGGTAGTTGCGCACGGTAACCTGGGTGATCTTGGTATCGCTCCGGGTCACGCGCCGCTGATCACCAATCTCAAGCCTGGTCCGATCACGCTGACCAAGCAGGGTGGCGCCCAAGAGGTGTTCTACATCTCTGGTGGTTTCCTCGAGGTTCAGCCGAACATGGTCAAGGTGCTTGCCGATACCGTGCAACGTGCTGCAGACCTGGATGAAGCTCAGGCTCAGGAAGCCCTCAAGGCTGCCGAGAACGCCCTGAATCTGAAAGGCGCGGACTTCGACTACGGCGCCGCCGCCGCACGTCTGGCCGAGGCCGCAGCTCAGCTGCGTACCGTCCAGCAAATGCGCAGAGGCAAGTAATCGGCCCTCGGCTGATAACTTCTGTAGCGATTGAGTAAAAGGGTAGCCTCGGCTACCCTTTTTCTTTTTCTGATTTCTCCCCCCGGTCATTTCACTGACCACCCAGGATTGGTAGCCAGTAATGTCACTCGATATCGTTATTCTCGCCGCCGGCCAAGGCACCCGCATGCGCTCGGCGCTGCCCAAGGTGCTGCACCCGGTAGCCGGCAACTCCATGCTCGGCCATGTTATCCACAGCGCGCGCCAGTTGCAGCCGCAAGGTATTCATGTGGTCATTGGCCATGGTGCCGAGTTGGTTCGAGAGCGCCTGGCCGCCGACGACCTGAACTTCGTCATGCAGGACAAGCAGCTGGGTACCGGCCATGCGGTTGCCCAGGCACTACCGGCCTTGACCGCCGAAACCGTGCTGGTGCTGTACGGTGATGTGCCGTTGATCGAAGTGGAAACCCTGCAGCGTCTGCTGGCCAAGGCCAACGAGCAGCAACTGGGCCTGCTCACGGTGACCCTCGACGACCCGACCGGCTATGGCCGCATTGTGCGTGACGAGCAGGGCAAGGTGACCGCCATCGTTGAGCACAAGGACGCCAACGAAGCGCAGAAAGCGATCAAGGAAGGCAACACCGGTATTCTGGCCCTGCCAGCCGCGCGCCTGGCCGACTGGATGGGCCGCCTGTCGAACAACAACGCTCAGGGCGAGTATTACCTGACCGACGTCATCGCCATGGCTGTGGCCGATGGCCTGGTGGTGGCTACCGAACAGCCGCACGACCCGATGGAAGTGCAAGGTGCCAACGACCGCCGCCAGTTGTCCGAGCTGGAGCGCCACTACCAGTTGCGCGAAGGCCGTCGCCTGATGGCTCAGGGTGTGACCCTGCGCGACCCGGCGCGCTTCGATGTCCGCGGTGAAGTGACCGTTGGCCGTGACGTGCTGATCGACATCAACGTGATTCTCGAAGGCAAGGTGGTCATCGAGGACGATGTGCAGATCGGCCCTAACTGCGTGATCAAGAACACCACCCTGCGCAAAGGCGCAGTGGTCAAGGCCAACAGCCACCTCGAAGGCGCCGTGATGGGCGAGGGCAGCGATGCCGGCCCGTTCGCCCGCCTGCGCCCCGGCAGTGTGCTGGATGCCAAGGCCCATGTGGGTAACTTCGTCGAACTGAAAAACGCCCACCTCGGGGAAGGCGCCAAGGCCGGTCACCTGACCTACTTGGGCGATGCCGAAATCGGTGCGCGCACCAACATCGGCGCCGGCACCATTACCTGCAACTACGATGGCGCCAACAAGTTCAAGACCGTGATGGGCGAGGACGTGTTCATCGGCTCGAACAACTCGTTGGTAGCGCCTGTGGAAATCAAGGCTGGTGCGACCACTGCTGCTGGTTCGACCATCACCCAGACCGTGGAGGCAGGCGACCTGGCGGTGGCTCGTGCACGGCAGCGCAACATCTCGGGTTGGAAGCGGCCGGAGAAGATCAAGAAGAGCTGAGTTATACACAGCTGTTTCGATCGAAAGCCGACTTATGTGAATAAGTCGGCTTTTTTCTTGGTCGTTTGGTGTTACTTGTGGGAGCGGCCTTGTGTCGCGAAAGGGCTGCGAAGCAGCCCCGGCAATATTCGCGTTGCCTGTGAAATCATTGGGGCCGCTTTGCGGCCCTTTCGCGACACAAGGCCGCTCCCACAAGGGCATGGCGATTGCCGGAAGAAACTATCCACAGGCAGTGACACCTTGACGAATCGCTCATCTTAGGTTTTGATTGCCGCCATTATCTTTCGAATCGAAACTTAAGCGCTCATGTCGAAACGAAATACCCCGCAGCGGCGGCACAACATCCTGGCTTTGCTCAGCGAGCAGGGCGAGGTGAGTGTGGATGCGTTGGCCAAGCGTTTCGCTACCTCGGAAGTCACCATCCGCAAGGACCTCGCTGCCCTCGAAACCAACGGCCTGTTGCTGCGGCGCTACGGTGGCGCGGTCCCGGTGCCACAAGAGTTACTCGGCGAACCTGCCCAGCCGGTGTCTTCCTATAAAAAGGCCATCGCCCGCGCCGCCGTGGCACGTATCCGCGAACATGCGCGCATCATCATCGACAGCGGTAGCACCACGGCAGCCATGATCCCCGAACTGGGGCGCCATCCTGGCCTGGTGGTGATGACCAATTCGATGAACGTGGCCCGCGCCATCTGCGACCTCGAACACGAGCCGGTGCTGCTGATGACCGGTGGCACCTGGGACCCGCATTCCGAGTCGTTCCAGGGCCAGGTGGCCGAGCAGGTGCTGCGCTCCTACGATTTCGACCAGCTGTTCATCGGCGCCGACGGCATCGACCTCGGCCGCGGTACCACCACCTTCAACGAACTTCTCGGGCTGAGCCGGGTCATGGCCGAAGTCGCCCGTGAAGTGATCGTGATGGTCGAATCGGACAAGGTAGGGCGCAAGATCCCCAATCTCGAGCTGCCCTGGGGCAGCGTGCACACCCTTATTACTGACGAACGCCTGCCCGCAGCGGCACGCGAACAAATTCAAGCCCGCGGCATCAACCTGATCTGCGCCGCGATCAGCCAGGAGCAATAAACCATGTGTGGAATCGTTGGTGCCGTCGCCGAACGCAACATCACAGCCATCCTGATCGAAGGCCTCAAGCGTCTTGAGTACCGCGGGTACGACAGCGCCGGCCTGGCCGTCCTCACCCAGAACGGTGAACTGCAGCGCCGTCGCCGTATCGGCAAGGTCAGTGAACTGGAAGCCGCTGTTGCCGCCGAGCCACTGGCCGGCCAGCTGGGCATCGCCCACACTCGCTGGGCCACCCACGGTGCGCCGACCGAGGGCAACGCCCACCCGCACTTCTCGGGCAATGAAGTGGCCGTGGTGCACAACGGCATCATCGAGAACCACGAAGAACTGCGCGAAGAGCTGAAGGGCCTTGGCTATGTCTTCACTTCGCAGACCGATACCGAAGTCATCGTCCACCTGATCCACCACACCCTGAAGAGCGTTCCGGACTTGACCGATGCCCTGAAGGCTGCGGTGAAGCGCCTGCATGGTGCTTACGGCCTGGCGCTGATCAGTGCCAAGCAGCCTGACCGCCTGGTAGCCGCACGCAGTGGCAGCCCGCTGGTCATCGGCCTGGGCCTGGGCGAGAACTTCCTGGCGTCCGACCAGCTGGCCCTGCGCCAGGTCACCGACCGCTTCATGTACCTGGAAGAAGGCGACATCGCCGAAATTCGCCGTGACCAGGTCTCCATCTGGGACCAGGATGGCCACAAGGTCCAGCGCGAAACCGTGCAGTACCACGAAGGTGCCGAAGCTGCCGACAAAGGCACGTACCGCCACTTCATGCTCAAGGAAATCCACGAGCAGCCAAGCGTGGTGCAGCGCACCCTGGAAGGTCGCCTGGGCAAGGACAACGTGATGGTCCAGGCCTTCGGCCCGCAGGCTGCCGAACTGTTCGCCAAGGTGCGTAACGTGCAGATCGTTGCCTGCGGTACCAGCTACCACGCCGGCATGGTCGCCCGTTACTGGCTGGAAAGCCTGGCCGGGATCCCGTGCCAGGTCGAAGTGGCCAGCGAGTTCCGTTACCGCAAGGTGGTAGTTCAGCCGGACACCCTGTTCGTCTCCATCTCGCAGTCTGGCGAAACCGCCGACACCCTGGCCGCACTGCGCAACGCCAAGGAGCTGGGCTTCCTCGGTAGCCTGGCGATCTGCAACGTCGGTATCAGCTCGCTGGTGCGTGAGTCGGACCTGACCCTGCTGACTCTGGCTGGCCCGGAAATCGGCGTGGCGTCGACCAAGGCTTTCACCACCCAGCTGGTTTCGCTGATGCTGCTGACCCTGGCTCTGGGCCAGGTGCGCGGTACCCTGGAAGCCGGCGTCGAAGCCGAGCTGGTTGAAGAACTGCGCCGCCTGCCGGCCCGCCTGGGCGAAGCCCTGGCCATGGACGCCACCGTCGAGAAGATCGCCGAACTGTTCGCCGACAAGCACCACACCCTATTCCTCGGCCGTGGTGCGCAGTACCCGGTGGCGATGGAAGGTGCGCTCAAGCTCAAGGAAATCTCCTACATCCACGCCGAAGCCTACCCGGCAGGCGAGTTGAAGCACGGCCCGCTGGCGCTGGTGGATAGCGACATGCCGGTGGTTACCGTTGCGCCGAACAACGAACTGCTGGAGAAGCTGAAGTCCAACCTGCAGGAAGTACGCGCCCGTGGTGGCGAGCTGGTAGTGTTTGCCGATGAGCAGGCCGGCATGACCAATGGCGAAGGTACCCACGTGATCAAGGTGCCGCACATCGCCGACGCCCTGGCGCCGATCCTGTACACCATCCCGCTGCAGCTGCTGTCTTACTACGTGGCCGTGCTCAAGGGCACCGACGTGGACCAGCCGCGTAACCTGGCCAAGTCGGTTACGGTCGAGTAAGCCAGAAGCCAGGGACGCTTTGTGTTTTTGATTAATAAAGGTTGTCACAAAACAATAAAGGTTGTCACAACGTAATAAAGGTTGTCACAAGGCTGGCCCCGACCGCACATCAGGCCGGAGCCAGGCCTTGGAGATTTGGGTGACAATCCTCTACGCACCGCTGTGACTGTTGTCCTGGCTGAGCCCGCTCGCTGGCATGTCCTCTTTACACGACACACCAGCCTCGTTCCGTTCGAGTGGGTCGCCCAATCATGAGCGACTTGAACATGGCATCTGCGCCCGTAGCTCCGGTCAAGGCTGCCCACCGCCAGCTGATGACCCAATCAAAAATAGATAAAAAAATTAAATCAGGCCGTGGAAGTGGAGTGAGAGATTCCTATAAACCATGGATCAAGGTGTGGGAAATCAAATCAAAGGGTGTCTCCCATATGATTGCGGGAGTTAAGATTTTCCGCACTCATCACCTGCTGTCCAATGCGGAGCGAGATTACCTCACTGTACTTGAGCACGACGCCTCGATCATTGATATCCGAGAGCAGTACCCCCTGCTTACACAGGCTGAGACTCAAGCAATTGCCTCAAGCATAAATTGTCGTCACCCTGTATATCCTGGGACGCAGATACCTGTCGTTATGACGACGGACTTTCTCATCACCTTCTTGGATCCCTCTGGTGAAACGAGGTTAGCTGCTCGCTCAGTAAAATATAGAAAGGAATTTGAGCAGGCTGATCTTCATGTGCGGAATCGAATAGCTGAAAAGCTCGCTATTGAGGAAAAATACTGGTCAATGAGGGGCGTGGACTGGAAGCTGGTCCTGCACGAAAACCTCTCGAAGATTAGATTAGCGAACCTCAGAGTTCTCAGGACTTATGCCAATATCCATCCCTCGTTGCCGACTGAGAAAAATATAGGGAACTTACTTGAATACATCGCGGGGTCAAAGACGGATCAAATACCCTTAAAAGCTCTTTTGGAAAAGGCGTCACGTGATATCTATATTGACTATATGAGCGTGAAGCGGCTCTTCCATCACCTGCTATGGATCGGCCGTTTAGAGTCTGATATTACCTCGAAAATAATAAGCTTGTCGCAGCCGTTGCACGTATGGCCGAGCCATCGGTCAGCGGCTTTGTCTCCGCCAACCGAGGTTTCTCATCATGCTTGATTTTCAAATTAACAGCATTGTTTCTCCCGGCGAAGAACCGAGCTTACTAAAAAAGGCAGTTAGGGTCTTAGGCATAAATAATGATACTGTTATCGTGATTGAGCTGAATATGAATCCAGGCAAGCCGTGGCAGATTGATAAGTCAGTTTTAATTGACGAAATTGATTCAGGGCGCGCGGTCTTAAGTCCAGAAATGGTTCCTTTACATCTGCTCAGAAGCGACGATGAAATTAGTGAAAATGAAAAGGCGAGCCGAAATCGAAATTGGAGTCTTATAAGAAGTTTAGTAGAAGATCGCTCTGCCTTGGATATTCTTGGTCCTGGTTTTGGGAAGCTTGTTGCGACGCATGCCATAGAGACAGGGGTAGAGCGTAAGCAGATATACCGGCTTCTATACCGCTATTGGAGTATGGGTCAGACACCTAACGCGTTTCTTTGGAACACAAGCGCTTGCGGCGGACGTGGGAAGAAAAAGGATCGGTCCTCAGGTATTATCCCCGGTCGGCCGCGTAAGTATCTTGGTGTCGTTGTCAATGATGGTGGTGCCATCCCGCTCGAACAGCGCCATCTCTCTCATATCCGTTTGGCTTACGGGCGAGTCGCTAGCGGCAAGTGTGGCACCCTGAAAGATGCACATAAGTGGATGTTAAACAAATTTTATAGAGCGACTCTCCCTGACGGATCGAAAGGAAATATTGTACGCGGCAGTTACCCGACTACTGCACAGCTTAGATATCACGGTAAATTATTTTTCGATGACCTGTATAAGCTCAAGGTGCGTGGCGGTTCTATCAGGTACAACAAAGACCATCGGGCTATCGTTGGCTCAGCATCCCAAGGCCTGATAGGCGCGACGCAGCGATATGAGATAGATTCCACCATCGCTGATGTCTATTTAGTGCATCGCGTTAATAGGCTGTGGCTCATTGGGCGTCCGATACTTTATGTAGTCGTCGATACCTACACCAGAATGATTGTAGGAATTCACGTGGGCCTTGAGGGGCCCAGCTGGAATGGGGCTAGACACGCGATATACAACGCTTGCACCTCAAAGGTTGAGTTTTGCAAACGATACAACGTAGACATTGAGGAAGCTGACTGGCCATGCTCGCATTTGCCAGTCGAAATTGTGGCTGACCGGGCTGAACTTCTAAGCGAGGCGGGGGCAACGCTCTCCCAAAGCTTGGGGCTTGGGGTGCAAATTTTGCCTCCTTTCAGGCCTGATTGGAAAGGGATCATCGAAAGCCGTTTCCGTCTGATCAATGAACACCTCGACTTGAAGTTCGTTCCAGGCGGAGTGGATGCTCGTAAAATGGAGCGCGGCGATAGGGACTACCAACTCGATGCCATTTTGGATATCGACGAGTTCACCGAAATGGTTATTGTAGGAGTCTTGGCTCACAATAAGAGCCTGCGGATATCACACCTTTTAAATCGCGAGATGATTGCCGGCGGAGTGGAAGCAACGCCTATAGCGATTTGGAATTGGTCGAAGGATAATAGCCCTATAAATTCAAAAGTAGTATCGCCGGCTGAGTTGAAAATCGCTCTATTGCCCTCTCAGCAGTGTCGTATAAGTCGAGGCGGTATTGTTTTCCAAGGCGTACAGTATACATGTCAAACAGCGTTACGCGAGGAGTGGTTGGAGCGCTCGCACAACCTGCGGACGAAATATGTTCGAGTATTCTATGATCCTAACTCTATTGAAAATTGTTGGATCAAGTCAGAAGCAGGTTTTGAGGCTTTAACTATTGTACCGCAGCAACGGCAGAAATATGGTGGACTCCGTATGGAGGAGGTTCTTGATATGATCCATGTCCTGAACCAAGTTTCGCCGGATGCCCGTTATGACAGTGATAATACTGCGGCGCTGGTAAGGGGGCGGCAAGAGGAAATCTTTGACCGGGCCAAATCCAAACGTGTCGCTCAGGGTGACCCGAAATCGAATGCAGATTTCAAGCGGGACAAACGTGCCAAGCGTGCTACCGAAGCTCAGACCGAGCGCGATTCCCATACCGCTGATCTGAATCAGCTACGCGTTGTGGATAACATACCTCCTGTGGCAGAAAATTCTAAGCTAGTCACCGGCAGGCCCAGTTCCGCGAGAAGCGCGGCGTTTCTGAAACTAGTCGTCAGCGAGGGAAGCGAGGCTGAGACATGAACGATTTGACGTTCTCCCCCGCAGAATACATTCCTACAGGCATGCCTCAGTACGATGGCAACCCGCTGATCGAATGCTTGCCTAGAATTCTGTCGGATGTAGATGTGGTCAGGCGCGTTGGGAACCTTCCGCCGAAGCCCGACGAGGCCGAACGAGCGTTGCCACCGAAGCTTCGCGGTCATGGGATCAACCGGCTGAAAGATGTTGTTGTTCCATTCGAAATTCACCTGCGCCTTGAAGACCTTTTCAGCCAGCTGATTCGCTACGGATATATGGGACGCAATCCGCTGTTGGCCTCATCTGTTAGGCATCGGCTGCCTTCCTCAGCGGAGGCCAAGGGCCACGGATTCATGTCCACCGCTGAGACGATGACGCTCATCGGCTTGAGTGGTATGGGTAAGACCACAGCGCTCAATTCCATCGCAAGGCTTTATCCGCAGGTGATCAGCCACAGCAGATATAAAGACGCCATTCTCATCGAAACCCAGGTCGTGTGGCTAAAGATTGAGTGCCCTCATGACGGCTCGTTGCGCGGTTTCTGTGCAGCATTCTTCTCAGCGTTGGATGCTGCGTTAGGAGTCGACAAATACTCGCGCAGGGGCGGTTCTGGCAACAGCATCAGCGTAATGCTCCAGCACATCAGTCAGCTGTGCAAAACCTTTTTCATTGGTGCTTTGATCATTGATGAAATGCAGCATCTTTGCTCCTCGCGGGGGGGACAGGATCGGGAAAAGTTGCTGAATTTCTTCGTAACTTTATCCAACGATGCAGGCGTTCCGCTGGTGTATGTAGGGACCAACGCAATGCTCCCGCTGTTTTCTGGTGTGCTGCGCAACGCCCGAAGAGCGGCGGGGATGGGACCCATCGCTTTTGACCGATTCAGCGAAGACGATCCGTTTTGGGAGCACTTGGTGTCCCAACTCTGGGCCTATGACTGGACGGCATCATGCGCCCCCCTGACGAAGGAGCTCTTGTCCAAGATCTATGATCTCGCCCAAGGCAATACTGATTTCCTAGCGAAACTGCTTATGCTTGCGCAGCGTCATGTAATTTGGGAGGGCCTCGACGCTATTACGCCAGCGGTGCTTCAGCAGGTGTATGACAATCAAATGAGGCTTCTACACAAGCCCATCGAGGCTCTACGAAGCGGTGATCCTCTTCAGATTGCTGACTTCGAGGACATGATGCCTACAAAAGACCAGATCGCCCAGATGATGAACTACGACTTGGCTCGCCGGGCCGACAGAGCTCATCTTTCGCTACTTACCCAGGCCGCGATCACTCCTCCACCTCAAGCCAAGGATAAATCGGCATCGAAGGCTACGGGTCGTACCGTGGTCCCGGTTGCTGACGGAGCATTAGCTAACGTGCATTTTTCGAAGGACGAAGACCTTCAGGCTCAGCTCGAACAGCGCGGCTGGGTGGATAGGGATTCCTCCTGGTGACATGAGGATCGGGAGCTCAAGGCAGTGGCTAACCTTCTGTTCTTCCCCCAGCCGTTCCCGGATGAGTCGCTCTACAGCCTGGCCGTGCGCTATCACAAGCTAGCGGCCAATCCAGGATACCGCGTGTCAAGCCACGAGCTCTTCGGTAGCTACTCGCGTACCTGTGGTTCCATTTTGCCATGCTGCTTAGGGGCTCTGTCTGAGCGTCTGGGAGGCGCCATTCCCGTAGGAGAGTTGATCAATCGCTTCACACTTTTACCGCTTTATTTGCCGTTTTTGAATGAACAGAAGGGCCGCGATGCCGTTGTTCTAATGGGAGGTAATCGGGGTACAGGACTCAAGATGGCCTTGGGCATAACAGCGTCGCGTTTCCTCCAACACGCCTCGTTTAGATATTGCGAGAGCTGCGTCGGACAGGACATGCTGGAGTGCGGCTTAGCCTACTGGCATCGTATTCATCAAGCTTCGGGCATTTGCGTCTGTCCGCGCCACAGCGAAGTGCTACAGGCGATGAGATTTCCCAAAGGGGCAGATTGGCGTTGCATGTTGCTACCGGGCGAATCAGGTGGAACGCCGGTTATGGACTGTGGAGAACACAGCGCGGCCATTGCGATTGCCCGTATGCAGCTATGGGGGCTCGACCACCCCGATGAGATCAAAGCGATCCAGGCTGGAAATTTTTTCAGGACCCGTTTGGACGAGATGAGTTTTATTAGGTCTGGTCGAATTAGAGAGGGAATGCTGAGAGAGTTCTTAACCAGGCGACTTCGGTGCAGTCCTAGCGCTGCCGAGTTTGAAGAAATGGTTCGGTCCTGTGACTGGGTTTTGCAGATCATACGGCGACGAGAGCGAATCGTGCAGCCCTTCAAGTTCTATTTCCTCTGCTGGCTCCTCGATCTGGAGCTGGAACACCTCAAGACCTACTGTCCAGAGGCCGATATATCCGCTGGTGTTATGGTCTGTCGTGATAGGCCGAATAACCTTACTGATGACAATGACCTCCAAGCCCGCCGGTTAGCCTTTGCAAACAGTGCTAACCCCAAATGTCATGACAAGCCGGGCTATCAGTGGTTGTACCGCCACGACAGGGAATGGTTGGTCAACTATGTTGCTGCAAACCCCTACCTCAGAGATCGAAAGATTCGAATCGACTGGCAATCCAGGGACTTCACCCTTGCGTCAGAGCTCGCTAAAGCTAGGGCGATCTTACTTTCTGTACACGGAAAGCCTCAGCAGGTCACCCGCGCTGCTCTATGCAGGCTTGTGGTAAACGCCCACGCTTTCCTTAAAATGCCGGAACATTTTCCGAGGAGCATAAGGTTGATGGCGGATTTGCTTGAGTCTACTCATGACCACCAGCTGCGTAAAATCCGGTGGGCAATCCGAGAATACTCTCTGACTGAACACTGTGCCATGAGTGTTCTCTACCGTTATGCCGGAATACGGATATCTCGCGTATCCGAAGATGAAATCCTCATGCAGATACGTGACGATATGGACTAGTTCTATTGGCTTCGTGCAAGAGTTTATTGAATCTGGATTTTTTCTTCTCTCGCAGGAGGTCTTGCTCATCTTGGTTCGCTAGCAAATTTAAATAATTCTCAGCGGTGTGACATCCTAAAAATACATACATAGGAAATTTGTCACTGGTGGAGATACTGCTCGTGGTAAGTCTCGACGTAATCCCCATTTCTTTGTAAATCAGTTTGGAAATATCCAGCTCGGTGCGTTCGAATTCTCTAGTGCGATTAATCATGAGGCTTGCATATGCGATAAAGTCTGCCGTTCCATCATGTATCATCGGGCCGCGGTAGCCCAGAAGATCTGCGACAAATTTGGCGTACATATGACGGGTTGATCCGAATTCTCGCTTTTGACGTCTTGACCATTTGCCCTGCTTGCTGCACTTGGCTAGGTGACCAATCTCGTGCTTTTTCAGTGGTATTGAGCAGGCCGGACATGTTTCGATTAGAGTGCAAGCATGAGTACTGCAAACCTGTACGGAACCCAACACGTGCCTGCAATGAATATAGGGGCTTCCGCAGTTATTCAAGTCTTCGAGAACGCAATCTGGACAAACTTTCTGCCAAGTCTTTGGTGTGACGATTGCGGTCGCTCGATGACGACCAAGCGCAGCTATCATAGGATACAAAGTGTGGTCGTTTAGGACTAGTTCGGAAATTTTGTGGTCGTCTAGCAGTTTTGGGTAATAAAATTCTTGATGCGGCCGCCACTCTGCTTGCACGGTGCTTAAGGTTTTACTAATCCCGAAGCCAACACGAGGTATCGGTTTTATATAGAAATCTTCAGTTTTTAGAGATTTAATACCTAGAAGCTCATTGCCTCGCTTAAGCGCTGATGCGACATATTCTCCAGGTAATGGTGCGAAAATTCTCATTAATTGAAGTGCTTGTACACGTTGCTAGACGGGCGGTATGCCATTTTAGTTAGAAGTCACCGGTATCGCATCCACATTGGTGACCGTATTGGGCTATTGTGAAGGTGGAAGGGCGCCGGACGTGCTTGGGAATCAAAATGGCTAGTCTGGCAGCCAACGCACAAGAGGAGGTCGATGCAGTGAATCCTACAAGCACTCGCCCACCTGTTGAATCGCAGGCCTTTCCACCAACGTTCCACCTGGTTCATACCCACCCCGACGGGTTGAGCCAGCTGGAGCTCCTGAGTCTAGTCCAAACAGGATTCTTTTTCAGCGACGTGAAGTGCATGGTCGAGTCATCGAGCCTGTTCAAGGCTCGTAACCTCGTCGGGCGAATCACAGGAAGATCGACCAGAAGCATTCACCGTCTGAGCCATCCCGCTCAGGCCCATCGTCTGGATGCCCAGCAGAGCGCGGTGGCGTTCCAGTATGCGAAAGGACTGGAGCTTGCATCGAAGGTATTTGGCTCTCAGATGCTCGCGGAGCAGTGGCTTTGTCGGCCGTGCGGCCGTTTGTTGGGGTTTGTACCCTTCGAGATGCTCGACACGTCGCTCGGGTTCAGCGTCGTAGCGGACTATCTTGAGCGTATACGCTTGGGTGTCTACCAGTAGCTTGCCTGAGGGCGAGGTTGGTATGCGGCGAGGAGGCAACGCTACCTCTTTTTACATGCGGGACTTACAACCTTGTAATTCCCGTATCACTCAATTGACAGCGATCAACCCCTAATCTTCAGTCACGTTTATTGGAGTGATTGAAATGAAAGTCATCAAAAGTATCACCGCTATCCTGGCCCTAGTGGCTTCGTCAGCCGTACTCGCCGAAGGAGGATCCGACCGTCTGCATGGAAAGATGATTCAGGCCAATGAGCAAGCTATGCGAGCTTATGCCGCTGCCAAGGGAAAGAACCCACCGGAGGTGATCCACTATCGCTACGGGATGCGGCTCGACGTGGCGAAGGTGATCAGCATGACGTCGACCAAGGCGAGCTGTGACGTGATGCCGGCACAGATGAATTACGAGGATTCCAACGGAGACGTGAAAATCCTTGAATACCGGACCGCTGGAGTCGGTTGCCGGGGCCAGAACTGAGCACTGAGCGAGTGGACAGGACTTACTCTGATAAAACGCCGGGTTGAAGCGTCAATTCCGGCAATAGATCGCCTGGTTACCGGCTTTCATGACTGGTGGAGTACGATGAGGACTGGTAGCTCAGGCAGGAGAGTCCAATGACTCAATCAGCGCGCACCACGGTAAAGTGCCTAGATCCCGGCGACGGCTCCGGCGATGTGATTGTGGAATTACCCGATGACATTTTGCGCGAGCTCGGGGTCACGACGGGCGACAGACTCTCCATCGAGCTCATCAACGGCGATATCGTACTCAAGCCAGTCCGCGAGCGCCGTGAATCTGACTAGCTACCCTTTGTAGCCCCTCTCTGTCGTCCTGTTGAGCTGATGAAGCTTTCTAGCGGGGGAATAAGGGACGGCAGTCAGCCTACCGCCGTCCTCCTGGTAGGTGCGTTATTTGGCTGGATAGTTGGCGACTACTTGGTCCTCGCCGCTTTTGATTAAACCAATGACTTGGTAGGCATGGCTTACGCCATCAACCTCCATGCCTGGGGACCCAGCTGGCATTCCTGGTACGGCGATCCCGACTAGATCGTTCCGCCCCCTGAGTTCTCGAATCTGCTCAGCTGGCACGTGACCTTCAACAAACTTTCCGTCGATCACAGCTGTGTGGCAGGACGCTAACCGTGGCGCTACGCCCAGCTTCTGTTTCACTGCGCTCATGTCCGTCTCAACATGGTCGGTCACTTTGAAACCATTGGCTTCCAGGTGCGCGATCCACTTCTTGCAGCAACCGCAGTTCGCGTCTCGGTGAACGTCGATGGACAATGGCTCGGCAGCATAGGCCGCCGAGGTCACCAGAAGCCCAGCGATAGCGGCTAGCCGAACGAATATCCGGTTAGTTGGCATGAGTGTGCTCCTTACCGTCTTTGTGAACATGCGTCTTTGGCGACGATGTCGGGTGGGCATCCGAATGGGCCTCGGCCGCATTGTGGTCACCGTGATGATCTGCCGCTTGAGCGGAGCCTGCGGGTGCAGCTCCATGGTCGTGAGCTGCCTGGGCATGATCGTCGTCTGCCGCTTCATCGTGATCACCATGCTCGGCACGACCGCTCCCGCCGTGCTGGCCCTCATGGTTGTGCATATCGCTTTCACCGCCGCCGTGCTGGTGGCCGCCGCTCGTGGCCACCAAGGCCTTGTACTGCTCGGCATTCATCTGGGGCAGTTGATCCAGGAACGCGACGATTCCCCAGATGTACTCATCGCCCATGCTCTTGCCCCAGGCGGGCATGCCCGTGGCTTTGATACCGTGCTTGATTGTCCAGAATGCGGCGGCTGGATCGCCTCCGACACCCACCTTGGTGAGGTCGGGTGGCGACGGGTATAGCGCTTGGCTTAGCTCAGTCTTCCCAACGCCAGGGGCAAGGTGACAGCCTATACACATGGCGTTGTAGTTGCCCGCCCCCGCTTTGATCAACGCGGCTTCCTTCAGATCAGGGACTTCGATGTCTCGCGCTCGAACCTCAATAGACCGATCACGAGCCATGGCGAGAAAGGAATGGACTGCCGGGAAGTGAGGATCATCAGCGCCGACATTCACCAGACCGAAATAGGCTGTGCCCAATACCGCAGCACTTCCGACAGCACCGGCCCCAAGCAGCGTTGTAATTGTTTTTTTCATGTTGGAATTCTCAGAACCACATCCGGATACCGGCAACGAAGCGTGCCTCATCAACATCTCCACCCTCGTCTCGGATGAAGTCAGCGGTGTTGCCGTAGGAGCGGCTCCAGGTAACGCCTATGTATGGAGCAAACTGGCGGACAATTTCATACCGTAGGCGCAGCCCGACTTCGGTATTGGCAAGGCCCGAGCCAACGCCGCGCTCAGGATCGTTCTTGCCATAGAAATTGACCTCGGCCGTGGGCTGCAAAATCAAGCGATTGGTCAGCAGGATGTCGTATTCGCCCTCAAGACGCGCAGCAGTCTGACCGTTCTCGCCTATAAACGCCGTGGCTTCGGCCTCGAAGTCATACAGAGCCATGCCCTGAATACCAAAGGCTGCCCAGGTCTGTGGGGATTCCGGTTTGAAATCCTGGCGGACCCCGGCGACCACATCCCACCAAGGGCTGACCGAGCGCCCGTACAGGAGTTGCAGCTCAGCATCTTCGGTTACCCCATTGGTGCGCTCGCCTTCCGAACGAACCCAGAGGCGATTAATGTCGCCGCCTATCCAGCCTGATGCGTCCCAGGCCAGGGTGCTGCCCTCATCGGCGTCCTGGTATTCGAGCTGGTCCAACAGGAAGAAGCTGTTGATTCCGCTGTCGTGCACTTGGTGGCCACCCAGGGGCGGAAAGGCCGACTCGCGATCCGCATCAGTGAGCACTGGAATCGGCGTGCGGCTCGTCGTGGTCGGAGAAGTCGCTGAGCTATGGTTCATCTGGGAATGGTCCATGCCCTTCATAGAGCCGTGATCCATGCCCTGCATGTTTCCATGGTTCATTTTGCTGTGGTCCATCTTGTTGTGGTCCACCGGGCTGGATTTACTCTTGCTTTGAGCATGCCCCATCTGGCTGTGATCAACAGGGGCAGGCTTTTTCTGCTGTTTGCCCATCCCCATCTTGCTGTGATCCATCGCCGGCATCGATTCGGATGGAGCAGCATCCATTTGCATGGAGCCGTGCCCCATTTTCGAATGATCCATGCCCGAGTGATCCATTTCTTCAGCAGCGAAGCTGGGCGTTACGCCCAGCATGCTGATCGAAACGGTCAGAGCCAGCAGCGAAGGCCGCCCGAGGCTATTGGCCATCTTTCCCTGCCTTAGCTTTGTCGCTGCCATGCGATTTCATCATTTTGTCGTGGTCCATGCCTTCCATCGAGCCATGGTCCATTCCCTTCATCGAGCCGTGGTCCATACCTTCCATGGAACCATGGTCCATGCCTTCATGGTTCATCCCCCGGCCCTGCTTGTCCTGCGAGCCTTTGGCTTTGCCGGCCTCTGTGGTTTTCTGGGAATGCTGATCATGATTGTCGCTGGACCACGACGACGGGGCATAAACAGCCAGAATGCCTACCATCGCAGCAGAAAGGAAAAAGGCGCTTCGTTTCATTGGTTTGCTCATCTCAAATCTCCAGTTCATTCGTCCACACGTACTTCTCGGAACATGCCCATTTCCATGTGGAACAGTAGGTGACAGTGATAGGCCCAACGTCCCAAGGCATCTGCGGTGACGCGATAGCTTCGTTTTGAGCCAGGTGGCATGTCGATGGTGTGCTTGCGAACCATGAAGTTGCCGTTCTCGTCCTCCAGATCACTCCACATACCGTGGAGGTGGATGGGGTGAGTCATCATGGTGTCGTTGACCAAGGTGATGCGAAGACGCTCGCCATATTTCAACCGCAGCGGTTCAGCGTCGGAGAATTTGATACCGTCGAACGACCACGCGAACTTCTCCATGTGGCCGGTAAGGTGCAGTTCGATTGTCCGTCCAGGCTCTCGACCATCGGGATCGATGAAGGTGCTCCGCAGATCGGCGTACGTCAGCACTCGACGCCCGTTGTTGCGTAGGCCAATTCCCGGATCGTTCAGCTTTGGCGTTGGCGACATAGTCTGCATATCGACCAGTGGGTTGTTGGTCTCGGAAGCCGGATGGCTTTGCATTGCGCCGCTCATGCCGGCCATGCCTTCATTGCCCATCCCAGTCATCTTGCTGTGGTCCATACCGGCCATGCTGCCGTGGTCCATTCCAGCCATCTTGCTGTGATCCATGCCGGCCATGCTGCCCTGGTCCATGCCAGCCATGCTGCCATGATCCATTCCGCCCATGCTGCCGTGGTCCATGCCCATATCGCTCATGGCGATGATCGGGCGTGGATCTACCGCCGGTACGGGCGCTTGCAAGCCTTCGCGAACTGCCAGGGTGCCTCGGGAATACCCGGTACGGTCCATGGATTGCGCGAAAATCGTATAGGCCTGTTCGTTTTCAGGCTCGACGATGACATCGTAGGTTTCAGCAACGGCGATCCGGAACTCATCGACCGATACGGGTTTGACGTACTGGCCGTCGGCAGCCACAACCGTCATCTTGAGCCCAGGAATCCGGACATCGAAATAGGTCATGGCCGAGCCGTTGATGAATCGCAGGCGGATCTTCTCGCCGGGCTTGAAGATACCCGTCCAGTTGCCGTTCGGAGCTTGGCCGTTCATGAGGTAGGTGTAGGTATACCCGCTCACATCTGCGAGGTCGGTGGGGCTCATCTTCATTTCAGCCCACATCTTCCGATCCGCTACAGCGGCCGACCAGCCTTTCTCGCTCACGTCGTCAACGAAGTCGCTGACCGTGCGCTTGTGGAAGTTGTAATAGTCGGACTGCTTCTTGAGTTTGGAGAGCACCCGCGCCGGGTCCTCATCCGTCCAATCGCTGAGCATGACGACGTAATCGCGGTCATATACAAACGGCTCGGGATCCTTAGCATCGATCACCAGTGCGCCATAGACCCCAGACTGCTCTTGGAGGCCTGAGTGGCTGTGATACCAGTAAGTGCCGTTCTGATGGACCTTGAACTTGTATTCGTACATGCCATCGGGAGCGATGCCGTGAAAGCTCAAGCCCGGCACACCGTCCATATTGGCGGGCAGGATTATGCCGTGCCAGTGAATGGAGGTGTCCTGTTTCAACTGGTTGCGTACGCGCAGCGTCACGGTGTCGCCTTCGCGCCATCGCAGGATCGGCCCTGGCACGGAGCCGTTGATGGCCATGGCCGTACGAGCTGCCCCCGTAATGTTGACGGGCAGTTCACCGATATACAGGTCGAATTCATTGCCGCTGAGCACGTTCGGTTGGCCAGGGCTGGTCACAGCCCAGACCGGCGCGCGCCACATGCCGAGCCCACCCAGAAGTCCGGTAGCGGCCAGGCCTTTGACGAATGATCGTCTCGTGGTTTTGCTTTGCATGCCGTTGCGTCCAGTCAGGTAGATCGCTGATATCCAGGCTGCTCGATGGCGCAGCCCTTGGGTTCGTTGGAGCTCTCACCAGTCTCGTAGACTTTCGCTACTGCGCGAGGCTGATGAGAGGCCGTAGTCTGAAACTGCCATAGTTCAGATTCCGGAGTGATTACATTTCTGTAAGCTCGGATCAGCAGCTCTCGTGGCCGACATGCTTGCTGGACTGTGCGGCGACCGGCGGCTGCTCTTTCTCCTGCTGCGCAACCTGATAGGCCTGCATGGAGTTTTGGCGAGCCGCTTCCATCCGCGCAAAGGTCCGGTCCGCGCCGCCCTCTGCCAGGGCGATGCCTGCCATGCCGAAGGTAACGACCACCACAATTGCTTTGACCATGTTCATCTGGAGATCCTCAGTGGGTTCTGCGCCTCATGGCGTCAGGTACAGGGTCAAATTAGCCTCGCGGTGCTGTCAGAAAACTGATCGCGACATTACTTTTCCGTCAGCTTCTGGTTGGGCGTCTTTTTTCCTGCAAACTGGAGATGCACTCCGCGTGGATGAGAGCAGATGAAATTACTCGTAGCCGAAGATGAGCCGAAAACCGGTGTCTACCTCCAGCAAGGCCTAACAGAGGCTGGCTTCACTGTAGACCGGGTGATGACAGGCACTGACGCCCTGCAACAGGCGCAGAGCGAAGCGTATGACTTGCTGATCTTGGACGTAATGATGCCGGGGCTCGATGGCTGGGAGGTCCTGCGCAAGATCCGGGCAGCGGGGAAAGACGTGCCGGTCCTCTTTCTCACGGCCCGTGATGGCGTAGATGATCGCGTTAAAGGCTTGGAGCTGGGTGCTGATGACTACCTTGTGAAGCCCTTTGCGTTCTCTGAGCTGTTGGCTCGGGTCCGCACACTGCTGCGCAGAGGCAACGGTGGTTCTGCTCAAACCACCATGAAGATGGCGGACCTTGAGGTTGACCTGCTCAAGCGCCGGGCTACGCGAAACGGCAAGCGGATCGACCTTACTGCCAAGGAGTTTGCCCTTTTGGAGCTGCTCATGCGCCGACGCGGGGAGGTGCTCCCCAAGTCGCTGATCGCTTCTCAGGTCTGGGACATGAACTTCGACAGTGACACCAACGTGATCGAGGTCGCGATTCGCCGACTGCGGGCCAAGATTGATGACGACTTCGCGCCAAAGCTCATCCATACCGCCCGAGGCATGGGCTACATGATGGATGTGGCAGAGTGATGCGCCCGCAATCATCGCTCGTCAAGCGACTGACCCTGATGTTCATGTTCGCGGTGACTGCTGTCTTGGTCGTTGCCGGCGTGGCTTTCTACGGGCTCAGCCAGCACCATTTCCGGATGCTGGATGAGCAGGCGCTCTCCGAAAAGCTGGAGTCAACGCGTCATATTCTGTCCATTTCAGCAGCGCGAGGCGAGCTCGGCGATCAGGAGCAGCAGCTGCGGGCATTGCTCGGCGCACATCAGGATCTTTCGGCGAAAATCACCAAGGCTGACGGAACGACCCTTTTTTCAGACTCCAAAGCCTCCCAAATTCCTCAGCGGTTCGAGCAGGCGCGCCAGGGTGCGGTCTGGGAGTGGCAGGATGAATCGCAGAACTTCCGCGGTATCACCGCCCAGATGACCATCGCGGGCGAAACGGAACCGGTGACGGCCGTGCTGATGCTCGATGTCACCACTCACGCGCATTTCTTTGTCACCCTGCAATGGTGGTTCGGCATCGGCTTGGTGATCAGCGCGATTGTGAGCGCAGGCTTGGGCTGGGTCGTTGCCAAGAGTGGGCTTCGGCCTGTCGGGCAAATCACCAAAGTGGCCACCGGGATGTCGGCAAGATCGCTCCGCGAGCGCATTCCGCTGGAGCCCGTACCGCTAGAGCTTCAGGAGCTCATCCTGTCTTTCAACGGGATGCTGGGACGGTTGGAGGATGCATTCGTTCGGTTGTCCAACTTCTCTGCCGATATCGCTCATGAGTTGAGAACGCCGGTCAGCAACCTACTTACCCATACCGAAGTGGTGCTCACCAAGAAGCGTGACCTGGATGCCTATGAGGAAAACCTCTATTCGAACCTTGAAGACCTCAAGCGCATGTCGCGCATGATCGACGACATGCTTTTCCTCGCGAAGGCGGATAACGGTCTGATCGTGCCTGAGCAGATTGATGTGGAGCTCTCCGAACTCGTATCCAAGCTGTTCGAGTACTACCAGTTTCTGGCTGAGGATCAAGGCATCCAGCTGACCCTCCAAGGTCGTGGCAAGGTTCGTGGCGATCTCTTGATGATTGACCGAGCGCTTTCCAACCTTTTATCGAACGCGTTGCGCTACACCCCGGAAGGCAACGAGATATCAGTGCAGATCGAGCAAACACGTGAAAACGTGACGTTGTCCATACGTAACAGCGGAGTAACCATCGATCCTCAGCACATTGGCAAGATCTTCGACCGGTTCTATCGGGCTGATCCAGCCAGACGCGAAGGCGGACCAAGCAATGCAGGCCTGGGCCTGTCGATAACACGCTCCATCATCGAGGCTCACAGCGGACGAATTTGGTGTACTTCAGCGGAGGGATTCACAACTTTTTACATCAGCCTTCCAGCCTCCAAGCGGTTGTTTGGTGAAGCCTCTTAATGCTGAATTCATCCCGGTAACCTATATTCGCCCATCATGAAACGCTTCATTCGACTGCTCACCATCCTGATGCTTATCGTGGCGCTTCCGCTTAACGGGATGGCGGGCATCGATTCGGCGACTGAACCTTGCCCAATGCAGACCATGGGCATGGAAATGATGGCGGGCATGGACCATGACTGCTGCCAGGACCAAGAGCCGGGCAAGACTGGTGACCATGCCAAATCCTGCAAGGTAGGCCAGGAGTGCAGAACTGCCAGCACAGTGCAGCTCAGCTTCCTGACGCCTGGACTGACCTATGCCAAGCCACGACCTGCCGATACCTACGCTGTAGGCATAGCAACAGGTTCTCCCCCCGATCCATGGCGTCCTCCCCGCGTCTGACTCCCTCTTAATTTCACACCATCGTTCTGCCTAGCAGCGGGCCGATGGCACGCGCCTGGGCGCTGATCTTTCGAGGAATCATTCTCATGACTCCCCAACGTTTTCAGGGACGAACTCCCACTGCCGTCCTTTTCATACTGCTGCCGGCTGTCTCAGCACAGGCGACAACGCTGCCGCTGGATGAAGCGCTGCAACTGGCTGAACGCAACGCTCCCTCTCTACAAGCCCGCCAAGAGCAGGCATCAGCTGCGCGCAACTTGGTCATTCCAGCGGGCGAACTACCCGATCCGCGCCTGAATCTTGGAGTACAAAACCTGCCGATTGAAGGCGCTGATCGCTGGAGCTTGAACAGAGACTTCATGACCATGCAGGTGGTTGGCCTGTCCCAGGACGTACCGAACCGGGACAAACGTAAAGCTCGCGTAGAGACAGCTCAGGCCACGGTCGAGCGAGCCGATGCTGAGGCGGTCTTCGAGCGCCTGAAGATTCGAGCGGCAACCGCGCAGGCTTGGGTTAATGCGTACACCGTGCAGCGAAAACTTGAACAGTTCGACGCTTTCTACAAAGAAAACCAGCTGCTGGCTTCTACGGTGCGGGCGCGCCTGGCCGGTGGCGCAGGCTCGACGACCGATACGCTGGCTCCGAAACAGGAATTGGCGCAGCTGGACGAGCAGAAGGATGTTTTATTGAGTCAGGCAGCTCAAGCGCGATCCGCGCTGAAGCGCTGGATTGGGCAGGACGCCGAAGTAGGGGCGCCGACGTTCCCACTCTGGCCTGTAGACGCAGCTGAATACCTGCACTCCGTACATGCCCACCCGGAGCTCAATACCTACAACGCCATGACACGCGAGGCGCAAGCCCAGGTACACCAGGCCCAGGCAGAAAAGAAGTCGGATTGGTCTTGGGGGGTGGATTATCAGCGTCGTGGCCCGGACTTCAGCAACATGGTCAGCTTGCAAGTCAGCTTCCAGCTGCCGTTGTTCACCGGCTCCCGGCAAGACCCGATGATTGCGGCACGACGCGCGCAAGTTCGTCAGTTGGAGGATGAGCAGGATGCAGCCCTGCGCGAGCATCAAGCCCAGCTTGAAACAGACCTTGCCGAGTACCAACGTTTGCAGCGGGCGGTGCGGCGCAGTCGCGAGACGCTTCTACCTCTGGCCGAGGACCGGGTACGCCTCGCTCTGGCGGACTACCGCGCCGGTAAGTCGCCGTTGAGTGAAGTGCTGTCGGCACGTCGGCAACGCGTGGAAGCGCTGTTACAGGATGTGGATCTGCAAGGACAGTTGGCTGCAACAGCAGCGCGTCTGCATTTCGTATATGGAGAGGTGCGGGCATGAGGAATAGGTCGATTGGGTTGGTTGTGGCTGCTGCCCTTGCTATTGGAGCAGGCGCGGGCTTCTGGCTAGGTGGACGGGGCACGGTTACCCCATCGCAGCCAGTAGGTGAGCAAAAAGCGCTGTATTGGTACGACCCGATGTATCCCCAGCAGCATTTCCCGGCACCCGGAAAGTCGCCGTTCATGGACATGCCGCTCGTGCCCAAGTATTCAGGCGAGACGGATGACAAGGGGCAGCCTGCGGTTCAGGTCTCGGCTGGGCTCCAGCAAAATCTCGGGATGCGATTGGCAACGGTGATGGCTGGCAGGCTTGAACGATCCCTGAGCGTGAGCGGCGTTCTGGCGTTCGACGAACGCGACTTCAGCGTGTTGCAGGCCCGTACTGGCGGTTACGTCGAACGCGTATATGGCCGGGCGGCGGGGGATATAGTTGCTAAAGGGGCTCCCCTAGCCGATGTGCTGACCCCGGAGTGGGCTGGTTTGCAGGAGGAATATCTGGCGTTGCGGCATTCCGGCGACGCTCAACTGACAGCGGCGGCACGACAGCGGCTCCTGCTCTCCGGCATGCCGGTCTACCTGATCAACCGGGTCGCGAGCACTGGAAAGGTACAGCTCTCGGTCACACTTTCCGCGCCCACTGCCGGTGTCATCCAGGTTCTCGATCTGCGACCCGGCATGACGCTGACGCCGGGGACTACCTTGGCAAGGATCAACGGAGTGGCCAACGTCTGGCTGGAAGCCGCTGTGCCAGAAGCCCAGGCTCAAGGCCTGCGCGAAGGCCAGCCTGTGCAAGCGCAATTGCCAGCTTTCCCAGGCGATCCGGTACCGGGCAAGTTGACCGCGCTGTTGGCTGATGCCGATTTGCAAAGCCGCACGTTGCGCCTGCGTATCGAGTTGCCCAACCCGGATGGACGGCTTCGTCCTGGGATGACCGCTCAAGTGGCTCTCAATCCCGGCGTGTCTGCCGAGCAGAGCCTCTTGGTGCCTGCCGAGGCGGTCATACGTACCGGCAAGCGGGATCTGGTGATGCTGGCTGAAGAAGGTGGTCGCTTCCGACCGGTGGAAGTCGTGTTGGGTCAGGAGAGCAAGGGGCAAGTTGCGGTGTTGCAGGGCCTTCAGGCAGGTCAGCGCATCGTAGCGTCGGGGCAATTCCTACTGGACTCCGAAGCTAATTTGAAAGGCATCGAAGCGGCGACGGCGCAAGACGCTCAGCCAAAAGCGGGGCCCGCCTTACATGAAGCGAACGGCCGTATCGTGCAGATAGACGGAGCCCAGCTCACCGTTGACCATGGTCCCTTCCTCACCCTGGGTATGCCTGGGATGACCATGACCTTCCCGGTGGCTGATCAGTCGCTCCTTGATGGCCTCAAGGTCGGTGCACAGATTCGCTTTGGGATACGCGAACGCGACGAGGGCATGGTGGTTGAGCAGATCAAAGTGTTGGAGGGCCAACCATGATTGCCAAACTGATCCGCTGGTCGGTAGGCAACCGGGTACTGGTGCTGCTCGCTACGCTGTTTCTGGTGGCATGGGGCTTCGTCTCGGTGCGCAGTCTGCCAATCGACGCCTTGCCCGACCTGTCGGATGTACAGGTGATCATCCGCACGTCCTACCCAGGTCAGGCTCCTCAGATCGTTGAGAATCAGGTGACCTATCCGCTGACCACGACAATGCTCTCGGTTCCGGAGGCCAAAACGGTACGCGGCTTCTCCGCCTTCGGTGACAGCTTCGTCTACGTGCTGTTCGAGGACGGCACCGATCTGTATTGGGCGCGCTCTCGGGTTCTTGAGTACCTGAGCCAGGCACAATCGCGATTACCTGCGGCAGCCAAGCCGGTACTCGGACCGGACGCCACCGGAGTCGGGTGGATTTTTCAGTATGCGCTGGTCGATCGCAACGGTGGCCATGACCTGTCGCAACTGCGCAGCCTGCAGGACTGGTTCCTGCGCTATGAGCTCAAGACCCTGCCGGATGTCGCTGAGGTGGCCACCATCGGCGGTATGGTCAAGCAATACCAAGTCCTCCTCGATCCGCTTCGCATGGCCAGCCTCGGTATCACCCAAGCTGAGGTGATAGAGGCTATAGGTAAGGCCAACCAGGAGACCGGCGGTGGTGTGCTGGAGCAAGGCGAAGCAGAATTCATGGTTCGTGCGGCCGGCTACCTAGGATCGCTGGACGATTTCAGAGCGATCCCTCTGCGACTGGCTACCAAGGGCGTGCCGGTGAACTTAGGCGATGTCGCTACGGTGCAGATAGGTCCGGAAGCCCGCAGAGGCATAGGTGAACTGGACGGCCTCGGTGAAGCCGTAGGTGGAGTGGTTATCCTGCGCAGCGGCAAGAATGCTCGTGAGGCCATCGCGCACGTCAAGGCCAAGCTCGAAACCCTGAAGAAAGGCCTGCCTGCCGGGGTGGAGCTTGTCACCGTCTACGACCGCAGCCAGCTGATCGACCGTGCTGTGGAGAACCTCAGTCACAAACTGGTCGAGGAGTTTGTGGTAGTGGCGTTGGTATGCGCAGCGTTTCTCTGGCACCTGCGCTCGTCGCTGGTGGCCATCGTGTCGCTGCCCGTGGGAATCCTGATTGCGCTGATCGTCATGCGTCATCAGGGCATCAACGCCAACATCATGTCCCTTGGCGGAATCGCTATTGCCATCGGTGCAATGGTGGACGCTGCCGTGGTCATGATCGAGAACGCCCACAAACGTGTAGAGGCCTGGCATGCCCAGCATCCTGGTCAACCTTTGCGGGGCGAAGCGCATTGGAACGTAATGACGGAGGCGGCCGTCGAGGTTGGACCAGCGCTGTTCTTCAGCCTCATGATCATCACGCTCTCGTTCATCCCGGTGTTCACGCTGCAAGCCCAGGAGGGCCGCCTCTTTGCCCCCCTGGCCTTTACCAAGACCTACGCGATGGCAGCGGCGGCTGCGCTATCGGTGACCCTGATACCGGTGCTGATGGGGTACTGGATCAGAGGGCCACTGCCTGCGGAACAGCGCAACCCGCTCAACCGGGGCCTCATCCGGCTGTACCGTCCGGCATTGGAGGTCGTCCTGCGCCGGCCCTTGCTTACCCTCGCTGGAGCATTGCTCATCCTGCTCAGCAGTCTGTGGCCCTTGAACCATCTGGGTGGCGAGTTTCTTCCCCCACTTGATGAAGGTGATCTGCTCTACATGCCTTCAGCCTTGCCTGGACTCTCCGCGCAGAAAGCTTCAGAGCTGTTGCAGCGAACGGATCGCTTGATTCGTACAGTCCCCGAGGTAGCCAGCGTCTTTGGTAAGGCCGGCCGCGCCGAATCGGCCACTGACCCTGCACCGCTGGAGATGTTCGAGACCACCGTGCGGCTCAAGCCCAAGAGTGAATGGCGTCCAGGTATGACCACTGAGAAGCTAATCGAAGAGCTTGACCGTATCGTGCGTGTGCCTGGGCTCACCAATATCTGGATTCCGCCTATCCGCAATCGGATTGACATGCTGGCCACCGGCATCAAGAGTCCGATCGGCGTCAAGGTTGCCGGCAGCGATCTGAACCAGATAGACCGGGCTACCCTTGCTGTAGAGCGGGCAGCGATAAAGGTGCCTGGAGTGACTTCGGCCCTGGCAGAGCGTTTGACTGGCGGTCGCTACATTGATTTGGACATCGACCGCCATGCCGCTGCGCGTTATGGCCTGAACATTACCGACGTACAGGCTATTGTAGCCGGTGCCATAGGTGGCGAAACCATTGGGGAAACGGTTGAAGGGTTAGCTCGCTTTCCCATTAGCGTGCGCTATCCACGTGAATGGCGTGATTCCGTGGAGGCGTTGCGTCAGCTGCCGATCTACACGTCGCAGGGGGGCCAGCTGACGCTTGGCACCGTGGCCCGCATACGTATTGCCGATGGCCCGCCCATGCTCAAGAGCGAAAATGCTCGCCCCTCGGGCTGGGTGTACGTCGATGTGCGCGGCAGAGACCTATCGTCTGTTGTGGCAGACCTGCGGCAGGTGATCGACACCGAGGTAAAGCTAGATCCGGGCATGAGCTTGAGTTACTCCGGGCAGTTCGAATACTTGGAGCGCGCTAACGCACGCCTGGCCTGGGTGGTGCCGGCGACGCTGGCCATCATCTTCGTGCTGCTCTACCTGACTTTTGGGCGCCTCGGTGAGGCGCTACTCATCATGGGCACGCTACCGTTCGCGCTAACCGGAGGCGTTTGGCTGCTGTACTTGCTGGGCTACAACCTGTCGGTGGCCACAGGCGTTGGTTTCATTGCCTTGGCCGGCGTAGCGGCGGAGTTTGGCGTGATTATGCTCATTTACCTGAATAACGCTTGGGCTGAGCGTCAGGCCAGTGGCGAAACCACACGAGCAGCGCTGCTCGGCGCAATCCGTGAGGGTGCGGTGCAGCGCATCAGACCCAAGGCAATGACCGTGGCGGTCATCGTTGCAGGCCTGCTGCCCATCCTCTGGAGCAGCGGTACCGGCAGCGAGGTCATGAGTCGCATCGCGGTGCCCATGGTCGGCGGCATGCTAACCGCTCCGTTGCTCTCCCTGTTTGTAATACCTGCGGCGTACTGGCTGATCCGTCGCCGCGAACTTACTGTCACTACCCCCAACCCCTCAGGAGAAAACCAATGAAAAAGCTAATCGTCATCGCAGCCCTGGTCACAGCTTTCGCCGCCAGTGTGCATGCCCAGGACATGGATGGTATGGACATGAAGAACATGCCAGCTTCCGCCGAAGGAGGCCAAGGCACCCAGGCGGCACCCACCGCGCATGCTGAAGGGGCAATAAAGGCGCTGGATCCTCAAAGCGGAAAAATCACATTGGCCCACGGCCCGGTAGCAGAGCTCAAATGGCCGGCGATGACCATGGGTTTCCATGCTGAGCCTGCACAGCTGAAGGGCTTGAACGTAGGAGACAAGGTGAAATTTGGGTTCCGTATGGAAGGAAGCGTCGCGAAGATCGTGAGCATTCATAAGCAGTGATGTTCCAGCCTTAAATGATCGGGCACGCCTTCACACCGAGAGGATTCGGACAAGCTTACAGAAATGTAATCAATCTTCAGGACCCCGTCAGGTCGAACGCTACATACCGTCATGAGACGGTGCACTGGCATCAAATCGACCCGATACCGGAGATATGACCATGAACAGTCGCTTTGAAGAATGCATCTCGGAATGCCTGCGCTGTGCGCTGGCCTGTGAAGGCTGTGCGTCAGCCTGCCTACAAGAACAAGATGTAAAAATGATGGCTGACTGCATCAAGCTGGACAGAGATTGCGCAGATATGTGCAACCTTGCGGCTACCTTGATGGCACGAGAAAGCATGCTGGCCAAAGAGCTTTGTGCCCTATGCGCCAAAATTTGCCGGGCCTGCGGGGAGGAGTGCGGTAAGCATAAGGCAGACCACTGTCAGCAATGCGCCCAGGCCTGCATGACCTGCGCAGAATCCTGCGAAGCAATGGCTGCGTAAGCGAATTTCGCCAAACCTCCGCCTGCTTTCCATGCGCCTGATTAAGGATTTGGGTACGTCGATAATCGTCGTGCTTAGGGAGGCGGGTAGACCGCTGATGGGCATGCGCCCTGGCAGAGCCTAGCTTGGGAAGCTAGCAAACCAAAGGCGCTGCGACCCGATAGCAAAGAAGCCCGCCTCAGCGGCGGGCTATCAGATGTCTCCAAGGGGAGGCTGTAGGCCAACAAGTCTCGGAGCAAGCACTTGTAGGATACGCCTGTTGGCTCACGCCCACCAGCCCGCTTCGGCGGAAGCGAATGGTCCTACGTTCTGACGGCCGGCATTGGGAGCGGCTTGGTGAAGGCCACGTCGATTTGTAGGGCAATCCACCAAGACAAAGCCGGCTGATTATCCCCAAGCGGTATACCCTCAGGAAGAGTCAAAGGCAAAGCTAGGGGTGAATCTAGCGGGTACCCACATTTGAGGGCAAAATCACCAGCTTCGCCTACAGTGCATTGGGTTGAGGGGAAAGGTGTGGGAGCAGAGCTAGATCGGGTAAAGGATCGCAAAAGGAGCAGAGCGTTAATCGAAGACCTCTACCTGGACGCGAACCGAGTTTACGTAATTCACTACTCCTGCGAATCGTTTTATGAAAATGATACGGGGGAGTCGAAACGTGTGACATCCATCGCCACACGGAACCTAAAAACCGGCCAAACCAAATCGTGGTCCATCCATAAAGAAGCAGAGCTCAGCAAACAGCTCTCCAGCATGCAAGCAGAGCTCAATAAATTCGAAAAGTCGATGCTGAAAGGTTTTTTCCAATGGCTTGATAAGCACAAGGATTGTCGGTTCCTGCATTGGAACATGCGAGACGAAAATTTCGGGTTCTTTGCGCTTGAGCATCGCTTTCGGGTGCTCGGGGGCAAACCCGTAGAGCTGCCGGATGACAAGAAGGTTGACCTTGCGCGTGAGCTGGTTGCGTTATATGGAAGAAACTATGCCCCGCATGCCGATAGTAGGGGAAGGAAAGGCAGGATCATGGCATTGGCTGAACTCAATAATGCCAGCGACCAAGACGCACTGCCCGGCGCTGATGAGGCTGCCGCCTTTGTGAACGCTGAGTACATAAAAATGCATCAATCGACCCTAAGGAAGCTCGATATGTTTGCGAACTTCTTCGAGCGTACACATGAAAAGTCCTTGAAGACAAAATCCAAATGGTACGAGCGGAACGGGGTGCATCCTGTTGTGTTAATTGAAATCGTCAAAGACCACCCGATCTACACGACAGTTATCGTACTGAGCGGCCTTGCCATTGCCGCTGTCAATTTCAGCCGTTTCTTGGCCCTTTTCAACTAGCCCCCTGTAGTGCAAGCACCATTTCACCAATCTTTGGGCATCATTATTAGGTTTGGAGGTGTCTACAAAACTGGGACGATTCAGGTTTACTCACATGTGTTGGAGGATTAGTGCTGTCGCAGCCAGCAACGGCGCGGGCTGGGACGCTCTAGCGTGGCATTCGGGTTTAGGATACGAAGCTCATTGGAGCCTCGGGTCGAAGGCCGTCGTCACCGAACTCAAACCGCCAATACCCCACATCATGCCAAGCATCGAGCTTGAATCCGACCTGCGGAAACGTACCGATGTGCTGAAAACCGAGTCGTTCGTGCAGCCCGACACTGCCTTCATTCGGCAAGGCGATACCGGCATACGCCGAGCGATATCCCAGACGCTTCAGAACCGGCAGCAGCACGTCATAGAGCTGCCGAGCAATTCCGCTGCGGCGCTGCCCCTCGGCGACATACACCGTCACATCCACCGCCCACCGGTACGCCGCACGCGCCCGGTGCTGACTGGCGTAGGCATAGCCGACTACCCGTCCTTCTCGCACAGCCACCAGATACGGATAGGTTTGCAGCGTCGTGGAGATACGCTCACACATTTGCTCCACGCTCGGCACTGCCTCTTCGAATGAGATGGCCGTGTTGAGTACGATGGGCGCGTAGATGATCTGGATCTCTTCTGCATCCTCTGGTCTGGCGACACGAATTTCGATTCCGCTATGCATCCGACTGCTCCAAGCTGTTCAGGTGTTCGACTACTTCGTTAACTGTGCTGCGCGCGGTACGGGTGACGCCAATCAACGTCGCCGAGGCCAAGCCGGTCCAGTCGCCATATCCGACCAGACAGAGGCGCGGCTCGCGAATAGAACGCCCCCCATCAACCTCGACCCTTCCGTAGTCATCCAGCACGTCCAGTGCCTTAAGGTGATCCAGTGCCGGCCGGAATCCAGTACACCAGACCACCACATCGACCTGGGTTTTCTCACCGTTGGGCCAGACGACCCCATCCGACGTAAATGAGGTGAAAGGCCTTACAGCACGAAGGGCCCCGCGCTCGCGAGCCCGGACTACTGAGGGCACCATGACGATATCACCAAGCCGGCTCTGTTGCAAAAATCGTGAAGCTTGAGCATGCTTGGCGGAGATTGGACGGACGGAACGATGACGGATTTCAAGTGGCGCCATTTCCAGGGTGATGTGATCCTGTGGGCGGTGCGCTGGTATTGTCGCTATCCGATCAGCTATCGCGACCTTGAGGAAATGCTGGCGGAACGCGGCATTTCGGTCGACCATACGACGATCTATCGCTGGGTCCAGTGCTACGCCCCGGAGATGGAGAAGCGGCTGCGCTGGTTCTGGCGGCGTGGCTTTGATCCGAGCTGGCGCCTGGATGAAACCTACGTCAAGGTGCGGGGCAAGTGGACCTACCTGTACCGGGCAGTCGACAAGCGGGGCGACACGATCGATTTCTACCTGTCGCCGACCCGCAGCGCCAAGGCAGCGAAGCGGTTCCTGGGCAAGGCCCTGCGAGGCCTGAAGCACTGGGAAAAGCCTGCCACGCTCAATACCGACAAAGCGCCGAGCTATGGTGCAGCGATCACCGAATTGAAGCGCGAAGGAAAGCTGGACCGGGAGACGGCCCACCGGCAGGTGAAGTATCTCAATAACGTGATCGAGGCCGATCACGGAAAGCTCAAGATACTGATCAAGCCGGTGCGCGGTTTCAAATCGATCCCCACGGCCTATGCCACGATCAAGGGATTCGAAGTCATGCGAGCCCTGCGCAAAGGACAGGCTCGCCCCTGGTGCCTGCAGCCCGGCATCAGGGGCGAGGTGCGCCTTGTGGAGAGAGCTTTTGGCATTGGGCCCTCGGCGCTGACGGAGGCCATGGGCATGCTCAACCACCATTTCGCAGCAGCCGCCTGATCGGCGCAGAGCGACAGCCTACCTCTGACTGCCGCCAATCTTTGCAACAGAGCCCTTGAGAGAATAGAAGCCCTCCGCGCCGAACTCGCACGTCCTGTTGTCGTGGCGCTTGACGGGGGAAGCGGCTCCGGTAAGTCAACGATTGCGGCAAGGTTGGCGAAGCTGACCGACATAGCCTTGGTTACGCTCGATGATTTCTATCAAACGCAGGTTCCCGAATCCGAGTGGCCTCACAAAACCGTGGCGGAGCGGTTGAATCGCGTTTTTGAGTGGGACCGCGTTCGCGAGGCAATAGAGCCTCTACGCAAGGGGGAACCTGCACAGTGGCGAGCTTTCGACTTCATGCAGGGACTAGGCCCGGATGGCACTTACAGCCTCAAGAACGAATTTACCGAAGTCGCGCCAGCGCCCACGATTCTGCTCGAAGGAGCTTATTCCGCATCTCCGTTCCTTCGGGATTTGATCGACCTCGCCGTGATCGTGGATGTGCCGACCAAAGTGCGGCATGAACGGACTGCTGCGCGCGAACAGGGCGCGGAGGGCTTTTTAGCCGCGTGGCACGCTGTTTGGGACGATGTTGAAAGCTACTATTTCGAGCGCGTCTGCCCGCCAAGGTCTTTTGATCTGGTGATCCAGAATTAAATTCCTTCGCGCCCCTTATGTCGCGCAAATCCTGAAACCTGCACCACGTCCGCAGCGGCGCGGAATCCGGGCCGCGACGTGTCGCGAAAGTCAGTCGCACAAGTTTGACTTTCGCACCTGATTTTTGCGACAGATTTTTCCCTGCAAAATCAGCGCCGGCGATTTTGTCGCAAAAATCAGGAATTTCGCGACAAATTGATCGCGCCCCGGAATGCGAAGCCCCGCTGTCGGCCATTGTCTGAAGTTCCTCACGGGCAGGCGCTTGATACTTTACTAACTTGTCTGTAAAGTTTGGCTACTCTCACTGAATGGTGCTATCTTGCCTGCCGCCCACTCGAACCGCTGGGTTCTTCTGGTGACCGTCGCCGCCGGTCTCCTGCTTATCGTTCTGGACAATTCGGTCCTCTACACGGCCCTGCCTACCCTGACGCGCGAGCTTGGCGCGACGGCAACGCAAGGGTTGTGGATCATCAACGCATACCCCCTCGTCATGGCCGGCCTGCTGCTCGGCACCGGGACGCTGGGTGACAGGATCGGTCACCGGCGCATGTTCCTCATCGGCCTCGTGCTGTTCGGTGTCGCGTCGATTGTGGCGGCCTATTCGCCTACAGCGGAAATCCTGATCGGGGCGCGGGCCTTTCTGGCGGTCGGCGCGGCGGCGATGATGCCCGCGACACTCGCCCTCATCCGCGTCACCTTCGAGGATGACCGGGAACGCAACATCGCCATTGCGATCTGGGGGTCGTTGTCGGTCGTCGGCGCTGCGCTCGGACCGATCATCGGCGGTTTTCTGCTCGGCCATTTCTGGTGGGGGTCGGTGTTCCTCATCAATGTGCCGGTAGTGGTCGCTGCCTTCATTTCGGCGCTGATCGTTGCGCCGAAGGTGGCCGGCGATGCGACCAAGCCTTGGGACGTGGTGTCGTCGTTTCAGGCATTGGTGGCGCTGTCGGCTTTTGTGATCGCGATCAAGGAATCTGCCCATGCCGGGCAGTCGTGGGCCGTCCCCGCTATTTCGCTGCTGGTTGCCATCCTCGCCGGAGCGCTGTTCGTCCGCCGGCAACTGCGCCTGCCGTTCCCGCTGCTCGACTTCTCGATCTTCCGCAATGCCGCGTTCACATCGGGCGTTCTAGCGGCCGCGTTCTCCCTGTTCGCCATCGGCGGTGTTGAGCTTGCTACGACGCAACGCTTCCAGCTCGTTGCGGGCTTCACGCCGCTGGAAGCCGGGATGCTGGTTTCGGCGGCGGCGCTCGGATCATTGCCGACTGCGCTGCTCGGTGGTGCATTCCTGCATCGTATTGGCCTACGTATCCTTATAGCTGGCGGGCTTGCGGCGGGATCGCTGGCGGTCCTGCTTGCGACATGGGGCATCACTCATGGCCTTGGCTGGCTGATCGCCGGTCTGGCGCTGACCGGTGCCGGCGTAGGTGCAACAATGTCGGTGGCATCAACGGCTATTGTGGGCAATGTGCCTGTGCATCGCGCCGGCATGGCGTCGTCGGTCGAGGAAGTGTCCTACGAGTTTGGCAGTCTGTTCGCTGTCACAATTCTCGGAAGTCTTTTGGCCTACCTCTATACGGTCAACGTCGTGTTCCCCGCCGGAACCTCGGAAGCGGCCCGCGACAGCATGGCGTCGGCGCTGGTCTTTGCCAACGAGGCGGGGGCCGATGGTGTTGTCGTGCGTCAAGCGGCAGGAATCGCATTCGACCACGCCTATACGGTCGTCATGTACGTGGCGGCGGGTGTTCTGGCCGTGGGTGCCCTGATCACCGGCATCCTGTTGCGGCGCTACGGTCCCGGCTCGCAATCGTCAGCCTATCCCACACAACACTAAGGAAGCCGACATGGCGAGAGCCAGCAAGCGCCTCGAAGTGCTTGAAGCCATTGTGAGCATCATCGAGCGTGACGGCCTCACCGCCGTCACCCTCGACGCCGTAGCGCTCGAAACCGGCATGACACGCGCCGGCCTTCTGTATCATTTCCCGTCGCGCGAAGCCCTGATCCTCGCCACCCATGAGCATCTGACTCGCTCATGGGAACAGGAGCTGGAAGCGAGCGCCGGCAACACCTCGGACAGGGCGACAGACGCCGAACGACACGCCGCCTACATCAACACCTGCGCAAGAGCTGCCCGGCGGGTCGAACTGCTGCTCATACTGGAAAGCTCCGACAATCGGCAGCTTGGCGATCTGTGGCAACAGGTCATCGACCGCTGGGCACCTCCTGCGCCGATTGGAAACGACGCTGCCGAGTTGGACAGGTTCATTTCGCGCCTTGCCGCCGATGGGCTGTGGATTCACGAGGCGCTGTCGTCGCGCCCGCTCCCCGAGCAACTGCGCAAGCGTATCGCGGCGCGCCTCGTCGCGATGGCCGCCGGACCTGTTGAGGCGGAAGAAAACCTCCCGAAATAACTGGTGTCCCCCCACAACCCTACTGCGCCGGTGCTGCCGGCGCTTTCACGGTGATGGTGCATTGCTGATCTGAACCGGCCGTGCGCGCGGCCTCGGCGCATTGCCCGATCGCCTCGGCATTGTCGCGCACGAGCTGCGAGGAATCGGCCACGCCGCGCCAGCTTCGGGGATCGGCCACCCGCATCATGGTGACGCCGGCGTTCCATCGGTCCTGACCTATGACGGTCGCCGCAACATGGGTGTCGGCCGAGAAGGGCAGGAAACGCGGCAACAGCAAAATCAGGAATATGCCGACGAACAGCCCGACAAGGCCGGCCATCCATATGCGGAAATCCTGACTTTTCCGGTCGTAGGCGCTTTTCGTATGAGCGGCGAGGTTCCGGCCGGCGCGCTCGAGGTCGGACGCCTGCCGCTCGAGCTGCTGCGCGGCGGTGCGTATCAGGGCCTCGCCGCTGCGCTCGAGGAGCGCCGCATAGTGTGTCGCACCCTGCCGGAGAATAGGCGATTGCTCTACGCCGTGCAGCCGCTCCGCAACATTGTCGAGCGCCTGCACGAGCTGGGCGAGCTGGGGCTTGTAGTCCTGCGCCGGCTCGATCTTTTCGAGCTGGTCGAAAGCCGCTTCCAGCCCGCGCCGCATCACGGTCATTTCCGCGCCGATCTGCGCGCCCTGCGTCTCGATCGTGCGCCGGAGCGCGTCGAACGCGGCGTGGGCTACCTGAACGATATCCAAGGATTTCCTGACCCTGCGCTCTATCCCGATATTGCTGAGGCGGACTGCAGGCTGGTGGTTATGCACTCAGCGCAGCGGGATGGCATCGCCACCCGCACCGGTCACCTTCGACCCGAAGACGCGCTCGACGAGATTGTGCGGTTCTTCGAGGCGCGGGTTTCCGCCTTGCGACGGAGCGGGGTCGCTGCCGACCGGCTCATCCTCGATCCGGGGATGGGATTTTTCTTGAGCCCCGCACCGGAAACATCGCTGCACGTGCTGTCGAACCTTCAAAAGCTGAAGTCGGCGTTGGGGCTTCCGCTATTGGTCTCGGTGTCGCGGAAATCCTTCTTGGGCGCCACCGTTGGCCTTCCTGTAAAGGATCTGGGTCCAGCGAGCCTTGCGGCGGAACTTCACGCGATCGGCAATGGCGCTGACTACGTCCGCACCCACGCGCCTGGAGATCTGCGAAGCGCAATCACCTTCTCGGAAACCCTCGCGAAATTTCGCAGTCGCGACGCCAGAGACCGAGGGTTAGATCATGCCTAGCATTCACCTTCCGGCCGCCCGCTAGCGGACCCTGGTCAGGTTCCGCGAAGGTGGGCGCAGACATGCTGGGCTCGTCAGGATCAAACTGCACTATGAGGCGGCGGTTCATACCGCGCCAGGGGAGCGAATGGACAGCGAGGAGCCTCCGAACGTTCGGGTCGCCTGCTCGGGTGATATCGACGAGGTTGTGCGGCTGATGCACGACGCTGCGGCGTGGATGTCCGCCAAGGGAACGCCCGCCTGGGACGTCGCGCGGATCGACCGGACATTCGCGGAGACCTTCGTCCTGAGATCCGAGCTCCTAGTCGCGAGTTGCAGCGACGGCATCGTCGGCTGTTGCACCTTGTCGGCCGAGGATCCCGAGTTCTGGCCCGACGCCCTCAAGGGGGAGGCCGCATATCTGCACAAGCTCGCGGTGCGACGGACACATGCGGGCCGGGGTGTCAGCTCCGCGCTGATCGAGGCTTGCCGCCATGCCGCGCGAACGCAGGGGTGCGCCAAGCTGCGGCTCGACTGCCACCCGAACCTGCGTGGCCTATACGAGCGGCTCGGATTCACCCACGTCGACACTTTCAATCCCGGCTGGGATCCAACCTTCATCGCAGAACGCCTAGAACTCGAAATCTAACGTCCGTTCGGGCATCGAGGTCCATGTCGGGGTGGGACGGGCCCGTGGCTTCAAGATCACTTGCAGTCCGACCGCGATGTCTTGGTTGCGCGAGAGGTTGTCGATATCCTCCACTTCCATCATCAACCCTGGATAATGCCGCCGCCGTCATCGCCGCCGACGCCCGTGCCGGGCTTTTCGGGCCTGTCAGGCTTGCTCGGCCTTCAGCCTGCCTGGGCGAGATCTCCGGCGGACGGATTAACGGCGGAGCTTCGCCGCCTTTCGTGCGTGTGAAGGCCGAAGATAGTTCTCTCAAAAACATCCGTTTATGAGAGATACCAAATGTCATTTTCAGAAGACGACTGCACCAGTTGATTGGGCGTAATGGCTGTTGTGCAGCCAGCTCCTGACAGTTCAATATCAGAAGTGATCTGCACCAATCTCGACTATGCTCAATACTCGTGTGGGCTCTGTTGCAAAAATCGTGAAGCTTGAGCATGCTTGGCGGAGATTGGACGGACGGAACGATGACGGATTTCAAGTGGCGCCATTTCCAGGGTGATGTGATCCTGTGGGCGGTGCGCTGGTATTGTCGCTATCCGATCAGCTATCGCGACCTTGAGGAAATGCTGGCGGAACGCGGCATTTCGGTCGACCATACGACGATCTATCGCTGGGTCCAGTGCTACGCCCCGGAGATGGAGAAGCGGCTGCGCTGGTTCTGGCGGCGTGGCTTTGATCCGAGCTGGCGCCTGGATGAAACCTACGTCAAGGTGCGGGGCAAGTGGACCTACCTGTACCGGGCAGTCGACAAGCGGGGCGACACGATCGATTTCTACCTGTCGCCGACCCGCAGCGCCAAGGCAGCGAAGCGGTTCCTGGGCAAGGCCCTGCGAGGCCTGAAGCACTGGGAAAAGCCTGCCACGCTCAATACCGACAAAGCGCCGAGCTATGGTGCAGCGATCACCGAATTGAAGCGCGAAGGAAAGCTGGACCGGGAGACGGCCCACCGGCAGGTGAAGTATCTCAATAACGTGATCGAGGCCGATCACGGAAAGCTCAAGATACTGATCAAGCCGGTGCGCGGTTTCAAATCGATCCCCACGGCCTATGCCACGATCAAGGGATTCGAAGTCATGCGAGCCCTGCGCAAAGGACAGGCTCGCCCCTGGTGCCTGCAGCCCGGCATCAGGGGCGAGGTGCGCCTTGTGGAGAGAGCTTTTGGCATTGGGCCCTCGGCGCTGACGGAGGCCATGGGCATGCTCAACCACCATTTCGCAGCAGCCGCCTGATCGGCGCAGAGCGACAGCCTACCTCTGACTGCCGCCAATCTTTGCAACAGAGCCTCCGTCGCCATGCTCACCTCGCTTTGGTGCACACGAGTATTGAGCATAGTCGAGATTGGTGCAGATCACTTCTGATATTGAACTGTCAGGAGCTGGCTGCACAACAGCCATTACGCCCAATCAACTGGTGCAGTCGTCTTCTGAAAATGACACAGTTAGGGTATAGCTCAGGCTGACATCCAAACAGGACGCCCTAGTCCGGGGGTGACTCGCAGAAATTGCCCTCTTCCTGTAGACTGTTGCGGCCATTGAGTTACTAAAGACACTCGATAAGACCTCATGCTTACCCTGCAAAACATGATCTGGCTGCCTACGCCGCCATAGCGCTTCGCCCCCCCGCATCATCTGTGACTGCTTGCTCTGCCAGCGGTCGCTTTCTGCTGTGCTTTAGGTTTTAACACCCGCCACAGCTCCTCTACATCCGACATTTGACCTCGTATCGACCAGCTGCACTTGGCCTGCGCCATGCTGTGCTGCGCGATCCATTGCCTTGGGAATTCTGATGCTCCACTCGTTAAAACAAACCTGGTTATCCAACATCCGTGGCGACATCCTCGCCGGTCTTGTGGTCGCACTGGCCCTAATCCCTGAAGCCATCGCCTTCTCGATCATTGCTGGCGTTGACCCTAAGGTCGGCCTTTACGCCTCTTTCTGTATCGCTGTGGTGATCGCCTTTGTCGGTGGCCGCCCAGGCATGATTTCGGCCGCAACGGGTGCCATGGCACTGCTGATGGTGACTCTGGTCAAGAACCATGGTCTTGAATATCTGCTGGCCGCCACGCTGCTATGTGGCGTGCTACAAATTGCTGCTGGCTACCTGAAGCTCGGATCGCTGATGCGCTTCGTCTCGCGCTCGGTGGTGACCGGTTTTGTCAATGCACTGGCGATCCTGATTTTCATGGCTCAGCTGCCCGAGCTGACTAATGTCACCTGGCACGTCTACGCCATGACAGCCGCAGGCCTCGGCATCATCTATCTGTTCCCCTATGTCCCCAAGATCGGCAAGCTCATCCCATCGCCGCTGGTGTGCATCATCGTGCTGACCGCCGTCGCCATGTCGGTTGGTCTGGATATCCGCACGGTCGGTGATATGGGTGAACTGCCGGATACGCTACCGATCTTCCTCTGGCCTGATGTGCCGCTGACATTCGAGACGCTGGCCATCATCTTTCCTTATTCGGCAGCACTGGCTGTGGTCGGTCTGTTGGAGTCGATGATGACCGCGACCATTGTCGACGACCTGACCGACACCCCGAGTGACAAGAACCGCGAGTGCAAGGGCCAGGGCGTGGCCAACATTGCTTCGGGTCTGATCGGCGGTATGGCTGGCTGCGCGATGATTGGTCAGTCGATCATTAACGTGAAATCCGGCGGTCGTTCTCGCCTGTCGTCTCTTGCCGCAGGCGTATTTCTGCTGCTGATGGTGGTTTTCCTCGGCGACTGGCTGAAGCAGATCCCAATGGCTGCGCTGGTGGCAGTGATGATCATGGTGTCCATCGGCACCTTCAGTTGGGATTCGCTGCGCAACCTGAAGAAGCATCCGTTGTCGACCAACATTGTCATGGTCGTCACCGTGGTGGTCGTGGTGGCCACCCACAACCTGGCCTTCGGCGTGTTAGCCGGCGTGCTACTGGCTGCGATGTTCTTCGCCAACAAGGTTGGCCATTACATGGCGATCAGTTCTTCGCTGGACGAAGCCGGCGAGCATCGTAGCTATAACGTCACCGGTCAGGTGTTCTTCAGCTCGGCTGACAAGTTCGTCGCAGCCTTCGACTTCAAGGAAGCCCTGAACAAGGTAACCATCGACCTGAATCGTGCACACTTCTGGGATATCACCGCTGTTGCAGCCCTGGACAAGGTAGTCATTAAGTTCCGCCGTGAAGGTACTGAAGTCGAAGTGCTGGGCTTAAACGAGGCCAGCGCCACTATCGTGGATCGCTTTGGTGTTCACGATAAACCTGACGCCATTGATCAACTCATGGGCCACTGAGAAGGAGAACAACAATGACCCACGTAATTGCCTGTATCGACGGTTCCACCTCGGCTCCAGCTGTTTGCGACTACGCGGCCTGGGCCAGTCTGAGCCTGGAAGCGCCGCTGACCTTCCTGCATGTGCTGGATCAGCGCCAGTATCCGGTTGCAGCAGATTTGAGTGGCAACATTGGCCTTGGCAGCCGCGAGCACCTGCTTGATGAGCTTGCTTCCCTGGATGAACAGCGCGGCAAGTTGGCCCTTGAACAAGGGCGAATCATGCTTGCAGCCGCGAAAGAACGGGCCGTGAATGATGGTGTGCGCGCACCGGAGTCCAAGCAGCGACATGGCGATTTACTGGAGAGCTTGCAAGAGCTGCAAAGTGAAACGCGCTTGCTGGTTATCGGTCGCCAGGGCGAGTCTAGTGGCGGTCTGAGTCAGCATGTCGGAAGCCAGCTGGAAAGCGTTATTCGTATCATGCACCGGCCAATCCTGGTCACCCCGGCCAACTTCCAAAAGCCCAAGAGCGCGATGCTGGCATTCGATGGCGGCGCTACAACCCGCAAGGGTGTGGAGATGCTGGCAGCCAGCCCGCTGCTGAAGGGGCTGCCGATCCATCTGGTCATGGTTGGGCCCGTGAACGACGAAGCGTCCGCGCAGCTGGACTGGGCGCAGAAAGTGCTGATCAACGCCGGATTTACCGTTCGCGCTGAGACTCGGAGCGGTGAAATAGAACGTACCCTGCACGCCTATCAGAAAGAGCATGGCATCGATCTGCTAGTGATGGGGGCTTATGGACACTCACGTATCCGGCAGTTCCTGGTCGGCAGCACCACTACCAGCATGCTCCGTACCACCACCAGTCCGCTGTTACTGCTGCGCTAATGAGCCTGGACGACGCCCTCGATCTTGCCCATTTCAAGACCCTACTGGAACAGCGGGCTGCCGAGCTGGATCGATTGCTGGGAGACGCTGAGTCTCGCTCGCAATCGGTAGAGCTGGATCAAAGCAAGGTGGGGCGTCTATCGAGAATGGACGCACTCCAGCAACAAGCGATGAACGATGCGATCCGCAGTCGTGCACGGCATGAACGTGTCCGTCTCCAACTGGCCCTCAAGCGCTGGCACGAGGGCGACTATGGCTGGTGTAACCAATGCGGCGAGTTGATCGCCTCGGGCCGTCTGGAGTTCGATCCGGCCACGCCGTTGTGTATCACCTGTGCCAGCCGCGCCGAGTCGGGTTGAAACCATCACGGCTCGTGGCGTCAGTCTGATTTAACGAGGCTTCTAATGTATTTGATGGCTAAAAACTGGCTGGGCCGAACACGGAAAGTAAGTGTTTGGATGTGGGCGCTTGTATGCCTTGTGTTGCTCACCGTATTCCAAGTACGTACTCATCACCTTGATGATCGTCTGTACTTTTGGATCAAGACCCACTGGCACACAGACGATTGGCAGGAGCGCTCTGTGTGGCTGCCTGGCTATCGGGTTGAGCTGGATGCTAAGGCGGTTCCCGGTGTGGACAACAACCTTTCGGGCCTGACCTTCGATCCTGACCTAAATCTGCTGTGGGCGGTTACCAATGGCCCGAACGAGCTGCTGGCCCTCAGTCGTGACGGTGACGTGGAGCGACGTTACAGCCTGGATGGCTTCCACGACGTGGAAGCGGTGTCCTATGCCGGCAACGGTCAACTGGTCATTGCCGAAGAGCGGCGGCAGAGCCTGGTTATCGTGGATATCCCCATCGACGAATACGGTAAGCTTTCTCCTGATCGACCATTGAGCCTAGACCAGTATTCAGCGCTAACCTTGGCGCTTGGCAAGGAGGACAACAAAGGCCTTGAAGGGCTCGCCTACGACCTAAAAGGTGATCGTTTGTTTGTGACCAAGGAGCGTGACCCCCGGCAATTACTGGAAGTGAGCGGCCTTCGTGCCAGCCTGGAAGGAGGCGTTTCCCTGCACGTCCGCGACATGTCCAACCTAGTAAAAGACAAGGTGTTTGCCACTGACTTGTCTTCGGTTGTATTCGATCAACAGAGCGGCCATCTGATCCTGCTCAGCGACGAGTCGAAACTGCTGATTGAAATGACCGACGAGGGCAAGGTGGTGAGTTTCCGCTCCTTGGCGAGGGGGTTTGCTGGTTTGCTGAAAGGTATACCCCAAGCCGAAGGCGTAACCATCGACGATGAAGGGTATTTGTACGTGGTCAGCGAGCCGAACTTGTTCTATCGCTTTACCCGCGAGACAGATTGACCAGTCAACAAGCTACAGTCAGGCGTGGCCGGGACGCTTGAACTGTTAGCGTACGATTTTTTCCGAATTCTGCGGGCTCCCCAAAGACAAGGGCAAGGTGGAGGCCGGAGTGAAACTGATTCAGCGCTGGCTGCTGGCAGCCCTGCGTCACCGTCGATTCTTCAGCTTGGCAGAACTAAATCAGGCCATATTGGAATTGCTACCGGCATTCAATCAGCGCCCATTCAAGCGACAGCCTGGTTGCAGTCGGCACAGCCTGTTCGTCGAGGTGGAACAGCCTGCTCTCCAGCCACTGCCGATCCACGCCTATGAGCATGCCGATTGGCGCTTCAAGGTGCGGGTGCGCAGTGATTACCTAGTGGAGTACGACAACCATCACTATTCCGTACCGAGCCGATTGGTGCAGCAGCAAGTGGATGTGCGCGCTACGGGCGAGGTCGTGGAGGTCTTTCACAACCATCTGCGTGTCAGTAGTCATCCCCGGCAGTATGTCTCTGGGATCAGCATGCAGCCGGAGCACAGGCCGCCCAACCACCAGTATTACGCTGAGAGTGAGCCCGCCGCATTGCTCGCTTGGGGCGAAAGGGTCGGGCCTGCGCTGCTACGTCACTTGCAGTATCACCTGACCGAACGTACCGATGTGGCCAACGGGTACAAGGCCGCCAGCGCTTTGCGTAAAGAGGCTCGTTTACATGGCGATGCCCGACTGGAGGAGGCCTGTGCCTATGCGCTGACCATTAATACCTTCGCCCTGAAAAGCCTGCAATCCATCTTGCGCGAGCAGCCCGACAAGCGTCCTGGTCTGAAAGCTCTGCCCAGCTCAACACCCGCTCACGAGAACCTGCGTGGTGCCCACTACTTTGCTGATGAAAAGGATCGCTCGACATGCTGAATCAGCAGACCCAAAGCAAGCTCCAGCAACTGCAATTGTCCGGCATGGCCAAGGCCTACCGCGATCAGCTTGAGCAGCCGCGCATGCAGGAACTTCCCTTCGATGATCGCTTCGGCCTGATGGTGGATCGTGAACTCAGCGAGCGCGAGAACCGCAAACTGTCTCGACTACTGAAGCAGGCGAAACTGCGTTATGCCGCGCACCTTGAGGATCTGGATTACCGCAGCAGTCGCGGTCTGGATAAGCAAGTGATCGCCGGTCTGGCGGGATGCTCCTGGATCGCTCAGCAACAGAACCTGCTGCTGACCGGAGCCACCGGCACAGGTAAGAGTTGGCTCGCCTGCGCATTTGGCAGCCAGGCCTGCCGACAGGGCTATTCTGTGATCTATAAAAACGCATCGAAACTCTATGAAGAGCTGCAAATCGCCATTGGTGATGGCTCTCTACCCAAGTACCGAGCAGCCTTGAGCAAAGCTCACCTGCTTATCCTCGATGACTTCGGGTTGGCACCGGTGGAGCCCACGGTGGGATATACCTTGCTGGATATTGTCGATCAGCGGATGCAGGCCGGATCGCTGATCATCACTAGCCAATTCCCTACTGAGCACTGGCACAGCATGTTCAACGACGCCACGCTGGCCGAGGCCATCCTAGATCGTATCGTCCACCGGTCACACCGAATAGGACTCAAGGGCGAGTCACTGCGTAAACAAGCAGCCAAGACGTAATCATCGATAACGAAGGGGCGATGGCCCCTTCGTCATTTAATTGCGGTGACCTGTCGTGAGGGGGAGCAGATTTAGCGCTTGGGTGGAGGGTCAGCATCGTCAGCGTAGTGGGTCACAACCACTGGAGTGGCTGGGTCAGAATCACCAGCGCGAGTGGCTCAGGATCTTCGGAATAAAGTGTCAGAATCACTAGCCCCTACACTTGAGCGAATAGCGGAAGCTGACGGAGCCCAGAGCCTTCATCTGCTGACCACAACAGCACCCGACTTCTTCGAGGCTCGGGGATATGAGCACAGAGACCGATCTCAAGCCCCAAAGGCAATTTCCAGTTCGGAGGAGTTCAAGAGCCTTTGTCCGACCTCTGCGGTCTATATGGTGAAGGATCTGGCGACATGAACTCGGTGTCACCTCAGGGAACTCGCCTCCACGAATTTCACTGAGTCCTGCGGCGCCCTGAAGATGGCGAGCCCTGGGCCCGGCATGATTGAGCGACTTCATGAGTGAGGATACAGGCGTATCCTTGGACGGTTTTAAACCTGCCTGGTAGCGGAAAACAGTCAGTCTGGTTGGCGCGTCTGCGCTCGGAAAAGCAGCAACCCCTCCAAGATGTATCTCAGAGAAATCCATGCCCAACCCAACGATTTGTAGGGGGCTCCCAGCCAGGAGCGCTCGCACCGGTTACCACGCCCCAAAAAGATACCATCATAATTTTTTTGGGGTTTTAGCACGGGGTCCTTCCTGTGATTTTTTCTGGCTGAACCTTTGCTGTGACAACCTTTATTAAACGAAAAAGCCCGAGAAATTTTGAAAAATTATGCTTTGTGACAACCTTTATTTTTGCTTCCCTAGAAGCAGCCTCCTCGCTAGGCCGCGAAATGCAAGAGACTTTGTGACAAAGTTTATTAATCGGCAACACTTTGCGCCCCATCGCGACACAAGGCCGCTCCTACAGGAGAACGCAATTTCCTGTAGGAGCGGCCTTGTCGCGATGGGCTGCAAAGCAGCCCCCGGCTATCTCACATCAAATCTGCATCGCCATCCCGTCCACATTCATCGCTGCCTGGCGCAAGGCCTCGGAGCGGGTCGGGTGGGGGTGGCAGGTGAGGGCGATGTCTTCCGCCGATGCCGAGAACTCCATGGCCACGCAGAACTCACCGATCATCTCGCTGACACTTGGGCCTACCAGGTGCACACCCAGCACTTCGTCGGTCTCGGCATCGGCGATGACCTTGGCGAAGCCTTCGGTCTCGTGGTTGATCTTGGCCCGGCTGTTGGCCGTGAACGGGAACTTGCCGACTTTATAGGCACGCCCTTCGGCCTTGAGCTGCTCTTCGGTCTTGCCCACGGTAGCCAGCTCCGGGCGGGTGTAGATCACGCCAGGGATAAGGTTGTAGTTGACCTCGTGGGGCTTGCCGGCGATGCGTTCGATGCAGGCCACCGCTTCGTCTTCGGCTTTGTGCGCCAGCATCGGGCCGGAGGTGACGTCGCCAATCACCCAGATACCCGGCACGGAAGTGCGGTGGTGGTCGTTGCCGAGCATGCCGCGCTTATCGGTTTCCAGGCCCACGCTTTCCAGGTTGAGCCCTTTGGTATAGGGGCGGCGGCCAATGGCGACCAGTACATAGTCAGCCTGCAGCGTTTCTGCGGTGCCACCGGCGGCCGGCTCCAGGGTCAGGCTCACGCCATCGGCGCTGGCGCTGGCCTGGGTCACCTTGCTGCCCAGCTTGAACACCATGCCTTGCTTGGCCAGGGCCTTCTGCAGGGTCTTGGCGGTTTCTTCGTCGGTGCCCGGGCAGATGCGGTCGAGGTATTCGATGACCGTGACCTGGCTGCCCAGGCGGCGCCATACCGAACCCAGCTCAAGGCCGATCACGCCGGCGCCGATGACGACCAGGTGCTTGGGCACCTGTGGTAGCGACAGCGCACCGGTCGAGTCGATGATGCGCTGGTTGTCGATGGTCACGCCCGGCAGGGGCGTAGGTTCGGAGCCGGTGGCAATGACAATGTCCTTGGCCTGCAGTGCGGTTTCGCTACCGTCCTCAGCCTTGACCACGACCTTGCCGACGCCATCCAGGCGGCCCCAGCCCTTGATCCAGTCGACCTTGTTCTTGCGGAACAGGTACTCGATGCCCTTGGTCAGGCCGGTCACGCTCTCGTCCTTCTGTTTCATCATCTGGGCGAGGTTGAGGGTAGGTTTGACTTCGATACCGAGGTGGGCGAACTCGTTACCACTGGCGGCTTCGTACAGCTCGGAAGCATGCAGCAATGCCTTGGAGGGCATGCAGCCCACGTTCAGGCAGGTGCCGCCCAAGGTCTGGCGGCCTTCCACGCAGGCTACGCTCAGGCCCAGTTGGCCGGCGCGGATGGCTGCGTTGTAGCCGCCAGGGCCACCGCCGATGATCACCACGTCATAGGATTTCATGGGTTCAACTCCAGGATGAAGAAGCGCAAGAGGGGCACAAGGTTAAGCTGAGATGCAAAAATTGTATACAATCTGCTGCGTGGATAAGATCAGTTGGTTCTAGACCATGGTCTCGTTTAGAGGAAACATCCCACGAATGAACTACTCTGATCCGGCGACGTTCGAAATATCAGGCGTCGTGGCCAAATACGGACAGGAGGGTCGTTCATGCTTGCGCAACTTCCACCGGCATTGCAGAGCCTGCATCTGCCGCTGCGGCTGAAACTGTGGGACGGTAACCAGTTCGATCTGGGGCCTAGCCCGCAGGTCACTATCCTGGTCAAGGAGCCACAGCTGATCAGCCAGTTGAGCCACCCGAGCATGGACCAGCTGGGCACGGCATTCGTCGAAGGCAAGCTGGAGCTGGAGGGCGATATTGGTGAAGCCATCCGCGTATGCGATGAGCTGAGCGAAGCGCTACTGACCGATGAGGACGACGCCCCACCGCAGCGCCGGGCCCATGACAAGAGCACCGACGCCGAAGCCATTTCCTACCATTACGATGTTTCCAACGCGTTCTACCAGCTATGGCTGGATCAGGACATGGCCTACTCGTGCGCCTACTTCCGCGAGCCGGACAACACGCTGGATCAGGCGCAGCAGGACAAATTCGATCATCTGTGCCGCAAGCTGCGTCTGGACGCAGGTGAGTACCTGCTCGACGTCGGCTGCGGCTGGGGCGGGCTGGCGCGTTTCGCTGCTCGCGAATATGGCGCCAAGGTGTTTGGTATCACCTTGAGCAAGGAGCAACTCAAGCTCGGTCGCGAGCGGGTGAAGGCAGAGGGGTTGGCCGACAAGGTCGACCTGCAGATTCTCGACTACCGCGACCTGCCTCAGGATGGCCGCTTCGACAAGGTTGTCAGCGTTGGCATGTTCGAGCATGTCGGGCATGCCAACCTGGCGCTGTATAGCCAGAAGCTGTTCGGTGCTGTGAGGGAAGGGGGGCTGGTGATGAATCACGGTATCACCGCCAAGCATGTCGATGGCCGCCCGGTCGGGCGTGGCGCTGGCGAGTTCATCGATCGCTACGTCTTCCCCCATGGCGAGCTGCCGCACCTGTCGATGATCAGTGCCAGCATCTGTGAAGCGGGCCTGGAGGTGGTAGACGTGGAAAGCCTGCGTTTGCACTACGCCAAGACCTTGCACCACTGGAGCGAGAACCTGGAGAACCAGCTGCACAAGGCGGCGGCGCTGGTGCCCGAGAAGACTTTGCGCATCTGGCGCCTGTACCTGGCCGGGTGTGCCTATGCCTTCCAGAAGGGGTGGATCAACCTGCATCAGATTCTGGCCGTGAAGCCGTACGCCGATGGGCACCATGACCTGCCTTGGACGCGTGAAGACCTGTATCGCTGAATTGCTACAAAGCACGCAAGCGCGACACCATACCCTGTGGGAGCGGGTTTACCCGCGAATGCGTCGGTACAGCCACTGACGTCTTCGCGGGTAAACCCGCTCCCACAAGGTCCGCGATACCCTGCAACGGGCGCAAGCGCATCAGAGAATCGGCGAAATCAGCCGCGCAATCCGCATCCCCAGTTGCTGCAGCCGATGAGTATCGCGGCTGTCCTCCGCAGTAATTTCCCGCGCCTGTTCAAAGTCATTGTTCAGCATGTTCTCGACCTGGTCAGCGAAGCCGCGGTCGACCGTCAGCAGGGTAATTTCGAAGTTCAGGCGGAACGAGCGGTTGTCCAGGTTGGCACTGCCAATCGCGCTGACATCGTCATCCACCAGCACCACCTTCTGATGCAGGAAGCCCGGTTGGTAGCGGAACATGCGCACACCCGCACGTACCGCTTCGAATGCAAAAAGGCTGGAGGCTGCATAGACGATGCGATGGTCTGGGCGTGACGGAATCAGCACTCGCACATCGACCCCACGCAGTACCGCCAAACGCAATGCCGCGAACACCGCCTCGTCGGGGATGAAGTACGGGCTGGTGATCCACACGCGCCGGGTGGCTGAATGGATCGCCTCAAGGAAGAACAGCGAGCAGGTTTCCTGTGGGTCGGCCGGGCCGCTGGCCAAGGCTTGGCACAGCACGCCGTTGTCCGGGTAGGCATCCGGCAGAATCAGCGGCGGTAGCTGGCGCGTGGCCCAGTACCAGTCTTCGGCGAACGATTCCTGCAGGCAGGCCAGCACCGGCCCGCTGACCTGCACATGGGTGTCGCGCCAGGGTGAGAGCTGCGGGTGGCCACCGAGGTACTCATCGCCCACGTTGTGCCCGCCGATGAAACCGAGCAAGCCATCCACCACCACGATCTTGCGGTGGTTACGGAAGTTCACCTGGAAGCGGTTGAACCAGCCACGACGGGTTGCGAAGGCATGAATTTGTACACCACCGTCGCGCAGCAACTGGCTGTAGCTTGCCGGCAAGGCATGGCTGCCGACACGGTCATACAGCACGAACACCCGCACCCCCTCGGCGGCCTTGCGCAGCAGCAGTTGCTGCAACGCTTTGCCAAGGTTGTCGTCATGGATGATGAAGAACTGCACCAACACCACGTCGCGGGCTTTTTCGATGGCGGCGAATATTGCATCGAATGTTGCCTTGCCATCGATCAGCAGCTTCACCTCGTTATTGGCAAGGCAGGGCATGCGCCCGAGCTTGGGCATGGCGCGCAACGCCGCATAGCTTTCCGACTCGCGGGCGGTAAGGGCTTCTTCTACCCAAGGCCGCCAATTGAGGTTGGCCATGGCCACATGCATTTCCTGGTTGGCCTGGCGCCGGGCCTTGATGTAGGCATAGAACGAGCGCGCACCGAAGATCAGGTAAGGGATCAGGGTGAGGTAAGGGATGAAGAACAACGGCATGGCCCAGGCGATTGCGCCCTGAGCAGTGCGCACGGTGAACAGTGCGTGCAGTGCGGCGACGATACCCAGCAGGTGAACCAGGCCGAGTAGGTAACCGAAGAAGTAAGGGCTGTGGTAGTCCATATGCATCCTGCTTGCCGAGTACACTTGAGTAACAGAACACGTTCCCGGTCCGCCTTGCAACCTGCAGGTGGATTTGGCGTCTAAGGCTCAGCCCGGCCCGCTTGGCCGGCTTTTTTTCCAGGAGCGTTCGTCCATGAAGATTCGTCTGCCACTGTTGGCGTTGGCCCTAGGTGTGAGCAGCCCGCTGGTGCATGCTCAGATGCTACAGCCAGGTTTGTGGGAGCTGACCACCAGCAACATGCAGGTCGATGGCAAGCCGTTACCCGACATGGAGTTCATGCTCGGCCAGTTGAAGAACCTGCCGCCGGAGCAGCGCGCGATGATGGAAGGGGTGCTGGCCAAGCAGGGAGTGACTGTTGGGGGTAAGGGGGTGCGCTCTTGCCTGACGCCAGAACAGGTGGCAACCAACGATATCCCACTGCAGGACCCGAAGTCAGGGTGTACCCAGAAGATCACCGACCGCACCGGCAATGTGTGGAAATTTCAGTTCAGCTGCCCCAAAGCGCAGGGCAGTGGCCAGGCGACATTCCTCAGTGACCGGGAATTCACCACCCAGGTCAATGGAACCTTCAACGCCTCGGGTGTACAGCAGCAAGGCAGCATGAACACCCGTGCCGTGTGGTTGGGCAATGACTGCGGCTCGGTCAAGCCGCGCAGCTGACATCCCATTGCCACTGGCTGGTCGCGACAGCATCGTGGGCATGCAGGCTCTCTGCATGTTCCACGCGCAGCTTGAAGGCCGTGCTCCATTCCATTTGCCGTAGCGCCTTGTGCAGGCGTCGTGCGGCGTCTTCGCAGAACATCAGGTTCTGGCCGTTGGCCAAGGCAAAGGCTTGTTCGTCTGCGCGCTTCACTGCGGTCTGCACCGCCGTCCCCAGGCTTGCTTCTATCCGGTCGATCAACTCGGTGATTGGCAGAACCTGCTGATTGCTGCGCAGCCTTACCTGGATTTGCGCGTTACTACGTTGGCTATGGGGCGTCGCTACGATGCCTTCGGCGCTGCCAAGCCACTGTAGGACTGCAGATTTGTCGACCTGCTCGGCGCTGAAATGCGCCTGGAACTGCTGCTGAATCAGCTGCCGTGCAAGTGCAGCCGAGCATGGGCAGGTCGAGGAGTAAGGGATGGAAACGGATAGTTCCACGTGGAACATTTCATTTTCGATCCTTGCATCGACTGTGACGGCATAGCTTTTCCAACCCTCCAGCGGGCTGATCAATGCAGGCCTTTTTAGCAGATGCTCGAAGCGCAAACGCAGATAGGCGGCTGAAGAAAGGCCTTCGTGGCTGCTGAGGAAGTCAGCCAGCAGTTGGCGGATGGTGAGCGGCGTCAGAGGCTGATGCTCCAACGACTCCAGGGCGAGATAAAGCCGCGACATATGGATACCGCGTGCGCTGCCGTCTACCAGGCTAACGCCGGCATCGACAGTGGCAGCTGCTGTGCGCCCCTCGAACTGCACAGGTTGGGCGATCCCGCACATACCCACCCAGTTCAAAGGCAAGGCGTATTCATGGTTTTGTGCGGCAATGTCGGGGAGCTTGAGCTGAGTCATCTGGTATTCCAAACAAAAGGGAGATCAGCGGCCACCACCGATCAAGCTGCAATGCCGGGAGGGGCACCCTGGCACTTGGCGGGTTCATTCATCCTCCCGGGGGTACTCGTTCGTCACGAACGGCTTGGCGAAATTGTATTGTTACTTTATAACATTGTGCAATGCATCGTTTCGAATGCGCTCGCCTGAAGAGGTTTCGCCATGTCCAACCGTCTCCCTGTCACCGTGCTGTCCGGCTTCCTTGGCGCCGGCAAGAGCACCTTGCTCAACCATGTGCTGCGTAACCGCGACAACCTGCGGGTTGCGGTCATCGTCAATGACATGAGCGAAATCAACATTGATGCCAGCGAGGTGCAGCGCAATGTAAGCCTCAACCGTGCCGAGGAGAAGCTGGTGGAGATGAGCAATGGCTGTATCTGCTGCACGTTGCGTGAAGACCTGCTCGAGGAAGTGGCGCGGCTGGCCGAAGAAGGGCGTTTCGATTATTTGCTGATCGAGTCCACGGGGATCTCGGAGCCACTGCCGGTGGCCGAGACCTTCACCTTCCGCGACGAACAGGGCCGTAGCCTGTCCGACATGGCGCGCCTGGACACCATGGTCACTGTGGTCGATGGCCTGAACTTCCTGCGTGATTTCCAGGCAGCAGATAGCCTGGCCAGCCGTGGCGAAACCCTGGGTGAGGAGGACGAGCGTTCGATCAGTGACTTGCTGATCGAGCAGGTCGAGTTCGCCGATGTACTGTTGCTGAGCAAGATCGACCTGATCAGCCAGCACGAGCGCGAAGAGCTCATGGCCATGCTGCGCAGCCTCAATGCCCGGGCGCAGATCGTGCCCATGGTCATGGGCAAGGTACCGCTGGAACGTATCCTCGACACCGGTCTGTTCGACTTCGACCAGGCTGCCCAGGCACCGGGCTGGCTGCAAGAGTTGCGCGGCGAGCATGTGCCGGAAACCGAAGAGTACGGCATTGCCGCCACTACCTGGCAGGCCCGGCGCCCCCTCCATCCACAGCGCTTTTTCGATTTTATCCACACGCCCTGGAGCAATGGCCGACTGCTGCGTTCGAAAGGCTTTTTCTGGCTGGCCAGCAAATACCAGGAGGCCGGCAGCTGGTCGCAGGCAGGCGGCATGATGCGCCATGGCCTGGCGGGCCGCTGGTGGCGTTTCGTGCCGCGCGAGCAGTGGCCACAGGATGTGGATAACACCACCGCGATCTTGAAGACCTGGGTTGACGAGAGCGGTGACTGCCGCCAGGAACTGGTGTTCATCGGGCAGAATATCGACTTCGAAAAATTATCCACAGCACTCGATGCATGTCTTTTGACCGATCAGGAAATGGAATTGGGGCACATGGGCTGGTTGCGCCTGCCCGATCCGTTCGGTCCATGGCATGAGGAGGCGGCAGCATGAACCCTGTACGCAAGCCTGTGGATATTTTTCAGGTATTTGGCGAGACACCGCAGGTGCTGACCGATGTGCTGCAGGATGGCGTGAACCTGGCGGTATGGCGCCGACGCTTGCCGCCACAACTGGAGGACTTTGCCGCGCTGGTGGTCAGCCTTGGCCAGCCCTTGGCAGACCAGCGCGTCATCGATGTGGACGAGCAGCACATGCCGGTATTCACCGAACTCTTGCGCGAAGCGGCCGACTTGCACGGCTATGAGGCATTCGTGGCGGATGTGGCCTGGCTGGTGGCGGCCTATACCTGCCTGGTGGGTGCGCAGCGGGTAGGTTTGCGCCTGCGGGTACTGACAGGCCCGATGTGCCCGCGCTTCCATGTGGATAACGTTCCGCTGCGTCTGCTCACTACCTACGCAGGCCCAGGTAGCGAGTGGTTGAAAGAGGACGCGAGCCCTCGTGGCGACTTACACACAGCAATACTGCCTGTGGATAACATTCAGCACCTGCAAGCTGGCGACGTGGCTGTGCTCAAAGGTGAGAAGTGGCAGGGCAACGAAGGTGCGGGTCTGGTGCATCGTTCGCCGTCGGGGCAGCTGGGGCGCCTGCTGCTCAGCCTTGACTGGCTGGCCTGACAGCGCATAGTGAGGCATCACCATCGCCCGAAGCCGCCCCATGCTGCAGAACATTCCCACCCACGTGATTGCCGGCCCGCTGGGGGCCGGCAAGACCACCCTGATCCGTCACCTGCTGGCCCAACGCCCGGCCAATGAGCGCTGGGCAGTATTGATCAACGAATTCGGCCTGGTAGGCCTGGATGCGGCCTTGCTCAGCCGTGACGAAGACGGCATCGCCATCGGCGAGGTCGCAGGTGGCTGCCTGTGCTGCGTCAATGGCATGCCGTTCCAGGTGGGCCTGGGCCGACTGCTGCGCAAATCCCGCCCTGACCGGCTGTTCATCGAGCCGTCCGGGCTGGGTCATCCCTTGCAGTTGCTCGCTCAGTTGCAAAAAGCCCCTTGGGCTGGAGTGCTGACAATACAGCCATTGCTGATGGTCGTGGACGCGCAGTCGATGGTCCGGAACGAGCAGCTTCCGGAGGCTCAACAGCAGGCGTTCGATGCTGCTGAAAGCGTTGTCTTGAACAAATCAGAGGCTGTGAATGAAAGCTCTAAGTTGTTGATAACTAATAAATTTTATAGAAAGAAAATATTCTGGACCGTCCAAGGTGGGCTGCCCTTGTCGGACCTTCCGGCTGTACCCCATGGCATTGTCGACAGCTCGCTTGTGGATAACAGAATTGTCGACAATCTTGTAAATCCACCGGCAGCGCTATGGGCAGACCCCGGCCAGCCTATCTGTCTTGCCCAGCAGGGAGAGGGAGGTTGGAGCATCGGCTGGCGCTGGCACCCTGGCCAGCAGTTTTATCCACAGCGGCTGCAGGCGTTCTTGCGGGCTTGGCCGTGGCGGCGCGCGAAGGGGGTTATCCACAGCGTGGAGGGCTGGCAATCATTCAATGGCCTGAATGGGGACATGCCCGCCTGGCAGCCAAGCGACTGGCGCAGGGATACGCGTATCGAGCTGATTTTCGACCAGCCGCAATCGCAATCCGCGCTGCAGGCCGGGTTGAGCGAATGTCGTGTCAGCTGATCAGTTGCGCCAGCGGTTGTGCTCCTGGCACCACTGCTGCATCTCGATGACATTGTCGGTGCGCGGTGGGGTCTTGATCTCGAACGGGTAGGGCGCCAGTTCAATCTGTACGCTGTGGGCGCCGAACTGGGTCACGGTACCGGGGTGGCGCTGCTCGCCCGTGACGGTGAACTCGAAGGCGTAGACGCGCGCCAGGCGCTTGCGGCCGTTGGCGTCACGGACAAAGGCGATACGCTTGAGTGCGACCGCGTCGTCGAGCAGTTCGAGGTCGAGCTTGGCGCAATGCTGTTTGACCCGTTCCAGGGCTTTCTCACGCAACCCGTGGTTGTGCCACAACCAGGCGCCTGCCGTGGCGACCAGCATCAGGACGAAGAGGTTTTCCAGGGTCAACATTTGCGTATGCTCCAAACAGGTCGATCCAGCTTAACTGCGTCCCTGGCCTGTCGTACAGGTGGCAATCGAGTTCATACTGCGTTGCGCACAATCCCTGAAACAGCTTTGGAAACCTCCCGCATGAAACGTACCCCGCACCTGCTCGCCATCCAGTCCCACGTGGTGTTCGGCCACGCCGGCAACAGCGCCGCGGTGTTTCCCATGCAGCGTATCGGGGTCAATGTGTGGCCGCTCAATACCGTGCAGTTCTCCAATCACACACAGTATGGCCAGTGGGCGGGTGAAGTGCTTGCCCCCGCGCAAATTCCTGCGTTGGTGGAAGGCATTTCCAACATCGGCGAACTGGGCCATTGCGACGCGGTGCTGTCCGGTTACCTGGGCAGCGCCGAACAAGGTCGGGCGATTCTGGCCGGCGTCGAGCGGATCAAGGCAGTCAACCCAAAGGCTTTGTACCTTTGCGACCCGGTCATGGGGCACCCTGAGAAGGGCTGCATCGTGCCAGCGGAAGTCAGCGAGTTCCTGCTTGACGAGGCGGCTGCCAGGGCTGACATTCTGTGCCCCAACCAGCTGGAGCTGGACAGCTTCTGTGGCCGCCGAGCGCAGTCGCTGGAGGACTGCGTGAACATGGCGCGCAGCCTGTTGCAGCGCGGGCCGCAGGTGGTGCTGGTCAAGCACCTGGCCTATCCCGGGCGCGGCGAAGACCAGTTCGAGATGCTGCTGGTGACCGCCGAGCAAAGCTGGCACCTGCGCCGCCCGCTGCTGGCGTTCCCGCGGCAGCCGGTAGGGGTGGGTGACCTGACTTCAGGCCTGTTCCTGGCCCGCGTTCTGCTCGGCGACACCTGGGTGCAGGCGTTCGAATTCACCGCTGCGGCCGTACACGAAGTGCTGCTCGAAACCCAGGCCTGCTCCAGCTATGAACTGCAGCTGGTGCGGGCCCAGGACCGCATTGCGCATCCAAGGGTGCGCTTCGAGGCACAGCTGCTGGCGCTTTAAATCGCGTCGGTTTTCAGGTCCTGGTAGCGCTTTTCCAGCTCCTGACGGATCTGTCGGCGCTGCTGGCCCTGCAGGAAGCGGCGCTTTTCTTCACCGCTTTGCGGCTGGCGCGGCGGCACCTGCACCGGGCGACGGTTGTCGTCGACCGCGACCATGGTGAAGAAGCAGCTGTTGGAATGGCGCACCGAGCGCTCGCGGATGTTCTCGGTCACCACCTTGATGCCCACCTCCATCGAGGTGTTGCCGGTGTAGTTGACCGACGCCAGGAAGGTCACAAGTTCACCCACGTGCACCGGCTCACGGAAGATCACCTGGTCGACCGACAGGGTGACTACATAGCTGCCGGCATAGCGGCTGGCGCACGCATAGGCCACTTCGTCGAGGTACTTGAGCAGGGTGCCGCCATGTACGTTGCCAGAAAAGTTGGCCATGTCCGGGGTCATCAGGACGGTCATGCTCAGCTGGGCGTTTCCAGGTTCCATAGTGTGCTCACGGTGAGGTTGCGCTGAATCGGGCGAATGGGGGGCATTATCTGCAGACACTTCTGTTCCCCTCTTTTGAATTTGCCTTCCTGGTACGGGACGTTGGCTGACGCTCCATCGTCACGCCGATCATGCCATCAGCGGCGCTTTTCCAGCCGATCTGTTTCTGCATATTGCACCGCCTTTTTGCGGCGGGGTGCGATGTTAACCTGACTACACCCATGCAACATGGGCTTTTCCTGCATTCAAAACAGTATGTACTTGCTGCTCGCTCGGGGTTGCCTTGGCAGAGGAGCGGTCTGCCCAGGCATCCAGCAACGGACGAGAAAAGGAGTATCACGCCATGCATGCCATCAGCTTCATCCAGGACCTGGCAGTCATCATGCTGGTTGCTGGCGTGGTCACTATTCTCTTCCACCGCCTCAAGCAGCCTGTGGTGCTGGGCTACATCGTCGCCGGCTTCATCATCGGCCCGCACACCCCACCGTTCGGCCTGATCCACGACGAAGACACCATCAAGACCCTCGCCGAGCTGGGGGTGATCTTCCTGATGTTCTGCCTGGGGCTCGAATTCAGCCTGCGCAAGCTGTTCAAGGTAGGCGCCACGGCGTTCATCGCGGCGTTCCTGGAAATCGTGCTGATGATCTGGATCGGCTTCGAGATCGGCCGCTGGTTCGGCTGGAACACCATGGATTCGCTGTTCCTCGGCGCCATCCTGGCTATTTCCTCGACCACCATCATCGTCAAGGCGCTCAACGACCTGAAGATGAAGAACGAGCGTTTCGCCCAGCTGATATTCGGCGTGCTGATCGTCGAGGACATCCTCGGTATCGGCATCATCGCCCTGCTGTCGGGCATCGCCGTCAGCGGCACGGTCAGCTCGGGCGAGGTGTTCTCCACTGTCGGCAAGCTGTCGCTGTTCATGATCGTTGCGCTGGTCATCGGCATCCTGCTGGTGCCGCGCCTGCTGGCCTACGTGGCCAAGTTCGAAAGCAACGAGATGCTGCTGATAACCGTATTGGGCCTGTGCTTCGGCTTCTGCCTGCTGGTGGTGAAGCTCGAGTACAGCATGGTGCTTGGCGCCTTCCTGATTGGCGCGATCATGGCCGAATCGCGCCAGTTGCTGAAGATCGAGAGCCTGATCGAACCGGTACGCGACCTGTTCAGCGCCATCTTCTTCGTCGCCATCGGCCTGATGATCGACCCCCAGGTGCTGATCGACTACGCCTGGCCGATCGTGGTCATTACCCTGGCGGTGGTGTTGGGCAAGATGTTGTCGTGTGGCATGGGCGCGTTCATTGCCGGAAATGACGGGCGCACATCGCTGCGGGTGGGCATGGGGCTTTCGCAGATTGGCGAGTTTTCCTTCATCATCGCCGCGCTGGGCATGACCCTGCAGGTGACCAGCGACTTCCTCTACCCGGTGGCTGTGGCGGTATCGGCAATCACCACGCTGCTGACACCCTACCTGATCCGTGCCGCCGACCCGCTGTCGCTCAAGCTGGGCAAGGTGGTGCCCAGCCGCCTGGCGCGGGTGCTGTCGTTGTATGGAGAATGGTTGCGCAGCATCCAGCCGCAGGGCGAGGGCGCCATGCTCGCGGCGATGATCCGGCGCATCTTGTTGCAGGTTGGGGTGAACCTGGCGCTGGTGATCGCCATCTTCTTCAGTGGTGGCTATTTCGCCGGGCGTATCGGCAACTGGCTCAGCGAGTGGGTCAGCGATGCCAGCCAACAGAAAGCGCTGATCTGGGGGGCAGCGCTATTGCTGTCTCTGCCGTTCCTGATTGCTGCCTATCGCAAGCTCAAGGCACTGTCGATGCTGCTGGCGGAGATGGGGGTGAAACCGGAAATGGCCGGGCGGCATACCCAGCGCGTACGCCGTGTGATTGCCGAGGTGATCCCGCTGTTGTCGCTGCTGGTGATTTTCCTGCTGCTGTCGGCGCTGTCAGCGAGCATTCTGCCCACCAGCGAGCTGCTGCTGGTGATTGCCGTGGTGGCTGCGGTGGTAGTGGCCTTGCTGTGGCGCTGGTTTATCCGCGTGCATACGCGCATGCAGATTGCCTTGCTGGAGACGCTGGAGAACAGCCGCGAGAATACGCACTGAAGGGGGCAATGCTCCCTGCGCAAGATTTCACCGTCGTCCGAGGGGATGGAGCGGTAGCGATGTCGCCGGGCGCAGAAAGCCTGGCGATTTTGACTACATTGATGGCACTAGGCCATAATTTTTCCTATTCCTGTGCCGGCCTCTTCGCGGGTAAACCCGCTCCCACAGGTACTGCACAATGCTCAACACCTGTGCAGTACCTGTGGGAGCGGGTTTACCCGCGAAGAGGCCGGCACAGGCAGCATCAAATCAGAGGTTGGAATCAGCTCTCCAGCCAGACATCCCGCGCCCAGTGCCACACCGATTCCCAGCTGTCTTCACCGACGATTTCCTCTTCGGCATCCCACAGCACCACGGTGCCATCCTCTTCGACGCAGTAGTAGTTGTCGCCGTCCTGGCACAGCGGAATCAGGTCTCGTGGCACGCCGGCATCCCAGGCGTTGGCGGCGACTTCTGGCAGGTAGGTATGCGACTGTGAGTCGGTAACGGTCACTGGCTCCAGTGAGCCATACACCACATCACTGACGGTCAGCAGGAACTCTTTGAACACGAACGGAATGTTGATGAACAGCTCTTCTTCGATCTCGACCAGCTGGTCCTCGTCGGGAAGCTCAAGGGGCACCGGCACTGGCTCGTTGGCTTCACGGAGTTGTTCGATCACTTCTTCCACGGTTCACTTCCTCTGACCTAGATGACAACGCTGCGCGTTATACCCTAGTAGGCCACTCTGGCAAAAGCAAAAACCCCGGGACAGGCCCGGGGTTTTTTTGTGCAGCACGCAGCGGTTAGCCGTTTTGACGGATACCGGCCACCAGCCAAGGCTGGTTTTCGCCCTGGGCGCGGACCATGTGCCAGCTTTCGCTGAACACTTCGCCCTGGTCGAAGCGCGAGTTCTTCGACACGCCACGGAAGGTCAGGGTGGCGTCGGTACGGTCGGCGCGGTCGTCGACACCGTCCAGCTGTACCTCGAGGTTGTCGATGTAGGTGGACTGGAAGCCATCACCCAGTTCGGCGCGCTCGCGCTTGAGGAATTCGAGCATCTGCGGGGTGACGAACTCGGCGATCTTGTCCATCTCGTTGGCGTCCCAGTGCTGCTGCAGCGCCTGGAAGTGGTTACGGGCAGCAGCCAGGAAGTTCTGCTCGTTGAACCAGGCCGGGGCGTTGATCACTGGGGCGGCTGCGGCAGCAGGTGTGGCCGAACCACCGAAGATCGACGGCTGGGCAGGCTGCGCGTGAGCTTCACGCTGCATCGGCGCATGGCCCGGCATGGCCATTTGCGGCTGCTGCTGGCGACGGCGAGCGGCGATGAAGCGGAACACCAGGAAGGCGATGAGCGCCACGATCAGGAAGTCCATGATCTGGAAGCCTTCGAAACCGTCGCCCATGAACATGGAAGCCAGCAGGCCACCGGCGGCGAGGCCGGCCAGAGGGCCCAACCAGCGCGAAGCACCGCTGGCGGCCGGAGCGGCACGGCCAGGTGCGGTCGGCGCGGCGGCAGGCGTGGTTGGCGTGGCCTGGCGGGTCTGGTGAATAGGCGCGGAGCCCGAGCTCTTGCCGCCGCCAAAACGCTTGGCGTTGGCGTCCAGGCTCAGCGTCAGGCCGACGCAGAGCGCCAGAGCGATGCTAAGAAAACGTTGCATAAGTGGGATATCCCCTGTTGTGGATTGCACGCGCGTCATGGTGCACAGGTTCCCGGGCACATGACCAGCGACATAATGTTTCGAGCTTTTGCCTGAATGTTACAAACCCGGCACGACCTGCCCTCGGAATGCTGGCGCATTACCTGTGGGAGCGGCCTTGTGTCGCGATAGGGCTGCGAAGCAGCCCCAAGATATCAGCGTCAAAGCCACAATCGTGGGGCCGCTTTGCGGCCCTTTCGCGACACAAGGCCGCTCCCACAAAGGCCGATCCACAAGGGACCTCGCAGGCTTTTAGATGGCCTCGAGCTTGGCATACCCCAGCATCAGCCACTTGCTGCCTTCGGCAAAATTCACCTGCACCCGCGCCTGGGCGCCGGAGCCTTCGAAGTTGAGGATCACACCCTCGCCAAACACCGCATGCTGCACACGCTGGCCCAGATTGAACGCGGTCTGCGGAATGCTGGCATTGGCGAACAGGTTGCTGTTCGTGGCCGTCTTGGCCCCGCCGAACGGGCGGCTGACGCTGTTGGACAGGCGCACTTCCTGAACCAGGCCTGCCGGAATTTCGCGTACGAAACGTGACACCTTGTTGTAGGTCTCGCTGCCATACAGGCGACGCGTTTCGGCGTAGGTCATGACCAGCTGGCGCATGGCGCGGGTGATGCCCACATAAGCCAGGCGGCGTTCCTCTTCCAGGCGGCCAGGCTCTTCCAGGCTCATCTTGTGCGGGAACAGGCCTTCTTCCATGCCCACCAGGAACACATACGGGAACTCCAGGCCCTTGGCGCTGTGCAAGGTCATCAGCTGGACGCTGTCTTCATGCTCGTCGGCCTGGGCATCGCCTGCCTCGAGCGAGGCGTGGCCGAGGAACGCCGAGAGTGGCGAGAGGTCGGCGTCTTCTTCGGTGGACTCGAAGTTGCGCGCTGCGCTGACCAGTTCCTCAAGGTTTTCTACCCGTGCCTGGCCCTTCTCACCCTTTTCTTCCTGGTGATAGATGATCAGCCCGGACTGCTCAATGGTGGTCTGGGTCATGGTATGCAGTGGCATGTCCAAGACCTTTGTCGCCAACCCCTCGATCAGCTCGATGAACGCACCCAGGGCACTGGCCGCGCGGCCTTTCAGGGCTTTGGCAGCGAGCAGCTGGCACATGGCCTCCCACATCGACAGCTGGCTGTGGCGGGCGTGCTCGCGGATGGCTTCGACGGTTTTTTCGCCAATGCCACGTGGCGGCACGTTGATCACCCGCTCCAGGGCTGCATCGTTGCCACGGCCTTCGATCAGCCGCAGGTAAGCCATGGCGTTCTTGATTTCGGCGCGCTCGAAGAAGCGCTGGCCACCGTAGATGCGGTAGGGGATGCGTTCGCGCAGCAGGGCTTCTTCCAGAACCCGCGACTGGGCGTTGGAACGGTACAGAATGGCGATCTCGTTGCGCGCATTGCCCTGCTTGACCAGGCTCTCGATGGTTTCCACCACGTAGCGGGCTTCGTCGTGCTCGTTGTAGGCCGCATACAGGGTCAGCGGTTCGCCTTCGCCCATGTCGGTCCACAGCTCCTTGCCCAGGCGCCCGCTGTTGTTGGCGATCAGTGCGTTCGCTGCCTTGAGGATGCCGCCAGTGGAGCGGTAGTTCTGCTCCAGGCGGATCATCTCGGCGTCGGGGAAGTCGGCAGTGTACTGGTGAATGTTCTCGATCTTGGCACCGCGCCAACCGTAGATCGACTGGTCGTCATCGCCCACCGCCATCAGGCTGTCACCGCCGCGCGCCAGCAGGCGCAGCCAGGCGTACTGCACGGCGTTGGTATCCTGGAACTCGTCCACCAGCACGTGGCGGAAGCGCCGCTGGTAGTGCTCCAGCAGGCCCGGGTGGTCGCGCCACAGGTCCAGGGCGCGCAGCAGCAGCTCGGAGAAGTCGATGACCCCGGCGCGCTCGCAGGCCTGCTCATAGGCGGTATAGACGTCGCGCATGGTCGACAGGAACAGGTCGCCCCCGGCCTGGATATGCTGTGGGCGCAGGCCTTCGTCCTTCTGCCCGTTGATGAACCACTGGGCCTGGCGTGCCGGCCATTTCTGCTCGTCCAGGCCCAGCTCGCGCATCACCCGCTTGATCAGGCGCTGCTGGTCGTCGCTGTCGAGGATCTGGAAGTTCTGCACCAGCCGTGCTTCCTGCCAGTGGGCCCGCAGCAGGCGATGGGCCAGGCCGTGGAAGGTGCCGACCCACATGCCCGCCGGGTTGATGCCCAGCAGTTGCTCGATCCGCTGGCGCATTTCTGCCGCGGCCTTGTTGGTGAAGGTCACCGACAGGATCGAGTGCGGCGATGCCTGCTCCACCTGAATCAGCCAGGCAATGCGGTGCACCAGCACGCGGGTTTTACCGGAACCGGCGCCAGCAAGCACCAGTTGACGCCCGAGCGTGGCCGCTACGGCCTGGCGTTGGGCATCGTTGAGGGAATTCAGCAGGAGGGAGAGGTCGTCTGTGCGCATCGGGCCATTCTAGGGCGCGGCAGGAAATGGGGCAAACCTCTACTGTATAAATATTCACCTGCCGCACGCCCGTTCATCGAGCCGATGGCAGGTGCCAGGCCACCGCTCGGGCGGCCTGGCAGGTAGCTGTTCAGTCAATCGCCTCGATGGTGCGAATTTCGCAGCGCTGCGAACCGTCGGCATGGATGATCTCCACGATTTTCCAGCCAGTGCCGCCTGCACGTTCGAAAGCCACGGTTTTTTCGGTCAGCACCTGCGGGGTGATTGCGCCGCTATCCAGCAGCTGAAGCTCCAGCACTTCCCAGCCACCCCGGTGGCGCAGCTTGGGTTCGACCAGCACCGGTTCGATGGCCGGAGAGGCGACCGTAACGGTGCCATGAACCCTGAAAGCCTGCTTGCCGTGGGCGATGTCGTTGATTGCAACGAGGTTGGTGATAGTAGCCATTGTCTGCTCCTGTCTCGGGTTGAAAGTAGCGCCAGCGCGCTGGGGCTACTTTCTGCCCTTTCGCCTGCGACGGGAGCAGGGCAGTGCTTCAGCTATGCCAGTGCCTGCCGTGCCTGGCCAGCAGGCTGTTGGCTTGCTCCGGCCCGTTACTGCCTGCCGGGTACGGTCGCGGTGCCTGGAAGTGCTCTTCACAGCCCTTGATGATCGGGTCGATCCAGGCCCAGGCCGCTTCCACTTCATCGCGGCGCATGAACAGCGTCGAGTCGCCCTCCAGCACATCCAGCAGCAGGCGCTCGTAGGCGTCCCAGCGGCGGGTCTGGCTGAACACCTGGGCCAGGTTCAGGTCCAGGTCCACAGGTTCCAGGCGCATGCCCTTGCCCGGGCTCTTGGTCATCATGCGCAGGCTGATGCGTTCGTCCGGTTGCAGCTGGATCAGCAGCTGGTTGACCTGGCCGCCATTGAAAAGCTCGTGGGGCACCGGCTTGAACTGGATGACGATCTGCGATGAGCGCCGTGCCATGCGCTTGCCGGTACGCAGGTAGAAGGGCACGCCCGCCCAGCGCCAATTGTCGATGTGCGCTTCGATGGCGATGAAGGTTTCGGTGTCGCTGTCGTTGTCGACGTCCTTTTCGAAGTAATAGGCCGGCACTTCCTGGCCGCCGATGCGCCCGGCGCCATACTGGCCGCGTACGGTCTTGTCCTGCACGTCCTGGCCAGTGATGGGCTTGAGGGCCCGCAAGATCTTCACCTTCTCGTCACGCACCGCTTCGGCCTCGAACTGCGCGGGGGGCTCCATGGCCACCAGGCATAGCAGCTGTAGCAGGTGGTTCTGCAACATGTCGCGGGTCGCCCCGGCGCGGTCGTAGTAGGCGCCGCGGTTCTCTACACCCAGGGTCTCGCAAACGCTGATCTGCACGTGGTCGACCTGATTGTTGCGCCACACCGGCTCCAGCAGGGCGTTGGCAAAACGCAGGGCCATCAGGTTCTGCACGGTTTCCTTGCCCAAGTAGTGGTCGATGCGAAATACCTGGTTCTCCTCCAGCACTGCGCCAATCGCTTCGTTGATGGCGGTAGCCGATTCCAGCGAGTGGCCGATCGGCTTTTCCAGCACTATGCGCGCTTCGGCGTCGGCCAGGCCGGCGTTACGCAGGTGCTTGGCAATCGGCACGAACAGGTTGGGGGCGGTGGCCAGATAGAAGATGCGCGTCAAGCCGCCGGGTTCGCCCAGGTAGCGCGCCAGTCGGCCGAAGTCGGCGCTTTGCGAAGCATCCATGGCGAAATAGTCGACCCGCGCGGAAAACCGCTGCCAGACCTCTTCGTCGAAGTCGTTGCGGGCAATTTGTGCCCGGCAATGGCGCTCGGCGAGCTTGAGATAATCGTTACGTGGCAAGTTGCGTCGTGCCAGCGCGATGATGCGCACGGCGTTGTTAAGACGGGCCTCGCGAAACAGGTGGTAGAGCGCCGGAAGCAGTTTGTGCAGGGCCAGATCGCCGGTGCCGCCGAAGACCAGAATGTCGCAAGGAATAGTCAAACCACCACTCTCCACGTTCGTTTAACTGGGCGGGTTGGCGTCCATGTAGTATAACTACAAGATAGCTACAACCCGGCCAGCCGATCATAACCGAGTCCAGCCTGTGAATCTGTTGCAACATATCGCCCAATCGCGCCACCTGCTGCGCAAATCGGAACTCAAAGTAGCCGACCACGTGCTACTCGACCCGGCTGCCGTCATGCACAGCTCCATGGCCGACCTGGCGCACAGCGTGGGTATCAGCGAACCGACCATCGTGCGTTTCTGCCGCGCGATCGGTTGCTCGGGCTTCCAGGACCTGAAGCTGAAGCTGGCGCAGAGCCTGGCTGCGGGGGCCAGTTTCGGCCAGTTCGCCATCCATGAAGACGACTCGGTCGCCGACTACAGCCTGAAGATCTTCGACACCACGCTGCACACCCTGATGGAAGTGCGCGAGCACCTCGACCCGCAGGCGCTGCAGCAGGCGGTGACCGCCATGGCCCAGGCGCAGCGTGTGGAGTTCTATGGCTTTGGCGCCTCCGGTGCGGTAGCGGCCGATGCCCAGCACAAGTTCTTCCGCCTGCTGCTCAGCGCGGCAGCCTATTCCGACCCGCACATGCAGGCGATGTCGGCGGTGACCCTGAAGCCGGGTGATGTGGCGGTATGCATTTCCCAGTCGGGCCGTTCCAAGGACCTGCTGATCACCGCCAACCTGGTCCGTGAGAGCGGCGCCAACCTGATTACCCTGTGCCCCAGCCAGACACCACTGGCGGAGCTGTCGACGGTAAACCTGGCGATCGACGTGCATGAAGACACTGAAATCTACACCCCGCTGACTTCGCGTATCGCTCACCTGGTGGTGATCGACGTGCTGGCCATGGGCGTGGCCATGGCGCGAGGGCCGAGCCTGGTCAACCACCTGAAGAGCGTGAAGCGCAGCTTGCGCAGCCTGCGCTTGTCGCCCAAGTCGATCAAGGCTACCGACGACTGATCTGCATTGCCTGTGCTGGCCCTATCGCCGGCAAGCCGGGCTCCCACACAGTCACCACAGGCCTCGAGTCCTGTGGAGTACCTGTGGGAGCTGGCTTGCCGGCGATAGGGCCAGCACAGGCAGCAAAAATTCACTGTTTTGTCACCATTCCACAGCCAAACCGTAAACCACTCAAGCCAGTCTGAAACTCCCGCATCCTATCTGGGAGACAGGCAATGGCTCGTGACTTCGACGGTACGTACCAACCCAGCGCCAAGGCTCGCAAGCAGCAGGAAAAGGATCAGCGCCGCATGGAATACCGCCGCGCGATCGAGAGCTATTGCGACCAACGTCAACTGCTCCGCGAACTAGTGGACTACCCCGAGCTGCAAGAGCTCACGGTCTGGCAGGCGTCGGCAGCAGCTTCCCCGAAAAACGCTCAACCAGTGCGCTGATCAGCGCACGTTCGCTGCGGATGAACGCCAGGAAAGCCAAGGCCACCGGCGACTGCCGTTTGGCCTTGGACTGCACCACGCACCAGCTGCGGTACAGCGGCAGTTCCTCCACGGGCAGCTCCCTCAGCACACCGGTGGCCAGCTCCAGGTTGACCGCATGGCGGGTAAGCATGGCAATGCCCAGGCCGGCAATCACGCACTCGCGCTGGGCGTCGGCCGAGGCCACCTCCAGGGTCTGGGTGAAATGCACGCGCTTGTCCTTGAAGTATTCCTCGCAAGCCTTGCGCGTGCCCGAACCCTGTTCGCGGACCAGCAGGGTATGAGGCTCCAGGTCCTGCAGGCGCAGTTGCTCCAGCTTGCACAGCGGGTGCTCGGGCGGCGCCACCGCGATGATCGGGTTGTTGAGGAACGGCAGAAACTCCAGGCCCATGTCCTGCGGCACCATGGACATGATGATCAGGTCGTCGCGGTTGTCCGACAGGCGGCGGATGGCCTGGGCGCGATTGACCACCGTCAGGGTCAGGTTGACCTCCGGGTGACGCTGCTTGAAGGCCGCGAACAGGTGTGGCACGAAGTACTTGGCACTGGACTCGATCGCCAGTTTCAACTGCCCCTGCAATGAGCCCTGCATGTCCGAAAGCTGCATGTCCAGGCTTTCCAGGCGCCCGAAGATGTCGCGGCTGGCGCGTTGCAGGGCCTCGGCAGCTTCGGTCAGGTAGAGCTTCTTGCCCACGTACTCGAACAGCGGCTGGCCGATCAGCTCTTCGAGCTGGCGGATCTGTAGACTAACGGCGGGTTGCGTCAGCGCCATCTCTTCCGCCGCACGGCTGTACGAACGCAAATCGCATACCTCGTTGAAGATCTGCAGTTGACGCAAAGTCATACGCATCAAGGACTTACGCATTTTTATCCGCCCTTCGGCAACACCTTGTTACCGCACTATAAGCTTTTGCTAATACAGCCCCTAACAAATATTGATTTTTGTTTATCAACCTACAGCGCTAGGGTGAATGTGCGACTGGCCAGCAACGTCTGGTCACGCGCCGACCGGGAGAACCGGCTCGACTGTTCCTACGGCTTTGGGAAGACTCCAGTGATAAAAAAAATCCTGATCGCCAACCGAGGTGAAATTGCAGTTCGGATCGTGCGTGCCTGCGCCGAGATGGGCATTCGCTCGGTGGCGATCTATTCCGACGCCGACCGCCACGCGTTGCACGTCAAGCGCGCCGACGAAGCCCACAGCATTGGTGCCGAGCCGCTGGCCGGTTACCTGAACCCGCGCAAGCTGGTGAACCTGGCTGTGGAAACCGGCTGTGATGCCCTGCACCCGGGCTATGGTTTCCTGTCGGAAAACGCTGAACTGGCAGAGATCTGCGCCGAACGCGGGATCAAGTTCATCGGCCCGGCCGCCGAGGTCATTCGCCGCATGGGCGACAAGACCGAAGCACGCCGCACCATGATTGCCGCCGGTGTACCGGTAACCCCGGGTACCGAAGGCAACGTTGCCGATATTCACGAAGCCCTGAGTGAAGGTGACCGCATCGGTTACCCGGTCATGCTCAAGGCCACCTCTGGTGGTGGTGGCCGTGGTATTCGCCGTTGCAACAGCCGTGAAGAACTGGAACAGAACTTCCCCCGCGTCATCTCCGAGGCTACCAAGGCCTTTGGTTCTGCGGAAGTGTTCCTGGAAAAGTGCATCGTCAACCCCAAGCACATCGAGGCGCAGATCCTCGGTGACAGCTTTGGCAACGTCGTGCACCTGTTCGAGCGCGACTGCTCGATCCAGCGCCGCAACCAGAAGCTCATCGAAATCGCCCCGAGCCCACAGCTCACCCCCGAACAGCGCGCCTACATCGGCGACCTGGCGGTGCGTGCGGCCAAGGCAGTGAACTACGAGAACGCCGGTACCGTGGAGTTCCTGCTCGCCGATGGCGAGGTGTACTTCATGGAAATGAATACCCGGGTGCAGGTGGAACACACCATCACCGAGGAAATCACCGGTATCGACATCGTCCGTGAGCAGATCCGCATTGCCTCGGGCCTGCCGCTGTCGGTCAAGCAGGAAGACATCCAGCACCGCGGTTACGCGCTGCAGTTCCGCATCAACGCCGAAGACCCGAAGAACAACTTCCTGCCCAGCTTCGGCAAGATCACCCGTTACTACGCCCCCGGCGGCCCGGGCGTGCGTACCGACACGGCGATCTACACCGGCTACACCATTCCGCCGTTCTACGACTCCATGTGCCTGAAACTGGTGGTGTGGGCGTTGACCTGGGAAGAAGCCATGGACCGCGGCCTGCGGGCCCTGGACGACATGCGCGTGCAAGGGGTGAAGACCACCGCCGCGTACTACCAGGAAATCCTGCGCAATCCCGAATTCCGTAGCGGCCAGTTCAACACCAGCTTCGTCGAAAGCCACCCGGAACTGACCAACTACTCGATCAAGCGCAAACCCGAAGAGCTGGCCCTGGCCATCGCCGCTGCCATCGCCGCCCACGCAGGCCTGTGAGGAACCCCATAATGTCCAAGAAAATTCACGTAACCGACACGATCCTGCGCGACGCCCACCAGTCCCTGCTGGCCACCCGCATGCGTACCGAAGACATGCTGCCGATCTGCGACAAGCTCGACAAGGTCGGCTACTGGTCGCTGGAAGTCTGGGGTGGCGCCACCTTCGACGCCTGCGTGCGCTTCCTCAAGGAAGACCCGTGGGAGCGCCTGCGCAAGCTACGCGCGGCACTGCCCAACACCCGCCTGCAAATGCTGCTGCGCGGCCAGAACCTGCTGGGCTACCGCCACTACAGCGACGATGTGGTCAAGGCGTTCGTCGCCAAGGCAGCGGTCAACGGTATCGACGTGTTCCGCATCTTCGATGCGATGAACGACGTGCGTAACCTGCGCGTGGCCATTGAAGCGGTCAAGGCTGCCGGCAAGCACGCCCAGGGCACCATCGCCTACACCACCAGCCCGGTACACACCATCGAAGCCTTCGTGAAGCAGGCCAAGCAGATGGAAGCCATGGGTTGCGACTCGGTGGCGATCAAGGACATGGCCGGCCTGCTGACCCCGTTCGCCACCGGCGAACTGGTCAAGGCGTTGAAGGCCGAGCAGTCGCTGCCGGTGTTCATCCACTCCCACGACACTGCCGGCCTGGCCGCAATGTGCCAGCTGAAGGCTGTGGAAAACGGCGCCGATCACATCGACACCGCCATCTCCAGCTTCGCCTGGGGCACCAGCCACCCGGGTACCGAGTCGATGGTTGCCGCGCTCAAGGGCAGCGAATTCGATACCGGCCTGGACCTGGAGCTGCTGCAGGAAATCGGCCTGTACTTCTATGCCGTGCGCAAGAAGTACCACCAGTTCGAAAGCGAGTTCACCGCCGTGGACACTCGCGTGCAGGTCAACCAGGTACCGGGCGGCATGATTTCCAATCTGGCCAACCAGCTCAAGGAGCAGGGCGCCCTCAACCGCATGAACGAAGTGCTGGCTGAGATCCCGCGCGTGCGTGAAGACCTCGGCTTCCCACCGCTGGTAACCCCGACCTCGCAGATCGTCGGTACCCAGGCGTTCTTCAACGTGCTGGCCGGCGAGCGCTACAAGACCATCACCAACGAGGTGAAGCTGTACCTGCAAGGCGGTTACGGCAAGGCTCCGGGCGTGGTCAACGAGCAGCTGCGCCGTCAGGCGATCGGCAGTGAAGAAGTGATCGATGTGCGCCCGGCCGACCTGCTGAAACCGGAAATGGCCAAGCTGCGTGCCGATATCGGCGCCCTGGCCCGTTGCGAAGAAGACGTGCTGACTTTCGCCATGTTCCCGGACATTGGCCGCAAGTTCCTCGAAGAACGCGAAGCCGGCACCCTGACCCCTGAAGTCCTGCTGCCAATTCCTGAAGCGGGCGCAGTGGCGTCTCATAGCGGTGAAGGCGTACCGACCGAGTTCGTCATCGACGTGCACGGCGAAACCTACCGCGTCGACATCACCGGTGTGGGCGTGAAGGCCGAAGGCAAGCGCCACTTCTACCTGTCGATCGACGGCATGCCGGAAGAAGTGGTGTTCGAGCCGCTCAACGAATTCGTCGGCGGCGGCAGCAGCAAGCGCAAGCAGGCCAGTGCCCCGGGCCATGTCAGCACCACCATGCCAGGCAACATCGTCGATGTGCTGGTCAAGGAAGGCGACATGGTCAAGACCGGCCAGGCCGTGCTGATCACCGAAGCCATGAAGATGGAGACCGAAGTGCAGGCGGGTATCGCTGGCAAGGTCGTGGCCATCCACGTGGCCAAGGGCGACCGCGTGACACCGGGCGAGATCCTGATCGAGATCGAAGGCTGAGATAAGCCCTCATCTACAAGCGGTTTACCTCTGGGGAGCGGATGCTCCCCTTTTTTTTGCGTTGAATCTGCCGGCCTCTTCGCGGGCTTGCCCGCTCCCACAGGTACACCACCAGTCTCGAGACCTGTGGAAAACCTGTAGGAGCGGGCAAGCCCGCGAAGAGGCCGGTTGGTCCAGTGCAATTCTCAACCCTTGCGGCACGCCTCCAAGGTCTGCACCTGCCCCTCGGGCTTCTGGTTTTCCTCGCTCAACCAACGCTCGAACCCGGCAGCCACCGCCGGCCACTCATCATCGGTAATCGAATACCACGCCGTATCCCGATTGTGGTCCTTCACCACCAGGTGCTTGCGGAACACTCCTTCATAGACAAAGCCAAACCGCTCCGCCGCACGCTTGGAGCGTGCGTTGGCGTTATTGCACTTCCACTCCAGCCGGCGGTTGCCCAGCTCGAAGCCCAGCTTACCCAGCAGGTACACCGCTTCGGTGCCCTTGGGCGTACGCTGCATGGCAGCGCCGAAGGCGATGTGGCCGATTTCGATGCGGCCGTGGTCGGGCACGATCGACATCAGGCTCAGGATGCCCTGGGCCTGGCCGCTGGCGCGGTCGATGACGGTATAGAACAGCGGGTCGCGGCCAGCGGCGTTGCCTTCCAGCCAACGGTCGAAGGCGGCACGTTCGGTGAACGGGCCATAGGGCAGGTAGTCCCACAGCGCCGGGTCGGCCGCCGGGCCTTGCAGCACCTCCCAAAGGTGGTCGCCATGGCGCGCCGGGTCGAGCTTTTCCAGGCGGATGAAGCGGCCGTCGATGGGCTCGGCCTGGGGAGCTGCGGCGGGTTTCCAGTTCAATGCGTCGGTCATGTTCGGCTTAGAACTCTTTGCGGAATTGGATGAAGCCCGAGCGCTCGGCAACCTGTTGGTACAGGCTGATGGCGGTGGCGTTGGTTTCGTGGGTCAGCCAGTGCACCTTGGCGCAGTTGTCGGCCTTGGCTTTGGCGTAGACATGCTCGATCAGCTGGCGGCCGATGCCCAGGCCGCGCTGTGTGCTGTCCACGTACAGGTCCTGCAGGTAGCAGGCGTTTCCGATGCTCCAGTTGGAACGATGGTAGATGAAGTTGACCATGCCCACTGCCTTGCCATCGACCCAGGCCAGGGCCGAATGGGTCGGTTCGTTCGGGTCGAGCAGGCGTTGCCAGGTGCTGAGGTTGACCTCTTCGGTCAATTCGGACTCATAGAAGTGCAAGTAGGCCTGCCACAGGCCGAGCCAGGCAGCATGGTCTTGGGTGGTAACAGGACGCAGGGTAACGCTGGACATCGGCTATTCCTTCAGAGTTGGCGCATGTGCGCCGCGAGTTGGTTATCCAGGTAATCGGGGCTGGCGCTCAGGCCTTCACGCACGCCGGCAATGTCTTGCTCAGAGCGGTTCTGGCTGAGCTTGCGCGCGCCCTGCAGGCGGGCGATGGGCAGGCGGATGCCGACGATGGCGCGGAGCATGCCATCGAGGTAGTCACGCGGGGCATCGGTGACGTTCCACGGTTCGCTGCGGCCTTGTTCGTGGTGCTCGGTCAGGCGGCTGACAATGGCCAGCAGTGGTTCGGCGTCGTGGATCACTTCGGCCGGGCCATAGGCGTGCACGGCCAGGTAGTTCCAGGTTGGCACCACCTTGGGGTTGTCGGCCTTGCTCGGGTAGTAACCGGGGCTGACATAGGCATCGGCGCCGGGGAACACCAGCAGGGCTTCGCCGCCTTGCTTCAGGTCGTGCCACTGGGGGTTGCCCCGCGCCAGGTGGGCATAGACGGTGCCGAATTCGCCTTCGGCGATATCGACCAGCACTGGCAGATGCGTGGCCAGCAGGCCTTGTTCGCCCTTGCTGACCAGGATGGCCAGGCGGGTGTCGAGCATGTGCTGGTGCAGGCGCCCGAGGTCGTGTTCCTGATGGGGTTTGCTGTTGTACATGCTCGGTTTCCTTGTGCGATGGCTCCATCCTAGGCAGGCTATTGGTTCATAGTAAGAGCCATTAACAGCTGTTTTTATAGGTCCAATACCGTGAGCGAGCGCCCCCTAGTGTTGCCTTTCGACCCTGCCGGGATCGCCCTCGATCGCCGCCGCGGGCTCAGCCAACAGCTGTACCAGGCGCTACGTGCGCGGGTGCTGGACGGGCGCCTGAGCAGTGGCACGCGGCTACCGGCCACTCGTGATCTGGCCGCCATGCTGGCGCTGTCACGCAACAGCGTGGTGCGGGCCTATGACCAGCTATATGCCGAGGGCTACATCGAAAGCCGGGTAGGCGACGGCACCTATGTCAGTCAGTTACCGAAACTCTCCGCTGCAAAACTATCCACACAAGTATCCACAGGGTTATCCAGGGGGTTATCAACAGACTTATCCACATTTTCCTCAAAAAATACTGAGGATTTATCCAGCAAGCGCTGTTCCAGCGAGCCTTTGCAGCGCCTGAAAAGTAACCATCTGCCGCCCCCAAGAAGCGGTGCACCGCGTGCTTTTCGCGTCGGTATTCCGGCGTTCGACCTGTTCCCGTTCGACGTCTGGGCCAAGCTGCAGGCGGGTTTCTGGCGCAACCCGGCTCCGGCGCAGTTGGGTTATGGTGACCCGGCAGGTGAGCCGCTGCTGCGCGAACTGATCGCGGCCTACCTGCGTCGCTCGCGTGGGCTGGGTTGTACTGCTGAACAAATTGTGATCACCAGTGGTGCGCAGCAGGCCATCAGCCTTTGTGCACAGTTGCTGTTGCAGCCGGGCGACGGTGTGGCTGTGGAAAACCCGGGTTACCGCGCAGCCGGGCATGCCTTTGCGCTGGCCGGTGGCAGGTTGTGTGGTGTGCCGGTGGACGAGGACGGCATGGACTGTCGCCGGCTCGGGCAGCTGACGGATTGCCGGCTGGCTTATGTCACGCCAGCCCACCAGTACCCGACCGGGGTGACCATGAGCCTGGCGCGACGCCTGGAACTGCTGGCCTGGGCCGAGCGCAGCGAAGGCTGGATCATCGAAGACGACTACGACGGCGAGTATCGCTACAGCGGTGCGCCCTTGGCCCCGCTAGCGGCGCTCGACCGGCACGGGCGGGTACTGTACGTCGGTACCTTCGGCAAGATCGCCTTTCCGGCGTTGCGCCTGGGCTACCTGGTACTGCCGCCGCAACTGGCGCAGGCGTTCAGCCAGGGCAGGGCGCTGGCGGTGCGGCATTCGGAGGTCAGTAGCCAGTGCGTGATGGCCGAGTTCATGGCCCGGGGGCACTTCCAGCGGCATATTCGGCGCATGCGCAAGGCGGCGTTGAGTCGGCGCAATGTGCTGAAGGCTGGCTGGCCTGTGGATATTCCGGGTTTGGGCGGCATGCCGGAGGTGGCGGCCGGGCTGCATGTAAAGGTCGATGTGGATAACTTTGCGCGAGAGCAGGAGCTGGTGGCCAAGGCTGAAGCGGTGGGGGTGGAGGTGACGCCGCTGAGCAATTTCTGGCTGGCGGACAGCGAGGTACCTGTGGATAAAAGGGCAGGGCTGGTGCTGGGGTTTGCAGCGGTGCCGGAGGGGGAGATTGCCGAGGCGTTGATGCGCTTGCGCAAGGCCTGGAGAAAGTGAATGGGGCCGCTGTGCGGCCCTTCGCGGGCACGCCCGCTCCCACAGGGACTGCACTGGTCTTGAGAGCTGTGCAGCCCTGGGGAGCAACTGCCTTGCTCTAAATCCTCAAGCTTGCGCGATCCCTGTGGGCGCTGGCTTGCCGGCGATTGGGCTGCAAAGCAGCCCCCGGCTCTAAATCAGGTGCCGGACTTGATTCGCGTCCAGGCCCTGGTCCGAGCCCGCTCGGCATCCCGCGCCAGGGGCTTGAGGGTATACAGCTTGGCCATCGCCTCCGCCGTCGGATACAGGTTGGGGTTGTTGCGAATCGCCGGGCTCACCTTGTCGGTCGCGTCCTTGTTCGGGTTCGGGTACCCGACAAAGTCACTGATCGGCGCAATCACCTCGGGCCGCAGCAGGTAGTTGATGAACGCGTGGGCATCTTCCGGGTTGGCCGCGTTCTTCGGAATCGCCAGCATGTCGAACCAGATCGGTGCACCTTCCTTGGGCAGGCGCATGTCCACCACTACGCCATTCTTCGCCTCGACGGCGCGGTTGGCGGCCTGCGAAAAGCTGCCGCTGTAGCCCACTGCCACGCAGATATCGCCGTTGGCGATGTCGGCCATGTATTTCGAGGAATGGAAGTAGGTGATGTGCGGGCGAATCTTCAGCATCAGCGCTTCGGCTTTCTTGTAATCAGCCGGTTTGTCGCTGTTCGGTGGCAAGCCCAGGTACTGCAACGCCAGCGGCATGATCTCAGACGGCGAGTCGAGCAGGGCCACGCCGCATTGCTTGAGCTTGGCGATGTTCTCTTCCTTGAAGATCAGGTCCCAGCTGTCCACCGGGGCGTTGTCGCCGAGCGCAGCCTTGACCTTGGCCGGGTTGAAGCCGATCAGCACGGTGCCGTACATGTAAGGCACGGCAAATTTGTTGCCGGGGTCGTTAGCCTCGATCAGCTTCATCAGCGCCGGGTCCAGGTGCTGCCAGTTCGGCAGCTTGCTGCGGTCCAGCGGCTGGAACACCCCCGCTTCGATCTGCTTGGCGAGGAATACGTTGGACGGCACTACCACGTCATACCCGGAGTTGCCGGTCAGCAGCTTGGCTTCCAGCGCCTCGTTGGTGTCGAAGATGTCGTAGACCAGCTTCACCCCGCTGTCTTTCTGAAATTCGGTGAGGGTTTGCGGGGTGATGTAGTCGAACCAGTTGTACACCCGCAGGGTGCGCTGTTCGGCCTGGGCTTGCAGGGCACCGGTGATCAGGGTAGCGGCGATGAACGGGGCGAGCAGACGCTTGAGTCGGACCATTACCGGGCTCCTGGCTGGGCGCGCTGGAAGCCTTCCAGCACATTGACCGCGTTGATACCGATTTCTTCCACAGCGTAGCCGCCTTCCATCACGAACAGGGTCGGCTTGCCGAGCTGGGCAATGCGCTTGCCCATTTCCAGGTAGTCCGGGCTGTCCAGCTTGAACTGCGAGATCGGGTCGTCCTTGAAGGTATCCACGCCCAGCGAGATCACCAGCACATCGGCGTCATAGGCGGCGATGCGCTGGCAGGCGTCCTCCAGCGCAGCGCTCCAGGCGGCCCAGTCGCTGCCGGCCGGCAGAGGGTAGTTGATGTTGCAGCCTTCACCGGCACCCTCGCCGGTTTCATCGGCATAGCCGAGGAAGAACGGGAACTCGTCGCGCGGGTCGCCATGGATCGAGGCGAAGAACACATCGTTGCGGTTGTAGAAGATGTCCTGGGTGCCGTTGCCGTGGTGGTAGTCGACGTCGAGGATGGCGACCTTGCGCCGGCCCTGGTCGAGGAAGGCCTGGGCGGCGATCGCGGCGTTGTTCAGGTAGCAATAGCCACCCATGACTTCGCCGGCGGCATGGTGCCCTGGCGGGCGGCACAGGGCGAAGGCGGAATGGGCGCCTTGCTGGATAGCCGCCTGCGCGGTGAGGGCGACCTGGGCGGCGCTGTAGGCGGCCTGCCAGGTACCGGCGGTGATCGGTGCGCCGGCATCGAAGCTGTAGTAGCCCAGCTCACCGTGCAGGCCGGTGGGTTTTACCTGGCGCAGGGTGCGTGCGGGCCAGGTGAACGGCAGCAGGTCGCCTTCCTGCCCCAGTGCGGCCCAGCGCGCCCAGGCGCCTTCGAAGAAGTCCAGGTAGCCGGCGCTGTGGATGCGCAGCAACGGTGCGCGCCCGAAGTCGGTGGGGCCCTGGATGTCGCCGAGGTTGCGCTTTTTTACCTGGTCGAGCACATGGTCGGCGCGTGACGGCATTTCGAAACAGGGCATCAGCTTGCCGTCGATCAGCTCGCAGCGGCCGTGGTGCAGGCGGTGGTCATCGGAATAGATCGTCAGCATTGTTGTTCTCCGGTGGGTACTGGCGTGGGCCCATTCTCATGGGCGGGCCAGTGGGGGAGAACGACGCAAGTGGCCAAAAGGGGATCGATATGGCCAAGCTCTTTGGCTGGATTTGTTGGTGGCCTGTACTGGCCCTTTCGCGGGTGAACCCGCGAAAGGGCCGGTACAGGTCAACCGCGAAAATGACTGGGCGCGACGCCACTCCAACGCTGGAACGCATGCCGAAAACTGGCGGTCTCGCTGAACCCCAGGCACTCGGCAATCCGATAGATTGGCATCTGCTCATCAGCCAGCATCTGTTTGGCCCGCTCGAACCTCAGTTCATCCAGCAGCTGTTGATAACTGCTGCCCAACGCCTGCAAATGCCGGCGCAGGGTGCGCGATGAGCAGTTCATCTGCCGCGCCAGCCCTTCCAGCCCGGGCGCTGCATCCAGTTGCTGCGCCAGCAGTTGGCGAATCCGCCCCAGCCAGGCCTGGCGGCCGGTGAATTCCAGGTTCAGGCGCCGGCAGCGTTCGCTCATGGCCTTGTGGGTAATCGGGTCGGCCAGCGGCAGTGGCGTGTCCAGCCAGCGCCGTTCGAAGGCAAAGGCATTGTCCTCGGCCTCGAAACCGACCGGGCACTGGAATGCCCCGGCATAGAGTGCGTGGTAACCGGGCCGTGGGTGTTCGAAACGGGCTGCCAGCAGGGGCAGCGGGCGGCCGAGCAGGTCGTCGCAGATGACCTTAAGCGACACCAGGCAGAACTCGGCGTTGAAGGCGGTCAGCGTCGGGCTATCGTGGTAGTCGCTGGCGCTGAACCAGACGCGCTGGCCGTCGTCGAGCAAACGCAGCTTGAAGACTGTTCCCAGCAGTGCCGGATACTGCAGCGCCAGGCGCAAGGCGTCACCCAAAGTGGCACTGGAGAGCAGGGCGTAACCGAGCATGCCGTAGCACGACACATGCATGCGCCGGCCCAGTTCCAGGCCGATATCCTCGCGCCGGGCAACGGCGTTGGCGCACACCTGCAGTTCCTGCTGGGTAGTGATGCGCGCATCGGCATGGCCCAGGTCTGCCGGGCCGATGCCGCTGCCGGCCAGCAGCGCCGACGCCTCGCAACCGTCTGCCTGGAATACGTTGAGGATCAGCGAAACCGCGTTGAGGGTGGTCAGGTGGCTGTGCAGCATGCTGGGTAATCCCGTTGGGCTGGGACGCATTATGGAGCAAGTTGTGTGCCGATGTTCGGGGGCCGCTCTGCGGACCTATCGCGACACAAGGCCGCTCCCACATTGGCGGTGTTCGCAGGGCTCTTGTAGGAGCGGCCTTGCGTCGCGATGGGCTGCAAAGCAGCCCCAAATCCTTCAGGCAAAAAAAAGGCCCGAAGCATAGGCTCGGGCCTTGGAAAGGTTGAGAGGTGTCTAGTCCCTCGACCTGGTGAGACTGTTTACAGCGGCCTGGTTACGCCTTCAGCGGAACCAGACGGGGAGCGATCATGTTTTCCGGACGCAGGATGTCGTCGAGCATCGCGTCGTCCAGCAGCTTCTCTTCGCGCACCAGTTCCAGTACGCCGCGGCCGGTTTCCAGGGCAACGCGGGCGATACGGGTGGCGTTTTCGTAGCCGATGTACGGGTTCAGGGCGGTGACCAGGCCGATCGAGTGCTCGACCAGTTCACGGCAGCGCTGTTCGTTGGCGGTGATGCCGACGATGCAGTGCTCGCGCAGCATGTCCATGGCGCGTTGCAGCAGGCGGATCGAGTCGAAGATCTTGTAGGCGATCAGCGGCTCCATAACGTTCAGCTGCAGCTGACCACCTTCGGCGGCGACGGTCAGGGCCAGGTCGTTGCCCATGATGGCGAAGGCCACCTGGTTGACGGCTTCCGGGATAACCGGGTTGACCTTGCCTGGCATGATCGAGCTGCCTGGCTGACGCGCTGGCAGGTTGATCTCGTTGATGCCGGTGCGCGGGCCGCTGGACAGCAGGCGCAGGTCGTTGCAGATCTTCGACAGCTTGACGGCGGTACGCTTGAGCATGCCGGAGAACAGCACGAAGGCGCCCATGTCGGAGGTGGCTTCGATCAGGTCGGCAGCCGGTACCAGCGGCTGGCCGCTAATGGCAGCCAGGCGCTGTACGGCCAGGGCCTGGTAGCCAGGGTCGGCGTTGATGCCGGTGCCGATGGCGGTACCGCCCAGGTTGATTTCGGTCAGCAGTTCCGGGGCCAGCGAGCGCAGGCGCTGCAGGTCTTCGGTCATGGTAGTGGCGAAGGCGCGGAATTCCTGGCCCAGGGTCATCGGTACGGCGTCCTGCAGCTGGGTACGGCCCATCTTCAGTACGTGGTCGAACTCTTTACCCTTGGCAGCGAAGGCCTGGATCAGGCTGTCGAGGCTGGCCAGCAGGGCGTCGTGGCCCAGCAGCAGGCCCAGACGGATGGCGGTCGGGTAGGCGTCGTTGGTCGACTGCGCCATGTTCACGTCGTTGTTCGGGTGCAGGTACTGGTACTCACCCTTCTGGTGGCCCATGGCCTCCAGCGCGACGTTGGCGATGACTTCGTTGGCGTTCATGTTGGTAGAAGTACCAGCACCGCCCTGGATCATGTCCACCACGAACTGGTCGTGGTAATCGCCTTTGATCAGGCGGGCGCAGGCTGCGGTGATGGCAGCGTGCTTGGCATCGCTCAGGTGACCTAGCTCACGGTTGGCGTCGGCAGCAGCCTGCTTGACCATGGCTAGGGCCACGACCAGCTTCGGGTAGTGCGACAGCGGAACACCGGAGAGGTGGAAGTTGTTGGCAGCGCGCAGGGTCTGGATGCCGTAGTAGGCATCTGCAGGAACTTCAAGGGTACCCAACAAATCTTTTTCGACGCGGAACGATGCAGCGGAGGACATGATGTATATCATCTCGATTTTGACCCGGCACATGCCGGAATGGCGCCAATCCTAGGCCTGAAGGTGATTTTGCGGCCAATGCTGTTGCACGCTAACCTATGCACAAACGGCATAGTGTTTCATGTGACGCCAATTGACATTCGAGCGTGTTCCATTTTGGTGCACGCCAGGAGATGTGCTTCATGAACCTTGAAAGCAAATGGCTGGAAGACTTCAGTGCGCTGGCCGCCACCCGCAGTTTTTCCCAGGCGGCAGAGCGGCGTTTCGTCACCCAACCGGCCTTCAGCCGGCGCATTCGCAGCCTGGAAGCAGCCTTGGGCCTGCAATTGGTGAATCGTTCCCGCACGCCGATCGAGCTGACAGAGGCCGGCCAGCTGTTTCTCGTCACTGCGCGTACTGTTGTCGACCAGTTGAGCGAAATTCTCCGCCACTTGCATCATCTGGAAGGCGGGCAGGGTGAGGTGGTGCAGGTGGCCGCGGCACACTCCCTGGCATCGGGCTTTTTCCCGCGTTGGGTGGCCCAGTTGCGCAACGACGGGTTGAACATCGCCACCCGCCTGGTTGCGACCAACGTCGGAGATGCCGTGCATGCATTACGCGAAGGTGGCTGCGACCTGATGCTGGCCTTCTATGACCCGGATGCCGCCCTGCAGATGGATGCCGAGATCTTCCCGTCGCTGCACATGGGCACCACTGAAATGTTGCCGGTATGCGCCGTGGATGCCGAGGGCAAGCCGTTGTTCGACCTGGAAGGCGAGGGCAGCGTGCCGCTACTGGCGTATACCGCCGGCGCCTTCCTCGGTCGCTCGGTCAATTTGCTGCTGCGTCAGCGCAACCTGCGCTATACCACCGTCTATGAAACTGCCATGGCCGACAGTCTGAAGAGCATGGCGCTGGAAGGCATGGGCATCGCCTGGGTGCCGCGCCTGTCGATGCGTGGCGAACTGGAACGGGGCGAACTGGCGATCTGCGGCGGCAGCCAGTGGCACGTGCCGCTGGAAATCCGCCTGTACCGCTGCGCCCTGGTGCGCAAGGCCAATGTGAGGCTGTTGTGGCGCAAGCTCGAGGGGGCGGCGATGGTTGACCCAAAAGTCAGTCAAAGCCCCGAAAAATAAGGGGCGACAGTTGGTCGCCGGGGTGCCTTAAACGCACCACCTTACGGTATACTGCGCGGCCTTTCGACCGGATGCGTCCGGTCCTGATCAGCAAACAAGCCACGCCGGTCGTCCCGCGTGGCTTGTTGTTTTTTGACGCGCCCAAGGGCGCACAAGCGAAGAGGCTCGACGATGAGTGCACTGGTTGGCGTGATCATGGGCTCCAAGTCCGATTGGTCCACCCTTAGCCACACCGCCGATATGCTGGAAAAACTCGGCATTCCCTACGAGGTGAAGGTGGTTTCCGCCCACCGTACCCCGGATCTGCTGTTCCAGTATGCCGAGGAGGCTGAGGGCCGTGGCATCGAGGTGATCATCGCCGGTGCCGGTGGCGCAGCCCACCTGCCAGGCATGTGTGCCGCCAAGACCCACCTGCCGGTGCTGGGCGTGCCCGTGCAATCGTCGATGCTGTCGGGTGTCGATTCGCTGCTGTCGATCGTGCAGATGCCAGCCGGCGTGCCGGTTGCCACCTTGGCCATCGGTCGTGCTGGTGCAGTCAACGCCGCGCTGCTGTCTGCCAGCATCCTCGGCGCCAAGTATCCGCAGTACCACGCGGCGCTCAAGCAGTTCCGCACGGAACAGACCGACACCGTGCTGGACAACCCAGACCCGCGCCAGGCTTGAGGCTCAACCCATGAAGATCGGTGTAATCGGTGGCGGCCAGCTGGGCCGCATGCTGGCCCTGGCGGGTACCCCGCTGGGCATGAACTTCGCCTTCCTCGACCCGGCGCCGGACGCCTGCGCTGCGCCGCTGGGCGAGCACCTGCGTGCCGACTACGGCGACCAGGACCACCTGCGCCAGCTGGCCGACGAAGTCGACCTGGTCACCTTCGAGTTCGAAAGCGTCCCGGCCGAGACCGTGGCCTTCCTCTCGCAGTTCGTGCCGGTGTACCCCAGCGCCGAAGCGCTGCGCATCGCCCGTGACCGCCTGTTCGAGAAGAGCATGTTCCGCGACCTGGGTATCCCTACCCCGGCCTTCGCCGACATCCTCTCGCAGGCCGACCTGGACGCCGCGGTGGCCAACATCGGCCTGCCGGCCGTGCTGAAAACCCGCACCCTGGGTTACGACGGCAAGGGCCAGAAGGTGCTGCGCACGCCTGAGGACGTGGTCGGTACCTTTGCCGAGCTGGGCAGCGTACCTTGCCTGCTGGAAGGCTTCGTGCCGTTCACCGGCGAAGTGTCGCTGGTGGCCGTGCGTGCCCGTGATGGCGAAACCCGCTTCTACCCGCTGGTGCACAACACCCACGAAAGCGGCATCCTGCGCCTGTCGGTCGCCAGCCAGGCGCACCCGCTGCAGGCCCTGGCCGAAGACTACGTGGGCCGCGTGCTCAAGCAACTGGACTATGTGGGCGTGATGGCCTTCGAGTTCTTCGAAGTCGACGGCGGCCTGAAGGCCAACGAAATCGCCCCGCGCGTGCACAACTCCGGGCACTGGACCATCGAAGGCGCCGAGTGCAGCCAGTTCGAGAACCACCTGCGCGCCGTCGCCGGCTTGCCGCTGGGCTCGACTGCCAAGGTCGGCGAGAGCGCGATGCTCAACTTCATCGGTGAAGTGCCGGCGGTGGACAAGGTGGTTGCCATCGGTGACTGCCACCTGCACCACTACGGCAAGGCCTTCAAGGTTGGTCGCAAGGTTGGCCACGCCACCCTGCGCTGCCACGACATGGCCACCCTCGAGCGCAAGATTGCCGAAGTAGAAGCCCTGATCGGCAACTGATCGAACTTCTACCAGCGGCTTGCCCTCTGAAATGGCAACAAGCCAAAGCGCTGTCTAGGCTTTGGCTTGTTTCATCTTCACTGCAGAGGGATTGCCATGGGTATCATTGGAACCATCTTCATCGGCCTTATCGTCGGCCTGCTGGCCCGCTTCATCAAGCCGGGCGACGACAGTATGGGCTGGATCATGACCATCCTGCTGGGGATTGCCGGCTCGCTGCTGGCCACCTACGGCGGTCAGGCGCTGGGTATCTACCAGGCCGGGCAGGCTGCCGGTTTCCTTGGCGCGCTGATCGGTGCTGTGATCCTTCTGGTGATCTACGGATTCATCAAGAAACGCTGAATACTGGTTAGAATGCCCGGCAATTCATTCGAGTTGCCGAGCATTTTCATGCGTGCCTTTTTCCTCGCCCCACTGCTGTTGGCCAGCGCCCTGGCCCATGCCGAACTGCCTGAAACCGACTGGCTGGAGCTGATGCCCAAGTCGGACCAGCAGGCACTCGAGCAAATGCCCGATATCGACCACAACTCGCCGGAAGCCATGGGCACCTTTACCGACAAGGGCGGCCTGAAGCAGAGCAAGGGCCTGCCGGCGGTGATGTACTCGACCAAGACCGTGGCGGCCATGAACGGCAAGGATATTCGCCTGGGCGGCTACCCGGTGCCGCTGGAGAGCGACGCCAAGGGCAACAGCACGTTGTTCTTCCTGGTACCGTACCCGGGCGCGTGCATTCATGTGCCGCCACCACCACCGAACCAGCTGGTGCTGGTGCGCTACCCGAAAGGCCTGAAGATCGATGATATCTACACACCGCTGTGGGTCAGCGGCAAGCTGAAGGTGGAGAAGGTCAGCAATGACCTGGCCGATGCGGCCTATGCGCTGGATGCCGGGAAGGTGAGGGTGGTGGAGGACGCAGACCTCTGATTGCCTGCACTGGCCCTTTCGCGGGTAAACCCGCTCCCACAGGGTCTCCACAAACCTTGAATATTGTGGAGACCTTGTGGGAGCGGGTTTACCCGCGAAGGGGCCCGAACAGGCACTGCAAGACTCAGATCATTTCACAGCCAATCCTGACCCCCAGCGAGCTGCTGCCCCCAGGCTTCAATTCCACCAGGTCATCCCACACATTCGCCGTCTCGATGCACAGCATCCGCTGCCACCCATCATCAGCCATGTCCGGCAGATCCCTGGCCCGTTCAGTCCAAGGGTTCCAGATCACCGCCGAGCGCGACCCGCTGCTGGTCAAGGTAATGCGCCGCTCCCAGTGCGGGTCGACGATGCTCAGGGTTTGCGGGGTCGCCAGGTAGATCCGGTCAGTCTCCCCGGCAAACGCCAGTGGCCCCTGCTGCTGGCGCTGCTCCCAGTCAGCCAGGGTCTCGATATAGCTCAGCCCCTCCACCCCTTCGACCCGCGCTTGGCGCACGTCACTGACCGCGAAGTAGCTGTGCAGGGCCTGGCTGATGGTGACGGGGGTATTGCCCATGTTGCGGCTGGTCAGGTTCAGCTGCAGGTCCTCGCCCAACTCCACTACCAGCTTCAGCTCGACGTCATGAGGCCAGCCAGGCAGGTCACCCTGCGCTTCCGGCAGTTCGAATTCGATGCGCAGGCCTTCGCCCGCTTCCTCGATAGCCAGCAATTGCCAGTCGCGCGCGCGCGCCAGGCCGTGGGCGGGAGCCTGTTTGCCGTGGTACATGGCCTGCACGGCCTGGGGGTTGCGCTGCAGGTTGCCGAACCACGGCCAGCACACCGGCACACCGGCGCGTACCGACTTGTCCTGACGGAAGATGGCCTGGTCGCTCAGCCACAGCAGCGGTGGCTGGCCAACGCGCTGGTAGCTGAGGATCTGCGCGCCCTGCTGGGCGATCAGTAGTTCGACGTGGTCGCTGCTGATACGCCAGCAGTTGAGTTCGCCATGTTGCTCGGTTACGACCTGGAAGGTAGCCATTGCATTCATCTCATTGATTGCCAGTGGGCCTTGGACCCGGGCACATGCAATGAGTTTACCGCCGGCGTGGCTCAGCGACGAGGTACGGAGCGGGTGCGGCCACTGCCGTCGATGGCGACGAAGACGAAGACTGCTTCGGTGACCTTGCGCCATTCGCTGGACAGCGGGTCGTCGCTCCACACTTCGACCATCATCTGGATCGAGCTGCGGCCGATTTCCAGGGTCTGGGTATAGAACGACAACTGCGCGCCGACGGCGACCGGGACCAGAAAGGCCATGCGGTCGATGGCTACGGTGGCCACGCGGCCGCCGGCGACACGGCTGGCCATGGCGGTGCCGGCCAGGTCCATCTGGGCGACCAGCCAGCCGCCGAAGATGTCGCCAAACCCGTTGGTTTCGCGCGGCAGTGCGGTGATCTGCAAGGCCAGGTCACCTTGCGGGATAGGATCTTCTTGTTCGAGCTCAATCATGCGATGGGGCCTCTGACCCGTGACGCTTTTCGTTGGTGTGGCGCAAAGGCCGGGTAAACGATTCAGCTTGAAACATACTACGCCGATTTCGTTTCACTGAGCGGCCGTAGGGAAACTCTGCGAAACCGCCTGACATAAAGACCGGCGTTTTCGCACAACATCCCACGCTAGCAGCAACCTTTTCCTACGAACTGCCAGTATATAGAGCATAACGGCCAGCGACGACCGTGCATTCATGAATATGTGTAGGGATTTTGTATCGCTTCCGGCGCAGCTCAGCAATTTGCTATCTTCGCCTGTCTCCCACTCCAGAAGCCGCGTGCCAAGCGGCCTGCATGCCTACAAAGAGAACAATCAGCGATGACTTCCGTGCCGAGCAGTATCGAGCAGCCCTCGCGGCCGCTGACCCGCAGTGACTACAAGACTCTCTCACTGTCCGCCCTGGGCGGCGCGCTGGAGTTCTACGACTTCATCATCTTCGTGTTCTTCGCCACGGTGGTCGGCAAGCTGTTCTTCCCCGCCGACATGCCCGAATGGCTGCGCCTGATGCAAACCTTCGGCATTTTTGCCGCCGGCTATCTGGCGCGGCCGCTGGGCGGCATCATCATGGCCCACTTCGGCGACCTGCTCGGGCGCAAGAAGATGTTCACCCTGAGCATCTTCATGATGGCCCTGCCAACGCTGATCATGGGCCTGCTGCCCACCTATGCACAGATCGGCATGTGGGCGCCGATCCTGTTGCTGCTGATGCGCGTGATCCAGGGCGCGGCCATCGGCGGCGAGGTACCCGGCGCCTGGGTATTCGTGTCCGAGCACGTGCCAGAGCGCAACACCGGCTACGCCTGCGGCACCCTCACCGCAGGCCTGACTGCGGGTATCCTGCTTGGCTCGCTGGTGGCGACCCTGATCAACAGCGTCTACAGCGCGCAGGAAGTGGCCGATTACGCCTGGCGTATCCCGTTCCTGCTCGGCGGTGTATTCGGCCTGTTCTCGGTGTACCTGCGCCGTTGGCTGCACGAAACCCCGGTGTTCGCCGAGATGCAGCAGCGCAAGGCGCTGGCCGAGGAGCTGCCGTTGCGCGCGGTGCTGCGTGACCATCGCGGTGCGATCATCCTGTCGATGCTGCTGACCTGGATGCTGTCGGCCGCCATCGTGGTACTCATCCTGATGACTCCGGCGCTGCTGCAGAGCATCTACCACATCAGCCCCACCGACTCCCTCAAGGCCAACAGCCTGGCCATCGTGCTGCTCAGCTTCGGCTGCATCGGCGCTGGCAGCCTGGCCGATCGCTTTGGCGCGGGCCGGGTGTTCGTGATCGGCAGCCTGTTGCTGCTGGCGACCTCCTGGACCTTCTACCACAGCCTGCCTACGCGCCCCGAGCTGCTGTTCCCGCTGTATGCAGTGACCGGCCTGTGCGTGGGCGTGATTGGCGCGGTGCCTTATGTGATGGTCAAGGCGTTCCCGGCGGTGGTGCGCTTCAGCGGGCTGTCGTTCTCGTACAACGTGGCCTACGCAATCTTTGGCGGGCTGACGCCGATGGTGGTGACTGCGCTGCTCAAAGTCAGCCCGATGGCGCCGGCCTACTATGTGGCGGGGCTGTGTGCCGTTGGTCTGGTTGTGGGCGTGTACCTGCTCGCCAACAAGCGCTGATCGGCATGGCTGGCACAGTCATTGTGGGAGCGGCCTTGTGTCGCGAAAGGGCCGCAGCGCGGCCCCAAGGGCTCAGCGCAGAAGCATGAATTGCCGGGGCTGCCTTGCAGCCCTTTCGCGACACAAGGCCGCTCCCACAAAGATCGGCGTCTGTGGCGAGAAAGCGTGCGCTCTTCAGTGATGGCCTTTCATCCAATTGTCATATTCAAGTCATATCGTATTCATGCGGCCTGCAGATACTTGGGCCCGTTCCATCCAACACCCCAATATTCCTGCTAGGAGCAAGGCATGAAACTGAAGCGTTTGATGGCGGCCCTCACCTTTGCCGCCGCTGGCGTTGCAACCGCCAACGCGGTAGCCGCTGTCGATCCTGCGATCCCGACCTACACCAAGACCACCGGTGTTTCGGGCAACCTCTCCAGCGTCGGTTCGGACACCCTCGCCAACCTGATGACTCTGTGGGCCGAGGCCTACAAGAAGGAATATCCGAACGTAAACATCCAGATCCAGGCTGCCGGCTCCTCCACCGCGCCACCCGCGCTGACCGAAGGTACCGCCAACCTCGGCCCGATGAGCCGCAAGATGAAGGACGTCGAGCTGCAGGCCTTCGAGCAGAAGTACGGCTACAAACCGACCGCCATCCCGGTCGCCGTAGACGCCCTGGCCGTGTTCGTGCACAAGGACAACCCGATCAAAGGCCTGACCATGGCCCAGGTCGACGCCATCTTCTCTTCCACCCGCCTGTGCGGTGGCAAAGCCGACGTCAAGACTTGGGGTGACCTGGGCGTGACCGGCGACCTGGCCAACAAGCCAGTACAGCTGTTCGGCCGTAACTCGGTATCGGGCACCTACGGCTACTTCAAGGAAGAAGCCCTGTGCAAAGGCGACTTCAAGCCTAACGTCAACGAACAGCCTGGCTCGGCCTCGGTCGTGCAGTCGATCAGCTCCTCGCTGAACGGTATCGGCTACTCGGGCATCGGCTACAAGACTGCCAGCGTCAAGACCGTGGCCCTGGCCAAGAAGGAAGGCGGCGAGTTCGTTGAAGACAACGAAGCCAACGCCCTGAACGGCACCTACCCGCTGTCGCGCTTCCTGTACGTCTACGTCAACAAGGCCCCGAACAAGCCTCTGGCCCCGCTGGAAGCCGAGTTCGTCAAGCTGGTGCTGTCGCAAGCTGGCCAGCAGGTCGTGGTGAAGGATGGCTACATCCCGCTGCCGGCCAAAGTAGTCGACAAGACCTTGGCTGACCTGGGCCTGTCCCACGCAGGTAACGTCGCAAAAAAGTAAGTAATTGAAGGGGAGGCCGGCGCTGATGCCCGGCCTCTTCCACGAAATTCCAGTCCGAAGCCAGGTTTCCTGTGCGGCGGGCTTTCGTGCGTCACCACTTTGTAATGTTTTTGTCACACGGGACCGCTAGGGTGTGCGCATGAATGATCTGGCCAACTCCAACATGACCCAAAACTCCCAGCCCGTGCGGATTGATTTCAATACGCCGGAGTTGCAACGCAAGCGCCGCATGCGCGCGCTAAAGGACCGCCTGACCCGCTGGTATGTACTGGTGGGCGGGCTTGCCGTATTGGCGGCGATCACCCTGATCTTCTTCTATCTGGCCTATGTGGTGCTGCCGCTGTTCCAGGGCGCCGAGCTGACCAGCAAGAAAGCCCTGGAGCCGACCTGGCTGCAACAGGATGCCGGCAAGCCGCTGATGATCGCGCTTGAAGAGCAGAACCTGGTGGGCATGCGCGTTTCGGACAAGGGCCAGGCACTGTTCTTCGATACCAAGACCGGTAACGAGCTCAAGCGTTTCGACCTGCCGGTACCGGCAGGCACCCAGGTCACTTCGATCAGTGCCGACCAGCCGGGCAGTCCGCTGGTGGTGCTGGGCTTGTCCAATGGCCAGGCGCTGGTGTTCCACCACACCTACAAGATCACCTACCCGGACAACAAGAAAACCATCGCCCCCGGAATCGACTACCCGTACGGCGAGCAACCGTTCGTGCTCGACGAGCAGGGCCGTGCGCTGGAGCATGTCAGCGTCAACGTCAATGGCGACACCCTGCTGATGGCCGGTTCCACCGGCGCGCACCTGCAGGTGGTCGAGCTGACCCGCACCGAAAACATGATGACCGAAGAGGTCACCACCGAGCAGAACCGCATCGAATTGCCGCAGATGACCGAAACGGTGAAGAACATCTTCATCGACCCGCGTCAGCAGTGGCTGTACGTGATCAACGGCCGCGCCACCGCAGACGTGTTCAACCTGCGCGACAAGAGCCTCAACGGCCGCTACAAATTGTCTGAAAGCGCCGACACCGAAATTACCGCCACCGCCCAGCTGGTCGGCGGCATCTCGCTGATCATCGGCGACTCCAAGGGTGGCCTGGCTCAGTGGTTCATGGCCCGTGACCCGGATGGCGAATCCCGCTTCAAGCTGATCCGCACCTTCCAGATGGGCAAGGCCGCGGTCGTGCAGATCGACGCCGAAGAGCGCCGCAAGGGCTTCGTCGCCCTCGACGCCGCAGGCGAGCTGGGCGTGTTCCACAGCACCGCGCACCGTACCCTGCTGGTCGAGCCGGCCGCCGAAGGCCCTGGCATCCTGGCCCTTTCGCCACGTGCCAACCGCATCATCATCGAAGAAGGCGGCAAGCTGCTGCCACTGAGCCTGCGCAACCCGCACCCGGAAATTTCCTTCAGCGCGCTGTGGGGCAAGGTGTGGTACGAGAACTACGACGAGCCGAAATACGTCTGGCAATCGACCGCCTCGAACACCGACTTCGAGCCCAAGCTGAGCCTGTCGCCGCTGACCTTCGGTACCCTGAAGGCCGCGTTCTACGCCATGATCCTGGCGGCCCCGCTGGCGATTGCCGCGGCCATCTACACCGCCTACTTCATGGCCCCGGGCATGCGCCGCAAGGTCAAGCCGGTGATCGAACTGATGGAAGCGATGCCGACCGTGATCCTCGGCTTCTTCGCCGGCCTGTTCCTCGCCCCGTACCTGGAAGGCCACCTGCCGGGCGTGTTCAGCCTGTTCCTGCTGATGCCGCTCGGTATCCTGCTGGCCGGCTTCGCCTGGACCCGCCTGCCCGAGTCGATCCGCCTGCGTATCCCGGATGGCTGGGAAGCGGCGATCCTGATCCCGGTCATCCTGTTCACCGGCTGGTTCGCCCTGACCATGAGCCCGCACCTCGAGAACTGGTTCTTCGGCGGCGACATGCGCCTGTGGATCACCAACGACCTGGGGATAACCTACGACCAGCGCAACGCCCTGGTCGTGGGTATCGCCATGGGCTTCGCGGTCATCCCGAACATCTACTCCATCGCCGAAGACGCCGTGTTCAGCGTGCCGCGCAGCCTGACCCTGGGCTCCCTGGCCCTCGGAGCGACACCATGGCAGACCCTGACTCGCGTGGTCATCCTCACCGCCAGCCCGGGTATCTTCTCGGCGCTGATGATCGGCATGGGCCGTGCGGTGGGCGAGACCATGATCGTGCTGATGGCCACCGGCAACACCCCGGTGATGGAGCTGAACCTGTTCGAGGGCATGCGCACCCTGGCCGCCAACGTGGCCGTGGAAATGCCGGAGTCGGAAGTCGGCGGCAGTCACTATCGCGTGCTGTTCCTGGCCGCGCTGGTGCTGCTGATGTTCACCTTCATCATGAACACCTTGGCCGAGCTGATTCGCCAGCGTCTGCGCAAGAAATACTCGTCGCTTTGATAGAAAGGTAGCGATCCGTGAAAAAGGATTCCCTCAAAGGCTGGTTCAAGAGCGGCGCCCCAGGCGTCTGGATGAGCGGCGGCGCGGTGGCCATGGCAGTGATCATGACCGTTGGCCTGCTGGCGGTGATTGCCGTGCGCGGCCTGGGCCACTTCTGGCCGGCCGATCTTGTCCAGGCCACCTACAAGGTGCCGGGCCAGGCCGACCACGTCGTCATTGGCGAAGTGGTGCAAAAGGAAGAAGTACCCCGTGCCCGCCTGAAGGGCGCCGGCCTGCCAGTGCCTGACCAAGGCCCGGAGTTCATGACCCGTGAGCTGATCAAGGTGGGCAACCGCGATCTCAACGGCAGCGACTTCACCTGGGTGGTCGGCGACTGGCTGGTCGACGAAAAGCGCCCGACCGACCTGATCGCCCTGGAGCGTCGCGAGTGGGGCAACTTCTACGGCTACCTGGTCAGCGTCAAGGAAGAAGGCCGCGTGGTCGCCGAAGGTGCTGCCGCCTGGGCCGAGCTGCAGGCCCGCCTCAAGCGCGCCAACCAGCTCAACAGCGAACTGCAAAGCCTAGAGAAGAAAGACATCGGCGCCATCAACCATGGCCTTGAGCGCCTGCGTCTGCAGGCGCGCAAGCTGGAGCTGGACGGCAAGCTGGACGCCGCCGCCCAGGCCGACATGGACGCCGAGCGCGCCGAGCTGAACAGCCGCTACAAGGCCATCGAAGATCGCCTGACCGGCCTGCACCAGGCCTTCGCTCGCGACAGCCTGGTGGCCCGTGATGGCAACGGCCGTGAAGTGGAAATCAACCTCAGCAAGGTGGTGCACGCCATCCAGCCGAACGCCATGTCGGGGTTCACCAAGCTGGGCACCTACTTCACCAAGGTCTGGGAGTTCCTCAGCGACGACCCGCGTGAAGCCAACACCGAGGGCGGTATCTTCCCGGCCATCTTCGGTACCGTGATGATGACCCTGATCATGGCCGTGATCGTCACCCCGTTCGGTGTTCTGGCTGCCGTGTACCTGCGCGAATACGCCAGACAGGGCCCAGTGACCCGCCTGATCCGCATCGCGGTGAACAACCTGGCCGGTGTACCGGCGATCGTCTACGGCGTGTTCGGCCTGGGCTTCTTCGTCTATGTGCTGGGTGGCTCGATCGACCGCCTGTTCTTCCCCGAAGCACTGCCGGCGCCAACCCTGGGTACCCCGGGCCTGCTGTGGGCATCTTTGACCCTGGCGCTGCTGGCCGTGCCGGTGGTGATCGTGGCCACCGAGGAAGGCCTGGCGCGTATCCCGCGTACCGTGCGCGAAGGCTCGCTGGCCCTGGGCGCGACCAAGGCCGAGACCCTGTGGAAGATCGTCCTGCCGATGGCCAGCCCGGCGATGATGACCGGCATGATCCTCGCCGTGGCCCGCGCCGCCGGTGAAGTGGCACCGCTGATGCTGGTCGGTGTGGTGAAGTTGGCCCCGTCGCTGCCGGTGGACGGGAACTACCCGTACCTGCACCTGGACCAGAAGATCATGCACCTGGGCTTCCACATCTATGACGTCGGCTTCCAGAGCCCCAACGTCGAGGCCGCGCGGCCGCTGGTATATGCCACGGCGTTGCTGCTGGTGCTGGTGATTGCGGCCCTCAACCTCTCGGCCGTGTGGATCCGTAACCACCTGCGCGAGAAGTACAAGGCCCTCGACAGCTGATCCTGATTGCAAGCGTGCCGCCCGTGAGCCGGGCGGCCCTTTGAAACGAATTGTTAGCGTATGGAGTTGACCATGCAGCAAGAATCCCATACCCACGGCATCGACATGTCTGCCCTGGGCCGCGACAAGCAGAGCCTGCGCCTGGCCGAAGAAACCGTAGCCATCGAAGTGCCGGGCCTGAGCCTGTTCTACGGCGACAAACAAGCGCTGTTCGACGTGCAGATGAACATCCCCAAGCAGCGCGTGACCGCCTTCATCGGCCCGTCCGGCTGCGGCAAGTCGACCCTGTTGCGCACCTTCAACCGCATGAACGACCTGGTTGACGGCTGCCGCGTGGAAGGCGCCATCAACCTGTACGGCAACAACATCTACCGCAAGGGCGAAGACGTGGCCGAGCTGCGCCGCCGTGTGGGCATGGTGTTCCAGAAGCCCAACCCGTTCCCCAAGACCATCTACGAAAACGTGGTCTACGGCCTGCGCATCCAGGGCATCAACAAAAAGCGCGTGCTCGACGAAGCGGTCGAGTGGGCGCTGAAGGGCGCGGCCCTGTGGGACGAGGTCAAGGACCGCCTGCACGATTCGGCACTGGGCCTGTCCGGTGGCCAGCAGCAGCGTCTGGTCATCGCCCGTACCATCGCCGTGGAGCCGGAAGTGCTGCTGCTCGACGAACCGTGCTCGGCACTGGACCCGATCTCGACGCTGAAAGTCGAGGAACTGATCTACGAATTGAAATCCAAGTACACCATCGTCATCGTGACCCACAACATGCAGCAGGCGGCCCGTGTTTCGGACTACACCGCGTTCATGTACATGGGCAAACTGGTCGAATTCGGGGATACCGACACCCTGTTCACCAACCCGGCGAAGAAGCAGACCGAAGACTACATCACCGGTCGCTACGGCTGATCGCCGCTCCGGATAGGTACCTGGCCCCTGTGGGAGCGGGTTTACCCGCGAAGCAGGCGCCGCGGTGTCTGGCACCGGCTTCGCCGGTGTTCGCGGGTAAACCCGCTCCCGCAGGCCAGGGAACGAGACGAACAAATTGAAGCTTGCAGCTTCTTCGCGGAGCGAACGATGATCAACAAAGAAAGCCTTACGCATCACATTTCCCAGCAGTTCAACGCCGAGCTCGAAGAGGTGCGTAGCCACCTGCTGGCCATGGGCGGGCTGGTCGAAAAGCAGGTCAACGACGCAGTCACTGCGCTGATCGAAGCCGACTCGGGCCTGGCCCAGCAAGTGCGCGAAGTCGACGAGCAGATCAACCAGATGGAGCGCAACATCGACGAGGAGTGCCTGCGCATCCTCGCCCGTCGCCAGCCGGCGGCCTCCGACCTGCGCCTGATCATCAGCATCTCCAAGTCGGTGATCGACCTGGAGCGCATTGGTGACGAGTCGACCAAGATCGCCCGCCGCGCCATCCAGCTGTGCGAGGAAGGCGAGTCGCCGCGCGGCTATGTCGAGGTGCGTCACATCGGCGATCAGGTACGCAACATGGTCCGCGACGCGCTGGACGCCTTTGCCCGCTTCGACGCCGACCTGGCGCTGTCGGTGGCCCAGTACGACAAGACCATCGACCGTGAATACAAGACCGCCCTGCGTGAGCTGGTGACCTACATGATGGAAGACCCGCGCTCGATCTCGCGGGTACTGAGCGTGATCTGGGTCCTGCGTTCGCTGGAGCGTATCGGCGACCATGCGCGCAACATCTCCGAGCTGGTGATCTACCTGGTGCGCGGCACCGACGTGCGTCACATGGGCCTCAAGCGCATGACGGCAGAAGTGCAGGGCACTGCTGTTTCCGACGGCGAAAACGCTAATGTTCCGGCCGAACCTGACGATAAGTAAGGTTGCTCCCGAGCATCGACGCCCGGCCTTGGCCGGGCGTTTTCGTTTGCGGTCGAGGAGCCGGCAGGCACCCGCGAACGATGTGAAGAAGTCCCGGCGTGACCAGGTTGTAGCAAGTGGCCATTATTCGGCGGTAGGCTAGTCGGGATTCAGAAGGAGTATCGATGAGTAAAGTGAATGTGCTGGTCGTGGATGACGCCCCGTTTATCCGTGACCTGGTCCGCAAATGCCTGCGTAATGCCTTCCCGGGCATGACCATCGACGACGCCGTCAACGGTCGCAAGGCCATGGCCATGCTGGGCAAGGAAGCGTTCGACCTGGTTCTGTGCGACTGGGAGATGCCGGAAATGTCCGGTCTGGAACTGCTCACCTGGTGCCGCCAGCAGCCTGAGTTGAAGAACCTGCAGTTCATCATGGTGACCAGCCGTGGCGACAAGGAAAACGTCATCCAGGCGATTCAGGCGGGCGTTTCCGATTTTGTCGGCAAGCCGTTCACCAACGAGCAATTGCTGACCAAGGTGAAAAAGGCCCTGACCAAGATCGGCAAGCTCGACAGCCTGATGGCCAGCGGCCCGGCACGGGTCAACTCGGCGTTCGCCAATGACTCGCTGAATGCGCTGACAGCCGGCAAGCCTGAAGCGGTGAAGGTCACGGCTCCAGCGCCGGCGCCTGCACCCGCCAGGCCTGTTGCCAGTGCCCCCCGGCCCGCCGCTCCAGCGCCCACCGGCCGTGGCCAGGGCCAGTTGCGCCTGGCCGGCGGCATGCAGCCGTGCGTGATCAAGGCGCTGAGCTTGAAAGAGGCCTTGCTGGTGGTGCGCCGTGGCGAAGCGCTGCCCCAAGTGCTGGAAGGCGCAGTGCTGGACCTGGAGCAGGGCGAGAACGCCGAAGTCGCGCGCTTGAACGGCTACCTGCATGCCGTCGCGGCACTGGAACCCAAGCCCGACAGTGACTGGTTGCAACTGACCTTCAAGTTCGTCGACCAGGATGCCCAGAAGCTCGACTACCTGTCGCGGCTGATTGCCCGCGGGACGGCGCAGAAGCATTTCACCCCGGGCGCCTGAGTAATGACTACTGGCCCATTGCCGGCAAGCCAGCTCCCACAGGTACAGCGTCAACCTCTGGCCTTGTGCATTTCCTGTGGGAGCTGGCTTGCCGGCGATGGGGCCAGTCCTGTTGACGCCATCCGACCAACTGTCATACCCGCCGCAAAACCCCCTGCTAGGCTTCGACAAATCATAACTGTCAAAAAGCCACTATCATGCCCGCCCGCCTGCTGCTGTTCTGTGCATTGCTCATGGCCTCGGCGTCGAGCCTGGGCATGACTATCTACGAGATCACCGATGATGGCCGTGTGACCTCCTATTCCGACCGGCCCGGCCCCGGTGCCAAAACCTATGTGCGGCGCGTACCCATGGTCGAAGTGCCCGAAGGCCAGGTGCTGCTGAACGCGATAACCTTCAACGGTGGCGTGAGCTTTTCGGCCCGCAACCAGCTGCATGTGCCGGTGGAGGTAGAGCTGCGCCTGGACAACCTGGTGAACGCACAAGGTGGCAATGCCCCGCGTACCGTGCGCCGGGTACTGCCGCCGCGCACCACGCAAATGCTCAGCGTGCTCAGGGGGCGCCCCGGGATGTTGCTGAACTACCGCTCGACCCTGCTGCAGGCCATGGGCGACCCGGGCAAGCGGCCCCAGGGCTTCCGCTATGCATTCCCCTGGATTGGCGGGCCGTTCCGCGTGACCCAGGGCCCCAATGGACGGGTCAGTCATTTTGGGCCCAAGGGGCGTTATGCCATGGATATCGCCATGCCCGAAGGCACCACCATCATCGCGGCGCGGGAAGGGGTGGTGGTGAAGACGGAGAACAGCCAGAGCGGGCGCGGCCCCAACCCGTCGGGCAATTTCGTCAGGATCCTGCACCCGGACGGTACCATGGGCGTGTACCTGCACCTGATGCGCGGGTCGGTGGTAGTGGCGGAGGGGCAACGAGTGCGGCAGGGGCAGATGCTGGCCAAGTCGGGCAATACTGGCAACAGCACCGGGCCGCACCTGCATTTCGTGGTGCAGCGCAATGTGGGGTTGGCGCTGGAGTCGATACCTTATCGGTTCGACAGGCCGATCGGAGGGTTGCCTGACTTCACTGCGGGTAATCCATGATCCGTGTCGGCTTCTTCGCGGGCTCGCCCGCTCCCACAGGTAATCTGAAAGGCCTGGCCTTTGGTGATCCTGTGGGAGCGGGCGAGCCCGCGAATGGCCCTCAATCCAGCTTGAGCACCTTGGCCAGCACGATCTTCGGCCCTTTCATCTTCTTGATGATGATGCGCAGCCCTTCGACCTCCAGCACTTCCTCTTCTTCAGGCACGCGCTTGAGCGTCTCGTAGACCAGACCGGCGAGGGTTTCTGCCTCGATATGGTCAAGGTCGACGCCCAGCAGGCGCTCGACCTTGAACAGCGGCGTGTCGCCACGCACCAGCAGCTTGCCCGGCTGGTAGGCGAGGATGCCGCGCTCGGTCTTGCGGTGCTCGTCCTGGATGTCGCCCACCAGCACTTCCAGCACGTCTTCCATGGTCAGGTAGCCAATCACCTTGCCATCGGCTTCCTCCACCAGCACGAAGTGCGCGCCGCCCTTGCGGAACTGCTCCAGCAACTGCGCCAGCGGCATGTGCCGCGACACGCGCTCCAGTGGCCGTGCCAGGTCGTCGAGGTCGATGGTTTCGGGCAGGTGCTCGAGTTCGGCCAGCTCCAGCAGCAGGTCCTTGATGTGCAGCAGGCCGGTGAATTCTTCACGCTCGGCGTCGTACACCGGGTAGCGGCTGAACTTGTGGCGGCGCACCAGGGCCAGTATCTGCTTCAACGGCGCATGGGCGTCGATGCTGACCATGTCCTCGCGCGAGTTGGCCCAGTCGACCACCTCCAGCTCGCCCATTTCTACGGCCGAGGCCAGCACGCGCATGCCTTGGTCGCTCGGGTCCTGGCCACGGCTGGAGTGCAGGATCAGCTTGAGCTCTTCACGGCTGTAGTGGTGCTCGTGGTGTGGGCCGGGCTCGCCCTGGCCGGCAATGCGCAGGATGGTGTTGGCGCTGGCATTGAGCAGGTAGATGGCCGGGTACATCACCCAGTAGAACAGGTACAGCGGCACGGCGGTCCACAGCGACAGCAGCTCGGGCTTGCGGATGGCCCAGGACTTGGGCGCCAGCTCGCCGACCACGATGTGCAGGTACGAGATGACGAAGAAGGCGACGAAGAACGAGATGGCCTTGATCAGCTCGGGCGTGTCCACGCCCAGGTAGGCCAGCAGCGGCTCGAGCAGGTGGGCGAACGCCGGTTCACCGACCCAGCCCAGGCCCAGCGAGGCGAGGGTGATGCCCAGTTGGCAGGCTGACAGGTAGGCGTCGAGCTGGTTGTGTACCTTGCGCAGGATGCTGCCACGCCAGCCATGCAGCTCAGCGATGGACTCGACGCGGGTGGCGCGCAGCTTGACCATGGCGAACTCGGCGGCAACGAAGAAGCCGTTGAGCAGCACCAGGAGCAATGCAAAGATGATCATGCCGAAATCGGCGAATAACGAGGTGAGGCTGATACCAGGGGAAGGGTCCATGATGGAGTTTTTACGGGGTCCGTCTTCGAGATAGAGAGAAAAAAAGTGCCAGCTCTTGCTGGCACAGGGGGTCCAATGTAGCGGCTGGTGCGGCAAAAGCAAAGGGCGGTGGACTTATTGCGGTCCCTGTGGGAGCGGGCGTGCCCGCGAAGGGCTGCGCAGCAGCCCCGATCTCAAGCCTTGCCGTTGGCCAATTGTGCCGGCGCGAAATGACAGGTAAAGGTACTGCCATGCCCCGGCACGCTGCTGATCTCCAGCTTGCCGCGGTGGCGCATCAGCACATGCTTGACGATCGCCAGCCCCAGCCCGGTGCCGCCGGTATTCGACGCACGGCTGGAATCGACCCGGTAGAAGCGCTCGGTCAGGCGTGGCAGGTGCTTGGCATCGATGCCCACCCCCGAGTCCTGCACCGACAGGTGCGCGCCCTGGGCATCGGCCCACCAGCGAATACGGATGCTGCCTTCGTCCTGGGTGTACTTGACCGCATTGAACACCAGGTTGGAAAAGGCACTGCGCAGCTCCGACTCGCTGCCCTTCAGCTGCACGCCAGGCGCGGCTTCCAGGGTGATGCGCTGGTTGCGGGGCCCGGACAGGGCCTGGGCGTCGTTCTTGATCGCGGCAAGCAAGGCATCGACCGCCACTGGCTGGTTGTCCGACGGGTAGTCGGTGGCCTCCAGCTTGGCCAACAGCAGCAGGTCGTTGAGCAGTGTCTGCATGCGCGAGCCTTGCTGGCTCATCTGCTGCAGGGCTCGGCCCCAGCGCGGGTTCACGTCTTCGACGTTGTCCAGCAGGGTTTCCAGGTAGCCGGTGATCACCGTCAGCGGCGTGCGCAGCTCGTGGGACACGTTGGCGACGAAGTCCTTGCGCATCTGCTCCAGCTGATGGATGCGGGTAACATCGCGCACCAGCATCAGGTGCTCGTTGTTGCCGTAGCGGGTGATGTGCAGCTGCACGCGCATGCGGTCGTTGATCGGCGAGGGGATTTCCAGCGGCTCGAGGTAGTTCTCCGCCTCGAAGTATTCCTTGAAGCGCGGGTGGCGCACCAGGTTGGTCACCTGCTGGCCGCCGTCCTGTGGGGTCTTGAAGCCCAGCAGAGTCTCGGCGGCGCGGTTCCACCATTCCAGGTTGCCGTCGCTGTCCAGCATGATCACCGCGTCACGCAGCGCGGCGGTAGACTCCTGCACCCGGTCGATCACCGCCTGCAGGCGGCCGCGCACGCGCTGGTCGCGGCGTTGCAGGTGATAGATGCTGTCGAACACTTCGCCCCAGAGGCCGTAGCCATCGGGCGGTGCTTCGTCGGGTTGGTGGTTGCGCAGCCAGTCATGCAGGCGCAGCAGTTGCTTGAGGGTCCAGCCCAGGTAGAGCGCCAGGCCGATGGCCAGGCTCCAGCCATAGTAGCCGCTGACCAGCCCGCCGATCAGGCAGACGGTGATCAGCAGCAGCAGGTGGCGAATCAGGGTCGCGTGCCAGTTCTGGTTCAATTGACGGTCCTTGTACAACGACGTGCAGCTTGGCGCTTTTCAGCTCGATCAGCTCTTGGTCGAGAAGCGGTAGCCGGTGCCCCGGACGGTTTGTACCAGATTTTCGTAGGCTTCACCCAGTGCCTTGCGCAGGCGGCGGATGTGTACGTCGACGGTGCGCTCTTCGACATAGACGTTACCGCCCCACACCTGGTCCAGCAGCTGGCCACGGGTGTAGGCGCGCTCCTGGTGGGTCATGAAGAACTGCAGCAGGCGGTATTCGGTAGGGCCCATCTCGGCCGGCTTGCCGTCGATGGTCACGCGGTGGCTGATCGGGTCGAGCAGCAGGCCGCCGACTTCGATTGGTGCCTCGCTATCGCTCGGGCCGGTGCGGCGCAGCACGGCTTTCAGGCGGGCGACCAGTTCACGCGGCGAGAACGGCTTGGTGATGTAGTCGTCGGCGCCCACTTCCAGGCCCTGGATCTTGTTGTCCTCTTCACCCTTGGCGGTGAGCATGATGATCGGGATGTCGCCGGTCAGCTCGTCGCGCTTGAGGCGGCGGGCCAGTTCGATGCCGGAGGTGCCCGGCAGCATCCAGTCGAGCAGGATCAGGTCCGGTTTGCGGTCGACGATGATCGCGTGGGCCTGTTGTGAGTTTTCCGCTTCCAGGCAGTCATAGCCGGCCATTTCCAGGGCAACGGCGATCATCTCGCGAATTGGTGCTTCGTCGTCGACGATCAGAATGTTCCTGCCAACCATGCTCAAAACCTCTCCTGGATACGGTGTCTTGGCCCGCATTAGATAACGGAATTATTGCAGCTGTGTGACAGGGTGTTGGCCGTTCTGGCGACATTCCATGACTGAACTAGGCTTGAAAGGGCCGTAGTTGTGGCAACCAGAACTCAATCCCCCCGAAACAATGGTGAATCCAATGACACGACAAACGCTGAGCTGGATGGCCCTTTTCACTGCGCTGGCGCTCCCGGGGGTGGCCTTGGCCGACCATGCGATGGAGAAGGGCGGGATGTTGGTCGATCATGCCGGCATGACCCTGTACACCTTCGACAAGGATGCGGGCGGCAAGTCGATGTGCAATGGCGAATGCGCCACCAACTGGCCGCCGCTGATGGTGAAGGCCGATGACGAGCCTGCCAAGGACAAGTGGACGGTGGTGATGCGCGATGACGGCACTAAACAGTGGGCCTACGACGGCAAACCGCTGTATACCTTCGTCAAGGACAAGAAGGCCGGGGACAAGACCGGTGATGGCGTGAAGGACGTCTGGCATATCGCCAAGCCTTGAGATTGCCGGGGCCGCTTCGCGGCCCATCGCAGGCAAGCCAGCTCCCACAGGTCATGTGCAAGCTTCAAGGGCAGCGCTGCACCTGTGGGAGCTGGCTTGCCGGCGATAGGGGCCTCAGCTTCAACGCAGTGCGTAATCCAACACTACCCCGATAAACACCAGCAACCCCGCCCAGTGATTGTGCAGAAACGCCTTGAAGCACGACTCCCGGTCCAGCTTGCGCGTCGACCAGTACTCCCAGGCAAAGCACGCCGCCGCGCCCAGCAGCCCCAGGTGGAACCAGCCACCCAGCTCGAAGCGGCTGCCGGCCAGCAACAGGCAGCCCAGCGACAGCAGCTGCAAGGTCAGGATGATGGTGCGGTCTGCGTCGCCGAACAGGATAGCGGTCGACTTCACGCCTATCTTCAGGTCGTCATCACGGTCGACCATGGCGTAGTAGGTGTCGTAACCCACCGTCCACAGCAGGTTGGCGATATACAGCAGCCAGGCGCTGGCCGGCAGCTCGCCACCCGCTGCGGTGAAGGCCATGGGAATGCCCCAGGAATACGCCGCCCCCAGCACCACCTGCGGGTAATAGGTGTAGCGCTTCATGAACGGGTAGCAGAACGCCAGTGCCACCGCACCGAACGACAGCCAAACCGTGCGGCTGTTGGTACACAGCACCAGCAGGAAGCTCACTCCGACCAGGATGGCGAACAGCGCCAGTGCTTCGCGCGGGCGGACCCGGCCGCTGGCCAGGGGGCGGTCGGCGGTACGTTTGACGTGGCCGTCCACCTTGCGGTCGGCAAAGTCGTTGATGCAGCAGCCTGCGGCGCGCATCAGCACCACACCGAGGCCGAAGATCAGCACGTTGGCCAGGCTTGGTGAACCGTTGCCGGCAATCCACACCGCCGACAAGGTCGGCCACAGCAGCAGATAGATACCAATCGGCCGGTCCATGCGGCTGAGCTGGACGAAGTCCCAGGCCCGCGGGTGCAGGCGGTTGAGCGACTTGAGCAGTTGCAGGTACATCAGCGGTTTTCCTCCTTGGCCGCTTGCCACAATGCTGGCAGAAACACCTCTGCCACCAGCAGGTCCAGGCCGCCACGTTCGAAGCGCGAACGGCGGCCCCACAACGCCGCGTGGGCGGCTTCGCCCGGCAGCCAGGCCTGTGGATAACTGCACACCTCGATGGGGTGGCGGATGAATGCCTGGTCACAGAACAGCAACTCGCCCAGCGAACGGCTGCCCAGGGTTTCCAGGTCCAGCCCGCCGCGCTCCAGGGCGCTGCGGCTGGCGACGCTGCGGGCGAACACCCAGGGTTGGCCATGGCCGCGCAGGTACACCTCACGCACCCAGCCTTCGGCGCTAGCGGCGATGCCCAGTGCCTGGCATTCGTCATCGCGCAGCGGCTGCCAGCCCTCGAACAGCGGGGTGACGGAGAAGTGATCGTTGGACAGGCGGGTCAGGCGGCGGGTCAGCGAGCCCTCGTCGAACAGCCAGTCAAGGGTGGGCTGGTCGATGTCGGTCGCCAGCCGTGAATACGGCAGCCACGCGACAGCGGCTGCTTGCGGGGATTCGTACGACACGTCGGTCTGCTTGTTACAACCAGAGAGGCGGCGAGCTTAGCATGATTGCCCCGACTGCTTGCATACTGCCGACAGGGCCGCTACAAAGCCCCACGAATTGCGCGCTGGCCTCTTCGCGGGCGCGCCCGCTCCTACAGGTTATGCACAACTCCTGTGGGAGCGGGCATGCCCGCGAAGAGGCCATCAGCAGCAACACAACGCTCCAGCCTGAACCGAGGAAACCCACCCCCATGAAAAAGTGGCAATGTATTGTCTGTGGCCTGATCTACGACGAAGCCGAAGGCTGGCCAGACGACGGCATCGCCCCCGGCACCCGCTGGGAAGACGTGCCTGAAGACTGGCTGTGCCCCGACTGCGGCGTGGGCAAGAGCGACTTTGAAATGATCTCCATCGGCTAATCGAGGAAAGCACGACATGACGTCCCCTGTGGTAATCATCGGTACCGGCCTTGCGGGCTACAACCTGGCCCGTGAATTTCGCAAGCTCGATGCGCAGACGCCGCTGCTGCTGATCACCGCCGATGACGGTCGTTCCTACTCCAAGCCCATGCTGTCCACCGGCTTTGCCAAGCAGAAGGACGCCGACGGCCTGTGCATGGCCGAGCCGGGCGCCATGGCCGAGCAACTGAATGCCGAGATTCGCACCCATACCCGCATCAGCGGCATCGACCCGGGCCACAAGCGTTTGTGGATAGGTGAAGAGGCGGTGGAATACCGCGACCTGGTGCTGGCCTGGGGCGCGCAGACGGTGCAGGTGCCGATCGAAGGTGATGGCGGCGATCGAGTGTTCCCGATCAACGACCTGGAAGACTACGCGCGCTTCCGTGCCGCCGCCGTCGGCAAACAGCGCGTGCTGATCCTCGGTGCCGGCCTGATCGGCTGCGAATTCGCCAACGACATGAGCCTGGGCGGCTTCCAGGTCGATGTGGTGGCGCCGTGCGAGCAAGTCATGCCGACCCTGCTGCACCCGGCCGCTGCCACTGCCGTGCAGGCCGGGCTGGAAGGCCTGGGCGTGCGTTTTCACCTCGGCCCGGTACTGACCCGCCTGCAGCAGGTGGCCCAGGGGCTGGAGGCGCACCTGTCCGACGGCAGCGTGATCGCCTGCGACCTGGTGGTTTCGGCCATCGGCCTGCGCCCGCGCACCGACCTGGCCGCCGCCGCTGGCCTGCAGACCAACCGAGGCGTTTGCGTGGACCGACAGTTGCGCACGTCCCACGCCAACATCTTTGCCCTTGGCGACTGTGCCGAAGTCGATGGCATCAACCTGCTCTATGTGATGCCGCTGATGAGCTGTGCCCGGGCCCTGGCGCAAACCCTGGCCGGCAAGCCGACAACGGTCGCCTACGGGCCGATGCCGATCACCGTGAAAACCCCGGCCTGCCCGCTGGTGGTCTCGCCGCCGCCCCAAGGCCACGAAGGCACCTGGCAGGTAGAGGGGCAGGGCAGTGACCTCAAGGTGCTCTGCCTTGATGCAGAGGGCAAGCTGCTGGGCTACGCCCTCACCGGGGCGGCCGTGATGGAAAAGCTGGCCCTGAATCGCCAGCTGCCGGCCGTGATGGCGTAAATAGCTGGCGTTCTGTCGGATTTATCCTGTTGTTGCTTGCACAATGGCCGCCCAGATACTGGCGCGGCCCCTGTGCACGTGCCATCCTCACTTCCGTCTGCCGCAGATTAGAGCCTGCGGTGCCTTGAGCGCTGCTCCCAGGGCAGCACGGCATAACAACAAGAATTCCGTCAAAGAGGCTTCACTATGCGCAAACCAGAACTCGCCGCCGTCATCGCCGAAAAGGCCGATCTGACCAAGGAAAAGGCCAATCAGGTTTTGAACGCGATTCTCGACAGCATCACGGGTGCCCTGGACAAGGACACCGTGACCCTGGTCGGTTTCGGCACCTTCGAAAAACGTCATCGCGGTGCGCGTACCGGCAAGAACCCGCAAACCGGTGAGCCGGTCAAGATCAAGGCCAGCAATACAGTGGCTTTCAAGCCAGGCAAGAACCTGCGCGACAGCGTCAACGCCCCCGTCAAGCCGGCCAAGAAAGGCAAGTGATCGCTCCCTGACAACCCCAGTGTCAGCCAAGCGGGCGCCCCAGGGCGCCCGTTGTGCTTTCTGCAGGCAAAATGTTTCGAACTTGCATAAATAGTTCCGGAAAAGGATAGACTGCGCGCCTTAGTCACTTTTAATTCGAGGCGCGTTGATGAAGTTCCGCTTTCTTCTCTGGGCCATGGGGCTGTTGATGGCCAGGGCCAGCCGCAACAACCCGGCATTCCAGCAGCAGCTCAAGGGCAAGGACCTGGTGTTCCAGATGCAGACCCTGGACGGCAAGGTCGCCCGGCACTTCATCGTCAACAACGAACGCGTCAGCAGCAAGGGCGGCGCGCACCCGCAGCCGGCGTTCGCCATTGCCTTCAAGGACGCCGCCTATGGCTTCGCTACCATGCAGGCAGGTAACAAGCAGTTGGCGTTCATGCAGGGGATTCAGGACAAGCACATCCAGATCAAGGGCAACCCGGCGCTGGTGATGTGGTTCCAGGGGTTGATGAAGTACCTGAAGCCGAAGAAGAAGGGCTGAAATTGTAGGGGCTGCTTTGCAGCCCAATCGCCGGCAAGCCAGCTCCCACAGGTTCGACACAGGCCTGAGGGCAGTGCTATCCCTGTGGGAGCTGGCTTGCCGGCGATTGGGCCGCAAAGCGGCCCCATTTGATATCAGTGAGGTGTGTGGAACTGCGAAGCCAGCTCACGCAGCAGGCTCTCTGCCTCGAGCACCTTGTTCACCACATCCTCGGCCTTGTCCCGGGTAATCCCCAGCCGCTCCAGCAACTCGTCTGGAATCTCCTGCTGCGGCCCCGAGCCAATCCCCCGCGAGCGCAGCAGGCGGGTGGCCAGGCACACCAGGTTGGGGAACGCCGAAAACTCGCCTTCATAGGCCGGGTCGTGCTGGAAGCGCAGCGCGGTGGACAGCTCTTCCGGCATGTCCCACAGCTTCATCAACCAGGCACCGATCTGCTCGCGGCTGATGCCCAGCAGGTGTTGTTCCACGTAGGTGTGGCACAGATGCGGGTTGACCTCCAGGTGGCGGCAGATCAGCGAGAAGTGCGGCGGGAAAACGTGCGCCAACAGCAGGTAACCAAAGTTGTGCAGCAGCCCGGCCAGGTAGGTCAGGCCGGCCTCGGGGCGCTCGGCCCGGGGCATGGCGCGGGTCAGGCCTTCGATGATCGCGGCGGTGTAGATCGACTGCTGCCAGTACGGCGTGGCTTGCTGCGGGTGGTCTTTCGGCAGGCTCAGGGTCTTGCCCAGCGCCAGGCCCAGGGCCAGGTTGATCACCAGGTCGAAGCCCAGCACACGCACGATGGCATCTTCCACCGAGCGGATCTTGCCAGGTGAGGCGTAGTAGGGCGATGCCGCCCAGCTCACCACCTGTGCTGCCAGCGCCGGGTCGGTTTCGACCACGCCGGTGATATCGTCGATGCTGGCGTTGGGGTCTACCCGCAGCTTGATGATCTTTTGCGCGGTGTCGGCCAGCGGCGGGATTTCGATGGTTTCTTCCAGGCGCTTCTGGATGCGCCGGGCAGTGAAGGCCTGGACGGCGTTGGTGATTTCCCGGGTGTCATCATCGGGGCGGTCGAGGTTGGGGCTGATGGCCTCGACTTCCTGGCCGAAGCTGCTGGCGCTGGCCTTGACCAGCATGCGCTTGAAGTGCGCGCGTTCGATTTCCAGCAGCAGGCCGGCTTCGCCAGACTGGATAAACACTTTATCGGCGTCGAGCAGGCTCTTTTCGTACTGGCACGGCGAGCTGGTCAGCGCCGGGATGCCCGGCAGGGCCTTGAGCTGGTGCTTGTCCAGCATCTGCTTCAGGCGCGGCACCGACACTGCGGTGAGCTTGCGCCCGGTCAGTTCGGCCAGGCGGTTGAGGTCCAGCAGTTGGCTCTGCGGGAACAGCACCATCAGGGCGCCGACCTCGTCGTCGAGCAGCACGGCCTGTACCCGCGACGCTGCCGGCAGGTGCGGATGTTCGACCACCTCGCGGTAGGCCACGCCGAGTTTGTCGAGCAGCAGCCGGATGACCGAGGGAGCGTGTGGGGTTGCGGTGTCCAGGGCAACTTCAGTCATGGTCCGTATCCACTGATTCTTTTAAACGCGAAGTATAACCAGCCTGGGGGCAAAACTGGATCCATTATGGGACCAGCGTCACACTTGGCCATATTGCTGGCCATGACGCAGCCAGCGATCGAGCAGGGGGCTGACGTGCTCCGGCCAGCGTGCGATCAGGGCCTGGGCGGCGTCGCGCACGGCCGGCAGCAGGTCGGCGTCGCGCATCAGGTCGGCGACCTTGAACTGCAACAGGCCGGTTTGGCGGGTGCCGAGCATCTCGCCTGGGCCACGCAGTTCCAGGTCTTTCTCGGCGATGATGAAGCCGTCGTTGGTTTCCCGCATGATCCCTAGGCGCTCGCGGCCGATCTGCGACAGTGGCGGGTGGTACAGCAGCACGCAATGGCTGACGGCGCTGCCCCGGCCAACCCGGCCGCGCAGCTGGTGCAACTGGGCCAGGCCCAGGCGCTCGGGGTTCTCGATGATCATCAGGCTGGCGTTGGGCACGTCCACGCCCACCTCGATGACCGTGGTGGCGACCAGCAGCTGCAGGTTGCCGGCCTTGAACTCGGCCATGATCTCAGCCTTTTCCGCCGGCTTCATGCGCCCGTGGATCAGCCCCACCCGCAGCTCGCCCAGGGCGCTGCCCAGCTCCTCGTAGGTGCTTTCGGCGGCTTGGCAGGTCAGCTCTTCGGATTCTTCGATCAGGGTGCACACCCAATAGGCCTGGCGCCCTTCGGCGCAGGCGGCGCGCACCCGCTCGACCACTTCGAAGCGGCGGCTGTCGGCCACCAGCACGGTGTTCACCGGGGTGCGCCCGGGCGGCAGCTCGTCGAGCACCGAGGTGTCCAGGTCGGCGTAGGCGCTCATGGCCAGGGTGCGCGGAATGGGCGTGGCGGTCATGATCAGTTGGTGCGGGCACAATTCCCCGGCCACGCCCTTCTTGCGCAGGGCCAGGCGTTGCTGCACGCCAAAACGGTGTTGTTCATCGATGATCGCCAGGGCCAGGTGCTTGAACTTCACCTCTTCCTGGAACAGCGCGTGGGTGCCGACCACCATTGGCGCACCGTTGGCGATCTGTTCCAGGGCGCCTGCCCGAGCCTTGCCCTTGAGCTTGCCGGCCAGCCAGGCCACTTCGATGCCCAGCGGTTCGAGCCAGCGCTTGAAGGTGATGTAGTGCTGTTCGGCGAGGATCTCGGTGGGCGCCATCAAGGCCACCTGGTAGCCGGCCTCCAGGGCCTGCAGCGCGGCCAGGGCGGCGACCACGGTCTTGCCGGCACCCACATCGCCTTGCACCAGGCGCATCATCGGCTCGTGCTGGCTGAGGTCGTAGGCAATTTCGTTGGCTACCCGCTGCTGCGCGCCGGTCGGCTGGAAGCCCAGGTTGGCCAGGTACTGCGCCTGCAGGCGCTGGGCCTTGGGCAGCACTGGCGCGCGCAGGCTGCGCAGGCTTTCGCGCAGGCGTTGCTGCGACAGCTGGTGGGTCAGCAGTTCTTCGAAGGCCAGGCGGTGCTGGGCCCAGTGCTGGCCTTCGGCAAGCTCGTCGAGGTCGGCGTCGGCCGGCGGGTTGTGCAGGTAGCGGATGGCATCGTCCAGCGGCGCCAGCTGGTAGTCCCGGGCCAGTTCGTCGGGCAGCCAGTCCGGCAGGCTGCGCGGGCCGAGCAGGCCCAGGCTCTGCTGGCACAGCAGGCGCAGGCGTTGCTGGGTGAGGCCTTCGGTGGACGGGTAGATCGGCGTCAGGGTCTGCTCGACCGGTGGCGGCGGCTCGTCGCCGTTCAGTGCGCGGTACTCCGGGTGGTAGATTTCCAGGCCCGAGGCGCCGGGGCGGGCTTCGCCGTAGCAGCGCAGGTGAGTACCACGCTTGAGGCCTTCCTTCTGCGCGTTGCTGAAGTGGTAGAAGCGCAGGCTCAGCACGCCGCTGCCGTCACCCAGGCGCACCACCAGGCTGCGGCGCTTGCCCATGGTCACGTCGGCGCCGCTGACCACGCCCTCGATCACCGCGTCCTGGCCAGGGCGCAGCTGGCCGATCGGCACCACGCGGGTGCGGTCCTGGTAGCGCAGGGGCAGGTGGAACAGCACATCCTGCAGGTTCTCCAGGCCGACCTTGGCGAGTTTCTCCGCCATGGCCTCGCCAACCCCCTTGAGTACCGTGACCGGGACCTTCGACAGCTCACTCATGACTCAGGCCGGTTGTTCCGCAGGGGCTTTGGCGACCGAGCACAGGCGGATCGAGTCGGCGAGGATCTCGATGGCCTTCGGCCGTGGGAAGCTGGCGCGCCAGGCGATGGCCACGGTGCGGAATGGTGCCGGTGCGGTCAGTGGGCGAACCTCGATGACGCCGGGGGCGTAGTGGTGGCTGTGCACCGCCGACAGCGGCAGGATCGACACGCCAAGGCCCGAGGCCACCATGTGGCGGATGGTTTCCAGCGAGCTGGACTCGACCGTGGTGTGCTTGGAGCCTTCACCGCCCTTGTTCAGCGTTGGGCAGGCTTCCAGTACCTGGTCGCGGAAACAGTGGCCTTCACCGAGCAGCAACAGGCTCTTGTCGTTGAGCATGGCGGTGTCGATGGTCTTTTTCGCCGTCCATGGGTGGTCGGCCGGCATCAGGGCGCAGAACGGTTCATCGTACAGCGGCAGGGTCAGCACGTCGGCTTCGTTGAACGGCAGGGCGATGATCACCGCATCCAGTTCGCCATTGCGCAGCTTTTCGCGCAGTACATGGGTGAAGTTTTCTTCGATGTACAGCGGCATCTGCGGCGCCACCCGGTGCAGCTGAGGGATCAGGTGCGGGAACAGGTATGGGCCGACGGTGTAGATGGCACCGACCTTGAGCGGGGCGGTCAGCTGGTTCTTGCCGGCCTGGGCCAGCTCGCGAATGCCCTGGGCCTGCTCCAGTACCTTTTGCGCCTGGGCGACGATGCTTTCGCCGACCGGGGTAAGGCGGACCGCGCTCTTGCTGCGCTCGAAGATCAGCACGCCAAGCTCATCCTCGAGCTTCTTCACACCGACCGACAGGGTCGGCTGGCTCACGTGACAGCGTTCGGCGGCATGGCCGAAGTGCTGTTCCTGGGCGAGTGTGACGATGTAGCGTAATTCTGTGAGGGTCATAACGTGCGTCCATGAAGTTGCGAGCCCAGCATAGCGGCTGCAATCGATAGACGCACGTTATCAGACTTGCCGATTTGTGACAGAAACAAAAGTCTCAGCGGCGGTCCAGCGAGTAGACGAACGGTGCCACGACTTCGATCGTGCCATTGTTCAGCAACTCGGGTGGCGGCTTGGGTACCGTGCCGGCCCGACGGATCATTTCCAGCGTCGCCCGGTCCAGGGCGGCACTACCCGAGCCACCGGCCATGGAGTACGACACCACCTTGCCTTCGGCGTCGACCACGAAGCGCAGGCGGTTGATGCCCTGCAGGCCGCGACGGCGCGCGTCTTCCGGGTAACGCTTGTACTTGGCCAGGTGACGCAGCAGGTCGCTCTGCCAGGTCGGCAGGGCGTTGCTGTTGGACGCAATGCTCGGCGCCGGTGCCGCTGACTTCTGCGGCGGCGTGTTGCTGGGCGGTGCGTCTACCGTTTGTTCGGTCGGCGGTGCTTCCTTCGGCGGCTCAGGCTTTTTCTCGGGCTTGGGCGGCTGTGGCTTGGCCTTCGGCTTGGGCGGCTTGGGAATGGCGATCTTGGGCTTGGGTGCCTCGGCCAGCTTCGGCAGCGGCGGTTCCTCTACCGGCGCCGGTGGCTGCGGCGCCGCTTTCGGGGGCGGTGGTGGCGCAGGCTCCGGCAATGGCGCCAGCTCGACCATCATGGCTGCCGGTGGCAGTTCGATGGCCTGGGGCACCGACCAGTTGAGCGTCAGCAGCACGGCGACCACGTGCACGCCCAGCACGATCGCCAGGCTGCCACCGTAGCGCGCCATGTTAGAGCGCGTTTTTGTCATTTCTTGGCTGCCGTCTCGAGACCTACCAGACCGACTTTCAGGTAGCCGGCCGCGCGCATGTTGTTCATCACTTCCATCAGGTCACCGTAATCCACGCCTTTGTCAGCCTGGAAGAAGATGGTGGTTTCCTTGTCGCCCTTGGTTTTGGCATCGAGCATCGGGCCAAGCTGGTCGGGAGCAGGGACCTGATCGTCGCCGACGTACAGCTTCTGGTCGGCCTTGACGCTGACGAACACCGGTTTCTCGGGCCTCGGCGCCGGCTTGGCGGTCGAGGCCGGCAGGTCGACCTTGATGTCGACCGTGGCCAAGGGGGCTGCGACCATGAAGATGATCAGCAGCACCAGCATCACGTCGATGAACGGCGTAACGTTGATTTCGTGGTTTTCGGCGAGGTCGTCGCCACCTTCGTTGAGATGCAGGCCCATGGCTTACCCCACTTTCACCATGTGCGGGGCAACACGCTCGCTGCCCTGGTGGTCCAGGTCACGGCTGACCAGCAGCAGTACCTGGGCGGAGGCGTCGGACACCTGAGCCTTGTAGCCGGCGATGGAGCGGGCGAAGACGTTGTAGATCACCACGGCCGGGATTGCGGCGACCAGGCCCAGGGCGGTGGCCAGCAGGGCCTCGGCGATACCCGGGGCAACCACGGCCAGGTTGGTGGTCTGGGTCTTGGCGATGCCAATGAAGCTGTTCATGATGCCCCATACGGTACCGAACAGGCCGACGAATGGCGCAGTGGAGCCGATGGTGGCGAGTACGCCGGTGCCGCTGCTCATGGTGCGGCCGCTGGCGTGTACCAGGCGCTCCAGGCGGAAGCTGACGCGCTCCTTGATGCCTTCTTTTTCGCGGGCATTGGCCGACAGGCGCATCTCTTCGAGGGCGTCGTGGACCAAGGTGTGGGCCAGGGTGCCTTCCTTGTTGGAAACGTCGCTGGCTTCCTTGAGGCTGGCGGATTTCTTCAGCAGGGCGATTTCACCACGCAGGCGACGCTTGGCGCCCATCAGCTCGAAGCCTTTGGCGATCCAGATGGTCCAGGTGATGATGGAGGCGATGGCCAGGCCGATCATCACCGCCTTGACCACCACGTCGGCGTTCTTGTACATGCCCCATGGGGACAGGTCGTGGGCCATGCCCAGCGAGGTGTCTTCAACCAGGGCTTCGACGCTCGGGTCTGCAGCGACCGGGGCATCAACCGGGGTGGCGGCAACTGCGTCGGCAGCCGGTGCTGCGGCTGGGGCAGCGGCCGGCGCAGCTGGTGCGGTAGCGGCAGCAGGCGCGGCAGCATTGGCGGTTGGCTCATCGGCCATGGCCACCGGGGCCAGCACCAGGCTGAGCGTCAGCGCGGCGATGGCGCGCCAGGCGCGCGACGGGGTTGGCGAAGCGGAAGGTTGAGTACGTGTCATGCTGGCCGGACCTGATGAAGAATAAAGTGAACGTTCTCCAAGGCCTCGAGGTAGGCCGAGAACAATTTGGCGGCCATTATTGCAAGTAATTCTTGTTAACAAAAGTAATCTTGTTGCTTTTTTCGCCTATGGTCTAGCCATCCATCGTGTAGCGTGGTCAGGCTGATCAATTGGTCTAGGGAGTTTAGAGATGTCAGACCTTTCCGTGATGGTGGTGGGATGTGGTGATGTAGGCGGGCGTCTTGCCCGGCAGATGCTTGCGCGCGGCTGGCAGGTGAGCGGCCTGCGTCGCTCGGTCGGGCAGTTGCCTGCGGGGGTCGTGCCGGTGGCGGCGGACTTGTCCGAGCCATCGATCCCCGACGCCTGGCCGCAGCGCGCGCCGGACTACCTGGTGTATTGCGTGGCGGCCAGCCAGCACGACGAGGCGGGTTACCAGGCAGCCTATGTCGACGGTTTGCGCCATGTGCTAGGTTGGCTGGCCGAGCGCGGCCAACGCCCACGGCGCCTGCTGTTCGTGTCCAGCAGCAGCGTGTATGCACAGAAGGACGGCGAGTGGATCGAAGAAGGCGCGGCCACCAAGCCTGAAGGTTATTCCGGGCGGTTGATGCTGGAGGCTGAGCGGCTGGCGCTGGCCAGCGGCATCCCGGCCAGCGTGGTGCGCCTGACCGGCATCTATGGCCCCGGCCGCGAGTGGCTGCTCAGTCAGGTGCGCCAGGGCTACCGCGTGGCCGAGGAGCCACCGCTGTATGGCAACCGCATCCATGCCGAGGATGCCGCCAGCCTGTTGGCGTTCCTGTTGCAGGCCGATGCCGACGGCAAGGTGCTCGACGATTGCTACATCGGCGTCGACGACGACCCGGCGCCGCTGGCCGATGTGGTGGCCTGGCTGCGGGCGTACATGGGGGTAACCGAGTGGTCGGATGAGCAGCGAGTGCGGCGTACCGGCAGCAAGCGCTGTAGCAATGCCCGGGCGCGGGCGTTGGGCTGGGCGCCGGTGTATCCGAGCTACAGGGAAGGCTATGCCGCAATCCTGAAAGGCTTGCGCTGAGTCTACCGGCCTCTTCGCGGGTAAACCCGCTCCCACAGGTGCACCGCTGGTTTCAAGCCTGGCGGTGTGCCTGTGGGAGCGGGTTTACCCGCGAAGAGACCGATGAGGTCGAACACGATTTCAGCAGGTTTCAGTCCAGTTCCAGCACCCACTGGCGCTTGCCGGCCGCCAACACTGGCATTTCATCCGGCTGTGCGCGGTTCACCGCCTGGAAGATCTCCAGCTTGTCGCCATCGCGCTTGAGGATGAACGGCGCGCCACGCTGGTTGCGCTCCAGCCACAGGCTGTCATTGCTGCCACCCATGGTCGCGCAGTCACCCGCCAGGCACAGGGCGAAACGGTCTGGCCCCGGCAGGCCGGTGACGTTGCCGGTGTCGCCGAAGCGCACGCTGGCACCTTTGCCCTGGCCTTCGATGATCTTCCAGTTGCCGCCCAGATAAGCCTGGTACAGGGCTTTCTCGAAGCTGCTGCCCAGTGGCGCATTGGCCGTCGCCGGCGCTTTGGCGCGCACGAAGGTCTGCTTGCCGCCGCTTTGATCGACCGCCTGCAGTTCGTCGCCATCGAGCGACAGCTGTTCGGTCTGGCCACCCTGGAAGCTGGCCTGCCATTGCTTGTCGGTGGCGCTCAGCTGGCCGTCGGCCGCTTCGAAACCATTGCTGTAGCTGGCCTGTTGGCTGGCGACGTCGAGCTTCCACTCGAACACCGGCCCGTGCTCATTGAGCGCCTGACGCAGGCTGCCGCCCTTGACGGCCGCATTGATGGCGTCCTGGTTGATCCAGGTGCCGTTGAAATCTTCGGGTTTGTGGCTGGCGCAGCCGCCCAGAAGCAGGGCTGCCAGCGCGAGGGGCAGTGCTTGACGCATGACGGGGTAACCTTGCAGAGAAGGGAAGGTGACGGGCAGGGCGCCCGTCACCGGGGGCATCATTCGATGACCAGGATGGCGTCCATTTCGACCTGGGAGCCTTTCGGCAGTGCGGCAACGCCGATGGCGGCGCGGGCCGGGTAAGGCTGCTCGAAGTAGCGGCCCATCACCTCGTTGACCTTGGCGAAGTGGCTCAGGTCGGTGAGGAAGATGTTCAGCTTGACGATGTCCTTGAACGAACCGCCAGCGGCTTCAGCCACGGCCTTGAGGTTCTCGAACACCTGTACGGTCTGGGCTTCGAAGCCTTCGACCAGTTCCATGGTCTTCGGGTCCAGCGGGATCTGGCCCGACATGTACACGGTGTTGCCGGCCTTGATCGCCTGCGAGTAGGTGCCGATGGCGGCAGGGGCCTTGTCGCTGTTGATGACGGTCTTGCTCATGATGACTCCTTGCGGTTGGCGGACTACGTACGCATGCGGGTGATGCGGACCACTCCGGTCAGGGTACGCAGCTTCTTGATCACACGCGCCAGGTGCACGCGGTCGTGCACGCTGACCACCAGTTGGACCACGCTGATACGGCCGTCGCGTTCGTCCATGCTGATCTTCTCGATGTTACCGTCGGCGGCGTTGACACTGCTGGCCAGCAGGGCAATCAGGCCGCGCTGGTGCTCCAGTTCGACACGCAACTCGACATTGAATTCACCGGTGATGTCCTTGGCCCAGGAGAGCTGTACGCACTTCTCCGGGTTGTGGCGGATTTCACTGATGTTGCGGCAGTTTTCCAGGTGCACGACCATGCCCTTGCCGGCTGACAGGTGGCCGACGATCGGGTCGCCCGGGATCGGCGTGCAGCACTTGGCGTAGCTCAGCACCAGGCCTTCGGTACCGCGGATCGCCAGCGGGCCTTCCGGTGCCGGCAACTGCTCGCCTTCGGCCGACAGCAGGCGGCGCGCGACCACGTAGGCCATGCGGTTGCCCAGGCCGATGTCTTCGAGCAGGTCTTCGATCAGCTCCAGGCGGTACTCGGCGAGAATCGCCTGGATACGCTCCTGGGGGATCATCTCAAGGCTGCTGTCGAAGCCGGTGAGCACCTTGTTCAGCAGGCGTTCGCCCAGGCTGATGGACTCGGAGCGGCGCTGTTGCTTGAGCGCGTGGCGGATGTGCGTGCGCGCCTTGCCGGTAACCACGAAGTTGAGCCAGGCCGGGTTCGGCCGTGCGCCCGGGGCGCTGACGATTTCCACCGTCGAGCCGCTTTGCAGCGGTTCGGACAGCGGTGCCAGGCGGCGGTTGATGCGGCAGGCGATGCAGCTGTTGCCGACGTCGGTGTGCACCGCGTAGGCGAAGTCGACCGCCGTGGAGCCTTTGGGCAGCTCCATGATGCGGCCTTTGGGCGTGAACACGTAGACCTCGTCCGGGAACAGGTCGATCTTCACGCTTTCGATGAATTCCAGCGAGTTGCCGGCACGTTGCTGCAGTTCGAGGATGCCCTTGACCCACTGGCGGGCGCGGGCGTGGCTGCCCTTGGGCTGCTCGTCGTCGTTGGATTTGTACAGCCAGTGCGCGGCGATGCCGTTGTTGGCCATCTCTTCCATCTCGCGGGTGCGGATCTGGATTTCGATGGGCACGCCGTGCATGCCGAACAGCGTGGTGTGCAACGACTGGTAGCCGTTGGCCTTGGGGATCGCGATGTAATCCTTGAAGCGACCGGGCAGCGGCTTGTACAGGTTGTGCACCGCACCGAGTACGCGGTAGCAGGTGTCGACCTTGTCGACGACGATGCGGAAGGCGTACACGTCCATGATCTCGTTGAAGGCGCGGCGCTTGCCGCGCATCTTCTTGTAGATGCCATAGAGGTGTTTCTGCCGGCCGCTGACCTCGCCCTCGATGCCGTCGGCGGCCAGGCAGTTGGCCAGCGAATGCTCGATCTTGGCGACGATCTCCTTGCGGTTGCCGCGAGCGCTTTTCACCGCACGGTGGATCAGCGACGAACGCATCGGGTGCATGGCCTTGAAGCCGAGGTCCTCGAACTCCACGCGCACGGTGTGCATGCCCAGGCGGTTGGCGATGGGAGCGTAGATCTCGAGGGTTTCCTTGGCGATGCGCCGGCGTTTTTCGCCGGACAGCACTTCCAGGGTGCGCATGTTGTGCAGGCGGTCGGCCAGCTTGACCAGGATCACGCGGATGTCGCGGGCCATGGCCATGGCCATCTTCTGGAAGTTTTCGGCCTGCGCCTCGGCCTTGGTCTCGAAGTTCATCTGGGTCAGCTTGCTGACCCCATCGACCAGTTCGGCCACGGTCTCGCCAAACTGCTGGCTGAGGGCTTCCTTGGCGATGCCGGTATCTTCGATCACGTCGTGCAGCATGGCCGCCATCAGGCTCTGATGGTCCATGTGCATGTCGGCGAGGATGCTGGCCACGGCCAGCGGGTGGGTCACGTAGGGCTCGCCGCTGCGGCGGCGCTGCCCATCGTGGGCCTGTTCGGCGTAGAAATAGGCGCGCCGGACCAGGTTGACCTGTTCGGGGCCAAGATAGGTCGACAGCCGTTCGGCCAAGGCTTCTATACCCGGCATGGGTTCACCTCCTGCCGAGGAAGGGGGCCTTGCGCCGTGCGACGTCGACCTGGCATCAATTAGACAGCCTCGTTGTTCTCGTCCTCGAACGCGGCGAACACCGGATCCTCGGTGACGATCTCTTCAGCGGCGATGAACTCGTTGGTGACGATGCCTTCGGCGATTTCACGCAGGGCAACAACGGTCGGCTTGTCGTTTTCCCACGCAACGCGTGGCTCTTTGCCGCCGGTCGCCAGCTGGCGAGCGCGCTTGGTCGAGAGCATGACCAGCTCAAAGCGGTTATCCACGTGTTCCAGGCAGTCTTCAACAGTTACGCGGGCCATGGTCTTCCTCAGTAGCAATTGCGGTGGGCGTGCAGCCCAATAATGGGCAGGCGGACTCGATAGTTTAAAAAATCACCAGCCAATAGGGAAGCGCTGTTTTGTCGGGTGGTTACCTTCAAGCCCGGTGTTGCCTTCTTCGCGGCTGAAGCCGCTCCCACAGGGACCGCATTGTCCTCAGGTTCATCACCGCACCCTGTGGGAGCGGCTTCAGCCGCGAAAGGGCCGGAACAGACACCCTTGATACATGAGCCTGACGATAACCTCAGAGCATCGCGTCACGCAACCGCGGGGTCAGCTCCTCGAACAGGGTCTGCACCGAGCGCAACGCCCGGCAGTCCGGCCGGGTCAGCAGCCACAGCTGGGTGTCGCAACCCGGCAGCGGCCCGCTCAGCGCATCCACCCCGGGCAGCGCGTGCACCATGTAGTCCGGCAGCGCTGCCACGCCGAGCCCGGCCGTGACCAGCTGGGCGATGGTCGACATGCCGCTGCACTGGTAGCGCGGGCTCAAGCCCGGGTGCTGCTGGTTGCGCCAGACCACCGTGGGGTGGTCCTGCATCGAGTCGTCGGGGGCGATCCACGGCACGCTGGCAGGTGACTCGGCCAGGCGCTCGCGCCACTGCGGCTGGCCGCAGACCACGTAGGAGGTGGATCCCAGGTTGCGGCCCACCAGGTGCTCCGGCGGCGTGTTGGTCAGGCGCAGGGCAATGTCGGCATCGCGCCGGCTGAGGTTGGCGAAGGTGTTGGAGGTACCCATCTCCAGCGACAAGGCCGGGTAGTTGGGCATGAACTCGGCCAGCGCCGGCAGCAGCAGGCTGTGCATCACCGCCTCGGTACAGGTCAGGCGCACGGTGCCGCTGACCACCTGCTCGCCACTGGTCATGGCGATGCGCGCCGCCTCCAGCGCCTGCTCGGCGCGTTCGGCCTGCTCGGCCAGGGCCTGGGCGGTGTCGGTCGGCAGGTAGCCTTTGCGGCTCTTGACGAACAAGGCTGTGCCCAGCGCCGACTCCAGCCGGCGGATCGAGCGGAACACCGTCGAAACATCGACCTTGAGCAACTCGGCAGCCTTGGCCAGCGAGCGGCCACGTTCCAGGGCCAGGACCAGGGAGAGGTCGGCATGGGTAATCTGATATTGCATTGGTGCACGCTCTGCTTGCCGAATTGCCAATGTCTGTTGCGTTTTGGCCATTTTATAGTGAAACGGCCCCCGGGAATCAATGCGCCCGGTCGGGTAACCAATCCCCACGATGGGAAAGTGAAAAGAACAACAGCTGCAACCATCGTCGCCCGTGAGGCGCCAGCCGTATCCCCCACATCGCCGCAGCAAATCAAAGGATGTACAGCCATGACGTCGGTAACCCCGTGCGCCAGTTCTTCCAGCGAGATGAATGACTTCCTCCAGGCCCATCCGGACACGCAGTACGTCGACCTGCTGATCTCCGACATGAACGGCGTGGTACGTGGCAAGCGCATCGAGCGGGCCAGCCTGCACAAGGTCTACGAGAAGGGCATCAACCTGCCGGCATCGCTGTTCGCCCTGGACATCAACGGGTCCACCGTCGAGAGCACCGGCCTTGGCCTGGACATCGGCGATGCCGACCGCATCTGCTTCCCGATCCCCGGCACACTGTCGGACGAGCCGTGGCAGAAGCGCCCCACCGCCCAGCTGCTGATGACCATGCACGAACTGGATGGCCAGCCGTTCTTCGCCGACCCGCGCGAAGTACTGCGCCAAGTGGTGAGCAAGTTCGATGACCTGGGCCTGGATATCTGCGCCGCGTTCGAGCTGGAGTTCTACCTGATCGACCAGGACAACCTCAACGGTCGCCCGCAGCCGCCGCGCTCGCCGATTTCCGGCAAGCGCCCGCAGTCGACCCAGGTGTACCTGATCGACGACCTCGATGAATATGCCGACTGCCTGCAGGACATGCTCGAAGCGGCCAAGGAGCAGGGCCTGCCCGCCGACGCCATCGTCAAGGAAAGCGCCCCGGCACAGTTCGAGGTCAACCTGCATCATGTTGCCGACCCGCTGAAGGCCTGCGACTACGCGATCTTGCTCAAGCGCCTGATCAAGAACGTTGCCTACGACCATGAAATGGACACCACCTTCATGGCCAAGCCCTACCCGGGCCAGGCAGGCAATGGCCTGCACGTGCACATTTCGTTGTTGGACAAGAAAACCGGCAAGAACATCTTCGCCAGCGACGACCCGCTGCAAAGCGACGCGCTGCGCCATGCCATCGGTGGTGTGCTGGAGACCATGCCGGCGTCGATGGCCTTCCTCTGCCCGAACATCAACTCCTACCGCCGCTTCGGCGCGCAGTTCTACGTGCCCAATGCGCCAAGCTGGGGCCTGGACAACCGTACCGTGGCGGTGCGCGTGCCCACCGACAGCAGCGACAACGTGCGCCTCGAGCACCGCGTGGCCGGTGCCGACGCCAACCCCTACCTGATGCTCGCGGCGATCCTCGCCGGTGTTCACCACGGCCTGACCAACCAGGTCGAGCCGCAGGCACCGATCGAAGGCAACTCCTACGAACAGCTGGAGCAGAGCCTGCCGAACAACCTGCGCGATGCCCTGCGCGCGCTGGACGACAGCGAAGTCCTCAACCAATACATCAGCCCGGACTACATCGATATCTTCGTGGCCTGCAAGGAAAGCGAACTGGCCGAGTTCGAAGTGTCGATTTCCGACCTCGAGTACAACTGGTACCTGCACACGGTGTAAGCCCATGAGCGCAAATGCGGTCCCCTTGATCGGTGTCAGCGCCTGCCGCCAGCAGGTGGGGAAGAACTCGTCGCATACGGTAGGCGACAAGTATGTCGAGGCGGCCGGCTTTGCCGGCTTGCCATTGATCTTGCCGGCCCGTGACGGGGGCAGCGACACGCAGGCGCTGCTGGCCCGTCTGCACGGCATTGTTTTTACCGGCTCACCTTCAAATATCGAACCGCATCATTACAATGGCGCCCCCAGCGCGACGGGTACCCGACACGATCTGGCACGCGATCGCCTGACCCTGCCGTTGTTGCAGGCGGCCATTGCCGCCGGTGTGCCGGTGTTCTGTATCTGCCGTGGCTACCAGGAATTGAACGTGGCCCTGGGCGGCAGCCTGCACCAGCGCGTGCAGGAACTGCCCGGCTACCTTGACCACCGTGAACCTGAGGACGCACCCCTGGAGGTGCAATACGGCCCTCGTCACCTTGTCGGCATCGAGCCTGGCGGGTTGTTCGAGCGCCTGGGCCTGGCGGCGCAGTTCGAGGTCAACTCGCTGCACAGCCAGGGCATCGACCGCCTGGCCCCGGGCCTGCGCGTCGAGGCACGGGCCCCGGATGGCCTGATCGAAGCAGTGTCCATGCCTGCGGCGCCGGGTTTTGTGCTCGGCGTGCAGTGGCATCCGGAGTGGCGATTTACCGAAAACCCGGTCTCGCGGCGCCTGTTCCAGGCGTTTCGTGAGGCCTGCATTGCTTACGCTACACGGGAGGGCGCACGGCAGGAGGCATTCTGACGTCACCCGAAGGTCTCGGATGACTTGTTCCCGGCAGCAAGCTTTCAATGAGTGAAAGCGGGCCTTGTACGCAAGGCCTGTGAAAACAATTCCAAAATTTACGGCAAATACTCATGAGCAATTACACAGAAGCCGGCCGCCCACCCGACGTGGCGGCCGACGCGGGCAACACCCAGCGCAGCAAGGGCCTGGCCACCGGCCGGCTGGGCTTGCTGGCCAGCGTGGTGCTGGGCATTTCCACCATCGCCCCGGTCTACACCCTTACCGGCGCCCTTGGCCCGACCGTGCGTGAAGTGGGCGCGCACCTGCCGGCGGTGTTCATCGTCGGCTTCCTGCCGATGCTGCTGGTGGCCTTGGGCTACCGCGAACTGAACTCGGCGGAGCCGGACAGCGGTACTTCGTTTACCTGGTCGGCGCGTGCCTTCGGCCCGATGATCGGCTGGATCGGCGGCTGGGGCCTGGTGGTCGCCACCACCATCGTGTTGTCGAACCTGGCAGGGGTGGCGGTCGACTTCTTCTACCTGTTCCTTGGCCAGATCACCGGCAAGCATGAACTGGCGGCCTTGGCCGACAACCTGCTCATCAACATAACCACCTGTTGCGTGTTCATCGCCCTGGCGGTGTGGATCTGCTGCCGCGGCATGACCACCACCATGACCGTGCAATACGGCCTGGTGGCCCTGCAGTTGCTGGTGCTGATCGGCTTTGCCTTTGCCGCTTTCGGCGAAACCACCGCGCCGCCACCGCTGGAATTCGATTTCGCCTGGTTCAACCCGTTCGGCGTCGAATCGTTCTCGGCCTTTGCCGCCGGGCTGTCGCTGTCGATCTTCATCTTCTGGGGCTGGGACGTGTGCCTGACTGTCAGCGAGGAATCGGTCGGCAGTGACGAGGTGCCGGGCAAGGCGGCCACCTGGACCGTGCTGCTGATCCTCGGCCTGTACCTGTTCACCGCGATTGCCACCCTGCAGTTTGCCGGTATCAGCGAACAAGGCCTGGGCCTCAACAACCCGCGCATCCAGGAAAACGTCTTCGCCCACCTGGCCGGTCCGGTCATGGGGCCGCTGGCGATCCTGATGTCCATCGCCGTGCTGGCCAGCACCGCGGCGTCGCTGCAGTCGACCTTCGTGTCACCGGCGCGCACCCTGTTGGCCATGGGTTACTACGGTGCGGTGCCGCAGAAGTTCGCCAGCGTCTGCCCTCGTTCGCAGACCCCGCGTTACGCCACCATCTGCGCTGGTGTGGCTGCGGGCCTGTTCTACGTGACCATGCGCACCCTGAGCGAGAACGTGTTGGCAGATACCATCACTGCACTGGGCATGATGATCTGCTTCTACTATTCGCTGACGGCCTTCGCCTGTGTCTGGTACTTCCGCCACAGCCTGTTCGACAGCCTGCGCCACTTCCTGATGCGCGGCTTGTGCCCGCTGGTGGGTGGGGTGATCTTGTCGGTGATCTTCGTGCGTACCGCCATCGACAGCGCCTCGCCGGACTTCGGCAGCGGCTCGCATGTGGGCGGGCTGGGGCTGGTGTTCGTGATCGCCGCGATCATCTCGGTGCTGGGGATCGTGCTGATGATGCTGTCGCGCCTGCGCGCGCCGGCGTACTTCCTGGGGGCTACCCTGCGTCAGCAGGCTACCTTGCCACTGCAGGAATAAATGATTGGGGCCGCTTTGCGGCCCTTCGCGGCGGTTCGGCGCCCCGACACGCCCGCTCCCACACGTTACTCACTGCCTTCAGGCTTGTGTTGTATCTGTGGGAGCGGGCGTGTCGGGGCGCCGAACCGCCGCGAAGGGCTGCAAAGCAGCCCCATGGGGTCTATCAGGAGAGCAGTTCTTTCAGCAGCCCGCTGTTGCGCTGTTGCTGCTTCTTCAGCACCAGACGGTTCGAGCGGAACACTGCCTTCAAGTCTTCCAGCGCCACGTCGAAGTCATCGTTGATGATCACGTAGTCATACTCGTCGTAATGCACCATCTCGCTGACCGCTTCCTTCATGCGCCCGGCGATGATCTCTTCGCTGTCCTGCCCGCGGCCATCCAGGCGCTCGCGCAGGGCCTGCTGGCTTGGCGGCAGGATGAACACCGACAAAGCCTCGGGCATCAGCTTGCGTACCTGCTGGGCGCCTTGCCAGTCGATTTCCAGGATCAGGTCATTGCCCTGGTCGAGTACCTCTTGCAGCGCGCTGCGCGAAGTCCCGTAGAAATTGCCGAACACTTCGGCGTGCTCGAGGAAGTCACCCTTGGCGATCAGCCCCTTGAAGTCGTCATGGCTGACGAAGTGGTAGTTCACGCCGTGCTGCTCGCCCGGGCGCATGGCGCGGGTGGTGTGCGAGACCGAGACGCTTACGCGCTTGTCGGCCTTGATCAGGGCGGTGACCAGGCTGGTCTTGCCGGCGCCCGAAGGGGCCGAAACGATGTAGAGGGTGCCGCTGCTGTGGTTCATGGTCGGGGTGGCCTTACTCGATGTTCTGTACTTGTTCACGCATCTGTTCGATCAATACCTTCAGGTTGACCGCCGCTTGCGTGCTGCGTGGGTCGAAGGCCTTGGAGCCGAGGGTGTTGGCCTCGCGGTTGAGTTCCTGCATCAGGAAGTCCAGGCGCCGGCCGGCGGCACCGCCACCCTTGAGCACCCGGCGTACTTCGGTGACGTGGGTGCTGAGGCGGTCGAGTTCCTCGGCCACGTCGCTCTTCTGGGCCAGCAGCACCATCTCCTGCTCCAGGCGCTGCGGGTCGAGTTCGGCCTGCATGTCGCCGAAGCGGTCGAGGATCTTCTGCCGCTGAGCTGCCAGCATCTGCGGCACCAGGGCGCGCAGGGTGGTGACTTCGCTGGCCATGTTGTCCAGGCGTTCGTTGATCAGCCGGGCCAGTTCCTGGCCTTCACGCTGGCGCCCGGCCTTGAGCTCGGCCAGCGCTTCATCGAACAGCGCCATGGCTTCGGTATTCAGTGCCTGCGGGTCGCTGGCGTCGGCCACCAGCACGCCTGGCCACGACAGCACCTCCAGCGGGTTCAGTGGTGCCGGCTGCTTGATCAGGCCGGCCACTTCCTCGGCGGCGGCAACCAGCTGCGCGGCGCGCTCGCGGTCCACCTTCAGCGGTTTGCCGTTGCTGTCTTCGTTGAGGCGCAAGGTGCATTCCACCTTGCCCCGCGACAGGCCCTGGCGCAGGCCTTCACGCACGGCGCCTTCGAGGTCGCGCAGGGCCTCGGGCAGGCGCAGGTGCGGCTCCAGGTAACGGTGGTTGACCGAACGCAGCTCCCAGACCAGGGTGCCTTGGCTGCCGGCGCGCTCGACACGAGCAAAAGCGGTCATGCTGTGCACCATGGGGAGTACCTCGCGTATATGAATGAACGGTGGGAGCCTCTCGGCTGCAAGGCGCAGGATTGTAGCGCAGTGGGGCCTTGGCGCCCAATCCACCCATGTTACCGACGGGTGGCCTGGCCGGCAGGAAAAGGCGACGGGCTGTGTCGGGCGCGACAATAGGCATGTCTTCCCCGGGCCGTGGGCTCTATAATGCTCGGCAGATTCAAAGTCCCAGTACAGGTATCCCAGATGAAACGTCCAAGTGGTCGCGCCGCCGATCAGCTCCGCTCGATCCGCATCACCCGCAACTACACCAAGCACGCCGAAGGGTCGGTACTGGTCGAGTTCGGTGACACCAAGGTCATCTGCACGGTCAGCGTGGAAAACGGTGTGCCGCGCTTCCTCAAAGGCCAGGGCCAAGGCTGGCTGACCGCCGAATACGGCATGCTGCCGCGTTCCACCGGCGAGCGTAACCAGCGCGAAGCCAGCCGTGGCAAGCAGGGTGGCCGCACCCTGGAAATCCAGCGCCTGATCGGCCGTTCGCTGCGCGCCGCGCTGGACATGAGCAAGCTCGGTGACATCACCCTGTACGTCGACTGCGACGTGATCCAGGCCGATGGTGGCACCCGTACCGCGTCCATCACCGGTGCCATGGTCGCCCTGTGCGACGCCCTGGCGGTGATCAAGAAGCGCGGTGGCCTGAAGGCCGGCAACCCGCTCAAGCACATGATCGCCGCAGTGTCGGTGGGCATGTACCAGGGCGAAGCGGTGCTCGACCTGGACTACCTGGAAGACTCCGCCGCCGAAACCGACCTGAACGTGGTCATGACCAGCGCCGGTGGTTTCATCGAAGTGCAGGGTACTGCCGAAGGTGCGCCGTTCCAGCCTGAAGACTTCAACGCCATGCTCGCCCTGGCACAGAAGGGCATGAGCGAGATCTTCGAACTGCAGCAGGCGGCACTGGCCGACTGAACCCAGCCAGGGAGGTGCGGGGCATGAGCGAATCGAACCTGTCGATCACCCCGCCCAATGCCGAAATCCGGCAGTGGGCGATGTTCTGCCACCTCTCCGCGCTGCTGGGCCTGGTGGTGCCGCTCGGGCACTTGCTGGGCCCGCTGGTGCTGTGGCACCTCAAGCGCGAGCAAGACCCTTTCATCGACGCCCAGGGCAAAGAGGCGCTGAATTTTCAGATCAGCGTGACCATTGCCGGGTTCATCTGCTTCCTGCTGATGTTCGTGTTCATCGGGCTGGTGCTGTTCGCCATGCTGATGGTCGCGGTGATGATCCTGATCATCATTGCGGCTGTGCGGGCGAATGAGGGCAAGCCGTATCGCTACCCGATGATCTGGCGGCCGATCAAATAATGCTGGGGCTGCTTTGCAGCCCTATCGCGACACAAGGCCGCTCCTACAAGGGATATGCATTCCCCTGTAGGAGCGGCCTTGTGTCGCGATAGGGCCGCAAAGCGGCCCCATGCCTTCAGATGGTCAACGTCCAGTCATAGTCGACGATCAGCGGCGCATGCTGGGAGAAGCGCGGCTGACGCGGCAGGCGGGCATTGCGCACGAAGCGGCGCAGGCCCGGGGTGAGGATCTGGTAGTCGAACCGGTAGCCCAGGTTGAGCATCTCGGCCTGCTCGTTGTCCGGCCACCAGCTGTACTGGTCGCCCTCACGGCTGACTTCGCGCAGGGCATCGACGTAACCCATCTCGCCAGTGATCGCGTCCATCCAGGCACGCTCCGGCGCCAGGAAGCCCGGCGACTGCTGGCTGTCACGCCAGTTCTTGATGTCGAGCTTCTGCTGCGCCACGTAGAACGAGCCGCAGTAGATGTATTCGCGACGCTTGCGACGCTGTTTGTCCAGGTACTTGGCGAAGTCGTCCATCAACTTGAACTTCTGGTTCAAGTCTTCGTCGCCGTTCATACCCGAAGGCAGCAGCAGGCTGGCAATACTGACTTTGTCGAAATCTGCTTGCAGGTAACGCCCGTAGCGGTCGGCTGTCTCGAAGCCCAGGCCGGTGATGACTGCCTTGGGCTGCATGCGCGAATACAGGGCCACACCACCTTGGGCAGGCACCTCCGCGTCGCAGGCATAAAGGAAATAGCCATCGAGCTGGAAAGCTGGGTCATCGAGTTCAAAGGCCGAGGCGCGGGTATCCTGAAGGCAGATGACGTCGGCATTCTGGGCTTGCAGCCAGCTGAGCAAACCACGCTCGGCCGCAGCCTGAATGCCATTTACGTTCACACTGATGATCCGCATAAATGGCCCCAAAAATCTCGTGCGTGTATGATACCCGAGCTCAACCCATTTAGCTAAATCCGTGGTGTCCGGGACTATCCATGCAGCCGTATCAGCGCGACTTCATCCGTTTTGCCATCGATCGCGGGGTACTGCGTTTCGGTGAATTCACCCTGAAATCGGGGCGTACCAGCCCGTATTTCTTCAATGCCGGCCTGTTCAACACCGGTTCCGCCCTGGCCGAACTGGGCCGTTGCTATGCCGCAGCCATCGTCGACAGCAAGATCCCGTTCGATGTGCTGTTCGGCCCGGCCTACAAAGGTATCCCGCTGGCAGCGACTACCGCCGTGGCCCTTGCCGATCAGCATCAGCTCGACGTGCCATGGTGCTTCAACCGCAAGGAAGCCAAGGACCACGGTGAAGGTGGCAGCCTGGTCGGTGCACCGCTGGCCGGTGACGTGCTGATCATCGACGACGTGATCACCGCCGGTACCGCCATTCGTGAGGTCATGCAGATCATCAATGCCCAGCAGGCCAAGGCCGCTGGCGTGCTGATCGCGCTGAACCGCGAAGAGCGCGGCAATGGCGAGCTGTCGGCGATCCAGGAAGTGGAGCGTGACTTCGGTATCCCTGTGGTCAGTATCGTTTCGCTGACCCAGGTGCTGGAGTTCCTGGCCGATGATCCACAGCTGAAGCAGCATCTGCCGGCTGTCGAGGCTTACCGGGCGCAGTACGGTATCTGATCCGGGGCCCGGAAATGAAAAAGGCGACCTTCTTGTGAAGGTCGCCTTTTTTTGTGTCGCCTGTTCCGGCCTCTTCGCGGGTAAACCCGCTCCCACAGGATCTCCACAGCCCTCAAAGGCGGTGCTGTACCTGTGGGAGCGGGTTTACCCGCGAAGAGGCCGGGACAGGTTAACGATCAGCGCTGCTTGCGGTTGGTAATCAGGGTACCCACGCCGCTGTCGGTGAAGATCTCCAGCAGCACCGCATTCGGCACGCGGCCATCGATGATGTGCGAGCTGTTGACACCGCCCTGCACCGCATCCAGCGCGCACTTGATCTTAGGCAGCATGCCGCCGTAGATGGTGCCGTCGGCGATCAGTTCGTTGACCTGCTCGGTGGTCAGGCCGGTCAGTACTTCACCCTGCTTGTCCATCAGGCCGGCGATGTTGGTCAGCAGCATCAGCTTCTCGGCCTTCAGCGCTTCGGCTACCTTGCCAGCCACCAGGTCGGCGTTGATGTTGTACGACTCACCGTTGGCACCCACGCCGATCGGCGCGATCACCGGGATGAAGTCGCCCTTCACCAGCATGTTCAGCAGGTCGGTGTTCACGCTTACCACTTCGCCAACGTGGCCGATGTCGATGATTTCCGGGGTGGTCATCTCGGGCGTCTGGCGGCTGACGGTCAGCTTGCGGGCGCGGATCAGCTCCGCGTCCTTGCCGGTCAGGCCGATTGCGCTGCCGCCGTGGCGGTTGATCAGGTTGACGATGTCCTTGTTGACCTGGCCACCCAGCACCATCTCCACCACGTCCATGGTCGCCGAGTCGGTGACGCGCATGCCGTCGATGAAGTGGCTTTCGATCGACAGGCGCTTGAGCAGGTCGCCGATCTGCGGGCCACCACCGTGGACCACCACCGGGTTGATGCCCACAGCCTTCATCAGCACGATGTCACGGGCGAAGCCGGTCTTGAGCTCCTCGCTCTCCATCGCGTTGCCGCCGTACTTGATCACCAGGGTCTTGCCGACAAAGCGGCGGATGTAAGGCAGTGCTTCGGACAAAACCTCGGCTACATGGGAAGCGGCATCGCGATCGAGGGTCATGCAGGGCTCCTGTAAGGAACAGATAGTCGGTCAGAACGGCAGTTGCAGCTCAGGCTCAACCCGCAGCAACTGGGTACGGAAAACATCCTTGATACGTTGCAATTCGGCGTCGCTGTCGGCCTCGAAGCGCAGCACCAGCACCGGGGTGGTGTTGGAGGCGCGAACCAGGCCCCAGCCGTGGGGGTAGTCCACCCGCACACCGTCGATGGTGGTCAGGTTGGCTTCGCCCCAGTCGGCGTCGCGTTGCAGTGCATCAATGATGCTGAATTTACCCTCGTCGGTCACATCAATATTGATTTCCGGCGTGGAAATATCGTTCGGGAACGCGGCGAACAGGTTTTCGGCGCTCTGCCCGGCCTTGCTGAGGATCTCCAGCAGGCGCACGGCGCTATAGATGCCGTCGTCGAAACCGTACCAGCGTTCCTTGATGAAGATGTGACCGCTCATCTCGCCGGCCAGCAGCGAGCCGGTCTGCTTCATCTTCTTCTTGATCAGCGAGTGACCGGTCTTCCACATCAGAGCGCGGCCGCCGTGCTGCTCGATCAGCGGGGTCAGGCGACGGGTGCATTTGACGTCGAAGATGATCTCGGCGCCCGGGTTGCGCGACAGCACGTCCTGGGCAAACAGCATCAGCAGGCGGTCTGGGTAGACGATGCTGCCGGTGTTGGTCACCACGCCGACGCGGTCGCCGTCACCGTCAAAGGCCAGGCCGATATCGGCGCCGGTTTCCTTGACCTTGGCGATCAGGTCTTCGAGGTTTTCCGGCTTGCCCGGGTCCGGATGGTGGTTGGGGAAGTTGCCGTCGACTTCGCAGAACAGCGGGATCACTTCGCAGCCCAGGGCTTCGATCAGTTGCGGCGCGACCACGCCGGCGGCACCGTTGCCGCAGTCCACGACCACCTTGAGCTTCCTGGCCAGCTTCACGTCTTCAACGATCTGCTGGAAGTAGCGGTCAAGGATCTCGACCTTTTCCACGCGGCCTTCGGCGCGGGTCAGGTCGTTGGTTTTCAGGCGCGTCAGCAGGGCCTGGATCTGTTCGTTGGCCAGGGTATCGCCAGCGATGACGATCTTGAAGCCGTTGTAGTCCGACGGGTTGTGGCTGCCGGTCAGCATCACACCGGACTTGCCGGCCAGCACGTTGGCTGCGTAGTACAGCGCCGGGGTGGGTACCAGGCCGACGTCGCTGACTTGGCAGCCGGCATCGACCAGGCCCTTGATCAGCTGTTCGACCAGCATCGGGCCGGACAGGCGGCCATCGCGGCCGACCGAAACCTGCGGTTCGCCCTGGGCCAGGCTCTGCGCGCCGATGGCGCGGCCGATCCAGTAGGCGGTTTCGGCGTGAAGGGTCTTGCCGACCACGCCGCGAATGTCATACGCGCGGAAAATGCTGTCTGGCAGTGCGGCGGGTACCAGGTGGGCCATGTCGTTCATCTCTGGAAGCTCCATTAGTCAAAGGCTTTCTGGGCAGGCGCAAACTGAACGCTTGGACGGTGGTTTCGCCAGAGAGTTCGCCATCCTTGGCCTGAACGGTCATTTCTCGGCTCAGTGGCTGCCGGAATGACCAAAGCCGCCAGCACCGCGCTGGCTTTCATCGAACGCTTCGACGATATCGAAATGGGCCTGTACCACCGGTACCAGCACCAGCTGGGCAATGCGCTCGCCAACGGCGATGGTGAACGGGGTGTTGCCGCGGTTCCAGCACGACACCATCAACTCGCCCTGGTAGTCCGAGTCGATCAGCCCGACCAGGTTGCCCAGCACGATGCCGTGCTTATGGCCCAGGCCCGAGCGCGGCAGGATCACCGCCGCCAGGCCCGGGTCGCCGATGTAGATCGACAGGCCGGTGGGGATCAGCAGGGTCTGGCCTGGTTCGAGGACGGTGTCTTCCTTGAGCAGGGCGCGCAGGTCCAGGCCGGCGGAGCCGGGGGTGGCGTACTGCGGCAGGGGGAATTCGGTGCCCAGGCGTGGGTCGAGGATCTTGGCTTGAAGAGCGTGCATGTAACTTATTGAACCTGATTGAGCCGTTCGGCGATGAAGGCGACCAGTTGCCGGGCAATCTTGCCCTTGCTGGTCTGCGCGAAGAGGGTCTGGTGCTGCTGGCGGTCGATCACGGTCAAGGCGTTTTCCTCGCTGTTGAAGCCGATGCTGGGGTTGGCCACATCATTGGCGACGATCAGGTCGAGGTTCTTGTCCTTGAGCTTGCGCGTGGCGTAATCGAGCAAGTGTTCGGTCTCGGCGGCGAAACCGACGCTGAACGGGCGGTCGGCGCGGCCAGCGATGGTGGCAAGGATATCGGGATTGCGCACCATCTGCAGCAGCATGCCGTCACCGGTCGTAGGATCTTTCTTCAATTTTTGCGTGGCAACGACTTCCGGGCGGTAGTCCGCAACCGCCGCAGAGGCGATGAACAGGTCGCACGGCATGGCCGCTTCACAGGCCGCGAGCATGTCCCGCGCGCTGACCACGTCGATACGGCTGACCCGGTCGGGGGTTGGCAGGTGCACCGGGCCAGTGACGAGGGTCACCCGAGCCCCGGCTTCGGCGGCCGCTTCGGCCAGGGCGAAGCCCATCTTGCCGGAGCTATGATTGGTGATGTAGCGCACCGGGTCGATGTTTTCCTGGGTCGGGCCGGCGGTGATCAGCACGTGCTTGCCGGTCAGTGCCTGGCGCTTGAAGCTTTCCGCGGCACACCAGGCCAGGTCGGTGGCTTCGAGCATGCGGCCCAGACCAACGTCGCCACAGGCCTGGCTGCCGGACGCTGGGCCGAACACCTGGATGCCCCGGCTCTTGAGCAGTTCGAGGTTGGCTTGGGTGGCCGGGTCGCGCCACATGGCCTGGTTCATGGCCGGGGCCACGGCAACGGTGGCATCGGTAGCCAGCACCAGGGTGGTCAGCAGGTCGTCGGCCATGCCTTGGGCCATGCGCGCCATGAGGTCGGCGGTGGCCGGGGCGATCAGCACCAGGTCGGCCCATTTGGCCAGTTCGATGTGGCCCATGGCCGCTTCGGCGGCAGGGTCGAGCAGGTCCATGTGCACCGGGTGGCCCGACAGCGCCTGCAGGGTCAGCGGGGTGATGAACTCTGCACCACCACGGGTCATGACGACGCGCACCTGCGCGCCGTGCTCCAGGAGTCGGCGAATCAGTTCGGCGCTTTTGTAGGCGGCAATGCCGCCACCCACGCCGAGAACGATGCGCTTGCGATACAGCCGCTGCATAGGCTTGCCTTTTTCCAGTGAGAGCGGGCGGCGACGTTTGAAAATGCCTGCGGCAGAACGTCGCATGTACGAGGCGAAATAGATTAACACAGGGCCGAAATGGGCCGCAGCAAGGGCAGAGGGGCGGGATGAATATCAGGGAGTGGCCGGCTGAAGAGCGGCCGAGGGAGAAGTTGCTGCAGCGTGGGGCCGGAAGCCTGACGGACGCGGAATTGCTGGCTGTATTTCTCGGCTCAGGTGTGCGTGGGCGCAATGTCGTGGAGCTGGCGCGAGGTCTGCTCGTGAAGTTCGGGGGGTTGCGCCAGTTGCTGGAGGCCGACCGTGAGGCTTTCGTCGGCGAGCTTGGGTTGGGCCCGGTGAGGTACAGCCAGCTGCAGGCGCTGCTGGAGATCGGTCGCAGGCACCTTGCGACTTCGATTGAGCGTGAATCCGCGATGGACAGCCCGGCAACGGTGAGGCGCTATTTGAAAGCGATGCTGCGACATGAAGTCAGCGAGGTGTTCGGATGCCTCTTTCTCGATACCAAGCACAGGCCGTTGGCGTTTGAGATCCTCTTCCGAGGCACGATAGATCGGGCCAGCGTCTACCCGCGGGAAGTGGTGCGGCGGGCATTGCTGCATAACGCAGCGGCCTTGATCCTGTGCCACAACCACCCCTCGGGCAACAGTGAACCCAGCCAGGACGATGTGCACTTGACCCTGTCGTTGAAGCGGGGGCTGGCGTTGATCGATGTGCGGGTGCTGGATCACATCATCATCGGTGACGGGGAGCCGCTGTCGATGGTCGAGCATGGGTGGATTGTGGCTTAGGCACGTGTGCTGCCTGTCCCGGCCTCTTCGCGGGCTCGCCCGCTCCCACAGGTATCGCGCCAACCTTGAGTGTTGTGCTGTCCCTGTGGGAGCGGGCAAGCCCGCGAAGAGGCCGGTGCAGGCTTACTTGCTCACTGACACCTTGCTGAAATCCAACCGCCCGAACGGGCTCACCTGGTACCCCTCGACCCCTTGGCGCAGCAAGGTCGCCGCCGTGGGGTGTGCCAGCGGCACCCACAGCGCCTGCTGCTGGATCAGCGTCTGTGCCTGCTGGTAAAGCCGGCTGCGCACACTCTGGTCGTTGGTGGTGCGCCCGGCGCTGATCAACTGGTCCAGGCGGCTGTCGCAGAAGCGTGCGAAGTTGGTCCCCGACTGCACCGCTGCGCAGGAAAACTGCGGGCTGAGGAAGTTGTCCGGGTCGCCGTTGTCACCCGCCCAGCCCATGAACAGCAGGTCATGCTCGCCCGCCTTGGCGCGGCGGATCAGCTCGCCCCACTCGATCACGCGGATCTCGGCCTTGATGCCAATCTTGGCCAGGTCGGCCTGCAGCATCTGCGCACCGAGGCTGGGGTTGGGGTTGAGCAGGCTGCCCGACGGGCGGGTCCAGATCGTGGTGCTGAAGCCCTCGGCCAGGCCGGCCTTGGTCAGCAGGGCCTTGGCTTTCTTCAGGTCCAGCGGGTAGCCGGGCAGGTCTTTGGCGTAGCTCCAGGTGTTGGGCGGGTAGGGGCCGTTGGCAGCCACCGCGGAGTCTTCGAACACGGCTTTGAGGTAGGCCTGTTTGTCGAAGGCCAGGTTGATGGCCTGGCGCACTTCCGGCTTGTCCAGCGGTGGGTGCTGGCTGTTGATGGCGACGAAGGCGGTCATGAACGCCGGGGTGGTGGCCACCTGGAGGTTGCCGTCCTTGCCGGCTTCGGCAATGTCCAGCGGCTTGGGCGACAACGCGACCTGGCACTCGCCGCGCTTGAGCTTCTGCAGGCGCACGTTGGCATCGGTGGTGATGGCGAAGATCAACGGGTCGACCGCCGGCTTGCCGGCGAAGTAGTCGGGGTTGGCGCGATAGCGCACCACGGCGTCCTTCTGGAAGCGCTGGAAGATGAACGGCCCGGTGCCGACCGGCTGGCTGTTGAGCTTCTCCGGCGTGCCGGCCTTGAGCAGTTTGTCGGCGTACTCGGCGGAGTAGATCGAGGCGAAGCCCATGCTCAGGGTGGCCAGGAAGGTGGCGTCCGGGTGGCTGAGGGTGAAGCGCACGGTGTTTGGTGCCGGCGCCTCGATCACCTTGATCAGGCTGCCCAGTTGCAGCGACTGGGCATGCGGGTAGCCGCCCGGCGCGGTCTTGTGCCAGGCATGGGCGGGGTAGAGCATGCGCTGGAAGCTGAACAGCACATCGTCGGCGTTCAGTGCGCGGCTTGGCTTGAAGTAGGCGGTGGTGTGGAATTTCACGTCATCGCGCAGGGTGAAGTCGTAGATCAGGCCGTCGGCCGATACCGTCCAGCTGGCCGCCAGGCTCGGCACCACCTTGCCTTGCGCCGCGTCGAACTCCACCAGGCGGTTCATCAGCACATCGGCCGTGGCGTTGGTTGTGGTCAGCGAGTTGTACTGCACCACGTCGAAGCCTTCGGGGCTGGCCTCGCTGCAGACGCTCAGCGGGGCGGCCTGGGCAACGCCGGCGGCGAACAGGGCGCCTGCGGCGAACAAGGAGTTGAACAATAAGGAAAGGGCGGCAGCACGCATGGTGGCTCCTTGGCTGTCAGTGGCCCATCTGCCAGTGCAGTCTGGAAAAGGCCTACCCTAGTGTGCCCGTCGGAAAATGACCACACCCTTTTTTACAAAATTGGCGACGGGCGGTCGACGGCTGGCGGGGCCTGCCGCTATGCTGGCCCGGCGCGTTCCGGCTCGTGACAATGTGCATCTAATGTTGTTGCGGCCAAGTCTTTCTGGTATAAAGCAGCGCTCTTTTCTAGGGGCTCGGCCTGTCGCATCAGCGGATCCGGTCGATAAGACCTCCAGAATCACGGCGCCTAGGCGCCAAAGACTGAGAGATTAAGCGGCCAACCCATGCCGGGTTGGGCATGTGGTTTTAGAGGGCTGAGTCATGTCGAGAGTCTGTCAAGTTACTGGTAAGGGTCCAGTAACCGGGAACAACATTTCCCACGCAAACAACAAAACCCGTCGTCGTTTCCTGCCGAACCTGCAGCACCACCGTTTCTGGGTTGAATCCGAGAAGCGTTTCGTGCGTCTGCGCGTATCTGCCAAAGGCATGCGCGTTATTGACAAGCGTGGTATCGACGTAGTGCTGGCCGAGCTGCGCGCTCGCGGCGAAAAGTTCTAAGGAGAACGTCATGCGTGAATTGATCCGTCTGGTTTCGAGTGCTGGCACTGGCCACTTCTACACCACCGACAAGAACAAGCGCACCACTCCGGACAAAATCGAGATCAAGAAATACGATCCGGTTGTTCGCAAGCACGTGGTGTACAAGGAAGCCAAGATCAAGTAATTGATCGGCGACCTGAAAAAAACCCGCATCCGAAAGGAGGCGGGTTTTTTTATGCCTGCAAGAATGCCGGGGCCGCTTCGCGGCCCCAGAGGCTTACTTCTGCTCGAACATCACATAAATCTTGCGGCAAGGCTCCAGCACCTCCCAGGTGCCCTTGAAGCCGGCCGGGATGACAAACCGATCACCGGCACGCAGGGTCTTGGCTCCGCCATCCTGGTCACGCAGCACCGAAACGCCCTGGACGATCTCGCAGTACTCATGCTCGGTGTAGTTCACCGTCCACTGCCCCACCTCGCCTTCCCACACGCCCGCGGCAAACTGCCCGCACGGGCTGGAATAATGGTTGTAGACCGCCTGGTCGGGCTCGCCCTTGAGGATTTTTTCCGCCGCCGGGCGGTAGCGTTCGGCCTCGGTAATGACCTGCGCGAAGTCGATGATGCTGTCGATGCTCATGGTTCGGCTCCTGTTGTTGTTTAATAAAATGCACATGAGTAGGCTTTTGAGCCATTCGTGTCAAATATATTGATAGTTTACACGGGCTGGTTTAGGGTGTCGGTAGCTAAAATGCCCTCGACGCTTGGGCAGAATTCTGACAACGCCTGTGAGTCCTCAGTGCGGCGTTGCACCTATACAAGAGGAGGAGTTTCGTATGACCACCCTGACTCGTGCGGACTGGGAACAACGTGCCCAGCAACTGAAGATCGAAGGCCGTGCCTTCATCAACGGCGAATACACCGATGCCGCATCCGGTGAAACCTTCGAGTGCCTGAGCCCGGTCGACGGACGCTTCCTGGCCAAGGTTGCCAGCTGCGACCTGGCCGATGCCAACCGCGCTGTGGAAAACGCCCGTGCCACCTTCAACTCCGGCGTGTGGTCGCAGCTGGCCCCGGCCAAGCGCAAGGCCAAGCTGATCCGCTTCGCCGACCTGCTGCGCAAGAACGTCGAAGAGCTGGCGCTGCTGGAAACCCTGGACATGGGCAAGCCGATCGGCGACTCCTCCAGCATCGACGTACCTGGCGCGGCCAATGCCATTCACTGGACTGCCGAAGCCATCGACAAGGTCTACGACGAAGTCGCCCCGACCCCGCATGACCAGCTCGGCCTGGTCACCCGCGAAGCGGTGGGTGTGGTCGGTGCCATCGTACCGTGGAACTTCCCGCTGCTGATGGCCTGCTGGAAGCTCGGCCCGGCCCTGGCCACCGGTAACTCGGTAGTGCTCAAGCCGTCCGAAAAATCGCCGCTGACTGCCATTCGCATTGCCCAGTTGGCCATCGAAGCCGGTATCCCGGCTGGCGTGCTGAACGTGCTGCCAGGCTACGGCCACACCGTGGGCAAGGCCCTGGCCCTGCACATGGACGTCGACACCCTGGTATTCACCGGTTCGACCAAGATCGCCAAGCAGCTGATGGTTTACGCGGGCGAATCGAACATGAAGCGCATCTGGCTGGAAGCCGGTGGCAAGAGCCCGAACATTGTCTTCGCTGACGCTCCGGACCTGCAAGCTGCCGCCGAAGCTGCCGCCAGCGCCATCGCCTTCAACCAGGGCGAAGTGTGCACCGCCGGCTCGCGCCTGCTGGTCGAGCGTTCGATCAAGGACAAGTTCCTGCCGATGGTGGTCGAGGCCCTGAAAGGCTGGAAGCCAGGCAACCCGCTGGACCCACAGACCACTGTCGGTGCCCTGGTCGATACCCAGCAGATGAACACCGTGCTGTCGTACATCGAGGCTGGCCACAAGGACGGCGCCAAGCTGCTGGCCGGCGGCAAGCGCACGCTGGAAGAAACCGGTGGCACTTATGTCGAGCCGACCATCTTCGACGGCGTGACCAACGCCATGAAGATCGCCCAGGAAGAAATCTTCGGCCCGGTGTTGTCGGTGATCGCCTTCGATACCGCCGAAGAAGCCGTCGCCATTGCGAACGACACGCCGTATGGCCTGGCCGCTGGCATCTGGACCTCGGACATCTCCAAGGCCCACAAGACCGCCCGTGCCGTGCGCGCTGGCAGCGTCTGGGTCAACCAGTACGACGGCGGCGACATGACCGCGCCGTTCGGTGGCTTCAAGCAGTCGGGCAACGGCCGTGACAAGTCGCTGCATGCGCTGGAGAAGTACACAGAGCTGAAGGCGACCTGGATCAAGTTGTAATCCCGGGGCCGCCTAGCGGCCCATTCGCGGGTAAACCCGCTCCCACAGGTACTGCACCGCTCTCAAGGGCGGTGGTGTACCTGTGGGAGCGGGTTTACCCGCGAATGGGCCATGGAAAATTCTTGGCCTGGGAGGCTGCAATGCGTTGGGGTACCTACTTCGCCGTACTGGCATCGGTGCTAAGCGTCGGGCTGGCACTCGGCGTGAGCATGCCGCTGGTATCCCTGCGCCTGGAGGCCTGGGGCTACGGCAGCTTCGCCATCGGCGTGATGGCTGCAATGCCGGCGCTGGGCGTGCTGGTAGGTGCCAGCCTGGCCAGCCGCCTGGCCGGCTGGGTCGGCGTGCCCTCGGCCATGCGCCTGTGCCTGTGGGGCGGGGCGCTGTCGATCGGCCTGGTCGCACTGCTGCCCAGCTACCCGCTGTGGCTGCTGTTGCGATTGCTGATCGGTATGTCGCTGACCGTGGTGTTCATACTCGGCGAAAGCTGGATCAACCAGCTGGTGGTCGAGCAATGGCGCGGCCGCTTGGTGGCGCTGTATGGCAGCAGCTATGCCCTCAGCCAGCTGGCCGGGCCGCTGGTGCTGGGCTTTCTCGGCTCGGATGACGACTTCGGCTTCTGGGCCGCCACCGGCCTGCTGCTGGTGGCGCCGCTGATTCTTCTGGGCCGTGGCGGGGCACCCAGCACAGAGGCCTGCAGCGTCACCTTCGGCGACCTGTTCGCCTTCTGCCGACGCTTGCCGGTGATCGCCTGGGCCATTGCCCTGTTTGCCTCGTTCGAGGCAATGATCCTGACCTTGTTGCCGGTGTATTGCCTGCAACAGGGCTTCAGCACCGAAATCGCCCTGTTCATGGTCAGTACCGTGGTGGTGGGCGATGCGGTGCTGCAACTGCCCATCGGTGCGCTGGCCGACCATATGTCGCGGCGCGCTCTGTTTACCGGCTGTGCGGTGACCCTGCTGGTATCCAGCCTGGCGATTCCGTTGCTGCTGCATACAGCGGCGATCTGGCCGCTGTGGGTGCTGTTCGGGGCCAGTGCGGGGGGCTTGTTCACCTTGTCGCTGGTGCTGATTGGTGAGCGCTACCGGGATGATGCGCTGGTGCGGGCCAACGCCCATGTGGCGCAGCTGTGGGGTATTGGCTGCCTGCTCGGGCCGCTGCTGGCCGGGGCAGGCAGCCAGTGGATCAGCGGGCATGCGTTGCCGTTGCTGATGGCGGCGGGGGCTGCGGGGTTGGTGGTGTTGACCCGGCGGCGCGGGGCCTTCGAGCCTGCCTCTGCCTGATGGTACTTTGGGGCCGCTTTGCGGCCCATCGCCGGCAAGCCAGCTCCCACAGGTTCTCCATAGGCCTTGAATGCTGTGCAGTCCCTGTGGGAGCTGGCTTGCCGGCGATGAGGCCATCAGCTACAGCATCTTCTCCAAGCCTACCGCCTTGCTGATCCAGGCATTGAACCGCCGCCACATCCCGCCCGGTTCGGATGTGAGCATGCGCCGCCTGCCATTTTCCTCGGTCACCCACACCATCTGGTTACCCACCAGCGTCGGCTGATAGCTCAAGGCCGGGGCCATGCCCTGTACCGCCAGTGCGCGGGTGTACTCGGCCAGCTCCGGGCTGTCCACCAGCACTCCGACCTCGGTATTCCACAACACCGAACGCGGGTCGAAGTTGAACGAGCCGATGAAGGTCTTGCGCCGGTCGAACACGATCGCCTTGCTGTGCAGGCTCGAGTCCGAGCTGCCATGGAAGCTCACGCGGTGCTGCGCGCTGGGGTCGCCGGGTTGGCGGCGCAGCTCGTACAGCTGCACGCCATGCTCCAGCAGCGCCCGCCGATACGGCGCATAGCCGCCATGCACCGCCGGCACGTCGGTGGCTTCCAGCGAGTTGGTCAGCAGTTTGACCGAGATACCCGCGTCGGCGCTGTGGGTCAGGTACAGCAGGCCGGACTCGCCGGGTACGAAATACGCCGATACCAGGATCAGCTCGTGTTGCACCTTGCTCAAGTCAGGGGCCAGTTGCTGGGTCAGCAGCAGTTGCGGGTCCGGTTCGTCATCGGCCAGCACCTTGCTCGGCGCATCCCATAGCGCCTGGGCATGGGCCCAGATAAGCTCGTTGCGCCACACATCCAGGCGCGGCTGCGACTGGTAGGCCATCAAGCGGTCATACAGGGCTTTGCGCTGGGTCCTGGCTTCGGCGAGTGAAATTTCCAGGCGGTGGCGGCTGGCGCGCAGGTCGCTGGCATCCGGGTCGCGCCAGAGAAAGTCGGTAATCGGCCGGCTCAGGGCGCTGTTCCAGTACTGGTCGAAGCTGTGGCCGAGCTGTTCGGCCACCGGGCCGACGCCCAGCAAGTCGATGTCGGTGAAGTTGAGGTTGGGTTCGGCATCGAAATACTCATCGCCCAGGTTGCGCCCGCCGACGATGGCCATGCTGTTGTCCACCAGGAACAATTTGTTGTGCATGCGTCGGTGCTGGCGCGACAGATTGAACAGGCGGCCCACTGCGCGCGTCACGCCGGTGCTGCGGCCCAGGTGCAGCGGGTTGAAAACGCGTATCTGAATGTTCGGGTGGGCATCGAGGGTGCCCATGATGACGTCCAGGCCGTCGCTGGTGGTGTCGTCGAGCAGGATGCGCACGCGCACGCCACGGTCGGCGGCGCGCAGCAGTTCATGCACCAGGGCGCGGGTGCTGAGGCCATCGTGGACGATGTAGTACTGCAAGTCGATGCTCGCCTGGGCGTTGCGGATCAGTTCGGCGCGGGCGCGGAACGCCTCGTTGCTGTTGGGCAGCAGGCGAAAGCCCGAGCGGCCGCCGTAGGGAGCGGCCTGGCGCAGAACCGAACGGCCGAAGGCCGAGTCGTTGGCAGGTAGCGCCTGGCTGGTTTCGCGGGGCGTGCCGACGCTGGCGCAGCCGGCAAGGCCGAGCAGTAGCACCAGCAGCAGAGGCAGGGCTCGCTGGAGTCTCAAGGGTGGATCGTCCTGTGCAGCAAAGGCTTGATAGGTTGGACCGTGGTGGGCGGCGCAAAGTTACGCGCCGGCGCTTTCTTCATCCAGTAGACGAAGGGCGGTTTCACCAACCTTGCGCACGGCGGCTTCGATCTGCGGCGTCGGCCGCGCGGCGAAGTTCATGCGCAGGCAGTGGCGGAATTTGCCCGAGGCCGAGAAGATGCTGCCCACGGCAACCTGTACGTCCTGCTCCAGTAAAGCCCGGTTCAGGCGCAGCGTATCGAAATGTTCGGGTAATTCCACCCACAACATGAAGCCACCTTGCGGCCGGCTGACCCGGGTGCCCGCCGGGAAGTAGCGGGTCACCCAGTCGCTCATCAGGTCGCGGCCACGCTGGTACTGGCTGCGCATGCGCCGCACGTGGGGTTGGTAGTGCCCGCCGGCGATGAAGTCGGCAATGGCCAACTGCGGCTGGCTGGCCGTGCTGCCGGTGCTGATGTACTTCATGTGCAGCACCCGCTCCAGGTAACGACCGGGCGCCACCCAGCCTATCCGCAGGCCGGGGGCGAGGGTCTTGGAGAACGAACTGCAAAGCAGCACGCGGCCGTCGTCGTCAAACGACTTGAGGGTGCGTGGGCGCGGGTAGGTGTAGGCCAGGTCGCCGTACACATCATCTTCGAGGATCGCCACGTCGTAGCGCTGGGCCAGGCTCAGCAGGGCCTTCTTGCGGGCCTCGGGCATGATGTAGCCGAGCGGGTTGTTGCAGCTGGGGGTGATCTGGATGAGCTTGATCGGCCACTGCTCCAGGGCCAGCTCCAGTGCTTCCAGACTGATACCGGTGACCGGGTCGGTGGGGATTTCCAGGGCTTTCATGCCCAGGCCCTTGAGGGTCTGCATGGCGCCGTGGAAGCTGGGGGAGTCGACCGCGACGATATCGCCCGGCTCGCACACCGCGCGAATGCTGCATGACAGCGCCTCATGGCAGCCGGTGGTTATCACCAGGTCGCCCGGGCCCAGGCGGCAGCCGGAGTCGAGCGTCAGCCGGGCCACCTGTTCGCGCAGGGCCAGGTTGCCGTGGATGTTGTCGTAGTACAGGCCGGGCATGTCCTGCCGCCGGCTCAGCTGGGCGAGGCTGCGCAGCAGTGGCTTGAGGGTGGGGCTGTCGATGTCGGGCATGCCGCGGCCGAGCTGGATTACGCCCTGGCGTGGGGTGCTGCGTACCAGTTCCAGCACCTGCTCCCATTGCGAGATGTCTACCGGGCGCTGGGCCGGGCGGCTGACGGCGGGCAGGGCTGGCAGGTGGCGGTGGTCGTTGACGAAGTAGCCGGACTTGGGCCGGGGCGAAACCATGCCGCTGTCTTCCAGCATGCGGTAGGCCTGCTGCACGGTGCTCAAGCTGACCCCGTGCTCCACACTCAGGGCGCGCACTGACGGCAGGCGCTGGCCGGGGCGGTAGAGGCCCTGTTCAATGCGCGCACCGAGCAGCTCGGCGAGGTTCAGGTAAAGGGTCACGGCATACTCCTTCGCTGCAATAACGTGGCGACCGGTACAGTTGCGCCGAAAATACAGCATTCAGTCGGCCTGCGGCCAATTCTGTATGGGAATAATAAGGCTGTATTGGATCTGTATTGCCGGTGCTGTCGACGCGCATGCTTTCACCACGGTATCAACTGAACGAGAGGATGCGGTGATGGGTGGCATGAGCGATGTGCGCTTGCAACTGTTGGCCAAGGAACTGGAAGCCGGGCAGCAAGCCAAGGTGTTCAACGCGCCGGAAGGGTTGGGGCGTTGGGGGCTGATGCTGCATCGCTGGCACACCCGCAGGGCGCTGCTGCAGTTGACCGATGACGAGTTGCGCGATGTCGGGCTGAGCTGGGAGCAGGCCCGGACCGAGGGGCGTAAGCCCTTCTGGAAAGATTGATGCGATCGTTGTGGGAGCGGCCTTGTGTCGCGAAAGGGCCGCACAGCGGCCCCAGGATATTTGCATCGCTGCATGAATTGCCGGGGCTGCTTCGCAGCCCTTTCGCGACGCAAGGCCGCTCCCACAAGGGGCAGTGCGCAGCTTTCAGATCAGCTCTTTCAGACGATGCCACAGCATCCCCAACGCCAGCAGCGGCGAGCGCAGGTGCTGGCCGCCGGGGAAGGTGATGTGCGGCACCTTGGCAAACAGGTCGAACCGCCCGCTTTCCTGGCCGCTGATGGCTTCGCCGAGCAGGCGCGCAGCCAGGTGGGTGGCGTTGAGCCCATGGCCGGAGTAGGCCTGGGCGTAATACACGTTCGGCTGGCTGGCCAGGCGGCCAACCTGTGGCAGGCGGTTGGCGCCGATGCCGATCATGCCACCCCACTGGTAGTCGATGCGCACGTCGGCCAGTTGCGGGAAAACCTTGAGCATCTTTGGCCGCATGTAGGCGGCGATGTCCTTCGGGTCGCGGCCTGAATAGTGGCAGGCACCGCCGAACAACAGGCGCTGGTCGGTGGACAGGCGGTAATAGTCCAGTGCCACCCGCTGGTCACACACCGCCATGTTCTGCGGCAGCAGCGAACGGGCACGTTCTTCGCCCAGCGGCTCGGTGGCGATGATGTAGCTGCCGGCTGGCAGCACCTTGCCGCCCAGTTCGCGGTTGAGGTCGTTGTGGTAGGCGTTGCAGCACAGCACCAGAGTCTTGGCGCGTACCCGGCCCTGGGCCGTGTGTACCTGTACTTCCGGGCCGTAGTCGATGCGTGTGACCTCGGACTGCTCGAACAGCTTCACGCCCAGGCGGCTGGCCACGGCAGCCTCACCCAGTGCCAGGTTTAGCGGGTGCAGGTGCCCGGAGCCCATGTCGACCAGCCCGCCGACATAGCAGTCAGCGCCGACGACGCTGTGGATATCGTCCTTGCCGACCAGGCGCAGTTCATGTACGTAGCCGAGGCTGCGCAGTTCTTCAGCATCCTCCGCAAAGCCCAGCAGTTCGGCGGGTTTGTTGGCCAGGTCGCAATAACCCCAGGTCAGGTCGCAAGCGATGGCATGCCTTTCGACCCGCTCGCGGACGATCTGCACGGCTTCCAGGCCCATCAGTTTCAGGCTGCGCACGCCTTCCTCGCCGATGACCGGGAGGAATTGTTCCAGGCCATGGCCGACGCCACGAATCAGTTGCCCACCATTGCGCCCGCTGGCGCCCCAACCGAGCTTGCGCGCTTCCAGCAGGATGACCGAGAAGCCGCGTTCGGCCAGTTCGATGGCGGTGTTCAGGCCCGAATAGCCGCCGCCGACGATGCACACGTCGGCGCTGCGCTCGCCTTGCAGGAAGGAGTGGTCGGGGTGTGGCGCGCTGCTGGCGGCGTAATAGGAGGCGGCGTGCTGCGCGCTGTGGATCATTGGGCAGGTCCTGAGGCTGGTGGGCTGAGGGGGAGGAGGATAAGCCGGGGCTTTGGGGAGGGGCAACCGGCCTCATCGCCGGCAAGCCAGCTCCCACAGGGTCCGCGTGGCACATGAGACCGGCGGTGTACCTGTGGGAGCCGGCTTGCCGGCGATTGGCCCTATAATCCAACTTCAGCTCTCAAACTTGTACCTTGCCATGTCCTGCAACCGCCACAAGATCCACTTCCTGCGCGAACTCATCCCTTCCTTCAAGTGCGAGCCCGGCTGCCACGACTGCTGCGGCCCGGTCACCACTTCGGCGGAAGAAATGGCCCGCCTGCCGCGCAAGTCCCAGGCCGAGCAGGAAGCCGCCCTGGAGCGCCTGGACTGTGTGCATCTGGGCCCCAACGGCTGCACGGTGTATGAAGAGCGCCCGATGATCTGCCGCCTGTTCGGCACCACCCCGCGCCTGGCCTGCCCGCGTGGCCGTGGCCCTGAACAGATGATCGAGCCCGCTGCCGAGCAGTTGGTCCACCAGTTCATTGCCACCACCCGCCAGGTGCTGGTCTGACTTCAGTCCGGGATCGGCAGGCAAAGGCTCTCCTTCACCTCTTCCATCACGATGTAGCTCTTCGATTCGCGCACGTGCGGCAGCTTCAGCAGGATGTCGCCGAGCAGCTTGCGGTACGAGGCCATCTCGGAAATACGCGCCTTCACCAGGTAGTCGAAGTCGCCTGAAACCAGGTGGCATTCCAGTACGTGGGGCAGTTTCAGCACCGCGCGGCGGAACTCCTCGAAGGTGTCGCCCGATTTGTAGTCGAGGCTGATTTCCACGAACACCAGCAGGCTGCCCTTGAGGTGCTGTGGGTTCAGGCGGGCGTTGTAGCCCATGATGATGCCCTCGCGCTCCAGGCGGCGGACCCGCTCGGTGCAAGGGGTGGTGGAAAGCCCAACTTTCTCGCCCAGTTCGGTGAAGGAAATACGCCCGTCATTCTGCAGGATACGCAGGATGTTACGGTCGATCTTGTCCAGTTCACGCTTGCTCTGGTGCTGGGTTCTCATAGGGGATGCCCCTCCGTGAAAGGCGATTTTGCCGAGAATTCTCGCCAATAATAGGCTTTTATATAGTGAATTGCACTGCCTTCAAATTCCTATACTGCGCGCATTCATGCCATTTCAATAAAAGTCTGCGGCGCGCCGCGTGCGAGGGATAAAACGATGCGAGTTCTGGTACTTGGTAGCGGTGTGATCGGAACCGCCAGTGCCTACTATCTGGCCCGGCAAGGTTTCGAAGTAACGGTGGTCGATCGCCAGCCGGCGGTGGCCATGGAAACCAGCTTTGCCAACGCAGGCCAGATCTCGCCCGGCTATGCCTCGCCCTGGGCCGCCCCAGGCGTGCCGCTGAAGGCCATCAAATGGCTGCTGGAGCGCCACGCGCCCTTGGCCATCAAGCTCACCGGCGACGTCGACCAGTACCTGTGGATGGCACAGATGCTGCGCAACTGCACCGCCAGCCGTTACGCGGTGAACAAGGAGCGCATGGTGCGCCTGTCCGAGTACAGCCGTGACTGCCTCGACGAACTGCGCGCCGAAACCGGCATCGCCTACGAAAACCGCAGCCTGGGCACCACCCAGCTGTTCCGTACCCAGGCCCAGGTGGATGCCGCGGCCAAGGACATTGCCGTGCTGGAGCAGTCCGGCGTGCCTTACGAGCTGCTCGACCGCGACGGCATTGCCCGCGTCGAGCCGGCCCTGGCTGGCGTCAAAGACATCCTGGCCGGCGCCCTGCGCCTGCCAAACGACCAGACTGGCGACTGCCAGCTGTTCACCACCAAGCTTGCCGAAATGGCCGTGAAGCTGGGCGTGGAGTTCCGCTTCGGCCAGGACATCCAGCGCCTGGACTTCGCGGGTGACCGCATCAATGGCGTGTGGATCGACGGCAAGCTGGAAACCGCCGACCGTTACGTGCTGGCGCTGGGCAGCTACTCGCCGCAGATGCTCAAGCCGCTGGGCATCAAGGCCCCGGTGTACCCGCTGAAGGGCTACTCGCTGACCGTGCCGATCACCAACGCCGACATGGCCCCGACCTCGACCATTCTCGATGAGACCTACAAGGTCGCCATTACCCGTTTCGATAACCGTATCCGCGTCGGCGGCATGGCTGAAATTGCCGGTTTTGACCTGTCGCTGAACCCGCGTCGGCGCGAAACGCTGGAGATGATCGTCAACGACCTTTATCCTCGCGGCGGTGATCTGAGCCAGGCCAGCTTCTGGACCGGCCTGCGCCCGGCGACCCCGGACGGCACGCCGATCGTCGGCGCCACGGCGTTCCGCAACCTGTTCCTGAACACCGGTCACGGTACCTTGGGCTGGACCATGGCGTGCGGCTCCGGTCGCCTGCTGGCCGACCTGATTGCGCGCAAGAAGCCGCAGATCAGTGCCGAAGGCCTGGACATTTCCCGTTATGGCAACAGCCCGGAAGTGGCCAAGCACGGGCAGACTGCGCCGGCTCACCAGCAGTAATAGCCTGCACCGGCCTCTTCGCGGCTAAAGCCGCTCCCACAGGGATCGCATGTGCTTGGGCATTGTGCGGTCCCCTGTGGGAGCGGCTTTAGCCGCGAAGAACCCAACACCGTTTCCAACCTGTGAACCACCATAAGGCAGCCGCCATGCGTCCCGCCCGCGCCCTGATCGACCTCCAGGCCCTGCGCCACAACTACCGTCTGGCCCGTGAACTGACCGGTGCCAAAGCCCTCGCCGTGATCAAGGCCGACGCCTACGGCCACGGCGCCGTGCGCTGTGCCCTGGCCCTGGAGGCCGAAGCCGACGGCTTTGCCGTGGCCTGCATCGAAGAAGCGCTGGAGCTGCGCGCCGCCGGTATCAAGGCCCCGGTGCTGCTGCTGGAAGGCTTCTTCGAAGCCAGCGAACTGGCCCTGATCGCCGAACACGACCTGTGGTGCGTGGTGCACTCGCTGTGGCAACTGGAAGCGATCGAAAAGACCCAGCTGCACAAGCCGCTCACCGTCTGGCTCAAGCTCGACAGCGGCATGCACCGCGTCGGCCTGCACCCCAAGGACTACCACGAGGCCTACCAGCGCCTGCTGGCCAGCGGCAAGGTCGCGCGCATCGTGCTGATGAGCCACTTCGCTCGCGCCGACGAACTGGATGCCGACGCTACCGCCCAGCAGATCGCCGTGTTCGAGGCCGCTCGCCAGGGCCTGGCCGCCGAGTGCAGCCTGCGCAACTCCCCCGGTGTGCTGGGCTGGCCGCAGGCCCCCAGCGACTGGGTGCGCCCGGGCCTGATGCTGTACGGTGCCACACCGTTCGAAGTGGCCCAGGCCGAGGCCGAGCGCCTGCAACCGGTGATGACCCTGCAATCGCGGGTGATCAGCGTGCGCGAGCTGCCTGCCGGCGAGCCGGTGGGCTACGGCGCCAAGTTCGTCAGCCCACGGCCAACCCGCGTTGGTGTGGTTGCCATGGGCTATGCCGATGGCTACCCGCGCCAGGCGCCCAACGGTACCCCGGTGCTGGTCGCCGGCAAGCGCACCCAACTGATCGGCCGGGTGTCGATGGACATGCTCAGCATCGACTTGACCGATGTGCCGGAAGCCACCGTCGGCAGCCCCGTCGAACTGTGGGGCAAGCATGTGCTGGCCAGTGAAGTGGCTGCGCACGCGGGTACCATTCCGTACCAGATTTTCTGCAACCTGAAGCGGGTACCTCGGGACTACGTCGGCGAATGACACGCTGAAGCGGACAGGTTGAGGGGCGGTGTGTTGTAAATACTGAACGGCATTGCCATGATATCGTTCACATCCACCCCTCTTTCCACCGTTTCAGGAGGCTCCAGCTTTGGACGTCGGCGAACGACTGCAAGCCATCCGCAAGCTCAAGGGCCTGTCCCAGCGTGAACTCGCCAAGCGTGCCGGCGTGACCAACAGCACCATCTCGATGATCGAGAAGAACAGCGTGAGCCCGTCGATCAGCTCGCTGCGCAAGGTGCTGAGCGGCATTCCCATGTCCATGGTCGAGTTCTTCTCGGTCGAACTGGAACCTGAAAGCCCCACGCAGATCGTCTACAAGGCCCATGAGCTGATCGATATCTCCGACGGTGCGGTGACCATGAAGCTGGTCGGCAAGTCGCACCCCAACCGTGCCATCGCCTTTCTCACCGAGGTGTATCCACCGGGTGCCGACACGGGGGCCGAAATGCTTACCCATGACGGCGAAGAAACCGGCATCCTGCTCGAAGGCCGCCTGGAGCTGGTGGTCGGCAACGAGATCTTCATCCTTGAAGAGGGCGACAGCTACTACTTCGAAAGCACCCGCCCGCACCGCTTTCGCAACCCGTTCGACCGCCCGGCGCGGCTGATCAGTGCGGCGACGCCTTCAAACTTTTGATCCAGCGCAGTGCATTGATTCGGCAATACCCCTTTCCTGTGTGGGGTCGTTTCACGGCCTCTGGGTTCCCGCTATACTTTTCAACGCTCGCCGATCCGTGGCCGCGAGCGTGATTAGCCACCATGAGGGTGTTCGCGTGAACCAAATCAAGAAGATGCTGGCCGTACCAGCAGCCGTATTCGCCCTCTGGGCAATGAGCGCAACCGCTGCGACCAATGATGACATCGCCAAGCGCCTGGAGCCGGTTGGCCAGGTGTGCGTCCAGGGCCAAGAGTGCAAAGGCATGGAAGTGGCCGCCGCCGCAGGTGGCGGTGGTGCCAAGACGCCGGACGAGATCATCGCCAAGCACTGCAATGCCTGCCATGGCTCCGGCCTGCTCGGCGCACCGAAGATTGGCGATACCGCGGCGTGGAAGGAACGCGCCGACCACCAGGGCGGCCTGGACGGCATCCTGGCCAAGGCCATTACCGGCATCAACGCCATGCCACCGAAAGGCACCTGCGCGGACTGCTCGGATGACGACCTGAAAGGGGCGATCAAGAAGATGTCCGGGTTGTGAGAAACAGCTGAATTGCATGAGGCCCGCCATTGATGGCGGGCTTTGTTTTTGTGGTGCCTGTGCCGGCCCTTTCGCGGTTAAAGCCGCTCCCACAGGTACAGTGCAGGCTTCAAGGGCTGTGGGGACCCTGTGGGAACTCGCAGGTACAGCACAGGACTCAAGGGCGGTGAGGTCTCTGTGGGAGCGGCTTTAGCCGCGAAAGGGCCGGCACAGGCAACCAACCCACCAAAGCCCATGTCCAACCCCTGAACCCATGGATGTCTCAGGAGGCCCCGATGCACCTCTGCTCCATCGACCAGGCTGTCGAGCAAGTCCTGTCGCGCCTGCCAGCCCACATCCACATGGGCCTGCCGCTGGGCCTGGGCAAGCCCAACGCCTTCGTCAATGCGCTTTACGCCCGCATCCGCGATCTGCCCGAACGGCAGCTGACCATCTACACGGCCCTGTCCCTCGGCCGTCCGTCACTGGGTGACGGTTTGCAACGGCGCTTTCTAGAACCCTTTGTCGACCGCGTTTTCGCCGACTACGAAGAACTTGCCTACCTCACCGACCTGCGCAACGACACGTTGCCATCCAACATTCGCGTCGAGCAGTTCTTCATGCAGCCCGGCAGCCTGCTGCACAGCGCGTCGGCCCAGCAGAGCTACATCAGCAGCAACTACAGCCACGCCGCACGCGACATCAACGCCAAGGGCCTGAACCTGATCGCGCAGCTGGTGGCCGCCACGCCCGAGAGGCCGGTGCACCTGAGCCTGGCCTGCAACCCCGACATCACCCTCGACCTGCTGCCGATGATCGCCAAGCGCCGCGCCGCCGGCGAGACCATCCTCATGCTCGGCCAGGTGCATGCTGAGCTGCCTTACATGCCGGGTGACGCCGAGCTACCCATCGATAGGTTCGACCTGCTGATCGATACAGCCGAGCAACGCCGCCTGTTCTCCACGCCGAACATGCCGGTCAACACCCAGGACCACTGCATCGGCCTGCACGCCAGCAGCCTGGTTCGCGACGGCGGCACGCTACAGATCGGCATTGGTGCCATGGGCGATGCGGTAGCTGCCGCATTGCTGGCGCGCCAGGGTGACAACGCCGGTTATCGTGCCGTGCTCGACGCGCTGGGTGCTGGCTCGTGGCAAGCGCTGATCGAACGGGAAGGGGGCCTGGATACCTTCGCCCAAGGCCTGTACGGCTGCAGCGAGATGTTCGTCAACGGCCTGTTGGCGCTGGCCGAAGCGGGCCTGTTGCGGCGCCCGGCGGACGAGCAGGGGGCGGCAGTGCTGCATGGCGGTTTCTTCCTCGGCCCCCAGGCGTTCTACCAGCGCTTGCGCGACATGCCGCTGGAACAGCGCGCACGGTTTGCCATGACGCGTATCAGCTTCATCAACGAGCTGTACGGGCAGGAGGAACTCAAGCGCCGCCAACGCCGTGATGCGCGCTTCATCAACACCGTATTCGGCATGACCCTGCTCGGCGCCGGGGTGGCCGACCAGCTGGAGGATGGCCGGGTACTCAGTGGCGTGGGCGGGCAGTACAACTTCGTCGCCCAGGGCCATGCGCTGGAGGGCGGGCGTTCGATCCTGCTGCTGCGCAGCTGGCGTGAGGCGGGCGGGGAGCTGACCTCGAACCTGTTCTGGAACTATGGCCATTGCACCATCCCCCGGCACCTGCGCGATATCGTGGTGACCGAGTACGGCATCGCCGACCTGCGTGGGCAGACCGACAGCGAGGTGATCGCGCGGTTGCTGGCGGTATGTGATTCACGGTTCCAGCAGGGGCTGATCGAGCAGGCAAAGGATGCCGGCAAGCTGGCCAAAGATTTTCAACTGGAGGCGTGCTTTACCGACAACACGCCGCAGCGGCTGGAGGCGATCAGGGCGCGGCACTCGCGGTTGTTCCCGGAGTATCCGCTGGGCACGGACTTTACGGCTGAAGAGCGGGATTTGCTGCGGGCACTGAACTGGTTGAAGAGCAAGTTCAAGCTGAGCGAGGTGCTGGAGCTGGGCAAGGCAGCGCTGGATGCGCCGGGGCCAGAGGGGTATGCGAGGCATCTTGCGCGGATGCAACTGGATCAGCCGCAGGGGCTGAAGGAAGAGCTTTACCAGCGGTTGCTGCTGGCGGGGTTGGCGGCAACCGGATGAATTGCCGGGGCTGCTTTGCAGCCCATCGCCGGCAAGCCAGCTCCCACAGGTACTGCGCAAGGCTTGGGTCCTGTGAGCTCCCTGTGGGAGCTGGCTTGCCGGCGATAGGGCCGCTACAGGCTTACTCGATGAAGCTGACCACACCACCTTCCAGCGACTTCACCCGGGCCAGCGACTCGACGCGATAGCCCTGGCTGTCCAGCTCGGCACGGCCGCCCTGGAACGACTTTTCGATCACGATACCCAGGCCGGCCACGGTGGCGCCGGCCTGCTTGATGATCGAGATCAGGGCCTGCGACGCCTTGCCGTTGGCCAGGAAGTCGTCGATCACCAGCACGCGGTCGCTGCTGTTGAGGTGACGCGGCGAGATGGCCACGGTGTTCTCGGTCTGCTTGGTGAAGGAATACACCGAGGCGGTCAGCAGGTTCTCGGTCAGGGTCAGCGACTGGTGCTTGCGGGCGAAGATCACCGGCACACCCAGCTTCAGGCCAGTCATCACCGCCGGGGCAATGCCCGAGGCTTCGATGGTGACGATCTTGGTCACGCCCGCGTCGGCGAACAGGCGGGCGAACTCGTCACCGATCAGCTGCATCAGCGCAGGGTCGATCTGGTGGTTGAGAAACGCATCGACTTTGAGAACCTGATCGGAAAGCACGATGCCTTCTTCGCGAATCTTCTGATGCAGTGCTTCCACTTTGTTTTCCTCGATGTAGCAAAGGTGGCCGCAAATAGCGGCAAAGTTAAAGAGTAATGGTTGATCAGCGTTTGAGCATTGCCCGGATATCGGCCAAGGCGTTGTTGCCCCGTGCAGCCTTTACCTCGACCGGCGCATCGTCCAGGCCTTCCCAGGCCAGGTCGTCCGGTGGCAGTTCGTCGAGGAACCGGCTGGGCGTGCAGTCGATGATTTCACCGTACTGCTTGCGCTTGGCGGCGAAGGTGAAGGCCAGGGTCTGGCGCGCGCGGGTGATGCCCACGTAGGCCAGGCGGCGTTCCTCTTCGATGGTGTCGGCCTCGATGCTGGAGCGGTGCGGGAGGATTTCCTCTTCCATGCCCATGATGAACACGTAGGGGAATTCCAGGCCCTTGGAGGCATGCAGGGTCATCATCTGCACACCTTCGGCGTTCTCTTCCTCTTCCTGCTGGCGCTCGAGCATGTCGCGCAGCACCAGCTTGCCGATGGCGTCCTCGATGGTCATGTCACCCTCTTCGTCCTTCTCGAGGGTGTTCTTCAGCGCTTCGACCAGGAACCAGACGTTGCTGATGCGGAACTCGGCAGCCTTGTCGCTGGCGGTCTGCTGGCGGATCCAGTTCTCGTAGTCGATATCGCGGATCATCTCGTGCAGCGCGGCAATCGGGTCTTCGAGGGCAACCTTGTGGCGCACCCCGTCCAGCCAATGCTTGAAGCGCTGCAAGCGCTCGGTATAGCGGGCGTCCAGATGCTCGCCCAGGCCAAGCTCCTCGCTGGCGGCGTACATCGAAATACCGCGCTCGGTGGCGTAGTTGCCGAGCTTTTCCAGGGTAGTGGAGCCGATTTCGCGGCGCGGTACGTTGATCACCCGCAGGTAGGCGTTGTCATCGTCCGGGTTCACCAGCAGGCGCAGGTAGGCCATCAGGTCCTTGACCTCCTGGCGGCCGAAGAAGCTGTTGCCGCCCGACAGGCGATACGGCACCTGGTGGTGCTGCAGCTTCAGTTCGATCAGCTTGGCCTGGTAGTTGCCGCGGTAGAGGATGGCAAAGTCGCTGTACGGGCGGTTGGTGCGCAGGTGCAGGGTGAGGATTTCCATGGCCACGCGTTCGGCCTCGGCTTCCTCGTTCTTGCAGCGGATGACGCGGATCTCGTCGCCCACGCCCATCTCGCTCCACAGCTGCTTCTCGAATGCGTGCGGGTTGTTGGCGATCAGCACGTTGGCGCAGCGCAGGATGCGGCTGGTGGAGCGGTAGTTCTGCTCCAGCATCACCACTTTCAGGGAGGGGTAGTCCTCCTTGAGCAGCATCAGGTTTTCCGGCCGGGCGCCACGCCAGGCGTAGATCGACTGATCGTCGTCGCCTACCACGGTGAACTGGTTGCGCATGCCGATCAGCATCTTCACCAGCAGGTACTGGCTGGCGTTGGTGTCCTGGTATTCGTCCACCAGCAGGTAACGCACGCGGTTCTGCCAGCGCTCCAGCACATCGGGGTGTTCCTGGAACAGCTTGACCGGCAGCAGGATCAAGTCGTCGAAGTCCACCGCGTTGAACGCCTTGAGCGTGCGCTGGTAGTGCGTGTAGACGATTGCTGCGGTCTGCTCGCGCGGGTTGCGCGCCTTCTCCAGGGCTTCGGCGGGCAGGATCAGGTCGTTCTTCCAGGCACCGATCATGTTCTTGATCTCGTCGATGCCGTCGTCGCCGGAGTATTCCTTCTGCATGATGTCCGACAGCAACGCCTTGATGTCGGACTCGTCGAAGATCGAGAAACCCGGCTTGTAGCCCAGGCGCTCGTGCTCCCTGCGGATGATGTTCAAGCCCAGGTTGTGGAACGTGCACACCGTCAGGCCACGGCCTTCCCCCGGGCGCAGCAGGGTGCCGACCCGCTCCTTCATCTCGCGCGCGGCCTTGTTGGTGAAGGTCATCGCCACGATGTACTGGGCACGGATGCCGCAGTTCTGGATGAGGTGGGCAATCTTGCGCGTGATCACGCTGGTCTTGCCCGAGCCTGCACCGGCGAGCACCAAAAGAGGGCCGCCGACATAGTCACGGGCTTCCTGCTGCCGGGGATTGAGTCGGGACATGCTAGAAACCGGGGGTCGCCAGAAAATAGCCGCGCATTCTAACAGGCATGGGGCGTTTGTGGCGCGACCGTCTGACGTCTGAGTCAAATATGTAAACGGGATTTGCCGGCTGGCGCAGTTTCGCGCAGGATGCACGACAAAATACGTCGGGATGCTACACCCGTAAAAACATGTATTAAATTGAAAATCATTTTCATTAATGCAGTAGCATACCTGGCAGTTTCCGTTGCACCGTGAAGCCCTAAGGAGCCCGCTTGTCCACGCCTGTCGAACCATTGCGTTTGCTGCTGTTGGCCGATGAGCCGGAATGGGGGGCGCTGCTACGCGAGTGCACGCCTGCCCTGGGTGGCAGCGCCGTACTGCTGACGGCGCCGAACTGGGAGTCGGTCGACAGCCTGTTCAACCAGGACCGCCAGGCTGTCGTGCTGGCAACACCGGCCCTGCAGCCCGCGCCCGGGCGCTGCGAGTTGCCGACCATCCTGCTGCTCGACCACGAGCCCCAGGTAGCGCCCACCGCTGTCAGCGACTGGCTGGTGCGTGACCAGCTCAATGCCGACACATTGCGCCGTTCGTTGCGCCATGTGCGCGAGCGCGGCGTGCTGGTGGCCACCTTGCAGCGCCTGGCCGAGCAAGACCCGTTGACCGGCATCGCCAACCGCCAGGGTTTCCAGGCCTTGCTGACCGCGCGCCTGGCCGAGAACGACGGCCGTGGCCTTGCCCTCGGCCACTTGGACCTGGACAACTTCCGCCACGTCAACGACGCCCTCGGCCACCAGAGTGGCGACCGCCTGATCCTGCAGGTGGTGGCGCGCCTGAAACAGCAACTGGAGGCGGGTGACCAGCTGGCGCGCCTGGGCAGCGACGAGTTCGCCCTGCTGATCGACACCCGACGCGACCCCAATCGTGCCGAATCGATTGCCGAGCGGATTGTCGAGGCGTTGGCCGAACCCTACTGGATCGACGGTGAAAGCCTGCTGTTGGGCTGCAGCCTGGGCCTGGCCCATGCCCGCGCCCAGGGTGGTGCCGACCCGCTGATGTGGCACGCGCACATCGCCATGCGCCAGGCCAAGGGCAGCCAGGGTTGCACTTTCCATGTGTTCAACGAACGCATCAACCGCAACGCCCGCAGCCTTGCCGACCTGGAAAGCGAACTGCGCCGCGCCCTGCGCCGGGACGAGCTGGAGCTGCATTACCAGCCGCGGTTGAACCTGGCCGACGGGCGCATCGTCGGCCTCGAGGCGCTGGTGCGCTGGCGGCATGCCGAGCGCGGCCTGTTGCCGCCCAGCGAGTTCGTGCCGCTGGCCGAGCAGAGCGGCCTGATCGTGCCGCTGGGCTACTGGGTGATTTCCCGTGCCCTGCGCGACATGCAGGCGCTGTGCGAGCGCGGCCTGGAGCCGCTGCACATGGCGGTCAACCTGAGCTTCCGCCAGTTCCAGGACAGCCAGTTGCTGGCGACCTTGAGCCGCCTGATTCTCGAACATGGCGTTGATGCCCGCTGGCTCGAGTTCGAACTGACCGAAACGGCGGTGATGCGCCGCAACGAACTGGTGCGCCAGACCATGGACGCCCTGGGGCGTCTGGGCGTGCGCTTTTCGCTCGATGATTTCGGTACCGGGTTCTCTTCGTTCGTGCACCTCAACAGCCTGCCGATCACCTTGCTCAAGGTGGACCGCAGCTTTGTCGCGGAAATGGAAATGCGCGAGGAGAACCGCAAGCTGGTGCACGCCATGATCAACCTGGCGCACAACCTCAACCTGGAGGTGGTGGCCGAAGGGGTGGAGAGTGAAGAGCAGATGGCGTTGCTGCGCGGGTTTGGCTGTGACCAGGTTCAAGGCTTCCTGGTCAGCAAGCCGCTGCCGGTGGGGGAGTTGATGGAGTTCTTGCTGCAGGCGACCGGCTGCCAGTTGGGCACAGCCCTTTAGGGCCCTTTCGCGGGTGAACCCGCTCCCACAGGCTTTGCACAGTATTCAGACCCTGCGCAGTCCCTGTGGGAGCGGGTTTACCCGCGAAGAGGCCCGCAAGTCAGGCCGAAGCCGTCGCCGCTCCACCAATCCCGGCCTTGCCCAAAAGCCGCTTCATCCGCCACTCAAAGCCAAAGGTCAGTGCCACCGCCGCACACGCCAGCCCCAACGCCAGCCCCCACCACACCCCGACCGCGCCACCGCCCAGGGTAAAGGTGAACAGCCAGGCGCTCGGCGCCCCCACCAACCAGTAGCACACCAGGCCGATCAGGAAGGTGGTCTTGGCATCCTTCAGCCCACGGATCGAGCCCATCGCGATCGTCTGCATGCCATCGAACAGCTCGAACCACGCAGCCACCATCAGCAACTGCACCGCCAGCTGGAAGATCGCCGCAAATGCCGGGTCGTCACGGTCGATGAACAGCCCCACCAGCGCATCGGGCAGCAGCCAGAACAACGCGGCGAAGGCAAACATGATCATCGCGCCGAAGCCGATGCCCACCCGCCCGGCACTGCGCGCCGCCAGCAGGTTGCCGGCGCCGTAGTACAGCCCCACGCGCATGGTCACCGCATACGACAACCCGGTCGGCACCATGAACGCCGTGGAGACGATCTGCAGGGCGATCTGGTGCGCCGCCAGCTCGGTGCTGCCCAGCACGCCCATGCACAGCGCGGCAAAGGCGAACAGGCCGACTTCCACCATGTAGGTGCCGCCAATCGGCAGGCCCAGCCGCCACAGCTCGCGCAGGGCCGGCAGCGAAGGGCGCGACAGGCCCTTGCGCAGTGGGTAGGCGGTATAGGCCGGGTGCCAGCGGATATACAGCGCCAAGGCAATGGCCATGCCCATCGACACCACCGCGGTGACCAGGCCGATGCCCATCAGGCCCAGCTTGGGCAGGCCGAACATGCCTTCGATCAACGCCACGTTGAACAGGTAGTTGAGTACCGTGCCGACCAGGCTGATGACCATCACCGGGGTCGATCGGCCCAGCGCGCTGGTGAAGCCGCGCAAGGCCATGAAGGTCAGGTAGCCGGGCAGGGCCAGTGGCAGCAGGGTGAGGAATTCGGCGGCCGAGGCAACGTTCTCGGGCTTTTGCCCGAACAGCAGCAGAACCGGCTCAAGGTTCCACAGCACCAGCGCAGCGAACAGCGCCAGGCCCCAGGCCAGCCAAAGGCCACCTTGCGCCAGGCGGGTGGCGCCCTCGATGTCGTTGGCGCCCTTGCGAATGGCCACCAGGGTGCCGACCGCAGCGATCACGCCAAGGCAGAAGATCGACACGAACGAGTAGCTCGCCGCGCCCAGGCCGCCGCCAGCCAGGGCTTGCGGGCTGATGCGGGCCATCATCAGGGTATCGGTCAGCACCATCAGCATGTGCGCCAACTGCGAGGCGATCAGCGGCCCGGCCAGGCGCAGCAAAGCCTTGAGTTCTGTGGTGGGCGCGACATGCATGGGGGCAGTCCTTTTCCTGGGGTGATCAACGAAGGGCGATTCTGAGGCTGTGGTCAACTTTGCACAAAAGGATAAAAGCGATCATTGGCATGAGTCTGACTCATGTATATATGCTTCCCGGTGATTCATTTCACAGCCCCGTATGGCAGGTGCCTCATGTCCCGTCAGCTCCCCCCGCTGTATGCCCTGCGCGCATTCGAAGCCGCCGCGCGGCTAAGCTCCTTCACCCGTGCCGGCGAAGAGCTGTCGATTACCCAGAGCGCGGTCAGCCGGCATATCCGCACGCTGGAGGAGCATTTTGCCTGCCGCCTGTTCGTGCGCAGCGGCCGCAGCCTGCAACTGACCGAAGCGGCGCGGGTGTTGCTGCCCGGTGTGCGTGAAGGCTTTGCCGCGCTGGAACGGGCTTGCGATACCTTGCGCGGTGAGGATGACATCCTGCGCATGAAGGCCCCCTCGACCCTGACCATGCGCTGGTTGCTGGCGCGCCTTAGCCGCTTTCGCCACTTGCAGCCTGGCAACGAAGTGCAGCTGACCAGCGCCTGGATGGATGTCGACCATGTGGACTTCAACCAGGAGCCGTTCGATTGCGCGGTGTTGCTCAGCGACGGGGTGTTCCCGCCGGAATGGGAAGTGCGCAGGTTGTTCCCGGAGCTGCTGATCCCCGTGGGTGCGCCGGACCTGCTCGACGAGGAACCCTGGGACGAGCGTCGGCTGGCCTGCATCGAGCTGCTGCACCCCACGGTGGACAAGCGCGACTGGCGGGAGTGGTTGGAGCGCATGGGGCTGAGTGACAAGGTTTCACTCAAGGGCGGGCAGGTGTTCGACACCCTGGAGCTGGGTATGATTGCCGCTGCGCGTGGCTATGGCATTTCCATGGGTGATTTGCTGATGGTGGCCGAGGATGTCGCGCAGGGGCGCTTGAGCCTGCCTTGGCCGACGGCGGTGCCCAGCGGGATGGATTATTACCTGGTATGGCCGCGCACTCGGCCAGGGGGCGAGCGATTGCGGCGTTTGAGCGCGTTTCTGGAAGAGGAGGTGGCGGCGATGGATTTGCCGGATGTGCAGATCCTGCCGGCCCTTTGATCGCCTGTACCGGCCTCTTCGCGGGCTTGCCCGCTCCCACAGGTTTGGGAGCAACTGTCTGTGTTGCCTGCCCTGGCCTCATCGCCGGCAAGCCAGCTCCCACAGGGACTGCATTTGCCTCAGGCTCGATGCGATCCTGTGGGAGCTGGCTTGCCGGCGATAGGGCCGCGAAGCGGCCCCTGCGATCTACAGCCTTACATCGAGCCCAGGTTCAAAGCCTGTGCACACGCCTGCAGCGACCGACGCTCGCTTTGCGCATACAGCGCCAGCTCATCCTGCACCTGCAGCCCCAGCGCCGCTTCGAACGCATCGCGGTTGGCGTTGCTGCCGTACTCGGCCTGCGCATCGTCACCCAGGTTGGACTGGAAGATCCCCGCCGCGCTCACCGGCAGGAAGTCCTCGTACACCAACGCCTCGAAGTGCACATGGCCAGCCTCGATCAGCCCTTCCAGTGTGGTCGGGCGGCCGTCCTGGTCGCGCGCAGCCAGGCCTTTCTCGGTGGCGAAGTAGCGGAAGTAGGCCAGCCCTTGTTCACGCATCTGTGCCAGGTCATCCGGGAATTCGGCAAAGGTGTCCTTCAGCAACGCCATGTAGCGTTCGGCATTGGCCTCGGCCGGGGCGCCACCCAGGGCGGCGCGGGTGGCGTCGAGCAGCTTGTCGTACAGCTGGCGACCTTTCGGCGTCAGCGCCGCACCGCGTTGCTCGATCTCGCCGAAGCGCGCGGTATGGCTGCCTTCGCTGCCCTGCTGGTCGCTGAACGCGACCTTTTCCTGCAGGGCCTTGAAGCTGGTCTGGCGCAACAGGATCGGGTGGCGGCGGGTGGGTGGGCCTTCGACCACGGCCTTTGGCGGGATGCCCTTGGCCGGCATGCCAAGCTGGATTGCATCGATGTCCAGGGTGCGCGGGGTCAGGTGGTTGATGTGTGGGCCCTTGAAGGCCACCACATCGGCGATCAGGCGGTGCTGGTCGTGCAACTGCTGGTACTGCTCGGCAGTGACAGTGGCGTCATGGTGCCAGCGGAAGGTGTGCAGCGCTTCCCGCACGAACGCTTCGGCATCGGCGGCGTTCAGGCCACCATCGCGCTCGCATTGGGCGATCAGTTCGAGGGCACGGGCGGTGAAGATCTGGCGCTTGGCCAGGATGCTCTCTGCCAGCTCGCGCAGTTGCGGGTTGTCGATCAGCTCCAGGCGCAGCAGCGAGGTGAACACGCGGAACGGGCTGACGTGCAGCGACTGCTCATGCACCGCGCGGAAGGCGGTGGAATGCACCGGCACGCCAGCGGAACTGAGGTCGTAGTAGCCGACCGGCTGCATGCCCATGACCGCGAACAACCGGGCGATGGTGGCCAGCTCTGCGGCGGTGCCCACACGGATGGCGCCGTGGCGCTCCTGATCAAGGCGCTCGATTTCGCCGGTCCAGCGCAGGGCCTCGGCAACCTCGGGTTGCTGGGCCATGACCTGCTGGTTGATTTCGCTCACCAGCTCCAGCAGCGTGCCGTACAGGGGCACTTCCTGTTTGTACATGAGCGACATGGCGGCAGAGAACTGCGCGCGGATGCTGTCGGGGCTGACGAAATCGTGGGCGGGCATCGCTAGCTTCCTGGTTGGGTTCGGACGCTTACATGAAAGCTGGGAATGCACTTTGCTCACAAGCGAAAAAAAGTGAGTGTGTCATTCCTTTTTTGATCGACCTCAAGGGCCCTATCGCCGGCAAGCCAGCTCCCACAGGTTGGACACAGGATTCAGCAATTGTGGAGCTCCCTGTGGGAGCTGGCTTGCCGGCGATGGGCCGCAAAGCGGCCCCGGCATTCTCAAGCCTGAAGCTGCTCACGAATCCATTCCACCAACGCCCTTACCTTGGGCACCTCCGCCGCATGCTCGGCATACGCCAGGTAATGCGCCCCGGCACTGCGCATCGCATGGTTCCACGGCACCACCAAACTCCCCTCGGCCAGCTCCTTTGCCGCCAGGTAGCGCGGCACCAACGCCACCCCGCACCCGGCCTGCGCCGCGCTCAAGGCCATGTAGAAGGTATCGAAGCGCGGCCCGTGGTAGGCGCTGACGCTCTGCAAGCCCAGCTCCAGGAACCACTCGTGCCAGGCTTCTGGCCGCGAGGTGCTCTGCAGCAGCACCAGTTCGGCCAGCTCCCCGGCATCGTTCAGTTCACGCCCGGCCAGCAACTCCGGCGCGCACACTGGCACCACCTCCTCACCGAACAGCTCCACGCAGGTGGCCCCCGGCCAGGTGCCCTGGCCATAGAAGAACACCACGTCCGCCGAGCCCTGCAGCAGGGCGAACGGTTCCATCTCGTTGCGGATGTCCAGGTGGATGTTGCTGTGGCGCTTGCCAAAGCCCTTGAGGTGCGGGATCAACCAGCGCACGCCAAAACTCGGCTGAGTGGCTACCTTCAATATCTCGGTCTGCTCGCCGTAGGTGAGCACGTAGCGGCTGGACATATCCACCTGGGTGAGGATCTTGTTGACCTCGGCCAGGTACAGGCTGCCCGCCGGCGTCAGCTGCAGGCGGCGACGGATACGCAGGAACAGGTGGTGGCGCAGCATGTCTTCAAGCTGCGCCACCTGCTTGCTGACCGCGCTCTGGGTCAGGTGCAGCTCTTCGGCGGCACGGGTAAAGCTCAAATGGCGGGCTGCAGCTTCGAAGCACTGCAGGGCGGTCATGGAGGGCACCAGGCGTTTGGACATAGCGGTCTCTGCGGCTCAAATCATTACCTGACGGAATGATATGCGGAATAAAGGTCGTTTGTTGCACCGGTGTGATCGGATTAATACTGATCCACATCATTTTTCCACCCCATCACCCGATGTAGGAGATGCACAAATGGTTGCTGGACTGCTCGAGCGCCTTGGCGTTGCTGCCGAGGCTTACACCCAGGGCGACTACCCTGTTCACACGCCGATCGACGGCAGCCAGATCGCCTCGGTGAAACTGCTCGGCAAGGCCGAGACCATCGCCCGCATCGATCAGGCCCAGAGCGCCTTCGAAGCCTGGCGCAGCGTGCCGGCCCCGCGCCGTGGCGAGCTGGTGCGCCTGTTCGGCGAAGTGCTGCGTGAGCACAAGGCCGACCTCGGCGAGCTGGTTTCGATCGAAGCCGGCAAGATCACCCAGGAAGGCCTGGGCGAAGTGCAGGAAATGATCGACATCTGCGACTTCGCCGTTGGCCTGTCGCGCCAGCTGTACGGCCTGACCATCGCTTCCGAGCGCCCTGGCCACCACATGCGTGAAACCTGGCACCCGCTGGGCGTGGTCGGCGTGATCAGCGCCTTCAACTTCCCGGTCGCAGTCTGGGCCTGGAACACCGCCCTGGCCCTGGTCGCCGGTAACTCGGTGGTATGGAAACCGTCCGAGAAGACCCCGCTGACCGCCCTGGCCTGCCAGGCGCTGTTCGAAAAAGCACTGAAAGCCTTCGGTGATGCCCCGGCTGGCCTGGCACAACTGGTGATCGGCGGCCGTGAAGCCGGCGAAGCCATGGTCGACGACCCGCGCGTACCGCTGGTCAGCGCCACCGGCAGCACCCGCATGGGGCGCGAAGTCGGCCCACGTGTGGCTGCCCGCTTCGGCCGCAGCATCCTCGAACTGGGCGGCAACAACGCCATGATCCTGGCCCCGAGCGCCGACCTCGACCTGGCCGTGCGTGGCATCCTGTTCTCCGCAGTCGGCACCGCCGGCCAGCGTTGCACCACCCTGCGCCGCCTGATCGTGCACCGTTCGATCAAGGACGAAGTGGTTGCCCGTGTCAAAGCCGCCTACGGCAAGGTGCGCATCGGTGACCCACGCAAGGACAACCTGGTGGGCCCGCTGATCGACAAGCAGTCGTTCGACGCCATGCAGGGCGCGCTGGCCAAGGCCCGCGACGAAGGTGGCCAGGTATTTGGTGGCGAGCGTCAGCTGGCCGACCAGTACCCGAACGCCTACTACGTATCGCCTGCCATCGCCGAAATGCCGGCGCAGAGCGACGTGGTGCGCCACGAAACCTTCGCCCCGATCCTGTACGTGCTGGCCTACGACGACTTCGAAGAGGCCCTGCGCCTGAACAACGAAGTGCCACAAGGCCTGTCGTCGTGCATCTTCACCACCGACATCCGTGAGGCCGAACGCTTCCAGAGCGCCTCGGGCAGCGACTGCGGCATCGCCAACGTCAACATCGGCACCAGCGGCGCCGAGATCGGCGGTGCGTTCGGTGGCGAGAAGGAGACTGGCGGTGGCCGTGAGTCCGGTTCGGATGCCTGGAAAGGCTACATGCGTCGCCAGACCAACACCGTGAACTACTCGCGCGAACTGCCGTTGGCGCAGGGTATCGTGTTCGACTGATGTCCGCAGGCGGGGGCTTTGCCCCCGTTTCGCCGGCAAGCCAGCTCCCACAGGGATCGTAATCTGTGGGAGCTGGCTTGCCGGCGATGGGCTGCAAAGCAGCCCCAACAAGAACAAATTGCTGGAGCCGGGCCATGTCCGAACTGCGTCAAGAATGCTTGTGGGAATTCGTCAGCAAACCGACCGTCGCCGCCCAGGCCTTGGCCGGTGAGCACAAGGCCGATGTCTGCGTGATCGGTGGCGGCATTACCGGCCTGTCGGCGGCCATCCACCTGCTCGAACAGGGCAAGTCGGTGATCCTGCTGGAGGCCTGGAAGATCGGTCACGGTGGCTCCGGGCGCAACGTCGGCCTGGTCAACGCCGGTACCTGGATCCGCCCCGACGATGTCGAGGCCACCCTCGGCTTGCAGCAGGGCAGCCGCCTGAACAAGGTGCTCGGCGAAGCCCCGGCCGAAGTGTTCGCCATGATCGAACGCCTTGGCATCGACTGCCAGGCCCAGCACAAAGGCACGCTGCACATGGCGCACAACGCCACCGGTATCGCCGACCTCGAGGCCCGCCACGAACAATGGCGCCGCCGTGGTGCCGATGTGGAGCTGCTGACCGGCGCCCAATGCCAGGAATACTGCGGCACCGACAAGATTTCCGCCGCGCTGCTCGACCGCCGCGCCGGCACCATCAACCCCATGGGCTACACCCAGGGCCTGGCCGCAGCGGTGGCACGCCTGGGTGGCAAGCTGTTCCAGCAGTCTTCGGTCGAAGGCCTGGAGCGTGACGGCGATGCCTGGCGGGTGAAGACCGCACGTGGTTCGGTGCGCGCCGACAAGGTGGTGATTTCCACCGGCGCCTACACCGAAGGCGACTGGAGCAACCTGCAGAAGCAGTTTTTCCGTGGTTACTACTACCAGGTGGCGTCCAAGCCGTTGCAGGGCGCTGCAGCCGACAAGGTGCTGCCACATGGCCAAGGCTCGTGGGACACCCGCACCGTGCTCAGCAGCATCCGTCGCGACGACCAGGGCCGCCTGCTGCTCGGCAGCCTGGGCCGGGTCGACAACAAGCCGGCCTGGTTCGTGCGCAGCTGGGCCGACCGCATCCAGAGCCACTATTACCCGGAGCTGGGCAAGGTCGATTGGGAAATGCACTGGACCGGTTGCATCGACTTCACCCCAGACCACCTGATGCGCCTGTTCGAACCGGCGCCGGGGCTGGTGGCGGTGACCGGCTACAACGGGCGGGGCAATACTACCGGGACCGTGATTGGCCGGGCGTTTGCCGAGTTCCTGCTGAAGGGGGAGGCGGGCAGTCTGCCGATTCCGTTTTCGCCGATGAAGGGCGTGAGTGCGCCCTCGCTGCGCACTGCGTTCTACGAGTCCGGGTTCTCGCTTTACCACGCGGGGCAATGCTTGAGAGTTGTGTTGTAAATACAGGCCTCTTCGCGGGCATGCCCGCTCCCACAGTGAGTGCTGTGGTGGACATGTGGGAGCGGGCGCGCCCGCGAAGAGGCCGGCACAGGCTTACTTGTGCAACCAGCTGAGAAAGCCGCCCTTCTTGATCGAAACCGGCTTCTGCAGCAACAACGACTCCCGGCTCTGCCGCCGAAACCGTTGCAACTTGCTCAAGGCCGTTTGCACATCGCCGCGTTGCACCAGGCAGCTCTTCACCTGTTCCTTGTCGATCCGATACAGCACGCAACCGGTCAGCGTGCGGAACTCGGCCAGCGATTCCTCTTCGTCGATGATTCCTTCGATCCCCAGCACCTCGCCCGGCCCCATGCGCCCGGCCTCGACCAGCTTGTCGCCATCGCGGATCGACGCCGAAACCACCCCGCTGCCAATCACCAGCAAATGATCGGAATGCTCGCCCACGCCCAGGATTACCTGGTCGGCCAGGTATTCCACCGCCGTCATGCGCTGGCTAAGCGCATCGCGCTCTTCCGCGCTCAGCGAGCGGAACACCCGCACCTCGTCCAGCACCTCGCGCTGGCGGCTGCGTGGTGGCATGGCCAGGTCGGTGTTCCACATCACCCCACTGGCCTCCAGGTGCCGGTGGGCCAGGTCGAACAGCTGGTTGCGCGCGTCGCCCTTGGCGCCCGCGTCGGCCACGAAGCCACTGGCTTCGTACTCCACTGATTCCAGCGTCGAGGCTTTCACCGTCACCTTTGGTCTTGGTGTAGCCAGGATGGCACTGACGCCTTGCAAGGCTTTTTCCAGAGCATCGAACACCCGTTTGGGCCGCACCTTGGCCGGTACCACCACGTTGACCGACACCCCGTGCACATCGGCAGGGCGGCTGTGGTTGAGCAGCCGGGCCTTGGCCGCCACCGAGTTGGGGATTACCGCCAGGCTGCCGGTGCTGGTGAGCAGGCGGGTGGCACGCCAGTCGATTTCCAGCACCTTGCCTTCGGTGCTGTCGATGGAGATCGAGTCGCCAATCTGATACGGCCGCGTGGTGTTCAGGATGATGCCACTGAACACGTCGGCCAGTGTGCTCTGCAGCGCCAGGCCGATGACGATGGCCATTACCCCCGACGTGGCCAGCAGGCCCTTGACCGGCAACTGCAACACATAGCCTGCGGCAGCGACCACGGCAGCCAGGAAGATCAGCGCCCCCAGCACATCCTGCAGCAAACGCCCGCCATGGCTGCCGCGGGCCACCAGCAACAGGCCGAACACCACCGTCACCGTGCGTGCGCCGAACAGCCACCAGCCGATCGCCAGTACCGTGGCGATCAGGTTGCGCGAGACATCATCGGGCCAGGGTGGTGGTTGCAGCGGGCTCATGCCGGCAGCCACCAGCACCGAGCTGAACAGCAGGAACAGCACCAGCCGCGCGCCGATGCGCCAGGCCCGGTGCTGGAGAGGGATCAGTTGCCAGAGCACGAGGTCGAGCAGGATCAGGGCGGTGCCGAGCAACAACGGGTATGACTGGATGAACGCCAGCATGGTGGTCTCGGGTGAGGGGAGGGCTGTGGGTAGTAATAGAGCAGGTTGGCCGGGCAGGCAATGGGGCCTGTGCCGGCTTATTCGCGGCTAAAGCCGCTCCCACAGGTACTGCGCACGATTCAAATCCAGCGCAATCCCTGTGGGAGCGGCTTTAGCCGCGAAAGGGCCGGTCGAGCCCATGCAAAACCATCGTTCATAAAACAGAACGCTAGAGCCAAAAACCGCTATCTACCGCCAGAAAGGTCATGGTTTTAATCTTCTCCACATGCACGGGCACCGCCAGCCGGTGCCCGCCAAGGCAGCACACCTGTCCAATCCAGCGCCCGTCCGCCGTTGCACAGTGGATGCGGGCAAGCTCATCCCAAGGAACGCCGATGAACACCACACCCCAAGACAACCGCAACGTTGTGACCCTGGTCATCCAGCACAAGGTTCGCGCCACTTCGCTGGCGGCCTACGAAGCATGGCTCAAGCGCACGGTCAGCACCGCGCGCCGCCAGCCGGGGCACCTGGACGTCAACGTCATCCGCCCTGACGACGGCGGGCTGCATTTCACCACCGTGGTGCGCTTCGCCGATGCCAGCCTGCTGCAAGCCTGGGTCAACTCGGCCGAGCGCCAGACACTGGTCAGCGAAGTACTGCCGCTGCTCGAGGGCGGTGACCATACCCAGGTGCACGACGACCCGGAATTCTGGTTCACCCCGCCGAGCACCACCGCAGCGCAACCGCCGCGCTGGAAGCAGGCGCTGCTGACCTACCTGGTGATCTGCCCGATGACCATGATCATTCCACAACTGCTGGCGCCGCTGTTCGCACGCTTCCCGCAGCTGGGTGGCGCGATCACCAGCAACCTGATCGTCAACCTGTTCGTCATCCTGCCCGTGGTGTTCTACATCATGCCTTGGGTAACCCGCCGCTGCGCCAACTGGCTGCGTGGCTGAGCCAGGCCTTTACCTCGACATTTTCAAGGAGATACCGACATGAGCACGTTCGTTACCCGCGATGGCACTTCGATCTACTTCAAGGACTGGGGCAGCGGCAAACCTGTGCTGTTCAGCCACGGCTGGCCACTGGATGCCGACATGTGGGATTCGCAGATGGAATTCCTGGCCAGCCGCGGCTACCGCGCCATCGCCTTCGACCGCCGTGGTTTCGGCCGTTCGAGCCAGCCATGGAATGGCTACGACTACGACACCTTCGCCGATGACATCGCCCAGCTGATCGAACACCTCGACCTGCGCGACGTGACCTTGGTGGGCTTCTCGATGGGTGGCGGCGACGTCAGCCGCTACATCGCCCGCCACGGCAGCGAGCGGGTGGCCGGGCTGGTGCTGCTGGGCGCGGTGACGCCGGTGTTCGGCAAGCGTGACGACAACCCTGAAGGTGTCGACCTGTCGGTGTTCGAGGGTATCCGCGCCGGCCTGCGTGCCGACCGGGCGCAGTTCATCGCCGATTTCGCCGCGCCATTCTATGGCATCAACCATGGGCAGCAGGTGTCCCAGGGTGTGCAGACCCAGACCCTGAACATTGCGCTGATGGCATCGATCAAGGGCACCCTGGATTGCGTGACCGCGTTCTCCGAAACCGACTTCCGCCCGGATATGGCCAAGATCGATGTGCCAACCCTGGTGATCCACGGTGACGACGACCAGATCGTGCCGTTCGAGAGCACCGGCAAGCGGGCGGCGGAGCTGATTCGCGGGGCTGAGCTGAAGGTGTACGCGGGGGCGCCGCACGGGTTTGCGGTGACCCATGCACAGCAACTCAACCAAGACTTGCTGGCGTTCCTTCAGAAGTAACTGTGCTGGGGCATTCGCGGGCGCGCCCGCTCCCACAGGGGATACCACAGTCTTCAAGGCCGGTGGTGTCCCTGTGGGAGCGGGTTCACCCGCGAAGAGGCCAGCCCAGGCAGCACAAATGCTGAACAGGGCTAACCTTCAACAACCCACCGCACATCCATCCAAGCCTTGCCCCTACACCAACCGGCATGCTCCGCAGTTGCGCCTGCCCGCTGCCGCACCAGACGGAGAACCCCATGTCCCAGGACCGCAACGACAAGACCCGTCGCCAGTTCCTCGCCACCAGTACCGTGCTCGGTGCCGCCGGCGCGCTCTGGTCCGCATTGCCTTTTACCGGTTCCGCCGGTTCCGCTCACGCATCCACCCAAGGAGGTTCCATGACCGCCGACCTGATTCTGTTCAACGGCAAACTGCACACCGTTGATCGTGAAAAGCCCACCGCGACCGCTGTCGCCATCAAGGATGGCCGTTTCATCGCCGTGGGCAACGACGCCGAAGCCATGGCCCACAAGGGCGCCACCACGCAGATCATCGACCTCAAGCAGCGTACGGTCATCCCTGGCCTGAACGACTCGCACCTGCACCTGATCCGTGGTGGCCTGAACTACAACCTGGAGCTGCGCTGGGAAGGCGTGCCTTCGGTGGCCGATGCCCTGCGCATGCTCAAGGACCAGGCTGCGCGTACGCCGACCCCGCAGTGGGTGCGCGTGGTCGGTGGCTGGAACGAGTTCCAGTTCGCCGAAAAACGCATGCCCACCCTGGAAGAAATCAACCAGGCCGCACCTGACACCCCGGTATTCCTGCTGCACCTGTATGACCGCGCACTGCTCAACCGCGCCGCGCTCAAGGCCGTCGGCTACACCAAGGACACGCCCAACCCGCCGGGCGGCGAGATCCAGCGTGACAAGTTCGGCAACCCGACCGGCATGCTCATCGCCCGCCCCAACGCGATGATCCTCTACGCCACCCTGGCCAAGGGGCCGAAGCTGCCGCTGGAATACCAGGTCAACTCCACCCGCCAGTTCATGCGCGAGCTCAACCGCCTGGGCCTGACCAGCGCCATCGATGCCGGTGGTGGCTACCAGAACTACCCGGACGACTATCAGGTGATCCAGGAGCTGGCCGACAACAACCAGCTGACCGTGCGCATTGCCTACAACCTGTTCACCCAGAAGCCCAAGGAAGAGCTGGACGACTTCCGCAAGTGGACCTCCAGCGTGAAGCTGCACAGCGGTACCGACTTCCTGCGCCACAATGGCGCCGGCGAGATGCTGGTGTTCTCCGCCGCCGACTTCGAGGACTTCCTCGAACCGCGCCCGGACCTGCCGCAAACCATGGAACAAGAACTGGAGCCGGTGGTACGCCACCTGGTCGAACAGCGCTGGCCGTTCCGCCTGCATGCCACCTACAACGAATCGATCACGCGCATGCTCGACGTGTTCGAGAAGGTCAACCGCGATATCCCGTTCAATGGCCTGCCGTGGTTCTTCGACCACGCCGAAACCATCACCCCGCAGAACATCGAGCGAGTGCGTGCGCTGGGCGGCGGTATCGCCATCCAGGACCGCATGGCCTTCCAGGGTGAGTATTTTGTCGACCGCTACGGTGCCAAGGCTGCCGAGCAGACCCCGCCAATCAAGCGCATGCTCGACATGGGCGTGCCGGTGGGCGCCGGTACCGACGCCACTCGCGTGTCCAGCTACAACCCGTGGACTTCGCTGTACTGGCTGGTCAGCGGCAAGACCGTCGGTGGCATGGAACTGTACCCGGAAGGCCTCAGCCGTGACACCGCGCTGCAGCTGTTCACCCAGGGCAGCGCCTGGTTCTCCAGCGAGCAGGGCAAGAAAGGCCAGATCAAGGTGGGCCAGCTGGCCGACCTGGCGGCGCTGTCGCTGGACTTCTTCAGTGTCGATGAAGAGGCGATCAAGGGCATCGAGTCGGTGCTGACGGTGGTCGACGGCAAGGTGGTGTATGGCGCGGCGGAATTCGACAAGCTCGGCCCGCCCCTGGTGCCGGTGCTGCCGGAGTGGTCGCCGGTGACCAAGGTGCCGGGCCACTGGCGCGTGGGCACGCCATCGCTGGCAGCGGTGGCGCACCAGTGTGTCGGGCCTTGCGGGGTGCATGCACACAGCCATGAGAAGGCACGGCATTCGAATGTGCCGGTGAATGACTTCCAGGGCTTCTGGGGGGCGTTGGGTTGTTCGTGCTTTGCTTTCTAAGCTGAGCTGATGTGAAAAAGGGGGCCAGTTATTGGCCCCCTTTTTTGTTCCTTCTGTGCTGGCCCTATCGCCGGCAAGCCAGCTCCCACAGGTACTGCACAGCCCTCAGGACCTGTGGAGACCTTGTGGGAGCTGGCTTGCCGGCGATAGGGCCGGAGAGGCCAACATCAATGGTGAGCCTTGTGCTCAGCTCCAGCCAACAGATGCCGAATCTTCACTTCCACCCCATCGGTCTGCAGCATCCGCACCCTGGCCTCGATCTTCAGCTCACCCCGGGTTACCCGGTGGTGATGCCTCAAATGCTCCAGCCACGATTCCTCGAAGAAGAACTCCAGCCACAACGCCGGGTCCGCGCTGTCGCGCATCAACCCCCACGACAACGCGCCATTGCGCTTGCGCATCGCCTCCAGCTCACGCGCTGCCTGCTGGAACGCCTCGGCCTTGGCCGGGTCGATGTGGTATTCCACGGTGACCATCACCGGCCCGCTTTCCTTGTCCATGTCGTCGCTCAGCAGCGGCACCGGCCAATGCAGTGACGGCGTCAGCTCCTCGGCTGCGGTTTCCGGCAGCGTCACCTTGCAGGTCAGCAGCGTGCCCAGTGCCAGGCCTCCTGCGGCCAGCAGCAGGCTCAAGGTGATGGTTGCATGGCTGGCCAGCGTGCCCCACAGCAACCCGCCACCGGCCATGGCACCAAAGAAGATCAGGATGTACACCGACAGCGCCCGCGCCCGTACCCAGGCCGGTACCGAGGTCTGCGCCGCCACCTGCAGGTTGGACAGCACGGCAATCCACGCCGCGCCGCTGAGCAGCATTGCCGGCAGCAGCACATAGAAGTTGCGCACCAGCGCCAGGGCTAGCAGGAACAGGGCATACAGCAGGCTGGCCAGCAGCACCAGGCGGTCGCGGCTGATGCGTTCGCGCAGGCGTGGCAGCAAGGTGGCGCCGGCCACCGCGCCGATGCCGATGGCCGCCAGCAGCAGGCCGAAATCGGCGGCGGTACCCTGCATCTCGCCACGCACGATCAACGGCAGCAGCGAGGTGCCGGCGCTGGCGCAGAAAAAGAATGCCAAGGCGCGCAATATCACCGCCTGCAAGGGCTTGGCACTGCGCGCGAAACGCAGCCCGGTGCGCATGGCGCCGACGAAGCGCTCGGCCGGCAGCAGCGGCTCCTTCACCTCGCGCTTCCACAGGAACAGCACCAAAATCACCCCGGCGAACGAGATGGCATTCAGGGCGAAGGTCAGCCACGGGCCGACCATGCTCACCACCACGCCCGCCAAAGCCGGGCCGATGGCGCGCGACACATTGATACCGACACTGGAAAGCGCCACCGCGTTGGCCAGGTCGTCCTTGCCCACCAGCTCCGGTGTCAGCGCGCTCCAGGCCGGCATCATCAGTGCCGTGCCGATGCCCAGCGCCAGGGTAAGCACCAGCAGCAGGGTGACGTTCATCAGCCCGAGCAGGGTCAGGGCCGCCAGCACCACGGCCACCGAAGACATCCACAGTTGCACCAGCAACAGGTAGCGGCGCTTGTCGACGATATCCGCCGCCGCGCCGGCCGGCAGGGCGAGGAAGAACATCGGTAGCGAGCCGGCTACCTGGATCAGGGCCACATGCAACGGGCTGGCCGACAGCGTGGTCATCAGCCAGCCGGCGCCCACCTCATGCATCCAGGTGCCGATGTTGGACGCGATGGTGGCGATCCACAGCATGCGGAAGGTGGCGTTGCGCAATGGGCTCCAGGCGCCTGAAGGGGTCGTGCTCATGTCAGAAGCTGCCTTTGAGTGGGTATTCGATGATCAGGTAGATCCGGTCGATGTCATCGCCGGCCTGGGCCTGGTTAGCGCGGTGGCTGACGTGGGAAAACGACAGGCTCAGGTCCTTGGCGGCGCCCGACTGCACCACGTATTTCAGGTCGATGTCGCGCTCCCAGTGCTTGCCGCCGTCGCCGTACTGGCCCACATAGGCGCCGCCTGCCGGGGCATGGCTGCCGTCGATGCCACGGCCGCTGACGTAGCGGCCCATCAGGCTCAGGCCGGGGGCGCCGAGGGTGGCGAAGTCGAGGTCGTAGCGCAGTTGCCACGAGCGCTCGCCGGGGCCGTTGAAGTCGGCGTACTTGATCGAGTTGGCCAGGTAGATGGAGTCGCCGCCGACGAAGTCGAACGGGGTATCGCCCTCGACCTTCTGGTAGGCCAGGCTCAGCGCCTGGGCGCCGAAGCTGTACCTGGCCAGCAGGCTGTAGGCGAGGGTGTCGATTGCCCCGGCACTGGCATTTCCGGTGTCGCGGGTCTTGTACAGGTTGCCGTCCAGGCGCCAGTTGCCCTCGGCCAGGTTCAGGTTGAGGTAGGCCTGGCGCCAGGTGTCCTCCAGCTGGCCTGCGTACAGTGCGCCACCAAATGGCCCGTCGGGTGCGAACGCGGCGCCGGCCAGGCTGATGGCACGGTTGTCGGTGGTAGCGCCGTAGCCGCTGAAGTCATCATGGCTGGAGCTGTTGTCCTGGTTGTTGAAGGCGGTGAAGTGCCCGGCCTGCAGGCGCCAGTCGGGCAGGTCGGTGTTGTCCAGGAACCAGCCGGTGGCGTACTCCGGGTGCAGGCGTTTGTCGCTGGTGTCGAACACCGGGGTTTCCACGGTCATTTCGCCGTAGCGCAGTTGGGTGTTGCCCAGGCGCAGCTTGAGTGCGGCGCCGGCGCTGGAGTAGTCGGACTCGGCGCGGCCATCGCTGTCGCGTGGCAGCAGGCCGGTGCCGGCATGGCCGCGGCCGCCGTCCAGCTTGAGGCCGAGAAAACCATGGGCATCGATGCCGACGCCGAGTGCGCCCTCGGTGAAGCTGGAGCGGATTTCGCCAATGAAGCCCTGGGCCCATTCCTGGCGGTAGTTCTGGCCACTGCCGGAGGGCGAGCGGAAGTCGCTGTGCAGGAAGTAGTTGCGGCTGAGCAGCGACCAGCCGGGCTCTTCGGCCTGGCTGAGCGCCGGGCACAGGGCGAGGGTGGCGAGCAGGGCGCGGCCTGGTCCGTGAGTGGCGCGGATCATGAGGGCTCCGGGAGGGATGATCCGGGAATGTGGATGAAGGATGGGCCAGGGGTCTTGTATGTGTGTGCTCTGGCTGGTTTTGCCTGTGCCGGCCTCTTCGCGGGTAAACCCGCTCCCACAGGTACTGCACAGGCCTTGGAGCTAGTGGTGACCTGCTCTCACAGGTACTGCACAAGCCCTGGGGTTAGTGGTGACCTGCTCTCACAGGTACTGCACAAGCCCTGGGGTTAGTGGTGACCTGCTCTCACAGGTACTGCACAAGCCCTGGGGCTAGTAGTGACCTGCTCTCACAGGTACTGCACAAGCCCTGGGGCTAGTAGTGACCTGCTCTCACAGATACTGCACAAGCCCTGGGGCTAGTGGTGACCTGCTCTCACAGGTACTGCACAGGCCTTGGAGCTAGTGGTGACCCTGTGGGAGCGGGTTTACCCGCGAAGAGGCCGGCACAGGCGGCAACCGGCTCAAGCCATGTCGCTGATGGCGAACTCCTCGGCCAGATGATCGATCAGCGCCCGCACCGACGGCAGCAACCCCCGCCGCGACGGGAAGATCGCATGCACGATGCCGCAACGCGGGTGCCATTCCGGCAACAACTCCACCAGCCGCCCCGCCGCCAGGTCTTCACGCACCGCCACCCGCGGCAGGTGCGCAATACCCACCCCGGCCACCACGAAATGGCGCAGGGCGAACAGGTCGTCCGTCACCATGCGCGGTGTGTGCGGGATGACGATGCTGCGGCTGCTGTCCTCACCCTGGAACAGCTCCCATTGGTACTCACGCTGAGCACTGCCCCAATGCAGGCTCGGCAGCGTGCCGAGCAGCTGCGGGTCGAAGCCCTTGGGCAACTGCTCCAGGTACTGCGGCTGGCCGACCAGGCACTGGGTACTGTTGCTCAGTACCTTCATCACCATGTCGGTGTTCTCCAGCGGCGGAAAGCGCACCCGCAGGGCAATATCGAAGCCCTCGTGCAGCAGGTCGACGCGGCGGTTGGTGCTCTCGATGAACAGCTCCACCTGCGGGTACTTGAGCATGTAGCGGGTCAGCATCGGCCCGACCCAGGAATTGAGCAGGGTGGTCGGGCAACTGATACGCACCAGGCCACGCGGTTCGCTGCGGTTGCGCTCGATGATCTCCGCCGCGCCCTCGGCCTCCACGCGCATGGCCAGGCAGCGGTTGTAGTAGGCCTGGCCGATCTCGGTGAGCGAACAATGGCGGCTGGTGCGGTGCAGCAGGCGCACGCCCAGGCGGTCTTCGAGATCGGCGATGCGCCGGCTGAGCTTCGACTTGGGCATGTCCAGCGCCCGGCCAGCCGGGGCGAAGCCGCCGTGTTCGACTACCTGGGTGAAGTAGTAGAGGGAGTTGAGGTCTTCCAATGATCGGTCTCCAGGTACTTGGTTGCCTGTGCCGGCCCTTTCGCGGGTAAACCCGCTCCCACAGGTACTGCACAGAGCTCAAGCCCGGCGCCATCCCTGTGGGAGCGGGTTTACCCGCGAAGAGGCCGGCACAGCCCCTACAAATCTATCGTTCATAAAACGGAACGCTAAAGCCAAATTCTGCTATCTACCGCCACAAAGGTGATGATTTTAATCTGTGCCCATCAACGCGAAACACCCCCGAATGCTGAAAAATTCATAACCCTTAGGAGCACAGACCATGAGCAAATTCACCTACAACCGCCTGAACAAAGACGACGCCGCTGTCCTGCTGGTCGACCACCAGGCTGGCCTGCTGTCCCTGGTCCGTGACATCGAGCCGGACAAGTTCAAGAACAACGTGCTGGCCCTGGCCGACCTGGCCAAGTTCTTCAACCTGCCGACCATCCTCACCACCAGCTTCGAGCAAGGCCCCAACGGCCCGCTGGTACCAGAGCTGAAAGCCCTGTTCCCGGACGCCCCGTACATCGCCCGCCCAGGCCAGATCAACGCCTGGGACAATGAAGACTTCGTCAAGGCGGTGAAGGCCACTGGCAAGAAACAGCTGATCATTGCCGGCGTGGTGACTGAGGTCTGTGTAGCGTTCCCGGCGCTGTCGGCCCTGGAAGAGGAGTTCGAAGTGTTCGTGGTGACCGATGCTTCCGGCACCTTCAACGAAATGACCCGCGATGCTGCCCATGACCGCATGAGCCGCGCCGGCGCGCAAATGATGACCTGGTTCGGCGTGGCCTGTGAGCTGCACCGCGACTGGCGCAACGACATCGAAGGGCTGGCGGCGCTGTGCTCCAACCACATTCCGGATTATCGCAACCTGATTACCAGCTACAACGCGCTGACTGCGGGTAAGTAACAGCCCGTTAGTTGAATGCAAAAAGGCCGGCTTCCTCTGTAGGGAGCTGGCCTTTTTTGTTTGCTGCGCTGGCCCTTTCGCGGGTAAACCCGCTCCCACAGGTACTGCACAGTTTCAGCGCCTGTGGTGATCCTTGTGGGAGCGGGTTTACCCGCGAAGAGGCCAGCAAGGACAACATCAATTCATGGGCTGCGACTCAATCCCATCCAGCAATGCCTCAACCAATCCTTCTGCCATTTCGAGCGCATTCAGGTTGCTCCAGAACAGGCTCTTGCCGGTTTCATCCAGGTGTTCCAGGGCTTTGTAGCCACAGTCGTAGGCGCCGCGCAGGTACTGGGCGACATGCACCAGGGCGTCGTGGGCAGAGACGCCCGGGTTTACTGTGAACAAAGGTGGATGGCCGGCATCGCAGCGGCTGAAAGCGCGCTCTTTGGTGTCGGGAAGAGGTGGATTGGGGACAATTTTTTTCATAGCCAAACTCCGATAGAGGTTGGCCGGCACCATCCGTTTCCACGCGAAGGGTGGCGGCTGCACGCGGGGTGGAAAGCCAGGCTATCGGAACCCCGGCAGGCCATTCGGCCTCCCGCGCGCAGCTGCCATGACAACAGCTATTCCGATTTACCTGCCGGGTTTCCACACCCGATCGCTGAACCGACAGCGACCCGGCAAGCCTAGAGAGCAGGCTTTCCCCGGACAATCAGACGGGCTTCGACACGGTGCGTAGGATAAATCTTCAGGCGGTGTGCCTGAGTAGGAAATGACTCGCAGGTAAGTAGGAGGCTGCTGAGACGTCTGCATTTTAGTTCCGCGCGCTGGCAATCGTGGGCAAGCCTTCTCTCCCAAGATTGCACCAGACCGACTTGTAGAGATGGCACGCGAGGGGCCATGTGGGCGACTTGCCTCTGACGGGCATCTTTTTTGGGAAATTTCTTACGCGCAGATCGGAGCGTCAGACGGCGCCAAAGCGAGTGGTCAGGAACAAACTGGGCAACCCGGAAATCATTCAGGAGTATGTCTATGTACGTTCCCAATACTAACTTGAAAAGTGTAAGGTGTGACCTTACACTTGATCTCCAATGATACGGAGCTTCAGGCACAAAGGCCTGAGGCTACTTCATCAGCAAGGCGACTCATCAGGAGTGCGGGCAGATCATGTTGCCCGTTTGCGGCGCTTACTCGCTTCACTTGAAGTAGCGCAGACGCCTTCAAATATGAATCGCCCTGGTAACCGGCTTCATCCCCTGCATGGAAAGCTGGACGGCTTTTGGGCAGTGAATGTCTCGGGCAATTGGCGTCTGGTGTTCCGCTTCGTTGGTACAGACGTGGAGCTTGTCGATTATCTGGATTACCACTAGGAAGCTGAAATCATGGCTATGTTCGATCCGCCCCACCCTGGCGAGTCCCTCCGTGAAGACGTGTTACCTGCGATTGGCATGAGCGTATCGGGGCTGGCTCGACACCTCGGCTACTCGCGAGGGCAGTTGTCCACCGTTCTTAACGGGCGCGCCGCCATATCAGCCGACCTTGCTTATCGCCTTGAGTTGGCGGGCCTCGGTGATGCCCGCCAGTATCTTGCGGAGCAGGCTGCTTATGATCTCTGGCAGGCCGCGCACCGTGAGCATCCGCAAATAGTACGGCTAGTGTTTGCCTGATAGCTCAATCCGCATCCGAATCAAACAACCGCTCCAACTCCGCCCGGGCCTCCTTGGCCGTCTGCATCACCTTGGCCCGGTCATCACGCACCTGCCCCTGGGCCACCAGCACTTCTTCGTCATGCTGGGTAAACCGCGCAATCCGGTCCGCCGCCTGCGCCTCGCTCAACCCCAACCCCACCAATGCCCGGCGGGTCATCTCCAGGCTGGAGTAGAACGTCTCGCGAATCGGCTCGGCGCCGACATCCGCCAACTTGTGCACATGCTGGCGGTTACGCGCGCGGGCCAGCACTTTCAGGTGCGGGTACAGGCGTTTCACCCGTTCCGCCGTGTGAATGGCGGCTTCCGGGTCATCGATGGTGATGATGAAGTATTCCGCCTCGCCCACCTTGGCGGCATGCAGCACCTCGGGGCGCAGTGGGTCGCCGTAGAACACGGGTACCTGTTCGAACATACGAGTCATCTCGATGGTGTCCACCGAGGTTTCCAGGGCAATGAACGGAATCTTCTGTGCCCGCAGGATGCGCGCGACGATCTGGCCCATGCGGCCCATGCCGACGATCACCACCCGTGGCGTGTCAGCCTGGATCTGCTTGTAATGCTCCGGCACCTCACGCGCCGGTTGCGGGCGCTTGAGGGCGTGGGCGCAGCCAATCATCAGCAGCGGGGTAATGGCCATCGACAGGGTGATGGTCATCAGCAGCAGGTCGTAGGTCTGGGTGTCGAACAAGCCTTGGTCCTTGCCCAGCTTGAACACCACGAAGGCAAATTCGCCACCGGCAGCCAGCACCATGCCCAGGCGCAGGGCACTGGCGCTGTTCAGGCCACCGGCCAGGCGCCCGACGCCGATCAGCAGTACCAGCTTCACGGCCACCAGCAGCAGGGTCAGGCCCAGCACCACCAAAGGCATTTCCAGCAGCAGGCGCAGGTTGGCGCCCATGCCGACGCTGATGAAGAACAGCCCCAGCAGCAGGCCCTTGAACGGTTCGATCTGCGATTCCAGCTCGTGGCGGTATTCCGAGTCGGCCAGCAGCAGGCCGGCGAGGAAGGCACCCAGGGCCATGGAAATGCCGGCTTCTTCCATCAGCCAGGCAGTGCCGATCACAACCAGCAGCGCGGTGGCGGTGGACACTTCCGGCAGGCCGGTGCGGGCCACGGTGCGGAACACCGGGCGCAGCAGGTAGCGGCCACCGACGATGACCACGGCGATGCTGGCGAACACCTTCAGGCCATGCTCCAGGCTGTCGCCGTGACTGGTGTCCGGGCCACTGGCGGCCAGCAGCGGAACCAATGCGATCAGTGGGATGGCGGCGATGTCCTGGAACAGCAGGATGGCGAACGCCAGGCGGCCGTGCGGGGCGTTGAGCTGCTTGCTTTCGGCCAGGCTCTGCAGGCCAAGGGCGGTGGACGACAGCGCCAGGCCCAGACCGAGCACGATGGCCGCCGGTAGCGTCTGGCTGAAGCCGAACAGGGCGATGGTGCCGATCAGCGCACCGGTCAGCAGCACCTGGGCGGTACCGACGCCGAATACGGACTTGCGCATCAGCCACAGGCGCTTGGGCGACAGCTCGAGGCCGATGATGAACAGCAGCAGGACCACGCCCAGCTCGGAAATGTGCGCCACGCTTTCGGTGTCGCGGATCAGGCCCAGCGCCTGCGGGCCGATGATCACGCCGGCGAGCAGGTAACCGAGCACGGCCCCTAGGTGCAGGCGCTTGGCCAGGGGGACGGCGAGGACCGCGGCGAGCAGGAAGATCACCGCGGTTTGCAGAAGGCTGCCTTCGTGTGGCATTGGCTCGTACTCCATGAGCTGCCGGGGCAGCGTTAGATCAGTTTGGCGGACAATTCTGGGGAATGTGGGAGTGCCAGACAATCTGCTGTGAGGAAGACACATTGTCCTGAATCAGGTGACAGTCGTGCTGGCCTCTTCGCGGGTGAACCCGCTCCCACAGGTACAGCGGTGTCTTCAAGCCTGCGCAACACCTGTGGGAGCGGGTTCACCCGCGAAGAGGCCGGCACAGGAAATCTGCATACTCAACTGCCACCAAACTGCGCCCGATACTGCGCCGGTGTCATGCCAATCCGCTCGCAGAACACCTTGCGCAAATGCCGGTCACTGCCAAACCCGCACTGCGCAGCCACTACCTTCAACGGCAGGTCGGTACCTTCCAGCAGTTTGCGCGCGCGGTCGATGCGTGCGTTCTGCAGGTATTGCAGCGGCGTGATGCCCACCTCGCGTTGAAAGGTGCGGGCGAAGTTGCGCCCGCTCATGGCTACCAGGTCGGCCATCTTCTGCACAGTGAAGGCTTGCTCGATATGGTCGACGATATACGCCTGCACCCGGGCAATCGGCGAATCATCCCGCGGTACAGCCGCCAGCAGTGGCCCGTAGGGTGTCTGCCCGCCCTGGCGATGGCGGGCGACCAGCAGCACCTTGGCCACTTCCAGGGCCAGCGCCTTGCCGTGGTCTTCGGCCACCACCGCCAGTGCCAGGTCGATGCCAGCGGTGATCCCGCCCGAGGTAATCAGGCAGCGGTCGATCACGTAGATCTGTTCGGTCTCGACCTTCGCCTCGGGGAACGCTTGTGCCAGGCGCTCCACGTAGTTCCAGTGGGTGGTGCAGCGATAGCCGCCCAGCAGCCCGGCCCGGCCCAGCAGGAATACCCCGGTGCAGATGGCACCAAAGCGTTTGGCCTGGCGCACGGCCTGGGGCAGCCAGCGCTCGATGCCTGGCAGGGCGATGTCATAGGCCCCCGGGCCGCCTGGCACCAGCAACAGGTCGACCGCCTCCGGCAAGTCCTCCAGACGCAGGTCGGCTACCACTTTCAACCCGCAGGAGCCGCGCACCGCTGCCTGCCCTTCGGCCAGGGTCAGCAGCCGGTACTTCCGCTCGGCAGGAAGGAAGCGGTTAGCAATGGCAAACGCGTCCATGGGCCCGGTCACGTCCAGCAACAGCACATCATTGAACAGCACCATGGCCACGGTGCGGTGGGCGGGTTTTTCCTGCATGGCTCTTTTGCCTTGAATGCCGGCCGCCACTGGCGGCCTGAAGCTGAATACGAAACGCATCTTAAGGTATCGGTAAAACAGCCAGGGCCAGCAGCGCGCAATTAACAACAATTCAGGTTTGGCTCAGGACTTTGTCATGTGCCGGGGGCGAGACTTTCTGCATTGAACAGGAGAGTCGCCATGCACCCCGGGACGCCCCAAGCACCGTTGCAACCCCCCGGCGCACTGACGCCAGCACGGTTGCGCCGGGCCAAGGAACTGATGTTGCACAGCCCGTTGTCGATCATCGAAATCGCCGGGGTATGCAACCTCACCCGCAGCCACTTCTCCCGCGCATTCAAGGTCAACACCGGCCTCTCGCCCCAGGCCTGGCGCCTGCTGGCACGCATGGAAAAGGCCAAGCGCCTGCTCGCCACTGAGGCGCCGATCACCCACGTGAGCCTGGAATGCGGCTTCTGCGACCAGGCCCATTTCACCCGTGCCTTCAGCCGCCTGGTCGGCCAGCCGCCCAAGGCCTGGCGCCAGGCGCAGGCCCATCCTTAAGCCGAACCTATCCGCCGGTATAGCCCCTTGTGGACAGTGCCGGCCCGTTTTCCCAACCCAAGGAGTCACCCCGATGAGCCAACCCGATTACAAGCGCCTGAACAAAGACGACGCCGTGGTGCTGCTGGTCGACCACCAGACCGGCCTGATTTCACTGGTGCAGGACTTCTCGCCCAACGAGTTCAAGAACAACGTGCTGGCCCTGGGCGACCTGGCCAAGTTCTTCGGCCTGCCGACCATTCTCACCACCAGCTTCGAGCAAGGCCCGAACGGCCCGCTGGTGCCCGAGCTGAAAGAGATGTTCCCGGATGCGCCGTACATTGCCCGCCCTGGCCAGATCAACGCCTGGGACAACGAAGACTTCGTCAAGGCGATCAAGGCCACTGGCCGCAAGCAGCTGATCATCGCTGGCGTAGTGACCGATGTGTGCGTGGCGTTCCCGACCTTGTCGGCGCTGGCGGAAGGTTTTGAAGTGTTCGTGGTGACCGATGCTTCGGGCACCTTCAACGAAACCGTGCAGCAGGCGGCCTGGGTGCGCATGACCCAGGCGGGTGCACAGATGATGAACTGGTTCTCGGTGGCCTGTGAGCTGCACCGCGACTGGCGCAATGACATCGAAGGGTTGGGTAACCTGCTGTCGCAGCGCATTCCCAACTACCGCAACCTGATGAACAGCTATGCGGCCCTGAGCGCCCGTTGATGTAAGCCTGTACCGGCCCTTTCGCGGGTGAACCCGCTCCCACAGGAACCGTGCAGTTCTCAGGCTGTGCACTATCCCTGTGGGAGCGGGTTCACCCGCGAAAGGGCCGGTACAGGCTCAAGAAGGATTCACAGGCAGCGTAAAGCGAATCCGACACCCCCCCAGCTCTGACCCCAGCGCCTGCAACTGCCCACCATGGGCCTGCACCACCGAGTTGCAGATCGCCAAGCCCATCCCCATGCCGCCGATCTTGGTGGTATGAAACGCATCGAACACTCGCTCGCGCTCATCCGCTGCGATCCCCGGCCCGTTGTCGTCCACGCAGATTTCCACCCCATCCCCGACCACCGCCGACGCAATCCGCAGCACCCCATCGCTGCGATACCCCGCCAGCGCCTCCAGGCCATTGGTAATCAGGTTGAACACCAACTGCTGCAACTGCACCGGGTCGGCCATCACGCTCACCCCCGCCTGCAAGCGCATCTGCACATCCACCGTGCCCTTGGCGGCATCGGCCGAGGTCAGGCGCACCACTTCGCGGATCAGTTCGTCCAGCTTCACTACCTTGAGCTGCATCGGTGACTGCTTGGCCAGCGAGCGCAGTGCACGCACGATGTTGGCGGCCCGTTCGCTGTCGTTGCGGATGTCTTCCAGGCCGGCAATGGCCTCGTCCAGGTCGGGCTTGGCGCGCTTCAGCCAGCGCAGGCTGGCAGCGGCGTTGGAGGCGATGCCCAGCAGCGGCTGGCTGATCTCATGGGCGATGGACGCGGACAGCTCGTTCATCACCTGCAGATGCGCCGTGCGCGCCAACTCCGCGCGGGAGCGGCGCAACTCGGCCTCCATCTGGGCGCGGGTCTGGTTGTCTTCGGCCAGGCGTGTGTAGAACTTGGCGGTTTGCAGCGACACCGCCGCCTGCGAGGCGAGTATTTCCAGCATGGCCAGGCGCTGGCTGCCGAACAGGTTCGGGACCAGGCGGTTTTCCAGGTACACCAGGCCGATAAGCACGCCCTGGATCACCAGCGGCAGGCACAGCACCGAACGGGCCTTGCGCGCCTGCAACTGCTGGCGGAAGGCCTCGGGGCAATCGCTCTGGGCATCGTTGAGCACCAGGGGCTTCTTGGTGCGCATGGTGGCGTTGATGATCGACAGCGGCGCCTGGGTCATGAACTTCTGGCAGTCGTCCATGCTCACGTGCAGCCCGGCGTCGTCGATGTAGGCGAGGGCCGCCATCTGGAATTCGGCACCGCTGACGATCAGCAGCGCACCGTGGTCGGCGCCAGAATGCTGGGTCAGCTGGCCCATCAGGGTTTCGATCAGGCCCTCGAGCAGCACTTCCTCGGACAGCGCCCGTGCTGCCTCGATGCCGGCTTCCAGGTCGAGCTTGGCCTGGTGGGTGGCGCGGTGGCTTTCCTGGATCGGCTGGGTGCGCAGGAACGGGTGCAAAGCCTCCAGCTGGTGCACCTTGCCGGTCGCGCCCCAGATATGGAAACAGTCGCGGGCGATGCGCAGGTGCAGGTTGGCGCCGGAGATCAGCCCGCTGGGGATGCATACCTCGGCCAGCTGTTCGTGGGCCAGCGCCTGCTCGTGGATGAAACCGGCGGCGGTGGCGGCGATCTGTGCCTGGTCGAAGCAGCGGATGGCGGCCAGGCCGTCGCCTTCGAGCTTGGCGATCACGCCTTCGATCAGCAACAGCTTGTTGCGGAAGGTGGCCGGGTTGAAGCCGGCCCAGCGGCCGAAGCGCTCGCGCAGGGCGTGTAGCTCGCGCAGCTTGTCGGCAAGGCTGCCAATGGCCTCGGGGCTGCCCAGGGCCAGGCCGCGGAACAGGTGATAGTCGGCCAGGTTGATGTGCGCCGGTACCGCCCAGGTGTTGTCGCCGGCCAGTGCCAGGTTGCGCATGGCCTGCGGAATATTGCCCAGGTAGAAGTCGCACATGCCGGCCATCAGGTACTGGAAGAACCGCGTGGTAGGCGATTTCGAGGCTGTGGCCGAGGCCGGGCAGGGCGTGCCGCTCAATTTGGCGACGAACGCTTGCTGGGCCTGCAGGATCTGCTCGATGTCGCGGTAACCGTAGCGACGCACGGTGGCCAGGCCTTGCGCCAGTTCCTCCACCACGTCCGGCAGGTAGCGGCCCATGAACAGCGAATCGGAAACCAGGTGGTTGCAGGCATAGCAGCTCATCGCCAGGTCACCGCTCACGCGCCCTGAGTCGACCGCATCCAGCGCGGTACGGCGGGCGAACTCCATGGGCGAGGTCCAGGCGCTGACCTGGTCCAGGGCCAGCAGCGCGCTGGTCAAGTCAGCGTCGAAACCGTGTCGTTCTATCAGCTTGAGCGCAGCCAGGCAGCAAGCATGGCCATCATGGTAGGCGCCGAAGCGCTCGGCAATCATCACCCCGTACCAGGCCATGCCGTAGGTGCTGCCCCGGGCGACGCCGTGCAGCAGCGACAGCTCCATGAGCTTGGCCAGGTGCAGGAAGCAGATGTCGTCCTTTACGAAAAACGATGACGACAGGGTGGCCAGCAGGCTGATGGCAACCGTCACTTCCTCCGAATCGGTGCGCTGCAGCGACTCCAGGCAGTGGCGGCCTTTCTGTTCGACCAAGGCCTGTACATGGGCATGACTGGCCTCGACCTGTTGCCAGTCGACACCCCGCACCGGGCTTATACCTAGCAAGTCCAGGCCGGATATGGCGCTGTCGATGGCCGCCTGATAGTCGCCGCGCAAGGTGCACAGCAGCGCCTGCAGGCGGCACACCCGCGCCTGGTCCAACGCCGAGCGAGCGCGCTGGCGGCATTCAGTGATGCGGGCCTCGGCCGCGATCATTCGCGACAGTTGCATATCGCACTCGGTCGCCATGCAGGCGATGGCAAAGCCATGCGTGGCGCGGCTTTCCAGCGTTGCGCCGTGGTGCAGCAACTGCTCGGCCGTGTGCAGGTAGCCAGCTGTCTGTTCGAAAGCGCCGCCGTCGCGTGCTCGTGCTGCGGCTTCGCGTAAAAGCTGCAGGAACGCTTCGCAGTCATCCGCTGCAAACCCGCATGGGCTGGCGCGTTGCAGCTGGTTGGCAAGCTCGAACAGTGCCTCGTGCAGGCGCCCCGGCCAGGCCTGGCGCATGGCCAGGGCGATATTTGCATGCAGCTGGGCGCGCTCGCGCGCGGGCGTGAGAGCGTACGCGGCTTCCATCACCCGCTCATGGGCGAAGCCCAGGCCGTTCTGGCCCGATTGCAGGAAACCCGCGCCAATCAGGGCTTTCAACGGTTCGCCGGGCACTTGAGAGAGCACCTGCTGAAGCAGGCGTTCATCGCAGCGGCTGCCCGCAGCGCTGGCCACTCGCAGCAGGTCGCGCTGCGGCTCTGGCAGGCGCGCCAGGCGGTGGATCATCAGGTCGGCGACATTGTCGGAATAGCGGTGGCGGGCCACGGCCTTCAGGCACCATGACCAGCGCATGGCCTGGGTGTCGAAGGTGAACAGCTGGTCCTCGACCAGGGCCCGGAGAATCTGATTGATGAAGAACGGGTTGCCCGCCGTCTTGTCGTGCACCAGCTCGGCCACCTGCAATGCATCCTCGGGGCCGACATGGTAGCGCTCGCCGATCAGCTCGGTCACCGCGCCCACCGCCAGGGGCCGCAGGTTCAGCGTGGTGCTGCGCACCGCTGCAGGCAGGGCAAGGGGTGTACTGCTGGCTGGCGCATCATTGCGCCGGGCGAAGATCAGCAACAGGTTGCCGGGCGCGTGAGCCAGCAGTTGCGCCAGCAGTTGCTGGCTGGCGTCGTCTACCCACTGCAGGTCATCGAAGAACAGCACCAGCGGCTGGCCGGGGCGGCTGAACACCTGCAGGAATTCGACGATCGCCCGCAGCTCCTTCTGCAGCGCCAGGCGCGTGGGCTTGGCCGGCAATTCGGGCAGGGGGCCGAGGACCAGTTGCAGGTCTGGCGCCAGCTTGCCGAGCAGCCGGCCGTGGCCCTTGATGCGGCGCAGGATCTCGCGGCGCAGGGTGTCGAGGTCCTGGCTGTTCTTGGCCAGCAACTGGGTGGTCAGCGCGCCGAGAATTTCGACCCAGGGCGCGTAGGGCACGGCCTGGGCAACGCCGCTGCACTTGCCGGTGGCCCAGTAACCCTGGGCGTTGGCCTTGAGTGCTGCCTCGACCAGGCTCGACTTGCCCATGCCGGTAGCCCCATTGATGAACAGGGCCTGTGGCTTGCTGTCACGGCGCAGGGCCTTGAGCAGCAGGGCGATGGCCTTTTGCTCGGCGCAGCGGCCATACAGGCGTGCTCGGTCGGGCGTGACCGGGTCGGCACAGCCTGGTTCGAAGGCCTCCATGGACTTGCTGGCGGCCCACTGCCGCTGGCAATGGGCCAGGTCCACCGCCAGGGCGCGCGCACTCTGGTAGCGGGCGTCCGGCTCTTTGGCCAAGGCCTTGGCCAGGATCCGGCTGAGAGGTTGCGGCACATTGCTGTCCACTTCGCAGGCCGCTCGTGGCTGCACGCCGGCATGCAGCTGGCGCCAGTGCTGGGTGTCGCGTCCGGCCAGCGGCAATTCGCCCAGCAGTAGCTGGTAGAGGATCGCACCCAGGGCATAGATGTCGGTGCGTCGGTCGCTGCTGCTGCCATGTGGGCAGACCTGTTCCGGCGCCAGGTACGCCCAGTTGCCGAGCGCGGTGCCCTGTTCGCTGATCAGCTCCGCCGGGTCGGCGCGAAAGCAGCCCAGCCGCACTCGCTGGTTGGTGTGCAGGCACACATGTTCGGGCTGCAGCGCGCCGTGCAGCACATTGCGTTCGTGGGCCTGGGCCAAGGCAGTGGCCGCGTTTACCGCAATATCGAGAAACGGCGTCAGGGCTGCTGGGCCTTCTGCGATAAGGTCGGCGATGGAGCGGCCGGCCGGGTACACCAGTAGCGGGCCTTCGGCCGAACGCACGAACGCCGAGGGGATCACCGCCCACTGCGGGTCGAGTTGCAGGCGGTAGTCACGTTCCAGGCGCTGGCAGGCGGCGGGGGCCTCGCGGGGGGCGCGCACGGCGATCCAGGCCTGGTGGGTGGCAGGGTCGCGCAGGCGGAAGTAGCTGAGCTCACCTTCCTGGCCCAGCGCGCTGATGTCGCACCGGTTCAGCCAGCCCTCGTCGACGGACTGGTCGTAATCGATGGGCCTGTGGGCAAGGCGTTCATCGAGCATAAGGCACCCCTGCTAGCGACATCCTGACGCGCGAGTATACGCAGCGAACCCAGCACGGATGCGGGCTGCAGACTGCTTGGCAGGAACGGGTACGCTGTTGTCCGTTATCGTCCCCTGGGGGCTGGCGGGCTTTTGTATAGTCCTCGGGCCAACCTATCCCTCGGGATAATTGTCTGAAGGCGTACGCTGGCCTAGGCTGCCCGGGGCTGGGAAACGCCCATGCCCGCGCGAGGAAGCCATGATCCGAATAGGTAATGCCCAGGTGTCGCTGGAGCGGCGCGAAGCCTTTGTTGATGGCAAGCCGATCCTGTTGGGCGGGCGTGCCTTCGAGGTGCTGGCGACGCTGATCAAGGCCAAGGGCCGGGTGGTCGGCAAGGACGAGCTGTTCAGCCAGGTGTGGGCCGGCACGGTGGTCGAGGACAACAACCTGCAGGTGCAGGTGTCCTTGCTGCGCAAGGCCTTTGGCGACCGTGGCCTGATCCAGACCGTGCCGCGCCGGGGCTATCGCCTGGCCGCCGAGATCAGCCTCGAGGTGCCTGGCGAGGCGTTGGGCAAATCGCCGCTGTGCGCCGTGGCCGACACTGTCGAGTTGTTCGATGAGCACTTGAACGTGCCGGTGCTGGTGGTGGATGACGACCCGTCGGTGCGTACGGCGTTAGGCCGCCTGCTGCGCTCGCAGGACATTCCGCATCATTTGTTCGCCAGTGCCGAGGCGTTGTTCGAGGCCCGCCTGGAAACCCCCTATGCCTGCCTGTTGCTGGACATGCACCTGCCCGATACCAGCGGCCTGGAGGTACAAGACGCGCTGCGCCGGCTGGCGCTGCCCTGGCCGGTCGTGTTCATGACCGGCTTCGGCACCATCCCGATGACCGTCCAGGCCATGCGTGCCGGGGCCGTAGAGTTTTTGACCAAACCGTTCGACGAAGACCAGCTGCTGACACTGCTGCAGGCGGTGCGCACGCGTGCCGTGGCCGAAGGGCGCAGGTGGCACCATGCGCGGCAGGTCGAGGAAAAGTACCAGCGCCTGACCCAGCGCGAGCGCCAGGTGTTCTCGCTGGTGGTTGGCGGCCTGTCGCACAAGCAGATCGCCAAGCAGATCGGCACCAGCGAGGTGACGACCAAGGTGCACAAGAAGAACATCATGAACAAGATGCAGTCCCGCTCGCTGCTGGAGCTGGTGGCCATGCACAACGTCATCGGGGCGCAGCCTGAGGGCCTGGGCGGCGCATGAGCAGAGCGGTGTGCATCGTCGACGACGATGCGTCGGTGCGCAAAAGCCTGGCCAACCTGCTGCGTTCGGCAGGTTTCGAGACCTTGTCGTTTGCTGCAGGGGACCTGTTCCTGGCCTCGGCACTGGCGCGGCAAGCGGGGTGTGTGCTGCTCGACCTGAGGATGCCTGGAATGAGCGGGCTGGCGGTGCAGCGCGAACTGGCCCGGCTGGAGTGGCGTTTGCCGGTGATCTGCATGTCGGCGCATTGGGATGAAGGGGCGGTGCGGGCGGCGATGGCGCTTGGGGCGTTGGTCTGCCTGGGCAAGCCGTTTTCTGAAGAGGTGCTGCTGAAGGTGGTTGAAGATGCTTTGCTGGGCAGCCAGTAAGGTATTCCTGTCCCGGCCCCTTCGCGGGCTCGCCCGCTCCTACAGGGACTGCACTAGGCTTTGGGCCGATGTATTCGGTGTGGGAGAAACTGTCTTGCACTGTCTGTACTGGCCTCATCGCTGGCAAGCCAGGCTCCTACAGGGACTGCGCATGGCTTGAGGCCGATGCGGTCGGGGTGGGAGCTGGCTTGCCGGCGATGGGCTGCAAGGCAGCCCCGGCAATCTAACTGCTCCCCGGCCGGTACTGCAGGGCCTCGGCCAGATGCGCCCGGCCAATTGCCTGGCTACCTTCCAGATCCGCCAGCGTCCGCGCCACCTTCAACAACCGGTGTGCCGCGCGCAACGACAGGTTCAGCCGTTCACAGGCCCCCTCCAGCCAGGCCTGGTCCGCCGCTGCCAAGCCACAATGGCGGCGCAACCCCTCAAGGTCGAGAAACGCATTCGCACACCCTTGCCGCCGCTGTTGCAGTTCACGTGCCTCGGCTACCTTGGCCGCCACATCGGCACTGGTCTCGCCGCAGGGCTGGTTGTTCAGCGTGGTGCTCTCCCGGGCCACGGTCAGGTGCAGGTCGATACGGTCCAGCAGCGGCCCGGACAGCTTGTTGCGATACCGCGCGATCTGCTCGGTACTGCAGCGGCAGCGGCCAGTGGGGTCGCCCAGGTAGCCGCAAGGGCAGGGGTTCATTGCCGCCACCAGTTGGAAACGTGCCGGGAAGCGCACCTTGTCGCGGGCCCGGGCAATCACGATCTCGCCCGACTCCAGCGGCTCGCGCAACACCTCCAGCACGCGCCGCTCGAATTCCGGCAGTTCGTCCAGAAACAGCACGCCATGGTGGGCCAGGGTGATTTCGCCCGGTTGCGGCCGGCTGCTGCCGCCGACCAGCGCCGGGCCGGAGGCGGAGTGGTGTGGATGGCGAAAAGGCCGCTGCGGCCAGCTGCTCAGAGGCGCATGGCCGCTGACCGACTGGATCGCCGCCACTTCCAGTGCCTCGTGCTCGTCCAGCGGTGGCAGCAGCCCCGGCAGGCGGCTGGCGAGCAAGGTCTTGCCGGTACCGGGAGGCCCGGTGAACAACAGGTTGTGCGCCCCGGCCGCCGCTAGCAGCAGTGCACGCTTGGCAGCCAGTTGGCCCTGCACCTCGCTCAGGTCCGGGTACGGGCGTTGCTGCAGGATCAGGCCGTTGGCCGCATACGGCGGCAACGGCACCTGGCCGTTCAGGTGGGCGACCAGCTCCAGCAGGTGCCCCACCGCATACACCACCAACCCGCCTGCCAGGCTGGCTTCCTCGGCGTTTTCCCGTGGCACCACCAGCGCCCGGCCTGCTTCGCGTGCCGCCAGTGCCGCGGGCAGCACGCCCTGCACCGGGCGCAACTTGCCAGATAGCGCCAGTTCGCCCAGGCATTCGACCTCGGCAAGGGTGGCCGTTGGTACCTGGCCATCGGCGGCGAGGATACCCAGGGCAATGGCCAGGTCATAGCGCCCGCCATCCTTGGGCAGGTCGGCGGGGGCGAGGTTCTGGGTGATGCGCCGCTGCGGATAGTTCAACCCGGAGTTGACGATGGCGCTGCGTACCCGGTCCTTGCTCTCTTTGACCGTGGTTTCCGGCAGACCGACCAGAGTGAGATGGGGCAAGCCGTTGGCCAGGTGGGTTTCGACGCTGACCGCCGGTGCCTGCACGCCCACCTGGGCGCGGCTGTGGACGAGGGCTAGGGACATGGACGCTCCGTTGTCGCTGAAAAGGGCCGCTTCCTGCGGCTTGGCAAGCATAGCCAGCGCGGCCCGGGCCGGAGCTACAAGTGTGCGTCGTGGTTTTTCAGGCTAGGGCGTTACCCTGTATTTTCATGCCCTTGCGCATTCATTCATCCTGCGGGGCTGGATTCAGTCGTGCTTCCAGCTCGGCTACCTGTTTTTCCAGGGCTTCGAGGCGTGCGCGGGTGCGCGCCAGGACGACCATCTGGCTGTCGAATTCTTCGCGGCTGACCAGGTCCAGCTTGCTGAAGGCACCTTGCATCAGCACTTTGAACTGGCTTTCCAGTTCGGCGCGGGGCTGGGCGGTATCGCTGCTGAACAGGCGCGAGGCCTGGTCGCTCAGGGCATCGAGAAGGGCTTTGGGCGCGAGCATGGGGCTGTCCACTGATACTGGGAAATGGCCGGCAGTGTAGCACGGGCGAACCTGGCCCTTGATTGCACATTGGTCCCTTGTGGGAGCGGCCTTGTGTCGCGAAAGGGCTGCGCAGCAGCCCCGGGATATCGGTTGCGCAGCATGCATTGCCGGGGCCGCTGTGCGGCCCTTTCGCGACACAAGGCCGCTCCCACAAAAATCATTCGCCCTCGCCACGCAGTTGCACATTTTTCGAGCAATGCGCCAGGTCTGGATGCACCGAAATTGTGCATGTTGCGCATGCTGGCGACTGGCCAAGCCCGACTGATTCACATAACTCGCTGTTTTCCCGAGCTTTGACGGAACTGGCAAGGTTTCTGCAAAGACCACTGCGAGCCATGCACTGATGCAGTTCCTTGTGACCAGGCAGTGCGCACGCGGAGCCGGATGCCGACGACGCGTTACAAAGCCAAGCGCTGCGCTTAGACTTGAGACGGGTTTGTTTTCCTGGGGCAAGTCCACCAAATCGGGAGAGAGTTTCATGAAGCTAGTCACAGCCATCATCAAGCCGTTCAAGCTGGACGACGTGCGCGAGTCGCTGTCGGAAATCGGCGTGCAGGGCATCACCGTCACCGAAGTCAAAGGCTTCGGTCGGCAGAAGGGCCATACCGAGCTGTATCGCGGTGCTGAATACGTGGTCGATTTCCTGCCCAAGGTGAAGATCGATGTCGCCATCGATGACAAGGACCTTGATCGGGTAATCGAAGCCATCACCAAGGCAGCCAACACCGGCAAGATCGGTGACGGCAAGATTTTCGTGGTGAATCTGGAGCAGGCGATCCGTATCCGTACCGGCGAAACCGATACCGACGCGATCTAAGCAGCAACAAAGCCTCACCAAACCCAACGCCCCAGGAGAAAACAACATGACTCTGCGTAAGATCGCAGGGCTAGGAGCCCTATTGTCCCTCGTAATGCCCGGGCTTGCCCTGGCCGAGGAAGCTGCCCCAGCGCTGAACTCCGGCGACACCGCCTGGATGCTGACCGCAACGGCGCTGGTGCTGTTCATGACCATTCCGGGCCTGGCCCTGTTCTATGGCGGCATGGTGCGTTCCAAGAACGTGCTGTCGGTGATGATGCAGTGCTTTGCAATCACTGGCCTGATGAGCATTCTCTGGGTCGTCTACGGCTACAGCATGGCCTTCGATACCACTGGTATGGAAAAGGGCGTGCTCAACTTCAATTCCTTCGTTGGCGGCTTCTCCAAGGCGTTCCTCAGCGGCGTCACGCCCTCGAACCTGACCTCGGCTGCCGCGCTGTTCCCTGAAGCAGTATTCATCACCTTCCAGATGACCTTCGCCATCATCACCCCGGCGCTGATCGTCGGTGCCTTCGCCGAGCGCATGAAGTTCTCCGCGATGCTGGTGTTCATGGGCATCTGGTTCACCCTGGTCTACGCGCCGATCGCGCACATGGTCTGGAGCGGTGACGGTGCACTGATGTGGGACTGGGGCGTGCTGGACTTTGCCGGCGGCACCGTGGTGCACATCAACGCCGGTATCGCGGGCCTGGTCTGCTGCCTGGTGCTGGGCAAGCGCAAGGGCTACCCGACCACCCCGATGGCCCCGCACAACCTGGGCTACACCCTGATGGGCGCGGCCATGCTGTGGATCGGCTGGTTCGGCTTCAACGCAGGCTCTGCCGCTGCCGCCAACGGCACCGCCGGCATGGCCATGCTGGTGACCCAGATTGCCACCGCCGCCGCGGCCCTGGGCTGGATGTTCGCCGAGTGGATCGGCCACGGTAAGCCGAGCGCCCTGGGCATCGCATCGGGCGTGGTCGCCGGCCTGGTCGCCATCACCCCGGCTGCCGGTACCGTAGGCCCGATGGGTGCCCTGGTGATCGGCCTGGTCTCGGGTGTGGTCTGCTACTTCTGCGCCACCAGCCTCAAGCGCAAGCTGGGCTATGACGACTCGCTGGACGCCTTCGGCGTGCACGGCATCGGCGGTATCATCGGCGCCATCCTCACCGGCGTGTTCGCAGCCCCGGCGCTGGGCGGCTTCGGTGCCGTCACCGACATCGGCATGCAGGTCTGGATCCAGGCCAAGGGCGTGATTTTCACCGTGGTCTACACCGCCATCGTCACCTACGTGATCCTCAAGGTGCTGGATGTGGTGATGGGCCTGCGGGTCAGCGAAGAAGAAGAGTCGGTCGGCCTCGACCTGGCTCAGCACAACGAGCGCGGCTACAACCTGTAACTGCGACGCGGTAAAAACTTGCCCGGCTTGCCGGGCATTTTTTTGCCAGATTTTTAGCATTTCCCGCACGGCAAACGGTTTATCCGACACGTTCGCGACGTAGGCGGAAATCTTACAAAACGCAGAGCATTCATGGTGCTTTGCTTTTTCTGCTGGCGCGCTAGAATGCGCGCCGAAGGGTGTTTGACGAGTAGTCCACACGCTTCGCCAGCCTTTGCTAGGCTTGCCAATAGCGTGTGGCCAGCAGGGGCTAAAGGATTTGTCAGGTCCTGCCAGGAGCAGGGCCTGCTGGGTGCCGCCTCCCATCAGGAGCGCCGACCCTAGGGCAGTGGCCTAACCCACGGCCAGTTGAATTTTCACTGGTGGCTGCCGGTCTACGGCTGCACTGGTCTATAACTAACCTGCTTTTCGCAAGTCATGAGGTAGAACATGAGCGACGACGATCTGGAAAATGATGACCTCGAAGTAGGCGACGAAGACGAGGGCGATGAAGGCCTCGAAGCGGCAGCTGATGACGGCGCCGAAGACGCTGGCGATGACGACAGCAGCCCGGCACCCGCTGCCAAGGGCAAATCCAAGGCCGCGGTCTCGGTAGACGAGATGCCGAGCATGGAAGCCAAGCAGAAGGAGCGTGACGCCCTGGCCAAGGCCATGGAAGAGTTCCTTGCTCGTGGCGGCAAGGTTCAGGAAGTCGAGGCCAACGTGGTCGCCGACCCGCCCAAGAAGCCGGACAACAAGTACGGCAGCCGCCCTATCTGAGTGGCTGATCGAAAAAAAGCCCGCCGTCGCTGCGGGCTTTTTTGTGCCTACTGTTCAGGCCAGGTTGACGCGGTCCCTGTAGGAGCGGCCTTGTGTCGCGAAAGGGCTGCGAAGCAGCCCCAGGGTTTTCGCGTAGATGCACGAATTGCTGGGGCTGCTTCGCAGCCCTTTCGCGACACAAGGCCGCTCCTACAACGGGCCGCGCAGGCTTCGAGGGCTGTGCAGTACCTGTCAGCGCCAGCGCGCGAGGATGTCGGGTAACTGCGACAGGCGCTGGATCTCGGCATCAGGCGCCTGTTCGCCTGCCCACGCCTTGCCCTGCGGGTTGAACCACACCGCGCGCAGCCCGGCACGTTGGGCGCCGGCGATGTCATCGCCCGGGTGGTCACCGATGTGCACCGCCGCGCTGGCTTCCACGTCGCCGCGGCGCAGGGCTTCGAGGAACGGCGCCGGGTCCGGCTTGCCGATGCCGAGGTCCTCGGCACACAGGGCAAAGCGGAAATAGTCCGCCAGCCCCAGCCGGCTCACGTCGGCATTGCCGTTGGTGACCACGCCCAAGGTGTAGTGATGGCGCAGGATCTCCAGCACCGGCTGCACCTCCGGGAAAATCTCCACCTGGTGGCGGGCATGCAGGAATACTTCGAAACCTTCGTTGGCCAGCTCCTGCGCATGCTTTTCGCTGTAGCCGACTTCTTCCAGGGCATGGAACAGCACCCGTCGGCGCAGGGCGCTGATGCGGTGCTTCAGACCGGGTTCGGCCTGCACCAGGCGCTCGCGAATGGCGAACAGGTGCTCCACCGGCACGCCGCCAAGGATTGGGGCGTTGGCTTCGAGCCAGTCGCGCAGCACGACTTCCGCGCTGGCAATCACCGGCGCGGTATCCCACAGGGTGTCGTCGAGGTCGAAGGTGATCAGCTTGATGCTCATGAGTCTGTGCCTTTGCTGCGTTTGGCCCGAGGGTGGGCGCTGTCGTACACCGCGGCCAGGTGCTGGAAGTCCAGGTGGGTATAGATCTGCGTGGTGCCGATGTCGGCATGGCCGAGCATCTCTTGCACTGCGCGCAGGTCCTGGGACGATTCCAGCACGTGGCTGGCGAAGGAATGGCGAAGCATGTGTGGGTGCAGGTGCTGGCCCAGCTCGCGCTCACCGGCTGCCTTCACCCGTTGCTGAACGGCCCGTGGGCTGATGCGGTTGCCCTGGCGGGTGATGAACACCGCGCGGTCGCGCGGGTTGCCGATGCCGCGCAGGCGGTACCAGGCCTGCAACGCTTCGCGGGCCTTGCGGCCGACCGGCAGCACGCGGGCCTTGCCGCCCTTGCCCAGCACCTGCACCAGGCCGGCGGCGAGGTCCAGGTGATCGAGGTCGAGGTTGGTCAGCTCGGACAGGCGCAGGCCCGACGAATAGAACAGTTCGAGGATGGCCTGGTCACGACGGGCGATGAAGTCATCGTCGACACCGCCATCAAGCAGTTGCAGGGCGCGGTCGGTGTCCAGCACCTTGGGCAGCCGGCGTTCGCCCTTGGGCGCGCTCAGGCCGCTGGCCGGGTCGTGCTGGCACAGGCCTTCGCGGTTGAGATAGCGGTACAGGCCACGCACCGCCGACAGTAGCCGGGCCAGGCTGCGCGAGGACTGGCCGTGGTGGTGCTGGCGGGCGATCAGCTGGCGCAGCTGCTGGATCTGCAGCGCCTGCCAATCGGCAATGCCGTGCTCCTTGCAGTAGGCGACCACCTTGTCGAGGTCGCGACGGTAGCCCAGCAGGGTGTGCTCGGACACCTGGCGCTCGTTGCGCAGGTGTGCGCAATAAGCCTCCAGCTGGCGTTCCATCAGCGTACCGGGCGCAGGGTCTGGGTAACGCGTGGCACAACGCGGCCAAGTACCTCGGCAATGTAGCCAAGGAACAAGGTACCGACGCTGCTCTTGTAGTGTTGCGGGTCGCGGCTGCCGATCGCCAGCACCCCGTGCAGGCCCTGGTATTCCAGGGCAGCCACGGCGCTGGAGCCCACTTCCCGGCGCTGTTCTTCACCGAACAGGAAGGCCAGCTCGTGCTCGCGCAGGTTGCCGCTGACCGTCTTGCCGCCGCCCAGCAGGGCACCGATGGCCTGCTGCGCTTCGGCGTTGCTGACCCAGCGCCCGACCGGCGCGACGTTTTCGCCGAACAGGATCAGGCTGACGAAGGGCACCTGGAATTCCTGGCGCAGGCTGTCTTCGACCGCCATCACCACTTCTTCCAGGCTGCCGGCGTCGAGCAGGTCGAGGATCAGCCGGCGGGTCTTGTCGAACAGCCGGTCGTTGTCGCGGGCCACGTCCATCAGTTGCGACAGGCGGTGGCGCATCTCGATGTTGCGGTCGCGCAGCAGCTTGAGCTGGCGCTCCACCAGCGACACGCTGTCGCCACGCTGGTGCGGGATGCGCTGTTCGATCAGCAGCTCGTCGTGCTCGGCGAAGAAGGTGGGGTGGGCGCGCAGGTAGGCGACCACCGCTTCAGCATCGAGCTCGGCGGACTGCTGGGGTACAACCTGGGGCTGATCGGTCATGGCGGTTACTCGCTTAGAGACGAACCTGTCCTTCGTAGACGCGTACGGCCGGGCCGGTCATCAGCACGGGCTTGCCGGGGCCGGCCCATTCGATGTGCAGGCGGCCACCGGGCAGGTCGAGGGACACTGGGGAGTCCATCCAGCCCTGGCTGATCGCCGCCACGGCGGCGGCGCAGGCGCCGGTGCCGCAGGCCTGGGTTTCGCCCGCACCACGTTCCCACACACGCAGGTTGGCGCGGTGGCGGTCGATGACCTGGAGGAAGCCGGCATTTACCCGCTGCGGGAAGCGTGGGTGGTTTTCGATCTTCGGGCCCAGCTGGTGCACAGGGGCGGTACGCACGTCGTCGACACGCAACACGGCATGCGGGTTACCCATGGACAGGGCGGCAATCGAATGCACTTGGCCGTCGACTTCCAGTGGGTAGTTCAGCGCCTGCTCGTCGGCGACGAAGGGGATTTCGGCAGGGATGAAACGCGGTGGGCCCATGTCGACACTGATCTGGCCGTCGTTCTGCACGTCCAGCTCGATGATGCCGCTCTTGGTTTCCACGCGGATACGCTTTTTCGCGGTCAGGCGCTTGTCCAGCACGAAGCGGGCGAAGCAGCGCGCACCGTTGCCGCACTGCTCGACCTCGGAGCCGTCGGCATTGAAGATGCGGTAGCGGAAGTCCACTTCCGGGTTGTTCGGCGCCTCGACGATCAGCAACTGGTCGAAGCCGATGCCGGTGTGGCGGTCACCCCATTGCTTGGCGTGCTTGGGCTGGATGTGCGCGTGCTGGCTGACCAGGTCGAGGACCATGAAGTCGTTGCCCAGCCCATGCATCTTGGTAAAACGCAGCAGCATGGGCTTACTCCGGCAGCAGGCTTTCGCCAGCGTACAATTCGGCGATGGTCTCGCGGCGGCGTACTTCGAAGGCCTGGTCGCCGTCGACCAGGATTTCAGCGCAACGGCCACGGGTGTTGTAGTTGGAGCTCATGACAAAACCATAGGCGCCCGCGGACTGTACGGCCAGCAGGTCACCTTCGGCCAGGTTCAGCACGCGGTCCTTGCCGAGGAAGTCGCCAGTCTCGCAGATCGGGCCGACCAGGTCGTAGGCACGGCCTTCGCCTGCGCGTGGCTTGACCGCGCTGACACCCATCCAGGCCTGGTACAGGGCCGGGCGGATCAGGTCGTTCATCGCCGCATCGATGATGGCGAAGTCCTTGTGCTCGGTGTGCTTGAGGTATTCCACGCGGGTCAGCAGGACGCCGGCGTTGGCCACGATGTAGCGGCCCGGCTCGAACACCAGGGCCAGGTCGCGGTCGCCGACGCGCTCGCGGATCGCCTTGATGTAGTCGGCCACCAGCGGCGGCTCCTCATCGCGGTAACGCACGCCGACACCGCCACCCAGGTCCAGGTGGCGCAGGTGGATGCCGCACTCGGCCAGGCGGTCGACCAGCACCAGCAGGCGGTCGAGAGCATCGAGGAAAGGCTCGACGGTGGTCAGTTGCGAACCGATGTGGCAGTCGACACCGACCACTTCCAGGTTCGGCAGCTGCGCGGCGCGCACGTAGATGGCCTCGGCGTCGGCGATGGCGATGCCGAACTTGTTCTCTTTCAGGCCGGTGGAGATGTACGGGTGGGTGCCGGCGTCGACGTCCGGGTTGACCCGCAGTGAGACCGGGGCAACCTTGCCCATCTCGGCGGCCACCACTTGCAGGCGCTCCAGTTCGTCGGTGGATTCGACGTTGAAGCAGTGCACGCCGACTTCCAGGGCACGGCGCATGTCGTCGCGGGTCTTGCCGACGCCGGAGAACACCACGCGGTCGGCACGGCCGCCAGCGGCCAGCACGCGCTCCAGCTCACCGCCGGAGACGATGTCGAAGCCTGCGCCCAGGCGCGCCAGCACGTTCAGTACGCCGAGGTTGGAGTTGGCCTTGACCGCGAAACACACCAGGTGCTCGGTGCCTTGCAGGGCGTCGGTGTAGCTACGGTACTGGGCCTCGATGTGGGCGCGCGAGTACACGTAGGTCGGGGTGCCGTAGCGTTCGGCGATGGCCGACAGGCCCACGCCTTCCGCGAACAGCTCGCCGTCGCGGTAGTTGAAAGCGTTCATCTGGTTTCCTTACTGCGTTGGCGACTGCTCGGGCTCGAGCTCCGGCTGCTGCTCTTGTACCGGGGCCGGCTTGGCTTTTGGCTGGTGCTGGTGCGACTTGTGCGCTTTGCCGTTATCGCCGTCTTCTGGCAGATACAGCGGGCCTTTCTGGCCGCAGGCCGAAACGAGGCAGGCAACAGCGACCAGCGCCGCGAGGGAGGAAATCAGGCGCTTCATGGGTGAAATCCTTAGAAATATGCAGTATTGCGCCCGAGTATACCGAGCGACCGACGGCTTGCCTATGCGAGGGCCGGCCCGCCGGGCGGGCTATTCTTACCGCCTGCAAGGGCCCTTTCGCGGCTGAAGCCGCTCCCACCTCGACCGCATCGGCCTCACGCCATGTGCAGTACCTGTAGGAGCGGCTTTAGCCGCGAAGGGGCAAGTGAAGGTAGCGGCTAAACCTTTGCATTCGGCGGCAAGCGCCCGTATCTTGCCGGGCTTGCCTGTAACGCAGCCAATTTCGAGGTTCCTGCAATGAGTTTGAGTGAAGCGCGTTTCCATGATCTGGTCGACGCGACCCAACAGGCCCTGGAAGACCTGTTCGACGAGAGCGGCCTGGACCTGGACATGGAGAACTCCGCTGGCGTCCTCACCGTCAAGTTCGAAGGCGGCGCCCAGCTGATCTTCAGCCGCCAGGAGCCGCTGCGCCAGCTGTGGCTGGCCGACCGTTCCGGCGGTTTCCACTTCGACTACGACGAAGACAGCGGCAAGTGGGTGTGCGAGAAGAGCGAGGAGCTGCTGGGCGAAATGCTCGAGCGCATCGTCTGGGAGCGGGCCGGCGAGAAGCTGGACTTCGACGAGATCTGACATGAGCAGCACCCAGGCCCGGCCGCCCAAGCCGCTCTACAGCAACGTCAGCCCCGCAGTACCGTCGCCCTGCATCAGCGTTTGCCGGCTGGACGAACAGCGGGTCTGCACGGGTTGCCACCGGCATGTCGAGCACATCCGCGAATGGCGTTCGGCCGATGACGAACGGCGCCGGCAGATCTGCCGCGAGGCCCAGGCCCTGCGCGACCAGGCTAAGGCACACTGATCGCAGGGGCTTGAGTATTTACCCGGCTGTGGTAACGTCGGGTTCTGCGTCGGTGACGCCAAAGCCTTCACAAACCCCGCCCTTGGGCGGGGTTTTGCTTTATCTGCACGATGAAAACCGCCTGTTCAAAGGAGTCTGACTGGATCATGAGCACCAAGCCTTCCCTCATCCTCACCCGATTGGACGTACAACGTCTGGAGCGTCTGATCGACAGCCTCGACGAGAGTACGCCGGGTGTGCTCGCCCTGCAGGACGAGCTGGACCGCGCCGAGCAGGTGGTCGGTCACGAGGAAGTCCCGGCTGGAGTGGTGACCATGAACTCGCGCGTGCACTGCCGTGAGGAAGCCAGCGGCAAGGACTACCACCTGACCCTGGTGTACCCGAAGGATGCCGGGCCGGAAGGCAAGGTCTCGATCCTGGCGCCGATCGGTTGCGCCTTGCTGGGGTTGTCGGTGGGCGCGCAGATCGACTGGCCGGCCCCGGGGGGCAAGACCCTCAAGCTGAAGCTGCTGGAAGTGGAATACCAGCCGGAAGCGGCGGGCGATTTCGACCTGTAAGGGCCAGGGGGCCGCTGTGGGAGCGGGTTTACCCGCGAAGAAGGCGACGCGGTGTATGGCACCGGCTTCGCCGGTGTTCGCGGGTGAACCCGCTCCCACATGTGTCCCCCGGCAACTCAGGATCCTTCTGCCAAAACCTGCTCCAACCCCTCGTTCAAAGCCTGCTCCAGCTCCCGCTTGTAGCGCAGGTACAGCTGCGTCGACCCCAGCTGGTCATCCAGCAACTCGGACAAATCCAGGTCAGTGATGTAGCAGCGGTACTGTCCTGCACCATGTCGCTGCCCGAGGATTTGCCGGGCCGCTACCGCATACAGCTGTTCACCATGCTCCAGTTCGGAAAACTCCTGCTGGTCGCAATACAGCGTCACGTGCGCCGCACCCGCCACCCCGGCCTGGATGATCGCCTGCACCTCATAGTAAGGCTGGTCGCTACCCTCGAGCGGGGCCTGGCGCGGCTCGACGCTGCGCGCCTTGCCTGGCCCGGAAGGCAACAGTTGCGCGTAGTGGATGTCCAGTGAGGCCGCGCGCTGGGTGTCCAGCGGCAGCCGGGCATCACGGCGCATCACCACCGAACGCAGAAAGCGCTGCAGCGGCAACAGCAAGTGGGCTTCGTCGTGCAGAGGCAGGCGTTGCTGCCACAGGGCATTGTATTCATCCAGCACGTACAGCTCGGCCCAGCCACCCTGCAGGCGGTAGAACACCTGGATGCAGGCCGGCCGGCCCTGCTCCAGCACCAGGTGCAGGTCGTGGTCCTGCAGGGCGTTGGCGTCCAGGTACAGCGGGCTGTAGGCGCTACGCTCTTCGCCCAGGTGGTCCAGCAGCGCCTCGTGCTCGGCCAGGGTGGTGAGGCCGACATGCCCGGCCAGCAGCTCCAGCACATGGGTGTGCTGGGCCACCTGCAGCAGGTAGCGGTGGTTCAGGCCCTGGTCCAGCAGCAGCTGCACGGTGTCGAAGATTTCCTCCACGCGTTGGCCGATGGCCTGCGCGCGGCTGTGACAGAAGCAGCGCACCCGCACCCTCGGCCGGTGGCCGCGCAGCACGGGGCTGTTGAGGAAGTCGCGCAGGCAGCGCACCAGCGCGTGCTCGCCGTCATAGCGCTGGACCAATACCTCGTTCCAGCTGTTGAGGGTGACCTGGTCCAGGGTCAGGACCAGGTTTTCGCGCACGCCTGCATAGCTCAACGAGTCGGTACGCTCGGTGGTCATCAGGATGTTCAGGTCGCGGTGGTGGCGCAGTGGGTCGATGGCGACGTTGACCAGCAGCAGCACCTCGTCGGCAACGCTGGGTTGCAGCAGGCGCACTTCGCTGACGGTCGGCAAGGGCAGGGGGATGCTCTGTTGCAGGCAGCCGACCAGGTTGAACAGCTCGAATTCGCTGAGGTCGCTGACACCCGGGTGCAGCGCCAGGCGCGTGCTGCTGTCGATCACCCCGTTGCGATGGGCCCAGGTCAGAAGCTCGAGCAGTTCGCGGCAACGCTTGAGCGGGCTGAAGTGGTCCACCTCATGGGGGCTCAGGTTGCCGGTATAGAGCTCCCAGTGGTGGCTGCCGGGCTCTTTGCGGTTAGGCGCCTGGACCAGGGTCAGGGTGCCTTCGGCCAGGTCCGGGGCGATACCGGGGTTGATCACTTCGACCTTGCCGGCGCGGCGCTCGAAGGCCGCGTAAAGGCGCCGGCCCAGCACATTGAGATCGCGCTGGTCGGCGCGGCTGCTGGCGTTCTGAGTGCGGGCGAACTGGCTGAGAAAGCGGTAGCTGTGGTTCAGTTCGGCCACCAGCTCGCGGCGCTCGACGGCAACCTGCTGCACTTTCCATTGGTTGCGACTGTCCAGCAGGGCCAACTGGCGCTCGTCCCAGCCCCACTCGTCGGCCAGGCGCTGCAACAGCCGACGTTGCCAGCCATTGGCCCGGGCCGGGTCACTGAGCTTCTTGTTCACCTTCAGGTACAGGCTGCGCCGCACCAACTCCAGGCGCGCATGTTCGCCACGCTGCAGCAGGTAGCGCTCGATGCGCCGGTACACCATCACGTACGGGTCCAGCTCGTCGAGGTCGAGCTGGTTGGCGAACACTGCCTGCTTGTAGTCCAGGCTCAGGCAGCGTACGGCGGGGTGTTCGCTGGCATAGGCCTCGGTCAGCAGCAGCTTGAGCAGCGACTTGTAGGGCGAGTCGATGCCTTTGAACAGTTGCCACAAGCCGGCGCCGACGAACTCGCCGGGCGGAATGTGCGCCAGGTTGCCGAGGTCGAGGGCGTCCTGGCTGCGGATGAAACGCTTGGACAGCAGGGTCTGGGTATAGGTGTGGTAATCGTCTTCCTGGTAGACCGGCACCAGCCACCACAGTGGCGTGCGCCCGGCCAGCCAGATAGTAGTGCGGTAGAACTCGTCCAGCAGCAGGTAGTGCTGGGTGGTGCCGCAATCGTCGGAACCGAGCTGGCCCTCGCGTTGGCCCTGGGCGAAACCTTGCGTGTCGATCAGAAAGAAGTGTGCCTCGGCACCCAGGCTTTCCGCCCATGCCTCCAGCAGTTGGCATTTGCGGCGCAACTCGCCCAGCAGCTCGTCGGCCAGACCGGGTGCATGGCACACCCACAGGTCCATGTCGCTGTGCTCGGCCTGGGCCAGCGAGCCCAGGCTGCCCATCAGGAACAGGCCGTGGATCGGCCGCGGCGGGTTGCCATGGCGGGCCTTGTAGGTGAACGAGCGGGCCAGGCGCTGGGCCTCGACTACCAGGTCGGCGCTTGGCTCGTAGCCCGATACGCCGGCGGGGGTGCTGCCGGAGACATAGCCCGGCAGCAACGGGTGGTTCACATGAAACAGCAGCGGCAGCAGCGTCAGCACCTGTTGCTGGCGCGTCGACAGGCCCTCCAGGGCCCGCTGCAGCCGGCCCTGGTTGAGCCGCAGGAAGCGCGCACGCAATGTCGCCAGGACCTTGCGGTCGATGCCTTCGTCCAGGTCGGGGCGGATTTCGTGGGGGTGGTTCATTGCGCACTCGGGCAGGCCAGCGGAGCTGTGGCGAGTGTAGCCTGAGTGGCGGGGTCGGATAAGCGGCAATTGAAATATTGGCGCCATTTTCCCAGCGCACGTGGGCGGCGGCTGCAGCTTTCGTTGCGCTTGAGGCATGATGGGGGCCTCAAGCTGATTGCGAGGTTTTCCGATGCGTGTGTGGATCGATGCCGACGCCTGCCCCAAGGCGGCCAAGGATCTGATCGTCAAGTTCGCCCTCAAGCGCAAGTTCGAGGTAGTGATGGTGGCGGGCCAGGCTGTGGCCAAGCCGGCGTTCGCGATCGTGCGCCTGATCGTGGTACCCAGTGGCATGGACGCGGCCGATGATTACCTGGTGGAGCACGCCGTGCCTGGCGAGCTGGTGATCTGCAGTGACGTGCCGTTGGCCGACCGCCTGGTGAAAAAGGGCGTGGCGGCACTGGACCCGCGCGGGCGCGAGTTCGACGAGCGCAACATGGGTGATCGGCTGGCGGCGCGCAACCTGTTCACCGAGCTGCGCGAGCAGGGCCAGGTGGGGGGAGGGCAGGCGCCTTATGGCGAGCGCGAGAAGCAGGCGTTTGCCAATGCGCTGGACCGGATCATTGCCCGGTTGTCCAAACCCTGAAGCGACCCGGCTGGCGGGATGGACACGACGTGTGGGAGCGGCCTTGTGTCGCGAAAGGGCCGCGAAGCGGCCCCAGGATTTCAGCTTCGCCGCATAAATTGCCGGGGCCGCGCTGCGGCCCTTTCGCGACACAAGGCCGCTCCCACGGGGACCGCGTCAGATTCTGAATCTTGCACCCGTTACTCGTGCGTCAGCTCCAGCACCCGGTCCACCAGCTTGTAGATCCCGCCAGCCGCTTCACTGATCGACTTGGCCTCCATGTACGCCGGGGTGGTCACCAGCTTGCGCTGGGTGTCCTCGACAATATCGTGTACATCGCACTCTTCATGGGTGCCACCCATCTTCGTCACGGCCGCCGCAGTGCCGGCGTCGGTACCGATGGTGCAGACCACGCCTGGCCCGTAGATCTTCGCCGCCAGCGCCGGCGAGATGCAGATCAGGCCAACCGGCTTGCAGGCATCGGCAAAGGCTTCGGCCAAGGCCAGCACATCCGGGTGGACGCTGCAGTTGGCGCCTTCCACGGCAAAGTTGGACAGGTTCTTCGCCGCCCCGAAACCGCCCGGCACGATCAGCGCATCGAAGTCCTCGGCCTTGGCCTCGCGGATGTCCTTGACCTCGCCGCGGGCAATGCGCGCCGACTCCACCAGCACATTGCGCGATTCGGGCATTTCCTCGCCGGTCAGGTGGTTGATCACATGCATCTGCGCAATGTTCGGCGCGAAGCACTGCACCTGCGCACCACGCTGGTCGAGGCGCAGCAGGGTGATCACGCTTTCGTGGATTTCGGCGCCGTCATAAACGCCACAGCCGGAAAGAATCACCGCTACTTTTTTTGTCATGCTTTTTACTCCAGTGTCGAGGCGCTAAATGTCCTCTAGTTTGGCAGATGTAGCCATAGGGATTCCTGCAAGCGCGGCCTAATCTTGGCGGATAACACCTGAGGTCGTACCCATGGACCTGATCCTGCTGGCCGTGCCGTTCTTCTTCGTGCTGATCGCCGTCGAACTGCTGGCCGACCGTGTGCGCGGCCAGCGCAACTTCACCCTGGCTGACTCGATCAACAGCCTCAGCACCGGTGCGCTGTCGACCAGTACCGGGTTGCTGACCAAAGGGGTGGGGCTGGTGACCTATGCCCTGGCGTTCGAGCACATGGCGTTGCTGCGCCTGCCGCCGCAGGCCTGGTGGGTGTGGCTGTTGGCCGTTGTCCTGTACGACTTCTGCTACTACTGGCTGCATCGTCTTGGCCATGAGCGCAACGTGCTGTGGGCTGCGCACTCGGTGCATCACCAGAGCGAGGAATACAACCTCACCACGGCGCTGCGCCAGACCAGCAGCGGGTTCATCTTCTCGTGGCTGTTCTACCTGCCGCTGGCGTTGCTCGGTGTGCCGCCGCTGGTGTTCATCACGGTGGCGTCGCTCAACCTGCTGTACCAGTTCTGGGTGCATACCCGGCACATTCCCAAGCTGGGCTGGCTTGAGTGGGTGTTGATCACGCCATCCAACCATCGCGTCCACCATGCGCAAAATCCTGCTTACTTGGATCGCAATTACGGCGGCGTGTTCATTCTCTGGGATCGTCTGTTCGGCACCTTCAAAGAGGAAGACCCGGCCGAGCCGGTGGTGTTCGGGGTGACCACGCCGCTGGCCAGCTGGAACCCGCTGTGGGCCAACCTGCAGTTCTATGCCCAGCTCTGGCACGACGCCCGTCGCGCCGGTAGCCTGTGGGACAAACTGCGCATCTGGTTCATGCCCACCGGCTGGCGCCCGGCCGATGTGGCTGCACGCTACCCGCAGGCCAAGCAGGACCTGGCGTTGTTTCGCAAGTTCGAGGTTGCCCTGGGCCGTGCGCAGCAGGCCTATGTGGCGGCGCAATTCGTGGGTTACGTGGCGCTGGGCAGCTATCTGATGGAGGTGGCCGAACGCGTGCCAACCGCCGCCCTGGTACTCGGCTGGGCGCTGATGGCGTTTGGCTTGTTCGTGCTGGGCGCGTTGCTGGAGAACCGGCCATGGGCCGTGCGCCTGGAGCTGGTACGGTTGCTGGCGAATGCGCCGGCGCTGTACCTGGCCGGCGCACTGGGCCTAGCGGTGGTCGTGCCGCTGGCCTGGTTGCTGCTCGTGGCTTACAGCCTGCTCAGCCTCTGGGGCCTGGGCCTTGCCCGCCGCCTTGCGCTCCGCGCGCAAAGTGCGGAAGCGCCGGCGCAGCCACAGCAGGCCGCCCAGCGCCAACAGGCCACCGAGCACCCATAGCTCGTAGCGCTTCACGTTGCCCAGCAGGCCTTCGAGGATGGCGCCGAAGTGATATGCGGCCGCGCCCAGGGCCACTGCCCAGATGGCAGCGCCAAGACCATTCAGCAACAGATAGCGGCGTGGCGGGTAGCCGGACAGGCCAATGGCCACCGGCATGACCGTGCGCAGGCCATAGACGAAGCGGAAACTCAGTACCCAGATGTCGGGATGGCGACGGATGTGGTCCAGCGCCCGGTCACCCATCGCCTGCCAGCGCGGTTTGCGTGCCAGGATCCTGCGCCCGTGGCGACGGCCCATGAAGTACCACAGCTGGTCGCCGGCATAGCTGCCGAAAAACGCCACCAGGCACACCAGGTTGATGTCCATGTAACCGCGGAACGCAAGGAATCCCGCAAGCACCAGAATGGTCTCGCCTTCGAAGAAGGTGCCTAGAAAAAGGGCGAAGTAGCCGAAATCCTGCAGGAATTGTTGAAGCATTTTCTGAGGTGCTGGCGAAATGAACGCGAAGCCTACCCCTTCGCGCGCGTTCGTGAAAGTGTCCAAATGTGTCTCGACATGAACAATTCCTGCTCGGAGAATGCCAGAAGCCACGCGCCATGGCTTGCCCTGGCATGTAACACAGGCGTCATAATGGGCGCTTATCTTGCCGCTCAATAGATGATAGGGCGTTAACGTCCTCAGGAACGCCAGATGAATAATGAAGTGCTAACCCCTGTCGCGATCAAGGATGCTCAGGAGCTCCCCGAAGAGATGGTGCAGACCCCGCCAGACCTGCCGCCGGCGCCCCTGCCTGCCGCGGAACCGGTGGCAGAAACTGCGGCTCCGGCCCCCGCGCCGGCCCCTGCAATCATCATCCCAGGCCTGGACGACAGCAGCCTGTACATTCATCGCGAACTCTCGCAGCTGCAGTTCAATATCCGTGTGCTGGAACAGGCGCTGGACGAGAGCTACCCGCTGCTCGAACGCCTCAAGTTCCTGTTGATCTTCTCCAGCAACCTCGACGAGTTCTTCGAGATCCGCGTCGCCGGCCTGAAGAAGCAGATCAACTTCGCCCGTGAGCAGGCCGGTGCCGACGGCCTGCAGCCGCACCAGGCGCTGGCACGCATCAGCGACCTGGTGCACAGCGAAGTGGAGCGCCAGTACGCGATCCTCAACGACGTGCTGCTGCCAGAGCTGGAAAAGCACCATATCCGCTTCATCCGCCGGCGTTACTGGACACCCAAGCTCAAGACCTGGGTGCGCCGCTACTTCCGCGACGAAATCGCCCCGATCATCACCCCGATCGGCCTCGACCCGACCCACCCGTTCCCGCTGCTGGTGAACAAGAGCCTCAACTTCATCGTCGAGCTCGAGGGTGTCGACGCCTTCGGCCGCGATTCGGGCCTGGCGATCATCCCGGCCCCGCGCCTGCTGCCGCGGGTCATCCGGGTGCCGGAAGAGGTGGGTGGCCCGGGCGCCAACTATGTGTTCCTGTCGTCGATGATCCATGCGCACGCCGACGACCTGTTCCAGGGCATGAAGGTGAAGGGCTGCTATCAGTTCCGCCTGACCCGTAACGCCGACCTGGCGCTGGACTCCGAAGAGGTCGACGACCTGGCCCGCGCCCTGCGCGGCGAGCTGTTCTCGCGCCGCTACGGTGACGCGGTGCGCCTGGAGGTGGCCGACACCTGCCCGAAACACCTGTCGGACTACCTGCTCAAGCAGTTCAGCCTCAGCGAAAGCGAGCTGTACCAGGTCAACGGCCCGGTCAACCTTACCCGCCTGTTCAGCATCACCGGCCTGGACAGCCACCCAGAGTTGCAGTACACGCCGTTCACCCCGGCGATCCCCAAGCTGCTGCAGAACGCCGACAACATCTTCAGCGTGATCGGCAAGCAGGACATCCTGCTGATGCACCCGTTCGAGTCCTTCACCCCGGTGATCGACTTGCTGCGGCAGGCCGCCAAGGACCCGCACGTACTTGTCGTGCGCCAGACCCTGTACCGTTCCGGGGCCAACTCGGAAATCGTCGACGCGCTGGTGGACGCGGCGCGTAACGGCAAGGAGGTCACTGCGGTGATCGAGTTGCGGGCGCGCTTCGACGAAGAGTCCAACCTGCAGATGGCCAGCCGCCTGCAAGCGGCCGGTGCGGTGGTGATCTACGGCGTGGTCGGCTTCAAGACCCACGCCAAGATGATGCTGATCCTGCGCCGCGAGCAGGGCGAGATCGTGCGTTATGCGCACCTGGGCACTGGTAACTACCACGCCGGCAACGCCCGCCTGTACACCGACTACAGCCTGCTGACCTCCGACGACGCCCTCACCGAGGACGTCGGCAAGCTGTTCAGCCAGCTGATCGGCATGGGCAAGACCCTGCGCATGAAGAAACTGCTGCACGCGCCGTTCACCCTGAAGAAGGGCATGCTCGACATGATCGCGCGGGAAACCCAGTTCGCCCTCGAAGGCAAGCCGGCGCATATCATCGCCAAGTTCAACTCGCTGACCGACGCCAAGGTCATCAAGGCGCTGTACAAGGCCAGCCAGTCGGGCGTGAAGATCGACCTGGTGGTGCGTGGCATGTGCTGCCTGCGCCCAGGCATTCCGGGGGTTTCGCACAACATCCAGGTGCGCTCGATCATCGGCCGCTTCCTCGAGCACACGCGGGTGTTCTACTTCCTCAATGGCGGCGAAGAGCAGATCTACCTGTCCAGTGCCGACTGGATGGAGCGCAACCTCGACAAGCGTGTCGAGACCTGCTTCCCGGTGGAAGGCAAGAAGCTGTTGCTGCGGGTGAAGAAGGAGCTGGAAGGCTACCTGACCGACAACACCCACGCCTGGACCCTGCAGCCGGACGGGCGCTACGTGCGCAGCACGCCAACCGGCAACCAGAACCCGCGCAGTGCCCAGGCGACCCTGCTGGAGCGCCTGAGCAACCCGGTCCTCAACGTACGCTGAGGACGAAGCCGACCCGGGCCAGCCACTCCGCCTCGTTGGCGAAGTCGGCCTGGGTCAGCTGGTTCTGTTCCAGCCAGCCCTCAGGGAAGGCCACATCGAGGCTGCTGTCGGCAGCCTTGAGCTCGACCTTCGGCATCTGCTGGTTGCCACGGATGTGGTGGAACAGGATGGCGAAGCGCAGCAGCACGCACAGGCGCAGCAGCTTGACCCCTTCCTCACCCAGCTCGGCGATCTTGTCCTTGGGGATGTTGCGGCGGTGGCCGCGCACCAGCAAGGCCATCATCTGCTGGTCCTCGCGGGAGAAGCCCGACAGGTCGGAGTGTTCGATCAGGTAGGCACCGTGCTTGTGGTAGTGATAGTGGGCGATATCCAGGCCGACTTCGTGCACTTTCGCCGCCCAGCCCAGCAGATCGCGCCAATTCCCGTCTTTGAGGTCCCACGCTTCGGCCACTTGGTCGAAGGCGTGCAATGCCTTGCGCTCGACGCGCGCAGCCTGGCCCTGGTCCACGTGGTAGCGCTCCATCAGCGAGTTCAGGGTGCGTTCGCGCACGTCTTCGTGGTGGTGGCGGCCCAGCAGGTCGAACAGCACGCCTTCGCGCAGGGCGCCGTCGCAGTGGTCCATGCGCTGCAGTTCCAGGGCATCGAAGATCGCTTCGAGAATCGCCAGGCCCGCCGGGAAGATGGTGCGGCGGTCCGGCTTGACGCCTTCGAAGTCGATCTTGTCGACCTCGCCAAGCTTGAACAGCTTGCGCTTGACCCAGGCCAGCCCCTCGGCGTTGACCTCGCCATTGCCCAGGCCGCCTGCCTTGATGGCGGCGCCGATGGCACGAATGGTACCGGACGAGCCGATGGCCTCGTCCCAGGTCAGGCGGTGCAGGGCATTCTCGATGCTCATCAGCTCGAGGCGCGCGGCGGTGTAGGCCTGGGCGTAGCGGGCCGGGGTGATCTTGCCGTCGCGGAAGTAGCGCTGGGTGAAACTGACGCAGCCCATCTGCAGGCTTTCGCGCAGCAGCGGCTCGAAGCGCTGGCCGATGATGAACTCGGTACTGCCGCCGCCGATATCCGCCACCAGGCGCTTGCCGGGTGTATCGGCCAGGGTGTGCGACACGCCCAGGTAGATCAGGCGCGCTTCTTCACGGCCGGAGATCACTTCGACCGGGTGGCCAAGGATGGCTTCGGCGCGCTGGATGAATTCGTTGCGGTTGCGCGCTTCGCGCAAGGCGTTGGTACCGACGATGCGCACCGAGCCTGCCGGCATGCCGTTGATCAGTTGGGAAAAGCGCTTGAGGCAATCCAGGCCTCGTTCCATTGCCTCTTCACTGAGCTTGCGTTCTTCGTCGATGCCAGCGGCCAGCTGAACCTTCTCGCCGAGCCGCTCGAGAATGCGGATTTCGGTATGGTGGGCCTTGGCCACGACCATGTGAAAGCTGTTGGAGCCAAGGTCGATGGCGGCGATCAGGGACAGGTTCTTCGCGATGGTTTGCGGCATGATCTGGTTGTTCTCGGTCGTTAACCCGGCAATCGTGCCACGATAGCAGGCTGTCGCCAACGCGTGGTACATAGCCGTTGAGCTGGCCTTGATGCAAGGCAATGTGCCATTCGATGCTATGACGTTTGTATGACAGTTTCGATTCGTGGCGTCTTGCACAACTATAGTTACACTCAATCGTCCGCGGCTTCCTGTAGGAGACGGGTGCGGCTATGATGGGCAACGTTTTTTATTGCTTACGACCTTGGAGATTTCCATGAGCGACAAAATCAAACACGTCACCGACGCCAGCTTCGAAGCCGACGTACTGCAGGCTCAAGGCCCGGTGCTGGTCGACTACTGGGCTGAATGGTGCGGCCCATGCAAGATGATCGCTCCGGTTCTGGACGACATCGCTGCTACCTACGAGGGCAAACTGACCGTCGCCAAGCTGAACATCGACGAGAACCAGGAAACCCCGGCCAAGCACGGCGTGCGTGGTATCCCGACGCTGATGCTGTTCAAGAACGGCAACGTCGAAGCCACCAAGGTCGGCGCCCTGTCCAAATCGCAGCTGGCCGCGTTCCTCGACGCCCACCTGTGATGTGAAAAAGCCCCGCAGATGCGGGGCTTTTCTTTGCCCGAAGGGCCTGTGGGAGCGGGTTTACCCGCGAATTCGATGCCGAACCCGCTGCCGCCTTCGCGGGTAAACCCGCTCCCACATGGCACGATTTACCCGGTCAAAACCACTAGACGTCGAAAAAAGCAAGTGTTACATTCGGCCTCGCACTGCTTCTCCAGTGCCCTCTACACGCCGTCGCCGAAGCATCCCTAATTCGAATCAGTACGCGATCCTGTCGCCATCTAGCGGCGCGGCCTCATTAAGCCAGAAGCTTAATTCTCCCTTCTTACATGATTACGTCACTCCCCTTATGAACCTGACTGAACTCAAGCAAAAGCCGATTACCGATCTTTTGGAAATGGCCGAACAGATGGGCATCGAAAACATGGCCCGTTCGCGCAAACAGGACGTGATTTTCGCCCTGCTGAAGAAGCACGCGAAAAGCGGCGAAGAGATCTCGGGTGACGGCGTGCTGGAGATTCTCCAGGATGGTTTCGGTTTCCTGCGTTCGGCTGATGCGTCCTACCTGGCCGGCCCTGACGATATCTACGTCTCGCCCAGCCAGATCCGCCGCTTCAACCTGCGTACCGGTGACACCATCGTCGGCAAGATCCGCCCGCCGAAGGAAGGGGAGCGTTACTTCGCCCTGCTGAAGGTCGACACCATCAACTTCGACCGCCCGGAAAACGCGAAGAACAAGATCCTGTTCGAAAACCTGACGCCGCTGTTCCCGAACAAGCGCCTGAAGATGGAAGCCGGTAACGGCTCCACCGAAGACCTGACCGGCCGCGTCATCGACCTGTGCGCCCCGATCGGCAAAGGCCAGCGTGGCCTGATCGTTGCTCCGCCGAAAGCGGGCAAGACGATCATGTTGCAGAACATCGCGGCCAACATCACCCGCAACAACCCCGAGTGCCACCTGATCGTCCTGCTGATCGACGAGCGCCCGGAAGAAGTGACCGAAATGCAGCGCACCGTGCGCGGCGAAGTGGTTGCTTCCACCTTCGACGAGCCGCCAACCCGCCACGTGCAGGTTGCCGAAATGGTGATCGAGAAGGCCAAACGCCTGGTCGAGCACAAGAAGGATGTGGTCATCCTGCTGGACTCCATCACCCGTCTGGCGCGTGCCTACAACACCGTGATCCCGAGCTCCGGCAAGGTACTGACCGGTGGTGTCGACGCCCACGCCCTGGAGAAGCCGAAGCGCTTCTTCGGTGCCGCGCGTAACATCGAGGAAGGCGGTTCGCTGACCATCATCGCCACCGCGCTGGTCGAAACCGGCTCGAAGATGGACGAAGTGATCTACGAAGAGTTCAAGGGCACCGGCAACATGGAGCTGCCGCTGGACCGCCGCATCGCCGAGAAGCGCGTGTTCCCGGCCATCAACATCAACCGTTCCGGTACCCGTCGCGAAGAGCTGCTGACCGCCGACGACGAACTGCAGCGCATGTGGATCCTGCGCAAGCTGCTGCACCCGATGGACGAAATCGCCGCCATCGAGTTTTTGGTCGACAAGCTCAAGCAGACCAAGACCAACGACGAGTTCTTCCTGTCGATGAAGCGCAAGTAAGCGTTTCAGGCCAGGCAGTAATTGGGGCCGCTTTGCGGCCCTTCGCGGGCACGCCCGCTCCCACAGGTTCAGTGTGATCCTTGTGGGAGCGGGCGTGCCCGCGAAGGGGCGCGAAGCGGCCCCAATGCATTTTTGCCCCCAAACAAAGCCCGAACGGCGCTACACTCTGCACCCCGACCGATACGGCCAACACGAGGCTCCTGCATGCAGTATCGCGACTTGCGCGACTTCATCCGTGGCCTGGAACAGCGCGGCGAGCTCAAGCGCATCCAGGTTCCGATCTCCCCCGTCCTGGAAATGACCGAGGTCTGCGACCGCACCCTGCGTGCCAAGGGCCCTGCATTGCTGTTCGAAAAGCCCACCGGCTTCGACATCCCGGTGCTGGGCAACCTGTTCGGCACCCCGGAGCGCGTGGCCATGGGCATGGGCGCCGAGTCGGTCGATGAACTGCGGGAAATCGGCAAGCTGCTGGCCTTCCTCAAGGAGCCTGAGCCGCCGAAGGGCCTGAAGGATGCCTGGTCCAAGCTGCCGATCTTCAAGAAAGTCGTGTCGATGGCGCCGAAAGTGGTCAAGGACGCGGTGTGTCAGGAAGTGGTGGTCGAGGGGGACGATGTCGACCTCGGCGCTCTGCCGATCCAGCACTGCTGGCCGGGCGACGTGGCGCCGCTGATCACCTGGGGCCTCACCGTCACCCGCGGCCCGAACAAGGACCGCCAGAACCTGGGCATCTACCGCCAGCAGGTGATCGGCCGCAACAAGGTCATCATGCGCTGGCTCAGCCACCGTGGCGGGGCCCTGGACTACCGCGAATGGTGCGAGAAGAACCCTGGCCAGCCGTTCCCGGTCGCCGTGGCCCTGGGCGCTGACCCGGCCACCATCCTCGGCGCCGTGACCCCGGTGCCGGACACCCTCTCCGAGTACGCCTTCGCCGGCCTGCTGCGCGGCAACCGCACCGAACTGGTCAAGTGCCGGGGCAGCAACCTGCAGGTACCGGCCACCGCCGAAATCATCCTGGAGGGCGTGATCCACCCGGGCGAAATGGCCCCGGAAGGCCCGTACGGCGACCACACCGGCTACTACAACGAAGTGGACAGCTTCCCGGTGTTCACCGTCGAGCGCATCACCCACCGGCAGAAACCGATCTACCACAGCACCTACACCGGCCGCCCGCCAGATGAGCCGGCGATCCTCGGCGTGGCGCTGAACGAAGTGTTCGTGCCGATCCTGCAGAAGCAGTTCCCGGAAATCGTCGATTTCTACCTGCCGCCGGAAGGCTGCTCGTACCGCATGGCGGTGGTGACCATGAAGAAGCAGTACCCGGGCCACGCCAAGCGCGTGATGCTGGGTGTGTGGTCGTTCCTGCGACAGTTCATGTACACCAAGTTCGTTATTGTCACCGATGACGATATCAATGCCCGTGACTGGAACGATGTGATCTGGGCCATCACCACACGCATGGACCCCAAGCGTGATACGGTGATGATCGACAACACCCCGATCGACTACCTGGACTTCGCGTCGCCGGTATCCGGGTTGGGGTCGAAGATGGGCCTGGACGCCACGCACAAGTGGCCGGGCGAGACTACACGCGAATGGGGACGGGTCATCGTCAAGGACGAAGCCGTCACCCGCCGTATCGATGAGCTGTGGGATCAGTTGGGAATAGATTGATGCAGGTAACGTTGCAGCCGTCCGGGGCGGTGCTGGCGCTCGAACCCGGGGAACGGATCCTGGATGGAGCGCGGCGGCTGGGCTATGACTGCCCGAATAGCTGCCGCAATGGCAATTGCCATGTCTGCGCCGCGTTGTTGGTCGAAGGCCGGGTACGCCAGGACGGTGAAGTCCGCGACCATGGCGAGCTGTTCACCTGCATTGCCGAACCGCTGGAGGACTGCGTGTTGCTCTGGGATGGTGTGCTCGCCCTGGGCGAGTTGCCGGTGCGCAAACTGGCGTGCAGTGTCAGTGAGTGCGTCGAGGTCGGTGGCGACGTCTGGCGCGTGCGGTTGCGCGCGCCGGCTGGCAGGCCGCCGCGCTACCACGCGGGGCAGTACCTGATGATCGAGCGCGAAGGCGGCAAGCAGGCGGCGTTTTCGCTGGCTTCCGCACCCCATGCCGGGCGCGAGCTGGAGCTGCATGTGCTGGCGCGCGAGCCCAGTGCGGTGCAACTTATCGAGCAGCTCAAGCGCGACGGCCTGGCGCGCATCGAAATGCCGTTCGGTGACACCCACCTGGCCGAGTTGCCCGACGGGCCGCTGGTGCTGATCGCTGCTGGTACCGGCATGGGCCAGATGCACAGCCTGGTCGAGCATTGCCGGGCTCAGGGTTTCAAGCACCCGGTGCACCTGTACTGGGGCGTGCGCCGGCCCGAGGACTTCTACCAGATCGAGCACTGGGACGAATGGCAGCGCCTGCCCAACCTGTTCCTGCATCAGGTGGTCAGCGACCTGTGCGGTTGGGAAGGCCGTTGCGGCATGCTGCATGAGGCGGTCTGCGAGGACATCACCGACCTCAACAGCGTGCATGTATATGCCAGCGGCTCGCCGAACATGATCTATGCCACGCTCGACGCCCTGGTCGAAGCCGGCATGGATGCGCACCGCATGCGCGCCGATGTGTTTGCCTACGCACCACGCGGCTAATAACCGAAGTTTGAAAGTATGGGTATAAGGCGGTAATTGTTACCGCCTTGGCTAATAACTTTCACAGTTGCCGAAACAGTACTTTCCAGTCGTCGGGAGCGCGGATGAAACTCTGGCGCGAGGGCTTGAGTATTCCTGCACTTCTGTCCTATGGTTACTGCAAGCGCCCTTGGTACAGAGGCTGGGGGCGCATCGTAATCGAATCTCGCTACATCCGTAGTTCACAGGGATAATGGCGGCAGCTTATGTCGGCACTTGAAAGTATGTCCTGGGAAGTTTCATATCCACCGACACTCGACTTCGGTCAGCAACATACTCGCGAACAGTTGTTCAATTCCATGAAGACAACCATGTCTCGCCATCAGGGTGGGCCGGTGTGGCTGTTCGCCTATGGTTCGTTGATCTGGCGGCCGGAGTGCAACTCGGTGGAACGCCAACGCGCGCGGGTACATGGTTACCACCGTGGCTTGTACCTGTGGTCGCACGAACACCGCGGCACCCCGGAAACCCCCGGGCTGGTGTTCGGCCTGGACCGTGGTGGCTCCTGCAGTGGTTTTGCCTACCGGCTGGATGAAAGCAGCCTGGACGAGTCGCTGATGGCCTTGTGGCAGCGCGAGATGCCGTACCCGGCGTACCGGCCGCACTGGCTCAGTTGCCGGTTGGGTGATGGCAGCAAGGTGCAGGCCTTGGGCTTCGTGCTGGAGCGGCATTTGCCGTGCTATGCCGGGAACCTGCCGGACACCCTGCTCAGCCAGATCCTGGCCAGTGCCAAGGGGCGCTATGGCACCACGCGTGATTATGTCGAACAGACCTTGAATGCCCTGCGCAGCCACCAGATGCCCGATCGCAACCTGGAGGCGCGGTTCAGGCGCTGCCATAACCTGCGCGAAGTTTGATCAGTCTGTCAGGGCCCTATCGCCGGCAAGCCGGCTCCCACAGGTACTCCACTGGCCTTGGAAACTGTGGAGATCCTGTGGGAGCTGGCTTGCCGGCGATAGGGCCCTGACAGGCAACAGATTTCTCAATCCTTACCTGGCCAGCACCACCAACTTACCCACAGCCTGACGCTGCCCCAACTTTTCAATGGCAGCCCCTGCCTCTGCCAGTGGATAAGTCTGCGACACCAGCGGCTTCAACTTGCCTTCGGCATGCCATGCAAACAGCTGCCGGAAGTTGGCCGCATTGTCCTCCGGCTGACGCTGGGCAAACGCCCCCCAGAATACCCCGAGCACCGCCGCGCCCTTGAGGAGCACCAGGTTGCCCGCCAGCTGCGGGATGGTCCCGCTGGCAAAACCCACCACCAGCAACCGGCCATTCCAGGCCAGCCCGCGCACTGCCTGCTCGAACAACTCGCCACCCACCGGGTCGTAGATCACGTCCACGCCCTGGCCGCCGGTCAGGCGCTTGATCTCATCACGCAGGCTGGCCTGGCTGTAGTCGATCAGTTCATCCGCGCCGGCTGCCTTGGCCACGGCCAGTTTTTCCGCACTGCTGGCGGCCGCGATCACCCGCGCACCCATGGCCTTGCCGATCTCCACCGCCGCCAGGCCGACCCCGCCGGACGCGCCCAGCACCAGCAGGGTCTCGCCCGCCTGCAACTGGCCGCGCTGGCGCAGGGCGTGCATGGAGGTGCCGTAGGTCATGCCGAATGCCGCTGCGGTGGTGAAGTCCATGCTCGGCGGGATCGGCAGCACATTGTAGAACGGCACCGCCACCTGCTCGGCGAATGCACCCCAGCCGGTCAGCGCCATGACCCGGTCGCCGGCCTTGAATGCGCCGGCCTTTTCCCCGACGGCGGCCACCACGCCCGCTGCCTCGCCGCCGGGGGAGAACGGCAACGGTGGCTGGAACTGGTACTTGCCTTCGATGATCAGGGTGTCGGGGAAGTTGACCCCGGCGGCCTGCACATCCAGCAGGATCTCGTTTTTCTTCGGCACCGGGCTGGCCACCTCTTCCAGCACCAGGTCGCGCGCCGGGCCCAGGGTTTTGCACAACACAGCTTTCATCGGGGCTATTCCTTTGCGGGTCGTGGCCGATAAGTGTAGGAGGGCCGCCTGCCCGGTCAACGAGCATGGGGCGCCCTGATGTGCAGGCATAAGTGGCGGCACAAGCCCAGGCTTGGGTTTGAGCGGCATGCTGGGTAAGCTGGCGCCAACTGTATTGAGGAGCAAATTCGTGAAAGCGTGGATCTTGATGGTGCTGGCGCTGCTGCTGCCGGCTGCGGCCATGGCCGAGGAAGCCAAGGAAGGGGCGCCGAAAGTCGCCTACATCAGCCTGAGCCCGCCCTTTGTCGGCAACTACGCCCTCGACGGCAGCCCGCGGCTGCGCGTGTACAAAGCCGACGTGGCCCTGCGCGTGACCGGCGACGAAGCTGCCAAGGCGGTGAAGCACCACGAGCCGCTGATCCGCAACCAGCTGGTGGCGCTGTTCACCCAACAGTCGGTGGACAGCATGAGCAACGTCGAAGCCAAGGAGCACCTTCGCCAGGAAGCGCTGAAACAGGTGCAGCAGGTGATGGAAGCCGAAGAGGGCAAACCGATCGTCGAAGACCTGCTGTTCAACAACCTGATCGTGCAGTGACCGGCAAGCCGGCTCTCTCAGGAACAGCGCAATCCGCACTGTGGCGCGATCCCTGTGGGAGCGGCTTTAGCCGCGAAGAATCCAACGCGGTGCATGGCACCGGCTGCGCCGGTGTTCGCGGGTAAAGCCGCTCCCACAGGAATCGCGCAATCTTTCAGATTTTGAGCCGGGTATGCGCGGATCAAGACGCCAGGCTTCGGCGAAACCGCGCCAGCGCCACGCCGAAGAACACCAGCCCGATCACGGCCAGCGCCAGGATGTCCGGCCACACCACCGTCCAGCCGGCATCACGGAACAGGATTGCGGCGCCAAGGCTGACAAAGTGCGTCGACGGCGACCCCTGCATCACCCACTGCAGCCACTGCGGCATGCTGTCCAGCGGTGTGCTGCCGCCGGACAGCAACAGCATCGGGATGATCACCGGGATTGCCAGCAGGCCGAATTGTGGCGTCGAGCGCGCCAGGGTGGCGAGGAAGATGCCCAGTGCGGTACTGGCGAACAGGTACAGCGCGGTCACGGCCAGGAACAGGCCCATCGAACCGGAGAGCGGCACGCCAAGCGCGCCCTTGACCACCACCACCAGCGAAATCCAGGTGCAGATCACCACCACCAGCGCGTTGCTGGCGATTTTTGCCAGCATGATTTCCAGCGCGGTCAGCGGCAGCACCAGCAGGTGGTCGAGGGTGCCGTGCTCGCGCTCGCGCAGCAACGCGGTGCCGGTGAGGATGATCGCCAGGATGGTGATGTTGTTGACGATCTGGATCACCGCCAGGAACCAGCCACCCTCCAGGTTGGGGTTGAACAGGGCCTTGGCGTTGATTGCCACCGGGCTCTGCGTGTTGTTGCGCTGGCTGTAGTCGAGCAACTCGCGTTCGAAGATACGGCCGATATAGCCGGCCCCCATGAACGCCTGACTCATGGCCGTGGCGTCGACATTGATCTGTAGTTCCGGCGATCGTCCGGCCAGCAGGTCGCTCTGGAAATTCACCGGCACGTTGATCACGAAGGTGTACTGGCCACTGTCCATGGCCTGGTCCAGGCGCCCCGGGGCTAGCGGCACGGCGGGCTGGAATTCGGGTGGTTGCAGGGCTTCGCCGAGCTTGCGTGACAGCAGGCTGTGGTCTTCGTCCACCACCGCGACGCTGGCGTTGTGCACGCCGATCACCGAGCCGGCTGCGGGCATGTAGATGGCCACGCTGAAGGCATACAGCAGGAACAACAGCAGCACGCTGTCATGGCGCAGGCTGGTCAGCTCTTTCAGGCCCAGGCGCAGGGTGTGGTTCAGGCGCGACATCTCAGGCCTCCTGCTTCTTCAGCATGGCCAGGCTCAGGCCGGTGAACACGACAAAGAAGCTGAGCAGGATCAGGCACTGCGGCCACAGTTCGCGCAGGCCCAGCGCCTTGGTGAAGGTGCCGACCGCGATGTCGAGGAAGTAGCCCGCCGGGAACAGCTGGCCCATCACCGCCGCCGCGCCGTCCAGCGACGAGCGTGGCACGATCAGCCCGGAGAACTGGATGGTCGGCAGGCTGGTGATGATCATGGTGCCCAGGATGGCGGCGATCTGTGTGCGGGTGAAGGCCGAGATCAGCAGGCCCAGGCTGGTGGTCGCCAGCAGGTAAGCGACGCCACCACAGGCCAGGGCCAGCACGCTGCCCTTGAGCGGCACGCCGAACAGCCAGCGGTTCATCGCCACCAGCAGCGCCAGGTTGACCAGGCTCACGGCCAGATAGGGCATCTGCTTGCCGAGCAGAAACTCCAGGCGGGTGAGGGGTGTGGCGTAGAAGTTGGTGATGGAGCCGAGCTCTTTCTCGCGGACGATACCCAGCGCGGTGAGCATGGCCGGAATGAAGGCCAGGATCAGCGCCATTACCCCCGGGCCGATGGCGTTCACGCTGACCACATCCTGGTTGTAGCGAAAACGGGTTTCCAGGCGCACCAGGTCCTGGCGCGGCTGCGGCTGTGGGCTGGCCTTGGCCAGTTGCTCGAGGTTGGCCTGATGCACGGTTTCCACGTAGTTGCGGCTGGTTTCCGCGCGGAACGGCATGCCGCCATCGAGCCAGGCAGCCACCACCGGTTGACGCCCGGCGTACAGGTCGCGGCCAAAGCCGGGTGGGATTTCCAGCGCCAGTTTGATTTCCGAGCGCTGCAGGCGCTGGTGCATTTCGCGGGTATCGCGGATGGGCGCCTGTTCGGCGAAATAGCGTGAACCACGGAAGGCTTCCAGATAGGCCCGGCTTTGCGGGCTCTGGTCCTGGTCGTGTACGGCGAAGGCGAGGTTTTCCACATCCAGCGAAATGCCATAGCCGAAGATCACCATCATGAACACCGCCCCCAGCAGGGCGAAGGCCAGGCGTACCTTGTCGCGCAGCAGCTCCTTGCCCTCACGGCTGGCCACCGCCAGCAGGCGACGCAGGCTGAAACCCTGGCGCAGCGCCGGCGCAGGCGTGGCGGCCTGTTCCAGCACGGCGTTGTCGGTGGCTTGCGGCGCCAGTTCCTGGGCCTGTTCCAGGCAGCGTACGAACGCATCTTCCAGGGTGTTGCCCTGGTACTGGCGTTGCAGGGCTCCCGGCGTGTCGCAGGCCAGCACCCGGCCTGCATGCATCAGCGAGATGCGGTCGCAGCGTTGAGCTTCGTTCATGAAGTGGGTAGAAAGGAAAATGGTCACGCCCTGCTCGCGTGACAGCTCCACCAGCAGGCGCCAGAAGTCGTCACGGGCAGCCGGGTCGACGCCGGAGGTGGGTTCGTCGAGGATCAGCACTTCCGGGCGGTGCAGCACCGCCACCGCCAGTGACAGGCGCTGGCGCAGGCCGAGGGGCAGGGCGCCGGATGGCTGGTCGGCGATGGCACCCAGGTCGAAGCGCTCGATCAGTTGGTCGATACGCTGGGCGCTCTCGGCCTTGGGCAGGTCGAACAGGCGGGCATGCAGGGTCAGGTTCTGCCGGGTGCTGAGCTCGCCATACAGCGAAAAACTCTGCGACATGAAACCGACCCGCTTGCGCGTGGCCAGGTCGCTGGCATCCACCGGGCGGCCGAGCAGGCTGGCGCTGCCTTCGCTGGCCGGCATCAGGCCGGTGAGCACTTTCATGGTGGTGGTCTTGCCGCAGCCGTTGGAGCCCAGAAAGCCGAAGATCTCCCCGCGGCCAATGGCGAAGCTGACCTTGTTCACTGCCGTGAAATCGCCAAAGCGCAGGGTCAGGTCGTGGGCCTCGATGGCGACCGAGGTGTCAGTGGCCGGGCGCGGTGGAATGATGAGCGGAGGGTGTTGTGCCTTGCCCGCGCCTTGGTAATGGGTGAAGGCGTCGTCCAGCTTGCCGCTGGGGGTGACTGCGGCCAGCTCATGGCTGGGGCCGGCGGCCAGCAGGCGGCCGCCATCGAGCATCAGGCAATGCTCGAACTGTTCGGCCTCCTCCATGTAGGCGGTGGCCACCAGCAGGGTCAGTTGCGGGCGTTGCGCGCGCACCTGTTCGACCAGCTCCCAGAAACGCCGCCGTGACAGTGGGTCGACGCCGGTGGTCGGTTCGTCGAGGATCAGCAGGTCCGGCTCGTGGATCAGCGCGCAGCACAGGCCCAGCTTCTGTTTCATGCCGCCCGACAGCTTGCCCGCCGGGCGCTCGGCGAAGCGCAGCAGGTCGGTGGCCTGCAGCAGGTTGGCCATGCGCTGTTCGCATTCGCGGCGGCCAAGGCCGAACAGGGTGGCGAAAAAGCGGATGTTCTCGCTGATCGATAGCTCCGGATACAGGTTGTTGCCCAGCCCCTGCGGCATGAACGCCACTTTCGGGTACAGCGCCGCGCGATGGCGCCGCTGGCGGATCGAGCCACCCAGCACCTGCAGTTCGCCCTGTTGCAGGCGCTTGACGCCGGCGATCAGCCCCAGCAGGGTCGATTTGCCAGCCCCGTCAGGGCCGATCAGCGCGCAGCGGGTGCCCGCCGGCAGGCTGAACCCGAGGGGGTGCAGGGCCACCAGGTCGCCGTAGCGATGGCTGATACCCTCGGCCAGCAGTGCCGGGGCGTTCATTGCAGGTTGGCCGGCCAGTCCACCTCAGCCGTGCGTACATAGCCGGCGCCTGGCATGCCCGGCTTGGCCTGCGGTACGGCGCCCGGGTCGGTCAGGCGCAACTTGACCCGGAACACCAGCTTCTGCCGCTCGTCGCGGGTTTCCACCTGCTTGGGGGTGAACTGGGCCTTGGCCGCGACAAAGGCCACCTTCGCCGGCAGCGCCCGCTCGGGCAGGGCGTCAAGCACGATCCGCGCCTGGTCGCCGACGGTCAGCCGGCCGCTGGTGGAGGCGGGCAGGTAGAGGTTCATGTACTGGTCGCTGGGGTCGATCAGCATCAGTACGCGGCCGCCGGCACCCAACACTTCACCGGGCTCGGCCAGGCGCAGCTGGATGATGCCGTCGATCGGTGCGCGCAGGCTGCTGTCGTCGATTTCGCTGGTGAGCTGCGCCACCTGGGCCTCGGCGGCGCCTATGGCGGCCTTGATCGCCGCCAGTTGGGCGCGGGCGGCGACTACGGCGGCGTTGGCCGTGTCGAAGCGCGCCTGCTGTTGGTCGAGCAACTGCTGGCTGGCGTATTTGCGCTGGAAGATCTCGCGCACGCGCTTGAGCTCTTGGCTGGCCAGCAGCAGTTCGCTCTGGCGCAGCTGCACGCTGGCCTGGGCGGCGGCGTAGTTTTCCCGGGTGCGCAGCACTTCGGCTTCGGCCTGGCTGCGCTGGGCTTCCATGGTACGGGTGTCGATGCGCGCCAGCAGCTGGCCGCGAGTTACCTTGTCACCTTCGTCGACCAGCACTTCGGCCAGGCGGCCGGGAATTTTACTGGCGATCTGCACTTCGGTGGCTTCCAGGCGGCCGTTGCCCATGCTCAGGCCTTCGGGCAGCTGGTCGTGGAGCGACTTCCAGTACCCCAGCCCACCGGCTGTTGCGAGTAGGGCGATCAGCGCGGTGGCGAAGATCTTGGGGGCGTATCGGTTCATCGGTCTGCATCCTTGCGGTCATGCACACTGCATCATGGCCTGTGGCCGCGCGCGGCGTGTTGATATCAGTCAAATCCATGACTGGGTCTGCTTCGCAGCCCATCGCCGGCAAGCCAGCTCCCACAGGGGCAGCGCATGGCTTGAGGTCTATGCGGTCGGGGTGGGAGCTGGCTTGCCGGCGATGGGCCGCAGGGCGGCCCCTTTGGTTTATGACCTTAGCCGCAGTTTCAACGCAAAGCGACAATCACCGCCCATTGCTCTGGCGTCACCGGCATCACCGACAGGCGGCTGCCCTTCTGAACCAGCGGCAGTTCGGCCAGGCCTGTCTGCTGTTTCAGCCAGCCCAGCTCCAGCACCCGTGGCAGGGTTTGCACATGGGCCACATCCACCGCGCTCCACGGGTTCTTGTCGGCCGTGGCCTTGGCATCGTAGTAGTGGCTTTGCGGGTCCAGCGCGGTCGGGTCGGGGTAGGCAGCGCGGGTGATCCTGGCAATGCCGGCGATGCCCGGCTGCGGGCAGCTGGAGTGATAGAAGAAGAACTCGTCGCCAACGCTCATGGCCCGCAGGAAATTGCGCGCCTGGTAGTTGCGCACGCCGTCCCAGCGCGCTTCGCCGAGGCGGCCGAGGGCTTCGATGGAGAGCTCGTCGGGCTCGGATTTCATCAGCCAGTAGGCCATGGGTGCTGCTCCTGAAAAGGTTTGAAATAACCTGTTGCATGAAACCGACAGTCGGTTGGCGTCAAGGTTTGCGTGCAGACGCAGGTTGTCGGAAAATGCGCCCCGTTTAAAGTGCGATGCTCCGGCGATACCCAGAAAATTGCCGAGCCTGAACAGTTTGCCTGGGGGGCAATCTTCGATGAATCAACGTAACAAGCCGGATCTGCTGTGGATCCTGGTGTTCATTTTCGGCCTGGGTGTGGTCACGACCGGTTATGCGCAAGGGATCTGGGAGCGCAAGCTGGACAACGCCTATCAGATGCCGGTCGACGCCAGCCAGCCGCAACGTTGATGCCCCTGCCGGCGCCGCTCAACGCGGCGCCAGGTACCAGCCACGGTCCGAGACCGTCCCCTGCAGCGGTACATCCCAACTGGCCTGAGCCAGCCGCTCGACCTTCTGGCATTCATGTGCCAGCCCCAACAGCAATGGTTTTTTCCAGGTCTGGCGACGTGCCTGGTAGGCCAGGCTGCGATCATAGAAACCACCGCCCATTCCCAGGCGACCGCCCACTTCGTCGAAACCGACCAACGGTAGCAGGATCAGGTCCAGCGACCAGATCGGGCGCTGGCGCTTGCGCTCGGTGACCGGCTCGGGAATGCGAAAGCGGTTGGGCTTGAGCTTCTCGCCCTGCTCGAAGCGCTGGAACACCATGCGCGTTCGCGGCCAGGCGTGCAGCACCGGCAGGTAGGTGCGCTTGCCGCGGCGCTGGGCTTCGCGCAGCAGCAGGTAAGGGTCGATCTCGCCGTCGTTGGGCAGGTACAGGGCAATATGCCGGGCGCGTCGGAACAGCGGGTGCTGCGCCAGCTGGCGGTACAGGCCAAGGGCGGCCTGGCGTTGCTGGGCAGGGGTAAGGGCGCGGCGGGCGTTGCGGAGCAGGCGACGGAGCTGGGGGCGGGTGAGCTGCGCGGTGTCGGTCATGGCACGGGCGATCCCAGGTGCTGGCCGACGTGGTCGGCCAAAACGAATTGCCCGCCGGAAGGGGCGGGCAAGAGAATTCAGGCTCCCCGATAAGACCGCTATCGGTGTAGCCCTTGAACCCGAAAGTTCAAGGTGGAGATTGCAGGGGGCGTTAAGGCTTTCCGTCGGGCGGACATGCACACCGGCCCCAGCGTGCAACCCCCGTGGTTGTGCGTATCGGCTCAGGGACATAACCGACTGGCGCATCCCCCAGGGAGTGGCGCCAGTATACCAATCTCAGCCGATTTTGGTATCCGCGTCGTCGGACAGTGCCTGGTCGACCCGTTCCAGCAGGTCGCGCACCTGTTCGCGGGTGGTGCCGCCTGCCGGGGCATCGTTGCGGTCTTCCTGGCGGTGCAGCATTTCGTGGGTGATGTTCAACGCTGCCATGACCGCAATGCGGTCGGCGCCGATCACCTTGCCGCTGCTGCGGATCTCGCGCATCTTGCCGTCCAGGTAGCGCGCGGCGCTGACCAGGTTGTTGCGCTCTTCCGGCGGGCAGATGATCGAATATTCCTTGTCGAGGATCTGCACGGTGACGCTATTGCTTGAACTCATGAGTCTTGCTCCAGAGCCTTGAGGCGTAAAATCATCGACTCGACCTTGCGCTTGGCGATCTCGTTCTTTTCGATGAGGTGGGCGCGCTCTTCGCGCCAGGATTTTTCCTGAGCTACTAGGAGTGCATTTTGCCGTTTTAGTTGCTCGACACGTTCGATCAGCAACTCGAATCGGCTCATCAGTGCCTGCAGGTCGTTCTCTTGCGTGGGTTGCACTCGATTCGCTCCGTCGTTGAGTCACCTGGCGATGATGCCTCTCCCTGGGCGGCGACGGCCAGTGCCGATGGTCTTGGCGCGCCTGCCGGTGCTAGGATACAAGGTCTCCATTCTAGTCATTGCGCCGTCTGGCGCCTAGCTGCCCATGCCCAATACCCAATCGCCCTACATCGCCTTCGCCATGCTGCTGTCCAGCAATGGTCATCCTGTCACCCCGGCCGAACTGCACGGCCTGCTGATCGGCCGCAGCTGCGCCGGTGCCGGCTTCGACGCCGACGGCTGGCTGGCCGATGCCGCCCAGCTGCTGGAAACCGAGCCCGGTGACACCGTGCGCAACGCCCTGGTCGGCCTGCAGGAAATGGTCAAGGGCGAGCTGACCAGCGACGACATGGCCATCGTCCTGCTGCTGCCTTCCGACGACGCCGCCCTGAGCGACCGCGCCACCGCGCTGGGCCAGTGGTGCCAAGGCTTCATCACCGGTTTCGGCCTGAATGCCGGTGGCAAGGACCTGTCCGACGAGGCCAAGGAAGTGCTGCAGGACCTGGTGGCCATTTCCCAGGTCCAGGAAGCCCTCGAGGAGTCCGAGGACGGCGAGAGCGACTACATGGAAGTCATGGAATACCTGCGCGTGGCGCCGTTGCTGCTGTTCTCCGAGCTGGCCAAGCCGGCCGCCCCCGCACCCAAGCCATCGCTGCACTGATCAACCGGGGGTAGTCTGCCCATGAGCCACATTCCCAAGGCCGAGTATGCCCGTCGGCGCAAGGCGCTGATGGCGCAGATGGTCCCCAACAGCATCGCCATCCTGCCCGCCGCCGCGGTTGCCATCCGCAACCGCGACGTCGAGCACGTTTACCGCCAGGACAGCGACTTCCAGTACCTCAGCGGTTTCCCCGAGCCGGAGGCGGTGATTGCGCTGATCCCGGGGCGCGAGCATGGCGAATACGTGCTGTTCTGCCGTGAACGCAACCCCGAGCGCGAACTGTGGGATGGTCTGCGGGCCGGCCAGGAAGGTGCGGTGCGCGATTTTGGCGCAGACGATGCCTTCCCCATCACCGACATCGACGAGATCCTGCCGGGCCTGATCGAAGGCCGTGAGCGGGTGTACAGCGCCATGGGCAGCAACCCCGAATTCGACCGCCGGCTGATGGACTGGATCAACGTGATCCGCTCCAAGGCCCGCCTGGGCGCCCAGCCGCCGAACGAGTTCGTTGCGCTGGATCATCTGCTGCACGACATGCGCCTGTATAAATCGGCAGCGGAAGTGAAGGTGATGCGCGCTGCCGCAGACATCTCGGCGCGGGCTCACGTGCGGGCCATGCAGGCCTGCCGGGCCGGGTTGCACGAATACAGCCTGGAAGCCGAGCTGGACTACGAGTTCCGCAAGGGCGGGGCGAAGATGCCGGCCTACGGCTCTATCGTTGCGGCCGGGCGCAATGGCTGCATCCTGCACTATCAGCAGAACGACGCCCCGCTCAAGGATGGCGACCTGGTGCTGATCGACGCCGGCTGCGAGATCGACTGCTACGCCAGCGACATCACCCGTACCTTCCCGGTCAGCGGGCGCTTTTCGCCGGAGCAGAAGGCCATCTACGAGCTGGTGCTCAAGGCCCAGGCCGCGGCGTTTGCCGAAATCGCCCCCGGCAAGCACTGGAACCACGCCCATGAGGCGACCGTGCGGGTCATCACCGAGGGCCTGGTGGAACTGGGCCTGCTGACGGGCGAGGTGCAGGCGCTGATCGACAGCGAGGCCTATCGTGCCTTCTACATGCACCGCGCCGGGCACTGGCTGGGCATGGATGTGCACGATGTGGGCGAGTACAAGGTGGGCGGTGAGTGGCGGGTGCTTGAACCCGGCATGGCGCTGACCGTCGAACCGGGCATCTACATAGGCGCCGACAATCAGGCCGTGGCCAAGAAATGGCGCGGCATTGGTGTAAGGATCGAGGACGACGTGGTAGTGACCAGGCAAGGTTGTGAAATCCTGACTTCGGGCGTGCCGCGCACGGTCGCCGAGATCGAGGCGCTGATGCAGGCCGCCCGCAAGGACGCGGCATGAATCGGGTAAACCTGGCGATCATCGGTGGCGGCCTGGTGGGCGCGAGCCTGGCCCTGGCCCTGCAGGCGGGGGCCAAGGCGCGAGGCTGGAAGATCCTGCTGATCGAGCCGTTCGCCCCCGGTGACAGCTTCCAGCCCAGCTACGACGCACGTTCGTCGGCACTGTCGTTCGGTACCCAGCAGATCTACCAGCAGCTGGGCCTGTGGCAGGCCATCGGCCATCGCGCCGAGCCGATCCGGCAAATTCACGTATCCGACCGCGGCCGCTTCGGTGCCACCCGCCTGGATGCCTTGGAAGAGGGCGTGCCGGCGCTTGGCTACGTGGTGGAAAACGCCTGGCTGGGCCAGTGCCTGTGGCAAGGGCTGGACAGCGAGGTGGTGAGCTGGCGCTGCCCGGCGGAGGTGACCGCGATGCAGGCCATCGAAGGTGGCTACCGCCTGCTGCTGAACGACGACACCCAGCTGGAGTGCGACCTGGCGGTACTGGCCGACGGTGGCCGCTCCGGCCTGCGCGAACAGCTGGGCATCCATGTGCGCCACACGCCCTACCAACAGAGCGCGTTGATCGCCAATATCACCCCGGGCGAGGCCCACGGTGGCCAGGCCTTCGAGCGTTTCACCGAAGAAGGCCCCATGGCCCTGCTGCCGCTGCCGGATAACCGCTGCGCGCTGGTCTGGACCCGCCAGGGCATGGACGCGCGACGCCTGGCCGACATCGACGAGCGCAGTTTCCTGCGCGAGCTGCAGGGCGTGTTCGGCTATCGCCTGGGCGCCTTGCGCCAGGTCGGCGCGCGGCACCTCTACCCGCTGTCGCTGATCGAGGCCCAGGAGCAGGTGCGGCCGCATCTGGTGGTGCTGGGCAACGCCGCGCACAGCCTGCACCCCATTGCCGGCCAGGGCTTCAACCTGTCGCTGCGTGACGTGCAGGCGCTGGCCGAGGCGCTGCTGGCCGGGCCGCAGCAGCCTGGCGACCTGACCACGTTGCAGGGCTACCACCAGCGTCAGCGCCTGGACCAGGCCATGACCATCGGTTTTTCCGACCAGGTCACCCGCCTGTTTGGCAGTAGCCAGCCGTTGCTGGCCGCCGGGCGCAACCTTGGCCTGCTCGGGCTCGACCTGCTGCCCCCGGCAAAAAGCTGGTTCGCCCGCCAGGCCATGGGCCTGGGCACCCGCCCCGATCCGCGAGGTCAGGCATGAGGGACGACGCGCGCAGGCTGGCGCGCCGGGCGTGCCTGTTGCGCTGGCGGCTTAACCTGTTCCCGCCGCACCTCGGTGCTGGTATCCGCGTGCAGCACATCAGCCCGGACCTGCGCAGCGTCAAGGTGGCGATGAAACTGACCCGCTGGAACCGCAACTACGTCGGCACCCAGTGCGGCGGCAGCCTGTACGGCATGGTCGACCCGTTCTACATGCTGCTGTTGATCGAGCAGCTGGGGCGTGACTACATCGTCTGGGACAAGGCCGCCAGCATCGATTTCATTTCGCCGGGCAAAGGCCCGGTGTATGCCGAACTCCACGTCGATGACAAGCTGCTGGACGAAATCCGCCAGCAGACCGCCACCGGCAAGAAGTGCCTGCCGCGTTTGCAGGTCGATATCCGCGACGGCGCCGGCGAGCTGGTGGCGCGGGTCGATAAAACCCTATATGTGCGGCTCAAGCCGCAAGCGAGGCTGGCGTAAGGCATGGAAATGCGCGCAGATCTGTTGATTGTCGGTGCCGGTATGGTCGGCAGCGCCCTGGCCCTGGCCTTGCGCCACAGTGGCTTGCAAATCCTCTTGCTCGACGGCGGCCCGCTGACGGTCAAGCCGTTCGATACCCAGGCCCCGTTCGAGCCGCGTGTCAGCGCGCTGTCGGCAGCCAGCCAGCGCATTCTCGAGCGCCTTGGCGCCTGGGATGGCATTGCCCGGCGGCGTGCCACGCCATACTCGGACATGCATGTGTGGGATGGCAGCGGCACCGGGCAGATTCACTTCTCGGCGGCCAGCGTGCATGCCCAGGTGCTCGGCCACATCGTCGAGAACCGGGTGGTGCAGGACGGCCTGCTGGAGCGCCTGCATGACAGCGACATCGGCCTGCTGCCCAATGCGCGGCTCGAACAGCTGCGCCGCTCCGGCGACGAGTGGCTGCTGACCCTCGCCGATGGCCGCCAGCTGCGTGCGCCGCTGGTGATCGCGGCCGACGGTGCCAACTCGGCAGTGCGGCGCCTGGCCGGCTGCGAAACCCGCGAGTGGGATTACCTGCACCATGCCATCGTCACCAGCGTGCGTTGCAGCGCCGGGCACCAGGCCACGGCTTGGCAGCGCTTCACCGATGAAGGGCCATTGGCGTTCCTGCCGTTGACCCGCGATGGCCAGCAGGACTGGTGCTCGATCGTGTGGTCGACCACCCCGGAGCATGCCGAGCAGTTGATGGCGCTGGATGAAGCGGCCTTCCTGAAGGCCCTGGAGCGGGCTTTCGAGGGGCGCCTGGGTGATGTGCTGCAGGCCGACCCGCGGGTGTGCGTGCCGCTGCGCCAGCGCCACGCCAAGCGCTATGTGGATGAAGGCCTGGCATTGATCGGCGATGCCGCGCACACCATTCACCCGCTGGCCGGGCAGGGCGTGAACCTGGGCTTCCTCGATGCTGCGGTGCTGGCCGAGGTGCTGGTCAACGCCTGCGAGCGTGGCGAGCGGCTGGCGGATGTGAAGGTGCTGAGCCGTTACGAGCGACGGCGCATGCCGCACAACCTGGCGCTGATGGCGGCGATGGAAGGGTTCGAGCGGTTGTTCCAGGCCAACCCGTTGCCGTTGCGCTGGTTGCGTAACAGCGGGTTGAAGCTGGTGGAGCAGATGCCGGAGGCCAAGGCGCTGTTCGTGCGGCAGGCGCTGGGTTTGAGCGGTGATCTGCCGGATCTCGCCAAGGCTTGAGATTGTCGGGGCCGCTTTGCGGCCCTTTCGCCGGCAAGCCAGCTCCCACCTCGACCGCATCGACCTCAAGCCCTGTGCAGTACCTGTGGGAGCTGGCTTGCCGGCGATGGGCTGCGCAGCAGCCCCTCTGCAACATCCGGTAACGCCTATGTAGATGAGTCGGAAAATGGGATTCACTACCATTTGCGCCTCTCATACGATCCGAGGAGTGCTTTCCATGTTGCCACGCAAGCCCCTACTGGCCGCCCTGGCCCTGACCCTGTTCGGCGGCACCGCCCACGCAGCGGACGAAGTGGTGGTGTACTCCTCGCGCATCGACGAGCTGATCAAGCCGGTGTTCGATGCTTATACCGCCAAGACCGGGGTCAAGATCAAGTTCATCACCGACAAGGAAGCCCCGCTGATGCAGCGCATCAAGGCCGAGGGCGAAAACGGCGTGGCCGACCTGCTGCTGACCGTCGATGCCGGCAACCTGTGGCAGGCCGAGCAGATGGGCATCCTGCAGCCGATCAAGTCCGACATCATCGACCAGAACATCCCGTCGCAGTACCGCGCCTCGTCCCACGACTGGACCGGCCTGAGCCTGCGCGCCCGCACCATCATCTACTCCACCGAGCGGGTCAAGCCGCAGGAGCTGAGCACCTACGAAGCCCTGGCCGACAAGCAGTGGGAAGGCCGCCTGTGCCTGCGCACGGCGAAGAAGGTGTACAACCAGTCGCTGACCGCCACCCTGATCGAGACCCACGGCGAGGCGAAGACCGAGCAGATCGTCAAAGGCTGGGTCAACAACCTGTCCACCGACGTGTTCTCCGACGACAACGCAGTGATCCAGGCCATCGAGGCCGGCCAGTGCGACGTGGGCGTGGTCAACACCTATTACTACGGTCGCCTGCACAACCAGAACCCGAAACTGCCGGTGAAGATCTTCTGGCCCAACCAGGGTGACCGTGGCGTGCACGTGAACCTGTCGGGCATCGGCCTGACCAAGCATGCGCCACACCCGGAGGCGGCGAAGAAGCTGGTGGAATGGATGACCGGTGAAGAGGCGCAGAAGCTGTTCGCCGACATCAACCAGGAGTTCCCGGCCAACCCGAAGGTCAAACCATCGGAAGAAGTGGCAGCGTGGGGCAGCTTCAAGGCTGACAGCATTCCGGTGGAAATCGCCGGCAAGCGCCAGGCTGAAGCGATTCGCTTGATGGATCGGGCTGGCTGGAACTAAGCGCCAGGCTTTATCCTTCCGGGGCCTGCAAGGGCCCTTTCGCGGGTAAACCCGCTCCCACAGGGACCGCACAACCCTCAAAGGCAGTGCAGATCCTGTGGGAGCGGGTTCACCCGCGAACGACCGCGCAGCGGTCGCCATCGCAATCGAGAATCAAGCCTTGCCCCACACCCCCCAACGCCGCTGGTACCTCCCGGTCACCCTGGTCGCCGCCCTGGTGCTCCTGCCCCTGAGCGTCCTGCTGCTGTCCTGGCAGTCGATCGACCTGCAGATCTGGTCGCACCTGCTCGACACCCAGATGACTCGCCTGCTGGGCAATACCCTGACGCTGGTGGTGGGTGTGGGCATCGGCGTCACCGTGCTGGGCGTCAGCCTGGCCTGGCTGACCAGCCTCTGCGAGTTCCCTGGCCGGCGCTGGCTGGACTGGGCGCTGATGCTACCTTTCGCCATCCCGGCCTATGTGCTGGCGTTCGTCTTCGTTGGCCTGCTGGACTTCGCCGGCCCGGTGCAGAGCGCCCTGCGCGAGGTGTTCGGGCCGATGCGCTTGCCGCGGGTGCGCTCCACCGGCGGGGTGATCGTCGTCCTGGTGCTGGTGTTCTACCCCTATGTCTACCTGCTGGCGCGCAGCGCATTCCTGGCCCAGGGCAAGGGCCTGATGGAAGCGGCGCGGGTGCTGGGGTTGTCCCCGCTGCAAGCGTTCTGGCGTGTGGCCCTGCCCATGGCACGGCCCGCGATCGGCGCCGGTATTGCCCTGGCCCTGATGGAAACCCTGGCCGACTTCGGCGCGGTGGCGGTGTTCAACTTCGACACCTTCACCACGGCCATCTACAAGACCTGGTACGGCTTCTTCAGCCTGTCCAGCGCGGCCCAGCTGGCCAGCCTGTTGCTGCTGGCGGTGATGCTGGTGCTGTATGGCGAGCGCCGTGCCAGGGGGGCCAGCCGCAGCGGCAACGAGCGGCCGCGCGGGCAGGCGCTGTATCACCTGCGCGGGTTCAAGGCGTTGCTGGCCAGTGGCTGGTGCCTGCTGGTGTTCGCCTGCGCCTTCGTCATCCCGTTGCTGCAACTGCTGGCGTGGTTCTGGCAGCGCGGCCGGCATGACCTGGACGAGCGCTATGTCGGCCTGGTGCTGCACACCCTGTACCTGGGCGGCATGGCGGCGCTGGTCACGGTGTGTGTGGCGTTGCTGCTGGCCTTTGCCCGGCGCCAGGCGCCGACGGGCGGTATCCGCGCCGGGGTAGGCCTGGCCAACCTGGGCTATGCCTTGCCCGGCTCGGTGCTGGCGGTGTCGATCATGCTGGCCTTCAGTTACCTCGACAACCACCTGGTCATCCCGCTGTCCAGCTGGCTGGGCGGTGCCGGCAAGCCGCTGCTGCTGGGCAGCCTGGCCGCATTGCTGCTGGCCTACCTGGTGCGCTTCATCGCGGTGGCCTACGGGCCGCTGGAGAGCAGCCTGGAGCGTATCCGCCCGTCACTGCCCGAGGCATCCCGCAGCCTGGGCGTCGGTGGCGCGGGATTGTTTTTCAAGGTGTATCTGCCGCTGCTGGTGCCGGGCGCGCTCAGCGCCGCCCTGCTGGTTTTCGTCGACGTGCTCAAGGAAATGCCGGCCACCTTGCTGATGCGCCCGTTCGGCTGGGACACCTTGGCGGTAAGGGTGTTCGAGATGACCAGCGAGGGTGAGTGGGCGCGTGCATCGTTGCCGGCACTGACTCTGGTGCTGGTGGGCCTGCTGCCGGTCATCGGCCTGATCCGCCGTTCGGCACGTCGACCCGGTCACAGTCACTGAGGGTGCCAGCCCGCGCCCTTGCGGCTACAATGCGCGGCATTCGCGCGGCGGGTCCTACACAAGAAGAGCTGACGACCCGACGTCATCGACCGCCGCCGCTTCGCCACGCCCGGAAGGAGAAACCCATGGGACAGCGCACGCTTTTGTATGACCTGCACCTGGCGCTTGGCGCCAAGACGGTCGATTTCGGTGGCTGGGACATGCCCCTGCACTATGGCTCGCAGGTCGAGGAGCACCATCAGGTGCGCAGCGATTGCGGGGTGTTCGATGTTTCTCACATGACCGTGATCGATGTCGATGGTAGCGACGCCACTGCCTGGTTGCAGCGTCTGCTGGCCAACGACGTGGCCCGCCTCGACGACACCGGCAAGGCGCTTTACAGCCCGCTGCTGCAGGCGCAGGGCGGGGTGATCGATGACCTGATCGTCTACCGCACGGAAGATGGCTATCGTCTGGTCACCAACGCCGCCACTCGCGCCAAGGTGCTCGACTGGCTGCAGCTGCAGCGTGACGGTTTTGCCGTGGACTTCAAGGTCCGCCCAGACCTTGCCATCCTTGCCATCCAGGGCCCGCATGCCCGAGATAAGGTTGCGGCCCTGCTCAGCTCCGCGCGTGCCGCGCTGATCCGCGAGTTGCGCCCGTTCGAAGGCGTTGCCGAAGGCGACTGGTTCATTGCCCGCACCGGTTATACCGGTGAAGACGGCCTGGAGATCATCCTCCCGGGCGAGCAGGCCGTGGCTTTCTTCAACGACCTGGTCGGTGCCGGTATAGCCCCTAGCGGCCTTGGTGCCCGCGATACCCTGCGCCTGGAAGCCGGCATGAACCTGTACGGCCAGGACATCGACGAAACCCACACCCCGCTTACCTCCAACCTGGGCTGGAGCATCGCCTGGGAGCCGGCCGAGCGCGACTTCATCGGCCGCGCCGGGCTGCTGGCGGAAATCGAGCACGGCGTGCAGGAAAAACTGGTCGGCCTGGTGCTGGAAGAGCGCGGCGTGCTGCGTGCCCACCAGGTGGTGCGTGTAGCCGGGATTGGCGAAGGGGAGATCACCAGTGGTAGTTTCTCGCCTACGCTGAGCAAGTCCATTGCCCTTGCACGCGTGCCCATGGCCACCGGCGACCGGGCCGAGGTGGAAATCCGCGGCAAGTGGTACCCGGTGCGGGTGGTCAAACCGACCTTCGTGCGCCACGGCAAGATCCTGATCTGAACAATTTTTAACCGGCGGGCGTACCGCTGAGCCAATCGAGGAATTCAAGACATGAGCAATATCCCCGCCGACCTGCGTTTTGCCGAAAGCCACGAGTGGGCTCGCCTGGAAGCCGACGGCACCGTGACCGTGGGTATCAGCGACCACGCCCAGGAAGCCCTGGGTGACGTGGTGTTCGTCGAGCTGGCTGAAGTCGGCAAGGTATTCGCCGCTGGCGACGCGGCCGGTGTGGTCGAGTCGGTCAAGGCCGCTTCGGACATCTATGCCCCGGTCGGTGGCGAAGTGATCGCGGTCAACGAAGAGCTGGCTGACAGCCCTGAGCTGCTCAACGAAGAACCTTACGAGTCGTGGATCTTCAAGCTGAAGCCAAGCAACCCGGCCGAGCTGGACAAGCTGCTGGATGCTGCTGGTTACGCAGCCGCTATCGGCGAGTAAGACCGCGTTGCCTTCTTCGCGGCTAAAGCCGCTCCCACAGGGACTGCACAGCGTCTGATACCTGTGCGGTCCCTGTGGGAGCGGCTTTAGCCGCGAAGAGGCCGGGCCTGCGAGCAACTTTCCCCGCAGAATCGGCAATCCCTTCCTAGACTTGTAAGTCTCCATGAGAGCTGTTCCAGGAAGAGAGCGTCGTCATGTCCCAGTCGCCATCCCTGCATCAACTGCAAGAGCTCAACCCATTCCTGCGTCGCCACCTGGGCCCGGATGCCACGGAGCAGCAGGCCATGCTCAATGCGCTGGGTGTCGCCAGCCGCAGTGAGCTGATCGAGCAGACCGTACCGCCAGACATCCGCCTCAATCGCCCCCTCGACCTGCCGCCGGCACTGGACGAACAGGCCGCCCTGGCCAAGCTCGCCGGTTACGCCGGGCAGAACCAGGTCTGGACCAGCCTGATCGGCATGGGCTACCACGGCACCATCACCCCCACGGTCATCCTGCGCAACGTGCTGGAAAACCCGGGCTGGTACACCGCCTACACGCCTTATCAGCCCGAGATTGCCCAAGGCCGGCTGGAGGCGCTGCTGAACTTCCAGCAGATGGTCATCGACCTCACCGGGCTGGCCCTGGCCAATGCCTCGCTGCTCGACGAAGCCACCGCCGCCGCCGAGGCCATGGCCCTGGCCAAGCGGGTGGCGCGCAACAAGAGCAATGCCTTCTTCGCCGACGAGCACTGTCACCCGCAGACCCTGTCGGTACTCAAGACCCGTGCCGAGGGCTTCGGCTTCGAGCTGATCGTCGACTCTGTGGATAACCTTGGCAAACACGCGGTTTTCGGGGCCTTGCTGCAGTACCCGGATACCCACGGCGAGGTGCGCGACCTGCGCCCGCAAATCGACCATTTGCACAGCCAGCATGCCCTGGCCTGCGTAGCCGCCGACCTGCTCAGCCTGGTGGTGCTGGCACCGCCTGGGGAGCTGGGTGCCGATGTGGTGCTGGGCTCGACCCAGCGCTTTGGCGTACCGATGGGCTATGGCGGCCCCCACGCGGCCTATTTCGCCTGCCGCGATGACTACAAGCGAGCCATGCCGGGGCGCATCATCGGCGTGTCGCGCGATGCCCGTGGCAACACCGCGTTGCGCATGGCCCTGCAGACCCGCGAGCAGCATATCCGCCGCGAGAAGGCCAACTCCAACATCTGCACGGCCCAGGTGCTGCTGGCCAACATTGCCGGCTTCTACGCGGTGTACCACGGCCCGGAAGGCCTGCAGCGCATTGCCCAGCGCGTGCACCGGCTGACCTTCATCCTGGCCGCCGGCCTCGAGGCCAAGGGCATCAAGCGCCTCAACCAGCACTTCTTCGACACCCTCACCCTGGACGTCGGCGGTGCCCAGGCGGCCATCATCGAAAGCGCCGAAGCCGCGCAGATCAACTTGCGCATCCTCGGCCGCGGGCACCTGGGCGTGAGCCTGGATGAGACCTGCTCGGAGCAGACAGTGCTGCGCCTGTTCGACATCTTCCTGGGGGTGGACCACGGCCTGGATATAGCCGCACTCGACCAGCTGGCCCTGCCCGAAGGCATCCCCGCCAGCCTGGTGCGGCGCACGCCGTTCCTCGCCCACCCGGTGTTCAACCTGCACCACAGCGAAACCGAGATGCTGCGCTACCTCAAGCAGCTCGAGAACAAGGACCTGGCGCTGAACCAGTCGATGATCCCGCTGGGTTCGTGCACCATGAAGCTCAACGCCACCAGCGAGATGATCCCCATCACCTGGCCTGGTTTTGCCCAGCTGCATCCGTTTGCCCCGGCGGCCCAGGCAACCGGCTACAAGGCGATGATCGACGAACTGGAAAGCTGGCTGTGCGCCATTACCGGCTTCGATGCCATCTGCATGCAGCCCAACTCCGGTGCCCAGGGCGAGTACGCCGGCCTGATGGCCATTACCCGCTACCACCGTAGCCGCCACCAGCCGCAACGCACGCTGTGCCTGATCCCGTCGTCGGCCCACGGCACCAACCCGGCGTCGGCGCAAATGGCCGGCATGGAGGTGGTGATCGTCGATTGCGACGACGATGGCAACGTCGACCTGGCCGACCTCAAGGCCAAGGCCCACTCGGCCGGGGATCGGTTGTCGTGCCTGATGATCACTTACCCGTCGACCCACGGCGTGTATGAAGAGGGGATTCGCGAAATCTGCGAAGTGGTCCACCAGCACGGTGGCCAGGTGTACATGGATGGCGCCAACCTCAATGCCCAGGTGGGCCTGGCGCGGCCGGCGGATATCGGCGCCGACGTTTCACACATGAACCTGCACAAGACCTTCTGCATTCCCCACGGTGGTGGCGGGCCGGGCATGGGCCCGATCGGCATTCGCGCGCACCTCAAGCCGTTCGTCGCCAGCCACCCGGTGGTGCCGGTACCCGGCCTGGACCCGAACAACAGCGCGGTCAGTGCGGCGCCCTGGGGCAGTGCGAGCATCCTGCCGATCAGCTGGATGTACATAGCCATGATGGGGCCGCAGCTGGCCGATGCCAGCGAGGTGGCGATCCTCTCGGCCAATTACCTGGCCAGCCAGCTAGGTGGCGCCTTCCCGGTGCTCTACCGCGGGCGCAACCAGCGGGTGGCGCATGAGTGCATCCTCGACCTGCGGCCGCTGAAGGCGCTGACCGGCATCAGCGAAGAGGACGTGGCCAAGCGCCTGATGGATTATGGCTTCCACGCGCCGACCATGTCGTTCCCGGTGCCGGGCACGCTGATGGTCGAGCCGACCGAGAGTGAGTCGAAGGCCGAACTGGACCGCTTCGTCGAGGCGATGTTGGCGATTCGGGCGGAAATTGGCGAAGTGCAGGAGGGCAACTGGCCGGCGGAGAACAATCCGCTCAAGCATGCGCCGCATACCCTGGCCGATGTGCTGGCGGTGTGGGACAGGCCCTACAGCCTGGAACAGGCGGTGGCGCCCAGTGCTCATGTGCGCCAGCACAAGTACTGGCCAGCGGTGAACCGGGTCGACAATGTGTATGGGGACAGGAATTTGTTCTGTGCTTGTGTGCCGGTGGAGGCTTACCGCTAATTGTGGTTTGCCTGTGCCGGCCTCTTCGCGGGTAAACCCGCTCCCACAGGGCTTGTACAAGTTTTGAATACTGTGCAGTACCTGTGGGAGCGGGTTCACCCGCGAAGCAGGCGACGCGGTTACTCGGCTACCGCATTCTTGGCCAAGATGGCATTGGCCAGTTCCATGTCAGAAGCCTGCATCCCCGGGTTTTCCGCGCGGGCCTGACGAATCGCCGCTTCAAGGAACGGCCCGCGGATCGCGCCTTCGCTGGCCACGAAGCTGCCGGCGTCATCCTGCGCCGCCATCACCAGCTTGTGATCCCCGGAGGTCAGGTAGCTCGATGCCGTGGTAGCACCGGTAGTCATCACGTTACGCCAGAAGGTATCGGCCATGGCCGAGCCGATAGGCAGCGAAAGCAAGGCAGCGGCAGCGATGGCGGTTTTGAAACGCATGTTGAAACACCTCGAAGGGTGAGGGTTGAAGATGCGCGGTTTGATCCTGCCACAGGGGGGCAAGTTCCTTGAATACAAAGGATTTTTGCTCAGGAACAGGCCCGTAGCACTTCCTCTTGGCGGGTGTGCCCGCAGGCTACCTTGGCTTCGCCGCAGCGGCGCAGATCGAGCAAGCCATCGGCCACGGCCTGGCGCCGCAAACTGGCCAGATCGCTGCCCGGGCCTATCAGGGCGCGCAGGCTGTCGCTGGGCACCAGCAGCTCGAACAACCCTGTGCGGCCATGGAACCCCGTGCCACGACAGGTACGGCACGGCTGGCCTTCGGGCAGCGCTGCACCACCCCGGCAATCCGCGCACAGTGTGCGCACCAACCGCTGGGCCATTACCCCCACCAGCGTTGCCTTGATCAGGTAGTCGGCCACACCCAGTTCCTGCAGGCGGGTGATCGCGCCACAGGCGTCGTTGGTATGCAGGGTCGACAGCACCAGGTGCCCGGTCAGGGCTGCCTGCACCGCCACCAGGGCTGTCTCGCGGTCACGGATTTCGCCGATCATGATGATGTCCGGGTCCTGGCGCAGCATGGCCCGCACACCGTTGGCGAAACCCAGGTCCAGGGCGGGCTGCACCTGCAGCTGGTTGAAGGTGGGATCCAGGCGCTCGATCGGGTCCTCGATGGTGCACAGGTTGACCTGCGGCGTGGCCAGCAGCTTGAGGCTGGCGTACAGCGTGCTGGTCTTGCCGGACCCGGTGGGGCCGGTGACCAGGATGATGCCTTGGCGCTGGCGCAGCAGGCCTTGCCACTGGTCCAGCTGTGGCCCATCCAGGCCCAGCCGGTCGAAGCCTTCTTGCAACTGTTGCGGGTCGAACAGGCGCAGCACCAGTTTTTCGCCGAACGGGGTCGGCAAGGTCGACAGCCGCAGTTCCACCTCGCCGCCGCCAGGCAGGCGGCTTTGCAGCCGGCCATCCTGCGGCCGGCGCTTTTCCGCGACGTCCATGCGCCCCAGGTGTTTCAGGCGGCTGACCAGCGCCAGGGTCACCCCGGCGGGGAAGGCATAGACGTTGTGCAGCAGGCCGTCGATGCGGTAGCGCAGCTGGCCCTGCTCGCGGCGTGGTTCCAGGTGGATATCGCTGGCGCGTTGCTCGATGGCGTACTGCAGCAGCCAGTCGACGATATGCACGATGTGCGCGTCGTCCGCACTGGCCTCGGCCTGGCGCTTGCCCAGCTCCAGCAGCTGTTCGAGTTCGCCCAGGCTGGCTGACTGCTGGTGTTGCGCGCCCTTTACCGATTGGGCCAGGCGGTGGAACGACTGCCCTGCCTGGCGGACCTGCTGCGGGTTGGCCAGCACGCGACGGATCGGCCGGCCCAGGCTGCGAGTGAGGTCGGCCAGCCAGTCGTCCTGGTAGGGCTGGGCGCTGGCGACGGTGACGCTGGAGGCGTCGGCGGCGACGATAAGGATGCCGTGGCGCTGGGCGAAGGCCGGGGATATCAGGCCGGTGACCTGGGGCAGGTCCAGTTGCAGCGGGTCGATGCGCAGGTAGGGCTGGCCGACCTTGTTGGCCAGCCATTGGCAGAGGCGGTCCAGGTCCAGGGGCTGGCCAGGGTGTCGGCGGTCTTCCAGGGCGCAGGCGGCGATCTGTTCCAGCGGGTGGGCGGTGGGGTGAGCGGCGGCGTGCTCGAGTACCTGGAGGGTGTCGTTGGCGTGCAGGTGCTGGTCGGCGAGCAGGGCCTGGAGCAGGTGCTTGAGGTCGAGTGCCGGGTTGTCGGGTGTGTGCATGGTTGGCGTCCGTGCCTGATAGGGGAGTGCTGATCAAGGCTAGCCGGACGGCGGAAGGTTAACGGAAGTGAAAAGTTTCGGGAATTTACTGTGCCTGTACTGGCCCTATCGCCGGCAAGCCAGCTCCCACAGGATCACCACAGGCTCGAAGATTGCGCTGTACCTGTGGGAGCCGGCTTGCCGGCGATAGGGCCGGTAAATGCTTACACAAGCGCCAGCTCCACCCGCTGCAGGTTGCTCAGGCTCACCTCACCCACACACACCAGGTTACGCAGTTTCTGCGCAATCACCTCGGCCCGGTGCCAGCTCAGGCCGCCGATGCCGACCTCGATATCCAGCCAGTCATCCTGCTGGCTGACCTGCACGCTGTGCGGGGTAAGGAACTGCAGGGCAAACAGGTTGAGCACTCGGCACAGGCTGTCAGGCTCGGCCTCGGCCTGCAGGCGATAGTGCACGGTGCTGTGGGCGCTGCTGGCGGCCCAGGCGTCGGTACGGGGCTGTGCGTTCATGCTGGTCTCCGCAAATGTGGGAGAAATTCTTGCACGTTGGCGGCGGTATTTTTTCGCTATGATTTGATCATTTCGCTGTATTGGCGAATTGTTCTATTCATGAAGTGCTGTTCTGGAGAATTATTGATGCACAGCGATCTGGACGCCTACGACCGCCGTATCCTCGAACTGCTGCAGGAGGACGCTTCGCTGTCCAGCGCGCAGATCGCCGAACGCGTGGGGCTGTCGCAATCGCCGTGCTGGCGGCGTATCCAGCGGTTGAAGGAGGAGGGGGTGATTCGCGGGCAGGTGACCTTGCTGGACCGCAAGAAGGTCGGCCTGAACACGCAGATATTCGCCGAGGTGAAACTGAACGCCCACGGGCGCTCCAACTTCACCGAGTTCACCGACGCAATCCGCGGGTTTCCGGAGGTGCTGGAGTGTTATGTGCTGATGGGGTCGGTGGACTTTCTGTTGCGCATCGTCACCCCGGATATCGAGGCTTATGAACGGTTCTTCTTTGAAAAACTGTCGAACGTGCCGGGGATACAGGAAGTGAACTCGATCGTGGCGCTGTCGGAGATCAAGTCCACCACCAGCCTGCCACTGTCGCGCTGAGGCATTCGCGGGTAAACCCGCTCCCACAGGGTTATCAGTGAGCCAGAGAGCAGCGCGACCCCTGTGGGAGCGGGTTTACCCGCGAAGAATGCGACGCGGTATCACGCCTTGAGCAAGTGCTTCCAGCCGCGGCTCTGGTCCACCGCCCGAGCCTGTTCGATACGCGCTTCCAGCACTTCATCGCTGATCGGCTGTTCCGCCAGCTCATGCAGCTTCTTCAGGTCGCCATACAGGCGGTCCATCTGCGGCGCTTCCAGCACCTGACGGGCATGATGCAGCCAGGCCAGCAGCTGTTCGATACGCGGCAGTTGCTCGGCCAGGTCTTCCGGACGCTGGGTGTACAGCGGCAGCTTCAACGCTCGGCCTTCTTCGCCCAGCAGGTGCGCCAGCCAGCTTGCCAGCTGCGCCTTGCCCTGGCGCTCGCCACGGCCTTTGCGCTCCACGGTCCAGGCACGGGCCAGCAGCCAGCGCGAGGTTTCCAGCGAGAACTGGCCCCAGCGCACGTCCTCCAGCTCTTCGGCGAACTGCTCGGGGGCGGCGCGGCGGATATCTTCGTCTTCGTTGCCGGCCTGCACCAGCGGGCGCCAGTCTTCGAGCAGGGCGTCGAGGCTGCTGCGCAGGTCGCGGGTGGTGGCGCGTGGCGCGGCCTGGCCCAGGCTGGCGGTAATGGCACGCAGCTCGCTCAGGCACTCGACCCAGTCCTGCAGCAGGCGCCAGTGGCCGTTGTGGCGGTATTGCTCGGCCAGGCGCTGGCTGCTGCCCAGCAGTTGCCAGGCCAGTGCGGCGTAGGCGTCGTCCACGGCCATTTCGGCTTCCAGCTCGGTGTGCGGCAGGCCCAGCTCGTAGCTGTCCGGCTCCAGCAGGCGGTAGCCACGCTCGGCCTTGCTGATGTCGCATGGCATCAGCGGCAGGCTGGCGGCCAGCTCGGCGGCCAGTTCCAGCAGTGCCTGCGGCTCGCCTTCACGCAGTTCCAGTTCCAGCTCGCAGATTTCTTCCTTGCGCTTGCCGGCGATCACGAAACCCTGGTCCAGCGCGGCCTCGATCACCACCTTGCTCTTGCCACGGCCCCAGGCGATTTCGGCGTATTCACGGCTGAAGTCGGTGGTGAACAGCGGCTTGATGGTCTTTTTGTCCAGGTTGGCCAGTTGCGCGGGCCAGCAGCTGTCGTCGAGCTTCTTCAGGTCGAGCTTGACCTTGTCCAGCTGCCATTCGTGCTCGTTGCGCTCGGACAGGCCGGCCACGCTGGTGCCGCGGCACTTGAGGGTCTGGATGATGGCCTCGCCATCGCGGCGCAGGCGCAGGGCGACACGGGCGGCGGAGAGCTCGCGCTCGGGGGTGTCGAAGTACTGGTTGAGCAGTTCGCGGGTCTGCCAGCCGGACTTGTTGCGCTTCTTCAGCAGAGGGTGCTCGCGCAGGGCGGCAAGGGTCTCGCGGCTGGCGCGGAGCTTGAGTTCGGTTTCTTTGTGCATCACAGGCTCGAAGGAGGGGGCGTGGTTGCCCAGCAGTCTACAGGAGTCGGCTCTCGTCTGTTGGATCGTGGTGGCCTTCTTCGCGGGTGAACCCGCTCCCACAGGTACTGTGTAGCCCTCAGGTGTAGCGCTTTCCCTGTGGGAGCGGGTTTACCCGCGAAGAAGCCCACACGGTTGGACGGCATTGCTATGATGGGCAACGCTTCCGAGGAGTACGCGCATGCCGTTGCCGACGCTGAAAGACCAGTTCGCCGCCCTGATCGCCGCGCCCTCGGTCAGTTGCACCCAGCCTGCGCTGGACCAGTCCAACCGCCAGGTCATCGACCTGCTGGCCGGCTGGCTGGGGGACCTGGGTTTCAAGTGCGACATCCAGCAGGTCAGCCCCGGCAAGTTCAACCTGCTGGCCAGCCGTGGCACTGGCCCGGGGGGCCTGGTGCTGGCGGGGCACAGCGACACCGTACCCTATGACGAACAGCTGTGGGCCAGCGACCCGCTGAAGCTGACCGAAACCGATGGCCGCTGGGTCGGCCTGGGCAGCTGCGACATGAAGGGCTTCTTCGCCCTGGTCATCGAGGCGGTCATCCCACTGCTGGAGCACGATTTCAAGCAACCGCTGCTGATCCTCGCCACCTGTGACGAAGAAAGCTCCATGTCCGGCGCCCGCGCCCTGGCCGAGGCCGGCCAGCCACTCGGCCGTGCGGCGGTGATCGGCGAGCCCACCGGGCTGCGGCCGATCCGCATGCACAAGGGCATCCTCATGGACCGCATCGACATCCTCGGGCGCAGCGGCCACTCCTCGGACCCAAGCCTGGGCCGCAGCGCCATGGAGGCCATGCACGCAGTGATGGGCGAGCTGATGGGCCTGCGCCAGCAATGGCAGCAAACCTACCGCAACCCGCAGTTCACCGTACCGACCCCTACCATGAACTTTGGCTGCATCCACGGCGGTGACAACCCCAACCGTATCTGCGGCCAGTGCGCCCTGGAATTCGACCTGCGCCCGCTGCCAGGCATGGACGTGGAGCAACTGCGCGCAGCCATCCGCGGCAAGCTGGTGCCGGTGGCAGAGCGTTTTGAGGTGCGCATCGACTATGCGCCGCTGTTCCCGGAGGTGCCGCCATTCGAGCAGGCCGCCGACGCCGAGCTGGTGCAAGTGGCGGAGCGCCTGACCGGCCATCGCGCCGAAGCGGTGGCGTTCGGCACCGAAGCGCCTTATCTTCAGCAACTGGGTTGCCAGACCATCGTGCTGGGCCCCGGCGACATCGCCTGTGCCCACCAGCCCGGCGAATACCTTGAAATGTCACGAATCGAGCCTACCGTGCGTCTATTGCGTGACCTGATCCGGCACTATTGCCTGGACTAAACGTCAACCGAACTGTTTCGTTCCTGCCTAGAGGAGACCGCGCGTGACCGCAAGCCTGTTCCGACGATGATCCTGAACGCCCCCTGTATCGCCGTTCTCCGTCCACTTATCCACAGGCCCTGTCATGCCCGACTACGTCAACTGGCTGCGTCATGCCTCCCCGTATATCAATGCCCATCGCGACTGCACTTTCGTGGTCATGCTCCCTGGCGATGGGGTGGAACACCCTAATTTCGGCAACATCGTCCACGACCTGGTGCTGCTGCACAGCCTCGGCGTGCGCCTGGTGCTGGTGCATGGCTCGCGCCCGCAGATCGAAAGCCGCCTGGCTGATCGCGGCCTGACCCCGCACTACCACCGTGGCCTGCGCATCACCGATGCCGCCACCCTGGATTGCGTGATCGATGCCGTCGGCGCCTTGCGCCTGGCCATCGAGGCACGCCTGTCGATGGACATCGCCGCTTCGCCGATGCAGGGCTCGCGCCTGCGCGTGGCGTCCGGCAACCTGGTCACGGCGCGGCCGATCGGCGTGCTCGAAGGCGTGGACTACCACCACACCGGCGAAGTGCGCCGGGTCGACCGCAAGGGCATCAGCCGCCTGCTCGACGAGCGCTCCATCGTGCTGTTGTCGCCGCTGGGCTACTCGCCCACGGGTGAAATCTTCAACCTGGCCTGCGAAGACGTGGCCACCCGCGCCGCCATCGAACTGGGTGCCGACAAGCTGCTGCTGTTCGGTGCCGAGCCGGGCCTGCTGGATGCCGATGGCAAGCTGGTGCGTGAGCTGCGCCCGCAGCAGGTTGCCCCGCATCTGCAGCGCCTGGGCAGCGATTACCAGGGCGAATTGCTGGATGCCGCGGCCGAAGCCTGCAAAGGCGGCGTGGCGCGCAGCCATATCGTCAGCTATGCCGAGGACGGCGCCTTGCTGACCGAGCTGTTCACCCGTGGCGGTGGCGGCACGCTGGTGTCGCAGGAACAGTTCGAAGTGGTACGCGAGGCGACCATCGAGGACGTGGGCGGTTTGCTGGAACTGATCAGCCCGCTGGAAGAGCAGGGCATTCTGGTGCGCCGTTCGCGTGAGGTGCTGGAGCGGGAGATCGAGCAATTCAGCGTGGTCGAGCGCGAGGGCATGATCATCGCCTGTGCGGCGTTGTACCCGATTGCCGACTCCGACGCCGGCGAACTGGCGTGCCTGGCGGTGAACCCGGAGTACCGCCATGGCGGACGGGGCGACGAGTTGCTGGAGCGCATCGAAAGCCGGGCGCGGCAGTTGGGGTTGAACACCCTGTTCGTGCTGACGACGCGTACTGCGCACTGGTTCCGTGAACGCGGGTTTGCGCCGAGCGGGGTCGAGCGGCTGCCAGCGGCGCGGGCTTCGCTGTACAACTACCAGCGCAATTCGAAAATATTCGAGAAGCCCTTGTAAACCTGTACTGGCCTCTTCGCGGGTGAACCCGCTCCCACAGGATCTTCACCGGACCTGAGGCCGGCACGGTCCCTGTGGGAGCGGGTTTACCCGCGAAGCAGGCGACACCGATCTCGAACAAAAACGCCGCCCTTGTGGGCGGCGTTTTTGTTTACACGGTATGCAGGTACCAGTTGTACTCGAGGTCGGAGATCGAGTGCTCGAACTCCTCCAGCTCGCTCTCCTTGCACGCGACGAAGATGTCGATGTACTTCGGATCGATGTACTTGTTCAGGATCTCGCTGTCGTCCAGCTCGCGCAGGGCATCGCGCAGGTTGTTGGGCAGGCTCTGCTCCAGCTGCTCGTACGAGTTGCCTTCGATCGGCTCACCCGGCTCGACCTTGTTGGTCAGGCCATGGTGCACGCCGGCCAGTACGGCGGCCATCATCAGGTACGGGTTGGCGTCGGCACCGGCCACGCGGTGCTCGATGCGTACGGCGTCCGGCGAGCCGGTCGGCACGCGCAGGGCCACGGTGCGGTTGTCCAGGCCCCAGCTTGGCGCGTTCGGTACATAGAACTGGGCGCCGAAGCGGCGGTACGAGTTGACGTTCGGGCAAAGGAACGCCATGGACGCGGGCAGGGTCTCGAGCACACCGCCGACAGCGTGACGTAGCGCGGCGTTCTGCTCGGGATCCTCGCTGGTGAAGATGTTGTTGCCATCTTTGTCCAGCACGGAAATGTGTACATGCAGGCCGTTGCCTGCCTGGCCCGGGTAGGGCTTGGCCATGAAGGTGGTGTCCATTTCATGGTCGTAGGCGATGTTCTTGATCAACCGCTTGAGCAGTACCGCGTAGTCGCAGGCCTTGAGCGGGTCGGCCACGTGGTGCAGGTTGACTTCGAACTGCGCCGGGGCGCTTTCCTTGACGATGGCGTCGGCCGGGATGCCTTGCTCCTTCGCGCCTTCCAGGATGTCCTGCAGGCAGTCGGCATATTCGTCGAGGTCGTCGATCAGGTACACCTGGGTCGACTGCGGGCGCTTGCCCGAAATTGGCGAGCGTGGCGGCTGCGGGCGGCCGTTCACGTTCTCCTGGTCGATCAGGTAGAACTCCAGCTCGAACGCGGCGCAGATGGTCAGGCCCATCTCGGTGAACTTGTCGACCACCTGGCGCAGCACTTCACGCGGGTCGGCAAAAAACGGCTCACCTTCGAGCTCGTGCATGGTCATCAGCAGCTGGGCGGTCGGGCGCTTCTGCCAGGGTTCGTTGGAGAGGGTGCCGGGGATCGGGTAGCAGATGCGGTCAGCATCGCCGATGTCCAGGCCCAGCCCGGTGCTTTCAACGGTGGAACCGTTGATGTCCAGGGCGAAGAGGGAGGCAGGCAGGTTGATGCCTTTCTCGTAAACCTTGTGGAGGCTGGTGCGCTCTATGCGCTTGCCACGCACCACACCATTCATATCTGCAATCAGAAGGTCAACGTAGAGAACCTCAGGATGTTCCTTAAGGAACGCGTTCGCTTCGTTAAGCTGAACGGCACGCGGGGGTACCGACATGATGCAACACCTTTGTTGTTAAAAATATCAATCAAGGGGGGCTTGCAAGACCAGTCAATCGAAAAGACAAACTGATGTCAAGCCAACCCCATGATGCCCTGAAATGGCACATCGACGGCAGATTTGCTGCATCTCGGGGCAAACCATTATCCGCTATTTCCCGCGCAAAGGGCTATCTCCGACCAACCGTGTTTTATTTTTTACGGAGGTGTTGTGTAAAAAAATGAACAAGGCTAAGCTCGGTCTCAACCCAGAACACAATAATACGAGGGTCACATGGTCCGCTTGCCGAGACCTGAAAGCACTGCCTGCGCAGTGCCATCGGGTACATCCGTCATTTTTGCAAGCTTCGTCGATGGCGTGGCCGCCCTGGCCGCAATAATTGACGTTTGGCGCTCCCGGACCTGCCCTCGTAGCGGCTTGCCGCCCTTCGTTTCGTCTTCCTGCCCTTCGAACTCATTACGGACGCACCTGTTTTCAGTGTATCCACTGTGGCTCTGCGCGGGGGTTTTTGCTTTAGCAATGTACTCCATCCAGAATCAGTGCGCGGACCACCTTACCTCCTGAGGTATTTATGAGTAACAACCTCGACCAGCTCACCGATTGGTTGAAAGAGCACAAGATCACCGAAGTCGAATGCATGATCAGTGACCTGACCGGCATCACGCGCGGCAAGATTTCGCCTACCAACAAATTCATCGCCGAAAAAGGCATGCGCCTGCCCGAGAGCGTGCTGCTGCAGACCGTGACCGGCGACTACGTCGACGACGACATCTATTACGAACTGCTGGACCCGGCGGACATCGACATGATCTGCCGCCCTGACGAGAACGCCGTGTTCCTGGTGCCATGGGCCATCGAGCCGACCGCCCAGGTGATCCACGACACCTACGACAAGAAGGGCAACCCGGTCGAACTGTCGCCGCGCAACGTGCTGAAGAAAGTCCTCAAGCTTTACGCCGACAAGGGCTGGCAGCCGATCGTAGCGCCGGAGATGGAGTTCTACCTGACCAAGCGCAGCGAAGACCCGGACTTCCCGCTGCAGCCGCCGGTAGGCCGTTCGGGCCGCCCGGAAACCGGCCGTCAGTCGTTCTCGATCGAAGCCGCCAACGAATTCGACCCGCTGTTCGAAGACGTCTACGACTGGTGCGAACTGCAGCAGCTGGACCTCGACACGCTGATCCATGAAGACGGCACGGCGCAGATGGAGATCAACTTCCGTCATGGCAACGCCCTGCACCTGGCTGACCAGATCCTGGTGTTCAAGCGCACCATGCGCGAGGCCGCGCTCAAGCACAATGTGGCCGCCACCTTCATGGCCAAACCCATGACCGGCGAGCCAGGCAGTGCCATGCACCTGCACCAGAGCGTGGTCGACGTGACCACCGGCAAGAACATCTTCAGCAACGACGACGGCAGCATGAGCGAACTGTTCCTGCACCACATCGGTGGCCTGCAGAAGTTCATCCCCGAGGCATTGCCGCTGTTCGCCCCCAACGTCAACTCGTTCCGCCGCTTCCTGCCCGATACCTCGGCGCCGGTGAACGTGGAATGGGGCGAGGAAAACCGTACCGTCGGCCTGCGCGTGCCGGACGCCGGCCCGCAAAGCCGCCGGGTCGAGAACCGCCTGCCAGGCGCCGACGCCAACCCTTACCTGGCCATCGCCGCCAGCCTGCTGTGTGGCTACATCGGCATGGTCGAAGGCATCGACGCCAGCGCGCCGGTGCAGGGCCGTGGTTACGAACGCCGCAACCTGCGCCTGCCACTGACTATCGAAGATGCCCTGGAACGCATGGAAAACAGCCGTGCACTGGTGCAGTACCTGGGCAAGAAGTTCATCACCGGCTACGTCGCCACCAAGCGCGCCGAGCACGAGAACTTCAAGCGAGTCATCAGTTCCTGGGAGCGTGAGTTCCTGCTGTTTGCTGTCTGATCAACTTGGTGCCGCAGGACGCGGCTGTCGAACAACGGAGAAGCACATGAGCGTCAACAACCCGCAAACCCGTGAATGGCAAACCCTGAGCGGGGAGCATCACCTCGCGCCCTTCAGCGACTACAAGCAGCTGAAGGAGAAGGGGCCGCGCATCATCACCAAGGCCCAGGGTGTGCATTTGTGGGATAGCGAGGGGCACAAGATCCTCGACGGCATGGCTGGCCTGTGGTGCGTGGCAGTGGGTTATGGCCGTGAAGAACTGGTTCAGGCGGCAGAAAAGCAGATGCGCGAGCTGCCGTACTACAACCTGTTCTTCCAGACTGCCCACCCGCCTGCGCTGGAACTGGCCAAGGCAATCTCCGATGTCGCGCCGCAAGGCATGACCCATGTGTTCTTCACCGGCTCCGGCTCTGAAGGCAACGACACCGTGCTGCGCATGGTCCGCCATTACTGGGCGCTGAAAGGCAAGCCACAGAAGCAGACCATCATCGGCCGCATCAACGGCTACCACGGCTCCACCGTGGCTGGTGCCAGCCTGGGCGGCATGAGCGGCATGCACGAGCAGGGCGGCCTGCCGATCCCGGGCATCGTGCATATCCCGCAGCCTTACTGGTTCGGCGAAGGCGGCGACATGACCCCGGATGAGTTCGGGGTGTGGGCGGCCGAGCAGCTGGAGAAGAAAATCCTCGAAGTCGGCGAAGACAATGTCGCCGCCTTCATCGCCGAGCCGATCCAGGGCGCCGGCGGCGTGATCATCCCGCCGGAAACCTACTGGCCGAAGGTGAAAGAGATCCTCGCCAAGTACGACATCCTGTTCGTCGCCGACGAAGTGATCTGCGGTTTCGGCCGTACCGGCGAGTGGTTCGGCTCCGACTACTACGACCTCAAGCCCGACCTGATGACCATCGCCAAGGGCCTGACTTCCGGTTACATCCCCATGGGCGGTGTGATCGTGCGTGACACCGTGGCCCAGGTACTCAGCGAAGGCGGCGACTTCAACCACGGCTTCACCTACTCCGGCCACCCGGTAGCGGCCGCCGTGGGCCTGGAAAACCTGCGCATCCTGCGTGACGAGAAAATCGTCGAGAAGGCGCGCAGCGAAGCGGCACCGTATTTGCAAAAGCGTTTGCGTGAACTGCAGGACCACCCTCTGGTGGGCGAGGTACGCGGCCTGGGCCTGCTCGGCGCGATCGAGCTGGTCAAGGACAAGGCCACCCGCAGCCGTTACGAAGGCAAGGGCGTGGGTATGATCTGCCGCACCTTCTGCTTCGAAAACGGCCTGATCATGCGCGCGGTGGGTGACACCATGATCATTGCGCCGCCGCTGGTGATCAGCCATGCAGAGATCGACGAACTGGTGGAAAAGGCACGCAAATGCCTCGATTTGACCCTTGAGGCGATCAACTGAGCACCTGCTAGGCTAGCGATGTGGCATTAAGTCGTTACTAGGCCCTGCTTTCCTTGATACAGGGCCTTGTAACTTGCCAGACTAGCGGCTGTTTCAGTCGCCGCGCGCTCTGCACCGTAGGTCCTGGCTGCTGAACAGATGGCTAAATAAAAAATTCTGGAGCATTACGCATGAATAAAATGGGCAAGACGTTGCTGGCCGCCGCCCTGATGGGTGCCATGGCTACCGCTGTTCAGGCTGAAGACAAGGTGTTGAACGTCTACAACTGGTCGGACTACATCGCTCCGGACACCATCGCCAAGTTCGAGAAGCAGTCGGGCATCAAGGTCAAGTACGACGTCTTCGACAGCAACGAAACCCTCGAAGCCAAGCTGCTGGCAGGCAAGTCGGGCTATGACATCGTCGTGCCTTCGAACAACTTCCTGGCCAAGCAGATCAAGGCTGGCGTGTACGAGGAACTGGACCGCTCCAAGCTACCGAACTGGAAGAACCTCGACCCTGACCTGCTCAAGGCCGTTGGCGATGCCAGCGACAAGGACAACAAGCACGCCTTCCCTTACATGTGGGGCTCGATCGGCATCGGCTACAACCCGGAGAAGGTCAAGGCCGCGCTGGGCGTGGACAAGATCGACTCGTGGGACGTGGTGTTCAAGCCTGAGAACATCGCCAAGCTCAAGAGCTGCGGCGTGAGCTTCCTGGATGCCCCGACCGAAATGCTGCCGGCTGCGCTGCACTACCTGGGCCTGCCGAGCAACAGCACCAAGAAGGAAGACCTGAAGGCCGCCGAGGACCTGTTCCTCAAGATCCGTCCTTCGATCACCTACTTCCACTCGTCCAAGTACATCGGCGACATGGCCAACGGCAATATCTGCGTAGCCGTCGGTTACTCGGGTGACCTGGAGCAGTCCAAGGCCCGTGCCCACGAAGCCGGTGACAAGGTCAAGGTGGACTACGTCATTCCGAAGGAAGGTGCCGGTACCTTCTACGACATGGTCGCCATCCCCAAGGATGCCGAGCATAAAGACGCTGCCTACCAGTTCATGAACTTCCTGATGCAGCCGGAAATCATGGCCGAGATCACCAACGCCGTGCGCTTCCCGAACGGCAACGCTGCCGCCACCCAGTTCGTGGACAAGGAAATCACCAGCGATCCGAGCATCTATCCGCCAGCTGAAGTCAAGAAGCAGCTGTACGCGATCGCTGCGCCTGAAGCGTCTGCCCAGCGTGTGATCACCCGCAGCTGGACCAAGATCAAGTCGGGCAAGTAAGCCCGATGCAGTACCTCTGGGCCGGGGAATCCCGGCCCAGAGCCAGTGAAAGGCAATTGATGATTGCGGCATCGAAGCTGCGAAGGTAAGTTGCGCGCCGGTTTTGCGTGTGCGGCAGCATTGTCGCTACCCAGGCACTGATTGTGAGGACCACCCACTTGTCCATTTCTGTATTCCGCAAGGCCTTGATGGCTGGAGCGGGCCTGACGCTGGCATGCAGCGTCCAAGCGGCGCCTACGGTGCACTTCTACAACTGGTCCGACTACGTCGGCCCGACCACACTCGCGGACTTCGAGAAAGCCACGGGCATCAAGCCCGTGCAAGACGTGTTCGATTCCAACGAAACCCTGGAAGGCAAGCTGCTGGCCGGCAACACCGGCTATGACGTGGTAGTGCCATCCAACCATTTCCTCGGCAAGCAGATCAAGGCGGGCGCGTTCCAGAAGCTCGACAAGAACCTGCTGCCCAATTATTCCAACCTGGACCCGGCGCTGATGAAGCGCCTGGAAAGGAACGACCCGGGCAACCAGTACGCCGTGCCTTACCTGTGGGGCACCAACGGCATCGGTTACAACGTCGACAAGGTGAAGGCCGCGCTGGGCGTGGACACCATCGACTCCTGGGCAGTGCTGTTCGAGCCCGAGAACATGAAGAAGCTCGCCAAGTGCGGCGTGGCCTTCCTCGACTCGGCGGACGAAATGCTGCCGGCGGTGCTCAACTACATGGGGCTGGACCCCAACAGCACCAATGCCAAGGACTACCAGGCCGCCGAGAAGAAACTGCTGGCGGTACGCCCGTACGTGACCTACTTCCACTCGTCCAAGTACATCACCGACCTGGCCAACGGCGACATCTGCGTCGCGGCAGGTTTCTCAGGCGATGTGTTCCAGGCCAAGACCCGCGCCGAAGAAGCGAAGAAGGGCGTGAACCTGGCCTACGCCATTCCCAAGGAAGGCGGCAACCTCTGGTTCGACGTGCTGGCGATTCCCAAGGACGCCAAGAACGTCAAAGAGGCGCATGCCTTCATCAACTATTTGCTGAAGCCTGAGGTTATCGCCCAGGTCAGTGATTACGTCGGTTACGCCAACCCGAACCCCAAGGCTGGCGACCTGATGGACCAGGCCGTGAGGACTGACGCCGCGGTTTACCCACCGCAGGAAGTGCTGAACAAGATGTTCGTGAATTCAGAGTTGCCACCCAAGGTGCAACGGCTGATGACCCGTAGCTGGACCAAGGTCAAGTCGGGCAAGTAAAAATCCAGGCCCGTGGCGGCACCTGTAGCACAGGGCTCGCGGGCACAAAAATCTTGTTGGGAGTTTCACTCATGGCAGTTGCCTCCGGTGCCTATAAAAAAGCCCTCGAGGGTGGCCAGCAACCCAAGCAGGTGCTGGTCAAGATCGACCGGGTCACGAAAAAGTTCGACGAAACGGTAGCCGTGGACGATGTGTCCCTGGAAATCCGCAAGGGCGAGATCTTCGCCCTGCTGGGTGGCTCCGGTTCCGGCAAGTCCACCTTGCTGCGCATGCTGGCCGGCTTCGAACGCCCGACCGAAGGGCGGATCTTCCTCGATGGCGTCGACATCACCGACATGCCGCCCTACGAGCGGCCGATCAACATGATGTTCCAGTCCTACGCGCTGTTCCCGCACATGACCGTGGCGCAGAACATCGCCTTCGGCCTGCAGCAGGACAAGATGCCCAAGGCCGAAATCGACGCCCGCGTGGCCGAGATGCTCAAGCTGGTGCACATGACCCAGTACGCCAAGCGCAAGCCGCACCAGCTGTCCGGCGGCCAGCGCCAGCGCGTGGCCCTGGCCCGCTCGCTGGCCAAGCGCCCCAAGCTGCTGCTGCTCGACGAACCGATGGGCGCACTGGACAAGAAACTGCGTTCGCAGATGCAGCTGGAACTGGTGGAGATCATCGAGCGTGTGGGCGTGACCTGCGTGATGGTGACCCACGACCAGGAAGAGGCCATGACCATGGCCCAGCGCATCGCCATCATGCACCTGGGCTGGATCGCCCAGATCGGCTCGCCGGTGGACATCTACGAGACGCCTACCAGCCGCCTGGTGTGCGAATTCATCGGCAACGTCAACCTGTTCGAAGGTGAGGTGGTCGACGACGCCGAAGGCCACGCGATCATTGCCAGCCCGGAGCTGGAGCGCAAGATCTATGTCGGCCACGGCATCACCACGTCGGTGGAAGACAAGCACATCACCTATGCCCTGCGCCCGGAAAAGATGCTGGTCACCACCCAGCAACCGACCTGCGAGCACAACTGGTCGCGCGGCAAGGTTCACGACATTGCCTACCTGGGTGGCCATTCGGTGTTCTACGTCGAGTTGCCGAGCGGCAAGGTCGTCCAGTCGTTCGTCGCCAACGCCGAGCGCCAGGGCACCCGCCCGACCTGGGGCGATGAAGTGTACGTGTGGTGGGAAGACGACAGCGGCGTGGTACTGCGGTCATGAAGCTGCGCAAGCTCAAGCGAGCCTTCCAGCGTATTACCCCGGAGGGGCGGCACCTGGTGATCGGCGTGCCGTTCATCTGGCTGTTCCTGTTCTTCATGCTGCCGTTCTTCATCGTGCTGAAGATCAGCTTCGCCGAAGCCGACGTGGCGATCCCGCCGTATACCGAGATCTACAGCTACGTCGAAGACAAGCTGCAGCTGGTGCTCAACCTGGCCAACTATGGCCTGTTGACCGAGGATGAGCTGTATATCTCGGCCTACCTGGGCTCGCTGAAGATGGCCTTCTTCAGCACCCTGTTGTGCCTGCTGATCGGCTACCCGATGGCCTATGCCATTGCCAACGCCAAGAAGGAAACCCAGACGGTCCTGCTGTTGCTGATCATGATGCCGACCTGGACCGCGATCCTGATCCGCGTCTATGCCTGGATGGGTATTCTCAGCAACAACGGCCTGCTCAACGGCTTCCTGCTGTGGACCGGGTTGATCGACCAGCCGCTGCAGATCCTCAACACCAACCTGGCGGTGTACATCGGCGTGGTCTATTCGTACCTGCCGTTCATGATCCTGCCGCTGTTCGCCAACCTGGTGAAGCACGACCCGAGCCTGCTCGAGGCCGCTTCGGACCTGGGTTCGAGCACCTTCAACAGCTTCTGGAAGATCACCGTGCCACTGTCGAAGAACGGCATCATCGCCGGCTGCATGCTGGTGTTCATCCCGGTGGTGGGCGAGTTCGTGATCCCTGAACTGCTTGGCGGCCCGGAAACCCTGATGATCGGCAAGGTGCTGTGGCAAGAGTTCTTCAACAACCGTGACTGGCCGGTGGCCTCTGCGCTGGCGGTGGTGATGCTGGCGATCCTGATCGTGCCGATCCTGCTGTTCAACCGCAGCCAGGCCAAAGAAATGGAGGGCAGGGCATGAAGCGCTTCAGTTTCTCCAAGCTGATGCTGGTGCTCGGCTTGCTGTTCATCTACCTGCCGATGTTGATCCTGGTGATCTACTCGTTCAACGCCTCCAAGCTGGTGACGGTATGGGGTGGCTGGTCGGTGAAGTGGTACGTCGGCCTGCTCGACAACACCCAGTTGATGGGTTCGGTGATGCGTTCGCTGGAAATCGCCTGCTACACGGCGGTGGCAGCCGTGGCGCTGGGTACCTTGGCGGCGTTCGTGCTGACCCGGGTTACCCGCTTCAAGGGCCGCACGCTGTTCGGTGGCCTGGTCACCGCGCCGTTGGTAATGCCCGAGGTGATCACCGGCCTGTCGCTGTTGCTGCTGTTCGTGGCCATGGCGCAGATGATTGGCTGGCCGCAGGAGCGCGGCATCGTCACCATCTGGATCGCCCATACCACGTTCTGTGCCGCGTATGTGGCGGTGGTGGTGTCGGCACGCCTGCGTGAGCTGGACCTTTCGATCGAGGAAGCGGCGATGGACCTGGGTGCCAAGCCGTGGAAGGTGTTCTTCCTGATCACCATCCCGATGATCGCGCCGTCGCTGGCGGCGGGCGGCATGATGTCGTTCGCCCTGTCGCTGGATGACCTGGTACTGGCCAGCTTCGTCTCCGGCCCTGGTTCGACCACCTTGCCGATGGAAGTGTTCTCGGCGGTGCGCCTGGGCGTGAAGCCGGAGATCAACGCCGTGGCAAGCCTGATCCTGCTGTCGGTGTCGCTGGTGACCTTCTTCGTCTGGTACTTCAGCCGCCAGGCCGAAGAGCGCCGTCGCAAGGCGATACAGCAGGCGATCGAAGAGGGCGCTGCGGCGAATGCTTCGCAGCCACAGGTCAAGCGCCCGGCGCAGGTTGCGGCGTCGGCCTGACCTGGCCTCTTCGCGGGTGAACCCGCTCCCACAGGGTCATGTGCAGTCCTCAAGACCTGCGCAGTACCTGTGGGAGCGGGTTCATCGGGGCGCCGAACCGCCGCGAATGCCCCAGCACAGATTCAAAGCCAGACTGCATCCCAATGTGGATAGTCCCTGACACTTCTGACCAAGCCAGCCCGCAAGGGGTTGGCAACAATGTATCTGGCAACATGCACCATGCTCTCCTCCCGCCGCAGTGCCCGGTCCTGATACCCAGACTGCCATACCGGATCATGCTCAACCCCCGCCTGATGCAAAACCAGACTGGACCTGGACTTGAACCTGCGCATCAAGGTGCCCAACGTCGTACCTTTCAACTCGATCAGCCAATGCAGATGGTCCGGCATCAGCACCCAGGCCAGTGATCGGCAGGCATGTTCCTGGTCTGATTGTCGCAGTTGGTGAATGACCAGCCGGGCATGGTGGAAATCATGGAACAGCGGCTTGCGCTGGTGGGTGACGGTGGTCAGCAGATAGAGCCGGCCAAGTTCTGAATAGCGACCACGGCGAAGCAGGTGAGACTGGGCTCGCGACATTGGCTTCTTCCTTGAAAAGCAGGTGACTTTTCAAAGGTAGTGGCTGAGATGCAGGTGCTGTGTAGATCATGGTTTCTGGATATGGCAGAGGCTTGCGGATGGCAGTACCGGCCTTTCGCGGGTAAACCCGCTCCCACAGGTATTGCGCAGGTCCTGAAGGCTGCACATAACCCTGTGGGAGCGGGTTTGAACTGGCCTAATGATCCCGGACACCTCTTAAGGGCGATATGATTCGCCCACTCAGGAGGTTCCATGCAAGAACGAAAGACCTATACCCGCGAGTTCAAGCAACGTGCTGCCAGCATGGTTCTTGACGACAACTGTTCGGTTCCCGACGTCTGCGCATCGATGGATGTCGGTCCAACGGCTCTGCGCCGCTGGGTGGATCAGGTTCGTAAAGAGCGCCAGAAAGGCCAGCCCGTGGCTGGCACCAAGGCGATCAGCGATGAGCAGCGCGAGCTCCAGCAACTACGCGCCAAAATCAAACGTCTGGAGACCGAGGCCGAAATCTTAAAAAAGGCTACGGCTCTCTTGATGTCGGATCCCGATCGTTTTTCTTGATCGAGGAACTGAGGGAGTCTGGGGCGTATCCGACCAGCTTGCTTTGTAGCGCGCTGAACGTATCCCGCAGCGCGTTTTATGACTGGCTTCATCGCCGTTCAACGCCGAATACCAAACGTGACACGCTCAGAGCAAAAGTCGTGCAATTGCACGCTGAAAGCCGGGGAAGCGTTGGTGCGAGGATGCTCTCTGAGCACTTGAAGGCTCAGCAGCTCAAAGTAGGACGGTATCTGGCCGGAAAACTCATGCAGGAGGCAAATCTGGCCAGCAGGCAGCGCCGCCGGCATCAGTACCGCTCCAGAGGCGTCGAAGCCTTTGTGGCCAGGAATCTGCTCGAACGTAACTTCGAGCCGACTGCAATCAATCAGGTCTGGTGCGGCGACGTTACCAGCTTGATGGTCGGGAAGCGCTGGTACCACCTGGCAGTAGTGATTGACCTGTTCGCCCGGCGGATCGTTGGTTGGGCGTTTTCTCTCATCAATGATGCTAACTTGGTTAGCAGGGCGCTGAGGATGGCAGTGGGGGTTCGAGGCAAGCATGCAGGCTTGATGTTTCATTCAGATCAAGGCTGCCAATACACTAGCCAGCGCTTCCAGTCCGAGCTGCTTGAGCATGGGATAACCCAAAGCATGAGTCGCAGGGGGCAATGCTGGGACAATGCGCCAACAGAGCGCTTCTTCGGGACGCTCAAGTCAGAGTGGGTACCCTCTCAGGGCTACAAGGAGATTGAAGAAGCCAGGAGGGACATGACCAGCTTCTTCATGCGCTACAACCGAATCAGGCTCCATAGCTACAACAACTATCTGTCGCCAATAGCTATGGAGCAGCAGGCGGCTTGATCACCGTAATCGGTGTCCGGCAAAACTTGACCAGAACAGTTCACCCGCGAAGAGGCCCTGAAGGCGTACGACTTTTCATCAACTCAAACCAAAGGCTTCAGTTGGATCGGCTTGGGAATTATCCTACGAGCCGTGTGGAAGCTGCTCTGTTGCTGGGGAAATGCCCCAGGGATAATGTCCTTGGGACCGGGTGTGAGAACCCAACGATATAGTGCTTTCGTCATGGCAACCGTGCGCGGGCAGACTTACGTCTGGCTGCGTTCCTATATCCGCGGTTTCTCACCTCGCGTACGGTTGCCGCCCTGATCCGTGAGAAAGATGAAGGTGGCAACTCCTTGTCCAGATATAGGAGATCCACCATGACCAATTCTGCTCCAGGCAACTTCCATCCATCACACAGCAGCACCGTCGGTAAAGAAACCTGCATGGACCTTTTCCGTGTCCAGGCCAATATCCCCTTCAACCATGCCTTCTCCGAACTCTCCGTAATGCTCGGGTGCATCAATCACCTGACGACTGAAGCCGAGATGGAAAATGACCGACTGGCTGGTAGCGCTGCGAGAATTCTCAGTGGCTTTGCCAAAGCACTGATCGATGACATCGAACTGGGACTGAACAAGGCTTCAATTCAGCTCTGACCTGTACCGGCCCTTTCGCGGGTAAACCCGCTCCCACAAGTATCCGTGCAGCCTTCATGGCTTGCACATGCCCCTGTGGGGGCGGGTTTGAACTCGAAGAAGATCTTCTACGTACGTTTTTTTATCGACCAAAGGTTTGCTGCCGGAATCCACTTATACTTTTGGGAAAAGAATTTGGGAATGGGTCAGATTTACTGTAAGTCGGAGGAGGTGATCCTGCGTTATGCTGGGTGTGGGGAGTAGAAAATGGTGTTAGAACTTCAGATGTATGGGCATTATAATGGACACGTGAGTTAACACCTGACGAGGTTTGAGGCTGCATTGGAGAGGCAGGTGCATGGGAAACGCTGTTAGAGGATGCAGCACTTTGTGGGGGATTCATGATGTTTCGTAGGCGATTAATGCTGCCGTTTTGGCGAGTAATGGTCTCTTGTTGAATCCGAACAGTTTCTCGTAGGGCATCAACGTTGTTTTCTAGGCGTTGATTGTCTTTTTTCAGCTGAGCTGATTTGAACCGGTAACGTAGGAGCGAGCCTGCCATTAGAGCCGCGGCGGCGGTGCCAAGAACTATTGATGTTATGTTTAGAATATTTCGGCTTTTAGGGTCTTTTACCAAAGCTGCTGCAATAGTGGTTCCTACTGATGCGCCCCCAGTAATCATCATCGCAATATTGAGAAAATTGGCTAAAGGAAAATGACCAGTGGGGTCAACGTAATTCACTGGGTCCCCGGCACAGTACGCTTTTGAGTTCAGTCCACCCCTCCCGAACGGGCTTTGGTCATCGTCGCTATAGAATCTGTAACTTCCGGGGCTGGCCAGACGATAACTGCCCAGCAAGTAACAATCTGTTGGCGTATCCAGTATCTCACCGTTGAATGCCAAGGGGTTGTTCGATTCTCCCTGGACTGTGCGATGGCCATAGGGGGTATAAGCGAACTGCGCCTTGCCGGAGTCTCTCAATTCGCTCATGACGGTGTTGGAGTTGTCCACTGCCATGATTGAACGCGATTCCTCAGCACCTGATGTGCATAGCGCCAGGAGGCTGTTCTGATGCCGGAAAATGGAGCGTGTCACAGCGCCGTCTAGTTCGGTGCGAACATGGTTGTTTTGGTAGAAACGGCGTGTAGTTTTTGCAGCAGCCATGGGGCCTCCGAGGGGTCAAGGGTTAACAGGGACTGGCCTCTTTTGTGATGCCACTGCCGGGGCGACCGGTTGGGTAGACTATGTAATGCCCTGGCGACAATTGGCTACTGACAGAAATGCCAGGTTTTCCACGAACAAGTTGTGCCGAGCCTGCCCTGTGACACCGGCCTCGAATGTCTCCCTTGCGCATGTGGCCAGTGCCGTTTGTCCAACCCTGAACTACGCTGACAGTCGCATCCCACGAATCATTTGCGCGCAAGCAAGGAGCCTGCATGACGTTGATACGTCCGCTGTTGGTCGTCTGCCTGGGGCTTGTGTCCCTGCTGTCGGGCTGTAGTAAGGAAGAAACCACCGAAACACTGCCACGCGTAGGCGTGCAACAGGTATCACCCACCGATTTCGCTGCCAGGGTCACCCTGACTGGCGATGTGCAGGCGCGGGTGCAGACCGACCTGTCGTTCCGGGTGGGCGGCAAGATCATTTCGCGCAGTGTCGATGTCGGCGACCACGTAAAGGCCAACCAGGTGCTGGCGCGGCTGGACCCGAAAGACCTGCAGAACAATGTCGACTCGGCCAAGGCCGAGGTGTTCGCCGCGCAGGCGCGGGTCACCCAGACCAGCGCTGCCTTCGTACGCCAGCAAAAGCTGTTGCCCAAGGGCTACACCAGCCAGAGCGAATACGATTCCGCCGAAGCCGCGCTGCGCAGCAACCAGAGCGCGCTCAAGGCCGCGCAGGCGCAATTGGCCAATGCCAACGAACAACTGAGTTATACCGCGTTGGTCTCCGAGGCCGATGGGGTCATCACCGAGCGCCAGGCCGAGGTCGGCCAGGTGGTGCAGGCGACCATGCCAATCTTCAGCCTGGCCACCGATGGCGACCGTGATGCCGTGTTCAATGTCTACGAATCGCTGCTGGTGGCCCCGCCCAGCGATGCCGGCGTGATCGTCAGTCTGCTGGACGACCCCAAGGTTCAGGCCCGTGGCTTCGTGCGCGAAATCACCCCCACGGTGTCTGCGCAAAGCGGCACGGTACAGGTCAAGGTCGGGCTGAGGGATGTGCCGCCAGGGATGCAACTGGGTGCACCGGTGACGGCCACCACCAATGCCCAGGGCCGGCCTAGTATCGAGCTGCCATGGTCGGCACTGACCAAGGCCCTGCATGAGCCCGCCGTCTGGGTAGTGGGCGAGGGTGACAAGGTAGAGCTGCGCAAGGTCGAGGTCAGCCGATACCTCACCGGCAGGATCGTGGTCGCCAGTGGCCTGAAAGGCGGCGAGACCGTGGTGGTCAATGGCGGGCAGTTGCTGCACCCCGGCATGCAGGTGCTGAAGATCGATGCCAAGGCCAACGGGGGTGAGCTATGAAGCGCCTGCTGCTGATGCTGTCGGCCGGCGTGCTGTTGGCTGGCTGCAGTAGCGAGGATGAAGTGCCGGAGCCGATTCGGCCGGTGCTGTCGGTCAAGGTCGAACCCCAGGTGCAGTCGCAGCTGGGCCGTTTCGCCGGCAGTATCCAGGCACGTTTCGAAAGCACCTTGGGCTTCCGGGTTTCCGGGCGTATCGCCCGGCGCTGGCTGGATGTGGGCGCACAGGTGAAACCGGGCGACACCCTGGCCACCCTCGACCCGACCGACCAGCAGAACCAGCTTCGTGCCGCCGAGGGCGACCTGGCCAAGGTGCAGGCGCAGTGGATCAACGCCCAGGCCGATGCCCGCCGCCAGCAACAGCTGTACGACCGTGGCGTAGGCGCCCAGGCACAGCTGGATATCGCCCAGACCAACCTGAAAACCACCAGCGCGGCGTTGGAGCAGGCGCGCTCTGCGCTCAGCCAGGCGCGTGACCAGCTCGACTACAGCACCCTGCGCACCGACCACGCCGCGGTAATCACTGCCTGGCAGGCCGAAGCCGGGCAAACCGTCACCGCCGGCCAGGCCGTGGTAACCCTGGCCAGGCCGGATGTGAAGGAAGCGGTGATCGACCTGCCGATCGGCCTGGCCGAGCAGTTGAGCAAAGGCCTGACCTTCACCGTTGCTTCGCAGCTGGACCCGACCATCAACACCACCGCCAGCCTGCGGGAACTGGAACCCCAGGCCGACGCCACCACCCGCACCCGCCGCGCGCGCCTGACCCTGGCCAGCACCCCGGCGGCCTTCCACCTGGGCACCGCCATCAGCGTGACCCTGAGTTCGGAGGTGTCGCCGCGCAGCGAACTGCCCTTGAGTGCCTTGCTCGAGCGCGACGGCAAGACCCAGGTATGGGTGATCGATACGCAGCAGAAGACCGTGGCCACTCGTGACGTGGCCCTGATCGGCCGCACCACCGACAGCGTCGTCCTGAGCTCGGGCGTACAGCCCGGCGAGCGGGTGGTGACTGCGGGCGTGAACAGCCTCAAGCCTGGCCAGAAGGTCACCTTCGACGAGGATGCGCAATGAAAGGAAGCTTCAACCTGTCCGACTGGGCACTCAAGCATCAATCGTTCGTCTGGTACCTGATGTTCGTTGCCCTGCTGATGGGGATCTTCTCCTACTTCAACCTGGGCCGTGAGGAAGACCCGTCGTTCACCATCAAGACCATGGTCATCCAGACCCGCTGGCCCGGCGCGACCCAGGACGAAACCCTGTACCAGGTCACCGACCGTATCGAGAAGAAGCTCGAGGAGCTCGACTCCCTCGACTACACCAAAAGCTACACCCGCCCCGGCGAATCCACGGTCTACGTGTACCTGCGCGACACCACCAAGGCCAAGGACATCCCGGAAATCTGGTACCAGGTGCGCAAGAAGATCCAGGACATTCGCGGTGAATTCCCTGCGGGCATCCAGGGGCCCGGGTTCAACGATGAATTCGGCGATGTGTTCGGTTCAATCTATGCCTTCACCGCCGACGGCCTGACCCTGCGCCAGCTGCGCGACTACGTGGAGCAGGCGCGGGCCGAAGTGCGCGATGTGCCCAACATCGGCAAGATCGAGCTGATCGGCACCCAGGACGAAGTGCTTTACCTGAACTTCTCCACCCGCAAGCTGGCAGCCCTGGGCATCGATCAGCGCCAGGTCATGCAGGCCCTGCAATCGCAAAACGCCGTGACCCCTGCCGGTGTGATCGAGGCCGGGCCGGAACGTATCTCGGTGCGTACCTCCGGGCAGTTCACCTCGGAAAAAGACCTGCAAACCGTCAACCTGAAGATCAACGACCGCTTCTTCCGCCTGGCCGATATCGCCGATATCGAGCGTGGTTACGTCGACCCTCCTTCGCCGATGTTTCGCTACAACGGCCAGACGGCGCTGGGCCTGGCCATCGGCATGAAGGCCGGCGGCAATATCCAGGTGTTCGGCGCGGCGCTGAAAAAGCGCATGGACAAGGTGATCGAAGACCTGCCGGTGGGCGTCGGGGTACACACTGTTTCCGACCAGGCGGTGGTGGTCAAGCAAGCGGTGGGCGGCTTCACCAGTGCGCTGTTCGAGGCGGTGGTGATCGTGCTGGCGGTGAGCTTCGTCAGCCTCGGCGTGCGTGCCGGGCTGGTGGTGGCCTGTTCGATCCCGCTGGTGCTGGCTATGGTGTTCGTGTTCATGGAATACAGCGGCATCACCATGCAGCGGATTTCGCTGGGGGCGCTGATCATCGCCCTGGGCCTGCTGGTGGACGATGCGATGATCACCGTGGAGGTGATGGTCACACGGCTGGAGATGGGCGAAAGCAAAGAACAGGCGGCGACTTTTGCCTATACCTCCACGGCCTTCCCCATGCTTACCGGCACCCTGGTGACGGTGGCCGGCTTCGTGCCGATCGGCCTCAACGCCAGTTCGGCGGGTGAGTACACCTACACGCTGTTTGCGGTAATTGCCGTGGCGCTGATGGTGTCGTGGGTGGTAGCGGTGTTCTTCGCCCCGGTGCTCGGCGTGCACATTCTCAGCAGCGCCAAGCTCAAGGCTCATGAAGCCGAGCCGGGCCGTGTCGGCCGAGTCTTCGAGCATGGTCTGTTGTGGTGCATGCGCAACCGCTGGCTGACCATCATCGGCACCGTGGTGCTGTTCGCCCTGGCGATCTTCTGCGAGCGCTTCGTGCAGAACCAGTTCTTCCCGTCCTCGGACCGCCCGGAAATTCTCGTCGACCTCAACCTGCCGCAAAACGCCTCGATCGAAGAGACGCGCAAGGTGGTCGACCGCTTCGAGGCGCGGATCAAGGACGACCCGGACCTGGTGCACTGGAGTACCTACATCGGCCAAGGCGCGATCCGCTTCTACCTGCCCCTCGACCAGCAGCTGCAGAACCCGTACTACGCGCAGCTGGTGATCGTCAGCAAGGGCTTCGAGGAACGCCAGGCCATGATGGACCGCCTGCAGAAGATCCTGCATGAAGAGTTCGTTGGCGTCGGCACCAACGTGCAATCGCTGGAAATGGGCCCGCCAGTGGGCCGGCCGATCCAGTATCGGGTCAGCGGCGCCAATATCGACCAGGTACGCAAGCACGCCATCGAGCTGGCCACCTTGCTCGACCAGAACGAGCACATCGGCGAGATGATCTACGACTGGAACGAGCCGGGTAAGGTGCTGCGCGTGGAAATCGCCCAGGACAAGGCGCGCCAGCTGGGCCTGTCGTCGGAGGACGTGGCCAATCTGATGAACAGCATCGTCAGCGGTGTGCAGATCACCCAGGTCAACGACAACATCTACCTGGTCGACGTGGTCGCCCGTGCCGAGGACAGCGAGCGTGGCTCGCCCGATACCCTGCAGAACCTGCAGATACTGACGCCCAACGGCACCTCGATCCCGCTGCTTGCGTTCGCCACCGTGCGCTATGAGCTGGAGCAGCCGCTGGTGTGGCGCCGTGACCGCAAGCCGACCATCACCATCAAGGCCTCGGTCAACGGCGACATCCAGCCCACTGACCTGGTGGCCCAGCTGAAGCCGAAGATCGACGAGTTCGCCAGCAAGTTGCCGGTCGGCTTCGAAGTGGCCACCGGCGGTACGGTGGAGGAGAGCGCCAAGGCGCAGGGGCCGATCCGCAAGGTCATCCCGCTGATGCTGTTCCTGATGGCGACGTTCCTGATGATCCAGCTGCACAGCGTGCAGAAGCTGTTCCTGGTGGTCAGCGTGGCGCCGTTGGGGCTGATTGGCGTGATCATTGCGCTGGTGCCCACAGGTACGCCCATGGGCTTCGTGGCGATTCTCGGCATTCTCGCGCTGGCGGGCATCATCATTCGTAACTCGGTGATCCTGGTGACCCAGATCGACGAGTTCGAAGCCCAGGGCTTGTCGCCGTGGGATGCGGTGGTGGAGGCCACCAACCACCGGCGCCGGCCGATTCTGCTGACCGCGGCGGCGGCGAGCCTGGGCATGATCCCGATTGCCCGCGAGGTGTTCTGGGGGCCGATGGCCTACGCCATGATTGGCGGGATCATCGTGGCGACCCTGCTGACGCTGCTGTTCCTGCCGGCCTTGTATGTGGCCTGGTACAAGATCCGCGAGCCACAGAAACACAACTGAAGCCCTGCACGGATCCTGTGGGAGCGGGTTTACCCGCGAATGCGATGGTGGAACCACCGCCGCATTCGCGGGTGAACCCGCTCCCACAGGGCCTACCGTCGCCTTCGAAATTGTCTTTTGTTTTTGGTTATATAAACATTCTTAAACAGTATTTTTAAGAATAACCCCACCTCACTACTATTGCCCTCAAGCCAGGCGCAAATCCCCTTCAAACCTCAGCCCGGCACCCTCACTCCAAGGAGAACGAGCATGAGTGCATCTCTGCGTAGCATCGACGGTCAGGACGAAGCCACCATTCTGCGTGAAATCCAGAGCGCTCTGCGCGACCTGCGATTCGGTGCGGTGGAGATTACCGTGCACAACGCTCAGGTCGTGCAGATCGAGCGCAAGGAGAAGTTCCGCCTGCAGCAGCCCGGCAACAAGACCGGCTGATCGCACCACACATTCAAAACTAGAAAAATGCCAATCGGGAGCTTCACCATGTCCATCCGCCGTTATGCGCTCGCCGCCCTGGCCAGTGCTGTTTTTGCCGGTTCCGCCATCGCCAAGGACTACGAACTGCTGAACGTGTCCTACGACCCGACCCGCGAGCTGTACCAGCAGTACAACGCCGAGTTCATCAAGCACTGGCAACAGGCCCACCCGGGCGACAAGGTGAAGATCCAGCAATCCCACGGCGGTTCGGGCAAGCAGGCCCGTGCGGTGATCGATGGTCTGCGTGCCGACGTGGTGACCCTGGCCCTGGCCGGCGACATCGATGAAGTCGCCAAGCTTGGCAAGACCCTGCCGGACAACTGGCAGACCCGCCTGCCGGATGCCAGCACCCCGTACACCTCGACCATCGTGTTCCTGGTGCGCAAGGGCAACCCGAAAGGCATCAAGGACTGGGGCGACCTGATCAAGAAGGACGTGTCGGTCATCACCCCCAACCCGAAAACCTCCGGCGGCGCCCGTTGGAACTTCCTGGCTGCCTGGGCCTATGGCCTGAAGACCGGCGGTAGCGAAGAGAAAGCCAAGGCCTACGTGCAGGAGCTGTTCAAGCACGTACCGGTGCTGGACACCGGCGCCCGTGGCTCGACCATCACCTTCGTCAATAACGGCCAGGGCGATGTGCTGCTGGCCTGGGAAAACGAAGCCTTCCTGGCACTGAAGGAAGACGGTGGCGCCGACAAGTTCGAGATCGTCGTGCCGTCGCTGTCGATCCTCGCCGAGCCGCCGGTGGCGGTGGTGGACAAGAACGCCGAGAAGAAGGGCAATACCGAGATTGCCAACGAATACCTCAAGCACCTGTACAGCCCGGCCGGGCAGAAGATCGCCGCCGAGAACTTCTACCGCCCGCGTGACGAGAAGGTCGCTGCCGAGTTCGGCAAGCAGTTCCCGAAACTGGACCTGGTGACCATAGACAAGGACTTTGGTGGCTGGAAGACTGCACAACCTAAATTCTTCAATGATGGCGGTGTGTTCGACCAGATCTATCAGGCACAGTAAGGGCCAAGGAAAAGCGGGGCCGCCCTGCGGCCCATCGCCGGCAAGCCAGCTCCCACAGGATTACCACAGGCCCCAGGGCTGCGCGATCCTTGTGGGAGCTGGCTTGCCTGCGATGGGCTGCAAAGCAGCCCCAGGATTCAGAAGCTTGCACCGGCCCGGGATCTGTCCCGGGTTTCGTGCGTTCAACCAGGGATATTTATGTCACGCCGCATTTCCCCCGTCATACCCGGCTTCGGGCTGACGCTGGGCTACACCTTGGTGTACCTCAGCCTGATCGTGCTGATACCGCTGGCCGCCATGTTCGTGCATGCCGCGCAGCTTACCTGGGAGCAGTTCTGGAGCGTCATCAGTGCGCCGCGGGTGATCGCCGCGCTCAAGCTGAGTTTCGGCACCGCCCTGTTCGCCGCCATCATCAACGGAGTGATCGGCACCCTGCTGGCCTGGGTGCTGGTGCGCTACACCTTCCCCGGGCGCAAGATCATCGATGCGATGATCGACCTGCCGTTCGCCCTGCCCACGGCCGTAGCCGGTATCGCCCTGACCGCCCTGTATGCGCCTTCGGGCTGGGTCGGCCAGTTCGCCACCGACCTGGGTTTCAAGATCGCCTACACCCCGCTGGGCATCACCCTGGCGCTGACCTTCGTCACCCTGCCGTTCGTGGTGCGGACGGTGCAGCCGGTACTGGCCGACATTCCGCGTGAAGTGGAGGAGGCCGCCGCCTGCCTGGGCGCCAAGCCGCTGCAGGTGTTCCGCCATGTGCTGGCGCCAGCGCTGCTGCCTGCCTGGCTGACAGGCTTTGCCCTGGCCTTCGCCCGCGGCGTGGGCGAGTATGGTTCGGTGATCTTCATTGCCGGCAACATGCCCATGAAGACCGAGATCCTGCCGCTGCTGATCATGGTCAAGCTCGACCAGTACGACTACACCGGCGCGACCTCCATCGGCGTGCTCATGCTGGTGGTTTCCTTCATCCTGCTGCTGCTGATCAACCTGCTGCAGCGCCGCATCGAAACCCCTTGAAGGAGGCCGGCATGTCCAGTTCATCCCTGAATGCAACCGCCGCCGCCAACGCCGCCCGCCGGGGCAGCGCCACTTCGCGGCGTATCCTGATCGGCCTTGGCTGGCTGGTGTTCGCGCTGTTCCTGCTGCTGCCACTGGTGATCGTGGTATCGCAGGCGCTGAAGAACGGCTTTGGCACCTTCTTCGAAGCGATCTTCGAGCCTGACGCGTTGTCGGCGCTGAAGCTGACCCTGCTCGCCGTGGTCATTTCGGTACCGCTGAACCTGGTGTTCGGCGTCAGCGCCGCCTGGTGCGTGAGCAAGTACACTTTCCGTGGCAAGAGTATCCTGGTCACCCTGATCGACCTGCCGTTCTCGGTATCGCCGGTGATCGCCGGCCTGGTCTACGTGCTGATGTTCGGTGCGCAAGGCCTGTTCGGGCCGTGGCTGCAGGACCACGATATCCAGATCGTGTTCGCCCTGCCGGGCATCGTCCTGGCCACCATCTTCGTCACCGTACCGTTCGTGGCCCGTGAGCTGATCCCGCTGATGCAGGAGCAGGGCACGCAGGAAGAGGAGGCCGCGCGCCTGCTCGGCGCCAATGGCTGGCAGATGTTCTGGCACGTGACCCTGCCGAACATCAAATGGGGCCTGATCTACGGCGTGGTGCTGTGCACCGCGCGGGCCATGGGCGAGTTTGGCGCGGTGTCGGTGGTGTCCGGCCACATTCGCGGCGTGACCAACACCTTGCCGCTGCACGTGGAGATCCTCTACAACGAGTACAACCATGTCGCGGCCTTCAGCGTGGCCAGCCTGCTGCTGATCCTGGCGCTCTTCATCCTGCTGCTCAAGCAGTGGAGCGAGAACCGTATTAACCGCCTGCGCCACAGCGCCGCGGAGGAATGATTCATGTCGATCGAAGTTCGTAACGTCAGCAAGCGCTTCAACAGCTTCCAGGCCCTGGACAACATCAACCTGGACATCAACAGCGGCGAGCTGGTGGCCCTGCTCGGCCCGTCCGGCTGCGGCAAGACCACGTTGCTGCGCATCATCGCCGGCCTGGAAACCCCCGACCAGGGCAATATCGTGTTCCATGGCGAGGACGTGTCCGGCCATGACGTGCGCGACCGCAACGTCGGTTTCGTGTTCCAGCACTACGCGTTGTTCCGCCACATGAGTGTGTTCGACAACGTCGCATTCGGCCTGCGCATGAAGCCCAAGGGCGAGCGCCCGAGCGAGAGCAAGATAGCCGAGAAGGTGCATGAACTGCTGAACATGGTGCAGTTGGACTGGCTGTCCGACCGCTACCCCGAGCAGTTGTCCGGTGGCCAGCGCCAGCGTATCGCCCTGGCCCGTGCGTTGGCGGTGGAGCCCAAGGTGCTGTTGCTGGACGAGCCTTTCGGTGCGCTGGATGCCAAGGTGCGCAAGGAGCTGCGCCGCTGGCTGGCACGCCTGCACGAGGACATCAACCTGACGTCGGTGTTCGTCACCCACGACCAGGAAGAAGCCATGGAGGTGGCTGACCGCATCGTGGTGATGAACAAGGGCGTGATCGAGCAGATCGGCTCGCCGGGCGAGGTGTACGAGCACCCGGCCAACGATTTCGTCTACCACTTCCTCGGTGATTCCAACCGCCTGGCCCTGAGCGAAGGGCATCATGTGCTGTTCCGCCCGCACGAAGTGTCGCTGTCGCGACACGAGACCGAAGGGCACCATGCGGCCGAGGTGCGGGATATCCGGCCGTTGGGCGCGACCACGCGGGTGACCTTGAAGGTGGAAGGGCAGAGCGAGCTGATCGAGGCAGAGGTGGTCAAGGACCATGACAGCCTGACCGGGTTGGCGCGGGGGGAGACATTGTTCTTCCGGCCGAAGGTTTGGCAGAAGGTGGCGGATATCTGAGTCGCCTTTGATGATGAAAAAGCCCAGGGTTGCTACTGGGCTTTTTTATGCCTGATGGATTGCCGGGGCTGCTTTGCAGCCCATCGCCGGCAAGCCAGCTCCCACATCTGTGGGAGCTGGCTTGCCGGCGATCGAGGGCGCAGCCCTCGCGGCAATCTCATGCCTTACGCGAATATTTCGCATGCCGGCAATGCATGATTGAAAACCCGCCCGGCCACAGCCCGCGAATTCCGCGGCTTTGCCACAATCCCTAAAAAACTATATTCAGTAAAGTTCTAACTATAATTTTAAACATTACTTTAAGAGATAAGCCCCTGGCCGCGATGATTCAGCCACACACCTGAATCGAGACCCCAGGAGTTTGATCAATGGGTAATGTCCAGTCGGCCGTCAGGGCCTACGACCAGCCATGGCGCCCGGCACCGGGTGACCTGGTCGACCTTGGACGCACGCTTCGCCTCCCGCTTGGCCAGCTGCGCCTGCAACGCACGCCTGTCAGCGGGCTCAAGCGCCGCGACAAGCTGGTGTTGGGCCTGCTGGTGCTGGCCCTGCATGGCGCTGCAGCGTACTGGGTCAGCCAGGCACCAACGCCCGAGCTGCCGGTGGTGCCACCGCAAGTACCGCCGATGACCATCGAGTTCGCCGCGCCGGCACCGCCTGTAGTCGAGCCACCGCCACCAGCCCCGGCACCGCCGGTGGTCCAGCCGCCACCTCCGCCGGTGGTCGACGAGCTGGCCGCCAAGCCCAAACCCAAGCCAAAGCCCGTGCCCAAGCCGGTGGTCAAGCAACAGCCCAAACCGCAGCCCAAGCCGGTCGAAGCGCCGCCGCCAGCCCCTGTGGCTGCCCCGGCACCGCCAGCGCCACCCGCCCCGGTCACCCCGGCATCGGCCAACGCGGCGTACCTGAAGAACCCGGCGCCGGAGTACCCGCAGATGGCCCAGCGCCGCGGTTGGGAAGGCACCGTGCTGCTGCGCGTCGAGGTGCTGCCCAGCGGCAAGCCCGGGCAGATCCAGATCCAGAAGAGCAGCGGTCGTGATGCCCTCGACGCTGCCGCACTGGCCGCGGTCAAGCGCTGGAGTTTCGTGCCTGCCAAGCAGGGCGACGTGGCCCAGACCGGCTGGGTCAGCGTGCCGATCGATTTCAAGCTTCGCTAACTTTTTCGCAGAACACAGGAAGACATCATCATGAGCCTGCTGGCATCCCCCCTCGAATCCGTTGAAAGCGCAGTCATCTGGCTGCTGGTCGGTTTTTCTGTCGCCACCTGGGGCCTGGCCCTGGTCAAGGTCGTGCAGTTCGTGCGGCTGAAGAACCAGGACAAACGCTTCCACCAGCAATTCTGGGCCGCCTCGAGCCTGGACTCGGCTGCCGAGCCCAGCCACGACCTGCCTGGCCCTGCCGCCCGTGTTGCCCAGGCCGGTTATGCCGCCATCGCCGTCGGTGACAGCCAGGCCAATGACCTGAGCCACGCCATCAACCATCAGGACCGCCTGGAGCGCGCCCTGCGCCAGCAGATCGTGCGTGAGCGCCGTTCGCTGGAAACCGGCCTGGCGGTGGTTGCCAGTATTGGCAGTACCTCGCCCTTCATCGGCCTGTTCGGCACCGTATGGGGCATCATGGAAGCACTCAAGGGCATCAGCGCGGCCGGTTCCGCCAGCCTGGAAACCGTGGCCGGGCCGATCGGCGCGGCACTGGTGGCCACCGGCGTGGGTATCGCCGTCGCGGTGCCGGCGGTGCTGGTCTACAACTACTTCCTGCGCCGCCTCAAGCTCACCGCGGCCGACCTCGATGACTTCGCCCACGACTTCTACAGCCTGGCGCAGAAGAGTGCTTTCCGCGTGCTGGTGCACCCGGCCGTGCACAGGCCCCAGGCCGGTTTCACCCAACCGGTGAAGGAGGCGTCCTGACATGGCCTTTTCGACCCAGGACAGCGACGAAGTTCTCAGTGAAATCAACGTCACGCCGTTGGTGGACGTCATGCTGGTGCTGCTGGTGGTGTTCATCGTCACCGCGCCGCTGCTGACCAATGCCATCCCCATCAACCTGCCCAAGACCGAGGCCGTGGCCCCGGTGGAGCAGAAGGACCCGCTGGTGGTCAGCATCGATGGTGACGGCAAGTTGTTCATCAACAAGGACGAGATCCAGCCCGACCTGCTGGAAACCAGCCTAAAGGCCGCCAAGGACAAGGACGTGGACGTGCGCGTACAGCTGCAGGCCGATGACGGCGTGAACTACGGTGAAGTGGCGCGGGCCATGGCGGCTATCGAACGTGCGGGGATCAGCAAGCTGGCGGTGATTACCGCGCGCTGAACTCGTCAACTTTCTTCAGGCAAGTGCTTAGGGGCCATATCTCTTGGCAGGGGATGGCCCTTTTTTTTGGCCGGATTTCATGGCTATCAATGCCCCCTGTGGGAGCGGGTTCACCCGCGAATGCGATGTAGGCATCACCGACGCATTCGCGGGTAAACCCGCTCCCACAAGGATTGCATTTTTGGTTATTAATAAATAGCTTCTTATTCCTTTACTGATATAACTCCCTCCCTATACTTGTCTCCAAGCACGCAAACTCACTGGAGGCGTCCCCATGCGCAATGAGTCGATTCGTTACCTGATTGTGCCGGGCTGGCAAGGATCGCCAGACAACCATTGGCAAAGTCACTGGCAGCGCACCCTGCCCAACAGTGCCCGGGTCGAGCAGCACGACTGGCTGACCCCGCAACGCCAGGACTGGGTGCAGGCACTGGAGCAGGCGATTGCCGCCGAGCGCTCGCCGGTGATTCTGATTGCCCATAGCCTGGGCTGCATAACCGTCGCTCATTGGGCCGCGCAAGCCAGCCCGGCCCTGCTGCGGCGGGTACGTGGTGCGCTGCTGGTGGCACCCGCTGACGTAGAGCGGCCAACCTGCGCGCCGGCTCTGCGCAACTTCGCGCCGATCCCGACCGAAGCACTGCCATTCCCCAGCCAGGTGGTCAGCTCGGACAACGACCCGGCCGTAAGCGTGCCAAGGGCGTTGTACCTGGCCCAGGTCTGGGGCGCCGAAGCAGGGCTGCTGACCAACGCCGGGCACATCAACGTCAAGTCCGGCCATGAGCGCTGGGAACAGGGTTTCGCCTACTTGTATCGCTTGCAGAGCCGGGTCGAGCAGCGCGCACTGCGCCGCGCCTGATCGCCCTTACTGTTTACCGTTTGCCTGACGCCCGGCCATTGAAGGCCTGGGGCGGGAGTTCGTCATGACTTTTCAAAACCCTTTTGGCCAGCCGTTGCTGACCTTCCCTGAGCTGGACAAGAGCCCGCTGAGCATCCGCGCCAAGGCGCTGGTGTTTATCGACCCACGTTCGCAGCAGTTGCGCGAGGAGCTCGAGCACCTGGCGCCACAACCCTTGCCAGTGCTGATCCGTGGCGAAACCGGTACCGGCAAGGAACTGCTGGCTCGGCAGATCCACCGTGCCAGTGACCGCAGCGGGTTGTTCGTGTCGGTCAACTGCGCTGCCATCAGCCCCACCTACGCCGATGCCGAGCTGTTCGGCTACAGTGCCGGCAGCCAGGGTGGCACAGCCAGCAGCCGTGCCGGCTGGTTCGGCTCGGCCAACGGCGGCACGTTGTACCTGGACGAGATCGCCGACTTGCCGCTGGCCATCCAGGGCAAGCTGCTGGCTGCCCTGGAAAACCGCGAGGTTACCCGGGTGGGCGCGCAGCAGCCGCAACCGGTGGACGTGCGCCTTGTGGCCGCTACCAGTATCGACCTAGCGCGGGTGGTGCGCGCGGGGCGCTTCAATGAGCGCCTGTACCAATACCTGCGCGAGGGGGCGCTGGAGCTGCCGCCACTGCGCGAGCGGCCGGGCGATATCCTGCCGTTGGCCGAGTACTTCGTGGGCATCTACAGCGTGCGCCTGCAACGGCCTGTGCCGCTGGTGAGCGAGGCGGCGCAGCAGGCGCTCGAGGCACACCCTTGGCCCGGCAACACCCGTGAACTGGAGAACGTCATCCACTTCGCCTTGCTGGTGAATGACGGCGAAGAGATCCTGGCTGAAGACCTCGACCTGCCAAACCCCGCGCGCTAGACATCGCTCATAAGCAAAGTGGTTGATGGCAGTTTGTTTTTGGAATAAGAAGCTAAATAAAAGATATTGTTACGGAATAAAAAATCTGGGTATTGTCCGCCTCACGCCCGCTGGTGAACCGGTTGGGCACCCGATTCGCCATCGTCGATGGCCCAGACCAGAACAAGGACCACCATGAAGAAGACCCTGCTGACCACTGCCCTGGCTGCTGCCCTGTCGTTTGCCGGCCTGGCTGCCGCCGCCGAGAAACTGGTGGTTGCCGCCACCCCGGTACCGCACGCCGAAATCCTCGAGCTGATCAAGCCGACCCTGGCCAAGGAAGGTGTGGACCTGCAGATCAAGGTCTTCACCGATTACGTGCAGCCGAACGTGCAGGTTGACCAGAAGCGCCTGGACGCCAACTACTTCCAGACCCTGCCGTACCTGCAGAACTTCAACGAAGGCAAGGGCACCCACCTGGATACCGTGATCGGCGTGCACGTCGAACCCTTCGGTGGTTACTCGAAGAAGGTCAAGAGCCTGAGCGAACTGAAAGAAGGCGCTACCGTTGCCATCCCTAACGAGGGCAGCAACAGCGGCCGAGCCCTGCTGCTGTTGCAGAAGGCTGGCCTGATCACCCTGAAGGACCCGAAGAATGCCCTGGCCACCCCCAAGGACATTGCCGAGAACCCGAAGAAGCTGAAGTTCCGCGAGCTTGAGTCGGCCATGCTGCCGCGCGTGCTGGACCAGGTCGACCTGGACATGATCAACACCAACTACGCCTTGGAAGCCGGCCTGAACCCGGCCAAGGACGCGCTGGTAATCGAAGGCAGCGACTCGCCATACGTGAACTTCCTGGTCGCCCGCCCGGACAACAAGGACAGCGAAGCCATCCAGAAACTGGCCAAGGCCCTGACCAGCCCGGAAGTGAAGGAATTCATCGCCAAGAAGTACCAAGGTGCGGTGCTGCCGGCGTTCTGATGCGCTTGCATTACCTTGCATGACCCAACGCCGACACCCTTGTGTCGGCGTTTTTATTTGTGGGCATAGTTACCTGTGGGAGCGGGTTTACCCGCGAACACGGGCGAAGCCCGTGCCATCCACCGCGTTGTCTGCTTCGCGGGTAAACCCGCTCCCACAAGGTCCTGCGTGCGCCGTCAGTACATGCATCCAGCGCGGAACTCTCAGTGATATGCATATGCTACAAAGGTATTTATCAAAAAGTTTTTAGATCATTAGAGTCTAGCTATCGTGCCCACGCGCACCCTGCAGACCTGCTTCACCATGACCCTCGACACCGCATTCATCCTCGGCACGCTGCCCGCCTTCCTCAAGGCCGTGGGCGTGACCCTGCAGGTCGGCCTGATCGCCATCGCCACCTCGCTGCTGGTCGCCCTGGTCAACGCCACACTGTTGGTATTACGCACCCCGTACCTGTCGCGCCTGGTAAAAGCCTACGTGGAGCTGGCCCGCAACACGCCGCTGCTGATCCAGCTGTTCTTCGTCTACTTCGCCTTGCCCAGCCTGGGCCTGAAGATTTCCGGCTTTGCCGCAGCGATCATCACCATGACCTTCATGGGCGGTGCCTACCTCACCGAGGTGCTGCGTGCCGGCATCGAGGCCGTGCCCCGTGCCCAGCTGGAGTCCGGGCGCTCCATCGGCCTGTCCGAAGGCCAGCTGCTGCGCCATGTGGTGTTGCCCCAGGCCGGCATCCTCAGCCTGCCGGCACTGTTTGCCAACTTCATCTTCCTGCTCAAGGAAACCACCGTGGTGTCGGCGGTGGCCGTGCCGGAAATTCTCTACACCACCAAGAACTACATCGCGCTGTACTACAAGACCTATGAAATGCTCACCGTGCTGACCCTGCTCTGTGTGCTGCTGTTCCTGCCGCTGTCGTTGCTGCTGCGCTATGTCGAAAGGAGGCTGCAACATGGCCAGTTCGGCGTCTGAACTGCTGCTGCAGGCATTGCCGCAGCTGGCTGGCGGCGCGGCGCAGACCCTGGCCATCTCTGCGCTGGGCATCCTCTTCGCGACGCTGGGCGGTGTGCTTTATGGAGTACTGGCAACCTTGGGCAACCGGGCCCTGAACATTGCTTTGCAGGTGTACCTGGAGCTGTTCCGTGCCATCCCGGTGCTGGTCTGGCTGTACCTGGTGTTCTTCGGCCTGCCGATCTTCCTGGCCCTGAGCATCCCCAGCTTCTGGTGCGCGGTACTGGTGCTGGGCCTGTGGGGCGCCAGCGAGGTGGGCGAGGTGGTGCGTGGCGCGCTGCGCTCGCTGCCGCGCGGCCAGCGCGAGGCGGGGTTGTCGATCGGCCTGGCCGGCTGGCAGCTGTATGGCTACGTGCTGTTGCCACAGGCGCTCAAGCGCATGACCCCACCGACCATCAACATTTACACGCGGATCATCAAGACCAGCTCGCTGGCGGTGCTGATCGGCGTGGTCGAGGTAATCAAGGCCGGCCAGCAGATCATCGAGCGCACCTACGAGTCGGTGCTGATCTACGGCGCCTTGTTCCTGTTCTTCTTCATCGTCTGCTATCCGCTGTCCGCCGCTTCACGCGTGCTGGAACGCCGCTGGGCCCACTCATGAGCGCATTGATCGAATTCCAGGGTTTCAACAAGTTCTTTGGCGAGCACCAGGTGCTCAAGGACGTCGACCTCCAGGTGGCGGCCGGCGAGGTGGTGGTCATCCTCGGCCCCAGCGGTTGTGGCAAAAGCACGCTGCTGCGCTGCCTCAACGGCCTGGAGCAGGCCCACGGTGGCCACCTGCGCCTGGCCGGGCAGGAGCTGCTCGACCCGCGCACCGATTGGCGCGAGATCCGCCAGCGGGTCGGCATGGTGTTTCAGAGCTATCACCTGTTCGGCCACATGAGCGTGATCGACAACTTGCTGCTTGGCCCGCTCAAGGTGCAAAGGCGCGAGCGCGCCGAAGCCCAGGCCCAGGCCGAGGCGTTGCTGGCGCGGGTCGGCCTGCTGGACAAGCGCGACGCCTTTCCCCGGCAGTTGTCCGGGGGCCAGCAACAGCGCATCGCCATCGTGCGTTCGCTATGCATGAACCCCGAGGTGATGCTGTTCGACGAGGTTACCGCGGCCCTCGACCCAGAAATGGTCAAGGAGGTGCTGCAGGTGATCCAGGGCCTGGCCCGCGACGGCATGACCTTGCTTATCGTTACCCACGAAATGGCCTTCGCTCGCGCGGTGGCCGACCGCATCGTGTTCATGGAGGCCGGCAGGATCCTTGAACAGGGCGACCCCGAGAGCTTCTTCACACGACCGCGGACCGCACGCGCGCAGCAGTTCCTGGAGAAATTCTCCTTCGTAGAAAGCCTGCCGAAGACACTGCACAAGGAACTGTCATGAAAACTGCCAACCTCACCAAACTGCTGGCGCCGTTGTTCGGCCTGGCCCTGCTGGCCGGCTGCAACAAGGCTGAAGAACCACCCAAGCCCGCGGCGGCCTCGCCGGCCACCAGCTACCTGGAAACCATCAAGGCCCGCGACAAGCTGATTGTCGGGGTGTTCACCGACAAGCCACCGTTCGGTTTCGTCGATGAGCAGGGCCGCTACGTGGGCTTTGACACCGATATCGGCCGGCGCCTGGCCAAGGACCTGCTGGGTGATGAAAACAAGGTCGAGTTCGTTGCCGTGGAGCCGGCCAGCCGTATCCCGTTCCTGCAGAGCGACAAGGTCGACCTGATCCTCGCCAACATGACCGTGACCCCGGAGCGCAAGGAAGCGGTGGACTTCACCAACCCCAACCTGCGCGTTGCCGTGCAGGTCATCGTCGCGGATGGCAGCCCGGTGCAGAAGCTCGACGACCTGGCCGACAAGACCATCATCGTCACCACCGGCACTACCGCTGATATCTGGCTGACCAAGAACCACCCGGACTGGAAACTGCTCAAGTTCGAGAAGAACAGCGAGTCGCTGCAGGCACTGGCCACCGGGCGTGGCGATGCCTATGCGCAGGACAACCTGATTCTGTTCAGCTGGGCCAAGCAGAACCCGGGGTACCGCGTGCTGCCTGAGCTGCTGGGTGACGAGGCACCGATTGCACCGGCGGTTAAGAAGGGCAACACCGAGCTGCGTGACTGGGTGAATGCCGAGCTGGCCAAGCTGGGGGAGGAGAAGTTTCTGCTGAAGCTGTATGACCAGTATGTGCGCAAGGAACTGAGCGATGACACCAAGCCGGAAAGCGTGATTGTGGAAGGGGGCAAGTGGCAGGGCTAGTCAGGTAAATAAGGCCATTGTGGGAGCGGGTTCACCCGCGAACACCGGCGAAGCCGGTGCCATGCACCGCGTTGCCTGCTTCGCGGGTGAACCCGCTCCCACAAGGGCTGCAAAGCAGCCCCGGTAATCTCAGTGGTTACGCGGTAGCCAATTCAGCAAGAATTCATTCACCACCCGCGGGTTCTCCAGGCTGGAGATATGCCCCGCAAACGGAATCTGCGCCGCCAGGCAGCCAATGATCCGCGCCATTTCATTGGACTCTTCCGGCGGCCGCGGAATGTCCTGGTCGCCGCACATCAGGATGGTTCTCTCGCTCGGCAGCTGCTCGAGTTGCTCCAGCAGGTCGTGTCGTCCAAAGATTATCCGCCCCATGGGATCGAGGCTCTCGCGAATGGTTTGTGCACTGCTTGCCTTCAGCTGAGCACGAAACCGCTCACGGATTTCAGGCACGGTCTGGCCGCCTGCGTGGAAAAAAATAGGCACGATGATGTCGAGCAGCAGGTCGCTGAATTCGCCGGCTTCGCTGGCGGCATCCAGCAAGGCGAAGTACTTGAGCCGAGTCTCCTCCGGCTCGGCGCCCAGGTAAGTGTCCATGAGCACCAGGCGATCAATTCGTTCAGGATGGGTAGCGGCCAGCGGTGCGCCCCACATACCGCCTACCGACAGCCCGACCAGGTGGCACTTGGCAATTTCCAGTTTGTCCAGCAACGTCAGGTGCTGGCGGACCAGGCTGTTCATGTCGATGGTCGTGGCAGGCGGAGCATCGGAGCCGCCGTGGCCCCACAGCTCGGGGACGATGACGCGGAAGTGTGCTGACAAGGCTTCGATTTGTGGCTGCCACATCGTGGCGGACCACAGGTAGCTGTGGCCGAGCAGGACCGGAAAACCCTGGCCCTGGTCGATGTAGCTCATGCGGGCGCCGTCGATTTCGATGAAGTGTCTTTGCATGCAGTGGGTCTCGGCTGGAAGTGTTGTAGGGAATTCGAAAATGTCGGGGGCTGCAAGGCAACCCCTACGGTGCTGGCACCAGACGCAAGGTACTCTGCGCCGGAATCACCCCCATCTGCGCTTTCTGGTACTGCCCCTGCACATACCCTTCGGCCTGATCCGCAAAATGCCTGTCGAACGGCACGCCACTCTGCCCGACCGGGTTGATGGTCAGCGCCTGCCCGGCATCGGCAAAGTCGACCAGCCGCCGCGTCGACGGCCCATAGGTCACCGGCCATGGCGCCGGGCCGATCTTCGCCGAGAGGTTGTTCGGCACTTCATGAGTGCCCGGTGCGGCGAACGGGCCGACGTTGAACAGCAGGTTCAGCGTCTTTTTAACCCCCAGCGGGTGGTTGTGGGTCAGGGTATGGGCCTTGCCCCACTGCCAGCTGGCCGGGTCACTGCCCAGGGTCTCCCGCAGGTGCTTCAAGCTGTTCTGCCACGCAGTGCGCACCACGGCGGTACGGTCGGTGCGCTGGTTGGCTCCGCGGGTGTTCCACCACGGGGAATCGGCATCCGCCGCCAGGCGCGGCAGGGCTGCGTCGATGGCGCGGGTGCTGATCAGCACCGGGAACCAGGTGTCGCCCAGCTCGTCATGCAGGGCCGCGAATGCCAGCTCGTAGAGGAACTGGTTGAACAGCGTGGCACTGGTCGAGTCGAGTGGGTAGTCGCCGCTCCAGGCTGCCAGTTGCTCGACCAGCTCCTTTTCTTCGTCACCTTCGGCCACTGCGCGCAGCGTTGCCAGCAGGGGTGCAAGGGTGCGCGGGCCATGGTCGCTGGCAGTGTCCAGCTGCAGCGCCTGGCTGTTTTGGGTATCCCACTTCACCTCGGCGTTGGCCAGGTGGCGGTCGAGCTGGCGGCCTCGGTCCGGCAGGTTGTAGTAACCGGGTATCGGCACCGCCGCCGGAGGCTGGTAGTTGGCCGAGACAATGTAGCCGCGCGCCGGGTTCTCCTGTTGCGGGTTGACGCTGAAGGGATAGAAGCCGAGCTTGTCGGCCTGCGCACTGGCACCGTCAAGGATGAACGCGGGGTCGACGCCGTCGGGGCGGATCGGCAACTGCGCCGCCGCCCACCAGCCGATATCGCCCCGGGCATTGGCCCACACCAGGTTCAGCCCCGGCGCATGCACCTTGGCCGCGGCCTCGCGCATCTTGCCCAAGGTATCGGCGCGGTTGAGCTGGTAGAACCCGTCGAGGATCGGGTTTTCGGTTTCCAGGAACGCCCACCACATGGCGATTGGCGTGGGCCCGGCAGTGGCGCCCAGCACGTCGTTGACGATCGGGCCATGGGGCGAGCGGCGCAGGCTGAGGGTGACCGGTGCTTCGCCTTTGACGGCAATCTGTTGCTCGGTCTTTTCCAGCGCCTGCCATTTGCCATCGACCATCACCTGGTTGGCGTCGGCCGGGTTGGTGCGCTCGGCGATCAGGTCGACGTCGTCGTTCTGGAACATGGTCAGGCTCCAGCCGAAGTCGCGGTTGTGGCCGAGCAGGGCGAACGGGTTTAGCGCCTGGAAGTAGCCATACAGGTTGAAGCCCGGCGCCGACAGCTCGGCCTCGTACCACACTGCCGGCACCGCAAAACCGATGTGCGGGTCGCCGGCCAGCAGCGGCCTGCCGCTGCGGGTGCGGCTGCCGGCCACGGCCCAGGCGTTGCTGCCCTCGAATTGCGGGATGCCCGCATCGCCCAGCGCGTCATGGCTGAGGCGGGCGAGGGCCTCCAGGCTTTGCCAGTCGGCAGCGGCTAGCGGTGTACTCAAGGCGCCCTCGGGCTGCCAGGCGAGATCGAAGATGTTCAGGTACTCAGGGCCCAGCTGGTCGCGGATGTAGGTCAGCGCGGGCTCGGTGCGAAACGCGGCGGCAAAGCTGTAGGCCAGGTAGCCGGCGATGCTCAGGGTGTCTTCGGCGCTGAATGGGCGCGGGGTGATGCCGAGCAGGTCGAATTCCATGGGCTTGGGGTGGCTGGCCTGCCAGCTGTTCACCCCGTCGAGGTAGGCTTGCAGGGCTTGCCAGGCGGGCGATTGCCGGTCCTGACGCTTGGCCATCAGTGCTGCCTGTTCGCGAATGCGCAGGCTGCGGAACAGGGTGTCGGTGGGCAGCAGCTTGTCGCCCAGCACCTCGGCCAGCTCACCCCGGGCCAGGCGGCGCAGGATCTCCATCTGGAACAGCCGGTCCTGGGCATGCACGTAACCGAGGGCACGGTACAGGTCCGGCTCGCTCTGCGCCTGCAGGTGCGGCACGCCGCGGGCATCGTAGCGCACGCTGACCGGCGCCTGCAGGCCGGCAATGGCCACCTCGCCCTCGCGTTGCGGCAGCTTGCCCTGCACGTACCAGTATCCGGCGCCGGCGGCCACGGCAACCACCACGGCCAACAGGGTCAGGCTGCGCTTCATGCAGGCTCCTTGTGCGTTCAAGCGAAAAATGTGGTCCGATGATCGGCGGATTCGCGAACAGAGCATAGCCCCAGGAAGGAGTTTCCATGTCCCTCAGCGAAAAACAGAAAATGCTTACAGGCCAGCTCTATCATGCTGGCTGCCCCGAGCTGCAGGCCGAGCAGATCGCCAACAAGCACTGGATGCACCGCTACAACAGCAGTGTCGATTTGCTCAACGACGCACGTCATGGGCTTTTGGTAGAGCACTTTGGCCCGGTCGGCGAAGGCGCGGTGATCCGCCCGCCGTTCTATTGCGACTATGGCTACAACATCAGCGTCGGCCGCAACACCTTCATGAATTTCAACTGCGTGATCCTGGATGTGCTGCCGGTGCGTATCGGTGATGACTGCCAGATCGGCCCCAACGTGCAAATCTATACCGCCGACCACCCGCTCGACCCCGAGGTGCGCCGCACTGGGCTGGAGAGTGGCCGGCCGGTGACCATCGGCAACAACGTGTGGATCGGCGGCGCGGCGATCATCCTGCCGGGGGTGACCATTGGCGATAACGCCGTGGTGGGTGCCGGTAGTGTGGTCACCCGTGACGTGCCGGCAGGCGCGGTGGTGGTGGGCAACCCTGCGCGGGTGCGTCAGCCGGCCCAGGGGCAGTAGCAGCCTACCGCCAGGGTATTGGAGGCACTCACCTGGCGGCCGTCGAGCAGTGCCTTGAGGATCGGCTCGATGAAGCTGTTGCTGGCATTGCACACGGCGCCTTCGCTGTAGGGGCCGAAATAGGCCAGGTGGCCTTGCCGGTCCCAGATGGCCACGGCCGGGGAGGCGGGCAGGTGTTCGCTGCCGGGCACGCTGGCGAGTGGCTTGAGGGCGGTGAGGTTGGCGGGCAGCTGGCCGTGGCTGTCGGGCTTTTGCAGTACGTGGAAGGTCACGCCCTGGCTGGCGAACTGGTTGACCAGGTCGCCCAGATGCTGCTGGTTGCCGACGTTGCACGGGCAGGCAGGGTCCCAGAAATGCACTACCCGGATCGGGCCGGGGCCGGCCAGCTCGGGGGGCAACTGCAGCTGGCTGCCGTCGAACAGCGTGGCCTGGTTGTCGAACGGGCGCAGGTAGCGGGCCTGGAAGGTGGTGTAGGCCTGCCAGACCAAAGTGGTGCAGAGCAGCAAGGCGAGGGCGATCAGGACTGGTTTGGCAAGGCGGGTCGGCATGGATGTCTGTGGGTTTCTTGTGTGGGTTCACTGGCCCTATCGCCGGCAAGCCAGCTCCCACAGGATATCACCAGGCCTGAGGCCGGTAGGCAACCTGTGGGAGCTGGCTTGCCGGCGATAGGGCCGGTACAGGTGACACATAGTCCAAGCTTGCCACGACGCCAGCCAGAGCTGAATATCCCAGATCAATACTTGCTTCACTGTGGATGTACCCGATGCCCGCTGCCTTTCACCCCGACCTCCTGCGCACCAGCCTGGCGCCGTTGACCGCTCGCCAGCCGTTGTCGGCGCAGGCGCAGGACTACCAGCGCTTCTATGGCCTGAACCTGTCGGCCCGCAGCTGGCTGGGCGGCTTCCAGGCCGCAGGCTTCGAGCTGGTCGGGCAGGCCTGGCTACCCGAGCAGCCGAGCGCGACGCTGTTCCTGCTGCACGGCTATTACGACCATATGGGCCTCTACCGGCATGTGATCGATTGGGCGCTCAAACAGGGTTTCGCCGTGATCAGTTGCGACCTGCCCGGCCATGGCCTGTCCAGCGGCGAGCGGGCCAGCATCAGTGATTTCGCGGTTTACCAGCAAGTGCTGGAGGCTTTGTTCGAACAGGCGCGCACGCTGCAACTGCCGCGCCCCTGGCACCTGTGCGGGCAAAGCACCGGTGGCGCCATCGCCGTGGACCACCTGTTGTACCAAGGCGCGCGCAGCCCCATCGATGGCCAGGTCATCCTGTTGGCGCCGCTGGTGCGGCCCTGTGCCTGGCGCTGGTCGAAGCTGAGCTATCGCGTGTTGCGTCACTTCGTGAATGGCATCGAGCGGCGCTTCAGCGAGAACACCAATGACCCGACCTTCCTGCCGTTCCTCGAAGCCGACCCGCTGCAACCGCGCCGCCTGCCTACAGCCTGGGTGGGTGCCTTGATTGCCTGGGTCAAACGCATCGAGGCCGCGCCGCGCAGCACGCGGCGGCCGTTGATCGTGCAAGGAGAAGCGGATGGCACAGTGGATTGGCCCTACAACCTCGAAGTGCTCAAGGCCAAGTTCGCCGAACCGCAGATTCTGATGCTGCCCGAGGCCCGTCACCACCTGGCCAACGAGCTGCCGGGCATTCGCCAGCGCTACTTCGACTTCATCGATCAGCGCCTGGGCTGATCACTTCAGGTCGCTGCTGCTCTGGCCAACCGCCAGGCCTGCGCGAACGGCGGCCAGGGCGGCCTGGTAGTAAGCCTTGCCGTCTGGCGACTCGGCAAAGGTGGCGAACTCTTCCAGCTCGGCATCGGACAGGTCGCGATAGACATACAGCAGGGTGTTGTTGAGGTCTTCGCCGATCTGGCCCATCAGGCGCTGGCGCTGGCCGTCGAGCAGGTTCTGGGCCTGGCCGCCGCCGAACAGGCCGGGGATCATCGAGCTGAGGCTGTCGGCCGCCACGCCGGCGATGGCCAGGCTCACTTCGGCGCCGGCTTCGCGCGCCGGCAGGGCCTGGGCCAGGTGGCCGATTATCAGCAGGCGGTCATCGCTGGCCTGGATCTTCGGCAAGCCCTTGGCATTCCTGGCCAGTTCGTCCTTGCGTGTGGCCTTGAGCTCCGCAGCCACCACCTTGCGCCCCAGCGGCGACCGGAAGAAGGCCAGCGCTGGTGCCGGGTTGGCCAGGGTTGCGCGCAGCTGCGCCTGGGCGCGACGGTCCACCGCCTGGGCCTGGAAGCGCTGGTTGCTGTTGTTTACCAGCGCCTGGTACACGGCGGGTGGCAAACTGTTGCGGTAGCGTTCCTGGGCGGCGGTCAGGGCATCATTGAAATGGGCGCGCTGGTCGGGCCAGCCGGCGGCCTTGTACAGTTGATCCAGGTTGTCTGCCCAGACAGGCACGGTGCAGATCATCAGCAGAATCAGGGAAAACAGACGGCGCATTCAGGACTCCTGTCGGCAGGTGGCTATTGTCCGTGGCCGGGCGCCGGTTTGTCGAGATATCCGCGTGCTTCTCGGCCAAGTGGCGCTGTGCGCCGGCATGGCTAATGGATATGATGCGCGCCATGCACATCTCCCCTGAACACCCGATGCTTGCGGCCGTCGTCGACGATCTGGTCACCCATGGCTGGTCCCAGCAGGCGCTTTTTCTGCCTGCCGACCTGGTGCGCGCGCTCGCGGCCGAGTGCCGGCGCCGTGATGCCGAAGGCGAACTCAACCCTGCAGGGGTTGGGCGCGGTGCTGCCCAGGAGGTGCGCGAGGCCATTCGCGGCGACCAGATCCAATGGATCGACCCTGGCCAGGCCGAGGCCTGCGACCAGTACCTGAGCGCCATGGACCAGCTGCGCCAGGCCATCAACCAGGGCTTGTACCTCGGCCTGGAAGACTTCGAGTGCCATTTTGCCTTGTACCCGCCAGGGGCGTTCTATCGCCGCCACCTGGACCGCTTCCGCGATGATGACCGGCGCATGGTGTCGGCAGTCCTGTACCTGAATGAAGGCTGGCAGCCGCAGGACGGTGGCCAGTTGCGCATGTTCCTGGCGGACGGTGTCGAGCATGATGTCGAGCCGGTGGCGGGCTGCCTGGTGGTGTTCCTGTCGGGCGAGGTGCCCCATGAGGTGCTGCCGGCAGGGCGTGAGCGGCTTTCGTTGACCGGCTGGTTCCGGCGCCGTGGCAATGACCCGTTCTGACCTGCCCAAGGTGCTGGTCAGCGCCTGCCTGCTGGGGCAACCGGTGCGCTATGACGGCCGCGCCAGTGGCCACCCCGACCTGTTGCAGCGCTGGCAGGCCGAAGGGCGCGTGGTGCCGTTGTGCCCGGAAGTGGCGGGTGGCTTGCCGACCCCACGGCCGCCTGCAGAGATACCGGGCGGGCAGGGCGGGGAGGTGCTCGACGGTGGCGCGCAGGTGCTGACGGTGACGGGCGAGGATGTCAGCGCCGAGTTCCTGGCCGGGGCGCAGCGGGCGCTGGAGCTGGTGCACCGGTATGGCATTCGTGTGGCCGTGCTGAAGGCTGGAAGCCCTTCGTGTGGCAACCGGTTGACCTATGACGGCACGTTCAGTGGTGTGAAGGTGGCCGGGGAAGGGGTGACCACGGCATTGCTGCGGCGGGCGGGGGTAATGGTGTTCAGCGAGCTGGAGCTGGACGAGGCACAGCAGGCTCTGGCCGGGCTTTCAGCTTAAGCCTGTACCGGCCCTTTCGCGGGTGAACCCGCTCCCACAGGGACATCACAAGCCTTGAGGGCTGTGGAGAACTTGTGGGAGCGGGTTCACCCGCGAAGAGGCCGGTACAGGCAGCAAAAATCCTATTGCCCGGCCGCAGTCTCAGGCACACCCTTGAACCACTTCTGCTCAAGCTCGGCAGTCCGCCCGCTGTCCTTGAGCCGCTGCAGTGCATTGTTAACCGCGCTCTCGAACGCCGGGTTGTCCTTCTGGAACGGGATCACCAGCTGCTTCTCGCCAAACGGCAGGCTCACATCGAGCTGGCCGTCACCTTTGGGCGATTCGCTCGACGGGGTCAGTGCGATGTCGTACTTGCCACTCTCGACACCGGGCAGTACCTCTGCCGCAGGGGCTTCGATGAACTCGGCGCGCAGGTCCAGTTCCTTGGCCAGGTCCTGGCCAAACTCGATCTCGAAACCGGTCAGGTGGTCATTTTCCTTGAATGCGTACGGCGAGTTGTCGGCCTGTACGGCAATGCGCAGTTCGCCCCGGTCGGCAATTTCGTCTATCAGCTCGGCCTGAGCCAATGGCGTGATCAGTACCGCCAGCATTACTCCTATGATCGAACGCATTAAAGCCCCTTTTCTCTTTGGCAGATGAATAACCTTCGCCACGGCTTTCTTCCTCGCCGTGGTCGAGCGCAGCCTATGACCTTGAAGCCTCGGCATTGTTTAACCCGGATTGAAATATTTCTGCCTGACGATGTGAACATCTGGGCAAACATATCAACTAAGGTGAACCACCGCCGCCACTGGAATACTGGCGGCGGTCAATAAGTGAATCACAGGAGAAGTGAATGAACAGCCTATTTTCGCGTGCTGCCGTTGCTGGTCTGTTGATGGGAGCGTCAATGTTCGCCAGTGCCGCAGATGCCCTGAAGAGCCAGGAGCCGCCCAAGGATGCCAAGGTCTTCATCGTTTCCCCCGCCGATGGCGCCACGGTCGACAAGACCTTCACCGTCAAGTTCGGCATCGAGGGCATGGCGCTCAAGCCTGCGGGCGACAGCACCCCGCACACCGGGCACCACCACCTGCTGGTGGATGTGGATAAAGAGCCGGTGGCCGACATGGCGCTGCCATCCAGCCTGATGCCACAGGCCGGCACCGCGCTGCCGGATGGCCCGCAAGTGCTGCACTTCGGCAAGGCGCAGACCGAGACCAGCATTACCCTCACCCCGGGCAAGCACACCCTGCAGCTGGTGCTGGGTGACCAGTATCACGTGCCGTTCAAGCCGAGCGTCGTGTCGCAGAAGATTACTGTCGACGTGAAATAGGTGTCGGGTTCTTCGCGGGCTCGCCCGCGAAGCAGGCGACACCAATGTCACAGGCAAAAAAAGGGAGGCCACCAGGGCCTCCCTTTTTCATGCCGCCAGCGAACTTAGAACAGGACGCGGGAACGGATGGTGCCCTTGACCTGTTGCAGCTTCTCTTGCGCCAGGTCGGAGTACTCGGCGTCAACGTCGATCACCACGTAACCGACTTTCTCGTTGGTCTGCAGGAACTGACCGGAGATGTTGATGCCGTTCTCGGCGAAGACCTTGTTGATCTCGCTGAGCACGCCAGGGATGTTTTCGTGGATGTGCAGCAGGCGGTGCTTGCCTGGGTGCGCCGGCAGGGCAACTTCCGGGAAGTTGACCGAGGATACCGAGGTACCGTTGTCGCTGTACTTGACCAGTTTCTCGGCCACTTCCAGGCCGATGTTGGCCTGGGCTTCGGCAGTGGAACCACCGATGTGCGGGGTCAGGATCACGTTGTCCAGGCCACGCAGCGGGCTTTCGAACTGCTCGTCGTTGGAGCGCGGCTCCACCGGGAACACGTCGATGGCGGCGCCGATCAGGTGCTGGTCCTTGATGGCGGCGGCCAGGTGGTCGAGCTCGACCACGGTGCCGCGTGCGGCGTTGATCAGGATCGCGCCCTTCTTCATCGCGCGGATTTCCTTCTCGCCGATCATCCACTGGGTGGACGGCAGCTCAGGCACGTGCAGCGAAACGATGTCGGCCAGGCCCAGCAGCTCGTTCAGGCTGGTGACCTGCACGGCGTTGCCCAGTGGCAGCTTGGTCAGCGGGTCGTAGAAATACACCTGCATGCCCATGTTCTCGGCCAGGACCGACAGCTGGGTGCCGATCGAGCCGTAACCGACGATACCCAGCTTCTTGCCGCGGATTTCGAAGGAGTTGGCCGCGCTCTTGATCCAGCCGCCACGGTGGCAGGAAGCGTTCTTCTCGGGGATGCCGCGCAGCAGCAGGATGGCTTCGGCCAGTACCAGTTCGGCTACCGAACGGGTGTTGGAGTATGGCGCGTTGAACACGGCGATACCGCGCTCGCGGGCAGCTTCCAGGTCGACCTGGTTGGTGCCGATGCAGAAGCAGCCAACGGCGACCAGTTTCTTGGCGCAGTCGAAGATCTCTTCGGTCAGCTGGGTGCGCGAACGGATGCCGATGAAGTGGGCGTCGGCGATCTTTTCCTTCAGCTCGGCTTCCGGCAGCGAACCAGTGAGGTATTCGATGTTGGTGTAGCCGGCGGCCTTGAGGGTATCGACCGCGTTCTGGTGCACACCTTCAAGAAGAAGGAACCGGATCTTGCTCTTGTCGAGAGAAGTCTTGCTCATCTGCGTAAACCTGTATCCCGGAGAAAAAATGGCGAGGGTGATGCCAGGCGCAAAGGCAGCCTTAGCATGAACAGCGGGAGGGCTATGCTAGCATACGCGACACAATCTGAGCTTATCCCGACAGGTGAAGAGTGCTCAGGGTGACTATGAATAAGTCGAGAGTTCCAGCGATGACCCACCCCGCTGCTATTGATGAACTGATGACCCTTGTCGACCCTGGCAAGGTCCTGACCGACGCAGCTTCCCTGGAAGCCTATGGCAAGGACTGGACCAAGCATTACCCACCGGCGCCCAGCGCCATCGTCTTCCCCAAGACGGTGGAGCAGGTGCAGGCGATCGTGCGCTGGGCCAATACGCACAAGGTGGCGCTGGTGCCGTCGGGCGGGCGTACCGGGCTTTCCGCAGGCGCCGTGGCGGCCAATGGCGAAGTGGTGGTCGCCTTCGACTACATGAACCAGATTCTCGGCTTCAATGCCTTCGACCGCACCGTGGTCTGCCAGCCTGGGGTGATTACCCGCCAGCTGCAGGCCTACGCCGAAGAACAGGGCCTGTATTACCCGGTGGACTTCGCCTCCAGCGGCTCCAGCCAGATTGGCGGCAATATCGGCACCAATGCCGGCGGAATCAAGGTGATTCGCTACGGCATGACCCGCAACTGGGTGGCCGGGCTGAAAGTGGTCACCGGCAAGGGTGAGCTGCTGGAGCTGAACAAGGACCTGATCAAGAACGCCACCGGCTACGACCTGCGCCAGCTGTTCATCGGTGCCGAAGGTACCCTGGGCTTCGTGGTCGAGGCCACCATGCGTCTGGACCGTGCGCCGCGCAACCTCACCGCGATGGTGCTGGGGACCCCGGATTTCGACTCGATCATGCCGGTGCTGCATGCCTTCCAGGGCAAGCTGGACCTGACCGCCTTCGAGTTCTTTTCCGACAAGGGCCTGGCCAGGATCCTGGCGCGTGGCGATGTGCCGGCGCCGTTCGAGACCGACTGCCCGTTCTATGCGCTGCTGGAATTCGAGGCCAGCACCGAGGAGGTGGCCAACGAAGCCCTGGCCACCTTCGAGCACTGCGTCGAGCAAGGCTGGGTGCTGGACGGGGTGATGAGCCAGAGCGAGACCCAGCTGAAAAACCTGTGGAAACTGCGCGAGTACCTGTCGGAAACCATCTCGCACTGGACCCCGTACAAGAACGACATTTCCGTCACTGTGTCGAAAGTGCCAGCGTTCCTGCGCGATATCGACGCCATCGTGGCCGAACATTACCCGGATTACGAAGTGGTGTGGTACGGCCACATCGGCGACGGCAACCTGCACCTGAACATCCTCAAGCCCGAGCACATGAGCAAGGATGACTTCTTCGCTTCGTGCACCAAGGTCAACAAGTGGGTGTTCGATATCGTCAAGCGCTACAACGGCTCGATCTCGGCCGAGCACGGCGTGGGCATGACCAAGCGAGACTACCTGGGCTACAGCCGCTCGCCCGAAGAAATCGCCTGCATGAAGGCAATAAAGGCCGTGTTCGACCCTAACGGCATCATGAATCCGGGTAAGATCTTCGCACCTGAATAGAAAGCAGTATCCAGAGGAGTCGGCCATGAGTTACCAGCACCAGTACGTAGACGGCACACGCATTCACTTCCCGCTGGGCAAGGTGGTGTGCATCGGCCGTAACTATGCCGAGCATGCCAAGGAGCTGGACAACCCGATCCCCACCGAACCGCTGCTGTTCATCAAGCCGGGCAGCTGCGTGGTGCCGGCCGAGGGCGGCTTCAAGATTCCGGTCGAGCGTGGCTCGGTGCACTATGAGGCGGAAATTGCCGTGCTGCTGGGCAAGCCGCTGTCGACTCATCCGAGCGAGGAAGAGGTGCTGGACGCCATTTCCGGTTACGCCCCGGCGCTGGACCTCACCCTGCGCGATGTGCAGGCCAAGCTGAAAGAGAAGGGCCTGCCATGGGAGTTGGCCAAGTGCTTCGACGGCGCCTGCGTACTGCCGCCGTTCGTGTCAGCCGCCAGCTTCGAGGATGTGACCGACATCCCGGTGCGCCTGACCGTCAACGGCGAAGTTCGCCAGGACGGTAACAGCGCGATGATGCTCAACCCGATCGTGCCGATGATTCAGTACATGGCGGCACATTTTTCGCTGCAGGCGGGGGATGTGATTCTCACCGGCACCCCGGCGGGTGTGGGGCCGTTCAATGTCGGTGATGAGCTGGTGCTTGAGCTGCCGGGTGTGAGCCGCTTCGAAAGCCGGGTGCTCTGACTCGAGACCGCGTCGCCTTCTTCGCGGGCACGCCCGCTCCCACAGGAGTATCACAAGCTTCAAACCTGTGGAGAACCCTGTGGGAGCGGGCATGCCCGCGAAGAGGCCGGCCCTGTTTACCGATTTTTCACACCTGATCCGGATAATGCGCGAACCTACGCCCATTTCCCCAGGACCCCTGCATGCCATCTCCCTCCAGCGCCCCGGCAACCCCCAAGCGTCGTTTCTTCCTGCGCTGGCCCTTCGGCCTGGCCGCGGCGGCGGTAATCGGCTATGGCGTGGCCGTGGCCATGCATTGGGATGACCGCGGCGCGCTGTGGGTCAAGGAAGGCTTCGAAAGCACCGCCGAGCGCAGCGAAAGCGTATGGCTGCCGGACTACCAGGTCGACATCGATGCCAAGCCGCTGCCAGGCATGGACGACGATGAAGCTTCGGATGTGGCCTTCAACCCGCGTACCCGAACCCTGTTCGCAGTCATGGGCAAGAACCCGATCCTGGTCGAACTGAGCCTGGATGGCGATGTACTGCGCAAGATCCCCCTCAACGGCTGGAACAACCCGGAAGGCGTCGCCGTGTTGGAAGACGGCTTCCTGGCAATCACCGATGAGCGCCTGCACGACCTGACCGTGGTCAAGGTGGATGCGCAGACCACTTCGTTGAACCATGATGATTTCCAGAGCCACGACCTGGGCCAGTCGGTGAAGAGCAACAAGGGCTTCGAGGCGGTGGCCTGGGACCCGCTGCGCCAGCGCCTGGTCATCGGCGAGGAGCGCCCGCCAAGGCTGTACACCTGGAACACCGATGGCCGCAGCCCGCTCACGGGCGAAAAGCAGCCGTTGCCCAACGATGAACTGGACCTGCGCAACCTCTCGGCGCTGGGCGTCGACCCGCGTACCGGCCACCTGCTGGCGCTGTCGGCCGATTCCAACATGCTGCTGGAGCTGGACGAGCAGGGTCAGCAGGTCAGCTTCATGACCTTGCTCGGCGGTTTCAACGGCCTGCAGGACACCATTCCGCGTGCCGAGGGGGTGGCCATGGACGACAAGGGCAACCTGTACATGGTCAGCGAGCCGGCCCTGTTCTATCGCTTCAGAAAGAACTGAGCCCAACATCCGACTTTTCGGATGCTGGCATTAAGCTTTACTTCAGTTGTTCATGGTTAGATTCGCCACCCCTATGTCGAGTCTGCCCTCATGCGCCGTTTTGTTCGCCTGTTCCTTGTCCTGGCCGCCATCGGCCTGCTCCTGCTCGGCCTGGCCGGGCAGGAGTTCCGCCTGTTCGAGCGTGGCTGGTTCAACCTCAAGGCCTGGTGGCAGCCCGCCGAGCAGAGCATCGGCCTGGACCGCTACCGGGTGGTGGTGGAGGCGCAGCCGGTCGAAGGGCTGGATGACGACATATCGGCGCTGACCTACGACCCCGACCGCAAGACCCTGTTTACCGTCACCAATGCCCGCTCGGAGCTGATCGAGCTGTCGCTGGACGGCCGCATCCTGCGCCGGGTGCCGCTGACCGGCTTCGGCGACCCGGAAGCCGTGGAGTACGTCGGGCCCAACAGCTATGTGATCACCGACGAGCGTCAGCAGCGGCTGATTCGCGTGCGCCTGGAGGACGACACGATGTTCCTCGATGCCGGCGATGCCGAGCAGCTGACCCTGGGCATTGGCCTGAACGGCAACAAGGGTTTCGAGGGGCTGGCTTACGATTCGGCGGGCAAGCGCCTGTTCGTGGCCAAGGAGCGTGACCCGATGCTGATCTACGAGGTGCATGGCTTCCCGCACGACAACCCTGAGCAGCCCTATGCGGTGCATGTGGTGCAGGACCGCAAGCGCGATTCGCGGCTGTTCGTGCGGGACCTGTCGAGCTTGCAGTTCGATGAGCGCAGCGGGCACCTGCTGGCGCTGTCGGACGAGTCGCGGCTGGTGCTGGAGCTGGATGTGGAGGGCCGGCCGCTGAGTACCTTGTCGTTGCGCAAGGGGTTCCAGGGGTTGCAGGCGACGGTGCCGCAGGCGGAGGGGATTGCGATGGATGAGGCAGGGACCATCTATCTGGTCAGTGAGCCGAACTTGTTCTATGTGTTCAAACAGCCAGCGGAGTGAGTGCCTGTGAGGGCCTATTCGCGGGCATGCCCGCTCCCACAGGTACGCCACAGGTTTCGGACCCTGTGCAGTACCTGTGGGAGCGGGCGCGCCCGCGAAGAAGGTTACTCGGCCTTGAGGCTCTTCACGCCCTCAGACGTACCCAGCAGCAGCAAATCCGCCGGACGCGCCGCGAACAGGCCGTTGGTCACCACGCCAACGATGGCGTTGATCTGTGCTTCCAGCTCCACCGGGTTGGTGATCTGCAGGTTGTGCACATCGAGGATCACGTTGCCGTTGTCGGTAACCACGCCCTCACGGTACACCGGGTCACCACCCAGCTTGACCAGTTGGCGCGCCACATGGCTGCGGGCCATCGGGATCACTTCGACCGGCAGCGGGAAGGCGCCCAGCACCGGTACCAGCTTGCTGGCGTCGGCGATGCAGATGAAGGTCTTGGCCACGGCGGCGACGATCTTCTCGCGGGTCAGGGCTGCGCCGCCGCCCTTGATCAGGTTCAGGTGCGCGTCGCTCTCGTCGGCGCCGTCCACGTAGAACTCCAGTTCGCTGACGCTGTTCAGCTCGTAGACCGGGATGCCATGGCCCTTCAGACGCTGGGCAGTGGCTTCGGAGCTGGCGACCGCGCCGTCGAAGGCGGTCTTGTGCTGAGCCAGGGCGTCGATGAAGAAGTTGGCGGTCGAACCGGTGCCGACGCCGACGACGCTCTTTTCATCCAGCTTGGGCAGAATGAAGTCGACAGCGGCCTGGGCGACGGCCTGTTTGAGTTGGTCCTGGGTCATGCGGGCTCCGAGAGGGGCAGGGCGGTTTTGAAAAGAGCCTAGTATAACGGCTCGGGCGGCTTTGCTGTGGTCGCCCGACGTAGCGCTGGGGTAGACTCCCAGCCCTTGTCCCGCGGCCCAGTGATGCATTCCCGATGCTCGAACAGTACGTCAAGAAGATCCTCACCTCGCGCGTCTACGACGTTGCGGTCGAAACCCCGCTGCAGAGCGCCGGGCAGCTGAGCAAGCGCCTGGGCAACCAGATTCTGCTCAAGCGCGAAGACCTGCAGCCGGTGTTCTCGTTCAAGATCCGCGGGGCCTACAACAAGCTGGCCCAACTGACCCCGGAAGAACTGGCCCGTGGCGTGGTCACCGCCTCGGCCGGCAACCACGCCCAGGGCCTGGCCCTGGCTGCGCGCGAGATGGGCATCAAGGCCACTATCGTGATGCCCAAGACAACCCCGGAAATCAAGGTCGAAGGCGTGCGTTCGCGGGGCGGCAAGGTGGTGCTGCATGGCGACTCGTTCCCCGAGGCGCTGGCCTATTCGCTGAAACTGGTCGATGAAAAGGGCTTCGTCTACGTGCACCCCTACGACGACCCGCACACCATCGCCGGCCAGGGCACCGTGGCAATGGAGATACTGCGCCAGCACCCAGGCCAGCTGGACGCGATCTTCGTGCCGGTGGGTGGCGGTGGCCTGATCGCCGGCATTGCTGCCTACGTGAAGTACCTGCGCCCGGAAATCAAGGTGATTGGCGTCGAGCCGGACGACTCCAACTGCCTGCAGGCGGCCATGGCGGCCGGCGAGCGCGTGGTGCTGCCGCAGGTCGGGCTGTTCGCCGACGGCGTGGCGGTGGCTCAGATCGGCCAGCACACCTTCGATATCTGCCGCCATCATGTGGATGAAGTGGTCACCGTCAGTACCGACGAGATCTGCGCGGCTATCAAGGATATCTACGATGATACCCGCTCGATCACCGAACCTGCCGGTGCCCTGGGCGTGGCGGGCATCAAGAAGTACGTCGAGTTGTACGGCGTGACCGGGCAGACCCTGGTGGCCATCGACTCCGGTGCCAACGTCAACTTCGACCGCCTGCGCCATGTGGCCGAGCGTGCCGAGCTGGGTGAAAAGCGCGAAGCGATCATCGCCGTGACCATCCCTGAGCGCCCGGGCAGCTTCAAGGCCTTCTGCGAGGCTATCGGCAAGCGCCAGATCACCGAGTTCAACTACCGCAAGCACACCTCCGACGAGGCGCATATCTTCGTCGGCGTGCAGACCCACCCGGAAAACGACCCGCGTGCGGCGCTGGTGCAGCAACTGACCGAGCAGGGCTTCCCGGTTACCGACCTGACCGACAACGAGCTGGCCAAGCTGCATATTCGCCACATGGTCGGTGGCCATTCGGCCGGTGCCAGTGACGAGATGGTGCTGCGCTTCGAGTTCCCCGAGCGGCCGGGGGCGCTGTTCAACTTCCTCAACAAGCTGGGCGGGCGCTGGAACATCTCGATGTTCCATTACCGCAACCATGGTGCCGCTGACGGGCGCGTGGTGGCGGGGTTGCAGGTGCCGGAGGACGAGCGCCACCTGGTGCCGGCGGCGCTGGCGAAGATCGGCTACCCGTACTGGGACGAGACTGACAACCCGGCTTACAAGCTGTTCCTGGGCTGAGCGGCTAAGCTGGGGCTGATGGCCCTTTCGCGGGCTTGCCCGCTCCCACAGGTACTGCGCAGGCTTCAGGGCCTGTGATATCCCTGTGGGAGCGGGCAAGCCCGCGAAGAAGCCTGCACAAAATGGCCTGCTTAAGGACGACCGAGACATGGAACACCTGACCACCCTCAAGACCCTGCACATCATCGCCACCGCGCTCCTACTGCTGGGTGCTCTGGGCCTGGCGCTCTGGACCGTGCGCGCCCGCCGCCAGGGCGATGCCGAGGCCTACGCCAAGCTGCTGCGTCGGCCGCTGGTGTTCGTCTGGCTGGTGATGGGCCTGTGCCTGGTGAGCATGCCGTTTACTGGCTGGTGGCTGGTGCACCTGGTGGGCTGGCCGCTGGGGCAGACCTGGGTGCTGGCGTCCAGCATCATCTATACGCTGGGCGCGTTTGCCGTGTGGTGGCTGCTGGTGCGGCTGAACCGGCTGCGCAAGGCCGAGGTGGTGGGGTTGCGCTTTACCCTGGCACTGGCGGTGTTCAGTGGGGTTTGCTTCCTGTCCATCGCCGGGTTGATGGGGGCCAAGCCGGTCTGACAGGCTTGTGCTGTATGTGCCGGCCTCTTCGCGGGTAAACCCGCTCCTACAGGATCTGAGCAAGGCTTGAGGGCTGTGCAGTACCTGTGGGAGCGGGTTTACCCGCGAAGAGGCCGGCACAGTAAAACCTCAATCCCGCAGCGAAACCACAGGCCACCCACGCATCTCGGCCTCCGCCCGCAGCTTCGGGTCGGGGTCTACCGCCACCGCATGCGCCACCCGCTGCAACAGCGGCAAATCGTTCATCGAGTCGCTATAGAAATAGCTGTCCTCGAGATCGAAGCCGTTCTCCAGCATCCAGCGCTCCAGCCGCGTCACCTTGCCTTCACGGAAACACGGTATATCGGTACTACGCCCGGTATAGCGGCCATCACGCATCTCGCATTCGGTCGCCAGCAACACGCGAACTCCCAGGCGCCGGGCAATCGGTGCGGTGACGAAGCGGTTGGTGGCGGTGATGATCACCAGCTGGTCGCCGGCCTCGCGGTGCTGCTGCAGCAAGCTCAGCGCCTTAGGCAGGATGATCGGCTCGATGCAGTCGCGCATGAAGTCGCGGTGCCATTCGTCGAGCTGGGCTACCGGTGTTGCCGCAAGGATTTCCATGGAAAAGGCCAGGTAGGCCTGCAGGTCCAGGGTGCCGTTCAGGTATTCCTGATAGAAGCCATCGTTGCGTTGCTTGTAGGTAACCGGGTCGAGGATGCCGCGCTGGCAGAGGTAGTCACCCCAGGCATGGTCGCTGTCGCCACCGAGGAGGGTATTGTCCAGGTCGAATAAAGCCAGGCGCATCGCGGTCACTCGCATAAGCCACAGGGTAGGCCCGCAGAATACGGAGTTTTCACGCTGCTGCACATAAGCTTGGCGGGCGCGTTGCTGCGCTCGCAAGCTTTGTGGAACAATGCGGTGACATGCGTTTGCGAGGTTGCTGCCGTGATCGACCCGGATGGTTTTCGCCCCAATGTCGGGATCATTCTCACGAATGATGCCGGGCAGGTGCTATGGGCTCGACGGATCAACCAGGATGCCTGGCAGTTTCCCCAGGGTGGCATCAACCCTGACGAGACGCCGGAAGATGCCCTGTACCGCGAGCTGAACGAAGAAGTTGGCCTTGAACGCGATGATGTGGAAATTCTTGCCTGCACCCGTGGCTGGTTGCGTTATCGTTTACCCCAGCGACTGGTGCGTACGCATAGCCAGCCGCTGTGCATCGGCCAGAAGCAGAAATGGTTCCTGCTGCGTCTGGTCAGCAACGAACAACGGGTGCGGATGGACCTGACCGGCAAGCCGGAATTCGACGGCTGGCGCTGGGTCAGCTATTGGTACCCGCTGGGCCAGGTTGTGACATTCAAGCGCGAGGTCTACCGACGCGCCCTGAAAGAGCTAGCACCGCGTCTGCTGACGCGCGACTGACGACGGAGTTCGACCCCGAGCCATGCTCAATACGCTGCGCAAGATCGTCCAGGAAGTAAACTCCGCCAAAGATCTCAAGTCGGCGTTGGGGATCATTGTCTTGCGTGTCAAGGAGGCCATGGGCAGCCAGGTCTGCTCGGTCTACCTGCTCGACCCGGAAACCAACCGCTTCGTGCTGATGGCCACCGAAGGCCTGAACAAGCGCTCCATCGGCAAGGTCAGCATGGCCCCCAACGAAGGCCTGGTCGGCCTGGTCGGTACCCGGGAAGAGCCGCTGAACCTGGAAAACGCTGCCGACCACCCGCGTTACCGCTACTTTGCCGAAACCGGCGAGGAAAAATTCGCCTCCTTCCTCGGTGCGCCGATCATCCACCACCGCCGCGTGGTCGGGGTATTGGTCATCCAGCAAAAGGAGCGCCGCCAGTTCGACGAGGGCGAAGAAGCCTTCCTGGTCACCATGAGCGCCCAGCTCGCAGGGGTTATCGCCCACGCCGAGGCCACCGGCTCGATCCGTGGCCTGGGCCGCCAGGGCAAAGGTATCCAGGAAGCGCGCTTCGTCGGTGTACCGGGCTCGCCTGGCGCCGCCGTGGGGCGCGCAGTGGTGATGCTGCCGCCAGCCGATCTGGAAGTGGTACCGGACAAGACCGTCGATGACATCGACGCCGAGCTGAAGCTGTTCCAGAACGCCCTCGAAGGTGTGCGCGACGATATGCGCAAGCTGTCGGCCAAGCTGGCCACCCAGCTGCGCCCGGAGGAGCGTGCACTGTTCGATGTGTACCTGATGATGCTCGAAGACGCGGCCCTGGGCGGTGAGGTGACCGAGGTCATCAAGACCGGCCAGTGGGCCCAGGGCGCACTGCGCCAGGTGGTGGGCGAGCACGTCAACCGCTTCGAGCTGATGGACGATGACTACCTGCGCGAGCGCGCCTCCGACGTCAAGGACCTGGGCCGGCGCCTGCTGGCCTACCTGCAGGAAGCCCGTGCGCAGTCGCTGGTGTATGCCGACAACACCATTCTGGTCAGTGAAGAGCTGACCCCGGCGATGCTCGGCGAAGTGCCGGAAGGCAAGCTGGTCGGCCTGGTCTCGGTACTGGGCTCGGGCAACTCCCACGTCGCCATCCTGGCTCGCGCCATGGGCATCCCCACGGTGATGGGCCTGGTCGACTTGCCTTATTCCAAGGTCGACGGCATCGAGATGATCGTCGACGGCTACAAGGGCGAGGTGTTCACCAACCCCAGCGAAGTGCTGCGCAAGCAGTACAGCGACGTGGTCGAGGAGGAGCGCCAGCTGGCCCAGGGCCTGGATGCCCTGCGCGAACTGCCGTGTGTTACCCCGGACGGCCACCGCATGCCGCTGTGGGTAAACACCGGCCTGCTCGCCGACGTGGCCCGTGCCCAGCAGCGTGGCGCCGAAGGGGTGGGGCTGTACCGCACCGAAGTGCCGTTCATGATCAATCAGCGCTTCCCCAGCGAGAAAGAGCAGTTGGCCATCTACCGCGAGCAGCTGGCGGCCTTCCACCCGCTGCCGGTGACCATGCGTACTCTCGACATCGGTGGCGACAAGTCGCTGTCGTACTTCCCGATCAAGGAAGAAAACCCGTTCCTCGGCTGGCGCGGCATTCGCGTCACCCTCGACCACCCGGAAATCTTCCTGGTGCAGACCCGCGCCATGCTCAAGGCCAGCGAGGGGCTGAACAACCTGCGTATCCTGCTGCCGATGATTTCCGGCATCCATGAGCTGGAAGAGGCGCTGCACCTGATCCACCGCGCCTGGGGCGAGGTGCGTGACGAAGGCACCGATGTGCCGATGCCACCGGTTGGCGTGATGGTGGAAATTCCTGCGGCGGTGTACCAGACCAAGGAGCTGGCGCGGCAGGTGGACTTCCTGTCGGTCGGTTCCAACGACCTGACCCAGTATCTGCTGGCGGTGGACCGCAACAACCCGCGGGTCGCCGACCTGTACGACTACCTGCACCCGGCGGTGTTGCAGGCACTGAACACGGTGGTGCGCGACGCCCATGGCGAAGGCAAGCCGGTGAGTATCTGCGGTGAGATGGCCGGTGACCCGGCAGCGGCGATTCTGTTGATGGCCATGGGCTTCGACAGCCTGTCGATGAACGCCACCAACCTGCCGAAGGTGAAGTGGATGCTGCGTCAGGTGAATATGAGCAAGGCCAAGGAGCTGCTGGTGGAGGCCTTGAGCCATGACAACCCGCAGGTTATCCACAGCTCGCTGCAACTGGCCCTGAAAAACCTTGGGTTGGCGCGGATGATCGGGCCTGGGGCCAATAAAACCCTCTGAATATGAGGTGGCCTGTTCCGGCCTCTTCGCGGGTAAACCCGCTCCCACAGGTACAGCGCAGCCTTCAGATGCGGCGCAGTACCTGTGGGAGCGGGTTTACCCGCGAAGAGGCCGGAGCAAGCAACATCAAATTATCAGACCAGCAACTCAACTTCCCCCAAATGCCCACCAAAGGGCCCGAAACTGCGTTCAACCAGTCGCCTTTTCCCCTGATCATCCACAATCAGCACCGTGCTCGCCCGCGTCCCGTAGTTCTGGCTGGCAATGAATACGCTCGACAGCAGCTTCTCGGTCGCCAACCCCACGCCCGTCTCCGGCAACTCGCCCTCCGGCGCCGGTTCGGCATCGGCCAGCAACGCCAGCAAGCGCTGTGGCTCTGGCGTCTCCAGTAGCCCTTCCAGCCCACTGCGCGCCTTCACCAGCTTCGGCCAAGGCGTATCCAGCCCGGCATTGGAAAGCCCGTAAACCCCGGCCTTCAGCAAGCGCGGCGCTGCGTCCCGGGCATGCAGATAGCCCAGCTGTCGCCCATCGCCCACCAGCAGGTTGAACCCTGAATATTGCCTGCTGCGGCTGGCCACCTGGTCCAGATAGGCCTCGACCCCCAACTCCCCCTGCAGATACGCCGCCACCAGCTCGCCCCGCGAGCGCGGCCCCAAAGCCTGCGCCGGGTCGCGAATATTGGTCAGCGCCGCGAACCGCCCCTGCGGGCCGACGCCCAGCCAGGTGCCGCCGGCCTCCAGGTCGCGCCCGGCATATACCCCGGGTGCATCCTCCCAGGCCGCCAGGGCCTGGGTGGGGCGGGCATAGAACTCATCGCGGTTGGCCGCCACGATCAGCGGCAGGGCATGCCCCGGCCGCCAGGCGAATACGATCAGGCACATCGGTCGGGCCTCTGGGTTTTTTGCCACTGTACCCACAGCGGCGGGGAGGATCCATCCTGACACACTGTTCACTAGAGCCCCGAGCCCGGCTTCCGTTACCATGCCGCATTGTTTTCTCGGGGAAGACGAATGGAATTCGTGCTCTATCTGCTGTTGGGCGCCTGCGCCGGTGTGCTGGCCGGGCTGTTCGGCGTGGGCGGCGGTATCATCATCGTGCCGGTGCTGGTGTTCAGCTTCACCTTGCAAGGTTTCGATGCCTCGGTGCTGACCCACCTGGCTGTCGGTACGTCGCTGGCAACCATCGTCTTCACCTCGATCAACGCCGTGCTCGAGCACCATCGCAAGGGCGCTGTGCAATGGCCGATCTTCGCCTGGATGACCCTCGGCATCCTCCTCGGGGCCGGTGTCGGCGCCAAGACCGCCTCGCTGATCCAGGGGCCACTGCTGCAAAAGATCATCGGTGTGTTCGCCCTGGTCATCGCCGCGCAGATGGCCCTGGACCTCAAGCCCAAGGCCAGTCGTGGCATCCCCGGCAAGCCCGCGCTGATCGGTGCAGGTGGGGTGATCGGCTGGGCTTCGGCCATTTTCGGCATCGGCGGCGGTTCGCTGACCGTGCCGTTCCTGACCTGGCGCAGCCTGCCCATGCAGCAGGCAGTGGCCACGTCTTCGGCCTGTGGCCTGCCGATTGCCTTGGCCAGTGCCCTGAGTTTCATGCTGCTGGGTTGGCACGAGGAGCATCTGCCGGCCCACAGCCTGGGTTACGTGTACCTGCCGGCGCTGCTCGGCATTGCCGTGACCAGCATGTTTTTCGCCCGCTTCGGCGCGCGCCTGGCGCACAAGCTGTCGCCACGTTTGTTGAAACGCCTGTTCGCAGCCCTGCTGTTCTGTGTCGGCCTCAGCTTTTTGATTTGAATCGAGAGGAAGTTCCATGCTGCCTTACCCGCAGATAGACCCCGTGGCCGTGGCCATCGGGCCGCTGAAAATCCATTGGTACGGCCTGATGTACCTGGTCGGCATCGGCGGTGCCTGGCTGCTTGCCTCGCGCCGGCTGAACCGCTTCGACCCCACCTGGACGCGCGAAAAGCTCTCCGACCTGGTGTTCTGGCTGTCGATGGGTGTGATCGTCGGTGGTCGCCTGGGCTACGTGCTGTTCTACGACCTGCACGCCTACCTGGCCAATCCGACGCTGATCTTCGAGGTGTGGAAGGGTGGCATGTCGTTCCACGGCGGTTTCATCGGCGTGATGCTGGCGGCCTTGTGGTTCGGCAAGCGCAACAACAAGTCGTTCTTCGAGCTGATGGACTTCGTCGCGCCGCTGGTGCCGATCGGCCTGGGGGCCGGGCGCATCGGCAACTTCATCAACGCCGAGCTGTGGGGCAAGGCCACCGACGTGCCATGGGCGATGGTCTTCCCGCCGTTCAGCGACCCGGCGCAGCTGCCGCGTCACCCATCGCAGCTGTACCAGTTCGCACTCGAAGGTGTAGCGCTGTTCCTGATTCTCTGGGCGTTCTCGCGCAAGCCGCGGCCGACCATGGCGGTGTCCGGCATGTTCGCGCTGTTCTACGGCATCTTCCGCTTCATCGTCGAATTCGTCCGCGTACCGGATGCCCAGCTTGGCTACCTGGCCTGGGGCTGGCTGACCATGGGTCAGATTCTGTGCGTGCCGATGATCCTGGCTGGCCTTGGCCTGATCTGGTGGGCTTATAATCGCAAGCCTACGGCGAAACCCGCCTGATTAATCCCACGGCAGGGGCGATCCCCCTGCCGTTTTTGCTACAGGTAAGCCATGAAACAGTATCTGGACCTGGTCCGCGACGTCATCGACAACGGCACGCTGCAGGGCAACCGCACCGGCATCCGCACCATCAGCCTGCCGGGCGCCATGCTGCGTTTCGACTTGCAGAAGGGCTTCCCGGCCATTACCACGCGCAAACTGGCGTTCAAGTCGGCGATCGGCGAAATGGTCGGTTTCCTGCGTGGCGTGAAGAACGCCGGTGAATTCCGCGAACTGGGCTGCAAGGTCTGGGACCAGAACGCCAACGAGAACGCCCAGTGGCTGGCCAACCCGTTTCGTCAGGGCCATGACGACCTTGGCGAGATCTACGGCGTGCAATGGCGCCAGTGGCCGGGCTACAAGCGCATCCCGCTGAGCAACCCGGCGGCCATCGAAATGGCCGAGAGGGCGGGCTTCCGCCGCATCGCCCAGGACGAGGAGGACGGCGTCGCGTTCGTCATCCTGTACAAGGCCATCGACCAGGTGCGCCAGTGCCTGGACACCATCGCCAACGACCCGGGCAGCCGCCGTATCCTGTTCCACGGCTGGAACTGTGCGCAGCTGGACGAAATGGCCCTGCCGCCGTGCCACCTGCTGTACCAGTTCCACCCGAATGTGGAGACCAGGGAGATTTCCCTGACCCTCTACATCCGTTCCAACGACCTGGGCCTGGGCACGCCGTTCAACCTCACCGAAGGCGCGGCGCTGCTGTCGCTGTTCGGCCGCCTGACCGGCTACACCCCGCGCTGGTTCACCTACTTCATCGGCGATGCCCATGTGTATGAGAACCACCTGGACATGCTCAACGAGCAGCTCAAGCGTGAGCCGCTGGAAGCGCCGAAGCTGGTGATCAGCGACCGCGTGCCGGCGTTTGCCGAGACTGGCAAGTACGAGCCGGAGTGGCTGGAGAAGATCGAGCCGAGCGATTTCTGGCTGGAAGGGTATGAGCACCATGCGCCGATGACGGCGCCGATGGCGGTGTGATCTTTTAGATTGCCGGGGCTGCTCTGCAGCCCTTTCGCCGGCAAGCCAGCTCCCACAGGACGGCGCTGCCAGTTGGGGCTATGCAAAACCTGTGGGAGCCGGCTTGCCGGCGATTGGGCCCTTGGATCTTTCAATGCCCGTGGCTTCGCCCCACATGCGAATGCTCGGTATCCGGCACCGATACCGCCCCGTTCGTCTCCAGTTGCTGCAAGATCGCGCATTCCGCCCCTTGCGCATTGCAGCGCCGCCGCAGCTCTACCAGCTGTTCCTGCAACGCCACCAGACCATCGATCCGTGCCTGCACATGCTCGATATGTTCGTCGATCAGCGCATTGACGCTGCCGCACGAATCATCGGGGCTGTCGCGCAGGCGTAGCAGGCTGCGGATTTCATCCAGGGTCATGTCCAGGGTGCGGCAGTTGCGGATGAACGTCAGCCGCTCGACATGGGCCTGGGTGTACAGCCGGTAGTTGCCGTCGCTTCGCGCCGGCTCCGGCAGCAGCTGTTCACGCTCGTAGTAGCGGATGGTTTCCACGGCGCAGTCGGTGGCTTTGGCCAGTTCTCCGATCTTCATCACGAAATTCTCCAGCAAGTGGCTTGACCCTATAGTGGCTACAGGGTGTTCACTTGGCAACAGGCTCAAATTAAGGATGACCCCATGAACCAGCCTGTCAGCCACGAACACAAGCACGATCACCACGCCCACAGCTGCTGTGGCAGCGCTGCTGCGCCAGCCTTGGTCCAGCTGAGCGAAAAGGCCAGCAGCCACGCCCAGTTCAGCCGTTTTCGCATCGAGGCCATGGACTGCCCTACCGAGCAGACCCTGATCCAGGACAAGCTGGGCAAGGTGGCCGGTATCGAGCAGCTGGAATTCAACCTGATCAACCGTGTGCTTGGCGTGCGCCATACCCTGGGTGGCACTGCTGAAATCGAGCAGGCCATCGACAGCCTGGGCATGAAGGCCGAGCCGCTTGGCGCCGAAGACGATGGCACCGCCAGCGCATCACACGTGGCCAAGACCCGCTGGTGGCCGCTGGCGCTGTCCGGCATTGCCGCGATCGCCGCCGAAATCGTGCACTTTGCCGCGCTGGCCCCGGAGTGGGTGGTGGCGGCGCTGGCGCTGGCAGCGATCCTCGGCTGTGGCCTGGGTACCTACAAGAAGGGCTGGATCGCCCTGAAAAACCGCAACCTCAACATCAACGCGCTGATGAGCATTGCCGTGACTGGCGCGGTGCTGATCGGCCAGTGGCCGGAAGCGGCCATGGTGATGGTGCTGTTCACCGTCGCCGAGCTGATCGAAGCCCGCTCGCTGGACCGCGCGCGCAACGCCATTGGCGGCCTGATGCAGCTCACCCCGGACATGGCCACCGTGCGCCAGGCCGATGGCCAATGGCGGGAAGTGGAGGTGCGGGAAGTGGCCATCGGTGCCCTGGTGCGGGTACGCCCCGGCGAACGCATTGGCCTGGACGGAGAAGTGACCAGCGGGCAATCCACCGTCGATCAGGCGCCGATCACCGGCGAAAGCCTGCCTGTGGAGAAGGCCGTGGGCGACAAGTTGTTCGCCGGTACCATCAACCAGGCAGGGGCGCTGGAGTTCCGCGTTACCGCTGCTGCCGGGCAATCGACCCTGGCGCGAATCATCAAGGCCGTCGAGGAAGCGCAAGGCGCGCGGGCGCCTACCCAGCGTTTCGTCGACCGCTTCTCGCGCATCTACACCCCGGTGGTGTTTGCCATTGCCCTTGCCGTTGCGGTGATACCGCCGCTGTTCATGGGCGGTGCCTGGTTCGACTGGGTCTATCGCGCCCTGGTGCTGTTGGTGGTGGCCTGCCCATGCGCCCTGGTGATCTCGACCCCGGTGACCATCGTCAGCGGCCTGGCCGCCGCCGCGCGCAAGGGCATCCTGATCAAGGGTGGCGTGTACCTGGAAGGCGGGCGCCAGCTGGACTTCCTGGCCCTGGACAAGACCGGCACCATCACCCACGGCAAGCCGGTGCAGACCGATGCCAAGGTACTGGAGCCGCTGTTCGAAGGCCGCGCGCAAGCCCTGGCCGCCAGCCTGGGCGAGCGTTCGGATCACCCGGTTTCCCGCGCCATTGCCCAGTTCGGCAAGGAGCAAGGCCTGGCCTTGAGCGAGGTCGATGACTTCGCCGCCCTGGCCGGGCGCGGCGTGCGCGGTACCATCGCGGGTGAGGTTTACCACCTGGGTAACCACCGTCTGGTCGAGGAGCTGGGGCTGTGCTCGCCCGAGCTCGAGGCCCAGCTGGATGCGCTGGAGCGCCAGGGCAAGACCGTGGTGCTGCTGCTCGACCGCTCCGGCCCGTTGGCGCTGTTCGCGGTGGCCGACACGGTCAAGGAAAGCAGTCGCCAGGCCATCGCCGAGCTGCACGAGCTGGGCATCAAGACTGTCATGCTGACCGGTGACAATCCGCATACCGCCCAGGCCATCGCCACCGTGGTGGGCATCGACCGTGCCGAGGGCAACCTGCTGCCTGCCGACAAGCTCAAGAGCATCGAAACCCTGTACGCCCAGGGCCATCGGGTGGGCATGGTCGGTGACGGTATCAACGACGCCCCGGCGCTGGCTCGGGCCGAGATCGGTTTTGCCATGGCGGCAGCCGGTACCGACACCGCCATCGAGACCGCCGATGTGGCGCTGATGGACGACGACTTGCGGAAAATCCCGGCCTTCGTCAGGCTGTCGCGCCAAAGTGCGGCGATCCTCATGCAGAACATCGTTCTGGCGTTGGGCATCAAGGCGATATTCCTGGCGATCACCTTTGCCGGCATGGCCACCATGTGGATGGCGGTGTTCGCCGACATGGGCGTGAGCCTGCTGGTGGTGTTCAACGGCTTGCGCCTGTTGCGCAAATAGAGGACGTGCATGCTGAGTTCGGAGCTTAAAGCCTTCTACATGGTGGCCCGCCTGGGCAGCATCACCCTGGCGGCGAAGAAGCTCGGCCTCAGCCAGCCCACGGTGACCACGCAGATTCGCAACCTGGAGAGCCAGTACGCGGTGGAGCTGTTCTACCGCGGCGGGCGGCGCCTGGTGCTGAGCGAGGAGGGCGTGCGCCTGCTGCCGATGGTCAAGGCACTGCTGCAGCAGGAGGCCGACATCGAGTTCGAGCTGCGCAACAGCGGCCAGGCCCAGGGCAGCCTGCGCATCGCGGCCACGGCGCCTTACTACATTCTCGACCTGGTGAAGATCTACCGCGAACGCCTGCCGCAGGTGGAAGTGGCGGTGGAAATCGGCAACTCGCAGCAGGTGCTGGAGATGCTCGAGGACTACCGGGTGGATATCGCCGCTTCGTCGCAACTGCTGGAAGACGCGCGGCTGGTGCGGCGGGTGCTGGGGACTGACCCGTTGGTGGTGGCGGTGCATCGCAACCACCCGTTGGCACACCGCCAGGCGGTGTCCATTGACGTGGTGGCCGGGCATTGCCTGCTGATGCGCGAGAAGGGCTCGACCACACGCAAGCTGACCGAGCAGATGATGCAGGAGGCCGGGGTGAAGGCCGGGGCGTTGCTGGAGATTGGCAGCCGCGAGTCTATCCGTGAGGCGGTGCTGCGCAACATCGGCATCAGCGTGATTGCCCGGCACGAGGTGCCGCACAACCCTGAGTTGCGGGTGCTGGCGCTGGAGAACGCGCCGGTGATGCATGAGTACCTGTATTGCCTGAAGGAGCGGCGCCAGGCCCGGTTGCCGGCGGCCTTCCTTGGGGTGGCGCAGGAAGTGGCCGGTTCGCACTTCTGATAGCCATGTAGCGGCTGTACCGGCCCTATCGCCGGCAAGCCAGCTCCCACAGGTACCCCACAGTCCTTGAAACCTGTGCAGTACCTGTGGGAGCTGGCTTGCCGGCGATAGGGCCCGCGAAGGCCACTACAAAATCTGCCTATACCACTATCACCCGCTTTTGCCCTAAAGCCACAGAACCTTCGCACAGCCTTCCTAGCATGGCCCCCATCTCTTCGATGAGGCCCTGCCATGAACCACACCACCCCCGGCGCACAGATGAAAGTGCGCAACATCCACAAGCGCTTCGGCGCCTTCACGGCGCTGAACGATGTCTCGCTGGACATCGCCGCCGGCGAACTGGTGTGCCTGCTCGGGCCGTCCGGCTGCGGCAAGACCACGTTGCTGCGCTGCATCGCCGGCCTGGAGCGCCAGGACCGCGGTACGTTGTACATCGGCGAGCGCGATATCTCGGAGCTGCCACCCCAGGCCCGTGACTACGGCATCCTGTTCCAGTCCTACGCGCTGTTCCCCAACCTCACCGTCGAAGCCAACATCGCCTATGGCCTGACTGGCAGCGGCCGCGATCAGGCCCGTCAGCGAGTGGCCGAAATGCTCGAACTGGTGGGCCTGGCCGGCAGCGAGAAGAAGTACCCCGGTCAGCTTTCCGGTGGCCAGCAGCAGCGTGTGGCCCTGGCCCGTGCGCTGGCACCGTCGCCGTCGTTGCTGCTGCTGGACGAGCCGATGTCGGCGCTGGATGCCCGGGTTCGCGAGCACCTGTGCACCGAACTGCGCCAGCTGCAGCGCCAGCTGGGTATCACCACGCTGATGGTCACCCACAACCAGGACGAGGCCATGCTGATGGCCGACCGCATTGCGGTGATGAACAACGGCCAGGTCGAGCAGTACGCCACTCCGCAGGAAATCTACGACCAGCCGGCCACGCCGTTCGTTGCCGAGTTCGTCGGCCAGGGCAACTGGTTGCCGTTCCAGCGCAGCAGTGACAGCCATGCCCAGGTCGGTGGCATGAACATGCGTCTGGCACCAGGTTCGGCCCGACCCAGCAGCGGCCGGCTGTTCTGCCGCCCGGAGGCGATCACGGTCAACCCGGCGGTGCACGAAGAAAACCTGTTCCCGGCCATGGTCCGTGAAATCACCTTCCTCGGTAACCGCTGCCGCATGAGCTTCGAGCTCAAGGCGCTGCCTGGCCATGCACTGCTGGCGGAGCTGGCCCCCGAGGCCATGCCGCGGCTGGGCTCGCAGGACATCTGGGTGGCGCTGCCGCCGCAGAGCCTGCAGGTGTTTGCCTGAGATGGCCGCGCCAATGTCCCTGCCGCTGAGCCAGGCCAAGGCCACGCCGCGTGCTGGCGTCGCCCTGGGCGACCGGTTGTTCGTCGTCGGCGGCAAGAGCCTGCTGCTGATCCTTCTGGTGCTGGCGGTGCTGATGCCGCTGCTGGCGATCTTCTGGCGCGGCTTCAGCGCAGAAGCGGGCCAGGGTGGCGGCCTGCTGGCGGCCCGCGAACTGTTGGCCAGTGAAAACTTCCACTGGCTGCTGGGCAACAGCCTGTCGGTGGCCTTCACGGTGGCAGCCATCGTGGTGCCGCTGGCCTACCTGTTCGCCTATGCCCTGCAACGCACGCTGATTCCGGGCAAAGGCCTGTGGCGGGGGATTTCGTTGTTGCCGCTGCTGGCGCCGTCAATGCTGCCGGCCATCGCCCTGGTCTACCTGTTCGGTAACCAGGGGCTGCTGCGCGGGTTGCTCAGCGACAACATCTATGGCTTCTGGGGCATTGTGCTGGGCGAGGCCATCTACACCTTCCCGCATGCCCTGATGATCCTGCTGTCGGCGCTGTCGCTGGCCGATGCACGCCTGTTCGACGCAGCGTCCAGCATGGGTGCCGGCCCTTGGCGAGCGTTCACCAGCATCACCTGGCCGGCCACGCGCCAGGCAGTATTCGCAGCGTTCTGCCTGGTGTTCACCCTGACCATCACCGACTTCGGTGTACCGGTCGTGGTCGGCGGCGACTATCAGGTGCTGGCCCTGGAAGCCTACAAGGCTGTGGTCGGCCAGCAGCAGTTCGGCCGCGGCGCGCTGATCGGCATGGTGCTGCTGTTGCCGGCGCTGTTCAGCTTTACCGTCGATGCCTGGCTGCGCCGGCGCCAGGGCGAGGCCATGAGCGGCCGTGCCCAGGTGTTCGAGCCCAAGCCGTCGCGCGGCCGTGATGCCTGTTTCCTGGCGATCGTGCTGCTGGTGTGCGCGGCATTGCTGCTGGTGATCGGCATGGCGGTGTACTCGTCGCTGGTTACTTTCTGGCCCTACAACCTGTCGTTGTCGCTGCGTCACTACATGTTCGAGGACACCGCCGGTGGTGGCTGGCTGGCCTACCGCAACAGCGTGACCATGGCCATCGGCACCGCGCTGATCGGCAGCATCGTGATCTTCACCGGCGCCTACCTGATGGAGAAGACCCAGGGCCAACGCCTGCTCAACCAGGCGCTGCGCCTGCTCAGCTTCATCCCCATGGCCGTGCCGGGCCTGGTGCTGGGCCTGGGCTACGTATTCTTCTTCAACCTGAACGGCAACCCTCTGCATGTGTTCTACGGCGGCATGGGGCTGCTGGTGGTGTGCACCATCGCCCACTACCTGACCACCGCGCAGATGACCGCGACCACCGCCCTGCGCCAGCTCGACGGCGAGTTCGAGGCCGCCGCGCTGTCGCTGAAGGCGCCGCTGTACAGGCACTTCCTGCGGGTTACCGTGCCGATCTGCCTGCCGACGCTGCTGGACATCATCCGCTACCTGTTCGTTTCGGCGATGACCACCGTGTCGGCGGCGATCTTCCTGTACAGCCCCGACACCATCCTGGCTGCCGTCGCCGTGCTGAACATGGATGACGCCGGCAACGTCGGTGGTGCCGCCGCCATGTCCACCCTGATCCTGCTGACCAGTGCCGGCGCTTCACTGCTGCTGGCCGCAGCCTCACGCGGCCTGCTGCGCCGCTCCCAAGCCTGGCGCCAACGCGCCGCGACCGTCTGACCTGTAAGGAACCTACCCATGTACAAGCACCTTGCACTTGCCGCTGCCGTTTCCGCCGTGTTCAGCCTGCAGGCTTCGGCCGCTGGTACCCAGCTGACGGTCTACACCGCCCTGGAAGCCGAACAGCTGAAGAGCTACAAGCAGGCCTTCGAGAAGGCCAACCCGGACATCGAGATCAAGTGGGTTCGTGACTCCACCGGCATCATCACCGCCAAGCTGCTGGCCGAGAAAGACCGCCCGCAAGCCGACGCAGTGTGGGGCCTGGCTGCTTCCAGCCTGGCCATCCTCGACCAGAACGGCATGCTCGAAGCCTACGCACCGAAGGACCTGGGCAAGATTGCCGCCAATTACCGCGATGCTGCCAACCCACCAGCCTGGGTCGGCATGGACGTGTGGGCCGCGACCATCTGCTTCAATACCATCGAGGCCGAGAAGCAGGGCCTGAGCAAGCCGGTGAGCTGGCAGGACCTGACCAAGCCCGAGTACAAGGGCAAGATCGTCATGCCGAACCCGGCCTCGTCCGGCACCGGCTTCCTGGATGTCAGTGCCTGGCTGCAGACCTTTGGCGAGCCGCAGGGTTGGGCGTACATGGATGCGCTGCACCAGAACATCGGCCAGTACGTTCATTCCGGTTCCAAGCCGTGCAAGCTTGCCGCAGCGGGTGAATTCCCGATCGGTATCTCGTTCGAGTACCCGGCCGTGCAGCTCAAGCGCCAGGGCGCGCCGCTGGACATCGTGCTGCCGAAGGAAGGCCTGGGTTGGGAGATCGAGGCGACTGCGGTGATCAAAGGTTCGCCAAAAGCGGATGCGGCCAAGCGCCTGGCTGATTTCTCGGCAAGCCCGGCGGCCATGGAGCTGTACAAGGAGAACTTCGCCGTGCTGGCTGCCCCGGGTATTGCCAAGCCGCAGACCGAACTGCCGGCGGACTATGAACAGCGCCTGATCAAGAACGACTTTGCCTGGGCCTCGAAGAACCGTGACCAGATCCTGGCCGAGTGGCGCAAGCGCTATGACGGCAAGTCGGAGAAGGTGGCTCAGCAGTAACCTGCACCGGCCTCTTCGCGGGCGCGCCCGCTCCCACAGGTACCGCGCAGTCGTTCAGCTGTGTGCGATCCTTGTGGGAGCGGGCATGCCCGCGAAGAAGCCACTGCTGCAATCCAGCCAGGAATAAACAGTGATGCCCACCCCAGCCCAGATCATCGACAGCACCTTCGCGCTGTACGAACGCCACGGTAGTGACGACTACATCGGCGAAGCCATCACCCAGCTCGAACACATGTCCCAGGCCGCGCAACTGGCCATGGCCGAAGGCTTCGACGACGAAGTGGTGCTGGCGGCGTTCTTCCACGACATCGGCCACCTGTGCGGCGGTGACGGCAGCATGGGCGGCTATGGCGTGGTCAGCCATGAGCGCATCGGCGCCGAGTATTTACGCCGCTGTGGTTTTGGCGAACGCATGGCGCGGCTGGTGCAGTATCACGTGGAGGCCAAGCGCTACCTGACTTTGCGCCAGCCTGGGTATTACCAGCGGTTGAGTGAGGCGAGCCGGCGGACCTTGGAGTATCAGGGGGGCGTGATGAGCGAGGACGAGGCGGATGTGTTCGAGCGGGATCCGCTGTTCGAGGTGAGCTTGCGGATGAGGGAGTGGGATGAGCGGGCCAAAGTGGTCGGGGTGGCGGTGATTGACCTGGATGGGTTGAAGCGGAAGGCTTTGGCATTACTATGAGATGTGGGCTGCCTGTGCGGGCCTCTTCGCGGGTGAACCCGCTCCCACAGGAATAGTGCACATCTCAAGGAATGTGAGATACCTGTGGGAGCGGGTTTACCCGCGAAGAGGCCAGACCTGCTTGATCAAAACTGTGAAACCAGCGCCTCCAGCTGTTCCTGCCGCTCAGCCTGGTTCAGCTTCGCCCCAGGGTTGAGGGTGGACCACTGCGGATGCGCCCGCGCCTTGCTCAGCGCCTCCGGCAACTTGCCCTCCCGCCAGGCCTTCTCGTCCAGCTCCCCCAGCCGAATGCTGTCCTGCGCCGCATGCCCGCGGTTTTCCAGCGCCACCATCAACTGCTGCTGACGCAAGGCCAACAAGCGCAACACCGTGTCGTCCACCGTCAGCTCGCGCTTGCCCTTGAGCTTGCCCATCAACCGCGACCCATAGTTGCGCGCCGTCTGCAGCGCGCCGCCGGCAATCGCCCCGGCCAGGGCGGCAGCCCCCAGTGTCAGGCCGCCGACCAGCAGGTCTACCCCGGCACCCGCCGCAGCACCGGCGGCCACACCACTGCCCAAGCGCACGCCCAGCAGTTTCAAGGTTTCGGGATTGAACAGGTCATCGCCCCAACGGCCATCCAGCAACGGCAGGTCGCTGGCATGGGCGTCCTCGCGGCGGAAGGCATACAGCTTGAGCAGTGCCTCGACACAGCGCTGCTCGCGCTGGCGCACCTCTTGCCGCAATGCCTCGATGGCCCGGGCTTCGGCAGCCGGTTCGGCCTCGACGCTGCGCCGGCAGGCGGCGCAGTCCAGCAGCAGCTCGGCAATCAGGCGCTTGCCGCTGTGCCGACGCGCCAGGCGCTGTGCCTGCTGGTCGTCGATCAGCCGCTGCAGGGCCGGGCGGGCGTCTTCCAGCAGCAGGGCCAGGCTTTCGTACAACCGGCGCTCGCCATCCTCTGGCGGGGCCACGCTGTCGAACCGCACCAACGCGTGAAGCCCAAGCCTGGCAAGGGCTTCACGCCATTGCGGCTCGCGGTGCTGGTGGCTGGCGACGAAGTTGAGCACCGGTAGCAGCGGCTTGCCGCAACTGGCCAGCACTTCCAGTTCGTCGCGGTATTTGGCCAGCACCGGTTCGCGGGCGTCGATCACATACAAGCCGGCATTGCTGGCCAGCAGCTGGCGCAGCACCTTGGCCTCCTGCTCGAAACGCTGGCGTGCCTCGCTGCCTTGCAGAAAGCGCTCGAGGCGGGCCGGGCCGTCCAGGCGCTCGCCCGGGCGCTCCAGGCGTTCGAGGTAGTCGAGCAGGGCGATGGCGTCTTCCAGGCCCGGGGTGTCGTACAGCTCGAGCAAGGGTTCGCCGTCCACCGACAGCCGCGCACCTTCCACATGGCGGGTGGTGCTGGGGCGGTGGGAAACCTCGCCAAAGCCGACGTCACGGGTCAGGGTGCGCAGCAGCGAAGTCTTGCCGACGTTGGTGTGGCCGACCACGGCCAGTTTCAGCGGCTCAGTCATGGCCATGCTCCAGCCAGGTCAGCGGCGAGGTATCGGCATGCGCCAGGCCAAGGCGGTCGAGGGCTTCGTGCCAGTCGCCCAGGCGCTGGGCGTCCAGGGCCTCGCCCGGTGCGGCCTGCAGTAGCCAGATGCGGGTGGCGCCGGCATTGCGTGCCAGCTCGGCGAGCAGAGCCAGGCTGCCGCGGTCGGGCGAACGGCGCGGGTCGCAAGCGATGGCCAGGCGTGCCGGCGGAAAACGGCTGAGCTGTTCGAGCAGGCGGTTGCGCGATTCGCGGCTGTCGAGCACGCCGGCACTGGTCACGCTTTTCGGCAGGGCGGGTGGCCAGGGGTGCTGGTCGTCCAGCTCCAGGCCGACCAGCAGGGCGCCGCTGCTGCCACTTTCCAGCTGGCCAGCGGCAAACTGCGGCAAGGCTTCGGGCGCGGCATCCTGGACACCGATGCGTTCGCTGCGTGGCATCAGCGCTTCACGCAGCTGCGCGTAGCCGGGCAGGCTGAGGTCCAGCGCCAGGCGTTGGCGGCCTTGGCGCCAGCGCCACAGGCACACCCCGGCCAACAGCAGGCGCGGCAGCAGGCCGTACACCAGCACCACGCCAAGCAGCCAGCTGGCCCAGGCTTGGCGCGCCAGGTCCAGGGCCGGCTGGCTGTCGCCGCTGGCGCGGATCATGGTCTCGTCGGGTACCGTGAAGCCCAGCAACGAAGGCAGCGCGCCCAAGGCTTGGGTCAGGTGGATGAACGGGTCGGCGGCGAGCAGGGTGGTCTCCCAGACAAAGCCATAGCGCCGGGTTGCCAGCAAGGCCAGCAGCATGCCCAGTGCGGTGATCATCGCCAGCAGCCACAGGCCATGCACCAGCAGGCCGAGCAGCCAGCGGTTCAGGCGCTGGCGTTGCAGCAGCACCAGCAGCGCCGGTGCCAGGTGCGCGGCCTTGGCGTCACGGGCAAAGCGTTCGCTCAGCCACAGCCACAGGCGGCCCAGCCCCGCGCCATGCTCGCCGCTAAGGGCAAAGCCGATGGCCCAGCCCAGCAGCATCAGCAGGTTCAGCCCGAGCAGGCTGCCCAGGGCCCAGAACACATTCACCGGGCGCTGCCCGTCGCCCAAGGCGGCCAGTGCCAACCCTGCGCCGCTGAGCACGGCCAGCACCAGCAAGGCCAGCAGCGCCAGGCGAGCGCCCTGTTTCCAGTGGCGCAGGGCGGTGCTGATGCCGTCGCGTTCGGCCAGGAACAGGGCGCGGGTTTCGATGCGGGCTGCCAGGTCACCGCCTGCCTGGCGGGCGCGGCGGTTGGCTTCCTGGTCCTCCAGGGGGCCGGCATGTTCCTCGCGCAGGCGTACCGCTTCGGTGAGCCAGCGCTTGTCCAGTGAAGTCGGTGCGGTCACAAGGTCTTCCATTGCACAGGTCAGGGCAGAAGCATAACCCACACGCCCGGTGCTATCCTCGCTGGCATGAATACATCACTCCCCCTCAGCCTGATCGCGGCTCACGCCGAGAACCGCGTGATCGGCATCGACAACTCCATGCCCTGGCATTTGCCGGGGGACTTCAAGTACTTCAAGGCCACTACCCTGGGCAAGCCGATCATCATGGGGCGCAAGACCTGGGACTCGCTGGGCAGGCCATTGCCCGGGCGGTTGAATATCGTCGTCAGCCGGCAGGCTGGGCTGGAGCTGGCGGGGGCCGAGGTGTTCGGCTCGCTGGAAGAGGCACTGGTGCGGGCCGAGCAGTGGGCGCGGGAGGCCGGTGTCGATGAGCTGATGCTGATTGGCGGGGCGCAGCTGTATGGGCAGGCGCTGGAGAAAGGGCTGGTCAGCCGCATGTACCTGACGCGGGTCGAGTTGTCGCCGGAAGGGGATGCGTGGTTCCCTGAGTTTGATCGGGGGCAGTGGACCTTGGTGTCGAGCGAGGCGCAGGCTGAGGAAGGCAAGCCTGGGTATCATTTCGAGGTCTGGGACAAGGTTTGAGATTGCCGGGGCTGCCTAGCAGCCCTATCCGACCGGTCCGGCGCCCCGGCAAGGCCGCTCCCACATTGATCGGCGTACGCTGGGCCATTGTAGGAGCGGCCTTATGTCGCGACAGGGGCGCAACGCGCCCCCGGCAATCTGTCAGGAATGACTCAGCTCGGCATGTTCATCGCCAGCCAGCACATCCTTGTCGGTCTCTTTCAGCAGTTGGCTGGTCACCACCCCTGCGGTCATCGAACCGTTCACGTTCAACGCCGTGCGGCCCATGTCGATCAGCGGCTCCACCGAAATCAGCAACGCCACCAGCTCCACCGGCAAGCCCATGGCCGGCAGCACGATCAGCGCGGCGAAAGTTGCACCGCCACCTACGCCGGCAACACCTGCCGAACTCAAGGTGACGATGGCCACGAGGGTGGCGATCCACAGCGGGTCGAAGGTATCGATGCCCACCGCCGGCGCCACCATCACCGCCAACATGGCGGGATAGAGGCCTGCGCAGCCGTTCTGGCCAATGGTGGTACCGAATGATGCGCTGAAGCTGGCAATCGACTGCGGTACGCCCAGGCGGCGGGTTTGCGCTTCGATGTTCAGCGGAATGCTGGCGGCACTGGAGCGGCTGGTGAAGGCGAAGGTCAGCACCGGCCACACCTTGCGGAAGAAGCGCAGCGGGCTCACGCCGGTGGCGGCGAGGATAACGCCGTGCACCACGAACATCAGCGCCAGGCCCAGGTACGACACCACCACGAAGCTGCCCAGCTTGAGGATGTCTTCCATGTTCGAGCTGGCCACCACCTTGGTCATCAGCGCCAGTACGCCATACGGGGTCAGCTTCATCACCACCCGCACCAGGCGCATCACCCAGGCCTGCAGGGTGTCGATGGCCGACAGCGCGCGTTCGCCTTTCTCGGCATCGTCCTTGATCAGCTGCAGCGCGGCCAGGCCGAGGAACACGGCAAAGATCACCACGCTGATGATCGAGGTCGGCTTGGCCCGTGCCAGGTCACCTACCGGGTTGCTGGGGATGAACGACAGCAGCAGTTGCGGGATGTTGAGGTCGGCGACCTTGCCGGCGTAGTCGCTGTGGATAACCTGCATGCGCGCGCTTTCCTGGGCGCCGGCCACCAGGCCTTCGGCGCTGAGGCCGAACAGGTTGGTCAGGACGATGCCGATCAACGCAGCGATGGCGGTGGTCAGCAGCAGGGTGCCGATGCTCAGCACACTGATGCGGCCCAACGACGAGGCATTGTGCAGGCGCGCCACGGCACTGAGGATCGAGGCGAAGATCAGCGGCATGACGATCATCTGCAACAGGCCGACGTAGCCGTTGCCGACCAGGTCGAGCCAGGCGATGGTGGCCTTGAGTACGGGGTGGCCAGCGCCGTAGATGGTATGCAGGATCAGGCCGAACACCACGCCCAGCACCAGGCCCAGCAATACTTTCCTGGCCAGGCTCCAGTCGGTGCGGCGGGTTTGTGCCAGGCCCAGCAACAGGGCCAGGAACGCCAGCAGGTTAAGGGACAGCGGCAGGTTCATTGAAGCTCCAGCAGAAAAAAGCAGAAGAGGCATCGCCTCTGTGAGCGATTGCGAACGGAAATGCTAACAGGCTGAAAACAAACGAATTTATACCCAAATGGAATGTGCATAGTCGTTTATGGAATAACGGCGTGTCGCGGATTGCAATGAACACGGCGTTTGCAGCTGCATGGAGGTCGTTATCAAGGGCTGCCGGCGGGGATTGTTGCACTAGCGTTTCGGGGTCATTTCAGGAGATTCGTACATGAAGTTCGCTCCGAAAGCCGTCGCCATCGGCCTGTCCCTGCTGTTCAGTATCGAAACCTTCGCCACCGAGCTCAAGCACTGGCCCGCCGAGGCAGCCAGGCAGCTCGACGGCATGATTGCCGCCAATGCCAACAAGGGTAACTACGCTGTCTTCGACATGGACAACACCAGTTACCGCTACGACCTTGAAGAGGCCTTGCTGCCGTTCATGGAAAACAAGGGCCTGCTGAGCCGCGACAAGCTCGACCCCTCTTTGAAGCTGATGCCGTTCAAGGACACCGCCGAGCACAAGGAAAGCCTGTTCAGTTACTACTACCGGCTGTGCGAAGTGGACGACATGGTCTGCTACCCGTGGGTGGCCCAGGTGTTCTCCGGCTTTACCTTGCAGGAGCTGAAGGTGCAGGTGGATGAGCTGATGGCCTCCGGCAAACCGATCCCGGCCACCTATTACGAAGGGGACCAGGTCAAGGCCATCGAGGTACAGCCACCCAAGGTCTTCACGGGCCAGGCCGAGCTGTACAACAAGCTGATGGAGAATGGTATCGAGGTCTATGTGATTTCCGCTGCTTCCGAGGAACTGGTGCGCATGGTCGCGTCGGACCCCAAGTACGGCTACAACGTGAAACCGCAGAATGTGATTGGCGTGAGCCTGCTGCTGAAGGACCGCGCCAGCGGCCAGTTGACCACCGCGCGCAAGCAGATCAGCGCCGGGCACTATGATGCCAAGGCCAACGTGGGGCTGGAGCTGACCCCGTACCTGTGGACCCCGGCCACCTGGATGGCAGGCAAGCAGGCGGCGATCCTGACCTATATCGATGAGTGGAAGAAACCGGTGCTGGTGGGGGGCGATACGCCGACCAGTGATGGCTACATGCAGTTTCATGGGGTGGATGTGGGCAAAGGTGGCATCCACCTGTGGATAAACCGCAAGGCCAAGTACATGGACCAGATGAACGGGATGATTGCCAGGAATGCCGCGGCGCAGGCCAAGGAAGGGCTGCCGGTGACGGCGGACAAGAACTGGGTGATCGTGACGCCGGAGCAGATTCAGTAGTTGGTGTTTCGCCTGTACTGGCCCTATCGCCGGCAAGCCAGCTCCCACAGGGAACACACAGGCCTTCAGAACTGTGTGGTCTCTGTGGGAGCTGGCTTGCCGGCGATAGGGCCAGTACGAGCAGCACACAAATCACAGGTATAAAAAAACCGGCGCCCAGGGCGCCGGTTCTTCATTCATACCGTCAGAGCCTCACAGCCCTTCCAGCATCGCCTTGTTACGTACAGCGCCCTTGTCGGCACTGGTCGCCAGCAGGGCATAGGCCTTCAGCGCGGTGGTCACCTTGCGTGGGCGTACTTCAGCCGGTTTCCAGCCCTTCTTGTCCTGCTCGACACGGCGCTCGGCCAGCTCTTCGTCGCTGACCTGCAGGTTGATCGAACGATTCGGGATGTCGATCAGCACCTTGTCGCCGTCGCGCACCAGGCCGATGGCGCCGCCAGCGGCGGCTTCCGGCGAGGCGTGGCCGATCGACAGGCCCGAGGTGCCGCCCGAGAAGCGGCCGTCGGTGAGCAGGGCGCAAGCCTTGCCCAGGCCCTTGGACTTCAGGTACGAGGTCGGGTACAGCATTTCCTGCATGCCCGGGCCACCTTTCGGGCCTTCGTAGCGGATGATCACGATGTCGCCGGCCTTCACTTCGTCGGCGAGGATGCCGCGTACGGCGCTGTCCTGGCTCTCGAAGATCTTCGCGGTGCCTTCGAACACCAGGATCGACTCGTCGACACCGGCGGTTTTCACCACGCAGCCGTCCAGCGCGATGTTGCCGTACAGCACGGCCAGGCCGCCTTCCTGCGAATAGGCGTGCTCGACACTGCGGATGCAGCCGTTCTCACGGTCGTCATCCAGGGATTCCCAACGGGTCGACTGGCTGAATGCCGTCTGGGTCGGGATGCCGGCAGGGCCGGCCTTGAAGAAGGTGTGCACGGCTTCGTCATCGGTCTGGGTGATGTCCCACTTGGCGATGGCTTCTTCCATGCTGCGGCTGTGCACGGTCGGCAGGTCGGTGTGCAGCAGGCCGCCACGGGCCAGCGAGCCGAGGATGCTGAAGATGCCGCCGGCACGGTGCACGTCTTCCATGTGATATTTCTGGATGTTCGGCGCAACCTTGCACAGCTGCGGCACCTTGCGCGACAGGCGGTCGATGTCGCGCAGGTCGAACGCCACCTCGGCTTCCTGGGCGGCAGCCAGCAGGTGCAGGATGGTGTTGGTCGAGCCGCCCATGGCGATGTCGAGCATCATGGCGTTCTCGAACGCCTTGAAGTTGGCGATGTTGCGCGGCAGTACCGACTCATCGTTCTCGCCGTAGTAGCGCTTGCACAGCTCGACGATGGTGCGGCCGGCAGTGAGGAACAGCTGCTCGCGGTCGGCGTGGGTGGCCAGGGTCGAGCCGTTGCCCGGCAGGGCCAGGCCCAGGGCTTCGGTCAGGCAGTTCATCGAGTTGGCGGTGAACATGCCGGAGCACGAACCGCAGGTCGGGCAGGCGCTGCGCTCGTATTCGGCGACTTTTTCGTCGGAAGCCGAGGAGTCGGCGGCAATGACCATGGCGTCGACCAGGTCCAGGCCGTGGCTGGCCAGCTTGGTCTTGCCGGCTTCCATCGGGCCGCCGGAGACGAAGATTACCGGGATGTTCAGGCGCAGGGCGGCCATCAGCATGCCGGGGGTGATCTTGTCGCAGTTGGAGATGCACACGATGGCGTCGGCGCAGTGGGCGTTGACCATGTACTCCACGGCGTCGGCGATGATCTCGCGGCTTGGCAGCGAGTAGAGCATGCCGTCGTGGCCCATGGCGATGCCGTCATCGACCGCGATGGTGTTGAATTCCTTGGCCACGCCACCGGCGCGTTCGATTTCGCGGGCGACCAGCTGGCCCAGGTCCTTCAGGTGCACGTGGCCCGGGACGAACTGGGTGAACGAGTTGGCGATGGCGATGATCGGTTTCTTGAAGTCTTCGTCCTTCATCCCGGTGGCGCGCCACAGGGCACGGGCGCCGGCCATGTTGCGGCCTTGGGTGGAAGTCTTGGAACGATAATCAGGCATGAAACACTCCTGGCGGCTTAATCAGGTCACAAAAAGGGGAGTGAGCTTCTCTTTTCCTTTGTACCGCAGGCCGGTTGCCACTGGCACGGATGGGGCCGAAGACCGCGCGGGATCGCCGCGTGCTTGGGCAGAGCTCATAAACCCGCCGGGGATGACTGGCGATGAATAGGCCGATTCTACACCGCTGGCGCGGCGAGGGAATGGAGATGTGTCTGGGCGGTGGCTTTCGCCTAATGACTGGTCACTTGTAGGACGCTCCCGAAACGCCGGTCCAGGGCTGACCTGCCGTCCCAAGCTGATTATGACCCGACCGCCGCATGTGCGGCTTCACGAGATACACCCTCAATGGACCTTCCCAGTCCAGTGGCCCGCTGGTACTCAGCGAGCGACCGTCTCGGGCTTGTCGAAGGGACCATGCAAGTTTATATGACTCTACTGCTTGGGGCTGTGTTTTAGACCAGTGCTACGAAATGCGTGTTAGACGTGTAGGTGCCTGATGAGGTATGTACCAGTGTTATTAGTTTAAAGTTCCCTAGGTAAAAAAGTATGGATTTTGAAAGTGTGTGCTCTACTGTTTTTGTAGGCGCTGTTATGGTTGTTTGAGAAATCTCATTTTGAATGCGTGCGCTATTCAGTGCTAACAGGAAAACCTCTTCGCCCCCTTGGAGTGGTGCGCCCAGCTCTGTACTAAATGCCATTTTTCCTGTGCCAGACTCGACGCGGTCCATGAAAGTGGGGGTGCACTCGGCAGCTTTAATTATGTGAGCGGGATTTGGGGCGAAAACTTGAGCTTCGCTCATAAAGCTTATTGAAGGGGAGGTGCGTGCCTTGCCATCGCGGATGATTTGATAAATGACGTGAACTTCTCCTCCATTTGTCTGGATGGATAGCGCTTTGTCGATACTGATAACGACAGGTTCATCCAGTTTTTCAAGAGGTACATCAATTATTCTGCTGGAGCGTTGATAGGAACCAACGAAGAAGAGTCGAACGAGATCGGCAAGCGTTGCGTCAGGGTAAATGGGTATTGATATGCTAAAGCCTTTTTTCACAGTGTCCCACGGAAGAGTTCCATCCTGTAAGTTTTCAATTACAGGGCGGTAAAGCTCTGCCTCAAAATCATAATCTGTGGAGGGTGGGATTGTCTCGGGTATTCTAAGATTCAAGTAGGAAAGATTAACGCGGCGCCCATGTTCCTCGCGTAGTTTCTCGCCAGGGATGAAGTGTTCCATCGTGCGGCCAATGTCTTCTTCTGCTATGAAGAAAAAGCTGCCTGTGCCACCCACGCCTATTGCGATGTGGTCGCCTTCCTCAAACAAGTCTGACCAAGGAATTAGGACAGTGATGCCCGTGTTCAAAGTTTCTAACGGTACGAAATTTTCGTCGTTTGCTTCTTTGAGTGTGGGGGCCTTTAATTCTACTTGATACTGGTCGTTGTTCACTGGCGTGATCTCCAAAAATTGCCCGAGTGGATGGCCTATTGGATTCCCGCGACTTGGCGAAGGCAACTGGCAAAAATGCTAGGTGCCCGCCATGCATTGACAGTGTTGTACGAGGTGAAGGAAGGGCCTCGGCTGTGTGCGCCGAGGCCACGATCGTTAAGTCCGGGAATTGTCCTTAACTGTTAGGCAGCAACCGGCAGGTGATGCTCTTGATGTAGCGGGTTTCGGCGATGGCCGGGTGCACCGGGTGGTCCGGGCCCTGGCCGCCGCGTTCGAGCAACTGCAGGTTGCGGTCCAGGTGACGGGCGCTGGTCAGCAGGATGTTGTGCAGGTCGTCCTCGGGCAGGTGCATCGAGCACGAGGCGCTGACCAGGATGCCGTCCTTGGTCAGCATGCGCATGGCCTGTTCGTTCAGGCGGCGGTAGGCCGCTTCGCCGTTCTTCAAGTCTTTCTTGCGCTTGATGAAGGCGGGTGGGTCGGCAATGATCACGTCGAAGCGCTCTTCGGCGGCCTTCAGTTCGCGCAGGGCCTCGAACACATCGCCTTCGATGCAGGTCAGTTTCTCGCTGATACCGTTCAGCGCGGCGTTACGCTCCACGCCGTCCAGGGCAAAGCCCGAGGCGTCGACGCAGAACACTTCGCTGGCGCCGAAGGCACCGGCTTGCACGCCCCAGCCACCGATGTAGCTGAACAGGTCGAGCACCCGCTTGCCTTTCACGTACGGCGCCAGGCGTGCACGGTTCATGCGGTGGTCGTAGAACCAGCCGGTCTTCTGGCCTTCGCGTACCGGGGCTTCGAACTTGACGCCGTTTTCTTCCAGCGGCACCCAGTCCGGCACTTCGCCATAGACGGTCTCGACATAGCGCTGCAGGCCTTCGGCGTCACGCGCGGAGGAGTCGTTCTTGAACAGGATGCCGCTTGGCTTGAGCACCTGTACCAGGGCTGCAATCACGTCGTCCTTGTGCGCTTCCATGGTGGCCGAGGCCAATTGCACCACGAGGATGTCGAAGAAGCGGTCGACAACCAGGCCTGGCAACAGGTCGGAATCGCCATAGACCAGGCGGTAGCACGGTTGGTCGAACAGGCGCTGGCGCAGCGACAGGGCGACGTTCAGGCGGTGCACCAGCAGCGACTTGTCCAGCGGCAGCTTGGCGTCGCGCGACAGCAGGCGGGCGCAGATCAGGTTGTTCGGGCTCAGTGCGACGATACCCAGCGGCTTGCCGTTGGCCGCCTCGAGAACAGCCTGCTGGCCGGCCTGGAAGCCTTGCAGCGGGGTCGCGCTGACGTCGACTTCGTTGCTGTAGACCCACAGGTGGCCGGCGCGCAGGCGGCGGTCGGCATTGGCTTTGAGGCGTAGGCTGGGCAGGGACATGACGTCGCTCCGGGAAAAAAGAGCGGGATTATAGCCTGTTGCCGGGCCGCATGCCCGTTGTGGGAGCGGCCTTGTGTCGCGAAAGGGCTGCGCAGCAGCCCCAGGGTTTCAGCAGCGCTGCATGGATTGCCGGGGCCGCTTTTGCGGCCCTTTCGCGACACAAGGCCGCTCCTGCAGGTCTCGCGTAGGCCATGAGATGGCGTCAGGCTGCCAATGCCTTGATCAGTTGCTGGTTGAACGCCGGAATGTCATCGGGTTGGCGGCTGGTGATCAGGTTGCCATCGACTACCACTTCTTCATCCACCCAGTCTCCGCCGGCATTGCGGATGTCGTCCTGCAGGGTCTTGTAGCTGGTCAGCCGCTTGCCCTTGGCTAACCCGCACGACACCAGCAACCAGCCACCGTGGCAGATCACCGCCAGCGGCTTGCCAGCCGAATCGTGGCTTTTCACCAGTTTCTGCGCGGCGGGGATCAACCGAATCGTGTCAGAGTTTTGCACGCCGCCGGGCAGCACCAGGGCATCGTAGAGGTCCAGGTGGGCGCTTTCGAAGGTTGCGTCCACGGCGAATGCGTCGGCCGGCTGGTCGTGGTTCCAGCCGCGTACCGTGCCCTCCTTGTCGCTGAGGATATCCACCACCGCGCCGCTCTGTTCCAGGGCCTCGCGAGGGCCTGTCAGTTCCACTTGCTCGAAGCCGTCGGTGACCAGGAAAGCTACTCGCTTGCCGTTCAGTTCTGCACTCATGGGCCTTGCTCCTTTCCTTGATGAATATGAGAAAGAGGCACGGATGGATACAGTAAAGTTCCGGCGCAACGATTCAGTGGTTGGTTCCTTTCCGGTCTGGAGGGTTAGAATCGCCGGTCCCAAACGAGTGTGCACGTATGTCCCAAGAACTCAGCGCCGAACAGATCCAGCAAGCCTTGCAAGGCATCACTATCCCGCCGCAACCGCAGATCATGGTCGATCTGCAGTTCGAGCAGTACATGCCTGACCCGGACCTGGAAACCATCGCCAAGCTGATTTCCCAGGACCCGGGCCTCTCGGGCGCCTTGCTCAAGCTGGTCAACTCCCCGCATTTCGGCCTTTCCAACAAGATCGGTTCGATCCAGCGCGCGGTGAACCTGCTGGGCAGCCGTTCGATCATCAACCTGATCAACGCCCAGTCGATCAAGGGCGAGATGAGCGACGAGACCATCGTTACCCTCAACCGCTTCTGGGACACCGCCCAGGATGTGGCAATGACCTGCCTGACCCTGGCCAAGCGCACCGGCATCCAGGCGGCGGACGAGGCCTACACCCTGGGCCTGTTCCATGACTGTGGCGTGCCGCTGATGCTCAAGCGCTTCCCCGACTACATGGATGTGCTGGAAGAGGCCTATGCCAAGGCCGACGAGGAAACCCGCGTGGTCGACACCGAAAACCGCGCGTTCAACACCAACCATTCGGTGGTCGGCTATTTCACTGCCAAGTCCTGGCGCCTGCCCGAGCACCTCAGCGCGGCCATTGCCAACCACCACAACGCCGTGGCGGTGTTCCGCGACGAGAGTTCGCACAATACCCAAAGCCAGCTTAAAAACCTGCTGGCGGTGCTGAAGATGGCCGAGCACATCTGCGCGTCGTACCGGGTGCTGGGCAACCAGGCCGTGGACCACGAATGGAATGTGGTCGGCCCGCTGGTGCTCGATTACATTGGCTTGTCGGAATACGATTTCGAAAACCTCAAGCAGAACATTCGCGAGTTGGGCGGGCACTGACACATGCCGGAATTGCCAGAAGTAGAAACCACCCGGCGCGGTATTGCGCCCCACCTGGAAGGCCAGCGCGTCAGCCGGGTGGTGGTGCGTGACCGGCGCCTGCGCTGGCCGATTCCGGAAGACCTGGATGTGCGCCTGTCGGGGCAGCGCATCGTCAGTGTCGAGCGGCGCGCCAAGTACCTGTTGATCAATGCCGAGGTCGGCACCCTGATCAGTCACCTGGGCATGTCGGGCAACCTTCGCCTGGTCGAGCTGGGCTTGCCGGCGGCCAAGCATGAGCACGTGGATATCGAGCTGGAGTCGGGGTTGATGCTGCGCTACACCGACCCGCGCCGCTTTGGCGCGATGCTGTGGAGCCTGGACCCGCTCAACCACGAACTGCTGCTGCGCCTGGGGCCGGAGCCGCTGACCGACCTGTTCGATGGCGAGCGGCTGTTCCAGCTGTCCCGTGGGCGGTCGATGGCGGTCAAGCCGTTCATCATGGACAACGCGGTGGTGGTGGGGGTGGGCAACATCTACGCCACCGAGGCGCTGTTTGCCGCCGGCATTGACCCTCGTCGGGAAGCGGGCGGGATTTCCCGGGCGCGTTACCTGAAGCTGGCGATCGAGATCAAGCGCGTGCTGGCGGCGGCGATCGAGCAGGGCGGCACCACGCTACGCGACTTCATCGGTGGCGACGGGCAGCCGGGGTACTTCCAGCAGGAATTGTTCGTGTACGGGCGGGGCGGGCAGCCGTGCAAGGTGTGTGGCACGGAGTTGCGCGAGGTGAAGCTGGGGCAGAGGGCGAGTGTGTATTGCCCGCGCTGCCAGCGCTGAGGCTTGAGGCCCTATCGCCGGCAAGCCAGCTCCCACAGGTACTGCACAGCTCTCGAGAGCGATGATATCTCTGTGGGAGCTGGCTTGCCGGCGATGAGGGCTGACCTGATATCAGGCCTTGCCAGTAATCCGGCGGTACTTGGCCATCAGCTCTTCTTCGGTTTCCGGGTGCGCTTCATCCAGCGGGATGCAGTCGACCGGGCAGACCTGCTGGCATTGCGGCTCGTCGTAATGGCCCACGCACTGGGTGCACAGGTTAGGGTCGATCACGTAGATCTCTTCGCCTTGGGAGATGGCCTCGTTCGGGCACTCGGGTTCGCAGACGTCGCAGTTGATGCAATCGTCGGTGATGATCAGGGACATGGGGACTCCGGCCGGGGCTCTGCGCCCGGGCATGTTCAACGCAGTGGGCACAATTGTGCCGCATTCGCGCCCGCAGTGCACGCGGGCGCGATGATCAGCCGCTAAAGGTCACTTCTTGAAGCGTTCGGTCAGCGCCTCGGCCACCGCCGGGTGGACGAATTTGCTGATATCACCGCCCAGCGCGGCAATTTCCCGGACCAGGGTCGAGGAAATGAACGAGTAGCGCTCCGAAGGCGTGAGGAACAGGCTCTCGACGTCGGGAGCCAGTTGCCGGTTCATGTTCGCCAGCTGGAACTCGTACTCGAAGTCGGACACCGCACGCAGGCCACGCAAGAAGACGTTGGCGCCCTGTTCCTTGGCGAAATGCGCCAGCAGCGAAGAGAAGCCGATGACTTCGACATTGGGCAGGTGCTTGGTGACCTCACGGGCGAGCTCCACCCGTTGTTCCAGCGGGAACAGCGGGTTTTTCTTCGGGCTGGCCGCCACCGCGATGATCACGTGGTCGAACAACCGCGAGGCGCGCTCGACCAGGTCGCCATGGCCTTTGGTAATGGGGTCGAAAGTACCCGGGTACAACACTCGGTTCATCGCGTCATCCTGGCTGGAGTGCGTTGGGGAGTCGGATGGTAGCGCAGCGACGGCGCCCCGGCCAAGTCATGCGGCCGGCTGATGGCACTATAGACAGGGGGCCTGTTCCTTGTCATGCGCTGTGTGCCAGGCGGGCGACCAGCGCTTCGGTGAGCCTGGCGCTGATGGCATACACCGACAGTTGCGGGTTGGCGCCGATACTGGTGGGGAACAGCGAGCCGTCGTGAACCGACAGGTTTTCCAGCTGGTGATGGCGGCCAAGGCTGTCGCATACCGCCTGGCGCGGGTCGTCGCCGAGGGCGCAGCCACCCATCACGTGAGCGCTGCCAAGGCGCGTGCGGAACGGCTCCAGGCGCAACTGGTCGATCATGGCCAAGGCCTGCTCCAGGCTGGACGCGGCGCTGGCATCGCTGTGCACGGGGGTGACCTGGGTGGCGCCGGCGGCGAACTGGATCTGCGCCATGCTGCGGTAGGCGCGGCGCAGGCCGTCGCGCAGGTAGTCGGTGACCGGGTAATCGAGCACCGGTGAGCCATCGCCGCGCAGCTCCACGGCCCCGCCCTGGCTTTGTGGGTGGAAGCCGTCACGCAGCAGCGCCAGCATCACGTGGGTATGTGGCAGCTCGGCCATGCGCCGGGCATTCTCGTGGCCGTGCCCGCCCAGCAGGGTGCTGGCCAGGGCCGGGTGCAGCGGTGGTACTTCCAGCTTGTAGCCAACCGGGCCGTCGCTGCCGCCTTGCCATTGGAAATGGTCGCTGTAGATGGACTGCGGGGCGCCGTAGTAGGGGTCGATACGGTCGTTGAAGCGTGCTGCGCTGAAGTTGACCAGGTGCAGGAAGGTCCGTTTGCCCAGGCGGCCATGCGGGTCGGGCGCGTCGGAACGCAGCAGCAGGGCCGGGCTGTTGATGCCGCCACCGGCAAGGATGTAGTGACGCGCGCGAACGCGGATCTGCCGGCCGGTGGTGTGTATGCCCTGGCTATCCAGCGCCTGGCATGACAGGCCCTGGATGCGCTCGGCGTTGTGTTCGACGCGCTCGGCCCGAGCCAGGTACAGCAGCTCGCCGCCTTGTTCGAGGGTGGCGGGAATACGCGTGACCAGCATCGACTGCTTGGCATTCACCGGGCAACCCATGCCGCAGTAGCCCAGGTTCCAGCAGCCGCGCACGTTGCGCGGGATCACCGCCCAGCGGTAGCCCAGCTGTTCGCAGCCACGTCGCAGCACGTCGTTGTTGGCGTTCGGTGGCAGGGCCCAAGGGGTGATGCCCAGTTCCTGCTCGATGCGCTCGAACCAGGGGCGCATCTGCTCCTCGCCCAGGCCGCTCACGTTGTGGGCTGCGGCCCAGTGCGCCAGGGTCTGTGGCGGCGTGCGAAAGCTCGAGGTCCAGTTGACCAGCGTGGTGCCGCCCACGGCGCGGCCCTGGAGAATGGTGATGGCGCCGTCCTTGCTCATGCGGCCCAGGCCTTCCTGGTACAGGCTGGCATAGGCTTCGTTTTCCAGCAGGTGGAAATCGCTGCTGGTCTTCAGCGGGCCTTCTTCGATCAGCAGCACCTTGAAGCCGGCAGTGCTGAGCATTTGCGCGCTGGTAGCGCCACCGGCACCGCTGCCGATCACGGCAACGTCGGCTTCCAGCGTGAGGTCGTGCTCCAGGCGCGAGGCGTCGTGGGTGATCCAGCCGCTTTCCAGGCCTTGGCGAAACGGGTCGGGTACAGGCATTGGCGCTGCTCTTGTTGTTTTCAGATTTTCGGTGGTCCGGGGTAGCCGCAGGCGGCCCAGGATTCGGGGCGTTCGTACCAGGCCATCTGCAGCAACTGCAGCAGCGAGGCGTGGCCCATGCGCAGCAGGTTCAGCGAGCTGTCCTGCCAACGTTGCAGGAAGGCCGTGACCTGCGCGGCGCTGGCTCGTTCCCAGGCTCCCCAGACACCGGTCAGGGGGCCGCGGGTGAGCGGCAGGTTGAGCACGTCGAACAACTGCCGGGTGAGTTTGAGCATTTCCGGCGACAGCGCCGCCAGCTTGTGGTCGAGGCTATGCAGCACCAGTGTCTCGGCGGCCTGGGTGCCGGCCAGTACCACCGGGATCAGCGCGCGCAGCAGCGGCAGGTCGTCGTCGCGCAGTACCTGGTAACCCGTTGCGGCTGTCTGTGCGCTGCAGCCGACCAGGCTGGTACTCGCCAGAAAGACGCTGGCGCCAAGGCTGAAGCGCAGCAGTTCGCGGCGGTGCATGGGCCGGCCCTCAGCGGATGAAAAGCTTGAAGACCAGGCGCTGCAAGGCTTTGCCATAAGGCGGGTAGATCAGCCGGGCAGCGTTGAAGCGTTGCTTGGCCAGCACCGCCTTGGCCTTGCTGAAGGTCAGGAAACCGTCGTGGCCATGGTAATGGCCCATGCCTGAAGGGCCGATGCCGCCGAACGGCAAGTCATCCTGGGCCACGTGCAGCAGGGTGTCGTTCAGGCACACTCCGCCGGAGTGGGTGTGGCGCAGCACCTGCTCCTGGGCTGCGCGGTCATAGCCGAAGTAGTAAAGCGCCAGCGGGCGGGGGCGCTGGTTGATGTAGGCCAGTGCCTGCTCGAGGCTGTCGTAGGGCACCAGCGGCAGCAATGGGCCGAAGATTTCGTCCTGCATCACCTGCATGCCGTCGTTCACCCCCAGCAGCAGGTGGGGTGGCAGGCGCCGGCCCTGGCGGGTTTCACCGGGGTACAGGTCGAGTACCTGCGCACCTTTGGCGTGGGCATCGTCCAGTAGATGCTGCAAGCGCTGCAGTTGGCGCGGGTTGATGATGGCGGTGTAGTCGGGGTTGCCGGCGATGCGCGGGTACAGCCGGCGTACAGCACGCTGGTAGGCGTCGCTGAAGGCCTCCAGGCGCTCGCGTGGCACCAGCACGTAGTCTGGGGCGACGCAGGTCTGGCCGGCGTTCAGGGTCTTGCCGAAGGCGATGCGCTCGGCGGCGCTGTCCAGCGGTACGTCGGCCGAGACAATGGCTGGCGACTTGCCGCCCAGTTCCAGGGTGACGGGGGTCAGGTTGTGCGCCGCAGCCAGCATTACCTGGCGCCCCACGCTGGTGGCGCCGGTGAACAGCAGGTGATCGAACGGCAGGCGGGCAAAGGCCTGGCCTACCTCGACTTCGCCGAGCACCACGCTGACCAGATCGGTGGGGAACACCTGCTCCAGCAGTTGCTTGAGCGCCTGGCCAGTGGCAGGCGTGGCTTCGCTGAGCTTGAGCATGACCCGGTTGCCGGCGGCCAGGGCACAGGTCAGCGGGCCGATGGCAAGGAACAGCGGGTAGTTCCACGGCACGATGATGCCGACCACGCCCAGGGGTTGGTAGCGCACCTGCGCGCTGGCCGGCTGGAAGGCCAGGCCGACCTTGCGCCGGCTGGCGCGCATCCAGCGCTGCAGGTGCTTTTCGGCGTGGCGCAGGCCTTGCACCGAGGGCAGCAGCTCGGCCAGCAGGGTCTCGTCGGCGCTGCGCCCCTCAAAGTCCTGGCCGATTGCCTCGATCAGTTCGGCCTGGCCGGCCAGCAAGGCTTCCCGCAGGCTTTTCAGCCATTGGCGCCGCTGCGCCGCCGCTGGCAAGGGGTTGCCGGCAAAGGCCTGGCGCTGGGTGGCGAACGTCGCCGCAAGGTCGAGGTCGGATTGCACAGGGGGCAAGGCACTGGGCGAGTTCATGGCGGCGTCGAGTCCGGGCAGGGAATCCCTAGAGCCTATACTCTAATTTGTACGATGGTGCGAATTTTCCGCGTTGTCGAGCGGTGCATTCCACCGCCAATACGCCGTAAGATGACCCTTTGATGAAGGCCCGCAGACTGGGAGCTGAGCATGGCCCCGCGCATGAAGACCCGAGAGCGCATCGTGCAGAACAGCCTCGAGCTGTTCAACCAGCAGGGCGAACGCAGCGTCAGTACCAACCACATTGCCGCGCACATGGAAATTTCGCCCGGCAACCTTTATTACCACTTCCCCAACAAGCAGGCGATCATCGCTTTGCTGTTCAGCCAGTACGAAGAACTGGTGGACAGCTTCCTGCGCCCGCCGCAAGGCCGCGCGGCGACCGTGGAGGACAAGCGCTTCTACCTCAAGGCCCTGCTGGCGGCGATGTGGAACTACCGTTTTCTGCACCGCGACCTGGAGCACCTGCTGGACAGCGACCCGGAGCTGGCCGCCCGTTATCGCCGCTTTTCCGAGCGCTGCCTGCGCCAGGGCCAGGCGATCTACCGCGGCTTCGTCGAGGCGGGCATCCTGGCCATGGTACCAGCGCAGATCGAATCGCTGACCATCAACGCCTGGATCGTATTGACGTCCTGGGTACGTTTTCTCAGCACCACGCGGGAGCATTCCGCGCACCTGGGTGAAGAAGCCTTCAAGCGCGGCGTCTACCAGGTACTGGTGCTGGAGCTGGGCTTCGTCACCGACAACGCCCGCAATGCCGTGGACGCCCTTTGCCAGGAATTCCATGTACCGTTCAACCAGGCCCTGGAGCACTAACCCAGGGCCTCAGTGTTATCGATAGTGCCATCGATCAGGAGATTGTCATGCCCCTTGCGCAATTGATCACCCCGCAGCAGTTGGCCGAGCGTCTGGGCTCGCCCAAGTTGGTGATCCTCGACTGCCGCTTTGCCCTCGAGGATGTGGACTATGGCCAACGCAGCTATGCCCAGGGGCATATTGCCGGGGCGCATTTTGCCGACCTGGAGCGTGACCTCAGCGGGCCGGTGAGCAAGGGGCGTACCGGGCGCCACCCGTTGCCGGATGCGCGCCGGCTGGTCGAGCGCCTGCGAGAGTGGGGCCTGGACGATGACAGCGAGGTGGTGCTGTACGATGACGGCCCTGGCGCTTTTGCTGCCCGTGCCTGGTGGCTGCTGGCCTGGCTGGGCAAGCGCAGCGGCGTGGCGATCCTCGACGGTGGCCTGAAGGCCTGGCATGCGGCGCACCTGCCGCTCAGCCTGGACCCGCCGCTCAAGCGGGAAGGCACCTTCAACGGTGAGCCGGACGGCAAGCTGCTGATCGATGCCGAGCACCTGGCCAAGCGCTTGGGTAACGCAGACCTGACCTTGATCGATGCGCGCGCCTTGCCGCGTTTCCGTGGCGAAGTGGAACCGATCGACCCGGTGGCGGGGCATATTCCGGGGGCGCAGTGCGCGGCGTTCACCGACAACCTGGGGGCTGATGGGCGTTTTCTGCAGCCGGACCAGCTAAAACAGCGCTTTGCCGAAAAGCTGGCCGGGCGGGCGCCGGAGCAGTTGGTGGCGTATTGCGGGTCAGGGGTGACGGCGTGTCATAACCTGTTTGCCCTGGCGTTGGCCGGGTACCCGCTGGGCAAGCTGTATGCCGGGTCGTGGAGTGAGTGGATCAACGATCCGCAACATGGCGTAGCCACTGGCGAGTAAGCAGGCCCGGCCTCATCGCCGGCAAGCCAGCTCCCACAGGTACACCACTGCCCATCAGGCCTATACCACACCTGTGGGAGCTGGCTTGCCGGCGATGAGGCCGGTACTGCCAATGAAAACCGCAGCTCCTATTGACCCTCCACCAACCACTGTGGAATCCGCCGCTCCAGGTAATAGCCCGGGTTGCGCAGGCTGCCGTCGACAAAGCCCACATGGCCGCCGCGGCTGTGCAGTTCGAAGCGGGTCTGCGGCGCCAGTTCGCGGGCCGTTGGCAGGCTGTGGCCGGAGACGAAAGGGTCATCGCTGGAGTGGATGATCAGCGTCGGCGTGCGGTTCTGGCCGAGGAAGAAATGACTCGATGAGCGGCGGTAGTAGTCGTGCGCATCGCGAAAACCGTTCAGTGGTGCGGTGACCTTGCCGTCGAAATCCCAAAACGTGCGCAGGTTGGCCAACGGGCCCAGCCGTTGCAGCGTCGCCAGTCCTTCATGCTGGCCCTTGTCGTGGAAGTGCCGCTGCTTGAGCTGCACATAAGCCAGCATCTCGCGCATGAAATGCGCCTGGTACACCTTTGAGAAGCCCTGGCCGATGCGGTCGGCGCAGTGGTCCAGGCGAAACGGCACCGACACTGCCACCGCAGCCTGCAACTGGCTGGCGACACCGCTTTCGCCCAGGTATTTCAGCAGCACATTGCCCCCCAGCGAATAACCCACCGCATACAACGGCGCCAACGGGCGCTGGGCGCGCAGGTGGCTGACGATTTCGGCCAGGTCTTCGCTGGCGCCGGAATGGTAGCTGCGTGGCAGCAGGTTGGGCTCGCCCGAGCAACCGCGCCAGTTCACCGCCACGCTGGCCCAGCCGCGGCCTTGCAGCGCTTGCTGCAAGCCTTTGACGTAGGGCGAGTGGGAGGAGCCGGTCAAACCGTGCAGCACCAGCACCAACGGCGCGTGGGGCTGGTGCGGGCCGTGCCAGTCCAGGTCGATGAAGTCGCCATCGGCCAGCCATAGCCGCTCGCGGTTGCGCTGCAGCTCTGGCAGTTTTCGCCACAATGGCCCCCACAAGGTTTGCAAGTGGGGATTGGCAAGGCCGAGGGCTGGACGGAACGTTGCGCTGGGGCTGGGCATGTGGGCGACTCATGTTGTGCGTGCCTAGAATGCCATGGAAAAACCCCGATGTACCTGCGCTATTGGTCGTCCTTCATTGTTTCCGGCAGTGGCAGCTGCACTGACTCGGGGCCTACGGTCACCAGCACTTGCGTCGCGTTGCCCAACCACACCTGCCCGGCTTCACGCAGGTTCGCAGGCGTGAGCGACTGTAGCCTGTCAAGAAAAGTGGCAAGGTGATCGCCTGGCAGCCCTTGGTGGCTGTAAGTCGCAAGTGCTCTGGCCAGTTTGGCGCTGTCTGCAAGGTCGTGATGCAGCTTGGCCGCAATTTCGTTCACAGCGATGTCGCATTCTGCCTGGCTTGGGCCTCGTTCGCGCAGGCACGCGACAATCCCCGACACCAGGGCCGCTGCCGCATCCCGGTACTGCGGGGCGATGTCCCAATGAATTTGCAGCAGGCATGCCGCATCCAGCGGGTTGAGGTCGGAGTAGATGGCGTAGGTCAGGCTGCGCAGGGTTCGCAACTCTTGCGTCAGGCGTGATTCATAGCTGGTGCCAAGTATCACGTTGAGCAGCGTCAAGGCCGGAAATAGCGGGCTGCTTGGCGAAGCTTTCGAGGACAACGTCAACAGTGCCCGGGTGGCGCTGCCGGCGGCGGTCAGGTGCTGCATGAGTGGCGGGTGTTCGGGGAGTGGCGGCGGGGCGGCGGCGGCCCACTCCTGCGGCAGGGCACGGGTGAGTACGTCGATCAGTTGCTCCGCATCATTGCGGCTCAGGTCCCCCACCAGGCCAATATCCAGATTGTTCGCCGAGTAAGCCTTCTGGTGGAAGTCCCTGATCTGCTCGACATTGACGATCCCACTGGCCGTCGTGGTGGCGCTGGCAGCGTACGGATGATCACGGAAAACATGAGCCATCGTGGTGTTGGCAAGCCGTATCAGGGGGTGGCTGCCCTGTCGGACCCGGTTGAAAGCCAGCCGCTCCCGGATTTTCGCCACGTCAGGCTCCCTGAAAGCAGGATATGCCAGCATCTGGGTGAACAGTTGCATCACGTTGGCGCGTATCGCGGGCAAGCTCAGGCAGCGGAGTGAGATGACGGCACTGTCATCGGTGATCCTTCTGCCGAGGATGGCCCCGTGCCCGGCCAGCTGCTCGGCAAACTGTGCTGCATCGAGCTCCCCGGTCCCTTGGTCGAGGCTGTACAGGGTAACCGCAGCCAGGCCTGGGTTGGCACCGTCAAGCACGTTGCCGGCTCGAAAGCGCAAGGCCAGGTCGAACATCGGGCGGTCATGGTCTGCGATGAAGCTGACCTTTGCGCCGCCGGCGGTTTGCCAACACTCGGCGGCGGCTTGCAGGGGCGGTATCTGGCCAAGCTCGATTTCCTTGGCCGATTCCAGGTTGGCCATGGCCTCCAAGGCGGTGTCGGTAGTTGGGCCGTCGCACAGCATTGGTCGGGTGGTCGTCAAGTTGTCTGGGCTCATGCTGGCACTCCTGGCCGAAGGTAGGTTGTGGTCAGCCGTTCGCGCCCCAAATAGGCAACCGCCACCTGTTGCACTGTCGCGCTGTCGAGGTCCCGGATGAGAGGGCAGTCCTCGTCAATCACCGATGCTGGCAAACCGGCGGCGGCAGCGGCGCCCAGCTCGTCTGCCTGGGCGGTGAGCGCGTCAAGGTCGAATAGCCGTCGGGCGAGCATGCGCAACTTGGCGCGCTGCAGCTCTGCTTCCGGCAAGGCAACGCTGCGCAGCGCCTGCACATGCTCGTAAACGGCCTGGGCGGCGTCTTCCGGTGTGGCGTGGGTGGTGTTCACGTAGGCTGAAATCGTCAACAGCGTGTCGCCACGTACCAAGGGCTCGTAGGTCACTCGCACACCTGTAAGCAGGCGCCTGTCCCGTACCAGGTCGCTGTACAGCCGGGAGCTGAAACCTACGCCAAGCAAGTCGCAAAGCAGGGTCAGGGCAAGCGATGTCTTGGCGTCGGGGGCTGTTGCTCGGCCTGGAACGTTGAATGACATGAACAGCCCCTCGCGTAACCCTGGCAGGCTTACGGTGTGGCTGCGGGCCTGCAGTTGAGTGTCATGGCGTGGAACAGGCCGGTCGGCGACAGGCGCTTTCGGCATGCCTGCGAAGTAACGCTCCACATGCTGCCGGAGCGTTGGCAGGTCAACGCTGCCGACTACCACAAGCGTTGCGTTGTTGGGCTGATACCAGGACCTGTACCAGGTTCGCAGCGCCGCCAGGTCGATGCTGTCCAGGTCTGCCGGATAACCGAAGCTCGGGCCTGCATAAGGGCTGGTGCCATGGGCCAGAGCGTTATGCTGATCGTATGCCTGTCGGTCGGGCTGGACGTCCAGCTTGAGCCGGCGCTCGTCCTCCACCGCCTTTATCTCCCTTTCCATCTCCGCTTGGCCGAAGGTTGCGGTGCTCATGGCGTCGGCCATGATTTCCAGCGCTATGGGCAGGCGGCTGGCCGGTAGCGAGATTTCATAGGAGGTGGCGTCCAGGTGGGTGGTGGCATTGGCATTGCCCCCTATACGTGCGATCACCCGGCTGTATTGGCCGGCGGGCAGTTTGCTGCTGCCTGCGAAAATCAGGTGCTCCAGTACGTGTGACAGGTTCGTGTGGCCGGCAGGCTCATGGCTTGAGCCTATGTGGTACCAGAGTTGGACTGCGGCCAGAGATGTCTTGTGATTTTCCCGCAAGTAAACGGACAGGCCGTTTTCCAGCGTGAAGTGCTGCAATGGCGAGGTAGTGGTGCAGGACAAGGCGGCAAGCCCCGCAGAGACCTGGCCCAGGTCGGGTGGCGAAGTAGGTGGTGAGGTCATCGCTGAAGTGCTCTGGTTGATGTGAACCCGAACAGCTTCAGCGACAAGGGTGCTGCACCTGCTTTAAATAATTAGCCCCGCTGCCAGAGCGCGTAATGTACCTCGCCGGTCTTTTTCTCTCGATGCAGGCGCCAGTTACCTGGCAATTGCAAGGTCGACGGGGCAGCCTCGCTTTCTGTGTAGACCCACGCTTGCTCGCGCAGCCACTGGTTCTGTTCCAGCAGGTTGCAGGTGTCGGCCAGCAGGTCCTGGTGGAACGGCGGGTCGAGGAACACCACGTCGAACTGCTGCTTGGCCGGGCCTTGCAGATAGCGCAGGGCGTCGGTCTGCAGGATTTGCCCGCGCGGGCAGCGCAGGATCTCGAGGTTGTTCTTCAGGTTGGCGATGGCCGCCGGGTTGCTGTCCAGCGCGACGGCGTCCTCGGCCCCGCGGGACAGGGCTTCGAGCACCAGGGCGCCGCTGCCGGTGAAGGCGTCCAGCACGCGGGCACCCTCGATATAGGGCGCCAGCCAGTTGAACAGGGTTTCGCGCACGCGGTCGGGCGTTGGCCGCAGGCCTTCGCCTTCCGGCACCGCCAGACGGCGGCTGCGCCATTCGCCGGCGATGATGCGCAGGTGGCCCTGGCCCTTGCTTTGGCCCGGTTGCGGGCGGGCGGGAGGGGTGGATCTTGGCATTAGTGCTCCGGTACCCCGAGCGGCTGCTCGGAGGGCTTGTCAGTGGGTGCTGGCAGCGGTTTTTGCGGCACTTTCGGGCCAGCGGTGACGATCACCAGTTTATCGGCTGACAGGTGTTTGTTCATGGCCGTTCTTACCTGCTCGACGGTGAGGGCCTGGGACTGCTGCATGAAGTCCTCCAGCCAGGTCAGCGGCAGGTTGTAGAAGCCAATGGCACCCAGTTGGCCGACGATACTGGCGTTGCTGGCATTGGACAGCGGGAAGCTGCCGGCCAGTTCGCGCTTGGCATCGTCCAGCTCCTGCTGGGTGGGGCCGACCTTGAGGTAGTCGGCGAGAATATCCTGCACCAGCTTGAGCGTGCCTTCGCTGAGTTCGGCACGGGTCTGCAGGTTGATCATGAACGGGCCTCGCACCTGCATCGGGCTGAACACCGAGTACACGCCGTAGGTCAGGCCGCGCTTTTCACGCACCTCGCTCATCAGCCGGGTGCCGAACGCACCGCCGCCGAGGATCTGATTGCCCAGTGACAGGGCCGGCCAGTCCGGGTCCTGGCGGTCGATGCCGAGTTCGGCCAGCATCAGGTGGGTCTGCTTGGACGGGAAGTCGATGTGGGTCAGGCCTGCCTTGGCTTCGCCGGGTTGGGCCGGTGCGGCCAGCGCGGGGCCCTTGGGCAGGCCAGCTGATACCTGGGCGGCGATGGCTTCGGCCTCGGCGCGGCTGAGGTCGCCGACCAGGGCGATGACTGCGTTGCCGCCGGTGTAGGCCTTGGCGTGGAAGGCGCGCAGCTGTGCCAGGGTGATGCCGCTGATGCTTTCGGCGGTGCCGTCGCTCGGGTGGGCGTAGGGGTGGTCGCCGTAGAGCTTGGCGAACAGGGCCTTGCCAGCGACCTTGCCGGGGTTCTGCTTTTCATACTCGAAGCCGGCCAGCATCTGGTTCTTGATGCGCTTGAGGGCGTCTTCGGGGAAGGTCGGCTTGCCAGCCACCTCGGCGAACAGCTTGAGCGCCGGTTCGCGCTTGTCCTTGGCGCTGAGGCTGCGCAGCGAGGCCACGGCCATATCGCGGTAGGAGCCGTTGCCAAAGTCGGCGCCCAGGCCCTCGAAGCCTTCGGCGATGGCAGTCACATCCTTGCCGGCCACGCCTTCGTTGAGCATGGCGTTGGTCAGGGCAGCCAGGCCTGGCGTGCCGCCATCCTGGCTGCTGCCGGCGGCGAAGGTGATGCGCAGGTCGAACATCGGCAGTTCGCGGGCCTCGACGAACAGTACCCGGGCACCTTCGGCGGTGCTCCAGTGCTGGATGTTCAACTGGCGCCGGCTGGGCGCCTTGCCATCCAGCTCGGCCAGCGACTGCAAGGTGTTGGCCGGGCGTGCCGCGTTGCTGTCGGCCTTGGCGGCGTTGTCGGCCATGGCCGGGGCGGCCAGCACCGCCGCCAGCGCCAGGGCGCGGATGCCCGTGGCCAGCAGGGTTGGGCGTGGTGCGCGGCGATCACTCATGAGCGGACTCCTCGGGCAATACATGGGCAACGCTCAGGCGTTCGCGGGTGAAGTAGGTGCGCGCGGCGTTCTGGATGTCCTGCGGGGTCACGCGCTTGAGCTCGTCCAGCTCGCTGTCGATCAGCTTCCAGGACAGGCCGACGGTTTCCAGCTGGCCGATGGTGGTGGCCTGGCTGCTGATGGAGTCGCGGTCGTAGACCAGGCCGGCTATGACCTGGGCGCGTACGCGCTCCAGCTCTTCGGCGCTGGGTGGGGTGGTCTTGAGCTCATCCAGCAGCTGCCAGACGCCTTTCTCGACATCGGCGAGGGTTTTCTGCTTCTGCACGTTCGGCGTGGCCGAGATCAGGAACAGGCTGTCGCCGCGGGTGAAGGCGTTGTAGCTGGAAGAGGCACCGGCCACCAGTTCCTGGCCACGTTCCAGGCGTGCCGGCATGCGGGCACTGTAGCCGCCGTCGAGCAGCGCCGAGATCAGGCGCAGGGCATGCACCGTACGCGGGTCCTTGGCGGTGGACAGGCCAGGTACGTTGAAACCGTAGATCAGGCTCGGCAACTGGGTGCGCACGTGCAGGGTCAGCTGGCGCTGGCCTGGTTCGGCCAGTTCGAGCGGCAACTTGGCCGGCGGCACGGCACGCTTGGGGATGCTGCCGAAGTACTTCTGCGCCAGGCCCTTGACCTCATCGGCGGTGACATCGCCGACTACCACCAGAGTGGCGTTGTTGGGGGCGTACCAGGATTCGTACCAGTGGCGCAGTTCCTCGACCTTCATGCGCTCCAGGTCGGCCATCCAGCCGATGGTCGGGGTGTGGTAGCCGCTGGCCGGGTAGGCCATGGCGCGGAACAGCTCGAATGCCTTGGAGTTGGGCTGGTCGTCGGTACGCAGGCGGCGTTCTTCCTTGATCACCTCGATTTCACGGCTGAATTCGTCAGCGGGCAGGCGCAGGCTGGCCAGGCGGTCGGCCTCGAGTTCCAGGGCCACCGGCAGGCGGTCGCGCGCCAGCACCTGGTAATAGGCGGTGTAGTCGTCGCTGGTGAAGGCGTTTTCTTCGGCGCCAATGTCACGCAGGATGCGCGAAGCCTCGCCGGGGCCGACCTTGGCGCTGCCCTTGAACATCATGTGTTCCAGCGCGTGGGACAGGCCGGTCTGGCCCGGGGTTTCGTAGCTGGAGCCAACCTTGTACCAGATCTGCGAGACCACCACCGGGGCGCGGTGGTCCTCGCGCACGACCACTTTCAGGCCGTTGTCGAGGATGAATTCGTGGGAGGGTTGCACATCGGCGGCGAAGGCCGCGAGCGGCAGGCAGAGCGTGCCGAGCAACAGGCCAGCGGCGCGGCGGGCTAGAGCATTCATACGGTGTTTAACCTGTTCGGCGGCCCACTGGTTTAGCGTCGGCGGGCCAGGAGGTGCTAGGATACTGATCCGGTTGCCTGGCGACCATGCCTGTCGCCGTTCTGGCCCGCAGGACACTAAGACAAAACGTTGCGCATGAACCAGCCGGCTTCAAGATAGTCTGTTCTGCGTAGAGAGAATTTCCGATGCGCCATAGCTGGCCCATCGCTACCCTGAGATAGCCGTCTTCCATGTTTGGTTCCAACGACGACAAAAAAGCGCCGGCCGAGGCTGGTGAGAAGAAAGGCCTGTTCAGCTGGTTTCGCAAGAAACCGCAGCAACCTGTGGAAGCGGGCGTGCCCGCGAATGAACTCCCAGCCGTCGAGCAGCCTGCAGCCGCTCCGGTCGAGGGGGCTACTGCCGAAGCGCCACAGGCCCCTGAACCCGTTCAGGCCCCTGCGGCACCACAGCTGACAGAACCGCAGCTGACAGAACCGCAGCAGGTCGCCGCACCCGTCCAATCCCCGGTGGTCGAGGCCCCTGTCCCCGAACCGGTTGCTTCCCAGCCGTTGCAGGCCCCTGAACCCGAGCCGGTCGCGTCCCAGCCACTGGTGGCACCTGCACCGCAGCCGGTCGCGTCCATGCCCTTGCAGGCGGCCCCGGTCGAGCCAGCCCCTGTCGAGGCGGCCCCGGTCGTCGAGCCGGTCGCGCCGGTCAGCAACCTGGTGCTGCCGGTTGCCGAAGAGCCCGTGGCCCTGGTGCCGGATCTGGAGCCGAAAGCGCCGCCCGCCATCCCGGAACGCCCTGCACCAGAGCCTGCTGCCCCTGTGGCTGCAGCCCCGGTCGCCGCGCAGGCCGAGCAGGCCAAGCCCGGCTTCTTCGCCCGCCTCAAGCAGGGCCTGTCGAAGACCAGCGCCAGCATCGGCGAGGGCATGGCCAGCCTGTTCCTGGGCAAGAAAGTCATCGATGACGACCTGCTCGACGAAATCGAAACCCGACTGCTGACCGCCGACGTTGGCGTGGAAGCCACTTCCACCATCGTCCAGAACCTGACCCAGAAGGTTGCCCGCAAGCAGCTGGCCGACGCCGATGCCCTGTACAAGTCGCTGCAGGAAGAACTGGCTGCGCTGCTGCGCCCGGTCGAGCAGCCGCTGGTGGTACAGGCGCAGAACAAGCCCTATGTGATCCTGGTGGTCGGTGTGAACGGCGCCGGCAAGACCACCACCATCGGCAAACTGGCCAAGAAGCTGCAGCTCGAAGGCAAGAAAGTGATGCTGGCTGCTGGCGACACCTTCCGTGCCGCTGCGGTCGAGCAACTGCAGGTGTGGGGCGAGCGTAACCAGATCCCGGTGATCGCCCAGCACACCGGCGCCGACTCCGCTTCGGTGATCTTCGATGCCGTACAGGCCGCCAAGGCCCGTGGCGTCGACGTGCTGATCGCCGACACCGCTGGCCGCCTGCACACCAAAGACAACCTGATGGAAGAGCTGAAGAAGGTCCGCCGGGTCATCGGCAAGCTCGACGCCGAGGCGCCGCACGAGGTGCTGCTGGTGCTCGATGCGGGCACCGGCCAGAACGCCATCAGCCAGGCCAAGTACTTCAACCAGAGCGTCGAACTGACCGGCCTGGCCCTGACCAAGCTGGACGGCACTGCCAAGGGCGGGGTGATCTTCGCCCTGGCCAAGCAGTTCAAGCTGCCGATCCGCTTCATCGGTGTCGGTGAAGGCATCGACGACCTGCGTACCTTCGAAGCCGAGCCGTTCGTCAAGGCTCTGTTCGCCGAGCGAGACTGAACATGATCCGATTCGAACAGGTTGCCAAGCGCTATCCCAATGGTCATGTGGGTTTGCATGAGCTGAGTTTCCGGGCGCGCCGGGGCGAATTCCTGTTCGTCACCGGCCACTCGGGCGCGGGCAAGAGCACCTTGCTGCGCCTGCTGCTGGCCATGGAGCGCCCGACCAGCGGCAAGCTGATGCTGGCCGGGCAGGACCTGGGCCAGATCAGCAATTCGCAGATCCCGTTCCTGCGCCGGCAGATCGGCGTGGTGTTCCAGAACCACCAGCTGTTGTTCGACCGCACGGTGTTCAACAACATCGCCTTGCCGCTGCAGATTCTCGGCCTGTCCAAGGCCGAGGTCGCCAAGCGCGTGGACTCGGCACTGGAGCGAGTGTCGCTGGCCGACAAGGGCGAGCTGTTCCCGGCCGACCTGTCCACCGGGCAGCAGCAACGGGTGGGCATCGCCCGCGCCATCGTTCACCAGCCAGCCCTGCTGCTGGCCGACGAACCCACCGGTAACCTCGACCCGCGCCTGGCCGCGGAGATCATGGGGGTGTTCGAGGACATCAACCGCCTGGGTACCACGGTATTGATCGCCAGCCACGACCTGGCACTGATTGCGCGCATGCGCCACCGCATGCTGACCTTGCAGCGCGGCCGCTTGATCGGCGATGGGGAGGCCGGGCAATGAGCACTACACGTACGCCGAAGGTTTCCGAGCGGGTTGCGCCGAAACCGGCCGACCCGCAACCGGCAAAGAAAAAGCACGACGACGATGACGGCCCGGATTTCCGCACCCTGCTGCATGCCTGGCTGGAAAGCCACCGTGCCAGCATGGCCGACAGCCTGCGTCGGCTGGGCAAGCAGCCGATCGGCAGCTTCTTCACCTGCCTGGTGATGGCGGTGGCGCTGAGCATGCCCATGGGCCTGTCGCTGCTGCTGAAGAACGTCGAGAAGCTTGGCGGCTCGTGGCAGCGCGCCGCGCAGATTTCGCTGTACCTCAAGCTCGATGCCGGCAGCCGCGAAGGCGAGGCGCTGCGCGACGAGATCAAGGGCATGACTGGCGTGGCCGACGCGCAGTATGTCAGCCGCGAGCAGGCGCTGGAGGAGTTCCAGCAACAGTCCGGCCTGGGCGAAGCCCTGCGTGAGCTGCCTGACAACCCGCTGCCTGGCGTGGTGGTGGTGACCCCTACCGAAGTCGACAAGCCGGCCCTTGAAGCCTTGCGTCAGCGCCTGTCGGAGCTGCCGCGGGTGGAAGTGGCGCAACTCGACCTGGTTTGGGTCGAGCGCCTGGCGGCCATCCTCAAGCTGGGTGACCGCTTTGTCTTTGGCCTGGCCGTGATGCTGATTTCTGCCCTGCTGTTAGTAATCGGTAACACAATTCGTCTACACATTGAAAACCGCCGTACCGAGATCGAAGTGATCAAGCTGGTCGGTGGCACGGATGCCTACGTACGCCGGCCTTTCCTGTACATGGGTGCGCTGTATGGCCTGGGTGCAGGGGTGATCGCATGGGGCATCCTGGCGTTTGGCCTGAACTGGCTGAACGAGGCGGTGGTAGGGCTTTCCGGGCTGTACGGCAGCGACTTCGCCCTGGGCGGGGTGCCGGCGTCCGATGGTCTGTCGCTCTTGATCGGAGCGGTGCTGTTGGGGTATATCGGTGCATGGATCGCAGTGGCCCGCCATTTGAACGAGCTGGCGCCGCGATAGTTTTTACGTGCCAGCATTGACAAATTCTTCACTATGGAACTTGTACCGTCGTTCCAGGTCAATGTTGGCAGCGCCCACAAGGCGCGAGTTCTGTAAGTCGGAGGTTCTTGAATGACCACATCGTTGCAACCTGCCTATGCCCTGGTACCCGGTGCAAACCTGGAAGCCTACGTGCACACGGTCAACAGCATCCCGCTGCTGACTGTCGAGCAGGAGCGTGATCTGGGCGAGCGTCTCTATTATGAGCAGGATGTCGAGGCCGCTCGTCAAATGGTGATGGCCCACCTGCGTTTCGTCGTACATATCGCCCGTAGCTATGCCGGCTACGGGCTGGCCCAGGCCGACCTGATCCAGGAAGGCAACGTCGGCCTGATGAAAGCCGTCAAGCGCTTCAACCCGGAAATGGGCGTGCGCCTGGTGTCGTTCGCCGTGCACTGGATCAAGGCAGAGATCCACGAGTTCATCCTGCGCAACTGGCGCATCGTCAAGGTGGCCACCACCAAGGCCCAGCGCAAGCTGTTCTTCAACCTGCGCAGCCAGAAGAAGCGTCTGGCCTGGCTGAACAATGACGAAGTGCACCGCGTGGCGGAAAGCCTGGGCGTGGAGCCGCGTGAAGTGCGCGAGATGGAAAGCCGCCTCAGCGGCCAGGACATGGCGTTCGACCCGGCAGCGGAAGCTGACGACGACAGTGCCTTCCAGTCGCCTGCGCATTACCTGGAAGACCACCGTTACGACCCGGCAGTGCAGCTGGAGGATGCCGACTGGAGCGACAACTCCACCAGCAACCTGCACGAAGCACTGCAAGGGCTGGACGAGCGTAGCCGCGACATTCTCTACCAGCGCTGGTTGGCGGAAGAGAAGGCCACGTTGCATGAGCTGGCGGACAAGTACAGCGTTTCGGCTGAGCGGATTCGCCAGCTGGAAAAGAATGCGATGAACAAGGTCAAGGCGCTGATCGCGGCCTGATCGAGCCCTGGCTGCAAGGAAAAGTCGCTGGCCCGCATAGGGTGAGCGGCTTTTTTTTGCGCAAGATTTACCGGCCTTTTCGCGGGCGCGCCCGCTCCCACAGGTACTGCACAGGCCTCAGGGGTAATGCTGGCCCTGTGGGAGCGGGCGTGCCCGCGAAGAGGCCCTCAAGGCTTGCGCGAAGTGTCGAGCTGCATCAGGTAGCTGGGCCCACCCAACTGGCTCATCTGCCGGCGAATCCAGCCGGCCCGGCTGGCCACGTAGGCGCTCGGCCGGCTGGCGCTCCACTTGATCGGGCTCGGCAGCACCGCCGCCAGCTGCGCCGCCTGCTGGCGGCTAAGCCTGCTCGCATCGACGCCAAAGTGGTAGCGCGCTGCCGCCTGGGCGCCAAACACACCTTTGCCCCATTCGGCACTGTTCAGGTAGACCTCGAGAATCCGCTCCTTCGACCAGAACAGCTCGATCAACGCGGTGAACCAGGCCTCCAGCCCTTTGCGGAACCAGCTGCGCCCGGACCACAGGAACAGGTTCTTGGCCACCTGCTGGGTCAGGGTGCTGGCACCGCGAATGCTGCCGCCGCGCTCGTTGTAGGCCAGCGCCGCCTGGATGGCCGGGATGTCGAACCCCCAGTGGTTGGCGAACTTCTGGTCCTCGCCAGCAATGACCGCGACCTTGAGGTCATCGGAGATGTTCTCCCACGGCTCCCAGTCGCGCTGCAGGTCGATCGGCTCGCCACTCACCCAGGACTGCACCTTGCGCTCGACCATCAGCGCCGTACCGGGTGGTGGCACCCAGCGGAACACCAGCACCAGCACGATGCTGCCGGCAGCGAACCAGAGCAGGGCGCGGGAGAGGCGGCGGAGAAGGGTTGGCAGCATGACGATGGCTTGGCCGTACGGGTGGAAGGGGCCATTATACAGACCCGATCCAAGGAGTCGTCCCATGCTTCGCAGCTTCCTGATGCTTGCCGCCTTTTTCGGCTTCACCGGTGTGGCCCTGGGCGCTTTCGCCGCCCACGGCCTGAAAAGCCGGCTGACGGCCGACTATCTGGCGATCTTCCAGACTGGTGTGACCTACCAGTTGGTGCATGCCCTGGCGATCTTCGCTGTCGCCGTGCTCTCGGTGCACCTGCCAGGGCGCCTGGTCGGCTGGGCTGGCGGCCTGTTTGCCGTGGGGATAGTGCTGTTCTCCGGTAGCTTGTACCTGCTGACCCTCAGCGGCCTGGGCAAGCTCGGCATCATCACCCCGATTGGTGGCCTGTGCTTCCTCGCCGGCTGGCTGTGCCTGGGCCTGGCAGCCTGGCGGCTCGGTTGACCGAGTGGTCCACAATCGCGACTAATGGCGTGCAGCGCCCTTGGGTTGCAGGGCGGTTCAGCGCTAGAATGCGGGCCCCCAAAGAACAATGGTGGCCGTGCGCATGCGCATTCAACTGAACGGTGAACCTTACGAATTGCCCGCTGGCGAAAGCGTCGCGGCCCTGCTGGCCCGCCTGGAGCTGACCGGGCGCCGCGTCGCGGTGGAACTTAACCTGGATATCGTGCCGCGTAGCCAGCACGACAGCACGCTGTTGAACGACGGCGACCAGGTCGAAGTGGTCCACGCCATCGGTGGCGGCTGATTCCGGCCGGCGATTCACCTGCAAGCCCAGCAACCTTTTCCCGAGGAACAACCATGAGCAACGTTCGTAGCGACAAGCCCTTCACCCTGGCCGGGCGTACTTTCCAGTCGCGCCTGCTGGTCGGTACCGGCAAGTACCGTGACATGGAAGAAACCCGCCTGGCCATCGAAGCCTCGGGTGCCGAGATCGTCACCGTTGCCGTGCGCCGCACCAACATCGGCCAGAACCCGGGCGAGCCGAACCTGCTCGATGTGCTGCCACCGGACCGCTACACCATCCTGCCGAACACCGCTGGGTGCTACGACGCGGTCGAAGCCGTGCGCACCTGCCGCCTGGCCCGCGAACTGCTGGATGGCCACAACCTGGTCAAGCTGGAAGTACTGGCTGACCAGAAAACCCTGTTCCCCAATGTGATCGAAACCCTCAAGGCCGCCGAAGTATTGGTCAAGGATGGTTTCGACGTGATGGTCTACACCAGCGACGATCCGATCATCGCCCGCCAGCTGGCCGAAGCCGGCTGCATCGCGGTCATGCCGCTGGCTGGCCTGATCGGTACCGGCCTGGGTATCTGCAACCCCTACAACCTGCAGATCATCCTGGAAGAGTCCAAGGTGCCGGTGCTGGTCGATGCTGGCGTGGGTACCGCGTCCGACGCCACCATCGCCATGGAAATGGGCTGTGAAGCGGTGCTGATGAACTCGGCCATTGCCCACGCCCAGCAGCCGGTGCTGATGGCCGAGGCCATGAAGCACGCCATCGTCGCCGGTCGCATGGCCTACCTGGCCGGCCGTATGCCGAAGAAACTCTATGCCAGCGCCTCTTCGCCGCTGGATGGTCTGATCAAGTAAGAGCCCCTGATGACTGAATCGCACGATACGCCGATCACCCCCGACGGCGAAGCCCGCCCGCACCGCCGCATCAAGAGTTTCGTGATGCGCGCCGGGCGCATGACCGAAGGCCAGCAACGTGGCCTGGAGCAGGGCGGCCCGCTGTACATCCTGCCGCTGGCCGACAGCCCGGTGGACTACGACCAGGTGTTCGGCCGCTCGGCGCCGCGCACCCTGGAGATCGGCTTCGGCATGGGCCATTCCCTGCTGGAAATGGCTGCTGCCGCGCCTGAACAGGACTTCATCGGTGTGGAAGTACACCGCCCGGGTGTTGGCGCGCTGCTCAACGGCGTGCTGACCCAGGGCCTGAAGAACCTGCGGGTATATGACTGCGATGCCATCGAAGTGCTGAACCGCTGCGTGGCGGACAACAGCCTCGACCGCCTGATGCTGTTCTTCCCCGACCCATGGCACAAGGCGCGCCACCACAAGCGCCGCATCGTCCAGCTGGAGTTCGCCGAGCTGGTACGACGCAAGCTCAAGCCCGGTGGCGTGTTCCACATGGCCACCGACTGGGAACCGTATGCCGAGTACATGCTGGAAGTGATGAGCGCTGCCCCGGGCTATCGCAACCGTGCGGCTGACGGTACCTACGTGCCGCGCCCGGAAGAGCGCCCGATCACAAAGTTCGAGCGCCGCGGCGAGCGGCTGGGGCATGGGGTTTGGGATTTGAAGTTCGAGAAGGTGGATTGACCGGCTGATACGGCCTTTCGATATGCCGATGCGTGCAGAAATGCAGGCGAAAAAAAACCGCCTTGAGAAGGGCGGTTTTTTTATGTGAGCGACAGGACTGAGTATCCTTCGCTCTGGGACTCACCGAAAACATCCACACAGTCAGTGGATCATAGGCAGCCAGAAAAGGCCCGTCAATGATCAGAAATATCCAGCATCACGTGTGTCAACGCGGTTAACAGCTTTGGCCACGTATCCCAATTATCATCGCACTGCTCCTGTATGAACGAATTCGGTGATGGGCCGGGTAGGAGAAGAATTCTGCTTTCCGGCCCCTTCGACATGGCCTGAGAACCGTGCCGGTATCTGATTTCGAAGGGCCATCAACCTGGCCACTTCACCGAAAACGTCCACACAGTTTTCGAAGGCATCGAAGTGCCGGTTAGATGCTGGAAGATTGGCCCGCCAACACGGAGGCCAAGGCATATGAAGCGTTTGCTTGATGCGCTGAGCCGCGTTTGGACGTTCATCCGGATCTTGACTGTGCTCAAGACCGTTCGGGACTTCATGCGCGATCACTTCGATGATGCCCAGTAAGGGCTAGTCAGGTGGTAGGGCTGCCCTGGTTCACCGGGGCAGCTTTTACAACCCATCTCTGTACTCGCCAGATTACGCGGTCATTGTAGGAGCGGCCTTGTGTCGCGATGGGCCGCGTAGCGGCCCCAGGATGTCAGCGGTGAGGCAGCAAGTGCTGGGGCCACTTTGCGGCCCATCGCGACACAAGGCCGCTCCTGCAAGGTTCAGTGCAAGGCCGTGGCTCAGCCCCGTCGATCCGCCACCACCCCGATCAGCACCAGTACCACCAGCAACACCGGCGCCAGCGCGTAGTTGTTGAACTGGCTCAGCCCTTTCACCACCCAAGGCGTGGCATAGATCAGCGCCGCACCACTGCCGATCATCACCAACAAGGCCATGAACGGTACGCGCAGGGCGCCCGCCAGGCCGCCCAGGCGCTGTTCCACCCAGCCTTTGATATCAGTGCCGAACAGCACCAGCAGGCAGCCTACCAAGGCCAGTGAAATCTCCGACAGGTTGCTGCGGCTCCAGCGAGAAACCGTCGCGAGCAGATCAAGTACCAGATCCATGGGTCATCCTTAGGTCAAGAAATACTGCAGCAGGTCATTGAGGAACAACTGGCCCCTTGGCGTGGCCACCAGTCGATCCGGTTCGACCTGCAAAAGGCCCTTTTGTTCGGCCGCGCGGCGTGCCTCGCGCAGTTGTGCCAGCGGTAAACCGGTGCGTTGGGTGAACAGTTCGGCTTCCACCCCATCGGTCAGGCGCAGGGCGTTCATCAGGAACTCGAACGGCAGCTCGTCGACTGGCAGCAGCTTTTCGCCGGCCTTGAACGGCTTGGCCAGGTTCAGGTAGTCCTTGGGCAGGCGGGTTTTCCAGGTGCGCAGGATGCGCCCGTCGGCGAAGGTCAGCTTGCCGTGGGCACCAGCGCCGATGCCGATGAAGTCGCCAAAGCGCCAGTAGTTGAGGTTGTGCCGGGCAGCGCGCCCCGCCTGGGCATAGGCCGAGACCTCGTACTGGCGGAAGCCGTGTTCGGCCATCAGTGCCTGGCCGGCCTCCTGGATATCCCAGAGGATGTCGTCCTCGGGCAGCTCGGGCGGCTGGTTCCAGAACACCGTGTTCGGCTCCACGGTCAGCTGGTACCACGACAGGTGCGTCGGCCCCAGGTCGATGGCCTGGCGCAGGTCGTCCAGCGCGTCGTCGAGCGACTGGTCGGGCAGGCCGTGCATCAGGTCCATGTTGAAGTTGTCGAAGCCGGCGGCGCGTGCCATGCCGGCGGCGCGGACCGCTTCATCGCCATTGTGGATACGCCCCAGCGCCTGCAGTTTGGCTGGCTGGAAGCTTTGCACACCGATGGACAGACGGTTGATACCGGTTTGCCGGTAGGCCTTGAACTTGTCCTGCTCGAACGTGCCCGGGTTGGCCTCCAGGGTGATTTCGATGTCCGGCGCAAACGGGATACGTTGTTCCACGCCATGCAGCAGTCGGCCAAGGGCGTCGGCACTGAACAGGCTGGGGGTGCCGCCACCGAAGAAGATCGAGCTGATCGGCCGGTCTTGCACGGCGGCCAGTTCCTGGTCGAGGTCGGTCAGCAGGGCGGCGACGTAGGCATCTTCCGGCAGTTCAGGCCCGGCAGCGTGGGAGTTGAAGTCGCAGTAAGGGCATTTGCGTACGCACCACGGGATGTGGATGTACAGCGCCAGCGGCGGCAGGCTGGTGAAGCCCGCCGCGCCGGGGGTGGACAGCGTTTCGATCATGCCAGGCCCAGACGTTGGCGCAGCAGGGCCATGGCGCGGGCGCGGTGGCTGAGCTGGTTCTTGTCCACAGGGGCCAGGTCGGCACTGGAGCAGCTGCGCTCCGGTACCCAGAACAGCGGGTCGTAGCCAAAGCCGTGCTCGCCACTGGCCTCGAACATGATGCGCCCGTGCCACAGGCCTTCGCACAGAATCGGCAGCGGGTCGTCGGCATGGCGCACCAGTGCCAGGACGCAGACGAACTGTGCGCCACGCTCGGCTTCAGGCACGTCTTTCAGTGCTTCGAGCAGCTTGGCGTTGTTCGCCGCGTCACCCTTGCCGTCGGCATAGCGCGCCGAGTAGATGCCCGGCGCGCCGCCGAGGAAATCCACCGCCAGGCCCGAATCGTCGGCCAGGGCCGGCAGGCCGGAAATGCGTGCGGCGTTGCGCGCCTTGAGGATGGCGTTCTCGACGAACGACAGGCCGGTTTCTTCCGGCTCGACCTGGCTGAACTCGCCGATCGAGCGCAGTTGCACGGACGCGCCGAGCATGGCCTGGAGTTCCTTGAGTTTGCCGGCGTTGTGGCTGGCCAATACGAGTTGCTGGAAATTCATCATTCGCCTGGGAAAACGTCCTGATTGAAGCTGAGGGAGTTGCTGATGCCGCCGGTTTCGATATTCAGGTCGAAGGTGACGGTTTCTGGCTGGTCGATCTTGAACTGGGCGATGTAGTACACCGCGCCCTGTTCGGTGATCTGCTTGAACGACAGCGGGCTGCTGCGCCCGGTCAGGTCCTTGACCGTGCCGCTGACCACCGCCATGGCGGGCTTGTTGGCCTTGAGCACGGCGATGTTGAGTACGCCCTGGTTCTTGCTGCGTACCAGGCCGGTGGCTGCGGCCACCTCCGGTGTCAGCATGCTCGAGGTGAACGCGCTGTAGTGCACCGTCACGTCGCCAAACACTTCCTTGCGCTCGGGACGGGCAGCATCGGCAGCCAGTACCGGCAGGGCCAGGCACAGGCTGATCAGGAACAGGGCTAGGCGACGCATGGGGTGATTCCTCCGGTGGGCGTCAGACCGCGAGCTGATGTTCTTGCAGGCCCGGGCTGCTGACGCGGTAGATGCCGATCTCACCTAGAAGATTAGGCCAAAGCCGGCCACCCCACCCGTTGCGGTGCAAGTGGTCGACCGCCAGGCGGTCTAGCACCTTGGCGCGGCGCTCGTGGCACAGCTCTTCGAAGTCGGCGAAGGTGCAGAAGTGGATGTTCGGCGTGTTGTACCAGGTGTACGGCATGAAGTCCGAAACCGGCATGCGGCCTTTGGTCGCCAGGTACCAGCGGCAACGCCAGTGACCGAAGTTGGGGAAGGTGATGATGCACTGGCGGCCCACGCGCAGCATCTCGTCGAGGATGCGGTCGGGGTACTCCACGGCCTGCAGGGCCTGGGTCATGATCACCACGTCGAAACTGTTGCTGGCGAAGTTGCCCAGGCCCTTGTCCAGGTCCTGCTCGATGACGTTGACGCCCTTGGCCACGCAGGCGGCGATGTTGTCGGCGTCGATCTCCAGGCCATAGCCGGTGACCTGCTTGCGGTCGCGCAGCGAGGCCAGCAGTTCGCCGCTGCCGCAGCCCAGGTCGAGTACCCGGCTGCCGGCGGGGATCCAGTCGTGGATGATTTCCAGATCGGCTCTCATGCTGTCCTCAGATGGCAATGCGGTTCATGTAGTTCGAGAAACCCTGCATGTAGCGAGGCGTGGGGATCAGGAAGGCGTCGTGCCCGTAAGGCGAGTCGATCTCCAGGTAGCAGACGTTCTTGCGCGCGGCCATCAGGGCGTCGACGATCTCGCGCGAACGGGCCGGGGAGAAGCGCCAGTCGGTAGTGAACGACATGATGCAGTAATCCGCCTTGACGTGGGCCAGGGTGGCCGCCAGGTCGCCGCCCTGGGCGGCGGCGGGGTCGAAGTAGTCCAGCGCCTTGGTCATCAGCAGGTAGGTGTTGGCGTCGAAGCGCCCGGAAAACTCCTCGCCCTGGTAGCGCAGGTAGCTCTCGACCTGGAATTCGACGCTGTGGAAGTCGTAGTTGAGCTTGTCGCTCTTCAGCTCGCGGCCGAATTTTTCACCCATCGAGTCGTCCGACAGGTAGGTGATGTGGCCGACCATGCGCGCCAGCATCAGGCCGCGCTTGGGGATCACGCCCTGGTCCTGGAACGAACCACCGTGGAATTCGGGGTCGGTGAGGATGGCCTGGCGTGCCACTTCGTTGAAGGCGATGTTCTGTGCCGACAGCTTGGGCGCCGAGGCGATGTCGACGCAATGGCGCACGCGCTCGGGGTAGCTGATGGTCCACTGCAGCGCCTGCATGCCACCCAGGCTGCCACCGACCACGGCGGCCCACTGCTGGATGCCCAGGCGCTCGGCCAGGCGCACCTGGCTGTGCACCCAGTCTTCCACGGTCAGCACCGGGAAGTCGGCGCCATAGGGCTTGCCGGTGGCCGGGTTGACGCTGCTGGGGCCGGTGCTGCCGTTGCAGCCGCCCAGGTTGTTCAGGCTGACCACGAAGAAGCGGTTTGTGTCGATCGGCTTGCCAGGGCCGATGCAGCTGTCCCACCAGCCCGGCTTGCGGTCGGTGGTGGCATGGTAGCCAGCGGCATGGTGGTGGCCGGAAAGGGCATGGCAGATCAGCACGGCGTTGCTCGCGCTGGCGTTCAGGGTGCCATAGGTCTCGTAGACCAGTTCGTAACTGGCCAGGGAGCGGCCACAAGCCAGTGCCAGCGGTTCATCGAACCGGGCGGTTTGCGGTACTACCAGACCGACGGAATCTTCGGGAAAGACAGTGGACATCGACCCTGCTCACGCTTGACGGAGGCGTAAGTCTAAAGAGCGCTACCCCCAGCGGCAAGCAGAGGCTTGTCGCTGGAAGCAACCCGGGTCAGGTGAGGCTCAGATCATCCGCCACAGCTCTTGTGGCATGCCGGCGTAGGCGGCCAGCGGCGGCATGACGAACGACTGGATCACCTGGATCGCGAGGAAGGCGAAGATCGGCGAGATGTCCATGCCGCCCAGGTTGGGCACGATGCGGCGGAACGGTGCCAGCACCGGTTCGCTGATCTGGTAGGCCAGTTCGGCCGCCGGGTTGTGGCTGTTGGGAGCAACCCAGGACACGATCACCATGACGATCATCGCGACCCAGAAAATCTTCAGGAACAGCGAGGTGATACCGATGATGGCCCACATCAGCAGGTGCAGGATGTCACCGAAGGTGCCGTAGGTGACCATCAGCACGAATGCCATCAGCAACGCCTGGATGACCACCGACAACAGCAGCGACGAGGTATCCAGCCCACCAACGCTGGGGATGACCCGGCGGATCGGCTTGAGCAGCGGCTGCGTGGCACGCACGGCGAACTGGCACAGCGGGTTGTAGAAGTTGGCCTTGACCAGCTGCAGGACGAAGCGCAGCAGGACGATCACCAGATACAGGCTGACCAGGGTTTGCACCACGAAGATCGCGGCGCCGGACAGTGCATTCATCTAAGGCTCCTTATTTGCCCAGTTGTTCGGCCAGCTCGGCGGAACGTGTAGCTGCAGCCTGCAGCGCCTGTTCGACGATGGCTTCGAAGCCGCTGGCCTGGAACGACTTGATCGCCGCTTCGGTAGTGCCGGCAGGCGAGGTGACACGGCGGCGCAGTTCGGCAGCATCGACATCGCTGGCAACCGCCATGCGTGCGGCGCCCAAGGCTGTCTGCAGGGTCAGCTGCGAGGCGGTTTCACGTGGCAGGCCAAGTTTTTCGCCGGCCGCGGTCATGGCTTCGATCAGCAGGAAGAAATACGCCGGGCCGCTGCCGGAGACAGCCGTCACGGCGTCCAGTTGCTGCTCCTGCTCCAGCCACAGGGCGGTGCCCACGGCCGACAGCAGTTGCTCGGCCTGCTGGCGTTGTTCGCTGGATACTTCCGCGGTGGCGTACAGGCCGCTGACGCCTTGGCGCAGCAGTGCCGGGGTGTTGGGCATGCAGCGCACCACCGGGCGAGCGCCGACCCAGCTTTGCAGGCTGGCGCAGGTGATGCCGGCGGCGATGGAAACGATCAGCTGGCCATCCTGCAGGTTCGGTTGCAGGGCTTGGCACACGGGTTTCATGACCTGGGGCTTGACCGCCAGGACGATGACGTCGGCACCATCGATGGCCTGGGCGTTGTTCTCGAAGGTTTCGATGCCGTGCTCGGCCTGGATGCGACTGCGGGTCTCTGCGCCCGGGTCGCTGGCGCGGATCTGCGAGGCGTCCAGGCCCTGGGCACGCAGACCACCGATCAGGCTGGCGGCCATGTTGCCGGCGCCGATGAAGGCAATACGAGTCTTGCTCATGTCAGGTCCTTGTGGGAAAGAGTGAGTAAAGCATGGAATCAGGGCTGCCCGTAGTCGCGGGCACCGAACAGGGCGGTACCGATACGCACCCAGGTCGCACCCTGTGCAATGGCCGCTTCCAGGTCGTGGCTCATGCCCATGGACAGGGTGTCCAGGCCGAGGCCAAGGCCTTCCTGCAATTGGCGCAGGGTGGCAAAGGCGGCTTCCTGGGCGGCGCGGTCATCAGTGGGTTCTGGGATGGCCATCAGCCCGCGCAGGCGCAGGTTGGGCAGCGCGGCTACCGCCTTGGCCAGGGCCGGCAGGTCGGCGGGGGCGCAGCCGGATTTGCTGTCTTCGCCGCTGACGTTCACCTGCAGGCAGATGTTCAGTGGCGCCAGCCCGGCCGGGCGCTGCTCCGAGAGGCGTTGGGCGATTTTCAGGCGGTCCACGGAATGTACCCAGTCGAAATGCTCGGCGATGGCTTTGGTCTTGTTCGACTGAATGGGGCCGATGAAGTGCCAGATCAAGGGCAGGTCGCCGAGTGCCTGCTGCTTTGTCAGCGCTTCCTGTAGGTAGTTTTCCCCGAAATCGCACACGCCGGTGGCGTGGATCTCGCGGATGGCGCTGGCTGGCTTGGTCTTGCTCACGGCCAGCAACTGGACGCTGGCCGGATCACGCCCGGCAGCCTGGGCAGCGCTGGCGATACGGGCGGAAATAGCGGAAAGGTTGTCTGCTAGGGTGGACATGGACTGATGCCGGCGGCTGTGGGATTTGCGGCATTCTACCTACTTGAAGGCCTTTGGGGAGTCTCATGGATGTGACCGACCTGTTGGCCCGGGCCGTGGATGCGGGGGCTTCCGACCTGCACCTGGCGGCGGGCCAGATACCGATGTTGCGCCTGGATGGCGAGCTGCAGCGCATGGCCCTGCCGACCTTGGGCCCTGCCGCCTTGACCGAGGGCATGGCCCCCATGCTGGATGAAGACCAGCGCCGACAGTGGGCCCAGGGTGATGAGCTGGACCTGGCGCTGGAATTGCCGGTGCTGGGGCGCTTTCGGCTGAACCTGTTTCGTCAGTTGCATGGCCCTGCGGCCACCTTTCGCCTGATCCCGGGGCATATCGCCACGCTCGATGAACTCGACCTGGGGGATGTGTTTCAAGCTGTTGCGCAGTGCAGCGATGGCTTGATCCTCGTGAGTGGGCCGACCGGCAGCGGCAAGTCCAGCACCTTGGCGACACTGCTTGACCAACTGAACCGCGATCGGGCTCTGCATATCATCACCCTCGAAGACCCTGTCGAAGTTATCCACAGTAGCCAGCGCAGCCTGGTCAACCAGCGTGAGGTCGGCCGCCATTGTGGTGGGTTCGCCCAGGGGTTGCGCAGTGCCCTGCGCCAGGACCCGGATGTGATCATGATCGGTGAGCTGCGCGACCTGGAAACCATTCGCCTGGCCTTGCGCGCGGCCGAGACCGGACACCTGGTGTTGGCGACTGTGCATACGCGTTCGGCGGTGAGCAGTATTGACCGGTTGGTGGAGGTGTTCGCTGCCGAAGAGAAGCCGCTGGTGCGGGCGATGCTGGCCGAGTCGTTGCGCCTGGTGGTAGCGCAGGTGCTGGTCAGGCGTGCGGGCGGTGGGCGGGTTGCTGCGCGGGAAGTGCTGGTGGTGACGTCAGCGGTGCGTAACCTGGTTCGGGAGGGGCGGATGGCGCAGTTGTGTTCGGTGATGCAGGCGGGTGGTGCGGACGGGATGCGGACGATGGAAGGGGCGATGCGGGGGTTGAAGGAGAGGGGGCTGATCAGCGATCTATAGTGCCTGTGCTGGCCCTTTCGCGGGTAAACCCGCTCCCACATGGATAACACAGCCTTCGAATGCTGTGGTGTACCTGTGGGAGCGGGTTTACCCGCGAAGAGGCCCGGACAGGAGAGCGCCGATCAGATCAGCGCTTGGCCAGGTTCAGCTGCTGCTGTTCTTTCGGCAGCACTCGCTTGGCCACCACGTAATGCTTCTGCCAGTACGGCTTGCTCAGGGTGTCGATGCTTACCCGCTTGCCACGGCGTGGAGCATGGATGAAGCGGTCGTTGCCCAGGTAGATGGCAACGTGGTTCACCCGGCGGCTCTTGATGTTGAAGAAAATCAGGTCACCTGGCTTCAGGTCACCCTTGGCTACCTTGACGCCGTGGCCCTGGGCCATGGCATTGGAGGTGCGCGGCAGGTCGACGTCGGCGACGTCGTTGAAGGCGTATTTGACCAGCCCGCTGCAGTCGAAGCCTTTCTTCGGGCTACTGCCGCCCCAGACATAAGGGGTGCCGAGCACATTCACCGCACGGCTGAGCACATCGCTGCTCTGCTTCGGCGACATGGCGGCGACCGGCGCACCGGGCACGCTGCGGCTGCTGGCGGCATTGCTTGGGCGGGTGCGCAGCGCGGTCTGCTTGACCGGTGCATGTCTTACCGAGGCATTGGTGGTGTAGCCGGTAAAACCATTGGGAAGACGTTGCTCACGATTGGTGGCGTGGGCGGCCAGGGGCAATAATAGGCAGAGGGTCAGCCATGTCTTGAGTAAAGGCGGCATAGATGAAGCTCTTATGAATAGTTATGTGTTGGGCGCGCAACTTTATAACAGCTTTTTGATCAATCTTTGATCCGTTGGTCGATTGTCCAGGTGCCGTACGTCGGCCTGCGACAAGAAAGTCACATTTTTTCTTAGAAAATTTTCGGATAACCCACGGGGGCTATGAATGAACAGTTATCAACAGGGGGCGCCGTTTCACGACACCCACAGCAAGACCATTGGCTACCTGCTATGGATTTTCGGCTTTACCGGGTCGCATCGTTTCTATTACGGCAAGCCAGTAACCGGCACCATCTGGTTCTTCACCCTGGGCCTGCTGGGCATCGGCTGGTTGATCGACCTGTTCCTGATCCCGTCCATGGACCGTGAAGCCGACCTCAGGTTCCAGTCCGGGCGCATTGACTACAACATCGCCTGGATCCTGCTGACCTTCCTCGGGGTGTTTGGGCTGCACCGGCTGTATCAGGGCAAGTGGATCACCGCGATCATCTACTTCTTTACCGGCGGGCTGTTCCTGGTGGGGGTGCTGTATGACTTCTGGACGCTGAACAGCCAGGTTTCCGAGCGGAATGCGGGGCGGGGTTGACGCACAGCCCTTGTGGGAGCGGCCTTGTGTCGCGAAAGGGCTGCAAAGCAGCCCCAGCATGCTCAGCAGCACCGCTGAAATCCTGGGGCCGCTTTGCGGCCCTTTCGCGACACAAGGCCGCTCCCACAGGGCCGCAAACGCAGGTTACTGACGGGTCTGCCGCTGTTGCAGCAGCAGGTTGCTGAAACCTGCCCCGGCCAACTGCTTCTGCGCCCCGGTCAGCTGCTCGCGGTTGCTGAAAGGGCCCACCAGTACGCGGTACCAGGTTTCGTCCTTGACCGTGCCCGACTCCACCTTCACCGACTGGCCCAGCAGAATGATCTGCGCGCGCACCTTGTCGGCATCGGCCTGCTTGCGGAACGAACCGGCTTGCAGGAAGAACTGGGTGGTTGCCGCCGGCTTGATCACCGGTGGTGCCGGTGGCGGGGTCTGGCCCATCAGCGCCGCCTGGGCTCGCGCCGTGTCGATCTTCGCCGCTTCGGCCGGCGTCACCGGGGTCACCGGCTGGGCCGGGACAGGTGGCGTCTTCTCTGGCACGGCCTCCGGCGGCACGATCACCTCCGACTCCGGCAGCAGCGTGTAGAAGTCGTACTTCGGCTTCACCGGCTGCTGCGGGGTGGCCTGCGCCGGCTTGCCGGCTTCGGCCACTTTCTCCGCCTTCTGCTGCTCGGGCTTGGTGCGCTTGATGTCTTCGCCACCGGGCTCGAGCTTCATCAGGAACACGATGAACGCGCCTACGGTCAGGCCGACCGCCAGCCATACCCAACCGGGAATTGGCTGCTTGGCCGGCGCCGTCTGGCGGCTGGCGCCGCGTTTGGGTGCGGGTTTTTTCTTGGCAGCCAACTTACATGCGCTCCAGGGTTTCCAGGCCGAGCAGTTCCAGACCTTGCTTGAGCGTGCGGCCGGTCAGCGCCGCCAGGCGCAGGCGGCTCTGTTGCTGCTGCGGGGTTTCGGCGGCAAGAATCGGGCAATTCTCGTAGAAGCTGGAGAACAGGCCGGCCAGGTCGTACAGGTAGCTGCACAGCACGTGCGGCGTGCCCTTGTCGGCGACGTTGTTGAGGATTTCGCCAAACTGCGCCAGGCGCGCGGCCAGGTCTTGCTCGTGGGCAGCCTGCAGCACGATGTTGCCGTCGACTTCATCGAAGCCCTTGCCCAGTTTGCGGAATACGCCGGCCACGCGGGTGTAGGCGTACAGCAGGTAAGGCGCGGTGTTGCCTTCGAAGTTGAGCATCAGCTCGAAGTTGAAGCTGTAGTCGCTGGTGCGGTGCTTGGACAGGTCGGCGTACTTCACCGCGCCAATGCCCACCACTTCGCCGATGTGGCGCAGTTCTTCGTCGGCCAGGCTCGGGTTCTTTTCCTTGACCAGCGCGTAGGCGCGTTCCTTGGCCTCGGTGAGCAGGTCGATCAGCTTCACGGTACCGCCGTCACGGGTCTTGAACGGGCGGCCATCGGCGCCGTTCATGGTGCCGAAGCCCATGTGCTCCATCTGCATCGGGTGGCCGACGAAGCCTGCGCGGCGTGCAACTTCGAACACCTGATTGAAGTGCAGGGCCTGGCGCTGGTCGACGAAGTACAGGGCGCGGTCTGCCTTGAGCACGTTGCTGCGGTAGCGCACGGCAGCCAGGTCGGTGGTGGCGTACAGGTAGCCGCCGTCGGCCTTCTGCACGATCACCGGCAGTGGTTCGCCTTCGCTGTTCTTGAACTCGTCGAGGAACACGCACTGTGCGCCCTGGTCTTCGACCAGCAGGCCCTTGGCCTTGAGGTCGGCGACCACGTTGGCCAGGTCGTCGTTGTAGGCGCTTTCACCCATCACGTCGGCCATGGTCAGCTTGACGTTGAGCAGCTCGTAGGTCTTCTGGCAGTGCGACAGCGAAATGTCCTTGAAGCGCGTCCACAGGGCCATGCAGTCCGGGTCGCCGGCCTGCAGCTTGACCACCAGGCCACGGGCACGGGTGGCGAACTCTTCGGATTCGTCGAAGCGCTTCTTGGCGGCGCGGTAGAAGTTTTCCAGGTCCGACAGCTCGTCGCTGGTGATCGGGTTTTCTTCCAGGTAGGCCAGCAGCATGCCGAACTGGGTGCCCCAGTCGCCCACGTGGTTCTGGCGGATCACGTCATCGCCGAGGAACTCCAGCACGCGCGCCACGCTGTCACCGATGATGGTCGAACGCAGGTGGCCGACGTGCATCTCCTTGGCCAGGTTGGGTGCCGACATGTCGATCACAACCTTTTGCGCAGGGCCGGCCTTGCGCGCGCCCAGGTGGGCGTCGGCCAGTGCGGCATCCAGGCGGTTGGCCAGGGCGTCGGTGTTCTGGAAGAAGTTGAGGAAGCCGGGGCCGGCGATCTCGACCTTGCTGATGTCGGCGCTGGCCGGCAGGGCATTGATCAGTTTCTCGGCCAGGTCGCGCGGCTTCATGCCGGCCGGCTTGGCCAGCATCATGGCGATGTTGCTGGCGAAGTCGCCGTGGGTCTTGTCCCGGGCGTTTTCCACCTGGATCGCCGGCGACAGCCCTTCAGGCAGCACACCGTCGGTGACGAGTTGGGTGAGGGCTTGCTGGATCAGCTGGCGAATGGTGTCTTTCATGGGGATCTCTTTTCGACCGCAAGCGCGGTGGAGCGCTTGGATGCGCAGGTGGAAAAACTGGGCATTATCCGTGGCTGGGGGCGGGTTGCCAACCTTTGGGGTGCAACCATCAAGGGTTCCATGTTGTGTTCGAGGGCCTCATCGCCGGCAAGCCAGCTGCCACAGAAGAGCGCGCGCAACCTGTGGGAGCTGGCTTGCCGGCGATGAGGCCGGTCGATTCAGTACAGGTCGACTGGATCGACATCCAGCGACCACCGCACCTGGCGCCCGCTCGGCATCTGCTCCAACACTAGCAACCAGGCGCTGATCAGTCGATGCAAAGGCGCCCGCGTATTGGCCTGTATCAACAGTTGCGCGCGGAAGCGCCCGGCGCGGCGCTCCATCGGTGCTGGCACCGGCCCCAGCAGCTCGATGCCGGGCAGGCGCTGTTCGGCCACCAGGCGCTCGGCGGCGGCGCAGGCCTCGTCGAGGAAACCTTCGGCCTGCCCGGGCTTGTGCGCTTCGGCGCGCAGCAGCGCCAGGTGCGAGTAAGGCGGCAGCCCGGCGGCGCGGCGTTCGTCCAGGGCCTGCTCGGCGAAGGCGAAGTAGCCCTGCTCGGTAAGCTGCACCAGCAGCGGATGGTCGGCCAGGTGGGTCTGGATGATGACCTTGCCGGGTTCCTCGGCCCGCCCGGCCCGCCCGGCAACCTGCACGATCAGCTGTGCCATGCGTTCGCTGGCGCGGAAATCGCCGGAGAACAGCCCGCCATCGGCATCGAGGATGGCCACCAGGGTCACCCGCGGGAAGTGATGGCCCTTGGCGAGCATCTGGGTGCCGACGAGGATGCTCGGCTGGCCGCGCTGGATGGTGCTGAACAGGTTGTGCATGGCGTCTTTGCGCGCCGTGCTGTCGCGGTCCACACGCAGGATCGGGTAATCCGGGAACAGCACTTTCAGGCGTTCCTCGGCACGCTCGGTGCCGGCGCCGACCGGGCGCAGGTCAACGTGGTTGCACTGCGGGCACTGCTGCGGCAGGCGCTCGTCATAGCCGCAATGGTGGCAGCGCAGCACGCCGGAGCGCTGGTGCACGGTCATGCGCGCATCGCAGCGCGGGCATTCGGACAGCCAGCCACAGTCGTGGCACAGCAAGGTCGGGGCGAAACCGCGGCGGTTGAGGAACACCAGCACTTGCTGGCCCGCTTCCAGGGTTTGGCGGATGGTCTGCTGCAGTGGGCCGCTGATGCCGCTGTCCAGCGGCAGGCTCTTCACATCCAGGCGCAGCATGCGCGGCGGGCGGGCACCGCCGGCGCGCTGGTTCATGCGCAGCAGGCGGTAGCGGCCGGTCAGGGCGTTGTGCAGGGTTTCCAGCGATGGCGTGGCAGAACCGAGCAGGATCGGGACGTTTTCCTGGTGGGCGCGCACCAGCGCCAGGTCGCGGGCGTGGTAGCGCAGGCCTTCCTGCTGTTTATAGGAGCCGTCGTGCTCCTCGTCGATGATGATCAGGCCGGGGTTCTTCATCGGCGTGAACAGCGCCGAGCGGGTGCCGATGATGATGTCGGCCTCGCCGTCCCGGGCTGCCAGCCAGGCATCCAGGCGTTCGCGGTCGTTCACCGCCGAATGCAGCAGGGCGATGCGGGCGTTGAAGCGTTGCTCGAAGCGGGCCAGGGTCTGCGGGCCGAGGTTGATCTCCGGGATCAGCACCAGGGCCTGCTTGCCGGCCTCCAGTGTTTCGCGGATCAGCTGCAGGTACACCTCGGTCTTGCCGCTGCCGGTGACACCGGCCAGCAGAAAGGCGCCGAAGCCGCCAAAGCCTTCGCGCACGGCGTCGAAGGCGTCGCGTTGCTCTTCGTTGAGCGGCAGTTCCGGCTGTGCCAGCCAGTGTTCGTGGCGCAGCGACGGCAGGTGGCGGCGGACCTCGATCTGCACCAGGTCCTTGGCCAGCAGCAGGTCGAGGCTGTCCTTGTTCAGGTTGAGCTTGGCCAGCAGGCTGTGGGCCACGCCGTGCGGGTGCTGGGCCAGGGTCTTGAGGGCATCGCGCTGGCGCGGTGCGCGGGCGATGCGCGGGTCTTCCAGGCGGGCGCCGGGGGCGACGTGCCAGAAGCGCTCCTGGCGCATCTCGGCGGGTTCGCCCTGGCGCAGCAGGGTCGGCAAGGCCCAGCTCAGGGTGTCACCCAGGCTGTGCTGGTAGTACTGGGCGGTCCACAGGCACAACTTGAACAGCGACGGCGGGATCGGCGACACCGGGTCGAGCAGGGCGCTGGCCGGCTTGAGCTTGTCGGCGGGCACTTCGCTCTGCTCGCACACCTCCACCAGCACGCCGATCATTTCGCGGCGGCCGAATGGCACGCGAATGCGCATGCCCGGGGTCAAGGTCTGGCGCGCCATGCTTGCCGGCGCCTTGTAGTCGAACAGGCGACGCAGCGGGGAGGGCAGGGCAAGGCGCAGGATGACGTCGGACACGCGGAAAGTCTCGGAGGGCGTTTCAAAGACTGGCGAGCCTAGCAGACGACGGTCGGTGCAAGCGACAACTTGCGTTGGCGTGATGCTCTGGTATTATTCGCCGCCTAATTACGTGCGGTATTCAACAATTGGTGTTGGGTGGCGGCACGCAGCTCGAGGAAGTGACCATGAAAGCAGATATTCATCCGAACTACGAAGTAGTTGCAGTCACCTGCAGCTGCGGCAACAAGTTTGAAACCCGTTCGACCCTGGGCAGCACCCTGGCGATCGACGTTTGCAACCTGTGCCACCCGTTCTACACCGGTAAGCAGAAAGTCCTGGACACCGGTGGTCGCGTACAGAAGTTCGCCGATCGCTTCGGTATGTTCGGTACCAAGAAGTAATCATGCGCATGGCGAACCCCTCGGGTTTCGCATTGCTGCAAAAAAAGGCGCCCCTTGTGGGCGCCTTTTTTATGGGCGTCATCTGGCATTTCCCGGCCCTGGCGTTCTGCCCGCTACCAGGCAGCCCTCAGCAGGTGGCGGTGCGCCAGGTGGTCGATGGCGATACCTTGCGTCTGGTCGATGGCCGCAGCGTGCGACTGATCGGCATCAATGCCCCGGAAATCGGCCGTAACGGGCGCACCAGCGAGCCCTATGCCGAGGCCGCCAGGCAGCGTTTGCAGGCCTTGGTCAAGGCCAGCGACGGGCGTGTCGGGCTGGAGCCGGGCGTCGAGTCCAAGGACAAATACGGCCGCACGCTGGCGCATATCTACGGCCGCAATGGCGACAATATCGAAGCACAGTTGCTCAGCGAGGGCTTGGGCTATCGCGTCGCGGTTGCCCCAAATGTGCGCCTCAGCGCTTGCCAGCAGCTTGCCGAGCAGGCTGCGCGCAAGGCTGGTTCCGGGCTGTGGCGTCGTTCGCCGGTGGTGCGTGCCGGGGATGTCCGGCAGTCGGGTTTCGCGGTCATTGCGGGCCGCATCGAAGGCGTGGAGCGCAACCGTGGCGGGGTCTGGCTGAACCTGGAGGGGGCGGTGGTGCTGCAGGTTCCCGCTCGTCTGCAGCGCAACTTCCCCGCCAGCTTCTTCGATAACCTCAAGGGACGCCAAGTCGAGGCGCGTGGCTGGGTGCTGGATCGTTCCCGCAAGGGCGGCCTCAAGCCCGGGCAGCGACGCTGGCTGTTGCCGTTGACCGATCCGAGCATGTTGGAGCGCATTTCAGGCTAAAAGATGTAGACATTTCGCTATTAGATTGTACACACTGTTAGCCGTATGCCCCGTGGGTTATAGCGTAAAGTCGTAGGCTAAAGGCCTTGACACAAGTGACCGACCAGTCTTGTGGCTCCCCGGCTCTTTGCGTATCCTCGGCGGTCCGTCAGAACAGTAAATAGCGGAATGCCCACCATGTCAGACCTGAAAACCGCCGCTCTCGAATATCACGCTCAACCTCGTCCGGGGAAACTGAGCGTCGAACTCTCCAAGCCCACCGCCACCGCCCGTGACCTCGCCCTGGCCTACAGCCCAGGTGTTGCTGAGCCCGTGCGTGAAATCGGCCGTGATCCAGAGCTGGCTTACAAATACACCGGCAAAGGCAACCTGGTTGCGGTGATTTCCGATGGCACCGCCATCCTCGGTCTGGGTGACCTCGGCCCACTGGCTTCCAAGCCGGTCATGGAAGGCAAGGGTGTTCTGTTCAAGCGTTTCGCCGGTATCGACGTGTTCGACATCGAAGTGGAATCGGAAAGCCCGCAGGCGTTCATCGACACCGTTCGCCGCATCTCGATCACCTTCGGTGGCATCAACCTCGAAGACATCAAGGCGCCTGAGTGCTTCGAAATCGAGCGCACCCTGATCGAACAGTGCGACATCCCGGTATTCCACGATGACCAGCACGGTACCGCCATCGTCACCGCGGCCGGCATGATCAACGCCCTGGAAATCGCCGGCAAGAAGCTGGAAGACGCCAAGATCGTCTGCCTGGGTGCCGGCGCTGCTGCCATCTCCTGCATGAAGCTGCTGGTGAGCATGGGCGCCAAGGTCGAGAACATCTACATGATCGACCGCAGCGGCGTGATCCACGCTGGCCGTGACGACCTGAACCAGTACAAGGCGCAGTTCGCCCACGCCACCGACAAGCGCACCCTGGCTGACGCCCTCGACGGTGCCGACGTGTTCGTAGGCCTGTCCGGCCCGAACCTGCTGAGCGCCGAAGGCCTGAAGTCGATGGCTGCCAACCCGATCGTGTTCGCCTGCTCGAACCCGGACCCGGAAATCTCGCCAGAGCTGGCGCATGCCACTCGCAGCGACGTGATCATGGCTACCGGTCGTTCCGACTACCCGAACCAGGTCAACAACGTACTGGGCTTCCCGTTCATCTTCCGTGGTGCCCTGGACGTTCGCGCCAAGCGCATCAACGAAGAAATGAAGATCGCCGCTGCCATCGCCCTGAAAGACCTGGCCAAGCTGCCAGTGCCGAAGGAAGTCTGCGATGCCTACGGCGTACAGGCGCTGGAATTTGGCCGTGAGTACATCATTCCGAAGCCGCTGGACGCTCGCCTGATCACCGTCGTTTCCGACGCTGTGGCCAAGGCCGCCATCGAATCCGGCGTGGCTACCCTGCCGTATCCGAAGCACTACCCGCTGACCAGCGTGGATGACGTGTTCAAAGGCTGATTGCTGCCTGGCGACACAAAAAAGCCCCGGCTCGTATGAGCCGGGGCTTTTTTGTTTGCCGGTGGGGTTGGCGCGGCCTTTGTGGGAGCGGGCGTGCCCGCGAAGAATCCAACGCGGAGGCTGGCACCGGCTACGCCGGTGTTCGCGGGCATGCCCGCTCCCACAGGGTCGGTGTTGCCTTCGAGGGCTCTTAGAACAGATCCATCGGCGCCGCTTCATCCGCCGGCAACGGGCTGCCCGGTGCTGCGCCAGTGCCCAGTTCGTCCACCGACGGCGGCGAGTCTTCGGCCTTGAACAGCTCGAAGTAGGCATTCGGTGTGCTCGGCGAAGCGGCACGGCCGCTGACCGGGTCGACGCGCAGGCTGAGGATGCCTTCCGGCTCTGCCGGCGCATGCGCAGGCTTGTCCTTGAGTGCCGCGCCCATGAAGCTCATCCAGATCGGCAGTGCCGCGGTGCCGCCGTACTCGCGGCGACCAAGGGTTTCGGGCTGGTCGAAACCGACCCACACGGTGGTCACGTAGTCGGCGTTGTAGCCGGAGAACCAGGCGTCCTTGGACTCGTTGGTGGTACCGGTCTTGCCTGCCAGGTCGGTGCGGCCCAGGGCCAGCGCCCGGCGGCCGGTACCGCGCTTGATCACGTCCTGCAGCATGCTGGTGAGGATGTAGGTGGTGCGCCCGTCGATGATCTGCTCGGCCACGGCCGGCGCCTGCGGTGCAGACGCCACCTGGCTGAAGGCTGCGGGTGCCTCGCCCGGCATGGCGGCGGTGCTGATCGGCTGTTCGGGCGCGGCCACACCTGCCTGGTCCTCGGCACCTTGCGGTACCCGGGCCGGGTTGGCGGTGAACAACGTCTCGCCGCTGCGGCTTTCGATGCGTTCGATCAGGTACGGGGTGATCTTGTAACCGCCGTTGGCGAAAGTACTCCAGCCTGTGGCGATTTCCATCGGGGTCAGGGTGGCGGTGCCCAGTGCCAGCGACAGGTTGCGCGGCAGGTCCTGCTTGTTGAAGCCGAACTTGGCGATGTAGTCGATGGTGCGGTCCACGCCCATGGCCTGCAGCAGGCGGATCGACACCAGGTTGCGCGACTTGTACAGCGCTTCGCGCATGCGGATCGGGCCAAGGAAGGTGTTGGTGTCGTTCTTCGGTCGCCAGACCTTGTCCAGGTACTCGTCGACGAACACGATCGGTGCGTCGTTGACCAGGCTGGATGCGGTGTAGCCACTGTCCAGGGCGGCGCTGTAGATGAACGGTTTGAAACTCGAGCCCGGCTGACGCTTGGCCTGCATGGCGCGGTTGTAGTTGCTCTGCTCGAACGAGAAGCCGCCGACCAGGGCGCGGATGGCGCCGTTGTAAGGGTCGAGGGTGACCAGCGCACTCTGCGCGCCAGGTACCTGGCTGAACTTGAACTGGCCATCCTCCAGGCGCTGCAGGCGCACCAGGTCGCCGACCTGGGCCACGTCTGCCGGCGACTGCGGCGCACGGCCCTGGGAGTTGCTATTGATGAACGGGCGCGCCCATTTCATGGTGTCCCAGGCTACCAGCTCTTCCTGGCCGCTGCGGGTCAGCACCTTGAGGCCGGTTTTTTCGACCTGGGTGACGATGGCCGGCTCCAGGCCGCCAAGGCTGCGCTGCTTGCCCAGTTCCTGCAGCCAGGCCGCCTGGGTGCGCCCCGGGAAGCGTGCTTCGGGGCCGCGGTAGCCGTGGCGCTCGTCGTAGTCGGAGAGGCCGTTGAGGATGGCCTTGTTGGCCATTTCCTGCATGTCGCTGGGCACCGTGGTGGTGACGCGGAAGCCTTCGGTGTAGGCGTCGCTGCCGTAGCGGCCGACCATTTCGGCGCGGGCCATTTCGGCGATGTAAGGCGCATTCACTTCAGGCGTGGGCACGTGGTAGCTGGCGTTGAGCGGCTCGGCCAGGGCGGCCTGGTAGCTGGCTTCGTCGATCTTGCCCAGCTTGTACATGCGGCCGAGGATCCAGTCGCGGCGCTCCTTGGCGCGCACCGGGTTGGCCAGCGGGTTGAAGCGCGAGGGTGCCTTGGGCAGGCCGGCGATCATCGCCATCTGGGCCAGGCTCACGTCGCGGATCGACTTGCCGTAGTACACCTGCGCGGCGGCATCGATACCGTAGGCGCGGTTGCCCAGGTAGATCTTGTTCACGTACAGCTCGAGGATCTCGTCCTTGGTCAGCTCACGCTCGATCTGCAGGGCCAGCAGAATCTCGTTGGTCTTGCGCGAGAAGCTGCGCTCGCTGGTGAGGAAGAAGTTCTTCGCCACCTGCATGGTGATGGTACTGCCGCCGGTCTGGATATGGCCGGTTTTCACCAGCTGGGTCGCGGCGCGCATCAGGCTGCTGGGGTCGACACCATAGTGGTTGAGGAAATTGTCGTCCTCGGCCGACAGAAGCGCCTGGATGAATTGTGGGGGAATTTCCGCGAAGCGGATCGGCGAGCGGCGCATTTCGCCGAACTCGGCAATCAGCTTGCCGTCGCTGCTGTACACCCTGAGGGGGATCTGCAACTGGATGCTTCTGAGCGACTCGACCGAGGGCAGGCTGGGGCTAAGATACAGAAACGCACCGCTCACACCGAGTACGAGCGCGCAAATGACTGCGACGGAAGACCACCAGAAGAACTTCAGCAGACGTATCAAGGCTTTTCGGTGTCCAGGTTGGGAGTGGATTGCACGCAGGTCCGGCGGACCAAAAAACGCTGGGCATTATAAGCATTTTTTCGCCTCTCCGGGTTACCGGCCAGGCTGCCCGTCGCCTCGATGGGCCGGCGCGGCCTAGTGTTGACGCGGGGTTGGGGCAGGTAGCCGCGACAGATGGCGGCGACAGACAACAAGGATGCCACGATGCTAGGACGCTTCGGCAAGGATGCCGGTTCACTCGTAGGGGTGGAAATTGCCCCCGACTCCGTTCGGATTGTGCAACTGCAGCGGCGTAACCGGCGCTGCCGGGTGCTTGCCTCGGTACAAGAGCCGTTCGAATCAACGGCTGGCAGTGACTGGGCGGCAGAGCCTGGCGCCGTGGCGGCTGCCTTGAGGCGCGCCTACCGACGCAGCGGCCTCAGGCAGCGCCGGGTCGCGCTGGCACTGCCGGGCAACCAGGTGATCTGCAAGCTGTGCCACCTGCCAGTGGAACAGGGCGGGGCAGAAATGGAGGCGCAGCTGCTGGCTGACGCCGAACGGTTGTTTCCATTTCCGCTGGAAGACCTGGCCCTGGATTTTCAGGTACTGGGAGGCTCTAGCGTCCAGCCAGGCTGCGCCGAGGTGATGGTGGCTGCGTGTCGGCAGAGTGCACTGGCGCCACTTGAGGGCATCGTCGAGGAGGCCGGGTTGCAACTGGAGGCCGTGGAGGTCGACAGCATTGCCTTGGGGCGCATGCTGCCGCTGGCCAGGCACCAAAGCTCGGCGCTGCTGCGTATCGAGGCGCAAAGCACCACCCTTCATGGCTGGCAGTCGAGTCGGCCTCAGCAACGGCGTGAGCTGAACCTGGGGCTGTCGACGATAGCCGGGGCGCTGCCGGAGCGCCTGCTGGCCCTGCTTGCCGGTGAGCCTTTGCCCGATTGTCTGTTGATCGCCAGCCGTTCGCCGATCGAGCCGGGCCAGTTGCAGAGCCTCGGCTCCCGGTTGAACCTGCCGTGTCGCCTGGTACCCGAGCTGGCGCGCGTGGAACACGTCGATGGCGCGATGATCCTGGCGTGCGCCCTGGCTCTCGGAGGGTTGCGCCGATGATGCGGCTGAACCTTCTGCCCTGGCGCGAACGGCAACGCCAGGCTGCGTTGCGGTCTTTCCGCAGGCGACTGGTCGCCGGCGCGCTGCTGGCCCTGTGTGGCGTGACGCTGGTCGACCAGCTGGCCCGCCAGCGCGGGCAGCAGCAGGCGCTGGCCAATATCCGGCACCAGGCGGCCCTTGAGGTGTTGGGCGAGCAATTGCAGCCGCTAGCCGATGTGCGTGCGCAGCATGAGGCGCTACTGGCACGTGCGGCGGCGCTGGAAGGCCTGCGTGCCAACCAGGATGTGCTGGCCGGGGTGTTCGCTGACCTCGAGCGGGCGTTGCCAGTGGGTGTGCAACTGCTCGACCTCAGCCTGGAAGACGGCAGCCTGCAGATGACCGGGCTGGCCACGTCCGGTGCCGTGGTCGCGCAGTTCATGCGGGACCTGAGCCGCTCGAGTGCGCTGGTTGGTCTGGAGCTCAAGCGCATCAGGAGCCTGCCGGGCGGCGATGAATTCCTGCTGGGCGCGCGCGTTTCGGCGTTCTGGTCGTGAATGCTGCACAGGTGCTCGGCTGGCTGGCCATGGCAGAACGCTCCAGCCGCTTCAGGCAGCTGGCGCCAGTGCTGATGGCCTTGGCGTTGTTCGGCCTGGGCTGCGCCATACGTCTCCCGGCAGCGCTGCAGCAGCAGGCGCAGGAGGAGGCCCGGCACGCCGAATTGCACGAACAGCATTCAGCCGGCGCGGTGCAGCTGGCCGAGCTGGAGCAACTCCACGCGTCTGTGGCCATTGCCGAGCGACGCTTGCGGGAGGCGTATTGGCACCTGGCGGCCGGGGAGGGCATGAGCGACCTGCTCGAGCGCCTGGCGGCGTCGGGGCATGAGCACGGCTTGCTCATCGAGCGCTTCGATGTACATGAAGATGAACAACAGGCTGGCTTGCGCAAGGTACCGCTGGAGCTACAGGTGGTGGGGCGATACGCGGCCTTGCGCCAGTGGCTGGGCGACTGGTTGGGCCAGGCGCGTGTGCTGCGCAGCGGTGACCTGCAGCTGGCTGCAGCCGATGGCAAGCCTGGCCTGCTGCGCCTGCAGTTGCGGGTTGATGCCTATCAGGCGCTGGCGCCAGTGCCGGAGCCTGCGATGCTTGCGCGCATGCCGGCCAGGGGCGTGACGGCAGCCCCCCCGGTCGACCCGTTTGCGCCTGGGGCGACGCGATTGACGGGCAGCGGGTTGGCCGACGTGCCTTTGGCGCAACTGGAGATGGTCGGCAGCCTGTCGCGAGGGGCGGAACACGAAGCACTGCTGATGGCGGCCGGCAGGCTCTATCGCGTGCGCCCTGGGGACCGGGTCGGGCGGGACCAGGGGGTGGTGGCGAGCGTTGATCAAACCCAGGTCGAAGTACGCGAACGGCTGTTCATGGCAGGGGTGTGGCATGAACGCACGGCGTTCATCACACTCGCAAAGCACCTGGGCAAGGAGGCCCCGGACGACGATGAAAACGTTGATGAAATGGATGCTGGCAGCCCTGCTGCCGGTCCCGCTGGCGTCGGCGACGCCTTATCAGGGTGAACCACTGTCGCTGAACTTCCAGGATGTGGAAGTGCGCTCGGTGCTGCAGGTGCTGGCTGACTATGCTGGCGTCAACCTGGTCGCCAGCGATGCCGTGCAGGGTAGCGTCACCTTGCGCTTGCAGGATGTGCCATGGGACCAGGCGCTGGACCTGGTGCTGCGTAGCAAGGGCCTGGCCCGGCGCCAGGAGGGCAATGTGCTGCTGGTGGCGCCTGCGGCCGAGTTTGCCGCGCAGTCTGTCGATGCCCGTGTGGGCCAGGCACTGGATGCGCAGTTGCAGCCGTTGCGCCGGGAGCTGTTGCCCATCCATCACGCCAAGGCCGCCGAACTTGCGGAGCTGCTGCTGGCGAGCCTGGCGGATGACGGCATCCTCACCGGTCGGGGCAGCCTGAGTGTCGATGAGCGCACCAACACGCTGGTGGTACACCTGCCGGCCGACCGCCTTGCCGAGCTGAGGCAACTGGTGGCGCAGCTGGACGTACCGGTGCGCCAGGTGGCGATCGAGGCGCGTATCGTCGAGGCCAACGTCGATTACGAAAAAAGCCTGGGGGTACGCTGGGGTGGGCCGCTTTACGTTGAAGACCCGCTGCCGGGCAAGGACCTGTTCGTCGACCTCGGGGTGGAGCGGGTGGGCGGCAGTATCGGCCTGGGGCTTCTGCGTGGCGATGTGCTGCTCGACCTGGAGCTCAGTGCCATGGAAAAGAGCGGCAACGGCGAAATCATCTCGCAGCCCAAGGTGGTCACGGCCGACAAGGAAACGGCCAGGATCCTCAAGGGTACCGAGGTGCCGTACCAGGAAACCAGCAAGAGCGGTGCCACCTCGGTAGCGTTCCGCGAAGCCTCGCTGTCGCTGGAGGTAACCCCGCAGATCACCCCGGACAACAAGGTGATCATGACCGTCAGGGTGACCAAGGACGAGCCGGATTACGTCAATGCCTTGAACAACGTACCGCCGATCCGCAAGAACGAGGTCAATGCCAAGGTTCGCGTGGTGGACGGTGAAACGATCGTGATTGGTGGCGTGTACTCGACTTCGCAAAACAATGTGGTCGACAAGGTGCCATTTTTCGGCGATCTGCCGTATGTTGGGCGGCTGTTTCGACGCGATGCATTACAAGAGAAAAAATCCGAGCTGCTGGTCTTCCTGACTCCGCGTATCATGAGTGACCAGGCGATTGCTGTGAGTCGTTGATTCTGTGCGAAATTTGATACTTGTGGGGCCCATGGGCGCTGGTAAAAGCACCATCGGACGCCTATTGGCCAAAGAGCTGCGCCTGCTGTTCAAGGATTCCGACAAGGAAATCGAACTGCGATGCGGCGCCAACATCCCGTGGATTTTCGACAAGGAAGGCGAGCCGGGTTTCCGTGACCGCGAGCAGGCGATGATCGCCGAGCTGTGCGCACTCGACGGCGTGGTCCTGGCGACCGGCGGTGGCGCGGTAATGCGCGAAGCCAACCGTCAGGCCCTGCACCAGGGTGGCCGGGTGATCTACCTGCATGCTTCGGTGGAACAGCAGGTTGGCCGCACCGCGCGTGATCGCAATCGCCCCCTGCTGCGCACCGCCAATCCCGAGGCGACCTTGCGCGCCCTGCTGGAAACCCGCGACCCGCTCTACCGCGAGATCGCCGACCTGGTAGTGGAAACCGACGAGCGGCCGCCACGCATGGTGGTGATCGATATTCTCGAGCGCTTGCAGCAGTTGCCGCCCCGTTAGCCCGGGACTATTCTCGGCCACCAGCGCCGAGGCGAGGTTCAACGTTACCGCGCGGGTGCCCGAACGGCGCCGCGCCCAAGTACATTGTGGGGATACATGCAGACACTAAAGGTCGACCTGGGCGAGCGTAGCTACCCGATCTACATTGGCGAAGGCCTGCTGGACCAGCCCGAGCTGCTGGCGCCGCACATCGCCGGGCGGCAGGTTGCCATCGTTTCCAACGAGACCGTCGCGCCTCTGTATCTCGAACGCCTGAGCAAGACCCTGGGTGCCTATTCGGTGCTGCCGGTGGTATTGCCCGATGGCGAAGCCCACAAGAACTGGGAAACCCTGCAACTGATCTTCGATGGCCTGCTGACTGCACGGCACGACCGCCGCACCACCGTGGTCGCCCTGGGTGGCGGCGTGATCGGTGACATGGCCGGCTTCGCTGCCGCCTGCTACCAGCGCGGCGTCGACTTCATCCAGGTGCCGACCACCTTGCTGTCCCAGGTCGACTCTTCGGTCGGTGGCAAGACCGGCATCAACCACCCGCTGGGCAAGAACATGGTCGGTGCCTTCTACCAGCCCAATGCGGTGCTGATCGATACCACCAGCCTCAAGACCCTGCCGGCACGCGAGCTGTCCGCAGGCCTGGCCGAAGTAATCAAGTACGGCCTGATCTGCGACAAACCGTTCCTCGCCTGGCTCGAGGACAATATGCAGGCGCTGCGTGCCCTCGACCCGGTGGCGCTGACCGAAGCCATCCGCCGCTCCTGTGCGGCCAAGGCCGCGGTGGTGGGGGCCGACGAGCGCGAGTCTGGCGTACGCGCCACGCTGAACCTGGGGCATACCTTCGGGCATGCCATCGAGACCCACATGGGTTACGGCGTGTGGCTGCACGGCGAAGCCGTGGCGGCGGGCACGGTGATGGCCCTGGAGATGTCCATGCGCCTTGGCTGGATCGACCAGGCCGAGCGCGATCGCGGAATCCGCCTGTTGCAGGACGCAGGTTTGCCGGTGGTGCCACCACAGGAAATGACCCCGGCGCATTTCATGGAGCACATGGCGGTCGACAAGAAGGTGCTCGACGGCCGTCTGCGTCTGGTGCTGCTGCGCCAGATGGGCGAGGCCGTGGTGACAGACGACTATCCGAAAGAGATTCTACAGGCCACGTTGTCGGCGGATTACCGCGCGATCGTGGCCCAGCTTTGAGGTTGTGACAGCGCAATGACCAGTTTGCATGCCGATGAGGCCTTTCTCGACCATTACCAGTTGAGCCACGATCCGTTCGCGTCCCGCGTGCCCGGCTTCAAGTTCTTCCCGGCCCAGCGCAAGCCCGTGCTCGGCCAACTGCACCACCTGGCGCGCTACAGCCAGCTGATGCTGGTTGTCACCGGCCCGCTGGGCAGCGGCAAGACCCTGCTGCGCCAGGCCTTGGTGGCCAGTACCAACAAGCAGGCGGTGCAGAGCGTGGTGGTGTCCGCCCGTGGTGCCAGCGATGCCGCCAGTGTACTCGGCCAGGTCGCGCAGAGCCTGGATGTGGCCGAGGCCGAAATGCAGGCGATCCTGGCCAAGGTGGTGCAACTGGCACTGACCGGCCAGGAAGTGTACTTGCTGGTGGACGATGCGGAACAACTCGACGAGTCGGCACTCCAAGCGTTGCTGGAATTGGCGGCGGGTGTGCCGGAAGGGCGCCCGCATGTGTTCCTGTTCGGTGAGCCGTCGCTGATTGCCGGGCTGGACGAGATCAATATCGAGGAAGAACGCTTCCACATCATCGAACTCGCCCCCTACAGTGAAGAAGAAACCCGCGAGTACCTGGAGCAGCGCCTGGAAGGTGCTGGTCGGGGCATCGAGGTGTTCAGCCGTGAACAGATCGTCGATATCCATGAAAACTCTGACGGCTGGCCTGGCAACATCAACCAGGTCGCCCGTGACACTTTGATCGAAGCCATGATCGCCAGCCGCTCGACGGCCAAGCGACCATCCATGGGGTTCAAGATGCCTAAAAAACATGTGCTCGCGCTGTCCGCTGTGGTTGTGGTCGCCGTTGCGGCCGCGGTGTTGATGCCGAAGAAAGGTGACAAGGCGCCTGCCGAAGCGCCTGCCGCCCAGGCCCAGTTGCCGCTTGGCGAGGGCCAGGCCAATGGTGGCAACCCGGCCATCGAGTTCTCGGGTTCGTCCCAGCCGATGCCGCTGCCGCTGGTTGGCCAGTCGCAGCCGGTGATGCGCGAGCCGCTGGCCCAGGCCGCGGGCATGGGTGAGGGTGAAGAGGGTAGCCCGGCCGGTGATACCGCCCTTCAGCCAGGCAACCCGCCGCCAACCGTGACCACCATCGCACCGCCGCAAGGTGTGCCGGCGGGCCCGGCACCGGTACCTGCCCAGCCTGTAGCCACGGCGCCGGCCCAGCCGGTACAGCCGCAACCGCAGCCGGTTGCGCCTGCGCCAAAACCTGTCGCAACCCAGCCTGCCAAGCCGGTTGCGCCAGCCAAGCCTGCACCAGCACCGACCCAGGTCGCCGTGGCCAAGCCGGCCGCCAAGCCTGTCGAGAAGCCGGCAGCCGGTGGCAGCGGCAACAGCGGCTGGTACGCCGGGCAGAAACCGGGCAATTACGTGGTGCAGATCCTGGGTACCAGCTCCGAGGCTTCGGCCCAGGCGTTCGTCAAGGCCCAGGGTGGCGACTATCGCTACTTCAAGAAAAACCTGCAGGGCAAGCCGCTGTACGTAGTCACTTACGGCAACTTCGCCAACCGCGACGCAGCGGTTGCGGCAATCAAGAACTTGCCAGCGAAGGTCCAGGCTGGTAAACCTTGGCCACGTACCGTCGCCAGCGTCCAACAAGAGCTGGCCTCGGCCCGCTGATACCTTCCGGGCGGCACCACCCCGCCGCCCAGTTGCTGAGCGATTACTGACTTTCGAATAGCCTGCTGCGTTGTCACGCGGCAGGCTTTTCTGTCCCAGACTGCCGGCCACAAGCCTTACTTGCAGTCATGGCTGAAACGCTTCAGACTCGAGCCAAGCCGCTATCACGGCGCATGGCGCAAAAACATTCAAAATTGCGACATAAATTTTCAATGGTGAGACATGAAAATTTGTGGGCATCGCTGTCGCTGTGCAACAATGGTTTTCCATGGCCACCGCAAAAAAGCTGGCGTTTGATCGGCGTGGATGGTAAGTGGTTGTTAAAAAAGAGATTTACCTCCGTTGAGAGGTGAACCTGGTGAGAATGTGTCTATGAAAACAGGTCTGTACCATCCCGAAGAATTCAAGGACAACTGTGGTTTTGGCCTGATCGCCCATATGACGGGCGAACCGAGCCACCACCTTCTGCAAACCGCCATGCAGGCACTGACCTGCATGACGCACCGCGGCGGTATCAACGCCGACGGCAAGACCGGTGACGGTTGCGGTCTGCTCATGCAGAAGCCCGATCAATTCCTGCGTGCCGTGGCCCAGGAGCACTTCGCTGTCGAGCTGCCCAAGCAGTACGCTGTCGGCATGGTGTTCTTCAACCAGGACCCGGTCAAAGCCGAAGCCGCCCGCGCCAACATGGACCGCGAAATCCTCGCTGCTGGCCTGAAGCTGGTCGGCTGGCGCAAGGTGCCGATCGATACCAGCGTGCTCGGCCGCCTGGCCCTTGAGCGCCTGCCGCAGATCGAGCAGGTGTTCATCGGCGGTGAAGGCCTGAGCGACCAGGAATTCGCCATCAAGCTGTTCAGTGCCCGTCGCCGTTCGTCCGTGGCCAACGCCCACGACGCCGACCACTACATCTGCAGCTTCTCGCACAAGACCATCATCTACAAAGGCTTGATGATGCCGCGCGATCTCGCGGCCTTCTACCCAGACCTGGGTGACGAGCGCCTGCAAACCGCGATCTGCGTGTTCCACCAGCGCTTCTCCACCAACACCCTGCCGAAATGGCCGCTGGCGCAGCCGTTCCGCTTCCTCGCCCACAACGGCGAGATCAACACCATCACCGGCAACCGCAACTGGGCCATGGCCCGTCGCACCAAGTTCGCCAACGACCTGATCCCCGACCTCGACGAGCTCGGCCCGCTGGTCAACCGCGTCGGCTCCGACTCCTCGAGCATGGACAACATGCTGGAGCTGATGGTCACTGGCGGCATCGACCTGTTCCGTGGCGTGCGCATGCTGGTACCGCCAGCCTGGCAGAACGTTGAGACCATGGACGCCGACCTGCGCGCCTTCTACGAATACAACTCCATGCACATGGAGCCGTGGGATGGCCCGGCCGGTATCGTGATGACCGAAGGCCGCCATGCGGTGTGCCTGCTCGACCGTAACGGCCTTCGCCCGGCGCGCTGGGTGACCACCAAGAACGGCTACATCACCCTGGCGTCGGAAATCGGCGTATGGGACTACAAGCCCGAGGACGTCATCGCCAAGGGCCGCGTCGGCCCGGGCCAGATCTTCGCCGTGGACACCGAAACCGGCCAGATCCTCGACACCGACGCCATCGACAACCGTCTGAAGTCGCGCCACCCGTACAAGCGCTGGCTGCGTCAGCACGCCACGCGCATCCAGGCGACGCTGACCGATGACCAGGGCGTGGCCAGCTACGACGCTGACCAGCTCAAGCAGTACATGAAAATGTTCCAGGTCACCTTCGAAGAGCGTGACCAGGTGCTGCGCCCGCTCGGCGAGCAGGGCCAGGAAGCGGTCGGCTCGATGGGTGACGACACGCCAATGGCCGTGCTGTCGCAGCGCGTGCGTTCGCCGTACGACTTCTTCCGCCAGCAATTCGCCCAGGTGACCAACCCGCCGATCGACCCGCTGCGCGAAGCGATCGTCATGTCCCTGGAAATCTGCCTGGGTGCCGAGCGCAATATCTTCCAGGAATCCCCGGAGCACGCTTCGCGGGTAATCCTCAGCTCGCCGGTCATCTCGCCCGCCAAGTGGCGTTCGCTGATGAACCTGGAGCGCGAAGGCTTCGACCGCCAGCTGATCGACCTCAACTATGAAGAGAGCGTCGGCCTGGAAGCGGCCATCCGCAACATCGCCGACCAGGCTGAAGAAGCCGTGCGCGCTGGCAAGACCCAGCTGGTGCTGAGCGACCGCTACATTGCCCCGGGCAAGCTGCCGGTGCACGCCTCGCTGGCCGTTGGTGCGGTGCACCACCGCCTGACCGAACAGGGCCTGCGTTGCGACAGCAACATCCTGGTGGAAACCGCCACCGCCCGCGACCCGCACCACTTCGCCGTGCTGCTGGGCTTCGGTGCCTCGGCCGTTTACCCGTACCTGGCCTATGAAGTGCTGGCTGACCTGATCCGTACCGGCGAAGTGCTGGGCGACCTGGACGAAGTCTTCAAGTACTACCGCAAGGGCATCTCCAAGGGCCTGCTGAAGATCCTGTCGAAGATGGGTATCTCCACCATCGCCTCGTACCGTGGCGCGCAGCTGTTCGAAGCCATCGGCCTGGCCGAGGAAGTGGTGGGCCTGAGCTTCAAGGGCGTTTCCAGCCGCATCAAGGGTGCGCGCTTCGCAGACCTGGAAAGCGACCAGAAGCTGCTGGCAGCCGAAGCCTGGAGCGCGCGCAAGCCGATCCAGCAAGGCGGCCTGCTGAAGTTCGTCCACGGTGGCGAATACCACGCCTACAACCCGGACGTGGTCAACACCCTGCAGGCTGCCGTGCAGCAGGGCGACTACGCCAAGTTCAAGGAATACACCACGCTGGTCGACCAGCGCCCGGTGTCGATGATCCGCGACCTGCTGAAGGTGAAAGTGGCCGACCAGCCGCTGCCGCTGGAGCAGATCGAGCCGCTGGAGGCGATCCTCAAGCGCTTCGACTCCGCCGGTATCTCGCTGGGTGCACTGTCGCCAGAGGCCCACGAAGCGCTGGCCGAGGCGATGAACCGCCTGGGCGCGCGTTCCAACTCTGGCGAGGGCGGTGAAGACCCGTCGCGCTACGGCACCATCAAGAGCTCGAAGATCAAGCAGGTAGCCACCGGCCGCTTTGGCGTGACCCCGGAGTACCTGGTCAACGCCGAAGTGCTGCAGATCAAGGTTGCCCAGGGCGCCAAGCCCGGTGAAGGCGGCCAGCTGCCAGGCGGCAAGGTCAACGGCCTGATCGCCAAGCTGCGTTACGCGGTACCGGGCGTGACCCTGATCTCGCCGCCGCCGCACCACGACATCTACTCGATCGAAGACCTGGCCCAGCTGATCTACGACCTCAAGCAGGTCAACCCGCAGGCCCTGGTTTCGGTCAAGCTGGTGGCAGAAGCTGGCGTCGGCACCATCGCCGCCGGTGTGGCCAAGGCCTATGCCGACCTGATCACCATCTCCGGCTACGACGGTGGTACCGGTGCTTCGCCGCTGACCTCGATCAAGTATGCCGGCGCCCCATGGGAGCTGGGCCTGGCCGAGACCCACCAGACCCTGCGCGGCAACGACCTGCGCGGCAAGGTACGGGTACAGACCGACGGTGGCCTGAAGACCGGCCTGGACGTGATCAAGGCAGCCATCCTCGGCGCCGAAAGCTTCGGCTTCGGTACCGCGCCGATGATCGCCCTGGGCTGCAAGTACCTGCGCATCTGCCACCTGAACAACTGCGCCACCGGCGTGGCCACCCAGAACGACAAGCTGCGCAAGGACCACTACATCGGCACCGTCGACATGGTGATCAACTTCTTCACCTTCGTCGCCGAAGAAACCCGTGAGTGGCTGGCCAAGCTGGGCGTGCGTAGCCTCGGCGAGCTGATCGGCCGTACCGACCTGCTCGACGTGCTGCCAGGCGACACCGAACGCCAGCAGTACCTGGACCTGTCGCCGCTGCTGGGCAGCTCGCACATCCCGGCTGACAAGCCGCAGTTCTGCGAAGTCGACAAGAACCCGCCGTTCGACCAGGGCGAGCTAGCCGAGAAGATGGTGGAAATGGCCATGCCGGCCATCCGCGACCAGGCCGGTGGCGAGTTCAGCCTCGACATCTGCAACTGCGACCGCTCCATCGGTGCGCGCGTGTCGGGCGAAATCGCCCGCCTGCATGGCAACCAGGGCATGGCCGCGGCGCCGATCACCTTCCGCTTCAAGGGTACTGCGGGCCAGAGCTTCGGCGTGTGGAACGCCGGTGGCCTGAACCTGCACCTGGAAGGCGACGCCAACGACTACGTCGGCAAGGGCATGACCGGTGGCAAGGTCACCATCGTGCCGCCAGCCGGCAGCCCGTTCGAAACCCAGCACAGCGCCATCGTCGGCAACACCTGCCTGTACGGCGCCACCGGCGGCAAGCTGTTCGCCGCTGGTACTGCTGGCGAGCGCTTCGCTGTACGTAACTCCGGCGCCCACGCTGTTGTCGAGGGCACTGGCGATCACTGCTGTGAATACATGACCGGCGGCTTTGTCTGCGTGCTGGGCAAGACCGGTTACAACTTCGGTTCTGGCATGACTGGCGGCTTCGCCTACGTGCTCGACATGGACAATACCTTCGTCGACAAGCTCAACCATGAGCTGGTGGAAATCCAGCGTATCAGTGGTGAAGCGATGGAGGCCTACCGCAGCCACCTGGCGCGGGTCCTTGCCGAGTACGTGGAAGAGACTGGCAGCGAGTGGGGGCGTGAGCTCTCGGAGAACCTGGACGACTACGTGCGGCGCTTCTGGCTGGTGAAGCCGAAGGCAGCCAACCTGAAGCAACTGCTGTCCAGCACCCGTGCCAACCCGCAGTAACAACAGCTGCAAGTGACGGCCCCGTGCGCGGGGCCTGTCGTGCTCAAGTGATCGTCTTGCAGCTTGCAGCCTGAGGCTGGCAACTGCGGTAAAGAGGTTTTGAAAAATGGCTGAACGTCTGAACAACGACTTCCAGTTCATCGAAGTGGGCCGCAAGGACCCGAAGAAAAAGCTGCTGCGCCAGCGCAAGAAGGAGTTCGTGGAAATCTACGAGCCGTTCAAGCCGCAGCAGTCCGTGGAGCAGGCGCACCGCTGCCTGGGCTGCGGTAACCCGTATTGCGAATGGAAGTGCCCGGTACACAACTTCATCCCCAACTGGTTGAAGCTGGTATCCGAAGGCAACATCCTGGCCGCGGCGGAACTGTCGCACCAGACCAACACCCTGCCGGAAGTGTGCGGCCGCGTATGCCCGCAGGACCGCCTGTGCGAGGGTGCCTGCACCCTGAACGACGGCTTCGGTGCGGTGACCATCGGCTCGGTGGAGAAGTACATCACCGACACCGCCTTCGCCATGGGCTGGCGCCCGGACATGTCCAAGGTCAAGCCAACCGGCAAGCGCGTCGCCATCATCGGTGCCGGCCCGGCCGGCCTGGGCTGTGCCGACGTGCTGGTACGTGCCGGCGTGACCCCGGTGGTGTTCGACCGCAACCCGGAAATCGGCGGCCTGCTGACCTTCGGTATTCCCGAGTTCAAGCTGGAAAAGACCGTGCTAAGCAACCGCCGTGAAGTGTTCACCGGCATGGGCATCGAGTTCCGCCTGAACACCGAGGTGGGCAAGGACGTGACCATGGAGCAACTGCTCGCCGAGTACGACGCGGTGTTCATGGGCATGGGTGCCTACACCTACATGAAGGGCGGCTTCCCGGGCGAGGACCTGCCGGGCGTGCATGATGCGCTGGACTTCCTGATCGCCAACGTCAACCGCAACCTGGGCTTCGAGAAGTCGCCGGAAGACTTCGTCGACATGCAGGGCAAGAAGGTGGTGGTACTGGGCGGTGGTGACACCGCGATGGACTGCAACCGCACCTCGATCCGCCAGGGCGCCAAGTCGGTGACCTGCGCCTATCGCCGTGACGAGGCCAACATGCCGGGTTCGCGTCGTGAGGTGAAGAACGCCAAGGAAGAGGGCGTGAAGTTCCTCTACAACCGCCAGCCTATCGCCATTGTCGGCGAGGACAAGGTCGAAGGCGTAAAGGTGGTCGAGACTCGTCTCGGCGAGCCGGATGCCCGTGGCCGCCGCAGCCCGGAGCCGATCCCGGGGTCCGAAGAGATCCTGCCGGCCGATGCCGTGGTCATCGCCTTCGGCTTCCGCCCAAGCCCGGCGCCGTGGTTCGAGCAGCATGGCATCCAGCTGGATAGCCAGGGCCGCGTGGTGGCACCGGAGAAGGGCAAGTTCAAGCACCAGACCAGCAACCCGAAAGTGTTTGCCGGTGGCGACATGGTGCGTGGGTCGGACCTGGTGGTGACGGCTATCTTCGAAGGGCGTACTGCTGCTGAGGGTATCCTGGACTACCTGGAAGTCTGAGGTTGCCTGTACTGGCCTCATCGCCGGCAAGCCAGCTCCCACAAGGGCTGCGGCTCACCCTGTGGGAGCTGGCTTGCCGGCGATAGGGCCATCGGCACCCCCATCATTAGAATTTTGTATACAAAATCTATTGATCCAGGACATACCTATAGAGAAAAGGCACGGCAAACGGCCGTGCCTTTTCTTTGTGCGTCTGAGAAAATGCCCGCACTATTTTTCCGGATGCCGACATGACTGCCCTGAAGAACGATCGTTTCCTGCGTGCACTGCTCAAGCAACCCGTAGACGTCACCCCGGTGTGGATGATGCGCCAGGCCGGCCGCTACCTGCCGGAGTACCGCGCCAGCCGCGCCAAGGCCGGTGACTTCATGAGCCTGTGCATGAACCCGCAGTTCGCCTGCGAGGTCACCCTGCAGCCGCTGGACCGCTACCCGCTGGACGCGGCGATCCTGTTCTCGGACATCCTCACCATCCCCGATGCCATGGGCCTGGGCCTGTACTTCGAAAGCGGCGAAGGCCCGCGTTTCAAGAAGGTCATCAGCACACCGGCCGACATCGAAGCGCTGCCGATCCCCGACCCGCAGAAAGACCTTGGCTACGTGATGGACGCGGTCAGCACCATCCGCCGCGAGCTCAACGGCCGCGTGCCGCTGATCGGGTTCTCCGGCAGCCCGTGGACCCTGGCCACCTACATGGTCGAAGGCGGCTCGTCGAAGGACTTCCGCAAGACCAAGGCCATGGCCTACGACAACCCGCAGGCCCTGCACCTGCTGCTGGACAAGCTGGCCCAGTCGGTCACCAGCTACCTCAACGGCCAGATCCTCGCTGGTGCCCAGGCCGTGCAGATTTTCGACACCTGGGGCGGCAACCTGTCGGCGGCGGCTTACCAGGAGTTCTCCCTGGCCTACATGCGCAAGATCGTCAGCGGCCTGATCCGCGAGCACGAAGGGCGCAAGGTGCCGGTGATCCTGTTCACCAAGAACGGCGGCCTGTGGCTGGAAAGCATCGCCGAAGCCGGCGCCGACGCGCTGGGCCTGGACTGGACCTGCGAGATCGGCGATGCCCGCCGCCGCGTGGGTGACAAGGTGGCGCTGCAGGGCAATATGGACCCGACCGTGCTGTACGCCAAGCCCGAAGCTATCCGTAAGGAAGTGGCGCGTATCCTGGCCAGCTATGGCCACGGCACAGGCCATGTGTTCAACCTGGGCCACGGCATCACACCGGAAGTCGACCCGGAGCACGCCGGTGTGTTCATCAACGCCGTGCATGAGCTGTCGGCGCAATATCACGCTTGATTCGAGGCTCCCCGAGGTTTCGGGTCGGGGAGTCTTTCGCAAGCCTGCTCGCATCAGATTGGGGATATTTCCCTGATGTTGAACAGGCTTGTTCAAGTTACATGTCAGCGTTTCACCAAGAAAGTTGCATGTCGCTGTGAATCTTTCGATGTAGAGGAAGTTCTCGACATTGAAGATCGATAGTAATCCCTTCTCGCGTCTTTAGCGCTTTTGTTTCGAAAGTCCCTACATGGAAATTGCCTCAAGGCCGCGAGAAAAGACCGCGGCCTGCCAGGTTTATTCCTACATGAACGCAAAGTTGTTTTCTTTACTCTCCGCGCTCCATTCGCGCTGAAGGTGCATTGCATTTCAATAAATGCGCCTTTACGCATTTAACCAGCAATGCGTTCGGAGTTCGTGATGAATACAAGAAAGACCCTGCGAAAAAGCGTTGTCGCCACCGGTGTGTGGATGGCGATCGTAGGTGCAGGTTTGCAGGCGCAAATCGCCAATGCACATGGTTACCTGGCTGACCCTCCGTCTCGTGCAGCGCTCTGCCATGCAGGTTTTAAAAACCTGAACGTCAACTGCGGAGGTGCTCAGTACGAACCGTGGTCGGTCGGCGAAGTGATAGGGCGCTTTCCAAGCCAAGGCCCCGAGAATGGAAAAATCGCCAGTGGTGGTGTTCGAAGCGACTTTGCCGCACTCGATGAGCAATCAGCCAATCGTTGGCATCTGACCCCGGTCGTGGACCGTAACATGCAGTTCGACTGGCATTATGAAGCCCCGCATCCGGTGCGGTCGTGGGAGTACTTCATTACCAAGGCGGATTGGAACCCCAACGCTGCGCTGACCCGTGACTCATTCGATTCGACCCCGTTCTGTGCGTTGGATGGCAGCAACCAGATACCGGCAAAAGGTACTGGCACCAATCCAAGGCACAGCTGCACATTGCCAGCCGACCGTTCGGGCCAGCACGTGATTCTCGCCGTCTGGAAGGTTGGCGATACCGATAAGGCTTTCCACAGTGTCGCTGACGTCGATATCCAGCTGGATGGCGGCCCGGTCCCTGAGTGGCCGCGCCTGGCTGAAATCAGCGCCAGCCGTGACCTTGAAGTTGGGGACAAAGTTACTGCCAGGGCATTCGATGCCAATGGGGAGCGTCCTGCAAACCATGTAAGCATCAAGATCGAAAATGCCGAAGAAGCCATAGCTGCCAACTGGGCTTATAAGCTCGCCAAGCAGATCAACGAAACCCAGACGTTGGTACGTGCCGGTAAAATGGATGCGGACGGTAATATCGAGCCTGTGCAGGGCTCCAACAGCATCTTTGCCAAAACCGAAAGTGGGCTGACCAACTATCTTCTGCACTTTGAAACGGCCGCTGGCGAGCAGGCCACGATGCACCTGCACGATGTCAAACCCGAATACACGATCACCGACGGCAAGGGTGGTGTGGATTTCACCGTCATGACCAACAAGGCCCTGACAGTGACAGCGCGGCTGTTCGATACCAACAAGAAGCAGGTTTCTTACTCGCGCCAGAGCGTCAACGGCACCGAGCCGTTCGTGCTGAATGTCGAAAGTACCGAAGGCGAGCATACCCTCAAGGTCGTAGGCGTGGACAAGCGTGAGCGGGTGCTGCTGCAGGACGAGAAGACGGTTCAGCTCAAAGCGGCTGGCGATGGGGCTCACGACTTCGTTTTCCCGGAATCGCTGTCGAGCTACAAGGCTGGCACAACAGTGCTGCAGCCTAAGAACGGCAAGGTCTACGAGTGCCAGCCGTTCCCTAACTCGGGCTACTGCGGGCAGTACTCCGCGGCTGCCAACCAGTTCGAGCCAGGTGTTGGCTCCGACTGGAACATGGCCTGGACCGAGAAGTAAAGCGTCCGACCTGGCCCCTTCCGGAGGGGCCAGGCTCCTCGAGTACTATCTATGCAAGTACAAAAATATTGCTGGCAGCAGATCCTCCTGCACTGGATCTCTGCCACGGTCATCATTTGGGTCTTGATCAGCGGTTTCTACGTGGCGTACCTGAATGTCTCCCCCGCTACACGCCACTTTGTGGCATTCGTCAATGTGGCCATGACGACGCTGTTCATCCCGGTATTCATGCTGCGCTGGCTGTTGCGCCTGACCAGACCCAAACCACGCAGCCCGCATGACCATCTCAAGCACCAGCGCATCGCTCATGTCGCCCATGAGGGCTTGTACTGGACCACAGCTATCGTGCTGTTGTCCGGTGTGCTGATGATGGATCGGGTCATCGATGTGTTCGGTTGGTTCTCAATCGCGCCCATGCTGAGCGACCCGTTCTGGCACAGCGTCTGGTTCAAGACTCACATCGCTTCCTGCCTGTTGCTAGGCCTTGGCGTTTCGATGCACATCGCCGCCGTGCTCTTGCATGAGCTGTCCGGGCGGCGCGTGCTGAGGCGGATGCTGCCCTGATTACGATGAAGCGCTCGTCGTATCTGACTTGGCTGGCGTTCGTGCTGGTAACGCTTGCCTGCCTGGCATGGCGTGAAAGCGTTTATCCCGCAGTTGCGCCCCCGGTCGTCCAGGACCCGCCGGTGACGACAGCGGCTTTGCCAGAAAAACCATTGTCGGCGGCTACCTTGGCCCTGGCGTTCGGCTTTCAGGCGCCGGGTCAACGGCAGTCGAGCCGGGCGGATATCGCCCTCAAGGCCAGCTTCGTTTCCAGCCAGGGCGATGCCCGAGCGTTGGTGAGAAGCGACAGCGGCGAGGCTATCTATCGCGTCGGAGACCGGTTACCTGGCCATGGCGTGCTGCGCCAAATAAATGTGCGTTCCATCGTGCTGTGGATCGACGGCCGCGAGGAAGTCGTGTCGTTGTCCAGCGATACCCCCTCTGTATTTCTGCCCACGGGTGCGGCGACTCGCCCGCGCCCTGTTTCAGACCCCTCAGCCCGCCTGTTGCGGGAGGTGCAATGACTCTGATGCGATACTTGCGCGCCGCCTCGTTCGGCGCCTCACTTACCCTTGCCTGCTCCCAGGCGCTTGCTGAGGCACCCACCTGGCAACTGGCGATGAGCGATGCCGACGTGCGCGACGTGGTGCGTGAGGTGGGGGCGATCCTTGACCAGCCGATCATTCTCGACCCGCGCGTGCAGGGGCGCATCACCGTCCTTTCGAACGAGGCGCTTGATCGCGAAGGGATACGGCGGCTGTTCTACTCGGTGCTCAATGCCCAGGGCTTTGCCGCCGTGAACGACGGCGACCGCTTGCTGGTGCTGCCTGCAAGCGAAGCCAAGGCCTGGGCAAACCAGCAGGTGGAGGCCATACCGGCAGCGGTCACCACACGGGTTTTCAACCTGTCGGGCAGTGTCGCTGCCGATCTGGCCGGCTTGCTGCGGCCGTTGGTTTCCAGCAATGGCTACATTGGACCGTCCAGCTCCGCCAACGCCCTGGTGATCACCGACTCCGCAGCCAACCTGGACCGCCTGGAAAACCTGGTCCTGCAGCTCGACAGTGGCCAGCGGCATGATCATGAACTGGTGACCTTGCGCAAAGCCCAGGCCGAGGTTGTGTTCCCGGTGGTCGAAGCCGCCGCCGGTGGCCCGGACAGCGGCGTTCGCGTACTGGCTGACATGAACGGCAACCGTCTTCTGATCCTGGGCCCGATCAAGTCCAGGCAACGTCTTGCGCAACTGACCCGCTCGCTGGATGTACCGGTTCCGGCCAATTCGCAGAACTGGCGGGTGGTGCGCCTGCAACACAGCAGTGCCGAGCAGCTTGCCGAAGTATTGGGTGAGGTGGGCAAGCGGCTCGATGGTACGCCGGGCACCAAGGCTCTGGGCGCGGACCTCCCCGGCGAGGCCATGGTCAAGGCCGATGCCAGCCAGAACGCCCTGGTGATAATGGGCGAGCCGCAGACGCTGGGCCGCGTGGAGCAGATCATCCAACAACTGGACCAGCCCCGGGCGCAAGTGCTGATCCATGCGGCAATCGTCGAAGTCAGTGGCAGCATCGATGAAGCGTTGGGCCTGCAATGGGGCATCGACAAAGGTGGCCTCAAAGGCGGCGTTACCTTCAGCGAAAGTGGTGCTGCCCTGGCCGACCTGCTGGGCAAGGAAACCAAGCTGCCGGGGGGCGTCGCCCTGGCCATTGGCTCGGACCGTTTTGCCGCGCTGGTTTCGGCCTTGGCCAGCAATAGCCGCAGCAACCTGTTGTCGACGCCGAGCCTGCTGACCTTGGACAACCAGGAGGCGCAGATCCTGGTAGGCCAGAACGTGCCGTTCAAGACCGGCTCCTACGTTACCCCCGGTAGTGGTTCGGAGAACCCCTTTACCACAGTCGAGCGCAAGGACATCGGTATCAGCCTGAAGGTGCGCCCGCACATCAATGAAGGGCGCAGCCTGCGCCTCGAGGTCGAGCAGGAAAGCTCGGAAATTGCGCCCAGCACGGCCGAGAACGACCTGATCACCAACAAGCGCACGCTCAAGAGCACCATCTTGGCTGCCGATGGCGAGATTATCGTGATCGGCGGCCTGATCAAGGACAGCATGCGCAAGGTAGAGCGCGGTGTTCCGCTGCTCAGCCGAATCCCATGGGTGGGCGGTCTGTTCCGGTGGCGCAGCGATACTCAGGAAAAAACCAACCTGATGGTCTTCCTGCGCCCGACCATTCTGCGCAGCCAGGCCGAGCTGGTCGAGACGGGGCGACGCGCCTACGAAGGGGTACGCGCTGCGGATGATTCGACCCTGCCGGAAGATCCCCGGCAGATGTTCGAGTCGCAGGCTCTGCCCGGCGCGCCAGGGCCACGCTCATGAACAGCGACCTGCCGTTCAGCTTTGCCCGACGTCACGGTATCCTGCTCGATCGCCAGGCGGCTGAGCCTGCCTTGCTGATGCGAGAAGGCACTTCGCTGGCCGCCCTTGCCGAAGCCTGCCGTGTGGTGGGCAGCAACTGGCACCTGCGGCGTGTCAGCGATGCCGACTTCGCCGAGCGCCTGGCCAGTTGCTACGGCCCCGGCCAGGATGCAGCGCAGGCCGTTGTTCAGGGCCTGGACCGGGAAATCGACCTGGCGCAGCTGGCTGAAGCCTTGCCGCAAACCAGCGACCTGCTGGAGCAACAGGACGATGCGCCGATCATCCGCCTGCTCAATGCCTTGTTCAGCGAGGCGGTGAGGGCCCGGGCCTCGGACGTCCACCTGGAAACCTTCGAGCATCAGCTGCGCGTACGCATGCGTATCGACGGCGTCATGCGCGAGGTGCTGGCGCCACCACGGGAGCTATCTGCACTGCTGGTTTCGCGCATCAAGGTCATGGCGCGCCTGGACATCGCCGAGAAGCGCGTGCCTCAGGATGGCCGGATCAGCCTGCGCCTGGCCGGCCACGAAGTGGATGTGCGGGTGTCGACCTTGCCCGCCGCCCATGGCGAGCGGGTGGTACTGCGTTTGCTGGACAAGCAGGCAATGCGTCTGGACATCGACCATATGCAGATGCCTGGCTCTGTGCGTGCTGGCTTCATGCGCATGCTGGAGAAACCACATGGCATTTTCCTGGTCACCGGGCCCACCGGTTCCGGCAAGACCACAACGCTGTACACCGCGCTTTCGTACCTCAACCAGGTATCGCGCAATATCCTCACCGTCGAAGACCCGGTCGAGTACTACCTTCCCGGCATCGGCCAGACCCAGGTCAACACCAAGGTCGACATGACCTTCGCCCGGGGGCTGCGTGCCATCTTGCGACAGGACCCCGACGTGGTCATGGTGGGCGAGATCCGTGATCGGGAGACCGCCGAGATTGCGGTGCAGGCCTCGTTGACGGGCCACCTGGTGCTGTCCACCTTGCATACCAACAGCGCTCTGGGCGCAATCACACGCCTTGCCGACATGGGCATCGATACTTGCCTGCTCGCATCTTCACTGGCCGGGATCATGGCCCAGCGCCTGGTGCGACGGCTTTGCCCCCACTGCCGGGTCGAACATGAAGTGGACGAGGCCACGGCCAGCGTCCTGGGCCACCCGGCCGAATTGCCGCCGCGGCTCTACAAGGCGCAGGGCTGTAGCGAATGCCAGCTGGGTTACAGCGGGCGCCTGGCGTTGCACGAGATGCTGGTGGTAAAGCCCGCGTTGGCCCAGGCGATTCATGCCCGGGCGTCTCAGGACGACATGCTCGAATTGATCCGCGTGGATACACCAAGCCTGTTCCAGCATGGCGTCCAGCGTGTCTGCCAGGGGCAGACAAGCGTGGCAGAACTGCTGCGCGTGACGGGGCAGGACTGACATGGCGCTGTTCCGCTACCAGGCCCAGGATGCCAAGGGTGTGCGCCAGCGAGGCACCGTGGAGGCGTCGGGTGCGCGCCAGGCCCGGCAAACATTGCGCGAGCAAGGGTTGTTGGTGCTGAGCATGAGCCCCTTGGGGGCATCCCCTTTGGCCCGGTTGCTGGCACGCAATACCCTGAGCCTGGCCCGGCGCTCGCTGCTGACGCGCCAGCTGGCGACTCTGCTGCATGCCGGGGTGCCGTTGACCGAGGCGTTGCAGGCAGTTGCCGAGCAGAGTACGCCGCGCCACGTACGTCAGGTATTGCGCGGCGTGGCTGAGCGGGTTGCCGAAGGCCATGCGCTGGCGCAGGCCCTGGCGCACTACCCACAGGCATTTCCCATGGTTTATCGGGCCACCGTGGCCGCTGCCGAACGTTCCGGCCACCTGGCGGGCGTGCTCGAGCGTTTGGCCGAGCATGGCGAGAACCATCAGGCCCTGCGGCAGAAGGTACAGCTGGCGATGGTTTACCCGGTGATCCTGCTGGTTGTCTCGTTGCTGGTGGTGGGTTTTCTGCTGGGCTATGTGGTGCCAGACGTGGTGCAGGCCTTTTCGCGTGACCATGCACAACTGCCGCTGGCAACGCGAGTGCTGATCACCTTGAGCGATGCCACGAACCATTATGGCTTGGCAGCGCTGGCGCTATTGGCCATGGCCATCGCACTGGTTGCCTGTGCCCTTCGCCAACCGGCACGGCGCAGGCAATGGCATGGCTTTTCACTGCGCCTGCCCGGATATGGCGAATTCGTCCGGGCCAGTGAAGCGGCCCGCTTCATCAGCACCCTTGCGATCCTGGGGCGCAGCGGCGTGGTATTGGTCGAGGCGATGAACATCAGCGCGGCCGTGATTGGCAACCTGATTCTACGCGAGCGCCTGCTGCGGGCCGCCCGTGAGCTGGGCGAGGGCACCACGCTGGCCAACTGCCTGGCACGCAGCGAAGCCTTGCCACCGCTGATGCTGCACATGATCGCCAGCGGCGAACGCGCCGGTGAGCTGGACACCATGCTCGAACGTGCCGCAGACCTTCAGGCCAAACAACTGGCAGGGCGTATTTCCTTGCTGGTGAGTCTCTGCGAGCCCCTGATGCTGCTGGTGATGGGGGGCATCGTGCTGTTCATCGTGCTCGCCATCCTGCTGCCGATCCTCAACCTCAACCAACTGGTCAACTGACATGTCCATGCGTTCATCACGCCGCGCCGAACGCGGCTTCACTCTCATCGAAATCATGGTGGTGGTCATTATCCTGGGGGTTCTTGGCGCGCTGGTGCTGCCCAACGTAATGAGCCGTCCCGACCATGCCAAGCTGACCGCAGCTCGCACCGATATCCAGTCAATTTCCACCGCACTGGAAATCTACCGTCTGGACAACGGCCGCTACCCGACAACCGCGCAAGGGCTGGACGCCTTGGTGAAACGCCCCACGGTGGCGCCACTGCCACGTCAATGGAGTGCCCAAGGCTATCTGAAGAGCACGCCAACCGACCCCTGGGGCTCGCATTACCAGTACGCAAGCCCAGGAATCCGTTCAACCCAGGGCTATGACCTTTACTCCCTGGGCGGCGACGGTCAGCCGGGCGGTGAGGAAATGGATGCTGATATCGGTAACTGGCCTGAATGAAACAGCGCCGCTCTCGAGGCTTCACCCTGCTGGAGCTGCTTCTGGTGATGCTGTTGCTGGGCATTGTGATGGGTATGGCCGGGTTCACGTTCGCACGCGATCCGCAGCGAGTGGCCAGCCAGGAGGCCAGCCTCTTCCTCCAGTTGGTGCAATTCGCGCGGCAGCAGGCGGTGCTGGAAGGGCTGACGCAAGGTATTCGCATCGATGCCCAGGGTTACCAACTGCTCAAAGCCTCCGAGGATGGCTGGGAGGCAGCCGGCAGGCATCGCGATATTGACCTGTATCTGCGCTTGGAGATCGATGGGCTGCTTGTGCCATATGCCCTGGCTGGCGGGGCGCCGCAACTGCTGATGTACGGTAATGACGAGCACACGCCGTTTTCCCTGCATTTCGAGGCGGACGATGTGCGCCTTGTTTCCGTGTCGAGTGATGGCCTCAATGACCCCCAGTTCGTGCACTGAACGCGGCTTCACCCTGTTGGAGGTGTTGGTGGCGCTGGCGATTTTCGCAGTACTGGCCGTGGCGGTGACCACGGCCAGCCAGCATGTACTGGCGCAATCGCAGGGGGTTCGAGAGCGCCTACTGGCTAGCTGGGTGGCCGACAACCACCTGACGGAGCTGGGCCTGCAAGCTGCGCCGGCTCCCGGCCAGCGGAGCCTGGAGGTCATGTTCGGTCAACACCGCTGGACTCTGCACGAAAGCCGCCGTCTGGACGTGGGTGGCTTGCTGGAAGTGCAGGTACGTGTGGGCCTCGCTGCGGATCGCCAGGTGCTGCATCAGGCCACGGGGTGGCTGGGGATGGCGGATGCGCCGCGCTAGCCCGGGCAGGATGACCCGCCAGGGGGGCTTCACCTTGATCGAGTTGCTGTTGGCGCTCGCTATCTTTGCCGTCCTGGCTATCGGAAGTGCGCGCGTGCTCGATGTGTTCATGCGTGCCGAGAACGCACGCCAGGCACAGGCCGATGAGCTGCGTGCGCTGGGCAGGGCCATGAGCTTGATCCAGCGCGACGCCATGCTGGGGTATGCGCCCGCGAGCCTGGGCAAGGGCGGTTACGGCATTCTGCTGAACGGCACTCGGGTCCATTGGTTGGCCAGCGAACAAGGCAGCCAAGCGCTCAAGCGCAGCGAGCTGAGGGTTGTCGAGTACTGGCTCGAAGACGGCGTGCTGTGGCGCCAGCGACGCACGCTGGAGCAAGGTCAGCCACGCCCGCAGCGTTTGCTCGAAGGTGTAGGCGAGCTGCACTGGCGTCTGCACGTGCCCGGTCGCGGCTGGCAGGCGCGCTGGCCAATGGCCCAGCGCCGGCCGGTGCCACCGCAGGCGCTGGAGGTGACACTGTCGACCAGGCGTTTTCAACAGATCCGGCGGGTACTGCCGCTGGGAGGCACCAGCCAATGAGGGGGCAACGGCAAAAGGGGCTTGCGCTGGTCACCGTGCTGCTTGTCATGGCGCTGCTCACGTTGCTGTCAGCCGGTATGTTGCGCAGCCATCAACTGCTGATTGGTGGTGTAAGCCAGCAGATCGAAGCGTCGCGCTTGCTGCGTTTGGCTCAGGCCGGCGAGCAGCATGCCCTGGCGAGCTTGCGCCGTGAGGTAGGCGAAGTACTGCAGGTCACTCATGTTCGACAATCCTGGGCCCAGCCCCGAGCGCTCACCCTTGGTCAGGGGCAACTGAGCCTGCAGCTGGAGGACCTCTCGGGCCGCTTGAACCTCGGCGCCCTGATGGCAGGCAAGGCCCCCGACCCGCTGCTGCTCAAGCGCTGGGAGCGCCTGTGCCATTCGTTGCAAGTGGAGCCACCCGCTTTGGAAGGGCTCGCTGGCCAACCGATGCTCGACCCAACCCAGTTGCGTACGTTGCCGAGTGTTTCCGCTGAGGTAATGGCGCGTTTGCAGCCTTGGGTAGTGGTGTTGCCCAAGGAGGCGCGGCTCAACATCAATACGGCCCCGGCGCTACTGCTTGCGGCGTCCGCCGAGGTGTCGCTTACGGTGGCAAGCCAACTGGTAAGCGAGCGCCCCGAAGCGGGTTACCCCACGGTAGAACGTTTTTTGGCTCTGCCCCAACTGGAGGGCGTGGGTCTGGACAGGCGCGGGCTGGCCGTGACCAGCCGCTGGTTTCGCCTGGAGGTGCAGGCAGAGATGGCAGGTAAGCGCATGTACCTGTACAGCGACCTGGAGATCGATTTGGACACGCATCAGGTTCGTGTGGTGCGGCGTGTGTTTTCTGCGATGCGGGAGCAAAGAGCAGATGAGTGAGATTTGGCTGTACCTGTTGCCGGAAGGGGTTGCGGCGGCCGATGCGCGGTGGCCGGTGTGGCTGCGTGCGGCGGACGGCAGCCTTCACAAGGCACGACTGGAGGAGCTGGCTTCGACGCTCACCGGTCCTGCTATCGTGGTGGTACCTATGGAGATGCTGGGCAGTTGCGAGATCGGTCCTGTGCCGGGCAAGCGGCCCAAGCCTGAAACATTGGCCTACGCTGCCGAAGACTATTTGGCAGCGCCGCTGGAAACGCTGCATCTGGTGTTCGGCCCGCCGGATGCGCAGGGGCATCGCCGGGCTCTGGTGATAGAGCGTCAGGTTCTGGCCAGCCTGATGGCCTTGTTGAAAAGCCAGGGAATCGACCCGCTCGGGATCCATGTCGATGCCGACCTGCTGGGCGCAGAGCAGCCCCGTGCACTGTGGCTCGAGGGTCGCTGGTTGTTGGGTGGGCATGGTGGGCCTTGGCTGGTCGCCGGCCCCCAGGCGGCCGAGGTCCTGGTGCGCCAACTGCCGCCGATGGAGCGGCCGGCCGAACCTGCTGATGCAGGGCAGGCGCTCCACAACCAAACCGTCGATAGCGCCTTTCACACCTTCATCCAAGGTCGGGCCAAGGCCCTGGACCTGCGTCAGGGGCCATTTCGGCGACGCAGCCCGATCGTGCCCTGGCCCTCCCTGGCGGGCGGAGCGCTGCTGGCCTTCGCAATGGTGTGCCTGGCGGAACATCTGCGTGCTGAATGGCTGTCGGAACGTACAGCACAGCTACATGCCGAGAATCTTCAGACGTTTCTGCGTTGGGCGCCCGAGCAGTCTGTCGCAGGTGACCTGGCCACACAGATCAGGGCACTGGAATTCCGTCCCCGGGAGAAGACTACCGTCGAGGGGCTGGTTTCTTTCACGGAGCAATTGGTGGAAACCGGGAACATCACGGTTGAACGGGCCGTGTCCAGTCCCGGCGAAGGGTGGCGAATGGAAGTGGTTGCGCAAGGTTTCGATGACCTTGAGCGCTTGCGCCAGCGGGCCCCTGCCGTGCTGATGGATCAAGCCCGGCAGGCCGAGCAGGTTGTGCGCGCGACCCTGACTTTCAGGGAGATTCGCTGATGCGGTGGATTGAGCAGGCCTTGATAGGCCAATGGCAATCGATACCCGGTGATCGAAGGGCCGTGATCCTGGCCGCACTCTGGAGTTTGGCCATGGTCGTGCTCTGGCAGTTTGCCTGTGTACCCGGCAAGCAGCGCTCGCAACAGGCCGAGCTCGCCCATGCGCATGAGCTGAAGCTCAGCGGGCATCTGCAACGGGTTTCGACAGGCCCGGCCTTGGCCGGGGAAGCGGTAACGGTGCTGACACCCTCTGTTCTGAACGAACGCGCACTGGCCGCCGGTTTGCAAATTGCCGGGTTGCAGGCACGGGCCGGTCAGGTGGAGGTAAGCCTCGAGGGCGAGCCTGCGCCACTGCTGGGGTGGCTGCATGCGCTGGAGCTTGACGGCGCGCAGGTCCGCAGTTTGCAGTTGCAAGTTGTCGGGGCGCGGCTGCAGGCGCAGTTGGGGTTGGCGCTGGATGAGGCCAGTGCTGATTAAGGTTGGCTTCAGCCAGCAGCGGTAGGCTGTTTCCATCGAAATCGAATCAGGACCTGTCCCATGAAAATCCGTTACCTCGCCTTGATCCTCGCCCCTCTGTTCAGCACTGCCGCCCTGGCTGCCGGCTACACCGGCCCCGGCGCCCAGTCGGTCACCACCGTAGCTGCGGCCAACGATGCTGCCGACGACACCCCAGTGGTGCTGCAAGGCTTCGTGACCAAGAAGATCAACAACGACGACAAGTACGAGTTCAAGGACAACACCGGCACCATCACTGTGGAAATCGATGATGAAGACCTGCCGCCGACGCCGTTCAACGACAAGACCAAGGTCAAGCTGACCGGTGAGGTGGAGAAGCACCTGATGAGCCGGGAAGTGGATGTGGATATGGTCGAGATCATCAACTGATCCAACGGCAAGTTCGCGGGCACGCCCGCTCCCACAGGTTTGGCGGTGGCTTCAGGTGAGGCGCCGTCCCTGTGGGAGCGGGCGTGCCCGCGAATGTTTCACACCGATTTCGGTGGTAACCTGCTCAGGTGCAGCGCCACCAGCAACGCCACCGCCAGCAGGCTGCCAATGAACAGCCCGATGCCATTCCAGCCCCACTGGTGCCAGAACACCCCGCCCGCCGTACCGGCCACGCTCGACCCGGCGTAATAGCTGAACAGGTACAGCGACGACGCCTGTCCCTTGGCCTTCAAAGCCCTGCGGCCGATCCAGCTGCTGGCCACCGAGTGCGCGCCAAAAAAGCCGAAGGTGAACACCAGCATACCGACGATAACCATCACCAGCGGGCTGGCCAGGGTCATCAGCAAGCCGCCCGCCATTACCACGATACTGGCCCAGAACACCTTGCGCCGGCCCAGTTTGTCAGCCAGTGCGCCGACCTGCGCCGAGCTGTAGATGCCAGACAGGTACACCACTGACAGCAAGCCGACCAGCGCCTGGTTCATGTGATAAGGCTCGGCCAGCAGGCGGTAGCCGATGTAGTTGAACAGGGTGACGAAGGCGCCCATCAGCAGGAAGGCTTCGAGGAACAGCCAGGGCAGGCCGGCATCCCTGAAGTGCATGACGAAGCCATCCAGCAGGCTGCGTGGGTTCATCGCCTGCGGGCGGAAATTGCGCGATTCGGGCAGCACCCTCCAGAACACCAGCGCCGCCACCAGGGCCAGGCCGCCGATGGTCAGCATCGCCGTGTGCCAGCTGACGAAGTCGATCAGCACGCCGGTGATCAGGCGCCCGCTCATGCCGCCAATGGCGTTGCCGCCGATGTACAGGCCCATGGCCAGGCCGATGTGCTGCGGGTGGATCTCTTCGCTCAGGTAGGTCATCGCCACCGCCGCCAGGCCGCTCAGCGACAGGCCGACCAGGGCGCGGGTGGCCAGTACCAGCTCCCAGCTCGGCATCACCGCGCTGGCCAGGGTGGAAAGTGCGGCGCAGGCCAGGGCAAACACCATCACCGGCTTGCGCCCGATGCGGTCGGAGATAGGGCCGGTGATCAGCAGGCCGAACGCCAGCATGGCTGTGGAAACCGACAGCACCAGGCTGCTCTGCGCCGCATTGATGGCAAATTCCTTCGACAGCAACGGCATCATCGGCTGCACGCAGTACAGCAGGGCGAAGGTGGCGAAGCCGCCGCTGAATAGCGCCAGCACGGTCTTCATGAAGGCGGGGGTGCCTTTTTCGATCCACATTTCGTTCAGCGGGGCAGGTTCTGGCTCGGCGGGAAGGGGAGCTACAGCAGTTTTCACGGGCGGGTACCTCTGGCGCAATGAAAAAAAGCATATAGCTGGCTAATGATTAGATCCAATATATTGTTCGACCTATTTGAGACGTTATACGACCTGTTTGGAGCTGATCATGGAATTGCGCCATCTGCGTTACTTCATCGCCGTGGCCGAAGAGCTGCATTTTGGCCGCGCCGCCCAGCAGCTGGGCATTTCGCAGCCACCCTTGAGTCAGCAGATCCAGGCGCTGGAGCAGGAGCTGGGGGCCCGGCTGTTCGAGCGTACCAACCGTCGGGTCGAGCTGAGCGAGGCGGGGCGGTTGTTCCTCGAGGAAGCCCGCCAGGTGCTGGCGCAGGTGGAAAAGGCCGCCGATGTCGCCCGGCGTGCGCAGTTGGGGGAGCTGGGGGAGATGAAGATCGGTTTTACCTCCTCGGCACCGTTCACCTCGAAGATCCCCAAGGCCATCCACGCGTTTCGCCAGCGCTTCCCGGCGGTGCACCTGAACCTCAAGGAAATGAGCAGTCGCGACGTGGCAGAAGGGGTGTTCGACGAGTCCATCGAGGTCGGGCTGATGCGGCCGATGCCGCTGCCGGAAGGGCTGGTGGCCACCGAGCTGTTTCGCGAGCCGCTGGTGGCAGTGATCAATGCCTCGCATCCATTGGCCGAAGGCACGGAGCATGGCGTGCACATGGCCGCGCTGGCCAATGAGCCGTTCGTGTTCTTCCCGCGCAGCTATGGCAGCGGGTTGCACGCACAGTTGCTGAGCCTGGCGCGCCAGGCGGGTTTCAGCCCGCATTTTGCCCAGGAGGCGGGGGAGGCGATGACCATCATCGGGCTGGTATCGGCAGGGCTTGGGGTGTCGGTGCTGCCGGCGTCGTTCCAGCGTATGCGCATCGAGGGGGTGGTCTATCGCACGTTGCTGGATGAAGGGGCGATGTCGGCGGTGTGGCTGGTGCAGCGCGAGCATGGTGGGTCGGCGATGGCACGGGCATTTGCCGAGTTGCTCACAGGGCAGGTGGCTGGCGGGGGCAGTGTAGTTGCCTGATCGGGCCCCATCGCCGGCAAGCCAGCTCCCACAGGGGACGCGCTTGGCTTGCCGGCGATAGGGCCAGGGCAGGCAGCACAAGGCTGTTGTTCCGGGCAAATGGCACTGGTCATTGCCGCAGCGGCGCCACATACTCGGGCATTCGTTGATACACGGAGGTCAATCATGCGGCGCGTGGTGTTCAATCAGAAAGGTGGTGTGGGCAAGTCGAGCATCGCTTGCAACCTGGCGGCGGTGAGCGCCAGCGAAGGTTATCGGACCCTGCTGATCGACCTGGATGCCCAGGCCAACTCGACCCAGTACCTGACTGGCCTGACCGGCGACGATATCCCCATGGGCATCGCCGACTTCTTCAAGCAAAGCCTGTCCAGCGGGCCGTTCAGCAAGAAGAACCAGGTCGATATCTACGAAACCCCGTTCGACAACCTGCACGTGGTCACCGCCACGGCCGAGCTGGCCGATCTGCAGCCGAAGCTTGAGGCGAAGCACAAGATCAACAAGCTGCGTAAGTTGCTCGACGAACTGGACGAGGACTACGAGCGCATTTACATCGATACCCCGCCAGCGCTGAACTTCTATGCGGTTTCCGCACTGATCGCCGCCGATCGCGTGCTGATTCCTTTCGACTGCGACAGCTTCTCGCGCCAGGCCCTGTATGGCCTGCTAGCCGAGATCGAAGAACTTAAGGAGGACCACAACGAAGACCTGGTGGTCGAAGGCATCGTGGTCAACCAGTTCCAGTCCCGCGCCAGCCTGCCACAGCAGATGCTCGACGAGCTGCTGGCCGAAGGGCTCCCGGTGCTACCGGTGTACCTGGGCAGCTCGGTGAAGATGCGTGAGTCGCACCATGCCAGCCTTCCGCTGATTCACCTGGAGCCCAGGCACAAGCTGACCCAGCAGTTTGTCGAGTTGCATTCGCTGCTCGAAGAGAACGCTTAGACCCCCTGGCTACGCAACCACTCCAGCAACGACTGGAGTGGAAACGCCCCGGCCTGACGGCTGACTTCACGGCCATTCTTGAACAGCAGCAGGCTGGGGATCGAGCGGATGCCCAGTTGCCCGGCCAGGTTGCGGTTGGCTTCGCTGTCGAGCTTGGCCAGGCGGCAGCGGCCGGCCAGTTGGCGGGCGGCCTGTTCGAAGGTGGGGGCGAAGGATTTGCATGGGCCGCACCAATCCGCCCAGATGTCGACCAGCAGTGGCAGGTCGCCTTTGATCTGGCTGGCGTAGCTGGCTTCGGTGAGTTCGAAGGGGGTGCTCAGCAGCACGTCCTGTTTGCAGCGGCCGCATTTCGGCGCGTCGCCCAGGCGCTCGGCGGGCAGGCGGTTGAGGCCGTTGCAATGGGGGCAGGGGATTACCAGTGGGTCGGACATGTCGATTCCTTGTGTTGTTTGTTCGGGCGCTATCGCCGGCAAGCCAGCTCCCACAGGTACGGCGCAAGCCTTGGGTTGAGCGCCGTACCTGTGGGAGCGGGTTTACCCGCGAACACCGGCGTAGCCGGTGCCATCCAGCGCGTCGCATTCTTCGCGGGTGAACCCGCTCCCACAGGGTTCGGAGTTGGTCAGGAGGAGCAGCTGATTTCCAGGTGCTTGCCCCATTCCGGCGGTCGCTCGGCATAGCCCTGCATTCCGGCCTGCTCCTCGAACGGGCGGCTCAGCACCTGATGCAGCCGTCGCACTTCACTGTAATCCCCCGCTTCGGCCGCTTCGATGGCTTTCTGTGCCAGGTAGTTGCGCAGCACGTAAAGCGGGTTCACCGCATGCATGCGCTCACGCCGCCCTTCGGCATTATCCGCTTCGCGCTCGCAGCGGGCCAGGTAGTCCGCCCCCCAGGCATCGAAACCGGCCAGGTCGATGAAGTCGTCACGCACCACCTTCAGCGCCTCGGCCACGGGCTGATCGCCCAGCTTGCGGAAGAACAGGTTGTAGTCCACACCACCGCTCTGCATGCGCTGCAGCAGGCGTTCGACCAATGCCATGTCGTCCTCTTCCGCGGTGGTCAGGCCCAGGCGCCGGCGCATCAGGTCCAGGTAGTGTGCCTGGTACAGCGGCAGGAACAGGCCCAGCGCCTCCTTGAGCGGTTCGACTTCGATCACCGTGGTCAGCGCCTGGGCCAGCGCACTGAGGTTCCAGTGGGCGATCGGTACCTGGTTGGCGTAGCTGTAGCGGCCACGGTCGTCGGAGTGGTTGCAGATGAAGTTGGCGTCGAAGTCGTCGAGGAAGGCGTACGGGCCGAAGTCGAAGGTGATGCCGAGGATCGACATGTTGTCGGTGTTCATCACCCCGTGGCAGAAACCATAGGCCTGCCAACGGGCGATCAGCTCGGCATTGCGCTCGACGATGGTGCGAAACATGGCCAGATAAGGCTGCTCGGCATCGCGGCATTCGGGGTAGTGCTGCTCCAGCACGTGGTCGATGAGCACGCGCTGCTGTTCCGGCTGCCTGGTGTAGTAGAAGTATTCGAAATGCCCGAAACGCACATGGCTCTGCGCCAGGCGGGTGAGCATGGCCGCGCTTTCGCGGGTTTCGCGCCACACCGGGGTGCTCGAGCCGATCACGCACAGTGCCCGGCTGCTGGGAATGCCCAGGGCGTGCAGGGCCTCGGAGGCGAGGAACTCGCGGATCGAGGAACGCAGCACGGCGCGGCCGTCGCCCATGCGCGAGTAGGGCGTCTGCCCGGCGCCCTTGAGGTGCAGGTCCCAGTGCTCGCCCTGGTCATTCAGCACTTCGGCCAGCAGCAGGCCGCGGCCATCACCCAGGCGCGGATTGTATGAGCCGAACTGATGGCCGGAATAGACCATCGCCCGCGGGTCGGCCTCTTCCCATAGCTTGTGGCCGCTGAACAGCTCGGCGAAAACCGGCAGCTCTGCCTGGGCCGGGTCGAGGTCGAGCAGCGCCATGGCCGACTCGCTCGCTACCACCAGGCGTGGGTCTGCGATGGGTTCGGGCAGGACCTGGGTGGAGAACGCATCGCCCAGGCGGGCGAAGCGATTGTCGAAGGTGAGTTGGTCGAGGGCTTTCACGGGCTGCTCCTGGAAGTCGGTACCTAGGGGGCCGCTTTGCGGCCCATCGCCGGCAAGCCAGCTCCCACAGGGGATGTGCAGGGCCTGGGTGCGGCACGGCCCCTGTGGGAGCTGGCTTGCCGGCGATCGAGGGCGAAGCCCTCGCAGGCATTCTGGGCGTTCATGCTCTATGGAGTCCACTCACACAGGTTGAGTGCCATCCGGTTTCGGCTGCTCCACCGGAATCAGCTGCTGTTTGCCGCCCTTCGGATCCATCAGAAACACCTCGACCTGGCGCACCGAGATCTTGATGTTGTGCGCCTTGAACTCGCGGTTGATGTAGCGGTTGATCTCGTCCAGCGTCGGGTTGCGGTCGCCCAGGTCGCGTACGTGCATGCGCAGCTCGTGGTCCAGCGAGCTCTCGCCGAAGTTGAGGAAGTACACGATCGGCTCCGGGTCCTTGAGCACGCGTGGGTTTTCGTGGGCACCCTTGAGCAGCAGGTCGCGCACCAGGTCCAGGTCCGAGCCATAGTCGATGCCCAGCTTCAGCGTTACCCGGGTGACCGTGTCGGTCAGCGACCAGTTGATCAGCTGACCGGTAATGAAGGTCTTGTTGGGGACGATGATGTCCTTGCGGTCGAAGTCGGTGATGGTGGTGGCGCGGATGCGGATCTTGCTCACCGTGCCCGACAGGTTGCCGATGGTAATGGTGTCGCCAATCCGCACCGGGCGCTCGAACAGGATCATGATGCCGGAAATGAAGTTGGCGAAGATTTCCTGCATGCCGAAGCCCAGGCCCACCGACAGCGCGGCCACCAGCCATTGCAGCTTGTCCCAGCTGACCCCGAGGGTCGACAGGGTACTGACGATACCGACGCCGACGATGACATAGGACAGCAAGGTAGTAGTGGCATACGCACTGCCCTGGGCCAGGTTGAGCCGCGACAGCACCAGTACTTCGAGCAGGCCGGGCAAGTTCCGTCCTAGCGCGAAGGTGATGCCGATGATGACCAGCGCACCGAGGAAGTCGCCCAGGCTGATCGGCACCATGCTGGCGGTGGCACCGGTGCCGCTGGAGTACTCGTACAGGGTGAAATTGTTGAGGTAGGCGAACACCGAGATCAGGTCCGACCACACCCAGTACAGGCCGGCGATGAAGCCGCCGAGTAGGGCCAGGCGGATCAGGCGCAGCGACTGCTGGTTGACCTGTTCGATGTCCAGCGTTGGCTCTTCGGTGATGACTTCGCCATCCAGCCCTTCCTTGGCCGCCGCCCGCTTGCTCAGCGCGCGCTGGTAGGCCAGGCGCCGTGCCGCCACCGACAGGCCACGCACGAACGCGGCTTCGATCACCAGCCAGAACAGCAGCAGGTACAGGGTGTAGATCAACCGGTCGGTAAGTTTCAGCGCGGTGTAGTAGTAGCCGAAGCACACGGCCACGAACAGAGCGATGGGCAGGGCGGTGAAGGCCACGCCCACGGCCTTGCGGAACAGCGAGGTGTCGCGGTGCGCCGGGCTGCTGAGCAGCAGGCGGCTGAGCAGCCAGGCCATCAGTGCGTAGCAGGTCAGTACCACGCCGATACCCAGCACATCATCGGCCAGCGCCGAAGGCTGATGTTCGGCCACCGCCACCACACCGACCAGTGCCAATACCACGGTGCCCAAGCGGCGCACCCAGCCGCGCAGGAACTCGACCTGCGGCTTGTGCCAGCGGAAGTGGATTTCCGCCACGCCGCCCGGGGCGAGGATGCGGTAGGCGGTGTAGAACACCAGCCAGGCCTGGGCCAGTTGCCAGAGGGCGGCGCCAAGGTTGGCGTTCTGCCCGCGGGCGTCGATCTGCAGGGCGTAGCTGCATAGGGCCAGGCCCAGGCTGACCGGCATCGCCAGCAGGATGTTGATGAGGATCGCCTGTGGCGTGTGCCACTGGCTGTCACGGCGGAAGTGGCCGATGTCCTGGTGCACCTTGCCCAGCCGTTGGTACAGGTACTTGCGCCGCCACAGCAGGGCGCCGATCACCAGCAGCAAGGGCAGGAACAGCAGCGGGCGCTGGCCCAGCCCATCGGCCAGTTCCTTGAGGCCCGAACCCCAGGGCAGGCTGGCTACCTGGTCGGCGAAGCGTGCCGGCACCCGGCTCAGCCATTCCCAGTCCAGTGGCTTGTTGCTGGGAATCCAGAACATCTGCTCTTCGAGCGTGGTGCGCAAGCCCTGGGCGGTGCCGAGCAGCTGCTTCTGGTTGAGCTGCAGGGTGATCGATTCGTTGAGCAGTGCCGACAGCTCCCGGCTGAGGCGTTCGAGCAGGTCGACGCGGGTAATCATCACCTCCAGCAGCGCCTTGCGCAGCTGAGGGGTAACCTGCTCCTGCGGTTGGCCGAGCAGCAGGTTGTCGACGTACGCGGCGGGGCTGCTCATTTGCTCGCGTTGCTGGTTCACTTCGAACTGGTAAAGACGGATATCGGCGATCTGGTCAGCCAGGTCGCGGTCGACTTTCAGGTGCGGCAGGGCCTGCTTCTGCTTGTAGAGGATCTTGGACAGCAGCAGGCTGCCCTTGAGCACGCTGATCTGTTCGTCCAGGGCCTGGTCGGCCTGGGTCAGGCTGTCCAGCTGCTGCTTGCTGCGCAGGTTCTGCTGGGTCAGCTCGTTGAGGCGGTCGGTACTCTTGAGCAGGTAGTCGGACAGTTTCAGGTTGGCAGCGCTTTCGTTGGCCAGCAGGGTGCTGCCGCCGGCTTTCTGCGCTTCGATCGACTGCTGGGTGACCGCCTGCTGCGACTGGGCCAGGCGCTTTTCGTTGATCAGCGATTGCAGGTCCTGGATTTCCTGCTCCATTCGTGTGGCGCGCTCGATCAGCAGGTCGTGACGGGCATTGCCCAGGTCCTGCAGCAGGCCGTTGCCGGCCAGTTCCTGGCGGCGCAACGAGGTCAGGGCATTGAGCGACGCCAGCTCGGCATTGAGCTTGTTGCGTTGGTCGCTGTTGAGTGGCTTGCCGTTCTCCTTGCCGCTCTTGAGGCTGAGGTTGATCTGCTGGGTACGTGTCTGGTTGTTGCTGATTTCTGCCTGAGCCCGCTCTGGGCGGGTCTGCGAGTTGATGATCAGGCTGTTGGCATCCGACAATGCCTTTTGCAGTTCGCCTTGTTGCGTACTGCGCTCGCTGAGCATCTGCTCCAGCTGTGGCACGTTCAGCGTGGCGTAGCGTTGGGCCACCGGCAGGGGCTTGCTGGCCTTGAGCTTGATCAGCTCGCGCTGGCTGTCGGCGGTTTCCTTGGGCGCGCCAGCCAATTGCTGCTTGAGTGCCTCAAGCTTCTTTTCGCTGTCTTCCTTGCTGAGCAGCAGTGCCAGGGTCTGTTCCAGCACCTGTTGCTGGGCCTTCTGCTCCGGTGTCTGTTGCGCAGCCTTGGGGTCGGCCTCGGCACCCTTGGGCTGGGAAATCTTGTTCAGGCTGCTCTGGATGCTGGTCGTGGTGGGAAGCTCGGCCGCACCAGCGGCGAACGAGAGAGACAGGCACAGCCCGAGCAGGGCTGTGCGGAGGTACACGCGCAGGGACATAGGCAGACTACTTGTGGATCCGGCAGAAACGAAGTTTAGAGGAACAATCCTGGTCCGGGTCGCGTTCCTTCGGGGAATCTGACGCCTACTTTCTGGATCTTGTTCCCGTCCATGGTGGCCACGGTCCAGATCGTGCCATGCCATTCGACCTGGTCACCTACTACTGGAGCGCCTCCGACCTTCTGTCGGATGAACTGGGCCAGCGGCATTTTCGCGTCCAGGCCGTCGAGTTTCAGGCCGTACAACGCTGCCACCGCACCCAGTTCGGCATCGCCTTCGAGCACGAAGTCGCCGAAGAAACGCAGGTCGAGGCCACGTTGTGGCGCCTGGCTGAACAGTTTGCCCAGGGCCGGCAGGTTATGTTCGTGGCCGATCACGCAGAGCATGTCGCCTACTTCCAGTACCGTACTGCCGGACGGGTGCAGCAGCTGCTCGCCCCGGAACAGCGCGGCGATCCGCGTGCCTTCGGGCATTTTCAATTCGCGCAGGGCGGCGCCGATGCACCATTTTTCGGCGCCCAGGCGGTAGACGAACATTTCCCACTCGCTGGTGATGTGCACTTCCAGGGCGGAGCGGGAGATTGGTGCCGGGTCTGGCGGTACTGTCACTTTCAACAGCTTGGCCATCCACGGCAGGCTGGTGCCTTGCACCAGCAGCGACACCAGCACGATGAAGAAGGCCAGGTTGAAGAACAGCTGGGCGTCCGGCAGGCCGGCCATCAGCGGGAACACCGCGAGGATGATCGGTACCGCGCCGCGCAGGCCGACCCAGGAGATGAAGCCCTTTTCGCGGCCATGGAAAGCCTTGAACGGCAGCAGGGCGGCGACCACCGACAGCGGCCGCGCCACCAGGATCATCCACAGCGCCAGGCCCAGCGCCGGCAGGGCGATGGGTAGCAGGTCGTGGGGCGTGACCAGCAGCCCCAGCACCAGGAACATGCCGATCTGCGCCAGCCAGGCCATGCCGTCGAGCATGTGCAGGATGCCGTGGCGGCTGCGGATCGGCTTGTTGCCCAGCACCAGGCCGCACAGGTACACGGCAAGGAAGCCGCTGCCGTGCAGGGCGTTGGTCAGCGAGAACACCACCAGGCCGCCGGCGATCACCAGGATGGGGTACAGGCCGCCAGCCAGCTTGATGCGGTTGACCAGTTGCAGCATCAGCCAGCCGCCGCCCAGGCCCAGCAGTCCGCCGATGCCGAATTCGCGCAGCAGGTGGGTGAGCAGGCTCCAGTGCAGGCCGGTCTGGCCGCTGGCGATCATGTCGATCAGGGTGACGGTGAGGAACACTGCCATCGGGTCGTTGCTGCCCGACTCGATCTCCAGGGTGGCGGTAACCCGCTCGTTCAGGCCTTTGCCGCCGAGCAGCGAGAACACCGCCGCGGCGTCGGTAGAGCCGACGATGGCGCCGATCAGCAGGCCCTGGATCAGGCTCAGGTCGAACAGCCAGGCGGCGACCAGGCCGGTGAGGGCGGTGGTGATCATCACGCCGATGGTGGCCAGCGACAGCGCCGGCCACAGCGCCACGCGGAAGCTCGCCACCCGCGTGCGCAGGCCGCCGTCGAGCAGGATCACGGCCAGCGCTAGGTTGCCCACCAGGTAGGCGGTCGGGTAGTTGTTGAAAATGATGCCACCACCATCGACCCCGGCGACCATGCCGACGGCGAGGATGATGACCAGAATAGGGATGCCCAGGCGCGACGACAGCGAACTGACCAGGATACTTGCGCCCACCAGCAATGCGCCGATCAGGAACAGGCTGTTGATGGTGCTTGCATCCAAAGGCAGGTACTCCGGGGACCGCAGGGGGGAGGGGACTTGATAGCATGACGCTAGCAGGTCGCGTGCCAAATGATTCTAACCTGATGAATTGGCAGGCTGTAAAGCGTTTCTGCAGATGAAAAAAAGGCACCGCGGTGGGTGCCTTTTCGGGGTGCCTGGGCGGGCCCTTTCGCGGGTGAACCCGCTCCCACAGGTACTGCACAGTTTTCAAAACCTGTGTGAACCCTGTGGGAGCGGCTTTAGCCGCGAAGAGGCCGGTGCAGGTTTACGCCTGCTTGACCTCACGCATCGGCTTGCCCTTCACCGGTGCATCGCCCGCCACGTAGTACTTGGCGGTGCTGCGCGGCAGCGGCTTGCGGCCACGGATCTTGTCCGAGATTTTCTCGGCGATCATGATCGTGGTGGCGTTGAGGTTGCCGGTGATGATCAGCGGCATGATCGACGCATCGACCACGCGCAGGCCCTTCATGCCATGCACGCGGCCTTCGCCGTCGACCACCGCCATGTCGTCGGTGCCCATCTTGCACGAGCAGGACGGGTGGAAGGCGGTTTCGGCGTGCTCGCGGATGAACTTGTCCAGCTCTTCATCGGTCTGCACGTGCGCGCCCGGGCTGATCTCACGGCCACGGTACGGGTCCAGTGCCGGCTGGGCCATGATTTCGCGGGTCAGGCGGATGCCGTCACGGAATTCCTGCCAGTCCTGCTCGGTGGACATGTAGTTGAACAGGATGCTCGGGTGTTGGCGCGGGTCCTTCGACTTGGCCTGGATGCGGCCGCGAGCAGGCGAGCGCATGGAACCCATGTGCGCCTGGAAGCCGTGTTCCTTCACACCATTGGAGCCGTTGTAGTTAATGGCCACCGGCAGGAAGTGGTATTGAATGTTCGGCCACTTGAATTCAGGGCGGGTACGAATGAAACCACCGGCCTCGAACTGGTTGCTGGCGCCGATGCCGGTGCCGTTGAACATCCACTCGGCACCAATGGCCGGCTGGTTCCACCACAGCAGCGACGGATACAGCGACACCGGCTGGGTGCAGGCGTACTGCAGGTACAGTTCCAGGTGGTCCTGCAGGTTCTCGCCAACGCCCGGCAGGTCGTGCACCACCGGGATGTCGAGGCTTTCCAGCAGGGCGCGCGGGCCGACGCCGGAGCGCTGCAGCAGTTGCGGCGAAGCGATGGCGCCGGAGCTGACGATCACTTCCTTGCGGGCACGGGCTTCAACGCGTTCTTCGCTGTCGCCGACCAGGTAGGTCACGCCGATGGCGCGCTTGCCGTCGAACAGCACGCGGTCAGTCAGGGCGTGGGTGACGATGGTCAGGTTCGGGCGCTTCTTGGCCTGGTCCAGATAGCCACGGGCGGTGCTGGAGCGGCGGCCGTTCTTGGTCACCGTACGGTCCATCGGGCCGAAGCCTTCCTGCTGGTAGCCATTCAGGTCTTCGGTGCGCGGGTAACCGGCCTGCACGCCGGCTTCGACCATGGCGTGGAACAGCGGGTTGTTGCCGGCTTTCGGCGTGGTCACGCTGACCGGGCCTTCGCCCCCGTGGTAGTCGTTCGGGCCGATGTCGCGGGTTTCGGCTTTACGGAAGTACGGCAGGCAGTCCAGGTAGGTCCAGTCTTCCAGGCCTGGCAGTTCTGCCCAGCCGTCGAAGTCCATGGCGTTACCGCGGATGTAGCACATGCCGTTGATCAGCGACGAGCCACCCAGGCCCTTGCCGCGGCCACATTCCATGCGGCGGCCGTCCATGTACGGCTCCGGGTCGGTCTCGTAGGCCCAGTTGTAGCGGCGGCCCTGCAGCGGGAAGGCCAGGGCGGCCGGCATCTGGGTACGGAAGTCGAAGCGGTAGTCGGGGCCACCGGCTTCCAGCAGCAGTACGGTGACGCCGGCGTCTTCGGTCAGGCGGGTCGCCAGGGTGTTACCGGCCGAGCCGGCACCGACGATGATGTAATCGAATTCTTGGGACATGAAAGTACCCTCGTGTTGGCGGTGATCAGGGAGCGGGAACGCCCGTGCGCAGCGGCACGGGCGTGGCTGGACAGGGCCTTAGAAGACCGAGTTGTAGCCGCCCAGCTCGACCTGGACCGACTTGATGCGAGTGTATTGAGCCAGCGAGCTGACGCCGTTCTCACGGCCGACGCCCGACTGCTTGTAGCCACCGACCGGCATTTCGGCCGGCGATTCGCCCCAGGCGTTGATCCAGCAGATACCGGCTTCCAGCTTGTGGATGATGCGGTGGGCGCGGGTGATGTCGTTGGTGCAGACACCGGCGGCCAGGCCGTACTCGGTGTCGTTGGCACGACGGATGACTTCTTCTTCGGTTTCGTAGGTGAGGATGCTCATCACCGGGCCGAAGATCTCTTCCTTGACGATGGTCATGTCGTCGGTGCAGTCGGTGAACACGGTCGGGGCCACGAACGCACCCTTGGCGAAATCACCGGCGGTCAGACGTTCGCCACCGCACAGCACGCGGGCACCTTCTTCCTTGCCCTTGGCGATGTAGCCAAGCACGCTTTCCATGTGCTGGAAGCTGACCAGCGGGCCGAAGTTGGTGTTTTCGTCTTCCGGGTTGCCAGCGCGGATGCGGGCAACGCGCTCGACGATCTTGGCCTCGAAGGCAGCTTTCATTTCAGCCGGGATGAACACGCGGGTGCCGTTGGTGCAAACCTGGCCCGAGCTGTAGAAGTTGGCCATCATGGCGATGTCGGCGGCCTTGTCCAGGTCGGCGTCGGCGCAAATGATCAGTGGCGACTTGCCGCCCAGTTCCATGGTGACTTCCTTGAGCGACGAGCTCGAGGCGCTGGCCATGACCTTCTTGCCGGTGGTGGTGCCGCCGGTGAAGGAGACTTTTTCGATGCGTGGGTGCTCGGTCAGCCAGGTGCCGACTTCGCGGCCGCTGCCGGTCAGGACGTTGAACACGCCGTTCGGCAGGCCGGCTTCGGTGTAGATCTCGGCCAGTTTCAGGGTGGTCAGCGAGGTGACTTCCGACGGCTTGAAGATCATCGCGTTGCCGGCGGCCAGGGCCGGGGCGGATTTCCACAGGGCGATCTGGATCGGGTAGTTCCAGGCGCCGATACCGGCGGTCACGCCCAGCGGCTCGCGGCGGGTGTAGACGAAGGACGATTCACGCAGCGGGATCTGCTCGCCTTCGATGGCCGGAACCAGGCCAGCGTAGTACTCCAGCACGTCGGCGCCGGTGACGATGTCGACGTAGCGGGTTTCCGAGTACGACTTGCCGGTGTCCAGGGTTTCCAGCATGGCCAGCTCGTCGTTGCGCTCGCGCAGGATCTCGACGGCGCGGCGCAGGATGCGCGAACGCTGCATGGCGGTCATCGCGGCCCAGACTTTCTGGCCACGCTCGGCGCTTTCGACGGCCTTCTCGACGTCAGCCTCGGTGGCACGTTGCACGTGGGCGAGGACTTCGCCGGTAGCCGGGTTGATGGCTTCGAAGGTGGCATCGCTGCCAGCGTCGACGTAAGCGCCATCAATGTAGAGTTTTTGCGTTCCGAAACGGGCCATAGTGTCCTCGCAAGTGCAGTGTGTGGTTTGGCTTGCGCGTCACGCTCCTGCCGGGTTGGCAAGGGCCGTGCGCGTTGGTTCAGCGGCCTGGTCGTTTGTACCCAGGGTGTGCTGCTTAGCCAGTTGTAGATCCATGTATTCGTAAGCAATCCGTATCGCCTGGTCGGTGTCGAATGCATCACCCGACAGGGCGCCACGCAGCCACAAGCCGTCGATCAAAGCTGCCAGGCCGCGGGCTGCCTTGCGCGCATGGTAGAGCGGCAGGGCGCGGCGGAACTGGCAGCACAGGTTGGAATACAAGCGGTGGTCGTTGATCCGCTGCAACCTGTGCAAATCGGGCTGGTGCATGCTGGAAGCCCAGAAGGCCAACCAGGTTTTCATCGCCGGGCCGTTCACCTGGCTGGCATCGAAGTTGCCCTCGATGATCACTTTCAGGTGGGCGCGCGGGCTGTCGTCCGTCAGGGCCTGGCGACGTGCTCTGACGCCTTCGTTGAGCATGTTCATGATGTAACCCATCGTCGCTGCGATCAGGCCGTTCTTGTCCCGAAAGTAGTGACTGATGATGCCGTTCGACACACCGGCCAAACGGGCAATCAGCGCAATGCTGGCGTCGCCCAGTCCGACCTGATCGACCGCCTGCAACGTGGCTTCGATCAACTGCTGGCGGCGGATGGGTTGCATACCGACCTTGGGCATCTTGCTATCTCCTCAGGCCTGCGAGCAGACGACGGGCGGCTGACTCGGCGAAGGCCAGTCTATTTTGTTTTGATTGAACGTTCAATCAATAAAGAATAAGCTCTGCGACAATTTGTGCCATTGACAGTTTTTCAGGCGGTCGAGAAGGCACGGATTGACACCCCAGGAAATCGCGTAACCCCCGGAATACAAGGCGTTGACGGGCATGAGCGATGCGAAATGCAGATTCTGCCGTGCGGTCATGGACCCTGCGGCGGGCCCTTGGAGCGGGCGGGGTGATCTGTGACGAATGCGCGCACCTCGGCTGAGGCGTGGCATTTGCAGCAGGCCACCTGTCTGTTTTTTTGCAACGTATCGATTCGGGATCACGGTTTCCAGGGTGCTTTTATAACACCTGATGCAGTGGGGATATTCCACCAATTGCTCGGGAAAGACTGATTAGCCTCCACAGCCGTACTGCCCGGAGCATTCGTGCAATGAGTTCTGCCTCACTTACCAACCCTCCGGCCGAGAGGGTACGGGTCAACCGCGTGGTGTTCTTCACCTCCGCGCTGATGATCCTCGTTCTGACTGCCTTGCTTATCGCTGTACCCGAAACCGCCGGCCAGGTGCTGGGCGTGGCCCAGAAATGGCTGACGCGCACCTTCGGCTGGTATTACATGCTGGTAATCGGTGGTTACCTGCTGTTCGTCATCTACCTGGCCTTCTCCGACTACGGCAAGCTCAAGCTTGGCGGCAAGGATGACCAGCCCGACTTCAGCTATGGCGCCTGGGCCGGCATGCTGTTCTCCTCCGGTATCGGCATTTCGCTGCTGTACTTCGGCGCCTCCGAGCCGCTGGACCACTACTTCAACCCACCGGAAGGCACTTCTGCCAGCCTCGACGCAGCGCGCCAGGGCCTGCAGCTGACCTTCCTGCACTGGGGCCTGCATGGCTGGGCGATCTACGCCCTGGTCGGCCTGGCCGTGGGTTACTTCGCCTACCGCCACAACCAGCCGCTGGCCCTGCGCTCGGCGCTGTACCCGCTGGTCGGTGAGCGTTGGGTCAAGGGTGCTGCCGGCAATGCCGTGGACATCTTCGGCATGTTCGTCACCCTGCTGGGCCTGGTGACCAACCTGGGCATCGGTTCGATGCAGGTGGCCTCCGGCCTGGAATACCTGTTCGGCATGGACCACAGCAAGACCAACCTGCTGATGGTGATCCTGGTCATGGCCGGCGTTGCCACCGTGGCGGCGGTCTCTGGTGTGGAAAACGGCATTCGCCGCCTGTCCAACCTGAACATCATGCTGTTCAGCGGCCTGTTGATCTTCGTCCTGCTGGGCGGCGAAACCCTGCACCTGCTCAACGGCTTCGTGCAGAACATCGGCGACTACCTCAACGGCATCGTGCTGAAAACCTTCGACCTCTATGTGTATGAAGGCGAAGCCGGCAAGTCCGAGCGCTGGCTGGGCCTGTGGACCGTGTTCTACTGGGCCTGGTGGATCTCCTGGGGCCCGTTCGTCGGCATGTTCATTGCCCGTATCTCCAAGGGCCGCACCGTGCGCCAACTGGTTAGCGGCGTGTTGCTGATCCCGCTGGGCTTCACCCTGGCCTGGCTGTCGATCTTCGGCAACACCGCGCTGGACCTGGTGATCAACCAGGGCGCCGTGGAGCTGGGCAAGACCGCCCTGGAACAGCCGTCGATGTCGATCTACCAGCTGCTGGAATACTTCCCGGCGGCCAAGATCGTGATCGGTGTAGCGGTGTTCGTCGGCTTCGTGCTGTTCCTCACCCCGGCCGACTCCGGCGCGGTGATGATGGCCAACCTGTCGTGCAAAGGCGGCAAGGTCGACGAAGACGCCCCGCACTGGATGGTGGTGTTCTGGTCGGTGGTCATCACCCTGGTCACCATCGGCCTGCTGTTCGCCGGTAACTTCGAAGCCATGCAGACCATGGTAGTGCTGGCGGGCCTGCCGTTCTCGGTGGTGCTGGTGCTGTTCATGTTCGGCCTGTACAAGGCCATGAAACAGGACGTGGCGGTCGAGCAGGAGCGTGCCGAGCTGGCCGCCCGTGGCCGTCGTGGCTTCAGCGAGCGCCTGACCCAACTGGAACTGCAGCCGACCCAGGCCGTGGTACAGCGTTTCATGGACAAGCAGGTCAGCCCGGCGCTGAAAGAAGCCGCCGCGCAGTTGCAGACCCTGGGCTTCGAGGTGGAAACCCGGGTTGGCCAGTCGCGCAACATGATGGGCCTGCGGGTGATGATGGAAGAGGGCAACCCGTTCGTCTATGAAGTGAGCCTGGATGGCTACCTGGCCGCGCCGAGCGAAGCGCCGGTGGAAGGTGAGCCGGAAGTGCGTCAGCGCTTCTACCGCGCCGAGGTGTACCTGCACGATGGCAGCCAGGAGTACGACCTGATGGGCTTTGCGCCGGAGCAGATCGTGCGTGATGTGCTGGATCAGTTCGAAAGCCACCGCCAGTTGCTGGGGCGTGTGTACAGCTGATTCTTGAGCGATGAGGAGGCCCTGCAAGACGCAGGGCCTTTTTCATGGGCAAGCAATAATTAGCCCGGGTAGCGGACAAGTTTGCTTCAGCCTGCCGGTTTTCTTCCGGAGGCATGCTTCATGAAACGTTCCGCTATTCCCACATTCGATTTTCAGTACGCCGCAGCCAGTCAGTTCAGTGATCGGCCGACATTGCGGCAGGTGACCAGCGAGAATCTGTGGACCGTGCTGCTGGGGAAGCTGCCCTGGCTTGCCTTTGTGAAGCCTGCTCTGTCCAACGCGGACCCTATCATGCTGGATAGTCCCGATCCCAGCACGCCTTACTGGGGCACGCAACCGCTGGTCGACCGTGTGCTCCAGGCATTGCTCGAAGCACAGCCGCTGGACATCGAGCCTGTCGGTGAGCGGCATCACAATCTTGCACTAACCTCCTCATACCGTTTTCCTGGCTCGGACAGCGCGTTCGACACCCGCCAACTGAGCGGCATGTCCGATGCGCTCGACGAACTGGTAAAGCAGTTGCCACGGCTTTTCTGCGAGGCACAGCTCGAATACTGGAATGCCAAGGGCAGTGCAGGGGTGAGCCGTGACCAGTGGTTGCAACTGCTGCTCAGGACTGCGCTCTTGCGTGGTCTGCCTCTGCAAGGGCTGGACGTTCAGGAGCAGGCCTGCATTCGCGGATTGATCCGCGGTGGTACTGCCCAGCCATCGGTCTGTTTCGTGAAAGCCAGCCTGACTTGTGGGTCGATTCAATACGACCAGATGCTCAGTCACCTGCTGGTCACTGGCGATTACGATGAGCGGCAGGTGGTGCTCTGGTGCGCGCCGTCCGGTATCACGCGCAGCTTCGCTTCCTTGGATGATTTCGGCGAAGCGTTGCGCAACGAACTGGCGCAGCACTACAGTTTTCAGAGCCTGTCGTGGACGCGTCAGCCGGTTGAGGGCAACGTCTTTGCCCAGCAGGTTTCGCTGTTGCTTGAGTCCATGTTCCAGTCTTTCGACCTGATGCGCTTCAGTGGCTTGTCCGATGTGGCGGCAATGGAGAGGCGTTTCGCCCACCTGAGCGACCCGGCGGCCTGGTTCGTACGCTACGAAGACGACACGCCAGCCACCATGGCCCCGCCAGGGCTCAGGGCCAGCGCTCCCCAGGACAGCTTTGCCTGTCGCGCCGCGTTGTTGCAGCTCGCCCTTGACCAGTTGGATGCCGGGGGTGTTTCGGTGCTGGACGGCATCCAGTCATTGACGGCGTATGCCGCGCAGCAACTGGGCGAGCAGATGAAAAAGGAGCACGGGGACGAAACCTCTCCAGATCACCTGCTTCTCGACCTGTATATCGCTCGGGGTGTGCCTGGTGGCGCTGCGACAGGTGCCGGCGGCGGCGAGCCACTGGCGTTCGTGGGTACCAAGTCGCTTACCGAATTTGCTATCGGTAACCTTGCTTCGCTCAAGGGCGCGGAGATCAAAAAGGTCAGCCATCGAAAGGGCATCACGCCCCCGAAGTGGCTGGATGCCAATGCTGCGAAGCGACTGGTGACCCAGGTAGACATTGGTGGCCGCTACCCAAACTATGTTGCCGAACAGCTCGATGATCAGGCCATGCGCGCCGAGCGCATCGTGCGTTTTGCCAGGGAATGGCGAAGCGCGTTTCTTTCCAGCGCCCTTTCGGCCAGGCTCGACGCGAAAGTCTCCGAGGTGGGCCTACAGTGCGTGGTCGATTTTTGCGCAGGTCATCAGGACCCCTTGGTTCCGCGCATGTCCTTGATCCCCCTGGCTTTCAGGCGCAGCCGTCATTCGCGCAAGAAAGACGAGGTGCGCGGCATGTACTTGCTGTTCTGCGCCGAGCCGGCAAAGGTTCTGGTGTACCGCCCGCTATATCGACAGGACACGGTTCGCGAGTACGCAAGCCTTGAGGCCTTGCTTGCACATATTCGTGAGTCGGCTCTCTTCCAAGATAGCATTCTTGACTGGATCGACCCGACCGCGCGCGACGTATATGCAGAGGGTGGTTTCAGCGAGCCGCACATTGTGAGTATTGGTCTCGACCCTTATACGCTCCCGGCCAAGCCGGAGCCGGCGATGCTCGATCTGAAGCTGTGGCGCAACAAGGTTGACGAGAAAATCTACCAGGCCAACCGAGATCTGCTGGTCGAGCTGGCAGGACTGGAATCGGTATCTGACGCCGAGAGCCGTTGGCAGCTCCTGTGCGAGGGCGCCTGGCTGTTGTTCGATGTGGTGACTCAGGCGATACGCGGTCCGGTCGCGTCTGTGGCCTGGTTAGTACAGTTTCTGGCTTCGCTGCAAAACGACTTGACCGTGTTGGAGCAGGGTGGTGAGTTCGATCGGTCCGCTGCAGTGGCCAACTTGTTGCTCAACCTCGGGATGACGCTGCTGCATGCCCATCAACCGAAGCAGGAGACAGTGCCCACAAGGCGGCTGCCTGATGTTTCACTGTTCGAAGGGCCCGACCTGCAAAACGGCGCGTATGCCGAACTTGCTATCGAGGCGCGTGAAGAACCGGAAGGCAAGCTGGGCGAACTGGGCAGCCAGGTGCTGGACTTTTCCTGGCGCGGCCAGCATGGGTTCAACTGGCTGCCCGCGCAACAGCGGCAGAGGTTGCAAGCCATGAGTTCCAGCGTCTCGGTCAATGGGTTGAGCCCTTTGACTGCGGGCGATGGTGAAGGCCTGTACCAGATCGATAAGAACTACTACGCGGCCATGGCTGGTGATCTCTATAGGGTGGAGTTGCTGGCTGAGGGAGTTCGGGTAGTCGATGCGACTGGCGGTTACGGGCCCTGGCTGGCATTTGTCGATGGGGCTTGGCGGGTGGATACGAAACTGCGCCTTGCGGGAGGGGCTCCCGACTCCAAGACTTTGGTATCGCGCCGCTTCGATAAACTGTACGAAAAAGTTTCCAAGCTGGAGGAGGACGTTCCGGCGTTGAAAGCGAAGGTCCAGGCAGTTACCAAGCAGATGATGGCTTTGCACAAAAACCTTGTGGCCATGGAGGCGTTGAAGTTGAAAGCGCAGTCTGAGGTGGCTTCGGCCCCTGCAGGTACTGATGTGTCAATGAAGGAGTCGCTGATAGAAAAGTATGCTCAACGAGAAATAGAGGTGAAGGAAAGCATCGCTCAGCAGCGCGAAAAAATAGTTTCGCTGCTGGAAGAGGCCATTGGCAAGATGGATGAACAGCTAAAACTGTTGATCACGATGGCAGAACCCAAGTATGCCAAATCTCGCCATAACAAAGGGTTGGATGAAATTCTTGACCAGCATCAGGAAAGTGCCCGAATAGAGCTGATTCGTGATTGTGTGTTCGTTTACAACGAGCTGTGGAGCCTGACGGACTATCCGCAACTTGCCGCGCTGCAACGGGCTATCGATGGGAAGCCATTGGCAGAGGTCGGCGAACAATATGCTGCGTTTCGTATCAAGCTGGAGCAGGTGGTGGAGTATCAGGACCGCATGCTCGCCATACGAGTGCACCTGGACAATTTGCTGGCCGAGTCGCCGGTTGAGCTTGTCATACCTTCCAACACCCCTGGTGACCATCGCACAGTGGGGCATCTGATCGACGAAAGACCGTTTTCGACCGTGCAGATGCGCTTCCATCAGGTGCAGAACCTGGCAGACCTGGCCTTGCACCTCAATGCTCCCGGCGGCCTTCAGACAGTCGCCCGCTACCGGGACGAACTGGTCAGCATGGCCTTGCGCAATGCCGCAGAGACTCACGGGGAGCTTGACTTTGCCAATCTGTCGGCAGATGACCGCATCGTGATCTTGCAAGAGGCATGGGATGAGTACTCTGCCGCATTACTCAATAGTGCCCGCATTCTCCGCGAAGGTGGCGACCTTATCGAACCCGCAATGCTCGAGCGGTATCGCAACCATGTAGAGCAACTGAAGGAAGATGCGGGAAAGCGGTTGGTTGCCGCGATCTCGGAGCAGGAGGGTGGAACGGTCGCGCAAAAGCGCACGCCCTACAAGGTGTCTACCGAAGAGCAGCGAGTGGTGCGCAACCTTGCTGGGCAGTTGATGATCGGTGTGGAAAGGACGGTAGGCGAAAGCCAGATCGTGGAAGTGCGCGAGACGTTCAGTGAAGAAGTACTGGCAACCTTCGACCTGGTGGATGGGGAATGGCGACAGCGGGAAAGCAAGCGCCCTTCATTGGCGGACGAAGCTACTCCAACAGACCTGCCCATGTGGGTACAGGTGCTTCTGGACGAAAGCGATTCCGTGCGGGAGCAGGCCGAGGACTATGTCAAGCACGACATCAAAGGGGCGTTGCTCGAGCAGTTGTTCGACCAGCATCTGGAAAAGCTGGATCAGGCGCTCGGAGTGGTGCGGGATGCCGGAGGAAACGACAAGCTGGTCAGGACGCTGGAGCTGGAGCTGGACAAGTTGGATGCAGAGAAAACATTGCAGATGACCACGCTCTATACCGACACCAAGTATCCGTCGGCCGAAGGCTTGCAGTATCTCCACAAAAAGGGGCTGATACAGGTCGAATATGTGGAGCGGCGCACCATGCAAGATGGCAGCGCTTTTGACGAATACCGGATCCGGCGTCTACCGAGCAAGCTGAGCCTCTGGGCTGCACACTTCCATTTACCCTCGCTGGACGCTAACGCTGATAATTTCACGGTAGGTCACCTCAAGACTTGGAAGCAGCGCAGTTTGAGTAGCCAGGCCGCTGCAGCCGCGGGCCAGCGGGTGCACAGGGGAAGACTTACGCTGGCCGAGGCCCGAGGAATCATTCCTTTCCGTTAAACCGGCCAACGGGGGCAGTGGGGTGGTGCCTGACATGTGCAGGCATCGTCTGATTGCCCCGCTCGGCAATCATCTGTTCCAGGCCGATCAGCTCTATGCCCTGGCGCTTCAGCCGGGGCAGTTCGCGTTCGAGCACTTCGAGGGTTTGCGGATAAGGGTGGCCGATCAGCACGGCTGAGCCTTGTTTGCGAGCCAGTTCGACCCCGAGCTGCAATTCGCTGCCGATGGCCTCGACCGTACGTACGTTGTCCAGAAAGACATCGCGGGATACCTGTGCCAGGCCCTGGGCCTGAGCCTGGAATGCGGCTACGGTGGCAGCGCTGGTGCGGCTGTCGACAAAGAACAGGTGCCTGCGTTGCAGGTCAGCCATCAGCATCGCCATTGCCTCGGGTTCGGCGGTCATGCGGCTGCCCATGTGGTTGTTGATGCCGACTGCGCACGGCACCTGCGCCAGGGCGGCGTCCAGGCGTCGGGCCAGCTCCGGCAGAGGCGTGCCGGGGTGCCAGGCGTAAGGGCCGGTGGCCGGGTCCATCGGCATGTGCAGGATCACCGTCTTGCCGGCCTTGTGCGCCTGGTGGGCAAAGGTGGTGGCATGCGGGGTGTCGGGCATGATCGCCATGGTCACCGGACCGGGCAGGGCCAGGGTGCGGCTATCGCGCTCGCTGCTCTGGCCCAGGTCGTCGATGATGATGCTCATGTAGGCCTTGCCGGCCGGCGCCGCTTGCGCGACCCCGGCCATAAGGCAGAACAGCAGACACAGCAGATAACGCATGGGGTGGGTCAGTCGCCCTTGGTGATGTTCAGGCCTTTGAGCAGGCTCAGGGCCTGGCTCAGCTGGAAGTCGTCATCCTGCGGGCGCTCCTTGCGCTTGCCGCTGCCGGTCGGGCGATCGGCACCGCCATTGCCGTTGCCCAGGTGGCCCTGCAGGTCGGCTTCCTTGAAGTTGTCGGTGTCGGCTTCGGCGGTGAGCTTGGCCGGGCGCACTTCGATGTCGGGGACAATGCCCTGGGCCTGGATCGAGCGGCCGTTGGGGGTGAAGTACAGCGCGGTGGTGAGCTTCAGCGCACGGTCGTTGGCCAGTGGCAGCACGGTCTGCACCGAGCCTTTGCCGAAGCTGTCGGTGCCCATCAGCACGGCGCGTTTCTGGTCTTGCAGGGCGCCGGCGACAATTTCCGAGGCCGAGGCACTGCCGCCGTTGATCAGCACCACCAGTGGCACGCCGTCGCTGGCGTCGGCCGGGTCGGCCGAGAAGCGCAGCTCGGAGTTGGCGATGCGGCCCTTGGTGTAGACGATCAGGCCCTTGGTCAGGAAGTGGTCGGCCACTTCCACCGCCGACTGCAGCACGCCGCCCGGGTTGTTGCGCAGGTCCAGCACCACGCCGCGCAGCTTCTTGCCGTTGTCCTTGCGCAGCTTGGCCAGGGCCTTGCCTACTTCGTCGCCGGTCTTGACCTGGAACTGGGTGATACGGATGTAGCCGTAGTCGTTCTCCAGCAGCTGGCTCTTCACGCTCTTGACCTGGATGACTGCGCGGGCCAGGGTCACGTCGAAGGGGTTGCCGCCGTCGCGCACCAGGGTCAGAGTGATTTTCTCGCCGACCTTGCCGCGCATCTTGTCGACCGCTTCGGTCATGGTCTGGCCACGAGTCGGGGCGCCGTTGATCTTGACGATCAGGTCGCCGGCCTGCACGCCGGCACGCGAGGCCGGAGTGTCATCGATCGGCGAGACCACCTTGATGAAGCCGTCTTCCTGGCCTACTTCGATGCCCAGCCCGCCGAACTCGCCGCTGGTGCTTTCCTGCAGCTCCTGGAAGTCCTCGGGGCCGAGGTAGGCCGAGTGCGGGTCGAGGTTGCTGAGCATGCCCTTGATGGCATTTTCCAGCAGGGTCTTGTCGTCCACCGGCTCCACATAGGCCGCCTTGATGCGGTCCATGACCTCGGCGAAGGTGCGCAGCTCTTCAAGCGGCAGTGGCGCCTTGGCGGTCACCTCGGTGGCCGGTACTGCGGCCGGCTTGGCCGGCTCCGCGGCAGTGGCCAGGGGCGCGCCGACCGCCAGGGCGATGGACAGGGCCAGCTGGGTGAGACGAGGCGAGTGCAGCATGTCGAACGAACTCCTGATCCTGTAAGCGCTCCCTGGGGAGCATCGGCGCAGCCCGTGGGCTACCCCGTAGAAATTTGACTAGCCCCGGCACCACTGCGAAGGGTCGGTAGGCCGGCCCTGCTGGCGGATGGCGAAGTACAAGCCGGCAGCGTCCTGGCCGCCGCTGTCGCCAACGGTGGAAATGGCCTCGCCAGCCTTGACGATATCACCGGCGCTCTTGAGCAGGCTCTGGTTATGGCCGTACAGGCTCAGGTAACCGTTGCCATGGTCGAGAATGACCAGAAGCCCGGCACCGCGCAACCAGTCGGCGAACACCACGCGCCCGCCGTGCACGGCACGGACCTGGGTGCCCGGGTTGGCGCTGATCATCACCCCGTCCCACTTGGCACGGGCATCGCTGCCGCGAGCATCACCGAAACGTGCCAGCAATCGACCATTGACTGGCCAGGGAAGTTTTCCCCGTGCGGCAGAAAATGCGCCGCCGTAGTTCGCGCCGTCGCTGGAAACCAGCGGGCCCAGGGTGGTGCGGGCCTTTTTCGGTGGCTCCACCGGTTCGCGGGCCTGTTCGCGGGCGGCAGCAGCGGCCAGGGCTTCCTGCTGGCGGCGCTTTTCCGCTTCCTGCTGGGCCAGCAACGCCTTCTTGCGCGCTTCTTCGGCCTCGCGGGCCTGGCGGGCGAGGGTTTCCTCGATGGTCTTGAGTACCTTGGACAGGTCGGCCTGATCCTGCTCGCGCGATTGCAGCTTCTGGTCGCGGTCCTTCATGTCGCTGTTGAGCTTGGCCAGCACCTGCTGGCGCTTGCCGCGCTCGGTTTCCAGGGCCTGGCGGCGGCTGTCGAGGTCGGCGCGCTGGGCCAGCAGCTGTTGCTGCTGGGTAGCGATTTCCTGTTCGACGTTGGCCAGCTGGCGCAGGGTCTCGTTGAAGGTGCGCAGTTGCTCCAGGCGCGCCTTGCTCAGGTAGTCGTAGTAGGTGAGGGTGCGGGCGAACTTCTCGGGGTTCTGCTGGTTGAGCAGCAGCTTGAGGTATTCCTCCCGGCCGTTCTGGTAGGCCGAACGGGCCTGGATGGCGATCAGCCGCTGTTGTTCAACGCGGGCGCTCTGGAGTTTTTTTTTCTCGGTATCAAGGCGCTCCAGCTCGCCCTCGGTCTTTTTTAGTTCTTGCTGCAGGGCCTCCACCTGCTTTTCCAGGTTGCCGATATCGGTCTCGGTGGCTTTGAGGTCCTTTTGCACACCGGCCTTTTCTTCCTGGAGCTTGCCCAGCGTCTTCTTGAGCTCGGCAATGTCCTGGCGGGTGGCGTCCAGTTGCTGCTGGGTCTGCGCACGCTCATCGGCAAAGGCCGGGCTGAGCAGGCAAGACAGGGCTAGGAGGATCAGGGCGCGAAGCATGGGGTTTGGCGTACCAAGGATGGAGACTGGCCTAGTATGCCCGCGCGGGCGGGCAAAAAAAACGCCTCGCTGCGGGTGCAGAGGGGCGTTTGTCTGGAATTCATGTGCAAAGGGGCTGCTTTGCAGCCCAATCGCCGGCAAGCCAGCTCCCACAGGATCACCACAGGCCTTGAAACTGTGCAGTACTTGTGGGAGCTGGCTTGCCGGCGATTGGGCCGCGACGCGGCCCCATGCTCAGAATCAGGCGTCGACCAGGATCGAGGTCCCGGTCATTTCCACCGGCTTTTCCAGCCCCAGCAGCTTCAGCATGGTCGGCGCCACATCGGCCAGCACGCCGCCGTCACGCACCTTGACGTTGCGCTTGCCGACATAGATGAACGGCACCGGCTCGGTGGTGTGCGCGGTGTGCGCCTGGCCGGTGCACTCGTCTTCCATCTGCTCGACGTTGCCGTGGTCGGCGGTGATCAGCGCTTCGCCGCCGACCTTGTCCAGCGCTTCGACGATGCGCCCGACGCAGCCATCCAGGGCTTCGACGGCTTTCACCGCAGCTTCGAACACGCCGGTATGGCCGACCATGTCGCCGTTGGCGTAGTTGACCACGATCACGTCATAACGCTGCTGCTCGATGGCCTCGACGATGCGGTCGGTAACTTCCGGTGCGCTCATTTCCGGCTGCAGGTCGTACGTGGCGACCTTCGGCGACGGGATCAGGATGCGCTCTTCGCCTTCGAACGGCTCTTCGCGGCCACCGGAGAAGAAGAAGGTGACGTGGGCATACTTCTCGGTCTCGGCGATGCGCAGCTGGGTCTTGCCGTTCTTCGCCAGGTACTCGCCCAGCACGTTGTTCAGGCTGGCCGGGGCGAAGGCGGCAGGGGCCGGGATTTTCGCCGAGTACTGGGTCAGGCCGATGTAGGCTGCCAGTTTTGGCAGGCGGGCACGCGGGAATTCGTTGAAGTCGGCTTCGACGAACACGCGCGACAGTTCGCGGGCGCGGTCGGCGCGGAAGTTCATGAAGACCACCGCGTCGCCGTCTTCGACCTTGACTGCTTCACCGATGCGCGTGGCCTTGACGAACTCGTCGCTCTCGTCGCGGGCGTAGGCCGCTTCCAGGCCGGCCAGGGCGGTGTCGGCGGTGTATTCGGCAGCGCTGTCGACGATCAGGTTGTAGGCGGCGCTGACGCGGTCCCAGCGGTTGTCGCGGTCCATGGCGTAGTAGCGGCCGATCAGGCTGGCGATGCGGCCCTTGCCCAGCTTGGCGAAGGCGGCGTCGAGCAGTTCGATCGACGACTGTGCGCTGCGTGGCGGCGTGTCGCGGCCATCGAGGAAGGCGTGCAGGTAGATCTTTTCCGCACCGCGCTGCGCGGCCAGTTCGGCCATGGCTACCAGGTGGTCCTGATGGCTGTGTACGCCGCCGTCGGACAGCAGGCCGAGGATGTGCACGGCCTTGCCGGCACTGGCTGCCTTGTCCACGGCGCCGGTCAGAACCGGGTTCTCGAAGAACTCGCCGTCGCGGATGGCCTTGGTCACCCGGGTGAAGTCCTGGTACACCACGCGGCCGGCGCCGAGGTTCATGTGACCGACTTCGGAGTTGCCCATCTGCCCGTCCGGCAGGCCGACATCCATGCCCGAGCCGGAAATGAGGCCATGCGGCTGGCTGGCGCGCAGGCGGTCATAGACCGGTGTGTTGGCGGCGTAGATGGCGTTGTATTCGGGGCTTTCGCTGTGGCCGAAGCCATCCAGGATGATCAGGACCAGGGGTTTGGGCGTACTCGTCATCAATCAAACTCACGGTTGTTCAAAGATGATAAAGACACGCATTTTAGGGCAAATGCGCCACCGGCGGCGAATATTCGTCCTGTTCCCTGACCAGCGTGGCCAATGTGGCAACATGAAGGTACCTTTCCGGCCGGCCCGTCGGGCTTTGGTGGCACTGGGGGGCTGTGTATACTGGCCGGCATTTTCAATCGCGTGGAACACCCCAGATGGTTGCTAACCTGATTCAATTTGCGACAAACCACTACATCCTGGTGGCGATCTTCGTTGTTTTGCTGGTCGCGCTGCTGGTCAACGAAATCCGTCGCGGCGGCCAGAGCCTGAGCAATGGCCAGCTGACTGCCCTGGTCAATGCCGAGAAAGCCCTGGTCATCGACATTCGCCCGACCAAGGAATACTCCGCCGGTCACATCGTCGGTGCGGTGAACATCCCGCAGGACAAGCTGGTCAACCGCATGAGCGAGCTGGACAAGCACAAAGAGAAGACCCTGATCGTCGTCGACTCGATGGGCCAGCAGTCCGGCACCATCTGCCGCGAGCTGCTCAAGGCTGGTTACAACGCCGCCAAACTGAGCGGTGGCGTTTCCAGCTGGAAAGCCGATAACCTGCCCCTGGTGAAGTGATATGAAGCCCGTCATCGTCTATTCCAGCGACTACTGCCCCTACTGCATGCGCGCCAAGTACCTGCTCGAGAGCAAGGGCGTGGCCTTCGAGGAAATCAAGGTCGACGGCAAGCCACAGGTTCGTGCCGAGATGAGCCAGAAGGCCGGCCGTACATCTGTGCCGCAGATCTGGATCGGCAGCACCCACGTCGGTGGATGCGATGACCTTTATGCCCTGGAGCGCGCCGGCAAGCTCGACGCGCTGCTGGCGGCCTGATTTGCACTGCATTCAAAAACATTAGGATAAGGATCTGCCATGACTGACCAACAGACCAACGGCGCTGCTGCAGAAGACAACAGCCCTCAGTTCTCCATGCAGCGCATCTATGTGCGCGACCTGTCGTTCGAAGCCCCGAAAAGCCCGCAGATCTTCCGTCAGACCTGGGAGCCGAGCGTTGCCCTGGACCTGAACACCAAGCAGAAAGCCCTGGAAGGTGACTTCCACGAGGTGGTGCTGACCCTGTCGGTTACCGTCAAGAACGGTGACGAAGTGGCCTTCATCGCTGAAGTGCAGCAGGCCGGTATCTTCCTGATCAAGAACCTGGACGCAGCTTCGATGAGCCACACCCTGGGTGCGTTCTGCCCGAACATCCTGTTCCCGTACGCCCGCGAGACCCTGGACAGCCTGGTGACCCGCGGTTCGTTCCCGGCCCTGATGCTGTCGCCGGTCAACTTCGACGCCCTGTACGCGCAGGAAATGCAGCGCATGCAGGAAGCCGGCGAAGCGCCGACTGTGCAGTAATAGCTGCATTTGAAAAAGGGCGACTTCGGTCGCCTTTTTTGTTGGCCTGTTCCGGCCCTATCGCCGGCAAGCCAGCTCCCACAGGTACTGCACAGGTTTCAAGGCTGGTGCGGTCCCTGTGGGAGCTGGCTTGCCGGCGATAGGGCCAGTGCAGGCAGCGCATCAACTGCCGGCAAACCCATTCTGCCGCCACGCCTCATACACCGTCACAGCCACGGTATTGGACAGGTTCAGGCTGCGGCACCCCGGCCGCATCGGCAGGCGCAGGCGTTGTTCGGCCGGCAGGCTGTCCAGTACCTCGGTCGGCAAGCCACGGCTTTCTGGCCCGAACAGGAAGGCATCACCCGGCTGGTAGGCCACCTCGTGGAACGGGTGCGAGCCCTTGGTGGTGAAGGCGAACAGCCGTGGGTTGCCCAGGCTTTCCAGGCATCCGGCCAGGCTCTCGTGGCGCTTGAGCGTGGCATACTCGTGGTAATCCAGCCCCGCGCGCCGCAGGCGCTTGTCATCCAGTTCGAAGCTGATGGGCTCGATCAGGTGCAGGTCGCAGCCGCTGTTGGCGCACAGGCGAATGATGTTGCCGGTATTCGGCGGAATTTCTGGTTGAAAAAGGATGACGTGAAACATGCACGGCTCCAAGCGTGAAGATGACGGGCATTCTACCCCCGAACCGGACCTGCGTTCGAAGGCGTTCCCACGGGTGATGCTGTCGCTGGCGATCGTCGGCTTGATGGTGGGGCTGATGATCGGCCGCCTGACCACGCCCGACGAGCGCGAGCTGCAGCAGGTGGAGGTGGTGCAGGATGGCCTGGAGCTGTGGTTCAACGAAGAGCCCCAGCTGCATGGCGAGAATGTGGAAGGTACGGTAGCGCTATTGTTCCAGGCCCAGGGCAAGGCCCGGCAAGGGCAACTGAGCCTGCAGGGCAAGCCTGTGAGCTGGCGGGTGCAGAATAGCAAGGAAGGTCTGTTGCTGACGGTGGTGGCCGCGCGCCCCCTGCACGGCGAGTGGGCCGGTGCAGAGGATGCTGGGCGCTGGCGGTTGCAGGTGAAACTGCACGAATAAAAGAGGGGATATCCCGGCCTGCCTGTACCAGGGTCCCCGAAAGGGGTACTGCGTATAAAGGGGGGATGGCCCGGCCTGCCTGTACCGAGGTCCCCAAAACTGGCGATGTTGCGAATAAAAGAGGGGTTCACCCGGCCTGCCTGTACCAGGGCCCCCGAAACTGGATATGTATGGGTTATTGCAGGGGGCGTGCCAGTTTTGAAAAGCCCGTAAATTATGGGTTTTCAGGGTGATTTGGCCGTTTTGGCGGGGGATTTGTGCCTTCGAGAGGTGCATCGGGCACAGGATCGGTGCATGGGCGCGGGAATGGCGGGGCCCGCTTCGCAGGCCCATCGCGACACAAGGCCGCTCCCACAGGACGCCGCTCGGTTCAGAGATAGCGCCGTACCTGTGGGAGCGGCCTTGTGTCGCGAAAGGGCTGCGCAGCAGCCCCAATGGCCTTGAAGGTTTACCGGACGTTAGTGCTCGTCCCCTTCCTCATCATCGCCACCTGCCACATTCATCCCCAGCTCCTTGATCTTGCGCGTCAGGGTGTTGCGCCCCCAACCCAGCAACAGTGCCGCATCGCGCCGACGGCCAGCGGTGTGCTTGAGCGCCGTCTCGATCATGATCCGCTCGAAGCTCGGCACTGCGCTGTCCAGCAGGCTGGTCTGCCCGCGCGCCAGCGCCTGGTCGGCCCACTGGCGCAGGGCCTGCTCCCAGTTGGTTACCGGTGCGGCGTCCTGTGGCAGGTTCAGCAGCTCGGGTGGCAGGTCGCCGATCAGCACTTCGCGGCTGGAGGCCATCACGGTGATCCAGCGGCAGGTGTTTTCCATTTGCCGTACGTTGCCCGGCCACGGCAGGTTGCGGATGAACTCCTCGGTTTCCGGCTTGAGGATCTTCGGCTCGACCGCCAGCTCCTGGGCGGCGCGGGCGAGGAAGTGGCGGGCGAGGGCGGGGATATCCTCGCGGCGGTCGGCCAGCCGTGGAATGTGGATGCGGATCACGTTCAGACGGTGGAACAAGTCCTCGCGGAACTTGCCGGCCTGTACCAGCGACTCCAGGTTCTGGTGGGTGGCGGCGATGATGCGCACATCGACCTTGACCGGCACGTGGCCGCCCACGCGATAGAACTCACCATCGGCCAGCACCCGCAGCAGGCGGGTCTGGGTGTCGGCGGGCATGTCGCCGATCTCGTCGAGGAACAGGGTGCCGCCGTCGGCCTGCTCGAAGCGCCCCCGGCGCAGGTTGGCGGCGCCGGTGAAGGCGCCTTTTTCATGGCCGAACAGCTCGGACTCCATCAGGTCCTTGGGGATGGCGGCCATGTTCAGGGCAATGAACGGCGACGCCGCACGCGGGCTGTGGCGGTGCAGGGCGTGGGCCACCAGCTCCTTGCCGGTACCGGACTCGCCGTTGATCAGCACGGTGATGTTGGAGTGGCTGAGGCGGCCGATGGCGCGGAACACCTCCTGCATCGCCGGCGCTTCACCGATGATTTCCGGGGTGCGCGCCAGGCTCTGCGGCACATCCAGCCCTTGTTGCTCCTGGGCGTGCTGGTTGGCGCGCTTGACCAGTGAGACTGCCTCGTCCACATCGAACGGCTTGGGCAGGTACTCGAAGGCACCGCCTTGGTACGATGCCACGGCGCTGTCCAGGTCGGAGTGGGCGGTCATGATGATGACCGGCAGGCGCGGATGCTGCTCACGGATCTGTGCCAGCAGGTCGAGGCCGCTGGTGCCCGGCATGCGGATGTCGGAAATGATAACGTCCGGTTGCTGGCGTGCCAGGCGGCCCATCACGCCATCGGCGCTGTCGAAGCTCTGGGTGGTCATGCCTTCCTGTTGCAGGGCTTTTTCCAGGACCCAGCGGATGGAGCGATCATCGTCGACGATCCATACGGTTTCACTTCGGCTCATGAGGCGGTGGCTCCTTGTTCCAGGGGCAGGTAGATCGAGAAGGCGGTGTGGCCTGCATGGCTTTCACACTCGATCAGGCCCTGGTGCTGGCTGATGATGTTCTGGGTAATGGCCAGGCCCAGCCCGGTACCGTCCGGGCGGCCGCTGACCATGGGATAGAAGAGGGTGTCCTGCAGTTCCGGCGGGATGCCCGGGCCGTTGTCGATGATCTCCACCCGCGCCACCAGGCGATGACGCACGTGGCCGATGGTGAACTGGCGCAGGGCACGGCTGCGCAGGGTGATGCGGCCCAGGCGCAGTTCGTTCTGCGAACTGATCGCCTGCATGGCATTGCGCACGATGTTGAGCACGGCCTGGATCATCTGCTCGCGGTCGATCAACACATCCGGCAGGCTGGGGTCATAGTCGCGCACCAAAGTGATGCAGCCCTGGCTTTCGGCCTCTACCAGGCTGCAGACCCGCTCCAGCACTTCGTGGATGTTGGTCATGGCCAGCGACGGCAGCTTGTTCGAACCGAGCATGCGGTCGACCAGGTTACGCAGGCGGTCGGCTTCCTCGATGATCACGTTGGTGTAGTCGCGCAGGCCTTCTTCCGGCAGCTCGCGGGCCAGCAGCTGGGCTGCGCCGCGGATGCCACCAAGGGGGTTCTTGATTTCGTGGGCCAGGCCGCGTACCAGCATCTTGGTGGTTTCCTGCTTGCTCAGCTGGGCCTCTTCCTTGGTAATGCGCAGCAGCCGGTCGCGTGGGTGCACCTCCAGCAGCAGCAGGGTCTGGCCCTGGTGCAGGATCGGCGTTACCGCGTAGTCGACGGTTATGGTCTGCCCGGTCAGCGAGGTGAGCTGCGCTTCGCGCTTGGTGAACGGGTGCGCCTGCTCGACCGCCTGGCGCAGCGAGCTGAGGGCCTCAGTCGACTCGGTGAACAGTTCGCTGATGAACTGCCCATGGCTGCGCTGGCCACTGACCGCCAACAGCATTTCCGCGGCCGGGTTCATGTACTCCAGGCGCAGCTCGGCGTTGAGCAGCAGCGTGGCGGTGGTCAGGTTGTCCAGAAGCAGACGGTGCTGGGCATCGCTGATGGTCATAGGGCGTCGTCGACCTCTTTTGGCGCGTGTCGGGCATGGGCGCGGCCATGGTCGGGCGCGCGGTGGATCCGCTGATTCCAGTCTTTGGGCAAAAAATGCAAGAACCAAACCAAGGCTCCGAAAAGAAGCGGAATTTGCCGATAAAGCCCTGGAGACGGGAGAATTCGCACCAGAATGAACTGATTAAACGGTTCACGTGATCGCTTTTGGGGTGCATTCGGGGGCGTTAGTCCACGGAATGCACCAATATGGAGCATAGGTGGTTTCAGGGTTTATCGCACAGTTGGCGGGCATTCGGCTTCTGGCGTTGAAAACGCCAAGTCTTCATTGCTTGCGTGGAACACCATGACAGTGGCGGGCTGCCTAGTGGTGTGCCCGCGGTGCACTTCCCCTTGAAGTTCTGCCAGCGTCTGGCCCGCAACCAGGCTTGTGCGCTTGCCGTCGCGGGTTTCCACCTCAAGTGTGCCCTCTGCCAGATAGCCCAGATTGAGCGCCTGATGGCAGTGCCAGCCGAGGGTTGTATGGGCGGGGATGCTGACTTTCACCAGCGACAGCACTGGTCGTCCTTCGGGGTAATCGCGATAGGGGGTGCCGTCCCAACTGCCGGTGGCGCGGTGAAGCACCTGTGACGTTGCCTGGCCTGGCGCGGTGCCATTGCTGGCGCAGCCGGCGAGGAGGGCGGATACGGTAATCATTGCAGGTAGAAGTTTGCGCATGGCGTGATGTCCGTTGACTGAAGGGACGCCTACCCTGCGTGCTGAAGGGGCGGCGAAATGTCAGCGGCATCTGCTGGTTCTGTATGAAATCGATGAGGCAGCCACGGAAACGAAAACGGCCTCCCGAAGGAGGCCGTTCGTGATCATGTCATCGGCGCCAGGCGCCGATCAGATCAGCAGCTGTAGTACAGCTCGTATTCCAGCGGGTGAACGAAGGTGCGGACCTTGATTTCTTCTTCGCTCTTCAGCTCGATGAAGGCATCGATGAAGTCGTCGGAGAACACGCCGCCCTTGGTCAGGAACGCACGGCCCTTGTCCAGCTCTTCCAGAGCTTCCTTCAGGCTGCCGCAAACCTGCGGGATGTCCTTGGCCTCTTCAGGCGGCAGGTCGTACAGGTTCTTGTCGGCAGCATCGCCTGGGTGGATCTTGTTCTGGATACCGTCCAGGCCGGCCATCAGCAGGGCCGCGAAGGCCAGGTACGGGTTGGCCGATGGGTCCGGGAAGCGAGCTTCGATACGGCGGGCTTTCGGGCTGCCGACGTAAGGAATACGGATCGAGGCGGAACGGTTGCGAGCCGAGTAGGCCAGCATTACCGGGGCTTCGAAGCCTGGGACCAGACGCTTGTAGGAGTTGGTCGACGGGTTGGTGAAGCCGTTCAGGGCCTTACCGTGCTTGATGATACCGCCGATGAAGTACAGGGCGGTGTCGGACAGGCCGGCATAGCCTTCACCCGAGAAGGTGTTCTTGCCGTCTTTCCAGATCGACATGTGCACGTGCATGCCCGAGCCGTTGTCGCCGTACAGAGGCTTCGGCATGAAGGTGGCGGTACGGCCGTAGGCGTCGGCAACGTTGTGCACGACGTACTTCAGTGCCTGTACTTCGTCAGCCTTCTTCACCAGGGTGTTGAACTTGACGCCGATTTCGTTCTGGCCGGCAGTCGCCACTTCGTGGTGGTGAACTTCGACGGTCTGACCCATTTCTTCCAGTGCGTTGCACATGGCGGTACGGATTTCGTGGTCGTGGTCGAACGGCGGAACCGGGAAGTAGCCGCCTTTCACGCCTGGACGGTGGCCTTTGTTGCCGCCTTCCACGTCAGCGCCGGTCATCCACGAGCCTTGCTCGGAGAAGATCTTGAACATCGAGCCGGAGATGTCCGACTGGAACTTCACTTCGTCGAAGATGAAGAACTCTGGCTCCGGGCCGGCGAATACGGTGTCACCGATGCCGGTGCTCTTCAGGTACTCTTCGGCGCGCTTGGCGATGGCGCGAGGGTCACGATCGTAGCCCTGCATGCTCGACGGGTCGACGATGTCGCAGGTGATGATCAGGGTTGGCTCTTCGGTGAACGGGTCCAGTACGGCAGTTTCGTCGACCGGCATCAGGATCATGTCGGAAGCTTCGATGCCTTTCCAGCCAGCGATGGAGGAACCGTCGAACATCTTGCCGACTTCGAAGAAGTCGTCTTCCAGCGCATCACGCGACGGCATGGTCACGTGGTGCTGAATGCCTTTGGTGTCCGTGAAACGCAGATCAATCCACTTGACGTCATGATCTTTGATGAGTTGAACCGACTTCGACATGTTGTCCTCCGGATGGTCTAGAGCGCGGTGGGCCGCTGCCCTGGAAAAAGGGTGTTGCCGGGCGCGGATAGTCGGCCAAGCTTACCTGCCTCACAAGGGAGCAAATTGCATGCCAGTGCCCGAAAATGGCGAGGGCGGGATAAAAGGGGGCGTTTGCGGGCATTTGGCGCAGGGCTGGGGGGTAAAAATGCACCCTTAAGATGCGATTTTTAGTAGCGGCGCACCAATAGTGTGCATTGATTGAGTTGTGTGCTTTCTTTGAGGGCCTCTTCGCGGGCTCGCCCGCTCCCACAGGGGATAGCACAACCTTGAAAATGTGTGCGGTCCCTGTGGGAGCGGGCGAGCCCGCGAAAGGGCCGGAGCAGGCAGGGCAAAACCCACTTCCTGCATTTATCTCAAAGCTTCTGATCAAAAGTTGGTCAAATCCTGAGCAATTTCCGCTATAATTCGCGCCCCTCATTTTCGGCAGGCCCTGCGCGCGCTGTTAACCAATGAAACTTATCGTCAAAGTCTTCCCAGAAATCACCATCAAGAGCCGGCCGGTGCGCAAGCGCTTCATCCGCCAGCTCGGCAAGAACATCCGCAACGTGCTCAAGGATCTCGATCCTGAGCTCGTGGTCGATGGTGTCTGGGACAATCTCGAAGTGGTCACCCGCGTCGAAGACGAAAAAGTCCAGCGCGAGATGATCGAGCGTCTCACCTGCACCCCGGGTATCACCCACTTCCTGCAGGTAGAGGAATACCCGCTCGGCGACTTCGACGACATCGTCGCCAAGTGCAAGCAGCACTTCGGTCACCTGCTGGCCGGCAAGCACTTCGCCGTGCGCTGCAAGCGCGGCGGCCACCACGACTTCACCTCGATGGACGTCGACCGTTACGTCGGCAGCCAGCTGCGCCAGCAGTGCGGCGCCGCCGGCATCGAGCTGAAGAACCCGGAAGTGCTGGTGCGCATCGAAATCCGCGACCAGCGCCTGTACGTGATCCACAACCAGCACCAGGGCATCGGCGGCTACCCGCTGGGCGCCCTGGAGCAGACCCTGGTACTGATGTCCGGCGGCTTCGACTCCACCGTGGCGGCCTACCAGATGATGCGCCGTGGCCTGATGACCCACTTCTGCTTCTTCAACCTCGGCGGCCGTGCCCACGAGTTGGGCGTGATGGAAGTGGCCCACTACCTGTGGAAGAAGTTCGGCAGCAGCCAGCGCGTGCTGTTCATCAGCGTGCCGTTCGAGGAAGTGGTCGGCGAGATCCTCAACAAGGTCGACAACAGCTACATGGGTGTGACCCTGAAGCGCATGATGCTGCGCGGTGCCGCGCACATGGCCGACCGCCTGGAGATCGACGCGCTGGTCACCGGCGAGGCGATTTCCCAGGTGTCCAGCCAGACCCTGCCGAACCTGTCGATCATCGACTCGGCCACCGACAAGCTGGTGCTGCGCCCGCTGCTGGCCAGCCACAAGCAGGACATCATCGACCAGGCCTACGCGATCGGCACTGCCGACTTCGCCAAGCACATGCCAGAATACTGCGGCGTGATCTCGGTAAACCCGACCACCCACGCCAAGCGCCACCGCATGGAGCATGAAGAGAAGCAGTTCGACATGGCCGTGCTGGAGCGCGCCCTGGAACGCGCCCGGCTGATCTCCATCGACCATGTGATCGACGAACTGGGCAAGGACATCGAAATCGAGGAAGTGACCGAGGCGCTGCCCGGCCAGATCGTCATCGATATTCGTCACCCCGATGCCCAGGAAGACGAACCTCTGGTGCTCGACGGTATCGAAGTCCAGGCCATGCCGTTCTATGCCATCAACAGCAAGTTCAAGCAGCTGGATGCCAACCGCCAGTACTTGCTGTATTGCGACAAAGGTGTGATGAGCCGTCTGCACGCACACCACCTGCTCAGTGAGGGACATGCCAATGTGCGTGTTTATCGTCCGACATAAGACGCCAGGGCTGTATGGCGGCAGCATCCGCCATCGCCCTCCCGACCATCGGGCCCGCTGAGCCTCAAACCGTACATATTCGCCGCCTACACTGGCGGCAACCGAATCCTCTGATCGAGATACAGTTGTGATCGAAAATCTGCGTAACATCGCCATCATCGCCCACGTTGACCATGGTAAAACCACCCTGGTCGACAAACTCCTGCGCCAGTCCGGCACCCTGGAGCGTAACGAGCTCAACGACGAGCGCGTGATGGACTCCAACGACCAGGAAAAAGAGCGCGGCATTACCATTCTGGCGAAAAACACCGCCATCAACTGGAACGGCTACCACATCAACATCGTCGACACCCCCGGCCACGCCGACTTCGGTGGCGAGGTTGAGCGTGTAATGTCGATGGTCGACTCCGTGCTGCTGCTGGTCGATGCCCAGGACGGCCCGATGCCGCAAACCCGCTTCGTGACCAAGAAGGCTTTCGAAGCTGGCCTGAAGCCGATCGTCGTGATCAACAAGGTTGACCGCCCGGGCGCGCGTCCTGACTGGGTTCTGGACCAGATCTTCGACCTGTTCGACAACCTCGGTGCCACCGACGACCAGCTGGACTTCCAGGTTGTCTACGCCTCGGCCCTGAACGGCATCGCCGGTCTGGACCACACCGACATGGCCGAAGACATGACCCCGCTGTACCAGTCGATCGTCGACAACGTACCGGCGCCGAACGTTGACGTCGATGGCCCGTTCCAGATGCAGATCTCCGCTCTGGACTACAACAGCTTCCTCGGTGTTATCGGCGTTGGCCGTATCGCCCGTGGTCGTATCAAGCCGAACACCCCGGTTGTTGCCATCGACACCGAAGGCAAGAAGCGTAACGGCCGTATCCTCAAGCTGATGGGCCACCACGGCCTGCACCGCGTCGACGTTGAAGAAGCCCAGGCTGGCGACATCGTCTGCATCAGCGGTTTCGACGAGCTGTTCATCTCCGACACCCTGTGCGACATGAACAACGTCGAGGCGATGAAGCCACTGACCGTTGACGAGCCGACCGTTTCGATGACCTTCCAGGTCAACGACTCGCCGTTCTGCGGCAAGGAAGGCAAGTTCGTCACCAGCCGTAACATCAAGGAACGTCTGGACAAAGAGCTGCTGTACAACGTTGCACTGCGCGTTGAAGAAGGCGACTCGGCTGACAAGTTCAAGGTTTCCGGCCGTGGTGAGCTGCACCTGTCGGTTCTGATCGAAACCATGCGTCGTGAAGGCTTCGAGATGGCTGTAGGCCGCCCTGAAGTGATCATCCGCGAAGTCAACGGCGTGAAGCAGGAGCCGTTCGAAAACGTCACCATCGACATCCCTGAAGAATCCCAGGGCAAGGTCATGGAAGAAATGGGCCTGCGTAAGGGCGACCTGACCAACATGGCGCCGGATGGCAAGGGCCGTGTACGTCTGGAGTACAACGTACCTGCTCGCGGTCTGATCGGTTTCCGTAACCAGTTCCTGACCCTGACCAACGGTGCTGGCATCCTGACCTCGATCTTCGATCGCTACGACACCATGAAAGCCGGCCAGATGTCCGGTCGCCTGAACGGTGTACTGGTTTCGATCGAGACCGGCAAGGCGCTGACTTACTCGCTGGAAACCCTGCAGGCTCGCGGCAAGCTGTTCATCGAGCACGGCCAGGACATCTACAACGGTCAGATCATCGGTCTGAACAGCCGTGACAACGACCTGGGCGTGAACCCGACCAAGGGCAAGAAGCTCGACAACATGCGTGCTTCGGGCAAAGACGAAGTCATCGCCCTGGTGCCGCCGGTTCGCCACACCTTGGAACAGGCCCTGGAATTCATCCAGGACGACGAGCTGTGCGAAGTGACTCCGAAGTCGATCCGCCTGCGCAAGAAGATCCTGGACGAAGGCGAGCGTACCCGCGCTGCCAAGAAAGCCAAGGCTTGATCGTCTAGCTTGAGCTGAAACAAAAACGCCCCCGGTCGAAAGGCCGGGGGCGTTTTTTTATGTCCAATTCTGAGTGAAGCCAAGGGTAGTGGCTGCCTGCGGTCTCTCACGCACACGTGCCTTTATCAATGGTAAATGCTTGGGGTCTGGTAGGGCTTCAGGTTGGTGTCAGTCTGAAAAAGTTTGTTTGAGGTAAGGGAAATGGGAACTCGTTATGGCGACTAAATCTTTTATCACGTCAAGGCTATGGTAAAGGTCACCGGCTGAGCGGCTGTTTCCCTGTGTGAGAATATCTAAAGGTATTTTAACTTTCAGTCTCCAATCGCTATGTTGAGATCAGGAGATTGAAGTAATGGTAGGTTTGACTGCTTGTAAAAATATCTGTGTGATTGATGATGGAATAACGGACGAAGAGCACACGAAAATATTGAGGCTCCTAACTGGCTCGCTCTGGCGTTATGGCTGGCCCTATCCTTATGCTCCCCTTGATCGTCCATGTTGGCACAGTTTTATCGCCGGTACTCGCAGAAATGAATTGGAAGACTGTGAGCAAGAACTACGAGAGCGACCGGACTGGGCTTTTCTGGCGAATATCTGGGCACGTATCAAGGCTGCGCATATGCCTTCGGCGACCCTGTTAGGGGTATACGCCAATGGTCAAACAAGCAGCCAGGATGGTCCTATTCATCGTGACAATACAGCCGAGGCGCCAGGGAAAACTGTAATGCTGTTTTGCAGCGAGTACTGGGCCACCTGCTGGGGTGGTGAGCTTGTATTCTACGACGCTGACAAAGAAAGTATTGTGCTGTCGGTACAGCCTAAGCCGAGGCGGGTTGTAATCTTCAATGGGGAAGTGCCGCATGGTGCTCGGGCGCCTGGTGTGAGTTGTAATCGGCTGCGTATGAGCATCGCCTTCAAGACATTGATCAGGGAGTAGCGAAAGATGATCAAAACACTTGAGATTATCTTGGGCTACGTTGAGAAACCGGTAGCGGTGGGTGCGGCAGCTACTTCCCTGACGGATCAGTACAATAGCGACAAATCAGGGTTCGTTCTAGTGAATCAGAGTGCCCAAACCGGAGCTGCAGTCGCCGGGGTCACGTCAATAGTAAAGCTGACTGCGGGTTTTACACCCTTCCTCAATATCAAGGTGAATACGCTTGCTGCGACTACAGTATTTCTAAAAATTACTGCTAAGTACAAGACCGACCAGGAATTTGACAAAGGTGACGTCCTGAGCTTAGTTGGAAATGTTGCAGGGATTGTCGGCAGTATAAGCTTGCTTGCTGGGGCTGGCACTCCCGCGGTCATTTTCACTGCTGTAGGCGTTGGGGCTAATGCCTTGGGGATACTCAATTCCGATGCGGCATCAAATTTGTATCATTCTTTTATCGCACCTGTAGTGCAAAAACATTTCGTTGCAAATACAAATGCCACCTACCCTGATTACTGGGTAGCGCCGGACTTGGCCCTTGCATCGCTCGCCCAAATCAGCGCAATCTATGCGGGCCGAGTTGCGGTAACCCAGTGGAACCCGGATACGCAAGGCGTGGTGCTTGGAAGCGACTTTTCTCACCTGTACGGAATATCTGGCGGCGGCAACGCCGGCGGGGGTGGCTATATTGAACCGGACTTCGGTGGCGGACCTATGGTATTCCCATTGCCGGAACTCCCTAGGTGGAATATTGATATAGGTCCTATAGAGATCATCCCGCCTGGCGGGGGCGTAGGTGGAGTTGATAGGTATCATTAATATTTTTAGGCGATTTTCCTATTTAAAATAGCAGGAGGGGTGTGTGCAGTCATTTTCGGGGTTCATCAAATTGCTCAGAATGTCCCCTCCTTTGAAGCGTGCTCAATTGCTTGCGATTGTCGTGATTACGATGCTTACAGGTGTTGCATTTTTTTTCAGTCAGATGAAAGTATATAAAGCTCCTGATTTTTCGAGGATGCTAGTAGTCGAGGGGCGAGTATCCGGTTATCCAGATGTTTGGGAGGGTAACCGTTCGCTAGTACATTTCGGCGTGGCATATAAGCTTGATGGAAAGCGGGAGGGTAAACGTGTCTATACTTACCGGAAGTTGTATGAAGCATCGAGGCTTCGTATCAATACGAAGGTTATTCTTACAGTGGAACGTGGGGATGATGGTAGCACCGTGCGTGAACTCGCCACGTTGGACGGGCAAGTACTTTATGACGACCGTCTCAATCAACAGGTCGTGGTTTGGAACAATGAATCGATAATGTCCACGGTCGTGTTGGGTACCTTGGCATCAATAGTGACCGCCATAGCCGCGATCGTTATGGTTGTACTTCATCTGCGCGACCTTGCTCGGCAGGGTTGATATAGAAACAGAGCACTTGCCATTCTTGCTCATCCGGGTCCCAAACGCCCCCGGTCGCATGGTCGGGGGCGTTTTTTTTTGTTTGGCGCAGGTTTTTGTAGGGGATATCTCAAGCTCAAGTAGGCTGTATCTTTCACGGCCTTTTGCGTCTTGTGCGTGCTTGTTGTGATGCCTAGCGTGGAATGAATTCTCAAAGCAGGACGCATGTCCATGAATTACCGTTTAGCGCTGGCCATCCCCTGCCTGATGGCAGGTTTGCAGGCTTGCACCGTGCATGACTGTGCCAACCTGCGTCCTCAGGATGTCGTCCGGTGCCATATTGGCAAGGTGCGCCAGGCACCCTTGGAATCCGTATTGATCGAGCAAACCTCAGAGCCAGGCTATGTATTCCGCCGCCTGCAGATGGTTTCGCAGGTGTGGGACCCAACCCCGGTGGTTGAGCCGCGTCGCTGGGAGCATGATGTCGAGTTGCACATCCCAGGTAATGCGGTGCCCGGCAATGCCTTGCTGGTGGTAAACAACGGTGTGCGGCATGGGCCGGCGCAAAACCCGGACTACACGCGAGAGGTGTTGCGCGAAGTCGCTCTGAAGACGCAGGTGGCCGTGGTCATGATCAGCGATGTGCCCAATCAGTACGTGACCTTCAGCGATAACGAGAGGTCCTTGCGCGAGGATGACGCCGTGGCCCATACCTGGGCTCATGCGCTACGCGGCGCCGTGCCGGAATTGCCACTGCACGTGCCGATGGCCGCGGCGGCAAGCCGGGCGATGGATCTGGCTGAGCAGGAGCTGGCAAAGCAAGGGCTCACGGTGGACCGCTTCATTCTCACAGGTGCCTCCAAGCGCGGCTGGAGCGCGTGGCTCACGGCATTGGCCGATGAACGGGTGATGGCCATCGTGCCAAGTGTGATCGATGTGGCGGACACCTCTGGCATGCTGGCCGGGTTGCGCAAGCGCTATGGTGGTCACTGGCCCCTGGCGCTGGGTCCCTACCAGCAGGCTGGTGTTCTGCAGCAACTGGGCACCCCAGCTTTCGATCAGCTGATGGCGACGATGGACCCGATGCAGTACCTGAACGAGAAGGGGCAGCGTCTGGCGATTCCCAAATACCTGGTTTCCGCCAGTGGTGATGATTTTTTCGCCCCTGACCCGATTACTGATTATCAGCAGCGCCTGCCGGGCCAGACCAGCCTCAGGGTGCTGCCGAATTCGGACCATGGTGGGGTGCGTCAGGCGGTAGTCAGCACCCTGGTGCCTGCGCTGACGCGCTTGCGCGATGGCACACCTTTGCCAAGCGTGCAGGTGTCGGCCAGCGGGTATGCCGGGCAGATGAGCGTCGACTTCTCTGAGCCGCCAGTGGCGGTGAAGGTGTGGACGGCGAGCAACAGCCAGGACCGCGACTTCCGTTTTGCCTGCGGGGTGCGCTATCAATCCGAGACGCTCAATCCCATGCAGCGCTTCACCCTGCAGCGCACGCCGCCGGCGACGGGATGGCAGGCGCAGTTCGTCGAAGCGAAGTTTGCTGATGGCTTTATCGCTACCAGCCCGGTCAGCGTGCTGCCGCAGACCTATCCCGAACATCCACCGGCGGAGCAGGGTGGTGCGTGCAAGAGCTTTCCCTCTGGCGGAAAGTAGAAATCTGGCTTGGAACATAATTGGCCAGCAGTGGCCGCTTTGCGGCCCTTCGCGGGCTTGCCCGCTCCCACAGGTGTGTCGCTGAGCCCATGATTTGCGCGACCCCTTGTGGGAGCGGGCGAGCCCGCGAAGAGGCCCTTTAAGGCTAGCGATCAGCGCCCGACCACCTTGGGCTTGTACGCACAATACCCCGGCCGCGGCCCGACCTTGGGGTGGTTGCGGCAGGTATCCGGCCGCTTGTCATAAATGGTGCACAGCCGGCTTTTACGATCCAGGTACAGGCAGTCATCATTGCTCATCCGGGTCAGGGTGAAGATCCCCGACTTCTGGTTGAAGCGTTCGATGATGCCGTCCTTCTGCAGGCGCTTGGCGATATTCTTCGGCGGTTCGTCTTTCTCGAACTCGTCGACCACGCCGATACGGATCAGATCCTTGATCTTCACCTCCACCGGCAGGGTGCAGCAGGTCGAATGGCAGCCATGGCACATGTTGCTGGTATAGCGCTGCCAGGTCTCCAGGCGGTCGACTTCGGCCGCGGCGATCAGGGTCGTTTTCATCGTTATGGGGGTGTATCACGGTCTTGGGGCGCGCGATCATACCGGAATTGTTCAATTTATGAACAACCTTTTGCCGGAATCGCAGAGTGGGCATGAAAACTGCGAACGCTAACTGTCACTCCCTGTCGAAGGGTCTAGGCTCAAAAGTCTCCCTCCGCTTTCGTCAACTTGCCCGAGGATGCCGCATGTCCCAGGAACCCAAAGCTCGTGACGCCGAGGTGGCCGAATTTCGCGCCGCTGTACTGGACAAGCTGACCTACGCGGTCGGCAAGGACCCGGAGCACGCTTTCGACCACGACTGGTTCGAAGCCATCGCACTGGCCGCGCGCGATCACATGGTCGATCACTGGATGGACCACACCCGCCAGGCTTATCGCCGCAGCCAGAAGCGGGTCTATTACCTTTCCCTCGAATTCCTCATCGGCCGCTTGCTGTACGACAGCCTGAGCAACCTGGGCCTGCTCGACATTGCCCGCGATGCACTGGAAGGGCTGGACGTGGACCTGGAGCGCATCCGCCTGCTCGAGCCCGATGCCGCGCTGGGCAACGGTGGCCTGGGCCGCCTGGCGGCGTGCTTCATGGAGAGCATGTCGACCCTGGGCATCGCTGCTCACGGTTATGGCATCCGCTACGAGCACGGGCTGTTTCGCCAGGCCATGGTCGATGGCTGGCAGCAGGAGCAGACCGAGAACTGGCTGGACTTCGGCAACCCCTGGGAGTTCGAGCGCGCCGAGGTGATCTACCCGATCAGCTTTGGCGGCAGCGTCGAAACGGTGCACGACACCCACGGCCAGCAGCGCCAGGTGTGGTGGCCGGGCGAGACCGTGCGAGCGGTGGCTTATGACACCCCGGTAGTCGGTTGGCGCGGGGCCAGCGTGAATACCCTGCGCCTGTGGCGTGCGCGGGCGCTGGAAGAGCTGCACCTGGAACGCTTCAATGCCGGTGACCACCTGGGTGCGGTAGCCGAGGTGGCGCGGGCCGAGAGCATTTCGCGGGTGCTGTACCCGGCCGATAGCACCGAGGCGGGCCAGGAGCTGCGCCTGCGCCAGGAGTACTTCTTCGTCTCGGCTTCGTTGCAGGACTTGCTGCGCCGCCACCTGAACATGCACGACAACCTGCTCAACCTGCCGGATGCGGCGGCCATCCAGCTCAACGACACCCACCCGTCGATCGCCGTGGCCGAGCTGATGCGCCTGCTGGTCGACCAGCATGAAATCCCCTGGGATACCGCCTGGGAGCTGACCGTCGGCACGCTGGCCTACACCAACCACACCTTGCTGCCCGAAGCCCTGGAAACCTGGCCGGTGGCGCTGATGGAGCGCATGCTGCCGCGGCACATGCAGATCATCTACCTGATCAACGCCTACCACATCGACGCGCTGCGGGCGAAAGGCCTGCACGACTTCGACGTGCTGCGGGCCGTGTCGCTGATCGAAGAAGACAACGGCCGCCGGGTGCGCATGGGCAACCTGGCGTTCCTCGGTTCGCACAGTGTCAACGGTGTATCGGCGCTGCACAGCAAGCTGATGAAAAGCACGGTGTTCGCCGAACTGCACAAGCTCTACCCGCAACGGATCAACAACAAGACCAATGGCATTACCTTCCGCCGCTGGCTGTACCAGTCCAACCCGCAGCTGACCGCCATGCTGGTCGAGGCGCTGGGCCCTGAATTGCTGGACGACCCCGAAGGGCGCCTGGCCAATCTGGTGCCGTTCGCCGACAAGAGCGGCTTCCGCAAGCAGTTCGCCGCGCAGCGCCTGCACAGCAAGCGTGCCCTGGCCAGCATCATCCAGGACCGCCTGGGCGTTACGGTGAACCCCGAAGCGTTGTTCGATGTGCAGGTCAAGCGCATCCACGAATACAAGCGCCAGTTGCTCAACCTGCTGCACACCGTGGCGCTGTACCAGGCCATGCGCAACGACCCCGGTACCGACTGGGTGCCGCGGGTGAAGATTTTCGCCGGCAAGGCCGCGGCCAGCTATCACCAGGCCAAGCTGATCATCAAGCTGGCCAACGACATCGCCCGGGTGGTGAACAACGACCCGACCGTGCGCGGCCTGCTGAAGGTGGTATTCCTGCCCAACTACAACGTCAGCCTGGCTGAAAGCATCATCCCGGCGGCGGACCTTTCCGAGCAGATTTCCACCGCCGGTTACGAAGCCTCCGGCACCAGCAACATGAAGTTTGGCCTGAACGGCGCGCTGACCATCGGCACCTTGGATGGTGCCAACGTCGAGATGAGCGAGCAGGTGGGTACCGAAAACATGTTCATCTTCGGCCTTACCGCGCAGCAGGTGGAGGCCAGGCGGCGCGACGGGGACTTTGGCGCCAGTGCGGCGATTGCCGCGTCCAGCCGCCTGAACGACGTGTTGCAGGCTGTTCGCAGCGGGGTGTTCTCACCGGACGACCCGTCGCGCTATAGCGCGCTGATCGACGGGCTGGTGGCTCATGACCGCTTCCTGGTGTGTGCCGATTTCGATGCCTACTGGGATGCCCAGCGACGGGTCGAGGAGCTGTGGCACACGCCGCAGGAATGGTGGCGCATGGCGGTGCTGAATACCGCGCGGATGGGCTGGTTCTCCTCGGACCGGACCATTCGGGAATATGCCAGCGAGATCTGGAAGGCGCTGGATTGAGGAAAAGGGGCCGCTGTGCGGCCCATCGCCGGCAAGCCAGCTCCCACCTCGACCGCGTCGACCTCGAGCCATGTGCAGTCCCTGTGGGAGCTGGCTTGCCGGCGATGGGCTGCACAGCAGCCCCAACCGACCATCGGCTTGGTGCTTGCTGAACTTCAGGGGCTGAAGTCGAGTCTCTTTGCTCGCTAGCCCGCAACTCTCCCTGTAAACTGCGGGGGTTTTTATCCCCCAATCCTTTCGGAGCCATACATGTCCCGCGTTACCCTGAGTCGCTATCTGATTGAGCAGACCCGCAGCAACAATACCCCTGCCGATCTGCGCTTCCTGATCGAAGTGGTGGCGCGTGCGTGCAAGGAAATCAGCCATCACGTGTCCAAAGGCGCCCTTGGTGGTGTGCTGGGCAGCATGGGCACTGAAAACGTGCAGGGCGAAGTCCAGAAGAAACTGGACGTGATTTCCAACGATATCCTGCTGGAAGCCAACGAGTGGGGCGGCCACCTGGCCGGCATGGCTTCCGAAGAAATGGACAACGCCTACCAGATCCCGGGCAAGTACCCGAAAGGCGCCTACCTGCTGGTCTTCGACCCGCTGGACGGCTCGTCCAACATCGACGTCAACGTTTCGGTCGGCACCATCTTCTCGGTACTGCGTTGCCCTAACGAATACCTGAGCCAGAACGAAACCCTGAACGAAAATGCCTTCCTGCAGCCAGGCACCCAGCAGGTCGCGGCCGGTTACGCAATCTACGGCCCGCAGACCATGCTGATCCTGACCCTGGGCAACGGCGTCAAGGGCTTCACCCTGGACCGCGAACTGGGCAGCTTCGTCCTCACCCACGAAAACATCCGCGTGCCGGAAAGCACCGCAGAGTTCGCCATCAACATGTCCAACCAGCGCCACTGGGAAGCCCCGGTTCAGCGCTACGTGGGCGAGCTGCTGGCAGGCGAGACCGGCCCGCTGAAGAAGAACTACAACATGCGCTGGATCGCCTCGATGGTGGCCGACGTACACCGCATCCTGACCCGTGGCGGCCTGTTCATGTACCCACGTGACGCCCGCGAGCCGAGCAAGCCGGGCAAACTGCGCCTGATGTACGAAGCCAACCCGATGTCGTTCATCATCGAACAGGCCGGCGGCGCCTCCACCAACGGTTACGATCGCATCCTCGACATCCAGCCAGAAAGCCTGCACCAGCGTGTGTCGGTAATCCTCGGCTCGAAGGAAGAGGTCGAGCGCGTCACCGCCTACCACAAGGAGTAAGTCATGCTCGCACCTTGGCAGCCGTTGCTGGAGTGGTGGTTCGGTTGGGGCACCAGTCCCCAGGCCGTGGCTGACGAGAAGAGCACGCTGTGGTTCGGCAAGCATCATGATGCCGAGGCCCATGCGCTGTTTGGCGAGCTGGTCGAGCATGCCCTGGCGGGTGGGCTCGACGAGTGGCAGCAAAGCCCGCAGGGCTGGCTGGGCCTGCTGATCCTGCTGGACCAGCTGCCGCGCATGATCTACCGCGACACGCCGCGTGCCTTCGAGGGCGACCGGCGTGCCCAGGTGGTGGCGATGCAGGGTTTGCAGAAAAACTGGGATTACCAGCTGTTGCCGATCCAGCGGGTATTCGTGCTGCTGGTGCTGGAGCATGCCGAGGTGCTGGACTGGCAGAACCTGTGCGTCGAGCGCTACCAGTTGCTGCTGGACGAGCAGCCCGAAGCCAACCGCCGGTTGTTCGAAGGCTTCCTCGACTACGCCGAGCAGCACCAGCGGGTAATTGCCCGTTTCGGGCGCTTCCCGCACCGCAACCTGGTGCTGGAGCGGCCGAGTACCAGCGAAGAGATGGACTTTTTGCTGGAGCCTGGGTCCAGGTTCTGAGGTTTCGTGGCCTGCTGCGCAGGCCGTCGCGACGCAAGGCCGCTCCTTCACGGGGCGGCCTTTTTGTTTGGGCGGGGTAATTCTTTGTGATTAATCGCACAGTAGTGGCCATCCGACCAATGGCGTAGGGGTAGAGGAGGGAGGTCAGGGAACCTGGGAGGGTTTTTACCGTCGAAGGTCACTGCAGGCCACTCGCCTGTATCCCCTCTCCAGGAGTGTCCTTCATGTCGTTGCGTTCCCTCGCCCTGTTGTCGCTGTGCGTCGTCCTGACTGCCTGCAGCAAGATCAACCAGGAAAACTATTCCAAGATCAAGGCCGGTATGAACAAGGCCGAGGTCGAGCAGCTGCTCGGCACGCCGACCGAGTGCTCTGGTGCGCTGGGGATGAGCAGCTGCACCTGGGGGGACGAGAAGAGCTTCATCAGTGTGCAATACGCGGCTGACAAGGTGCTCATGTATTCAGGGCAGGGTCTCAAATGAGGCATCTGTATCTGCTGATGGGGGTATGCCTGGCGTTGCTGCTGGGCGGTTGTGCCGGCTCCGTGCATGACCCGCTGGCGCCGAAAACCGCGGGCAACATCGACCTCAAGCGCTACCAGGGCAAGTGGTACGAGCTGGCGCGCCTGCCGATGCGCTACCAGACCGGTTGCGAGCAGTCCGAAGCGCACTACAACCTCCGGCTCGATGGTAGCCTCGGCGTGCTCAACCGATGCCGCACCATGGGTGACGAATGGCTGCGCGCCGAAGGGCATGCGAACATCCAGGAGCCGGGGCACACCGACAAGTTGTGGGTCGAGTTCGACAACTGGTTCACCAAGCTGGTGCCAGGGGTGGCGAGGGGCGAGTACTGGATTCTGTATGTGGATGATCGCTACCGCACGGCGGTGGTCGGCAGCCCGGACCGCAAGCACTTGTGGATCCTGTCGCGTACGCCGACGCTACCGGCCTGGGAGCGCGAGAACCTGATGTCCAAGGCCCGGCAGCAGGGGTATGACACCAATCGGCTGATCTGGCGTGCGTCGGACCAGCAGATCGTCAAGAGGCACTGAGGTTCAGAGTAGTTGTGGGTGATGAGCCTACTCGCAACCGCGATGTATGGCACCGGCTTCGCCGGTGTTCGCGGGTTCACCCGCGAATGCGATAGAACTGCCGGCAGATCAGCCCAAAAGCTGCCGCAGTACTTTGGCAAACGCCAGCGCGCTTTGCTCTTCCTGCGTATGCCGCCCCTGGCGCACCACCCACTGCCCATTCACCATCACATCCCGCACCTGGCGATCGCCCCCGGCAAACAGCCAGCGGTTGAGAATCGCATCCCCATCGGCCATGGCGATGTAAGGGTCCTGCCCGTCGAGCACCAGCCAGTCGGCGCGCTTGCCCACGGCCAGTTCCCCGACCGCCTGCCCCAGCGCCTGCGCGCCGCCCGCCAGCGCAGCGTCATACAGCGTGCGCCCGACCATCGGCTGGTCGCCGCGATACAGGCGGTTACGCCGCTGGTCGCGCAGCCGCTGGCCGTATTCCAACCAGCGCAGTTCCTCCACCACGCTCAGCGACACATGGCTGTCCGAACCAATGCCCATGCGCCCACCCTGCGCCAGGTAGTCCACTGCCGGGAAAATCCCGTCGCCCAGGTTGGCCTCGGTGGTCAGGCACAGCCCGGCTACCGCGCCGCTGCGGGCCATGGCGGTGACTTCATCCGGCTCGGCATGGGTGGCATGCACCAGGCACCAGCGTGGGTCCACGTCCACGTGCTCGTACAGCCACTGCAGCGGGCGCAGGCCGCTCCAGGCCAGGCAGTCGTCGACTTCCTTCTGCTGCTCGGCGATATGGATATGCACCGGGCACTGCTTGTCGCTGGCTGCCAGCACTTCGGCGATCTGCCCGGGCGTCACCGCGCGCAGCGAATGGAAGCACAGACCCAGTTGCTGCGCGGGTTGCGCGGCCAGCAGCGGGGCCAGCTGCGCTTGCAGTTGCAGGTATTGTTCGGTGGAGTTGATGAAGCGCCGTTGCCCGTCATTCGGGGCTTGGCCGCCGAAGCCTGCGTGGCTGTACAGCACCGGCAGCAAGGTCAGGCCAATGCCGCTGTCGGCTGCAGCCGCGCTGATGCGGCGGGACAGTTCGGCCGGGTCGGCGTAGGCCTTGCCGGCCTGGTCATGGTGCACGTAGTGGAACTCGGCGACCGAGGTGTAGCCCGCCTTGAGCATCTCGATGTACAGCTGACGGGCGATGACCAGCAGCTGCTCCGGGCTGATCTGGCCGACCAGGCGATACATCAGGTCGCGCCAGGTCCAGAAACTGTCGTTGGGGTTGCCGGCGACTTCCGCCAGCCCTGCCATGGCGCGCTGGAAGGCATGCGAGTGCAGGTTGGGCATGCCGGGCAGCAGCGGGCCGGCCAGCCGCTCGGCGCCTTCGGCCGAGGCACCCGGTTCGATGCGGGCCACATGGCCATCACTGGTGACCTCGATGCGGACATGGCTGGCCCAGCCCGTGGGCAGCAGGGCGCGTTCGGCGAAGTAGGCGGACATCGGTGAAAATCCTGTTATTGTTAACTTGTATATACATATACAGGTGTTTGCCTGCCGGGTAAACTGCGGCAAGCTACCGCTCATTCCATTTGCACAAGGATCCAACGCCGTGCCGACACCACCTGTCTCCGCGCTGGTTGCCCAGATGGGCGAGGGCCCGGCTCCGCTGTACGCCCGGGTCAAACAGATGATCATCCAGCAGATCGACAACGGCAGCTGGCCACCGCATCACCGAGTACCCTCGGAGAGCGAACTGGTCAGCGAGCTGGGCTTCAGCCGCATGACCATCAACCGCGCCCTGCGCGAACTTACCGCCGAAGGCCTGCTGGTGCGCATGCAAGGGGTCGGTACCTTCGTGGCCGAGCCCAAGGGGCGTTCGGCGCTGTTCGAGGTCAACAACATCGCCGACGAAATTGCCGCGCGTGGCCACCAGCATAGCTGCCAGGTGATCACCCTCACCGAGGAAACGGCCGGTTCCGAGCGGGCCCTGGCCCTGGACATGCGCGAAGGCCAACGGGTGTTCCACTCGCTGATCGTGCATTTCGAGAACGGCGTGCCGGTGCAGATCGAGGACCGCTACGTCAATGCGGCGATTGCCCCCGACTACCTCAAGCAGGACTTCACCCGGCAGACGCCTTACGCCTACCTGTCGCAGGTGGCGCCGCTGACCGAGGGTGAGCACGTGGTCGAGGCAATCCTGGCCGAGCCGGAAGAATGCCGCCTGTTGCAGATCGAGCGGGGCGAGCCCTGCCTGCTGATCCGCCGCCGCACCTGGTCCGGCCGCCAGCCGGTGACCGCCGCGCGGCTGATCCACCCCGGTTCCCGTCATCGCCTGGAAGGACGTTTCAGTAAATGAGTCAGCTGCAGTTGTTGCGTGCGCAGGCCTACCCGCGCATGCCGTGGAAGAACGGTGGCGGTTTCACCGAAGAGATTACCCGCGACAGTGGCGAAGGCCTGGACGGCTTTGGCTGGCGCTTGTCGATTGCCGATATCGAGGAGTCCGGCGGGTTTTCCACCTTTGCCGGCTACCAGCGGATCATCACCGTGCTGCAGGGTGACGGCATGCGCCTGCTGGTCGACGGCCAGGCCAGCAGGCCGTTGCTGCCGTTCGATGCCTTCGCCTTCAGTGGCGAGAGCCAGGTCAGCTGCAAGCTGCTGGGCGGGGCGATCCGCGATTTCAACCTGATCTACGCACCGCAGCGCTACCGGGCACGGTTGCAGTGGTTCGATGGCACCAGCCGCTTGTACAGTTCGGCGTCGACGGTGTTGCTGTTCGCTGCCAGCAGCCAGGTCGAGGTGGGCATTGCCGGGCGCGAGACGCAGCGGTTGGGGTTGTATGACTGCCTGCGGCTGGAGGGCAATGACCAGTTGCTGGGGTTGGATGTGCAGGGGCGGTTCTGCCTGATCGAACTCGTTTCACGTTGAGATAGCCGGGGGCTGCTGCGCAGCCCTTCGCGGGCTTGCCCGCTCCCACAGGTACAGCGCACGCCTTGAAGGCAGTGGAGCTCTCTGTGGGAGCGGGCAAGCCCGCGAAGGGTCGCGCAGCGGCCCCATTTCTTTTGCCATTCAGCGGAAAAGTCCAATTATTTTGGTTGTCCATGCTTGTACATACAAGTAAAGGTGTGTTTGTATATCTACCACGACATACCCGCCCGCGGACGACCGCAGAGGACCTTTCCCGTGACCGACAACAACAAATACCGTGACGTTGAAATCCGTGCCCCACGTGGCAACAAGCTGACTGCCAAAAGCTGGCTGACCGAAGCGCCACTGCGCATGCTGATGAACAACCTCGATCCACAGGTCGCAGAAAACCCGAAAGAACTGGTGGTGTACGGCGGTATCGGCCGCGCTGCCCGTAACTGGGCGTGCTACGACAAGATCGTCGAGACCCTGACCCGCCTGGAAGACGACGAAACCCTGCTGGTGCAGTCGGGCAAGCCGGTCGGCGTGTTCAAGACCCACAGCAACGCCCCGCGCGTACTGATCGCCAACTCCAACCTGGTGCCGCACTGGGCCAACTGGGAACACTTCAACGAACTGGACGCCAAGGGCCTGGCAATGTACGGCCAGATGACCGCCGGCAGCTGGATCTACATCGGCAGCCAGGGCATCGTCCAGGGCACCTACGAAACCTTCGTCGAAGCCGGTCGCCAGCATTACGGCGGCAGCCTGAAAGGCAAGTGGGTACTGACCGCCGGCCTGGGCGGCATGGGCGGTGCCCAGCCACTGGCCGCCACCCTGGCCGGTGCCTGCTCGCTGAACATCGAATGCCAGCAGAGCCGCATCGACTTCCGTCTGGAAACCCGCTACGTCGACGAGCAGGCCACTGACCTCGACGACGCCCTGGCACGCATTGCCAAGTACACCGCCGAAGGCAAGGCCATCTCCATCGCCCTGCACGGCAACGCTGCCGAAATCCTGCCAGAGCTGGTCAAGCGTGGCGTGCGCCCGGACATGGTCACCGACCAGACCAGCGCCCACGACCCGCTGAACGGTTACCTGCCAGCCGGCTGGACCTGGGAACAGTACCGCGACCGCGCGCAGACCGAGCCGGCTGCAGTGGTCAAGGCCGCCAAGCAGTCGATGGCCGTGCACGTGCAAGCCATGCTCGACTTCCAGAAGCAGGGTGTCCCGACCTTCGACTATGGCAACAACATCCGCCAGATGGCCAAGGAAGAAGGCGTGGCCAATGCCTTCGACTTCCCAGGCTTCGTGCCGGCCTACATCCGCCCGCTGTTCTGCCGTGGTATTGGCCCGTTCCGCTGGGCGGCGCTGTCCGGTGATGCCGAAGACATCTACAAGACCGACGCCAAGGTCAAGGAACTGATCCCCGACGACGCCCACCTGCACCGCTGGCTGGACATGGCCCGCGAGCGCATCAGCTTCCAGGGCCTGCCGGCACGTATCTGCTGGGTTGGCCTGGGCCTGCGCGCCAAGCTGGGCCTGGCGTTCAACGAAATGGTACGCAGCGGCGAGCTGTCGGCACCGATCGTGATCGGCCGTGACCACCTGGACTCCGGTTCGGTGTCCAGCCCCAACCGTGAAACCGAAGCCATGCGCGACGGTTCCGACGCTGTCTCCGACTGGCCGCTGCTCAACGCCCTGCTGAACACCGCCGGCGGTGCTACCTGGGTTTCGCTGCACCACGGTGGTGGCGTGGGCATGGGCTTCTCCCAGCACTCTGGCATGGTCATCGTCTGCGACGGTACCGATGAAGCCGCCGAGCGTATCGCTCGCGTGCTGACCAACGACCCGGGGACCGGTGTGATGCGTCATGCCGATGCCGGTTATGACATCGCCATCGAGTGCGCCAAGGAGCAGGGTCTGGACCTGCCGATGATCACTGGCTGATCGCCACGCTTTGGATCGCACCCCACAAGGGGTGATACTGAACAACAAGAAGGAGCACGCAGGCACTCACAAACGGGCCTGCGGCTCCACGCGATTGGAGTAGTGAAGTGACCGAATTGACCCTCAAGCCCGGCACCCTGACCTTGGCCCAGCTGCGCGCCATCCATGCCGCGCCTGTGCGCCTGCAACTGGACGCCAGCGCCGCGCCGGCCATCGACGCCAGCGTTGCCTGCGTCGAGCAGATCATTGCCGAAGACCGTACCGCCTACGGCATCAACACCGGTTTCGGCCTGCTGGCCTCGACCCGCATCGCCAGCCACGACCTGGAAAACCTGCAGCGCTCGCTGGTGCTGTCCCACGCCGCCGGTGTCGGCGCGCCGCTGGATGACGACCTGGTGCGGCTGATCATGGTGCTGAAGATCAACAGCCTCAGCCGTGGCTTCTCCGGCATCCGTCGCAAGGTCATCGACGCGCTGATCGCCCTGGTCAACGCCGAAGTCTACCCGCACATCCCGCTGAAGGGCTCGGTGGGCGCCTCCGGCGACCTCGCCCCGCTGGCGCACATGTCGCTGGTGCTGCTGGGTGAAGGCAAGGCCCGCTACAAGGGCCAGTGGCTGCCAGCTACCGAAGCCCTGGCCGTGGCCGGCCTCGAGCCGCTGACCCTGGCCGCCAAGGAGGGCCTGGCCCTGCTCAACGGCACCCAGGCGTCCACCGCCTATGCCCTGCGTGGCCTGTTCCAGGGCGAAGACCTGTACGCCGCTGCCATCGCCTGCGGCGGTCTGAGCGTCGAAGCCGCGCTGGGCTCGCGCTCGCCGTTCGATGCGCGCATCCACGAAGTGCGTGGCCAGCGCGGTCAGATCGACACTGCTGCCTGTTTCCGTGACCTGCTGGGCGACTCCAGCGAAGTGTCGCTGTCGCACAAGAACTGCGACAAGGTCCAGGACCCGTACTCGCTGCGCTGCCAGCCGCAGGTCATGGGCGCCTGCCTGACCCAGCTGCGCCAGGCCGCCGAGGTACTGGGCATCGAAGCCAACGCCGTGTCGGACAACCCGCTGGTGTTCGCTGCCGAAGGTGACGTGATTTCCGGCGGTAACTTCCACGCCGAGCCGGTGGCCATGGCCGCCGACAACATCGCCCTGGCCATCGCTGAAATCGGTTCGCTCAGCGAGCGCCGTATTTCGCTGATGATGGACAAGCACATGTCCCAGCTGCCGCCGTTCCTGGTGGAAAACGGCGGGGTCAACTCGGGCTTCATGATCGCCCAGGTCACCGCTGCTGCCCTGGCCAGCGAGAACAAGGCCCTGTCGCACCCGCACAGCGTCGACAGCCTGCCGACCTCGGCCAACCAGGAAGACCACGTGTCGATGGCCCCGGCTGCCGGCAAGCGCCTGTGGGAAATGGCCGAAAACACCCGTGGCGTGCTGGCCATCGAATGGCTGGGCGCCTGCCAGGGCCTGGACCTGCGCAAGGGCCTGAAGACCTCGGCCAAGCTGGAGCAGGCGCGCCAGGCGCTGCGCAGCGAAGTGCCGCACTACGACCGTGACCGTTTCTTCGCGCCCGACATCGAAAAGGCCGTGGAACTGTTGGCCAAGGGTCGCCTGACCGGCCTGCTGCCGGCTGGTGTGCTGCCAAGCCTGTAATGCCCCCAGGGGCCGCTGTGCGGCCCATTCGCAGCACAAGGCTGCTCCTACAAAGGCGACGCGCTCCCTTGTAGGAGCAGCCTTGTGCTGCGAAAGGGCCGCACAGCGGCCCCCTTCGATCTCACGACCACAAAAACAATTTAAGGACGTGACATGCAACAAGCTCAAGGTCTAAAACGCGGGCTAAGTGCCCGCCACATCCGCTTCATGGCCCTCGGTTCCGCCATCGGCACCGGGCTGTTCTACGGTTCCGCCTCGGCCATCCAGATGGCCGGCCCGGCTGTGCTGCTGGCCTACCTGATCGGCGGCGCCGCCGTGTTCATGGTCATGCGCGCCCTCGGCGAAATGGCTGTGCACAACCCGGTCGCCGGCTCGTTCGGCCACTACGCCAGCACCTACCTCGGCCCCATGGCCGGCTTCATCCTCGGCTGGACCTACGCCTTCGAGATGGTCATCGTCGCCATCGCCGACGTCACCGCCTTCGGTATCTACATGGGCTTCTGGTTCCCGGAAGTGGCCCGCTGGATCTGGGTGCTGGGCATCGTCTTCCTGATCGGCGGCCTCAACCTGTGCAACGTCAAGGTCTTTGGCGAAATGGAATTCTGGCTGTCGCTGCTCAAGGTCGGCGCCATCGTGGCGATGATCCTGGCCGGCCTCGGCATCATGGCCTTCGGCTTCAGCCAGGTTGGCACCGGGCAGGCCGTGGGTGTCAGCAACCTGTTCGACCACGGCGGCTTCATGCCCAATGGCGTGGGTGGCCTGATCGCCTCCTTTGCCGTGGTGATGTTCGCGTTCGGCGGCATCGAGATCATCGGTGTCACCGCCGGTGAGGCCAAGGACCCGCAGCGGGTCATCCCCAAGGCGATCAACGCCGTGCCGCTGCGCATCCTGCTGTTCTACGTGCTCACCCTGTTCGTGCTGATGTGCCTGTTCCCATGGCCGCAAATCGGCAGCCAGGGCAGCCCGTTCGTGCAGATCTTCAGTAACCTGGGCATCGGCTCTGCCGCCGCGGTGCTGAACATCGTGGTGATTTCTGCCGCGATCTCGGCCATCAACAGCGACATCTTCGGCGCCGGCCGCATGATGTACGGCCTGGCCCAGCAAGGCCACGCACCGCGCGGCTTCAGCAAGCTGTCGAAGCACGGCGTGCCGTGGATGACCGTGGTGGTGATGGGTGCTGCGCTGCTGATCGGCGTGCTGCTCAACTACCTGATCCCGGAGAACGTGTTCCTGCTGATCGCCTCGATCGCTACCTTCGCCACCGTGTGGGTGTGGCTGATGATCCTGCTCACCCAAGTGGCCATGCGCCGCAGCATGAGCCGTGAACAAGTGGCCCAGCTACAGTTCCCGGTACCGTTCTGGCCTTACGGCCCGGCCATGGCCATTGCGTTCATGGTGTTCATCTTTGGCGTGCTCGGTTACTTCCCGGATACCCAGGCGGCACTGCTCGTCGGCGTGGTCTGGGTGGTGTTCCTGGTGGCGTCCTACCTGCTGTGGTGCAAGCCGCGCGCAGGGCAGGGCGAACCGGTAGCGGAACCTGCCGAGCTGCACCGCTAAGTACAGGAGTCAATGTATGAGAACCGTCTGGCAGCACTGCCATGTGGCAACCATGGCCGAGGGCCGTTACTCGGCCATCGAGGACGCAGCCATCGTCACCAACGCCGGGCTGATCGAGTGGATCGGCCCACGCGTCGACCTGGCGTCGGTCGATGCCGAGCGTACGGTGGACCTGGGCGGCGCCTGGGTCACCCCGGGGCTGATCGACTGCCACACCCACGCGGTGTTCGGTGGCAACCGCAGCGGTGAGTTCGAGCAGCGCCTGCAGGGTGTGAGCTATGCCGAAATCGCCGCACAGGGCGGTGGCATCGCCAGCACCGTGCGGGCCACCCGCGCGGCCAGCGAAGACGAGCTGTTCGCCAGTGCTCGCCAGCGGGTCCAGGCGCTGATGCGCGATGGCGTGACCACCATCGAGATCAAGTCCGGCTACGGCCTGGACCTGGCCAACGAGCGCAAGATGCTGCGCGTGGCCCGGCGCCTGGCCGACGAGTTGCCGCTGGCGGTGCTCGCCACCTGCCTTGCAGCCCATGCCTTGCCGCCGGAATACGTCGGCCGGGCTGACGACTACATCGCGCACATCTGCGATGAAATGCTGCCGGCCCTGGCCGCCGAAGGCCTGGTGGACGCAGTGGATGCCTTCTGCGAACACCTGGCGTTCTCACCGGCCCAGGTCGAGCGGCTGTTCATCAAGGCGCGCGAGCTGGGTCTGCCGGTCAAGCTGCACGCCGAACAGTTGTCGTCGCTGCACGGCTCCAGCCTGGCGGCGCGCTACCAGGCGCTTTCGGCTGACCATCTGGAATTCATGACCGAGGAAGACGCCATTGCCATGGCAAAAGCCGGCACGGTCGCCGTGCTGCTGCCGGGCGCGTTCTACTTCCTGCGCGAAACCCAGCTGCCGCCGATGGACGCCTTGCGCCGCCACGGCGTGAAGATTGCCCTGGCCAGCGACCTCAACCCCGGCACCTCGCCAGGGTTGTCGCTGCGGCTGATGCTGAACATGGGCTGCACCTGCTTCCGCATGACCCCGGAAGAAGCCCTGGCCGGTGTCACCGTGCACGCCGCCACGGCGCTGGGCCTGAGCGACAGCCACGGCTCGCTGGAAGTGGGCAAGGTCGCCGACTTCGTCGCCTGGCAGATCGAACGCCCCGCCGACCTGGCCTACTGGCTGGGCGGCGACCTGCCCAAGCGCGTGGTGCGCAAGGGCCACGAGATTTCCAACTGAGTGAGGCACGATGGACAAGGTACTGAGTTTTCACCAGGGGCGCCTGCCGCTGCTGATCAGCATGCCCCATGCCGGCCTGCAACTGTCGCCGGCGGTACGAGACGGCCTGGTCGACCAGGCGCGCAGCCTGCCGGACACCGACTGGCATATTCCACGGCTGTATGACTTTGCCCGTGACATGGGCGCCAGCGTGGTGGCGGCGGAGTATTCCCGCTTCGTCATCGACCTGAACCGGCCGGATGACGACAAGCCACTGTACGTTGGTGCCACCACCGGCCTGTACCCGGCCACGCTGTTCGATGGCGAGCCATTGTTCAAGGACGGGCTGGTGCCGACAGGCGAGGAGCGCAAGCAGTATCTGGAGCAGATCTGGCGCCCCTACCACGACACGATTCGTCGCGAGCTGGCGCGGCTGCGCGAGCAGTTCGGCTACGCCCTGCTGTGGGACGCCCATTCGATCCGTTCGCTGATCCCGCACCTGTTCGACGGCAAGCTGCCGGACTTCAACCTGGGCACCTTCAACGGCGCCAGTTGCGACCCGGCTCTGGCCGAACGGCTGAAAGAGGTGTGCGCCCAGGCCCAAGGCTACAGCCATGTGCTCAATGGCCGCTTCAAGGGCGGGCATATCACCCGGCATTACGGCGATCCGGCCAATCACATCCATGCGGTGCAGCTGGAGCTGGCGCAGAGCACCTACATGGAAGAAGCCGAGCCGTTCGCTTACCGCGAAGACCTGGCACGGCCGACACAGGAGGTGTTGAAGCAGCTTCTGCAGGCAGTGCTGGACTGGGGCAAGGCGCATTACGGGCGGTGAAGTTCGCCAGTAAGAATGGCGACGCGATGCAGGCCATGCGCGTCGCCAGTCACTACGGGTCAGTTGTTGTTGATCTGCTTGATGGTAAGTTCGCGCAGTAGCTCCTTCTCTTCCTGGTCCTTGTCATCTTGCAGGCCTTGCTGCAAGTTCAACTCGTCCTGAAGCGAGTGGTCCTTGCTGGCCAGCTCGAGCACCCGCAGGCGGAAACGTGCGTCTATTTCGGCGAAGCGGTCGGCACACTCGGCGCGCAGGCGCGTGGTCCAGTCCGTATTCGCCAGCATGTAGTCGACCAGTGCATCGCTCAGTTCACTTTTCCGGACCTTTTCCAGCACACTGGATAGCTCATCGCGCGCCAGGTTCGCAGCACCTCGAAAGCGCATGCTGTCGGCGATCGGCAGGTCCAGTTCCCTGGCCAGTTCCCGGCGGTAGGCCAGGCGTACCGAGACCAGGTCACCCGAGCCGGTCCGTTGGTTGGCCAGCAGCTCCAGCTGTTCGATCCGGAAAAGCTGCAACAGGCGACGACGCAGTGCTTGCAGGGAATCGCCGGCGTCGACCAACAGGCGTTGGCTCATCAGGTACAGTTCAATATTGTTGAACTCCTGCAGCGCTCCGTCATGGCAGGTCTGCGAGCCGGTTACCGGGTCTGGCAATGCCGCTGCGGCGATGCTCTCCATGATCGGGCGTTCGGTTTCGTTGCTTGCAGCCACCACCAGCATCAAGCGCACCCGTTCGCAGAAGGTGGCTCGCGTATTCGGGTCAACGTATGGGGCGGCATTGTGCAAACGGCCCGCCAGACGCAACAGATCACTGCCTTCGAGCCGCTCCCAGCAGTCCTGCAATGCGGCATTCTGTGCTTCGCTACCCAGCATCCAGTCCTCCAGCCTGGGCGTATCATCGCCCAGCAGTGGGAAGTGAGGGTGGTCGAGAGATCCTTCGCTGGAAGAATCGAAGAACATCAGGTCGTCGGGGATATCCAGGGCAAAGGAATAGCTGTGCTGGCTGTCCGAGAACGTGCGTACCCGCAGGATGGTTTCAAGAGGCAGCGGGTTGTCGAACAAGGCGATCGACGAGATTGGCATGGGATTGTTCAGGTTCGTCAGGATGTGCTCGGGCAACTGGGTGATGTTGTTCGAGCTCAGGTCCAGAAGTTCCAGTGGCAGCAAACTGTCACACCAGCTGGGCCAGGCTTGCAGGTTCATGTTGGTCAATGCGAGTGACTGCAGGTTGCTGGCCAGCGATGCGGGCACATGGTCGATGTTGCCTGCACGGTTGCCCGACAGGTCCAGCGAGGTCAGGTTTCGCAGCCCTGCGAAAATGTCCATCATGGCCTGGTCGACCTCCAGACCCATGTTGCGAAACTCCAGGTAGGTGAGTTGGGGAAGGCGAGCCAGGGCGGATGCCAGCGAGGGCATGGCGGCCTGGTGTTCATCGATGGTCAGCCGGCTGATGTTAGGGAACCGGCTGAGTAGTTCATCGAGCTGTGAGGTGCTGCCTCGCAACCGCGTCAGGCTGAGTGCACGTACGCGGGCGCCGAAGAACGCTGGAAGCCGCCTGGGGAAATGCTCGATGGCCACGTCCTCGAGTTGCAGGCGCAGGTATGACTGGCCCTGCTCCTGTTGTTCCCAGAATTGATCGATCGCTGACGCGATACGCTGCCTGTCCGCCAGTGCGGCCTGGGTCAATGGGTTGCTCGAACTGGATGCCTGGGCCCAGCCATCGATCGCATCGCGCATCTGCCGTCGCTCATCGCGAATGCGTGCGAGCTGTTCGGAAAGTGCTGCTGGCTGGTCCGTGGTGATACCCGAGGTGTCGACGTGCTCGTTTAGCAACAAGCGCTGCAGGTGGGATTCATTGATGCTGTTGCCTTCCAGCGAGATCACCGGTGGGGTGGTCAGCATGTCTGCTTCATGAAGCAGGAACGTGGGCAACGACCTGAGATTGTTGTGGCGCAATGACAGGTGGGCAATGCGCGCCAGTGCGTCGCTGCCAATCCCGATCGGCCATTGGGCCAATTGCATCTGGTCCAGGCCCAGGTAATCCAGGGTCAGCTCATGGAAGCTTGGCCTGTTGCTCTGCGCCAGCCGGTTACCACTCAGGTCGAGGTATCTCAATTGGCGAAGCCCTGACAGCAGGTTCAGGTCGCTTTCGGAGAGCGTCATGTTCTGGTTGGTGAGCACCAGTCGTTGCAACCCTGGCAGGCACTCGGTGATGGTGGGCACGCTGAACAGGAAGGGCGAGGGTGTTGCCCTGGGGTCAAACGGACGGCTGATTTCCAGCGACTCGATCTGCGGCATCTGCCTGAGCAGGCGTTGCAGCAGGCGCTCGTTTTGCGCCCAGCCTGCCAAGGACCCTGACGGTAAGTCGATCAGGCTCAGGCTGCGCACGCGTGCGTTGAAAAAAGCGGGCAAGGTGAGGGGCACGTCGGCAAGGGGGACGCGGGCGATACGCAGTTCTGTGGTGGGCCCGGTGCTCTCGTCCAGCGCAGTGTCGTACCAATGTTGCATGATCGAGTCACGCAGGCTGTCGTAGTCCTGTGCTGCCTGGTCGCTTGCCGGCGAAATGGCTTCGCTCCAATCGTCCAGGCTGCTTTGCAGCTCGTTGCGCTGCTCCAGTAGTGTCTGCAAATGTTCGAATATCTGCAGTTGCGTACGGCCGCGGCTGGCAAGTGCCAGCAGAACCTGATCCGCCGAGCGGCCGGTGCGTTCGGCGAGCCCTGTGGCTTCGATAGCTTCGAGCAGACGCTGGCGGGTGATGCCATGGGTGGCCGGGCCGCCGCCACTGAGCGGGTAGCCCAGGCGGCCATCGGCCAGGCGCATGGGAGAACGGTAGCCTGGGCGTACGGGCTGCATGCCCAGCAGCACCCTCAAGGCCGGGCGGGGCAGCAACGGGCTTTCCTGTACAAGGCGCTGCAGCGCTTGTTGATCGGCGATGTCCATGCTTGCCATGGCCGCTGGCAGTGCCTCGTACAATGCAGCGTAAAGGCTTGAATACACCTTGACCGCCGCACTGGGCAGGCTTTCGTCGTGGACGATGTACCCTGCCTGGGCATGGGTGATGGTCTTGAATGGGCGGGTGTCCAGTGTGCCTATGGCATGATCCTGGGTCGGCCAGGACATGCGCTGGAGCAGCCGGAGCCTGGTTTGTGCAGGCCAGCCTGGCAAGCGTTCGAGCGTATGCATGATCAACAGGTCGCTATCCCAGTTCGGCACGCTGGCCAGGTACAGCCCTTCGCAGGCGCGGGCAAGGCGAATTTGTTGCTGGTAGATGCGGGCCTCTTCGGCAAGGCGCAGTGGTACCTTGCCGTTGTCGAGTATCTGCAGTTCGTTGGCACTGGCCTCGCGCGCCAGCTCATTGGCGACTGCTGACGGCAATTTCGGATACGCCCTCTGGATGGCCTCGGCGCCCGGCGCCAGGTCGCGCGAAAGGCCGGCGTAGGCCCTGGCAAACTCAGCGGGCCGAGTGCTCTCGTCCGCCAGCTGGCGGACCGTTTCGTCCAGCTTGAAACGTTGCAGGGTGTCTTCCAGCAAGGCCGGCAGCCGCTGGCTTTCGGCCAGGGCGCGGCGCAACTCGTCTTCGTGTACGCCGCTGACGGCGATAATCCGTTGCAGCGTCGGCTCGTCGAAGTGCCCACTCAAGTGGCCGATGCGGCGCAGGAGTGTCATGCCCGACCAACTCAGTGGCTTATCGGTAACGTGCAACCATGCTCCGGCACCGTTGTGCCGCACTGGCGGCTGGTAACGGCGAGGACTTGCAGGGTGTTGCAAACGATATTCACCAGTCGTTGGCGTTTGGCTGACGATGTACTGATTGCCCTGCAGTACCAGCCAGCGTTTGCCTTGGTGATGCCGTAGGCCCAGTTCGTCCGGTACCAGGTCATGGGGCAGTTTCTCGAAGCTCTGGTAGGGCGTGAGGTCGGGTTTCCACAGCCTCATCTGACCATCGGATGTTTCCACGTCTTCCAGTTCTTCGATGAATGAAGGCGTTTCTACAGGAATACGGGCTATCCCTGGTTCCTCGTCCTCTGGCTCTTCTACCGCCGGACCTTCCGAAGGCGTGCCGGTTTCGCTGCCCTGCGAGCCTCTCAATGCTTTGGCTGCTGCGCTGAGGGCGGCCATGACGGCCACGTTTTCGATCACATCGAGCAGATAGCCATAGGCCGTATCACGCTCGTCGTTTTCCCAGGCGTCGATCCCTTCATACACCTCATGGGCCAGCTGGGCCAGGCAAACGGCAAGCATTGCCTCGCCAAGCCCCGGCACGAAGAAGCCGGCGATGTTCAAGGCCGTAAGCACACGGCCGGCGATCAGTTCCCGGTGAGCTTGCGTGGTGCGCCGGTCGACGATTTCGGTTGGCGTGGCGTGGAACAGCACATCCTTTTCATGACGCTGGGCCTTCTGGAAAGCCATCACGCCTTGGAAGGCGTGGCTGAAAGGCTTCATGACCGGATACAGGGTGGCGTGCGGGTCCGGAACACGTTCATGCAAGCCGCGGGCACTCCAGGCGAGGGGCATGAGCCGGTCCTTCAGGCGGGTGGTTATCGGCGCCTTGTCGCGGTCGGCGAGGTGCTTGTCCAGGTAGCCGATATCGGCTTGGAGCCTGTCGCGCAATTCGTCGTGCATGGCTTGCTGGCTGGTGAACTCCTTGAGGGGCGTGGTGTTGTCTTCAGGGATGTACAGCGCCACGGCCTGATGCCCTTCAGCTTGCAGGGTAATGAGCACAACGCCGGTCAGCTCGACTTCCCACAACTCGAGCAAGCTGAATGTCACCGGCGAAGAGGGCGATGGCGCCTGGTCAAGTGGTGTGGCGAGAGCGGCGGAATATAGCGCTTCGCTGATATCGCCCTTGAGGCGCGCGAAATGCAGGGATTGCCGGAATGCCGATACCTCGGCACGCCCCAGGGTTTCATAAACGGCCAGTGCGGCTTCATCGGCGCCGAGTGACGGCGTGGCCGCCGGGTAGTAGATGGCATGTACCTGTTCGTGATACTTGCCGCCGATATCCAGCGTGCGACACAAGTCGGCGAAGTCTTCGGCGGCGATACCCAGTGCATTGGTGATCGGCACGGTGCCCATGAAGCGCCGGTGATCGACGATGACCGACCTCTTGAGCAGGGCGGCGGGCGCGTCCATGCCATGTTCGGCAGCGGCGGCCTGGTCGAAGTTGTGCAAGGCGCAGTGCAGCAGCGAGCGTGTAGCCCGGTCGACGGCCTGGCGGCTGTCGATAGCATCGGTCGTTTCGATCAGGCGGGCATCGACGAGGTAGGTGTTGCGCACATCAAGGTCAAGCCTGAATCGCTGCTTGATGGCATCGGTGAGTGCCTTGGTGGCGTAGGTTTCCAGGGTTGGAAGCTGTTCGAACAGCTTGTGCACCTGCACCTGGTGCTCGCGGTGGCGTGCGTGCTCTTCCTGCCATGCCTTGGCGACCTCCGGTTGTTGCTGGAGTGCCGTCACCAGCCAGGCAGGGGGCTGATGCCAGTTGCGCAACGCACGTCGGGTTTCTGGGGGAGCCTGCTTGAGCCAGGTGGGGATTCTGCGCTCGATGGTGGCGTAATGAACACTAGGCACGGCAGTGACTGCAGTTGGCATGGCGAGGCCCTTGCTTGTTTTGGGGCGAGGGACTATCGCGGGCCTGCCTGAGCTGCTGGAGGTAGATATATGTGCCCTTGAGGTGCGGCGGCATCAGCGCGGGCAGTGCTCAAAGCGCAATTCAGGTTTATGATGGCCCACGGCCGAATAATCCTCACACGGAGTGCGCAATGCAGACCCTGTACCCGCAGATCAAACCCTACGCCCGGCACGATCTGGCCGTGGAAGCGCCGCATGTGCTGTATGTCGACGAAAGCGGCTCGCCAGAAGGTCTGCCAGTGGTATTCATCCACGGCGGCCCGGGCGCCGGATGCGACGCCCAGAGCCGCTGCTACTTCGACCCGACCCTGTACCGCATCATCACCTTCGACCAGCGCGGCTGTGGCCGCTCCACGCCGCACGCAAGCCTGGAGAACAACACCACCTGGCACCTGGTCGAGGACCTCGAGCGCATCCGCGAGCACCTTGGCATCGACAAGTGGGTGCTGTTCGGCGGCTCGTGGGGCTCCACCCTGGCCCTGGCCTACGCCCAGACCCACCCCGAGCGGGTGCATGGCCTGATCCTGCGCGGCATCTTCCTGTGCAGGCCCCAGGAAATCCAATGGTTCTACCAGGAAGGCGCCAGCCGCCTGTTCCCCGATTACTGGCAGGACTACATCGCGCCGATCCCGCCGGAGGAGCGCGGTGACCTGGTCACGGCCTTCCACAAGCGCCTGACCGGCAACGACCAGATCGCCCAGATGCACGCGGCCAAGGCCTGGTCCACCTGGGAAGGCCGTACCGCCACCCTGCGTCCCAACCCGCTGGTGGTCGACCGCTTCTCCGAGCCGCAGCGTGCACTGTCGATCGCCCGTATCGAATGCCACTACTTCATGAACAACGCCTTCCTCGAGCCGGACCAGCTGATCCGCGATCTGCCAAAGATCGCCCACCTGCCGGCCGTGATCGTGCATGGCCGCTATGATGTGATCTGCCCGTTGGACAACGCCTGGGCGCTGCACCAGGCCTGGCCGAACAGCGAACTGAAGGTGATCCGTGACGCTGGCCACGCGGCTTCCGAGCCGGGTATCACCGATGCCCTGGTGCGTGCCGCCGACCAGATGGCCCGGCGCCTGCTCGACCTGCCCCTGGAAGAAGCATGAGGGGCCTGCTGCAGCGCGTGCGTGGTGCGCGGGTGGAAGTAGCGGGGGAGGTGGTAGGTGCCATCGACCAGGGTTTGCTGGTGCTGGTGGCCGTCGAGCCTGAAGATTCCCGTGAGCAGGCCGACAAGTTGTTGCACAAGCTGTTGAACTACCGGGTGTTCAGCGACGAGCAGGGCAAGATGAACCTGTCGCTCAAGGATGTGGGGGGAGGTTTGTTGCTGGTGTCGCAGTTCACCCTGGCGGCAGACACCCGCAACGGCATGCGCCCGAGCTTCTCGACGGCAGCGCCACCGGCCCTCGGCGCCGAGTTGTTCGACTATCTTTTGCAGCAGGCGAAGGCCCGGCACGCCGATGTGGCAAGCGGGCAATTCGGTGCAGACATGCAGGTGCACCTGGTCAATGATGGCCCCGTAACATTTATGTTACAAATGTGAGTGTAAAAAACCCCTTGTTCACAGGAAAACAAGGGGTTTTGTACGATAAATAGTTGTTCCAGCCTGATGCGTTGTCACGCGACCTGCTGGATAATCGCGCGCTGCATGGACCTGCGTTCGCAGGTTCGTTTCACTCTGACTCGAGCATTGTCTGGATCCGTTTGGGGAATCATTACGCCCTCACGGGGTCCGAACAGTGCTCGCCAACCCGGCATTTGTCGCTGGCCGTTGGTTTCATGATCTGTTTTCGGCGAGGGTTGCTCGTGATTGTTAGTCCCCAAAAAGCATCAAGAATCCCCGGTACCGGGCTGCGCAAGGCCCTGATGGCCAGTGTGGCAGTGGTCGGCCTGATGAGCGCGGGCCAGCTGTGGGCATTCAATCTTGACGATGTTGCAGCCAAGGCAAAGGATCTGGCCGGCCAGAAGTACGAAGCACCGAAAAGCAACCTGCCGGCCGTATTCCGCGACATGAAGTTCGCGGACTACCAGAAGATTCATTTCCTGCAGGAAAAGGCCGAGTGGGCCAAGGACAAGACCCCGTTCAAGCTGTCGTTCTATCACCAGGGCATGCACTTCGACACCCCGGTGAAGATCAACCAGGTCACCGCCACCAAGGTCGAGGAAATCAAGTACGACCCGAGCCGTTTCGAGTTCGGTGACGTGCCACACGACCCGGAAACCACCAAGAACCTGGGTTACGCCGGCTTCCGCGTGTTGTACCCGATCAACAAGGCCGACAAGCAGGACGAGATCATGACCCTGCTTGGCGCCAGCTACTTCCGCGTGGTCGGCAAGGGCCACGTGTACGGCCTGTCGGCCCGTGGCCTGGCCATCGACACCGCACTGCCGTCGGGCGAGGAGTTCCCGCGCTTCACCGAATTCTGGGTCGAGAAGCCCAAGCCGGCCGACAAGCACCTGGTCATCTACGCCCTGCTGGACTCGCCACGCTCCACCGGTGCCTACAAGCTGATCCTGCGTCCAGGCAACGACACCGTGGTCGACGTGCAGTCCCGCGTGTTCCTGCGTGACCATGTCAGCCGCCTGGGCATTGCCCCGCTGACCAGCATGTACCTGTTCGGCCCCAACCAGCCGTCCAAGGTCCTCAACTACCGCCCGGCCCTGCACGACTCCGAAGGCCTGTCGATCCATGCCGGCAACGGCGAATGGCTGTGGCGCCCGCTGAACAATCCGAAACACCTGGCCGTGAGCAACTTCAGCGTCGAGAACCCGCGTGGTTTCGGCCTGATGCAGCGCCAGCGCGCCTTCAGTGACTACGAAGACCTCGACGACAACTACCAGAAGCGCCCGAGCGCCTGGATCGAGCCGAAGGGTGACTGGGGCAAGGGCACCGTCGACCTGGTCGAAATCCCGACCGCCGACGAGACCAACGACAACATCGTGGCCTTCTGGAGCCCGGAGAAGCTGCCTGAGCCAGGCAAGCCATTCGAGTACGCCTACCGCCTGCACTGGACCATCGACGAGCCGAAGTTCCAGGCTCCCGAGCTGGGCTGGGTCAAGCAGACCCTGCGTTCCACCGGCGACGTCAAGCAGTCCAACCTGATCCGCCAGCCAGACGGCAGCGTGGCCTTCCTGGTCGACTTCGCCGGCCCGGCGCTGGCCGCCCTGCCGGAAGACACCGCCGTGCGCAGCCAGATCAGCGTGGGCGACAACGCCGAGGTGGTCGAGAACAACCTGCGCTATAACCCTGAGACCAAGGGCTGGCGCCTGACCCTGCGTTTGAAGGTCAAGGAAGCCAACAAATCGACCGAAATGCGTGCCGCGCTGGTGCGTGACGTGCCGGTCGAAGCCGCCAAGCCTGCCAAGGACGCCAAGCAGGACAAGGCTGCAGCCAAGCAAGCCAAGGCCGAGAAAGCTGCCAAGGCCGAACAACCTGCCGCCGATGCGGCGCCCACCAACGGGACCCCGGCCACCACCGAGAAGGTGCTGACCGAGACCTGGAGCTATCAGTTGCCTGCCGATGAGTAACTCAAGCGCAAGGCCGGAATCGCTTCGCGAGTACCTGGCCCACCTACCACTGAGCGACGAGCAACGGGCGGAACTCGCCAGCTGCACGTCATTCAGTGAGCTGCACCAACGCCTGGCGGCCAACCCGGCCGCCAGCTCTGCCGAGGCCGTCCAGGCCTCGGTGGGCCCGCGCCTGACCGTAGGCAGCGCCGCCGAGCTGGAAGACGCCGAGATGCTTGGCGTCGACGGCAGCGGCCGCCTGTGCCTGAAGATCGCTCCGCCGATCAAGCGCACCAAGGTCGTGCCCGAGCCATGGCGTACCAACGTGCTGATCCGCATGTGGCGGCGCATGACCGGCCGCACCAACGCCCCGCAGCCGCCCAAGCGCGAGCTGCCGCCAGCCCGCTGGCGTACGGTCGGCTCGATCCGCCGCTACATCCTGCTGGCGCTGATGATCGGCCAGACCATCGTTGCCGGCTGGTACATGAAGGGCATCCTGCCGTACCAGGGCTGGTCGTTCGTGGACTTTGACGAAGTCGTCAACCAGCCGCTGTGGGACACCGTGGTACAGGTTTGGCCGTATGCCCTGCAGACGTCCATCCTGGTTCTCTTCGGCATCCTGTTCTGCTGGGTATCGGCGGGCTTCTGGACCGCGCTGATGGGCTTCCTCGAGCTGCTCACCGGGCGTGACAAGTACAAGATTTCGGGTAGCAGTGCTGGCAACGAGCCGATCGCGCCCGAGGCGCGTACCGCGCTGGTGATGCCGATCTGCAACGAAGACGTGCCGCGCGTGTTCGCCGGCCTGCGCGCAACGTTCGAGTCGGTGGCCGCCAGCGGCAACCTCGATCGCTTCGACTTCTTCGTGCTCAGCGACACCAACGACACCGACATCGCCGTGGCCGAGCAACAGGCCTGGCTGGACGTGTGTCGCGAAACCAAAGGCTTCGGCCGTATCTTCTACCGCCGCCGTCGGCGCCGGGTGAAGCGCAAGAGCGGCAACCTCGACGACTTCTGCCGTCGTTGGGGCGGCGAATACAAGTACATGGTCGTACTCGACGCCGACAGCGTCATGAGCGGCGAGTGCCTGAGCAGCCTGGTGCGCCTGATGGAGGCCAACCCGGACGCCGGCATCATCCAGACCGGGCCGAAGGCCTCGGGCATGGACACCCTGTATGCGCGCCTGCAGCAGTTCGCCACCCGCGTGTACGGCCCGCTGTTCACCGCCGGCCTGCACTTCTGGCAGCTGGGCGAGTCGCACTACTGGGGCCACAACGCGATCATCCGCATGAAGCCGTTCATCGAGCACTGCGCCCTGGCGCCGTTGCCGGGCAAGGGTGCGTTCGCCGGTGCAATCCTCTCCCACGACTTCGTCGAAGCCGCGCTGATGCGCCGTGCCGGCTGGGGCGTGTGGATTGCCTACGACCTGCCGGGCAGCTACGAAGAACTGCCGCCGAACCTGCTCGACGAGCTCAAGCGCGACCGCCGCTGGTGCCACGGCAACCTGATGAACTTCCGCCTGTTCCTGGTCAAGGGCATGCACCCGGTGCACCGTGCGGTGTTCCTCACCGGGGTGATGTCGTACCTGTCGGCACCGCTGTGGTTCCTGTTCCTGGTGCTGTCGACCGCGCTGCTGGCGACCAACACGCTGATGGAGCCGCAGTACTTCATCGAGCCGTACCAGCTCTACCCGCTGTGGCCGCAGTGGCACCCGGAGAAGGCCGTGGCGCTGTTCTCCACCACCATCGTGCTGCTGTTCCTGCCCAAGCTGCTCAGCGTCATCCTGATCTGGGCCAAGGGCGCGACCGAGTTTGGCGGGCGCATCAAGGTCACCCTGTCGATGCTGATGGAGATGCTGTTCTCCATGCTGCTGGCACCGGTGCGCATGATCTTCCACACCCGCTTCGTGCTGGCCGCGTTCCTCGGCTGGGCCGCGACCTGGAACTCGCCGCAGCGTGACGACGACTCCACGCCGTGGAGCGAAGCAGTGCGCCGCCACGGCCCGCAGACCCTGCTGGGCATTGCCTGGGCGGCGCTGGTGGCCTGGCTGAACCCGAGTTTCCTGTGGTGGCTGGCGCCAATCGTTGGTTCGCTGGTGCTGTCGATCCCGGTTTCGGTGATCTCCAGCCGTACCCGCCTGGGCCTGGCGGCCAAGGACGAGAAGCTGTTCCTCATCCCTGAGGAATACGCCACTCCGCAGGAGCTGCTGGCCACCGACCAGTACACCCACGAAAACCGCTGGCATGCCCTGCATGACGGCTTCGTGCGGGCTGTGGTCGACCCGCGGCAGAACGCCCTGGCCTGCGCCATGGCCACTGCCCGTCATGGTCAGGCGGCGCCGATCGAGGCACTGCGCGTCGAGCGCGTGGCCAAGGCGATGGAGGTCGGGCCGCAAGGGCTGGACCTCAATACCCGCCTGGCCCTGCTCAGCGACCCGGTGGCGCTGACCCGCCTGCACGAGCAGGTCTGGGCCGAGCACAATGCGGCGTGGATCAACGTGTGGCGTGCATCGATCAAGAACGACCCGCATTCGCCGCTGTTGCCGCTGCATCCGGAGAATGAAGGCCAACCGGCACTCGTCGGCGCCTGATCGGGCCTATTCGCGGGCACGCCCGCTCCCACAGGGTACTCACAGCCTTTGAGGCATGCGCTGTACCTGTGGAAGCGGGCGTGCCCGCGAAGCTTTTCAGGGCTCCCACCGATTTTGGCCAACAAAGTCCCCCCCGGCTCTAGGTCCCCGAGCCGCCATGCGTTAGCATCCCTCTCCGATATGACGCATCGGCCGCCACGGCCATGCCAACAATAAGATTCGCTACTTTTCTTGCTAGGGGACTTGGTGATGATCAAGAAATACCTTTCGCGACTGCTGGTCGGTGTCACCGCCCTGGTCGCCGTGACGGCAGCCCAGGCGGGCGCGATCGATGACGCGGTCAAGCGCGGCACCCTGCGGGTGGGCATGGACCCGACCTACATGCCGTTCCAGATGACCAACAAGCGTGGCGAGATCATCGGCTTCGAAGTCGATATCCTCAAAGCCATGGCCAAGTCCATGGGCGTCAAGTTCGAGCCGGTATCCACGGCCTATGACGGCATCATCCCAGCCCTGCTGACCGACAAGTTCGACATGATCGGCAGCGGCATGACCCTGACCCAGGAACGCAACCTGCGCCTGAACTTCAGCGAGCCCTTCATCGTGGTTGGCCAGACCCTGCTGATCCGCAAGGAACTGGCGGGCGAGATCAAGTCGTACAAGGACCTGAACAACGAGAAGTACCGCATCACCTCCAAGCTCGGCACCACCGGCGAAATGGTTTCCAAGAAGCTGATCGCCAAGGCCAAGTACCACGGCTACGACAACGAGCAGGAAGCGGTGATGGACGTGGTCAACGGCAAGGCTGACGCCTTCGTCTACGACGCGCCGTACAACGTGGTGGCAGTGGACAAGGCCGGTGCCGGCAAGCTGCTGTTCCTCGAAGAACCCTTCACCTACGAGCCGCTGGCCTTCGGCCTGAAGAAAGGCGACTACGACAGCATCAACTTCATCAACAACTTCCTGCACCAGATCAAGCATGACGGGACCTACGATCGTATTCACGACAAGTGGTTCAAGAACAAGGACTGGCTGAAGGAAATGGAATAAGGCCCAGGCCACAAGCCGGCTTTATGACCCCGACGCGCAGGCAAACCCTGCGCGTTCGCATTTACGGAAGTACCCCACGTGATCAAACACAAGAAAGCCCAGTGGCCCTGGCACGGTTTGACTGCCCTGGTCCTGGTGGGCCTGGCGTTCAGCCTGTACATGGCCACCTCGATGATTTCCTACGAGTGGCGCTGGAACCGCGTACCGCAGTACTTCGCCTACAAGGCCGAGGAAGCACAGCGCGCCGCCGGTTACGGCACCGTGCAGGACATCGTCATCTCTGGCGACAATGCCCGTGTCACGCTGAAAGACGAGAGCGGTGCCGAGCAGGTGCTCGATGTGGACAAGGACAGCCTGCAGCTGGCCCGCGGCGACGATGTTTCCGAAGGCGACCAGATTGGCGTCACCCGCCACTGGGCGGCTGGCCCGCTGGCCTGGGGCCTGTGGACCACGCTTTGGATTTCGGTGGTATCCGGTGCCCTGGGCCTGTTGATCGGCCTGTTCGCCGGCCTCTGCCGCCTGTCCAGCAACCCTACGCTGCGTGACCTGTCGACGGTGTATGTCGAGCTGGTGCGCGGTACACCGCTGCTGGTACAGATCTTCATCTTCTACTTCTTCATCGGTACCGTGCTCAACCTTTCCCGCGAGTTTGCCGGGGTGGCTGCACTGGCGCTGTTCACCGGCGCCTACGTGGCCGAAATCGTTCGTGCCGGTGTGCAGTCCATCGCCAAGGGCCAGAACGAAGCGGCCCGCTCGCTGGGCCTGAACGCGGGCCAGTCGATGCGCCACGTGATCCTGCCGCAGGCCTTCAAGCGCGTGCTGCCGCCTTTGGCCGGCCAGTTCATCAGCCTGGTCAAGGACACCTCGCTGGTGTCGGTGATCGCCATCACCGAACTGACCAAGAGCGGCCGCGAGGCCATTACCACCTCGTTCTCGACCTTCGAGATCTGGTTCTGCGTGGCAGGCCTGTACCTGCTGATCAACCTGCCGCTGTCGCACCTGGCCAGCCGGCTCGAGCGGAGGCTTGCGCAAAGTGATTGAAGTCCGTGACCTGCTGAAAGTCTTCGACACCCGTGGCCACGTGGTACGGGCTGTGGATAACGTCACCACCCAGGTCGCCAAGGGCGAGGTGGTGGTGGTGCTCGGCCCGTCGGGTTCGGGCAAGTCGACCTTCCTGCGCTGCCTCAACGGCCTGGAGCATTTCGACGAAGGCCATGTGGCCATCGACGGCCTGCAACTGGCCGACCCGAAGACCGACATCAACGCCTACCGCCGCGAAGTCGGCATGGTGTTCCAGCATTTCAACCTGTTCCCGCACATGACCGTGCTGGAGAACCTGTGCCTGGCACAGAAGGTGGTGCGCAAGCGCAACAAGGCCGACCGCGAAGCCAAGGCCCGGGCGCTGCTGGAGAAGGTGGGCATTGCGCAGAAAGCCAACGAATACCCGTCACGCCTGTCCGGTGGTCAGCAACAGCGGGTGGCGATCGCCCGTGCCTTGGCCATGGACCCGAAAGTGATGCTGTTCGACGAGCCAACCTCGGCGCTCGACCCGGAAATGGTCGGCGAGGTGCTGGACGTGATGAAGACCCTGGCCCAGGAAGGCATGACCATGGTCTGCGTTACCCACGAAATGGGCTTTGCCCGTGAAGTGGCGGACCGGGTGCTGTTCTTCGATCATGGCAAGCTGCTGGAAGATTCGGCGCCGGCCGCATTCTTCGCCTCGCCGAAAGACCCGCGCGCGCAGGCGTTCTTGCGCCAGGTGCTTTAACCGAAGGGGGGGCGCTTTGCGCCCCAATCGCCGGCAAGCCGGCTCCCACAGGAGTACCACAGGTACTGAGAACTGTACGGTCCCTGTGGGAGCTGGCTTGCCGGCGAATGGGCTGCAAAGCAGCCCCCCGCAATCTCAAATGCTGAACCGCCCCACCATCCCCCGCAACTGCTGCCCCAGCTGCTCCAGTTCCCCACTAGAAGCCGCCGTCTGCTCACTGGCCGCACTGGTCTGATCCGACACATCGCGCACATTCAGCACACTGCGGTTGATCTGCTCGGCGACCACGCTCTGCTCTTCGCTGGCCGTGGCAATCTGCTGGTTCATGCCCTGGATGCTGGACACCGTGTCGGTGATCTGGCTCAACGCATGCCCCGCCTTGCGGCTCAGCTCCACACTCTGCTCGGTCAGGTTCTTGCTGTTGTCCAGCAGGCGGGTCACTTCGTCGGTGCCGTTGTGCAGGCTGTCGATCAGTTGGCCGATTTCCTCGGTCGCCGTCGAGGTGCGCTGGGCCAGACCGCGCACTTCATCGGCCACCACGGCAAAACCACGCCCGGCTTCACCCGCCCGTGCCGCTTCGATCGCCGCGTTCAGGGCCAGCAGGTTGGTCTGCTCGGACACAGACTTGATCACATCGAGGATGCTGCCGATGCGCTGGCTCTCGCCCGCCAGGTGCTGCATGGCCGCCAGGCAATGGTCCATCTGCCCGGCCAGCTGTTCGATACGGCCAATAGCTTCGGCCACCACCTGGTCGCCGATCTGCGCCTGCTGGTCGGCGTTGGTCGCCGCCAGCGAGGCCTGTTCAGCGTTCTGCGCCACTTCCTGCACGGTGGCGCTCATCTGGTTCATGGCCGTGGCCACCTGGTCGGTTTCCTCGCGTTGCTGGTTGATGCGCAGCTTGGTGTCTTCGCTGCTGGCCGCCAGCTGTGTGGCGGCCTGTGACAGGTGGCCGACGCCCTGGTCGATGCCACCGATCAGCTCGCGCAGGCTCAAGGTCATTTCGCGCATGCTGGTTTGCAACTGGCCCATCTCGTCGCGGCGTTGCACAGGTTCGACCTGGCTCAGGTCGCCCTTGGCGATGCGCCCGGCCACGGCCAGGGTCTGGCGCAAAGGCTGGGTGATCTGCAGGGTGATCAGCCAGCCGGCCACAACGCCTACGACCAACGCCAGCAGGGCTACAGTGGTCAGCAGCGAGCGGGCCTCAAGGGCTTCCCTGTCGCGCTGCTCAATCTTGCGTTTGCCAAGTTCCAGGCTTACCGCGCGCAGCTCGTTGCCCATGTTCTCCATATTGTTTTGCAGCTGTTCGACACGCACCGCAGCCCGACGATACTCATCCAGGCTGGCGCGGTACTTGGCCAGCTGCTCCCCGGGCTGCTGGGTGAGCGCACGGGGCAAGCCAAGTGGAGCAAGGCCTTTGAGCAGTTGTGCAAGGCTGCTGGCGGCGGCATCCAGGGAGGTGTCGCCGACCTTGGCGAAGCTTTCCACAGGGGAGAAGGTATAGGCCGGCACCAGGCTCTGCTGGTTGGCACCGTCGACATGTCGGCCAAGCGTGTCCATCAGCCCCAGCACACCGCCTTGCTGGCTGTCGGCAGGCATCCTCAGCAAGGCCTGGGTCTGGAGATCGTCGATCACTTCGGTGAGCTTCTGCTCATGGGCCTGCATGGCCTGGCGCAGGGCGATACGCTTGGCGACAGTATTCTCCAGCTCGCTGAAATCGTCGCGCAAGCGCTGCAGCAACGCCAGTTTTTCGGTCAGCATCTGCCGGGATTCATCCACGCTGCTACGTTGTTGCAAGGTGCTCAGCATGCTGTTGAGCTGGTCGAGAATGTTGGCTATCCGCGTTCTGCTGGCGTTGTCGTTGAGTACGCGGTAAGTGATGCGCTCTGCGCGCAAGTCTTTGGTCAGGTCGTTGATCAGGCCGATTTCGCTGAGTTGTTGCGAACGCACAATGGCGTCATCCAGTGCACGCCAGCCACTGACGGTGGTGGCCAGGGTAAGCAGCAGGACTACGGCAAAGCCGAGGGCGAGCTTGGCTGCGACACTGATGTTGCCGAGCTTGCGGTTGAGGTAGCCGAGCATGAGGAATCTCCGTGCGATTGGGGGCGAGGATGCAGGCGCATTGCTGGCATCACACCTTTGCCAATCGGCAGCGGAGCTGTAGGACTTGACCTGATAATCAGGTAGGAAAATTCACTTCAACAGCTAGGAATACTCCACCTGCGCCGGCCTCTTCGCGGGTAAACCCGCTCCCACAGGTACTGCACAGATTTTGAGAACTGTGCGGTACCTGTGGGAGCGGGTTTACCCGCGAAGAGGCCAGTACAGGCGACCTACACATCAGCCTAGAGCCTGAACCGCCCCACCAACCCTTGCAGGTGGGTACCCAACCGCGCGAGCTCCACGCTGGAACTGGCCGTCTCTTCACTGGCCGCCGAGGTCTGGTCAGAAATATCCCGCACGTTCATCACGCTGCGGTTGATCTCTTCTGCCACGGCCGTCTGTTCTTCAGCTGCCGTGGCAATCTGCTGGTTCATGGCCTGGATCGACGATACGGTCCGGGTGATGGTCTCCAGCGAGCTGCCGGCACGGCGGGTCAGTTCGACACTGCTGTCGGTCAGCTGGCGGCTGCTGTCCATCACGCTGGCCACGCGCTGGGTGCCGCTCTGCAGGCCGGCAATCAGTTCTTCGATCTCTTCGGTCGATTGCTGGGTGCGCTGCGCCAGGCTGCGCACCTCATCGGCCACCACGGCAAAGCCACGCCCGGCCTCGCCGGCCCGGGCCGCCTCGATCGCCGCGTTGAGGGCCAGCAGGTTGGTCTGCTGGGCCACCGACTTGATCACGTCGAGCACGCTGCCGATCTTGTCGCTTTCGGCCTTGAGCTGGTTCATCGCTTCGCTGGAGTTGACCACTTCGCCGGCCAGGCGCTCGATCTGCGCCACCGCCTCGCCCACCACACGGTCGCCTTCACGGGCTTGCTGGTCGGCCATCAACGCAGCTTCCGAGGCCTGCTCGGCATTGCGCGCCACCTCATGCACGGTAGCGGTCATCTGGTTCATGGCGGTCGCCACCTGATCGGTCTCGACCTTCTGGTTGTTGACCCCGGCACTGGTCTGCTCGGTCACCGCCGACAGCTCCTCGGCAGCGCTGGCGATCTGCGTGACGCCATCACCGATGCCGCTGATCAGTTCGCGCAGGCCCTGGGTCATGCGATGCATGCTGGCTTGCAACTGGCCCAGTTCGTCGCGGCGTTGTGCCTGCAGGTTCAGGGTCAGGTCGCCACTGGCCACGCGCTCGGCGGCGTGCAAGGTCTGGCGCAGCGGGACGATGATCTGCCGGGTGATGGCCCAGGCCGCCAGCAGGCCGAGGGTCAGCGCCAGCACGGTGGCCACGGCGAGCACGGTCTTGGCCTGGGCCGCCCCGGCGTCGCGCACAGCGGTTTGCGAGGTGGTCATCGCCTGGCTGGTCTGCAGCAGTACCGTGCCGTGCTCGACCATGCTCTGCAGGGCCTGCTCACTGGCGACCTGGGCACTGCCGAACTGGGTGACTGCGTCGCGGTAGCCTGCCAGGGCGGTGGTGGCATCGTCCAGGCTGGCAGCATGCTCCGCCGGCACTTTGGCCGGTAGCGCGCGCAGTTCGGCCAAGGCCTGGTCGATAGCTTTCAGCGCCGTCTGCTGATAGTCGGCGTTGCCGCTGTAGGTGTAACCGCGTACCTGGAACCGCGCCTGTTGCAACAGGGCGCTGACTTCCACCGCGTGCTGGTACTGGCTGATATCGCCACCCTGCAGCAGGCCGCGTTGCACCCGGCCAATCAGCTCCGCGGCCTTGTCGGCAGTGTCGCCTAGCACGGCGCGGCTGGCCTCGCGGCGTTGGCCGGCCTGTTTCAGCTCGTTGAACGCCTGCTGGTAGCCGCGCACGGCCTCGCGCTGCTGCTCAAGGCGCTGGATGTCAGCGGGCTGCTCGATCTGCCCGAGCATAAGCTGCACCTGGCGCTCGAGATTGCCCAGGGCTTTTTCCAGCTCTGCCACCGAGGCTTCGTCAGGCTGGCGCTGGTAATGCTGGCGGGCGATGCGCAGTTCCTGGGTGTACTGCTGAATGACCGAGATGTTTCCCAGCTTGTCGCCACGGTTGATGATGCTGTCCATGCCGTGCCAGCCGGCCAGGGTGATGGCCAGGGTCAACAGCAGCACCAGACCGAAGCCCAGCCCCAGTTTGCGATTGACGCTCACATTGCCCAATGATTGGGCGAACCATTGATACATGTACGACTCCCCGGCGCCTTGGCAGCACGATTAATTGTTGTGTTGCCAAGACAATCGGCCTGGGGAGGGGAAACTTTATGGGTAAAAGTTGACTTGAGTGTCAGAAAATTCGTGAAAGCATCGCTGTCACCGCGGTCTCTACCCGCAGGATGCGGTCGCCCAGCTGGACCGGAGCCAGGCCTGCCTTGCCCAGCAGGTCCACCTCGTAGGGGATCCAGCCGCCCTCCGGGCCGATTGCCAGGGTCACGGGCTGCTCCACGGCGCGCGGGCAGGCGGGGTAGGGGCCAGGGTGGCCGACCAGGCCCAGGGTGCCTGCGGCGATGGCCGGCAGGTGGTCTTCGACGAACGGTTTGAAGCGCTTCTCGATGATCACTTCGGGCAGCACGGTGTCGCGGGCCTGTTCCAGGCCCAGGATGAGGTTCTCGCGAATGCTGTCCGGGTGCAGGAACGGTGTTTGCCAGAAGCTTTTCTCGACCTTGTAGCTGTTCAGCAGGATCAGCCGCGGCACGCCAAGGGTGGCCACGGTCTGGAACAGCCGGCGCAGCATTTTCGGCCGAGGTACGGCCAGCACCAGGGTCAGCGGCAGCTTGGCCGGTGGCTGCTGGTCAAAGGCGACTTCCAGTTCGGCTTCGTGCTTTTCCAGGCGCAGCACCGTGGCCTTGCCCATCAGGCCGTTGATGCGGCCCACGCGCAGGTTGTCGCCCACCGCCACACGGTGGATGTCCTGCATGTGGGTGAAGCGCCGGTCTGCGAGAACGACGCGGTCGGCCGAGACGAAGTCGGCCTCTTCAAGGAGCAACAGGTTCACGGTTGGGTCGCTGGTGGCTGGTCGTTGTGGTCGTTGGCAGTTTCGTCGTGGGCGCTGCGCTTGCGGATCAGGCTGCCGCACAGCACGCCGATCTCGAACAGCAGCCACATGGGTACGGCCAGCAGGGTCTGGGAGAAGATGTCCGGTGGGGTGAGGACCATGCCGACCACGAAGCAGCCGATGATCACGTAGGGGCGAATCTTCTTCAGGTACTTCACGTCGACCACGCCGATCCATACCAGCAGCACCACCGCCACCGGGATTTCGAAGGCCACGCCAAAGGCGAAGAACAGCGTCATCACGAAGTCGAGGTAGCTGGCGATGTCGGTCATCATCGACACGCCTTCCGGCGTGGCGCTGGCGAAGAAGCCGAAGACCAGCGGGAACACCAGGAAATAGGCGAAGGCCATGCCGGCGTAGAACAGGAAGATGCTCGACACCAACAGCGGAATGGCGATGCGCTTTTCATGGCGGTACAACCCGGGTGCGATGAAGCCCCAGATCTGCTGGAGGATGAACGGTATCGCCAGGAACAGCGAGACGATCATGGTCAGCTTGAACGGCGTGAGGAACGGCGAGGCCACGTCGGTGGCGATCATCGTCGCATTGGCCGGCAGGTGCTCGCGCAGCGGCGCGGAGACCAAGGTGTAGATCTGCTGGGCGAAGGAGAACAGCCCGGCAAAGATCAGGAAAATGACGGCAACGCAGCGCAGCAGGCGGGTGCGCAGTTCGGTCAGGTGCGAAACCAGCGGCATTGGCTGGTCGTGTTCCGGATTTTCGCTCATGGGGCTCGCGGCGGTTGAGGCGGTTCAGAAGGCGTGGCCGGGGTGGCAGCGGTCTCGACCGGCCTGGCTTCGAGCCCGGCGGGGGGCTGAACGGTTGCGGTGGTGACAGGCGGCTGCGCCGGTGGCGTCATCGGGTTGAGGATGCGCTTGGCTTCCTCTTCCATCTGCAGGATGTGCTCGTTGTGCAGCTGGCGGCGGATTTCGTCGGCGCCGATTTCGCGCTCCACTTCCATCTTGATGCTGTTGAAACTGCGCTTGAGCCGGCCGATCCACAGGCCTGCCGTGCGCGCGGCACCGGGCAGGCGCTCGGGGCCGAGCACCAGCAGGGCGACCAGGCCGACGAGCAGCAGCTCGCTGAAACTGATGCCGAACATGGGTCAGTCTTTCCGCTGCGGCTCTTGAGCCGGCTGGGCCTGGCCTTCGATGGTGTGGCCCTGGTTCTGCTGGGCAGTGTTCTGCACCGGTGGAACGGGTTGGGCAGGCGGCGGGGTCTGCTCGGCCGGCTTGTTCTCTTCGTCGCTCATGGCCTTGCGGAAGCCCTTGATCGACTCACCCAGGTCACTGCCGAAGTTCTTCAGCTTCTTGGTGCCAAACACCAGGACCACGACCACCAGCAGGACGATCCAGTGTTTCCAGTCAAAGATACCCATTTCGTACTCCTGAAATTTACAGGTAAAGCGAATTGTTCTGGCAACGCGGCCCCTGTGGGAGCGGGTTCACCCGCGAACACCGGCTTAGCCGGTGCCATACACCGCGTCGCATTCTTCGCGGGTGAACCCGCTCCCACAAAAAAGAGAGGGGCACCGCGCACCTGAATTACATCAGGCAGACGGCTGTCGAGCCGCCTTCTCATCATGCCCGGAAAGCCCGAAGCGGCGTTCCAGCTCATCGAGCACGGCTTGCGGATGCTGGCCCAGCGCGCTGAGCATTACCAGGCTATGAAACCACAGGTCGGCGGTTTCGTAGATGACATCGCTGTAATCCTTGCTGACCGCAGCGTCCTTGGCGGCAATGATCGTCTCGACCGACTCTTCGCCGAGCTTTTCGAGGATCTTGTTCAGGCCCTTGTGGTACAGGCTGGCCACGTAGGAGCTGTCGGGCGCCGCTTGCTTGCGTTCTTCAAGCACTTCGGCCAGGCGGTTGAGGGTGTCGCTCATGTCAGTGTCCTGCGCTGTAGATGGCATCCGGGTCTTTCAGGACCGGGTCGACGGTTTTCCACTGGCCGTCTTCGAAGACGCGGTAGAAGCAGCTTTCACGGCCGGTATGGCAGGCAATATGGCCCAATTGCTCGACCATCAGGATGATCACGTCGGCATCGCAGTCCAGGCGCATTTCATGCAGCTTCTGCACATGCCCGGATTCCTCGCCCTTGCGCCACAGCTTGCCACGCGAACGCGACCAGTAGATGGCGCGTTGCTCGGCGGCGGTCAGGGCCAGCGATTCGCGGTTCATCCAGGCCATCATCAGCACGCGTCCGGTCTTGTGGTCCTGGGCGATCGCCGGTACAAGGCCCTCGCTGTTCCACTTGATCTCGTCCAGCCAGTCTTTCATCGTCGACTCCAAAGCGGGCCCGCTCCTGTGCCGGGCCCTTTGCGCTAGTGTGCCAGCCATGGGCGCGGCTGGCTATTGGCGCACGATCAGGTAAAGGCCGGCGGCCAGCATCAGCCAGGCCGGCCAGGCGGCAGGGGCGGCCAGGCTGGTGGCCGCGGCGGCACCAGCGGCCAGTACCGCACCACCGCCGAGCAGGCCGGCGCCGAGCAGGCGCAGCGCCCAGCGGTCGCCCTGGCGGCGCCGCTCCGGCAGTTGCGGATCGTGCAGGTGCGGTTGCGACAGGCGCTCGAGCAGGTCGCGGGTCATGTCGGCCAGGTGCGGCAGTTGCTCGACCTGGCTGTGGATGTTGCCGAGCACGGCCTTGGGGCTCATGCGGTCGCGCATCCAGCGTTCGAGGAATGGCTTGGCGGTGCTCCACAGGTCCAGCTCGGGGTACAGTTGGCGGCCCAGGCCCTCGATGTTGAGCAGGGTCTTCTGCAGCAACACCAGCTGCGGCTGCACTTCCATGTTGAAGCGCCGGGCGGTCTGGAACAGGCGCATCAGCACCTGCCCGAAGGAAATATCCTTTAACGGTTTTTCGAAGATCGGCTCGCACACGGTGCGGATCGCCGCTTCGAACTCGTTCACCTTGGTGTGCGCCGGCACCCAGCCCGAGTCGATGTGCAACTGGGCGACGCGGCGGTAGTCACGCTTGAAGAAAGCGATCAGGTTGCGCGCCAGGTAGTCCTGGTCCTCGGCGGTCAGGCTGCCGACGATGCCGCAGTCGATGGCGATGTACTGCGGGCTCCATGGTTTGACCGTGCTGACGAAGATGTTGCCGGGGTGCATGTCGGCATGGAAGAAGCTGTCGCGGAACACCTGGGTGAAGAACACCTCCACGCCTCGTTCGGCCAGCAGCTTCATGTCGGTGCGCTGGTCGGCCAAGGTGGCCATGTCGGTCACCGGCACGCCGTAGATGCGCTCCATCACCAGCACCTTGGGGCGGCACAGGTCCCAGTACACCTGGGGCACGTACATCAGCTCGGAGCCTTCGAAGTTGCGCCGCAGCTGGCTGGCGTTGGCCGCTTCGCGCAGCAGGTCGAGCTCGTCGTAGATGGTTTTTTCGTAGTCGCCGACGATTTCCACCGGGTGCAGGCGGCGGGCGTCGGCCGAAGCGCGCTCGGCGGCCTTGGCGATCAGGAACAGCCAGGCCAGGTCCTGGGCGATCACCGGCTTCAGGCCTGGGCGCACCACCTTGACCACCACTTCCTCGCCACTTTTCAGGCGCGCAGCGTGCACCTGGGCCACCGAGGCCGAGGCCAGTGGCTCGACGTCGAAGCGGCTGAACAGTTGCGTTACCGGGGCGCCCAGTTGCGCCTCGATCAGTGCCACGGCCTGCTTGGGGTCGAACGGCGGCACGCGGTCCTGCAACAGCATCAGCTCATCGGCAATGTCGTTGGGCAGCAGGTCGCGGCGGGTGGACAACAACTGGCCGAACTTGATGAAGATCGGCCCCAGGTCCTGCAGGGCCAGGCGCAGGCGCGCGCCACGGCTGAGCTCGGACGGCTTGCGCGGCAGCCAGCGCCACGGCATCAGCAGGCGCAGGCTCATCAGCCACCAGGGCAGCGGCAGGTCGAACAGCAGGTCATCGAGACGGTAGCGGATCACCACACGCTGGATGCGAAAAAGACGGCGGACGGCGAGCAGCTTCATGCGTTATCGCTGGTATCAAGGGTTCGGGAAAGGCGCTTGAGGCGCGCCTCGAGGCGTTCTGTATCGAGCTTCAGGGCATCGAGCTCGCTGAAGGCGGCTTCGGCTTCGCGCTTGCCGACCAGGGTGCGGGACTCTTCGGCCAGGTACTCGGAAAGGTTCTGGCTGAAGCGCGCCAGGCCCTGGCGGGTCCAGCGTGCACGCAGGCGGATGTGGCCCGCCAGCAGTGCCGTGGCGACCGGGCCGAGCCAGCGTTGCAGCTCGTGCTCCCAGTCCAGCTCCAGGTCCTGCAGCACACCGAACAGGTCGAGCAGCACGGCGCTGTCGCCATGCAGTTCGACTTGCGGGCTGTGCAGCACGGCAGTCTTGTCCCTGGCCAGGGCCAGCTGCGCCAGGCTGCCGGCCGGGGCGCGCAGGCTGCAGTCGACCTCGCCTTGCCAGTGGGCGGCGAGCATCAGGCCCTCTTCATCGGGCAGGATGAACACCTGCAAGGCCGGCTGGCGGCAGTCGATCTCGATGACCTTGCCCTCCAGCGCGGCCAGCCGCGGCAGGGCCGTGCTGTCCATGCGCAGGACGCGGTTCAGGCCATGTTCGGCGCTGGCGAGCAGCCCGGCCAGCAGCATCAGGGCTTGATCCCCCGGTGCACGGCAACGATGCCGCTGGTCATGTTGTGGTAGGTGACGCGGTCGAAACCGGCCTCGACCATCATGGCCTTCAGGGTTTCCTGATCGGGGTGCATGCGGATCGACTCGGCGAGGTAACGGTAGCTCTCCGAGTCGTTGGTGATCAGCTTGCCGGCCAGCGGCATGAAGGCGAACGAGTAGGCGTCGTAGGCCTTGGACATCAGCTTGTTGGTCGGCTTGGAGAACTCCAGCACCAGCAGGCGACCGCCCGGCTTGAGCACGCGCAGCATCGAGCGGATGGCTTCGTCCTTGTGGGTGACGTTGCGCAGGCCGAAGGCGATGGTCACGCAGTCGAAGTGGTTGTCCGGGAATGGCAGCTTCTCGGCGTCGGCCTGGACGAACTCGATGTTGCCGGCCACGCCACGGTCGAGCAGGCGGTCACGGCCGACCTTGAGCATCGACTCGTTGATGTCGGCCAGCACTACCTGGCCGGTCGGGCCGACCAGCCGCGAGAACTTGGCGGCCAGGTCGCCGGTACCGCCGGCGATGTCCAGTACACGGTTGCCGGCGCGTACGCCCGACAGCTCGATGGTGAAGCGCTTCCACAGGCGGTGCATGCCGCCGGAAAGCACGTCGTTCATCAGGTCGTACTTGGCCGCTACCGAGTGGAACACCTCGGCGACTTTCTTCGCCTTCTGGCTTTCAGGGACGTCCTGGTAACCGAAATGGGTGGTGGGTTCGGCGTGGTCGCCTTTGCGCTGGTCGTTCATATCGCTTCACCGGAAAAAATTACCGCCATTCTAGGGCGAACGGGCGGATTTGTCTTGGCGGGGTGTGCCAGTGGGCAGGGGCGGGCATAATGCCCATTATGTCTTCATCTTCAGGAACACCCGCATGACCCAGATCAGCGTCGAACGCAAACATTCCCTCGGCCGTGATGCCGCCCGTGCCAAGGCTGAAGCGCTGGTCGACAAACTGACCCGCGAATACGACCTCAAGGCCACCTGGAACGGTGACCGGGTCGACGTGGCGCGCAGCGGTGCCAACGGCAGCGTGCACATCTTCGATGACCGCATCCGCGTCGAATTGAAGCTGGGGATGATGCTGTCGATGATGAGCGGCACCATCAAGGGCGAGATCGAGCGGGCGCTGGACAAAGCCCTGGCCTGACACCCCTTCCCGGGGCCATGCTCGTTCACCTTAGGGTGAAGATTCTAATTTCCCTCTCTACCTTGTGCTCAAGCCCAACCTCCATGGGCGGTTCCTCCTCCACTCATGAGCATGAGGTACAGAGCATGGCCAAAGTGACTGTGAAGAAAAAGGACGACGCCCCGGGTACGCTGGGCGAGGTGCGCGGCTACGCGCGCAAGATCTGGCTGGCGGGCATCGGCGCCTATGCGCGCGTGGGCCAGGAAGGCTCCGACTACTTCAATGAGCTGGTCAAGGCCGGCGAAGGCGTCGAGAAGCGTGGCAAGAAGCGCATCGACAAGGAGCTCGATGCTGCCAACAACCAGATCGACGAAGCGACCCAGGAAGTCAGTCGCGTACGCGGCAAGGTCGAGGTTCAACTGGACAAGATCGAAAAAGCTTTCGACGCGCGGGTAGGTCGCGCCTTGAATCGCCTTGGCATTCCGTCTAAACATGACGTTGAGGCGTTGTCCATCAAGCTTGAACAGCTTCACGAGCTGCTCGAGCGCGTCGCGCACAAACCATAAGGAGAGCAGGATGGCTGGCAAGAAGAATTCCGAGAAAGAAGGCAGCTCCTGGGTCGGCGGGATCGAGAAGTACTCCCGCAAGATCTGGCTGGCGGGGCTTGGTATCTATTCGAAGATCGACCAGGACGGCCCGAAGCTGTTCGACTCGCTGGTGAAGGATGGCGAGAAGGCCGAGAAGCAGGCGAAGAAGACCGCAGAAGATGTTGCTGAAACTGCCAAGTCGTCGACCACTTCGCGTGTGTCGGGCGTGAAGGACCGTGCGCTGGGCAAGTGGAGCGAACTCGAAGAGGCCTTCGACAAGCGCCTGAACAGTGCCATCTCGCGCCTTGGCGTGCCGAGCCGCAACGAGATCAAGGCCCTGCACCAGCAGGTGGACAGCCTGACCAAGCAGATCGAGAAACTCACCGGCGCTTCGGTTACCCCGATTTCGTCGCGCACTGCAGCCAAACCGGCTGCGAGCAAGGCGGCGGCCAAGCCACTGGCCAAGACGGCAGCGGCCAAGCCTGCGGCAAAAACCGCGGCAGCCAAGCCGGCAGCCAAGGCCGCAGCGGCTAAACCTGCTGCGAAGACTGCGGCGGCCAAGCCTGCGGCGAAACCGGCAGCGGCCAAACCAGCCGTGGCGAAGAAGCCTGCTGTGAAGAAAGCACCGGCCAAGCCGGCAGCTCCAGCGGCCAGCGCCGCTCCGGCCGCTAGCGCAGCTCCGGCGCCCACTGCGGCTCCGGCCAGCAACCCGCCTTCGGCACAGACAGGCACCGGTACCCTGATCTGATACCGCGTCGCCTTCTTCGCGGGTAAACCCGCTCCCACAGGTACTGCGCCGCTTGTAAGCTCTGCACCGTACCTGTGGGAGCGGGTTCACCCGCGAATGCGTCGACTGCTGCAATACATCCCAGTCAGGCTTACCCCTCCAGATACCGCACCGCCAACTGCTCCGCCGCCCCCCGCGCCTGGGCCTGCAGATGCGGCGCCACCAGCATCATCACCTGGTACACCACAATCCCCACATCCCCCTCGCGCCCCAGTACCCGCTGATAATCCAGCGAGAACATCAGTGTAAGGGTGATCTGCTCCACCAGTTGCCCCAGCGCCTGGGTCTCGCTCTCTACCAACCCTTGGCCCTTGAGGCTGGCCAGCAACGCCGCCAGCGTGCGCTTGAGCGCGTTGATCAGGTTGCGAATGCCGCGGGCCAGTTTGGGCAGGCGTCCGGTCAGGTTCGACAGGTCCTGGAACAGGAAGCGGTACTGCGCCATGCGTTCGACGATCAGGTGCAGGAACAGCCAGTAATCTTCGGCGTCAAGGCGTACCTCCAGCGGCGGGTCGAGCAAGGGCATCAGCGCTTCTTCAAAGCGCTCGAACAGCCCCAGCACCAACGGCTCCTTGCCGTGGAAGTGGTAGTAGAGGTTGCCAGGGCTGATGCCCAGTTCGTTGGCAATTTCCAGGGTGGATACGTTCGGCTCGCCCTGCTGGTTGAACAGCTGCAGGGCACATTCGAGGATACGGTCGCGAGTCTTCATCCAGTCGGCATGCTCATCGGGTCAGCACGTAGGTGCCCGGCGCGGGGCCCAGCGGTGGGTAGGTGGCATTGCCCAGTTCGCTGCGCGGTGCCTTGAGCGGGCCGGAGCGCGGGGTGATCCACTCCAGCCACAACGGCCACCAGCTGCCTTCGCTGCGCTTGGCATCGTGGAACCAGGCGCGGGGGTCGCTGGACAGCTTGGGGTTGGCCAGGTAGTAGGCCTTGGGGTTGCCGGGCGGGTTGATGATGCTCTGGATATGCCCGCTGTTGGCCAGCACGAAGCGTCGGTCGCCACCCAGCAGCAAGGCCGAGCGGTACACCGCATCCCACGGGGTGATGTGGTCGTTGCTGCCGGCCACGGTGAAACTGTCCAGCTCGACCTTCTGCAGGTCGATGGGTGTGCCACATACCTCCAGGCCGGCGGGGTGGGTCAGCGGGTTGAGCTTGAAGAAGTCCAGCAGGTCGCCATGCAGCGCGGCGGGCAGGCGCGTGCTGTCGGCGTTCCAGTACAGGATGTCGAAGGCTGGTGGTGTCTTGCCGAGCAGGTAGTTGTTGACCCAGTAGTTCCAGATCAGGTCGTTGGGCCGCATCCAGGCGAAGATCCGCGCCACCTCGGCGCCATCCAGCACGCCGCGCTGGTAGGAGCGGCGCTTGGCGGCCTCGATGGTCTGCTCGTCGGCGAACAGGCTGGCGGGGCTTTCGAACTTGCTGTCCAGCAGGCTGACCAGGTAGGTGGCGCTGCGCACCCGGCGCAGCTGGTGCTTGGCCTGCAGGTGGCCCTGCAGTGCGGCCATGGTCAGGCCGCCGGCGCAGGCGCCCATCAGGTTGGGGTCGCGGTTGCCGCTGATGCTGCGGCAAGCGTTGAGCGCTTCTTCCAGGGCCTGAACGTAGCTGGACAGGCCCCATTCGCGGTGGCGCGGGTCGGGGTTGCGCCAGCTGACCATGAACACCTGCAGGCCATTCTTGAGCATGTACTGGACGAAGCTGTTGGTCGAGCTGAGGTCGAAGATGTAGAACTTGTTGATCTGTGGCGGCACCACCAGCAGTGGCCGGGCGTGCTGCTTTTCGCTCATCGGCTTGTACTGGATCAGTTCCAGCAGCTCGTTGCGGAACACCACGGCGCCGGCGGTTGCGGCCAGGTTGCCGCCCACTTCGAAGGCGCGCTCGTCGACCTGGCGTGGCAGGCCGTCATTGTGGCGCAGGTCATCGAGCAGGTGGGCCACACCGCGCACCAGGCTCTGGCCACCGCTGTTGAACAACTCCTTGACCGCCAGCGGGTTGAGCAGCGAGTTGCTTGGCGCCAGGGCATCGTTGATCAGGTTGAACAGAAAGTGCGCACGGGCCCGGTCATCGTCGTCCAGGTGGCTTTCCTCGATCCACAGGCGGGTCTGCTTCTGCCAGGCCAGGTAGGCTTGCAGGCCGCGCCGGTAGAACGGGTTCTGGCTCCATGTCGGGTCGCTGAAGCGCGGATCGCGCGGGTTCGGCTGAAGCGGTGTGTCACCCAGTATCACCCGGCCCAGTTGGCCACCCAGGGCCAACAGGTGATGTGCGGTGTGCAGCGGGTGACGCAGGCTTTGGCGGCTGACATTGCGCAGCGTGGAAATCAGGTCACGACCGCGCAGGCCGAGGATGGCGTTCTGCACGTTCATGCTGGTGGCGGGAAGCGTTGGCGTTCCTTTGGCCGGTTTGTCTTTCATGGCAACACTCCCTCGTCCTGACCTGGTGCCTCATGACTAAACATATTCACTGATTTAGCAGGGTCTCTGTGGGAGCGGGTTCACCCGCGAACACCGGCGAAGCCGGTGCCATACACCGAGTTGGATTCTTCGCGGGTAAACCCGCTCCCACAGGGCCCCAAATCGCCTTCACACACCCGAAGCCGGGCGAGGGTGCATGACGGCGCGCTGTCGTTCTTGCTGAAGGAACTTCATGATGATCGGGGCGACGGCCTCGGCCCGGGTGATCAGGAACAAATGACCGTCGTCGATAATGTGTAGCTGGGCATTGGGAATCCGCCAGGCCAGCAGGCGCATGTTGATCAGCGGGATCAGCGGGTCGTCGTCGCCGGCCAGCACCAGGGTCGGTTGCTGGATCTTGTGCAGCCAGTGGATGCTGGTCCAGCCGAGCCCGGCGAACAGCTGCCAGTAGTAGCCCATCTTGCCGCCGGAGCGCACCTTGGCGGCGTGCTGCATGGCCAGTTCGGGGTCACGCCGGAAGCCGCCGCCATAGATCGTCGGCGCAATGCGGATGACATGCGACGGCTGCACGTAACGCCGTGGGCTGGCCATCATCCACAACACCTTGGGCTTGCCTGGCACCATCACCGCACCGGCTGCGGTGGCGGCCAGCACCAGTTTCTTGCAGCGTTCGGGGTAATCGTGGGCGAACTGCTGGGCCAGGGCGCCGCCCCAGGACACACCGATGGCATTGACCTGGCCGTAGTCGAGGTAGTCGAGCATGCGTGCCGTCAGCTTGGCCAACCCGGGGAAGCGGTATGGGTGGCGCGGTGTGGACGAGCCGCCGACCCCGGGTACGTCAAAGGCAATGACTTCCAGGTCCGGGTCCAGTGCCTCGATGAACGGAAACACCAGCTCCAGGTTGGCACCGATGCCGTTGAAGATCAGCAGCGGCGTCAGGTGCGGCTTGCCCGGGCGGACGGCGGTGCGGATGGACTGGTTATCCAGCTCGACGGTCCTGAAGATGTAGGGTTGCGGCATGCGCGTGACTCATGGGGTGAAATGAACACCGTGGCGCCCCGCAGGGGGCCACGGCGCTGCAGCTCAACGCTCGTGAACGTAGGTGCCCGGGGATGCCTCGCCAGCGGCATAGGCACGGTTGCCCAGGCGGGTCGGCGCCTTTTTCAGCTCGCCGGCACGTTCGCCCAGCCAGCTTTGCCAGTGCAGCCACCAGGAGTCGGCATGCTTGGTGGCGTTTTCCTGCCAGGCCACCGGGTCACCTGGGCGATCGGCACCGGTCATGAAGCGCGCCTTGGGGTTGCCTGGCGGGTTGAGGATGCTCTGGATGTGGCCGCTGTTGGACAGCACGAACTCGATCTTGCCGCCGAACAGGTGCGCCGAGCGGTAGCACGACTGCCACGGGGTGATGTGGTCGTTGGTGCCAGCAAGGCTGTAGATGTCGCATTTGACCTGTTTCAGATCGATCGGGGTGCCGCACACTTCCAGGGCATCCGGGCGGGTCAGCGGGTTGCTCTTGAACATTTCGATCAGGTCGCCGTGGAAGGCGGCCGGCAGACGCGTGGTGTCGTTGTTCCAGAACAGGATGTCGAACACCGGCGGCTCGTTGCCGAGCAGGTAGTTGTTGACCCAGTAGTTCCAGATCAGGTCGTTGGGGCGCATCCAGGCGAACACCTTGGCCATCTCGCTGCCTTCGAGCACGCCGGCCTGGTAGGAGTGGCGCTTGGCGGCCTCCAAAGTCTGCTCGTCGACAAACAGGGCGACCTGGTTGTCCATGGTGGTGTCCAGCACGCTGACCAGCAGGGTCAGGGCATTGACCTTGTTTTCGCCGAGGGCGGCATAGTGGCCGACCAATGCCGTGCAGGTGATGCCGCCGGAGCAGGCACCGAGCATGTTCAGGTCCTTGCTGCCGGTAATCGCCAGCACCGCGTCGACTGCCTCCTTGAGCGCGTCGATGTAGGTGGACAGGCCCCATTCACGCTGGGCTTTGGTCGGGTTGCGCCAACTGATGATGAAGGTCTGCTGCTGCGAGCGCAGGCAGTAGCGCGCCAGGCTCTTTTCCGGGCTCAGGTCGAATACATAGAACTTGTTGATCTGCGGCGGCACCACCAGCAGCGGGCGGGCATGCACCTGCTCGGTGATGGGGCTGTACTGGATCAGCTCCAGCACATCGTTGCGGTACACCACGGCGCCTTCACTGGTGCCCAGGTTCTTGCCCACCTCGAAAGCGTCCATGTTCACCTGGCTGGGCATGCCACCGTTGTTGACCAGGTCCTTGGCCAGGTTGGACAGGCCATCGAGCAGGCTCTTGCCGCCGGTTTCGAAGAAGCGTTTGACCGCTGCCGGGTTGGACAGGGTGTTGGTCGGAGCCATGGCTTCGGTCATCAGGTTGATGACGAACTGGCCGCGGCTGATGTCCTGGGGCGACAGGTCGCTGTTGCCGATCCAGTCCTGCAGCTCCTTGCGCCAGGCCAGGTAGGTTTGCAGGTAGCGGCGGTAAAGTGGGTTGTTGCTCCATGCCGGGTCATTGAAGCGACGGTCGTCGCTTTCCGGGGCAAGGCTGGACTTGCCCAGCAGCACGTTCTTCAGCTCCAGGCCAAAGTGGGCCACATGCTTGGCGCTGTGCAGCGGTTGGCGCACGGCCTGGCGCAGCACGGTGCGTGCCGAGCTCAACAGGTCTTTGCGGCGGATACCGATGACCGGGTTCAGCCCCAGGGTGTTTTCCGAGGCCTGCCGCTGCAGCTCATCGTTGTTCTTGTTACTCATCTACGACGCTCCGTTGTCCTGAGACGAGTACCGGTTGCTGTGGCGGGTGCACAGTTCTGAGCCCGGTACTGCTACTCGGGTGACCAGTGATAAGGAACAGCGGTGCTGCGAGGGTTCTGACTACCTGCAATTTGATACAGGGAACTTGCCACCCCCATTGGTTACCCGACTTTCATGTAATGCGCAAGACAGCCCGTCACTGGGCTGTCTGTAAGTCATTCAAACAGATGATTTTAGAAAATGCGCTCTAAATCCTGCAGGCCTTGCGCTAGAGCATGAGTTTGACCACCGACTCGGCGGGGTCGCGGGATTTCCCGGCCTTGTGCAGTTCGTCGAGGTACTCGGCCCACAGCTGTTCCTGGCGCAGGCACAGCTGCTCGAGATATTCCCAGGTGAACAGGCCGCTGTCATGGCCGTCGTCGAAGGTCAGTTTCAGTGCGTATTGCCCGGCAGGTTCCAGGCCGCTGAGGCCGACGTTGATCTTGCCGAACTGGAGGATGGGGTTACCGTGGCCCTGGACCTCGGCGGAGGGGGAGTGCACGCGCAGGAATTCGGCGGGCAGGTGGTAGACCTCGCCGGGGGCGTAGGTCAGGCTGAGGGTTTTCGAAGCTTTGTGCAGGTTGATGGCGGTGGGCAGGCGGGCCATGGGCGGAATCTCTCGGGAGCTGATGAAGCAAGCTTCCAGCTTATGATGGAGGGATTCAAGGGCCTCTTCGCGGGCGCGCCCGCTCCCACAGGATCACCACATGCTTTGGGTCTGTGGTGATCCTGTGGGAGCGGGCGTGCCCGCGAAGCTGTCGACGCCGGTTTTACAGGATGTAACGCGACAGGTCTTCGTTCTGCGCCAGCTCACCCAGGTGGCTGTTCACATACGCCGCGTCGATCTGGATCGGCGCTTCGTCATGGGTGCTGGCCAGGTCGCCAGCGCTGAACGACACCTCTTCGAGCAAACGCTCGAGCAGGGTGTGCAGGCGGCGGGCACCGATGTTCTCGGTCTTCTCGTTGACCTGGTAGGCAATCTCGGCCAGGCGCTTGATACCGTCGGCGAGGAACTCGATGTTCAGGCCTTCGGTCTTGAGCAGGGCCTGGTACTGTTCGGTCAGCGACGCGTGCGGCTCCTGCAGGATGCGCTCGAAGTCTTCCGGGGTCAGGGCCTTGAGCTCCACGCGGATCGGCAGGCGGCCTTGCAGTTCGGGCACCAGGTCGCTCGGCTTGCTCAGGTGGAACGCACCCGAGGCAATGAACAGGATGTGGTCGGTCTTGACCATGCCCAGCTTGGTGTTGACGGTGCAGCCTTCGATCAGCGGCAGCAGGTCGCGCTGCACGCCTTCACGGGACACGTCGGCGCCGCCAACGTTGCCGCGCTTGGCAACCTTGTCGATTTCGTCGATGAACACGATGCCGTGCTGCTCGACAGCTTCCAGGGCCTTGGCCTTGAGCTCTTCCTCGTTGACCAGGCGGCTCGCTTCTTCATCGCGAACCATCTTCAGCGCCTCTTTAACCTTCAGCTTGCGCGCCTTGCGCTTGCCTTTGCCCATGTTGGCGAACAGGCTCTGCAGCTGGTTGGTCATTTCTTCCATGCCGGGCGGCGCGGCAATTTCGACGCCCACGGCATCGGCCACTTCGATCTCGATTTCCTTGTCGTCCAGCTGGCCTTCGCGCAGGCGCTTGCGGAACAGCTGGCGGGTGTTGGAATCGGTGCTGGTCTGCGCGGCTTCCTCGGCGAAGCTGCTGACCCGCGCCTGCGGCAGCAGGGCGTCGAGGATGCGGTCTTCGGCGGCGTCTTCGGCGCGGTGGCGCACGCGGATGATCTCTTGCTCACGCAGCATCTTCAGCGCGGCATCGGCCAGGTCACGGATGATCGACTCGACGTCGCGGCCCACGTAGCCCACTTCGGTGAACTTGGTGGCTTCGACCTTGAGGAACGGCGCGTTGGCCAGCTTGGCCAGGCGGCGGGCGATTTCGGTCTTGCCGACGCCGGTAGGGCCGATCATCAGGATGTTCTTCGGGGTCACTTCGGCGCGCAGCTCGGCGGGAAGCTGCATGCGCCGCCAGCGGTTGCGCAGGGCGATGGCCACGGCGCGCTTGGCGTCGTCCTGGCCGATGATGTGGCGGTTGAGTTCGTGGACGATCTCGCGGGGGGTCATGGACATGATGAAAATGGTCCTCGGGCGGAATGAATCAGCGTGGAAAAACCCCATCACCGGGATGAGGCGCCAGAACAGCTGATCAGTCGGCCAGGTCCTGCTCCTCGATGGTCAGGTTGTGGTTGGTGAACACGCAGATGTCGCCGGCGATGTTCAGGGCGGTCTCGGCGATTTCACGGGCCGAGAGGTCGGTCTTGTTCAGCAGGGCGCGGGCTGCGGCCTGGGCGTAGGCGCCGCCGGAACCCATGGCGATCAGGCCGTCTTCGGGTTCGACCACGTCGCCGTTGCCGGTGATGATCAGGGAGGCGTCCTTGTTGGCCACGGCCAGCATGGCCTCCAGGCGGCTCAGGGAGCGGTCGGTACGCCATTCCTTGGCCAGCTCCACGGCAGCGCGGACCAGGTGGCCCTGATGTTTCTCGAGCTGGCCTTCAAAGCGCTCGAACAGGGTGAACGCATCGGCGGTGGCGCCGGCGAAGCCCGCGATGACCTGGCCGTGGTACAGGCGGCGCACCTTCTTGGCGTTGCCTTTCATCACGGTGTTGCCGAGGGATACCTGGCCGTCGCCGCCCATGACGACTTTGCCGTTACGGCGGACAGAAACGATGGTGGTCAAGGGGAGAGTCTCCACGCAGCGGGGCGAAAGTGCCTGATGCAGACTCATATGGGGGTGGGGGGAAGGATTTCAACCGTGGGGGATGAATGGTAGGTGTTCCCTTGCACAGGCCTCATCGCCGGCAAGCCAGCTCCCACAGGGATATCACAGGCCTTGAGGGCAGTGATTTCCTGTGGGAGCTGGCTTGCCGGCGATGAGGCCTGTGAGGGTTACTCAGGCCTCGTGGCAGACATGCCCATCGACCAAGGTATAACGCACCGCACCCGGCAGGCAGTGGCCGATGAACGGGCAGTTCTCGCCGCGCGAGAACCACTGCTCGCCGGCCACGGTCGAGGCTTGCGGGTCGAACAGCACCAGGTCGGCCGCGCCACCCACTTTCAGCTCGCCGGCCGGCAGGCGCAGGGCCGCCGCGGGGCCGCTGCTCAGGCGGGCCAGCAAGGTTGGCAGGTCGAGCAGGCCGTCCTGCACCAGGGTCATGGCCAGCGGCAGCAGCAGCTCGACGCTGCTGATGCCCGGCTCGGTGGCGCCGAACGGAGCCAGCTTGGCGTCGCGCTCGTGCGGCTGGTGGTGGCTGGAAATCGCCTGGATCACCCCCGACTTCACCGCCTCGCGCAGGCCGTCGCGGTCAGCGGCGGTGCGCAGCGGCGGCTGCACGTGGTACAGGCTGGAGAACTCGCGCAGCGATTCGTCGGTGAGGATCAGCTGGTACAGCGCCACATCGGCGGTCACCGGCAGGCCCAGGGCCTGGGCTTGGGCGATCAGCCGCGCGCCACGGGCGCTGGTGATCTGGGTGAAGTGCGCACGCACGCCGGTCTGTTCCACCAGCAGCAGGTTGCGCGCCAGGGCCACGGTCTCGGCGGTTTCCGGAATGCCCGGCAGGCCGAGGAAGCTGGCCATGGCGCCTTCGTGGGCCAGGCCACCCTGGGCCAGGTCGCGGTCCTGGGAGTGGAACACCACGGTCAGGTCGAAGGTGGCGGCGTATTCCAGGGCGCGGGCCAGGGTACGGTTGTTGGGGATTTCCTTCAGGCCATTGCCGAAAGCCACGCAGCCGGTGTCGCGCAGGGCCACCAGCTCGGCCAGTTGCTCGCCTTCCAGGCCCTTGGTCAGGGCGCCGATCGGGTAGACCTTGCTGTTGGCGGCCTCGCGGGCGCGGTCGAGGATCAGTTCGGCCACGGCCGAGGTGTCAAGCACCGGCTTGGTCTGCGGCGGGCAGCACAGGCTGGTGACACCGCCGGCGACGGCGGCGCGGGTTTCACTGGCGATGTTGCCTTTGCGGCTGTAGCCCGGCTCGCGCAGGGACACGCCGAGGTCGACCAGGCCGGGTGCGGCGACCAGGCCATCAGCCTGGATCGTGCGGCTGGCGCTGAAGCCGGCCGGGGCTGCACCGATGGCGGCAATACGGCCGCCGTCCAGGTGCAGGTCGGTGACCTGGTCCAGGCCGCTGTTGGGGTCGATGACCCGGGCGCCGAGAATACTGATGGTCACTGGGCGTTCTCCTGGTCGAATTGACGTTGCGCGTTCTGCCCGCTCATGGCCATGGACAGCACGGCCATGCGCACGGCGATGCCGTAGGTGACCTGGTTGAGGATCACCGAGTGCTTGCCGTCGGCCACCGCCGACTCGATTTCCACGCCGCGGTTGATCGGGCCCGGGTGCATGACGATGGCGTCGGGCTTGGCCCCGGCCAGGCGCGCGGTGGTCAGGCCGAACAGGCGGTAGAACTCGCCTTCGCTGGGCAGCAGGCCACCGGCCATGCGTTCACGCTGCAGGCGCAGCATGATCACCACGTCGACGTCCTTCAGGCCTTCGGCGAGGTCGGTGTACACCTTCACGCCGTACTGCTCGATACCGATCGGGATCAGGGTTTTCGGGCCGATCACGCGGATGTCCGGGCAGCCCAGCGCTTTCAGCGCCAGCATGTCGGAGCGGGCCACGCGCGAGTGCAGGATGTCGCCGACGATGGCCACCGACAGGTTCTCGAAGCTGCCCTTGTGGCGGCGGATGGTGAGCATGTCGAGCATGCCCTGGGTCGGGTGCGCATGGCGGCCGTCACCACCGTTGATCACGGCAACTTCCGGGCACACGTGCTCGGCGATGAAGTGCGCGGCCCCGGAGTCGGAGTGGCGCACCACGAACATGTCGGCGGCCATGGCTTCGAGGTTGCGCAGGGTGTCGAACAGGGTCTCGCCCTTGCTGGTCGAGGAGGTCGACACGTTCAGGCTGATCACGTCGGCCGACAGGCGCTGGGCCGCCAGTTCGAAGGTGGTACGGGTACGGGTGGAGTTCTCGAAGAACACGTTGCACACGGTCTTGCCGCGCAGCAACGGGACTTTCTTCACGGCCCGGGCACCGACTTCCAGGAAGGAGTCGGCGGTGTCGAGGATCTCGGTGAGCAGTTCGCGGGGCAAACCGTCGAGCGAGAGGAAGTGGCGCAGCTGGCCCTGATCATTGAGCTGCAGCGGGCGCTTGGCGTCGATTGGCGTCATCGCGGGGGACTCTTAAAGGGCGGAAGCGGAGGCGAGGTCCTGGCGCTCGAGGGCGAGCGGTGCGGGTCCGGTCAATTTTACCCGTTCATGGGCGGCCAGCGACAGGGTGGCGCCGAGTACATTCGGGCGGATTGGCAGTTCGCCGGCATCCAGGTCCAGCAGGCAGACCAGGGTGACGCTGGCCGGGCGGCCATAATCGAACAGTTCGTTGAGCGCGGCGCGCACCGTGCGACCGCTCATCAGCACGTCATCCACCAGCACCAGGTGCTGGCCCTCGACCTCGAACGGCAGCTCGGACGGGCGCACTTGCGGGTGCAGGCCGTTCTGGCTGAAGTCGTCGCGATAGAACGACACGTCCAGAGTGCCCATGGGGCTGGTGTCGCCCATGGCTTCCTGCAGGGCCTGGGCAACCCAGACGCCGCCGGTGCGGATGCCGATGTAGCGCGGTTCGGTAATTGCCCGGCGGGCCAGGTGGGCGCGAAGGTCGACGGCCATCTGCCGAATCAGTTCGGCTGGATCGGGTAGGCTCATTGCAGGCTCCTCGGAAGGGTGCGCCGGGCGGGCCCGGCGGCAAAGATGATCAGGTATTGGCCTCCAGCCAGCCTTGCAGCAAGAGGGCGGCGGCGATGGCATCGACCGGGTTGTCGCGGTAGCTGCCGCGCTGGCCGCCACGGGCCATGCGCTCGCCCTTGGCCTCGAAGGTGGTCAGGCGTTCGTCGTGGGTGTGCACGGGCAGGTTGAAGCGGCCGTTCAGGCGGCGGGCGAACTTTTCTGCGCGGGCGCTCATTTCGCTGGGGGTGCCGTCCATGTTCAGCGGCAGGCCGACGACGATGGCGTCGGGCTTCCATTCGGCAATCAGCTTTTCCACCTGGGCCCAGTCCGGCACGCCGTTCTGTGCCTTCAGGGTGCAAAGCTCGCGGGCCTGGCCGGTAACCACCTGGCCGACGGCTACGCCGATCTGTTTGCTGCCGTAGTCGAAGCCCAGCAGCAGACGCAGTTCAGGGTGCAGTTCGGCCATCAGGCGTGGCCCGCCTGGCTGGTCAGCAGGTTCAGGTTGATCCCCAGGCTGGCAGCGGCGGCTTCCAGGCGCAGGTCGCTGGTCAGGCCGAAGATGATTTCCGGGTCGAACGGGCAGTTGAGCCAGGCGTTGTCGGCAAGCTCCGCTTCCAGTTGGCCCGCTTCCCAGCCGGCATAGCCCAGGGTGATCAGGCTCTGTTTCGGGCCTACCCCGGCGGCGATGGCAAGCAATATATCCTGCGAGGTGGTCAGCGACAGCCCTTCCAGCGCCACGGTGGCCTGGAAACTGCATTCGCTGCTGTGCAGCACGAAGCCACGGTCGGTCTGTACCGGGCCACCTTGGTAGATCGGCACCTGCAAGGTGCTGGCCGGTGGCATTTCGTCCGGGCGCAGCTGCTCGAGGATGTCGGCCAGGTTCAGCTCCTGCGGCCGGTTGACCACCAGGCCCATGGCGCCATGGGCGTTGTGCTCGACGATGTACGTGAGGGTCTGGGCGAAGTTCGGATCGGCCATGTGCGGCATGGCGATCAGGTACTGATGCTTGAGGTAGCTCGGCGTGAGGGTTTTCATGGGGGATAGTGTGGCGCCAGGTGGCGAGGCTGACAAGGTGCGTAACGAGGCTTGCGCGTTCCCTGTGGGAGCGGGTTTACCCGCGAATGCGCCAGATCAGGCAATGATGTCGCTTAGTCGGACGCTTTCGCGGGTAAACCCGCTCCCACAGGGACCGCGTAATGCCGCAGGTCAGTTACTGGACAAACGGTCCCCACGGGCAAAGCGCCAGGTGCGGATGATCTCCAGCCGGTCAAACTCGGCCAGGTCCCCGGTAAACGGCGCAAACGGCGCCGCCAGCCGCACGATGCGCTGCGCCGCCTGGTCCAGCACCGGTTGCCCGGACGACTCCAGTACCAGCACCTCGTACAGCGAGCCATCGCGGTTGATCGACACCATCATGCGCAGGTTGCCGTAGATTTGTTGCCGGCGCGCTTCGTCGGGGTAGTTCAGGTTGCCCACCCGCTCGACCTTCTTGCGCCACTCTTCCTTGTACCAGGCACCCTTGTCGCGCATGGTCGAGGCGGCATTGAGCCGGTGGATGCGCGGGCGCTTGGCGTACATCTGCTGTTCGTTGGACAGCTCCGCCTCCAGGCTGGCGATCTGGCTGGACAACTGCGAGCTGTCGAAGTCCGGTGCCGGGGCTGCCGGCTTGGGCTGCGGCTTGCTTTCCCTGGGCTTGGGCTCGACCTTCTGTGGCTTGGGCGCCGTGGTCACTACCGCCGACTTCTGCGGGGCAGGGGGCGGTACCACCTCGGGCTTGGCGGCGGGTGGCGGGGTGATCTTGTTGATCTTGCTGTCCTGGAACGGGGCCAGTTCGGTGGTCTTGGGCACCGCTTTCTTGTCCAGGGTGCCGCTGCCCTGCTGGTTGTCCTGGGCCTGGAAATCGGCCTTCTCCGGCGGTTTCTCGCTCTTGAAGGTGGCCAGGGTGATGTCCATGGTGTGGCGGATTTCGGCAGGCTTGACCACGCTGAAGCCGACGCCGAGGATCAGCGCCAGGTGCACAAGGGCAGCCAGGAACAGGGTAAAGCCGAGCCGGTCCACCGGGCGAACACGGGGGGGCAGCAGGTCGGCGGGGATGTCAGCGGGCAGCGTCATCAGGTTTCCAGCAACCGCAGGGCGGGGTAGCAGGCCAGGCCAAAAGGACCCGCATCATACCCCACTCTGGGTTGTTGCCGTGCGTCGGCGGTCAGCGCGCCTTCAGCTGGCGATCAATGGCATCCATCAATTTTCCGCCGATATCGGTGTTGTAGGCGGCATCGATCTCGCGGATGCAGGTGGGGCTGGTGACGTTGATTTCGGTGAGGTAGTCGCCGATCACGTCCAGGCCCACGAACATCAGGCCCTTCTCGCGTAGGGTCGGGCCGACCTGGGCGGCGATCCAGCGGTCGCGGTCGGTCAGCGGGCGTGCTTCGCCACGGCCACCGGCGGCCAGGTTGCCACGGGTCTCGCCGCTGGCCGGGATGCGCGCCAGGCAGTAGTCCACCGGCTCGCCGTCGATCATCAGGATGCGCTTGTCGCCGTCGACGATCTGCGGCAGGTATTCCTGCGCCATGATTTGCTGGTTGCCGTGCTGGGTCAGGGTTTCCAGGATCACCGACAGGTTCGGGTCGTCCTTGCGGTGGCGGAACACCGAGGCGCCGCCCATGCCGTCCAGCGGCTTGAGGATCACGTCACCACGGCTGTTGGCGAACTCGCGCAGGATGTCGACACGGCGGCTGACCAGGGTCGGCGCCATGCACTGCGGGAACTGGGTGGCGAACAGTTTTTCGTTGCAGTCGCGCAGGCTCTGCGGGCGGTTGACCACCAGCACGCCTTCGCGCTCGGCCTGCTCCAGCAGGTAGGTGCTGTAGACGAACTCCATGTCGAAGGGCGGGTCCTTGCGCATCAGGATCACGTCCAGCTCGGCCAGCGCGCTGTCCTGCTCGTCGCCCAGCTCGAACCAGCGGGCCGGGTCGGCGAACACTTTCAGCGGGCGCATCTGCGCACGCGCCTGGCCGGCGCCCAGGTACATATCGCGCTGTTCCATGTAGAACAGGCTCCAGCCGCGTGCCTGGGCGGCCAGCAGCATGGCCAGCGAGCTGTCCTTCTTGTAGGAGATGGACGCGATGGGGTCCATGACAATGCCGAGGCGAACGCTCATGGGGTGGTTCCTCTTGGCGGCGCGTGGCCGCGATGGATCGAAAGAAAAGTGGCTCAGGGTGGCGCCGTGAACGCCGCCGGTCAAGGGGCGCCGCAGATGGAACGGCCACCCGGAGTGTGCTAAAAATGCCAGTCATAGCGCTGAATGACAGGCCCATGGGGGCTGCTGCGCAGCCCTTATCGCGACGCAAGGCCGCTCCCACAACGGCCCCAGGATTTCGGCAAATGGTAGCCCAACAGATGGAACAACCCCTGAAGGTGATGGTGATCGACGATTCGCGCACGATCCGCCGCACCGCGCAGATGTTGCTCGGTGAAGCGGGCTGCGAGGTGATCACCGCCAGCGATGGCTTCGATGCCCTGGCCAAGATCGTCGACCACCAGCCCAGCATCATCTTCGTCGATGTGTTGATGCCGCGCCTGGACGGCTACCAGACCTGCGCGGTGATCAAGCACAACAGTGCCTTCAAGGACACCCCGGTCATTCTGCTGTCGTCACGTGACGGCCTGTTCGACAAGGCCCGCGGCCGGGTGGTCGGCTCCGACCAGTTCCTGACCAAACCGTTCAGCAAGGAAGAACTGCTCGACGCGATCCGCGCCCACGTGCCCGGTTTTGCCGCAGCCCAACAACACGCACCCTGACCGCGCCCCGCCATGGCACGGTCTTTCTTTCCTGATGGGGAACCAGCATGGCCCGAGTTCTGATTGTCGACGACTCGCCGACAGAGATGTACCGATTGACCGAATGGCTGGAAAAGCACGGCTACCAGGTGCTCAAGGCCAACAACGGTGCCGATGGCGTGGCCCTGGCACGGCAGGACAAGCCCGACGCGGTGCTGATGGACATCGTCATGCCCGGCATGAACGGCTTCCAGGCCACCCGCCAGCTCAGCAAGGACCCGGAAACCAGCGCCATCCCGGTGATCGTGGTCACCACCAAGGACCAGGAAACCGACCGTATCTGGGCCACGCGCCAGGGCGCTCGTGACTTCCTGACCAAACCGGTGGAAGAGGACGCGCTGATCGCCAAGCTCAAAGAAGTGCTGGGGGCTTGACCACCCGCCCGCAGGGCGCGTCGCTGACCGCCTTCGAGTTGTTGCTGGACATCGACCGGCGCTGCCGCCTGCTGGTCGCCGACCAGCCGCCACAGGACAACCGCCTGCAACAGTGGAGCGGTATCGGCTTTCGTATTGCCGGGCAATGGTTCGTCGCGCCCATGGGCGAGGTGGCCGAGGTGCTGCGCGAACCGCGCAGCAGCCGCGTCCCCGGTGTGCAGCCGTGGGTGTGCGGGGTAGCCAACCTGCGCGGCCGGCTGTTGCCGGTGATGGACCTGAGCAGCTTCTTCGGCCTGGGCCACGCCGCCCCGGGCAAGCAGCGGCGGGTGCTGGTGCTGGACCACGAGGACCTGTTCGTCGGCCTGCTGGTGGACGAGGTGCTGGGCCTGCAGCACTTTGCCCTGGACAGCCTGCAACTGTCGCCACCACAGCCGCTGATCCGCGCCGCTGCACGTTTCGTGCAGGGGCACTTCCCGCGTGAACGCAACTGGGCGATCTTCAGCCCCTTCGCCCTGGCCCAGGCGCCGGGCTTTCTCGATGTGGCGTTATAGGACCTGCGAACGTGAACAAGCCTGCCACCCCCGTCACCACCGTGACCCCACGTACCCGCAGCATCGCGCAGATCACCGTGCTGTTCCTGATCCTGATCCTGTCGATCATCCTGCTGTTCGCCAACTTTGCCTACCTGAACACCCAGTCCAACTACGACAAGCAGTACATCGGCCACGCCGGCGAACTGCGGGTGCTGTCGCAGCGCATCGCCAAGAACGCCACCGAAGCCGCCACCGGCAAGGCCCTGGCCTTCAAGCTGCTGTCGGACGCGCGCAACGATTTCGAACGGCGCTGGGGCTACCTGCGTGAAGGTGACAAGTCCACCGGCCTGCCACCCGCGCCGCCCATGGTGCGTGACGAGATGGAAGCGGTACGCCGCGACTGGGAAAACCTGCGCAAGAACACCGATACCATCCTGGCAAGCGAGCAGACCGTGCTGTCGCTGCACCAGGTGGCGGCGACCCTGGCCGAGACCGTGCCGCAGTTGCAGGTGGAATACGAGAAAGTGGTCGAGATCCTGCTGCAGAGCGGCGCCCCGGCCAGCCAGGTGGCGGTGGCCCAGCGCCAGTTGCTGCTGGCCGAACGCATCCTCGGCTCGGTCAACACTGTGCTGGCCGGTGACGACACCGCGGCCCAGGCGGCGGATGCCTTTGGCCGTGATGCCGGGCGCTTCGGCCAGGTGCTGGAGGGCATGCTCAGTGGCAGCGCGGCGATCCAGGTGACCCGTGTCGAGGACGCCGACGCCCGTGCGCGCCTGGCTGAAATTGCCGAGCTGTTCCAGTTCGTTGCCGGCTCGGTGGATGAAATCCTCGAAACCTCGCCAGAACTGTTCCGCGTGCGCGAGGCTGCCGGCAACATCTTCAGCCTGTCGCAGACCCTGCTCGACGAGGCCTCGCACCTGGCCAACGGTTTCGAGAACCTGGCCGGCGGGCGCACCCTCGACACTGTCGGCGGCTATGTCCTGGGCCTGCTGGCGCTGGCTTCGATCATCCTCATCGGCCTGGTCATGGTGCGCACCACCAACCGACAGCTGCGCGAGACGGCGGAAAAGAACGAACGCAACCAGCAGGCGATCATGCGCCTGCTCGACGAAATCGAAGAGCTGGCTGACGGTGACCTGACCGTGACCGTATCGGTGACCGAAGACTTCACCGGCGCCATTGCCGATTCGATCAACTATTCCGTGGACCAATTGCGCGACCTGGTTGCCACCATCAACCACAGCGCCGTGCAGGTCGCTGCCGCCGTACAGGACACACAGAACACCGCACGCCAGCTGGCCAAGGCCTCTGAACACCAGGCCGAGCAGATCAGCGAGGCATCCGAGGCGGTCGGCGACATGGTCGAGTCGATCGACCGGGTTTCGGCGCATGCCTACGAGTCGGCCAAGGTTGCCGAGCGCTCGGTCGCGATCGCCAACAAGGGCAACGAGGTAGTGCACAACACCATCAACGGCATGGACAACATTCGCGAGCAGATCCAGGACACCGCCAAACGGATCAAGCGCCTCGGTGAGTCTTCCCAGGAAATCGGCGATATCGTCAGCCTGATCGACGACATTGCCGACCAGACCAACATCCTCGCCCTCAACGCGGCGATTCAGGCCTCGCTTGCCGGCGAGGCCGGCCGTGGGTTCGCCGTGGTCGCCGACGAAGTGCAGCGCCTGGCCGAGCGCTCGTCGTCGGCCACCCGGCAGATCGAGGCGCTGGTGCGCACCATCCAGGCCGACACCAACGAGGCGGTGATCTCCATGGAGCAGACCACCGCCGAGGTGGTGCGCGGTGCCCGCCTGGCCCAGGATGCCGGGGTGGCGCTGGCCGAGATCGAAGGCGTCTCGCAGAACCTCGCCGACCTTATCCACAGCATCTCCGATGCCGCCCAGCTGCAGACTTCGTCTGCCGGGCAGATCTCCCACACCATGGCAGTCATCCAGCAGATTACCGCGCAGACCTCCGCCGGCTCCGGCGCCACCGCCGACAGCATCCGCCACCTGGCACGCATGGCCAGCGAGATGCGCCGTTCGGTGTCCGGGTTCACCCTGCCGCCACCAGCAGAGCCCAAGTGAAGAGCCCTACTGATGAGCTCTACTGAAAAGCCGCGCCGAGGAGTGCCCATGGCTGTAGCAGCTGTAAGCCCCGATCGCCACGACACAGTGGCGCTGGCCTGGACCAAGGCCGCCATCCTCGACTGCCTGGGCCAGGCGCGCCAGGCGCTGGAGCGCTTTGCCGGCGAGCCTGGCGACCTGTCGATGCTGGCATTCGTGGTCGACAACCTGCACCAGGTGCACGGCTGCCTGCGCATGCTCGAACTGCGCGGCGCCACGCGCCTGGCTGAAGAACTGGAGCTGTTCGCCAGGGCCCTGGCCGATGGCCAGGTCAGCCCCCGCGGTGATTGCCTGGGCGCGTTGTTCCGCGGCCTGGAGCAATTGCCGTCGTATCTGGAGCGCCTGCGCGGCGCCCGCCACGACCTGCCACTGGTGATGCTGCCGCTGCTCAACCAGCTGCGTGCCTGCCGTGGCGAGGAGCCGTTGGCCCAGGCCAGCCTGATCAGCGGCGCCACCCAACGCTTTGCCGGTGCCGACGACCTGGCCAACCTTGACCTGTCGCTGGGCAACTGGCGCGAGCAGTTGCAGGCCGGGCCGGGCCGCGATGCCCTGCGCTCGGTGGTGACCGCGCTGTGCGACGACCTGATGCGCATCAAGGAGCGCCTGGACCAGTTCGTGCGTGGCGACCGCCAGCACAGCGAGCAGCTCGATGCCCTGCTGGCACCGCTGCGCCACGTGGCCGACACCCTGGCGGTGCTGGGCTTCCAGCAGCCACGCCGGGTGATCATCGACCAGGTGCTGGCGTTGCAGGCCCTGGCCCAGGGCGAGCGGGCGGTGGACGACGCGGTGTTGATGGATGTAGCGGGGGCCCTGCTGTACGTGGAGGCCACACTCAATGGCATGGTCGGCCCGCTGGAGGAAAACGGCCAGGGCGGCCTGCCGGGCTCGGACCTGGCCGAAATCCGCCAGCTGGTGTTGAACGAGTCGCTGAACGTGCTGCAGCAGGCCAAGGACCTGATCGGCGATTGCCTGGAGTCAGGCTGGCCGCGGCAACGCCTGCAACCCTTGCCAGGGCTGTTGCAGCAGATTCGCGGTGCGCTGGCGATGTTGATGCTGCCGGCCGTGGCCGAGCTGTTTGCCGGTTGCGCCAGCTATGTACAGCGCTGGCTGCAGCACCTGGAAGTGGAGCCGCCTGCCGATGAGCTGACCCACCTGGCCGAAGCCCTGAGCGCCGCCGAATGCTACCTGCAATGGCGGGTGGCGGACCCATTGGCGGATGGCCAACCCTTCATCGACATGGCGCGCGCCAGCCTGGCGACGTTGGGTGTGCACTGCTCGCTGGTCGAGGCCACCGCAGGTCACGATGGCAGCGCTGATGGCATCGATGACGAGTTGCGTGAAGTGTTTCTCGACGAGGCTGGTGAGCTGCTGCCGGAAATCGAGCGCCACTGGCTGCGCTGGCGTGCCGACAACCAGCAGCGCGAGGCACTGGGAGAAGTGCGCCGCGCCTTGCATACGCTCAAGGGCAGCGGCCGCATGGTGCATGCCGAGGCGGTGGCCGAGCTGGCCTGGGGCGCCGAGCACCTGCTGAACCGGGTACTCGAGGGCCGCAGCTTGCTCAGCCCGGAAGGCGTGGTGGCCCTGCAGCAGGCATTCGTCTACCTGCCCGACCTGCTGGCCGACTTTGCCGCCGGCCAGCTGCCACAACTGACGGAAATCGAGCAGCTGGCCGGGCACCTGCATGCCCTGGCCGAAAACGATGCCCCGGTGGCGGCCGACATCGACGGCCTCGACCCGCAATTGCTCGATATCTTCCGCAGCGAGGCGCAGGGCCACCTGGCCAGCCTGGATGCTTTCCTGCAAGGCGCCGACGGCCACGATACGCAGGTCAGCGATGGCCTGCAGCGCGCCCTGCATACGCTCAAGGGCAGTGCCGCCATGGCCGGGGTGATGCCGGTCGCCGAACTGGCCACCGCCTTCGACCGCCTGGCTCGTGAATACAAGAGCCACCAACTGCCCCTGCAAATGGCCGAGATCGAATGGCTGGAAGCTGCTCGCTCGCTGTTCCACCTGGGCCTGGCGCAACTCGACAGCACGCCGCTGGCGGCCATCCCCGGTGCCGCGGAGCTGATCGAGCAGGTCGGCCAGGCGGTGGACGCGCACCTGGCCAGCTTGCATGACGACCCGCAGCATGCGCGGCGCAGCAAGCGCGACCCGCAGTTGATCGCCAGTTTCCTGGCCCAGGCCATGGATATCCTGCTGGATGCCGAGTCGTTGCTGTCGCGCTGGCAGGAACAGCCCGGCCAGCGCGATGCACTGGACACCCTGCTCGACGAACTGACCACCCTGGGCCACGCCGCACACTTGGCCGACCTGTGGCAGATGGATGACGTGTGCGAGGCCTTGCTCGACCTGTACGGCGCCGTGGAGGAGGGCAGCCTGCCCGCCGATGCGCGCTTCTTCGCCCACGTGCAGCGGGCCCATGAAGCCCTGCTGGACATGCTCGACGAAGTGGCGGCCGGGCAGGACATCCCGCCAAGGCCGGAGCTGGTCGACAGCCTGCGCCACCTGCTGGGCCAGGCCCTGGCACCGGAGGCTACCGGCCTGGTGGGCATCGACACGGTCACGCCGCTGCACCCGGACATGGACCTGGCTGATACCCTTGGCCTGGGGCCGGCGCACCACCCTTTGCTGCCGGCTGTGGCCGAGCCGCTGGTCGAAGAGCCGGAAAGCCCAGGCGAAGAGCTGCTGGAAGTCTTCCTCGAAGAAAGCTCGGACATCGTCGAGAGTGCCGCCGCAGCTTTGGCGCGCTGGCAGGCCGACCCGCGCAACAGTGTGGAGGTGGACAACTTGATGCGCGACCTGCACACCCTCAAGGGTGTGGCGCGCATGGTCGAAATTGCGCCGATCGGCGATCTGGCCCACGAACTGGAGTTCCTCTACGAGCTGCTGGCCGCTGGCCGTATGCCGCCGAGCGCGCCACTGTTCGCGTTGCTGCAGAACTGCCATGACCGCCTGGCGCACATGCTTGATGCCGTGCGCCTGGGGCAGCCGTTGCATGCCGCCACTGCGCTGATCGACTACATCCGCAACTTCAGCTTCTCGGCCCTGGCCGACAGCGCCGCCGGCCAGGGGCCGGTCGAGGCCGCGACCAGTGAGGCGCCGGCGGCGGCGCCGGAGCGGGCGCCGGGCGACATGGTGAAGGTCGATGCCGAGCTGCTCGACGACCTGGGCAACCTGGCCGGTGAGCACTCGATCATCCGTGGGCGCATCGAGCAGCAGGTCAACGATGCGCAGTTCACCCTCAACGAGATGGAAACCACCCTCGAACGCATGCGCGACCAGTTGCTGCGCCTGGATATCGAGACCCAAGGGCGGATGTCCAGCCGGCAGCAGTTCGAAGGCGATGCCTATGACGACTTCGACCCGCTGGAAATGGACCGCCACTCGCAACTGCAGCAGCTGTCGCGGGCCCTGTTCGAGTCTGCCTCGGACTTGCTCGACCTCAAGGAAACCCTGGCACAGCGCGCCCAGGAGGCCTACAGCCTGCTGCAGCAGCAGGCGCGGGTGAACAGCCAGTTGCAGGAAGGCCTGACCGCGACCCTGATGGTGCCCTTCGAGCGCCTGGTGCCACGCTTGCAGCGCGTGGTACGGCAGGTGGCCAGCGAACTGGGCAAGCAGGTGGAGCTGGTGGTGGGCAATGCCGAGGGCGAACTGGACCGCAGCGTGCTCGAACGTATGGTGGCGCCGCTGGAGCACATGCTGCGCAACGCCGTCGACCATGGACTGGAAAGCCGCGAAATGCGCCTGGCCGCCGGCAAGCCGGAGCAGGGCACCATTCACCTGAATCTGCTGCACGAAGGCGCGGACATCGTCATCGAAATGACCGACGACGGTGCCGGCGTGCCGCTGGAGGCGGTGCGCCGCAAGGCCATCAAGCGCGGCCTGCTGGACCCGCAGGCGCAGTTGAGCGATCACGAGATCCTCCAGTTCATCCTGCGCCCGGGCTTTTCCACTGCCGAGAAGATCACCCAGATTTCCGGGCGTGGCCTGGGCATGGACGTGGTACACGAAGAGGTCAAGCAACTGGGGGGCTCGATGAGTATCGAGTCGGCCCAGGGCAAGGGGGCGCGCTTCCTGATCCGCCTGCCGTTCACCGTGTCGGTCAACCGTGCGCTGATGGTGCACCTGGGCGAAGAGCAGTACGCCATTCCGCTGAACACCATCGAGGGCATCGTCCGCGTGCCGCCGGTCGAACTGGCGGCGTGCTACCAGCTGGACGCTCCGCGTTATGTGTACGCCGGCCACGAATACGAGCTGCGCTACCTGGGTGAACTGCTACAGGGCATGCCGCGCCCGGCATTGCTCGGGCAGAGCGTGCCGCTGCCGGTGCTGCTGGTGCATTCCCAGGAGCAGTCGTTCGCCATCCAGGCCGACAGCCTGTCGCCCAGCCGCGAGATCGTGGTGAAGAGCCTGGGGCCGCAGTTTGCCGCGGTTGCCGGGTTGTCGGGGGCAACGCTGCTGGGCGATGGCCGGGTGGTACTGATTCTCGACCTGCTGGGCCAGTTGCGTGGCCAGCAGCGGCGCCTGGCGCGCCTGCCGGGTGGCGGTGCGGCCCGGCGCCAGGTGTTCGGCCCGGCGCCACGGCGGGCGTTGCTGGTAATGGTGGTGGACGATTCGGTGACCGTGCGCAAGGTCACCAGCCGCCTGCTGGAGCGCCACGGCATGAGTGTGCTGACGGCCAAGGACGGGGTTGATGCCATGGCACTGCTGGAAGAACACCGCCCCGATGTGTTGCTGCTGGACATCGAGATGCCGCGCATGGACGGCTTCGAGGTGGCCACACGCATCCGCCGTGACGAGCGCTTGAAAGACTTGCCGATCATCATGATCACCTCGCGCACCGGGCAGAAGCACCGCGACCGTGCCATGGCCATCGGCGTCAACGAATACCTGGGCAAGCCGTACCAGGAGTCGGTTCTGTTGCAGAGCATTGCCCACTGGAGCCAGACCCATGCTTGAACTGATCGCCGGCCAACGCAGCAGCCTGACCGGGCTTTTGCTGCCGTTGGGTGACCGTACCCTGGTGTTGCCCAACGTGGCGGTGGCCGAACTGAGTGGCCAGCGCAATCTGGTGTGCCAACGCGGCGAGCCGGCCTGGCACCTGGGCTGGATCGACTGGCGCCAGCAGCGCCTGCCGCTGATCGGCTTCGAAGCCGCGTGCGGTGGTGAGACACCCTGCGGCGAGCGGGCCCGCGTGGTGGTGCTCAATGCCCTGGGTGATACCGGCCTGCGTTACTTGGCGTTGTTGCTGCAGGACATACCGCGCTCGTGCAAGCTCGACAGCCAGCTGAACTACGTGGACGTGGCGCTGGGTCGCCTGGAGCTGGCGGCGGTGCAGGTGGGTGAGCAGGTGGCACGGGTGCCGGACCTGGCTGCGCTGGAACGGCTGGTGCGTGACGCGGAACTGCAACCTGAGCTTGGTTAGGATGCAGGGCACAGGGCCTCTTCGCGGGTAAACCCGCTCCCACAGGTAGGGCGCCACCCGCTGGTATCGTGGGATCCCTGTGGGAGCGGGTTTACCCGCGAAGAGGCCGGAACAGAAGGACGCAGGAACCCAGCCCACCTCAGGAGGTCTGTGTTTGCATGTACTACGGTGAACGCTTCAACGCCTGGACCCACCTGGTCGGTGCCGTCCTGGCCTGTATCGGTGCCATCTGGCTGATCGTGGTCGCGGGCCTGCAGGGCGACCCGTGGAAGATCGTCAGTTTCTCCATCTACGGCAGCACCTTGCTGTTGCTGTACAGCATTTCTACCCTGTACCACAGCACTCGCGGGCGGGCGAAGGTGATCATGCGCAAGCTCGATCACCTGTCGATCTACCTGCTGATCGCCGGCAGCTACACGCCGTTCTGCCTGGTCAGCCTGCGCGGACCCTGGGGCTGGAGCCTGTTCGGGGTGGTCTGGGGGCTGGCGGTGATCGGCATGCTGCAGGAGATCAAGCCGCGATCCGAGGCGCGCATCCTGTCGATCATCATCTATGCGGTGATGGGCTGGATCGTGCTGGTGGCGGTCAAGCCATTGCTGCACTCGCTCGGCAGCGCCGGCTTTGCCTGGCTGGCCGCAGGCGGGGTGTTCTACACCGTCGGCATCATCTTCTTCGCCTTCGACAGCCGCTTCCGCCACTGGCATGGCATCTGGCACCTGTTCGTGATCGCCGGCAGCCTCATGCACTTCGTGGCGGTGTCGTTCTACGTGCGTTAGTTAAAAGTCGCCCCACAGTTGCTGTGCCACCGACAGTGCCACCACCGGTGCGGTTTCGGTGCGCAGCACGCGTGGGCCGAGGCGTGCAGCGTGGAAACCGGCAGCCTTGGCCTGGTCGACCTCCGCTTCGCTCAGGCCGCCTTCGGGGCCGATCAGGAAGGCCAGGGTGGCCGGCTTGGCATGGCTGGTGAGTGGTTCGGCCACCGGGTGCAGGACCAGTTTCAGGTCGGCCTTGGCACTGTTCAGCCACTCGGCCAGGGTCACTGGCGGGTGGATGACCGGCAAGGTCGAGCGGCCGCATTGTTCGCAGGCGCTGATCGCCACCTGGCGCCAGTGCGCCAGGCGCTTGTCGGCGCGCTCGTCCTTCAGCCGCACTTCGCAGCGTTCGCTGACGATCGGGGTGATTTCGTTGGCGCCCAGCTCGGTGGCTTTCTGGATCGCCCAGTCCATGCGCTCGCCACGGGACAGGCCTTGGCCGAGGTGCACGTGCAGTGGTGAATCGGCCTGGCCGGCGAGGGCCTGGTCCAGGCTGACGCGCACGGTTTTCTTGCCCACTTCGAGCAACTGGCCGCGGTATTCCTGGCCACTGCCGTCGAACAGTTGCACGGCGTCGCCGGGGGCCATGCGCAGTACGCGGCCGATATAGTGGGCCTGGGCTTCGGGCAGGTCATGCTCGCCAAGGCTCAGGGGGGCGTCGATGAAAAAGCGGGACAGTCTCATGGTTGAGCTCAAGCTAAAGGGAGAAGGTGGTCCCTGTGGGAGCGGGTTCACCCGCGAATGCGGCGGTGACTCCACTATTGCATTCGCGGGTGAACCCGCTCCCACAGGGTACGCGGCGGGCCTCCGGGCTTAGCCCGGGTCGCGGAAGTCGGGGTGGAAGTTGGCCGGTACGGCCACGCTGACGCTATCGCGGGTGGCAATGTCGATGCCTTCGCTGGCCACTTCTGCCAGGAAGTCGATCTGCTCTGGCGTAATCACATACGGCGGCAGGAAGTACACCACGCTGCCCAGCGGGCGCAGCAGGGCGCCACGCGTCAGGGCATGCTCGAACACTTTCAGGCCACGACGCTCTTGCCACGGGTAGGCAACCTTGCCTGCCTTGTCCTGGACCATCTCGATGGCCAGGGCCATGCCGGTCTGGCGAATCTCGGCCACATGCGCGTGGTCGGCCAGGTGCGCGGTGGCGCTGGCCATGCGGGTGGCCAGGGCCTTGTTGGCCTCGATCACGTTGTCCTGCTCGAAGATGTCCAGGGTTGCCAGCGCCGCGGCGCAGGCCAGCGGGTTGCCGGTGTAGCTGTGCGAGTGGAGGAACGCGCGCAGGGTCGGGTAGTCGTCGTAGAACGCCTGGTACACCTTGTCGGTGGTCAGGCAGGCAGCCAGTGGCAGGTAACCGCCGGTCAGGGCCTTGGACAGGCACAGGAAGTCCGGGCGAATGCCGGCCTGTTCACAGGCGAACATGGTGCCGGTGCGGCCGAAGCCCACGGCGATTTCGTCGTGGATCAGGTGCACGTCGTAGCGGTCGCAGGCCTCGCGCAGCAGCTTGAGGTACACCGGGTGGTACATGCGCATGCCGCCGGCACCCTGGATCAGCGGTTCGACGATCACCGCGCTGATCGAGGCGTGGTGCTCGGCCAGGGTCTGTTCCATGGCCTGGAACATGGTGCGCGAGTGCTCTTCCCAGCTTGTGCCCTCGGGGCGCAGGTAGCAGTCGGGGCTGGGCACCTTGAGGGTGTCGAGCAGCAGCGCCTTGTAGGTTTCGGTAAACAGCGGCACATCACCGACCGACATGGCGGCGATGGTTTCGCCGTGGTAGCTGTTGGTCAGGGTGACGAAGCGCTTCTTGCCCGGCTTGCCGACGTTCTGCCAGTAGTGGAAGCTCATCTTCAGCGCCACTTCGATGCACGACGAACCGTTGTCGGCATAGAACACCCGGTCGAGGCCGGCGGGGGTCATGGCTACAAGGCGCTCGGACAGCTCGATCACCGGCTGGTGGCTGAAACCGGCCAGGATCACGTGCTCCAGCTGGTCGACCTGGTCCTTGATGCGCTGGTTGATACGCGGGTTGGCGTGGCCAAACACGTTGACCCACCAGCTGCTCACCGCATCCAGGTAGCGCTTGCCTTCGAAGTCTTCCAGCCACACGCCTTCGCCGCGCCTGATCGGGATCAGCGGCAGCTGCTCGTGGTCTTTCATCTGGGTGCAGGGGTGCCACAGGACCTTTAGGTCGCGTTGCATCCACTGATCATTGAGGCCCATGGGCACTTCTCCTGGCTTTGCGGCTTGGTTCGACCGCGTAAGCCTAAGCAATGCCGCAGGGCAGGACAACCGCCGCTGTTCATCGGGTTGCCAGCTGAGCTTGCCACCGCGTGGAATCGCTGCAGGCAAAAATGTCAGTGGCGAAAAGGACTTGATGTCACTGCGCTGGCAGGGTCGGCGGACCTGACGTATTCTTAACGCATCTCTCCCGGGGCATTCCTGCCTCTCCCCGTTTCTGTAACCCCCTGACTCGGAGTTCGCCGACATGGCTGCTGCTTGGGTGCGCCTGTGCGCGTTGGTATTGATTGGTGTGTCCAGCGGCGCCGCGCTGGCAAAGGACAAGACACCTTCGGCGATCGTCGTGGGTGGCGGCCTGGCGGGCCTGACGGCCGCCTACGAGCTGCAGAACAAAGGCTGGCAGGTGACGCTGCTGGAAGCCAAGGCGGGCATGGGCGGGCGCTCGGGCCTGGCCACCAGCGAGTGGATCGGCAACGCCAAGGCGCAGCCGGTGCTCAACCAGTACCTCGACCGTTTCAAACTTGAAACACTGCCAGCACCGGAGTTCGTGCGTACTCCCGGTTACCTGATCGACGGCGAGTATTTCAGCGCCACCGACCTGGCCACCAAGCAGCCGGCAACTGCCGATGCGCTCAAACGTTACGAGAAAACCCTCGATGACCTGGCCCGTTCGATCGATGACCCGCTGAACCCGCAAGCCAACAGCACGCTGTTTGCCCTCGACCAGATCAACGTCTCCACCTGGCTGGACAAGTTGCAACTGCCGACCACCGCCCGTCAGCTGGTCAACCAGCAGATCCGTACCCGCTACGATGAGCCATCGCGCCTGTCGCTGCTGTACTTTGCCCAGCAGAACCGCGTGTATCGCGGCGTCAGCGACCGTGACCTGCGTGCCGCGCGCCTGCCCGGCGGCAGCCCGGTGCTGGCCCAGGCGTTCGTCAAGCAACTGAAGACCATCAAGACCAGTTCGCCTGTGACCTCCATCGTCCAGGACAAGGACGGTGTCACGGTCAAGGTCGGCAGCGTCGGCTATCAGGCGGATTACCTGGTCATGGCCGTACCCCTGCGCGCCCTGGCCAAGATCCAGATGACCCCGGGCCTGGACAGCCAGCACCTGGCGGCGTTGAAGGGCACCAACTATGGCTGGCGCGACCAGCTGATGCTCAAGTTCAAGAAGCCGGTGTGGGAAAGCCGCGCGCGCATGTCGGGCGAAATCTTCAGTAACGCAGGCTTGGGCATGCTGTGGATCGAACCCGCGCTCAAGGGTGGCGCCAACGTGGTGATCAACCTGTCGGGCGACAACGCCCGTCTGCTGCAGGCGTTCGGCGACAAGCAGATGGTCGATCAGGTGCTGATCCGCCTGCATGCGTTCTACCCACAGGCCCGTGGCTCGTTCACCGGCTACGAGGTCAAGCGCTACAGCACCGACGCCGGTACCGGCGGCGCCTACCTGGCCTATGGTCCGGGCCAGATCAGCAAGTACTGGCGCCTGTGGGAGCGCCCGGTGCAGCGCATCACCTTTGCCGGTGAGCATACCGACGCCCTTTACCCAGGCACCCTGGAAGGCGCCCTGCGCAGTGGCCAGCGCGCGGCCAGCCAGGTGCAGGACCTGCTGGCCGGCAAGTCGTTCGACCCGGCCAAGGCGGCACCGGTGGCGGCGGCAGCAGCTGCAGGCGCCGTGGCGGCCAAGGAGAGCAAGGGCGGGTTCTTCTCCAACATGTTCGGTGGTTCTTCCGACAAGGGCGACAAGGCTGACAAGACCCCGGTCAAGGCCGAGCCGAAGCCGGTCGATGAGGCCAAGCAGGACAAGCCGGGCTTCTTCAAGCGCCTGTTTGGCGGGGCGGACAAGCCTGAGGTGAAGGCCGAGCCGATTGCCAAGGCCGAGGAAGTGGCGCCGGCACCTGCGCCAGCGCCGCAAGCCGCACCGGCCCCGGTTGCGCCAGCGCCTGTGGTCAAGGAAGCGGCGGCCAAGCCTGCTGCTACCAAGGCTGCATCTGGCAAGCATGCACCGGCGCACAAGCCAGCCCAGACCAAGAAGGCAACTGCCAAGTCCGAACCGGCCAAGAAGCCGGTGGCCAATACCCAGGCCAAAGCGGGTTGATTTGTTGACTTTGCTGGCCCTATCGCCGGCAAGCCAGCTCCCACAGGATCATCATAGGTTCGAAGGCCTGTGCAATACCTGTGGGAGCTGGCTTGCCGGCGATAGGGCCGGCACTGGCATCCGCTGATTACCCAACTATCGTTAATGTTTCCTTAATGGGAAGCTTACAGAATACATATCGGATTTCTCGATAATCCAAAGCAATTTTTTACGCTTTTATTCGATGCGTTACGCGTTAGTCTGTGCACAGCTTTCACGGGGAAACACGTCAACATGCAACTGCGCAATTCATCTTCTCGCTACGGCGTGGTCAGCATCGTCCTGCACTGGGGCGTGGCTCTGGCAGTCTTCGGCCTGTTCGGCCTGGGCCTGTGGATGGTCGGCCTCGACTACTACAGCCCTTGGCGCAAGGCCGGCCCGGACCTGCACAAGAGCATCGGCCTGGTGCTGCTGGCGGTGATGCTGCTGCGGGTGGTCTGGCGCTTCATCAGCCCGCCACCACCGGCACCGGCCAACCACGGCGCACTTACCCGCCTGGCAGCCAAGTTGGGCCACCTGGCCCTGTACCTGGGGCTGTTCGCGGTAATGATTGCCGGTTACCTGATTTCTACCGCCGACGGTGTCGGCATTCCGGTGTTCGGCCTGTTCGAAGTGCCGGCACTGGTCAGCGACCTGCCCGACCAGGCAGACCTGGCTGGCGTGATTCATCTCTGGCTGGCCTGGGGCTTGGTGATTTTTGCCGTGCTGCATGGCTTGGCAGCGCTCAAGCACCATTTCATCGACCGTGACGCGACCCTGACCCGCATGCTGGGCCGCAAAGCTTGACTCTCAACCTCAATTGCATAGGAAGGAAGTAAGGATGTTGAAAAAGACTTTTGCCGCTCTGGCGCTCGGTACCGCTCTGCTCTCCGCTGGCCAGGCCATGGCTGCCGAGTACAAGATCGACAAGGAAGGCCAGCACGCGTTCGTTGACTGGAAGATCAGCCATCTGGGCTACAGCTTCATTCACGGTACCTTCAAGGACTTCGACGGCAACTTCACCTGGGACAGCGCCAAGCCTGAAGCCAGCAAGATCAACGTCGACCTGAAAACCGCCAGCCTGTGGTCGAACCACGCCGAGCGTGACAAGCACATTTCCAGCGCCGACTTCCTCGATGTGAAGAAGTACCCGGAAGCCAAGTTCGTCTCCACCAGCGTCAAGTCGACTGGCGACAAGACCGCTGACGTGACTGGCGACCTGACCATGCACGGTGTGACCAAGCCGGTCACCTTCAAGGCCACCTTCAACGGTGAAGGCAAGGACCCATGGGGCGGCGAGCGCGCTGGTTTCAACGCCACCACCACGCTGAACCTGAACGACTTCGGCATCAAGGGCCCGGGCGCTACCTCGCAGACCCTGGACCTGGATATCAGTGTTGAAGGTGTGAAGCAGAAGTAATTTGCTTTAGCTGAAGTACCGAGGGGGCTGCTTCGCAGCCCTTTCGCGACACAAGGCCGCTCCCACAGGTATTGCGCTGCAAGTGAAATCTGCGCAATACCTGTGGGAGCGGCCTTGTGTCGCGAAAGGGCCGCAAAGCGGCCCCCTCATACTTTTTGTCAGCCCTTGCGGGTCAGCAGCGCCGGACGCTCACCGCGCGGGCGGCTCGGCAGGTCATCCAGTTGCTCTGGCGTCGGGTAACGGTCGAGCTTGGATTCCTTGCGGATGATCACTGGCTGTTTTTCCGGCTGGCGCGGGTTGCGCACGGCCGGTTCCTGCCGGGCAGCATCGTCACGGGCCGGGCGACCACGGCCACCACCATCACGACGGGCGCCGCCACCATTGTTGGCGCGGGCCGGACGTTTCTCGCCGCCACCACCGCCGCTGCGCGGCTGGCCGCTATTGCGACCCTGGCCACCGGCGTTGCTGCGCTGGCCATTACCCTGGCCCTGACCTTGGCCGGCACTGCCACCCGGGCGGCGATTGCGGCCCTGGTTCTTGCCCTGGTACGGGCTGACATAGTCGGCACGGTTGCCGAAGTTGTCGATATCGTCGTCCAGGAACTCTTCCGGATCGCGGTCGACAGGCACTTTCGGCACGTTGCTGTTGCTGGCCTGCTGTTGCTGCTGGCGCGGCTTCTTGTCACGCGGCTTGCGTTGCTGCTGTTGCTTGTCGCCGCTCTTTTCCTTGTCGGCCGACTTGTCAGCAGCCTGTTGCTTGGCCTTGCCTTTATCCTTGCCCTTGTCCTTGCGGCCGCCGTTGGCGTCTTTGCCGCCTTCGCCGCGGGCCTGCTGGTTGCGGCCACCACGGCCGTTGTTCTGCTGGCGTTCGCGTACTTCAGGCTTTTCGGCCTCTACCTGGCTGGCGTCGAAGCCCATCAGGTCGCCGTCCGGGATCTTCTGCCTGGTCACCCGCTCGATGCTCTTGAGCAGCTTCTCTTCATCCGGCGCGACCATGGAAATGGCCTCGCCCGAACGCCCGGCACGGCCGGTACGGCCGATACGGTGGACGTAGTCTTCCTCGACGTTCGGCAACTCGAAGTTGACCACGTGTGGCAACTGGTCGATGTCCAGTCCACGGGCGGCGATGTCGGTGGCGACCAGCACGCGCACGCTGTTGGCCTTGAAGTCGGCCAGAGCCTTGGTGCGGGCGTTCTGGCTCTTGTTGCCGTGGATCGCAGCGGCGGTCAGGCCGTGCTTTTCCAGGTACTCGGCCAGGCGGTTGGCGCCGTGCTTGGTGCGGGTGAACACCAGTACCTGTTCCCAGGCACCCTGGGTGATCAGGTGCGCCAGCAGCGCGCGCTTGTGGCTGGCGGGCAGGCGGTAGACGCGCTGCTCGATACGCTCGACGGTAGTGTTCGGCGGGGTGACCTCGATACGCTCCGGGTTGTGCAGGAGCTTGTCGGCGAGGTCGGTGATGTCCTTGGAGAAGGTGGCCGAGAACAACAGGTTCTGGCGCTTGGCCGGCAGGCGGGCGAGGACCTTCTTGACGTCATGGATGAAGCCCATGTCGAGCATGCGGTCGGCTTCGTCGAGCACCAGGATTTCCACGTGGGCCAGGTCAACCTTGCCTTGGCCGGCCAGGTCGAGCAGGCGGCCCGGGCAGGCGACCAGCACGTCCACACCCTTGGCAATGGCCTGGATCTGCGGGTTCATGCCGACGCCGCCGAAAATGCAGGCGCTGACCAGTGGCAGGTCACGGGCATAGACCTTGAAGCTGTCATGCACCTGGGCTGCCAGTTCGCGGGTCGGAGTCAGGACCAGCACGCGAGGTTGGCGCGGGCCATGGCGCTGCGACTTGTCGGGGTGGCCGGCCGGGAACAGGCGCTCGAGGATCGGCAGGGCGAAACCGCCGGTTTTACCAGTACCTGTCTGTGCGGCGACCATCAGGTCGCGGCCTTGCAACACGGCGGGAATCGCCCGCTGTTGCACGGGGGTCGGCTGGGTGTAGCCCGCAGCCTCGATAGCGCGGACAAGAGCCTCGGAGAGACCGAGGGAAGCAAAGGACATGGGCAATCCTGTTCTCGTGTGGGCTGGGCCCGTTTGGGATGTTCTGCCTGGCGCGACGGGCATCGGTGGGATGCGATCGCGTCCGGTCCAGCTGGGCTTTCACTGCACATCCGGTTAGCGGAGGGTGGACGCGAAGGCGCGTCGATGCCGATCGGGATGCCTGTTGCGAGGCCGAGCGTCCGGGCGTGAGCCGGGCGGGAAGGCCCGAGTATAACAGAGCTATCGCGCTGTGCTGCTTTCCTGCTGCTCAACGGCGTTGAGAATGTTTCCGATATCGCCTGTGTAGCGGCTGCTGATCGCTGCATAGGCCGGTTCCTGCTTGAAGCGCCGCAGTTCCGCGGCGAAGGCCTGGGCCAGTGCCTCCCGCCCCGGCTTGCGCGCCAGCCCCAGGTACTGCGCCTGGCGGCTTATCACCAGCGGCAGCTCCTCGACCTGCTGTTGCAGGCCCAGATGCCGCAGCAGGTAATGTCCGACCCTGCGGTCGGTGATTGCCAGGTCGATGCGGCCCAGCATCAGTTTGCCGAAGTTGGCTTCATGGGTAGGCGCGGCTTCGCGCCTGAAATGTACGGCCTCGTTGAACGCGGCACCATAGGCGTAGCCGGGTGAGGTGCCGACGGTGAGGCCGGCAAGGTCATCCAGCGCCTTGACGGCATGGCGACGTGCGCTGGCCTGGAACAGGACGAACTCGACCTCCGACATGGGTTCGGGGGCGTACACCAGGTAGGGCTGGCGCGACTCGGTCTGGAAGATGTCCATGATGCCGTCGGCCAAGCCCTGCTCGATCATTGCCAGGCAGCGCTTCCATGGCAGGAACTCCCACTCCACCTCGACGCCAAGGCGTTCGAACACCTGGGTGGTGACTTCGTAGTCGATGCCGCGCGGCTGGCCGTCGCGCTGGTACGCATAGGGTGCCCAGTCGTCGGTCACCAGGCGCAGGCGCTCGCCCAGGGCCAGCGGGCTCAGGCAGGCGAGCAACAGGATCCAGAACAGACGGGCGACGTGTGGCATGGCCGGAGATTACGCGCTCGGCCTGTTCAAGGCCAGTGAGGATGATGTTCTCCTGTGCTGGCCTCTTCGCGGGTAAACCCGCTCCCACAAGTACAGCACAAGCCTGCAAGCCAGCAGAGATCCTGTGGGAGCGGGTTTACCCGCGAAGAGGCCGGCACAGGTTCACTCAAGTGTGGGATGACCTCAGCAGATGCGCCTCGATATCCTTGCGCCGCTCGCCCAGCGACAGGCGCAACCCCGGGTGACGCAGGCACTGGCGCAGTTGCTCGGGCTCCACCTGGCCATGGCGGGCGTTGAGGTTTTCCAGGGCCTTGTCCCACCAGGCCGGCGCGCAGGCACGGTCGAACTCATTGGGGTAGGGGTAGCAGCCATACAGCAGCTCGCGGGCGAACTGGCGCTCATGGCTGGGCAGGGTCATGCTCAGCGCCTTGTAACCCAGGCGTTGCAGGGTCGGCGGCCGTGGCAGCTGGTCATTGACCAGGGACACATCGGCCAGCGCCGCGTGGCTCAGCGGGTCATGGCCGTGCTTGCGCAGCCAGGCCTGGATCTTGGCGCGGAACTGCGCCTTTCGGCTCCAGTAGTGGTGGATGACATCTGTGCATTCGGCCAGTTCCAGCGTGCGGTAGGCCGCCACTGCCAGGCAGAACTCCTCAAGGGTATAAGCCTCGCGAGCCAGGGGGTGGAACTCGTCCATCATGGCGATGGAACGGTCCAGGGTGCCGGCGTCCTCTGCGGTGAGGCCGATGACCCCGGAGTTGAGCAGTGGCATCTGGCAATCGGCCAGGCCCCTGGACTCGAGTATGGCCAGCAGGTTCTTGTACAGCAGGCACTTCTGGTTGCTGCCGTAGCGCGCACCGATGGCATTGCACAGCAGGCGGCCTGGGGCCACTCGGGCGAACAGCTCCAGCGGCGACTTGCGGAAGAAGGTGTCGGTGTCGATCAGCACTGCCAGCGGGTGTTGCTGCAGCACCTGACGCAACAGCACATGCTTGCTGCGGAAGTGATAACCGTGAGGGGCGTTCCATGCCTGACGCGTGGCTTCGTCCAGCAGGTGTACGGTGACCGGCAGGCCGGCATAGGGCTGCGGGTTGTCGGTGTAAACCTGGATGTCCATGGCTTCGCCTGCTGCCGTGCCCAGATGGGCGAGGGCGCTGACGATGCTGAAGCAGGCTTCCTGATGGTAGGTTGCCGGGCCAAAAGCCAGGTAGACGAGCTGTGGACGCGATGGCTGGAGGGGCTGCATGGCAGGCAAGACCTGTGTAACCGGAAAATGAATAAGGCTTTAGTCTATGACCAAAGCCTTAATCAAATCTTAAACAGATTTTGCAAAAAATTTCAGCGCGGCAGCTTCAGATTGTTCCAGATCGCCAAGCTCGGCTCGGCCTGGTTCAAGGTGTAGAAGTGCAGGCCCGGTGCGCCGCCTTGCAGCAGCTGTTCGCACATGCGGGTGATCACTTCTTCGCCGAATGCCTGGATGCTGGCGGTGTCGTCGGCATAGGCTTCCAGCTGCTTGCGGATCCAGCGCGGGATCTCGGCGCCACAGGCGTCGGAGAAGCGCGCCAGCTTGCTGTAGTTGGTGATCGGCATGATGCCGGGTACCACCGGGATGTCCACGCCCAGCTTCTGCGCGCGCTCGACGAAGTAGAAGTAGCTGTCGGCGTTGAAGAAGTACTGGGTGATGGCGCTGTCGGCACCGGCCTTGACCTTGTGCACGAAGTTGGCCAGGTCAGCCTCGAAGTTGCGGGCCTGGGGGTGCATCTCCGGGTAGGCGGCCACTTCCAGGTGGAAGTGATCGGCGGTTTCCTGGCGAATGAATTCGACCAGGTCGCTGGCGTAGCGCAGTTCGCCACTGGCCATGCCCATGCCCGATGGCAGGTCACCACGCAGGGCGACGATGCGCTTGATGCCTGCAGCCTTGTATTCGGCCAGCAGGGCACGCAGTTCGGCCTTGGTGTCGCCTACGCACGACAGGTGCGGTGCGGCGGGTACCTTCACTTCGCTTTCCAGCTGCAGCACGGTGTTCAGCGTGCGGTCGCGGGTCGAGCCACCGGCACCGTAGGTGCAGGAGAAGAAGTCCGGGTTGTAGGCGGCCAGCTGGCGGGCGACGCCCATCAGCTTTTCGTGACCGGCATCGGTCTTGGTCGGGAAGAACTCGAAACTGTAACGGCGTTCCTGGGACATCAGGCGTTCCTCTGGCAGCAAGCTTCAAGCGGCAGGCTGCAAGTAAAAGCCAGATCGGTTATGGCCGGCCTGGCTTGGGCATCGTTCAAGATCCTTATGCTTGAGCTGCAAGCGGCAACGGCATGGGCTGCCTTTGATTGCCGCTTGAAGCTTCAAGCTGGCCGCTTAGTAGCGGTAGGCGTGCGGCTTGAACGGGCCTTCGACGGTGACACCGATGTAGTCGGCCTGCTGCTTGGTCAGCTGGGTGACCACGCCGCCGAAGCCGCGGACCATTTCCAGGGCCACTTCTTCGTCGAGTTTCTTCGGCAGTACTTCAACGGTCAGGCGCTCGGCTTTCTTTTCGGCCGACAGGTCGGCGAACTTCTGCTCGAACAGGAAGATCTGCGCCAGTACCTGGTTGGCGAACGAACCGTCCATGATGCGGCTTGGGTGGCCAGTGGCGTTACCCAGGTTTACCAGGCGGCCTTCGGCCAGCAGGATCAGGTAGTCGTCGTTCTGCGGGTCGAAGCTGCCAGCGCCGGTGCGGTGGATCTTGTGCACCTGCGGCTTGACCTCTTCCCAGGCCCAGTTCTTGCGCATGAAGGCGGTGTCGATCTCGTTGTCGAAGTGGCCGATGTTGCACACCACGGCACGCTTCTTCAGCGCCTTGAGCATGTTGGCGTCGCAGACGTTGACGTTACCGGTGGTGGTCACGATCAGGTCGATCTTGCCCAGAAGGGCCTTGTCGATGCTGGCTTCGGTGCCGTTGTTGATACCGTCGATGAACGGCGAAACCACTTCGAAACCGTCCATGCAGGCCTGCATGGCGCAGATCGGGTCGACTTCGGTGACCTTGACGATCATGCCTTCCTGACGCAGGGACTGGGCCGAGCCCTTGCCCACGTCACCGTAGCCGATAACCAGGGCCTGCTTGCCCGACAGCAGGTGGTCGGTACCACGCTTGATGGCGTCGTTCAGGCTGTGACGGCAGCCGTACTTGTTGTCGTTCTTGCTCTTGGTAACCGAGTCGTTGACGTTGATCGCCGGGACTTTCAGCTCGCCCTTGGCCAGCATGTCCAGCAGGCGGTGCACGCCGGTGGTGGTCTCTTCGGTCACGCCGTGCACGCGCTCCAGCACTTGCGGGTACTTCTTGTGCAGCAGCTCGGTCAGGTCGCCACCGTCGTCGAGGACCATGTTGGCGTCCCATGGCTGGCCATCCTTGAGGATGGTCTGCTCCAGGCACCACTCGTACTCTTGCTCGGTTTCACCTTTCCAGGCGAACACCGGGATACCGGCGGCGGCGATGGACGCGGCGGCCTGATCCTGGGTGGAGAAGATGTTGCAGGACGACCAGCGCACTTCGGCACCCAGGGCAACCAGGGTTTCGATCAGCACGGCGGTCTGGATGGTCATGTGGATGCAGCCCAGGATCTTCGCACCCTTGAGCGGTTGCTCGGCCAGGTACTTGCGACGCAGGCCCATCAGTGCAGGCATTTCCGATTCGGCGATGATGGTTTCGCGACGACCCCAGGCGGCCAGGGAGATGTCGGCGACTTTGTAATCGGTAAAACCAGCAGGCATGTTTGCAGCGCTCATGAGAGCCTCCATTCGTAGTGTGCGAATGGGCGCCGTTGTGCGTTAAGCGCCCGCGAGAGCGAGCAACGCCCCATCCGAGCCTGACAGGCCTAGCCTGCTGCAGCGCCCCTCGGACGGGTGGCGGGCATGGCGCCGCTGTGGGCGGCCATGTGAAGCGGCGGAGATTATAGCCGCGCCCGCCGGCTTGCCCAAGGTTTTCTGTCGATTAATCGCGACGATAGTCGATGTTCAATGGAGCGACAGCGGCCGCTCTGCCATCATTGCTACACGTTAGCCAAGCAGGTCAGGAGTACAGATGAACTTTCATACCCGCAAGTGGGTTAAACCCGAAGACCTCAACCCAAACGGCACTTTGTTCGGTGGCAGCCTGTTGCGCTGGATCGATGAAGAGGCGGCGATCTACGCCATCGTCCAGCTGGGCAACCAGCGCGTGGTGACCAAGTACATATCGGAAATCAACTTCGTCAGTGCCTCGCGCCAGGGCGACATCATCGAGCTGGGCATCACCGCCACCGAGTTCGGCCGCACCTCGATCACCCTCAAGTGCGAAGTGCGCAACAAGATCACCCGCAAGGCCATCCTCACGGTCGACAAGATGGTCTTCGTCAACCTTGGCGAGGATGGGTTGCCGGCGGCGCATGGGCGGACCGAGATCAAGTACATTCAGGACCAGTTCCCGGATTCGGCAGTGGAATGAACATTCTGGGGCTGCTTTGCAGCCCTTTCGCGACACAAGGCCGCTCCCACAGGAGATCGCATACATTCTGTGGGAGCGGCCTTGTGTCGCGAAAGGGCCGTAAAGCGGCCCCAGGATCTCAAGGCTGAGCGCTCACCTTGCGCACCACCCGCCCGATGCTCAACCCCTGCACCAGGATCGACGACAGCACCACGATGTAGGTGATCGACAGCAGCAGGTCACGTTCCTCGCCCAGTGGCAGCGACAGTGCCAGGGCAACCGACACCCCACCGCGCAGGCCACCCCAGGTCAGCACCCGTACCGTGCCCTTGGGCACCGGGCGCCAGCGGCGCAGCAGCACGATCGCCGGGGCCACGGTAAGCAGCCGCGACAGCAGCACCGCCAGCGCCAGCACGCTGCCGGCCGCCAGGTGCATCCAGTTGAATGGCAGCAGCAACAGTTCCAGGCCGATCAACGCGAACAGCAGCGCGTTGAGCATGTCGTCGATCAGTTCCCAGAAACCGTCCATGTAGCGACGGGTCATGTCGTTCATGGCCAGGTTGCGCCCCAGGTTGCCGATGATCAGCCCGGCCACCACCATGGCGATCGGCGCCGAAACATGCAGTTCGTAGCACATCGCCGAGCCGCCGATGACCAGCGCCAGGGTCAGCATCACTTCCACCTGATATTGCTCGACACTCTTGATCATGCGGTAGGTGGCGTAGCCGATCAGGCCGCCGAACACCACGCCGCCGATGGCCTCGCGGGCGAACAGGATCGCGGTGTCGGTCATGCTCGGCGTCTCGCCCAGCTGGATGATGCCCAGCAACACGGTGAACACCACCACCGCAGTGCCGTCGTTGAACAGCGACTCGCCGACGATAGTGGTTTTCAGCGGTTTGGAGGCATTGGCTGTACGTAGCGCGCCGAGCACGGCAATCGGGTCGGTGGGCGAGATCAGCGCACCGAACAGCAGGCAGTAGATCAGCGGCACCTGCCAGCCGAACAGGGCGAACACCCAGTGCGACAGGTAGCCGATGACCACGGTGGCAATCAGTACGCCGACGGTGGCCAGCAGGCCGATGGGCCAGCGGTAGCTGCGCAGGTCGGAGAGGTTGACGTGCAAGGCGCCGGCGAACAGCAGGAACGCCAGCATCCAGTGCATCAGCAGGTCGTTGAAGTCGATCTGGTTCATCAGCCCTTCGACGCGCGCTTCCAGGCCAGGGAAGCCGATCAGGCTCAAGCCCTGCAGCATCAGGGAAAACAGCAGCGCCGTGACCATCACGCCGATGGCAGGGGGCAGGCCGATGAAACGGTAATTTACATAGGTGAGGAGGGTGGTAAGGCAGATAAACGCGGCAACTAGTTCAAGCATCCCGAATCCTGTAACAGTGGCTTCCAAGTCGTAACCCGAATGGCTCGGGCAGTTCTTTGATGACCTGGCGCGGGGTTCGGGACACAGGGTTTGACCGGATTCGTTTGAAACGTTCCCATCCAGAAGGTTGTATCGCATACCCTGGCTTGTGCAAAACCCGAAGGCTGGCGCGGTCTCTGTGGGAGCGGGCATGCCCGCGAACACCGGCAAAGCCGGTGACATGCACCAAGTTGCTTTCTTCGCGGGCATGCCCGCTCCCACAATGGTCCCCTCGAGCGCTGTATATTCACCAACATAAAAAGCCACAAGGATAAGAAGGCGTGCTGGCAACTTCCCTGGTGTTGGTCGCTGCCCTGCTGCATGCGACCTGGAATACCCTGATCAAATTCAGCGGCGAGCGCCTGCTGGTGATCGCCAGCATGGATACGGTGGCGTTGGCCTTCGCGGTGCTGGCGGTGCCCTTCGTCGAGGTACCGCCGGCCAACATCTGGCCCTGGCTGCTGGCGTCGGCGCTGGCTGAGCAGCTATATCGCTTCCTGTTGATCCAGGCCTACCGCGTGTGCGACCTGGGGCTGGTCTATCCTCTGATGCGCGGGCTGTCGCCGCTGGTGGTGCTGGGGCTGACCCTGGCCTTTGCCGGCGAATCGCTGAGCCAGCAGCAGATCATCGGCATCCTGCTGATCCCCTGTGGCATGGCCTGCCTGTTGTGGCAGGGCGGTGGCGGTGACCGGCTGCCCTGGTCGATGCTGCCGGTGGTTGCCCTGATCGGCCTATGCATTGGCTGCTACACCTGGTTCGACGGCCAGGCCGTGCGCTTGTGGGGCAAACCCTGGGATTACCTGGTGTGGCTGACCTTGCTCAGTGCCTGGCCCTTCCCGTTGCTTGCCAGCGTGACGCGGCGTACGCCGTTCGTGTTGTTCTGGCGCCTGCAGTGGCGCCTGGGGCTGGCGGTTGGGCTGTGTGTATTGCTCAGTTACGCGTTGGTGCTGTGGGCCATGCACCTGGGGTCGGTGGCCGAAGCGGCGGCGTTGCGGGAGTTGAGCGTGATCCTGGTGGTGCTGCTGGGCATGCGCTACCTGAAAGAACCTTTTGGCGGACCGAGACTCCTAGCTTGCGGGCTGGTGTTGGCCGGCATGCTGGTAATGAAGCTTTGACCCGAAGACTGAACAAGGAGTCCTGTCCATGACTGTTGCCCTGTGGTGCATCCTGATCGCGCTGTTCTTGCCGCCACTGTGTGCGTTGATCGCCAAAGTCGGTAGTGGCCGCTTCCGCCTGCGTGACAACTACGACCCGCGCGCCTTCCTGGATACCCTGTCCGGGTTGCCGCGGCGCGCGCATGCTGCCCAGCAGAACAGTTTCGAAGCCTTCCCGGCATTTGCCGCGGCGGTGCTGGTGGCGGATATCGTCGGCAATGCCGAGCAGGTGACTCAGGATGTGCTGGGGGTGATGTACATCACCAGCCGGCTGCTCTACATCATCTGTTACCTGGCTGACTGGGCCATGCTGCGATCGCTGGTGTGGTTTGCCGGGTTGGCGATCATTGTGGCTTTCTTCGTGGTTTCCATCTGATACCGCGTCGCCTTCTTCGCGGGCTCGCCCGCGAAGAATTCACAGCCGATCAAGGTACTTTCGGCACCTCGGGCAGCGGCTTGCCCTTGGGCCACAGCATCCAGATCTGCCCCTGCTGCTTCATGTTCCCGGCCAGTTCTCCAGCTTCCGGCCCAGTGCCCCAGAACAGGTCGGCGCGCACCTCGCCAGTAATTGCCCCGCCGGTATCCTGGGCCCCCACCGGGCGTACCACCGGCGTACCGTCCGGGCGGGTGGTGGACAGCCACAGCAAGCTGCCCAGCGGAATCACCTTGCGGTCGATGGCCACGCTGTAGCCAGCGGTCAGCGGCACGTTCAGCGAACCCCGCGGCCCTTCGTTGCTGTCCGGGCGGGTGCTGAAGAACACGTAGCTGGGGTTGCTGGCGAGCAGTTCCGGCACCCGCTGCGGGTTGGCCTGGGCCCAGGCATGAATGGCGCCCATGCTCACTTCTTCCTTCTTCAACTGGCCTTGTTCCACCAGCCAGCGCCCGATTGGCCGGTAGGGGTGGCCGTTCTGGTCGGCGTAACCCAGGCGCAGCTGGCGCCCGTCTTCCAGTTGTACCCGGCCGGAACCCTGGATCTGCAGGAACTGCAGGTCCATCGGGTCGGTCAGCCAGGCCAGCACCGGTGCCTTGACGCCGTCACGGTTGATCACCTCGGCGGTGTCGTAAGGCTTTAGCACCCGGCCATCGAGGCGACCGCGCAGGCGCTTGCCCTTGAGTTCGGGGTACACGCTGGCCAGGTCGACCACGATCATGTCGTCGGGGATGCCGTAGACCGCCACGTGGTTGGTTGCCGATTGGCTCAGGCTGCCAGGGTAGACCGGTTCGTAGTAACCGGTGATCAGGCCGTTGGCATTGTTTTCGGCCGAACGCAGGCCGTATACCTGCAGGTTCTGTTGCAGGAAGGCGCGCACTTGCAAGGCATTGTCGGGCACGCTGGCGGCTGCTTCGCAAGTGCTGGCCCAGACGGTGTCGCGCTTGAGCTTTTCACAGCCGTTGCGCCAGGCCTGGAAGCCCGCCACCAGGTCGCTGTCGCTGACGGCAGGCAGGTCCTGCCAGGTGGCATTGGCGTAGGTGGCGATGGCATGGGGCTCAGGTTTGGCGCTTTCGCCACCGTTGCAGCCAGCCAGCAGGGCCAGCACCGGGAGTGTCCAGGCCAGATGGCGCAGGGCAGATTTCATGAGTACGTTCCTGTCATGGGTGAACACGGATATTCGCCCCTGTTTTTTATGTGGCTATTGGTCTTTGGCCGCTGGGCAGCGATACTGGCCGCCCATTTGCGTAGGCCGAAGTGACCGTGATGTTGAAGCGATTGACCGTTGTTCTGCTGGCAGCACTGGCCCTGGGTGGTTGTGACCGGGTTGACCCGAACTCCCCGCTGGGCAAGCGCAAGGTGATCTTCAAGGACATGCTCAAGACCAGCGAAGACCTGGGCGGCATGTTGCGTGGGCGGTTGCCGTTCGACGGGGTGAAGTTTGCCGATGGTGCGCTGAAGCTGGACAACCTTTCGCACCAGCCCTGGCAGCACTTCCCACAGGCGCGTGATGGTGGCGACAGTAGCGCGCGTGCCGAGGTATGGGAGCGTCAGGCACGCTTTCATGACCTGGCCCGGCAGCTGGAAGGCGTCACTGGCGAACTGGTCGATGTCACCCGCGGCCAGCCGCTGGACGCTGCGCAGCTGAAGGCGCCGATGGACAAGGTCGAAGCGGCTTGCAAGGCCTGTCATTCTGAGTTTCGTAATCATTGATGGCCTGTTGCGGCCTCATCGCCGGCAAGCCAGCTCCCACAGGTATCACGCTGCCCTTGAGTGCAATGCAGTACCTGTGGGAGCCGGCTTGCCGGCGATGAGGCCAGTAAAGGCAACGCAGTATTCGAATCTCTGTCAGCGATCCAGATCTTCCACCGCTTCCTGCAGCTCCTTGCGCGACTCGGCCAGCTTGTCCTTGCGCTTGTTGATCTTCTCCGAATCGCCTTTCTTCTCGGCTTTCTTCAAGTCCTTTTCCCGCTGTGCCACTTCGTGACGGGCGTCGAGCACCTTCTGCTCACGTTCCTTGCGCAGGCCGGCATCGGTGCAGTTGTCGACCCCTCGCAGCGCCTCTTCAAGCCCCGCGGCCTGATCGTTGTTGCCGTGGTCACGGGCAATCTTCAACTGGTTCTCGATGGCGCTACGCTTGGCGGCGCAACCGGTCAGGCCGGCATCCGGCTGGGCGGCTTGTACGGCGCCAGCGGCCAGGCCCAGTGTCGCGAGCAGGAAAAGGGTCGAAATACGTTTCATTAAAAGCCTCCTTGACGGGGCGGGGCAGCAAAAGTTGGGGGAAATCCTGCCTTGGTTTTGTCCATTTAGAAACCCTTGTTGGGGTTTTCCGGCTTAATCTAGGGATTTTCCTACGGGTAAATTGGTAAATAATCATTGCTCGATGCTTTGCCTGTCGATCCGGAATCCGTCGATCCCTGCCGTCGCCAGTTGCGTTGCAATGGCTTGAACCTCGGTGGTTGCAAAAAATCCAGCAAGCTGTTGCCCGCGCTTTTCGCCGATACCGGGCATGGCTTGCCATTCAAGGGTTGTGCGGGCAGCAAGCTCCAGCCAGTCGCCTGTCACCTGCATGCTGGTGGGGGTGGGCGCGCCCAGCCCGCGCAGCCATTGGGCAAAGGGCCGTGAGCGGGCTTGGTCGAAACTGCCCAGCAACTGCGCAGCCGTTGCGTCACTGATACCCGCTACCTGGCCCAGGCGCTCGGCATCCAGATGCAGCCAGTCGGTCATCGAGGTCACCAGCCCGGCAGCCACCAGTCGGCGCCAGGTGCCGGGGCCGGTGCGCGGAAGGGCCAGCCCCTGCTTGCCGCTGAGCCAGGTGAGGCGGGCGATGAACTGGTCCTCGCAGCCTTCGCTGGCCTGCCAGCAACTGTGGGCATGATGTTGGCCGGGCGCTGGTGCGGTTACCGGTTGGCGCTCGGCGGCGCGGTGCACCACTTGCTCCAGGCGCGGGATGGTCAGCCCGGCAAGGCTGACGGCCACCTGGTCACCGGGGCGGATGTCGAGCTTGAGCCAGCGTGCCAGCGAGCCCAGGCTCACCTGGGTGATTCGCCGGTCGTCCAGCGTAACCGGCAGCACGTGCAACACTGGCGTGACCCTGCCTGTGCGGCCAACGCGGAAGCGTACTTCGCGCACTTCGGCCAGGGCCTGCGTGTACGGGTGCTTCCACGCCGCGATCCAGTAGGGTGCCTTGGCCTGCCAGCGCTCGGCCGGCGGCCGGACGCCTTGGCGCAACACCACGCCATCGGTGGCGAAGGGCAGGGGTGAGCGGTACCAGTACTCACGCCAGTGCGCGGCATCGTCCGCTGATTCTATGGCGACGCTGTAATCCTGGCTGTGCGCAAAGCCCAGTTCCGCCAGCTTCGCGAGGCGTTCGGCCTGCTGCTCGGGGCCTTGTGGCCAGTCCCACACGAACAGGCCGATGCGCTCGCCTTGCTCACGGCCCAGCTGCTTGCGAGCCAGCAGCCCGGCTACCGTCCCTCGGGCGTTGGCGCTGCCTGCCTGGGCTTGCACATGCGCATCCAGGCGCAGGTAAAGTTCGCCCTGCAGTTGCAGGTCGATGGCCTGGGGCAGCTGCCGGTTGATTGCGTCGAGCAGGGGGATGTGGCGGCTCCAGTCGTGCCCCTGCACGCCGTCCCCCCGGCTTATCAACTGCACCAGCCGGCCCTGTCGGTAGATGAGGGATACCGCTACGCCATCGACCTTTGGCTGCACCCAGACATCGGCCTTGCCGGCCAGCCAGCGTTCTACAGCCAGGCGGTCGGCCAGCTTGTCGACGCCGGTGTGCGGCACCGGATGCGGGATTGGCCCGCCAGCGCTGGCCAGCGGGGACGGGGTGGCCGCGATGCCAAAGCATTGCTGCAGTTGTGCCAGGCGCTGGCGGCTCTGGTCGTACAGTTCATCGGCCACCAGTGCGATGCCCTGACGATGGTAATGGTCGTCCCAGCGGGCAAGCGTGGCGCGCAATCGGCTCACTTCAGCCTCGACTTGTTGCGGGTTCCAGGTGGGGCATGTGGCGGCGCGGGCCAGGGGAGCATTCAACGTCAACAGCAGGGCGAAAAGCAGCATGAGCGGCATGGCCAGCATCCTTGCATGGCGGGTGGGAGCCCTCAGCCTAGGCAGGTAGCGTGCGGGTCGCCATGCAGTGTTTGTCAGTCCATATGTCACAAAAAAGCCCCTGCCGATTGCTCGGCAGGGGCTTTCGCCTGGCGCTGTAGGAAGCTTACAGGCCGGCAGCGTCACGCAGCGACTGGGCGCGGTCAGTGCGCTCCCAGGTGAAGGTGGTGAAGGTGTCGTCGCCGACCGTCTTCTGCTGCGGGGTACGGCCGAAGTGGCCATAGGCAGCGGTTTCCTGGTACATCGGGTGCAGCAGGTCGAGCATGGTGGTGATGGCGTAAGGGCGCAGGTCGAAGCACTCGCGCACCAGCTGGATGATCTTGTCGTCGGAGACCTTGCCGGTACCGAAGGTGTTGATCGAGATGGAGGTCGGCTGGGCCACGCCGATGGCGTACGACACCTGGATCTCGCAACGCTCGGCCAGGCCGGCGGCGACGATGTTCTTGGCCACGTAGCGGCCGGCGTAGGCGGCGGAACGGTCGACCTTGGACGGGTCCTTGCCGGAGAACGCGCCACCACCATGGCGGGCCATGCCGCCGTAGGAGTCGACGATGATCTTGCGCCCGGTCAGGCCGCAGTCACCCACCGGGCCACCGATGATGAAGTTGCCGGTCGGGTTGATGTGGTACTGGGTGCCCTTGTGCAGCAGTTCGGCAGGCAGGGTGTGCTTGACGATCAGCTCCATCACGGCTTCCTGCAGGTCTTTCTGCGAAACCTCAGGGTTGTGCTGGGTCGACAGCACCACGGCGTCGATACCGACCACCTTGCCATTTTCGTAACGGCAGGTGACCTGCGACTTGGCGTCCGGGCGCAGCCATGGCAGCAGCTTCGATTTGCGCGCTTCGGCCTGGCGCTCGACCAGACGGTGCGAGAAGCAGATCGGTGCCGGCATCAGCACATCGGTCTCGTTGCTGGCGTAGCCGAACATCAGGCCCTGGTCACCGGCGCCCTGGTCTTCCGGGCGGGAGCGGTCGACGCCCTGGGCGATGTCCACCGACTGCTTGCCGATGATGTTCATCACGGCGCAGGTGGCGCCGTCGAAACCGACGTCGGAGCTGTTGTAGCCGATGTCGATGATGACCTTGCGCACCAGCTCTTCCAGGTCGACCCAGGCGGAAGTGGTGACTTCGCCGGCGATGATGGCGACACCGGTCTTGACCAGGGTTTCGCAGGCTACGCGGGCGTATTTGTCCTGGGCGATGATGGCATCAAGGACGGCGTCCGAAATCTGGTCGGCGATCTTGTCCGGATGCCCTTCGGACACGGACTCGGAGGTGAAAAGGGAGTATTCGCTCATCTCGAAGGTTCCTGAAATTTACCGATGTTGTATGTCGCCAGCCGTCCGCTGGAAATGGCGGACCTGAATCTGGAAACCGTTACGCAAGCCCACGTACAGGCTGTCCCCGGGGGCCAGCCCGGCGGCGTTGGCCCAACGGGCCAGGTCGTCCTGTTCGAAGCCAAGCCACAGGTCGCCGCAGGCTTCGCGTGCCCACCCCTGGTCATGGCTGCACAGTTCGGTTACCAGCAGGCTGCCGCCTGCCTTCACCCGTTTGGCCAGCTGGCGCAAGGCCAGGGCCGGGTCGCTGAAATGGTGCAGCACCATGTTCAGCACAACGCAGTCGGCGGCCACATCCGTTGCACCCAGTGCATCGGCCAACTGCAGGTTCACGTTGTCGAGCCCTTCGCGCTGGCACACCTGGCGCGCCAGTTCGAGCATGGTCGGGCTGTTGTCCAGGGCGGTGACCTGGGCGAAGCGCCGGGCCAGGTCGGGCAGGAAGCCACCGTCACCGGGGCCGACCTCCAGGGCGCTGGCGGCCGGGTCGAAATTCAGTTTGTCGAGCAGCGCCAGCAGGCTTTCGCGGTACTGCGGCAGGCCGGCGATCAGGTCTTGCTGGGCACGGAATTTCTCTTCCACGCGCAGGAAGAAGTCCTGGCTGGTGGCTGCGCGGCGTTGCTGTACCTGGGCGATGCGCGCCTGCACGTCCGGCGGCAGGGCCAGGTCGTCCACTTCTTCGAGCAGCGCCGCGTGCAGCCGACCGCCCAGGCGCAGGCTGTCGGGCAGGGCGCGGCGGTAGAAGATGGCATTGCCCTCGCGGCGGGTCGCCACCAGCTCGGCCTGGGCCAGCACCTTCAGGTGGTGGCTCATGCCCGACTGGCCCACGTCGAAGATCTGCGCCAGCTCCAGCACGCCGAACGAGTCGTTGGCCAGGGCGCGCAATACGTTCAGGCGCAACTCGTCGCCACTGGCTTTGCACAGGGCTGCCAATGCTTCGCGTTGCTCGGGGATCGATTGCGCACGGAGGTTCATGGTGCGGCAGTCTAGACAGGCATCGTTGCCCTAGCAAGGCCAATATCAAAAAGTTTTGATATTGGCTGATGGGCGGAGTGCGGGGTTGCCCTTTCGGGCCTCTTCGCGGGTGAACCCGCTCCCACAGGTTCAGCACTGCCCTCAGCCTTGGTGCGACCCTGTGGGAGCGGGTTCACCCGCGAAGAAGCCGGCACCGATTTCCAGATTTTGCCCCGAAATCAGTGCCAATCAGAGGAAAATCCCCCGACTGCGACCATACGTCATTGCCCCAAGCCCCCCCAGTGGGCGAAAATGGCCGCCTTTTTTCGTGACACCACCTATTCAAGCCCCCCAGGAGATCAGCGATGCCCAGCCGTCGTGAACGTGCCAACGCCATTCGTGCCCTCAGCATGGATGCCGTGCAAAAGGCCAACAGCGGCCACCCAGGTGCCCCCATGGGCATGGCGGATATCGCCGAAGTGCTTTGGCGCGACTATCTGAAGCACAACCCGAGCAACCCGAGTTTCGCTGACCGTGACCGCTTCGTGCTGTCCAACGGCCACGGTTCGATGCTGATCTACTCGCTGCTGCACCTGACCGGCTACGACGTCACCATCGATGACATCAAAGGCTTCCGCCAGCTGCACAGCCGCACCCCGGGCCACCCGGAATACGGCTACACCCCAGGCGTCGAGACCACCACCGGCCCGCTCGGCCAGGGTATTGCCAACGCCGTGGGCTTCGCCCTGGCCGAAAAAGTGCTTGCCGCCCAGTTCAACCGTGACGGCCACAACATCGTTGACCACAACACCTACGTGTTCCTCGGCGACGGCTGCATGATGGAAGGTATCTCCCACGAAGTCGCCTCGCTGGCCGGCACCCTGGGCCTGAACAAGCTGATCGCCTTCTATGACGACAACGGCATTTCCATCGACGGCGAAGTGCACGGCTGGTTCACCGACAACACCCCGGCGCGCTTCGAAGCCTACAACTGGCAGGTGATCCGCAACGTCGACGGCCATGACGCCGACGAGATCAAGACCGCCATCGAGACCGCTCGCAAGAGCGATCGCCCGACCCTGATCTGCTGCAAGACCATCATCGGTTTCGGCTCGCCGAACAAGCAGGGCAAGGAAGACTGCCACGGCGCGCCGCTGGGCAACGACGAAATCGCCCTGGCCCGCAAGGAACTGAACTGGAACCACGGCCCGTTCGAAATCCCGGCCGAGATCTACGCCGAGTGGGACGCCAAGGCTGCCGGTGCCAAGGCCGAAGCCGAGTGGAACCAGCGCTTCGACGCCTACGCCAAGGCCTACCCGGAGCTGGCTGCCGAGTTCAAGCGCCGTGACAGCGGCGAGCTGCCGGCCGACTTCAGCGAGAAGGCCCAGGCCTACATCAACGAAGTGGCCGCCAAGGGCGAAACCATCGCCAGCCGCAAGGCCAGCCAGAACGCCCTGAACGCCTTCGGCCCGCTGCTGCCAGAGTTCCTCGGCGGTTCGGCCGACCTGGCCGGTTCCAACCTGACCCTGTGGAAGGGCTGCAAGGGTGTCGAAGCCAACGACGCCAGCGGCAACTACGTGTTCTACGGCGTGCGCGAGTTCGGCATGACCGCCATCATGAACGGCGTTGCCCTGCACGGTGGCCTGGTGCCTTACGGCGCGACCTTCCTGATGTTCATGGAATACGCCCGCAACGCCGTGCGCATGTCGGCACTGATGAAGCAGCGCGTGATCCACGTCTACACCCACGACTCCATTGGCCTGGGCGAAGACGGCCCGACTCACCAGCCGATCGAGCAGCTGACCAGCCTGCGCAGCACGCCGAACCTGGACACCTGGCGCCCAGCCGACGCGGTGGAATCCGCCGTGTCCTGGAAAAACGCCCTGGAGCGCAAGGACGGCCCTTCGGCGCTGATCTTCTCGCGCCAGAACCTGCAGCACCAGGACCGCGACGCCCAGCAGATCGCCGACATCAGCCGCGGCGGCTACGTGCTCAAGGACTGCGCCGGCGAGCCTGAGCTGATCCTGATCGCCACCGGTTCCGAAGTGGGCCTGGCTGTTCAGGCGCACGCCAAGCTGACCGAACAAGGCCGCAAGGTGCGCGTGGTTTCCATGCCGTGCACCAGCGTGTTCGATGCCCAGGACGCTGCCTACAAGCAGTCCGTGCTGCCGCTGGAAGTAGGTGCGCGTATCGCCATCGAAGCCGCTCACGCCGACTTCTGGTACAAGTACGTCGGCCTGGAAGGTCGTATCATCGGCATGACCACCTACGGTGAGTCGGCGCCGGCTTCGGCACTGTTCGAAGAGTTCGGCTTCACCCTGGAGAACATCCTCGGGACTGCCGAAGAGCTGCTGGAAGACTGATACAGGCGTAAGGCGAGGGCTTCCGCCCTCGTTTCGCGACACAAGGCCGCTCCCACAAGGTACTGCGTACGCGTTCCCTGTGGGAGCGGCCTTGCGTCGCGATGGGCCGCAACGCGGCCCCAACAGCCATCATGCGTTAGCGAGCCAACGAATGCCCCACCTGCGTCCCTACAAAGTTGCACTCAACGGTTATGGCCGTATCGGCCGCTGTGTCCTGCGCGCGCTGTTCGAGCGGGGGGCAAAGGCCGGTTTCGAGATCGTCGCGCTGAACGACCTGGCCGACCAGGCCAGCCTGGAATACCTGACACGCTTCGACTCCACCCACGGGCGTTTCCCCGGTGAGGTGAAGGTCGATGGCGACTGTCTGCATATCAATGGCGACTGCGTGAAGGTGATGCGCAGTGCCACCCCCGAAGGCATCGACTGGGCCGCCCTGGATATCGACCTGGTGCTGGAGTGCTCCGGCGCCTACCACACCCGCGCCGATGGCCAGCGTTTCCTCGACGCCGGCGCGCCGCGGGTGCTGTTCTCGCAGCCAATGGCCAGCGAGGCCGACGTCGATGCCACGGTGGTCTACGGCGTCAACCAGGCCTGCCTGACCGGCAACGAGCGCCTGGTGTCCAACGCATCGTGCACCACCAACTGTGGCGTGCCGCTGTTGCGTGTGCTGGACCAGGCATTCGGCATCGAGTACGTGCAGATCACCACCATCCACTCGGCGATGAACGACCAGCCGGTGATCGACGCCTACCACCACGAAGACCTGCGCCGCACGCGTTCGGCCTTCCAGTCGGTGATCCCGGTGTCCACTGGTCTGGCGCGTGGCATCGAGCGCCTGCTTCCGGAACTTGCCGGGCGAATCCAGGCCAAAGCGGTACGCGTACCGACCGTCAACGTCTCGTGCCTGGACATCACCCTGCAGACCGCCCGCGATACCAGCGCGGCCGAAGTCAACCGGGTGCTGCGCGAGGCGGCGCTGGAAGGCCCGCTGAAAGGCTTGCTGGCCTACACCGAGTTGCCCCACGCCAGCTGTGATTTCAACCATGACCCGCATTCGGCGATCGTCGATGCCAGCCAGACCCGTGTTTCCGGCCCTCGCCTGGTGAACCTGCTGGCCTGGTTCGACAACGAATGGGGGTTCGCCAACCGTATGCTCGACGTTGCCGAACACTATCTGCACGTCGTCCACCCAACCCGCAACAAACAGCCCTGAAGGACTGCATTCATGACCGTGTTGAAGATGACCGACCTCGACCTGCAAGGTAAGCGCGTACTGATCCGCGAAGACCTCAACGTGCCTGTGAAGGACGGTGTGGTAGCCAGCGACGCGCGTATCCTGGCAGCGCTGCCGACCATCAAGCTGGCCCTGGAGAAGGGCGCGGCGGTAATGGTCTGCTCGCACCTGGGCCGCCCGACCGAGGGTGAGTTCTCTGCCGAGAACAGCCTCAAGCCGGTCGCCGACTACCTGAGCAAGGCCCTGGGCCGCGAGGTGCCGCTGGTTGCCGACTACCTGGACGGTGTCGAGGTCAAGGCTGGTGACCTGGTGCTGTTCGAGAACGTGCGCTTCAACAAGGGCGAGAAGAAGAACGCCGACGAGCTGGCGCAGAAATACGCCGCCCTCTGCGACGTGTTCGTCATGGACGCTTTCGGTACTGCCCACCGTGCCGAAGGTTCGACCCATGGCGTTGCCAAGTTCGCCAAGGTCGCTGCTGCCGGCCCGCTGCTGGCAGCCGAGCTGGATGCCCTGGGCAAGGCCCTGAAGGCCCCGGCCAAGCCGATGGCAGCCATCGTTGCCGGCTCCAAGGTCTCCACCAAGCTGGACGTGCTGAACAGCCTGAGCTCGGTCTGCGATCAGCTGATCGTCGGTGGCGGCATTGCCAACACCTTCCTGGCCGCAGCCGGCCACCCAGTGGGCAAGTCGCTGTACGAGCCTGATCTGGTCGACACCGCCAAGGCCATCGCCGCCAAGGTCAGCGTGCCTCTGCCGGTCGACGTGGTGGTTGCCAAGGAGTTCGCCGAGAGCGCCGAAGCCACCGTCAAGGCCATTGCCGACGTTGCCGCTGACGACATGATCCTGGACATCGGCCCGCAAACCGCAGCCAATTTCGCCGAGCTGCTGAAGTCGTCGAAGACCATCCTGTGGAACGGCCCGGTCGGCGTGTTCGAATTCGACCAGTTCGGCAACGGCACCAAGGTGCTGGCCAAGGCCATCGCCGACAGCGCCGCGTTCTCCATCGCCGGTGGCGGTGACACCCTGGCAGCCATCGACAAATATGGCGTTGGCGCCGATATCTCCTACATTTCTACCGGTGGTGGCGCCTTCCTCGAGTTCGTCGAGGGCAAGGTCCTGCCGGCGGTGGCAATCCTGGAAGAGCGGGCCAAGGCCTGATGACGTCGGCGCTTGGCAAAGGGAGCGGCCTGATGGTCAAGCAATTGCCTGTGATGATGCTGGCTGGCCTGCTGAGCGCATGCGCCGGCAGCCCGGCCTCGGATGCCGACCCGGCGCAGCCGCCCAAGGGCGGTTGCTACCAGTCCGAGTGGCAGGCCGAGACCGTGCCGGTCATCAGCAAGCGCGTGGGCCCGGAAGGCCTGGAAAAGTACGACGAAGACCACCAGCGCAAGGCGCCGGGTTGCCCTTGATCGGGTAACAGGCAACCTGAAGGCTGATTTGTGGTCTTGAGGTAGGGGCCGCTGTGCGGCCCTTCGCGGGCTTGCCCGCTCCCACAGGTACGGCGCTTGACCTGTGGGAGCGGGCAAGCCCGCGAAGGGCTGCACAGCAGCCCCCAATCGAGGAAACTGAATGAAAGCGCTTTTGGCCGTGACGGCCCTGGCGACACTGGCAGGATGCTCGCTGCTGAAGCCGGCGCAACCCGCCCCGGCAGACGACTGGACCCGTTGGGTCTGCGACACACAGGCTGAAGTGCTGTGGCGCTTCGCCGATGCGCAGCGCGACCAGGTCGATGTGCGCCTTGGTGGCGGCGACCAGGTCTACCGGCTCAAGGCCGAGCCGGGTGCCTCGGGTGCGCTGTACAGCGATGGCATGCTGGCCTTCCATACCAAGGGCGAAGAAGGCCTGGTGTACTGGGTGGCAACCAACGATCTGATTGGGCGGGGCTGCAAGGCACCGTGACTGGCCGGGCCGCGAGGGTGGCCCACACTACTTGAACAGCAACCGCCCCTGCGGCAGGCTTGCACGAAACAAACGACGCTTGTCGGGAGAGAGATACACAATGGCACTCATTAGCATGCGCCAGATGCTGGACCACGCCGCCGAGTTCGGTTACGGCGTACCAGCTTTCAACGTCAACAACCTCGAGCAGATGCGCGCCATCATGGAAGCGGCCGACAAGACCGACTCCCCGGTGATCGTCCAGGCTTCGGCCGGTGCCCGCAAATACGCCGGTGCCCCGTTCCTGCGTCACCTGATCCTGGCGGCCATCGAAGAATTCCCGCATATCCCGGTGTGCATGCACCAGGACCACGGCACCAGCCCTGACGTCTGCCAGCGCTCGATCCAGCTGGGCTTCAGCTCGGTGATGATGGACGGCTCGCTGGGTGAAGACGGCAAGACCCCGACCGACTACGAGTACAACGTCCGCGTTACCCAGCAGACCGTTGCCATGGCCCACGCCTGTGGCGTTTCGGTAGAGGGTGAGCTGGGCTGCCTGGGTTCGCTGGAAACCGGCATGGCCGGTGAAGAAGACGGCATCGGCGCCGAAGGCGTGCTGGACCACAGCCAGATGCTGACCGACCCGGAAGAGGCTGCCGACTTCGTCAAGAAGACCCAGGTCGACGCCCTGGCGATCGCCATCGGTACCAGCCACGGTGCCTACAAGTTCACCAAGCCACCAACCGGTGACGTGCTGGCCATCGACCGCATCAAGGAAATCCACAAGCGCATCCCCAACACCCACCTGGTGATGCACGGTTCGTCCTCGGTACCGCAAGAGTGGCTGGCGATCATCAACCAGTACGGCGGCGACATCAAGGAAACCTACGGTGTACCGGTCGAGGAAATCGTCGAAGGTATCAAGTACGGCGTGCGCAAGGTCAACATCGACACCGACCTGCGTCTGGCTTCCACCGGTGCCATGCGCCGCCTGATGGCGCAGAACCCGAGCGAGTTCGACCCGCGCAAGTTCTTCGGTGAAACCGTCAAGGCCATGCGTGACGTGTGCATCGCCCGTTACGAAGCCTTCGGCACCGCTGGCAATGCCTCGAAGATCAAGCCGATTTCCCTGGAAGGCATGTACCAGCGCTACCTGAAAGGTGAGCTGGCCGCCAAGGTCAACTGATCTTCTGGCATTAATGAAAAAGCCCGCAGAAATGCGGGTTTTTCATTTTTGGGTGTTAGAACCTTATGCCTGTGCCGGCCTCTTCGCGGGTAAACCCGCTCCCACAGGTTACTCGCTGGCCTGGAAAGCAGTGAGGAACTTGTGGGAGCGGGTTTACCCGCGAAGTGGGCGGCACATATTCCCGGCAAAGCGACCGTTAGTCGGCTACCGTATAGTTGAGGCACTGATAGCGTTCTGATTGCATTGCGTGTTATCCGCTCAGGTCTAGAGTACTAGTGGATCCAACCGTATCTTGAAGTCGGTCACATAATAGAGAAGCAGCATGGATGGCGCTCACCCTCACCCCCAACCTCAGCCACTGGATGGCAGCTCGGTTCTTCTGGTGGTAGACGATTACCCCGAAAACCTCATCAGCATGCGGGCATTGCTGGCCCGTCAGGATTGGCAGGTGCTGACGGCAAGCTCGGGGATGGAAGCCCTGAGCGCGCTGCTCGAGCACGATGTCGACCTGGTCCTGCTGGATGTACAGATGCCGGAGATGGACGGCTTCGAAGTCGCCCGGCTGATGCGCGGCAGCCAGCGTACCCGGCTGACCCCGATCATTTTCCTCACCGCCAACGAACAGTCCGAAGCGGCCGTGCTCAAGGGCTACGCCAGCGGCGCCGTGGACTACATGTTCAAACCGTTCGACCCGCAAATCCTCAAGCCCAAGGTCCAGGCCCTGCTCGACCAGCAGCGCAACCGGCGCATGCTGCAGCGGCTGACCCGCGAGCTGGAAGCGGCCAGGGCCTTCAACGCATCGATCCTGGAGAACGCCGCCGAGGGCATTCTGGTGGTGGATGCCCAAGGCATCATCAGCTTTGCCAACCCGGCCATTTCCCGTTTGTTGTCAGCGCCGGTGCAGCAGTTGCAGGGCGCCCATCTGCTCGACCTGGTGCAACTGACCAGTGCCAGCCTGTGGAACGAATCGGACTTCTACCAGGCCTACCTGGGGCGGCGCATCTTCCGCGTGCACGATGCCCAGCTGCGCACCCTTGGCGGTGAGCTGGTGCCGGTGGCGTTGTCCTGTGCGCCACTGCCGGCAGAACAGCAGGCCATGGTGGTCACCGTGCTGGACATGTCGGTGGTGCGCAACCTGCACCAGCAGCTGGAGTACCAGGCCGTCACCGACCCGCTTACCGGCCTGCTCAACCGCCGCGGGTTCTACCAGGCCGCCGAAGGTGCGCTGCTGCGCAACGAGCGTTCGGACAAGGCGCAGGCGCTGATGTACATGGACCTGGATGGCTTCAAGCGCATCAACGACTCGCTCGGCCACGACGCGGGCGACCGGGTGCTGCACTGGGTAGCCGAACAGCTCAAGGATTGCCTGGGCAGTGAAGCGCTGCTGGCGCGCATGGGCGGGGACGAGTTCACCGCACTGTTCGACAGCCTGCCTTACCCGGAGCAGGCCGGGCGCTATGCCGAGCGGTTGCTGGAACGTATTTCCATCAGCCACCAGGTGGAAGGGCTGGATGTGAGCCTTGGGGTGAGCATCGGTATCGCCACCTATCCGGATTGCGGCGCCAATGTCGAAGGCCTCTTGCGTGCGGCCGATGCGGCAATGTATGCGGCCAAGCAGGCGGGGCGCCAGCAGTATCGCTTCTACGATCAGGAGCTCAACGGCCGGGCGCGTTCGCGGCTGATGCTCGAGGACAGCGTACGCACGGCCGTGGAGCAGCAAGACTTCACTCTGGTTTACCAGCCGCAGGTTGGCTTCAACGATGGCCGCCTGCGTGGCTTCGAGGCCTTGCTGCGTTGGCAGCATCCCAGTGTCGGCGACGTGCCGCCGGGGCTGTTCATCCCGTTGCTGGAAGAGGCGCGCCTGATCAACCGCCTGGCCAGCTGGATCTACCGCCAAGGCGCGGCTCAGCGCCAGGGCTGGTGCCAGCGTTTCCCGGCGGACCTGGTGCTGGGTATCAGCCTGAGCCGCGCGCAGTTCGCCATGCCAAGCCTGGTCGACGAACTGCACCGGGTCATCCAGCTTTACCAGCTGGACCCGGCGCAGCTGGAAGTGGAGGTGGCGGAAACCTCGCTGATGTACAACATCGATGCGGCGGTGAAACAGATACACCGCTTGCGCGAGCTGGGTGTGCGGGTGGCGCTGGATGACTTTGGTGCCGGCGACTGCTCGTTGCGCATGTTGCGCGACCTGCCGATCGATACCCTCAAGCTCGACCGCCACCTGGTCGCGCGCCTGCCCGACTCGGCGGTGGATGCCGCGCTGGTGCGCAGCGTCATCGGCCTGTGCGCCGACTACAGCATCACGGTGATCGCCGAGGGGGTTGAAACCCCGGCCCAGGCGGCCTGGCTCAAGGCCAATGGCTGTGAGTATGTGCAGGGGTTCCTGGTGGCATACCCGATGACCGCCACGGATGCCAGCAGCTTCCCGGTGATTTTCTCCTGGCCGGGGCCATGATTGGCTAGAATCGGCATTCGTTACACCGAATGCAGCGCCATGACCGTATTACGATACTTGCAAGCCTACCCCCCGCACCTGCAGCAGCAGGTGCGGGAGATGATCGACAGCGACCGCCTGGGCGAGTACCTGCAGCGCCGCTACCCCGACCGCCATGACGTGCAGAACGACAAGGCGTTGTACGGCTATGCCCAGGATTTGCGCCAGCAATACCTGCGCAGCGCGCCGAACCTGGACAAGGTGCTGTTCGACAATCGTCTCGACCTGACCCATCGGGCCCTGGGCCTGAATACGGCGATATCGAGGGTGCAGGGCGGCAAGCTCAAGGCGAAGAAGGAAATCCGCATTGCCTCGCTGTTCAAGGAGGCCGCGCCGCAATTCTTGCGCATGATCGTGGTGCACGAACTGGCACACCTGCGCGAGCGCGACCACAACAAGGCGTTCTACCAGCTCTGCCAGCACATGGAGCCGGACTACCACCAACTGGAATTCGACCTGCGCGTCTACCTGACCTATCGGGAGCTGCCGGGCAACTGTTAAGGACCACGCAGCATGGAAGTGAGCAAGACCAAGAGCAGCTTCTACCGCCGCCTGTACGTGGCCTGGCTGATCGACAGCCAGACCGCGACCAGCGTGCCGGCCCTGATGGAGGCCACCGGCATGCCCCGGCGCACCGCCCAGGACACCATTGCGGCGCTAGCCGACCTGGATATCGTCTGCGAGTTCGAACAGCAGGAAGGCGCGCGCAACCACGCCGGGCATTACCGCATTCATGACTGGGGAGCGATCGACAAGCAGTGGATCATCCGGCACCTGCGGCAGGTTCGCGAAGTGCTGGGTTATCCCTGATCCACTGGGGGCTGCTACAGGTAATCGCGTTCCCTTGTAGGAGCGGCCTTGCGTCGCGAAAGGGGGGCGAAGCACCCCCGGTGATCTCAACCCTTGCGCATCCCGATATGCGGAATGTCATCCTCAAGGTATTCCTCGCCCACCACCGCGAACCCATGCCGGGCATAGAACCCCTGCAAATGCGCCTGCGCCGACAGATAGACCGGCACCCCCGGCCAGCAATGCTCCGCTGCCTCCAACCCCTTGAGGAGCAAGGTATGCCCCAGCTTCAGCTCGCGCGCCGCAGGTGCAGTCACCACCCGCCCGATCACTACATCCCCACCCTGGGATTGCGGGTCGAGCAGGCGCAGGTAGGCCACCAGCTTGTCATCCTGCCAGCCCATCAGGTGCAGGGTATCGCCGGTCAGGTCCTGGCCATCGACTTCCTGGTAGGCGCAGCGCTGCTCGACCACGAACACTTCAGTGCGCAATTGCAGAATGGCGTAGAGCTGGTCCTTGCTGAGATCGGTGTGGTGCTTGCAGAGCCAGTCGATGGACATTGGCGCGAACTCCTTGAGTGGGCCGTCGATCATCGCATGATGTATGGGTCACGGCCAAAATAGAGGCTAAATGACACTATTGGCCGCTGCCCTCGGCGACGGCTTTGTGTAATCTCGTCGGCAGTGTGTGCCCTCCATTGCGAAAGGACGTGAGCATGCGGCCACTGCTTTGTGTTCTGGGATTGCTGGCAATGATGCTTGCAACACCCGCCCCGGGTCACGAAAAGCTACGCCTGGTGGCCGACAATTGGCCGCCGTTCACCGATGCCAGCATGCCGGGCGGTGGCCTGGCGACCAGCATCGTCACCACGGCGCTGGCCCGGGCCGGCTACACCAGTGGGGTCGAAGAGGCACCTTGGGCGCGGGCTCTGCTGGGGGTGAGCGAGGGGCGTTACGATGTGCTAATCAACGCCTGGTACAACGACTCGCGCGCCAGCATCGGGCAGTTTTCCAAAGCCTACCTGGTCAACCGCATTCGCCTGCTGCAGCGCAAGGGCGAGGCGTTTCGCTACAAGCGCCAGTCAGACCTGTACCCCTACAGCATCGCTGTGGTGCGTGATTACGCCTATTCCCCCGAGTTCGACCGCGACACCCGCCTGCACAAGGTGGCGGTGCGCAACTTTCCCTCTGCGGTACGCATGCTGGCGGCGGGGCGGGTGGACCTGGCGGTGGAAGACGAGTACGTGGCCCGTTACAACTTGCAGCGCGAACTGCCGGAGGTACGCGATGGGGTGATGCTGGTGGAGCCGCCGTTGGGGGAGAACACCCTGCATATCCTGGTCAGCCTGAAAAACCCGGAGCATGCGCGGATCGTCGAGCGGTTCGAGCAGGCGATTGCGGCGATGAAGGCGGATGGCAGCTATGCGCGGCTCATGCGCCAGCATGGCTTCTGATCTATATCGCCTGTGCCGGCCTCTTCGCGGGTAAACCCGCTCCCACAGGTATTACACAGGACTTGAAACTTGTGGGGTTCCTGTGGGAGCGGGTTCACCCGCGAAGAGGCCGGCACCGGCGATAGTACAACTCAGGCCGGTGCACCTTCCTTGATCAAATGCGCTGCCAAGGTCCGCAGCGGCCCCAACTGCCGGCAGATCAATGCCAGCTGCGTCTGCACCAGCCGCTGGTGCTCGTCCAGCTCTTCCGGCATCTGTTCCAGGGCATTGGCCAGCGCTTCTTCGGCATCGCTGTGAATCGCCACCGGCAGCCGCGCGGCCAGGCCGTTGGCAATCTCGTCCAGGCTGCTGGCCAGGCTTTGCCCGGCACCGTCGATCAACTGCTCCTGCACCTCCGCCGGCAAGGCCGTGTCGCGGTGCGCGCCCAGCCCCGAGAGGTAGCTGAGCAAGGTATGCGACAGCACCAGGAAGCGGAAGCCGACGTCGGCCTCCTTCCGGAAATGCCCCGGCTCCATCAGCATGTTGGCCAGGGTGGTGGACAGCGCCGCGTCGGCGTTGTGGGCGTTGCGCCGGGCCAGGCGGTAGGCCAGGTCATCGCGCTTGCCGTGGGCATACTGCTGCATGATCTGCCGCAGGTACACGCTGGCGCAGGCCAGGGTATTGGCCAGAGCCTTGTTCAGCCGCCGCCCCTGCCAGTCGGGGAGGAACAGGAACACCGCGAGGATGGCGATCAGGCTGCCGACCAGGGTATCGAACAGGCGCGGCAGGAACAGGCCATAGCCATCGCCGATCTGGTTGAAGCAGAACAGCACCATCAGGGTGATCGCGGCCGTGGCCAAGGTGTAGCGGGTGGTGCGGTTGACGAAGAACACCACCCCGGCGACCACGGCGAACAACGATTGGATGACCGGGTTGGGGAACAGGTCGAACAATGCCCAGCCCACCGTCAGGCCGACGGCGGTGCCGGCTATCCGCTGCACCAGCTTGCGCCGGGTCGCACCGTAGTTGGGCTGGCACACGAACAGCGTGGTGAGGATGATCCAGTAGCCCTGGGTGGGGTGGATCAGGTGCACCATGCCATAGCCGATCGACAGCGCCAGCGGCAGGCGCAGGGCATGGCGGAACAGCAGCGAAGTCGGCGTCAATTGGGTACGCAGGCGGGTCCACACATCCTTCAGCGAGCGTGGCGAGCGGTCGAGCAGGCTGCTATCGCTTGTGTCGGCAAGGCTGTCCGGGTTGCTGGCGGCGCTGAGCAGGCGGTCGAGCGTCGCCAGGTTGGCCGCCAGCGCCCGCAACGAGCGAAGCAGGCTACGCCAGGCCGGGTTGTTCTGCATGCGCAGGTGTTCCAGCGAGGCGTTGAGGTCTTCGAGGGCTTCGGGATAACCGCTGGCCAGCACGAACGGCTGGCGCAGGCGGATCGAGCGGGCCAGTTCCTGGCAGGACGAGCCCTGTTTGCGCAGCAGGCGTTGGCAGCGGAACATCACGTCGCTGTGGAAAAAAGCCTCGGTCAGGGCGTTGTAGGGATAGTGCGAGGCACTGACCCGTTCATGGATGTCCTGGGCCAGGAAGTACAGCTTGAGGTAGCGGCTGACCTTGGAGTTCGGCTGGCTGTTGCCCACCCGGTGCAGGATGATTTCCTTGGCCGCGTTGAGCGCCGCTACCACCTTGCCGTTCTGCTGGGCCAGCTCCAGGCGCCGGGCTTCGACGTCAAGGGTACGGATGGGTTCGAACAGGCTGGCCTTGAGCTTGAGGTAGCTGCCCAGCTCGAAAAACAGCTTGGCCAGGCTCTGCTGCACCGGCTGGTTGGAAAACAGCGCCTGCCACAGCACCGACAGCAGCCCGTACCAGGCCGCACCCGCCACCAGTAGAAGTGGTTCGTGCCAGAAGTCGGTGACCTGGCCGCCGCGCTGGTCCACGCCGATCATGGTATACACCGCGGTGATCAGGGTCGCTGAAGCGATGGCGCCATAGCGCTCGCCCAGGGCACCGAGCATGGTCAGGCCGAAGGCCGCCAAGGCCAAGGCAATGACGAATACCCACGGGTAGGGGAACAACAGTTCGACCGCCAGTGCGGCGATGGCAAAACACACCAGGGTGACGGCCAGGGCGCTGAGGCGGCCCTGCCAGCTGTCATCGGTTTCGGCCAGGGCGCTGGCGATGATGCCGAGGAACAGCGGAATCAGCAGGGCCATTTCGTTCTGGTACCAGCACAGGGCCAGGCTGCCGGTGAGGGCGATGGTGACCCGGATGCTGTAGCTGAACTTGTCTTGACCCCACAGGCGACGCAGTGACTGACGGAACGAGCTCGATGACATGATGGCCTGCTAGGCAGTGATCAGAGAAATACCGTTCGAGGCCGTGTCATTGGGGCCGCTGCCGCGGCCCATCGCCGGCAAGCCAGCTCCCACAGGTACTGCACAGTGCCGAGGGCTGTGATGATCCTGTGGGAGCCGGCTTGCCGGCGATGGGCTGCAAAGCAGCCCTAATGCTTTTCCGGCACTCCAGCACGGGCCAGCAAGAAGCGTTCCGTGCTGCTGAATGGATTCTACTCTACACGAACTGCGCCGCGGCGTTGGCGGAGGCCCAGGCCCACTGGAAATTGAAACCGCCCAGGTGGCCGGTCACATCCAGCACTTCACCAATGAAATACAGCCCGGGGCTCTTCAGCGATTCCATGGTCTTGGACGACACCTCGCGGGTATCCACGCCACCCAGGGTCACTTCAGCAGTGCGATAGCCCTCGGTGCCGGCCGGCACCACTTGCCAGTTCGCCAGCTTTTCGGCGATCTGTGCCAGTTCCGCCGGGGTGTACTGCTTCATCGGCCTGGACTCGAACCACTGCTCGGCCAGCAGGTTGGCCAGCTTGCGGGTAAACACCTCACCCAGCACGGTCTTCAGCTCGGCATTGGCGCGTTCGGCCTGCATCTGTTGCAGCCAGGTCAGTGCATCACGGTCGGGCAGCAGGTTGATCTCGACCGTGTCGCCGGCCTCCCAGAACGACGAGATCTGCAAAATCGCCGGGCCGCTGAGGCCGCGGTGGGTAAACAGCAGGTTCTCGCGGAAGCTGGTGCCGTTGCAGCTGGCGGTGCAATCCAGCGAGGTGCCGGACAACTCGGTGCACAGTGCCTTCAGTTGGGGCTCGGTGATGGTGAACGGCACCAGCCCGGCGCGGGTTGGCAGCAGGGTATGGCCGAACTGGCGGGCCACCTGGTAGCCGAAGCCGGTGGCACCCAGGGTCGGGATCGACAGGCCGCCGGTGGCGATCACCAGCGACTGGCAGGCGAACTGGCCGCCGCTGGTCTGTAGCAGGTAGCCGCCTTCGGTCTTCTCGATCTGCTCGATGCTGGTGTGCATGCGGATCTCGGCGCCGGCCTCATCGCATTCGGCCAGCAGCATGTCGAGGATGTCACTGGCCTTGTTGTCGCAGAACAGCTGGCCGAGCTTCTTCTCGTGGTAGGCCACGCCGTGCTTGCACACCAGCTCGATGAAGTCCCACTGGGTGTAGCGGGCCAGGGCCGACTTGCAGAAGTGTGCGTTCTGCGAGAGGAAGTTGCCCGTCTCGGTATACATGTTGGTGAAGTTGCAGCGGCCGCCGCCGGACATGAGGATCTTCTTGCCCGGTTTGTTGGCGTGGTCGAGCACCAGTACCCGGCGGCCACGGCGGGCGCTGAGCTGGGCGCACATCAGGCCGGCGGCGCCGGCGCCGAGGATGATCACGTCGGTGGAGTGCACGGTGTTACCTCATTGTTAGCTGGGGCCGCTGAGCGGCCCATCGCCGGCAAGCCAGCTCCCACAGGTACAGCACAAGCCTGGGGCCTGTGGTAATCCTGTGGGAGCTGGCTTGCCGGCGATGGGCTGCAGAGCAGCCCCAAAAATCATCAGACGATACGGACTTTCAGGGAGCGCCCCTTGATCTTGCCGCTGTTCAAGCGCTGCATGGCCTGCTTGGCCAGCGGTCGCTCCACGGCCACGAACGCCTGGAAATCGAAGATCGCAATCTTGCCCACCTGCTTGCCGGGGATGCCGGCGTCACCGGTCAGCGCCCCGAGGATGTCACCCGGGCGCAGCTTGTCCTTGCGCCCGGCGGCGATGCACAGGGTGCTCATCAGCGGCAGCAGCGGCTCGCCACCCTTGTGCTTCAGGCTGTCCAGCTGGTCCCAGCGCAGCGGGCTCTTCTGCAGGTCTTCGATGGCCTGGGCGCGGTGGCCTTCGGCCGGTGCCACCAGGCTGACCGCAATACCTTTCTCGCCGGCACGGCCGGTACGGCCCACACGGTGCACATGGATTTCCGCATCACGTGCCAGTTCGACGTTGATGACCATGTCCAGGCCATCGATGTCCAGGCCGCGCGCGGCCACATCGGTAGCCACCAGCACCGAGCTGCTGCGGTTGGCGAACATGGTCAGCACCTGGTCGCGGTCGCGCTGCTCCAGGTCGCCATGCAGGGCCTGGGCAACGATGCCCTTGGCGGTCAGGTGGGCGACCACATCCTCGCACTGCTGCTTGGTGAAGCAGAACGCCACGCAGGACTGCGGGCGGTAGTGGCCGAGCACGCGGGTGACGGCCTCGAGGCGCTGTTGCGGGTCGATCTCGATGAAGCGCTGCTCGATCTGGTTGTCGGCGTGCAGGCTCTCGACCTTGACCTGTTGCGGGTTGCACATGAAGTCGGCGGCCAGTTGCTTGATGCCGGCCGGGTAGGTGGCCGAGAACAGCAGGGTCTGGCGGCGCGACGGGGTCTTGCCGATGATGCTGGCGATGGCATCGAAGAAGCCCATGTCGAGCATGCGGTCGGCTTCGTCCAGCACCAGGGTGTTCAGCCCGTCGAGCACCAGGGTGCCCTTGTCCAGGTGCTGCTGGATGCGCCCTGGGGTGCCGACGATGATGTGTGCGCCGTGCTCCAGCGAAGCGATCTGCGGGCCCAGCGAAACGCCGCCGCACAGGGTCAGGATCTTGATGTTGTCCTCGGCGCGGGCCAGGCGGCGCAGCTCCTTGGCCACCTGGTCGGCGAGCTCGCGGGTGGGGCACAGCACCAGCGCCTGGCAACCGAAGTAGCGTGGGTTGATCGGGTTGAGCAGGCCGATGCCGAAGGCGGCGGTCTTGCCGCTGCCGGTCTTGGCCTGGGCGATCAGGTCCTGGCCCTTGAGGATGACCGGCAGGCTCTGGGCCTGGATTGGTGTCATCGAGGCATAGCCGAGGGCGTCCAGGTTGGCCAGCATGGCAGTGGACAGCGGCAAGGTGGCAAAGGCGGTGGATTCGGTGGTCACGAGGCGGGCCTGCGTTGCGAAGCGAAAAATGCCGCACAGTCTACCAGCCTCGTGGCCATTCGCCCTACGACTCCATGTGTTGTTCCGGACGACGGGCACGCCTTCCGTCCGTCGGCGACAGTTGCAGGAAGATCGCCGCCGCCAGCATGGCCATCACGCCGATGGTGACGAAGGTCAGCTGGAATGCGCCCAAGGTGGTTTCCACGCCGTCGGCGCTGCCCGCTGCGGTAAAGCCGCCGAGCAATGCACCCGCACACGCCACGCCCAGGCTCAGGGCCAGCTGCGCGACCACCGACAGCAGGCTGTTGCCGCTGCTGGCGCTGGCGTCGTCGAGGTCGATCAGGGTTACCGTGTTCATCGCGGTGAACTGCATCGAGTTGACCGCACCGAGCAGGCCCAGCTGAATCAGCAGCACGGCATAGGGCGTCTGTTCGTCGACCAGACCGAGGCTGGCCAGCAGCAGGCCCAGCAGCAGGGTGTTGCCGGTGAGGATGATGCGGTAGCCAAAGCGTTCGATCAGTGGTCGGGCAATGGACTTGGCCAGCATCGCCGCAGCCGCCAGCGGGATCATGCTCATGCCGGCCTGGGCCGGCGAGTAGCCCAGCGCCACTTGCAGCAGCAACGGCACCAGGAACGGCAGGGCGCCGCTGCCCAGGCGGGCGAACAGGTTGCCGAGGATACCGATGGCAAAGGTGCGCACGCGGAACAGGCTGGGCGAGAACAGCGGCTCTGGGTCGCGCCCGGCGCGCAGCCAGTAAGCCGCCAGGCAGGCCATGCCGGCGAACAGCAGCAACATCACCCGCAGGTGCGGCAGGTGCAGTTCGCCCAGGCCTTCCATGGCGATGGTGATCAATACCATCGCTGCGCCAAACAGCAGGAACCCGGGGCCGTCGAACGTGGTGCGCTCGGCGCCGCGCAGGTCGGGGATGAACTTCCACACGGCGTAGCAGCCGATCAGGCCGACCGGCAGGTTGAGCAGGAAGATCCAGTGCCAGCTCAGTATTTCCACCAACCAGCCGCCAACCGTAGGGCCCAGTAGCGGCCCGAGCAGGCCGGGGATGGTGATGAAGCTCATGATGCGCACCAGCTCGGTGCGCGGGTAGGCGCGCAGGACCACCAGCCGACCGACCGGCAGCATCAGCGCACCGCCCAGCCCTTGCACGACACGGGCAAAGATCAGGAAACCGAGGCTGTTGGCGGCGGCGCACAGCAGCGAGCCGAAGCTGAACAGCAGGATGGCGCTGAAGAAGATGCGCTTGGTGCCGAAGCGGTCGGCGATCCAGCCTGAGGCGGGGATCAGCAGGGCCACTGTGAGCATGTAGGCGATGATCACGCCCTGCATGCGCAGCGGGTCTTCGGCCAGCGAGCGGGCCATGGCTGGCAGTGCGGTGTTGAGGATGGTGCCGTCCAGGGACTGCATGAAGAAGGCGATGGCCACCACCCAAGGGATCCAGCGGGCGGTGACAGGGTCCAGCGGGGTGCGTTCGGGCATGACTTCCTCGTTTGTCAGTGCCGGCCTCTTCGCGGGTGAACCCGCTCCCACAGGGATATCACCACATTCAAGGGCAGTGGAGATCCTGTGGGAGCGGCTTTAGCCGCGAAAGGGCCGGTAAGTCCAGTCACAATGTCAGGGTCAGGCCTTTGACCAGTGCCCCCGGCAAATGACTCGACCCGGTACTGCGCTGTCCATAGGTACTGGTCGACAGAATCATCTCGCGCTCCAGCGTCAGGTCCTCCAGTTGGCTACCTAGCAAGCTGTACAGGCTGTCATCGAAGCGCATGGTGCTCACCGGGCCCTGGATCTGCCCGTTCTCCACCCAGAAAGTGGCGAAGCGGGTCAGCCCGGTCATGCGTGCCGCCGGCAAGTCGGAATAGTTCAGGTACCACAGGTTGCTGATGTACAGCCCGGTACCGAGCCGCTCCAGGATCTGCTCGCTCGGCAGGCTACCTGCTGCCAGGCTCAGCGCACACGGCGACTCGTAGCTGTCGGCGCCATTGGCCAGCAGCTCGAACTCGGCCGCACTGCGCGCACTGATCAATCGCTGCCGGGCTTCGCCTTGCTGGATCAACGGCACATCCAGGCGCGGCGAGCCTTCATCGGAAAACGCCGGGCTCAGCGAACCGCTGACCTGCTCGGTGAAGCTAACCAGCGGGCTCAGCCGCGCATCGCCGTTGTACAGGCGCTGCAGGGCGCTGTTGCCAGTGGCCAGGGCCTGTGCGGAAAAGCCGCCCCAGCACAGCATGCCGGCTATTTCGTCCATGGCCGCCGGGGCCAGGTAGGCACGGTAGCTGCCAGGTTTGAGCGTGACGGCAGGGCGGCCAAGGAAACCCAGCTGCTCTCGCGCCTGGCGCAGGCGTGCAGTGAAGTCGTCGGCGCTCCACACTTGCCCGGCATAATTGGCCTTCACCGCCTCGCCGTTTTCGTGGAACAGGCTCCAGTCGAAGTTGAAGCTGTTGGCCTGGTGCCAGCCGAAGGCCCCGAACGAGCTGGCGAAGCCCCGGCAGATGGGGCCGGCGGCGTAGATGCCGACAAGGTCCAGGTCGCCGGCTTCGCGCTCGAGCAAGGTCAGCACATCGCTCAGTTCGGGCAGCGGCTGCGCCTGCTGGCTGTGGCTGTGCCAGGCGCTTTCGTCCAGGCGCAGGTACGGATCGACCGCCAGCAGTGGCAAGGTCTGGCGCAGTTGCTCCAGGGCCGTGAACAGGCGCTGGCTATCCAGTTGCGTGTCACCACTCAAGGTCACCTGTTGCTCTGCCTGGCGGCCATCGCGGATCAGCCGCAGTTGCGCGCCGGCCTGGTTCACGGTGCCGGCCTGGCGCACCTTGGCATGGTTGAAACGCACGAATTGCGACTGTTCGGCGCTGTAGCCGAGGGTGAACTGTTCGCCCGTCTGCAGGGCTTTGCGTACATCCCCGACCAGGGTTTCGAAAGCGTGTTTCATCAGGCGTCTCCTCCGAATACGTCGATCTGGCGGAACACGCAGGCCGGCGAGGCGTGGCCGACCCGCACCACCTGGTTGGGTTCGCCCTTGCCGCAGTTGGGCGTGCCCAGCACCTGGAAGGTACTGCTGTCGCCGACCGCCGCCAGGTTGCGCCAGAACTGCGCAGAGATGCCACGGTAGTTGGGGTTCTTGACGATGCCCTTGAGCTCGCCGTTTTCGATCAACTGCCCCCATTCACAGCCGAACTGGAACTTGTTGCGCGCATCGTCGATGGACCAGGAACGGTTGGTGCGCATCAGGATGCCGTGCTCGATGCCCTTCACCAGCTGATCCAGGCTCTGGTCGCCCGGCTCGATGTTGAGGTTGGCCATGCGGTCGATCGGCGCACGGTTCCAGCCGCAGGCGCGGCTGTTGGCCACGCCGTCGAGGCCGGAGCGGAACTGCGACAGCGCACCACCCAGCGGGCGCAGCAGCAGGCCATCGCGGATCAGGAACTGCTTGCTGGCCGGGGTGCCGTCATCATCGAAGCTGTAGCTGGCCAGCTCTTCGCCGATGGTCGGGTCGAAGGTCACGTTGAGCAGCGCGGAGCCGTACTGCAGGTGGCCGAAGTCACCGGCCTTGACGAAGCTGGTGCCGGCGTAATTGCGCTCGTCGCCGAGAATGCGGTCCATCTCCAGCGGGTGGCCGATGGATTCGTGAATCTGCAGCATCATCTGGTCCGGCATCAACAGCAGGTCGCGCGGGCCGCTGGGGGTGTTCGGTGCCAGCAGCAGCTGCAGCGCCTCGTCGGCCACCCGGCGGGCAGCGCCGACCAGGCCACAGCGCTCGATGATCTCGAAGCCGCCCTGCTGGCCGAAGTTGTCGCGGCCCAGGCTGCGGCTCTGGCTGTCCTGGCCATCGCTGGCGGTCACGCCCAGGCCCGGGAACAGGAAGCGCTGAGCGTGGCGCAGCTCGGCGCCGGCCGAGTTCAGGTAGGTCTGCTCGACCAGGCTCAGGCCCAGGCTGGCCTGCCAGTCCACCAGGCGGCTGTCCTTGGGCACGCTGGCCGATTCGGCAGCGAGCAGGCCAAGGCAGTCGGCGAGGTTGGGCACGGGTTGGTCGAAGTTGGGCGAAATGTGGTCGTGGCGTGCGCTGGTCACGGGGTGCTCGCGCAGGTCCAGCAGGTTGTACCGGGCGATCTGCCGGGCCAGCGCCTCGGCCTGCTCCAGGGCGCGCTGCAGGCCGGCCTGGGACAGGTCGGCGGTGGCGGCATAGGCTTCCACGCCATTCACCCGCACGGTGAGCATGGCGCCCTCGTCCTGGCTGAAGAAGGGTGGTTCCGCGACGTTGCGGCGAACCGACAGCGCCTGGTGCGACTGTTTCACATGGCGCAGGGAAAACAACTCGGCCGTACTGCGCAGCGCGGCAAAGCGCTGGCGCAGCAGGGCGCTGGTATCGAACATGTGGAAGCCTCCGTGTACACGGTGGCTCCCCCTTAGAACCACTCGTCCTGCATGGTGAGGCAAGTGTCGTCGCGCGCCTCGAGCAATGCCAGCTCATTATGGCAGCCAGGTACTTCCCAGGTCAGGAAATAACGTGCGGCCTGCAGCTTGCCAAGGTAGAAGTCGCGGTCGGCGGGGTTGCCCTTGAGCAGGCCGAGTTCGGCATGAATCGCCTGTTCCAGCCAGCGCCAGCCGATCACGCAGTGGCCGAAGGCCTTGAGGTACAGGGCCGAGTTGGCCAGGGTTCCGGCGACTTTGCCCTGGGCCAGGTCACCCAGCAAGGCCAGGGTCACACCTTGCAGGCGGTTGACCAGTTGCTCCAGCGGCTGGCGCAGCGGATCGAGGTTCGGATGGTGGCTGGCGCGCTCGCCGGTGGCCGCGATCGACCGGATCAACTGCTTGAGGCCGGCGCCATTGTTCTGCGCCAGCTTGCGGCCCAGCAGGTCGAGCGACTGGATGCCCTCGGTGCCTTCATGGATCGGGTTCAGGCGGTTGTCGCGGTAGTACTGTTCAACCGGGTATTCGCGGGTGTAGCCGTGGCCGCCGAGGATCTGGATCGCCAGTTCATTGGCCTTGAGGCAGAACGTCGAGGGCCACGATTTGACGATCGGGGTCAGCAGGTCGAGCAGTTCCTGCGCCTGCTTGCGGGCGCTGTCGTCGCTGGCAGTCTGGGTGTCGTCGAACAGGCGCGCGGCATACAGGCCCAGGTCGAAGGCGCCCTCCACGTAGGCCTTCTGTGCCAGCAGCATGCGTTTCACATCGCTGTGCTCGATGATCGGCACCGCCGGGCTGTGCGGGTCTTTGTTGTCCGGCAACCGACCCTGCGGGCGCTGGCGGGCGTACTCCAGCGAATACAGGTAGCCGGCGTAGCCGAGCATCACTGCGCCCATGCCGACACCGATGCGTGCCTCGTTCATCATCTGGAACATGCAGGCCAGGCCCTGGTGCGGCTGGCCGACCAGGTAGCCGACGCACTGGCCGTTGTCGCCGAAGTTCAGCGCGGTGGAGGTGGTACCGCGCCAGCCCATCTTGTGGAACAACCCGGCCAGCAGCACATCGTTGCGCGGGCCACGGCTGCCATCTTCGTTGACCAGGTACTTGGGCACGATGAACAGCGAGATGCCCTTCACGCCGGGCGGCGCATCCGGCAGCTTGGCCAGCACCATGTGCACGATGTTTTCCGACAACTCGTGATCACCGCCGGAGATGAAAATCTTGTTGCCCTTGAGCCGGTAGCTGCCGTCACCGGCAGGTTCGGCGCGGGTGCGGATATCGGCCAGCGACGAGCCAGCGTGGGGTTCGGTCAGGGCCATGGTGCCGAAGTAGCGGCCTTCGATCATCGGCTGCAGAAACAGGTGTTTCTGTTCATCGCTGCCGAAGCTCTCGATCAGGTTGGCCGCGCCCATGGTCAGGAACGGGTAGGCCGTGGTGCCGGCGTTGGCCGCCTGGAAGTGGGCGAAGCAGGCCTGCGAGACCAGGCTCGGCAGCTGCATGCCGCCGACTTCGAAGTCGCGGTTGGCGTTGAGGAAGCCGGCTTCGAGAAAGGCGTCGACGGCGGGTTTCACTTCGGGGATCAGTTCGGCGCGGCCATCCACGTAGCGCGGCTCGTTTTCGTCGGCCTTGCGGTTGTGCGGGGCGAAGAGCTTTTCGGCGATGGTGCGGGCAGTTGACAGCGCCGCATCGAAGGTTTCGCGGCTGTGCTCGGCGAAGCGCGGGCGTTGGGTCAGGGCCTCGGCGTCGAGGACTTCGTAGAGTTCGAAGGCGAGGTTGCGGGGGTTGAGCAGGGTCTCGGGCATGATCGCGGTCCTGAGGCGGGATGCTGCGAGTGTAGGAGGGTGGTGGGGTGGGGGACAGGTTAATAGGTTTGGGTGATATGGGTTGAGAACACCGGGATGTCTGGTGGTTGGTCGCACAGCTCACGCGGGGGGCAGTTGTTGTTTTGCCTGTTCGGGCCCTTTCGCGGGTAAACCCGCTCCCACAAGTACTGCGCAGCCCCAGCCATCAACGCTGCACCTGTAGGAGCGGGTTTACCCGCGAAAGGGCCGGAACAGGCGCAGGAAAATGTAGAGACGTTTCCCACAAGTCAGAGCGGAACTGGACTACTGCGGATCGAATGCCATTTGGCCTTGAATGTGTGCTTTGGTGTTCGCAATGAGGCTTTTCTGATGAGTGATGTCCACAAGAACGACTTGACTGATTTCGAGGGCAAGCAACTTCCCTTCTTCGTAGTCTCGCCCCTGAAGTTTAGCGTAATGACCTTCTTCACCCTTGGTTTTTACTGGCTGTATTGCTTTTATCAGAGCTGGAAGCTGCATGGAGTGAGGACAGGAGAAAAGGTCAGCCCATTCTGGCGAAGCGCTTTTGCAGTGTTCTTCATCTACCCGTTATTGAGAAGGGTGAATGATCGTATTCGCGAGTCAGGTAGAACCTACCCTTGGTCCATTCTGGGGCTCACGCTGGGCTACTACGGTATGTGTGCTGCCTGGGTGGCTGCCAGTGTGATTCTGGATGATCAGTTGTGGGCGGCGTATTTTGCGGGTGTAGTCATTCAAGCAGCTTGGTTGGTCATTCTGGTGCCCATGCAGAAAGGCGCGAATTTCAGCGCGGGGGATGAGGCAGGGGTGGCCAACAGCCGTTTCACGCTGGCCAATTGGTTGTGGATGCTGCTGGCTGCCGTAATTACAGCAGCGCAGCTGTTTGCTTTGATCACACTTTCGTCCATGGTTTGAGCAGCGTCGCAGCAGAATTTGCCGGGGCCGCTTTGCGGCCCTTTCGCGGCGAAAGGCCGCCCCTACGAAGCTCGGTATTCCGGCGTGGTTCGAAGAGGGAGCATATTGAAGAACTCGAACTTGAGCTGGCATGCGATCGCTTTCCTGTTTTGGGGAGGCATGGACGCGTTCTACATCTGCTTTTATGTCTTCCGCAGTACGGAGCGAGGTGCCATACCTTTCTGGACGGATTTCAAGGATGCATTGAGCAACATGCAGGTCTGGGGAGGAGGGCTAGAGCTAATCGTCTGGCTAGGCCTGATTCTGCAGCTTTCGTTGATAGCGACCTGCGGGTTGTTTCTTATGCGTTGCCGGTTAGCTGTCTACTTGGCGATGGTGCAGATCCCCTTTCGCATCTTTTTTATCGTTCCGTCGATATCCATAATCTTGTTTTTGCCGATGCTGGCTTCCAGTATCAGTAACTCGGTGTGGATTGGGCTGATGCTGACTTCGGAGGCAGGGAAAGGCTGGTGCCTATTGTGGCTCTGGCGAAAGCGCGGGTAACGGCGTGCACCGGGTTTTTTGGATTTCTCTACCCATGCACCGCTGCCACCCTCTTGCTTGACAGCAGGTGGTGATAGTTCCTGATCCACCCCTGAACGCAGATTCACTCGAAGATCCTAATCTAGGTCGCGAACTTCGCACTGAGGCTTAATGATGTGTCGCCTGAGCCGGCCCTTTCGCGGGCATGCCCGCTCCCACAGGTACGGTGCAAGTCATGAAGCTTGTGGTGATCCTGTGGGAGCGGGCGCGCCCGCGAATAGGCCCGGCCAGGCACTCGAGAATTATCAGGGGGCAATGAGGGTTTGGCTTCAGGTTGAATGAACACCTGTCAGCCCAACCCCAGCCCCCATAAAAAAAGGAGAGCCGAAGCTCTCCTTTTTTCGTTAACAACCCTCAGCGTTAGCCAATGGTCATCAGGCTGGCATTACCACCGGCAGCAGCAGTGTTCACACTCACTGCCCGCTCGATCACCAGGCGCTCCAACGCAATCTGGTGGTCGCCGCTGGACAGCCCGTGCACACCCACGATCGCCCCGGCACGCTTGGCCACCTGCTGGCACACGTCGCGCAGTTGATCCGAGTCGCCATGGTGGATCACGGCGTCGAACGCCACTTCATCCTTGTTCCAGTCCGCCACCAGCTTGACCTTGGCCTGCAGCTCTCGCGGCAGGCGGGCACGCAGGGCTTTGCCCGGCTCGCCGTCCGCCCATACCGCCGAGCTGCCAACGGCCAGCACTGCGGCGAACTGCGCCAGCAGGTCGGCTTCGTTGTCGGCCAGGCACAGCACGTGCTCACGCGGCAGGATGGTGTAGCTGTTGCGCTCGCCGGTCGGGCCTGGCAACAGGCGGGCGATGCCGCTCTGCGACTGGCTGGCGAACTGGATGCACAGCGCGGCCAGGTCGGCCAGCTGGTTGCTCTCGGCCCAGGCCTTCAGGCCATGCAGTGGCTTGATCAGCTGTTCGTGCAGGGCGCGGTCAGGCTTGCCTTCGCCGTCCTGCTGCTGGAAGTGGCGGCCAATCGCGTCGGCCGGGCGGGTCGACAGCAGGCGGTACAGGTACAGCGGGCCGCCGGCTTTCGGGCCGGTGCCGGACAGGCCTTCACCACCGAACGGCTGCACACCCACCACTGCACCGACGATGTTGCGGTTGACGTACATGTTGCCGGCGTTGGCGGTTTCCACCACCTTGGCGATGGTCTCGTCGATGCGGGTGTGCACGCCGAGGGTCAGGCCGTAGCCGGAGTTGTTGATCTGCTCGATCAGCTGGTCCAGGTTGCGACGGTTGTAGCGCACCACGTGCAGCACCGGGCCGAAGATTTCACGCTTGAGCTCGTCGAAGCTTTCCAGCTCGATCAGGGTCGGCATGACGAAGGTGCCGCGCTTGAGCTCGGCAGCATCGGCAATGGCCACCTGGTAAACCGAGCGACCTTTCTCGCGCATGCCCTGAATGTGCTTCTCGATGCCGGCCTTGGCTTCGGCGTCGATCACCGGGCCGATGTCCACGGCCAGGCGGTCCGGGCAGCCCAGGCGGCTTTCGGCCATGGCGCCCTTGAGCATTTCGATCACGCGGTCGGCGGAATCTTCCTGCAGGCACAGCACGCGCAGTGCCGAGCAACGCTGGCCGGCGCTGTCGAAGGCCGAGGACACCACATCGATCACTACCTGCTCGGTCAGTGCCGAGGAGTCGACGATCATCGCGTTCTGGCCACCGGTTTCGGCGATCAGCGGGATCGGGCGGCCCTGGTTGTCCAGGCGGCCGGCGACGTTGCGCTGCAGCAGGCGGGCCACTTCGGTGGAACCGGTGAACATCACGCCCTTGACGCGCTCGTCACCCACCAGGCCGGCACCGACGGTTTCACCGCGGCCTGGCAGCAGTTGCAGCACGCCTTCAGGGATGCCGGCTTCCAGCAGCAGGCGCACGGCCTGGGCAGCGATCAGCGGGGTTTGCTCGGCCGGCTTGGCCAGTACCGGGTTGCCGGCGGCGAGCGCTGCGGCTACCTGGCCGGTGAAGATCGCCAGCGGGAAGTTCCACGGGCTGATGCACACCACCGGGCCCAGCGGGCGGTGGGCGTCGTTGCTGAAGTCGTTGCGTGCCTGCACCGCGTAGTAGCGCAGGAAGTCCACGGCTTCACGCACTTCGGCGATGGCGTTGGCGAAGGTCTTGCCCGCTTCGCGGATGAGCAGACCCATCAGCGGCTGGATTTCGGCCTCCATCAGGTCGGCGGTGCGCTCCAGAATGGCAGCGCGCTCGGCTGGCGGGGTGGCCTGCCAGATCGGTGCTGCATTCAGTGCGCACTGGATGGCGTTGTCGACGTCGGCGACAGTGGCTTCCTGGACATGGCCGACCACGTCGCGGTGGTCCGCCGGGTTCAGCACCGGTGCGGCTGCGCTTTCGCTGGCAGCGCAGGCCAGCAGTGGCGTGGCTTTCCAGTCGTTGTGAGCGGTGGCCAGCATGGCGCAGGACAGCGATGCCAGGCGGTGTTCGTTGGCCATGTCGATGCCGGCCGAGTTGGCCCGCTCGCTGCCATACAGTTCACGCGGCAGCGGGATGCGTGGGTGCGGCAGGCCGATGCTGCCTTCCTGGGTGCCCATGCGCTCGATGCTGGCGACCGGGTCGGCGACCAGTTCCTGGATGGAGATCGAGTGGTCGGCGATGCGGTTGACGAACGAGGTGTTGGCGCCGTTTTCCAGCAGGCGACGCACCAGGTAGGCCAGCAGCGTTTCGTGGGTGCCGACCGGTGCATAGACGCGGCACGGACGGTTCAGCTTGCCTTCGGAAATCTTGCCGACCACCTGCTCGTACAGTGGCTCGCCCATGCCGTGCAGGCACTGGAACTCGTACTGGCCCGGGTAGTAGTTCTGACCGGCAATGTGGTAGATGGCCGACAGGGTGTGGGCGTTGTGGGTGGCGAACTGCGGGTAGATGGCTTCTGGCACGGCCAGCAGCTTGCGGGCGCAGGCGACGTAGGACACGTCGGTGTACACCTTGCGGGTGTAGACCGGGTAGCCTTCCAGGCCTTCGACCTGGGCGCGCTTGATTTCGCTGTCCCAGTAGGCGCCTTTCACCAGGCGGATCATCAGGCGGTGGCGGCTGCGCTTGGCCAGGTCGATGACATAGTCGATCACATACGGGCAGCGCTTCTGGTAGGCCTGGATAACGAAGCCGATACCGTTCCAGCCGGCCAGCGAAGGCTCGAAGCACAGGCGCTCGAGCAGGTCGAGCGACAGCTCCAGGCGGTCGGCTTCTTCGGCGTCGATGTTCAGGCCGATGTCGTACTGCTTGGCCAGCAGGGTCAGCGACAGCAGGCGCGGGTACAGCTCTTCCATCACGCGCTCGTACTGGGCGCGGCTGTAGCGCGGGTGCAGCGCCGACAGCTTGATCGAGATGCCCGGGCCTTCATAGATGCCACGGCCATGGGAGGCCTTGCCGATCGAGTGGATGGCCTGCTCGTAGGACGCCAGGTACTTCTGTGCGTCGTGCTCGGTCAGTGCGGCTTCGCCGAGCATGTCGTAGGAATAGCGGAAGCCCTTGGACTCGAAGCGGCTGGCATTGGCCAGGGCTTCGGCGATGGTTTCGCCGGTGACGAACTGCTCGCCCATCAGGCGCATGGCCATGTCGACGCCCTTGCGGATCATCGGCTCGCCGCTCTTGCCGATGATGCGGGTGAGCGAGGAGGTGAGGCCGGATTCGTTGTGGGTGGACACCAGCTTGCCGGTCAGCAGCAGGCCCCAGGTGGCGGCGTTGACGAACAGCGACGGGCTGTTGCCCAGGTGCGGCTGCCAGTTGCCGGTGCTGATCTTGTCGCGGATCAGCGCGTCACGGGTGCCCTTGTCGGGGATGCGCAGCAGGGCTTCGGCCAGGCACATCAGTGCCACCCCTTCCTGGGACGACAGCGAGAATTCCTGCAGCAGGCCCTGGACGATACCGGCACGACCGCCAGCGCTCTTCTGGTTACGCAGTTTTTCGGCGATGCTGGCGGCCATCTTGTTGGTCGCTTCGGCCAGCGGGGCGCTCAGGCGCGCCTGCTCCAGCAGCATCGGTACCACTTCCTGTTCGGGGCGGCGGTAGGCGGCGGTGATCGCCGAGCGCAGTACCGACTGCGGCAGGATGCTCTCGGCGAACTCGAGGAAGCACTGGTGGCTGTGGTCGGGCTGGACCTCACCGGCGTCGTCGGCCAGGCTGCTGGCATGGCCGTTGAGTTCGGTCAGGGTGGCACCACCCTCGAGCTTCTCCAGGTAATTGAAGATCGCTTGCTTGATCAACCAGTGCGGGGTGCGGTCAATCGACTGCGCAGCTGCCTTGAGTCGCTCACGGGTCGGGTCATCGAGTTTGACCCCAAGGGTGGTCGTCGCCATTTCTTATCCTCGTTATTGCCACGGTTGTGGCCTAAGCTGGCGCCAAGAGTAGCTGTAGGACAATTCGGGTGCAACCAGGTGCAACCCGAATTTTTCATGGAAAAGGTGCAACTCGTCCGGCCGTCATTTCCATGCCCGGAAAAGGGTCGTTTTCGGTGCGTTTTATTCTGAAAAGCGAGGTTGTTGCTCCCAAAAGGAGCAAAAAATCAGATTTGTCTGAAAATGCACGGGAAGGTGCAACTTGCAAATGAAAAATGGTTGCACCCGCTTTGCGTTGTTGCATAGGATTCGCCGCCTGGGTGCAACCGCCATGGCTGCGGTTGTGCATGACATAAAAACAAACGCCAGGGCACACGCATGGGCAATCCACTAACGATCACTTTCGTGGTCTATATCGCGGCAATGGTGCTGATCGGCTTCGCCGCCTATCGCTCCACCAATAACCTTTCCGACTACATCCTCGGCGGTCGCAGCCTGGGTAGCGTGGTCACCGCGCTTTCCGCCGGCGCTTCCGACATGAGCGGCTGGCTGCTGATGGGCCTGCCGGGCGCCATCTACTTCTCAGGCTTGTCCGAAGCCTGGATTGCCATCGGCCTGACCGTCGGCGCCTACCTGAACTGGCTGTTCGTCGCTGGTCGTCTGCGCGTGCAGACCGAGCACAACGGCGATGCACTGACCCTGCCGGACTACTTCTCCAGCCGCTTCGAAGACAACAGCGGCCTGCTGCGGATCATCTCGGCCATCGTGATCCTGGTGTTCTTCACCATCTACTGCGCCTCCGGCATCGTTGCCGGTGCCCGTCTGTTCGAGAGCACCTTCGGCATGCCGTACGAAACCGCCCTGTGGGCCGGTGCTGCTGCGACCATCGCCTACACCTTCATCGGTGGTTTCCTGGCGGTGAGCTGGACCGATACCGTGCAGGCTTCGCTGATGATCTTTGCGCTGATCCTCACTCCGGTGATCGTGCTGATCTCCACTGGCGGCTTCGATACCACCTTCGCTGCCATCGATGCGGTCAACCCGGCCCACTTCGACATGTTCAAGGGCGCCACCTTCATCGGCATCATCTCGCTCATGGGCTGGGGGCTGGGCTACTTCGGTCAGCCGCACATCCTGGCGCGTTTCATGGCTGCCGACTCGGTGAAGTCGATCGCCAACGCCCGTCGTATCTCCATGACCTGGATGATCCTTTGCCTGGTCGGTACCTGCGCGGTGGGCTTCTTCGGCATCGCCTACTTCTCGGCGCATCCTGACCTGGCAGGCCCGGTCAGCGAGAACCACGAGCGTGTGTTCATCGAGCTGGCCAAGATCCTGTTCAACCCATGGGTTGCCGGTGTGCTGCTGTCGGCCATCCTCGCGGCGGTAATGAGTACCCTGAGCTGCCAGCTGCTGGTGTGCTCCAGTGCCCTGACCGAAGACTTCTACAAGGCGTTCCTGCGCAAGAATGCTTCGCAGGTCGAGCTGGTGTGGGTCGGCCGCCTGATGGTGCTGGCCGTCGCCCTGATCGCCATCGCCATGGCCTCCAACCCGGAAAACCGCGTGCTGGGCCTGGTGGCTTACGCCTGGGCCGGCTTCGGTGCTGCCTTTGGTCCGGTGGTGCTGATTTCGGTGCTGTGGAAAGGCATGACCCGTAACGGCGCACTGGCCGGTATCGTGGTGGGTGCACTGACCGTGATCCTGTGGAAGAACTTCGACACCCTCGGGCTGTACGAAATCATCCCGGGCTTCCTGTTCGCCAGCATCGCCATCTTCGTGGTGAGCAAGCTGGGCAGCCCGTCGCAGGCAATGGTCAAGCGCTTCGAGACTGCTGATGCGGCGTATCACGCTGACAAGTAATACCCGTTGAGTCGGCGGCGCCTGCTTCGCGGGTGAACCCGCTCCCACAGGGATTGCACAGAACTCAAATTCTGTGAGGTGCCTGTGGGGGCGGGTTTACCCGCGAAGATGCCGTCGCCGATCAGCAGCCAGGCCTGACTCCGCCTGCAAGGCAAGGTAAACTTGCCACCCCCGCAGGAGTTGCCATGAACTATCGTCACGCCTTCCACGCCGGCAACCACGCCGACGTCCTCAAACATATCGTGCTGACCCGCCTCATCGCCTTGATGTCGCGCAAGGAGCAGCCGTTCGCCTACATCGATACCCATGCAGGGCTTGGCCTTTACGACCTGCAGGGCGACCAGGCAACCCGCACCGGCGAGTGCCTGGAAGGTGTCGCCCGCCTGTGGAATCGCGATGACCTGCCGGCCATGGCCGACGACTATCTGCGTATCATCAAGCGCCTGAATGCCGATGGCGAGCTGCGCTACTACCCCGGTTCGCCCGAGCTGGCCCGCCGCCTGATGCGCCAGCAGGACCGCGCCCTGCTCAACGAGAAGCATCCCGAGGACGGGCCGCTGCTCAAAGAGAACATGAAGAAAGACCCACGCGTGGTCGTGCACCTGGGCGAAGGCTGGCATGTGCCGCGGGCCTTGCTGCCCGTGCAGGAAAAGCGCGCGATCATGCTGATCGACCCACCGTTCGAGCAGGCTGACGAGCTCAAGCGCTGCACTACCGCCATGAAAGAGGCGATCAGTCGCATGCGCCAGACCGTCGCGGCCATCTGGTACCCGATCAAGGACCAGCGTTCGCTGACCCGCTTCTACCAGGACCTGACCAGCACCGGCGCACCGAAACTGCTGCGGGTCGAGTTGTATGTGCACCATCAGGACAGCCCGCAGGGGCTCAATGGCTCAGGTCTGGCCATCGCCAACCCGCCGTGGGGGTTGGAAGAAGAGCTCAAGGAGCTGCTGCCATGGCTGGCCAAAGAGCTGGCGCAAACCGCCGGCAGCTTCCGCATGGACTGGCTGATCGCTGAATAATATTGCTTGCCTGTACCGGCCCCATCGCCGGCAAGCCAGCTCCCACAGGTACAGCGCGGGCCTCAAGGTCGGTGGTGTACCTGTGGGAGCTGGCTTGCCGGCGATGAGGCCAGTACAGGTTGCCGCGTTGCGCACATGTTTGCGTTATAATCCCGCCCTTTAGCCGCCACCCGCCCAAGAGGCCGCTGGCGCATTTCTACCGAATGAAGAGGCTAATCCCTTGGCATTGACGATTCTTGGCCTGTCCGGCGCCCTTAGCCATGACCCTTCCGCGGCCTTGTACATTGACGGCAAACTGATTGCCGCCGCCGAAGAAGAGCGCTTCGTGCGTGACAAGCATGCGAAGAACCGCATGCCCTACGAGTCGGCGAAGTTCTGCCTGGAACAGGCAGGCATCAAGCCATCCGACGTCGACGTGGTAGCCATCCCGTTCGCCCCGATCAGCCTGTTCGGCAAGGCGCGCTGGCACTATGCCAAGCGCTACTGGTACGCCCCGGACCGCGCCCTCGACGCCATCCTGATGGGCAACCGTCGCTACAAGCGCTACCGCAAGAAGATTGTCTGGTGCCTGGAGCAACTGGGCTTCGACCCGAAAAAGGTCAAGATCGAGCCGGTCGAGCACCACTTGGCTCACGCCTCCAGTGCCTACCACTGCTCGGGCTTCAAGGAAAAAACCGCAATCCTCGGCATCGACGGTAAAGGCGAATACGCCACCACCTTCTTTGGCTACGGCGAAAACGGCAAGATCCACAAGATCAAGGAGTTCTTCGACCCGGACTCGCTGGGCGGCCTGTACGGCGCAATCACCGAGTTCCTCGGCTTCGAGATGCTCGATGGCGAGTTCAAGGTCATGGGCATGGCGCCGTATGGCGACGCCAGCAAGTACGACTTCTCGCGCCTGGCCAGCTTCGAAAACGGCGAACTGGTGATCAACACCGAATACGCCAACGTCATTGGCCTGCGCCGCTATAAAGAGAAGGGCAAGGGCTTCTACTTCTCGCCGAAGCTGATCGAATGGCTGGGCCCCAAGCGCGAAGGCGACATCGCCGACGAGCCGTACATCCATTACGCGGCCAGCATGCAGGCGCTGTTCGAAAAGATCGCCCTGCAGATGATCGATCACTACCTGGGCGACGTCCTGCGTGAAACCGGCAAGCTGGCCTTTGCCGGCGGTTGCGCGCTGAACGTCAAGCTCAACCAGAAGATCATCGCCCGCCCAGACCTGAAAGAGCTGTTCGTCCAGCCTGCTTCCGGTGACGCCGGTACCGCCGTGGGTGCTGCCGCCTACGTTTCCCACGCCCGTGGCGTGCCGGTCGAGAAGATGGAACACGTCTACCTCGGCCCTTCGTACTCCAACGAAGACGTGATCGCTGCCTGCGCCCGTCACCCGAACGCGCCGAAGTGGCGCAAGCTCGACGACATGCCGCAGCGCATCGCCAAAATCATGGTCGATGGCAACCCGGTGGCCTGGTTCCAGGGCCGCATGGAGTTCGGCCCCCGTGCCCTGGGCGGCCGTTCGATCATTGGTTGCCCGAGCGTGCCTGGCGTAGCCGACCGCATCAACGAGCAGATCAAGTTCCGCGAACGCTGGAGACCTTTCTGCCCGTCGATGCTCGACACCGTCGCCCCGCAGATGATCAAGGTCGACCACCCGGCGCCGTTCATGACCTTCACCTTCGAAGTGGCTGAAGAGTGGAAGGCCCGCGTGCCGGAAGTGGTCCACGAGGACGGCACTTCGCGTGCCCAGGTGCTCAAGCGCGAGTACAACCCGCGCTACTACGACATGATGAAGGCGCTTGAAGACCTGACCGGCAACGGCGTTTCGCTGAACACCTCGCTGAACCGCCGTGGTGAACCGATGATCTGCTCGCCGACCGACGCCCTGAACATGTTCTTCGGCTCGGACCTGCAGTACCTGATCATGGAAGACATCCTGGTTGTGAAGGACGGCGCGGCCCCGTATGACCAGCCGCTCTGAACCGCGCATCCTGCAGTTCTGCCATGGCTATGACGGGCCGTTCCTGGACTGCGCCCGTCAGTACGCCAGCCTGTTCCAGGGGCGTGGCTACCAGGTCACTACGGTGTTCCTCACCGGCGCCGCCGACCCGCAGGTAGCAGCTGGCTGCGCGTCGGACGAGGTGCTGTTCCTGGAGTTCAGCTCCAAGGCCGTGCGCGGCCTGAAACTCGGCGCCATCCGTGCATTGCGGCGGATTGCGGCCGAGCGCAATTTCGCCTTCTGCATTGCCCACCGCTTCAAGCCGATCTACGTGGCGTTGCTGGGCACCGGCTTGCCGGTGATCGGCGTGCACCATGCTTTCGGTGATTACGAGCGCAAGGGGCGGCGCATCTTCGCCAACCTGTTCAGCAAACGCCTGAGCTTGCTGGGCGTGTCGGATGCAGTGCGTGACGACATGCGCCGCTGTCTGCCGCAGTGGCCGGCAGAGCGTATCCAGACCTTGTACAACCGCATCGACATCGACGCCCTGCAAGCGGCCCTGGTGCCACGCGCCGAGGCCCGCCAAGCCTTGGGCCTGGATGCGCAGGCGTGGATTGTCGGTAACGTCGGGCGCCTGCACCCGGACAAGGACCAGGCCACCCTGCTGCGTGGCTTTGCCGAAGCGCTACCGGGGCTGCCGGCTGGCGCCCGCCTGGCAGTTCTTGGCAAGGGGCGCCTGGAAGCCAAACTCAAGGCCCTGGCCGCCGAGCTGGGCATTGCCGGGCAAGTGGACTTCCTTGGCCAGGTGCCGGATGCACGCCGTTACTTCCAGGCGTTCGATGTATTCGCACTGAGCTCCGACCATGAGCCGTTCGGCATGGTCCTGCTCGAAGCCATGGTCGCCGGTGTGCCGGTACTGGCCACGGCCTGTGGCGGTGCCCGCGAAGTGGTCGAGGGTGTTGGCGTGCTGTTCCCACTGGGCGATGCCGGGCAACTGGCCCAGGGCCTGAAGCACATGGCTTTGCTCGATGGGCAGCAGCGCCAGGCCTGTGCCGAGCACATGCTGCAGCGCCTGCGTGAACGCTTCTCTGACCAGGCGGTGCGCGAGGCCTTCTGGCAGCTGCCGCAAGTCCGTGCGTTGGTGGGGCAGGCCTGATGCTCAACCGTATCCAGGCCTTCCGCGAACGCGGTTGGCAAGTTATCGACGCCAAGGCCTACGCCGAGGCATGGGCCCGCTTTGGTGGCAGTGTCGCCACCCATCCTTTGGTGGTCGAGCAACTGGCGGACCTGGCACAGATCCCGGTGCGTTACCTGGGCTGGCACCAGGCCGGCGAGCTGAAGGCCGCCATCCCCACCTGGGGGCGTCACCTTGCGCTGTCCAAGGATGTGCTCAAGCGTGCCGGCAAAAAGGCCCTGTTCGACCTGGGCAACGCCGAGATCATCCTGCCGGCGGCGGCCGATGCCGCTGCACCGTTGCGCCATGCCGCGCGCTACCTGTCCGAACTGAACCAGGGCCGCTTCAGCGGCCTCAAGGCGCAGAAGGAACAGCTGGCCATGGCCCGTGCCCACGAAGACTTGTCGAAGAAGTTCCGCTACAACCAGCGCCGCGAGCTGCGCCTGCTGGAAGAGGCGGGCGGTGTGGTGCGCCCGATCAGCGACTTCAGCGCGCAGGAAATCGCCAGCATGTACTGCGACCTGTTCCTGCGCCGCTGGGGCTTCCCTGCCACCGGCGCCGAGCGCATGGCCGAGGTGCTGGAACGCCTGCGCGAGCTGCTGATCGGCTCGGTGCTGCTACTGGACGGCAAGCCGATTGCCATCCAGCTGGTATACCGTGTCGAAGCGCCGGAATGGATCAGCGTCGAGTACATCAATGGCGGTGTCGACCCTGAAACCAAGGCTTTCAGCCCCGGCAGCGTGCTGAGCTTCCTCAATACCCAGGCCGCCTGGGAAGACGCCCGTGCGCGCAACAAGCCGTTGCGGTTCTCGTTCGGCCGTGCCGACCGCGAGTACAAGGACCGCTGGTGCAACCCCGTGCCGGTGTATCAGGCGTGAGTCGCAAGCAGCAGTTGCTCAAGCGCCACCGGCGCAACAAGCGCCTGGGCCTGCTAGCGGGCCTGGTCGCGCTGGTGGCCGTAGGTGTGTTCAGCTGGTGGTGGTTGCCACTGTTGCTGTTGCCGCTGCTGTGGGCAGCCCATGAAGCCTGGTTTGCCGACCACCTGTTCTATGCGCCTGGCGAGGACTACGCCTACGACTTCGGCGAGCAGACCCGGGAGGCTCCTACCAGCCTGAGCGGCGGCTTGCTCAAGGCTGACTGCGTGCTGCAGGGCAACGAAACCCTGATCCTCGAGCTGCGGGTAAAAAGCAGCTGGCTGGGGCGCTTCCTCGACCCGCAGGTCGAGCTGGTGGCTGGCGAGCAGGCCGACCGGCAAACCTTCGAGCGCGGCGTCGATGGCGTGCGCTTCCTCAACTTGACCGGCCTCGCCGCACCTCTGCAGGCTGGCGCGTTGCGCCTGCGTGGCCGGCATTGCCGGCTGTCGGGCCAGCCGCGCTTGTGGATAACCCCGGCGGTCGAGCTGCAACGGCGCCGGGTGATGGTGATCGCGCCGCATGCCGATGATGCCGAGCTGGCCGCTTACGGTCTCTACAGTCAGGCCGACGAAACCTGGGTAGTGACCCTGACCGCCGGTGAGATCGAGGCCGAACACTATCAACAGATGGGCCTGGCAAAGGCCGAAGCCGCGCGCCTGAAGGGCCGCCTGCGGGCTTGGGACAGTATCGCCGTGCCGCGCTGGGCCGGTGTGGCGGAATCGCGTTGCGTGCAGCTGGGCTACTTCTGCCTGCAGCTGCCTGCCATGCAGGCTGCGCCAGACCAGCCGGCCGCGTCCCGTGAGGCCGACCTCGCCGACATTCGCGTCTTCCGCCGCTTCAACCCGTTCCCGCTGCCGGCCGACGGCGATGGCGCGCCGACCTGGCGTAACCTGCTGGCCGACCTGCGGGCCTTGCTGGAAATGGCCAGGCCAGAGGTGCTGGTGATGCCGCACCCGCAGCTCGACCCGCACCCCGACCACATATGTGCCCAGGCAGCGGTGCTGGAAGCCTTGCAAGGCCTGGCCTGGCAGCCGCAAACCCTGCTGTGCTACGCCAACCACCTGCACGACAACGACCGCTGGCCGATGGGCGACAGTGGTGATGGCGTGGCCTTGCCACCGCAGCTGAGCACCGCCCAGGCGTGGGCACCTTGCAGCCTGGTACTGGACCTGGCAACCCAGCGCGACAAGGCCATGGCGCTGGGCATGATGCACGACCTGCAGCCGCCGGCGCCGTTCAAACGCCGCCTGCGCCGCTTGTTGCAGCGCTGGCTGGCCGGGCGGCGGCCGTCGCCTTACGGCGAGAACGAATTCTTCCGCAAGGCCGTGCGCCGACATGAACTGTTCTGGCGGCGTGAGCTGTAGCTACGCCCCCATGGTTGACCGCGATGGCGCAGAGCGCCCAAGGAACCCAATGAAAGTCCTATTTCTGGTGCAGAAGGAACAGCGGGCGATTCTCGACCGCCTGTACGATGGCGTCGCGGCCAACTGCGAGTGCGACCTGCGCTGGCTGACCAGCGAAGACCAGCGCAACCTGCGCCGCTATTTCAAGCGTGAAGTGCAGGTCGAGCGCTATGACCGCATTGTCTTCTTCCTGCGTTTCAAGCAGGAAATCCGCCAGGCGGCGTTCATCCGTACCGTGCCGAACCTGGTCATCCTCGAGCACGATGCCTACCAGAACTACATCCCGTGCAAATACACCGGCAAGTTCAGCGCCCATTACCGCAAGCTGCCCTGGGCGCGGGTGATCAGCTCCGGCTACATGGTCAGCGAGCGCCTGCGCCAGGAAGGTTTCGACGCCGTGTTCGTGCCCAAGGGCTACGACGAGCAGTTGCTGGCCGACCAGGGGCGTGAGCGCGACATCGAACTGGCCTTCGTCGGCAGCACCAACAGCGTGGCCTACAGCGGCCGCAAGGCATTGCTGGACGAGCTGGGCCGGGTCGAGAACCTGGTAGTGACCCGTACCAAGTCGGGTGAGGACTACTGCAACACGCTCAACCGGATCCGCTTCTTCGTCAGTGCCGACGTCGGCATGGGCGAATACATGATCAAGAACTTCGAAGCCATGGCCTGTGGCTGTGTGTTGCTGGCGTATGACCAGGGCGAGGAAGAGAACCGCGCGCTGGGCCTGCAGGACATGCACAACGTGGTGTTCTATGACAGCATCCCGACCCTCCAGGAAAAGCTTCGCCGCTTGCGTGCGGAACCTGAACTGGCCCGGCAGATTGCAGAAAATGGCCGCCATCTGGCGGTTTCCCGTTTCAGTTTCGGGGCAGTTGGACGTAGCATCGTCGATCATATGCGCCCAGCGCTCAGGCCTCATCCGCCGTTGTCTGCATGGCAGCGATTGCGTCTGAAGCTAGGGATCTAACCGAGTAATTCTCGGTCCTAGGGAGCGAAGTCGGCTATCGCAATGCGGAGGGAGTCCGGTGCGCTTTTCAAATGAGAGTGACGTCACGCTTGTCGTGACCAGTTGTGGGCGGTTCGATCTGCTCAAAAATACCCTTGAGAGTTTCGATCGCTACAATACCGCGCCCATTCGCGAAGTGTTCATCACCGAAGATTCCGGTGACGATGCCGTGCATGCCGCCGTGCCGGAGCACTGGAAACCGCACTGCAAGGTGTTCGTCAACCGGCCCAAGCTGGGCCAGTTGCCGTCTATCGACCTGGCCTACAGCCACGTCAAGACGCCCTACATCTTCCATTGCGAGGACGACTGGCACTTCTATCGCCAGGGCTTCGTCGAAGACTCCCGAGCCATCCTGGACGCCAGTCCCGACCTGTTGCAGGTGTGGCTGCGCAGCCATGCTCATGACCTGGCCATTCACAGCCCATACATTCGCCTGGGCGATCGCCAGGTGATCGCCGGGGTGCCTTGTTACCCGCTGCTGTCCGACAAGGCCGAGTGGCAGGCGTTTTCGCTCAACCCGGGGCTGCGTCGTTTGAGCGATTACCAGCGTTGCGCGCCGTTTGCCGCCTATGCTGGAGAGAAGGCACTTTCCCGGCGCTACGCTGAGTTAAATCTGACAGCGGTCACCTTGGAGGGTGACGCAGTATTGCACACCGGATTTGGTAATCACGTGACCTTGCCCATCGAAGTGGAGCGCAAGGCCAAACGTCGTAGACGTGATCGGATAAAGTTGACATTGACGCTGGTGGCGGGTGCCGTGATTGGCATGGGAATCACCATTTTTGTTCAATGAAGTCGCTGTCCCACCTGACATGAGCGGGAGAGGGCCCATGAACATCGTCAATATGATGTGGGCGGGTGGAACGCCATACATGTCCATCCACAAGGTGCATCGGCAGATACTGTCGCACGCGGGTGCCGATGCCCGGATCAGTAACTGGCTGCTGCTTGGTAGCGGGCTCAGTTGTGGGCTTGGTTCGACCCGGGAGTGGCATATGCCGTCACGGGCGCTGAAAGGGCGGCACTTCTGGCGGCTGTTGCGCCCATGGTTGCGCATGCGCTTGCGCAAGGCGCTGAACGAGGCCCAGGCTGAAGTCGTGCTGCTCGACGGTGTCGGTGTGGCGCGGTTGGTGTTGCCGTTGTTGCAGCAGGTTCCGCAGGTGCGTGCCAAACTGCTGTTCCACGGCAAGACGCGCCTGAGTGCCAGGGATATTCGCTTGCTGCGCATGTTTCCGGCCGAGCGGCTGAGCATCGCCGCCGTTTCGCAGACGCTTGCAACGTCACTCGAACACGAGCTTGGCAGGCCGGTGCAAACCTTGCGCATGGCCCTCGACCCGCTGGCTTTCGCCGAGCCGTTGTTGAACCGGGAGGCGGCCAGGCAGTCCCTGCAGTTGCCGCAGGTAACCGGGGTAATGCTGGGCGCGGTCGGGCGGCTGGTGGAAAGCAAAGGTTTCGAAATGCTGATCGAGGCGTTCGCCAAGGCCAGTGCGCACCAGCCGGGCCTGCAGTTGGCAATCATCGGCGAAGGCCCTCTGCGTCAGGTGCTGCAAGCCCGTATCGACGCGCTGGGCCTGGCCGGGCGTGTTCACCTGAGTGGTCACCGCGACGACCTGCAGCAGCTGTACCGTGCGTTCGACTGGCTATTGGTGCCTTCGCGCTCCGAAGGCCTGGGGCTGGTGGTGCAGGAGGCGGTCATTGCCGGCGTGCCGGTGGTGTGCAGCGACCTGCAGGTGTTCCGCGAGCAGTTGCAGGACACCGGTGGCTACCTGCCCGTTGCCAATGAAAATGCCTGGGCCGAGGCAATCGAGCGTTGCTCGGTACTCGGTGCCGCGGAGGTAGCTGCCCGGCAGCGCCAGGCGCTGGCCCCGGAGAAGGCTTGGCAGGCATTCTGCAATGGGTCGCAAAGCCTGCTGCGCAGCTGACACTCAGCGTGCCAGCAGGGCTGCCTCGAAGGCGGCAAGGGGGAACCGATCGCCCAGGTTCTCCCGCTCGATGTAGCGCACCATATGCTGCACATTCCGCCGAATCATGCGCGCCGACAGTGGCGGGCGCAGGAAGCGCATGTCGGCCACGTCGATCAGGCCCAGTTGCTGGTCGGGGGTGACCACCACATTACCCAGGTGCAACGAGCGGAAGTACACGCCGCTGCGGTGCAGTTGACGGATGAGTTCGATCAGGCGCGGAAGGTAGGTATCCCAGCTGAAACCTTCATCGCGCGACATCTGCAGCAAGGTGCGCCCTGGCAGCGGGCGGTACAGCACGGCGGTACGGCCTGGCAGGTCGAGCTTGTGCTGGCTGATTACTTCCAGTGTAGGGATGCCCAGTTGTGCAAGGCGTGCGGCGTTATCGACGAAGCGCTGCGAGTACGGGCGCAGCAGTGCAGATGAAATCAGCCGCTTCCTACGAAAAACCTTGAGGAAATTACCATCCGCGAGCAGGTAGACTTTGGCGCCATGGCTGTCTGCCTCAAGCACCTGTGCGCCGTGTGTCAGCTGATCGAAGTCGACCTGGGGGAGCCGGGAGCATTGCATGAATAGAGCCTTGTCGTCGGGCGAACGGAATGACCGGCAATAATGCCGAAAATAATGTTGTAGCACCATTCAATGGTGTCTTTGATTCAACGGGGGAAGGGATGTTGTATCAAAAAAACTGGGCGCGAGCCTGGTTGGGGTTTGGTCTGGTCTGGTTCCTGTCAGCGATCGCCCTGGCACCGAGCAACAAGGTCTATCAGCAAGGTCTGGTGCTTTTCCTGTGGCTGCCGACGCTGGTAATGGCGTGGTCCGCAAGGCAAGTAATAATGCAGGCCTGGCGGCGTCAGCCGGCCTTGTGGGGGAGCGTGCTGTTGCTGCTTGTGTGGAGCGGGCTCAGCCTGGTCTGGTCGAGCGCAGAAAACCCAGGGCGCGAGGCCAAGCGCCTTCTCTACATCCTGCTGTTCCTTTTGGCGTTTCCGCTGCTGGCCCAGCTTGGCCTGGCCCGTGTCCGCCAATTACTGGTGGTCGGTAGTGCCTTGCTGGCGGTGGCGGCGCTGATCTCGGTCATTCATTTCTACGGCCTGGAGGGCAAGCCTTGGCTGGTCCGCCTGGAGGGCATCGGCGAAATATCGCACCCTATTCTCGGTGCCTATGTCATCGGTTCGGCAGTGCTTTTCCTGGTTTACCAGCCGCCGCAGCAGCGTGGCCTGCAGTTGGCGTGGCTGGCAGCACTGGCTTGTCTGGGTGTGTTCGTAATGCTTAGCCAGAGCCGCGGGGCGTTGCTGGCCTTGGTGTTTACCGTGGTCCTGGGCCCGCTCTGGTTCCGCGACCGTCATAGCCGGGTTTTTTCCATCCTGGCCGCCATCGCCACCGGCCTGGCCTTCTATTTCGTTTATGACCTGATCACCCACCGCGGTTCGTCCTACCGGCCGGAGATCTTCCATGCCGTAGTCGACATGATTGCTGCTGCTCCCTGGAGCGGCCTTGGCCTGGGGGCAGCCTACGACGTGACTGTTGGGAACAGGCATTTTGACCACACCCACAATATGTTCACCCATGTCGCTGTGGAGATGGGCTTGCCTGGCATGCTGCTGTGGATATTGGTGTGGTTGTACACCTTGGGCGAAATCGTCCGCGCACGCGGCACGCTGTTCGGCAAGATCCTGCTCGGTTTCTGGGTGTACTCCACCCTGGCCATGCAATTCGATGCCGCCAGCCTTACTGGTACGCCACGTGCCGAATGGTTCATCAGCTGGCTGCCAGTGGGCCTGGCCATGTTGCTGCCATGGGGGAGTGCCGAAAATGACGCCTGTGGTAAAATTTCCGGTTCAACCTGAACAGCGAGCTTGATAATGGCCGAAACACCGCGACCGGCGGAACACACCTCCAGCCTGAAGATCTACTTTCGGCTGCTGAGCTATGTGAAACCCTATGTCGGCATTTTCCTGCTGAGCATCATCGGTTTCGTGATCTTTGCCTCGACCCAGCCAATGCTGGCCGGGATCCTGAAGTATTTCGTCGATGGGCTGAGCAACCCCGAAGCGGTGTTGTTCCCCAACGTCCCGTATCTGCGCGACCTGCAACTGCTGCAGGCGGTGCCGCTGCTGATCATCCTGATCGCCGCGTGGCAGGGCCTGGGCTCGTTCCTCGGCAACTACTTCCTAGCCAAGGTTTCCCTATGCCTGGTGCACGACCTGCGTGTGGAACTGTTCAACAAGCTGCTGGTGCTGCCTAACCGCTACTTCGACAACCACAACTCCGGGCACCTGATTTCGCGCATCACCTTCAACGTGACCATGGTCACCGGTGCCGCCACCGATGCGATCAAGGTGGTGATCCGCGAAGGCCTGACCGTGGTTTTCCTGTTCGGCTACCTGCTGTGGATGAACTGGCATCTGACGCTGGTGATGGTCGCCATCCTGCCGGTGATCGCAGTAATGGTCAGCGTCGCCAGCAAGAAATTCCGCAAGCAGAGCAAGAAGATCCAGGTGGCCATGGGCGACGTCACCCACGTTGCCTCGGAAACCATCCAGGGCTACCGCGTGGTGCGCAGCTTTGGCGGCGAGGCTTACGAAGAGCAGCGTTTCGGCAAGGCCAGCCAGAGCAACACCGACAAGCAGCTGCAAATGACCAAGACCGGCTCGCTGTACACGCCGATGCTGCAACTGGTGATCTACACCGCCATGGCTGCGCTGATGTTCCTGGTGCTGTTCCTGCGCGGTGATTCCACTGCCGGTGATCTGGTGGCTTACATTACGGCCGCCGGCCTGTTGCCCAAGCCGATTCGTCAGCTTTCGGAAGTCAGCTCGACCATCCAGAAGGGCCTGGCCGGTGCCGAGAGCATCTTCGAGCAACTGGACGAAGCACCTGAAGTGGACAGCGGTACCGTCGAGAAGGAGCGAGTGAAAGGGCACCTGGAAGTGCGCAACCTCAGCTTCACCTACCCGGGTACCGAGCGTGAGGTGCTGAGCGATATCAGCTTCGTCGCCGAGCCAGGGCAGATGATTGCACTGGTCGGCCGCTCTGGCAGCGGCAAGTCGACCCTGGCAGCGCTGATTCCGCGCTTCTATCACCACGACCAGGGGCAGATCCTGCTCGATGGCGTGGAGATCGAGAGCTATCGCCTGCGCAACCTGCGTCGCCACGTTTCGCAGGTGACCCAGCATGTCACCCTGTTCAACGATACCGTGGCCAACAACATCGCCTATGGCGACCTGGCCGGCGCCCCCCGCGCCGACATAGAAGCCGCTGCGGCTGATGCCTACGCCAAGGAGTTCATCGACCGGCTGCCGAAAGGCTTCGATACCGAAGTGGGTGAAAACGGCGTGCTGCTCTCCGGCGGCCAGCGCCAGCGCCTGGCCATTGCCCGGGCACTGCTGAAGAACGCGCCGCTGCTGATCCTCGACGAGGCTACCTCGGCGCTGGATACCGAGTCCGAGCGGCATATCCAGGCTGCTCTGGACCATGTGATGCAGGGCCGTACCACGCTGGTGATCGCCCACCGCCTGTCGACCATCGAGAAGGCCGATCAGATCCTGGTCATGGACCAGGGCCGCCTGGTCGAGCGCGGCACCCATGCCGAGCTGCTCGCGGCCAATGGCCATTATGCCCGCCTGCATGCCATGGGCCTGGATGAGCCGGCCAAGGCCGATATCACCTGACCCCTCGCTGATCGGGGCCATCGCGGCCCCGATTGTCACGGGAATTTTCCTGGGGTGATCTGGCCATAAAGCCGTCGTCTACCCTGTGCTAATATCCTGCCCCTGTTCATTATTTCCATATGGGTTGCCCATGAAGTTGTCCATGCCGCGTTTCGATCAAGCCCCGGTACTGGTGGTCGGCGATGTCATGCTCGACCGCTACTGGCATGGCGGTACTTCGCGTATCTCGCCTGAAGCGCCAGTCCCGGTGGTCAAGGTCGATCAGATCGAGGATCGCCCCGGCGGCGCGGCCAACGTTGCCTTGAACATCGCCGCCCTGGGCGCGCCGGCTTCGCTGATTGGCGTCACCGGCCAGGACGAGGCCGCCGACAGCCTGGCCAACAGCCTGCAGGCTGCAGGGGTGCGCTCGGTGTTCCAGCGCATCGCGCACCAGCCGACCATCGTCAAGCTGCGGGTCATGAGCCGTCACCAGCAGTTGCTGCGCATCGATTTCGAAGAACCGTTCGCCACCGACCCGCTGTCGCTGGGCGCAGAGGTCGACAGCCTGCTCGAGGGCGTCAAGGTGCTGGTCCTGTCCGACTACGGCAAGGGCGCACTGAAAAACCACCAGAGCCTGATCCAGGCGGCGCGGGCCAAGGGCATTCCGGTGCTGGCCGACCCCAAGGGCAAGGACTTTTCCATCTACCGTGGCGCCAGCCTGATCACCCCCAACCTCAGCGAGTTCGAGACCATCGTCGGCCGTTGCGTCGATGAGGCCGAGCTGGTCGCCAAGGGCCTGCAACTGCTGCAGGACCTGGACCTTGGCGCCTTGCTGGTGACCCGTGGCGAGCACGGCATGACCCTGCTGCGCGTCGGCCAGCCGGCGCTGCACCTGCCGGCGCGGGCGCGTGAAGTGTTCGATGTGACCGGTGCCGGTGATACCGTCATCTCCACCCTCGCCGCGGCCATCGCTGCCGGCGAGGACCTGCCCCACGCGGTGGCCCTGGCCAACCTGGCGGCGGGCATCGTGGTCGGCAAGCTGGGTACGGCTGCGATCAGCGCCCCCGAGCTGCGCCGGGCGATCCAGCGTGAGGAAGGCTCCGAGCGCGGCGTGCTGGGCCTGGAGCAACTGCTGCTGGCCATCGACGACGCGCGGGCACACAAAGAGAAGATCGTCTTCACCAACGGCTGCTTCGACATCCTGCATGCCGGGCATGTCACCTACCTGGAACAGGCGCGGGCCCAAGGCGATCGCCTTATCGTCGCGGTCAACGACGACGCCTCGGTCAGCCGCCTGAAAGGGCCGGGCCGGCCGATCAACAGCGTCGACCGGCGCATGGCCGTACTGGCCGGGCTGGGGGCAGTGGATTGGGTCATCAGCTTCCCCGAGGGCACGCCGGAGAACCTGCTGAGCCAGGTCAAGCCGGACGTGCTGGTCAAGGGTGGCGACTATGGCATCGACCAGGTGGTGGGTGCCGATATCGTCAAGGCCTATGGCGGTACCGTGAAGGTGCTGGGGCTGGTCGAGAACAGCTCGACCACGGCGATCGTCGAGAAGATTCGCAAGAACTGATGCTTTGGGGCTGCTGTGCAGCCCTTCGCGGGCATGCCCGCGAAGGGCCGCCTGGCGGCCCCAATCATCATTTATGCAGTGAAGTACGCGCCCGCTCCAGCAGTTCCCGCGCCTTGTCGCCAAACCGCTGCAGGTGCGATGCCCGCACCGGCTTGTTCTCCACCAACCCCTGCTGCTTCACCCAATCCTTCCAGCGCACCCGCTCGTCCGTGACCACCCAGCCTTCCTGCCGGGCAAAACTTTCGGCCAGGTACAGCCCGCGCGTGCTCGCCGGCACCAGTTCATCCTTCTTTACCGTATACAGTTCAGCCAGTGGCTGGCCGTCCTTCAATGGCATCAGGTACAGGTCTGGCCGTTTGCGGTTTAGCCGCGCCACCAGTTGGTCGCCCTCCAGCCGCTCATCAACGTGGAACAGGCTGAGCTTCTTGGCGTCCCGGGGTACCTGCAGGCGCATGTCGTAGATCAGTTGCAGCGAGGCGGTGGGCAGGTGCACATACGCCCGTGGCCGTTCCAGCAGCATCAGCTTGCCGCAGTGCACCGGGCGCGCGGCACCGGACTCCGGGGCCAGCACGAAGTGCGGCGTTTCGCGGTAGTGCAGGGCGGCAGCGTAGGGCACCGGCAACCAGGTGTCGTTGAAACGCCCGCCCAGCCAGCCTTCCGGGGTTTCCAGCAGGCATTCCTCGGCCACTTCCTGCACGGCCGTGTGCAATGGCAGGTTCAGCTCCTGCGCCGGCACATAGCCGGAAATCAGCTTCAGCACCACATCGCCACGGTCTTGCCGGCGCTGACGTACCAGCACCCAATAATCGCGGTTCTGCCAATGCAGGGTAAGCCGTACCGACACGCCCAGGTTGGCCAGTTCGATCACGAAGCGCTGCACGTCGGGCAACTGGATGGCCTTGCGCCGTTGTTGGATCTGGGCAAAGTTCAGCGGCATGCCGATGCTCTGATAGATCAGCCCTTCGGGCGTGGCCTCGACATGCAGCGGCAGTGTCTTGAAGTTGCTCGGGTTCTTGCGGATCAGCGTTCGCGCCACGAGGCTCCTCCTTGCGTCGGGTCAGTCCAGGCCCGTGGGCCTGGGGCAACTCAGTGCTGGCTCAGGATACGGGCGACGGTGGCCACGTTGTGGGCCAGGTGCAACGGATTGATGGTGCCGACGATAGCACTGCTGACGCCGGGGTGGGCGAACAGCAGCTCGAAGCTGGCCTGCACCGGGTCAACGCCCGGGGCCAGGCAGATATGCCCGCTGGCCAGGGCCTTCTTCACCAGGATGGCCTTGCCGTGTTCGGCAGCGTAGTCCAGCACCGGGCGTTCCGCCTGTTCGTTGAGGTTGTAGGTGACCATGGCGCAGTCGCCTTGCTCCAGCGCCTTCAGGCCGCCGGCGACGGTCTTGCCGGACAGGCCGAAGCCGAGGATCTTGCCCTCCTGCTTGAGCTCGGCAAGGGTCTGGTAGACCTCCTGCTGTTCGAGGATCGCCAGGTCGTTGCCGTCGGAATGCACCAGCACCAGCTCGATGCGATCGGTTTCCAGGCGCCGCAGGCTGCGCTCCACCGAGCGGCGGGTGTGGGCGGCGCTGAAATCGAAGTGCGATTGGCCATTGTCGAATTCTTCGCCAACCTTGCTGACGATCACCCATTCATCGCGCTGGCCGCGCAGCAGCGGGCCCAGGCGCTCTTCGCTGCGGCCGTAGGCCGGGGCGGTGTCGATCAGGTTGATGCCCAGCTCGCGGGCCTGGGCCAGCAGCAGGCGGGCTTCGTCATCGCCGGGGATGGTGAAGCCGGTGGGATACTTCACGCCCTGGTCGCGGCCCAGCTTGACCGTGCCCAGGCCCAGCGGCGAAACCTTGAAGCCGGTGCTGCCCAAGGGGCGATGGAAATCGTGCAGGGTCGGCAGGCTCATGGCAGCAGTTGCTCCCAGGCCGGTACGCCCAGCGGTGGGCGTGGCAGGTCGGCCAGGTCGGCCTGCGCCTGTGGGTGGATACCGTCGCGCTCCAGGTGGCTGATGACTCGGTCGCTGAAGTCCGGTGCCAGGGCCAGCTTGGTCGGCCAGCCGACCAGCAGGCGTTGCTGGTCGGCGAGGAAGGCGTTGTCCGGGCGTACCAGGCCCGACTGCGCCGGTTCCGCACGGTTGACCCGCAGGGTGGCCCAGCGCACCTGGCTCTGGTCGACCCATGGCAGCAGGCTAGCGATCTCTTTCTGTGCCGCGGCGATTTGCGCAGCCGGCTCGCGGGCAACGCCTTCGGCTTCGGCCAGGTCGCCGCCCAGGTACCAGACCCACTGGCCATCGGCGGCCGGGTGGGTGGTAACCGTCACCCGTGGCTTTGGCCCGCCACCCAAGCAATGGGCGTAAAGCGGTTTCAGGTTGGCACCCTTGGCCATCACCATATGTAGCGGGCGTGTCTGCATGGCTGGCTGGTTCAGGCCCAGGGCATGCAGCAGCTCTTCGGTGCCGGCGCCGGCGCTGAGCACGATGCGCTGTGCGCGGATGTCGCGCTCGTCGACGCGCAGGCCGACCAGGTCGTCGCCCTCGCGCAGTGGCTCGATGCGCTCACCGGCCAGCAGGCTGTCGCCTGCCAGTTCGGCCAGGTTGGCCAGCAGGCTGGGTACGTCGATGACCAGTTCGGCCAGGCGATAGACCTTGCCCTTGAAGGCGCGGTCCTGCAGCGCCGGTGGCAGTTGCTCGCCCTTCACCTGGTCGACGCGGCCGCGCACGGCTTTGCTGGCGAAGAAGCTGGTGAGGTTGCCGGCCAGCGTGCCTGGCGACCACAGGTAGTGGGCGTCGGACAGCAGGCGGGTGCGGGTCAGGTCCAGCTCGCCGCTGCCGCTCAGCGCTTCGCGCCAGCGTCGCGGCATGTCAGCGATGGCTTCCGAGGCGCCGGTCAGGGCACCGTGCAGGGCGTACTTGGTGCCGCCATGGATGATGCCCTGGGACTTGATGGTCTGCTCGCCGCCAAGGCTGGCGCGTTCCACCAGTACTGTCGAGTAGCCCAGCCGGCGCAGGCGGGCATTGAGCCAGAGGCCTGCGACCCCGGCGCCGACGATCAGCACGTCAGTGGAAATGGCGGATGGCATGGCGGTACCTCGAAGACTGGGACAGCTGGCAAGTATACAGGGTATACCTGTGATGGCCCTATCGCCGGCAAGCCAGCTCCCACAGGTATGGCGTTGACCCTGCGGCCTGTATCAACTCTGTGGGAGCTGGCTTGCCGGCGATGAGGCCCGTACAGGCTGCCTCAATGCCCAGCAGTCTTCGAAAACAGCTGAATCACCACCACCCCACCCACGATCATGGCCATCCCCAGCATCGCTGGCACATCCAGCTTCTGCCCATAGATCACCAGCGCCGCCACGCTGATCAGTACAATCCCCAGCCCTGACCAGATGGCATAGGCGATCCCCACCGGAATACTGCGCACCACCAGCGTCAGCATCCAGAACGCAATGCCATAGCCAACCACCATCAGCAGCAACGGCAAGGGCGTGCTCAAGCCTTTCACCGCTTTCATGGACGCGGTGGCGATGACTTCGGCGCAGATGGCGATGGCGAGGTAGGTGTAGGCATTCATGGCGGGATCCTCCGGTAACTGGTCGGGCATTCTAGACGTAACCTGGATGGGGTAAAGTCATTACCTATCACTATTGGAGATAGGTCGATGGCCGAGCAGTGGAACCTTGAACAGTTGCGTACCTTCCTGCGTGTTGCCGAACTGCGCTCGTTCTCTGCCGTGGCCCGCGAGCAGCGCAAGGCCCAGTCGGCGATCAGCAGCGCGATCGCTTTGCTCGAAACCGACCTGGGGGTCACCTTGTTCGAGCGCAGCAGTGGCCGGCAGCCCAAGCTGACCGAGAACGGCAGCGCCCTGCTGGAAGATGCCCGCGAACTGTTGCGCCAGTGCGAGCGCCTGGATGGTCGTGCGTTGGCGCTGATGCGCGGGCAGGAGGCCTTGTTGCGGGTCGCCCAGGACGAAGCCATGCCCTACCAGCCGGTCATCGACAGCCTCGACGAGCTGGCCATCCGCTACCCGTTCCTGGAGGTGCAGCTGGCCAGCGGTGCCCAGGGCGATGTGGCGCGCAAGCTGGTGGAGCGGCGCGCCGATCTTGGCCTGTTCTTCCACCACGAGAGCATCCCGGCCTCGCTGGAACGGCGCGCCCTGGGCAGTGTGGAAATGGTCACGGTGTGCGCGGTCGGCCACCCGCTCGCCGGCGAAGGCCGGGTTACGCGGCAGCAATTGGCGCGCCACCGACAATTGCTGATTGCCCCGCAGCAAAGCGGCTACCCCGGCGGCGAAGCGATCAGCCCGCAGGTATGGCGCGCCGACAGCTTCTATGCCATGGCCGAACTGCTGATGCGCGGCCTGGGCTGGGCCTGGTTGCCGCGGCACGTGGTGCAGTATCCGACCTATCAGGCGCACATGGTCGAACTGGACAGCGAGTGGCGGCCACCGGCCTTGGTGGTGGAACTGGCCTGGCGCCGCGACGAGCCACTGGGGCCTGCCGCGCAATGGCTGGCCGAGCGCTTTGCGGTGCACCTGCGCGCGATCGGGTAAACTCCGCGGCCATGAACAGAACTCTCTATACCTTGTTGTTTCACCTGGGCCTGCCGCTGGTTGCGCTGCGCCTGTACCTCCGCGCGCGCAAGGCGCCGGCCTATGGCCAACGCATCGGCGAGCGCTTTGCTTTCAGGCTGCCGGCCATGCGCCGGGGCGGCATCTGGGTACACGCGGTATCGGTGGGCGAGAGCATTGCGGCGGCACCGATGGTGCGCGCCTTGCTCAAGGCCTACCCGGAATTGCCGATCACGCTTACCTGCATGACCCCGACCGGTTCCGAGCGCATTCGCGCCATGTTCGCCGACGAACCACGCGTGCAGCATTGCTACCTGCCCTACGACCTGCCCTGGGCCGCAGGGCGCTTTCTCGACCATGTGCAGCCGAAGCTGGGCATCATCATGGAAACCGAGCTGTGGCCCAACCACATCCATCAGTGTGCGAAGCGCGGTATTCCGGTGGCGCTGGCCAACGCACGCTTGTCTGAGCGCTCGGCCCGTGGCTATGGGCGCTTTGCCAGGCTGACCCGGCCGATGCTGGCCGAGATGAGCCTGATTGCCGTGCAGACCGAAACCGAGGCCCGGCGCTTCCGTGACCTGGGCGCGCGTCCGGAGTGCGTGCAGGTCACCGGTTCGATCAAGTTCGACCTGAAGATCGATGAGCAACTGTTGCCGCGTGCCAAGGCATTGCGTGAACAGTGGGGGGCTGCACAGCGCCCGGTGTGGATCGCCGCCAGCACCCACGAAGGTGAAGATGCGTTGATCCTGCAGGCACATCGGCAATTGCTGCAGGTGCATGGTGATGCCCTGCTGATCCTGGTGCCGCGCCACCCCGAGCGATTCGCTGCGGTGCATACGCTGTGCAGCGAACAGTTCACCACCGTGCGGCGCTCTGCCGGCACGCCGGTCGATGCGCAGACGCGGGTATTGCTCGGCGATACCATGGGCGAGTTGCTGTTCCTCTATGCCCTTGCCGACATTGCCTTCGTCGGTGGCAGCCTGGTAACGACCGGCGGGCACAACCCGCTGGAGCCCGCGGCGCTGGCCTTGCCGGTGCTGATGGGGCCGCATGTGTTCAACTTCCTCGAAATCAGCGCGATGCTGCGCGAGGCGGGGGCGTTGCAGCAGGTGGACGATGCCGACGGGCTGGCTGAAGCGGTGCGGCGGCTGGTCGAGTTGCCGCAGGACGCGCAGCGCATGGGCGAGGTGGGCAGGGCGGTAATGCGGGCCAATCAAGGGGCTTTGCAGCGGTTGCTCGATGGGCTGGGTGCCTTGATCCGTTGATTACCGACATATCCACTCAAATGCCCATTCTAGAGTGGATATGATTAATTTTAGTCATTCTTTCCTACGACACTAGGTATAACTTCCTACATTGGATTTATCGTCGATAGGAAATTTCCTACGAATATTGCTTTAAAGTCAGAAGTGTCCCACGCATCTGTCGGAGCCTTGTAGGACGCTTGTCCTATTGCTTCAGGCTAGTATCGCCTCATGTTCAGTTTTTATATGAGGTGGCGTGGTGCCTGATTTGTCTTATGGGTGTAATGCCAGCGCTATTGAAAGTGGGCTGGTCTGTCTGATCACGCTGGCGCGTTATCATGATATAGCCGTCTCTGCCGAGCAGTTGCAGCACGACCATGCACCAGCGGGTGAGCGATTCTCGACTGGCGCAATACTCCGGGCATTTCAGCAACTCGGTCTCAAGGCCAAGCACCGCAGCATCGATCCGAATCGGCTTAAGCATGCGCCATTGCCTGCCATAGCCGTGGATACGCGTGGTGAGTATTTCATCATTGCTCGCGCGGAAGGTGAGCAGGTTCTGGTGCAAGACCCAGGTTCCCGTGCACCACAAGCGCTGACCTTGGCAGAACTTGCCATGCGCTGGTCGGGAGAACTCATTCTGGTTCGCTCCGATGCCCAGTTGCCGCATGGGCTGTCGCGTTTCGATCTGACCTGGTTCATTCCGGCCGTGGTGAAGTACAGGCGGCTATTTGGCGAAGTGCTTGTTGTCTCCTTGGTCATTCAGATATTGGCGTTGCTGACACCTCTGTTCTTCCAAGTGGTAATGGACAAAGTACTGGTGCATCGTGGCTTGACCACACTGGATGTTATCGCCCTGGGCTTGTTGGTCGTGGTTCTATTTGAAACATTGCTGAGTGGTTTGCGTACTTATGTGGCAGCTCATACAGCGTCAAGGATTGATGTCGAGCTCGGGGCAAGACTGTTCAGGCACTTGATCGATCTTCCCGCCGCCTACTTTCAGGCCAGGCGAGTCGGTGACTCGGTTGCCCGAGTACGCGAACTGGAGAACATCAGAAGTTTCCTGACCAACAACAGTATCACGCTGTTGCTGGATGTAGTGTTCACGGTGGTCTTCATCGCTGTCATGTTCCTTTATAGCGGCTGGTTGACGTTGGTGGTCGTCGGCTCATTGCCTTTATATTTTCTCGTATCCCTGGTGGTTACCCCACTGCTGCGGGCGCGGATCGACCAGAGTTTCCAGCGCGGCGCCGAGAATCAAGCATTTCTGGTGGAGGCGGTGAACGGCATCGATACGCTGAAGTCGATGGCCGTGGAACCGCAGATTACCCGGCGCTGGAACAATCAGTTGGCTGCTTATGTATCGGCCAGCTTCAAGACCCAGAACCTTTCCAACCTCGCGAATGAGAGCGTAGGCCTGATCGGCAAGCTGGTCACGGTCGCCACGTTGTGGCTGGGGGCTCGCCTGGTCATCGACGGCGAACTCACGGTGGGCGAACTGATCGCCTTCAACATGCTGGCAGGGCGCGTCTCGCAACCCATTATCCGGCTGGCTCAACTCTGGACCAGCTTCCAGCAGACAGGCGTATCGATTCAACGCCTGGGCGACATTCTCAACACCCGTACCGAGGTCAACCAGGGCAAGGGTACGGTGCTGCCAGCACTAGCCGGGCAGATCGAGCTCGATCGTGTGTGTTTTCGCTACCGGCCGGACGGGGGCGAAGTCGTGCGCGATGTCAGCCTGAAGATTGCTGCCGGAGAAGTGGTTGGCATTGTAGGTCGCTCGGGGTCAGGCAAGAGCACGCTGACACGCCTGATCCAGAGGTTGTACTCACCCGAGCGGGGGCGGGTATTGCTCGACGGTGCTGACTTGGCGGTAGCCGATGTGGCTTCACTGCGTCGGCAGATCGGTGTGGTGCTGCAGGAGAACGTGCTTTTTCGGCGCACCGTGCGCGAGAACATTGCCCTTGGCAACCCGGCGGCACCGCTTGAAGAGGTCATCGCCGCAGCGACGCTGGCGGGGGCCCACGAGTTCATCCTCGAATTGCCGGATGGCTATGAAACCTTGGTCGGCGAGCACGGTGCCAGCCTGTCAGGTGGCCAGCGACAGCGCATTGCCATCGCCCGAGCGCTGTTCGGCAACCCACGCATCCTGATTTTCGACGAGGCCACCAGTGCACTGGATTATGAGTCCGAACGGATCATCCAGCAGAACATGGCGCGGATCTGCGCGCAGCGCACGGTGATCATAATTGCCCACCGGCTTTCGGCTGTACGTCACGCCGACCGTATCGTGGTCATGGAGCGCGGGCAGATCATTGAGCAAGGGCCTCATGACGAGTTGGTGGGCAAGCCACAAGGCACCTACGCCTATCTGTATCGGCTGCAACTTGGGGCTGCCGTATGAGCACGGCCTTCAAGGAGCTTTTCGAGCGCTATCGGGAAGCGTGGCGAGGGGCCTGGCGACAGCGCCGACGCATGGATGGCCCCATCCATGAGCCTGATGAGCTGGCCTTTTTGCCTGCGGCACTGTCCCTGCAGGAAACACCAGTACATCCCTTGCCGCGCTACCTGCAGTGGAGCCTGCTGACGTTCATCGGGCTGGCACTTGTCTGGGCTTGCATCGGTGAGATCGACGTCGTTGCCAGTGCCGAGGGCAAGATCGTACCCAGCGGCAGGAGCAAACTGATCCAGGCCAGCGAGGTCGCGGTGGTGCAGGCGATCCATGTCGTCGATGGCCAGGCAGTGCGCAAAGGCGATGCGTTGGTCGAGCTGGAAGGGCAGTTGACCGAGGCCGATGTAAAGCGCTTGGGCAGCGAACTGCTGGCGGCGCGGATCGACCAGGCACGAGCCAGCACACTGCTGAGTGCGCTGGACGGCGATGACGCGCCTGCTTCCCTGGCACCACTGATACCGCAGGCCACGGCCGCGCAGCAGGCAAGCGCGCAACGCTGGCTGGAAGGGCAGTACCTCGAGCTTCAGGCCACGTTGGAGCAGGCTGATGCCGAAATCGGTCAACGCGCTGCCGAAATCCGTTCTGCCCAGGGCCGGGCTGACGCGCTCCGGCAACTGCTGGTTATCACCCGCCAACTGACGGCGGATTACAAGCTTTTGTTCAGTGAATCGGCCGTGGCCAAGCACACCTACCTGGAAAAGGAACAGGCCCGCCTGGAGCAAGAGCGCGAACTGGCACTCCAGCGCTCACGCATCGACGAGTTGAACGCTGCACGGCTTGCTGCTCAGCACCGTCGAAGCGGTGCCATTGCCCAACTGCGCAGAGCCATGCTCGATCTTCACGGTGATGCGCAGCGGCGCATTGCAACCCTTGAACAGGAATTGAACAAGGCCGAGCAGCGCCATCGCCTCAAGGTCCTGACATCACCCGTTGACGGTACCGTCCAGCAATTGGCCATCCATACCCAAGGTGGTGTGGTTACACCCGCGCAGACATTGATGGTCATTGTGCCAACGGGCCAGCCGGTGGAAGTGGAAGTGAAAGTCGAGAACAAGGATATCGGCTTTGTGTATCCGGGGCAGCCGGTGGAAGTGAAAGTCGAGACGTTCACGTTTACCAAGTACGGGGTTGTGCCGGGGGTGGTGGAGAGTGTTTCTGATGATGCCATTGAAGATGAGAAGCGGGGGTTGGTTTATAGCGCTCGAGTCCGTCTGGGTAAAGAAATATTGCGTGTAGGAAAAAAGGATATGCCGTTGACGGCGGGCATGTCAGTGCGTGCGGAGGTTATTGTAGATAAGCGCAAAATTATAAGTTACTTCCTAAGTCCTTTGCAGCGGCATGTGCAGGAAAGTTTGACGGAGCGCTGAATGAATATCAAGAGACTGTTCTATTGCTTGTATGTGTTGGTTTGGAGTTCTCTAAGAGTTTGTGCCGCTGTGCTCTTGCTCGTTCCTGTATTGGCTGTAATTGATATGGTTTGGCAAGGTGAGCCTTGGAATAGGCGAGAGAGGATAACGGCAGATCCGATAGTATGCGGAAAATTATCGGGGGTGGTATATGAATTTCCTAGATCGTATTTTCCGTTCTGGCCGGAATACGAGGGCAAAAGTTCTTTTGATTCCGGATTTGTGAATAACAAGAAAGGCTGTGACGCAAATCTTGTATCTGTTTTTTTGTCAATGACCTGGCCTGGGCTTACTCCGGCGGATGACAGTCTGATCTTTCGGCAGGGCTTAGAACATGAAGGGCTGTTGGTCTCATACTCTCCTGTTGTGGGTAGGCAAGGCGACTTGCGCAATACACTGGATAGTCTGATGAGAAGCAGTTCGTCTGGACTAGTTGATCTTGCTAAGTTTGATGAAGGTGTCGGATTGTATAAGGTGAAAGGGCGTCATAGAGTATTTGAGAAAGATGAGCAATTATTTTATTGGGAGGGAGAATTAGATAGCCTTGGTTCGGTGGGGTACTGTAGTTGGCGGCCTCGGAAGCCTCATTATTATTATTGCGAAATGATTTACGTTTTTGAGGGTGATGTATTGGTTAAAGTTATAATGCGGCCTGATAAGTTAATGTATTGGTCGCAGATTAAGTTTTCATTGGAACGTTTTCTATTGAATAGTAAAAAAGCGAGGTAGCAATGGCTGCTCTAGTTGAGGGTGACGTAAGGCGTGCTCGTGAGATTTTTGAATCTCAGGGGCCTGGTGGTATGTACGACTACTTGGCAGGCAGGGGAGATAAATACGCGCTGCTCGCCAATGGAGTTGCTAAGGGTAACTCCATTGCTGGGCTTGCCGCGCTAGAGTTTATGAAACGCACTGAGCGTGATGCCGGACGCGTAATGGATGAACGGGACGTTCAGCTTGTGCGAGTGGAGATGGCAAAAGCCTATTTGGGCTTGCTTGAAGATAAAGTCAAGAGTGACTCGATTGGTGTCACGTTGGATCACAAGGAAGTTTGGGGGTTTCACAATGAAGTATTTGAGAAATTGGGCAGATCCCGAGACGCCTGGACGCTGAATTCTGTATTCGAGTTGATGGTGCCAAGCGATCGTGAAACATACTGGAGAAGCGTGCTTGACTCGGCTGGTAGTCCCGCTGGCGAGGTTTGGCTATCGATCGAAACCGATAGGAAATTGTCCACAGCCTCGGCGATTGCTCCGCAACACTTACGCCCTATGGCAAAGTACTGGCTAGAACGCATTGACTCACTCAGTGGCTTGGCATCGATTATTTATTCTGCTGCTGAGGCCACAGGGACCGGTATTGTCGGACTAGTATCCGACTTTATAGATGCGAATGAAACAGACGCAACAAACCCATCCCTTAAAATCGAAATCACCCCCGCAACCGAATCCCGTCGCGACCTCCAAGGCCAAGACGACATCCGCAACGACGTCTCCAGCGGCTACATCAACCGCCGCCTGACCCACAGCATCGCTTTCACCGACAGCACCCTCGACAACACCGACTTCACCTCCGCCCAGTTGGGCAGCCTGGCCACCGGTGGTATCCGCCCTGGCGAGATCCAGATCGACCCCAACGTGCGGCCGAACCAGCATCTGGCCCAGTTCTATCGGGACGGTAGCGAACAGCCGGACTTCAGCCTGCGTAATGCAGTGGTGCTCAACGGGCTGGCGGCGATGACCACGGTGAACACCTTCGTCGACCCTCTGTTACTCGATCTGAGCGGGCAAGGTGTGGGCTTGGCCGGTATCGAGGACGGCGTGCTGTTCGATGTCGATAACAGCGGTACGTTACGTCGTACAGGCTGGGCAGATCGTGTGACCGGCATGCTGGTACATGACAACGGCACCGGGCAGGTGAGCAACATCAGCCAACTGTTTTCCGAATACTACGGAGGCAAAGCCGGTAGCGATGGCAACTCCGGCGAAACACCGTTCAAAGATGGCTTCGCCGCCCTGGCAAGCGTGGACGCCAACGCCGATGGCGCTATCAACGTTGAAGATGCTGTCTGGGCACAATTGAAGGTTTGGGTCGATGGCAACCATGACGGGCGTGCCGATGCCGGAGAATTGAAGGCATTGAAGGAGCATGGCATCAGCCAAATCAAGCTCGGTCAGGTCGAGCCGGTGGGGGAAGCACGTCAGGGTAACCAGGTCCTCTCCCGCAGTGCATTCACCATCAATGGCGAGGACCGGGAAGTACTGGCGGTGAAGTTCCTCGCTGATACCGTCGGCAATCGGATCGAGGCCCAAGGGGGCGGTACGGTACTGACTTCATCAAGCGGGCCCACTTCGCGGCGGGCTTACATCAGCCAGAGTCCTCAAGGCAGCACTCTGGACGCCGCCGCGCTCGGCGTGGACACGCTGTACGGCGCCGCAGGCGATGATGTCTTGACCGCAGCCCCGGGCGGCAGCTGGCTGGTCGGCGGCGCTGGCAGCAATACCTATCACGGCGGGGCGGGCGATGATGTATTCGTGATCAGTGCCACTGACGACTGGGCGAACATGCACGGCAATGGCGGGCGTGACACGGCGCTGATCGTGGGGGAGCAGGGCGTTGGGCTGAACATGGCCAAGGCCGGGTTGACCATCGCGCAAGGAGGGCGGGGTAGGGACATCATCGCCAGCGGCGGTCAACGCGGAGTTTTCATCAAGGGCGGCTCGGGCGATAGCTTGCTGATCGGTGGCGGTGGCAACGATGTGCTCGTCGGTGGCAGCGGCCGCAACGACATCATTGGTGGTACCGGCAAGTCCGTTATCTACGCAGGCCCAAATGGGGATCGCATCCAGGCCTCGGCGGGCGGCAGCATTATTTACGCTGGTGGTGGCGCGGATCGGATTACGGGTGGGGCGGCCGATGACGTGATCGAAGCCGGTCGGGGCGATGCCACGATCGATGGAGGCGCGGGAACCAACTTGGTCAGCTTGCATGGTGCACACGACGAGTACCTGATCACGCGTACCGAATCGGGTCACCAGATCACCGACACCGTGGCGGGGCGAGACGGCCGCCTGACCTTGAGCAACATCCAGAAGCTCAGCTTCGCCGATATTGCCGCTATCGATCTTCTCGGCGCGGGCGCCATGCCAATCGGCGACAGGCTGTCGCCTGAGCAACTGGCTACCTTCACCACCACTGACACCGCGCTGATAGTCCCTGCGACGGCGCTGCTGGCCAACGACCAGCCATTCAATAGCAGTGGGCCGTTGCGCATCGCGTCGGTCAGTGCTGGCAAGGGCGCTACAGTGCGGCTGAACGAGCAGGGTGATGTGGAGGTCACGCCGTTGCCTGGCCATTACGGTGATGTCAGTTTCCGCTACGACCTGGTCGATGCGGCCGGTAACGCCTCCATGAGTGTTACCGAGGTGGGCAGCGGTGCATCGGCACCCTTGCGCGCGACGGTAACGTTGCGCCATGAGCAATCGCCTGGTGACCCGCTCTCTGGGCGGCAGTGGTATCTGGACGAGATCGATGTCGCGCCAGTATGGCGTGACTTCACGGGCAAGGGCGTGAGGATCGGGCAGTTCGAGCCTGGCGGTGAATTTGCCGTCGCGCCGGAAATCTTCGATATCGAACACCCCGATCTCAAGCCGAATATCGACCCCATCTGGCTGCAAACCCAACGTACCAATGGCACGCTGGCTGCCCTGGCGTCCAATCATGCCACCCAAGTGGCGGGTGTCATGGTTGGAGCGCGCAATGATCAAGGGGGAATCGGCATTGCCTACGATGCGAAGATCGGCGGGCACTACCTGGCCAACAAAGGCGACGACCTGACCAACCTGGGGCAAATGGTCAACTACGACATTGCCAACAACAGTTGGGGGTTCAAAAAGGACTTCGCATTGGGGAATGTTCCGGAAGGCAAGGTCGATACCGCATTGGCGCTCGCTTTCAGTACTACACTTGCGGCCACCAATGGTCGTGGCGGGCTTGGCACCATCGTCGTCGCCTCTGGCGGCAACCAGCGCGACAAAGGTGGTAGTGCCCAGGGCTCGCTGACTAACAACAACCGCCACGCCATCGAAGTAGCGGCGATCAATGCAAAGGCAGACCTCTCGGTGCTGCAAGCTGCCACTGCACCCTTTTCCAACCCAGGTTCCAGCTTACTGGTCGCTGCACCAGGAAGCCATGTGTTGTCCACTGGCGTCAGCCTTGAAGCGGAGCGCGGTGCATCGGTGGGCAGCGCCTATAGCACGACCCAAGGCACCAGTTTCGCTGCGCCGATTGTATCAGGCGTGGTGGCGTTGATGCTGCAGGCCAATCCGGGGCTCGGTTATCGGGACGTCCAGCAGATCCTCGCACTGTCTGCGCGCAAGGTGGATGACGCATCCACCCAATGGGCCTACAACGCAGGGCGCAACTGGAATGGCGGTGGCATGCACACCAGTCACGACTACGGTTTTGGTTTGGTCGACGCCCGTGCGGCTGTGCGACTTGCCGAGTCATGGGGTAGCCAGGCGACCAAGGCCAATGAACGGGTGCTGACCGCTGCCAGTGAGCCGCTTGCCCACCAAGTTGCGGCGGGGCAGGTCGCGACTTTGTCCTTGACCCTGCCGGCTGATGTGCTGGTGGAGCATGTGGAGGTCGATATCCATTCGATGGTGGGCCGTCTTGGTGACATGACGCTCACGCTGGTGTCGCCTGGCGGCACGAGGAGCGTGCTGCTCGATCGCACGGGCAAGGCACCGGGCTCCGGTGATGACGATCTGGGCGATTCGCGCTCAGGAGCGTTCAAATATGGGTTCATGTCGACCCATCATCGCGCAGAGCGCTCAGCGGGGGAGTGGAAGCTCGAGGTGCGCAATGCCGATGCTGGTTTGCCGTTGACACTCGATCGCTGGACGTTGCGCCTCGTTGGCAGCCCCGGCACCATCGATGATACTTATTACTTCACCGATGACTATGCGAACCTGGTGGCAGAAAACGCCGGGCGAGCGCTGCTTGACGACGCAATCAGCGGCACCGCTGGCGGGCGTAATACGTTGAATGCGGCTGCGGTAAGTCGCAGTATTTCGGTGGATTTGGCCAGTGGCAGTGCCAATATCGCCGGAGTGGCGCTGACCATAGCCTCTGGTTCGGTGCAGAACCTCATCAGTGGCGACGGCGACGATACCTTGATCGCTGGGCCCGCCGGGGCATTACTGGATGGTGGCCGTGGATACAACCTGCTCAAGGGCGGGGAGGGTACTGACCGCTATGTTATCCACAGGCGTGCAGCCGGAAACGATGTACTCGAGCACTTCGAAACTTCGCGTGAAGTGATCGATCTGGTCGGTTTTGGTGGTTTAGGGTTTGCTGACCTGCAGATGCGACAGGACGGCAATGCGGCTGTGCTAGACCTTGGCGATGGGCAGAAGCTCACGCTTGCAGACAAACCGATCGCCGAACTGCAGCCAGCGAACTTTCGCTTCCTTGACGCATTCGCTGCTGCGCCAGGTTACTTCGAGGGCAACCCTGAAGTGCAGACGTCGCCGCCTGCCAACGCGAATGTTCTGCTTACCGGTGGTGCAGATGGCGTGTCGCTTGCCAGCGACGAATCGGGGCAGTTGGTGGCTTCTCTGACAGGCACGATCTATGCCCCGCCAACGGTTGCGCCCAGCGTGTTCCTGGTGACAAAACAAGAAGGTGTGAGCGATTACAAGAACACCCTGCGGGGGTTCCGGCACGGTATCGACAAGATTGACCTCAGTCAGGTAGGCATCAGTCGCTTCGAGGATCTGCAGGTCAGCAAAGTCGAGCGCTTCATGCTCAATGACTTTGCGCAGATTCATGGTGTGGCTGTTGATACCCAGGCAGTGCCGGGGCAGGAAGGTATCGTGAATATACTGTACCTGGATGCGCTCGAAGTTGCGCAAGTGACAGCGGAGGACTTCATCTTTGCGCAGCCGGCAATAGTCACCTCTGAAATGGTTGCAATGCCTGAGGCCTTGGCCCTTTCAGCGGGGGCATCTCTGTTTGCTGTCGAGCACTCGCTGCCGAACCTGGGAAATCTTGTTGATGCAATGGCTGCGTTCGCCCCTGAGCCAGCTGGCTCTGCGCTGATCGGGGATATGTCGGTTCAACGCATCGACTCGACGATTGCCGTAGCCGCCTAGTCGCTGTCCTGTAGCGGCTGGAGTGATATTTGATGGCCCTATCGCCGGCACGCCAACTCCCCCAGGTTACCCCGCGGTGGGAGCGGGCTTGCCCGCGACTGGTCCAACACCTATCTCAAGGCCTGCGCTCGAAGTTCTTCGCCGCTGCAGCCGCCAGGTCCGGCGGCAGGAAATCCTTGTCCGGGTTGTAGTCTGGCTTCAGGTACCGCTTGAGGTCCTGCAGGTCCTGCGGGCTCAAGGTGCCGGCCGCCTGCTTCAGGCTCAGGTTGTCGAGGATGTAGTCATAGCGGCTGTTGTTGTAGTCGCGCACCGAGGTGTACAGCTGACGTTGGGCGTCAAGCACGTCGACGATATTGCGGGTACCCACCTGGTAGCCGATCTCGGTGGCTTCCAGCGCGCTCTGGTTGGAGATGATCGACTGCTTGCGCGCCTGCACCTGTTCCACGTCGGTGTTTACCGCGCGGTGCAGGTTGCGGGTGTTTTCCACCACCTGGCGGCGCAGGCTTTCACGCTGCTGCTCGGTCTGGCTCAGGCGCTGGTAGGCCTCGCGCACCTGCGAACTGGTCAGGCCGCCGCTGTAGATCGGGATGTTCAACTGCAGGCCGATGCTGGTCTGCTCGACGTCGCCGCTATAGCGCGTGACGGGGGCCGGTGCGGGGTTGGTGAAACCGAAGTTGTCGTTGTCACCCTTCTGGTACTTGGCAACTGCATCCAGGGTCGGCGCGTGGCCGGCCTTGCGCTGGCGCAGGGTTTCCTCGGCAGCGACGACCGCGTGGTTGGTGGCCAGCAGGTTGAGGTTCTGGCGCCCGGCGGTTTCGACCCAGGCCTTGGCGTCGTTGGGCGTAGGGACCTGCACCGGCAAGGTATGAACCACGCCTTGAATCGACGTGTATTCCCGGTTGGTCAGGGTCACCAGGGCCTCGAAGGCATCCTGTACCTGGCGCTCGGCAATGATCCGGTTGGCCCGCGCCGTGTCGTAGCTGGCCTGGGATTGCAGCACGTCGGTCTTGTCGGAGAGGCCGACGTCGAATCGTTCGTTGGACTGGTCCAGCTGGCGCTTGAAGGCAGCTTCCTCGGCCTTGGTCGCGGCCAGGTTGTCTTGGGCACGGAGCACGGCGAAGTAATTCTGCGCGGTTTGCAGGATCAGGTTCTGTTCGGTAGCCGACAGCTCCAGCGCTGCCTGTTCGTTGACCGCCTCGGCCGCCTGCAACTGGAACCAGCGGTCAGCGCGGAAGATAGGTTGCGCCAGGGTCGCGCTCCAGGTATTGCCGCTGCGGTTGCTGGTGGCCGATGGTTCGTCCAGCTTGGTGCGGGTGTTCAGCATTTCGGCACCGGCCGAAAGGTTGGGCAGCAACCCGGCGCGAGCCTGCGGTACCACTTCACGGCGGGCGCCGTAATCGGCGCGGGCCGCAGCCAGGTCAGCGTTGTTGTCGACCGCTTCCTGATAGACGCTGACCAGGTCGGTTTTCACTGTAGTGGGCACGTCCGCTGCCCAGACCACTCCGTTGGACGCACAAGACACGGCTATTGCCAGTGAGAGTTTGCGCAGCATAGAGGCAATCCTTGTACGAAATTGAATTACTGAACTGTTGAGTATCGAGCGATGGGCCAGTGTAGTGCCATGCGCACCCGGCAACAATCGCTCGGGGTGCCTTTCATCATCCGCGCATTTACCTGCTTGGCTTTGCCGACCACTCCAGTCTAGACTGCGCATGTTCTTGTCGGGGTGCCTTGAAGCAAAGGCTGAGATCGCAAAGTTGCGGATCCCGTTGAACCTGATCAGGTTAGCGCCTGCGTAGGGAACAAGATTGCTCGCCTTCCCGGGGAGCCTCTTGTGCCAGGTCCGGGAATGTCGCAGCTGCATGCAGCTTCAGGCACCCCCATATCCGGCACTGCACCCATCAAGGGTGCGTCCGCGCCTTTCAGGTTCACCCCGACATTCCACTGCTAGGAAGCCGTCTGGAGAGCCTGTGATGACCAAACAAGAAAAAGCGATCAACCTCAGCGAATCGGCGCAAGTCGATCAGCAGTCCGTGCAACCGTTCCCGCGTTCGCGCAAGGTGTATGTCGAAGGCTCGCGTCCGGACATCCGCGTGCCCATGCGTGAAATCAGCCTGGACGACACCCCGACCGATTTCGGTGGCGAGTCCAATGCCCCGGTGCTGGTCTACGATACTTCCGGCCCGTACACCGACCCCAACGTTGTCATCGACGTGCGCAAGGGCCTGGCCGACGTGCGTTCGGCGTGGATCGAGGCACGCGGTGACACCGAGCGCCTGGCTGGCCTTAGCTCCGACTTCGGCCAGCAGCGCCTGAACGATGCCGAACTGGCCAAGCTGCGTTTCGCCCACGTGCGCAACCCGCGCCGTGCCAAGGCGGGCGCCAACGTCTCGCAGATGCACTATGCCCGCCAGGGCATCATCACCGCCGAGATGGAATACGTGGCCATCCGCGAAAACATGAAGCTGCAAGAGGCACGCGCCGCCGGCCTGCTCGACGAGCAGCACGCCGGCCACAGCTTCGGGGCCAACATCCCGAAAGAAATCACCCCCGAGTTCGTTCGCCAGGAAATCGCCCGTGGCCGCGCGATCATCCCGGCCAACATCAACCACCCGGAAGTGGAGCCGATGATCATCGGCCGCAACTTCCTGGTGAAGATCAACGGCAACATCGGCAACAGCGCCCTGGGTTCCTCGATCGAGGAAGAAGTGGCCAAGCTGACCTGGGGCATCCGCTGGGGTTCGGACACGGTCATGGACCTGTCCACCGGCAAGCACATTCACGAAACCCGTGAGTGGATCATCCGCAACTCGCCGGTGCCGATTGGTACCGTGCCGATCTACCAGGCCCTGGAAAAGGTCAACGGCGTGGCCGAAGACCTGACCTGGGAGCTGTTCCGCGACACCCTGATCGAGCAGGCCGAGCAGGGCGTGGACTACTTCACCATCCACGCCGGTGTGTTGCTGCGCTATGTGCCGCTGACCGCCAAGCGCGTCACCGGTATCGTCAGCCGTGGTGGCTCGATCATGGCCAAGTGGTGCCTGGCGCACCACAAGGAAAACTTCCTGTACACCCACTTCGACGAAATCTGCGAAATCATGAAGGCCTACGACGTCAGCTTCTCGCTGGGCGACGGCCTGCGCCCCGGCTCGATTGCCGACGCCAACGATGCCGCGCAGTTCGGTGAGCTGGAAACCCTTGGCGAGCTGACCAAGATCGCCTGGAAGCACGACGTGCAGTGCATGATCGAAGGCCCCGGCCACGTGCCGATGCAGCTGATCAAGGAGAACATGGACAAGCAGCTGGAGTGCTGCGACGAGGCGCCGTTCTACACCCTCGGCCCGCTGACCACCGATATCGCTCCTGGCTACGACCACATCACCTCGGGCATTGGTGCGGCGATGATCGGCTGGTTCGGTTGCGCGATGCTCTGCTACGTCACGCCCAAGGAGCACCTGGGCCTGCCGAACAAGGATGACGTGAAGACCGGCATCATTACCTACAAGATCGCAGCTCATGCCGCCGACCTTGCCAAGGGCCACCCAGGTGCGCAGATTCGTGACAACGCCTTGTCCAAGGCACGCTTCGAGTTCCGTTGGGAAGACCAGTTCAACCTCGGCCTGGACCCGGACACTGCCCGTGCCTACCACGACGAGACCCTGCCAAAGGAATCGGCCAAGGTCGCGCACTTCTGCTCGATGTGCGGGCCGAAGTTCTGCTCGATGAAGATCACCCAGGAAGTGCGTGAATACGCCGCCAAGATCGAAACCGTGGATGTGACGGTCGAGCAAGGCATGCGTGAGCAGGCCGAGCGGTTCCGCCAGGAAGGCAGCCAGCTGTATCGCAAAGTCTAAGACCGCTGGGGCCGCTTTGCGGCCCTTTCGCGACGCAAGGCCGCTCCCACAGGGACTGCGCAAGGCTTGAGGCTAGCGCGGTTTTTGTGGGAGCGGCCTTGTGTCGCGATACGAGGACGAAGTCCTCGCCAGGAACACCAACAACATTGCCGGCGAGCGCCAACCATGACATCACCCAGCCAATTCTCCCCCGACCACCCGGTCCCCACCGCCCAGCGCATCTTCGGCGCCCGCGACCTGTTCTCGCTATGGTTCTCCCTCGGCATCGGCCTGATGGTGCTGCAGGTCGGCGCCATGCTGGCCCCTGGCCTGGGCCTTGCCGGCGCGGTGCTGGCTATCGCCCTGGGCACCGGTGTGGGTGTGCTGCTGCTGGGGGCTGCCGGTGTCATCGGCAGCGATACCGGCCTGTCGGCCATGGGCACGCTGAAACTGAGCCTGGGTGGCCATGGCGCGCGTTTGCCGGCGATGCTCAACCTGCTGCAACTGGTGGGCTGGGGCGCGTTCGAGATCATCGTCATGCGCGATGCCGCCAGCCTGCTGGGCGCGCGGGCGTTCGGCGAAGCCAGCGCCTGGAACAGCCCTATGCTCTGGACCCTGTGCTTCGGCGCCCTGGCCACCCTGCTCGCAGTCGGTGGGCCGCTGGCGTTCGTGCGCAAGGTGCTGCGCACCTGGGGCATCTGGCTGCTGCTGGGCGCTTGCCTGTGGCTGACCTGGAACCTGTTCGCCAAGGCCGACCTGGCGGCACTGTGGGACCGTGCCGGTGACGGTTCGATGTCGCTGGCCGTGGGCTTCGACATCGCCATTGCCATGCCGCTGTCCTGGTTGCCGCTGATCGCGGATTACTCGCGTTTTGCCCGTAACGGCAAACATGTATTCGGCGGTACGGTGGTGGGCTACTTCATCGGCAACACCTGGCTGATGAGCCTGGGCGTGGGCTACACCTTGGCCTTCGCCGGCAATGGCGAAGCCAACGCCCTGCTGCTGGCCCTGGCGGGCGCCGGCATGGGCATTCCACTGCTGCTGATTCTGCTGGACGAGTCGGAAAAGGCTTTTGCCGACATTCACTCGGCAGCCGTTTCCACCGGTGTGCTGGTGCGCCTGAAGGTCGAGCACCTGGCGCTGGCCATTGGCGTGCTGTGCACGCTGATCGCCTTGCTGGCGCCACTGGCACAGTACGAGAACTTCCTGCTGCTGATCGGCTCGGTGTTTGCACCGTTGTTCGGTGTGGTATTGATGGACCATTACGTGATCCGTCGCCGCCGCTTGCCGGCACAGGTGCATGGCTTGCACTGGCAGGCACTGCTGGCCTGGGCGGTGGGCGTTGCCGCGTACCATCTGATCGCCGCGCAAGCGCCCGACCTGGGTGCGACCCTGCCAGCATTGCTGCTGGCAGGGCTACTGCACGGGCTGTTGAGCTTCAGCCGCGGCCGGGAAACAGCTCGGGCTTGAGCACGCCATTCAGGCGTGGGTACGGGATCTTCAATTCCACGTGGCCCATGGAGTAGGGCGCGATGGAATAGACCTCGTACTTGACCACCACCGCGCCGTACGTCAGGGCGACGTGCGGCGACTGCTTGAACGGCCAGGTCTTGATGAACTCGGCGTCCTTGTCCATGCCTACGCTGATCAGCCAGGCGCGGTGCGACTCCTCGACGGTTTTCCAGAAGGTGTCTTCCTGGCCAGGCACCAGCATGTCCTGCAGGGTCAGCACCTTGTCCAGCTTGCGCGAATAGTTGATGAAACCACGCCCGGGCATGCCATGGGCGCCGCCGCTGTCCAGGTAGCTGGACAGTTCGATGATCACCAGTCCGTCATGCTGCTCGCGTACCTTGGCCTGAAGGTAGCTGCTGTTGCGCTTGTCGGCACTGGCCAGGTACTGCTGCTCGTAGGCTTGCAGGCTGGTCGGTGCGTTGCCGCGCTGGTTGTCTTCGGTCAGTTGCAGCAGGCGTTTCTCGACGATGCCATCGAGCTTGGGCAAGGCCGGGAAGTGGATCATGTCGATGTTCACCAGCGGGCAGTCGCTTTCGCTGCAGCCGGGTTTGACATGCTCCCAGGCATCACGCTTGACCTCGAGCGGCGCCCGGTAGTTGGGCGTGAACAGGCTTTGGCAGGCACCCAGGGCCAGGGCCAGCACAGCCACGGAAGTCAGTTTGACAAGTGTCATGAGGATCCTTGCAGAACAGGGAAAAGTCGGCCTTTGACCGTCTGCGCGGCCTTCAGTTCGCCACTAAGCTAACAGAGAGAAGGCGCGCTGTCCCGAGTGCGCGAACGGTTGCCGGAAAGGGATGAAACCGGCAGGCGTGCAGAGTAGGATGGCGCGATGCGGTATTCGAGGTAATGAGGATTTCCATGTCAGACGCGTTGAACTCAGTGCCCAAGGGCTTCGAAATCATCGAGCGGGCCAACTGCTTCCAGGGCTTTTACAAGCTCGACAAGCTACGCCTGCGCCACGAGTTGTTTGCCGGGGGCATGGGCCGCGAGATCAGCCGCGAACTGTTCGTGCGCCATGATGCGGTGTGCGTGCTGCCGTACGACCCGTTGCGCGATGAAGTGGTGCTGATCGAGCAGTTCCGCGTCGGTGCACTGGACAAGGTCGACAACCCCTGGCTGATCGAGATGGTGGCCGGGCTGATCGACAAGGACGAGCAACCCGAGGAAGTCGCCCACCGCGAAGCCGAAGAAGAAGCCGGCCTGGCCTTCAGCGCCCTGTGGCCGATGACCCGTTACTTCCCGTCGCCCGGCGGCAGTGACGAATACGTTCACCTGTTCCTCGGCCGTTGCAGCAGTGAAGGGGCGGGCGGCCTGCATGGCCTGGAAGAAGAGGGCGAGGACATTCGCGTGCGCGTGTGGTCGTTCGAGGATGCCATGCAGGCGGTGCGCGACGGGCGCATCTGCAACGCGGCGACCATCATCGGCCTGCAATGGCTGGCGCTGAACCGTGACGAAGTACGAGGTATGTGGAAGTGAACCTGCTGCGCGAGCGTTATCGGGTAGACCTGGTCGGGCTGCAGGCAGCCTGCGAGGCCAACTACGCCCGGCTGATGCGCCTGTTGCCCGACATGCGCACCACCCAGAGCTCGCGCCGCATCGGCATGACCCAGGGCGACCAGATGCTTGGCGTGCTGGTGCTCGACGTGGTGCTGGCCTGCCCGTATACCACCACCCTGCACGTGCGCCAGGAGCACAGCCTGCCGTGGTTGCCGGTGCCGCACCTGGAAGTGCAGGTGTACCACGATGCGCGCATGGCCGAAGTGGTCAGTGCCGAACACACCCGGCGCCTGCGCAGCATCTACCCGTATCCGAACGAGGCCATGCACCAGCCGGACGAAAAGGCCCAGCTCAACCTGTTCCTCGGTGAATGGCTGAGCCACTGCCTGGCTTGTGGTCACGAACTGGCGAGCGTTCGCTGAAGTGTGACGCAGGTCGTTCGTGGGTGTTTGCTCGCACCCGTTGTGCAGCCATAATTCGCGCTGAATCCGTTCGAGGAGACGGCCGTTGCCGCAGCCAGACCAATCGCGCCCCGTGCATGTGGTGCAACTGACCGATGCTCACCTGTTCGCCGACCCGGCCGGCAGCATGCTGGGCCTCAATACCCGTGACAGCCTGCGCCATGTAGTGGCCCAGGTGCGGCGGGAGCAACCGCTTGTCGACCTGCTGCTGTGCACTGGCGACCTGTCCCAGGACGCCAGCGTAGCGTCCTATGAAGCATTCCGTGAGCTGACCGCACCGTTTGCCGTGCCCACCCGCTGGTTGCCTGGCAACCATGACGAGGCCCGAGTCATGGCGCAAGTGGCGCCGGAGCTGGTACAGGCGGTGACCGATATCGGTGCGTGGCGCATCGTCATGCTCAACACGGCCGTACCCGGGGCGACGCACGGGCTGTTGGAGGATGACCAGCTGGCAGTGCTGGAAACGGCCTTGCGAGAGGCGGGTGAACGGCATTGCCTGGTGTGCTTCCACCATCAGCCGGTGGATATCGGCTGTGCCTGGATCGCGCCGATCGGCTTGCGCAATGCCCAGGCGCTGTTCGATATCGTCGAGGGTTATCCACAGGTGCGGGCGCTGCTGTGGGGGCATGTGCACCAGGAATGGGATGAAGTGCGCGACGGCCGTCGCCTGCTGGCTACTCCGTCGACCTGTATCCAGTTTGCGGCGCGCAGCGAGGATTTCAAGGTGAGCGAGGAGCAGCCTGGATACCGCTGGCTGCGCCTGCACGCCGACGGGCGGTTGGAGACCGGGGTGGAGCGGGCACTGGATTTCCAGGTGAAGCTCGACTTCGATAGCCCTGGTTATTGAGGATTTTGGGGCTGCTGCGCAGCCCTATCGCGACACAAGGCCGCTCCCACAGGAGATCGCGTACCCCTGTGGGAGCGGTCTTGTGTCGCGATAGGGGCGCAAAGCGCCCCCGGCACTCTCAAAGCTGTTGAAGAATTTGTTGCTAAAACCCCTGTGCGGCGCCAAAACCCGGCGAACGCGCTACACTGCGCGTCCCTGCGCCCATATCACCGGGCGCGAAGCCACAGATTCCGGGGGCAGCATGTCGGGTTCCATCCTCTATATCCATGGCTTCAACAGCTCGCCACTTTCGACCAAGGCGCGCCAACTCGAGGCCGTGATGCAGCAACTGGGCCTGTCGGCCCAATTGCGGGTGCCCGCCTTGCACCACCACCCACGGCAGGCCATCGCCCAGCTCGAAGCGGCCATCGCCGAGCTGGGCGCGCCACTGCTGGTGGGCAGTTCGCTCGGCGGCTACTATGCCACCTGTCTGGCCGAGCGCCACGGCCTCAAGGCCCTGCTGGTGAACCCGGCGGTAACACCGCACAAGCATTTCGACGGCTACCTGGGGAACCAGCACAATCACTACACCGGTGAAGCCTGGGAGCTCACCCACGATCATGTGCAGGCCCTGGCCGAGCTGGAAGTACCAGCCCCGGTGGACGCCAGCCGCTATCAAGTGTGGCTGCAGACCGCCGATGAAACCCTGGACTATCGCCACGCCGAGCGCTATTACCGTGCTTGTGCGCTGCGCATCCAGGCCGGTGGCGACCACAGCTTCCAGGGCTTCGCCGAGCGCCTGCCGGCACTGCTGGCCTTTGCCGGCATTGCCCCTGGGCAGTACGCAGCGCTCGATTTTTCTGTATTTTGACTTTTTTGCATTCACCAGACTGACGACGAGACCCTATGGCCACTCCCAGCGCTAGCGCCTATAACGCAGACGCCATCGAAGTCCTCTCGGGCCTTGACCCGGTCCGCAAGCGGCCGGGCATGTACACCGATACCAGCCGCCCCAACCACCTGGCCCAGGAAGTCATCGACAACAGTGTCGACGAAGCCCTGGCCGGTCACGCCCGTTCGGTGCAGGTCATCCTCCATGCCGACCACTCGCTGGAAGTCAGCGACGATGGTCGCGGCATGCCGGTGGACATCCACCCGGAAGAGGGCGTTTCCGGGGTCGAGCTGATCCTCACCAAACTGCACGCCGGCGGCAAGTTCTCCAACAAGAACTACCAGTTCTCCGGTGGCCTTCACGGCGTGGGCATCTCGGTAGTAAACGCCCTGTCGACCCAGGTGCGCGTGCGCGTCAAACGTGACGGCAACGAATACCAGATGACCTTCGCCGATGGCTTCAAGGCCAGCGAGTTGGAAGTGGTCGGCTCGGTCGGCAAGCGCAACACCGGTACCAGCGTGTACTTCAGCCCCGACCCCAAGTACTTCGATTCGCCGAAGTTCTCCATCAGCCGCCTCAAGCACGTGCTCAAGGCCAAGGCCGTGCTGTGCCCGGGCCTGCTGGTCAGCTTCGAGGACAAGGCCAGCGGCGAGAAGGTCGAATGGCACTACGAGGACGGCCTGCGCTCCTACCTGGTCGACTCGGTAAACGAGTTCCAGCGCCTGCCCGACGAGCCGTTCTGCGGCAGCCTGGCCGGTAACAAGGAGGCGGTGGACTGGGCCTTGCTGTGGCTGCCAGAAGGCGGCGACAGCATCCAGGAAAGCTACGTCAACCTGATCCCTACCGCCCAGGGCGGCACCCACGTCAACGGCCTGCGCCAGGGCCTGCTGGATGCCATGCGCGAATTCTGCGAGTTCCGCAGCCTGCTGCCGCGCGGCGTGAAGCTGGCGCCGGAAGACGTCTGGGAACGCATCACCTTCGTGCTGTCGATGAAGATGCAGGACCCGCAGTTCTCCGGGCAGACCAAGGAGCGCCTGTCGTCGCGCGAGGCGGCGGCCTTCGTTTCCGGCGTGGTCAAGGACGCCTTCAGCCTGTGGCTCAACGCCCACCCCGAGCTGGGCATGCAACTGGCGGAGCTGGCCATCAGCAACGCCGGTCGCCGCCTCAAGGCCAGCAAGAAGGTCGAGCGCAAACGCATCACCCAGGGCCCGGCACTCCCCGGCAAACTGGCCGATTGCGCCGGCCAGGATCCGATGCGCGCCGAACTGTTCCTGGTCGAGGGTGACTCGGCCGGTGGCTCGGCCAAGCAGGCTCGCGACAAGGAATTCCAGGCGATCCTGCCGCTGCGCGGCAAGATCCTCAACACCTGGGAAGTGGACGGTGGTGAAGTCCTGGCCAGCCAGGAAGTGCACAACATCGCCGTGGCCATTGGCGTCGACCCGGGGGCCACCGACCTAGCGCAGCTGCGCTACGGCAAGATCTGCATCCTTGCCGACGCCGACTCCGACGGCCTGCACATCGCCACGCTGCTGTGCGCGCTGTTCGTCCAGCACTTCCGCGCGCTGGTCGAGGCCGGGCATGTGTACGTGGCCATGCCGCCGCTTTACCGCATCGACCTGGGCAAGGAAATCTACTACGCCCTCGACGAGGCCGAGCGTGACGGTATCCTCGATCGCCTGGTGGCCGAGAAGAAACGCGGCAAGCCACAGGTCACCCGCTTCAAGGGCCTGGGCGAGATGAACCCGCCACAGCTGCGCGAGACCACCATGGACCCGAACACCCGGCGCTTGGTGCAGCTGACCCTGGACGATGTGCAGGCCACCTGCGAGCTGATGGACAAACTGCTGGCCAAGAAGCGCGCGGGTGACCGCAAGAGCTGGCTGGAAACCAAGGGTAACCTGGCCGAGGTCATGGTTTGATTCGGCGGCTTCTGGCTGCCTGTCTGGCGCTGGTTGCCCTGCCGAGCCTGGCGGGCAACTGGCCAGAGTTGAAGCTGAGCGCCGAGCACCCGATCGAAGGCATGCGCGGTGGCAACCTGTCTGGCCTGGTGGAATGCCGGGGCGGGCTGTGGGGCGTGTCCGACCGCGACGACGACCGTATCTACCGCTTCGACCAGCAAAACCCGACCTGGCGCGCGCAGCCGCTCACCTTCACCCCGCCAGCGGTGCCGGAAAGTGGCTTGCCGTGGGGCCTGAAGTCGCGCAACTGGGCGGCGTCGTATATTCGTGGTGGCGAGCTGGATTTCGAAGGCATCAGCTGTGACCAGGCGGGTAACCTGTACCTGGTCAGCGAGGCGCATGCCGCAGTGCTGCAACTGCCGCTGGAAGGCGAAGCGGACTGGTTGAAGATCGACCCGGCCATGGTTCGTCAGGCCCGTGCCAGCGGCATGCTGCTGAACTTCAACGCCTTGTTCGAAGGCCTGGCGATCAACCCGGCGGGCGACCGCCTGTGGCTGGCCGCCGAGCGCGAGCGGCGGGGCCTGGTGGCCATCGAGCGCCAGCAATCGGTGTGGACCTGTGGCCGCAGCTGCGTGCTGCTGAGCGAGGCTGGCGTCGAAATGCAGCCGGCGCAGATGCCCAATGCCCAGGCACTGTCGCGCGACTTCGCTGACCTTGCCTGGTTCGAAGGCAAGCTGTTCACCCTCGAACGCAACGCCTACCGGGTGTGCCGTCGGGATACCGACAGTGGCAAGGTCGAGCGCTGCTGGTCGTTCGCTGCCGATGCCCTGGTCGAGTCGCGCCGCTATCAACAGCCGTTTGGCCTGGCCGAGGCTCTGGTGATCGATGCCAAGGGCGCCTGGATCGGTGTGGACAACAACAACGGTGCCCGCGCCGATGGCGAGGCACGCCCGATCGTCTGGCGCTTCGATGCGCCGGAAGGCGGATGGAGCGCCAAGCCATGAGCCAGGCACCGGGCAAGCGGGCTGGCAAGGTATTGATGATCGTCGCCTGGGCGGCGGCGCTGTTCCTTGCCACGCGTTTCTTCGGCCAATGGGAAGACAGCCAGCGCAACCCCAATGCCCAGGTGCAGTCGTCGCATGGCGAAGGCTTTATCGAGGTGCGCCTGCTGGGCAACGGCCAGGGCCACTTCGTGATGGATGGCGCGATCAACGGCCAGGTGGTGCATTTCATGCTCGACACAGGTGCCACCGACGTGGCCATCCCCGAGGCGCTGGGCCGCGAGCTGGGCCTGGAGCGTGGCAGCCCGGTGCAGCTCAGTACCGCCAACGGCCGTACCGAAGGCTACCGCACGCGCCTGACCAGCCTGCAGCTGGGGGATATCCGCCTGCAGGACGTGCGCGCCATCGTGGTGCCGGGCCTGGACGGGCAGACCGTATTGCTGGGCATGAGTGCCCTGAAACAACTTGAATTTACCCAGCGCGGCGGCACCATGCTGCTGCGCCAGAACCTGAAATGACGAGGCCCGCATGAGCGACTCACTGGAACTCAGCCTGGACGGCGTGGAACGCCGCTCGCTGGCTGACTTCACCGAACAGGCCTACCTCAACTACTCCATGTACGTGATCATGGACCGCGCCCTGCCGCACATCGGCGATGGCCTGAAGCCGGTGCAGCGACGCATCGTCTACGCCATGAGCGAGTTGGGGCTCGATGCCGATGCCAAGCACAAGAAGTCGGCGCGTACCGTCGGTGACGTGCTCGGCAAGTTCCACCCCCATGGCGACTCGGCCTGCTACGAGGCCATGGTGCTGATGGCGCAGCCGTTCAGCTACCGCTATACCCTGGTCGACGGCCAGGGCAACTGGGGTGCGCCGGACGATCCGAAGTCGTTCGCCGCCATGCGTTATACCGAAGCGCGTCTTTCGCGCTACGCCGAAGTGCTGCTCAGCGAAGTCGGCCAGGGCACCGTGGACTGGGTGCCCAACTTCGACGGCACCCTCCAGGAGCCGGCCGTGCTGCCGGCTCGCCTGCCCAACATCCTGCTCAACGGCACCACTGGTATCGCTGTAGGTATGGCCACCGATGTGCCGCCGCACAACCTGCGTGAAGTGGCCACGGCCTGTGTGCGCCTGCTCGACGAGCCCAAGGCCACCATCGAGCAGTTGTGCGAGCACATCCAGGGGCCGGACTACCCGACCGAGGCCGAGATCGTCACGCCGCGGGCAGAAATCCTCAAGATGTACGAAAGCGGCCGCGGCTCCATCCGCATGCGCGCCGTGTACCGCGTCGAGGATGGCGATATCGTCGTCACCGCGCTGCCGCACCAGGTCTCCGGGGCCAAGGTGCTGGAGCAGATCGCCGCGCAGATGCAGGCCAAGAAGCTGCCGATGGTCGCCGACCTGCGTGACGAATCGGACCACGAGAACCCGTGCCGCATCGTCATCATCCCGCGCTCCAACCGCGTGGATGCCGATGAACTGATGCAGCACCTTTTTGCCACCACCGACCTGGAGAGCAGCTACCGGGTCAACGTCAACATCATCGGCCTGGACGGCAGGCCACAGCTGAAGAACCTGCGAGCGCTGCTGCTGGAGTGGCTGGAGTTCCGTACCACTACCGTCCGTCGCCGCCTGCAGCACCGCCTGGACAAGGTGGAGAAGCGTCTGCACCTGTTGGAAGGTTTGCTGACCGCGTTCCTCAACCTGGATGAAGTTATCCACATCATCCGTACCGAGGACCAGCCCAAGCAAGCCCTGATCGCCCGGTTCGACCTGACCGAAATCCAGGCCGACTACATCCTCGAGACCCGCCTGCGGCAGCTGGCGCGCCTGGAAGAGATGAAGATCCGTGGCGAGCAGGACGAGCTGCTGAAAGAGCAGGCCAAACTGCTCGCCCTGCTGGGCAGCGATGCCAAGCTGCGCAAACTGGTACGCAGCGAGCTGATCAAGGATGCCGAAACCTATGGCGACGACCGCCGCTCGCCGATCGTCGAGCGTGCCGAGGCCAAGGCGCTGTCGGAAAACGAACTGATGCCGACCGAGCCGGTCACCGTGGTGCTGTCGGAGAAGGGCTGGGTGCGCTGCGCCAAGGGCCACGATATCGATGCCACCGGCCTGTCGTACAAGGCCGGCGATGGCTTCAAGGCCGCCGCCGCCGGGCGCTCCAACCAGTTTGCCGTGCTTATCGACTCCACTGGCCGCAGCTACTCGCTGGCCGCCCACAGCCTGCCGTCGGCGCGTGGTCAGGGTGAACCGCTGACCGGCCGCCTGACGCCACCACCGGGGGCCACCTTCGAGTGCGTGCTGTTGCCGGACGACGATGCGCTGTACGTGGTGGCTTCGGACGCCGGCTATGGCTTCGTGGTCAAGGGTGAAGACCTGCAGGCCAAGAACAAGGCCGGCAAGGGCTTGCTCAGCCTGCCCAACGGTGCCAAGGTCATGACCCCGCGACCGGTGGCCAACCGCGAGCAGGACTGGCTGGCGGCGGTGACTACCGAAGGCCGTCTGCTGGTGTTCAAGGTCAGCGACCTGCCTCAGCTGGGCAAAGGCAAGGGCAACAAGATCATCGGGGTGCCGGGCGACCGGGTAGCCAGCCGTGAAGAATTTGTTACCGATTTGGCTGTGATTGCCGATGGCGCGACACTTGTATTGCAAGCCGGCAAGCGTACCCTATCTCTGAAAGCGGACGACCTGGAGCATTACAAGGGCGAGCGCGGACGGCGCGGCAGCAAGCTGCCACGCGGGTTCCAGCGGGTCGATGGGTTGCAGGTGGAAGTGCCGGCGTAACCGGTTGAAATGTCTGGAACGGCAATTTCAGCGTCGTTCCGGGCAGAAATGCTGGAGTCGGACGGTTATTTCGCGGATGATATGGCCCTTGCGGTGCCGGCGTGGCCGTGTGCCCGTTTGAATCTATGTGTATCACTGCGGTTGGCCTTTTGGCGACCGCCTGGATGGGATGATGAAATTTCTGCGCCTTCCATTTGCGCTGTTGATGACTGGCCTGCTGGGCCTTGGCGGGTGCACCATGCACCAGCCGGTTGCCCTGTACCAGCTCGACAGTGGTGATCCTGGCCAGCCTTCGCAGAGTGCGGGCATGGCCGTGGTGCTCGGCCCGGTATCGGTTGCCGATTACCTGCAACGTGAGACATTCCTGCAACGTCAGGCCGATGGCAGCCTGAGTTCGGCGACCGACGGTCGTTGGGCCGGTAGCCTTTCGTCGGATATCGACCAGCTGCTGGTGCGCCAGCTCGCTTGGCGCCTGGACAGCCAGCGCGTGGTGCTGGCCCCGGCGGCGACCGGTTTCAACCCGGATGTACAAGTACTGCTGTCGATTACTCGCCTGGACTCGGGCAAGGACCAGCCGGCCGTCCTGGATGCCCAGTGGCGCTTGTTGGACCGCCGTGGCCATGTGCGTGACAACCGCATCGTTCACCTCGAGCAGCCACACGCGGGCAGCGAGGCGTCGCAGGTACAGGCCCAGGGCCAATTGCTGCAGAAGCTGGCCGAACAGCTGAGCACTGCGGTCAAGCCGCTGGCCAACCAGCCGGCGATTGCCGAAGAGTCGCCAAAAAAGCCGGCTGCTCCGGTGCAGGTGAAAAAGACGCCGGAGAAATCCAAGATCCCGATGGCTGCGCCGATTCGTACCGATATGGAAGTCTACCGGTTCTGATCCAACTGCCAGATACGAAAAAGCCCGCATCGTTGCGGGCTTTTTCGTATCTGCTGTTTTTGTACTGTCTGTGCTGGCCTCTTCGCGGGTAAACCCGCTCCCACAGGTTGGCGCAGGCCCTGTGGGAGCGGGTTTACCCGCGAAGAGGCCAGCCCGGCATCAGACCCGGCGTTCGTGCATCCGCGCCAACTGCCGCTCCAGCATCGACGGGTAGGGCTCCATCAGGCGCTCCACGCAGCAGGCGCCCTCAGGGCTGGCAATCGGGCGAATGCGGGCGCGCTGGCGAATTAGCGTGTCATCGCTGATCTGCCGCTCCACCAGCAACAGGTTGCGGCTGTGCTGCGACAGCGCCAGGGCGTCCTGGGCCTTTTCGGCCATCAGCAGGTCTACCAGCTCCAGCCCTTGCAGGTCGTTGCCCAGGGCCAGGCCCAGTTGCAGTTGCAGGGTAATGCCGCTGTCCGCAACCTCGATCTGCAGGGCATGGCCCAGGGCGCGCAACAGCTCGCCGCAGCAGATGGCGTTGGTCAGGTAGTCCTCGCCGCAGTCGCGGCTGTGGAACAGCACCAAGGTGCTGCCGTCGTTGAGTGTGTGGGTTTCGCCCTCGTAGAGCGAGGCAGCGTGCTCCAGGCAATCACGGTAGCGCTCGGTCAGTTCGGTCAGGCGCGTGCGCGGCAGGCGACGCAGCTGCTCCTGCGAACCAAGTTGCACGGCAAGCACGGCGCTGTACTGCGGCTCGTCGGATTCGACCACGGCGGCCTTGGGCGCGCTTTCGTCGTCCAGCAGGCCGGCGAAGGCGTCATCGTCATCCTCGTCCGCCTGGGCGGCAAGCTTGGCGCGCGGTGCGGCCTTGGCTGCCGGGGCGGCGTCGTGCAAGTCGTCGAACTGCTCGTCGTCCTCTTCTTCGGGCTCCGGCTCAGGTGGTGGCGGCGGGGCCAGGCGCGCGTGCAGCTGGCGGGCGATGTCGCCGATCTCGTCCTGGCGGTCGGTGGCCGGGGTATAGGGTTGCGGGTCGCGCAGCCACACCCGCAGCTGCAGCAGCGGCAGGGTGATGAAGCGGCCCTGGCGCAGGCTCAGGGTCAGTGCCAGCACCAGCAGGATGGCGGCAAGGATGCCCATGCTCTGCAGGCTGATCAGCATCGGCTGCTGGAACTGGCTCATGTCCAGGCTGATGCGCAGTTGCCCGGCGGTCACGTCCTGGAAGGTGATCTTGGTCTGGTACAGGCCTTCGGCCTCGCCCAGCAGGCTGTTGCGCGGGCGCTGGCCGGCCTCGGCGAGGATACGGTTGTCCACGCTGTAGATCGCCGCATGGGCCACCAGCGGGTTTTTCACCAGGTTGCCGAGCAGCACGTTGAGGCTGAGGATGTCGTTGGCCACCAGCAGCTCGGTCGCCGAGGTGGCGGTCTGGGTGGTCAGGCTCTGGCCCAGGGCATCGGCCTGCTCGTGCATGGCCTGCTTGAACTGCAGGCCCATCACGCAGGCGTAGATCACCAACGCCAGCGCCACCAGGAAAATGTTGGTGCAGGCGATGCGCAGTGCCAGCGGCACGCGACGTTGACTCAGGGCGCGATAGATCATCAGGAAGAAGTTGTCTGCTTTGACGGGCGTGGGCCGGTTCACTGAGCTCGGCTCTTAATGGCATGAAAGTGTGGGGCAGTATAGCGAGCCGGGTTTTGTCGGCAAAGTATCGTTGGCGCCCGACGGTCACGGAAAATCGGTAGAATGCGCATTTTTCATCGAAGTCGGAGCCAGGTTGTGCGCGAAATCGTCCTGATCAACATCACCGGTGAGGACCGTCCCGGTCTCACTGCGGCTATCACCGGCGTCCTGCTGCAGGGCGGTGTGAGCATCCTCGACATTGGCCTGGCAGTCATGCACGGTACCTTGTCGTTCGGCATCCTGGTCGATATCCCGGACAACGAAGTGGCCACCTCCCTGCTGCAGAGCGTGCAGGCCAAGGCCCACGAACTGAACCTGCAAGCCCGCTACACGCCGATTTCCGAGGCGGACTACCAGCACTGGGCCGATGGCCACGGCGAGGCGCGCCACATCGTCACCTTGCTCAGCCGCAAGATCACCCCCGAGCAGCTGCAGCGGGTGAGTGCGGTGATCAGCCAGTACGGCCTGACCATCGAGCGCATCGAGCGCCTGTCGGCCCGTGTGGCGCTGGATGCCGAGACCGACAAGGGCAAGGCGGCCATCGAGATTTCCGTGCGCGGCGTGCCGAGCGATGCCCAGGCGCTGCGTGCCGACTTCTTCGCCTTGGCTGAAGAGCTGAGCATCGACATCGCCTTCCAGAAGGACGACCTGTTCCGCCGCAACCGCCGCCTGGCGGTATTCGACATGGACTCGACGCTGATCGAAGCCGAAGTCATCGACGAACTGGCCAAGGCCGCTGGCGTGGGTGAGCAGGTAGCCGCGATCACCGAGCGCGCCATGCGTGGCGAGCTGGACTTCCGCGCCAGCTTCAAGGAGCGCATGGCGCTGCTCAAGGGCCTGGATGTGGGCGTGCTGGACGAGATCGGTGCGTCGCTGCGCCTGACCGAGGGTGCCGAGAACCTGTTTGCCGAGCTCAAGCGTCTGGGTTACAAGACGGCGATCCTGTCCGGTGGCTTCACTTACTTTGCCCGCCAGGTGCAGGCGCGCCTGGGCATCGACTATGTGTTCGCCAACGAGCTGGAAGTGGTCGATGGCAAGGTGACCGGCGTGGCTGTGGAACCGATCGTCGATGCCCAGCGCAAGGCCGAGCTGCTGCAGAAGCTGGCCAGCGAAGAAGGCTTGCAGCTGGAGCAGACCATTGCCGTGGGTGACGGTGCCAACGACCTGCCGATGCTGTCGCTGGCCGGCCTGGGCGTGGCGTTCCGCGCCAAGCCGCTGGTGCGCCAGTCGGCCAAGCAGGCGATTTCTACCCTGGGGCTGGATGGGGTGTTGTATCTGCTGGGCCTGCGGGACCGCGACGCGCGCGGCTGATTTGCAAATTTGGGGCTGCTTCGCAGCCCTTCGCGGGCACGCCCGCTCCCACAGAGAGAGCCGCGCTTACCCTGTGGGAGCGGGCGTGCCCGCGAAGGGCCGCACAGCGGCCCCAATAAAAAGGCCCTGTAGTGCAGGGCCTTTTCATACTGCTCGAATCAAGCCTGCACAGGCACCGCCAACTGCTGCCCCATGCGCACTGCGGAACCAGCACCCAGGGTCTCCGCCCACTTCACCTGCTCCGGCCCGAACAGCACGATAGCAGTCGACCCCAGCTTGAAACGGCCCAGTTCGGCGCCTTTCTCCAGGTGGATCGGCGCGCGGCTGGCTTCGTCGTAGCGGAAGGTCTTCAGTTCACGCTTGGGTGGCGTCACCAGCCCGGCCCACACGGTTTCGATCGAAGCGACGATCATCGCGCCAACCAGCACCACGGCCATCGGCCCGCGCTCGGTATCGAACAGGCAGACCACACGCTCGTTGCGGGCGAACAGCTCGGGGACGTTCTCTGCGGTGGTCTGGTTGACCGAGAACAGGCGGCCCGGCACGTAGACCATTTCACGCAGGGTACCGGCCAGCGGCATGTGCACGCGGTGGTAATCCTTGGGCGACAGGTAAATGGTGGCGAACTCGCCGCCCATGAACGGCGCGGCCATTGCCGGGTCACCGCCCAGCAGCTCCTGTGCGCTGAAACCGTGGCCCTTGGCCTGGAAAATGCGGCCGTGCTCGATCGGGCCAAGCTGGCTGACGGCACCGTCGGCCGGGCACAGGATGGCGCCCGGGGCCTCGTCCAGCGGGCGGGCACCCGGCTTCAGGGCGCGGGTGAAGAATGCATTGAAGTGCTCGTAGGCGCTCAGGTCCTCGACCAGCGCTTCGCTCATGTTGACCTGGTAACGCTTGGCGAACCAGGCGGTGAAGGCGTTCTTGAACCAGCGCACGCGGCACTCGGCGATGCAGCCGGCCAGCCGCGACAGCAGGTGGTGCGGCAGCAGGTACTGGCTGATGATGAACAAACGGGATTTCATGCAGGTTCCTTAGACTTCTACAGGCGTGTCCGGGTGGTTGCCCCATTCGCTCCACGAGCCGGCGTAGGCCTTGACGCGCGGGTAGCCGAGGGCCTTGGCCACCAGGTAGGTGAAACCGGAGCGGCGGTGGGTCTGGCAGTGGGTGATCACTTCCTTGTCGGGGGTGATGCCCAGGTTCTGCAGGACTTCGGCGATGTCCTGGCGGATGCGCAGGTGGTCGTTGAGGTCCATGCCGGCGGTCCACTCGAAGTTGATCGCGCCGGGGATGTGGCCGCCCTTGGCTGCCAGCACTTTCTCGCCGCTGAATTCCTGCGGGCCACGGGCGTCCCAGATGACCAGGTCGTCGGCGCCCAGGCGGCTTTGCAGGTACTCGCGGGTGGCGGTGGGCGAACTGTCGATGCGCAGGTGCACCGGCGTGTTGCCGCTGGCGGGCACTTCTGTGGAGAGCTTGTCGGCGGGCCAGGCCTGGATGCCGCCATTGAGGTAGTGGTAACGCTTGTGGCCGATCACGTCGAGCAGCCAGATGAAGCGCCCGGCCCAGCCGCCGCCCTCATCGTCATACACCACATACACGGCATCGTCGCGGTGGCCGAGTTCGCTGAACAGTTTTTCCAGCTCGCCCAGGGCCGGCAGCAGGCCGGGGGCGGGGGGCTGGCCAAGCTGGGTACGCTTGCCTTCGACGAAGCGTGCGCCGGGGATATGCCCGCTGACATAGCGGTTGGCGCTGCTCAGGTCGACCAGGATCAGCTGTGGCGAATCCAGGCGCGGCAGCAGGTCCGCGGCTTCGATCACCAGGGGCAGGCCGGAAAAGTCAGTCATCCACGGTCTCCAGTGTGGAAAGAGGGGCGATTGTAGCGCAAGGCTCAGGCCTTGCGGTTGGCAAACACCGACAGCGCCCGTTCGGTGCACTGTGCGGTCTTGCCGAAGGCTTGCACGCTGATGTCGGCCAGCGGCCGGCAGCCCTGGTCAGCCACCATCAGCATCAGCACCTGGTCCGCCACCGCCAGCGAGCGCAGCAGCACGTGTTCGCTGCGGAACAAGGCACGCAGCGGGGCCGGCAGCAGGGCCGAGAACTGGCTGTGGTTTTCCGGGGTGATACGCAATTGCCCGGCCTTGGCCAGCAGCTTTTGCAGCAGTTTGTTCTGCGCCACCGGCAGTACCAGTGCCCCGGCTTCCTTGGGCAGGCCGGCCATCTGTTGCACGCGCAGCTGGTCGTTGGCCTTGTCCAGGCTCAGCAGCAGGATCCGCTGCATGCCAGATGCCAGAAGGGCCTCGATAACCTGCGTGGCCAGGTGCACGCTGTTGGTGAACGGGCTGGGCTGGGCCAGAAGGTCCTGGCACAGCTTGCGCCAGCGCGCCAGTTCGTCGCCGGTGGGCGGTGGCGGAGCCAGCATGTCTGGGTGCGGGCGGCGCTGGTGCCAGGGCCAGATCAGCGCTTCGGCCGGGTGGAACAGGGCATGCTGGGCATGGCGGCGGGCGCTGGCCGCAGCCTGCTGGTGCACCTGCTGCTGCACGTCTTCCAGCGAGGTCTGCAGGTACAGTGCGGTCAACAGCTGCCAGCGCAGCAGGTGCGGGTTGTCCCAGCCCACCTGTGCCGCCAGGGCCAGGTTGTTGGCCAGCAGCACGGTGTTGGCCGGCTGGTTGAACCAGCGGCGCAGGCCAGGCTCGGCGTCCAGGCGGTGTTGCTGGCTGAGCAGGTCCGGGTCCCGGGCGATACTGAGCACCTGGGCCAGTTGTTCGCGTTCTTCCAGCAACAGGCGGTAACCCTGGGTCACCCATTGTGGCAGGCGCCAGTACTCCGCCATGGTCTGGCAAAGCTCCATGATGCGCACGCCAAACAGTTCTTCCTCGACATGGGCGGCGTCTTCGCCCTTGTGGATAACCCGCAGCTCCCAGGTATCGAGCAGCTTGGGGTAGGCCAGCGCCAGCGGCCAGAGTGGCGACAGGAACAACAGGCTGCCCCAGTGGATTTCCTGCCACAGCCGTGCCAGGCGGCTGGCGAACAGGCCGCTGGCCTGCTGCGAGGCGTGCTGGCTGATCAGCTGGAACTGGCACAGTACCGGCGGGATTTCTTCGACGGGCACAGCTGGCAGGCGTTTGAGCAGCTGTTCGCTGCGCTCCAGGCCCAGGCGGTTGAGGGCGACTTCCAGGCTTTCGGCGGGCTCTGCCAGGCTGGCATTGGTGGGGTGATTGGCTTCGCGCATCACCGACAGCACCAGTGCCGGGCTATCCTGCATCAGTTCGGCGATATCGCGCAGCGAGCGGCGGCTATCGTGGATGGCGGCCATGACCCGGTCGTAGCTGTGCTTCGGCACGGGGATGCGAACACTCTCGAGCAGCTTTACCCAGGCCTCTAGCGTACGTGGAGCCTGAGCGGGCACCTTGGTTTCAATTGGCATTTTGACATCAGTCCGAACTGGCTTTTCGCATTGAGTGGCTATAGTCTGGCGCAGTTCTGCCGATAAGTAGAAGAAGAGTTTTAAAGCTCCCGTCTCTTCCCCTGACCACGACAGCAAGTGCTTTGAACCTATGGCTAAAATTATCGGCATCATCGTCGTATTCGCGAGCGTGCTCGGCGGATACGTGCTTTCCCACGGCAAGATCGCGGCGCTGATCCAGCCGTTCGAAGTACTGATCATCGGCGGTGCGGCCTTTGGTGCATTCCTGCAGGCCAACCCTGGCCACATGACCATGCACGTCATCAAGAAGTCGATGAAGATGTTCGGCTCGCGCTTCACTCATGCCTTCTACCTGGAAGTGCTGGGCCTGGTGTACGAGATCCTCAACAAGAGCCGGCGCGAAGGCATGATGGCCATCGAGGCCGACATCGAGGATGCCGCCGCCAGCCCGATCTTCGCCAAGTACCCGACGGTGCTGGCCGATGAACGCATGACCGCGTTCGTTTGCGATTACCTGCGCATCATGTCCACCGGCAACATGGCCCCGCACGAGCTCGAGGGCCTGTTCGACATGGAACTGCTGAGCATGAAGGAAGAACTGGAGCACCCGTCCCATGCGGTGACCGGCATCGCCGACGGCATGCCCGGCTTCGGTATCGTTGCGGCGGTACTGGGTATCGTGGTGACCATGGCCTCGCTCGGCGACGGTGACCAGGCCTCCATCGGCCTCCATGTGGGTGCGGCACTGGTGGGTACCTTCTTCGGTATCCTGGCGGCCTACGGCTTCTTCGGCCCGTTGGCCAAGTGCCTGGAACACGATGCCAAGGAAGAGCTGAACCTCTACGAATCGATCAAGGCTTCGCTGGTGGCCTCGGCCTCGGGCATGCCGCCTTCGCTGGCGGTCGAGTTCGGGCGCAAGGTGCTGTACCCCAAGCACCGCCCAAGCTTCGCCGAACTGGAACAAGCGGTTCGCGGTCGCTGAGTCATGGAGAACAATCAGCCCATCATCGTCAAGCGCGTCAAGCGCTTTGGCGGCGGCCATCACGGCGGCGCCTGGAAAATCGCCTTCGCCGACTTCGCCACGGCGATGATGGCGTTCTTCCTGGTGCTGTGGCTGTTGTCCACGGCCACACCAGAACAGAAGATCGCCATTGCCGGCTACTTCAAGGACCCGATCGGCTTCTCGGAAAGCGGAACGCCCTACGTCATCGACTTGGGCGGCTCGCCTCAGCTGGCGCCGGAAAAGACCATCAACCCCGAAGCCAAGTCGGAGCCGACGCCTGATACCAGCATCCAGCTGGACAAGGACCAGGTGGAGACCATGGCCGAGCAGGTCGAGCGTGAGCGCCTGGAGTTGCTGCTGCAGGAACTGCAGAACAAGGTAGAAGAGAACCCGCAGCTGCAGAAGTTCAAGGACCAGATCCTGTTCGAGATCACCCAGGACGGCCTGCGCATCCAGATCATGGACGCCGAGAACCGGCCGATGTTCGACATTGGCAGCGCGCGCCTGCAGCCGTACTTCGAGGACATCCTGCTGGCCATGGCCGACACCATCAAGGCGGTGCCGAACAAGATCAGCATCAGTGGCCACACCGACGCCAAGCCTTATGCCGGTAGTGGCGAGTTCGGCAACTGGGAACTGTCGGCCAACCGCGCCAACGCCGCGCGCCGTGCACTCGTGGCCGGCGGCTACCCGGATGACCAGGTGGCGCGGGTGGTGGGTTATGCCTCGTCGTCGCTGTTCGATCGCAAGGACCCGTTCAACCCGGTCAACCGCCGCATCGACATCATCGTGCTGACCAAGAAGGCCCAGCGCAATATCGAAGGCGAGCAGGGCGCGCCGGAAGCACCGGCTGCCGAGCCTGCGCCGCCGGCCGCTGCGGCACCGGCGGCGCCAGGGGAGGCCGGGCAGGCCCCCATGCAGCCGCGTGAACTGCGCCAGAAACTGAACATCTTCGAAGAGGGGACGCTGAAGATGGATGAGGCCAAGGACCAGTAAACCCTTTTTCGTCTTGCGCGGTCCCTTGTGGGAGCGGCCTTGTGTCGCGAAAGGGCCGCAACGCGGCCCCGGCAATATTTGCTGCTGATATCTGGGGCCGCTGCGCGCCCCTTTCGCGACGCAAGGCCGCTCCCACAGGATCGCGCCGTAGCTGAAACCGGCGCAGAACCTCTGGCGCAAGCGGTCAGTAAGCGTCTTCCGGCAAACTGGCAATGATCGAGCGGTAGCTGTTCATCCGTTGCTGCTTGATACGCCCCTCGTCCAGCGCCTTGAGCAGCGCACAGCCCGGTTCGCGATCATGCTTGCAGTCGCGGAAGCGGCAGGTGCCGAACAGGTCGCGGAACTCGATGAAACCATCCTCCACATCACTGCGGCTGACGTGACCCAGGCCGAACTCGCGGATGCCCGGCGAGTCGATCAGGTCGCCACCGTTGGGGAAGTGGTACAACCGCGCGGTGGTGGTGGTGTGGGTGCCCTGGCCAGACCACTCCGACAGGTCGCCGACACGGGTGCCGGCGTCCGGCAGCAAGCTGTTGACCAACGACGACTTGCCCACCCCTGACTGGCCGACGAACACGCTGATGTGGCCGTCGAGCATCTGTTGCAGGCGTTGCATGCCGTCACCGTGGTGGGCCGAGACCTCCAGCAGCGGGTAGCCCAGCTCGCGGTAAACCTCCAGCAGCGCATGCAGGCCCGGGCCGTTCTCGTCGTTGATCAGGTCGGCCTTGTTCAGCAGCAGCAGCGGGCGAATGCCGGCGTGCTCCGCCGCCACCAGATAACGGTCGATGAGGTTGGGGTGCGGCTCGGGCGCGGGGGCGAAGACGATCACGATCAGGTCGACGTTGGCCGCCACCGGTTTCAGCTGGCCGTGGTTGTTTGGCCGGCACAGCTCGGTACTGCGCGGCATCTGCGCGACGATCACGCCAATGCCCTGGTTGCCCGAGCGCCATACCACGCGGTCGCCGGTAACCAGCGCCGGCAGGTTGGCGCGCAAGTGGCAGCGGAATACCTGGCCCGCGGCTTCGCCGTCCTGGGCTTCCACTTCTACCTGCACACCGAAGTGCGCAATCACCAGGCCCAGCTGTTCCGGCCCCAGGTCGCCACCCTCCAGTTCCTGCAGCACGTGCTGTTCGCGTTTGGCCGCACGCGCGGCGCGCTCGTTCTGGATTTTTTCGATGCGCCAGTTCTGGCGGCGATTGAGCTGGCGTTTGGCCATGAAGGTTCCGTGCGTGGGGGCAGGTTGAAAACGGCAGGCAGTTTAGCACGCCAGGCGCCGGACCATTTGGCTTACCTTCGCGCCGTGAATGGGCGTGCCTTGGCCACTACGCTACTATGACGGCCTATACGAGGAGCCCCCGCATGCAAAACCCACAGAACCTGATCTGGATCGACCTGGAAATGACCGGCCTGGATCCGGACAGCGACGTCATCATCGAGATGGCCACCATCGTCACCGACAGCGAACTGAACACCCTGGCCGAAGGGCCGGTGATCGCCATCCACCACAGTGACGAAGTGCTGGCGCGCATGGACGAGTGGAACACCCGCACCCATGGCGCTTCGGGCCTGACCCAGCGCGTACGCGAGAGCAAGGTCGACATGGCCGCAGCCGAGGCGCAGACCATTGCCTTCCTCGAGCAGTGGGTACCGAAAGGCAAGTCGCCGATCTGCGGCAACAGCATCTGCCAGGACCGCCGCTTCCTCTACCGGCACATGCGCAACCTGGAAAACTACTTCCACTACCGCAACCTGGATGTCTCGACCCTGAAGGAGCTGGCTGCACGCTGGGCGCCTGATGTGCGTGACAGCTTCAAGAAGGGCAACACCCACCTGGCGCTGGACGACATCCGCGAATCGATCGCCGAACTGCGCCACTATCGCGAGCACTTCATCAAGGTATGAGCCGAAAAAGGCGCAGATATTGTATCTGCGCCCTCTTTTGGTGCCATGGGCAACTGGTTAGACTGCGCGCCTTTCTCGCCCGCCCGCACGGACCCCGCACCATGTTGTTGATGCTCTACCTCATCGCCATCACCGCCGAAGCCATGACCGGCGCGTTGTCTGCTGGCCGCCGCGGCATGGACTGGTTCGGCGTGGTGCTGATCGCCTGCGTCACCGCCCTGGGTGGCGGCTCGGTGCGTGATGTGCTGCTCGGGCATTACCCGCTGACCTGGGTGAAGCACCCGGAGTACCTGGTGCTGACCAGTTGTGCGGCGCTGCTGACCATCTTCATCGCGCCAATGATGCGCCGCCTGCGCTCGTTGTTCCTGGTGCTCGATGCCCTGGGGCTGGTGGCCTTTACCCTGATCGGTTGCATGACCGCACTGGAGATGGGGCAGGGCATGCTCGTGGCGTCGATCAGCGGGGTGATCACCGGGGTATTTGGCGGGATCTTGCGGGATATCTTCTGTAACGACATTCCCCTGGTATTCCGCCGCGAGCTGTACGCCAGCGTGTCGTTTGCCGCGGCTTGGTTCTACCTGGGCTGCGTGTATTTCAAGGTGCCGGCGGAGCAGGCGATGCTGCTGACCTTGTTTGGCGGGTTCCTGGTGCGGTTGCTGGCGATTCGGTTCCATTGGGAAATGCCCAAGTTCCACTACAACGACCAGCAGTAGCCTTGACATGCGCCCCCTGTGGGAGCGGGTTCACCCGCGAACACGGGCGCAGCCCGTGCCATCCACCGCGCGGGTAAACCCGCTTTCATAGAACTGTACATAACTCATTGAATTAGCAGGGACCCTGTGGGAGCGGCTTTAGCCGCGAACACCGGCGTAGCCGGTGCCATGCACCGCGTTGGATTCTTCGCGGCTAAAGCCGCTCCCACAGGGTACGAGGATCGCTTGCGAGTTCAGTTATCTGTGCGACAACGCAGCCCATATGGCTGGGCAATCTCCCTCAGGGGGGCTACGAAATGCCGTGCTGCGCCAGCGCCCACTCCACATGCTCCCTCACCAGCTCCGAGGCATCCTCGCGCCGCGCCTTCAGCGCTTCGATCACCGGGATCGTCGATGGCGCATTGCCAAGCCCCACCGCCAGGTTGCGCAACCAGCGCTCATACCCGGCCCGGCGCAATGGCCCGCCTTCGGTCTTGCGCAGGAAGGTCCTTTCATCCCACAGGAACATCTCCGCCAGCTCGGCATTCTCCAGCCCGTGCCGTGGCTGGAAGTCCTGTTCCTGGCTGTGCCTGGCAAAGCGGTTCCACGGGCAGACGATCTGGCAGTCATCGCAACCGAACACCCGGTTGCCCATCTTCGAACGCAACTCGACGGGGATCGGCCCCCGCAGTTCGATGGTCAGGTAGGAGATGCAGCGCCGTGCATCCAGCACATACGGCCCGACGAAGGCCTGGGTCGGGCAGATGTCCAGGCAGGCCTGGCAGCGCCCGCAGTGTTCGCTGGTGGTGGCTTCGTCCACCGGCAGCGGCAGGTCGACGAACAGCTCGGCGAGGAAGAAGTAGCTGCCCGCCTTGCGGTTGAGCAACAGGGTGTTCTTGCCGATCCAGCCCAGCCCGGCCTGCTCGGCCAGGGCCTTTTCCAGCACCGGAGCGCTGTCTACGAAGGCGCGGTAGCCGAATGGCCCGATGGCTTCCTGAATGCGATCGGCCAGGAACTGCACGCGCTTGCGCACCAGCTTGTGGTAGTCCCGGCCCAGGGCGTAGCGCGATACGTAGGCTTTTTCCGGCTGTGCCAGCCGCTGCGCCATCTGCGTGTCGCCGGGCAGGTAGTCCATGCGCAGCGATACCACGCGTACCGTGCCGGGGATCAGTTGCTCTGGGTGCGCGCGTTTGCTGCCGTGGGCGCCCAGGTAATCCATCTCGCCCTGGTAGCCGGCGTCGAGCCAGCGCTGCAGATGGTGTTCGTGTTCGCCAAGGTCGACCCCGGCGATGCCGACATGGGCAAAACCGAGTTCTTGGCCCCAAATCTTGATCGATTGGGCCAGTTGGGCGAGGTCAGGCGTACAGGCGGACATGGATGGGCAAGGCAATACGGGCTCAGGTGCGTATAATTCTGCCAGACATTGGAGCCTTTGACCCCATGCCGCAGACCAAACACCCCGGCCATACCCCTCAATTGCTCAGCAGCGTGACTGTCGCGCACCTGCCGGCACGGCATGCGCATGCCCATAAAGGCGACTTCGGCCATGTACTGGTGGTCGGTGGCGACCTCGGTACCGGCGGCGCCGTGCTGCTCAGTGCCGAGGCCGCCCTGCGCTGTGGCGCGGGGCTGGTCAGCGTGGCGACCCGGCCTGAACACGTGACTGCCAGCCTGGCGCGCCTGCCCGAGGTCATGTGCCTGGGCGCCACTTCGGCCAACCAGCTGATGGGCGTGCTGGAGCGCGCTTCGGTGCTGGTGGTCGGCCCTGGCCTGGGCCAGGCAGCCTGGGGCCGCAGCCTGCTGTCGGCGGTGGCCAATGCCGAGCGCCCGCAGGTGTGGGACGCCGATGCCCTGAATTTGCTGGCGCGCACCCCGCTGGCCCTGCCCAGTGGCAGCATCCTTACCCCGCACCCCGGGGAGGCGGCGCGGCTGCTGGGTATTTCCACCGAGGCTGTGCAGGCGGACCGCGCGGGCGCCGCACGCAAGCTGGCGCGCCGTTACAACAGCGTCTGCGTGCTCAAGGGGGCTGGCACTCTGGTGGCCGACCCGGCCGGGCAGCTGCTGCTGTGCGAACGTGGCCACCCGGCCATGGCCGGTGCCGGCCTGGGCGATGTGCTGACCGGTGTATTGGCGGCGCTGCTGGCCCAGGGTCTGGATGCCTGGCATGCCGCGGGGCTGGGGGTATGGCTGCACGCCTGTGCCGGCGAGCGTCTGGGCGTTAAAGGTAGAGGCCTGGCTGCCAGCGATCTGGCGCCGGTCATTCGTGAGTTGTTGGAGGAGCATTCTGCGTGTCTGGCTTAAAACTGTTTCTGGCCGATGAAGCGGCCACGGTCAAATTCGGCGCACAACTGGCCGAGGTGACCGGCGGTCACGGCGTGATTTTTCTGGAAGGTGACCTGGGCGCGGGCAAAACCACGCTGTCGCGTGGCCTGATTCGTGGCCTGGGCCATACTGGTGCGGTGAAAAGCCCGACCTTCACCGTGGTCGAACCTTACGAGATCGGTGAGGTGCGGGCGTTCCATTTCGACCTGTATCGCCTGGTCGATCCGGAAGAGCTGGAGTTCATGGGTATTCGTGACTATTTCGAGGGCGACCCGCTGTGCCTGTTCGAGTGGCCACAAAAGGGTGCGGGCGTTTTGCCAAAGCCCGACCTGACCATTACCATAAGCCCCCAAGCGGGCGGACGCTCGCTGATCCTTTCGCCGCAGGGGGCTCGCGGCGAGGCCTGGTGCGTTGCACTGGCCGAACACTATAAACAGTAAGTGGGGTAGGTATGCGCATACGCGCACTGGTCGCCATCGTTGGGCTGCTGCTGACAACGGTGACCGTTGACGCTCTGGCCGTCACTCAAGTCAAGAGCATGCGCCTGTGGCGCGCGCCGGACAACACGCGGCTGGTCTTCGACCTGTCTGGCCCCGTGCAGCACAGCGTCTTCACCCTGAGCGCACCTGATCGCCTGGTTATCGACATCAATGGCGCGACCTTGGCCGCGCCACTGAACGTGGCTACCTCCAATACGCCGATCAGCAGCGTGCGTTCGGCTCAGCGCACCCCAACCGACCTGCGCGTGGTGGTCGACCTGAAAAAGTCGGTCACCCCAAAAAGCTTCACCCTGGCGCCCAATGCCCAGTACGGCAACCGCCTGGTAGTCGACCTGTACGACCAGGAAGCCGACGCCATCGCGGCCAGCGCGCCGGCTCCGGCCCCGACTCCGGCACCAACGCCTGCAACCACGCCAGCAGTGCCGGTGACCCCGGCCCAGCCTGCCATCAAGCTGCCGCCGGTTCCCAACGGCAAGCGTGACATCGTGGTTGCCATCGACGCCGGTCACGGCGGCGAAGACCCGGGTGCATCCGGCTCGCGTGGCCAGCATGAAAAAGACATCGTGCTGCAGATCGCCAAGGAACTGCAGCGCCAGATCAACAGCGAAAAAGGCTTCCGGGCCGAGCTGACCCGTACCGGCGACTACTTCATCCCGCTGCGCAAGCGCACGGAAATCGCCCGCAAGAAGGGCGCCGACCTGTTCATCTCGATCCACGCCGACGCCGCGCCGTCCCGCGCCGCCTTTGGCGCCTCGGTGTTCGCCCTGTCCGACCGCGGCGCTACCTCCGAGACCGCGCGCTGGCTGGCCGACACGGAAAACCGTTCCGACCTGATCGGTGGTGCCGGTAACGTCAGCCTCGACGACAAGGACCGCATGCTGGCCGGCGTGCTGCTCGACCTGTCGATGACCGCCACGCTCAGCTCCAGCCTCAATGTCGGGCAGAAGGTGCTGGGCAACATGGGCCGCATTACCTCGCTGCACAAGCAGCGGGTGGAACAGGCCGGCTTCATGGTGCTGAAGTCGCCGGATATTCCGTCGATCCTCGTTGAAACCGGGTTCATCTCGAACAACAACGAAGCCGCCAAGCTGGCCACCGCCAGCCATCAGCAGGCCCTGGCCCGTTCGATCCACACCGGTGTGCGCCAGTACTTCCAGCAGAACCCGCCGCCTGGCACCTACATCGCCTGGCTGCGCGACACCGGCAAGATCGCCGCTGGCCCGCGTGAGCACACGGTACGCCCTGGCGAGACCCTGGCGATGCTTGCCGTGCGCTACCAGGTCAGCGTGACCAGCCTGCGCAGCACCAACAGCCTCAAGACCGATGAGCTGAAGGTCGGCCAGCGCCTCGATATCCCCGCTACCACGTTGGCCTCGCAATGAGTGGTGGTTCGCGCATCCAGCTGCTCAGCCCGCGGCTGGCCAACCAGATTGCCGCCGGTGAGGTTGTCGAGCGGCCGGCTTCTGTCGCCAAGGAGTTGCTGGAAAACAGCCTGGACTCCGGCGCCCGGCGTATCGACGTGGAAGTGGAGCAGGGCGGCGTCAAGCTGCTGCGGGTGCGTGACGATGGCAGCGGCATTTCCGCCGACGACCTGCCGCTGGCCCTGGCCCGTCACGCCACCAGCAAGATCCGCGAGCTGGAAGACCTGGAAGGGGTATTGAGCCTGGGCTTCCGTGGTGAGGCCCTGGCCTCGATCAGCTCGGTGGCGCGCCTGACCCTGACCTCGCGTACCGCCAGCGCTACCGAGGCCTGGCAGGTGGAAACCGAAGGCCGCGACATGACCCCGCGGGTGCAGCCGGCGGCGCACCCGGTGGGTACTTCGGTTGAAGTGCGCGACCTGTTCTTCAATACCCCGGCCCGGCGCAAGTTCCTCAAGGCCGAGAAAACCGAATTCGATCACCTGCAGGAAGTGATACGGCGCCTGGCGCTGGCGCGCTTCGATGTCGGCTTCCACCTGCGCCACAACGGCAAGAGCATCCTCAGCCTGCACGAGGCCCACGATGAAACCGCCCGTGCGCGGCGGGTGGGCGCCATCTGCGGCCCGGGCTTCATGGAGCAGGCGCTGCCGATCGACGTGGAACGCAATGGCCTGCGCCTGTGGGGCTGGGTCGGCCTGCCGACCTTCTCGCGCAGCCAGGCAGACCTGCAGTATTTCTTCGTCAACGGCCGTGCGGTGCGCGACAAGCTGGTCGCCCACGCCGTGCGCCAGGCCTACCGTGACGTGCTGTTCAATGGTCGGCATCCGACCTTCGTGCTGTTCCTGGAGCTGGAGCCCAACGGCGTCGACGTCAACGTGCACCCGACCAAGCACGAAGTGCGTTTCCGCGAGGGGCGCTCTGTGCACGACTTCCTGTATGGCACCTTGCATCGCGCCCTGGCCGATGTGCGCCCGGAAGACCAGTTGGCGGCGCCTGCTGCCGTGCCCGAAGTGGTTCGCCCCACGGGCCAGCAGGCCGGTGAGTTCGGCCCCCAGGGCGAAATGCGCCTGGCCTCGCCGGTGCTCGAGCAGCCGCGAGCCCCGCAGCAGTCGTTTTCCAGTGGCGGCAGTGGCGCGGGTTACCAGTACCAGTACGCCCCGCGCCCCTCGCAGCCGCTGCCAGCCGCCGAGGCACAGGCGGTTTATCGCGAGTTTTACAAACCGCTGGATGAAGACGCGGCGCCAACGGCGTTGCCCGAAAGCCAGGGTGACATTCCCCCGCTGGGCTACGCGCTGGCGCAGCTCAAGGGCATCTATATCCTGGCCGAGAACGCCATCGGCCTGGTGCTGGTAGACATGCATGCGGCCCATGAGCGCATCATGTACGAGCGCCTGAAGGTAGCCATGGCCAGCGAAGGCCTCAGCGGCCAGCCGCTGCTGGTGCCCGAGACCCTGGCCCTGAGCCAGCGTGAAGCAGACTGCGCCGAAGAGCACGCGCAGTGGTTCCAGCGGCTGGGCTTCGAACTGCAGCGGCTGGGCCCCGAGACCCTGGCCATCCGCCAGATCCCGGCTTTGCTCAAGCAGGCCGAGGCCAACCGACTGGTGCAGGATGTACTCGCCGACCTGATGGAATACGGCACCAGCGACCGTATCCAGGCGCACCTCAACGAGCTGCTCGGCACCATGGCCTGCCACGGCGCCGTGCGCGCCAACCGGCGCCTGGCGATCCCCGAGATGAACGCCCTGCTGCGTGACATGGAAAACACCGAGCGCAGCGGCCAGTGCAACCATGGTCGCCCCACCTGGACCCAGATGGGCCTGGATGACCTGGACAAACTCTTCCTGCGCGGTCGATGAAATGAGTGGCAAGCCCCCTGCAATATTCCTGATGGGCCCGACGGCGGCCGGCAAGACCGACCTGGCCATCGAGCTGACCAAAGTGCTGCCGTGCGAGCTGATCAGCGTCGATTCGGCGCTGGTCTACCGCGGCATGGACATCGGTTCGGCCAAGCCGTCGAAAGAAATCCTCGCCGCTCACCCGCACCGGCTGATCGACATTCGCGACCCGGCCGAGAGCTATTCGGCTGCGCAGTTCCGTGCCGATGCCCTGGAGGCCATGGCCGAGATCACCGCGCGCGGCAAGATCCCGCTGCTGGTGGGCGGCACCATGCTCTATTACAAGGCGTTGATCGATGGCCTGGCCGACATGCCGGCGGCCGATGCCGCGGTGCGTGCCGAGCTGGAAGCCCAGGCCGAGGCGCTGGGCCTGGCCGAGTTGCACCGCCAGTTGGCCGAGGTTGACCCTGAGTCGGCGGCGCGCATCCACCCCAACGACCCGCAGCGGTTGATCCGGGCGTTGGAGGTGTACCGGGTGAGTGGCGAGAGCATGACGGCACATCGACAGCGTCAATTCGCGGAAAGTCGCGGCGCAGACGCAGGCGCTGGCGGACATTTGCCCTATACTGTCGCGAGTTTGGCGATTGCTCCTACAGATCGTCACATTTTGCATCAGCGAATTGCGTTACGATTTTCACAGATGCTGGAACAGGGCTTCGTCGACGAGGTCCGATCGCTGCGAGCCAGAAGTGACTTGCACGCCGGGCTGCCGTCTATACGGGCAGTGGGGTATCGGCAGGTCTGGGATTACCTGGACGGCAAGCTGACTGAGAATGAGATGCGTGAACGCGGTATCATTGCCACCAGGCAGCTGGCCAAGCGGCAGTTCACCTGGTTGCGTGGCTGGCCCGAAGTACACTGGCTTGACAGCCTGGCCTGCGACAATCTGTCCCGCACCTTGAAATACCTTGGGGCCATCTCCATATTGAGCTGAGTCCCTGCTGATTGCCGTCTATTCTTGCGAAGGGGCGGCCTAATTTATCGATTTTCTTGATTTTCTATTATTTATCCTTACAGGAGTGCGGCATATGTCAAAAGGGCATTCGCTACAAGACCCTTACTTGAACACCTTGAGAAAAGAAAAGGTCCCGGTATCCATCTACCTGGTCAACGGCATCAAACTGCAGGGTTCGATCGAGTCCTTCGACCAGTTCGTGGTACTGCTGAAGAACACCGTCAGCCAGATGGTCTACAAGCACGCCATCTCGACCGTGGTTCCTGCCCGTCCGGTTCGTCTGCCAAGCCCGTCCGATTCCGAACACGGCGACAGCGAGCCAGGCAACGCCTGATAGGAGCCTGCATTGTTCTTTGAGCGCCACGGTGGTGGTGAGCGGGCGTTGCTCGTTCACTTGGAAGGTCAGAACCCTGAGGCGCGCGAAGACCCGCAGGAGTTCCAGGAGCTGGCATTGTCGGCCGGTGCCGACATCGTCTCGCTGGTCACGGTGGCAAGGCATCAGCCTTCCGCCAAATACCTGATTGGCAGTGGCAAGGTCGAAGAGTTGCACGACCTGGTCCATGCCGAACAGGTAGACCTGGTGATTTTCAATCACACCCTCACGCCCAGTCAGGAGCGCAACCTCGAACGTGTGTTCGAGTGTCGTGTGCTCGACCGTACCGGGCTGATCCTCGATATCTTCGCCCAACGGGCGCGTACCCATGAAGGCAAGCTGCAGGTCGAACTGGCCCAGCTCGAACACATGAGCACGCGGCTGGTGCGCGGCTGGACCCACCTTGAGCGACAGAAGGGTGGTATCGGCCTGCGTGGCCCGGGTGAAACCCAGCTGGAAACCGACCGCCGCCTGTTGCGGGTGCGCATTCGCCAGATCAAGTCACGCCTGGAGAAGGTGCGCAGCCAGCGCGAGCAGGCGCGCCGCGGGCGCAAGCGCGCGGACATTCCGTCGGTATCGCTGGTGGGTTATACCAACGCCGGCAAGTCCACGCTGTTCAACGCCCTGACCGAATCCGAGGTGTATGCCGCGGACCAGCTGTTCGCCACCCTCGACCCGACCCTGCGTCGGCTCGAGCTGAACGACCTGGGGCCGATCGTGCTGGCCGACACCGTGGGCTTCATTCGCCACCTGCCGCACAAGCTGGTCGAGGCATTTCGGGCTACGCTCGAAGAGTCGAGCAACTCCGACTTGTTGCTGCATGTGATCGACGCCCATGAGCCGGAGCGCATGGAGCAGATCGAGCAGGTGCTGGCGGTGTTGGGCGAGATTGGTGCCGAAGGGTTGCCGATCCTCGAGGTGTATAACAAACTCGACCTGCTCGAAGATGTCGAGCCGCAGATCCAGCGCAATGCCGATGGCAAGCCGGAACGGGTCTGGGTATCGGCACGCGATGGGCGTGGCCTGGAGCTGGTCGGCCAGGCGATTGCCGAGTTGCTGGGGGATGATCTGTTTGTCGGTACCCTGTGTCTGGAGCAGCGTTTTGCCCGCTTGCGCGCGCAATTCTTTGCCCTGGGTGCCGTGCAGAGTGAAGAGCATGATGAAGAAGGGCGCAGCCTGCTGAGCGTGCGACTGCCCATGGTCGAACTGAATCGCCTGGTCAGCCGCGAAGGCATGGAGCCGCAAGTGTTTGTCGAGCAACACACTTTGCAATAAATGCTCGTCGAGGTCGCCGGGCAGCAGTGACAGGCATTCTGTAGCATTGGACGGCGCGCCGTGGGCGCGTCTTTGCTTTATCAGATGGAGAGCGCTATGGCTTGGAACGAGCCGGGTGGCAACTCGAACAATCAGGATCCCTGGGGCGGTCGCCGGAATGGCGGTGGCGGCGGTGGTGACAAGAAAGGTCCACCGGACCTGGACGAGGCCTTCCGCAAATTGCAGGACAGCCTGAACGGCATGTTCGGCAGTGGCAAGAAACGTGGCGGCGGTGACCGCAATGTCGGCAAGGGCGGTGGCCTGGGCCTGCTGGGCATCGGCCTGGCGGTGCTGGCTGCTATCTGGCTGTACAGCGCCGTGTACGTGGTCGACGAGCAGGAGCAGGCCGTGGTGCTGCGCTTCGGCAAGTACTATGAGACGGTCGGTCCCGGCCTGAACATCTACTTCCCGCCGATCGATCGCAAGTACATGGAGAACGTCACGCGCGAGCGTGCCTACACCAAGCAGGGCCAGATGCTGACCGAAGACGAGAACATCGTCGAGGTACCGCTGACCGTCCAGTACAAGATCAGCAACCTGCAGGACTTCGTGCTCAACGTCGACCAGCCTGAGGTCAGCCTGCAGCACGCGACCGACAGTGCCCTGCGCCACGTGGTGGGTTCCACCTCGATGGACCAGGTGCTGACCGAAGGCCGCGAGCAGATGGCCGTGGATATCCGCGAACGCCTGCAGCGCTTCCTCGACACCTACCGCACCGGTATCAGCGTTACCCAGGTCAACGTGCAGAGCGCGGCAGCCCCGCGTGAAGTGCAGGAAGCCTTCGACGATGTGATCCGTGCCCGCGAAGACGAGCAGCGTGCCCGCAACCAGGCCGAGTCCTACGCCAATGGCGTGGTGCCGGAAGCCCGTGGTCAGGCCCAGCGCATCATCGAGGACGCCAACGGTTACCGCGACGAAGTCATCGCCCGCGCCAAGGGTGAGGCCGACCGCTTCACCAAGCTGGTCGCCGAATACCGCAAGGCACCTGACGTGACCCGTCAGCGTCTGTACCTGGAGACCATGCAAGAGGTCTACAGCAATTCGAGCAAGGTCATGGTGGCGACCAAGGACGGGCAGAACAACCTGCTCTACCTGCCGCTGGACAAGATGGTCGAAGGCAGCCGCAACCCGTCCGCGCCGACCGCCAGTGTGTCGCCATCGGTCAACGATGCGGCCGCGCGTGCGGCGCAGGACCTGCAACAGCAACAGCAGCCGCTGCGCACTAGGGAGAGCCGCTGATGAGCAACAGATCGCTGATCGCCCTGATCGCCGCCGTGGTCCTGGCCATCGTGGCCTGGAACAGCTTCTACATCGTGTCCCAGACCGAGCGTGCGGTACTGCTGCGCTTCGGTAAGGTGGTCCAGGCGGATGTCCAGCCGGGCATGCACGTGAAGATTCCGTACGTGAACCAGGTGCGCAAGTTCGACGCCCGCCTGATGACCCTCGACGCCCCGACCCAGCGGTTCCTGACCCTGGAGAAGAAAGCGGTGATGGTCGACGCCTACGCCAAGTGGCGCGTCAAGGACGCCGAACGCTTCTACACCGCCACGTCCGGCATGAAGCAGATCGCCGACGAGCGTCTGTCGCGTCGTCTGGAAAGCGGCCTGCGTGACCAGTTCGGTAAACGTACCCTGCACGAAGTGGTTTCCGGTGAACGTGACGCGCTGATGGCTGACATCACTGCTTCGCTGAACCGCATGGCCGCAAAGGAGCTGGGTATCGAGGTGGTCGACGTGCGCGTCAAGGCCATCGACCTGCCGAAGGAAGTCAACCGCAGCGTCTTCGACCGCATGAGCACCGAGCGTGAGCGTGAGGCCCGTGAGCACCGCGCCAAGGGTAACGAGCTGGCTGAAGGTATCCGTGCCGATGCCGACCGTCAGCGCCGCGTATTGCTGGCTGAGGCCTATCGCGAAGCAGAGGAAACCCGCGGTGACGGCGACGCCCAGGCGGCCGCCATCTACGCTAAGGCCTACACCCAGGACGCTGATTTCTATGCGTTCTACCGTAGCCTGCAGGCGTACCGCGAGAGCTTCTCGAGCAAGAGCGACGTGCTGGTCCTGGACCCGAAGAACGAGTTCTTCCGCTTCCTGGACAAGAGCAGGCCGTGATGCTCAGGCCCTGATTTTCATGCAGCGGCGCCCCGCCTGGCAGCTAAAACACCAGGCGGGGTGCATCCTGAATGAAAAGGGGTGTATGATGAGGCAGCCGGGAAATTTCCCGGCTTTTTTGCGTCTGCAAGGTTGATTGGCAAACCGCCAGTTGACGGTTTGGTCAGGTCGCAAGGCAATTCGAGGGTGTCGGGTACGGTGGCTGCGCTGGGATCAGTGCTGCCCGCTGCTGTGCGCGATACCGGCTTTACTGACGGCTAGCCTGCTGGCAAGCCGCCCGGACCAGAGGGGAAATGGCGTAATGGCAACGGTAGACCGCTGGCTGCTGCCAGATGGCATCGAGGAAGTACTGCCACCTGAGGCTGCGCGTATCGAGATCGCGCGCCGCCAGGTGTTGGACCTGTTCCAGAGTTGGGGCTACGAACTGGTCGTCACCCCGCATATCGAGTACCTGGAGTCGCTGCTCACCGGCGCCGGCCAGGACCTGGATCAGCGCACCTTCAAGGTAGTGGACCCGCAGTCCGGCCGCCTGATGGGCTTCCGCGCCGACTTCACCCCGCAGGTGGCACGTATCGACGCCCACACCCTGCGCCGTGAAGGCCCGAGCCGCCTGTGCTATGCCGGCAGCGTGCTGCACGCCCAGCCGCGTGCCCTGTCCACCTCGCGCAGCCCGATACAGCTGGGTGCCGAGCTGTACGGCGACGCCAGCCCCACCAGCGATGTCGAAATCATCAGTCTGATGCTCGCCACGCTGCAACTGACCGATGTGCCGGATGTGCACATGGACCTCGGCCACGTCGGCATCTACCGCGGCCTGGCCCGTGCTGCCGGCCTGTCCGGTGCGGTCGAGCAGCAGCTGTTCGACGCCCTGCAGCGCAAGGCCGTGGATGAAGTTCAGGTGCTGACCGCCGACCTGCCGAAGGACCTGGGCAACATGCTGCGCGCGCTGGTCGAGCTGTGCGGTGGCCGCGAAGTGCTGGCCGAAGCCCGCGTGCGCCTGGGCCGTGCCCCGGCCAGCGTGCTGGCGGCGCTGGACGACCTGCTGGCGATCGCCGATCGCCTGGCGTCGCGCTTCCCGGACCTGCCGCTGTACTTCGACCTCGGCGAGCTGCGCGGTTACCACTATCACACTGGCGTGGTGTTCGCCGTGTTCGTGCCGGGCGAAGGTCAATCGATCGCCCAGGGCGGGCGCTATGACGACATCGGCGCCGATTTCGGCCGGGCCCGCCCGGCCACCGGTTTCTCCACGGATTTGAAGACCCTGGTCACACTGGGGCGAGCGGAGGTCGTATTGCCAACTGGCGGCATCTGGATGCCGGACAGTGGCGACGCGGCCCTCTGGCAGCAAGTCTGCCAGTTGCGCAACGAGGGCCAGCGTGTGGTCCAGGCCCTGCCTGGCCAGCCGTTGAGTGCTGCTCTCGAGGCGGATTGTGATCGGCAATTGATTCAGCAAGACGGGCGCTGGCAGGTTCTGCCGCTGGCCCAGTGAGTTTCTGCGCCGGCAGTAGGCCGGCAACCAAGTTTGCGTGAATGAGGACCAATGTAATGGGTAAGAATGTCGTCGTCCTGGGCACCCAGTGGGGTGATGAGGGCAAAGGCAAGATCGTCGATCTGCTGACCGAACATGCTGCCGCCGTAGTGCGCTACCAGGGTGGCCACAACGCGGGTCACACCCTGGTGATCAACGGTGAAAAGACCGTTCTGCACCTGATTCCGTCCGGTATCCTGCGTGAAGGCGTACAGTGCCTGATCGGCAACGGCGTGGTCGTTGCCCCGGATGCCCTGATGCGTGAAATCACCAAGCTGGAAGAGAAGGGCGTACCGGTGCGCGAGCGCCTGCGCATCAGCCCGGCTGCGCCGCTGATCCTGTCGTACCACGTTGCCCTGGACCAGGCCCGCGAAAAAGCCCGTGGCGAAGCCAAGATCGGCACCACCGGCCGTGGTATCGGCCCAGCCTACGAAGACAAGGTTGCACGCCGCGGCCTGCGCGTGGGCGACCTGTTCCACCGCGAGCGTTTCGCCGCCAAGCTGGGTGAGCTGCTGGACTACCACAACTTCCAGCTGGTGAACTACTACAAAGAGCCGGCCATCGACTTCCAGCAGACCCTGGACGAATGCATGGCTTACGCCGAACAGCTCAAGCCGATGATGCTCGACGTCACCGCCGAGCTGCACAACCTGCGTCGCGCCGGCAAGGACATCATGTTCGAAGGTGCCCAGGGCTCGCTGCTGGACATCGACCACGGTACCTACCCGTACGTCACCAGCTCCAACACCACCGCTGGCGGTATCTCCACCGGTTCCGGCGTTGGCCCGATGTACCTGGACTACATCCTGGGTATCACCAAGGCCTACACCACTCGCGTAGGTTCCGGTCCGTTCCCGACCGAACTGTTCGACGAGACTGGCGCTACCCTGGCCAAGCGTGGCCATGAGTTCGGCTCCACCACCGGCCGTGCGCGCCGTTGCGGCTGGTTCGATGCCGTGATCCTGCGTCGCGCCATCGACGTCAACAGCATCTCGGGCATCTGCCTGACCAAGCTGGACGTACTGGATGGCCTGGAAACCATCAACATCTGCGTTGGCTACAAGAACGAGAACGGTGCCGTCATCGACGCGCCTTCCGATGCCGACAGCTACATCGGCCTGGAGCCGGTGTACGAAGAGATGCCAGGCTGGAGCGAGTCGACCCTGGGCGTGAAAACCCTGGAAGATCTGCCAGCCAACGCTCGCGCCTACATCAAGCGCATCGAAGCGCTGATCGGCGCGCCGATCGACATCATCTCCACCGGCCCGGACCGCAACGAGACCATCGTTCTGCGTCATCCGTTCGCCTGATCTGCCTTCCAGGCTGATCTGACGCCGTGGCCCTGAAAGGGGCTGCGGCGTTTTCATTTGTGGGGTATGCCTGTCCCGGCCCTATCGCCGGCAAGCCAGCTCCCACAGGTACACCACAGGCCTCAAGACATGTGGAGTACCTGTGGGAGCGGGCAAGCCCGCGAAGAGGCCAGTACAGGAAAACCCATTGCTGAACCTTGGCACTTATCCCTGCTGACCCCGGCACAACCCTTGCTGTAAGAAGTTTCTGAAGATGCCATCAAAATAGTGGCGCCAGAAAACACGAGGGTTACACCGTGTCTGCCATCCTCTCACTGTTACGAAGCCGCCTTTTGCGGCCTGTGTTTGTTGCCCTTGGTATCGCTCTTTTGGTGCAGGTGCTGGTCGCCGTTGCGCTTACCCGAAGCACGGTCACCGCCTTGGAAGCCGACCTGGGCGAACGCCTGGGCAATGACAGCCGCCAGCTCGCCAGTGAGCTGGAGCAAGCCGGGCAAGACGTGCGCTCAGGCCTCGACGGCCTCTCCAGCAGCACCCGCCAGCGCCTTAGCGCAGGTTTGTCGGCGCGCCTGCAAAGCGAGCAGCAGCAGCTGCGCAGCACGTTGGAAAAGAACCTCAAGGACTCCGCCAACGATATGGCCGAGCTGCTGGCGTCGGTCGCACCGCGGGCGATATGGGACAACGACGTGCCGGTGCTCTCCGACTTCGCCCGGCGCGCCCAGCGCAACCCTAACGTGCTGTTCGTGGTCTACGACGACGCCCAGGGCCAGCACCTGACTCGCTACCTGAACCGGCAAAACCCGATCAACCAGGCATTGATGGACAAGGGCCAGGGCGAACGTGCGCTGGACAAGGTGATCGACGCGGCCCGGCGCGACCCGGCGGTGTACTTCGTCGAGGCCTCGATCAACCCCAATGGTGCAGAAATCGGCAAGGTGGTGATGGGCGTTTCCACCGCCGGCATCGACCAGGAGCTCAAGGCCCTCGACCAGCGCTTCGCCGCACTGATCGCCAGCGGCGAGCAACTGGTCGGCGACAGCCTGGTCGGTGCTGCAGCCGACAGTGGCAAGACCTTGCGCGAGCGCCTGGAAAAGGCGCAGGGCAGCGCAGCCGCGATGCAGGCCAATACCGCACAGACCGTGCGTGATGCTGCCGCCGAACTGCGCTGGCGCATCGGCCTGGGCCTGATGCTGGTCGGCCTGGGTGTGCTGGTGGTGGTGGCTGTGGTGCTTGGTCGCCGGGTGCTGAGCAAGCTGCGCCTGCTGATTGCCGCCCTCGATGACCTGGCGGCTGGTGAAGGCGACCTGACCAAGCGTGTGCCCCTCGACAGCCGCGACGAAATTGGCGACATGGCTTCGGCGGTGAACCGCTTTGTCGACAAGCTGCAACCCATCGTGCGCGAGGCGGGCGAGGTGGCGCAGCGCACCGGCGTTGAGATTGGCGCGATGGCCCAGCGCAATGCCGGTGCCGATGCTGCCGCTGCACTGCAACGCGACGAAGTGGCAGCCAGCCTGCGCGACCTGTCGAGCATGGCCGACGAGGCCCAGGCTGAAAGCCACGCGATGCAGGCAGCCCTGCAGCAGGTGGTGGATATCCGCCAGGCAACTGACGAGAACAGCCGCACATCGACCCAGCTAGCCGGTCTGATCGAGAACCTGGCTGGGCAGGTGGAGGCCGGCTCCCAGGTGATCGAGCGCCTGGCCAAGCAGAGCGAGCAGATCGAAGTGGTGCTGACGGTTATCCACGGCATCGCCGAACAGACCAACCTGCTGGCCTTGAACGCGGCCATCGAAGCCGCCCGTGCTGGCGAAACCGGGCGCGGGTTTGCCGTGGTGGCCGATGAGGTGCGGGCGTTGGCGAGCAAGACGCAAAGTTCCACGGGAGATATCCAGGCGCATATCGCCGCGCTGCAGAAGGGGGCCAAGGAGGCCGTGGCCACCATCAGCCAGGCCGGGCTCAAGGCCAGCGAAGGGCTGCTGGTGCTGCGTGACAACGAGCGCCGCCAGCAGTCGGTGCAGGCAGCGGTGGAGCAGGTGCACGCGGCCATCGGCCTGGCCACCCGGGCGGCCGAGCAGCAGGCGAGCGGGGCGCAGGCAGTGCGTGGACGGGTGGAAACCATACACGCCCAGGCCGAACGCTCGGCCGAGGTGGTGATGCAGACCACCGCCAGCAGCAAGGTGCTGGATGACCTGGCGGCACAGCTGCGTGCCAGCCTGGGCCAATTCAGAGCCTGACCCGATCATTGTGGGAGCGGGCGTGCCCGCGAAGCAGGCGACACGGTGGATGGCACCGGCTTCGCCGGTGTTCGCGGGCATGCCCGCTCCCACATCGATCGCGACACAGGGCCCTTACCTCCGTGGGGAGTGTTGCTATGATGGCAATGACACATGGCAAACGGAGTTGTTCATGTCAGCTCAACTGGTCGCCGCCCCGGCCGCCCTGGATTTTTTCCATTGCGACAGCGTGCATGTCAGCGCGCCAATGACCGCTCTCCAGGCCTACTGCGCCATGACTTCTGACGTCCCAGGCTGGCTGGCCAAAGCCTTTCGCCTGCGCGATTTAATCTCGCGCCGCTTCAATGTCACTGCTATCCACGGTTTCTCATCGCGCAGCCCCGAACGTTTGCCGGCAGTGGGTGAGCATCTGGACTTTTTTCTGGTCGAGGCAATCAGCGACCAGCAATTGGTCCTGACCTCGCGTGACACGCACCTGGCGGTGATGGTGAGCATGGATCTGGATGAGCAGAGGGATGGCCAGCAGCGTTTGAGCGTGACCACCTCGGTACAGTGTTTCAACCGCTTCGGCCGCCTCTACATGCTGCCTGTCGGCAAGGCGCATGGGCCAATCGTCCGCCGGATGCTGCGTAACATCTGATGGCCTCATCGCCGGCAAGCCAGCTCCCACAGGTACTGCACAGGCCTAAGGGCGGCGCGGTACCTGTGGGAGCTGGCTTGCCGGCGATGAAGGCGACGCGGATCAAGCCTTGTTCAGATACATCCGCGTAGTCAGCAGATACACCGGCAACCCCGAAACCACAATCAACAACGCCGCATAAGGCGCTGCCGCCGCGAACTCGACGTTGGCCGTGTGCGCCCACACCTCGGTGGCCAGGGTGGTCATGCCGGTCGGGCTGAGCAGCAAGGTAGCTGTCAGTTCCTTCATGGCATCCAGGAACACCAGGGCAAAGGCTGCCGCCATGGCCGGGAAGATGATCGGCAGGGTCACCCGGCAGAACGCGGTAAAGCTGCTCGCGCCCAAGGTTCGTGCCGCTTCCTCCAGGGTAGGTGAAGCCTTGTTCAGTGCGGTGCGCACCGGCGACTGCGCCAGCGGCAGGAACAGCAGCGCATAGGCCAGCAGCAACAGTGCCGTGGTCTGGTACAGCGCCGGCACGTAATGCAGGGCGAAGAATACCAGGGTCAGGGCAATCACCAGGCCGGGCAGGGCGTGCAACAGGTATGGCAGGCGCTCGGCCCAAATTGCCAGGCGGCCCTTGTAGCGCACCACCAGGAAGCTGATTGGCAGGGCTAGCAACACGCAGAAACCGGCACCCCCCAGCGACACCGACAATGAGGTGAACAGCGCCTTGGAAATGGCTGCCACAGGGAATGCCGCCGATGAACCCACGCTCAACCAGTAGCCGAGCATGGCCAGCGGAATACCGCTGCCCAACACCGCCAGGCCCACGCAGAACAGTTGCGCCAGCACTGCCCAGCCACGCAGCCGCACCGGTTGTGCTCGCCGCGCCACACCCTGGCCGATGCGCACATGACGGGCTTTGCCACGTACTCGCAGTTCAAGCCACAGCATCACCAGGCACATCGCCAACAGTACGGCGGACAGCATGGCCGCGTTGGCATTGCTGAACTCCAGTTCGAACTGCTGGTAAATCGCCGTGGTGAAGGTTTGCAACCCGAGGATCGACAAAGCGCCGAACTCCACCAGCATGTGCAGGGCGATCAGCAGCGCGCCGCCCAGCATCGATGGCCACAGCAGCGGCAGGGTGACCTTGATGAATACACCCCAGCGGCTGCAACCCAGCGTACGTGCCGACTCCTCCAGCGAGGTATCGAGGTTGCGCAGGGTCGCGGCCACCGGCAGGAACACCAGTGGGTACTTGGACAGGGCCATGACCATGATCGCCCCGCCCAGCCCTTCGAAGTCCGAGCTCAGCGACACCCAGGTGAAGCTGCTGACGAACGACGGCACGGCGAACGGCAGGCACAGCACCACGCCCCACAACCGGCGGCCGGCCAGGTTGCTGCGCTCCAGCAGCCAGGCCAAGGCCAGGCCGACCACCATGCAGGTCAGCGTCACCCCGACCATCAGCATCAGTGTGTTGCGCATCAGCCCCCAGACAAACGGCCGCCACAGCAGGTGCAAGGCTTCGCGCCAGCCGGCCTCCCAGGCTTTCATGGCAACGTACAGCAAAGGCAGCAAGCTCATCGCTACCAGGAACAGCACAGGCAGCACCACCCAGACAGAGGGGCGCTTGCGGCGCGGTACGAAGCGTACCGGCACCGGCTCGGACAGGGCGGCAGTCATCAGAGCAGGCCGACCTCGCGCTCAAGCTCGATCGCTTCCTCGGCATTGCCCAGGTCGGCTGGTGAGATCTTCGGTGGGCGCAGGTCTTCGAACGGTTTCAGGCCACGGTCGGAGACCATGCCTTTGTGCAGCGGGTACTCGGCGGTGGTCTGGGTGATCACGCGCTGGCCTTCTTCGCTGGCCATCCAGTTGAGCAGGGCCTGGGCTTCTTTCGGGTGCTTGCTGGCCTTGACCACGGCTGCGCCGGAAATGGTGACCAGGTTGCCGGCATCGCCATCGGCCAGGTAGTAGAGCTTGGTGTCCAGCTTGCCGCGCTCGCGCTCAAGCGCATACCAGTAGTAGTTGTTCACTAGTACCGCAGCCACTTCGCCTTTTTCCACGGCTTTGAGGGCGACCATGTTGTTGGTGTAGGTCTTGCCGAATGCCTTCAGGCCGGTCAGCCATTCTTCGGTGGCTTCTCGCCCGTGCATCTTCAGGATGGCCACGGCCTGTTCCTGGAAGGCGCCGCTGGTGGGCACATAGCCGACGCGGCCTTCCCACTCAGGGTTGGCAAAGTCCATCACTGTGGTCGGCAGGTCTTTCTCGTCGACCTTCTTCGGGTTGAACACGACGATGCGCGTACGGGCGGTAATGCCCATCCAGGTGCCGTTGGCGCCAACGTATTCCTTGGGCATCATGTTCGCGGTGGCGTCGTCGATCTTCGCCAGCAGGCCCAGTTCGCCCAGGTTGTTCAGGGGAGGGGACTCTTCGGTATAGATGATGTCGGCCGGCGAGCGTTCGCCTTCCTCGATGATCTGGCTGGCCAGCTGGTTGCTGCTGCCCTTGCGGATATCGATGTGGATGCCGGTCTTGGCCTCGTAGGCCTTGGCGATGGCCTCGCCGATTTCCTTGTGCTGACCGTTGTACATGGTCAGGGTGACCGGTGCGTCTGCCATGGCGGCCGGAGCGCCGATGGCCAGGCTCAGCACGGCGGCGGCCAAGGTACGCATCAGCGGTTGCGGGCGGATCGTCATGCGGGTACTTCCTCGCTTACGGCTACATATTTGGAAACAATGGTAAACGAAATCGTTTCTCAAGTGGCCGGGTGACGAGAAATTCATGGTCAGACCATGGTGCAAGAGGCTGAAGGTGTGTTGGCTGTGTTGGCCTCTTCGCGGGTAAACCCGCTCCCACAGGGGCATCACAGGTCTTGAGGGGAGTGAAATACCTGTGGGAGCGGCTTTAGCCGCGAAGAGGCCGGCACAGGTTTGCACCTATGATCGAAAGAGGAGGGATACAAAAATCGCAGGCAAGAAAAAACCCACTAGCAAGCTAGTGGGTTTTTGTATGGTGCCCAGGAGAAGACTCGAACTTCCACGACCGTTAAGTCACTGATACCTGAAACCAGCGCGTCTACCAATTCCGCCACCTGGGCAAAGCTTTACATCATCTGGAGAAGGCGACTATCGTTCGCTTTCACACAGTAGTAACAGATCCTTGGTCATCTGTTACTTGAAAATATTTGGTGCCCAGGAGAAGACTCGAACTTCCACGGCCGTTAAGCCACTGATACCTGAAACCAGCGCGTCTACCAATTCCGCCACCTGGGCACACATTCGAGATTACTTGATGCTTTACAGCGCCGCTCATCTCTACTACAACTTCGGGGTTGTCCGTCGTTGTGGTGCGCACTATACGGACGGTCCGGGGGGCTGTAAACCCCCCAAGCGAAAAAAATTTCAAAAAATTCAACTTGTTGATTCCGCAGGCCTATTCCTGCTCGCCGGAGGCGCCGGTGGGGCTGTCCAAGGCTGACATTTCCGGTTTCAATACGCCTATGCCAGAATTCATATCTATATACCCCAAGGTGAACCCCTTCTGATGGCCGATTGGCAATCCCTCGATCCCGAGGCCGCTCGCGAAGCGGAAAAATACGACAACCCCATTCCCAGCCGTGAGCTGATCCTGCAGCGCCTCGCCGACCGTGGCGAACCGGCCGCACGCGAGGAGCTGGCGGCCGAGTTCGGTCTTTACGACGAAGACCAGATCGAAGCCCTGCGCCGCCGACTGCGTGCAATGGAGCGCGATGGCCAGCTTATCTATACCCGGCGCGGCACTTATGCCCCGGTAGACAAGCTGGACCTGATCTGCGGTCGCGTCTCCGGTCACCGCGATGGCTTCGGCTTCCTTATTCCGGACGACGGCAGCGAAGATCTGTTCCTCAGCCCGTCGCAGATGCGCCTGGTGTTCGACGGTGACCGCGGCCTGGCCCGCGTATCCGGCGTCGACCGCCGTGGCCGCCGTGAAGGCGTGCTGGTCGAAATCATCTCCCGTGCCCACGAAAGCGTGGTCGGCCGTTACTTCGAAGAAGGCGGTATCGGCTACGTGACCCCGGACAACCCGAAGATCCAGCAGGAAGTGCTGGTCACTGCCGGGCGCAACGGCGGTGCCAAGATTGGCCAGTTCGTCGAGATCAAGATCACTCACTGGCCGACCCCGCGCTTCCAGCCGCAAGGCGATGTGGTCGAGGTCATCGGCAACTACATGGCGCCGGGCATGGAAATCGACGTTGCCCTGCGCAGCTACGATATCCCGCATGTCTGGCCCAAAGATGTGATCAAGGAAGCGCGCAAGTTCCGCTCCGAAGTCGAAGAGAAGGACAAGGAGAAACGCGTCGACCTGCGCCACCTGCCGTTCGTCACCATCGACGGCGAGGACGCCCGTGACTTCGACGACGCCGTCTATTGCGAGCCGCTGGGCAAGCTGCGCCTGTTCTCCGGCGGCTGGCGCCTGTATGTGGCCATTGCCGACGTGTCCAGCTACGTGCGCCTGGGTTCGGCCTTGGACGTCGAGGCCCAGCAGCGCGGCAACTCGGTGTACTTCCCCGAGCGCGTGGTACCGATGCTCCCCGAAGAGCTGTCCAACGGCCTGTGCTCGCTGAACCCGCATGTCGATCGCCTGGCCATGGTCTGCGAAATGACCATGAACAAAGCCGGCCAGATGGTCGACTACCAGTTCTACGAAGGCGTCATCCACTCCCACGCCCGCCTGACCTACAACAAGGTCAGCAGCATGCTCGAGCACTCCCGCACCCGTGAGGGCAAGGCGCTGCGCGAGGAGTACAAGGCAGTCGTGCCGGACCTGAAGAACCTTTACAACCTGTACAAGGTGCTGGTGGAGGCCCGTCACACCCGTGGCGCGATCGACTTCGAGACCCAGGAAACCCGCATCATCTTCGGTGACGAGCGCAAGATCGCGGAAATCCGCCCGACCGTGCGCAACGACGCCCATAAGCTGATCGAGGAATGCATGCTGGCGGCCAACGTGGCCACCGCCGAATTCCTGCAGAAGCATGGCGTGCCGGCCCTGTACCGCGTGCACGACGGCCCACCGCCAGAGCGTCTGGAAAAGCTGCGCGCCTTCCTGGGCGAACTGGGCCTGACCCTGCACAAGGGCAAGGACCCGTCGCCGAAGGATTACCAGGCTCTGCTGGCGAGCATCGCCGGGCGCCCGGACTTCCATCTGATCCAGACCGTGATGCTGCGTTCGTTGAGCCAGGCGGTGTACAGCACCGACAACAACGGCCACTTCGGCCTGAACTACGAGGCGTACACCCACTTCACCTCGCCGATCCGTCGCTACCCGGACCTGCTGGTGCACCGCGCCATCCGCAGCATCATCCGTTCTAGGGTCGAAACCCCGCACGTCAAGCGTGCCGGCGCCATGAGCATCCCCAAGGCGCGCATCTACCCGTACGACGAGAACACCCTCGAGCAGCTCGGCGAGCAGTGCTCGATGACCGAGCGCCGGGCCGATGAAGCCACCCGTGACGTGGTCAACTGGCTCAAGTGCGAGTTCATGAAGGACCGCGTGGGCGAGACTTTCCCGGGTGTGATCACCGCGGTGACCGGTTTCGGCCTGTTCGTCGAGCTGACCGATATCTATGTGGAAGGCCTGGTGCACGTCAGTGCGCTGCCGGGCGACTACTACCACTTCGACCCGGTGCACCACCGCCTGTCTGGCGAGCGTACCGGGCGCAGCTTCCGCCTGGGCGACACGATCGAGGTCAAGGTCATGCGCGTCGACCTCGACGAGCGCAAGATCGACTTCGAAGTGTCGGAAAAGACCCTCGCCGCCCCGATCGGCCGCAAGCAGCGTGGTGCTGCACCGGCTGCCGGCCAGGCCGAGCAGGCCCCGGTCGAGGCCAAGGCCACACCGAAGCCGCGCAGCCGCAAGAGCGAGACCGCCGAGGCGTACTTCCCGAAAGACGCTGTGCAGCGTAACGCCGAAGTGCGCAAGAGCCGCGAAATGAAGAAGGCGCTGATGAGCGAGGCGCGCAGTGGCGGCCATGCCAGCAGCAAGTCGGACAAGGGTGGCAAGGCCTCCGGCAAGCCGACCAAGCACCGTAAAGGCCCGTCGAAGTCCGGCGCGCCACGCAAGAGCAAGAGCAAGTCATGAGTCAGCTGGAAAAGATCTACGGCGTGCACGCCGTGCAGGCATTGCTGCAGCACCATCCGAAGCGGGTCAAGCAGATCTGGCTGTCGGAAGGGCGCAGCGAGCCACGCCTGCAGGCGCTGCTGGCGCTGGCCGCGGAAAATCGCGTGGCGGTCGGCCAGGCCGAGCGCCGTGAGATGGATGCCTGGGTAGAGGGCGTGCATCAGGGTGTGGTCGCCGAGGTGAGCCCGAGCCAGGTCTGGGGCGAGTTGATGCTCGAGGAATTGCTCGAACGCACCGAAACACCACCGCTGATCCTGGTGCTGGATGGCGTGACCGACCCGCACAACCTTGGCGCCTGCCTGCGTACCGCCGATGCCGCCGGTGCCACGGCAGTGGTGGTGCCCAAGGACAAGTCCGCAACCCTGACGCCGGTCGTGCGCAAGGTGGCCTGTGGCGCTGCGGAGGTGATCCCGCTGGTGGCCGTGACCAACCTGGCGCGCACCCTGGAAAAACTGCAGCAGCGTGGCCTGTGGGTGGTAGGTACCGCCGGCGAGGCCGAACAGGAAATCTACCAGCAGGACCTGACCGGGCCGCTGGTGATGATAATGGGCGCGGAAGGCAAGGGCATGCGCCGGCTGACCCGCGAGCATTGCGATTTCCTGGTGAAGTTGCCGATGGGCGGTAGTGTCAGTAGCCTGAACGTGTCGGTGGCGACTGGCGTGTGCCTGTTCGAGGCTGTGCGTCAGCGTCAGGCCAAGCGCTGATCTTCGGCCTGTACCGGCCCTATCGCCGGCAAGCCGGCTCCCACAGGTGCAACACAAGGTTCAGCACCTGTGGCGATCCTGTGGGAGCTGGCTTGCCGGCGATAGGGCCAGTGCAGGAATAAAGTGCTTCAGGCTGTTCAAATATTCACCAATCACCTTGCTTGTACGCCTCGCCTTCTCTACAATTGCGCCCCTTGCCGAGCTGGCAGGCGCACATGTGCCTCCCCTCCGTGCAAGACATACAGTGTCATTCACTCCTTGTCTGACCAGATTCGCTGGCAGACTACTAACCCGTAAGGAGCATTCATGCGTCATTACGAAATCATCTTCCTGGTTCACCCGGACCAGAGCGAGCAAGTCGGCGGCATGGTTGAGCGTTACACCAAGCTGATCGAAGAAGATGGTGGCAAGATCCACCGCCTGGAAGACTGGGGCCGTCGTCAACTGGCCTACGCAATCAACAATGTTCACAAGGCTCACTACGTGATGCTGAACGTTGAGTGCACCGGCAAGGCCCTGGCCGAGCTGGAAGACAACTTCCGCTACAACGATGCCGTTATCCGTAACCTGGTCATCCGTCGCGACGAAGCCGTTACCGGCCAGTCCGAGATGCTGAAGGCTGAAGAAAACCGCAGCGAGCGCCGTGAGCGTCGTGAGCGTCCTGAGCATGCTGAATCCGCCGACGGCGACGACAGCAATGACAGCGACTCCAGCGATAACGCTGACGAGTAATCCACGGACCTTTAGAGGAGCCTATTAAATGGCACGTTTCTTCCGTCGTCGTAAATTCTGCCGCTTCACTGCTGAAGACGTGAAAGAGATCGACTTCAAAGATCTCAACACCCTGAAAGCTTACGTATCCGAAACCGGCAAGATCGTTCCAAGCCGTATCACCGGTACCAAAGCTCGTTATCAGCGTCAGCTGGCTACCGCTATCAAGCGCGCCCGCTTCCTGGCCCTGCTGCCCTACACCGACAGCCACGGCCGCTGAGACCGGGTCGTCGACAAGCAGTAAGGGATTAGCATGCGAGCGTTAGCAAGTTTCATCATGCGCGGTCGTGTGCAGGCCACCCTGGTGGTGGTCATCAGCGCGGTACTGCCGCTGCTGTTCTGGTTGAGTGCCGCTGCCGGCAGCCTTGTGCTGCTGCGGCGTGGGTTCAAGGATGCTACAACGGTCATCGCCGGCGGCCTGCTGGCCGGGCTGGCCGTGTGGGTCATGGGCGATCCCATCACCTTTCTGGTGATCGCGGGTGCCCTGGGCCTGGCTGCGCTGTTGCGCGCCGAGCATCCCTGGAGCCGGGTGTTGCTGGTCAGTGCCGTGTTCGCCGTGGCTTTCAGCCTCGTGCTCGATCTGGCGCTGGCGCAAACCTTCGATGTGCTGGCCAAGGCGTTTGCCGAAGCCATGCCGAAAATCGAGGGGCAACCGGTGCTCTCCGGTGAGCTGATCCGCCCTGTGCTGGTCGCTTCCACAGCAGTGACGGTGCAATTGTTCAGTGTGCTGGCCCTGGTGCTGGCGCGCTACTGGCAGGCAGCGTTGTACAACCCTGGAGGCTTCGGTCGCGAGTTTCGCGCCCTGAAGTTGCCGAAACAGACCATGGCGGTCTTGGTGGCAGTGATGGTGGTGGCCCCGTTCATCGGGCCGCAGTTCATCGTCCTGGCATCGGCCTCGAGCCTGGTACTGGTGCTGGCCGGCATCGCCTTGATGCACGGGCTGGTGGCGCAGGGGCGACTGGCCGGTTTCTGGCTGGTGGGCATGTACGTGACGTTGCCGCTGATCATGCAGCTGATTTATCCGTTGCTGGTGGTTTTGGCCATTGTCGACAGCCTGATTGATTTTCGCGGTCGCAAGTCCCCCAAGGGGAATGACTCCGCGAACGGTGAAGGTTAAAAGTTAAGAGGTTTTACCAAATGGAACTGATCCTGCTGGAAAAAGTCGCTAACCTGGGCAACCTGGGCGACAAAGTAAAAGTTAAGGCTGGTTACGGCCGTAACTTCCTGCTGCCATTCGGCAAGGCCACCGTTGCCAACGCCGCCAACCTGGCTGCGTTCGAAGAGCGTCGCGCCGAGCTGGAAAAAGCAGCTGCTGACAAGAAAGCTTCGGCTGAAAGCCGCGCTGCCCAACTGGCCGAGCTGGAAGTGACCATCACTGCCACCGCTGGCGACGAAGGCAAGCTGTTCGGTTCGATCGGCACCCACGACATCGCTGACGCCCTGACCGCCTCCGGCGTTGAAGTGGCCAAGGCTGAAGTTCGTCTGCCGAACGGCACCATCCGTCAGGTTGGCGAATACGACGTAGCCGTGCACCTGCACAGCGATGTTGAAGCCACCGTACGCGTGGTCGTCGTAGCTGCCTAAGCTGCGCTGACTGGCTGGCTCCTTGTGGGTCAGGCGGTTAACATCGGGCACGGTCCTGTTTTCGACAGGCCGTGCCCTTTGTCTTTTTCATCCTCCAGAATTCTTTCGTGGCCATGAACGAGATCACCACCTCCGAACAGCTAGACCTGCAAACCGCAGCCCTGAAGGTGCCGCCGCATTCCATCGAGGCCGAACAGGCCGTGCTCGGTGGCCTGATGCTGGACAACAACGCCTGGGAGCGGGTGCTGGACCAGGTATCGGATGGCGACTTCTACCGGCATGACCACCGCCTGATCTTCCGTGCCGTGCACAAGTTGGCCGACGCCAACCAGCCATTCGACGTGGTGACCCTGCACGAGCAGTTGGACAAGGAAGGCCTTTCTTCGCAAGTCGGTGGGTTGGCGTACCTGGCCGAGCTGGCCAAGAACACCCCGTCGGTAGCCAACATCAAGGCCTACGCCGCGATCATTCGCGAGCGCGCCACCCTGCGCCAGCTGATCAGCATCAGTACCGATATCGCCGACAACGCGTTCAACCCGCAAGGGCGCAACGCCGAAGAGATTCTCGACGACGCCGAGCGGCAGATCTTCCAGATCGCCGAGGCCCGCCCGAAAACCGGCGGCCCGGTGGGGGTCAACGAACTGTTGACCATGGCCATCGACCGCATCGACACGCTGTTCAACTCCGACAGTGACATCACCGGCGTGTCCACCGGCTTCACCGACCTCGACGAGAAGACCAGCGGCCTGCAGCCAGCCGACCTGATCATCGTCGCCGGCCGACCGTCGATGGGTAAGACTACCTTCGCCATGAACCTGGTGGAAAACGCCGTACTGCGTACCGACAAGGCGGTGCTGGTGTTCTCCCTCGAGATGCCAGGTGAATCGCTGATCATGCGTATGCTTTCGTCCCTGGGCCGTATCGACCAGACCAAGGTGCGTTCCGGCCAGCTGGACGACGACGACTGGCCGCGCCTGACCTCGGCGGTGAACCTGCTCAACGACCGCAAGCTGTTCATCGACGATACCGCCGGCATCAGCCCCTCGGAAATGCGCGCCCGTACCCGCCGCCTGGCCCGTGAGCATGGCGAAATCGCCATGATCATGGTCGACTACCTGCAGCTGATGCAGATCCCGGGTTCGGCCGGCGACAACCGGACCAACGAAATTTCCGAGATCTCCCGCTCGCTCAAGGCCCTGGCCAAGGAGTTCAACTGCCCGGTCATCGCCCTGTCGCAGCTGAACCGCTCCCTGGAGCAGCGCCCGAACAAACGCCCGGTGAACTCCGACTTGCGTGAATCCGGTGCGATCGAGCAGGACGCCGACGTGATCATGTTCGTGTACCGCGACGAGGTGTACCACCCCGAGACCGAGCACAAGGGCGTGGCGGAAATCATCATCGGTAAACAGCGTAACGGCCCCATCGGCTTCGTGCGCCTGGCGTTCATCGGCAAGTACACCCGCTTCGAGAACCTTGCGCCGGGCATGTACAACTTCGACGACGACGAATAAACCACCGGCCTCATCGCCGGCAAGCCAGCTCCCACAGGGGCTCCACCGGCCTCAAGGCAGTGATCTCCTGTGGGAGCTGGCTTGCCGGCGATGAGGCCGGTACAGGCAAGCCATGAATCCGACAACCATCGTCGGATTTGGTCAAAATTTGTGCTATATTCCGCGCCCGCGATTTCCCTGCACACCAGAACCGGTCACTGACATGCAAGCAGCCAAACCACTCTACGACTATCCCAAGTACTGGGCCGAATGCTTCGGGCCAGCACCTTTCCTGCCGATGAGCAGGGAGGAGATGGATCTGCTCGGCTGGGATTCCTGCGACATCATCATCGTGACCGGTGATGCTTACGTCGACCACCCGTCGTTCGGCATGGCCATCATCGGCCGCCTGCTGGAGGCCCAGGGCTTCCGCGTGGGCATCATCGCCCAGCCGAACTGGCAGTCGAAAGACGACTTCATGAAGCTCGGCGAGCCGAACCTGTTCTTCGGCGTGGCCGCGGGCAACATGGACTCGATGATCAACCGCTACACCGCGGACAAGAAGATCCGTTCCGACGACGCCTACACCCCTGGTGGCCTGGCCGGCAGCCGACCGGACCGCGCCAGCCTGGTGTACAGCCAGCGCTGCAAGGAAGCCTACAAGCATGTGCCGATCGTGCTCGGCGGCATCGAGGCCTCGCTGCGCCGCATCGCCCACTACGACTACTGGCAGGACAAGGTCCGCCACTCGATCCTGATCGACGCCAGCGCCGACATCCTGCTGTTCGGCAACGCCGAGCGCGCGGTGGTCGAGGTGGCCCAGCGCCTGTCCAACGGCGAGAAGATCGAGACCATCACCGATGTGCGCGGCACTGCTTTCGTGCGTCGTGACACGCCTCAGGGCTGGTACGAGATCGATTCGACCCGCATCGACCGCCCGGGCCGCGTCGACAAGATCATCAACCCGTACGTGAATACCCAGGACACCCAGGCCTGTGCCATCGAGCAGGCCAAGGGCGACCAGGAGGACCCGAACGAAGCCAAGGTCGTGCAGATTCTCGACAGCCCGAGCATGACCCGGGAAAAGTCGGTGATCCGCCTGCCGTCGTTCGAGAAGGTGCGTAACGACCCGGTACTCTATGCCCATGCCAACCGGGTGCTGCACCTGGAGACCAACCCGGGCAACGCCCGCGCCCTGGTGCAGAAGCATGGCGAAGTGGATGTGTGGTTCAACCCGCCACCCATCCCCATGAGCACCGAGGAAATGGACTACGTGTTCGGCATGCCCTATGCCCGTGTGCCGCACCCGGCCTACGGCAAGGAGCGCATCCCGGCCTACGAGATGATCCGTTTCTCGGTGAACATCATGCGTGGCTGCTTCGGTGGCTGCACCTTCTGCTCGATCACCGAGCACGAAGGCCGCATCATCCAGAACCGCTCGCACGAGTCGATCCTGCACGAAATCGAAGAGATGCGTGACAAGGTGCCGGGCTTCACCGGCGTGGTCTCCGACCTTGGCGGCCCGACTGCCAACATGTACCGCATCGCCTGCAAGAGCCATGACATCGAGAAGCACTGTCGCAAGCCGTCGTGCGTGTTCCCGGGCATCTGCGAAAACCTCAACACCGACCACAGCTCGCTCATCGAGCTGTACCGCAAGGCTCGTGCCTTGCCGGGTGTGAAGAAGATCCTGATTGCCTCTGGCCTGCGTTATGACCTGGCGGTGGAGTCGCCGGAGTACGTCAAGGAACTGGTCACCCACCATGTCGGCGGTTACCTGAAGATTGCCCCGGAGCACACCGAGCGTGGCCCGCTGGACAAGATGATGAAGCCGGGCATCGGCACCTATGACCGCTTCAAGCGCATGTTCGAGAAGTTCTCGAAAGAGGCGGGCAAGGAGCAGTACCTGATCCCGTACTTCATCGCCGCGCACCCGGGCACCACCGACGAAGACATGATGAACCTCGCCCTGTGGCTGAAGGGCAACGGCTTCCGTGCCGACCAGGTGCAGGCGTTCTACCCGTCGCCGATGGCCTCGGCCACGGCCATGTACCACTCGGGCAAGAACCCGCTGCGCAAGGTGACCTACAAGAGCGAAGGTGTGGATATCGTCAAGAGCGAGGAGCAGCGCCGCCTGCACAAGGCGTTCTTGCGTTACCACGACCCGAAGGGCTGGCCGATGCTGCGTGAGGCGTTGCAGCGCATGGGCCGCGCCGACCTGATCGGGCCGGGCAAGCACCAGCTGATCCCGCTGCACCAGCCGCAGACCGATACCTACCAGAGTGCACGCCGCAAGAATTCGACCCCTGCGGGTAGCCACAAGGTGGGCAAGGAGCAGAAGGTTCTTACCCAGCACACCGGCCTGCCACCGCGTGGCAGTGATGGCAGCAAGCCGTGGGACAAGCGTGAAAAAGCCAAGGCCGAAGCGTTTGCGCGTAACCAGCAGGCGGCCAAGGAGCGCAAGGAAGCGGCCAAGGGTGGCAAAGGCAACAAGAAGCCGCGTCAGCCAGTGATCCCGCGCTGATCTCGGGGGGCCGCTTTGCGGCCCCATCGCCGGCAAGCCAGCTCCCACAGGAATTGCACAAAGCCCAAGGCTTGCACTGTACCTGTGGGAGCTGGCTTGCCGGCGATTGGGCTGCAAAGCAGCCCCTGTAACAGGTTTAGTCAGGCTTCTTGTCGACCCACTTCGGCGCCACCGGCGCAACAAAGCTGTCCATCCCGTCCAGCAGCTCATCAGGCTGCTGCCCCAGCAGCAACATCGCCCGATGCTGCGGCCGCACGAAGCCTTCTTCGACGATATGGTCGAGGAACCCGCCCAGCTTCTCGTAGAAGCCGTTCACATCCAGCAGCCCCAGCGGCTTGGCGTGATAGCCCAATTGGCCCCAGGTCCATACCTCGAACAACTCCTCCAGCGTACCCAGCCCACCGGGCAGGGCGATGAAGGCATCGCTCAGCTCGGCCATGCGTGCCTTGCGCGCGTGCATGCCGTCGACCACTTCCAGGCGGCTGAGGCCCTTGTGGCCGATTTCGGCATTCATCAGGCTCTGGGGGATGATCCCGATCACTTCGCCACCGGCCGCCATGGCCGCGTCGGCGACGGTGCCCATCAGGCCGACCGCGCCACCGCCATAGACCAGGGTCAGGCCGCGACGGGCAATCGCCTGGCCCAGCGCGATGGCCGCTTCACGGTAGGCAGGGTTGGCACCAATGCTGGCGCCGCAGAACACACAAACGGAACGTACGGGCATTGCTCATCTCCAGTCACTCAGGCTGACAGGGTAAGGCCCATGTCCTACAGTTCCAAGGCTGCTTTCACTCCGGTCGGGAGAATTCGCAGATGGCGCCGGTCGCTCCGTGGGCGTAGGCCGCCAGCAGGCTGTTCATCAGGCTACCAAGGGTCATTTCGTATTGCTCCTAAATGAGAGGTTGTCCCATCGTCCAATAAAAGGGCATGATGTGCCCTTGAATTGGTTGTATACAATCCATTGAACAATTCTACTGGCTGGCCTCTTGACAGCCCCTTGACCCATATCAGCAAGGGGCTGAACGGTTTCAGGCAGTCTCGCAATTGATAAAACCCTGCCAAGGAGATTCATGATGTTTGCGAAAGCTGTAGCGGTATCCCTGCTGACCCTCGCCAGCGCCTCTGTCTTCGCAGCCGAGTGCTCGGTGACTGTCGACTCCACCGACCAGATGTCCTACAACACCAAGGAAATCACCGTCGACAAGAGCTGCAAGGAATTCACCGTCAAACTGACCCACTCCGGCAACCTGCCGAAGAACGTCATGGGCCATAACCTGGTAATCAGCAAGACTGCCGACATGCAGGGCATTGCCACCGAAGGCATGAGCCAGGGTCTGGAAAAGGACTACATCAAGGCTGACAACGCCGCGATCATTGCCCACACCAAGATGATTGGTGCTCCTGAGAAGGAGACCGAGGTGAAGTTCGACGCTACCAAGCTGGAAGCCGGTGGCGACTACAGCTTCTTCTGCACCTTCCCGGGCCACATCTCGATGATGAAGGGCAAGGTCGTCGTCAAGTAATCAAAGGCTGACGGTGAACCCTGTGGGAGCGGGTTCATCGGGGCGCCGAACCGCCGCGAATACGTCGGTGGGTTCACCATTGCATTCGCGGCGGTTCGGCGTCCCGATGAACCCGCTCCCACAGGTCCGTCTATAGCCTTATCAAGGGGCGAACGGCAGTTCGCGCTTGTGCTGGGTCTTGCGGTAGGTGGCGACGATGATATCGAACGCTTCCTGGTCAACCGGCTGCCCATGCAGGAAGGCATCGATTTGCTGGTAAGTCACGCCATGGGAGGCTTCGTCCGGCTTGCCCGGCGCCAGGTCTTCCAGGTCCGCAGTCGGGACCTTTTCCACCAGTGACTCCGGCGCACCGAAGCTGCGCGCAATCGCCCGCACCTGGTTCTTCACCAGCCCGCTCAGCGGCGCCAGGTCGCAGGCACCATCACCGAACTTGGTAAAGAACCCCATCACCGCCTCGGCGGCGTGGTCGGTGCCGATCACCAGGCCCGCGCGGGCACCGGCGATGGTGTACTGGGCGACCATGCGGGTACGCGCCTTGACGTTGCCGACCACGAAGTCCACCAGCGTCGGCGAGCCGTTCTTCAACTCCACCACTTCAGCCGCCAGCGCCCGTACTGCCGGGGCGATATCCACGGTGTGCACTTCGTCGGCCTTGATCACTTCCAGGCACGCCTGGGCGTCATGCTCGTCATGCTGGACCTGGTAAGGCAGGCGCACGGCGATGAAGGTGTAGGCCTTGTCGCCGGTTTCGGCGCGCAGCTCGTTGATGGCGCGTTGGGCGAGCAGGGCGGCGGTCAGCGAGTCGACGCCGCCGCTGATGCCCAGCACCAGGGTCTTGAGCCGGGCGTTGGCCAGGCAATCCTTGATGAACGCCACGCGCCGGGCCACTTCGGCCTCGAGCGCGGCGGCGTCGGCGAACGGCGGCTGTACCTTCAGCGCCTGGGCAATCTCTTGCTGAACCGCTTGCATGGGTTACTCCTTGCTGGGGACTTTGAATACATGGCGCATGTAGGCGACGAAGTTCTCGTCGCGGCATTGGGTCTTGGCGGCTTCGTCCGAGATCTTCGCCACCGGCGCGCCGTTGCAGTCGGTCATTTTAAGCACGATGCTCATCGGGGCCACGCCCGGGATATCACAGGTCAGGTTGGTGCCGATGCCAAAGCTGACGTTGATGCGACCGCGCAGGGCACGGAAGATTTCCAGCGAGCGGGTCAGGTTGAGACCGTCGGAAAACACCAGGGTCTTGGTCATCGGGTCGATACCTAGTTTCTGGTAATGGGCAATGGCCTTTTCCGCCCAGGCCACCGGTTCGCCCGAGTCGTGGCGCAGGCCATCGAACAGCTTGGCAAAGTACAGGTCGAAATCGCCGAGGAAGGCATCCATGGTGATGCAGTCGGTCAGGGCGATGCCGAGCAGGCCGCGGTACTCGCGCACCCAGCAGTCCAGCGCGGCGATCTGGCTGTCGATCAGTCGCGGGCCGAGTTGCTGGTGGGCCATGATCCATTCATGGGCCATGGTGCCTAGCGGCTTGATATCCAGTTTCCATGCCAGGTCGACGTTGCTGGTGCCGACGAAGCGGCCCGGGAAATCGTCGCGCAGCACACGCACCACTTCTTCCTGCACACGGCTGGAAAAGCGCCGACGGGTGCCGAAGTCGGCCACCTGCAGTTCGGCCAGTTCATCGTCGCTGGCATGTGCGCGCAGCCAGTCGAACTTGCGGTACAGCTGGTCGCGGGCCTCGGCCAGGCGCATGCGCGGGTGCAGATGGCGGTTGCGCACTTCGCTGATGATCGCCAGCAGCGGCACTTCGAACAGGATCACATGCAGCCACGGGCCTTTCAGGCGCAGGAACAGCTGGTCGTTTTCTATCCCCAGGCGTACGTAGCGCAGGTTGAAGCGGAACAGGCGCAGAAAGCGCAGGAAGTCAGGCTTGAGGAAGCTGATACGTTCGAGGAAGGCCAGCTGGCCGTCATCCAGGGTGAGGTCGCTGAGCAGTTCGAGCTGGTTGCGGATCTCGCCGAGGTAGGGGCGCAGGTCCTCGCCGTTGCGGCAGCGGAATTCCCACTCGACGTCGGCGTCCGGGTAGTTGTGCAGCACGCCCTGCATCATGGTGAGTTTGTAGAAGTCGGTGTCGAGCAGGTTGTGCACGATGCGCTCGGCGAATGCGCTCTCGCTCATCAATGGGGCTCCGGAAGCGGCGAATGGCGGACATTGTGCCAGCCTTTTCGGCCTTGTTGTGCCTGTTGCGGCCCTATCGCCGGCAAGCCAGCTCCCACAAGTAACCCACAGGGCCGGAATTTGCAGTGTTACTGTGGGAGCTGGCTTGCCGGCGATAGGGCCGGAACTGCCAAAACAGAGGTGTTTTTCCGTGCACCAGCTAGCCTTGAAACGGTGCCGCCTGTAGCAATCGCGCACCAGCTGTGTGCAGTTCGGTGACGTCCGCTGTTACAGGGCGGTTGCACGTAAACACTTGCCAGGGTTGCAATGATGGCACCCGATGGTTGCTCCTTGTCTGTACGTGTGGTGGCGCCTGCCGCGTGGCAGACGGTTGCACGCTCAATAAAGAAAAGGCCGTCGGTCGCCTGCGGGCAACCTGCACAGTGTGTTTTCCCGGAAGACAAAACCTATGGCACGGCCCTTGCTCGGAGCACAGGGCTGAGAAGTTGTAGTGCCAACCAAAAAAAACTCTAGGAGCACCACCTCATGTCGCAGACGTTTTACAAGAAAGGTTTCCTGGCTCTGGCCGTAGCTACGGCACTGGGTGTTTCTTCGTATGTTCAGGCCGACGTCAAGATCGGTGTAGCGGGCCCGATGACCGGGGCTAACGCAGCGTTTGGCGAGCAGTACATGAAAGGTGCGCAGGCAGCGGCCGACAAGATCAACGCCGCCGGTGGCGTGAACGGCGAGAAAATCGTGCTGGTCAAGGGCGATGACGCCTGCGAGCCGAAGCAGGCCGTGGCCGTGGCCAACCGCCTGGTCGACCAGGACAAGGTGATCGGCGTGGTCGGCCACTTCTGTTCCTCCAACACCATCCCGGCCTCCGAGGTGTATGACGAGGCTGGCGTCATCGCCATCACCCCTGGCTCCACCAACCCACAAGTCACCGAGCGCGGCCTGGGCGCCATGTTCCGCATGTGCGGCCGTGACGACCAGCAGGGCATCGTCGCCGGCGACTACATCGTCGACGTGCTCAAGGGCAAGAAAGTCGCGGTGCTGCACGACAAGGACACCTACGGCCAGGGCCTGGCCGACGCGACCAAGGCACAGCTGGAGAAACGCGGCGTCAAGCCGGTGCTGTACGAAGGCCTGACCCGCGGCGAGAAGGACTTCAGCGCCGTCGTCACCAAGATCCGTTCCACCGGTGCCGACGTGGTCTACTTCGGCGGCCTGCACCCGGAAGCCGGCCCGCTGGTACGCCAGCTGCGCGAGCAGGGCCTGAAGGACGTCAAGTTCATGTCCGATGACGGCATCGTCACCGACGAACTGGTGTCCACCGCCGGCGGCGCGCAATACGTCGATGGTGTGTACATGACCTTCGGCGCCGACCCGCGCCTGCTGCCGGACAGCAAGGCGGTGGTGGAGGAGTTCCGCAAGGCCGGTACCGAACCTGAAGGCTACACCCTGTACGCCTACGCCTCGCTGCAGGCCCTGGCTGCCGCGTTCAACGGCGCCAAGTCGAACAAGGGCGAAGACGCTGCCAAGTGGCTCAAGGCCAACCCGGTGCAGACCGTCATGGGCGAGAAAAAGTGGGACTCGAAGGGTGACCTGACTGTGTCCGACTATGTGGTCTACCAGTGGGATGCCCAAGGCAAGTACCACCAGCTGGAAAAACAAAAATAACAACGGCCCACGGCCCGGGCGCGTCAGCCCCCGGGCCAAAGCCCCGCGGTACCTGTCTTTATCCGTAGATCTGCACAGTACTGCGCTGCGAGGGCCGCCTTGTCCCAGGCCCGCCGTGGTCGGCGCTCGTGCAATCTCAATCAGGTGAGATTGCGTTATGGATGGTATTTTCCTGCAGCAACTGGTCAACGGCCTGACCCTCGGGTCGGTCTATGGCCTGATCGCCATCGGCTACACAATGGTCTATGGCATCATCGGCATGATCAACTTCGCGCACGGCGAGGTGTATATGATTTCCGCGTACCTCGCGGCGATCAGCCTGGCATTGCTGGCTTATTTCGGTATCGAGTCGTTCCCCCTGTTGATGCTGGGCACCCTGTTGTTCACCATCGTCGTCACCGGCGTGTATGGCTTCACCATCGAACGCATCGCCTACAAACCCCTGCGCAACTCCACCCGCCTGGCACCGCTGATCAGTGCCATCGGCATCTCGCTGATCCTGCAGAACTACGCACAGATCAGCCAGGGCGCCCGCCAGCAAGGCGTGCCAACCCTGCTGGAAGGTGCCTGGCGTGTCGAAGTGGGCACCGGCTTCGTGCAACTGACCTACACCAAGATCTTCATCCTGGTGGCAGCCTTCGTTGGCATGGGCCTGCTCACCTACGTGATCAAGTACACCAAGCTCGGCCGCATGTGCCGTGCCACCCAGCAAGACCGCAAGATGGCCTCGATCCTGGGCATCAACACCGACCGGGTGATCTCCTACGTGTTCGTCATCGGTGCGGTGATGGCCGCCCTGGCCGGCGTGCTGATCACCATGAACTACGGCACCTTCGACTTCTACGCCGGCTTCATCATCGGCATCAAGGCGTTCACCGCCGCGGTGCTCGGCGGTATCGGCTCGCTGCCTGGCGCCATGCTCGGCGGGATCATCCTGGGTATTTCCGAGTCGCTGTTCTCTGGCCTGATCAACTCCGACTACAAGGACGTGTTCAGCTTCTCGCTGCTGGTGATGATCCTTATCTTCCGCCCACAAGGCCTGCTGGGTCGCCCGCTCGTGGCTAAGGTGTGAACATGTCCATTGCCAAAACTGCCTCCGTTACTGAAACCAGAAGTTTCGACATCAAACGCAGCCTGCTGGAGACCATCGTCGCCGGCCTGCTGGCACTCATCGTGTTTGGCCCTGTGGTCGGCGTGGTGCTCGACGGCTACACCTTCAATGCCGAGCCGCGGCGTGTGGCCTGGCTGGTCGGCGGGGTGATGCTGGGGCGCTTCCTGCTCAGCCTGTACCTGCAGACAGCCGCCGGCTCGCGCATGCTCCAGGGCTTCGAAAGCGGTGGCTCGGGCGTGCATGTGCGCGCGCCGGACTACGTATCGCGGCTGCGCTATATCATCCCTGCGCTGGTGGTGATTGCCATCGTCTTCCCGATCTTCGCCAACAAGTACCTGCTGACCGTGGTCATCCTCGGCCTGATCTACGTGCTGCTGGGCCTGGGGCTGAACATCGTGGTCGGCCTGGCCGGCCTGCTCGACCTGGGCTACGTGGCGTTCTATGCCATCGGCGCGTATGGCCTGGCGCTGGGTTACCAGTACCTTGGCCTGGGCTTCTGGAGCGTGCTGCCACTGGCGGCCATCGCAGCGGCGCTGGCGGGGTGCATACTCGGTTTCCCGGTGTTGCGGATGCACGGCGACTACCTGGCGATCGTGACCCTGGGCTTTGGCGAGATCATCCGCCTGGTGCTGAACAACTGGTTGTCGTTCACCGGCGGCCCGAACGGCATGCCGGCACCGGCGCCCACCTTCTTCGGCCTGGAGTTCGGCCGCCGGGCCAAGGACGGCGGGGTACCGATCCACGAGTTCTTCGGCTTCGAATACAACGCCAACCTCAAGTTCGTGTTCATCTACGCGGTGCTGTTCGCCGTCGTGCTGGCCGTGCTGTACATCAAGCACCGCCTGACCCGCATGCCGGTCGGCCGTGCCTGGGAAGCGCTACGCGAAGACGAGATCGCCTGCCGCTCGATGGGCCTGAACCACGTGCTGGTCAAGCTTTCGGCGTTTACCCTGGGTGCCTCCACCGCTGGCCTGGCCGGGGTGTTCTTTGCCACCTACCAGGGCTTCGTCAACCCGTCGTCGTTCACCTTCTTCGAGTCGGCGCTGATCCTCGCCATCGTCGTGCTTGGTGGCATGGGCTCGACCGTGGGTGTGGTGATCGCAGCCTTCGTGCTGACCGTGGCGCCCGAGCTGCTGCGCAGCTTCTCCGAATACCGCGTGCTGCTGTTCGGTGTGCTGATGGTGCTGATGATGATCTGGCGACCGCGTGGGCTGATCCGCATCAGCCGTACCGGTGTGACCCCGCGTAAAGGAGTGGCGCCATGAGCGACGATATCATTCTCTCGGTCGACAACCTGATGATGCAGTTCGGTGGCATCAAGGCGCTCAGCGATGTCAGCCTGAAGGTCCGGCGCAACCAGATCTTCGCCCTGATCGGCCCCAACGGTGCGGGCAAGACCACCGTGTTCAACTGCCTGACCGGGTTCTACAAGGCCAGTGGCGGGCGCATCGAGCTGAACGTGCGCGGCAGCCAAACCAATGTCATCCAGCTGCTCGGCGAGCGCTTCCAGGTGGCGGACTTCGTCTCGCCGGCGCGCTTTGCCAACCGCATGTACTACAAGATGTTCGGCGGTACCCACCTGGTCAACCGCGCCGGCCTGGCACGCACCTTCCAGAACATTCGCCTGTTCAAGGAAATGTCGGTGGTGGAGAACCTGCTGGTGGCCCAGCACATGTGGGTCAACCGCAACCTGCTGGCCGGAGTGCTCAACACCAAGGCCTACCGCAAGGCCGAGAGTGACGCACTGGACCACGCGTTCTACTGGCTGGAGGTGGTCGACCTGGTCGATTGCGCCAACCGCCTGGCTGGCGAGTTGTCGTACGGCCAGCAGCGCCGCCTGGAAATCGCCCGGGCCATGTGCACGCGGCCGAAGATCATCTGCCTGGACGAACCGGCAGCTGGCCTGAACCCACAGGAAACCGAAGCTCTCAGCCGCATGATCCGCGTGCTGCGCGACGAGCACGACATCACCGTGGTGCTGATCGAACACGACATGGGCATGGTCATGAGCATTTCCGACCATATCGTGGTGCTCGACCACGGCAACGTGATTGCCGAAGGCGCGCCGCAGGATATCCGCCACAACCCGACGGTGATCGCCGCCTACCTGGGTGCCGATGAAGAGGAACTGGTATGAGTGCACCCATTCTCGAACTGAAGGACCTGGACGTGTTCTACGGCCCGATCCAGGCGCTGAAAAAGGTCTCGATGCACATCAACGAGGGCGAGACGGTCAGCCTGATTGGCGCAAACGGTGCCGGCAAGTCGACCCTGCTGATGTCGATCTTCGGCCAGCCGCGGGCGGCGTCGGGGCATATCGTGTACCGCGGCACCGACATCACTCGCAAGTCGTCGCACTACATCGCTTCCAACGGCATCGCCCAGTCGCCGGAGGGGCGCCGGGTGTTCCCCGACATGACCGTCGAGGAGAATCTGATGATGGGTACCATCCCCATCGGTGACAAGCATGCCGACGAAGACATGCAGCGCATGTACGAGCTGTTCCCGCGCCTGAAAGAGCGGCGTAACCAGAGGGCCATGACCATGTCCGGTGGCGAGCAGCAGATGCTGGCCATTGCCCGCGCGCTGATGAGCCGGCCAAAGTTGTTGCTGCTGGATGAGCCATCGCTGGGGCTGGCGCCGATCGTGGTCAAGCAGATCTTTTCGACCTTGCGTGAGCTGGCCAAGACCGGGATGACCATCTTCCTGGTGGAGCAGAACGCCAACCATGCGCTGAAACTGTCGGACCGGGCTTATGTGATGGTCAACGGGCAGATTCGCATGAGCGGCACGGGGCAGGAGCTGTTGGTCAACGAGGAAGTGCGTAACGCCTATCTCGGCGGGCATTGAGTTGCATGCGGGGGCCGCTTTGCGGCCCTTTCGCCGGCAAGCCAGCTCCCACAGGTACTGCGCTGCCCTCAGGGCCTGTGTGGTCCCTGTGGGAGCTGGCTTGCCGGCGAAAGGGCTGCAAAGCAGCCCCATTCTGGATGTGGACAACTTCTACCACACCTCTCCGTTCACGCATCGCCACCCCATCCCAAGCCCTTGTTTCCACAGGCCCGATCTTTTCCACGGATAATGTGGAACCGCCTGTGGAAAACATGGTGGCATCTCGCTCAAGCCCTTTGATACCAAGCCCTGCAGCTTCATGATCATTTTTTGATCACAGGCACCTTGTGGATGATTTTCCCAGGCTTTTCAAAGCCCTGCATTCATTCCAAGGCTCCCGCAAAGCCTGTGGATAACCCTGTGAAAAAACCTTGGACAGACCGCTGCAGACGGCATGCTTGAAAGCCTTGCGCCATCACCGAAAAGATATCCACCGACCACAAGTCGCTGAAAGGGTTCCGCGCCATGGACAAGTTGCCCCCAATCCGTGGGGAAAGCCTTGTGGATAACGTGCGCATAGCTGGTTCCGAGCCCTCTGCTGCAAGGGTTTGCCGCATATGATCAAAAAATGAACAGTGCCCCGGGCGGGTTGCTGCAAGCGCCCGGCGCGGGCATGCTGCAAGCCTGCCGATGACAATCCACCGTGAGGAACAGAGCATGACGTCCACCGTATTCATCACTGGCGCGACTTCCGGTTTCGGCGAGGCCACTGCCCGCCGCTTCGCCGAAGCCGGCTGGAAGCTGGTGCTCACTGGCCGCCGCAAGGAGCGCCTGGACGCCCTGTGCGCCGAACTGTCGGCCAAGACCGAAGTACACGGCCTGGTGCTCGACGTGCGTGACCGCAAGGCCATGGAACAGGCCATCGCCAGCCTGCCGGCCGGCTTCGACAAGTTGCGCGGCCTGGTCAACAACGCAGGCCTGGCGCTAGGGGTGGACGCGGCGCAGAACTGCAGCCTGGACGACTGGGAAACCATGGTCGATACCAACATCAAGGGCCTGATGTACACCACCCGCCTGCTGCTGCCACGGCTGATCGCCCATGGCCGTGGGGCGTCGATCCTCAACGTAGGTTCGGTGGCGGGCAACTACCCGTACCCGGGCAGCAACGTGTACGGCGGCACCAAGGCCTTCGTCGGCCAGTTCTCGTTGAGCCTGCGCTGCGACCTGCGGGGTACGGGCGTGCGCGTGAGCAACATCGAGCCGGGCTTGTGCGAGAGCGAGTTCTCGCTGGTGCGCTTCGGCGGTGACCAGGCCAAATACGACGCCACCTATGCCGGTGCCGAGCCGATCCAGCCGCAGGACATTGCCGAAACCATCTTCTGGATCCTCAACCAGCCGGCGCATATCAACATCAACAGCCTGGAGCTGATGCCGGTGAGCCAGGACTGGGCAGGGTTCTCGATCGACCGATCGGTCAAAGGCTGATCCGAGGGCCTCTTCGCGGGTAAACCCGCTCCCACAGGTACTGCACCGGTTTCGGAGCAGGCGCTATCCCTGTGGGAGCGGGTTCACCCGCGAATGCGTCAGCTCAGGCGCTGCAACCCTTCCAGGCAAGTCGCCAAATGATAGGGCGTAGTAGAAGGCATATCATGCCGGCTGACACTACCTTGCCCATCCCGGCACTCATACCAGCCCGCCTCACGCAGGAACCGCGCTTCCAGCGCCTGCAACTGCCCGGCCAGCTTCGCCTCGCCCCCCGCCCGCAACACCAGCGCCCGCAGGTATTCCGCCTGCGCCCAGATCCGCTGGGTGGCGTCGAGCACCTGGCCATCCACATCCAGCATCGCCAGTACCGCGGTGTCCTTCACCCCGTACTGCTCGGCGTAGCCGAAAGCCCGGTCGATGGACGCATGCAGCGGCGTATCACGCAGCAGTGGCGAGGTATGCAGCAGGTAGAACCACTCGAACTGGTGCCCCGGCTCGAACCAGTTATCCACAGTGCCGCGTGGCTTTTCCAGCATCAGGCCGTGGGCGGGGTCGATGAAGTGTTCCTGCAGCGCCGCGCACAGGTGCAGCAACGACTGCTGGGCATGCTCGTCGTCACGCACCGCCAGCACCTGCAGGAAGGCTTCGGCCAGGTGCATCTGCGGGTTCTGCAGCGGGCCACTGCCAAGGTCGGCCCAGTCTTCAGCGAGGCTGGCTTCGTACAGGCCGTCGTCGCGGGCAAACTGCTGGTCGATGATGTCCAGCGCGGCGTTCAGCGTGGACTCCACCAGATTTTCACGCACCTTGCCCCAGTAATGTGCACAGGCGAAGACGATGAAGGCGTGGGTGTAGAGGTCCTTGCGCCGGTCCAGCGGTTTGCCCTGGGCGTCGATGCTGTAGAACCAGCCGCCGTGTTCGGCGTCGTGGAAGTGCTTCTGCAGCGAGCGGAACAGGGCGGCTGCACGCTCGGCTGCGCCCGGTTGCCCGATGCGGCTGCTGAACAGGTACAGCTGACGCGCGCAGGCCATGGCCCGGTAGCGCTGCACCGGCAATGGCTGGTGCTGGGCGTCCAGGGCCTCGTAGGGCAGGGCCATGTCGGCGTTCCAGCCCGGGCCTTGCCACAACGGCACGATGCGTTCGGCGAAGTGCTGGTTGAAGCGGGCCAGTTGGGGCAGGGTGGGGCGGGGGTCGGACATTTCGGCGCTCGTCGCTGTCGGGCAGGGCGCCATGGTAGCAGAACTGGGTTGTGGGTAGCCTGTGCCGGCCCTATCGCCGGCAAGCCAGCTCCCACAGGTACTTCACATTGCGCGGGCCTGTGGTGATCCTGTGGGAGCCGGCTTGCCGGCGATAGGGCCAGTACAGGCTACCGATCAGCCCGGGTTGCCCAACCCCTGCCAATGCCGCGCCCCCACGAAGATGAAGCGCAACTGTTGAGTGATCTTTTCCTGCGGCGTCAACGCCTGTGGATAACCCGCTTCGGGACTGTCGATGAGCTCTGGCAGGGTGGCGAACACGGTTTTCACCACCAGGTCGGCCATCACCGCCAGCGCGGCGCTGTCCAGGTGCTGCCAGCGCTTCATCCGCGCCAGGTCGGTGGCCAGGTCGTCGCTGATGTCCTGGCGCAGGCGGGCAATGGCCTGGCGTACGGCCTGTGAACCGCCGTACTGCTCACGGGCGAGGAACAGGAACTGCGCGCGGTGGGCGGCGACCACGTCGAGAAAAATGCGCACCGATGCGTCGGTGATGCCGCCCAGTTCGAATTCGTTCTGGCGCACCAGGCGGATGGTCTGGCGGAAGGTAGTGTCGACCTCGGCAACCAGGGCCAGGCCCAGGGCGTCCATGTCGGAAAAATGCCGGTAGAAGCCGGTGGGTACGATGCCGGCCGTCTTCGCCACTTCGCGCAGGCTGATACTGCCGAAACCACGGCCACTCTCCATGAGCTGGCAGGCGGCATCGAGCAGGGCCTGGCGGGTCTGTAGCTTCTGTTCGGCGCGCGGCAGCATGGTGCGGGCTTCTGTGGCGGTAAGGCTGGGCACTCTAGTTAAAAAAACAAAGCCCGGTCAATGGACCGGGCCTGGAGGGGAGCAAGCGTTGTGACAGAGGTTGTTCTTTTCGGCCATGGTGATCAGCTCACACGGCTGAGTTCAACCAGGCGATCCGAGCCACCTTCGGCAACACGGCCACTACGTTCGATCAGGCGATCCGAGCCACCTTCGGCAACACGGCCACTACGTTCGATCAGGCGATCCGAGCCACCTTCGGCAACACGGCCACTACGTTCGATCAGGCGATCCGAGCCACCTTCGGCAACACGGCCACTACGTTCGATCAGGCGATCGGAGCCACCTTCGGCAACGCGGCCACTACGTTCGATCAGGCGATCGGAGCCACCTTCGGCAACGCGGCCACTACGTTCGATCAGGCGATCGGAGCCACCTTCGGCAACGCGGCCACTGCGTTCGATCAGGCGATCCGAGCCACCTTCGGCAACACGGCCACTACGTTCGATCAGGCGATCAGCACCACCTTCGGCAACGGTTTTCAGCGGCTGGGCGATTTCGGCAGCGCTGGAGCGCGATTCGGCGGTCAGGTGTTGCTCGTCGGCTGGCAGGGCAAAAGCGTTGGCGGCCAGGATGGACAGGGTCAGGGTCAGCAGATGGCGTTTCATGATTTCGGTGCTCCTCTCGGGGGCTGGAAAGTGGGTACGGAGCCAATGCTACGCCGGGTAACGCCAGAGAGAAGTTCATACGGGTAATGGTAACAATCGACCGTATTGATAGAGGTTGCAAGCTGCTCTAGACAGCACTTTCCAGGTCGTAAGATGGCAATTTGATGGCGATGTTTGCGGGTAACACGTATGGCCTGGCGCGACGAATTGCTGAGCAAAAGGCCAGGAAAAACTTCGCTATCATGGCGCCATCGATAAAACCCCACGGGTTTTCATCAGTCCGAGATATTGAGTGCCACCGCTGCACCTGTTCTGTGCCATACCGCAAGGAGAATCACGCAATGACGCGTCCCGCCAGAATCCTCGTCTGGACCTTCACCAGCCTGCTGACCCTGCTGGCGATCCTGGTGGTGGTGATCGCCACCTTCGACTGGAACCGCGTCAAGCCCCTGCTCAACGAGAAAGTCTCCGAGGCCCTGCAGCGGCCCTTCGCGATCAATGGCAACCTTGCCGTGGACTGGCGCACCGAACCAGAAGAGGGGGGCTGGCGTGCCTGGGTACCCTGGCCGCACTTCATTGCCGAAGACCTGACCCTGGGCAACCCCGAGTGGCTCAAGGAACCGAAGATGGTCGGCCTGGAGCGCGTGGCGTTCCGCCTGGCGCCGCTGCCGCTGCTGTTCCAGCAGATCAGCATCCCGCGCATCGACCTGACCAAGCCCACAGCCAGCCTCACCCGCCTGGCCGATGGCCGCGCCAACTGGGCCTTCGACTTCGGCCCCAAGGATGAAAACGCAGAGCCTTCCAAATGGCAGCTGGACATTGGCGCCATCGGCTTCGACCAGGGCAATGTCAGCTTCGATGACCAAACCCTGAAAACCAGCATGAAGGTACAGATCGACCCGCTGGGCAAGCCTGTCCCGTTCAGCGACATCGTTGGCAAGGCCAGCGCCGAGAAGGCCGGTGCCGCGCAGGACTACGCCTTCGGGCTCAAGGCCCAGGGCCGCTACAAAGGCCAGCTGGTCTCCGGTACCGGCAAGATCGGCGGCCTGCTGGCCCTGCAGGACGCCAGCCAGCCGTTCCCGCTGCAGGCTGACGTGCGCATCGCCGACACCCATGTGGTACTCGCCGGCACCCTGACCGACCCGCGCAACCTCGGCGCCCTTGACCTGCGCCTGCGCCTGTCCGGGGCCAGCCTGGGCAACCTCTACCCGCTGACCGGCGTAACCTTGCCCGACACCCCGGCCTATTCCACCGACGGCCACCTCAGCGCCAACCTGCACGCGGCGCAAGGGGCGACCTTCAACTACCAGGGCTTCAACGGCAAGATCGGTGACAGCGATATCCACGGCGACCTGGCCTTCGTTGCCAGCCAGCCACGGCCCAAGCTGTCCGGCAACCTGGTGTCCAACCAGTTGCTGTTCAAGGACCTGGCGCCGCTGATCGGCGCCGACTCCAACGCCGAGCAGAAGGCCCGCGGGGGTGCCAGCAAGCAGCCGGTGGGCAAGGTGCTGCCGGTGGAGGAGTTCCGCACCGAGCGCTGGCGCACGATGGACGCCGACGTCACCTTCGCCGGCAAGCGCATCGTGCACAGCGCGCAACTGCCGTTCAACGACCTGTCGGCCCACGTGATACTGGAGGACGGCCTGCTGCGCCTGGAGCCCCTGCGTTTTGGCGTGGCTGGCGGCAACCTCGCTTCCAGGATCCGCCTGGATGGCCGCAACGTGCCGTTGCAGGGGCGTGCCCGGCTGACGGCGCGCGGCTTCAAGCTCAAGCAGTTGTTCCCCTCCTTTGCGCCTATGCAGACCAGCTTCGGTGAGTTGAATGGCGATGCCGATATCACCGGCCGGGGCAACTCGGTGGCCGCCTTGCTGGGCACGGCCAATGGCGACCTGCGCATGTTGATCAACGATGGCGCCATCAGCCGCAGCCTGATGGAGATTGCCGGGTTGAACGTGGGCAACTATGTGGTCGGCAAGCTGTTTGGCGATGAGGATGTGAAGATCAACTGTGCAGCGGCTGACGTGGGCATCAAGGATGGCCTGGCGACCACGCGCCTGTTCATCTTCGATACCGAGAACGCGATCATCTACATCAACGGCACGGCCAATTTCGCCACGGAGCAGCTGGACCTGAAAATTACCCCTGAATCGAAAGGGCTGCGGCTGTTCTCGCTGCGCTCGCCGCTGTATGTGCGCGGGCCGTTCGCCAAGCCCAGTGCCGGGGTGCAGGCGGTGCCGCTGGCGTTGCGCGGGGCGGGGATGGTGGCGTTGGGTGTGGTTGCCGGGCCGGCGGCGGGGTTGCTGGCGCTGATTGCGCCTAGCAGCGGGGATGATCCCAACCAGTGCACGCCTCTGTTGCAGCAGATGAAGGCGGGCAAGGCGCCGGCGGTGGTGAAAGAGAGGAAATAGCAGGGGGCCGCTTCGCAGCCCAATCGCCGGCAAGCCAGCTCCCACAGGGGACTCCACAGACCTCAAGGCTCGTGCAATACCTGTGGGAGCTGGCTTGCCGGCGAATGGGGCGCAAAGCGCCCCCAGCAATTACAAGCCTTGCAACAGGTCGGACATATCGTCCGCGTGCTCTTCTTCCTGCGCGAGGATGTCCTCAAAAATCCGCCGCGTAGTCGGATCTTTATCCCCTATGTACCGAATGATCTCGCGATAGCTATCGATGGCGATCCGCTCCGCCACCAGGTCTTCCAGCACCATCTCCTTCAATGAAGTACCCGCCACATATTGGGCATGAGACCGCTTGCTCAGGTTGTCCGGGTTGAAATCCGGCTCTCCACCTAACTGCACGATCCGTTCGGCAAGCTTGTCGGCGTGCTCGGCTTCCTGGTTGGCATGCTCGAGGAATTCATCGGCAGCCACGCTGGCCTTGATGCCGCTGGCCATGAAGTAGTGACGCTTGTAGCGCAGCACGCAGACCAGTTCGGTGGCCAGTGAATCATTGAGCAGGCGCAGGATCTGTTGGCGATCAGCATCGTAACCCTCGGTCACCGCACCTTGCTCGACATGCTGGCGGGCACGTTCGCGCAGGGTTTGCACATCGGTCAGTTCAGTCGCATTCATGTTCATCTCCTGGAACATCAGGGTGGTCATGGATATGGCCTGGAAGGCTCAGGCGCCGTGGACGGCGTCGCTGTCTTCTTCGCGTTGTTTGCAAGTCTTGAAGCCCTTGGCGTCGACATGGCCGGTGGCGTCGAAGCGCACGTAGTAGGGCTGCTGGTGGCCATCGTGGTTGAGGATGTAGTCGTTGCAGGTGCCGCCATGGGGGAGGTCGATCACGTTGGACGGGCTGCCGCCGATGGCGATGACTTTCTGCATGGTCATGCCTTTTTCCACCTGCTTGACCAGCGGCTCGTCGCGGTAGGTGACGTAGTCCACCGGGTTTTCCGGGCGGCTGCCGCAGGCGGCGAGGGTGGCGCTTGCCAGAAGGATTGCCAGAGTCTGCTTGTACATGGTCCCGCTCCTTGCAAAGGGTATGTGTGGTTTGGAACCGCAGCGCGCGCCGGGAGTTCGATTGCGATGGTCATCAAGGCCGCTGTAGTGTTGGCCGGTCGTCCACGAAAAGGGGCTGGGGCAATGCATCAGGAATTGGCCACGCGATACCCGTTGGTGCTGGTGCCGGGCATGCTCGGTTTTGTCCGGGTAGTGCTCTACCCCTACTGGTTCGGCATCGTGCCGGCCCTGCGCAAGGGCGGGGCGCAGGTGTTCCCGGTGCAGGTTTCGCCACTGCATTCCAGCGAGGTGCGCGGCGAGCAGTTGCTGGCCATCATCGAAGACATCTGCCTGCGCACCGGAGCGGAAAAGGTCAACCTCATCGGCCACAGTCAGGGTGCCCTGAGCGCGCGCTACGCGGCTGCCAGGCGGCCCGGGCGGGTGGCTTCGGTCACTTCGGTGGCGGGGCCCAACCATGGCTCGGAACTGGCCGACTACCTGGAGCGTACGGCACCGGGCAATTCCCCGCAGGGGCGCATCCTGAAGGCCGTGCTGCATGGCTTGGCCGTGCTGCTGGTGTGGCTGGAAACCGGATGGCGCCGCGACCCGCTGCCGGTGGATGTACACGCCTCGCACCAGTCGTTGACCAGCGCCGGGGTGGCGCTCTTCAACCAGGCTTATCCACAGGGGTTGCCAGACACCTGGGGCGGGGAAGGGGCCTATGAGGTCGATGGGGTGCGCTATTACTCCTGGTCCGGCACCCTGCAGCCCGGCCTGACCGACCAGCGGCGCAACCGTTTCGACGGCAGCAGCCACTTCTGCCGCCTGTTCGCGCGCAGTTTCGTCAAGGAAAAGGGCCATTGCGACGGTATGGTCGGGCGCTTCAGTTCGCACCTGGGGCAGGTGATCGGCGACGATTACCCGCTCGACCACCTGGATATCGTCAACCAGTCGCTTGGTGCGGTGGGCAAGGGTGCCGAACCGGTGCGACTGTTCACCGAACATGCGGCCCGGCTCAAGGCGGCAGGGCTCTAACGACGGATCGGTGTGGTCCAGCGCTCGGCCAGCACCACGCCCGCCAGGGTCAGCAGGCCGCCGACCAGGTGATAGCGGGCCAGCTGCTCGTCGAGCACCACGGCGGCGATCAGTGCCGTGACCAGCGGCAGCAGGTTGAAGAACAGCGTGGTGCGGCTGGGCCCCAGGCGGTGCACGGCCTGCATCCACACCAGGGGCGCGATCATCGAGGCCAGCACGCAGGCGTACAGCACCAGGCCGATGTTGCGGCTGTTCAGGCCAGTCTTGTCCGACAGCACGAACAGCGGCAGCAGCACGACGATGGCTACCAGCACCTGCAGGTACAGCAGCTGCATCGGCGGCAGGCGCAGCTGCCATTTCTTCAGCAGGAAGCTGTACAGCGCGTAGGCCAGTGTGGCCACCAGCATCAGCAGGTCGCCGCTGTTCAGGCCTTGTTGCAACAGGCTGGCGGGGTGGCCGGCGCTGACCACTTCAAGCACGCCGAAAAATGACACCAGCGCGCCCAGCAGGGCGCCGTAGCTCAGGCGCTGGCCCAGCCAGGCGATGGACAGTGCCAGTGACATCAGTGGCATCAGCGAGAGGATGATGCCCATGTTGGTGGCGCTGGTGATGCCGGCGGCGAAGTAGGCCAGGCTCTGGTACAGCGCCATGCCCAGCACGCCCAGCACGAAAACCTTGCCCAGGTGCGGGCGAATGGCCGCGCGATTGCGCCACACGGCGGGCAGCAGGAACGGGGTGAACAACAGCGCGGCCAGCAGCCAGCGGTAGAAACCGATCTCGGCGGGGTGGATGGCGCCGGCGGACATCTTGGTGACCACGGTGTTGCCGGCCCATATCAGGATGGCGGTCAGGGGGAACAGGTAGTTCATGTAGCAGGTTACTCGTTGGGGCTTGGATTGGGGCTGCTTTGCAGCCCTTCGCGGGCTCGCCCGCTCCCACAGGATCTGCGCCAGCTTTCAGGCCTGTGATATCCCTGTGGGAGCGGGCAAGCCCGCGAAGGCCTGCGCAGCAGGCCCCGATGGCAGCCATTATCAACTGTCTGTAAACAAGCCTATACTCCTATCCAGACAACCCACCCCGCAAAGCAGACAGCATGCCGCGCAAATACCTCGACATTCCCCAGTTCACCCGGCTCCCGGCCCCGGTGTACTTCCGTCACGACGAGTTCGGTGCCGACACCCGCAGCGCCCTGCATCGCCACGCCTGGGGCCAGCTCAACTACACCGCCCACGGCGTGATGCACCTGGAGGTCGCCGGCCAGCACTTCCTGTCGCCGCCGCAATACGCCGTGTGGGTGCCGCCCGACACCGAGCATGGCTGCTACAACCCACAGGCCATCGTCTACCGTTCGGTCTACCTGGACCGCAGCCTGTGCGCCGCACTGCCGCAGCAACCGTGCAGCCTGATGATCAGCGACATCCTCAAGGCCATCCTCGCCGACTTCGCCCGGCGCGACCTGCGGGTGGCCGAGGGCGAGCGCGACCAGCGCCTGGTGCAAGTGCTGCTCGACCAGCTGCTGCTGGCGCCCACCCAGGCCTGCTACCTGCCGTTTGCCCACAGCGAAGGCTTGCGCCAGGTGCTCGATGCCCTCGGTGCCGAGCCGGGCGACAACCGTCCGCTGGCCGACTGGGCCGCCAAGGTGCATGTCAGCGAACGTACCCTGGCCCGCCAGTTCCTGCGTGAACTGGGCATCAGTTTTGGCGAATGGCGCCTGCGCCTGCGCTTTCTGCGCGCCATCGAAGCGCTGGAGGCCGGCCAGCCGATCCAGGCCATCGCCTTCGACCTGGGCTACAGCAGCGCCTCGGCGTTCATCGCCATGTTCCAGCGCCAGGCCCAGTGCACGCCCGAGCAATACCGCCGCCAGGCACGGGCAGGGCGTTGAGAATTCTTGGCTACACTCAGCTCGACCCCCGTGCATCGGGCGCGGAGCCAAGGAGACTACTCCATGAAAGTGCTGCAAATCCCCTTACTGGTATTGGCGGTGTTGTTCAGCGCCCAAGGCTTCGCCGCCAATACCGCGCAGCAGGAAAAGATGAAAACCTGCAACGCCGACGCCACCGCCAAGGCCCTCAAGGGCGATGAGCGCAAAGCCTTCATGAGCACCTGCCTGAAGAAGGATGTGCCGCAAACCCAGCAAGAAAAGATGAAAACCTGCAACGCCGACGCCACCACCAAGGCCCTGAAGGGTGACGAGCGCAAAGCGTTCATGAGCGACTGCCTGAAGAAGAAATGACCTGCGCCTATGCCTGCAGACGTAAGGCTGGCAGACTGCGGGTCTTTCCCGTTGTCTGCCGTTGAGGCTGTATGACCTTCACCCCCCGCCAGGTCACCCTGGCCAGCTGGATCATCGTGTTTGCCGGCCTGTTGCTGGCGTTGCCCCTGAAATTGCTGCCGAGCCTGCTGGCCGGCCTGCTGGTGTTCGAGCTGGTCAACATGCTCACGCCGCGGCTGCAGCCGCTGATTGCCGGGCAGCGTGCCCGCTGGTTGGCTGTAGCGCTGCTCGGCACGCTGGTGGTCAGCACCCTGACCCTGCTGTTTGCCGGTGCTTTCAGCTTTTTGCTGCACGAGGCGGAAAACCCCGGGGCTTCGCTGGACAAGTTCATGGCCCTGGTGGAGCGCGCCCGCGGGCAGTTGCCGCCGTTCATCGAAGGCTACCTGCCGGCCAGTGCGGCGGAGTTCAAGGTGGCCATCGGTGACTGGATCAAGAGCCACCTGAGCGACCTGCAGCTGGTGGGCAAGGGTATGGCGCACATGTTCGTCACCCTGTTGATCGGCATGATCCTGGGCGCCATCGTCGCCTTGCAGCGCATCCCCGACATCTCCCGGCGCAAGCCGCTGGCGGCGGCGCTGTTCGAGCGCCTGAGCCTGCTGGTGCAGGCGTTTCGCAACATCGTCTTCGCGCAGATCAAGATTTCGCTGCTCAACACCACCTTCACCGGCATCTTCCTGGCCGTGGTGCTGCCGATGTTCGACGTGCACCTGCCGCTGACCAAGACGCTGATCGTGCTGACCTTCCTGCTGGGCCTGCTGCCGGTGATCGGCAACCTGATGTCGAATACCCTGATCACCATCGTCGGCCTGTCGCTGTCGATCTGGGTGGCGGCGGCGGCGCTGGGTTACCTGATCGTCATCCACAAGGTCGAGTACTTCCTCAACGCGCGGATCGTGGGCGGGCAGATCAGTGCCAAGTCGTGGGAACTGCTGCTGGCGATGCTGGTGTTCGAAGCGGCGTTCGGGCTGCCGGGGGTGGTGGCGGGGCCGATCTACTATGCCTACCTGAAGAGTGAGCTGAAGCGGGCCGAACTGGTCTGATTCTTTATTGACCAGTACCGGCCTCTTCGCGGGTAAACCCGCTCCCACAGGTCCGCCACTTCTCTCAAGACTTGCGGGGACCCTGTGGGAGCGGGTTTACCCGCGAAGAGGCCGGCACAGGTGAAAGGGATGGCTCAGGCTACGCCGTAACGCTTGCGCGCCTCGATGGCCAGCCCGCTACCAATGCTGCCAAAGATGTTGCCTTCCACATGCCGCGCATTCGGCAGCATCGCCGACACGCTGTTGCGCAGCGCCGGAATCCCGCTGGAGCCGCCGGTGAAGAACACCGTATCGACCTGTGTTTCGCTCACTCCAGCCTTGGCCAGCAGTTCGCTCACGCTACCACGCACCCGCTCCAGCAACCCTTCGATAGCCCCCTCGAACAGCGCCCGTGACAGGTCCACGCCCAGCTCGCGCTCGATGCGGCCGAGGTCGACGTGGCGGCTCTGCTGCTCGGTCAGCTCGATCTTGCTGGCCTCCACCTCCATCGCCAACCAGTGCCCGGCACGCTCTTCGATCAGCTTGAACAGGCGGTCGATGCCCAGCGTGTCCTCGATGTCATAGCGCATGCTGCCCAGCGCCAGCTGCGACTTCTGCGAATACAGGGCGTTGATGGTGTGCCAGGTGGCGAGGTTGAGGTGATAGCTGGTCGGCATCAGCGCGCCGCTCTTCATGCGGCTGCCGTAGCCGAACAGCGGCATCACGCCCTGCAGGCTCAGCTGCTTGTCGAAGTCGGTACCGCCAATGTGCACGCCGCCGGTGGCGAGGATGTCGCTCTGGCGCTCGGCCACCAGGTGGCGCTCGGGCGACAGGCGGATCAGGGTGAAGTCCGAGGTACCACCGCCAATGTCGACGATCAGCACCAGCTCTTCGCGGCTGATGCTCGACTCGTAGTCGAAGGCCGCGGCAATCGGCTCGTACTGGAACGACACATCCTTGAAGCCGATCTTGCGCGCCACTTCGGCCAGGGTGTCCTCGGCCTCCTGGTCGGCGGCCGGGTCTTCGTCGACGAAGAACACCGGGCGGCCCAGCACCACCTGCTCGAACTCACGCCCGGCAGCGGCCTCTGCGCGTTTTTTCAGCTCGCCGATGAACATGCCCAGCAGGTCCTTGAACGGCAGGGCGCTGCCCAGCACGCTGGTGTCGTGCTTGATCAGCTTGGAGCCCAGCAGGCTTTTCAGCGAACGCATCAGGCGGCCTTCGTAGCCTTCCAGGTACTCGTGCAGTGCCAGGCGGCCATATACCGGGCGACGCTCCTCGATGTTGAAGAACACCACCGAGGGCAAGGTGATCTTGCCGTCTTCCAGGGCAATCAGCGACTCGACGCCGGGGCGGTGCCAGCCGACCGTGGAGTTGGAGGTGCCAAAGTCGATGCCCAGGGCGCGGGCCGGGGATACGTCAGACATGGGGAATGAGCTTCCGGAGGCAAAACGGCCGCGCAGTGTATGCCAGTTGGCTACAGAATCAAGACCGGTCGTCTGCCATGGAGCAAACCCAAGGCGGTCTTGAAAGGCTATGCTTGACCCCTATCTTCTTTTGCAACACGCACATTCACATTGGTGATCCATAGATGGACTTCAAAGATTATTACAAGATACTCGGCGTAGAGCCCACGGCGGACGACAAGGCGATCAAGGCCGCGTACCGCAAGCTGGCGCGCAAGTATCACCCCGATGTCAGCAAGGAGCGCGACGCCGAGGAAAAATTCAAGGAGGCCAACGAGGCCTACGAAGTGCTGGGCGACGCGCAGAAACGTGCCGAATTCGACGAAATCCGCAAGTACGGCGGCCAGCATGGCCGGCCGTTCCAGGCACCACCGGGCTGGGAAAGCCGCGGCGGTGGCGGTGGTTTCGAAGGCGGTGATTTTTCCGACTTTTTCAGCTCGATCTTTGGTGGCCGGGGCGGCAACCCGTTCGGTGGTGCCCGGCAGCAGCAACGCAGCGCCGGCAGGCGGGGGCAGGACGTGGAGCTAGAACTGGCGGTATTCCTTGAAGAGACCCTGAGCAAGGAGTCCAAGCAGATCAGCTTCCAGGTGCCGCAGACCAATGCCATGGGCCAGCGCACCGGCTTCACTACCAAGACCCTGAACGTGAAGATCCCGGCAGGGGTGACCGACGGCGAGCGCATCCGCCTCAAGGGCCAGGGCGCGCCGGGCAGTGGTGGCGGGGCCAATGGCGACCTGTTCCTGACCATTCGCATGGCACCGCACCCGCTGTTCGATGTCGAAGGTCATGACCTGATCATCACCGTGCCGCTGGCACCGTGGGAGGCAGCACTGGGCGCCAAGGTGGCCGTGCCGACCCTGGACGGCAAGATCAACCTCACCATCCGCCCCGACAGCCAGAGCGGCCAGCGCCTGCGCGTGCCGGGCAAGGGCCTGGCCAACAAGAGTGGCGAGCGCGGCAACCTTTACGCGCAGCTGAAAGTGGTCATGCCGCCAGCATCCGACGAGTCTGCCCGCGAATTGTGGAGCAAGCTTTCCGAGAAGGCTGCGTTCAACCCGAGGACACAATGGAGTAAGTGATCATGAGCAGCACCCTGATCGTTCAACTGGACATGCGTACCTTGTGTCAGGAGGCCGATATCACGGCTGACTGCGTGATCGAAATCGTCGAGCACGGCATTGTCGAACCTTCCGGCCGAACGCCGGAGGACTGGTTGTTCGACGATCAGGCGCCGTTGTTGGCCAAACGCGCGGCGAAGCTGCATCAGGAGCTGGAACTGGAGTGGGAAGGGGTGGCGCTGGCGCTGGAACTGCTGCAGGAAGTGCAGCAGTTGCGCAGCGAGAACAACATGCTGAGGCAGCGGTTGGGCAGGTTTACCCAGATGTGAGGTTTGCAGGCCCGGCCTCTTCGCGGGTGAACCCGCTCCCACAGGGATCGCACGATTCCTGAGATGTGCGCAGTACCTGTGGGAGCGGGTTTACCCGCGAAGAGGCCAGTACAGGCAAAATCAAATTCAGCTTGGTTCTGCCCCCGGGTTCAGCACCAGCTGCATGAAGGTCAAGTCCAGCCACCGGCCAAACTTCACCCCCACCTGCGGCATCTGCCCGGTCACCACGAAGCCCAGCCGCTCGTGCAGGCGCACCGACGCTGCATTGCCGCTCTCGATGGCCGCCACCATCACATGCTTGCCACGCGCGCGCGCACGCTCGATCAGCGCCGCCATCAGCACCGGACCCAGCCCCTTGCCACGCTGGTCGCTGCGGATATACACCGAATGCTCAACGGTAAGGCGAAAGCCCTCGAACGGCCGCCAGTCGCCAAACGACGCATAGCCCAGCACCCCGCTCTCATCCACCGCCACCAGGATCGGGTAACCCTGCTGCGCACGTGCGGCAAACCAGGCCAGGCGGTTGGCCAGGTCCACCGGGGTTTCGTTCCAGATCGCCGTGGTGTTGCGCACCGCGTCGTTGTAGATGTCGAGGATGCCCGGCACGTCGGAAGGCAGGGCGTCGCGGATTTCATGACTCATGACAGCGTCTCGCAGGGTTGTTGCTTGCAGATTAAATGGTTACCAGCCCGCGCACACCTTCGGCCTGCATGTTTTCACCGCGCCCCCGCTGGATGATCTCGCCACGGGCCATCACCAGATACTGGTCGGCCAGCTCCTCGGCGAAGTCGTAGAACTGCTCCACCAGCAGGATTGCCATGTCGCCACGCTCGGCCAGGCGGCGGATGACTGCGCCGATCTCCTTGATCACCGAAGGCTGGATACCCTCGGTGGGCTCGTCGAGGATCAGCAGGCGCGGGCGGCTGGCCAGCGCGCGGCCGATGGCCAGCTGTTGCTGCTGGCCGCCGGACAGGTCACCGCCACGGCGTTGTTTCATCTGTTCCAGCACGGGGAACAGTTCGTAGATGAAGGGCGGTACTTCCCGAGCTTCACGGGCGGGGAAGCGCGAAAGGCCCATCAGCAGGTTTTCCTCGACAGTGAGGCGCGGGAAGATCTCGCGGCCCTGGGGCACGTAGGCGATGCCGGCGTGGACCCGTTGCTGGGGCTTGAGGCTGGTGATCGGCCTGCCTTCCCATTCGATGCTGCCGTCGCGCGCCGGGACCAGGCCCATCAGGCAGCGCAGCAGGGTGGTCTTGCCCACGCCGTTGCGGCCCAGCAGGCAGGTGACTTCGCCGACCTTGGCTTCGAAGGACAGACCCCGGAGGATATGGCTGCCGCCGTAGTACTGGTGCAGGGTGTCGATTTTCAGCATGTGTGGTTCCTGGGAAATCTGCTTTGCCTGTGCCGGCCTTTTCGCGGGTGAACCCGCTCCCACAAGGACCGCGCAGCTCTTCAGGCCTGTGCCGTACCTGTGGGAGCGGGTTTACCCGCGAAGAGGCCGGCACAGGTATCCATATCTAGCGGCCCAGATACACCTCGACCACCCGCTCATCCGCCTGCACCTGCTCCAGCGACCCTTCCGCCAGCACGCTGCCCTGGTGCAGCACGGTCACATGGTCGGCAATGCTGCCGACAAACCCCATGTCATGCTCCACCACCATCAGCGAATGCTTGCCAGCCAACCCCTTGAACAGCTCGGCGGTGAACTCGGTCTCGGCATCGGTCATGCCCGCCACCGGCTCGTCCAGCAACAGCAGTTGCGGCTCCTGCACCAGCAACATGCCGATCTCCAGGAACTGCTTCTGCCCATGCGATAGCAAGCCCGCCTGACGCTGGGCCAGCGGCAGCAGGCGCAAGGTGCCCAGCACCTCCTCGATGCGCTGGCGCTGTTCACCACCCAGGCGCGCTGCCAGGCTGGCCAATACCGACTTGTCGGTCTTCAGCGCCAGCTCCAGGTTTTCGAACACCGTCAGCGCCTCGAACACCGTGGGCTTCTGGAACTTGCGGCCTATGCCGGCCTGGGCGATCTGGTATTCGCTCATGCGGGTCAGGTCGAGGGTGTCACCGAAATAGGCCGTACCGCTGTCGGGCCGGGTCTTGCCGGTGATCACATCCATCATCGTGGTCTTGCCGGCCCCGTTGGGGCCGATGATGCAGCGCAGCTCGCCCACGCCGATGTACAGGTTCAGCGCGTTCAGCGCCTTGAAGCCATCGAAGCTGACGCTTATGTCTTCCAGGCTCAGCACCGTGCCATGGCGGGTATCGAGGCCGGCCTTGCGGCTGTGGCCCAGACCGATGGCGTCGCGGCCGGCGCCGAGGTTGTCGAACACCGGTTCGAGCATGAATTCCGGGTGGACCGGGGGCACGCTTCTCATGGCTGGCTCCTTTTCTTCAACAGGCCGACCACGCCCTTGGGCAGGTACAGGGTGACGAGGATGAACAACGCGCCGAGGAAGAACAGCCAGAACTCCGGGAAGGCCACGGTGAACCAGCTTTTCATGCCATTGACCAGGCCGGCGCCGAGCAGCGGGCCGATCAAGGTGCCGCGCCCGCCCAGGGCCACCCACACGGCGGCTTCGATGGAGTTGGTCGGCGACATCTCGCTGGGGTTGATGATGCCCACCTGCGGTACGTACAGCGCACCGGCCAGGCCGCACAGTACGGCGCTTAGCACCCACACCAGCAGCTTGAAACCGCGTGGGTCGTAGCCACAGAACATCAGGCGGTTTTCGGCGTCGCGCACGGCGGTGAGCAGGCGGCCGAACTTGCTGCGGGTGAGGCGCCAGCACAGGTACAGGCTGGCCAGCAGCAGGCCGACGGTGAGCAGGAACAGCACCGCGCGGGTGCCTTGGGCGGCAATGTCGAAGCCAAGGATGGTGCGGAAGCTGGTAAAGCCGTTGTTGCCGCCAAAGCCGGTTTCGTTGCGGAAGAACAGCAACATGCCGGCAAAGGTCAGCGCCTGGGTCATGATCGAGAAGTACACGCCCTTGATCCGCGAGCGGAAGGCGAACCAGCCGAACACCAGCGCCAGCAGCCCGGGCGCCAGCACCATCAGGCACAGGGCCCAGGCGAAATGCTGGGTACCGGCCCAGTACCAGGGCAGCTCGCTCCACGACAGGAAGGTCATGAACCCTGGCAGGTCGTCACCGGCGGCCTGGCGCATCAGGTACATGCCCATGGCGTAGCCACCGAGGGCGAAGAACAGCCCGTGGCCTAGCGACAGCAGCCCTGCATAGCCCCAGACCAGGTCCAGGGCCAGGGCGACGATGGCGTAGCAGAGGATCTTGCCGACCAGGGTCAGGGTGTAGGCCGACACTTGCAGGGCATGGTCCGCCGGCAGCAGCGACAGCAGCGGCAGGGCCACCAGCAGCAGGACGACGACGGCGCCGATGGCCAGGGTCAGGCGTGGCCCGGCCTTTTGCGTAGCGGTGACAAGCAGTGGCTGGTTCATCAGTCGATTACCCGTCCCTTGAGGGCGAACAGGCCTTGCGGGCGCTTCTGGATGAACAGAATGATCAACGCAAGGATGAGGATCTTGCCGAGCACGGCGCCGATCTGCGGCTCTAGCAGCTTGTTGGCGATGCCAAGGCCGAAGGCTGCCCACAGGCTGCCGGCCAACTGGCCGACGCCGCCGAGCACCACCACCAGGAACGAGTCGATGATGTAGCTCTGGCCCAGGTCCGGGCCGACGTTGCCGACCTGGCTCAGGGCCACGCCGCCGAGCCCGGCGATGCCCGAGCCGAGGCCGAAGGCGAGCATGTCTACGCGCCCGGTGGACACGCCGCAGCAGGCGGCCATGTTGCGGTTCTGGGTGACCGCGCGCACGTTCAGGCCCAGCCGTGTGCGGTTGAGCAGCAGCCAGGTGAGCAGTACCACGGCCAGGGCGAAGCCGATGATCACCAGGCGGTTGTATGGCAGCACCAGGTTGGGCAGCAGCTGGATGCCCCCCGACAGCCAGGTCGGGTTGCTGACTTCGACGTTCTGCGCGCCGAACAGCAGGCGGATGGCCTGGATCAGGATCAGGCTGATGCCCCAGGTCGCCAGCAGGGTTTCCAGTGGGCGGCCATACAGGTGGCGGATTACCGTGCGCTCCAATGCCATGCCGACCCCGGCACTGATGGCGAACGCCACTGGCAAAGCGATCAGCGGGTAGAACTCGATGGCGCCGGGGGCATAGCGCTGCAGCAGTACCTGGACCATGTAGGTGCTGTAGGCGCCGAGCATCAGCATTTCGCCGTGGGCCATGTTGATCACCCCGAGCAGGCCGAAGGTGATGGCCAGGCCAAGGGCTGCGAGCAGCAGGATCGAGCCCAGCGACAGGCCGCTGAAGGCCTGGCCGAGCAGTTCGCCCACCAGCAGCTTGCGCTTGACCTGGGCCAGGCTGGTTTCGGCCGCGGTGCGTACGGCTGCGTCGCTCTCGGCGTCGGGTTGCAGCAAGGCTTCGAGGCGGGTGCGGGCCAGCGGGTCGCCGGTTTCGCCGAGCAGGCGAACGGCGGCCAGGCGTACTGCCGGTTCGCTGGCGCCCAGTTGCAGGTTGGCCAGGGCCAGGCCGAGGGCGGCGTGCACGGCGGCATCCGGTTCGCTGGCGAAGCGCCGGTCGAGGAAGGCCATTTGCGCCGGTTGCGCGCTTTTCTGTAGTTGTTGGGCAGCGGCCAGGCGGATGTCGCTGTTGTCGCTGAGCAACTGGTGGCTGGCCAGGGCGTTGTCGATCAGGCCGCGCAGGCGGTTGTTCAGGCGCACCTTGCGCGTGTCACCTTCGGCGATGCGACCCTGGTGCAGGTTCTCAAGCAGCGGCAGGCGGGCGGCATCGGGTTGCGCCGCCCAGCCTTCGAGCAGGCGGGCTTGCTCGGCGGGCTTGGCAGCGAGGAAGAATTCGCCCTCGCTGGCCTGGGTTGCCAAGGGCATCAGCAGGAGCAGGGTGAGCAGCAGTCTGAGCATGCGAGTAATCCTGAAAATCGGTGTTGGATTCTTCGCGGGTGAACCCGCTCCCACAGGGATCGCAAAAGTCTCAGACCTTGCACCGTACCTGTGGGAGCGGGTTTACCCGCGAATGGGCCGCGCAGCGGCCCCATGCACTCAGTTACCTTTCACGGCGTAATCAGGGCGCTTGTCGTTACCGGGAATGAACGGGCTCCATGGCTGCGCCCGCAGCGGTTGCTCGGTTTCCCACATCACGCTGAACTGCCCGTCATCCTGGATCTCGCCGATCATCACCGGCTTGTGCAGGTGGTGGTTGGTCTTGTCCATGGTCAGGGTGAAGCCGGACGGCGCCTCGAAGCTTTGCCCGGCCAGTGCCTCACGCACCTTGTCGACATCGGTGGACTTGGCTTTCTCCACCGCCTGCGCCCACATGTGGATGCCCACGTAGGTGGCCTCCATCGGGTCGTTGGTCACCGCCTTGTCGGCGCCTGGCAGGCCCTTGGCCTTGGCGTAGGCCTTCCAGTCGGCGACGAATTTCTGGTTGACCGGGTTATCCACCGACTCGAAGTAGTTCCACGCCGCCAGATGGCCCACCAGCGGCTTGGTGTCGATGCCGCGCAGTTCTTCTTCGCCCACCGAGAACGCCACCACCGGCACGTCGGTGGCCTTCAGGCCCTGGTTGGCCAGCTCCTTGTAGAACGGCACGTTGGAGTCGCCGTTGACCGTGGAGATGACCGCGGTCTTGCCGCCGGCGGAGAACTTCTTGATGTTGGCGACGATGGTCTGGTAATCGCTGTGGCCGAACGGCGTGTACACCTCCTCGATGTCCTTGTCGGCCACTCCCTTGCTGTGCAGGAAGGCACGCAGGATCTTGTTGGTGGTGCGCGGGTAGACGTAGTCGGTGCCTAGCAGGAAGAAGCGCTTGGCGCTGCCGCCGTCCTCGCTCATCAGGTACTCCACGGCCGGGATGGCCTGCTGGTTGGGCGCGGCGCCGGTGTAGAACACGTTCGGCGACATCTCTTCACCCTCGTACTGCACCGGGTAGAACAGCAGGCCGTTGAGCTCTTCGAACACCGGCAGCACCGACTTGCGTGACACCGAGGTCCAGCAGCCGAACACCACTGCCACCTTGTCCTGGGTCAGCAGCTGTCGGCTCTTTTCGGCGAACAGCGGCCAGTTGGAGGCCGGGTCGACCACCACCGGTTCGAGCAGCTTGCCGTTCACGCCGCCCTTGGCGTTGATCTGCTCGATGGTCATCAGCGCCATGTCCTTGAGCGAAGTCTCGGAAATGGCCATGGTTCCCGACAGCGAATGCAGGATGCCGACCTTGATGGTTTCGGCGGCCTGGATGCTCCAGCTCAGGCCCATTGCGGCAATCGATGCGCTAAGGGTGAAGGCCTTGATCAGACTGCGTCGCTTCATGTGCTCTCTCCGCTGAGTTTTTATGTGTTGGGCAAGCGGGGAGGGGTGTTGCAAGGGGTGTGCCTAACGGCGGAAGGTGCGCAATAGAGGGGTTGTGCGAGGTGTTGGGGCGTTGGTTGGATCCAGGTTGGTGCCTGATGGATTTGTTTGCACAGGATTGGGGCCGCTGTGCGGCCCATCGCCGGCAAGCCAGGCTGCCACCTCGACCGCATCGGCCTCGAGCCATGCGCTGTCCCTGTGGGAGCTGGCTTGCCGGCGATGAGGCCAGTACAGGCAACACAAGACAGTTGATAGCGCATGACTTGAGGTCGATGCGGTCGAGGTGGGAGCCTGGCTTGCCGGCGAAAGGGCTGCAGAGCAGCCCCCTGGGCCATCAGCCGTTACGCACAGCCGTGCGCGGATGACGCTTGCTGCGCACCCCCTGATAGGTCACTGCCAGCAGCACAAACCAGATCGGCGTCACCAGCAATGCCGCGCGGGTATCGTCTTCCAGGCTCAGCAACACCAGGATGAAGGCAAAGAACACCAAACACACGTAGCACATGAAGCGCCCGCCCGGCATCTTGTACTTCGAGGCCTGGTGCAGCCCTGCGCGGTGTTTGCGGTACTTCAGGTACGACAGCAGGATCAGTGTCCAGACGAACATGAACAGCACCGCCGAAACGGTGGTGACCAGGGTGAATGCCTCGACCACGTTCGGCACCAGGTAGATCAGCACTGCACCCAGCAGCAGGCAGGTGCAGGAGAAGTACAGGCCGTTGGCTGGTACCGAGCGGCTCGACAGTTTCTCGAAGGCCTTGGGTGCGTCACCCTCCTGGCTCAGGCCGTAGAGCATGCGGCTGGTGGAGAACACGCCGCTGTTGGCCGACGAGGCCGCCGAGGTCAGCACCACGAAGTTGATGATGCTCGCCGCCGCCGGCAGGCCGGCCAGCACGAACAGCTCCACGAACGGGCTCTTGCCCGGCACCACGTCGCGCCATGGGGTCACGGCCATGATCGCGATCAGCGCCAGCACGTAGAACACGATGATCCGTACCGGGATCGAGTTGATCGCCCGTGGCAGGGTGCGTTCCGGGTTCTTCGCTTCGGCGGCGGTGGTGCCTACCAGCTCGATGCCGACGAAGGCGAACACGGCGATCTGGAAGCCGGCGAAGAAGCCCATCAGGCCATTGGGGAACATGCCGCCGTCATTCCACAGGTTGGCCAGTTGCGCGGTGCGCCCGCTGGGCGAGGTGAAGCCGGTGATGACCATGTACAGGCCGGTGACGACCAGGCCGATGATGGCGACGATCTTGATCAGGGCGAACCAGAATTCCATTTCACCGAACATCTTCACCGTCACCAGGTTCAGCGACAGCAGCAGCCCCACGCAGGTCAGCGCCGGTATCCACTGCGGCAGTTCGGGGAACCAGAACTGCGTATAGGCCGCGATCGCGACCACGTCGGCGATGCCGGTGACTACCCAGCAGAACCAGTAGGTCCAGCCGGTGAAGTAGCCCGCCCAGGGGCCGAGCAGGTCGGCGGAGAAATCGATGAACGACTTGTAGTTGAGGTTCGACAGCAGCAGTTCGCCCATGGCGCGCATGACGAAGAACAGCATGAAGCCGATGATCATGTAGACGAAGATGATCGACGGCCCGGCCAGGCTGATGGTCTTGCCCGAGCCCATGAACAGGCCGGTACCGATCGCGCCACCGATGGCGATCAGCTGGATGTGGCGGTTGGTCAGGTTGCGCTGCAGATGCTGTTCATCTGGCGCTGTGGGTGAGGTTTGCGTCATAGGCTGCATTCCGTTGGACAGTCGGTCGTCTTGTCAGAGGTAGCCGGCTAGGCTAACACGCGCGTTCCAGTTCGGGGCGCGACAGATCGACTCGACTTTTGGGGAGCAGTGTTGTGCCTGTGCCGGCCTCTTCGCGGGTGAACCCGCTCCCACAGGGACCGCGCTGCCCTAAGGCTTGGCGCAGAAACTGTGGGAGCGGGTTTACCCGCGAAAGGGCCGGCACAGACGAAGCAAGGCTCAGGCGCTGGCCAGCACCCGGCCGCGCCTCACCACCAGGCTATCCACCAGCCACATCACCACCATCGACACCCCCACCAGCGGGAACATCAACCCCAGCACCAGCATCACCCCCACCGCAACTTTCCAGCGCGGCAGGTCATGGCGCAGCGGCGGCACACCCAGCCCGCCGGCCGGCCTGCGCTTCCACCACATCACCAGCCCGCTCACCGAGCCCAGCAAGATCATCAGGCACACCAGCAGGATGATGATCTGGTTGAACGCCCCGAACATCTTGCCTTCATGCAGCATCACACCCAGCTCGGTGGCACGGGCGACCGGGCTGTAGTCCTGCCAGCGCACATCGGCCAGCACCTTGCCGGTGTATTGGTCGACATGCAGGGTGGCGTCGTTGCGCGGGTCGTCGGCGAATACGGCGATGGTGAACACGCCATCGGCCGTGGTCGGCGCGGTGATGCTGTAACCCGGTTCGACCTGGCGCGCGGTAGCGATGTCTTCGACCTGCTGCAGGCTTATCTGTGGCGCTGCCGGCGCGCTCGACATCATGTGATGCCCGGCATGTTCGGCGTGTGCACCGGACTGCGGCATCGGCGTGTTTTCCATCGCCCAAGGCACGGTCTGGCGGTGCGCGCTGTTGAGTTCACCCGCCTGTTGGTCCGACTTGGGCACGTCGTTCCACATGGCCGCCGGAAAGCGGTTCCACAAGTCGGCGTACTGCTTGCCCCACAGGCCGGTCCAGGTCATGCCGCTGACCAGCATCAGCAGCAACAAGGCCGAGCCCCAGAAACCGGTCACCGCATGCAGGTCGCGCCAGAACAGTCGGCCGCGTGCCGACAGCCGTGGCCACAGCACGCCAGCACCATTGCGCCCGCGTGGCCACCACAAGTACAGGCCCGACACCACCAGCACGATGCCCCAGCCCGCGGCCAGTTCTACCAGGCGGTCACCGACCGTGCCGACCATCAGTTCGCCATGCAGGGCGCGGGCGATGGCCTGCAGGTTCTGCTTGCCATCCTGTTCGCCGAGGACTTTGCCGCTATAGGGGTCGACGAACACGTTCAGTTCGCGCCCGGCGTCATGCACCACGAATTGTGCGCTGCGTTCGGCGTCCAGCGGCGGCAGGTACTGGCCAACGTGGCCCTTGGGGTAGGCCTTGCGCACCTCGGCCAGCATCGTGTCCGCGCCCTGTCGGTGGTGGCCGGCTTCGACCACCATCAGCTCGCGGTACAGCAGCGGGTCGAGCTGCGGCTTGAACAGGTAGATTATCCCGGTGATTGCCAGCAGGATCATGAACGGGGCCACGAACAGCCCCGCATAGAAGTGCCAACGCCAGGCCAGGTTGTAGAAGTTGATGCGTGTTCCTCTCATGGGAACCTCCTGTTTGACCAGCAGATGGGCGCGACCTGCGCCGCGCCCGTTGTTGTTGTCAGAAGCTGAAGTCGACCTTGGTCCAGAAGGTCCTGCCTGGCTCGTTGACCGGCTGTGGATCGGTAGCCGGGTAGCCGAACCCGGCGTTCCCGGCCAGGTTCAAGTGCTCGGCGTAGGTCTTGTCGAACAGGTTGTCGACCCCTGCGCTGAGCTTGAGGTGGTTGCTTACCTTGTAGGCACCATTGAGCGAGAACACGCCGAAGCCGGCGCTCTTGTCGTAGTCCTTGCCGACCACGTTGCCCTGGTTCTCGGCGATGCGGTTCTGCGCCGCCACCAGCCGCCACAGTGCGCCGACGCTCCAGACATCGCGGCTGTAGGTCAGGCCCAGGCGGCTTTCCAGGGGCGGCATTTGCGGTAGTGCCGTGCCGTCACTGCTGTTCTTGCCCCAGGCGTAGGCCAGCGTGGCATCGGCCTTCCAGTTTTCCGTCAGCTGGTAGGCCGCGCCCAGTTCGCCGCCCATGATGCGGGCGTCGATATTGCGCGCCCGGGAGCTCATCCCCTGGTAGTCGAACAGGATGTAGTCGCGGATCTGCCCCACGTAGCCGGAAGCCCAGGCTTCCATGCGCTCGTCGCGGTACTGGACACCGAAGTCGAGCTGGGTGGTCTTCTCCGGCTTGATGCTGTCGAAGGCATTGACCGAGCCGGTGGGGTCGCCCGCCGAGAACAGCTCCCAGTAGTCGGGGAAGCGTTGCGCATGGCCTAGGCCGATGTAGGTGGTGGCTGGCAGCGCCGCCAGGTCGTGCTCGTAGCGTACGAAGCCGCTGGGCAGGGTGTCGGCGCGGGTGTCGCCGTTGGTGGCGCTGGTCGCGCGGAAGTCGCGGGCCGAGGCGCGGTCCAGGCGGGCACCGCTGATCAACCGGTCCTCGCCGCTGACGTACCAGGTCAGCTCGCCGAAGGCACCGTAGTTGTGGAAGTCGGCGTCCTTGGTCCAGGCCTTGCCCTTGTGCGCGTCCACACCCATGCCACCGCGCTTGCGATGTTCGTTGGCCTGCGCGTCGATGCCGCCGATCAGTTGAACATCAGCCCAGCGCCAGGTGGCCTTGATGCGTGCGCCCATGGTGCGGCGGTCGACGTTGCTGACCATCGGCATGCCCATCATGCCGCTGCCCGAAGGCGTGCGCAGGCTGTAGTTGTCCATCACGTGGTCGGCGTAGTTGTAGTAGACCTGCGCCTCGACCTTGTCGAGCACCTCGCCGAGGTTGGACTTTTCGAAACGCAGGCCCAGGCTTTCGCGCTTGAACTGCGAGCCGTCCATGCCACGCCCGGCATAGCGGGCCTCGCCATCGCCCTTGCCGGCGGTGAGTTCCAGCAGGGTGTCCTGGTCGGGGGTCCAGCCGAGGGCGACATCGCCGTTCCACTTGTCCCAGCGTGACGGCACGGTGTTGTCATCGCCGTCGTGGTAGTCGTCCGAGCGCGACTGGTTGCCGACGAAGCGGGCGTAGGCCTGGTCGTTGCCGGCGGCAGTGTCCAGCACCTTGTCGAAACGGCCGTTGGAGCCGGCCAGCAGGCTGGCATTGACCCGGCTGCCGAGGGTGCCGAACTTCTCCGGCTCGCGCTCGAAGAGGATGGTGCCCGCCGAGCCGCCCGGGCCCCAGATCACGCTTTGCGGGCCTTTGATGACGGTCAGGCGGTCGTAGGTTTCCGGCGAGATGTACGACGTGGGGGCGTCCATGCGGTTGGGGCAGGCGCCCAGCATCAGGCCGCCATTGGTGAGGATGTTCAGGCGCGAGCCGAACATGCCGCGCAGTACCGGGTCGCCGTTGGTGCCGCCGGCGCGGATGGCCGAGAAGCCGGGGATGGTCTTCAGGTAGTCGGCGCCATCGCTGGCCGGCACCGGCTGGCGCGGGTCTTTCGGGTTGGTGACCACGGTCAGCGGCGAGCTCGGGGCCACGGCGGTGATCACCGTCGGGCTCAGCTCGGGGGCGTCGTGTGCATGGCCTTCATGGCCTGGGTCGGCGGCCAGGGCCACGGGCGCGAGCAGCGAGCCGCACACGGCGGCGATGGTCCCACGCAGGGACAAGGCAAAAACAGGGGTGCAGCCGGACATAATGATTCCAGTCGATCAGTCATGAGTCAGCGCGAAGCCTCCTGGCTCCGTGCGCAAAAAATGTGGGTTCAGACGTTGATCGAGGAAGGTGGGGCGCGGCTGCGCGCGCCGGGGAATACAGCCTGCCGGGCATGGCCCTGGCGCGTGGGTGCGTACAGGTGGGTGGTGGGTACGACGCTGCCGGCACTGAGCGGGCTGAGGGCCTGGGGCAGGGCCGGGCAGTTGAACAACAGGCTGCAGTAACCGCACTTTTCCCACATCACATGCAGCTGGCCATCGCCAGCCTGGCCGTGATGGGTGTCGCCGCCATGCTGATGGGCGGTGGCCATCGGCATGTCCATCGGCATGCTCATGCCGGCGTGGTGGTCCATCGGCATCGACTGGGAAATCAGCGGGCCGATGAAGATCATCCACATGGCGAACAGGCTCAGCCATCCGCCACCGGCGCGCCTGCGGTCAGGGCGGGTGGTACGGCTGATGCTGTTGCGCGGCAGGCTCATGGCGAGTGCCTTTCAGCGGGTGATCAGTGCGCGTGTTCGTGGGCTTGCGGCTGGTCCGTCGGCGCCTGCTTCTGCACGGCCACATCGACGGTGATATCGCCGGCCTTTTCGAAGTGCAGGGTCAACGGGAAGCGCTTGCCGTCGCTGAGCAGGCTGCGGTCCTTGGGCTGCATCAGCATCACATGGTAGGCGCTGGGGGCGAAGGTCAGGTCCTTGCCTGCGGGCACCACCACGCTGGGCACCTGCTGCATCTTCATGGCACCGCTGGCGCTCATGGCATGCTCGTGCAGTTGTGCGTCATCGCTGATGGGGCTATCGACGCTGAGCAGGCGGTCGTCGGCCTGGCCATTGTTGTGCACCACGAAATACGCCGCGACGTTGGGGGCGTTGGGGGGCAGCTGCAGTGACCAGGGGTGGGCGATGTGCAGGTCACCCACGCTGTATTCGTGGGCATTGGCAAAGGCGCCGGGCAGCAGCAGGGCGGCCATGACGAGGGCGTGCTTGAGCATGGTGAATCTCCGTTTCTGTTCAGGTTCAGGCAGACAGCGTGAAGAACTCAGGCCAGCGGAGAGGCACGGGGATTGAGCGCCGGCCAGAGTTGGCGCGGCGTGGCGTGGTAGTCGGCGGGTGGCGGCAGCAGGCCGGCGAGCAGTATCGGCGGGTTGTGCAGCTGCGGCGGGTAACCGGGCAGGGCCAGCAGCGGCGCGGCACCGGAGCAGCACCAGCAATTCATCATGCTGGCGCTGTCGTCGCTTTGCGGGCCGAGGTCGATCTTGGCCAAGGCCTGGACGTCGACCTTGGCCTTGTTGGCCATGCTGGAACAGAAGGCCCCCCACAGCAGCTGTTCGGCCGGGCCCTTGGGCGCGGCGGAAGACAGCGGCATGGCCAGCAGGTTGAACAGCACTGCAAGGCAGGCTATCCAGGCGATGTGCCGACGTGGGGGCATGGAGAGATCCGGTCAGGAATCGTGGTGGGTATTGTAAGGCGGAGTATAGGTAAAAATGGCGGGGTGCGGTGAAGTGACGCAGGCCGGGCCCTTCGAGGGGCTGCTTTGCAGCCCAATCGCCGGCAAGCCAGCTCCCACAGGGACCGCACAGATTTCAAGGCCTGTGGTAAACCTGTGGGAGCTGGCTTGCCGGCGATGAAGGCAAAGGTACCCTCAAGCCTTGCCACGCCCCATCAGCCCACGCACGGTCTCCTGCAGGTCCGCCGGCAGCACCACCACCTTGGCATTGCTGCTGCCCGCCAGGTTCTCCATCGCCCCCACATAGCGCTCGCCCAGCAGGTACATCGCCGGCACGGTCTCGTTGCCGACCGCGTCCTTGACCAGCGAAATCGCCCGCGCCGAGGCCTCGGCCAGGCTGATCTGCGCTTCGGCATCCAGCCTGGCAGCCTGCAAGCGTGCTTCTGCTTCCAGGATCGCCGCCTGCTTGGCCCCTTCGGCTCGGGTCACGTCGGCCTTGCGCTCACGCTCTGCTGCCGCCTGGCGCTCCATGGCCAGTTGCATGTTCTCCGAGGGCTTGATGTCCTGGATTTCCACCGAGCGTACGGTCACGCCCCAGTCTTCGGTCTGCTCGGACATCGCCTCGCGCAGGCGCGCCTTGATCTGCTCGCGGCTGGACAGCGCTTCGTCCAGGTCCATGGCGCCGACGATGGCGCGCAGCGAGGTCATGGTCAGGCTGGTGACGGCGAACGAGAAGTCCTGCACGCCATAGGAGGCCTTCTGCGGGTCGACCACCTTGGCGAAGCACAGGGCGTTGGCGACGATCACCGCGTTGTCCCGGGTGATGATTTCCTGCTGCTGCACATCGAGGATGATGTCCTTGGTCGGCAGGCGGTAGGCGACCACGTCCATGTACGGGATGACGATGTTCAGGCCGGGCTTGAGCGTGCTTTGGTAGCGGCCCAGGCGCTCGACGACCCATTCCTCGCCCTGGGGCACGATGCGCACCCCCTTGAACACGGTGATCAGGACGAACAGGGCGATGGCGACGACGACGATGAGGCTGGTCATGATGCGAAATTCCTTTTAGTGCGGATTCAGGCCCGGATGACCCGGGCGGTGTTCCCTTCGATGGCGGTCAGGCGTACCCGCTCGCCGGCCGCGATCTCGCTGTTGGCGACGCAGGTCCATTCCTCGTTGCCGAGGATAGGCTTCTGGAAGCGCACACGGCCTTTCTGGAACTCCGACACACCAGCAGTCAGCAGCCCTACTTCACCGATCACGCTTTCGGCGGTCCAGCGCACGTCTGGTTGCTTGCGCCGGAACAGCTTGAACCACAGTGCCGTGGTGACTGACGACATCAGCACCCACAGCAGCACCTGCATGTCCAGTTGCAGGCTGGGGGCGGCCAGCGAAATGAGCGACACCAGCACGGCACCGATGCCGAACCAGAGGATGAAGAACGTCGGCAGGACCAGTTCGAGCAGGATCAGCGCGATGCCGAAGACCAGCCAGATCCACCATTGCATTTCCATATGGGTAGCGCCTTCCGGGAGGGAGTGCCGAGTTTAAGGTAGCAGTGCGGCACATGGCCACTTCATGGTTTGCAAGAAAAGTCCGAAATGGCTGTAGGAGCAACTGTCTTGTGCAAATACATGAAAGTTGCCGCGTCCCCTGTGGGAGCGGGTTCACCCGCGAACACCGGCGAAGCCGGCGCCATGCACCGCGTTGATTTCTTCGCGGGTAAACCCGCTCCCACAGGGGGCTGCAGCGTGTTTGCGAAATTTGTTATTGCAGGTCGAGTGCCGCAGCCAGGTCGGCTGGCGAGTCGAATGCCCGGTCCACATCCGGCAAAGCCGGTCGCTTCAGGATCAGCACAGGTATCCCCAGCTCCCGCACCACTTCCAGCTTCGGTTCGGTCGCCACGCTGCCGCTGTTCTTGCTGATCAGCACATCGATCTTACGGCGCTGGAACAACGCCCGCTCATCCTCGATATGGAACGGCCCGCGCGCGCCAATCACTTCGCAGCGATCGTTGCCAGGGCACGTCTCCAGCGCACGCAAGGTCCAGAACTGCTCCGGCGGTATCTCGTCCAGATGTTGCAGCGGCTCACGCCCTAGCGTGAACAATGGCCTGCGAAACGGCTTGAGTACCTCGATCAACCCCGCCCAGTCCTCGACCTCGCGCCAGTCGTCCCCCGTTTGCGCCTGCCAGGCCGGGCGGCGCAAGGCCCAGCACGGGATACCGGCCATGCGTGCGGCGTTGGCCGCATTGCCGCTGATCTGTGCGGCATAGGGATGGGTAGCATCGATCAGCAACGTGATGCCTGCCTCGTGCAGGTAGCTGGCCAGCCCTTCGGCACCACCAAAGCCGCCGACCCGAACCTGGCATTGCAGGTCCTGCGGCACCCGGCCGATGCCTGCCAGGCTGTAGACGTGCTGCGGGCCCAGGCGGCGAGCGATGGCCAGGGCTTCAGTGACGCCGCCCAGCAGCAGGATGCGCCCGTTCATTGCACACCCGCCCGGCCGACGATGCCACCCTGGCGGTCGATGGCGAACACCTCCACCTGCACCTGCGCTGGCACCACGCTGCGGGCGAAGGCCAGGGCGTGGCCGCACACCGCGTCACCCAAGGGGATGCCGGCTGCATGGGCCAGTGCAAGGGCCTGCTGGCTGGTGTTGGCAGTAATGATCGATGCCTGCAGCGCCTCGTCAGCGCCGATGTCCGCTGCCCAGCCGGCCAGTTGCGGCAGGTCGATGCTGGAGTGGCGGCTGTGCAGGTCCATGTGCCCGGCAGCCAGTTTGCTGATCTTGCCGAAACCGCCGCACAGGGTCAGGCGTGGCACCGGCACCTTGCGCAGGTGCTTGAGCACCGCACCGACGAAGTCGCCCATTTCGATCAGGGCTATTTCCGGCAGGCCATAGACGCGGCGCATGGTGTCTTCGCTGGCGTTGCCGGTGCATGCGGCGATATGCGTGTAGCCGTTGGTGTGGGCGACGTCGATGCCCTGGTGGATCGAGGCGATGTAGGCCGCGCAGGAAAACGGCCGCACGATTCCGCTGGTGCCGAGGATCGACAGCCCGCCGAGAATGCCCAGGCGCGGGTTCATGGTCTTCAGGGCCAGTTGCTCGCCGCCCTGCACATTGACCGTGACCTCGAAGCCGCCGGGGTAGCTGCATTCGTCCGCCAGGCGTTGCAGGTGTTCGCTGATCATGCGCCGTGGCACCGGGTTGATGGCCGGCTCACCCACCGCCAGCACCAGCCCCGGGCGGGTCACGGTGCCGACGCCGGTGCCGGCGACAAAACGGATGCCCGGTTCGGCCAGCAGGCGCACCTGGCTATAGAGCAGGGCGCCGTGGGTCACGTCCGGGTCGTCGCCGGCGTCCTTGAGCGTGCCCGCTTCGGCACCTTGGCTGGTGAGGCGGCAGAACTCCAGGCGCATCTGCACCACCTTGCCCTTGGGCAGGGTGATGCTGACGGCGTCGTTGCTCTCGCCACCAAGCAGCAAGCGTGCTGCCGCCAGGCTGGTGGCGGTGGCGCAGCTGCCGGTGGTCAGGCCGCTGCGCAGGGGAGCGGGCTGTTCGCGGGTTTCTTCACGCATCGGCGGGTTTCACCACGTCCAGCAAGGTGATCGGCAGCGCCTGGCGCCAAGTGTCGAACGCGCCCAATGGCTGGGCATGGGCGACATGGATGCGGGTCAGCTCGCCGCCATGGCGTTCACGGAAATGCGCCAGGGCCAGTTCGCTTTGCAGGGTCACCGCATTGGCTACCAGCCGGCCGCCGGGGCGCAGGCTTGCCCAGCACAGGTCGAGCACGCCTTCGCGGGTGACGCCGCCACCGATGAAGATCGCATCCGGTTGCTCCAGGCCCTCCAGCGCTGCCGGTGCCTTGCCCCGGACCAGTTGCAGGCCGGGTACACCCAGCGCATCACGGTTGTGTTCGATGAAGCCCTGGCGGCCTTCGTCGGCCTCGATGGCCAAGGCGCGGCAGGCCGGGTGGGCGCGCATCCATTCGATGCCGATCGAGCCGCAGCCGGCACCCACGTCCCACAGCAGCTCGCCGGGCTGTGGTGCCAGGCGGGCCAGGGTGATGGCGCGGACATCGCGCTTGGTCAGCTGGCCGTCATGCCGGAAGGCGCTGTCCGGCAACCCGGCCAGCCGGTGCAGGCGCGGCGCCTCGGGCGTGGCCAGGCACTCGATGGCTACCAGGTTGAGCGCGGCGACGTCATTGTGCGGCCAGCCCTGGGCGGTGCCGGCCAACTCACGTTCGTCCACGCCACCCAAGTGTTCGAAGACCCGCAGGCGGCTTGGCCCGAAGCCCCGCTCGCGCAGCTGCGTGGCAATTGCTGCCGGGCTGTCGCCGTCGTTGCTCAGCACCAGCAGGCGCAGGCCGCTGTGCAGGTGGGCATTGAGCGCTGCCAGGGGCCGAGCGACCAGCGATACCACCTGCACGTCCTGCAGTGGCCAGCCCAGGCGGGCGGCGGCCAGGGCACAGGAGGAGGGCATCGACAGCACGCGTATTTCAGCGGCGGGCAGTTGGCGCGCCAGGCTGGCGCCGACGCCGTAGAACATCGGGTCGCCGCTGGCCAGCACGCACACCGGCTGGCCGCGCAGGGCCAGTACCGGGGCCAGCGAGAACGGGCTTGGCCAGCCCAGCCGTTCGCCGGCCACGCAGCGTGGCAGCAAGGCCAGCTGGCGCGGGCTGCCGAAGATCCGCGCAGCGCCCAGCAGCGCGCGCCGGGCCTGCTTGCCCAGGCCGCTGAAGCCGTCTTCGCCGATACCTACAACTGTCAGCCAGGGTGCCATGTATTTCATTCCGCCATTTTTTGGGGCCGCTGCGCGCCCCTTCGCGGGCTCGCCCGCTCCTACAGGTACAGCGCAGCCGTTGAGGGCAGCGGTGATCCTGTGGGAGCGGGCGAGCCCGCGAAGAAGGCGACGCGGTCCTGAATTTCTACTCGATCGTCGATGATGCTCGACCACCGGCTTTTCATGCCGCCGGACAAAGCAGGCATAATACCGCGCCTTCTACACTCAAGCGCATTTTCACAGATTGCCGGACGCCCCTTTGACCCAGGCCCATGCCTCCCATGTATCGCCCCGTCCCTCGGCCTGCCCGGGGTTGTGGCGCATCGTCAGTGCCCGTGATGGCGGCATCTGCCGCATCAAGCTGCCGGGCGGCCTGCTGCTGGCCGACCAGGCCGACGCAGTGGCGGCGGCTGCCGAGCGTTTCGCCGGTGGCGTGATCGAGGCCACCAACCGCGGCAACCTGCAGATTCGCGGCATTGGCAGCGAGCATCGCGGCCTGGTCGAGACACTGCTCGCAGCCGGCCTGGGCCCACGTGATGCCGCCGGTGACGATGTGCGCAACCTGATGCTCAGCCCGCTGGCCGGGCATGACCCGGCGATGCTGCTGGACGCTCGGCCGCTGGCCGGGCAGATCCTCGACCTGCTGGAAGGCACCCCGCGTTTTCACCAGTTGTCGGCCAAGTTCGCCGTGCAGCTGGATGCCGGCGAAAACCTGGCCATGCTCGAACACCCCCATGACCTGTGGCTGTCGGCTCTGCGCCTGGGGCAGCAGACCTGGCTGGCATTTGGCCTGGCAGGTTGCCCGGCAGACGGCCAGGTGCTCGGCGCGGTGCCGGCGGACCAAGCCCTGGCACTGGTGCGTGCGGTGCTGGAGCGCTTCCTCGACCTGGCCACCCCGGCACAGTCGCGCATGCGCCAGTTGCTCGAGGTGTGTTCGGCAACCGATTTCATCGACGGACTCGGCCTGGCCATCCGCCGCGATGCCGCCGTGCTCGCATGGCGGCGTGAACCGAGCAGGGTCTCGTGGCTGGGCGTCCTGCCCCAGGCGCAGGGCGTCGCCTTGGGCGTTGCCCCGCCGCAGGGCCGCCTGACCCCGGCCATGCTGCGTGGCGCCGCGCGCGTTGCCCGTGAACATGGCGATGGCAGCCTGCGCCTGAGCCCCTGGCAAAGCCTGGTGCTGACCAACCTGCAAGCGCAACACATCGACCACGCCCAGGCCGGGTTGTCCGCACTGGGCCTGCTATGCCACGACCATGAGCCACTGGCCCGCATAAGCGCCTGTACCGGCGCCAGTGGCTGTGCCAAGGCCCTGGGCGAGACCAAGGCTGACGCTGTCACCCTGGCTGCACTGCTCGGCCCTGGTGTGCCCGGCAGCGTGCACTTGTCCGGTTGCCCCCGATCCTGCGCCGTGGCCCATGTTGCCCCGGCCACCCTGCTGGCCCGTGCGCCGGGCCGTTACGACCTGTACCTGCGTGATGCGCGCCTGCCGGGCTTCGGCGCCCTGCGCGCCACCGACCTTACCTTGAATGAAGCAGGCGCCATGCTCGACCTGCCGACGGAGCACCTTGATGATTGACTACATCCGCGATGGTCAGGAGATCTATCGCAATTCCTTCCGGATCATCCGCGAGGAAGCCCGACTCGAGCGGATCCCCGCAGACCTCGAAAAGCTCGCCGTGCGCGTGATCCACGCCTGTGGCATGGTCGACGCCATCGATGGCCTGCAGTTCTCCGAAGGCGCCGGCCGGGCCGGGCGCGAGGCGTTGCTGAACGGCGCGCCGATCCTGTGCGATGCGCACATGGTCGCCGAAGGCATTACCCGCGCCCGCCTGCCCGCCGACAACAAGGTCATCTGCACCCTGCGCGACCCGAGCGTACCGGGCCTGGCGAAAGACGCCGGCAACACCCGTTCCGCCGTGGCCCTGGAGCTGTGGCGACCGCACCTGGAAGGCAGTGTGGTGGTGATCGGCAACGCGCCTACCGCGCTGTTCTACCTGCTGGAAATGCTCGACGCCGGCGCCCCGAAACCAGCACTGATCCTCGGCTTCCCGGTCGGTTTCGTCGGTGCCGCCGAGTCCAAGGCGATGCTCGCCGCCGACAGCCGTGGCGTGCCGTTCGTGATCATGCAGGGCCGCCTGGGCGGCAGCGCGATGGCCGCCGCTGCGGTCAACGCCCTCGCCACGGAGGTGGAATGATGGCGCCGCGTGGACGTCTGCTGGGCCTGGGCGTGGGCCCTGGCGACCCTGAACTGATTACCCTCAAGGCCCTGCGCCTGCTGCGTGAAGCGCCCGTGGTCGGCTACTTCGTGGCCAAGGGCAAGCGCGGCAACGCCTTCGGCATCATCGAGGCGCACCTGCAGCCCGAGCAGACCTTGCTGCCGCTGGTCTACCCGGTAACCACCGAAGCGCTGCCAGCGCCGCTGTCCTATGAACAGGTAATCAGCGACTTCTACGACGAGGCCAGCGTGCAGGTGGCCGAGCACCTGGATGCCGGCCGCGACGTGGCGGTGATCTGTGAAGGCGACCCGTTCTTCTATGGTTCCTACATGTACCTGCACGACCGCCTGGCGCAGCGCTACGAGGCCGAAGTGATCCCCGGCGTCTGCTCGATGCTCGGTGGTGCCTCGGTACTGGGCGCGCCGCTGGTGTACCGCAACCAGAGCCTGTCGGTGCTGTCTGGCGTGTTGCCGGCCGAGGAGCTCAAGCGTCGCCTGGCCGACGCCGACGCGGCGGTGATCATGAAGCTTGGGCGCAACTTCCCCAAGGTGCGCGAAGTGCTGGCCGAACTGGGCCTGGACGGGCGCGCGCTGTATGTGGAGCGGGCGACCATGGCCAACCAGAAGATCGTGCCGCTGGACCAGGTCGACCCACAGTCGTCGCCGTACTTCTCGCTGATCATCGTGCCGGGTGAAAAATGGCAGGGCTGAACATGCACCAGGCACCGGCGATCGTCATCCTTGGCCAGGGCAGCCTGGCCACGGCGCAGCGTATCCAGCAGCGTTATCCACAAGCATCGATCCATGGCCTGGAAGGCCGGGTCGAGGGTGCCGACCTTTGCTACACCGCGTTCGGCGATACCCTGCGTGGGCTGTACCAGCAGAACACACCGATCATCGCCCTGTGCGCGGCGGGTATCGTCATCCGCAGCCTGGCCGGCCTGCTCAGCGAGAAAGGTGTCGAGCCACCGGTACTGGCCGTGGCCGAAGACGGCAGTGCCGTAGTGCCTTTGCTCGGGGGCCTTGGCGGTGTGAACGTGATGGCGCGCGAAATCGCTGAAGCACTGGGCGTTGCTGCGGCCATCACCACCAGCGGCGAGCTGCGTTTCGGCACCTGTCTGCTGAACCCGCCACAGGGCTATGCGCTGGCGGATATCGAGCAAGGCAAGCGCTTTGTCTCCGACCTGCTGGCTGGCGAGGCGGTGCGCATCGAAGGTGATGCGCCGTGGCTGCAGCAGGCGCAGTTGCCTGCCAGCGAGGCGGCCCGGCGTACCATCCATGTGGGGCACCAGGCCCGCCCGGCCAGCCGCGACGAGCTGCTGATCCACCCGCGTTCGGTGGTAGTGGGTGTTGCTGGCGGCAGCCTGGCCAGTATCCGTGCGGCATTGCAGCAGGCCGGCATCGCCGAGCCTGCAGTGGCCTGCCTGCTGGCCGACGAGCAAGCCATGGCCGACAGCGCCCTGCACGAGGCCGCACAGGCCCTGGGGATTGCCTTGCGCTTTGCTGCCAAGACGCATGATCTGGCCGGCATGGTTGCTGCGGCATTGCCTGCTGCGCAGCTGATCGAGGTGGCAGACGTGGTCATCGCGGTGGCGCCTGCCCCGGTCGGGGTGGCGCAGATCGGTCGTCGTCGGGGTCGCCTGGCGGTCATCGGCCTGGGGCCGGGTGCAGCCGAGCTGATGGTGCCGGTGGTCAAGGCCGAACTGGCGCGAGCCGAGGATGTGCTCGGTTACGAAACCTACGTGCGCATGGCCGGCCCGTTCCGTGACGACCAGGTGCTGCACTGCACCGACAACCGTGAAGAGATGCAGCGTGCCCGGCATGCCTTCGAACTGGCAGCCCAGGGCCGTTCGGTGGTGGTGGTGTCGTCGGGCGACCCGGGTGTGTTCGCCATGGCAGCTGCGGTACTTGAAGCGTTGCACGAGTCCACTGACCCGGCCTGGCACCGGGTGGATCTCGAGATCCTGCCGGGGGTGTCGGCCTCGCTCGCGACCGCCGCCCAGGCGGGTGCGCCGCTGGGGCATGACTTCTGCGTGATGTCGCTGTCGGACAACCTCAAGCCGTGGTCGATCATTGAAAAGCGCCTGGACCTGGCGGCCCAGGCCGACCTGGTGCTGGCGTTCTACAACCCGATTTCCAAGGCAAGGCCGCACCAGCTCGGGGTAGCGCTGGAGGTCGTGCGTCGGCACCGCGAGGGGAACACGCCTGTAGTCCTTGGCCGTGACATCGGTAGGCCGGGGCAGACGCTGAAGGTCGTCACATTGGCCGAGCTGCTGCCGGAAATGGTCGACATGCGCACCATGGTGCTGGTGGGTTCATCTACAACCTGCGTGTTTCCTCGCCTCTCGGGTGGGGTGTGGGCCTACACGCCGCGTTGGTACCCGTCGGCCGACTAGTTGCACCGGAAACCCTTCAGCGCGCTGCATCCTGGGCGCGCTGGCTAAGGTGGTCGCCCCTGACTCGGGGGGCAACCATCTAGGAGTTTCCACATGTCCACAGAAACACAAGTCACTGCAACCGACACAGCCATCCTGGTCGAAGGCAACCTGCTGGCCTGCGGCGCAGGCATGTCTTCGCAAAGCCGTCATGACGTAAAGAACGCCTTCCACTTTGCCACCTTGGTGGCTGACAAGTCCTTCGATGCCGAAAAACAGAGCAGGGAGTGGTACGACCGGTTCATCGATGTCATGCGTGATCTTGGCTTTACCATCCCTCGTCGCACCTTCGAGCTGGAAACCTCTGCCGAGCTGTCTGTCACCATAGGCGCTGTCGCTGTACGGGCGATTGGTGCGGTCGGTAATGCGGTGCTGGGTGGTACCAAGTTGGGTGTGCTGGCCAAGGCGGCCTTCGACAAACTCACCACTGTCGAAAATGACCTCAAGGTGGTCGATCACAAGCGCAAGAACAAGGTCAGGGGCATGGTCGGGATGGCCGCCTGCGTCGAAACCGACAACAACGATGTGGTCATGGTGGTGAACTGCATCCAGGCGTCTGCCCCACAACTGGATGATGACATCCTGGGTATCCAGTGGAAGCTGGAAAAGACCGAGTACTACGCCGGCATGGCTGTCCTCACCCTCAACACTTTCGTCTACGACAAGGTCCGCGAAACCGTGGAAAACAAACTCGGCGTGCGCAGCGTCGAGAACGTTCTCCAGTACGACATCTGATTGCAAGGCGGCGTTGTTGCAACGCCGCCTTGTTCGGCTCTTTGTGACGAGGCAACGCAATGGACAGAACAGCTGAACAACTGATGTTGATTGGCGGGACGGCATTACTGTATCGCGCGGACGCTGGCCAGATTCAACGCCAGGCTGCCTTCGACTCCATCCTTTACGCCCAGTTGGTGGCCAACAGGAATGCGGGGTCACGCTTTGACAACTATGGAGCCTGGTATGACGCCTATCGCGAGGCATATCGGCAACTGGGCTGGATCAAGCTGGCCAGTACGCATGACCTGAAACAGTTGGGGCAACCCGCGCGCAGCGCGCAGATACAGCCACTCGAGGCGTGGCTGAAGATGCGCTCGATCCGTCATGAGGCCGTGCTGGCTGCAGTCAGAAGCGGCCTGGGCCGATCGATCGAAGGTTTTCGCCACCAGCTGAAGTTCAGCACGCAGGGTTCGCAGCTGGTGATCGAGCTTGGCCTGCTCAAGCCGGGGCCGGCGCTCGACCTTTGCAGTATCACCCTGCAGTTCGACAAGCCGATCACCGGCATCTCTCAGGACATGCTGCTGGTCGAAAAGGCGCTGGAGGGCGAAGCCGGGTTCAATGGCGTTTCCTTGCAGCTGGACAACGGGCGCTTCCAACACCAGCGAGATGAACTGCAGGCATTGATGAAAACCAAGGATGCACAGGGGGAGTATCGGTTCGACCTCAATCCGGCGATGGTCAGGGCGCCAGGTAGCCTTTGATACCGGTAAAGATGATTTGTGCAGCCAGGGCGCAGACGAACAGCCCCATCAGCCGGCTGACGATCTGTAGGCCCTGGTCGCCGAGGATGCGCTCGATACGGTGTGACAGGTACAGCACCAGGCCGACGGTAAAGCTGGCCAGGGCGATGCTGATGATGGCCAACAGCTTGTCGTCCCAGTGCGGGTGGCCGACGCCCATTACCAGCAGTGCACCGATGGTGCCGGGGCCGACGGTGAGCGGGATGGTCAGCGGCACGATGGTGACATCCTGCTGCACGTTGTCGGCCTGTACCGCAGACTTGCCTTGGGCCATGCCCAGTGCCGAGATGAACAGCACGCTGCCGGCGCCGATGCGGAAGGCGTCGGCGGTGATGCCGAAGATGCCGAAGATCGCCCGTCCGAACAGGTACAGCAGGACACTGGCGATCAGCGCGGCGATGGCCACCTTCCAGGCCAGCTGCTTGCGCTCCTTGCTGGAGTGGCCGCGGGTCAGGCTGATGAAGCACGACAGCACGAAGAACGGGCTGTAGAGCACGAGCATTTTCAGGTAGACGCTGAACAACTCATGGAGCATGGGGGCTAGTCCAGGCAGTTATGGCTGGGCAGAGTTTATCAGCAGATTCTATTGATAGCCTGTGCCGGCCTCTTCGCGGGTGAACCCGCTCCCACAGGGATAGCATTGCCTTCAGGCCTAATGCAGTACCTGTGGGAGCGGGTTCACCCGCGAAGAGGCCGGCACAGGCGCCTCAGATCAGGAACTATGCACCGGATCCACCTTGGCTTCCCGGTGATTGGCCCAGTACTGGATCAGCTCTCGCAACTGCGACAGTTCCACCGGTTTGGCCATGTGCCCGTCCATGCCCGCCAGGCGGGCGCGTTCCTTGTGTTCGGCAAGTATGTGCGCGGTCAGCGCCACCACCGGGGTGCGCTGGCGCTGGTTGGCGGCTTCCCAGGCGCGCAGCTGCTGGGTGGCCGAGAAACCGTCCAGTATCGGCATTTCGCAGTCCATCAGCACCAGGTCGTAGCGCTGCGCCTTCATCGCCTGCAAGGCCTCTTCGCCATTGCTGGCGGTGTCGGGCTCGAGGTTGAGCTTGCCGAGCATGCCGCGGATCACCTTGGTCGAGATGCTGTTGTCCTCGGCGACCAGCACGCGGAAATCGCCGGGCAGGTCCAGTGCCTGGGGGATGCCGGGCAAACTGGCTGGTATGGCTTGCTCGCGGCCGCGCTGGGCCAGTTCTTCGGCCAGGGTGGTTTTCAGCGTGTAGCCTGCCACCGGCTTGGCGAGGATCCGCTTGACCCCGGCGTTGCGCGCAATGACCTTGCTCGGCGCGTTGCTGATGCCGGTGAGCATCACCACCAGGATGTCGTGGTTCAGGCTCGGGTCTTCCTTGATCTTGGCGGCCAGCTGCATGCCGGTCATGCCTGGCATGTTCTGGTCCAGCAGCACGGCATCGAAGTAGTCGCGCAGGTGGGCCTTGGTGCGCAGCAGGGCCAGGGCTTCCTTGCCCGACGGGACCGCGCTGACGTTCATGCCCCAGGCACTGCACTGCTGTACCAGCACCTTGCGGCAGGTGTCGTTGTCGTCCACCACCAGTACGCGAGCATCGCGCAGCGGGCTGTCCAGGTCGGCCGGTGGCTGTTCCAGGCGCGAAGGGTCCAGTGGCAGGGTCAGCCACAGGGTGTTGCCCATGCCGGTGCTGCTCTTGATGCCGAACTCGCCCTGCATCAGGCCGATCAGCTGCTTGGCGATGACCAGCCCCAGGTGGCCGCCCAGCTTGTTGCTGGAAAGGAAGTGGTGGCTGTGCAACTCGGCCTGCAGCAGGGCTTCGCGGTCAGCGGCAGGCAACGGTTCGCCGCTGTCCTGCACGGCGATGCGCAGGCGCGGTACCTCGCCGCGCTGGTCCAGCGCCACTACCAGCAGGATCTCGCCCTGGTCGGTGTTTTTCAGGGCATTCTCCAGCAGGCTCGACAAGGCCTGGCGCAGGCGCGTCGGGTCGCCGCTGATCACCCGTGGTACCTGCGGCTGGGTGAAGCTGATCAGTTCGATGTTCTGTTGTTCGGCCTTGGCGCGGAAGATGTTCAGGCAATCTTCGATCAGCGCGTTGAGGTCGAACTGCACGTCATCGAGTTCGATCTGCCGGGATTCCAGCTTGGAAATGTCGAGAATCTCGTTGATCAGCGTGAGCAGTTCGTTGCCGGCGCTGTGAATGGTCTGCACGTAGTCGCGCTGCTTGACCGACAGCGGCGTGCCCAGCAGCAGCTCGGTCATGCCCAGCACGCCGTTCATGGGGGTGCGGATTTCGTGGCTGATCTTGGCCAGGAACTCGGCCTTGGCGTTGATTTCGGCATCGCTGGCGGCCAGGGCGCGGCTGGCGCTGAAGCGCTCTTCGCTCATGCGCCGCAGGCGTTCGCTGACTGCCAGGTTGAGCAGCAGGCCGCTGGCCACGGTCAGCCCCAGCAGGATGCACAGCAGCCAGGGCGTCGAGGTACGGGTCAGGCCCAGCAGCGCTGGCAGCAGTACCAGCCCACCGAGGTTGAACACCACCATGGCCAGGCTGAACAGGCGTGCGGGTGCATAGCCCTTGTACCAGTGGTAGCTGCTGACCAGCAGCATGCTCACGCTGCCCAGGGCCATGAGGGCGTAGGTCATCAGGTTCAGGGGCAGGGTGTCGACGAACAGCAGCACCAACCCGCTCAACCCGACCACCAGCATCTCGCCCTGCAGCAGGCGGTTGAGCCGTGGCGAGTTGCATGGCGAGAAGAAATGCTGGGTGAAACACAGCCCGGCCAGGCCGGCCAGAACCAGCGTCAGGTATGCGGCGGGCGTTTGCGCGCTGTGCCACACGTGCCACCAGGGGCCGCTGAGGTTCAGCAGGATCAGGCCGCTGAGCAGCATCAGGCCGTGGTACAGCGCCAGGATCAGGGTGGTGCTGGAGCGGCTGTAGAGGAAGCGGATCAGGTTGTGCATGATCAGCATCACCAGGCCGCCGAACAGCATGCCGAACAGCAGTGGCTGGCGCTGGTCGGAGGCTGCCACGGCCGCAGGCTCCAGGCTGATGGCCGGGCGCAGCTGATGCTCGGAAACCAGGCGCAGGTAGATATCCAGGGGTTGCTTGCTGTTGGGCAGGGGCAGTACATGGTCGCTGCCACGCAGGGTCGGGCTGGCATTGCCGGCCTGGCGCCCGTGGTGCAGCTGACGTAGAAGCTGGTCGCCCTCGAGGGCGTAGAGGTCCAGGCCAGAAAGGTCTGGGGCGAAAACCCGCAGCAGTTGTTCCTGCTCGCCGGGCTCCAGGCGGTAGTGCAGCCACAGGGCCTGTTCCGCAGGGGCGGCATCCAGGTCGGCGAGTACCAGCGGGCTGAACTGGTTGCGGTAACGCTCGGAGCGCACGTCGCTCAGTTGCAGGTTGGCCTGTTCGTCGAGCAGAACGGCCCAGCCTCCGTCATGTTCGGCCGCAGCCGGGAACATGCAGAGCAAGGTCAGCAAGCTGACGATCAGAGCTGAGGCAATCCGAAGCCGACGCACTACGAAATCCCTTCTTAGCCAAGGTGCCGGGTATTAACTATGCGCGGCGCGCCAAGTCGAAGGCAAGGCCCCTCGGGGCCCTGTCGACGAGCCGGATGCCGCAGGCGCAAGGTGCTGGCGCGCGCTGCGGCAACCCGGTACAACTTACTGCTGGTGCTCACCGCGCTCGCGGGCGATGGCCCGGTAGCCGATGTCGGTGCGGTAGAAGCTGCCGTTCCAGCTTACTTCCTTGGCCAGGCGGTAAGCCTGCTGCTGCGCGTCGGCAACGGTGCTGCCCATGGCGGTGGCACACAGCACGCGCCCGCCGTTGGTGGTCACCTTGCCATCCTTCAGTGCGGTACCGGCGTGGAACACCTTGCCTTCGATCTTCGCGGCAGCGTCCAGGCCGTTGATCACGTCACCCTTGGCGTAGTCGCCCGGGTAGCCGCCGGCAGCCAGTACCACGCCCAGGCTCGGGCGCGGGTCCCACTGTGCTTCGACCTTGTCCAGCGCCTTGGCGAATGCGGCCTCGACCAGCAGCACCAGGCTCGACTCCAGGCGCAGCATGACTGGCTGGGTCTCAGGGTCGCCGAAGCGGCAGTTGAACTCGATGACCTTGGGGTTGCCCGCCTTGTCGATCATCAGGCCGGCGTAGAGGAAGCCGGTGTAGACGTTGCCTTCCTCGGCCATGCCGCGCACGGTCGGCCAGATCACCTGGTCCATCACGCGCTGGTGCACTTCGGCGGTGACCACTGGGGCAGGGGAGTAGGCACCCATGCCGCCGGTGTTCGGGCCGGTGTCCTGGTCGCCGACGCGCTTGTGGTCCTGGCTGGTGGCCATGGGCAGCACGTTCTGGCCGTCGACCATGACGATGAAGCTGGCTTCCTCGCCGTCGAGGAACTCCTCGATGACCACGCGGGAGCCCGCATCGCCGAAAGCGTTGCCGGCCAGCATGTCACGCACGGCGGCTTCGGCTTCTTCCAGGGTCATGGCGACGATCACGCCCTTGCCCGCGGCCAGGCCGTCGGCCTTGATCACGATCGGCGCGCCTTTTTCCTGCAGGTAGGCCAGCGCCGGCTCGATTTCGGTGAAGTTCTGGTAGTCGGCGGTCGGGATCTTGTGACGCGCCAGGAAGTCCTTGGTGAAGGCCTTGGAGCCTTCCAGCTGGGCCGCGCCCTTGGTCGGACCGAAGCAGTCCAGGCCGCGGCTGCGGAACAGGTCGACCACGCCGATGACCAGCGGTGCTTCCGGGCCGACGATGGTCAGGTCGACGTTCTTCTCGGCGAAGTCAGCCAGTTGCTCCAGGGCGCACACGTCGATGGCGACGTTCTCGCACTTGGCTTCAATGGCGGTGCCGGCGTTGCCCGGGGCAACGAAGACTTTTTCCACGCGTGGGTCCTGGGCGACTTTCCAGGCCAGGGCGTGCTCACGGCCGCCGCTGCCGATGATCAAAACTTTCATGTCAAAACCTCGAATTCTGTCTGGCCGATCCCGCTTCTTCTGTGGGAGCGGCCTTGTGTCGCGAAAGGGCCGCAAAGCGGCCCCGGCAATCTCTGCTGCGAAGCTGAAAATCTGGGGCCGCTACGCGCCCCTTTCGCGACGCAAGGCCGCTCCCACAGGCAGGGCCGAGGATCGGCCGGCCATCTGTTTAGTGGCGGAAGTGGCGCATACCGGTGAAGACCATGGCGATGCCGGCTTCGTCAGCAGCAGCAATCACCTCGGCATCACGCATCGAACCACCCGGCTGGATCACGGCGCTGATACCCACTTTAGCCGCATTGTCGATGCCATCACGGAACGGGAAGAACGCGTCCGACGCCATGACTGCGCCCTGCACCTGCAGGCCGGCATGCTCGGCCTTGATTGCAGCAATGCGCGCGGAGTTGACGCGGCTCATCTGGCCGGCGCCGACGCCGATGGTCTGGCGCTGCTTGGCGTAGACAATGGCGTTGGACTTGACGAACTTGGCCACTTTCCAGGCGAACACCAGGTCGTGGATCTCTTGCTCGGTCGGCGCGCGCTTGGTGACGATCTTCAGGTCATCGGCAGTGATCATGCCGATATCGCGGCTCTGCACCAGCAGGCCACCGTTGACGCGCTTGAAGTCCCAACCGGCAGCGCGCTCGGCTGGCCACTCGCCGCATTCCAGCAGGCGTACGTTCTGCTTGGCGGCAACCACGTCGCGGGCAGCCTGGGAGATTTTCGGGGCGATGATCACTTCGACGAACTGGCGGTCGACAATGGCCTTGGCGGTTTCGCCGTCCAGCTCGCGGTTGAAGGCGATGATGCCGCCGAACGCCGACTCGGTGTCGGTGGCATAGGCCAGGTCGTAGGCCTTGCGGATGCCGCCTTCGTCTTCAGGTACCACGGCCACGCCGCATGGGTTGGCGTGCTTGACGATGACGCAGGCCGGCTTGACGAAGCTCTTCACGCACTCCAGTGCGGCGTCGGTGTCGGCCACGTTGTTGAACGACAGCTCCTTGCCCTGCAGCTGGATGGCGGTGGAAACGCTGGCTTCGCCTTTTTTCGCTTCCACGTAGAACGCCGCGCTCTGGTGCGGGTTCTCGCCGTAGCGCATTTCCTGGGCCTTGACGAACTGGCTGTTGAAGGTGCGCGGGAATTCGCTGCGGTCTTCAGTGCTCAGGGTCTCTTTGGCCTGATCGATGGTGCCCATGTAGTTGGCGATCATGCCGTCGTAGGCGGCGGTGTGCTCGAACGCCTTGAGCATCAGGTCGAAGCGCTGGGCGTAGGTCAGGCCACCGGCCTTGAGGCCTTCGACGATGCCGGCGTAGTCGCTGGCGTTGACCACGATGGCCACGTCCTTGTGGTTCTTGGCAGCCGAACGGACCATGGTCGGGCCGCCGATGTCGATGTTCTCGATGGCGGTCGGCAGATCACAGCCAGGCTTGGAAATGGTGGCTTCGAACGGGTACAGGTTGACTGCTACAAGGTCGATCGGCTTGATGCCGTGCTCGTTCATGATGGCGTCGTCGGTGCCGCGACGGCCCAGGATGCCACCGTGGATTTTCGGGTGCAGGGTCTTGACCCGGCCATCCATCATTTCGGCGAAGCCGGTGTAGTCGGCCACTTCCACCGCGTTGACGCCGTTGTCCTTGAGCAGCTTGTAGGTGCCGCCGGTGGACAGGATCTCGACACCGAGCTGCTGCAGCTCACGGGCGAATTCGAGGATACCGGTCTTGTCGGAGACGCTGATCAGGGCGCGGCGGACTGGCAGGCGGGTAGTCTGGTCGGTCATTTCGGGTTCCAATAACGCGGTGGAGTCAGCAAAAAAGGCGCCTCTGTTCAGGGAGCCGCCTTTTCTGGTTGGGATTCTGGCTTACAACAAGTCGTACTGCTTGAGCTTCTTGCGCAGGGTGCCTCGGTTCAGCCCGAGCATCTCGCTGGCCTTGGTCTGGTTGCCCTTCACGTAGTTCATCACGCTTTCGAGCAGGGGCGCCTCGACTTCGGAGAGCACCAGGTTGTACACGTCCGTCACGGTCGCGCCTTCCAGGTGGGCGAAGTAGTTGTGCAGCGCCTTCTCGACGCTGTCGCGAAGGGTCTGGCCCTCTTCGCTCGGCGTGTTGAGGTGCTGTTTCAGGTTGGCGTTGTCGCTCACGGGCGTTGTTCCACTCACAAATGTCTCGGTCATCATCGTCATGCGGCCACCCCTTGTCCGTCCTCTGTCTCAAGGCTCTGTCGACGTTCGCTGAAAAACGCGCGAACGTTGGCGCACTGCGCTTGTGTGTCTTCCAAAGCGTTGAACCGGGAGCGAAACTCCTTGCCGCCGGGTCGTGTTGCCAGGTACCAGCCAACGTGCTTGCGGGCGATACGTACGCCCATCACATCGCCATAGAAGGCATGCAGCGCGGCCAGGTGCTCCAGCAGGATGCGTTCCACTTCGTCCAGCTGCGGCGCTGGCAGGTGTTCGCCAGTGCGCAGGTAATGCTCGATCTCGCGAAAGATCCATGGCCGCCCCTGGGCGGCCCGGCCGATCAACAGGCCGTCTACCCCGGTGGCGTCCAGCACCGCCCGGGCCTTTTCTGGCGAGGTGATATCGCCGTTGGCAAAAACCGGGATCGACACCGCCTGCTTGATGGCAGCGATGGTGTCGTATTCGGCTTCGCCGGTGTACAGGTCGGCGCGTGTGCGGCCATGCACCGCCAGCGCCTGGATGCCGGCCTGCTCGGCGATCCTCGCCACGTTCAGGCCGTTCTTGTTCGCCCGGTCCCAGCCGGTGCGGATCTTCAGGGTCACCGGGACGTCCACGGCGCCGACCACGGCGTGGAGAATCTCGCTGACCAAGGCTTCATCTCTCAATAAAGCAGAGCCTGCGGCTTTGTTGCAGACTTTTTTTGCCGGGCAGCCCATGTTGATATCAATGATCTGGGCGCCTGCTTCGACGTTGGCCTTTGCCGCCGCTGCCATCATCTGCGCATCACCACCGGCGATCTGCACCGAGCGTGGCTCGGGATCACCTTCATGGATGCGGCGCAGGCTCGACTTGCGGCTGTTCCACAGGCTCATGTCGCTGGAGACCATTTCCGACACCACCATGCCGGCGCCCAGGCGCTGGCAAAGTGTACGGAAAGGCTGGTCTGTGACCCCGGCCATGGGCGCGAGGATCAGGTTGTTACGTAGTGTGTATGGGCCGATGCGTACCGCCGACATAGGTGATCCCTGTTGTGGGGCCGAATCTTGGAGTTCGAAAAAGGGTTGGCATGATACCCGCTCTCGGTGACCGGATAAAGATGGATTTGGATAAAATCTGAACAGTTGTCGGCTTATGACATTTGGTATGGGGGGAGGATCCAGGACCTTGCGCGGCCCCTGTGGGAGCGGGCGTGCCCGCGAAGCAGGCGGCGCAATGGATGGCACGGGCTTCGCCCGTGATCGCGGGCACGCCCGCTCCCACAGGGTTGGTGGTTATTCCGGCGAGCGGAAGCTCAGGCTGTAGTTAACGGCCTTCGGCCCCGGGTCGAGGATGTCCAGGGCGATGTGGATCGGGGTCTGGCTGGGCATTTCGCCGCGCCCGGCCAGTTCGCCGGACAGGTATTCGCTGGGCTTGAAGCGCCGGCTGGCGATCAGCTGGCCATTGAGGTCGGCGAAGCGCAGTTCCAGCAGCGGGAACGGCTGGGCGAACGGCGCGCGGTTGTAGATGATCGCATCGACGATCAGTGCGCCCTTGAAGTCCGGGTGGCTGCGTACTACCAGGTTGCTGCTCTTGATTCGGGCGATATCGACGCGGGTCGGCACTTCGCAGCCGACCAACGGGCAGACTTGCTGGAAGAGCGGCCGGTACTGGTCCTGGCGGGCCATTTCATCGAAGTGGAACCACACGTACTGGAACGCCAGCAAGCCAGCGGCCAGCAGGGTCAGGAAGCCCCACAGCAGGCGCTTGCCCCAGTTGGGTGCGGGCTTTTCCCAGCCTAGTTGCAGCGGGTCGTCGACCACATCGACCAGCGGCTCCTTGCGCGCCGGGCGCTCGGCTTTGCCGGCAAGGCCTGGTTCCAGGCGTTCGCCGGGCAGCGGCTCGACAGGCTCGTCATCGCGCGCAGACAGGTGCAGCTCCAGCGGCTCGTCGTCGCGGGCGCTCAGACCCTGTACCGAGGCTTCATCATCGCTGGCACCCAGCGGTTCGTTGAATTCGGGGTGGTCATCGATTTCGGCGGCACGGTGTACCGGCGGCTCGTCGTCGATATCCAGGTCCAGATTGCCACCTAACGTCGGCTCGGTACGCTCGCCAGGGGCTGGCTCCAGGTCCAGCTCCAAGGGCTCCGGCTCCCGCAGCACGGGCGCGGTTTCTATCGCCGGTTGCGGTTCGAACGGTTCATCGGTAGCCGTACCGAACAGGTCGTCGGCATGTTCGTCCGGGTGCAGTTCGTCACGCCGCGCCTGCAGGCCGTCATCCTGGCTGGCCGGGCGAGCCGTGGCCGGTTGGCCGCGGCGCTCCAGGCGCTCCAGTTCCATGTCGAGGTCGAGCGCGTCCAACGCCTGGTTGGTGAGCGCCCAGTCCTCGTCCGGGGTGGTGCCGGGTTCGCTGGCGACAGGCTCGGGTGCGATCACCGGTTCGGCCAGCGGCTCGGCAGGGGCGGCAGGCATCGGTGCCGGCACCGCAGGTGCGCTGGCTCCGCCGGTGCGGTTCTGCTCCAGCAGCTGCTTGGCGGCGTTGAACACCTGCAGGCAGTGGCCGCAGCGCACTACACCGCGGGCCACGCTCAACTGGTGGTGGGTGACGCGAAAGCTGGTCTGGCAATGCGGGCACTGGGTGACGAAACTGTCGGTCATGCGGCAATCCGGGAGCTGTGCAGAAAAGTATTCTAGGCCCGCTTAACGGCGGCGACCACTGATGCGCACCCAGCCGTCGCGCACGACGATCGGGTCCAGCTCGAAGTCGGCGGCATAGGCCGCGGCCACTTCCTCACCCTGCTCGGCGAGGATGCCCGACAGCGCCAGCAGGCCACCTGGGCGGACCAGGCCGGACAGTTGCGGTGCCAGCGACACCAGCGGGCCGGCGAGGATGTTGGCGACCAGCACGTCGGCCTGCATGGCCGGCATGTGCTCGGGCAGGTACAGCGCCAGCTTCTCATCGGCGATGCCGTTGCGCTGGGCGTTGTCGCGCGAAGCCTCGATGGCCTGCACGTCGATGTCGGTACCGACCGCCTCACGGGCGCCCAGCAGCAGCGCGGCGATGGCCAGAATGCCCGAGCCGCAGCCGAAGTCCAGCACCTGGGTGCCTTCGAGTTGCTGGCCGTCGAGCCATTCCAGGCACAGGGCGGTGGTCGGGTGGGTGCCGGTGCCGAACGCCAGGCCCGGGTCGAGCAGCAGGTTCACCGCGTCCTGTTCCGGGGCCTCGTGCCAGCTGGGCACGATCCACAGGCGGCGGCCGAAGCGCATCGGCTGGAAGTTGTCCATCCAGCTGCGTTCCCAGTCCTGGTCCTCGATCACCTCGGCCTGGTGCTCGGGCAGCTCGGCGCCGGTCAGCAGTCGCAGGTGGGCGAATACCTGCTCAGGGTCGGCATCGGCCTCGAACAGGGCCAGCAGGTGGGTGTGCGACCACAGCGGAGTGGTGTTGAGGTCTGGCTCGAAGATCGGTTGATCCTCGGCGTCCATGAACGTGACCGAGACGGCACCCACTTCGAGCAGGGCATCTTCGTAGGTTTCGGCTTGTTCCGGGCTGATGGCCAGGCGTACTTGCAGCCAGGGCATGGCGGGCACCTTTGGTAAATCGACAGGGGCAGCCCTAGGCTGCGCGAAGGCTGGCAGTTTACGCGAGTGCGGTGGGTTTGTAGAGGAGGCCAGGCACGGACATCGTTGGGGCTACTGCCTTGCACAACATTGAAATCCTGGCATGCACCCCGTGGGAGCGGGCGCGCCCGCGAACACGGGCGAAGCCCGTGCCATCCACCGCGGTGCTTGCTTCGCGGGCATGCCCGCTCCCACAGAAACTGTGGTGCATCAGACAAAGCAGAGGGAAAGCGACTCAGCTATATAAGCAGGCTTCTCTTCTCCCTCGATTTCCAGCGTGGCAATTGCCTTGAGCAACCATTGTCCCGGCTTCTTCTCGGTCACCTCGGCCAGGTCCACCTTCAGCCGCACCTGGCTGTCGACCTTGACCGGCTGGATGAACCGCACGCTGTCCAGTCCGTAGTTCACCACCATCTTCAGCCCTTCCGGCAGGACCAGGATGTCCTCGATCAGCTTGGGAATCAGCGACAACGTCAGGAAACCGTGGGCGATCGTGCCGCCAAACGGGGTTTTCGCCGCCTTTTCCGGGTCGACATGGATGAACTGGAAATCGCCCGTGGCTTCGGCGAACAGGTTGATGCGCTGCTGGTCGATCTTCAGCCAGGCCGAGCGGCCCAGTTCCTTACCAACGTACTGCGAAAGCTCTGTAACCGGTACATGGGGCATCGCGGACTCTCCAGGTTGTCAGTTGGTACGAAAGTGCAAGATCAGCACGGCGAACCGTTTCAGTCAAGTTGCGCGCTTTTCGACGAATATCGGTATATGGCGGCACATGCTTATAATGGCGGCCATGCACGAGGGAGATGCTTATGCTGTTGCGTGGTTTGACCTGGCTGGTGCTGTTCCAGCTGCTGGGGACGGCAATCAACCACCTGTTGGTGCCGTTTTTGCCGGGGCCGATCATCGGCCTGTTGCTGCTGTTGTTCTTCCTCATGGCCCGTGGTGAGGTGGGCAAGCCGCTGAACGAGGCCGCCAGCAGCCTGCTGCGCTACCTGCCGCTGTTGCTGGTACCGCCAGCGGTGGGGGTGATGGTGTATGCCAAGGATATCGCCGCGGACTTCTGGGCTATTGCCGGTGCCTTGCTGATCTCCTGCCTGGTGACCCTGGTGTTCGTCGGCGTGTTGATGCAAAAGCTCATCCACCGCCAAGGCCGGCGCGAGGAGCAGCCATGATGCTCGACTGGCAAGGCGCACTGGATGCGGTCGTTCATCATCCCTTGTTCGGTATCGGCATCACGCTTGGGGCCTACCAGGTGGTGCTGGCGGCCTATGAGAAGACCCGCTGGATCTTCCTGCAGCCGGTACTGGTGTCGATGCTGCTGGTGATCGGCGTGTTGCTGGTATGCGGCATCGACTACAGCGAATACCGCAAGAGCACCGAAATCATGAACATCTTGCTGGGGCCCGCCACCGTGGCCCTGGCCGTACCGCTCTACCTCAACCTGCGGCGTATCCGTCAGCTGTTCTGGCCCACATTTACTACGCTGGTAGTCGGAGGCCTGTTCGCCACGCTGTGCTGCCTGTTGCTGGGCTGGTGGTTCGGTGCCGAGCACATGATCCTGATGACCATGGCGCCGAAATCGGTGACCTCACCGATCGCCATGCTGGTGGCCGAGCAGATTGGCGGCGTGGCGGCCCTGGCGGCAGTGTTCGTGCTGATTACCGGGGTGATCGGGGCAATCTTCGGCCCGGCGCTGCTGAGCCGTTTTGGCGTGCATAGCCCCGAGGCGCGCGGCATGTCTCTGGGCGTGACCGCGCACGCGGTGGGCACTTCGGTGGCCCTGCAGGAAAGTGACGAATGCGGCGCCTTTGCCGCGCTGGCGATGAGCCTGATGGGGGTGGCCACGGCGGTGTTCTTGCCGCTGGCGGTCAGCCTGGTGGCTTGAGGACTTGTGATGACGCTACCGCTGTTTCCCCTCAATACCGTGCTGTTTCCTGGTTGTTTCCTCGATTTGCAGATTTTCGAGGCACGCTACCTGGACATGATCGGGCGCTGCATGAAGCGGGGCGAAGGTTTTGGTGTGGTGTGCATCCTGGAAGGCGAGCAGGTCGGCAAGGCGCCGCCGGTGGTTGCCTCGATCGGCTGCGAGGCGGTGATCCGTGACTTCGTGCAGCAGGATAACGGCTTGCTGGGTATCCGCGTCGAAGGTGTGCGGCGCTTCAACCTGGACAGTACCGAGGTGCAGAAGGACCAGTTGCTGGTGGGGCAGGTGCAATGGCTGCCGGAGCAGGCGGACAGCCCGTTGCTCGAGGCGGACGAAGACCTGCTGGCGTTGCTGGTGGCCCTGGGCGAACACCCGATGGTCGAAGCCTTGGACATGCCGCGCCCGGTGGACGGGCGCCAGGCGTTGGCCAACCAGTTGGCGTACCTGCTGCCGTTCATGGAAGAGGACAAGCTGGATTTGCTGACCCTCGACTCACCACAGGAGCGGTTGGGGGAAATCCAGAAGCTGCTGGAGCGGATTCAGGGTGAATTGTTTGCCTGATAGTGATGGGTTGCCAGTGCCGGCCTCTTCGCGGGCTTGCCCGCTCCCACAGAGATAGCGCCGTTCTCAGGCTTGATGCAGTACCTGTGGGAGCGGGTTTACCCGCGAAGAGGCCGGTACAGGCGACATCAATATTGATACCGCAGCAAAGCCTGCGGCAGCGCATGCATGGCAAAGAACGCCAGCAACGCGACACACGCCGGCAACACCAGCCACCACACCCGCAGCGGCAAGGCCGGCAGGGTCTGGTGACGCTGCACCAGTGCCAGGCTGAGCGCGCACACACAGCACGCCAGCAAGGCCCCGGCGAGGATGTCGGTCGGCCAGTGCGCCCCCAGGTACACCCGTGACAGGGCGATCGCCAGCGCTGGAATACAGCCCAGCATCACCCAGGTCAGGCGCATCCGCGGCGGCTGACCGCGCCCGGCCAGCACCGCCATCACCAGGAAAAACGCAAACGACGCCGAACTGTGCCCGCTGGGCATGCTGTAGCTGGTCAGCGGGTCACTCAGCACTTCCGGGCGGGCCCGGGCGAACAGCCACTTCAGCGTGCCGTTGGCAAGCGCCGTACCCATCAGCGCGCCCGCAGCGAACATGGCATGCCGCCACTGCCGGGCAAGCAGCAGCAGGCCCGTCAGCAGGCCGCCGAGGAACAACTGGGTGCGGAAATCGCCCAGCCGGGTCACCAGCACCACGGCGCCATCGATGGCCTGGCTGCGGTGTTCCTGCACCAGTGTCATCACGCCCTGGTCGAATTCGTGCAGGTAGGGCCAGCCGAGGAAGACCCCGGCCAATGCCAGGAAACTAATGCCGGCGATCAGCCGGGTGCCGTGGCGTTGATCACGAATGCTGGTGTTCAGGCTCAGCCCGATGATGACTGCCAGGGTGCCGGCGATGATCCCGGCATCCAGCCAGAAGCCTTCCGGCAAGGGCAGGCGCATGGCCGCGCCGGTAGCCCAGCCGGGCAGCAGGTAGGCCACCGCCCAGCCGGCACCGGCCACCAGGCTGACGGCGATGAAGCGCGGCAGTGGCATGTCGAACATGCCGGCGACCATCGGCAGCATCGGCCGCAGCGGCCCGATGAAGCGCCCTACCAGCAGGCTGGCGATGCCGTAGCGCTGGAAGTAGGCCTCGGCACTGCCGATCCATTCCGGATGGTGGCGCAGCAGGGGCAGGCGGCGGATGTTCTGGTGGAAGTACTTGCCCACCGTGTACGACAACGCATCGCCCACCAGGCCACCGAGAAAGCCCAGCAGCAGCGTTTCGCCCAGGCTGAAGGCGCCGCTGCCGGCCAGTACCGCGACCGCGAACAGCAACACAGTGCCTGGCACAATGATGCCGGCAATGGCCAGGCACTCGATGCAGGCCACCAGGAAAATCGCCAGGCCAAGCCACTGCGGGTTGGCGCTGAGCCAGCCGGTCAGGCTGTCGAGCCATTGGCCCATGGTTCAGCTTCCTTGTTCCAGAATGAAGAAGTCGCGGCCTTCGACTTGGCCGCGACGTAACGGGTTCCGCGTGCAGAAACGGGCGTACTCGGCATCGACGAAACGGTAGGGCAGATGCTCGTCGCGGCCATGCGGGATGCCCAGGCGGGCGGCCTGGATCACCCGTGGCACGGCATTGCCGCAATCCTCCACGTACAGGCGCTCGGCGTCGAAACGCTGGGCGTCCCAGTGCGGCACCTTCAGGCCCAGGGCCCGGCACAGCAAGGTCTGGCCGGCGCACAGGCGCTCGGCCGGGCGGAGGTTGCCGCTGGCATCGGGGTTGTTCAGTTGCATCTGCGCCAGGCTGTTCGGCCCCGAGCGGGCGTCCTGCCAAGGATAGGCCGACTTGATCAGCACCGCGTTGCCCGGCCCGTGGGCGCTGAAGTTCAGCGAGTCGCCGCCGCGCGCGTAGTACATATAGATGTGCCCGCCATCGAGGAACAACGCCTTGCGTTTTTCGGTGTAGCCGAGCGAGGCGTGGCTGCCCTTGTCGGTGAGGTAGTAGGCCTCGGTCTCGATGATACGCGCGGCCAACCACAGGTCGCCGTGGCGATGGCGGATGACCTTGCCCAGCAGGGCCTTGGCCAGGGTCTGGGCGTCGCGGTCGAAAAAGCTGTCGGGCAAGGCTGGCATGCGGGCGGTTCGCGGTTGGGAAGGCGGGGATGATAGCAATGAATGGCTTAATCGAGGCTGAATCGAATGGGATGTTGGCAGTGCCGGCCCTTTCGCGGGCTCGCCCGCTCCCACAGGTACCTCGGAGGTCCCAGGCCTTGTGCAATCCCTGTGGGAGCGGGTTTACCCGCGAAAGGGCCCTGACAGGAGATAGAAATTTCGATAACCCCGGTTACATCTTTCCTACACAATGCCCCAGCCATTTTCTACCATCCGCCACCCGCCGCTGGGCGTACACCTGCGCGGCAGTTATAATCAGCCGATTTCCCCTTCGCCAAGACACCGAACCCATGACTGAGTCCGTTCTTGACTATATGACCCGCCTGGGTCGCGCTGCCCGTGAGGCTTCCCGGGTGATCGGCCGTGCCAGCACCGCGCAGAAGAACCGCGCCCTGCAAGCTGCCGCCGATGCACTGGACGCCGCTCGTGCCGAGCTGACCGCTGCCAACGAGCAGGACCTGGCCGCCGGCCGTGCCAACGGCCTGGAGCCGGCGCTGCTCGACCGCCTGGCGCTGACCCCGGCGCGTATCGACGGCATGATCACCGGCCTGCGCCAGGTGGCCAGCCTGCCGGACCCGGTCGGTGCCATCCGCGACATGAGCTACCGCCCATCCGGTATCCAGGTTGGCAAGATGCGCACGCCGCTGGGGGTGATCGGGATCATCTACGAGTCGCGCCCGAACGTGACCATCGATGCCGCCAGCCTGTGCCTGAAGTCGGGTAACGCGACTATCCTGCGTGGCGGCTCCGAAGCCATCCACTCCAACCGCGCCATCGCCACCTGCATCCAGCGTGGCCTGGCCGCCGCCGGCCTGCCGGCAGCCGTGGTGCAGGTGGTCGAGACTACCGACCGCGAAGCCGTGGGCGCGCTGATCAGCATGCCGGAATTCGTCGACGTCATCGTGCCGCGCGGTGGCCGTGGCCTGATCGAACGCATCAGCCGCGATGCTCGCGTGCCGGTGATCAAGCACCTGGACGGTATCTGCCACGTCTACGTCAGCCAGCACGCCGACCTGGACAAGGCCTGGCGCGTGGCGTTCAACGCCAAGACCTACCGCTACGGCATCTGTGGCGCCATGGAAACGCTGCTGGTCGACCAGCAGGTGGCCGAGCGCTTCCTGCCGGAAATGGCTCGCCGCTTCCAGGAGAAGGGCGTCGAACTGCGTGGTTGCGAGCGCACCCAGGCGATCATCGAGGCCAAACCGGCCACCGAGGCCGACTGGCACACCGAGTACCTGGACGCGATCCTGTCGATCCGAGTGGTCGACGGCCTGGACCAGGCCATCGAGCACATCAACCACTATGGCTCGCACCACACCGATTCGATCATCAGCGAACACCAGGGTGAAGCCCGCCAGTTCATGGCCGAGGTCGACTCGGCGTCGGTCATGCTCAATACCCCGACCTGCTTCGCCGACGGCTTCGAGTACGGCCTGGGTGCGGAAATCGGCATTTCCACCGACAAGCTGCATGCCCGTGGCCCGGTCGGCCTGGAAGGCCTGACCTGCGAGAAGTACGTAGTGATCGGCGACGGCCAGCTGCGCGGCCAGGAGTCCTGCTGAGTTGAGCAAGGCCCAGGCAGTCCGGCGCATCGGCATTCTTGGCGGCACCTTCGACCCCGTGCACATCGGCCACCTGCGCAGCGCGCTGGAAGTGGCTGAGTTCATGGGGCTGGACGAGCTGCGCCTGCTGCCCAACGCCCGGCCGCCGCACCGCGACACCCCGCAGGTGGCCGCGCAGGACCGCTTGGCCATGGTGCAAGGCGCCGTGCAGGGCGTGCCCTGCCTGAGCGTGGATGCCCGCGAACTGGCGCGCGACAAACCGTCGTACACCATCGACACGCTGGAATCGATCCGCGCCGAACTAGGCGCCAACGATCAGCTGTTCCTGGTGCTGGGCTGGGATGCCTTCTGTGGCTTGCCCGGCTGGCACCGCTGGGAAGAATTGCTGCAACACTGTCACATCCTGGTGCTGCAACGCCCGGATGCCGACGTAGAACCCCCTGACGAGCTGCGCAACCTGCTGGCTGCGCGCTCGGAGAGCGATCCCACCGCCATGTCCGGCCCGGCGGGAAACATTTCGTTCGTCTGGCAGACGCCGCTTGCGGTGTCGGCTACACAGATCCGACAGCTGCTGGCCAGCGGCAAATCGGTGAGGTTCCTGGTGCCGGACGCCGTACTGGCCTACATCGAGGCGCACGAACTGTATCGTGCACCTAACTGACGGTGCCTCTGGCGCCTCATCCAACGAGTTGAACGAGTTTTATATGACCAAGCAGAAAATCCACGGCGAAGAACTGGTCGCCCTGACCAAGGCAGCGCTGGAAGACGTCAAGGCCCAGGACATCCAGGTCATCGACGTGCGCGAAAAGCACAGCCTGACCGACTACATGATCATTGCCACCGGTACCTCCAACCGCCAGATCAACGCGATGCTGGAGAAGGTCCGCGAAGCGGTCAAGGCCAAGGGTGCCCAGCCACTGGGTGAAGAAGGCAAGGGCGACAGCGACTGGGTGCTGCTGGACCTGAACGACGTCATCGTGCACATGATGACCGCCGCTGCCCGCCAGTTCTACGACCTGGAGCGCCTGTGGCAGGGTGCCGAGCAAAGCCGTGCCGCCGATGGCAAGCACCACAGCCCGGACCATGCCCACGAGTACTCCGACAAGCTCAAGGACCGGGAATAAGGAAAGCGCTGTGCGTCTGCGCCTGATCGCGGTCGGCTCGCGCATGCCGAAGTGGGTCGAGGAAGGCTGGCATGAATATGCCAAGCGCCTGCCTGCCGAGCTGTCGCTGGAGCTGGTGGAAATCCCGCTGAACACCCGTGGCAAGAATGCCGACGTCGCCCGCCTGATCCGTCAGGAGGGCGAGGCCATGCTGAGCAAGGTTCAGCCAGGGGAACGCATCGTCACCCTCGAGGTCCATGGCAAGCCCTGGAGTACCGAGCAACTGGCGACCGAGCTGGACCGCTGGCGCCTGGATGCGCGCACGGTGAATTTGATGGTGGGCGGCCCGGAAGGCCTGGCGCCCGAGGTCTGTGCGCGCGCCGAGCAACGCTGGTCGCTGTCGCCGCTGACCTTGCCGCACCCATTGGTAAGGATACTCATCGGCGAGCAGATCTACCGCGCCTGGACCGTGTTGTCCGGGCATCCTTACCATAAATGAGCCTGTAAGCAGTCCGATGTCGCAGCCGATCCGTCTCAAGGACCACGAGAAAGACGCCCGCCTGGTGCGCAACCGCGTCGTGGTTGGCGCAGTGGCGATCATGCTGCTCATTTGCGTGCTGATCGCGCGGCTGTACTACCTGCAGGTCATCCAGCACGACTATCACTCGACGCTGTCGGAGAACAACCGGGTGCATGTGCAGCCGATCCCGCCGACCCGCGGGCTGATCTTCGACCGCAACGGGGTGATCGTCGCCGACAACCGGCCCAGCTTCAGCCTGTCGATGACCCGCGAACGTGCGGGTAACTGGCAGGAAGTGCTGGATACCATCGTCGAAGTGCTGGAACTGACGCCCGACGACCGCGCCCTGTTCGAGAAGCGCATGCGCCAGGGCCGCCGGCCATTCGAGCCGGTGCCGATCCTGTTCGAACTCAACGAAGAGCAGATCGCCCGCGTGGCGGTGAACCAGTTCCGCCTGCCGGGCGTGGAAGTGGTGGCCCAATTGGTGCGCCATTACCCGCAGGGCGCGCACTTCGCCCATTCGGTGGGGTATGTGGGGCGGATCAACGAGAAAGAGCTGAAAACCCTCGACCCGGTGAACTACAGCGGCACCCACCACATCGGCAAGACCGGCATCGAACGCTTCTACGAAGCCGACCTGCATGGCCAGGTGGGCTACGAGGAAGTCGAGACCAACGCCCGTGGCCGTGTGCTGCGGGTGCTCAAGCGTACCGACCCGAAACCGGGCAAGGACATCGTGCTGAGCCTGGACATCAAGCTGCAGGAGGCCGCCGAGGCCGCCCTGGGTGGCCGGCGTGGTGCGGTGGTGGCGCTCGACCCGCGTACCGGCGAGGTGCTGGCGATGGTCAGCCAGCCCAGCTTCGACCCCAACCTGTTCGTCACCGGCATCGGCTTCAAGGCCTATGCCGAACTGCGTGACTCGATCGACCGACCGCTGTTCAACCGCGTGCTGCGCGGCCTGTACCCGCCAGGTTCGACCATCAAGCCGGCGGTGGCCATCGCCGGCCTGGACAGCGGCGTGGTCAATGCCGGCAGCCGGGTGTTCGACCCGGGCTACTACCAGCTGCCCAACTACGACCACAAATACCGTAACTGGAACCGCTCGGGCGATGGCTGGGTCGACCTGGACACCGCGATCATGCGCTCCAACGACACCTACTTCTACGACCTTGCCCACAAGATGGGCATCGATCGGCTGTCCAGCTACATGAACAAGTTCGGCATCGGCCAGCGGGTTTCCCTCGACATGTTCGAGGAATCCGCCGGGCTGATGCCGTCGCGCGAATGGAAGCGCGCCACTCGCCGTCAGGCCTGGTTCCCAGGCGAAACCCTGATCCTCGGCATCGGCCAGGGCTACATGCAGACCACGCCGCTGCAACTGGCCCAGGCCACTGCGCTGATTGCCAACAAGGGCGTGTGGAACCGCCCGCACCTGGCCAAGACCATCGAAGGCCAGCCGCCGGTGGACGACAACCCCATGGAAAACATCGTGCTGCGTGACAAATCCGACTGGGCCAAGGTCACCCATGGCATGGAGCAGGTGATGCACAACGCCCGCGGTACCGCACGCAAGGCGGCCATCGGCTCGCAGTACCGCATTGCCGGCAAGAGCGGTACCGCCCAGGTGGTGGCGATCAAGCAGGGCGAGAAGTACGACCGCAACAAGCTCCAGGAGCGCCACCGCGACCACGCCCTGTTCGTCGCCTTCGCCCCGGCCGAGGACCCGAAGATCGTGGTTTCGGTGATGGTCGAGAACGGTGAGTCCGGCTCGGGCGTCGCCGCCCCGGTGGTGCGCCAGGTGATGGACGCCTGGCTGCTTGACGAAAACGGCCGGCTCAAGCCCGAGTTCGCGCCTGCCACCGTTACCCAGGAATCAGCCCTGTGATGAACAATTTCGATCGCATGCTCTCCAGCGAGGATGTGATGCGTCGGCGCGCCAGCTTTCTGCAGCGCATCCACGTCGACGGCCCTTTGCTGATCATTCTGCTGACCCTCGCGGCCGGCAGCCTGTTTGTCCTGTACTCGGCCAGTGGCAAGAACTGGGACCTGCTGCTCAAGCAGGCCACCTCGTTCGGCATCGGCCTGGTGTCGATGTTCATCATCGCCCAGCTGGAGCCGCGCTTCATGGCCCGTTGGGTGCCGCTGGCCTACCTGGCCGGGGTGCTGTTGCTGGTGGTGGTGGACGTGATGGGCCACAACGCCATGGGCGCCACGCGCTGGATCAACATCCCCGGGGTGATCCGCTTCCAGCCCTCGGAGTTCATGAAGATCATCATGCCGGCGACCATCGCCTGGTACCTGTCCAAGCGCACGTTGCCGCCGCATCTGAAGCATGTGGCGATCAGCCTGGTGCTGATCGGCGTGCCGTTCATCCTGATCGTGCGCCAGCCCGACCTGGGCACGGCGCTGCTGATCCTCGCCTCCGGGGCTTTCGTGCTGTTCATGGGCGGCCTGCGCTGGCGCTGGATCCTCAGCGTGCTGGCGGCTGCGGTGCCAGTGGCGGTGGCGATGTGGTTCTTCGTCATGCACGACTACCAGAAGCAGCGGGTACTGACCTTCCTCGACCCGGAAAGCGACCCGTTGGGCACTGGCTGGAACATCATCCAGTCGAAGGCGGCGATCGGCTCGGGCGGTGTGTTCGGCAAGGGCTGGCTGCTCGGCACCCAGTCGCACCTGGACTTCCTGCCGGAAAGCCATACCGACTTCATCATCGCCGTGCTCGGCGAGGAATTCGGCCTGGTCGGCATCTGCCTGCTGCTGATCGTCTACCTGCTGCTGATCGGCCGTGGCCTGATGATCACCGCCCAGGCGCAGACCCTGTTCGGCAAGCTGCTGGCGGGCAGCCTGACCATGACCTTCTTTGTATACGTGTTCGTCAATATTGGTATGGTCAGCGGCCTTCTGCCCGTGGTGGGCGTGCCGCTGCCCTTCATCAGCTATGGCGGAACTTCGTTGGTGACGCTGCTGTCAGCGTTTGGCGTTCTGATGTCGATCCACACGCACCGCAAATGGATCGCTCAGGTTTGAATAAGGTGAAGAATTTCATGCAAGCAGTGCGTAACTGGGCTGCCCGTTGTGCGCCGTGGATCGGCGCGGTGGGCCTGTTCGGCGCTGTACAGCTGGCCCATGCCGGCGATTACCAAGGCTCGCCCCAGGTGGCCCAGTTCGTTGGCGAAATGAGCCGCGACCATGGCTTTGCCCCTGAGCAGCTGATGGGTGTGTTCAGTGAGGTGCAGCGCAAACAGTCGATCCTCGACGCCATTTCGCGCCCGGCCGAACGGGTAAAGCCGTGGAAGGACTACCGGCCGATGTTCATCACCGACGCGCGCATCGCCCGCGGTGTGGACTTCTGGCGCCAGCACGAAGCGGTGCTGGCCCGTGCCGAGCAGGAATACGGCGTGCCGGCGCAGTACATCGTCGCCATCATCGGCGTGGAAACCTTCTTTGGCCGCAACACCGGCAACTACCGGGTGATCGATGCCTTGTCGACCCTGGGCTTCGACTACCCGCCACGGGCCGAATTCTTCCGCAAGGAGCTGCGCGAGTTCCTGCTGCTGGCCCGTGAGGAGCAGCTCGACCCGCTGACGCTCAAGGGCTCCTACGCCGGCGCCATGGGCCTGCCGCAGTTCATGCCGAGCAGCTTCCGCAACTTCGCGGTGGACTTCGACGGCGACGGCCACATCAATATCTGGAACAACCCGGACGATGCCATCGGCAGCGTGGCCAGCTACTTCAAGCGCCACGGCTGGGTGGCCGGCGAAGGTGTGGTCAGCCGCGCCTGGGTGGACGGTGGGCGCGCCGACGAAGGCCTGACTACCGGCATCGAGCCGGTAAAAACCGTTGGGGAGTTGCGCACGCTTGGCTGGTCGGTCCATGATTCGCTGCGCGATGATCTGCCGGTTACCGCCTTCCGTCTCGAGGGTGACAATGGCCCCGAGTACTGGATGGGCCTGAAGAACTTCTACGCGATCACTCGCTACAACCGCAGCGTGATGTATGCCATGGCGGTGCATCAGCTATCGGAACAGCTGGTTCAAGCACGGGGCGTCAAGTAATGCGCGCAATCTTCTCTGGCAACTCTTTCAAGCTGCTCACCTGCCTCGCCGTCGGCGTGGTGCTGGCCAGCTGTTCGTCCAACCGCCCGTCCCAGCAAAGCAGTGGCAACGTGGTGCGCACCCAGCCGGGCCTGGACATCAACCGGGCGCACAAGGACGGCGCGCCGTGGTGGGACGTGGATGTGAACAAGATCCCCGACGCCACGCCAACCGTGCATACCGGCAACTACAAGGCCAACCCGTACACGGTGCTGGGCAAGACCTACTACCCGATGCAGGACTCGCGCAACTATCGCGCTGAGGGCACCGCGTCGTGGTACGGCACCAAGTTCCACGGTCAGAACACCGCCAACGGCGAGCTGTACGACCTGTACGGCATGAGCGCGGCGCACAAGACCCTGCCGCTGCCGGCCTACGTGCGGGTGACCAACCTGGCCAACGGCCGCAGCGTGATCCTGCGGGTGAACGACCGTGGGCCGTTCTATTCGGACCGCATCATCGACCTGTCCTATGCCGCGGCGAAAAAGCTCGGTTATGCCGAGATTGGTACCGCGCACGTGCGCGTCGAAGGCATCGACCCGCAGCAATGGTGGGCCCAGCGTGGCCAGACGCCGCCGATGGTGCTGAAAGAGCCGCAGGTGGCCCAGACCCAGGCAATCCCGGCCAGTACCGGGCGCGTCGAGCAATGGACTCCGCCGCCCCAGCAGCATGCGGCGCCGGTGGTGCCGGTGCAGGTGGCTGGCAACAACGTGCCGGCCGGCAGTGGCGGCAGCTTCCTGCAGGTGGGTGCCTTCGCCAACCCGGACGCCGCCGAACTGCTGCGCTCCAAGCTCAGCAGCATGGTCAGCGCGCCCGTGTTCATCAGCTCGATCGTGCGCAACCAGCAGACCCTGCACCGCGTGCGCCTGGGGCCGATCAACAGCCAGGGCGAGATCCAGCAAGCGCAGGACAGCATCCGCCTGGCGAACCTTGGGCAGGCCAAGCTGGTCACAGCTGACTGACCGCGTTGCCTTCTTCGCGGGCACGCCCGCTCCCACAGGGGCATGCGAAACCCTGTGGGAGCGGGCGCGCCCGCGAAGAAGGCAACACCAAACTGTCGGTTTTGTCATGAATTGCCGGGCGCGGGCATGTACAATGTCGGCTTTTGCCCGCAGCGACATAAAGCCGCACTTTGCGAGCCTGGCCTACGGCCACAAAAACTAGACTGACTGGCGCTGGGCACATGATCTTGCCCAGGGAACATCAGACCATTAGCGATTTTCGAGAGACGGATGAACATCACCAACCTTGCCAAACGACTTTGCCTGCCCGTACTGCTGATGATCACGCCTGCCGCCTTCGCGGCTGAGCAGATGACGCCGGCGCCACCGCAACTGGCAGCCAAGTCCTACGTACTCATGGATGCGTCCAGCGGCAACGTGCTGGTCGAGAACAACGGTGACGAGCGCCTGCCGCCAGCCAGCCTGACCAAGCTGATGACGGCCTACATCGCCACCCTGGACATCCGTCGCGGCCAGATCGGTGAAAACGACCCGGTTACCGTCAGCGAAAACGCCTGGCGTACCGGCGGTTCGCGCATGTTCATCAAGGTGGGCAGCCAGGTGACCGTCAGCGACCTGCTGCACGGCATCATCATCCAGTCCGGCAACGACGCCTCGGTCGCCCTGGCCGAGCACATCGCCGGCAGCGAAGACGCCTTCGCCGACATGATGAACAAGACCGCTGCCGACCTGGGCATGGGCAACAGCCACTTCATGAACCCGACCGGCCTGCCGCACCCGGAGCACTACTCGTCGGCCCACGACATGGCGACCCTGGCCCGTGCGATCATCAACGTCGACCCGGCCCACTACGCCATCTACTCGCAGAAAGAGTTCTTCTGGAACAATATCAAGCAGCCAAACCGCAACCTGCTGCTGTGGCGTGACAAGACCGTCGACGGCCTGAAGACCGGCCACACCGACGAAGCCGGCTACTGCATGGTGGCTTCGGCCGTTCGCGATGGCCAGCGCCTGATCGCCGTGGTATTCGGCACCAACAGCGAGCAATCGCGTGCTGCCGAGACCCAGAAGCTGCTGACCTACGGTTTCCGCTTCTTCGAAACCCAGACCTTCTACCAGAAGGGTACCGAGCTGACCAAGTCGCCGGTCTGGAAGGGCGCGACTGGCGAAGTGAAAGCGGGCCTGGCCAACGACCTGACCCTGACTATGCCTAAAGGCCAATTGAAGCGCCTTCAGGCTTCGATGACCATGAACCCGCAGCTCACCGCGCCAATCGCCAAAGGTGACGTGATCGGCAAAGTGGAAGTCAAACTGGACGAGAAAGTGGTTCACAGCGCCGACCTGATCGCCCTCGATGGCGTCGAGGAAGGTGGTTTCTTCCGCCGTATGTGGGATAGCATCCGTCTATTCTTCTACGGGTTGTTCAACTGATACGTGACCTGCATGCCCCCGCGTATCCAGCGGGGGCGTTGTTGTTGCCACGGCTTACGAGGCCGTTTCCGCCATGAGCGAACCAGACGTCAAGTCGCACAAGATCGAATTCCCCTGCGACGATTACCCGATCAAGGTCATCGGTGATACCGTTGTCGGCTTCAAGGACACGGTGATCGAGATCCTGAGCAAGCACGCCAAGGTCGACCTTTCCACCCTGGCCGAGCGCCAGAGCAAGGAAGGCAAGTACACCACCGTGCAATTGCACATCGTTGCCGAAAGCGAGAACCAGCTGCACGATATCAACAGCGCCCTGCGCGCGACCGGCATCGTGAAAATGGTGCTCTGATGTCCGCCTGCCTCGGTTTTCGCGAGCTTGGCCTGCAGCCCTACGAACCGGTGCTGGAGGCCATGCGTCGCTTCACCGAGCAGCGCAGCCCGGACAGCCAGGATGAAGTCTGGCTGGTCGAGCACCCCGCGGTCTTCACCCAGGGCCAGGCCGGCAAGGCCGAGCACCTGCTGGTGCCGGGCGACATCCCGGTGGTGCAGACCGATCGCGGTGGCCAGGTGACCTACCATGGCCCCGGGCAGCTGGTGGCCTACCTGCTGCTGGATGTGCGCCGGCTGGGCTTTGGCGTGCGTGAGCTGGTCAGCCGTATCGAGCAGACCCTCATCGACCTGCTCGCCAGTTACGATGTCCAGGCCGCGGCCAAGCCCGATGCCCCGGGCGTCTATGTCGACGGAGCGAAAATCGCCTCCCTCGGCCTGCGAATCCGCAACGGCCGTTCGTTCCACGGCCTTGCCTTGAACGTGGACATGGACCTCGCGCCATTCCGCCGAATCAACCCCTGCGGCTATGCGGGGCTGGCGATGACCCAGCTGCGCGACCTGGCAGGTCCGATCGAACTCGACGAGGTCAGGACAAGGCTGCGCGGACAGCTGGTCAAGCACCTCGACTACGCTGAGCAGACGACCCTCACGGGCGGAATCGACTGAATATGACAACTGTGCAAGAAGCCGTGCCGAACCTGATATCTACCCAGGATGCCACCCCGCGCCCAGCGCCGAAGAAGGTGGAAGCCGGGGTCAAGCTGCGTGGTGCCGAAAAGGTGGCGCGCATTCCGGTGAAGATCATTCCCACCGAAGAGCTGCCGAAGAAGCCCGACTGGATCCGCGTGCGTATCCCGGTGTCGCCCGAGGTAGACCGCATCAAGCAGCTGCTGCGCAAGCACAAGCTGCACAGCGTATGCGAAGAGGCATCCTGCCCGAACCTGGGCGAGTGCTTCTCCGGTGGTACCGCCACCTTCATGATCATGGGTGACATCTGCACCCGTCGTTGCCCGTTCTGCGACGTTGGCCACGGCCGGCCGAAACCGCTGGACCTGGACGAGCCGAAGAACCTGGCCATCGCCATCGCCGACCTGCGCCTGAAGTACGTGGTGATCACCTCGGTGGACCGCGACGACCTGCGTGACGGTGGTGCCCAGCACTTTGCCGACTGCATCCGCGAAATCCGTGCGCTGTCGCCGGGCGTACAGCTGGAAACCCTGGTGCCGGACTACCGTGGGCGCATGGATATTGCCCTGGAAATCACCGCGCAAGAGCCGCCGGATGTGTTCAACCACAACCTCGAGACCGTACCGCGCCTGTACAAGGCCGCGCGCCCGGGTTCGGACTACGACTGGTCACTGGACCTGCTGCAGAAGTTCAAGCAGCTGGTGCCGCACGTACCGACCAAGTCGGGCCTGATGCTCGGCCTGGGCGAGACCGACGAGGAAGTGATCGAAGTGATGCACCGCATGCGCGAGCATGACATCGACATGCTCACCCTCGGCCAGTACCTTCAGCCGTCGCGCAGCCACCTGCCGGTGCAGCGTTTCGTCCACCCGGACACCTTCGCCTGGTTCGCCGAGGAAGGTTACAAGATGGGCTTCAAGAACGTCGCTTCCGGACCGCTGGTGCGCTCTTCGTACCACGCTGACCAGCAGGCTCACGAAGCCAAGATCAAGCTCTGAGCCAAGCACAGAGCCACGCATGCCGATGCGCGCCGAAGGGCGGCATCGGCATTTTTGTTTGTGCCACACGCGCTGCAAGGAGCCGCGATGAATTGCGCCGAAACCTTCCAACCCAGCCTGCCCGCCGCGCTGCCGCGTGATGCCTGTTTTGCCATTGTCGCCCCGGCGGGCGCGGCGCGGCTGGATACGCACAAGGTCAACCAGTGGTTCGTTGATAGAGGCTACAGCTGCCGCATCTATCCGGGAGCCCTTCAGGCCCAGGGCTATCTGGCGGGGCCGGACCGGCAGCGGTTGCAGGACCTGCATGATGCCTTTGCCGACCCGGGCATCGACGCCATTCTGTGCATGCGTGGGGGGTACGGCAGCATGCGTCTGCTCGACCAGCTCGATTTCGAACTGATCCGGCGCAACCCCAAGCCGCTGATCGGCTACAGCGACATCACCGCGCTGCACACGGCGATCTACCGGCATACCGGGCTGCTCACCTTCCATGGCGGGATGCTCAATGCCGACCTGCTGGGGGCCAAGTTGCCGCCAACCGAGACTTCGTTGCTGGCGCAGCTGGGTGGGCATGTGCGGGCAGGGGAGCAGATCGTGCACCCTGCTGACTTCTCTTTGAGCAGCGTGCTGCATGGGGTGGCCAGCGGGCCGCTGCTGGGCGGCAACCTGTCGATGCTGGGCGCGACCCTGGGGACGATTGCCGAGCTGGATACGCAGGGCTGCATCCTGTTCATCGAGGACGTCAACGAGCCGCTGTACCGGGTGGATCGCTTGCTGACCCAACTGCGCCTGGCGGGCAAGCTGGAGGGGGTGAAGGGTGTGCTGGTGGGGGACTTTGCCGGGATTACCACTGCGGCGTTGATGCCCGTGCTGGAGGACATCTTCGCGCCGCTGGGTGTGCCGGTGCTGGCCGGATGGCGCAGTGGGCATTGTGACCCGAATGTGTGCTTGCCGTTGGGGGCTCAGGTAATGCTGGATAGCGGGAGGCAGACATTGGTGTTGGAGCAGGATTTGTTCAAGGCTTGAGATTGCCGGGGCTGCTTTGCAGCCCATCGCGACACAAGGCCGCTCCCACAGGAGAAGTGCTATCGCTTGTGGGAGCGGCCTTGTGTCGCGAAAGGGGCGCAACGCGCCCCCAGCAATCTCACTATTTGCGCAGGCTCTCGAGCAGCTTGTGGGTCGGATACCCATCCGCCGGCCACCCCAACCCCTGCTGGGCATTGCGGATCGCCTTGCGGGTATTGGCGCCAATGATGCCATCGGCATTGCCGGCTTCGTGCCCATTGCTGTTCAGCAGGTTCTGCAGCTCCATGCGCTCGCTGCGGCTGAGCGGCAGGTCTTCTTTCGGCCAGCTGCCGGCAATGAAGCCCCAGCCCGTGAAGCGATCACCCAGCAGGCTTACCGCCAGCGCGTAGGATGACGAGTTGTTGTACTTGAGGATGGCGCGGAAGTTGTCCAGCACCAGGAACGCCGGGCCACGCGCGCCCGCTGGCAGCAGCAGGGCGGCAGACAGCTGGTTGCTGCCCACTGGCAACTGGGTTCCGGCAGGCAGTTTCACGCCCATCGACAGCCACTCGCTCACCGGCTTGCGCAGGGCGCCATCGGCCTGCCAGTAATCGAAGCCAGGCGGCACCTGGACCTCGAAGCCCCACGGCTGGCCACGTTTCCAGCCCGAGCTCTGCAGGTAGTGCGCGGTCGATGCCAGGGCGTCTGGCGTGCTGTTCCAGATGTCACGGCGGCCATCGCCGTCGAAGTCCACGGCGTGGGTGTTGTAGGTGGTCGGGATGAACTGGGTCTGGCCCATGGCGCCGGCCCACGAGCCACGCATGGCCTCAGGCTGGATGTCGCCATGCTGGATGATCTGCAGCGCAGCGATCAGCTGGTCCTGGGCGAACTGCGGGCGGCGGCCCTCATAGGCCAGGGTAGCCAGCGAGCGGATCACCGATTTGCTGCCCTGGAACTGGCCGAAGTTGCTCTCCATGCCCCATACCGCGACCAGCACCTGGCGATCGACGCCATAGCGTTGCTCGATGCGGGTCAGCAGTTCGGCGTTCTGCTCCAGCAGCTTCTTGCCGTTGCGTACACGCAGGGGCGACAGGGCGCCTTCGAGGTATTCCCATACCGGGCGGGTGAATTCCGGCTGGCTGCGATCGGCCTTGATCACGTCCATGTCGGGGGTGACGCCGAGGAAGGCGCGGTCGAAGGTGTCCTGCGAAATGCCGGCTTGCAGGGCTTGCTGGCGAAAGCCTGCTTGCCATTGTGCGAAGGTTTGCAGAGGCTGGATTTCAGTGCTGGCGTCGGGCGTCGTGCCGGGCAGGGTCACCACCGGGGCGGGCTGGGCGGGGGCCAGCGGCAGGGCATCGGCGGCGGTGGGCTTTTCTGCGCAGGCCACGAGCAGGATGAAACTGGAGGCCGCGATCAGCTGACGGGTTTTCCAGCGGGGGAGAAGACTGAGGAGCATTCACAGATCCAGAATTGCAGGTCAGGTGATGACCATACCATGCCTGCGCTTTCGATGCTTTCATGCAGCCAAAAAGTAGGAAGCCTCCCAATCTCTCGATTGGAAGGCTTCGCGGCGGTAGCTGCCTTTGCCCTTGTTCGGCTGTTCCTGGCGGCAGCGGAACAGCGGTTGGGCGATGATCGACTTGGCCTTGTTGGGGCCGTGCTTTTTCGGCTTTTTGCTCATGGCGGGATTCCCGGGTTGGGTGGGTTTCGCGGCGCACTGTAGGGCTTGGGGCAGGGTGGGGCCAATTGATTGTGTATATGGTTCGAGGGCCCGATCGCCGGCAAGCCAGCTCCCACAGGTACAGCACAGCCTCCAAGGCCTGTTATATCCCTGTGGGAGCTGGCTTGCCGGCGATTGGGCCTTTGAATGTTACTCGGGAGGCAGTGCCAGGCGCTGGCCGGCCATCAGCAGCGACAAGCGCGCCAGGCCGGTCCACGGCGAGCCCTCGGCCTGGCCCTTGATCTGTGCATCGATACGCTGGGCATCTTGCAGCAACTGCGCCCAGCGCTGCGCCGACAGGCGCTGCAGGGCCTTGCTGACCAGTGGCCGGCGTTTGTCCCAGATCGGCGGGCGGGCCTGGCTGAAGGCCTTGTCCAGCGGTACACCCTGGCTGAACTGCTGGGCCAGCCCGGCCAGCTGGCGCAGCTCACGGGCCAGGGCCCAGAGAATCACTGGTGGCTCAACGCCTTCACCGCGCAAGCCTTCGAGCATGCGCAAGGCATGCGCGGCTTCGCCGTTGAGAATGGCATCGACCAGGCCGAAGACATCGAAGCGGGCGCTGTCGGCGACGGCGGCCTGCACGGTCTCCACGGTGATCTGGTTACCTTCGGCAAGCAGCTTGAGCTTTTCGATTTCCTGCGCTGCAGCCAGCAGGTTGCCTTCCACGCGTGCGGCAATCAGGTCGACGGCGTCACGCTGTGCCGACAGGCCGGCCTGCTGCAGGCGCTGGTTGATCCACTGCGGCAGCTGGTGCACATCCACCGGCCAGATCTGGATGAACTGGCAGTGGGCGCCTTCGATCAGCGCCTTGCCCCACTTGGTCTTCTGCGCACTACCGTCGAGCTTGGGCAGGCTGACCAGTAGCAGGGTGTCTTCGGCGGGGTTGGCGCAGTATTCCATCAGCGCAGCAGCGCCCTTGTCACCGGGCTTGCCCGAGGGCAGGCGCAATTCCAGCAGGCGGCGCTGGGCGAACAGGGACAGGCTGGCGCCAGCCTGGAGCAGGGTGCCCCAGTCGAAGTTGGCGTCGGCACTGAATACCTGGCGTTCGTCGAAGCCCTGCTGGCGCGCGGCGTTGCGGATGGCGTCGGCGGCTTCCTGGCACAGCAGCGGGTCGTCGCCGCTGACCACGTAGACTGGTGCCAGGGCGCCTTGCAGGTGCTTGTTGAGTTGGGCGGGAGCGAGCTTCATGGGAAACAGGCGGGGCACCCGAAGGTACCCCGCTCGGGCTTAGTTGCCCGGTACTTCCAGTGGCGACTGCTGAGGCGTTTCGGCCTGCTGGCGGCGAGCGGCCTCCAGCGCAGCGGCTTCGGCCTTGGCACGTTCGTCGGCTTGGCGCTGCAGCTCGTCCAGCTGGGACGGGGTCAGCATCTGCAGGCGAACGACCATGGCGTTGACCAGGTCGCGACGCATTTCTTCGCGGGCGCGGTCGGCTTCCTGTTCGGAACCGGTGATGTTCGAGCCGTCACGCAAGTAGATCTTGCGTACTTCCAGCTTGTCGCTCATCAGCTCCAGGTTGTTCAGGCCCTGGATGCTGTAGTTCAGCACGGTGGTCAGCTCGTACTCGGCGGTACGGTTGCCACTGTTGTAGGTCGCCGAGCGCTCGCGCTCCTGCTCGTTGGTCAGCACCAGACGGTACGGTGCGCCAGCGTGCACGTTGACACCGCTACGCTGCAGTACTTCACGCAGCTGGAGCACGGTCGGGCCGTAGGCGTTGCGCGCACTGACGTCCATTTCCTTCACGCTCAGTTCGGTAGAGCCGGTGCCGCGCAGCTGGAAACCGCAGGCGCTGAGCATGACCGCCAGGCCAATTACCAGCAAATTGCGTTTGATCATGTTGTTGCTCCCTTGTGGGCCTGTTCGCCCGCCCGCAGTGGCTGCGGGCGGGCGTTGCCATCAGTTGGCGACGATGTTGACCAGCTTGCCGGGTACCACGATGACCTTGCGGATGGTCAGGCCATCGATGAAGCGCAGGACGTTCTCGTTGCTGCGCGCGGCGGCTTCGATTTCTTCGCGGCTGGCGGCGGCCGGCATTTCGACCTGGCCACGCAGCTTGCCGTTGACCTGCACTACCAGGGTGACGGTGTCCTGTACCAGGGCTGCCTCGTCGACGGCTGGCCAGCTGGCGTCGATGACGGCCTGCTGGTGGCCCAGCTGTTGCCACAGCTCGTGGGAGATGTGCGGGGTGATTGGTGCCAGCAGCAGGGTGACGGCCTCCAGGCCTTCCTGCAGCAGGGCACGGTCCTGTTCAGTGGCCTGCGGGGCCTTTTCCAGCACGTTCATCACGGTCATCACCTGGGCGATGGCGGTGTTGAACTTGTGGAACTGGCCTACGTCGGTACTGGCCTGCTTGATGGCGGCGTGGATGGCGCGGCGGATGACCTTCTGCGCGTCGTCCAGGGCGGCGACATCCAGCTTGCCCGGCAGGCCTTGGGCCACGTGGGCCTGGGCCAGGCGCCAGACGCGGCGCAGGAAGCGGCTGGCGCCTTCGACGCCGGAGTCGGACCATTCCAGGCTCATGTCGGGCGGCGAGGCGAACATCATGAACAGGCGGCAGGTGTCGGCGCCGTACTGGTCGATCATCGATTGCGGGTCGACGCCGTTGTTCTTCGACTTCGACATCTTCTCGGTGCCACCGATTTCCACCGGCAGGCCGTCGGTCTTCAGGCGGGCGCCAATGATCTTGGCCTTGGCATCGCGCTCGACCTCGACATCGGCCGGGTTGAACCAGTCCTTGCCGCCGTTGCTGGCCACACGGTAGTAGGTTTCGGCGACCACCATGCCCTGGGTCAGCAGGTTCTTGAACGGCTCGTTCGAGGTGACCAGGCCTTCGTCACGCATCAGCTTGTGGAAGAAGCGCGCGTACAGCAGGTGCAGGATGGCGTGCTCGATACCGCCGATGTACTGGTCGACCGGCAGCCAGTGGTTGGCCGCTTTCGGGTCGACCATGCCACCTTCGTAGTTCGGCGAGGCGTAGCGGGCGAAGTACCAGGACGACTCGACGAAGGTGTCCATGGTGTCGGTTTCGCGCTTGGCCGCGGTGCCGCATTTCGGGCAGCTGCACTCGTAGAATTCAGGCATGCGCGCCAGCGGCGAACCGGCACCGTCCGGCACCACGTTCTCTGGCAGGGTGACCGGCAGCTGGTCTTCCGGCACCGGTACGTCGCCGCAGGACGGGCAGTGGATGATCGGGATCGGGCAGCCCCAGTAGCGCTGGCGGCTGATACCCCAGTCGCGCAGGCGGAACTGGGTACGCGATTTGCCCAGCTCCTTGCGGATCAGGGCGGCTTCGATGGCGTCGAAGGCACCGGCGAAGTCCAGGCCGTCGAACTCGCCGGAGTTGATCAGCTGGCCGTGCTCGCCATAGGCGGCCAGCCACTCGTTGCCGACTTCGTCGCCAGCGCTGGTGCGCACCACGGCCTTGACCGGCAGGTTGTACTTGTGGGCGAACTCGAAGTCGCGCTCATCGTGGGCCGGCACGGCCATGACGGCGCCATCGCCGTAGTGCATCAGCACGTAGTTGGCGACCCATACCGGCAGCTTCTCGCCGGTCAGCGGGTGCTCGACCAGCAGGGAAGTGGCCATGCCCTTCTTCTCCTGGGTGGCCATGTCGGCTTCGGCAACGCTGCCGCTCTTGCACTCGTCGATGAACGCCTGCAGCGCCGGGTTGCCCTGGGCGGCCTGGGTGGCCAGCGGGTGTTCGGCGGCGACGGCGACGTAGGTGGCGCCCATCAGCGTGTCGGGACGGGTGGTGAAGACCTTGAGCGTGCCTTCGTGGCCGATGCTGGCCAGGTCGAACGGGAACTGCACTTCCATGCCGCGCGACTTGCCAATCCAGTTGCGCTGCATGGTCTTGACCTGCTCAGGCCAGCCCGGCAGCTCGTCGAGGCTTTCCAGCAGCTCGTCTGCATAGTCGGTGATGCGGAAGTAGTACATCGGGATTTCGCGCTTCTCGATCAGCGCGCCCGAACGCCAGCCACGGCCGTCGATGACCTGCTCGTTGGCCAGTACGGTCTGGTCCGCCGGGTCCCAGTTCACGGTACCGTTCTTGCGGTAGATGATGCCTTTCTCGAACAGGCGGGTGAACAGCCACTGCTCCCAACGGTAGTAGTCGGGCTTGCAGGTGGTGACTTCACGTGCCCAGTCGATGGCCAGGCCCAGGCTCTTGAGCTGGGTCTTCATGTAGTCGATGTTTTCGTACGTCCACTTGGCCGGGGCGACGTTGTTCTTCATCGCCGCGTTTTCCGCGGGCATGCCGAAAGCGTCCCAGCCCATCGGCTGCAGGACGTTCTTGCCTAGCATGCGCTGGTAGCGGGCAATCACGTCACCGATGGTGTAGTTGCGCACGTGGCCCATGTGTAGCTTGCCGCTCGGGTACGGGAACATCGACAGGCAGTAGTAGGTGTCCTTGCCTGGCTGTTCGGTAACAGCGAACGATTGTTGCTCGTCCCAGAACTTCTGGGCGGCGGCTTCGATATCACGGGGCGTGTATTGTTCGTGCATGGCTACTTTTTGCTGAGAGAGAAGAGACCTTGTTCCAGGCAGCGGAACCTCGCTGCGTCCGGCACTCCGGTGTCGTTTAGAGTGAACGCCGTAGCATACAGCAGCGCCGCGCATCGTGGGAAACCTTCGTTGCGAATGCCCGCTGGTCGCGGCACACGGCTGCTTTTTGCAACGACGCTAAGCTCAGGTGTGGGGGGAGATATTCTTATCTTCAATGAGGTGAACGGATGGGAGAGACGCAGCTACCCGCAATCAGACCGGAGCTATACGAACGCCTGATCGACCGGCTTGGCCTGGCGCTGGAAGTGGCCAGGACCTCGGTGCGATTGCGCGACGAAATGCCAGCCGAGCTGGAGTTGCGTGGCCTGAGCCACGCAGAGTTCGAACTGATCAAGGCCTACCTGGATTCCCTCCCGGAGCGCCACAATGCCTGTGTCGGCAGTTACCCACAAGCGGAGCCGACATCGGCCAAGATCATCTGGCTCAAGGACAAGAAACGCCCCGCCAGCACGGCGAGATCCAGGACGCTGCCACATCGCTAGCCGTTCAGGACGCCAGGCGCAGGCTATCGCGCGCCGGTTCTTCAAAATTTGCACAGCTCACGATCGGCGCCGGCCGCACCCTTGTTGACCGGCGTCGATCCTTCTAGGCTGCACGCCTGCCAAGGAGGTGTGGCCAATGCCGATCCGATTCTTCGTCAAACAATGGCTGATGCCGCCAGGCGTCCTGTTCCTGCTGCTGCTTGTGGCGTGGTGGCTGCGTCGCCGCCGGCCCAGGCTGGCAGCGCTGTGTTTTGCCGTGGGCCTTGGTGGCCTGTGGCTGATGAGCCTGCCGCTGGTGGTGCAGGAAACCGCTCGTGCGCTGGAGACGGAAGCGCCGCTGGCGGTAAGCGATTGGGCCGGCCTGGCAAGCCGGGCAGATGCCATCGTGGTGCTGGGCGCGGGGCGTGAGCGAGGTGACCCGGCCTGGGGTGGTAGCGACCAGCCCACGGCCACGGCACTGGAGCGCATGCGCTTTGCCGCGCGGCTGGCCAAGGCTTCGGGCTTGCCGGTGCTGACCAGTGGCGGGTTGCACTATGGCACGCCGCCGAGCGAGGCGCGGTTGATGGCTGATCGCCTGCGTGAAGATCTCGGTGTCGAGGTGAAATGGCGGGAGGAGGGCAGCCGCACGACCTGGGAGAATGCCCGGCTGACGGCCAAGGTGCTGCAGCCGTTGGGGATTCGCCGGGTGGTCGTGGTGACCCAGGCGTGGCACATGCAGCGCTCGCGCTGGAGCTTCGAGCAGGCGGGGTTCGAGGTGGTGCCGGCGCCGGTCGGGTTCCTCGGGCGCGATCATGCTCGGCCGTTCGGTGGGTTGCTGCCGGAGAGCCGGGCGATGTGGCAGAGCGGGCAGTTGCTCAATGAAGTGGCGGGGCTGGTGGGGTATCGGCTGTTCTACTGAGCCTTGTGTTGCCTGTGCCGGCCTCTTCGCGGGTGAACCCGCTCCCACAGGTACACCGCAGGCCATGGGCTTGTGCGGTCCCTGTGGGAGCGGGTTCACCCGCGAAGAGGCCGGTACAGGAAAACTCAAACGGTCTTGGCAATGCGCCCAGCCAGCAGCGCCCAACCCAGCAGCAATGCACAGACAATCGCCAGCGGCCACGACCGCCATTGCAGGTACGGCGTCAGTTTCTGCATCGGCACCACTTCGCCATACAGCACCGCCTGCTGGAACTGCGGTACCTGCGTGGTAATGCGGCCAAACGGGTCGATCAGCGCGGTCACGCCGTTGTTGGTGGCGCGGATCATCCAGCGGCCGGCTTCCAGCGCGCGCATCTGCGCCATCTGCAGGTGCTGCAACGGGCCGATCGAGGTGCCGAACCAGGTGTCGTTGCTGATGGTCAGCAGCAGGTCGCTGCGGGCCGCCAGGCCAGCGGCGAATTCGGGGTAGACCACTTCGTAGCAGATGTACGGTGCAATCTGGTAGCCCTTGGCCTGCAGCAGCGGCTGGTCTTCCGGCCCGCGGGCGAAGTCCGACATGGGCAGGTTGAAGAACTCGATCAGGCCGCGCAGCATGTCCTGCAGCGGCACATACTCGCCAAACGGCACCAGCTTCTGCTTGAGGTAGGTGCCATCGCCTTCACCGGTGACGGTGATGCCGTTGTAGTAGCGGCGCTGGTGGTGCACCACTTCACGCACCGGCACGCCAGTGATCAGCGCCGAATGCCGTTCGGCGGCGAACCGGCCCATCACGTCGATGTAGCCCTGGGCCTGGTCCTTGAGCACCGGGACCGCGGTTTCCGGCCACACCAGCAGGTCCACCGGCCTGGAGCTGAAACTCAGGTCACGGTACAGCGCCAGTTGCGCGTCGATGTGTGCCGGGTCCCATTTCAGGTCCTGCTCGACATTGCCCTGGATGGCCGCCACTTTCAGCGGGTCGCCCGCCGGCTTGGTCCAGGCATGGCCCTTGAGCGCCAGGCCCAGCACCCACGGGGCCAGCAACAGCAGGCAACCCACCGCCAGGAACGAGGGGCGGGCGCGCAGGCGGTGCAGGTTGCACAGCAGGGCAGCGGTCAAGGCCAGGGTGAAGGAAATCAGCCACACGCCGCCCAGCGGTGCCAGGCCGGCCAGCGGGCCGTCCAACTGGCTGTAGCCGGCGTAGAGCCAGGGGAAACCGGTCAGGAACCAGCCGCGGAAGGCCTCTTGCAGCAGCCACAGGGCGGCGAAGCACAAGGCATCGGCCAGTGGCGCCTCGGTGCGCCGCAACCAGCGTGCCCAAAGCCAGGTGGGCAGGGCGAAGAACCAGGCCAGGGCGGCGAAGAACGCCAGCAGCAGCAGGATCGCCAGCAGCGGCGAGGCGCCGCCGTAGGTGTTCATGCTGACGTAGATCCACCAGGTGCCGGCACCGTACAGGCCGAAGCCGAACCACCAGCCACGCCACATGGCCTGGCGCGGGCTGAGCTCGCGCAGGCCAAGGTAGAGCAGGGCGATGGACAACACGGCCAGGGGCCAGATGTCGAACGGCGCCAGGGCCAGGAGGGTGGAGGCACCGGCCGCCAGGGCCAGCAGGTTACCGGGCCAGCCGGGGCGGGTGATCCAACGCATGTTTGTCCTTAACGGGTGATCGGTGTCAGGCGCAGCAAGTGTATCCGCCGGCTGTCGGCATTGAGAATACGGAACTTGTAAGGGCCGATCTCGGTGGTTTCGTTGCGCTTGGGCAGGTGACCGAAGGCGCTCATCACCAGGCCGCCGACCGTGTCGAACTCGTCATCGGAGAATTCGCTGTCGAAGAACTCGTTGAAGTTCTCGATCGGGGTAAGCGCCTTGACCAGGAAGTCACCGCTGGGCAGCGGCTTGATGTAGCTGTCTTCCTCGACATCGTGCTCGTCCTCGATGTCGCCGACGATCTGCTCCAGCACGTCCTCGATGGTGACCAGGCCGGCCACGCCGCCGTACTCGTCGATGACGATGGCCATGTGGTTATGGTTGGCGCGGAACTCGCGCAGCAGCACGTTCAGGCGCTTGGACTCGGGCACGAAAGTGGCCGGGCGCAGCAGGTCCTTGATGTTGAAGCTGTCACCGTTCTCCTTGAGGATCAGCGGCAGCAGGTCCTTGGCGAGCAGGATCCCGAGCACATCGTCGTGGCTTTCGCCGATCACCGGGTAGCGCGAGTGCGCGGCGTCGATCACCGCCGGCAGGAACTCGCGGGGCGACTGGCTGGCCTTGATGCTGATCATCTGCGAACGCGGCACCATGATGTCGCGAACCTGCAGGTCGGCCACCTGGATGGCGCCTTCGACGATGGTCAGCGCTTCGCTGTCCAGCAGTTTGTTCTGATGGGCTTCGCGCAGCAGTTCAAGGAGTTGCTGGCGGTTTTTCGGCTCATGGGCAAAAGCCTGGGTCAGTTTACCCAGCCAGGACTTCTGCCCGTTGCTCGATCGATCTTCGCTCATGGCGGTTCTCGTGATCCTTCGTGTATCAGTGTGTGATGGTGTCGGTTTCATCGTCGGCGTACGGGTCTGGATGACCCAGTTCTGCCAGCAATTCCCGTTCCAGGCCTTCCATTTCCTCGGCTTCCTCATCTTCGATGTGGTCGTAGCCGAGCAGGTGCAGGCAACCGTGGATGACCAGGTGTGCCCAGTGCGCTTCCAGCGACTTGCCCTGTTCGGCGGCTTCGCGCTCGACCACCGGCACGCAGATCACCAGGTCGCCCAGCAGCGGGATATCGAGCAGGTCGTCGGGGACGTCGGCCGGGAACGACAGCACATTGGTCGCGTAGTCCTTGTGCCGGTAGGTGTGGTTCAGCTCGCGGCCTTCGGCTTCGTCGACCAGGCGAATGGTCATTTCCGAATCGGCGCTGCGCTGGCGCAGGGCCAGTTCGCACCAGCGGCGAAAGGCGGTGTCATCCGGGGCGGCAGCATCCGTGGCCCGTTGAATATCGAGTTCAAGCATCTTTGCCGGGCGCCTCGGGCTTGGCCTGGCGGGCATCGAAGCGGTCGTAGGCCTCGACAATGCGCTGCACCAGTGGGTGACGAACCACATCTTTGGGTTGGAAGTGGGTGAAGCTGATCCCCGGAACGTCCCTCAGCACCTCGATGACGTGCGCCAGGCCCGACTTGGTGCCACGGGGCAGGTCGACCTGGGTGATGTCACCGGTGATGACCGCGGTGGAGCCGAAGCCGATACGGGTGAGGAACATCTTCATCTGTTCCAGCGTGGTGTTCTGGCTCTCGTCGAGGATGATGAAGCTGTTGTTCAGGGTGCGGCCACGCATGTAGGCCAGCGGGGCGATCTCGATCACCTGGCGCTCGATCAGCTTGGCCACGTGTTCGAAGCCGAGCATTTCGTACAGGGCGTCGTACAGCGGGCGCAGGTACGGGTCGATCTTCTGGGCAAGGTCGCCGGGCAGGAAGCCGAGCTTTTCGCCCGCCTCGACCGCTGGGCGCACCAGCAGGATACGGCGCACCTGTTCGCGTTCCAGCGCGTCCACGGCGCAGGCCACGGCCAGGTAGGTCTTGCCGGTACCGGCCGGGCCGATGCCGAAGTTGATGTCGTTGGCCAGGATTTCCTTGACGTAGCGTTGCTGGTTGACCCCGCGCGGGCGGATGTTGCCCTTGCGCGTGCGCAGCGACACGCTGACCTCGTTGACGGCCGGGTTGTCGATGTTCTCGACGGTCGATTCCTGCAGGTACAGGTGAACGGTTTCCGGCGACAGGTCGCTGGCCTTGGTTTCGCGGTAGAGACGGCGCAGCAGCTGTTCGGCAGCGGAGGTGGTCTTGGGTTCGCCGATCAGCTCGAACTGATTGCCGCGGTTGCGGATCTCGATGGCCAGGCGCTGTTCGATCAGGCGCAGGTGCTCGTCGAACTGGCCGCACAAGTTGGCGAAACGGTGAGCCTCGAAAGGTTCGAGGATGAAACGATGGGGTTGTATGGGTGCGTTCAAGGTCGTTTTTAGCCGCTCGACGGCAATGGATGTGAACTCAAGAATAACCCTTGAATGGCAGTGGCGAAAGCACTGAAACGTTCAACGGTATGTATGGCCTGTTCCGGCCCTATCGCCGGCAAGCCGGGCTCCCACAGATACTGCACAGGCCTGAAGCTTGCGCAGTACCTGTGGGAGCTGGCTTGCCGGCGATGAGGCCGGGACAGGCAACACAGATCAGCAAACCTGTCTGCTATGATGCCCGCCTTTTCTTACGCATGTGTTATCCCGACGAACATGAGCAAACGCGAACCTGCCATCTATAAAGTGATCTTCCTCAACCAGGGGCAGGTCTTCGAGATGTATGCCAAGCAGATCTACCAGAGCGACCTGTGGGGGTTCCTGGAAATCGAGGAGTTCGTGTTCGGCGAGCGTTCGCAGCTGGTGGTGGACCCGAGCGAGGAGAAGCTCAAGAGCCAGTTCGATGGGGTGATCCGCAGCTTCGTGCCGATGCACTCGATCGTGCGCATCGACGAGGTGGAGCGCCTGGGCACGGCGAAGATCAGCGAAGCCAAGGGCGGCGGCAACGTGATGCCGTTCCCCATGCCGATGCCGGAAAAGTAACCCTCAGGGGAGTGGCGAGAACGGCGTGCGCCCTTCGGCGTTCTGCAGTTCCAGCAGGTACTTGCGGAAGATCTGGCCGAGCACCTGGGTGGCATGCTCCAGTTCGTCGCGGGGCATTTGCTCGGTCACTTCGTCGGCCATGTCCAGCGCATCCTCGGCGCCGTTGACCGCGGCCATCTTCAGCAGGATGTAGGCCTGCACATTGTTGGCCTTGACCCCTTCGCCACGGAAGAACATGGCGCCCAGGCGGTATTGGGCCTCGGCATGGCCTTGCAGCGAGGCCTTTTCAAACCAGTTCAGGGCTTTGCTCAGGTTTTTCGGCGTTTGCGTGTAGTAGTACTCGCCCAGTTCAAATTGCGCCTGGGCATCCCCCGCCGTTGCCGTCTGCTCACAAGCCTTGAGGGCGTTTGCCAGGTCTTCAGGCTGGACATTCAAGGTGCAGCGGCCCGTCGCCGGAATGAGCAACGAGTTACCGCCCTCCGCCAGGGCCAGCAGGGGCTGAAGAAGCAACAGGCAGCCCAGGGTCAGGGCGCGGCCGGTGCGGTTCATGGGGATCGACTTACCTCTGCAAAGCTGCGGCCAATGTCTCTGGTGGCACATTATGGGATAAGCAGCGCCAACCTTACAAAGTTTTACTCGAATTTCTGCTTGGTTGGGGAAGTCAGCTGATTGTGCAGGGTCTTTTGTTGCCTGTCCCGGCCTCTTCGCGGGCATGCCCGCTCCCACAGGGATCGCACCATTTTCAAGGTTTGTGCAGAACCTGTGGGAGCGGGCCTGCCCGCGAAAGGGCCGGTACAGGCTGACAATTACTTCAGGGCTGCAAAAGCCTTTTCAGCCGCATCCAGGGTGATCTGCAGCTCCTTGTCGCCGTGGGCGATGGAGGTGAAGCCGGCCTCGAACGCGCTCGGCGCCAGGTACACGCCACCATCGAGCATAAGGTGGAAGAAGCGCTTGAAGCGCTCGGCATCGCTGGCCATCACGTCTTCGAAGGTGACGATGTCGTCGGCACCGCTGAAGTACAGGCCGAACATGGCACCGGCCTGGGTGGTGACGAACGGCACGCCAGCGGCATCGGCGCGCTGTTGCAGGCCGTCGAGCATGCGGCTGGTGTAGTCGGTCAGCTCGGCGTGGAAGCCCGGGCGGCTGATCAGCTTCAGGGTGGTCAGGCCGGCGGCCATGGCCAGCGGGTTACCCGACAGGGTACCGGCCTGGTAGACCGGGCCGAGCGGGGCGATGCAGCCCATGATTTCACGCTTGCCGCCGAAGCAGCCGACCGGCATGCCGCCACCGACGATCTTGCCGAAGGTCGACAGGTCCGGCTTGATGCCGTAGTGGCCCTGGGCGCCGCCGAGCGAAACGCGGAAACCGGTCATCACTTCGTCGAAGATCAACACCACGCCGTGCTTGTCGCACTGCTCGCGCAGGCCTTCGAGGAAGCCTGGCGCCGGCGGTACGCAGTTCATGTTGCCGGCTACCGGCTCGACGATGATGCAGGCTACGGTCTGGCCGACTTCGGCCAGGGTTTTCTCGACGGCGGCGATGTCGTTGAACGGCAGGGTCAGGGTGTGCTTGGCGAAGTCCGCCGGCACGCCCGCCGAGCTCGGCACGCCCTGGGTCAGCAGGCCGGAGCCGGCTTTTACCAGCAGGCTGTCGGAGTGGCCGTGGTAGCAGCCTTCGAACTTGATGATGGCGTCACGGCCGGTGTAGCCACGGGCCAGGCGGATGGCGCTCATGGTGGCTTCGGTGCCCGAGCTGACCATGCGCACCATCTCCATGGACGGCACCAGCGAGCAGACCAGGTCGGCCATCTCGGTTTCCATGGCGGTCGGGGCACCATAGGACAGGCCGTGCTCCAGCTGCCTGCGTACCGAGTCCAGTACCTCCGGGTGGCCGTGGCCGAGGATCATCGGGCCCCAGGAGCCGACGTAGTCGACGTAGCGCTTGTCATCCTCGTCAACGACGTAGGCGCCTTCGGCATGCTTGAAGAACAGCGGCGTGCCGCCAACGCTCTTGAAAGCGCGGACCGGCGAGTTGACGCCACCGGGGATGTGCTTCTGGGCTTGGGCGAACAGGGCTTCGGAACGGGACATGGGGGTTCTCTCGAATCAGGATGCGAACAAGGCGTTGAAGGCGCGGGCGCGGCGGGTGACTTCCTGCGCGCTGTCGGCACCGAACAGGCCGTGGATCACCGCCAGCAGGTCGGCGCCATGGGCGACCAGCGGGGCGGCGTTGTCGAGGGTAATGCCGCCGATCACCGCGATCGGCAGTTTCACCTGGGCGCGGGCCTGCTCCAGCAGTTCGATGTTGGCTGCGGGTGCACCCGGCTTGGTGACGGAATTGAAGAAGCGGCCAAAGGCCACGTAGCTGGCGCCTTCGCTGGCAGCCTGGGCGGCCAGTTCGAGGCTGGCGTGGCAGGTGGAACCGATGATCGCCTGGCGGCCGAGCAATGCGCGGGCCGGGGTCAGCGGGCCGTCGGTCTGGCCCAGGTGCACGCCGACGCCCAGGCGCGCGGCCAGTTCGGCGTCGTCGTTGATGAGCAGTTGGGTGCCGTAGCGCTCGCAGAGCTTCAGCAGCCCTTCGGCTTCACGCAGGCGGCGCGCCGCGTCGTCACTTTTGTCGCGGTACTGCAGCAGGCACACGCCGCCTTCCAGTGCCGCCTCGACATGGGACAGGAAACGGCCAGCGAGCAGCTGGCTGTCGGTGATGGCGTACAGACCGCGTAGCTTCATTGGAGGCCTCGTGTCAGGAGCAGAAATCCAGCGGCAGGCGACGCGGCACGAACTGGCCCTTGCCCAGCTGTTCGGCGTCACGCAGGGTGCGCCAGGTGTAGTCCAGGGCGCTGCGGACGGCGCTTTCCAGCTGCTCGCCGAGGGCCAGGCGGCCGGCGAGGGCGCTGGCCAGGGTGCAGCCCGAGCCGTGGTAGCTGCCCGGCAGGCGCTGGCAGGTCCAGGTGTGGTGCTGGCCGTCGCGGCTGTACAGGCGGTTGTGAATTTCGTCTTCGTCGCCGTGACCGCCGGTAATCAGCAGGTGTCTACAGAACGGCAACAGTTTCTCGGCACACTCGTCGGCGGTGCCTTCGGGCAGTTCGGCAAGGATGCGGGCTTCGGGCAGGTTCGGCGTGGCGATGGTCGCCAGCGGCAGCAGGCGTTCGCGCAGGGCGTAGCCCACTTCGTCCTTGCCCAGGCGACCACCACCACCGGCACGCAGCACCGGGTCGCAGACCAGTGGCAGGTGCGGGTGGGCGGCCAGCAGTTCGGCGACGGTGTCGACCATTTCGATCGAACCGAGCATGCCGAGCTTGACGGCGGCCACCGTGGAGTCGGCCAGCACGGCGTTGGCCTGGGCCAGCACCCACTCGCGGTCGAGCACGCGGAAGTCGGAAACGTTGACGGTATCCTGCACGGTCAGGGCGGTCACTGCGGGTGCGGCGTGACAGCCTTGGGCGATCAGGGCTTCGATATCTGCCTGCAGGCCGGCGCCGCCACTGGGGTCGTGGCCGGAGAGACAGAGGACAACGGGGCGGGAGCTGTAGGTATTCATGGTCGGCGAGCTTACCACCAATCCTGTTTGGGCGGATCGTCCTACAAACGAGTTTTGTTGATCATAAGGTCAGTTTTTTACCGGTTTAATTTCTGAAAGCATTGATTTAGAGCCTTTTCTTTGTGATTGGATATGGTCGATTGCCAGGTTGCGAAGCTATGCTAGAGTGCTCGGATAACTCTACAAACGGGTTCTGCCGGATCGTGTCGTCTCAAACGGATGGGAGGCAACCGCGACTCGACCGGACAGGCCATGCTGGGGCTGTATGCGCTATTTGCTGATTGTGCTTCTGGGCTTGCTGCCCGTGCTGGCCGGGGCAGTCGATTTCGACGACGCTACGCGGCATCTTCCGCTGGGCAAGGCCATGCAGGTTTATGAAGACCTCGATGGCAGTGCCAGCATCGCCCAGGTCAGTGCCCCTGGGTTCGCCAAGCATTTTCGCCCCCACCATGAAGACGTGCTGAACGCCGGTTATTCCACATCGGTGTTCTGGCTCAAGGTCGAACTGCGCCCTGTCGCCGCGCCCGGCGCCGCCCCACGGCAATGGCTACTGGAACTGGCCTATCCGCCGCTGGACCACCTCGAGCTGTACCTGCCCGACAGCAGTGGCAGTTACCGCCTGGCCCGGCGCACCGGCGACGCCTTGCCCTACCAAAGCCGGCAGATCCTGCAGAACAACTACCTGTTCGAACTGCAGCTGCCGCCTGGCCAGGTGACCACTGCCTACCTGCGCCTGCACAGCCAGGGTTCGGTGCAGGCGCCGCTGGCGCTGTGGTCCGCCCAGGCCTACATGGAGGAGCAGCCCACGCGCCTGTATGTGCTGGGGATGATCTACGGCGTGCTGCTGGTGATGCTGGTGTACAACCTGTTCATCTACCTCAGCGTGCGCGACGTCAGCTACCTCTACTACATCCTCTATATCGCCTCGTTCGGCTTTTACCAGGTGTCGGTGAATGGCGCCGGTGTGGCCTACTTCTGGCCGGACAGCCCGTGGTGGGCGAATGCTTCGACGCCGTTGTTCATCGGGGCCGCTGGCCTGTTCGGCTGCCAGTTCGCCCGGCATTTCCTGCAACTGGGCAGCATCAGCCGTGGTTTCGACCGGCTGCTGCAGCTGCTGATGCTGGGTGGCGCGATGGTCATGGTGCTGGCGGTGAGCATGCCCTACGGCGTCGCCCTGCGCATGGCCACGGTGCTGGCGTTGCTGTTTACCGTGAGCATCTTCGCTGCCGGGCTGTACGCCTGGTGGCGTGGCTTGCGCGTGGCACGCTGGTTCATCATCGCCTGGACGGCATTCCTGCTTGGTGGCCTGGTCAACACCCTGATGGTGCTGGGCTACCTGCCGAACGTGTTCATCACCATGTATGCCAGCCAGCTGGGGTCGGCGCTGGAGGTGGCCTTGCTGTCGCTGGCGCTGGCCGACCGCATCAACAGCCTGCGCGAGCAGCAGGCGCAGACCTTGCGAGACACCGGGCGCACGCTGGAACAACTGAACCTGCAACTGGCCAGGAGCAACCGGCTGAAAGACGAGTTCCTGGCCAGCGTGACCCATGAACTGCGCACGCCGATGAATGGTGTGATCGGCTCGCTGGAGCTGATGCATACCCTGCCGATGGAGGCCGAGATGGCCCAGTACCACCGCACGGCGGTGGGCTCGGCCCAGGGCATGATGGATATGGTCGATGCCATTCTTACCCTGTCCGAACTGCAGGCCGGCCGGCTGCGCGCGCAGCCGGCGCCATTCAGCCTGCGTGACCTGCTGCAGGGCGTGCGTGCCGGTTATGCCGGGCAGGCTTTGGGCAAAGGCTTGTACCTGAGCCTGGACATCCCGGCCGATGTGCCGGACGGGTTGCTGGGCGATGCTCAGAAGCTGGCCCGCTGCCTGGGGTGCCTGGTGGACAACGGTTTGAAGTTCACCCACCAGGGCGGGGTGATGATCCAGGTGCGCGGGCGCCGGGTGGGGCCTGACGACCTGGCGCTGACCTTCATGGTCAGCGACAGCGGTATCGGCTTCGATGACCTCGACCAGGCGACCCTGTACCAGCGCTTCTTCCAGGTCGATGGCTCGATGACCCGGCGTTATGGCGGGCTGGGGATTGGTTTGTCGATCTGCCGGCAGATGGGGGAATTGCTGGGTGCACGGTTGTCGCATGAGTCGACGCGGGGGTTGGGGAGCCGGTTCGAGTTGAGTTTGAACATGGCTATTGCGCAGATGCAGATGGCATCGAATGTTCTGCAGACGCGACGGTCGCTTTAGAGATTTTCGCAGGCTTTGTTGGGGCTGCTTTGCAGCCCTTCGCGGGCACGCCCGCTCCTACAGGTTTGGTGCTCAGCCCAAATAAATGCGCGATCCCCTTGTGGGAGCGGGCGCGCCCGCGAAGGGCCGCAAAGCGGCCCCAAGAAACCCACAGGCTACAGCAACTCCAGACTCTTCCTACGCACTGGCACTGGAAACTGCGCCAACTGCGAAATACCCTACAACCCCTGTCGACACGCGTCTGATTGTTCCTGCAAATCCCGCGCTCTAGGCTTTTCCAGTCGCTGACGGTTCAGCGATCGGGTGTGGAAACCTGGCAAGACCTATGGTGCGTGTCGTTACGACAGCTGTACGCGGGAGGCCTTTGGGCCTACCGGGTTCGCATCATGCCTGGTTTTCCACCCCGTGTGCAGCTGTCACCCCTATGTGTGGAAACGGATGGGTGGCACATATCGCCATGGTGCCGAACTCATGAACGACGAAACCAAAACCACCCCTGGCGTTACCTACTTCTACCAAGGCGACGGCCAAACCCATCCACTGTTCCGCATTGCCGAGGGCATCCCCTGTCGCAGCGCCCGTGAGCAGGCCTCGGAGCAACTGTCGTGGCGAACACCTGTCAGCCCCGCTGCATCCCCAAGACATGCCCCCCACCACATGTTTAGTCATTAATGTCACTTTGACTGACCCGCGGGGAGTGCTTCACTGGGGCTCTCAAGCTACCCGGATCCAGGAGCCCCCAATGAACCTGCACCAGTACGCTGAAACCCACGAAGTCACCAACCAGCCACCGCCCCTCGACGGTGCCAACCTTTACCGCCTCGACCTGCCGCTACAGGAATGGTCGCGGCGTTTCGGTGCGGGTTGGGCCGAATCGCGGATCGATGCCTACGGTGCCCTGGCCGGTGGCCCGCTGATGCAGGCGGGCTTCCTGGCCAATGCGCACAAGCCGGAGTTCAGCAGCCACGACCGCTACGGCCATCGCATCGACCTGGTCGAGTTCCACCCCGCCTACCACGAACTGATGCGCACCGCCGTCGAGCACGGTCTGCCGTCGCTGCCATGGGCCGAACCCCGCCCAGGCGCCCATGTGGCGCGGGCTTCGATGACCTACCTGCATAGCCAGGCCGAGGCCGGTACCGGCTGCCCGCTGACCATGACTTTCGCTGCCGTGCCAGCGCTGCGGCTGCAACCCGAACTGGCCGAATACTGGCTGCCGAAAATCCTCGCCTGCGAGTACGACCCACGTAACGTCGGCGACCGCCACAAGGCCGGGGTCACCCTGGGCATGGCCATGACCGAGAAGCAGGGCGGCACCGATGTACGGGCCAACACCACCCGGGCTTATCCAGTCGGCGCCGCGGGCCCGGGGCAGCCCTACGAACTGGTCGGGCACAAGTGGTTCTGCTCGGCGCCCATGTGCGATGCCTTTCTGACCCTGGCCCAGACCGAAAAAGGCCTGAGCTGCTTCCTGCTCCCGCGTCACCGCCCCGACGACAGCCGCAACCAGTTCTATATCCAGCGCCTGAAGAACAAGCTGGGCAACAGTTCCAACGCCTCCAGCGAGGTGGAATTCCGCGGTGCCCTGGCGTGGATGGTCGGGGAAGAAGGGCGGGGCGTGCCGACCATCATCGAAATGGTGGCCATGACCCGCTTCGACTGCATGGTCGGCTCCAGCGCCCTGATGCGCCAGGCGCTGACCCAGGCGACCCACCATTGCGCACACCGCAAGGTCGGCGGGCGGCTGCTGAGCGAGCAGCCGTTGATGCAGAACGTGCTGGCCGACCTGGCGTTGGAAAGCGAGGCCGCGCTGGCCCTGAGCCTGCGCATGGGGCAGGCGCTGGAGCAGCTGGAAGACCCGCAGCAGGCGCATTTCGCCCGGCTGGTCACAGCGGTGGGCAAGTACTGGATCTGCAAGCGCGCGCCGGCCATGATCAACGAGGCCGCCGAGTGCCTGGGCGGGGCGGGTTATGTGGAAGACAGCATCCTGCCACGGCTGTACCGCGAAGCGCCGGTCAACTCGACCTGGGAAGGCTCGGGCAATGTGCAGTGCCTGGATGTGCTGCGGGCCTTGTCCAAGGAGCCGGGCGTGCTCGATGCGCTGTTCGCCGAGCTGGGCGATGGGCACGGGGACCCGCGCCTGGCGGCGCACATCGGTAACCTCAAGGGGGCGTTTGCCGACACTGGCGACATGCAGTACCGCGCGCGGCAGCTGACCGAGGATATTGCCCTGGCGCTGCAGGCCAAGCTGTTGCTGGAGGCGGGCAATGCGGTGGTGAGTGATGCATTTATCGACAGCCGCTTGACGGGGGGCGGGCGCGTGTATGGGGCGTTGCCGCGGGGTGTGGATGTGGAGGCATTGGTGGCCAGGGCGACGCCAGCCTGGGCGAACTGAGCTCGCTTCTTCGCGGGCACGCCCGCTCCCACAGGTACTGCGTTGTACTTGAGGGCAGTGAAGATCCTGTGGGAGCGGCCGTGCCCGCGAATGGATGCAACACCGATCAATGGGGGTGTATTTAGCCAAGAAGGCAGGCAAGATGGTTCACATGCATGTCCAGACAGGAAGCACAGTGTGAGCCAAGCTTTTGTAGTCGTTGATACCCCCGAACAGGCCGTCGACCGTCTGGCGGCCCTGCATGACCAGGCCACCGGGGCCCTTAGCCAGGCCCTCAAGCGTTACCTGAAGGACCGTACCGAGCCAGGCGTCGAAGAGCGCGACCTGTTCCGCTACCCGGCGCTGCGCCTGACCTACTACAGCCACGGTGAAGTCGCCGCCACCACGCGGGCTTACGCCAAGGTCCAGGTGGCCGGTACCTACAGTGTCACCATCACCCAGCCGGCTGCTTTCCGTGGCTACCTGCTGGAGCAACTGCGCCCGCTGATGCACGACTACACCGTCACGGTAGAGGTCGGCGTCAGCGAACAGAACATCCCTTACCCCTACGTGGTCGACCAGGGCGACGAACTGGCCGGCAGCGGCATCACCGCCGCGCAGCTGGCGCGGGTGTTCCCCAGCACCGACCTGTCGGCTGCCACCGACAACATCGCCGACGGCCTTTATGACTGGGGCAGTGCCGAAACCCTGCCGCTGGCGCTGTTCGATGCCGCGCGGGTCGACTTCTCGCTGCGCCGCCTGGTGCACTACACCGGCAGCGACTGGCGCCATGTGCAGCCGTGGATCCTGCTGACCAACTATCACCGCTATGTCGACCAGTTCATCAGCCACGGCCTCGACCAGTTGCGTGACGACCCGCGCTTCGTGCGCATGGTGCTGCCGGGCAACGTGGTCATCGAAAAGGGCATGGACCACGGTGAAATCCAGGCCCTGGTGGCCAGCGTGGTCTGGCACCGCTACCAGATGCCGGCGTATCACCTGATCGCCGCCGACGGCGACGGCGTCACGCTGGTCAACATCGGCGTCGGCCCGTCCAATGCCAAGAACATCACCGACCACCTGGCCGTGCTGCGCCCGCACTGCTGGCTGATGATCGGCCACTGCGGCGGCCTGCGGCAGTCGCAGACCATCGGCGATTATGTGCTGGCACACGCCTACATGCGCCGTGACGGCATTCTCGACCGGGTGGTGCCGCCGAACATCCCGATTCCGGCCCTTGCCGAAGTGCAGCTGGCCTTGCAGGAAGCCGCCGCGCAGGTCACCGGCGAGCGTGGCGAACAGCTGAAGAAGCGCCTGCGCACCGGCACCGTGCTGACCTACGACGACCGCAACTGGGAGCTGCGCTGGGCCCAGGAGCGGCCGCTGATCAACCTGTCGCGTGCCGTGGCCGTGGACATGGAAAGCGGTACCATTGCCGCCCAGGGTTACCGCTTGCGCGTGCCGTACGGCACCTTGCTATGTGTATCCGACAAACCGCTGCACAGCGAGATCAAGCTGCCGGGTTCGGCCAATGCCTTCTATAACCGGGCGGTCAGCCAGCATCTGAAGATCGGCATTGCCGCCCTGGACCTGCTGCGCACCGAGCTCAACTCGCTGCACTCGCGTAAACTGCGCAGTTTCGATGAGCCGCCGTTCCGCTGAGGATCCATGTCACTGCCACCCCGTTCCAAGCCGCGCCGCCCCCAGGCGCGGCCTGCCACCGGCCCGCGTCGCCAGCCCAAGGCGCCACCGGCCGAGCCGCGCCTGATCCTGTTCAACAAACCGTTCGACGTGCTGACCCAGTTCAGCGACGGCGACGGGCGCGCGACGCTCAAGGACTACATCGACATCCCCGGCGTGTACCCGGCCGGGCGGCTGGACCGCGACAGTGAAGGCCTGTTGCTGCTGACCAACGATGGCGGCCTGCAGGCGCGCATTGCCGACCCGAAGCACAAGCTGGCCAAGACTTACTGGGTTCAGGTGGAGGGGGAGCCGAGCGAGGAGCAGTTGCAGCGCTTGCGCGATGGCGTGGAACTGAACGATGGGCCGACCTTGCCGGCCGAGGCGCGGCGCCTGGACGAGCCCGAGCTGTGGCCGCGCAACCCGCCGGTGCGTTTTCGCAAGAGCGTGCCGACCAACTGGCTGGAGCTGGTTATTCGCGAAGGGCGTAACCGCCAGGTGCGGCGGATGACGGCGGCGGTGGGGTTGCCGACCTTGCGCCTGGTGCGGGTGCGGATTGGCGACTGGGCGCTGGATGGGTTGGAACAGGGCTGCTGGCGCGAAGTGGCCGCCAAGCTTTAGTCCAGTTCAAGGGCCTATTCGCGGGCACGCCCGCTCCCACAGGTATGGTGCAGCCCTCAAGTGCAGCGCCAGACCTGTGGGAGCGGGCGTGCCCGCGAATGGCCCTGAATTTTCTACACCCCTTCGAGAAACCCCACCACCACGCTCTTGATGATAAAGGCCAGCACCCCCAGCCCCAGCACGAAGAACAGGATCAGCGTCCCGAACCGCCCGGCCTTGGACTTTTTCGCCAGGTCCCAGACGATGAAACCCATGAAACCGATCAACACGGTGACCAGGATGATCATCATCCACTCTTCGAATACGGCGGGATCCATCGGTGTTCTCCAGGCGGGTTGAGCGTCCGATTATACGCTTGCTGGCGCAGGCAATTAACGCAGGTGGGTCAATGGCAACTCGGTGCTGGCCAGCACCTGGTTCAGCACGAAGCTCGAACGCACGCTGGTGACGCCTTCAATGCGGGTCAGGCTGCCTAGCAGCAGTTTCTGGTAGTGGTCCATGTCGGGCACCACCACCTTCAGCTGGTAGTCGGCATCCATGCCGGTGACCAGGCTGCATTCAAGCACCTGTGGCAGGTTGCGGATGGCCGCCTCGAAGGTTTCGAAACGCTCCGGGGTGTGGCGGTCCATGCCGATCAGCACGTAGGCAGTCAGGCTCAGGCCCAGCTTCTTGCGGTCGAGCAGGGCCACCTGGCGCGAGATGTAGCCATCGTCCTCCAGTTGCTTGACCCGACGCGAGCATGGCGAAGGCGACAGGCCGATGCGTTCGGCCAGTTCCTGGTTGGAAATGCGCGCATCGCGCTGCAATTCGGCGAGGATGCTCAGGTCATAGCGGTCAAGTTTGCTCATGGTTTATGCCTTTTCTGTTCGGATTGCGGTGAATTATCAATCCAGGGTGAAAAATTGCGCAAGTGCTATTTATCCGAGCAATCTTCGCAATCATCTGCCGCAACCTGTCCGGTATCTTTATCCACAGAATCACTGCCCGGACATCAGTCCACGGCGACGCGCCCTAGGCGGGCGGTCGCGGCCAGCCATCCAACAGGATCTGCAGGCCCCCGGGCTACACACCTTCCAGAAGACGGTGTGAGGTGAGCCGGCGCCACAAGTGCCGAGCACGGACGACAATTCCTGAAGGGAGGCCCAGCGGCCTCCCTTTTTTCATGTCCGGAAATTTAATTGGCCTGCGTGACAGGCGCGGTAGACTGGCTGTGGTTGCCGTATTTTCTACCGAGAGGAACAGCATGAAGTCGCGCATCTGGCAGTTGGCAGGTGTTGGTGTGTTGGGGTTGAGCATCAGCCTCGGGGCCATGGCCGAAGGGCCGGGCGAGGGGGCGCCGGGCCGCTCGCTCAATTCGCGTGACGAAGTGCAGCAGACCCAGCCGCCACGCCAGGGTTATTACCAGGACATTCCCCGCCGTCATGGTGATAACCGCCACTGGGAAGCCGGTGGCCCGGGGCAACGGCCTGGCGGTGACTGGCAGGGGCGCCCGGATGGTCATGGCAATGGCTGGGGGCCGGGGCCGCAGTATCGCCCGGGGCACACCATCGATCATTTCCCGGACCGCTACTGGAAAGTACCCTACCGTGGCGATGACTACTTCTACTCCGGTGGTTACTGGTATCGCCCCCATGGTGGCCGTTATGTCGTGGTGACTCCGCCCCATGGCGTGCGGGTCGATTACCTGCCGCCCTATGCGCGGGAAGTCTGGCTGGGCGGGGCGCTGTTCTTCCTGGTGGCCGATACCTATTACCAGTACCTGGCCGACAGCCGCGAGTACGTGGTGGTCAACCCGCCGGTTGCGGCGCCGGCACCTGTAGGCGGTGGGTATGACGTGGTGGCCTACCCGATGTATGGGCAAGGGCAGGAACAGCAGGACCAGGACCGTTACCAGTGCCACCGCTGGGCGGTGAGCCAGTCAGGGTTCGACCCGGCGACGGCGACTTATGCACCGCCGGCCAATGTGGCGGACAACTATCGGCGGGCGCTGGGCGCTTGTTTCAGCGGCCGAGGCTACAGCATCAACTGAGCCAGATGTGCTGCCTGTCCCGGCCCTATCGCCGGCAAGCCAGCTCCCACTGGTATTGCGCATGCCTTCAGGTCGGTGCAGTTCCTGTGGGAGCTGGCTTGCCGGCGATAGGGCCCTTGCAGGTTCACACCGGATCCGCATGCACCATCACATCCGCCTGTGGATAACGCTGGCGGATCACCTTCGAGGCCTCCACGCACAAGGCATGCGCTTCATTTAGCGGCAATTGCCCCGGCATCTCCAGATGCAACTGCACGAACCACTGGTTACCCGACACCCGCGTACGCAGGTCGTGCACGCCTTTGACCCCGGGAATGGCCAGCACCAGCGCAGCCATGTCCTCGCCAACATCGCCGGGCAGTTCCTGGTCCATCAGGATGGCCGTACTCTCCCGGGCGATCTGCAGCGCGCTCCAGAGGATATAGACGGCGATGCCCAGGCCGAACAGCGCATCCAGCTGCGGCCAGCCAAAGCGTGCCAGCAGCAGGGCCAGCAGGATGCTGCCGTTGAGCAGCAGATCCGAGCGGTAGTGCAGGGAGTCGGCCCGTACCGCCGTGGAGCCGGTCAGGCGGATGACCTTGTGTTGCAGTGCCAGCAGGGCAAGGGTCAGCACCAGCGACAGCAGCATTACCCCGATACCGACGGCGGTATCGCCCAAGGGTTGCGGGGTGTGCAGGCGTTCAACCGCCTGCACCCCGATCAGCACCGCACTGACCCCGATGAACAGCGCCTGCGCCATACCGGCCAGGGCCTCGGCCTTGCCATGGCCGAAACGGTGGTCGTTGTCGGCCGGGCGCAGGGCGTAGTGCACGGCGAGCAGGTTGAGGAACGAGGCAACGGCATCCAGTGCCGAGTCGGTCAGCCCGGCCAGCAGGCTGACCGAGCCGCTCAGCCACCAGGCCAACGCCTTGCTCAGGACCAGGATGCTGGCCACCGCCAGCGAGGCGCGAGTGGCCAGGCGTAGCAGGCGTTGGTGTTCAGCCGGGGTGGTCATCATCCGTGGGTAGTGTCCTTGTGCTTCAGGCTGCAGGCACCAGGCCCAGGCTGGCCAACTGCTCGATGCTGCCGCGATGCTGGATCAGCCGTGGGTCGTTCAGCGGCAGGCGCTGGCCCAGTTCGCTTTCCAGAATGGCCTGCAACTTCAGGTTGTCGACCTTGCCATCGGGGCTCACGGCTTCGCGCAGTTTGACCGGGTCGACCTGGGCGGATCGCCCGCCTGAGTAATAAATGGCGCCCGTGGCGAAGTCGATACCGAAGGCGATCAGCCCCGGGATCACGTAGAACAGGATGCCGATGGCATCCATTGCGGCAACCACTGGGTCGATCTTGCCGCCGATCTGGCCACGACGTTCCGGGTACAGAATGGTGCCGCAGGCCGTCAGTTGGGTCAGCAAGGTGACGATGAGGGCGCCACCGATGACGCGGGATGGGATGCGCATGTAAAAACTCCGAAAAGGTATTCAGCAGGGCAAGCGAAACGCCTGCACCTGAAGCTAAGACCATGATAGGGCAGCTTGGGTTCGCCGTTATACTCGCCAGACTGTTCGAGGACCACCATGATTTCATTACCGATCGATGCTGTCTTGCCCGCCCTGCGCCAGGCCCTGGAAAACCGTGACGAAGCGGTGCTCGAAGCGCCACCTGGCGCGGGCAAGACCACCCGCGTGCCGCTGGCGCTGCTCAACGAGCCGTGGCTGGCTGGGCAGAGCATTCTCATGCTCGAGCCCCGCCGCTTGGCAGCGCGGGCTGCGGCCGAGCGCCTAGCCAGCGAGCTGGGCGAAAAGGTCGGCGAAACCGTGGGCTATCGCATCCGCCTGGACAGCAAGGTCGGGCCGAAAACCCGCATCGAGGTGGTGACCGAAGGCATCCTCACCCGCCGCCTGCAGGCCGACCCGGCGCTGGAGGGTGTGGGGCTGGTGATCTTCGACGAATTTCACGTTTTGCCATTTTCACCGAAATACCCTGGAATATTGTCAAAGTGCAGGACATTCCCCTGCCTAGACTGACCTCCCGCTAGGCCATCTCCCAAGGCTTCCCTCTTAAGCTCCCCTTCCAGATCAACCTGGGCGAGATCCACAGTCCCACCTCCGGTAGGTGCCACGGTCTCGAACTGGACGGTTTTCCTCACGTCGTACACCTTGTCCCAGCTCATCCCAATGCACGACCCGCATCGTGTGATCAGCCCCTACCCGGTAAACCGAGCTCTAGGCGCGGAGCCAATCGACGCTCTCTCTGATGTTTCAACATGCGATTTTCGGTATTAGCGATAGCTTTGACATCACCTGCTGGCGATGTACCGTGGCCGTCCACTACGCCAAAGGATCTGCACATGACTCTAATCTCCGGGTACAAGCTAAAGGACGGCGGCTTCCTTCAGGCAGACATTCTGCTCACCAGCCCCAATAAAAGGATGCGGTCTTCGCAAATCCCGTCGTTCAAGCCTGAAGCTGGTAACCCTGGGTTGCTTACGCACGCTGTGGCTGGTCTGTGCCAAAAGATTCTCGTGGTGAACGAGTATTTCGCTGTGGCTTTCGCTGGAGATGTTCCTGTAATTCAGGCCGTAGTGCGACTAATCGAGAAACTCGTAGATGAACATGAATTGCTGACGGGTAAGCGTTTTACGGATGCGGTTCTTGCCGACGTTGCAATCAGTAGTTCAGAAGTCCAGATAATCGCGCTGAGTGTCGAAGGCGATGAAATCCACATATCCAATGTTTATGCGGAGTACGGGCACGATAATGAGCATTTTGAATTGTGGGTTGGCGGTTCAGGTGCAGATCACGCTATTGCTCATTATCAGAGCTACCCTTTGCGTATGTTCGATGTTTGCGAGGAGGAGATTGTCGTGCAAGGTACCTGCATGGCTCTTGATCAATTCGCAATGTATTTGAAGAATGAGTTCGAAGAAAAATTCAAGTCGGAGTCGATCTCGAAGTTGTTCGGGGGTGGTTATGAGGTAGTAGCATTTTACGATGGGCGCTTCCGAAAGATATCCGACATCGTTTATGCCTTTGCTGACGCAAAGTTTAATACGAAGGGTGTGCTTGAAATCGACTGTCCGAGATGTCTAATTAAATCCGAGTATGTGGGCGCAGACTTAAAGATCAGGAGCGTGGAGCTAGAATTTGATGAGGAAATTGATGAGTGGGTCAGTGTAAATGATCGGACATTCACGATTGCGCCTATCTCACGCTATCATGAAACTAAGGTTGAGGAAGGTGCTTGTGATCTTAGTTTTATGGGGGTGTTCCTCTGCTTTCTCATAAATATTAAGTCGGAGGGTGAAGATGTCACGATTCCGGTTATCAGGCGGTATAAAAGTAAAACTCACTTTTTGTATGAGGCGTTCACGGCCACAGTACATCCAGACTTTGTTAGCGTGACCTACTCAGATCTGTTTCATGACGATATAGCTATTAACGTGTTAGGTCTAAGTGGAGAAGAAAAACAATTCTCTTTCTCAAACGATTAGGTTTCTCTGGGTCAGTCACCCAATCAGAGAGCCATATACAAGAAAGCCACCTCGCGGTGGCTTTCAAGTGGTAGCGGGGAGCGGCTGAGCCCTTATCGGTGCTCGACTACGGTAACGAGATCAAGGGTTCCGATACCCTTTTCTACTACATCTTTAGCCTTGGCCAGCATAGAAGCCCTGAGCTCATCGCGAGACATCCGGCCACTGTAAATCTTCGCGAATGCTTTGTGCTTCAAAGCAGCGGAGGCGCAGACTTTAGCTTCACCCGATTCTTCGGTGATTACTACAGCAGCGGCGAGTTCATTCATGGTCACCTGCCTCCATGTCAATAAATGCACGGTATAATAATATCATATCATGTAAATACGCGCAAATCGGTTGCAGTAGCTGGACGAACTGTGCATTGCGGCTATCACCCATTAGGATGTTTGCCTTATTGTTATAGATGTTAAGACATCCAATTGGGGTTTTGGTGTCGTCGCCTGATGCTAGCGGGATGGAGAGTATCGACGTCGCGTAACGGTGAGTGGTGTAGTACTTACCAATGGTCGTCTTGTAGTGCTCGGTCACATGAGGATTCTGGCGGGCCTCGTTATCCAGCCACTCTTTAAAATGGGTGCGGGAATCTTGAATGTATTGTGACTCGTTGGTGGAGACGGCGACTGGCCCACCTGGCATGTTGGGGTGAGACTTTGCATGGTCGGACGTGTCGATTTTGAAGGGGAAACAGATCGGGCGGATTTCGTTATCCGGATCCGCAAGGCCTTGATTTCCAACAGAGGTGGACAGTTCAAGATCGGTGATATGCAGGATGCCGTCAGCATTATCCAAGCGGGCATCGATGTTTGAACTGAACAGGAAAAACGGGCTCTCGTTCACCTGCTGCGCGAATTTGTTCCGGATGATGCCTTTGTCCAGCTCCACCATCATGACGTTGGCGCGGTACGTGTCGGTAGGAGCACTGTCCCAGTTTTGGGCTAGCACGAGGATCTTGGTCAGTACCACGCGGATGTCGCTTGCCAAGCTTTGCCTGCTCATCGGCTGGGAGTCATCCTGCGCTTGGCTCTCAAACAGGAACCGGATGTCGATCACAGCGTCGCTATAGGCCGCTAGAAACTGCTTGGGCGGCATGGTGGTCAGGCGATCTTGCAGTTCCTTTTCTTTTTTTCGAGTGGAGGTCACTACCCCAACTTCACGCAAGAACACCGCGATCACGGCGGCAATCGACAAAATGATCGAAGGCCACAGGTACTCGGTCTGGAAGAACTGAGCCCATGTGTTAGTGGCGGTGTACTCAGCCTTGATGTCGCCACTCATCACGGAAATCATGGCCGCGCTCCCGATGCTGAGCAGCGCGATGATCATGGAACCGTAACTGGTGCCGACGAGCAGGCACAGGGCTAAGAAAGCTTTCTTAGACCAAAGGCCGGTGGAACGGGCGATGGAAACTACCCCTGTTTTGAAGCTATCCCGACGTGTCGCGCTGCTGTTCAAGATTCGATTCCATTTTTGTTTGAGTAGTCGTCCGACTACCGCTCTCTCACACCCTCACCGGGTGTTGCTCCTCCACCCGCCAGAATCTTTCCAGTAGGTGTTGACTCATAGTTCCTCAGTGAAGCTCATCCTGGCCGAGCTGGCCGACCGACCTCCCAATTAACGGCTAATCCGAGCATAGGCGTGGGCTTTTGCACCCAAAAGCTGGGGCTTTCGACCGCAAAACAGGCGATTGACGAGGCCGAACGCTGTAATACCATTGGGTGATATTTAATTGCCTCCACAAGGAAAAGTATATGGCGTCACGCTGCGTAGGGCTGGTCATCACTGCAAGTGATGTGACGGTGGTAGACACGACGATCCCGGACGACCTGGATGCTCCACTCGTCCTGAACAGGGAAGAGACCTGGAAGCTTGCAGGGGGCGATCGTGCGAAGGCCTATGAAACACTGTTCCATCGCTGCACCGGGTACATCCAGCAGAATGGCGTAGACCAGGTCGTCATCAAGGCTAGCGCTCTGCCTCAGGGCGGCGGTGGCAGCGGAATCCTGGACGGTGCTGAACTGCGGGGCGTGATCATGTGTGCGGCAGCCTCGGCTTGTGCGACTCGCATACTCGAAAAGAGCTGGATGAGCAGAACCTATAAGCGCAAGGTGGACGAGGTTCTCAAGGACGACGCTTTCTGGGAGCAGCAGCTCGACGGGGCCAAGCTGCGTAAGGGAAGCCGCGAGGCCGCCATGTTGGTAGTCGCCCACAGGAACCGACCATGAGCAGCGTCGTACCGGAACTGGAAATCATCAGGAAGCTGGGTAACGGCCACTTCGGCGAGGTCTTCCTGGGCAAATGCGGGGTGCATGGAGACGTCGCGGTCAAGGTGCTGGCCCGAAAGCCCGAGCATGATGATGCGGCGTGGTTGACCACCAAGCAGGGGTTTCTGGCTGAAGCCAAACACCTTTCGACCGCCTCACATCGCAACGTAGTGCAGGTATACGGCATCGAGGAATTCGACAACAGTATTCGCTTCACGATGGCGTACTGCCCTGGTGGTTCGTTGCAGGCACTGTACGAGCAAGGCCCTATGCCCCTGGCCCGTGTGCATAAAGTCGTGACGGATGTCTTGATCGGCCTCGGTGCATTGCATGGAAAGGGCATGCTGCATCGGGACATCAAACCGGGGAATATTCTGCTGGATCAAGCCGGCCTCGCGAAACTGGGCGACTTTGGGCTGGTCACCGATGACCTGCTTTTGGGATATGGCTCCGCTGCAGGGTACCTGGATCACATTGCCTATGAGGTGTGGCAAGGTGCGGGAACGAGTGTCAAAACCGACATCTGGGCGCTTGGCATGACCATTTTCCGGCTGCTTCATGGCGAGACCTGGTACGTCCTTCAGAACGAGGCGCCTGCAGACATTGTTCGCAATGGCGGGCTCGCAGATCGCCTGCGTTGGTTACCCCACATACCCAAACCCTGGCGCCGGGTAATTCGCAAAATGCTCGCAGATGACTCTGCTGCCCGCTACGCCACTACGGGTGAAGTCCTGAACGCCATTTCGGGTCTGCCGATCGATCAATCCTGGGAAACGAATGTAACCCCGGAACTGGTGCGATGGGAGCTACAGTCGCCCAAGCGCCTGAATTTTGTTGAGTGGAATCTGCATTCTGAGCGGCGTCACGAGTGGAAAGCCTGGAGCGAGCCTGTAGGGGCCGGACGCAAGATGACGCTCGGCCAATCGCAAGGCGTAATAGGGCGCAAACAGGTTGATCGAGAGCTGGAAAGCCACTTCTCCCGCTAGCGAGCGCTCTCAACCAGCTGCGCTGCGCATACGCCGGGGCAGCAGGTATCCGTCGACAAAGTCGGCAGCGCTCAATGGCTTGAGTTGGAAATGAGCTTGAGCAGCGGCCCGACGCTGATCCGCGCAATTCGGGCAATATGTCGCGAGTGCATCGATGCCTTCTGCCGGGTGCCATATGGCTCCGCAGAATGTGCATCGAGGCGACGTGAGCCTCAGGTTGGGATGGCGCTTGCTCATTTGGATCCTACCTGCCGCGAAGGCGACATATGTCGGGCATGGATGGACGAGTGTTTGTGGGCGGCAGAGCTTATACGAGTTCTTCTGCTTTGGCCTCCGTAATTGCCGAAAGGTCAATCACGGGAGCGCCCCTATCTACCTGTACTGTATGCATGAACAGTCTTTGGTGCAAGAGGCAGTAACGGCTGCTTGTCCGTCGTCGCCCATGTCGGGCACCTCTCACCATGAGGTTTAGCAGAGAAAATCATTTCCGGAGCTCCTGGTGATCTCAAGCCACTGTGCGTGGTTGGCACACGAAGCCCTGCAATTTTCTGACGGGTGCCCCTTATTGATGCTGAGGTGCTGGCCCTCGTCGATGTAGTGGCCCTTTGCTCTGCTGAAGGGCTACTATGGCGCGTCACTGCCACCGCTTGACGCCATGACTTCCAGGGAGGGTCGCTATGTGGGTAGATAACGAGACAGAAACTGATTTTCTCAATTTCTCTGGTGTGGCAGATACGGTTGCCGAGATCATCTACTCCGCAAATGGCCGTCCCATTTCCATCGGGGTCTCGGGGGCCTGGGGTGCAGGCAAGTCGTCGATGATCAAGCTGATCCAGGCTTCGCTCAAAGACCCTCCCGAACGCAGTGAAAAGCCGGCCAAGGATTTCGTGTTCGTTGAATTCAATGCCTGGCTGTACCAGGGATATGACGACGCGCGAGCAGCCCTGATGGATGTAATCGCATCACAGCTTGAGGCTGAAGCCGAGAAGCGCAAGAAAGGGTTGGATAAAGTTGCTGACCTTGCTGCACGGGTCAACTGGCTGCGGGCAGCGAAGCTTGCAGGGAACACCGCGTTGTCCATCGCTACAGGTCTGCCAGCGCCCGGCTTGGTGGAAGGAATCGTCAGTCTCTATGACCGCCTCCGGTCTGGAGATGTCAGCCACGACACGGTGGATGCACTCCACGATACGGCTGAAGACGCGAAGGGGGAGGCGGAAAAGCTCTTCCGTAGTGCGCCTGTCAAGAAATCTCCACCCAAGGAGATTCAGGCGCTCAGGGACAATTTTGAAGCCATCTTGGACGAACTGGGTGTGACGTTGGTGGTGCTGATCGACGACTTGGATCGGTGTCTGCCAGAAACGACCATTTCAACCTTGGAAGCAATTCGGCTCTTCTTGTTCTTACGCAACACAGCCTTCGTGATCGCCGCAGATAACGAGATGATCAAGCATGCGGTACGCAAGCATTTCAGTGGCGTGCCCGATGATTTTCTCGTAACCAGCTATTTCGACAAGCTGATCCAAGTTCCTATTCGGGTTCCTCCTCTTGGTACGCAGGAGGTCAGGGCCTACATGATGATGCTGTTCCTAGAGAACAGTACGTTGCCTAAACCCGTGATCGAGGCTATTCGTCTCAAAGTCCGGGATCAGCTCCGGACAACATGGCAAGGGAATCGGGTAGATCGAGGATTCATGCAAGGCCTCTACGATGATTACCCTGCTGAGTTGATTGGCAAGTTCGATACTGCCGAGCGCTTGGCTGCGGTTATGACCTCCGCCTCCGGCATCCAGGGCAATCCGCGACTCATCAAGCGTTTCCTCAACGCGCTTGCAATCCGGATGAGCATTTCTCGCGCCCAAGGGGTGGGGGTTGACGAAGCGGTGCTCGTCAAACTGATGCTTTTTGAGCGCAGTGGCAATCCGAAGGCGTACGAAGAGTTGATGAAGGCTGTAGGCGCGGATAAACACGGCAAGCCAACGCTGCTTGGTGACTGGGAAGCGGATATCAAGAAAGGCAAATCCTTCAACCTTCAGCAGCCTTGGGATCAGCCCTTTGTGAAGGAATGGTTAGCCTTGCCTCCCGCGTTGGCAGACAAGGATCTACGAGGAGCGATCTACGTCAGTCGTGAGCATGCTCCGATCATCACGGATGAAGATCGTCTGTCCTCAGAGGCGGCTGAACTGCTTACCGCGCTGCTTGATATGCCTGAGATGGCTTCGCAACTTAAAGCGCGTCTGGGGGCCATTGCCCCCGTTGAGATCAACGTCTTGATGGATCGCTTGCTCGATAAAGCAGGTGCCGAACAAGAGTGGGGCGTACCTGACATTCTCGAAGCATTGCTCGTGGTGTCACGACTCGATGCGCAGCAGGGCCTTCGGCTGGCGGCGTTTCTCAAGGAGCGCCCACCTGTGCAGATTCAGGCAGGTATTGTGCCGAAGCTGGCTGATGAGACGTGGAAAAAGTCGGTGTATGAATTCTGGCTCGGTGTTGGTGTGAGCGGGCCGGTGAAGGCTGCGATAAGGAGAATCGATGGGAACGTCACAAAATAGCGATGGGCCAGGCAAAGGTGTACCGCTGGTACCTCCATGGACACCACCTTTGCCACCGCCCGTGCCGCCTTATCCACCGGAGCCTCTCAAGCCGCCTGCGGATGCCCCCACCGATGATGGCCCTCCGGATTCGGATCAGGATTGGCCAGACGACGAAGAGCAGGGCGATAAAGACCCTCATGTATCTCCTGAGGCCCCTGAGCGCCTAGCACCGCCGGGAAGGTTTGGTGGTGCCCGTCGAGGGCTGGGCGATTACGCGAGCAGCGGCGATCGTACTAGCTTGCGAAGAAGCCTTGGTGATTACGTCCGACAGGGGTATGGCGGGGCGAAAACCACGACAGCACGCTTTGGTGGAACCGCCGCCATCGCGGGTGTGTTCAGCAACACTCTGGAGGCCATTGCGCAAGGCGATCAATCGGCGCCAGGTGCGCTCGATCCTACGCTTTGGAGTGGTCGATCGGCTTCTGAAGTGATGGATGCTCTGGTTGAAGCGGTGCGTCCGGTCGATGGCTCGCAGGACGCCGAAGCTGAGCGTGCATCCATTAGAGGTTCGCTTTCGGATGTGCTTGTGCGATATCCCGATGCTGACCTCCTCGATCTCTCCGCTGAACAGCGGGCATTTGCGATTGAGCGTTTCACCGCGATGGATGTGTTTCATCGATATGAGCTCGACTTGGGAAAAACCGTCCAGCAAAAAGCGGACTCCGCAACGATCGCCATGCGTCGACTGAAGGAGATCAAGGACTACATCAAAGAGTCCGTTTCTGCTTCGTTCCGCAAGATTGCTGCCACGGGTGCTCGTTTGACGTCAGGCCGGATTTCCGAAGTTGTTCGGGCAGCCCTCCAGGAAACATTTGAAGTGTTTGAGGGGTACGTAGAATGAAGTTCATATGCGGCCCTGCGGGTTTTCACGTGCCTGGTGATGATGGCGCGATGCAGGTTGTGATTTACGGAAAAGCTGAGCCGGGGCAAGTTAGCGTTGGCGGATACGCCCGGGAGCTCATTGACAGAGCGCATCTAGAGATCAGTCCCCGTGCTTGGGATTTCCTGAGCATCGCACTCTCAGTCGTCGCAGCAGACTTCACTGCGATCCGAGCGCAGAGCGCTGATGGCTGGACGCGAGTGATCGAGTTGGAGATATCTGTCCAGGATCCTGTGTTCTGGAATTCGCAGGCACGTGGACTGGAGAACGCATTGCGTTTCCTCACTACAGACAAGTGGACGCTGTCATTTCACCCTGGTGGATTCGGGCCACCTGCACAGTTGCAGGCGCTTCATCCCACCGAGGATTCGGTGGTGCTTCTTTCAGGTGGGCTCGATAGCCTGATAGGTGCAATTGATCTGGTTGCACAAGGCGTGAGGCCCTACGCCGTCAGCCAGATTGTTCGGGGGGATGGGGAAAAACAGGATCACTTTGCCCAGAGTCTTGGGCTATCCAGGATCGGGCTCAACCACGTCACCCGATCTCCAGATGCGCAGGAGCCCTCCCAGAGGGCCCGCTCGATCATCTTCCTTGCCTTCGGATTAGCTGTCGCGACTTCACTTGATCGTTACCACCGTGGCGAAACGGTGCCGCTTTATATTTGTGAAAACGGCTTCATTGCGATCAATCCACCGTTGACCTCCTCTCGGTTGGGTAGCTTGAGTACCCGTACTGCCCATCCGGAGTATCTCGGGAGACTGCAAGAGATTTTCAACGCTGCCGGCATCAATGTACGAATTCAAAACCCGTACGCCTTGAAGACCAAGGGAGAGATGTTGGCCGAATGTCGGAACCAGGATCTGCTGAAGCAGCATGCTATTGCATCCACTAGCTGCGGACGATTCCAGCGTTTTGGATACAAACACTGCGGTCGATGCGTCCCATGTCAAGTGAGACGGGCTTCGTTCAAACGTTGGGCGGCGGTGAATGATGACACGCCATACGTGCATGAAAATCTGGGGCTGAGGGACAAGCAACATGCCTGGTTTGAGGATGTGCGCTCGGTTGGTATTGCCTTGGCTAATGTGGCTGAAAATGGTTTCGAGGAATGGTTGGGCCATAGCCTGTTCTCACCATTCATTCAGGATCGTGCCGGTTACAGGGCAATGCTTGCCCGAGGTTTGGAAGAGCTTGGGCAGCTTCACCGCAGCTATCAGCTGACCTAGTCAGCCTCCGATTCTGCAACTGAGTGAGCGTATACTGCCGCTCATGTTGCAGGAGTACACATGAGTTCGTTGCCTATCAACGCCGCCTTGCCGGCCCTTTTGAAAGCCCTCCATGAGCGGGATGAAGTGGTGCTTCAGGCACCACCAGGTGCGGGTAAAACTACCCGCGTCCCGCTTGCCTTGCTCGACGAAGCCTGGCTTCAGGGCCAGACCATCATCATGCTCGAACCACGCAGACTGGCAGCGCGTGCTGCAGCAGAGCGTATGGCAAGTGAGCTGGGCGAAAAGGTCGGCGAAACCGTGGGCTATCGCATCCGCCTGGACAGCAAGGTCGGGCCGAAAACCCGCATCGAGGTGGTGACCGAAGGCATCCTCACCCGCCGCCTGCAGGCCGACCCGGCGCTGGAGGGTGTGGGGCTGGTGATCTTCGACGAATTTCACGTTTCGCCACAATCCCTTCCAACGCCTTTATCTTGTCAAACAACGGATCAAGCCTCACCGCTTTGTTCTTGCTCTTGAATCAACCCCCTCGCTGCAGGCCACCCTTCGAGGGCTTCCCACCAGCTCTTCCATCATGATCAACGTTGGCGCGAACCAGAATCCCACGCCGGTAGGTGCCACGGTTTTGAATCTGAATGATCCCCATCGTCGTATGGAGCTCCTCGTCCATTGCAAAGCGTGTTGAGCCCAATGGGTCGCTATGGTGACGTAGGGGGGGGAGAGTTGGTCAACCGGGTTTCGCCTGACCCGGGCGGCGATGTAACTTAGCTATTCTCGCCCTCTGAAGGGCCTGCACTTGAGGTGGTGCCGGTGAGCTGGCTATCGGGTCTCCAGCCGCGACTTTCGACCATCACTCCGGAGCGTAACCAACGGGATCTTTATGAGTGGAGCTAAATCCAAGCGGAAGAAATCTGACTCGCCATCGGATGTTGAAATCCATAAACGCCATGACTTCACCCAGGCAACCGTGCAGCGCCTGCGAGATCGGGCTGGTAACGTTTGTTCATTCCCCGACTGCTATGTCCATACCCACGGCTCAGCCTTTACGGGTGATAAGGCTGTGGGAATAGGCGTGGCATGCCACATCAAAGCGGCTGCACCTGGCGGGCCTCGTTATGACGCCGAGCAAAATAAAGACCAGCGCCGCCACTTGGACAACGGCATCTGGATGTGTCAGACGCATTCGAGGCTGATCGATGCCGACGATTCTGCCTACAGCGTTGAGACGCTGCTGGAATGGAAGCAAAGAGCGGAGGCGCGATCAAACAGCCTTCTCAACCAGAAATCCTTCACCCAGAAGGAAGTGAACGCTGCGGTTGAGGAAGGGAATATTTCGATTGTCCAGCGCATGATGAACATGTCTACCGACCCCATCAATATGCCGTTAGACACGATGATGACGGGTTACGAGACTGCCTTGGAGGCCCTCGATCCGCGATTCAATGTCCAGGTAGACAGGGTTGGCGGCAACTGCCACCACTTCATTAGCGCAGCGCGGGAAAATGTCACCCTGAATCTCATCCTGCAGGATCTGGACAAGCTGGAAGGGTTCTACGAAGCCGAACGGGCGCTTTTTGAAGAGGGGCGGCAGATTGAGATCCCTGGCGCTCATGTGATGTTTGAAGGCTCCAAGTTGTTTGAGGCCATCCATCAAAAAATTCATCGGTCAGGGCAAGGCGTGCTGATCATGGGCGCACCGAAACGACCGTTGACTGCCAACCTCTATATGCGAACGACTGAAGGCCATGAGGTATCAATCGACACGTTCACTTGCTACTACACGTCAGGTAGCGTGCGCACCGTTTTCGAAGGTGAGGCGTTAGGCGGATTCTTTGCAGTCAAGGCGTCATGCGAGCACGACGGGACTGGTACGAGTTTCGACCTGAGGTTTGACGCTGAGGCTTGGCGGGGAAAAAATATCCTCGATCTACCACGCTTTTCACGGCTCGCGAAGGCTGCACCGTACTTTGGGAAGGGACGCTTGGTTGTTGAGATCGAGGTGGGCAACAACGCTGCATCGTTTGACACCAAAACGAGTCCGATCAACGAGGAGTACCATGCCCGGCTGCGCTGGCTGATCGAGTATCTAGGGTTTGCGCGGAAGGTGGCGGAGCAATGTAGCGAGGCTATTTTCTTGAAGAACCTGGATTTCGATCATGAGGTCTACTCAATTATTCGAAAGTACGCGGGTCTGATCGACGGGCCATACCTCAGCACTCGCAAGCCTGGTCTGTTGAGCAAAGGGCAGTTCGACTCTCAAGAAAAATGCGATTTCTCGGGTCTCAAGACTGGCGGCCTCCCACCCGTTATTACGGTGGCGCAAAAAAATAGCGTGTCGTTTGAGCTGTTCGGACAAGCCATTACCCCGCCTCGAATCGAGACCTTGTACACCGGGATCGAGCTTGTCGCGTATACCGATCTGGAAACACCCAGCCAACCCAAGACCGAGTTCTACACGACAGAGGGCTCCACTGTAACCATGCAGCTTCAGTCAGGGGATCCGTGGATCGTTCATGAAGACCTAAGCGTTCTTGACGAGCCGCTTGAGCTGAACGGCTGAGCGCAGCGAACCGGCTCTTCTGATTCGATATAATCGTGTCGATTCTCGGGAGACCCTATGAGTTCGTTGCCTATCAACGCCGCCTTGCCAGCCCTTTTGAAAGCCCTCCATGAGCGAGATGAGGTGGTGCTTCAGGCACCACCAGGCGCGGGTAAAACTACCCGCGTCCCGCTTGCCTTGCTCGACGAATCCTGGCTTAAGGGCCAGACCATCATCATGCTCGAACCACGCAGGCTAGCGGCGCGTGCTGCAGCAGAGCGTATGGCAAGTGAGTTGGGTGAAAAGGTCGGCGAGACCGTGGGCTACCGCATCCGACTGGACAGCAAGGTAGGCCCGAAGACACGGATCGAGGTGGTGACCGAGGGCATCCTCACACGTCGCTTGCAGAGCGATCCTTCGCTTGAAGGCGTCGGGCTTGTGATCTTCGACGAATTCCACCTGCGAAACCTCGATGCCGATCTCGCCTTGGCGCTGACGCTCAATGGTCGGGAGCTGTTCCGAGACGATGCTCCGCTGAAGGTGTTGCTGATGTCGGCGACGCTGGAAGGAGAAAGGCTATCGCGCCTTCTGAATGATGCTCCGATCGTAACGAGCGAAGGGCGGATGTTTCCAGTCACGACGATCTGGGGCAAGCCACAGCAGCCAGGCGAGTACATTGAGCCTCGGGTCATCAGCGCTTGTCTTGACGCACTGGCTGAGCAGCCAGGCAGCCTGCTGGTTTTCCTGCCGGGCCAGGCAGAGATTCGCCGCGTTCAGTCAGGGCTTGAAAACAGCCTAAATGCATCGGCGTTGCTGAAGAGGGACACTTTGCTCTGCCCGTTACATGGTGAGCTCGATTTGAGTCAGCAGCGGGCAGCGATCGAGTTAGCCCCGCCAGGGAAGCGCAAAGTGGTGCTGGCGACGAATATCGCTGAGACCAGTGTCACCATCGACGGCGTACGTGTGGTGATCGACGCGGGCCTTGAACGTGTTCCGCGCTTCGACCCTCGCAGCGGCATGACCCGTTTGGATACACAACGGATATCCAAGGCCAGCGCCACCCAACGGGCAGGACGTGCCGGACGTTTGGAGCCTGGTGTGTGCTATCGCCTGTGGTCTGAAGCTCAGCACGATCAGATGGCAGGCTTCAGTGCCCCCGAAATTCAGCAGGCAGACCTGACTGGCTTGGCGCTGCAGCTGGCCAAATGGGGCGTCAAGCCGAACGAGCTCGTGTGGCTGGATGCACCGCCCACTGCAGCATTTGCTCAGGCATGTGATCTTCTACGGCGGCTTGGCGCGATCCAGCAGGATGGTCAATTGACCAAACACGGACAGGCGATGGCAGAGTTACCAAGCCATCCCCGAATCGCCCACTTGTTGTTGCGAGGCCATGAGTTGGGGCTGACCGAGACGGCGTGCAATATCGCGGCCTTGCTTGGAGAGCGGGATATCCAGCGCGGAGGGGGGGCTGACTTACACAGCCGACTTGCCCTTTTGTCTGGAGAGCAGCGTGCACAGCGGGGTGAACAAGGCGGTACCCAGCGCGCGAGGCAGTTAGCCAGGCAGTACCGGTCGTTCCTGCGCGGCTCGGCAGCACTTGCCGTCGCTGATCCAGATCACCCGAGGTGGGTGGGGTGCCTGCTTGCATTGGCGTATCCCGATCGGGTTGCTCAACAGCGGCGTGCGGGTGGTGCTGAGTATCGTCTGGCGAATGGTCGCGCGGCGACGTTTACCGAGGCTGATGCGCTGATGAAGCATCCATGGCTGGTCGTTGCCGACCTTGGCAGCCGGCAGGGGCAACGAGAGGAGCACATTTATCTTGCAGCTGATCTCGATGAGATGTTGTTCGACACTGTCCTGAAAGAACAGGTGAGTCAGGTGGACGAGCTCGACTGGGATGAGCGTGAGGGCGTTTTACGCGCTGAGCGACAGTTCAAGGTCGGAGGCCTGGTGTTGTCGAGTGCTCCCCTGGCTAACCTTGACGATGAGGCACGCGTCCAGGCGCTGGTCAATTTTGTCCGGCGCAAAGGCCTTGAGCTGCTACCTTGGACGCCAGAGCTTCGTCAGTGGCAGGCGAGAGTAGAGTTGATGCGTCTGCTGGATGAAGAGGCAGGTAGCGAGAGTGAGTGGCCAGATCTTCGCGATGAAGTTCTGCTGGAGTCCTTGGGCGTGTGGTTGGGGCCTTACGTGGGGCGCATTACCAGGCTGAGCCACTTCAGTCAGCTGGATCTCGGCTCCATCCTGCGTAACCTTTTGCCTTGGCCATTGCCGCAGCAACTGGATACTCACGCCCCTCAAACCGTCTTGGTACCCTCAGGCTCAAACATTCGTATCGACTATAGCGAGCGGCCTCCCGTACTGGCTGTCAGGCTCCAGGAGCTGTTCGGACAAGCTGATACGCCACGCATTGCCAATGGGCGGCAGGTGCTCAAGCTGCATTTGCTGTCACCTGCACGGCGCCCAGTGCAGGTGACCCAGGACTTGGCTAACTTCTGGAGGTCAACTTACAGCGAGGTCAAGAAAGATCTCAAGGGAAGGTACCCCAAGCATTTTTGGCCGGATGACCCTATGGAGGCGCAAGCGACTGCCCGAGCCAAGCCTCGGGGGACGTAGCGAGCTGTGCCATGGAAAACCTCCAAGTAGCGACCGAAACTGTTGCTAGTGATGGTCGTTTTCGCACTGATCGTGCCGGCAATGCTCAATCTTCAGGGTGCGAAGCAACTCGATGAAAAGGAGGCTTAGGCCCCCTTACATGTCGCGTTGGGAGCATTAGTAACCCAAGGCTTGCCCAGTGCCACGGCGTGAATCGTTGGCGCCGTAGTAGCGGTTGTTACCCACAGGCTTGCCGTCTAAGGATGGCGCTCCTACCAAGATGGCCGCGACGTGGTTGAGAGGTTGTGGCCCAGTAAATTTGTGACCCCAACCTTCCAGGATTTTTCGCGTGTCGGCGCTGATCGTGAAGTCCTCAAGGTTGGTTTCCTCCGGCAGCCACTGCTGGTGGAATCTTGGTGCGTCGACTGCTTCCTGAATGTTCATCTTGTAGTCGATGGTGTTTAGGATCGTGAGCAGGGTGGCGGTGATGATCCGGCTGCCGCCTGGGGTACCTACGACCATCACCGGCTTGCCGTCTTTGGTCACAATCGTTGGGCTCATCGAGGACAGAGGAGTCTTGCCTGGGGCGATCGAGTTGGCTTCGCCTTGTACGAGCCCATACATGTTCGGTTCACCGACTTTTGAGGTGAAGTCATCCATCTCATCGTTGAGCAAGACACCGGTACCGCTAGCCATGACTACAGCACCGAACCAGTCGTTCAGGGTGTAGGTAACAGGCACTGCGTTACCCCACTTGTCGATGATGGAGTAGTGCGTCGTGTTGTTGCCTTCGTGAGGCGCTACGCCAGTACCGAGCTTGGAAGAGTCACCTGCCTTGTTGGGGTCAATCGCTGCGCGAGTCTTTGCCGCGTAGTTTTTGTCGAGCAGGCGATCAATCGGGTTCTTCACAAAATCCGGGTCACCCAGGTAGCTGTTCCGGACGATGTAGGCATGGCGCATCGCTTCGATCTGGTAATGCATGCCTTGGGCAGAGTGGTAACCCAGCTCGCCCATTGGATAGCCTTCAAGGATGTTCATGATCTGACAGATCACGACGCCGCCTGAACTGGGTGGGGAGCGGATAGCACATGGTAGCCACGGTAGTCGCACTCAGGGTACCGTCACAATCAAATAGTACGCGCATGAAATTACTCGATTTTGCTCAAGGGAATGCCAGCGTAGGGGGCCAGGTCGTCACTTCTCGCAGCAGGAGGGTATCGATTTGCGCACACTTCATTTGGGTGAAGAGGAGGTGGGTGATTTGGTGGCAGACGATAGGTTTAGCTAAACGAAATGTCAAATTATGGACGATAAGATTGGGCGGCGCGCAACGATGATGGGCGGAACCTGACGCAGTGAGACGGTTCTCAGGATCTGTAAATGCGGGTTTTCTTTCTGCAAAGCCTGTGGCGGAGCATGACAAACGGCTCAGATGAAATCTTTACAGGTAGTCCAGAGCTGGATAATCTGTCTTGCAATGCTTTTGAGCTCCTTAAGGCGTAGAAAAAATGTCCAAAATCGAAACGCTTAAATTGCTGGATAGAGACGGCGTCAACGCCCTCGTCCTACCTGAGCAAATCCTTTTTGCCGTGCGTGAAGCCTTTTGTCTTCACAGTGAAGGTAAAGGTCAAGTCTTTCCCATCGTACGTGAAGCACTGAGCACCGGCGGTATCTTCGGAATCAAATCCGGCGGTATTGCCAGTCAGAGCGTGCTTGGTTTCAAAGCCGCTGGCTTCTGGCCCAGTAATCGTGCGGTGGGTGGTGAGCCTCACCAAGCGACCATCATGCTGATCGACCCAGCAACAGGACGCCCCCTGTGCGTCATTGATGGCAATACCATCACCACTCTGCGCACCGGCGCAGCTGGTGCTTTGGGTCTTGAGAATCTTGCACGCAGTGATAGCTCGCATCTGACCGTTTTCGGTACTGGCGTGCAGGCAAGTATCCAGGTGGACTACGCCCTTCGGGTCATGCCCGGTATCAAAACCGTGAGCTACCTGACGCATGGTGCCAAACCAGATACGAACTTTGAGGCGCAGTTTGCAGGCCGCTGTTTAGTGCGCCATAGCGCATCGGAAAACGACGCTGTGGCTCAAAGTGACATTGTGATCACGGCTACTCCAGGTGGGCAGGTGCTGTTCGACCTCGATGCCGTACGTCCGGGTACACATTTCAACTGCGTTGGAGCCGATACCAAGGGCAAAAGGGAAGCCCCTGAGGGACTGTTGTCCAGGGCGAAGCTTTTTGTCGATGACAGGGCGCAAGCCACTCAGATAGGCGAAACCCAGTGGGCGCCTTCTACAAACTCAACGGAAATTGGTGATTTGCTGACAGGGAAGGTCGCATTTTCGCGCGCGGCTGAAGACATCACTGTCTTCGACATGACAGGGTTGGCGCTGCAAGACCTGACTGTTGCTCGACTGCTTTTCGAACAAGCAAAAATTGAAGGTGTGGGCCACGATATTTCCTGGCCTTGGTAATTAGTCGAGGACAATGACTAACGGCGCAAGAGTAGCTGTCGACCGTTTACGAGCGTTACCGTCAGATGCTCGATCGCGAAGTTCCGATTCTTAAAGGTATCGAAGACGATACTCTCGACCCCGATCGCCTTAATGCGCTGCTCGGGGCAAAAGGTTGCCCCGTTTGACCGAAGAGAAGCGTACCTGGCGGTCACTTGGTATCGCTATAGACCGTTGCCCGAGACACGCCAAGATGGGATGCCACGGTCTCCATAGCTTTCCTAATCTCGAGCAGGCCGGAGTCTTTCAGCTCCTGCAGAAGGATCCTCCGATCAGCGGTTTTGAGCGCACGAGGAGTGGTGGAAAGACGGGCAGCGAAGCTGTCGATTTTTGCGCGAATACTATCGGAACCGCCCAATTCCAGGGATTCATTCGGACGGTCACCACTGAATGAGCCAAAGTGGTCAAGCATCCCTTGTAGACCTCGAAAGAGGGTCAGGTCGATGTTCATGCACAGCGCTGCAACGTATCGGCCCGTGGAGTCCTTGATACCGATAGAGGTGCTTTTGACCTGGCGACCGTCTTTGAATTGATTCGGATAGTTCGCGATGATCTGCGGGAAAGCCGGGTCAGCGATCCTGGCAAGACCCAGCTCGGTTGCAGGGTGGCCCGTCGATCTTCCTGAGAGGTTATTGTGGATTGCTAGGATCGCGTGCTTTGGGTCTCTCAGATCGTGCAACACGACCTCGCAGAAGGGGCTGAAGGTAAGGCTTAAGCCTTCGGCAATTTTTTCCAGTTGGCTGATAAGCGCCTGCTGTTCAGGAGTAGTGTTTTTCATAAAATGGTGTCCAGCCTAAATAGAGTGTGTCAATCAAAAGTCAATGAGGGCGTGACTCAGTCCGTGGCCTTGTTAAATGAATTAAAAGAAATTGTTAGAAAACTGCAAAAAGTTTGCAATTTACGGGATCTGTTTTTCCGAATCGGTGTTAACAAGAGAATAGGTGCTGTCTCGAATTGCCAGTCAAGCAACACTCGGACGAGCGAACCGTCAGCTATTCCAGGAGCTGTCATTGATGGAACCAATGTGTATCACCGCATCACTGTTGCTCCGATCGGGCCAGTACATAATCCACCGTACCGTCCGTCTGGATAACCATTAAGGACTTTACGCGTGTAGTGGTAGACGTTAGAGAAAAGTACGGAAGGCTAGACTTTTTGTCAATTTCTGTACTAACTGAGAGCTCGGTTAGGCAGGTCATATGTCCCATTTTTCACGCAGCGCAGCGAATAACCATCTGGCCGGTGCAAACTGGTCAGGCACTACGTTGGGGCGCGGAGCGCGTGAATTACCAAACCGTCATCGACTACCAGTTGCACAGGGCTGGCACGTTGGGTCGTACACAGTACTGAACTGTCCAACGAATTGTTTGACCAGAAGGAATCGAAACAAATACTTCCTTCGTGGCAGTCGCGAGTTTTCGTTGGCTCCAAAGTCGCTCCAGACAAGGTGCTAGCGACGACGTAGCCAGGCCCTTGCCCTACCACCGCATCGTCCCCAGAATCTGGTCGCCGGCATATGCCGGCTCCTAGTGTTGGACGTACATCAGCTGTGGCTGTAGATAAGTTTCGGTTTGAAGAGATTGAACGTTGGCTACCGCGTTTCGAAGGCGTTGGGTCGAAGACACTTGAGATTTTCATGAGGGAGGCTGCGAGTATATTGCTGGTAGCTCGCTGCGGGAAATGGCCGATGACCGTATGCTGCCATCAGCTCAGGCAAGGCGGCCCTTTGGGGGCCGCAAAATCAACAGAGTTGCTGCCTTCAACCGGCTACGGAGATGTTGATTATCAGACGGCCTGTCTGAATGACGTCAACGAATGACGTTGCTTTCCTTCTTCGTCGAAGTTCTTTGGGCTCAGCCAGGCATTGAACGCCTCTTTGATGCCGGGCCACTCTTCCTGGATGATTGAATACCACGCCGTGTCGCGGTTTCGGCTTTTGTACACCACCGCTCTACGGAAGGTGCCTTCGTACTTAAAGCCGAGACGGACAGCTGCCTTTCGGGACGGCTCGTTGAGGTCATCGCACTTCCACTCGTAACGGCGGTAGCCGAGCTCATCAAAGGCATAGGCCATGAGCAGGTATTGTGCTTCGGTCGAAAGCGCTGATTGTTTGAGCAGCGGCGAGAAGGTAACGCTCCCAACCTCGATCACGCCCTGTGCTGGGTCAATACGCATCAGGGCAAGGGTTCCAACTGGCTTACCGGTAGCCAAGTCGATCACGGTGAAGTGGCGAGGGTCAGTGCTTTTCGCTGCGACCTCAGCGTAATCGCGGTATTGCTCAGCGCTTTGGAAGGGGCCAACAAAGAGGTAAGTCCAGTCACTGGCATCCGGTGCAGTGTTGTAGGCCTCAAACAGATCAGCAGCGTGAGCTTCGGCGTTCAGCGGCTCCAATCGGCAGTGGCGACCGGTCAGAGTCACCGATGTTGGTTGAGGCCTGGGCGTCCAATTTTCAACGGGAAAACCGATGTTTTGACCATACTCGTTTTGTCTTGCCATAATCGCCTGCTCTCCGTGGTTTAACAGTACTTTACCTAGACAATGGTTCTGTTGAAGATCCATTTCCGTGCTTTTTGGTGAGTCCAATCTTCTCGAAGGAACCGCTCAGCGAGAGGTTACGGAGCTGAAAAATTTGTTGAGATCGGCTCCGGTCGGAGCATCGAGGAATCCATCAAATCGACCCTCTTCAGTCATGATTCGAGCTGCAGAGATGAACCTTCCCCACGCAGCTCTAGCCAATGCGCCTCCCACGCTGATTCTTCTGACGCCCATCTCTGAGAGCTCTTCAACCGTCAAATCAGTGGCCCATCCGATCAAGACGTTCACGGGTTTGGGCGCAACCGCCTGCACGACTGCTCGAATCTCTTCACGAGTTTTGATGCCCGGTGCGTACAAGCAATCCGCGCCGGCTTCGGAATAGGCCACAAGGCGCTCAATCACATCGTCTAAGCCTGGGCGACCTACGAAGTAATTTTCGGCTCGCCCTACAAGGAGCGTGTCACCTCCATTGGCATCAATGGCCGCGCGGGCAGCGTGTAAGCGCTCTATAGCCTCCGATTTCTCTCGAAGGGGATTGCTTGGGTCGCCTGTCGAATCTTCGATGGATAAGCCCGCTATCCCAGTATCGATCGCTAGGCCGACGCTCTCGAAAACACCCTCTGGAGTAGCGGCAAAACCACTCTCGAAATCGGCATTGATCGGGAGGTCGCTCACTGCAGCCAGATGGCGCATATGGGCCAAAGTATCGAGTCGAGACAGTTGGCCATCTGCTTGTGCCTGCGACCATGCATAACCTGAGCTGGTCGTCGCCAGGGCTTTGTAACCGAGGCTCTCTAAGATGCGCGTACTACCTGCATCCCACGGATTGGGTAGCAAGAAGCACCCGGCTTTGTGCAGCTCGTGGAATGCTGTTCGTTTTTCTGAAGTCGTCAGCTGAGCCATGGCTCCTCCTTGTTATGTGGATGTTGTGATCACACAGTATTTTGGTGAGGCCGGTACCCGCGAAGTAGCGTGCCTGGCCCTGAAGAAAGCGGCGACGCCCTGGATCGATAACCGGCTTCGGATCGTATGAGGGACGGATCTAGATGGGGGTGGTGTTGCCCGAAGGTGTGCTGCGACGGTTTTTCGCTATAGCTACTAGCAGACAAAAATGGCCGGCGGGCCGACCATATTTTTCCATTGAGTAAATCAGGCACCTGCTGGGGCATCCGCTGCAGCCTGATCACCTTTCCGTTTGCGGCCATTCAATAAGCCAACGCATACGGTAAAGATCGCTAGAAGGGCGGTAGACAGTACTTCATAGCGGTGCTGGGGCATCATCAACATTACGGCAAGGGCCGCAATGATGAACACGATCACTGCCCAGGTGAGCCACGGGTACAGCCACATCCGAAACTCAATTGGTGCGCCACTCGCTTGCAAAATCTTCCGCATCCGTAGCTGGGCAACCGCAATCACCAGGTAAACCAGCAGCGCAACTGCACCCGAGCTCGCCAGTAGGAATGCGAAAACGTGGGCCGGGGCAAAGTAGTTCGCGATAGTGGTGAGAAAGCCTACAGCCGTACTCGCCAGAACTGCTGCCCTAGGAACATGGCTTTCGTTTGTGCGCTTGAGTCGAGCTGGGGCATCACCGCGCTTGGCGAGGGAGAAAATCATACGTGACGACGTGTAAATCGCTGAGTTCAGGCAGCTGGCAACGGCTACCAGAACCACGATATCCACGATGAGTTTTGCGTGCGGGATATTGAGCAGTTCGAGCGCTCGTTGATACGAGCCAACCTGCACCAGCTGTGGGTCGTTCCATGGAACGATGGAGATCACGATGAAGATGGAAACGAGGTAGAACAGAGCAATTCGCCAGATCACAGAGTTCGTTGCGCGGGTGATCTGCTTAGCGGGATCCTTGGATTCAGCAGCAGCGATGGTGACAATCTCTGTACCCATGAAGCTGAACATCGTTGTCAGGAGAGCGCCAATCACCGTGGCATACCCATTCGGCATGAATCCGCTATGACTCTCCATCAAAGAAGCCAATCCACTGACGTCCCGATCCGGCAAGCCTCCTACAAGCGCGACTGCGCCCAAGGCGATGAAAGCGATGATTGCTATGACTTTTAGCAGTGAGAACCAGAATTCAAACTCGCCGTAACGGGCAACGCTGAACAGATTCGTAACGGTCAGGAGGAAGGTTACCGCTAGTGCGAACACCCAGGTATCGATGGTGGGGAACCAGGCATTCAGGATTGCCGCAGCAGCAATGGCCTCTAGCGGAATGACTAGCACCCAGAACCACCAATACAGCCAACCGATAGTGAACCCGGCCCAGCGCCCGATTGCTCGGTCGGCGTATGTAGAAAAGGAACCTGTATCAGGTGAGGCAACAGCCATTTCGCCAAGCATGCGCATGACTAGCACGACAAGGCTACCGGCCAGGAAATAGGCAATGATGGCGGCTGGCCCAGCGGCTGCTATTGCATGGCCGGAACCTACGAACAAACCAGCACCAATCACACCTGCAATTGAAAGCATAGTTACATGGCGTTGTTTCAAGCCAGGCGCAAGTGACGCTTGCTGGTTTTTGGACAGTTGTGAAGCGAGAATAACCTTGGACATCAAAACATCCTCTTATTTTTGTATAAAGGTATGCTTCTTAAACGCGTGGGATGACTCCGTAATATATTCAATACGGGGGGGCGTTCAAGCCCTAGCTGGGCGGATTCTTGGCAATAATCAATGAAGAACTTGATTATCTAATCAACTTCTCGACCCATGGATGGCGGGTATTGTGTGCAATGCGGGGTGTAGCTTGTGCCCAAATCAATGGTGCAATAAATCACGATCTACTGTCCTTAAGGTACAAGAAAGCTAACCTTTGACCGATCGGTCAGTCTTTGAGTGCTTGCCGAGGCTCTCGTCTAGCGGTCGTGCAGCGAGAGTACGGCCTTCATGCAGGTGCGAAGGTGAGGCGCTCCGGTATAGGGAATAGCACCTCATAGTGAGGTACCTGTAGTTTCCCACGAGGTCGGAGCTTCCTGGAGCTGCTCAGCACCCTTTTTGCTAGCCTGCATCGATGCCTCTTCAGCGCAAGGTGAGTCTCCCGTTTAAAGGCCAGTCATGGAGCTCTAACTGCCGGGCTTCGAAGGCTTGAAATCGTTTAGGAACTCACCGAACGCAGCTTTGAATTCAGTCACGAATTCGTTAGTGATAGTGGAAGCCTTTATGTGAGTGGGGAGGATAATACTCCAGTTGATAGAAATTGCGGGCTGTAGAGGTCTGATTACAAGCGATGAGGAATATCTGTCGGCCGTGAATGGATCGACAATCGAAATTCCAAAGCCAGCTGAGACCATGCCGCAAGCTATCATCGATAAAGGCGTTTCTGCCTTTATACGTCGGATGATGCCACGATCTCTCATTATACTATCCACCATCACATGCATAACTGATGGCTTGATGAGTGAAATGAAATCCTCAGAGTCGAAGTCTTCTGGAGTTAGGTAATCCCGTTCGGCCAATCTATGGTTTACTGGTAAAACAGCAACCATTTCGCATGGAGGTAAGTCCTCCACTTTCACACCAGGCATTTGGGTGTTCTCTACAATGCCAAGGTCGCACTGGCCGCTATTGACCCAATCAAGTACAAAGTGTGAGTTCATTCCATGTAGAGACATGTTGAGGTTTGGGCGCGAACCCAGAAAACGTGCAGCGAAGGAAGGTAAGAAGCCATTTGCCAACCCTGGCAATGCGGCTACACGTAACGAACCTCCACGCCTTTCACGTAAATCACGTGCAAGGTCGAGTATGCGTTCAAGGCCTTGGAAGGATCTGTCGACCTCACGGTAGAGGGCCATGGCATCGCCTGTGGCAATGAGGCGCCCACCAGTACGCTCGAATAGGTTTAGTCGGGTCTCATGCTCAAGATCCCTAATAAGTCGGCTGATAGCAGGCTGGGTGATCCCCATAATCCCTGCCGCCGTGGACATGGATCCTCCAATGATGATTGCCCGGAACGCCTCAATTTGTCGATGCTTGAGCATGAATCTCTCCGTAAAGGCCATAACATTTCGTTATAGAGTAGGCGCGATAATGCATTTGACGGGCATCATCGCACCGCATTTATTATAGGGCAAGGACGACAGAGACGTGTCATGGAGAGGTCTGCTAGCAGGCCAGGCGGTTTTACGGAAGATTTAGGAACGTGGTAAATACGAAAAACTAAAACAATTCCAATATCGGAATATTGAGGAAACCTATAATGCTAAAGAAAGCGGTCAACCTCGCCTTGCTCCTTGCAGTTGCTTCAACAGCAGTTTCCGCTGAAGAACTGACTGGTACCCTGAAGAAAATTAAAGATACTGGTGTGGTTACGATTGGGTTCCGTGATTCATCGTTGCCGTTTTCGTATCTTGATGAGAACCAAAAACCGGTTGGATATGCAGTCGACATTTGCCTCAAGGTCGTTGACGAACTGAAGGAAAAGCTGCAGGTTCCAAGCCTGCAGACGAAATTCAATCCTGTTACTTCAGCATCTCGAATTCCTTTGATCGCAAATGGCACTGTTGATATGGAATGCGGGTCAACCTTCAATACGGTCGAGCGCCAAAATCAGGTCGCGTTTGCAAATACGTATTTCTTAACTGCAAATAGGTTTGTATCAAAAAAATCTAGCAATCTAAATACAATTGCGGATCTGGCTGGTCAAACCGTCGTATCTACATCGGGGACTGCAAATATTCAAGAGCTGAGTATGACGAACGTCGCACGAAAGCTCGGTATCAAAATTGTTGCCGCGAATGATCATGCTGAAGCCTTTTTGATGCTCGATACTGGCCGTGCTTCAGCGTTTGTAATGGATGATATCCTGTTGGCATCGCTCGTGGCGGGTTCACGAAATCCATCGGACTACTCCATTTCTTCTGAAGCATTTTCAGCTCCTCAACCTTACGCAATCATGATTCGTCGAGGTGATCAGCAGTTTAAGGGCTTTGTGAACGAAGCCACAGCAAAGCTTTACCAAAGCACACAGATGCAAGAAATTTATAATAAATGGTTTAACCAACCTATACCCCCGCGTGGATTGAATTTGGGCGTACAGCTTAGCCCGGCACTTGCAAAAGCGTTCAAGACACCTTCCGATTCTGCCGATACGGCATCCTACCTGCCATAACACTGATTGGTCATGACTGAATAGTCATTAAAACTGTCCTTAAAGGAGGATTAGTTTATGAACTACATGTGGAATTGGTCTGTATTTCTTCAAGAGTCGCTAGATGGGTCGGGGACGTATCTCAATCTGCTTCTGATGGGGCTTCGGGTTACGATTACTACGGCTCTCTCCGCCTGGTTCCTCGCGCTTGTGTTAGGCTTGGTGGTCGGAGTTCTAAGGACATTGCCATCTAAAGTAGGGCAAACCTTCGCAAGTGGCTATGTGGAACTGTTCCGAAATATCCCTTTCTTGGTGCAAATATTCCTCTGGTATTTTGTCCTTCCAGAGCTAGTGCCACAAGAGATGGGGCTCTGGTTGAAAAGCCTTCCTGATGCTCCATTCTGGACGACCGTGTTTGCTCTAGGCTTCTATATGTCAGCTCGTGTAGCTGAGCAGCTGCGCGCGGGCTTAGGGTCTCTGCCACGAGGTCAGAAGTTTGCAGGTACTGCGATAGGGCTAACAACCGCACAGGTCTATCGGTATGTCTTGTTACCGATGGCATTTCGAATCATATTGCCGCCGCTAACCTCTGAATTTTTGAATACCGTTAAAAATACTTCCGTTGCCCTGACGATTGGGTTGTTGGAGCTCACCGCAAGAACCCGCGCGATGCAGGAATTCACTTTCCAGGTATTCGAAGCTTTCACATTGGCTACTGTTTTGTACTTAATCACAAACATCCTGGTTGCATTTGGGATGCGCGCGATTGAAAGAAAGTTGGCCATACCAGGTTTTAGAGCGGGGAGATGATCATGTTTCACAACTTTGATTTCGATGTCATCGCTCGCTCTCTGTCGTACCTGTTCTTGGAGGGCATGCAATTCACGTTGTTGCTGACCGTGCTGGCGACCGTTGGTGGCTTGGCTCTGGGTACGCTGCTTGCGCTAATGCGCTTGAGCTCCCACAGCACTTTGTCGGCCGCCGCTGGAGCGTACGTTAACCTGATGCGCTCACTTCCGCTGATATTGGTCATTTTCTGGTTCTACTTTCTTGTCCCATATCTAGGCGCATGGTTGATAGGATCATCGCAACCAATTGCAGTCGGTGCGTTTGCATCTGCTTTAATTACGTTCACGCTATTTGAGGCTGCCTATTTCTCGGAAATCATGAGGGCGGGCATACAGTCTGTATCACATGGGCAGACAGCAGCTGGCTATGCAGTAGGGCTGAGTTACACGCAAGTAATGACAAATGTTGTACTGCCTCAGGCGCTTAGGAATATGGTTCCATTGATCCTAACTCAGACGATTGTTCTTTTTCAGGACACATCGCTTGTGTACGTGATCTCTTTAACCGATTTTCTCGGCGCGGCATCTAAGGTTGCGCAGCGCGACGTTCGCTTGGTGGAGATGTATGTCTTCGCTGCAGTTGTATATTTCCTCATCTCTTACGTGGCCTCACGCTTGGTCAAGCGTCTGGAAGCTCGCACAGCGATTATACGGTGATAAAAATGCCAGCTACCTCTAAACTCCAAGTTGTAAACGAAGTGTCGCAGCAGTCAGTTGGCCCGGCCATGATTCAAATTAATGGGGTCAGTAAATGGTACGGCCCGAGCTTCAAAGTGCTAACCGACTGTACAACCAGCGTCCGTAAGGGAGAAGTCGTGGTCGTTTGTGGGCCATCCGGATCTGGCAAGTCGACGCTTATCAAATGTGTTAATGCGTTAGAGCCAGTACAAGCAGGGTCTATAATCCTGGATGGGATACAGGTTACTGATAAAAAAACTAACCTGGCAAAGCTGCGTTCGCGGGTGGGAATGGTCTTCCAACACTTTGAACTTTTTCCGCATCTTCGTATTTCAGAGAACCTCTGCTTGGGGCAAGTGAAAGTGCTCGGTAGATCCCGTGATGAGGCGATGGATAAAGCTTTGAAGCTTCTTGAACGCGTGGGATTAAAAGACCATGCGAATAAGTTCCCTGGTCAGCTATCGGGTGGACAGCAGCAGCGAGTGGCGATCGCCCGGGCGTTGGTCATGGATCCGATATGTATGTTGTTTGACGAGCCTACGTCCGCTCTTGATCCAGAGATGATCAACGAAGTGTTAGATGTAATGGTCGAACTCGCCCAAGAGGGCATGACGATGTTGGTTGTTACCCATGAAATGGGGTTCGCTCGGAAAGTCGCTGATCGAGTTATATTCATGGATAAAGGCCAAATTGTGGAAGATGCGAAAAAGGACGAATTTTTCGGTACACCTCGGAGCGAGCGTGCGCAACTCTTCTTGTCGAAGATTCTGTCGCACTAATCCAAGTTGGCTAAGCCTGAGTTTCAGGGCCGCCTTCTATAGAAGGCGGATCCACTTCGCTCAATTTTCTTATAGAAAAATGACCTTAAATGTAAGGCTGTCAGGGGAGAGCTGTTCTATAGCCGTCTAGGCAAGCCCTAGTACACAGGTTTATGTCTTCAATTTTCTACCGGGCATAACATTTTGTAATCGCACGGCTGCTTATTGGCATTTGACTGCGGCGCTAAGATGTCCAAATATTATGTCCATGCACTGAACGCTGTAGCGGTACGGGGTCAGTTTGAATTGTAAATTCGGCACCTGCGTGTGAAAACTATTACATCAGCAGATGCTCTCAATAAAAGTTGGATTAGTGATTATGATTACGCGTCGTGATAAAGCACCGATTATGCATCGCTCAGTTGAGTTCAATGGTGTTGTTTACCTGGGCGGGGTGATTGCGGATGCCACAGATGGTCTCGACATGCGAGAGCAAATGCTGCAGGTGTGTAGCAAGCTGGATAAATTGCTGTCAGTTGCAGGCAGCGACAAAACCCGACTGTTGTCGGCGAATCTGTTCATTACTGATATGAATAATAAAGCTGAAATGAACGAGGTGTGGACGTCTTGGCTGAGTTCTGATTGCTTGCCGGCACGGGCTACTATCGGTGTGTCGGATTTGGGCTCCAATGTTCTCGTTGAAGTGGTAGTAACTGCAGCCAAGTACTAATAAGGATTTTTATTAATTTCTAGCGGCATGGTTTCGCACTGCCGTCGTGAGAGCGAATTATGAGTTCGAGCGATAAACATGTTGGAGTCATAGGCGCGGGAGTCGTTGGCGTATGTACAGCGTTGATGCTTCAGCGTCGTGGATTCAAAGTTACGATCATAGATCCTAACCCTCCTGGCGAAGGAGCATCGTTTGGCAACGCAGGGTGTTTCAACGGATCATCCGTTGTACCAATGTCTATGCCTGGGATGATCAAAAACGTCCCAAGCTGGTTGCTGGATCCAATGGGGCCGCTTGCCGTTCGGTTTAATTACCTGCCTAACATAACGCCTTGGCTAGTCCGATTTCTGCTAGCAGGAAAACGTGCCAAGGTTTGGGAGCAGGCACAAGCACTCCGAAGCCTCATTGGCTCGACTGTGCCTCTGATCAAGTCATTGGCGGAGGAGGCCGGTGCTGAGCACCTCTTGCGACATGAGGGGCACCTGTATGTGTATCGTTCGGATTCAGCGCTTGCCAAAGATCGCGGTGGGTGGGAGCTCCGGAATGCCAATGGAGTCTCCACCCAGTTGCTGAATGCTGACGAACTGTATGAGTTCGATCCCAATATCTCTCGCGCCTACACCAAAGGGCTGTTGATCGCTGAAAACTCGCATACGACCAATCCTTACGAACTGGTGAACGCGATTTTCCGAAAGGTACTGGAAAATGGTGGGAGGTTCGTGTCCGCGCGGGCAACAGGCTTCATCGTTAATGACGCTACGTTGAGTGGCGTCGAAACTACCTCAGGTACTGTATCCGTTGACGCTGCAGTTGTGGCAGCCGGCGCCTATTCGAAGCCGCTCGCTGAGGCCTTGGGAGACAACATCCCCCTTGATACCGAGCGTGGATATCACATTCTGATTCGTGATCCCCACGTAGTACCTCGAATTCCGACTACGGATGCTGAGGGTAAATTCATCGCTACGCCGATGGATACGGGTCTCCGAATCGGCGGAACTGTTGAATTTGCAGGTCTTCAAGCTCCTCCAAACTGGAAGCGAGCAGACGTGCTGTATACACATGCGCGAAATCTTTTCCCCGGCCTTTCCTCGACGAGGCCAGAGAAAAATATTACGAAGTGGATGGGGTTCCGCCCTAGCATCCCCGACTCGTTACCAGTGATAGGGCGTTCTCGGCGTTGCCAGCATGTGATCTATGCGTTTGGCCACGGCCATTTGGGCATGACGGGGGCTCCGATGACAGCAATGTTGGTCTCTGATCTTGTTTCAGGCGAGAAGCCAACGATTGATATTGCTCCATTTTCTCCAGCCCGCTTCGCATTGTTCGGTGGAATACAGTCCCATCAGATGTATTGAAGAGACAGCCATTCGCACTCTTTTAATTTTTTGAGCTGATTTGAAAGATTAGAGACTTCTAATGAGCGATATCGAAATTGTTTCTACCAATAATGCACCTCAACCATTGGGGCATTACAGTCAGGCGGTGAAAGGCGGTGGTTTGATTCATATCTCCGGTCAGCTTCCAATAAAAATTGGAACACAAGCCGTCAATGAGGTCGCGCCCTTCGCAGAGCAGGTCGACCAGGTTTTGCAGAATATTCTGGCAATTCTCAGCGCAGCCGGCGCTAGTCCGTCTGATGTGCTGAAAGTCACGGCTTACATAGTTGGCGTTGACCAGTGGGGAGTCTTCAACGCTGCGTTTGCTAAGGCCTTCGGGGATACTCGGCCAGCTCGCTCAGTGGTTCCAGTTCCAGAGCTACACAACGGCTTCCTCATCGAATTGGACGCCGTTGCTGTTGATCCATCCAACCAAAAATAGTCCTACTGGCGGTGGTGTAAATGATCATTCCAACAATTCAAGACATGGTTGAAGCACGGGAAAGGATCGCCCCATATATCCACAAAACTCCAGTTCTTACGTCGAGCTTCATCAATGGAGTGGTGGGTGCTGAGCTTTTTTTCAAGTGCGAGAACCTGCAGAAGGCGGGAGCCTTTAAAGCTCGGGGGGCCTCTAATGCTGTATTTGGCCTTTCCGATGAGCAAGCTTCTAAAGGCGTGGCTACTCACTCCAGCGGCAATCACGGCACCTGCCTCTCTTATGCAGCAGGCCGACGCGGCATTCCCTGTACCGTGGTTATGCCCCGTACTGCGCCCCAGGCGAAAAAGGACGCAGTAAAAGGGTATGGTGGCGTTGTAGTTGAGTGTGAACCCTCAACGTCATCACGCGAATCGGTCTTCGCCCAAGTCGTCTCTGAAAGCGGGGCAGAGTTTGTGCATCCGTATAACGACTGGCGGGTGATCGCTGGCCAGGCAACCTGTTCGGCGGAGCTGATTGAGCAGGTGGAAGGATTGGACTCGGTCATCGCACCAATCGGTGGCGGTGGCATGGTCTCCGGTACGTGTCTTACTCTTTCTCATCTCGCGCCACAGATCAAGATATACGCGGCTGAACCGCTGAACGCTGACGATGCGGCTCGTAGCTTTAGAGCTGGGGAAATCATTGCTGACGATGCACCTGTGACTGTTGCTGATGGTCTAAAGGTTCCGCTGAAAGATTTGACATGGTACTTCGTCCGCAATCATGTAACCGACATTCTCACCGCTACCGAAGAAGAAATCATTGATGCAATGAAACTGATTTGGAAGCGAATGAAAATCGTAGTTGAGCCTAGCAGTGCTGTGCCGCTTGCCGCGATTTTGAAAAACAAAGAGTTATTTGCTGGTCAACGCGTCGGTATCATTATCACCGGCGGTAATGTCGATCTTGATAAACTTCCCTGGAGTTGAGGAGAAATTTAATGAACGCCCCTGCAAATATGAATGAATTGCAAGTTGGTTACGATGTTCCCGCTTTGCCAGGAATGGATGAAAGTGAAATTCAGACGCCATGCCTGATCTTGGATTTGGATGCGCTGGAGCGCAACATCAAAAAGATGGGCGACTATGCTAAGGCTCACGGAATGCGTCACCGGGCTCATGGCAAAATGCACAAGTCCGTTGATGTGCTTCGCTTGCAGATTGAGCTCGGCGGCGCTGTTGGCGTCTGCTGTCAAAAGGTTTCTGAAGCAGAGGTTTTTGCCCGCGGTGGTATTACCGATATTTTGGTAACCAATGAGGTGCGTGATCCGCTAAAAATTGATCGATTGGCCCGGTTGCCAAAATTCGGTTCTACCGTAACTGTATGCGTCGACGATATCGACAATATCGCTGACCTGTCTGCTGCTGCGAAGAAATATGGGACACAACTGGGGATCTTGGTAGAGATCGACTGTGGGGCAGGCCGGTGCGGGGTAACAACTACCAATGCAGTAGTTGAGATTGCAAAGGCTGCTGCTGTCTCTGAAAATCTGGCATTCAAAGGCATTCAAGCTTACCAGGGTGCGATGCAGCATATGGACAATTACGAGGATCGTAAGGCGAAACTCGAAAGTGCAATCGCTCAGGTAACGGAAGCAGTCGAAGCGTTGAAAACCGAAGGCTTGGCTCCGGAATTGGTTTCTGGTGGGGGCACTGGCTCCTACTACTTTGAAAGTAACTCTGGTGTTTATAATGAACTTCAGTGTGGTAGTTACGCTTTCATGGACGCGGATTATGGGCGCATCCTAGACGTCGACGGCAAACGTATTGACCAAGGCGAATGGGAGAATGCGTTGTTCATCTTGACTAGCGTCATGTCTCACGCCAAACCACATTTGGCGGTAGTTGATGCTGGGCTTAAAGCCCAGTCGGTTGACAGTGGACTTCCCTTCGTTCACGGTCGTGATGATGTCAAGTACGTTAAGTGTAGTGATGAGCACGGAGTCGTTGAGGATCCCAAGTGTGTCCTGAAGGTGAATGAAAAGCTGAAGCTGGTTAGCGGTCACTGTGACCCAACATGCAACGTCCACGACTGGTATGTAGGTGTGCGGAACGGAAAAGTTGAGTCGCTCTGGCCAGTATCTGCTCGTGGTAAAGCATATTAATATTTGTTGAGTGTGCGGAAGTCACTTATCTGTGGGGGTGGTTGACGGTATTCATACATCGAGAATACAGTCGAATTTCAATTGCCCAATGGTGCCCACTTTGTTTGTGGGCATTTTTTATTCCGCACGGCTGATATTTCTTGTCTTTCAGGGGCTTAGAGCAAGGAGAACAACAATGGTTCTGATTCGACTCCACAGAAGTGGAGGGGTCTTTGACAGGTGAATCTTTCGCATGATTACATCAATTCGATGCCAATTCACTGGCTCGGAATCAATGACCATCGGCGATTTGACTTCAAGCAACATGAGAATTTCCAACCCTGCGCTGAGCCTTTTAATGGCGTCAACAGTGTGAAATGACATTCGCTCATGGCTTGCCCAGCCATGCCTCAATCCAAAGAAATGACCTACGAAGACGCCTTCAGGCAGCTGAGTTTCGCGCACCTGTGTCGAGAGCGTCGAATCGGTATGGACGGCAGAATGGTACGGCAAGCCCTGCATGAATCAGCTTGGAAGGGGGCTGCTCGGCCAAATACTCAAAGTCCGCCACTTTTGCGTCGAGCGCACCCAAGGTCTACTGCACGGCGGGGCAGTTCATCTTTGACGTGATCAATCACGCAACACAAGAGAGCTGAGGAGGCACGTTTGTCCATGTGTTCATAGAAAGCCGTCCAGCTCGTCATGGATTAAGCGTCCTTACCAGTCAGCACGTCAGACGGTATAAGAGGAGCGACTCATGCTGATGATGAGAAAGTACAACCCCAGGTTCGCCACCGAAAGTGAAATCGAAGCGCAGCGCTACGCGAAGCGCCGCGAATGGCTTGATTTTGGATGGGTTTTTAGGTGCTTTTTCCCGCTCGCTTTTCGGAGCGGTTTACCAGTGCCTGGCTACTGTCTGCTTGGAGACGGCCAGGGCTCTGGCGACCTCGGCCTTCGTTAGCCCCTCATCCTTCAGGCGTTGCACATCCTCTCGGCGTTTAGCCGCCGCCGCCACTCGGGAGTGGCCCTCTTCTTGATCGACGATCAGCGGCTCAGACCCGCCGGCTAAGGCGGTTACCTCTTTCGAAACCTGCTTCAAGAGATCGCTGGGACGCGTTGCCTCTTCGGCGCTGTAAGCCAGAGCTAGCAGAGAGAGGGGATGGACGCCTAGCTGTCGAGCAATCTCATCGAGCTTTTCAATCGTGACGCCACGTTCAGCGCGCTCCACTCTGCTGAGATGTGAGGCAGTCACGCCATCTTCTAAATCGGTCAGCAGCACCTGCTGTTGCCGGCGCACATGTCTCAACGCAGCGGCGAGGGAATGCCTGAGCATTAGGGGCCATTCTCTAAAATACGACTGTATGCCCCGTTTGCCGAGTTCCGCTCAATGTCGTATAGTCAAATGCGGAACTGGCTGCCGGTCTTCGCTCGTGTGGGAGTTGTGCCGCTGGAGCCAGGTCTTATCAATATATCGATTATTCGTCGGCCGGGGCTGCTAGCTCGCTCTGGAGGGAGCGTCATGAAATTGTTGGTCTATTCGGATTTGCATCAGGAATTCGCTCCATTCATCCCTCCCAAAGTTGATGCTGATGTGGTCGTGCTTGCCGGGGACATCCATACAAAAGCGCGTGGCATTCAGTGGGCAAATGAGACGTTTGATGGTCAGGTCGTTTACGTCTGCGGTAACCACGAATTTTACGGTGGCCATATCGATCGAACGCTTCAGAAAATGAGAGGAGCTGCAGGGCCGCGTGTCCGCCTGTTAGAAAATGAGACATGGGTTTGGAACGGCACCCGATTTCTGGGGGCCACCACCTGGACAGACTTTTCATCCACGGGCTCTCCCGCTGTGGGTATGCGCGTAGCAGCGGCTCGCATGAACGACTTCCAGATGATCCGCGCGGATCGTTGCTATCGCCGGCTGCGCCCGATAGATCTGATGTCCCGTAATGCAACCTCTCGTGCCTGGCTTGCTCGGGAGCTTGATAAGCCTTTCGATGGGCGAACTGTCGTCATTACGCACCATGCACCTGTGATGAGCGTCATAGACGGGCCTCGCGATCACCTGACGGCAGCTTATACGAACCATTGGCCCGAGCTGGTTGACAAGGCCGATCTGTGGGTATTCGGCCATACGCATCGTGCGGTAGACATGAGGTTCGGTCGCTGCCGCATCGTGTCCAATCCCAGAGGCTATCCCGGTGAGCAAACAGGATTCAATGCCAGCCTGGAGATCGAACTGTGATGAGCCGAGACATGCCTGTTCGAATTCACCCCACCTACTGGATCAGGACTTTTGGTGCGACCTCGGCGGATGTGCGGTTCAACCGTCTTCCCACTGTAATCCAGCAGGCAAAGGCAGCCATCTCCGGCGCTGATATCGACGGGTTTCTGATGTGCGCATTAGAGAAGCCACCACTGATGACGGGATTGATGTTTTGCGACCGTCGGCAGGAGTTTCCTGAAGGGTTGCCTGTATGTACACCGCCTGTGGTGGAGAGGTTTTACAGGGAGGGCTATCAGGTCGTGATGACTCAGGGTGGAGCTCAGTATGTGATTGCCCATTGGTACTACCAGAACGGTGCCCTGCGGCCATTTATTGAGGTGCACTGATATGTCAGATAGCCGGGTGGATGTGGCGATAGGTGAGGACACCACAAGGTGAGCGCAAGGGGTGTTGGGAAGTTGAAATGGTAGATGCAGTATTGGTGAGAAACCTGTTGCTTCAGACAGGTGAACGGATACATGGAGACAGTGGGCCAGATGCAACGTTGATTGAATTGGCTATGTCACGTTCAACAGGAAAAGCAGTCTGCGTGGTGAAGGATTGGCTGCTGCTTGATGTCATGGTTTCAGACCAAGATGAGGATTCGCTGCGAGGCCAAGGGCTTCAGCCAACGGTGTTGTTCGCTCGCGAAATTCTGTTCGACAGTCGCTGCCTTGGAGCACGAATGGGTGCACTTAGATCTGGGTTCCAGCGTTCCCATGATTCAGCGGCATTCGAAACGCCGGACGTGATTTATCTATTGGCTGGCCCAGGTCAGCGTAAGCATGCGAGCGTGCCAGCACTGTTGGCATTGGACAGATTGAGCTGAAAATTGTCGGTGGCAGCGACCCCCTTGCAAGTGGGCAGAGTATGCCACCGCTTACACACCCACCTGATTCAACACTCAATGGCGACAGAGCCGTTGTTGGAGGCATACCTCGCCCAAGAAGTCGGCCTTTAGCAATTTCACGGCACCGTGGCTTTTGACCAGGTATGCGCAGCCATAAGGTCATCCTATGCTCGACCCTCATCAGTTACGCGATCAACTACGCAGTGTGGTGGGTCGCCTGACCACTCGCGGCTTTACCCTTGATGTCACGCACATGGAATCATTGGAAGGGCGCCGCGAAGCGGTGCAGATCCGTATCCAGAAACTCCAGGCGGAGCGCAACGTACGCTCCAAGACAATCGACCAGATAACGGCCAAGAATTCTGACATTGCATCGTTCATGGCGGACGACGAGCGTGCAACCGATGAGCTTGCCGCAGGAAAAGCCGAGCTGGATGCCATACAAACCGAACTCACTGATTTCTTGCTGACCATCCCCAACCTACCGGATCCCGATGTGCCCGTAGGGCGCGGCCAAGATGACAACGTTGAGGTACGCCGTTGGGGCATGCCTCGTCAGCTTGATTTTGAAATCAAAGATTCAGTTTTCCTTGGGACGCTAAGCGGCGGGTTAGATCTTGACGCCGCCTACAAGTTATCAGGTGCACATTTCTCGTTGTTGCGCGGCCCGATCGCTCGTCTGCACCGTGCCCTGGAGCAGTTCATGATTGAGATGCATGCCAGCCAGCACGGCTATGAGGAGACCTACGTTCCCTACGTCGTTCGGGGATCAGCTCTGCAATGTACTGGCCTGCTCCCTAGGCTCGAAGAAGACCTGTTCAGGGTAGTGGGTAACGGCACAGCAAGCGGTTACCTCATCCCGTCTGGTGATGTAGCGCTTATGAACCTCGTCGCCGGTAAGCTCCTCGACGCTAATCAGCTGCCGCTGAAGCTGCTTGCCAACACCCCGTGTTTTCGCAACGAGGCGGGGATGTATGGCCGAGATACGCGTGTGACGTTAATGGAGTATCAAGCCGACGAGGTCGCGCTTGTGAATATCGTGGAACCATCGGCATCCATGTCGGCCTTGGAGGAGATGGTGGTCTGTGGCGAGCGCGTTCTGCAGTGCCTCGAATTGCCTTATCGCATTCGTGAGGTGTGCACGGGTGACCTGGGCTTCAGCGCCTTGAAAAGCTATGACCTGGAAGTATGGATGCCGAGCATGGGCAGATATCGAGCGATCGGATCTTTCAGCAATGCGGGTGACTTCCTGGCTCGACGGATGCAGGCCTGTTGGCGTACCTCGGCAACCAGCCAGCCAAAGCTGGTGCACACAGTGAGTTGTTCAGGCATGCCGGTCGGCATACTCCTGAAGGCGATCCTGGAGAACTATCAAGAAGTTGACGGAAGGATCCGTATACCGGGTGTGCTGAGTCCAATGATGGGAGTCGAGACCGTCTGATCATCTGAAACTGGTAGGGGCTTCAGAGCAGGCGACAGGATCAGCCCATTGCGCAGGGATGCACAGTTGCCGGCTCTCACTGACGCGGCCGTGTTCATCACCGCGTCAGCACATCCTTCATATATCACCCTTCCTGCTCGGGCTCAGTATCGCGAGCGCCTCTTTTGAGAGACTGGATCAGGCGCTTGAAACCTCTGGTCTCGGAGAATTTTTTGTACAGGGCCGGGGTGACCGTGGATAGCTTCGCCACTGCCTCCCCCATCGTGCTCCGGAGTTCAGTTGAATACTTGAATGCAGCGATCTGCTCGGCCTTGGCATCAAAGAATTTGGCCAGAGCTGGAAGCCCCTCAGGATCCCGGCTGAGGTAAGCCAAGAACAGGACGATTCGCTGCACCTCTTGTGGATTCGATGGCTGGACATCCGGAATCAGATGGCCATATTTTGCTAGTGGTGCGACGAAATCATCAGGCTCTACAGATTCAGCGAAGAGCAGCGACCTCAGACGAATCCCGACAACATCCCGTTGCTGGGTATCTAGGGCCTTCAACAGCGTATCCACGATAGCGTACTGTTTTGCTCCCCACGGAGAAGTCATCGACCCGTTGGCAAGAGAACTAAATATGTTGATCAGGGCATCGATGACGGCAGCAATCGTCGGAATGGAAATGTGCTTCTGGACTATGGCGTCAATGACTACCAAATGCTGCTTAGCCCCCGTAGAGATGATCTGAACCCACTCATCACGCGTACGCTCTGCACTGGTAATCTGCTCGACGATACCCTGTCGCGTTTTCGGCAGTACCGTCTCATCCGACTCCATGATGACGCTGATCAACTGACAGTCCACGTTGAGAATGTCCTGGCAGTTTTTCTTGACGTATTCGTCCCACGGAGTCAGCCAGGTGGCGACATCATGCACAGGCACCCCAAAAGGCTCTATCGCTTTTGTCAGGATGCTGAAGTTAGCTACTACCCAGCTGTGATTTAGCGTCCCGATTCGCCGTTCTCTAATGAGATGAGCCAAGAAGCAACTGATCGAATCGTTCACCTCTTCATTGAGCAGCAGTTCGAACAGTGCACCTGTTTTTAGCGTTGCATTCGCGAGCGCACGGAAAACGCAGGACTCAATGATTCCGTCCAGATCCGGCAGCTTAGCCAAGGCTTCCGCATCCGCTTGGCGAATGTAGGTAATTGCTGCAACAGCTTTGATCAAGGGGCTTGCGTTGTTAGCAAGCAACGTGGTGATGGTGGTGGCAATAACCTGATCAACGGTCGTGGCCAACGCCAGGCCTACCACCGCACTCTCTACTTCGCCGGCGGCACCAACGAATTTTGCAAGCACTGCTGTATCTGTAGCAGAAATACCACCGCTGACGCCGCCGCCAAAATTATGATCTGCGTACAGCCATTCGAGGGCTGGGACAACCGCTTCGATGGGCAACGGCACTCGATCAAGCGGATGGTCTGGGCAACTGACCAATTGTAAGTGCGCCTCAGGTAGACCTGAGCTCGCAAAGCTGAACGCTTGGGCTTTGATCACTTGTAGATGGGCCATATCGGGCAGTAAGTGCATAAGATGCTCTGCCCGTTTTACAACGACCTCCTCGAATTCCAAGTCTTGAGCTTGAAGATAGAGGTCGTACTCCTTCATGAGATTCCAGGCCGGTTCCAGCAGCTCTTGATCAAAGCTGGAGTTGAGCATTTTCATCAGATTGGACTTCAACCGATCGCCATGCCCTGTAAGCAGGCTCCCAGCCAGTCCGTGGGCTTTGCAATAGCGGACGGCTTCGTAAAACTCTTCAGACCCTGTGTGCGACTCACTGAAGAGCTCCAACTGCGCGGTGTTGAACAGATCCAGCAGCGGTGCAATCCATTCCCCTTGATCAGCTTGGTGCGCTTGGGAAATGGTTGGCAGCAGGGAGGCCAACACTGGCCGCTTAGCGATGAGTCGCTTCATGGCGTCAGAGAAGCCGAACAACGAAGTGAGCCTAGCCAAGTCCTCATGATCGTTGTTCGCGAATGCTTCTGCCAATGGTGAGTCTAAAAGCTCAGCGATCGCGATGTCGCCCGATGTCAGGTAATGAATCTGCAGAAACTGGATTTGCCAACCAGTCTCCATGGAGTCACCAAGTGTGGCGCTCAGCAGGGCTTTGGTGTCCTTGGCGAGTTCGATTTGGGCTTTTTGAGCTTTCTCTATCTCTTCAACATAGGTAGCAGAAAATCCATCGGTGCGCAGGATCTCCACCAACGAGAACTCCGCATATTTGCAGAGCAGAAGATGACCGGCGATGGCCAAAAGGCTGATTTCTTCACCTACAACCAGGGCTGTGGTGGCGATATCGTTAATGAATTTCTTCTGCAGCCGTGGCGTGACTAGATTGTTTGCCATAGGACTGTGGCGCTGTAGCAACTGTGCGCTCTGCTCGACGATGCTCCCACCGTCATCGGGGAACGTATGGTTCCACAACTGGCGAAAGCCGTCTTTCCACCCCGAGGTGATGACAGGTGGCGAACGGAACACGACCGGGAATTTCTTCGCGATAAAGTCCTTGCTGTCGTAACGACGGTCACCCTCAGCCTTCAGGTATTCCGCAACCTTAGTCGAGCAGAACGGAACAATGACGGTCAGGTTCGTGGCCTCTGCAGCTACTGCGATGAATATCTCCAGGTCGCTCCAAACCGAACGCAGACTGTCCTTGGGTAAGCGATCCAGGTTGTCCAGGATGATGACGAAACGCTTATCTTCGACCACCTTCAACTGCTCAAGTAGCGTCCGCTTAAGATCCAGAGGCGTCACCTCCTTACCCACCTGAATCTTTTCCTCGATATGATCATCGCTTGAGCCTTTAAAGAGGCTCAGAAGGCTCCACTTCTGGCCACCGACTTCCACCTTCCTGTGACAGTACTTAGCGAGACCAAGGATCAAAATCGGGCTGAAGAACGAAATGAGATGCACACCAATCAGCCACCAAAAGGGGGCGCTCAGAGTGTTGGTGAGTGCGGCTGCTTCGGGGGACGTGCCAGTGATGGCAGCATGAGAACTACGCGAAAGCGCGAAAAGCTCTCGAAATGAAGTCGCGGCAAAAAACAGGCTGGCGACGAGGGCCAACGCCCAGGCACTGACCCGGCTTGTCGTCCGTTTGTTGTATTCGAACAAACGTCCCAGTGCGCGATCCCGAGAAGCTTTCAGGGCCTCTGCGTCTTTGCTGACATGAGGTACTTCTTGGAGCACCTCATTGGTGAAGAGCTCGATGAAATTGCTCTTCGTCGACCCCTGGTAATTTTGCTCGCAATCGAAAAACCATACCCGAAAATCGGGACCGGCAGCCGTCAGCTTCCCCTTCAACATGTTCAGGATCGAGCTCTTGCCGGAGCCAAACTCACCGTCAAGGCCCACGACTTTGGAAGGCTTTTCGCTCACCAGATGACCATGCATTGCATTTGCCACCTTGTCGTGGCTGCCACCAGGAAACACATCCTGGCTTGCGGGATGTTCAGTGTGGAAATTGATCAATCTCATAGAAATCCCTTTTATCTCTCCCCTCGCGGAATAGGGGCGAGCACGCTCGAACACTGGGGATAGGCGAATTCAACACAGCGACATGCGCTTAAGCCTAAACACCATATGTAGTAATAATCAGACGAATAGCCACAAGATAGTGGTCTCCAGCATGGATGGCAAGCTGCCATGCGCTCTAGCGATCTGAGAAATTCTTTACCAACCATTGATGGCAAGTGTCCGGCGAACTCATCTGCGTAAGTCGGGCCGACACCTACTGATGCAGCACCAGTTACCCGACCTCATTGGCCTGCTGTGTCGGAAGCTGCATCAGCACATCTTTGAGATAGGCATATGGATTAGGTCAGATCCTGTGAATCGGAGGGGAAAGGCCCTCACTAGAGATTGCAGGGAATTGACCGATTGCGCCTGCGGAGAAAGTCTTTACTCGACAGGTGAGGGAAGGCAGGATCAGCGGATGGTGGCAGGATGTTCACGGTGCGAGGCGGTGCATGAGCTGGAGGGGCTCAGTGTGACGTGGTATGAAACGCTTGCCGTGCACTGGTTTCTTCGCCTCTGTTAACTTTTATCAAGGATAAGCAAATGGCCAAAGTGGTTCGAGATGACCAGGTTGAATTACATAGTCAATCCATCCAAAAAACGTTGAAGGAGATCGATAAACTGCTGGACGGATCCCAGCTGGACAAAGCTGGCCCGTTGCGTAAAAAACTACGCGATCGGATTCTCGATGCATTCGACGAAGTCGGTAAGCAGTGGTATCGCAAAGGTTTCAATCGCGGGCACAGGCAAGCGTACGAAGCCTTTTCTGAAACAGACAACGTGCCCCGTAAGCTGAAGGCCAGTAAGGTTCGGCAGTTTACGCCATCCAGCAAGCATATCTCAGTGAAGCTCCGTTCGACGCTGAAATAGTGCGAAGGGAGCAGGCAAACTGAGCTGCCACGTTCCAGGGGATGCACGGATCTTCGCCCTGGCCAACCTAATATTGCTGGTTGGTCAGCCGGTTGAAGTCGCCGATTGGTCAAGGCGTTATTGCACCCATCTCGCTTCCGATTTCAAAACCGTAGCCCAGCGTTGTAAGAGCGCCTTGATCGAAGGTTCGTCATCGAGTTATCTCGGAAATAGGCTATCGGTAAAACCGTCTCTAAATCTTGTCTCTAATTCATCTGCGACTTTGTAATCAGAGTCTCGGGCCTCTCTGAGCCTAGCTAGTGAGCCATGAAATTCCTCTTTAGAGATTCGGCCCTCATTAAGATCTGAAAGGAGGCGATCAAAGTAGTCGTCGAACTGTCTATGTATTCTCAGCAAGTCTGCAGCGGAAACCGAAGCGGTGTAATTGTTGACTCGGGCAAACGCTATATCAATATAGGTATCTAAGGCAGATAACGTTTTCTGCCCGGTTAATTGAAGGATCTCCCTTTTGAAGAACGTGTCACTGATGAGCTGGTTTTTGAAGACCGCCTCATCCTTGAAGCGATGTCGCTCGATCATTAGTGCGAACATATTTGTTATGAATGCGTGCCTGAAAAGGTGTGCTGTAGCCGGTTCGCTTATGCCAGACTTTATCCTTAATTGACGGATTTCATTCGTAACGCTGTCTGGACTGTAGGGCGCGCCGGTGGTTTCGGCAACGAGTACAAAGCCATGGTCTTTACCATTAAGACATTTGTCGATGATGTCGGCGCGATATACTTCGATGTAGTCGTGTATTTCATTCAAGAGCATGCGAGTAACAGGTACTTTTCTTGTCTGGAGTCTGCCACGCTTCAGCGTGATGAACTCCAGGCTCGGATATTTCATAGTCATTGCTTGATGGAAACTTTCAATCGTTAGTTCCGCGATTTCACCTCTCCGGCCACCAATGTTTTCCAGTAGTGATATTAAAAGTTGTGTGCGCGCCGCTATATGATCTGAGGTGGGAAGCTTGTTTGCAGTTTCGCGCAGATCTTTGATAGTGTGTTGTGAAATGGGTTTTCGCTTCTCTCTCGATTCTCCAGAGCTAAAAGAGTGATGCCGCCAGACATAATTGTAATGACCGGCGGGGTTCTTGACTTTATCTTGGTAGGCCTTGATTATTCCATTCTTGGCGACAAATCTTTCATTGTTGAAAAGTGCTCCTATGAACTCTAAAAAGCTTAGGCAGACGCTGCCTATGTCATGAATTGTATTTTCATTTCTGGCCAGTTGATTAGCATAGAGCTTATGTTTTTCACTGCGCAGTCCATCGATAAAGTTACTGAACAGGCCATCATTTAAGTCGGTGAGATTGATATTTAAGTCGTAAGCGAATTTTAGCAGTGTATTGACCTTGTTGGCATAAGCACCTATCGTGCCGCCGCCTTTACCTCTGCGGGCCAGGCCATTTTTCCGCTGCATGCTAACTTTGTTACGTAAGGAGATCATGTATAGGTTGGCCAAGTGACAGGGAGAGCCATTGGGCCAGTAGAGAAATGAAATGTTGTCAGCCTCTTTTACAGTAATGCGTTTCAAGGAATAGTGGCTGAACAGCGTAACTTTTTTAACAATTCTTCGCGTCTTTCTCGACTCCGTATTCAATTTTTGGCCCTTCTTTGTCCGATGGGTGTGACCTTGTTGCCAGTGGGCGTTGTATTGAAAGGAGGTGTGTTAATACCCAAGGCTGCCTTTATTGTATCGCCAGTGTCGCGGATGATTTTTTCTCTTTGTTGGGGATCTCTTTCTTGCCGAACGTTTTCAAGCGCACCCATAGCGATAGAGATGCACTGCAATAAATTGAAGTTTGAATTTATCAGTGATTCTATTTCTGCTTCCAGATTTGACTTTTGAAGCTTTAGGCCTTCTTTGGTTATCTTTCCTGTGGAGCCAATTGAGGTGGTTTTTAGTGCCGAGTTGGCCTGGGCTCTAAGCTTTTCTAACTCATCGAAGCCTGTTGCCAAAAAAAGTGAGGCATATTTTTTTGCGGTATTAAGTGATATTGGTATGAGTACTATTGAACCTTCATTGGTGTCGATTTGAGCTTTTAGGGATACCATGGCTCCTTGGCTACTGAAGGCCTTAATGATTTCTTCACGGGCGACAAATTTTTCAGGGTGCGCAATGACGTAATGTAAAAACTCTCGCAGTGCTGTCACTGCAGCCCGTCCCTCAGTTGAGTGCTTTTCAGGCTTTCTCATGAGGCCTCCTGCGAACTGTAGTAATGATGTTTACCTTAACGCCCCCGGATTGGAGGATGAATTCGGGTTCAGCCTCGACCAAACCACTGTTGACCAATTGTTCGATTCGCGTTTCAAGCTTGGCGGCATCACCTTTCACGTAGGTATACGTGCCGTAGGTCTCATGTACCAAATCCATGAGCTCAGTAAAGCCTTCTTCACCCTTGGTATATATTTGATGCGCAAGGTGATAGGCTTTGGCTCCCGCCAGAATCGTGCCGTCAATGTTTTCGTTGATGTAGTGCCAAAGATGTTCAAGGTCGATGTGGCCCAGCATCCATCTGATGGTAGATTCGTCACCGCTTTGGGCACAGTGGAAGAAGAGCATTGCAAAGAAGCGACGAAGTTGATGCTGTCGCAGGTAGTATCTCTTGCCGTCACAAAGCTCCGTTTCGAAATAGTCACAAAAGAGATCGAGATTTCGCAGATATACACTGAGTCCACTGGACAGCATTCCTCCTGCTGTTAATGCTGGGGAGGTAAACAACGTAAGGCCTTCTTCAGCAAACCCCGTCTCGATGAGAGTGCGGTGATATTCTTCTAGATTCTCGATCATCTCTGCAGCAATCGGCTCGATGGGACGCATGATGCTTTTACGCTTGCCCATCATGCCGCGACTACTTTTACGTAGCTGAAATCTCAACCACTGTCGGGTGATGTCCAAGCTTTCTAGGGCTGGGAGGTCAATCAGCTCCCCCATGCGCCGGGCGGTCGTCGTACCGGCTACGACTTGTACGCACCCCATGTAGACGCCAAATAATTCTAGGAATCCAACGTTGGCTCTAAGCTTTTTGTAATGCTTCTCACGCCCCCCCGTCCGTTGGGTAAGGTTCATGCCAAAGGGGGAGCCAGCATTTGCCGCTGAAATCCCCAGCTTTTTAACCCCTAGCGTCTTAAGCGACGCAGGACATATGACCAAAAGTTCTTCGTCTGTAATTCTATTGAGCGTGATACCGTCAGCCTGGCATTTTCTAAGCAGCCTGTTCATTAGCAAAACGATATCTTTTCCATACTGATAGTGAAATTCGATAGCATCTTTTACACTGCTAAGCACCACACCAGATGGTGCCGTTCGAAAAGATCCTCCTACCTTGCTATCATGGACAGCGTAGGTTTGGATCGCTTTTAAACTACTCGTGGGTGGCGCGTCGACTCCTAGTTTGTGAAGTGCGCCCATAGAGTACAGGGCCTTACGATAGGCTGAGAAAATGCTGTCCGTCATTTTCTCGCCATCGGTTGTAGACACTGGCATTGCGTCATATTCTCTTCTATAGGAGTCGAAGTCAGAGAGATCTAATACCGGGTAGTAAGGCTTCTTTACGTTCTTGGCGTAAACTGTCGATCTAAAAATTTGCTCACATATTTTGCGGGTGTCAATACGTGCGGGCCGAACCACGGGGGGCCAGTCTTTTGCATATCCGTTGATAACCAAACTAGCACGGATGGCTGGTATATCTTCAATGGGTATGGAAAGGCGGCTCGCCTCAATCTGCTGCTCGGTGACTACGGTCAGGTGTGGGTATGCAGCGAGCGTCTGATTGATCGCGCTCTCTGGCGTATCTGAACACAGCTTTGTCAGGAATGATGAAAGTCGATCGGGCCAGTCGAAAACAGATTCTGCCGATGACTTACTTTGAGCAAATTGCGTTAGCATGCCCATCAGGTTCTGGGCCGAAAGTCCTGCTAAACCCGTGGTTAGCAACCCGTATCCCTCTGCGTTGAGCAGCAAGTGATCGATTATTTTCAGAGCGATATGGTAGGCGCGAACCTGTGTTTTTAAGCCGTTAGTGTGCATGTCGTGGTAGCCTTGGTTACTTGTAGCTACCATAATGAAATGTTTAAAACTGGTTAGAAGCCCTGCATGCCGAGGCTCCGTGAGGACAGAGCCGTCGTATAGTTCGACGCACCACTCAAGATGCCTAGGAACCTTATAACCGAAACTGACCTGCCATACGTTCTGGTCAAAGTCATTGAGTAGCCAAGGCGCAGTACGGTACGCCTCAGATAAGGGCTTCTTTAGCATCTTCAAGAAAGAGAGCTTCTCTGGAATCGCCCTATGCGGCCTCATAAATGAACTCCTGCGCCAACTCCACGCTTGCGTGTTTTTGTGCAGTCTCCAGGTAGCCATGCAGTACCCGGTCTTTACCTCTGGTTATGTCACTCACAAGAGCGCGCGCGAACCGAGACCAGTAAGCAGCATAACCATTGATGGTCTTCGTCGAGCCATCAGGGCTGTGTTTAGCCAAGTCGACAGCCTTTTCGATAGATAGCAGTATCGTAAGAATGCCAACGCTTACGTGGATGTATACCGTATCCGGGAGTTTATTTGCCGATTGTTTCCGCTCAGGATCTTGCATGTGGTATGGAACTTCGTTGAGCGCGTGGTTCGTCAAGAACGTGTCCAGTTCCTCCATGCTTGTATAGCTACTTGCTTTAAACAAATACGGGCTATTTTCCATAGCTAAGCAGATCATGTTTCGTTGGAATACACGTACCCATCTGACTTCAAAGAAATCAAGAATTGCCTTTGGAAGGTAATGTCCCAGCGTTACTGAGCGAGATGTGTGACCGAGGGCCTTGGCCATCTTCGTGACACTACCAGTCTGAATGTATACATTCAGACCAACTGTGGCCCTGACGCTGGCAAGGCTTACACTGCTCACAAAATCGACAAGATCTTCATCTCGCTTGGTAGTGAACCGCGAAAAATTAGCAAGCGTCTTCTGACCGTTTGATGTGGAGAGCTTGCCTTTGTTCAGATGTGTGGGTTTGGCTTTCCTGGGCGTGTGGAGGGCGTTCCCGCAGGTGAGAAACAAGTACCGCCAGGCGTCTTTACCGTCTTTCTTTAGCCGCTCACGAAGTGGTTGTGTGATCCGGATCACCTGCATGACCAGCTTGGCCGCTACTGGAGTGAGCGGAAGGCTTTGCTCCGACTTATCGGGGCCCATACGGTCTTTTCGACTGGTCAGGTAGTAAACGCCGTCGATGCATCTGAATCCGTACGGGTCGCCATTGGGCTTAAACAGTACCACGTCGTATAAAAATGTCGGGGTGATAGCAGGTTGCTGGTTCACAATGAGCAGCTGAAAGGGGAAGAGGCTATGGCTGATTGGCATTCCCCAGTCATGAGATAACTGAGTTTTATAATCTGCTCCATATCTGGAGTTGATGTAATTCTTATTGCTATTGAAGCCATCAGCCTCAAATTTTCGACAGTTAGCCACATAGTCAGGGGCATGCGTAAGCAACAGCTTGTCGATGTCTGATCTCGTGCCAACATATCGACGCATCACTGATCGTCTTCTCAATTCATTAGCTTGGTCTTGCGCCCAATCCAGCACCGTCTTAAGGTCGGACTGCACATCCGTGAACAGGATCTTCATGGCCTGTTGGTCATTCACTTCAATTGGAATGCGTGTGATCGTCTTACCAATAAACGCTCTTCCGTCTTTCCCCATTCGGTGCCAGTGTTGTTCATTGCCACCGTTCGTAGGTGCTCTTGGCAGGCCTTCATGTGGGGCCGCCCAGATTTCCCGTGCAATGAGCGAGTTCTCAAAACTCAGCATGCTCGTGTTCCAGAGTCGGCCATACGTGTCCGTATTAAGCGCGCGATCGTATAGGTCGAGGAACGTTTCGCTCATCACTTCCTTGAAGAGCTCATCTACCAGCATGGGGTCTTGAAATGCCTCCACCGGCCATCGATCGCGATGCTGGTGGATGTGGTTGAAGATCTTGTTGTGCACCGCGATGGCGGGTCTCGCTTGTTTCAGGTAGTAACTGTGCAGTGCACCGTACACCGCCTCTGCGAACTCACTGCCGTGGGAGATCCAGATTGGCTGGATGCTCAAGTACTTCACATCACGCTTGCGGCTGAACATGGGCCAGCCGTTCCAGTAGCGCATGGTGTGTTTGGAGCAACCACCGGCCATCTGCTGCCAGCTCTGTGTTACGCGGACTGAATCATCGTCAGGATGATCTTCGACCTTGTACGACATGTTGTTGCTCGCTTCTGGCACGAGAATCGATTGGAATTTCGCGATGTACCTGCTGCGTACCAGCGGCCCCAGGTCTACCAGGCTTCTGTCCTGAAGCGCTTCCACGAGTAGCCCCACCACCTTCGCCATCGAACCATCCGTAAGGCAGGTCGCACCTAACGGTATCTCCGCCACGTGCGCGACACATTCCATCAAACGTAGCGCCTGGCTATTGGAAGCGTTTCCTTGGATCATCCGGGCTTCGACAAGCGCTACCGCGTCCTCTGATACCCACTGGAGCGGGTAATTGATCAGTGACATCGGGTATTTGATGACTGTCATGCTAAAAATGCCTCTAGATCGGTCTATTGATCCTAGAATAGAAGGGGTTGCTGGTTTGACAAGAGAAGGGATTATGGGGAAATCGTGGAGCGCAGCCTTGATGCCGACCTGGCCCTGGCATTGAGCCTGAACGGCCGGGAGTTGCTGCGGGACGATCCGCCGCTGAAGGTTTTGCTGATGTCCGCGACCCTGGAGGGCGAGCGCCTTTCGCGGCTGCTGGATGATGCCCCGGTGGTCAGCAGCGAAGGCCGCATGCACCCCGTCGACATCCGTTGGGGGCGGCCTTTCCAGCCGGGTGAGTTCATCGAGCCTCGGGTAGTGGACAGCGTGTTGCAGGCACTGGCTGACCAGACCGGCAGTTTGCTGGTATTCCTGCCAGGTCAAGCCGAGATCCGCCGGGTACACCAGAGCCTGCAGGAAGCGCTGGGCGAGCGCCCCGAGGTCCTGCTTTGCCCGCTGCATGGCGAGCTCGATCTCGACGCCCAGCGTGCGGCCATCGACCCCGCGCCCAAGGGCCTGCGCAAAGTGGTGCTGGCCACCAACATCGCCGAGACCAGCCTGACCATCGACGGCGTGCGCGTGGTGATCGACGCAGGCTTGGCCCGGGTACCGCGTTTCGACCCCGGCAGCGGCATGACTCGTCTGGACACCCAACGCATCTCTCGCGCCAGTGCCACTCAGCGCGCTGGCCGTGCCGGCCGCCTGGAGCCCGGCGTGTGCTATCGCCTGTGGTCCGAGGCCCAGCATGACCAGCTGGCCGCCCACGGCAGCGCCGAGATCATGCAGGCCGACCTGGCCGGCCTGGCCCTGCAACTGGCGCGCTGGGGTGTGACGCCCGAGCAGTTGCGCTGGCTCGACCAGCCTCCCACGGCCGCCTTCGCCCAGGCCCAGGACCTGCTGGCGCGGCTCAACGCCTTCAAGCCCGGCAGCCGCGACAACCTCAGCGAACACGGCCAGGCCATGGCCGAGTTGCCGGCGCATCCGCGTATCGCGCATCTGCTGTTGCGCGGCCAGGACCTGGGCCTGGCACAGATGGCCTGTGATGTGGCTGCGCTGCTGGGCGAGCGGGATATCCAGCGCGGCGGTGGTGCCGATTTGCACAGCCGGCTGGCGCTGGTCAGTGGCGAAAGCAAAGCTGCTCGTGGCAGCCACGGCGGTGTGCAGCGTGCGCGCCAACTGGCTCGCCAGTACCGTGGCCTGCTGCGTGGCAAACCAGGCGCGCCGGTTGCGGACCCCGATCACCCGCGCTGGCTGGGCGCGCTGCTGGCGCTGGCCTACCCCGACCGCGTCGCCCAGCAGCGCCGCGAGGGCGGTGCGGAATACCGGCTGGCCAACGGCCGTGCGGCCCTGTTTGCCGAAGTCGATGCACTGATGAAGTGCCCGTGGCTGGTGATCGCCGACCTGGGCAGCCGCCAGGGCCAGCGCGAAGAGCGCATCTATCTGGCTGCCGAATTCGATCCGGCGCTGCTCGAGGGCGTGCTGGCCGAGCAGGTCGAGCGCGTCGATATCCTCGACTGGGACGAACGCGAGCAGGTGCTGCGTGCCGAACGCCAGACCAAGGTCGGCGAGCTGGTGCTGGGGCGTGAACCGTTACCCAACCTGGATGACGATGCCCGCGCCAAAGCGTTGCTTGGCCTGGTGCGGCGCAAGGGCCTGAACGTGTTTACCTGGACCCCGGAACTTCGCCAATGGCAAGCACGGGTGGCGCTGTTACGTCAGCTTGATCTGGACAAAGAGGGGCAAAGCGAATGGCCTGACCTGGGGGACGAAGCGCTGCTGGCGACCCTGGAAGACTGGCTGCAGCCATACTTGGGCAAGGTCTCGCGGCTGAGCCATTTCGCCGCCCTGGATGTGTCCTCGATCTTGCGCAATCTGCTGCCTTGGCCATTGCCTCAGCGCCTGGACGAATGGGCACCGGCGCATCTGGCGGTGCCCTCCGGCTCGAACATTCGCCTGGACTACAGTGAAAACCCACCGATTCTCGCCGTGCGTCTGCAGGAACTCTTCGGCCTTGCCGATACTCCGCGTATTGCCCAAGGCCGTCAGCAAGTGAAGTTGCATTTGTTGTCACCGGCACGGCGGCCGGTACAAGTGACCCAGGATCTGGCCAACTTCTGGCGCACGACGTATGCCGAGGTTAAGAAGGATTTGAAAGGGCGTTATCCCAAGCACTATTGGCCGGATGACCCTTTGGTGGCCGATGCGACCGCGCGGGCGAAGCCGCGTGGCACCTGAATGTGACGCAGGGCGGTAGCCAGATCGGTTGCCTTGTTCAGAGGGTTAGAGATCTGGCTATCCTCATGAATCATGTAATTCGGCCAAAAAAAATTTGTGAAGGCTAAGAAGCGCCAATAGATGTGCGCTTCATCGAAGTGCTCCCTATGAATTAATATTTCGTCAGGTCGAAGGTGACGATCTGACCTTTCTTGACATTCAGCGGGGCTAACGTTTCTTGGTACTCGTCTCGTTTGTAGTCAATGGCGCCCACGCTCTGCCCGCTTTGGTCTCGCAGATGACAGATGAGAGATCCATTGAGCAGGTGCAGTGGCTCGATCATCCAGTAATCGGTGACTTCGGCATACTTGTAGAAGCCGAGGTAGCCATTGCGGCTGACACCCAACTTCTTGTCTGGTTGTCCCCAAAGGTGGATGTGATAATGCAGGCGATCTTCGGTTTTGGAGATATAACGGAACTCCAACAGTGGCGGCAGCGTGCGTCCGCCCAATATTAACCAGTCATCCCCAGGGGAGAAATCAAAGAAACTATCATCGGTTTTGTCGCCACTACGACTAAGCCGAGTATTGGCGTAACCACCGTCGAGGCGCATTAAAAGCCGGCCTCGAAACGATTCGGCATATTGAGTACTGATTGTTTGCTCCATGACGTTTTCCTCTAATGGCATTGAAGGTGTGTTTACACTAATGCCACCGTCGGGCGTGCGAGCAGAATGAAGATTTTCCCAGACGCCTCAAGCCCCGGCTTCACCTTCCAGCAGCATGAACAGGCGATACAGCACCACGGTACTGAACAGCTGCAGGAAGCCGCTCAGGCTGTCCATGGCCAGTTCGGCACCCGCTGAGGGTTCGGGAAAAGTCATCAGCAATAGCCCGTCGATCAGCCAGATCGGTGCCAGCACACCCAGCACGCAGATCATGATGCGCATGAAGTGCCCAGTGGTCATGCTTGCGCTGTCGCGCATCGACTGCACCACCGGCCGGCCGCGCAATACCAGCAGGTACTCGGCGAACACCAGGTTGATCATGATCCACACGCCCGGGAAGATGAACAGCGCCAGGCCGGCCATGATCAGCAGCGAGCTGATCAGGATCAGCAGGGCCAGCTGCGGCCACAGTTGCAGGGCGCGGGCGAACAGGTCGCGCTTGGCGATTTCCTGGCCGTTGCTGCGGGTGTCGAGGTACAGGATCAGCGCGGCGCTGTACAGCGGGTAGAACAGCAGGCTGATCAGCATGCCGTAGGCCGGCGATGCCTGGTCGCCCATCTGCCGGTACACCAGCTGGGTGAGCAAGGCTTCCAGCACCACCAGCGGCAGGCACAGCTGGAGGATGTTCGGCAGGTGGCGGCGGAAGAAGTACAGGGAGTCGCGCAGGACGCTCAGCGGGTTCATCGGTCTACATCGCATGGCAGTAAAAACAGGGGCATAACTTTAGCCCAAAGCAGGCCTGGGGCTGTCACTTGCTGAAAAAAGTTTCACGCCGCCGGTGATTGAATCCCACGCCTGTACGCCCCATCTTTGACGCTGTCCGTTGTCCGCTACCCCACGAGGTCGCCCCATGAATACTGAAGAACAAACCCTGATCGACGGCCTGTTCGGCCGCCTCAAGCAAGCCGAGGACCCGAGCCAGCCACGTGATGCGCAGGCCCAGGCATGCATCGAGGAGCATGTGCGCCAGCAGCCGGCGGCGCCTTATTACATGGCCCAGGCGATCCTGGTGCAGGAGGCAGCGATCAAGCGCCTCGACGAGCAGAACAAGCAACTGGAAGCCGAACTGAAGCAGGCCCGTGCCCAGGCCGAGGCCGCCCGTGCCGGCAGCGCGCCGAGCAATGGCGGTGGTGGTTTCCTGTCCAGTATCTTTGGTTCGTCTCGGCGCAATGCGGCCCCGGCCGTGCAACCGCAGCGTCCCGCTGCAGCCCCCGTGGCATCTGGCGGGGGCTGGCGGGAGCCCTCGGCGCCGGGCTTTTCCCAGCCACAAGGGCAGCAGCCTGGCTTTGGCGCTGCACCGGCACGCAGTGGTGCCAGCAGCTTCCTCGGCGGTGCGATGCAGACTGCGGCCGGTGTGGCGGGTGGTGTGTTGCTGGCGCAGGGCATCAGCAGCCTGTTCAACCACAACTCGCAGCCGGAGGAGGTGGTAGAGGTGATCAAGGAAGAGCCGGCACCGGCCAGCGACAGCGGTGGCTGGAACGACTCGGGGGCGCAGCAGCAGGTGGCTGACAACAGTGGTTGGGGCAGCGACCAGGGTGGTTATGCCGACAGCGATTATGGCAGCGATGATGGTGGGTTCTTCTCGGACGACGATTCGTACGTCTGACAGGTCTGGCATACTGCTGGCAATTTTGGGGGCGCTTTGCGCCCCTTTCGCGACGCAAGGCCGCTCCTGCAAGGGTACGCGAACCCCTGTAGGAGCGGCCTTGTGTCGCGAAAGGGCTGCAAGGCAGCCCCCAGCATTCCAGGCCGACCAAGGGGTTCCAAGGTGAAAAAGATCGCGCTGTTCGCCGATGTGCAGAACCTCTACTACACCGTGCGCCAGGCCCACGGCTGCCACTTCAACTACACCGCCCTGTGGACCGATGTCAGCCGCGAAGGCCAGATCGTCGAGGCCGTGGCCTATGCCATCGACCGTGGCGACAGCAAGCAGCAGCAGTTCCAGCAGATCCTGCGCAATCTCGGTTTCGATGTGCGCCTCAAGCCCTTCATCCAGCGCAGCGATGGCTCGGCCAAAGGCGACTGGGATGTGGGTATCACCCTGGATGTGATCGACGCCGCCAGCCGCGTCGACCAAGTGGTACTGGCCTCCGGCGATGGTGATTTCGACCTGCTGCTGGAGCGGGTGATACAGCGCCATGGCACCGAGGCAGTGGTGTATGGTGTGCCCGGGCTTACCGCACTATCGCTGATCCGTGCCGCCACCCGTTATGTGCCCATCGAGGGTGCGCTGTTGCTAAAACACTGAGATTTTTCATGGAACGTATCGCTGTCATCGACTTTGAAACCACCGGCATCAGCCCCGGCGCCGGCTGCCGCGCCACTGAGGTGGCGGTGGTGATGCTGGAGGGCGGGCGCATCGTCGAGCGCTATCAGAGCCTGATGAACGCGGGCGTGCCGGTACCGGCCTTCGTCGCCGGGCTCACTGGCATCACCACCGCCATGTTGCGCAGTGCGCCGCCGGTGGACAAGGTGATGAACGAAGTGGCCGAGTTCGTTGGTGGTACCCCGCTGCTGGCACACAATGCCGCCTTCGACCAGAAGTTCTGGGACTACGAACTGGGCCGCATCGGCCGTAGCCGCAGCCAGGCCTTCGCCTGCTCCTTGCTGCTGTCACGGCGCCTGTTGCCGGCGGCACCGAACCACAAGCTGGGCACCTTGACCCGCTGGGTCGGGCTGCCGGATACCGGTACCGCGCACCGTGCCATGGCCGATGCCGAAATGGCCGCCAACCTGCTGCAACATCTGGCTGGCGTGCTGCGCCAGAGCCACGGTGTACAGCAGCTTTCGCACGACCTGCTCTGCCGCCTGCAGAAAACCCCGGCCGCCAAGGTTCGTGAAGCTCTGGCCAGGTACTGTTAGGGCTTCTTCTCCAGTTGCGCCAGCGGCACCCGCCGCTCCACAGCGCTGGAGAGAATGATCGAGGTCTTGCTGAAGCCGAACTGCGCGACCCGGTTGATCAGTTCTTCCAGCTCCGGCATCGAACCCACCGCTGCCTGCATGATGACGCAGGGGTCGCCGGTTACCCGGTGGCATTCGGTCAACTGGGGAATCTGGGTCAACGCTTCGTAGGCCTGCTGGTTGCCGTGGCTGGCCAGGCGCAGTTCGATCACGCACTGGATCGGCAGGCCGATCTTGCTCATGTCGACCTTGGCCTGGTAGCCGGTGATAACCCCGCTGGCCTCGAGCTTGGCCACCCGCTCGGCCACCGCCGGCGCCGACAGGTTCACCTGGCGCGCCAGTTGGGCGAAGGTGGCGCGGCCATTGTCGAGCAGGGCGGCGAGCAGCATGCGGTCATACTTGTCCATGGGTTATTCCTGCCTGGTTTCGATTCGATTGAAAAGCATCCGAATAACCATGCAATGCAAAGTGTTCGGGTGATTTAAAGCTGTTTTGTAACTTAAGTTTACACGGTGGCCTTTCTAAACTAAGCCACCCGTAAACGGATTTCGAGTGTTTCCCATGCCTGCCTCCCGTCGCTTCCCGTTGTTGCTCATTGGCGCTTTCCTGGCCTTGTACCTGGTTTGGGGCTCCACCTACCTGTTCATTCGCATAGGCGTCGAGAGCTGGCCACCGATGCTCATGGCCGGGGTGCGCTTCCTGATTGCCGGGGGCCTGCTGTATGGCTTCTTGCGCTGGCGCGGTGTGCCGGCACCGACCTGGCCGCAGTGGCGGGCTGCGGGGGCGATCGGTTTCCTGCTGCTCAGCTGTGGCAACGGTGGTGTGACCGTGGCCGAGCATGCCGGTGTGGCCTCGGGCGTGGCGGCGCTGGCGGTGGCGACGGTGCCGCTGTTCACCTTGCTGTTCGGCCTGCTGTTCGGGCACCGCAATTCGAAGCTGGAGTGGGCGGGGATCGCCCTCGGGCTGGCGGGTATCGGCCTGCTGAACCTGGGCTCCAACCTGCAGGCAAGCCCGATTGGCGCGGCGCTGATCATTTTTGCGGCAGCGTCGTGGGCATTCGGCTCGGTGTGGAGCAAGACCTTGCCGCTGCCCCAGGGGCCCATGGCCAGCGCCGCGGAAATGCTGGTTGGTGGTGCCGTGCTGTTGCTCGGCAGCGCGCTGTCTGGCGAGCGCATGACGCAGATGCCGACCGCTGCCGGCTGGGGGGCACTGGCCTACCTGGTGTTCTTCGGTTCGATCCTGGCGTTCAGTGCCTACATGTACTTGCTCAAGCATGTGCGCCCGGCAGCTGCCACCAGCTATGCCTACGTCAACCCGGCGGTGGCCGTGCTGCTGGGCATCGTCTTTGCCGGTGAGCAGATCGGTGCCGAAGAATGTGTGGCCATGGCGGTGATCATCGGCGCGGTGGTGCTGATCGGCCTGCCGCAGTGGCGCAAGGCACCTGAGCCGGCGCAGCCGTTGAAAGGCGAAATCTGCAAGTAGGCAGGGGTGATGCGGTAAACTTGCCGCCTTCGCTGAACCCCCTGACGGTATTGCCATGAATTTCGCCAAACTCGGCCTGATCGAACCGCTGCTGCGCACCCTGCAGCAACTGGACTACACCACCCCGACCCCGGTGCAGGCCAAGGCCATCCCCGCCGTGCTGGCCGGCCGCGACCTGATGGCCGCGGCCCAGACCGGCACCGGCAAGACCGCGGGCTTTGCCCTGCCTGTTCTGCAGCGCCTGGCGCTGGAAGGCGAGAAGGTGGCCAGCAACTCGATCCGCGCGCTGGTGCTGGTGCCCACCCGTGAGCTGGCCGAGCAGGTGCACAACAACGTGCGCGAGTATGCCGAGAACCTGCCGCTGAGCACCTACGCGGTGTATGGCGGGGTCAGCATCAACCCGCAGATGATGCGCCTGCGCCGTGGTGTCGACCTGCTGGTGGCCACCCCGGGGCGCTTGCTCGACCTGTTCCGGCAGAATGCCGTGAAGTTCAACCAGGTGCAGACCCTGGTGCTGGACGAAGCCGACCGCATGCTCGACCTGGGCTTTGCCGAAGAGCTGCAGTCGGTGTACGCCGCGCTGCCACGCAAGCGCCAGACGTTGTTGTTCTCCGCCACTTTCTCCGACCAGATCCGCATGCTGGCGGGGCTGGCCCTGAACGACCCGCTGAGCATCGAAGTCAGCCCGCGCAATGCCACGGCCACCAGCGTCAAACAGTGGCTGGTGCCTGTGGATAAAAAACGCAAGGTCGACCTGTTCTGCCACCTGCTGCGCAAGCAGCGCTGGAAGCAGGTGTTGGTGTTCGCCAAGACCCGCAATGGCGTCGATCAACTGGTGGAGCGCTTGCTGGCCGAGGGTGTGAATGCCGACGGTATCCACGGTGACCGCCCGCAAGCCACCCGCCAGCGCGCGCTGGACAGCTTCAAGGCCCGCGAAATCCAGGTGCTGGTGGCGACCGATGTGGCGGCCCGCGGCCTGGATATCGACGACTTGCCGCTGGTGGTCAACCTTGACCTGCCGATCGTTGCCGAGGATTACGTGCACCGCATTGGGCGTACCGGGCGGGCGGGCAACAAGGGCGAGGCGATCTCGCTGGTGTGTGCGGATGAAGTGCAGCTGCTGGCGGCAATCGAAGTGCTGACCCGGCAGACCCTGCCGCGTCATGAAGAGCCTGACTTCATCCCTGACCACCGGGTGCCGATGACCGACGCCAGTGGCCAGGTGATCAAGAAGCCGAAGAAGCCCAAGAAGCCGAAGGAAAACAGCGCCAAGCGCGGGTTGGGGCGTTGGATGGACAGTGCTGAATCAAGCAGTGCGGAGCCGGCGGTGAAGGCGGTGCGCAAGGTGCCGAGCTTCAATGGTGGGGCGCGCAAGCGTAAGCCGTAGATTTGCAGTGTACGCGGACTCTGTGGGAGCGGGTTTACCCGCGAAGAATGCAACTCGGTGCATGGCACGGGCTTCGCCCGTGTTCGCGGGTAAACCCGCTCCCACAGGGGACAGTGTCAGCCTTTGGATTTGAGCCAATCCGCCGCCGCCCGCCCGGCGCGCAAGCCGCTGGCAAAGCACGCTGTCAGCAGATACCCCCCAGTCGGCGCCTCCCAGTCCAGCATCTCGCCGGCACAGAACACCCCCGGCATGCCCTTGACCATCAAGCCCTCATCCAGCCCCTCGAAACGCACCCCGCCTGCGCTGCTGATCGCCTCATCCAGTGGCCGCGTGCGCACCAGCGTGATCGGCAATGCCTTGATCGCCCTCGCCAAGGCACCAGGGTCGGCAAAGGTCGCCTGATCGGTCAGCTCGCGCAGCAGCGCAGCCTTGACCCCATCGATACCCAGCTGGCTGTGCAGGTGCTTGGCCATCGAGCGCGAACCCCGTGACTTGGCCAGCGCCTGGGCAATCTTGTCCACAGGCTTGTCCGGCAACAGGTCGAGCAGCAACACCCCGTGGCCCTCACGGTTGATGGCCTCGCGCACCGGCGCTGACCATGCATACACCAGGCTGCCTTCCACACCCTGCGCGGTGAGGATGAACTCGCCCTTGCGCGGCGCGCTGCCGGGAACGCTGAGGGCAATGTTCTTCAACGGCGCACCGGCGAACTTGTCCTTGAGCAGCGCGCTCCAGCCTGCCACTTCAAAACCGCAGTTGCTGGGCTGCAAGGGCGAGATATCCACAGCCCGTGCGGCCAGCAGCGGCTGCCAGCTACCGTCCGAGCCCAGTCGCGCCCAGCTGCCGCCACCCAGCGCCAGCACCACCACGGCGGCCTTCACCAGGCGCTCGCCTTGTGGATAAGCAATCCGCAATGCACCTTCGGCATTCCAGCCCAACCAGCGGTGACGGGTGTGGATAACTACTCCGCTGTCGCGCAGGCGCTTGAGCCAGGCGCGCAGCAGTGGCGCCGCTTTCATGTCGGTGGGGAATACCCGGCCCGAGGTGCCTACGAAGGTTTCGATGCCCAGGCCGTGAATCCACTGGCGCAAGGCGTCGGCATCGAAGTCGTGCAGCAGCGCGGCGATTTTGCCCTGGCGCTCGGCATACCGGCTGACGAACGCCGGGTAGGGCTCGGAATGGGTGATGTTCATGCCACCGACACCCGCCAGCAGGAACTTGCGGCCCACCGAAGGCATGGCATCGAACACCTCGACCGCCAGGCCCGCCTGGGCCAGTGCTTCGGCGGCCATCAGGCCGGCTGGGCCGCCGCCGATGACGACAGCGAGGGGAGGGGAGGCGGGGCTCAGATCAGGCATGGTGGGCAGCAGGCTGTGGAAAAGAGGCGCATTCTAGCGCAGCGCGGCCTGTGGAAGCACTGCTCAAAAAATGATCAGAGCTTTGCAGGCCTTGCTTGTAAAGGGCTGCAGCGCCTTTCCCGCAGGTTATCCACAAACGGTTCCACAGTCATTGTGAACAACCGATGACGCGTGCTGCGCTGTGATGAAGGATGCCATGGCGCCTGGCCAGGGCTGTGCGGTCCTTGCTGTAGCCACCGCCGATCACGCCCACCACCGGGATGTCGCGGCCCAGGCAGTGGCGCAGCACCGCTTCGTCACGGGCGGCAACGCCTGCATCGGTCAGTTGCAGGTAGCCCAGGGCGTCGTCCTTGTGCACATCGACCCCGGCGTCGTACAGCACCAGGTCGGGTCGATAGAGTGGCAGCAGGTAGTTGAGGGCGTCGTCCACCACCTTCAGGTAGGCCATGTCGCCCATGCCGCGGGGCAGGGGGATGTCCCAATCGCTTTGTGCCTTGCGCGCCGGGAAGTTCTGTTCGCAGTGCAGCGACACGGTGATGGCGTCTGGTGTGTCGTGCAGGATGCGCGCGGTGCCGTCACCCTGATGCACATCGCAGTCGAAGATCAGCACCCGGTGTACCCGGCCAGCCTCCAGCAGGTAGCGGCTGATCACGGCCAGGTCGTTGAAGATGCAGAAACCGGCAGGGTGGTCGTAATGGGCGTGGTGGGTGCCGCCGGCAAGGTGGCAGGCGATGCCGTGCTGCAGCGCCATCTCGGCGCTCAGCAGCGAGCCGCCTACGGCGCGCACGGTACGCCGGGCCAGGGCCTCGCTCCAGGGCAGGCCGAGGCGGCGCTGGTCCTCGCGTGACAGGTCGCCGTTCATGTAGCGCTCGATGTAGCTGCGGTCGTGGGCCAGGGCGAGGATGTCGTTGGGGCAGATGTCCGGGCGCAGCAGGGCCTGGTCGGTGGTCAGCCCGCTGTCGATCAAGTGGTCGTGCAGCAGGCGAAACTTGTCCATGGGGAAGCGGTGTTCGGCAGGGAACTCTGGGCTGTAGTCTTCGTGGTAGATCAGCGGCAACGGCATGGGTGGGGTCGCAATCGGGGCCAGTGCTGATCTTGCCATGGCTGGGGCAGCTTTGCTGCCCAATCGCCGGCAAGCCAGCTCCCACAGGTACTGCACAAGGCGAAAAGGCTATGGGATACCTGTGGGAGCTGGCTTGCCGGCGATGAGGCCAGAAAAGGCAGTGCAAGGCAGTTGCCCTGGCAGGCCGGAGCGGCGTCAGTGCTGTTTCGTGGTACTGGCCAGCACCCGTTGCCAGTCCGGCTCGTTCAGGCGGCCGAGGATGCGCGTCTTGCCATTGCCATCCACCGAAACGAACAGCGCACTGGCATAGCCGCTCTCACGCTCGCCCCCCGCAACTTTCTGCTGGCGGGCAAAATGGTCGATGCAGCCGTTGTGGGTCACCAGCACCAGGTTATGCCCCGGTCGTTTGTGTGCCAGCGCTTCGCTGGCGAATTGGCTGTCACAGCTTTCCAGCCAGTCCTCACTGGCCACCGCCTGGCCAAGTATGAAATGCGCGGTTTGCCGTGTGCGCAGTTTCGGGCTGCTGAGCATATCGGCGTTGTTCAGGCCCAGCTGGTGCAGCCCTTGGCCAACACGTCCGGCAGCCTGGCTGCCGGCCACGGTGATGCCGGTGGGGTCGTCCAGGCACGGGCCGGGGACGCTGTCGCAGCGCTCGGCGTGGCGGATCATCACGATCACCGCACCGTCGGCCCAGTCCTGCAGCAGGCCGCTGTCACTCAATTGTCGTTCGTTGCCAAGGTCCACGATGTGCGTCCTCGTCGCCAGCCAGGTGCTCAACGCCGCCACGACCATGCACAGGCCAAGGGCGGCACCGAGGGCTTTGCGGGTCAGGCGTCGCTTGCGCCGGGCGTGGATGGCTGGGTGCCCCAGGGTGTTGCTCGATAGCATGCGTTGCTCCGTTGGCATGGTCGCGGCTGGCGCGGCGGTATTGGCTGGCATCCTGCCAACATGCCTGTCGGGGGGCGGTGAAGGGCGTGTGAAAATTGCATTCGGCTGCGCCGGCTGGGTGAAACCTGCACCCGCGCCTACGCTGTAAACTGCAAGACGGTAAAACCGGAGCACGCCCGATGACCCCTATCCTGCAACTGGAAAGCGCGCGGCTGGTGCTGCGCCAATGGCACGACGACGACCTGCGTGAGTTCGCCGCCCTGTGTGCCGACCCGCAGGTGATGCGCTACTTCCCGGCGCCGCTGACGCGCGTGGAGGCAGCCGCGCTGATCGGCCGCGTGCGCGGGCATTTCAATGAATACGGCTTTGGCCTGTGGGCCCTGGAGCGCAAGGACAGCGGTGCCTTCATCGGCATGACCGGGTTGCTGCACGTGGGCTTCGATGCCGATTTTGCGCCGGCGGTGGAGATCGGCTGGCGCCTGGCACGCCGCCATTGGGGCCTGGGTTTCGCCAGCGAGGCGGCGTGGACTTGCCTGCGCTGTGCTTTCGCCCAATTGCGCCTGGAGGAGGTGGTGTCGTTCACCAGCGAGAGCAACCTGCCCTCGCAGAAGGTCATGCAGGCCATCGGTATGCAGCAGGACCTGAATGGCAGTTTCGAACACCCCCGCCTGCCCGTGGGCCATCCGCTGCGCCCGCATGTGCTGTACCGCATCAACCGCGCAAACTGGGAGCGTACCCTGCGCGCCTGAATGCATGGCCATGCCCGGCGCGAATGACAAACCCTGTATCATTTGCCTTCATAAGAGTGCTGTAGAGACCTGTTTGCCTTGCTAGGAGACCCCCCGATGAGTCATGTGTTGGACGACCTGGTCGACCTGTTGAGCCTCGAGTCCATCGAGGAGAACCTGTTCCGTGGCCGCAGCCAGGACCTGGGCTTCCGCCAGCTGTACGGCGGGCAGGTACTGGGCCAATCGTTGTCGGCGGCCAGCCAGACGGTCGAGGATGCACGCCATGTGCATTCGTTGCACGGCTACTTCCTGCGCCCTGGCGATGCCAGCCTGCCGGTGGTGTATTCGGTGGACCGCGTGCGCGATGGCGGCAGCTTCAGCACCCGGCGGGTGACGGCGATTCAGAAGGGCCAGCCGATCTTCACCTGCAGCGCCTCGTTCCAGTACGACGAGGACGGTTTCGAGCATCAGGCACAGATGCCCGAGGTGGTCGGCCCGGAGAACCTGCCTACTGAAGTCGAGCTGGCCCGGGCCATGGCCGACCAGTTGCCCGAACGCATTCGCGACAAGGTGCTGTGCGCCAAGCCGATCGAGATCCGCCCGGTCACCGAGCGCGACCCGTTCAACCCCCAGCCTGGCGACCCGGTGAAGTACGCCTGGTTCCGCGCCGACGGCAACCTGCCCGATATCCCCGCCCTGCACAAATACATGCTGGCCTACGCCTCGGACTTCGGCCTGCTGACCACTGCGTTGCTGCCCCATGGCAAATCGGTGTGGCAGCGTGACATGCAGATCGCCAGCCTCGACCATTCGCTGTGGTTCCATGGCAACCTGCGTGCCGACGAGTGGCTGCTGTACGCCACCGACAGCCCCTGGGCGGGCAATGCCCGTGGCTTCTGCCGCGGCAGCATCTTCAACCAGGCCGGGCAACTGGTGGCGTCGTCGTGCCAGGAAGGCCTGATTCGCCATCGCAAGGACTGGGCATGAGCCTGGGCGAGGTGCGCAACTGGGTGTTCGACATGGACGGCACCCTGACCGTGGCCGTGCACGATTTTGCTGCCATCCGCGTGGCGCTGGATATCCCGGCCGAGCACGACATCCTCACCCACCTGGCAGCCTTGCCGGCGGACGAGGCGGCGGCCAAGCATGCCTGGCTGCTGGGGCACGAGCGTGACCTGGCGATTGCCTCCACGGCGGCCACCGGGGCGGTGGAACTGGTGCGCGAACTGGCCCAGCGTGGTTGCCGGCTGGGCATTCTGACCCGCAATGCCCGTGAGTTGGCGCATGTGACGCTGGAGGCCATCGGCCTGGCGGACTGCTTCCCGGTGGAGCACATTCTGGGGCGTGACGAAGCAGCGCCCAAGCCAAGCCCGGATGGGCTGCTGAAGATTGCCAATGCCTGGGGTGTGGCACCGGGTGAGCTGGTGATGGTGGGGGATTACCGGTTTGACCTGGACTGTGGGCGGGCCGCAGGGGCGCGCACGGTGCTGGTGAACCTGCCGGACAATCCGTGGCCGGAGCTGGTGGATTGGCATGCGGCCGATTGCCGGGCATTGAAGGTGATGCTGGGCTGAGTTTTTGTGTCGCCTGTGCGGGCCTCTTCGCGGGTAAACCCGCTCCCACAGGGACCGCGCCGAGCTCAAGTCTAGCACTCAACCTGTGGGAGCGGGTTCACCCGCGAAGAGGCCGGACCTGTCTATGCTGAACCCCAATCTATTCCCTGAACGGAGACCTATCCATGACCAGCAAGGCCATCTACGTAAAACCCGGCGGCGGCTACGACAAGGTCGAGGTCGGTACCAGCGAGGCTCTCGCCCCCCAGGCCGGTGAAATCACCGTGCGCCTGCACGCCAGCTCGCTCAACTACCACGATTTCGCCGTTGTCAGCGGCATGTGGGGCCCGAGCGAGCGGCGCATCCCCATGGCCGATGGCGCTGGCGAAGTGGTCGCGGTGGGTAGCGGCGTCACCGAGTTCCAGGTCGGTGACAATGTGGTCAGTACCTTCTTCCCCGACTGGCTCGACGGCCAGGCCAATGTGGAAGGCTTCGCCAGGGTGCCCGGCGACGGTATCGATGGTTACGCCCGTGAACAGGTCACCGCTCGCGCCACCGCCTTCACCCTGGCGCCCAAAGGCTTCAGCCATGCAGAAGCTGCCACGCTGACCACGGCCGGTCTCACGGCCTGGCGTGCGTTAATGAGCGACGACCACCTCAAGCCCGGCGATACGGTGCTGGTGCAGGGCACGGGCGGTGTGTCGATCTTCGCCCTGCAGTTTGCCAAGCTGGCTGGCGCGACGGTGATCGCTACCTCGTCCAGCGACGCCAAGCTGGAGCGCCTGAAGGCCCTGGGTGCCGACCACCTGATCAACTACAAGAGCACCCCGGCGTGGGGTGAGAAAGTGCGCGAGCTGACCGGCAACCGCGGCGTCGACCATGTGATCGAAGTGGGTGGCCCGGCGACGCTGGAGCAATCGATGATTGCCGCGCGCATTGGTGGGCATGTGTCGTTGATCGGCATCCTCACCGGCGTGGCCGGGCAGTTGCCACTGGTGCAGGCGCTGGTGCGGCAGATTCGCCTGCAAGGCGTGCTGGTGGGCAGCCGCGCCCAGCAGCAGGCGATGGTGCGGGCGATCGATGCCAACGGCCTGCGGCCGGTGGTGGACAAGCATTTCGAGCTGGAACAGATCGTCGAGGCGTTCCGTTATCAGGAGAGCAACCGGCATTTCGGCAAGATCTGCCTGACCTGGTAATGGCCGGGGGCTGCTTTGCAGCCCATTCGCCGGCAAGCCAGCTCCCACCTCGACCGTATCGGCCTCGAGCCTTGCGCTACCCCTGTGGGAGCTGGCTTGCCGGCGATCGGGCCGCGCAGCGGCCCCTAGTCCGGCAACAACCGGTCGCGGCTATTGGACAGGTGCAGGCACACCGCCGCCCGCGCCGCGTCCGGGTCCTGCCGGCGGATGGCATTGAGGATCGCCTCATGCTCGAGGTTGGCCAAGTAGGCCTGCCGCGCCAGCTTCGCCCCGCTGCGTTCGGCCAGGGCCATGCGGTTGCGCGGGATCAGGCCGTTGCCCAGCTGCAACAGCATTTCAGTGAAGTACAGGTTGCCAGAGGCCTCGGCGATCAACAGGTGAAAGCGCCGGTCGGCCTCGATGCAGCTGTCGCCGGCGGCGGCCAGGTCCTGGTAGTCATCCAGCGCCTGGCGCATGCGCCTCAGGTGCCCCTCGTCACGGCGTAGCGCGGCCAAGGCGGCGGCCTGGCCTTCCAGGCCGATGCGCAGCTCCAGCAGGTCGCGCACATTCGCCGCGCTTTCCGCAGCGATGCGCAGGCCGGCCTGGGCCTGGCGCTCCATCACGAACGTACCGATACCGTGGCGTGGCTCCACCAGCCCCGAAGCCTGCAATTTCGACAGGGCCTCGCGGACCACGGTGCGGCTGACCCCATGCTCGCGCACCAGGCTGTTTTCCGAGGGCAACTTGTCGCCTGGCTTGAAGGTACCCAGCAAGATCTGTTGGGTCAGGCTGGAGACCAGGTCATGGGCACGGCTGTGGCCGCGTTTGTGGGCTTGTTCGGTGGCCATGGTGTGATCCGATTGTTGTTGTGCTTGTACGACAAGTTAATCGATAAAAATATTTCTTGCCGATTTTTCCAGCGATCAAGCCAGCGAGTAGTTTGTCTGTTTTTGCAAGATCGACGCATATTGGCTTTGCGGTAGCTTGTATTTTGTGATTTTGCCGATGTTGTTGATCTTGTCGTACAACTGCGCTGCGCATATGCTCCTCCCCACTGCCATGTCAGACAACCTCGACCCGCACAAAAACAATTAGTGGGAGATCCGCAAGTGAACGATACCCTCGCTCCGTCTGCCCGGAATGAAGGCGACGCCCTGGCCAGCGCCGTGGCCAAGGTCAAGCGCCACGTCCTGCCGCTGTTCGTCATCATGTTCATCGTCAACTACCTGGACCGCGTCAACATCGGCTTCGTCCGCCCCCATCTGGAAAGCGACCTGGGCATCAGCGCCGCGGCCTATGGCTTTGGCGCCGGCCTGTTCTTCATCGGCTACGCGCTGTTCGAGGTGCCTTCGAACATGCTGCTGCAGAAGGTCGGCGCACGGCTGTGGCTGACCCGCATCATGTTCACCTGGGGGCTGGTGGCCACGGCCATGGCCTTCGTGCAGAACGAAACCCAGTTCTACGTGCTGCGCTTTCTGCTGGGGGTTGCCGAAGCGGGCTTCTTCCCCGGGGTGATCTACTACTTCACCCGCTGGCTGCCGGCCGCCGAGCGTGGCAAGGCGATTGCCATCTTCCTCAGCGGCTCGGCATTGGCGTCGCTGATTTCCGGGCCGCTGGCCGGCGCGCTGATGCAGATCCAGGGCCTGGGCATGCATGGCTGGCAGTGGATGCTGTTCATCGAAGGCATGGCCTCGGTGACGCTGTGCTTCTTCGTGTTCTTCTGGCTCGACTCCAGGCCGCAGGACGCCAAGTGGCTGAGCCAGGCCGAGCAGGAAGCACTGGTGGGCGCCATCGATCGCGAGCAGCTTGAGCGCGAAGCGGTCGGCGCGGTCAGGCCATCGGCCTGGAGCCTGCTCAAGGACCGCCAGATCCTGCTGTTCTGCCTGATCTACTTCTGCATCCAGCTGACCATCTACGCCGCCACCTTCTGGCTGCCGAGCATCATCAAGCGCATGGGTGACCTCAGCGACCTGCAGGTCGGCTTCTTCAACTCGATCCCGTGGCTGATCTCGATCCTGGCCATGTATGCCTTCGCCGCCGGCTCGGCGCGCTGGAAGTTCCAGCAGGCGTGGGTCGCAGGTGCGCTGGTGATCGCTGCCATCGGCATGTTCATGTCCACCACGGGTGGGCCGGTGTTCGCCTTTGTCGCGGTGTGCTTCGCGGCCATCGGTTTCAAGTCGGCGTCGTCACTGTTCTGGCCGATCCCGCAGGGCTACCTGGATGCCCGCATCGCCGCTGCGGTGATCGCCTTGATCAACTCGGTCGGCAACCTCGGCGGCTTCGTCGCCCCCACCACCTTCGGCCTGCTGGAGCAGCAGACCGGTTCGATCCAGGGCGGCCTGTACGGCCTGGCGGTGACCTCGGTGCTGGCGGCCATTGCCATCTTCTTCGTACGCACTCGCCCAAAGGGCGTCCCTTCCGATGACCTCAAGGCCCCTTCGGCCCTGGGTCAGAGCCATTGATGACTGCGAGACAACAACCATGAACATGCAGACCCTTCACACCAGCACCCCCGTGGTCACTGATCTGCGCGTGATCCCCGTCGCCGGGCACGACAGCATGCTGCTCAACCTCAGTGGTGCCCATGGCCCGTTCTTCACCCGCAACGTGGTGGTGCTGCGTGACAGCGCCGGCAATACCGGGTTGGGCGAGGTGCCGGGCGGCGAGAAGATCCGCCAGACACTGGAGGATGCCCGCAGCCTGGTGGTCGGCCAGCCGATCGGCCATTACCAGCGCGTGCTCAATGCCATGCGCCAGACCTTCGCCAACCGTGACTCGGCTGGTCGCGGCCTGCAGACCTTCGACCTGCGCATCACCGTGCATGCGGTGACGGCCATCGAGTCGGCGCTGCTCGACCTGCTCGGCCAGCACCTGAACGTGCCGATGGCGGCACTGCTGGGCGAGGGGCAGCAGCGCGAGGCGGTGAAGATGCTCGGTTACCTGTTCTACATCGGCGACCGCCAGCAGACCGACCTGGCCTACCGCAACGAAGCCGATGCCGAGGACGACTGGTTCCGCCTGCGCCACGAAAAGGCCCTGACCCCGGACGCGGTGGTGCGCCTGGCCGAGGCCGCCAAGGCGCGCTATGGTTTCAGCGACTTCAAGCTCAAGGGCGGGGTGTTGCGCGGCGAGGAGGAGATGGAAGCGGTAACGGCGCTGGCCGAGCGGTTCCCCGAAGCCCGCATCACCCTCGACCCGAATGGTGCCTGGTCATTGAAGGAGGCCATTGCCCTGTGCCGCGACAAGCACGATGTGCTGGCCTACGCCGAAGACCCGTGCGGTGCCGAGAACGGCTATTCGGGCCGTGAGGTGATGGCCGAGTTCCGCCGTGCCACCGGCCTGCCCACCGCCACCAACATGATCGCTACCGACTGGCGGCAGATGGGCCATGCGATCCAGTTGCAGTCGGTGGACATTCCGTTGGCCGACCCGCACTTCTGGACCTTGCAGGGTTCGGTACGGGTGGCGCAGATGTGCAACGACTGGGGGCTGACCTGGGGTTCGCATTCCAACAACCACTTCGATATCTCGCTGGCAATGTTCACCCAGGTGGCGGCTGCGGCGCCGGGTGAAATCACTGCGATCGACACCCACTGGATCTGGCAGGACGGCCAGCGCCTGACCCGCGAACCACTGCGCATCGTCGACGGGCATGTGCACGTGCCGGCGCGGCCAGGGCTTGGGGTGGAGCTGGATGAAGACCAGTTGGCCAGGGCGCATGAGTGCTACCGCAACATGGGGTTGGGCGCGCGGGATGACAGCGTGGCAATGCAGTTCCTGATTCCGGGGTGGAGCTTCGATAACAAGCGGCCTTGCCTGGTGCGTTGAGGCATAGGGCCCTTTCGCGATTCCTGTTGCTAGTCCGGTGCTTCGAGCGTACCGGGCAGGCGTAGGCAGACGCCTGGCAACAGAGGCCCCGGGAGACCGGGGCTTTTTTGTGGCTGGCAGAAAGTGGTGATGCCTGCACCGGCCTTTTCGCGGGCTTGCCTGCACCCGCAGGTACACCACAGGTTTGAGGGGCGTGAAGTACCTGTGGGAGCGGGCGAGCCCGCGAAAGGGCCAGTACAGCCATAAACACACCCAAATGAAAAACAAAAGCTCCAGACGGCCTGGTGACGCGATCGGGCATGCCATTCGCGACATCTGGCGTTCGTGGAAATGCCCTGTCGTGATCGAACAGTTCCGGGGCGTTCTCGTGTAATTTCCCACAGCCCTGCGGGGCTTAAATGAAGCCCGACCTGCACTGACACGTTGCTCTGTGACGCGTGCCAAATATCAACAACAGAGCGCGAGTAACGTGTCGACTTATTGATTTCAAAGGAGATATTTTCGCCTACACCTGCCCGTCCATCCTTGTGTCAGCAAAAAGAGAACAACATCAATGAACACCGTGGGATCTGATGGCAACCTTGCACAAGGTTTCAAGCCACGTCATGTAACGATGCTGTCTATCGCCGGCATCATCGGCGCCGGACTTTTCGTCGGCTCTGGCCACGCCATCGCGGCAGCCGGGCCAGCTACCATAATTTCCTATTTCGTGGCCGGGACCCTGGTGGTACTGGTCATGCGCATGCTCGGCGAAATGGCCGTGGCACACCCGGACACCGGATCGTTTTCCACCTACGCCGAGCAGGCCATCGGCCGCTGGGCCGGCTACACCATCGGCTGGCTGTACTGGTGGTTCTGGGTACTGGTAATCCCGATCGAAGCACTGGCCGCCGGGCATGTGCTGAACGCCTGGTTCCCGCAGGTGGACAGCTGGATATTCGCCCTGGCTTCGGTGCTGCTGCTGGCTGGTACCAACCTGTTCAGCGTGGCCAAGTACGGTGAGTTCGAGTTCTGGTTCGCCATCCTTAAGGTCACGGCTATTCTCGGTTTCATCGGCCTGGGTTTCGCCGCACTGATGGGCTGGCTACCCAACCGCGAGGTCAGCGGCCTGAGCGGCTTGATGGCCGAGCACGGCGGCTTCGCGCCGAAGGGCTGGTCGGCCGTGGTGGGTGCGTTCATCACCGTGATGTTCAGCTTCATCGGCACCGAAGCGGTGACCATCGCCGCATCCGAATCCAGCGACCCGTCGCGCAACATCGCCAAGGCCACTCGCTCGGTGATCTGGCGCATCAGCACCTTCTACATCCTGTCGATCTTCGTGATCATTTCGGTGGTGCCGTGGAACGACCCGCAGCTGGCGGTGGTGGGTTCCTACCAGCGTGCGCTGGAGATCATGAACATCCCCAATGCGGCCTTCATGGTCGACCTGGTGGTGCTGGTGGCAGTGACCAGCTGCATGAACTCTTCGATCTACATTGCCTCGCGGATGATGTACTCGCTGGCCAAGCGCGGTGACGCCCCGGCCATGCTCAACAAGACCTCCAAGGTCGGTGTGCCACGCGCTGCGGTATTCGGCAGCACGCTGATCGGCGCGGCCATTGCCATCCTCAACTACTTCGCGCCGAAAGGCGTGTTCGAGTTCCTGCTGGCCAGCTCCGGCGCCATTGCCTTGCTGGTGTACATGGTCATCGCCATTTCGCAGCTGCGCATGCGCCGCCGCCTGGAGCGGGAAAACACCGAGCTGAAGTTCCGCATGTGGCTGTTCCCGTACCTGACCTGGGCGGTGATCCTGTTCATTGGGGGAGCACTGGCGGTCATGATGTTCACGCCTGAACACCGGGCAGAAGTGAGCTCGACATTGGGCCTGGCGATCGTGATTTCCTTCCTGGGGATCGTGACCACGCGGGGCAATGCGCAACCTGTGGGGGTGCGTTCGATGGGGTGATTGAGTTCACCTGGCGGTAGGGCAAAGGGCACCAGTGGATGGGTGCCCTTTGTTTTTTCAGCCCTTCATCATCTTGATGTATCTGATTGCCGCCGGCGCTTTCTCGAAGCGCCGGTGGATCAGGCTAAGCCACGAGCTGGCCTGGCAGTCGACAATACGCCGGTAGTTCACCTGCGGCAGGCTGATGCGTTGCACCACCGATTCCGGCACCACTGCGATGCCTTGGCCGAGTGATACCAAGGTGATCACCGCCACCAGGCTGCCCGGCTGGGGGCCGAGCCTCGGGACGAAACCACCTTGTGCGGCCACCTCCAGCGTGCCGGAGATCTGTTCGGGCAGGATGAAGGTTTCATTGGCCAGGCGCGAGGCCGGGATCTGCGGCACTTCATTTATCCGTGAGCTGGCGGGCAGGGCGAGGACGAAACCTTCCTGGTGCAAGGCGATGGCTTCGAGTTCCTCGGGCAGCTCCATCGGTGAGCGCACATAGGCAAGGTCGAGCAGGCCGTCGCGGACCATGCCGGGCAGTTCGGCCATGGGCAGTTCGCGAATGTTGAGGCGTACGCCGGGGCAGGTTTCGTTATAGCGGCTGACTTGCTGCTGGAGCATGCCCGAGTACGCGGCCGAGGCAACATAGCCTAGTTCGATGCGTCCGCTTTCGCCTCGGGCCGCCCGTTGCGCGCCCAGTTGTGCGGCATCGAACTGGCGCACGGCATGTTCGGCCTCGACCAACAGGGCCTGGCCCGCTGCGGTGAGGTTGACCTCGCGCTGGTTACGCTCGAACAGGCGCACGCCCAGTTCGCGCTCCATGTCCTGGATCTGCCGGCTGAGGGTGGGCGGGGCGATGCCCAGTTGCTCGGCGGCACGGGTGAAGTGACCGTGGCGGGCGACGCAGAGGAAGTAGCGGAAATGGCGGATTTCCATGGGTGTTACCTGCAGGGTAATGACGCGGGCCGCCGGGGCTAACAAGCCTGGGGGCTGGCGGCGTTATGGTGAGGCCAACACTACAAGGCTGATGGCTTGGCGGCAAAGGCTGCCGGGGAATTGCAGGGGACCGCTTTGTGGTCCATCGCAGGCAAGCCAGCTCCTACAGGTATTGCGCAATCCTTGAAGGCGGTGCGGTCCCTGTAGGAGCTGGCTTGCCTGCGATGGGCTGCAAGGCAGCCCCGGCGATTTGACCAACCAGCCCTGCATCCGGAGCCTCACCATGCCCTCTGCGCGTTTCACCCTGCTCACCGCCTCCCTGGTCTGCGCCCTGATCATCCTCGACACCAACATCGTCGCGGTCAGCCTGCCCAGCATCGCCCGCGACCTGTCCGGCTCGTTCGCCGATATCGAATGGGTGGTCAGCGCCTACCTGCTGGCCTTTGCCGCTTGCCTGCTGCCCGCTGGCAGCCTGGCCGACCGCTTTGGCCGCCGCCGCATGCTGCTGCTCGGCCTGGCCCTGTTCGGCATCGCCTCGCTGGCCTGTGGCGCGGCGCCCAACCTGCTGTTCCTCGACCTGGCCAGGGCAGCCAAGGGCGTTGGCGCGGCGCTGCTGCTGACCTCGGCACTGGCCGCGATCGGCAACCGCTTCCACCAACCCCAGGAACGCATGCGCGCCTGGGCCTTCTGGGGCGCCTGCATGGGCGCCACCATCACCTTTGCGCCGCTGCTGGGCGGGTTGATCACCAGCACCCTTGGCTGGCGCTGGATCTTCTACATCAACCTGCCGTTGGTGGCAGTGCTCGCAGTGATGGTGCTGCGCAGTGTCGAAGAGTCCCGTGACAGCACTGCGGCCCGGCTCGACCCATGGGGCAGCCTGACTTTCGCCGGCAGCCTGGGTTACCTGATCTGGGCAATGATCGATGCCAACCAGGTGGGCTGGGGCAGTGCGCAAACCCTGGGACGGCTGGTGATCAGCGCCTTCCTGTTCGGCCTGTTCGTCATGGTCGAACGCAGCCAGGATCGGCCGATGATCGACCTGCGGCTGATGCGCAGCGGGCGTTTCGTTGGTGCCTTGCTGGGCATGTTCGCCTACGCGGCCTGCGCCCAGGTGATGATGACCCTGCTGCCACTGTACTTGCAGAACGGCCTGCAGCTGTCGGCCCTGGCCGCAGGGGCGGGCATGCTGCCGTTTGCCGTGGCCATGCTGCTGACGCCACGCCTGGGCATGCGCATGGCTGCACACTTGAGCCCGGCGCAAGTGTTCGCACTCGGCCTGGTATTGGTCGGTGCGGGTAACCTGCTGTGTGCCTGGGCCACGCAGCAGGGCGGTTACGGTGTATTCGCCCTGGCCAGCCTGGTGCTGGGTGCTAGTGCCGGGCTGCTGAATGGCGATACGCAGAAGAACATCATGGCTTGCGTGCCGCGTGAGCGTACCGGCATGGCTTCGGGGTTGAGTACAACCACGCGGTTCGGGGCGATCGTGCTGGCCATCGGTGGGCTGGGTGGTGTGCTGGCTGCACGTAGTGGGCAGTTGCTGTATGAGGCCATGGCTGCCGTGGCGCCTGGGCAATCGGGCCAGGTTGCCGCAATGGTTACGCGGGTTGCTGCGGGTGATTTGCAGGCGGCGTTGGCGTTGCTTGAGCCCGGGTTGCAAGAAACGGTGGCACCCTTGGCCCGCCAGGCGTTCATCGGGGGCTTCCAAGCCGTGTTGCAGGTCGCTGGTGTGGCGGCGCTGCTGTTCGCGATGCTGGTCGGCGTGTTGCTGAGCCGGCCGCTGCCGGCCATTCAAGCAACGACTGGATAACAAGCATCCCCCCACAGCGTGTCCGGGTTGTCCAGCATCAGCAGAATAATCACCGGCACCAGCTTGCCAAGCAGGTTGGTGCAGTCACGCAGTTGATCCCGGTTGACGCTGCTGTTCCAGGTAGCGCCGCCATGCATGATCTGGTTACGCAAGGTATAGATTCGATTGAACAGCACCCCGAGTACGGCGGCAGTGTTGCGGTTGGCCAGCGCTTGCTGTGCGGCTCGCCGGCCGTTGGCAAAGCGTTCGGTCCATTGCTGCTCGGTGATCTTTCCGTTCTGGTTGTCCCAGAAGCTCTGGAACACATAGGGGTTGTTCAGCAATACGCGAATACTGCCCGGGAACTCGGACCACACCAGGTTCTCGATCAGATTGCCTTTGTCCAGTCCACAGAGCTTGTCCAGGAATGCCTTGAATGTGGATTGCTCGGACAGGCGGAATTGTTCATCAATGTCGGTCGCGTAGGCCGAGTTGAAGGCGATCCACAGAAAGATGAAGCGGCCATCAAGATCATCCGCCTGCTCGGCGCGGTTCAGCCAGCTCAGTGCGCGATGTACGCGCAAGGTGAGGTTGGGGTGATGGCCCTCACGCTCCTGGCGGTGACGGATCTTGAGTGCTTGATGGTCCATGAAGGGCTAATCCTTGAGGGCGTGGGCGGTCCGTAAAGTTGCAACGTGTGTCTGAAAACTTTACAGGTTTATGGGTTCCTGGCCGCAGGCGTTGAAACCTGCCTGTTCCGGGCGCTTCAACCTGCTCCGATTGTTTACCTGTATGAACAGCCAACGTGGACGGCGGCTGCCGTTTTGCTTAGGGTATGGCCATTCGACATTACCCGCAAGGCGGCCTGCATGAAGCGTGAAAAGTTCCTGGCACAACCCGAAGTGGAAGCATTCATTGCATGGCTCGCAGCCAGCTTGCCAGCGCTCACGTTCAAGCTGCGCTTCAAGTCCAGCAAGTTTGTACCGGGTGGTTTGACGGCTGATGTGCAGGGGATCGAGCAGGTACTTGGGCACTACCGCTGGAAGGCAAGCTGGTACGACGCCAACCAGACTGCAGTCGAGTCTGAGACCTGGACTCAGACCCAGCGCTCCCTGGGGCAATTGCGTGAGTGGTTGTCTAGTGCGGTCAACGCCGGTGATGAGCGACAAGCACTGCAGGCGTGTTTGCAGATTCTTCGATGGGGCGGCGTAAAGGGCGCCATTCCGTTCTTGCATCGGCTGGCGGTGCGGGACGAGTTGACGAGCTACCTGCAAAAGATGGCGGGGCTGATGTCGCTCGACGGTGACAATGACCTGGATGACCTCGATGCGAGCAGTGTCGAGCGTTTTGATTCGGGCCTGACCAAGATTCATGCCCTGCTCGATGTGTCCGGTTCGCCAATCTATGACAGCCGCGTAGGCGCTGCGATCGCCATGTTGTATTCGCTGTTCCGCCAGCAGGGGGCAGGGCGTGGCAAACCCCTGCTGAGGTTCCCGTCCGGTGGCGCGCGTGGCGACCAGGTCCGCAACCCTGGAGCGTTCTTGAACAGTGTGGGCGCGCCGCAGTTTTCGTCGATCGAATATGCCGCGTGGGCGCGTTGGCAGGTGCAGTTGGGTTGGATTATCCGCGCGTTGCTCGAGCGCACGGGCTGGTTTGCCGAGCAAGGGGCGATGCCTGCGCGTTGCCACGCGTTCGAGGCAAGCCTGTTCATGCTCGGCTATGACCTTCGTTGCTTTGGTCTTGCGCTGGCAGCTGAGCCCAAGGCTGATGATCTGGAGGGGGAGGTCTCGCTGCGTGCGGTAGGCAAGACCGGTTGGGTACCCACGGGGCATGTTTTTGGCCAGGTGCTCAGAGATTATCTGGCCTTCCGTCGCAGCGGCGCGCCAGACAACAAAGCATCCTTTGTCGACTGGCTGGTGGCCAAGCCGCGTCACAAGAAGCCAATCAGCCGTAGCACCGCGCTGGACTACTGTTTCCCGTTCTCCATCCAAGAGTTCGATTTGTTTGGCCGTCCACTTGTCCAACTTGAACGCATTGTGGCCGGTGGCGAAGACGGACTGCGGGCGGCCTTGGCGGCTGAAACACTGGAGCCGTTCTCGCTGGGGGACGAGCGAGTCAGTGTGTGCCTGGTGGATGTATTGATCACCGGCAACGCCTATGCAAGTGCAGAGACCGGTAAGGATCGTGTCGACTACATCATGAGCGCCGGGTATGCCGGTACCGAGAACTCTGCAAAGACACTCATGGATGTGGGGCGCAAGGTGGGCAAGCATTTCGGCCTGCTTGATGAGAATCACTTGCCGACGGCCTTGTTCGAGCAGTTCTACCAGGGTTGCTCGCTCGACGCCTGAGCCTCACAGGCAACATTGCGGTGCCAAGTGCCTCCGGGCGTTCACGGGATGGAATACAACCATGCAAACTCGAAACGGGATTCAGCTGTATTCCGCCTCGGACATCTGCGGCTTTCTGGAATGCCAGCATCTGACGGCGCTGGATTTGCAGTACCTGGTCGCCCCTATGGAGAAAGCGCCAGCAAGTGACCAGAACCGTCTGATCCAGGACAAGGGGCTTGCCCATGAAGCGGCGTTTCTCGAACGGCTCAAAAGCGGCTATGCCCACGTAGTCGACATCGCCGAGGGCAATCCGAGTTTCGCGCGACGGGTGGAGCTGACCATCGAGGCAATGCAGGCTGGCGCGGACATCATCTTCCAGGCGTCGCTCCAGGAGGGCGCCTTTATCGGGCATGCCGACTTCCTGCGTAAAGTGCCGTGCAAGTCGGCGTTGGGCGATCACAGCTATGAAGTCATCGACACCAAGTTGGCCAAGACCGCGAAGGCCAAGTTCCTGGTGCAGGTTGCGCTTTACTCACGAATGCTCATGGCGATTCAGGGTGTACAGCCGCAGTTCATGTACATCGTGCTGGGTGATGCCGCGCGTACGGAGCAGGCATTCCGGGTTGCTGACTACGCCGATTATCTGGAGCACGTACTGCAGCGTTTCACTGCGTTCGTGAACAGTGACGGGCAGCGTGTGACTTACCCCGAGCCCTGTGGGCACTGTGGGTTTTGCGGGTGGCGCGACCGCTGCAGTGAACAACGCCTGCAAGATGACCACCTTTCGGCAGTTGCCGGCATCAGCCGCTCGCAAATCAGGAAATTGCAGATTGGCGGGGTGAGCACATTGCAACAATTGGCCGTAAGTACCGATGGTCTGCGCATCCCCAGGTTGCAAGGCGATTCGCTGAACAAGCTACGCCATCAGGCGCGTCTGCAGTTGCAGGGGCGCGCCAGCGATGCACCATTGTTCGAGCTGCTGCCGGTCTCCGGGCAGCGGCGTGGTTTTGGTCGCATGCCCCCAGCGGTCGAGGGTGATCTGTTCTTCGACATGGAGGGCAATCCGCTGGAGGAGGGCGGCCTGGAGTACCTCTTCGGCGTGTATATCGACGAAGGGGGGCGACAATCCTTCAAGCCTTTCTGGGCGCACAGCCGAGACGAGGAAAAGATCGCCTTCGAGCAGTTCATCGATTGGGTCATCGTGCACCTCAAGCGCTACCCCAACGCGCATGTCTACCACTATGCCAGCTATGAAGAGACGGCCATCAAGCGCCTGATGAGCCAGCACGGCACGCGCGAGGCCCAAGTGGACTGGCTGCTGCGCAACGGCAAGTTGGTTGACCTGTACAAGGTAGTGCGCGAAGCGATCCGGGTGTCTGAACCCAGCTACTCGATCAAGAACATCGAGCACTTCTACATGGCAAAGCGCGACGGCGATGTAACCAATGCCGGCGCGAGCATCGTGTTTTATGAGCGTTGGAAAGAGACCGGCGAGTCGGCCTTGCTCGAACAGATCGAGCGATACAACGAAGACGATGTGCTATCCACCTATCTGCTGCGCAACTGGCTTTTGAGCATCAAACCATTGGATGCAGGTATTTCTCGTGTGCCGGAAGCCAAAGATGAGAAAGCCGTAGCGGAGCAAACGGAGATCGAGGTTCGTCTGGACAGTTATCGTGCTCGGTTGCTCGCCGGCTTGTCCGTCGACGCCTGTGCCTTGAGCGAAGAAGAGCAGGTAAGGTTGCTCACCTTCCAGTTGCTCGACTTCCACCGCAGAGCCGACAAGCCGGTATGGTGGCAGCTGTTCAGCCGTCAGGACATGAGTACTGAGGAGTTGCTGGAGGATATCGAGAGCCTGGCCGGTTTGCGGCGCACGGCAACGCCGCCCGAACCGGTCAAGCAGTCGTTTCTGTTCGAATACAGTTTCGAGCCTCAGGAAAGCAAGATGCGCACGGGCTCCCAAGGTGTCATTACAGAGTCCCTGGCCAGTGTGCAGTTGGCCAGCCTGGACAATGAGGCGTGCCTGGCGACATTCAAGGCTACTGTGAATAAAGCGCCACCGGACGCTTTCGACATGATTCCTGGTCGGCCGATCCCGTCGACTTCGCTGCGTGAGGCGCTGTTTCGCTATGCCGACAGCGTTTTGGCCGCTGAGTCACGCTTCCAGGCGGTGACGGACTTTCTCCATCGCCGCGCGCCACGGGTGAAAGGCGTTGAGCCGGGTGCGCCGCTGCTTGATCCACGTCTGGCGACGACCGATGCCATCAAGCAGGTGGTACGCAACCTCGAGAGCAGTGTGCTGTTCATCCAGGGGCCGCCGGGTGCCGGGAAGACCTACACCGGCTCGCTCGTGATTGTCGACTTGCTCAAGGCAGGCAAGCGCATCGGTGTGACCTCCAATTCCCACTATGCCATCAACAACCTCCTGGCTGCTGTCGAGGCGCGTGCACAAGCAGAGGGTGTTGCGTTCAAGGGGCTGAAAAAATCATCGGAAGGGGAGGGCACGGAATTCACTGGCCGCTGCATCCGCTCCATCGAGAACAAGAAGGAGTTCCTCGACACTTGGGGGACGGGTATAGACTTGACCGCAGGTACCGCCTGGCTGTTTGCCGATGCGACTTTCATCGAGCAGTTGGATTACCTCTTCATTGATGAGGCCGGTCAGGTGAGTGTGGCGAACCTGGTCACCATGGGCATGGCGGCACGCAACATTGTCCTGATGGGTGACCAGATGCAGCTGTCGCAGCCTGTGCAAGGCGTGCATCCGGGCCGATCTGGTGATTCCATCCTTGACTACCTGCTGGACGGCACGCCCACCATCGCATCTGACCGTGGCGTGTTCCTGGCGCAAACCTGGAGGATGCACCCGCAGGTTTGTTCATTCATTTCCCATGCGGTGTACGAAGGCCAGCTCTCATCGGCGCCGGGGACCGAGCGGCAGGTGTTGCTGCTCGATGGGGAGCGACCGGAAGTGCCGGCCAGCGGGCTGATGTTCTGCCCTGTCGAACATGACGGCAACGGCCAGAGTTCCGATGAAGAGGCTGCGTACGTCAAAGCGTTGTATGCCTACCTTCTGCGCCAGCGCTATGTGGATAACAGCGGTGATGAGCACGCGGTCAGCCTTGAAAACATCCTGGTGGTAGCGCCCTACAACTTGCAGGTACAGCTGTTGAAGCAGGTGCTACCTGCGGGCGCGCGCGTTGGCACTGTGGATAAGTTTCAGGGGCAGGAGGCTGAAATTGTCATCGTTTCGATGGCCACATCGAATGAAGACTACCTGCCCAGGGACATTGGCTTCCTGTACTCGAAAAACCGTTTGAATGTGGCGGTCAGCCGGGCGAAGTCGCTGGCTTGCATCATTGCCAGCCCGGGGCTGACAGCCATTCGCTGCCAGACGCCGCAGGACATGAGCCTGGTCAACGGCTTGTGCATGGCAACCCGGTACGGGCAACCGCAACGTCTGCCCGCTACGTGTGCATGGCAGCCCTGTGGAGCCCAGTCATGACCTACCCACCTGCTTTGCTTGCCGCGCTGGAAAAAGCATTGAGGACAACGCGTTTCAGCGTCGACGACCTGGCGGCACTTGAGGTTGGAGGCTGGCATGCTGCCGTGCTGCTCGACGACTTGGTGCACCTGCAGTCACTTGCCCCTACGGCGATGAACGACCGCGACGGCACCGAGAGCACGCCCCTGGACATCGCCTACCAGCTTGGCCGAACCGCATGGGTCGACGCGCTGGAGGCGCTGGGTGCCGAAGGGGACAAGGCGCTGCTGGACTGGAAAGGCCTGGGTAGCTTCCTGGCCCCTGACAACTTTGCCCGATTGCCTGGCAAGCAAGGCATCATAAGAGCGCTTGCCAGGCGCTATCAGCAAGGCCGTAGCCTGAATGACCGCGACGCGGCGGGTAATACGCCACTCCATTGGCTGGCCGCGAACGGCCAAAGCAAGGCGGTGAACTACTTTGCCAGGCACTACAGGAAGTTCTGCCTCGATCTGGACGCGAAGAACAATGAGGGGCATACGGCCCGAACTGTCGCCAGCCTGGCGGGGCATCATCACCTGGCGGCGCAGCTGCTGAACCGGGAAATCGACGACTACCTGGGTGCGGCGCGCACCTGGCAGCAGCTGTGCGCCACAATGAGTAGCTACAGCCGCAGTTGAACACGGCTGTGCCGGCCCGCGACCCGGGGGTATCAAGCTCCTTGCCCCAAGATCCGTGCGTCAGTACTTCATCAACCACGGCTGCAGTTCCTGGAGGTTGCTCACCACCAGTTGCTGGGCCTCGGGAAGTATCGCCAGGTTGCGGTGGTCGATCTGATATCGCTGCAACACGTACTTCACCAGCGCCCTGCGGCTGGGCACCACCAATTGTCCCTGCGTCATGCCGAAGTCGGTTTCGATGATTGCCTTCTGCGCCGCGTTCAATCGCCCGTCAGGTTCGAAGATGACCGGCACCTCGACATTCCAGTCTTCATCCTGCTCGCGGGTGTTCGGCGATTGGTCGAGCAAGTCTGGCTGCCCACGCAGGCGGCTGAGGACGAAGTCGCGATACTGGCCGTTCTTTTCGCAGTAAGCCCTCACGTGCCAGCGCATGCCGGTGTAGACCAGCGTGTGCGGGGCGATGAGGCGCACTTCCACGTTGGGGGTGTTGAAGGACACGTATTCGGTTTCCAGGCGCAAACCTTCACGGCAGGCCTTGAGCAAGGGGCGCAGCACTTCCGGGCGAATAGGCCGGTCCGGCACTTCCAGCACCCGGGTATGCGCATAGGCCAGTGCCAACCCGTCGATGTGCGGGGCCCGCTCATTGTTCTGATAAAGCAGGTGCAGGTAGGCGCTGGCGCTGTCGTCGATGAACAGCGGCTTGAACTGCTTGCTTGGTACATAGCCCTTGAGCTGCTTGTCATATGTCAAGTTTTTGGGCGCATGTTCGGTGATGTAGGTATTGATGTCCTTCGACGCCTGCTGGCGGCTGATGCCAAAGCTCTGCATCAGGTGGCCCGTGGTCAGCCGGCCTTCCCACCAGGCAACGGTCTCGATCAAGCGATAGCGAAGTGCCAGGTCCCAGCGTACCTGCTCGATGGATTGCTTGCGTTTCATACCCTCTCCATGTGCGCGATAACTTTACCTGTATAAGTCTACATTCTAGACCTGTCACTAAACACTACATATCGTGTTCCTGTCTTCGAAATAAATTGAAGTCACGAAAGGAAGTGGACATGACCATGTCTGAAGCGGTTTCAACAGGAGCGTTGGTGTTGATCGGGGTGATCCTGGTGTTGCTCCTGATGCAGTACTTGCGGTTGCGAGAAATCTGGCACCTGGTTTTCGCCTGTCGCCAGGACGCGCGTTGGGCGCGGATATGGGAGATGGAAAACCGGGAGCTACGTGCGGCACAGCGTGCCGACAAAGCGCACATCGCGCAGCTGCAAAGCAAGCTGGTGCTTTTGCAGAACCTGGTCTCTGCAGAAGAGTGACAAGGGAAGACATGAACAGACTTGAACGGATCAAAGGCTGCCTGCTGGGTGGCGCAGTGGGAGACGCGCTTGGCGCCCCCGTGGAGTTTCTCGAGTGGCCTGTGATCAAGGCCAGGTTCGGCGCGCAGGGCATCATTGATCTTGCCCCGGCCTACGGCATCACCGGTGCGATCAGCGACGATACACAGATGATGCTGTTCACCGCTGAAGGTTTGCTGCGGGCTTATGTGCTTGGGAGTTCACGGCAGCCCTGTCATGTTCCCAGCATTATTCATCACGCGTTGCTGCGCTGGCTGATGACACAGGATTACCCCTCGACGATACCGGTGACAACGGATGGCTGGCTGATCAAGCACGTGGAGCTCTGGTCCCGCCGCGCCCCCGACGCAACTTGCCTGAATGCGCTCAAGAGCAGCGGGCGGCTGGGTGCGGTTGGCGAAAACAACAGCAAGGGCTGCGGTGCCCTGGTACGGGTTGCACCCTGTGCATTCTTTGCCCATGCATTTGACTACGCAGCGCAGTCCGGGCGACTGACGCACGGGCATCCGACCGGTTACCTGGCAGCAGGGCTGTTCGCCGACATTCTCCAGCGCATTGTCGATCGACAAGATAGCGTGGAGCACGCCGTGACTCAGAGCCTGGCCAGGTACGGGCAGGTGCCTGGCATGGAGGAAACGCGCAGCCTGATCGAGCGCGTGCTGTTCTTCTATTACGAGGGCTATGCACCCACCCCGCAACGCATTGACGATTTTGGCGCTGCTTGGGTCGCAGACCAGGTACTGGCGGTTGGGTTGTGGTGTGCGCTGACAGCTCGGTCACTCGAGGAAGGGGTAGCCATGGCGGTGAATCACAGCGGCGACAGCAGCAGCACGGGGCTGGTCGTCGGGCACTTGCTGGGTGCGCAACATGGTGCTGCCGCTATTCCTGGCCGCTGGCTCGAGCGCTTGGAACTGCACCAGGTGATTGCGCAGGTAGCCGAAGATATCGAGCGCATTCCGCGGGAGTATTGTGGGGTTGGCGGGGAGTTCGATCAGCAGATCGAACTGGCTTATCCGGGTAGCTGAACGCGATGTTCCACTCCCCGACTTCGGGGTAAGTTGCCCCAATGATGGGCGCGATACCCCAGCAGTATTCGCGCCCCGATTAGCTGAAGGCTTTGAGCGTTGAACAATGTTTGCCCAGATGGCCAAGCCACGCAGAGCGTCCCCCTGTCCCCGATCACTGCGTACCGACCCTAGCGGCATATGTTCATGCGTTGGTGCTGACGGCATGGATCGACAACGCCTGCCATATGGCCAGGCTGGAGGACGCGCTATATCGATTAGCCCTTGGCGTCATTGGCTGGCTTGGCTTTGCTTTCAGCTACAGCGGCTTCTGCTTTCTGTTTCTCTGCGAGCTGGAAGGCCTGCATCGAGGCTTTGCGGGCTGACTCCATGCGTGCGAAGGTCCGATCACCACCGCCGGAGGCCATCGACAGAGTAGAAGCGGTCAGGGCGGCGGCAACGAAGAGAACTTTCATGGTTTTCATCTGGATATCCTCAAGTAAAACTTTGTGAACTGCTCAGCATGACACCCAGCACTGTTTGGCTAGAGTGTGCTGTTGTTGGCTGTAATTGAATTTCTGCTATTTCCGGTTATTAACTTGCAGGGCTAGGTTTTCAAGATAATGGTGTTTCTCGCGAATGAACTTTTAATCATTCGCTCATGTCCGTTTTCGAGTGATGGAAACATCATTCGCACTGAATGCGTATGAGGTTTGACTTCCGTTTCTGGGGGGGGGCTTTAACGTTGGGCGGATCAGGCCACGCCAGTAGGAGCTGCGGGGCTTCCACCCCATTCGAGGAAGCGGATCTTGTGAATCTCGCCCTTGCTGTCTTCATAAACTACGGTTACCGGTACCACACCGGTCTTGTCGGTTGTATCGGTGCGTTGCAATACGCGTTTCACATCGATGTTCATCCCGTAGTGGTATTCGACGGCAGAGATATGCGCGCCGGGTTCTTGCAGGCTGTTATGGTCAAAGACACTTGGTGCGAGACTGGAAATCACGGCACTTACAATTGTGGCCATGCTCATAAGGCTGTACCTCTAATGAAGTTCGCTTGACAAGGACCTAATCTGACACGCCGAGAAAGTGAAGTTCATTTCACCACGACGAACGCGCTTGGCTGAAACGCCAGTAGTGGCAAAAAACTCCCAGCAATTCCCCGTGCCTGACACATTTCGACCATTCGTCCTTTGACCCCCGTATCTGTTGGGCGAAGTCCGTTTTTGAGGTTGGCCGAGCACGGGGAAGGGCAGTGGGGTGTTCAGCGCATCATGCCGAGTTCGGCATCATCCAGCAGTGCTTTGCCCAAGGCGCAGAGGTAGTGCGCGGCCCAGATCAGCTTCGGTTTGTCTTCCATCAGGCCGTCGATGGTCAGGTCCCGCGCGTAGCCCATCAGTTCCGAGGCTTGTTCACGGGCGTTCTGGCAAGGTATGCCGGGTTCGATGCGGAACAGTGGATGGGTCTGGTTTTCACCTTGGTAGAAGATGGTTTTACCGACTGTGCATTGGGTGTCTTCGTTGGCCATTGATCGATCTCCCTGGTAGTGATTCAGTGCACGGCTTGCGGGCCCGCTGGTTTGTGTATTTGCGCCAGCGCTGATTCGAGTAATTTGCGCAGGGCTTCAAGCTCGTGCATCGACGCCATGATCAACAGTGACGCTGGCGATCGCGGCTGCATCAGCATTGCCTGCTGCGCTACGGCTTCTGCACAGAGCGCGTAGTCCGAGGCCAACATGATGGTGTCTTCTAGGGAATGGAGATGGTGGGGTGGATCGGGGACTATCTTCAACATGATTGCTTCCATTTCAGGGCCGTCACCATCTGCTGTCAAACAGAGGGTGGCAGCTGTACGCGGGTTGACAGACCGGCGGAAACAACAAGTTCCGGCGCACGCAAGCGTGCCCGCACGTACAGCCGCCATAACGACGAGCCGTTTTGTTGTTTACCGTCGCGACCTGTCAAAGTCATGCCGTTGATGAGCAACGACCCACCGAGCCTAGAACGCTGAAAAAACGACCGCAACGGAAAACAGGCGTTGGGAGTATCTTTGGGAAACGCCCTACACGGAAGGGGTGAAATCTGATTTTGGGGCTCGCGCACCCCAAAACCCAGGCACAAAAAAAGACGCCCGAGGGCGCCTTCTTCTTTGGAATTTGGTGGAGCCGGGGGGATTTGAACCCCCGTCCGCCAGTACTCCGCTGTCGGTACTACATGCTTAGCCGTGTCTACTGAGTTAATCCGCAGCCGCCCGACGGGCAGGGTGCTTTGGACGAGTTGGGTAAGTTTTAGTCGCTTTGCCCCCAACGTGCTACACGACGATCCTGTTCTGTATGACAATCATTTCGGGTTTACAGGCATCCCCTGATGATTGCTGGAGCCGAAGCTACCAGAAGGTCGGGCTCGGCTGCTTACGCAGCGAGAGCGTACTCCGCCTCGAAGTTTTCGTCATTGGCAACTATAGAAAGTTGCAACAGTGGATTTACGAGTTCTGTTACCAACTCGGCATGCACCTAGAGTTTCGCTACCGGCGTCGAATCCTGATCGGCCCCACACTAGCTCTTGGCTAACGCACCTTACGGTACGTGAGGCGGAGTATACGCCATTGCGCGGGCGACGTCGACAGCCGGTCCGGTCGCCCGCTTTTGGGCTCACGCGCCGCTACCGCCGCCGCTGGTGCCGCTGCCTTTCTCGGTTTTTTCCAGGCGCTCCAGGACTTTGCTGGTAATGGCGATGCATTCCTTGGTGTCGCCCGAGGCTTGGGCAGCCTTGGCTTTGTCGACGTGCTCGGTGATGGCCTTGTCCAGGCCTTCGGAGGTGGCGCCGGCGGTGGCCATGCTGTCGTCGATCTTTTGCAGGTTGGCGGTGCAGAGGTCTTCGGCGGCGAATACCGGCGAAGCCAGCAGGGTGGCGGCCGCGAACAGGGCCGAAAGCGCGGTACCTTTCATGGGAGTCTCCTTCTGGGCCTCTGGAAGGTGGGCCTGTAAGGGTGGACTGTGGGGGATTGGCGGGGGTTCAATCGGGATGGCACCGGCTTTGCCGGTGTTCGCGGCTGAAGCCGCTCCCACAGGTACAGCGTGGGCCCAAAGCCGGCGCGGTACCTGTGGGAGCGGGCGTGCCCGCGAAGCAGGCTATGCGGTGTATGGCACCGGCTGCGCCGGTGTTCGCGGGCTTGCCCGCTCCCACAGGGGTTGCGGCAGCTATCAGGTTTTGCATTAAACGGTCAGATGCTACGCGGCCGGGTGACGCGGTCTACCAGGTAGACCAGCCCGTGGTAGTCGATGCCGCTATGGCTGGACAGGCCGATCTCGCAGGTGCGGCTTGTGGAAATGCCTTCGCTGCAATACTGCACCGCATCCTTCAGGCTGCGCAGCGAGTGGGCGTTGAGTTCGGGGGTGGTGAAGCCTTTGTCACCGGCAAAGCCGCAGCAGTGTATGCCCTCCGGGATCACCACCTGTTTGCTGCAACGCCGCGCCAAATCGATCAGCGCCTGGCTTTCGCCCAGGTGCTGGGTGCTGCAGGTCACATGCACGGCCACTGGTTCGTCCTGGGGGGTGAACTCCAGGCGCTCGAGCAGGTGGGTGCGGATGAAGCGCACCGGGTCGTACAGGTCCAGCCGGGTGTCGCTCAGGTCTTGCACCAGGCGCAGGGTGCAGGGGCTGGTGTCGCAGTAGATCGGGTCGAGGCCGCCGCGGCTTGCGTGCAGCAGGGCGGCAATCAGTTCCTGGCGTTTGTGCTCGGCCTGCTCGGGATAGCCCTTGGAGGCGAACGGCTGGCCGCAGCACAGGCTGTCGGCGTTGTCGGGGAACACCACCTGGTAACCGGCCTTTTCCAGCAGGGCGCGGGTCTTGTCCAGCAGCGAGCTTTGCTCGCGGTCGGCATAGGCCGGGCCCATCACCCGCGAGACGCAGGCGGCCAGGTACACCACGCGAGGGCGGGCGTCGTTGCTGGCCTGGCCGAAGTCCAGTGGGCGCAGGGGTTGTGGCATCGCCGGGGTCCACTGTGGCAGGCGGCCTTTGCTGGCTTTGTTCAGCGAGGCGCTCAGGCGGCCCAGGCGTGGAGCGCCGAGCAGCTTGCGTGCTGTGTTGGCGGCGGTCAGGGTCAGGCGCGCGCCGCCCAGGGCGGTGTGGAAGTGTTCGGCCAGCCAGTCGGCGGTTTTTTCGTGCTCGGCGGCCTGGCTGCGCAGTTTCTTCACCAGTTCGCCGGTGTTGATGCCGACCGGGCAGCGCTGGGCGCACAGGCCGGTGGCGGCGCAGGTGTCGATGCCCTGGTACTGGTAGGTCTGGCGCAGTTCGCGGGTGTCGATGCCGGCGCGCTGTTTGGCCTGGATGTCACGCCACATGACGATGCGCTGGCGCGGGCTGAGGGTCAGTCCTTTGGACGGGCACACCGGTTCGCAGAAGCCGCACTCGATGCACTTGTCGACGATCTCGTCGGCAGCGGGCAGCGGCTTGAGGTTCTTCAGGTGGATGTCGGGGTCTTCGCTCAGCACCACGTCGGGGTTGAGAATGCCATTGGGGTCGAGCAGGCGCTTCAGCTTCCACATCAGTTGGTAGGCGTCATGGCCCCATTCCAGCTCCACGAACGGTGCCATGTTGCGCCCGGTGCCGTGCTCGGCCTTGAGCGAGCCGCCGAACTCCACCGCCACCAGTTGCGCCACATCGTCCATGAAGGCCTGGTATCGGGCGACTTCCTCGGCACTGTTGAAGCCCTGGGTGAAGACGAAGTGCAGGTTGCCTTCCAGGGCATGGCCGAAAATGATCGCTTCGTCGTAGCGGTGCTTGTCGAACAGCCGGATCAGGCGGTTGACGCCTTCGGCCAGCTGCTCGATGGGGAAGGTGACGTCTTCGATGATGACTGTGGTGCCGGTCTGGCGCACGGCGCCGACGGCGGGGAAGGTGTCCTTGCGGATTTTCCACAGCTGGTTGTACACGGCCGGGTCTTCGCTGAAGTCCACCTGCTGTTCCAGCGGGAAGTCGGCGATCGAGGTCATCACCTGTTGCAGCTGTTCATGCAGCAGGCTCTGGCTGGCGGCGCGGGACTCGATCAGCAGGGCGCAGGCATTGTCCGACAGGCCTTTTACCCACAGTGGCATGCCGGGCATGTTCTGCACCGAGCGCAGGCTGCGGCGGTCGAGCAGCTCCACGGCCGAGACCGGCTGGCGCTTGAGTACGGTTACCGCGCGGCAGCAGCTTTCCACGCTGGGGAACACCAGCAGGGCGCTGGCCTTGTGCGGGTGGTCGGGCACGGTGTCATAGGTGACAGCACTGATGAAGCCCAAGGTGCCTTCGGAACCGACCAGCAGGTGCTGCAGGATATCCAGCGGTTGGTCGTAGTCCACCAGTGCGTTCAGCGACAGGCCGGTGGTGTTCTTCAGCCGGTATTTGTGCCGGATGCGCTCGGCGAGTGCAGTGTTGGCGCGGGTCTCGCGGCCCAGGCGGGCCAGTGCTTCCAGCAGGTCGGCGTGGCTGGCCTCGAACGCGGCGACGCTGGCCGGGTCTTCGCTGTCCAGGCGCGTGCCGTCGGCCAGCACCAGGCGCAGGCCGGCCAGGGTGTGGTAGGTGTTCTGCGCGGTGCCGCAGCACATGCCGCTGGCGTTGTTGGCGACGATGCCGCCGATCTTGCAGGCGTTGATCGAGGCCGGGTCGGGGCCGATCTTGCGCCCGAAGGGGGCCAGCCAGGCATTGGCCTGGGCGCCGATGACGCCGGGCTGCAGGCGGATCTGCTCGCCTTGGCCGCGGATTTCGCGGCCGTTCCAGTTATCGCCCAGCACGATCAGCACCGAGTCGCTGATGGCCTGGCCGGACAGGCTGGTGCCGGCGGCGCGGAAGGTGACCGGCACCCGCTCGCGCTGGGCCAGTTTGATCAGGCCGACCACTTCGTCTTCGGACTCGACGCGCACCACCAGCTTGGGGATCAGCCGGTAGAAGCTGGCGTCGGTGCCGAAGGCCAGGGTGGAGGTGGGGTCGTCGAAGCGGCGTTCGGCGGGGATCAGGCGCTCGGCATCACGCAGGAACGCGGCAGGCAGGCTCATGCAGTCTCCTCGCGGGGCCGTGGCGTCTGTGCGCCACATGCCCCGGGTCAATCAGGCGGTCGTTCTTGCGGGCGTTCAGGCGCCCAGTTCGCGTACCAGCGAGTCGCGGGTGATTTCGCTGATCGACTTGGCGCCGGTCAGCACCATCGCTACGCGCATTTCCTTCTCGAACAGCTCCAGCAGGTTCTTCACCCCGGCCTGGCCGTGCACGGCAAGGGCGTAGAGGAAGGCGCGGCCGATCAGTACGGTATCGGCGCCCAGAGCGATCATGCGCACCACGTCGAGGCCGCTACGGATGCCGGAGTCGGCGAGGATCTTCAGGTCACCTTTGACCGCATCGGCAATTGCCGGCAGGGCACGGGCGCTGGACAGCACGCCGTCGAGCTGGCGGCCGCCGTGGTTGGACACGACGATGCCGTCGGCGCCGAACCTGACCGCATCGCGGGCGTCATCGGCATCGAGGATGCCCTTGATGATCATCGGGCCGTCCCAGAACTCGCGGATCCACTCCAGGTCTTTCCAGGAGATCGACGGGTCGAAGTTGTTGGCCAGCCAGCCGATGTAGTCGGCAAGGCCGGTGGGGTTGCCACGGTAGGTGGAAATGTTGCCGAGGTCGTGCGGGCGCCCCATCACGCCGACATCCCACGCCCACTCGGGATGGGTCATGGCTTGCAGCACGCGGCGCAGCGGGCCGTTCTTGCCGCTCATGCCAGAGTGGGCATCGCGGTAGCGGGCGCCGGGGGTCGGCATGTCGACGGTGAACACCAGGGTCTTTACCCCGGCGGCCTTGGCCCGCTCCAGCGCGTTGCGCATGAAGCCGCGGTCCTTGAGCACGTACAGCTGGAACCACATCGGCCGGTCGATGGCCGGGGCCACTTCTTCGATCGGGCACACCGACACGGTGGACATGGTGAACGGAATACCGTGGGCAGCCGCTGCGCGCGCCGCCTGCACTTCACCACGGCGGGCGTACATGCCGGTGAGGCCGACCGGGGCAAGGGCCACCGGCATGCTCAGGGTTTCGTCGAACAGTCTGGTCTGAAGGCTGAGCTCGGACATGTTCTTCAGCACGCGCTGACGCAGGGCAATGCTGGCCAGGTCCGAGACGTTGTGGCGCAGGGTGTGCTCGGCGTAGGCGCCGCCGTCGGCATAGTGGAACAGGAAGGGAGGCAGCTTGCGTTGGGCCGCGGCGCGATAGTCGGTAGAGGCGGAAATGATCATGGATTCTCGCAGCGTTGCGTGTGGGGATTGCCGGGCGCGCGATGGCACCCGGCCCCTTTCACTTTAGTGATGAACCAGCATGCCGGTCAGCCAGTAGGCCTGGATCAGGGTGATCAGGCCGACGATGGTGGCGAAGAACAGGCTGTGCTTGACGGTGAAGCGGAACAGGTCGGATTCCTTGCCAACCAGGCCGGTGGCGGCGCAAGCCACGGCGATCGATTGCGGCGAGATCATTTTGCCGGTCACGCCGCCGCTGGTGTTGGCCGCTACCAGCAGAGTGTCGTTGACCCCGATCTGGTGCGCAGTGGTGGCCTGCAGCGAGCTGAACAGGGCGTTGGACGAGGTGTCGGAACCGGTCAGGAACACGCCCAGCCAGCCGAGGAACGGCGAGAAGAACGGGAACGCGGCACCGGTACCGGCCAGCACCAGGGCCATGGTCGAGGACATGCCCGAGTAGTTGGTGACGAAGGCGAAGGCCAGCACCATGCCGATCGACAGGATTGGCCAGCGCAGCTCCCAGAAGGTTTCCTTGAAAGTGGTCAGACCAGTTTTGAAATTGATCTTCAGCACGGCCATGGAGATCAGCGCCGAGAGGAAGATCGCGGTGCCGGTGGCAGAGATCGGGTCGAGCTTGAACACCGCTGGCATGGCGGTTGGCGCAGCGACGATCGGTGCGGTCTTGATCACCAGTTGGTCGAGGTGCGGGATGGCGAAGTTGAACACGAAGTTGTACATCGCGCCGCCCGGGGCGAAGGCCGCCTTGAACGGTTTCAGGGTCCAGATGGTGACCAGCACGGTGAGGATCAGGAACGGCGACCAGGCTTTGAAGATCTCGCCAAAGCTGTAGGGGCTTGGCTGGCTGCCGCTTGGCTGAACCACGGCGGCGCCGACGCTGCCTTTGGCTTCGGCGAACGAACGCTTGGGCTGCCAGACTTTCAGGAACAGGGTCAGGGCGATCAGGCTGGCCAGGGCCGAGGTGATGTCCGGCAGCTCCGGGCCGATGAAGTTCGAGGTGAAGTACTGGGTGACGGCGAAGCTCAGGCCGGCGACCAGGGCGGCAGGCCAGGTTTCTTTCACGCCACGCAGGCCGTCCATCATGAATACCAGCCAGAACGGCACGAACAGCGACAGCAGCGGCAGCTGGCGACCGGTCATGGCGCCGATGTGGAAGGCGTCGATGCCGGTGACCTGGCCGGCCACGATGATCGGGATGCCCAGGGCGCCGAAGGCCACTGGCGCGGTGTTGGCGATCAGGCACAGGCCGGCGGCGTACAGGGGGTTGAAGCCCAGGCCCACCAGCAGCGCGGCAGTGATTGCCACCGGTGCGCCAAAGCCTGCCGCACCTTCCAGGAAGGCACCGAAGCAGAAGCCGATCAGCAGCACTTGCAGGCGCTGGTCATCGGTAATCGACAGCACCGAGCTGCGGATCACTTCGAACTGGCCGCTCTTGACCGTGAGTTTGTACAGGAACACCGCGGCAACGATGATCCAGGCAATCGGCCAGAGGCCGTAGAGGAAGCCATAACCCGCAGCGGCGAATGCCATGTCGACAGGCATCTGGAAGGCGAAGATCGCCACCAGGATCGACAATGCGAGGGTGATGCTGCCGGCCACGTGGCCTTTGAGGCGGAACACGGCGAGGGCAAGGAAGAAGAAGACGATGGGAATGACCGCCGCCAGTGCGGACAGGCCAAGACTACCAAGCGGACTATAGATTTGTTGCCAGGTTTGCATATGGGGTGGCCCCTAATTGTTGTTGGTCAGGCACTGGCATTGGATAATTGGTAAGACCAATTTACAATGGCTGGGCGCTAGGTTAAAAGCGTCTTCGTGGGTGTGTCAATTTGTCCCGTGCAAAACTTTGGTCGCGTGCCGATGAGCGGGCGCCTGGTGGGCAGGGAAAATCGTCGCCTGGTGGGTGTTTGCGCGATCTGGATCGGCGAGAATAGGCGCCCCCTGAAATCTGCCGGGGGTTTGTGGAGAGCATGTGATGGTTTTTGATCAGGTCCGCCAACGGCGCCTGTCCGACGACATTGTCGATCGGTTGGAAGGGATGATTCTGGAGGGCACGCTGACCTCGGGGCAGCGGCTGCCGGCCGAGCGCGTCCTTGCCGAGCAGTTCGGCGTGTCCCGCCCGTCACTGCGTGAGGCGATCCAGAAGCTGGTGGCCAAGGGGCTGCTGGTCAGCCGCCAGGGTGGGGGCAATTTTGTCGCCGAGTCCCTGGGGTCCACTTTCAGCGACCCGTTGTTGCAGCTGCTCGAGCACAGTGCCGAGGCGCAGCGTGACCTGCTCGAATTCCGCCATACCCTGGAGGCGTCCTGCGCCTACTACGCGGCCCAGCGCGCGACCCAGCCGGACCGGGCGCGGCTGAAGGCGGCGTTCGATGCGCTGCAGGACTGCTATGCCAGGGCCGACGAAGTGACCCGGGCGGAGGAGGGCGCGGCCGATGCGCGCTTCCACCTGGCGATTGCCGAGGCCAGCCATAATGCCGTGCTGCTGCACACCATTCGGGGCTTGTTCGACCTGCTCAAGCGCAACGTGGTGACCAACATCGGCGGCATGTACCAGCAACGGACCGAGACCCGGGACATGCTGATCAGCCAGCACCGGGAGCTGTACCTGGCGATAGTCGAGGGCAGGGCGGAGGATGCGCGGGAAGTGTCCAGCCGGCACATTCTGTATGTGCAGGAGGTGCTGGAAGAGGCGCATGAAGAAGCGCAGCGAGTGGCGCGGGCGGAGCGGCGGAGCGGGCGTTGAGATTTGTACTGGCAGTGCTGGCCTCTTCGCGGGTAAACCCGCTCCCACAGAGACTGCACCGAATCTGAACTCGGTGTTAATCCTGTGGGAGCGGGTTTACCCGCGAAGAGGCCGGAGCAGGCTGAAGAAGAGGTATTACTCTTCCTTGCCCTTGTTCCGCACAGCCCGCTGCAGCTCGCGGTTGGAATCGCGCTCGCGCATGGTGTCGCGCTTGTCGAATTCCTTCTTGCCCTTGCCCAGTGCGATTTCGCACTTGATCAGGTGCTTGCTCCAGTACAGCGCCAGGGCCACGCAGGTGTAGCCCTTTTGCGCCACGGCCGCTTCCAGGCGCTCGAGCTCGCGCTTGTTCAGCAGCAGCTTGCGAGTGCGGATGGGGTCGGCGATGACGTGGGTGCTGGCCGTGGTCAGCGGGGTGATGTGGCTGCCGAACAGCCAGGCCTCACCGTCTTTCAGCAGCACATAGCTGTCAGTCAGGTGCGCCTTGCCGGCTCGCAGGCTTTTTACTTCCCAGCCGGACAGGACCAGCCCGGCCTCGAACTTGTGTTCGATGAAGTAATCGTGTCGCGCCTTCTTGTTCTGCGCGATGGTCCCGGTCGGATGTTTCTTTTGTTTAGCCATAGGGGCGGCATTATAGGCAGTCGCCGCGTCGTCGGCTATGGGATTTCGGTGTGCTTGAGCCACTGCAATGAATACCGGACAATACAGCCCCTGTCTTTGCGACAGAACCTGTTTTCGGCACGCTGCGAAGCGCCGCCACCCAGCCTTGGAAGTGATGCCTGGATGACTACCCATATTCAACGCTCCGCCCTGCTGCCATACCCCGCCCAGGCGCTTTACGATCTGGTCAACGATGTGGCCAGCTATCCGCAGTTCCTGCCTTGGTGCTCGGCCTCGACGGTGATCGAAGCCAGCGACACGCACATGCGCGCCAAGCTCGATGTTGCCAAGGGCGGCATGAGCCAGCACTTCGTCACGCGCAACGTACTGGTGCCGGGGCAGTCCATCGAGATGAACCTGGAAGAGGGGCCGTTCACCCAGTTGCATGGCCTGTGGGTGTTCAAGCCGTTGGGTGACAAGGCCTGCAAGATCAGCCTGGACCTGTCGTTCGATTATGCCGGCCCGCTTGTGCGCGCGACCCTGGGCCCGCTGTTCAACCAGGCAGCCAATACGCTGGTGGATGCGTTCTGCCAGCGTGCCAAGCAGCTGAATGCCTGACTGAAAAAGCGGCAACAAAAAGCCCGGACCAGGTCCGGGCTTTTTTGTATCTGCTCGCCGCTTATTGAGGCGAGGTCTCCAACGGAGCCGGAGTCGGGACCGGGGTGGTCTCGATGGTGTCGATCTCGCGCTGGATGGATTCTTCCACCGAGCCTGGCTTGGCCGGCTTTTCTTCAGGCTGCACGGTTGGTTGCTCTGGCTGGTTGGCCGGGCTGACCGTGGTGTCGCTGCTGCCACCGAGGATTTCCTGGTCGCGGCTGACGCCTGGCATGAAGTCGCCAGAAAGGCTTACCAACTGGTCGCTTTCGTTGAAGAACACGCTCATGCGTTCTTGCTGGCGTTTGCCGCCGCCTGGCTGCAGGCTGTACAGGTAATCCCAACGGTTGGTGTTGAAGGTGTCCTGGATCAGCGGGTTACCCATGATAAACCTTACTTGCCGGCGGGTCATTCCGGGGCGCAATTGGTCTATCATGTCTTGCGTAACGACATTGCCCTGCTGGATGTCGATTTTGTAAACCCCGGGAAACGAGCAACCGGCGAGTGCGAGCAGTCCCACTAGGGTGAGGCTGGTTAGCAAGAGCTTGGTGTTTTGCATCGGTGGGCGACTTCCACTATCTTGGCTGGACAACGTAAACCCCGATCATACCCGTATTAAGAGAAGCTGCGAAGCAGCATCGGCGAGAAAGCTGACCATGGTTGAAAATAGCGAATTGCGCAAAGCCGGTCTCAAGGTGACCCTGCCTCGAGTCAAGATCCTTCAGATGCTCGACTCCACCGAGCAGCGTCACATGAGCGCCGAGGATGTCTACAAGGCGCTGATGGAGGCTGGCGAGGACGTGGGCCTGGCCACCGTCTACCGCGTACTGACCCAGTTCGAAGCGGCGGGTCTGGTGGTTCGCCACAACTTCGACGGCGGTCATGCGGTGTTCGAGCTGGCCGATGGCGGTCACCACGACCATATGGTCAACGTGGACACCAGTGAAGTCATCGAGTTCATGGATGCCGAGATCGAGAAACGCCAGCGCGAAATCGTGGCCGAGCATGGCTACGAGCTGGTGGACCACAATCTGGTCCTGTATGTGCGTAAAAAGAAGTAACGATTTTTTATCGTTATGAATGGCAAAGGCGACCTTCGGGTCGCCTTTGTGCTTTCTGAGGCAGAGAGCTGTGTCGTTTGTGCCGGCCTCTTCGCGGGTAAACCCGCTCCCACAGGTACTGCGCAGGCTCAGGTCCGGTGAATATCCTGTGGGAGCGGGTTTACCCGCGAATGGGCCTGAAAAAGAAGGGTTCAGGCCTTGCCGCTTACCACCATCTTGCGCGCATGCGCCAGGGATTCCTTGGTCAGGTCTATGCCGCCCAGCATCCGCGCCACTTCCTCCACTCGCTCACGTTTGCCCAGGTTGGCCACGGCGGTGTGGGTGGTGTCGCTGTTGCGCACCTTGTGCACGAACAGGTGGTGATGCCCTTGTGCCGCCACCTGCGGCAGGTGGGTAACGGTCAGCACCTGGCCGCGTTCGCCCAGGCGGCGCAGCAGTTGGCCGACGATTTCGGCAGTAGGCCCGCCGATACCGACGTCGACTTCGTCGAACACCAGGGTTGGAATGCGTGAGGTCTGCGCGGTAATTACCTGGATCGCCAGGCTGATGCGGGACAGTTCGCCACCTGAAGCCACCTTGGCCAGGCCCTTGAGTGGTTGGCCAGGGTTGGCGCTGACCAGTAGCTCGATCTGCTCCAGGCCATGAGGCGAAAGATCTGCTCCCTCATTGGGGGTAAGTGCGATGCAGAAGCGCCCGCCGGGCATGCCCAGGCGTTGGATCTCCTGCTCGACGGCCACTGCCAGCTGCTGGGCAGCCTGTTGGCGCAGTGCGCTGAGCTCGCGAGCCTTCTCTTTATAGTGCTGGGCGAAGGCGGCCAGCTCTTCACCCAGCCGCTCGATCGACTCGTCACTGGCGTTCAGGCCCTCCAGCTCTTCCATGAGCTGCTGTTGCAGGTGGGGCAGTTCGGTGGGGTGCACACGGTGTTTGCGCGCCAGCGTATAGATAGTGTCGAGGCGTTCTTCCAGTGCCTGCAGGCGCATGGGGTCGGCGTCGAAGTTGTCGAGAAAACGGTTGAGCTCGCCCACGGCTTCCTCGACCTGGATCTGCGCACTGGCGATCAGGTTGGCTGCTTCGCCCAGTGCCTTTGGCGAATTGGTGGCGGCACCCAGGCGGTTGAGGCTGGAGGTGAGGGCGCTGAGCACGTTGCCCGAATCGCTCTCGCTGCACTGGTCGATGACCTGGCGGCAGATGCCGAACAGGGCTTCGGCGCTGGTCAGGTTCTTGTGTTCCTGCTCCAACTGCTCCAGCTCGTGTTCGCCCAGGCCGAGGTTGTCCAGTTCCTCCAGCTGATAGCTCAGCAGCTGATGGCGGGCGCGCTGCTCATCACCGGAGTTGGACAGGCGCTCCAGTTCCAGGCGGGTCTGGTTCCAGCGCTTGGCCGCCAGCTGTACCTGGCGGGCGAGGTCGACGGCGCCGGCGTACTCGTCGAGCAGGCGGCGGTGGGTGTCGGTCTTGAGCAGTGACTGGTGCTCGTGCTGGCTGTGGATATCGATCAGCAACTCGCCCAGCGCCTTGAGGTCGCCGAGCGGGCAGGGCGTGCCATTGATGTAGCCGCGGCTGCGGCCTTCGGCGGTGATCACCCGGCGCAGGATGCACAGGCCGTCGTTGTCCAGGTCGCGCTCGGCCAGCCAGGCATGCGCCTCGGGGATGTCCACCAGATCGAAGGTGGCGAGGATGTCTGCCTTGTCCGTGCCGGGGCGCACCACGCCGCTGTCGGCCCGGTCGCCCAGTGCCAGGCCGAGGGCGTCGAGCATGATCGATTTGCCGGCACCGGTCTCGCCGGTAATGACGGACATGCCGCGGGCGATTTCGAGGTCGAGGTGCTCGACGATGGCGTAGTTGTGAATGGACAGGTGCACCAGCATGGGGCGGCTCCCGAAAGTCAGGTCTGGTTATTTATACAGTACTTTTTTCAGGCCTGCCAATGCCCCTTGGCAGATTCTGTTGCAGCCGGGAAAACCACCTTGCCCCTTGAAGCTGGTTTTTCCGGCCCCATATAGCCGACATCCAAGGCGAGCCTGGCTCGCAGTCCACAAAATTGCGCAGGAGAGACCCCATGGCTGACGAACAGCTGAACGAGAAAGACCTTAACGTCGAAGAGACCGGTGCAGGTAATGCTGCCGACGCCCGCGTCCTGGAACTCGAGGAGCAGCTGGCCGCCGCCAAGGACCAAGCGCTGCGCGCCGTTGCCGACGTGCAGAACGCTCGCCGTCGTGCCGAACAGGACGTCGAGAAAGCCCACAAGTTTGCCCTCGAGAAGTTCTCGGGCGACCTGCTGCCTGTGATCGACAGCCTGGAACTGGCCCTGGCGCACTCCAGTGCCGACGATGAGCACGTCAAGCAGATCCGCGAAGGCGTCGAGCTGACCCTGAAGATGTTCCAGGACACCCTCAAGCGTTACAACCTCGAAGCAGTCGACCCGCACGGCCAGCCGTTCAATCCAGAGCATCATCAGGCCATGGCCATGCAGGAAAACGCCGAAGTCGAGCCTAACAGCGTGCTGAACGTCTTCCAGAAGGGCTATCTGCTCAACGGCCGCCTGCTGCGCCCTGCCATGGTGGTGGTCAGCAAGGCGCCGAGCGCGGCGCAGCCCTCGATTGATGAAAAGGCTTGAAATCCTTCCGGGCATCCCCATCTAGGTGTCAAGCCTTCAAGTATTACTGCAGTTGGCCAAAGTAGTCGCTGCTACCAAATTCAAGTTTCGGGAGAGTTAACATGGGTAAAATCATCGGTATCGACCTGGGGACCACTAACTCGTGCGTCTCTGTTCTGGAAAACGGTAACGTCAAGGTCATCGAAAACGCCGAAGGTGCGCGTACCACCCCTTCGATCGTGGCCTACGCCAATGATGGCGAAATCCTGGTTGGTCAGTCGGCCAAGCGTCAGGCGGTCACCAATCCGCACAACACTCTGTTCGCAGTGAAGCGCCTGATTGGCCGTCGCTTCGAAGAAGACGTGGTGCAGAAAGACATCAAGCTGGTGCCTTACAAGATCGTCAAGGCCAGCAACGGCGACGCCTGGGTACAAGCCAGCGGCAAGGACATGGCTCCGCCGCAGATCAGCGCCGAAGTCCTGAAGAAAATGAAGAAAACCGCCGAAGACTACCTCGGCGAGCCAGTTACCGAAGCGGTCATCACCGTTCCGGCCTACTTCAACGACAGCCAGCGTCAGGCCACCAAGGATGCCGGTCGCATCGCTGGCCTGGACGTAAAACGCATCATCAACGAGCCGACTGCCGCTGCGCTGGCTTACGGCATGGACAAGGCCAAGGGCGACCACACCGTCATCGTTTATGACCTGGGTGGCGGTACCTTCGACGTTTCGGTCATCGAAATCGCCGAAGTCGATGGTGAGCACCAGTTCGAAGTACTGGCTACCAACGGCGACACCTTCCTGGGTGGCGAAGACTTCGACATGCGCCTGATCGACTACCTCGTCGACGAGTTCAAGAAAGAGTCCGGCATGGACCTGAAGAACGATCCGCTCGCGCTGCAGCGTCTGAAAGAAGCCGCTGAAAAGGCCAAGATCGAACTGTCCTCCGCTCAGTCGACCGACGTGAACCTGCCGTACATCACTGCAGACGCTACCGGTCCGAAGCACCTGAACGTGAAGATTTCCCGCGCCAAGCTGGAATCTCTGGTCGAAGACCTGGTTGCCCGTACCATCGAGCCTTGCCGCATCGCTCTGAAAGACGCTGGCATCGATGCCAGCAAGATCGACGATGTGATCCTGGTCGGCGGTCAGACCCGCATGCCGCTGGTGCAGAAAGCCGTTGCCGACTTCTTCGGCAAGGAAGCACGCAAGGACGTCAACCCGGACGAAGCCGTGGCCATGGGTGCTGCCATCCAGGGCGCCGTGCTGGCCGGTGACGTGAAAGACGTACTGCTGCTGGACGTCAGCCCGCTGACCCTGGGTATCGAAACCATGGGTGGCGTGATGACTTCGCTGATCGAGAAGAACACCACCATCCCGACCAAGAAGTCGCAGGTGTTCTCGACTGCCGATGACAACCAGGGTGCCGTGACCATTCACGTGCTGCAGGGTGAGCGCAAGCAGGCTGCTCAGAACAAGTCGCTGGGCAAGTTCGACCTGGCTGACATTCCGCCGGCTCCACGTGGCGTGCCGCAGATCGAAGTAACCTTCGACATCGACGCCAACGGCATCCTGCACGTCAGCGCCAAGGACAAGGCCACCGGCAAGTCGCAGTCGATCGTGATCAAGGCCAACTCCGGCCTGTCGGACGAAGAGATCGAGCGCATGGTGCGTGACGCCGAGGCCAATGCCGAGGAAGACCGCAAGTTCGAAGAGCTGGCCGCTGCCCGTAACCAGGGTGATGCGCTGGTTCACTCGACCCGCAAGATGGTCGCTGACGCTGGTGACAAGGTTACCGCTGAAGAGAAAACCGCCATCGAGGCTGCCGTTGTTGCCCTGGAAGCCGCTGTCAAAGGCGACGACAAGGCTGCCATCGACGCCAAGGTCGAAGAGCTGTCCAAGGTATCGGCACCGGTTGCCCAGAAGATGTACGCCGAGCAGTCGGCCGAACAGCCTCAGGGCGGCGCGCAGCAGGCCGAGCCGGAAGCCAAGCACGATGACGTGGTTGACGCTGAGTTCGAAGAAGTGAAAGACAACAACAAGCAGTAATCCCTGCATGTTGTCGGCCGGTTCACCGCCGTTTGGCGGTGAGCTGGTAGGATGTCGCCGCGCGGGGGCTTGCTCCCGCGTTGGCGTATCTGGAATTCGAGAATTTTTACAGCATCTGTCAGTGGCCCTGGTGGGCAAAAGGCAGGTGCTGATGGCGCGGCGCAGATGCCAGACGCCCAACAAGGTGCAAATGACCTATGTCCAAGCGTGATTATTATGAGGTACTGGGTGTCGAGCGCGGCGCCAGCGAAGCTGACCTCAAGAAGGCTTACCGCCGCCTGGCGATGAAGTACCACCCGGACCGTAACCCGGGCGACAAAGAGTCGGAAGACAAGTTCAAGGAAGCCAACGAGGCCTACGAAGTGCTGTCTGACGCCAGCAAGCGTGCGGCCTTCGACCAGTACGGCCATGCGGGTGTAGACCCGAGCATGGGTGGCGGTGGCGCCGGTTTCGGCGGTGCCAACTTCTCCGACATCTTCGGCGATGTGTTCAGCGACTTCTTCGGTGGCGGCCGCGGCGGCTCGCGTGGCGGCGCCCAGCGCGGCAGCGACCTGCGCTACACCCTGGAACTGAACCTGGAAGAGGCGGTGCGTGGCACCACGGTCAGCATCCGCGTGCCCACCCTGGTCAATTGCCAGCCTTGCGACGGCTCCGGTGCCAAGAAGGGCTCGACCCCGTCCACCTGCCCGACTTGTGGCGGTATCGGCCAGGTGCGCATGCAGCAGGGCTTCTTCTCGGTACAGCAGACCTGCCCGCGCTGCCATGGCCAGGGCAAGATCATTACCGACCCCTGCACCTCGTGCCACGGCGAAGGTCGTGTCGAGGAATACAAGACGCTGTCGGTCAAGGTGCCGGCAGGTGTCGATACCGGCGACCGCATCCGCCTGTCGGGCGAGGGCGAGGCTGGTACCCATGGTGGCCCGACTGGCGACCTGTATGTGGTGATCAACGTGCGTGAGCACGAGATCTTCCAGCGTGATGGCAAGCACCTGTACTGCGAAGTACCGATCAGCTACACCGATGCCGCCCTGGGTGGCGAGCTGGAAGTGCCGACCCTCGATGGTCGGGTGAAGCTGAAGATCCCGGAAGGTACCCAGACCGGCAAGCAGTTCCGCCTGCGCGGCAAGGGTGTTGCCCCGGTGCGTGGTGGTGGTGCGGGTGACCTGCTGTGCCGCGTGGCGGTGGAAACTCCGGTCAACCTCAGCCGCCGCCAGCGCGAGTTGCTCGAAGAGCTGCGTGATTCGCTGGAAGGCGATAGCTCCCACTCGCCCAAGGCCAGTGGCTGGTTCGATGGCGTGAAGCGCTTCTTCGGCGATCTCTGACAAGGAAATGGCTATGCGACGTATTGCAGTGATGGGCGCGGCAGGGCGGATGGGCAAGACCCTCGTCGAAGCCGTGCAGCAGCAGGCTCCCCAGGCGGGCCTGACGGCGGCGATCGACCGCCCGGACAGCTCGCTGGTAGGGGCTGATGCTGGTGAGCTGGCGGCCCTGGGCCGTATTGGTGTGCCGATTTCCGACGACCTGAGCAAGGTGGTCGATGAGTTCGACGTGCTGATCGACTTCACCCACCCTTCGGTAACCCTGAAGAACCTGGCGTTCTGCCGCAAGGCGGGCAAGGCGATGGTCATCGGCACCACTGGCTTCACTCCAGAAGAGAAGCAGCAGTTGGCCGAAGCCGGCAAGGACATCCCGATCGTCTTCGCCGCCAACTTCAGCGTCGGCGTCAACCTGTGCCTGAAGCTGCTGGATACCGCGGCGCGCGTGCTGGGGGACGATGTGGATATCGAAATCCTCGAAGCGCACCACCGGCACAAGGTCGATGCACCGTCGGGCACCGCGCTGCGCATGGGTGAAGTGGTTGCCCAGGCGCTGGGTCGCAACCTGCAGGAAGTGGCCGTGTATGGCCGTGAAGGGCAGACCGGTGCACGTGAGCGTCAGACCATCGGCTTCGCCACCGTGCGTGCCGGTGATGTGGTGGGTGACCATACCGTGCTGTTCGCTGCTGAAGGCGAGCGCGTCGAGATTACCCACAAGGCTTCCAGCCGCATGACCTTCGCCAAGGGCGCTGTGCGTGCGGCGCTGTGGCTGGACGGGCGTGAACCTGGCCTGTACGACATGCAGGATGTGCTCGAGCTGCGTTAAGCAGTTGGAGTGGTGTTGGCTTCTTCGCGGGCTTGCCCGCTCCCACAGGGATAGCGCAAGCCTTGAGGTTTGTGGAGCCTTGTGGGAGCGGGCAAGCCCGCGAAGAAGCCGGCGCCGATGTCAGCCTGTCGCATTGATGTGTTTTAGAGGCACATCCGCGGTAGACCGAAAACGCACTTTTCTGTAAGCTACAGCTTTAGTGTGTCCACTAAAAGCGCGCAGCGAATTGAATTCAGCACATGAAAGCGGGGTGACGTGTCCATACGTCACTCCGCTTTTTTGCAACCTGCGATCGCCCTTTCATGCTTGATTTACGGGAGGTCTTCTTGACAAAGCCAGCCATACTCGCCCTTGCCGACGGCAGTATTTTCCGCGGTGAAGCTATCGGTGCCGACGGTCAGACCGTTGGTGAGGTGGTATTCAACACCGCTATGACCGGCTACCAGGAAATCCTTACAGACCCTTCCTACGCGCAGCAAATCGTTACCCTGACCTACCCGCACATCGGCAACACCGGTACTACCCCGGAAGACGCCGAGTCGAACCGCGTCTGGTCCGCTGGCCTGGTCATTCGTGACCTGCCGCTGCTGGCCAGCAACTGGCGTAACACCCAGTCGCTGCCTGAGTACCTCAAGGCCAACAACGTCGTCGCCATCGCCGGCATCGACACCCGTCGCCTGACCCGAATCCTGCGTGAAAAGGGCGCTCAGAACGGTTGCATCCTCGCCGGTGACAACATCAGCGAAGAAGCCGCCATCGCCGCTGCACGCGCCTTCCCGGGCCTGAAGGGCATGGACCTGGCCAAGGTCGTTTCCACCAAGGAACGCTACGAGTGGCGCTCCAGCGTGTGGGAACTGAAGACCGACAGCCACCCGACCATCGAAGCCGCTGACCTGCCATACCACGTGGTCGCCTTCGACTACGGCGTCAAGTTGAACATCCTGCGCATGCTGGTTGCCCGTGGCTGCCGCGTGACCGTGGTGCCGGCCCAGACCCCGGCCAGCGAAGTGCTGGCACTCAACCCGGACGGCGTGTTCCTGTCCAACGGCCCTGGCGACCCCGAGCCGTGCGACTACGCCATCCAGGCGATCAAGGACATCCTCGAGACCGAGATCCCGGTATTCGGCATCTGCCTGGGCCACCAGCTGCTGGCCCTGGCCTCTGGCGCCAAGACCGTGAAAATGGGCCACGGCCACCACGGTGCCAACCACCCGGTCCAGGACCTGGACACCGGCGTGGTCATGATCACCAGCCAGAACCACGGCTTTGCCGTTGACGAGGCCACCCTGCCGGGCAACGTCCGCGCCATCCACAAGTCGTTGTTCGACGGCACCCTGCAGGGTATCGAGCGTACCGACAAGAGCGCGTTCAGCTTCCAGGGCCACCCTGAAGCGAGCCCAGGCCCGACCGACGTCGCGCCACTGTTCGATCGTTTCATCGATGCCATGGCCAAGCGCCGCTGAGCATCCTGCTTCAAGGCCCCGGGCCGGCTTGCGCCGCGCCCGGAAGCGCCTGACCCAGATTGTTCAAAGCGGCTTGCCGACTGACCCCGGATTTGAGTGACAACCATGCCAAAACGTACAGACATCAAAAGCATCCTGATTCTCGGCGCTGGCCCGATCGTGATCGGCCAGGCCTGCGAATTCGACTACTCCGGCGCCCAGGCCTGTAAAGCCCTGCGCGAGGAAGGTTTCCGCGTCATCCTGGTGAACTCCAACCCGGCCACCATCATGACCGACCCTGCCATGGCCGACGCCACCTACATCGAGCCGATCAAGTGGCAGTCGGTGGCCAAGATCATCGAGAAAGAGCGCCCGGACGCACTGCTGCCGACCATGGGTGGCCAGACTGCACTGAACTGCGCCCTGGACCTGGAGCGCCACGGCGTTCTGGAAAAGTTCGGCGTGGAAATGATCGGTGCCAACGCCGACACCATCGACAAGGCCGAAGACCGCTCGCGCTTCGACAAGGCGATGAAGGACATCGGCCTGGAGTGCCCGCGCTCCGGTATCGCCCACAGCATGGAAGAAGCCAACGCCGTCCTCGAGCGCCTGGGCTTCCCGTGCATCATCCGTCCGTCGTTCACCATGGGCGGCACCGGTGGTGGTATCGCCTACAACCGTGAAGAATTCGAAGAAATCTGCGCCCGTGGCCTGGACCTGTCGCCGACCAAGGAACTGCTGATCGACGAATCGCTGATCGGCTGGAAGGAATACGAGATGGAGGTGGTCCGCGACAAGAAGGACAACTGCATCATCGTCTGCTCGATCGAGAACTTCGACCCGATGGGCGTGCACACCGGTGACTCGATCACCGTTGCCCCGGCACAGACCCTGACCGACAAGGAATACCAGATCATGCGCAACGCCTCGCTGGCGGTGCTGCGTGAAATCGGTGTGGAAACCGGCGGTTCCAACGTGCAGTTCGGTATCTGCCCGAACACTGGCCGCATGGTCGTGATCGAGATGAACCCGCGCGTTTCGCGTTCCTCGGCGCTGGCCTCCAAGGCCACCGGCTTCCCGATCGCCAAGATCGCTGCCAAGCTGGCTGTCGGCTACACCCTAGACGAACTGCAGAACGACATCACCGGCGGCCGCACCCCAGCGTCCTTCGAGCCGTCGATCGACTACGTCGTCACCAAGCTGCCGCGTTTCGCCTTCGAGAAATTCCCGAAAGCCGACGCCCGCCTGACCACCCAGATGAAGTCCGTGGGTGAAGTCATGGCCATCGGCCGTACCTTCCAGGAGTCCCTGCAGAAAGCCCTGCGCGGCCTGGAAGTCGGCGCCTGCGGCCTCGACCCGAAAGTCGACCTGGCCAACCCTGAAGCCAGCAGCATCCTCAAGCGCGAGCTGACCGTACCGGGCGCCGAGCGTATCTGGTACGTGGCTGACGCCATGCGTGCCGGCATGACCTGCGAGCAGATCTTCGACCTGACCGGCATCGACATGTGGTTCCTGGTGCAGATGGAAGACCTGATCAAGGAAGAGGAGAAGGTCAAGACCCTGGCCCTGTCGTCGATCGACAAGGACTACATGCTGCGCCTCAAGCGCAAGGGCTTCTCCGACCAGCGCCTGGCCAAGCTGCTGGGTATCACAGACAAGAACCTGCGCCGTCACCGCCACAAGCTGGAAGTGTTCCCGGTGTACAAGCGCGTCGACACCTGCGCTGCCGAGTTCGCCACCGACACCGCCTACCTGTACTCCACCTACGAGGAAGAGTGCGAGGCCAACCCGTCGACCCGCGACAAGATCATGATCCTGGGTGGCGGCCCTAACCGTATCGGCCAGGGTATCGAGTTCGACTACTGCTGCGTACACGCCGCACTTGCGCTGCGTGAAGACGGTTACGAGACCATCATGGTCAACTGCAACCCGGAAACCGTCTCCACCGACTACGACACCTCCGACCGCCTGTACTTCGAGCCGCTGACCCTGGAAGACGTGCTGGAAGTGTGCCGCGTCGAGAAGCCGAAAGGCGTGATCGTCCACTACGGCGGCCAGACCCCGCTGAAACTGGCCCGCGCCTTGGAAGAAGCCGGCGTACCGATCATCGGTACCAGCCCTGACGCCATCGACCGCGCCGAAGACCGCGAGCGCTTCCAGCAGATGGTTCAGCGCCTGAACCTGCTGCAGCCGCCAAACGCCACCGTGCGCAGCGAAGAAGAAGCCATCAGCGCCGCTGGCGGCATCGGCTACCCGCTGGTAGTGCGCCCGTCGTACGTGCTGGGCGGCCGTGCCATGGAAATCGTCTACGAACTGGACGAGCTCAAGCGCTACCTGCGTGAAGCCGTACAGGTGTCCAACGACAGCCCGGTACTGCTCGACCACTTCCTCAACTGCGCCATCGAGATGGATGTGGATGCGGTGTGCGACGGCACCGACGTGGTGATCGGCGCGATCATGCAGCACATCGAGCAGGCCGGCGTTCACTCCGGTGACTCGGCGTGCTCGCTGCCACCTTACTCGCTGAGCAAGGAAGTGCAGGACGAAGTCCGCGTACAGGTCAAGAAAATGGCCCTGGAGCTGGGCGTGGTCGGCCTGATGAACGTGCAGCTGGCCCTGCAGGGCGACAAGATCTACGTGATCGAAGTCAACCCGCGTGCTTCGCGTACCGTGCCGTTCGTCTCCAAGTGCATCGGCACCTCCCTGGCGATGATCGCAGCCCGCGTCATGGCCGGCAAAACCCTCAAAGAGCTGGGCTTCACCCAGGAAATCATCCCGAACTTCTACAGCGTCAAGGAAGCCGTCTTCCCGTTCGCCAAGTTCCCGGGGGTTGACCCGATCCTCGGCCCTGAGATGAAATCGACCGGTGAAGTCATGGGTGTCGGTGACAGCTTCGGTGAAGCCTTCGCCAAGGCCCAGATGGGTGCCAGCGAAGTGCTGCCGACTGGCGGTACCGCCTTCATCAGCGTGCGTGACGACGACAAGCCGCAAGTGGCTGGCGTTGCCCGCGACCTGATCGCCCTGGGCTTCGAAGTGGTTGCAACTGCCGGCACTGCCAAGGTTATCGAAGCGGCTGGCCTGAAGGTGCGCCGTGTGAACAAGGTGACCGAAGGTCGCCCGCACGTGGTCGACATGATCAAGAACGACGAAGTGTCGCTGATCATCAACACCACCGAAGGCCGCCAGTCGATCGCCGATTCCTACTCGATTCGTCGCAATGCGCTGCAGCACAAGATTTACTGCACCACTACCATTGCGGCCGGTGAAGCCATCTGCGAGGCGCTGAAATTCGGTCCGGAAAAGACCGTTCGTCGCCTGCAGGATCTGCATGCAGGACTGAAAGCATGAGCATTACCAAGTACCCTATGACCGTCCAGGGCGCTCGCGCCCTGGAAGAGGAGCACCTGTTCCTGAGCAAGACCGAGCGCCCGCGCCTGAGCCAGGCCATCGGCGAAGCACGTGAACTGGGCGACCTCAAGGAAAACGCCGAATACCATGCCGCCCGTGAAGAGCAGGGCATGGTCGAGGCGCGTATCCGCGATATCGAAGGCCGCCTGCAGAACTCGGTGGTGATCGACGTGACCACCATCCCTCACACCGGCAAGGTGATTTTCGGTACCACCGTGGTACTGGCCAACACCGAAACCGATGAAGAGGTGACCTACCAGATCGTCGGCGAGGATGAAGCTGACGTGAAGCAGGGCAAACTCTCGAGCGGTGCGCCGATTGCCCGTGCCATCATCGGCAAGGAAGAAGGTGATACTGTCGTCGTCAAGACGCCTAGCGGGACGGTCGAGTACGAGATTGTCGAAGTCAAGCACATCTGACCGGCGCCTGCGGGCGCCATCCCTCGAGGGGATCCTCTGGCAGCTGGCCCAGGTTTTCTGGGTCGGTGGCTTGTGGGTGTTTCACGTGGGGCTGGTGCCCGCGCTCAAGGTCAGTGGCCTGGCGCCGCTGCTGGTGCAGGATATCGCCGGGCAGATCGACCGCTGGTTGATCGGTGTGGCGCTGCTTGGCTTGTTGACCCAGCTGGCGGTGCTGGCAAGGGTGGACGGCTTGTCGGCCTGGTGGCAGCAGTTCCGTGGCCAGATGCTGTTGCTCGGCTTTGGTGCCTGCGTGGGGTATTACACCTTGCGCTACGGTATTTCCGTTGGCGAGCGCTGGCAGCTGCTCTGTTTCCTGGTGCTGGGCTTTTCCGGCATCGTGCTGGTGGCCCAGCCGGTTCCGGTCAAGGTGCGCCGCTAAACGGCTCGAGATCGCTGGGGCCGCTTTGCGGCCCTTTCGCGACACAAGGCCGCTCCCACAGGGATTGCGTTGTGCCGCAGGTCGGTGCAATCCCTGTGGGAGCGGCCTTGTGTCGCGATGGGCTGCGCAGCAGCCCCCGTGCCGTTACTTGTAACGGTGGATATTGGACAGCTGCTTGTTCGGCTGTGGGTTCTTGCGGTAGATCAGGGCTTTCTTGCCAATGGTCTGCACCAGCTCGGCACGGCCGGCCTTGCACAGTTCGGCAATGGTCTCGGCCCGCTCTTCGCGGTCTTCCGAGCGAATTTCGACCTTGATCAGCTCATGGTCGACCAGGGCGCGCTCCAGTTCGGCGATGACGCCTTCATTCAAACCGTTGCCAGCAACGATCAGGACCGGCTTCAGGTCATGACCAATGGACTTGTATTGCTTCTTCTGCTCGTTATTGAGCGGCATAATCTGACCCTTTCCGTCTGATTCTGTAAAATTGACCGGCATTTTACCCGAGGGCCACCGGCTCCGCCCAGTCAATCACGACGCATATCATCGAGGTGCCCCGTGGTACAACGTTCCAAAAGCAGCGCAAACTGGCTGCGAGAGCATTTCAACGATCCTTTTGTGAAACAGGCACAAAAGGATGGCTACCGCTCGCGTGCGAGCTACAAATTGCTGGAGATCCAGGAAAAGGACCGGCTGATCCGCCCAGGCATGAGCGTGATCGACCTCGGCGCGGCTCCTGGTGGCTGGTCGCAGGTGACCAGTCGTCTGATTGGTGGCCAGGGCCGCCTGATCGCCTCCGACATCCTGGAGATGGACTCGATCCCCGATGTGACCTTCATCCAGGGTGATTTCACCCATGATGAAGTGCTGCAGCGCATTCTCGAGGCCGTCGGCGATTCACACGTGGACCTTGTGATTTCCGACATGGCCCCCAATATGAGTGGTACGCCTGCGGTGGACATGCCGCGTGCCATGTTCCTCTGCGAGCTGGCCCTCGATCTGGCAACCCGCGTGCTGAAGCCCGGCGGCGATTTCCTGATCAAGATTTTCCAGGGCGAAGGTTTTGACGTGTACCTCAAGGACGTGCGCAGCAAGTTCGACAAGGTACAGATGCGCAAGCCGTCGTCGTCGCGTGACCGTTCCCGCGAGCAGTACCTGCTGGGCAGGGGTTTCAAGGGGGCATGAAAGGCGTGAAGCGTGGTGGCCGATAGTTATTTCCAATCGGCCGCTGCGTCAGGATCGTCCGAACTTCGTGTAGTCTAGCTTTCACAAAGGGTTACAGACGGTGCCTGCGGCTGCGTAGGTAATGTAGTAAGTTAGGGCGATGAATATCATGCGAGGAACGGCTGCGTCGTGCGCCGACCTCAGAGGGTAGCGAATTGAACGACATGGCAAAGAATCTGATCCTGTGGTTGATCATCGCAGCTGTCCTGGTGACAGTGATGAACAACTTCTCCAGCCCTAACGAGCCGCAGACCCTCAACTATTCCGACTTCATCCAGCAGGTCAAGGATGGCAAGGTCGAGCGTGTGACCGTCGACGGCTACATCATTACCGGCAAGCGCGCCGACGGCGACAATTTCAAGACCGTTCGCCCGGCCATTACCGACAACGGCCTGATCGGCGACCTGGTCGACAACCACGTCATCGTCGAAGGCAAACAGCCTGAGCAGCAGAGCATCTGGACCCAGCTGCTGGTGGCGAGCTTCCCGATCCTGGTGATCATCGCTGTGTTCATGTTCTTCATGCGCCAGATGCAGGGCGGCGCGGGCGGCAAGGGCGGGCCGATGAGCTTCGGCAAGAGCAAGGCGCGCCTGCTGTCCGAAGACCAGGTCAAGACCACCCTGGCCGACGTTGCAGGTTGCGACGAAGCCAAGGAAGAGGTCGGCGAGCTGGTCGAGTTCCTGCGCGACCCGGGCAAGTTCCAGCGCCTGGGCGGCCGTATCCCGCGTGGCGTGCTGATGGTCGGCCCGCCCGGTACCGGTAAGACCTTGCTTGCCAAGGCCATCGCTGGCGAGGCGAAGGTGCCGTTCTTCACCATTTCCGGTTCGGACTTCGTGGAAATGTTCGTCGGTGTCGGTGCCAGCCGTGTGCGCGACATGTTCGAGCAGGCCAAGAAGCACGCCCCGTGCATCATCTTCATCGACGAGATCGACGCCGTTGGTCGCCACCGTGGCGCCGGCATGGGTGGCGGTCACGACGAGCGTGAGCAAACCCTCAACCAGTTGCTGGTGGAGATGGACGGCTTCGAGATGAACGATGGCATCATCGTCATCGCCGCTACCAACCGTCCGGACGTGCTCGACCCGGCTCTGCTGCGCCCCGGCCGCTTCGACCGCCAGGTGGTGGTTGGCCTGCCGGACATTCGTGGTCGCGAACAGATTCTCAAGGTGCACATGCGCAAGGTGCCGGTCGGCGAGAACGTCAACCCGGCGGTCATTGCCCGTGGTACCCCTGGCTTCTCCGGTGCAGACCTGGCCAACCTGGTCAACGAGGCCTCGCTGTTTGCCGCGCGCGCCAACAAGCGCCTGGTCGAAATGAAAGAGTTCGAGCTGGCCAAGGACAAGATCATGATGGGCGCCGAGCGCAAGACCATGGTCATGTCCGAGAAAGAAAAGCAGAACACCGCCTACCACGAGGCTGGCCACGCCATTGTCGGTCGCCTGGTGCCTGAGCACGATCCGGTCTACAAGGTTTCGATCATTCCGCGCGGTCGTGCCTTGGGCGTGACCATGTTCCTGCCGGAAGAAGACCGCTACAGCCTGTCCAAGCGCGCACTGATCAGCCAGATCTGCTCGCTGTACGGCGGCCGTATTGCCGAAGAAATGACCCTGGGCTTCGACGGTGTCACTACCGGCGCGTCCAACGACATCATGCGTGCCAGCCAGATCGCCCGAAACATGGTGACCAAGTGGGGTCTTTCCGAAAAACTTGGCCCGCTGATGTACGCCGAGGAAGAAGGCGAGGTGTTCCTGGGTCGCAGTGCTGCCAGCCAGCACGCCAGCGTTTCCGGCGAAACCGCCAAGCTGATCGACTCGGAAGTGCGCAGCATCATCGACCAGTGCTACGCCACGGCCAAGCAGCTGCTCACCGACAACCGTGACAAGCTCGATGCCATGGCCGAAGCGCTGATGAAGTACGAGACCATCGACGCCGAGCAGATTGACGATATCATGGCCGGCCGTACCCCCCGCGAACCGCGCGACTGGGATGATGACTCGGCTTCGGGCAAGCCTGCTGCCCAGGGTGATCGCCCGGAATCGCCGATCGGCGGTCCAGCGGCTCAACACTAAGGGCATCTATGAGCTCAGCGCAGTACCCGACCCGGTTGCCTTGCGGCAACCGGGTTCTTGATTTGTCGCGTACCCATGTCATGGGTATTCTCAATATCACCCCTGATTCCTTCTCCGATGGCGGGCGCTTCAACCAGCGCGACGAGGCGTTGCGTCATGCCGAAGCGATGGTTGCCGCAGGCGCCACGCTGATCGACATCGGCGGCGAGTCCACGCGTCCGGGCGCGCGCGCGGTATCGGTGACCGAGGAGCTGGAGCGGGTAGCCCCCATGGTCGAGGCGATCAACAGCCGCCTCGATGTGGTCATCTCGGTCGATACCTCCACCCCGGCGGTCATGCGTGAATCGGCGCGCCTCGGTGCGGGGCTGATCAACGACGTGCGAGCCCTGGAGCGCGATGGCGCCCTGGATGCTGCCGCGGATACCGGCCTGCCGGTATGCCTCATGCACATGCGCGGCGAGCCGGGTAACATGCAGGACGACCCACATTACGAAGATGTGACCGCCGACGTTACGCGTTACCTTGAGCAGCGAATGGCCGCCTGCGCTGCGGCGGGCATCGACGCAAACAGAATCATCCTTGATCCGGGCTTCGGTTTTGCCAAGACACTGGCGCACAACCTGAGCCTGTTCAAGCATATGGAAGCGCTCTATCGCCTTGGGCGCCCGCTGCTGGTGGGTGTTTCACGCAAGAGCATGATCGGCCTGACGCTGGAACGTCCGGTCGGCGAGCGGTTGTACGGCAGCCTCGCGCTGGCGGCGTTGGCCATGACCAAGGGGGCGAGCATCCTTCGTGTCCATGACGTGGCCGAAACCGTTGATGTGGTGCGCATGATCGCTGCGGTGCAAAACGCCGAATAAGAACATTGGAGCCCCTATGAGCAGAAAATACTTTGGTACCGACGGCATTCGTGGCCGTGTCGGCGAATACCCGATCACGCCTGACTTCATGCTGAAGCTTGGTTGGGCGGCCGGCATGGCCTTCCGCAAGCAAGGCCACTGCCGGGTGCTGGTTGGCAAGGACACGCGTATTTCCGGCTACATGTTCGAGTCCGCACTCGAAGCCGGCCTGTCTGCGGCAGGTGCCGACGTGATGCTGCTCGGGCCGATGCCTACGCCGGCCATCGCCTACCTGACGCGTACCTTCCACGCCGAAGCCGGCATCGTCATCAGCGCCTCGCACAACCCGCACGATGACAACGGCATCAAGTTCTTCTCGGGCCAGGGGACCAAGCTGCCGGATGAAGTCGAGCTGATGATCGAGGAATTGCTCGACCAGCCGATGACCGTTGTCGACTCGGGCAAGCTGGGCAAGGTTTCGCGCATCAACGATGCCGCCGGCCGCTACATCGAGTTCTGCAAGAGCAGCGTGCCGAGCAGCACCAGTTTCGACGGCCTCAAGCTGGTGGTCGATTGCGCCCATGGCGCCACCTACAAGGTTGCGCCAAGCGTGTTCCGCGAGCTGGGTGCCGATGTGACCGTGCTGCATGCTCAGCCCGACGGCCTGAACATCAACGAAGGCTGTGGCTCGACTCACATCGAATCGCTGCAGGCTGCCGTGCTGGTCGGTCATGCCGACCTGGGCATCGCCTTCGACGGTGATGGCGACCGCGTGCTGATGGTCGACCACACCGGCGCCATCGTCGATGGTGACGAACTGCTGTTCATCATCGCCCGCGACCTGCAGGACCGAGGCAAGCTGCAGGGCGGGGTAGTGGGCACGCTGATGAGCAACCTGGGCCTTGAGCTTGCGCTGAAGGACCTGGATATCCCGTTTGTGCGGGCCAAGGTCGGTGACCGTTACGTCATGGCCGAGCTGCTGGAGCGTGAGTGGCTGGTCGGTGGTGAAAACTCCGGTCACGTCGTGTGCTGCAATCACACCACCACTGGTGACGCGATCATCGCTGCGCTGCAGGTGCTGATGGCACTCAAGCGCCGTGGCGAAACCCTGGCCCAGGCTCGTCAGGCCCTGCGCAAGTGCCCGCAGGTGCTGATCAATGTGCGCTATGGCGCCAGCAAGGTCGACCCGCTGGAGCACCCGGCGGTCAAGGAAGCCAGTGCCAAGGTGACCGAGGCCTTGGCCGGTCGCGGCCGCGTGCTGCTGCGCAAATCCGGTACCGAGCCGTTGGTGCGGGTGATGGTCGAGGGCGAGGACGAAAGCCAGGTGCGTGCGCACGCAGAAGCGTTGGCCAAACTGGTTGGCGAAGTTTGTGTCTGAAGGCGCTTGCCAGCGCAGATAGGGTTGGGTACTATCTGCGCCCACTTTGACCGACGAGGTAAAGCATGCGTCGCCCTATGGTAGCTGGTAACTGGAAGATGCACGGTACCCGCGCTAGCGTCGCTGAGCTGACCGAAGGCTTGAGAAATCTGGCCTTGCCGAGCGGAGTGGAAGTCGCGGTGTTTCCACCGGCCTTGTTCATCAATCAAGTGATCGATGGTCTGGCAGGTAAGGAAATTACTGTCGGCGCACAGAATTCTGCAGTACAACCCGAACAGGGTGCGCTGACCGGAGAAGTTGCTCCGGAACAGCTGGTTGAAGCAGGCTGCAAGTTGGTGTTGATTGGTCATTCGGAGCGTCGCCAGATCATTGGTGAAACCGACGAAGTGCTCAATCGCAAGTTTGCAGCGGCCCAAGCCAAAGGTTTGAAGCCAGTGCTTTGCATCGGGGAAACCCTTGAAGAGCGCGAGGCCGGCAAAACGCTCGAAGTTGTCGGGCGTCAACTAAGCAGTATCATCGAGGCATTCGGTGTTAAGGCTTTTGCCAATGCAGTAATTGCCTATGAGCCTGTATGGGCCATTGGCACTGGCCTTACGGCCACGCCACAGCAGGCCCAGGATGTGCATGCAGCCATCCGCGGCCAGCTGGCGGCAGAAGATGCTGAAGTGGCTGCGAAGGTGCAGTTGCTCTACGGCGGCAGCGTGAAGGCGGCCAATGCGGCCGAACTGTTCGGCATGCCGGATATCGATGGGGGGCTCATTGGTGGAGCTTCCCTGAACGCAGACGAATTCGGTGCAATTTGTCGCGCCGCAGGAAACTGAACAAATGCTGGAAACAGTCATCGTTGTTTTTCATCTGTTGGCAGCGCTGTCGCTTGTAGTGCTGGTTCTGTTGCAACAGGGTAAAGGTGCGGAAGCAGGTGCATCTTTCGGCGCGGGTGCTTCAAATACCGTGTTCGGGAGCCAGGGCTCTGCAACGTTCCTGAGTAAATTAACTGCTATACTCGCTGCCACTTTCTTTTTGACAGCACTTGGGTTAGGATACTTCGCGAAGCAACAAGCTCACCAGCTTAGCCAAGCAGGTCTTCCAGATCCAGCAGTGCTAGAAGTGAAAGAGCCGCAGAAACCGGCAGTTAATGATGATGTACCGGTGCTCCAGCAGCAGAAGAGCGAAACCACTCCTAATACGGGTGATGTACCTCCTCCGGCACAAGAGCAGAAGTAACGGGTTTCAAGTAGTAGTATTGCCGAGGTGGTGGAATTGGTAGACACGCAACCTTGAGGTGGTTGTGCCCATAGGGTGTAGGGGTTCGAGTCCCCTTCTCGGTACCAATTAAAGCTTGAGAGCCCGCTTTAGCGGGCTTTCTTGCAGGTGAAGGTTCGGATTTGACCCTCAGGAGGGTTCGGTCTTATACTTTTGCCCCAGCTTTGTCGCGGGGTGGAGCAGCTTGGTAGCTCGTCGGGCTCATAACCCGAAGGTCGTTGGTTCAAATCCAGCCCCCGCAACCAGCTTCAGCGGAGCCCCTTTTCAGGGGCTTTTTGCTAACCGAACAGTTTTCGGCGTCGTTGTCCAACGGCGCTTTCAGGGATGGGCGCTTCGCCCATTTTTTATTTGCACAGCATGCACGAGGGGGTTCAGGTGTCGAGCAAGCTAGAACAGTTGCAGGCCTTGTTGGCCCCGGTTGTCGAGGGTCTGGGCTATCAATGCTGGGGGATCGAATACGTTTCCCAGGGTAAGCATTCGGTACTGCGCATCTACATCGACAAGGAAGGCGGCATCCTGGTGGACGACTGCGAAGCGGTCAGCCGTCAGGCCAGCGCAATTCTCGATGTGGAAGATCCGATCAGCAGTGAATACACCCTCGAGGTGTCTTCTCCAGGCATGGATCGCCCACTGTTCACTCTGGAACAGTTTGCCTCGCATGCCGGCGAACAAGTGAAGATCAAGCTGCGCTCACCCTTCGAGGGTCGTCGTAACTTCCAGGGCCTTCTCCGCGGTGTGGAGGAGCAGGACGTGGTGGTCCAGGTGGACAATCAAGAGTTCCTGTTGCCGATCGACTCGATCGACAAGGCCAATATTATTCCCAGTTTTGACTGAGACGTGCCGGGCCCGGCGGACTATCCGGGCCCAATGGCTTGCGCAAGGCGAGGCGTACGATGAGCAAAGAAGTACTGCTGGTTGTTGAATCGGTATCCAACGAAAAAGGTGTACCGCCCGGCGTCATTTTCGAAGCGCTGGAAGTGGCACTGGCCACTGCAACCAAAAAACGTTTTGAAGACGAAGTCGACCTGCGTGTGGAAATCAACCGCCACACCGGTAGCTACGAGACCTTCCGTCGCTGGACCGTGGTCGACGAAGCCGATCTTGATGATCCGGCGATCGAGACCTGGTTGAGCAAGATTCACGAAACCCACCCTGAAGCCAAGGTCGGTGACGTGATCGAAGAGAAGATCGAGTCCATCGAGTTCGGTCGTATTGCCGCCCAGACCGCCAAGCAGGTCATCGTGCAGAAGGTCCGTGAGGCCGAGCGTGCCCAGGTGGTCGATGCCTACCGCGAGCGCGTTGGCGAGATCATCTCCGGCACCGTCAAAAAGGTTACCCGCGACAACGTCATCGTTGACCTGGGCAACAACGCCGAGGCCCTGCTGGCCCGCGAAGACATCATTCCGCGTGAGACCTTCCGTGTTGGCGTGCGCCTGCGTGCGCTGCTCAAGGAAATTCGCACCGAGAACCGCGGCCCTCAGCTGATCCTGTCGCGCACCGCGCCACAGATGCTGATCGAGCTTTTCCGCATCGAAGTGCCGGAAATTGCCGAAGGCCTCATCGAAGTCATGGCTGCCTCCCGTGATCCGGGTTCGCGAGCCAAGATCGCCGTCCGCTCCAAGGACAAGCGCATCGACCCGCAAGGCGCCTGCATCGGCATGCGTGGTTCGCGCGTCCAGGCCGTATCCGGGGAGCTGGGTGGTGAGCGTGTGGATATCGTCCTGTGGGACGATAACCCGGCGCAGTTTGTCATCAACGCCATGTCGCCGGCTGAAGTCGCGGCGATCATCGTTGATGAAGATGCCCATGCCATGGACATCGCCGTTGCCGAGGACAACCTGGCCCAGGCCATTGGTCGTGGCGGTCAGAACGTTCGCCTGGCCAGTCAGCTGACCGGCTGGACCCTGAACGTGATGACCGAGAAGGACATCCAGGCCAAGCAGCAGGCCGAAACCGGTGACATCCTGCGCAATTTCATCGATGAACTGGAAGTCGACGAGGAGCTGGCCCAAGTGCTGGTCGACGAAGGCTTCACCAGTCTCGAAGAAATTGCCTACGTACCGTTGGAAGAAATGCTCAACATCGATGGCTTTGACGAAGATATCGTCAACGAGCTCCGCGCTCGAGCCAAGGACCGTTTGTTGACCAAGGCCATCGCTACCGAAGAAAAACTGGCAGACGCCCATCCGGCTGACGACCTGCTCTCCCTCGAGGGCATGGACAAGGACCTGGCGGCGGAACTGGCGGTGCGCGGCGTGGTTAACCGCGAAGACCTGGCCGAGCAGTCGATCGACGATCTGCTCGACATCGACGGCATCGACGAAGAGCGTGCCGGCAAGTTGATCATGGCCGCCCGAGCCCACTGGTTCGAGTAATTAGGCGCGGCCTGAGGAGAGAAGTGCATGACGCAAGTCACGGTGAAAGAACTGGCCCAAGAGGTCGAGGCACCGGTAGAGCGCCTGCTGCAGCAGATGCGTGAGGCAGGTCTGCCGCACACCGACGCCGGTCAGGTAGTGACCGACAATGAGAAGCAGACCTTGCTGACTCATTTGAAGAGCAGCCACAAGAGCAAGGCGGAAGAACCGCGCAAGATTACCTTGCAGCGCAAAACCACCAGCACCCTGCGTGTCGCCGGTAGCAAGAGCATCAGCGTAGAAGTACGCAAGAAGAAAGTATTCGTGCAGCGCAGCCCGGAAGAAATCCAGGCTGAGCAGAAGCGTGAACTGGATGAGCGCCGCGCGGCTGAAAATGCCGCTCGCGAGAAGGTCGAGGCCGAAGTTCGCCAGCGCAACGAAGAGCAGGCTCGCCGTCAGGCCGCCGATACCGCTGCTGCAGCCCCTGCGCCTGCCGCCAAGCCAGAGGCGGCGCCTGCCGCTGCCCCGGCCCCGGTAGTTGCCGATGCCCCGGCGTCCGAAGACGCCGCAGCCCGTGCTGCCGAGCGCAAGAAGGACGAAGCCCGTCGCAACGAAGGCCGCACCCGTGACGAAGACCGTCGTGGTGGCGAGCGTCGTGGCGAGGCCCCGCGCGTGTCGATCAAGGTCAAGGTCAAGGAGAAGGAAAAGGCTCCGACTCCTCGTGCCGCACCGCGCACCACCGATGAAGAGAGCGATGGCGTACGCCGTGGCCGCGGTGGCAAGAGCAAGCTGAAGAAGCGCAACCAGCACGGCTTCCAGAACCCGACTGGTCCAGTCATCCGTGACGTGACCATCGGCGAGACCATCACCGTCTCGGAACTGGCCCAACAGATGTCGGTCAAGGCCGCTGAGGTGGTCAAGTTCATGTTCAAGCTGGGTACCCCGGTCACCATCAACCAGGTGCTCGACCAGGAAACTGCTCAGCTGGTCGCCGAAGAACTGGGCCACAAAGTGACCCTGGTCAGCGATACCGCCCTGGAAGACTCTCTGGCCGAATCGCTGAAGTTCGAAGGTGAAGTCGAATCGCGTGCGCCGGTCGTTACCGTCATGGGTCACGTTGACCACGGCAAGACCTCGCTGCTCGACTACATCCGTCGTGCCAAGGTTGCCGCTGGCGAAGCCGGTGGTATTACCCAGCACATCGGTGCCTACCACGTGGAAACCGACCGCGGCATGGTCACCTTCCTCGATACCCCAGGCCACGCTGCGTTCACTGCAATGCGTGCCCGTGGTGCCAAGGCTACCGACATCGTCATCCTGGTGGTGGCAGCGGACGACGGCGTGATGCCGCAAACCCGCGAAGCCGTTCAGCATGCCAAGGCAGCTGGCGTTCCGCTGGTGGTTGCGGTGAACAAGATCGACAAGCCGGGTGCCGACATCGATCGCATCCGCAACGAACTGGCCGTCGAAGGCGTGACCTCCGAGGACTGGGGTGGTGACACTCCGTTCGTCAAGGTTTCGGCGAAGATGGGTACCGGCGTCGACGAACTGCTCGAAGCTGTCCTGCTGCAGGCCGAGATCCTTGAGCTGACCGCTACCCCGACCGCTCCAGGTCGTGGCGTGGTTGTCGAATCTCGCCTGGACAAGGGCCGTGGCCCGGTGGCTACCATCCTGGTTCAGGACGGTACCCTGCGTCAGGGCGACATGGTCCTGTGCGGTTCCAACTATGGCCGCGTGCGCGCCATGCTCGACGAGAACGGCAAGCCTGTGAAGGAAGCCGGCCCGTCGATCCCGGTCGAAATCCTCGGCCTGGATGGTACCCCGGAAGCCGGTGACGAGCTGTCCGTGGTTGCCGACGAGAAGAAGGCCCGTGAAGTTGCCCTGTTCCGTCAAGGCAAGTACCGCGAGGTCAAGCTGGCCCGTGCTCACGCCGGCAAGCTGGAAAACATCTTCGAGACCATGGGTCAGGAAGAGAAGAAGACCCTCAACATCGTCCTCAAGACCGACGTGCGTGGTTCCCTGGAAGCACTGCAGGGTTCGCTGTCGGGCCTGGGCAACGACGAAGTTCAGGTGCGCGTGATCGGTGGCGGCGTCGGTGGTATCACCGAAAGCGACGCCAACCTGGCGCTGGCTTCGAATGCAGTACTGTTCGGCTTCAACGTGCGTGCCGATGCCGGCGCGCGCAAGATCGTCGAGCAGGAAGGTCTGGATATGCGTTACTACAACGTGATCTACGACATCATCGAAGACGTCAAGAAGGCCCTGACCGGCATGCTCGGCAGCGATGTTCGCGAGAACATCCTGGGTGTCGCCGAAGTACGTGACGTGTTCCGTTCGCCGAAGTTCGGCGCCATCGCTGGCTGTATGGTCATCGAGGGTACCGTGTACCGCAACCGTCCGATCCGCGTACTGCGCGAAGACGTTGTTATCTTCGAAGGCGAACTGGAGTCGCTGCGTCGCTTCAAGGACGACGCCTCCGAAGTGCGTAACGGCATGGAGTGCGGTATTGGCGTGAAGAGCTACAACGACGTCAAGGTCGGCGACAAGATCGAAGTCTTCGAGAAAGTCCAGGTTGCTCGTACCCTTTAAGGGTGAGCAGGGCGCCAGCCCCCGCCGCAGGGCGGTGGGCAGTGCCTCAGTAGGTAGCGCCCGGTCAGGCATCAGCCTGACCGGGCGTTTGCCGCTTTAAGTTACAGGTAGCAAGAATGGCCAAAGAATACAGCCGTACCCAACGTATCGGTGATCAGATGCAGCGCGAGCTGGCCGAGCTGATCCGCCGTGAAGTCAAGGACCCCCGCGTCGGTCTGGTCACCATCACCGCTGTGGATGTCAGCCGCGACCTAGGCCATGCCAAGGTCTTCATCACCGTCATGGGCGAAGAAACGCCAGACGCAGTGCAGCAGTCGCTCAAGGCCCTGAACAGCGCCGCCAGCTTTCTGCGCCTGCACCTGGGCCGCTCGATGCAGCTGCGCAGCGTGCCGCAACTGCATTTCCACTTCGACGAAAGCGTCAGCCGCGGTGTCCACCTGTCGGCACTGATCGAGCGCGCGGTCGCCGAAGACCGTCTGCACAAGGATGCCGACAAGCCGGACGCCGAGGAGTAAGCGGTGGCCCAGGTCAAACGTATCCGCCGCAACGTCAGCGGCATCATCCTGCTCGACAAGCCGCTGGGCTTCACCTCCAACGCCGCCCTGCAAAAGGTGCGCTGGCTGCTCAATGCGGAAAAAGCCGGCCATACCGGCAGCCTCGACCCGCTGGCAACCGGCGTGCTGCCGCTGTGCTTCGGCGAAGCGACCAAGTTTTCGCAGTACCTGCTCGATTCCGACAAGGGCTACGAAACGGTCATGCAGATGGGGCAGACTACCAACACCGGTGATGCCGAAGGTGAGGTGCTGCAGACCCGCGAGGTGACCGTTGGTCGCGCCGACATCGAGGCCCTGCTGCCGCGTTTTCGTGGCCAGATCAGCCAGATACCGCCGATGTACTCGGCGCTCAAGCGTGACGGCCAGCCGCTGTACAAGCTGGCACGTGCAGGAGAGGTAGTGGAGCGCGAGGCGCGTTCTGTTACTATTGGCCGCTTGGAGTTGCTCGAGTGCGAAGGCACCCGTGCACGGTTGAGCGTAGGATGCAGCAAAGGCACCTATATCCGCACCCTGGTGGAGGATATCGGCGAGGCCCTTGGTTGCGGCGCCTATGTCGCCGAGCTGCGCAGGACCCAGGCCGGGCCTTTCGCGCTGGCACAGACGGTCACCCTCGAGGAACTCGAACAGGCCCACGCCGAAGGCGGCAACGAAGCGCTCGACCGCTTCCTCATGCCCTCGGACAGCGGCCTGCAGGACTGGCCGCTGGTGTGCCTGTCCGAACACAGTGCGTTCTACTGGCTGCATGGGCAGGCGGTACGCGCGCCGGACGCGCCACAATTTGGCATGGTCCGGGTACAGGATCACAATGCACGCTTCATCGGTATCGGTGAAGTGAGCGAAGACGGGCGCATTGCGCCGCGTCGGCTGATTCGGTCGGAATGACCGAAACCGCGGGGCCAGGCAGTTGCCAGGCCCCACGGCACCAAGGGTGGCTGTCAGTAGGCACGGTCACACCTTTTTTATTAATACAGGGATTTGTCCCTGGCCTATTGGACCCCGCATGCGGGATCCGTTATCAGGAGAAGCCAAATGGCCCTCAGCGTTGAAGAAAAAGCTCAGATCGTTGCCGAATACCAGCAAGCCGCCGGCGATACCGGTAGCCCGGAAGTGCAGGTTGCTCTGCTGACCGCCAACATCAACAAGCTGCAAGGCCACTTCAAGGCCAACGACAAAGACCACCACTCCCGTCGTGGTCTGATTCGTATGGTCAACCAGCGTCGTAAGCTGCTGGACTACCTGAAGGGCAAAGACACCACTCGTTACAGCGCCCTGATCGGTCGCCTGGGTCTGCGTCGCTAATAGCGGCCTGGCCAGTGGTGTGCATGGCGTGTCGCAGGCTTCGGCAGGGCTGTTTTGCAGTGCTGCCGTTGGACACGCCACGCGTATCTCCGAGGTTGGCAGCCTGGCAATGCTGAGCGGATTTTCCGCTTGGTGCCAGGCTCCCAGCCTCGTGTTGTATCTGGACGGTCAATGGGGCCGATTCCCCGTTCTGCCCAAGAATTCGCAAGAAACCAGTTCCCCCAAGAGCCACTGAAAAAGGTAGGAAACCGTGAACCCGGTAATCAAGACTTTCCAGTTCGGTCAATCGACCGTTACTCTCGAAACGGGCCGTATTGCCCGTCAGGCAACCGGCGCCGTGCTGGTGACCGTCGACAACGACGTCACCGTGCTGGTGACTGTGGTAGGCGCCAAACAGGCCGATCCAGGCAAGGGTTTCTTCCCGTTGTCGGTCCACTACCAGGAAAAGACCTACGCCGCCGGCAAGATCCCGGGTGGCTTCTTCAAGCGTGAAGGCCGTCCTTCCGAGAAAGAGACCCTGACCTCGCGCCTGATCGACCGTCCGATCCGTCCGCTGTTCCCGGAAGGCTTCATGAACGAAGTGCAGGTAGTCTGCACCGTGGTTTCCACCAGCAAGAAGACCGACCCGGACATCGCTGCGATGATCGGTACCTCGGCTGCCCTGGCCATTTCCGGCATTCCGTTCGAAGGCCCGATCGGCGCCGCTCGCGTTGCCTTCCACGAAAGCACCGGCTACCTGCTGAACCCGACCTACGAGCAACTGGCTGCCTCGAGCCTGGACATGGTCGTTGCCGGTACCTCCGACGCTGTACTGATGGTTGAATCGGAAGCCAAAGAGCTGACCGAAGACCAGATGCTGGGCGCCGTACTGTTCGCCCACGACGAATTCCAGGCCGTGATCCAGGCCGTCAAGGAACTGGCCGCCGAAGCCGGCAAGCCGACCTGGGACTGGCAGCCAGCCCCAGCCAACGTCGAGCTGATGAACCTGGTGCGTGGCGAGTTCGGCGAAGCCGTTTCGCAGGCCTACACCATCACTCAGAAGGCTGACCGTTACAACCGCCTGGGCCAGCTGCGCGACGAGGCTGTTGCCCGTCTGAGCAACGAAGAGACCGGCCCGTCCGCCAGCGCCATCAAGGACATCTTCGGCGAGCTGGAATACCGCACCGTCCGCGAGAACATCGTCAACGGCAAACCGCGTATCGACGGCCGTGACACCCGCACCGTGCGCCCGCTGAACATCGAAGTCGGCGTATTGCCGAAGACCCACGGTTCGGCGCTGTTCACCCGTGGCGAAACCCAGGCCCTGGTCGTCGCGACCCTGGGTACTGCCCGTGACGCCCAGCTGCTGGACACCCTGGAAGGCGAGAAGAAAGACCCGTTCATGCTGCACTACAACTTCCCGCCATTCTCGGTGGGTGAGTGCGGCCGCATGGGCGGCGCCGGCCGTCGTGAAATCGGCCACGGCCGCCTGGCCCGTCGTGGCGTGCAGGCCATGCTGCCGAGCGACAGCGACTTCCCGTACACCATCCGCGTGGTATCGGAAATCACCGAATCCAACGGTTCCAGCTCCATGGCTTCGGTCTGTGGTGCTTCCCTGGCCCTGATGGACGCCGGTGTACCGATGAAGGCACCGGTTGCCGGTATCGCCATGGGCCTGGTCAAGGAAGGTGACAAGTTCGCCGTCCTGACCGACATCCTGGGTGACGAAGACCACCTGGGCGACATGGACTTCAAGGTAGCCGGTACCGCCAAGGGTGTTACTGCGCTGCAGATGGACATCAAGATCAACGGCATCACCGAAGAGATCATGGAAATCGCCCTGGGCCAGGCCCTGGAAGCGCGCCTGAACATCCTCGGCCAGATGAACCAGATCATCGCCCAGTCGCGTAGCGAGCTGTCGGCCAACGCCCCGACCATGATCGCGATGAAGATCGACACCGACAAGATCCGCGACGTCATCGGTAAAGGCGGCGCCACCATTCGCGCCATCTGCGAAGAGACCAAGGCTTCGATCGACATCGAAGACGACGGCTCGATCAAGATCTTCGGCGAAACCAAGGAAGCGGCAGAGGCTGCCAAGCAGCGCATCCTGGGCATCACCGCCGAGGCCGAGATCGGCAAGATCTACGTCGGCAAGGTCGAGCGCATCGTCGACTTCGGTGCCTTCGTCAACATCCTGCCTGGCAAGGACGGCCTGGTGCACATCTCCATGCTGAGCGATGCTCGCGTCGAGAAAGTCACCGACATCCTGAAAGAAGGCCAGGAAGTCGAAGTACTGGTACTGGACGTGGACAACCGCGGCCGTATCAAGCTGTCGATCAAGGACGTTGCCGCGGCCAAGGCCTCGGGCGTCTAAGCGACTGCCACGCAACAGGAAAAGGGCCCTTCGGGGCCCTTTTTTCATGGGCGAAAGGGAACCTTTTGCGGACTTGCATCTTGCATGCAGGTTTACCGTGCAGATTGCAAAATGCACGACGACGGGAATGCTGGTTTTTCGCTAACTTATTGATTTTAAAGGAAACAAGCGAAGCGGAAAATCTGGCACAGCGCGTGCAACTACCTTCATACCTGACGCCAGGACATACGGCGCAGACCTTTCGAAAAACAGGAGTGACTCACATGAAGAAGTTCGCCATTGCTGCCGCTACTGCTACCGCCCTGACCCTGACCATGGCTAACGGCGCATTCGCTGCAGAGCCAACCCAGGCTCCAGTCATGTTGGCCGCCAATACCGTGGACAACGCCAAGCAGGAAGGTTCTGACACCTGGATCACCACCAAAGTGAAAGCGGACCTGCTGACTGAAAAAGGTATTCCAGGCAGCGACATCAAAGTCGAGACCAGCCAAGGTGTCGTCTCGCTGTCGTCTGACGTGGCGGTGACTCAGTCCCAGAAAGAAGAAGCTGTTCGTATTACCAAGAACATCAAAGGCGTCAAAAGTGTGATGTCGGACGGCCTGAAAGCCGAATAAGGAATGTCCCGTCGGCCAAAAGGATTTGGCCACCTTCGCTCCGAGCCCCGGCTATTTGCCGGGGTTTTTCATTGGTAGCTAGTACGCCGGATTACGCGCAATCACATCACTCTCGAAGCACTCCTGCTCGACGATCAGCGGCTCGACCAACGGCCGGCTATCGCGAAAGTGCGCAGTCTGGGTATGCGCGTCATACGCCGCATCATCGCGGTAGATCTCGTACAGGTAGATCACCTCCGGGTCGACCCGGTCCTGCGACACATCGAACACCAGGCAGCCAGGTTCGGTGGCGACAGAAGCTGCGGCATTGACCTTGATCGCAGTCAGAAAATCCTCGGCGCAACCGGGTTTTACTCGGGTCTTGATGAACAGGCTATACACAAGGCTCTCCTTTTGTTTTAAATTCTACTGTGAATTGTATACAAAAATGGAGCCTCGCCAATGTCCGAATTGCCTGCACGCCCTGGCCGCCTGAACGGCCTGCGTCATATTGCCTTGTTGGTACCCAACCTGGAGGAGTGTGAACGCTTCTACGTCGATGTGCTGGGCATGGAAGTGCTGAACCGCGCCAACGAAGACCTGGTGTACCTCACTTGTGGTAACGACAACCTGTCGCTGGGGCGCGGGGCAGGGGCGGCCAATGGGTTGCAGACCCTGGACCACTATGGGTTCATCGTCGATAGCGTGGAGGAGCTGGAAGCCTGGTACCAGTACTTCAAGGCGCACGGCGTGACCTTGCTGGACCGGCCGTTCAACCATGGTGACGGGGCGCGCAGCTTCCACCTGTTGGACCCGGCAGGGAACAAGGTGCAGCCGTTGTACCATCCGGCGGTGTCGGGGCAGCGTTTGGTGTGAAGCCTGTACCGGCCTCTTCGCGGGCTTGCCCGCTCCCACAGGTACTGCACAGGCCTTGAACTGTGCAGTACCTGTGGGAGCGGGCAAGCCCGCGAAGAGGCCAGACCTGCTAGTAGAAGTTACTCGGCATCCAGATGCATCGGTGTCACCACCCGCCCATCGCTCTCGGCCTGGCCCAGGTTGGTATCGATGAAGTACACCCGGTCATCTTCCAGCTGGCCCTTGTCCACCAGGTAATCCTTGATGCTGCTGGCCCGCTCCTGGCCCAGCGTGCGCAGTAGCGCAGTACTCTCGGCCCAGGACTTGATCACCGCCTCGCGCAGCTTGGCGGTGCGCTCTTCGCGGCCCAGTTGCTCCCATTCGGCAGGCGGCTGCTGCTTCAGGCGGTTACGGTAGATACCTTCGAGCATCGCCGGTTTGTCACTGTCGTCGACCACCAGCATCGAGGCATTGGCCGGCACCTTGTCACCGCGACGCTGCAGGATCTTGTACCAGGTGGCCTGGTACTCGCGCTCCAGGCGCTGCTGGGCGATCAGCGGGCCATCGCTGGCCTGGGCGCTGGTGCCTTCGATTTCCAGGCGCAGTTCCGGGCGTTCCTTCAGGGCCGACGCCAGCTTGTCCAGCGATGCCTGGGCGTCGCTACCGAGCTCGCTGGAGCCCGGGGCGAAGGCCACGTTGCCCAGGTCTTCCGAGCCACCGCCGGCAATCAGCCCGCCAATGAACTTGAACGGTGCCTGCGCCGCACGCAACACCAGGTTGCGCAGGGTTTGCCAGACGATCGGCATCACGCTGAACTGCGGGTTGTTGAGGTCGCCGGACACCGGCAGCTCGATCGAGATCTTGCCTTCAGTATCCTTCAGCAGCGCCACCGCCAGGCGGATCGGTAGGTCCACGGCGTCCGGGCTGTCGACCTTCTCGCCCAACTGCAGCTGCTCCACCACCACCTTGTTCTCGGCCTTCAGCTGGCCATTGGTGATCAGGTAGTGCAGGTCGAGGTTGAGCCGGCCCTTGCGGATGCGGAAGCCGGCGAACTTGCCGGAGTAGGGGGTGAGTGTGGTCAGCTCGACCCGCTTGAAGCTGGTGGCGATGTCCAGGCTGGCCAGCGGGTTGAACGGGTTGAGGGCGCCTTTGATGGTGACCGGCGCGTAGCGGTCGACCTTGCCCTTGACGTCGACCTTGGCCGGCACCGGCTTGCGGTTGTCGATGGTGCCGATCCGGCCGTTGAGCTGCTGGATGGCCGTGGCGAAGTTGGGGGTGAGGGACAGGTCGGCGAAGTTGGCCGAGCCGTCGTTGATGTCGATCTGGCCGATGTGGATGCCCAGCGGCTTGTCGTTGCTGGCAGCGGCCGGCTTGGCCTGGCTGGTCGCCGGGGCGCCGGCCGGCTGCGGGATCAGCAGGTCGTTGATGTTGGTGGTGCGGTCCTCGTTGATGATGAAGCGCGCATAGGGTTGCAGCAGAGTCACCTTGTCGATCGATAGCGCATCGCCGTGCACGTAGGACAGGCCGTCGACGTTCACCTGCTGCCATTTGACGAAGTCACGGCTTTTGATGGTGTCGAGGGTGTGCAGCTGGCTGACCTGTGCCTTGCCGGTAACGCTGAAGGCCAGCGGTGCGGTGTTCTTCAGGTCGACCTTGAGGTCGCTGGCGAGCATGCCGCTGCGTAGCTCCAGCAGGATGAACGGGCTGATATAGGCCTGGGCCACTCGCAGGTCGATGTCGCGGGTGCTCACGTCCAGCTTGGCCCAGATGGGCGCCAGGTTGACCTGGCCGGCCGCCTGCAGTTTGCCTTGCTTGCCCACGCCGGTATCGAGCTTGAGGGTGAAGGGCGACTTGTTGAGGCTGTCGAAACCTTGCAGGTCGGCGTTGAGCGGGCCGACGTCGAGGGCCACCGGCTCCTTCTGGGTACGGTCTGCCAGGTGCACCAGGTAGTTACGCAGTTGCACATCCTTGAGCAGCACCTGCCAGGGTTTGCTCGGCTCCTTGGCGGCTTGCTGTTCGGGCGTGGGTTCGGCGGCTGCCGGCTCGGCCTTTTCCTTCGGCGTAGCCTTGGCCGGCTGGCTGGCGAACAGCTTCTGCCAGTCAAGCTGGCCGTCCTTTTCCAGCGCAGCCCAGGTTTCCAGTTTTTCGCTGCGGATCTTGCCCACGGTGACCAGCTGCTTGACCAGGTCGACCGAGGTTTCGCTTACTTCCAGGCTGGCCAGGCGTGCCAGCGGGCGGCCATCCGGGGCCTTGATGGCAAACGGGGCGATGCGCACCGACGCGTTGTCCAGCAACAGTTCGGTCTGTTTGGCAAGGTTGAGCTTGTAGTGGGTGTCGAGGCTGACCACGCCCTCTTCCAGCACCAGTGGCACGGCATCGCGCACATAGGGCCAGAATGCCTTCATCTTGCCTTCGGTGATCTTCAGTGTGCCTTCAGAGGCGATCGGCGCCAGGCTCAGGGTACCTTTCCAGTCGATACGCCCGCCGTTGGGGCCGATGGCCACCAGGGTCATGTCGGCATTGTCGTTGGGCAGGGTGCTGAGGTTTTTCAGCTCCAGATTCATGTTGTCGTAGAGGAACTCGATCGCCTCGCTCGGGCGCAGGTCCTCGAAGTGCAGGTAGCCGTCGCTGAGCTTGATGCTGCCGATGCGTAGCGGGAACGGGTCGCTGGGCGGCTCGTCAGGCTTGGCTTCGCTGGCTGGCAGCTTGAACAGGCGGGTCAGGTTGAGGGTACCGTCCTTGGCGAACAGCACTTCGTTGCGTGGCTTGACCAGTTCCACTGCGTCCAGGTGCAGGGCACCGCTCCACAGGCTGTCGAGCGAGAGGTTGGCGTACAGGCGCTCGAAGCCGACCTGCTCCTTGCCCGGCTCGCCGATCTGCAGGCCCCACAGCGTCAGCTCGAGGCTGAAGGGGTTGAGCTCGATCCGTTCGAGGTGGGCAGGCACGGTCGCGTACTGGGCCAACTGCTGGTTGGCGATGCGCAGCGCGACACCGGGGAGAACGAGAAAGCCGAGAAGGCTGTACAGGGCTACGAGGGCCAGCAGTGCGCCAGCGGCGCGAGTCAATCCTTTGTACATGTGTCGCTTCGTCTGTCTAAGCAGGAGAGCTTGGAGTATGGCACGTTAAATCAGTTCCGCTGAGGCGACCATCTGACCTCATTCGATACCCATGCGCCGTTTGGCCCGATGCGCCGAGCCGTCGCGCATCGCCCAGCGCAATATCGGCGCGGTGCGTTGCAGGCCCAGGCGGATCATGCGCCGCTGCAACGGGCCGTGCTGCAGGTCGAGCATGGCCTGGGCCCAGGCCGGCAGCAGGTCGATGCCGGCGTGCAGCATCAGCTTGCCCACCGGCTGTGCCAGGCGGCTGGGGGCGGGGGCATCGAGCAGGATGCTGACCACCTCATGGCTACGGGCGTCGCAGTGCAACTGCGGCCGCATGCGCTGCAGGTAGTCCTCGACTTGCTGGCACGAGCGCGGCACGTCGCGGGCGCCAAGGCGCTCGGCAATCAGCGCGATCTCTGCGTAGTAGGCATCCTGCTCGGCGCGCGCAAGGTGCGGGTTGCGGTAACGCAGGTGGGCGGCGAGGAAGCTGCTGACTTCCGCCACATGCACCCAGGTCAGCAGGTCCGGGTCGCTGGCTGCATATGGGCGGCCATCCGGCGCGGTGCCGGTCACCTGCAGGTGGATGGTGCGCACCTTGTCGATCAGCCACTCGGCATCGCGGGTGGCGCCGAAGGTGGTGCCGGAGATGAATTGGCTGGTGCGGCGCAGGCGGCCGAGCAGGTCTTCACGGAAGTTGGAATGGTCCCACACCCCGGCCAGGGCCAGCGGGTGCAGCAATTGCAGCATGAGGGCGCTGATGCCACCGACCAGCATGCTCGGAAAGTCGCCATGTACCCGCCAGCTGATACTGTGCGGGCCGAACAGGCCGGGGTCGCCCTTGGGCGATTCCAGGTCGAGCTGGCCGAGGGCCAGCCCGGTAAGGCTCATGACCTGGGTTTCGATGCGGCGGCGAAGGGCTTCCATGGCGACCTGTGGTTCAGGGCGGCCATGAACAGCGGCCGCCGGTTACTGGTTGAGGCGTTTGTCGATCAGGCCCTGCACCACACTTGGGTCGGCCAGGGTCGAGGTATCGCCCAGGTTGTCGAGTTCGTTGCAGGCGATCTTGCGCAGTATACGCCGCATGATCTTGCCTGAGCGCGTCTTGGGCAGCGCCGGGGCCCACTGGATCAGCTCGGGCTTGGCGAAACTGCCGATTTCCTTGCTGACCAGGGCCAGCAACTCGGACTTGAGCGCGTCGTCCGGCGTTACGCCATTCATGGGCGTGACGAAGGCGTAAACGCCCTGGCCCTTGAGGTCGTGGGGGTAACCGACCACCGCCGCTTCGGCGACGCTGTCATGCAGCACCAGCGCGCTTTCCACCTCGGCGGTACCGATACGGTGGCCGGAAACGTTGATCACGTCATCGATACGCCCGGTGATCCAGTAGTCACCATCGGCATCGCGGCGGGCACCGTCGCCGGTGAAGTAATAGCCGGGCATCGGCTTGAAGTAGGTGTCGACCATGCGCTGATGGTCGCCATAGACGCTACGGATCTGCCCGGGCCAGCTGGCCTTGATCACCAGCAGACCGGCACCGGGGCCTTCGATGAGCTTGCCCTTTTCGTCCAGCAGCACTGGTTGTACGCCGAACATGGGCTGGGTGGCACAGCCGGGCTTGAGCGACTGCGAGCCGGGCAACGGGGTGAGCATGATGCCGCCGGTTTCGGTCTGCCACCAGGTATCGACGATGGGGCAGCGCTTTTGCCCGACTTCCTCGAAATACCACTCCCAGGCTTCGGGGTTGATCGGCTCGCCGACGCTGCCCAGCAGGCGCAGGCTCTGGCGTGAAGTGTTTTGCAGCGGCGCGGAGCCTTCGCGCATCAGCGCGCGCAGGGCAGTCGGGGCGGTGTAGAAGATGTTCACCTGGTGCTTGTCCACCACTTGCCAGAAGCGCGAGGTGTCCGGGTAGTTGGGCACGCCTTCGAACATCAGCGAGATCGCGCCATTGGCCAGTGGACCATAGACGATGTAGCTGTGGCCGGTGACCCAGCCGACATCGGCGGTGCACCAGAACACCTCGCCGTCACGGTAGTCGAACACCACCTTGAAGGTGAGGGTGGCCTGCAGCAGGTAGCCGCCGGTAGTGTGCAGCACGCCCTTGGGTTTGCCGGTGCTACCGGAAGTGTAGAGGATGAACAGCGGATCTTCGGCGCCCATCGGCTCGGGAGCGCAGTCGTCGCCGGCCTTTTCCGTTGCCTCGTGGTACCAGAGGTCACGGCCTTCGGCCCAGGCGACATCGCCGCCGGTGCGGCGCACCACGAATACGCTGCTGACCGCGGGGCAGCTGGCCAGGGCCTTGTCGACGTTCTGTTTCAGCGGGATGCGTTTGCCGCCGCGCACGCCTTCATCGGCGGTGATCACCGTACGGCAGTCGGCATCGAGGATACGGTCGCGCAGGGCATCGGGCGAGAAGCCGCCGAACACCACCGAGTGGATGGCACCGATGCGGGTGCAGGCAAGCATGGCGAAGGCGGCCTCGGGGATCATCGGCATGTAGATGCACACCCGGTCGCCTTTCTTCACCCCGCGTGCTTTCAGCGCATTGGCCAGGCGGCAGACCTGGCGGTGCAGTTCGCGGTAGGTAATGGCCTTGGAATCCTTGGGATCGTCGCCTTCCCACAGCAGGGCGGTCTGTTCGCCGCGTCGGGCCAGGTGGCGGTCGATGCAGTTGTAGCTGACGTTGAGCTGGGCGCCGTCGAACCAGCGGGCGCTGCCGGTCTTCAGGTCGCATTGCTGCACGCTCGACCAGGGTTTTATCCAATCCAGGCGCTTGGCCTGTTCGGCCCAGAAGGTGTCGGGGTCATCCACCGACTGGCGGTAGAGGCGGCGATACTCGTCGGGGGTGAGGGCGGCGGACTGGCTGACGGCCAGGGCCTGGGGGTAGTTGCGGATATCGAACATGGCGGGTGGTCCTGCTCTTGTAAGGGGCGATGGACTGCAACGGCTATTCGATAGGACAGTGTAGCTGGGAGAGGTGTTCAACCTGTGCCGGCCTCTTCGCGGGCTCGCCCGCTCCCACAGGTACTGAACAGTTCTTGAGGCCTGTGCGGTACCTGTGGGAGCGGGCGAGCCCGCGAAGAAGCTGGCGAAGGTTTCAGATCAACCGCGGTGACGGCCGCGGAAGTAGTTGATCAGGCCTTGGGTAGAGCCATCTTCAGCGCTGTCTTCCAGGCTGCCGACCAGGCGTTGGTAAACGCCCTTGCCCAGCTCCTTGCCCAGCTCCACGCCCCACTGGTCGAAGGCGTTGATGCCCCAGATCACGCTCTGTACGAAGACCTTGTGCTCGTACATCGCCACCAGCGCGCCCAGGCGGCGTGGGCTGATGCGCTCCACCACCAGGGTATTGCTCGGGCGGTTGCCCGGGATGACCTTGTGCGGGGCCAGCTTTTCGATGTCCGCTTCGTTCAGGCCCTTGCCACGCAGCTCGGCTTCGGCTTCCTCGCGGGTCTTGCCCAGCATCAGCGCCTGGCTCTGCGACAGGCAGTTGGCGTACAGCCACTGGTGATGGTCGGCCACCGGGTTGAAGCTCACCACCGGCACGATGAAGTCGGCCGGAATCAGCTGGGTGCCCTGGTGCAGCAACTGGTGGTAGGCATGCTGGCCGTTGCAGCCGACGCCGCCCCAGATCACCGGGCCGGTGTCGGTCTTCACCGGGGTGCCGTCCTGCAGCACGCTCTTGCCGTTGGACTCCATGTCCAGCTGTTGCAGGTGCTTGGTGATGTTGCGCAGGTAGTGGTCGTACGGCAGGATCGCGTGGCTCTGGGCGCCCCAGAAGTTGCCGTACCACACGCCCAGCAGGGCCAGCAGTACCGGCATGTTCTTTTCGAACGGCGCGGTCTGGAAGTGCTGGTCCATGGTGTAGGCACCGGACAGCAGTTCCTTGAAGTTGGCGGTACCGATGGCCAGGGCGATCGGCAGGCCGATGGCCGACCACAGCGAGTAGCGCCCGCCCACCCAGTCCCACATCGGGAAGATGTTTTCTTCACGGATGCCGAAGGCCACGGCGGCGGCCTTGTTGCTGGAAACGGCGATGAAGTGGCGGTACAGCTCGGCTTCCGAACCGCCCTGGGCCAGGTACCAGGTACGCGCGGCCATGGCGTTCTTCAAGGTCTCGAGGGTGTTGAACGACTTCGATGAGACGATGAACAGGGTGGTTTCGGCGCGCAGGTTAGCCGACAGCTCGTGGAACTCACTGCCGTCGATGTTCGCCAGGTAGTGGCAGCGCACGCCGCGCTGGGCGTAGGGCAGCAGCGCCTCGGAGACCAGCTCGGGGCCGAGGAACGAGCCACCGATGCCGATGTTGACCACGTCGGTGATCGGTTTTTCGCTGTAGCCGCGCCACAGGCCGTCGTGGATGCGGCCGACCAGTTCGGTGATCTGGTTGAGCACCTTGTGCACTTCCGGCATCACGTTCACGCCGTTGACGCTGAGCTTGTCGCCCACCGGCCGGCGCAGGGCGGTGTGCAGCACCGGGCGGCCTTCGGAGGCGTTGATGATTTCGCCACTGAACATCGACTTGATGGCGTCCTGCAGGCCCACTTCGTTGGCCAGGTTCACCAGCAGGTCGCGGCTTTGTTCGGTGATCAGGTTTTTCGAGTAGTCGAGGAACAGGCCGCAGGAGCTCAGGGAGAACTGGTCGAAGCGCTTGGCATCGGCGGCGAAGGCTTCGCGCATGCTGAAACCTTGCATGGCGTCGCGGTGTTGCTGGAGCGCCTGCCAGGCGGGCAGGGCCGTGACATCGTGGGGTGTACGGTAATACGCCATTGCGCGGGGTTCCCTTGGTGCGTGGTGAGACCTTGGACACGGCACTCATTGCCGGGTTCAGGCTGGCACCATTATAGGCAAAGGCCACTTGCAGGGAATGGGTATGGCGGGGAATTTGGGGGAGGCAACTGTCTTGTATTGCCTGTACTGGCCTCATCGCCGGCAAGCCAGCTCCCACAGGGATAGGGCGTGGCTCGAGGCCGATGCGGTCGGGGTGTGATTTGGGGGCGCTACCGGTACTGGCCTCATCGCTGGCAAGCCAGCTCCCGCAGGGATAGCGCATGGCTCGAGGCCGATGCGGTCGAGGTGTGATTTGGGGGCGCAGCGGTCTTTGTGTTACCGGTACTGGCCTCATCGCTGGCAAGCCAGCTCCCACAGGGATAGCGCATGGCTCGAGGCCGATGCGGTCGAGGATTGATTTGGGGAGGCAACTGTCTTGTATTGCCTGTATTGGCCTCATCGCCGGCAAGCCAGCTCCCACAGGGATAGCGCATGGCTCGAGGCCGATGCGGTCGGGGTGTGATTTGGGGGCGCAGCGGTCTTTGTGTTACCGGTACTGGCCTCATCGCTGGCAAGCTCCCACAGGGATAGCGCATGGCTCGAGGCCAATGCGGTCGAGGTGGGAGCTGGCTTGCCGGCGAATGGGCTGCAAGGCAGCCCCAGGCCGTTACGCGGTCTTCTCTTCCAGATGCAGGTACAGGTTGTCGATCAACCGTGTGTTACCCAGGTAAGCCGCCGCAATTACCACCAGGTCTCGATCATCGATCACTGCCGGGCGCAGGCTCACGGCATGACGCACTTCCAGGTAATCCGGCCGGAAACCAGCGGCGGTCAACTGCGCCTCGCCTTCGGCAACCAGCGCGGCAAAGTCACGTTGGCCACGGCCGATGCCAGCAGCAATGTGCTGCAGCGTGCGGTACAACGCTGGCGCCGCAGCACGCTGCTCAGGCGTGAGGTAACCGTTGCGCGACGACAGCGCCAGGCCGTCCTCGGCCCGCACGGTGGGCTCGCCGATGATCTGGATCGGCATGTTCAGGTCGCGCACCATGGCGCGGATCACCGCCAGCTGCTGGAAGTCCTTTTCACCGAACACGGCAAGGTCGGGCTGGACCATGTTGAACAGCTTGCTGACCACGGTGGCCACGCCTTCGAAATGCCCGGGCCGGCTGGCGCCGCACAGGCCTTCGGAAAGGTGGGGCACGCTGACGCGGGTTTGCACGCTCATGCCGTCGGGGTACATCTCTTCGACGCTGGGCGCGAACAGAAGATTGCAGCCAGCCTGGAGCAGGCGCTCCTGGTCGGCGGCCAGGGTGCGCGGGTACTTGTCGAGGTCTTCGTTGGCGCCGAACTGCAGCGGGTTGACGAAGATGCTGGCGACCACGAAATCGGCGCGCTGCGCAGCCTTGGTCACCAGGGCGGCATGGCCGCTGTGCAGGTTGCCCATGGTCGGCACGAAGCCGATGCGCTTGCCTTCACCGCGGGCGCGGGCGACTGCGGCGCGCAGTTCGCGGACGGTCTTGACTGTATTCATGCACTGAACCCGTGTTCGCTGCCTGGGAAGCTGACTTGCTTGACCGCCTCGACGTAAGCGACGAGGGCGCTGTGGATATCCGGCTGGCCTTGCATGAAGTTCTTCACGAACTTCGGTACCCGGCCGCTCAGCGACAGCCCGAGCATGTCGTGCAGGACCAGTACCTGGCCATCGGTGCCGCTGCCGGCGCCAATGCCGATCACCGGGATGGATACGGCACTGGTGATTTCCGCCGCCAGTTCGCTGGGCACGCATTCGAGCAGCAGCATGGCTGCACCGGCCTGTTCCAGGGCGATGGCGTCGGCGCGCATTTGCCGGGCCTGGGCTTCATGGCGGCCCTGCACCTTGTAGCCGCCCAGCACGTTGACAGTCTGCGGGGTCAGGCCCATGTGCGCGCACACCGGCACGCCACGCTCGGCCAGCAGGCGGATGGTCTCGGCCAGCCAGGCAGCACCTTCGATCTTGATCATGTGGGCGCCGGCCTGCATCAGCGTGGCGCTGTTGGCAAAGGCCTGCTCCGGGGTGGCATGCGCCATGAACGGCAGGTCGGCGAGGATCAGCGCGCCGTCGTTGCCACGTTTGACGCTGGCAGTATGGTAGGCCATGTCCGCGGTGGTCACCGGCAGTGTGCTGTCGTGGCCTTGCAGGACCATGCCCAGCGAGTCGCCCACCAGCAACACTTCGACACCGGCCTGGCTGGCGGCCTTGGCGAAGGTCGCGTCGTAGCAGGTCAGCATGGTGATTTTTTCACCCTTGGCCTTGAGGCCATTGAGGGTGGTCAGGGTTACTTCAGGCATGTAGGAAATTCCTCGTTCAGGCGCTGTAAGAAACGACTGCATTCAACGCGTGTAGTCATCTTCCGGAGCGGCACATCATCGCGCGTGATGTTCGGGCACAGGTCCGTCCGGGCCTAAATACGGGTATGCGGCACTTTGGTGCCACACGGGACGCCTATAGTCGTGAGCGAGGTTGGGGAAGTCAATCACCCTGTTACCGCATTGTTACGATCAGGGTGTTACTGGCGTTACCGCGCCAGTGTGCAAGGCTGGAACGCCCGGTTTACAGGCGTTCCAGGCCGACGAACGGGCAGTCGTCGAGCAGTTGCGCGAGGGCGCGGCCGTCGGCCAGGCGGAAATCGCCCGGTACCAGTTCCGCCAGCGGGTACAGCACGAAAGGCCGGGCATGCATGTGGTAATGCGGCACTTTCAGGCGCGGCTCATCGAGCACCTGGTCGCCGAACAGCAGGATGTCCAGGTCCAGTGTGCGCGGGCCCCAACGTTCCTTGCGCACGCGGCCCTGATCGTTCTCGATGGCCTGCAGTGCATCGAGCAGGGCCAGCGGTGGCAGGGCAGTGTCCAGGGCGGCGACGGCGTTGGTATAGCGCGGCTGGCCGGGCAGCAGCGAATCGCTGGTGTACAGGGCCGAGGCCGCCACCAGGCGCGTGGCCTCGACCTGGTCGAGGGCCTGCAAGGCGCTGCGCAGCTGCTCGGCAGGTGCGTCCAGGTTGCTGCCCAGGCCGATATAGGCGCGGGTACTCACTCGAACGCCTCGTCGCCACTGCGCTTGCGCTTGCCACCGCTACGCTTGCGTTTGCGCGGGCCGGCGCCGGTGCCTTCGTCACGGCTGCCCAGCTCGCGGATCATCTCGCGGCGCTCGCTGTCGTTGGCATCCTGGTAGTCGGTCCACCACTGGCCGAGGTCGTCGGTTTCTTCCCCGGCGCTTTCGCGCAGCAGCAGGAAGTCGTAGCCGGCACGGAAGCGCGGGTTGTCCAGCAGCATGTCGGCGCGCTTGCCGCTGCGGCGTGGCAGGCGCTCCTGCATGTCCCAGATCTCGCGGATCGGCAGGGTGAAGCGCTTGGGGATGGCGATGCGTGCGCATTGCTCGGCGATCAGGTCGTGGGCCGCACCGTTCATGGCCGGGATCGGCGGCACGCCCTGGTTCTGCAGGTGCAGCACGCGGGCCGGCAGGGCTGGCCACAGCAGCGCGGCGAAGAGGAAGGCCGGGGTTACCGGTTTGCCTTGCTTCACGCGCAGGTCGGTGTTGTTCAGCGCCTGGCTGATCAGCGTGTGGGTGTAGGTCGGGCGCTCGTCCAGGGCATGCGAACTGGCCGGGAACAGCGGCTCGAACAACTGCAGGTCGACCAGCATCTCGAAGACGATGGCGCCCTGGCCGGAGAGGAACAGCTTGAGGCTCTCTTCGAACAGGCGCGCAGGCGGAATCTCGCGCAGCAGTGGGGCCAGCTCGCGGATCGGCTGGACCGTGTGCTTTTCGATGCCGAAGTCGAGCTTGGCGGCGAAACGCACCGCGCGCAGCATGCGCACCGGGTCTTCCTGGTAGCGGTGGGTAGGGTCACCGATCAGGCGCAGCAGGCGGTTGCGAATATCGTGCACGCCGTTGGCGTAGTCGAGGATGCGCTCGCTGACCGGGTCGTAGTACAGGGCGTTGATGGTGAAGTCGCGACGTTGCGCGTCCTCTTCCAGGGTGCCGTACACGTTGTCACGCAGGATGCGGCCACTGGCATTGTGCGACGAACGGTGGCTGTCGCCCTGGTCGTCTTCCGAGTGGTGGGCGCGGAAGGTGGCGACTTCGATGATCTCACGGCCGAAATGCACGTGGACCAGCTTGAAGCGGCGGCCAATGATGCGCGCGTTGCGGAACTCGGCACGGACCTGTTCGGGGGTGGCGCTGGTGGCGACGTCGAAGTCTTTCGGCGTGATGCCCAGCATCAGGTCGCGGACACAGCCACCGACCAGGTAAGCCTGGTAACCGGCGCTCTGCAGGCGTTCCACGATGTTCACCGCATGGCGGCTGAACTGGTGGCGTTGCAGCGAGTGCTGGCTCTTGTTGATCACCTCAGGCGTGGTGCGCCTGTGATGCGGGCCCGGTACGGGCGGGCGGAACGACTGGAACAGCTTCTTCAGCATGGGATGCACTGTTTGAAGGAATGTTCGGCCAAGAATAGGAGAATGGCCGCATGATGGGCGGGGATTCTAGCATTTACTCAAGGAATGGTGTAGGCGGGTAGCAGGATGCCTGCCGGAAGGGTAGAAACGACAAGGGGAGCCTAAGCTCCCCAAGAAGTCGTTGCGTGCTCTTATTGTTTTTTTGCTGGGCTTCTTGTTTTTGTTGAGTGCCCTGTCCACAAATCTCGAAGCTTGTGGACGACCCCCAATCCAGGGGTTAAGAGCAAACGGATTGCTTTGGTCGCTGATGTCACGTTGATCTGTCGATCCAACCAGTTCAGGCGCTGCTTTTTAGTGCAGTTTTTATTGTTCTCTGCCTGGCTGTGGGGCAAGCCCCAAACACGCATCCTCTCCAAAAGAATCAGTTAGCTGCGCCTCCGCCGTCTTGTTTTTATTGTGCGTGAGCCGTTTCGTCTTGTTCTTATTCTGAGTTGCAGTGCTTGTTATTGTTCTTGTACCAGACATATAGCAGGTGCCGTGCCAACTTTTGCAAACCCAGTAAAATCAAGGGTTTGGAGGTTGTGAGCAGTTTTTCAGCGGTCGAAAATGTCGAAATTTCGTTACCGTACGCCTCGGGAACTGTTACGGCGGAAAGCTTGGGTAACAGATTTTTGCGGGGGCTGATGTGTTACCTGGGGTGTGTGCGCTGGCTTTGCCGGCCCTTTCGCGGGTGAACCCGCTCCCACAGGGGCTGCGCAGGTTTCGCTGAATCTCGGTAAGCCGGCTTCTACAAGGATTGCACCACCCTTGAGGGCAGTGAGATTTCTGTGGGAGCGGGTTCACCCGCGAAGAGGCCGGAACGGCAGATAGAGAGGGATCAGGGCAGGAGGAGCCTCCCGCCCAGGCAGCGCGGTTACTCGCTGGTAGCGTTGCTCTTGCGCCGCGGGATACCCAGGCGCTGGCGGCGTTCCCACAGGCATTTGCGGCTGACCCCGAGCTTGCGGGCCAGCTCGGTCTCGGTCATGTGGTCCTGGTGCTCGAGCACGAAGTGCTGGAAGTAGTCTTCCAGCGACAGGTCCTCGGTCGGCTCATGGCTGGCATTCGCCGAACTGGCCACGACCAGGGCGTTGTCGAGGATTTCGTCCTCCTCCAGGTCGCCCAGCTCGATGTCGATGCCCAGCAGGTCGGCGGAAATTTCTGCGCTCTCGCTGAGGATCACCGCACGCTCAACGGCGTTTTCCAGCTCTCGCACGTTACCCGGCCAGCTGTAGTGACGAATGGCCTGCTCGGCTTCGGCCGAGAAGTGCAGGTCGTCGCGGCCGATGCGCGCGCTCTGGCGGGCGAGGAAGGCGCTGGCGATCTCGTTGACGTCGCTGCCGCGCTCGCGCAGGGCAGGCAGTTTCAGGGCGATCACGTGCAGGCGGTAATACAGGTCTTCACGGAACTGGCCGGCCTTGGCCAGGTTCTTCAGGTCGCGGTGGGTCGCGGCGATCAGGCGTACATCGACCTTTTGCGACTGTACCGAACCCACCCGGCGAATCTCGCCTTCCTGCAGCACGCGCAGCAGGCGGGCCTGGGCTTCCAGCGGCAGTTCGCCGATTTCGTCGAGGAACAGGGTACCGCCATCGGCAGCTTCCACCAGGCCAGCGCGCCCGGCGCTGGCGCCGGTAAACGCGCCTTTCTCGTGGCCGAACAGCTCGGACTCGATCAGTGTCTCGGGGATGGCTGCGCAGTTCACCGAAATCATTGGTGCCTTGGCCCGACGCGACAGGTTGTGCAGGGCGCGTGCGACCAGCTCTTTACCGGTGCCCGACTCGCCCTGGATCAGCACGTTGGAATCGGTGGGCGCGACCTTGCGGATCTTGCTGTACATGTCCTGCATTGGCGGGCAGGAGCCGATGATGCCGATTTCGCCATTGGCGGCTGCCGCGCTGCCTTTGTCGGCCGGGGCGGCCTTGCCATTGGTGGCGCGTGGCTCGGCCGCCGGTGCGGCAGCCGGGGCGTTCTGCCGGTCGCGCAGGATACGCGCCACCGCTTGCAGCATCTCGTCGTGGTCGAAGGGCTTGGCGATGTAGTCCACCGCGCCCATTTTCATCGAGTCTACCGCCGAGCGCAGGCTGGCGTAGCTGGTCATGATCAGCACCGGAGTGCCCTGGCCGAGCTTGATCAGCTCGGTGCCGGGCGCGCCTGGCAGGCGCAGGTCGCTGACGATCAGGTCGAAGGTGGCAATGCTGAAGCGTTCCTGGGCTTCCTGCACCGAGCCGGCTTCGCTGACCTGGTACTGGTTCCGTTCGAGCAGGCGACGCAAGGCCGAGCGGATGATGGTTTCGTCTTCGACGATCAGAATGTGCGGCATTGATTCAATTCTCTCGACGGTCTCGAATTTCAGGGGACGTCGCTACGACATGCCGGGGCAGGGTCACGCGGATCCGGGTGCCACGTTGCCGTTCGATATCGGCCGGGCTGTCGATGGTGATTTGCCCATAATGCTCTTCCACGATGGAATAGACCAGAGCGAGCCCCAGTCCGGTTCCTTCGCCCGGGTCCTTGGTGGTGAAGAAGGGTTCGAACAGGCGGTCCATGATGTTCTTCGGGATCCCGCTGCCCTCATCCTCGACGATCAGGTCGACGGTGTGCTCGCTGACTTCGCTGCGCACGCGCACGGCGCTGCCGGGCGGCGAGGCGTCGCGGGCGTTGGAGAGCAGGTTGATCAGCACCTGGGCCAGGCGCTGCGGGTCCCCTTCGGCCCAGTGCTCCGGGTCGCAGAGGTTGAAGAACTGTACTTCGAAATTGCGCCGGTTCAACGCCAGCAGACCGATGGCATCCTGCGCCACTTCGGCCAGGCATACCGGCTCTTCGCTGTTCTGGTGGCTGCCGCCGGCATGGGCGAAGCTCATCAGCGACTGGACGATGCGCGATACCCGCTTGGTCTGTTCGAGAATCTGGCTGGACAGCTCGATGATTTCTCCATCGCCCTCACGCTCCTCGCGCAGGTTCTGCGCCAGGCAGGCGATGCCGGTGATCGGGTTGCCGATCTCGTGTGCCACGCCGGCGGCCAGGCGGCCGATGCTGGCCAGGCGTTCGGAGTGCACCAGCTTGTCTTCCAGCGCCTGGGTTTCGGTAAGGTCCTCTACCAGCAGCACCAGGCCGCTGTTGCCCGGGGCCAGCGGCTCGTCGATGGCCGCCTTGTGCAGGTTCAGCCAGCGCGGCTGGCCGTCCAGCGCCAGGCGCTGCTTGTGCAGGTGCTCGTCGGGCACGTTGATGAAGCCTTGCAGCAGGCCGCGCCAGGGTTCGCTGATGGTGACCAGGCGCGAGCCGACCACGTGCTTGGCAGCGATGCCGGTGAGCTCTTCCATGGCCTTGTTCCACATCAGGATTTCCTGGTCCTTGGCCAGCGAGCAGACGCCCATGGGCAGTTCCTGCAGGGTCTGGCGGTGGTAGCGGCGCAGGGCGTCGAGCTCGGCGGCCAGGCCGGTCAGGCGCGAGTGGTAGTCTTCCAGGCGGCTTTCGATGAAGTGGATGTCCTCGGTCACGTAGTTTTCGTTACCGGACTTGTACGGCAGGAAGGTCTCGACCATGTCCTGGGCCACGCTCGGCCCCATCAGGCCGGACAGGTTGGCCTCGATACGGTCGCGCAGGCGGCGCAAGGCATAGGGGCGGCGCTCGTCGAATGGCAGGTAAAGGTCGCGCAGGGCCTGTTCCACTTCCTTCTGTGCGGCCTTGGCGCCCAGCGGCTTGGCCAGTTGGGTGGCGAACTCCTGTGGCGAGGCGGCGTGCAGTTCGCGGCGTTGCGGGCGGCGCACGTTGTCCACCGCGCAGGCTTCGGCGGCGCTGACCTCTTCGTTGCTGGCGTTGGTGAACAGCGAGATCAGGGTGAACAACAGCACGTTGGCCGCCAGCGAGGCGATGGCCGCCATGTGCCAGCTGGTGTCGTCCAGCACGTAGATCATGTCCAGCAGCGGGATGTAGAAGCCCTGCAGGTTGCCCAGCAGTGGCAGCAGCATGGTCACCATCCACACCAGGGTGCCGGCCAGCAGACCGGCGATGAAGCCACGGCGGTTGGCAGTCGGCCAGTACAGTACCGACAGCACGCCCGGCAGGAACTGCAACGTGGCCACGAAGGCGACGATGCCCAGGTTGGCCAGGCTCTGATGGTTGTTCTGGGTCAGGTAGAACATGAACCCGGCGGTGATGATGGCGACGATCAGCGCGCGGCGGGTCCACTTCAGCCAGCGGTAGATGTTGCCTTCGGCCGGCGGCTGGTACAGCGGCAGCACCAGGTGGTTGAGGGCCATGCCCGACAGCGCCAGGGTGGTGACGATGATCAACCCGCTGGCGGCCGACAAGCCGCCGACGTAGGCCAGCAGCGCCAGTGCCTGGTTGTTGGCGGCAAGCCCCAGGCCCAGGGTGAAGTACTCGGGGTTGGTGGTGGCGCCCAGGCGCAGGCCGGCCCACAGCACCAGCGGCACGGCCAGGCTCATCAGCAGCAGGAACAGCGGCAGGCCCCAGCTGGCGCTGACCAGCGAGCGCGGGTTGAGGTTTTCGGTGAAGGCCATGTGGTACATGTGCGGCATGACGATGGCCGAGGCGAAGAACACCAGCAGCAGGGTGCGCCATGGGCCTTCCTGCAGCGGCGTATGCAGAGCCGCCAGGGCGGTCTGGTTCTGCAGCAGCCACACTTCCAGTTCGTGCGGGCCGCCGAACACGCCATACAGGGCGTACAGGCCGATACCGCCCAGGGCCAGCAGCTTGATCACCGACTCGAAGGCGATGGCGAACACCAGCCCTTCGTGCTTTTCGCGTGTGGCGATGTGCCGCGAGCCGAAGAAGATGGTGAACAGGATGATCAGCGCACAGAAGGCGAAGGCCACCCGTGCCTTGACCGGCTCACCGGTGAGGATGCTGATCGAGTCGGCCACCGCCTGAATCTGCAGGGCCAGCAAGGGCAGCACGCCGATCAGCATGATGATGGTGGTCAGCGCGCCGGCCCAGGTGCTGCGGAAACGGAACGCCAGCAGGTCGGCCAGCGAGGAAAGCTGGTAGGTACGGGTGATCTTGAGGATCGGGTAGAGCAGCACCGGGGCCAGCAGGAACGCGCCGGACACCCCCAGGTAACAGGCAAGGAAGCCGTAGCCGTACTGGTAGGCCAGGCCCACCGAGCCATAGAAGGCCCAGGCACTGGCGTACACGCCCAGCGACAGGGTGTAGGTCAGCGGGTGGCGAATGATCGAGCGCGGGATCAACCCTCGCTCGCTGATCCAGGCCACGCCGAACAGCACCATGAGGTACGCGGCGCTGATCAGGATCATCTGGGTCAGGCTAAAGCTCATCGGCATCTCGTTGGCTCTGCAGGATGAAGGTGACGACGATCAGGATCAGCCAGAGCAGGTAAGGGCGATACCAGGCTCCGGTCGGTTCGATCCACCAGTCCATGATGGCCGGGGAGAACAGGTAGATCCCCACGACCAGAAGCAGGACCAAACGATAGATGTACATGCTGGCCTCGATGGTTGGGCGCTGCGGGCTTGGACTTATTATTGGCGCAAATGGCTGGGCGGATGCTAGCGGGAATCCATGGTGTTCGCCAAGAGGTTGAATTTATTGGGCTTTTGTTTTTGAGGGGTGGGTTGCCTGTTCTGGCCCTATCGCCGGCAAGCCAGCTCCCACAGGATCACCACAGGATCTGAGTGCTGCGCTGTACCTGTGGGAGCTGGCTTGCCGGCGATAGGGCCGGTAATGCCTCAGCGCAAATCAGCCTCTGGCACCGTGGTCCGCTGTGCAATCGCCTCGGGCCGCCACTGCTTGCGAGCTACCGCCAATACCTCCGCCGGCGTTGCCAGCAACAACTCGGGGTCTGCTTCCTGCCCCAGCGCCCGCAGCGCCCGCAGCAACAGCGGTGTCGCCTGGTCCGCCTGCAGCGGCGGCGAGCGGTACGACTTGCCCAGCTTGTGCCCGTCCGGCTGCACGATCAGCGGAATATGCAGGTAACGCGGCTGCGAAAAGCCCAGCAACTCTTGCAGGTACAGTTGGCGCGGGGTGTTGTCGAGCAGGTCGGCGCCACGCACGATGTCGGTAACACCTTGCCAGGCATCGTCCAGTACCACCGCCAGCTGGTAGGCATACAGCCCGTCGCGGCGCTGGATGACGAAATCGCCCACTTCACGCCCCAGGTGCTGCTGAAACTCGCCCTGCACGCGGTCGGTAAAGCGGTAGATCAACTCTGGCACGCGCAGGCGGATCGCCGCGCCTTCCCGAGCATGCCCGGCGTTGCGGCAAAGGCCCGGGTAGATGCCGTTGTAACCCTCCAGCTGCTTGCGCGAGCAGGTGCAGGCGTAGGCCAGGCCCATGTTGAACAGGCGGTCGACCACCGCGGCATAGGCATCGTGCCGCTGGCTCTGGAACACCACTTCGCCGTCCCACTCCAGGCCGTAGCGCTCCAGGGTCTGCAGGATCGCATCGCGAGCACCGGGCATTTCCCGAGGCGGGTCGGTGTCTTCCATGCGCAGCAGCCAGCGGCCGTTCACGGCGCGGGCATCGAGCCAGGAGGCGAGGGCTGCGACCAGCGAGCCGAAGTGCAGGAAGCCGCTGGGGGTGGGGGCGAAACGCCCGATGTAGCTTGATTCGGTCATGGTCAGGCTGGGCATATAAATGAAACGGGGCGCATGATGCGCCCCGTTCAGGTGGAAAGAAAGATCAGCCTTTGCCGACCGTCTTTTCCTTTTTCTCGGCGATTTCCTTGCAGTCGAAGCACAGGTCGGCGGTAGGGCGGGCCTCCAGGCGACGCAGGCCGATCTCGATGCCGCACGATTCGCACCAGCCGTACTCATCGGCCTTGATCTTCTCGAGGGTCTTGTCGATTTTCTTGATCAGCTTGCGTTCGCGATCGCGGTTGCGCAGCTCCAGGGCGAATTCTTCTTCCTGGCTGGCACGGTCGGCCGGGTCGGGGAAGTTGGCTGCTTCGTCCTTCATGTGATCCACAGTGCGGTCGACACTTTCCATCAAGTCTCGCTTCCAGGCGCCGAGAAGCTTGGTGAAGTGCTGTTTCATGGGCTCGCCCATGTACTCTTCACCCTTGGTTTCTACGTAGGGCTCGACACCGTACATGGTCTGGGCTTTTTGCTTTTCTACGGTGGACATGAATAGACCGCCTCTCACTCATCTGATCCAATGCGCAGGCTGCTCCATCTCCGGCACCCGCCGGCCCTGCGACTGCGAGCCGCCGAACTTACCAGATAGATCGGGGGTGCGCTACCCCGCCCGATCCTGGTAATTGACAGCGGCGCGAGCCGCACGTTCGGTGGCGTGCAGAGGTAGAATCTCCAGTTTAGACCCAATTGAGAGAAGGTCATGGCCCACCCCTACAGTGCGCGCAGCCGCGCCATCGAACCCTTCCACGTCATGGCGCTGCTGGCCCGGGCCAACGAGCTGCAGGCGGCCGGGCACGACGTGATCCACCTGGAAATCGGCGAGCCGGACTTCACCACGGCCGCGCCCATCGTTGCCGCCGGCCAGGCAGCATTGGCCGCCGGGCACACCCGCTACACCGCCGCACGCGGCCTGCCGGCACTGCGCGAAGCCATTGCCGGGTTCTATGGCCAGCGTTACGGCCTGAGTGTCGACCCTGAACGCATCCTCATCACCCCGGGTGGCTCCGGTGCGCTGCTGCTGGCCAGCAGCTTGCTGGTAGACCCAGGCAAGCACTGGCTGCTGGCCGACCCAGGCTACCCGTGCAACCGCCACTTCCTGCGCCTGGTCGAGGGCGGGGCGCAGCTGGTGCCGGTGGGCCCGGACGTGAATTACCAGCTGACTGCCGACCTTGTCGACCGCTACTGGGACAAGGACACGGTTGGAGCCCTGGTCGCCTCGCCGGCCAACCCGACCGGCACCGTGCTGGGGCGTGACGAGCTGGCCGGCCTGTCCCGCGCCACCCGCGAACGGCATGGCCACCTGGTGGTGGACGAGATCTACCACGGGCTGACCTATGGCATGGACGCCCCCAGCGTGCTGGAAGTGGACGACTCTGCATTCGTCCTGAATAGTTTTTCCAAGTATTTCGGCATGACCGGTTGGCGCCTCGGCTGGCTGGTGGCGCCTCCTGGCGCGGTGGCCGACCTGGAGAAGCTGGCACAAAACCTGTACATCAGTGCGCCCAGCATGGCCCAGCATGCCGCGCTGGCGTGTTTCCAGCCCGAGACCCTGGCCATTTTCGAGGAGCGCCGCGCCGAGTTCGCCCGCCGCCGCGACTACCTGTTGCCTGCCCTGCGCGAACTGGGCTTCCGCATTGCCGTCGAGCCGCAGGGGGCGTTCTACCTGTATGCCGACATCAGTGCCTTTGGCGGTGACGCGTTCGCCTTCTGCCGGCACTTCCTGGAGACCGAGCACCTGGCCTTCACCCCCGGCCTGGACTTCGGCCGTCACCTGGCCGGCCACCATGTGCGCTTTGCCTACACCCAGAGCCTGCCGCGCCTGGAAGAGGCGGTGCAACGGATCGCCCGCGGCCTGCGGAGCTGGCAAGGCTGATGCAATTCCATCCCCCACTCGAAAAGGGCCGTCTGCTGCGCCGCTACAAACGCTTTCTGGCGGATATCGAACTGCCCGGCGGCGAACAACTGACCATCCACTGCCCCAACACCGGCTCCATGCTCAACTGCATGCGTGAGGGCGGGCAGGTGTGGTTCAGCCGCTCCAACGACCCCAAGCGCAAGCTCCCGGGCACCTGGGAAATCAGCGAAACCCCGCAGGGTCGGCTGGCCTGTGTGAATACCGGGCGGGCCAATACGCTGGTCGAAGAGGCCCTGCGTGCGGGCATCATCGCCGAACTGGCCGGCTTCAGTGCTCTAAAGCGTGAAGTGGCCTACGGCGAGGAAGGCAGCCGCATCGACTTTCGTCTGGAATTCGACGGTGCCCCGGCCTATGTCGAGGTCAAGAGCGTGACCTTGGGCTACCCAGACAGCACGGTCGCGGCCTTCCCTGATGCGGTGACCCAGCGCGGTGCCAAACACCTGCGCGAGCTGGCGAAGCTGGCCAGGCAGGGCGTGCGGGCGGTGCAGCTGTATTGCGTGAATCTGACCGGTATCGACGCGGTGCGCCCGGCCGAGGAAATCGATGTGGCCTATGCCCAGGCCCTGCGCGCGGCGGTGGCGGATGGGGTGGAGGTGCTGGCCTACGGCACGCGCCTGGACGCCGAAGGCATCGTCATCGACCGCCGCCTGCCGGTGCTGCTTACCCCTTGAACCAGATGCCCTGGCTGTCCTCGTGGCAGCCCAGGGCCTGCAGTTGCTCGCCTTCGCATGGCCCGGCCACGCATTCGCCGCTTTCGATCAGGAACAGCGCGCCATGATGGGCGCAGTGAATCAGGCTGGCGCTGTCATCGAGAAACGCATCTTCCGCCCAGTTCAGCGGGATGCTGCGGTGCGGGCAACGGTTGCGGTAGAGGTACACCTGGCCCTGGCGGCGTACGCCGAACAGTTCGATGCCGTCTACGCTGAAGGCGCGGCTTTGGCCTTCGGCCAGGCCGTGGGAGGTACAAAGGAAGTGCATGGCAAGGATGACTCGTGAAACAGGTGGTGGCTTGACGCATCAATGCGAATAATTATCAAATTGCCCGCATTCGCTGCGCCCGGCTGCTTATGGTGCGCAGTTCCGTCGCCCGCCACAAGGCGCGCGGCCCGCCTGCAGAAGGAACCCGATGATGCGCCGTCCCGTCGCCTTGCTCGCCCTGTGCGCGAGCCTTGTGCTCTCCACCCAGGCCCCGGCGGCCGAGCTGCCGCAGCGTTGGGTCAGCGCTGGTGGTGCACTGAGCGAATGGATCAGCGCGCTGGGTGGTGAAGCGCGGTTGGTGGGTGTGGATACCACCAGCCAGCATCCGCCATCGCTGAAGTCACTGCCTAGTGTCGGCTACCAGCGGCAGCTGTCTGCGGAAGGCATTCTCAGCCTGCGCCCGGATGTGCTGGTGGGCACCGAGGAAATGGGGCCGCCACCGGTATTGGCGCAAATCCGCAAGGCTGGCGTGCGGGTCGAACTGTTCTCCAGCAAGGCCGAACTGGCGGCGGTGGATGAAAACCTCAAGCACCTGGGGCAGTTGCTGGGCGCAGAGCAGCAGGCCGCGGTCCTGGCGTCGGGCTACCACCAGCAGCTCGATGCCTTGCAGGCCAAGGTCAGGCAGGCCCGGGCGGAGCAGAAGGCACCAGGGGTGTTACTGCTGGTCGGGCATGCCGGGGCCAAGCCGCTGATCGCCGGGCAGGGTACTGCCGGTGACTGGCTGCTGAGCCAGGCAGGCGGGCGCAACCTGGCAGAACATCAGGGCTACAAGAATTTCTCCAGCGAAGCACTGGCGGCGCTGGACCCGGATGTGATCGTGTTTTCCGACCGGGCGCTGGCCGATGAGCAGGCCTTGCAGGCGTTGCTGAAAGAAAACCCCGCGCTGGCGGCCTCGCGCGCTGTGCGCGAGAAACGCCTGGTATCGCTTGACCCGACGCTGTTGGTCGGCGGGCTCGGGCCACGCCTGCCGGCAACACTGCAGTTGCTTGCGGCCACCTTCTATCCGGCTGCCAAGGCCAGCCTAGCCCAATGAAGCAACGTGTCCAGCCACGCACGCTGTTCGTTTGCCTGAGCCTGTTGTGCCTGCTGGCGGTGTGGTTGTCTTTGGCCCTGGGGCCGGTCAGCCTGCCGCTGTTCGATACCCTGCGTGCCGGCCTGCGCCTGCTGGGTCTGCCCGTTGCCGCTGATGGCCTGCAGCAGGCCGAGATGATCCTCGGCCAGATCCGCCTGCCGCGCACCTTGCTGGGGTTGGCGGTGGGCGCGGTGCTGGCGCTGTCCGGTGTGGCGATGCAGGGGCTGTTCCGTAACCCGCTGGCCGACCCCGGGCTGGTAGGGGTTGCCGCCGGGGCGGCGGTGGGCGCGGCGGTGGCCATCGTTGGCGGCAGTTGGCTGGGCGGCATGCCGGATGTGCTTGCCCCTTACCTGTTGTCGCTGTGTGCTTTCATCGGCGGGCTGGGCGTGACTGCGCTGGTCTATCGTCTGGGGCGGCGCGACGGCCAGACCAACGTCGCCACGATGCTGCTGGCCGGTGTGGCCATGACCGCGCTGGGTGGTGCTGCCGTGGGGCTGTTCTCCTACCTGGCCGACGACGCCACGCTGCGCACGCTGACGTTCTGGAACCTGGGTAGCCTCAATGGTGCCAGTTACCAGCGGCTGTGGCCGTTGCTGCTGGTGGCTGCTGGCGTGGCAGTGTGGCTGCCACGCCGGGCCAAGGCGTTGAATGCCATGCTGCTGGGTGAGTCGGAGGCGCGCCACTTGGGCATCGATGTGGAGCGGCTCAAGCGCGAGCTGGTGTTCTGCACGGCGCTGGGCGTGGGTGCGGCGGTGGCGGCTGCCGGGTTGATCGGTTTCATCGGCCTGGTGGTACCGCACCTGGTGCGCCTGCTGGCCGGGCCTGATCACCGTGTGGTGCTGCCAGCTTCCTTGTTGGCGGGCGGTGTGCTGATGCTGTTCGCCGATTTGGCGGCGCGGCTGCTGCTGGCGCCTGCCGAGCTGCCGATCGGTATCGTCACGGCCTTTATCGGTGCACCGTTTTTCCTGTTCCTGCTGATACGAGGGCGCAGCTGATGTTGCAAGCCGAGGGCCTGTACTTGCGGCGGGGCAGCAACGAAGTGCTGCATGACATTCATTTGCAGCTGAGCCCGGGGCAGGTGGTGGGCGTGCTCGGCCCCAACGGTGCCGGCAAGAGCAGCCTGCTGGGTGTACTGTGTGGTGAGCTGGCGCCCGATCGCGGATGGGTGACGCTACAGGGCAGGCCGCTGGCCAACTGGGCCGGGCAGGAGAGGGCCAGGCGCCTGGCGGTGTTGCCGCAGGTGTCCAGCCTGGGGTTCTCGTTCCGGGTCGAGGAAGTGGTGGGCATGGGGCGCATGCCCCATGGCACCGGGCAGCGGCGCGATGCGGAAATCGTCGAAGCGGCCTTGCGGGCGGCGGATGCCTGGCACCTGGTGGAGCGCAGTTACCTGGCGTTGTCTGGCGGCGAGCGGCAACGGGTGCACCTGGCTCGGGTACTGGCGCAGCTGTGGCCGGGCGAGGCGGGTACCACGCTGCTGCTCGACGAGCCAACCTCGATGCTCGACCCGTTGCACCAGCACACCACCCTGGAAGCCGTGCGCCGCTTTGCCGACCGTGGCGCCGCGGTGCTGGTGATCCTGCATGACCTGAACCTGGCGGCGCGCTACTGTGACCGTATCCTGCTGCTGGAGCATGGGCGCTGCCATGCCTTTGCCGCACCCGAAGCAGTGCTGACGCCGGCGGCGTTGAAGGCGGTATACGGGATCGATGTACTGGTACAGGCGCACCCGGAGCGTGGGCATCCGCTGATCATCACTCGTTGATGTGGGGATTCAAGACTCCGGGGCGTGCACGATTTTCGTGGGAGCGGCCTTGTGTCGCGAAAGGGCCGCAAAGCGGCCCCGGATTTTCAGCAGGTGATGCACAAATTGCTGGGGCTGCTCCGCAGCCCTTTCGCGACACAAGGCCGCTCCCACAAGAGCCGGTGCAGGCTTATACATTGTTGAATGACATGGAGGTACTGCCCATGCGACATCCGCTGCTGTCCGCTTTCTCGCTGTGCCTGGTGCTGGTATTGGGTGGCTGCCAGGCCAGCCTGCCACCGCTGCCCGCCTGGCAGAGCAGTGAGGGGCGCAGCCATGCCGAGCTGGGGCATATCGTCGATCTCGCTGATGGCCAGCTGATCAGCCCTGAGCAACTGGTGCAGCGCCTGTCTACCGCCCCCCGGGTACTGGTCGGCGAGAAACACGACAACCCCGACCATCACGCACTGCAGCTGTGGCTGCTGCGCGCCCTGCAAGGCCAACGTGTGCAGGGCAGCCTGCTGCTGGAAATGCTGCAGCCCGAGCAGCAACCGCTGCTGGACAAGCTGGCGGGGCAACCTTTGCCGGCAGACCTGCCCAAGGCCCTGGCTTGGCAGGACGGCTGGGATTGGCAGCTGTACGGGCCAATCGTGACTGAGGCTTTGCAGCAGCGGGTGCCTGTGCTGGCCGCCAACCTCTCGCCCGGCGAGATGCGCCAGGCCTATCGACAGCCAGCTTCGTTACCGGGCGAACGCTCCAATGCGCCGACGGTCAAGGCCGCCTTGCTGGAGCATGTGCGTGCCGGGCATTGCGGGATGCTGCCAGAAAGCCAGTTGCCGGCGATGCTGGCCGTGCAGCAGCAGCGCGACCGGCGCATGGCCGAGCGCTTGCTGGCGGCGCCGCAGCCGGCACTGCTGCTGGCTGGGGCTTATCACGTGCGCAAGGACCTGGGTGTACCGTTGCACCTGGCTGACCTGCAAGCGCAGGGGGAGAGCAAGGTACTGCTGTTGGCAGAGGTCGGTGAGCAGGTCGAGGCAGGCGAGGCTGATTTTGTGTGGTACACGGCAGCGATGCCGGAGCAGGACTATTGCGCGCAACTGCGGTGACAGGGCTGCAAAAAAGCAAAAAAAGACCCGGCAAATTGCCGGGTCAATAACCGTGATTAGCCTGATGAGGAGATAATCTGAGAGTCCGAACCAGGGGCTCTTAGCTTATCCAACCAGTCTCGCGACCAGTTGTGATAATCATAACGATTCTCATTTCGTCGTCAATCCCCTTCCTGAAATTATTTCTGATTTTTTTGCGCAGGGCTTTTCGCATCCAGTTGTTGGTTGAGCGCTTCTTTGCGCTCCAGCGGCAAATCGTTCCAGTGCATGTCCAGCAGGGCGCCTTCAATGGCATACAACAGCACCTTCGATGCGCGGAACCCTCGTGTCTTCACGGCCTGGTACGCACCCACCGCGCCCAGGCGGCGCAGATCCGATGCACTGTGGATGCCGGCTGCATGCAGCCACTGCGCAGAGGTCTTGCCAAGGTTCTTCAGATGCTGCAATTCATCGTTCATCGAGCCTCCTTGCGATGGCTGAACGGGGATTGGGGGATAAATCGCGAGCAGGTCAGAGAGGAGTGTAGCGGGGGATGGGAAATGCGCGGCCTTTTGCCATAGGGGGCGACGAGATGTCCTGTGCCGGCCTCTTCGCGGGTAAACCCGCTCCCACAAGGTTATCTGCAAGCCTCACGACTGACGCAGTACCTGTGGGAGCGGGTTCACCCGCGAATAGGCCGGCCCAGGAAAACGCTGACCTTACAGCCCAGGCAAGCGCTGGCGAATCTGCTCGATCACCTGGTCCATGCTCCCGGCACTCTGGGTATCGACGCGGGTGCTTTGCACCTGCTCTTGTGCACTCAGCGGCTCACGGCTGGCCTGCTGGGCCTTGACCACTTCCAGGGTGGCATCTGACGGGTCGGTGTTTTCTGCCCGGCGCTGCTCCAGCCAGCTGGCGATGACCGCATCCGGTGCATGGCAGTCGAGGATCAGGAACGGCACGCCCGTCTCGCTGGCGATGTCCGCTGCGGCCTGGCGCTGATCACGTTTGAGGTAGGTGGCATCCAGCACCACCGGGAAGCCGGCTCGCAGCACGGTCGCCGCCACCTCGTGCAGGCGCTGGTAGGTCGCGACACTGGCGTCCTGGTCGTAGATGCCGGTACTCAGCTGGCCAGCGTCAGCCTGCTGCTGGTCGCCGAACAGGCGTTTGCGCTCCACATCCGAACGCACGCGGACCGCACCCAGGGCCTCGACCATGCGCATGGCCACGTGGCTTTTGCCCACTGCCGAAACACCGTGGGTAATGGCCAGCAGGCGCGACGGGATGGCGCTGTAGCTTTCTGCCAGGTTGGCATAGTTGCGGTAGGTGCGCAGGGTGGTGGCGCGCTGCACGCCATCGGCATCGGCTGGCATGCTGAACAGTGCAACCTTGGCCCGCACCAGCGCGCGGTAGGCTTTGTAGAAGTTGAGCAGTTCCAGGCCTTCGTAGTCGCCGGTCAGTTCCAGATACTGGCTGATGAAGCGGCGGGCCAGGCATTTCAGGCCGCGGTCTTCCAGGTCCATGGCCAGGAAGCCGGTGTCGGCATACACGTCGGTCAGACGGAACGGTTCGTTGAACTCGATGCAGTCGAAGATCACCACCTTGCCGTCGATCAGGGTGGCGTTGCCCAGGTGGATGTCACCGTGGCATTCACGGATGAAACCATTGGCCTTGCGCTTTTCCAGCAGGCCATGCAGGCGCTCGAAGCTGCTGCGTGCCCAGGCCTGCAGGGCGTCGAGTTGCTGCAGGTCGGCCTTGTCGCTGAGGAACGGGCGAATCTGCTCGAAGTTCTGTTCTACCGGCGCCATCACGCTGTCCGGCGTGCCGAGCGGGTGCTCCACCGGAACGCGTGGGGCCTGCAGGTGGAAATCGGCGATCTGCCGGGCCATCTGGTCGATGTGCGCGGCGTTCAGTTCGCCATTGGCCTGCAGGGTGTTGAGCATCTGCCCCTGGGGGAACTGGCGCATCTTCAGCACGTACTCGATGGCTTCGCCTTCACCACCGATCTGCGGCGCGTCGACGCTACCGGTGATCGGCAACACTTCCAGGTACAGGCCGTCGGTCAGGCGCTGGTTCAGGCGCAATTCTTCGTTACAGAAATGCTGGCGCTGGTCCAGGCCGGTGAAGTCGAGGAAGCCGAAGTTCATCGGTTTCTTGATCTTGTAGGCATACTCGCCAGTGAGCAGGACCCAGGAGATATGCGTCTCGATGAGCTGGAACCCATCCACGGGGTGAGGGTACAGGGCGGGGTTCTGCAACGCAGTGATAAGGGCTTGGCTCACGGGAAATCCTTCCGGGGGCAGGGAATTCGAATGCGCCATTATGGTCAATGGTGCCGTCCCTGCCTACCGCCGGGGGCGTCTGCCCAGCCTTTATAAAGTGCGTATAATCCGCCGCCATGACCCGAACCCGAAATCCCCGTACCCCTCAGAAACGCCCGACCGGCCGCTCCCGTGCCTGGCTGGGCTGGGCTTTGAAGCTCAGCCTGGTCGGCCTGGTGATCATCGCCGGCTTCGCGGTTTACCTTGATGCTGTCGTCCAGGAAAAGTTTTCCGGCAAGCGCTGGACCATCCCGGCCAAGGTGTATGCCCGGCCGCTGGAGCTGTTTTCCGGCCAGAAGCTGAGCAAGAAAGACTTCCTCACCGAGCTGGACGCGCTCGGCTACCGGCGTGAAAGCGCGGCCAACGGCCCGGGCGCGGCGGCAGTCAACGGCAACACCGTCGAGCTCAATACCCGTGGCTTCCAGTTCTACGAGGGCATGGAGCCGGCGCAGTTCGTGCGTGTGCGCTTCTCCGGCGATTACGTGGCGGGCCTTTCCGGCGCCAACGGCAAGACGCTCGACGTAGTGCGCCTGGAGCCGCTGATGATCGGCGGCATCTACCCGAAAAACCTCGAAGACCGCATCCTGATCAAGATCGACCAGGTACCGCCGTACCTGCTCGAAACCCTGGTGGCGACGGAAGACCGCGATTTCTACAGCCACTTCGGGGTGTCGCCCAAGTCCATCGCCCGGGCCATGTGGGTCAACACCTCGGCAGGTTCCATGCGCCAGGGTGGCAGTACCCTGACCCAGCAGCTGGTGAAGAATTTCTACCTCACCAGCGAGCGCAGCCTCAGCCGCAAGCTGACCGAGGCGATGATGGCCGTACTGCTGGAGCTGCACTACGACAAGCGCGAGATCCTCGAGGCCTACCTCAACGAGGTGTTCGTCGGCCAGGATGGCCAGCGTGCGGTGCACGGCTTCGGCCTCGCCAGCCAGTTCTTCTTCAGCCAACCGCTATCGGAGCTGAAACTGCACCAGATCGCCTTGCTGGTGGGCATGGTCAAGGGGCCGTCCTACTACAACCCGCGTCGCTATCCGGACCGCGCCCTGGCCCGCCGCAACCTGGTACTCGACCTGGTGGCCGAGCAGGGCGTGGCCAGCCAGGCAGAAGTCGATGCAGCGAAGAAGATGCCGCTGGGCGTGACCAAGCGCGGCAGCCTGGCCGACAGCTCGTTCCCGGCATTCCTCGACCTGGTCAAGCGCCAGTTGCGCCAGGACTACCGCGATGAAGACTTGACCGAAGAAGGCCTGCGCATCTTCACCAGCTTCGACCCGATCCTGCAGATGAAGGCCGAAACCTCGATGAGCGAGACCTTCAAGCGCCTGGCGGGCCGCAAGGGGGCGGACGAGGTGGAGTCGGCGATGGTCGTGACCAACCCGGAAACCGGTGAAGTGCAGGCGCTGATCGGCAGCCGCCAGGCCGGTTTCGCCGGCTTCAACCGCGCCATCGATGCCGTGCGGCCGATCGGCTCGCTGGTCAAGCCGGCGGTTTACCTGACCGCGCTGGAGCAACCGACCAGGTACACCCTGACCAGCCTGGTGCAGGACGAGCCGTTCTCGGTCAAAGGTGCCGACGGCCAGGTCTGGCGCCCGCAAAACTACGACCGCCGCCCGCATGGCACCATCTACCTGTACCAGGGGCTGGCCAACTCCTACAACCTGTCGACTGCCAAGATCGGCCTGGATGTGGGCGTGCCCAACGTGATCAAGACCATTGGCAGGCTGGGTGTGAATGTCGACTGGCCAGCCTTCCCCGCCATGCTGCTGGGTGCCGGCGGCATGTCGCCGATGCAGGTCGCGACCATGTACCAGACCATCGCCAACGGCGGCTTCAACACCCCGATGCGCGGTATCCGCAGCGTACTCACCGCCGAGGGCGAGCCGCTCAAGCGCTACCCGTTCCAGATCCAGCAAACCTTCGACCCGGGGGCCATCTACCTGGTGCAGAACGCCATGCAGCGGGTGATGCGCGAAGGCACCGGCCGCTCGGTGTACAACACTTTGCCGCGTAATCTCACCCTGGCGGGCAAGACCGGTACCAGTAACGATTCGCGCGACAGCTGGTTCTCCGGTTTCAGCCAGGACCTGCTGGCCGTGGTATGGATGGGCCGTGACGATAACGGCAAGACGCCATTTACCGGTGCCACAGGTGCCCTGCAGGTGTGGACCAGCTTCATGAAGAAGGCCGACCCGCTGCCGCTGGACATGCCGCAACCGGACAACGTGGTGCAGGCCTGGATCGACCCGTACAGTGGCCATGGGTCTGATGGCAGCTGTCCGGGAGCGGTGCAGATGCCGTATATTCGCGGCAGTGAACCGCCCGCCGGCGCGACCTGTGGCGGCGAGCAGGATCCAGTTGAATCGGTCATGGACTGGGTCAAGGGCTGGATGAATTAAGCACAGGCTGCATTGATGAGGTGTGACGTGAACAAGTGGCTGTTTCCTGCCGTGACGGCGCTGGCTGTGCTCCAGGGGTGCGCCAGCGTCCCGCGCGGCAATATTCCGGTGGTCGACTCGAGCACCCGCGTGTCCAACAGCGAACGCGTGACGGCCAACCGCTCTGCGGGTGGCTACAACGCGGGCACCGCGCAGGCGCAAACGCTGCCTGAAGACTCCGGCGTCACCGTGATGATCCCGCAGGGCGCTGGCGCTTCGGGCATCCAGACGTTCCCGGCGGCCAATGGCGCGGCGCCGATCAGCACCTCGCCGATTACCCCGGGGCCGATTACCACAGGGCCGGTCACTTCGGCACCGATGACCACCAACCCCAACCCGATCGCCGACGAACCCTTCGACATCGCGGCGATGAACAGTGCCCCGCAAACCACCAGCGCGCCTACCGGTATCCCGCGTAGCAGTGCCGCTGCAGGTGGCCTGTCGGCCGACGAGCAGCTGGACGGCCCGGTGCTGGCGCTGCTGACCACCGCGAAGACCCAGCAGGGCAGTGGCGACTTCAACGGTGCCGCCTCGAGCCTGGAGCGTGCCCAGCGCATTGCCCCGCGCGAGCCGCAGGTGCTGTACCGCCTGGCCCAGGTACGCCTGTCGCAAGGTGATGCGCCGCAGGCCGAGCAACTGGCGCGTCGTGCCCTGACTTACGCCAATGGCCGCCCGAGCCTGCAGGCCGAGCTGTGGAACACCATCGCCCAGGCCCGCGAGAAGCAGGGTGATAACGCCGGCGCCGCACTGGCTCGGCAGAAGGCACGGGTCAATTCGTGATGATCGAACAGCGCATTCTGGATATTGCCGACCACCTGCTGCTGATCGAGCGTGAGCTGCAGGTGCAAGGCTGGTGGGATGACGAGCCGCCAAGCGACGAGGCACTGGCCAGTACGGTGCCTTTCGCTGTCGATACCCTCAGTTTCGAGCAGTGGCTGCAATGGATCTTCCTGCCGCGCATGAAGATCATCATCGAGCTGGGCCACCCGTTGCCCAACGCCTCCGGCATCCTGGTCATGGCCGAAACCGTGTTTACCGACCGGCCAGATCAAAGTCGTGAGCTACGCCGCCTGTTGGCAGCATTTGACCAATTGATTGCTCCTTCCGCCTGATTTCTTCAGTTTTTCCTTCAAGGGCCGCAGATTGTGGCCCTTTTTTGTGGAAATCTTATTTATTCTGCTGCTGAAGCGATTTTTAGTGGTGGCAGGAATTCATCTTGGGGAAAAATTGGCAATAATTTTTCTTGACTTGTTGGCGCCGAATCAGAAGAATCCAATCTCCGCTGTAGAGGGACTGCCAGAAGCAGACCCGCTAAGCAGATCATGAGGCGCACACCCGCGCCGACCTGTTACACCCCGCAACGCGTTACCTCGCGCTGGGTGGGAAAACCCCGCAACACTCTGGGGCGCTCCCAATACTTGCTCAGTCAGTGCTGACGTTCGCTCATGCTCTGCTTGGCAGTAAACCTATTAAGACCCGTCCAGTGAGGGCGGTATTCTGGCGTTTTAGAGGTGAACAACGTGGAGCTTTTATCTGGCGCTGAGATGGTCGTCCGCTTCTTGCGTGACGAAGGCGTTAAGCACATCTACGGGTACCCTGGTGGTGCTCTCCTGCATGTTTACGACGCGCTGTTCAAGGAACCGGAAGTCGAGCACATCCTGGTTCGTCATGAGCAGGCAGCTACCCATATGGCGGACGGTTACGCCCGCGCCACCGGCAAGGCCGGCGTGGTGCTGGTAACCTCCGGCCCGGGCGCGACCAATGCCATTACCGGTATTGCCACCGCCTACATGGACTCGATTCCGATGGTCATCCTGTCCGGCCAGGTGCCTAGCACCATGGTGGGTACCGATGCCTTCCAGGAAACCGACATGATCGGTATTTCGCGGCCGATCGTGAAGCACAGCTTCATGATCAAACATGCCAGCGAAATCCCCGAAGTTCTGAAAAAAGCATTCTACCTGGCGCAATCCGGTCGCCCAGGTCCGGTCGTGGTCGACATTCCAAAAGATATGACCAACCCGGCCGAGAAGTTCGAATACGTCTACCCGAAAAAGGTCAAGCTGCGCTCCTACAGCCCGGCGGTACGCGGCCACTCCGGCCAGATCCGCAAGGCTGCCGAGATGCTGCTGGCGGCCAAGCGCCCGATCGTCTACTCCGGTGGCGGCGTGATCCTCGGTGGTGGCTCCGAAGCCCTGACCGAAATCGCCAAGTCGCTGAACCTGCCGGTCACCAATACCCTGATGGGCCTGGGTGGCTTCCCGGGTACTGACCGCCAGTTCCTCGGCATGCTCGGCATGCACGGCAGCTTCACTGCCAACATGGCCATGCACCATGCCGACGTCATCTTCGCCGTCGGTGCCCGTTTTGACGACCGCGTGGTCAACGGCCCGGCCAAGTTCTGCCCGAACGCCAAGATCATCCATATCGACATCGACCCGGCGTCGATCTCCAAGATGATCAAGGCCGACGTGCCGATCGTCGGCCCGGTCGACAGCGTGCTCAGCGAAATGCTCGGCATCCTCAAGGAAATCGGCGAGCAGCCTGACAAGGCGGCGCTGGATGCCTGGTGGAAGCAGATCGACGAATGGCGTGGCAATGGCGAGCTGTTCCCTTACGACAAGGGTGACGGCAATGTCATCAAACCGCAGAAAGTCATCGAGACCCTGTGCGAAGTGACCAATGGCGATGCCTTCGTCACCTCCGACGTGGGCCAGCACCAGATGTTCGCGGCGCAGTACTACCGCTTCAACAAGCCGAACCGCTGGATCAACTCCGGTGGCCTGGGCACCATGGGCTTCGGCTTCCCGGCTGCGATGGGCGTCAAGCTCAACTTCCCGGACCAGGACGTGGCCTGCGTGACCGGCGAAGGCAGCATCCAGATGAACATCCAGGAGCTGTCCACCTGCATGCAGTACGGCCTGCCGGTAAAGATCGTCAATCTGAACAACGGTGTGTTGGGCATGGTCCGCCAGTGGCAGGACATGGCCTACAACGGTCGTCACTCGCACTCGTACGTCGAGTCGCTGCCTGACTTCATCAAGCTGGCCGAGGCCTATGGCCATGTGGGTATCCGCATCACCAGCCTGAAGGACCTCAAGCCGAAGCTGGAAGAAGCGTTTGCGATGAAGGACCGCCTGGTGTTCATCGACATCGCGGTTGACCGCAGTGAGCACGTCTATCCGATGCAGATCAAGGATGGCTCGATGCGTGACATGTGGCTGAGCAAGACGGAGCGTACCTGATATGCGGCACATCATCTCCCTGCTGCTGGAAAACGAACCAGGTGCGCTGTCCCGCGTGGTCGGCCTGTTCTCCCAGCGTAACTACAACATTGAAAGCCTGACCGTGGCGCCGACCGAAGACCCGACCTTGTCGCGTCTGACGCTGACCACCGTTGGCCATGACGAAGTGATCGAACAGATCACCAAGAACCTGAACAAGCTGGTCGAAGTGGTCAAGCTCGTCGACCTGTCGGAAAGCGCTCACATCGAGCGTGAACTGATGCTGGTCAAGGTCAAGGCCACCGGTGCCCAGCGCGCCGAGATCAAGCGCACCACGGATATCTTCCGTGGCCAGATCGTCGATGTGACTGCCAGCGTGTACACCGTGCAGCTGAGCGGCACCAGCGACAAACTGGACAGCTTCATCCAGGCGATCGGCACTGCATCGATTCTCGAAACCGTGCGCAGCGGCGTTACCGGCATTGCCCGTGGCGACAAAGTGCTCAGCATCTAAATTCAAAAATTAGCGATGGCTCCGCAGGGGCCGAGATATAACCAGGGGTATTTTCATGAAAGTTTTCTACGATAAAGACTGCGACCTTTCCATCATCCAGGGTAAGAAAGTCGCCATCATCGGTTACGGTTCCCAGGGCCACGCTCAGGCGTGCAACCTGAAGGACTCCGGTGTAGATGTCACCATCGGTCTGCGTAAAGGTTCGGCCACCGTTGCCAAGGCAGAAGCCCATGGCCTGAAAGTGACCGACGTTGCCTCTGCCGTCGCTGCTGCCGACCTGGTCATGATCCTGACCCCGGACGAGTTCCAGGGCCAACTGTACAAGCAGGAAATCGAGCCGAACATCAAGAAGGGCGCTACCCTGGCCTTCTCCCACGGCTTCTCGATCCACTACAATCAGGTTGTTCCACGTGCTGACCTCGACGTGATCATGATCGCGCCGAAGGCCCCGGGCCACACCGTTCGCTCCGAGTTCGTCAAGGGCGGCGGTATCCCTGACCTGATCGCCATCTACCAGGACGCCTCCGGCAACGCCAAGAATGTTGCCCTGTCGTACGCTTCGGGCGTAGGCGGCGGCCGTACCGGCATCATCGAAACCACCTTCAAGGACGAGACCGAAACCGACCTGTTCGGTGAGCAGGCTGTTCTGTGCGGCGGTACCGTAGAGCTGGTCAAGGCCGGTTTCGAAACCCTGGTCGAAGCTGGCTACGCGCCGGAAATGGCCTACTTCGAGTGCCTGCACGAACTGAAGCTGATCGTTGACCTCATGTACGAAGGCGGCATCGCCAACATGAACTACTCGATCTCCAACAACGCCGAGTACGGTGAGTACGTAACCGGTCCGGAAGTCATCAACGAAGAATCCCGCAAGGCCATGCGCAACGCCCTGAAGCGCATCCAGGACGGCGAGTACGCGAAGATGTTCATCTCCGAAGGTGCTACCAACTACCCATCGATGACCGCCAAGCGCCGCAACAACGCCGCTCACGGCATCGAAATCATCGGCGAGCAACTGCGCTCGATGATGCCGTGGATCTCGGCTAACAAAATCGTCGACAAGACCAAGAACTAAGTCTTATCGAAAGATGAAAAACGCGGCTTCGGCCGCGTTTTTTCGTTCTGACAGTCAGCTTCTGGTATAAAGCAGACCAGTGGCCTGCCGTCAGAACCTGTTTTGCAGGCCCGTGTCGAACATTTTCCATCCTGTTGCAAGGTACCCTCCATGAGCGAACGTCCCGAAGAGCCGAACAAGCCCTCCGACGCCGAAAGCCTGCTACCTGTCGATGAGCACGTTGAAGAAGGGCATGACGCCGAAGGGCGCAAGGTGCGCCATCGCGGCATCTACCTGCTGCCCAACCTGTTTACCACCGCCAACCTGTTTGCCGGTTTCTATTCCATCATCAGCTCGATGAGCGCGCAGAGCGCCCTGAGCGCCGGAGACCCGCGCGAGGCGAGCAAGTACTTTGCCTTCGCTGCCATCGCCATCTTCGTGGCCATGGTGCTCGACGGCCTCGATGGCCGTGTCGCGCGCATGACCAACACCCAGAGCGCCTTTGGTGCCGAGTACGACTCGCTGTCGGACATGGTCGCCTTCGGTGTGGCTCCGGCCTTGCTGGCCTTTGGCTGGGCGCTGGGCGACATGGGCAAGGTCGGCTGGATGGTCGCCTTCATCTATGTGGCCGGTGCAGCACTGCGCCTGGCACGCTTCAATACCCAGGTCGGCACCGCCGACAAGCGCTACTTCATCGGCCTGGCCAGCCCGGCTGCCGCGGGCGTGGTCGCGGGTACCGTGTGGGCGTTCAGCGACTACGGCATCCAGGGCTCCAAGCTGTCGTTCCTGGTGGCGCTGCTGGTGGCTGCTGCCGGCATGCTGATGGTCAGCAACATCAAGTACAACAGCTTCAAGGAGCTGGACCTCAAGGGCCGTGTACCGTTCGTGGCTATCCTGGCCGTGGTGCTGGTGTTTGCCGTGGTGTTCAGCGACCCGCCCCGTATCCTGCTGCTGATCTTCCTCGCCTATGCGGCTTCGGGGCCGATCCAGTTCCTGCTCAAGGCACGCCGTCGTAAAGCGTGACAATCATTTAATGCAGGAATAACCCGCCGGCTCCATAGTCTTACTGGTACATCCGTTATCCAGTGCTGTGGAGCCGCTCATGCTCATCAAGCTTCCCAGGTCTTCCGAGTGCAAGGCGTCGGAGATCACCCCCGAAGGCATCTACCTCTCCCGTCGTACCCTGCTGGGTGGCTCGTTGGCCGGCCTGGCCTTGGGTGCCTTGCCGAGCATGGCGCGCGCAACTGAAGCCAGCCGTTACGCCGATGTCGAGGCGGGCAGGGCGCCTGGCTGGTTCAGTGAAAAGCTCGCGGCCACTCGATGGCAGGCAGTAACGGTAAAGGGTGAGGCAATCACGCCGTTCAAGGATGCCACCCACTACAACAACTTCTACGAGTTCGGGCCCGACAAGGGTGACCCGGCGGCCAATGGCGACAGCCTGAAAACCGAACCGTGGAGCGTTGTGGTCGATGGCGAAGTGGGCAAGCCCGGGCGCTATGCACTGGAAGACTTCGTCAAGCCGTACCAGCTTGAGGAGCGCATCTACCGGCTGCGTTGCGTCGAGGCGTGGTCGATGGTCATTCCGTGGCTGGGCTTCCCGTTGGCGCAGTTGCTCAAGCAGGTCGAGCCGACGTCCAAGGCGCGCTATGTGCGTTTCGAAACCCTGAAAGACCCGGAGCACATGCCGGGGCAGCGTTCGGGGTTCGCCTTGATCGACTGGCCTTATAGAGAAGGCTTGCGTCTGGATGAGGCGATGCATCCTTTGGCGATCCTGGCGGTCGGCATGTACGGCCGGGAGCTGCCCAACCAGAATGGCGCGCCGTTGCGGCTGGTGGTGCCGTGGAAGTATGGCTTCAAGAGCATCAAGTCGATCGTGCGTATCAGCCTGGTGGCCGAGCAACCGGGCACCACCTGGGAAGGGCTGGCGCCGGATGAATATGGGTTCTATGCCAATGTGAACCCGACGGTCGACCACCCTCGTTGGAGCCAGGCGCGTGAACGGCGGCTGCCCAGCGGTCTGTTCAGTCCCAATGTGCGGGAAACCCAGATGTTCAATGGCTATGCCGATGAAGTGGCGTCGCTGTATACCGGGCTCGATCTGCGGAAGAACTATTGATGCGTTACCCTTGGTTTCGTCTGGCCATCTTCATCGTGGGGTGCCTGTTCCCGGTCTGGTGGTTGTATGAGGCGGCGATGAATCTGCTAGGGCCTGACCCTGGCAAGATCATGATGGACCGGCTTGGGCTCGGGGCGCTGACCTTCCTGCTGGTTACCTTGGGCATGACGCCGCTGCAGAAGCTGACGGGATGGTCGGGCTGGATCGTGGTGCGCCGGCAACTGGGGTTATGGGTGTTTGCCTATATCGTGCTGCACATCCTGGCTTACCTGTTCTTTATCCTTGGGCTGGACTGGGGGCAGCTGGCGGTTGAGTTGCGCAAGCGGCCTTACATTATTGTGGGTGCGCTTGGGTTTCTTGGGCTGCTGGCCCTGGCGGTTACCTCGAATCGGTATAGCCAGCGGCGGTTGGGTGCGCGTTGGAAAAAGCTGCACCGGTTGGTGTACGTGATACTTGGGTTGGGGTTGCTGCATTTCTTGTGGATCGTGCGCTCGGATCTGCGGGAGTGGGCGATCTATGCGTTTATTGGGGCTGTGTTGATGGTGTTGCGGGTTCCCGCGGTTTCGCGGGTGCTGCCCAGGGTTGGTCGGAGGCAGGGAAGGGTGGTTTGAGCATTTATTTCAATTTCTTGAAATTAAAGGTTGACGCCATTTCGAATCCCCTTATAATGCGCCCCACTTCCAGCGACATCGGAACGACAAACTTCTTGAAATTCAATAAGTTAGGTTGTTCGGAAAGAGCTGAAAGGGCCACGATCGAATGATCGGCAGCGGTTGAGATGATGGTTGACAGCGCTTCTAAACGCTGTATGATTCGCCTCCCGCTACGAGAGATCGCAGCGAGTCAAGTGTTTGAAGCTAAACGAGTTTCTCGCAAAAAACTTCAAAATAAACGCTTGACAGCAAATGAGGAAAGCGTAGAATGCGCGCCTCGGTTGAGGCGAAAAGCTCTTAACCAAACGCTCTTTAACAAATCGAATCAAGCAATTCGTGTGGGTGCTTGTGAGTACGGACTGATAGTCACAAAGATTATCAGCATCACAAGTGGCCATGCGAGAAATCACATAGTCATTTGAGATTGCTGAGCCAAGTTTAGGGTTTCTTAAAAACCCAAGCAGTATTGAACTGAAGAGTTTGATCATGGCTCAGATTGAACGCTGGCGGCAGGCCTAACACATGCAAGTCGAGCGGATGACGGGAGCTTGCTCCTTGATTCAGCGGCGGACGGGTGAGTAATGCCTAGGAATCTGCCTGGTAGTGGGGGACAACGTTTCGAAAGGAACGCTAATACCGCATACGTCCTACGGGAGAAAGCAGGGGACCTTCGGGCCTTGCGCTATCAGATGAGCCTAGGTCGGATTAGCTAGTTGGTGGGGTAATGGCTCACCAAGGCGACGATCCGTAACTGGTCTGAGAGGATGATCAGTCACACTGGAACTGAGACACGGTCCAGACTCCTACGGGAGGCAGCAGTGGGGAATATTGGACAATGGGCGAAAGCCTGATCCAGCCATGCCGCGTGTGTGAAGAAGGTCTTCGGATTGTAAAGCACTTTAAGTTGGGAGGAAGGGCAGTAAGCTAATACCTTGCTGTTTTGACGTTACCGACAGAATAAGCACCGGCTAACTCTGTGCCAGCAGCCGCGGTAATACAGAGGGTGCAAGCGTTAATCGGAATTACTGGGCGTAAAGCGCGCGTAGGTGGTTCGTTAAGTTGGATGTGAAAGCCCCGGGCTCAACCTGGGAACTGCATCCAAAACTGGCGAGCTAGAGTACGGTAGAGGGTGGTGGAATTTCCTGTGTAGCGGTGAAATGCGTAGATATAGGAAGGAACACCAGTGGCGAAGGCGACCACCTGGACTGATACTGACACTGAGGTGCGAAAGCGTGGGGAGCAAACAGGATTAGATACCCTGGTAGTCCACGCCGTAAACGATGTCAACTAGCCGTTGGAATCCTTGAGATTTTAGTGGCGCAGCTAACGCATTAAGTTGACCGCCTGGGGAGTACGGCCGCAAGGTTAAAACTCAAATGAATTGACGGGGGCCCGCACAAGCGGTGGAGCATGTGGTTTAATTCGAAGCAACGCGAAGAACCTTACCAGGCCTTGACATGCAGAGAACTTTCCAGAGATGGATTGGTGCCTTCGGGAACTCTGACACAGGTGCTGCATGGCTGTCGTCAGCTCGTGTCGTGAGATGTTGGGTTAAGTCCCGTAACGAGCGCAACCCTTGTCCTTAGTTACCAGCACGTTATGGTGGGCACTCTAAGGAGACTGCCGGTGACAAACCGGAGGAAGGTGGGGATGACGTCAAGTCATCATGGCCCTTACGGCCTGGGCTACACACGTGCTACAATGGTCGGTACAGAGGGTTGCCAAGCCGCGAGGTGGAGCTAATCTCACAAAACCGATCGTAGTCCGGATCGCAGTCTGCAACTCGACTGCGTGAAGTCGGAATCGCTAGTAATCGCGAATCAGAATGTCGCGGTGAATACGTTCCCGGGCCTTGTACACACCGCCCGTCACACCATGGGAGTGGGTTGCACCAGAAGTAGCTAGTCTAACCTTCGGGAGGACGGTTACCACGGTGTGATTCATGACTGGGGTGAAGTCGTAACAAGGTAGCCGTAGGGGAACCTGCGGCTGGATCACCTCCTTAATCGACGACATCAGCCTGCTGATGAGCTCCCACACGAATTGCTTGATTCATTGTAAAAGACGATGCTGTAACGCGACCCTGTTATAGGTCTGTAGCTCAGTTGGTTAGAGCGCACCCCTGATAAGGGTGAGGTCGGCAGTTCAAATCTGCCCAGACCTACCATTACATGGTTCAGCCGTAGAATACGGGGCCATAGCTCAGCTGGGAGAGCGCCTGCCTTGCACGCAGGAGGTCAGCGGTTCGATCCCGCTTGGCTCCACCACTTTCGCCGTACGCAGTAGCTTGTCAGAACTTAGAAATGAACATTCAGTTTGAATGTTGATTTCTGACTTTTGTCAGATCGTTCTTTAAAAATTCGGATATGTGATAGATATAGACTGATGGCCAGTTTCACTGCTGGTTAATCAGGCTAAGGTAAAATTTGTGAGTTCTGCTCGAAAGAGCAACATGCGAATTTTCGGCGAATGTCGTCTTCACAGTATAACCAGATTGCTTGGGGTTATATGGTCAAGTGAAGAAGCGCATACGGTGGATGCCTTGGCAGTCAGAGGCGATGAAAGACGTGGTAGCCTGCGATAAGCTTTGGGGAGTCGGCAAACAGACTGTGATCCAGAGATCTCTGAATGGGGGAACCCACTCAGCATAAGCTGAGTATCTTGTACTGAATACATAGGTGCAAGAGGCGAACCAGGGGAACTGAAACATCTAAGTACCCTGAGGAAAAGAAATCAACCGAGATTCCCTTAGTAGTGGCGAGCGAACGGGGACCAGCCCTTAAGTTGATTTGAGATTAGTGGAACGCTCTGGAAAGTGCGGCCATAGTGGGTGATAGCCCCGTACACGAAAATCTCTTGTCAATGAAATCGAGTAGGACGGAGCACGAGAAACTTTGTCTGAATATGGGGGGACCATCCTCCAAGGCTAAATACTACTGACTGACCGATAGTGAACCAGTACCGTGAGGGAAAGGCGAAAAGAACCCCGGAGAGGGGAGTGAAATAGAACCTGAAACCGTATGCGTACAAGCAGTGGGAGCCTACTTTGTTAGGTGACTGCGTACCTTTTGTATAATGGGTCAGCGACTTATATTCAGTGGCGAGCTTAACCGAATAGGGGAGGCGTAGCGAAAGCGAGTCTTAATAGGGCGTTTAGTCGCTGGGTATAGACCCGAAACCGGGCGATCTATCCATGGGCAGGTTGAAGGTTAGGTAACACTGACTGGAGGACCGAACCGACTACCGTTGAAAAGTTAGCGGATGACCTGTGGATCGGAGTGAAAGGCTAATCAAGCTCGGAGATAGCTGGTTCTCCTCGAAAGCTATTTAGGTAGCGCCTCATGTATCACTCCAGGGGTAGAGCACTGTTTCGGCTAGGGGGTCATCCCGACTTACCAAACCGATGCAAACTCCGAATACCTGGAAGTGCCGAGCATGGGAGACACACGGCGGGTGCTAACGTCCGTCGTGAAAAGGGAAACAACCCAGACCGTCAGCTAAGGTCCCAAAGTCATGGTTAAGTGGGAAACGATGTGGGAAGGCTTAGACAGCTAGGAGGTTGGCTTAGAAGCAGCCACCCTTTAAAGAAAGCGTAATAGCTCACTAGTCGAGTCGGCCTGCGCGGAAGATGTAACGGGGCTCAAACCATGCACCGAAGCTACGGGTGTCATCTTAGGATGACGCGGTAGAGGAGCGTTCTGTAAGCCTGTGAAGGTGAGTTGAGAAGCTTGCTGGAGGTATCAGAAGTGCGAATGCTGACATGAGTAACGACAATGCGAGTGAAAAACTCGCACGCCGAAAGACCAAGGTTTCCTGCGCAACGTTAATCGACGCAGGGTTAGTCGGTCCCTAAGGCGAGGCTGAAAAGCGTAGTCGATGGAAAACAGGTTAATATTCCTGTACTTCCAGTTATTGCGATGGAGGGACGGAGAAGGTTAGGCCAGCCTGGCGTTGGTTGTCCAGGTTTAAGGTGGTAGGCTGAAATCTTAGGCAAATCCGGGATTTCAAGGCCGAGAGCTGATGACGAGTTGCCTCTAGGCGACGAAGTGGTTGATACCATGCTTCCAAGAAAAGCTCCTAAGCTTCAGATAACTGGGAACCGTACCCCAAACCGACACAGGTGGTTAGGTAGAGAATACCAAGGCGCTTGAGAGAACTCGGGTGAAGGAACTAGGCAAAATGGCACCGTAACTTCGGGAGAAGGTGCGCCGGCGAGGGTGAAGGACTTGCTCCGTAAGCCCATGCCGGTCGAAGATACCAGGCCGCTGCGACTGTTTATTAAAAACACAGCACTCTGCAAACACGAAAGTGGACGTATAGGGTGTGACGCCTGCCCGGTGCCGGAAGGTTAATTGATGGGGTTAGCGCAAGCGAAGCTCTTGATCGAAGCCCCGGTAAACGGCGGCCGTAACTATAACGGTCCTAAGGTAGCGAAATTCCTTGTCGGGTAAGTTCCGACCTGCACGAATGGCGTAACGATGGCGGCGCTGTCTCCACCCGAGACTCAGTGAAATTGAAATCGCTGTGAAGATGCAGTGTATCCGCGGCTAGACGGAAAGACCCCGTGAACCTTTACTATAGCTTTGCACTGGACTTTGAATTTGCTTGTGTAGGATAGGTGGGAGGCTTTGAAGTGGGGACGCCAGTTCTCATGGAGCCATCCTTGAAATACCACCCTGGCAACTTTGAGGTTCTAACTCAGGTCCGTTATCCGGATCGAGGACAGTGTATGGTGGGTAGTTTGACTGGGGCGGTCTCCTCCCAAAGAGTAACGGAGGAGTACGAAGGTGCGCTCAGACCGGTCGGAAATCGGTCGTAGAGTATAAAGGCAAAAGCGCGCTTGACTGCGAGACAAACACGTCGAGCAGGTACGAAAGTAGGTCTTAGTGATCCGGTGGTTCTGTATGGAAGGGCCATCGCTCAACGGATAAAAGGTACTCCGGGGATAACAGGCTGATACCGCCCAAGAGTTCATATCGACGGCGGTGTTTGGCACCTCGATGTCGGCTCATCACATCCTGGGGCTGAAGCCGGTCCCAAGGGTATGGCTGTTCGCCATTTAAAGTGGTACGCGAGCTGGGTTTAGAACGTCGTGAGACAGTTCGGTCCCTATCTGCCGTGGACGTTTGAGATTTGAGAGGGGCTGCTCCTAGTACGAGAGGACCGGAGTGGACGAACCTCTGGTGTTCCGGTTGTCACGCCAGTGGCATTGCCGGGTAGCTATGTTCGGAAGAGATAACCGCTGAAAGCATCTAAGCGGGAAACTTGCCTCAAGATGAGATCTCACTGGGATCTTGAATCCCCTAAAGGGCCGTCGAAGACTACGACGTTGATAGGTTGGGTGTGTAAGCGCTGTGAGGCGTTGAGCTAACCAATACTAATTGCCCGTGAGGCTTGACCATATAACACCCAAGCAATTTGCGCGTAAGAAGCCAAATTGTGGTGGTGAAGACGAAAGAACCGAAAGTTCGCAACATCACAAATATCGCATATCCGAATTCGCTGGGCTGTCCATCTGGACATTCTGGCAACAGAATTTCTTGACGACCATAGAGCATTGGAACCACCTGATCCCATCCCGAACTCAGCAGTGAAACGATGCATCGCCGATGGTAGTGTGGGGTTTCCCCATGTGAGAGTAGGTCATCGTCAAGATTCATTTCGCAAAACCCCTATCTGCACATGCAGGTAGGGGTTTTGTCTTTCTGGTCAATAAATCCCAGACCTGCACAACCCTCCTCTGTGGGAGCGGGTTCACCCGCGAACACCGGCATAGCCGGTGCCATCCACCGCGTCGCTTGCTTCGCGGCTAAAGCCGCTCCCACAGGGACGGCGCAAGGCCGCTAACAGGGTTCCACCGATGCCTTGTCAATCGGCTAATGGCACTGCGCCATACTCTCCGCATCGTACCTACGTGATATCGTTTCCCCTCAGCCCCCAGCACCAGCCAGAGACCTCCCGATGCCCAACACCACCCACCTCCACCCCGGCTTCATGATCGTCCACGGCAACCGCCTCGACGACCTGCGCAGCCTGGTGGTGAGCTGGATGCGTCGCTATCCCTTGGCACCTCTGGAAAACGAAATCGCCCTGGTGCAAAGCAATGGCATCGCCCAATGGCTCAAACTGGCGCTTGCCGAAGACCCTCAGGACGATGACGAGGGTGGTTGTGGCATCGCCGCCGCCATCGACGTGCAACTGCCAGGCAGCTTCATGTGGCAGCTGTACCGCAGCGTGCTGGGCCGTGACGAAATTCCCGAAGTCTCCCTGCTCGACAAGGCACCGCTGACCTGGCGTCTGATGCGTCTGCTCCCGGCCTTGATCGAACGCCCGCATTTCGAGCCGTTGCGACGCTTCCTCACCGACGACAGCGACCTGCGCAAGCGCTATCAGCTCGCCGAGCGCCTGGCCGACCTGTTCGACCAGTATCAGGTCTACCGCGCCGACTGGCTCAAGGACTGGGCTGCTGGCGAGCACATCCTCAACACCGCTCGCGGTGAGCGCAAGGCGCTGCCCCCGGGCAACCGCTGGCAGGCCGAGTTGTGGCGTGCATTGCTGGAGGATGTTGGCGAGCAGGGCATGGCGCAGAGCCGTGCCGGCGTACATCAACGCTTCATCGAACGGATCAACAGCCTGGAGCAGGCACCTGCCGGTCTGCCGGCCCGGGTGATCGTATTCGGTATCTCCTCGCTGCCAGCCCAGGCCCTCGAGGCACTGGCCGGCCTGGCACGCTTCAGCCAGGTGCTGCTGTGCGTGCACAACCCCTGCCGCCACCACTGGGCCGATATCGTTGCCGACAAGGACCTGCTGCGCCACCAGTACAAGCGTCAGCAACGCAAGCAGGGCATGCCCTTGCAACTGGACGACCAGTCGCTGCACCAGCATGCCCACCCTTTGCTGGCCGCCTGGGGCAAACAAGGCCGCGACTACATCAACCTGCTCGACAGCTACGATGACCCCGGCAGTTACCAGGGCGTGTTCAGCGACGGTCGCATCGACCTGTTCAGTGACGGCTCGCCCACCACGCTGCTCAACCAGTTGCAGGACGACATCCTCGAACTGCGTCCGCTCGCAGAAACCCGCGAGCAGTGGCATCCAGTCGACCCGGCGAAGGACCGCTCGATCCGCTTCCACATCGCCCACAGCCCGCAACGTGAAGTGGAGATCCTCCACGATCAGTTACTGGCCCGGTTCAGCGCCGACCCAACCCTGCGCCCACGTGACGTGATCGTCATGCTGCCGGCCATCGATACCTATGCGCCGCATATTCGCGCCGTATTCGGCCAGTTGCAGCGCAACGATCCGCGCTACATCCCGTTCACCCTGACCGACCAGGGCCAGCGTGGCCGCGAACCCTTGCTGATTGCCCTCGAACACCTGCTCAAGCTACCGGATAGCCGCTTCGCGGTCAGCGAAGTGCTCGACCTGCTGGATGTGCCGGCAGTCCGCGCCCGTTTCGGCATACGCGAAAACGACCTGCCCACGCTGCACCGCTGGATCGAGGGGGCCGGCATCCGCTGGGGCCTCAATGCCGAGCAGCGGGCCAGCCTGGGCTTGCCCGCCGGGCTGGAACAGAACAGCTGGCGGTTCGGCCTGCGGCGCATGCTGCTGGGTTATGCCGTAGGCGTAGGTGAGGCCTGTGACGGCATCGAACCCTACGATGAAATCGGTGGCCTGGATGCGGCACTGATCGGCCCGCTGGTCGCCTTGCTGGACGCCCTCGAAGTGGCCGGCCAGGCCCTGTCCGAGCCTGCCACTGTCAGCCAGTGGGGCGAGCGTCTGCATGCCTTGCTGCAAGTGTTTTTCCTGGCCGAGGGCGAGCACGACGAGTTCCTGCTGATGCAGTTGCAGGATCTGCGTGATAGCTGGCTTGAAGTGTGCGAGGCCGTCGGCCTGCAAGACCCATTGCCGCTGACCGTAGTGCGCGAAGCCTGGCTGTCGGGCCTCGACCAGGGCAAGTTGTCCCAGCGCTTCCTCGCCGGCTCGGTGAACTTCTGTACCCTCATGCCGATGCGCGCCATCCCGTTCCGGGTGGTCTGCCTGCTGGGCATGAACGATGGCGATTACCCCCGCGCCCAGCAGCCGCTGGACTTCGACCTGATGGCCAGCGACTACCGCCCCGGTGACCGCTCGCGCCGTGAGGATGACCGCTACCTGCTGCTCGAAGCATTGTTGTCGGCCCGCGACCAACTGTATGTCAGCTGGGTCGGGCGCAGCATCCGCGACAACAGCGAACGCCCGGCCTCGGTACTGATCGGCCAGTTGCGCGATCACCTTGCAGCTGGCTGGCAGCTGGCAGGCGCGGAGCAGGGGCAGCCAGCAGAACCGGGCGAGCAACTGCTGCACGCACTGACCCAGGAGCACCCGCTGCAACCGTTCAGCCCACGCTACTTCCAGAAGGGCAGCCCGCTGTTCAGCTTTGCCCACGAATGGCAGGTGTTGCACCAGCAGGGCCAGGAGGACCAGCAGGCTGACCCCGGCCTGCCGCCATACCATGACGATGAGGCCTTGAGCCTGACCCTGCTGAATGACTTCCTGCGCCACCCGGTGCGGCACTTCTTCAGCCAGCGTCTGAAAGTCTACTTCGAAGCGCTGGAAGCACCGACCCCGGACGAGGAACCCTTCGTCCTCGATACCCTGCAACGGTACGGCGCCAGTGAAAGCCTGCTGGGTGCAGCGCTGGCCGAGCCGGACAATGCCGAACAGGCCGTGCAGGCCCAGGCCCGGCGCTTGCAGGCCTGTGGCGTGCTGCCACTGGCCGGCTTCGGCGAACTGCTGCAGCGCGAGCTGATCGAGCCCCTGCCAGACCTGCTGCTACGCCACCGCCAGCTATTGCAACGCTGGCCGCAGCTGGTCGAGGGGGCATTGCCAGTTCATTTCGAGCACGGCCAGCATCGCCTCGAAGGCTGGCTGGGGCGGGTGTTCCAGGCGGATGACCAGAGCCTGCTCAGCATCACCACCGTACCCAACACCATCAGTGCCGGGCGTAACGCCCTCAAGTGGCACCGCCTGATCGCGCCCTGGGTCACGCACCTGGCGGCCTGCGCGGCGGGCTACCCCTATAACAGCGCGCTGGTGGCCAGCGACCTGACCCTGCTGCTTGCGCCACTGCCGCAAGAGCAGGCGGCGCAATTGCTGGGCGACTTGCTGGTAGCCCGCCAGGCGGCGATGAATGCGCCGTTGCCGGTCGCGGCCAAGACCGCGTTCGCCTGGCTGGCCCAGGACGATAGCGACAAAGCCCTGGCTGCTGCTGCCCGCGCCTACGAAGGCGACGAGCGCACCAGCTTCGGCGAGCGCAGTGAAAGCATCGCCCTGGCCCGGCAGTTCCGCGACTTTGCCGCGCTCACCGCCGATGAAACCTTCGAAGGCTGGTGCGAAGCCTTGTACCGCCCATTGTTCAACGCCCCGTGGCAGACCCTGGGCAACCCGGAGAAAGGCGCATGACCCAGGACCGCCCCCTGGCACTGAGTTTCCCCCTGCATGGCAGCCAGCTGATCGAGGCAAGCGCCGGCACGGGCAAGACCTTCACCATTTCGGCGCTGTACCTGCGCCTGATCCTCGGTCACGGTGGCGAGCAGGGCTTCGACCGCGAGCTGCTACCACCGCAGATCCTCGTGGTGACCTTCACCGACGCCGCCACCAAAGAGCTGCGCGAACGTATCCGCGCCCGCCTGGCCGAAGCTGCGCGGTTCTTCCGTGGCGAGCTGGAGGCGGCCGACCCGCTGCTGCACCAGCTGCGTGACGACTATCCGGAAGAAGCCTGGCCACGCTGTGCCGGGCGCCTGGAAATCGCCGTGCAGTGGATGGACGAGGCCGCGGTATCGACCATCCACGGCTGGTGCCAGCGCATGCTGCGCGAACATGCCTTCGACAGCGGCAGCCTGTTCACCCAGACCCTGGAAACCGACCACAGCGAACTGCTGGGTCAGGTCATGCGCGACTACTGGCGGCGCTTTTGCTACGGCATGCAAGGCGACGCGCTGGCCTGGGTGCGTGGCCACTGGGGCAGCCCCGACGCCTTGCTGCCGCGGATCCGCCCACTGTTCGGTCGCGTGCGCACCCAGCACGACGGGCCCGAGCCGGCGGCACTGATCCAGGCATCGCTGCAGCAGCGTGGCGAGCAGTTGGCCCGGCTCAAGGCGCCTTGGGCGCAATGGGCCGAGGAGTTGCGCCAGATCTGCCGTGATGCGCTGGCCGCCAAACAGGTCGATGGCCGCAAGATGCAGGCCCGTTACTTCGAGCCCTGGTTCGACAAGCTCTGTTCTTGGGCGGCAGACGAACAACTGGTGGAGCTCGACCTGGGCACCGGCTTTACCCGCCTGACCCCGGCGGGAATGGCCGAAGCCTGGAAGGGCGAGCCACCCGAGCACCCGGCCCTCAATGCCATGCAGAGCTTGCAGCAACAGCTCCAAGCCCTGGACAGCCCGGATGCCCCATTGCTCGAGCATGCCGCCAACTGGGTATCGGCACGCTTCGAAGTGGAGAAGCGTCGGCGTGCGGAAATGGGTTTCGACGACATGCTCCTGCGCCTGCAGCACGCCCTTGCCAGCGAGGCCGGCGAGCGCTTGGCCAGCCTGATCCGCGAACAGTTCCCGGTGGCGTTGATCGACGAGTTCCAGGACACCGACCCGGTGCAGTACGGCATCTTCGAGCGCATCTACCAGATCAGCGAAAACCGCGCCGAAACCGGCCTGTTCATGATCGGCGACCCCAAGCAGGCGATTTATGCCTTCCGTGGCGCCGATATCTACACCTACCTTGCCGCCCGCCGTGCCACGAGTGGGCGCCTGCACAGCCTGGACACCAACTACCGCTCCAGCAAGGCCATGGTCGCGGCGGTCAACCAGGTGTTCCTGCAGGCCGAGGCGCGTGAGGCAGGGCGTGGCGCATTCCTGTTCCGCGAGGCCGATGACAACCCGCTGCCGTTCATCGAGGTCCGCGCCAAAGGCCGTGGCGAGCAGCTGTTGATCGACGGTGAAGCCTGCGCAGCCCTTCAATGCTGGCATCTGGAAAGCGAAGAGCCGGTCTCCGGCAGCGTTTACCGGCAGCAGCTGGCAGCCAGTTGCGCCAGCCATATCGTCGCCTTGCTCAATGGCGGCCAGCAAGGCACGGCTGGTTTCCAGAATGCCGAGGGCGAACTGCGCCCGTGCCTGCCATCGGACATCGCCATCCTGGTGCGCGATGGCCATGAAGCGCAGATGGTCCGCGCCGAGCTTGCCGCGCGCGAGGTGCGAAGTGTGTACCTGTCCGACAAGGACTCGGTATTCGCCGCCCAGGAAGCCCACGACCTGTTGGCCTGGCTAAAGGCCTGCGCCGAACCCGACTCGGAGCGCCTGCTCAAGGCTGCCCTTGCCAGCCTTACCCTCGATCTGTCGCTGGCTGCGCTGGACCGCCTGAACCAGGACGAGCGGGTCTGGGAAGACTGGGTCATGCGTTTTCGCCGTTACCGCGACACCTGGCAGCGCCAGGGCGTGTTGCCGATGCTGCGGCACCTGCTGCATGACTTCCAGCTGCCGCGCACGCTGATCCGCCGCAGCGATGGCGAACGGGTGCTGACCAACCTGCTGCACTTGGCCGAGCTGTTGCAACAAGCCGCCGGCGAACTGGACGGCGAGCAGGCGCTGATCCGCCACCTGGCCGAGCACCTGGCCAGTTCCGGCCAGGCTGGTGAAGAGCAGATCCTGCGCCTGGAGAGTGACGAGCAGCTGGTGAAAGTGGTGACCATCCACAAATCCAAGGGCCTGGAATACCCCTTGGTCTACCTGCCGTTCATCTGCACCAGCAAACCAGTGGACGGCAGCCGCCTGCCGCTGGCCTGGCATGACAGCCAGGGCAACGCCCATCTCACCCTCACACCAGACCAGGAACAGATCGACCGCGCCGACGACGAGCGCCTGGCCGAAGACCTGCGTCTGCTCTACGTGGCCCTGACCCGCGCCCAGCATGCCTGCTGGCTGGGTGTCGCCGACCTCAAGCGGGGCAACCAGAAGAGCTCGCAACTGCACCGCTCGGCGTTCGGCTACCTGCTGGGTGGCGGCCTCGCCCTGCCGGGCTCGCAGCAACTGACGGACTGGTTGCAGGCCTTGGCCAAGACCTGCCCGCACATCTCTTGCCCGAGCCTGCCGCCGGCAGACGAGCAGGTATATCGCATGCCGCACGCCGAGCATGAGCTGCTACCTGCCCGCAAACCGCGCCGCGCGGCGGGCGCCGAGCATTGGTGGATTGCCTCGTACAGTGCCCTGCGCGTCGGCGACCAGACCCTCGGTGCCGACAGCTCCCAGGCCCAGCAGTTACTGGATGATGAAGTGGTCGATACCCAGGTGCTGCGCGAGGTCCCGGCCGACAGTGGCGATATTCACCGCTTCCCGCGCGGGCCCAACCCCGGCACCTTCCTGCATGGCTTGCTGGAATGGGTTGGCCGCGAGGGCTTCAGCCAGGTCAGCGGCAATGCACGGCTGATCGAGCGAACCGTTGGCCAGCGCTGCAACCGTCGCGACTGGACCGGCTGGATCCCCACCCTGACGCATTGGCTGCAGCGCCTGCTGGGCGAAGCGCTGCCGTTGCCGGGCAGCGACCTCGGTGTGACGCTCGGGCAGCTGCGCCACTACCAGATCGAAATGGAGTTCTGGTTCGCCAGCCACCAGGTCGATGCCGAACAACTCGACCGCCTGGTGGCACGCCACACCCACCCCGGCCTGGCACGCCCGGCGGCGCAGCCGACCGTGCTCAATGGCATGTTCAAAGGTTTCATCGACCTGGCCTTCGAGCTGGACGGGCGTTACTACGTGACCGACTACAAGTCCAACTGGCTGGGCCCGGATATCCAGGCCTACGATGCCCAGGCCATGGAAAAGGCCATCCTCGAGCATCGCTACGACCTGCAGTACGTGCTGTACCTGCTGGCCCTGCATCGCCAGTTGCGCGCCCGCCTGCCTGACTACGACTACGACCGCCATGTCGGCGGCGCCCTGTTCATCTTCCTGCGAGGTGCCAGCAGCAGCGGCCACGGCGTTTACCACGCCAAGCCACCGCGTGAGCTGATCGAAAGCCTCGATGCGCTGTTCCGTGGTGAGCATCCGCCCGTACAGCAGGACCTGTTTGCCGGAGCCGTGATATGAGCCGAAGCCTAGTCGATCTGTTGCCCACCCCGCTGCACGCCGAGCACCTGCTCGCACTGGCGCCACAGCATGACAGCGGTGACCTGCTGCAACTGCTCGACCGCTGGGTAGAGCGGGGCTGGCTGCGCGCCCTGGACCGTGCGTTCGTATCGTTCCTGGAGGAGCGAGCACCCGGTAGCGACCCCCTGCTGTTGCTGGCCGCCGCCCTGGCCAGCCACCAACTGGGCCACGGCCATGTCTGCCTCGACCTGCAGCAAACCCTGGCCGAGCCCGATTTCGCCCTGTCGTTGCCGCCTGAAGGTGACGCCTTGACCGGCCCTTTGCTGCTGCCCTCGCAGTTGCTGGCCAACCTCGACCTGCACGCCTGGCGCCAGCGCATTACCTCCAGCCCGCTGGTGGCCGCCGGGGATACCCCGGGCCAGCAAGCGCGGCCTCTGGTGCTAAGCGGCGAGCGTTTGTACTTGCGCCGTTACTGGAGTTACGAGCGGCGCATCGACCATACCCTTCGCCAGCGCCTGACCCAGGCCGAAGCGCCTCCGGCCGACCTGCCTGGCCGTCTGGCGCAGCTGTTCGACGGTGGTGCGCCGGCAGGCCAGGTGGACTGGCAGAAGCTCGCCTGCGCCCTGGCCACCCGCGCAGGCTTCAGCATCATCACCGGCGGCCCCGGCACGGGTAAGACGACTACCGTGGTGCGCCTGCTGGCCTTGCTGCAGGCGCCGGCGGTAGAGCAGGGCAGGCCATTGCGCATTCGCCTGGCCGCGCCGACAGGCAAGGCGGCCGCGCGCCTGACCGAATCCATTGGCCAACAGGTCGAGCGCCTGCAGGTCAGCGCCGAGGTGCGCGGGCAGATCCCCACCGAGGTCAGCACCGTGCACCGCCTGCTCGGCAGCCGCCCCGGTTCGCGGCACTTCCGCCACCATGCCGGCAACCCGCTGCCGTTGGACGTGCTGGTGGTCGACGAAGCGTCGATGATCGACCTTGAGATGATGGCCAACCTGCTCGATGCCCTGCCGCCACGGGCACGTCTGGTACTGCTGGGCGACAAGGACCAGCTGGCCTCGGTCGAAGCCGGTGCGGTACTGGGTGACCTGTGCCGGGATGCCGAGGAGGGCTGTTACTCGCCGGCGACCGAGGCATGGCTGGAGCAGACCGGTGGCGAGTCGCTGGCGGGCAGCGGCCTCAAGGCCGGCGATGAGCAACGCAACCCGTTGGCCCAGCAGGTGGTGATGCTGCGCTTCTCGCGGCGTTTCGGCGAAGGCAGCGGCATTGGCCAGTTGGCCCGGCTGGTCAACCGCCAGGACGCCCATGCGGCGCGCAACCTGCTGGCCGCGCCGCCGCCCGATGTGCACAGCCTGGCCCTGAAGCAGGAACAGGACCGCGCCTTCGACCGCCTGCTGCTCGACGGCCTGAACCGCGGCAGCGACGGCCCGCAGGGTTATCGCAGCTACCTGCGCACCCTTGGCCGCTTCCGCCCTGCACTCGATACCGCCGTTGACGACCCCGCGTGGGAGCAATGGGCGGGCAAGGTGCTGCACAGCTTCGAGGACTTCCAGCTGCTGTGTGCGGTACGCCGCGGCGCCTGGGGTGTCGAAGGCCTCAACGAGCGGGTGGCACGGGTGCTGCACAATGCCGGGCTGATCGACAGCCAGCAGCCCTGGTACGAAGGGCGCCCGGTGCTGGTAACCCGCAACGATTACGGCCTGGGCCTGATGAACGGTGACATCGGCATCGCCCTGCGCCTGCCGGACGAGCGCGGCGAAGCCCTGTTGCGCGTGGCCTTCCCGCGTAACGACGGCAGCGGCGGCGTACGCTTCGTCCTGCCCAGCCGGCTGAACGAAGTGGAAACGGTATTCGCCATGACCGTGCACAAGTCCCAGGGCTCGGAGTTCAGCCACACCGCGCTGGTGCTGCCGGATGCGCTCAACCCGGTGCTGACCAAGGAACTGGTATACACCGGCATCACCCGCGCCAAGCACTGCTTCAGCCTGGTCGAGCCCCGCCAGGGTATTTTCGAAGAGGCGGTGGCGCGCAAGGTACGGCGAATTTCCGGGTTGATGCTGGAGCAGGTGTAGGACCGATAAGGCCCTATCGCCGGCAAGCCAGCTCCCACAGGTGCAGCGCAGCTTGCAAGGGCTGTGGAGTCCTTGTGGGAGCTGGCTTGCCGGCGATGGGGCCATCAATCCCCATGCACAAAGCTGCTCGTACCTACATTGATGCGGCCATGTGCTATCGTTGCGCCGATATCGGAAAGGACCTTAAGAGATTTCCCACATGAAAGTGGCCGCAAGGCGAGTGACGAGCTGTGTGCTTTCGCTATTGCTGGCCGCCCTGTTCCTTTCCGCAGGCCCGGCCCAGGCAGACCCCGCCATAACTGCCGCCCAGGCGCAGCAACGTGCCAAGGCCGTCACCCAGGTGGTGCTGGGCATCTTCAGTTACGCCCGCTGGCCCGTCGAACCCTCGCCCTTGCGCCTGTGCCTGGTCGGCCCGACCGAATACGCCGATGACCTGATCAAAGGCCATGTGCAGGAGTCCGGCCGACCGCTGCAAGTGCGGCGACTACTGGCAGACGATAGCCAGGTCGCCCAGGCATGCGACGCCATCTACATTGGCAAACTCGACCAGGGCCAACGCGACCGGCTGTTCGAGCGCGTCAGTGGCCACCCGGTGCTGAGCATCAGCGAGGCGGACGACCCGTGCACGGTCGGCAGCCTGTTCTGCTTGCGGGTCAGCGACCAGCAGGTAGCCTTTGAAGTCAACCTGGACTCGGTGGCACGCTCCGGCGTGCGCATTCACCCCAGCGTGCTGCAATTGTCGCGGCGCCGGGCGGTGCAACCATGAAACCAACCCGCAAGCGCGGCGTGCGCCCGACCCTGCGCTCGGTGCTGGGCCGTGGCCATCTCAGCGTCGCCTTGCTCGCCGTGGGCCTGGCCGGCATATCCCTGACCCTGCTGGGCGTGCTCGCCCTGCGTGTCTACGCCAACGACAACCTGCACCTGATCGCCCGCTCGATCAGCTACACCGTGGAAGCGGCGGTGGTGTTTGACGACAGCGCTGCGGCCAATGAGTCGCTGGCGCTGATTGCCAGTACCGAGGAAGTGGCCGAAGCCAGGGTCTTCAACAACGAAGGGGAGCAGCTGGCGCATTGGCAGCGCAGCGATACCGGCGTGCTCGCGCGGCTGGAGGCGCAGGTGGCCACCGCCTTGCTGGATGAGCCGATCAACCTGCCGATCACGCACCAGCAACAGCAGGTCGGGCGCATCGAGCTGGTTGGCCAGGGGCGTAGCCTGTTGCTGTTCCTGTTCAGCGGGCTGGCCGGCATCCTGTTCTGCACGGTGCTCAGCGCCCTGGCTGCCCAATACCTGTCGCGGCGTCTGCTCAGCGATATCGTCCGCCCGCTGCGTGGCCTGGCCAGTGTCGCCCACGCCGCCCGCCGCGAGCGCAGTTTCGACCGGCGCGTGCCGGAAGCGCCGATTGCCGAGCTCAACGAGCTGAGCAATGACTTCAACGCCCTGCTGGACGAACTGGAGTTGTGGCAAAGCCACCTGCAGAGCGAAAACCAGACCCTGGCCCACCAGGCCAGCCACGATAGCCTGACCGGCCTGCCCAACCGCGCATTCTTCGAGGGGCGCCTGAGCCGCAGTGTGCGCAATGCAGAACGGCAGCAAGATCACCTGGCGTTGCTGTTTCTCGACAGCGACCACTTCAAGCAGATCAACGACACCCTTGGCCATGCGGTGGGCGACGAAGTGCTGATCAGCGTGGCCGACCGCGTGCGTGCCCAACTGCGCGAGCACGACCTGGTGGCGCGTTTGGGTGGCGACGAGTTCGCCGTGCTGCTGACGCCTTTGCATTCGCGCCAGGACGCCGAGCACATTGCCGAGAAGATCGTTGCCAGCATGAAGTTGCCGGTGCAGCTGGACAGTGGCCGCAGTATCGCCACCTCGTTGAGTGTCGGTATTGCCTATTACCCGGATGACGGCGCTGACCCTGCCAGTCTTCTGAATGCCGCCGATGCGGCGATGTACCAGGCCAAGCGCAAACGCCGTGGTCATTGGCAAGCGGCGCAGACGGAACGGTCCGCCAGCGAAATCAAGAACAGGAGTTGAACCCGTGATACAGGCTTTGCGTTTCCCCCTTTGGGCCTTGTTGCTCGCCGTGCTGGCGCTGACCGGCTGCCAGAGCGCTCCGCCCAAAGGCCTGACCGCCGAGCAGATTGCCGTGCTCAAGCGTGAAGGCTTTACCCCGACCGACGAAGGCTGGGCCTACGATTTGTCCGGCAAGGTGCTGTTCGGCAGCGACCTGGACAGCCTCAACAGCCAGAGCCAGGCGATTGTCGAGCGCATTGGCAAGGCGCTGCTCGGCGTTGGCATCCAAGGTGTGCGGGTGGATGGGCATGCCGACTCATCCGGCAAGGCGGCGTATAACCAGCAGCTGTCCGAGCGCAGGGCGCAGAGTGTGGCCAGGGCGCTGGTCGGGGTAGGCATGCCGGCGCAGAACATCCAGTCCCGCGGGCTGGGCAGCAGCCAGCCGGTGGCGAACAACCGCACCAGCGCCGGGCGTACCGAGAACCGGCGGGTGTCCATTGTGGTGGCTTCCTACTGACCACAGCCTACGGGCTATCAGATATCCCTGTGGGAGCGGGTTCACCCGCGAACACCGGCGAAGCCGGTGCCATGCACCGAGTTGTCTGCTTCGCGGGTAAACCCGCTCCCACATTATCTGTGTTACCCCCGGGGTTTCAGCGCAGATGCACAAATTACCGGGGCTGCTCTGCAGCCCTTTCGCGACACAAGGCCGCTCCTACAGGTACAGCGACAACCTCGAGATCAACGCTGCACCCGTGGGAGCTGGCTTGCCGGCGATGGGCTGCGAAGCCGCCCCATCATTCCTGAGCAAACCGCATCTCCCGGGTCTCACCCATCAACAGCGGCGCATTCGCCTCCGTCACCCCGCGAATGTAATCCCAGAGCAGGGTAATCCGCTTCAACTTGCGCAAATCCTCCCGGCAATACATCCAGAACTGCCGTGTCACCTCGATCTCCTCCGGCAACACTGTCACCAGCCGCGGGTCCTGCGCCGCCAGGAAGCACGGCAAGATCGCCAGCCCACGCCCCTGCAACGCTGCCGTGTACTGCGCAATCACGCTGGTACTGCGCAAATGCGCGCTGGCGCTGGGGATCAGGTTGGCCAGGTACAGTAGCTCCGAACTGAACGCCAGGTCGTCCACGTAGCTGATGAACGGGTGCCTGGCCAGGTCCGCGATCTGCTTGATCGGTGCATGGCTGTCCAGGTAGCCCTGGGTCGCGTACAGCCGCAAGCGGTAGTCGCACAGCTTGCAGCACACATAAGGCCCATGCTCCGGCCGCTCCAGGGCGATGACGATGTCCGCCTCGCGCTTGGACAGGCTGATGAAGTGCGGCAGCGGCAGGATATCCACCGAAATCGCCGGGTAGGCATCGACGAAGTGGCTTAGCTGCGGGGTGACGAAGAAGCTGCCGAAGCCTTCGGTGCAGCCCATGCGCACATGCCCCGACAACGCCACACCCGACCCGGACACCTGCTCGCAGGCCATGTGCAGCGTGCTCTCGATCGACTCGGCATAGCCCAGCAGGCGCTGGCCCTCGGCGGTGAGGACAAAGCCGTTGGTTCGGGATTTCTCGAACAGCAAGGTGCCCAGCGCCCCCTCCAGCGAGCTGATGCGCCGCGACACAGTGGTGTAGTCCACGCTCAGGCGTTTGGCGGCGCTGCTGGCCTTGCGCGTACGCGCCACTTCCAGGAAGAACTTCAGGTCGTCCCAGTTGAGCGCGCTCAGGGATGTGAGGTCTTTTTGCATGATGATCCGGTTTTTTTGTGCGTTCTTGTTGGATGTTTGCACATCTATACTCGAAACAAGCCTCAGGACGCCACCTCGCGTTTGCACGGCGCTGGCGATCTCGTCCCGACAATAATTCCAAGGAGAACGCAGATGAACGCACCGCAATCCCCTAACCAGACCAAAATCGAGCAGGTCAAGCTGCTGATCGACGGCCAATGGGTCGAGTCCACGACCACCGAATGGCGCGACATCGTCAACCCGGCCACCCAAGAGGTACTGGCGCGCGTACCGTTCGCCACCGTCGAAGAAGTCGACGCGGCCGTGGCCGCTGCCCAACGTGCCTTCCAGACCTGGCGTAACACGCCGATCGGTGCGCGCATGCGCATCATGCTCAAGCTGCAGGCGCTGATCCGCGAAAACACCAAACGCATCGCCCAAGTCCTCAGTGCCGAGCAGGGCAAGACCCTGGCCGACGCCGAAGGTGATATCTTCCGCGGCCTGGAAGTGGTCGAGCACGCCGCCTCCATCGGCACCCTGCAGATGGGCGAATTCGCCGAGAACGTTGCCGGCGGCGTCGATACCTATACCCTGCGCCAGCCGATCGGCGTGTGCGCCGGCATCACCCCGTTCAACTTCCCGGCGATGATCCCGCTGTGGATGTTCCCGATGGCCATCGTCTGCGGCAACACCTTCGTGCTCAAGCCGTCCGAGCAAGACCCGCTGTCGACCATGCTGCTGGTCGAACTGGCGCTGGAAGCCGGCATACCGGCTGGCGTGCTCAACGTGGTGCATGGCGGCAAGCAAGTGGTGGATGCCATTTGCACCCACCAGGACATCAAGGCGATTTCCTTCGTCGGCTCCACCGAAGTGGGCACCCACGTGTACAACCTGGGCAGCCAGCACGGCAAGCGCGTGCAGTCGATGATGGGCGCCAAGAACCACGCGGTGGTGCTGCCCGATGCCAACCGCACGCAAACCGTCAACGCCCTGGTCGGTGCCGCCTTTGGTGCAGCAGGCCAGCGCTGCATGGCCACCTCGGTGGCGGTGTTGGTGGGCAAGGCCCGCGAATGGCTGCCGGATATCAAGGACGCGGCCAGCAAGCTCAAGGTAAATGCCGGTTGCGAGCCAGGCACCGATGTGGGCCCGGTGGTTTCCAAGCGCGCCAAGGAGCGTGTGCTGGGCCTGATCGAAAGCGGCATCAAGGAAGGCGCCAAGCTGGAACTCGACGGCCGTGACGTCACGGTGCCGGGTTACGAGCAAGGCAACTTCATCGGCCCGACCCTGTTCTCGGGCGTGAAGACCGACATGCAGGTGTACACCCAGGAAATCTTCGGCCCCGTGCTGGTGACCCTGGAAGTCGATACCCTCGACGAGGCCATCGCCCTGGTCAACGCCAACCCGTTCGGCAACGGCACCGGCCTGTTCACCCAGAGCGGCGCGGCAGCGCGCAAGTTCCAGAGCGAAATCGACATCGGCCAGGTCGGCATCAACATCCCGATCCCGGTCCCGGTACCGTTCTTCAGCTTCACCGGCTCGCGTGGCTCCAAGCTCGGCGACCTCGGCCCGTACGGCAAGCAAGTGGTGCAGTTCTACACTCAGACCAAGACCGTCACCGCCCGCTGGTTCGATGATGACAGCGTCAACGACGGTGTGAACACCACCATCAGCCTGCGCTAAGGAGAGAGTCATGCGTATCGCATTCATCGGGCTCGGCAACATGGGCGCACCCATGGCCCGCAACCTGATCAAGGCCGGGCACCAACTGAACCTGTTCGATCTGAACAAGGCCGTGCTGGCCGAGCTGGCAGAACTGGGCGGGCAGATCAGCCCCTCGCCCAAGGACGCGGCGGCCAACAGCGAGCTGGTGATCACCATGCTGCCGGCTGCTACCCATGTGCGCAGCGTGTACCTGAATGAAGATGGCGTGCTGGCCGGCATTCGCCCCGGCACGCCGACCGTGGATTGCAGCACCATCGACCCACAGACTGCGCGTGATGTGTCCAAGGCCGCAGCGGCCAAGGGCGTGGACATGGGCGATGCGCCGGTGTCCGGTGGTACCGGCGGCGCGGCGGCAGGCACCCTGACCTTCATGGTCGGTGCCAGCACCGAGCTGTTCGCCACCCTCAAGCCGGTACTGGAGCAGATGGGCCGCAACATCGTGCACTGCGGTGAAGTGGGCACAGGGCAGATCGCCAAGATCTGCAACAACCTGCTGCTGGGCATCTCGATGATCGGCGTGTCCGAGGCCATGGCTCTGGGCAATGCGCTGGGCATCGACACCAAGGTGCTGGCCGGCATCATCAACAGTTCGACCGGGCGTTGCTGGAGCTCGGACACCTACAACCCGTGGCCGGGCATCATCGAAACCGCGCCGGCATCGCGTGGCTATACCGGTGGCTTTGGCGCCGAGCTGATGCTCAAGGACCTGGGGCTGGCCACCGAGGCTGCACGCCAGGCGCATCAACCGGTGATCCTGGGGGCCGTGGCCCAGCAGCTGTACCAGGCCATGAGCCTGCGCGGCGAGGGTGGCAAGGACTTCTCGGCGATCGTCGAGGGTTACCGCAAGAAAGATTGACGAGCGAGGACTTCATCGCGGGCCAGGCGGCCTTCCCTCTGTAACTGCGCACCAGAGGGAAGGGCGTCTGATCCGCGATTTTTTTTTGCCGCCGGGCGGCCAGATTTATTCCGCGTGTTGTGATGGATTTACTTACATTTGCGCAGGCAACAAGCATCTTCAACCCAAGATGTCAATTTGCTATAGTTTCCAGATAGCGAAGCCCGAGCCATCTTCATGTTCAAAATAATAGAGTCAATCAAAGCCGCTCGTTACAAACGACTAGTCAGGTCTCATGGGGGTAAGATTGCTGCCGGGCCATCAACATTCAGTAAATATGCCAGTGCTGATCTAGAGGAATATGTTCAGCTCGGCCATATAAAAATCCGGTCTTCCCAAGTCGGAATTGGTGCTTACACCTATATTAGAAGTGGTACCCATCTTTCATTTGTATCTTCCATAGGTCGATTCTGCTCCATTGGCTCCGATTGTGTCATTGGTCAAGAGAAACACTCACACCCATCCTCCTGGGTAAGTACCCATCCATTTCAGTATGAAGATGGAGGAAATCTGGAGTACCGAGCTGATGAAGCGCTTGCCCAGATAGGTCACGACGTATGGATTGGCGCCGGAGCCACTGTCCTTGCAGGCGTGAAGGTCGGGACCGGAGCCATCATCGCGACCAAGGCTTTGGTGTCGCGTGATGTGCCGCCGTATGCGATCGTCGGTGGGAATCCGGCCAAAGTCATCAAGTATCGACATGCTGAAGACATCATTGCCAGGCTCATGGACAGCGAGTGGTGGGATTTGGATACCGCTACCTTGAGAGAACTGAATATGGCAGACCCGGAAAAGTTCCTGAGGTCTATCGAAAGTCGTACCTCACGAGACAAAGTAAATTACAGAGTCGTTTGTCTTTCTCAGAAGGGTGTGAAACCTTTGAAGAGTGACCGCTCGTAGTCGAGGGGAGATGTGCCAAAGGCTACTATTTGTACTTGCGGCAGGATATTTTATTCGTCTCGCGGACTCATTGGTTATCATGCTTGAACCTGAGCGGCGTCATGTGGGATTTATTGTGCATCCCACATGACCAGGCAAAGTCCGCTTATGAATCAAGCGAAGACAAAGTACTTGCGCACGGTCTCGACCACTTCCCAGGTGCCTTTCATCCCCGGTTCGATCACGAACACATCACCCGCTTTCAGGTGCTTCGGCTCTTCGCCTTCCGGGGTGATGATGCAGTAGCCATCGAGGAAGTGGCAGAACTCCCACTTCTCGTAGTTGACCTCGAACTTGCCCGGGGTGCAGATCCAGGTGCCCATGATCTTGCTGCCGTCGGCCGACAGATAGGCGTTGAGGTTGACGGTGTGCGGATCGCCGCCGATGCGCTTCCACTTGGTGGCGTCCACGACCGGCGTCGGGCAGGTTTCGCGCAGGACGGTGATGAAATCGGACATGGCACAACTCCTGGTGACTGACTGAATGACTCGTCACCATAGGGCCATCGGCCGAGCCGCAGTTGCCTGGGCTCGACGTCCAGCTGTCTGGTCGCGCTATGCCAGGCGGTTGACCTCGACGGTGATGTGCGCCAGTTCCTCGTGTACGCCCAAGGCCTGGCGCACGCTGTCGGCGCTGAGTTCGGCCCGGGCGGCCAGACCGAGAATGCAGGCGTACTGGTCCTTGCCCACGCGCCACACGTGCAGGTCGGTGATACTGGCCGGCACCGGCAGCTGCGCGACCACCGCGCGGATTTCTTCCACTACCGGCGCGTCCATCTCCGCATCCAGCAGCACTCGCCCGGTATCGCGCAGCAGCCCGCGGGCCCACAGCGCCACCAGCAGCGCACCGACCAGGCCCATGACCGGGTCGAGCCAGCCGGCGCCCCAGTACTTGCCGGCCAGCAGGGCGACGATAGCCAGCACCGAAGTCGCGGCGTCGGCCATTACATGCAGGTAGGCCGAGCGCAGGTTCAGGTCGTGGTGATGGTGGCCATGGTCATGGTGATGGTCGTGGCCATGGTGGTGATGATCGTGATGGTGATGGTCGTCACGCAGCAGCCAGGCGCAGATCAGGTTGACGGCCAGGCCCACGACGGCGATGAAGATCGCCTCGTCATAGAGGATCGCTCCCGGTGCCAGCAGGCGCTCCACCGACTGGAATGCCATCAGCCCGGCCACGCCCAGCAGCAGCAGGGCGCTGGAGTAGCCACCGAGAATCTCGATCTTCCAGGTGCCGAAGGCAAAGCGCCGGTCGCCGGCATAACGCCGCGCGGCGGCATAGGCCAGCAGCGACAGGCCCAGGGCCAGGGCGTGGGAGCTCATGTGCCAGCCGTCGGCCAGCAACGCCATGGAATTGAAGAACCAGCCCCCGGTAATTTCCGCCACCATCATCACCGCGGTCAGCCACACGGCCAGGCGCGTCTTGCGCTCGGCGCCCAGGTTGCTGGTATGGAACTGGTGGCTGTGCTGCCAGCGGTCTGAGGTTTGTGTCGCCATGGTTTATCATGCTCCCGGAACGTCGAGAAATATACTATACCCCAGTATACCTAGCATGGTGTGAAACCCAATGGCACATACCCTGAAGAGCAAGAAGCAGCTGCTGACCCGGGTGCGCAAGATCAAAGGCCAGGCCGCCGCCCTGGAGACAGCGCTGGAGCAGGACAAGGACTGCCTGGCGATACTACAGCAGATCGCCGCCGTGCGCGGTGCGGTGAACGGGCTGATGGCCGAAGTGATGGAAGGGCATATCCGCGAACACCTGGTGGCGGACGGGCTGAGTGCCGAGGAGCGGCAGGAGGAGGCGGACAAGGTGGCGACGTTGCTGCGGTCGTACCTCAAGTAGCAGACCAACGGCACCAATACCCTAGGGGGGTATTGGTACCCGATGGTACTTGCTGATTTCCTACGTGTCAGAAGGCATGTTCTTACTTTGCCATCCAATCTGTCCGCTAGTCGCGACGCGTGTGCATAGTGTGTAGTGCGCTTTGTTCTGGTCAATTCGGTGTGTATGATACACATCGACTGCCGAGGAAGAATGAATGCGCAGTCGTGAAGTTATCCAGCTTATTGAAGCCGACGGCTGGTACCAGGTTGATGTGAAAGGTAGTCATCACCAGTTCAGGCACCCGAAAAAAAGGGGGCGAGTCACGGTTCCTCATCCCAAGAGTGAGCTCCCCAAGGGCACAGTACGCAGCATCTTGAAGCAGGCTGGCTTGATTCAAGCCAACGGCACTGCCAGCACGAGCATCAACGGAGGTAGTCAATGAAATTCCCGGTCGTATTGCACAAAGACGCCGACTCGGACTACGGCGTGACCGTACCCGATGTGCCCGGTTGCTTCAGCGCCGGTGCCACTGTTGCAAAAGCACTGGAGAATGTTCAGGAAGCGCTGGCACTGCATTTTGAAGGGTTGGTCGCAGATAACGAGGCGTTGCCGCAGGCACAGGAAGTCGATGTCCATGTGGCGAACCCTGACTATGAAGGTGGGGTCTGGGCTGTTGTGGATTTTGATGTCACCCCGTACCTGGGCAAGGCGGTTCGCTTCAATGCAACGCTGCCGGAAAACCTGCTTCAACGAATCGACGAAAAAGTGAAGCGTGATCATCGCTATGCGTCCCGCTCCGGTTTTCTGGCGTCGGCTGCACTGCGAGAGTTGGCCCTTTCGCACTGATCGGTAGGCTCACTTTCGCTACGCCCACCAATACCGCACAAAGTGGAAGAACACCGGCGCGGCAAAGCACACCGAATCCATGCGGTCGAGCATGCCGCCGTGGCCTTCGATCATGTGCCCCCAGTCCTTCACCCCACGGTCGCGCTTGATCGCCGACATCACCAACCCGCCGAAGAAGCCCATGGCGTTCACCGCCAACGCCATGAGTGCGGCCTGCCAGAAGGTGAAGGGGGTGATCCAGCACAGCAGGGCGCCGATCAGGGTGGCCAGTGCCACGCCACCGGCCAGGCCTTCGACGGTCTTGGATGGCGACAGGTTGGGCGCTACCTTGTGCTTGCCGAACAACTTGCCGCACACGTACTGCAGCACGTCGCTGATCTGCACCACCAGGATCAGCCAGGCAATCAGCAGCAGGTTGCGGCCCTCGTAACCCGGGATGTCCAGGGTCATCAATGCCGGTACCGACGACACGCAGTACACCGCGATCATCAGCCCCCACTGCACCTTCGAGGCGCGCTCGAGAAAGCGCGTGGTGTCGCCGCCGAAGCTGGCCAGGATCGGCAGCAACAGGAACAGGTACACCGGGATGAAGATGCTGAACAACCCGTACCAGTCCATGGCGATCAGCACGTACTGCACCGGCAGCGCCACATAGAACGCCGCCACCAGTGCCGGGTAGTCGCTGCGCCGGGTCGGGGTGAGCGTCATGAACTCGCGCAAGGCATAGAACGATACGCCGTAGAACAGCACGATCACGCCGTACTTGCCGAACAGGAAGGCGATGCCGATCACCAGTACCATCACCCACCAGGCGTTGATGCGGGCGTTGAGGTTGTCGATCACCGCGTGCGGTGCCGGGCCGGCGCGCCATTTGAGCAGGCGGCCGATCACGCTGGCGAGCAGCAGCAGGGCGCCGATGCCGGCGAACAGGGAAAGGGTGTTGTCGTCCATCTCAGGCATCCTTGGGGGCCAGGTTCAGCAGGGCCTGGCTGGCCCGCTCGAGAAAGGCTTGCTTGCTTTCATCCGCCTGCAGGTGCAGCGGCTCGCCAAAGCTCAACGTGCACAACAACGGCAATGGCAAGGCGCGGCCCTTGGGCATCACCCGGTTGAGGTTGGCTATCCATACCGGCACCAGTTCGACTTCGGGGTTGGCTGCTGCCAGGTGGTACAGCCCGCTCCTGAACGGCATCAGCGGCTCGTCGCCGAGATTGCGAGTGCCCTCCGGGAAGAAGATCAGCGAGTCGCCCTGGGCCACGGCTTCGAGGATCGGCTGCAACGGGCTGCCCTGGCCGGCGCTGTGTTGCCGGTTGATCAGCACACCATTGAAGACCTTGCGGATGAGAAAGTCGCGAATGCCCGGCTTGGCCCAGTAATCGGCGCCGGCTACCGGACGGGTACGCTTGCGCAGCGGTTGCGGCAGCGAGGCCCACAGCAGTACGAAGTCGCCATGGCTGCTGTGGTTGGCGAAATACAGGCGTTGCACCGGCAGCGGCGTGCAGCCCAGCCACAGGGCGCGGGCGCCGGTGATCAGGCGGGCGGCGGACGTGATGAGGTAGGCAGTCAGGTTGGCGAGCATGGATCGGTAGTCATCCCTTCAAAGGCAGTGTCAGCAGGGTAGCCAAGGCCAGCGACAGCTGCAGGCCCAGGCACACTGCCTGGCGGCGTAACAGGGCCAGCGCGGCCTGGCTGCGTGCAGGCCAGGCGCGGGAATCGGTGGCCTGCGGTTTGAGCTTCAGCTCGAACAGGGCGAGGTCCAGGGCCTGGGTGTCCGCCGCCAGGTCGCGGCTGGCGGCGAGGCGGGCGAACAGTTCGGCATCCAGGGCCACGCGAATGGCCCAGTACTTGTGCAGCACGCCTAGTACCAGCAGCACAATGCACAGCAGGCTGGCCAGCAGTTGCAACTGGGCACCCAGCAAGGGCGCCAGGCCGTAGGCCAGGGCCAGCAGGGTGAGGCCGTCCGAAAGGCGTTCCAGTTGTTTGCCACGGCCCAGCAGGCTGGCCACCACGTACAGCGTCATGGTTGTGTCCCTAGCTGTTGCAAGGCCTGGCGGTGTGCGCTGTGCAGGACCACGCCGGGGCGGGCCTTGCGGATCAGCGCCTCGGCCTGGCGAGCATCAGTGCAGCGGCCCGTGAGCACCAGCCAGGCGGCCACGGCGCTGGCACTGCGCGAATAGCCCAGGGCGCAACAGACCAGCACCGGGCCTTGGGAGCGCAGGCGTTCGATGGCGATGGCGGCCTGGTGCAGCAATGGGCTTTCCGGGGCGATCAGGTCCAGGGTAGGAAAACATGCGTAGCCATGCGCTGCCTGACCGGCTGACGCGGACCCTGTGGGAGCGGCCTTGTGTCGCGAAAGGGCCGCGAAGCGGACCCAGCAATATCTGCTGCGAAGCTGAAAATCTGGGGCCGCTTCGCAGCCCTTTCGCGACACAAGGCCGCTCCCACAAGTGTCCGCGACAGGGCGGCCAACAATGCACGGTAGCTCTGCGCACAAATCGACCACCGCAGCGAAATGCGCGGCACACCCAGGAATCCGCCCAAGGTAGACACCATCACACACTTCATCCGCCTGCGGGTGTCGCCAGGTCCACAACCTCGAGTTGACCCACGCCCCCACCAAGTACGGCGCCAGCAGCCAGCTGGCCGCATTCGACAAGCGCCCATCGGCGCCTTTCTGGAACCCGCCTGCACCGAGCACGCCATAGTTCAGCGCCACCAAAGCCAGCGACACGGCCGGCCAGGTCAACCACAGCCAGGCGCCGCCCAACGCAATGGCAGGCACTGCGCACAGCAGCGCACCCACTGTATAGAACAACGCCAACCGCCAACGCTTGGCATCCCGCACAAGGCGCACCTGCTGCCAGGGCAGTTGCCCTTGATGTGGCCACAACCAGACGCAGACGAACCCCGCCAATGCCCCGGTCGGCACGTCGATGAAATGGTGCTGCCAGGTGGTCAGCACCGACACCCCGATCAGTGCCATCCAGCCATGCATCAGCCAACGCCAGGGCTGGCGCTGCACGTGCCGGGCAAACATCGTCCAGATGATCACCAGCAGGGCAATATGCAGTGAAGGCGCCTGGTTGAACGGCTTGTCGAAGCCCATCAGCACATCGAACATCCAGCCGAACACCCCGCCCAGTTCCGGCCGCTCGAAGGTGAAGCGCAGCGGCCAGAGCAGGAAGCAGCTGACGCTGATCAGCTGCGCGGTGAGCAGCGCCAGCGCGTGCCGGTCCATTTCCTGGCGCGTACGCGGCAGCAGGAAGGACAAGCCGTAGAGGAGGTCGATCGACCAGTACGGGATGATCGTCCACGGCCACAACGGCATGCGGCTTTCCCAGCCGAACACCAGGCTGCCGACATCACTGCGCCCGGCCGTGTGGTTGTTCGCCAGCCCGTAGCTGAGGAAAAACAGCGGCCCCAGCAGCAGAAGCCAGAATACGCCCCGGCGGATCAGCCCGGGCTCGCGTGATGGGCTCATTCAGCGCACCCGTTGTGCCAGGCTGACGCTGAAAATGCCCCATTCATCGATGCGCTGGGCCAGCTTGCGGAACCCCGCCGCCTCTACCAGTTGGTCCATTTCGGCCTGGCTGCGGCGGCGCATCACCCAGGCCTCGCCGCCGCGGTGGCTGGTGAGGGCGCGGGCGATCATTTCCAGTTGCGGGTGCCACGGCTGGCCGGTGTAGACCAGGTAACCGCCATCTTCCAGCGCATCGGCCAGGCCGGCCAGCGAGTTGCCTACCAACTGGTTGCTGGCGAACAGTTCGTACAGGCCGGAGACCACGGCCAGGGTCGGTGGTTGTTCCAGGGTGGCCAGGCTCTGGCGGTCGAAGGCATCGCCCTGGACGAAGCGGGCGATGTCGGCCAGGCCCTTTTCGGCAATCAGTGCGCTGCCTTGCTGCACGTTCAGTTCGCTGTAGTCGCGCAGCAGGATCGAGTCCGGCAGTTGTTCGAGTTCCTGCAGGGCCTCGAGGATGTAGCGGCCATGGCCAGCGGCGATATCGACGATGTGCACCGGCCGCTGCTGTTCGCGCAGGCGGGCGATGGCCAGGCGCAGCAGTTCCTCTACGTGCAGCTTGCGCTGGCGGATGCCGCGCCAGCCGATGGCGTCGAGGTAGTTCTGGTCGACCAGGCGGCCGAGCTTGCCTTTGCCGGTCGGCTGGTTGCGGTACACGTAGTCCAGGGTACTGCCCGAATCGAAACCGGTATCGAAACCCAGCTTCACACCTTCGGACAGCCCCTTGCCCAGGTGCAGCCCGGCGCGGGTGGCACGCCAGTAAAGGTCGCGGGGCGAGTTGCGCGGCAGCGGTGCGGCCAGGCTTTCGGCCTCGGCGCAGGTGGCGCCGGTCTTGTCGGCATCGAGCAGTGACGGCAGGGCGGCGGGGCTGGCGAAGCAATGTTCGACGAACCGCTCGATACGCCGCAAGGCATGGGCCCGATCACGCTCGCCAAGGGTGTCGTGGAAGAAGCCTGGCAGGATGTGCATTTCCTTGCGCGCACTGCCCAGGCGTTCGAAGAAGCGTTCCTGCGGCTGGCGTTCGACCACGAAGTCGGCACCGGACACCAGCAGCTGGGTCGGCAGCTGGATGGCCTGGGCATCCGCCACCACCCGGTCGGCGGCTTCGTACAGGCCGAGCAGCATGGTTACCGAAATCGGCCGGCTGATCAGCGGGTCGGCCACATACGACATGACCCGTTCGGGGTCGTGGGTGAGCAGGCGAGGCTTGACGTAGCTGTTGACGAAGAAGTTGCCGCGCAAGGCCTTCAGCAGTTTCAGGCCGGGGCGGGCGAACGGCACGTACAGTTTGACCTTGAACGCTGGCGAGGCCAGCACCAGGCAGCGCACCTTCGGCGCGTAGTCGTGGGCCCAGGTGGCGACCAGCACGGCCCCGACGCTCTGCGCCAGCACCACCAGGTCCTGTTCGGCAATGCCATGGCGGGCCTGGATGTGCTCGATGAAGGTCTGCACGTCGCGCACGCTGGTGGCGAACCCCGGGCTGTCGCCGCGCGCGCCCGGCGACTGGCCGTGGCCACGGGCATCCCAGGCGAAGAAATCGTAGCCTGGCATGTCCAGCTCATCGGCCAGGTGGGCCATGCGCCCGCCGTGTTCGTGGCCGCGGTGGAACATCACCACGGCCCGGCGTGGCTGGTGTTGGTTACGGGTGGCAGGCCAGTGACGGTAGTGCAGCTCGACGCCGTCATGGGTGGAGAAGTGCAGCGCTTGCGCTTGGCGCATGGTCGACATCCTTTTACGACGGCAGTGGGCTCAGCGGGTTTCGGCCAGCCCCTGGCGAACCCGGTTGTAGAGGGTATAGAGCGAGAGTGCGAGGATGACCAGCAACAGGCCGTTGATCCAGGCGCCGTTCAGCACGCCGAAGGCGACGCCGGTACCCAGCACGCCGAAGGCGAACGCCCGGTCGCTCTTGCCCATGGGGCCGTCGTAGCGCCGTGAGGCGCCGGCCAGCGGGCCCATGACACCGGCGTATTCGCTGAAGGTGGCGCTGAGCACCACGAGTACGACCAAGGTTGGCGATACACCCGCCAGCAGGGCGAAGGGCAGGTACAGCGCGGCATCGGCGATCACATCGCACAGTTCGTTGAGGTAGGCGCCGAGGGTGGATTGCTGGCCGAACTCCCGGGCGAGCATGCCGTCGACGGCGTTCAGTGCCATGCGCAGCAGCATCCAGACTGGAATCAGGATGAACAGCCAGGTGAGATGGGGCAGGGTAGCCAGCAGCAGGCCCAGCAGGATTGACAGCAGGGCGGCGGCGACGGTGACCTGGTTGGCGGTGACACCGCGGTCGTAGAGGCGCTGGACAGCAGGGCGGAGCATGGCCTGGAAGCGCGGTTTGAGCTGGTAGATCGATGCCACTGGAAAGTCCTTTTCGGTGGGGCGTTACGGCGCCATTGTGTGTGAGCCTTCTTCGCGGGTAAACCCGCTCCCACAGGTATAGCGTCCATCCGAGAGGTACCACATACCCTGTGGGAGCGGGCCCGCCCGCGAACACGGGCGAAGCCCGTGCCATCAATCGCGGTGCCTGCTTCGCGGGCTCGCCCGCTCCCACAGGTATAGTGTCCATCCGAGAGATACCACATATCCTGTGGGAGCGGGTTCACCCGCGAACACGGGCGAAGCCCGTGCCATCAATCGCGGTGCCTGCTTCGCGGGCTCGCCCGCTCCCACAGGTATAGCGTCCATCCGAGAGATACCAAATATCCTGTGGGAGCGGGTTCACCCGCGAACACGGGCGAAGCCCGTGCCATCAATCGCGGTGCCTGCTTCGCGGGCTCGCCCGCTCCCACAGATATAGTGTCCATCCGAGAGATACCACATATCCTGTGGGAGCGGGCCCGCCCGCGAACACGGGCGAAGCCCGTGCCATCAATCGCGGTGCCTGCTTCGCGGGCTCGCTCGCTCCCACAGGTATAGCGTCCATCCGAGAGATACCACATATCCTGTGGGAGCGGGTTCACCCGCGAACACGGGCGAAGCCCGTGCCATCCACTCCGTCAGCGGGTGAGGGTAGTTACCAACCCTGCGGCATACCCCGGCAATGCCGCAAAATCGCGTGCACACACCAGCAACCGGCGATTGGCCCATGGTTCCGTCAACGCCACCCAGTGCAACGGCAACACCCCTTGCCAACGTTTCACCGCAGCCAGCGGCACCACCCCCACCCCGGCCCCGCCCGCAACCATGCGGATCACGCCATCGAACCCCTCGGCACGCACTCGAAACCGCATGCGCCGCCCCTCGCGCAGTGCCTGCTCTTCCAGGTACAACGCCAGTGCACTGCCAGCCCCCAGGCCGACATAGCCATGGGCCAGGCTATCGATGAAGCTCGGCGCGACCTCGTTGGCCAGCGGGTGGCGCTGCGGCGTTACCAGCACCAGCGGGTCTTCGCGAAACGGCCGGGTCTGCAGGTGCGCGCTGGGTGCGGCGGTCGAAACGATGCCCAGGTCTGCCATGCCCTGGGTAATCGACTGCACGATGCGCAGGCTCGGCAACTCCTGCACGTCCACGCTGACTCCAGGGTTTTCAGCCAGGTAGCCGGCCAGCAGCTCTGGCAGGTACTCCGTGAGTGCCGCCGTGTTGCACAGCAGGCGCACCTGGCCCTGCTGCCCTTGCGCGTACTGGCCCAGGTCGAACTGCAGGCGCTCGACCTGCTGCGATATCAGCCGGGCATGCTGCAGCAGTGCCTGGCCGGCCGGAGTTGCTTGTACGCCACGGCGGTTGCGTTCCAGCAAAGGGATGCCCAGCGATGCCTCCATGGCGCGGATGCGCGCACTGGCTGCTGCCAGCGACAGATGGCTGCGGCTGGCACCGGCGGTGATGTTGCCGCACTCCAGGGTGTGCTGGAACAGCCTGAGGTCGATCAGGTCGAAATGCATGTGGCTCTGTCCTGGCAAGAGTCTGGCTGAGTATATGGCAGATTTTCACCCCGGCCGGCGCACGCCATCATCGGCCCATGAATACCTTGCTCGCTTTCTACCAGAACATTGGCCCAGCGCTGTCGCTGCTGGTGGTACTGACCTTCCTGCTGGCCGGCGCGGTGAAGGGCGTGATCGGCCTCGGCCTGCCGACATTCGCCATGGGCCTGCTGGGCCTGGCTATGTCACCGGCGCAGGCTGCGGCATTGCTGATCGTGCCTTCGACCCTCACCAACCTGTGGCAGTTGGCCATTGGTGGGCACCTGCGGGGCTTGCTGGCACGCCTGTGGCCGATGCTGGCGATGATCTTCGTCGGTACCTTGCTGGGCAGTGCCTGGCTGGGAATCAACAGCGGCCCTTGGGCCGCACATGCACTGGGCGCGGCCTTGATGGTGTATGCGCTGTACGGGCTGGTCGGCCCGGGCCTGCGCCTGGCACCGGGGCGGGAGCCTTGGCTGGCGCCGCTTTGCGGGCTGGTCACGGGCGTGGTCACGGCGGCGACCGGGGTGTTCGTGATACCGGCTGTGCCCTACCTGCAGAGCCTGGGTTTGAGTCGGGATCAGATGGTCCAGGCCCTGGGCCTGTCGTTCACGGTTTCGACCCTGGCCTTGGCCGTTGGCCTGGCCGGGCAGGATGCCCTGGGTGGCCAGGCACTGGGTGCTTCGCTGCTGATGCTGGCGCCGGCCTTGCTCGGCATGCTGGCCGGCCAGTGGCTGCGTCAGCGCATCAGCGCGCTGCTGTTCAAACGCTGCTTCTTCATCGGCCTGGCCGCACTCGGCGGCCATTTGCTGATCAGCGGTTAGCGCTTGATGCGCTGAGCATGTCGATCATCTGGATGTCGAAGTCGCGTTCCAGGTAGTCCATGCGTTTTTCGAAGAACGCTGTCATGTGCGGCAGGGCCGAATGCACATCCAGCGCGGCCTTGTCGGCCCAGACCTCGAAGAACACGAACAGGCTCGGGTCCTGCTTGTCGCGCAGCATGTGGTATTCGATGCAGCCCGGCTCCTGGCGGCTTGGCTCGACGTAGGCGCGGAACAGGGTTTCGAACGCTTCAGCCATTTCCGGGCGGGTCTTGGCTTTGAGGATGAAGGCGTACTGCTCACTCATGGGTCGCTACTCGTTGATGGGAGGTGATGCGATTCTAAGGCAATAATGTATTGTTCATTCGTGACTTCAGGTCAATTGTATTTTGCCTATGCATTACTGTATCCCGCGCCCGCGAGCCCCTAACCTGCCGGCCTGACTTTTCCGCGAGGCCCGCATGAAGAAGATCCTTTTGCTCAACGGTGGTAAACAGTTCGCTCACTCCGACGGTCGCCTCAACGCGACCTTGCACGAAGCGGCCATCGCTCACCTGGACCGGGCCGGTTTCGATGTGCGCCAGACCTTCATCGACGGCGGCTACGACGCCCGGGAAGAGGTGGAGAAGTTCCTCTGGGCCGATGTGGTGATTTACCAGATGCCTGGCTGGTGGATGGGTGCGCCATGGACCGTGAAGAAGTACATCGACGAGGTGTTCACCGCAGGCCACGGCAGCCTGTATGCCAACGACGGCCGTACCCGTGCGGACTACTCGCAGAAGTACGGCAGCGGTGGCCTGGTGCACGGCAAGCAGTACATGCTTTCGCTGACCTGGAATGCACCGCAGCAGGCATTCGACGACCCGAGCGATTTCTTCGAGGGCAAAGGGGTGGATGCGGTGTACTTCCCGTTCCACAAGGCCAACCAGTTCCTCGGCATGACCGGGCTGCCGACTTTCCTGGCCGTGGATGTGATGAAGCGGCCGGATGTGCCGGCTGCTTTGGCGGCCTATGAGGCGCATCTGGACAAGGTGTTCGGCAAGGCACAGTAAGGTTTTCTCTGTGCCGGCCTCTTCGCGGGCTTGCCCGCTCCCACAGGTACTCCACAGTCCTTGAAATCTTTGTGATCCCTGTGGGAGCGGGCAAGCCCGCGAAGAGGCCCGTACAGGCACCGCTGGACTTGGCCTCGACAAGCGGCTATCTAATCCCTGCAGAGACCAACCACAGGCGCAGATGTGAAAACCCGATCCGAAGAACTCCAGGTATTCGTCGCCGTCATCGACTGCGGCTCGATTTCCGCTGCTGCCGAGCAGATGGGCCAGACCCCGTCCGCCGTCAGCCGTACCCTGTCGCGCCTTGAGGGCAAGCTGGGTACCACGCTGGTCAACCGCACCACTCGGCGCATGGACCTGACCGAGGAGGGCCGCTTCTTCCTCGAACGCGCGCGGCTGATCCTGGAGCAGATGGACGAGATGGAAGAGCGCCTGTCGATGAACCGCCAGACCCCCACCGGGCGCCTGCGCATCAACGCCGCCGCGCCGTTCATGCTGCATGCCATCCTGCCGTGGATCGGCGAGTTCCGCCGTCAATACCCTGGCATCGAACTGGAACTCAATACCGACGACCTGATCATCGACCTGCTGGAGCAGAGCACCGATGTGGCGATCCGCATCGGTGAACTGGCTGACTCCAGCCTGCACGCACGCAGCCTGGGTTGCAGCCCGGTACAGGTGCTGGCCAGCCCGGCCTACCTCGAGCAGCACGGCACGCCGCAGCGGGTCGAGGACCTGGCCAACCACTGCCTGCTTGGCTTCAGCCAGCCCGAATCGCTCAACCACTGGCCACTGCGCCATGCCCAGGGTGACCGCTGGAGCATCCGCCCGGCGCTGATCGCCTCCAGCGGCGAGACCTTGCGCCAACTGGCGCTGGCTGGCGAGGGCATTGTCAGCCTGTCGCACTTCATGACCCACGAGGACATCCGCACCGGGCGCCTGCAAGTGCTGCTGAGCGAAGCCAACAACGGCTACCGTCAGCCGATCCATGCGGTGTACTACCGCAACACCCAGCTGGCGCTGCGTATCCGGTGCTTCCTCGATTTCATCCAGCGCAAGTTGGCGATGTACGCCAGCTGAGTTGCCTGAACGCGACAAATCCTGCCCACGGGCGGCGAAACTTCCTGCGGTTGATTGCACAGTCGAAGCGCTTCGGCCTTACTGACTGCTCAACAAAAACAACACCAAGGAAGTGTCATGCGTATTGCTCCGTTCCAGTACCTGGCTCTCGCAGCCGCGATCCTGAGCTGTTCCTCGGTTCATGCCGCCAACCTTGAGGGCGGCGCGGTGGCCGCGCCCGATCAATATGGTGCACAGGTGGCCGCCGACATCCTCAAGAAAGGCGGCAACGCGGTGGATGCGGCAGTGGCCACGGCTTTCACCCTGGCGGTGACTTATCCCGAGGCCGGCAACATCGGCGGTGGCGGGTTCATGACCCTGTTCGTCGACGGCAAACCCTACTTCCTCGACTACCGCGAAGTCGCGCCCCAGGCCGCCACGCGCAACATGTACCTGGACGAAAAGGGTGAGGTCATCGAGAACCTGAGCCTGGTCGGGGCACGCGCTGCTGGCGTACCGGGCACGGTGATGGGGTTGTGGGAGGCGCACCAGAAGTTCGGCAAGCTGCCCTGGAGCGAGCTGCTGACCCCGGCCATCGGCTATGCGAAAAACGGCTTCAAGGTGGCCGCAAAGCAGTACCAGTACCGCAACGATGCCCAGGGCATGTTCAAGACTGCCACCAATTTCAACGACTACTTCGGCAACATGAAGGTCGGCGAGCTGTTCAAGCAACCGGAAATGGCCCAGACCTTGGAACGCATCGCCGACAAGGGCGTGAGCGAGTTCTACCAGGGCAAGACCGCCGACCTGCTGGTGGCGCAGATGCAGGCCGACAAGGGCCTGATCACCAAACAGGACCTCAAGGACTACAAGGCCGTTTGGCGTGAGCCGATGGCCGTGAGCTGGCGTGGCAACGTGGTGTATACCGCGCCACCGCCAAGCTCCGGTGGCGTCGCCCTGGCCCAACTGCTGGGCATCAAGGAAAACCGCGCGGCGGACTTCAAGGGTGTGGCGCACAACTCGGCGCAGTACATACACCTGTTGGCCGAGATCGAGAAGCGTGTGTTCGCCGACCGCGCCGACTACCTTGGCGACCCGGCCTTCACCAAAGTGCCGGTGGATCAGCTGGTGGCCAAGGACTACCTGGCCAAGCGCGCCGCGCAGGTCAACCCGAAGGCCATTTCCGACACCGACAAGGTCAAGCCGGGCCTGGAACCGCACCAGACCACGCACTTCTCGATCGTCGACAAGCAGGGCAATGCGGTCAGCAACACCTACACCCTCAACCTCGATTACGGCAGTGGTGTGGTGGTGAAAGGCGCCGGCTTCCTGCTCAACGACGAGATGGACGATTTCAGCGCCAAGCCGGGGGCGGCGAACGCCTTTGGTGTAGTTGGCGGCGATGCCAATGCCATCGCCCCGGGCAAGCGCATGCTGTCGTCCATGAGCCCCAGCCTGATGACCCGTGATGGCAAGGTCGAGCTGGTCATCGGTACCCCGGGTGGCTCGCGGATCTTCACCTCGATCTTCCAGGTGATGAACAACCTGTACGACTACGACATGCCGCTGGACAAGGCGGTGGCGGCGCAGCGCGTGCACCATCAGTTGCTGCCCAAGGACACCATCTACTTCGACAGCTATGCGCCGCTGACCGGGCCGGTGGCTGATGAACTGAAGAAAATGGGCTATGTGCTGGAGGACCAGGGCTGGGAGATGGGGGATATCCAGGCGATCCGGGTTGATGGGACGAAGCTGGAGACCGCTTCGGATCCGCGTGGGCGTGGGGTAGGGATGGTCGTCAAGTAAGCGATCGTCAGTTCCGGCCCTATCGCCGGCAAGCCAGCTCCACAGGTACGGCGCAGCCCCGAGGCCTGTGCTATCCCTGTGGGAGCCTGGCTTGCCGGCGATGGGCCGCAAAGCGGCCCCAGGGTCTTCAGGTCAGACGCGGAACTGGCTGACCAACGTCTGCAACTGCCCACCCAACCGCGCCAGCTCCACGCTGGACGCCGCCGTCTCGTCACTGGCCGCCGCCGTCTGCTCCGACACATCGCGCACATTCAGGATGCTGCGGCTGATTTCCTCCGCCACCGCACTCTGCTGTTCCGCCGCCGCGGCAATCTGCTGGTTCATCGACTGGATGCTCGACACCGTGCTGGTGATGCTCTCCAGCGAAGCCCCGGCCTTGCGCGCCAGCTCGACGCTGCTGTCGGTCAGGGTACGGCTGCCGTGCATGGCCGTAGCCACTTGCTGGGTCCCATGCTGCAGGCTGGCGATCAGTTCTTCGATCTCTTCGGTGGACTTCTGCGTGCGCTGGGCCAGGCCACGCACTTCATCGGCGACCACGGCAAAACCACGCCCGGCCTCGCCGGCACGCGCCGCCTCGATCGCTGCGTTCAGCGCCAGCAGGTTGGTCTGTTCGGCCACCGACTTGATCACGTCCATCACGCTGCCGATCTTCTGGCTTTCCTGCTGCAGCAGGTTCATGGCTTCGGTGGAGCGGTGCATGTCCTCGGCCAGGCGCTCGATCTGACCAATTGCTTCGCCCACCACGCGGTCGCCGGCACGGGCTTCGTCATCGGCACCGGTGGCGGCATGCGAGGCCTGTTCGGCATTGCGCGCCACTTCCTGAACGGTAGCGGCCATTTCGTGCATGGCGGTGGCCACCTGGTCGGTCTCGACCTTCTGGCTGTTGGCGCCGGCGCTGGTCTGCTCGGTCACCGCCGACAATTCCTCGGCAGCGCTGGCGATCTGAGTGACGCCGTCGCGGATGCCGCTGATCAGCTCGCGCAAGGTGGTGCCCATGCGGGCGATGCCTTGCTGCAGCACGCCCAGTTCGTCGCGGCGGGTGACGCGCAGATGCTGGGTGAGGTCGCCGCTGGCGATCTTTTCCACTGCCACCATGGTGTCGCGCAGCGGGCGGGTGATCTGCCGGGTGATCAGCACTGCCGCCAGCACGCCGACCAGCAGCGCCAGCAGCGTGGCGATGGCCTGCAGGCTGCGAGCCTGGGTGCTCTCGATGTCGCGGCGCTGCAGCTGGATCTGGTACAGCGCGTCGCTGCGCTTGACGATGTCGGCACCCTGCACGGTCATTTCGGCGCGCGCAGTGGTGATGTTGGCGACCGCATCGCGGAACTGGCGCACGGCGTCACGGTAGGCCAGCACCGAGCCTTCGAACTGTTGCAGGCGCGTGTCTTCGGCCGGCAGCTGGCGCTTGAGGTTGTCGATTTCGGCCAGGGCGGCGTCCAGCTGGCGCAGGGCGGCCTGCTCGTTGGCAGCGCTGTTTTCGGCAATGTAGCCGCGTACGTCGATGCGCACCTGCAGCAGTTGCTGGCGGGCCTTGCTGATCAGCTGGTACTGGGCCAGGCGCACGCTGTCGGCTTCGGGGCGCGCCATGACTTCCTGGCTGAGGGCGTCCATGGCTTGGTCGGCGCGGCTGGCCGAACCGTCCATGGCCGTGCGCGCGGTCCGGGTGGCGTCGTAGCCCTGGCGCATCTTGTTCAGCGACACCTTGTAGGCGCTGATGGTCTCGCCCAGTTCACCCAGCAGCTTGATGTTTTCCGGGCTCTTGAAGGTGCTGGCCAGGTAGGCCTGCTGTTTGCTGAAGGCGTCCAGCTTGGTCTGGGTGTTGGCGGCGGCGGCATCGTCGCCGTTGGCGATCATGTACTGCAGGCGGGCAATGCGCAGGTCGGTCAGGTCCTTGTTGAGCTGGCCGATATCGCCCATCCAGTTGCTGCGGTCGATCAGGCTGCCCAGGCTGGTCCAGCCGGTCAGGGCCAGCAGGCCGGTGAGGATCAGTACCAGGCCGAAGCCCAGGCCGAGTTTGAGGTTGACGCTGATGTTGGCGAACCAGCTGTTCATGCACGCTCTCCAGAAGTTGTTTTCGCTCGCTTGATCTCGATCGCCAGGCGTTGTTGTTCTGGATGCCCGCTGATTCGTGCAGGGGTTATCGGCAGTGATGGAGGAAGCTGAAACGCTTTTTCAGCAGATTTGTAACTGGCTTGATTGGGGCTGCCTTGCAGCCCTTCGCGGGCATGCCCGCTCCCACAGGGATAGCGCCAACTTCAAGGGCAGCGATTTACCTGTGGGAGCGGGCGTGCCCGCGAAGCAGGCGACGCGGTGTATGGCACCGGCTTTGCCGGTGTTCGCGGCTAAAGCCGCTCCTACAGGGATCGCGTCGGTTTTGGAAGCTATTCAAAGGTTGCGCGCGCTGAAGGTATCGCAGCGGTTCACTTCGCCCTCGGCAAACCCGGCCTTGAACCAGCGCACCCGCTGCGCCGAGGTGCCGTGGGTGAACGAGTCTGGTACCACGCGCCCGCGGCCTTGCTGCTGCAGGCGGTCATCGCCAATGGCATTGGCCGCGTTCAGTGCCTCTTCGACGTCGCCCGGTTCCAGCCAGTTCAGGCGCTTCTGCGCCTGGTAGGCCCATACCCCGGCCAGGCAGTCGGCCTGCAGCTCCTGGCGCACCAGCAGGCCATTGTCGCCTTCCATGCGCTGGCCACTGCGGCGCGCGGCATCGACTTTGGCCGACACGCCCAGCAGGGTCTGTACGTGATGGCCGATTTCGTGGGCGATCACGTAGGCCTGGGCAAAGTCGCCGGCTGCGGCGAAGCGGGTTTCCATTTCGCGGAAGAACGACATGTCCAGGTAGACCCGCTGGTCTGCCGGGCAGTAGAAGGGCCCCACCGCCGCCGAGGCAAAGCCACAGGCCGAATTGACCTGGCCGCTGAACAGCACCAGCTTGGGGTCGCGGTACTGCTTGCCGCCCTCGGCGAACAGGGCTTTCCAGGTGTCTTCGGTGTCGCCCAGGATCGAGGCGACGAACTCGGCCTGCTGGTCGTTGGCCGGCGGGGCCTTGCCGCCCGCGCTGCTGGGGGCCTGCTGTTGTTGCTCCATCTGACCGGCGAGCTGGCCAAGAATCTGCAACGGGTCCTGGCCGGTGAGCCAGCCGATGCCGACAATCAGCAGCACCGCACCAAGCCCCAGCCCCTTGCCGCCGCCGAAACGCATGCCGCCGCCACCACCTTCGCCTCGGGCATCGACCACATTGTCGCTGCGTCGGCCTTTTCGCCAATCCATGAATGCTCTCCGGAGCGTGAAACAAGAAGACAAAGATTAGTCCACGACGGCGGCGAGTGTCAGGCCAAGGTGCTTATGCATAACCACATGGTTATGTTTGATGTGGCTGATTTCAATATTCATTGCACGCTACCTGCCTGAAACTGCATGTGGGAGCGGGCTTGCCCGCGACAGGGTTTCAAATAACCCCCCGCGCATTTCCATAATTCCAAGAGAGGAAACCGGCATGCCCGCCCAGGACAACAGCCGCTTCGTGATCCGTGATCGCAACTGGCACCCGAAAGCCCTTACGCCTGACTACAAGACGTCCATTGCCCGCTCGCCACGCCAGGCACTGGTCAGCATCCCGCAGTCGATCAGCGAAACCACCGGCCCGGACTTTTCCCATCTGGGCTTCGGCGCCCATGACCATGACCTGCTGCTGAACTTCAACAACGGCGGCTTGCCGATCGGCGAGCGCATCATCGTCGCCGGCCGTGTCGTCGACCAGTACGGCAAGCCTGTGCCGAATACCCTGGTGGAAATGTGGCAGGCCAACGCCGGCGGCCGTTACCGTCACAAGAACGACCGCTACCTGGCGCCGCTGGACCCGAACTTCGGTGGCGTCGGCCGTTGCCTGACCGACCGTGATGGCTACTACAGCTTCCGCACCATCAAGCCGGGCCCTTACCCATGGCGCAACGGCCCGAACGACTGGCGCCCGGCGCACATCCACTTCGCCATCAGCGGCCCGTCGATCGCCACCAAGCTGATCACCCAGCTGTACTTCGAGGGTGACCCGCTGATCCCGATGTGCCCGATCGTCAAGTCGATCGCCAACCCGCAAGCCGTGCAGCAGTTGATCGCCAAGCTCGACATGAGCAACGCCAACCCGATGGACTGCCTGGCCTACCGCTTCGACATCGTGCTGCGCGGCCAGCGCAAAACCCACTTCGAAAACTGCTGAGGACCCCGCCATGCCAATCGAACTGCTGCCGGAAACCCCTTCGCAGACCGCCGGCCCCTACGTGCACATCGGCCTGGCCCTGGAAGCGGCCGGCAACCCGACCCGCGACCAGGAAATCTGGAACCGCCTGGCCAAGCCGGACGCGCCGGGCGAGCACATCCTGCTGATCGGCCAGGTGTATGACGGTAACGGCCACCTGGTGCGCGATTCGTTCCTGGAAGTGTGGCAAGCCGATGCCAACGGCGAGTACCAGGATGCCTACAACCTGGAAAACGCCTTCAACAGCTTCGGCCGCACCGCCACCACCTTCGATGCCGGTGAGTGGACCCTGCACACGGTCAAGCCGGGTGTGGTGAACAACGCTGCGGGCGTGCCGATGGCGCCGCACATCAACATCAGCCTGTTTGCCCGGGGCATCAACATCCACCTGCACACGCGGCTGTATTTCGATGACGAGGCCGAGGCCAATGCCAAGTGCCCGGTGCTCAACCTGATCGAGCAGCCGCAGCGGCGCGAGACCCTGGTGGCCAAGCGTTGCGAGGTGGACGGGAAGACGGCGTATCGCTTCGATATCCGTATTCAGGGGGAAGGGGAGACGGTGTTCTTCGACTTCTGAGTCGAGTCTGGGGGCTGCTTTGCAGCCCATCGCGACGCAAGGCCGCTCCCACATTGATCGGTGTACGCAGGTCTTTGTGGGAGCGGCCTTGTGTCGCGAAAGGGCCGCAGAGCGGCCCCAGTCACTTTCAACCGTCAGCGCCGAACCAGCAAAACCCCACTCTCCATATGGTGGGTATACGGGAACTGGTCAAACAACGCACACCGTTCGATGCGGTGGGTGTCCTGCAGCTGGGCAATGTTCGCCGCCAGCGTCTCCGGGTTGCACGAGATGTACAGGATCCGCTCGAAACGCCGGGTCAGCTCGCAGGTATCCGGGTCCATCCCCGCCCGCGGCGGGTCGACGAACACCGTACCGAACTCGTAGCTCTTCAGGTCGATGCCTTCCAGCCGGCGGAACGGCCGCACCTCATTCAGCGCCTGGGTCAGCTCCTCTGCCGACAGGCGCACCAGCCGCACGTTATCCACAGCGTTCTCGTCGAGGTTGCTCAGCGCGGCATTGACCGAGGTCTTGCTGATTTCCGTGGCCAGCACCTGGCGTACGCGGGTGGCCAGCGGCAGGGTGAAGTTGCCATTGCCGCAGTACAGCTCCAGCAGGTCGTCGTCGCGCTCGCCGATGGCCTCGAAGGCCCAGCTCAGCATCTTCTGGTTCACCGCGCCGTTGGGCTGGGTGAACGCGCCTTCCGGCTGGCGGTAGCTGAACACACGGCCAGCGACGTCGAGTTTTTCCACCGCGTAGTCACGGCCGATGACCAGTCGCTTGCCCTTGGAGCGGCCGATGATGCTCACGCCCAGGTCCTCGGCCAACTGCCGTGCGGCCGTTTCCCAGGCCTCGTCCAGTGGGCGGTGGTAGCACAGGGTGACCATGGCATCGCCAGCCAGGGTGGTGAGGAATTCCACCTGGAACAGGCGGTTGCCCAGCTCCTCGCTGGCCTGCCAGGCCGCCTTCAGGCGCGGCATCAGTGCATTGATGCGCTGGCTGGCGATGGGGAAGTCGTCGATCAGGATCGCCTTGTGTTTCTCGCCCGGGGCGAACATGGCGTAGTGGCGCTGGCCATCCTCGCGCCACAGGCGGAATTCGGCGCGCAGGCGGTAATGCTCGCGCGGCGAGTCGAAAACGGCCGGCTCCGGCGCGCCGAACGGCGCCAGCAGCTCGCGCAGCCGGGCCACCTTGGCGTCCAGCTGGGTGGTGTAGGAGGAGGGGTCGAAAGCAGCACTCATGCGTTGAACCAGCCCAGCTTGATGACGAACAGGATGGAAAGGATCACCAGGGCCGGGTTCAGGTCGCGGTGGCGGCCGGAGATCAGCTTGACGGCGGTCCAGGAAATGAAGCCGAAGGCGATGCCGTTGGCGATCGAGTAGGTCAGCGGCATGGCCAGGGCGGTCACTACCACCGGTGCGGCTTCGGTGACGTCGTCCCAGTTTATTTCTGCCAGGCCCGAGGCCATCAGCACCGCGACGAACAGCAGCGCCGGGGCGGTGGCGAAGGCCGGCACGCTACCGGCCAGCGGGGCGAAGAACAGCGCCAGCAGGAACAGCACGGCGACCACGATGGCAGTCAGGCCGGTGCGGCCACCGGCGCTCACGCCCGCGGCGGATTCGATGTAGCTGGTGGTGGTCGAGGTGCCCAGCAGGGAGCCGGCCATGGCTGCGGTACTGTCGGCGATCAGGGCACGACCCATCTTCGGCATGTGGCCGTCCTTGCCCATCAGCCCAGCGCGCTTGGCCACGCCGATCAGGGTGCCGGAGTTGTCGAACAGGTCGACGAACAGGAAGGCGAAGATCACGCTGACCAGGCCCACATCCAGCGCGCCGGCGATGTCCAGCTGCAGGAAGGTCGGGGCCAGCGATGGCGGCATCGAGACCACGCCGCCGAAGGGCGTCACGCCCATCAGGATCGAGGCGATGGTTACGGCGAGAATGCCGATCAGCACGGCGCCGCGCACTTTCAGCGACTCGAGGCCGACGATCAGGAAGAAGCCCAGAGTGGCGAGGATCGGTGCCGGCTGCTTGAGGTCGCCCAGGCCCACCAGGGTGGCCGGGTTATCGACGACGATGCCTGCGTTATGCAGGGCGATCAATGCCAGGAACAGGCCGATACCCGCGGCAATGGCCGAACGCAGCGGCAGCGGGATGCTGTTCACGATCCATTCGCGGATGCGGAAGATCGACAGCAGGAAGAACATCACCGCCGACAGGAACACCGCACCCAGTGCCACCTGCCAGGTGTGGCCCATGTGCAGGACCACGGTGTAGGTGAAGAACGCGTTCAGGCCCATGCCCGGCGCCAGGGCGATCGGGTAGTTGGCGATCAGGCCCATGGTCACCGAGCCGATGGCCGCGGCCAGGCAGGTGGCGACGAAGATCGCGCCCTTGTCCATGCCAGTCTCGCCGAGGATGCTCGGGTTGACGAACAGGATGTAGGCCATGGCCAGGAAGGTAGTGACGCCCGCGAGAATCTCGGTGCGCACATTGGTGTTGTGTGCTTTTAGTTGAAACAGCCTTTCCAGCATGCCCGCTCCCCGAGGCGCCCCCGGCGCCATGAATGTATCGACCCCATCAGCAAAGCACAGACCGTACCGGTTGCCGTGGTTTTGTGTGGGGCGGAAAAAAGCCGCGCATCATACCAGCATGCTTGGCGGGGGCCTATGGCCGTTGGGGAATGGTAATTTTTTCCCTGTGCCGGCCTCTTCGCGGGTGAACCCGCTCCCACAGGTACTCCACCAGGCCTGATGGCGGCGCGGTCCTTGTGGGAGCGGGTTTACCCGCGAAAGGGCCGGTACAGGCTACAGATCAACCGTTATGCAACCGGTCCCGCTTGGCCAGTGTCGGGAACAGCTTTATCCACACCCCAGTCACCACCAACGTACCCACCCCACCCAGCACCACCGCCGGCACTGTGCCAAACCAGTGCGCGGTCACCCCCGATTCGAACTCGCCGAGCTGATTCGAGGCACCAATGAACAAGCCGTTCACCGCACTCACCCGCCCGCGCATTTCATCCGGCGTCTCCAGCTGCACGAAGGCGCCGCGGATAACCATGCTGATCATGTCCGCCGCGCCCAGCACCACCAGCACTGCCAGTGAGAACCAGAACGAGGTCGAAAGGCCGAAGGCGATGGTCGCCACGCCGAACACGCCCACTGCCGTGAACATGGTCCGCCCCACGTTGCGCTCGAACGGGAAGCGCGCCAGCCACAGCGACATCAGCAACGCCCCCACCGCTGGCGCCGAGCGCAGCAGGCCGAGGCCCAGCGGGCCGGTCAGCAGGATGTCCTTGGCGAACACCGGCAGCAGCGCGGTGGCCCCACCCAGCAATACGGCGAACAGGTCCAGCGAGATGGCGCCGAGGATGTCCGGCCGGCTGCGAATGAAGCGGATGCCGGCCAGCAGCGATTCGATGCTGGCGCGCCCGCGCTGGGCCACCTGGCCGCGTGCCTGCAGGCTCAGGGTCAGCACGCAGGCGATGGCGTACAGGGCCACGGTGGGGCCGTATACCCAGATGCTGCCGAAGGCATACAGGAAGCCGCCCACCGCCGGCGCCACAATGGTTGCCGACTGGGTGGCCGAGGCCGAAGCCGCCACCGCGCGTGGGAACAGCCCGGCCGGTACCACGTTGGGCAGCAGCGCCTGGGTCGCCGGCATTTCGAACGAACGCGTGGCACCGAGCAGGAAGGCGAGGGCGAAGATCAGCTCGCGGGTGACGTTGTCGGTGGCACTGCCCAGCGCCAGTGCCAGGGCTATCAGCCCCTGCAGGCTCTGGCACAGCGCAGCGACCTTGCGCCGGTCATAGCGGTCGGCGACATGCCCGGTGTGCAGCATGAACAGCACCCGTGGGGCGAACTCGACCAGGCCGACCAGGCCCAGGTCCAGCACATTGCCGGTCAATTGGTAGAGGTGCCAGCCAATGGCCACGGTGAGCATCTGGAAGCCGCTGGCGGTGAACACGCGGGCCAGCCAGAAGGCCAGGAAAGGGCGGTGGTGACGCAACAACTGCGGTGCGGAATCGGACATCGGAAACCAGGGGCCTCGGCGCAGTAGAGGGGTGCGCAGCGTATCATCTGTTTGTAACAAACGGTTACTGTTTGCCGGGGTCGGCACTTTTTCACGCGTCATGAAAGGGGGTGGGGCAACCGGTCACGCGGCAATCAACCACACGGCCCGGCGGGCCATTCAGGACTATGCTTCCTAGCAATCGTTGATCTGGGTCAATCGTTCCAGATGTAACGATCGGGCCCTTGGGCCGAAATCCCTGCGATCGAACAGAACAATTCCAACGCGCCGCACTCGACTACCGTGGGGGCAGTGGGCGACGGGGCCAGCGGCCCGGACGCCGGATTATCTGAAGAGGAAGCACCATGTTCGGAATAGAGGCCTTAGAGCTCGCCCGAATGCAGTTTGCCTTTACCGTGTCGTTCCATATCCTGTTCCCGGCCATCACCATTGGCCTGGCGAGCTACCTGGCAGTCCTCGAAGGCCTCTGGCTGCGGACCAACAACCAGGTCTACCGTGACCTTTATCACTTCTGGTCGAAAATCTTCGCCGTCAACTTCGGCATGGGGGTGGTTTCCGGCCTGGTCATGGCCTACCAGTTCGGTACCAACTGGAGCCGCTTCTCCGACTTCGCCGGCGCCATTACCGGCCCGCTGCTCACCTACGAGGTGCTGACCGCGTTCTTCCTCGAGGCTGGCTTCCTGGGGGTCATGCTGTTTGGCTGGAACCGCGTCGGCCGTGGCCTGCACTTCTTTTCCACGGTGATGGTGGCGCTCGGCACCCTGGTCTCAACCTTCTGGATCCTCGCCTCCAACAGTTGGATGCAGACCCCGCAAGGCCACGAGATCATCGATGGCCGGGTGGTGCCGGTGGACTGGCTGGCGGTGGTATTCAACCCCTCGTTCCCTTACCGCCTGATGCACATGGCCACGGCCGCGTTCGTTGCCACCGCGTTCTTCGTCGGTGCCTCGGCGGCCTGGCACCTGCTGCGCGGGCGTGACAACCCGGCGGTGCGCAAGATGCTGTCGATGGCCATGTGGATGGCGCTGATCGTCGCCCCGATCCAGGCGGTGATCGGTGACTTCCATGGCCTCAACACGCTCAAGCACCAGCCGGTGAAAATCGCCGCGATCGAAGGCCACTGGGAGAACGTGCCCGGTGAGCCGACCCCGCTGATCTTGTTCGGCATTCCCGACATGCAGGCCGAAACCACCCGCTTCAAGCTCGAGATCCCGGCGCTCGGCAGCCTGATCCTGACCCACAGCCTGGACAAGCAGGTGCCGGCGATGAAGGAGTTCCCGCCCGAAGACCGGCCCAACTCGACCATCGTCTTCTGGTCGTTCCGGATCATGGTCGGGCTGGGCTTCCTGATGATCTTCGTCGGCCTGTGGAGCCTCTGGCTGCGCAAGCGCGGCACGCTCTACACCTCGCGGCCGTTCCTGTACCTGGCCCTGTGGATGGGCCCTTCCGGGCTGATCGCGCTGCTGGCCGGCTGGTTCACCACCGAAATCGGCCGCCAGCCCTGGGTGGTGTATGGCCTGATGCGCACGGCAGACGGTGTGTCCAACCACAGTTACGCCCAGCTCGGCTTCACCCTGGTGGCCTTCGTGGTGGTGTACTTCGCCCTGTTCGGCACCGGCCTTGGCTACATGATGCGCCTGGTGCGCAAAGGGCCGCAGACCGGTGAGGGTGACGAGCACAAACCTGGTGGCCCTGGCACCAAACGCACTCCGGCGCGGCCGCTGTCCGCCGCCGATGATGGCCGAGAGGCCAACTCCGCCAGCCTGAGCAAGGGGAACTGAGCCATGGGTATCGACCTTTCGCTGATCTGGGCCGTGATCATCATCTTCGGCGTCATGATGTACGTGGTGATGGATGGTTTCGACCTGGGGATCGGCATGCTCTTCCCGTTCGTCAAGGGCGAGCAGGACCGAGATGTGATGATGAACACCGTCGCCCCCGTGTGGGACGGTAACGAGACCTGGCTGGTGCTGGGCGGTGCCGGGCTGTTCGGGGCGTTCCCGATGGCTTACTCGGTAGTGCTGGAGGCCCTGTACCTGCCATTGATCCTGATGCTGATCGGCCTGATCTTCCGCGGCGTGGCCTTCGAGTTCCGCTTCAAGGCCAAGGCCGACAAGCGCCACATCTGGGACAAGGCGTTCATCTGGGGTTCGTTGATCGCCACTTTCTTCCAGGGCGTGGCGCTGGGTGCCTTCCTCGAAGGCTTCAAGGTGGTCGACCGGCATTTCGCCGGTGGCACCCTTGACTGGCTGACCCCGTTCAGCCTGTTCTGTGGCCTGGGGCTGATCGTTGCCTACACCCTGCTGGGCTGCACCTGGCTGATCATGAAGACCGAAGGGTCGCTGCAGCAGAAGATGCACGACATCGCCCGGCCGCTGGCGCTGGTGCTGCTGGTAGTGATCGGCATCGTCAGCCTGTGGACACCGATCGCCTACCCGCAGATCGCCGACCGCTGGTTCAGCATGCCTAACCTGGTCTGGTTCATGCCGGTGCCGATCCTGGTGCTGGTGACCTTCTACGGGTTGCTCAAGGCGGTGGCGCGCAATGCGCACTACACGCCGTTCCTGCTGACGTTGGTGCTGATCTTCCTCGGTTACAGCGGCCTGGGCATCAGCCTGTGGCCGAACATCATCCCGCCGTCGATCTCGATCTGGGATGCCGCGGCGCCTCCGCAGAGCCAGGGCTTCATGCTGGTGGGCACACTGTTCATCCTGCCGTTCATCCTCATGTATACCTTCTGGAGCTACTACGTGTTCCGCGGCAAGGTGACCCATGAAGACGGCTATCACTAGGAGGTCTGCATGATGACCGGCAAGCATGGCTTGGACGAGAAGAAACCCCTGTGGCAGCGGCTGGGCTGGCTGCTGCTGATCTGGGCGATGAGCGTGGCGGCCCTGGGCGTGGCGGCCTACGTGATGCGCCTGTTCATGGGGGCTGCGGGGCTGACCACCCATTGAGGTAAGCCTGCTCTGGCCCTATCGCCGGCAAGCCAGCTCCCACAGGTAAGTCACTGCCCTTGAATGCAGTGGAGTACCTGTAGGAGCTGGCTTGCCTGCGATAGGGCCGGTACAGGCTTACTTGCGGGCTTTCAGGATAACGAACTTGGGCGTTGCCGCCACCTGTTCCACCCCCCGGAACAACCGCGCCAGCTTGCTGTGATAGCCCAGGTGCCGGTTACCCACGATATACAGCGCCCCGCCCACCACCAACGCTTCACGCGCCTGCTGGAACATGCGCCAGGCGAGGAAATCGCCCACCACCTGCTGCTGGTGGAACGGCGGATTGCACAGCACCACGTCCAGCGACTGCTTCTCTACCCCCGCCAACCCATCGGCTGCCTCGAACACCGCCGGGCGCTCGCCCAGCGCGGCCTGCCAGTTCTCCCGCGCCGATTGCACCGCCATGTACGACTCGTCGACCAGGGTGTACTGGGCATCCGGGTTGGCCAGGGCGCTGGCGATCGCCAGCACGCCGTTGCCACAGCCCAGGTCCGCCACCCGCGCGCGGCCCAGTTCGCGGGGCAGGTGCGGCAGGAACGCCCGCGTGCCGATATCCAGCCCCTCTCGGCAGAACACGTTGGCGTGGTTGAGCAGCTCCAGCGCCGGCGCGTCGAGGCGGTAGCGGCTAGGGTAGGGCGAGCGGGCGACCGGCCGTTCGGCCACCGTCGCGGTCAGCAAGCGGGCCTTTTTCTGCGCCAGCGAGGCCTGCACCGGGCCGATGTACTTCTCCATCAGGTCACCGGCCGCCCGTGGCAGGTGCTTGATCATCGCCCCGGCAATCACCTGCGCACCGGGCGCCAGGTGACCTTGCAGGCGGATCAGTTGTTCTTCGAGCAGGGCCAGGGTCTTGGGCACGCGCACCAGTACCCGGTCGAACGGGCCTTGCCAGTGTTCGCTGGCCGGCACGAATGGCACGCTGTCGAACGGCAGGCCATTGCGTGCCAGGTTCTTTTCCAGGGCCAGGTGCGCCAGGTGTGAGTCGCCACTGCTGACCACCTGCAGCTTGCCCGCCAGGCTGGCGGCCAGGGCGCCGAAGCTGTCATTGAGCACCAGCACCCGGCAGTTGGCCCCTGGGGCCTGTTCGTGCAGCTGCGCAAGCAGGTACTCGTCTGCGGCATCGAAAGCCTGCAGCGGGTCGTTGGCCTGTTCCGGCTGGCGGATCAAGTCGAGTTCGGCGTAGGGGGTGGTCAACAGGGGCATGGCGTCTGGCTCGGGTACGAAACTGCCCGTTGCGGTTCGCCCCGGGCTTTGCCGGGCGATTCTACAGGGCTTTGCCCAAGGTCGCAGGTTTGAAGGTCAGATCCAGCCACGCATGACGGCGATGGCGATGGCGGCGGCCTTGTTGGCGGCGTTGGTCTTGGTGATGACACTGCGGATATGGAAGTTTACCGTGCTTTGCGACAGTGACAGGATGCAGGCAACGTCGGCGGCGGTCTTGCCGGCGGCCGACCATTTCAGCACTTCCAGCTCCCGCTCGCTCATTTTCGGCTGCGGCGGGCATAGTGCAGTGAGGTGATGTGCGCTGATCACCTCATGCAGTGTGTGACTCAGCCACTGCACACTGCCGGCCTTTCTGTAGAGTTCGACAATACTGATGGGCTTGGTGGACCTGGCCACGCTTATCTGGCTTTCGTTGTGCTGCTGGTCGTGCAATGACTGCGTCCAGCCATGGCGCAAACCGCTCTGGCATGCAGCTTTACGAAATTGCGGAGCCTCGCGATAAAGATCATCGGTCCACAGCACTGGCATGGTCGAGCCGTGGCTCGCATTGGCGGCTGAATCCTGCTTGTAGAGGTCATCGCGCTGGTAGCGCTCGATCCATTCCTGGGGGTAATTGCTGTACATGAACAGATGGGGTGTTTGCGTAGCGATCTGGATGCGAATGTTCAGCCCCAGGTACTCCATGCCCAGATCCTGCGCCATATGCACGGCCATGCCGAACAGCTCCTGTGGGCAGCGTTCGTCGGCGAACGCACGAAGATACTCGGGTTTCCAGTGGCGCATCTGAAATACTCCTTGAGCCTCAGGTCCAGTCCGTTTGGGTGCCCGCATGATTGTAGGAAAAGACCTACCAATGTGCTGAGATTTTTTTGTTATAGCGGTCAGGATCCGATGCGACTTCGGCAGGATCGCCGCAGATGAGGCCCTACAAAGCAGTGGTTTTTATCCGCGCCACTTTGCGCGACACTGTGCGCACGCCAAACCTGGAGCCCGATATGACCGCTAGCGCCGAAAAGTTCACCCGCCAGACCCTGCTCGATGTTCAGCCTCTCACGCCGAACCTCTTCAGCCTGCGGGTTACGCGCGATGCGGGGTTCCGCTTCCGTTCCGGTCAGTTTGCCCGCCTGGGCGTGACCAAAGCCGATGGCAGCGTGGTGTGGCGCGCCTATTCCATGGTCAGCGCGCCCCATGACGAGTACCTCGACTTCTTCTCCATCGTGGTGCCAGGTGGGGAATTCACCAGCGAGCTGAGCCGGTTGGGGGCAGGCGATACCCTGCTGATCGACCGCCAGGCCTTCGGCTTCCTTACCCTCGACCGCTTCGTTGGTGGCCGCGACCTGTGGTTGCTGGCGACCGGTACTGGCATTGCGCCGTTCATGTCGATCCTGCAGGACTTCGAGGCTTGGGAGCGTTTCGACAACATCAAGCTGGTCTACTCGGTGCGCGAAGCGAAAGAGCTGGCTTATGTGGATGAAATCGCCGGGCTGGAGCAGCGCGATTACCTGGCCGAATTCGCTGGCAAGTTGCAGTTCATTCCGGTGGTGACCCGTGAACAGCACCCGGGGGCGTTGAACCAGCGTATTACCACGCTGATCGAGAACGGCGAGCTGGAGAAGGCGGCGGGGTTGGAACTGTCGCCGGAACATTCGCGGGTGATGCTGTGTGGCAACCCAGAGATGATTGATGAAACGCGCAAGGTACTGAAGGCGCGCGACCTGCAATTGAGCCTGAGCAAGCGGCCGGGGCAGGTGGCTGTGGAGAACTACTGGTAAGGCCGTTGGGGCCGCTTTGCGGCCCATCGCGACACAAGGCCACAGGTACAGCGTTGATTTCGAAATTGTCGCTGTATCTGTGGGAGCGGCCTTGTGTCGCGAAAGGGCTGCAAAGCAGCCCCAGAAATATCTCTGTTGCGCATCAATCCTGGGGCCGCGTTGCGGCCCTTTCGCGACACAAGGCCGCTCCCACAGCGTTCCCTATACAGCCTCAGGGCAAGCGGTTCTGATTCTGAGCCTTGAGCAAGTCGCGGATCTCGGTCAGCAAGGTCTCTTCTGCAGTCGGCACAGGCGGTGCAGTCGGCGCCACGGCCTCTTCACGCTTGAGCTGGTTGATCGCCTTCACCCCCATGAAGATGGCAAAGGCCACGATCACGAAGTCGATCACGGTCTGGATGAACTTGCCATACGCCAGCACCACGGCCGGAATGTCACCTTCGGCAGCCTTCAGAGTAATTGCCAGGTCGCTGAAGTCCACGCCACCGATCAACAGGCCCAGTGGCGGCATGACCACGTCACCGACGAAAGACGAGACGATCTTGCCGAAGGCCGCACCGATGATGATACCAACCGCCATGTCGACGACATTGCCTTTGACCGCGAAGGCCTTGAATTCACTGATCATGCCCATGTTTGGTTCCTTGTAACAAAAGGTAAGGTTTACGCAGTGTAAGCCACTCAAACGCTTCATGCGTTGTGCTCAGGGCCACAGACTGCTGTTAGAACGAATAGTTTTGTCGCATCCCGAGGCGTTCGAGGCACGTCCGGCTCGGCTATCATGGCGGTTTTTTTCCAGGAGACCCCAGCCATGGCCAAGGCCAAGCGCTTGTATGGCTGCACCGAGTGCGGTGCGACCTTCCCCAAATGGGCCGGCCAGTGTGGCGAATGCGGCGCCTGGAACACCTTGGTCGAAACCATGATCGAAAGCGGCGGTGCCGCTGCGCCCAGTAGCGGCCGTGCCGGCTGGACCGGGCAGCAGGCGCAGATCAAGACCCTGGCCGAAGTCAGTGTCGAGGAAATCCCGCGCTTCACCACCAGCAGCACCGAACTGGACCGCGTGCTGGGCGGTGGCCTGGTGGATGGCTCGGTGGTGTTGATCGGTGGTGACCCCGGCATCGGCAAATCGACCATCCTGCTGCAGACCTTGTGCAACATTGCCGTGGGCATGCCGGCGCTGTATGTCACCGGCGAGGAGTCGCAGCAGCAGGTGGCCATGCGTTCCCGGCGCCTGGGCCTGCCCCAGGACCAGCTCAAGGTGATGACCGAAACCTGCATCGAGACCATCATCGCCACGGCCCGTGTCGAGAAACCGCGGGTCATGGTGATCGACTCGATCCAGACCATTTTCACCGAGCAGCTGCAATCGGCACCCGGCGGCGTGGCCCAGGTGCGCGAAAGCACGGCGTTGCTGGTGCGCTACGCCAAGCAGAGCGGCACGGCGATCTTCCTGGTCGGCCACGTGACCAAGGAAGGCTCGCTGGCCGGCCCGCGGGTACTCGAGCACATGGTGGACACCGTGTTGTATTTCGAGGGCGAGTCCGATGGCCGCCTGCGCCTGCTGCGGGCGGTGAAGAACCGTTTTGGCGCGGTCAACGAGCTGGGTGTGTTCGGCATGACCGACCGCGGCCTGAAGGAGGTGTCCAACCCCTCGGCGATCTTCCTCAACCGCACCCAGGAGGAAGTACCGGGCAGCGTGGTGATGGCGACCTGGGAGGGCACCCGGCCGATGCTGGTGGAGGTGCAGGCGCTGGTCGACGACAGCCACCTGGCCAACCCGCGCCGGGTGACCCTGGGCCTGGACCAGAACCGCCTGGCCATGTTGCTGGCAGTGCTGCACCGCCACGGCGGTATTCCCACCCATGACCAGGATGTGTTCCTCAACGTGGTGGGCGGGGTGAAGGTGCTGGAAACCGCCTCGGACCTGGCGCTGCTGGCGGCGGTGATGTCCAGTCTGCGCAACCGGCCTCTGGCCCATGGCCTGCTGGTGTTTGGCGAGATCGGCCTGTCGGGCGAGGTGCGGCCGGTGCCCAGTGGCCAGGAGCGTTTGAAGGAAGCCGCCAAGCATGGTTTCAAGCGGGCCATCGTGCCCAAGGGCAATGCGCCGAAAGAGGCTCCGGCAGGGTTGCAGGTGATTGCCGTTACCCGGCTGGAGCAGGCCCTGGATGCGCTGTTCGAATAATTCGTGGCCTGTACCGGCCTCTTCGCGGGTAAACCCGCTCCCACAGGTACCGCATCAGCTTCAGGATTGCGCAAACCCTGTGGGAGCGGGTTTACCCGCGAAAGGGCCGGCACAGGCAAAATGAAAAAGGGGCCGACGATGCGCGTCGGCCCCCCACCTCACCGCTCAGTCAGCAGTCAATGCTCGGCAACCGCACTGCGCCTGACCGTTTCATTGCCATGCTCGTCCAGTTCCAGCATCGGCACTTCATTACCCTCGGCATCGAACAGCTTGCCATCCTTGAAGTAGTCGCCATCACGCAGCGCTGAAATGTCCGAGTACTGGATGGTGCGCTCGTACGCGGCGGCAAACACCGACTGCTGGTCCGAGTTGCCGGCGGTGAAGTGGTTGAAGATCAGGTTCAGCAGGATGGCCATGATCGCCGCCGAGCTGATGCCCGAGTGGAAGATGGTCTCGAACCAGTTCGGGAAGTGGTGGTAGAAGGTCGGTGCGGCAATCGGGATCATGCCGAAGCCCAGCGAGGCGGCGACGATGATCAGGTTGACGTTGTTCTTGTAGCTGACCTTGGACAGGGTGCGGATACCGCTGGCCGCCACGGTGCCGAACAGCACGATGCCCGCGCCACCCAGTACCGGAGTAGGGACTGCGGCAATCACCCGGCCCATGATCGGCAGCAGGCCGAGCACCACCAGGATCACGCCACCTGTGGCCACCACGTAGCGGCTCTTGACCCCGGTCACGGCTACCAGGCCGACGTTCTGGGCGAACGCGCTCTGGGTGAACGAGCCGAAGATCGGCGCCAGGATGCTCGAGGCCATGTCGGCGCGCAGGCCGTTGCCCAGGCGCTTTGAGTCGACCTTGGTATCGATGATCTCACCCACGGCGAGGATGTCGGCCGAGGTTTCCACCAGGGTCACCATGATCACGATGCACATCGACAGGATCGCGGCGATGTGGAATTCCGGCATGCCGAAATGGAACGGCGTGGGGAAGGCGAGCATCGGGCCCTCGGTGACCTTGCTGAAGTCGGCCATGCCCAGCGCCCAGGCGATCAGGGTGCCGACCACCATGGCCAGCAGGATCGACAGGCGCGAGATCGTCGCGCTGCCCAGCTTGCTCAGCAGCAGCACGATGGCGAAGGTCAGGGCTGCCAGGCCGATGTTGGCCACGCTGCCGAATTCCGGCGAGGCGCTGTTGCCACCCATCACCCAGCGAGCGGCCACGGGCATCAGGGTCAGGCCGATGGTGGTGATGACGATGCCGGTTACCAGCGGCGGGAAGAACTTGGTGATGCGCGAGAACACCGGGGTGATCAGAAAGCCGATCAGCGACGCCGCCATGACCGCGCCGAGCACGCCCGGCAGGCCACCGCCGCCCTCGCTGCTGAGGATTGCACCCATGGTTGCCACACCGGCGAACGACACGCCCTGCACCAGCGGCAACTGGCAGCCGAAGAACGGCAGGCCGAGGGTTTGCAGCAGGGTGGCCAGGCCACCGGCAAACAACGAAGCGGCGATCAGCATGCCGATTTCGGCACCGTTCAGGCCCGCGGCCTGCCCCAGGATCAGGGGTACCGCGACGATCCCCCCGTACATGGTCAGCACATGCTGCAGACCATAGGCCAGGTTGGCACCAAGGCCGAGGTTTTCATCCTCGGGGCGCTTGGCGGGAGACGTGCTAGGGGACGTAGTCATGGAGCAGGCTCTCTGTTTATTGTTGTGGTGCTACTGTAGACACTTCCTACAAATGATTGCCACAAGAATTGTATACAATATTTTGATCGGAGCGCGCACAAGAGCGCCCGCAAGGTGTGCGAGAACCCAATGCAGAAGGCGTACCAACTCGTCAGAGACTGTGCTAGAGGGGTGTGTACAAAACGCTGCTACCCAGGCTTAAAGCTGTCTGGGTAGACAGGAAACACAAGGTGGGGAAGCCATTAGCTAGCTAAGAGATTTCATTATTCGATGAGTTCGCGCAGCTCACGCATCATTTCGGTGCTGTCGGCCACGTTCAATTCCACAAGACGGTGCAAATGGCTCATCGACTCAAGGTCGATGTACAGGCAGATGAAGCCCAGGCGGTGGGGTTCTTCGTGGCGCAGTTCGACCTGCATCTGTACCTCGGTCACTTCGTCGTTGAGCAGGATGTACGCTTCGAAATCCTGGGTCAGATCGGCATCCCAAGGTTCGGGGCATTCGACCAACAGGCCTTTGAGGGACAGATCGAGCAGTTTCACCTCCCAGCAACGTTCGCCCTGGCACAGCTTTGTCGGGGCGTCGAACTGGATGCGCTGGAAACGGCGGCGTTCGTCGTGATCGCTCATGGGGTAGATCCTCGCATAGGTCCTCAGGTGACATCCTGACTATAGTTAGAGTGGTATGTACATCAGGTACCGCAATCTGGCCGCAGAGGCTCTAGACCAAAGCAAGTGTGGCAATGCGCGATGACTCGCCCTAGACTCGATGGGCGGTCTTTTCCAATCCACCAGCTGGAAGCAAACCATGAACAACAATAATAGCCTGCTACGCCACATTCCGTGGCTGGCGCTGGCAGTCATAGGAGCCTGTGCGCTGGGTGTGGTTGCCCTGCGTCGCGGCGAGGCGATCAATGCCTTGTGGATCGTGGTCGCGGCAGTGGCCATCTACCTGGTCGCCTATCGCTACTACAGCCTGTTCATCGCCACCAAGGTGATGCAGCTCGACCCACGCCGTGCCACCCCGGCGGTGCTCAACAACGACGGCCTGGACTACGTCCCGACCAACAAACACATCCTCTTCGGTCACCACTTCGCCGCCATCGCTGGTGCAGGGCCCTTGGTCGGCCCGGTACTCGCCGCGCAGATGGGCTACCTGCCCGGTACGCTTTGGCTGATCGCCGGCGTGGTGCTGGCTGGTGCGGTGCAGGACTTCATGGTTCTGTTCCTGTCCACCCGCCGCAACGGCCGTTCGCTGGGCGACATGGTGCGCGAGGAGATGGGCCGCATCCCGGGCACCATCGCCCTGTTCGGCTGCTTCCTGATCATGATCATCATCCTCGCGGTGCTGGCGCTGATCGTGGTCAAGGCCCTGGCCGAAAGCCCGTGGGGCATGTTCACGGTGATGGCGACCATCCCGATCGCGATGTTCATGGGCATCTACATGCGCTACATCCGCCCGGGCCATATCGGTGAGATCTCAGTCATCGGCGTGGTGCTGCTGCTGGCTTCGATCTGGCTGGGGGGCCAGATTGCCGCGGACCCGACCTGGGGCCCGGCGTTCACCTTCACCGGCGTGCAGATCACCTGGATGCTGGTGGGCTATGGCTTTGTCGCCGCGGTACTGCCGGTATGGCTGGTACTGGCGCCACGTGACTACCTGTCGACCTTCCTCAAGATCGGCACCATCGTCGGCCTGGCCATCGGTATCCTGATCATCGCGCCCGAGCTGAAGATGCCGGCGCTGACCCAGTTCACCGACGGCACCGGCCCGGTGTGGAAGGGCACCCTGTTCCCGTTCCTGTTCATCACCATTGCCTGTGGCGCGGTGTCCGGCTTCCACGCGCTGATCTCCTCGGGGACCACGCCGAAGCTGCTGGACAACGAAACCAACGCCCGCTACATCGGCTACGGCGGCATGCTGATGGAATCGTTCGTTGCCATCATGGCCATGGTCGCCGCCTCGGTGATCGAGCCAGGCGTGTACTTCGCCATGAACAGCCCGGCCGCAGTGGTTGGTGCAGACGTGGCGTCGGTTGCGCAAACGGTGAGCAGCTGGGGCTTCCTGATCACCCCTGAGCAGCTCGAGGCCACCGCCCGCGACATTGGCGAGCACACCGTGCTGGCCCGTGCCGGTGGTGCACCGACCCTGGCCGTGGGTATCGCGCAGATCCTGCACCAGGTGCTGCCGGGTGAAAACACCATGGCCTTCTGGTACCACTTCGCCATCCTGTTCGAGGCGCTGTTCATCCTCACCGCGGTAGACGCCGGCACCCGAGCCGGGCGCTTCATGCTGCAGGACCTGCTGGGCAGCTTCGTGCCGGCGCTCAAGCGCACCGAGTCGTGGACTGCCAACCTGATCGGTACTGCCGGTTGCGTGGCCCTGTGGGGCTACCTGCTGTACCAGGGCGTGATCGACCCGCTGGGTGGCATCAACACCCTGTGGCCGCTGTTCGGTATCTCCAACCAGATGCTGGCCGGTATCGCCCTGATGCTCGGCACCGTGGTGCTGATCAAGATGAAGCGCCAGCGCTACGTCTGGGTCACCCTGCTGCCGGCCGTGTGGCTGCTGATCTGCACCACCACCGCAGGCCTGATCAAGCTGTTCGACCCGAACCCGGCAGTCGGCTTCCTGGCCCTGGCCAAGAAGTACAGCACCGCGCTGGACGCCGGCCAGGTACTGGCCCCGGCCAAGGACATCGGGCAGATGCAGCACGTGATCTTCAACGCCTACACCAACGCCGGCCTGACCGTGCTGTTCCTGGTGGTGGTGTTCAGCGTGCTGTTCTTCGCTGTCAAGGTCGGTTTCGCCGCCCTCGGCCGCAAGGAGCGCACCGACAAGGAAACCCCGTTCCAGGCCCTGCCTGACGCTTGAGAGGACTGCTGCGATGTTCAACGACCTGGGTCGACTGGGTAAGTACCTGGGGCAGGCAGCCCGCCTGATGGTCGGCATGCCCGACTACGACAACTACGTCGAGCACATGCAGACCAAGCACCCGGACAAGCCGGTCATGACGTACGAGGAGTTCTTCCGCGAACGCCAGGAAGCGCGTTATGGCGGCAAGTCCGGGCCCAAGTGCTGTTGAGCCTCAAGCGTTAACCTGTCCCGGCCTCATCGCCGGCAAGCCGGCTCCCACAGGTACTCCACAGGCCTCAAGGTCTGTGCGGTACCTGTGGGAGCTGGCTTGCCGGCGATGAGGCCAGTGTTTTTTCCGCACAGGAGATGTTCTGCGTGCAGACGCCTATTCCCGTAACCGTACTCACTGGCTTCCTCGGTGCCGGCAAGACCACCTTGCTCAAGCACATGCTCAAGGCCGAGCACGGCCTGAAGATCGCCGTGATCGAAAACGAATTCAGCGAGGCCGGCATCGACAGCCAGCTGCTGGGCGACGAGCCGGTGCAGGTGATGACCCTGGCCAATGGCTGCGTGTGCTGCAGCATCCATGGCGACCTGACCCGCGCCTTGTACCTGCTGCTCGAACGCCTGGATGCCGGCGAGATCGCCTTCGACCGCCTGGTAATCGAATGCACCGGCCTGGCCGACCCGGCGCCAGTGGCACAGACCTTCTTCATCGACGAAGAGCTGCGTGAGCGCTACATCCTCGATGGCATCATCACCCTGGTCGATGCCGCCCACGCCGAGCTGCACCTGACCCAGACCATCGCCCAGGCCCAGGTCGGCTTTGCCGATCGCCTGCTGCTGAGCAAGACCGACCTGGTCGAGCCCGCTGCGGTCGAGGCCCTGCGCGAGCGCCTGGCCCGCATCAATGGCCGGGCGGCGATCCGCGTGGTCGAGCATGGTCGCATCGACCTGGCCGAGTTGCTGGATGTGCGTGGTTTCAACCTCAACCCCGATCTGGGCGCGAACCTGAAACCAGCGCTACGCCCGCTGCTCAAGCCCGCTATTCCGGACCGGATCTCCACCTTGGTGCTGCGCACGGAAAGCGCGCTGGACATCGACCGCCTCAGCGACTTCATGAACGAACTGCTGGAAACCCACGGCAAGCAGCTGCTGCGCTACAAGGGCGTGCTGAACATTGCCGGTGAAGCGCGCAAGCTGGTGTTCCAGGGTGTGCTCAAACTCTATGGCTTCGACTGGGACGCCGAATGGGCCGAGGGTGAAACCCGCGAGAGCGTGATGGTGTTCATCGCCGACGAACTGCCCGAAGCTACGATTCGGGCTGGGTTCGAGGCGCTGGCTGCGGGCTGAGCTGACGCGGCGTCTGGGCCTGGAACCACTGCGGCCATGAGCTGCGGTGGCGTGTCTCGAGCTCGATGCACGGGATCAGGCGCTCGGTCAGCAGCGCCGTCTGCCGCACCGCCTTGGCGGTGCGGTACTTGACGCTGTGGATGCACTCACGGTCGCCGAACTCGCAGCGGTTCAGCGCGGTGCCGCCGCAGGGGCCGTTGGCCAGGCCCTTGGGGCAGGTTTCCGGGCAGATGTACAGGGTGTCTTCCAGGCGGCAGCGGCCGCAGGTGTCGCAGCCTACCAGCGGGTGCTTCACCGCGTGTTCCACCTTGTGCAGCACCTGCGCGCCAAGGCGGGTAGCCCACATCGGTTGGCGCACGGCCCAGCCAAATGCCTTGCTCAGGCCATTGCGGCGGCTGAACAGCAGCGAATGCATGCCGTGCATCAGGTGATAGCGCGCTTTCTCCTTGAACGAGGCATCGACCCGTGACTCGCCCTGGCGCCAGCTTGCCTGCGGCGGATGGAAGCTGACTGCCGGCAGGCCGGGCATCTGCCAGCTGGCCTGCCAGGCCGGCGCCCATTGTTCCAGTGTGTGGATTTGCGCCTGCCAATGCTCGATGCGTGCCTCCAGGGCCAGCAGTTGCTTGAGTTCGTGAACCCCCGACAGATGCACGCCGGCGTAGCCCATCAGCTTCACGCCGATGATCTGCAAGGCCAGGCGGTCGACGCTGCGTGCCTGGGCAAAGGCCTTGGACTGCGCCGCTTCCGCTTCCAGCATGTCGCGCATGGACGGCGTGACGGTCACGCCGGCCACGTGCTCGAGCATCGTCGCGCGCCCGTGAGTGAGGCTCATCAGGCAGGCCAGCATCGGCCTGGGCTTGGCCTGGCGGTTCATCCAGTGCATGGCTTCCTGGTGTTTGCTGGCATCGAAACCCAGTTGCAGGGTGAGGAAGTCGGCGCCCACCGCCAGTTTTTTCTCGGCCTTGAAGTATTGGGCGCCGCCTTCTTCCTCGCAGTACTTGAACGGGTTGAGCGCCGCGCCAAGCAGCCAGTGCGGGCAGGCCTGGCGGGCGATCTGCAGGGCTGCGACCGATTCCAGGTAGCGCACCGGCCGCTGGCCGGGCTGGTGGCCCGGCAGGCGGTCGCCGGTGAGCAGCAACAGCTGGTCGAGGCCGGCGGCATCCATGCGTTGCAGTTGGGCGAGCAGGTGGTGGCGTTCGCGGTCCTTGCCGGAGAAGTGCGGCAGGGCGGGTACCGGGTTGCTGAACGAGGCGAGGGCGTCCAGTGGCGACATGTCCAGCGGGCTGCCGACGCGGTCGCCGATGGCCACGGTCATCGGCCAGCCGCACAGGTGCGCACGGGCCAGGATCGCGTCCATGGCGGCGAAGCGTTCTGCGGAGGGCTTGGGAACGAACTCCATGACGCAGACGAAGGTGTTTTCGCGCAGCGCGGTTTTCAGCAGGCTCATGGGGCCGGGTACCTGGTTTGGTCAGGGTGGCATTGTGCGGCAGAAGGCGGGTGGGGTCATGTCCGGATGCGCAGGGTGGTGCTCTGAATGAGACATCCGGGTTTGCCTGTGCCGGCCCTTTCGCGGCTAAAGCCGCTCCCACAGGGTGGCGCGATACCTGTAGGAGCGGCTTTAGCCGCGAAAGGGCCGGTACAGGCAGCACAACAACATGAACATGAGAAAACCTTGAGTTCATCTCAAATTTAATGAGTTTGTCTCAAGATGCCCGCGCCCGGAAAATCCCCTCATTCATTTATGCATGCTGAGGGACAAGACATGGCACTGGCACACAACCTGGGCTTTCCACGTATCGGCCGCGACCGCGAGCTGAAAAAGGCCCAGGAAGCCTTCTGGAAGGGTGAACTCGACGAAGCCGGCCTGCGTGCCGTCGGCCGCGAGCTGCGTGCCCGCCACTGGCAGGTGCAGAAAGACGCCGGCATCGAACTGCTGCCGGTCGGCGACTTCGCCTGGTACGACCAGGTGCTGACCCACTCGCTGACCTTCGGCGTGATCCCGCAGCGCTTTCGCAGCCACGACGCTGCCAGGCCCACCCTGCAGACCCTGTTCGCCATGGCCCGTGGCGCTGTGGGTGACAGCTGCTGCGGCGGCGCGCATGCCCAGGAAATGACCAAGTGGTTCGACACCAACTACCACTACCTGGTCCCCGAATTCACCGCCGACCAGCAGTTCGCCCTGAGCTGGGAGCAGCTGTTCGAAGAAGTGGCAGAAGCCCAGGCCCTGGGCCACGCGGTCAAGCCGGTGGTTATCGGCCCGCTGACCTACCTGTGGCTGGGCAAGGCCAAGGGTGACGATTTCGACAAGCTGGAGCTGCTCGACCGCCTGCTGCCGCTGTATGACCAGATCCTCAACCGCCTGGCTGCCCAAGGCGTGGAATGGGTGCAGATCGATGAGCCGATCCTGGCCCTGGACCTGCCTCAGGACTGGAAGAATGCCTACGAGCGGGTCTACAACATCCTTCAGCGGGCGCCACTGAAGAAGCTGATCGCCACCTACTTCGGCGGCCTGGAAGACAACCTGGGCCTGGCCGCCAACCTTCCGGTCGATGGCCTGCACATCGACCTGGTGCGGGCGCCCGAGCAGTACCCGACCATCCTCGACCGCCTGCCGGCCTACAAGGTGCTGTCGCTGGGCCTAGTCAACGGCCGCAACGTCTGGCGCTGCGACCTGGAAAAGGCGCTGGAGGTACTGCGCCATGCCCATGAGCGCCTGGGTGAGCGCCTGTGGGTGGCGCCGTCCTGCTCGCTGCTGCACAGCCCGGTGGACCTGGACCGTGAAGACCAGCTCGATGCCGAACTGCACAGCTGGCTGGCCTTCGCCGTGCAGAAGTGCCAGGAAGTGGCGCTGCTGGCCAAGGCCATCAATGCCCCGCACGCCGACGATGTGGTCGCCGCACTGGCCCAGAGCCAGGCCGTGCAGGCCAGCCGCGCCGCTTCGCCGCGTATTCACAAGCCGGCCGTGCAGGCCCGCCTGGCGGCCATCAAGCCCGCTGACAGCCAGCGTCAGTCGGCGTTTGCCCAACGTATCGCCAAGCAACGTGCGGGGCTCGACCTTCCGGCGTTCCCGACCACCACCATCGGTTCGTTCCCGCAGACCTCGGCGATTCGCCTGGCACGCCAGGCCTACAGGCAGGGCAAGCTGACCGAGGCCGATTACGTCGAGGCCATGCACAGCGAGATCCGCCATGCGGTGAAAATCCAGGAGGACCTGGGCCTGGATGTGCTGGTGCACGGCGAGGCCGAGCGCAACGACATGGTCGAGTACTTCGCCGAGCAGATCGATGGCTATGTGTTCACCCGCTTCGGCTGGGTGCAGAGCTATGGTTCGCGCTGCGTGAAGCCTGCGGTGATCGTTGGTGACCTGAGCCGGCCGAAGGCCATGACCGTGGAATGGATAAAGTACGCCCAGGGCCTGACCAGCAAGGTGATGAAGGGCATGCTGACCGGCCCGGTGACCATGCTGATGTGGTCGTTCCCGCGTGAAGACGTGAGCCGCGAAGTGCAGGCGCGCCAGCTGGCGCTGGCGATCCGCGACGAAGTGGTCGACCTGGAAGCGGCGGGTATCAGGATCGTGCAGATCGACGAAGCGGCCTTCCGTGAAGGCTTGCCGCTGCGCCACGGCGCCTGGGCCCATTACCTGGAGTGGGCCACCGAGGCCTTCCGCCTGTGTGCCTCGGGGGTGCGTGACGAAACCCAGATCCACACCCACATGTGCTACAGCGAGTTCAACGACGTGATCGAGTCGATCGCGGCGATGGATGCCGACGTGATCACCATCGAGACTTCGCGGTCCGACATGGAGCTGCTGGCGGCGTTCGAGCGGTTCGCCTACCCCAACGAGATCGGCCCGGGTGTGTATGACATTCACTCGCCACGGGTGCCGACCCGTGAGGAAATGGTCAAGCTGCTGCGCAAGGCTGCCCGGCGTATCCCGGCCGAGCGCCTGTGGGTCAACCCGGATTGCGGGCTGAAGACCCGTGGCTGGCCGGAGACCGAGGCAGCGCTGGTGAACATGGTCGCAGCTGCCCGCGAGCTGCGTGCCACTGCCTGATTTTTCGCTGTCTGTACCGGCCCTTTCGCGGGTAAACCCGCTCCCACAGGGCCCCCACTGGATTCAGCTTCAGTGGGGTCCCTGTGGGAGCGGGCAAGCCCGCGAAGAGGCCGGGCCTGCTTGAATCAGTCCGAGATCAACGCTCGATTGCCAAGGCCACGCCTTGCCCGCCACCAATGCACAGGGTTGCCAGGCCTTTCCTGGCGTCCCGCTTGATCATCTCGTGCAGCAGGGTCACCAGCACCCGGCACCCGGACGCACCAATCGGGTGGCCAAGGGCAATCGCCCCGCCATTCACGTTGACCCGCGCGGCATCCCATTCCAGCGCCTTGCCCACGGCCAGCGCCTGCGCGGCAAAGGCTTCGTTGGCTTCGATCAGGTCCAGTTCAGCCAATTGCCAGCCGGCCTTGTCCAGGCAGCGCTGGGTGGCCGAAACCGGGCCGATGCCCATGATCGCCGGGTCTACACCGGCACTGGCATAAGCCGCGATCCTGGCCAGCACCGGCAGGCCCAGGGACTTGGCCTTGGCGGCGCTCATCAGCAGCACGGCGGCGGCGCCGTCATTCAGGCTCGAGGCGTTGCCGGCGGTGACGCTGCCATCCTTCTTGAACGCCGGGCGCAGTTTGCCCAGGGATTCAGCGGTGGTATCCGGGCGTGGCTGCTCGTCCCGCGCGAACACCTTGGGTTCTCCCTTTTTCTGCGGCAGCAGGATCGGGGTGATTTCATCATCGAAACGGCCGGCCTCCATCGCCGCCACTGCCTTGCGCTGCGACTCGGCGGCAAAGGCATCCTGCTGCTCACGGCTGAGGCCGTACTGGTCCACCAGGTTTTCGGCAGTGATACCCATGTGGTAGTCGTTGAAGGCATCCCACAGGCCGTCGGTGATCATGCTGTCGATCAGCTGGCCATGGCCCATGCGCTGGCCGGTGCGGGCCGACGGCATCACGTAGGGGGCAAGGCTCATGTTCTCCTGGCCGCCGGCGATGACTACCTCGGCGTCACCGCAACGGATGGCCTGAGCGGCCAGGTGCAGTGCCTTCAGGCCCGAGCCGCAAACCTTGTTCAGGGTCATTGCCGGTACGCTGAAGGGCAGGCCGGCCTTGATCGCGGCCTGGCGTGCCGGGTTCTGCCCGGCACCGGCGGTAAGCACTTGGCCGAGGATGACTTCGTCGACCTGCTCCGGGGCCAGCCCGGTCTGCTCCAGCAGGCGCTTGATCACGGCGGCACCCAGGTCTACTGCAGGCACAGTGGCCAAGGCGCCCTGGAAGCTGCCGATGGCGGTACGGGTTGCGGCGACGATGACCACGTCGTTCATGTTGTTGTTCTCCGTGCGATGGGCGTAGTGCCTCAAGCATCGGTGGCTTTGGCTCATTTGTTAAGTTTGTTTTTCTTTGCGATTGATGTGGAAAGCAAATGAATGAGCGTAAAGCGGCCTGCAGAACTATGCTGAGGGATGCGCTTTTCCACTCATCTGAATGGAGTTCATGCCCATGCGTACATTGATCGCCATGACCCTCTTGATCGCCAGCAGCACCGCATTCGCCGCCACCGAATGCACCACCGCTGACAAAAGCACCTGGCAGGATCAGGAAAAATTCCAGGCGCAGCTCAAGGAGCAGGGCTACAAGATCAACAAGTTCAAGGTCACCAAGGGTAACTGCTACGAGATCTACGGTTTCGACAAGGATGGCAAGAAGGTCGAGATCTACCATGACCCAGTGACGGGCAAGGCAGTCAAGACCGAGTATCACGATTGAACAGCGACGGCACGGTACAGCTGTGGGACCCCCTACTGCGGCTGTGCCACTGGTCGATCGCTGTGGTGTTCTTCGCCAACTACTTCTTCAACGAAGAGGGTGAAGACTGGCACCAGTGGCTGGGTTACTACGCACTGGCCGTTGTGGTGGTGCGTGTGATCTGGGGCTTTGTCGGGCCACGCAGCGCGCGTTGGGCCGACTTCTGGCCAACCCCGGCAAGCCTGGTCGGGCATGCCCGGGCGCTGCTGCATGGGGAGCTTGACCATCACATGGGGCATTCGCCGATTGGCGCCCTGGTGATGGTGCTGATGCTGACCTGCATTGCCGGTCTGGGCCTTACCGGGTGGGCGTCGCAGGAGGTGGACGCGCTGTTTGGTGTCGACTGGCCGATGGACCTGCACAGCTGGCTGGCCAACGCGCTGCTGGTGCTGGTTTGCGTGCATGTGCTGGCGGCCATCTACGAGAGCGTGCGCATGCGGGAAAACCTGCCGTGGTCGATGATCACGGGGCGCCGTCGGCACCGCGATTGACTGTGGCGGCCTCTTCGCGGGCTTGCCCGCTCCCACAGGAACTGCACAAATCTTGAGTCTTGTGGAGTGCCTGTGGGATCGGGCAAGCCCGCGAAGAGGCCAGCACAGGCAACACCTGCTACACCGCCGGGCACTGATGGGTCACACAGTGAATCCCCCCGCCCCCCGCAGCAATGGCATCGATATCCAGCTGCACGATATCCCGCCCCGGATACAACGCCGCCAGCAGCCCCCGCGCTTTCTCGTCCGCCGCCCCATCGCCAAACTGTGGCGCAATGATCGCGCCATTGATCACGAAGTAGTTGATGTACCCAGCGGCAAAGTCGTCATTGCCTTTGCTGAACCTGTTGCGCCGCCCGTGCAGCGGCGGCGACACGACATGCACCTGCAACCTGCGGCCCTCGGCATCGGTGGCCCGCTTGAGGATATCCAGGTGCTTGCGCGTCACGGCGTAGTCATACGAGTCCGGGTCGTTATCCAGGTTGGCAATCACCACCCCCGGCCTGACGAAGCGGGCATAGAAGTCCACGTGCCCGTCGGTGATGTCCTGGCCGGCGATGCCCGGTAGCCAGATGATCTTGCTCAGCCCCAGCCGCTCCTTGAGCTCCGCCTCGATCTCGGCCTTGCTCCAGCCCTTGTTGCGGTTGGCGTTGACCCAGCTGCTCTCGGTCATGATGCCCGTGCCGTGGCCGTCCACCTCTATGGCGCCGCCTTCACCCACCAGGTCGCTGCGCTGGTAGCGGGCGCCAGCCAGCGTGGTCACGCGCCTGGCCAGTTGGGCATCGTTGCGGTGACGTTGCTTGTTGCCCCAGCCATTGAAGTTGAAGTCCACCGCCGCCAGGGCTCCGTCATCATCGACGACGAAGTTGGCGCCGATGTCGCGCATCCAGATGTCGTCCAACTCGCACTCGACGAAACTTGTGCGCTGGCTGGCACAGTGCTGCTCGGCCAGCTCGCGCTCGCTGGCCCGGCAGAACACCGTCACTGGCTGATAGCGCGCGATGGCCTGGGCGATGCGACCGAGGGCGGCCTGCACATCGGCGGTGAAGTCCTCCCAGATCGCATCCTGGGCGCCGAAGGCGATGAATGCGCGTTGCTGCGGCTCGCCTTCGTCCGGCATGAACCAGCGCCCCGGTTCTTCGGCGCGGGCCAGGCCCAGCGGCAGGCCGAGGCTGGCACCGAGGCCGGCGGCCAGCGAAAGTTGCAGGAAGGTTCTACGGCTTGGCATGGCTCAGTCCTGTGCAGTCTTGAAGCGGGTCCACACGCGCATGCGTGCACGCATGTCGGCCTGTGGGATATCGCGGCCCGGGATCAGCCGGGCATAGGTGGCTTGGTCGAGGTAGATATCGGGGTTGTCGCGCATGCGCGGGTCCACTGCCTGGCGTGCCTTGGCGCTGGCGGTAGGGTAACCGGTGAAGTTGCTGATGGCCGCCATGTTCGCCGGGCGCATGACGAAGTTGATGAAACGATAGGCGTATTCCGGGTGCTTGGCATCGGCCGGGATGGCCATGGTATCCATCCACACCGTGGTGCCTTGGCGCGGCACGCGGTACTGGAAGTCGAGATGCTTGCCCGCGGCGTCGGCGGTACGCTGCGCCTGGATCACGTCGCCACTGTAGCCCAGTGACAGGCACAGGTTCTCGTTGACCAGTTCGGTCACTGGTTGCGACTGGAACTTGCGCACGTACGGGCGAATCGCCTTGAGCAGTTCGCTGGCTGCGGCCAGGTCTTCGCGTTTGGCACTGCGTGGCTCGCGGCCCAGGTAGTTGAGGACCACTGCCAGCACTTCGTCGGGCGAGTCGATGACCGAAATGCCGCAGTCGGCGAATCTGGCGGCCAGCTCCGGCTTGAACAGCAGGTCGAGGTTGTCCAGCGGTGCATCGGGCATGCGTTGGCGGACTTTGTCGGCATTCACCGTCAGGCCGATGGTGCCCCAGGTGTAGGGCACGGTCGCCTGGCTGGCCTTGGGGTACCGGGCGTGCAGCTGACGCAGTCCGGGCTCGATGTCGTCCAGGGCCTCCAGGCGGCTGTGGTCCAGTGGCTGCAGGCTGCCGGCGCGCATCAGGCGCTCGGCAACGGTATCACCGGGGAAGACCAGGTCGTAGCCACTGCGCCCGGACATCAGCTTGGCCTCGAGCACTTCACTGCCATCCATCACGTCGTAGATCACCTGGATGCCGGTTTCGGCCGTGAACTGCTTGAGGGTGTCCTCGGCAAAATAGTCGGCCCAGTTGTACAGGCGCAGCACGGGCTGCTCGGCCTGAGCCTGGCAGGCGCAGACGGCCAGCGCCAAGGCTGCCAGAACGTGGCGTTTCATGCTCATGCCCTCAGGGTGTGTGGGTGGGTGCCGTCCAGGGTCAGCAACGGTGCGTACATCTCCGGGCGGCGATCGCGGTAGATGCCCCAGCTCAGGCGGTCTTCCCGCATGCCGGCCAGATCCAGGTCGTGCAGCCAGATGCCACTGCTGTCGCGGTCGGCTTCGGCGAGCATGGCGCCCTTGTGGTCGCAGATGAACGACGAGCCATAGAAGCGCATGGCCAACGATGCGTCGCTGGCTGCGACTTCTTCGCCCACGCGATTGGCCGCCACCACCGGCAACAGGTTGGCGGCGGCGTGGCCGCGCATGGCCACCTGCCAGTGGTCGCGCGAGTCCAGTTCGGCACAGCCGGGCTCGGAGCCGATGGCGGTGGGGAACAGCAGCACTTCGGCGCCCATCAGTGCCAGGCAGCGGGCGGTCTCGGGGAACCACTGGTCCCAGCAGATGCCGATGCCCAAGCGGCCGAAGGCGGTGTCCCAGACCTTGAAGCCGGTATCGCCGGGGCTGAAGTATTCCTTCTCCTGGTAGCCGATGGCGTTGGGGATGTGGGTCTTGCGGTAGACGCCAAGCAGGCGGCCATCGGCATCGGCCACGGTCAGCGAGTTGAAGAAGGCATTGCCGGCGCGCTCGTACCAGCTCAGCGGCAGCACCACGCCCAGCTCGCCGGCCAGTGCGGCGAAGCGCTGCAGGATCGGGCTGGCGGGGTAGGGCTGGGCGAGGGCCTGGTGCTGGTGGTCCTGTTCGATGCAGAAGTACGGGGTGGCGAACAGCTCCTGCAGCAGGATCACCTGGGCCCCCTTGGTGGCAGCCTGGCGAACCAGCTGTTCGGCGCGGTCGAGGTTGCCAGGCAGGTCCCAGCTGCACGGCATCTGGGTGGTGGCGATGCGCAGCAGGCTCATGGCTGCACCTCGGGTTGTTGCTGGGTGATGCAATGAATGCCGCCACCGCCATGGGCGATGTGGTCGATGCGCACCGGTACGATCTCCCGGCCCGGGAAGGCGCGGGCCAGTTGCGCGGCGGCTTCCTGGTCGGCGGCGATGCCGTAGGCCGGCATGATGATCGCGCCGTTGGCGATGTAGAAGTTGGTGTACGACGCGCAGAATACCTCGGCGTCCTGGTCGACGGCGGCGCTGGCTTCATACAGGTCGAGCAGCTCGAAGTGCCGGCCTTGCGCGTCGGTGGCCAGTTCCAGGGCGCGGCGGTTTTCCCGCACGACTTCGGCGTACACCGAATGCTGGTCATGGGTGGCGTCGACCAGCAGCACGCCAGGGCGGGCGAAGGCGCATACACCGTCGACGTGGCCGTCGGTCATGTCGCCGGTGATGTATTGTGGGTCGCCCGGTAGCCAGATGGTCTTGCGGATGCCCAGGTAACGGGCGAAGCAGGCCTCGAACTCGGCCTTGCTCACGCCAGGGTTGCGGTTGGGGTTGAGCAGCACCGACTCGGTGGTGATCAGGGTACCTTCGCCGTCCACATGAATCGCCCCGCCTTCGTTGCACAGCGCCGTGCTGAAACCGTCCAGGCCCAGGTGGTCGAGGATGCGCCGGCCGAGGCTGCAGTCCTGGCCGTGTTGCGACTTGCCTCCCCAGGCGTTGAAGCGCCAGCTCAGGCCGGCCAGGCCATGCTGTGGGTGGCAGACGAAGCTAGGGCCGCTGTCCCGGCACCAGCTGTCGTCCACGGCCATTTCGACCAGTTCGATATTGGCGCCGCAGAGGGCACGTGCGCTTTGCAAGGCCGAAGGGTCGACCACCATCTTCACCGGCTCGAAACGGGCGATGGCCGCCGCGACCCGGGCGTAGTCCTGCTGTACGTCGGCCAGGCGCACGTGCCAGCCGCTTTCCCACAGGGCCTGGTTGTGTGGCCAGACCATCCAGGTGGCAGCGTGGCGGGCCCATTCGGCGGGCATGCGCCAGCCGCTGTCGAGGGACAGGTGCATAGTGAACTCCGATCAATTAAGGATTTTTATCAACGAAGCCCGCCGTCGCGGGTGTTGATGTCCATGCTATGGCTAGGCTTGGCCTGCGACAAACGATAGATTTAGCGCACATCTGATCAGCAGGGCTTATCAATCATGCTCAAACACTGGCCACCCCTGAATGCCCTGCGCGGCTTCGAAGCCGCTGCGCGGCTGGGCAGCTTCCACAAGGCCGCCGAAGCGCTGAACCTGACCCAGTCGGCCATCAGCCAGCAGATTCGCAGCCTGGAAACCTACCTGGAGCAGCCGCTGTTCCACCGCAGTGGCCGCAGCGTGAGCCTGACCGACGCCGGGCACGACCTGCTCAGCACCACGCAGTCGCTGCTGCAGCACCTGGCGGTGGGCATTCGCCGGCTCGACCAGTACCGCAAGCCCAACCAACTGGTGGTCAACACCAGCCCGGCCTTTGCCAGGCACTGGCTGCTGCCGCGGCTGGCCGACTTTCACCAGCGCTGCCCGGATGTCGACTTGTGGCTGTTCACCAGTTTCGAGGTGCCGGACATGGCGACCGAAACCATCGACCTGGCAATCCGCGACGACCTCAGTGCCCAGGCCGAGTGCAGCTTCAACGTGCTGCACCAGGACCAGCTGTACCCGGCCTGCCACCCGGCGTTGCTGCAAACACCGATGTCGCGGCGCACCACCTTGCATGGCGAGCGCGAGATGGACTGGAGCCACTGGCAGCTGGAGGGTGGCGAGGATGTGGGGCAGCAGGGCAAGGGGCTGAACTTTTCCGACCCCGGGCTGCTGCTGGATGCGGCGAGTGAGGGGTTGGGGGTGGCCCTGGTCAGCCAGTTGCTGGCGCGGCGGGCGGTGGAGGAGGGGCGTTTGCAGGCTTTGTCGGCGCAGCGCGTGCGTGGGCCGGCGTGGGCTTGCCTGGTGCATCGGGATAGCCAGGATGATCCGCTGGCCCGGCAGTTCCTGGAATGGCTGAAAGAGGCTCTCTTGTCAGATTGATGTTGCCTGCACTGGCCCTATCGCCGGCAAGCCAGCTCCCACAGGTCCCTCACAGGGCTCAGGTTTTGCGCCGTCTTTGTGGGAGCTGGCTTGCCGGCGATAGGGCCGGTACAGGTAATCCACCGTTTTGCATCCCCAAGATCACCCCGTAATATGTGTCGGATAACCTGCGGGGGTAGTCTCACCCTCTGATCAACCGGAATCGCCCATGGCGGCGCTTCCCCCGGCATAAACCTGACGAGGTACAGACATTGGCCATCATTCATCCTAAGGTCCGCGGTTTCATCTGCACCACGACTCACCCGAAGGGCTGCGAGCTCAACGTCCGTGACCAGATCGAAGCCACCCGCAAGCTGGGCGTGCGCGAGGATGGCCCGAAGAAGGTCCTGGTCATCGGTGCTTCCAGCGGCTACGGCCTGGCAGCCCGCATCACCGCGGCGTTCGGCTTCAAGGCCGACACCCTGGGCGTGTTCTTCGAAAAACCAGGCACCGAGACCAAGGCCGGCACCGCTGGCTGGTACAACGCTGCAGCCTTCGACAAGTTCGCCAAGGCCGAAGGCCTGTACAGCAAGTCGATCAATGGTGACGCTTTCTCCGACGAAGCCCGTGCCAAGGTCATCGAACTGATCAAGAACGAAATGGGCGGCAAGGTCGACCTGGTCATCTACTCGCTGGCCTCGCCAGTGCGCAAGCTGCCGCAGACCGGTGAACTGGTGCGTTCGGCCCTGAAGCCGATCGGCCAGCCGTACAAGTCGACCGCCATCGACACCAACAAGGACACCATCATCGAGGCCAGTATCGAGCCGGCTACCGAGCAGGAAATCGCCGACACCGTCACCGTCATGGGTGGCCAGGACTGGCAGCTGTGGATCGACGCCCTGGCTGGCGCCAACGTGCTGGCCGAAGGCGCCCGCACCGTGGCCTTCAGCTACATCGGCAGCGACATCACCTGGCCGATCTACTGGCACGGTGCGCTGGGCCAGGCCAAGCAGGACCTGGACGAAACCGCCCTGCGCCTGGACAAGAAACTGGCCGGTGAAGTCAAGGGCGGCGCCAACGTGGCGGTGCTGAAGTCGGTGGTTACCCAGGCCAGCTCGGCCATCCCGGTGATGCCGCTGTACCTGTCCATGGTGTTCAAGATCATGCAGGAGAAGGGTGTTCACGAAGGCACCCAGGACCAGCTGGACCGCATGTACCGCGACCGCATGTACCGTGCCGACGGCGCGCCGGCCGAGGTCGACGAGAAGGGCCGCCTGCGCCTGGACGACTGGGAACTGCGTGATGACGTACAGGACGCCTGCAAGGCGCTGTGGCCACAGGTGACCACCGAGAACCTGTTCGAGCTGACCGACTATGCCGGCTACAAGAAGCAGTTCCTCAACCTGTTCGGCTTCGAGCGCGCTGACGTCAACTACGACGAAGATGTGGCTACCGATGTGAAGTTCGACTGCGTCGAGCTGTAATCGCTGTCGGCCTGTACCGGCCCTTTCGCGGGTAAACCCGCTCCCACAGGGATCCCTTTTAACTTGAGGGAAATGGAGTACCTGTAGGAGCGGGTTTACCCGCGAAGAGGCCGGTACAGGCTATAAAATCTTTGCTAGCTTTGGCGCACAACAACAGGGAATGTGCCATGAGCAGCCTCACCCAGCCCGCCACTGCCTTTCGCCACACCGCGGCCGACGGTTACAGCCTCGGCGGCTTCCGTTGGCGCCACGCCCGACCTGACCCCCAGCGCCCGCTGGTGATCATCAACGCTGCCACCTCGGTACGCTGCCGCTATTACTCGCGTTTCGCCGACTTCCTGTTCGCCCAGGGTTGCGATGTGCTGACCTACGACTACCGTGGCATCGGCGAATCCCGCCCGGCCTCGCTGCGTGGCTTCCAGGCATCCTGGAGCGACTGGGGCCGGCTGGATTTCGAAGCCATCCTGGTGCATGCCGCAGAACATTTCCCCGGCCAGCCGGTGGACGTGGTGGGGCACAGTTTTGGCGGCTGCGCAGTGGGGCTGGCACCGTCGGCGAGCAAGGTTCGCCGGGTGGTGATGGTTGGTGCGCAATTCGCCTATTGGCGCGATTACGCGGCTGACCAGCGTTGGCAACTGTTCGGCAAGTGGCATGTGGTAATGCCGCTGCTCACCCGGGTGTTCGGTTACTTTCCCGGCAAGCGCCTGGGTTGGCTGGAGGACACGCCATCCGGCGTAGTGCACGACTGGACCACCCGTACCCCACGCTATGAGCACCGACCCAGCGGGCGTGCACTGGAGGCACTACCGTTCGCCCAGGTGCGGGCGGCGACGCTGGCCATCAGCCTGACCGATGACCCCTTTGGTACCGTGGCGGCGACCGAACGTTTGCTGGGTTATCTGCAGGGCGCCGAGCGCCAGCACCTGCGCATTGCGCCTGTGGATATCTCGGTCGATGAAATTGGCCATTTCGCGTTCTTCCATGACCGCTTTCGCGAAAGTTTGTGGCCGGTGGCCTTGCAGTGGTTGCGGCAGGGTGGGTTGGCGGGTGAGGTGCCAGGAAGGATCATGGGTTGATGCTGTCTGCACCGGCCTCATCGCCGGCAAGCCAGCTCCCACAGGGGGATGATCAGTTTGAAGGCAGCGGGGTACCTGTGGGAGCTGGCTTGCCGGCGAAAGGGCCGCGGAGCGGCCCCAAAATCTCAAGCCTTGCGCGCAAGCGGCAGCTCGGCAAACTTGACGCCCGCCAGCCCATGCTTGATCAGCGCACGGATATTGCCATGGTCGCTGCCCTCGGGCGTGGCCACCACGTCACGGTAGTGCTCACCAAAGGCCAGCAGCGCTTCCTGGTCACTCAGCCCTTCCAGCAGTGCCAGGCCCAGGGTCTTGCACGAACCTTCGTTCTGCCCGGCCGCATTCGCCACGCCGCCATTGTCGAAGGCCTGTGGCTGGTAGCTGTAGTTGTCGGCAATGAACGCCAGGGTGTCGGCAAACACGTGTTGGCCGCTGGCCAGGCTGGCGCGCAGGGTGTTCAGGTCAGTCACGGGGTTTTCCTTTTTCGAACGCCGCTTGTTGGTCGGCGCTGGCTTCTTTCTGGTATTGGGCTTTCCACTCGGCGTAAGGCATGCCGTACACCGCTTCGCGGGCGTCATCCAGGCTCAGGTCGAGCTGGCGCTCGTCAGCCGCGGCCTTGTACCACTTGGACAGGCAGTTGCGGCAGAAGCCGGACAGGTTCATCAGGTCGATGTTCTGCACGTCGGTGCGCTTCTGCAGGTGTTCGACCAGGCGCCGGAACGCGGCGGCCTCGAGTTCGAGCTGTTGCTGTGGGGTCATGGGCTTCTCTCAGGTCATGCGGTTCTTCAGGTGGCGGCCACCGTTGATGACCACCTGGCTGCCGGTGCTGTACTGGCTGGCGAGCAGGTACTTGACCGTCTCGATCAGCGGGCCGGCGCCGGGTTCGAACTCCAGCAGGGCCTTTTTCAGGGTCTGCTGGCGGTAGGTTTCGTCACCCCCTTCCTTGAGGATCAGCAGCCCCGGCAGGATACCGTTCACATGCACCTTGGGCGCATATTTTTCGGCGAACGACAGCACCATGTTCTGCAACGCGGCCTTGGTCGCGGCGTAGCCGATGTGGCTTTTGCTGCCGCGTGAAGAGGTTTCGTCGCAAATGTGGATGATGTCGGCCTTTTCCACCTTGGTCAGCAGGTCGCCCAGGGCCAGGTTGAGGTGGTAGGGCGCTTCGACGTGCAGGCGGAACATGGTCTCGAGGTTGTCGAGGCCATCGTCGAGCCACAGCGAGGCGTTGTGGATGATCGCGCGCAGGCCGTCGTAATGGTTGTGCAGATACTCGATCAGGGCCTGGCGGTCGGCCGCCTGGCACAGGTCGGCCTGGAACTGCACGATATTCGGGTGGGCCGCCTGTGGCTGGACGCTGCGGCTGGCACTGACCACCGTATGGCCGGCCTGTGCCAGTTCAAGGGCCAGGGCCAGCCCGACGCGCTGGCTGGCTCCGGTAACGAGAATGGGGCTGTTCATGTTCGGGGCGGTCAACTTGTCTGTCCTTTGATTGCCGCCCAGCATACCCGAACTGTCTACCGCGTGTACGGCCTGGCCTCAGCGGCTGCGCAGGGCGCCAGCCGGGGCCGGGGATGCATGCAGCCAGCCGGCCAGCAGGCGGGTGGAAAGGGGGATGAACAGGTAGACCATCACCGGCGTCAGGCCCAGGGTGCTGAGCAGTACCCGGGGTAGCAGGTCCAGTGCTGCCAGCCAGTGGCCGAACACCAGGTTGAACACCAGCGAGACCGGGAAGAAGGCAAGCCAAATGGCCACGGCCTGCTTCCAGCGTGGCGGTTTTTGCACCATATTGGTGCCAAACCAGTCGTCGATGCCGCTTACGCGCGCCTCTTTGGGGCGTTCGAACAAGCCGTTGCCGCGCTGCAACCAGGCCCGGCGCGAGGCGGAATGCTCCCAGGCATGCAGGGTCGGCTCGTCGCTGAAACGGAAAATGATCTGGAATTCGTCGCTGTCGCGGGGTGGCGCCAGGATGCCCGAGCCAAGGTAGCCGGGGAAGTCGGTGGCCAGCTGTTCGCCTTCATGCAGCCAGGCCAGCAGGTCCTGGTAGCGGCCATGGGCGGCGCGGCGCGACACCATCAGGGTGACGGGTGGGGTAGACATCGTGTATCTCCTGGCAACGGGGCTGGCGGGTAGCCGGCCCCTTTGGCTGTGTCGCCCGGGGTGGTGGGCGACGCAGGCGTGCATGCAAGAATCGGGCGCGGATTATCGCCCATGTGCGATCTTCGGCAACTGTCAGCCGGCAAACGGTTGCCGTAGTAGACTAGGTGTTCAACTTGGGCACACAGGGTACCCCTTGCAGATGAACGAACAGGGACTGAACCCGGTAATCGATGCGAGCCTCGCGCAGCAGGACCTGTTTCCGATCCGTGAGGTTTCCCGCCTGACCGGCGTCAATGCCGTGACCTTGCGCGCCTGGGAGCGCCGCCATGGCCTGATCCAGCCAACCCGCACCGACAGTGGTCACCGCCTGTACTCCCAGGCCGACATCGATGACATCCGCCGCATCCTTGGCTGGCTGGAGCGCGGCGTGGCGGTAAGCAAGGTCGCCAGCATCCTCGCCCGCGACCATGCCCTAGCTGGGCAGGCAGGTGGCGCGACGGGCGCCTGGGTGCGCTGGCAGCAGCAGATCCGCCAGGCGCTGCAACGTTTTGACCTGGCCAGCCTGGACCGCCTGTTCGACGAGGTGTTTGCCGCTTGCACACTGGACCAGGTATTCAGCGAAGTGTTCATGTCGGTGTGGCATGACCTGGCGGTCGGGCAGGGCGGCTACGGGCAGGCCAGCGAATGGCTGTTCCTCGATCAGTTCCTGCGTGGCCGGGTGTTGGCCCGCTTGCAACTTGCCCGTGCACCGCGCAGCCGCATGGTGCTGCTGGCGCCGTTGCCGGGGCAGTGCCACGAACTGGAGTTGCTGGTGACCAGCCTGATCCTGAGCAGTGATGAATTTGGCGTGACGCCACTGGCGAGCGGGCAGCCGCTGGCAGAACTGGCACTGGTCTGCGAGCGCCTGAAGCCGGATGCCCTGGTGCTGTTCTCCCACCAGCCGCCCACGGCGGAACTCACCCGGCGCCTGACGCGCCTGGTGGCAGGGCTGGAATGCCCGTTGTTACTGGCGGGTGAAGCGGCGGAACTGGCACAGGACAGCCTGGCTGGCAGCCCTATCGCCTGCCTGGGCGCGCAGGGTAGCGTGATGCGCCAGCGTTTGCGGCAGTTTCTGGCCGGTCAGTTCGATACCTGAGTGTGTAGCTCGGGGTGGGCCCGGCGATGGGCCTGGAGAATGTAGTCGCGCAGGCGTTCGATCTCTTCGGCCGGGCTTTGGCTGAGGTCATAGGCGGCCAGGTCCGGGCCGATGCGCCGGCCCAGCACGCCATGCAGTTCGATGGGGGGGATGCCGCCAGGGGCGAAGCGCAGTTCGAAGCGGGCTGGTGCCGCTGGCAGGCCACGGACTTCCAGCAATGTACCCTTGAACGAAATATCGCGAACCCACAGGCCGCTTTCCTGCCCATGGGCATCGAGCAGCGCGCTCGGCTGCTCCATCGACAGGCGCCAGGGGCGCAGCATGGGCCCGTCTTCGTAGATTTCCGGTGAGCCCAGTTGCAGGTGCAGGGCATGGAACTCGTCTTCCACCAGTTGCAGCGGGAAGCTGATCTGCTGGTTGTTGAACTGGGCCTGCAGGGTTACCTGCTCGTTGGCCACCAAGCGGGTAAGCAAGCTCTGGATGCGGCGGTCGCCATTGACCAGCAGGCTCGACATGGGGTCGGCCAGGTTCAACTGCGGCGAATGCTGCATGTTCTGTATGAAATCCAGCTCGTCCTGGGTCAGGAGCGCTTCTGCTTGCATGATCGAACTCGATGGCGATTTCTTCAACGGGATTGACCGTGCGTGGCGTACTTGGTTCAGGTGCGTTCGTCGGGTTTCGGACGAACGCGCAGTTGCGCCAGTTCCCGCTCCAGTTCGACCTGGCGAGTAACGTCTTTCTGAATACCGATGAAGTAGGTGCGTTGTTCGGCGTCGTGCCTTACCGGGGTGATCGACAGTTCGTTCCAGAAAGCGCTGCCATCCTTGCGGTAGTTGCGCAGCACTTCGCGGCACGGTCGGCCTTCGGCCAGGGCCTTGCGGATGCGGGCGCGGCCAAGCTGGTCGCGGTCGTCGGCCTGCAGGAAGCGGCAATCCTGGTAGAGGATTTCGTCACGGCTGTAGCCGGTCAGGCGTTCGAAGGCCGCGTTCACGTAGATGAGGATGGTGTCGTCGCCTTCCTGTTCGGCGACCACGATGCCGTCATTGGACGCATCGACCATGGATTGCAGTAGTTGCGCGTTGATCATGTTCGGGCCATTGAATAAACAAGGGTGCGAAGCAGGGCTGAGGAGGGTGACTTTGGTAGAGGCGGCCTTTTGCCAGCGCCGGATGCTAGTATCCTACGTTTTCACTCAGTTTCGGAATCCTCTACCCGATGAAAGTCGCCATTATTTCCGGATCGGTCTACGGCACCGCCGAAGAAGTCGCCCGTCACGCTGAATCGCTGCTCAAGGCTGCGGGCCTGGAGGCCTGGCATGCGGCGCGCGCCACCTTGCAGGACCTTGAAGGTTTCGCCCCCGACGCCTTGCTGGCCGTGACCTCGACCACTGGCATGGGCGAACTGCCGGACAACCTCATGCCGTTGTACAGCAGCATTCGCGATACCCTGCCTGCGGCCTGGCGTGGCCTGCCGGGTGCGGTGATTGCGCTGGGTGACAGCAGTTATGGCGATACCTATTGCGGTGGTGGCGAGCAGATGCGCGAGCTGTTTGCCGAACTGGGCGTGCGCGAAGTGCAGCCGATGCTGCGCCTGGATGCCAGCGAGACGGTGACTCCGGAGGCGGATGCAGAGCCTTGGTTGGCTGAGTTGGTGAGTACACTTAAAGCCTGACGGGTATTTTTCGCCTGTACCGGCCTCTTCGCGGGTGAACCCGCTCCCACAGGTACTGCACAGATTTCAGAGGCTGTGGTGTTCCTGTGGGAGCGGGTTTACCCGCGAAGAGGCCGGCAAGGGCAACTCATCCCTTGCTGCCGAGCACCGGCCATTCGCTCACCAACGCCAACCACGCCTGCGCCGCCCGTGACAGATACGCCCCGCGCCGCCAGATGAACGCGATATCCCAACGCAAATCCCCCGGCGAGCGCAGCGGCAAGCGCACCACACCGGGGCGCTCCAGCGCTTTCGCCACCACACGGGGCAGCAGCACCACGCCCTGGCCCGCCGCCGCCAGCGCCGCGAGGAAGTCCGCCTGGCCACTGCGCCCGCCTTCCTTGGGGGTAAAACCCTGCTGCTGGCATGCCTTCAGCAACCGGTCATTGAGCACGAAGCTGCGCTGGTAAAGCAGGAACGGCGTATCAGCCAGCTGCTGCAGGTCTACCCCGTCCTGGCCCGCCAGCTCGTGGCCGGCAGGCAACAGGGCATCCAGTGGTTCGTTGCAGAACGGCTGGTAGTCGAACGCCTCGTCACTGGGCGTCAGGCTGCCACCCAGTTCCAGTTCGCCACTCCTGACTGCCTGTTCGATGCTGCGGCTGCCGCCTTCGAGCAACTGGACCGCGATGTTCGGGTGACGCCGCCGATACTCGGCGAACAAGCCGGCGAACAGCGCGTCGCTGCCCAGCATCGGCAAGCCCAGGCGCAGTTCACCGCGGCCCATCTGGCTGAGGTCGTCCAGTTCGCTGAGCAGCGCCTGACGTTGGCGCAGCAAGGCTTCGCCACGCTCCAGCACAATGCGCCCGGCAGCGGTCAGGTGCAGCTGTGAGGCCTGGCGCTCCAGCAGCGGCTGGCCCACATCTTGCTCCAGCTGGGCCACCTGTTTGCTCACCGCTGACTGGCTGATGTGCAGGGTTTGCGCCGCCTGGGTAAAACCGCCGCGGTGGACCACTTCGATAAAGCTGCGCAGCTGTTTGAATTCCATGATCGCAATTCCATTCTGGAATGGTGTTCAGTCTAACAATTCGCTTCTGGCCTAGGCAGCCAAATCTTAAAATGAGGGCCTGTCGAGGAACCCCCCATGAAACCCGCGTTATTGAAAAAAGCCCTGCGCCTGCTCGTCGAGCTGGCGATCCTCTGTGCCTTGTTCCTGTTCGGTGGCCAGCTTGCCACCTGGCTGGGCTGGCCGATTCCTGGCGGTGTGATGGGCCTGGCATTGCTGCTGTTGCTGTTCGCCTCGGGTGTGCTCAAGCCGGCCATGCTGCAACTGGGCGCCGGCTGGTTGATGGCTGAGATGTTGTTGTTCTTCATCCCGGCGCTGATGAGCCTGCTCGATTACGGCGCCCTGATTCGTGACGAGGGCTGGCGCATCCTGCTGGTGATCGCCGTGAGCACCCTGATGGTAATGGTGGTGACCGCGTTGACCGTGGAACTGGTGTGCCGCTGGAGCTTGCGCCATGAGCCTTGAACCCATGCCGCTGTTCTGGCTGGCCCTGACCTTGCTGGCGTATCTGGGCAGCCGCTGGTTATACCGGCGCAGCGGGCGTTACCTGCTGTCGCCGCTGATCCTGGTGCCGGTTCTGTTGCTGGCGGTGGCCGTGCCGCTGCACACCGCCTATGCCGAGTACGCCCGCAACACCCACTGGCTGATGAGCGTGCTTGGCCCGGTGACCGTGGCATTCGCGGTGCCGATCTGGCAGCAACGGGCCATGCTGGCGCGCCACTGGCCGGCACTGATGGTGGGAATGGTCGCCGGCAGCAGCGCTTCGATCGCCAGTTCCTGGGGGTTGGCACATATGTTGGCGCTGGACAGCGCGACCAGCCTGTCGCTGGTGCCGCGTTCGATCACCACGCCCTTTGCCATGCCATTGGCCCATGACCTGGGTGGCGTACCGGAGCTGACGGCGGTGTTCGTGATGTTCACCGGCGTGCTGGGCGCCATGTTCGGCGGCGTGCTGCTGCGTTGGTTGCCGTTGCGCACGCCGCTGGCGCGGGGCGCGCTGTTCGGCGTCGGTGCCCATGGTGCCGGGGTCAGCCGGGCACAGGAGGTGGGCCGCGAGGAAGGCTCGGTGGCCGGCCTGGTCATGGTCCTGACCGGGTTGTTGAACCTGTTCGCGGCACCGCTGCTGGCCATGCTGCTCTGACCGTTCGTGCCACTGACTCGCCAAGTCATCAAGCTGGCTGGAAACGCAAGTTCCAGCCAATGGGCTGCTGGCTAGACTCTGCCTCGACATAGAGAGCACATGTAAGTGCCGAGGTGACATGCAATGACCGCAGCCTTGCTCTATTCCACCAACACCACTTCACCGGGACCGTTCTGATGCCCATGGCCGAAATTCCATTGTGCGTCTGGCGTACCCGGGGACAGAGTTTCAGCTTCCGGGGCCAGAGCATCCGCTACTGGACCGCAGGGCAAGGAGAGCCCCTGCTTCTGTTGCACGGCTTCCCCACTGCCAGCTGGGATTGGCGCTACCTGTGGGGGCCATTGGCCCAGCGCTTCCGGTTGATCGCCTGCGACATGCTCGGATTTGGTGATTCGGCCAAACCGGTCGATCACCTGTACAGCCTGATGGAGCAGGCCGACCTGCAGCAGGCCTTGCTCGCCGAGCTCAAGGTCGACCAGCCGGTGCATCTGCTGGCCCATGATTACGGCGGCAGTGTGGCGCAGGAACTGCTGGCGCGGCATCATGAACAGCGCGCCAACATCGCCAGCTGCGTGTTCCTCAACAGCGGGCTGTTCCCCGAAAGCTGCCGCATGCTGTTGATCCAGAAGTTGCTGCTCAGCCGTCTGGGCTGGCTGGTAGGGCGTTCGTTCGGACGTGACGACCTGGTGCGCAGCGTGATCCAGGTCTACGGCTCTTGCACCCAACCCAGTGAAAGCGTGCTGGATGACTTCTGGAGTTTGATCGCCGCCAACCGTGGCACGCGCATCCTGCACAAACTGGTGGGGTACATGCCGGAGCGCAGGTTGCACCGCGAACGCTGGGTTGGCGCGATGCAGCACGCAGGCGTGCCGCTGCGCTTGATCAATGGCGTGGTCGACCCGCTGTCCGGCGCGCACATGGTGGAGCGCTACCGGCAACTGGTGCCGGAGCCGGACACCGTGCAGTTGCAGGGCATCGGGCATTACCCGCATACCGAAGCGCCGGTGCAGGTGCTGCGCCATTACCTGGCCTTTCGTGAACAACCGCTGAGCTGTTTCCAGCAGAAAGTGGCCTGGTACTGACAGGGCCTCATCGCCGGCAAGCCGGCTCCCACAAGTACAGCGCAGGCCTGGAGGCCGGCGCGGTTGGTGTGGGAGCTGGCTTGCCGGCGATGGGCCGCACAGCGGCCCCATAACCATCGTGTTGCGTTATTGCCAGGCATTCAGCCTGCGTGAGCTTGATTGTCCACCTGCCGCTGGCGGCGGACACTCGGCTGACCTGAACCTGTCTGGAGCCATGAGCATGAGCGAGCCTGTCCGTCTGCAAGATCGCGTGGTGATCGTCACCGGAGCCGGGGGCGGCCTGGGCCGTGCCCATGCGCTGCTGTTCGCTGCGCGTGGTGCGCAGGTGGTGGTCAACGACCTCGGCGGCTCCACCCACGGTGAAGGTGCCAGCGCCTCCGCCGCCGACCAGGTGGTAGCGGAGATCCGCGCCGCTGGTGGCAGTGCCATTGCCAACCATGACTCGGTCAGCCACGGCGCGCGTATTGTCGAGCAGGCCCTGGACAGCTTCGGCCGGGTCGATGTGCTGGTGAACAATGCCGGCATCCTGCGTGACAAGACCTTCCACAGGATGGAAGACAGCGATTGGGAGCAGGTGTATCAGGTGCATGTCGAGGGGGCTTACAAGGTCACCCGCGCCGCCTGGCCGCACCTGCGCGAGCAGAACTGGGGGCGGGTGATCTTCACCGCTTCCACGTCCGGCATCTACGGCAACTTTGGCCAGGCCAACTACGGCATGGCCAAGCTGGGCCTGTATGGGTTGACTCGTACCCTGGCGATCGAAGGGCGCAAGCACGGCATCCTGGTCAACGCCATCGCCCCCACCGGTGGTACCCGCATGACCGAAGGGTTGATCCCGCCCCAGGTGTTCGAGCGGCTCAAGCCAGAGCTGGTCAGCCCGCTGGTGGTGTACCTGGGCAGCGAGCAGTGCCAGGGCAGCGGTGAGCTGTTCGAAGTGGGTGGCGGCTGGGTGGGCAAGGTGCGGTGGGAGCGTAGCCTGGGGGTAGGCTTCGATCCGCGTGAAGGCTTTACCCCGGAGCAGGTGGCGGAGAACTGGGCACGGATTGGCGACTTCGACGGGGCAGTGCACCCACAGGACAGCTTGCAGGCGTTGCAGCAGATGATGGCGAACTTGCAGAAGTATCCGCTGGGCTGAAACTTGTATGCCTGTGCCGGCCTCTTCGCGGGTAAACCCGCTCCCACAGGTACACCACAAGCCTTTGGGGTAGTGATATCTCTGTGGGAGCGGGTTTACCCGCGAAGAGGCCAGCACGGGCGAAGAGTTTTTCAGGGCAAATAAAAAAGGCCGCTGCAAGCCGCAGCGGCCAATCGAGACGTCAGATCAAGGAGCTTCAAAATCTACGTCGGTGAACCTCGCAGGCCTGAAAGGCGGGGGGGAGAGCCCTTCATGCCGGCCAGTGAGTTAAGAATAAGCGCCTGATCCTGTAGGAAAAATAGCCGCTTATGACATTCACCTTTACGTATCGGGCAATAGTGCCGCAAGCGCTCAGCCGGCGGGCGAATAGCCCATGCGCCAGCTGGTTTCCCGCGCTGCCGCCAGCAGCCGTTGCGCCGCCGGGCCATGCTCGTCGGCATGGAAGATCGACGTCGGCCCGACCACGGTCATCACCGCGGCGACCTGCCCCATGGCATTGAACACCGGGGCCGACAGCGCATCCACGCCCGGCATCAACAGCCCATGCACATGGTGCAGGCCACGTTCACGAATGCCCGCCAGTACCGCCTGGTAGTCGGCGGCGCTGTGCTGCAGGGCGGCCAGTTCCCGGTCACGCAACTCCACGGTCTCGCGCTCGGGCAGGTAGGCGGCGAACACCAGCCCGGTGGACGACGTGAGCAGCGGCAGTACCGAGCCGATCTGCGTTACCACAGTAACCGCGCGTACCGCCGGCTCGATGCTGACCACTGTCGCGCCCTGGTTGCCCCATACGGCAACGAAGCAGCTTTCGTTCAGTTCATCGCGCAGCTGCGACAACGGCAGTGCGGCAATCTTCAGTACATCGATGCTGCCCAGCGCCGCCAGCCCCACCCGCAGTGCCTCGCGCCCCAGGCCGTAATGGTTGGTGGCCGCATCCTGCTCGGCAAAACCGCTGGCGATCAATGCCTGCAGGTAGCGGTGCACCTTGCTCGCCGGCATCTGCACATGTTCCGCGAGGCGCGACAGGGAGGTGGACGGGGAGAGCTCGGCAAGGGCCTTGAGGATGTCGGTGCCGACCTCCGCCGAGCGGACTTTCTGCTTGCCGTTGTCGGCGGGGGAGCTGGCTTTGGCCATGGACATCTTCTTCCGGATTCGTCGAGTCGCGCCTTTATAGCTTGACGCATTGCCCGTAGCAAATTACGTTATTCGTAATCTGATTACGATAAAAACAATGCAGACGCGCTGCCACCCCGCCCCGGGCCAGCAGCCAGCTGCCAGCAACGGCTCGGCCAGAGCCCGGAGGCATCGATGAATCGCGATACGTCACCCGACCTTCACTACCTCAGCGGCTTCGGCAACGAGTTTGCCAGCGAAGCGCTGCCAGGGGCCTTGCCGGTCGGGCAGAACTCGCCGCAGAAGGCGCCCTATGGGCTGTATGCCGAGCTGCTCTCGGGCACGGCGTTCACCATGACCCGCAGCGAGCTGCGCCGCACCTGGCTGTATCGTATTCGTCCGTCTGCCTTGCACCCGCGTTTCGAACGCCTGGCGCGTCAGCCGCTGACCGGCCCGCTGGGGGCCATCACACCCAACCGCCTGCGCTGGAACCCCCAGCCGATCCCCGTCGAACCGACCGATTTCATCGAGGGCTGGCTGCCCATGGTGGCCAACGCCGCTGCGGAAAAACCGGCCGGCGTGAGCATCTACATCTACCGCGCCAACCGGTCGATGGAGCGGGTGTTCTTCAACGCCGACGGTGAACTGCTGCTGGTGCCGCAACAGGGCCGCCTGCGCATTGCCACCGAACTGGGGGTGATGGAAGTCGAGCCGCTGGAAATCGCGGTAATCCCGCGTGGCATGAAGTTCCGCGTCGAACTGCTCGACGGCGAGGCCCGCGGCTACATCGCCGAAAACCACGGCGCGCCGCTGCGCATCCCGGACCTGGGCCCGATCGGCAGCAACGGCCTGGCCAACCCGCGCGACTTCCTCACCCCGGTGGCGCACTACGAAGAGGCCGATGGCCCGGTGCAGCTGGTGCAGAAGTTCCTGGGCGAACATTGGGCCTGCGAACTGCAGCACTCGCCACTGGACGTGGTCGCCTGGCACGGCAGCAACGTGCCGTACAAGTACGACCTGCGCCGCTTCAACACCATCGGTACGGTCAGCTTCGACCACCCGGACCCGTCGATTTTCACCGTGCTGACCTCGCCGACCAGCGTGCATGGCCTGGCCAACATGGACTTCGTGATCTTCCCGCCACGCTGGATGGTGGCCGAGAACACCTTCCGTCCACCATGGTTCCACCGCAACCTGATGAACGAGTTCATGGGCCTGATCAACGGTGCCTACGACGCCAAGGCCGAGGGCTTCCTGCCGGGCGGTGCCTCGCTGCACGGAGTGATGAGTGCCCACGGCCCCGACGCCGAAACCTGCGAAAAGGCTATTGCCGCCGACCTGGCGCCACACAAGATCGACAACACCATGGCCTTCATGTTCGAGACCAGCCAGGTGCTGCGCCCGAGCCTGCAAGCCCTTGAATGCCCGCAGTTGCAGGCCGACTACGATAGTTGCTGGGCCACCTTGCCGAGCACCTTCAACCCGAACCGGAGATAACCCATGAACCAGACCGCCATTGCCCGTAGCTGGGTCGAGCATGCCAACGGGCACAGCGACTTCCCGCTGCAGAACCTGCCATTGGGCATCTTCAGCCGGCCGGGTGAAGCCAAGCGCTGTGGCGTGGCCATCGGCGACGCCATCCTTGACCTGGAGGCGGTGCTGGCCGCCGGCCTGTTCGACGGTGCCGCCAAGGCCGCTGTCGAGGCCACCCGTGGTGGGGCCTTGAACGCATTCTTCGCCCTCGGCCGCAATGCCCGCGTTGCCCTGCGCGAGCGCCTGCAGGTGCTGCTGGGCGAACATAGCGAACACCAGGCGGCACTGCAGGCCGCCCTGTACCCGGCCAACGCCTGCCAGCTGCATGTACCGGCGCAGATCGGTGACTACACCGACTTCTACGTGGGCATCGAGCACGCCAAGAACGTCGGCAAGCTGTTCCGCCCCGACAACCCGCTGCTGCCCAACTACAAGTACGTGCCGATCGGTTATCACGGCCGCGCCTCGACCATCCGCCCGTCCGGCACTGATGTGCGCCGGCCCAAAGGCCAGACCCTGCCGGCCGGGCACACCGAGCCAAGCTTCGGCCCCTGCGCGCGCCTGGACTACGAGCTGGAGCTGGGTATCTGGATCGGCCAGGGCAACGACATGGGCCAGGCGATCCCGGTAGGCGATGCCGCCGAGCACGTGGCCGGCCTGTGCCTGCTCAACGACTGGTCGGCGCGCGATATCCAGGCCTGGGAATACCAGCCGCTGGGGCCGTTCCTGTCCAAGAGCTTCATCACCACCATCTCGCCATGGGTGGTTACCGCCGAAGCGCTGGAACCGTTCCGCTGTGCCCAGCCGGCACGCCCGGAAGGCGACCCGCAGCCACTGTCGTACCTGCTGGACAAGCGCGACCAGGCCGCCGGTGCATTCGATATCGAGCTCGAGGTACTGCTGCTGACCGAGCGCATGCGCGAGCAGGGTCTTGCCCCGCACCGCCTGACCCTGAGCAACACACGCAGCATGTACTGGACCGTGGCACAGCTGGTCGCGCACCACAGCGTCAACGGCTGCCAGCTGCAACCGGGCGACCTGTTCGGTTCGGGCACGCTGTCGGGCGCCGCGCCAGGTTCGTTCGGCAGCCTGCTGGAGATCACCGAAGGCGGCAAGCACCCGGTGGAACTGGCCAGTGGCGAGGTGCGCAAGTTCCTCGAAGACGGCGACGAGATCATCCTGCGTGCCCGCTGCGTGCGTGATGGCGTGGCCAGCATCGGTTTCGGCGAATGCCGCGGCACGGTCATCGCGGCCAACTGAGGAGGCACGGGCATGGAGCTGTACACCTATTACCGTTCCACCTCGTCCTACCGGGTGCGCATTGCCCTGGCACTGAAGGGGCTGGCCTACCAGTCCCTGCCGGTCAACCTGTTGCAGGGTGAGCAGCGCGGTGCGGACTATGTCGCGGTCAACCCGCAGGGCCGTGTGCCGGCCTTGCGCACCGATGGCGGTGAGCTGCTGGTGCAATCGCCGGCGATCATCGAGTACCTGGAGGAGGTTTATCCACAGCCCGCCCTGCTGCCTGCTGCGGCCGAGGCGCGCGCCAAGGTACGGGGCGTGGCGGCGATCATCGGCTGCGACATCCACCCGCTGCACAACGTCAGCGTGCTCAACCGGCTGCGCCAGGCTGGCCAGGACGAGAGCCAGGTCAACCAGTGGATCGGCCACTGGATCAGCCAGGGGCTGGCGGCAGTGGAGCAGCTGATAGGCGATCACGGCTTCTGCTTCGGTGATGAGCCGGGCCTGGCGGATGTCTACCTGATCCCGCAGTTGTACGCGGCCGAACGCTTCAACATCGACCTCGACAGCTTCCCGCGCATCCTGCGGGTTGCCGCCCTGGCGGCGGGGCACCCGGCGTTTTCCCAGGCCCACCCAGCACAGCAGCCGGACAGCCCGGCTCAGTGAATGGAACGGTTCGCCGCCGGAAGCTTGCCGATACGCTCGGACAGTTTCAGGCGCTGGACCGGGTCCTCCGTCAGCAGTAACGCATGCTCCAGGTCGAAGCGCTCGGCCTGCGGGCAATCCAGGTGCTGGTAAAGCGAGGCGCGGGTCACATAGTCGCTGACCTGCACAGGGCCCAGTTGCATGACCCGCTCGGCATCGATCAGCGCCGCCAGGTGGTCGTCGTTGCTGATGTGCAACTGGCGCAGGTTGCGTGACAGGCGTTGCAGCATCTGCAGCGGGCTGGCACTGCGCATGTGCTCGGCGGTCAGCGCTACATGCGGGCCAAACTGGCGAGCCAGCAGCTCACGGCAATCGTTGGGGTACAGGCGGCGGCCACCACAGGGGTCGAGCAGGTGATCCGCACCTGGCACGCGCAGCAGGAAATGGCCAGGGAAGCCTACGCCCTCAAGGGGGATGGACAGGCGCCGGGCCAGTTCCAGGGCGAGGATGGCCAGGGCCAGCGGTTGGCCACGGCGGCGCTGCAGCACCTTGTCCATCATCGCGGCATGCGGGCGCAGCGGGTGGTATTCATCCTGCTGGAAGCCCAGGGCATTGAGTTGGCGCAGCAGTGGCTGGGCCAGTTCGCACAGCGGCAGCATCGGCAGGTTGGCGCTGATCTCACGCTGCAGGTCATGCAGCTTGGCAAGGCTGGCCGCGGGCTCGACGCTGCGGTCGTGCTCGGCGGCAATCCATAATGCGGCTTCCAGCAGGGCGACGGGCTCGCGTTCCAGGCAGGCCAGGCAGGCTTGACGTGGCTTCATGGGGCTTCTCCACACACGCTTGAGTATTAGCCGCGGCGCGCGGTTTCGTCCAGTGGTCCGGCGGCGGCGCCAGCCCAAGGGCCATGCCTATACTGGAGAGAGCACCTCGTAGGGGAGCCTGTCGATGTTCGCGCTGATGCAAAGCACCCGTACCCAGTCGCTGCACTTGTTCACCCACCCGCCCACCGGCCTGAAGGCCGTGGTGGCTATTCACAGCGAGCAGTTGGGCCCGGCCATGGGCGGTTGCCGCTACCTGCCTTATGCCGATGATGAAAGCGCCATGACCGACGCAATTCGCCTGGCCCAGGGCATGAGCTACAAGGCGGCGCTGGCTGGCCTGCCACTGGGGGGCGGCAAGGCGGTGATCATGCGCAACCCGCATGTGGAAAACCGTGCCGCGCTGTTCGAGGCCTTTGGCCGCTTCATCGACACCTTGCAAGGGCGCTTCATCATCGCCGTGGACAGCGGCACCTCGACCCTGGACATGGACTGCATTGCCCAGAGCACACCCCATGTGACCAGCACCACGGCCTCGGGTGACCCCTCACCGCATGCGGCTATGGGGGTGTTCGCTGGCATTCGTGCCACCACTTCGTTCCGCCTTGGCAGTGATGACCTGCAAGGGCTGCGGGTTGCGGTGCAAGGGCTGGGCAATGTCGGTTATGCGCTGGCGGAACAACTGCATGCGGCGGGTGCTGACCTGCTGGTGAGCGACCTGGACCCTGGGCGGGTGCGGCTGGCGGTGGAGCAGTTCAATGCTCATCCGGTGACCAACGATGCGTTGATCAGCACCCCTTGCGACATCTTTGCCCCTTGCGGCGTGGGGCCGGTGTTGAACGGGCAGAGCGTGATGCAGTTGCGTTGCGCGGCAGTGGCGGGGGCGGCGAACAACCAGCTGACCACCTTGCAGGTAGCCGACCAGCTGGAGTCGCGCGGGATACTGTATGCGCCCGATTACGTGATCAATGCCGGTGGGTTGATCTACGTGGCACTTACCCATCGTGGCGAAGACCTGGGCACCATCACTGCGCACCTGGCGCGGATACCTTCACGGCTGACCGAAGTGTTTGGCCATGCACAGGCAGAGAAGCGCTCGCCGGCGCGGGTGGCGCAGATGCTGGCGGAGCGGTTGCTCTACGGCTGAGGCCGGCTTTGCTGGCCTCTTCGCGGGCACGCCCGCTCCCACAGGAATACCTCCGGCCCAGCGCTTGTGCCGTACCTGAAGCAGCAACTGTTCCACCCCAAACCTTGAAAGCTCCGCGGTCCCTGTGGGAGCGGGTTCACCCGCGAACACGGGCGTAGCCCGTGCCATCCACCGCGTCGCCTGTTTCGCGGGGAAACCCGCTCCCACAGGGATAGCGCCCGAGCCCAGCGCTTGTGCCGTACCTGCCGAAGCGGCCAGTGCAGGCAATTACTCGGCCGCTGGCGCTTCGAGCAACTCGGCCAGCGCATCCGGCTGGCTCTTGAACGCCCGGGCGAACACATCGCGGTTCTTGGCCATGTAGATACCGGCTTCCTCGACCTGTTTCTCGCTCAGCGAGGGCACTGCCTTGTGCAGTACTTCGGCCAGGCGCTCGGCCAGTTCGAGCATCTTGTCGTGACGGTCTGCTTCGGCCTTATCCATGAACAAGCGCTCCGGGTCGCGGCTGCTGCGGTACACCACTTCGACGGCCATTCATCACCTCTATGCCTTTTGCTGGTTGCGTTTCGATTTACTGTATCTATATACAGTAATGGCAATGTTGATTGCTTCGCAAGCAGAAATTGTAGCGTGGTGCAGAGGGCTTACTGCTTCATGCCCAACCCAGCATCATCCATCAGCGCCTTGGCCATCCGGGCCCTTTCGCGGGTGAACCCGCTCCCACAGGTACTGCATCTACCTCAAAGGCCTGTGGAGATCCTGTGGGAGCGGGTTTACCCGCGAAGAGGCCAGCCCAGACAACGCAACACTCAAACCTCAGTGCAAAGTCCGAGGCTCAGCGGGCCTCTGCACCTGAACCAGTGCCGACTCAAGCAAAGCCCGCAACGTCTCCAGCTCATGCATTGAGGTCATCATCAGGATCGAAGCCGGCGATTTGGGCTGCAGTAGCAAGGCCTGATGCACCACGGTTGCTGCTCGCTTCTGGCAACTTGCCAGGCCTGAAGGTGCCTTGCGGCAATCGGTCGCCTTCCAAGGCAGGGGCCCTGGCCTTTTAACTGCATGGCACAAGCGTCACGCCGGTGACGCATCATCCTTCAAGACGTATCGGGGAATGGAACATCGTGAACATCAAATGGGCAGAAAAGCTGCGCAAGGGCCTGCACGGCTCGGCCGACTCGCTGGGCAACCTGTGCGTCGAGGCATTCCATTACCTGGCGCTGTTCGGCATTGGCGCGATCACCGCCTATGCGGCAGTGATGACGTTCCTGGACATGCTCGGCAAGGGCGGGGTCAGTGTCGATGACATCCTGCTGCTGTTCATCTACCTGGAGCTGGGGGCGATGGTCGGTATCTACTTCAAGACCAACCACATGCCGATCCGCTTCCTGCTGTACGTGGCCATCACCGCGCTGACCCGCCTGCTGATCGGCGACGTCTCGCACCACAAGGCGCCGGACGTAGGGCTGTTGTACGTGTGCGGTGGCATCCTGTTGCTGGCGTTCGCGATCCTGGTGGTGCGCTACGCCTCGTACCGCTACCCCTCGACCAAGGTGCTGGATGCCAACGGCAAGGAAGTGGAGGAGGGCAAGTAGCCCTCAGTTGGCGATGAAATGGCGCGGCTCGTGGCGGGCGTCACGGGTCAGCGCGGCCAGCACCTGCAGAGGGTTCTGGCTGTGTTCGATGGCCAGGCCCAGGCGGATGCTGTCGATCACCCGCTGCAGGCGCACCGGGTCATTGCGCTGGGCCTGGGTGATGAGGCGCTTGGCGACCACGCCAGCGTCGTCGGACAGGGTCAGCATGATGCTGCCGTCGAGGTTTGCAATGCTCAGGTTGACCCGGTATTCGGGGGCGAATGCAGCACTGATTCGTTCGAATGGGTTGTTCATGGTCATGCTTCTGCGGTGAATGAGTGCAGAAGTTGACCGGGGAAATTACCTGTTGGTTCAGCGCCATCGATCGATACAAACGAAAACGCCCGGCATCAGGCCGGGCGTTTGCATTGCCGATCAGGCGTCCGGGTCACTCAGTTCCAGGGCTCCGCGCTTGCTGCGCAGCTTGCCGTAGAAGTGTTCCAGCGCGTGGTTGAGCTTGGTGGCGGCACCATCGACCGCCTGGTCCAGCGAAGTGGCGGTGTGGGTGACGGAAATCGGTTGGTGGCCTTTGGGGCGAGCCTCCATCTGGCAGCGTTTGTCATGCGGTCCGGGCTTGGCGCCGTTCTCGTCGCGCAGGTGAACCTCGATGCGGGTGAGGTCGTCTTCGTAACGTTCCAGCGAGTTCTGCAGTGTGCTGCGGACCCACTGGTCGAGCCGGGCGTTGCCTTCGAAATGGTTGCTGCTGTTGACCTGGATTTGCATGATTCAATCCTTATTCAGCTTGCTCGCATGGAGACGCGCCTAGGCCTTTGAGACCCTTGGAATTTCTGCGCCTCTTGACTCTAAGGTCAGGCAACGGCGAAACGAATTCAAGCCCTTTTTGAAAATAAATTTCTTGTTGCATTCAAGGCAGCAGGCGGCTCATCGCTCGGCCTTTGCTTATGAGAATTGAAATCATTATTATTGCATGCCCGAAAACGCCCGGGCCTTCGCCATGACGCGCAAAACTGCCGGTCTCTCGCTCAACTATCGCCTGGCCGTAACTTCACGCAGCCTGGCCGCGCTGCTGGGCGGCTACCTGCTGGCGTCCGTGGCCAGCGTCTGCATTACCCTGCTAGCGCCGCTGCCACAGGTTGATGCCACGCTCACAGGCCTGCTGCTGTCATTCGTCTTCTACCTGCTGGCGTTCATCTGGTGCTTCGCCTGCCGCAGCGCTTTGCGCGCCTGGCTGGGCGTGCTGGCGCCAAGCATGCTGCTGGGTGTGATCAGCGGGTTGGCCTACTGGATGAAAACCCCATGAAAGAAGGCTTCCGCCAAGCCATGGCCTGGCTGCACACCTGGACCGGCCTGATCTTCGGCTGGCTGTTGTTTGCCATCTTCCTCACCGGCACGCTGTCGTATTTCAAGGAAGAAATCACCCACTGGTCGCAGCCAGAAGTGCGCAGCCATGATCTGGACCCGACCCATAGCCTGGAGATAGCCCAGCAGTACCTGCAGGACAACGCCGGGCATTCGGGCACCTGGCTGATCCGCATGCCCAACGCACGCGAGGCTGCCTTGAGCGTGGGTTATCGCGACCCCAATGGCGGGCCACGCGGCTTCGTCACCAGGACCCTCGATACCCAGACCGGCCAGCCGGTGGAGGCACGCGACAGTCGCGGTGGCGAGTTCTTCTACCGCTTTCACTTCCAGCTGCAGATGCCATACCCCTTCGGCCGCTGGCTGTCGACGTTCTGCGCCTTCATCATGCTGTTGGGGCTGGTCACCGGCATCATCACCCACAAGAAGATCTTCAAGGAGTTCTTCACCTTCCGCCCCGGAAAGGGCCAGCGCTCCTGGCTGGACGGGCACAACGCCATTGGCGTGCTGGTGCTGCCGTTCCACCTGATGATCAGCTACAGCAGCCTGGTGCTGTTCATGTACATGGTGATGCCGGCAGGCATCATGGCCAGCTACGGCAATGACACCGGCAAGTACTTCAACGACCTGTTCGGCCGTAACGATGCGCCCAAGGCGGCCCATGTGGCCGCGCCGCTGGTACCGTTGCCGAGCCTGTACGCCAAGGTGCAGGACCTGCAACCGGGCGCGCGTATCGGCCGTATCCAGGTGGAAAATGCCGGCGACAGCAATGCCCGCGTTACCTTCACCCAGTCCGCGGCCGACCATGTGGCCTATCGGCGTAGCGCCAACTGGACCTTCGATGGCGCCAGCGGTGCGCTGTTGAGCCAGGGCAAGCCGGAGAGCGGGGCGATGATGACCGCCTTCAGCTTTGCCGGTCTGCACATGGGCAATTTCGCCGGGCCCTGGCTGCGCTGGCTGTACTTCTTCTTTGGCGTGGCCGGTACCGCGGTGATCGGCACCGGGCTGGTGATGTGGCTGGGCAAGCGTCAGCTCAAGCATGCCAGGAGCGAACGCCTGCCGGGCGAACTGCGCCTGGTCGAGGTGCTCAATATCGCCAGCATGAGCGGCCTGTTGCTGGCCGTGGCGGGCTTCTTCTGGGCCAACCGCCTGATCCCGATGGGTGTCGAAGGCCGGGCCGATTGGGAGGTCAACGCCTTCTTCACCGCCTGGGGCCTGTCGCTGGTGCACGCCGTGCTGCGCAGTGGGCGGCGGGCATGGGGCGAGCAACTGGCACTGGGCGCGCTGGCCTTCGCCTTGCTGCCGCTGCTCAACGGCCTGACCACCGGCCAGGGCCTGAACCATTCGCTGCCGGCGGGTGACTGGGCGATGGCCGGCTTCGACCTGACAGCGCTGGGCACCGGCCTGTTCCTGGCCTGGCTGGCCGGCAAGATGTTGCACAGCCCGAAACCTGTGGCCAAGCGTGCCCCGCGTGCAGCAAAGAAGCCGAGCACTGAAACGGCGGAGGCGAGCTGATGCTGGGTAATGCACTGATCGCTTACGCCGGCTTCGTTGCCCTGTGCCTGGCCATGGAGAAGCACTTCGTCGACCTGCTCGGGCGCAAGCCGCGCCCCGTGCAGTTGCGCCTGTTGCGAAGCGCCGGCTGGCTGTTGCTGGTGCTGTCGCTGGTGCTCAGCGTGCTCCTGCGTGGCTGGGCCCATGGCCTGGTGGAGTGGACTGCAGTGATGATGGCCGGGGTGACCCTGTGGGTGTTCGGCCTGCCATACCAGCCCCGCCTGTTGCTGGGCCTGGCCGCCGCCAGCGTGGTGCTGGGGCCGTTGCTGGCCGTGTTCGCCGAGTGACCAGGTGAGCGAGCCGGGCGACATGATCGAGGCGGATGCCGAAAGCGGCGGCGGGCGTGCGCGCTTCGTCCAGGTGTTCCAGGCCCAGCGGGCACGCATGGAGGCCCTGGTGAGCCGCCGGGTCGGCTGCCGGGCCACGGCATCGGACCTGGTCCAGGAACTGTTCCTGCGCTTCTGGCGTCGCCCCGAGGTCAAGGTCGAGGCGCTGGACACCTATCTGCTGCGTTGCGCCGGCAACCTGGCCATCGACCACCTGCGCAGCGAAGGCAGCCGCGAACGCGTGGCCGAAGCTGTGCTGCCGCTGGATGAAGCGGCCATGGCCCAGGCCCCGGAACAGGCCGTGGAGGTCGATCACGACCTGCAGCGCATCGACGCTGCCTTGCGCGCCTTGCCCGAGCGCACCCGGCAGATCTTCCTGCTCAACCGTATCCACGGCTGCAAATACGGCGAGATCGCCAAGGCCATGCAACTGTCCCAGAGTGCTGTGGAAAAGCATATGATGCGCGCCCTCGAAGCGTGCAAGGCGAGTGTTGCCGAGCCCGCGTCCACCCCGCGCCGGCCAGGGAGTGCCCGTCGATGAGCCGTTTACCGCCGATCACCGAGGCGCAGTCCCGGGCTGCACTGCAATGGCTCAGCCGCATCAACGAGCAACCTGCGCAGGCCGAGGGCGCGGCGTTCAAGCGCTGGCTGCTGGCCGACCCTGGGCACCGTGAGGCCTACGCCCAGGCCCAGGCGCTGTGGCAGAACAGCGCCGCCCCGGCGGCGCGCCTGGCCGCTGAAGAACAGGCAAGCCTGCAACGTTACCTGGATGCGATGGCCAGGCCGCCGGCCAGGCACCCCTGGCGGCAGCGGGTCGCGGCGCTGGCGGTGGCTGCGTGCCTGGTACTGGCCGTGGGCGTTGCCGGTGGTTGGCACCCGGGCCTGTGGCTGCAGGACCTGCAGGCCGACTACAGCACTGCTGGTCAAATCCGCCAGGTGACCTTGCCTGACCAGTCACAGGTGACGCTGGATGCGGGGAGCGCGATTGCAGTCGATTTTGTGCAGGGCGAGCGCCGCGTGCGGTTGTTGCATGGTGCGGCGTTCTTCCAGGTCACGCATACCGGCGCGCCGTTCGTGGTGGAAGCTGCCGGCGGCGAGGTGCGCGTGCTTGGCACTCAGTTCGAAGTGCGCGAGCAGGGCGAGGGCGCCCAGGTCACGGTACGCAGTGGGCGCGTGGCGGTGAGCCCGGCACCGGGCGCAGCAGCGCGTGAACTGAAGGCCAACCAGCAGGCGGCCTACGCTGCCGGCCGAGTCGGCGACACCCTGGCGGTGGACAGCGACAACCGCCTGGCCTGGCGCCAGGGCTGGCTGAATTACTACCAGGTGCCGCTGGCGCAGGTGGTCGAGGACCTGGGGCGTTATTACCCGGGGCGCATCCTGCTGCTCGATGATGAGTTGGGGCGGCGCAAGGTCAGTGGCAGCTTCCCCGTGGCCGAGCCGTTGCTGGCGCTGGATTCGCTGGGCAAGGTGATGGGCTTTTCGCGGCAGACAGTGCTGGGGCGGTTGACCCTGATCCGGTAGTCGCCTGTGCCGGCCTCTTCGCGGGTGAACCCGCTCCCACAGGAAGGGCGCAAGTTTCAAATCCTGTGCAGTACCTGTGGGAGCGGCTTCACCCGCGAAGAGGCCCGCACAGGCAAAAATATTTTCAGATAGCGGGTGAGGTAACAGGACGTGGCATCCGTGTAATGAGTGGAAGTGCGATTCATTCGCAGTCATATCCCTCTCACAGGTCAGCGTCCATGAAGTTCACCCCGCGTTGCGTCCCTCTCTGGCTCGGCCTTTCCGCGCTCCCGGCATTCGCTGTCGCCCCCCTGGCCTGCGCCGCCGAGCAACAGCAGGCGTACACCTTCGCCCAGCCAGCGCAACCCCTTGCCCTGGCACTTGGCGCCTTCAGCCGCACCACCGGCCAGAGCGTGGTCTACACCCTGGAACTGCCAGGCGTGCAGGCGCCGGCGCTGAACGGCAGGTTCAGCGCCGAACAGGCCCTGCAACAGCTGCTGGGCACTACCGGGCTGGCCTGGCGCCGTGTCGATGCACGCACACTCACCCTCGAAGCAGTGGACACCTCCGGCGCCCTCAACCTGCAGGCCATCACCGTGACCTCGCAACTGGACGACTACAGCTACCAGCCCCCGGCTACCGCCTCGATCATGCGCGGGCAGGGCCCTGGCCAGGACATCCCCCAAGCCATCAACGTGGTGCCGGCCCAGGTCATCCGTGACCAGGCCCCGCGCAACCTCGATGACGCCCTGGCCAATGTCAGCGGCATCACCCAGGGCAACAATTTCGGTGGCACCTCCGACACGGTGATGAAGCGCGGCTTCGGCGACAACCGCGACGGCTCGATCATGCGCGATGGCATGCCCATCGTGCAGGGCCGCAGCCTCAACGCCAGCACCGAGCGGGTCGAAGTGCTCAAGGGCCCGGCCTCGCTGCTGTACGGCATCCAGGACCCGGGCGGGGTCATCAACGTGGTCAGCAAGCGCCCGCAACTCGAGCAGTACAACGCCCTGACCGTGCGCGGGTCGACCTACGGCAGCGGCAAGAACGGCAGCGGTGGCGGGTTCGACAGCACCGGCGCGCTGGGCGACAGCAACTTCGCCTATCGCCTGATCGTCGACCACGAAGATGAAGACTACTGGCGCAACTACGGCGTGCACCGCGAATCGCTGGTAGCGCCGTCGCTGGCCTGGCTGGGCGAAGACACCCAGGTGGTACTGGCCTACGAGCACCGCGAATTTCTCTACCCCTTCGACCGTGGCACGGCGTTCGGCAACAACGGCCACCCGCTGGATATCCCAGCCACGCGGCGCCTGGACGAGCCCTTCAACGACATGGAGGGGCGTTCCGACCTGTACCGTCTGGAAGTCGACCACCAACTGGCCGATGACTGGAAGCTGCACTTCGGCTACAGCTTCAACCGCGAAACCTATGATGCCAGCCAGGTGCGGGTGACCGGCGTGAATGAAAAAAGCGGCACGCTGTCGCGCAGCATCGACGGCACCCACAACGCCATGAGTCGTGACCAGTTCGCCACCCTGAGCCTGGCCGGCAATGTGGAACTGGCCGGGATGCAGAACGACCTGCTGTTCGGTGTCGATCATGAAGACCGCAAGGTCTTTCGTGGGGACCTGATCCGGCAGAGCGCCCAATCTACCTTCAGCTACATGAACCCGATCTACGGGCAGGAAGTGGAGGGCACCACCGTCAAAGCCAGTGACAGCGACCAGACCGACAAGCTACGCACCAACGCGTTGTTCGTGCAGGACGCGCTGCACCTGGATGATCACTGGATCCTGGTGGCCGGTGCGCGCTTCCAGCAGTTCGACCAATACGCCGGCCGCGGCCGCCCGTTCAAGGCCAACACCGACATCAATGGCCAGGCGTGGGTGCCGCATGCAGGTATCGTCTACAAGGTGGACGAGCAGCTGTCGTTTTATGGCAGCTATAGCGAGTCGTTCAAGCCCAACTCCACCATCGCGCCGCTGGTCGGCAATGTGGTGCTTGACTCGTCGGTGGCGCCGGAGGAGGGCAAATCGTGGGAGCTGGGTGCCAAGCTCGACATGCCAGGCCGCCTTACCGGAACACTGGCGTTGTTCGACATCACCAAGCGCAACGTGCTGGTTTCCAACTTTGATACCAGTACGCGCGAAACGGTGTACAGCAATGCTGGAGAGGTCAGCTCACGGGGTGTTGAGCTGGACCTGACTGGCCAGCTGAGCGAGCGCTGGAGCCTGATCGGCAGCTACGCCTTCACCGATGCGCAAGTGACCAAGGACCCGGACCTCAAGGGCAACCGCCTGCAGAACGTGGCCCGCCACAGTGGTTCGCTGTCGGCGGTGTATGACTATGGCAGCCTGTTCGGCGGCGATCGCCTGCGCATTGGCGCGGGGGCCCGATACGTAGGCGAGCGCGCTGGCAACCCGACCAACACCTTCGACCTGCCGTCCTATACCGTGGCCGATGCCTTTGCCAGCTACGAGACCAGGCTCGACGAGCACAAGGTGCTGTTGCAGCTGAACGTGAAGAACCTGTTCGACAAGGTTTACTACAGCTCGGCGGTGAACCAGTACTTTGTGGCCATTGGCGATGCGCGGCAGGTGAGCTTGTCCAGTACCTTCGAGTTCTAGGCCAGCCTGTACCGGCCTCTTCGCGGCTAAAGCCGCTCCCACAGGTACTGCACTGCCCTTGAGGGTGGCGCGGTCCCTGTGGGAGCGGCTTTAGCCGCAAATGGCCGAACGGTATTCGCCCGGTGTTGCACCGACCGCCTGGCGGAACCGGTTGCTGAAATGGCTGGCACTGGCAAACCCGCACAACAGGGCAATCTCCCCCAAAGGCATCAACCCCAGCCGCAACAGCTGGCAGGCCCGGTGCAGCCGCCGGGCCAGCAGGTACTGGTGCGGCGGCAGCCCGAAACTGGCGCGGAACATGCGCGCAAAGTGGTATTCGGACAGGTTGCAGCGCAAGGCCAGTTCACCCAGGGTGATGGGCTGGTCGAGATGCGCTTCGATGTAGTCGACCATTTGCCGGCGCAGGCTCGGTGCCAGCCCGCCTTTCAGCCGCAGGCCCTGGCGCAGCCCGACCTGGTTGAGCAGCGCATGGTCGACGATCTCGTGCGCCAGGCTGCTGGCCAGCAAGCGCTCGCCAGGTTCATCCCAGTCCAGGGTGATCAGCTGGCGAAAGCGCTTGGCCTGCTGCGGGTCATCGAGAAAGGTCGCCTCCTGCAGTTGCAGCTCACGCGGTTCACGGTCGAGCAGGCGCACGCAGCCCAGGGCGAATTGCGCCTCGCTGACATACAGGTGCGCCAGGCGGATCGCGCCATTGACCACCCAGTTCGATTCCTGCCCGGCCGGCATCACGCACAGCTTGTCGGGCGCCCCTTTGTCGCCGGGGCGCTGGCGGCGAAAGGTGCCGGTGCCGTCGGCGATGTAGCACGACAGGGTGTGATGGCTCGGTGCCTGGTAGTCGCGGGCATCGTCGCGGTTGCTCCACAACGCCGCCGCCAGCCCGTCGCCCAGGTGCGCGCTCAGCTCCAGCCGGGCATGGGGCGAGGCGTGCATGGCGTTGAACACTTGCAGCTGGGTGAGTGGCGTCATGGGCGGTTCCTCTTGCCAGCCATCCTACTGCGCCTTGGCCAGGCTTACAGCTACCCGCGGGACAAATGCGCAAGTTTGTGCAAGCGCGTGGGTGTTCGACAGGAGAACACTGAAATGCCTCGGCGAGGGCTACGCCCTCGATTCGCGGGTGAACCCGCTCCCACAGGGACCGCGCCAGCCTCGAGAGCAGCGCGGTCCTTGTGGGAGCGGCTTTAGCCGCGAAGCGCCGGGCACCGATCCTGAAAGGCCCAAGGAACCGCCGCCATGAACCTGTCACTCTACTTGCTAACCGTCCTGATCTGGGGCACCACCTGGATCGCCCTGAAACTCCAGCTGGGCGTGGTCGCCATTCCGGTCTCGATCGTCTACCGCTTCGCCCTGGCCGGGCTGATCCTGTTCGCCTTCCTGCTGCTCACCCGCCGCCTGCAGCCAATAAACCGGCGTGGCCACCAGATCTGTCTGGCCCAGGGCCTGTGCCTGTTCTGCGTCAACTTCATCTGCTTCCTCAGCGCCAGCCAGTGGATTGCCAGCGGCCTGATCGCCGTGGTGTTCTCCACCGCCACCCTGTGGAATGCACTCAACGCGCGGATCTTCTTCGGCCAGAAGATCGCCAGCAACGTGCTCGGCGGCGGCGCCTTGGGGCTCCTTGGCCTGGGGCTGCTGTTCTGGCCCGAGCTGTCCCACCACGCGGCCAGCCGCGAAACCCTGTACGGCCTTGGCCTGGCCCTGCTCGGCACGCTGTGCTTCTCGGCCGGCAACATGCTGTCGAGCATGCAGCAGAAGGCCGGGCTCAAACCCATGACCACCAATGCCTGGGGCATGGTCTACGGTGCAGCGATGCTGGCGGTGTTCTGCGTGGTCAGCGGCGTGCCATTCAGCATGGAGTGGAACGTGCGGTACATCGGCTCGTTGCTGTACCTGGTGGTGCCGGGCTCGGTGATTGCCTTTACCGCCTACTTGACCCTGGTCGGGCGCATGGGGCCGGAGCGGGCAGCGTACTGCACGGTGCTGTTCCCCTTGGTGGCGTTGAACGTGTCGGCGGTGGCCGAGGGGTATCAGTGGACGGCACCGGCCTTGTTGGGGCTGGTGGCGGTGATGGCGGGGAATGTGCTGGTGTTTCGCAAGCCCAAGGCCAGGGTGGCTGAGGGTGTTGTGGTGGCCAAATAAGTAATGGGTTGCCTGCACTGGCCCTATCGCCGGCAAGCCAGCTCCCACAGGTACTGCACAAGGCTCAGGCCTGTGGGTTACCTGTGGGAGCTGGCTTGCCGGCGATAGGGCCGGTGCAGGCAGTAGAGGCCTATCAGCCCTTCCACACCTGTGGGTTCACCAGGTCCCGCGGCCGTTCACCCAGCAGCGCCGCACGCAGGTTGTCGATTGCCCGGTTGGCCATGGCCTCGCGGGTTTCGGCAGTGGCCGAGCCAACGTGCGGCAAGGTCAGGGCATTGGGCAGCTTGAACAGCGGCGAATCGCTCAGCGGCTCTTTCTCGTACACGTCCAGGCCCGCACCGCGAATGGTGCCGTTCTGCAGTGCCTCGATCAGCGCCGCCTCGTCCACCACCGGCCCGCGGGCGATATTGATCAGGAACGCGCTCGGCTTCATCAGTTGCAACTCACGCGCACCGATCAGCTTGCGGGTGGCATCGGACAACGGCACCACGATGCAGACAAAGTCGGCTTCGGCCAGCAGTTGTTCCAGGCTGCGGAACTGCGCGCCCAGCTCTTGCTCCAGCGCGCTCTTGCGGCTGTTGCCGGAATAGATGACCGGCATGTTGAAACCGAACCGACCGCGACGGGCAATGGCGGCACCGATGTTGCCCATGCCGACGATGCCCAGGGTCTTGCCGTGCACATCGCTGCCGAAGTGGGCCGGGCCTACGGTGGCTTGCCAGTTGCCGGCCTTGGTCCAGGCATCCAGCTCGGCGGTGCGGCGGGCGCAGCCCATGATCAGCGAGAAACCCAGGTCGGCGGTGCTTTCGGTCAGCACATCTGGGGTGTTGGTCAGGGCGATGCCGCGTTCGTTGAAGTAGTCCAGGTCGTAGTTGTCGTAGCCGACCGACACGCTGGATACCACCTCCAGCCTGGCTGCCCCTTCAAGCTGCGCTCTGCCGAGCTTGCGGCCAACGCCGATCAGGCCATGGGCCTCGGGCAGGGCTTCATTGAACTGGGCATTGATGTCGCCGAGCTTGGGGTTCGGCACGATCACGTTGAAGTCTTGCTGCAGGCGTTCGGCCATGGCCGGGGTGATTCGGCTGAAGGCCAGGACGGTCTTTTTCATCGGGCAACTTCTCTGCAAGGCGGTGGGGCGGTGGTGGTTTCTTCGCGGGTGAACCCGCTCCCACAGGTATTGCACAGCCCTGGAAGGCAGTGGTGTACCTGTGGGAGCGGGTTTACCCGCGAAGAGGCCGGCGATGGTTAGCAACCTACCATTGTCCGCCCCCGCAATGCAGCAGCTTTTTAGTTGGCGATCATCACCTGATGGGTTTTCAGGTCCGCCTCATGGGCTGCCAGAATCTCCGGCAGCGAGTTGCGCAGGTACTCCACCCAGGTCTTGATCTTGGCATCCAGGTACTGCCGCGACGGGTAGATGGCGTACAGGTTCAGCTCCTGCAGCCGGTACTCGGGCAGCACCCGTACCAGGCTGCCATCGCGCAGGCCGTCGATGGCCGAATAGATCGGCAGCACGCCCACGCCCATGCCGCTGCGGATGGCGGTCTTCATGGCATCGGCAGTATTGACCATGAACGGCGAGCTGGTGATGTTGACCATCTCCTGGCCTTCCGGCCCGTCGAACAGCCATTTCTCCAACGGGATCACCGGGCTGACCATGCGCAGGCAGGCGTGCTTGAGCAGGTCGGCAGGCTTGTGCGCAACGCCGTGGCGGGCGATGTAGGCGGGCGAGGCGCAGACGATGCTGTAGGTGATGCCCAGGCGCTGGGACACGAACCCCGAGTCGGGCAGTTCGGTGGCCAGCACGATGGACACGTCATAGCCCTCGTCGAGCAGGTCGGGCACGCGGTTGGCCATGGTCAGGTCGAAGGTCACGTCCGGGTGCGATTCGCGGTAGCGGGCGATGGCGTCGACCACGAAGTGCTGACCGACCCCGGTCATCGAGTGCACCTTCAATTGCCCGGCCGGGCGGGCATGGGCGTCGCTGGCCTCGGCCTCGGCTTCTTCGACATAGGTAAGAATCTGTTCGCAACGCATCAGGTAGCGCTTGCCGGCTTCGGTCAGCGCAATGCGGCGGGTGGTGCGGTTGAGCAGCCTTGTTTGCAGATGGGCTTCCAGGTTGGAGACCGCCCGCGACACGTTCGCGGTGGTCGTATCCAGTTGCCCGGCGGCAGCGGTAAAGCTGCCGAGTTGGGCTACGCAACTGAAAGCACGCATGTTTTGCAGGGTGTCCATGGGTCACTCTCGATGTAGAGGACAAAATTGTGTCACGAAGTAACGTAAAAGAGATGAAAAGTTGCCTTCGACCAAAGGCGGATTATCGCTGTTTTGGTAACAAAGATTCGCAGGAATCCACGCTTATCGCCAGTGCTGCCGCCCCCTAGAATTGCCCGGCCCCTTTACCTCTTCCTCGGGAAATCGCAGCTGTGCCGCGTCGCATCATCAGAACGCTCAATGCGTTCAGTGCCTGTGCCCTTGCCCTCACCTTGAGCGGCTGTATCGGAACCTGGGGCATTGCCCCGCAAAGCAAGACGCTGCAAGCCAACACCCTGACCACCGACGCGGCCATACGCGAAGCCGCGACCGACGCCCACTGGCCCGACCAGCAGTGGTGGCACGCCTATGGCGACCCACAGCTTGACCGCTGGGTTGCCCTGGCCGTGGCCGGCAGCCCGAGCCTGGCCATGGCTGCGGCGCGGGTACGCGAAGCCAAGGCCATGGCCGGCGTGGTCGAGTCGGCGGAAAAACTCCAGGCCAACGGCCAGGCCACGCTCAAGCGCCACAACTGGCCTGAAGACCAGTTCTATGGCCCGGGCGCGCTGTCCGGCGCCAATACCTGGGACAACAACGCCGCCATTGGCTTCAGCTATGCACTGGACCTGTGGGGCCGCGAACGCAACGCCAGCGAGCAGGCCGTGGACCAGGCGCACATGAGCGTTGCCGAGGCCCGCCAGGCGCAGCTGGAGCTGCAGAACAACGTGGTGCGCGCCTACATCCAACTGAGCCTGCACTTCGCCCAGCGCGATATCGTCAAGGCCGAGCTGGAACAGCAGGAGCAGATCCTGGCCCTGGCCAAGCGCCGCCTGGATGCCGGCATCGGCACTCACTTCGAAGTCAGCCAGGCCGAAGCGCCGTTGCCGGAAACCCACCGCCAGCTCGACAGCCTGGATGAAGAAATTGCCCTGGCCCGCAACCAGCTGGCCGCCCTGGCCGGCAAGGGCCCGGGGGAGGGCGCGCAGTTGCAGCGCCCGAGCCTGGCCCTGGCCGCGCCGCTGAAGCTGCCGTCGAACCTGCCGGCCGAACTGGTCGGCCAGCGCCCCGACGTGGTCGCCAGCCGTTGGCAGGTGGCCGCCCAGGCGCGGGGCATCGATGTCGCCCATGCCGGCTTCTTCCCCAACGTCGACCTGGTCGGCAGCCTTGGCTTCATGGCAACCGGCGGTGGCCCGCTGGAGTTCCTCACCGGGCGCAAGTTCAACTACAACGTCGGCCCGGCCATCAGCCTGCCTATCTTCGACGGTGGCCGCCTGCGCTCGCAGCTGGGCGTGGCCTCGGCGGGCTATGACGTGGCCGTGGCACGCTACAACCAGACCGTGGTCGGTGCGCTGAAGAACATCTCCGACCAGCTGATCCGCCGTGAGTCGATGAAGGAGCAGTCGCACTTCGCCGCCGAGTCGGTCGCGGCCGCGCAGAAAACCTACGACATCGCCATGGTCGCCTTCCAGCGTGGCCTTACCGACTACCTGAACGTGCTCAACGCCCAGACCTTGCTGTTCCGCCAGCAGCAGGTGCAACAGCAGGTGCAGGCTGCCCGCCTGATTGCCCATGCCGAGCTGGTCACCGCCCTGGGCGGTGGCTTGCAGGCTGGCCAGGACGTGCCGAAAGAGGAGCGCCAGGCCGTACCGAAAACCCCGGCCACCCTGGCCATTCTCGACAAGAAGCCGGATAACGCCGAATGAGCACTTCCAGTTTGCCCGTGCGCTGGCTGCAGAGCCTGGAATGGCGCCGGGGCTTCTTTGCCTGGGCGCGCACCGACGGGGTGACCTGGGTGTACATCTTCAAGGTGCTGGCCGCTGCGTTCATCACCCTGTGGCTGGCCATGCGCCTGGAGTTGCCGCAACCGCGTACGGCGATGATCACCGTGTTCATCGTCATGCAGCCGCAAAGCGGGCATGTGTTCGCCAAGAGCTTCTACCGGGTGCTCGGCACCCTGGCCGGCTCGGCGATGATGGTGGCGCTGATCGCCATATTTCCGCAGAACACCGAGCTGTTCCTGCCCAGCCTGGCCCTGTGGGTAGGCCTGTGCTCGGCCGGTGCCATGCGCTACCGCACCTTCCGCGCCTATGGCTTCGTGCTGGCCGGCTACACCGCGGCGATGATCGGCCTGCCGGTGCTTGAGCACCCTGACCAGGCGTTCATGGCGGCGGTATGGCGGGTGCTGGAAATCGCCCTGGGCATTCTGGTGTCGACCTTCGTCAGCGCCGCGATCCTGCCGCAGTCGGCCAGTGCCGCCATGCGCAACGCCCTGTACCAGCGCTTTGGCGTGTTCGCCGGGGTGGTGGTCGAGGCCCTGCGCGGCGAAAGCCAGCGGGACCGCTTCGAGAGCAGCAACGTGCGCTTCGTCGCTGAAGCAGTGGGGCTCGAGAGCCTGCGCAACGTCACCGCCTTCGAAGACCCGCACATGCGCCGGCGCTCTGGTCGCCTGGTGCGCATGAACAGCGAGTTCATGGCCATCACCACGCGCTTCAATGCCCTGCACCGTTTGCTGGAGCGCCTGCGCGCCCGCGGCCCGCTGCAGATCGTCGGCGCCATCGAGCCGGGCCTGAACACCCTGGTGGAGCTGTTGCAGCCCTACGTGGGCCGGGCGCTGACCGACGCCGATGCGCTGCGCCTGACCCTGGAGCTGGCCGCCTACAAGGAAGGCTTGCAGGCACAGGTGCGCGGCCTGCGCGCCGAGTACCTGGCAACCGAGCCGAGCGAGTCCGACCTGCTCGACTTCCACACCGCCTTCGAGCTGCTCTACCGCTTCGTCGACGAGATGTACGGCTACGCCGAAACCCACGCTTCGCTGGCTGCGCACCGGCACGAACGCGAGCAGTGGGATGAGCCCTACGTGGCGCAGACCAGCTGGCTGGTATCGTTGGCCGCCGGTGTGCGCGCCTCGGCGGTGCTGTTGCTGCTGGGCAGCTACTGGCTGTTCAGCGACTGGCCCAGCGGCGCCATGATGACCCTGATCGCCACCGTCACCGTGGGCCTGTCGGCAGCCTCGCCGAACCCCAAGCGCATGTCGTTCCAGATGGCCTGCGGCACGGCGATTGGTGCCTTCGTCGGCTTCTTCGAAACCTTCTTCGTGTTCCCCTGGATCGACGGTTTCCCGCTGCTGTGCATGGTCCTGGCACCAGTGTTCGTGCTGGGCGCGTTCCTTTCGTCACGGCCGGCCTATGCTGGCTACGGCATCGGCCTGCTGGTGTTCTTCGCCATCGGTTCGGTGCCGAACAACCTCACCGTGTATGACCCATACACCTTCATCAACGACTACATCGGCATGGTCATCGGCATGTTCGTCTGTGCCGCTGCCGGTGCGATCATCCTGCCGCCCAACAGCCGCTGGCTGTGGAGCCGCCTGGAGCAGGAACTGCGCGAGCAGGTGCTGTTCGCCATCAGCGGCCGCCTGCGCGGCATCGGCACGGCCTTCGAAAGCCGCACCCGTGACCTGCTGCACCAGGCCTATGGCCTGGCAGCCGGCAAGCCGCAGGTACAGAGCCAGTTGATGGGCTGGATGTTCACCGTGCTGGAAATCGGCCACGCCATCATCGAGCTGCGCAAGGAACAGGCCCGTGCGCCGGTGCACCCGGCCTACGCCGAGTCGCAGCCCTGGCGCCAGGCGATCCGCGTGATGGGCCGTGCCCTGGCCCGGCTGTTCCTGCAGCCCAGCGCCAGCAACCACGAACGCGCGCTGGTGGCGGTGGACCACGCCATCGCCCGCGTGCAGGCCACCGACGAGCCCTTCGCCCGCCACTTCGACACTTCGGTGCTGCGCCGCGCGCAAAGCTACCTGCACTTCATCCGTTCTTCCCTGCTCGACCCACAGTCGCCGTTGGCACCGGCGAAAGGACTGCACGATGCTCCGTGAAACCATGCCCCGTGAAATCGCCTTCCATGGCGTGTACATGCCCACCATGACCTTGATGTTCCTGTTCGCCCTGGGCCTGGCCTGGGGCCTGGACCGGTTCATTGCCAGCCATGATGGCTACCGCTTCTTCTGGCACCCGGCGCTGCTGCGCCTGAGCCTGTTCGTCTGCCTGTTCGGCGCTTTGGCGCTGTCGCTCTACTGGTGAGAATCCTTCGATGAAAAAGTTCTTCAGCCTGATCGCCACCCTGTTGGTGCTTGCCGCTGCCGTGGTGATCGGTCGCCAGTTGTGGCTGCACTACATGACCACGCCATGGACCCGCGACGGCCGTGTGCGTGCCGACATCATCAACGTCGCTGCCGACGTGCCTGGCTATGTGGTGGACGTACCGGTCAAGGACAACCAGCGGGTGAAGAAGGGCGACCTGCTGATCCAGATCGACCCCGAGCACTACCAACTGGCGGTCGACCAGGCCAAGGCGCTGGTCGCTTCGCGCAAGGCCACCTGGGAGATGCGCAAGGTCAACGCCAAGCGCCGTGCCGACATGGACAACCTGGTGATCTCCAAGGAAAACCGCGACGACGCCAGCAACATCGCCAACTCCGCCCAGGCGGACTACCAGCAGGCCCTTGCCGAACTGGCCGCCGCCGAACTGAACCTCAAGCGCACGCATATCGTGGCCACGGTGGACGGCTACGTGACCAACCTGAATATCCACAAGGGTGACTATGCGCGTACCGGTGAAGCGGTGATGGCGGTGGTCGACGAGAACTCGTTCTGGGTATACGGGTTCTTCGAGGAGACCAAGCTGCCGCATGTGAAGGTGGGTGACCAGGCCGAGCTGCAGATGATGAGCGGCGAGCGCATCAAGGGCCACGTGGAGAGCATCGCCCGCGGCATCTACGACCGCGACAACCCACAGAGCCGCGAGTTGATCGCCGATGTGAACCCGACTTTCAACTGGGTGCGGCTGGCGCAGCGGGTGCCAGTGCGCATTCATATCGATGAGGTGCCGGACGGGTTTTTGCTGGCGGCGGGGACGACTTGTACGGTGGTGGTGAAGCCGAGCGAGGGGTGATCACAGCTTAGGTTGGACTTTTTGGCGTCTTCAGGAAAAGGACTACACGAGGGTAGGAAGCGGATGTCATGAGTCGCCTGTAGCTCGCGCTGCACAATGCCGTTTTCGAGTCGCCTGCAGCTTGTTCTGGCAGCGAGTCGGAAAAGGAATGGCCCCGCAATGCGGGGCCATTGATACGTACCTAGCGTCATCACCAGCATGACCATCAGGTCTTCTGGGAGAGGGCGACATAGGGCTGCATCGCGAATGCTAATACAGGAAGGACGAGTTTGACAAACCAGGACTGGAGCCAATTTCTTGAGCAGGCTTTTTCCAAGCCTCGCCTTGCTCGATACGCCATCAACCCTCGTAAAACCGCCGCCGCTACTGCGTATGCCCATAACATGCTGCTTGGGCAAGCAATCTACCCGTGACTGCACGTACTGGAAGTCAGCCTGCGCAACGCCATGCATCAGGCTTTGCGGCTCAAGTACGGGCGAGCCGATTGGTGGGAGGCGGCGGAGTCACTCACCGCTGTCGACAGGTCAGAAATCGAGAAGGCCAAGGCATCGATCAAGGTGAAGCGCCATGCCGCAACACCGGACAAAATCATTTCTGATCTTAGCTTTGGTTTTTGGGTCTCCCTGCTGAACACCAGGCACGAGCAGGCGTTCTGGAAGGAGTTACGCCTTGCCTTCCCCCGGTGCCCGAAGAAAAGGCGCCAAAGAAATGAAATCTCAAAGGTATTGAACCTGCTTCGGGATCTACGCAATCGAGCAGCTCACCACGATGCCTTGCTCTGGTTGGAACCCGATATTCGGCAACGGCATCTGCTCTGCCTGGAAGTTATTGGTTGGGTAAGCCCGGAGTTGAAGCCTTGGCTTACCCGCTATGATGGTTTTCCCGACGCATGGTCAAACTGGGTTTGTTGCACCGCCTGTGACTGCTAACCAGCAGCCCCCACCAATACTGGTACCTTCACCCGATCAATCACCTTCGCGCTGATCGACGGGTCCAGCATCCGCCCCAGCCGCGAAAGGTGGCGGTGGCCCATGATGATCAGTTCACAATTCAGTTCCTGCGCCTTGGCCACGATCGCCTCGACCGGCTGCCCGGCCACCATGCAGCCCCGGCTGGCGAAGCCGGCTTGCTGCAACTCGCGCACCGCCTCGGCCACGGCCTGGTCGGCCTGGTGCTGCTCTTCGCAGGCGGCGGGGTATTCTTCCAGTTCTTCTGCGGTGTAAGGCGCGGGTTGGTCGTGGACGGCGAAGGTAGAGTCGATGGCCAGCAGCACATGCAGTTCGTGCTCGTCGGGGCGGCAGTAGCAGCGGGCGAGGGTGAGCAGGGCAGTGGATGCAGGGGAGGCGTCGATGGCGATCAGGACGGGGCTGGGCATGCGGAATCCTTGTTTCAGGCTGGCTAAAGGGTTGTCTGTTCTGGCCTCTTCGCGGGTAAACCCGCTCCCACAGGTGCGCCACAGTATTCAGAGCCTGTGCAGTCACTGTGGGAGCGGGTTCACCCGCGAAGAGGCCGAACCTGCCATCCCTCATTCTTGGCTCAATCCACCCTCAGGATAAATGCCCCACCACGCACGAGCGCATTGCGTCTGGTGCAATCCAGCAACCTGCTACCATCGCCATCCCCCACAGCTGTAACGGAAAACGGCCATGCAACTCCCGGACATGAACCTGCTCGTCGCCCTCGATGCCCTGCTCGACGAGGGCAGCGTGGTCGGCGCGGCGCAGCGCATGAACCTCAGCCCGGCGGCGATGAGCCGGACCCTGGGGCGTATCCGCGATGCGTTGGGTGACCCGATCCTGGTGCGCGCCGGTCGCGGCCTGGTGCCAACGCCGCGGGCGCTGGCCCTGCGCGAGCAGGTGGCGGCGTTGGTGGAGCAGGCCGGCGAGGTGTTCCGCAGTGGCGACGAGGTCGACCTGCCCAAGCTTGACCGGGCCTTCAACATCCGCACCAACGACCTGTTCATCGCCCTCTACGGTGCCCAGCTGCTGCGGCGCATGCACGAGCAGGCACCGCGCACGGTGCTGCGCTTCGTGCCGGAAAGCCCCGGCGGCGATGATGACAGCGTGCTGCGCGACGGGCGTACCGACCTGATCATCAGCTCGACCGTGGACCTGGGGCCGGAGATCAAGGTGCAGAGCCTGTTCCAGACCTACTACGTGGGCCTGGCGCGGCGCGACCACCCGATTTTCGAGCAGCCGATCACGGCGCACAGTTTTGCCAGTTATCCACAGATCAGCGTGTCCCGCCGTGGCCGTGCCAATGGGCCGATCGATGTGGAACTTGCCAACTTCAAGGTGCAGCGGCGGGTGGCGCTGATTACCCCGAGTTTTCACTCGGCGCTGTTCTCGCTGCCGGATTCCGACCTGATCCTGCCGATGCCGGCCAACATCCTCAACAGCGTGCACAAGCTCGGGCTGCCGCTGCGCTCGTTCGAGATCCCGGTGCCACTGGAGCGAGTGACCGTGCTGCAGGCATGGCACCCCCGGTTTCACAATGACCCGGCACATCGGTGGCTGCGGCAGACCCTGAAGGCTTGCTGCAGTGTCGACCCTTAAGTGATGTTCTGCCTGGGCCGGCCTTTTCGCGGGTGAACCCGCTCCCACAGGTACAACACACCTCTCAAGGTTTGTGATTTCCCTGTGGGAGCGGGTTCACCCGCGAAGCAGGCGACTGGGTTTTGAAGTGGATTGCGCCTGACGCAACATAAACCTACCGATAAGTCAGTTTTCGTCAGCATTCGACCTTCTTAGACTTGCTCCAGTCGCAAATTTGTTGCTGGAGATGTCTGCCCATGAGTTCCCTGTCCGCCCCGTCTGCCGCGATTGCCGCCGCCCCCGCGCCGGCCGCGCCTGCGCAGACTGCGTTCGGCCTGCAGGTAGTGGTCGGGCTGTTCGGTGTGCTGCTGGCCGTGTTGTGCGCGGGCCTCAACGAGTCGGTGACCAAGATCTCCCTGGCCGATATCCGTGGGGCCATGGGCATCGGTGCCGACGAAGGCGCCTGGCTGCTGGCGGTCTACAGCGCCGCCTCGGTTTCGGCCATGGCCTTCGCGCCATGGCTGGCCACCACGTTCTCGCTGCGCCGCTTCACCATGAGCGCCATCGGCCTGTTCGCCGTGCTCGGCCTGCTGCAACCGTTCGCCCCCAACCTGCACAGCCTGATGCTGCTGCGTGTGCTCCAGGGCTTCGCCTCTGGCGCCTTGCCGCCGATGTTGATGAGCGTGGCCCTGCGCTTCCTGCCACCGGGCATCAAGGTCTATGGCCTGGCCTGCTATGCCCTAACCGCCACCTTCGGCCCCAACCTCGGCACGCCGCTGGCAGGGCTGTGGACCGAATACGTCGGTTGGCAGTGGGCGTTCTGGCAGATCATCCTGCCCTCGGCGCTGGCCATGTTCTGCGTCGGTTGGGGCCTGCCGCAGGACCCGCTGCGCCTGGAGCGCTTCAAGCAGTTCGACTGGCGCGGCGTGCTGCTCGGCTTGCCCGCCATCAGCTGCATCGTGCTGGGCCTGTCGCTGGGTGACCGCTGGGGCTGGTTCGATTCGCCGCTGATCTGCTGGCTGCTCGGCGGTGGCCTGCTGTTGCTGGTGCTGTTCATGTACAACGAATGGTCCGAGCCGCTGCCGTTCTTCCAGTTGCGCATGCTGTCACGGCGCAACCTGAGTTTCGCCCTGGTGACCCTGGCCGGTGTGCTGATCGTGCTCTCGGGCGTTGGCAGCATTCCGTCGGCCTACCTGGCGCAGATTCAGGGATACCGCCCGGCGCAGACCAGCCCGCTGATGATGCTGGTGGCCATGCCGCAGTTGATCGCCCTGCCGCTGACGGCGGCGCTGTGCAACATCCGCGCGGTGGACTGCCGTTGGGTGCTGGGCATCGGCCTGGCGATGCTGGCGGCGTCCTGTGTCGGCAGCAGCCTGCTGACCAGCGAGTGGATCCGTGGCGACTTCTACCCGTTCTACCTGCTGCAGGTGTTCGGCCAGCCAATGGCAGTGCTGCCGCTGCTGATGCTGTCCACCAACGGCATGACCCCGCAGGAAGGCCCGTTCGCCTCCAGCTGGTTCAACACCGTCAAGGGCCTGGCCGCGGTGATCGCCGGTGGCCTGCTGGACGCCCTTGGCACCCTGCGCCGGCACTTCCATTCCAACCACCTGGTGGACAGCCTGGGCAACGCCCCGCTGGTCGACGGTAACGCAGCCGGCCTGGCCAGGCGCATCCACGACCAGGCGCTGGTGCTGACCTCGGCCGACCTCTACCTGGTCATGGCCTGCATTGCCGTGGCCCTGATCTGCCTGATTCCTTTCGTGCCTACCCGGGTCTATCCGCCGCGCGCGGTGGCCTGAACCCTGGATGAATTCGAGAACACTGAAATGACCAACAACCGCAAAACCCTGTTCATCGGCTCGGTGCTTGCCGTGGCCGTCCTGGCCGGCATCGCTGGCCCCTGGATGTTCGGCAGTGACCACCGGCAGAGCACCAATGACGCCTATGTGATCGCCGACTACACCGTGGTCGCGCCCAAGATCGCCGGCTTCATCAAGGAGGTGCTGGTGGAGGACAACCAGCAGGTCAAGGCCGGCCAGTTGCTGGCGACCATCGATGCCCGTGACTACCAGGCCGCGCTGGATGCCGCGCAGGCGCAGTTGCTGGTGGCCCAGGCGCAAAGCGCCGATGCCCGTGCCACCCTCGAGCGCCAGGCGTCGCTGATTGCCCAGGCTGAGGCCGCAGTGAAAGCGGCCCAGGCCGAAGCTGCGTTCGCCGACCATGAGGTCAACCGCTACAGCCGCCTGGCCGAGCAGGGCGCCGGCACCGTGCAGAACGCCCAGCAGGCGCGCAGCGGTGTCGACCAGGCCCGCGCACGCCTGGCCAATGCCCAGGCGGCGCTGGTAGCGGCGCGCAAGCAGGTGGATATCCTTACCGCCCAGGTAGCCAGTGCTGACGGCCAACTGAAGCGGGCCGAGGCAGGGCTGGAAAAGGCCCAGCTCGATCTGTCCTACACCCGCATCACCGCGCCGGTGGACGGCATGGTCGGCGAGCGCGCCTTGCGTGTCGGTGCCTACGTCAACCCGGGCGCCCGCCTGCTGTCGGTGGTGCCGTTGCAGCAGGCCTACGTGGTCGGCAACTTCCAGGAAACCCAGCTGACCCACGTACAGCCTGGCCAGGCCGTGAGCATCAGCGTCGACACCTTTGCCGGTGAGAAGCTGCAAGGCCATGTGGAAAGCATCGCCCCGGCCACCGGCGTGACCTTCGCCGCGGTCAAGCCGGACAACGCTACCGGCAACTTCACCAAGGTGGTGCAGCGCATCCCGGTGAAGATCGTTTTCGATGACGGCCAGCCGCTGCTTGCCCGCCTGCGCGTGGGCATGTCGGTGGAAGCGACCATCGACACCCGTGGCGACAAGCTGGACGGCAAAGAGGTAAGCGCACGATGAAACCGGCATTACGCTTGAGCCCGTTGCTGCTGGCCGTATTGATGGCTGGCTGCACCCTGGGGCCGGACTTCCAGCGCCCTGACAGCCAGGCACCGCAACAGTGGGCGCCGCTGCAAGGTGAAGCGGCGGCCAGCCAGCCGCAGGCCGAACCGCTGGAACTGCGCTGGTGGGAGAGCTTCCACGATGCCCGCCTGAGTGCCTTGATCCAGCGCGTTGCCGAGCGCAACCTCGACTTGCAGATGGCCAGTGCCCGCCTGCTGCAAAGCCGCGCCCTGCGCAGCACCGTGGCTGCCGACCAAGTACCGTCGGTGGATGTGAACGCTGGCTACAGCCGCTCGCGCAACAGTGCCGAAGGCCTGAGTGACCCGTCCGGCAAGGCGGGCAAGGAAGCCTTCAACCTCTGGCAGGGCGACCTGGTGGCCGGTTGGGAGCTGGACCTGTGGGGCCGTGTGCGGCGCCAGGTCGAGGCTGCCGATGCCACGATCGAAGTGGCCGAGAACGACCGCCGCGGCGTGCTGCTGGCATTGCTTTCGGAAACCGCCGGCAACTACATCCAGCTGCGCGCCGTGCAGCACACCATCGATGTGACCCGCGACAACCTCAAGGTCGCCCAACACAGTCTGAAGTTGTCCGAGAACCGCCAGGCCGAAGGTGTCGCCACGCGCCTGGACGTGGCTCAGGCCAGTGCCCAGGTCGCCTCGATCGAGTCGCGCCTGCCAAGCCTGGAAGCGCGGCGCGATGACCTGATCAACGCCCTCAGCCTGCTCGCCGCCGAACCGCCGCGCAGCCTGCAGGCCGAGTTGCTGCAGGGCGGCGAACTGCCTGCGCCGCAGCAGAAGTTCGCCATTGGCCTGCCGTCCGAACTGGCCGAGCGCCGCCCGGACATTCGCCAGGCCGAGGCCCGCCTGCATGCCGCCACTGCCAGCATTGGCGAGGCCAAGGCCGACTTCTACCCCAGCATCCGGCTGTCGGGCAGTGTCGGGTTCCAGGCCATGCAGCTGTCCGATTTCGGCGCCTGGGATTCACGCCGGTTCGCCTTCGGGCCACAGCTGTCGCTGCCGATCTTCGAGGGTGGCCGGCTCAAGGGCACCCTGGAACTGCGCGAGGCGCAGCAGCAGGAAGCGGCGCTGAACTACCGCAAGGTGGTGCTGGGTGCCTGGCATGAAATCGACGATGTGCTACGCCTGTACAACGCCAGCCAGCTACGCCGCGACCACCTGGCCGAGGCGGTGCGGCAGAACCGCATCGCCCTGGAAACTGCCCAGCGCCAGTATGTGGAAGGGGCGGTGGACTTTCTCAATGTGCTGACGGTGCAGGGGGCCTTGCTAGCCAGCGAGGAGCAGTGGATCGACAGTTCGGCGGCGGTGTCGCAGGCGTTGGTGGGGCTGTACAAGGCCCTGGGTGGTGGCTGGCAGGCGTTTGATGAGCAGCCTGTGAAGAAGGCATAGGGGGCCGCCCAGCGGCCCTTCGCGGGCATGCCCGCTCCCACAGTTAAACCTGTAGGAGCGGGCGTGCCCGCGAAGGGCTGCGGAGCAGCCCCAGCGATTTCCCAGACAGATGAGGAGGCACAGATGCACATTTCCCTGAACGGCAAGCGCGCCATCGTCAGCGGCTCCACCGCGGGCATCGGCCTGGCCATCGCCATCGGCCTGGCCGAGGCGGGGGCCGAAGTGGTCCTCAACGGTCGCACCCAGGCCCGGGTCGATGAAGCCCTCAAAGTTGTGCGCGAACGCCTGCCGCAGGCGCGCATCATCGGCATCGCTGCCGACCTGGGCACCCAGGCCGGTGCGCAGAAGTTGTTCAACCAGGTGCCGCACACCGACATCCTGGTCAACAACCTGGGCATCTTCGAGCCCAAGCCGTTCTTCGAGATCGAGGATGATGACTGGCAGCGTTTCTTCGACGTCAATGTGCTCAGCGCCGTTCGCCTGTCGCGCCACTATGCCCAAGGCATGGCCGAGCGCAAATGGGGGCGGGTGGTGTTCCTGTCCAGTGAGTCGGCGCTGCAGATCCCGACCGAGATGATTCATTACGGCATGACCAAGACTGCGTTGCTGGCGGTGTCGCGCGGGCTGGCCGAGACCCTGGCCGGCACCGGGGTGACGGTGAATTCGGTGTTGCCTGGGCCTACGCGTTCGGAAGGTGTGGGCGACTTCTTTGCCAAGCTGGCCGAGGAGCAGGGGGTATCGACTGAAGAGCTGGAAGCCAACTTCCTGGCTGAGCACCGGCCGACCTCGCTGATCAAGCGGCTGGCGACGGTGGAGGAGGTGGCGAACATGGTGGTGTACCTGGCATCGATGCAGGCCAGTGCCACTACCGGGGCTGCCTTGCGGGTGGATGGCGGGGTGCTGCGTTCCATTGCCTGATCTGTATTGCCTGTGCCGGCCTCTTCGCGGGTAAACCCGCTCCCACAGGGATGGCACAGGACTCAAATTCTGTGGGGTACCTGTGGGAGCGGGTTCACCCGCGAAGAGGCCAGCACAGGCAACCAAACAATCAGAGCGGGCGCAGCAGGCCAAACCGCTTGCGCAACGCCCAATCCAGCACCCGCCGCGGCAGTAACCGGGCCATCAACGGCAACGCCGTACTGCCGTTCCCCAACCGCACCACCGCTGGCACCGGCGACTTCCCGACCGCAGCCAACACGCCCTGGGCAAACACCGCCGCCGAGGTCGGCTTGTCCTGCGAAGCCCGCGCCCGTGCCTGCACATGCTCGCGCAACGGCCACCACGCCGAATCCGTCGCCAGCACCTGCTCGGCCTGGCGCTGGGCATTGCTGGCGAACTGCGAGGCAATCGCTCCTGGCTGCACTTCCATTACCTGCACACCAAACGGCGCCAGTTCCAGGCGCAAGGCATCGCTCAGGGCATGCACGGCTGCTTTCGAGGCGCAGTAAGCGCCGGCGAACGGCGTGACCAGCACGCCTGATACGCTGCCGATGTTCACCACCAGGCCCCGTGAGCGGCGTAGCTGTGGGAACAATGCGCGGGTAACGCCGACCACGGCGAAGACATTGGTTTCGAACTGTTGGCGCAGGGCATCCACACCGCCATCGAGCAGCGGGCCCATGGCGCCGTAGCCGGCGTTGTTGATCAGGATATCGAGGTTTTCCAGTTCCTCGGCCAGGCGGCCCAGTGCCTCGCTGTCGTTCACATCAAGTTGCCGGGCGGTGAAGCCGGCGGCGTTCAGTTGCTCGACATCCTCAGGTTTGCGGGCGGTAGCCCAGACGTGGTGGCCGGCATCGCGGAAGGCGTCGGCCAGGGCGCGGCCGATGCCGCTGGAACAACCGGTGATCAGGACGGTGGGCATGGTTGGGGCCTGTTGTCAGGGAGGATTGGTTTTTCCTGTGCTGGCCTCTTCGCGGGTAAACCCGCTCCCACAGGTACCCCACAGAATTTGAGACCTGTGTAGTCCCTGTGGGAGCGGGTTTACCCGCGAAGAGGCCGGCACAGGCGATACATTAGTTGGCAAACGTACCTTGCAGATGCTCTGCCCGAAACTCCAGGGTCTGCGGCCTGTACCCGGAGCGCAGTGGCGGCAGTGGCAGGCAGTCTTTCCACTCGGCCCCTGGCTGCAGCTCACCCGGCCCACGGTAGCGCGGGGCGTTGTAGGTGTTCTCCGCCAGGTTCACGGTATCGCCCGGCGCGTAAGCAGCCACTCGCCAGCGCAGCTCGGTCAGCGGCACGTCGTTGCCGTTCTTCATGCGCACCTGCAGGGCGCGGTCGGCGGGGCAGTGTTCGGGGGCGTAGGTCAGGCGCAGGTCCAGGCGGGCCAGTTGCGAGGTTTCGCGGGTGTCCTGCCAGACGACGAACAGGGCCACCAGGCCCAGGCCACAAACGGCAGCCAGCGAGATCGGCAGGGCCTTGGCCGGGTAGCGCAACAGCAGCACCAGCCAGGTGAGGATGAGGAAGGCACCGATGATCATGAAAGCGGGCAGACCTTGGTTGCGCGGGGTCAGACCATCGTAGCCCAAAATAACAAAGCTTCAAAAACCTGATTCGTCTAGATCAATCAGCCAGCAGGAGAGTTTGATGGGTTATGACCCTGGGTAGGGATATCGATTCAGGTGTTACCTGGTATTTTTGATAGGTTACAACTTCTCGATTATTGATTAGTTTCAATCTGTATGTATCTATAATCGGAGTGGAAGAAATGGAAAATATTCGCGAAAACTGGACTGAGATTGAATTCGCTATTCCTGAGGGAGCTGTTGGGTACGGGGCGGCAAGGTTGTCAGATGGAAAATATTATGTGGCGGCATCATCGCAGTGGGAAGTTAGTGTGCTGCGGTATGATGATCGAGGAAGTCTGGATATATCCTTCGGCGAGCAAGGGATAGTGAAATTCCCAAACCCTGATCGTTTTGGTACTAAATTTTCTTTCAGTCTGCAAGAAAATGTGGTCATGCTGTCCTGCCTGGCGGGTGAAGCTGGTAATTATAGTAATTTTCTGCTCTGCAAACTTGACGCCGATACCGGGGCGTTGGATCCGGGCTTCGGGGATAACGGTGTAAAAATTGTGCCGATACCTCAGGCGGTCCAGACCGAAATTGTCGGCTCGAGTGTCAATCAATCCCCGCAGTTACCGGACGGTAAGCATCGACAACTTGTATCTCGTGGGATGGCTCAATTTGAGTTGACAGGTGAATTGGACCCAGCGTTCAACGAGAATGGGGTGCTGAGAAGTTTTCCCAAGTCAAGTTACGAATATCAGACAATGAATATCATGCCTTACATGAGTGCCGGTAAGCATGAAGGTTTCTTGATGAGTGGTGTTTTCAACCTTGGAGGCTATGGCCGTGGATGGGTGGGAGCCATCGATAGCGAAGGTAAATTGTTGCGCGATTTCGGTGGCGATGGTGAAGTCCATTTCATGAAGCTCCCAGATCATGAGCTCACCAATCTGGTAATGGAGCCGATGTTACAGGTCGACGATTATCTGTATGTGGCTGGCAGTGGAGGACATGAGCTGTTTCCAAAGTTCATCTATCGTCTGCATCGGGATGGCAGAATAGATGAAAGTTATAACGATGGTAAGCCAGTATTTTTGGAAGTTGGAGCGGCCAAGGTTTTTCACCTGGTCCAAGACGGCGACGGCATTCTCATCGGTATATGGGGTGTTGAAGCGACGGGTGGGATCATTCGATACGATGCCGCTGGTAAACGAGACCTGTCTTTCGGCCAGGGCGGTTGGTTGAACATGCCCGTGAAATACATGGATCCCGTATCGTTGACCATAAGGGAATATGAAGGCTCCAAGATTGTGGAAGTATTGGGTGGCCGTTATCTCTTGCGTCACCGGATCGAATAGATCACAGCTGAGCAGGGCTCGGGCAGCCCTGGCCTGGGTGGTTCCCAGCCATTGCCTGGTGCAATGGCTGGGATGCCACTTTTACTGCGCGATGGTCTTCACCGAGACACCACGCTCGATGGGTGTAGAGGTACGCCCGTATACATCCTCGAAGCGCTCGATGTCATCCTCGCCCAGGTAGCTGCCGGACTGTACTTCGATGATCTCCAGCGGGATCTTGCCTGGGTTGCGCAGGCGGTGCACCGAGGCGATCGGGATGTAGGTGGACTGGTTCTCGGTCAGCAGGAACACGTTCTCGTCACAGGTTACCTCGGCGGTGCCGGACACCACGATCCAGTGCTCGGCACGGTGGTGGTGCATCTGCAGCGACAGGCTGGCGCCCGGCTTGACGGTGATGTGCTTGACCTGGAAGCGGCCGCCCATGTCCACCGAGTCGTACGAGCCCCACGGGCGATACACTTCCAGGTGGTTCTGGGTTTCGCTGCGGCCCTGCTCGTCGAGGGTCTTGACCATCTGCTTGACGCCCTGGACCTTGTCCTTGTGGGCAATCATCATGGCGTCCTTGGTCTCGACCACCACGATGTTCTCCAGGCCGATCACCGACACCAGCTTGCCGTTGCCGTGGATCATGCAGTTGTGGCTGTCCTGCACCACCACGTCGCCCTTGGTGACGTTGCCGTTGTCGTCCTTCTCGTGCACTTCCCACAGCGACGACCAGCAGCCCACGTCGCTCCAGCCGGCCGACATCGGCACCACGCAGGCGCGCTGGGTCTTTTCCATCACCGCGTAGTCGATGGAGTTGTCCGGGCAGCAGGCGAAGGTGGCTTCGTCGATGCTCAGCACATCACCGTCTTCCTGGCTGCGCTCCAAGGCCAGCACGCAGGTGTCGTAGATGTCGCCGTCGTGCTTCTTCAGCTCTTCGAGGAAGCGGCTGGCACGGAACAGGAACATGCCGCTGTTCCAGAAGTAACCGCCGGCCTGGACGAACTCGGCGGCGCGTTTTTCGTCGGGCTTCTCGACGAACTGCGCCACGCGCGCCACGCCTTCAGGCAGCAGGGCGTCCTGGCTGGAACGGATGTAGCCGTAGCCGGTTTCCGGCTTGGTCGCCGGCACGCCGAACAGCACCATCTCGCCACGCTCGGCGGCCACGGTGGCCAGGGCCAGGGCGCGTTGCAGGGCCTTCTGGTCCTCGATCACGTGGTCGGCGGGCAGCACCAGCATCAGCTCGTCGCGGCCTTCGTTGACCAGTTTCATGGCAGCCATGGCTACGGCCGGCGCGGTGTTGCGGCCGAACGGTTCCATCAGGATGCCTTGGGTTTCCAGCTTCAGCGCGGCCAGTTGCTCCTGGACGATGAACTTGTGGTCCTTGTTGCAGACCACGATCGGTGTGTCCATGCCTTCGAACACCAGGCGCTCGAGGGTTTGCTGGAACAGGGTGTGTTCACTGGTCAGGGCCAGGAACTGCTTGGGGAACTGCTTGCGCGACAGAGGCCACAGACGGGAACCGCTACCACCAGAAAGAATTACCGGGATCATCATGTTTCTCCAATAGTCGTTGAGAGGCAGGGGAATCAGTTGCTAGCCACGGGGCGAGTTACCCACACCGGCGACAAGGCGTTGCCGGAACCCGTTACGTACAGCACTGCGGCTTCGCCGCGCTCCAGGGCGACGGGTTTGACGTCACCCACTTTCTTGTCTCCTTGGTACAGCGCCAGGTTGACCTTGACCGGGTTGATTTCGCGTTCGCCACGGCCGTTGGCGGCCACCGGCTTGACCACTTCGGTCTTGCCGTCGGCGGTCTTCAGGGTCAGTTGCTGGTCACTCAGGTTCTGCACGCGAACCAGGGCTTTCTGCTTGTTCTTGAACGGCGGCTCTTCGATCAGCTGCGGGTTGCCGCTGGCGCTGTTGACCAGGGTGTAGTACTTGTCCGCAGCCAGCTTGACCGGCACGCTCTTGCCGCCGACCTGGGCGGTGTAGTCCCCCCCTGGCAGGAAGCTGAAGTCGCTGCTGGCCTGGGCGCCAACCTGCTTGATCTGGGTGTTGCCGACCGAGGCTGCAGCCGGTGCGCCGGAGGCGTTGTACAGGCGCACGAAGGTCGAGCCTTTCGGTGCGCTCGGGCCATACAGCGCGGCGTCGGCACCGGCGAAGGCCTGCATGGAGGCCAGGGACAGGCCGGCTGCGAGGGTGAGGGCTTTGGCAATGGAAGTCTTGGTAGTCATATGTATGTTCCTCTGATTAGTGGTTAGTCCGGGTGGACGACAAAGCCAGGTTTTCTTCGGATTTACGGGTGTTCTTCAGCTGGGCGATCCACTGTGGATCGAAGCTGCTGAGGTCGTTCTTCATTGGCAGATAACGTTCCGGGAATTCCCACACCACCACCTGGGGTGCGGCGTTCTTGAAGGCATCGCTTTGCAGGTACTTGAGCATCGGCAGTAGTGGGCCATGGCCGTCTTCGGCGTAGTTGGCCACGTCGCTGCGCAGGGCCTGCTGCAGCGCACCGAGGAAGTTCCAGTGCGGATTGGCGCTGTAGCTGGTGCCCACCAGCGCAACCGGGATCTGCGTGTCGGCGAACAGTGCGTCACCGGCTTCGCCTTCGGCCTCGACCGGGCGAGTGGTGCGTTGCTGCAGGTTGTCCGGGGCTGGCAGCAGGTTGCTGAACAGCGGGTCCAGTGGCAGGAAGTTGGTCAGGTCGCCCTTGTATGGCGCGGTGCTGCCGGCTTCGGTGATGAACGCCTGCGGGTCGCCGTTGAGCAGGCTCTGGCGGTTGACCGCTTCGGCCAGTGCCTGCGCCGCCACTTCGGCGCCCATCGGCGTCCAGTGGGTGTCGGTGCGCAGGAACACCTGGCCGCGGGCCTTGGCCTGCTCCATGGGTGCCATCAGGTCCGGGGCGAACACGTTGGCCTGGCGTGCCTGGGCATGGAACTGGTTGTACAGGTCGTCATGCAGGCTGGTCGGCAGTTCCTTGCCCAGGTACTCGGCATACACCCGCGCCTTGGCCGGCACGATCGCCAGCACCAGCTGGCTGCCGTGCTGCTGCAGGGTGTCGCGCACGCCACGGATCAGCGCCAGGTTTTCCTGCATCAGCTGCTCGGCACCGGCGGTGGGCTTGAACTCTTCGTCACTGAACAGCCACTGGTCGCGGCCCAGCACCACGCCGGGGCGGCCTTCGTTGAACAGCTTGAAGTCCATCGCCGCCCATAGGTTGGTACCCAGGCGCTTGATCGGGAACTGCTCGTCGTAGTGGGTCTCGGCGGCCTTGGCCAGCTTGCCGTTGAGCAGGGTCATCTGCTCGGTACGCTGGAAGCTTTGCAGGCCACCGGTGGACCAGACGCCCATGCCCACCAGCAGGCCGAGGAACGACAGCGAATAGGTAATGCGTAATGTCCGGGTCATGTCATCAACCTCAGAACTGGAAGTAAAGGAACGGCGAGTAGCTCTGCGCCGAAAGCTTGAGGATCGAGGCCACGAACAGCAGCAGCACCAGGGCGCGGGTCATCACCCGGGTCCAGTCCAGGCCGATCGAACCGTCGCTGTTGACCTCCACCGGGGTGGCCTTGGGCGTTGGCCTGGCGTTGCGGTAGAAGTCGCGCAGGCCGAAGAACGCCAGGGTGATGTAGGCGACCACCAGGGTGGCTACCTGCAGGCCGGTGAGCTGGGCACGGTTGAGTTCCGACAGCTGCCAGTCGCCGAAGCTGAACATGGCGCCGTACATGCGACCGGCCACTTCCAGGTTCTCGGCACGGAAGATCACCCAGCCGACCACCACCAGCAGGAAGGTGAATGCCCACTTCACCGGGTTGAAACGCTGCGGGTTGGTGTCGATGCCCAGCGCGCGCTCGATGGCCAGCCACATGCCGTGCCAGGCGCCCCAGATGATGTAGGTGAAGTTGGCGCCGTGCCACAGGCCACCCAGCAGCATGGTCAGGAACAGGTTGCGGTAGGTGTTGAAGGTGCCTTTGCGGTTACCGCCCAGGGTGATGTACAGGTAGTCGCGCAGCCAGGTCGACAGGCTGATGTGCCAGCGCCGCCAGAACTCGGTGATCGACTGGCTGATGTACGGCTGCTTGAAGTTCTCCATGAAGCGGAAGCCCATCATCAAGCCAAGGCCGATGGCCATGTCGCTGTAGCCGCTGAAGTCGAAGTACAGCTGCGCGGTGTAGGCCAGGGCGCCGAGCCAGGCATCGCCGGTGGTCGGGTTCTGCAGGGCGAAGCAGTGGTCGGCCACTACCGCCAAGGTATCGGCGATGAACACTTTCTTGATGAAGCCCTGCATGAAGCGGGTGCAGCCTTCGGAGAACTTGTCCAGGGTGTGGGTGCGGTTGTTGAACTGGTCGACCAGGTCCTTGAAGCGCAGCACGGGGCCGGCGATCAGGTGCGGGAAGATCGCCACGAAGGCCGCGAAGTCGATCAGGTTGCGGGTGGCCGGGGTGTCGCCGCGGTACACGTCGATGATGTAGCTGATCGACTCGAAGATGTAGAACGAGATACCGATCGGCAGCAGCACGTGGGTGAGGATGAACGGCTCCAGGCCGAACGAGGAGATGATCGCGTTGAGGCTGTCGACGCCGAAGTTGGCGTACTTGAAGTAGCCGAGAATCGCCAGGTCGACACCGACGCCGAGCAGCAGCCAGCGCTGCGCGGGCTTGGTGCGCACACCGGCGGCGCCGACTTTCAGGCCGATCCAGTAGTTCCACAGGGTGACCCCGGCGAACAGGGCCAGGAAGTCCACCCGCCACCAGGCGTAGAAGATGTAGCTGGCGACCAGCAGCAGCAGGTTGCGATAACGTTGCCCGCTCAAGTAGTACAGGCCGAGGAAGATCGGCAAGAACAGGAACAGGAACACGTTGGACGAGAAGACCATCCCGGTTCTCCTTTTTGTTCACAGCATCCGGGGCAAAGCGCCCCCCAAACCCCCCAGTGCAAGACTGGAAGGCAACCTAGTACCTCTGTGGGAGCTGGCTTGCCGGCGATGCAAGGCGAAGCCTTGCCCAGCGGTACACAGGGGCTGCTACGCAGCCCATCGCCGGCAAGCCGGCTCCCACAGGTGCCACCCCCACATTGGGGTGTGTTACTTCTTGCTCTCTGCGCTCGGGTCGTAGACCCGGGTCAGGTCACCGCCCAGCCGGAAGCTGTTGAACGGCTGCATACCGCGCTTGCGTTGCAGGGTGTCGCCACTGCACGCATACAGGCTGCAGTAGGGCTCCATCCACGAGTACTTGCTGTCGATCTTCAGGTCTTTCATGTCCTGTTTCTCGCCATTGCGGGCCTTGAACTCGCTGGGGTCCTTCGACCCGTTCAGCACCCGCTGCGCCAGGCGCTGCAGGGCGTTGTTGTTCTCGCCACGCACATCCACGCCATTGACCTGGGCGAAGCTGGCGATCATCGCCAGCGGCGGCAGGGCGTAGTTGTGGTAGGCCAGGGCGCGTTGCTTGCGCTTCAGTTCGTTGGGCAGGAAGCCCTGCTCGTCGACCTGGTTGGCGCCAACCCGGTATTCCTTCACGGCCCAGTCGAACAGGTCGCGACGGTCGGTGGCCACGGCGCTGGCCATTACCGCCCAGGCTGCCCAGTAGCTGTGGTTGTTGATCTTCTCCAGTGGCAGGTCGCTCCAGTCGCGCACGGTCTGCTCGGCCAGGCGGGCGAACCATTTTTCGATCAGCTCGGCCTCGGCCTGGTGCGCGGCCAGCGGCTGCGAATTGGAGAATTTCAGGCGCAGCCACGAACCGCTCATGCTGCCCAGCGCCCATTTGCGCATCGACTTGCCGGTGTGGTTGTAGTCGGTGGACATCAGCGCATCGGCGCGGGCCCATTCGCCCAGCCAGGCCAAGGTGCAGTCGAGCTGCGCCGGGCGGCCGTCACGCATGTACTGGCCGATCATCTTGCTCACGCCTTTCTCAAGGGTGGTGATGTCTTCGGTGGACTTGCGAAAGGCCTTTTCCGAGTCGGCATTGAGCGTTGCCCGTGCCTTGTCCGAGCCTTCGTACTTGCTGCGGAACTGCAGGGCACCGGTGTATGGCTTGGGGGCAGCCTCGCAGCGGAAGTTGCCGTCGCCGGTCTTGAGCTTTTCGATCCCCTCGTAGTAACCCTGGGGCGGTACCAGCGCGGCGTGCGCGGCACCGCCGCACAACGCCAGGGCAAGCAGGGCGGGGCGGGAAATTCGCTTGAACGGGATCATGGTCGCCTCACTGGCCGGCCTGCGCGGTCTGCGCGGGCACGGCGAAGTTGTTGCGTTTGCAGAGCTTGGCTTCGACCTTCTGGGTACCGCTTTCCGGCCCCTGCACCTCGAACGCCAGCAGGCTCTGGCTGGCCCAGTCCTCGTCTTCGCGCATCTGGAAGACGAAGCGGCCGTCGGTGTCGGAGGTTTCCGGTTTTTCCAGCTTGATGTCCTCGTGGCGGCCGTTGAGGTACCAGAGGGTGGCCTGCAGCACCTTCACCGACGGGTCTTCGAACTTGACGTCCATCTGCATGTTGCGGTTGATCAGGTCTTTGATCACACCGCCCTTGCCGTTGACCATCAGCTCGTTCTTGCCGGGCTTGAGGGTGGCGCTGGCGCTCATCAGGGCCGGGCGGTCATCACAGCCGTCGTCGAGCAGGCCAAGGATTTGCCGCCAGATGGTTTCCTGGTCCAGGCGATACAGCGGGGAGAATTCCCAGATCAGGATCTTCGGCGGGTTCTTCTGGAATTCCTCGCTACCCAGGTACTGGATCATCGAACCTTCCAGGCCACCGCCAGGGAAGGCCACGTTGAGCACGTCGGCGCCGATGTACTGCTCGAGGAAGCCGGAGAAGTTGTAGTTCTTGCCACTGTGGCTGGTGCCGACCAGGGTGATCTGCGCGTTGCCGCCGTCACCGAACAGGTCGTCGCCGCCGCCGGTGGAGCCTTTCGGCTCGGTGGCGAACTGGTCCATGTACTGGACGGCGTAGCTGGTGCCGCACAGCTGGCCGGCCACGTTATGCAGGGTGCCGGTCTTGCCCATGCGCCCGGACTTTTTCGTTTCGAATTCCTTGCGCGGGATGCCTTCGAAAGCCGGCATCTTGTGCACGGTATCGGCCACGATCTTGGCCGCGCGCTCGGCGCCGTAAGGCGTCCAGTGCTGGTCGCCACGGAAGTAGAAGTCCTTGCCCTGGTCGGCAGCGGCCAGCTGTTCGTTGGTCAGAGGCGACAGGTCAGGCACGTTGTAGCCCATGCTGGCAAAGCGCTTGAGCATGGCCTGGTAGTTGCCCAGGGCCTTCTGGTAGTCGAAGGCAGCCTTTTCCGCCGGGTTGAGCATGTTGCGGTTCACCAGGCCACGGGTCGGTTGGTACACCACCACCAGTTCCACGCCGCGCTTCTTGAACGCGTCGTGCACTTGCTGCAGGCGCTTGTAGCCGGCCGGGGTGGTATTGAACTCGGTGCGCAGGTCTTCGCGGGTACGGAACAGCCAGTCGCCCTGGGCCTGCACCAGCGTGGTGAAGTTCTGCTGGTAACGGGTGGTGTAGCGGCTGGCGTCATGCGCTTCAGGGCACAGTTGGCAGCAAGGCTCGGCGCTGAAGGTGGGGGCCTTGACGTCTTCGGCGCGCACGCCCTGGCTGATCGCCAGGAGGGCGGCGGACAGGCCCAGCAGTTTCATCAGATGTGGAGTCATGGTCTGGGCTTCCTTAATCGATCATTTCGGTCTGGCGTTCGACCGGGTCGATCAGCACAGCCTTTTGCTGGCGTACCAGCAGGTCGAGGATTTCGTCCTGGCGTTCGCCCAGTACGCCGTTGAGGCTGATGCCGCTGGCCTTGCGCGGGGCGAGCATGGACACCTTGTACAGCTCGACCGACAGCGGCGAGTCGATCGACAGTGGCCCGGAGCCGTTGGCCGCCAGTTCGCCACCGACCAGGATCAGCGACACCTTGGTGTCGAACGGGTCGAGGGCGATGTCACGGTCGGTGTTGGACAGGTCCTTGATGTGGCCGTATACGCCGACCAGGCCGTTGGCCATGGCCACGTTTTCGTACAGGCGGATGTTCACGCTGTTACGCACGCGGATGCCGTGGCGGCGGTTGTTGATCAGCTTGTTGCCCCAGATCAGGTTGTCGCCACTTTCGTACAGGGTGATGCCGTCGGTGTGGTTGCGGTAGATCTCGTTGTAGGCAATCAGGTTGTTGACGCTGTTACGGTCGATCACCACGCCCGAGAGCTTGTTGTCGAAGCTCTTGTTGTTGATGATCCAGCTGTCGTTTACCTCACGCGAAACGATGATGCCGTGCTTCTTCTTGGTGCCGTACACCGTGTTGCCGGCGATGATCAGCCGGTGCGAGCGGTCGTGCGGGTCGATGCCGTAGACGATGTTGTCGCGGTAGGTGCTGTCCTTGACCACGAAGTCCTGGGTCTCGTAGCAGTAGAAGCCGTACCACATGTCGCTGAACTCGGAGCCGATGATCCAGCCGGTGGGTTCCGGGCGGCCCATGCGCTTGGCCATGTTCGGCGTGTACTGCGAGATGCTCACGCCGTACGACTTGGACTTGGCGTAGCCGAAGCTGGCCATCTTGGTATTGACGATGTAGGTCTCGGTGCCGCCCCACGACAGCAGGAACGGGCGGAATTCCTTGGGCGAGCGGAAGGTCGCCGGGCCGTTTTCCTTTTCCCGCCAGCCGGTCACCTGGGTGTCGGTGACGAACAGCTTGCCGTCGTTGACCAGGAACGAACCGCCTTCCTGGGACAGGCGCAGTTGCTTGACCTTGCCGTCGATCTCGAGGATGCCCTTCTGCCCGACCACGATCGGCAGGCGCGCCAGGTACACACCCGGCTCGACTTCGCTGAGGTACTGCTTGGGTACCTTCTTGCTCAGCTCGACCAGGTCGACATGGCCGTCATCGACGAAGATCGCCTGCGGAATGCCATGCTGGCGCTGGACCCACTCGGCCGCCTTGTTGTCGCCGCCGACGAATTCCTTGAGGGTATCCTCCTGGAACATGCGGCGCAGGCTGACCTTGCCCTTGTGGCGGCGGTCGATTTTCTTCTGCACCGCCTCGGCGGTGTAGCCGGTCAGGTCGGGCAGCTTCGGCGGGTCCATGTGCAGCGGCTCGATCGGCGCGCTGGAGACCGTGTAGGTCTTGGCCTGCTGCAGTTCCTTGGCGATCACCTGGGGCTCTGCGGCAGCCACCAGGCCGCTGGCCAGCAGCAAGGCGCTGGCCAACAGGCTGTGACGTAAGTGCGGGTGAAGGTTCATAACGGTAAGTCCTCTACCGGCCTCAGAAGCGCCAGATCACATCGACGAAGGCGCGGTGCATGTACGAGTCCGCTTCCTTGCCGTAGGCATCGCCCGGCTTGAACACGCCGGCACGCAGGCGCACCAGGGCAGATGGCTCGTCGATGGCCTGGCTCATCGAAGCCGGCAGCAGGCCTTGCTTGAAGTACTTGGTCACGACCACGTCCATTTCCTGGCCAAGGTCTTTTTCGCCGTCGACCAGCGGGCGGTTCACACCGTTGTCGTTGACCACTGCGTTGATGCCGCTGGAACCGATGTTCTGGTTGCCATCGACACGCCAGAACTTGTGGTAGATGAAGCTGGCGTCGTAGTCGTCGCGCAGCTGCCAGGAGGCGAACAGGGTGGCCGCCTGCAGGTTGCCCAGCTCGCCACGGAAGGCTTCACCGAAGCGGTGCACGCGCGAACGGGTACCGGTGTAGTTGGAGCGGTTGCTCTCGAGGCCGGTCTGCTCGTAGTTGCTCGAACCGTCGTCGCCACCACCGCCGCTGCCACGGGCATAGGCCGCACCGACCTGCCATTGCGGGTCGAGGCGCAGGCGGATGCCGAGGTCGGTGGCCCAGGCGTTGACATCACCGCTCTGCTTGCCGGTGGCCACGGTTTCGTCACCGACGACCTGGCTGCTGAGGGTGTCGCGATCACCGGTCAGCCAGGTGACGCTGCCCCAGTAGTTGACGGTGTGGTCGTTGCGCCAGTTGTAGGCGTCGCTGTTGGCTTCCAGGCCCAGCCAAGTGAGGTCGCCGGTGCGGGTCTTGTCCAGCGCATCGACGGTTTCGCCCGGGTTCTTCAGGCTGCCGCCGTCGTGGGTGTGGTGGGCGCGTACGCCGACCCAGTGGCCAGGGGTCCACTGCGTGGCGACGTTGCCGTAGAGGTGCGTGCGGTCCTTGTCTTCCGGGGCCAGCTCGGTGAGGTCGGTGCGGTATTCGCTGAAGCGCTGGGCCACGCCCAGGTCGGCCTTGAGCAGGGTGGTGTCGAAGGTCCAGTTCAGCGCTTCGATGTTGGTGTCACGCCACATGCCATCGTCGCTGCGCAGGCGCTGGCGACCGAAACGCAGCTGTTCGCCAGGGTAGGCGGTGAGGCCGCTGTAGCCGACCCAGAATTCGCGCATGGCCAGGTAGCTCTTGTCCTGTTCACGGCCGTCGGCAGCGGTGTCGGTGCTGGTGCCGTCGTCGTTCTGGCGCAAGGTGTCGGTTTCGATGGTGTCGGTCGCGGTGACGGCCTGGCCCATGGCATAGGCGCTCCAGTTGCCACGCTCGCCATATACCCAAGGGCGCAGATCAAGACCGAGGCCGTTGACGTCACCGCCGGAGCGGGTGCCCAGGTCACGGTCGTCTTCCGACTGGCCGGTGATTTTCACATCCAGGCCGAAGTTCTTTTCAGCGGTCATTTCCGCCAGGGTCGGGCAGGACCACAGCAGGGCGAAGCTCAGGCCGATGCCAGCTTTCACGAAGGGATTGAGCGTCATAGCGAGTCCTCACCGGTTACTTCTTTTTCGTCGTCTTGCAGGGCTTCGATGGCCAGGGTGCTGTTGGCGCCCTGGCTCATGCTGCCGCGCGCCTGCTTTTCTTGTGCCAGCAGTTGCTGGGCCTGGCTGCGCTGGTCAGGCGTAAGTTGCTGGTCGAGCTGCTGCAGCAGTTCAGCGGACTGTGGCGACGGGTTGGCCTGGGCCAGCTGGGCGAATACCCAGGCGTTGCCCGGTTGCGGGCGAATGCCGTGGCCTTCGCTGAACAGCTGGGCCAGGGCATAGTCGGCGCTGTTCTGCCCACCACGGGCGGCGGCCAGCAGGTGGTCGACGGCCTTTTGTGGCTCGACGTTGCCCAGGTAGCCGCGGCGGTACAGCTGGCCCAGGTAGTAATGGGCGCTGACTTCGCCGGCGTCGGCGGCAGCCTGCAGGTGTTGTTCGGCTTTGGCCGCGTCCGCAGGCACGGTCTTGCCTTCGTAGTACAGGCGGCCCAGCAACAGTTCGGCGCGTGGCTGTTCGGCTTCGCGGCCCTTGTCGATGTAGGCCATCAGCTGGTCGGTATCGCCCAGCTCGGGGAAGTCGTACATCAGTTGCGCCAGGCTGACCCAGGACGCCGGGTTGGCCGGGGCCACCTGCTCGAGCAGGTCCTTGGCGGTTTTCTCGTCGGTCTGGCCGAGGCTGCGGTCAGCCAGTACCCGGGCAACGCTGTCGACCCGGGTGGCCGGTACTGCGCCGCGGGCGTAGGCAGCCTTGAGCTGGCCGAGCAGGGCAGCCTGCTGGTCGGCCTGGCCGCGCTTCTGGTACACGGTGGCCAGTTCGACGTAGCAGATGTCGGTGGTGTTCAGCGCGGCCTTGCAGATTTTCTCCACTTCGCCCAGGTGCTGGTCGTAGGTGCCCTGGGTGCGGTACAGCAGCACCTGGGCCAGGCCCGCTTCCGGGTTGCCGGCGGCGCGCCACTGGTCGATCTGCTGCTGCGCGTTGACCTTGGGGAAGCTCTGCGGGTAGCTCAGGTAGAGCATTGCCAGCGGGATCAGGGTGTTGCTTTCGCCCTGCTTGGCGGCTTGCTTGAGCAGGGTTTCGGCTTCTTCGCGCTCGGCCTGGGTGCTGTCGGGCTTGGACACCAGCAGGCGGCCAAGGCGCGCCTGGGCACGCGGCGAGATGGCGGCCGCGGCACGGTAGGTGGCCTCGGCTTCCTTGATTTTCGCCGGGTCGCGGGTGGCGACCTTGATGTCGGCCAGGCCCACTTGCGCTTCGCTGTAGCCCAGGTCGGCCAGCGCCTTGTAGTTGCGCTCGGCCAGTGCCGTGTCACCGCGCTTCATGGCTTCGTTGGCCAGGCGCTGGTCGGGCAGGCCCGCACAGCCGGCCAGGGCGATGGCCATGGCCAGGCCACACAGACCAAGGTTCACACGAACCCTGTGGGAGCTGGCTTGCCGGTGATTGGCCAGTGCAGGCGATACATCTGCTGGGCGAGTGCTGCGCACTCGATCGCCGGCAAGCCAGCTCCCACAGGTATCGGGTTGTCTGCTAGTCATAGGCTTGTCCTCTTACAGCCCACGGGCCATGGCTTTGTCGATCAGCCAGTTCAGCGATGGGCCACGGTCGCTGTTGACCGAAGCCGGGCGACCGGCGAGTTCGGCGGGCAGGGCGCTGTCGGGCTTGATCTGCACGCGGATGTCGGCGGCCAGGTCTTCGCTGTTGAGGCTGGCGCTGCTGACGATCTGGCCGGTGCGTACTTCGTCTTCGCCGGCTACCTGGAAGTTGACCCGGGTACCTGGCTTGACCTCGTCGAACTGGCGGTAGGTGAAGCGCGCCTCGATCATCGGGTTGGTGGTGCGCGGGATCAGCTGGAAGATCGGCTGGCCCTTGGCGGCGTACTGGCCGTTGTCCACGAGCTGGCGGGCAACCACGCAATCACACGGGCTGGTGAGGGTGCCGGACAGCTGCTTGCCGAACAGTTCCTCGATCTTCGCCGGCTCCAGTTGTGCGTCTTCCAGGTTGCCCTTGAGCATGTCCAGCATGCTGGTGGTGAAGCTGGCCAGTGGCGCGCCCTTGGCGATCTGCCCACCGCTTTCGACCAGGCTGTTCACGGTGCCGTCGCGCGGCATGGTGACGTTGGTGGTGGGTACCGCGACCACGCCGGCTTCGGCATGGCTGACGAAGTACATGCCGTACAGCGACTTGGCGATGAAACCGAAGGCGGCGACACCGACCACGAACACGCCGAGGGTGACGGTGACCGCCTTGAGGCGGCCGAAGGCGCTCAGGCCGGCACCGCCGTCCTTCTGCTTGCGCGCCTTGGTGAAGTTGTCGCGCTGCAAGGTGCTGAGCACATCGCCGGCAGTGATCAGCTCACCCGACAGGTGCGAGGTGATGATGTGGCGCAGCGTGGCGATATCGCGGGGCTCGAGGTTCTGGAACTGGGCGCCGGTACGGCCACTGCCCGGGTTGTAGGAGCGCACCTGGAACTCGATGTCCATCGACAGGCCGAGGTTGTCGACCGTGAACTGCAGCCGCCCGCGGAGCACGTCGCCAACCGACAGTGGTTGCTTGGTGTGGAAGCTCAGGCCACCGGCGGAGAGGTCGTCGACCTTCACATCGTGGGCCTGGCGCTGAGGGTCGAGGAACCGCAGCTTGGCGGGGATGCGTACCCGGGCATGCTGGCGCTGGGCTTCGGACTCATGCACGACGTTGACGTTCACGGCGGTATTCATGTGGTTTGTTCCTGTTAGTTCCGATCCGGGTTGGGCTCACACGACCATGAACAGCACAGCAACGAAGATGCTGGCAGCCGAGAAGGTCATGGTCCGCGAGGACCAGGTGTTGAACCATTGTTGAAAGCTGGCGAGGTCACGCTTGAGGGCAGTGGGCTGACGCGTCCAGGACTGCTTGTCGAGGCGGAAGAACACGTAGATCTTCATCAGCGCGCCGACGATCTGGTTGTAATAGAGAATCAGCGGGTAGGCCGGGCCGACATTGTGGCCGGAGCACAGCAGCATGATGGTGAGGATCAGGCGGGTGATGCCGATCCACAGCAGGTACACCAGCAGGAAGCCCAAGCCGAACTTGAGGCTGGCGATCACCGCCACGGTCAGGCCCAGCAGGCTGGTCCACATCGACACGCGCTGGTCGAACAGCACGATGCTGGTGAACAGCCCCAGGCGGCGCAGGCCCAGGCCAAGCGCGCGGGAGTTCTGCCGCAGGTTGTTGCCGTACCAGCGGTACATCAGCTTGCGGCTGGCCTTGAGGAAGCTCTTCTCCGGCGGGTGCTCGACCGTGTTGATGGCGGCGTCCGGCACGTAGAAGGTGTCGTAGCCCAGGCGCATCAGGCTGAACCAGCTGGACTTGTCGTCACCGGTGAGGAACTTGAAGCGGCCCAGGCGCCAGTGCATCAGCGAGTCGCTTTCGACGTCGGCGATGAACTCGGGGTTGGTCACCACGCTGGCGCGGAACATCGACATGCGCCCGGTCATGGTCAGCACGCGTTTGGACAGGGCCATCGAGCACATGTTGATGTGGCGCTGGGCAAAGCGCAGCTTGTGCCACTCGCTCATGATGTAGCCGCCACGCACTTCGCAGAACTCGTTGGTGGTCAGGCCGCCGACGTTGGGGAACAGCTTGAACCACGGCACGGTCTTGCGTACCACGCCATCGCCCAGCACGGTGTCGCCGTCGATCACCGCCACCACGGCGTTCTCGTCCGGCAGCATGCGCGAAATCGCACGGAAACCGTAGGCCAGGCCGTCGCGCTTGCCGGTACCGGCGATGCGCACGATGTCCAGCTTCACGTGGGCTGGCGGGTTGTATTTGGCCCACAGGCTTTTCACCAGCAGTTCGTCCGACATCTCCACCAGCGAGCAGACCACGGTGGTGGGGAAGCCACAGTTGATCGCCTCGCGGATCACCGAGCTGTACACCTGGGCGGTGGTGAGTGCTTCGATGCGGAAGCTGGTCACCATCAGGTACACGTGGGACGGGTCGGCGTCCTTGCCCATCTTCTGCACCTTGCGGCGCAGGTGCGGGTACACACCGTAGAGGAAGATCATGCCGCGGATGAAATGGGTGGCGCCCATGGAATAGCGCCAGATGCCGACTGCGCCGACCAGGAAGATGAAGTGCTTCGACTGCGAGTCGAAGATATCGGCTGGCAGGGCCAGGGCGATCAGCATGAGCAGACTCATGTAGAGCAGCCAACCGGCGCACTGCAACAGCACTGTCTGGATCCTTTGCATGTTCAGCATCCGTCGAGAATTCGGGAAAAGGTAGGCAGCGGGGGTGGGGAGGCCCCCGCTGCCCGGCCAGCACTTACCAGCAGATGCCTTCGGTACGGCTGGTGGCGCAGGTCGGTTTGCTCATGAAGCCGACCAGGTCGATCACGTGCTTGCCGGCCGGCGCTTGCTGGGCCAGTGCACGGAACTGCTCGTCACGGTTGCCCAGGACGATGATGTCGGCGTTGTCGATCACCTTCTGGAAGTCGGCGTTGAGCAGCGACGACACGTGCGGGATCTTCGACTCGATGTAGTCCTTGTTGGCGCCGTGGACGCGGGCGTACTGGACGTTCTCGTCGTAGATGTCCAGCTGGTAGCCCTTGCCGATCAGGCGTTCGGCCAGTTCCACCAGCGGGCTTTCACGCAGGTCGTCGGTGCCGGCCTTGAAGCTCAGGCCGAGCAGGGCGACCTTGCGCTTGTCGTGGGCTTCGATCAGCTCGAAGGCGTTCTGCACCTGCGATTCGTTGCTGCGCATCAGCGAGTCGAGCAGCGGTGCGCGTACATCGAGGCTGGAAGCGCGATAGGTGAGGGCGCGTACGTCCTTGGGCAGGCACGAGCCGCCGAAGGCGAAGCCAGGGCGCATGTAGTACTGGGACAGGTTCAGCACTTTGTCCTGGCAGACCACGTCCATCACGTCACGGCCATCCACGCCTACGGCCTTGGCAATGTTGCCGATCTCGTTGGCGAAGGTGACCTTGGTGGCGTGCCACACGTTGCAGGTGTACTTGATCATCTCGGCCACTTCGATCGGCTTGCGGATGATCGGTGCGTCGAGCTCTTCGTACAGGGCCTGCAGGATGTCGCCGCTGGCGCTTTCCAGTTCGCCGATGACGGTCATCGGTGGCTGGTCGTAGTCCTTGATCGCGGTGCTTTCACGCAGGAATTCCGGGTTGACCGCGACGCCGAAGTCGACGCCGGCTTTCTTGCCCGAGCAGTCTTCGAGGATCGGGATCACCACGTTCTTCACGGTACCCGGCAGCACTGTGCTGCGTACCACGATGGTGTGGCGGCGCTCGCTGTCACGCAGCACGTAGCCGATTTCGCGGCACACCGACTCGATGTACTCGAGGCCCAGGTCGCCGTTCTTCTTGCTTGGGGTACCCACGCAGATCATCGATACGTCGCTGGCACGGATGGCTTCGGCGAAATCGGTAGTACCGCGCAGGCGGCCGTTGGCGATGCCCTGTTGCAGCAGTGCTTCCAGGCCAGGTTCGACGATGGGCGACTTGCCCTGATTGATCAGGTCGATCTTGGTGCTGGACACGTCCACACCGATCACTTCATGGCCTCGCGCCGTCAGGCAGCCTGCACAGACCGCACCCACATAACCCAAACCAAAGATGCTGATACGCATCGCTATCACCTCATGTGTTTATCACGTCGGCACCTCCGGGGAGAGCCGGACTGGGTTGATTAACAACAGTTTTCGGGCGCACGGATCCATGGCGAAATGCACACTTCGCCGAGCGCAGGCAAAATAAATCCGGAGCGCAAAAAGTTATGCACTCAAATGTGGCAGTAAAAAGCCATTAATTAAAAAACGTGCCCTGGAATGCAGCCGTCTTTATTGCAAGGCGCTACGTGGCGCTTTGCTGTGCTTGTTTTTTCAAGTGGAAAAATCCTTTGAAATCAACCACTAGGACGAATTGAAAGGGACGCGTCTCTCCTGCATGGACAGGGTCTTCGGGGGTTGCCCGTCATACCTGTCGAAGTTGTTGGGGCTGGTAGTGGATACCTGCCGTTGTCATCTGTAAGTCATCTCTCACAGCCCGGGGGCAGGAAAATCGTTACGGCACTATGAGCGATTCGTCGTAGCAGAAGTTCCGGGGTGGGTTCGGCGTGGATGAAAGATTTCTAAATATTTTTTCAGTGGCAGACAATTTCAATCTGATAGCACACGGGTGTTTTGCCCCGATATATAAAGGGCGAAACTGTTGCGAGATATTTTTATGCCAGCATCGAAAAATATTTTGAAAAATTCGTCAAAAAAGCTACGAACGGTCTTATGGCGTTTGGCTATAAGTTGCGGCCTGTCGATTTTTTGGCGTCGGATTTGTGGCGTGATGGCGATATGAAGTGTGCCCTGTTGCAGGGCAGGGGAGGTGCGTAATGGCTGCTGGCCTCTTCGCGGCTAAAGCCGCTCCCACAGGTTTTGCACTGATCTTGAGTTCAGTGAAGCACCTGTGGGAGCGGCTTTAGCCGCGAAGGGGGCGTGACAGGATCACTCGGAAGGATGATCCCGCAGGAACACCAGGTGGTCCGGCTTCGACTGTTCGGCACTGTAGTAGTACCCCTGCACATCGAACTGCTTGAGCTGCTCCGGGTCGCTGATGCGCTGCTGGATGACGAAGCGGCTCATCATGCCGCGGGCTTTCTTGGCGTAGAAGCTGATGATCTTGTACTGGCCGTTCTTCAGGTCCTTGAAGTCGACGTTGATCACCCGGGCCTTCAGCGCGCTGCGTTTCACCGCGCTGAAATACTCGTTGCTGGCCAGGTTCAGCAGCACGTCATCGCCCTGTTCGGCCAGGGCCTGGTTCAGCCATTCACTGATGCGCGTGCCCCAGAAGGCGTACAGGTCCTTGCCGCGGGCGTTGGCCAGCTTGGTGCCCATTTCCAGACGGTAGGGTTGCATCAGGTCGAGCGGGCGCAGCAGGCCATACAGGCCCGAAAGCATGCGCAAGTGCTGCTGGGCGTAGCTGAAATCGTCCTCGCCAAGGCTTTCGGCGTCGAGGCCGGTATACACGTCACCCTTGAACGCCAGCAGCGCCTGCTTGGCATTGGCCGGGGTGAAGTCCGGGGTCCAGCTGCCGAAGCGCGCGGCATTCAGGCCGGCGAGCTTGTCGGACAGGTGCATCAGTTCGCTGATCTGCGCCGGCGACAGGTCGCGCAGCTGCTGGATCAGCTCCTGGGAGTCGTCCAGGTACTGGGGCAGGGTGAAACGCTCGGTCACCGGCGGGGTGTCGTAGTCGAGGGTCTTGGCGGGGGAAATCACCGTCAGCATCGGGTCGGCTCCTGGCATCGTTGGCCGGGAATTCTACGGGCTGGACGGTGCAAGTCCAAACTATGGCGACGATAGTCACAGACCATGGCCGGTGCAGAGGCTATAGTGCGCGTTTCGCCGTTGCGGAGCCTTCAACCGTGCGTATTGCCTCTGCCTTGCTGGCCGCTCTGCTGAGCCTGGCCGTGCAAGCCGCCCCTTCACCCCAGGTGAGCCTGGACCGCAGCCTGTGGCCCGAACAGCTGGACAGCCCGGCGTTGTTCGATGTGGCCTCGCGGGCCGAGATCCTCTCGTTCGCCCAGGTGCTGCACGAAAGCGAACTGCTGGACGACGCGGCGCTGGCGGCACGCTTGGGGCTACGGCAAGTCAACCTGCAGAAGGTGCGCCTGGTGCGGGCGCGCATGTGGCAGCGGTTGTGGGAAGGTTATCAACAGGCGCAGCGCAGTTGCGAGCAGGATGCGTCGTTCTGCTACCCGGTGACGTCGATGGCGGAGTTGCGTACGCAAGCGGCGACGTTCGCTGCCGATGTCGGCACTTTCTACACCGATTGGATCGAGCCGAGCCACCAGTTCCATGTGCGCTACCTGGACGAACAACTGCGCAAGGCGGCGTTGCTGCCGCAGACCAGCAGCGAGGTGGAGCGGCTGTCCTCACGCGAGCGCAATGGGGATGAACTGAACGACCGCATGTTCCTGCTGACCTTCGTCGGCGGGCCCGGGCCGGATGGCGGCAGTACCGACCTGCTGGCTGATTACCTGCGCCGGCAAAAGCTTGAAGGCACGTTCTTCGTGCTCGGCAACCGCCTGCAGCAACGGCGCGACGCCGGGGCGGCAGATGCCTTGCGCCAGCTCTATGGCGGGCAGTGCGTGGGGATCCAGGGTTGGGAGTACCGCTCCCATGCGCAGTGGACAGGCTGGCAGGACTCGCTGCGGCGTAGCCAGGCGCGGGTGCAGGTCGACCTGCCGGAGCAGTATGTGCCGTTGTTTCGGCCGCCTTACGGGCAGCGTCGGGCCGATGGCGAGGCGTTCATGGCCAGCCAGCAGTTGCAGGTATCGTTGTGGGACATCGATGCCCAGGATGATGGCGCACTGAGCGCCGAGGCCTCTGCCCAGCGGGTGCTGACCTTGATGCTGCTATGGCGCAAGGGGGTGATCCAGTTCCATGACAGCCTGCCCAAGGCGCAGCCGGCGGTGGAGTGGTTGTTGCGCAATACGGCGCAGAGTGGGATTGGTTGGGAAGATTGCCAGGGATATGCCAACCAGGAGTGAGAGGGGGCTGCTACGCAGCCCATCGCCGGCAAGCCAGCTCCCACCTCGACCGCATCGGCCTCAAGCCATGCGCTGTCCCTGTGGGAGCTGGCTTGCCGGCGATGAGGCCAGTACAGGCAACACAACACAGTTGCTCTTGCAGGTTAGGTTCATGGCTTGCTGGCGTTGGCCCATGCAATGCCAGCCTGATTTTTGACTGTAGTCCTCACGCGCCCCCTCGCCAACCCCTGTTCGTCATTTGGAAAAATAAACTTCACCTGCACGTAAAAAGACTTTTTTTAGTCATCATTTTTGCGGTATGAAGAAACCAGACAGCCGATTCCTGCAGCACAGGTGGCGTCATCCAGGCCCACCTAGCCAGGTTCGCTTCCCGCCCGTAACAACGCGGATACGGGGACAGCGGCAGTCACTCTGCGGCGTAACAGACCACGCCGTGTGGCTTCGACATAAGGTGACCGAGTATGGATGACCAAGGACGCAACCCTTCCTCCAGCAAGCCTATCCTGTATGTGCTCGATACCAACGTCCTGATTCACGACCCCAACGCGTTACTGAACTTCGAGGAGCACCATGTCGCCATCCCGATGACGGTGCTGGAGGAACTCGACAAGCTCAAGACCGGCAAACAGACCATCGCCGCCGAATGCCGCCAGGCCATTCGCCTGATCGACCAGACCCTTGGTGACGCCTCGCCCAGCGATGTCGAGCAGGGCGTGCCGATCCAGCGTGGCAAGAGCGGGCCCAAGGGCTTCCTGTCCATCCTGATGACTCCGCGCAACGAGCCGAACAAGCTGCTGCCGGAAAACCTCAACGACAACATCATCATCAACCAGTTGCTCGAAGTACGGGCCCGGCGCACCGACCTGGACGTTGTGCTGGTCACCAAAGACATCAACATGCGCCTGAAGGCGCGTGCCTGTGGCATCGCGGCCGAGGACTACAGCACCGACCAGCTGGTCGATGACGTGTCCTTGCTGTCCAAGGGCTACCATTCGGTCACCGGCTCGTTCTGGGACCGGGTGAGCAAGGTCGATACCCGCCAGGAGCGTGGCCGCACCTGGCACCGCGTGCAATTGATCGACAACCTGCCGGCGGTTCACGTCAATGAGTTCATCATCGATGAACAGGGCTTCGTCGGCTGGATCAAGGGTATCCGCAACGATGAGCTGCTGTTGCTCGACCTGCACCAGGAACCGCTGCTGCACCAGGAAGCCTGGGGCCTGAAACCGCGTGACATCCACCAGAGCCTGGCGCTGTTCGCCCTGCTCGACCCGGATATCCACCTGGTCAACCTGACCGGCGCCGCCGGTTCCGGCAAGACCATCCTGGCCCTGGCCGCGGCCATCGAACAGACCATGGTCAGCAAGCGCTACCGGCGCATCATCGCCACCCGCAGCGTGCAGGGGCTGGACCAGGAGATCGGCTTCCTGCCGGGCACCGAGGCCGAGAAGATGGAACCCTGGCTGGGCGCCATCACCGACAACCTCGAAGCCTTGCACATGGATGACGAGAGCACCCATGGCAGCGTCGAGTACATCCTCGAGCGCGTGCCGTTGCAGTTCAAGTCGCTGAACTACATCCGTGGCCGTAGCTTCCAGCAGAGCCTGATCCTGATCGACGAGTGCCAGAACCTGACGCCGCACCAGATGAAAACCATCATCACCCGTGCCGGCTCGGGGTCCAAGGTGGTCTGCCTGGGCAACCTGGCGCAGATCGATACTCCCTACCTGTCCGCGACCAGCTCGGGCCTGACCTACCTGACCGAGCGCTTCAAGGACTTCCCCCATGGCGTGCACATCACCCTGCAGGGCGTGCCACGCTCGGTGCTGGCCGAGTACGCCGAGTCGCATCTGTAACCCTCTTCGCCGGGCGGTTCGCCGCCCGGCCTTCTCGCGGGCACGGTTGACGCACCCCTCTGCTCAAACCTGACTCACAGGTTTACACTGCAAGTTCCCTTCACAGGAGCAGAGCAGTGCTGACACATCTTGATTCCCAGGGGCGGGCCAACATGGTCGACGTCACTGAAAAGGCCGTGACCGAGCGCGAGGCCACTGCCGAGGCGCGGGTGCGCATGTTGCCGCAGACCTTGCAGATGATCGTCGACGGTGAACACCCCAAGGGCGACGTGTTCGCCGTGGCGCGCATTGCCGGGATCCAGGCGGCGAAGAAGACCAGCGACCTGATCCCGCTGTGCCACCCATTGATGCTTACCAGCGTCAAGGTCGAGCTCAGCGCCGAGGGGCAGGACGCCGTGCGTATCGTCGCCCGCTGCAAGCTGGCCGGGCAGACCGGCGTGGAGATGGAGGCGCTGACCGCCGCCAGTGTTGCCGCGCTGACGATCTATGACATGTGCAAGGCTGTGGATAAAGGTATGGTCATCGAGCAGGTGCGCCTGCTGGAAAAACTCGGCGGCAAGAGCGGCCACTACAAGGTGGAGGCGTGATGAAGGTCAAGGTGATGTACTTCGCCCGCTACCGCGAACTGCTGGGCGTGGATGCCGAGCGGGTGGAGGGTGCGTTCAAGGTGCTCGACGATGTGCGCCAGGCCTTGGTGGCCAAGGGCGGGCAGTACGAAGTGCTGGCCGAGCAGAACCTGATGTGTGCGCGCAACGAAGAACTGTGCAAGCTTGATGAGCCGCTGGAAGAGGGCGATGAAGTGGCGTTCTTCCCGCCGGTGACCGGAGGCTGAACATGGCTGTGCGAGTACAGGTAGGCGCGTTCGACCCGGGGGCCGAGACCAATGCCATGCACGCGGCGAATGTCGGCGTGGGCGCGGTGGTCGGTTTTGTCGGCTACGTGCGGGATTTCAACGACGGCCGCGAAGTGGCGGGGATGTTCCTCGAGCACTATCCGGGCATGACCGAAAAGGCCCTGGCCAAGATCGTGGTCGAGGCTGAGCAGCGCTGGCCGCTGCTCAAGGTGGAGGTGCTGCACCGCATCGGTGCGCTGGAACCGGGCGAGCCGATCGTGTTCGTCGGTGTGGCCAGTGCCCATCGGCAGGCGGCGTTCGATGCCTGCAACTTCATCATGGACTACCTGAAGACCCGGGCGCCGTTCTGGAAGAAGGAAAATACCCAGGAAGGGGCACGGTGGGTGGAAGGGAAGCAGAGTGACCAGGATGCCGCTGGGCGCTGGTAGATCCTTGTTTGATGGCCGGGGCGGAGCCCCGGTTCGCGGGTGAACCCGCTCCCACAGGTACACCACAGATTTTGAAGGCTGTGCAGTACCTGTGGGAGCGGGTTTACCCGCGAAGAGGCCGGCATAGGTCAATGGTGCTTGCGCGGCACCGGCTTCAGCAGTTCATCCGGCGGCATTTCACACTTGATCTTGCGCCCCAGCAGCTCTTCGATCGCGGGCAGCTGGTACGAGTCATCCTCACCGGCAAAGCTGATCGACACGCCACTGGTGCCCGCACGGCCTGTCCGGCCAATGCGGTGCACGTAGTCGTCCGGGTCTTCCGGCAGGGTGAAGTTGATCACGTGGCTGATGCCATCGATGTGAATGCCACGCCCCGCCACGTCGGTTGCCACCAGCACGGTGATGCGCCCTTCGCGGAAGTTCTCCAGGGTACGGATACGCTTGTGCTGCGGCACGTCGCCCGACAACTGCGCGGCATTGATGCCGTCGCGCACGAGTTTTTCCTCGATGCGCCGCACTTCGTCCTTGCGGTTGGCAAACACCATCACCCGTTCCCACTTGTTCTGGGTCACCAGGTTGTACAGCAGCTTGTACTTGTCGCTGCCGGCCACCGCATAGACGTGCTGCTCCACCGTTTCGCTGGCAACGTTCTCCGGCTCGATCTCGACGATGGCCGGGTTGGTGGTCCATTGCTTGGCCAGGTTCATCACGTCGTCGGTGAAGGTGGCGGAGAACAGCAGGGTCTGGCGCTCGCTTTTCGGCGGCGTCTGGCGAATGATCTGGCGCACCTGGGGGATGAAACCCATGTCGAGCATGCGGTCGGCTTCGTCCAGCACCATCACCTCGACCATGTCCAGGTGCACCTCACCGCGCTGGTTGAAGTCCAGCAGGCGGCCCGGAGTGGCCACCAGGATGTCGCAATGGCGCGCTTCCAGGGCCTTGAGCTGCTTGTCGAAGTCCATGCCGCCGACGAAGCTCATCACGTTCAGGCCGGTGTACTTGGTCAGGGCGATGGCATCCTTGGCGATCTGCACCACCAGCTCGCGGGTGGGCGCGATGATCAGCGCGCGTGGCTCGCCCATGTAGCGTTCCTTCGGCGGCGGCGTCTGCTGCAGCTGGGAAATGATCGAGATCAGGAACGCCGCAGTCTTGCCGGTACCGGTCTGGGCCCGGCCGATGGCGTCCTGGCCACGCAGGGTGTAACCCAGCACCTGTGCCTGGATCGGCGTGCAGTACGGGAAGCCCAGGTCGTGGATGGCGTGCATCACCTCGTTGGACAGCTTGAAGTCGTGGAAGCGGGTCTTGCCTTCCTGCGGCTCGACCACGAAGTCTTCCGGTTTCCACAGGCTGGCCTGCGGCTTGGGCTTGCGCTCGCGACGCGGTTTGTCCTTGGCCGGCTTGTCGGCGGCTGGCGTAACGGCGGCAGGCTGTTCGGCCTGTGGCGCTGGGGTGGCGCGTGGGGCGGCCGGTTTTGCCGCAGGCTGGGCCTCGCTGGCGGGTGCGGGCGCAGGCAGCGTCACGCTGGCAGCAGGAGCGACGGCCTGTGGCGCGGCGTCTCCCTTGCCGAAAATTTTCTTGAGTGCCTTGAGCACGATCGTCTCGTCAACTGGTTAAGGAATGTACGCCGGGCAGTGTAAAGCAAGATTCAGGCGCGGCGTAGTGGAATAGCCTTACAACTACAGGCGGCCCTGGCTTATTGCAATTGCTTGCTCAGCCAGTCGTGGATGTCGCTCAACTCTTCCACCACCACTTCATGTTCCATCGGGTATTCGTGCCAGCGGGCGGCGACGCCCCAGGTATTCAGGTACTCGAAGGCGGTGCGGCCCATGGCAGGGATCACCACCGGGTCGTGCACGCCGTGCAGGCACAGGGCCGGGGTGCGTTGCTGGCAGGCGCTCAACTGATGCTGGTCGTTGAAGGTGGGGGCGTAGGTGGACAAGGCGATCACGCCACCCAGCGCTTCTTGCCACTTTATATAGGCAGTGTGCAGCACCACCGCGCCGCCCTGGGAGAAACCGGCCAGGAAGATCCGCGACAGGCTGATGCCTTTGGCCTGCTCGGCCTTGATCAGGGCAATGAGCTGCTCGGCCGATTCTTCCAGCTGCGCCTCGTCGATGGCACGGGCCGGGGTCATGGCCTTGATGTCGTACCAGCTGGGCATGGCGTAGCCGCCGTTGATGGTTACCGGGCGGGTTGGAGCCTGGGGCATGACGAAACGGGTGCTGAGCAGGCGCTCCTGCATGAATTCGGCCACTGGTAGGAAGTCGTAACGGTCGGCACCCAGGCCGTGCAACCAGATCACACAGGCATCTGCGGTTTTCTGCGGTTCGAGAATCAGCGGGTTGGTCATGACTGCTCCGAAAGTGTGCGGGTCTTGTTATGGCGTGCGTGAAAAGAAGGCGCTGGAAATGATTGTCGGAAAAAGAATGTCGCAACGATACAACTTTCCCTACTTGACGAGCGCTTAAACGCTACAGCCGTAAATTCTGGTACGCGCTTTGCAATTCAACCAATGATGCAAAGGGCAGGCCGTGACGGTAACACCCTTTGCACGCGAAGGCTGTCACAGAACAGTCCATTGCGCCATTGACCCAATAACAAGCCAATACGGGTCGGATACGCCTCAAAAGGGTGCGGTGCAATTCCGGCTCGATACAACAAGAGCGATTTGGAGGTTGTGAATGAAGATGTTGAAAACCACCCTGGCAGTCCTGACCGCTGCCGCCGCGCTGGGCGCCGTGAGCAACGCCCAGGCCGGCGCCACCCTCGATGCGGTAAAGAAGAAGGGCTTCGTCCAGTGTGGCGTGAGCGACGGTCTTCCAGGCTTCTCGGTACCTGATGCGCAGGGCAAGATCGTTGGTATCGACGCCGACGTGTGCCGCGCCGTGGCCGCCGCCGTGTTCGGCGACGCCACCAAGGTCAAGTTCAGCCAGCTCAACGCCAAGGAACGCTTCACCGCCCTGCAGTCGGGCGAAGTCGATGTGCTGTCGCGCAACACCACCTGGACCAGCTCGCGTGATGCTGGCATGGGCTTGGTATTCGCCGGTGTTACCTACTATGACGGCGTCGGTTTCCTGGTCAACAAGAAGCTGGGTGTTTCCAGCGCCAAGGAGCTCGATGGCGCGACCATCTGCATCCAGGCGGGTACCACCACCGAGCTGAACGTGTCGGACTTCTTCCGCGCCAATGGCCTGAAATATACCCCGATCACCTTCGACACCTCCGACGAAAGCGCCAAGTCGCTGGAGTCCGGTCGTTGCGACGTGCTGACCTCGGACAAGTCGCAGCTGTTCGCCCAGCGCTCCAAGCTGGCCGCGCCGACCGACTACGTGGTACTGCCGGAAACCATCTCCAAGGAACCGCTGGGCCCGGTGGTGCGCAAAGGCGACGAGGAGTGGTTCAGCATCGTCAAGTGGACCCTGTTCGCCATGCTCAACGCCGAAGAGGCGGGCATCACCTCGAAGAACGTCGAGGCCGAGGCCAAAGGCACCAAGAACCCGGACGTCGCCCGCCTGCTGGGTGCGGACGGCGAGTACGGCAAGGACCTCAAGCTGCCCAAGGACTGGGTAGTGCAGATCGTCAAGCAAGTCGGCAACTATGGCGAAGTGTTCGAGAAGAACCTGGGCCAAGGCACCGACCTGAAGATCGACCGTGGCATGAACGCCCTGTGGAACAACGGCGGCATCCAGTACGCGCCACCTGTGCGCTGATGGCTGCACCCTGCGGCGGCATCCCGCCGCCGCAGGCTGTTCGAATCCCTACTGTCCGGGGCACTTCATGCAAAATCAAATCGGCGCACCCAAGGGCTTGTCCCTTAACGATCCGCGTGTGCGCGCGTGGCTGTTCCAGATTCTCACGATAGTCTTCGTGGTCGGTCTGGGCTGGTACCTGTTCCACAACACGCAAACCAACCTGCAACACCGGGGCATCACCTCGGGCTTCGACTTCCTCGACCGCAGTGCCGGCTTCGGCATCGCCCAGCATCTGATCCCCTACGTGGAATCCGACAGCTATGCGCGGGTGTTCGTCATCGGCCTGCTCAACACCCTGCTGGTGACCTTCATCGGCGTGGTGCTGGCGACCATTCTCGGCTTCATCATCGGTGTGGCGCGGTTGTCGCCAAACTGGATGATCAACAAGCTGGCGACCGTGTATGTGGAAACCTTCCGCAACATCCCGCCGTTGTTGCAGATCCTGTTCTGGTACTTTGCCGTGTTCCTGACCCTGCCGGGACCGCGGGGCAGCATCAATATCGACGACACCTTCTTCATCAGCAACCGTGGCCTGAACATGCCCGGCGCGTCCATGGCCGAAGGCTTCTGGCCGTTCGTAGTGGCCCTGGTCCTGGCGCTGCTGGCCATCGTGGCGATGGTGCGCTTTGCCAACAAGCGCTTCGACGAGACCGGCGTGCCGTTCCACAAGTTCTGGGTGGGGCTGGCGCTGTTCATCGCCATTCCGGGTGTTTGTGCACTGCTGTTCGGCAGCCCGGTGCACTGGGAAGTGCCGCAATTGAAAGGATTCAACTTCGTCGGTGGCTGGGTACTGATCCCCGAACTGCTGGCGCTGACCCTGGCATTGACCATCTACACCGCTGCGTTCATCGCCGAGATCGTGCGCTCCGGTATCCGTTCGGTCAGCCATGGCCAGACCGAGGCCGCGCGCTCGCTGGGCCTGCGCGAGGGGCCGACCCTGCGCAAGGTGATCATCCCCCAGGCACTGCGGGTGATCATTCCGCCGCTGACCAGCCAGTACCTGAACCTGGCGAAGAACTCGTCGCTGGCGGCCGGTATCGGCTACCCGGAGATGGTCTCGCTGTTCGCCGGTACCGTGCTCAACCAGACCGGCCAGGCAATCGAGGTGATCGCCATCACCATGAGTGTCTATCTCGCCATCAGCATCAGCATTTCGCTGCTGATGAACTGGTACAACAAGCGCATTGCGCTGATCGAGCGGTGAGGATACGCCCGTGAATGCCCATGTTTTCAAACCCGACATGCCGCCACCGGTGAAAACCGTAGGCGTGCTCGCATGGATGCGTGCCAATCTGTTCTCCAGCTGGCTCAACACGCTGCTGACCCTGTTCGCCATCTACCTGGTGTGGCTGATCGTGCCACCGTTGCTGCAGTGGGCGTTGCTTGACGCCAACTGGGTCGGCACCACCCGCGCCGACTGCACCAAGGAGGGCGCCTGCTGGGTGTTCGTGCAGCAGCGCTTCGGCCAGTTCATGTATGGCTACTACCCGGCCGAGTTGCGCTGGCGCGTGGACCTGACCGTGTGGCTTGCCGTGCTTGGCGCCGCGCCGCTGTTCATCAAGCGTTTCCCGCGCAAGGCCTTCTACGGCCTGGGCTTCCTGGTGCTGTACCCGCTGCTGGCCTACGCCCTGCTGCACGGGGGCGTGCTGGGCCTGGAAAACGTACCGACCAGCCAGTGGGGCGGGCTGATGCTGACCCTGGTGATCGCCACCGTGGGCATTGTCGGCGCATTGCCGCTGGGCATCCTGCTGGCCCTGGGCCGGCGCTCGAAGATGCCGGCGGTGAAGGTGGTGTGCGTGACCTTCATCGAGTTCTGGCGCGGCGTACCACTGATCACCGTGCTGTTCATGTCATCGGTGATGCTGCCGTTGTTCCTGCCTGAGGGCATGAGCTTCGACAAGCTGCTGCGGGCGATGATCGGCGTGATCCTGTTCCAGTCGGCGTACATCGCCGAGGTGGTGCGTGGTGGCCTGCAGGCCATCCCCAAGGGCCAGTACGAAGCTGCCGCTGCCATGGGCCTGGGCTACTGGCGGGCGATGGGCCTGGTGATTCTGCCGCAGGCGCTCAAGCTGGTGATTCCCGGCATCGTCAACACCTTCATTGCCCTGTTCAAGGACACCAGCCTGGTGATCATCATCGGCCTGTTCGACCTGCTGAACAGCGTCAAGCAAGCCGCCGCCGACCCGGCCTGGCTGGGCATGGCTACCGAGGGCTACGTGTTCGCCGCCCTGGTGTTCTGGATTTTCTGTTTCGGTATGTCCCGCTACTCCATGCACCTGGAGCGCAAGCTGGACACTGGCCACAAGCGTTAGGAGTTTCGAAATGAGTGAAGCGATCAAGCAGCCTGCCGGCCCCGAAGGCATCATCCAGATGCAGGGCGTGAACAAGTGGTACGGCCAGTTCCATGTGCTCAAGGACATCAACCTGAACGTGCGCCAGGGCGAGCGCATCGTGCTGTGCGGGCCGTCCGGCTCGGGCAAGTCCACCACCATCCGTTGCCTCAACCGCCTGGAAGAGCACCAGCAGGGGCGCATCGTGGTCGATGGTGTGGAGCTGACCAACGACCTCAAGCAGATCGAGGCCATCCGCCGCGAAGTGGGCATGGTGTTCCAGCACTTCAACCTGTTCCCGCACCTGAGCATCCTGGAAAACTGCACCCTGGCGCCGATGTGGGTGCGCAAGATGCCGCGGCGCAAGGCCGAGGAAATCGCCATGCACTACCTGGAGCGGGTGCGTATTCCGGAGCAGGCGCACAAGTACCCGGGGCAGTTGTCCGGTGGCCAGCAGCAGCGTGTGGCGATTGCCCGCGCCTTGTGCATGAAGCCGAAGATCATGCTGTTCGACGAACCGACCTCGGCGCTGGACCCGGAAATGGTCAAGGAAGTGCTCGATACCATGGTGGGCCTGGCCGAGGATGGCATGACCATGCTCTGCGTGACCCACGAGATGGGCTTTGCCCGGACCGTGGCGAACCGGGTGATCTTCATGGACAAGGGCGAGATCGTCGAGCAGGCGGCGCCGGATGACTTCTTCGACCGGCCACGCAGTGACCGGACCAAGTTGTTCCTGAGCCAGATCCTGCATTGATGCAAAAGGGGCCGCTTTGCGGCCCATCGCCGGCAAGCCAGCTCCCACAGGTATCACATCAGCCTCAAGCCCTGTGCAATACCTGTGGGAGCTGGCTTGCCGGCGATGGGCTGCAAAGCAGCCCCAGATCGAAGCCTTACTTCTCTTCCTTGGCGACTGCCGGCGCCGGTGGCGGCCGCAGCCCCACCTCGGCGATCAGCTTCAACTGCTGCCCATTGCGCATCACCTCGATGGTGATCTTCTCGTTGGGCTTGATCCGCGCCACCTGGTTCATCGATTTGCGCCCGTCACCGGCCGGCTCGCCGTTGATGCTCAGGATCACGTCACCCAGCTGCAACCCGGCCTTTGCCGCCGGCCCTTCGCGGAAGATACCCGCCACCACGATGCCCGGGCGGTCCTTCATGCCGTACGATTCGGCCAGTTCCTGGCTCAGAGGCTGTACTTCGATACCCAGCCAGCCACGGATCACCTGGCCGTGCTCGATGATCGACTTCATCACCTCCAGCGCCAGTTTCACCGGGATGGCGAAGCCGATGCCCTGCGAACCGCCGGATTTGGAGAAGATCGCCGTGTTGATGCCGATCAGGTTGCCGTTGGCATCCACCAGCGCACCGCCGGAGTTGCCCGGGTTGATCGCGGCGTCGGTCTGGATGAAGTCTTCGTAGTTGTTCAGGCCCAGCTGGTTGCGGCCAGTGGCGCTGATGATGCCCATGGTCACGGTCTGGCCGACCCCGAACGGGTTACCGATGGCCAGCGAAACGTCGCCGATGTGAATGTTGTCGGAGCGGCCGATGGTGATCGCCGGCAGGCTCTTCAGGTCGATCTTCAGCACCGCCAGGTCGGTTTCCGGGTCGCTGCCGATCACCCGGGCCAGGGTCTCGCGGCCATCCTTCAGGGCCACGACGATCTGGTCGGCACCACTGGTGACGTGGTTGTTGGTCAGCAGGTAGCCCTCGGGGCTCATGATCACCGCCGAGCCCAGGCTCGACTCCCAGCGGCGCTGCTTGGGCAGGTTGTCGCCGAAGAAACGGCGGAACTGCGGGTCTTCGAACAACGGGTGGGCGCTCTTGTTCACCACCTTGGTGGTGTACAGGTTGACCACCGTCGGGGCGGCCAGGGTCACGGCGTCGGCGTAGGATACCGGGCCCTGCATGATCCGCGAGGTCTGCGGCGCCTGTTGCAGGTTGACGTCCTGACTGGGCAGGCCGACCCATTCCGGGAAGCGCTGGATGATCAGCATGGCGATCAGTACGCCGGTAAGCAGGGGCCAGCCAAAATAACGCAAAGCCTTGAACATGAATGAATCCTGGAAAGAGCCGGGGGACGGTGACCGTGCGGTGGGGCATGAGCGCGCGCGATCATACACCGGTTCCCCCAGTGCCGGCGACGGCCCATAATGGCCGGCATTATACGGGCGTTGCATGGGCGTTGTGCCCGAGAAAAACGCAGATTTCGAGGAGATTTTCATGGCCGTCGCTCTGAACACCCTGGTCGAGGAAGCCGAGCGTTACCTGGGCAGCGCGAAGATCCAGGATTATTGCCCCAACGGCCTGCAGGTCGAAGGCCGGCCGCAGGTCAGCCGCATCGTCAGCGGCGTTACCGCCAGCCAGGCGCTGCTGGATGCGGCGGTCGAGGCCGAGGCCGACCTGGTGCTGGTGCACCATGGCTACTTCTGGAAGGGTGAGAACCCGTGCGTCACCGGTATCCGGCAGCGCCGGCTGAAGACCCTGTTGAACAACGACATCAGCCTGCTGGCGTTCCACCTGCCGCTGGATGTGCACCCGGACGTGGGCAACAACGTGCAACTGGCGCGGCAGCTGGACATTACTGTCGAAGGGCCGCTGGACCCGGAGAACCCCAAGGTAGTCGGCATGGTCGGCTCGCTGGCCGAGCCGATGACCGCCCGCGACTTCGCCCGGCGGGTGCGGGAGGTGCTGGGGCGTGAGCCTTTGCTGGTCGAAGGTGAGCAGATGATCCGCCGGGTCGGCTGGTGCACCGGGGGCGGGCAGGGCTACATCGACACGGCGATCGCGGCCGGGGTGGACCTGTACCTGACCGGCGAGGCGTCGGAGCAGACCTACCATAGTGCCCGCGAGAATGGCGTCAGCTTCATTGCCGCCGGGCACCATGCCACCGAGCGGTATGGGGTACAGGCGCTGGGTGATTACCTGGCGCGGCGCTTTGCCGTGGAGCACCTGTTCATCGATTGCCCGAACCCGATCTGATATCGGCGTCGCCTTCTTCGCGGGTAAACCCGCTCCCACAGGGACAGTGTTGATCCCAGGCCTGCGGGATCCCTGTGGGAGCGGGTTTACCCGCGAATAGGCCAGGCCTGCTGGCCCAAACCCCCAGTCATATCGTTAGACTTTTTCGATCTAGCCAGCCTCCTAAATAGAAGCAGCCGCTGTGATAAAGTGGCTCGCTCGAACACGGCCCGCAGGCCGTCCATAAGATCGTTTTTCGTGAGTAGCCATGGTCGACAAACTGACGCACTTGAAACAGCTGGAGGCGGAGAGCATCCACATCATCCGCGAGGTGGCCGCCGAGTTCGACAACCCGGTGATGCTGTACTCGATCGGCAAGGATTCCGCCGTGATGCTGCACTTGGCGCGCAAGGCCTTCTTCCCGGGCAAGCTGCCGTTCCCGGTGATGCACGTCGACACCCAGTGGAAATTCCAGGAGATGTACAGCTTCCGCGACAAGATGGTCGAGGAAATGGGCCTGGAGCTGATCACCCACGTCAACCCCGAGGGTGTGGCGCAGGGCATCAACCCGTTCACCCATGGCAGCTCCAAGCACACCGACATCATGAAGACCCAGGGCCTGAAGCAGGCGCTGGACAAGCATGGTTTCGACGCCGCCTTCGGTGGTGCGCGCCGCGACGAAGAGAAATCGCGGGCCAAGGAGCGCGTGTACTCGTTCCGTGACAGCAAGCACCGCTGGGACCCGAAGAACCAGCGCCCGGAACTGTGGAACGTGTACAACGGCAAGGTCAACAAGGGCGAGTCGATCCGCGTGTTCCCGCTGTCGAACTGGACCGAGCTGGACATCTGGCAGTACATCTACCTCGAAGGCATCCCGATCGTGCCGCTGTACTTCGCCGCCGAGCGTGAAGTCATCGAGAAGAACGGCACCCTGATCATGATCGACGATGAGCGCATCCTCGAACATCTCACCGATGAAGAGAAAGCACGCATCGTCAAGAAGAAGGTGCGTTTCCGTACCCTCGGCTGCTACCCGTTGACGGGTGCTGTCGAGTCGGAAGCCGAGACCCTGACGGACATCATCCAGGAAATGCTCCTGACCCGTACGTCCGAACGCCAGGGCCGTGTCATCGACCACGATGGCGCCGGTTCCATGGAAGACAAGAAACGCCAAGGCTACTTCTAATTTCAGGGTTACTCCATGTCGCACCAATCTGATCTGATCAGCGAGGACATCCTCGCCTACCTGGCCCAGCACGAGCGCAAGGAACTGCTGCGCTTCCTGACCTGCGGCAACGTCGACGACGGCAAGAGCACCCTGATCGGGCGCCTGCTGCACGACTCGAAGATGATCTACGAGGACCACCTCGAGGCCATCACCCGTGATTCGAAGAAAGTCGGCACCACCGGCGAGGAAGTCGACCTGGCACTGCTGGTCGACGGCCTGCAGGCCGAGCGCGAGCAGGGCATCACCATCGATGTCGCCTACCGCTACTTCTCCACCGCCAAGCGCAAGTTCATCATTGCCGACACCCCGGGCCACGAGCAGTACACCCGCAACATGGCTACCGGCGCGTCCACCTGCGACCTGGCGATCATCCTGGTCGACGCCCGCTACGGCGTGCAGACCCAGACCCGCCGCCACAGCTACATTGCCTCTTTGCTGGGCATCAAGCACATCGTCGTCGCGGTCAACAAGATGGACCTCAAGGGCTTCGATCAGGGCGTCTTCGAGTCGATCAAGGCCGATTACCTGAAGTTCGCCGAAGCCATCAACCTGACCCCGAGCAGCCTGCATTTCGTGCCGATGTCGGCGCTCAAGGGCGACAACGTGGTCAACCACAGCGAGCGTTCGCCGTGGTACGCCGGCCCGACGCTGATGGAAATCCTCGAAACCGTCGAAGTGTCGGCCGACCGCAACTTCACCGACCTGCGCTTCCCGGTGCAGTACGTCAACCGTCCGAACCTGAACTTCCGTGGCTTCGCCGGCACCATCGCCAGCGGCGTGGTGCACAAGGGCGACGAAATCGTCGTGCTGCCGTCGGGCAAGAGCAGCCGCGTCAAGTCCATCGTCACCTACGAAGGCGAGCTGGAAAACGCAGGCCCTGGCCAGGCCGTGACCCTGACCATGGAAGACGAGATCGACATCTCCCGTGGTGACCTGCTGGTGCATGCCGACAACGTCCCGCCAGTCACCGACCAGTTCGACGCCATGCTGGTGTGGATGGCCGAGGAGCCGATGCTCCCGGGCAAGAAATACGACATCAAGCGCGCCACCAGCTACGTGCCGGGCTCGATTGCCAGCATCACCCACAAGGTCGATGTGAACACCCTGGAGCAGGGCGCTGCCAGCGCGCTGCAGCTGAACGAGATCGGCCGCGTCAAGGTGTCCCTGGACGCCTCGATCGCCCTGGACGGTTACGACAGCAACCGCACCACCGGTGCGTTCATCGTCATCGACCGCCTGACCAACGGCACCGTCGGCGCCGGCATGATCATCGCCCCGCCAGTCCTGCCGCACGGCAGCACCGGCCATCATGGCAAGCTGTGCCATGTGGCCACCGAAGAGCGCGCCCTGCGCTTCGGCCAGCAGCCTGCGACCGTGCTGTTCAGCGGCCTGTCCGGCGCTGGCAAGAGCACCCTGGCCTACGCCGTGGAGCGCAAGCTGTTCGACATGGGCCGTGCGGTGTACGTGCTCGACGGCCAGAACCTGCGCCACGACCTGAACAAGGGCCTGCCACAGGACCGCGCTGGCCGTACCGAAAACTGGCGCCGCGCCGCCCACGTGGCGCGCCAGTTCAACGAAGCCGGCCTGCTGACCCTGGCTGCGTTCGTGGCCCCGGATGCCGAAGGCCGCGAACAGGCCAAGGCGTTGATCGGCAAGGAGCGCCTGGTAACCGTTTACGTCCAGGCCTCGCCGCTGGCCTGCCGTGAGCGCGACCCGCAAGGCTTGTACGCTGCTGGTGGCGATAACATCCCGGGCGAAAGCTTCCCGTACGATGTGCCGCTGGACGCCGACCTTGTGATCGACACCCAGGCCACCAGCGTGGACGAGGGCGTGAAACAGGTGCTGGACGTGCTGCGTCAGCGTGGTGCGATCTAAGCGCCAGGCTGCAAGAAAAACCCCGCTCCGGCGGGGTTTTTTGTTTCTTGTTCCCGCAGATACAGCGCATGCTTCGGGCTCACGCTGTACCTGTGGGAGCGGGTTCACCCGCGAAGCAGGCGGCGCGGTGGATGGCACCGGCTGTGCCGGTGTTCGCGGCTAAAGCCGCTCCCACAGGGACTGCGCACGCTTCTAGATTTTGAGCAAGACAGTTGCTCCCAAACGGATCGCGCAAGTTGTTCAGATGTGTTTTTCCGATACCGGTATCACCCGCCGCTCCTTCACTGCCTTGTAGGAAAAACTCGAATAGATCTCCTTCACCCCCGGTAACCGCTGCAGCACTTCGCGGGTGAATTCGCCGAACGACTCCAGGTCCCGCGCCAGGATCTCCAGCAGAAAATCATACCTCCCGGAAATGTTGTGGCAGGCGACAATCTCGGGAATTTCCATCAGTCGCTGCTCGAACGCCAGCGCCATGTCCTTGGTGTGCGAGTCCATCATGATGCTGACGAACGCGGTCACGCCAAACCCCAGCGACTTGGGCGAGAGGATGGCCTGGTAGCCGGTGATGTAGCCGTTGTCCTCCAGCAACTTGACCCGCCGCCAGCACGGCGAAGTGGTCAGGGCTACCTGGTCGGCAAGTTCGGCAACGGTGAGGCGGGCGTTGTCCTGCAGGGCAGCGAGCAGGGCGCGGTCGGTGCGGTCGAGGCTTGAAGGCATGTTTTGCCCTCCTGGTCCGGTAATTATTGTTTTTGTTCCAGCAAGCACTTGGATGCGTGGGCTATTTTGGAAAAAATCGGGCAGCTCGGTGGCATAAGCTTATAGCAAACCACAAGAGGCTGTTGCCATGCGCGACTCCCATAACAACACCGGTTTTTCCACGCGGGCCATTCACCATGGCTACGACCCGCTTTCCCACGGTGGCGCCCTGGTGCCGCCGGTGTACCAGACCGCTACCTATGCCTTCCCCACCGTGGAATACGGCGCTGCCTGCTTCGCCGGGGAGGAGCCGGGGCATTTCTACAGCCGCATCTCCAACCCTACCCTGGCCCTGCTGGAACAGCGCATGGCCTCGCTGGAGGGCGGCGAGGCGGGGTTGGCATTGGCGTCGGGCATGGGGGCCATCACCTCGACGATCTGGACCCTGCTGCGCCCCGGCGATGAGCTGATCGTCGGGCGTACTTTGTACGGCTGCACCTTTGCTTTCCTGCACCATGGTATTGGCGAATTCGGGGTGAAGATCCGCCATGTCGACCTGAACGACGGCAAGGCCCTGAAAGCGGCGATCAACAGCAAAACGCGGATGATCTACTTCGAAACGCCGGCCAACCCCAACATGCAGCTGGTGGATATCGCCGCGGTGGCCGAGGCGGTGCGCGGGCATGATGTGCATGTGGTGGTCGACAACACCTACTGCACGCCCTACCTGCAGCGGCCGCTGGAGCTGGGGGCGGACCTGGTGGTGCATTCGGCGACCAAGTACCTCAGTGGCCACGGTGATATCACTGCCGGGCTGGTGGTGGGGCGCAAGGCGCTCGTCGACCGCATTCGCCTGGAAGGGCTGAAGGACATGACCGGGGCGGTGCTGTCGCCCCATGATGCGGCGCTGCTGATGCGCGGGGTCAAGACCCTCGCCTTGCGCATGGACCGCCATTGCGCCAATGCCCTGCAGGTGGCGGAGTTTCTGGCCCGGCAGCCGCAGGTGGAGCTGATTCACTACCCGGGGTTGCCGTCGTTTGCCCAGTACGAGCTGGCGCAGCGGCAGATGCGTTTGCCGGGTGGGATGATCGCCTTCGAGCTCAAGGGTGGTATCGAGGCCGGGCGCAGGTTCATGAATGCCCTGCAACTGTTTGCCCGTGCGGTGAGCCTGGGCGATGCCGAGTCGCTGGCGCAGCATCCGGCGAGCATGACGCACTCCAGCTATACCGCGAAGGAGCGGGCGCATCACGGGATATCGGAGGGGCTGGTGCGCCTGTCGGTGGGGCTGGAGGATGTGGAGGACCTGCTGGCGGATGTCGAGCAGGCATTGCAGGCTTGCAGCTAGGTTGCCTGGGCCGGCCTCTTCGCGGGTAAACCCGCTCCCACAGGTCAGGCGCAGTGTTTGAAACCTGCGCCGACCCTGTGGGAGCGGGTTCACCCGCGAAGAGGCCAGTGAATCCAGCCCACAAAAAAGGCCTCTTGCGAGGCCTTTTTCATGTTCGGCAGATCAGCGCTTGAGCCCGTAGCTCTCGTCGAGCATGCCCGGCGAGTTCGGCGCTTTCGGCGCGTAGTCGCGCGGTACTTCGGCAGTGTCTTTCGGCGGAGTCAGGCGGTCACGTGGGCCCTGGCTGCCTTCGGAATGCAGGGCGGCCAGCAGGCGCTGGCGGGTCACGTCGTCGAGGGCCAGGGTATTGGCGCCGTCGGCCAGGTGATCCTGGACGTCCTGATAGCTCTGGGTCAGTTTCTTGACCAGCACGGCGGTGCTGTTGAAGTGGGTGACCACTTCGTTCTGGTAGCTGTCGAAACGCTTCTGGATGTCATCCAGCTGACGCTGGGTGCTGCTCGGCGCGGCATTGGGCAGCAGGCGAGCGACGACGAAACCAACCACCACGCCGATGACCAGGGCCAGGGTCGGCAACAACCAAACAAGGAGCGAGAGTTCCACGAGTCCTTCCTCTATAAACGGCTTTGCTTTACGTTAACGGCTCAGACCTGCGCTGTATACCGCGAGCGATCGCAAATCAGAACAGAATTCCTCACCTAGACGAATCGACCCCTCCCGAGGTCACGGAGTAGTGCCTTGCTTGTCCGCGAAACCCCCTTGTTCATCGATGGCCCCAGCGGCCAGCTGGAAGCCTTGTACCTGGACGTGGCCAATGCACGTGGCGCGGTGATGATCTGCCACCCCAACCCGGTCCAGGGTGGCACCATGCTCAACAAGGTGGTCTCGACCCTGCAACGCACCGCCCGCGACGCCGGCTACGTGACCTTGCGGTTCAACTACCGTGGCGTCGGGCAGAGCGCCGGCACCCATGACATGGGCGCTGGCGAGGTGGCCGATGCCGAGGCCGCTGCGGCCTGGCTGCGCGAGAAGCATCTGGGCCTGCCGCTGGTGCTGATGGGCTTCTCGTTCGGTGGCTTCGTCGCCACCAGCCTGGCCGGCCGCCTGGAGGCCACTGGAGTAGAGCTGCAGCAGCTGTTCATGATCGCCCCAGCGGTCATGCGCCTGACGGCGGATTTCCCGCCGCCACAGCGCTGCCCGATCACCGTGGTGCAGCCGGACGCCGACGAAGTCGTCGCCCCGCAGCTGGTTTACGAATGGTCCGACAGCCTGTCGCGCCCCCATGAGCTGCTGAAAGTGGCAGAATGCGGACACTTCTTCCATGGCAAGCTGACCGATCTGAAGGATCTGCTGCTGCCGCGCCTTTCGAACTGAGCCAAGCCTGAATAAGCGAACACCCATGACCACGCGCATTCTTACCGGTATCACCACCACCGGCACTCCGCACCTGGGCAACTACGCCGGCGCCATCCGCCCGGCGATCCGTGCCAGCCAGCAGCCCGGTGTCGACTCGTTCTATTTCCTGGCCGACTACCACGCCCTGATCAAGTGCGACGACCCGCTGCGCATCCAGCGTTCGCGCCTGGAAATCGCCGCCACCTGGCTGGCCGGTGGCCTCGATCCGGACAAGGTGACCTTCTACCGCCAGTCCGATATCCCGGAAATCCCCGAGCTGACCTGGCTGCTGACCTGCGTCAGCGCCAAGGGCCTGCTCAATCGCGCGCACGCCTACAAGGCCTCGGTGGACAAGAACCTGGAAAACGGCGAAGACCCGGATGCCGGCGTGACCATGGGCCTGTACAGCTACCCGGTGCTGATGGCCGCGGACATCCTGATGTTCAACGCCAACAAGGTGCCGGTCGGCCGTGACCAGATCCAGCACGTGGAAATGGCCCGCGACATCGGCCAACGCTTCAACCACCTGTTCGGCCAGGGCAAGGACTTCTTCGCCCTGCCGGAAGCGGTGATCGAGGAGAGCGTGGCGACCTTGCCGGGCCTGGACGGGCGCAAGATGTCCAAGAGCTACGACAACACCATCCCGCTGTTCACCAGTGCCAAGGAGATGAAAGACGCCATCTCGCGCATCGTCACCGACTCGCGTGCGCCTGGCGAAGCGAAAGACCCGGACAATGCTCACCTGTTCACCCTGTTCCAGGCCTTCTCGACGCCGGCGCAGTGCGCCGAGTTCCGCGAAGAACTGCTGCAGGGCCTGGGCTGGGGCGAGGCCAAGCAGCGCCTGTTCCAGCTGCTGGACGGCCAGTTGGCCGAGAAGCGCGAGTACTACCACCAGCTGATCGCCCGCCCGGCGGACCTGGAAGACATCCTGTTGGCCGGTGCCGCCAAGGCTCGCAAGATCGCCACGCCATTCCTCGAGCAACTGCGCGAGGCCGTTGGCCTGCGTTCGTTCCGCAGCAGCGTGCAGGCCAGCACCGAAGTGAAGAAGAAGGCCGCCAAGAGCGCGCGTTTCGTCAGCTTCCGCGATGAAGACGGCAGCTTCCGCTTCCGCCTGCTGGCCGCTGACGGCGAACAACTGCTGCTGTCGCGCAGCTTTGCCGACGGCAAGAGCGCCGGCGCCGTGAGCAAGCAGCTGCAGCAAGGTGGCGAGGCGGATGTGCGCGTCGAAGGGCTGGGCTTTGGGCTGTGGCTGAACGGCGAACAGGTTGCCGACGGGCCGCAGTTCGACAGTGCCGAAGCTCGTGATTCGGCCATTGAAAGCCTGCGTGCAGCGCTTGCTCCTCAACCGGACTGAAGATGGTGAAACTGTGGGAGCGGGCGCGCCCGCGAAGCAGGCGCCGCGTTGCATGACACCGGCTTTGCCGGTGTTCGCGGGCACGCCCGCTCCCACAGACTGATTGCCATTAAGCGGGCCTGTCGCTACAGTGACGGCCCGTTTTTTGTTGCCTCGCTAACGAATCATGACGCCCCTAGAACGATATCAAGCAGATCTGAAACGTCCCGACTTCTTCCATGACGCGGCGCAGGAAACTGCGGTGCGTCACCTGCAGCGCCTGTACGACGACCTGGTGCACGCGCAGAACAACAAGCCGGGCGTGTTCGGCAAGCTGTTCGGCAAGAAGGAGCAGACCCCGGTCAAGGGCCTGTACTTCTGGGGTGGGGTAGGGCGAGGCAAGACCTATCTGGTCGATACCTTCTTCGAGGCGCTGCCGTTCAAGCAGAAGATGCGCACGCACTTCCACCGCTTCATGAAGCGTGTGCACGAGGAAATGAAAACCCTCAAGGGCGAGAAGAACCCGCTGACCATCATTGCCAAGCGCTTCAGCGAAGAAGCCAAGGTCATCTGTTTCGACGAATTCTTCGTATCGGACATTACCGACGCGATGATCCTCGGCACCCTGATGGAAGAGTTGTTCAAGAACGGCGTATCGCTGGTGGCTACTTCCAACATCGTGCCGGACGGCCTGTACAAGGACGGCCTGCAGCGCGCGCGCTTCCTGCCCGCCATCGCCATGATCAAGCAGTACACCGAGGTGGTGAACGTCGACAGCGGGGTCGACTACCGCCTGCGTCACCTGGAGCAGGCCGAGTTGTACCACTACCCGCTAGATGAGGCGGCGCATCAGAGCCTGCGCGCCAGCTTCAAGGCGCTGACCCCTGAATGCACCCAGGCGGTCGAGAACGACGTGCTGATGATCGAGAATCGCCCGATCAATGCTCTGCTTACCTGTGACGACGTGGCCTGGTTCGACTTCCGCGCCCTGTGCGACGGCCCCCGCAGCCAGAACGACTACATCGAACTGGGCAAGATCTTCCATGCCGTGCTGTTGAGCAACGTGGAGCAGATGGGTGTCACCACCGACGACATCGCCCGCCGCTTCATCAACATGGTGGACGAGTTCTACGACCGCAACGTCAAGCTGATCATCTCGGCCGAGGTGGAGCTGAAGGACCTGTATACCGGTGGGCGCTTGGCGTTCGAGTTCCAGCGTACCCTGAGCCGCTTGCTGGAGATGCAGTCGCACGAGTTTCTGGCGCGGGCGCACAAGCCTTGAAATTGCCGGGGCCGCTTTGCGGCCCATCGCAGGCAAGCCAGCTCCCACAGGTTTAGCGCAGCCCTTGAGACTTATGCAATACCTGTGGGAGCTGGCTTGCCTGCGATGGGCTGCAGAGCAGCCCCATTGGCCTCAAGCCTCCTGCATGAACTGTTGCCGATACTGGTTCGGCGACAACTCGGTGTGCTGACGGAACAGCCGCGCAAAGAAACTGGCATCGTCATATCCGACCTCATAGCTGATGGTCTTGATGCTCTTGCGCGTACTCGACAGCAACCCCTTGGCCGTCTCGATCCGTAGCCGTTGCAGGTAGTGCAGCGGCTTGTCACCCGTCGCGCCCTGGAAGCGGCGCATGAAATTGCGAATGCTCATGCCGTGGTTGCGAGCCACGTCCTCGAAGCGGAACTTGTCGGCGAAGTGTTCCTCCAGCCAGTGCTGGATCTGCAGGATGATCAGGTCCTGGTGCAGCTTCTGCCCGCCAAAGCCCATGCGCCCGGGGGTGTAGTTGCGCTGCACTTCGTAGAGGATGTCGCGGGACACGGCGCGGGCCACGTTGGCGCCACAGAAGCGTTCGATCAGGTAGATGTACAGGTCGCAGGCCGAGGTGGTGCCGCCGGCGCAGTACAGGTTGTCGGCGTCGGTCAGGTGCTTGTCCTGGTTCAGCCGGATCTTCGGGAAGCGTTCGGCAAAGCTGTTGAAGAAGCGCCAGTAGGTGGTCGCTTCCTTGCCGTCGAGCAGGCCGGACTCGGCCAGCCAGAACACGCCACTGGCCTCGGCGCACAGCACAGCGCCACGGGCATGCTGTTCACGCAGCCACGGCAGCACCTGTGGATAACGTTGCAGCAGGTTGTCGAAGTCGTCCCAGAAGGCCGGGAGGATGATCACATCGGCGTCGTCCAGGCCGCCTTCGACCGGCAGCTGCACATTGCTGAAGCTGTCCACGGGCTGGCCGTCCGGGCTCACCAGGCGGATCTCGAACATGGGCTGAAGGCCTAGGCCCAGCTGCTTGCTGTAGCGCAAGCTGGCGAGGTGGAAGAAATCCTTGGCCTGCATCAAGGTCGAAGCGAACACCTTGTCAATGGCCAGGATGCTGACGCGCCGCAGCGACGCGGAGGGTTGGGTAAACATCATTGTCATTGTTCTTATAGGGTAGAGTGGTCAATCACCGGCTGGATCGTCTTATTTTTTGGCGATTGTGTCTAGCCTGCTACACCGCGCTGGTTTCTTTGCGGGCTTGCCCGCTCCCACAGGTACCCCACAGGCCTGAGGGGCAGTGAGGTCCTGTGGGAGCGGGCAAGCCCGCGAAGAAACCAGCACAGGGTCCGGCTCAAGGCGCCGGGTTCGGTTGCTCCTGGTGAATCGCCTCGATTGCCGCCAGCAGTTCATCACTCAGGCTCAGCTCGAGGCTGGCAAGGTTGCTGTCCAGCTGCTCGAGGCTGGTCGCGCCAATGATGTTGCTGGTCACGAACGGCTGCCGGGTGACGAACGCCAGGGCCATCTGTGCCGGGTCCAGGCCGTGCTCGCGGGCCAGCTGCACATAGCGGCCGCAGGCTGCCACGGTCTGTGGGTTGGAGTAGCGGGAAAAGCGGCTGAACAGGGTCAGGCGTGCGTTTTCCGGGCGTGCGCCGTTCTCGTATTTGCCGGAAAGCATGCCGAACGCCAGCGGCGAATAGGCCAGCAGGCCGCACTGCTCGCGGATGGCAACTTCCGCCAGGCCCACCTCGAAGCTGCGGTTGAGCAGGTTGTACGGGTTCTGGATCGACACCGCTCGCGGCCAGCCGCGGCTTTCGGCCAGTTGCAGGAACTTCATGGTGCCCCAAGGCGTTTCGTTGGACAGGCCGATGTGGCGGATCTTGCCCGCGCGCACCTGCTCGTCGAGCACTTCGAGGGTTTCTTCCAGCGGGGTGAAGTGGTCCTGTGGCAGGTGCTGGTAGCCCAGCTTGCCGAAGAAGTTGGTGCTGCGCTCGGGCCAGTGCAGCTGGTACAGGTCGATGCGGTCGGTCTGCAGGCGCTTGAGGCTCTCGTCCAGCGCGGCGACGATGTGCTGGCGGTTGTGCTTGAGCTGGCCGTCGCGGATGTGGCTGATGCCGTTGCCGGGGCCGGCGACCTTGCTGGCCAGCACCCAGTCATCGCGATCGCCATTGGCGCGGAACCAGTTGCCGATGATGCGCTCGGTGGCGGCGTAGGTTTCGGGGCGGGGCGGCACCGGGTACATCTCGGCGGTGTCGATGAAGTTGACCCCGGCGGCCTTGGCCCGGGCAATCTGCTCGAAGGCCTCGGCCTGGACGTTCTGCTCGCCCCAGGTCATGGTGCCCAGGCACAGGGCGCTGACATTGAGGTCGGTACGGCCGAGCTGGCGGTATTCCATCGGGTAGACACTCCTTGACAAAGAAGCCCATCAAAGCAGGTTGAAATTTTTCGCGCAATCTGGATAATTCGGCCCCTCTCCGTGTGGCGGAAGTGATGCACCACCACGCAGGAAGAACCCCGTCGAACATTGGCGTGCCTGACCCGAGCCCCCAAAAGCGTCAGCGTTCGGCTGCGCGCTTGCCCTTGGCAAGCTGTGCACTATCCAGTAAGATTCGCCGTCTATTTTTCGCTGGGCGGCCTCTGAGGCTTTAGAGAATGAAAACTTTTACTGCTAAACCGGAAACAGTAAAGCGCGAGTGGTTCGTAGTCGACGCCGCTGGCCAGACCCTGGGTCGTCTGGCTACCGAAATCGCTAGCCGTCTGCGTGGCAAACACAAACCAGAATACACCCCTCACGTTGACACCGGCGACTACATCGTCGTCATCAACGCCGAGCAGGTTCGTGTGACTGGTGCCAAGTCTTCCGACAAGATGTACTACTCCCACTCCGGTTTCCCGGGCGGTATCAAGGAAATCAACTTCGAGAAGTTGATCGCCAAGGCCCCTGAGCGTGTTATCGAAACTGCGGTCAAAGGCATGCTGCCGAAGAACCCGCTGGGTCGCGACATGTACCGCAAGCTGAAAGTGTACGCGGGTGCTGCTCACCCACACACTGCTCAGCAGCCTCAAGAACTGAAGATCTAACGGGATAGTTCATTATGTCGGCGACTCAAAACTACGGCACTGGCCGTCGCAAGACCGCAACCGCTCGCGTATTCCTGCGTCCGGGTACTGGTAACATTTCCATCAACAACCGTTCTCTGGACGTGTTCTTCGGTCGCGAAACCGCTCGCATGGTTGTTCGTCAGCCGCTCGAGCTGACCGAAACCGTCGAGAAGTTCGACATCTACGTCACCGTTTCCGGTGGTGGTGTCAGCGGTCAAGCCGGTGCGATCCGTCACGGTATCACCCGCGCTCTGATGGAATACGACGAAACCCTGCGTGGCGCTCTGCGTCGTGCTGGCTACGTCACCCGCGACGCTCGTGAAGTTGAGCGTAAGAAAGTGGGTCTGCGTAAAGCGCGTAAGCGTCCTCAGTACTCCAAGCGTTAATACCGCTTCGGCAGTCGAAAAAAGCCCGGTTCCTTGGAACCGGGCTTTTTTTATGTCTTGAACTAACCTGTCAGCATGTCGGTGACGACTTGCCGCATAGACGCAGATCAAGCAAAGCGAGGGTTGTAGCCCGTTCCCCGGGTAATCACCTTGTCAGTGTGTGGATTTGTTTCTTACCATGGCGGCCAATTTTTAGTGCCACAGACATTACCTAAGTACAGGCCAGGTCCAACTGGCCAAGCAAGCTGATGGGAGAGGACTGAATGAGCAATGACGGCGTCAACGCAGGCCGGCGCCGCTTCCTCGTAGCCGCGACATCTGTAGTCGGGGCAGCGGGGGCAGTGGGGGCTGCGGTACCGTTCGTGGGGTCATGGTTTCCCAGTGCCAAGGCGAAAGCCGCCGGTGCACCGGTGAAGGTCAATATCGCCAAGGTCGAGGCCGGGCAGCAGATGGTGGCCGAGTGGCGTGGCCAGCCGGTGTTCATCGTGCGGCGAACGGACGAGATCCTCGGTAACCTGAAAAAGGTCGTCGGTGACCTGGCTGACCCCGAGTCCAAGGCCTCGGTACAGCCCACCTACGTCGACCCGCAGGTTCGTTCGATCAAGCCGGAAATCCTCATCCTTGTCGGCCTGTGCACACACCTGGGCTGCTCGCCCACCTTCCGTCCGGAAGTCGCACCCGCCGACCTTGGCCCGAAATGGGTCGGTGGCTATTTCTGCCCTTGCCACGGCTCCCACTACGACCTGGCCGGCCGTGTCTACAAGTCGCAGCCGGCACCTCTCAACCTGCCCGTGCCACCGCACTCTTACGAGTCGGACGAGATCGTCGTCATCGGCGTTGACCAGGAGAACGCATGATGAGCAAGTTCATGGACTGGATTGATGCTCGCTTCCCCGCCACCAAGATGTGGGAAGACCACCTGAGCAAGTATTACGCGCCCAAGAACTTCAACTTCCTGTACTTCTTCGGCTCCCTGGCGCTGCTGGTGCTGGTCAACCAGATCGTCACCGGTGTGTGGCTGACCATGAGCTTCACGCCCTCGGCGGAAGAGGCGTTCGCCTCTGTCGAGTACATCATGCGTGATGTGGAATACGGCTGGATCCTGCGCTACTTGCACTCCACCGGTGCATCGGCGTTCTTCATCGTGGTCTACCTGCACATGTTCCGCGGCCTGCTCTACGGCTCCTACCAGAAGCCGCGTGAACTGGTTTGGCTGTTCGGCATGCTGATCTACCTGGCGCTGATGGCCGAAGCCTTCATGGGCTACCTGCTGCCGTGGGGCCAGATGTCGTACTGGGGTGCCCAGGTGATCATCTCGCTGTTCGGTGCCATTCCGGTGATCGGTGGCGACCTCACCCAGTGGATCCGCGGTGACTACCTGATCTCGGGTATCACCCTGAACCGCTTCTTCGCCCTGCACGTGGTCGCCCTGCCGATCGTGATTCTCGGCCTGGTGGTGCTGCACATCCTCGCCCTTCACGAAGTGGGTTCGAACAACCCCGATGGCGTCGACATCAAGAAGAAAAAGGACGAGAACGGTATCCCGCTGGATGGTATCCCGTTCCACCCGTACTACACCGTCAAGGACATTGTCGGCGTGGTGGTGTTCCTGTTCGTGTTCTGCGCCGTGGTCTTCTTCTTCCCGGAAATGGGCGGTTACTTCCTGGAGAAACCTAACTTCGAGCAGGCGAACGCCTTCAAGACACCCGAGCACATTGCGCCTGTGTGGTACTTCACGCCGTTCTACGCGATCCTGCGTGCGGTGCCTGACAAACTGATGGGCGTCATCGCCATGGGTGCGGCCATTGCCGTGCTGTTCGTTCTGCCCTGGCTCGACCGCAGCCCGGTGCGCTCCATGCGCTACAAGGGCTGGATCAGCAAGCTCTTCCTGCTGGTGTTCTGCGTGGCCTTCGTCATCCTCGGCGTGCTGGGCGTACTGGCGCCGACACCTGGGCGTACCTTGCTGTCGCAGGTGTGCACGGTGTTGTACTTCGCCTACTTCCTGCTGATGCCGTTCTACACAAGGCTCGAGAAGACCAAACCGGTTCCGGAAAGGGTGACTGGCTGATGAAAAAGTTGATTGCAGTATTTTTGCTGGCAGTGATGCCTGCCTTTTCCTTCGCGGCCGAAACGGGCCTGGAGCTGGACAAGGTCGACATCGACCTGGGCGACAAGGTCGCCATGCAGGACGGTGCGCGTACCTTTGCCAACTATTGCATGGGTTGCCACAGTGCCAAGTTCCAGCGTTACGAGCGGGTGGCCGATGACCTTGGCATCCCCCACGAGCTGATGCTCGAGAAGCTGGTGTTCACCGGTGCCAAGATCGGTGACCACATGCAGATCGGCATGAAGCCCAGTGACGCCAAGACCTGGTTCGGCGCCGCACCGCCAGACCTGACCCTGGTGGCGCGGGTGCGTGGCACCGACTGGCTGTACACCTACCTGCGCAGCTTCTATGAGGACCCGTCGCGGCCTTATGGGGTGAACAACAAGGTGTTCCCGAACGTCGGCATGCCCAACGTACTGGTTGGCCTGCAGGGCAACCAGCACGTCGGCTGCAAACAGGTGCAGATCGTGACCGATGGCAAGAAGCAATTCGACCCGTTGACCGGCACCCCGATCACCCATGAAGCCTGCGACCAGCTGACCATTACGCCGAATTCCGGTACCCTGACGACCGAGCAGTTCGACGAGAAGGTCAAGAACCTGGTGACCTTCCTGGCCTATTCGGCCAACCCGGTCAAACTGGAAAGCCAGCGCATCGGTACCTACGTGTTGCTGTACCTGGCTTTCTTCTTCGTATTCGCCTACTTGCTCAAGCGTGAATACTGGAAGGACGTGCACTGATCACGCAGTAGTTTCTGGTTGTTGAACGCGCCCGTGGTGGCCTGGCAGATCTGCCAGGTCACCACGGGCGCGTTTTCATTTACAGTTTCACAAGCATCCCGTGCGAGGAGGCGCTACATGGGCGCAACCAACAGGTTAGCCTGCTATTCCGACCCCGCTGATCACTATTCTCATCGGGTACGCCTCGTGCTGGCCGAGAAGGGTATCAGCGTGCAGGTCATCGATGTCGACCCCGGCCGCCTGCCGCCCAAGCTGGTCGAGGTGAACCCTTACGGCAGCGTGCCGACCCTGGTCGACCGTGACCTGGCGCTGTATGAATCGACCGTGGTGATGGAATACCTCGAGGAGCGTTATCCGCATCCGCCGCTGATGCCGGTGTACCCGGTTGCGCGGGGCAACAGCCGCTTGCTGATGCATCGCATCCAGCGCGACTGGTGCTCCCTGGCCGATACCGTGCTCGACCCGCGCAGCAGCGAGGCTGCCCGAGCCGAAGCGCGCAAGGCGTTGCGTGAAAGCCTGACCGGAGTCTCGCCGTTGTTCGGCGAGTTCGCCTGCTTCATGAGTGAGGAGCAAAGCCTGGTCGATTGTTGTCTACTTCCCATACTCTGGCGCCTGCCGGTGTTGGGTATCGAGTTGCCGCGGCAAGCCAAGCCGCTGCTGGATTACATGGAGCGGCAGTTCGCCCGCGAGCCTTTCCAGGCGAGCCTGTCCTCTGTAGAACGTGAAATGCGCAAGCTTTAAGGAGCCGTTGATGAACTCCAGTCGCCCCTATCTGGTTCGAGCACTGTACGAGTGGATCGTCGACAACGATTGCACGCCCCATATGCTGGTCAATGCCGAATTCCCGGCGGTGCAGGTGCCGCAAGGTTTCGCCAGTGATGGCCAGATCGTGTTGAACATCTCGCCAAGTGCCGTGCGCAGCCTGCACATGGACAACGACGCGGTCAGCTTCGAGGGCCGCTTTGGTGGCGTGGCTCACTCGCTGTACGTGCCGGTTGGCGCCATCCTGGGTATCTATGCCCGGGAAAATGGCCAGGGTATGGTCTTCGAGCTGGAGCCGCCCGTGATGGATGACGATGAGCCGGAAGATGATGATGTACAGCCGGATGACAATGGCCCACCAGAAGGTGGTGGCCAGCCGCCACGCCCGACTGGCCGGCCAAGCTTGAAAGTGGTCAAGTAACAAAAAAGGCGATCCAACCGGATCGCCTTTTTCTTTACCAGCCCTGACTTACAGGTCGCTGATGGTGCGTACCTGGTCCTTGTTGATGCGGGTACGCTTGCCGTCGAGTTGCTGGAACTCGTAGAAGCCGGCGTCGCGGTCGAATTCCGGTACGTCGACGGCCTGGATTTCACGACCATCGTTTAGGGTGATCAGGCTTGGTGTGGAGCAGCCGGCCAGGGTGGCGAAAGTGCCGAACAGCAGGGCAGGCAGCAGAAGCTTTTTCATGCGGTGTTTCCTGGATTTCTGAAAGGTAGGGCAGTGTTGTCGCCTGTGCTGGCCTTTTCGCGGGTAAACCCGCTCCCACAGGAATACAACAAGCCTCGAAAGCTGTGAGATCCCTGTGGGAGCGGGTTTACCCGCGAAGAGGCCGGTGCAGGCAATCAGTGAATCAGTCGATGTACTCGAACAGTTTGACGATCTTCTGCACACCCGAAACGCCCTGTACCACGGCAGTGGCCGAGTTGGCCTCCTGCTGGGTCACCAGGCCGAGCAGGTAGACGATGCCGTTCTCGGTAATCACCTTGATGCGCGAGCTGGGCACGGCATTGTCGGTCAGCATCTGGGTCTTGATCTTGGTGGTCAGCCAGGCGTCGTTGTTGCGCGCCAGGATGGAGGAGGGCTGCATCACCTGCAGCTCGTTGTGCACTTTCTTGACCCGCTGTACCTGGCTGGCAGTCTGCTCGGCAAGGCTCTTGAGGTCGGCGCGCGGGGTCTGGCCGGCCAGCAGGACGATGCCGTTGTAGCTGCTGACAACGATGTGCGAACCTTTGTCCAGGTCAGGGCTGGCCTTGGCGATGTTGACCGAGGCCTTGGTTTCGATCAGCGAGTCGTCGATCTTGCTGCCTATGGTGCGCGTGCCGCGATCGTCCTCGATTGGCGAATTGCGTGTAGAGGTCAGTACCGAGCTGCAACCAGTAACGCTCAGGCACAGGGTCAGGGCCATAAGGCCGAGGCGCATAGGGGTCATTCTTCACTCCCGAACAGTTGGCTGTCGATCAGATCACACAGGCAGTGGATCGCCAGCAGGTGGACTTCCTGGATGCGCGCGGTAACCGTCGAAGGTACGCGGATTTCCACGTCTTCGGGCAGCAGCAACGAAGCCATGCCGCCGCCATCGCGACCCGTCAATGCTACGACAATCATTTCGCGGTCATGTGCGGCCTGGATCGCCTGGATCACGTTGGCCGAGTTGCCGCTGGTGGAGATCGCCAGCAGAACGTCGCCGGGCTGGCCCAGCGCGCGGATCTGCTTGGAAAAGACTTCGTTGTAGCTGTAGTCGTTGGCGATCGAGGTCAGGGTCGAGCTGTCGGTGGTCAGCGCGATGGCCGGCAGGCTCGGGCGTTCGCGCTCGAAGCGGTTGAGCAGCTCCGAGGAAAAGTGCTGGGCATCGCCGGCCGAGCCGCCGTTGCCGCAGGCGAGCATCTTGCCCTCGTTGAGCAGTGCATTGACCATGACCAGGCTGGCCTGCTCGATGTGCGGTGCCAGGATGTCCATTGCCTGTTGCTTGGTATCGATGCTGGCCTGGAACAGCCGGCGAATTCGGGATTGCATGTCCATCTGGTGACCTTAAGTGGGGCGGTGGCCTTTGCTACGCGCAACAACGACCAGCCCGCGAAACATAGAGCAAAAAAATCGGAGTGGGTTCAGCATTCGAAGGCGTTTTTCAGCCATTGAAGCGGTCTGCCTGCATGGTGGCTGCCCTGCAGGGCGACTACGTCGAAGCGGCAGGGGTGGTTGCCCCAGTGGGGCTCCTTCTGCAGGAACAGGCTGGCGGCGAGCACCAACCGTTTCTGCTTGCGCCCGTCGATACTGCCGAGGGCGCCACCGAAGCCCGCGTGCAACCGGTAGCGGACTTCGACGAATACTACTGTATCGGCGTCGAGCATGACCAGATCAAGCTCACCGCCTTTGCATCGCCAGTTGCGCGCCAGCAGTTGCAGGCCCTGCCCTTGAAGGTATTCAAGGGCCTGGGTTTCCGCTGCCTGCCCGGCGCTGGTGGGCGACGCTGCTGCCATCAGCGGGCGGTGTCAGGCAGGCGCTGGACCTGGCCGCCGACGAACTCGGCCCAAGGTAGCTGGCGCTCGACACGCTGGTTGGCGTTCATGCTCAGGCTGCCCGAAAGGCCCAGTACGCGGTTGTCCGGCAGCGCTTTCAGCTGGCCCAGGCGCGGCGCCAGGCTGTAGGCGTCGACGCCCATGGCATACAGGCGGCCCAGGCTGCCGGCGGCTTGCGGCCACTGCTGCACGACCTGCTGGCGCAGGCTGTTGCTGGTATCGAGCAGCCACGGGGTTTCGCAGAAGCGGATGCCGTTCATGTCGTTGTACTGGTTGACGTCGCCACTGGCGCTGTACAGGTTCGAGGTGGCGTAGACCGGTACGTCACCGGCGTACTGGAAGTTCAGGGTCGGCTTGATCTGCTGGGCCTGTTGCGGGGTCGAGGCGAGGAAGATGAAGTCGATGTCCTGGCGGCGCGACGGCTGCGCGGCGATGCTGCCACCTACCGTGCTCTGCAGGCTCTTGGCGCGGCCTTCGCTCTGGCGTAGCTGGAACAGGTCGGCAATCTGCTGGGCCAGTGCGACCGGCTGGGCGATGCGCTCGGCGGCGAGCAGGGTGCCACCGTTGCCTTCCCAGTCCTGGCGGAAGGCGGCAAGCACGCGGTCGCCCCATTCGCCGCTCGGCACCAGGGCCACGGCGCGGACCATTCCATCGGCGCGGGCGCGGCGGGCCACTTCACGGGCTTCGTCTTCGGCAGCCAGGCCGAACTGGAACAGCTGCGGCGGCGCCTTCTGGCCGGCGTCGGCGTAGTTCAGGGCCAGGGTGGTGATCGGCAGTTGTGGCTTGGCAGCCAGTTGCTTGACCAGCGGTTTTTCCAGTGGGCCGATGACCAGCTGTACGCCTGCGGCCTGGGCCTGGCGATAGAAGTCGTCGAGCGAACCGATGCGCGAGCTGTCGAATACCTGCACGGCTGGCGCCTGCTGGCCGGCTTGCTGGGCCTGGAAATGCGCAGCCATGAAGCCGTCACGCAGGGCGCGGGCAACACCGGCCAGCGGGCCTTCCTGAGGCAGCAGCAGGGCAATCTTGGTCAGCGGCTGGCTGGCCAGCTCCTTGAGCTTGGTCAGTGCCAGCGGCAGTTGCCGGGCAGCCGGGTGGTCCGGGTGCTGCTTGACCCAGGCGTCGATAGCCGCTTGCTGCTGTTCCAGGGTGCCGGCGCTTTTTACCGCGAAGGCCAGGCTGGTCCAGCCGGCCAGTGTCTGGTCGTTGCCAGGCTGCTGCAGTTGCTCTGCCGGCAGCGAGGCGACCAGTGCCCAGATGGCGTCATTGTTGGCGCTGGCGGCCTGGCCGCTGAGCAGCGGGGCCAGCAGCACGCGCTGTTGCGCGGCGGCGAGGGCCTGGCCATCGGCTTCGAGGGCGGCCGCGTGCACGCTGTAGGTGCGCGCTTGCTGTTCTTCCGGCAGTTCGGCGACGCGCTGCAGGCTCGGGTGGGCCAGGGCGGTCAGGGCGGCCTTGGGCTGGTTGCGGCTCATGGCCAGCTCGGCACCGAGGGTGCTGGCGAACACTTGCTGCGCCGGCTTGAGCGTGTCCAGCGGCACCTGCTCGAGGATGCGTGCGGCGCGTGGGAAATCCTTCTGCTTGTAGGCCAGGTCGGCTGCGCTCAGGCGCAGCAGGGCGGCGTCTTCCGCGGACTTGCTGGAAGCAGCCTTCTCGAGCAGTTGCTCGATGCTGGCGTCCGGGGTGCGTGGCAGTTCGCCCAGGCTGGATGAGGGCGAGCTGGCGCAGGCTGCCAGCAAGGCAGCAAGGCAGAGGGCTGTGAACAGCCGCAGGCAAGCGATCATGTAAAGGTCCTGTTACTCGATCAAGGTGGCCGGCAATTGTACCCAAGCGCTGGCCGGGGCGCGATGTTGCCGTGTCGATCCTTCACTATAGGAGGCCTGCCATCGGTCGTCGGCGAAGTTCTTTGCGCCCTGTTGCAGGCGCTCGGGCTACAATGGCGCCTTTGATCCGAACGACAGGTGTGCGCAGTGACTGATGTGGCAGGGGCTTCGAAATCCACCGTGGGGACGCTGTATGTGGTCGCAACCCCCATCGGCAACCTCGACGACATGAGCGCCCGGGCGCTGAAGGTGCTGGCGGACGTGGCCCTGATCGCGGCGGAAGATACCCGTCATTCGATCCGCCTTCTGCAGCACTTCGGCATCGACACGCCGCTGGCGGCCTGCCATGAGCACAACGAGCGTGACGAGGGCGGGCGTTTTCTCACCAAGCTGCTGGCGGGTGAGAATGTGGCGTTGGTCTCCGATGCCGGCACGCCGCTGATTTCCGACCCGGGGTACCACCTGGTGCGCCAGGCGCGGGCTGCGGGTGTGAACGTGGTGCCGGTGCCGGGCGCCTGCGCTCTGATCGCCGCGCTGTCGGCGGCCGGCCTGCCTTCGGACCGCTTCATCTTCGAAGGCTTCCTGCCGGCCAAGGCAGCGGGGCGCCGGGCGCGCCTGGAGCAGGTAAAGGAAGAGCCGCGAACGCTGATCTTCTATGAGGCCCCGCACCGTATCCTGGAATGCCTACAGGACATGGAGGCGGTGTTCGGTGGCGAGCGCCCGGCGCTTTTGGCGCGCGAGCTGACCAAGACCTTCGAGACCCTCAAGGGCCTGCCCCTGGCCGAGCTGCGCGCGTTCGTTGCCGGCGACAGCAACCAGCAGCGCGGTGAGTGCGTGGTGCTGGTCGGTGGCTGGAGTGCGCCGGAGGGCGAGCAGGCGATCAGTGCCGAGGCGCAGCGGGTGCTCGACCTGCTGCTGGCCGAGTTGCCACTCAAGCGGGCGGCGGCACTGGCCGCGGAAATTACCGGGGTGCGCAAGAACCTGCTGTATCAACTGGCCCTGGAAAAGCAGAAAGCCGAGTAGTGGCAAATTGATATAGATGTCGGTATTGCTTGTTCTCGGGCGCGCGTGCCGTTAATCTTGGCGGCGGAGAGTCGATCGGACAGTCGCTGCCTGCTTTTGTTCCGCAACAGCAGGGGGAGGAAAGTCCGGGCTCCATAGGGCAGAGTGCCAGGTAACGCCTGGGAGGCGCGAGCCTACGGAAAGTGCCACAGAAAATAACCGCCTAAGCACTTCGGTGCCGGTAAGGGTGAAAAGGTGCGGTAAGAGCGCACCGCACGGCTGGCAACAGTTCGTGGCTAGGTAAACCCCACTCGGAGCAAGACCAAATAGGGTTCCATCAGGCGTGGCCCGCGTCGGAACCGGGTAGGTTGCTAGAGGCGTCCAGCGATGGCCGTCGTAGAGGAATGACTGTCCTCGACAAAACCCGGCTTACAGATCGACTCTCCACCTTTCCCTCCCTGCTTTATTCGATAGCAGATGTCCTCTGGTAATACCGAAAAAATCTTACTCTTAATAAATCACTTTAACTTCGAACTCCATTCGCCTGCGTGGGTTTGATTTTTCTCGTGTTTTTTTCTCCTCGGTAGTCCTTCCGCATTCCTTTATTGCGCTAAATCTCGGTCCTGTAAGGCTTTTCCTTCCGAACGTGCCTTGACGGTGCTGCGGGCGGATTCCTATAGTGTGCGCAAGTGGCAGAAAGTGGGATGAAGTGGGTTTTCTGGCACAAAAAAGCTAACATTGTGGGGAATCGCAGCCGTGTTCCGCGGAGCCAACGCCGTCAGCCTCGATGCCAAGGGCCGTCTCGCCATGCCGAGCCGGTACCGTGACGAGCTCGATTCGCGTTGCAATGGTCAGCTGATCGTGACCATCGACGCCGTTGACCCCTGCTTGTGTGTTTATCCCCTCGATGAGTGGGAACAGATAGAAGCCAAGTTGCGTGCCTTGCCATCGTTGCGTGAGGAAAACCGCCGCCTGCAGCGTTTGCTGATCGGTAATGCGGTTGACCTGGAGCTCGATGGCAGCGGGCGTTTCCTGGTGCCGCCCCGTCTGCGTGAGTACGCCAAGCTCGACAAGAAGGCGATGCTGGTGGGGCAACTGAACAAATTCCAGCTGTGGGATGAAGATGCCTGGAACGCGGTTTCGGCAGCCGACCTTGCAGCTATTCAACAACCGGGCGCCATGCCCGACGAATTGCGTGACCTGATCCTGTGACCATAGATAGCGGCTTCAACCACATTACCGTCCTGCTCGACGAAGCTGTCGAGGCATTGGCCCTGCGCGCCGACGGTTGCTATCTGGACGGCACTTTCGGCCGTGGCGGGCACAGCCGGCTGATTCTCAGCAAGCTCGGGCCGCAAGGGCGGCTGCTGGGTTTCGACAAAGATCCACAGGCGATTGCCACGGGGCAAGCGCTGGCGGCCGAAGACGGCCGCTTTGTCATTGTGCAGCGCAGCTTTGCCGAGCTGGGCGCGGAAGTGGCCGAGCGCGGCCTGGATGGCAAGGTCAGTGGCGTATTGCTCGACCTGGGCGTTTCCTCGCCGCAGCTGGATGACCCCGAGCGTGGCTTCAGCTTCCTCAATGATGGCCCGCTGGACATGCGCATGAACCCGGACCAGGGCATCAGCGCCGCCGAGTTCATCGCCACTGCGCCGGTGGAAGAGATCGCCCGCGTATTCAAGGAATACGGCGAGGAGCGCTTTGCCGGGCGCATGGCGCGTGCTGTGGTGGAGCGCCGCGAAAAGCAGCCGTTCACCCGTACCGCCGACCTGGCGGAAGTGCTCAAGGTGGCCAACCCGGCTTGGGAAAAAGGCAAGAACCCGGCTACCCGTGCCTTCCAGGGCCTGCGCATTCACGTCAACAACGAGCTGGGCGACCTAGAGACCGGTCTTGAGGCAGCGCTCGAAGCGCTTGAAGTTGGCGGTCGCCTGGCAGTCATCAGTTTCCACTCGCTGGAAGACCGTATCGTCAAGCTGTTCATGCGCAAGCTGGTCAAGGGCGAGGCTGACAACCTGCCACGCAACCTGCCGGTTCAGCACAAGGCCTTCGAGCCGAAAATCAAGCTCATCGGCAAGGCCCAGTTCGCCTCCGAAGCCGAGCTCAAGGCCAACCCGCGGGCGCGCAGCGCCGTGATGCGGGTGGCGGAGAAGCTGCGGTGAGCAGGCTGTTTGCCAAACCCTTGCCAGGCGGAAGCTTCCTGATGCTTCTGCTGTTCGTTGCCGTGTTGATTTCGGCCATCGCCGTGTCCTACAGCGCGCACTGGAACCGTCAGTTGCTCAACACCCTGTACGGCGAGTTGAACGAACGCGACAAGGCCCAGGCCGAGTGGGGCCGGCTGATCCTCGAGCAAAGCACCTGGACCGCCGCCAGCCGCATCGAAAACCTGGCTTCCGAGCAACTGAAGATGCGCGTACCTTCGGCTGACGAAGTGCGGATGGTGGCGCCATGATGAAGCTCGAAGGCGCACTCTACCCATGGCGCTTCCGCGTGGTGATCGGCTTGCTGGCGCTGATGGTCGGTGCCATCTGCTGGCGCATCATCGACCTGCAGGTGGTCGACCGTGACTTCCTCAAGGGCCAGGGCGATGCGCGCAGCCTGCGTCACATCCCTATCCCGGCTCACCGCGGCCTGATCACCGACCGTAACGGTGAACCGCTGGCGGTCAGTACCCCGGTCACCACCCTGTGGGCCAACCCCAAGGAAATGCAGGCCTCCAAAGACCGCTGGCCACAGCTGGCGGCAGCGCTGGGGCAGAACCCGCAGCAGCTGACCGAGCGCCTGACCCAGCAGGCCAGCAAAGAGTTCATCTATCTGGTCCGCGGCCTTACCCCGGAGCAGGGCCAGCATGTACTCGACCTGAAAGTGCCGGGTGTGTACGGCCTGGAAGAATTCCGCCGCTTCTACCCGGCCGGTGATGTCACTGCGCACATGGTCGGCTTCACCGACCTCGACGACCACGGTCGGGAAGGGGTGGAACTGGCCTATGACGAGTGGCTGGCCGGCGTACCCGGCAAGCGGCAGGTGATCAAGGACCGGCGCGGCCGGCTGATCAAGGACATCCAGGTAACCAAGAACGCCAAGGCCGGGAAGACCTTGGCGTTGTCGATAGACCTGCGCCTGCAGTACCTGGCCACCCGCGAGCTGCGCAACGCCATTGCCGAACAGGACGCCAAGGCCGGCAGCCTGGTGATCATGGACGTCAAGACCGGTGAGGTCCTGGCCATGGTCAACCAGCCGACCTACAACCCCAACAACCGTCGCAGCATGTTCCCGGCCGCCATGCGTAACCGCGCGATCATCGACGTGTTCGAGCCGGGCTCCACGGTCAAGCCGATCTCCATGAGCGCGGCACTGGAAAGTGGCCGCTGGAAGCCGACCGACAAGGTCGAGGTGTACCCGGGCAGCCTGCAGATCGGTCGCTACACCATCAAGGACGTGTCCAGGAGCGAGGGCCCGATCCTCGACCTGACCGGCATCCTGATCAACTCCAGTAACGTCGGCATGAGCAAGATCGCCTTCGACATCGGCGGCGAGGCCATCTACCGGGTCATGTCCCAGGTCGGCCTGGGCCAGTACACCGGCCTTGGCTTCCCCGGCGAGCGCGTCGGCAACCTGCCCAACCACCGCGAGTGGCGCAAGGCAGAGACCGCGACCCTGTCTTATGGCTATGGCGTGTCGGTCACCGCCCTGCAACTGGTGCATGCCTACGCGGCGCTGGCCAACGACGGCAAGATGGTGCCGCTGTCGATCCTCAAGGTCGACAAGGCCCCGGAAGCCGTGCAGGCCATTCCGAAGGAAACCGCCGAAACCGTCCAAGGCATGCTGCAACAGGTGATCGAAGCACCGCGCGGCGTGTTCCGCGCCCAGGTGCCGTTCTACCACGTGGCCGGCAAGTCGGGTACCGCGCGTAAAGCCACCGTGGGCTCCAAGGGCTACACCGAAAACGCCTACCGCTCGCTGTTCGCCGGCTTCGGGCCGATGAGCGACCCGCGCTACGCCATCGTCGTGGTCATCGACGAACCAGGCAAGGGCGGCTACTTCGGCGGCCTGGTTTCGGCGCCGGTGTTCAGCAAGGTCATGTCCGGCACCCTGCGCCTGATGAACGTGCCGCCAGACAACCTGCCGCCACCAGCACCCGTCGAACAATCGCAAGTCAATGCAGCAGCAACCGCCAAGGGAGGGCGTGGATGATGACAATGCCATTGAGCAAGCTTTTCGCTCACGCCAGCCGTGATCCGCTGATCCGTGAACTGACCCTGGACAGCCGCAATGTGCGCCCGGGCGATCTGTTCCTGGCCGTGCCGGGCGCCAAGGTCGATGGCCGCGAGCATATCGCCGATGCCCTGGCGCGTGGCGCTGCTGCCGTGGCCTATGAAGAACAGGGCACGAGCGTTCTGCCACTGACCGACGCGCCGCTCATCCCGGTCAAGGGCCTGATCGCCCAGCTTTCGGATATCGCAGGGCGCTTTTATGGTGAACCGAGCCGCCAGCTGAACCTGGTGGGCGTGACCGGTACCAACGGCAAGACCAGCGTCACCCAGCTGGTGGCCCAGGCGCTGGACTTGCTTGGCCAGCGTTGCGGCCTGATCGGCACCCTGGGTACCGGCTTCTATGGTGAGCTGCAGAGTGGCCGCCTGACCACGCCCGACCCGATCGCCGTACAGTCGACCCTCAACGACCTCAAGAAAGGTGGCGCCAAGGCCGTGGCCATGGAGGTTTCCTCGCACGCCCTGGAGCAGGGCCGGGTCGCCGCGCTGGAATTCGACATCGCGGTCATGACCAACCTGTCCCGCGATCACCTGGACTACCACGGCAGCATGGAGGCCTACGAGGCCGCCAAGGCCAAGCTGTTCGCCTGGTCGAGCCTGCGCTGCCAGGTGGTCAACCTTGACGACGCCTTCGGTCGCCGCCTGGCCGAGGCCTTTGCCCGCCGGCCGAGTGCCGACCATATCGAGACCCGGTTGCTCAGCTACAGCCTGGAGAACCCGGAGGCCTCGCTGTTCTGCCGCGAAGCCGTGTTCAATGACGATGGCGTGCGCGCCACCCTGGTCACCGCCCAGGGCGAACGTACCCTGCGCAGCCAGTTGCTGGGCCGCTTCAACCTGAGCAACATGCTCGCCGCCGTGGCGACCCTGTTGGCGCTGGACTACGCGCTGGACGAAATCCTCAAGGTCACCCCGCAGCTGCAGGGGCCGATCGGCCGCATGCAGCGCCTGGGTGGGGGCGACAAGCCGCTGGTGGTGGTCGACTATGCGCACACCCCGGACGCCCTGGAGAAAGTACTCGAAGCCCTGCGCCCGCACGCGCACGGCAAGCTGCTGTGCCTGTTCGGCTGCGGCGGCGACCGAGACCGCGGCAAGCGTCCGCTGATGGCCGAAGTGGCCGAACGCCTGGCAGACCGCGTGCTGGTCACCGACGACAACCCGCGTACTGAAGACCCGCTGCGCATTTTCGATGACATCCGTCCCGGTTTCGCCAGTCCTGCCGAGGTCGAGTTCGTTGCCGGTCGTGGCGAAGCCATCGCACACCTGATCGCCACTGCCGCTGCCGACGATGTGATCGTGCTGGCCGGCAAGGGGCACGAGGATTACCAGGAGATCAATGGCGAGCGCCATGATTTCTCCGATTTGACCGAGGCCGAAAAGGCACTTGCAGCCTGGGAGGCTCCACATGCTTAAGCCGATGTCACTCAGCCAGCTGACCACAGCACTGAGTGGTCAACAAATCGGTGCCGACGCCACCTTCACCGGCGTCAGCATCGACAGCCGCAGTGTTGGCGCCGGGCAACTGTTCGTCGCCCTGGCCGGCCCGCGCTTCGATGGCCACGACTACCTGGCCGATGTGAAGGCCAAGGGCGCTGTCGCGGCCCTGGTCGAGCGTGAAGTAGCCGATGTCGATCTGCCGCAGCTGCTGGTCGCCGATTGCCGCCTGGCCCTCGGCCAGCTTGGCGCGCTGAACCGTGCTGCCTTCGACAAGCCGGTGGTGGCCATCACCGGTTCCAGCGGCAAGACCACGGTCAAGGAGATGCTCGCCAGCATCCTGCGCACCCGTGGCCTGGTGCACGCCACCCGCGGCAACCTGAACAACGACCTCGGCGCGCCGCTGACCCTGCTGGAGATCGCTCCCGAGCACAGTGCCGCGGTAATCGAACTGGGCGCCTCGCGCATTGGCGAGATCCGCTACACCGTCGGCCTGACCCAGCCCCAGGTGGTCATCATCAACAACGCCGGTACCGCCCACGTTGGCGAGTTCGGCGGCCCGGAAAAGATCGTCGAAGCCAAGGGCGAGATCCTCGAAGGCCTGGGCGAGGGCGGTATCGCCATCCTCAACCTGGACGACAAGGCCTTTGATATCTGGAAGGCACGCGCCGGCGCGCACAAGGTCTTCAGCTTCGCCCGCAGCAATGCGAAGGCCGATTTCCATGCCACGGACATCGGTCGCGATGCCCGTGGTTGCCCGTCGTTCAAGCTGCACGGCGCTGGTGATGTGGTAGACGTGCAACTCAATGTGCTTGGTGAGCACAACGTCAGTAACGCCCTGGCCGCCGCCGCCGCTGCCCATGCCGTTGGTCTGAGCCTGAGCGGCATCGCCGCCGGCCTGGCTGCCGTGCAGCCGGTCAAGGGCCGTACCGTGGCGCAGATCGCGCCGAACGGTGTGCGCGTGATCGACGACAGTTACAACGCAAATCCCACCTCCATGTGCGCAGCCATTGATATACTCGCCGGCTTTTCCGGACGCACCGTCCTGGTGCTTGGAGATATCGGCGAACTGGGGCAATGGGCGGAAGAAGGCCACCGTCAGGTGGGTGACTACGCGCGTGGCAAGGTCGACGCCCTGTACGCAGTGGGTTCCAACATGACACACGCGGTCAAGGCGTTCGGTGCCAATGGCCGCCATTTCGCTACTCAAGCTGAGCTGATCGACGCGGTTGGCGCCGAGAATGCCAGCGACACCACTATCTTGATCAAGGGCTCGCGCAGCGCTGCGATGGAAAACGTCGTGGCGGCATTGTGCGGTGCCAGCGGGGAGAAACATTAATGCTGCTGCTGTTGGCCGAGTATCTGCAACAGTTCCACAAAGGCTTCGCGGTCTTCCAGTACCTGTCCCTGCGCGGGATTCTGGGTGTGCTGACCGCGTTGTCCCTGGCGCTGTGGCTGGGGCCGTGGATGATCCGTACCCTGCAAATCCGCCAGATCGGCCAGGCCGTGCGTAACGACGGCCCGCAATCGCACCTGTCCAAGTCCGGCACCCCGACCATGGGTGGGGCGCTGATACTGTCCGCCATCGCCGTCAGCACCCTGCTGTGGGCCGACCTGACCAACCGCTACGTGTGGGTGGTGCTGATCGTTACCCTGGCATTCGGTGCCATCGGCTGGGTCGATGACTACCGCAAGGTGATCGAAAAGAACTCGCGTGGCCTGCCAAGCCGCTGGAAGTACTTCTGGCAGTCGGTGTTCGGCCTGGCTGCAGCCATCTTCCTGTACAAGACCGCGCCGACCAGCGTCGAAACCACGCTGATCCTGCCGTTCATCAAGGATGTCACCATTCCGCTGGGCATCGGCTTCGTCGTGCTGACCTACTTCGTCATTGTCGGTTCGAGCAACGCGGTCAACCTCACCGACGGCCTCGACGGCCTGGCGATCATGCCGACGGTGATGGTCGGCGGTGCCCTGGGCATCTTCTGCTACCTGTCGGGCAACGTGAAGTTCGCCGAATACCTGCTGATCCCATACGTGCCGGGCTCGGGCGAGCTGATCGTGTTCTGCGGCGCGCTGATCGGTGCCGGCCTGGGCTTCCTGTGGTTCAACACCTACCCGGCGCAGGTATTCATGGGTGACGTCGGCGCGCTGGCGCTGGGCGCCGCCCTGGGCACCATCGCCGTGATCGTCCGCCAGGAAATCGTGCTGTTCATCATGGGCGGCGTGTTCGTCATGGAAACCCTGTCGGTGGTGATCCAGGTTGCCTCCTTCAAGCTGACCGGCAAGCGCGTGTTCCGCATGGCGCCGATCCACCACCACTTTGAACTCAAGGGCTGGCCAGAGCCACGGGTGATCGTCCGCTTCTGGATCATCACCGTGATCCTGGTGCTGGTCGGCCTTGCAACCCTGAAACTGAGGTAGATGAGCGTGTCCCTGATCGCTTCCGACCAATTCCGCATCGTTGTCGGCCTCGGCAAGAGCGGCATGTCCCTGGTTCGCTTCCTGGCGAGCCGGGGCATTGCCTTTGCGGTCGCCGACACCCGCGAGCAACCGCCGGAACTGGACACCCTGCGCCGTGATTACCCGCAGGTGGAAGTGCGCTGTGGTGAACTGGACGTGGACTTCCTGTGCCGCGCCAACGAGCTGTACGTCAGCCCCGGCCTGGCCCTGGCCACCCCGGCCCTGCAGCAGGCGGCCGCGCGTGGCGTGAAGCTGTCCGGTGACATCGAACTGTTTGCCCGCCACGCCAAGGCCCCGATCATTGCCATCAGCGGCTCCAACGCCAAGAGCACCGTCACCACCCTGGTTGGCGAAATGGCCGCCAAGGCGGGCAAGCGCGTGGCGGTGGGCGGCAACCTCGGTACCCCGGCGCTGGACCTGCTGGCCGATGACGTCGAGCTGTACGTGCTGGAACTGTCCAGCTTCCAGCTGGAAACCACCGACCAGCTCAACGCCGAAGTGGCCACCGTGCTGAACATCAGCGAAGACCACATGGACCGCTACAGCGGCCTGCCGGCCTACCACCTGGCCAAACACCGGATCTTCCGTGGTGCCCGCCAGGTCGTGGTCAACCGCCAGGACGCCCTGAGCCGACCGCTGCCGGTGGAAGGCCGCCCATGCTGGACCTTCGGCCTGAACCAGCCGGACTTCAAGGCCTTCGGCCTGCGCGAAGTGGACGGCGAGAAATACCTGGCGTTCGAGTTCCAGGCGCTGATGCCGGCGCGTGAGCTGAAGATTCGCGGCGCCCACAACCAGAGCAACGCCCTGGCGGCACTGGCCCTGGGGCATGCTGCCGGCCTGCCGTTCGAACCGATGCTCGAGGCGCTGCGCGAGTTCGGCGGCCTGGCCCACCGTTGCCAGTGGGTGCGCGAGCGTAACGGCGTTAACTGGTACGACGATTCCAAGGCCACCAACGTCGGTGCTGCCCTGGCCGCCATCGAAGGCCTGGGTGCCGACATCGAAGGCAAGCTGGTGCTGATCGCCGGTGGCGATGGCAAGGGCGCCGACTTCGCCGCGCTGCGCGAGCCGGTCAAGCGCTTCTGCCGCGCCGTGGTACTGCTTGGCCGTGATGCCGAGCGCCTGGCCGAAGCTCTGGGCGATGGCGTGCAACTGGTCCGCGTCAAGACCCTCGACGACGCCGTGCAGCAATGCGCCGAACTGGCCCAGGCGGGTGATGCCGTGCTGCTGTCGCCGGCGTGCGCCAGCCTCGACATGTTCAAGAACTTCGAAGAACGCGGGCGCCTGTTCGCCCAGGCAGCGGGAGGCCTTGCATGATCTTCGGCATCCTCAAGCCCTATCCGTCGCCGCTGATCAGCGGCCGTGGCATCGACCTGGACTTCGCGATGCTCGCCGGCTGCCTGGCATTGCTGGGCCTGGGCCTGGTGATGATCACCTCGGCGTCCTCGGAAGTGGCTGCGGTGCAGTCGGGCAACCCGCTTTACCACATGTTCCGCCACCTGGTGTACGTGTTCCTCGGCCTGGTCGCCTGTGGCGCCACAATGCTGGTACCGATCGCCACCTGGCAGCGCATGGGCTTCCTGATGCTGCTGGGTGCCTTCGGCCTGCTGGTACTGGTGCTGGTGCCGGGTATCGGCCGCGAAGTGAACGGCTCCATGCGCTGGATCGGCTTCAGCTTCTTCAACGTGCAGCCTTCGGAAATCGCCAAGGTGTTCGTGGTCGTCTACCTGGCCGGCTACCTGGTGCGCCGGCAGACCGAGGTACGCGAAACCTGGATGGGCTTCTTCAAGCCGTTCATCGTGCTGCTGCCCATGGCTGCCCTGCTGCTGATGGAGCCGGACTTCGGTGCCACCGTGGTGATGATGGGCGCGGCGGCGGCCATGCTGTTCCTCGGCGGGGTGGGGCTGTTCCGCTTCAGCCTGATGGTGGTGTTGGCGGTGGTCGCGGTGTTCGTCCTGGTACAGGCGCAGCCTTACCGGATGGCGCGCCTGATTACCTTTACCGACCCGTGGTCCGACCAGTTCGGCTCGGGCTACCAGTTGACCCAGGCGCTGATTGCCTTCGGCCGTGGCGAGTGGCTGGGCGTTGGCCTGGGCAACAGCGTGCAGAAGCAGTTCTACCTGCCTGAAGCGCACACCGACTTCGTGTTCTCGGTACTGGCCGAAGAACTCGGGGTGGTCGGCTCGCTGCTGACTATCGCGCTGTTCGTATTCGTGACTGTACGTGCCCTGTATATCGGCCTGTGGGCGGAAAAAGCCAAGCAGTTCTTTGCCGCCTATGTTGCCTTCGGCCTGGCCTTCCTGTGGATCGGCCAGTTCCTGATCAACATCGGTGTGAACGTCGGCCTGCTGCCGACCAAGGGCCTGACCCTGCCGTTCCTCAGCTACGGGGGCAGTTCGCTGGTGATCTGCTGTGCCTGTGTGGGCCTGTTGCTGCGTATCGAGTGGGAAAGCCGCACGCACCTGGGCAGTGAGGAACACGAATTCAGCGAAAGCGATTTTGCCGAGGAGACCAATCATGGCCGCTGACGGCAAGAACGTACTGATCATGGCGGGCGGCACCGGGGGCCACGTGTTCCCGGCCCTGGCCTGCGCCCGTGAATTCCAGGCGCGCGGCTACAGCGTGCACTGGCTGGGCACCCCGCGCGGTATCGAGAACGAACTGGTGCCCCAGGCCGGCCTGCCGCTGCACCTGATCCAGGTCAGTGGCCTGCGCGGCAAGAGCAAGCTGTCGTTGCTCAAGGCACCGTTCACCTTGGTCAAGGCCGTGCTGCAGGCGCGGCGTATCGTGCGTGAGCTCAAGCCGGTATGCGTGGTCGGCTTCGGTGGCTATGTGACCGGCCCCGGCGGCGTGGCCGCACGCCTGTGCGGCGTACCGCTGGTGATCCACGAGCAGAACGCCCGCGCCGGTACCACCAACCGCCTGCTGCTGCCGCTGGCTGCACGTGTGTGCGAAGCCTTCCCGGCCACCTTCGCGGCCAGCGACAAACTGCGCACCACCGGCAACCCGGTACGCCCGGAACTGTTCATGGACGCCCTGCGCGCGCCCCTGGCCGAGCGCCGTGCGCGCCTGCTGGTGATGGGCGGCAGCCTGGGTGCGGAACCATTGAACAAATTGTTGCCTAAGGCCCTGTCCGAAGTGCCCGCCGCACTGCGGCCAGAGGTATTCCACCAGGCCGGCAAGCAACACGCGCCGGCCACCGCCGAGCGTTATCACGAGGCGGGTGTCGAGGCTCAGGTAGAGCCCTTCATCAAGGACATGGCCCAAGCCTATGGTTGGGCCGACATTGTGGTGTGCCGGGCCGGCGCCCTGACCGTCAGCGAGCTGGCGGCAGCGGGCCTGCCTTCGATGCTGGTGCCATTGCCCCACGCGATCGACGACCACCAGACCCACAACGCCCAATATCTGGCCCGGGAAGGCGCAGCCTTCCTGATGCCACAAGCGACAACTGGCGCAGCGCAGCTCGCTGAACGCCTGAACGAGGTGCTGATGCAACCCGAGAAACTCAATGTCATGGCAGGCACCGCACGGCGCCTGGCCAAACCTGCCGCAACCAGCACCGTGGTCGATATCTGCCTGGAGGTGGCCCATGGTTGAGAGCCAGAAAGCCATGCCCCAGCCGAAGATGGGCCGTATCCGCCGTATCCACTTCGTCGGTATCGGCGGCGTGGGCATGTGCGGCATTGCCGAAGTGTTGCTGAACCTGGGCTATGAAGTGTCCGGTTCCGACCTGAAGGCCTCGCCGGTTACCGAACGCCTGGAATCGTTCGGCGCCGAGATCTTCGTCGGCCACCGCGCCGAGAACGCCGCCACCGCCGATGTGCTGGTGGTCTCCAGCGCCATCAACCCGGCCAACCCGGAAGTCGCCACCGCCCTCGAGCGGCGCATTCCGGTGGTGCCGCGTGCCGAGATGCTCGCCGAGCTGATGCGCTATCGCCATGGCGTGGCCGTTGCCGGCACCCACGGCAAGACCACCACTACCAGCCTGCTGGCCTCGGTGTTCGCCGCTGGCGGCCTGGACCCGACCTTCGTCATCGGTGGCCGCCTGACTGCGGCCGGCACCAATGCCCAGCTGGGTACCAGCCGCTACCTGATCGCCGAAGCGGACGAGAGCGATGCCAGCTTCCTGCACCTGCAGCCGATGGTAGCCGTGGTCACCAACATCGACGCCGACCACATGGCGACCTACGAAGGTGACTTCAACAAACTGAAGAAAACCTTCGTCGAGTTCCTGCACAACCTGCCGTTCTACGGCCTGGCCGTGATGTGCCTGGACGACCCGGTAGTGCGCGAGATCCTGCCACAGGTCAAGCGCCCGACCGTGACCTATGGCTTCAGCGACGAGGCCGACATCCGCGCCATCAATGTGCGCCAGATGGGCATGCAGACCCACTTCACCGTGCTGCGCCGCGACCGCGAGCCGCTGGAGGTGTCGGTGAACATGCCCGGCAACCACAACGTGCTCAACGCCTTGGCCACCATCGCCATCGCCACCGACGAAGGCATCACCGACGAAGCCATCGTCCAGGGCCTGTCCGGCTTCCAGGGCGTCGGCCGCCGCTTCCAGGTGTACGGCGAACTGCCGGTCGAAGGCGGCAGCGTGATGCTGGTCGACGACTACGGCCACCACCCGACCGAAGTGGCTGCGGTGATCCAGGCCGTGCGCGGCGGTTGGCCAAGCCGTCGCCTGGTGATCGTCTACCAGCCGCACCGCTACAGCCGTACCCGCGACCTGTACGACGATTTCGTCCAGGTGCTGGGCGATGCCAACGTGCTGCTGCTGATGGAGGTCTACCCGGCCGGCGAAGAGCCGATCCCCGGCGCCGACAGCCGCCAGCTGTGCCACAGCATCCGCCAGCGCGGCAAGCTGGACCCGATCTACATCGAGCGTGGCGTCGACCTGGCGCCGCTGGTCAAGCCACTGCTGCGCGCTGGCGACATCCTGATCTGCCAGGGTGCCGGTGATGTCGGCGGCCTGGCCCCTCAATTGATGAAAAGCCCGCTGTTCGCTGGCGCCAAGCAGGAGAAGTCGAAATGACCAGCGCCTACGACAAACTGCACTCGACCCTGGACGTCAAGGCGTTCGGCCGCGTCGCGGTGCTGTACGGCGGCAAGAGCGCCGAGCGCGAAGTGTCGCTCAAGTCCGGTGCCGCAGTGATCGACGCGCTGACCACCGCCGGTGTCGACGTTGTCGCCATCGACGTGGGTGACGACCTGCTCGACCGCCTGCAAAGCGAGAAGATCGACCGCGCCTTCATCATCCTCCACGGTCGTGGCGGTGAAGACGGCAGCATGCAAGGCCTGCTCGAGTGCCTGGGCATCCCCTACACCGGCAGTGGCATCCTTGCCTCGGCACTGGCCATGGACAAGCTGCGCACCAAGCAGGTGTGGCAGAGCCTGGGTATTCCGACCCCGCGCCACGCAGTGCTGGCGAGCGAAAGCGATTGTTTGCAGGCCAGTACGGAACTGGGCTTCCCGCTTATCGTCAAACCCGCCCATGAAGGTTCCAGCATCGGCATGGCCAAGGTGAACAGCGCCCAGGAACTGGTCGCCGCCTGGCAGGATGCCGCCCGATACGACTCCCAGGTACTGGTGGAGCAGTGGATCCACGGGCCGGAGTACACCGTCGCGGTATTGCGCGGCCAGGTGCTGCCGCCGATCGCCCTGGGTACGCCGCACGTGTTCTACGACTACGACGCCAAGTACATCGCCAACGATACCCAGTACCGCATTCCGTGCGGCCTGGACAGCGTCAAGGAACAGGAACTGATCGACCTGACCGCGCGTGCCTGCGATGCCATCGGCATCGAAGGCTGGGGGCGGCTGGACGTGATGCAGGACGAGCAGGGCCGGTTCTGGCTGCTCGAAGTCAACACCGCACCCGGCATGACCGACCATAGCCTGGTGCCCATGGCGGCCCGCGCGGCCGGCCTGGACTTCCAGCAACTGGTGCTGGCGATCCTGGCCGAAAGCGTGGCGACGCGAGGTTAACAACCATGCAAGGCGCGATGATACGTCAGCAGCAACCCGTTACCGGCCGTAGCAAGCCGGTGCCGCGTGGTGCCAGCCGGCTGGTGGCCGACGAGCCCGTATCGGCGCGCCTGCCGCGGCCAAGCCTGGGTGGTCTCAAGCGCCTGCTGTGGCCGGTGCTGCTGGTGGCGGCCGGTTTTGGCGCCTACGAGGGCGCCATTCGCCTGATGCCGTACGCCGACCGGCCGATCACCAAGATCGACGTGCAGGGCGACCTCAGCTACATCAGCCAGCAGTCGGTGCAGCAGCGTATCGCGCCCTACGTGGCAGCGAGCTTCTTCAGTGTCGACCTGCCGGCGATGCGCGCAGAGCTCGAGCAGATGCCGTGGATCGCCCACGCCGAAGTGCGCCGGGTGTGGCCCGACGAGGTGGTGATCCGCCTGGAAGAACAGTTGCCGGTGGCGCGCTGGGGTGACGAAGCCTTGCTCAACAACCAGGGCCAGGCCTTCACCCCGCGCGAACTGGCCAACTACGAGCACCTGCCGCAGCTGGCCGGGCCGCAGCGTGCTCAGCAACAAGTGATGCAGCAGTATCAGGTATTGAGCCAGATGCTGCGCCCGCTGGGCTTTTCCATCGCTCGCCTGGAGCTGCGCGAGCGAGGCAGCTGGTTCCTGACCACGGGCGCGAGCAGCGCCGGGCCGGGCATCGAGCTGCTGCTGGGGCGCGACCATCTGGTGGAGAAGATGCGCCGTTTCATTGCCATTTACGACAAGACACTCAAAGACCAGATCAGCACTATCGCCCGCATTGATCTGCGTTACTCCAACGGACTTGCCGTTGGTTGGCGGGAACCGATTGCACCGACGACGGCCCAACCCGCCGTTGCGAAGAATTAGAGAGAGGCAGGACCATGGCAAACGCGCATAGCGGCAAAATGATCGTCGGGCTGGACATCGGCACCTCCAAGGTGGTGGCGCTGGTGGGGGAAGTGGGCGAGGACGGCACCCTGGAAATCGTCGGGATCGGTACCCATCCGTCCCGCGGCCTGAAAAAAGGCGTGGTGGTGAACATCGAGTCCACCGTGCAGTCGATCCAGCGCGCCGTGGAAGAAGCGCAGCTGATGGCCGGCTGCCGCATCCACTCGGCCTTTGTCGGCGTGGCCGGCAACCACATCCGCAGCCTGAACTCCCACGGCATCGTCGCCATCCGCGACCGCGAGGTCAGCCTGGCCGACCTGGAGCGCGTACTCGACGCCGCCCAGGCCGTCGCCATCCCGGCTGACCAGCGCGTGCTGCACACCCTGCCGCAGGACTACGTGATCGACAACCAGGAAGGCGTGCGCGAGCCGCTGGGCATGTCAGGCGTACGTCTGGAAGCCAAGGTCCACGTGGTCACCTGCGCGGTCAACGCGGCGCAGAACATCGAAAAATGCGTACGCCGCTGCGGCCTGGAAATCGACGACATCATCCTCGAGCAGCTGGCCTCGGCCTACTCGGTGCTGACCGACGATGAAAAAGAGCTGGGCGTGTGCCTGGTGGACATCGGTGGTGGCACCACCGACATCGCCATCTTCACCGAGGGCGCGATCCGTCACACCGCGGTGATCCCGATTGCCGGCGACCAGGTGACCAACGACATCGCCATGGCCCTGCGTACCCCGACCCAGTACGCCGAAGAAATCAAGATCCGCTACGCCTGCGCCCTGGCCAAACTGGCTGGCGCCGGCGAGACCATCAAGGTGCCAAGCGTGGGTGATCGCCCACCGCGCGAGCTGTCGCGCCAGGCCCTGGCCGAGGTGGTGGAGCCACGTTACGACGAGCTCTTCACCCTGATTCAGGCCGAACTGCGCCGCAGCGGCTACGAGGACCTGGTGCCGGCCGGCATCGTCCTCACCGGCGGCACCGCCAAGATGGAAGGCGCCGTGGAACTGGCCGAGGAAATCTTCCACATGCCGGTACGCCTGGGCGTGCCGCACAGCGTTCGGGGGCTCAGCGACGTGGTTCGCAACCCGATCTATTCCACCGGCGTGGGCTTGCTCACCTACGGCCTGCAGAAGCAGACCGAAGACCTGCCCCTGACCGGTAACAGCAGCAGCAACAGCTATGGCGATGAACCGAAGGCTCCAGTGCTTGAACGCTTCAAGCGCTGGGTCCAGGGCAATTTCTAAGTTTCAAAGCAGTAGTGGTAGGCGCGACAACTAGAGAACTGTAAGGAGAGGGAAAATGTTCGAGCTCGTAGACAACGTCCCGCAAAGCCCGGTCATCAAAGTGATCGGTGTTGGCGGTGGTGGCGGCAACGCCGTCAACCACATGGTCAAGAGCAGCATCGAAGGCGTGGAATTCATCTGCGCCAACACCGATGCCCAGGCGCTGAAGAACATCGGCGCGCGCACCATCCTGCAATTGGGCACTGGCGTGACCAAGGGCCTGGGTGCCGGTGCCAATCCGGAAGTCGGCCGCCAGGCCGCGCTGGAAGACCGTGAGCGCATCGCTGAAGTGCTGCAGGGCACCAACATGGTGTTCATCACCACTGGCATGGGTGGCGGTACCGGTACCGGTGCAGCGCCGATCATCGCCGAAGTGGCCAAGGAAATGGGCATTCTCACCGTTGCCGTGGTGACCCGTCCGTTCCCGTTCGAAGGCCGCAAGCGCATGCAGATCGCCGATGAAGGCATCCGCATGCTGGCCGAAAGCGTCGACTCGTTGATCACCATCCCCAACGAGAAGCTGCTGACCATCCTGGGCAAGGATGCCAGCCTGCTGTCCGCCTTCGCCAAGGCCGACGACGTACTGGCCGGTGCCGTGCGCGGTATCTCCGATATCATCAAGCGCCCGGGCATGATCAACGTCGACTTCGCCGACGTGCGTACCGTGATGGGTGAAATGGGCATGGCCATGATGGGTACTGGCTGCGCCAGCGGCCCGAACCGTGCGCGTGAAGCCACCGAGGCAGCGATCCGCAACCCGCTGCTGGAAGACGTCAACCTGCAGGGCGCCCGCGGCATCCTGGTGAACATCACCGCAGGCCCTGACCTGTCGCTGGGCGAGTACTCCGACGTGGGTAGCATCATCGAAGCCTTCGCCTCCGACCACGCCATGGTCAAGGTCGGCACCGTGATCGACCCGGACATGCGCGACGAACTGCACGTGACCGTAGTGGCCACCGGCCTGGGCGCGCGCATCGAGAAGCCTGTGAAGGTGGTCGACAACACCCTGCAGACTGCCCAGCAGGTGTACGAGGCTTCCAACCCGGCGCCGGTTCGCCAGGAGCAGCCTGCGGTCAACTACCGTGACCTGGAGCGCCCGACCGTAATGCGCAACCAGGCCCATGCAGGTGCTGCTGCAGCCGCTAAACTGAACCCTCAGGATGACCTGGACTACCTCGATATCCCGGCATTCCTGCGTCGTCAGGCTGATTAATGGAATTTATCAGGGGTATAAAGGTGATTGGTATTCATCAAAGGTTGGGTCTGTTATCATCCCCAGCCTTTGTTGATACCTGTTCGCAATTTGCGCTGAAGCGGCCAATGCCATGATTAAACAACGCACCCTGAAGAATACCATCCGTGCCACAGGTGTCGGTCTGCACTCCGGGGAGAAGGTTTACCTGACCCTCAAGCCTGCACCTGTTGACACCGGCATCGTCTTCCGCCGCGCCGACCTCGACCCTGTGGTCGAAATCCCGGCGCGCGCGGCCAACGTCGGCGAGACAACCATGTCGACGACGCTGGTCAACGGTGACGTCAAGGTCGATACGGTCGAGCACCTGCTCTCCGCCATGGCGGGCCTGGGCATCGATAACGCCTACGTCGAGCTCTCCGCCTCGGAAGTGCCGATCATGGATGGCAGCGCCGGACCCTTTGTATTTCTGATTCAGTCTGCCGGCCTGGAAGAACAGGACGCAGCCAAGAAGTTCATCCGCATCCTGCGTGAGGTAACCGTGGAAGAGGGCGACAAGCGCGCCACTTTCCTGCCTTTCGACGGTTTCAAGGTGAGCTTCGAGATCGACTTCGATCATCCGGTCCTCAAGGGCCAGACCCAGAGTGCGGTCGTCGACTTCTCCAGCACCTCGTTCGTGAAGGAAGTCAGCCGCGCCCGTACCTTCGGTTTCATGCGTGACATCGAGTACCTGCGCAAGCACAACCTTGCGCTGGGTGGCAGTGTCGAGAACGCCATCGTGGTCGACGAGACCGGTGTGCTCAACGAAGACGGCCTTCGTTCCGATGACGAATTCGTCAAGCACAAGATACTCGACGCCATTGGCGACCTTTATCTGCTGGGCAACAGCCTGATCGGCGAGTTCAAGGGCTACAAGTCCGGCCACGCGCTGAACAACCAGCTGTTGCGCAAGCTGATTGCCGAAACCGATGCCTGGGAAGTGGTCACCTTCGAAGATGCCAGCACGGCACCGATCTCGTACATGCGCCCTGTTGCGGCCGTGTAAGTTCGAACACTCTCTAGTTCATTAAGGCCACCTTCGGGTGGCCTTTTTTATGGCTTGTCCTGGGCGTGGGCGGCCAATCGTTCCAGTGCTGCGCGCAGCTTGGGGTCAGTGATGCCCTCGGCGGTATCGCGCAGGCTCTCGGCTGCGTTATTGGAAAGTTCCGCAGCATGGCCACCACGCTTGGCTGGCACCAGCGGGGGCTGGACCTTGTACAGGATGCGCCTGAGGTTGGCGAACGCCTCCATGGCCTGTAATGCCGACATCAGGCGTTTCTGCTGATAGCGCAGGCGGGTTGCCCAGTGGCCGTCGGTTACCACCAGCAACAATGTGCCATCGCGCCACGACGCCACATGGCAGTGCTCGCGGGCGGCTGGTTGCAGCTGGCTTTCCAGCAGGCGCTGCAGGTGCTCCAGGCGTTCGGCCTGGTTCAGCAGCAGGCGCAGCGGGCGGACCTGGCGGAGCAGGGCCGAGGGCGGCTGGGCGGGGGAGGGTTTGTAGGCCATGGGGGTACGCATGAGGTTACATGGTCCGCAGTCTAACATCTCTATAGCCTGCACTGGCCTCTTCGCGGGTGAACCCGCTCCCACAGGTAAGGCACTGCCCTTGATGTGTAGGTGATCCTGTGGGAGCGGGTTTACCCGCGAAGAGGCCGGCACAGATAACAAAAGACAAGACTCATTCTCGATACGTTTCATCTTCCCGAACCTTGAACTCAGGGAAAATGCCCCTATCTAAAACAAGCCCCCGCCAAAACGCTGTACAAGCATCGTGGAAATCCACCACTTTCCTCACCATCGTTTCCGGGTAGAATGCTCGTTCGCATGCGGCCTCAGGGCTGCACGGGCGACTCATGGGGCCGCCCTCCATCCCTACGTGTGGAAGATCCTGCCGATATGTTTGCGCCTTTGTTAAAGAAACTTTTTGGAAGCAAGAACGAGCGTGAAGTCAAACGCATGCTCAAGACGGTGAACATCGTCAATGCTCTCGAAGAGAAGATGGTGGCCCTCTCCGACGAGCAACTGCGGGGCAAGACCGCAGAGTTCAAGGAGCGCCTGGCCAAAGGCGAGACACTGGACCAGTTGCTGCCTGAAGCCTTCGCCGTGGCCCGTGAGGCCGGCAAGCGCGTGATGGGCATGCGCCACTTCGACGTGCAGCTGATCGGCGGCATGACCCTGCACGAGGGCATGATCGCAGAAATGCGTACCGGTGAAGGCAAGACCTTGGTCGGTACCCTGGCCGTGTACCTCAACGCATTGTCCGGCAAGGGCGTGCACGTGGTCACCGTCAACGACTACCTGGCCCGCCGCGACGCCAACTGGATGCGCCCGCTGTACGAGTTCCTCGGCCTGTCGGTCGGCATCGTCTCGGCCTTCCAGCCGCCGGAAGAAAAGCGCGCCGCCTACGCGTCCGACATCACCTACGGCACCAACAACGAATTCGGTTTCGACTACCTGCGCGACAACATGGCGTTCAGCCAGGACGAGAAGTTCCAGCGTGAACTGAACTTCGCCGTGATCGACGAAGTCGACTCCATCCTCATCGACGAAGCGCGTACCCCGCTGATCATCTCCGGTCAGGCCGAGGACAGCTCCAAGCTGTACATCGAGATCAACCGTCTGATCCCGCGCCTTACCCAGCACATCGAAGAGGTCGAAGGCCAGGTCACCCAGGAAGGCCACTTCACCATCGACGAGAAGAGCCGTCAGGTCGAGCTGAACGAAGCCGGTCACCAATTCATCGAAGAGATGCTCACCCAGTCCGGCCTGCTGGCCGAGGGCGAGAGCCTGTACTCGGCGCATAACCTGAGCCTGCTGACCCACGTCTACGCCGGCCTGCGCGCGCACAAGCTGTTCCACCGCAACATCGAATACATCGTCCAGGACGGCCAGGTCCTGCTGATCGACGAGCACACCGGCCGTACCATGCCGGGCCGTCGTCTGTCCGAAGGCCTGCACCAGGCCATCGAAGCCAAAGAGAACCTGAACATTCAGGCCGAGAGCCAGACCCTGGCTTCGACCACCTTCCAGAACTACTTCCGCCTGTACACCAAGCTGTCCGGCATGACCGGTACCGCCGACACCGAAGCGTTCGAGTTCCAGTCGATCTACGGGCTCAACGTGATGGTCATTCCGCCGAACAAGCCGTTGGCGCGTAAAGACTTCAACGACCTGGTGTACCTGACCGCCGACGAGAAATACGCCGCGATCATCGCCGACATCAAGGAAAGCATGAAGCAGGGCCGCCCGGTGCTGGTGGGTACTGCGACCATCGAAACCTCCGAGCACATGTCCAACCTCCTGAAGAAGGAAGGTATCGACCACAAGGTGCTCAACGCCAAGTACCACGAGAAGGAAGCCGAGATCATCGCGCAAGCCGGTGCGCCAGGTGCCCTGACCATCGCCACCAACATGGCCGGCCGTGGTACCGACATCCTGCTGGGCGGTAACTGGGAAGCCGAAGTGGCTGCCCTGGAAAACCCGACCGCCGAGCAGATCGCCCAGATCAAGGCCGACTGGCAGAAGCGTCACCAGCAGGTGATCGAGACGGGTGGCCTGCACGTGATCGCTTCCGAGCGCCACGAATCGCGCCGTATCGACAACCAGCTGCGTGGCCGTTCCGGCCGTCAGGGCGACCCGGGCTCCAGCCGCTTCTACCTGTCGCTGGAAGACAGCCTGATGCGTATCTTCGCCTCTGACCGGGTGAAGAACTTCATGAAGGCGCTGGGCATGCAGTCCGGCGAGGCCATCGAGCACCGCATGGTCACCAACGCCATCGAGAAGGCCCAGCGCAAGGTCGAAGGCCGCAACTTCGACATCCGCAAGCAGTTGCTGGAATACGACGACGTGGCCAACGAGCAGCGCAAGGTGATCTACCACATGCGCAACAGCCTGCTGGCCGCCGAGAACATTGGCGACACCATCGTCGAATTCCGCAAGGAAGTACTGGACGCTACCATCAGCCAGCACATTCCGCCGCAGTCGCTGCCAGAGCAGTGGGACGTGGCCGGTCTGGAAGCTTCGCTTGCAAGCGATTTCGCCATGAAGCTGCCGATCCAGCAGTGGCTCGACGAGGACGATCACCTCTACGAAGAGACCCTGCGCGAGAAGCTGCTGAACGAAATCACCACCGCGTACACCGAGAAGGAAGACCAGGCCGGTATCGAAGCCCTGCGTACCTTCGAGAAGCAGATCCTGCTGCGCGTGCTGGATGACCTGTGGAAAGACCACCTGTCGACCATGGACCACCTGCGTCACGGTATCCACCTGCGTGGTTATGCGCAGAAGAACCCGAAGCAGGAGTACAAGCGCGAATCCTTCAGCCTGTTCCAGGAGCTGCTCGAGTCGATCAAGCGCGACACCATCCGTGTGCTGTCGCACGTTCAGGTACGCCGCGAAGACCCGGTCGAAGAGGAGGCCCGCCTGCGCCGCGAGGCCGAGGAACTGGCCAGCCGCATGCAGTTCCAGCATGCCGCTGCCCCGGGCTTGGAAAGCGAGCAACTGAACGAGGAGGGCGCCGAAGTGGCCGTTGCCTCGGCACCGGTGCGCAACGAGCAGAAGCTGGGCCGCAACGAGCCGTGCTGGTGTGGTTCGGGCAAGAAGTTCAAGCATTGCCACGGGCAGATCGAGTGATCTGACCTGAATTGGGGCCGCGGTGCGGCCCTATCGCGACACAAGGCCGCTCCCACAGGGATAGCGCACAGCCGCAACGCTGCGCCGTCCTATGTGGGAGCGGCCTTGTGTCGCGATGGGGCGCGAAGCGGCCCCGTTTTTCGATATCAACCGTATTTTCTAGGAGCGCTCTAATGGCTGTTGGTCTTGGTCCTTTGCCCACCCTGCACCCGGTTCCGGGTTTTGAACTCGGCATCGCTTCTGCCGGCATCAAGCGCCCGGGGCGCAAGGATGTGGTGGTCATGCGCTGCGCCGAAGGCTCCAGCGTGGCTGGCGTGTTCACCCTCAACGCCTTCTGCGCAGCGCCGGTGATCCTGTCCAAGCAGCGTGTGCAGGGCACCGTGCGCTACCTGCTGACCAACACCGGTAACGCCAACGCCGGCACCGGCGCGCCAGGCCTGGCCGCCGCCGAGCGCACCTGCGCCAAGCTGGCCGAACTGGCTGGCGTACCGGCCGAATCGGTACTGCCGTTCTCCACCGGCGTAATCGGCGAGCCGCTGCCGGTCGAGAAGATCGAAGGCGCGCTGCAGGCCGCCCTCGACAACCTGTCGGAAAACCACTGGGCCGAAGCCGCCACCGGCATCATGACTACCGACACCCTGCCCAAGGGTGCCAGCCGCCAGTTCCAGCACGATGGCGTGACCGTTACCGTCACCGGCATCAGCAAAGGTGCAGGCATGATTCGCCCGAACATGGCTACCATGCTCGGCTACATCGCCACCGACGCCAAGGTTGCCCCAGCGGTACTCAAGGACCTGATGCTGGACGGCGCCAACAAGTCGTTCAACCGCATCACCATCGATGGCGACACCTCGACCAACGACTGCTGCATGCTGATCGCCACCGGCAAGGCCAACCTGCCGGAAGTCACCGAAGCCAGCGGCGCATTGTTCGAAGCGCTGAAGAAGGCGGTGTTCGAAGTGTGCATGGAAGTGGCCCAGGCCATCGTCCGTGACGGCGAAGGCGCCACCAAGTTCGTTACCGTGCAGGTCAACGGCGGTGGCAACCACCAGGAGTGCCTGGACGTCGGCTACGCCGTGGCCCACTCGCCGCTGATCAAGACAGCGCTGTTCGCTTCCGACCCCAACTGGGGCCGTATCCTCGCCGCCGTTGGCCGTGCCGGTGTACCGGAGCTGGATGTGAGCCTGATCGATGTGTACCTGGACAGCGTGTGCATTGCCAGCAAAGGCGGCCGCAGCCCGAGCTACACCGAAGACCAGGGTGCCAAGGTAATGGCCCAGGAAGAGATCACCATCCGTATCGAACTGGGCCGTGGCCAGTGCAGCGAAACCATCTGGACCACCGACCTGTCCCACGAGTACGTGAAGATCAACGCCGAGTACCGTACCTGATGTAATTGGGGCCGCGTTGCGGCCCATCGCGACACAAGGCCGCTCCCACAAGGACCTGCGTACACCGCCCCATGTGGGAGCGGCCTTGTGTCGCGAAAGGGCTGCAGAGCAGCCCCAAAATTCCCAAACGATGGAGCCGAACCATGAGCTATCACCTGATCATCGGCGACAAGCTGTATTCCTCCTGGTCGCTGCGTGGCGCCCTGGCCCTCGAGCTGGCTGGCGTGCCTTACGAAGAAACACTGATCAAACTCAACCAGCCTGACACCCGTCAGCGCATCCTCGCCTTCTCTGCCACCGGCAAGGTACCGCTGCTCAAGACCGAGCACGGTGTGATCGCCGACTCGCTGGCCATTGCCGAATACCTCAACGAACGCCACCCCGACGCCCAGCTGTGGCCTGCCGACGTGGCGGCCCGGGCCCAGGCCCGTTCGGCCTGCGCGCAGATGCACAGCGGCTTCTTCGCCCTGCGCGGTGCCATGCCGTTCGACCTGTCGCGCGACCAGGCGCTGGACAGCGTGCCGCTGGAGGTTCAAATCGATATCCACCGTATCGTTGCACTGTGGTCCGAATGCCGCCTGGTGGCCAAGGACAGCGGCCCGTTCCTGTTCGGCAAGCCGAGCCTGGCCGATGCCTTCTTCGCCCCGGTGGCCGTGCGCCTGCGCACCTACCGCGTGGAAGTGCCTGCGGAGGCGGCGGCCTATATCGAAACCATTTACCAGTGGCCGGCCTTCCAGGCCTGGCAGCAGGCTGGCCTGGCGGAGCGTGAAGGGTGAAACGGATTCATGTTGTAGCCGCTGTCATTCGTGGTACTGACGGCCGCATTCTGATCGCCCGGCGTGCCGATACCCAGCACCAGGGCGGCCTGTGGGAATTCCCGGGCGGCAAGGTGGAAGAGGGTGAGGGCGTCGAGGCGGCGCTGGCCCGCGAGCTGCGCGAGGAGCTGGGCATCGAGGTAAGCCGTTCGCGCGCACTGATCAAGGTCAGCCACGACTACCCGGACAAGCAGGTGCTGCTGGACGTGCGCGAAGTCGAGGCGTTCACCGGCGAGCCGCATGGCGCCGAGGGCCAGCCGCTGGAATGGGTTGCCCCACGTGATTTGCCCCAGTACGAATTCCCCGAGGCCAATAAACCGATCGTTGCGGCCGCGCGCCTGCCGGACCAGTACCTGATCACCCCCGATGGCCTGGAAGTGCCGCAGATGCTCAAGGGCATCCAGAAGGCGGTGGCCAGCGGCATTCGCCTGATCCAGTTGCGTGCCCCGGACATGTACGACCCCAAGTACCGCGATGTGGCGGTGGATGCGGTCGGCCTGTGCGCAGGCAAGGCGCAGCTGATGCTCAAGGGGCCGCTGGAGTGGCTGGGTGACTTCCCAGCCGCGGGTTGGCACCTGACGGCTGCACAACTGCGCAAGTATGCCGCCAATGGCCGGCCGTTCCCCAAGGAGCGCTGGCTGGCGGCGTCCTGCCACAGTGCCGAAGAGCTGGCGCTTGCGGAGCAGATGGGCGTGGACTTCGTCACCTTGTCGCCGGTGCAGGCAACCCTGACACACCCTGAGGCGGTGCCGCTGGGGTGGGACGAGGCACAGCGGTTGATTGCCGGGTTCAACAAGCCGGTCTACCTGCTGGGTGGGGTAGGGCCGGGTGAGCGTGAGCAGGCCTGGGAAGCGGGGGCACAGGGTGTGGCCGGGATCCGGGCGTTCTGGCCTGAGATCTGAGTCGCCTGTAATTGGGGCCGCTTTGCGGCCCATCGCGACACAAGGCCGCTCCCACAAGGATCTGCGTACACCGCCCCATGTGGGAGCGGCCTTGTGTCGCGATGGGCTGCGCAGCAGCCCCAAAAATATCAGCCCTGCGGCTTTTCAGCAGGCTGCCACAAAACCTCAGCCACCCCCTGCCGCCGCCCAATGATCCGCGCCGCCACGAACAGCAGATCCGAAAGCCGGTTGATATAGGCCAACCCAACCCCCGCCAACGGCTCCAGCGCATTCAGCTGCTGGCACCGCCGCTCCGCACTGCGCGCCAGGCTCCGGCACACATGCGCCTGCGCCACCAGCGCCGAGCCACTGGGCAAGATGAAGTTCTTCAACGGCCCCAGCTCTTCATTCCACACATCGATCGCCGCCTCCAGGCGTTCCACCTCCGCCAGGTTCAACGCCTGGTAACTGGGCATCGCCAGCTCACCGCCCAGGTCGAACAGGCGGTGCTGACACGGCACCAACACTGCGCTCACTTCATCCAACCCTTGTTCGGCCAGCCCCGCCAGCAGCAAACCCAGCTGGCTGTTCAGGCTGTCCACCTCGCCAATCGCTTCGATCCGTGGGTGGTCCTTGGGCACCCGACGCCCGTCGCCCAGGCCGGTTTCGCCTTTGTCGCCGGTGCGGGTGTAGATCTTCGACAGGCGGTAACCCATGTCATTTCTCCGTTTTGGCCGGCGCCGCCGCTGCCGGCTGGCCGAGGGGCAGGCGCAGGGTGAAGCAGGTACCCTGGCCGGGCGTGGATTGCACTTCCATCTGCCCCTTGTGGTTGTTGGTGATGATGAAGTACGAGACCGACAGGCCCAGCCCGGTACCCTGGCCGATTTCCTTGGTGGTGAAGAACGGCTCGAAGGTGCGTTTGCGCACCCCCTCGGGCATGCCGACGCCGTTGTCCTCGACCTGGATTTCTGCCCATGGCGGGCTCAAGCGGGTGCGCAGGGTGATGCGCCCGGGCTCGCTCGGCTGCGGCCGCTGGTGGATGGCCTGGGCGGCGTTTTTCAGCAGGTTGAGCAGCACCTGCTCCAATTCGTTGGCGGTGCACGGCACCTGCCCCAGTTCGGGGTCGAACTGGCGCACGATGGCCTGGCCCTTGAAGTCGAAGCCGATGGCCAGGTCGAAGTCGTTGCCGGCAATCTCCACCGCCTGATCGATCAGCGCCGGCAGGTCGCACGGCGCCAACTGGCGGTTGCTGCGGCGGCTGAAACTGAGCATGTGGGTGACGATCTTCGCCGCCCGCGCACCGGCCTGCTGGATGCCGTCGAGCAGTAGCGGTACTTCGCGGCTCTCCAGGTAACGGTTGACCGTGGGCAGGTCGATGCCCAGTTCCTCTGCCTGCTCCTGGTTGCGCGGCAGCTCGGGTGACAGGCGCCGGCGGATGTTCTGCACGTTATGCAGGATCGCGCCTAGCGGGTTGTTGATCTCGTGGGCCATGCCGGCGGCCAGGCCGCCGACCGAAAGCATCTTCTCCGATTGCACCATCATTTCCTCCAGCGACAGGCGCTGGGTGATGTCGTCGATACGGATGACCACGCCACGGCCGCCGCCACCGGTCAGCGGGTAGAAGGTCAGGGCGTAGTGGCGCAGGTCGTCGCCTTTGGGCCAGGTGACTCGCTCGATCTTCGCCACCCGGTGCTTTTCCACGGTTTCCTTCAGCTGCGGCAGGAACGGCTTGAGCGGTTCGAAGGCGATGAAGATCGGCTGGTTCAGCGCTTCGTCCAGTGGCGTGCCGGAAAGCACCGTGGCTTCGTGATTCCACTGGGTCACGTAGAGCTGTTCGTCGAGAGCGATCAGCGCCGAAGGCATCGAGTCGATGATGCTGTTGAGGTAGTTCTGGAAACCGGTGAGCTTCTTCTCGATCTTGCTGCGCACCTGGACTTCCAGCTCCAGCTTGCGGTTGGTATGGCGGGTTTCCTCGGCCAGGCCCTGGGCCTGGTCATAGGCCTCCTGGAACTCGTCGCGGGTGCGCTTGAGCTGCTGTTCGCGGGCCTCGATGCGCGAAAGCATGGTGTTGAACGCTTCGGCCAGGCTGCCGATTTCGTCGTCGTTGCCGCGATGCGCACGCAGGGCATAGCTCTCTTCGCGGGTGACCTGGCGGCTGAGCTCTTCGAGCTGGTTGATCGGCTGGGTGATCAGGCGTTTGATCTGCCGGGCGATGACGATCCACAGCAGGATGCTGAACACCAGGATGCCCAGGCTGGCGCTGAGGGTGCCGGTGTAGAAAGCCGTGGGCAGTTCGCTGCTGGCTACCAGCAGCAGGTGCGCGGGCGGGTTGGCGTCGCGTGGCATGCGGATCAGCTGGGTGCTGCGAAACTCCATCAGGCGCCAGCCGTCGATGTCGCGAAAACGCCTGGGCAACGCCAGCGGCTCGCCGTGCTGCAGTTGCGCCAGTATGCGGCCATCGCCACCGTAGACGGCGGCGGCGCGCAGCGGCGTGTAGCTGTCCAGTTCCTTGAGCAGGGCGCTGGCGGTGTCCGGGCTGTCGCCGGCGCGGGCCGCGAGCTGCGGGTTGGCCACCAGTCGGCCGATGGTGTGCAGCGCCTGTGGCGCCATGCTTTCCTGGGTGATCCAGTAGGCGGCGCTGATGAAGGTGAGGTTGGCCACCAGCAGGATGGTCACCAGCAACACCAGCAGGGCCGCCAGCAGCTTCTGCCCGACCGGGAGGTTTTCCAGGCGTTGGCGCAAGGTCATGGGCTAGGCAATGTCCATATCCGGTTGAAAGGGCCGCGTCAGTCGCAGGGCAAACCACGCACGCGCAGGTTATCGACCAGGTGCTGCAGCAGGCGTTCCAGCTGTGGCAGCTGCAGGCCATGACGGCTAGCGGCGCGGCAGGCGTGGCCAAGTAGGTAGTGCACCTCGGTGCGCCGGCCAGCGCGTACATCCTGGTACATGGAAGAGTAGTTGGCTGCGGTGGCGAGGATTACCCGCTGTACTTCTTCGTCCAGCCCGTTTGCCGCTTCTGGCTGACCACAGCGGCGCAGCAGCTGGGCCAGCTCGATGCACAGGGCGTCCACTTCGCCCAGGTGGCCCAGCAGCCCGCCGTTCTGGCAGTCGTGCAGCACGGTCAGCGGGTTGATGGCGCAATTGAGCGCCAGCTTGCGCCACAGGCGGGTGAGGATATCCACCGTCCACTCGGCGGGGATGCCGGCCTCGTGCAGGTCATCGAACCAGGTCGGGATCGTCGGGTTGCATGGGTCGCCCAGCCAGTTGAAGCCGTGGCCGGCAAAGCGTACCTGCCAGTCACCCTCGCGGAACGCCCCTTCGGTACTGGAGGCGAAGATGCAGCGCGCGTGGGGCACCAGGTCGGCGACTTCGTCCTGGCTGCCCAGGCCGTTCTGCAGCAGCACCACTTCGGCGCCCTCGGCCAGGCGCGCTGCCACGCCGGCAATGGCCGGGGCAGCGTCGTAGGCCTTGCAGGCCACCAGCAGACGATGGATCGGGCCGTGTGCCTGCGCGGTTTCGGCGGGGATGGCGTAGTGGCGGGGCTGGTCCTGTTCGACCAGGGTAAGGCCGCCGGCCTGCTGGTAGGCCTGCAGCCGTTGCCCGTCACGCAGGATCAGGCGTACTGCCTTGCCCGCGCGCGCCAGGCGGCAAGCCCACAGGCTGCCCAGGCTACCGGCGCCGAGAATATGCCAGGTGCTGCTCATATGCGTTTCGCAACCCGTTATAATGAGCCCGCATTTTAACCGTCAAACCCAGCGCGCTCCATCTTCAGCCTGAGCGCGCTTTTATTTTGGGAGAACAACCATGCCTTCGTTCGACGTGGTATCGGAACTGGACAAGCACGAAGTGCAGAACGCGGTCGACAACGCCATCAAGGACCTGGACCGCCGCTACGACCTCAAGGGCAAGGGTACCTTCGAGTTCAAGGACAAAGAGCAGACCGTGATGCTTACCGCCGAGGAAGAGTTCCAGCTCGAAGCGATGCTGGAAATCCTGCGCCTGGCGCTGGTCAAGCGCAAGATCGACGTGAAGTGCCTGGAAACCAAGGACCCGTACGCCTCGGGCAAGGAAAAGAAACAGGAAGCCAAGTTCCGCGAAGGCATCGACAAGGACCTGGCGAAGAAGATCGTCGCCACCATCAAGGATGCCAAGCTGAAAGTGCAGGCCGCCATCCAGGGCGAACAGGTACGCGTTACCGGTAAAAAGCGTGACGACCTGCAGGAAGCCATTGCCCTGCTGCGTACCAAGGAATTCGACATGCCGTTGCAGTTCAACAACTTCCGCGACTGATGTGGGCACCACCCGGAACCCCGATGGCGAAATGATGTCCATGGGGGCCGGGGCTGCGCAATCGCGCGCGGCCTGTTCTACCGTGTACTTGCCGCTCGGCATCAGGAGATGAATATGGATTTGAACGCTGAAGTCGATCAGCTGGTCCGCCAATCCCAGACCTGGATTCCCTTGATCATGGAATACGGCAGCCGTGTGCTGCTGGCGCTGCTGACCCTGGCGGTCGGCTGGTGGATCATCAACAAGGTCAGCGCCCGCCTGGGCAGGCTGGTTGGCCTGCGCAACGCCGACCTGGCGCTGCAGGGCTTCATCAGCACCCTGTCGAATATCGTGCTGAAGGTGCTGCTGTTCGTCAGCGTGGCGTCGATGATCGGTATCGAGACCACCTCGTTCGTTGCCGCCATCGGTGCCGCGGGCCTGGCCATCGGCCTGGCCTTGCAGGGCAGCCTGGCGAACTTCGCCGGCGGTGTGCTGATCCTGATGTTCCGCCCGTTCCGCATCGGTGACTGGATCGAGGCGCAAGGCGTGGCTGGCACCGTCGACAGCATCCAGATCTTCCACACCGTGCTGCGCACCGGTGACAACAAGACCGTGATCATGCCCAACGGCAGCCTGTCCAACGGCATCATCACCAACACCAACCGCCAGCCGACGCGCAAGGTGGTGTTCGATGTGGGCGTGGACTACGACGCCGACCTGCAGAAGGCCCGCAACGTGCTGCTGGAGCTGGCGCAGGACCCGCGTGTGCTGCCCGACCCGGCGCCGCAGGCGGTGGTCGCGACCCTGGGCGACAGCTCGATCACCGTGTCGTTGCGCTTGTGGACCAAGACTGCCGATTACTGGGATGTGATGTTCATGCTCAACGAGCATGCGCGTGACCGGTTGAAGGCCGAAGGGATCGACATTCCGTTCCCGCAGCGGGTGATTCGCGTGGTGCAGGAGACTGCGCCGCAGTAATACCGCGTTGAAGCCGGGGCCGCTTCGCGCCCCATCGCCGGCAAGCCAGCTCCCACAGGGTTATCACAGTCTTCAGGCCTGTGTTGTACCTGTGGGAGCCGGCTTGCCGGCGATGGGGCGCGAAGCGGCCCCGGCTTTTTACACTTGTTCACAGCAATACCCCGCCATTTCTGGCATATAGCCTGACCCCACCTGCCACACCCGATACGCCATCATGAAACCACTGCTGTACATCACCCCCCTGCGCGCCTTGCTGTTCGGCCTGACCCTGGCGCTGTTCGAGCTGCTCACCTACCTGGCCAGCGACGCCGTCATGCCGGCCATGCCGGTGGTGGTCGGCGACCTGAACGCCAGCCCCGAATACATTCCCCACGCCCTCAACCTGTACCTGCTGGGTGGCGTGGTGCTGCAATGGCTGATCGGCCCGCTGGCCGACCGCTATGGCCGGCGCCCGTTGCTGCTGATCGGCTGCGCGTTCTTCGGCCTGGCCTGCCTGGCCACCTTCTGGGTCCACGACATCGGCCTGTTCAACTTGCTGCGCCTGCTGCAGGGCATCGGCCTGGGCTTTGTGGTCACGGTCAGCTACCCGGCCCTGAACGAAGCCTTCAGCGAAGCGGACGCCGTGCGCATGATGGCCCTGCTGGCCAACATCGCCTTGCTCTCGCCGCTGCTCGGGCCGCTGGTGGGTACCTTGCTGCTGCAGTGGCTGGACTGGCGCTGGCTGTTCGTGGCCTTTGCCATCGGCGCGGTTCTGGCCTGGCTGCTGCTGCACCGGCTGATGCCGGAAACCCTTGGCGTGGAGCGCCGTGATGGCTCACGCCTGGCATTCACGCCCATCCACCTGATGCCGCTGCTGGCCGGTTACGGCCAGTTGCTGGCCAACCGCCGCTTTGTCGCAGGTAGCGCGGCCCTGGGCCTGGTCGGTCTGCCGCTGATTGGCTGGATCGGCCTGTCGCCGGTGCTGCTGATCCACGACGAGGGGCTGAGCACCATGGAATACGCCTTGTGGCAGTTGCCGGTGTTTGGCGGGCTGATCCTGGGCAACCTGATCATCAACCGCATCGCCGACCGCTATCCGCTGCCGGCGCTGGTGCGGGGTGCGTTGTGGCCATACCTGGCCGGCCTGTGCCTGATGGTGCTGGCGACCTGGTACTGGCCGAGCGTGACCAGCGTGGTGGCGGGCATGTCGCTGTACGCATTGGGGTTGGGCGTGGCCAACGCGGTGCTGTATCGCATGACGCTGTTCGCCAGCGAGCAGAGCAAGGGCCTGGTCTCGGCCATGCTGGGGATGATCACCATCGCCTTGCTGGGGTTGGGTGGGGCGGTGCTGGCGATGATTGGCGCCGGGGCCAGCTTGCTGCACTTTGCCCTGGCGGCAGGCGTGGCGGGGGCCTTGGCGCTGTGGCCGCTGTGGTTTGTGGTGGGTGGGCGGCCTGGTGAGGGGGCTGTTGCTCAGTAAACTTTATTGCCTGTACCGGCCTCTTCGCGGGTAAACCCGCTCCCACAGGTACAGCACTGCCCTCGAGAGCTGTGCAGTCCCTGTGGGAGCGGGTTTACCCGCGAAGAGGCCAGTACAGGCAATACAAATCTGTCAGGGCCGCTCGGCCGCCGAACCTTCCTCTGCCACCGGTTTGCCCGGCCCGGCCTCCTGGCGCCACTGCAGGGCAATCAGGATCAAAGTCGGCACGCCCAGCAGGGCAGTGATCAGGAAGAAGTCGTGGTAACCGAACTTCTCCACCATCACCCCCGAATAACCCCCGATCAGCCTTGGCAACAGCAGCATGATCGAACTGAGCAACGCGTACTGGGTAGCCGAGAACTTCAGGTTGGTCAGGCTCGACAGGTAGGCGACGAAGGCCGAGGTGGCCATGCCGGAGCTGAAGTTGTCCAGCGAGATGGTCACCACCAGCATCTGCAGGTTCGGGCCCATGTCGGCCAGCATCAGGAACAGGATGTTGGTGCCCGCCGAGGCCACACCGCCGATGAACAGGATCGGCATGATGCCGAAGCGCACGATCAGCAGGCCACCAACCCCGGCGCCGACCAGGGTCATGATCAGGCCGAAGATCTTGCTGACGCTGGCGATCTGGTCCTTGGTGAAGCCCATGTCGATGTAGAACACGTTGGCCATCACGCCCATCACCGTGTCCGACATGCGATAGGTGGCGATCAGGCCGAGCAGCAGCAGGGCCTGCCAGCGGTAGCGGGCGATGAAGTCGTTGACCGGGGTCAGCACCGGGGCCAGGCCGCGACGGCCCAGGCTCGACAGGCACGCCCAGGTCAGCAGCACGTAGAGGATCAGGCGCAGGAAGGCGCGGTCTTCCAGCAGCAGGTCCAGTGGCGTGGCATCACCGGAGATGACGCTGGACCAGCCGGTATTGAACATCTGGGTGAAGCTGGCCGGTACCGAAACCAGCAGGATGATCAGCACGAACACCGAGGCCAGCTGGTGCACCAGCCCATAGCGCGCTGCCGACAGCTGGGTACGCATGGGTACGGGCGGTTCGCGCATGATCAGGGTGGTGAACACGGCGGGCAGCATCATTACCGCGAACATGACGTAGGTGCCGGCCCAGGCCTTGTGCAGGTAGCTGAAACCGGTGGAGCCGAACCACTCGGCGAAGAACAGTGCACCAGCCGTGGCCAGCAGGGCCGCCACGCGGTAGCCGGCCATGTAGCTGGCAGCGAGCGCAGCCTGGCGCTGGTCGTCGGCGATTTCCAGGCGGTAGGCATCGACGGCGATGTCCTGGGTAGCGGAGGCGAAGGCCACCAGCACCGCCAGGGCGATCAGCCATGACAGGTGCTGCTGCGGATCGCACAGGCTCATGCCGACCAGCCCGACCACCACCAGCGCCTGCGACAGCAGCAGCCACGAACGCCGACGCCCCAGGCTGCCGAGCAGCGGCAGGCGCCATTGGTCGAGCAGCGGCGACCACACCCACTTGAAGGCGTAGGCCAGGCCGATCAGGCTGGCGTAACCAATGGTCTCGCGGGCCACGCCGGCTTCGCGCAACCACACCGAAAGGGTGGAGAACACCAGCATGTAAGGCAGACCGGCAGCGAAGCCGAGCAGCAAAAGTACCAAGGTTGACGGGCTGGCATAGGCAGCAAGCGCAGCGCGCCAGGTTTTACGGGGCATGGGCCAACATCTGCCTCAAGTTTGCGAAAACAAAGCGCGCACTCTAACCGCTGTGCTCCATCGGGCGCCAGCCATGGCGCGTCATATCCACACGATTGTTGGTTACATTCACACCCTCCGCACGCAGTCGCGCCCGTTGTTCATCCCCGGACGGGGTCCCCAGTGCCAGGCTCAGCCGGCCACCTGCGCCAAGCACCCGGTGCCAGGGCAAGCGAGTGTCCGCGGGCAGTTGCCCGAGGGTACGCCCGACCCAGCGTGCCGCCCGCCCAAGCCCCGCCAGCTCGGCCAATTGGCCATAGCTGACCACCTTGCCGGCCGGCACTTGGCCGAGTACCGAATACAGCGCCGTTCGTCGGCCCTCGGCGGAGTCGAGGGCGTGCTCATATCCGTCAGACATCAGGCCCCCATTGGGTTGCAGATGAAACCGGACCGGCGGTCTGGCAAATGAGAGTTGAACTCAACGGCATGCTCCCGGTCTTTCCTTGCTCTGGTCGTGGTTATCTGGATAATGCCCGGCTTTTTTCGCCAAATCGAACCCGTAGTCCGCAAAACATAGCCCGCTTATGAATTCTAGATCCTTGTTGTGCCTGCTTGCTGTTTCCCTGTGCGCCTCCCCGGTGTTCGCCGACACCGTGTGGATGAAGAACGGTGACCGGCTCAGCGGCAAGATCAAAGTCTTCGATGGCGGCAAGCTGCTGCTGGAAACCCCCTATGGCGGTTCCATCGCCCTGGACTGGAAAGAAGTCCAGACCCTGGAGAGCGACCAGGAGATGCTGGTCAAGCAGGACGCCTACAGCGGTGAGCGCGCCAAGTCGCTGAAGGCCGCCGAGCCCGGCAAGGTGACCTTGGCCAATGGCGAGGCGCCGAAGACCGTGGAGCTGGCCAGCATCGAGCAGATCATGAAGCCCAAGCCGCTGGTCGAGGACTTCGTGTGGAAGGGCAACGTCGACGTGGCGCTGGACTACAAGCGCGCCGAGAACGACACCGACGACTACGACGTCGGCTTCAAGACCAGCGCCCGCCATGGCCGCTGGCGGCACAACGCCGAAGGCGAATACAACCGCGAGACCAAGGACGACGTCACCACCACCGACAACTGGAGTGCCGAGTACGCCCTGGACCGCTTCCTCACCGAGAAGTGGTTCTGGCAGGGGCGCGTGGAGTACAAGCGCGACCGCATCGAAGACCTCGCCCGCCAGCGCACCGTGGGTACCGGCCCGGGTTACCAGTTCTGGGACGACGAACTGGGCGCATTCTCGCTGGGTTCGCTGATCAACCGTACCGACTTCGAATACCAGGATGGCGCCAAGGACAACTTCTATTCCGCGGCGGTGAAGTGGGACTACACCCGCTACCTGATTGGCAAGAACGTGCAGCTGTTCACCAACGGCGAGTTCGCCAAGCCGCTGGGTGGCGTGGCCGATTACGCGCTGGATGCCGAGATTGGCCTGCGCTACAAGGTCACCGAGTGGGCCTCGCTCAACCTCAAGGCGGAGAAGGACGTCATCACCGGTACGCGTGACAGTGACCTGGACAAGACCCGCTATACCGCAGGCTTCGGCGTTACCTGGTAAACCGCCGGGGGCGCTTTGCGCCCCTTTCGCGACACAAGGCCGCTCCCACAGAGGCAAGATGTACATCGGTCCATGTGGGAGCGGCCTTGTGTCGCGATGGGCTGCAAAGCAGCCCCATTGGCACTGGATCTGATAATGCTTATCTTGTCCCATCCAGCCCGATATCAGGAGCCGCCCCCAAGTGAGTACCAATGCCATCCGCCCCGCCCGGGAGCTGCTGCTCAAGGAATACCGCGGCGTGCTCTCGACCCATTCCAAGTCGATGCCCGGCTACCCGTTCGGCTCGGTCGTGCCGTACTGCCTGGACGCCCAGGGCAACCCGCTGATCCTCATCAGCCGCATCGCCCAGCACACCCACAACCTGCAGAAAGACCCCAAGTGCTCGCTGCTGGTGGGCGAACGCGAAGCCGAGGACGTGCAGGCCGTGGGGCGCCTGACGGTGATGGCCGAGGCGCACAAGCTGGTGGAGGAGGCCGCCATCGAGGCCGCCGCCGAGCGCTACTACCGCTATTTCCCGGACGCGGCCAACTACCACAAGGCCCACGACTTCGACTTCTGGGTGCTGCAGCCGGTGCGCCACCGCTACATCGGCGGCTTCGGCGCGATCCACTGGCTTGACCAGGTAACCCTGGCCAACCCGTTCGCCGGTAAAGCCGAGGCAAGCATGGTCGAGCACATGAACAACGACCACGCCAACGCCATCGCCCACTATGTGCAACTGACCGAGCTGCCAAACCATGCGCCAGCGCAGATGGTCGGGGTAGACAGCGAAGGCATGCACCTGCGTATCGGCCAGGCGGTGCACTGGTTGCCTTTCCCAAGTACTTGCAACACGCCGACACAAGTCCGCGAAGCCCTGGTTTTGCTGGCACGCGCCGACCAGTGGCCGGTTGCGACGGAAGTCGAGGGTTGAAAAGCCGAGCGCCCGCATCCATTTGTTGGTCTTACAGGAAGGGTCTCTTCCGACGAGGAATGCTTTGATGCGTGCTTTTCTACTGTTGTTTCTACTGTTTCCCGTGCTGGAGCTGTTCGTCTTCGTGAAGGTCAGTGCCGCCATCGGTTTCTTCCCGGCGCTGCTGCTGATCATCGCCGGCTCCGCCCTGGGTGTGCTGGTGATGCGCGTGGCCGGGCTGGCCACCGCACTGCGCGCCCGTGAAAGCCTGCAGCGTGGCGAACTGCCCGCCGAGGACATGTTCCAGGGCATGATGCTGGCCGTTGGTGGTGGCCTGCTGTTGCTGCCAGGTTTCATCAGCGACGTGCTGGGCCTGCTCTGCCTGCTGCCATTCACCCGTCACCTGGCCGCGCGCAAGATGCGCGAGCGTGCTGAGGCCCAGGCCATGCGCCAGCGCGCCTTCCAGGACGACCCGTTCCAGGCCCGGCCGCAGGATGGCGGGCATCGGCCGAATGTGATCGAAGGCGAGTACGAGCGCCGCGACAAGTAATAGCCGGGGGCCGCTTCGCGCCCCTTTCGCGACACAAGGCCGCTCCCACAGGGAATGCACACCTCCTGTGGGAGCGGCCTTGTGTCGGAAAAGGGGCGCGCAGCGGCCCCAGCTTTTTGCGGGGCCAAGGCGCTAATGAAAAATTTTCTGAAACAAGCCTTGTAATTGAATATGGCGGCCTCATGTATGTGGTCACCGCAAGGTTTCTGGTGGCGACACCAGACATTACACAGGTGCTTCGCCCATTGCGGATCACCCCCGGCAACGCCGGACTGCATCAAACCGCCGGTGTCGACACCGGCCGATGAAAACCACTATTTGGGAGAGATCGACAATGAAGCTTCGTCCTCTGCATGACCGCGTCGTTATCCGTCGCAGCGAAGAAGAATCGAAAACCGCTGGCGGTATCGTCCTGCCGGGTTCGGCCGCTGAAAAACCAAACCGCGGCGAAGTCGTCGCCGTCGGCACCGGTCGCATCCTGGACAACGGCGAAGTTCGCGCGCTGGCCGTGAAAGTGGGTGACAAAGTGGTTTTCGGCCCTTACTCGGGCAGCAACACCGTGAAAGTCGATGGCGAAGACCTGCTGGTCATGGCCGAGAACGAAATCCTCGCCGTTATCGAAGGCTGATTTCCCCGACTTCCCGTTACTCCAAAGAATTCCAAGGATTAAACGATCATGGCTGCTAAAGACGTAAAATTCGGCGACTCCGCTCGTAAGAAAATGCTGGTTGGTGTCAACGTTCTGGCTGACGCGGTAAAAGCGACCCTGGGCCCGAAAGGCCGTAACGTGGTGCTGGCCAAGAGCTTCGGCGCGCCGACCATCACCAAGGACGGCGTTTCCGTCGCCAAGGAAATCGAGCTGAAAGACGCCTTCGAGAACATGGGCGCCCAGCTGGTCAAGGAAGTTGCTTCCAAGGCCAACGACGCTGCCGGTGACGGCACCACCACCGCTACCGTCCTGGCTCAGGCCATCGTCAACGAAGGCCTGAAAGCCGTCGCTGCCGGCATGAACCCGATGGACCTGAAGCGCGGCATCGACAAGGCCACCGCTGCCGTCGTCGCCGAGCTGAAGAACCTGTCCAAGCCATGCGCCGACTCCAAGGCCATCGCCCAGGTAGGTACCATCTCCGCCAACTCCGACAACTCCATCGGTGAAATCATTGCCGAAGCCATGGAAAAAGTCGGTAAAGAAGGCGTGATCACCGTTGAAGAAGGCTCGGGCCTGGAAAACGAACTGTCTGTCGTGGAAGGCATGCAGTTCGACCGTGGCTACCTGTCGCCGTACTTCGTCAACAAGCCGGACACCATGGTTGCCGAGCTGGAAGGCCCGCTGCTGCTGCTGGTCGACAAGAAGATCTCCAACATCCGTGAGCTGCTGCCAGTTCTGGAAGCCGTTGCCAAGGCCGGCCGCCCACTGCTGATCGTTGCCGAAGACGTTGAAGGCGAAGCCCTGGCTACCCTGGTAGTCAACAACATGCGCGGCATCGTCAAGGTTGCTGCGGTCAAGGCTCCGGGCTTCGGCGACCGCCGCAAGGCCATGCTGCAGGACATCGCCGTCCTGACTGGCGGCCAGGTCATCTCCGAAGAAATCGGCCTGTCCCTGGAAACCGCTACCCTGGAGCACCTGGGTAACGCCAAGCGTGTCATCCTGTCCAAGGAAAACACCACCATCATCGACGGCGCTGGCGCCGACACCGAGATCGAAGCACGCGTCAAGCAGATCCGTGCCCAGATCGAAGAGACTTCCTCGGACTACGACCGTGAGAAGCTGCAAGAGCGTCTGGCCAAGCTGGCTGGCGGTGTTGCCGTGATCAAGGTCGGTGCCGGCACCGAAGTTGAAATGAAAGAGAAGAAAGCCCGCGTTGAAGACGCCCTGCACGCTACCCGTGCAGCCGTTGAAGAAGGCGTGGTGCCTGGCGGTGGTGTGGCCCTGGTTCGCTCCCTGGCTGCCATTGCCAACCTCAAAGGCGACAACGAAGACCAGAACGTCGGTATCGCCCTGCTGCGTCGCGCCGTTGAAGCGCCGCTGCGCCAGATCACTGCCAACGCCGGCGACGAGCCAAGCGTTGTCGCTGACAAGGTCAAGCAAGGTTCGGGTAACTTCGGTTACAACGCTGCTACCGGCGAATACGGCGACATGATCGAGATGGGCATCCTGGACCCAGCCAAGGTCACCCGTTCGGCGCTGCAAGCTGCTGCTTCGATCGGCGGTCTGATGATCACCACCGAAGCCATGGTTGCCGACCTGCCGGAAGACAAGCCAGCTGCTGGCATGCCAGACATGGGCGGCATGGGTGGCATGGGCGGCATGATGTAAGCCAGCCTTACCCCCTGCACCATGAAAAGCCCCGGTTCGCGAGAGCCGGGGCTTTTTTGTTTTCCCTGTTGGGGCCATTGGGGCTGCTTTGCAGCCCATCGCTGGCAAGCCAGCTCCCACAGGGATCGCACATGGCTTGAGGTCAATGCGGTCGAGGTGGGAGCTGGCTTGCCGGCGAAAGGGCCGCAAAGCGGCCCCGGGTTCAGGCGACGCTACGCTCAGCGGCGGGTACCCCAGCCATTCCCCGACGATACAGAACCAGGTAATACGACCCCAAGCCGATCAACCAGCAGAACACCGCCGTCCACACGTTGTGCGAAAGGAAGTGCGCCCCTTGCATCATCCTCCCCAGCGAAAGCACCGACCCGGCCACTAAGGCCACCGCCAACGCGACCCGCGCCAGCCTCGGCTTGCGATCACGCAACATGAAGAACAGCCCGAACAGGCAGAACCCGGTGGCGGCATGCCCGCCCGGCCAGCACAGCCCGGGCTTGTCGGTCGCCGGCCGGGGCTCCAGCAGCTTGCTGTAGGTTTCCTTGCCGCCAAACTGGGTCAGGCTCCACGGGCATTGCACCTGGGTCACTTTCTTCAGCGGTGTGACAAACGCCGTGGACAGGCCCAGTGCCAGCACCAGGCAGCCCAGCTCACGGCGCCAGCCGAACAGGCGCTTCCAGAAGAAGCTGGCAGCAAAGGTCACCAGCGACATCACGCCCAGCAGGATCACCCCCTGCTTGACCCGGTCATGCAGGATGTTCTCCAGCAAATAGCTGTGGCGGCCGATGAATTGCCCGGCAGCAGGGTCGAAGAACAGGTTGGCAATGTCCATGTCGACCGAGGTCAGTTCCAGCAGGATCAAGCCAAGCGCGGTCGCCAAGGGTAGCCCAAGGTACAGCCAGAAATTGATCGGGCGAGGGCGGGTTGGTTGCTGCATGACGGCTCCAGGGCGCGAAAAAGATCGGGCATTGTCGGCCGCCCGCTATCCTGTGTCCGTGAAGGATCAGTGAAAAAACCGTCAAGTGCGCTGAATTTTCCCTGGGGCTGGCACCCTGCAGGCATAGGCCTTAAGCTGCGCCTGCCGCGCACCACAGCGAGAAGCGCCGCACAGGAGAAACCGATGCGCATTCTTTTGGTTGAAGACAACCGCGATATCCTGGCCAACCTGGCCGATTACCTGGGCATGAAGGGCTACACCGTCGACTGCGCCCAGGATGGCCTGTCCGGCCTGCACCTGGCAGCCACCGAGCACTACGACCTGATCGTGCTCGACATCATGTTGCCGGGCATCGACGGCTACACCCTGTGCAAGCGCCTGCGCGAAGACGCCCGCCGCGATACGCCGGTGATCATGCTCACCGCCCGCGACCAACTGGACGACCGCCTGCAAGGCTTCCGCTCCGGTGCCGACGATTACCTGCTCAAGCCCTTCGCCCTGTCGGAGCTGGCCGCCCGCATCGAAGCGGTGCTGCGCCGGGCCCAGGGCGGCGGGCGCCGCACCTTGCAGGTGGCCGACCTCAGCTATGACCTCGACACCCTCGAAGTCACCCGCCAGGGCCGCCTGCTCAAGCTCAACCCGGTCGGCCTCAAGCTGCTGGCGGTGCTGATGCAGAAGAGCCCGCACGTATTGCGTCGCGAAGTGCTGGAAGAAGCCCTGTGGGGCGATGACTGCCCTGACAGCGACAGCCTGCGCAGCCATGTGCACCAGTTGCGCCAGGTGATCGACAAGCCGTTTGAAAAACCGCTGCTGCATACCGTCCATGGCGTCGGCTATCGCCTCGCCGAGGGCCGTGATGGAGTTTAAGCAAAGCCTTGCCCAGCGCATCATCATCGCCTTTGCCCTGATGAGCGCGCTGGTGGCCGGGGCCTTCGCCTTCGGCATCGTCGGCACCGTGCACCTGGTCGAAGAGCGGCTGATTTCCTCGGTGCTGGGCGGTGACCTGCAACGCCTGCTGCGCATGGACAGCGTCAGCGACTGGAGCCACCGGCCACGCCCCGACCAGTTGTTCTACTTCAGCGGCGGGCGTGACGACTTCGAGCTGCCCAAGGACCTGCGCCACCTCGACCGCGGCTTCCACGAGGTATTCCGCGATCAGCTGTCGTACCACGCCATGGTCGAGATCGTCGATGGCCGCCGCTATGTGCTGCTGCAGGACCAGAGCGACTTCGAGGAACGCGAGCGCGTGCTGTTCGCGGTGGTGGTGGTGGGCTTCCTGCTCAGCCTGGTGCTGGCGGTCATCCTCGGCTGGCTGGTGGCGCGCCGAGTGATGGCGCCGGTGATCCGCCTGGCGCGCCAGGTACGCCACCGTGATCAGTTGCTGGGCCTGGCCCCGCCGCTGGCGCCGGACTATGCCGCGGACGAAGTCGGCCAGCTGGCGGTAGCCTTCGACGATACCCTGGGCCGCCTGCGCGATGCGCTGACCCGCGAACGGTTGTTCACCAGCGATGTCAGCCATGAACTGCGCACGCCCTTGATGGTGCTGGCCACCTCGTGCGAACTGCTGATGGAAAACCCGACGCTGGACGCCCGCTCGCGCAGCCAGGTGGAGCGCGTGGCGCGGGCCACGGAAGAAATGCGCGAACTGGTCAAGACCTTCCTGATGCTGGCCCGGGCACAGCGCGACGAGGGCGCCGTGGCTTCGCGGGCCACCTTGCGGGAAGTGGCGGACGAACTGGTCGGGGTCTGGCGCGACACCATCGAACAGAAGGGCCTGGCCCTGTATTTCGATGGTCGTGTCAGTGCCAGCCCGGTGCTGTACAACGCCACCTTCCTGCAGTCGGTGATGGGCAACCTGCTGCGCAATGCCGCGCACTACACCGATAGCGGCTATATCCGGCTTAGCCTGGAAGCCAACGGCTTCAGCGTGGAGGACAGCGGCGTGGGTATCCCGGAGGAGCAGCGCGAGGCGATGTTCCGGCCGTTCGTGCGCGGCGACGAGCGGCGTGGCGAGGGCCTGGGCCTGGGCCTGTCGCTGGTACAGCGGATCTGCGACGACCAGGGCTGGCATGTCACCCTGACCTCGACCTTGCCGCACGGCTGCCGTTTCATGGTGGACCTGAGCAATACCGCGGCCAAGGGCGACCCAGAGGCTTTGGTCGAGTAATCTGTTGTAACAGGTCATTCGGCGCTCAACATATTTTTCACATCAGCATGACCTGATTCCTACGCTTGCTTACCTAATGTGGGCGGAATGGAGTCAGGAGATGCCCAATGCGTAGCCCCATCAAGCTTGAATTTTCCGAGAAGTACGACAAAGAACATGCGCGCGAGTACTTTCTCAAGCACCAGGATGGCCTGGCGCGACGCCTTTCCCACAAGCGTGATGAGCAGCTGGCGCGTCGCGCCTTGGCATTGGCTGGTGAGCCTGGGCTAGTCCTCGATCTGCCATGCGGTGCCGGCCGCTTCTGGCCATTGCTGGCAGAAAAGCCCAACCGGGTGATCATCGGCGCCGACAACTCCGAAGCGATGATCGAGACAGCCTGTACCGCGCAAGCGCCAGAGGTGGTTGCACGGGTACGCCCTTTGCAGACTTCGGCGTTTGCCATCGACTTGCCGGACAACTCGGTGGACAGCATTTTCTGCATGCGCTTGTTCCACCACATTGGCGAAGCGGCGCACAGAAAGACCATTCTTTCGGAATTTCAACGGGTTAGCCGTGATAGTGTGATCCTGTCATTGTGGGTGGATGGTAACTTCAAGGCCTGGCGCCGGAAAAAACTGGAACAGCGTCGCAGCGCCAGGAAGGGCGACCAGGACAATTACCAGAACCGTTTTGTGTTACCGGCCGACACGGTCGAAGAAGAATTCCGAGCCGCCGGCTTCAGAATCCAGGAACGCCTCGACTTCCTGCCGTTCTATGCCATGTGGCGGGTATATGTATTGCGTAAGGGGTAGTGTTTGATGGCTGTAGCCCAGAGAGGGGAGTCGCGGTTCGATTTTTACTGGCGCCAGCAGGGCGAGTGGGTCGAGGAGCCTAACCAGCGCCGTGGTGGCGAGAGTGGTGTGCAACGCCTCGACGATGGCAATGGCAAGCTGCTGTATGCCAAGCGCCAGGTCGGGCATATCTACCGTAGCCTGCTGCACCCTTTCGGCCGGCCGACCGTATTGCGTGAACTCGATGCGTTGAACAGCTTCGAGCAACTGGGCGTGCGTGTACCGCGCATCGTCTTCTGTGGCGCCGAGCGTGGTGCCGACCAGCAGTGGCGTGCGTTGCTGGTGAGCGAAGCACTCGACGGCTTCGTCGAACTCGACACCTGGCATGCCGAAGGTGCCCGCGAGCGTTACCCGCAGGTGGTGCATGAGCGCATGCTCAAGGACCTGGCGGACAACCTGGCGCGCATGCACCTGGGGCACTGGCAGCACGGCTGCCTGTATGGCAAGCACGTGTTCATCAAGGTGATTGGCGAGGGCGAGCAGGCCAGGGTCGAAGTCGCCCTGCTGGACCTGGAAAAATGCCGGCGGCGCATCAGCTGCCAGCGCGCGGCGGGCAATGACCTGCGCCAGCTGCGCCGCCATTCGTCGATCAATGACGCGGAATGGCAAACACTGCTCTACTTTTACCAGATGGCGTTTGGCAGCGCTGTCAAAGGGTTAGAGCAATGAAACTAGAAATAGCTCGAGCTTTGTTCCTGGTAGCTGGCCTGGCGGTGACCACCGTGGCGGTGGCTGCGTGGGAAGAGCCGAGGCCGACAGTGTTCAGCAAGGCCGAACTGGCCGACCAGTGCGCGTTGCCGCGGGATGTGAAACCGCAGCAACAGGCCGAGGCCGCGCCGGATCAGGACCTGTTGCTGTTCCTGTTCGGCATGCGCCAGGGGTTGCGGCCGTTCGGTTGAACCCGGTGTAGATGGAAATGCCAGAGGCCTCGCGATTGCGGGGCCTCTGGCATTTTTGCATTTGCCTTGCCGGCCTCTTCGCGGGTGAACCCGCTCCCACAGGTACTGCACCCATTCCGGATCCGGTGCCGTACCTGTGGGAGCGGGTTTACCCGCGAAGAGGCCGGTTCAGGCAACCGAAGTCGCTCTGGCCACCTCTTTGTGCGCCAGCAGGGTGTAGATACAAGGCAACACGAACAGGGTAAACAGCGTGCCGATCGACATCCCGGTGGCAATCACCGTACCGATGTCGAAGCGGCTTACCGCCCCCGCCCCGGTCGCCAGGATCAGCGGCACCATGCCGAACACCATCGCCGCCGTGGTCATCAGCACCGGCCGCAGGCGAATCGCCGCGGCTTCCTCGATCGCCTCGCGCACGCTCAGGCCGCGCTCCTCACGCAACTGGTTGGCAAACTCGACAATGAGGATGCCGTGCTTGCTGATCAGCCCGATCAGCGTCACCAGCCCGACCTGGGTGTAGATGTTCATGCTCGATACGCCCAGGAACAGCGGCAGCAGCGCGCCACAGATCGACAACGGCACCGTCACCAGAATCACCAGCGGGTCGCGGAAGCTTTCGAACTGCGCCGCCAGCACCAGGAAGATGATCGCCAACGCCAGGCCGAAGGTCACCCACAGCGCGCTGCCTTCCTGCACGTACTGCCGCGCCACGCCGGCATAGTCAAAGGCGAAGCCTTCCGGAGCCTCTTCGCGGGCGATGCCCTGCACGGTCTGCAGCGCCTCGCCCAGGCTGACCATGGGCACGCCCTGGATGATCGCCGAGTTCAGCTGCTGGAACTGGTTGAGCTGGCGCGGGCGGGCGCGGTCGGTGAGGGTGATGAGGGTGGATAGTGGCAGCAGCTGGCCCTGGTCGTTCTTCACGTAGTAGTTGTTCAGCCAGCCGGGGTTGTCGCGGTACGGCCGCTCGACCTGGGCAATCACCTTGTAGCTGCGGCCTTCGAGGGTGAAGCGGTTGATTTCCGCCTCGCCCAGCAAGGTCGCAAGGGTGCTGCCCAAGGTGTCCATCGACACCCCCATCTGCGCCGCCTTGGCCCGGTCGATATCCACCACCACCTCGGGCTTGTCGAAGGCCAGGTCGATGTCGAGGAAGGCGAACTTGCCGGATTCCTGGGCGCGGGCCTTGATGCGCTGGGCCACATCCAGCAGTGCCGGGTAGTCGCCAGCGCTGTTGATGACGAACTGGAATGGCAGGCCCTCGCCGGTGCCGGGCAGCGACGGCAGGTTGAAGCCGAAGATCTGCAGGCCACTGATTTCCTCGAGCTTGCTCTGCACCAGCGGCAGCAGCTCCATCTGCGTGCGCTCGCGCTCGTTCCAGGGCTTGAGCAGGAAGCCGCCGATGCCGGTCTGCACGCCATTGAAACCGTTGATCTGGAACGACGAGTAATACTCGGGGAAAGCCTTGAACAGCGGGGTGAATTCGTCGGTATAGGCGTTGAGGTAATCAAGGTTGGCCGGCTGCGGCGAACTGCTCATCATGAAGATCACCCCCTGGTCCTCGTTCGGCGCCAGTTCGTTCTGGGTGAACTTCAGCAGTACCGGAATCAGGCACAGGATGATCACGGCAAACACCAGCACGACGGGCCGGCTGTCGAGGGTGGTGTGCAGCAGGCGCTGGTAGCGCACCTTCAGGCGTTCGAACAGCATGTCCAGGCGGTGGGCCAGGCCGCTGGGGTTCTGTTCCTGGCGCAGCAGCAGGGCGCACATCATCGGTGACAGGGTGAGGGCAACGATGCCGGAGATGATCACCGCACCGGCCAGGGTTAGGGCAAACTCCTTGAACAGCGCGCCGGTGAGCCCGGTAAGGAAGCCGATCGGTGCATACACCGCTGCCAGGGTGATGGTCATCGACACCACCGGCATGGCGATTTCGCGGGCGCCCTCGAGGGCGGCGTCGAACGGTGACTTGCCTTCTTCCATGTGCCGGTGGATGTTCTCCACCACGACAATCGCGTCGTCCACCACCAGGCCGATGGCCAGCACCATGGCCAGCAGGGTCAGCAGGTTGAGCGAGTAGCCCATCATCTGCATGAAGAACAGCACGCCGATCATCGACAGCGGGATGGTCACCACCGGGATCAGCACCGAACGCAGGGCACCGAGGAACAGGAACACCACCACGATGACGATCAGTACCGCTTCGCCGAGGGTCTTGATCACTTCGTCGATGGAGGCCTGGATGAACAGCGTGGCGTCGTAGGCGATCGATACCTTCAGTGCCGAGGGTAGCTGGCTTTCCAGCTCGGGCATGATGCGCCGCACTTCCTTGATGACGTCTAGCGGGTTGGCGGCCGGTGTGGCCTTGATGCCGATGTACACCGATGGGGTGCCGTCGAACGAGCTGACCGTGTCGTAGTTTTCCGCCCCCATCTCGACCCGTGCCACATCGCCCAGCAGCACGCGGCTGTCGCCACTGGTCTTGACCGGCAGGGCGGCGAACGCTTCGGCCGACTTCAGCTCGGTGCTGGCGTTGATGCTGGTGACCACGTATTCGCCCTTCACCTCGCCGGCCGCGGAAAGGAAGTTGTAGCGGCGCACGGCATTGGTCACGTCGGTGGCCGACAGGCCATAGCCTGCCAGTTTCACTGGGTCGATCCAGATGCGCATGGCGAACACCTGGTTGCCGAGGATTTCCGCTTCGGCCATGCCCGGCAGGGTCGCCAGCTTGGGCTGGATCACCCGTGACAGATAGTCGGTGATTTGCGGGTTGCTCATCTCCTTGCTGTAGAAACTGATGTACATCAGCGCCGAGGCATCGGCGGCTTCCTTGCTCAGTACCGGGTCTTCCGAGTCCTGGGGCAGCTTGTTGCGCACTTCGTTGGCCTTGGCCAGCAGTTCGGTGAACAACCGGTCGCTGTCGGCGCCGATGCGGGCGTAGATGGAAATGATCGAGAAGTTCTGCCGGCTCACCGAGGTCATGTAGTCGATGCCTTCGGCGCTGGCCAGGCTTTGCTGCAGCGGCTGGGTGATATAGCCCTGGATGGTCTCGGCGTTGGCGCCGGGGTAGGCGGTGGTCACCGTGATCAGGGCGTTTTCCATTTGCGGGTACTGGCGGATCTGCAGCTTGTTCCAGGCCTGGAAGCCCAGCAGCAGGATCAGCAGGCTGACCACGCTGGCCAGCACCGGGCGGCGGATGAACGGGTCGGTGAACGCCATGCCAGCCTCCTGTCAGTCCTTGCCCGGCGCGCCCTGTGCGGGCTTGAGGGCTTTGTCCTGGCCGATGCGGATCGCGGCGCCGGGGGTGAGCTTCAGTTGGCCGGCGGTGACCACCTGTTCCCCGGCCTGCAGGCCCTTGCTGACCACCACCACGCCGTCACGGCGCTCGCCGGTCTGCACCGTGCGCTGCTCGGCGGTGAGCTGCGGCTGGCCCTTGTCGTCGTTTTCCGGCTTGCCATCCTTGTCCTTTTTCGGCGTGGCGACGTACACCGAGTTGCCATACAGGGTGTAGGTGATGGCGCTTTCCGGCACTACCACTTGTGGCTGCGGGTTGGGTAGCAGGATCAGCAGACTGGCGAACATGCCCGGCAGCAGCTTGCCGTCCGGGTTGGCCATGGTCGCGCGCACCAGCAGGTTGCGCGTGGTTTCCTCGACCTTGGGGTTGATAGCGCTGAGGCTGGCTGGGAAGGTCTGGCCCGGGTAGGCGGCCACCTGCACCAGCACCTGCTGGCCCAGGCTGAGGTGCGGCAGGGCCTGTTCCGGTACGTTGAAGTCGACGTAGAGGCTGGATGTGTCCTGCAGGGTGGCGATCACCGTGCCGGCGGCCAGGTAGTCGCCGACGTCCACCTGGCGAATGCCGATGGTGCCGCTGAACGGGGCGCTGATGCTCTTCTTGGTCTTCGATGCCTTGAGCTGGTCGACCACCGCCTGGTTGCGCCGGTACTGGGCGGTGAGGCGGTCGAACTCGCCGCGGGAGATGGCCGAGTCGCCGACCAGCTGGCTGCCACGGCCGAAATCTACCTTGGCCAGGCCCAGGTCAGCCTGGGCGGTGCCGAGCAGGGCGGTTTCCTGGTCGTCGTTGAGTTGCAGCAACAGTTGCCCGGCCTTGACCTGCTGGCCCGAGTCGAAATGCAGGGCCTTGACGATGCCTTCCACCTCCAGGCTCAGCTCCACGCCCTGTAGCGCCTTGAGGCTGCCGACGGCGGGCAGGCGCTCTTGCCACGAGCGCTGTTCGGCCAAGGCGGCCGCCACGGTGATGGGCGGCTTGGGGGCAGTGAACATCTGGATCTGCTGGTAGATCGAAAAGGCTTTGTAGCCCCCCAGGGCCAGCACGATCAGCAGAACCACGGCCAACATGATGAGCATGCGGCGGCGCAGCATAGTCCGGTTCCTTGGATGCGGTTGTTATTCGCTTAGACACGACAACGGGCGATCCTGCCCACGTGTGGATGGGGGAAGTATTGACTGTTTTTGGGGGGAAGGGGAGTGGAATGCCTGGGCCGGCCCCTTCGCGGCTGAAGCCGCTCCCACAGGGACCGCGCAGTCAGCGGGTTGCGCTATTCCTGTGGGAGCGGCTTTAGCCGCGAAGGGGCCAGTACAGCCAACCCGAAAATCAGACGAGATGCAGGTGGTTGTCCCAGAAACCGGACGGCAGGTTCATCGGTTGCCCGACCAGCTCGGCCTTGCGGCAATCATAGAACCGGCAACGGCCCTGCCCGGAGGTGACGACAAAGCCGTCCTGTACCGCGCCCACCCCTGCGCAATCGGGCATTGGCGCATCCAGCCGCACCGCGCCGCTGTCCAGGTCCCAGACGAACAGGCGGTTGGCCCGTGGCGCGGTCAGCGCGACCAGCCGAAGCTCGCTGTGGATAGCCACGCTGGCGGTGTACTGGGCCATGGCCTGCAACTGCCGCTCCGGCACCGGGAAGGCCTTGAACGGCTCGCCCGGGCGCTTGATCGCCAGCAGCTCTGCGGTTTCATCGGCATCGCCCATGAACTGTTGGCAGGCGGCGATAGTGCCATCGCTGCCTACCGCCAGGTGGCGCACGCTGTTCATCTGCTGGGCCAGGGTTTCCTTGCTCAGCAGGGTACCGTCGCGCTGCATCAGCACCAGGCTCGGTTCCATGGCGTCGAGGTTCATCTCCACCCGGCTTTCGGCTTCGGTGCGGATACCGCCGTTGGCCACGATCAGCGTTTCGCCGTCCGGCAGCCAGGCCACTTCGTGCGGGCCGATACCGTGGGTCGGAATCTCCCCGCTGTGCACCAGGCGCTCGCCTTCGAAGCGGTACACACCGAGTACGCCACGCCCCGGGTCGGTGGTGTCGTTCTCGGTGGCATACAGCCATTCGCCACCTTTGTGGATGACCGCGTGGCCGTAGAAGTGCCGGTTCGGCTGCGAGGTGACGGTCTGCAGCAGGCGCCCGTCGCGCAGGTCGACCAGGTAGCTTTCGGTGCCGGGGCGGCGGGCGACGAACAGGGCGATCGGCAGGTCCGGGTGATGGATGATGGCATGGCAACGTTGGGCGACCTGGGTGCTGAACACCTGGGTGCCGTCCAGGCGGAACCCGACCGCATAGTGCTTGCCGTCGCCGTCGTCACGCGCCGACAGCAGCAGGGGCTCGCTGCCTTTGTTGCGGAACAGGCTCCAGCCGCCCAGGGTGAGGGCGCTGAGCAATACGCTACCGAGTTTGAGGGCCTGGCGTCGCAGCATGATCAGTCACCGTCGTTGGCATTGAAGCCCAGCTGGATGTTCAACGCCTTGGCCAGCTCGCCTTCGTGCAGGCGGTGGACGGCGTTGAGGCTGTCGTAGATCTGGTTCAGGGTTTGCTGGCCGGCGTCGTCGGCCAGCAGCTCGCCCAGGGTCTTCTGGTTGGCGGCCAGCAGTTTGAGCGAGGCAGCGTAGGCGGCGTCGATCTTGTCCGCCAAGGCTTTCTGATCGCTGGACAGCAAGCCGCGCAGGCCTTGGTTGTCGACCCCGACCCAGACCGCTTCGGCGGCCTTGAGGCTGGCCTCCAGGCTCTTGAGCGAGCTGTGGCTGCGCCAGGCTTCGGCCTGCAGTGGCTGCGGGATACCCTTGCTCTGGCGGCCCATCGGCGCACCGAGCTTTTTCTTCAGGCTGTCCAGGGCGGTGACCTGGGCGCGCAGCAGGTCGGCGATGGCCTCGTGGGAGTCGGCGTAGCGCTGGTTGGGGAACTTGGTCATCTGCGAGAGCATGCCGTCGGTGCTGTTCCAGCCCTTGAGGATCTCTTCGGCCAGGGCCTTCTGGTGTTCACCAATGGCGACCAGCAACGGGCAGTAGCGGGCTTTCTGCTCGGCTGTGGCGATGTCCGGCTTGCTGTCGAACAGGATGTACTCGTAGGCCGACAGGCCACGTACCACCACGCTGGCCTTGCCCAGGGCCGCGGCATCGACCGGCTGGTCGGCGTTGACCAGCTGCTCGACCTGGCGGCCGACCAGGTTCTTCTTGTCGGGCCAGAACTGTACCTGCCAGGCGCGGTTGCCTTCGGCCAGCGGGCCGACCAGCAGCGGTTGCAGTTCGGCCCAGGCCTTTTGCGCGTTGAGGAAGTCGGCACGGGCCTTGTCCAGGGTTTCCTTGCCTTCGCAGTAGGCCAGGGCGCTGGCGGCCAGCGTTCGGTCGGCTTCGACCCAGCGGCTGTAGGTGGGCAGGATCACCTGCTTGGCGATGGCAGCGGAGGTCACGGCTTGCGGGTCCTGCGGCGAGCAGGCGCCGAGGGCGAGTGCGGCGAGGCTGGTGAACAACAGTTTGGGTCGGAACATGCCCGGCTCCTTTGCGCTTTTTAAAGTGAGTTCAGGAAAGCCAGCAACGCGGCACGCTGCTCGGCATTGAAAGTGAGTACGAAATTGCGTGCCGCCTCGGCCTCGCCACCGTGCCAGAGCACGGCTTCGAGCAGGTTGCGGGCGCGGCCGTCGTGCAGGAACTGGCTGTGGCCACTGACCGTTTCGCTCAGGCCGATGCCCCACAGTGGCGGGGTGCGCCAGTCCTGGCCGTTGGCGGCAAATTCGGTGCGCTCGTCGGCCAGGCCCGGGCCCATGTCATGCAGCAGCAGGTCGCTGTAGGGACGGATCAGCTGGTTGGCCAGCTCCGGCTCGGCGGCATTGGCGGCGGTGGTGAACTGCGGTGTATGGCAGCCCTGGCAGCCGGCCTGGTAGAACAGGTTCTTGCCCGCCAGCACCTGCGGCGAGCCCACATCGCGGCGGGCCGGCACGGCCAGGTTGCGGGTGTAGAAGGTGACCAGGCGCAGGATGTTGTCGCTGACTTCCTTCTCGCCATTGGCGCCGTCGCCGTTGGGCGCGGCCAGGCAGTCGGCCTGCGCCGGGGTACAGTCGTCGTTGGGCAGCAGGGTGGTGGTCAGGCCCATGTCGCCGGCAAAGGCGTGCACGTTCTGCTGGTTGACGTTGGGCTGCCCGGCCTTCCAGCCGAAGCGGCCGACCACGGTCTTGCCCTGGGCGTCGTCCCACACCCGGTTGGCCCGGCCGCGGATGCCGTCGCGGTTGCGGTCATCCGGGTCTTCGTTGGCCAGCAGGTCGGCTTCGGGGATGGCTTCGAGCAGGCCCAGGCCGATCATCGGCGGCGCCACCCGCGCCGAAAAGCGCGTGTCGGGGTGCATCACGCCATAACCGAGCTGGGTGATCTGCAGGGCCGGCTTGCGCAGCTCGACCTGGTGGCCGTCCTCGAACGACACTGTTTCGCTGGTGTAGCTCACCCGCACCTTGCCTTCCGGCGTCACGCCGGGGATGGCCATGTCCTGCAGCTGGGTGCCATAGACCGGCTCCGGCACCACGCCGAGGCGTTCGACCACCTTGGCCAGGTAGGGCTGGTCGGGGATCGACAGGCGTACCAGCATCGATACGGCGTTGCTGTCGCCCGGCTCTGGCGGGTGGCCGCGGCCGTCGCGCACGTGGCAGTTCTGGCAGGCATTGGTGTTGAACAGCGGGCCCAGGCCGTCACGGGCGGTGGTGGTGGACGGGGCGATCACCCAGGGGTTGCGGAAGAAGCTGTTGCCTACGGCGAAGTCCAGGCGCCGCTCGGGCGAGAGGTTGGCCGAGGGCAGGGAATAGGCATTGCGGTCAGTGCGCTGCACAGTGGCTTTGCCGCCCGACAACGCTTCGCCGGGCTCGGCCTGGGTGAAACGCGGGGCGTCGTCACAGGCGGCGAGGGCAAAGGCCAGCAGCAGGGGGGAGAGTCGGGACAGCGACAAGGACATCGAGAATCCTGGGCGTGAGCGAAAAACCGGCGTGCAAGCTTAGCAGGGTGAGGGAGTTTGAATAAGAGCAATTTGCAATTGCTGGATGAAATCGGTGTCAGTTGGCCATGGTCTGTGGTGCCTGGTCGGGCCCTATCGCCGGCAAGCCAGCTCCCACAGGTACTTCACAGCCCTTGAGCCCTGTGGGGTACCTGTGGGAGCTGGCTTGCCGGCGATAGGGCCGGAAGCAAAAAAGGCGACCCGAAGGCCGCCTCTTTCAGAACCGCTACAGCAGGATCAGAACTCGTGATCCGCGGTATCCGGGTTCAGGTTGGCAATGCCCAGCTTGCCCGCGGCCTGCTCGATCGCACCAGTCTGCTTGACCAGGGAGGCGATAGCGTCACGCACGATCTGGTTGCCGGCTGCGTTGTCGGCAGCGATCAGCTGGTCGTAGTGCTCGCCCTTGAGAGCGTGGTCGACGATCACCTGGATCTTGGCTTCGGTGGCTTCCAGGTCGGCCTTGAGGGTGGCGTCGGCGGCCGGGTCTACCTTGGCCACCAGCGACGACAGGCTCGGGCCGGTCACCTTGCTGCCGTCCGGGCGGGTGTACTCGCCCAGGTAGACGTTGCGGATGCCCTTGGCGTCGTAGAAGTGCGAGTAGTGAGTGTTGTCGCTGAAGCAGTCATGCTCGTCTTCCGGCGAGTTGGCTTCCAGCGAAACCTTCATGCGTTCGCCAGCCAGTTCACCCAGCGACAGGCTGCCCATGCCGAACAGCATCTTGCGCAGGCCGTCGTTGACCGACTCGGCTTCCAGCTTGGCGCGGTAGTTGTCGGCGACGTTCGGTGCCCAGTTGCCGACCATCTCTTCGAGGTCCTTGACCAGCAGGTCGGTGACCGCTTTCAGGTAGGCACGGCGGCGGTCGTTGTGGCCACCGGTGGCGCCCTTGCCTTCGAGGTAGTCCGACGCCGGACGGTTGCCCGCGCCCGGGCCGGTGCCGTTCAGGTCCTGGCCCCAGAGCAGGAACTCGATGGCGTGGTAGCCGGTGGCGACGTTGGCCTCGGAGCCGCCCAGTTCGTTCAGGCTGGCCAACTTCTCGGGGGTGATGTCCTTGACGTCGATCTTTTCTTCGCCCACCTGGATCTCGGTGTTGGCGATGATGTTGGCGTTGGCCGCCGGGTTGCCCAGGGCGTGCTCATAGCTCTTGTCGACGTAGTCGATCAGGCCTTCGTCCAGCGGCCAGGCGTTCACCTGGCCTTCCCAGTCGTCGATGATGGTGTTGCCGAAGCGGAAGGCTTCGCTCTGCAGGTACGGTACGCGCGAGGCGACCCAGGCTTCTTTGGCTGCCTTGAGGGTTTCGTCGTTGGGCTTGGCCAGGAACGCGTCGACTGCGGTCTGCAGGGTCTTGGCGGTGCTCAGCGAATCGCTGTACACGGCGTAGACCAGCTCGGCGTAATGCTTGACCACGGCTTTGCCGGCAGCTTCGTCGACAGCCCCGGGCGCCGCAGCGGTGGTGCTGGCGGCAGCAGGTGCCTGGGCTTGCGGCGCGGCGGCCTTGTCGTCCTTGCCTTCACCGCAACCGGCGAGAGCGATGGCAATGGCCAGCAGACTGGCGGAGGCCAGAGGCATTCGAATCATTATTGGTTTTCCTGCGTCGTGTGGTTGGACCAAGGGGTGGACCGTGCGCCGTGGCACGCGAAACCGCAACATCATGCGAAAGATTTGCATTTGCTGTAAAGGGGGCGGGCATGCAATTCGTGTAAATGCCGGTCACGGCCTGTAACCGGGCAGGGGGCTCAGAGCATCGAAACTTGGTTTCGCTGCGCCTGCTTGAGGAAGTTGGTCAGCTCACGGGCCGACAGCGGCTTGCTGTAGTGGTAGCCCTGGCCCTCGTGGCAGCCCTGGGCGACGATGTAGGTTTCCTGTTCGGCGGTTTCCACGCCTTCGGCGATCACCTGCATCCCCAGGCTCTTGCCCAGCTGGATGATGGCGCGAACGATGGTGGCGTCATCATCGTCGTCCAGCAGGTCCTGGACGAAGCTCTTGTCGATCTTGATCTTGTCCAGCGGCAGCGATTTCAGGTAGCTGAGCGACGAGTAGCCGGTGCCGAAGTCGTCGATGGCAATCAATGCTCCGGAGCGGCGCAGGCTCAGCAGGTGCTGGGCGGCGGTGCTGATGTCTTCCATCAGGCCGGTCTCGGTGACTTCCAGTTCCAGGCTGCGCGGCGGCAGGCGATAGGCCTGCAGCAGGTTGTTGACCACCCGCGGCAGTTCGCTGTGGTGCAGCTGCACGGTGGACAGGTTGACCGCCATGCGCAGCTCGCTGAAGCCCATGTCGTGCCATTCGCGCAATTGCCGGCAGGCCTGGTCGAGCACCCATTCACCGATGCTGATGATGCTGCCGTTCTGTTCGGCCAGGGGGATGAACTGGTCTGGCGGCACCATGCCCAGCTCCGGGTGCTGCCAGCGCAGCAATGCCTCGACACCGACCACGCGGTGGTCGCGGTAGCTGATCTGTGGCTGGTACACCAGGTACAGCTGGTTGCGCGGCAGGGCTTCGCGCAGGTCCTTTTCCAGCTCGCGACGGCGGCGCATCTCGCTGTCGACGCTGGCGATGTAGAACTGGTAGCGGTTGCGCGAACGGGCCTTGGCCAGGGTCATGGTCTGTTCGGCTTTCTGCAGCAGCTTCTCGGTGCTGTCGCCGTCTTCCGGGAACAGGGTGATGCCGATGGTAGCGCGCAGGCGGATCTGCTGGTGGTGGTCGAGGTCGAACGGCACTTCCAGGTCGTCGAGGATACTCTGCGCCAGTTCGGCCGCCTCGTAGGGCTGCTCGATATTGGCCTGCACCAGGGCGAACTGGTCACCACCCAGGCGTGCCAGGGCGCCCAAGCGGCCACTGTGGGCGCGCAGGCGGTCGGCCAGGGCCAGCAGCAGCTGGTCGCCGACCTGGTAGCTGAACTGCTCGTTGATCCCCTTGAAGTCGTCCAGGCCTACGCACAGTACCGCCACGCGGTGTTGCAGGCGGCCGCCGTCGACGAGGATCTTGTCCAGTTGCTGCTGCAACTGCTGGCGGTTGGGCAGGCCGGTGAGGAAGTCGTACTGGGCCATGCGTTGCAGGCTGTTTTCCGCCTCGTGGCGCAGATGGGTGTTGCGCTCGATCGAGGCCAGCAGCTGGTTGGCGGTATTTACCCACAGGCCCAGCTCGTTCTTCTCGTGGCCCTTGAGCAGCGGCAGCTGGTGCTGGCTTGGGCGGTCGGGGTTGATCTGGGTGAGGTGCTCGATGATCTTCGACAGCGGTTTGGTCAGCAGCCAGTGGTAGACCAGGTACAGCACCAGGCCCATGGCCAGGGCCCGCAGCACACCGGAGATGAAGATGATCACGGCGTTGATCAGGAAGTCTTCGCCGTAGGACGAGGTGTCCAGGGTGATGCTCAGGTCGCCGTAGTATTCGCTGTAGGGGCCGCGGCCGACCAGTTGCGTGGTGTAGGTACGTTCCTGGCCGAGGATCAGGTCGGTCAGCCAGCGCATGGACATGTCCTGCAACGGGCGGGACTTTTCCGCCAGCATGGTTTCGTTGGGGTGGCCGATGGAGGCCATGCGTACCGATTCGTCCTGAAACAGGCCTTCCATCACCTGCATGCCCATTTCGCGGTCGAGGCTGTATACCGCCTGGGTCGAGGGGTCGCGGAACATGTCGAGGATGCGCTGGGCATCGTTGTTCACGGCCTGGCGGGTCTTGTAGGTGTCGTAGACGATTTGCGCACAGCTGAGCACGACACCGACCGCTAGCGCCGACAGCAGCACGACCCTGAGCAACTTGACCGACAAGCTGTTCCGCAATTCCAGCTTCAATGGGGTTTCCTTAATCCATGCGCATGGCATCATTTTGCCATCAACGATGACGATACACTATCGGCCGACCATCAATAGTGTATCGGTTGCCTGACCCCGCAACTTGAATGCGCTGTAACAATCTTCCAGAGGTTTGATGTTAGCGTGCTATGCGGGCTGAGCAAGCAAAACCGTGCTGGCTTTTTCGCGGGTAAACCCGCTCCCACAGGGATAGCATCAAGTCCACAAGCTGCGCCGTACCTGTGGGAGCGGGTTCACCCGCGAAGAGGCCGGTACAGGCATAAAAAAACCCGGCACCGGGCCGGGTTTTTCGTTCAGGGCTGAATGACTCAGGCCTTGAAGGTCTTGCCTTCGAACTGTTCGGCAACGAAGGCCCAGTTGACCAGGTTCCAGAACGCCTCGACGTACTTCGGACGCAGGTTGCGGTAGTCGATGTAGTAGGCGTGTTCCCAGACGTCGCAGGTCAGCAGCGGGGTGTCGCCGCTGGTCAGCGGGCAGCCGGCGCCGATGGTGCTGGCCAGGGCCAGGGAACCGTCAGCCTTCTTCACCAGCCAGCCCCAGCCGGAACCGAAGGTGCCAACCGAAGTCTTGGTGAACTCTTCCTTGAACTTGTCGAAGGAACCGAAAGCGGCGTTGATGGCGTCAGCCAGGGCACCGGTCGGCTGGCCACCGGCGTTTGGTGCCAGGCAGTTCCAGTAGAAGGTGTGGTTCCAGACTTGAGCGGCGTTGTTGAAGATGCCGCCCGAAGAGCTCTTGACGATCTCTTCCAGGGTCTTGCCTTCGAATTCGGTGCCTGGGACCAGGTTGTTCAGGTTCACGACATAGGTGTTGTGGTGCTTGTCGTGGTGATACTCCAGGGTTTCCTTGGAGATGTGCGGCTGCAGGGCATCGTGGGCGTACGGCAGCGGCGGCAATTCAAAAGCCATGGTGGATCTCCTGATTCAGGTCTGTTTGCGGTTTGCGCAAGGCCGATCACGGGCGGCCCGATGAGCGTCGGCGAGTTTGTACTCTTTGCGACGCAAGGGCTGGATCATAGCACCGGGCCCGGCGCATAACCACGCAACAAAGATAGGGAATAGAGGTTCCAGAGCGGTCGGGGCGTGCCGACCAGTGGCGTCAGCTATTGCCTGCAAGGGCCTCATCACCGGCAAGCCAGCTCCCACAGGGATATCACCGACCTCAGGCCTGGTGATATCCCTGTGGGAGCTGGCTTGCCGGCGATAGGGCCCTTGAGGTCAGTTGAAGATCAACTGCGCCGCCACCGCGAACATCATCACCGCCACCATCAGGTCGAGCATGCGCCAGGTCGCCGGCCTGGCCAGCCACGGTGCCAGCCAGGCGGCACCGATCGCCAGGGTCGAGAACCACAGCAGCGAGGCGCTGGCAGCGCCGGCCACGTAGGCGCCAGGCGCAGCCTGCTGGGCGCCCAGTGAGCCGATCAGCAGCACCGTGTCGAGGTACACGTGCGGGTTCAGCAGGGTCACCGCCAGGGCGCTGAGCAGTACCGCGCGGCGTGAGCGCGCACCCTGGCCTTGCTGGTGCTGCAGGCTCTGCCTGGAGCAGGCGCTGCGCAAAGCCTTGGCGCCGTACCAGATCAGGAACACCGCACCGCCCCAGCGGGCGATCGCCAGCAACGTCGGGTTGTGCGCCAGCACGGTGGCCAGGCCGAACACTCCGGCCGCCACCAGGATGGCGTCACAGACGATGCACAGTGCCGCCACCGGCAAATGATGCTCGCGGCGCAAGCTCTGGGCGAGGACGAAGGCGTTCTGTGCACCGATGGCCATGATCAGGCCGAAGGCCACGAGCATGCCGTTGAGATAGCTTTGCCACATGGCGTGCTCTCCAAAGAGTCCAAAAGATGCTGGTCATTGTGATGAACCACGCTGTATAAGAAAAACAAATAGAGCTGATCCGTCATTAGGAAAATCGATGTTCGACTACAAGCTGCTGGCCGCCCTTGCCGCGGTGATCGAGCAGGGCGGTTTCGAACGCGCGGCGCAGGTGCTGGGCTTGTCGCAGTCGGCCATCTCCCAGCGCATCAAGCTGCTCGAGGCGCGGGTCGGCCAGCCGGTGCTGGTGCGTGCCACACCGCCAAGCCCGACCGAAGTCGGCCGCCAGTTGCTCAACCATGTGCAGCAGGTGCGCCTGCTCGAACGCGACCTGCAGCGCCAGGTGCCGGCGCTGGACGAGGAGGGCATGCCGGAGCGCCTGCGCATCGCCCTCAACGCCGACAGCCTGGCTACCTGGTGGGCCGGCGCAGTGGGCAACTTCTGCGCACAGCAGAACGTGCTGACCGACCTGGTGGTGGAAGACCAGGAAGTGGGCCTGAAACGCATGCGTGCGGGCGAAGTGGCGGCTTGCCTGTGTGGCAGCGAGCGGCCGGTGGCCGGCGCGCGCAGCCTGCCGCTGGGCGCCATGCGCTACCGGGCGCTGGCCAGCCCCGGGTTCATGGCGCGGCATTTTCCGCAGGGCTTCGCTGCCAGCCGCCTGGCCCGTACCCCGGCGATCGTGTACGGCCCGGACGACTTCCTGCAACACCGCTACCTGGCATCGCTGGGCATCGAGGATGGCTTCCTGCACCACTTGTGCCCGTCGTCCGAAGGTTTCCTGCGCATGACCGAAGCCGGCCTGGGCTGGGGCCTGGTGCCGGAACTGCAGGCTCGCGAGCAACTGGCCAGCGGCCAGTTGGTGGAAATCTGCAGCGATACCCCCATCGATGTGCCGCTGTACTGGCATCATTGGCGCAATGGCGGGCAACTGCTCGCGCAACTGACCGACCACCTGCGGCACACCGCACGGCAATGGCTGGTGCCCTTGTAGCCACGGCTGGCGTCAGTTGCATCTGAAATCTGGCAAGACGGAGTCTTACATGCGAATTCTGGTCACCGGCGCGAGTGGCTTCATTGGCGGGCGCTTTGCGCGCTTTGCCCTGGAGCAGGGCCTGGACGTGCGGGTCAGCGGCCGTCGAGCCGAAGGGGTCGAGCACCTGGTCAAGCGCGGCGCCCAGTTCATCCCCGGCGACCTGGGTGATGCCGAGCTGGCCCGCCGCCTGTGCCAGGGGGTCGAGGCGGTGGTGCACTGCGCCGGCGCAGTGGGCAACTGGGGGCGCTACCAGGACTTCTATCAGGGCAATGTGGTGGTCACCGAAAACGTGGTCGAGGGCTGCTTGAAGGAGCACGTACGGCGGCTGGTACACCTGTCGTCGCCGTCGATCTACTTCAATGGCCGCTCGCGCCTGGACATCCGGGAAGAGCAGGTGCCGCGCCGCTTCCATGACCACTACGGGCAGACCAAGCACATGGCCGAGCAGAAAGTGTTCGGTGCCCAGGAGTTCGGCCTCGAGGTGCTGGCGCTGCGCCCGCGCTTCGTCACCGGCGCCGGCGATGCCAGTATCTTCCCGCGGCTGATGCAGATGCAGCGCAAGGGGCGTGTGGCGATCATCGGCAACGGCCTGAACAAAGTCGATTTCACCAGCGTGCACAACCTCAACGAAGCGCTGCTCAGTGCCCTGTTCGCTGACGACCGGGCGCTGGGCCAGGCCTATAACATCAGCAACGGCCAGCCGCTGCCGCTGTGGGACGTGGTCAACTACGTGATGCGCCAGATGCAGTTGCCGCAGGTAACCCGGTACCGCTCCTACGGCCTGGCCTACAGCCTGGCCGCGCTGAACGAGGCGGCCTGCATGTTGTGGCCGGGGCGCCCGCAACCGACCCTTTCGCGTCTGGGGATGCAGGTGATGAGCCGCGATTTCACCCTGGATATCAGCCGCGCCCGGCAGTACCTGGACTACCAGCCCAAGGTCAGCCTGTGGACGGCGCTGGATGAATTCTGTGCCTGGTGGAAGCACCAGCCGCCGGGGCAGTGAAGCCGCTCGGCTGACAATGGTCATCAACGCGCCGCGCTGGCGGTTTATACTCGTGCCTCTTTGCGACTACCGCGGTTGAATGTATCCATGCGTAACCATGCTCACGATGACTACGATGACGTGCCTACCCTGAGGGCCGGCACCCATGACGATGACGAACTGATGCCGGCGCACGTGGTGCGCAGCCGCCAGAAAGCCGCTCGCGGTGCCAGCACGGCGCCGCTATGGGCATTGCTCGGGGCCTCGTTCATCGCCTTGGCGGGCCTTGGCTGGTGGAGCTTCCAGCAGATCTCGCTGATGGAGCAGCAACTGGTGGCGACCCAGGAAAGCTTCGCCCGCATCAGCGAAGAGGCTGCCGGGCGCCTGCAGGCGATCAGCGGCAAGGTGGCGGCCAGCGAGTCCGGCGCCACTACCAACAGCGAGGCGTTGAAGCTGCAGCTGCGCCAGTTGCAGAAGGGTGTGGCCGGGCAGACCGGCGACCTGGGCAAGCGCCTGGAGCAGGTGCTGGCCGATACCCGTGAACAGCAGAAGGCCGTGACCGAGCTGCAGAGCCAGTTGCAGGCGCAACTGAAGGCAGTGAATGGCGAGCTGGCCGCGTTGCGCTCGGGGCAGGTCGATGGTGGCAAGCTGGATACGCAGTTCAAGGGCCTGAACGAACAGGTTGCTGCGCTGAAGGCCGCGCAGGCTGATGGCGCTAAGCTGGACGGGCAGCTCAAGAGCCTGGGCAACGAGGTGGCAGCGCTGAAGAAGCAGGGTAACCCGAGCGCGGCCATCCAGGACCTGGAGCAGGACATCCTGGTGCTCAAGAGCCAGATCGACAACCGCCCGGCCGCGGCGGCGTCCAGTGGTGCTTCGGTGCAGGAGTTCGACGCCTTCCGGGCGCAGACGACCCGCAACCTGAATACATTGCAGAGCCAGATCCAGAACCTGCAGCAGCAGATCAACGCCCGGCCGTGAGATCACCTGAGCCTTCTTCGCGGGCACGCCCGCTCCCACAGGGGCAGCACAATCTTCAAGCTTGTCGCTGTACCTGTGGGAGCGGGCGTGCCCGCGAATGGCCCTGAATCACAACCGCGGATAATCGATGTACCCCACCGGCCCCTTGCCATAGAAAGTCTCCGGCCGCGCCTCGTTCAACGGCGCATCCGCCGCCAGCCGCGCCGGCAGGTCAGGGTTAGCGATGAACGGCACGCCAAACGCCACGGCGTCGGCCTTGCCATTGGCCAGGGCTGCATTGGCACTGGCCTTGTCAAACCGCTCATTGACGATGTACGGGCCACCGAACGCTTCCTTGATCAGCGGGCCGATACTGTCATCGGCTTCCTTTTCCCGCGAGCAGATGAAGGCAATACCCCGCTTGCCCAGCTCACGGGCCACGTAGGTAAAGGTTTCGGCACGGTCGGCATCGCCCATGTCATGGGCATCGGCACGCGGCGCCAGGTGCACGCCCACGCGGTTTGCGCCCCACACCTTGATGGCCGCATCGGTCACTTCCAGCAGCAGCCGCGCACGGTTTTCCAGCGAGCCGCCGTAGCGGTCGGTGCGCTGGTTGGTGCTGCTCTGCAGAAACTGGTCGAGCAGGTAGCCGTTGGCACCGTGGATCTCTACGCCATCGAAACCGGCAGCCTTGGCATTCTCGGCACCGCTGCGGTAGGCCTCGACGATGTCGATGATTTCTTCGGTTTCCAGCGCGCGTGGGGTGGGGTAGTCACTGAGCGGGCGCACCAGGCTTACATGGCCCTTGGGCTGGATCGCGCTGGGGGCCACCGGCAGCTCGCCGTTCAGGTAGCTGGGGTGGGAGATGCGGCCGACGTGCCACAGCTGCAGGAAGATGCGCCCGCCAGCGGCATGCACGGCCTTGGTCACATTGTTCCAGCCACGCACTTGCTCGTCGTTCCAGATACCAGGGGTATCCGGGTAGCCGACGCCCATGGCGCTGACCGAGGTCGCCTCGCTGAGGATCAGCCCGGCGCTGGCGCGCTGCACGTAGTACTCGGCCATCAGCGCATTGGGCACGCGGCCTTCGTCGGCCCGGCAGCGGGTGAGCGGGGCCATGATGATGCGGTTGGGCAGTTGCAGGTCGCCCAGGGTGATCGGATCGAAAAGCGTGGTCATGACGGTTACCTGCCTGTTCAGAGTGCTTGGCGCAGTTGTTCGAGAAACGCCTGGATAGTGGCTTCGTTGCGTTTGAAGAAGTGCCATTGGCCGATCTTCTGGCTGCTGATCAGCCCGGCGCGCTGCAGGGTGGCCAGGTGGGCGGAGACGGTCGACTGCGACAGGCCGCAGCGTTGGTCGATCTGCCCGGCACACACACCGTTCTCGGTGCTGTGGTACTGGTCGGGGAATTGCGTTGCCGGGTCCTTCAGCCAGCTGAGGATTTCTCGCCTGACCGGGTGGGCCAGCGCTTTTATGATTTCGTCGAGATCGAGAGGCATGGGTTGAGGCTCGTTGTAGCGGTATATCGCGATATGGCGAAATGTAAATCGTGGATTCCCGATATACAAATATGAAGAAGTTCTGAGCTGAGCACGAATCGCTATATCGCGTTATAACGATATAGGGGGCGGCGGTGCTAGACTGCGCTCATGAACTACCTCGCACACCTGCACCTTGGCGGCCCGGCGCCGCAACAACTGCTTGGCAGCCTGTATGGCGACTTCGTCAAAGGCTCGCTGGAAGGGCGCTTCCCGCCTGCGCTGGAGGCGGCCATCCGGCTGCACCGGCATATCGACAGCTATACCGACCAGCACCCGTTGGTGCTGGCGGCACTGGCGCGCTTTCCGCGGGAGCGGCGGCGCTTTGCCGGCATTGTTCTGGATGTGTTTTTCGACCATTGCCTGGCCCGGCATTGGCGGGATTATGCCGAGCAGCCGCTGGCGCAGTTCGCCGGGGACTTTTATCGGGTGTTGCTGGCGGAGCCCGAGTTGCCGGGGCGGCTGGCACGGATTGCGCCGTTCATGGCGGCGGATGACTGGCTGGGGGCGTATGGCGACTTTGCCACGCTGGAGCAGGTGTTCAACGGTATTGCCCGGCGCTTGTCGCGGCCGGAGGGGATGGCTGGGGTGATGGGGGAGCTGGAGCGGCTGTATGAGCCATTGCTGGCGGACTTCAGGGAGTTTTATCCACAGTTGCAGGCCTTTGCTGCAGCGGGGCGGATGTCTGACAGTTAGTACTGGGTTGGCATTGCCGGCCTCTTCGCGGGTAAACCCGCTCCCACAGGTACACCACAGAACCCAGGATGAGTGCCATCCCTGTGGCTCCCCACAGGTACACCACAGAACTCAGGATGAGTGCGGTCCCTGTGGCTCCCCACAGGTACACCACAGAATTCAGGATGAGTGCGGTCCCTGTGGGAGCGGGTTCACCCGCGAAGGGGCCAGAACAGGCAGTGCATAAAACTCAGGCAGCCCGCGCCTGCCGCCGTGACGCCAGCTCAACTTCTTCAACCCCGAACAACGCCAGGTGAATCGCCTGCTGCGCCTGCAACGCCAGCACCGCTCGCTCCTTGCCCACGCTGCCGATCGGCTGCAGCAGGTGAATGCATACCTCGCCCCGCGGCAGGGCAAACAGGCGCATCAGGTGCGACACCAGGTCATCGTCACCAATGAACGGTGCAATCGGGTCGATCTGGCCATCGCGCAGGTACTGGATAGCGACCGGCTGCACCGCCACGCCACGGTCGATGGCGCCTGCCAGCAGGCGACCATGGAAGGTGCGCAGGGTACGGCCGCTGGTGGTGGTGCCTTCCGGGAAGATCAGCAGCGGCCGGGCAAGGCCCAGCTGCCCGGCGATCTGTTCACGCAGGCGCTGGCTGTCGCCCCCGCCACGGCGGATGAACAGGGTGCCGGCCTTTTCCGCCAGCCAGCCGGCCACCGGCCAGTGGCGCACTTCGGCCTTGGACAGGAACGACAGCGGCAGCAGCATGCCGAGCAGGGGGATATCGGTCCAGGACACGTGGTTGCTGACCCACAGCATCGGCCGCTGCGGCAGCTCGCCGACCACCCGCACATCGAAGGGCAGGGCCGCGACCAGGCGCTTCATGAACAGGCAGGTCCAGCGCTGGCGGCGCTCGATGGGCGCCTTGAACCCCAGGCGTTCGCCCAGGGCGATCACGCTGGCCATCAGCATGCCCAGCAGCAGTACCAGCAGCAGTCGAGTCAGGCGGGCCATTACCCGCAGCTTCGGCATCAGACCGCTGCCTTGAAGTGGCGGGCGTAGCGAGGGCACAGTTCGTCGCGCTTGAGCAGGATGAACACGTCGGCCACCTGGAAGTCTTCGTCCCAGCACGGCTCGCCGCAGATCTTCGCGCCCAGGCGCATGTACGCCTTGAGCAGCGGTGGCATTTCGGCGATGACGTTGTTCGGCAGGGCCAGGTTGGGCAACGGGTTCTTCGGCTCGGCGCGCAGGTGCTCGGTGCACAGGTAGCGGTCACGCAGGCGCTGCATCACCGCGTGGGCCTGCACCCCGCCATCCTGCATGGGGATGCTGGCGCAGCCCATCAGGTAGCTGTAGCGGCCTTCGTTGAGCACTTCGGCCAGTTCGCCCCAGAGCACGGCGATGGTGCCGCCGTTGCGGTAATCGGGGGCTACGCAGGTGCGGCCCAGTTCCAGGATCGGGCCCTGCAGCTGCAACAGGCCGTGCAGGCTGAATTCTTCTTCGCTATAGAAGCGGCCCAGGCTGCTGGCGGCCTGATGGTCGAGCAGGCGGGTGGTGGCAACCAGCTCGCCGGTGCTCAGGTCGCGTACGCCAATGTGGCGGCAGTGCACGTCGTAGTCGTCCATGTCCAGGCCTTGCTCGGCTCCTTTGAGCTTGGCCTTGAATTCGGCGCTGAACACTTTGTAGCGCAGGGCCTGGGCTTCCTGCAGGGCCGCGGCGCCAACCAGGCGTTCGGCTTGCAGACGGCGTTCGGTGCTGTTGTCGCCAGCGTGAGCGATCCGAGTCATTACGAGTCTCCATAAGCCAGCCATGAAGGGTTGCGGCCGGTCGGCTTTGTTGTGCAAAGTCAGCCTAGGTAGATGGGGTGTCACCCCTGTGAATCTTTGGTGATGCTTGCGTGACACCCCCTGAGCCTCAACTGAAAGCCCTTCAGCAAGGAGCCGACCGATGGCCTGGTTGCAACGACTCAACGACCCGCTTCGCCAAGCGCTGGCGGGCACCCTGGGCGAAACCTATGCCGCGCTGCTCGAGCGCCTTGGCCCGGTTGCCCCGTTCGAACTGGCGGTGCGCGGCGGGCGCGCGATGGCCACCCCGGGCCTGGCCTTCCTGGTCGGCTACCAGGCCGCCTTGCGCGTGCTGTGGCCCAGTGCTCCACCCAGCCTCGGTGCCCTGTGCGCCACCGAGCGGCGCAGCGTGCGGCCGGCGGACATGCGCACGCGCCTGGACGGCTTGCGGCTGACCGGCAGCAAGGACTTCGTCACTGCCGGCCTGGAGGCGGAATGGCTGCTGGTGGCGGCGCGCTGCGAGGCGACGGGCGCGGCGCCGCAGTTGAACCTGGCGGTGGTCTACCCCGGGGAGCCAGGTGTGACGCTGGAAGCGCTGCCGACCCTGCCGCTGATGCCGGAGGTGGGCCATGGGCGACTGGTGCTGGAGCAGGCGGCGTGCGAGTTGCTGGCCGGTGATGGTTGGGATGCCTATGTGAAGCCGTTCCGTTCGCTGGAGGACTTGTATGTGCTTACGGCGTTGACGGCCTGGCTGTATGGCGTGGGGCAGGAGTGCGCCTGGCCGCAGGCCCTGCGCCTGCAGTTGCTTGGGCTGCTGGCCGGGTGTGCCGAAGGTAGCCGGCAGTGCGCCGATAGCGTTGGCTGCCATTTGTTGCTGGGGGGATTGTTTGCACAGTTCCAGGCGCTGCGAGGGGAGATCGATGCTGCGTTGGCGGCGGGGCCGGCGCAGTGGGCGCAGATCTGGCAGCGTGACCAGGGGGTGATGGCGCTGGCGGCGGCGGCGCGGGAGAAGCGGCTGAACAAGGCTTGGGCTGCTGCGGGATTGTCATGAATGTCTGATAGGTTTGTGTGATCCGATGAATCCTGGGGCCGCTTTGCGGCCCTTCGCGGGCTTGCCCGCTCCCACAGGTATGTCGCCTACCCCATGAATGGTGCGATCCCTGTGGGAGCGGGCGGGCCCGCGAAGGGCTGCAAGGCAGCCCCAAAAACGCGAGCCTGTACTGGGATGCTGAAAGGTCTGCTACTGTTTTTTTGCATGGCCATGGTCCCTGCCAAGGCTGAGGTCTGGCCTGACCCTGACTGGCATGACGAGCCTGCCCCCCTCGACTGGCAAGCCGTCGACGCCTACGCCTTCCCCGCACACACCACCCCCGAACGCAGCGGCATCCGCACCGATGCCCTGCTGATCATCCGCGACGGCCGCATCCTCCACGAACGCTACGCCGCCCCCAGCACCGCCGTCACCGCCCACCTGACCTGGTCGATCAGCAAGAGCGTACTCGCCACGCTATTGGGCGTAGCCCAGGGCGAAGGCCGCTTCCAGCTGCAGGACCCGGTCACCCGCTTCTACCCGGCCATGCACGCCCATCCCGGCGTGCGCATGGCCGATCTGCTGCATTGGGCCAGCGGCCTGGACTGGCAGGAAGACTACGAGTACGCCCCGCTCAAGTCCTCGGTGGTGGCCATGCTGTATACCCGTGGCCGTGAGGACATGGCGGCCTATACGGCGGCGCGGGAAGCGGTGGTCAGCCCGGGCCAGCGGTTTCTCTATTCCAGTGGCGACAGCAACCTGCTGGCCGCCGCGTTGCGCGGCATGCTCGATGCCGGTCAGTACGCCGACTACCCCTGGCATGCACTGTTCACCCCGTTGGGGATCGACAGCGCGGTATGGGAGCGTGACCGCTCAGGTACCTACGTGGGTTCGTCCTACCTGTACCTCAGCGCTCGCGACCTGGCGCGCATCGGCCTGCTGATGCAGCGCGACGGGCGCTGGCAGGATCGGCAATTGCTGCCCAAGCCCTGGGTGGCTTTCAACCGCACGCCGTTTGCCGCGGCCCAAGCGCTGCCCGGCGAGGCCAACCCCGGTGGCCACTGGTGGCTCAACCAGCCGCTGGCCGGCGCTGCACGGCCTTGGCCGAGTGCACCCGCAGACACCTACGCAGCCCTTGGCCACTGGGGCCAGGCGCTGTACGTGCTGCCCGCGCAAAAGCTGGTGATCGTGCGTTACGCCGATGACCGCGACGGCAGCTACCAGCACGACGAACTGCTCAAGCGGATACTCGCGGCGCTGGCCGGGGAGGGGGCATGAAGCGGGTGCTGCTGGTGGTGTTGCTGGGGCTGGTGTACTGGGCCTGGCACGAGCGCCAGGCCTTGGCGGACTTCCCCGGTATCCTTTCGGCCTACTCGGCCAAGGAATATTGCTCGTGCCGCTTCGTCATGGGGTTCGAGCCGGCGTATTGCCAAGGCTACGTGAAGCAATGGCTGCCGCTGAGCCTGCTGGAGGAAGACAGCCAACAGCGGCAGGTCACCGCCGAAGGCCTGGGCCGACGCAACCAGGCCGCCTGGCAAGGCCCGCGCGAGGGCTGCCGCTTGCTGCCGTGAAGGCGGGCGGGTAAGGTTGGCGGCCTGGTTTCACGAGATCTGTCATGTTCAAGCTGCCCCGCCTGCTGCCCGCCTTGTTGCTGGCTTTTTGCCTGCCCGCCCATGCCAACTGGCACCTCGATGGCGAGTCTTCGCGCCTTTCGTTCATTACCGGCAAGAACGGTAACACCGCCGAAGTGCACCGCTTTCTGGTACTGCATGGCACGGTCGACCGCAAGGGTATGGCCGGGTTGAGCATCGAGATGGACTCGGTGAGCAGCGGTATTCCGCTGCGTGATGAGCGCATGCGCGAGGACCTGTTCGAGGTCGAGCGCTTTGCCGAAGCCAAGGTGCAGGCGCAACTGGACCTGCGGCCGATCAACGACCTGGCCAACGGTGCCCAGATCGAACTGCGCCTGCCATTGACCGTGACCCTGCATGGCCAGTCCCACAGCTACAACGCCTTGCTGCTGGCCACCCGCCTGGACGAGCGGCGCTTCCAGGTGGTGACCCTTGAGCCCCTGGTGCTGCGTGCAGAGGATTTCGGCCTGCTGCCGGGGCTGCAACGCCTGCGCAAGCTCGCCGGGCTCAAGTCCATCAACCCGTCGGTGCCGGTTAGCGCGGTGCTGATCTTCACCGCCCGCTGACATGCCGGGGCCGGTCTTTCCCTGGCGGGATGGCAACCAGTTCGAACTGCTGATCGACGGCCCCGAGTTTTTTCCGCGCATGCTCCTGGCGATCATGCGTGCCGAGTTCCAGGTCGACCTGGAGCTGTACCTGGTCGAGGCCGGTGACTGCGCGGATGCGGTGGTCGAAGCGCTGGAGCAGGCTGCCCGACGTGGCGTGCGGGTGCGCTGCCTGTTCGACGACTATGGCTCGCTGGCTTTCAACAGCCAGTTGCGTCAGCGCCTGCTGGACGCAGGTGTGTACCTGCGCTGGTACAACCGCCTGCGCTGGAAGCGTGGCCTGCGCAACCTGTACCGCGATCACCGCAAGTTGCTGCTGGTGGACGAGCGCTGGGCAGTGGTGGGCGGCACGGGCGTCACCGACGAGTTCTGGACACCGGGCGAGGCGACCAGTGAATGGCACGAGGTGATGGTGCAGATGCAGGGGCCGGTGGTAAGCGACTGGCAGTTGCTGTTTGACCGCCAGTGGCACGCCAACAACCGTCGCACCGCCTGGCGCCCCGCCGAGGGCTTTGGCCTGCCGCGCCTGCCCAAGGTGCCTGCGCAGGGGCAGGGCATGGGCCGGGTGGCCTATGCCGACGCCCGCCAGCACCAGGACATCCTGCATTCGCTGGTGCGGGCGATCAACAGCGGCAAGCAGCGAGTTTGGCTGGCCACGCCTTACTTCCTGCCGACCTGGAGCGTGCGCCGGTCGCTGCGCCGGGCTGCCGGCAAGGGGGTCGATGTGCGGCTGCTGCTGACCGGGCCGCGCACCGATCACCCCTCGGTACGTTACGCCGGGCACCGCTATTACCCGCGTCTGCTGCGCGCCGGGGTGCGCATCTATGAGTACCAGCCGTGTTTCCTGCACCTGAAGATGGTGCTGATCGACGACTGGGTCAGTATCGGCTCATGCAACTTCGATCACTGGAACCTGCGCTTCAACCTCGAGGCCAATATCGAGGCACTCGACCCGCCGCTGACGGCTGCCGTGCAGGCCAGTTTCGAGCGTGATTTCGCCTTGAGCGAGGTGGTCGACCTGGGCCACTGGAATGCCCGGCCGCTGTGGCGCCGGGTGAAGCAGCGGTTGTGGGGTTGGCTGGACCGGTTGGTGGTCAACTTGCTCGACCGTCGCGACTGAGACCGGCTATCGTGCAGTGACTGTCTCAAGGCAATCGAAGGAGTGGGTGCGATGACGGCGAAGAAAATTCTCATGTTGGTCGGCGACTACGTCGAAGATTACGAAGTCATGGTGCCGTTCCAGGCGCTGAGCATGGTCGGGCACACGGTGCATGCGGTATGCCCGGAAAAGGTCGCGGGGCAGACCGTGCGTACCGCGATTCATGATTTCGAGGGCGAACAGACCTACAGCGAAAAGCCGGGGCACAACTTTGCCCTGAACTACGATTTCGTGCGGGTGCGTGCCGAGGGTTACGACGCGTTGCTGATCCCGGGTGGACGTGCACCGGAGTACCTGCGCCTGAATGAAAAGGTCCTAGAGCTGGTGCGCGCATTCAACCAGGCCGGCAAGCCGATCGCGGCGGTATGCCATGGTGCCCAGTTGCTGGCGGCGGCCGGCGTGCTGGAAGGGCGCGAATGCAGTGCGTACCCAGCGTGCGCCCCGGAAGTGCGCTTGGCGGGCGGGACATTCATCGATATCGCGGTGGACCAGGCGCATGTGGACGGCAACCTGGTGACGGCACCGGCATGGCCTGCGCATCCGGCGTGGTTGGCGGCATTCCTCAAGGTGCTTGGTACCCATATTGCCTGACAGGGCCTCTTCGCGGGCATGCCCGCTCCCACATGTACCTCACTGCTCTCAAGTCGTGTGGGATCCCTGTGGGAGCGGGCGTGCCCGCGAAGAGGCCAGTACAGGCAATACACTCTAATCAGGCCACCTGCTCAACCCAGTCTTTGAGGTTGTAGTAGTTGGTCACCCGGGCAATCTTCCCGCAATGGATATAGAAGAACGCCCCCGCCGGCAGTACATAGGTCTGCCCGTTGGCCGCCGGCAACCCTTCGTCATCGGCCAGATATTCCCCATGCACGGTGAACTCCGCCGCCGCGCGGCTGCCGTCGGCGTTCTGCATCACCACGATATCGGCCAGACGCTCGCGGTAGCAGCGGTTCATCTTGTCCATGAACGCTGCAAACCGGGCCTTGCCCATCTGCCGCTCGCCCTGATTGATGTCGTGGATCACATCCTCGCTGAGCAGGGCGAGAAAGGCCGGCATGTCGCCAGCATTGAAGGCGGCGTAGTAAGCATTTACCAGTTCGGTAGCGGTCATGGAACAATACCTGTCGTGGAGGGAAAAGGCGGGTCGTTGCTCCGGATGATAGGGTTTCCCCTCAAGCCCGGCTTAGCCGAGCGCGTCATCCACATCGACAAAACGACCGCCAAGCATGGAAATACGCCTGTTGCACGGCGCCGCTATCGCGCCTTACATCGATGACCTCGCTCGCCTGCGCCTTACCGTGTTCCGCGAGTTTCCCTACCTTTACGACGGCACCCCGGAGTACGAGGCCGACTACCTGGCCACCTATGCCCGCTCCGGGCGCAGCCTGGTGGTGCTGGCACTGGACGACGGCAAGGTCGTTGGCGCCTCTACCGGCCTGCCGCTGGTGGATGTCGCCCCCGAGTTCCAGCAGCCGTTCCTGGCCCAGGGGCGCGACCCGGCCAGCGTGTACTACTTCGGTGAATCGGTGGTACTGCCCGAGTACCGTGGCCAGGGCCTGGGGGTGCGCTTTTTCATCGAGCGCGAGTCCTACGCCCACAAGCTGGCCGAGTTCGACTACTGCGCGTTCTGTGCGGTCGAGCGGCCAGGCGTGCATCCACGGCGGCCAGCGGACTACAAGCCATTGCATGGCTTCTGGCGTAACCGCGGCTTCCTGCACGACCCGTCGCTGCGCACCAGCTACGCCTGGCGCGACCTGGACGAGCAGGAAAGCTCCGACAAGCTGATGTCGTTCTGGCTCAAGGAACTGCCGATATGATCCGTCTGGCGGCCTGCCAGTACGCCATCGAGCTGCATGAAACCTGGGAGGCCTACGCCGACCACCTGCAAGGCCTGTGTGCCGAAGCGGTGGAGGCGGGGGCCCACCTGCTGCTGTTGCCGGAGTACGCCGGGCTGGTGCTCAGCGGGCAGCTGAGTGCCGAGCAGCGGGGTGACCTGAAGGCCTCCATCGCCGGTATCCAGCCGCTGATCGAGCCCTGGAAGGCCTTGTGCGAGAGACTTGCCCGGCGCTGGGGAATCTACCTGCAACCGGGTAGCTTACCGGTGCTGGACCGCGATGGGCGCTACCGCAACCGTGCCTGGCTGTTCGGCCCCAAGGGTGTACTGGGTTATCAGGACAAGCTGATGATGACCCGTTTCGAACGGGAGCAATGGGATATAGCCGCAGGCCAGGGGTTGCAGGTGTTCGACACCGAACTGGGGCGCCTGGGCATCCTGATCTGCTACGACAACGAATTCCCGATGCTGGCACGGCGTCTGGCCGAGGGTGGTGCCGACCTGATCCTCGCCCCGAGCTGTACCGACACCGAGGCGGGTTACCACCGGGTGCGTATCGGTGCCCAGGCGCGGGCGCTGGAGAACCAGATTGCGGTGTTGCAGAGCCCTACGGTCGGGCGGGCGCCCTGGTCGCCGGCGCTGGACGAGAATATCGGCCGGGCAGGGCTGTTCGTGCCGCCGGATCATGGGATGCCGGGGGATGGGGTGGTGGCCTTGAGTGAAGAATCGAGCCCTGCAACCAGTCAGTGGCTGGTCTGTGAGGTGGACCTTGAGGAAGTACGGCGGGTGAGGCGGGAAGGGCAGGTGTTTACCCGAAGGGACTGGCCGGAGCAGTTCGAAAGAATTGTGTAGAACAGGGGCGGCCTCTTCGCGGGTGAACCCGCTCCCACAGGTAGCGCGTAGCCCCAGGCTTGCGCTGTCCCTGTGGGAGCGGGTTTACCCGCGAAGAAGGCGACACTGTTACATCAGGCTTACTTCACTTCGACTGCCAGGCTCTGGGCAATCTTGCTCTGCCACAGGGCAGGGCCAGTGATGTGTACCGACTCACCGTTGCTGTCCACGGCGACGGTCACCGGCATGTCCTTGACCTCGAACTCGTAGATCGCTTCCATGCCCAGCTCGGCGAAGGCCAGGACCTTCGACTTGCGGATGGCCTGGGCCACCAGGTAGGCAGCGCCGCCGACGGCCATCAGGTACACGGCCTTGTTGTCCTTGATCGCTTCGATGGCGGCAGGGCCGCGCTCGGACTTGCCGATCATGCCCAGCAGGCCGGTCTGCTCGAGGATCTGGCGGGTGAACTTGTCCATGCGGGTGGCGGTGGTCGGGCCGGCTGGGCCTACCACTTCGTCACCGACCGGGTCGACCGGGCCGACGTAGTAGATGAAGCGGCCTTTCAGGTCCACCGGCAGCTCTTCGCCACGGTTGAGCATTTCGACCATGCGCTTGTGCGCGGCATCGCGGCCGGTCAGCATCTTGCCGTTGAGCAGGATGGTCTCGCCCGGCTTCCAGCTGGCGACTTCTTCCGGGGTGATGGCGTCGAGGTTGACGCGACGGGCGCTCGGGCCGGCTTCCCAGACGATTTCCGGGTAGGCGTCCAGCGACGGCGCTTCCAGTTCGGCCGGGCCGGAGCCATCGAGCACGAAGTGGGCGTGGCGGGTGGCGGCGCAGTTGGGGATCATGCACACCGGCAGCGAAGCGGCGTGAGTCGGGTAGTCCATGATCTTGACGTCGAGCACGGTGGTCAGGCCACCCAGGCCCTGGGCGCCAATGCCCAGCTGGTTGACCTTCTCGAACAGCTCCAGGCGGATTTCTTCCAGGCGGTTCTGCGGGCCACGGGCTTTCAGTTCGTGGATGTCGATGGACTCCATCAACACTTCCTTGGCCATCACGGCGGCCTTCTCGGCGGTACCGCCGATGCCGATGCCGAGCATGCCAGGCGGGCACCAGCCAGCGCCCATGGTCGGGACGGTCTTCAGTACCCAGTCGACGATCGAGTCGGACGGGTTGAGCATGGCCATCTTCGACTTGTTCTCCGAGCCGCCGCCCTTGGCTGCGACATCGACCTCGACCTTGTCGCCGGGGACGATGGAGTAGTGGATCACTGCCGGGGTGTTGTCCTTGGTGTTCTTGCGGGCACCGGCCGGGTCGGCCAGGATCGAAGCGCGCAGGACGTTTTCAGGCAGGTTGTAGGCGCGACGCACACCTTCGTTGATCATGTCGTCGACGCTCAGGGTGGCGCCGTCCCAGCGCACGTCCATGCCCACGCGCACGAACACGGTGACGATACCGGTATCCTGGCAGATCGGGCGATGGCCGGTGGCGCACATGCGCGAGTTGATCAGGATCTGGGCGATGGAATCGCGCGCAGCAGGCGACTCTTCACGCAGATAGGCCTCGTGCATGGCCTGGATGAAATCGACGGGGTGGTAGTACGAGATGAATTGCAGGGCGTCGGCGACGCTCTGAATCAGGTCGTCTTGCTTGATCACGGTCATGCAGCGCGCTCCTCTTAAAGACGGGAACATTCATTACGGCGCTCGACGGTGCCGACCAGCGTGTCGAAGCGCCTTGCAAGGCGCCGGCAGGTCAGGCCGACGGAAAAAGGCGCGGCAGTATAGCGCGCATCCGTGCCGGGCACACCTGCGGCCGGTCTGGGACCATGGTCGGCAGCTGGCAGGCATTGTTCTTGCTGACTTGTTGTAGAGATAGGATGCTTTGAGGGGGCTGCCCTGCAGCCCCTTCGCCGGCAAGCCAGCTCCCACAGGATTGCACCAGGCCTGAAGCCTGCACATTACCTGTGGGAGCTGGCTTGCCGGCGAAGGGCCGCAAAGCGGCCCCAGAAACTCAAGAGCTGGAAGAGATAGCTGAAAATGCCCGAACTTTGCGTGGGCGAGCGCCGCTGGGCGGTGCCGACCGGCAGCAACCTGCTCGATGCCTTGAACGAGGCCGGGCTGAACGTGCCCTACAGTTGCCGCGCCGGCAGTTGCCATGCCTGCCTGGTGCACTGCCTGGGCGGGCAACCGCTGGATGCCATGCCCGAGGCCCTGGCGCAGGACAAGCACGCCCAGGGCTGGCGCCTGGCCTGCCAGTGCCGGGTAGTCGAGGACCTGCGCGTGGCGCTGTTCGACCCGCAGCAGGATGGCGTGCCTGCGCAGGTCTGTGCCCTGGACTGGTTCGGCGATGTGCTGCGCGTGCGGCTGCGGCCCGAACGGGCAATGCGTTACCAGGCGGGGCAGCATGTGGTGCTGTGGAATGGCGCGGTGGCGCGGCCTTACTCCTTGGCCAGCCTGCCGGGCGAAGATGATTTCCTCGAGTTTCATATCGACTGCCAGCGCCCCGGCGCCTTTTGTGACAAGGCCCGTGGCTTGCAGCTGGGTGATGTGCTGCGCCTGGGCGAGCTAAGGGGTGGGGCCTTGCATTACGACCCGGACTGGCAGCAGCGGCCGCTGTGGTTGCTGGCGGCGGGGACCGGGCTGGCGCCGTTGTGGGGCATCTTGCGCGAGGCTCTGCGGCAGGGGCACCAAGGGGAAATCAGGGTCATGCATGTGGCGCGCGCGGGCGTTGGGCATTATCTGGCCGAGCCGTTGCGGGAGATGGCGGATGTGAATGTCGAGTTGGTACTGGCAGAGCAGCTGGATGAGGCGTTGGCCGGGTTGCGGCCGTCATCGCGGCAGACGGTGGCGCTGGTGTGCGGGGCGCCGGGGAGTGTCGAGCGGTTTGCCCGGCGGCTGTTCATTGCCGGGGTGCCGCGGGGGCAGGTCTTTGCCGATGTGTTTGTCGAGCATGCCTGAGGCATTTGTGTAGCCTGGGCTGGCCTCATCGCCGGCAAGCCAGCTCCCACAGGATTGCATCAGACCTGGGCCTGCGCGGTACCTGTGGGAGCTGGCTTGCCGGCGATTGGGCCGCAGAGCGGCCCCCTCTGAAGCAGATCAACCGACCAGCGGATCACCGACATGCAGGATCTTCATGCCATTGGTGCCACCGATGGTGTGGTAGCTGTCACCCTTGGTCAGGATTACCCAGTCACCTTGCTCCACCAGGCCACGCTTGAGCAGTTCGTCGACCGCTGCCTGGCTCACCTTGTCGGCCGGCAGCGAGGCCGGGTCGAAGGCGATCGGGTACACGCCGCGGAACATGTTGGCACGGGCCTGGGTAGCGCGGTGCGGCGACAGGGCGAAGATCGGCACGTGCGAACGCAGGCGCGACATGATCAACGGGGTGTAGCCACTCTCGGTCAGGGCGATGATCGCCTTCACGCCCGGGAAGTGGTTGGCGGTGTACATGGCCGCCAGCGCGATGCTCTCGTCGCAGCGCTCGAAGGTGGTGTGCAGGCGGTGGCTGGACTTCTGGCTGGTCGGGTGCTTTTCGGCACCCAGGCAGATGCGGGCCATGGCCTGGACGGCTTCGATCGGGTAGGCACCGGCGGCACTCTCGGCCGACAGCATCACCGCGTCGGTGTTGTCCAGCACGGCGTTGGCCACGTCGGACACTTCGGCACGGGTCGGCATCGGGTTCTGGATCATCGACTCCATCATCTGGGTCGCCACGATCACCGCCTTGTTGTTGCGGCGGGCGTGCTGAATGATCTTCTTCTGGATGGCGATCAGCTCGGCGTCGCCGATTTCCACGCCCAGGTCGCCACGGGCGACCATGACGGCGTCGGAGGCGAGGATCAGCTTGTCGAGGGTTTCGTCGTCGGCCACCGCTTCGGCGCGTTCGATCTTGGCCACCAGCCAGGCGCTGCCGCCGGCTTCGTCACGCAGCTTGCGTGCGTATTCCATGTCGCTGGCGTCACGCGGGAAGGACACGGCCAGGTAGTCCAGGTCCATTTCCGCGGCCAGCTTGATGTCGGCCTTGTCTTTCTCGGTCAGGGCCGGTGCGGTCAGGCCGCCACCTTTACGGTTGATGCCTTTGTGGTCCGACAGCGGGCCACCGATGATCACCACGCAGTGCAGGGCATCTGCGGTGGCGGTCTCGACGCGCATCACCACGCGGCCATCGTCGAGCAGCAACTCGTCACCAACGCCGCAGTCCTTGACCAGGTCGGGGTAGTCGATACCGACGATGTCCTGGTTGCCTTCGGTCAGCGGGTGGGCGGTGGAGAAGGTGAACTTGTCACCGATCTTCAATTCGATGCGCTTGTTGGCGAACTTGGCGATGCGGATCTTCGGACCCTGCAGGTCGCCCAGCAGTGCAACATGGCGGCCGTTCTTGGCGGCGATGTCACGGATCAGGCGCGCGCGGGCCTTGTGCTCGTCCGGAGTGCCGTGGGAGAAGTTCAGGCGTGCCACGTCCAGGCCGGCGAGGATCAGCTGTTCGATCACTTCCGGCGAGTTGCTGGCGGGGCCAAGGGTGGCGACGATTTTGGTACGGCGGATGCTCATGCACAGACTCCTATAGTGAAGCGCAGCGAAAGGCTACTCCTGAATCTCGCTGTAGTCATTGTTCCGTTGCACTACCTGCGACCAAGGCAGGGTGGCATTTGAACGGGCAGGGTATCCTTGCAAAAGGGTGTGAAGATTTGCCGGCAAAGGCCGATACACTGGCATCAAAGGAGACCCCCATGCGAGCCCTGATCGTTTTAGCCCTGGCGGCCAGCGCCGTCGGCTGCACCCGCTGGTCCATGGACCACCACCTGAACAATGCCTACCGCGCCTACGACCGTGGCGATTGCGCACGGGTCATGCTCGAGCTGTCGCAGGTCGACCGCACCAGCCGTGCGCGACCGTTCATCCACCCCGAGGTGTCGCTGCTGCGCGGCCAGTGCCTGGAGCGCCAGGCCTTGTACGTGGATGCGGCGCAGACCTACCAGTACCTGATTCAGCAGTACCCGGGCAATGAATACGCCTATCGCGCCCAGGCTCGCCTGCAGACCCTGGAGAAACTCGGCCATTTGCGCGGCGCCGAAGCCGCCGTGGCAAACCCGGTGAGCGCCGCACCTTGGCGTTAACACCAAGGTGTGATTTATTTCACGGGATTTGCCGCGCGTGCTGCGCTAATCTGTAACTCAGCTGTTACAACAACCGCCAGTTTCACGTATTCCTGGCATCGGATACGGACTGCACTTGCGATCATGTTCAACAAGCGCCACATCGAACGCCATCAGCTGCCTTGTGTTCTCAAGGTGTTCAACCGCATTACCGGCCAGGCCATCGGCCAGCTGGGCAACGCCTCCGAAGACGGGCTGATGCTGATAAGCCAGCTACCTGTGCTGGTCGGGCCCGACTACGATCTGCAATTACGCCTGCCGCTGGTTGGTGGCGGGCATCAATTCGTCAACCTTACCGCCAGCTGCCTGTGGTGCCGTGAAGACCAGACGCCCGGGCACTACGATTCGGGCTTCATGCTGCTGCAGGCGCCCCGCGAGTACGACGAATTCGTCCGCTCGTTGCGCGACTATTTCAGTTTCCGCCCCGCCAACGCCTCTGCCTGAGCCTCGGGCCCAGGCTCGCTGGAGTCGCGCCAGAATCGCGCTAGAATCGGGTCGACCTCGATACAGGACGACCCCGTGACCTCCAGCATTTTCTGGCACGACTACGAAACCACCGGCATCAACCCGCGCTGCGACCGGCCGCTGCAGGTGGCCGGCGTGCGCACCGACTTCGACCTCAACGAAATCGACGAGCCGATCAGCCTTTATTGCCGGCCCTCCGACGATATCCTGCCGCACCCGGCCGCCTGCCTGGTGACCGGCATCACCCCGCAACTGCTGGCCGAGCAGGGCCTGTGCGAAGCCGAGTTCATGACCCGGGTGCACGCACAACTGGCGCACCCTGGTACCTGTGGCGCCGGCTACAACACCCTGCGCTTCGACGACGAAGTGACCCGCTACAGCCTGTACCGCAACTTTTTCGACCCTTATGCCCGAGAGTGGCAGGGTGGCAACAGCCGCTGGGACCTGATCGACATCGTACGCACGGCCTATGCATTGCGCCCGGACGGCATCGAGTGGCCGCAGCAGGACGGGCGCACCAGCCTGCGCCTGGAGCTGCTGAGCAAGGCCAATGGCATCGACCATGGGCATGCCCACGAAGCGCTTTCCGACGTGCGGGCAACCATCGCCCTGGCCCGCCTGATCCGGCAGAAACAGCCCAAGTTGTATGACTGGCTGTTCCAGTTGCGCAGCAAGCATAAAGTGATGGAGCAGATCCGTTTGTTGCAGCCACTGGTGCATATATCCGGGCGCTTCTCGGCGGCACGCAATTACCTTGGTGTCGTATTGCCACTGGCCTGGCACCCGCGTAATCGCAATGCACTGATTGTGTGCGACCTGCATCAGGAAACCCTACCGTTACTACGGGAAAGTGCTGAAGTTCTACGCCAGCGTTTGTATACCCGCCATGAAGAACTGGCCGAAGGCGAATTACCCGTGCCGCTCAAACTGGTGCAGATCAATCGCTGCCCGGTACTGGCGCCACTTTCGGTATTGCGTCCGGCCGATCAACAACGGTTGGGTCTGGACTTGACGTTGTTACAATTGCGCGGCGAAGAATTGGCCAAGCAACAGGCGCAATGGCAAGACAAGCTGGAACACATCTACGCCAAGGAAGACTTCGCCCCGAGTGAAGACCCGGAACAACAGTTGTATGACGGTTTTCTGGGGGACCGTGACCGCCGCTTATGTGAGCAAGTTCGTGCACTGGAACCGGCGCAGTTGGGCCGTGGGCAGTGGATGTTCGATGACCCGCGCCTGCCTGAACTGTTGTTCCGCTATCGGGCGCGCAACTTCCCCGAGACCCTGACCGGCGAAGAGCGGCAACGCTGGTTCAGCTTCTGCCAGCAGCGCCTGAGCGACCCGCATTGGGGCGCGCCGAATACGCTGGGCGACTTCGAACAGGCGCGGCAGCAGGCCTGGGAGGGCGCCGACGAGGTGGGGCGGCGTGTGCTGGACGCGTGGCAGGTACATGCCCGGCAATTGCAGGCACAGTTTGCAATTGGCTGAGCGCTGACACAAAACGCGGACAAACAAAAACGCCGGCAATATGCCGGCGTTCTTGTTGCGATAAGCAGCAGGCGTGTGCGGACAATCAGTCCAGCAGGGTCGCCCAGCTTTCAACCACATCGCCACCCCACTTGGCTTTCCATTCTTTCAGGGTCTTGTGGTTGCCGCCTTTGGTTTCGATCACTTCATTGTTGTGCGGGTTCTTGTATTGCTTGACCTTGCGTGCACGCTTGGTGGCGGTAGTCTTGACCGCACCACGAGGTGCCTTGCTCAGTTTCGACTCTGGGTCGAGCAGGGCAATCACGTCGCGCAGCGACTTGGAGTACTCGCCCATCAGTGTGCGCAGTTTGCCTTCGAACTCCAGTTCTTTCTTCAGCTTGTCATCCTGCGACAGGTTGGCCAGGCGGGCCTGAAGTTCCTTGATGGCTTCTTCGGTAGCGCGGTACTCGTTGATCAGGGACATGGAGTGTTCCTTAATGCGTGTTCAGAAATGTGTGGGGCAATAATAGACAGGCAATACTCGCAAGTAAACATATTGTTGGGCAATTAACTGTTAACTAAGCTGTGACAACCATTTCTCTACGTGAACAAAAATTTACAATTAACCCTGCATTTCGTCATGTCTGTCAGAGAATGCCGGCAGTGCATCTCGTCAGGAACACAGGCCACGGCCGCTGCGATCAATACTGCGTTTTTCCTGGCGGGCCGCTAGAATGAGCGCCTTTGCGAAGTTCTGGAGTCTCATTCATGCGCACCTATCGTCTGGTGATCGCCTGCCCCGACCGTGTTGGCATCGTGGCGAAAGTCAGTAATTTCCTGGCCTTGTACAATGGCTGGATCAACGAAGCCAGCCACCACTCCGATGAGCAGAGCGGTTGGTTCTTCATGCGCCATGAAATCCGCGCCGAATCGCTGCCATTCGGTATCGAAGCCTTCCGCGAGGCGTTTGCGCCGATCGCCGAAGAGTTCTCCATGACCTGGCGCATTACCGACTCGGCGCAGAAAAAGCGCGTGGTGCTGATGGCCAGCCGCGAGTCGCACTGCCTGGCCGACCTGCTGCACCGCTGGCACACCGATGAACTGGACTGCGAGATCCCTTGCGTGATCTCCAACCACAACGACCTGCGCAGCATGGTCGAGTGGCACGGTATTCCGTTCTTCCATGTACCGGTCGACCCCAAGGACAAGGCCCCGGCCTTTGCCGAAGTGTCGCGCCTGGTGCAGGAGCACGCCGCCGACGTGGTGGTGCTGGCCCGCTACATGCAGATCCTGCCGCCGCAACTGTGCCAGGACTATGCTGAAAAGGTGATCAACATCCACCACAGCTTCCTGCCGTCGTTCGTCGGCGCCAAGCCGTATCACCAGGCCGCCCTGCGTGGTGTGAAGCTGATCGGCGCGACTTGCCACTACGTCACCGAAGAGCTGGACGCCGGCCCGATCATCGAGCAGGACGTGGTGCGTGTCAGCCATGCCGACAGCATTGACGACATGGTCCGCTTTGGCCGTGATGTGGAGAAGATGGTGCTGGCCCGTGGCCTGCGTTATCACCTGGAAGACCGGGTGCTGGTGCATGGCAACAAGACTGTGGTGTTTGACTGACAGAGTCGGGTTGTCGGTGGGATCTTGGGGCTGCTGCGCAGCCCTTTCGCGACGCAAGGCCGCTCCCACAAGGGTAAGGTGTACCCCGTTCCATGTGGGAGCGGCCTTGTGTCGCGAAAGGGGCGCAAGGCGCCCCCGGCAATCCTGAGGCATACGCAATGGCCAAGACCCGCAATAACCCCACCGCCTCACCCCCACCCACCCTCGGTGAAGGCTGCCTGGCCCGCTATGACCCCGAAGCCCTGGCCGACACCGATGGCACCGATTTCCCCGGCGCCGCCGAACTCTGGCAGCAGCTCAACCCGCCTGACGCCGCCAACGCTCCAGCAGCGGGCGCGCCAGCAGGCACACAAACACCGGCCCACCCGCCAGCAGATAAAAGTAGTAAGTGACCGCCCGCCATATCAGGATCGCCGCAGCCGCGGTCGAACTGCCCACCAGTGGCGTCAGCAGGCTGGCCGAAGTCAGCTCGGCGGCACCGGCACCGCCAGGCAGCAGGCTGAACTGGCCGGCACTGAGCGAGAGCATCTGCACCAAAAAGCTGGGGATCCACGCCAGGTCTACCCCCAACCCCCTCAATACCAGATACAACACGCTGTAGCGCAGGCCCCAGTGGGCGCAGGTCAGGGTGAACACCAGGGTCAGCGTGCGCTTGGGCAGGCGCCAGGTCTGCGCCAGTGCGTCGATGAAGCGCAGCAGCTTGCGCGCCCAGCGCCACTTGCGCTGGCGGCTCATGCCCAGGCGGCGCAGCAACCTGCCGTTCACGCGCATCACCGTGCGCCGATAGCGCAGCAGGCCGATCACCCCGGCCAGTGCCGTGCACAGCAGCAACGCGCTGCCCAGCAACATGCTTTCCTGGCTGCGGCCCAGGCTGTGGAACAGTGCATAGCCGGCAATCGCCAGCATCGCGCAGAAAAAGAACACCAGGTCGTTCAGCTGATCCATGGCAAACACCGCGCCGCTGCGCGCCGGGCCAATCCGGTCACGTGCCAGCAGGGCCATCAGGGTCAAGGGGCCGCCGCTGCCGCCGGGGGTGGTACAGATGGCGAACTCGGTAGCCATCACCACACCCAGGCTGCGCAGGTGCCCAAGCCTTGTTCCTTGCTGGCCGAGCAACAGGCGCAGGCGGATGGCGTTGATGACCCAGCACAGCAGGATCATGCCCAGCAGGGTCAGCATCAGGCTGGGGGCGAAGCGCTGCAGCCTCGGTAGCAGCTCGCTGCCACCGAGCAGGGCCGGCACCAGCACGGCACCGAGCAGTGCCAGGGCCAGCCAGGCCAGGCGGTTCATGCGTTGGCCTGGCGGTCGAGCCAGGTGGACTTGGTCAGGGGCTCGCGGCCCTGTGCCAGTAGCGTGTGCAAGGTGTTCAGCCAATAGTCGCGGGACGCGCGATGGCGCATGTCCACCGGGTGCAGGCCCAGGCGCAGGGTCTGGGCGTCACGCCAGCGCCGGCATTGCCAGTCGCACAGCACCCGTGACAGGCCGCGACGCCAGGCGCTGCGGGCACTCCAGACCAGCCCCGGGGCCTTGATCGCGGTGAAGTCTGGTAAACGGTACAAGTGCTGTGGCGTGCTGGTGTAGCGCAGCGGCAGGCGGCGCAGTGCCTGGCGGGTGCCTTCGCTCATCAACCAGGCAGGCGCGACGAAGCCGGCCACCGGCCAGCCCTGCTGGGCGAACAGGGCCAGGCCGTGCTCCAGACGTTGCAGGGCCTGCTGCTGGTCCAGGGCGTAGAACTCGCCTTCATGGGTATAGATGCGGCGCATGAAGTATTCGCCTGGCGTGCGTGGTGGCGGGCCGTTGTCGGCATGGTAGAAGCCGTGCAGGGCAAGCTCGTCGCCCTGGGCCAGGCGCCGGTCGAGCAAGCGGCAGAAGGTGGGCGAGCGCTGCAGCGGGTTGCGGTGGTGAAAGTCCGGCACCACCAGCCAGGTCATGGGGATGCCGCCGATGGCGTCGACGGCCTGGACGAAGGGTTGATAGTCGGGCCAGGTCTCGGGCGCGACATCGTGCAGCACCAGCATCAGGCTGCGCGCTGGCGGCAGTGGCTCAGCCATGGGCACGGACCTGCGGCTGGTGGCCAAGCACGGCCTGGTAGTGCTGCAGCAGGCCGGCGACCACGTGGTCCCACGAATACTGCTGCTCGGCATGGCGACGGGCCTGAGCCCCGAGCTTGCGCACGCCGGCCTCGAACGCCTCCTGCACGGCCGTCGCCATGGCTTTGCTATCGTTGGGGCGGCACAGGCGCCCGCACTGTTCGTTGACGATTTCGCCGAAAGCACCGGCGCGCACGGCCACCACTGGCGTGGCGCTGGCCATCGCTTCGAGAATGACCAGGCCGAAGGTTTCCTGGTCGCCGGCGTGCACCAGCAGGTCGGCGCTGGCCATCAGCCGGGCAACTTCCGGAGCCGGGCAGAAGTGATCGATGACACTGACGTTCTGCGGCACGTTGGCCGGCATGTTCGAACCCACCAGCAACAAGTGGTAGGGGTGGCCCAGGTGCTGCATGCACTCGAGCAGCACCGGCAGGTTCTTTTCCCGCGAGCCACGGCCGGCGTAGATCAGCAGGCGACTGGTGTCGGCAATGCCCAGTTCGGCACGCAGTTGCGGGTCGCGCTGGCTGGGGTGGAAGGTGGCCAGGTCGACGCCCAGGCGCTGCACGTGCACATCGCGCACCCCCAGGCGGCGCAACTTGTCGGCCATGACCTGGCTGGGGGCCAGGACCCGGTCGAAATTGCCGTACAGCTTGCTGACATAGGCCTCTACATTGGGGGTGAACCAGTTGCCCATGCGGTTGCTGACCAGTAGCGGCAGGTCGGAATGGTAGAAGCCGATCACCGGCACATCGAGCTTGCGCCGCGCTTCCAGCGCAGCCCAGGCGGTCAGGTAGGGGTCGCCGACTTCGATCAGGTCGGGCTTGAGCCTGCGCAGCACATTGCACCAGGGGGCCAGGCGTACCGGGAAGCGGTAGCCATTGCCGAACGGCAGCGGCGGTGCGGGCACCTGGTAGATGCCATCGGCGTGCTGGGCGCTGGCACCGGGTATCAGCAAGCTGTGGCGGACGCCCTGGATGGCGTCGAGGCGGTGGTGTTTGGCATCAAGATAGGTACGTACGCCGCCGCTGGCGGGGGCGTAGAACATGGTGATGTCGGCGATGTGCACGATCAGCATCCCTCCGGGATCGTCTTCGGGTCTGTCATCCGGCGCTAACGGGCCGGCGATGACGCGCCTAAAGGTTGACCTATCAGAAGGATAGTTTGTTCGATCGGGGTTGGGCGGGGCGGGGACGGCGGGGGAGCGGTGTGGGCTTCTTCGCGGGCTTGCCCGCTCCCACAGGAGTTACACAGGCCTCAGGGGGTGTGCAGTTCCTGTGGGAGCGGGCGAGCCCGCGAAGCAGGCGACGCGGTTTGCGATCAGATGCGGAAGCTGCCCACCAGGTGCTTCAGGCGGCCGGCCTGCTGCTCCAGGTCGGAGCAGGCACGCAGGGTGGCCTGCAGGTTTTCCACGCCTTCCTGGTTGAGCATGTTGATCTCGTTGATGTCCATGTTGATCGCCTCGACCACGGCGGTCTGCTCTTCGGTGGCGGTGGCCACCGACTGGTTCATGCCGTCGATCTCGCCGATGCGCACGGTAACGCTGTCCAGCCGCTCACCGGCCTGGTTGGCGATCTGCATGCTGTCCTGGCTGTGGCGCTGGCTCTGGTCCATGGTCTCGACCGATTCGCGCGCGCCGACCTGCAGTTCTTCGATCATGGTCTGCACCTGTTGCGCCGACTCCTGGGTGCGGTGCGCCAGGTTGCGTACTTCATCGGCTACAACCGCAAAACCACGCCCGGCTTCACCGGCACGGGCCGCTTCGATGGCCGCGTTCAGCGCCAGCAGGTTGGTCTGCTGGGAAATGCTGGTGATCACTTCGAGGATCTGGCCGATGTTGACGGTCTTGCTGTTCAGCGTCTCGATGTGCGCGCTGGAAGTGACGATCAGGTCGGACAGGCGGTTCATTGCCGCAATGTTGCGTTCCACCACCTGCTGCCCTTCTTCGGCCAGCAACCGCGCCGAACTGGCGTGCTGCGAAGCCTGGGCGGCGTTGCCGGCAATTTCCTGGGCGGCGGCGCCCAGTTCGTTGATGGCAGCGGCCACGCTGTTGGTGCGGTTGGACTGTTCGTCGGAGTTGGTCATCGACGAGTTCGAGGCACTGATGACCCGCAGGGCTACTTCGTTGACCTGCTCGGTAGCCGAGGACACTTCGCGGATCGAGCTGTGAATACGCTCGACGAAACGGTTGAAGGCGCTGCCCAGGATGCCGAATTCGTCGTGGTTGTGGATACGCAGGCGCTTGGTCAGGTCGCCTTCACCTTCGGCGATGTCTTCCATGGCGCGGGTCATGGTGTGCAGCGGCTGCATCAGCACACGGATCAGCAGGCCGAGCAGGCCGATGATGATCACCACCGCCACCAGCGTGGCGATCACCGCCGAGGTGCGGAAGGTGCTGAGCATCGAGAATGCCTTGTCCTTGTCCACCGACAGGCCGATGTACCAGTTGGCCGAAGGCAGGCCGGTGATCGGGGTGAAGGTCAGCAGGCGGGTCTGGCCTTCGCTCTGCACTTCGGTCAGCTCACCGGTCAGTTTCGGCGTGTGCTGCGGGAACAGGTCCGACAGCGACTTCATCACCAGGTCTTTGTCCGGGTGCACCAGGATCTTGCCCTGGTCGTTGACCAGGAAGGCGTAGCCCATGCCGCCGAAGTTCAGCGAGTTGATGATCTGTACCAGGCCGTCCAGGGCCAGGTCGCCACCGACCACGCCGACACTGGCGGAAACCTTGCTGAGGATGCCGATGACCATCTTGTTGGTGGTCATGTCGATGTACGGCTCGGTCAGGGTCGCGCCGGCGGCATTCATGCCGTCCTTGTACCAGGGGCGGGTGCGCGGGTCGTAGCCGTCGGGCATTTTCGAATCAGGGCGCACGCTGAAGCCACCGTCGACCTTGCCCAGGTAGACGGTGAGGAAGCTGGAAACCAGCGCATTCTGGCCCATCAGGGTTTCGGCGTTGGTCGGGTCCTGGGCTATGTTCTGTGCCAGGTTTTCCACCAGCTTGATACGGCCTTCGAACAGGTTGCGGATATTGGTCGAAGTGGAAGCGCCCATTTCAGCCAGATAGTTTTCGAGGTCCTCGCGGATCGCATTACGCTGGAGGTAATCGTTGTAGAGCGTGAAAAGGCTGAAGGCGAGTATCACGATCAGTGACGCTGCCAAAAGAATCTTGTGGCTGAAACGAAGGCTTTTGTTCATGGCGTAATCGGTTCCGCTAAGGTTTCATATCAGGCGTTTGCACGCGTGGAGTCGCAAAGCAGTGCAACATCCCGAAAAGTCCCTTTTCGGTTGTTCCTCTCTATTAAGGCGAATATCACCCACAGGTATCGGCCGAATTACGGTAAAGCTTGAGCAGAGGATTAAAGAGATGTCGGAAATTTCGACCATCGTTGTAGGTGCTGGCCCGGATGGCCAGCCAGTTGGGCAAGCGATGAGGCTGGCTAACCGCCATGGCCTGGTGGCGGGCGCGACGGGTACTGGCAAGACCGTCACCCTGCAGCATCTGGCGGAAGCGTTCAGTGACGCGGGGGTTGCGGTGTTCGCCGCCGATGTCAAAGGTGACCTTTGCGGCCTGGGCGCTGCTGGTGCGCCGCAGGGTAAGGTGGCCGAGCGCATCGCCGGCATGCCCTGGCTGGGGCACAGGCCCCAGGCTTACCCGGTGAGCCTGTGGGACATTGCCGGGCAGTCCGGCCACCCGCTGCGCACCACCCTCAGTGAAATGGGGCCGCTGCTGCTGGGCAACCTGCTGGAACTGACCGACAGCCAACAGGCGGCGCTGTATGCGGCGTTCAAGGTGGCCGACCGTGAAGGCCTGCTGCTGCTCGACCTCAAGGACCTCAAGGCGCTGCTCGCGCACCTGAAGGACAACCCGCAACTGCTGGGTGAGGACAGCGCGCTGATGACCACGGCCTCCACCCAGGCGCTGTTGCGCCGGTTGGCGACCCTGGAGCAGCAGGGCGCCGAGGCGTTGTTCGGTGAACCGGGGCTGCAGCTCGAGGACCTCCTGCGGCCAGACCCGGATGGCCGTGGGCGTATCCACCTGCTGGACGCCAGCCGGTTGGTTCACGATGCACCGAAGGTGTACGCGACCTTCCTGTTGTGGCTGCTGGCCGAGTTGTTCGAGCAACTGCCTGAGCGCGGTGATGCCGACAAGCCGGTGCTTGCGTTGTTCTTCGATGAAGCGCACTTGTTGTTCAACGATACGCCCAAGGCATTGCAGGATCGCCTGGAGCAGGTGGTGCGGCTGATTCGTTCCAAGGGTGTGGGTGTGTACTTCGTTACCCAGTCGCCGGGGGATTTGCCGGATGCGGTGCTGGCCCAGTTGGGCTTGCGCATTCAGCATGGCTTGCGGGCGTTTACCGCCAAAGAGCAGAAGTCGCTGCGCGCCGTGGCCGATGGCTTCCGCCCCAACCCGGCGTTCGACACCCTGGCGGTGCTGACCGAACTGGGCATTGGCGAGGCGCTGGTGGGGACGCTGGAAGAGAAGGGCACGCCAGCGATGGTGCAACGGGTGCTGATTGCACCGCCGCAGTCGCGTATCGGGCCGTTGAGTGCGGCTGAGCGCAGTGCGCTGATTGCCGATTCTCCGCTGGCGGGGCGTTACGACAAGCCGGTGGACCGTGAGTCGGCGTATGAGATGCTGACCCAGCGCAAGGGTGAGCCGGTGGAGCCCGCGCCGCAACCCAAGGCAGATGAAGAAAGCTTTGCCGACAAGGCTGGTGAGTTCTTGCAGAGTGCGGCAGGGCAGGCAATCAAGTCGGCGGTGCGCCAGGCGGCCAACCAGTTGGGGCGGCAGTTGGTGCGTGGGTTGATGGGGTCGTTGCTGGGGGGCAAGAAAAGGTAGTTTGCCTGTACCGGCCCTATCGCCGGCAAGCCAGCTCCCACAGGTACTGCACAGGCCTTGCGGGCGGTGCAATACCTGTGGGAGCTGGCTTGCCGGCGATAGGGCCGGTACAGGAATGACACCTATGAAAAAGGCGCCCGTCAGGCGCCTTTTTCTATTGCGGTATCACTCAGCCAATGGCTTTGGACGCCAGCCAGAACAGGCCGGCCGCCAGACCCATCGACGCAGGCAGGGTCAGTACCCAGGCCAGCAGGATGGTCTTCACGGTGCCGCCTTGCAGGCCGCTCTTGTTGGCGACCATGGTGCCGGCCACACCGGACGACAACACGTGGGTGGTCGATACCGGCAGGGCGAAGATGTTGGCCATGCCGATGGCGCAAGCCGCGGTGATCTGCGCCGACATGCCCTGGGCATAGGTCATGCCCTGCTTGCCGATCTTCTCGCCAACGGTCAGTACCACGCGCTTCCAGCCGACCATGGTGCCCAGGCCCAGGGCCAGGGCGACGGCCACGATCACCCAGAACGGGGCGTACTCGGTGGTGGCGGTCAGGTCTTTGCGCAGTTTTTCCAGGTCGGCCTTTTCACGGGCTTCCAGGCCTGGCAGCTTGCCGACCTTCTTCGCCGTGTCGTCCAGGCACAGCAGGTAGCGGCGCACTTCGACACGCTTGTCGGCACTCAGGCTGTGGTAGTCGGTCACGCCCTGCAGCGAGGATTGCAGCGCGGCAATGGTCGGCTCGGTCTGCTGCGGGTTGCAGCTGAACTGCTCCGGCAGGTCGCTGGCCTTGGCCTTGCCCAGTGCCAGGAACTCGCCCAGGGTGGCGGCGTTGCGCTGGTAGAACTGGCTCATGTGCAGGGTCGCGTCGCGGGTACGCTCGATCTGATAGGTGGTGCTGTTCAGGTCGAGGACGAACTTGGCCGGGACGATACCGATCAGCACCAGCATGATCAGGCCGATGCCTTTCTGGCCGTCATTGGAGCCGTGCACGAAGCTCACGCCCATGGCCGAAACCACCAGTACCAGGCGGTTCCAGAACGGCGGGTGCTTCTTGTCGTCGAGCTTGCGGCGCTGCTCGGGGGTCTTGTGCATCTTCGACAGCGGGCGCCACCACTTCAGGCCGATCAGTACCAGGGCGGCAACGGCGAAGCCGGCCATCGGCGAGACCACCAGCGACATGGCGATGTCGATCGCCTTCTGCCAGTTGACGCCGTCGCCCAGCGGGATGTCGTTGATCAGGGCATTGGCCAGGCCGACGCCGAGGATGGAGCCGATCAGCGTGTGCGAGCTGGAGGCGGGGATACCGAAGTACCAGGTGCCCAGGTTCCAGGTGATGGCCGCAGCCAGCAGCGAGAAGACCATGGCCAGGCCGTGTCCGGTGTTCACATTGATCAGCAGCTCTACCGGCAGCAGGTGCACGATGGCATAGGCCACCCCGACACCGCCGAGCAGAACGCCAAGGAAGTTGAACACGCCGGAGAAGAACACGGCGAGGTGCGGCGGCATGGCTTTGGTATAGATGACGGTAGCTACCGCGTTGGCGGTGTCATGAAAGCCATTGATGAACTCGAAGGCGAGCACGAAGGTCAAGGCGAGCAGCAGGCTCACCAACACCCAGGCATCCAGTCCGCTGAATAATTCGATCATGAAGGTTGTCTGGCGGTCTTAGGGGGGCGGGATTATGCCAGAAAACCTTGGCAATCGATGCATCCGCGACAGACCGACGGCAATCTTCCTGTCGGGAGCGGGATGTGCACGGTGGGGCGTGCAGGAAGGGAAATGTCCGCTAAAACGCGCAAAACCTGGCGAAAACCGGCAAAAAGCTAGAGAAAAAGCCGCTTCGCTTCTGTTCAAACGGCCGTATGAAATTTGTGTAATTCCATTTCACCTTCGGCCAGACAGTAAAGATCGACCGCGCCCGGGCTGGCCGGGCGACGACGCGCTGGCGTGGTCCCGGGGTCAGGGAGTGTCGCTGCGCAGTTCCTTTTCCATACGTTCCAGTTCCTGGCTGAAGGCCTGGTCGCGCACGCTTGCGCGCTTGCGCCAAGGTTTGCGTTCCGGATCCGGTTGTGCGGCGTAAGTGGTGACTTCGCCACCGTAAACATCCTTGTAACGTTCAGCCTGGCGCTCGAGTTCCGCGCGCAGTTCATCTTTCGTCACAGTAGTACCTGAATTAAGTTTGATGAGTGTTGTTATGCGCTGTGCAGCGTGCACATGCCTTGCTGGCCGCAACGGCTTGATACAGCGGAAGGTTCCATTGCCACGGCATCGTCGAGGCCTGCGCAATCGATTATAGCAACCGATATTTCGCCGAACATCGTTATTTACCCAACCCTGACATCACCAGACGCAAGTAACGGAATGCATCCGACAACAGTTTGGGCCTTTCGTACAAGTTTGAAAGGCAAGACGGACAAAAGTTCGTTGCAGTGCAGCAGCGGGACCGTCGAGCGGGAGGGTAATGAAAAACGGCCTCGCCAAAAGGCGAGGCCGTTGCCTGGGGACTTCTACGGTGGGTACCTGACCAGTCTCTCCAAAGAAGCCACAAGTGGCATGAGAAAGGTATAAGTAAAAGTGTCAGCGGTCAATTGCGATTATCGGCCGTTTGTTCGATAATCGCACGAGTGGGCGTTTTTTTTGAGGTGTGCGATGAGTGACGAAACCCTGGCCAACGATTCCGTCAATCCAGAGTCGGGCAACCCGGAGCAGGGGCGATCTGCCTCGGCAGCCCTGGCACCGCCGATCGTGGCTTCCCCGGCAAAGCGCATCCAGGCCTTTACTGGCGACCCGGACTTCATGACCTCCTTGGCCCGAGGCCTGGCAGTCATCCAGGCCTTTCAGGAACGCAAGCGTCACCTGACCATCGCCCAGATCAGCCACCGCACCGAAATCCCCCGTGCGGCGGTACGCCGTTGCCTGCACACGTTGATCAAGCTGGGTTACGCCACCACCGACGGGCGCACCTATTCGCTGTTGCCCAAAGTGCTGACGCTGGGGCATGCGTACCTGTCGTCGACGCCGCTGGCGATTTCCGCCCAGCCTTACCTGGACCGTATCAGCGACCAGCTGCACGAGGCGGCCAACATGGCCACGCTCGAAGGTGACGACATTCTTTATATAGCCCGTTCGGCCACCGTGGAGCGGCTGATTTCGGTCGACCTGTCGGTGGGCGGGCGCCTGCCGGCCTATTGCACATCGATGGGGCGCATTCTGTTGGCGGCCATGGACGACACCAGCCTGCGGGAATACCTGGAACGTGCCGACCTGAAGGCGCGAACCAGCCGTACCTTGCATGACCCCGAGTCGCTGTTCGCCTGTATCCAGCAGGTGCGCGCCCAGGGCTGGTGCGTGGTAGACCAGGAGCTGGAGCAGGGGCTGCGTTCGATTGCGGTGCCGGTGTATGACGCCTCGGGGCAGGTGTTGGCGGCGTTGAATGTGAGTACCCATGTCGGGCGGGTGACGCGCAGTGAACTGGAGCAGCGGTTCTTGCCGATCCTGCTGGCGGCCAGCCGGGACCTTTGCCATCAGTTGTTTGGCTGAGCCTGCTGGGGGCCGCTTTGCGGCCCAATCGCGACACAAGGCCGCTCCCACAAGGGCCTCGCATATATCAAATATTGTGCGATACCTGTGGGAGCGGCCTTGTGTCGCGATTGGGGCGCACAGCGCCCCCTTTCAAATCTGGAACAGGCAAAACCGTTTCCTGTGCGATAAACGCACAGTGTCGTTCGCGGTCAATTGCGCCACCACCGCCCGCTGATTAATGTCTCTCGCAACGGTCGGCTGTGCCGACCGAACAAGAAAAACATAATAAGAGGCACTTACATGAATACTGTCCCCTCGCTGCCGCGGCCGCACCCGCGCGCAGTACCGTTATATCCAGGCTGACGCCGGCCGCATTCCCTCAAACTATTGTCCTCTGTACCGGTTTATCGCGTGCAGTGGCCTGGCTGTGCCCCTCATTCTGGATAACAACAATGAACCAAGCGCAAACCAACGTCGGCAAAAGCCTCGACGTCCAGTCGTTCATCAATCAGCAGCCGCTGTCCCGCTACCAATGGCGGGTGGTGTTGCTGTGCTTCCTGATCGTCTTCCTCGATGGCCTGGACACCGCCGCCATGGGCTTCATCGCCCCGGCCCTGTCGCAGGAGTGGGGGATTGACCGCGCCAGCCTAGGCCCGGTCATGAGTGCTGCATTGATCGGCATGGTTTTCGGTGCCCTCGGCTCCGGCCCGCTGGCGGACCGGTTTGGCCGCAAGGGCGTGCTGGTGGGCGCGGTGCTGGTATTCGGCGGCTTCAGCCTGGCCTCGGCCTATGCCACCAACGTCGACCAGTTGCTGGTGTTGCGCTTCCTGACCGGCCTGGGCCTTGGCGCAGGCATGCCCAACGCCACGACGCTGTTGTCTGAATACACCCCCGAGCGCCTCAAGTCGCTGCTGGTGACCAGCATGTTCTGCGGCTTCAACCTGGGCATGGCCGGTGGTGGTTTCATTTCCGCCAAGATGATCCCGGCTTACGGCTGGCACAGCCTGCTGGTGATCGGTGGCGTGCTGCCGTTGCTGCTGGCGCTGGTGCTGATGGTATGGCTGCCGGAGTCGGCGCGGTTCCTGGTGGTGCGCAATCGGGGCACCGACAAGGTGCGCCAGACCTTGTCGCCCATCGCGCCGCAGGTGGTGGCCGAGGCGGGCAGCTTCAGCGTGCCGGAGCAGAAGGCGGTGGCGGCGCGCAACGTGTTCGCGCTGATCTTCTCCGGTACCTACGGCATGGGCACCATGCTGTTGTGGCTGACCTACTTCATGGGCCTGGTGATCGTCTATCTGCTGACCAGCTGGCTGCCAACCTTGATGCGCGACAGCGGCGCGAGCATGGAGCAGGCTGCCTTCATCGGCGCGCTGTTCCAGTTCGGTGGCGTGCTGAGTGCCGTCGGCGTGGGCTGGGCAATGGACCGCTTCAATCCGCACAAGGTGATCGGCATTTTCTACCTGCTGGCCGGGGTGTTCGCCTACGCCGTGGGGCAGAGCCTGGGCAACATCACCGTATTGGCCACCCTGGTGCTCATTGCCGGCATGTGCGTGAACGGCGCCCAGTCGGCGATGCCTTCGCTGGCGGCGCGCTTCTATCCGACACAGGGCCGCGCCACAGGGGTATCGTGGATGTTGGGTATCGGCCGCTTCGGGGCGATTCTCGGGGCCTGGAGTGGCGCGACGCTGCTGGGGCTGGGCTGGAACTTCGAACAGGTGCTGACGGCGTTGCTGGTGCCGGCGGGGCTGGCGACCGTGGGTGTGATCGTGAAAGGGCTGGTGAGCCACGCTGACGCAACCTGACGCAATGGCCTCATCGCCGGCAAGCCAGCTCCCACAGGAGTGCATCAGGCCCCGAGCCGGTGCGGTAACCGTGGGAGCTGGCTTGCCGGCGATGAGGCCATTACAGGTAGTGAGGGGAGATAGGTAGGGATGCAATAATCGGTTCGATAATCGCACAAATAGTCGATTATCGGATTGTAAGCCACCCACCAGTCTCCTTAATCTGAGCTCACCGAAGCACCCTGACCAGGAGTCTCCAAATGGCTGCAATTCTCCCGCTTCACGAAGCCGTGAAGCAGTTCATCCAGGATGGCGATACCGTCGCCCTCGAAGGTTTCACCCACCTGATCCCGACTGCCGCCGGCCACGAGATCATCCGTCAGGGCAAGCGCGACCTGACCCTGGTGCGCATGACTCCGGACCTGATCTACGACCAGCTGATCGGCGCCGGTTGCGCCAGCAAGCTGATCTTCTCCTGGGGTGGTAACCCGGGTGTCGGTTCGCTGCACCGCCTGCGTGATGCCGTCGAGAAGCAGTGGCCACACGCCATCGAAATCGAAGAACACAGCCACGCCGACCTGGCCAACGCCTATGTCGCCGGTGCTTCTGGCCTGCCGTTCGCCGTGCTGCGTGCCTACGCCGGCTCCGACCTGCCGAAGGTCAACCCGCTGATCAAGAGTGTCACTTGCCCGTTCACCGGTGAAGTGCTGGCAGCCGTGCCGTCGGTGCGCCCGGACGTGACCGTGATCCACGCGCAAAAGGCCGACCGTAAAGGCAACGTGCTGCTGTGGGGCATCCTCGGTGTGCAGAAGGAAGCCGCCCTGGCCGCCAAGCGCTGCATCGTCACCGTCGAGGAAATCGTCGACGACCTGCAGGCCCCGATGAACGCCTGCGTGTTGCCGACCTGGGCGCTGAGCGCGGTGTGCCTGGTGCCAGGTGGTGCGCACCCGTCCTATGCCCACGGCTACTACGAGCGTGACAACCGCTTCTACCAGGCCTGGGACCCGATCGCGCGTAGCCGCGAATCGTTCACCGCCTGGATCGACACCTACATCCGTGGCACTGCCGATTTCAACGAATTCAAGGCCAAGCTGGCCAGCACTGCGGAGGCCGCACAATGAGCTACTCCACTTCCGAAATGATGACCGTCGCCGCAGCCCGTCGCCTGCGCAACGGTGCTGTGTGCTTCGTCGGCATCGGCCTGCCATCCAAGGCTGCCAACCTGGCGCGCCTGACCTCGTCGCCAGACGTGGTGCTGATCTACGAATCCGGCCCGATCGGCGCCAAGCCCAGCGTGCTGCCGCTGTCGATCGGCGACGGCGAGCTGGCCGAAACCGCTGACACCGTGGTGCCGACCGGCGAGATCTTCCGCTACTGGCTGCAAGGTGGGCGCATCGACGTCGGCTTCCTCGGCGCCGCTCAGGTCGACCGCTTCGGCAACATCAACACCACTGTGGTCGGTGACTACCACGCCCCGAAAACCCGCCTGCCGGGTGCCGGTGGCGCACCGGAAATCGCCGGTTCCGCCAAGCAGGTGCTGATCATCCTCAAGCAGTCGCCGCGTGCCTTCGTCGACAAGCTGGACTTCATCACCTCGGTTGGCCACGGTGAAGGCGGCGACTCGCGCAAACGCCTTGGCCTGCCAGGCGACGGCCCGGTCGGCATCATCACCGACCTGTGCATCATGGAGCCGGAAGCCGGCACCCACGAATTCGTCGTCACCGCGATCCACCCGGGTGTGACCCGCGAGCAGATCATCGCCGCCACTGGCTGGGCGATCCGCTTTGCCGACGATGTGCAGACCACTGCCGAACCTACCGAAGTCGAGCTGTCCGCCCTGCGTGACCTCGAAGCCCGTACCGCCGCGGCCCATGGCCAGGTGGCAGGAGAAGCCTGATGCGCGACGTATTCATCTGTGACGCCATCCGTACCCCGATCGGCCGCTTCGGCGGCGCCCTGGCCGGCGTGCGGGCCGACGACCTGGCCGCCGTGCCGCTGAAGGCGCTGATCGAGCGCAACCCGAGCGTGCAGTGGGATCAGGTTGACGAAGTGTTCTTCGGCTGCGCCAACCAGGCCGGTGAAGACAACCGCAACGTGGCGCGCATGGCGCTGCTGCTGGCCGGCCTGCCGCAGAGCATCCCGGGCGTTACCCTGAACCGACTGTGCGCGTCGGGCATGGATGCCATCGGCACTGCCTTCCGCGCCATTGCCAGCGGCGAAATGGAGCTGGCGATTGCCGGCGGCGTCGAGTCGATGTCGCGTGCCCCGTTCGTCATGGGCAAGGCCGAAAGCGGCTATTCGCGCAACATGAAGCTCGAAGACACGACCATCGGCTGGCGTTTCATCAACCCACTGATGAAGAGCCAGTACGGTGTGGATTCCATGCCGGAAACCGCCGACAACGTGGCCGACGATTACCAGGTTTCGCGTGCTGACCAGGACGCCTTCGCCCTGCGCAGCCAGCAGAAGGCGGCTGCCGCCCAGGCCGCCGGTTTCTTCGCCGAAGAAATCGTGCCGGTGCGTATCGCGCACAAGAAGGGCGAGACCATCGTCGAGCATGACGAGCACCTGCGCCCGGAAACCACACTGGAAGCCCTGACCAAGCTCAAGCCGGTCAACGGCCCGGACAAGACCGTCACCGCCGGCAACGCCTCGGGCGTGAACGACGGTGCCGCGGCGTTGATCCTGGCCTCGGCCGAGGCGGTGAAAAAACACGGCCTGACCCCACGTGCCCGGGTACTGGGCATGGCCAGTGCCGGTGTTGCACCGCGGGTGATGGGCATTGGCCCGGTGCCGGCAGTGCGCAAGCTGACCGAGCGCCTGGGTGTGGCGGTGAATGATTTCGATGTGATCGAGCTCAACGAAGCCTTTGCCAGCCAAGGTCTGGCGGTGCTGCGTGAGCTGGGTGTGGCTGACGATGCACCGCAGGTGAACCCCAACGGCGGTGCCATCGCCCTGGGCCACCCCCTGGGCATGAGCGGTGCACGCCTGGTGCTGACTGCGCTACACCAGCTGGAGAAGAGCGGTGGGCGTAAAGGCCTGGCGACCATGTGTGTGGGCGTAGGCCAAGGTTTGGCGCTGGCCATCGAGCGGGTTTGACCTGTACCGGCCTCTTCGCGGGTAAACCCGCTCCCACAGGGAACCACGCATCCCCTGTGGGAGCGGGTTTACCCGCGAAGAGGCCGGCACATGCGACTCAAGGCTAATTGCCAGCCAGATAGCGGAACGAGTGTGTTACCAGGTGTGTCTAGAATTACCTGCGACCCTCCAGGAGTAAACTCACCATGACCTCAGCCTATTACACCGGCGAAGAACGCAGCAAACGCATCTTCGCTATCGTTGGTGCCTCTTCAGGCAACCTGGTGGAATGGTTCGACTTCTACGTCTATGCCTTCTGCGCGATCTACTTTGCCCCGGCTTTCTTCCCCTCCGACGACCCCACCGTGCAGTTGTTGAACACGGCAGGCGTGTTCGCCGCGGGCTTTCTGATGCGCCCCATCGGTGGCTGGATCTTCGGCCGCCTCGCTGACCGCCATGGTCGCAAGAATTCCCTGATGATCTCGGTGCTGATGATGTGCTTCGGCTCCCTGATGATCGCCTGCCTGCCCACCTATGCCAGCATCGGCACCTGGGCCCCGGCGCTGCTGTTGCTGGCCCGGCTGATCCAGGGCCTGTCGGTAGGCGGCGAATACGGCACCACTGCCACCTACATGAGTGAAGTGGCCCTGCGCGGCCAGCGCGGCTTCTTCGCCTCGTTCCAGTACGTGACCCTGATCGGCGGCCAGTTGCTGGCGGTGCTGGTGGTGGTGATTCTGCAGCAGCTGCTCACTGAAGATGAACTGCGCGCCTGGGGCTGGCGCATTCCGTTCGTGGTCGGCGCCATTGCCGCGCTGATCTCGCTGATGCTGCGCCGCTCGCTGCATGAGACCAGCAGCGCCGAAACCCGCCAGGACAAGGACGCCGGCACCATCAAGGGCCTGTTCCGCAACCACGCGGCGGCTTTCATCACCGTGCTCGGCTATACCGCGGGCGGTTCGCTGATCTTCTACACCTTCACCACCTACATGCAGAAGTACCTGGTCAACACCGCCGGCATGACCGCAAAAAACGCCAGTTACGTGATGACTGGCGCGCTGTTCCTGTTCATGGTGCTGCAGCCGTTCTTCGGCATGCTCTCCGACCGCATCGGCCGGCGTAATTCGATGATGCTGTTCGGCGCCCTGGGGACGCTGTTCACAGTGCCACTGCTGATGGCGCTGAAAACCGTGAGCAGCCCGTTCATGGCCTTCGTGCTGATTACCTTGGCGTTGTGTATCGTCAGTTTCTACACCTCGATCAGCGGCCTGGTGAAGGCCGAGATGTTCCCGCCGCAGGTGCGTGCGCTGGGCGTGGGCCTGGCCTATGCAGTGGCCAACGCGGCGTTCGGTGGTTCGGCCGAATACGTTGCCCTGGGCCTGAAGACCTTGGGCATGGAAAACACTTTCTACTGGTACGTGACAGCGATGATGGCGATTGCCTTCCTGTTCAGCCTGCGCTTGCCGAAGCAGGCCGCGTACCTGCACCACGATGATTAAGGACGTGGCATGACCAACCAACTGTTCGACGCCTACTTCACCGCACCGGCCATGCGCGAGATCTTCTCCGACCGTGGCCGCCTGCAGGGCATGCTCGATTTCGAAGCGGCGCTGGCGCGGGCCGAGGCGGCTGCCGGGCTGGTCCCGCATAGCGCGGTAGCGGCCATCGAGGCGGCGTGCCACGCCGAGCGCTATGACGTTGGCGCGCTGGCCAATGCCATCGCCACTGCTGGCAACTCGGCGATCCCGCTGGTGAAGGCGTTGGGCAAGGTGATTGCCAGTGGCGTGCCCGAAGCCGAGCGCTATGTGCACCTGGGCGCCACCAGCCAGGACGCGATGGATACCGGGCTGGTCCTGCAGCTGCGCGCTGCCCTCGACCTGATCGAAGCCGACCTCGGCAAGCTGGCCGATACCTTGTCGCGCCAGGCCTTGCAGCACGCCGACACGCCGCTGGTGGGGCGCACCTGGCTGCAGCATGCCACCCCGGTGACCCTGGGCATGAAACTGGCCGGTGTGCTGGGCGCCTTGACCCGTCACCGCCAGCGCCTGCAGGAGCTGCGCCCACGCTTGCTGGTGCTGCAGTTCGGCGGTGCCTCGGGCAGCCTGGCGGCTTTGGGCAGCAAGGCGATGCCGGTGGCCGAAGCCTTGGCCGAGCAGCTCAAGCTGACCCTGCCCGAGCAGCCCTGGCACACCCAACGCGACCGCCTGGTGGAATTTGCCTCGGTGCTGGGCCTGGTCGCCGGTAGCCTGGGCAAGTTCGGCCGTGATGTCAGCCTGCTGATGCAGACCGAGGCGGGGGAACTGTTCGAGCCTTCCGCGCCGGGCAAGGGTGGGTCTTCGACCATGCCGCACAAGCGCAACCCTGTCGGCGCCGCGGTGCTGATCGGTGCCGCGACCCGCGTGCCGGGGCTGGTTTCGACGTTGTTCGCCGCCATGCCCCAGGAGCATGAGCGCAGCCTTGGCCTGTGGCATGCCGAATGGGAAACCCTGCCGGACATCTGCTGCGTGGTATCTGGTGCGCTGCGCCAGGCCCAGGTGATTGCCGAGGGCATGGAAGTGGATGCCGCGCGCATGCGCCGTAACCTCGACCTGACCCAGGGCCTGGTGCTGGCCGAAGCGGTGAGCATCGTCCTTGCCCAGCGCCTGGGCCGCGACCACGCCCACCACCTGCTGGAGCAGTGCTGCCAGCGCGCGGTGGCCGAACAGCGCCACCTGCGCACTGTGCTGGGTGAAGAGCCGCAAGTCAGCGCCGAGCTGTCCGCCGAAGAACTCGATCGCTTGCTCGACCCTGCCCATTACCTGGGCCAGGCCCGCGTCTGGGTGGCGCGCGCCGTGTCCGAACATCAACGTTTCACTGCCTGAAGGAGACCGCTGTGGCGCACTTGCAACTGGCCGATGGCGTTTTGAATTACCAGATCGATGGCCCGGAAAACGCCCCGGTGCTGGTCCTGTCCAACTCGCTCGGTACCGACCTGGGCATGTGGGACACGCAGATTCCACTGTGGAGCCAGCACTTGCGCGTGCTGCGCTACGACACCCGTGGCCACGGTGGGTCGCTGGTCACTGAAGGCCCTTACAGCATCGAACAGCTGGGCCGTGACGTGCTGGCCCTGCTCGATGGGCTGGATATTGCCAAGGCGCACTTCGTCGGCCTGTCGATGGGTGGCCTGATCGGCCAGTGGCTGGGCATCAATGCCGGCGAGCGCCTGCACAGCCTGACCCTGTGCAATACCGCCGCCAAGATCGCCAACGACGAGGTGTGGAACACCCGTATCGACACCGTGCTCAAGGGCGGCCAGCAGGTCATGGTCGACCTGCGCGATGCCTCCATCGCCCGCTGGTTCACCCCGGGCTTCGCCCAGGCCCAGCCAGCGCAGGCCCAGCGCATCTGCCAGATGCTGGCGCAAACCAGTCCGCAGGGTTATGCCGGCAACTGCGCGGCGGTGCGTGATGCCGATTACCGCGAGCAACTGGGCCGTATCCAGGTGCCGGCGCTGATCGTTGCCGGTACCGAGGACGTGGTGACCACTCCGGAGCACGGCCGCTTCATGCAGGCCGGTATTGCGGGTGCCGAGTACGTCGACTTCCCGGCGGCGCACCTGTCCAACGTCGAGATCGGCGAGGCGTTCAGCCGCCGCGTGCTCGACTTCCTGCTGGCTCACTGAGGGTACCGCCATGGACGAGAAACAACGTTACGACGCCGGCATGCAAGTACGCCGCGCAGTGCTTGGCGATGCCCACGTGGACCGCAGCCTGGAGAAGCTCAACGACTTCAACGGTGAGTTCCAGGAAATGATCACCCGCCACGCCTGGGGTGACATCTGGACTCGCCCGGGCCTGCCGCGCCATACCCGAAGCCTGATCACCATCGCCATGCTGATTGGCATGAACCGCAACGACGAGCTGAAGCTGCACCTGCGCGCGGCAGCCAACAACGGCGTGACCCGCGACGAGATCAAGGAAGTGCTGATGCAGAGCGCGATCTATTGCGGCATTCCGGCGGCCAATGCCACCTTCCACATGGCTGAGTCGGTGTGGGATGAGCTGGGCGTGGAGTCGCGACAGCAGTAATGCCTGTACCGGCCCTATCGCCGGCAAGCCAGCTCCCACAGGGATAGCATCAGGCTTGAGGGCAGTGCAGTCCCTGTGGGAGCTGGCTTGCCGGCGATAGGGCCATGGAATGTTTACATGGCCGCATTCTTCTGCCGCATGGCCACTGGGCCGGCGTTGCTTTCCACGGCTTGCTTCAGGGCCGGGCACAGGCCGAGCATGAATGCCGCTTCTGCCACCACGAACAACGGCCCGATGATCAATCCGCTGACATCGTCGACAAACGCCGGCTTGCGGCCTTCGTAGTAATGGCCGATGAACTGGATGATCCAGCCCACCACGAACGCCCCCAGCCCGGCACCGAGCCACAGCGCTGTCGTCTGCATCGCCAGCATCTGGCCGACCCACAGGCATAGCCCAAGCAACAACCCCATCACCAGGCCGAAGCGCAGGTCCAGGCGCAGGTAGAACCAGACCGAGGCTGCGGCCGCCGGCAGGGCAGGGGACAGCCACATGCCGGCTACCTCCCAGCCAGGGCGCGACAGCAGGATGGTGACCGCCAGCACGATCATCGGGATGCCGACGAAATGGGTGGCGATGTTGCGTGGGTCGCGGTGGTAGCTGGCGTATTGGCTCAGGTGGTCGACGAGGGTTTTCATTGTTGTGCCTCCCTGGTTGCCTGATCGAGGTGTATTGCCTGTTCTGGCCTCTTCGCGGGTAAACCCGCTCCCACAGGGGGCACCACAACTCCTGAGAGCTGCGCTGTACCTGTGGGAGCGGGTTCACCCGCGAAAGGGCCGGTACAGGCGACCGATATAGCTCAGGATAGCCCGCCCCTGCCACCATCATCAGCTCAGCGAATGGCAGCAGCCCGCACTGGCATATCCAGCCCCACCAGCGTCTCGATCATCGCTCGCGCCGCCGGCGACAGCCGGTAACCGCTGCGGCTGACCACGCCACAGCGCACGCTCAGCACTTCCAGCGCCGGTGGCAGGTTGCGCCAGTGCAGGCGCACCAGGCGGCCGCTGGCCAGGTCTTCGGCCACGGCTTCCTCGCTGGCGGTGCCGATGGCATCGCTGGCCTGCACCACGCTGCGCAGCACGGCCAGGTGCTCGGTTTGCAGGTGCGGGGTGAAATCGCTGCGCCCGCTCAGGTTGGCCAGGCGCTTGCGCACGCCGGGGGCGAGCAGGGCGCTGGCCAGCGGGTAGCTGAACAGATCGTTGGTCGACAGGCTGTCCTTGGCCAGCAATGGGTGCCCTGGGCGGCAGAAGAACAGGCCGGGGCGCGGTGAAAGGGGCTCGGTGTGGAAGTTGGGGTCAGCTTCGAACGGGCGGATATCGTCGACGAAAAACTCGATCTGCTCGCGGCGCAGGGCCTGGCCGAGGCGTTCGGCGTTGTCCACCAGCAGCGAGGTGCGGATGCCCGGGTGGCGTTCGAGAAAGTGGCGCAGGGCGTCGGGCACCAGGCGCACAGCCAGCGCCGGGCCGCTGCCGAAATGCAGCTCGCCGGCGTCGAGCTTGGTCATCTGCAGCACTTCGTTGCTCAGCTGCGCGGCACCTTGTACCAGGCGCCGGGCATGTTGCAGCACCACCAGGCCTTCGGGGGTGGGCGGCAGGGCTTTGCTGGCGCGGTCGACCAGTGGGCAGCCGAAGCTGTGTTCCAGGCTCTGGATGGCACGGCTGAAGGCGGGTTGGGTGATGCCCATGGCCTCGGCGGCACGGACGAAGCTGCGGTATTCGGTGAGGGCGATGAAGTAGCGCAGCTGACGGAGGTCCATGTCACGGCTCTGGGGCGGGGATCAGGGGCCTATTCAAGCGGTTGCTGCATATGTCGTCAAAGAAGGCTTATTGATTTGTTTATAGCTTATGGTTATTTGCGTGGCTTCTGGCCTCTTCGCGGGCATGCCCGCCCCCACAGGGACCGCACAGGTTTCAAGGCTGGTGCGGTCCCGCGAAGAACTCAGAGGAGATTCAGCGGGTAACTCACGATCAACCGGTTCTCATCGAACGAGTTGGTGCTGAAGTCCCGGCGCATGGTGGAGTTGCGCCACTTCACCGACAGGTCCTTGAAGCTGCCCGACTGCACCACATAGGCCAATTCGGTTTCCCGCGCCCATTCCTTGCCATCGTCCACGCCGCCTGCGGTGACGTTGTCACCCTTGATGTAGCGATTCATCAGGGTCAGGCCTGGCACGCCGACGGTGGCGAAGTTGAAGTCATGGCGCACCTGCCAGGAGCGCTCCTTGGCGTTGTCGAAGCTGGAGTTGTAGCTGTCGTTTGCCAGGGTGCCGCCGCTGGTACCGTTGACCCGCATCCAGGCGTCGTCGCCGCTGACTTTCTGCAGGCCGACGTAGAAGGTGTGGCCCTGATAGCGCGCCGAGAGCATGGCCGATGCAGTGCGGTTGTCCAGTTCGCCAGCGCGTTCGGCGCCGTCTTCCTTGCCGATGAAGTAGCCCAGGTTGGCGCCCAGGGTCCAGTCACCCAGGGGTTGGCTGTGCACCAGGTTGAGGTACTGCTGGCGGTAGATGTCCTTGAGCTGGGCATCCCACAGGCCGATCATGGTGCGCTTGTCGTTGAAGGTGTACTCGCCGCCGCCAAAGTTGAAACGGTCGGAGGTGAATGCGGCCTTACCGTTCAGCGACATGTCTTCCATGCTGGCGTCGTTGCGCGGGCTGTTGCCGCGGAACTGGCCGGCGTACAGGGTCAGGCCGGCGATTTCCTTCGAGGTCAGCTGGCCGCCGCGGAAGGTCTGCGGCAGCGAGCGGCCATCGTCCGAGCGCAGGATCGGCAGTACCGGCATCCATTCACCCACTTTCAGCTCGGTTTCGGACAGCTTGGCTTTCAGTGCCACGCCCAGGCGGCCAAAGTCATCGGCCGGGCGGCCGTCGTCGTGCACCGGCAGCAGGTGGGTGTTGGTGGTGCCTTTGCCGCCGTCGAGCTTGACCGAGTACAGGCCCAGTACGTCCACGCCGAAACCGACGGTGCCTTGGGTAAAGCCGGAGCGGGCGTCGAGGATGAAGCTCTGCGTCCACTCTTCGGCCTTGGCCTGCGGGTGGGCCGGGTCGACGAAGTTGCGGTTGATGTAGAAGTTGCGCAGGTTGAGGGTGGCCTTGGCGTCCTCCAGGAAACCACCTTGGTCGGCGGCGAACACGGGGAGTGCGCAGGACATGGCCAACAGGCCGGGCAGCAGCTGGCGTGCGGGTTGCAAAGTGCTCATCTGTCGTGGATCTCTTGTTTTTATGGGCGAGCCGGTACGCTGCAGGATGCGGCCTGCAGGTGCGGGTCTTTTGGGATGAACCGGGGCAACGTTGCGTGGGGGGATGGTGCGGGGTAGGGCTGGGGTGAGGCAATTCGCCACAAACGGAAGCGGGCGATAATCGAACGGAATGTTCTGGTTGGTTAATTGTTCTCCTGCACTGGCCTCTTCGCGGGTAAACCCGCTCCCACAGGTACTGCACAGCCTTCAGCATTTATGCAAAACATTGTGGGAGCGGGTTCACCCGCGAAGAGGCCGGTTCAGGCAACACAAAACAAAAAGCCCACCGCGAGGGTGGGCTTGATGCTTTGACAGCTTCAATCAGCTCTTCGGTGCTTCCACCGCTGCCTGCTGGTTGTTGGCCTGCCCGGTCTGCTCGTACCAGCCACCGCCAAGCGCCTTGTACAGGTTGACCTCGCTGGTCAGCTGCGACAAGCGGTCGCCGATCAGTGCCTGCTGGGCGCTGAACAGGTTGCGCTGGGCGTCGAGGAAGGTCAGGTTGCTGTCGATACCGATGCGATAGCGGCGTTCGGCCAGGCGGTAGTAGTCCTGGTTCGCCTGCACCAGGTCGCGTTGCGCCTGCAGCTGCTCTTCGAAGGTCTTGCGCGCCGCCAGGCCATCGGAGACTTCCTGGAAGGCGGTCTGGATGGTCTTTTCGTACTTGGCGACGTTGATGTCCTTCTGGATCTTCGAGTAGTCCAGGCTGGCCTTCAGGCTGCCGGCGTTGAAGATCGGCAGGTTGATCTGCGGCTGGAACAGCCAGGTGCCCTGGCCGCCCGAGAACAGGTGGCCCATGTCGGGGCTCAGGCTGCCGGCATTGGCGGTCAGGCTGATGCTCGGGAAGAACGCTGCGCGGGCCGCGCCAATGTTGGCATTGGCGGCCTTGAGCAGGTGCTCGGCTTCCTGGATGTCCGGGCGACGCTGGAGGATGTCCGACGGCAGGCCGGCCGGTACTTCGGCCAGCTGGTCGGCATTGAGCTCCAGAGGCTTGGCCAGGTCGGCGGGAATGCCGGTGCCCAGCAGCACGGTCAGGCTGTTGACGTCCTGGGCGACCAGGCGCTGGTACTGCGAGTACTTGACCCGGGCGCCTTCCACGGCGGTACGCGCCTGGCTGACGTCGAGTGCCGAGGCTACGCCGACTTCGTTGCTGCGACGGGTGAGGTTGTAGCTTTCCTCGTAGGTCTTCAGCGTTTCTTCGGTCAGCTTGAACAGCGCCTGGTCGGCCTGCCAGGTGTAGTAGGCGTTGGCCACGCTGGCCACCAGGCTGATCTGCGTGGAGCGACGCGCCTGCTCGCTGGACAGGTAGGTTTCCAGGGCCTGCTCGGTCAGGCTGCGCACGCGGCCGAACAGGTCCAGCTCATAGGCGCTGACGCCCAGGGTGGCCGAGTACTGGCTGGTGATGCCCGCTTCGCCCGTCTGCGACATGTTCGCCGGTACGCGCTGGCGGCTGCCGCTGCCGGTGGCCGAAACCGCCGGGAACAGGTCGGCACGCTGGATGCGGTACTGCGCACGGTAGGCGTCGATGTTCAACGCGGCAACGCGCAGGTCGCGGTTGTTGACCAGCGAAGTCTGGATCAGCTGCTGCAGTGCCGGGTCGTGGAAGAACTGGCGCCAGCCCTGCTCGGCGGCGGCAACTTCCGCCGATTGCGTCGGCGAGTACGCAGGGCCCTGCGGCCACTGCGCAGCCACCGGCGATTCCGGGGTCTGGTAGTCAGGGATCAGCGAGCAGCCGCCAAGAATGAAAGCGGTTACTGCCAGGGACAACAAAGACTTGGTCATTGCCCAGCCTCATAACGTGGAGTTTCAGGGGTGACGTCTTTTTCCGGCTCTTTGCTGCCGAACAGTGACGACACTGCGACGAAGAACAGTGGTACCCAGAAGATAGCCAGCACGGTCGCACTGATCATGCCGCCGATCACGCCAGTACCGATGGCGTGCTGGCTGCCGGCGCCGGCGCCGCTGGCGATAGTCAACGGTACCACGCCGAGGATGAACGCCAGCGAGGTCATGATGATCGGGCGCAGACGCATGCGGCACGCCTCGATCGCCGCGTCGTACAGGCTGCGGCCTTGCTCGTGCAGTTCCTTGGCGAATTCGACGATCAGGATGGCGTTTTTCGCCGCCAGGCCGATGGTGGTCAACAGGCCGACCAGGAAGTACACGTCGTTGGACAACCCGCGCAGGCTGGTGGCGATCAGGGCACCGATGATACCCAGCGGTACTACCAGTACCACGGCGATCGGGATCGACCAGCTTTCGTACAGGGCTGCCAGGCACAGGAACACGAACAGTACCGAGAGGGCGAACAGTGCCGGCATCTGCGAACCGGAGAGTTTTTCCTCGTAGGACATGCCGGTCCAGGAGAAGCCGATGCCGCTTGGCAGTTCGCCAGCAATGCGCTCGACCTCGGCCATGGCTTCACCGGTACTGTAGCCCGGGGCCGGAGCACCGAGGATTTCCATTGCCTCGACGCCGTTGTAACGCGACAGCTTCGGCGAACCGTAGGTCCATTCGCCCTTGGCGAAGGAGGAGAACGGCACCATTTCGCCGGCGCCATTGCGCACGTACCACTTCTGCAGGTCTTCCGGGCTCATCCGCGCGTTCGGCTCGCCCTGGATGTACACCTTCTTGACCCGGCCACGGTCGATGAAGTCGTTGACGTAGCTGGCACCCAGGGCAATCGACAGGGTGTTGTTGATGTCGGCGATGGTCACGCCCAGGGCGCTGGCACGCTCGTCATCGATGGTCAGCTGGTACTGCGGCTCGTCGTTCAGGCCGTTCGGGCGCACGGCGCTGAGGATCTTGCTCTGCGCGGCCTTGGCCAGGAACTGGTTGCGCGCTTCCATCAGCTTGGCATGGCCGACACCGCCGCGGTCCTGCAGGAACACGTCGAAGCCGGTGGCGTTACCCAGTTCGAGCACCGCAGGCGGGGCAAAGGCGAACACCATCGCATCGCGGAAGGTGAAGAAGTGCTGCTGGGCGCGCTGGGCAAGGGCGAACACGCTGTTTTCCTTGGAGCGCTCATCCCACGGCTTGAGCATGATGAACGCCATACCCGAGCTCTGGCCACGGCCGGCGAAGTTGAAGCCGTTGACGGTGAACACCGAAGCCACGGTGTCGGCCTCTTCGCTGAGCAGGTACTCACGCATCTGGTCGACCACCACCTGGGTGCGCTCGGCACTGGAGCCGGCCGGGGTCTGTACCTGGGCGAACAATACGCCCTGGTCTTCTTCCGGCAGGAACGCGGTAGGGATGCGGGCGAACAGCCAGATCATGCCGACCACGATCAGCGCGTAGGCCAGCAGGAACGGTACCTTGTTGCGCAGGATGGTACCCACGCTGCGCTCGTAGCCGGTTACGCTGCGGTCGAAGTTGCGGTTGAACCAGCCAAAGAAGCCACGCTTGGCCACATGGTGCTCGCCCTTCTTCAGCGGCTTGAGCATGGTGGCGCACAGGGCCGGGGTGAAGATGAGCGCCACCAGCACCGACAGGCCCATGGCCGAGACGATGGTGATGGAGAACTGCCGGTAGATTACACCCGTGGAGCCGCCGAAGAACGCCATGGGCAGCAGTACCGCCGACAGCACCAGGGCGATACCCACCAGGGCACCCTGGATCTGCTCCATCGAGCGCTTGGTCGCCTCCTTGGGCGGCAAGCCTTCCTCGGACATCACCCGCTCGACGTTCTCCACCACGACGATGGCGTCGTCCACCAGCAAGCCGATGGCCAGGACCATGGCGAACATGGTCAGGGTGTTGATGCTGAAGCCGGCAGCGGCAAGGATGCCGAAGGTACCCAGCAACACAACCGGTACGGTCATGGTGGTGATGATGGTGGCGCGGAAGTTCTGCAGGAACAGGTACATCACCAGGAACACCAGGACCACGGCTTCGATCAGGGTGTGGATAACGCCACTGATCGATTCGGTGACCACCGGGGTGGTGTCATACGGGAATACCGCTTTCACCCCAGGCGGGAAGAATGGTTCCAGGTCGGCGATGGTCTGGCGCAGGGCCTTGGCGGTGTCCAGGGCGTTGGCACCGGTGGCCAGTTTTACTGCCAGGCCGGAGGCCGGCTTGCCGTTGAACTGGGCGCTGACGGCATAGTTTTCACCACCCAGGCCAACCTGGGCGACATCACCCAGACGCACCTGCGAACCGTCGCTGTTGACCTTGAGCAGGATCTTCTCGAACTGCTCGGCAGTCTGCAGGCGGGTCTTGCCGATGATGGTGGCGTTCAGCTGGGTACCCGGCATGGCCGGCAGGCCGCCGAGCTGGCCGGAGGACACCTGCACGTTCTGCGCGGCCACGGCGGTCTTGACGTCGACCGGGGTCAGCTGGAACTTGTTCAGCTTGGCCGGATCGAGCCAGATACGCATGGCGTACTGCGCACCGAACACCTGGAAGTCACCCACACCCGCGGTACGCGAGATCGGGTCCTGCATGTTGGAGACGATGTAGTTGGCCAGGTCGTCCTTGGTCATGCTGCCGTCTTCGGACACCAGGCCGATCACCAGCAGGAAGTTCTTCACTGCTTTGGTGACGCGGATACCTTGCTGCTGCACTTCCTGCGGCAGCAGCGGGGTGGCCAGGTTCAGCTTGTTCTGCACCTGCACCTGTGCGGTGTCTGGGTTGGTGCCCTGCTCGAAGGTGGCGGTAATGGTCATGCTGCCGTCGGAGTTACTTTCCGACGACACATAACGCAGGTTGTCGATACCGTTGAGCTGCTGCTCGATCACCTGTACCACGGTGTCCTGCACGGTTTGCGCCGAGGCGCCCGGGTAGGTCACGGCGATGGCGATGGCCGGCGGCGCGATGCTGGGGTACTGGTTGATCGGCAGCTTCAGGATCGACAAGGCGCCGACCAGCATGATCACCAAGGCGATCACCCAGGCGAAGATCGGGCGATCGATAAAGAACTTCGACATGGTTTACTCCGCTTTGGCGTCTGCTTTCGCCGCGTTGGCCTGAACAGGGCTGGCCGGCTTCTTGACGTTGGTGGCTTCGCTGACCTTGACCTCGACGCCCGGGCGCACGTACTGCAGCCCTTCGGTGATCAGGCGGTCACCCGGGTTCAGGCCTTCCTCGATCAGCCAGTCGCTGCCCAGGGTACGGTTGGCCTTGAGCTGGCGCAGTTCGACCTTGTTCTCCTGGTTGACCACCAGCGCGGTCGGCGCGCCTTTCAGGTCGCGGGTCACGCCCTGTTGCGGGGCCAGGATGGCGTTGGCGTTGACCCCGGCCTTGAGCCGCGCATGCACGAACATGCCTGGCAGCAGGGTGTGATCGGGGTTGGGGAACAGGGCGCGCAGGGTGACCGAGCCGGTGGTCTCGTCGACCGAGACCTCGGAGAACTCCAGGCGGCCCTCCTGCTTGAACAGGCTGCCGTCTTCCAGCACCAGCTGCACCGAGGCGGCGTTGTCGCCGGCCTTTTGCAGCTGGCCGCTTTCCAGGTCACGGCGCAGCTTGAGCAGCTCGGCGGTGGACTGGGTGACGTCGACGTAGATCGGGTCGAGTTGCTGGATGGTGGCCATGGCGTTGGCCTGGCCATTGCTCACCAGTGCACCTTCGGTGAACGAAGAACGGCCGATACGGCCGCTGATCGGTGCCAGGACCTTGGTGTAGCGCAGGTCGATCTGCGCGCTTTTGAGCGAAGCCTCGGCCTGCAATCGTTTGGCATTGGCGTCGTCGTATTCCTGCTTGGAGACAGCCTGTTCGTCGATCAGCTGCTTGTAGCGCTCGGCCAGCGAGCGGGTGGCCTGCAGGTTGGCCTGGGCATTGGCCAGGGTGGCTTCGTACACGGCAGGGTCGATCTGGTACAGCTGCTGGCCTTCCTTGACCTCACTGCCTTCCTTGAACAGGCGCTTGAGGATGATGCCGTTGACCTGCGGGCGCACTTCGGCGACGCGGTAGGCACTGGTACGCCCCGGCAATTCCGAGGTCAGGGTGAAGGCTTGGGGCTGGATGGTCACGACGCCGACCTGAGGAGCCTGCGCCGCTGGCGCTGCTTCTTCTTTCTTACAGCCACTGAGCAGGGTTGCCAGGGCGACGGCGGAAACCAGAGCGGTAACGGCTGGCTTGAATTGCATGAGGATCCTCGGGTCGCTGGAGCTGGGAGACGCTCAAGAGTAATGGAAGAGTCTTGATCTGGAAAAATTGCTATCCGGTGGATAAATAGCTTGCTAAGGAATATACTTACATTCATGGTTGTTTGTAAATACCGCTGGGTTGTACTCGGGTACTGCCACAGCCCTTGATTAGCTCCTCCGCGAGGCACCCTGCAGAGGTGCCCCCGGAGTGTTCCCCGCACGCGCCGCGCGTTCGGGGCAGATGAGGTTTGTACTGCCATGGTCCGTCGAACCAAAGAAGAAGCCCAGGAAACCCGCGCCCAGATCATCGAGGCGGCGGAAAAGGCCTTCTACAAGCGCGGGGTTGCGCGAACCACCCTGGCCGACATCGCCGAACTGGCGGGTGTGACGCGGGGGGCGATCTACTGGCACTTCAACAACAAGGCCGAGTTGGTGCAGGCGCTGCTCGACAGCCTGCATGAAACCCATGACCACCTGGCGCGGGCGAGCGAAAGCGAGGACGAAGTGGACCCGCTTGGCTGCATGCGCAAGCTGTTGCTGCAAGTGTTCAACGAGCTGGTGCTCGATGCCCGAACCCGGCGTATCAATGAAATCCTGCATCACAAGTGCGAGTTCACCGATGACATGTGTGAAATTCGCCAGCAGCGCCAGGGTGCGGTGCTGGATTGCCACAAGGGCATCACCCTGGCGTTGGCCAATGCCGTGCGCCGGGGCCAGTTGCCAGGCGAGCTGGATGTCGAGCGCGCGGCGGTGGCCATGTTTGCCTATGTCGATGGCCTGATCGGGCGCTGGTTGTTGCTGCCTGACAGTGTCGATCTGTTGAAGGATGTCGAAAAATGGGTCGACACCGGGCTGGATATGCTGCGCTTGAGCCCGGCTCTGCGCAAATGACACTTTGTTAAGGATTGTGAGGGAGTGTTACCCCTTTGTGTTAAGGGGGGATTAATGCTTTCGGATGACCTTGAACAAATCACCGATCCTGTGGGAGCGGCCTTGTGTCACGATAGGGCTGCGCAGCAGCCCCGGCAATTTGTGCATCACTGCTGAAATCCTGGGGCCGCTTCGCGGCCCTTTCGCGACACAAGGCCGCTCCCACAGAGATCGCGTAGCTTCTAGCGTCCGCGCAGTTGCCGGTCGGGCAATGCAAACGCTGCAAACAGTCCCAGCACGGCTACCCCGGCACTCCCCATCAACAGTTGCCGGAACGTCTCCAGCAACCGCCCCTGTGTCACCAGGTCCACTTCTCCGGCCTTCAGGCTCCCCAGCAACGGATTACCCAGCGACTCGAACCCGCCCTGGTGCAGCAGCGCCAGCAGCAGGCTGGACATGCACGCCACCCCCATGGCCCCGCCCAGCGAGCGGAACAGGTTGGTGGTGCTGGTGGCCACGCCGATGTCCTTGCTGTCCACCGCGCTTTGCGTGCCTACCAGCGAGGTCGGGAACTGCAGCCCGCAAGCGATGCCGGTCAGCAGCATGAACAGTGCACTGAGCAAGGCCGACTGCGGCGGGGTCAGCGCCATGGCGAAAATGGCCAGCGGCATCAGCAGTGCGCCGGCCAGGATCTGCGGCTTGTAGCGCCCGGTCAGGCTGGTCATGCGCCCGCCGGTGAAGGCACCCATGGGCAGCCCCATCACCAGCGGCAGGAGGTGCAAGGCCGCGCTGTCGGCACCGGCGCCGGTGATGCCCTGGTAGCGCAACGGCATGAGCATGGTCAGGGAGATCGACTGGAAACTGGCGAAGAAGATCACGCCCCAGCACAGCACCGCCACGCGGTTGCCGAACAGGCCGAGTGGCAGCAGTGGTTCCCGGCAGCGGCGTTCATGGGCGATGAACAGCACCAGGCCCAGCGCGGCGCAGGCGAACAGGGCCAGCACGGCCGGGTCGGCCCAGGCGTGGCCCTGGCCGACCAGGGTAATGCCCAGCAACAGGCTACCCAGGCCGAGGATCAGCAGCACGGCGCCAAGGTAGTCCACCTGCGCCTCGCGGCGCTGCGCCGGCATGCCGCCGAGGACGCGGCGGATCGCCCACAGTGCAACCAGCCCCAGCGGCAGGTTGATCCAGAACACCCAGCGCCATGACAGGTATTCGGTCAGCCAGCCGCCCAGCACCGGCCCGGCGACGCTGGCCACCGCGTACATGCTGCTGAAATAGCCCTGGTAGCGGCCGCGCTCTCGCGGGGGCACGAAGTCGCCGATGATCGCCTGGCTCACCGAGACCATGCCGCCGGCGCCAATGCCCTGCAGTACCCGGGCCAGCACCAGTTGCTGCATGTCCTGTGCCAGGGCGCAGGCGATCGAGGCCAGGGTGAACAGGCTGATGCCGGTGAGGATCATCCTGCGCCGCCCGTACAGGTCGCCCAGCTTGCCGTAGATCGGCACGGCCACGGTCATCGCCACCATGTAGCCGGAGATGACCCAGGCCAGCAGGCCGACATCGTTGAACTGCGCCGAGATCGCCGGCAGCGAGACGGCAACGATGGTCTGGTCCAGGGCGCCGAGGAAGATCGCCAACATCAGGGCGGTGAGCACGTTGCGCAGGGTGGTGGGGGGCAGGGCGGCGGTCACGGGGATACCTTGTATGACGGTGGCGGCCTTCTTCGCGGGTAAACCCGCTCCCACAGGTCCGGTGTCGCTCCTGAGGACGGCGCGGTCCCTGTGGGAGCGGGTTTACCCGCGAAGAGGCCAGCATGAAGTCCCCGGATTGTAACCTGAGTTAGGTAGCTTCCTATGTACTATCTGCATCCCCTATGCAAGATCGGCATTGGCGCATTCATCCAGTGCTGCATGGCTGCGTGATATCGTTGGTATGCCACAGAGGCTGAAAACCGGGGGCTTGCACCAGCTTGGTGCAACATTATGCCGCAGGTTTTCGCGCCGCTGTCTCCCACACCTTTTATTCCTCTGCCTGCATGTCGAGCATGACCGCCCAGATGGCGACGGTTGGAACAGGCCAGGTAGACCCGATTACAGGGGTCGGTAGTTACCGTTCGAATTTCAACTTATTTTGCGGAGTGATCATGCCCAAGGCTTCCCATCAAGATCTGCGTTTTGCCTTCCGCGAGCTGCTCGCTTCAGGTTCCTGTTATCACACCGCATCGGTGTTCGACCCGATGTCGGCACGCATTGCCGCAGACCTGGGCTTCGAGGTCGGCATCCTCGGTGGTTCGGTCGCTTCGTTGCAGGTACTGGCTGCACCGGACTTCGCCCTGATCACCCTCAGCGAGTTCGTCGAGCAGGCCACCCGTATTGGTCGCGTGGCGCAACTGCCGGTGCTGGCTGACGCCGACCACGGCTATGGCAACGCGCTGAATGTCATGCGCACGGTCATCGAACTGGAGCGCGCCGGCGTGGCTGCGCTGACCATCGAGGACACCCTGCTGCCTGCCCAGTTCGGGCGCAAGTCCACCGACCTGATCCCGGTTGAAGAGGGCGTCGGCAAGATCCGTGCGGCGCTGGAGGCGCGGGTCGATTCGTCGCTGTCGATAATTGCCCGGACCAACGCTGGCGTGCTCACCACCGAAGAAATCATCGTGCGTACCCAGAGCTACCAGAAGGCCGGAGCCGACGGTATCTGCATGGTTGGGGTGAAGGACTTCGAGCAACTCGAGCAGATTGCCGAGCACCTGACGGTGCCGCTGATGCTGGTGACCTACGGCAACCCGAGCCTGCGCGACGACGAGCGCCTGGCACGCCTGGGCGTGCGCATCGTGGTCGATGGTCACGCCGCCTACTTTGCCGCGATCAAGGCCACCTACGATTGCCTGCGGTTGCAGCGCGGCCAGCAGAACAAGTCGGAAAACCTCAGCGCCACCGAACTCTCGCACACCTACACCCAGCCCGAGGACTACATCCGTTGGGCCAAGGAATACATGAGCGTCGAGGAGTGACAACGCCATCCCTGTAGGAGCGGCCTTGTGTCGCGAAAGGGCTGCGTAGCAGCCCCGACAATATTTGATGTGGCCAAGATCCCGGGACCGCTGCGCGGTCCTTTCGCGACGCAAGGCCGCTCCCACATGGGCCTTACAAGTCCTGATCCCACTCCGGTTCGTCCTTGAACCGCTGCACCAGAAAATCCAGCATGCTGCGCAAGGTCGCCGGCATGTGCTTGCGTGAGGTGTATACCGCATTCAGGTTCAGCTCGCGTGGGCTGGCTTCGGGCAGCAGGCGCACCAGTTCACCCCGGCGCAGGGCCTCCGCGGCCTGGTAGGTCGGCAGCATGGCGATACCTGCGCCGGCCAGCGCCGCCTTCTGCAGTGTCATCGCCTCGTTGGCACTGATGTTCCCCGCCACTGGCACGGCGACTTGCTGGCCGGCCACCTCGAAATGCCACAGGCTGTGGCCGAAGTAGGCATGGGTCAGGCAGTTGTGCCGGCTCAGCTCCTCGACCCGTTGCGGCGTGCCGTGCTCGCGCAGGTAGGCCGGTGCCGCACACACTGCCGAGCGGCACACGCTCAGGCGCCGGGCGATCAGGTTGGGGTCCAGGTCATTGCTGGTGCGGATGGCCAGGTCGATGCGCTCGTCCACCAGGTTGACCGTGCGATCGAGCATCTGCAGTTCCACCTTCACTCCGGGGTAGCGCCGGACGTAGGCGGCCACTGCATCCACCAGCTGGGCCTGGCCGAACGAGGTGCTGACGCTGATGCGCAGTGCGCCCTTGGGCGCGTCATCCGGCTGCTGCACCGCGGCCTGCAGGTCGCCGGCCAGTTCCAGCAGTTGCCGGCAGCGGGGCAGGGTTTCCTGGCCGGCGGCGGTGAGGCTGAGCTTGCGTGTGGTGCGCTGCATCAGCCGTGCGCCAACCCAGTCTTCCAGCTCTGCCAGGTAGCGCGACACCACCGGCCGCGACAGTTGCAGATGATCCGCCGCCGCCGACTGGCTGCCCAGGTCGACGACGGTGACGAAAACGCGCATGGCGTTGAGACGGTCCATGATTTGCCCGGTTTCAGAAACAAACTATGTTCGAGCATCGCATTTTTTGGCACGGATTGGGCAACTAAGCTGTTGGGCATTGTTCATCTGACGGGCGTTTGCGATGTCTCTTTTCACTCCCTTGCGTGGCCTGCTGCTGGCCTGTGTGACCCTGGCCGGCCCGGCGCTGGCTGCCGACCCCTTGCGGCTGGAGGTTTACAACCCCGGGCATGAGGCGATCTTCCCGGTCAGTTCGGTGATCGTCAGCGGCGAGCACGACGCCATCCTCGTCGATGCCCAGTTCGGCAAGGCCCAGGCCGAGCAGCTGGTGCAGCGCCTGCGGGCAGGCGGCAAGCAGCTGACCAGCATCTACATCAGCCATGGCGACCCGGACTACTACTTCGGCCTGGATACCCTGACCCATGCCTTCCCCGAGGCCAAGGTGCTGGCGTCGGCCGCCACGGTTGCCCATATCCGCCAGACCATGGATGCCAAGCTGGCCTACTGGGGCCCGCAGATGGGCGCGGACAAGCCGGCGCGGCTGGTGCTGCCGCAAGTGCTCGAAGGCAACCGCCTGACGCTGGAAGGGCAGGCCCTCGAGGTGGTCGGCCTCGACGGCCCGCAACCTGACCGCAGTTTTGTGTGGATCCCGTCGATCAAGGCGGTGGTCGGTGGCGTGGTGGTGTCAGAGAACATTCATGTATGGATGGCCGACACGCAAACGGCCAAGTCCCACGCCGACTGGCTCGGCACTCTGGCGCACATCGAAGCGCTGGCGCCGCGCACGGTCATCCCCGGGCATTACCTGGGGGACAGCAGCCGATCGCTGGAGGCCGTGCGTTTCACGGCGAAGTACATTTGTGATTTCGATGCCGAGACCGACAAGGCGAAAGACGCCGGTGCGTTGATCGCGGCGATGAAGCAACGTTACCCAGGGCTGGCCGATGAAAGCTCGCTGGAGCTGGGGGCCAAGGTCGCCAAGGGCGAGATGAAGTGGTAATTCCGTTCAACTGATGGAGAGTATCCCATGAGCAAGATTGCAATCATCGGTGCCACTGGCCGCGCTGGCAGCCAGTTGCTGGAAGAGGCCCTGCGCCGTGGCCACAGTGTGCTGGCCATCGCCCGCGACCCGTCGCGGTTGCAGGGGCGGGACGGGGTGACGGTCAAGGCGCTGGATGCCAAGGACAGCGCGGCCTTGCAAGCGGCGGTCGCGGGTGTGGATGCGGTGCTGAGTGCGGCACATTTCTCTACCATCGAGCCACACGCCATCATCGAGCCGGTCAAGCGGGCCGGGGTCAAGCGCCTGCTGGTGGTAGGTGGGGCCGGCAGCCTGTTGCTGCCGTCGGGACATCGGGTGATCGACAGCCCGGACTTCCCCGAGGCATACAAGGCCGAGGCCACTGCCGGGGTGCGTTTTCTGGAAGCGTTGCAACGGGAGCCGAACCTGGACTGGGCCTTCCTGTCGCCGTCGGCGGAGTTCGTTGAAGGTGATCGCAGCGGGCATTACAAGCTGGGCAAGGATCATCTGTTGATCGGCGCGGATGGCAAGAGCTGGATCACCTTTGCCGATTACGCGATTGCCATGCTCGACGAACTGGAAAAGCCGCAGCACTCGCGGCAGCGGTTCACGGTCGGGTACTGAGTCGCCTGCTTCGCGGGCACGCCCGCTCCCACAGGTAAAGCACAGGTCTTGGAATCTGTGCTGTACCTGTGGGAGCGGGCGTGCCCGCGAAGAGGCCCTCACTGGCTGGCCTGGTGTTCCAGCCAATCCAGCAACTCCACAAGCCCCGGCGGCAAGCTCTTGGCCTGGCTCACCAGGTAATACCCCTTGCCGGTCATCACTTTCAGCGCAAACGGCATGCACAACCGCCCCCCGCGCAAGTCATCGCCGATCAGCGACCAGTCGCCGATGGCCACGCCGGTGCCCTGCGAGGCCATGGCCATCGCCATGTCCAGTGTCTCGAAATGCTGCTTCGGCCCTTGAGTGCCCAGCGTCACCCCGGCTGCCTGCAGCCACAACCGCCAGTCATGCTCATCCCGCGACGGGTGCAGTAGCATGTGTTGCGCCAGGTCTTCGACCTGCTGCAACGGTACCGGCCCTTGGCGCAATGACGGCGCGCAAACCGGCGTCAGTTGCTCATCGAACAGCTTGCGCACGCGCAGCCCATGGTTCGGCGCATCGCCATACACCACCGCCGCATCGAAACCCTCGCGGCGAAAGTCCACTCCATGTTGCACCGTAGTGGTCAGCTCTACAGGCACATCCGGGCGTAGCGCCTGCCATTCCATCAGGCGTGGCAGCAGCCAGCGCATCACGCAGGTCGGTGCCTTGAGCTGCAAGGTAGTGCTGCGCCCACCCACCTCGCGCACCCCTTGTTCGATCAGCGCGAACACCTGCTGCACCCTTGGCAGCCAGTCCTGGCCTTCACGGGTCAGGCTCAGCCCACGGGCCTGGCGCTGGAACAAGGCATAACCCAGATGCTCTTCGAGGGCCGCGATCTGTCGGCTGACGGCGCCCTGGGTGATATGCAACTGCTGCCCGGCACGGGTGAAATTGCAGTGCTGGGCGGTTACCAGAAAGGTATGCAGGGCGGGCAAGGGCGGGAGGCGTTTCATTGTGCTGAGCCATGATTGCAGGACATGGCTAGTATGTGTTTTTTTGCATTGTGGCGATAGCCGTGGCTGGGTCCAATAGGGGCATAACCCAACCGAGATTCATGGTGAAACCCGATGGCAACCTGCGGCGAAGTACTGGTAAAACTCCTTGAAGGCTATGGCGTTGACCATGTCTTCGGCATTCCTGGTGTACATACCGTGGAGCTCTACCGCGGCCTGGCGGGCTCGTCCATCCGCCATGTCACCCCGCGCCACGAGCAGGGGGCCGGGTTCATGGCCGACGGCTATGCGCGGACCCGCGGCAAGCCCGGGGTGTGCTTCATCATCACCGGCCCGGGCATGACCAACATCACCACCGCCATGGGCCAGGCCTATGCCGACTCGATCCCGATGCTGGTGATTTCCAGCGTGCAGGCCCGCGATCAGCTGGGCGGTGGCCGCGGCAAGCTGCACGAGTTGCCCAACCAGGCAGCGCTGGTGTCGGGTGTGGCGGCGTTTTCCCACACCCTGATGAGTGCCGATGACCTGCCGCAGGTGCTGGCCCGGGCATTCGCCGTATTCGAAGGCGCCCGACCGCGCCCGGTGCATATCGAGATCCCGCTCGACGTGCTGGTCGAACCGGCCGATCACCTGCTGCCGGGGCGCGTGGTGCGCAGCAGCCGGGCGGGGGCAGCGCCGCAGGCCGTGGCGCAGATGGCCGAGCGCCTGGCCAATGCACGGCGGCCATTGATCCTGGCCGGGGGCGGCGCATTGGCCGCTGGCGCTGCGCTGGCGCGCCTGGCCGAATACCTGCAGGCGCCGGTGGCGCTGACCATCAATGCCAAGGGGCTGCTGCCGGCCAGCCACCCGCTGCAGATTGGCTCGACCCAGTCACTGCCAGCCACGCGGGCGCTGGTGGCCGAGGCCGATGTGGTGCTGGCGATCGGCACCGAACTGGCCGAAACCGACTATGACGTCACCTTCAAAGGTGGTTTCGAGATCCCGGGCAGCCTGTTGCGCATCGACATCGACCCGGACCAGACCGTGCGCAATTACCTGCCGGAGCTGTCGCTGGTGGCCGATGCCGAACTGGCCGCCGAGGCGCTGCTCGGCGCCTTGCAAGCATTGCCGCAACCCGTGCGTGAAAGTACGTGGGGCGCGGCCCGGGTGGCCAAGCTGCGCCAGGCACTGGCGGCGGGTTGGGACCAGCCGACTCTGAGCCAGACACGTTTGCTGAATGCAATTATCGAGCGCCTGCCCAATGCCATTCTGGTGGGCGATTCGACCCAACCGGTGTACACCGGCAACCTGACCCTGGACATGGACCAGCCACGCCGTTGGTTCAATGCCTCGACCGGCTACGGCACCTTGGGTTATGCATTGCCGGCGGCCATGGGCGCCTGGCTGGGCAGCGCGGAGCAGGTCGGTGAGCGTGCGCCTGCGGTGTGCCTGATTGGTGATGGCGGTTTGCAGTTCACCTTGCCGGAGCTGGCCAGCGCGGTGGAAGCGCAGGTGCCGCTGATCGTGCTGCTGTGGAATAACCAGGGGTACGAGGAAATCAAGAAGTACATGGTCAACCGGGCCATCGAGCCAGTCGGGGTGGATATCCATACGCCGGACTTCATCGGTGTGGCGCGGGCCCTGGGCGCGGCGGCGGAGCAGGTGGCAGATGTGGCGCAGTTGCAGGTGGCGTTGGGGCAGGCAGTGGAGCGCAAGGGGCCGACCTTGATCCAGGTTGACCAGAATCAGTGGCAGGGGGCTGTGTTGGGTTGAAGTGAAGCTATTGCCTGTACCGGCCCTTTCGCGGGTGAACCCGCTCCCACAGGTACTGCACAGTTTTCAGTATCTGTGCAAAACCTGTGGGAGCGGGTTCACCCGCGAAAGGGCCGGCACAGGCAAAGCCAAACTCAGCCAGCAGTCGCCCGCAACCTCGCCACATCACGAATCGGCGGCGCGCCATACAGCCGGCTGTATTCACGGCTGAACTGTGACGGGCTTTCATACCCCACCCGGTAGGCCGCCACCGCCGCCTCGAGCCCGTCATTCAGCATCAAGCGCCGCGCCTCCTGCAGGCGCAGTTGCTTCTGATACTGCAACGGGCTCATCGACGTCACGGCCTTGAACCGGTGGTGCAAGGTCGAGGTGCTGAGGTTGACCTCCCTCGCCAGGTCCTCGATGCGCAAAGGCAGCTGGTAGTTCTGGTTGAGCCAGGTGATGGCCTGGCAAACCCGGTGGGTCTGGCTGTTGGCCAAGGCGATTTCGTACAGCCGATAGCCCTGCGGCCCGCGCAGCAGGCGGTACAGAATCTCCCGGCGGAACAGCGGCGCGAGCATCGCGATGTCGCGAGGGGTGTCCAGCAGGCGTATCAGCCGCAGCAGGGCGTCGAGCAACGCGGCATCGGTTCTTTCCACGTACAAGCCACGACCGGAAGGCCGGTTGGGCACCAGCATCGGCCCGCTTTCGGCGATCAGCTGGCTGATTTCGGCCGGGTCCAGGTCCATGCGCAAGCCAAGGCTCGGGTGCTCGGGGCTGGCGTCGAGCTTTACGCCGCTAAGCGGCAATGTTACCGAGACCACCATGTAGTGCAGCGGGTCGTAGGCGTACTGCTCGTCACCGAGGAACAGGCTTTTGCTGCCCTGGGCGAGGATGCACAGCGCGGGTTGCGCCAGGGTGGGTACCGAGCGCACGTTTTCGGTGTAGCGCACCAGGTACAGGTCATCGATGGCCGATGCCGGGCCGTGGGGCTCCCCGGCGTGGCGGCGGATCAGCTCGGCCAGCTCCTGGCGTTGCAGTTCCAGGCTCGGGTCGATGGACGTGGCGGTGGTCATTATGGCTTTCCTCTGCTGACCGACGCAGCATAGGTTTGGGCAATGGCGGGCGCTAGTCAAAAGCTGCACGCCGATTGCCTGATCCTGCCGCGCTGCAGGATCAGGCAATCGGCGAGCAGTAATGGCCTAACGCGTCGCGCGGGTGAGGCCCTAACCTTGGCAGCCTGGCTTTTCCGTCCGCCTGCTTCAAGGAGATTGTGCAATGACCCCGACACAACCGGTCACCCACCTTGCTTTCATCCGTGCCAGCAGCGGGCGCTCGGCGGAGCTGGGCGCGCGCCTGCGTGATCTGCTCGAGCCCTCGTTGCGGGCACCGGGCTGCCTGAGTTTCACGGTGCAGCGTTCGCAGGCTGATGCCGATTTATGGTTGCTCAGTGGCAGCTGGCAAGACCAGCAGGCGATGACTGGCTACTTTGCTTCGCCGACGCTGGAAGTGTTTGGTGAGTTGGTGCAGGAACAGGTGGTCAGCAGCCTGGATCTGCATACCTTTGATTGAGCTATTGCCTGTTCTGGCCTCATCGCCGGCAAGCCAGCTCCCACAGGGTTATCACAGGTCTTGAGGGCGGTGCAGTACCTGTGGGAGCTGGCTTGCCGCCGATAGGGCCGGTACAGGTGAATAGGGTAAGATGCTGCCCTTGATCAACCAGGTAGATAGCAACATGGCACGTAGAGAATTCCCGCATTTCGAAGCGGTTTCGGCGATGGTCCCGGTGGAAGGTGGGGGCTACAACGCGGCCATCGCGGTCAAGGCCCTGGGCATGGGCGGCGCGCCGCGCTTTCACAAGATTCTCGACGGCCAGGTGTTCAAGGGCGCCGTGGCCGCCGATGAAGCGGCCACGGCCGAGCTGCAACGCTTGCAGGGCGTCAGCGAAGAGGGTGAGCTGATCTGGTGATCAGGCCGGCGGGCGGGCCATCTTGAACAGGTTGCCCAGCTCGAAATAGTCTGCCGGGCCACCGCCACGCAGGATCGGCTCGGCAGCAGCGGTATCGTAGATACCGTTCTTCAACAGGTGCTCGGCAATGTGCACCGCCACCACTTCACCCAGGATCAGCCAGCTGGGCACCAGTTCCTGGTCGGCCCGCTTGAGCTGGACAATCTGGCTGACCTTGCACTCGAAGGCCACCGGGGTTTCGCCGACACGCGGCACGTTGACGATGCTCGACGGCTTGGCGGTGAGGCCGCTCAGTTCGAATTCGTTTATCTCGGCGGCAACCGGTGCGCAGCTCTGGTTCATCTGTTCGGCCAACGGGCGGGTTGCCAGGTTCCAGACGAATTCGCCGGTCTGCTCGATGTTGTTCAGGCTGTCTTTGCGCCCGACGCTGCAGAAACCGATGATCGGCGGAATGTAGTTGAAGGCGTTGAAGAAGCTGTAGGGCGCCAGGTTCAGGCGGCCTTCGCGGTCCTGTGAGGAGATCCAGCCGATAGGGCGGGGGCCGACGATGGCGTTGAACGGGTCGTGGGGCAGGCCGTGGCCTTTGGCGGGTTCGTAGTAATACATCTGTGCTGGGCTTGCTGGCCCTACCTCCTGGTGGACAAGGCGCCTAGTGTGCCAAGCCTGTGCCCGCCTGCAAATGATCAAGCCCGGCCGAAGCCGGGCTGGGTGCTCGCATCAGAGATCAGCTGATGCGGTGGGCGTTGGTGCGATCGAAGCCATCTTCGGCGAAACGTTGGCCGCCAGTGCGGTCGAAGCCGTCTTCAGCGAAGCGCTGGCCACCGGTGCGGTCGAAGCCGTCTTCAGCGAAGCGCTGGCCACCGGTGCGGTCGAAGCCGTCTTCAGCGAAGCGCTGGCCACCGGTGCGGTCGAAGCCGTCTTCAGCGAAGCGCTGGCCACCAGTGCGGTCGAAGCCGTCTTCGGCGAAGCGCTGGCCACCGGTGCGGTCGAAGCCATCTTCGGCGTAGGCAGCGGATTGGCTCTGGGTCGCTGCGAAGGTGTGGGCGTTGGTGCGGTTGAAGCCATCTTCGGCGAAGGCGCCAGCAGCGAAAACCGAGAGGGCCAGGGTGAGGATCAGTTTGTTTTTCATGGTCGTTGCTCCAGGGGTTCTTGAGGTTGTTTTGTTTCTATGGGTTTAATCCTACGCCGATTAACTTGATTAAAAAGCGCAAATAATAGCGCTTAAAAATCGAATAATTAGATATGTATTGGCGCGCATCTTGGGGCTCTGGCAGCGGTTCTGGCTCAGGATGTGTCTGCCCATGCGCCGACGTTCTGACAGCCATTGCAGCTTGAGGGGGTGGAATTAATGGGGCGTTAAGGATGAAAAATCTGTCATTGAAGGCTGCTCAACGCATTTTTCATACATCACCAACCGATTTTTCAAATGCTGCTCAGCACCATCGCCGCACCTCAAACCGGAGCGGCACAACAATGAACAAACTTCCGCAAATCACCTTGGCCTTCTGGGTCATGAAGATCTGCGCTACTACCCTTGGCGAAACGGCGGGTGATTTGCTGTCGATGACCCTGAACATCGGCTATGCCCTCAGCTCGCTGCTGCTGATCAGCGTGTTCCTGCTGACCTTGCTCGGCCAGCTGTACTCGCGCCGCTACCACCCGATGCTGTACTGGCTGGTGATCCTCTCCACCAGCACCGCCGGCACTACCATGTCCGACTTCATGGACCGCACACTGGGCCTGGGCTACGCCGCGGGTTCGGCCATCCTAATCGGCATCCTGCTGCTGACCTTCCTGGTATGGCGCCTGAGCGGCAACCCGCTGGATGTCACCCGCATCAAGAACCGCACGGGCGAATTGTTCTACTGGGTGGCGATCCTGTTTTCCAACACCCTCGGCACGGCGCTGGGCGATTACCTGGCCGATGACTCGGGGCTCGGTTTTGCCGGTGGCGCACTGTTGATCGGCAGTGCCATCGCCTTGGTAGTGGTGGCCCGCTACTGGACACGCATCCCTGGCGTGGTGTTGTTCTGGGTTGCGTTCGTGCTTACCCGCCCGTTCGGCGCCACCTTGGGCGACTTCCTCACCAAGCCCCACGAGAAGGGCGGCCTAGACTTCGGCACGGTCGGCTCTTCGGCAGTGCTGGGCGGGGTGTTGCTGGTACTGGTGCTGATGGCCACCTGGTACCAGCGCCGTGAGCCGCGTCAGGCGTTGGAGATGTCCTGAGTGTTGATGCGGTAGCGGGTACTGCGGCCCCCGCCAGGCAGGCGAACCAGGCAGGCCTTGTCGAGCAGATCGGACAGGTGGCGGGTCGCAGTGGCCTTTGATACCTTCGCCACCGCCTGGTATTGCGCTGCGTTGATGCCTTCCTCGAATCCTCGGGGGCCGCCATCGAGCAACCTGTTGAGCACCTTTACCTGTTCGGGCAGCAAACCATCTGAGCGATGTGCTTGCCAGAACCTGGCCTTGGCTAGTATCCGGTCGATATTGGCCAGGGCCTGTTCCAGGCTGCGCAGCAGGGTAGCAAGAAACCAGGATAGCCAGCGGGTGATATCCAGGTCGCCTTTCTGGCTGTTCTCCAGCACTTGGTAATATCCGGCCCTGTCTTCGAGGATGCTGGCAGACATGGCATAGAAACGAATGGCCTGTCGCTCACCTTGCGCCAGCGCCAGGTCGGTGATTGCCCGAGTCAGACGGCCATTGCCATCGTCGAACGGATGCAGGGTGACGAACCAGAAGTGGGCGATTCCGGCACGTAGCAGTGGGTCCAGGCTGGTGGAATCGCGACTGTTGGCAAACCAGTCGAGAAACTCGTTGAGTTGGGCTTCCAGGCCATCGCGCGGTGGTGCTTCGAAATGCACGGTAGGCTTGTCGAGCCGGCCGGAGATCACCTGCATGGGCATTTCATCACGCAACTGGCCGACCAGTATCGCTTTGCTCAAGGCGCCTTGTGCCAGTGGGAACAGCCACTGGTGCCAGGTGTACAGGCGCTGCAGGGTCAGCGGTCGGTCATACCCTTGCGTTGCATCCAGCATCAGCTCCGCCAGCCCTTCACTGCGGGCATTGGTAGGTCCTTGCTCCTCGATGCCCAGCCGGCGAGCTAGGGAAGAGCGGACAGAACCCACGTTCAACTGCTCACCTTCGATTGCCGAAGAGGTGACGATGTTTTGCAGCAGCGTATCGAGGATGTTCTGGCGCTCGCTGAGTGCATCGACGCTGCCGATCTTGCCCAGCAGGCGTCCTTGCATGTCGATGCAATTGCGTAGCGTTGGCGCGATGGCTTCGTTTTGCCAGGTGAAGCGTGGCCAGGCAGGTTGCTGCCAGATCCATAAGGGGCTATTCATGATCCGTCCCATGAGCCGAATGAGCCGGCTATTCGGCTCATCTTGTGAGCCGAATAATAGCGCTATTCGGCTCATTCTGTGAGCCGAATAAGGCCGTCAATCGGCTCACAGGCTGCCGCGTATCACAAAAAAGGGGCGCCCCATGCACTGGAGCGCCCCTTTTCAGTACTGCCAGGCCAGCATCACTCAGTGGTAATCCGCGAGTGCTGCTTGGTGTCCTTCATGGTCGCGTAAACCAGCAGCGAGCAGGCGATGCAGGCGGTGACGTACCAGTAGAAGCCACTCTCCATGCCGGCGCTCTTGAACCACAGGGCCACGTACTCTGCGGTGCCGCCGAAGATCGACACGGTCAGGGCGTACGGCAGGCCCACGCCCAGGGCGCGGATTTCGGTGGGGAACAGCTCGGCTTTGACCACGGCGTTGATCGAGGTGTAGCCGCTGACGATGATCAGCGCCGCCATGATCAGGAAGAACGCGCCCCACCAGGTCTGGATGGTGTGCAGGGTGCTGAGGATCGGTACGGTGAACAGGGTGCCGAGTACACCGAAGGCGATCAGGATCGGGCGTCGACCGATCTTGTCGGACAGGCCGCCGATCACCGGCTGCAGGCACATGAACAGGAACAGCGTGGCGGCCGAGATGGTGGTCGAGTCGCTGATGCTCATGCCCACGGTGTTGACCAGGTACTTCTGCATGTAGGTGGTGTAGGTGTAGAAGGCCAGGGTGCCGCCCATGGTCAGGCCGACCACGGTCATCAGCTCCTTGGGGTGGCGCAGCAGGGTGCGCATCAGGCTTTCCTTGGCCTTTTCCTTCTTGGTGAAGGAGGCGGTTTCTTCCATGCCGCGACGCAGGTAGAGGGCCACCACGGCGCACAGCGCACCGATCACGAACGGTACGCGCCAGCCCCAGGCATACAGCTGCTCGGTGGTCAGGGTCTGTTGCAGGACGATCAGTACCGCCAGGGCGATGAGCTGGCCGGAGATCAGGGTCACGTACTGGAAGCTGGAGAAGAAGCCACGGCGGTCCTTGCTGGCCATTTCGCTGAGGTAGGTGGCCGAGGTGCCGTATTCACCACCCACCGACAAGCCCTGCAGCAGGCGTGCGATGACCAGCAGGATTGGCGCGGCGACGCCGATGGTTTCGTAGCCCGGGGTCAGGGCGATGACCAGCGAGCCTGCACACATCAGCAGCACCGAGGCCATCAATGCGGCCTTGCGGCCTTTGCGGTCGGCGTACAGGCCCATCAGCCAGCCACCGATCGGGCGCATGAGGAAGCCCACGGCGAAGATCGCGGCGGTATTGAGCAATTGTGCGGTGGAATCGCCGGCTGGGAAGAAGGCCTTGGCGAAGTACAGCGAGAATGCGGCGTAGACGTACCAGTCGTACCATTCGACCATGTTGCCGATGGACCCGCTGAAGATCGACTTCAGGCGGCTGGCGGTGGTTTTTTCTGTGGCAGGCGCGGTGGCCGCCCCGGCTGGCAGGGAGGTGGCATTATCCATCAGGGATACCTTCTCGTTGTTTTTGTGGAGCGCGCCGTGGCGCAGCTTGCCAAGGCAATTGCAGAAGGTGTGCCAAATGGGTGCGTTGGGCTTCAAGTTGGGGCGCTGCGCGCCCCTTCGCGGGTACGCCCGCTCCCACAGGGACCGCGTGATGTCTGACTCTTCGCGTTTCCCTGTGGGAGCGGGCGTGCCCGCGAAGGGCTGCAAGGCAGCCCCAAAAGAATCCTGCTAATGAGCGGTTATTTGCTTAGCGACCAAGCGCGATAGGCGGATTTCCGCTCATTCCCGCCCAATGAAGTCCTCGCGCACCAATCCATGCCGTTGCATCTTCTCGTTCAGCGTGCGCCGCGGCAGCTGCAACATTTCCATCACAGCATTGATCGCGCCCCCGTGCTGGCGCAGCGCCGCGCGCAGGCATTGCGCCTCGAACGCTTCCATCTGCTCGCTCAGCGACTGCCCGGCAGGCGCCACCTCGATGTTCGGTGAGCCCAGCCCCAACGCATGGCGTTCCGCGGCATTGGCCAGTTCACGCACGTTGCCCGGCCAGTCGTGCGACAGCAGCTGCGCCAGTTGCGCGCCCGACAGTGGTGGGGCTGCGCGGCCAAGCTTTTCGCCGGCGGCACGGGCAAAGTGCTCGAACAGCAGTGGAATGTCCTCACGCCGTTCACGCAATGGCGCCAGGCGCAGCTCGGCCACGTTCAGGCGATAGGCAAGGTCTTCGCGGAAGCGCCCGGCGCGGGCTTCTTCGAGCAGGTCGGGCTTGGTCGCGGCAATGATGCGCAGGTCGACGCTGATGCTCTGGTTGGCCCCCAGGCGCTCCAGCTTCTGTTCCTGAATCACCCGCAGCAGCTTGGCCTGTTGGGCCAGTGGCATGCTTTCGATTTCGTCGAGGAACACCGTGCCGCCGTTGGCGTACTCCAGCTTGCCGATGCGCTTGCCTTGGGCACCGGTAAAAGCGCCGCTTTCATGGCCGAACAGCTCGGCCTCGAACAGCGACTCGGGGATGGCTGCACAGTTGAGGGCGACGAACGGCTTGCCGGCGCGCGGGCCAAAATCGTGCAGGCAGCGGGCCACGCGCTCCTTGCCACTGCCGGTTTCGCCGCGGATCAGCACATTGACCGGCAGGCTGGCCAGGTCCAGCACTTGCCGGCGTAGCTGTTGCAGGCCTTGGGACATGCCAAGCAGCGTGCCTTCCAGGCGTGACTTGAGGTCGGCCTGCTCGTGCAGCCTGCGGTTTTCCAGGACCAGCTGGCGCTTTTCCAGGGCCCGACGCAGGCTGCCCAGCAGGTGCTGCGGGGTAAAGGGTTTTTCCAGGAAGTCGTAGGCCCCGCTGCGCATGGCTTCCACTGCCATGGGCACATCGCCGTGGCCGGTCAGCAGGATCACCGGCAAGTCGGGGTCGTCCGCCTGCAGGCGTTCGAGCAACTGCAGGCCATCCATGCCCGGCATGCGTACATCGCTGATGATTACTCCGGGAAAGTGCTGTGGCAGGTGTGCCAGGCATTCTTCGGCGCGGGCGAACAGTTGCACGCTGAAGCCGGACAGGCTCAGCCATTGCTCGACCGCAGTGCGGATACTGGCTTCATCATCGACGACGATCACTGAATTCAACATACAGGCTCCAGGTCACGGGGCAGGGTAAGGCTCAGGCGCGCGCCGCCAGGCAGGTTTTCGGCCTGCAGCTGGCCACCGGCCTCGTGGACGATGCCGTAGGAAATGGCCAGGCCCAGCCCCAGGCCTTCGCCCACCGGCTTGGTGGTGAAGAACGGGTCGAAGACCTTGGCCAGGTCGGCCTCGGCAATGCCGCCACCCGAATCCAGCACGCTCAGGCGCCACAGCTCGCCGTCGGGCTCGATGCGGATCTCCAGGCGTTTGTAGCGCTTGTCGGCCATGGCGTCGAGGGCATTGCGCAGCAGGTTGATCAGCACCTGCTCCAGGCGAATGGCATCGCCGCGCACCCAGGCCGGGCGCGCCAGGTACAGGGCTACTTCTACTTCTTCGCTGCGAATGCGCGCTTCCAGCAGGTGCAGGGCCTGGTCGACCACCGTGGCCAGGTCCAGGCGCTCGCGCAGGCCGACCGGACTGTTGCGGGCGAAGGTTTTCAGGTGGCTGGTGAGCGCGGCCATGCGTGTGAGCATCTGCTCCAGCGGCTCCAGTGCCTGGCGTGCTTCGTCATGTCGGCCATGGTCGAGCAGCAGGCGCAGGGTTTCCAGCTGCATGCGCTGGGTGGTCAGCGGCTGGTTGATTTCATGGGCCATGGCTGCCGACATCTGCCCCAGCGCCGCCAGCTTGGCCGATTGCACCAGCCCCTCCTGGGCGGTGCGCAGCTCACGGGTGCGCTCCTCGACCTGGCGCTTGAGCTCCTCCCGGCTGCGCTGGCGCAGGCGGGCCAGGCGCAGGCGCTGGCTGACGAACAGCGCAGCGAACACCAGGCTCAGCCACACGGCGGCGGCGCCGAGGGCGGCATTGCGACCGTCGGCGGCCACCTGCGGCTTGCGCAGCAGGTGCAAGGTCCAGTTTTCACCTTCCAGCGGCAGGCTTTCCCACAGGTATTCGGCGCTGCCCTCCGGGCCTTGCACCCGGCTGAGGGTGCTGTTGGCGGCAAAGCGGGTCAGCACCTGGTGCTGCAGCGGCACCAGCGGTTGCTTGTCGTACTGACGGGTTTCGGCCAGTTCGGCACGGTCGGCTCCATTGAGTGGCTGCAGTTCGCGGTAGCGCCAGCCGTCCTGGTTGGCGATGAAAGTGATGCCGCGGGCATCGCTGACCAGCAGGATGTCGCTGCCCTGGCGCCACTCGCGTTCCAGCTCGGGGAACTCCAGCTTCACCACCATGGCGCCGAGGAAGCGGCCATGCTCGTCGTTCACCGCGCTGGCGAGGAAGTAGCCCGGCACGCCACTGGTCACGCCCACGGCGTAGAAGCGACCACTGCCCTGGCTGCGGGTCTGCTTGAAATAGGGGCGAAAACCGTAGTTGGAGCCCACGTAGCTGCTGGGCAACCGCCAGTTGCTGGCGGCGATGGCCAGGCCGGTGCGGTCGAGCAGTTCGAGGGTGGAGGAGTTGGCGGCGCCATTGATGCGTTCGAGCTTGCGGTTCAGGGCGTCCTGCACCGCTTCGCTGACCGGGCCGCGCAGGGCTGCGATCAGCTCCGGGTCCAGCGCCAGCACGGCGGGCAGGGCGCGGTAGCGGTCGATCAGCGTGTGCAGGGCATTGGCGTACAGGCCCAGCTGCTGGCTGGCACGCTGGGCGTCGGCTTCCATGGCCTGGCGCTTGGCCTGGTGCATGGCCCAGCCGGCGCTGAGGGCGGTGCCCAGCACGATCAGCAGGGTGATCAGCCCCAGACGCAGGGCGCGAACGGAAAAGGGCATGGGGCGGATCCGGATGAATGGGATATCAGGGCCGGCCTCTTCGCGGGCTTGCCCGCTCCCACATGAGATTCACAGCCCGATGGACTTGTGCAGTACCTGTGGGAGCGGGCAAGCCCGCGAAGGGGCCGGTACAGGCAAACCGGTCAGTTACAGCAGTTCAAAGCTCTGCTGCTGCACCGCCTGGGAATCCAGCCCGACCTGGACATTGAATTCCCCTGGCTCGGCAACCCGCTGCAGTTGGCCATTGTAGAACTTCAGGTCTTCTTCGCTGATGCGGAAGCTCAACGTGCGCGATTCGCCAGGCTTGAGCATCAGCTTCTGGAAGTTCTTCAGTTCCTTCACCGGGCGGCTCATCGATGCCGATACATCCTGCAGGTACAGCTGCACCACGGTCTCGCCTGCCACCTTGCCGGTGTTCTTCACCGTCACCTTGGCTTCCAGCGTGTCGCCACGCTTGAGGTCCTTGTTCGACAGCTTCAGCCCCGACAGTTCGAAGCTGCTGTAGCTCAGGCCATAGCCGAACGGGTACAGCGGGCCATTGGGCTCCTCGAAGTACTGCGAGGTGTAGTTGCCCGGCTTGCCCGGCGTGAAGGGCCGGCCAATACGGGTGTGGTTGTAGTACATCGGGATCTGCCCGACCGAGCGCGGGAAGGTGATGGCCAGCTTGCCGGACGGGTTGTAATCGCCGAACAGCACATCGGCGATCGCGTTGCCGCCTTCGGTACCGGCGAACCAGGTTTCCAGAATGGCGTCGGCCTGCTCGCGTTCCCAGGCAATCGACAGTGGGCGGCCGTTCATCAGCACCAGCACCAGTGGCTTGCCGGTGGCCTTCAGGGCCTTGATCAGCTCCCGCTGGCTGGCGGGGATTTCCAGGGTGGTACGGCTCGACGACTCGTGGGACATGCCGCGGGATTCACCCACCACTGCCACCACCACATCGGACTGCTTCGCCGCCTTCACCGCCTCGTCGATCAGCACCGCGGGCGGGCGCGGGTCGTCGACGATTTCCGGGGCATCGAAGTTGAGGAAGTTCAGGTAATCGAACATCGCCTTGTCGCCGGTGACGTTGGAACCTTTGGCGTAGACCAGCTTGGCCTTGCCCTCCACGGCGCGGCGCAGGCCTTCGCGCACGGTCACCGAGTGCACTGGTTTGCCGTCGGCAGCCCAGCTGCCCATCATGTCGATCGGGGCATCGGCCAGCGGGCCGACCAGGGCGATGGTGCCGGCCTTTTTCAGCGGCAGGGTCTGGTTGCGGTTTTCCAGCAGCACCAGGCTGCGGCGCGCCACGTCACGCGCGGCATCGCGGTGCAGGCGGTCGTTGCCGTAGTAGTCCTTCAGGTCGGTTTCGGCCTTGCCGATGCGCACGTACGGGTCCTTGAACAGGCCCATGTCGTACTTGGCACCCAGCACTTCGCGCACCGCCTGATCCAGTTCGCCCTGGGTCACTTCGCCAGACTTCAGCAGGCCTGGCAGCTCTTCGCCGTACAGGGTGTCGTTCATGCTCATGTCGATGCCGGCCTTGATCGCCAGCTTGGCGGCTTCGCGACCGTCGCGGGCGACGCCATGGCGGATCAGCTCCTGGATGGCGCCGTGGTCGCTGATGGTCACGCCCTTGAAGCCCCACTCCTTGCGCAGCAGGTCGTTCATCAGCCAGGTGTTGGAGGTGGCCGGCACGCCGTTGATCGAGTTCAGCGCCACCATCACCCCGCCGGCACCAGCGTCAAGCGCGGCGCGGTAGGGCGGCAGGTAGTCGTTGTACATTTTCGGCAGGCTCATATCGACCGTGTTGTAGTCGCGCCCGCCTTCCACCGCGCCATACAGGGCGAAGTGCTTGACGATGGCCATGATGCTGTCGGGATTGGCCGGGCTGCTGCCCTGGAACGAGCGGACCATCACCTGGCCGATCTTCGAGGTCAGGTAGGTGTCTTCGCCAAAGCCTTCACTGGTGCGGCCCCAGCGCGGGTCGCGGGCGATGTCGACCATCGGTGCGAAGGTCATGTCCAGGGCGTCGGCCGCGGCTTCGATGGCGGCGGTGCGGCCGACCTTGGCGACGGCGTCCATGTCCCAGGTCGCGGCCATGCCCAGGCCGATCGGGAAAATGGTGCGTTCGCCGTGGACGGTATCGTAGGCGAAGAACATCGGGATCTTCAGGCGGCTGCGCATGGCAGCGTCCTGCATCGGCCGGTTCTCGGGCGCGGTACGCGAGTTGAAGGTGCCACCGATGCGGCCGGCGGCGATCTCCTCACGAATCTTGTCGCGGGGCATTTCCGGGCCGATGCTGATCAGGCGCAGCTGGCCGATCTTCTCGGCTTCGGTCATCTGGCTGATCAGATGGTCGATGAACGCCTGCTTGTCCTGCAGGGGCGGGGCGGAGGGGGCGGCGAGGGCCGCCTGACTGGCAAGGCCCATGGCCAGGCCCAGCAAAGACAGTTTCATCATCAATTCCGTTGTGGGGCCTCTGCCGTATCCACGGTGATACGCGCGCGGCCGAAGTTTTCAGGCGGCTATTGTTGTACGATTTGCAGGCATTTCTTCCAGCGGCGGATTATGCCTGAATATGTCGCCTGCGGACGAAGCCCCGAATGCCGGGACAACAACTATAAGAACGCTCAAGAGACCGACGGCATGACCCCCCTCGACGAATACCATCAGCGCCAGATCGCCGAAGCCATTGCCCGTGCCGAACGGCGCACCGATGCCGAACTGGTGACGGTGCTGGCCCGCCGGGCCGATGATTACGCCTACTGGCCGTTGTTCTGGGCCGCCGTGCTGGCGCTGGCCGTGCCGGCCCTGTTGCACTGGCTGCTGGGTTGGCCCGGAGTGCGTGGCTTGCTGGTGGCCAATGTGCTGCTGTTCGTCGGCTTGTGCCTGCTGCTGCGCAGCCCACGCCTGGCCGGCTGGCTGATCCCCCGGACCCTGCGCCGCTGGCGCGCCTCGCGCCTGGCCCGTCAGCAGTTTCGCGAACAGAACCTGCAGCGCACTGCTGGTGCCACGGGCGTACTGATCTTCGTCAGCGAGGCGGAGCGGCATGTGGAGATCCTGGTTGACCGCGGCATCGAGCACCACCTGGATGCCACCGCCCGCGCGGCCATCGTCGCCCGCTTTGCCGAACAGGTACGCCAGGGCCGCACCTTGCAGGGGTTTGTCGAGTGCATCGAGGCGTGCGGCGAACTGCTCAGCGAGCATGTGCCGCCTACCCATGCACGTAACGAGTTGCCCAACCGGTTGGTGATTCTCGATTGAGCCGAACCCCGATGGCTTGACGCGCCCTTAGAACTGCACATAACTCATTGAATTAGCGGGGACTCTGTGGGAGCGGCTTTAGCCGCGAACACCGGCGCAGCCGGTGCCCTGCACCGAGTTGGATTCTTCGCGGCTAAAGCCGCTCCCACAGGGTACGCGTACCGCTTGTGAATTCAGTTCTCTACGCGACAGCGCAGCCCAAAGGACTGGGCGATCTCCCACAGGAAGTTAGCCACCCTGTAGAATGCGCGCATTGCGCCATGCGCTCCCCGCTATCCGAGGCACCGTTTTTCCATGTCCGCCAGTTCTTCTGCCCCATCCGCGCCGGATGCGCGCACCCAGTTTCTCGACCTGCTGAACGCCGCCCTGCATGGCAATACCCTGGTCAAACTGGTATTGGCGCGCCATGTCGGTGCCGACCAGACCTTGCAACGGATCATTGCCAAGCCGCTGCAGGTCAAGGGCCAGCCGTGCCTGTCGCTGGTCTATCGCCACCAGACCCGCGACATCACCCGCAACCTGGCGCTGGATCAGGCCCAGGCGCTGGTCGCCGAGTTGCTGCCGGACAGCTTCCGCAATGCGCACCTGTTCGACGCCGACGGTGAAGTGCAGTTGACCTTCAGCAAGAAGGGCAAGCCCATGCTCCAGCGCCACGGCGCACAGGCACCGCGCGAAGCTGCCAGCAGCAGCGGCCATGACCGCGAGAAGAAGCGCTATCTGGAGCTGTCGCGGCCATTCCTGCGTGACCTCGGCGTGACTGACGCACAAGGCGCGCTGATCCCGTCCATGTCGCGCAAGTGGAAGCAGATCAACAAGTTCATCGAAGTCTTCGACCACGCCCTGGCCAGCGCCCCGGTGCCGGCGGAGCAGGCGCTGCGGGTAGCCGACTTCGGCTCTGGCAAGGGCTACCTGACCTTTGCCATGCACGACTATCTGCGCAACAGCCTGGGCCGCGAAGCGCAGGTAACCGGCGTCGAGCTGCGCCAGGACATGGTCGACTTGTGCAATGCCGCCGCCTTGCGTCTGGAGCATCCGGGCCTGGAGTTCCAGTGTGGTGACGTGCGTAGCGTGGTGCCCGAGGCCATCGAGGTGATGATCGCCCTGCATGCCTGCGACATCGCCACCGACTACGCCATCCACACCGGCATCCGCTGCAACGCCGCGATCATCATGTGCTCGCCGTGCTGCCACAAGCAGATCCGCCCGCAACTGCACAGCCCGGGGTTGTTGCAACCGATGCTGCAGTACGGCCTGCACCTGGGCCAGCAGGCCGAGATGCTGACCGACAGCCTGCGCGCGCTGTACCTGGAAGCCTGCGGGTACGAGACCAAGGTGTTCGAGTTCATCTCGCTGGAGCACACCAACAAGAACAAGATGATTCTTGCGGTGAAGCGGCGCCAGGCAGGGGACAACGGCGCGTTGCTGGAGAAGATCGGGCAGCTCAAGGCGTTCTATGGGGTGCAGGAGCATTGCCTGGAGACGTTGTTGCGAGGGGACGGGTTGCTGCCTGGCGTGTGATTCTTCAGCGGCTCTTGTGAAACGCCGCACTCGGTAACACGTTATCCAGAAGTGGCGCATTCGTATCTTTCAGGGGCTCGGTTTCGCTGGCCGCCGCTTCGAGCTGGCGGGCCTGGCGGTATTCGCTGGGCGTGCAGTTGCTCACCTGCTTGAAGGTGCGGGCGAAGTAGGACGGGTCCTTGAAGCCTGCCTCATAGCCGATGCTGGTAATCGGCATCTGGCTGTTGACGAGCAGGTCCATGGCCAGGTTCATGCGCTTGCTCAGGATGTAATCCAGAAACCCAACGCCGTTCACTTCCTTGAACAGGCGGCTGAAGCGGGCCGTGGTCATGCCGCAGCGCTGCGCGAGGTCCTTTTGATCGACACATTCGCGAAAGTGCTGGTCGATGTACGGCATGACCTTGCTGAGCGCCTGGTGCTTGTGGTGTTCGCCGGTCAGGCGAATGCTGTCCGGCAGGGAGGGAAGGTGATCGATGCGCTGCGCATTGCCTGAGGCCTTGCTGGCGCGGCGTATGTCGCAAAGCTGCTTGAGGACATCGATGTAGCGACTTTTCTCACCGCTTGTCAGCGGCAATACCAGATACTCCCAGACCCGCGAACGCATGGCCCAGACGGCCAACTCTTCGGAGTGCTGCACGGTGAACATGGTGACCGGGATTGACGGTGAGTTGCGCTTCACTTCCAGCAACAGGTTGAGGTTGAGGGTGTCGGGGCGATCGAAATGCATGCAGATCATGTCTGCCTGCTGGCGTTCGGAATGCGCCACGGCCTTCGCCAGTTTGCAATCGCAGACATGACTGAACTGTGCCATCAGCGCGTCGGTGGAATGATCGCGTGTCAGATCGAACCACAACAACAGCGGCTTTGTGCCCGGGTTAGACATCGTGACTTAACCTTATGCTGGGGAGTTTCCCTACGAGCAGCAGTATTGTCAAAACACTATTAAGTCGCCGATCAATTTGGTTATTACCTTAGATCGTTTTGGCTTAAGTGGTTCTATGCGCTTTGTAAAACCCTGATGTTAGACAGGTTCCGCAGTCAGGCTGGTCTTTGATCATGACGACCGCTTGTCGGCTTTGAACAAACGTGCCAGAACCCTTCCCTGAGCCGGCTGCAAATGCGTACGAAAGTGCTTCTCATATTCGGGTTTCCTGCCTGGTTTACTGGTGTCTTCGCCCACCTTTTCGATGCTGGCCAATGGCCGCAAAAAAGTCCTAGCGATTCGCAAAAATCTCCTAACCACTGCTGTCACCCTCTGACTAGGATTCGCAACAGGTAGTGCAAAACACCACTGCCCGGGAAGAAAAATAATGTCCTTAGCGAGGTGAGCGAAATGAATCTGCAAACTATCAAGGATTCGGTCCTGAAGTTCGTCAAAGATGAAGATGGCCTGACTGTTGTGGAGTATGCGGTAGCAGGCGGGTTGGTTGCCCTCGCCCTTATTACTGCGTTCACCAACTTGGGAACTGCAGTCAAGGGAAAAATCAACGGGCTGATCACTGCGCTTGGAGGCACAGCAGCCCCTTAAACCAATTCTTAATTAAGCCCCAAGGGGGATGCAGCAATGTCAGCAGAGTCTCTGTTCGCCATTGTCGTGCTGCTAGGGTTGTTGGGTATTGCGGTGGTCGGGGACCTTCGTAACCACCGCATTCCCAACTTACTGGTCTTGCTGGGGTTGGGGTTGGGGTTGGCGGGGCAGGTTTACTCCGCAGAACTTGCCGGGCTGGGTTATGGTGTGCTGGGCATGGTTATCGGTTTTACCGTATTTATTCCAATGTATGCGCTGGGGGGCATGGCGGCCGGCGACGTCAAACTGATGGCTATGGTCTGTAGCTTTCTTGCACCGCCTGAAGCACTTTCAGCAGCACTTCTTAGTTTGATTGCCGGCGGAGTGTGCGGGATGTTGATAGTGCTCCTGCGCGGACAGTTGAAACAGACGTTAGAACGCTACTGGTTGATCTTGACGGCGCAGGCATATTTTGCGCCGAGGACGGATGAGGTGGCGGGTAAACCATTCCCTTATTCCGTCGCGATACTGTCCGGAACCATTGTCAGCCTTTTTTGGCAACCGCTTGGCCTATAGCCTGGGAGGCTAACAATGCACGCATTAAGAGACAGTGGTGTCTGCGCCTGTGACAAGGACGCAGTGCAGAGCCTGGCACCTCAGCCACGTACAGTCCGCGAGACTGGCCTGGCGGAAAGCTTTCTCGGTGATTTGTTGTGCAAGCACCTGCATGACGCCGGTACGCTGGATTTGTCGCGCCTGGTGGAGCGTCTGGCATTGACCGGCGCAGTGGTAGAGGAAGTACTGGCCTTTCTGCGTAAGGATGGCCGCGTTGAAGTACTGGGCCAGGTCGGTGTGCAAACGGGGGGGCAGGTGCTGCGCTACGGCCTGACAGAGCGGGGCCGCGGTACCGCCCGTGATGCACTGGCGCGCAGCGGCTACATCGGCGCGGCGCCCTTCCCGGTAAGTGCCTATCGTGACCTGCTCAAGCTGCAGACCATTCACCATGGCCGCATCAGTACGCAGGACATGCACAAGGCATTTGCGGGCGTAGTGCTGTCGGAGAGCATGCTGGACCAGCTAGGGGTAGCGCTGAACTCCGGACGCGCCATCATGATTTATGGCCCCGCAGGCACCGGCAAGACCTACGTCAGCAGCCGCCTGATCCGCCTGTTCGCCGAAGCCATCTGGGTACCCCATGCCATCGAGATCAACGAGTCGGTCATCGAGGTATACGACCCCCAGGTGCATCAGCGCCTGGAGGAAGAAAGCCAATCTACCAGCTTGTTGCTCAACGAAGGAATCGATCGTCGGCTGGTGCGCTGCAAACGCCCGGTTGTGATCACTGGCGGTGAGTTGGGTATGGAGCAACTGGACGTCCGCTTTGATCCCAGTACCCGTCAGTACCAGGCCTCCTTGCAACTCAAGGCCAGTAATGGCCTGTTCATCATCGACGACATGGGGCGCCAGCGCATGGCCCCGGCCGAACTGTTCAACCGCTGGATCGTGCCGATGGAAGAGAAGCGCGACTTCCTCAACCTGGGTGGCGGGCGCCATTGCGAGCTGCCGTTCGATCTGGTGCTTGTGTTCTCCACCAACCTCAACCCGCTGGAGTTGGCCGACGAAGCCTTCTTGCGACGTATCGGCTACAAGCTGCAGTTCAGCTACCTGAAAGTCGATGAGTACGAACGCATCTGGCGCCAGGAATGCGAACGCCTGGGCCTGGATTACGACCCGCTGCTGTTGCGTTACGCGTTACAGGCGCTGTACGAGGCCGAAGGCGTGCCGCTGGTGCCCTGCCACCCTCGCGACCTGCTGAACATGGCGCTCGACCGCCAGCGTTACCTGGGCGGCGATGGTCCGCTGTCGCCTCAGGAGCTGAAATGGGCCTGGCAAAGCTACTTCGTGCAGATCGACTTCCTTGGATAAGGAGATGCAGACATGAGTGTCCGTACGCTGACCCTGGTTGCCGTTTCCCTGACCTTGGGACTTGGTGCCGCCTTGATGGCCAACAACTGGCTCAATGGTCGGCTCAACGCCGCCCCGGATGACAACATGAAGAACGTGGTGGTCGCCACGGTGGAGATCCCGTTCGGGCAGATGATCGAGGCGCAGCAAGTCGCCATCGTGCGCATGCCCAAGGATGCGGTACCTGATGATGCCTTTGACAGCAATGAAAAGGTGCTTGGCAAGATTGCCACTTTTGCACTGTTGCGCGGCGATGTGCTGCGTAGCGCTCGCCTGGCCGAACACCTGGGTGGCAGTACCCTGGCTTCGCTGATTGCTCCAGACAAGCGCGCCATTTCGGTGCGTGTGGATGACGTGGTCGGGGTGGGCGGGTTCCTGTTGCCGGGTAACCGGGTCGATGTTCTGGCTACCAAGCAAAGCAATGGCGGTAGTAATGACGCTGAGTCCAGAACCATTCTCCAGGACCTCCGGGTATTGGCCGTGGACCAGACTGCGGGGACGGACAAGACCCAGCCGGTGGTGGTACGTGCCGTGACCCTGGAAATGTCGGCCAAAGAGGCCGAGGTGCTGGTCAGGGCGCAATCCGAAGGCAAGTTGCAACTGGCCCTGCGCAATCCGCTGGACGCTCAGAAGCAGGCGCCAGCCGTAGCCGCTGTCGAGCCGGTGAAGGCTGCAACGCCAGCATTCAAACCCCAACCGAGACCGGTGGTAAATCGTAGTAGTGAAGGTGGCTCGGTCACCATCATCCGCGGGACTGAAGTTGAAGTTGCGAAAGCACGGTTCTAAAGCAGCTGGCGTCCGAATGGCTAACCTTCGGCAGGAACAAGAATACCTCGCAAGGAGTTATGCATGAATACTTTGCAGAGACTAGGGATGTACCTGTTGTGCGGGCTGGGTACGCAGCTGCTGTTCGTCGGTGTGACGCAGGCTGCAGAACCGGGATCGGGATACAGCGCCATGCCGGCGGCCAACACCAACATGGTCCAGGTGCCCATCTACAAGTCGCGGACGATCAGTGCTCGTACGCCGGTGAGGAAAATCTCGGTCGGCAACCCGGATATCGCCGATATCCTGATCACCAGCCCGACCCAGCTCTACCTGCTCGGCCGTTCCCTGGGCACTACCAACGTGCTGCTGTGGGACAGCAACAACCGCTTGATCGAGACCATGGATGTGGAGGTCGTGCATGACCTCACCGGGCTCAAGACCAAACTGCACCAGCTGCTGCCCGAGGAGAACATCGAGGTGTTCAGCGCCCAGGGCGCGCTGGTACTGCGTGGCCAGGTGCGCAGCGCCGCGGCCATGGACACAGCGATGAAAGTGGCCAAGACCTATGCCGCGCAAACCTCGAGTGTGGTGCAAGGCAAGGGTGAAGCCGCCGAGGCGGCCCCGGCCCAGTCGCTGGAAGTGATCAACCTGCTCAGCGTCGGTGGCAGCCAGCAGGTGATGCTGGAAGTCAAAGTGGCAGAGATGCAGCGCAGTCTGATCAAGAACCTTAACGTGCGCTTCAATGCCCTTGGATCATCCGGCAACTGGAGCGGTGGCGGGTTCAACAATGGTCAAGGACTGGGCCTGACTCCAGGCGGCGGGTCGATCCTTTCGCCAGGTTCGCTGATTGGTGGCGGCAAAGGCTTGTTCGCCCAGTTCCTGTCCGACGATTTCCTGTTCAACGTGGTGCTTGAAGCGTCCAAGGACAATGGTTCGGCCAAGGTGCTGGCAGAACCCACCCTCACCACACTGACCGGCCAGCAGGCGGAGTTCATTTCCGGTGGCGAGTTCCCTGTGCCGATCACCGAGGATGATGGCATCACCATCGAATACAAGGAATTCGGTGTCGGCGTGAAGTTCCTGCCGGTAGTGCTCGACTCCGGGCGTATCAACCTCAACCTGAATGTCTCGGTGAGCGAGCTTTCCAACGCCAACTCGCTGGTACTCGACACGGGCCTCAGCAGCATCCTGGGCGATGGAGTTTCCCAGGTTATTCCGTCGCTGACCAAGCGCAGCGCAGAGTCCACGGTCGAACTGGGCAATGGCCAGACCATTGCCATCGCCGGCTTGATCAGCGAAAACACTCGCGATTTCGTCAGCCGTTTCCCGGGTCTGGGGGACCTGCCGATACTCGGGCACCTGTTCCGCAGCCAATCGTTCATCAACGGTGAAACCGAACTGGTGATCCTGGTGACGCCGCACCTCGCCAAGCCCGTGGATGCCAAGGCGGTGCGCCTGCCCACTGAGAAGTTCGTCGAGCCCAGTGACCTGGACTTCTACCTGCTCGGCAAGACCAAGGGCAGTGAGCCGGGGCGCGCGGTGCCCGTCAGCCTCGGTGTCAGCGGTGGCAACTTTGGCCATGACCTGAATTGATCGGAGAGAATCAGCATGAGAAGCATGATCGTGTGTTGCGCGCTGCTATCGGGGTTGTCGGGTTGCATGTCGTACGACGAAGGGCGCGTTGGCCCGCTGGGCTACAGCGTCTACCAGACAACCTACCAGCAGATTGCCGACAAGCAGGTAGCCGCCAACCCAGGCACTGAAGTGCCGGCTGCTGGCTCTGACGGGCCTTTGCTGGAGAAGGTGATCAATAGCTACCGGGGGACGACTGGTGAAGCGCAGCAGATCGGTCAGCCGATCCAGATCCAAGTCACTGATTCAACTCGCTGATTGAGGGCGTGACAATGACTCCTCGAGCCCAACGGATGTTCACCGCGCCGCCAGGCCAACAGCGGGGGGCAGTAACTGTCATCATCGTGATCGCCCTGTTGGCGATACTGATGATGGCAGCGTTGGTGCTCGATGGCGGTCACGTGCTGTTGAACAAGACTCGACTGCAGAATGCCGTGGACGCCGCCGCCCTCAGTGGCGCCAAGACCCTGAGCCAGGTGATGGGCTCTGGCAATGCCGCCAGTACCACGCGAGCAGCCGCGCTCTTCACCCTTAACGAAAATGCCAAGGCCGCTGGCAACACGGAGCTGTTGACGGCAATCGGCGGCAACCCTGGCGGATTTGCCGTGGTGGAGTTGGCAGACAATGTCTATGGGCCTTTCTCCTTCCCCGGGCCGGCCAATGCCACCTATGTGCGGGTCTCGGTATCGAATTACTCACTGGCGGGCTTTTTCTGGAACTTCGCCCAGTCATTTGGTTCAGGCACCTTAGGATCCAAGCAGGTGACGGCGATTGCCACCGCCGGGCCGAGTCCCACCAGCCCATGCGATCTTGCGCCGCTGCTGGTGTGTGGCAATCCGGCTCAATACAACCCGGAAGCAGGCATGTTCTGGGGCTATCGCTTCGGTGATCTGGAGGTATTGAAGTCAGCCGCCAAGAACAGCGACCCGATTGGTCCAGGCAATTTTCAGCTGCTTGATTTTGGCTCGGGCGGCAAGGAGGTTGGCGAACTCATGGCCGGCGGCGGCTCGGTTTGTCGCAATGTCGGGGAAAACGTCGACACCAAGCCAGGTAATACGGTTGGGCCTTCCGTTCAAGGTTTGAATACGCGCTTCGGCGACTACACAGGGTCGTTCAAGGGGACGGACTATCCGCCCGACCTGGTGACGACCTATGACAACCCGAAGATGAAATACAACGACAGCGCCACACCGCCGCGAGTGGAACAGCAAGGCCAGCCTGTTACTTCGAACAATGGCAATCTCTCTGCTGGCGGCACGCCGCTGTTCGATTACAACGATTATGCCGCGCAGAGTGCCGCATGTGTTGCAGGCGGGGGAACGGGGTGCCAGTCAAACGGGGTTTTCGAGCGGCGGATACTGAAAATCGTAATGGGCGACTGCTCGGGCAAGAACTCGGGGGCATCGTCGATACCGGTGATCGGTTTCGGTTGTTTCTATGTGGTGCAGCCTGCCGACAACTCAGGTGGGGATTCGCAGATCTTCGGCCAGTTCGTCAAGCAATGCGAGGGTGACGGCGTGCCAGGACCTACACCGCAAGACGATTCCGGCCCGCAGATCATCCAGCTGTACAAAACCTTTATCAGTGGCAGTGGCACACCGAGCACCGACTCCTAGGAGCGTGTCATGGAACTTTATCGGCTCAAGCGTGCGCAGCGTCAGCAAGGGGTGGCAATCGTCGAGTTCACCATCACTCTGCCACTGTTGCTCCTGACCTTGCTGGCCTTTGGCGAATTTGGCCGCATGCTCTATCAGTACAACAGTCTGCTGCAGGGCAGCCGGGATGCAGCGCGCTTTGTCGCCAGCCAGGCCTGGAACTCGACCCTTGGCAAGGTCGAGGTGAGCGCCGACCTCGAGTGCATGACCAAGAAAGTGGCGGTGTACGGTGCACCTTCCGCGCCGCCCTGCAGCCTGACCGGGATGCCGGCCAATACCACCGTGCAGGTGGCCAAGGTGGCGGGCACCAACGACCACGTGCAGGTGACCATCAGCGCGGTCTTTTCCCCGCTGATAGCCAGCGGTATTCCGGCGTTTATCGGCAACGGCACGGCACTGAACTTCCCGTTGGTCGCCACCACCGTGATGAGGGCACTGTGATGAAGCGCAGATGCATGCAGGGCGTTTACGTGGTGGAGTTCGCCATCGTTGGTACGTTGCTGTTCACGCTGTTGTTCGGGGTGCTTGAAATAGGCCGGCTGTACTACACCGTGAACGTGCTGAATGAGTCCGTTCGGCGTGGCGCACGGCTGGCAGCGGTATGCAATATCAGCGATCCGGTGGTGCTGCGCAGGGCGATATTCAACACTGCGGGCGACAGTGGTGCCAGCAGCCTGCTGGCCGACCTGGACACCTCGGATCTGACTCTGCGTTACCTGGACAAGAACGGTGCACAGGTCGCCAACCCCGGTGATCTGGTAAGTGCCACCGGGTTTGCCGCTGTCCGCTATGTCCAACTGACGCTGCAGAACTTTCAATTCAGCCTGTTTATTCCAGGGTTTGGCGTGCCCATTACCTTGCCAGTATTCAAGGCGACCTTACCTCGCGAGAGCCTCGGGCGTCATACCGAGGCGGATGTCGTACCGGAGATCACGCCATGCTGAATCTAAGGGAGTCTTCCGTATCCGCTACCTCCATCAAGCCCGGGATGCGTCTGTTGATCAGCAGCTCGGACGCCTTGGCCTTGCGTCAGTTGCAAGAAATCTGTCAGCGCATCTCGGGTCTGGAGGTGAATGTTCGCCAGGTGAGCAATGGGCATTGCGACCCTCTGTACGGGCTGGACCGGATGCCCGATTTCTTGCTGCTGCGCGTTGGCCAGCTGTGGCGTGAGGAGCTGGCGGCCCTGTTGCAACGCCCGGCCCATGAGCGCCCGCCGCTGTTGGTGTGCGGCCTGCTGGACGATCGGGAAGGCATGCGCCTGGCGATGCAGGCCGGTGCGCGCGATTTTCTGCCGGAGCCCATCGTTGCCACGGAGCTTATCGCTGCCTTGAACCGTATGGTCCTGGAAACCCAGACCAACAGCACGGCAACAGGCAAACTGGTCGCGGTGATGAATGCCAAGGGTGGCTCCGGCGGCACGGTGCTGGCCTGCAACCTGGCGCATCAGCTCAGCCTCAAGGGCAACGCCCTGTTGCTTGACCTGGACCTGCAGTTTGGCAGCGTGTCGCATCATCTGGATGTGGCGCAGTCGCACAGCCAACTGGACGTGTTGCAGCAGATAAAAGAAATGGATGGTGTTGCACTGCGCGGCTTTTGCAGCCATTTCAGCCCGTCCTTGCATGTGCTTGGCAGTCGCGCCAATGAGCTGTGCCTGCCGCAGGATGTCCAGGCCGAACAGCTCGATGCGCTGCTGCAACTGGCGCGGGCCAACTATGACTGGGTAGTGGCGGACTTGCCGCGGCAGATCGATCACATCACCGCTTCGGTGCTGGAGCAGGCCGACCGGGTGTACGTCGTGGTGCAGCAGAGCGTCAACCACCTGCGCGACGCCAGTTCCCTGGCGCGCATTCTGCGCGATGACCTGGGCGTACGCGGCAATCAGCTGGAGGTGGTGGTCAACCGCTACGACAAGGCGGCACCGGTCAGCCTCAAGGATATCGGCGAGGCGCTGCGCTGCACCAATATCGTGAAACTGCCGAATGACTTCAGCGTCATCAACCAGAGCCAGAACACAGGTGTGCCATTAGGTCTGCAAGCACCTCGCTCCGCGATCACCCAGGCGCTGCGTGGGCTGGCCGAGGAATTGGTTGGCAAGCAGGTGGACACTGAAAACGGACTGTTCAAACGCGCCTTCAAGCGTGTTTTTCGGGGGTGAACCATGCTTAGCGATTTCCGTAACCGTTTGCGCAAACAGGCAGCCACCCCCGAGGCATCGACGCCGTCGAAGCAGGGTGGAGGCGCGAAGGACCCGGCAGAGGCGCTGATGGCGTGGGAACATTCGGCACCGGATGTTCTGTTTGAAACGAAAAGCCAGGTCACATCGGTGGAAGCCGAGTGGCGGGAGAAGACCTATCAGCAACTGCTCAAGGTCATGGACCTGTCCTTGCTCGATTCGCTCGAGCAGGCCGAGGCCGTGCGGCAGATCCGCGATATCTGCCAGCGTCTGCTCGATGAGCATTCGGCGCCGGTGAGCTCTGCCAGTCGCCAGTTGATCATCAAGCAGATCACCGACGAAGTGCTTGGCCTTGGCCCGCTGGAGCCACTGCTGGCCGACCATACGGTGTCCGACATCCTGGTCAACGGGCATGACTCTGTGTATGTCGAACGGTTCGGCAAGTTGCAGCGCACCGATGTGCGTTTTCGCGATGATCAGCACCTGCTGAACATCATCGACCGCATCGTCTCCAGCCTCGGCCGGCGTATCGACGAGTCGTCGCCGTTGGTAGATGCGCGGCTCAAGGATGGTTCACGGGTCAATGCGATCATCCCGCCGCTGGCCATCGACGGGCCGAGTATCTCGATCCGCCGCTTTGCGGTGGACCTGCTCAATACCGATAGCCTGATCCAGGCGGGCGCGCTGACGCCGGCCATCGCGTTGCTGCTCAAGGCGATCGTGCGGGGGCGGCTGAACGTGCTGATCTCCGGCGGCACCGGCTGCGGCAAGACCACCATGCTCAATGTGCTGTCCAGTTTCATTCCCCATAACGAGCGCATCGTCACCATCGAGGACTCAGCCGAGCTGCAACTGCAGCAGCCACATGTGGTGCGCCTGGAAACACGGCCGGCGAACATCGAGGGACGTGGCGAGGTGGGCCAGCGTGAGCTGGTGCGCAACAGCCTGCGGATGCGCCCGGACCGTATCGTGATCGGTGAGGTGCGTGGCGCCGAGGCGCTGGACATGCTGACGGCGATGAACACTGGTCACGATGGTTCATTGACTACCATCCACGCCAACACCGCGCGCGATGCATTGGGTCGCGTCGAGAACATGGTCTTGATGTCTGGTGCCACGTTCCCGATCAAGGCCATGCGTCAACAGATCGCATCGGCCATCGATGTGGTGATCCAGTTGGAGCGGCAGGAAGACGGCAAGCGACGGTTGGTAAGCGTGCAGGAGATCAACGGCATGGAGGGTGAAATCATCACCATGACCGAGATCTTCTCTTTTGTCCGCAATGGTGTGGGCGAGCAGGGCCAGGTGCTAGGTGACTTCCGGCCAAGCGGCATGGTCCCAGCGTTTCGCGATTCCTTGGCCAAGCGCGGGATCGAGTTGCCGCTGACGATGTTCAGGCCTGAATGGATGGAGGCTCGTCAGCCATGAGCCAGATACCCGGTGAATTCATCCTGATGTTTCTTGGCATGGTGTTCGTTGCCGTGTTTCTCCTCAGCCAAGGCTTGGCAGTGCCAGTGTTCGGCGAGGCGGGCAAGGTACGCAAGCGTATCCGCAGTCGACTTGTGCTCCTGGAGCGGGCAAGTCATCTGCCGAACATGCAGACCGTGCTGCGGCAGAAATACCTGACACGCCTGTCGCCGCTGGAGGCGCGGCTCGAGCAATTGCCCTTCATGGCGACGCTGACTCAAATGATCGAGCAGGCCGGGCATGAGTACCGGGCCTATCGGGTACTACTGCTGGGGTTGGCGCTGGCAGCTGCTGCCGGGATGCTGGCTTGGATGTTCTTTCCTTACTGGTGGCTGGCGCTGGCGGCAGCGTTCGTGGCGTTCTGGCTGCCGCTGCTGAAAATTACCCGTGACCGTGGCAAGCGTTTCGCCAAGTTTGAAGAGGGCTTGCCGGATGCGCTGGAAGCTATGTGCCGGGCATTGCGCGCCGGGCACCCTTTTAATGAAACCCTGCGTCTGGTGGCAGATGAGCACAAGGGGCCGGTGGCGCATGAGTTTGGCCTGACCTTCGCCGATATCAACTACGGTAATGATGTGCGCCGGGCCATGCTTGGCCTGCTAGAGCGGATGCCAAGCATGACAGTGATGATGCTGGTCACCTCGATCCTTATTCACCGTGAGACTGGCGGCAACCTGACGGAGGTACTGGAGCGCTTGAGCAATTTGATACGCGGGCGTTTCCGCTTTCAGCGCAAGATCAAGACAATGTCGGCCGAAGGGCGTATGTCGGCTTGGGTGCTGGTGGCCATTCCCTTCCTGCTGGCGGCAGCGATCATTATCACGAGCCCAAATTATCTGACGATGCTGATCAAGGATCCTACTGGGCAAAAGTTGGTCATGGGGGCTTTTGGCTCCATGTTGGTGGGGATTTTCTGGATTCGTAAGATTATCCGTATCCAGATTTAGGCAGTTCTCGCATGGGGGCGTCGGTCATGGACTATTTGCTCGGTTTATTGAGTGGGGTGACGGACAACGAGGCATTGGCACGCTTGCTGATCGTCGGTGCGATCGGGGTAAGCACGGTCATTGCCGTTATCACTGTGACGTTACTGGTGCAGGGTTTGCAGAGCCCACTGCAGCGTCGTCTTGCACTGATCAAGCGTGATCACTCCAGCGCTGCGGCCGGGCGAGAGGCGCCAGGCAACCTTCAGCTTCTACTGGAGCGGGTTGGTCGGCGCGTTACCCCGTCTACGGATGGGCAGGTGTCGGCTACTCGAACCCTGTTGACCCACGCGGGTTATGGTTCGGCGTCGGCGGTACAGGTGTATTGGGCGGTGCGTTTGCTGTTGCCGTTGCTGCTGGTAGGCGTCTCGCTGTTGGTACTGCCACTGGTTCCAAACCTTTCCCTGATGATGGGCATGGGATTGGTGGCCATGGGAGCGGCCGTCGGATGGCTTCTGCCGGCAATCTATGTCGACAAGCGAAAGAATGCTCGGCAAGGTCGGTTGCGTGCAGCCTTCCCTGATGCCCTGGACCTGATGGTGGTTTGCGTGGAGTCGGGCCTAGCGTTGCCCCAGGCCATCGAGCGGGTGGCTGAAGAAATGTCGGTCAGCCAGGCCGAGCTGGCCGAGGAACTGGCCTTGGTCAATGCGCAGATCCGCGCCGGCATTTCCAGTACCGAAGCGCTCAGACAACTGGCGGACCGCACCGGCCTGGAAGACATCCAGGGTCTGGTCAGCCTGTTGGCCCAGAGCATCCGCTTCGGTACCAGCGTAGCGGCCACCTTGCGCATCTATGCCGAGGAGTTTCGTGACCGGCGCATGCAGGCCGCCGAGGAAATGGGCGCGAAAATCGGAACAAAGCTGGTTTTTCCGCTAATTTTCTGTTTGTGGCCAAGCTTTTTTCTGGTTGCCATCGGCCCGGTGATCATCGGGATACTTAAAACGTTCGGGAATCCATGACATGAACAGGATCAGCTTGCTGTTGACCATGATCGCCGTGCTCTCGGGTTGCCAGAGCACAGGGCCAGACTTGAATGGGGTGCGTTCTGTCTACTCCGGTGGCAATTCGGTGCTCTACCAAGTGCAATCGCAAAGCAACTCGCCCGACCAGGCGATGCAGATGGCGGCGATGGCTTACCAGGCCGGTGACCTGGACCAGGCGCTGTACCAGTACCTGCGCGTCCTTGAGCTGGCGCCCGAACGTCAAGAAGCCCTGGTCTGGGTTGGCCGTATCCACCGCGAACGGGGCAATAACCAGCTTGCCGAGATGGCCTTCACCGAGGTACTGAGCAAGGCACCTGAAAACCCCGATGCCCTGACGGAAATGGGCCTGCTGAACCTGTCCATGCGTAAACATGAGCAAGCCAAGGTGATGCTTTTGAAGGCAGTTGCCGTGGATCAGAAACGCTTTGCCAAGGACCCAGCCAATACCCAGACAGGGGCGGCTGCGCTCAGGGTCGACAGCAAGTCACCACTCAAGGCCTACAACGGGCTGGGGGTGCTCGCGGATCTGGCCGACAACTTCGCCGAGGCGCAGACCTACTACCGCCTGGCCGAGCTCATCGATCCACATTCGGCGTTGGTGCAGAACAGCCTGGGGTACTCCTACTACATGGCCGGGCAATGGGCCGATGCCGAGCTCCGGTACAAACGTGGTGTGAGCTACGACGGCACGTACAAACCGCTTTGGCGCAACTATGGGTTGCTGCTGGCTCGCATGGGGCGCTATGAAGAAGCGGTGTCTGCCTTCGAACAGGTCGAAAAGCGTGCAGAGGCCAGCAATGATGTCGGCTATGTCTGCCTGGTGGAAGGCAAGCTGGATGTGGCTGAGCAGTTCTTCCGCAGCGCGATCGAGTTGTCGCCGGGGCACTATCCCGTCGCCTGGGAAAACCTGAACAGGGTCCAGCAGATTCGGCAAATCCGCCAGCTGGGCGGCGATGTAGCGATGCCCGAGCCGGTTGCAGTTGGCCCGGCCGTGCAGGTGACAACCGCGTCGGCGCCTTGATGCCTGACAGATAGCGTAAACGGGGCTGCTACGCAGCCCATCGCCGGCAAGCCGGCTCCCACAGGTACCGCGCAGAATTCAGGCGTTGCGCGATCCCTGTGGGAGCTGGCTTGCCGGCGATGGGCCGCAAAGCGGCCCCCAATTGGTCCACTTCACCTGTGGGTGAGTGGTGCTTCAATAGCCAACGCTGCTTGCCCCAACGGATGCGTACTGGCATCAAAGAAATGCAGCACCGCCCCCGGCATATCCCCGAACCTGTCGACAAAATGCTGCTTCTGGTTGATCACCGATGCCTCGCTCAACGGCCGTATGGCAATCGACAGATGCATCGGCCGGGCCTGTCGGATGGCTTCGAGCAGATGCTGGTCACTGCTGTCCAGGTGCAGCCCGAACAGGCATAGCCCCTGGCTTTCCCGCGCCAGTTGCCCCAGGCACCAGCCCAGGTAGTCAGAGTTGCGGATGGCGCGCAGTTTCTCGTCGCTGCGGTCTTCGTTGACGAACAGCGGCACTTCGCCCGGGATGTTCACGGCAAAACCATCGAGCAGTTCGGCGCTGTCGGCGCTGCGTTGGCGGGTGGTGCCGTCCGGCAGCTTGAGCAGGTGCAGGCCGCCATGCAGATGCAGCACCCGCGTGCCTTCGCCGTTGGTGCGGCGCACGTCGAAGAAGCCTTGCTCGTCGAACAGTTCGGCGAAGCCGTGCGGTGCGTGTTGCACGGCCCACGGTAGCAGCAGGTCGTAGTTGCTGGTGTAGACGCTGCGGTAGCCGCGCAGGGCCTGGTTGAGGGTTGCCAGGGTCGTGGCCGGCATGAGTGGCCACGGCAGGTGCACCGTGCGTACGGCGTGTATCAGCGCTTCCTTGATCGAGTAGTAGCGGTTCAGCGGTGCGGTGGAGTTGATGGCCAGCGCGGCGTTGGTGCGCACGGTGGTGTTGAGGGCGCTGAGCACCGGCTCGAACAGTTCCGTACCCAGCGACTTGAACAGTGCCTGATCGCTCACGGCCAGGCCTTTCTTGCGGCCGGCACGTTGCGCTTCCTCGAACAGCGAGAAGTAGCCGAACGGCTTCCACAGCACGCGGCTGGCGCCGTTGCCCAGCAGCAGGGCGTCGCAAGGGTGGCGGGCGGCGAGTTCCGGCCAGGGGGTGAGAGTGGCGTCTAGTGCGGGCATGCTGGGGTCCGTTGGGTGGAGCGGGAACGGGGGCGACTTTAGCATGTCATGCAAGGTGTGCGAGGGTTGTATCCAGGCAAGGGCCTTGTGTCGGCAATGCCGGCCCCTTCGCGGGCACGCCCGCTCCCACAGGAATTGCAGTGCCCTTGAATTCAGTGCAGTACCTGTGGGAGCGGGCGTGCCCGCGAAGGGGCCAGAACAGGCAGCGCAAGGTTCACAGGACGATAAAGGACTTATCCATGCGCAATCCCATGTTCAGTTTCTTGGCTTTGACCGCTTTGTTCACTGTGTCGGCCGCTTCCGCCAGCAATGGCAAGGCCCTGGCCACCGCCCACGGCATTGCGCACCCGGCGGTGATCGCCCACCGCGGCGCCTCGTACGATGCCCCGGAATCCACCACCCCTGCATACCTGCTGGCCCGCGACCAGGGCGCCGACTACCTGGAACTCGACCTGCAACGCAGCAGTGACGGCGTGCTGGTGGTGGTCCATGACGATGTGCTGTCGCGTACCAGCGATGTCGCCGAGCGCTTCCCAGAGCGAAAGGACAGCCCGGTCAGCGCCTTCACGCTCGCCGAGCTGAAGTCGCTGGATGCTGGCAGCTGGTTCAACCAGGCCTACCCGGCGCGTGCCCGGGCTTCTTTCCGCAAACTGCCGATCCTCACCCTGGACGAGGTCATCGACATCGCTGAAGGCAACCCCGAGCGGCACCCCGGGTTGTACATCGAGACCAAGGTCCCCAAGCAGTTCCCGGGTATCGAGCAGGACCTGAAGGCGCGCCTCGCAGCCCGCGGCTGGCTCGACCAGCCAGGCCGTGTGGTGTTGCAGACCTTCGACCGCAACAGCCTGGCGTTGCTGCACGAGGCCATGCCGCAGGTGCCGAAGGTACTCCTGCTGTGGGTGGGGACAAAAACCATCGAGCCCGCTTCCGGGCAGGATTTCGCTGACTCGGGTGAAACCGACAAGGCCGCGTTCTATGCCCGTCAGCAGCCGAAGGACCAGGCAGAGTTCCTGCGCTGGCTCGATCAGGCCAGGCAGGGCGGTGCGGTCGGTACGGGGCCTTCTGCCATACGCACTCATCTGGGCGAACAGAGCTATGCCGACCTGATCCAGCCCTGGATGAACCAGGCCAGCCAGGCGCGGGATTTGCTGGTGCATGCGTACACCCTCGACGAACCGGTGGACTTCGACAAGGCGATGAAGGCAGGTGTCGACGGGATCTTTACCAACCGCACGGGGGCGTTGCTACGGTTCTATCAGCGTCCGGCGGAGCCTGAGGTGGTGATGCTGGAGAGGTTGGGATACTGAATGGTTGCAGGCGGACGGTTTGTAGCGGCCAAAGCGCTGAACAGTCTGCCACAGGTGATCATGCTGGTCAGGCGGGCCTATGTCAGTGAGCAAGGGCCTTCAGTACATGATCTGGATCGTTGCGTATCGCACGTAACAATGCCTTGGCTGGCCCGGTCGGTTCTCGTCGGCCTTGTTCCCAATTTCTCAGCGTGGCGACCTGAACATCGATCATCTCGGCAAAGCGTACTTGTGAAAGCCCTGTTGCCCTGCGGATGCTTCGTACCTGAAGAGCATCGATTGCGAATTCGCGAGACGGCGCGCACTTGCCCTGGACGATGTCGTCCATCTGTTGAACGCTCTCCATCAGTTCGTCAAAAAAGCGGTTCATGCATGCCTCCAGTGTTCAATGATGGACTTCAATGCCTTGCGCTGCTCGCTGGACAGATCGGGCTGCTCATTTTTGCCGTAGATGTAGAGCATGGCTATCTGTGATCTGGATATGAAGTGGTAGTAGATAACCCTGGCACCACCGCGTTTTCCATGCCCGTTAGCGGGCACTCGTATTTTGCGTAGGCCACCGGTTCCCTCAATCAGGTCTCCTGTTTCAGGTGAAGCCATGAGCCTGACTTGCAGCAAGCGATAGGTGTCATCATCAAGGAGTTCTCTGACTCGTTTGGTGAACAAGGTTGTTTCAGTGAAAAGCATAGCAGAGTGTACGCCATTGGCGTAGCTGCCGGTTATCCAGCGCTACAGATAAGGGAGTGCCCGGCCGTGTTTTCAGAGCGGGAAAACGAGGCTAGCGAACAAGGTTGTCGCTAGCCCATCATCCCTTTCCGAATGCCGAGTAGTCCTTTTCTCTGTAGGAGGCAAATTTGTGGCATCAACTCGCCCGTCAGCCTTGTTCAGTCACCTTCACACTACGACTCCTGTTACGCCAAACCCGATAGGCGCGAATGCCCGCCCGCACCGAGCCGAACAGCAGTTTGTCTTCCATCTCGCGGGCCATCCCCGAGCGCACCAGCATGCGCAGGAAGGTGCCGCGGGCGCGGGCGATGGCGAAGAAGATGCCCTGGGCGGCCAGGGTGTCGCGCACTTCGCGCAGGGCGGCGATGCCGCTGACGTCGATGCTGGTTACCGCTTCGGCATCGAACAGCACGGCCTTGGGCTGGTCCTGGCTCTGCACCGCCTCGAGCAGGCGCATCTTGAAGTAGTCGGCGTTGAAGAACAGGATCGCGTCGTCGAAGCGGTACACCACCAGGCCTGGCACGGTGCGGGCATCCTTGTGTTTGCGGATGTCCACCTGGCCTTCGGTGCCCGGCAGCCAGCCCAGCACCGCGTCGGTGGGCTGATAGATGCTGTACAGCAGGCGCAGGATCGCCAGGGTCACGGCAAACACGATGCCGGGCAGCACACCCAGGCTCAGAACGCCGACCGTGGTCAGCAGGCACAGCCAGAACTCGAAGCGGCTCAGGCGGCGAATGTGCCCCAGCGACTTGATGTCGATAAGCCCCCAGCCGGCCATCAGCAGCACGGCACCCAGCGCGGCCTGCGGGATCCACGCCATCGGCGCGGTGAAGAACAGCAGGATAAGGGCGATGACCAGCGCGGCGATGATGCCCACCAGCTGGCTCTTGCCACCGACCATGTCGTTGACCGCCGTGCGCGAGTCTGCGCCGCTGATGGCAAAACCCTGGGAAACGCCGGCAGCCAGGTTGCTTACGCCCAGGGCGACGAATTCGTGGTTGGCGTTGATCGCGTAGCCGTGCCGGGCGGCAAAGCTGCGTGCGGTAAGCATGGCGCTGCAGAAGCTGACGGTGGCGATACCCAGGGCGTCGCGCAGCAGGCTTTTCATTTCTGCCAGGTTACTGTGTGGCCAGGCCAGCTGCGGGATGCCGGCAGGCACCGGGCCGAGAATGGCGACGCCGAAGCGGTCGAGGCCGAGCAGGCCGACCAGCAGCATGAACAGCGCCACTACCGTTAGCGCCGCAGGCAGGCGGGGGTAGCGCCGTGGCAGCCAGATCAGCAGGCCCAGTGCGGCGAGGCCGATGAGCAGCGTCACCCAGTGGATTTCACCCAGGCGCTGGAAGAAGTTGATCAGGCTGAGGATGAAGCCGTCGCCCTCGATCTTGAACCCCACCACCTTGGACAACTGCCCGGCGATCAGGCTCAGGCCGATACCGTTGAGATAGCCGATCAGGATAGGCCGCGAGAAGAAGCTGGCGATGAACCCGGCCCGGGCCACCCCGGCCGCGATCAGCATTACCCCGACCAGCAAGGTGACGATCACCGACAGTTCGGCAATCCGGTGCGGCTCGCCCATGGCCAACGGCGCCACGGCGCCAGCGATCATCGCGCAGGTGGCGGCGTCAGGGCCGACCATCAACTGGCGCGAGCTGCCGATCAGGGCGTAGACCATCATCGGCAGCACACAGGCGTACAGGCCGTACTGCGGCGGCAGGCCGACGATCTGCGCGTAGGCGATGGCTATGGGAATCTGGATCGCTGCCACCGAGAGGCCGGCCTGCAGGTCGGCGTGGAACCACTCTCGGCGGTAGTGCAGCAGGTTGGCAAGGCCCGGTAGCCAGCGGGAGAGAAACATGCGTCGTCCTTTCGAAATGCTTCACGAATCCATCCACGCATTGAAGCGGATCGGCAGGCAAATGGCCATGGGGCAGATCAAAGGGAGGGGGAGAAACGAAAAAAGGAACCTGGGCTCCTTTTGACAGCGATGACGTTGCGGGAACGTCATGCGGGAATGCGATGTGGAGCGGGTAGAGGGAATCGAACCCTCAACTAAAGCTTGGGAAGCTTTCGTTTTGCCACTAAACTATACCCGCGTTTGCGCAGCACTTTTTACCAGAACCCTCAACGAATTAGAAGCCCAAGTTATAAAAAAGCTTGTCGGCGCCCCCTGGCTTGCGGGTCTCAACCACAGGACGCCGAGCTGCTCAGATGGCCAATGCATGCTGCCCCTGTTTTACAGGCTGGTAACGGTGACGAGGTTCACGCATGGTTGGCTTCAGGAACCCCAGCATGACGCTGCGGGTGTCTTCGCAAGCGGCCTTGTGTTCCATATCCAGGAAGTGGCCTGCGTCGCGGATCACGCTGAAGTGGCTGCGGCCCACGTGCTTGCTGAACTGCCGCGCATCTTCGACCGTGGTGTACTCGTCGCGGTCGCCGTTGATGAACAGCACCGGGATGTCGATATTGCGTGCACCATCCAGCGCCCGCTCCAGGTCATGTTGCAGCACCTCGTTGATGTGGAAGTGCATCTGCGCGTACTCGTGGCTGTCCAGGCTGCTTACGTGGCGGTAGTTGAAGCGCTTGAACAGTGACGGCAGGTGTTTGCCGATGGTGTCGTTGACCAGGTTGCCGACCTGATAGCGGTCGCAGGCGGCCAGGTACTGGCAACCACGGTCCAGGTAGTCGCGCATCGGTTCGTTGATCACCGGTGAGAACGAACTCACTACAGCTTTCTTCACGTGCCGCGGCTGGTGCGCCAGCGCCAGCAGCGTACTTGCGCCACCCCACGAGAACGACATCACGTGGTCTGCCTGGAAGTGCTCGATCAGCTCGAGGAGGATATGTGCTTCGGTCTCCTTGCTGATAAGGCGTTCCTGGCGATTGTGCGGCTTGGATTTGCCCGCGTATGGCTGGTCGAACAGTACTACGTTGAACTGCGGGTGCAGGTTACGTACCGTCTGGGCGAACGAGGCCGTGGTGGCCAGCGAGCCATTGATCAAAATGATCGTATTCTCGGCCGCATCCGCGCGATAGAACTCCGTGTAAACCCGATACTGACCTTGGATATCAAGTACAGCGATTTCTGGCCTCATGTCATCGACTCCTGGCGCAAAAAGGGTATTCGCGTCACCTAGGGTGCACGTTCTTTATGACAGGTAGGCATTTGCCTGAAGAGATACCGGGGGGCCCTGTGTCGATCCTTGGCACTTGCGTCGACGGTATTGTTTTTGGCGGGCAATTTGCCGTGCCCCAAGGCATCGAGGCCCTGGGTGGCCGGCAAAAGGTGTCTTCGACTGCGGGTGTGACTTGGTAGTCACATGCAGACTGACGATTTGGATTCAAGCAGTGGGTCGGGGATCCCGCAAGTGCCGTTCGGGGGAAAATGTGACTTTTGTCGCTGAGCGGTCGTATGACGACCCTGATCTGTCTGTTCCGGCCTCTTCGCGGGCTCGCCCGCTCCCACAGAGGTCACTCCAGCCCGGAGGCCTGTGGTGTACCTGTGGGAGCGGGCGTGCCCGCGAAGAGGCCGGTACAGGCTGACTAGACCGTCGCTATTTCATCCGCCGTCAGCTCACGAAACGCCCCTGGCGCCAACCCCGGGTCCAGCCGGATCGCCCCCATGCTCTCCCGATGCAACCCCACCACCTTGTTGTCGAAATGGCCGAACATGCGCTTCACCTGGTGATAGCGCCCTTCGACGATCGCCAGCCGTGCCTGGCGCGGCCCGAGGATGTCCAGCTGGGCGGGCAGGGTGGTGAGGTCTTCGAAGGCGAAGTAGAAACCCTCCAGGAACTTGGCCACATAGTGCTCGCCAATCTCGTCCTCGGTTTCCACCAGGTAGTGCTTGGGCAGCTTGGTCGTGGGCTGGGTAAGCCGCCGTGACCATTGGCCATCGTTGGTCAGGATCATCAGGCCGGTGGTGTTGAAGTCCAGGCGCCCGGCAATGTGCAGGTCCTCACGCAACGCGGCTGGCAGCAGGTCGAGCACGGTGCGGTGTTGCGGGTCCTGGGTGGCGCTGACGCAGCCAGCGGGCTTGTGCAGCATCAGGTAGCGCGCCGGGCGGCCAGCCTGCAGCAGCTGGTTGTCCAGCTCCACCCGGCTGAATTCACGCACCTCGGCCAGCGGGTCGCTGACCACCTGGCCATCCAACCGCACACGGCGTTGCGCCAGCATCAGGCGGACTTGCTGGCGGTTGTGGCTGGGCAGGTTGGCGAGGAAACGGTCGAGGCGCATTGCAAACGGTCAGTCGGAAGCGGGGGAGCGAAGTTGTTCTTCGACGGCGGCGCAGCGCGGGCACAGGCAGGCTTTGTCGCGTAGCGCGGCGGGCAGGGCCTCGAGCACGGCAGGGTCGATGGTCACGCTGTAACACCAGCAGGCCTGGGTGGCCCGGCGCGGGTCGGCCAGGCTGCACTGGTTGAGGGCGCCACAAGCGGGGCAGTGCTGGTTATCGGGCATGGCTGCCGCTCACTTGTATCAAATTGTTGCAGAAATGGCACTGCACCTTGGCGGCACTGTCTTATTCAATGTCGATGATCGCATTTCGCATCGATGCTCGCCAGCGCCGCTGTTCGGGCACTCCAGCGGTCCAGGAGGCCGCCATGTCCTATCGAATCCTGTTGATCGCCCTGCTGGGGCTGATGACTTCCGCCTGCGTTCCGTACTACGAGAGCGGGGGCTATTACCGATCGGACCACTACTATTCCGACCGTTATGTGTCACCGGATTATTACCGCTATGACCGCTATTACGTAACGCCGCAACAGCGCTATTACTACCAGCCGGCGCCGCGTTACTACTACCGCTCGGCGCCTGCGCCTCACTACCGGTCTCATCCACAGCCGGGGATGAAGCAGTGGCATGGCAACCCGCGCTATGACTATGGCAACCGCCAGCGGTATGACTATGGGCGCGACCGGGACCGTCATGATTATCGCGGTGGCAGCCAGCGCTACCAGAATGACCGTTGGCACTCCAACGGGCGGGGGGATGGTGACCGGCGCGGGGACGGGCGGCGTGGGCATGGGCAAGGAAGGAACTGGCAGCGGTAGATGAATTGAAAATCGGGGGCGCGGTGCGCCCCTTTCGCGACGCTACCCGAGATCCGCCAGCGGATGCCGCCCCTCCCACACCTTGGCAAAATGCGCCTCCACCACCGCCGCCGGCACTTGCGCCACATCGGGCCAGTGCCAGTGCGGCTGGTTGTCCTTGTCCAGCAAGCGCGCACGCACGCCTTCGCTGAATTCCGGGTGGCGGCAGCAGTTCAGGCTCATGCTGTACTCCATCTGAAACACCTGCGCCAACGACAGGTGCCGTGCCCGGCGGATCTGTTCCCACACCAGGTGTGCGGTCAGCGGGCAACCTTCATGCAACCGTTGGCCGGCATCTGCCAGCAGCGGGTCGTCGTGGTGCTTGAGCCCCTCCAGCGCACGCCAGGCGGCGGCTGCGTCGGCTACGTCGAGCAACTGATCGATCACCTGTCGCCGCGGCAGCCACTGGGCCTCGGGCAACTCGGCGCAGGCGCGGTGCTGTTCGGCCTTGAGAAGGCTGTTCAGTTGCAGGGCAGTTTGTTCCTGCCAGTTCAGTTGCAGCAGTTCTTCGATCAGCGCCTCTTGCTGGTACTCACCCAGAAAGCGGTCGGCCAGGCCCAGGTCCAAGGCGTCGTGGGCATTGATCGGCGCGCCTGTCAGGCCGAGGAACAACCCCAGCTTGCCCGGCAGGCGGGCAAGGAACCAGCTGGCGCCCACGTCCGGGTACAGGCCGATGCTGATTTCGGGCATGGCCAGCCGACTGCTGGGGGTGACGATACGTACATTGGCGCCCTGCAGCAGGCCCATGCCGCCGCCCAGCACATGCCCGTGCCCCCAGCACAGCAGCGGCTTGGGATAGGTGTGCAGGGAAAAGTCCAGGCGATATTCGGCGGCGAAGAAGGTGGCGGCCAGCGGGGGTACGCTGCCGGGGTGGTCGCGGCAGGCCTGCACCAGCGCACGCACATCACCGCCGGCGCAGAAGGCCTTTGCACCGTTGCCGCGCAGCAGCACGCAGACGATCCCGGGGTCGCGAGCCCAGGCGTGCAACTGTTCGCCCAATACCTCGATCATCGGCAGGTTCAGGGCATTGAGCGCCTTGGGCGCATCCAGGGTGGCGATGCCGATGCGGGCGCCATCGGCGCCGGTGAGTACCTCGCAATGAATGGTCATGGACTACCTCGCGCAAGTCATCGGACAAGTATGGCTTGCCTGGCCGAACATGCCGGTCGTCGGTCGGATCGTTTGACAAGCGGGAAGGGCTTACCTAGTGTCGCGCCATTGTTTATGGAAGGCCCCATGACTGACGACGATCGCATCAAACTCGAACCCAGCTGGAAGGCCGCCTTGCGCGCCGAATTCGACCAGCCCTACATGCATCAGCTGCGCGAGTTCCTGCGCGGCGAGTACGCCGCCGGCAAAGAGATCTACCCGCCAGGGCCGTTGATCTTCAATGCGCTCAACTCGACGCCGCTGGACCAGGTGAAGGTGGTCATCCTCGGCCAGGACCCGTACCACGGGCCGGGCCAGGCGCATGGCCTGTGCTTCTCGGTGCAGCCGGGCGTGGCCACGCCACCGTCGCTGGTCAACATCTACAAGGAGCTGCAGCGCGACCTGAACATCCCGATTGCCAACCATGGCTACCTGCAGAGCTGGGCCGAGCAGGGCGTGCTGTTGCTCAACACGACCATGACCGTGGAGCGCGCCAATGCCGCGTCGCATGCCAAGAAGGGCTGGGAGTTCTTTACCGACCGGGTCATCCAGGTGGTCAGCGAGCAGTGCCCGAACGTGGTGTTCCTGCTGTGGGGCTCGCATGCGCAAAGCAAGCAGAAGCTGATCGACGGGACCAAGCATCTGGTGCTGAAATCGGTGCATCCATCGCCGTTGTCGGCTTACCGTGGGTTCCTGGGATGCGGGCATTTCAGCCGGGCCAACAGTTTCCTCCAGCAGCGCGGGCTGGCGCCGATCAACTGGGCGTTGCCACCGCTGTGATCACCTGAAAGAACGCGTCGCTTGCTTCGCGGGCTTGCCCGCTCCCACAGGTACTGCACCGCCCTCAAGGCAGGTGCTATCCCTGTGGGAGCGGGCAAGCCCGCGAAGCAGGCGGCGCGATTATTCCGAGTTGGTGTTCCACACCCGGAACAACGGCTCTGCCAGAAACAGCACGAACAACAAGCGCATCACCTGCAGCGCCGTCACCAGCGGCACCGACAGTTGCAGGGTCTCTGCCGTCAGGCTCATCTCGGCAATTCCGCCCGGCATCATCCCCAATGTCAGCGAGCGCAGATCCAGCGCGGTCATGACGCTCAATACCCAAGCGGCGCTGCCGGCAATCGCCATGCACAACGCCGTGGCCACCAGGGTACGCCCCAGGAACGACGGTGCGCGGCGGAAGAACGCGCGGTTGAAGTGGCAGGCCAGGCCACTGCCGATCAACCACTGGCCGATCTGGCTGGCGCCATTGGGCAGGGTTATCTGCAGGTTGCCCGCCAGGCTCACGGTGGCTGCCACCAGCAATGGCCCGAACAGCCACGGGTTGGGCTGGCGCAAGCGCTGCCAGAGCAGGGCGACGGCAACGCCCAGCGGCGCAATCAGCGCCAGCCAGCCCCAGCTCACACTGCCGGTGTGATTCAGCGGTACCCCGTCACCCAGCAGGAACTTGAACAGCGCCGGCACGCACAGTACCACCGCCAGCACGCGCAGGCTCTGCGCCGCCGCTACCTGGCTGAGCACCGCGCCGTTGCGCGCGCCAAGGTTGACCATCTCCCCCGAACCGCCCGGCATGCTGGCAAAGAACGCCGTGGCACGGTCTTCACCGGTGCGCCGCAACAGCCATACGCTGATCACGCTGGACAGGGTGGTGAACAGCGCGCCGAAAAAGATCAGTGCGAAATGGCTGGCCACCTGCTCGATCACCGCCGGGGTGAAGTGCAGGCCGATACCGATGCCGATGATCCACTGCCCGCATTTGCGACCATTGGGGATTTCCGGCAGCTGCCAGGGTGTCAGGCAGCGCACCAGGATGATCGCCAGCAACGAGCCGACCATCCACGGCAAAGGCCAGCCGACCTTGCTGGCGGCAAAACCGCCAGCGAGGCCGACCAGCCCGGTCGCGACAAACAACGGCAACGAGCGATCAGGCATCGGCCATCGCCCGGCGCTGCTGGCTGCGTTTGCGCCAGATGCGCAGCAGCGGCAGGGTCAGCATGCAAATGGTCAGCACCCATACCGACATGCTGATCGGGCTCGACCAGAGGATGCCCAGTTCGCCGTTGGAGATCGACAGCGCCCGGCGCAGGTTCTGCTCCATCAGCCCACCGAGGATGAAGCCGAGCAGGATCGGCGACAGCGGGAAGTCCAGCTTGCGCAGGATATAGCCCATGATGCCGATGCCGACCATCAGGAACAGGTCGAAGGTGGTGGCATGCACGGCGTACACCCCGATCCCCGTGATGATGGCGATCACCGGCACCAGCGCCCAGTTCGGCACGGCGAGGATGCGGGTGAAGATGCGGATCATCGGGATGTTGAGGATCACCAGCATGATGTTGGCGATGAACAGCGAGGCGATCAGGCCCCAGACGATGTCTGGCTGCTGTTCGAACAGCAGTGGGCCCGGGGTGATGTTGTACAAGGTCAGTGCGCCGATCATAACCGCAGTGGTGCCCGAGCCGGGTACGCCCAGGGTCAGCATCGGTACCAGGGCGCCACAGCAGGAGGCGCCGATGGCGGTTTCCGGGGCGGCCAGGCCGCGGGCGTCGCCCTTGCCGAACTTGCCCTTGTCACCTGCCAGGCGTTTTTCGGTCATGTAGGCCACGGCGCTGGCCAGTGTTGCACCGGCGCCAGGCAGCACACCCATGATGAAGCCCAGCAGGCCGCAGCGGATGTTGACCACGAACACCGAGGCCGCTTCCTTGAAGTTGAACAGCATGCGCCCGGTAGCCTTGACTGCCTGGTGGCCATGGTGGGTCTTTTCCAGCAGCAGGAGGATTTCGCTGATGGAGAACAGGCCCAGCACCAGCACCACGAACTGGATGCCGTCGGCCAGATGCACGCTGTCGCCGGTGAAGCGGTACACGCCACTGTTGGCATCGATGCCGACTGCCGACAGGAACAGGCCGATCAGTGCGGCAATGAAGGTTTTCAGCGGCTTGTCGCCGGCCATGCCACCGAGGGCGACGATGGCGAACACCATCAGCACGAAGTACTCCGCCGGGCCGAAGGCGATTGCCCATTTCGCCAGCAGCGGGGCAAACAGCACCATGCCGCAGGTGGCGATCAGCGCACCGATGAACGAACTCCAGGCCGACAGCGACAGCGCTACGCCAGCCAGGCCATTGCGGGCCATAGGGTAGCCGTCGAGGGTGGTCATCACGGTCGAGGCTTCGCCGGGGATGTTCAGCAGGATCGAACTGATGCGCCCACCGTACTCACAGCCCAGGTACACCGCCGCCAGCAGGATCAGCGCCGACTCCGGCGGCAGGCCGAGGGCGAAGGCGATGGGAATCAGCAAGGCCACGCCGTTGATCGGGCCCAGGCCCGGCAGCAGGCCGACCACGGTGCCGATCAGCGTGCCGGAGAGGGCGGTGACCAGGTTGTAGGGGGACAGGGCGACGCCGAAGCCCTGGCCCAGGTAGCTCAAGGTATCCATGTGTCAGTTCTCCAGTACGCTCAGCAGGCCAAGGGGCAGGGGCACGTCCATCACGCGGTCGAACAGCCAGTAGAGGAACAGGCTCATGCCCACCACCACGATGGCGCTGTGCAGCCAGCGGCCGCCGTACAGGCGGGCCATGGGCACACCGACCAGGATGGCGCTGAGGATGAAGCCCAAGGCTTCGAAGGTGCTGGCGAAAACGATCAGCAGGCCGACGCAGGCGGTGATCTTGATCAGGGTTTCGCGGTCCAGTTCCGGTTCGTCGTCCTTGCGCACGATGGGCGTGGGGCGGAACACCAGGTACAGCAGGCCCAGGCAAAGCAGGCCGAGCATCAACAGCGGGTAGGCGCGCGGGCCCACCGGTTCATAGGAAAACGCCGCCTGGTAAGGCCAGGCCATCACGGCCAGGGCGGCGCACACCGCCAGCAGGGCCAGGGCGAAGATGCGTTGCAGGATCATGAAGGAATCCTCGTTGGGATCACTCAAGCGAGATGCAAATCCTGTGGGAGCGGCCTTGCGTCGCGATCGGGCGCGAAGCGGCCGCAAAACCTGCCACTGCGATCTGTCTGAAGCATCGCATCGGCTGAGACAGGGGCCGCTGTGCGGCCCATCGCGACACAAGGCCGCTCCCACAGGGATTGTGGTAACTCCGGCCAGTGTTACTGGATCAGGCCAAACTCCCTGGCCAGTGCCTTGTAGTCAGCCACTTGCTTCTTCACATAGCCGTCCAGCTCTGCGCCGGTCATGGCGAAGGGGAACAGTTCGCGCTGGTCACGCAGCTTGGCGAAGTCTTCCGAGGCCAGCATCTTGTCGAATGACTGTTTCCACCAGGCGTAGTCCTCGTCGCTCACCTTTGGCCCCAGGTAGAAACCGCGTACCACCGGCCAGACGATGTCGTAGCCCTGCTCCTTGGCGGTGGGGATGTCTTTCATCTCGGGCTCGTCCAGGCGGTTTTCCGAGAACACCGCGAGGATGCGCATGTTGCCGCTCTGAATGTGCGGCATGGAGTCGGAGATGTCGGTCGAGCCTACCTGGATATGCCCGCCCAGCAACGCCGTGGCGATTTCGCCGCCGCCTTCCAGGGCCACGTAGCGCAGGTCACGCGGGTTGATGCCGGCGGCCTTGGCGATCAGGGCGGTCTGCATCCAGTCCTGGCTGCCGACGGTACCGCCGGAGCCGATCACCACCTTGCTCGGGTCTTTCTTCAACGCCGCGACCAGGTCGTCGAGGGTCTTGTAGGGCGAGTCGCTTTTCACTGCGATGGCGCCGTAGCTGGTGCCGACTGCGGCCAGCCATTTCACCGCGTTCTCGTCGAAGCGGCCGAATTTGCCCTGGGCCAGGTTCAGCAGCGAGCCGCTGGACCAGGCCACCAGGGTGCCGGCATCGGCCGGGCGCTGGGCGACCACGGCGTTGTAGGCCACCGCGCCGACACCGCCGGGCATGTAGGTGACGCGCATCGGCTTGGTGAGGATCTTTTCCTGCACCAGAGCGCTCTGCACCAGTTTGCAGGTCAGGTCGAAGCCGCCGCCGGGCGAGGCGGGGGCAATGCATTCGGGGCGTTTCGGTTCGGCAGCGAGGGCGTTGCCGGCCAACAGCAGGCAGCCGGTAGCGAGGACGAGGCGGCGCAGTGAAAAGGTCATCGTCTATCTCCGTGAGCGTTGTTGTTATCAAGTTATCGCTATGGGGTTACCACAGCGCCACGCTGTAGCTCACCAGCAGCCGCACCTCGTCCGCGTCGCGGGCGAAGTTGGAGCGGAAGGTGGCGTTGCGCAGGCGCACGGCGACGTTCTTCAACGGGCCGCTTTGTACCACGTACTTCAGTTCGGTGTTGCGCTCCCACTCCTTGCCCTCGCCGCCGGCCGCGCGGCTGACGTTGTCGCCGCTGATGTAGCGAGTCATGAAGGTCAGGCCGGGCACGCCGAGTGCGGCGAAGTTGTAGTCGTAGCGTGCCTGCCAGGAGCGCTCGTCGGCGCCGGCGAAGTCGTTGATCTGGACGAAGTTGACCAGGTACGGGTCGGCACCATCGACGTACGGGAAGGCGCTGTCGCCGGACAGCTGCTGCCAGGCGGCGCTGACCTTGTGCCCGCCCAGGGCGTAGCTGAGCATGCCGTTGACGGTGGTGTTGTCGATGTTGCCGGCCTTGGCGGCGCCAGCGTCGTCACTCACGGCCAGGCGCAGGTCGGCGCCGAAGGTGCCCGGGCCCCATGGCTGGGTGGCGACCATGCCGATGAAGTGCTGGCGGTAGATATCGTCGAGCTGGGCAAAGTGGTAGCTGCCGGTGATGCGATCGGTGAACTGGTAGTCGAGGCCGGCCAGGTCCAGGTTGTCGGCGCTGAACGAGCCACCGAAGCGGCCGTTCTTGTTGTTCAGGGCCAGGTCTTCCCAGTTGGTGTCGTTGCGGTCCTTGGCCTTGTCCAGTCGGCCGCCGGTGAAGGTCAGGCCCTTGACCTCCTTCGAGGTGAGCAGGCCGCCTTCGAAGGTTTGCGGCAGGATGCGCCCATCGTTGGGCTGCAGGGTTGGCAGTTCGGGGATCAGCGTGCCGATCTTCAGTTCGGTCTGCGACACCTTCACCTTGCCGGTCAGGCCGAGCTTGGAGTACTCGTCGGCGGCCTTGCCGTCATCGTGGGTCGGCAGCAGGCCGGTGTCGGTGCGGTCGGGGCTGGAGTCGAGCTTGATGCCGAGCATGCCCAGCGCATCCAGGCCGAAGCCCACGGTGCCATCGGTGTAGCCAGACTCGAAGTTGAGCATGAAGCCCTGGGCCCACTCGTCGCGCTTGGATTGCTGCGCACTGGTGCCGTCGCGGAAGTCGCGGTTGAAGTACATGTTGCGGGTTTCGAAGGTGGCCGTGCTGTCTTCGAAGAAGGCGGCCTGGCTCATCGGGGCGACACCGGCAAGCGCAAGGGCGCTGGCGATGGCGGAGGGGCGTGCGGCAAAGGAACGGGTAGGCGCGAACGCCTGCGGCTGCGATGACAGCATCACTGATGGCTCCGTTTATTGTTCTTATTCGTTGCACCTTGCTGGTGCTTTTTTCGGCGCGAAGGGCGACCGTGGTGCGATGCTAGGTAACCAACCTTTCGCTAACCTTTCAGCGTGAAAGGTTTGTCGACAGGGCTTCACAGGCCTGCCGACAGCGGTACACTCCGCGCCACCGTCCCACCCGAGCAGGGAGAATCCGATGCGTGTGCTGCTGGTCGAAGACCACCTGCAACTGGCCGAAAGCGTGGCCCAGGCCTTGAAAAGCCATGGCCTGACCGTGGATGTGCTGCATGACGGCGTGGCCGCCGACCTGGCCCTGGCCAGCGAGGAATACGCCGTGGCCGTGCTGGATGTCGGCTTGCCGCGCATGGACGGCTTCGAGGTGCTGGCGCGCCTGCGCGGCCGTGGCAAGACCCTGCCGGTGCTGATGCTGACCGCGCGCAGTGACGTCAAGGACCGGGTCCACGGGCTGAACCTGGGCGCCGACGACTACCTGGCCAAGCCGTTCGAGCTGACCGAACTGGAGGCACGGGTCAAGGCCCTGCTGCGGCGCAGCGTGCTCGGTGGCGAGCGCCAGCAAAGCTGCGGGCCGCTGGTGTACGACCTGGACACCCGGCGCTTTGCCCTGGGTGGCGAAAACCTGACCCTGACCTCGCGCGAACAGAGCGTACTGGAAGCGCTGATCGCCCGACCGGGCCGGGTGATGAGCAAGGAGCAACTGGCCGCCCAGGTGTTCGGCCTGGACGAAGAAGCCAGCCCCGACGCCATCGAAATCTACATCCACCGCCTGCGCAAGAAGCTCGACGGCCACCCGGTGGCCATCGTCACCTTCCGTGGCCTGGGCTACCTGCTCGAGCACCGCGATGCGTGACAACGGCAGCCTGCGCGGGCGCTTGCTCGGCAACCTGGCCTTGTTGCTGGTGGTGTTGATGCTGGCGAGTGGCCTGAGCGCTTATTGGAATGGCCGCGAGGCCGCTGACACCGCCTACGACCGGACCCTGCTGGCCTCGGCAAGGACCATTGCCGCAGGCCTGTCCCAGCGTGACGGTTCGCTGAGCGCGGATGTGCCCTACGTGGCCCTGGACACCTTCGCCTACGACAGTGCCGGGCGCATCTACTACCAGGTGCTGGACATCCAGCAGCGGCTGATTTCCGGCTACGAGAACCTGCCAGCGCCGCCGCCGGGCACACCGCGTACCGACGATTACCCGGCGCTGGCGCGGTTCTACAACGCCACCTACCTGGGCCAGGACGTGCGCGTGGTCAGCCTGTTGAAGCCGGTGAGCGAGCCGAACATGAACGGCATGGCGGAGATCCGTGTGGCCGAGACCGAGGAAGCGCGGGTGCGCATGGCCCGTGGCCTGATGGCCGATACCCTGCTGCGCCTGGGGATGCTGGCACTGGGCGCGCTGGTGATGGTGTGGTTTGCCGTGAGTGCCGCGTTGCGGCCGCTGGAGCGCCTGCGCACGGCGGTGGAAGAGCGCCAGCCGGACGACCTACGGGCCTTGCCGGTGGTGCAGGTGCAGCGTGAGCTGGGCCCACTGGTGCGGGCTTTGAACCATTTCACCGAGCGTTTGCGCGGCCAGTTCGAGCGCCAGGCGCAGTTCATCGCCGACGCCGCCCACGAGTTGCGTACGCCACTGGCCGCGCTGAAGGCGCGGGTCGAGCTGGGCTTGCGTTCGGCCGAGCCGCAGGAGTGGCGGCAGACACTGGAGTCCGCGGCCCAAGGCACTGACCGGCTGACCCACCTGGCCAACCAGCTGCTGTCGCTGGCGCGGGTCGAGAACGGTGCGCGGGCGATTGCCGAAGGCGGGGCGCAGCGCCTGGACCTGAGCCAGTTGGCTCGTGAGCTGGGCATGGCCATGGCACCGCTGGCGCACAAGCGCGGGGTGGCGCTGGCCCTGGAGGCCGAGGCGCCGGTGTGGCTGAAGGGGGAGCCGACGCTGCTCAACGAGCTGTTGAGCAACCTGGTGGACAATGCCTTGGCGCATACGCCGGCTGGCGGCAACGTGATCTTGCGGGTGCTGGCGCCGGCGGTGCTTGAGGTGGAGGACGACGGGCCGGGGATTCCCGAGGCTGAGCGTGAGCGGGTATTCGAGCGCTTCTACCGGCGCAGTGCGCAGGGCAGTGGGCTTGGCTTGGCGATTGTCGGCGAGATCTGCCGGGCGCACCTGGCACAGGTGAGCCTGCATGACGGTGCGAAGGGCGGGTTGCGGGTGCGGGTGAGTTTTATCGCGGATTGATGTGTTGCCTGTACCGCCCTTTCGCGGGTGAACCCGCTCCCACAGTGACCGCGCCGCTGCTGAAGGCTGCGCTATACCTGTGGGAGCGGGTTTACCCGCGAAGAGGTCGGCACAGGCTGACACCGGTCAGCGCAACATGCTCCGCGCCTCGATCAGTTCACCCACTTCAAGCTCGGTGCCGTACGGCAGGCCCAGGTGGCGGTATGCCGGTAGTGCTGCCAGCGGCCGGTGGCGCCCGCGCTGGCTGATGCAGCGGGCGATCTGCACGATGTCGATGTAGTCGATCTTGTCAGTCTGCCGGTCCAGGTCCTGCACCTGGCTCGGCAGGTTGACCAGTTGCTCCGGAAACTCCCAGGCCTTGAGGATCTTGTCGCCCAGCACCGGCTGGATCTGCTCGATCACATAATGCAGGCACACCGGGTCGGACAGCAGTTCGTTGTGCTCTTCGGCATAGATCAGCACCGGCAGTGCGCCAATCTGGTTGACCAGCCCGCCGAGGGTGGCCTGGTCGGGCTTGAGCTGTGTAAAGCGGCGGCAGATTTCGTAGCTGATGCCCGCCACATCCAGGCTGTTGGCCCAGATATCACGTAACTTCTGCTCCACCGCCGGCGCCCGGGCGTGGAAAATCTGCTCTATCACCAGGCCAATGGCCAGGTTGCAGCTGTAGTTGATGCCCAGCCGCGTGATGGCGGTGTGCAGGTCGGTGACCTCGACCGCCGCGCGCAGCAGTGGGCTGTTGACGACCTTGATCAGGCGCGCTGAAAGGGCCGCATCGCGACCGATCACCTTGCTCAGGGCCGCTACACTGATCTCGCTGTCTTCCGCCGCCTCGCGGATGCTCAAGGCAACCTCGGGCAGGGTCGGCAGGACCAGGTCATCCTTTTCGATGGCATCGAGCAACTGTGCTTGAACCATCTCGGCCAGCTTGTTCATGGGCGTGTCTACCGCAGTGGTGGTGCGGCCCCGCCACGTAGGCGGGGCAGGCTGGTCAACGCTGGATTTCCCGGTCGCGGTCCAGTTCGTAGGGCAGGGTCAGCACCTGCAGGCGTGGGCCTTCCAGGCTGCCCAGGTGCAGGTTGTCGTCTTCCACCGCTTCGGCGCTGAGCACGGCGAGCAGTTCGCAGCCTGTGCCGTTGCTGGCAGCAATGACCACTTCACCAACCGACGAACCATGGGTGGGCGAGAAGATCTCGGCACCCGGGGCCGGAATGGCCTGCTGGTCCAGTGCCAGGCGGTACTGGCGGCGCTTGAGCTTGCCCAGGTACTGCATGCGGGCAACGATTTCCTGACCGGTATAGCAGCCTTTCTTGAAGCTGACGCCGTCGACGGCCTGCAGGTTGATCATCTGCGGGATGAACAGCTCGCGGGTCGGCCCCATTACCTGGCCGATCCCGGCGCGAATCTGCCCCAGCAGCCAGTTGTCGAGGCTACCTTCAGGCAGTGCGCCGGCCAGCGCCTGGCGAACGCTGTCGGCTTTGTCTGCCGGTGCCCACAGCTCCACGCGGCCAGCGGACACGGCAATGGCGATCAACCCGTCGTGGCGCATGGTGCTGCCAGCTGCCGCAGGCACATCGAGCCCCAGGGCCTGCAGCGCCGCATCGCCGCCTTGCAGGCCGAAGCGTGCCCAGGCAGCGCTTTCATCGGTCAGCGTCGCCTTGGAGAACACGGCGTACTTCTTGAGGTCGGCCAGCTGGGCGTCGAGCAGCTCGCTGGCCATGGCCAGCAGGTAGCCGTTGCCTTCGGGCAGGATGCGGAAACTCGACTGCATGCGCCCCTTGACCATGCAGCGGGCGCCGAGGCTGGCGTGTTCCGGGCTGAGGTAGTTGATGTTGCAGGTCAGCTGGCCTTGCAGGAACTTGCCTGCATCGGAGCCGCGGACGGCGAGTATGCCCTCGTGGGACAGGGGGCAGAAGAAAGCGGAATCGGCCATGGGTCATCGCGGTGGCTAAAGACTGGCGGCCATCATAGAACGCCGGTAACAAAATAGGTAGGTGACTAGACCAACGCCCGGTGTCGCTTCGCTCGCCTGGCTGTATACTGGCGGGCCATTCGAGGAGGGCCCCATGGTCGAACAAACTGAACTCAACCGGCTTTTCTGGCACAGCCGCCGCGGCATGCTGGAACTGGACGTACTGTTGGTGCCTTTCACCCAGGAAGTCTACCCCACGCTCAACGAAACCGACCGCGAACTCTACGTGCGTCTGTTGAGCTGCGAGGATCAGGACATGTTCGGCTGGTTCATGGAGCGCACCGAGTCCGAAGACCCGGAGCTGCAGCGCATGGTTCGCATCATCCTGGACCGTGTCCAGCCCAAGTGAGTGCTTCGAGTGCCGCTGGCAAGGCTCGCGCCTGCTGCTGGCGGCCTACCTGGGGTGCCAGGTACTGGCGTGGTTTGCCGTATGGGCGAGCCCGCTGACCGGGTGGTCGGCCCTTGCTGTTGTCGCCGCCTGTATTGCCCACGCTGGCTGGGCCATTCCCCGACGTATTCTGCTGACGCATGAGCATGCCGTTGTTGGCCTGCGCCGTGATGTGCGCGGCTGGCAGGTGTTCAGCCGTGCCCGTGGCTGGCAGCCGGTGCGCTTGTGCCGGGACAGCGTGGCGTTGCCGGCGCTGGTGGTATTGCGCTTTGTGCGGGCGGGGCGCTGGTTGGGGGAGAGCCAATGCGTGCCACGGGATGCGCTGGGGGCTGATGAGCACAGGCGCTTGCGGGTGCGGTTGAAATTCAGCCGGCGCAGGTGGGCAGGGGTGAGCCGGGTATAAAACCATACCGAGTTGGCTTCTTCGCGGGCTTGCCCGCTCCCACAGGTACTGCGCAAGCCTGCAAGGCAGTGGGAATCCTGTGGGAGCGGGCGGGCCCGCGAAGGCCGCGACGCCGATTTCAGATCGGGCTGAGAATGGTGTCCTTGGCCTCGTCCAGCATCCCCGGGTAATCCAGGGTGTAATGCAGTCCGCGGCTTTCCTTGCGCTGCATGGCCGACAGGATCATCAACTCGGCCACCTGCGCCAGGTTGCGCAATTCGATCAGGTCGCGGCTGACCTTGTAGTTGCTGTAGAACTCGTCGATTTCGTCCAGCAGCAGGCGAATGCGGTGCTGCGCTCGCTGCAGGCGCTTGCTGGTGCGCACGATGCCGACGTAGTCCCACATGAAGCGCCGCAGTTCGTCCCAGTTGTGCGCAATGATCACGTCCTCGTCCGAGTCGGTGACCTGGCTGGCGTCCCAGCCGGGCAGGGCCTTGGGCATGACCACTTCATCCAGGTGCGCCTGGATGTCGGCCGCGGCGGCACGGCCATAGACGAAGCATTCCAGCAGCGAATTGCTGGCCATGCGGTTGGCACCGTGCAGGCCGGTGAAGCTGGTTTCACCTATGGCATACAGGCCCGGCACGTCGGTATGGCCGCGGTCGTCGACCATCACTCCGCCGCAGGTGTAGTGCGCCGCAGGTACTACCGGGATCGGCTGACGGGTGATGTCGATGCCGAAGGCCAGGCAGCGCTCGTACACGGTGGGGAAGTGGCTCTTGATGAAGTCGGCCGGCTTGTGGGTGATGTCCAGGTACACGCAGTCCACACCCAGGCGCTTCATCTCGTGGTCGATGGCGCGGGCCACGATGTCGCGCGGGGCCAGTTCTTCGCGGGGGTCGAAGCGTGGCATGAAACGCTCGCCATTGGGCAGGCGCAGCAGGGCACCTTCGCCGCGCAGGGCTTCGGTGACCAGGAAACTCTTGGCCTGCGGGTGGTACAGGCAAGTCGGGTGGAACTGGTTGAACTCCAGGTTCGCCACCCGGCAACCGGCCCGCCAGGCCATGGCGATGCCGTCGCCGCAAGCACCATCGGGGTTGCTGGTATACAGGTAGACCTTGGCCGCGCCGCCAGTGGCCAGCACGGTGAAGCGCGCACCGAAGGTGTCCACCTCGCCGGTGTTGCGGTCGAGCACATAGGCACCCAGGCAGCGCTCGCCGGGCAGGCCGAGGCGACGTTCGGTAATCAGGTCGACTGCCACGCGCTGCTCCAGCAGCTGGATGTTCGGGCGTTTGCGGGCCTGCTCCAGCAGCGTGGTGAAGATGGCTGCGCCGGTGGCGTCGGCGGCATGGATGATGCGCCGGTGGCTATGGCCGCCTTCGCGGGTCAGGTGGAACTCGAAGCCACCGTCGTCGACGCTGTAATGCTCGTCGCGGGTAAAGGGCACGCCTTGCTCGATCAGCCACTCGATGGCTTCGCGGCTGTGCTCGACGGTAAAGCGCACAGCTTCTTCATGGCACAGGCCGCCGCCGGCATTGAGGGTGTCCTCGACATGCGACTGCACGGTATCGGTATTGTCCAGCACTGCCGCGACACCGCCCTGGGCCCAGAAGGTCGAGCCGTTGGCCAGGTCGCCCTTGCTGAGCACGGCGACTCGCAGGTGGCTGGGGAGGTTCAGTGCCAGGCTGAGACCGGCGGCACCGCTGCCGATCACCAGGACATCATGTTGGAATTGTTGGCTCATGTCGGGACACTAGTATTCTTTGGAAGGGGCGCGGCACAATAGTCACGCGCCGATGGCATTGTGAAACTATCGTTAAAGCTGGCCGGGTTGCCTTTATAGCAGCCCCTGGTGGCCAATTTCCATGCCACTTGCCTGGTCGCGACAACCTTTGTGGGAACTTTCCGACATGGCCGGAAATCCTATGAAGGCTGCCCACGCGCCACAACTTGCCGCGGCGACGCAGGGCGGCAGGCCTGTCCGGGCTGTCCCTGCGTACTCGAAACCTGATTATCGACGTAGCCGGCCGTGACCGTGCCGCGTCTTCCGTGCAACCCGACCAAGGGCTGCAGGAAACTTGCTTGGAGGGGAGAACTTTTGCGCAAAGCCCGAGTCTATGGTTGCAAGCCTGAACGATGGCTGTTGCAACGCTCCTTCGAGTTCACTGAGGAGTGTTCATGCTAACCCAGGAAGAGGATCAGCAGCTTGTCGAGCGCGTTCAGCGCGGTGACAGGCGAGCTTTCGATCTGTTGGTGCTGAAGTATCAGCACAAGATTCTCGGGTTGATCGTGCGGTTCGTTCACGATACCCACGAGGCCCAGGATGTAGCACAGGAAGCCTTCATCAAGGCCTACCGTGCGCTTGGCAACTTCCGCGGAGACAGTGCGTTCTATACGTGGCTGTACCGCATCGCCATCAACACGGCGAAGAACTACCTGGTGTCCCGTGGAAGACGGCCGCCAGACAGTGATGTGAGCTCCGAGGATGCGGAGTTTTACGACGGCGATCATGGTCTCAAGGATCTCGAGTCCCCAGAACGCTCGTTGTTGCGGGATGAAATCGAAGGCACTGTCCATCGCACCATCCAGCAACTGCCTGAAGACCTGCGCACGGCACTGACCCTGCGCGAGTTCGACGGGCTGAGTTACGAAGACATTGCCAGTGTCATGCAATGTCCGGTGGGTACCGTGCGCTCTCGAATCTTCCGCGCTCGGGAGGCCATAGACAAAGCCCTGCAACCTTTGCTGCAGGAAACCTGAGACAGCGGCGACAGCCAAGAGAGGAACCGCCATGAGTCGTGAAGCTTTGCAGGAATCGCTGTCCGCGGTGATGGATAACGAAGCGGACGAGCTTGAACTGCGTCGTGTGTTGAACGCCGTAGACGATGCTGAAACCCGTGCCACCTGGTCGCGTTACCAGGTTGCCCGCGCAGCCATGCACAAGGAGCTGCTGCTGCCCAACCTGGATATCGCCTCGGCGGTGTCTGCAGCGCTGGCTGACGAAGCCGTGCCGGCCAAGGCCAAGAAAGGGCCATGGCGCAGCATTGGCCGCCTGGCGGTAGCTGCCTCGGTCACCGTAGCGGTGCTGGCCGGTGTGCGCATGTACAACCAGGACGAGATCACTGGCGCCGAGCTTGCTGCCCAGCAACCTGCCCAGCAAGGCCTGACTGTGCCACAAGCACAAGGCCCGGCCGTTTTGGCAGGCTATAGTGAGAGCAGTGAGCAACCGACCGGGCCGATGGCCAACGGCGTGCTGCAGAACCAGGCCGGCTGGGACCAGCGTCTGCCAGGTTACCTGCGCCAGCATGCCCAGGAATCTGCGCTCAAGGGCACTGAAACCGCATTGCCGTATGCCCGCGCCGCCAGCCTGGAAAACCGTTAAGTAAGGAGGATCATGCGCGCGCTACCTCTCCTGTCGCTGCTGATTGGCAGCTGCATGACGGTGCCAGCATTGGCGGCCAATTCCTCGCCCGAGGCGAGCGAGTGGCTGAGCAAGCTGGCACAGGCCGAGCAAAAGCAGAGCTACCAAGGCTCTTTTGTCTACGAACGCAACGGCAGCTTCTCTTCCCACGAGATCTGGCACAGGGTCGACGACGGCAAGGTCAGCGAGCGGCTGTTGCAGCTCGATGGCGCCGCCCAGGAGATCGTGCGCGTGGATGGCAAGGTAGAGTGCGTCAGCGGGGTCTTGGTCAGTGGTGTGACGACGCCCCCGGACGCCGCGCAGCGTGTGCTTGATCCGCTGAAACTGATGGGCTGGTATGACTTGAGCGTGGCGGGCAAGTCACGGGTCGCCGGGCGCGATGCCGTGATCGTGACGCTCACCCCGCGCGACCAGCACCGTTATGCCTTCGAATTGCACCTGGACCGTGCTACCGGCCTGCCGCTGCGCTCGTTGATGGTCAACGACAAGGGGCAGTTGCTGGAGCGCTTCCAGATGATCCGTCTCGATACCAAAGCACCCAGCGACGACGACCTGCGCGCCAGCGCTGCGTGCAAGCCGGTGCAGCATGTGGCCGCTGCCGCCAATGACACGGTCGCCGGCTGGCGTTCGGACTGGCTGCCGCCTGGTTTCGAACTGGTCAACAGCTCGGTACGCCGCGACCCCAAGAATGACAGCACGGTCAGCAGCCTGATGTACGACGATGGCCTGGCGCGCTTCTCGGTGTTCCTCGAGCTGGTAAAGGATGAGGGCGGGACCGACATGCGCACCCAGCTTGGCCCGACTTCGGCGGTCTCGCGTCGGCTGAACACGCCCAAGGGCAAGGTGATGGTCACTGTGGTCGGCGAGATTCCGCTGGGTACCGCAGAGCGTGTGGCGCTGTCGATGCGCCCCCAGGATGGCCAGGCGCGCCAGTGATGGCGCGCATTTGCGGGCCTGGCGTGCGGGCCATGCCAAGGCGTGCGGACATGCCTCTGAAATGAAATTAAAGCATTGTCATTTGCAATCCATCGGCAAATTTTCTATAGGTCAGGCTTCTTGGAGCCTGGCCTTTCCTGCTTTGTGCAGGGGCCTTTCTAAACTACCGCTCGTTGTGACGGGAGCCGTATGTCAATACCACGCTTGAAATCCTACCTATCGATGTTCGCCGCCGTGCTGATGCTCGGCCAGGTGCTCAGCGCCCAGGCCGAGGAAGCCCTGCCGGACTTCACTACCCTGGTCGAGCAGGCCTCGCCAGCCGTGGTCAACATCAGTACCAAGCAGAAGCTGCCGGACCGCCGCATGGCCGCCGGGCAGATGCCCGACCTGGAAGGCCTGCCTCCGATGTTCCGCGAGTTCTTCGAGCGCAACATGCCGCAGCAGCCGCGTTCGCCGCGTGGCGACCGCCAGCGCGAGGCCCAGTCGCTGGGTTCGGGCTTCATCATTTCCAGCGATGGCTACGTGCTGACCAACAACCACGTGGTAGCCGATGCCGACGAGATCATCGTCCGCCTATCGGACCGCAGCGAGCTGCAGGCCAAGCTGGTCGGCACCGATCCGCGCACCGACGTGGCCCTGCTCAAGGTCGAGGGCAAGAACCTGCCGACCGTCAAGCTGGGTGATTCCGAGAAGCTCAAAGTGGGCGAGTGGGTACTGGCCATCGGTTCGCCGTTCGGCTTCGACCATTCGGTGACCAAAGGTATCGTCAGCGCCAAGGGCCGTACCCTGCCCAACGACACCTACGTACCGTTCATCCAGACGGACGTTGCCATCAACCCGGGCAACTCCGGTGGCCCGCTGTTCAACATGAACGGCGAAGTGGTGGGTATCAACTCGCAGATCTTCACCCGTTCCGGCGGTTTCATGGGCCTGTCGTTCGCCATCCCGATCGATGTGGCGATCGATGTCTCCAACCAGCTGAAGAAAGACGGCAAGGTCAGCCGCGGCTGGCTGGGCGTGGTGATCCAGGAGGTCAACAAGGACCTGGCTGAGTCGTTCGGCCTGGACAAGCCGGCCGGTGCCCTGGTGGCCCAGGTGCTGGAAAACGGCCCGGCAGCCAAGGGCGGCCTGCAGGTGGGTGACGTGATCCTGAGCATGAACGGCCAGCCGATCGTCATGTCGGCCGACCTGCCGCACCTGGTCGGCAGCCTCAAGGACGGCGAAAAGGCCAAGCTGGAGATCATCCGCAACGGCAAGCGCCAGAACCTCGACATCAGCGTTGGCGCACTGCCGGACGACGATGCCGACATCGGTACCGGCGCCGAAGGCAGCGCCGAGCGCAGCAGCAACCGCCTGGGCGTCTCGGTGGCCGACCTGACCGCCGAGCAGAAGAAAGCCCTGGAGCTCAAGGGTGGCGTGGTCATCAAGGAAGTCCAGGATGGCCCGGCCGCGATGATCGGCCTGCGCCCGGGTGACGTGATCAGCCACCTGAACAACCAGGCCATCGGTTCGGCCAAGGAATTCACCGAAATCGCCAAGGAACTGCCGAAGAACCGTTCGGTGTCGATGCGCGTGCTGCGTCAGGGCCGTGCCAGCTTCATTACCTTCAAGCTGGCTGAATAAGCGGCTTGGCAAGGAGAAAAGGGCAGCTTCGGCTGCCCTTTTTCATGAAAGTTCACAATTGCAGGGGCGAATGCTGTGTACAGCCCGATAGAGGAATCTCCCATATCCCGGCAGCTTAAGGTACAATTCCCGGCTATTTTTCGGCGGGCGTCCGGCTCGCAGCCTTTTCGAGTGTTGACCCGTGAGTGATTTGAGTCATATCCGCAATTTCTCCATCATCGCCCACATCGACCATGGCAAGTCGACGCTGGCCGACCGTTTCATCCAGATGTGCGGTGGCCTGTCGGCACGCGAGATGGAAGCCCAGGTGCTCGATTCCATGGACCTGGAGCGTGAGCGCGGTATCACCATCAAGGCCCACAGCGTCACGCTCAACTACAAGGCGCAGGACGGCAAGGTCTACCAGCTGAACTTCATCGATACCCCCGGCCACGTCGACTTCACCTACGAAGTCTCGCGTTCGCTGGCGGCCTGTGAAGGCGCGCTGCTGGTGGTGGATGCCGGCCAGGGCGTCGAGGCCCAGTCCGTAGCCAACTGCTACACCGCCATCGAGCAGGGCCTTGAGGTCATGCCGGTACTGAACAAGATGGACCTGCCGCAGGCCGATCCGGATCGCGTCAAGGACGAGATCGAGAAGATCATCGGCATCGACGCCACCGACGCCGTGGCCTGCAGTGCCAAGAGCGGCATGGGCGTGGACGAGGTGCTCGAGCGCCTGGTGCAGACCATCCCCGCGCCGGAAGGCGATATCGAGGCGCCGCTGCAGGCACTGATCATCGACTCCTGGTTCGACAACTACCTGGGCGTGGTCTCGCTGGTGCGCGTGCGCCACGGCCGCGTCAAGAAAGGCGACAAGATCCTGGTCAAGTCCACCGGCAAGGTGCACCTGGTCGACAGCGTGGGCGTGTTCACCCCGAAACACACCCAGACCGCCGACCTGAAGGCTGGCGAAGTGGGCTTCATCATTGCCAGCATCAAGGACATCCACGGTGCCCCGGTCGGTGACACCCTGACCCTGTCCTCGACCCCTGAGGTCGAAGTGCTACCAGGCTTCAAGAAGATCCAGCCGCAGGTCTACGCCGGCCTGTTCCCGGTCAGTTCCGACGACTTCGAGGACTTCCGCGATGCGCTGCAGAAGCTGACCCTGAACGACTCGTCGCTGCAGTACATGCCGGAAAGCTCCGACGCCCTGGGCTTCGGCTTCCGTTGCGGCTTCCTCGGCATGCTGCACATGGAGATCATCCAGGAACGCCTGGAGCGCGAATACGACCTGGACCTGATCACCACGGCGCCAAGCGTGATCTACGAGCTGGAACTGAAAACCGGCGAGACCATCACCGTCGACAACCCGTCGAAGCTGCCAGACGTCTCGGCGGTCGCCGATTTCCGCGAGCCGATCGTCACTGCCACCATCCTGGTACCGCAGGAACACCTGGGCAACGTCATCACCCTGTGCATCGAGAAGCGTGGCGTGCAGCGCGACATGCAGTTCCTCGGCAGCCAGGTGCAGGTGCGCTACGACCTGCCGATGAACGAAGTGGTGCTGGACTTCTTCGACCGCCTCAAGTCCACCAGCCGCGGCTATGCTTCGCTGGACTATCATTTCGATCGCTACCAGTCGGCCAACCTGGTCAAGCTGGATGTACTGATCAACGGCGACAAGGTCGATGCCCTGGCATTGATCGTGCACCGCGACAACGCGGCCTACAAAGGCCGTGCGTTGACCGAGAAGATGAAGGAGCTGATCCCTCGGCAGATGTTCGACGTAGCGATCCAGGCAGCTATCGGCGGCCAGATCATCGCGCGGACAACCGTCAAGGCGCTCAGAAAGAACGTACTGGCCAAGTGCTACGGTGGTGACGTCAGCCGTAAGAAGAAACTGCTGGAGAAGCAGAAGGCCGGTAAGAAACGCATGAAACAGGTGGGTAACGTGGAGATTCCACAGGAAGCCTTCCTCGCCGTGCTCAGGTTGGATAGCTAGGTCCTATGTCGCTAAATTTCCCGCTGTTGCTAGTCATCGCCGTCTTCGTCTGCGGCCTGCTGGGCTTGATCGACCTGCTGTTCCTGGCTCCGCGCCGGCGTGCGGCAATCGCCAACTACCAGGGCAGCGTCAGCCAGCCCGAGATGGCGGTGGTCGAGCGCCTGGGCAAGGAACCGTTGCTGGTCGAGTACGGCAAGTCGTTCTTCCCGGTGCTGTTCATCGTGCTGGTGCTGCGTTCGTTCCTGGTCGAGCCGTTCCAGATCCCTTCGGGGTCGATGAAGCCGACCCTGGAAGTGGGCGACTTCATCCTGGTGAACAAGTTCTCGTACGGCATTCGCCTGCCGGTGATCGACAAGAAGGTCATCGAGGTGGGTGACCCGCAACGCGGTGATGTGATGGTGTTCCGCTACCCGAGCGACCCGAACGTCAACTACATCAAGCGTGTGGTAGGCCTGCCGGGTGACCAGGTGCGCTACACCAGCGACAAGCGGTTGTTCGTCAACGGCCAGCCGATTGCCGAACAACTGGTGGGCACCGAGCCGGGCACCCTGGGCAGCGCCGAGCTGTACAAGGAAAAGCTCGGCGAGGCCGAACACCTGATCCGCAAGGAAATGAGCCGTTACCGCATGCCGCCGGACCAGCAATGGACCGTGCCGGCAGGCCATTACTTCATGATGGGCGACAACCGCGACAACTCCAACGACAGCCGTTACTGGGATGACCCGAACATCCCGAAGGAACTGCACGGCATGGTTCCGGACCGGAACATCGTCGGCAAGGCCTTCGCGGTGTGGATGAGCTGGCCAGAGCCCAAGCTCAGCCACCTGCCCAACCTGTCGCGGGTCGGTCTGATCCATTGATACCCATCGGCGCTGGCCAGCAGGCAGCGCCGAATGCATTTCTGACATAGGCTGTGTTCTCAGGGATCGGGAGATTCGCCGCACATCGCGGCGGGCCACAGCCAAACAGTCTTTCAGGATGTTGATTTGAACAACGCGTTGAACAACGAACGGGTGGCTGCATGAGTGCTCCCCTTGCCCGTCTGGAGCGAAAGCTCGGTTATACCTTCAAGAACCAGGATCAGATGCTCCTGGCACTGACCCATCGCAGTTACGCCGGGCGCAACAATGAGCGCCTGGAGTTTCTCGGTGACGCCATTCTCAACTTCGTCGCCGGCGAAGCGCTGTTCGAGCGCTTCCCGCAGGCCCGCGAAGGCCAGCTGTCGCGCCTGCGCGCGCGCCTGGTCAAGGGTGAGACCCTGGCCCGCCTGGCCCGTGGTTTCGACCTGGGCGATCACCTGCGCCTGGGTTCGGGTGAGCTCAAGAGCGGTGGCTTCCGCCGCGAGTCGATCCTGGCCGACGCCCTGGAGGCGCTGATTGGCGCCATCTACCTGGACGCCGACATGGAAACGGCCCGGGAGCGCGTGCTGGCCTGGCTGGCCGATGAGTTCGAAGGCCTTACCCTGGTCGATACCAACAAGGACCCGAAAACCCGCCTGCAGGAGTTCCTGCAGTCGCGCAGCTGCGAGCTGCCGCGTTACGAAGTGGTGGACATCCAGGGCGAACCGCACTGCCGGACCTTCTTCGTCGAATGCGAAGTGGTGCTGCTGAACAACAAGAGCCGTGGCCAGGGCGTTAGCCGGCGTATCGCCGAGCAAGTCGCTGCCGCGTCTGCACTGATCGCCCTGGGCGTGGAGAATGGCAATGACTGATAGCAACCCGACCCGCTGCGGCTACGTAGCCATTGTCGGCCGCCCGAACGTGGGCAAGTCGACCCTGCTCAACCACATCCTCGGCCAGAAGCTGGCGATCACCTCGCGCAAGCCGCAGACCACCCGCCACAACATGCTCGGCATCAAGACCGAGGGTGAAGTGCAGGCGATCTACGTCGATACCCCCGGTATGCACAAGGCCAACGACAAGGCCTTGAACCGCTACATGAACCGCAACGCCTCGGCGGCCCTGAAGGACGTCGACGTGGTGATCTTCGTGGTCGACCGCACCAAATGGACCGACGAGGACCAACTGGTGCTGGAGCGCGTGCAGTACGTGACGGGCCCACTGATCATCGCGGTCAACAAGACCGACCGCATGGAAGAGAAGGCCGAACTGATCCCGCACCTGCAATGGCTGCAGGAGCAGTTGCCGAACGCCGAAGTGATGCCTATTTCCGCGCAACAGGGGCACAACCTGCAGGCGCTGGAAGCACAGATCGCCAAGCACCTGCCCGAGAACGAGCACTTCTTCCCCGAAGACCAGATCACCGACCGCAGCAGCCGCTTCCTGGCCGCCGAACTGGTGCGCGAGAAGATCATGCGCCAGCTGGGTGCGGAATTGCCGTACCAGATCACCGTGGAAATTGAAGAATTCAAGCAGCAGGGTCATGTGCTGCACATCCATGCGCTGATCCTGGTCGAGCGCGACGGCCAGAAAAAGATCATCATTGGCGACAAGGGCGAGCGCATCAAGCGCATCGGCTCCGAGGCGCGCAAGGACATGGAGGTGCTGTTCGACTCCAAGGTCATGCTCAACCTGTGGGTCAAGGTGAAAGGCGGCTGGTCCGACGACGAGCGCGCCCTGCGCTCGCTGGGCTACGGCGACCTCTAAGCCTCGCAAGGCCCTCCTTTGTGGGAGCGGCCTTGCGTCGCGATAGGGCTGCGAAGCAGCCCCAGAATCTATGCAATAGCCGAGATCTTGGGGCCGCTGCGCGCCCCTTTCGCGACACAAGGCCGCTCCCACAGGGATTTGCATCAAACTTGGGCTAAGTGATCTTCCATGGAACTACCTGTCGGCCAGCCAGCCTATGTGCTGCACAGCCGTGCCTACAAGGAAACCAGCGCGCTGGTGGACTTCTTCACCCCGCAGGGCCGCATGCGCGCCGTGCTGCGCCGTGCGCGTGGCAAGGGTGGTAGCCTGGTGCGGCCGTTCGTGCCGCTGGAGCTGGAACTGCGCGGGCGTGGCGAGCTGAAGAATGTCGGGCGCATGGACAGTGCCGGCATCGCCGCCTGGCTGCATGGCGATGCCCTGTTCAGCGGGTTGTACCTCAACGAACTGCTCATGCGCCTGCTGCCAGCCGAAGCGCCTTTCCCGGCGCTGTTCGAGCACTACACCCTGACCTTGCAAGCCTTGGCCGCCGGTCGCCCGCTGGAGCCGCTGCTGCGGTCCTTCGAATGGCGGCTGCTGGACGAGCTCGGTTACGCGTTTTCGTTGCACCACGACGTCAATGACCAGGCGATCGCGGTCGATGGCTTGTACCGCTTGCGTGTGGATGCCGGCCTGGAGCGGGTCGAGCTGGTGCAACCCGGGCTGTTCCGCGGCACCGAACTGCTGGCCCTGGCCGAAGCCGACTGGGATGCCCCAGGTGCCTTGCTCGCTGCCAAGCGCCTGATGCGCCAGGCACTGGCGGTTCACCTAGGGGCAAAACCACTGGTCAGCCGGGAACTGTTTCGCAAGCGCTGATCACGACGTATGCTGTGGGGCTCAATCTTCAGGAGAGCCTTTCGTGACTCACAGCAACCGCATGCTTCTCGGCGTAAACATCGACCACGTGGCGACCCTGCGCCAGGCCCGGGGCACGCGTTACCCTGATCCGGTCAAGGCTGCCCTGGATGCCGAGGAAGCAGGCGCCGATGGCATCACCGTGCACCTGCGTGAAGACCGCCGGCACATCCAGGAGCGTGACGTGGTGCTGCTCAAGGACGTGCTGCAGACCCGCATGAACTTTGAGATGGGCGTCACCGAAGAGATGATGGCCTTTGCCGAGAAGATCCGCCCGGCGCACATCTGCCTGGTACCCGAAACCCGTCAGGAGTTGACCACCGAAGGCGGCCTTGACGTGGCGGGCCAGGAAGCACGGATCAAGGCTGCGGTTGAGCGCCTGTCGCGTACCGGTGCCGAAGTGTCGCTGTTCATCGATGCCGACGAGCGGCAGATCGAGGCTTCGCGTCGCGTTGGCGCGCCTGCCATCGAACTGCACACCGGGCGTTACGCCGATGCCGAAACCCCGACCGAAGTGGCCGAGGAACTCAAGCGTATCGTCGATGGCGTGGCGTTTGGCGTGGGGCAGGGGCTGATCGTCAACGCCGGCCACGGGCTGCATTACCACAACGTCGAGGCGGTGGCGGCAATCAAAGGCATCAATGAGCTGAACATCGGCCATGCGTTGGTAGCGCATGCGCTGTTCGTCGGCTTCAAGGCTGCAGTGGCCGAGATGAAGGCGCTGATCGTGGCGGCTTCGCGCTAATCGTTGGTCGCCTGTACCGGCCTCTTCGCGGGTAAACCCGCTCCCACAGGTACTCCACAGGCCTTGAGGCTTGTGCGATCCCTGTGGGAGCGGGTTTACCCGCGAAGAGGCCGGCACAAGCGATGTATTACTCGGCTGGAAACACCAAGGTAAACCGGGTAGGCCCCAAGGGGCTGCTGCTGACCTCGACCCGCCCACCATGCAACTGCATGATCGATTTCACGATCGCCAGCCCCAACCCGGTCCCTCCCTCCAGCCGCGAGCGCCCCGAGCCCACCCGATAAAACCGCTCGAACAAGCGCGACTGGTGTTCTTCAGCAATACCAGGCCCCTGGTTTTCCACCGAAAGCCGAACTTCGCTGCCCACGCGCTCGATACGCAGTTCCACAGGCTTGTCATCGGGGCAGTGCCGAATGGCATTGCTCAACAGGTTCGACAGTGCCCGCTGAAACATCAGCCGATCACCCTGCGCCGTCCCCCAGCCTTGCACACGCAACTCAACCCCTTTCAGCTCGGCACTGAACGCAAACAGCTCGGCAACCCGCGCCGTCTCGTCGGCCAATGCCATGGGCTTGAGCGCGACCTGGGCCTGGGGTTGGCTGACTTGGGCGAGAAACAGCATGTCATTGATGATGCGGTTGAGCCGGGTCAGTTCTTCGATGCTGTCTTCCAGCACTTCCCGGTAATTCGCGTTGTCCCGTTCGCGGGCCAGCGTCACTTGCGCCTTGCCCATCAGGTTGCTCAACGGTGTGCGCAGTTCATGGGCCAGATCATCGGAGAACTGCGACAGCTGGCTGACGCCCTGGTCGAGGCGGTCGAGCATCACGTTGATGCTACTGGCCAGCTCTGCCAGTTCCAGCGGCAGGCCGGTAGCGGGAAGACGATGTTGCAGGTCCTGGGCCGACACCCGCCCGGCAATGCGCCGGAAGTGCCGCAGTGGCTTCAGGCCGCGCTGCATCAGCCACCAGGCACCGGCCCCGATCAGCAGCAGCAGCAACGGCAGCGCGAGCAAGGTGGAGTGCAGGTAGGCCTGCAGCAGGGCGTTGTCGTCGGCGCGGTTGAGCGACATCATCACCTTGACCGGGGTGTCGTCGCGCAGGCGCATCAGCCGGGTCACGGTGAGTATCTGGTTGCCATTGCTGTCGCGCCACGCATGAAAGGCCAGACGGGCATCGGTGCGCAGATCGCCTACCTGCGATTCCAGCGCTGGCCCCAGGCTGAGCAGGTGCGGATGGCGGCCTTCGAGGGCCAGCACGCTGAGGCTGAGGTTGTCGTGCCCCATCACCAGGTCGAGCAAGGGATGAGCGCGGCTGCCCAGGTCTTCGCTACGCAGGTCGACCCGCAGGTTGTGCTCGACCTGCAGCATCTTGCGCGCCAGGTCCTTGCGTGCGCGGCTGTCCAGTTCGTGATCGAGGGCGAACACGGCCAGGCAGGCCAGCAGCAGCACCAGTGCAGCGCCCATCAGCGTCACGCTCAAGCCCAGGCGCAGTGACAGGCTGGCGTTTTTCAAAAGCGTGCCTCGAGCACGTAGCCGACGCCGCGCAGGGTATGGATCAGTTTGTTGTCGAACGGGTCGTCGATCTTTGCCCGCAGGCGCCGGATCGAAACCTCGACCACATTGGTGTCGCAGTCGAAGTTCATGTCCCACACCAGCGAGATGATCTGGGTGCGCGACAGCACCTCGCCGGTCTGGCGCATCAGCAGGTGCAGCAGGGCGAATTCCTTGGCGGTCAGGTCTATACGCTGGCCGGCGCGGTAGGCGCGGTGGCGGCCGGGGTCCAGCTCCAGATCGGCGACGCGCAGGGTGCTGGGCTGCAGTTGCTGGTCGTTGCGGCGCAGCAGGCTGCGGATACGGGCCAGCAGTTCCGGGAACTCGAAAGGTTTGAGCAGGTAATCGTCGGCCCCCAGGTCCAGGCCCTTGACCCGGTCGGCCAGGCGGCCGTGGGCGGTAAGCATCATGATGCGCGTGGCCGATTCGGCGCGCAGCCGCTGCAGCACGGTCCAGCCATCGAGTTCGGGCAGGTTGACGTCGAGGATGACCAGGTCGTAGGGCTGCTGGCGGGCCAGGTGCAGGCCATCGGTGCCGGTGTGGGCGCAGTCGACCACGTAGCCGTTCTCGCGCAGGCCCTGCTGCAGGTAGTCGGCGGTACGCAGTTCGTCCTCGATGATCAGTAGACGCATGGGTGGGCTCGGTGTGATGAAAGGGGGCGATTCTCGACCCTGTAGTGGCATCAGGGTCAAGGCGTGGGATGTTACGGCATGAGTAAGGACGCGCGACGCAGATAACGGATTTGTAATCCTGGTGTTATCTGGCTGTCTTTTCGGGCCCTATCGCCGGCAAGCCAGCTCCCACAGGTACTGCACAGTTTTCAAGACTTGTGGTGATCCTGTGGGAGCTGGCTTGCCGGCGATAGGGCCCGAACAGGCAAAACAGGGCCACATTGCAAGACTGTAATCCCCGCCTCACGTTGCCGTTAGCTAGCCCTCGCTAGGATGGCCCTGTCTGATCGGTTATCACGAGGCAACCACGATGAACCTGACCAAATATCTGCTGTTGGCCACCGTTGCCCTGGGCAGCGCCAGTGTTTACGCCGAGGGCGGTGCGGAACGTTCAAAACAATTCTGGCAAGCGTTCCGCGAAGACCAGCAGCGCCTGCACGGCGACAAGCAACAGGCCGTTGCCGAGCGTGAGCGCAAGGCGCAGGAGAAGGCCCGCGAGTTGGCCAAGGATTGAGTGACAGCACCTGCGCCGTGACAGCTCCTCGGCGCAGGTGTATTCAGGCGCCCATCCGGGCGCCTTTTTTATTTGCGCGCCAGCAGGGTGGCGCGGCGTGGGGCCGGCAGGCCTTCGATGGTCTTGCTGTGGTCGTTCGGGTCGAGGAAGTCGCCCAGTGACTGGTAGCGCATCCACTCGGTGCTGCGCTGTTCCTCGACGCTGGTCACGCTTACGTCGACGCAACGCACATCGCTGAAACCGGCACGGCGCAACCAGCGCTCCAGGGCCGGTACCGACGGCAGGTACCAGACGTTGCGCATCTGTGCATAGCGGTCCTCAGGTACCAGCACCTGGTTTTCGTCACCCTCGATCACCAGGGTTTCCAGCACCAGTTCCCCGCCTTTGACCAGGCAGTCCTTGAGCGCCAGCAGGTGCTCGATAGGCGAGCGGCGGTGGTAGAACACCCCCATGGAAAACACCGTGTCGAAACCTTCGAGGTTGGCCGGCAGGTCTTCCAGGGCGAATGGCAGGTGCCAGGCGGGCAGCTCTGGCAGGTATTGCTGAACGGCCTGGAACTGGCAGAAGAACAGCCAGTTGGGGTCGACGCCAATCACCATGTCGGCGCCGGCACCGAGCATGCGCCACTGGTAGTAGCCGTTACCGCAGCCCACGTCGAGCACGCGCTTGCCCTTGAGGTCCAGGTGCGGGCCGACCCGGGACCATTTCCAGTCCGAACGCCATTCGGTGTCCACATGCACGCCGAACAGGTCGAACGGCCCTTTGCGCCAAGGGGACAGGCCCATCAGTGCCTGGCGCATCTGCGCGCGGGTGGCGTCGTCGCAATCGCAGTCCAGGCGCAGCCCGTTGACCAGGTCGATTTCGCTCGGAATCAGGGCGGGCAAGGCTTCCAGCGCACCGCGCCAGCGGTCGAGGTCACCGTGACCCTTCTCCAGCTTGGCTTCCAGTTGCGCTTGCAGGCCTTGCGACCAGGAAGCCAGGGGCGTGCCCGCCAGGCGGCGGACGAGGGGGGACAGATCGATCATGGCAGGGCAATCAAAGAGGCGAAGTTAAGGCATTGGAACCAGGGCACCACCTTCGAGAAACCGGCTGCGCGCAGGCGCGCCTGGTGGGCTTCGAGGGTGTCGGGCCTCATCACGTTCTCGATGGCGCTGCGCTTCTGGGCAATTTCCAGTTCGCTGTAGCCATTGGCACGTTTGAAGTCCAGGTGCAGTTCATTGAGCAGGTCCTGCTGTTCATCATCGGCGAAGCGCAGTTTTTCCGAGAGGATCAGCGCACCACCGGGCAACAGCGCCTGGCGGATGCGGCCGAGCAGCTCCAGGCGCTGGTCGGGGGCGATGAACTGCAGGGTGAAATTCATCGCCACCACCGAGGCGGGCTCGAAGGGCAGGGCCAGGATGTCGGCTTCCAGCACCTGCACCGGCAGCAGTTCCTGGAACATCGAGTCCTGGGCGGTGAGGTACTGGCGGCAACGCTCGACCATCGCCGCGGAGTTGTCCACGGCGATTACCCGGCAGCCGTCACTGCGCACATGGCGGCGCAGCGATTGGGTAACGGCACCCAACGACGCACCCAGGTCGTACAGCGCGGTATGCGGCTGGGCGAAGCGCGCGGCCAGCACGCCGAGGTTCTCGACAATGGTCGGGTAGCCCGGAACCGAGCGCTTGATCATGTCCGGGAACACACGCACCACATCCTCGTTGAAGACGAAGTCGGGCACTTGCTCCAAGGGCTGGGCGAAAAGGCGGTCGGGTTGTTTGCTCACGGCGGGCTCGATACAGGGTGAAACGGAGGCGCATTTTAGCCAAAGGCCGGGATTCTTGCCATGGCAGCGCTTCAGGGGCGGGCGCTGAGGGACCTCTGCGCCTGCCTGGTGGGTGTGCAGGTTGCCTATGAGCGAAGCTGCGGACTTTAGCGGACGATGATCTTGCAGTCGAAGGTTTGCACGGGGGCGATATCTGCGGCCCACGGCTGCTGGTACACCAGCACCAACTGACCATCGCCGGTATCGCTGGCCTGGTAGCGCCAGGTGGAGACACCGGCGCTGCCGACCACGTCTTCCTCCTCGGGAGCGCTATACACCTCCGGACCAAGGCTGCGCAGTACGTTGGAGGCAGGTGCTTCGACGCGCCAGCGGTAGCCGGTGGACGGGTTGCTGGGCAAGCTCAGGATCAGCGCCTGGCCAACCTGCAGGCGCGTCGGGCATTCGCTTTCGGCGTCCAGTTCGACGGGTTGCGTGGGCTGTTGGGCGCAGGCGGAAATCAGGGCGAAGCTCAGGGGAACGAGCAGACGAGGGACGGTCATGTTGGCTCCGGAGGCTGACGATGGCCTGAGGATAACCGATGATCGAGGAGATTTGTGTTGCCTGTGCCGGCCCTTTCGCGGGTAAACCCGCTCCCACAGTGATCTCACTGGGCTCAAGCCCTGCGCTATCCCTGTGGGAGCGGGTTTACCCGCGAAGAGGCCGGTGTTGGCTAGAACAGCACTTTGGCCACGTCGGCGAAGCGCTTGGCGAAATGCACGGTCAGGCCTTCGCGCAGGTAGTCCGGCAGCTCCTCATAGTCCCCACGGTTAGGCTCCGGCAAGATCAGCTCGAAGATCTTCTGCCGCCGCGCCGCAATCACCTTCTCGCGCACACCGCCAATCGGCAGTACCTGCCCGGTCAGGGTCAGCTCGCCGGTCATGGCCACGCCCTTCTTCGGCGCCTGGTCTCGGGCCAGCGACAGCAGGGCGCTGGCCATGGTGATGCCGGCACTCGGGCCGTCCTTGGGCGTGGCGCCTTCGGGCACGTGCAGATGAATGAACGCTTCGTTGAAGAAGCCAGGATCACCACCAAACTGCTTGAGGTTGGAGCTGACGTAGCTGTAGGCGATTTCGGCCGACTCTTTCATCACATCACCCAGCTTGCCGGTCAGCTTGAAGCCGCGGTTGAGGGTGTGGATGCGGGTGGCTTCGATCGGCAGCGTGGCGCCGCCCATGCTGGTCCAGGCCAGGCCGGTTATCACGCCTTTGCCAGCCAGTACCTGCTCGCTGCGGAACACCGGCATGCCGAGCGCGGCTTCCAGGTCCTTGGTGCCGATCTTCAGTTTCGCCTCGGGGTTTTCCAGCAGCTTGACCACGGCCTTGCGCACCAGCTTGCCCAGTTGTTTCTCCAGCTGGCGTACCCCGGCTTCGCGGGCATAGCCTTCGATCACCGCGCGCAGGGCGCTGTCGCTGATGCCGAGGCTGGTCTTGGCCACACCGGCCTTTTCCAGCTGCTTGGGCCACAGGTGGCGCTTGGCGATGGCCAGTTTCTCTTCGGTGATGTAGCCGGACAGGCGGATCACTTCCATGCGGTCGAGCAATGGCCCGGGGATCGAATCCAGGGTGTTGGCGGTGCACACGAACAGCACCTTGGACAGGTCCAGGCGCAGGTCGAGGTAGTGGTCGAGGAAGTCGACGTTCTGCTCCGGGTCGAGGGTTTCCAGCAGCGCTGAAGCCGGGTCGCCCTGGTAGCTCTGGCCCATCTTGTCGATCTCGTCGAGCATGATCACCGGGTTCATCACTTCGACGTCCTTCAGGGCCTGCACCAGCTTGCCGGGCTGGGCGCCGATGTAGGTGCGGCGGTGGCCCTTGATCTCGGCCTCGTCACGCATGCCGCCGACACTGAAGCGGTAGAACGGCCGGCCGAGCGATTCGGCGATGGATTTACCGATGCTGGTCTTGCCTACCCCGGGCGGGCCCACCAGCAGCACGATCGAGCCACTGATCTCGCCTTTCCAGGCGCCCACGGCGAGGAATTCGAGTATGCGCTCCTTGATGTCGTCGAGGCCGGCGTGGTGCTGGTCGAGGACCTTGCGTGCATGCTTGAGGTCGAGCTTGTCCTTGCCGTACACGCCCCAGGGCAGGGCGGTGGCCCAGTCCAGGTAGTTGCGGGTGACGGCGTATTCGGGCGAGCCGGTTTCGAGGATGGCCAGCTTGCCCATCTCTTCGTCGATGCGCTTGCGTGCCTGGTCCGGCAGGGTCTTGCCTTCGAGGCGCTGCTCGAACTGCTCGAGGTCGGCGCTGCGGTCGTCCTTGGTCAGGCCCAGCTCCTGCTGGATGACCTTGAGCTGTTCCTTGAGGAAGAACTCGCGCTGGTGCTCGCCGATCTGCCGGTTGACCTCGGCCGAGATCTCGTTCTGCAGGCGCGCCACCTCGACTTCCTTGCGCAGCATCGGCAGGACCTTTTCCATGCGCTTGAGCATGGGTACGCAGTCGAGTACTTCCTGCAACTGGTTGCCGGTGGCCGAGGTGAGGGCGGCGGCGAAGTCGGTGAGCGGCGACGGGTCGTTGGGGCTGAAGCGGTTGAGGTAGTTCTTCAGCTCTTCGCTGTACAGCGGGTTGAGCGGCAGCAGCTCCTTGATCGCATTGATCAGCGCCATGCCGTAGGCCTTGACCTCGTCGGTCGGCTCGGCTGGCTGGCGCGGGTATTCCACCTCGACGAGGTACGGCGGGCGGTGGTGCTTGAGCCAGGTACGGATGCGTACCCGGGTCAGGCCCTGGGCGACGAACTGCAGCTTGCCGTTTTCGCGGCTGGCGTGGTGCACCTTCACCAGCGTGCCGTACTGCGGCAGCGCCGAGGTGTCGAAGTGGCGGTGGTCTTCTGGCGGGGTATCCATGAAGAACAGGGCCAGGCTGTGGTCTGGTGACTTGGCCACCAGGTCGAGGGTTTCTGCCCAAGGGTCTTCATTGACGATGACCGGCAGCACCTGGGCCGGGAAGAACGGGCGGTTGTGGATCGGGATCACATAGACCTTGTCCGGCAGCTGCTGGCCGGGCAGGGCAAGGGCGTGGCCGGTTTCGGCCTGGGGAGTGGTGTGTTCGACTTCGCTGTGTTCGTCGGGATGTTCCGGGAAATCCTGCTGGTCGCTCATGGGGCACCTGCGTGAATGACTATGGTGCTTAGATGGGGCGCGGGGGGATGGGTTTCAATGGTAGTTGAAGGGTGCAGAGAGGAGTGATGCCTGTACCTGCCTCTTCGCGGGTAAACCCGCTCCCACAGGTACGGCGCCGAACTTGGGGGCAGTGCCGTACCTGTGGGAGCGGGTTTACCCGCGAATGCGGCAGCAGGTTCACTGCCGCATCTCTGGGTTACTCAGCCAGTTTGTAAGCGATGATGTAGTCGCCCATCCTGGTGCCCAGCGAGCCATGCCCGCCGGCAGTCACCAGCACGTACTGCTTGCCATCCTTGCCGCTGTAGCTCATCGGCGTGGCCTGGCCACCCGCTGGCAGGCGGGCTTTCCACAGTTCCTTGCCGTTGTTCACGTCATAGGCGCGCAGGTACTGGTCCAGGGTGCCGCTGAGGAAGCCGACGCCACCGGCGGTGACGATCGAACCACCCATGCTCGGCACGCCAACCGGCATGCCGATCGGCACCGGGGTGCTGTCGCGGGTGGTGCCGTTCTTGTGCTTCCACACCACCTTGTTGGTGAACAGGTCGATGGCGGCGACATAGCCCCAGGCCGGGGCCTGGCACGGTACGCCCAGTGGCGACATGAACGGGTGCATGGTCACCGCGTACGGCGCACCGGTGTTCGGCTGCACGCCGCTGGTCTCGCTTTCGCGCTTGCTGCCCTCGGCCACCTGCTCACGCGGGATCATCTTCGACACGAAGGCCATGTAGTTGGGCGAGGTGAACAGCAGTTGGCGCACCGGGTCGACCGACACGCTACCCCAGTTGAACACACCGACGTTGCCCGGGTAGATCAGCGAGCCTTGCTCGGACGGCGGGGTGTACTGGCCTTCGTAACGCAGCTCGCGGAACTGGATGCGGCACAGCATCTGGTCGAACGGCGTGGCGCCCCACATGGCCTGTTCGGTCAGTTCAGGGCCGAGCAGGTTGAGGTCGGAGCGGGCCTGGGTCGGCGAGGTGTGGTCGCCCTTCACCGCACCTTGCGGGGTGGGGATCTCGCGGATCGGCACGATCGGCGTGCCGTCGCGGCGGTCGAGCACGTACAGGCTGCCTTGCTTGGTCGGCACGATGATTGCCGGCTTCACGCCATCGTCGGTCTTCAGGTGGACCAGGGTCGGCTGGCTGCCGACGTCCATGTCCCACAGGTCGTGGTGGGTGAACTGGTAGTTCCAGCGAGCCTTGCCGGTGGCAAGGTCCAGGGCGACCACGCCGGCGCTGTATTTCTCGGCGCCTGGGGTGCGGTTTGCGCCCCACTGGTCCGGGGTCTGGTTGCCCAGTGGCAGGTAGATCATGCCGAGGTCTTCGTCGACGCTGGCGATCGACCACATGTTGGCCGAGTTGCGGCTGTACATCTTGCCGGGAGCCAGTGGCTGGGTGTCGTCCGGGTTGTTGCTGTCCCAGTTCCACACCAGGTGGCCATCGTGCACATCGTAGGCGCGGATAACGCCGGATGGCTCGTTGGTCGACTCGTTGTCGGTGACATGGCCACCGATGATCACCAGGTCACGGGTGACCGCCGCTGGCGAGGTGGAGTAGTAGCCGCCGGCGGTGAACGGGCCGATGCCGGTGGTGAGGTCGATCACGCCCTGGTTGGCGAAGCCTTCGCAGACCTTGCCGTTGTCGGCGTTGATGGCGATCAGGCGGGCGTCTGCGGTAGGCAGGTAGAGGCGGCGCGGGCAGGCCTGGGCCACGGCCTGGCCGGCGTCGGTAATTTTCGGTACCGGGCTGCCGTCGCGGCTGACGTAGCGGTTTTCGTCATAGTACGAAACGCCACGGCAGGTCATGTGGGCGAAGCCCTTGAAGGTGCCGACCGGGCTCTTGACCTGCGGGTCGTAGCGCCAGATTTCCGCGCCGGTGTCCGGGTCCAGGGCCAGCACGCGGCTGTGCGCGGTGCAGGCATAGAGCATGCCGTTGACCTTCAGCGGGGTGTTCTGGTTGGTCAGCTCCACCGGGTCGTTTTCGGTCGGCAGGTCACCGGTGCGGATGCGCCAGGCCTCTTCCAGGCGGTAGGCGTTCTGCGGGGTGATCTGGCGCAGCGGCGAATAGCGGTCGCCGTGCTCGGTGCGGCCGTAGGCCTGCCATTCGCCGTCCGGCATGGCCGGGGCGGCGCTGGCCATTTCGCTGCTGTCGCGCCCCAGTTCGCCGAACACTTCACCGGGGTGGGTGAACTGGCTGCCCAGGGCGCAAGCGCCCGAAGCGACCACTGCAATGCCGAGCAGCGCAGTGTTGGCCTTGTTGGCCGGGCCGATCAGCGGGCGACGCGCCCAGGGCAGCAGCAGGACCACACCGATGGCAAACCAGATGGCCAGGCGCGGTACCAGTTGCCACCAGTCCAGGCCCACTTCGAGCAGGGCCCACACGGTGCTGCCCAGCAGTACCAGGCCGTACAGGCCCAGGGCGATGCGGCGCTGGGCCAGCAGCAGGATGCCCGACAGGGCAAAGCCGATACCGGCGATCAGGTAGTACAGCGATCCGCCCAGCTGGCTCAGCTTGATGCCGCCGGCCAGCAGGGCCAGGCCCATCAGCAACAGCAGCGCGCCGATCAGGCGCGGTAGCCAGCGGCTTCCATTGTTGGCACCTTCAGTGCTCATCGTAGGTTCTCCGTCAGGTCAAAAAGGGGGTTAGAAACTGCTCTGGATCTTCAGGCCGCCGATCAGGGCGCCATCGACCTGCGACACCCCGCCCGGGTGGCGGATGTACTGCAGGTTGGGGCGGACCGTGAGCCAGTCGGCCAGGTGGATGCCGTAGTACAGCTCGGCGCTGTACTCGGTGTCCTGCACCGGCAGGAAACCAGGGTTGTCGTAGTCGTAGAGGCCGGCGGCCTGGTTGGCCAGGCGTGCGTTCTTGCGATAGGCAGGGTTGACGTGCACACGGGCCAGGGCGAAACCGATGTCGTCCTTGGCGCGGGCGTCGAAGGGCCCTTTGTATACCAGTCCTGCCTGCACATAGTTGTCGATGGCATTGGTCTTCTTGTCGTGCACCGTGGCGTTGGCGAACAGGCTCAGGCCACGCGACTGGTCGGACGCCAGCGAAGTCACCTGCTGCTGGGCGCCGAGCCACAAGCCGTGCTTGCTCGAACTGCTGCGGTAGGCGGCGCCGCTGAGGGCTGCCGGCTGGCCGTTGCTGTCCTTGAGAACATCCTGTGCCTTGGCATTACTGTAGTAGTAGCCGGCGCGATATTCCCCTTTCAGGCCATTGATCTGTGGGCTCCACACCAATTCCACCGGCATTACCGCGCCCTGGGTGCCGCTGCCGCTGAGCTTGAAGCCGTTGCCCGACTCCAGGTTCGAGGGGTTCTGCTCGAACACGCCGACCTGGGCGTAGAGCGCGTCGCTGAGGTTGTAGCGCACGCGCAGGGCCCACTGGCTGACCGGCCAGTTGTACCAGATGCCGCCCACCCAGTTGCCTACCTGCGAGCCGCAGAAGGCCAGGTTCTGGAAGTCGCAGGGGAAGCTGTTGAAGTCCTCGCCTTCGCCGAAACGGCCGAATTTCACGTCCAGTGCGCCATCGAAGTACTTCTGCTTGATCCACATCTGCGTCAGCCGCCAGGTTTCGCCACGGCCCCATACCTCCTGGGCCGAGGTGAAGCCGCCGACACGCGGGTCGTTGATGCGGTCGTTGCTGATGTTGTCGCCGTGGCGCTCGGTAATGGTCAGCTGGAATTCGGTGTCGTGCCAGCCAAGGATCTTCTCCAGGTCCAGGTGGCTGCCGAAGGTGAACTGGTCGCTGTAGCGCGCGGTGCGGTCGTGGTCGTAGCCACCATGCAGGTTGCTGCCCATCTCGCCGGTGTAGCCGAGGGTGAAGTCGTAGCCTTTTTCCAGCAGTTCGCTGCGGGTGCCACCCCAGTCGCCGAGCATCCAGGGGGAGTCGCTGGCGAACATCTCGCTGGCGCCGGTGGGGGCCGCCAGGGCGCTGAGGGCAAGGCCGATGTAACAGGTTTTGGGCAGTTGGAGCATGAGATAGCGCTATCTTTTGATTATTGAATAAATGGCAAGCGCATCGAAGGGCGGGCCCCTCAATGGATATGGCGACAAGATGGTTTCGATGAAGCGATTCAGCTTGCGGCGGGGAGGATATAGGGGAAGTTGTAAGAAAAAAAGACAAATTGTCGCAGTGGATTGTTGTTCAACAGGTAACAATTGGCTGCAGAGGGGGCTGCTTTGCAGCCCAATCGCCGGCAAGCCAGCTCCCACAGGATCGCGATGCACTTGAGGCAGAAGCAATACCGGTGGGAGCTGGCTTGCCGGCGAAAGGGGCGCGAAGCGCCCCGCGATTTTAGAACGTGGTACGCAGGCCCACTTCCACACTACGCCCCGGCGCCGGGGCGATATCGCGCAGGATCGAGCTGGCATAGCGCACGGTCTGGTCAGTCAGGTTCTCGCCGCGCACAAACGCCAGCCACTGGCTCTGGCCAACTTCGAAGCGGTAGCCAACGCTGGCCCCCAGCGTGGTGTAGCCATCGGTGCTGGTTTCGTTGGCCGGTTTGCGATGCTGCGACGCAGCATGCTGCACGTCGACCCGCGCCTGCCAGCGGTCCAGCTCCCAGACCAGGACGCTGTTCAGGCGCAGTGGGGCGATGCGTGGCAGCGGCTCGCCACTGTCGAGGTTTTTCGCCCGGGTGTAGTCACCGGAGAGCTCCAGGGCAAAGCTGCCATAGCGGTTCTCGGCCAGTTGCCAGCGGTCCTGGGCCTCGATGCCATAGAAGCGCGCTCGCACGCCCTGATACTGGTATTCCGGGAAACCGTCATGGTCGTGATCGTGGTCATGGTCATCCTCGCCATGGTCGTGGTCATGCCCCTCGCGGGTGTTGCCGGTGCCGATCAGGCCGATGTAGTTGCGGAAGTGGCTGTAGAACACCCCGACACTGCCCTTGTGGGTGCCATTGTCGAAACGCAAGGCCAGGTCGGTAGAAATGGCTTTTTCCTTGTTCAGGCTGGCATCGCCGACTTCAAAGGCTCCGGTGGCCACGTGGGCACCATTGGCATACAGCTCGTAGAAGGTCGGGGCGCGCTCGGTGTAGCCGAGGTTGGCGGCCAGCGACCAGATCGGGTCGAGTTGGTACACCGCCCCGGAAGACAGGCTGAAGGCGTTGAAAGTGCTGGCGCTGTCGGCGTCGGCGAAGTTCTCGTTGCCTTTGGCATCCGGGTCGACCCGGGTGTGCTCCATGCGTGCGCCCAGGCTCAGGTTCAGGCGCTCGGTGGCTTGCCACTGCTCCAGCATGAACAGCGCCAGGCTGTCGGTGTCGGTGTGCGGGACGAAAGCTTCCTCGCCCAAGGCGGAGAATTCGTTGCGGCTGACCTGGGCGCCGATCACGCCTTCTACCGGCCCGAGCGGTTGGTGGCGGGCTTCGATACGTGCTTCATAGCCCTTGTTCCTGAAGGTGGTGTGGACTTCGCCTTCTTCTATTTCACGGTGCTCGTAGTCGGTGTAGCCGGCATCGACTTTGACCGAAGTGAATGGGCCGTCCAGGTCACGCAGTTCGGAGGCGAAGGCGTAGTGGTCCTGCTTCATGTCCAGGCGCACACCTGGCTCGGCCACCGAGCTATAGTTGCTGTCGTAGCGGCTGTACGACAGGCCGGCGTAACCGTGATCCCAATGGTAGGCGCCACCCACGGCGCCACCGTCCTGGCGGCCGTCGCTGTTTTCCAGGCGGTGCTTGCTGCCGGGTTCGTCGGCGTCGCGCACTTTGGAACTGCGCGCGTAACCGGGGATGCGCAGGTCGTTGAACTGGCGGCTGTTGGCATCCAGGTGCAGGGCGAAGGCACCGTTGCCGGCCTCCAGCTTGCCAGCGCTGCTGCGGGTGGTATCGGCGCCGCCGTAGCGCAGTTCACCGGCACCTTGGATGCCCTCGATGGGGGTATCCGTGATGCGATTGTCGAAGGTATTGACCACACCTCCGATGGCGTTGCCGCCGTAGAGCAGGGCAGCCGGGCCACGGACGATCTCGACACGGTCGACGGTCACCGGGTCCAGCGGCACGGCGTGGTCGTAGGACAGCGATGAAGCATCCAGGGCGCCGACGCCATTGCGCAGGATGCGAATACGGTCGCCATCCAGGCCACGAATTACCGGGCGACTGGCGCCAGGGCCGAACCAGGTGGAGGCGACCCCAGGCTGCTTGTTCAGGGTTTCACCGAGGCTGCCGTGCTGCTGTTGCAGCAGGTTGTCGCCTTCGAGCACGGTGCTGGGTGCGGCCAGCTGGCTGTTGCCCAAAGGGTTGGCGGTGATGACCTGGGGTTCGAGTTCCACGGCGTGGCTGGGTGATGCGGCCAGCCACAGCGCGACGGCGAGGGGAGAGAGACGAAGCGGTGTGTACAGCATGGGGATGGGGCGTTCCTTGGCAGATGCTTTTGTATTGTTACAATATAACATCTCTATTTCAGCACAGAGGTTTTGCGCCTGGCCAGCGGTTTTTCTGTCGACTCACCTGATCCCACCCACCACTACACTCGTGTAAGGTGCGCATCTTTCCTACGGAGCACTGGCATGAGCACGGCCCAACACAACGCGCTGCACGGCAAGACCCTCGAACAGATCCTCACCGAGCTGGTGGCGCACTACCAATGGCAGGGCCTGGCCGAGCGCATCGATGTGCGCTGCTTCAAAAGCAACCCGACCATCAAGTCGAGCCTGACCTTCCTGCGCAAGACGCCGTGGGCACGGGAAAAGGTCGAGCAGCTGTACGTGAAGCTGCAGCGCCAGGCCTGATATGCCGCGCCGTCCCTGGCTGACCGGCATGGCCGTGCTGGGTTGGTTCGGCCTGGCCGTGCAGGTGTACCTGGTGCTGTTGGCGCGTTGGCAGGAACAGGCCAGTCTGGTGGGTGGCCTGATTAATGTGTTCGGGTATTTCACCGTGTTGACCAATACCCTGGTGGCAACGGTGCTCAGTTATGCGGCGTTCGGCCGGGAAGGCCGTGCCAAGCGCTTTTTCCTGTCGCCTGTGGTGGGTTCCGCGGTGGCCACCAGCATCGTGCTGGTGGCATTGGCCTACAGCGTGCTGTTGCGTCACTTGTGGCAACCACAGGGCTGGCAATGGCTGGCGGACGAGTTGCTGCACGATGTGATGCCCGTGCTATATGCCTTGTACTGGTGGTGCGAGGTGCCCAAGGGCAGGTTGCGGCTATGGCATCTGCTGGTCTGGGCGGTGTACCCGGCGACGTATTTTGCTTACGCGCTGTGGCGGGGGAGCGAGATTGGCGTGTATGCCTACCCGTTCATCGATGTGGCGAGCCTGGGGTATGGGCACGTATTGCTCAATGCCCTGGGGGTGTTGGCGGGGTTCTGGGGGATTGGGCTGGTGTTGCTGGGGCTGGACAGGTGGCGGGGGCTGCACAGATTGGCTTGACCTGCACTGGCCCTATCGCCGGCAAGCCAGCTCCCACAGGAATTGCGCAGCCCTTGAACGCTGCGGGGTACCTGTGGGAGCTGGCTTGCCGGCGATAGGGCCGGGGCAGCAATAAACAATCATTCGTCGTCCGCAGTCCCGTCGGCACGCCAGTAGGCCACAGCCTTGAGCGCATCCTCAGGCAAACCTTTCTCCAGCAACAGTGCCTTGGCCTGGCGGGTCAGGGCTTTTTCCAGTGCCACCCAGCCATACAACCGGCCTTGCGGCAAGGTCAGGTTCTTCACCAGCGCCAGCAGGTCTTCCTGTTGGCGACGTACCCAGATCACTTCCACCTGTGCCTTGCTCGGCAGTGGCTGGCGTTCCTGCTCGTCTTCGATCTGGATAACCGCCAGTACCTGGCGGCCCGCTGGCAATTCCTCCAGGCGGCGACCAATGGCCGGAATGGAGGTTTCGTCGCCGATCAGCAGGTAGCTGTCGAAGATGTCCGGCACCACCATCGAAGCCCGCGGCCCGGCGATGTCCAGGGTTTGCCCGGGTGCCGCCTGGGCTGCCCAGGTAGAGGCAGGGCCATCGCCGTGCAGCACGAAGTCGATGTCCAGCTCATTGGCCACCAGGTCGATGCGCCGTGGCGTGTATTCGCGCATGGTAGGCCGCGCGCCACCTTCTCGGCCCAGGTTACGAGCCTCTATGGCCCGCTGTTGCTCCGGCGTCTCGGCGAACAGCAGCTTGATATGGTCGTCGCTGCCCACGCTGGTGAAGCCTTGCAGCTCGGCACCCCCGAGGGTGATGCGGCGCATGCGCGGGGTCAGTTCGGTGACCCGCAGCACCTGCAGGCGGCGTTGGCGGATTTCGTGATTGACGCGGTGAATGGTGTCACTCATGGGGTGTCTCCCTGACAGGTTCGGCCGGCCCGGAGGCGATGGCCTTGGCGGTGTGGTTGAGCAGGTCGCGGACCCGCTCGATTTCTTCCGGTGTCCAGCGGCCACTGTGCATGTGCAGTGCGTGGCGCAGGTTGCCGACCGCTTCATGAATCTCTGGTGGGCGGTCATGGCCGCGCAGGGCGCGCTTGCTGACTTCGATACGCATGCGCACGCCGTCCAGCGCGACGGCCTGGTCGGCCAGGGCGGTGCGGCCGGCTTCGGTGATGGCATAGAGGCGTTTGCTGCCCTGCACCTGGCCGCTGATCAGCTCGGCCTCCTCGAGGAAGTTGAGGGTGGGGTAGATCACCCCGGGGCTTGGGCTGTAGCTGCCGTCGAACAGGTTTTCGATCTGGCGGATCAGGTCGTAGCCGTGGCCTGGCTGCTCGGCAAGCAGGGCCAGCATCAGCAGCTTGAGGTCGCCGGGGGCGAAGACGCGCGGGCCGCGTTCGCCACGACCTGGGCGCCGCTCGAAGGGGTCATGGGGGGTATGTTCGCGCATGGGGGCAGGGCTCCGTCGTTTGCGATATATCGTAAGATATTACTCAAGATATATCTAAAGACAAGCCCTCAATTGCAGATGATTATCATCTAGTTGTTCGATGTATCCCCTTGCGGCGCGGCTGTGTGCATGGCCACCTGCGGCGCTTTGCACTCATTCGGATTGCCCGGTTGCAGGTATGGCATGAGGATCGGAGCCATGCCCTTGAGTACCTGCACCGGCAGCGCCGAGGTGAACTTGAAGGCCTCTGCCGAGCGCCCCGGCACGAACGCGGTCAAGGTGCCGAAGTGGTTGTCACCCAGGAAGAACACGAAGGTGGCGGTACGGTTCAGCGAGCGCGAGCCGATCAGCCGGCCGCCAGCACCAAAGCTTTCGATGCGGTTGTCACCGGTACCGGTCTTGCCGCCCATCACCAATGGCGTGCCGTCCTGCAGCTTGAAACTGCCGGAAATACGCCGCGCGGTGCCCGCATCCACCACCTGCGACATGGCGCCTTTGAGGGCGCGCGCCACTTCGACCGGCAGAATCCGCACACCTCGGTCCGGATCGGTGACCAGCTTGGTTTCGTAAGGCGTGTTGGCAGCGAAGTGCAGGGTGTCGATCCGCAAGGTCGGCAGGCGCACGCCGTCGTTCTGGATGATGCCGACCAGTTCGGAGAGGGCGGCGGGGCGGTCGCCCGAGCTGCCGATGGCGGTGGCCAGCGAGGGTACCAGGTGGTCGAATGGATAGCCCACGCGCTTCCAGCGCTGGTGAATGTCGAGGAACGCTTCGATCTCGACCATGGTGCGAATGCGGCTGTCACGGGCGCCCTGATGGCGGCTCTTGAACAGCCAGCCGTAAACCTCCTGGCGCTCGAAGCGGCTGGCATTGACCATTTCGGTCAAGGTCGAACCGGGGTTCTTCAGCAGGTAACCCAACAGCCACAAGTCCAGCGGGTGGACCTTGGCGATATAGCCCTGGTCGGGCAGGTCGTACTTGCCCGGGCCGTAGGCGTCGTACATCTCCGACAGGCGGCCATCGGTCAGTTTGCCCAGGACGATCTTGTCACCCTTGAGGTGGGCGCGGACGAAGGCGTTGAAGGTTTCCTGGCCAGCCTCGGGGAACAGGTAGCGGTGCACGGCCGCCAACCGTTGCGGGGTCACGCGCATGCTGTCGAGGAAGGTGTCCAGGCGCTGCTGCGAGGTCTTGCGCTGGTATTTCTTCCAGAAGCGCATCAGGTAGTTGGTGCCTTCCTTGTCGGCGAAACGGGCCAGGTATTCCTGGCGGCGCGGGTCGGAGTCGTCCTTGAGCAGCGGCACGCGGTTGTACGGCTGCTGGTAGGTCACGTAGCGCACCAGGTCGCGCATCAGGCGGATGAACGGCAGGTTGATCGACTCGCGCAATGCATCCTTGAGGGTTGGGTTGCGGCTGTTGTCTTCCTTGCGGAAGTTGTTGAACACATGCATGCCGCCGCCGGTGAAGAAGGCTTCGCCGGTGTTGGCCGAATACTTGCGTTCCAGCGCCGCATCGAGCATCGCGTCCAGGCTCTGGTTCTTGCTGTTCTGCGCCAGCCATTCCAGCGACCACTGGCTGATGCGATCGAGTTCGGCGACTTCGACTTTCTTCAACTCGGCGGCTGGCTTGCCGGCGTACTTGTCGTGCAGTTCGGCGATGATCTCCAGGTAGGTGGTGAGCACCCGCAACTTGGCGGTGGAACCCAGTTCCAGCTTGCTGCCTTCGTTGATGTCGAACGGCTGGTCGGTGCTGTCGGTTTGCACCCGCACCCGCGAGCCGTCAGCGGTGCGCTCGAACAAGGTGAAGCTGTAGCTCACCTGGTCGGTGGTCTTGGCGGTAAGCAGGCGTTCGCCGATCAGGCCGATCTGCGCTGCGAATTCAGGGTCGGCAAGGTTTTTCAGGTACTGGCTGACCTGCAGCTGCAGGTCGGACTGCAGGGTACTGGTGGCCGACACGTCGAGCCGGTCGAGGTCGTACAGCGGGCGGTTGAGCATGGCCGCCAGGCGGTTGCGTGCCAGGCTGATGCCCTTGTTGGTGACGATCGGCACGATGGTCGGTTGCGCCACCCAGTCGCGGTATACCGCCTTGCTGGCCAGTGCCGCGTCGGCCAGTGGCGGCTCGATGACCTTGTTGGCGGCCAGCACGCGGATGTGCGCGTCGGTCAGTTCGGCCAGTTCGAGCCGCCCCTTGGACAGGTAGTGCGACGGCCGGCGCTGGGCAATCATCAGTGACAGCACCTGGCGCAGGGCCAGGCCGCGTGCGGCCATGCTCTCGGGGTCGCTGGCGGTGGAGTTCAGAGCCTGGTTGACCTGGTCGAAGTCGGCGCCGTACCACACCCGCAGGCCTTCGGCCATGCCATGCACTTCGCCATGCCCAGGCACTGCCGACAGCGGCACGCTGTTGAGGTAGTCCCGCACGATGCGCTGGCGCGCCTCGGTGGTGTCAGGGCCGCCCTGGTAGGCGCGCACGCTGGCGGAAATCATCTGGCGGATCTTCTCGGCGCCGGAAACGGTCAGGCCGTCCGGTGAATGGCGGTACTTTTCCAGCTGCGTGGCCAGGGTGCTGCCGCCAGCGGACTGGCCGGGCAGGGCCAGGTACTTGGCCACCTGGCTGTAGGCGGCCTTGGCGAAGCGCGGCCAGTCCACGGCCGGGTTGTTGCGTGGGTCCTTGGTGTCGAGCAGGTCGCGGTTCTCGATGAACAGCAGGCTGTTGACGATCACCGGCGGGATCGCCGCAAAGTCCGGGTACAGGTGTTGCGGGTAGTTGTACTGGTACAGCATGTCGCCGCGGCAGTCGGTGATCGACAGGCCAGCCTGGATTTTCTCGATATAGGGGGCGAACAGCCCATGATCGACGTAGTTCATCAACGCCGGCGAGAACTTCACCTGCTCGCTGATCAGGTAGTCGCGCTTGAGCAGGCGCGGCAGGAATTCGCCCAGCGCGCTGTAGCCCAGGCGTTTGTCGAACGGCCCTTCGCCGGGGTAGACGATGGCATCGCTGGGGCCTGGTTGCAGCGAATAGGTGAGGGTGCTGGCCAGCTTGCTGAATTCCCGCGACTGCAGGTTGGAAGTGCGGAATTCGTCATACGCAGCGAAGCCGATGGCCACCAGCGCCACCAGCAGGATGAGGATGATCAGCCGCCACCATAGCCGACGCTGACGGGGGGACTTGGGTTGTGGCGTCTCGGCCGGAGGTATCTCGGGTGCTTCCGTTCTGCTTGGTTCCGATTGCCACAGTGCGCCCATAGTCTTCTATCCGGCCAGGTATTTTCGTCTTGCTTGTCTGAAGCTTAGACGTTGAGCGGGTCAGGTGAAAAATTTGTAAGAGACGGAGAAAAGTGGCGTAGGGCTATGCGGCTTTGGTGTGGGTTTTTTCGTAAGGCGATATTGCTATGGTGGCCAGGAAATTTTGCGGCCGCTTTGCGCCCGATCGCAGGCAAGCCAGCTCCCACAGAGCCCGAGTTCTCGCCAAATTTCTGCATATTTACAGTGAAAACCCCTACAACGGTCTTCCTATACTGCTCGCCCCCTTCGCCTTGCCGGGCGCTCTATTCCGGCACACGGGCCGGCCCACAAGGCCAGCTCGGCAAGCCAACGCCACGCCTATCGGCCTGGCCGGTGCTGCACGAAGGTCAAATCCAATAACAAAATGAGGTTGTATTGCTATGCCAGTCGGCAACCACCCTGCCCACGGCCAGGCCACCGAAGGCGGCCCGCTCAAGCGTGAACTGGGCGAACGGCACATCCGCCTGATGGCGCTGGGCGCCTGTATCGGTGTCGGTCTTTTCCTCGGTTCGGCCAAGGCCATCGAAATGGCCGGCCCCGCCATCATGCTGTCCTACATCATCGGCGGCCTGGCCATTCTGGTGATCATGCGCGCCCTTGGCGAAATGGCCGTGCACAACCCTGTCGCCGGCTCGTTCAGCCGTTATGCCCAGGACTACCTCGGCCCGCTGGCGGGTTTCCTTACCGGCTGGAACTACTGGTTCCTGTGGCTGGTGACCTGCGTTGCCGAAATCACCGCGGTGGCCATCTACATGGGCATCTGGTTCCCCGACGTACCACGCTGGATCTGGGCCCTGGCGGCGCTGGGCAGCATGGGGGCGGTCAACCTGGTGGCCGTCAAGGCGTTTGGTGAGTTCGAATTCTGGTTCGCCCTGATCAAGATTGTCACCATCATCGCCATGGTCCTTGGCGGCATCGGCATCATTGCCTTCGGCTTCGGCAATGACGGCGTGGCAGTGGGTATCTCCAACCTGTGGAGCAACGGCGGCTTCATGCCCAATGGCGTGACCGGCGTGCTGATGTCGCTGCAGATGGTGATGTTCGCCTACCTGGGCGTGGAAATGATCGGCCTGACCGCCGGTGAAGCACGCAACCCGCAAAAGACCATCCCACAGGCCATCGGCTCGGTGTTCTGGCGCATCCTGTTGTTCTATGTCGGTGCGCTGTTCGTGATCCTGTCGATCTACCCGTGGAACGAAATCGGCAGCCAGGGCAGCCCGTTCGTCATGACCTTCGAGCGCCTGGGCATCAAGACCGCCGCCGGCATCATCAACTTCGTGGTCATCACTGCAGCGCTGTCGTCGTGCAACGGCGGCATCTTCAGCACCGGGCGCATGCTCTACAGCCTGGCGCAGAACGGCCAGGCCCCGGCGGCCTTCGCCCGCACGTCGAAGAACGGCGTGCCGCGCAACGCGCTGCTGCTGTCGATCGGCGCGCTGCTGCTGGGCGTGCTGGCCAACTACCTGGTGCCGGAGAAGGTCTTCGTCTGGGTGACTTCGATCGCCACCTTCGGCGCGATCTGGACCTGGGTGATGATCCTGCTGGCGCAGCTGAAGTTCCGTGCCGGCCTCACCACTGCCGAGCGCAAGGCACTGAAGTACCGTATGTGGTTGTGGCCGCTGAGCTCGTACCTGGCGCTGGCCTTCCTGGTGCTGGTGGTCGGCCTGATGGCGTACTTCGAGGACACCCGCGTGGCGCTGTACATTGGCCCGGCGTTCCTGGTGCTGCTGACGGTGCTGTACTACGCATTCCGCCTGGCGCCGAAAGATGCGCAGGGCGTGGCCAGTACTGCTTCCTGATCTGAAATGGCTGGGGCCGCTTTGCGGCCCTTTCGCGACACAAGGCCGCTCCCACAAGAGATAGCGTACTCCTGTGGGAGCGGCCTTGTGTCGCGATGGGCTGCGTAGCAGCCCCAGGGTTCTATCAGGCTGCCACTTCGCTGTTCGGTTCGAAGCTGTCCGCCCGCGCCAGCTGCCACATGCGCGAATAGAACTGCCCGTTCACCTCGCCAGTCAGCAGCTCACCCGGCTTCAGGAACACATGCATCTGCGAGAACAGCTTGATCTCGGTGGCCGAGATGCGCCGTACCAGGTGCTTGGCCTCCAGCTGCGCCGGGTGCTCCAGGCCTGCTGCCGCAAGCATTTCGGCCAGGGCACGCAAGGTATTGTGGTGGAAGTTCAGCACCCGTTGGGCTTTGTCCGGCACCACCAGCGCACGCTGGCGCAGTGGGTCTTGCGTGGCCACACCAGTCGGGCACTTGTTGGTGTGGCAGCTCTGCGACTGGATGCAGCCGATGGCGAACATGAAGCCGCGCGCCGAGTTGGCCCAGTCGGCGCCAATGGCCAGCACGCTGGCAATGTCGAACGCGCTGACGATCTTGCCGCTGGCGCCCAGCTTGATCTTGTCGCGCAGGTTCAGGCCGACCAGGGTGTTGTGCACGAACAGCAGCCCTTCGCGCAGCGGTACGCCAATGTGGTCGGTGAACTCCACCGGCGCCGCGCCGGTGCCGCCTTCCTTGCCGTCGACGACGATGAAGTCGGGCAGGATGCCGGTTTCCAGCATGGCCTTGGCGATGCCCATGAACTCCCACGGGTGGCCCAGGCAGAACTTGAAACCTACCGGTTTGCCGCCAGACAGCTCACGCAGCTGGGCAATGAACTGCATCATCTCGATGGGGGTGGAGAAGGCGCTGTGGCGCGATGGCGATATGCAGTCTTCGCCCATCAGCACGCCACGGGTTTCGGCAATTTCCCGGGTCACCTTGTGCTTGGGCAGGATGCCGCCATGGCCGGGCTTGGCGCCCTGGCTCATCTTGATCTCGATCATCCGCACCTGCGGGCTGCGTGCCTGGGCGGCAAAGCGTTCGGGGTCGAAGCGCCCGTCCGGCGTGCGGCACCCGAAGTAGCCACTGCCCAGTTCCCAGACCAGGTCGCCACCGTGCTCGCGGTGATAGGGGCTGATGCTGCCTTCGCCGGTGTCATGGTGGAAATTGCCCAGCTTGGCGCCTTGGTTGAGGGCGCGGATGGCGTTGGCGCTGAGCGAGCCAAAGCTCATCGCCGATATGTTGAAGATCGATGCCGAGTATGGCTGGCTGCACTGCGGCCCGCCGACGATGACCCGGAAGCTGGCCGGGTCGGCCAATGGCGCCGGGCGCATGGAGTGGCCAATGAATTCGAAGCCGGACTCGTACACGTCGATCAGGGTGCCGAAGGGTTTGTCCGAGGCTTCGTTCTTCGCCCGTGCATACACCAGCGAGCGCTGGGCGCGGGAGAACGGCAGGGCGTCGCTGTCTGCCTCCAGCAGGTACTGGCGGATTTCCGGGCGAATGGCCTCGACCAGATAGCGGATGTTGCCCAGGATCGGGTAGTTGCGGCGCACTGCGTGGCGTTGCTGCAACAGGTCGAACAGGCCGATCAGGCTGAGGATGGCGGTGCTCAGGGTGAACGGCCACAACCATTCATGGTGGGTGAACGGCAGGCTCGCCAGGGTGAACAGCACACAGGCGGCGAAGAAGGCATAGCGGCTGAGAAGTGACAGGCTCATACAGGGTCCTTGCGATGGCGCGGTCAGGCTCAGGGCCTGGGGCAAACCCCGACCATAGCCAAGTTGCACGGCTGTGCAAATTAAAATCGGGGTAGCGAAAATCATTCTCGCCAAGCCTTGTGCTGGCTGTACTGGCCCTATCGCCGGCAAGCCGGCTCCCACAGGGGTAGCGCATCGCTCAAGGCCGATGCGGTCGAGGTTGGAGCAGGCTTGCCGGCGATAGGGCCAGTACCGCAAAAAAGCATTCAGATAGTGTCGCGCAGCAGCTTCTGCCGCCAGCTTTCCTGCTCTTGCGCCGGCGCTTCGTCCAGGTACGAATAGTGCCCGGCCACCCGCACCGCCACCGGCACCCCGTCGCGATACAACAGGCGGTTGCCACTCACCGCCGGCACTTTCGCCCCCGGCAGCAACGACCCGACCAGGTTCAGCGGGTCACTGGCGCTTACCACCACCAGTGCCCCGTCCAATTCACGCTTGCGCACCTGCCGCAGCAGCCCCACCGCCTCCGGCAAGGCGAACTGTTCGCCGGCCAGCCCGGCAATGAAACGCCCGCCACGAATCTCGCCACGCGCTTCCAGCCTGTGATAGCAGCGCAGCAGTTCGCGCCAGGGCGGCAGCACATCGCTTTCGCGCTCCAGCAGGCGCCAGCACACCACGCCATAGCGCCGAAGCAGGGCCCGGGCGATGTGCTCCAGGCGCTGGCTGTCGTCTACAGCGCCCCTGCGCAGCAAGGCCCAGCGCCCGGCATGGGACATGCTGCTGGACAGCGGCGGGTGGCCGCGTCGGCTGTTGCGCGATGTGCGTTTCGCCGCCGGGGTGATCAAGCTGCGCAGGCCGGTGAAGCTGTCGGCCCCCACCAGGCCTGCGCCTACCAGCTCTTGCAAGGCCGTTTCCAGTTCGCTGGGCAGCAGGTGGGCATCGTGTGTCAGCTCGTCGAAGAACAGCGCGCCATGTGCGTTCAGCACCTCGTGGACGCGTTGCGCCCGTGCGCCGAGGCTATCCAGGGTTGGCACGGGGGCAAGGCTGCGCCACAACCCAAGATGCTCGCGCGGCAACAGCACCAGCGGTGTGCTCGACAAGGTGTTGCTCGACACGGTCGCCGCCAGCCGGCTCCAGGCAAACTGCCCGCTACGGCAGGCATCGTCGAGCCAGTGCGGGCTGTAGTCCTTGATACGTGCTGGCAGCAGTTCGGCCTCCCATGCTCCGGCGGCACTCGGGAATCCTTGTAACTGGCCTAGTACCTCGGCCACGGCTTGCGGGCCGCGCAGGCGCGTGTCGTCAGCCAGGTGCTGCCAGTCGAACAGAAAGCGCATGAAGTCCTGCAGGCTGACCGGCTCGATCTCCCGGCGCAGGCGTTTGACCGTGTAGCGGTGGATGCGCGCCAGCAAATGGCGCTCGCACCACTGCAGTTCGCTTGCGCCGGGGCTGAAATGCCCACGCAGCACGTAGCCTTCGGCCTCCAGGCGGGCCAGGGCCTGTTCGATGGCTGGCAGCGGTTTGCCAAGTGCTGCCGCAATCTGCGCACGGGTCAGCGGGCCATGGCCGCTCAGGCGGGCTCGCAGCAGTTCGACCAGCGCAATGTCCGGCTCGATGGCCTGATCGAAGCCTGGCAGTGCCTGCAACGCCGGTTCCACCCGGGAGCCGGGATACAGCACTTGCAGCAGGCTCAACCGCTCACGCGCCAACCACAGCTTTTCATCCACCAGGCGCAAGGCCCGGCCGGCCTTGGCCAACTGCCTGAGCAGCAGCTCCCAGCTGGCATTGCCCTGCACTTCGTCCTGGCTGATGGCCCCCAGGCCCATCAACGCTTCATGCATTTCGTCGGCATTGCCCGGTTGCGGCCAGGCCTCGGTTGCGACGGCGGCGATGGCATCGGCGTCCAGCGCGCCCAGGTCGTCGCCGCTCTGCACTTCGCTCCAGCGCCGGTTGAGCACCGCCTGAGTGCGCCGTTCTTCCAGTGGCGCGTCATCCAGGAAGGCATAGGGCCGTGCATTGAGGATGGCCGCCGCCAGCGGCGAAGGGGCGGGCAGGTCGCGGCACAGCAGGCGCACCGTGCCGCTTTCCATACGCCGCAACAGCGCCAGCCAGCCTTCGCTGTCCATCGCCTCGTGCAGGCAGTCGTCGAGGGTTTGCTCGACCAGCGGATGATCGGGAATCTGCCGCTCGCCGACGATGTTCTCCAGGCAGGCGATCTGATCGGGGAATACGGCGGCAATCAGGTCTTCACTCTTCATCCGCTGGATCTGTGGCGCCACCTTGCGACCGCCGACAAAGCGCGGCAGAGCCATGGTCACGCTGGCGTTCCAGCGCCAGCGCACGCCAAACAGCGGCGCATCGAGCAGCGCCTGGACAAGGATCGGCTCGGCGCTGCGGCTGTTCAGGTAACGCCACACGTCGTCCAGTTCGAAACTGTGGCTGGAGGACAGCGACAGCACGATGGCGTCCTCGCTGGCTGCCGCCTGCAACTCGAAGTTGAAGGTGCGGCAGAAGCGCTTGCGCAGGGCCAGGCCCCAGGCGCGGTTGATGCGGCTGCCGTAGGGCGAATGGATGATCAGCTGGGTACCGCCGGACTCATCGAAGAAGCGCTCCATCACCAGCGTGTCCTGCGATGGCAGGGCGCCGAGCACTTCGCGGGTGCGGGCCAGGTAGTCGAGCAGCTGCCCAGCGGCGGCTTCGTCCAGTTCGAAGGTGGCCTGCAACCATGCCAGCACCTCGGCCTGGTTGTTGTCAGCCAGCTGTTGGTCGATCTGCGCCTGCAGCCGGGCCACCGCGGCAGACAGCTCGTCGCTGCGCCCCGGCGCCTCGCCCAGCCAGAACGGGATGGTCGGTGGCAGGCCCTGGGCATCCTCCACCCGCACCCGACCCGGCTCGACCCTCAGGATACGATAGGAGGCATTGCCCAGCTGGAAAATATCGCCGGCGATGCTTTCCACGGCAAAGTCTTCGTTGACGCTGCCGATGTTCAGCGCCTGCGGTTCGAGCAGCACGGCGTAGTCGGCGTTGTCGGGGATGGTGCCGCCGCTGGTCAGGGCGGTCAGCTGGCTGCCGCGGCGGCCGCGCAGGGTGCCGCTCACCGCATCGCGGTGCAGGTAGGCACTGCGCACGCCCTGGCGGCCGTTGTAGCCCTCGGCGAGCATGCGCAGCAGGGCCTGGTAATGTTGCTGGTCGAGCTCGGCGTAGGGTGTGGCCTGGCGCAGGCAGTCGAACAGGGCCTGTTCGTGCCAGGGCTGGTTGCTGGCTTCGGCGACGATCTGCTGGGCCAGCACATCCAGCGGCGCCCGGGGAATGTGCAGTTCATCCAGCTCGCCCCGGCGTATGCAGTCGAGCAGGGCCACGCATTCGATCAGGTCATCGCGCGAGGTCGGGAACAAGCGCCCCTTGGGCACGCCATCGACCTGGTGTCCGGCGCGGCCGACCCGCTGCAGCAAGGCCGCGATCGAGCCTGGCGAAGCGATCTGGCAGACCAGGTCGATGTCGCCGATATCGATGCCCAGCTCCAGCGATGCAGTGGCCACCAGCACCTGCAGTTGTCCGTTTTTCAGGCGTTGTTCGGCATCCAGGCGTAGCTCCTTGGCCAGGCTGCCGTGGTGCGCGGCAACCGCCTCCTTGCCCAGGCGGTCGCTGAGGTGGCGGGTGATGCGCTCGGCCAGGCGTCGGGTGTTGACGAACACCAGGGTGGTGCGATGTTCGCGCGCCAGGGTGGCCAGGCGGTCATAGACCAGGCCCCAGACATCGGTGGCCATAACTGCACCCAGCGGCACTGGCGGCACCTCGATGTCCAGGTCGCGCTGCCGAGCATGGCCGACATCGACGATTGCGCAGGGGCGGCCGTTGCCGACCAGAAATTGCGCCACCCGCTCGACCGGGCGTTGCGTGGCCGACAGGCCGATGCGCCGCAACGGCCGGTTGCACAGGGCCTGCAGGCGCTCCAGGGTCAGTGCCAGGTGGGCGCCCCGCTTGTTGCCTGCCAGGGCATGGATTTCGTCGACGATCACCGTGTGCACGCTGGCCAGGCCTTTACGGCCAGAAGCCGAGCCCATCAGCACGTAGAGCGATTCGGGGGTGGTCACCAGGATGTGCGGCGCCAGCTTGCGCATGGCAGCACGCTCCTTCTGCGGGGTGTCGCCGCTGCGCACGGCGGTGGTGATGCGCGGGGCGTTCAGGCCCTGGTCCGCGAGGGCCTGGCTGATGCCTTCGAGCGGGGCTTGCAGGTTCAGGCGGATATCGTTGGACAGCGCCTTGAGTGGCGAAACGTAGACCACCTGGGTCTGCGCTGGTAGCTCGCCCTGATGCTCCAGGCCTTGGCGGAACAGTTCGTCGAGCACGGCCAGGAATGCACTGAGGGTCTTGCCCGAACCGGTCGGCGCGGCCAGCAGCATCGACTGGCCCGCATGGATCAACGGCCAGGCCTGGGCCTGGGCATCGGTCACCGTGGCGAAGTGGCGACGGAACCAGGTGCGCACGGCGGGGTGGAACAGCTCGAGCACCGGGTGGTGTTTGGCGGGCAGGTTCATGTGTTGGTTATGGAGGGTGTGGGGCGGGTTGGCAAGGGGCCGTTCGTCTGCCAGATCTGCTATGACCTGTGCCGGCCTCTTCGCGGGTAAACCCGCTCCCACAGGTACTGCGCCGCTCTCTGGCCTTGTGGTGCACTTGTGGGAGCGGGTTTACCCGCGAAGAGGCCGGCACAGGAAACACTGGCCTTGTCAGGCCAGGAACCCCATGGGATCCTCCCCGGCCATTGTTTCAGGTGAGCCCACCCATGCCCAACACCATCCGCATCGCCGCCGCCCTGCTGATCGACCCCCAAGGCCGCACCCTGCTGGTACGCAAACGCGGCACCCAGGCCTTCATGCAGCCCGGCGGCAAGATCGATCCTGGCGAAACCCCGGTGCAGGCACTGGTGCGTGAGCTGGATGAGGAACTGGGCCTGCACATCGACCCGGCCCAGGCCGTGCACCTGGGCCAGTTCAGCGCCCCGGCCGCCAACGAGCCGGGCTTCGAGGTACAGGCCGAACTGTTCCGTGTCGACAGCGCCGCAGCCGTGCTGCCGGCCGCGGAGATCGAGGAGGTGGTGTGGCTGGCCGCAGACCAGGCCCCCGCCATGCAGCTGGCACCCCTGACCCGCGACCTGATCCTGCCGCTATACCGCCAGGCCGTCAGCGCACCGCGCTGACGCCATCGAGGGTGGCGAACGAGGTGTCCTTCGCCGTCAGCAGGAAGTCGCGCATGTATGGCGCATCGAGCATGTCGGTGCGCACAGCGGCATAAAGCGTGGCGAACAGGCCTTTTTCACCCAGGCGCTTGCCCTTCACATACCCGCGCGAACTGTACTCGTGCAGCGCCCAGTGCGGCATGCCGCACACGCCTCGGCCGCTGGCTACCAGTTGCATCATCATCACCGTCAGCTCCGAGGTGCGCACGGCAGCGGGCTCGATGTCGGCCGGCTCCAGGAAGCGGGTGAAGATGTCCAGGCGGTCGCGCTCCACCGGGTAGGTGATCAGGGTCTGGTCAAGCAGGTCCTGCGGCACGATGTAGGGCTTGCTGGCCAACGGATGCTGGTTGGCCACCGCCAGCATCGCCTCGTAGGTGAACAGCGGCACGTAGGTGATGCCCGCCAGGTCCAGCGGATCGGAGGTCACCACCAGGTCGAGGTCACCGCGGGCCAGGGCCGGCAGTGGGGCGAAGGCAAAGCCGGAGGCCAGGTCCAGCTCCACCTCCGGCCAGGCGTCACGGAACTGGTCGATGGTCGGCATCAGCCACTGGAAGCAGCTGTGGCATTCGATGGCCATGTGCAGGCGCCCAGCGGTGCCACCGGCCAGGCGCGCGATGTCACGTTCGGCGCCGCGCAGCAGCGGCAGGGTGGCATCGGCCAGTTGCAGCAGGCGCAACCCGGCGCTGGTGAAGCGGATCGGCTTGGTCTTGCGCACGAACAGCGGCAGGCCCAGGCGCTCTTCCAGCTCCTTGAACTGGTGCGACAGCGCCGACTGGGTCAGGTGCAGGCGCTCGGCGGCCTCCACCAGGCTGTCGGCCTCGCGCAGGGCATGAAGGGTTTTCAGGTGACGGATCTCCAGCACAGCTGACTCCGGTGTGTGGACTTGAGGAAACAGGGAATGAGTTGAGTTTCCCTCATGTTGCCGCGCCTGTCGACTGGGCGTACCGCCGCACCGCCTGGCGGGAGTCATCAAACTGTCACTGAACTGTGGCAGCGCGCCCGAACAGAATTCATCAGACTCGCGCTCTACTGGGGATCTGCATTCTGGTGTTTCTTTCATGCGGGCTTTTTGGCTTTTTCTTTTCTTTGTATTCGGCGTACCGGCGAGTTTCGCTGAACAGCGTTGTGACGCCCACGTGCCGGTGCAGCGTGCCGAACTGGGCGCGCTCAGCCTGGTGTATCAGAGCGTCGGTGCGCCACGCGACCCGGCCTTGCTGCTGGTGATGGGCCTTGGCGGGCAGCTGATCCACTGGCCGGACGACGTGGTCGAAGCGTTGTGCCGCCAGGGCTTTCGGGTGATTCGCTATGACAACCGCGATGTCGGCCTGTCACGCTGGAGCCAGCTGCCACCGTCGGCCAACCTGACGGTCGAACTGCTGCGCTACAAGCTGGGCCTGCCGGTGGCTGCGCCCTATACGCTGACCGACATGGCGGACGATGGCCTGCGCCTGATGGATGCGTTGGGCGTGCGCCAGTTTCATGTGCTGGGGGTGAGCATGGGCGGCATGATTGCCCAGCACCTGGCCGCCATGGCGCCCGAGCGCGTGCGCAGCCTGACGCTGGTCATGTCCAGTTCAGGGGCGGCGGGGTTGCCAGCGCCGGATCCGGCGCTGGTGCAGTTGCTGGCCCGGCGCAGCGCGCCGAACCGCGAAGTGGCCATCGAACAGCAGGCCGACCTGCTGGCGGCGCTGGGTAGCCCCGAGGTGCGTGACGACCGTGCGGCCTTGCTGCAGCAGGCGGCGGTGGCCTATGACCGGGCGTTCAACCCGGACGGGGCCAAGCGCCAGATCATGGCGATACTGGCCGAGCCGAGCAGGGTCGAGTTGCTGAACCAGTTGCGGGTGCCGACCCTGGTGGTGCATGGCACGGCCGACCCGTTGCTGCCGGTGATGCATGGCGTGCACCTGGCGGCGCATATCCAGGGCAGCCAGCTGCGCTTGATACCGGGGTTGGCGCACCGCTTCCAGGAGCCGTTCAAGGCGCCGTTGCTGGGGGCGGTGTTGCCCTACCTGCAGGCACATCGGCAGGATGTCACGCATATCGCAGGGCTCTGAATCGAGGTCTGGCGCGGTCCATTGTGGGAGCGGCCTTGCGTCGCGAAAGGGGCGCGTAGCGGCCCCAGGTTTCAAGCCCCCCTGCAAAAATGCCGGGGCCGCTTTGCGGCCCTTTCGCGACGCAAGGCCGCTCCCACAGGGTTGCGTGCGCCTTCAGGCTAGTGCATCCGCACCCACAGGGTCACCAACACGGTCGCGGCCATCAGCCAGGCCACCGTGGCCAACGCCAGCGATGCCTCCAGGCGCATGCGGTCGACCAGTACATACAAGGTCGCCAGGTACACGAAGTACGGAATGATCGACCACATGCCGAACAGGATGGTGGTCTTCAGGTCGGCAATGCTGCGCCCCTTGCCGACGATGTAGTGGGCAATCAGGGCGAAGGTGGGGAACAGCGGCACCAGCCCGGCGATGTAGTAATTGCGCGTCTTCGACAGCACCGCCAGCAGCACCACCACGCCAGCGCCCAGGGCAGCTTTGAATACCAGGTCCACGTTGTCTTTCCAGGTTGGGGTTGAGGTCAGCCGAGGCCGTATTTCTTCACTTTGTCGAACAGCGTGGTCTTGGCCATGCCCAGCTCCTGGCTGGCCTGGCTCAGGTTGCCGCCAGTGCGTTGCAGGGCATCGCCGAGCAGGTTGCGCTCGAACGCTTCCACCGCCTCGGCAAAGCCCAAACCTTGGCTGGCACCACCGCTGGGGCCTTTCTTGAACGCTGGCAGGCCGAGGGCATAGCGTTCGGCGACGTTGCGCAGTTCACGCACGTTGCCCGGCCAATCGTGGGCCATCAGGCGCGACAAGGTCTGGCTGTCCAGCGCAGGCGTTTCGCGATCGAAGCGCAGGGCCGACTGCTGCAGGAAGTGTTCGAACAGCTGCAGGATGTCTTCGCGGCGCTCGCGCAGCGGCGGCAGCTCCAGGGTCACCACGTTCAGCCGGTAATACAGGTCGCTGCGAAACTGGCCGCTCTGGCCCATGGCATCCAGGTCGGACTTGGTGGCGGCGATCACCCGGCAGTCCACCGGAATGCTCTGGTTCGAGCCCAGTCGCTCCAGGGTGCGCTCCTGCAGCACGCGCAACAGCTTGATCTGCAGGTTGATCGGCATGCTCTCCACTTCGTCGAGGAACAGCGTGCCGCCGTTGGCGTGTTCGATCTTGCCGATGCGGCGTTTGCCAGCACCGGTGAAGGCGTTGGCCTCGTGGCCGAAAATCTCGCTTTCGAACAGGTTTTCCGGCAGGCCGCCACAGTTCAGTGCCACGAACGGCTGGCCCTGGCGGCGGCTGAAGTCGTGCAGGCAGCGGGCGACCAGTTCCTTGCCGGTACCGGTTTCGCCTTCGATCAGCACGTTGGCCGAGGTATCGGCGACGTTGGCGATCAGTTCGCGCAGGTGCTCCATGGCCGGCGAGCGGCCAATGATGCGCCCCTCCAGGCTGCTTTGTTCGGCCAGCTGGCGGCGCAGGGCCACCACTTCGCGCGACAGCCCGCGCTGCTCAAGGGCGCGGCGCACCACGTCGACCAGGCGCTCCGGGGAGAAGGGCTTTTCCATGAAGTCGTAGGCGCCATTGCGCATGGCGCCGACCGCCATGTCGATATCGCCGTGGCCGGTGATCAGCACCACCGGCAGGCTGCGGTCGCGGGCCTTTAGGCGGTTGAGCAGCTCCAGGCCATCGATGCCCGGAAGGCGGATATCGCTGACGACGATGCCGGCAAAGTCGTCGCCGATGCGTTCCAGCGCCTGCTCGGCGCTGCCCACGCCTTCGCAGGCAATGTCTTCCAGGGCCAGCGCCTGTTGGCAGCCGAGCAGCACATGCGGGTCGTCTTCGACGATCAGGACGGTAAGAGGCGCTTGGTTCATGGGTGCTCTGCCGATTCGCTAGGGGGGGAGACCAGGGGCAGGGCGAGGACGAAGGCCGTGCCGCCGCTGGCGGGGTGCTCGACGTTGAGGCTGCCCTTGGCGGCGGCGGCAAGGCTCGCCGACAGGGTCAGGCCCAGGCCCAGGCCGTGTTCGCCCGGTTTGGTGGTGAAGAAAGGTTCGAACAGGTGCTTGCGCGCCTCGGCGTCGATGCCGTGGCCATTGTCGCGCACCTGCAAACGGTACTTGTCGCCCTGCAGCTCGCCCTCCAGCCACAGTTGCGGCAGCGGTTGGGCGGCCATGGCATCCAGGGCGTTGCCGATCAGGTTGACCAGGATCTGCTCCAGGCGGGTCTGGTCGATGGCCAGCTGCTGGTCCTCGAACTGATTGTGCAGCTGCAGGTGGCAGGCGCTGATGCGGTTGGCCAGCACCTGCAGGGTAGCGTCCACCGCCTTGGCCAGCGAGGCCTGGCCGCTGTCGTCACTGCGTCGGGCGAACGAGCGCAGGCTGGCGGTGATGCGGCCCATGCGGTCGATCAGGTCGTTCATGGTGCGCAGGTTGGTGCTGGCGGTTTCCAGTGCCCCGCGCTCGAGGAAGCGCACGGTGTTGCCGGACAACGTGCGCAGCGCGGCCAGCGGCTGGTTCAGTTCGTGGGCAATGCTGGTGGACATCTGTCCGATGGCGGCCAGCTTGCCGGCCTGTACCAGCTCATCCTGGGCGTGGCGCAGGGTCTGCTCGGCATGCCGGCGCTCGCGAATCTGGCCCTTGAGGCGTTCGTTGCTGGCACGCAGGTCGGCCGTGCGTTCGGTAATCCGTCGCTCCAGCTGGCTGTTGGCTTCCTGCAGTGCCTCGCGGGCTGCCAGGCGGGTGGCGATGACCTTGCGCCGTTCGTTCCAGGCGATGCCGAGGATCGCCAGCAAGGCGAAGGCCACGCCCACCAGGATGCCCTGTACCATGGATTCGCGGCGCAGGTCCTGCAGCGGGGTCAGCAGGGTGAAATGCCAGGGCGTGTCGACCAGGCGCCGAGTCTGGGCCAGGTAGGCCATTTCGCGGGCCTTGCCCTGTGCGGTTTCGCTGTTGGCCGGGAAGGTCAGCTTTTCCACACCATCGGCCAGGGTTTCCCGGGCCAGGGGCTGCAGCTCGTTCAGCGGCCACCAGTAGTATTGCAGGCTACGGGCCAGGCGCTCCTTGATCTGCGGGGTCAGCGGGCGTACAGATTTCAGGCGCCGGGCCGGGTCGCTGGAGAGGATGATGATGCCGTTCTCGTCGCTGACGAAAGCTTCCAGGCGGGCACGCTGCCAGCGCTCCTCGAGGGTGTCCAGGCGCACTTTGATCACCGCCACGCCAATGATCTTGCCGTGTTCCTCCAGGCCGTGGGCCAGGTAATAGCCAGCCTCGCCGGTGGTGCTGCCGATACCGTAGAAACGCCCGGGCTCGCCGCGCACGGCGGTCTGGAAGTAGGCACGGAATGAAAGGTCTTCGCCGAGGAACGAGTCGGCATCGCGCCAGTTGCTGGTGGCCTGGACCCGGCCATTGGTGTCGAGGACGAAAATGGCCCGGCTGCGGCTGCGCCGGTTCAGGCCTTCGAGGTATTCGTTGACGATCTGCCGCGAGCCGCCATCAGGGTCGGTGAGCAGGTGCGAGACGCTGTCTTCCAGCTCCAGCAGGCTCGGCAGGTAGGTGTACTTGCTGATTTCGCTCTCGACCGTGCGCGCGTGCAGCTCCAGCTGGCGTTCGCCGTTTTCGCTTAGGGTGCGGATACCGTTGCTCTCGCTGATCAGGTAGCCAGCCATACCCAGGCCGACCATCAGCAGGATGATCAGTGGCGGCAACAGCAATTGGCGGAGCAGGCGGGATTTCACGGCAGGCTTGGCAGGGAGAAGAAGCGAAGGATCGCATTTCATCACAGTGGCCTTGTCACGACCAGCGCCTGCTGCCCGAAAGGGCAGCGGCGCCGACCGCTTCAGTGAAGCAAAATCAGTGTTGCAGGATCTTGCTGAGGAAGTGCTGGGTACGCTCGTGGCGGGCGCTCGGGTTGCCGAAGAAGTCTTCCTTCTGGCAATCCTCGATGATGTTGCCCTTGTCCATGAAGATCACGCGGTTGGCCACCTTGCGGGCGAAGCCCATTTCGTGGGTCACACACATCATGGTCATGCCTTCGTGGGCCAGTTCGACCATCACGTCCAGTACTTCGTTGACCATTTCCGGGTCCAGCGCCGAGGTCGGTTCGTCGAACAGCATGACGATCGGGTCCATCGACAGGGCACGGGCGATGGCCACGCGCTGCTGCTGGCCGCCGGACAGCTGGCCGGGGTGCTTCTTGGCGTGGGCACCGAGGCCGACACGGTCGAGCAGGGCCAGGCCCTTCTTGGTCGCTTCCGCTTCGCTGCGGCCAAGCACCTTGCGCTGGGCAATGGTCAGGTTCTCGGTGATGGACAGGTGCGGGAACAGCTCGAAGTGCTGGAACACCATGCCAACGCGCGAACGCAGCTTGGGCAGGTTGGTCTTGGGGTCGGCGATCGAGGTGCCGTCGACCACGATGTCACCTTTCTGGAACGGCTCCAGGGCGTTGACGCACTTGATCAGGGTGGACTTGCCCGAGCCCGACGGGCCGCATACCACCACCACTTCACCCTTCTTGACCTCGGTGCTGCAGTCGGTCAGTACCTGGAAGTCCCCGTACCACTTGTTGACGTTCTTGATGGAAATCATACGGTGATCCTTTTTTGCAGGCGCTTGACCAGCCACGAAGCGGAGAAGCTGATGAGGAAGTACACGACACCGGCGAAGATCAGGAACTCATGGGAGCGCCCGATGATGTCGCCGTTGGAGCGTGCCGAGTTGAGGAAGTCCACCAGGCCCACGGTGTATACCAGCGAGGTGTCCTGGAACAGGATGATGCTCTGCTGCAGCAGCAGCGGGGTCATCTTGCGGAAGGCCTGGGGCAGGATGATCAGGCGCATGGTCTGGCCGTAGGTCATGCCCAGTGCCTGGGCGGCGCCCATCTGGCCCTTGGAGATCGACTGCACGCCGGCGCGGACGATTTCGCAGAAGTACGCGGCCTCGAACATCATGAATGCCACCACGCAAGAGGTGAAGGCACCCACCGGGGTGTCCTCGCCGGTGATCCAGCGCAGCACGAACGGTACCGCCAGGTAGAACCAGGTGATGACCAGCAGCAGCGGGATCGAGCGGAAGTAGTTGACGTAGGCGCCGGCCACGTTCGACAGCAGCTTGCTCGACGACAGGCGCATCAGGGCCAGGATGGTCCCCAGCACAATGCCGCCGACCACGCCCATGACCATCAGCTGCAGGGTCATGACCATGCCTTCCCACAGGGCAGGCAGGGCCGGGATGATTTCGCTGAAATCCATGTCCATTTATTTGCCCCCTACGGAAATCAGGCCGGGCACCGAGACTTTCTTCTCGACCATGCGCATCAGCAGCATCAGGCCCATGTTCAGGGTGAAGTAGATCAGCGTGGCCAGGGTGAAGGCCTCGAACAGGTTGGCCGAGAATTCGGCGGTCTGCTTGGTTTGTGCCAGCAGTTCCATCAGGCCGATCAGCGACGCCACCGACGAGTTCTTGAACACGTTCAGGAATTCCGAGGTGAGCGGCGGAATGATGATCCGGTAGGCTTGCGGCAGCAGCACGTTGGTGTAGATCTGCGACAGGCTGAAGCCCATGGCGCGGGCGGCGGCTTCCTGGCCACGGGGCAGCGCCTGGATGCCGGTACGCACCTGTTCGCACACGCGGGCGGCGGTGAACAGGCCCAGGCAGATGACCACGCTGATCAGCGCCGAAGTGGTCGGGTTGAGGTCCTGCTTGAACCATTCCTGCAGGCCCTCTGGCAGCAGGTCCGGCACCAGGAAGTACCAGATGAACAGCTGCACCAGCAGCGGTACGTTGCGGAACAGCTCCACGTAGGCGGTGGCGATACCTGCTACCACACGGTTCGGCACGGTACGCATGACACCGAGGACCGAGCCCAGCAGCAAGGCGATGATCCAGGCGGAGATGGCGATGGCGATGGTCCAGCCCAGGCCGGTGACGTACCAGTCCAGATAGGTTTCGCTGCCCACGCCGGTGGACTTGAAGAACACGCCCCAGTCCCAGTTGTAATTCATCGGGATTTCCCCTCAGACGATTGTTTCACGGGCACCTTCGAGCATCCGAGAGCGCTTGGCGCCCTCGGATGAAAGGTTAGACACTAATGAGTGGCCTGCAGTATTGATTGGTGCTGTTGAGCACCAGGCCACTATCTGAGAGTCAGGACTTCTTCTCGTCCGCAGCCTTGTCGGTCGGCTCGGCGATCAGTTTCTTCAGCTCGTCGCTCATCGGGAACTGCAGGTTCAGGCCCTTTGGCGGGATTGGCTGCTGGAACCACTTGTCGTAGCTCTTGTTGACTTCACCCGACTTGAAGTAGCCGACGATGGCGTCATCGACCGCTTTCTTGAAGGCCGCGTCATCCTTGCGCACCATGCAGCCGTAGATTTCGTACGACTGCGGGGTACCGGTGATGACCCAGTCCGACGGCTTGCGAGCCTTGGCCATTTCGCCGGCGAGCAGGGCGTCGTCCATCATGAAGGCCACGGCGCGGCCGCTTTCGAGCATGTTGAAGGCTTCACCGTGGTCCTTGGCGGAAATCACGTTCATCTTCATCTGCTTGTCGGCGTTCATCGCCTTGAGGATGCGCTCGGAGGTGGTACCGGCGGTGGTCACCACGTTCTTGCCGGCCAGGTCCGGGAAGTCCTTGTATGCCGGCTGACCGTCCTTGACCTTGGTCAGCAGGCGGGTACCGACTTCGAAGATGCCGACCGAGAAACCGACCTGTTGCTGGCGCTCGACGTTGTTGGTGGTGGAGCCGCACTCGAGGTCCACGGTGCCGTTCTGCACCAGCGGGATGCGGGTCTGGGAGGTGACGAGGTTGTAGCGGACCTTGATGTCCGTGCCCAGCTGCTTCTTCAGGGCGTCGACGACAGCCAGCTGGATGTCATGCGAGTAGCCCACGGGCTCGGGCTTGCCGGCCAGGTAGGAAAACGGGATGGAGGAGTCGCGGTGGCCCAGGGTGATGGTGCCCGAATCTTTGATCTTCTTCAGGGTGCCGGTCAGTTCTTCGGCCATGGCCGGCGAAGCGATCACAGCGGCCGCGATGGCGGCGCCCAGCAATTGACGAACGATGCGCATCAAATTTTCCTCGACGTGTTTGTTTTTTTTATGGAGCCGTTGGCGGACTCTTCGTTCAACGAATACAGAAATAAACGATTGCATTCGGCTACCAAGTGTAGAGCATGAGTCGTGCCAAGCCCTGTGTTCGATGATAACGCCGCGAATTTGCTGGGAATCAATCTTTTTTGACCATTGTATGACGGTGAGTTTCGTGCGCATTTCCGAACGAATTGTTTTCGGTCATTCGGAAATCCGAACGCATATCTCGTCACACGCTGCCGCTACCAACCCGGTCAGGCCACGGTCCAGGCAGCCTGACCGGGGCAGCGTTCGAGGATCAGCGCTGAAGCGGGCGGCCCGCGTCAGCCGACCTGGAACGTGCCCACGCCTCGGCCGTCAAACGGCGAATCAAGGTTGATTCTTCTGCCGCCAATTCGTGCATCAGTGAGCTGGCGCGTTCTTCGTAGTCGCCTTCCTGGCCCGCTGTGGCCTGCGCTTCGAGCGCTTCCATCCGATCATGGTAAGGCCCGGTCATCGCCTCGAAACGCTCCGCATAGGTTTCACGCAGGTAGGTCTGCCAATAGGGGCGGGCGGCGAGCGCATCCAGCATGGGTAACGTCTCGTAGGTGCCCAGCACTTCCAGTTGTGCATCGTTCAGGTCTGCGGACGTCACATGCGCGTACGAAGCGAAATGCATTTCATCGGGCGGTACTGGCAGGTCGAGGGCGTCTGCAAGGCGCAAGCGATAGAACAGGCGGACTTCGATTTCATCCGGCTTGCGCCCTGCCTGGCGCAAGCGCTGGACATGGCGATTGGCAATGGCATCCAGCAGGTCGAGACGATGCAACTGCTCCCCCAGGTGCAGCAAGCTTGTTTCTCTCATTGCAGCAGGTACGCCTTCGACGCCCTGATAAGCCATGACGCCGACTTCCATCTGGTTGAGCATCAGCAGCAGGCGGTCATCGCAGCTGCGTGGTCCATCAGCCTCGCGAAACAGCTGTTCACGCAGCGCTTCGTTGTTTTCGCAGGCTTCCAGGATATGCCAGACGCGCCGACGATAATGGCGAGGATTGTCCTGGAAGTCCTCGCTTTGGGCGAAGTCGGCCAGGAACCGGAACATGCCTGCCGAACCAGGCTCTTCGATCAGGCGGTCCCAGGCTGCCTCGCGTTGAGCGCGAAGCAGCTCGTTCCTGGACGCTACCCAATTGGCGCGGGTGTCCTCGTCGATCACCCCATGGGTGTAGCTGGCGCTGCCCCTGCCACCGGCATCGGTGACGCCGCGCGCTTCGTCGAGATACTCGATACTGCTTTCGCTCAAGGGGTTGTCGTGCAGGTTGAGACGCTGCAAACGCAGGCGCAGCCCGCGCATTTCCCGCTGTAGCTCGCTGATCCTGTTGTCGCGCAGATCGACATGGGCGCGCATCGTTATCAACTGGTGAATCTGGCTGATGTCTGCCTGGCCCGTGGCGCGCAGCTGCAGGTCACGCACATGCGGCAACGCCGATAGGTCAGGCAAACCATTGAGCGGGTTGTAGCTCAGTATCAGCGTATCGAGGCGCTGCAGTTGGGCCAGGCGGTTGCTTGCCGTCTGGTCCAGCGTGATCCGGTTGTTGCCAAGGTTCACGCGTCGCAGCTGGGTAAGGCTTTCGATACCCTCGGGCACCTGGGTCAGCCGGTTGCCGCTGAGGTCCAGATCGACGATGTTGGGAAAACGCCTGAGGAATTGGGCATCGATGTGTTCCAGATGCATGTCGCGCAATGTCAGGCGGCGCACATGCCCGTATTCGATGCCTGCTGGCAACGCTGGCAGGGTCGGTACGGACTCGCCGTCTATGAACAACTCGTACTGGTCGTTGCCATCCACCAGCTTGCGCCGCCAGCTGCGGCGAAGGGCATCGACGATACGGCGGCGACGGATGGCGTCGACCGGCGACTGCCAGTCGGCCTGCCAGGCCCGTAGCGTCTCGCGTAGTTCGCCAAGCTGGCGTTGCAGCATCTGATAATGGCTCCACAGGTTTTCGCCTCGCTGACGCACGGCGTTCAGGTAGGCGTCCAGTTGCAGTTCGCTCAATGTCGGGAAGATCTGATGGATGCCTTGGCGAATGGCCTGCCGGCTGCTTTCGCCGCCACCGCTGAGTGGGTATCCAAGCCTTCCATCGGCAAAGCGCCTGGGCGGCCGCAGATTGGCACCGATACGGGGTAGCCCGAGGATTTCCGCCGTGCGTTGCCGATCCTGCACCGCGGCCACAAGGAGTTGCTGACGGAGCTGCCTGGCCTGCAAATTGCGGTTTCCAAGCTTGGTTTTCTGCTGCTCGTCAAAGGTGCGCAGTACCGTTTCGAGCAAGGTACCGCTGGCCAGGTGATTCGCGTCATTGGCCAGCCTGTAGCCGTCTGGTTGTCGCACGATGATCGACACCTGGCTGTTCTGCGTATCTGGGCTTGCATACAACAGGCGACCTTTCTGGTGACCTTCACGCAGTTCCACACGCAATGCGGCCGGCCAGGGCGCTTGGCGCTCGATCAGCCCCATCGCCAGTTTTTCGCTGTCGTCTGTACCCAGCGCCGCCAGGCGCATGCCAAGGCAAGCCCGGTCGATACGGCTGTCCCGCTCATACCAGCGGGCACTTTCCGCGATACCCAACGGCACACGCCCGGTTGCCTGGAGTTTTTCCAGCTGGGAGGAGCTGCTGTGCTCGATGATTTCCTGGGCACCCCTCGGTGAGAGGTACCTGAAGGCATTCATCAATGTTCTCTGCTCATCGGAAACAGCCTGGCGACGGGCGCGCAATTGCTCTTCGAAGGCCGCGCCGCGTAGCTCCGGGTGGTCGGTATGCAATGCGATACGTTCGTGGATGTCGAGCAGCCGCGCCGGCGGTGAGGCGTGTTCCTGGCACAGTTGGCGTAATTGCTCCGTGGAAAAACCGGTGACATCCAGCAGCATGCTGGCGCTCGACTCCTGAAGTTCACCCAGGTGGTTGCCTTGCAACCCCTGCAGCAGTACCGACGCGTTTTCCTCGGCTGGGAAGTAGTGAGGAGAGCGAGCCAGTTTGACTTTGCCTTCAGGAAGCGGCCTTGGGGCCAACCCGTCGACAAAAGGTACCCGCCGTATTGCCTTTATCGCGCCTGCGCTGGCGCCGGCTAAAACCAGGCCCTGGGCCACGGCGAACAGGTGATCCAGGGCGCCTTGGCGATTACCCAGTTGCCAGTCCTGATAGCCTTCGTAGACCTCGTCCAACAGTTGCGCAGCACTAAGCACCAGCATCAGGTCGCCTACGACGGGCACGACGAATGCAACCAGCCCCAGCAGGTCCAGCCCTGCGCTGAGCATGGCCTGCAAGCGCCTGTGCCTGCTTAGACGGTCTTCCTGATCGGTCGCTACGGCCAGGTAGGCGGCATCGTCGAAGATCCTGGTGATCAGCAACGCCTGCACGTGGGCGAACACATCACCGCTCACGGCGAGGTTGCGCCCGTCAATTTCCGGGGTGTGCTCCTTCTTCGATGCAGCCAAAGCCCGCGAGAGAGCCTGGTCGAACTCGCTCCTGTCCTGCGCCTTGACGAAACGCCGCAGAAAGGTCTGGAACGACCGGTGTTCGAGGCGCCTGGCAAGGTCGTCGTAGAGCTCGCGCCACGAGTCGTAGAAACGCAGGCTTCGGTCAGGGTCATCAGGGATCCAGACGATGATCTCATCGAGGGCGGAATCTGGCAGCGGTCGCCATTCGAGCGCGATGATGCCGACCATGCACTTGCCCAGCAGATACAGTTGGCGCGGGATCAGGCTGCCTTTGTCATGCGCGGGCTGGGCAGGGGTCGCAAGCACCGGTAGCAACCGCAGCAGATCCTGCTCATCCAGTTGGCCCTTGAGCCTGCCTTCATGAAGCGCGGCTCGCATGCGCGAACGAATACCGCGCTGAAACTGCTGTTCCACCTTGATTCGCGCCTGATCCGCTGGTTGGCCTCGGCCCGCTCTGGGTTTGAGGATGCGGTTCAGAAGGGCTTGGTATCGTCCGCCGATGTCCAGCGTGCGGCACAGGCTGGCAAAGCGCTCGAACGTCATCGCCAGGCGCCTGCCCTTTTCGTCTACCAGATACGCCTTGCGCTGCCACCAAGGCTGGGTTTCGTGTGCTTCGAAGTTGTGTAGCGCGGCGGCTAGCAGGCTCTGTCGTGTGGTGTGAGTGATGCTGGGTTGGTAAAGCTTTTCTGCAGCAGAGGGCAACTGAAACGCTTCGCTGATGACCACGTATGTAGACCGAGGGTCGACCTCGCCAAGCCCTTCTGCAAGCAAGGCGCCTTCGAGCAGAGGGACGGCGAACTGTTCAATGTCCGGTATCGAGGCAAGCAGATGCTTGAGGCTGTCGGCTGCTTGCTGCTGTTCGCTCAAGGCCTCGCGATAGGCTTCACGGTGCTGTGCGTCCGCGCGTATCAACCAGTCAGGAAGCTGCTGCGCGATCAGATTGTCGATGGAGTCGGACGGGATACTTTCGATGGGCGGCACGTGGTGATCTCTGGGGCTGAAAAAGCCACCAGAGCATCACGCTGGGAACCTGGCTTGGCGGTAGATAGTGCTGCTTGAGTTGCCTGCGGTGCCGGCAGGGGCGATGACGGCCAGCCGGGAAACCAAGGTTCGATCCATGAGCATTATCTAGTGCCCATGCCCGGTGCGCAGGTGTTGAGGTGGCCGCCCATTGCCGCTGGAGACACCACATGACATCCGTTGATTTCCCCCCTGACTCGATCGATACGCTGATAGCCCGCCAGTTGCCCGATTGGCTCACCCATGCCCCAGCCGACCGACGGAGCACTTTCCTGAAGGCCTTGCGCAAACAGGAACAGACCACCCGTAACCTGGGCGAGGTGCTACACAAGATTCCATCGCTGGAAGCGTTTGCCCGGCAACTGCTTACCGCTGGCCTGCAGCAAGCCGGGGTCAGCAATGAGCAGGCGTGGCGTTGGCAGGTGTTCCAGCAGGAATCGGAGTTCCAGCCATCCGTGCAACCGGGGATACGCAAGGCATACCCTGTCAGTTGGTCTACACGCAATTTGTTGACCGCCGCGCTGCACAACTATCACGTAAACGAGACAAAGGCTGACTCCCTGCGAAAAGCCTATTTCCTGGACGGGAATGGCAGGAGTCTGCAATTGAACTTCGAGGCGTTCGCGAAGCTGTGCAGGCAATTGGACGTGGGTGGAAGATACCAGGCCAAGCTCGATACCTGCCTGAAACCGAGTGATCCGCAAGGCGCCGCGCCAGGTCAGGCCGAGCGCGAGGTACACAAACTGTTCGAAGACAATCAGCGCGCGCATTTTCAGGTCGCTGTGTACATGGCCTTGTTCAAGGGCGCGCTGGACGAACGCAGCTACCTGCAACTGTTGCCCGTGTTGGCTGAAACCCCGGTGGTGCCGGCAGTGCCCCAGGTGACCACGGCGCGGCAGCTCTATCTGTTGGGGAAATGCATCCGCGGTGTAGTGACCCTCGAAGTGGCACAGGCAGGCGGCGATGGTGTCGAGGGGGTCATTGCCTGGGTTCCCGGCGATCCGATCAACCCTGTCGCTCGGTTTGCCACCTGGCAAGCCCTTTACGCTGCACTGGCCGTTCGTATGCAGAGCCCGGGCTACCGTGCATTCTTCGCTCGGTTTATCAGTGAGCGGGACCGAGGCCGCTTCTTTACCCTGTTGACCGAGCGCCTGGCGAAGAGGGCGGGTTCGGCTATCGAGCTCGACGGTCGCCACCTGGCTGTCAGTGAACCGCTGTACGTCCACCTGCGACGCTTGCAGATAGGCAAGATCTACGACGATGCCCGCCTGCTCGCCGTGCCCACGGGCGATGAAGACCAGCAGGCCCGTAACGAGCGGTTCAACGCCTATGCATCACTGGGGTTGGACCTGCTCAACCTGGCGGGCCTGTTCGTGCCGGTGCTTGGGGAGGCATTGCTGGCGGTGGCTGCGGTGCAGGTGGCTTCTGAAGTCTATGAGGGCTACCAGGACTGGCGTATCGGGGATCGCGAGGGTGCGCTGGACCACCTTTTTGGTGTGGCGGAAAACGTCGCCGCCGGCCTGCTCCTTGCCAAGGGCGGCGCGGTAGTGATCCAAGGCTTGAAGCGAGTCGCCTTCGTCGATGGCCTCGTACCGTTATCTGATGGCCTGGGCAAGGTAAGGCTGTGTTCGCCAAGTCTCGAAGGATATGGCGTGGATGCTGCCGAGGCGAAATTGGCCGACGCTGGGGGCGCTTCCGATTACCGTCTGCTGCGCAGTGAAGAGTCGGCCTTTCAGGTCTGGGACGATCCGCAGGACGGGATACCGCGTATTCGTCACCCGGGCCGCGCCGAGGCATTTGCGCCGTGGGTGGAGGACAACGGCGGTGGTTGGCATCATGCGCTCGAGCAGCCTCAGCGTTGGCAGGGCGCTGCTCGCCTGATGCGGCGCCTGGCGGCGAGCCTGGCAGAAGTGCCTGATGAAACGGCGCACCAGCTGTTGCAGATCACCGGCCTGAAGCTGGAGCAGCTTCGCCGGCTGCGTGTGGAGAATGCTCCGGCTCCGGGCCGTTTGCTGGACGCCTTCGAGTTCCATCAATTGCATGAGCAGATGCCATTGTTACGGGGGGCAGCGCTTGATCGCGTCTTCACCGAGCGCCAACCCAAGCCCAGTGCCGAGGCAGCTGCCGTGCTTGTGCGTGACTTCCCCACGTTGTCTGCGCACGCGCTGGACGAGTTGCTTGGCCAGGCTTCTGGTGTGCAACTCGATAACCTGGCCCAAGGTCAGCGAGTGCCGCTGGCGCTGGCGGAACGTGCGCGCTGGCTACTGCATGACACTCGTCTCGATCGGGCCTGCGCCGGCGTGCGCCTGCTGCGCGCGGCCAATGCAGACAGCGAGGCCTTGGCGTTGGGGCTTGTATCGGAAGCCGCCCCGTGGCCGGAATCGGTTCGCGTGGAGCTGCGTGAGGCGCAGCTAAACGGCCGGCTCTTGATGGCTTTCGGCGCGGAGCAAGCTGCTGATGTGCGTTGCATCGTCAGAGGCGAGCAGGGATACCATCTTGCTGACGCTGCCAGCCAGAATCTGGAGCTTTCACAAGCGTTGCTGCGCCTGCTCGAGGACGATCAGAAAGGGCTGCTCGGCGGTATCGAAGGGGAGCAGGGCCTGCGTGATTCCCTGGCTACCCTGGCCGCTGCCGACCGTGAACGGGCCGCGCGGCTGATCGGCTTGGCGCCGGTCGGGCAGGGGTTGCGCCCGGTGCACAGATTTGCCGACGGGCGTATCGGGTACCCTCTCAGTGGCCGTGCCGAAAGCAGCCGGCAGGCAATCAGAAGCGGTATTCACCAGGTTTTCCCGACGTTGACCGATGAGCAGTTGGACGCTTACCTGGCGGAGCTCATGCAACATTCGACAGGGCTATGGGAGCATTTCAGCCAGCTCCAGCAGCAGCTTTCCCGGTTGCGGGAGGCGTTGCATGGCTGGTGCGCCGAGGCTCCAGGCGTACTTGAGAATGCCAGGCGACGCCGAGTGGCCCGGCAGGTACGGCGAAGCTGGCGGCGGAAAATATCCAATCACGCCGGCGAATATGTTCTGACAATCGACGGAGAGCGGCTTGGCTCCCTGCCGGTGCTGCCCGCTGGGCTGGATTTCGGACACGTCAGCAGGCTGGTGCTGCGCAACATGAACCTGAGCGAAGTCGGTGCAGACTTCCTGTCACGTTTCGGCAACCTGATCGAGTTGGACCTCGGTGGCAATCGTCTCGAGCAAGTGCCTGTCGGGCTCGAGCGACTGTCGCGTCTGCTGCGTTTGAACCTTTCCGGCAACCGTATCGTGATGAATGTCGCCAGTGAACGGCGCCTGGCCAGCCTGGGGCGGCTGACGATGCTGGACCTGAGCCACAACCCGTTGGGGCGCGCGCCTGTGCTGACCGGCTTGCACCAACTTACTGATGTTCGGCTGCGCGACGCAGGCCTGGAGACGACGCCCGCGGACGTGATCCTGCGTGGGCATGTGGACTTGAGGGAAAACCGTATTCGCCAGTTGCGCCAGGAACTGAACGGCTTGGGCGAGCAATTGCAGTCGTTCAGCCTGCATGACAACCCGCTCGATGCCCAGGGCGAGGCCGCGCTTGATCGGGCTGCCGGTGTTGACCGCGCTGGCAGCAGGGGTGGTGGCTCGTTCCGCCATCGTGCTGTTGACCAGGCTGTCCGCGATGCCTGGGTCGGTAAAGACGGCGCATTGAAAGCGCCCAGGGCCGCATTGTGGGAGTCGTTACATCAGGAGCCAGATGCGCAAGGGCTGTTCCAGTTTCTTGCGGACTTTATCGACAGCGACGATTTTCACGAGCATCCCGATTATTTCCGTAAACGCATCTGGCGCATCCTTCAGGCATGCGAGCAACATGAACAGTTGCGGTTGCGGGTGTTTGCCGAGGCCTCGTCCCCCCGCACCTGCGAAGACCAGATGCTGTTGATTCTGGAGCAACTGGAGTTGAGCTTGCTGGCGGAGCGGGTGAGCAGCCGTGTTCCAGCGGCGGAGCTGGAAGAGGGGCTGGTTCGTCTGGGGCGGCAACTGGCTCGCCTGGATGCGGTCGACCGGTTCGCCGCTGCGCATATCAGGCAGTTGCGCAGAGTGGATGCGTCGATCGTGGACGATATCGAAACGAGGCTTTTTTTCAGGCTGCGCCTGCGGCAGCCGCTTGACCTGCCAATCGTGCCGGACACGATGCACTTCGAAGAATTCGCGAGAGTCACCGAGCAGGAGCTGCGCAGTGTTCAGAGTAGTGTGCTGGAAATGGAAAACCGAGAGGACCTGATCGTCTCGCTCGCCCAGCGCCCGTTCTGGGAGGCGCATGTGCGCCAGCGTTACCCAGGTCGCTTCGACGAGGTGCGGCAGCGCTTCGACCTGCGCCTGGAACAGATCGAGGCGGACCTGGCCGCGCAGCGCATCGATGAATGGACCCACGTACAACGCGGCAGGACGGTCATGAGTGATTATCAGGTTGCCGAACGTGACTTGATAAGCACGTTGGCCAGGGAAGCTTATGACCGGTTGAACCTGTGACTGCAGCGGTTACGCACCCGGTGCGAACTCACGGACGACTTGCTCGCCGTTCCGTGGGTGCGGGCAGACCACGGGTCACGCCGCTTGGGTGCGCGCCTGCTGCTCTCGTTGCAGATAGTCTGCAAGCGCCTGTTGCTCGCCGGTGCTGGTGAACAGGCCCAGCTTGGTGCGGCGCCAGAGAATGTCTTCAGCGCTGCATGCCCATTCGTTGCGTGCAAGGTAGTCCACCTCCCGGCCGAACAACCCGCCGCCAATGGCCTGGCCCAGGTCTTCCGGCCCTTGCACGCCATCCAGCAACTGCCATACGCGGCTGCCATAGGTCAGCACCCAGCGCCTGGCGATATCGACCGGCAACCAGCCACAACGCGCCAGCACCGCATCGACCAGAGCCTGCACCGTGGTCATCTGCTCACCACCTGGTAGCGGCGCGCCAGCGGTCCAGCTACCGCGCATCTGTGGGAAGTGTGGCTTGAGCTCGGCCATGGCCGACTCGGCCAGTTTGCGGTAGGTGGTCAGCTTGCCACCGAAAACCGAGAGCAACGGCGCTTGCCCTTCACTGGCGGACAGCGCCAGGGTGTAGTCGCGGGTGACCGCGGACGGATTGTCCGATTCGTCGTTGCACAGTGGGCGCACGCCGGAATAGGTGTGCACGATGTCGCTGAGGCTGAGCTGGTGGTTGAAATGGGCGTTGACCACCTTGAGCAGATAATCGGTTTCCTGCTCGGTGATCGCGACTTTGGCGGGGTCGCCGCTGTATTCGCGATCGGTGGTGCCGATCAGCGTGAAGCGCTCCAGGTACGGGATGCAGAAGACGATGCGCTGGTCCTCGTTCTGCAGGATGTAGGCATGTTCGCCTTCGTACATGCGCGGCACGATGATATGGCTGCCCTGGATCAGGCGGATGCCATAGGGGGCATCGAGCTTGAGGTCATCCTTGATGAAGCTGGCAACCCACGGGCCGGCAGCGTTGACCAGGGCGCGGGCGCGAATGGTCTGCAGGCGGCCGTCAGCGTGCTGCAACTCCACCTGCCACAGGCCATCCACACGCTCCGCGCGCAGGCAACGGGTACGGGTATGGATATGGGCACCTTTTTCCCGTGCGGCCATCGCATTCAGCACTACCAGGCGGGCATCGTCCACCGCGCAGTCGGCATATTCGAAGCCACGGCTGATTGCAGGCTTGAGCGGGTAGCCCGGGCCGAAGCGCAGGCTGCGCGAAGCACCCAGGCGCTTGCGCTTGCCGAGGTGATCGTAGAGGAACAGGCCGGCGCGAATCATCCAGGCCGGGCGCAGGTGCGGGCGGTGCGGCAGCACGAAGCGCATCGGCTTGACGATGTGCGGGGCTTTGGCCAGCAGCACTTCGCGCTCGGCCAGCGCTTCACGTACCAGGCGGAACTCGTAGTGCTCCAGGTAGCGCAGGCCGCCGTGGATCAGTTTGCTGCTGGCCGACGAGGTGTGCTGGGCCAGGTCGTCCTTTTCGCAGAGGAATACCTTGAGGCCACGCCCGGCGGCGTCGGCAGCGATGCCCACGCCATTGATGCCGCCGCCGATCACGGCGAGGTCATAGCAGTCAGCGACGGGGGGCTGGGACGAAACGGGCTGGGACACGGGCAAGGCCTCCTGGGGCTGTTCACATCGAATATGAACATTGATGTTCGTTTTCGAAAATACTAGCGCAACAGAAAGCCGGTCGCCAGTCAGTCTTTATAGAAAAAACTGATCAGATGAAAAAGAAATGAACATTTACGAAAATTTTGGATGATCGGTTTGAAAGGTGTGGCGTCTGTGGGATCGAGCGCGGCGCGGACGACGCTCGATCCCACAGGCGCGACAAGCCTTGCGGCATGCGCCTGTCAGCCCTCAAACCACCTCAAGCCGGATCTTGTACTGGTTCAGCAGCTGGGTGAGGGCGGGGGTTGGCGCCTGGTCGGTCACCAGGCAGTCGACCAGGCTGATCGAGCCCATGCGCACCATGGCGTTGCGCCCGAACTTGCTGGAGTCGGCGGCAAGGACCACTTGACGGGCATTGGCAATGATCGCCTGGGACACCCGAACTTCCTGATAGTCGAAATCGAGCAGGCTGCCGTCTTCGTCGATGCCGCTGATGCCCACCAGGGCGAAGTCGACCTTGAACTGGTTGATGAAGTCGACACTGGCCTGGCCGACAACGCCGCCATCACGGCGCACCGTGCCACCTGCCACCAGCACTTCGAAATCGTCCTTGGCGGCAAGGATCGCGGCCACGTGCAGGTTGTTGGTGATGACTTTCAGGTGGTTGTGGTTGAGCAGCGCCCGGGCGATGGATTCGGTGGTAGTGCCGATATTGATGAACAGCGAGGCATGGTCGGGAATCTGCCGGGCCACGGCTTCGGCGATGCGTTGCTTTTCGTCACGCATCTGGTCGGCGCGCATGGCGTAGGCGGTGTTCTCGATGCTCGAATCGTAGGCCGCGCCCCCGTGGTAGCGGCGTAGCAGATTGAGCTCGGCCAGCTGGTTGATATCACGGCGGATGGTTTGTGGTGTGACGACGAACAGCTGCGCCATTTCTTCGATACTGACGTAACCGCGTTCGCGCACCAGTTCGAGGATTTGTTGTTGGCGAGGGGGCAGATTCATGGGCGGTCCTTTGGGGCTGCCGGACAAATGCTGCAATGATGCCGTAGGACGCGGACTACGACCAGTAGACTATCGGGCCGGCTGTTTCACGCGATCCCCTGTGGGAGCGGCCTTGTGTCGCGAAAGGGCTGCAAAGCAGCCCCAGCAATTTCAACTATTGCGCATCAATCCTGGGGCCGCGTTGCGGCCCTTTCGCGACACAAGGCCGCTCCCACAGGTACAGCGACAACCTCGAGATCAACGCTGCACCCACAGAATTTGGACAAGCTATCGCGCCGGGGATCACGCCTCGTGATCTTCCCAGTCACGGGTACGGTCGACTGCCTTCTTCCAGCCGGCATACAGCTTCTCTTTCTGCGTTTCATCCAGCTGCGGGCTGAACTCGCGCTCGATGATCGCCTTGTCGCGCAGTTCGTCCAGGCCGCTCCAGAAGCCACAGGCCAGGCCTGCCAGGTAGGCCGCACCCAGCGCGGTGGTTTCGCGCATCTTCGGCCGCTCCACGCAGGTGCCGAGGATGTCGGCCTGGAACTGCATGAGGAAGTTGTTGGCCACCGCACCGCCGTCCACGCGCAACTCGGACAGGCGCTGGCCGCAGTCCTGCTGCATGGCGTCGAGCACATCGCGGGTCTGGTAGGCGATCGATTCCAGAGCGGCGCGGATGATGTGGTCCACCTTCACGCCACGGGTCAGGCCGAACAGTGCACCACGGGCATATGGGTCCCAGTACGGGGCACCCAGGCCGGTGAAGGCAGGCACCAGGTATACGCCGTTGCTGTCCTTGACCTTGCTGGCAAAGTATTCGGTATCCAGTGCGTCGTTGACGATCTTCAGTTCGTCACGCAGCCACTGCACGGTGGAACCACCATTGAACACCGCGCCCTCCAGCGCATAGGCCACTTCGCCTCGCGGGCCGCAGGCGATGGTGGTGAGCAGGCCATGGGACGACTTCACCGCCTGGTCGCCGGTGTTCATCAGCAGGAAGCAGCCGGTGCCATAGGTGTTCTTGGCCTGGCCCGGCTCCACGCACATCTGGCCGAACAGTGCCGACTGCTGGTCGCCGGCGATACCGGCAATGGCGATGCCGCTCTTGGTGTGGCCGTAGACCTCGGAGGAAGGGCGTACCTCGGGCAGCATCTGCCGTGGGATGCCGAGGATTTCCAGGAGCTTGTCGTCCCACTGCAGGCTGTGGATGTTGAACATCAGCGTGCGCGAGGCGTTGGTGTAATCGGTGACATGCACCTTGCCACCGGAGAACTTCCAGATCAGCCAGGTATCGATGGTGCCGAACAGCAGCTCGCCGCGCTCGGCGCGTTCGCGGGCGCCCTCGACATTGTCGAGGATCCACTTCAGCTTGGTGCCGGAGAAGTACGGGTCGGTGACCAGGCCGGTGGTTTCGCGAATGTAGGCTTCATGGCCGTCGCGCTTGAGCTGGGCGCAGATCTCGGTGCTGCGGCGGCACTGCCAGACGATGGCGTTGTACACCGGGCGGCCGGTTTCCTTGTCCCATACCACGGTGGTTTCACGCTGGTTGGTGATACCCAGTGCGGCGACCTGGGCGTGGCTGATGCCCGCCTGGGCCAGGGCCTCGACCATGGTCGCGCTCTGCGTGGCGAAGATTTCCATCGGGTCGTGCTCGACCCAGCCCGCTTGCGGGTAGTGCTGGGCAAATTCGCGCTGAGAGGTACCCACCACATTGGCGTCGCGGTCGAAAATGATGGCCCGCGAACTGGTGGTGCCCTGGTCCAGGGCGATGATGTAGTTCTTATCCTGGGTGTCTGTCATGGTCGTAGGCCTTGCGAAAATAGGGGTTCAGGGCTGGGCGTGATGCCGGCGTCAATTGACTTGAGTATCGCCCTGGCGATTGTCATTTGTCTCAGGGTTCACGGCGGCTGCCATTGGCAGGTTGCGGGCGATCAGGCCGCGATAGGTCGCGGCGCCCAGGCAGGCGCCAAGGATCGGTGCGAACACCGGAACCAGGAAATAAGGCATGTCCCGACCGCCAGTGAAGGCGATTTCGCCCCAACCGGCCAGGAAGGTCATGAGTTTTGGTCCGAAATCGCGGGCCGGGTTCATGGCAAAGCCGGTCAACGGGCCCATGGCGCTGCCGATCACGGCGATCAGCAGGCCGATCAGCAGCGGGGCCATGGCGCCGCGCGGCAGGCCGTTGTTGTCGTCGGTCAGGGCCATGATCACGGCCATCAGGATGGCGGTGATGATCACTTCGACCAGGAACGCCTGGCCGGTGGACAGCGATGGGTGCGGATAGGTGGAGAACACCGAGGCCAGTTCCAGGCTGGCTTCGCTACCGCGCAACATGGCGTGGGTTTGTTCGAAATCGAAGAACAGGTTGCTGTACAAGGTGTAGACCAACGCTGCGCCACAAAATGCGCCGCATACCTGGGCCAGCATGTAGAAGGGCAGCTTGCGCTTGTCGAAACCGGCGAACAGGGTGAGGGCGATGCTCACCGCAGGGTTCAGGTGCGCGCCGGAAACACCGGCGGTGAGGTAGATCGCCATGCTGACGCCCACGCCCCAGATGATACTGATTTCCCAAAGGCCGAAGCTGGCGCCCGCGACCTTGAGCGCGGCGACGCAGCCGGTACCGAAGAAGATGAGCAGGGCAGTGCCGAGGAACTCGGCCAGGCATTGGCTGGACAGCGCGGGTTGGCGTAGAGCAGTCGTCATGTATGACCTCGTTTTTTTTGTTGTGAGGCGCGTGGCGCTCGACAGCAAAGCCCGGAGTCTATCCCCGTTGACCCCAGGCAGATGTAGGAAATGCACCTTAAAAGTGCACCATTTATTCAGAAACGAAAAAATATAGACAAGAAACGCTGATGTCAAAGGTCGAAAGTGAACGGTCGGTCACGATCTGGATGCTGGTTTCAGGTGCGGATCCGCGTACTAGAGGCGCGCAGTTGCGGTTCGCTGGCTGAGGTGTGGGAATTGTCCTAAAGTAGCCGCCGAGCTGTCCCCGACCGGAGCCCCTGCATGACCCCCGCCCTAGACCTGTTGAAGAAACACCGTGCCGAGCATCGTGTGCACAGTTACGAACATGACCCCAAATCGGCGTCATACGGCCTGGAGGCGGCGGAAAAGCTCGGTCTCGACCCGCAGCAGGTGTTCAAGACCTTGCTGGCGAGCAGTGAGAAAGGTGAATTGCTGGTGGCGGTGGTGCCTGTGGTGGGTACGCTCGACCTCAAGGCCCTGGCCCATGCTGCCGGGGTGAAAAAGTGCGAGATGGCCGACCCGGCGGTTGCGCAGCGGGCCACGGGCTACCTGGTGGGCGGGATCAGCCCGCTGGGGCAGAAGAAGCGCCTGCGCACCTTCATCGATGACTCGGCGCAGAACTTTGCAACCATCCATGTCAGCGCCGGGCGGCGTGGGCTGGAGGTGGAGTTGGCGGCCGTGGTGCTGGCGGAACACACCCAGGGCAAGTTTGCCGGGATCGGTAGAGGCTGAGAATCTTGGGGGCTGCTTTGCAGCCCATCGCCGGCAAGCCAGCTCCCACAGGTACAGCGTTGCCTTCAGGGCATGTGGTGATTCTGTGGGAGCTGGCTTGCCGGCGAAAGGGCCGCAGAGCGGCCCCAGAATGTCGAATCAGGTCGCCGAACTGTATCGGCGAACGCCGTTCTCCTGCCGCGGCAACTGCGCCGCCACGCTGCCCGGAACCGGGAACAGCACCAGGTGATCGGCCTTGACCGCAATCCCCACATCCTCACCGACCTGATGGTCGTCATGGCTAGGGAAGATCGCCTCCAGCTGGCTGCCGGTCGGCAACTGCAGGCGGTACAGGGTCGATGCCCCAAGGAAGCTCTTGCCGACGATGTTCGCCTGCAGCGCGCTGCCCGGTGCGTGGACGATATCGTCAGGGCGCAGCAGCACATCCACCGAGCTGCCCGGCGCCATGATGTAGGCACGGTTGCCGCGCAGTTCACCCAGCTCGGTATTGACCGCTTCGTGGCTGATCATCTGCCCACGGATGAAATACCCCTGGCCAATGAAGCTGGCCACGAACGGCGTCTGCGGCTCGTGGTAAAGGTTGTAGGGCGTGTCCCACTGCTCCAGGCGGCCTTCCTTGAACACGCCAACCTGGTCGCTGACGGCAAAGGCCTCTTCCTGGTCATGGGTCACCAGGATGGCGCTGGTGCCGCGGCTCTTGAGAATGTCGCGAACCTCATGGCTCAGGCGCCGGCGCAGCTCCACGTCAAGGTTGGAGAATGGCTCGTCGAGCAGCAGCAGTTGCGGCTCCGGTGCCAGCGCACGGGCCAGGGCGACCCGTTGCTGTTGGCCGCCGGACAGTTCATGCGGGTAGCGCCCGCCCAGGCCGCCCAGCTTGACCAGCTCGAGCATCTCTTCGATGACCTCGGCCTGGCGCGGGTGCTTGGCGATGCCGAAGGCAATGTTCTGTGCCACGGTCAGGTGCGGGAACAGCGCGTAATCCTGAAACACCATGCCGATGCGGCGTTTTTCCGGGGCCAGGGTGAAGCCAGCCCGGGAAATGACCTCGCCAGCCAGCTGGATCTCGCCGTCGTGCACGGGTTCGAAACCGGCGATGGCGCGCAGGGTGGTGGTCTTGCCGCAACCGGATGAACCCAGCAGGCAACCGATGTCGCCTGCGTTCAGGTGCAGATTGAGGTTCTGGACGATGCGCTGGTCGCCATAGCCGCAGGCGAGGTTGCGCAGGTTGAGCAGTAGGGGTTGACTCATGCGTGGTGGTAAGCCGGTTCTACAAGGAATTCGAGAAGGGCCTTCTGTGCATGCAGGCGGTTTTCAGCCTGGTCCCAGGCGACCGAACGTGGGTCGTCGAGCAGGTCATGGCTGATTTCCTCACCACGGTGGGCTGGCAGGCAGTGCATGAACAGGGCGTCGGGTGCCGCCAGGTCGAGCAGTTCGCGGGTGACCTGGTAAGGCGCGAAATGCGCCAGGCGCCGTGCAGTTTCCTCCTCCTGGCCCATGGAAGTCCAGACATCCGTGGTCACCAGATGGGCGCCGCGCACGGCTTCCTTCGGGTCACGCACGATCTGCACGTGGTCACCACCAATGGCCATGAAGCGTGGGTCCGGCTCGTAGCCTTCCGGGCAGGCGATGCGCAGCTGGAAGTCGAACTGCCTGGCTGCCTCGATGTACGAGTTGCACATGTTGAAGCCATCGCCGATCCAGGCCACGGTCTTGCCCTGGATCGAGCCGCGATGTTCGAGGAAGGTCTGCATGTCGGCCAGCAATTGGCACGGGTGCGACTCGTCGGACAGCGCGTTGATCACCGGCACACGCGAGTTGGCGGCGAATTCGGTCAGGGTGCTGTGGGCGTGGGTACGGATCATCACCACGTCGAGCATGCTCGACAGCACGATGGCACTGTCGCCGATCGGCTCGCCACGGCCCAGCTGGGTGTCGCGCGGGGACAGGAAGATGGCCTGGCCGCCGAGCTGGATCATGCCGGCCTCGAACGACACGCGGGTACGGGTCGAGGACTTCTCGAAGATCATGCCCAGCACGCGGTTCTTCAGGGGCTCGAACAGCACGCCTCGCTTGCGCAGGTCCTTCAGCTCGATGCCGCGGCGGATCACCCCGAGCAATTCGTCGGTGGTGAAGTCCAGCAGGGAGAGAAAGTGCCTAGCGCTCATGATTGACTACCTTATCTGCAACGGTATGCAGGTCGACCGTATGGTTTTTTTTGACAACGGGAGTGACCTGCGGCGTAAGCCGCACGGGGGCGGACGAAATAGGGAAAGGCGCAATACTATAAGTAAATGTCGCCTGAAGCCAAGAGGGGAAACAGCTGCCCAGTACCAAAGGGTGTTGCAAAGGGTGTCTTTACCCGACGGGCAGTGCTGTTTTTTATTTGCTACAGAGGGTTGTACACGGCTTGCCGGCAATTTGGCAAATGGCTGTCGCAAATCGTGTGCCTGATGTCGGTGGATTCACGCCGCGAAGCGCGCTGGTCGGCGGCGGGGGCCGGGCGCATAGTCGATGTTCGACAACCCTCTACACATCCTCCACGACAACAAGGCAGAGGCGGCCATGACCAAGACCCTGCATCACCGTGCCTGTCACCTGTGCGAAGCGATCTGTGGGCTGAACATCGAAGTCAGCCATGACGACGACGGGCGGGCGCTGATCAGTTCGATCAAGGGCGACCCCCAGGACCCGTTCAGCCGCGGCCATGTCTGCCCAAAGGCCGTGGCCCTGCAGGACATCCAGAACGACCCCGACCGCCTGCGCCAACCGCACAAGCGGGTGGGCGAGCACTGGCAGGCCATCGGCTGGGACGAGGCCTTTGCCCTGGCCGCCGACAGGCTGTGGGCGATCCAGCAGGCCCATGGGCGCAATGCGGTGGCGGTGTACCAAGGCAACCCGAGCGTGCACAACTACGGCCTGATGACCCACAGCAACTACTTCCTGGGCCTGCTGAAAACCCGCAACCGCTTCTCTGCCACCTCGGTGGACCAGTTGCCGCAGCACCTGGTCAGCCACCTGATGTACGGCCATGGCCTGCTGCTGCCGATCCCGGACATCGACCAGACCGGTTTCATGCTGATCCTCGGCGGCAACCCGCTGGCCTCCAACGGCAGCATCATGACCGTGCCGGATGTGGAAAAACGCCTGAAAGCGCTGCAGGCCCGGGGTGGGCGCCTGGTGGTGGTGGACCCGCGGCGCAGCGAAACGGCGGCGATGGCCGACAGTCACCTGTTCATTCGCCCTGGAGGGGATGCGGCCTTGTTGTGCGGCTTGCTCAACACCCTGTTCGCTGAAGGCCTGGCGCGCGGCTCGCACTTGCCGGTCGCGGGTCTGCAGCAGGTGCGCGAAGCGATCGCGCCGTTCAGCGCGGAGGCCATGAGTGCGCACTGTGGCATTGCCGCTACAGACATCCGCCAGCTGGCACGGGACTTCGCCGCGGCCGACAAGGCGGTGTGCTACGGCCGCATGGGGGTTTCGACCCAAGCCTACGGCACCCTTTGCCACTGGCTGGTGCAACTGATCAACCTGGTGACCGGCAACCTTGACCGTGAAGGCGGCGCGTTGTGCACCGAGCCTGCCGTCGACCTGGTGGCGACCACCTCGGGTGGCCATTTCAACGCCTGGCAGAGCCGGGTGTCGGGCTTGCCCGAGTACGGCGGCGAATTGCCCGTGGCGGCCTTGGCCGAGGAAATGCTCACACCCGGCGAAGGGCAGGTGCGCGCGCTGGTGACGGTGGCTGGCAACCCCGTGCTGTCGACGCCCAACGGCCGCCAGCTGGATGCGGCGCTGGAAGGGCTGGAGTTCATGCTCAGCATCGACCTGTACATCAACGAAACCACCCGCCATGCCGACCTGATCCTGCCCTCCACCTCGGCGCTGGAAAACGACCATTACGACACAACGTTCAACTTGCTGGCCGTGCGCAACGTGACCCGCTTCAACCGGGCGATCCTGGCCAAGCCCGAAGGGGCATTGCATGACTGGGAGATTTTCGTCGGGCTGGCACAAGCGTTCGCCAAACGCGCCGAGCTGGAGTTGAAGCCGACCTGGGCGCCAGCGCAGATGATCGACCTGGCCCTGCGCAAGGGGCGCTATGGTGAAGCGACACCCTGGCAGTTGTCGCTGGCAGCGCTGGACGAGCACCCGCATGGCCTCGACCTGGGGCCATTGCGCGCCAACCTCGCAGCGCGCCTGACGACTGCCAGCAAGGCTGTCGAAGCGGCGCCCCAGGTGCTGCTGGACGACCTGGGGCGGTTGGCGCAACAAGCCCCTCCGACGCCGGGCGAACTGCTGCTGATCGGCCGTCGCCATGTACGCAGCAACAATTCGTGGATGCACAATTTTCATCGGCTGGTGAAAGGCAAACCGCGACATCAGTTGTTGATGCACCCGCAGGACCTGCAGCAGCGGCAGCTGCAGGACGGCCAGCGGGTTCGTATCCGCTCGCGTACCGGGGAGCTTGAAGTCGAGGTGCAGGCCTGCGAGGACATGATGCCGGGCGTGGTGAGCCTGCCCCATGGCTTCGGTCACTCTCGTCGGGGCGTGCACATGCAGACCGCCCAGGCGCAACCTGGCGTGAGCGCCAACGACCTCACCGATGAGCGCCTGCGTGATCAGGTTTCCGGCAATGCCGCCCTCAATGGCGTACCCGTGCAGGTAGAGGCCGCGTAAGGAACGGTAAGGCCGAGCATGCTGCTCGGCTTTCCGATACAATGCGTCACCGTGCCGACGACCGCGTCGGAAAGTTCAGCCGAGGTGCTACATGGATATCATCGAAACGATCAAAGAGCAGATTGCCAACAACACCATTCTGCTTTACATGAAAGGCTCGCCGAATGCCCCGCAGTGTGGCTTCTCTGCGCGTGCATCGCAGGCCGTGATGGGTTGTGGCGAGAAGTTCGCCTACGTCGACATCCTGCAGAACCCGGAAATCCGTGCGAACCTGCCAAAGTACGCCAACTGGCCGACCTTCCCGCAACTGTGGGTAGCCGGTGAGCTGGTCGGCGGCAGCGACATCATGCTGGAAATGTTCGAAAAGGGTGAGCTGCAGACCCTGATCAAGGAAGCGGCTGCCAAGGCCAAGGCTTCCGAAGCCTGAATTTCCGGCAAGCATGAAAAAACCCGCTCATCGCGGGTTTTTTCATGGGGCGAATATTTATTCTTCGCCCATCTGCGACTGCAGGTAGTTCTCGATACCAATCTTGTCGATCAGCCCCAGTTGGGTTTCCAGCCAGTCGATGTGTTCTTCCTCGGACTCGAGGATGTCTTCGAGCATGTCACGCGAGCCGAAGTCGCCAGCGGTTTCGCAATGGGCGATGGCTGCTTTCAGGTCGACCAGGCCTTTCTGTTCGATCTTCAGGTCGCATTCGAGCATTTCCTTGGTGTGCTCGCCAATCAGCAGCTTGCCCAGGTCCTGGACGTTGGGGATGCCTTCGAGGAAGAGAATACGCTTGATCAGTTTGTCAGCGTGCTTCATCTCGTCGATGGATTCCTTGTACTCGTGCTTGCCGAGTTTGTTCAGGCCCCAATCTTCGTACATGCGTGCGTGCAGGAAGTACTGGTTGATCGCGACCAGCTCGTTTCCGAGGATCTTGTTGAGATGCTGGATGACGCTTACGTCGCCTTTCATGTCGGGTTCCTGCCCTGTAGAAGTGTGCCAATACAGTGAAGTTTGAGCCCGATACTTAGGTGTGTCAAACCTAAGTTCTTGAATAATAAGTGAAAATTAATGTAAATAAGAATGTTTGTGAACCGCGTTGGAGCGCTAACTTATTGAATTGCGGGCATAAAAAAACCGGACGCAAGGTCCGGTTCTTCGAATTCTGGGTTTTCAGGCTGCGGTAAATTCCACGGGGTAGGGCAGGGCTGCCTGGCTGACCTGGAGTTCGGTCAGGGTCTCGCGGACCACCTGCTTGGCCACGCAGGCACATTTACCACACTGGCTGGCGACATTGGTCGCGGCTCGCACTTCCTTGTAGCTGCAGCATCCTTCATAGATCGCATCGCGGATCTGTCCGTCGGTAACGCCGACACAAAGACACACATACATAAAGGCTGACCATCGTTGGTGGGCTCGATGGGGTGGAGCTTAATGTTAATGAGAATGCTTGTCAAAGGAGTTTCTGAAAGGGCCGTGCTTGAGCGACCGGCGGTTGCTTCGTCGTTGGAGTCGGCCTGTCACCAGAAGCCGTGTATGATGGTCGGCCTTTGTTGGATGTCGGGCAAGCCCGTCTGGCCCGGCAAACGGTTTTTCACCCTCATCAGGAGATTACAATGAGCGTACTCGTTGGTAAGAAAGCCCCCGATTTCACCGTTCCGGCCGTGCTGGGCAATGGCGAGATCGTCGACAGCTTCAACCTGGCTTCGGCCATCAAGGGCAAGTACGGCCTGGTGTTCTTCTACCCGCTGGACTTCACCTTCGTCTGCCCGTCCGAGCTGATCGCCCTGGACAACCGCATCCCTGACTTCCAGGCGCGCAACGTGGAAGTGATCGGCGTGTCGATCGACTCGCACTTCACCCACAACGCCTGGCGTAACACCCCGGTCAACAACGGCGGTATCGGCCAGGTCAAATACACCCTGGCTGCCGACATGACCCACGAAATCTGCAAGGCCTACGACGTCGAGTCCGAAGGCGGCGTGGCCTTCCGTGGTGCCTTCCTGATCGACACCAACGGTGTTGTCCGTTCGCAGATCGTCAACGACCTGCCACTGGGCCGCAACATGGACGAGCTGCTGCGCCTGGTCGACGCCCTGCAATTCCACGAAGAGCACGGCGAAGTTTGCCCTGCCAACTGGAAAAAAGGCGACAAAGGCATGAACGCTTCGCCGGAAGGCGTTGCTGCCTACCTGAGCGAGAACGCTGGCAAGCTGTAATTGCCAAGCGCATGAAAAAACCGGCCCTTGTGGCCGGTTTTTTTGTGCCGTCCTGTGCCGGCCTCTTCGCGGGCTTGCCCGCTCCCACAGAAATCCCACAATGGCTGAGGCCACTGCAGTACCTGTGGGAGCGGGCATGCCCGCGAATGCTTTTTCAACTCAATCGTTGAAATCGCGCCAGCCGCCCATCTCTTTCCAGCGGTTGACGATGCCGCAGAACAGCTCGGCCGTCTTCTCGGTGTCATAACGCGCCGAATGCGCCTCACGCCCGTCGAAGTCGATGTCTGCGCTCTGGCAGGCCCGCGCCAGTACGGTCTGGCCATAAGCCAGGCCCGCCAGGGTAGCGGTGTCGAAGCTGGAGAACGGGTGGAACGGGTTGCGCTTCAGGTCATTGCGCGTTACCGCTGCATTGAGGAAGCCCAGGTCGAAGCTGCTGTTGTGGCCGACCAGGATCGCCCGCTTGCAGCCATTGGCCTTGAGCGCCTTGCGTACGCCGCGGAAGATGTCGGTCAGCGCACTTTCCTCGCTGACCGCCATGCGCAGCGGGTGGTCCAGCTTGATCCCGGTGAACTCCAGCGCGGCCGCCTCGATGTTGGCGCCCTCGAATGGCTCCACCCGGTGGAAGTAGGTGTGCTCGGGGAACAGGAAGCCCTTTTCGTCCATGCCGATGGTGACAGCGGCAATTTCCAGCAGGGCATCGGTAGCGCTGTTGAAGCCGCCGGTTTCAACATCCACTACTACCGGCAGATAGCCGCGGAAGCGCTCGGCCATCGGGTGGCGCGAGCCGCTGCTGCCTTGGGTGTCCAGGTCGTCTTCGTAGAGGTCTTCGCTCACGCGTTTTCCTCCAGCAGGCGCCAGCGCAGTTTTTCGCCGGCGCGCAGCGGGACCACGGTCTGCTCGCCAAACGGCAGGCTGTCCGGGGCGGTCCATTCTTCGCGGACCAGGGTAATGGTGTCGGTGTTCGCCGGCAGGCCGTAGAACGCCGGGCCGTGCAGGCTGGCGAAGCCTTCCAGCTTGTCCAGCGCGTTACGCTGCTCGAATGCTTCGGCGTACATCTCGATGGCTGCGTAGGCGGTGTAGCAACCGGCACAACCGCAGGCGGCTTCCTTGGCGTGACGGGCGTGCGGGGCCGAGTCGGTACCCAGGAAGAACTTCGGGTTGCCGCTGGTGGCCGCGTCCAGCAGCGCCACCTGGTGGGTGTTGCGCTTGAGGATCGGCAGGCAGTAGAAGTGCGGGCGAATGCCGCCAACCAGCATGTGGTTGCGGTTGTACAGCAGGTGCTGCGCGGTGATGGTCGCGCCGACGTTGGCCGGGGCCTCGGTGACGAACTGCGCGGCATCGCTGGTGGTGATGTGCTCGAACACCACCTTCAGCGTCGGGAAGCGCTCGACCACACGGCGCATGTGCTCGTCGATGAAGCGCTTCTCGCGGTCGAACACGTCGATCTCGCTGCGGGTCACTTCGCCATGCACCAGTAGCGGCATGCCAACTTCCGCCAGCGCCTCGATGGCCGGGAAGATGTTGTCGATGCTGGTCACGCCCGAGTCGGAGTTGGTGGTGGCGCCGGCAGGGTACAGCTTGGCGGCGTACACGAAACCGCTGGCCTTGGCCGCGCGGATGTCCTCGGGGCTGGTGCGGTCGGTGAGGTACAGCACCATCAGCGGCTCGAAGCGGCTGCCAGCCGGGCGGGCGGCCAGGATGCGCTCACGGTAGGCGCCGGCCTCGACGGCATTGCGTACCGGCGGAACCAGGTTGGGCATGATGATGGCACGGGCGAAAGTACGCGCCACGTCGCCAACGGTGTGGGGCAGGACGGCACCATCGCGCAGATGGATGTGCCAGTCGTCGGGACGCAGGAGGGTCAGGCGATCGGACATTGGGGATTCCAGGCGGGTCGAACTCAAGCCCCAATGCTACCGGAAAACCCTGGGTGGAGCACGGCTATCAAGTTTTCCGGCAGGCGTCCGATAGCCTGCAGGTAAGCCGTCAGAATTTGTGGAGCCGCCCGTGCGCCAGCGTTACCTAGCCCTGTTGACCCTGTTCGCCAGCCTGCCGGCCGGCGCGCTGACCTTCCAGACGCGCATGGAGAACATCGCCTGGAAGGTCGAGGGTGACCAGTTCGAGTGCCGGCTGATCCAGCCGATCGACGGCTTCGGCAGCGGCGAGTTCGTGCGCCGCGCGGGCGAGCAGCCGGTGTTCCAGCTGCGTTCGGACAGCAATGTACTGGGTGCGGGCACGGCCACCTTGCTGGCAGCCGCTGCGCCGTGGCAACCCGGGCGCAGCGACATCAACCTGGGCAGCGTGCGCATGGCTCGCACCGGGGTGCTGTTCAGTTCGTCCCAGGGCCAGGCCAGCCGCCTGATCAACGGCCTGCTCGATGGGCGCAGCACGGTGGTACGCAATTACGCCGGCGAGGCGGGCAGGCCGATGGAAGTGCGTGTGCTACCGGTCAGCTTCGCCAAGGCCTACAGCGACTATCAGGCCTGTGCCGGCAAGCTGCTGCCGATGAATTACGACCAGGTGCGCCAGACCCAGGTGGGCTTCCCCGGGGGCGGCTTCGAGCTGGATGGTGCGGCCAAGGCGCGGCTGGACGTGATCCTCGACTACATGAAGGCTGACCCGACGGTGAACCATGTCGAGCTCAACGGCCACTCCGACAACAGTGGCAACCGCCTGACCAATCGCGACATGTCGCGCCGCCGGGCACTGGCGGTGGCCGACTACCTCAAGGCCCATGGCGTTCCGGAAGAGCAGATTACCGTGCGTTTCCACGGCGAGCGTTACCCATTGGCGAAGAACACCAATGCTGCCAACCGGGCGCGTAATCGTCGGGTGAATATTGAACTGGATCGGGTGGCGGTGGTTGAAAAACCGGTGGAGAAGCCGGTTGAGCAGGCGGCGCCTGCTGCTCCGACGCCAGCGCCAGCCAGTCCGGCTGCTGCCGCGCCGGGGGCGAAGGCGCCCTGAGATCGGGTTGGTTGCCGGGTACATGGCAGGGGATTGCATCAGGGCCTACAGGTGTCCGCCACAACATTTTTGGCGCCTGTGAGACCGAGCGCCGCCCGCGCGGCGCATCGCCGGCAAGCCGGCTCCCACATCTGTTTCGGGCCAGTCTCTTCTGTGCCTGGCGCGCGCGACCCCTTGTTTGTACGACACGATATCGAAGGTAGCGCTGCTGCTCTTCTGCAATCTCCAGCCATGCACCCCAGGGTGCGAGTGCGCAGGAGGCAGGAGTAACTGGCCCGAAACAGATGTGGGAGCCGGCTTGCCGGCGATGCGCCGCGCGGGCGGCGCTCGATCTCATAGGCGCTGTACAGGTCAAGGCATTCACCTTGGGGCCCTGATACTATTCTCCCGTCGCCCTTCCGAAACTTCCTGTCGCTTTGTCGTCAGAAGCTGTCGCCCCACTGTAAATTTATCCGTAACGTCGTTAGAATCGATCCCTTTCCGTACAACCCCGTGGAGTGATGGCATGGCGGACGTAAAAAAGGTCGTACTGGCGTATTCCGGCGGCCTTGATACTTCGGTGATTCTCAAGTGGCTGCAGGATACCTACAACTGCGAAGTGGTGACCTTCACCGCTGACCTGGGTCAGGGCGAAGAGGTCGAGCCGGCTCGTGCCAAGGCCCAGGCAATGGGCGTTAAAGAGATCTACATCGACGACCTGCGCGAAGAATTCGTGCGTGATTTCGTGTTCCCGATGTTCCGCGCCAACACCGTCTACGAGGGCGAGTACCTGCTGGGTACTTCCATCGCCCGTCCGCTGATCGCCAAGCGCCTGATCGAAATCGCCAACGAAACCGGCGCCGACGCCATTTCCCACGGCGCCACCGGCAAAGGCAACGACCAGGTGCGTTTCGAACTGGGTGCCTACGCCTTGAAGCCAGGCGTCAAGGTAATCGCCCCATGGCGTGAGTGGGACCTGCTGTCCCGCGAGAAGCTGATGGACTACGCCGAGAAGCACGGCATCCCGATCGAGCGCCACGGCAAGAAGAAGTCGCCGTACTCGATGGACGCCAACCTGCTGCACATCTCCTACGAAGGCGGTGTCCTGGAAGATACCTGGACCGAGCACGAAGAAGACATGTGGCGCTGGAGCGTCTCGCCCGAGAACGCCCCGGACCAGGCTACCTACATCGAGCTGACCTACCGCAACGGTGACATCGTTGCCATCGACGGTGTCGAGAAGACCCCGGCCACCGTCCTGGCCGACCTGAACCGTATCGGTGGTGCCAATGGCATCGGCCGTCTGGACATCGTCGAGAACCGTTACGTCGGCATGAAGTCGCGTGGTTGCTACGAGACCCCAGGCGGCACCATCATGCTCAAGGCCCACCGTGCCATCGAGTCGATCACCCTGGACCGCGAAGTCGCTCACCTGAAGGATGAGCTGATGCCGAAGTACGCCAGCCTGATCTACACCGGCTACTGGTGGAGCCCGGAGCGTCTGATGCTGCAGCAGATGATCGACGCTTCCCAGTTCAACGTGAACGGCGTGGTACGCCTGAAGCTGTACAAGGGCAACGTCACCGTTGTCGGCCGCAAGTCGGACGACTCGCTGTTCGATGCCAACATCGCTACCTTCGAGGAAGATGGCGGCGCCTACAACCAGGCGGACGCAGCGGGCTTCATCAAGCTCAACGCCCTGCGTATGCGCATTGCTGCCAACAAGGGCCGCTCGCTGCTCTGATCGCTGGCATGTGAAACAAGAACCCCGGCCCAGGCCGGGGTTTTTTTTGTCTGTGATATCAATGGCCGTCGTTCGCCTGCTGTCCATCAAGCGCGCTGATCGATAGTTGTGCGCACTGGCGTCTATCCAGGTTGCAAAAGCGCCACGTGCGCGCTTGCTGCGGCGGTTGGGCAAGGGCGGACAGCAATTGCTGCTCCATCATGCGATAGGCATCGGGGCCGGAAAACATGAATGTGACAGGCTCGCCCTGCAGCGCTTCGCTGGTATTACCGGGCGTTGCATGTTTGGCCACATCGCTCTGTGTCGACGTGTTGTCATTTGCCGTCCTGTTTGATGAAGGGTCGTAGAACGACTTGTAATTGAAGTTGAGCGTGAGGAAGAACAGTGCCGTCAGGAAGAATGGGAAGCCCACCAGGAACCAGGTATAGAGCTTTTGGCTGGATTCGCTGAGAAACGGCAATGTGGCAAGGGCGGAGGCTTCGATAATCCCTGCGAAGATGGCAATGATCGTCAGCGGGGCGACAGGCTGTACTTGGTGCATATGGGTCGTCTCCAGCGATTTTGCACATCTTTACCTTACGGCGATGCTCAACTAAAGACTGGATTGTTTCCCGGGTGAGAATAATCGCTTGAAATCCTGATGACGGTGTTTGTTCAGCGCATTTGAGCTGAATATTTCCTGAGGTGTCGGCCGGTTTCCAACTGGTGCACTTTTACCGGCCGGTGATACCGTTCATTCGGTAACAGGGAATTTGATTGTTACAAGTGCATCAGTTGAGTGTAGGAAATTTCTGTAAGTGTTGTAGGTTCTATCTGTTCATATATTTCGCCGGTAAATCACCGCGCCAGTAAGCGTTCTGTAGGTTATCTTGGCGGGCCAAAGCAAAAGCAATGAATGGATATCGCATGAATAAAGTGCTTATCGTGGATGATCATCCGGTCATACGCCTGGCCGTACGCATGCTGATGGAGCGGCATGGGTATGACGTCGTGGCGGAAACCGACAACGGGGTGGCTGCGCTGCAACTCACACGGCAACACCTGCCGGATATCGTGGTGCTCGATATCGGTATCCCCAAGCTGGATGGCCTGGAGGTGATCGGTCGCATGACAACTTTCAGCCCGGGCAGCAAGGTGCTGGTGCTGACATCGCAGGCCCCCGGCAACTTCTCGATGCGCTGCATGCAGGCGGGGGCGGCGGGGTATGTGTGCAAGCAGCAGGAACTCACCGAGCTGCTGAGCGCCATCAAGGCCGTACTTTCGGGCTACAGCTACTTCCCCAACCAGGCCTTGCATGTGTCACGTGGCAGGGGCGGAAGCGAGACGGATATGGTCAACCGCCTCTCGGCGCGCGAGATGACCGTGTTGCAACAGCTGGCGCGAGGGCGTTCCAACAAGGAGATTGCCGACAGCATGTTTCTCAGCAACAAGACGGTCAGTACCTATAAGTCGCGCCTGTTGCTCAAGCTCAATGCGCGCTCGCTGGTCGACCTGATCGAGCTGGCGCAGCGGCAAGGGTTGAACTGACCGCCAAGGCCGTAAAGCCTCCAGCCAGGAGGCTTTGCCAGGGTTACAGATCGTAGTCGAAGTCGGCCAGCTGCTTCTGCAGGCGCCTTTCTTCCAGCATGTTGTCGATGGTGCGGCGCTTGCTCAGGTTGGTCTTTGCGGTTTCCACCTGGGGTTCCGCTTCGTCATCCGCGGCAACAAAATCATCTTCGATCGACAGGTCGTCTTTATCGCTACTCATGAGTCGCTCCAAGCCAAGGGGCCATTGGCCGTCCTTATAACCAGAAAGCAGACGCTGGTAAAAAAGATTTTTTCAATCGCCGCAGCTGGTTTCCAGCTATCGACTCAATCGTCGGAGGTCTTGTGCTTGTACTCGCACAAGTCTTCGATCCGGCAACTGCCGCAGCGCGGCTTGCGTGCCTGGCACACATAGCGCCCGTGCAGGATCAGCCAGTGGTGGGCGTCGAGCAGGTAATCCTTTGGCACGAACTTGATCAGCTTTTTCTCCACTTCCAGCACCGTCTTGCCTGGCGCAATGCCCGTGCGGTTGCTGACCCGGAAGATATGGGTATCCACCGCCATGGTTGGCTGGCGGAACGCCGTGTTGAGCACCACGTTGGCGGTCTTGCGGCCCACGCCGGGCAGCGCCTCCAGGGCTTCGCGGGTTTGCGGTACCTGGCTGCCATGGCGTTCGATCAGCAGTCGGCAGGCTTCGATGACGTTCTTGGCCTTGCTGTTGTACAAGCCAATGGTCTTGATGTACTCGCTCAGGCCTTCGACGCCCAGCGCATAGATGGCCTCGGGGGTGTTGGCGACCGGGAACAGGCGTGCGGTGGCCTTGTTGACGCCGACATCGGTGGACTGCGCAGACAGTGTTACGGCGACCAGCAGTTCGAACGGGGTGGTGTAGGCCAGTTCGGTCTTCGGGTCGGGGTTGTCTTCGTGCAGCCTGCGAAAGATCTCCAGGCGTTTGGCGGCATTCATGAAATCAGAGCTTTCCTTGACGACGTGGTTGGGCGGGGCCCGGACGCAGGCGATTGTACAAGGCCAACAGCAGTCCGAGCAGTAGCAAGGCGCCCGGGGCCAGGCTGGCCAGGTGCAGGCCGGTACCGTCGGCCAACCATTGGCGGCTGGCGCCGAGCAGCAGGCATGTGGCAAGCAGCGCACAAAGGTGGCCGGCCAGCAGGCGCCAGCGCCCTTGATCGGGCAGCAGGTGGTCAGTGGCCAGGCATTGCAGGCACAGCAGTGCGGGATAGTGGCCGAGGGCAAGTGCCACTGGCAGCAGCCAGGCACGCAGCGCCAGTTGCAGGCAACTGGCCAGGGCCGCCAACAGCAGCAGGCTGGCCAGCACATAGGTCCAGGTGGCAAGCCGCTGGCGCAGGGGGGCCAGCAACAGCTGGTGAAGGCTGCTCATCAGCACCGCACACACGCCGATGGTGGCGCCTTCGCTCAGTGTTCGGGTGGCGCCCAGCAGGGGCACCAGGCTTGCGCCGAGCAGGCAGAACCTATTCATGCATGGCGCCCTCCAGCAATACGCTGCGCTGCTCATCGAAGTAGCTCAGCGCTTCCTGCAGCGCGCCGATCACCGCCCGTGAGGTCACGGTTGCGCCTGCCAACTGGTCAAAGTCGCCCTGGTCGCGCTTCAGCGCCCAGCGATCGCCCAACTGGCGGTTGGCAAATTGCCCAAGCCAGTTCAGCTGCGGATCACCCAGGCGTGCACCCAGCCCGGGGCTTTCCTGTTGCTCGACCACCTGGCTGCCGATCAGCCGGCCGTCCGGGGTGATGGCCACGCTCAGCACGATCGGCCCGGCATAGCCCTGGGCCTGGGTGACCAGGATGATGGCGGCCGGCTTGCCTGCCAGCGTCGCCCGGTAAGCTGCCAGGATACGGCTGTTTGGCCGCTGTGCGGCGGGCCTGGGCAGCGGGCTGTCCAGGGGCTGGTTGTCGTAACTGCCTTCTGGCAGCACTGCCAGCCGCTGACGGCTATTCAGTTGTTTCTCGGCGTCGGCGATGGCCGCGCTGGTCCAGTGTCGCCAGGCCAGGGTGGCCGACAGTGCCAGTACCCCGGTCAGTAGCAACAGGCCCACATCACGTACCAGGCGCTTCATCGTGCAACCTGCTGGCGCTGCAAAGCCAGGCGTTCGAGGCTCGGCGCCATGAGGTTCATCAGCAGGATGGCGAACGCCGTACCGTCCGGGTAGCTGCCCCAGGTGCGGATCAGGTAGATCAGCAGGCCCGCCCCCAGGCCAAACCCCAGCTTCGCCCACTCCTGCCGGGGGCCGGACACCGGTTCGGTGGCAATGAAGAACGCCGCCATCATGGTCGAGCCGGAGAACAGGTGCAGCAGGGGGGAGCCGTTGGAGTCCGAACCCGAGCCATTCCAGCCCAACAGGCTGAACAGGAATAGCCCTGCCAGCAGGCCAACCGGCGCATGCCAGCTGATCACCTTGCGTTGCAGCAAGAACAGGCCGCCCAGCAGGAACGCCAGGTTGACCCATTCGCTGCCCTGCCCACCGATGCTGCCGAAGCCCGGATGGCTGGCGAACAGTTCATCGATGGTCAGGCTGCGGTTGTGGCGCAGGCCGTCGAGCAGTGTCGGCCGGGCCCAGGCATCGATCTGCTCGCCGCCGGCGAACACCAGCTGCAGGCTGTCGAGCAGGCCTGGTGCCGGCCCTGGCCAATGGTTCATCTGCAACGGGAAGCTCAGCAGCACGAAGGCGTAGCCGACCATGGCCGGGTTGAACAGGTTGCGCCCGACCCCGCCAAAGGCCTGCTTGCCGATGCCGATGGCAACACTGGCTGCGACCACAGGCAACCACCAGGGCGCCAGGGTGGGCAGGGCGGCGGCCAGCAGCACGGCGGTCACCAGCGCGCTGCCGTCGTTCAGCGCCGTGCGCAGCGGTTGTGTTCGCAAGGTAAGCAACAGCGCCTCGCACAGCAGCGCGGCGCTGGCGCACAGCAACAGGTTCAGTAGCAAACTCCAGCCATGCAGCCAGAACAGCGCCAGCAGGCCAGGTACGCAGGCCAGCAACACCAGGCCCATGCTGGTGCGTAGCCGCGGGTCGGGCTTGCCGGTCATTGGGCGAACAGCCCGTTGAAGCCGGAAAACGCCATGGCCATTACCCCGGCCCCAAGCACTTCGATGGGCAGGCCGCGCATTGCCCTGGGGACGTCGGCATGAGCGCTGCGCTGGCGCAGGTCGGCGAACAGCACCAACGCCAGCCAGAAGCCGCCGCCGGCCAGCAGGCCTTGCAGCAAGGTAGCGAGCCATGTGCTGTCGTCGCTTGCCTGTTGCAGGGTCAACCCTAGTACTACCGCGTTGCTCAACAGCAGCGCGGGCAGTTGCGTCACCGGCCAGCTCGGGCGCCACCTTGTCAGCAGCCATGGCACGCCCCAGGCAAGCACGGCCAGCCAGGGCAGCAACAGGAACAGGGCAAGGTCCTGGGCCTGCAGCGGGGCAAGCACCCCGCGCACCAGTAGTTGTGCGCCGATCACGCCCAAGGCAATGCACAGTGCGCAGGCGAGGCCGTGCACATGGAGGTGCAGCCTTGCGAGTGGCTGTTGTTGCAGGCACAGGTGATTGACCAGCGCAGCGCTGATCAGGACCAGGATGTAGTCGCTCATGAGATGACGATAGCCGGGAATCGGGGCGATTGTCCGGGTTTGGCATCAAGGTGCCGGAGTCATTGTGAGAGCGGGCGTGCCCGCGAACACCGGCAGCGCCGGTGCCATGCACCGCGTAGTCCGTTTCGCGGGCACGCCCGCTCCCACAAGGTCCAGCAGGTTTTGTTACTTGATGCGCTGGCCCGGTTTGGCACCGCTGTCCGGGCTCAGCAGGTAGATCTCTTCACCGCCAGGCCCGGCCGCCATGACCATGCCTTCGGACACGCCAAAGCGCATCTTGCGTGGCTTGAGGTTGGCCACCATCATGGTCAGGCGGCCTTCCAGCTGGGACGGGTCGGGGTAGGCCGACTTGATGCCGGAGAACACGTTGCGGCGCTCGTCACCGATGTCCAAGGTCAGTTGCAGCAGCTTGTCGGCACCCGGCACGGCCTCGGCCTTGACGATCAGTGCCACGCGCAGGTCGACGGCTGCGAAGGTGTCGAACTCGATTTCCGCCGACAGCGGGTCCTTGGCCAGCTCGCCGTTGCCGGCCGGGGCCTTGGCTTCGGCGGCCAGCAGGTCTTCCTTGCTGGCGGCGACCATGGCTTCGACCTTGGCCGGTTCGATACGGCTCATCAGCGCCTTGAACGGGTTCAGCTGGTGGTTTTCCAGGCGCGACAGGTGGTCGTTCCAGGTCAGCGGTGCCACGTTGAGGAAGGCCTCGGCGTCGGCGGCCAGCACTGGCAGGACAGGCTTGAGGAAGATCACCAGTTGGCGGAACAGGTTGATGCCCTGGGCGCAGATGGCCTGCACTTCATCCTGCTTGCCTTCCTGTTTGGCCAGTGACCATGGTGCCTTGTCGGCGATCCAGGCGTTGGCACGGTCGGCCAGCGCCATGATTTCGCGCATGGCACGGCCGAAGTCGCGGCCTTCATAGGCGTCGGCGATCGACGGGGCGGCCGCCAGGAAGGCTTCGGTCAGCTCCGGTGCGGCATCGCCAGCCACCATCACGCCTTCGTTGCCCTTGTGGATGAAACCGGCGCAGCGGCTGGCGATGTTGACCACCTTGCCGACCAGGTCGGAGTTGACCTTCTGCACGAAGTCTTCCAGGTTCAAGTCCAGGTCATCGACGCCACGGCCCAGCTTGGCCGCGTAGTAGTAACGCAGGTATTCCGGCTGCAGGTGGTCGAGGTAGGTGCGGGCCTTGATGAAGGTGCCGCGCGACTTGGACATCTTGGCGCCGTTCACGGTCAGGTAGCCGTGCACGTTGACCGCGCTCGGCTTGCGGAAGCCGGCGCCTTCGAGCATGGCTGGCCAGAACAGGGCGTGGAAGTTGACGATGTCCTTGCCGATGAAGTGGTACAGCTCGGTCTTGGAGCCCTCGTTCCAGAACGCGTCGAAGTCCAGCTCCGGGCGGCGTGCGCAGAGGTTCTTGAAGCTGGCCATGTAGCCGATCGGTGCGTCCAGCCACACGTAGAAGTACTTGCCTGGCTCGCCCGGGATCTCGAAGCCGAAGTACGGCGCGTCGCGGGAGATGTCCCATTCCTGCAGGCCCGAGTCCAGCCATTCGGCCAGCTTGTTGGCTACCGCGTCCTGCAGCGTGCCGCTACGGGTCCACTGCTGCAGCATGGCCTGGAAGTCCGGCAGCTTGAAGAAGAAGTGCTGGGAATCACGCAGTACCGGGGTGGCGCCGGAGATCGCCGACTTGGGGTTCTTCAGCTCGGTGGGCGCGTAGGTGGCGCCGCATTTTTCGCAGTTGTCGCCGTACTGGTCTTCGGCCGCGCACTTGGGGCAGGTGCCCTTGATGAAGCGGTCGGCGAGGAACATGCCCTTTTCCGGGTCGAAGTACTGGGTCACCGAACGGGTGGCGATGTGCCCGGCGTCACGCAGGCGCGCGTAGATCAGGCTCGACAGCTCGCGGTTTTCTTCGCTGTGGGTGGAGTGGAAATTGTCGAAATCCACCAGGAAGTCGGCGAAATCGCTGCTGTGTTCGGCCTGGACGTTGGCGATCAGCTGTTCCGGGGTGATGCCTTCCTTTTCGGCGCGCAGCATGATGGCCGAACCGTGGGCGTCGTCGGCGCAGACGTAGATACACTGGTTGCCGCGCAGCTTCTGGAAGCGGACCCACATGTCTGTCTGGATGTACTCGAGCATATGGCCAAGGTGGATCGATCCGTTGGCATAGGGCAAGGCGCTGGTGACGAGAATCTGACGTGGCTCGGACATGGTGGCTCGGCTACTTATCTGGCGACGGGGTAAAAATGAGGTTGATCGGCCACTATAAAGGGCTGGCGAAGATATTTCACCCCGCATGCGCATCTGCTGACGATTGACGGGTTAGGATAGGCGTCTGTTTTACATTCAGTTTGCCATTGGGAGTCTCCATGAGTGCCGTCACCCGTGCCGCCGTCGAGGGCGTGCTTCGCCAGTACACCGACCCCTACCTGAACCAGGACCCGGTCAGCGCCGGCTGCGTGCGCGCCATCGATATCCAGGGCGGGCAGGTCAGCGTGCAGTTGCAGCTGGGTTATGCCGCAGGGCTGTTCAAGAACGGCTGGGCCCAGGTGTTGCAGACCGCCATCGGCAACCTCGAGGGCGTCAGCGGTGCCCAGGTGTCGATCGACTGCGTGGTGGCTGCGCACAAGGCCCAGGCCCAGGTGCCGGCAATGGCCAACGTCAAGAACATCATCGCCGTGGCCTCGGGCAAGGGCGGTGTGGGCAAGTCGACCACCGCGGCCAACCTGGCCCTGGCGCTGGCCCGCGAGGGTGCGCGGGTGGGTATTCTCGATGCCGATATCTATGGCCCCAGCCAGGGCGTGATGTTCGGCATCGCCGAAGGCACCCGCCCGCAGATTCGCGAGCAGAAGTGGTTCGTGCCGATCAAGGCCCATGGCGTGGAAGTCATGTCCATGGCGTTCCTGACTGACGACAACACGCCGATGGTATGGCGTGGCCCGATGGTTTCCGGCGCGCTGCTGCAGCTGGTGACCCAGACCGCCTGGGACGACCTGGATTACCTGGTGATCGACATGCCGCCGGGCACCGGTGACATCCAGCTGACCCTGGCGCAGAAGGTACCGGTGGCCGGTTCGGTGATCGTCACCACCCCACAGGACCTGGCCTTGCTGGATGCCAAGAAGGGCGTGGAGATGTTCCGCAAGGTCAACATCCCGGTGCTGGGCGTGGTGGAGAACATGGCCGTGCACATCTGCTCGAACTGCGGCCATGCCGAGCACCTGTTCGGCGAAGGCGGTGGCGAGAAGCTGGCGAGCCAGTATGGCGTCGACCTGCTGGCGTCGTTGCCGCTGTCGATGCTGATCCGCGAGCAGGCCGATAGTGGCAAGCCGACGGCGATCGCCGAGCCGGAAAGCCAGATTGCCATGGTCTATCAGGAACTGGCCCGCCAGGTGGGCGCGCGGATCGTGCTGCAGGAAGCTGCTGCGCCGGCGATGCCTAGCATTACCATCAGCGAAGATTGACTGGCAGACCGAGTCGCCTGCTTCGCGGGTAAACCCGCTCCCACAGGTACAGCGCAGCCTTCAAGTACCGCGCTGTCCCTGTGGGAGCGGGTTTACCCGCGAAGAGGCCGGCTCGGTCTTTCGGCCAGGCATAAAAAAACCCGCCGGAAGGCGGGTTTTTTGAAAGCTAGGAAGCTTCGATCGACTTAGGCGATCTGAACTTCTTCAGCCTGCATGCCTTTCTGGCCGCGGGTAGCGACGAAAGTAACAGCCTGGCCTTCTTTCAGGGTTTTGAAGCCGTCAGCTTGGATGGCTTTGAAGTGCACGAACAGGTCGTCGCCCGACTGAGGGGTGATGAAGCCGTAGCCTTTCTCATCGTTGAACCACTTAACAACACCGGATTGACGGTTGGACATTTTTCTGTCTCCTTGGACAATTTGATAACGGTCAGGAAAAACCCTGGCCGGGACTGAGCGCAAAGAGAGCAGAAAATTCAGCGATGGGCCGATCAGGATCGTGCATCAAACTAGAGATTCTCGGTGTCACGTGCAGCACAGTGGCGCCACCTTACCCCACTTTCCGCAACCTGCCAATGGTCAGAAGGCGCTTTACGCAAATTCGGATCGACGGCGGCTACAGCCCCCGCCCGGCGCGGGATGAGGCATGGAACTTTAACCTGGGCGCCGGGACCGGTAAGATGCGCGTCTCGAATTTTCACCTCGCAACTCTTCAGGACACCCCGCCATGAGCATCAAATCGGACAAGTGGATTCGCCGCATGGCGCAGGAACACGGCATGATCGAACCGTTCGTCGAGCGCCAGGTGCGCGGCGAACAGGACAGCCGGGTGATCTCCTTCGGCGTCTCCAGCTACGGCTACGACGTGCGCTGCGCCGACGAATTCAAGGTGTTTACCAACATCAACTCGGCCACCGTCGACCCGAAGAACTTCGATGCCGGCAGTTTCGTCGACATCAAGAGCGACGTATGCATCATCCCGCCGAACTCCTTCGCCCTGGCGCGCACCGTCGAGTATTTCCGCATTCCGCGTGATGTGCTGACCATCTGCCTGGGCAAGAGCACCTACGCCCGTTGCGGCATCATCGTCAATGTCACCCCGCTCGAGCCCGAGTGGGAAGGCCATGTGACACTGGAGTTCTCCAACACCACCACGCTGCCGGCGAAGATCTACGCCAACGAAGGTGTGGCCCAGATGCTGTTCCTGCAGTCCGACGAAGAATGCGAAGTGTCGTACAAGGACCGTGGCGGCAAGTACCAGGGCCAGCGCGGCGTCACCCTGCCGCGTACCTGAGCCGACGAGCGCGGGGAATTCCCCGCGCCTTTGGCACTCCAACTGGATAACGCCGGTGCGCATGATGCGCAGCGGCCTTGTCAGGAGCAGCCAATGAAACTCCACCCCGCAATCAGTGCCAAGCTGGCAGGTCTGCAGCCCAACCACGTCGGGTTGCTGCCATGGTCACTGCTGGCACACCCGCTGCCCATGCAGGTGGGCGGCGTGCCCCACCAGCCTGACCCAGATACCCCGCAACCCCCGGAGCCCGGTGAAACACCACCCATGGAACCGGGCGAGCCCACCTTGCCTGATGAGCCTCCTCCGGCGCCTGTAGCCTGAGTGCACTCGGCTAGAGCGCCCAGACACGGTCTGCCCCTGCCAGGTACACGCGGCTGGCGCTCGTGGGCGCGATTTCCCAACCCCCGGTGAATTCACCGAACGCCGGCAACAGGCTGACCTGGCCATCGATCAGGAAGCAGGGCAGTCGCAGGCGTTGCCGAGCCTTGCCACGCAGTACAAATACCGGATGTACATGGCCTGCCAGTACCGGGTGGCTGGGGTGCGGTTCGGGTTCGTGCTGGAGCGCGAAGGGTTCCAGCAGCCAGGGTTCGTTCATGACTTCTATTTCGAGCGACACGGGTGGATCACCGGCGTTGCGATCATGATTGCCGCGTATCAGCACGATTTTCAGGGCCTTGTGCCGTTCCCTCCATGTCTGCAGCCTGGTGAGCGTTGATGGCGCCCGCGCTGTTCGGGCATGCAGGAAATCGCCAAGAACGATCAGTTGCTCGCAATCATGCGCGGCCAGCAATGCATCCAGACGCTCGAGTGTCGCTTCGGTGGTGCCGCGTGGCACCGGTTGGTGCAGGGCGCGATAGCTTGCTGCCTTGCCGATGTGCACGTCGGCCACCAGCAGGGCACGACGGGCTGGCCAGTAGATGGCCTTGTCCGAAAGCAGCCAGAGCACCTGGCCATGGTGTTCGATGGATAGAAAGCTGGTCATTCCGTAGCGTCCGCCGCACTGTTCAGTTCCGCGACCATCCTGGCAATCCGGTCCGCCAGTTTCTCGGTGCTCAACGTTTCGCGCATGCCTTCCACCAACAAGGCAAATGCCAAAGGCCCGGGCCGCTCAAGCTTTCGCAGCTCCAGCCGTAACTGCCCCATTTTCAGCAATTGCCGGTGCAGCCGGTCGATCTCCAGTTCCTCATTCAGCACTTCGTCCCGAGCCTGGGCCAGCAGCAAGTTGCCGGCGTCGTGCTTGCGAAATACCTCATAGAACAACCCGCTGGAGGCCTGGATCTGCCTCAGGCTTTTCTGCGCCGCCGGATACCCGCCAAACACCAGCCCGGCAATCTGCGCGATCTCGCGAAAACGGCGCAATGCCATTTCTCCAGCATTGAGGCTGGCCAGCACATCCTCCAGCAGGTGTTCGGTACCCAGCGCCTGTGGCAGATGCGTTGCCCAGTCCACGTTGCCCGGGCTGAGCAGTTCGAACCCGTAGTCATTGACGGCAATCGAAACCGAAAGCGGCTGCACGCGGCTCACTCGCCAGGCAATCAGGTTGGCCAGGCCAAGGTTGGCCATGCGTCCGGCGAACGGGTACAGGAACAGGTGCCAACCTTGGCGCGACTTGAAGGTCTCGGCCAGCAGCGTGCCGGAGGTGGGCAGCGCCGACCATAGCGCCTGCAAGGTCAGCAGAGGGCGCACTGCACGCATCTCCGGGCCTCGGAAGCACCCTTGGGATGCTGCGCCAAGCTGCTCGACCAGTGCGTCGGCCAGTTCGCTGGAAAGCGGCATGCGGCCACCATTCCAGCGAGCGACCGCTGCCTTGCGCGCGGTGCTGCGGCGTACGTAGGCGGTCATGTTTTCCACGCGCACCAGTTCCAGCACTCGCCCGGCGAACACCAAGGTATCGCCAGGGCGCAAACGGGCAATGAACGCCTCTTCGACGCTGCCCAGCGCCTTGCCTCCGCCGCCCTTGCTCCAGTACTTGAGCTGCAGGCTGGCGTCGCTGACGATAGTACCGATACTCATGCGGTGGCGACGTGCCAGGCGTTCGCTGGCAACCCGGTAAGCACCGTCGGCCTGGCGCTCGACGCGCTGGTAGTCCGGGTAGGCGCTGAGTGAACTGCCGCCATGGCAGACGAAGTCCAGCGCCCATTGCCACTGGCTGTCGCGCAACTCGCGAAAGGCCCAGGTGCTGCGCACTTCGGCCAGTAACTGCTCCGGGTGAAAGCCACTGCCCAGGGCCATGCTGACCAAGTGTTGCACCAGCACGTCCATGCACAAGCGCGGCGAATGACGGGCCTCGATGTGCCCGGCTGCCAAGGCCTGCCTGGCGGCGGCTGCTTCCACCAGTTCCAGGCTGTGGGTGGGCACCAGAGTAACCCGGGAGCGCCGCCCCGGCGCGTGGCCGGAGCGCCCGGCCCGTTGCACGAGGCGGGCAATGCCCTTGGCGGAACCGATCTGCAGTACTCGCTCCACGGGCAGGAAGTCCACCCCCAGGTCCAGGCTGGAGGTGCAGACCACTGCCTTCAGGCTGCCTTGCTTGAGGCTGCGCTCGACCCAGTCACGGGTATCGCGGGCCAGCGAGGCATGGTGCAAGGCAATCAGGCCGGCCCAGTCGGGGCGTGCTTCGAGCAGGGCCTGGTACCAGAGTTCGGCCTGCGCCCGCGTGTTGGTGAATACCAGGCAACTGGTGCTGGCATCGATCTCCCGGCTGACCTGGTCGAGCATCTTTAAACCCATGTGCCCGGCCCAGGGGAAGCGCTCGATAGCCGTTGGCAGCAGGGTATCGACCTGCAGCGGCTTGTCTTGTCGGCCTTGTACCAGCAAGCCGCCTTGTGGCAGCAATACGTCCAGCGCATGTTGAAGATTGCCGAGGGTGGCGGACAGGCCCCAGGTCGGCAGGCTCGGGTGCCAGTGGCGCAGGTGGGCCAGCGCCAGTTGCAGTTGTACCCCGCGCTTGTTGCCCAGCAGTTCGTGCCATTCGTCCACCACTACCAGGCGCAGCGTGGCGAAGTCTTCGCGGGCTTGTGCCCGGGTCAGCAGCAGCGTAAGGCTTTCAGGGGTAGTGACCAGTACGCTGGGCAGGCGCCGTGCTTGCCGGGCACGTTCGGCGCTGCCGGTGTCGCCGCTGCGAACGCCCACGCTCCAGGCCAAACCCAGGTCGTCTAGCGGCATCTGCAACGCGCGGGCGGTGTCGGCGGCCAAGGCACGCATGGGGGTAACCCACACCACCTGCAAGGGTGCAGCATGACGCCCCTGGGCTTCGGCCTTGAAGGCCCGCAGCGCGGCGAGCCATACCGCGTAGGTCTTGCCGGCACCGGTACTGGCATGCAGCAAGCCGGATTCGCCCCGGTCCACGGCTGCCCATACACGGCGCTGGAAAGCGAAAGGCTTCCAGCCACGCTTGGCGAACCAGGCCTTGGCGAGGTCGGTGGCGGCGGGCATGGGGCATAGGGTCCTTCGGTGGCTGTGTTTCTACAGACAACCAGCCAGGTGCAATGGTTTTACCGAATCAGTTTGCCAGCAGGTAGCCGCTGCGGCACACCTGCTCGCCTGCGACGTGGGCGATGACCATGCCGGCGGTAGCCATGCGCCGTACGTTACGTGCATACAGCAGGCCGGGCTGGCTGTTGTGGATGGCAGTCACCCGGTCGCTGAGCGGGTCGATGACTTCAGCGATCAACTGGCCCGCTTCCAGGTGCTGGCCTGGCCGAGCGTGGTACACCAGCAGCCCGCCCAGTGGCGTTATCACCGGTTCGACGGCGGCCAGCGGCGTGGCCGGGCAGCGCAAGTCGGGCAGGGCCGGGCTTGCGCCTTCGATGACCCCCGCATGGGTCAGGAAATCGAGAATCGCCTGGCAGTCCTTGCTGGCCAGGTCGTGGCTGACATCGGCCTGGCCGCGCAGCTCGACGGTGACCGAGCAGCAGCCCAGCGGAATCGGGAACCGTTTGCCGAAGCGTTGCTGCAACTGCCACCACACCAGGCTGAAGCATTCATCGAACGACTGCCCGCCCGAATCGGTGGCCAGCAGGCTTGCCTGGGCACCCAGGTAGCGGGCCAGCGGTTCGATCTGCGGCCAGGCGTCTGGCGTGGTGTACAGGTGCTCGACCGCCTCGAAGTCGCAGTGCAGGTCCAGCACCATGTCGGCATCGCAGGCCAGGCGCTGCAGTATCAGGCGTTGGGCCTGCAGCGGTGTGCGCGCCGGGTGTGCGTCCAGCCCCCGGCGCAGGTATTCGCGGATCAGTGCGAGGTTGTGTGCCGGGTCGTCGGTCAGGTGTTCTTCGATCTGGTCGCCGATGCTGTCGGAAAGGTCGACGAAGTTACGGTTGAAGTTTTCGCCACTTTGCAGTTCGAAACGCCCCAGCGGCGCGTCCAGCAGCACCTGTTCCAGGCCGACCGGGTTGGCCACCGGCACCAGGATGATCTCGCGCTGCAGGCGGCCTTGCTGTTCCAGTTCACCCAGGCGGCGCTTGAGGTGCCAGGCCACCAGCATGCCGGGCAGCTCGTCGGCATGCAGTGAGGCCTGGATATAGACTTTGCCGCCACCGCGAGGTCCGAAGTGGAAGCTGTGCAACTGGCGGGTAATGCCCGGAACGGGCGAGAGCAGGTCGTGAGTTGAATGGTGCATGGTGGTCCTGGGTGCGTGGCGAAAACGGTCTGCGACACAGTCGGCACAGAGATGGAAGCACAGTTTTCGGGCTTGCGCCTCCATCGGTGCCCTCCTGGCCACCGCGCTGGCTTCTTCGCGGGTAAACCCGCTCCCACAGGGATCGCACAAAACTCAGCTTTTGTGCATGACCTGTGGGAGCGGGTTTAACCGCGAAGAAGCCAGCACGGTCCAGAAATTTTTTCAGGCCAGCAGCGCCTGCAATGTAGCCAGGTCATCCGCTTCTTCCACTGGCTTGTCCAGCCGCCAGCGCAGCATCCGTGGAAAGCGCACGGCAATGCCGCTCTTGTGCCTCCTCGACAGCGCGATGCCCTCGAAGCCAAGCTCGAACACCAGCGTCGGCGTCACGCTGCGTACCGGCCCGAAGGTTTCAACCGTGGTCTTGCGGATGATGGCGTCGACCTTGCGCATCTCTTCGTCACTGAGCCCTGAATAGGCCTTGGCAAAGGGGACCAGTGCCCGCCCCGGCGTACCGGCTGGCGCGTCCCACACGGCGAAGGTGTAGTCGCTGTACAAGCTGGCCCGCCGGCCGTGGCCGCGCTGGGCATAGATCAGCACGGCATCGACGCTGAACGGGTCGATCTTCCACTTCCACCAGGTGCCCATGTCCTTGGTGCGCCCCACGCCATACAAGGCCTCGCGCTGTTTCAGCATCAGCCCTTCCACCCCCAGGCTGCGGGACTGTTCCCGCTGGCAGGCAAGGTCGGCCCAGTCCCGCCCTTCGAGTAGAGGCGAGAGCAACACCGGGGCCAATGGGTGCTGCTCAAGCACGTGTTCCAGCTGTTGGCGGCGTGCATGCTGCGGCCGGCTGCGCCAGTCCTCGCCTTGCCATTCCAGCAGGTCGTAGGCCTGCAGCACGACCGGCGCGTCGCTCAGCAGCTTCTTGCCCAAGGTCTTTCGACCCAGGCGCTGCTGCAACATGGCAAAGGGTTGTACAGCCAGTTCAGCCGCTGAGCCGCCGGGTTTCCACACCAGGATCTCGCCATCGAGCACGACACCGTCGGGTAGCGTCTGCGCCAGGCTGTGCAATTCGGGGAAGCGTTCGGTGACCAGTTCCTCACCGCGTGACCAGACCCACAGTTGGCCTTCGCGCTTGACCACCTGGGCGCGAATGCCATCCCATTTCCATTCGATCTGCCATTCGCTCGGCGGCCCGAGCAGTGCATCGAGCTGTTCGGTTGGTACCTGCAAGGGGTGGGCCAGAAAAAACGGGTAGGGCTGGCCGCCACGCTGGCTATGTTCATCGTCTGATTCCGGGGCTATCAGCCGTTGATAGCTGGCTGCCGTCGGGCGGTGGCTGATGTCGGTGTAGCCAACCAGGCGCTGGGCCACGCGTTTGGCATCCAGCCCGGCCAGTTGCGCGAGGGCGCGAGTGACCAACAGCTTCGATACCCCCACGCGAAAGCTGCCAGTGATGAGTTTCAGGCAAAGCATCAGGCTGGGGCGGTCCAACTGGGCCCAAAGAGGCGGCAGGCGTTGCTGGATCTCCTCGACCGGCAGGCCACGCAATGGCAACAGATGGGCTTCGACCCAGCGGGCGAGGCCGTCGTCGCCAGGGTGGTGGCTTTCCGGTACCAGCAGGGAGATGGTTTCGGCCAGGTCGCCAACGGCCTGGTAGGATTCCTCGAACAGCCAGTCAGGCAGCCCCGCCAACCTGCCGGCCAGCTCCCGCAGCACGCGTGTCGGCACCAGTTGGCGGGGGCGGCCACCTGCCAGGAAGTACACCGCCCAGGCGGCATCCCCAGCCGGGGCGGTGCTGAAGTAGTCGCGTAGCGCCGTGAGCTTTGCAGTGCTGGAGGTAGTCGCATCCAGCCTCAGGTACAGCTCGGCGAATGCCTTCATGCGTCTGGCTCCGCAGCTACCACGTCATCTTCCTCGCCGTACTCGGTCACGAAAGCGCGGGCATCGAGGCCTTGTTCGATGAGGTAGCGCACCAGCACATTGACCGAGCCATGGGTGACCATCACGCGTTCTGCGCCAGTCTGGCCGATGGCCCAGAGCAACCCCGGCCAATCGGCATGGTCCGAGAGCACGAAACCTCGGTCTACCCCGCGCCGGCGGCGGGTGCCGCGCAACAGCATCCAGCCACTGGCAAAGGCATCGCTGTAGTCGCCGAAACGGCGCATCCAGCTGCTGCCACCCGCCGAAGGCGGTGCCAGGACCAGTGCCTGGCGCAGCAGCGGGTCGTTGCGTGGGATATCGCCCACATAGCGGGTTTGCGGAAGGTAGACGCCAGCGTCCCGGTACACCCGGTTGAGTGGTTCGACAGCGCCATGCACGAGGACAGGACCAATGTTGGCGTCCAGCCCGTGGAGGATTCGCTGGGCTTTGCCGAAGGCATAGCAGAACAGCACGCTGGCTTTGCCCTGTTCGCTATTGGCGCGCCACCAGGTATTGATGCCGGTGAAGATCTCGCCCTGGCTGGGCCAACGGTAGATGGGCAGGCCGAAGGTCGATTCGGTGATGAACGTGTGGCAGCGCACCGGTTCGAACGGCGTGCAGGTGCCGTCGGGTTCCACTTTGTAGTCGCCGGAGGCGACCCAGACCTCGCCCTGGTACTCCAGGCGCACTTGCGCCGAGCCCAGTACATGCCCGGCCGGGTGCAGGCTCAGGGTTACGCCATGGTGCAGCAGACGTTCGCCGTACGGCAGGGTTTGCAGGTTGATGTCCTGGCCCAGGCGGCTGCGCAGGATGCCGGCGCCTGGGGCGGCGGTGAGGTAATGGCGGTTGCCGACGCGGGCATGGTCGCCGTGGCCGTGGGTGATGACGGCACGCTCCACTGGCCGCCAGGGGTCGATGTAGAAATCACCGGGCGGACAATACAGGCCTTCGGGGCGGGCGATGACGAGGTCCATGGTATGGGCGCTGGTGGCCGACGTTCTTGTTAGGAGCGCGGGAATGTCATGAGAGTTCGAACGTTTTAACAAGCGAAATGGACTACTTGCCATTCAGAAATGCCGAACCGCCTTTTGCGGTTAACTGTGTCCTCAGGTCGAAGGGGTGCAACAAAAATGTTGCGGTCTGTCGGCGCATGATGCACATTGGTTCGACAAAGGCTGATATGAAATACAGTGAATTTCGCCGATGGCTGCGCGGCCAAGGCGCTACGTTTGTCGCTGCCAAGGGTAGTCATTTCAAGGTCTATCTAGGTAATCGCCAGACGATTTTCCCAGATCACGGGGCGAAGGAAATAAGCGAAGGCCTGAGACGGAAGATCCTGAAGGACCTAGGGTTGAAATCATGAACGGTTTAGGGGAGCACGTGATGGTATTCGAATATCCGGTAGTCGTTCATCTGGAAGACGGCAGTGTCTGGGTGAGTTGTCCCGATGTGCCTGAGATGGCCTGCGCAGGTGACACTTCGGAGGAAGCTCTGTTCGATGCCGTGGATGCCTTGGAGTCCGCACTTTCGTTCTATGTGGATCAAAAAATAGCTATTCCGCTGCCTGCAACACCAACCGAAGGTCAACCCGTCGTACGTCTGCCAGCCCTGACCGCCGCGAAGGCAGCGTTGTGGAATACGATGGTTGCACAAAAAATCAGCAAGACCGAGATGGCGCGCCGACTTGGAGTGAATCGTCCCCAGGTCGATCGTCTGGTCGATCTGCTGCACCGTTCCAAGATCGAGCAGGTCGAGCATGCGCTGCACGTGTTGGGACAGCGGATCGAGCTTTCAGTCGTAGCTGTTTAGTGCATAGTCCAAGCCGCCACAGGTGGCGGCTTGATTGAGAGGTTTACTTGCCGGGCACCAGGGTCAAACGCTGGTTGCCATACGCCCGCCCGAAGTTCTGCTGCTGCAGTGGCAGGCTCATGAAGCGCCCTTTGAACCAGGCATCCAGCCCATCGCTGTAATGCGTGCTGGCCGGGTTGCCGGATTGCCCGCTGCTGGTCAGCACCTGCAACGGCTCGGCCTGGCCGAAGTCGACGATCATCCGCGCCGAGGCCGGCAGGCGGGTGTCGAAGTCGCTGCCCCAGGCGTATGGCGTCAGGGCCAGGGTGGTGAAGTCGCCACCGGCAGCCAGCGGCGAGCGGCCGAGGGCGTCGCCCAGGCCATGGTAGGCCGGTGCAGGCCAGCGGTATTGGTGCAGCTTGCCCCACTGCCAGGCGCGGCGGTCGGCGCCCAGTTGCGCGGTGCCGGCATCCACCGCGCCAGCCAGGCTGCGGGCGAGAATGGCCGGCTTGTCTTCTTTCTGCGGCGTGCTGCGGTCATCCCAGAACGGGCTGTCGTCGCGGCCCAGCAGGTGGTCGGCCTGCGCCGAGAACGACAACCGCGCATTGCTGACGAAAGCCTGCCAGGCCGGGCCGGATTCCGGGCCCAGGTCGTCGAGGAAGGTTTGCCGGGCGACTTCCTGGAGGAACAGTTCGTACAGTGCGGCATCGGCCGATACCGGGCTCAGGCGGCCATCGAAGGCCTTGAGCCGGACCAGCGCGTCGCTGGCCTTGTCGCGCTGTGCGGCGGGCAGGGCGTCGATCGCCTGCTTGAGCGGCTGGGCCATGCCCGGGGCGTCGAACATCTGCTTGAGCTTGTCGGCCAGCAGGGTGGTCTGGTCGTTCTGCAGGGCCATCAGGCTGCGGCTGTCGTGGCGGCCATTGCCGGCCAGCTGGGCCAGGCGCTCGGCGCGCTCGGGGTAGTACCAGGTGCTGGACAGCTGCATGCCATAGCCACGCGGCAGGCTGCGCTGGTTGGCGTGGCCGATCCAGCCGGCGGGCGGGTCCTGATCGTAAGGGTGCAGCATCGGGTCGGCATAGCCGTCCCAGTCGTAGCGCCCGTCCCAGCCCGGCGAGGGCAGCAGGCCCTGGCCTTCGCGGCGGTTGGGGTAGCGGCCACTGACTTGCCAGCCGATGTGCTCGGGTTCGGCGAAGACGAAGTTGAGGGCGGCGGCGGTCACTTCACGGGTGCTGTCGAAGGCACGCTCCACGCTCTTGGCACGGGTCAGGTCGAACAGCGCATCCAGGCTGCGGTCGCCCTTGAACTGTGGCAGGTTCAGCGCCAGGCCCAGGCTGGCATTGCCTGGCTGGGCCAGCAGGGTGCCGTGGCGGGTGTCGTACATCACCTCGCGCAGCGGGCGCTGGCCGCGGACGAAGAAGGTTTCGCTACGGGCGCGGGCCGGCAGCCATTTGCCGTCGGCCAGGTAGCTCAGCTGGCTGCCCTGGTGGCGCAGTTGCTCCAGGTACAGGTCCTGGTTGTCGGCCATGACCGCGCTGCTGCTCCAGGCCAGCTTGCCGTTGTAGCCGGCCAGCACGATCGGCAGGCCGGGCAACGACAGGCCGGCGACCTGGTACTTGCCGGTGTGGATCTGTACCGGGCTCAGGGCCCAGGCGGCTCGGCTGTCGCTGGCCAGCAGGCTCTTGCCGCTGCGGCTGCGCTGCGGCGCCAGTGCCAGGTTGGCCGAGCCCGGGCTGCCCAGAAGGTCGAGGTCGGCCAGTTTCTGGCTGGCAGCTGCCAGGGCCGGCAGCCCCGGCAACTGGCTGTCCAGGTTCAGGCCTTTGAGCTTGTCCACTTCGGCTTCGGCCAACGGCTCGTCCGGGGCACCGGGCAGCAGCCAGGCCAGCTTGTCGCTGCCGGCTTTCTGCGCCAGGGTCAGGGCGCTCAGTTCTTCCTGCAGGTTCACCGACTGGCTGAACGCATACAGGCTGAAGATCAGCGCCGAGTCTTCGGGCTTCCAGTATTCGGGTCGGTAGCCACTGCTGGCCAGGCCGGCGGGCAGCTTGTCGCGGTAGCGGAACAGGTAGGCGTTGACCCCGCGTGCATACACTTCGAAGAAGCGCTTGAGCCGTGGCGACGCGTCGGCGTACTGCTGGGCGGCGCTCTGCTTGAGGTTGGCCGCGCGCATCAGGCGGTCGATGTCCAGCGCGTCGCTGCCGGCCAGTTCTGCCAGGCGGCCCTGGGCCAGCAGGCGCATGGCGACCATCTGCTCGATGCGGTCGCCGGCATGCACATAGCCCAGGCTGAACAGGGCGTCATGGAAGCTGCTGCTTTCGATCAGTGGTGCGCCCATTGCGTTGCGCCGTACCGAGACGTTCTGCGCCAGGCCCTTGAGCGGCTGCACGCCGCTGGTCGGTGGCACGCTGCCCTGGTAGCCGCCCGTCTGGCAGCCGGCCAGCCCGAGCATGCCGAGCAGCGTGGCAGCGGTTGCGAACCGCGGGCGGAATGGAGGAAAGGCGGAGGCGGCCATGACAAGGGCTCCTGCAAGGCGTGGCGGGTTTCGAAAGGCGCTAAGGTAGTGAGCGCGCAGGCGCCGTGCAAGGTCCCTGGGCGGTTTATTTGCCAGTGCCGACTCAAACCTTGAAATGTTCGGCCACGGCGTCGGAAAAGTGCGTGCAATTGATGCGAGCAAGGCGTTGATAGTCACGGCTGACGGCGAAGGCCGAGCCTGGCATCAATAGCACCTTGTGCTGTTCCAGGCGACGCATGAAAGGCTGCAGGTCGGCCAGTTCGGGGTGGTAGACCCACAGGAACATGCCGCCTTGGGGCGTTATGTCGAACTGCCAGCCACGCGCCCGCAACAACTGCTGGGTCTGCGCCTGCTGCCGGATCAGGCGCTGCTGCAGGTCTTGCATGTGCCGGGCATAGGTGCCGTCGGACAAGATGGTGTTGACGAAGCGTTCGCAAAACGCCGGCACCGCCACGCAGGTCAGCAGCTTCAGGCGCGTCAGCGGCTCTATCAGCTCTGCCGAGCAGGCGATGTAGCCCACGCGCAATGAAGCGGACAGGCATTTCGAGAAGCTGCCGATGTAGATGACCCGCTCAAGGTTGTCCAGTTCGGCAAAGGTCTGGCGCACACCCGGGCTGAAGTCGCCGTAGACATCGTCCTCGACCACGAAGAAGTCGTGTTCCACCGCCAGGCGCAGGACGCTGAAGGCATTGTGCGGGCTGATGTTGCCGCCGGTCGGGTTGTGGAAGGTGCTGTTGCAGAAGAACGCCTTGACCTTGTGCCTGGCCAGGTGCTCCTGCATGTCTTCCACGCTTGGTCCGTCCTGGGTTCGGCGCACCCCGACCACGTGACCGCCGGCCAACTGGATCAGCTTGATCAGGTTGCCGTTGCCGGGCTCGTCGACGAACACGTGATCGCCTGGCTTGATCAACAACCGCGCCACCAGGTCCAGCGCTTGTGTGGCGCCCAGCGTAGTCAGCAACTGGCTTGGCCGGGCATCGACACGGGTCAGGCGTTTCAGGTGCACGCACAGCTGTTTGCGCATGGGCAGGTAGCCCTGGATGTCGCCATATTCCGCCAGCGAACTCTGCTCCAGCCGCGCCGTGCGCCGAATCGCCTTGGCCAGCAGCTCGGTGTCACGCCAGGCGGGTGGCAGCCAGCCGCTGCCCAGTTTGATGTAGTGCTGGCCCCCCTGCAGCAGCTTGAACAGTGGGTCGCCGGCCATGCCTGCGGGCGCATCCACCGCGCTGGTTTGCCGTGTGTGGCTGGCGACGAAGTAGCCGCGGCCAGGAATGGCGGTCAACACACCTTCGCTGACCAGCCGGGCATAGCTGGAGACGACATCGTGGTAGCTGCAGCCAACCGCCGCCGTCAGCTTGCGGATGGACGGCATGCGCTGGCCGGGCAGCCATTCGCCGGCTTCGAGGCGCTGTTTCAACTGGTCATGAAGGCTGTGCGGGCGCATGGCGGGTCCAGCAGCTGTTAGAAAAAACAGCCTAACAGTTAACCGGAAAGCGCGTCGACTGTTCGAATTTCAGGGCGCGGCAGATGCGACCATGCACCTGTCGGCAGCTTTTCCAATGCCGAATCGACCCGTCCACCAATCGTGAGCACATGCTATGTCGAGCACACTTCCGCGGCGCACGTACCTGTATTTCACCGCGCAATCGATCAACCTGACGACTGCGGTCATGTCCGTGACCATGGCGGCCATTGTCGGGGCGGCGCTGGCGCCTGCCGCCACGTGGTCCACCGTGCCCTATGGTTTCCAGTTCCTCTGCCTGATGCTGGCCACCTATCCAGTCTCCAGGCTGATGAGCCGTATTGGCCGCAAGCGCGCCTTCATGCTGGGCTCGATCCCTTTGGCGGTGTCTGGCATCAGTGGTTACCTGGCGGTGCAGTACCAGCACTTCCCGATGCTGGTGATCAGCCATTCGGCATTGGGCATCTACATTGCGTTTGCCAACTTCAACCGCTTCGCGGCCACCGACAATCTGGCCCAGAACCTGAAGCCCAAGGCGCTTTCCCTGGTCGTGGCCGGTGGGGTGATCGCCGCCGTGGTCGGGCCGGCGCTCACCGAGTGGCTGAGGGACGTTGGTGCGTATCCGCTGTTTTCGCTGTGCTACGCCGCTTTTGTCGGCCTGGCGGTGATGTCGTTGCTGACAGCGGCCTGCCTGCCCGGCGATACCGGCACCGCCAGTAACGACCGTGCAGCGAAACCGGCTGGCACCACCGCCGAGCCGCTGAGCCCGGTGGTTGCCGTGGCCATGGCAGTGGCCGCGCTGGGCTACGGGATCATGAATTTGCTGATGATCCAGGCGTCCATGCACATGAAACACATGCATGAGGACTTTTCCGACGTTCGCCTGGCGATTCAATGGCATGTGATTGCCATGTTTGCGCCGTCGTTCTTCACCGGCGCCATCATCCACAAGCTCGGCATCAGGGCCACCATCTGTCTCGGCCTGGGCCTGCTGATCGGTTGCACGGCCATGAACATGTGGTCGCACAGCTACGCGATGATGACCTTGTCACTGATAGCCCTGGGCCTGGGTTGGAACCTGACCTACGTGGGCGGTGGGGCGCTGTTGGCGCAGACGCTGCAAAACAGCCCGGCAGCGATGCAGATGCAGGGGAAGAACGATCTGGCCATTGCTGTGTTCGCGACCATTGGCGCATTCAGCCCGTCGCTGTTGCTGGGCACGGTCGGTTGGGATGGCACCAATGCCATCTGCATGGCCCTGTGCATCGTGCTGCTCATGGCCACCGCAGGGGTGCTGCAGCGCAAGGTTTCAGGGCCTGCCAGGGCCAGCTAGGCCCCGGCTACCCACTGCGCGGCCCGCGGCAGGGACGCGCAAGTGCTGTTCAGGTCAGGCGCCGTGGCACTTCTTGAACTTTTTCTGGCTACCGCACGGGCACGGGTCGTTACGGCCAACGTCCTTCAGGGCGTTGCGTACCGGCTCCTGGTGACCGTGGTTGCAGTGCGGGCCGTGTACATGGCCATGATCGTGGTGGTGATCATGATCGTGGTTGCAGTCAGGGCCATGAACGTGGGGTTGCTGGGACATTGCAGGGTTACTCCGGTTTGTAATCACCGGGGATTATCTCACCACTGCGCGACAAGTGCAGGTCCCGATGGATGAGCAACCCGGTCGCCAGCTCGCCCTGCAGGCTGTAGTGCAGCGGTTGTTCGCTTTTCAGCAGCTTGGCCAGTGGTTTCAGGTGCTGCCACAGGTTGGTCCGCGCGGTGATCTTGAAAGTACGCCGGGCATGCCCGCCGACACTGCGCCACACGCTGGTTTCATCCTGCACCAGCAACAGGTCATTGAGGCGTATGGCATACGACAGGTTGCGGATGAACAGGCGGCTGTCATTGGGGTTGTCGATTCGCAGATGCAGCACGAACTCCTGCTCCAGCAACCTGGCCTTGACCGTCTCCACCTCGACCAGGTGCACCTCGGGTTCGCGCCAGTCGTCACTGCCCCAGCTGGCGCAGCCCGCCAGCAGTGCCAGGCATGCCATCAGGGTGGCGAGCAGCAGCGGGCGGGTGCGGGCGATCATGTTCAGCTACCCACGTAACTGGCGCAGCATTTCTTGAACTTCTGGCCGCTGGCGCAGGGGCAGGGGTCGTTGCGCCCGGCCTTGAGCCCGACCGTGGGGTCGATGAAGTACCAGCGCCCGGCATGCTGGACGAATGCCGAGCGCTCGCGGTGCTGATGGTCACCCTCTTGGTCATGCCAGCGTGCAGTGAAGGTGACAAAACCGTGCTCCGGCTGGCCGCCCAGCACCTCTGCGCTTTCCACCTCCAGGCCCAGCCAGGTGCTCTGGGCGCTCCAGGCGGCCATGGCGGCACGGTCCAGGCCGGCTTGCTGGGCGGGCAGGGTGGTGGCCACCAGATAGTCGACCAGGCCCAGCACGTAGGCGCTGTAGCGTGAGCGCATCAGCGCCTGGGCATCCGGTGCCGGGGTGCCGGCATGGTAATGCCCGCAGCAGGCGTCGAGCAGGTTGCCACTGCCACAAGGGCAGACCGAGACACTCATCATCACCACCAGTACTTGCCGAAGTTTTCAGGGTTGGCCCAGAACTTGGCATTCAGCCAGTCCGGTACCTGCTTGTAGTCATGTAGATCATAGGTGAACAGGCTCAATACCTGCTGGTCACGGCGGAATTTCTCGCTGGCCGACAGGGCCAGGGCAAAGAAATCGGTGTCTTGCCAGCCACAGGCGGCCAGGTCGGCCAGCACCGCGACCCGGCTGGCATTGAGGTTGCGAATGCCGCCGAGCAATTCCAGGCCGGTGCGTTTGGGCAGGTGCTCCAGGCAGTCCACCAGTACCGCCAGGTCAAAGCGCTGGGCTGCCAGGTCGGCCGGCAACGGGCCTGGGGCGGCCGTGGCGATGGTTACCTGTGGGTGCGCCTGGGCGAAGGCGTCCAGCGCCGGGAAGCGCGTGCCCACCAGCAGCAGGCGTTGCGGGGTGAAGCGCTCGAGCAGGGCCGCCAGGGCCTGCTGCGGGGTGCGCTGGGAAAAACCGTCGGTCATTGGCAATCCTCGTTGAAGTCGTCCAAGACTAGCGGGCCGCAGCGTGCGGGCAAAGAGGCATGTGACTGTGTCGTGGCTTATTGGTGGCAGGGATCAGATGCTCGGTCTTTACTCCCTGAAATCGGCCTTATGCCGATTCCCCCTAGGAGAAGCAATGAAATGAGCATAGTACGCACAGCGATACCCCTGGTTCTGCTCACCAGTGTGTTGACTGGTTGTGCAGGTTTGCAAAAGACCGACTGGCCGAAATGTGCCGCCGTCGGGGGTGTAAGCGGCGCTGCCCTGGGCGCCATCGAGAGCTCCAGCTGGGCTGGTTGGGGCGCGTTGCTGGGCGGTGGCCTGGCGGCGGGTTATTGCTGGGCCCATGGCGATGGCGACGAGGATGGCGACGGCGTGCCGGACAGCCGTGACAAGTGCCCAGGCACCCCGCGCGGTGTGCAGGTCGATGCCAACGGCTGCCCGCCAGAGCCGGCCGCGGTGGTCGAGGAAGTGGTGGTGCAGAAGGAAGAAGTCATCGTCATCCGCGATGTGCACTTCGAGTTCGACTCTGCGCGCCTGACCGCCAGCGACAAGGAGCGCCTCAACACCATTGCCACGCGCCTGAAACAGGAAGCGCCGTCCGCCCGCCTGAGCGTCAGCGGCCATACCGACAGCGTCGGCTCCGACAGCTACAACCAGAAACTGTCCGAGCGCCGAGCCCACTCTGTGACCGATTACCTGGTCGAGAGCGGTGTGCCGCGCAGCAGCTTCGTGTCGGTGGTCGGTGCTGGTGAAACCCAGCCGGTGGCAGACAACGCCACGGCCGATGGGCGCGCCATGAACCGCCGTACCGAGATCAAGATCCAGCGGTAGAGCGGCGTGCGCCCGTGCCTTGAGCAGTGGCACGGGCGCGCCTTCACGGCGGTCAACCGTCCGTGGCCAATGACACAGGAGCATTCAGCATGAGTGTGACGTCGAAGGCGGCGCTGCCGCTGTTGGTGGCTGCCAGCCTGCTCGCGGGCTGCGCCACCCACAGCGATGGCGGCGCGCCGCTCAACCAGAGAACCTGGCCCATCTGCAGCCTGCTCGGCGGCCTGGTCGGTGGTGGCCTGGGCGCCATCGAAAGTTCGAGCTGGGCGGCTGGCGGCGGTGCCCTTGGCGCCATTGCCGGGGGCCTGATCTGTTACGCCCAGGATGGCGACGAAGATGGCGACGGTATTTTCGACCGCCGCGATCTTTGCCCCGATACCCCCGCCAACACTGCGGTCGACCACATGGGTTGCCCGTTGAAGGTGTACCCCGCATCGCCGCCTGCCACTGAACCTGAACCCTCGCCAGAGGTGATCATCCTGGATGACAACGGCGCGGTGATGTTCGCCTTCGATTCCGCCGAGCTGACCCCGGCGGCCCAGCAGCGCCTGCAAGGCCTGGTGGCGAAGCTCGATTCACCGACGGTGGCGAAAGTAAGCGTGATCGGGCATACCGACAACGTAGGCTCCGACAGCTACAACCAGGCACTTTCCGAACGCCGCGCCAGCAGCGTGGCCGTTTACCTGATCAGCCAGGGGCTGGAGGCGGGCAAGGTCACCAGCCAGGGGCGCGGCGAGAGTGAACCGCTCACCGACAACGAAAGCGAGGAGGGCCGCGCCCGCAACCGACGGGTGGAGCTGCACCTCAACTGAGTGGTGCTGGCGCCTGTCCTGACATTGCAGTTAATGTTGGTCGCACGGCCCGCTCGAACGGGCCGTCTCGACATAACAACAATCCATGGGGGCGGGATATGAAATTCATCCTGGGCTTGGGCAAGGTCCTGACAGTCGCTTTCTGGGGTGTGGTGTTGTTCAATCAGTTGATGCCACAACCCTTGCCGTTCAACCTGCTGATCAACGCCGCCGGCATCACCTTGCTGGGCCTGCACCTGCTCGAAGTGCTGTTCTTCAATGGCAGCCTGCGCGGGCGCAGCCACCGCTGGTTCGATCGTCTGCAGATCCTGTTGACGGGTATCTTCCATGTCATGTCCATCCCCCGTGTGCAGGAGGCGCCGCGAAATGCGTAATCTGATGTTGCTGGCCATGTTGGCCGTTCCCCTGGCCCAGGCCGAAAGCCTGGAGGTCGCCGCCAATTCCATGCTGCGCTTGCCCGACAAGTCGGCAAGCGTGCACCTGGCACAGTTGCGTGTCGCCGATGCCGCAACCCTGCTGCTGCCTGCCACGCTCGCTGAGTTGAAGGTCGACCAACTGGAGTTGGGGCGCGATGCGCGTATCGCCATTGCACCGTCCGATAGCCCGTTGCTGATCGAGGCGCGCAGCGCGCGGCTGGGTGAGGGTAGCGAATTCAGTGCGCCGGGAGCGGCGGGTACTTACCAGCGGGGAGCCCGGTCGGGTCGCAGCCTGGACCTGAAACTGGCTGAAGTGGATGCCGAGCGCCTGGCCATCGATGCCCGTGGCGGTGCCGGTGCGCCGGGGTACGTGGGGCTCGATGGCGCCAACGGCCAGGCCGGTGGCTGCACCTGGGGCCAGGCCAGCCGCGGTGCCAATGGCGATGACGGCGGCAACGGGCACGATGGTGCGCCGGGTGGGCGCATCCGCTTGAGCGTGCCGCAGGGCTTCCCGCAAGAACGCATCGTGGTGCGCCTGGACGGCGGCGCACCGGGCAAGGCCGGGGCTGCAGGCAAGGCCGGCAAGGGCGGGGCTAGCAAGGGTTGCCTGGTGTACCGCACAGACGCCGGCGCCAATGGCCGGCCGGGGCAGCCGGGCCAGCCTGGGTTGGCCGGGGCTGCAGGTGAGCTGATTCTGCAGCGCTTGTGAAAACCTGTACAGGCCCTATCGCCGGCAAGCCAGCTCCCACTGCGACCGCATCGGCTGCAAGGCATGTGCAGTACCTGTGGGAGCTGGCTTGCCGGCGATAGGGCCGGTGCAGGCAATATCAGAGCATCAGCCGCGAACTGGCCACGGCTACCACCGCCAGGCCCAGCAGCAGGTTGATCCCCACCATCCGCCGAATCCGCCCCAGCACTGCCGCACCTGCCGGCCAGTCTTCGGCCTGCACCGCCGCCCTCAGCTCCGGCAGCAGCAACGCCTGGATGCGCATGAACAGGGCAAACATGGCGATGCCTCCACCGATCATCACCTGCACATACTTCGGTGCAGTCTCGAAGCCGCTGAAGCGCATGTGCAACATGCCGATACCACTTATCGCCAAAATCGCCACGGCCAGCCAGACCCAACCGAAGAAGCGTCGGAAAACTTCCACCCACAAGCGCAGCCGGGCAGGCCCCTCAAGGGCTGCAACCGTTGCCGGGCGCAGCACCAGCCAGGCGAAGAACATGCCGCCGACCCACACCAGGGCGGCCAGGACATGCAGTGTGTAGGGCAGGGCAAAGGCAAGCATCCGGATCTCCATGCGGCATAAAGGGCAATAGCGGGGTATGATAGCCGCCCCATGCGAAACACTGAAAATATATCCAGCCCTCCGGGCGCCTGCAGACCATGATCAGCAACGAACTCAAAGCCACCATCCAGGGCGCCTATACGCGTTTTCTCGAAGCCAAGAGCCTCAAGCCGCGCTATGGCCAGCGCCTGATGATCGCCGAAGTGGCCAAGGTGCTCGGCGACATCGCCTGCGACGAAGAAGGCCGCCGTGCCGGCGAGCCTGCCGTGGTGGCAGTGGAGGCGGGCACCGGTACCGGCAAGACGGTGGCCTACAGCCTGGCTGCCATTCCGGCCGCCAAGGCCGCCGGCAAGCGCCTGGTGATCGCCACCGCCACCGTGGCGCTGCAGGAGCAGATCGTCTTCAAGGACCTGCCCGACCTCATGCGCAGCAGCGGGCTGAACTTCAGCTTCGCCCTGGCCAAGGGCCGTGGCCGCTATCTGTGCCTGTCCAAGCTCGACATCCTGCTGCAGGAGGGCCACGCCCAATCGGCCACCGCCCAGCTGTTCGAGGAAGAAGGCTTCCACATCGAAGTCGACGAGCGCAGCCAGAAGCTGTTCAACAGCATGATCGAGAAGCTTGCCGGCAACCGCTGGGACGGTGACCGCGACAGCTGGCCCGAAGCCCTGGAAGACCAGGACTGGGCGCGCCTGACCACCGACCACAGCCAGTGCACCGGCCGTCATTGCCCGAACTTCCAGCAGTGCGTGTTCTACAAGGCCCGCGAAGGCATGGGCAAGGTCGACGTGATCGTCACCAACCACGACATGGTGCTGGCCGACCTGGCCCTGGGCGGCGGCGCGGTATTGCCCGACCCGCGCGACACCATGTACGTATTCGACGAAGGCCACCACCTGCCGGACAAGGCCATCGGCCATTTCGCCCACTATTCGCGCCTGCGCTCCACTGCCGACTGGCTGGAACAGACCGCCAAGAACCTGACCAAGCTGCTGGCCCAGCACCCGCTGCCCGGTGACCTGGGCAAGTACATCGAACAGGTGCCGGAGCTTGCGCGGGAAGTGCGCACCCAGCAGCAGTTCATGTTCACCCTGTGCGAGCAGGTTGCCGACTTCCGCCCCAGCGAGGACAACGAAGGCCGTGAGCGCCCGCGCTACCGCTTCGAAGGCGGCGTGGTGCCGGAGCAGATTCGCGAAGTGGGCATCGAGCTGAAAAAGGGCTTTGCCCGCCTCAACGACCTGTTTACCCGCCTGGCCGACCTGCTCAAGGAGGGCATGGACGGTGAGGTCAACATCGGCATCGCCAGCCACCAGGCCGAGGAGTGGTACCCGCTGTTCGGTAGCCTGGTCACCCGTGCTCAGGGCAACTGGGAGCTGTGGACGGCCTTTACCGCCGAAGACCCGGAAGACAGCCCGCCCATGGCCCGCTGGCTGACCCTGGCCGAGAGCGGTGCGCTGTTCGATATCGAAGTCAACGCCAGCCCCATCCTGGCCGCCGAAATGCTTCGCCGCAGCCTGTGGAGCGTGGCCCATGGCGCGCTGGTGACCTCGGCGACGCTGACTGCGCTGGGCAAGTTCGACCGCTTCCGCATGCGCTCGGGGTTGCCGCGTGACGCGGTCACCTGCGTGGTGCCCAGCCCGTTCGTGCATGGCGATGCCGGCCTGCTTCGGGTCCCCGACCTCAAGGCCGACCCGCGGGATGCGGCGGCGCATACCGCAGCGATCATCCGCGAACTGCCGAACATCGTCGAAGATGCCCGCGGCGCGCTGGTGCTGTTCTCCTCGCGCAAGCAGATGCAGGACGTGTTCGATGGCCTGGACCGTGACTGGCGCAAGCTGGTGCTGATCCAGGGCAACCTGTCCAAGCAGGAAACCCTTAACAAGCACAAGGCGCGGGTCGACGATGGCCAGCACAGCGTGCTGTTCGGTCTGGCCAGCTTTGCCGAGGGTGTCGACCTGCCGGGTGCCTACTGCGAGCACGTGGTGATCGCCAAGATTCCCTTTGCCGTGCCCGACGACCCGGTCGAAGCGGCGTTGGCCGAGTGGATCGAAGCTCGCGGCGGCAACCCGTTCATGGAAATTGCCGTGCCCGACGCCTCGCTGCGGCTGATCCAGGCCTGCGGCCGCCTGCTGCGAACCGAACAGGATCGCGGTGTCATCACCTTGCTTGACCGGCGCCTGGTCACCCAGCGCTACGGCAAGGCTATTCTCAATGCGCTGCCGCCGTTCCGGCGGGAGATTTCCTGACCGCCGGAGCACACTTGCTCCGGCGCGTTGTCCATTACTCAGTCGTGGGCCATGAGGGCCCTGAAGGAGAGCCCCAGCCTTATGGTCCGCCGTACCCTGCCCGCCGTTTTCGCCCTGTTGTTCAGCTCGCCCTTGCTGGCTGGGCAGCAGACGCTGTTCAGCTTCGTGCGCCCGGCCTCGGTGGTCAACGTGGCGACCGAGGATGCCGGCATGCCGCAGTACAACGCGGAGCAGACGGCCGAAGGCGAAGTGTTGCGGCGCGTGGTGTTCAACCCGGCCCAGCGGCCGACCCTGCGGCTGAGCCCGCAAAGCGGTGTGTGGGATTGGTCCGGCGGTCAGTTCCTGACCTTGCGCCTGCAAAGCGCGATGGATTGGGCGCTGACCGTGGACGTCATGGTGCAGGGCAGTGATGGCCGCACGTTGACCAGCCGCATCGACCTTCCGGCCGGTCCTGCGCAAACCGTGATGGTACCGCTGACGGCCAGCTCGCCGCTGAGCCAGGGCATGCGCGCCGGCCCGCCCATGCCCTGGAACCATGGCGGCCAGCGCCTGCTGCTGACCAGCAGCGCCGGCGCGGTCGACCTCAAGCAGGTGGCGTCGGTCAGCCTGAGTATCCCCAACCCCAAGGTGGCGCAGAACCTGCTGATCGAGCGGGTCGGCATCCAGGATGACGACCAGGCCTACAAGGCGGCCTACCATGAACTGATCGATGCCTATGGCCAGTCCACCCGCGGCCATTGGCCTGAAAAGGTTGCCAATGACGAGCAGCTCAAGGCGGCCGATGCACGCGAGCAGCAACAGCTCAAAGGCTGGCTGGCAGAGCGTGGCAAGCAGCAGCTGGATGCATACGGTGGCCTGCTGGCCGGGCCGGCGTTCGAGGCCAAAGGCTTCTTCCGCACCGAAAAGCGTGACGGCCGCTGGTACCTGGTAACGCCCGAGGGGCATCCATTCTATTCCCTGGGGGTGAATGCCGTGGCCGCGGATGGCGGGCGTACCTACGTCGCCGGGCGTGAAGGGATGTTCAAGGCGTTGCCGGGCGAGGGTGATGCACTGGCCGCATTCTATGGCGACGGCAACAACGACGACGGCAACCCCTCGTCGCAAGGGCGCAACTTCAAACAGGGGCGCTGGTTCGATTTCTATGCCGCCAACCTGCAGCGCACCTATGGCAAACCCTGCCCGCCCGCGGTAGAAGGGCAGCCGGCCAACTGCCCACCATTGGCGCTGGATGCCGCCCGCTGGCAGGCGCATGCGCTCGACCGCCTGCAGGCCTGGGGTTTCAACACGGTCGGCAACTGGAGCGAGCCGGCCCTGGGCCAAGCCAGGCGCATGCCGTACACCTTGCCGCTATCGATCGTGGGGGATTACGCCAGCATCAGCACCGGCATGGACTGGTGGGGCCGCATGCCCGACCCGTTCGACCCGCGTTTTGCCATGGCTACCGAGCGCGCCGTGGCCATTGCCGCCCGCGATCACCGTGACGACCCCTGGCTGATCGGTTATTTCGCCGACAACGAACTGGCCTGGGCCGCCCCCGGTAGCGACCCGACGGCGCGTTACGGCCTGGCCTACGGTACCTTGCGCCTGACCACCGATGTACCGGCCAAGCGCGCCTTCCTCAAGCAGTTGCGTGACAAGTACCGCAACCAGGAAGGGCTGTCCAAGGCCTGGGGCATCGAGCTGACCGCTTGGGAACTGATGGAGGACCCGGGCTTCGAGGCACCGTTGCCCGACCCGGAGCACCCGGAAATCGAGCGTGACTACCAGCACTTCCAGCAGGTGTTCGCCGAAACCTACTTCAGGACCATTGCCGACTCGTTGAAGTGGCATGCGCCCAATCACCTGCTGCTGGGGGGCCGCTATGCCGTCAGCACGCCGGAGGCGGTCAAGGCCTGCGCGGAGTTCTGCGATGTGCTCAGCTTCAACTTCTATACCCTCAAGCCGCAGGATGGCTACGACTTCGCCCGCCTGGCCGAGCTGGACAAGCCGGTGTTGGTGTCCGAGTTCCAGTTCGGCTCGCGCGATCGCGGGCCGTTCTGGCCGGGGCCGCTGGAAGTGGCGCGGGAAGAAGACCGTGGCCCGGCCTACGGCAACTTCCTCAAGGCGGCCCTGGCGCAGCCGATGATCGTTGGCGCGCACTGGTTCCAGTACCTCGACCAGCCGGCCAGCGGCCGCCTGCTCGATGGCGAGAACGGCCACCTCGGGTTGGTGGCGATCACCGATATGCCATACCCGGGGTTTGTCGATACCGTGCGCAAGAGCAACTTGCAGGCAATGAGCCAGCTGCGCGCCCAACTGGAAAAACCGGCGCCCTAGCCCAGGACGACGCGGTCTTTTTGTGGGAGCGGCCTTGCGTCGCGAAAGGACTGCGGAGCAGTCCCCTGAATTCAGCGGCGCTGCATAAATTGCCGGGGCTGCTGCGCAGCCCATCGCGACACAAGGCCGCTCCCACAGTGACCACCCAGCCCAAGCCAGTTTGCAAAACGCCAAACTACTGAAACAATGCACACCATTTTCGGAATTGGTCGTACGGAGAACAGCGGGTGCAGATCCAGGGTCACTATGAGCTGAAGTTCGAAGCAGTGCGCGAAGCCTTCGCCGCGCTGTTCGATGATCCCCAGGAGCGTGGCGCCGCGCTGTGCATCCAGGTTGGTGGCGAAACCGTGGTCGACCTGTGGGCCGGCAGTGCCGACAAGGACGGCCAGCAGGCCTGGCACAGCGATACCATCGCCAACCTGTTCTCCTGCACCAAGACCTTCACCGCTGTCACCGCCCTGCAACTGGTCGGCGAGGGCAAGCTGGCCCTCGATGCGCCGGTGGCCAACTACTGGCCCGAGTTCGCCCAGGCAGGCAAACAGGCGATCACCCTGCGCCAGCTGCTCAGCCACCGTGCCGGCTTGCCGGCCATCCGTGAGCTGCTGCCGGCCGAGGCACTGTATGACTGGCAGGCCATGGTCGATGCGCTGGCTGCCGAAACGCCCTGGTGGACACCCGGCACCGAGCACGGCTATGCCGCCATTACCTACGGCTGGCTGATCGGCGAGCTGATCCGCCGTGCCGACGGCCGTGGCCCCGGCGACTCGATCGTGGCCCGTACCGCTCGGCCGTTGGGGCTGGATTTTCATGTCGGCCTGGCGGACGATGAGTTTTATCGCGTGGCGCACATCGCCCGTGGCAAGGGCAACGCCGGGGACGCTGCGGCGCAGCGCCTGCTGCAGGTGACCATGCGCGAGCCCGAGGCCCTGTCGACCCGTGCCTTCACCAACCCGCCGGCGATCCTGACCAGTACCAACAAGCCGGAGTGGCGGCGCATGCAGCAGCCAGCGGCCAATGGCCATGGCAATGCGCGCAGCCTGGCGGGCTTCTATGCAGGGTTGCTGGACGGCAGCCTGCTCGAATCCGAACTGCTCGACGAACTGACCCGTGAGCACAGCCTCGGCCAGGATCGCACCCTGCTCACCCAGACCCGTTTTGGCCTGGGCTGCATGCTCGACCAGCCCGACGTGGCCAATGCCACGTTCGGCCTCGGGGCCCGCGCCTTCGGCCACCCAGGTGCCGGTGGCTCGGTCGGTTTCGCTGACCCGGAACATGATGTGGCCTTCGGTTTCGTGGTCAATACCCTCGGCCCTTATGTGCTCATGGACCCGCGAGCCCAGAAACTGGTACGCGTCCTTGCCAGTTGCCTTTGATCGGGTAATGCGGGTGTTGGCCCACCCCTTTGACTATCCTCAATGCCAACGCCTGAAAGGCGTAGGCAAAATTTCTTTCTATTTCATGGTGTATCGCTGATGTCTTCACACAAAACCTTAGCACTCGCCCTGTGCCTGACCGCCGTTACCGGCTGCGCCAGTCACCCCCAGGACGGCTCGAAGGACAGCGCCTCGAGCTGGTGGCCCTTCGGTTCGGACAAGGTTGCCGAGCAGGAAGTGAAGCAAGCCGTCACGGAAAACGTGGCCAAGGCCGACGCCAAGTCCGACAACGCCAGCCGTTGGTGGTGGCCGTTCGGCGGTGAAGAGAAGCAGGCAAAGGGGCCGGTGGTACCGAAGATCGACCAGAAGGCCACCCAGGCCTGGCTGGACGAGTACGAGCCCAAGCTGCGTGAGGCGATCAAGGGCAGCAAGCTGGAACTGGAGCGCCGTGACAACGTGCTGGCCGTAACCATCCCGGTGGACAGCTCGTACAACCCTGACCGTCCGAACATGCTGCTGCCGATGACCCTGGGCCCGATCACTCGTGTGGCCAAGACTGTCGAGGGCGATGCCAAGACCGCCGTGCTGGTGCTCGGCCATGCCGACAGCAGCGGTGTCGCTGCCGCCAACCAGAAGCTCAGCCTGGAGCGCGCCGCTTCGGTGTCGGCCATTTTCCGCCTCAGCGGCCTGCAGCGTGATCGCCTGAACCTCAAGGGTATGGGCTCGGAAATGCCGCGCGCCGCCAACGACAGCGCCGAGGGCCGTGCCCTGAACCGCCGTGTGGAAATGCTGCTGACCCCGCAGAACACCATGGTCGCCCTGCTGGCCAAGTACCAGCAAGCCGCCCCGGCGCGGGCCCCGATGGTGGCGGTGCAGGACGTCAAGGCGCCTGCCGCCAAGCCTGCCGACAGCAAGCCGGCCACCAAGGCTGCGGCGAAGAAGCCTGTAACCAAAGCCAAGGCCAAGGCGCCAGCCAAGACCACGGCCAAGAAAAAAGCCGCGCCGGCCAAGCCCGTCGCCAAGAAAGCTACCACTGACAAGAAAGTAGCTGCCAATAGCCCTGCGAAGACCAACTGATCGTCAAGGAACGCAGCAATGACCCAATCCCTGGCCGATATGCGCCGCGACTACACCCGTGATGGCCTGGCCGAAGCCCAGGCCCCGGGGGAGCCGTTCGCCCTGTTCCACCAGTGGTTCGCCGATGCGGTGAAAACCGAGCAGGTACCGGTGGAAGCCAACGCCATGACCTTGGCCACTGTCGATGGTGAAGGCCGCCCTCACTGCCGTATCTTGCTGCTGAAGGGGCTCGATGAGCGTGGTTTCACCTTCTTCACCAACTACGATAGTGCCAAGGGCCAGCAACTGCTGGTCAACCCTTTCGCCGCCATGACCTTCTTCTGGCCGGCACTGGAGCGCCAGGTGCGCATCGAAGGGCGGGTGGAAAAGGTCACGCCCCAGGAGTCGGACGCCTACTACCAGGTGCGCCCGTTGGGCAGCCGCCTGGGGGCCTGGGCTTCGCCGCAGAGCCAGGTGATTGCCGGCCGTGAGGAGCTGGAGGGGCTGGTCAAGGCCACCGAGGCGCGCTTCTCCGACACCCAGCCGCATTGCCCGGAACATTGGGGTGGGTATCGATTGCTGCCTGAGCGTATCGAGTTCTGGCAGGGGCGGGCCAGCCGCCTGCATGACCGACTGAACTACCGGCTGGTGGATGGGCAGTGGCTGCGGGAGCGGTTGGCGCCCTGAGATTCCGGGGGCTGCTGCGCAGCCCATCGCGACGCAAGGCCGCTCCCACAGGTACAGCGCAGACCCAATCTGTGGGAGCGGCCTTGTGTCGCGAAAGGGCCGCAAAGCGGCCCCAGCAATCTCCAAGGCTACCCCGGATACCCCGCAGCCTCCCGCTCCAACCACCCCGCCAACTGCTTGCGCCCCACCTTCTCCACCCGCGCCTGCTCCAGCCTTTGCAGCATATAAGCGCGTTTTCCAGGGTCCGCCCCAGCCAGCGACAACGCCAGGTCACGGTCCATCCAGCGGCGCATGCGCACATACAGCCACCAGTGGAAGTACAACCCCGCAACGGTGGTGACCACGACGATGAAGTAATCCATGGCTATCCTTGGTCTCACTTGAAAGGCCTCGACACAGCCACGCAGGCTGTCCCTTGGCTGAATGAAAACAATTTTATTACGTTTGTACCGTGACAGCCGTCAACGTGCAGCGTCTAATGAGCACCTGACTTATGGAGACTTTACCCATGCGTAAATCCGCTTTGCTGGTGGCGACCTTTACCACCATGTCGTTGTTGCTGGGTGGCTGTGCCTCGAGCCTGACCGGTGACAGCTACTCCCGTGATGAGGCCCGCCGCGTGCAAACCGTGCGCATGGGCACCATCGAGTCCCTGCGCCCGGTCAAGATCGAGGGCACCAAGACCCCGATCGGCGGTGGTGCTGGCGCCATCGTCGGTGGCGTGGCCGGCAGCGCCGTGGGTGGGGGCCGTGGCAGCATCGTCGCCGCCGTGATCGGTGCCGTTGCCGGTGGCCTGGCCGGTTCCGCCGCCGAAGAAGGCCTGACTCGTACCCAGGGTGTCGAAATCACCGTGCGTGAGGATGATGGCAGCATGCGTGCCTATGTGCAGGCCGTGCAGCAGAACGAGATCTTCCGCGTTGGCGACCGCGTGCGCATCATGACTGTCGATGGCACCAGCCGCGTCACGCACTGACCGTTGCCCAACAAGACAAAACCCCGACATGGCGCTCGCCAGTCGGGGTTTTTTCATGCTGCGGCCAGGTCAGCCGACGTTGGGCTTGCGGCTGGCCATGGCGGTTATCGCATAGCCGATCACGGCGGCGAAGAACGAGCCGGTGAGAATACCCATGCGGTCCATTCCGGCGTAATCACTGCTGCCAGGCACAAAGGCGAGCGAGCCAACGAACAGGCTCATGGTGAAGCCGATACCGCAAAGTATCGCCACACCCAGCAATTGCCCCCAGCTGGCGCCTACAGGCAGCGCGGCCAGGCGCAGCTTGACTGCGACCCAGGTCAGGCCGAAGACACCCACGGTCTTGCCCAGCAGCAGCCCGACGGCGATGCCCAGTGGCACCGGGTGGGTGAAGCTTTCTACGGTCATGCCTGCCAGCGATACGCCGGCGTTGGCGAAAGCGAACAGCGGCAGGATGGCGTAGGCGACCCAAGGATGCAGGGCGTGCTCCAGGGCGAGCAGTGGCGAGCGTTCGGCATGGCGCGTGCGCAGCGGGATGCACAGGGCCAGGGCAACCCCGGCCAGGGTGGCATGTACACCGCTCTTGAGCACGCAGACCCACAGGATCAGGCCAACGACCATGTACGGCCCAAGCTTGACCACGCCAAGCCGGTTCATGGCCACCAGCACTACCAGGCAGGCGGCGGCCAGCAGCAGCGACACGCTCGACAGGGTGCCCGAGTAGAACAGGGCAATGACGATGATCGCACCCAGATCGTCGATGATCGCCAGGGTCATCAGGAACAGTTTCAGCGACACAGGCACGCGCTTGCCCAGCAAGGCCAGTACGCCAAGGGCGAAGGCGATGTCGGTGGCGGTGGGAATCGCCCAGCCGGCCACGGCCGCCGGGTTGTCACGGTTGATGAACCAGTAGATCAGTGCCGGTATCACCATGCCGCCCACGGCGGCAGTGGCAGGCAGGATCACCTGGGAGGGCTTGGACAGGTGGCCGTCGACCACCTCGCGTTTGACCTCCAGGCCGATGAGCAGGAAGAACAGGGCCATCAGGCCGTCGTTGATCCACAGCAGCAGCGGTTTGGCGATGTGCAGCGCGCCGACCTGGACGGCGACGGGGACGTCGAGCAGGCCGTTGTACAGGTAGGACAGTGGCGAGTTGTTGATGATCAGGGCCAGGATGGCCGCAGCGATCAGCAACAGGCCGCTGGCGGCTTCGAGCTGGAAGAAGCGGGTGAACAGGCTACGCACGGGCTATAGGCTCTCCATGAGCAGTTGACGATGGAACGGGCGTACACCCTAGCCTGTGACGATATGCTTTCAAACAAAAACTATATTCGTTTTTGTTATATGTTGTTACTGGCTGGGCTGAGGGAAGCCTAGATGCAGATGGGGAAAGAGTGGGGAGGGGAAGTCTGATGTTTGTTGTGGATTTTTCTGATGTCTGCAGTGGCCCTTTCGCGGGTAAACCCGCTCCCACAGGTACATCACAGTCTTCAATACCTGTGCAGTACCTGTGGGAGCGGGTTTACCCGCGAAGAGGCCCTGGCATGTAATAAAGGCTCAGAGGCCGAGCATATCCCGCGCCACCGCCTCGGCGATACGAATGCCATCGACACCCGCCGACAGGATCCCGCCCGCATACCCAGCCCCTTCACCCGCCGGGAACAGCCCCTTCAGGTTCAGGCTCTGGAAGTCCTCACCGCGGGTAATGCGCAGCGGCGACGAGGTGCGGGTCTCGATCCCGGTCAACACTGCATCATGCAGGTTGTAGCCCTTGATCTGCCGGTCGAACGCCGGCAGTGCCTCGCGAATGGCCTCGATGGCGAAGTCCGGCAGGCTTGGCGCCAGGTCGCCCAGGGTCACGCCCGGTTTGTAGGACGGCTCGACACTGCCCAGTGCAGTCGACGGCCGGCCGGCGACGAAGTCACCCACCAGCTGCGCCGGGGCCTGGTAGTTGCTGCCGCCCATCACGTAGGCGTGGGCTTCCAGGCGCTCCTGCAGCTCGATGCCGGCCAGCGGGCCGCCCGGGTAATCGCGCTCGGGGTCGATGCCGACGACTATGCCGGAGTTGGCGTTGCGCTCGTTACGCGAGTACTGGCTCATGCCGTTGGTAACCACCCGGCCTGGCTCGCTGGTGGCGGCGACCACGGTGCCGCCCGGGCACATGCAGAAGCTGTACACCGAACGGCCGTTCTTGGCGTGGTACACCAGCTTGTAGTCGGCGGCACCAAGTTTCGGGTGACCGGCGTACTTGCCCAGGCGCGCCTTGTCGATCAGCGTTTGCGGGTGTTCGATGCGGAAGCCCACCGAGAACGGCTTGGCTTCCATGTACACGCCCTTGGCATGCAGCATGCGGAAGGTGTCGCGGGCACTGTGGCCCAGGGCCAGCACCACATGGCGCGAGTGCAGCTGTTCGCCGCTCTCCAGCACCACGCCGGTCAGCTGCCCATCCTCGATCAGCAGGTCGGTGACCTTCTGCTGGAAGCGCACTTCGGCGCCGAGGGCGATCATGTCCTGACGCATCTGCTCGACCATGCCGGTGAGGCGGAAGGTACCGATGTGCGGCTTGTTGATGTACAGGATCTCGTCCGGCGCACCGGCCTTGACGAACTCTTCCAGCACTTTGCGGCCGTGGTGCTGCGGGTCCTTGATCTGGCTGTACAGCTTGCCGTCGGAGAAGGTACCGGCGCCGCCTTCGCCGAACTGCACGTTGGACTCGGGGTTGAGCACGCTCTTGCGCCACAGGCCCCAGGTGTCCTTGGTGCGCTGGCGCACTTCCTTGCCGCGCTCGAGGATGATCGGCTTGAAGCCCATCTGTGCCAGCAACAGGCCGGCGAAGATGCCGCACGGGCCGAAGCCGACCACGATCGGGCGCTCCTGCAGATCGGCAGGGGCCTGGCCGACGAACTTGTAGGTCACGTCTGGCGCCGGGCCGATGTTGCGATCGTCGGCGAACTTGCTGAGCAGTTCGGCTTCGTTGCTGGCTTCCAGGTCGATGGTGTAGATGAACAGCAGTTCGCTGTTCTTCTTGCGCGCATCGTAGCTGCGCTTGAACAGGTTGAAGCTGAGCAGTTGCTCGTCGCGGATGCCCAGGCGCTGGACGATGGCTTCACGCAGGGCTTCGTCGGGATGATCCAGGGGCAGCTTCAGTTCGGTGATTCGTAGCATGGCAGGGTCCAGTATCCCGGCCATGGGCGGCCGGCGGCTTTACACAAACCGCCAAGTATAAGCTGTTCGCCGCCCCGACTGGCAGGATAAAAGCGCCCGGCGATCAGTTGTCGCGCGCACCGCCGTAGTAACCGCAGCCCTGCAGGGTCTTGCCGTCGATGCGCAGTTCGGCGCGCAGGTGGTGGATGGCACCGGTGGCGGTGTCTACGCAGCGTTGTGGCGCGACCCACAGCTCCACGTGCTGGCCGTTGGCTTCGCTGGTCAGGGTCAGGCCGCCGCCGGGCACTTCTTCTTCCAGGAAGGGCAGGGGCAGGGGTTCCTGGCCGACGCGGTTGAGCACCATGCCTTTGCCGCTGGCCTTGATGTCCCATTCCGGCTCGTGGCCGTTGGCGCGCAGGGTCAGCTGCTTGAAGTTGGGGTCTTCACAAGCGCGGGTGGAAGGTTCCAGGCGGTACAGGCGACGAACCTCCAGTTGGCCGTCGTTGTTGGCCTGCCTGCTGCCGGTGAGGCGGCCACGGACGTCGGCGAACAGCTTGTCATTGGCGTCCTTGGCGAGGTTGGCGGCCTCCTGCAGGATGCCGGTGGCGGCGACGTCGTTGATCACGAAAGTGCGGTTTTCGCTGCACGGCTTGAACAGCAGCTGGCCACCGGCGGCACGCAACTCGCCCTGCATGCGCGTGGTGCCGATGTTCGGGTCGCTGGGGGCGTCAGCCATGAGCTGGCAGCCGGCGAACAGGGGCAGCAGGGCGGTGAGCAGCAGGGTGGGGGTGAGGCGCATGGGGCGGGCTCCGGGGGTCTTTGCCGTGAAAGCAGGCCACGTTACTCAGGCTGGCGCTGGATCACAAGTTAATGGTTGCCTGTGCTGGCCCTATCGCCGGCACAGGCAATACATTTCTGGCAGGTAGAAAAAAGGGCCAGTAGATGGCCCTTTTCCCGGTCAACCCCCCAGGTACGCGTCGCGCACCTTCGGGTCGGTCAACAGTGCTTCCCCAGTACCCTGCATCACCACCCGGCCGTTCTCCAGCACATACGCCCGGTCAGCGATCTTCAGCGCCTGGTTGGCGTTCTGCTCCACCAGGAACACCGTCACGCCATCACGGCGCAGCTGTTCGATGATGTCGAAGATCTGCTGGATGATGATCGGCGCCAGGCCCAGCGAGGGCTCGTCGAGCAGCAGCAGCTTGGGTTTGCTCATCAGCGCCCGGCCAATGGCGAGCATCTGCTGCTCGCCACCGGACATGGTGCCGCCACGCTGGATATAACGCTCCTTCAGGCGCGGGAACAGCTGCAGCACCTTGTCCAGCTGCTCCTGGTAATCGCCCTTGTCGGTGAAGAAACCGCCCATCGCCAGGTTTTCCTCGACGGTCAGGCGGGAGAACACACGGCGGCCTTCCGGCACCACCGCGATGCTCTTGCGCATGATGTGCGAGGACGGCTGGCCGACCAGTTCTTCACCCAGGTACTTGATGCTGCCGCTGTGCGCCTGCGGCGAGCCGCACAGGGTCATCAGCAAGGTCGACTTGCCGGCACCGTTGGCGCCGATCAGGGTAACGATCTCGCCCTGGTTGATCTCCACGTTCACGCTGTGCAGCGCCTGGATCTTGCCGTAGAAGGTGGAAACGTTCTCGAACTTCAGCATTTACGCTTCCCCCAGGTAGGCTTTGATCACGTCAGGGTTGTCGCGGATCTCTTCCGGCGTGCCGTGGGCCAGGGGGGTGCCCTGGTTGATCACCACGATATGGTCGGAAATGCTCATCACCAGCTTCATGTCGTGCTCGATCAGCAGCACGGTGACGTTGTGCGACTCACGCAGGTAGGCGATCAGCGCCTTGAGGTCTTCGGTCTCCTTCGGGTTCAGGCCCGCTGCCGGTTCGTCGAGCATGATGATGCGCGGCTGGGTCATCATGCAGCGGGCGATTTCCAGGCGGCGCTGCTGGCCGTAGGCGAGGGTGCCGGCGGTACGGTTGGCGAACTCGGTCAGGTTGACCTTCTCCAGCCAGTACTGCGCGCGCTCCATGGCCTCCTTCTCGCTGCGGCGGAAGTTCGGGGTCTTGAACAGGCCGGCGAAGAAGTTGGTGTTCAGGTGGCGGTGCTGGGCGATCAGCAGGTTTTCCAGCGCGGTCATTTCCTTGAACAGGCGCACGTTCTGGAAGGTCCGCACCACGCCCTTGCGGGCGATCTGGTGCCCGGCCAGGCCCTGGATCGGCTGGCCATCGAGCAGGATGGTGCCGCCGCTGGGCTTGTAGAAGCCGGTCAGGCAGTTGAACACCGTGGTCTTGCCGGCGCCGTTCGGGCCGATCAGTGCCACCACCTGTTTTTCCTTGACGGTCAGGCCCACGCCGTTGACCGCCAACAAGCCGCCGAAGCGCATGCTCAGGCCGCTGACTTGCAGAATTTCGCGGCTCATCGACGCAGCTCCATGTGTGGACGTTGCATAGGCAGCAGGCCTTGCGGACGCCAGATCATCATCAACACCATCAGCGCACCGAACATCAGCATCCGGTATTCGCTGAACTCACGCATCAGCTCGGGCAGCAGGATCATCACGATGGCCGCGAGGATCACGCCCAGTTGTGAGCCCATGCCGCCGAGCACGACGATGGCGAGGATGATCGCCGACTCGATGAAGGTGAACGACTCCGGCGTCACCAGCCCCTGGCGCGCAGCGAAGAAGCTGCCGGCGAAACCGGCGAAGCAGGCGCCCAGGGTGAATGCCGACAGCTTGATCACGGTCGGGTTCAGGCCCAGTGCACGGCAGGCGATCTCGTCTTCGCGCAGGGCTTCCCAGGCGCGGCCGATCGGCATGCGCAGCAGGCGGTTGATCACGAACAGCGCCAGCAGGGCCAGCAGCAGGGCCACCAGGTAGAGGAAGATGACCTTGTTGATCGAGTTGTATTCCAGCCCGAAGAACTCATGGAAGGTCTGCATGCCCTCGGCGGCACGGCGTTCGAAAGTCAGGCCGAAGAGCTCTGGCTTGGGGATGTTGCTGATGCCGTTGGGGCCGCCGGTCCAGTCGGTGAGGTTACGCAGGAACAGGCGGATGATCTCGCCGAAGCCGAGGGTCACGATCGCCAGGTAGTCACCGCGCAGGCGCAGCACCGGGAAGCCGAGCAGGAAGCCGAAGGTAGCGGCCATCAGGCCGGCGATCGGCAGGCATACCCAGAAGCTCCAGCCCAGGTAGTGCGAGAGCATGGCGTAGCTGTAGGCGCCTACGGCGTAGAAGCCGACGTAACCGAGGTCGAGCAGGCCTGCCAAACCGACCACGATGTTCAGGCCCAGGCCCAGCAACACGTAGATCAGGATCAGCGTGGCAATGTCGACCGCACCGCGCGAGCCGAAGAACGGCCACACCAGTGCCGCGACGATCAGGCCCATGATCACGTAGCGCTGGGTCTTCGGCAGGGTCAGGTAGTTGCTGACCGCCGGCGGGATCAGCTTGCGATCCGAACGGCGACCCATTACCGAGTTCCACTGCTTGTCGAACAGCACGCGCAGGAACATCAGCACAGAGCACAGGGCAATGATGCTGAGGTTGAACGAGCCCTGGCTGTGCACGGACAGGCTGATGCCGTCGATGCTCAGTTTCAGGCCCAGTACCGGGAAGGCCACGGCCCATACCAGCAAGGCGCTGAAGAACGCCTGTTTGAGATTTCTGTTCATACTTTTTCAACCTCCGGGCGGCCCAGGATGCCGGTCGGCCGGAATAGCAGGACAAGAACCAACAAGCCGAATGCCACCACGTCCTTGTACTGGTCGCCGAAGATATCGGCACCGAACGCTTCGGCCACGCCCAGCACCAGCCCGCCGAGCATGGCGCCCGGAATGCTGCCGATGCCACCCAGCACCGCCGCGGTGAAGGCCTTCAGGCCCACCAGGAAACCGGCGTTGGGGTTGATCACCCCGTACTGCATGCTCAGCAGCACGGCCGCCACCGCCGCCAGGGCGGCACCGATGACGAAGGTGAGGGCGATGATGTTGTTGGTGTTGATGCCCAGCAGGTTGGCCATCTTGATGTCCTCGGCGCAGGCGCGGCAGGCGCGGCCCAGGCGGGAACGGGAGATGAACAGGGTGAGGCAGGTCATGGCCACCAGGGTGACCACGAACACCAGGATCTGCATGTAGCTGATCAGTACTTCCTCCGCGCCGCCCGGCCCGAACGAGAAGCTTCCGGGGATCAGGTTGGGGATGGACTTGTCCTTGGAGTCTTGCGAAAGCAAGACGGTGTTCTGCAGGAAGATCGACATGCCGATGGCGGAAATCAGCGGGATCAGTCGGTTGCTGTTGCGCAGGGGGCGGTAGGCAACCCGTTCGATGCTGTAGCCATAGGCACTGGTGACGAAGATCGTCGCGACGAAGGCGACGGTCATCAGGATCGGCAGCGAATGGATACCCATCATGGCCAGGCCCGCCAGGGCGATGAAGGCCACGTAGGAACCGATCATGTACACCTCGCCGTGGGCGAAGTTGATCATGCCAATGATGCCGTACACCATCGTGTAGCCGATGGCGATCAAGGCATAGGTGCTGCCGATGGTCAATCCATTAACCAGTTGTTGGAAGAAATGGTAGATCTCAGGCATTACAGCGCTCCTAAAAACCTGATTTGCATTTCGCTGGCGGGGGTAGGCCAGGAAACCGCGGGTGACGGTTTTAAGATTTTCAGGTGAGCCCGCCCCCGGATCGCGGGGATCAGGCCCATGAACCTCGTAAAACAAAGCCCACTGCTCGCACAGTGGGCTTCTACGGTCAGCTATTAGTCACGCAGTTACTGAGGGGAGACTTCGGTCTTCGGCTTGCCGAAGTGCCATTCGTAGACCACGAACTTGAAGTCTTTCAGGTCGCCCTTCTCGTCGTACGACAGGGTGCCGGTCGGGGTCTTGAAGGAGCCGGCGTGGATGGCCTCGGCCACCTTCTCGGCGTCTTCGGACTTGGCGGCCTTGATGCCCTGGGCGATCAGCTCGACAGCCGAGTAGGCCGGGAACACGAACGGGCCGCTTGGGTCCTTGCCGTCAGCCTTGATGGCGTCGACGATCTTCTTGTTCGCAGGGTCCGCGTCGAACGACTTCGGCAGGGTCACCAGCAAGCCTTCGGAGGCGTTCTGGGCGATCTGCGAGATGGAGTCGTTGCCCACGCCTTCCGGGCCCATGAACTTGGCTTTCAGGCCCTTTTCCTGAGCCTGGCGCAGGATCAGGCCCAGCTCTGGGTGGTAGCCGCCGTAGTAGACGAAGTCGACGTTGTTCTGCTTGAGCTTCTGGATGATCGAGGAGAAGTCCTTGTCACCGGCGTTCAGGCCTTCGAACACGGCAACCTTGGTGCCTTTGCCTTCCAGGGTCTGCTTGACCGCGGTAGCGATGCCTTCACCGTACTGCTGCTTGTCGTGCAGGACGGCGACCACCTTCGGCTTGACGTGGTCGGCGATGTAGTTGCCGGCAGCCGGGCCCTGGGCGCTGTCCAGGCCGATGGTACGGAAGATCAGCTTGTAGCCACGCGCGGTGATTTCCGGGGAGGTGGCGGCCGGGGTGATCATGATCACGCCTTCGTCTTCGTAGATGTCGGACGCAGGCTGGGTGGAGCTGGAGCACAGGTGACCGATGACGAACTTGACGCCGTCGTTGACCACTTTGTTGGCGACTGCAACGGCCTGTTTAGGGTCGCAGGCGTCGTCGTATTCCTTGGCTTCGAGCATCTTGCCATCCACGCCGCCCGCGGCGTTGATATCCTTGATGGCTTGCTTTGCGCCGATGAACTGCATGTCGCCGTACTGGGTCACAGGGCCGGTCTTGGGACCTGCAATCCCGATCTTGATGGTATCGGCGGCAAACGAATGGCTGGCTACCCCTGCCAGAACCATTGCGGCGAACAGCTTGGAAATCTTGATCATAGTGCTCCACTCATTCTGTTGTAATTCTTATAGTCCTGGCGGCCAGGGCTACAGACCGGGCGGGATTTGCGGCGTGGCCATGCCAACGCGCAAGCCCACCTTCCCCCGGAACATGTCCCGGAACTGTACCGGTACAGTGTAGAGCGCTGTTCGAGCGCTTGAAAAGCGGTCGAAAAGTGCCTGCTTCCTGGGTTGTCGCATGGTCGACACAAAGATACAGAAAGGCGCCATCAAACTGCCTGCATCTGCGACCCCGCCCCACAAGTTCGGGATCAATCGACCAAATTACATATTTGAAACCGGGTTTTTCTGCAAAAATGCCGACCTTTTTTATTGGCCGATTTTTGCGGAAACCACCCATGACTGATCAAACAAGCACCCTCTATGCCAAATTGCTTGGCGAGACGGCAATCATCGAGTGGAAAGCGCTGGAGCGTTTCTGGGCCAAGGGTGACCTGATTTGGGTCGACCCGAGCCTCGACCTGATCACCGTTGCCGAGGCGATGGCCGAGAATCGCAGCGAGATCTTCGCCAAGTGGCGTAGTGATGGCACTGTTGGGCCGGTGACCGCCGAGCAGGCCCATGACCTGCAAAGCCGCGATCCAGAGATCTGGGCGGTGGTGGTTTCGCCGTTCATCGTGATCCAGGTGAAGCCCCCGGCAGAGGCGTGATCGCTTTTGGTGCGCGAAAATGCGCAGCAGCCCTGTTTTGGTGCTCGAAGGCGCTCAAAGCGGGTAGAGGGAAGTAACAATTCGGCGTGGCGGTAACAGTTTACGGGATGCGTAATGGGGGCTGCCTTGCAGCCCTTCGCGGGCATGCCCGCTCCCACAGGTCAGATGTTGCTCTTCAGACCAGCGCTGGTCCCGTGGGAGCGGGCGCGCCCGCGAAGGCCGCAAAGCGGCCCGGATCGATATCGAATTTGTCCGGAGTCATTGATGAACTCAAAACTACCTTCGCTTGGATTCGCCGGCATCGGCCTGATGGGCCTGCCCATGTGCCGCCGCCTGCTGGCCGCGGGTTACCCGCTGACGGTATGGAACCGCAGCCCGGACAAGTGCGCTGCACTGGTCGCCGCCGGCGCGCGCCTGGCCAGCAGCCCTGCCGAACTGTGCCGCGACAGCGACATGCTGCTGCTGTGCCTGGCCGACACGGCCGTGGTCCGCGAAGTGGTGTTCGGCGAGCAAGGCATCGCCCAGGGCGGGCGCAGCGGCCAGTTGCTGATCGATTTCTCCAGCCTGGAGCCAACCGCCACCCGTGAAATGGCCGCCGAACTGGCAGCGCTGTGCGGCATGGCCTGGTTGGACGCGCCAGTTTCCGGCGGTACGCCGGGGGCCGAAGCCGGCACCCTGGCGATCATGGTCGGTGGCGAGGCGGCCGACCTGGAGCGGGCGCGCCCGGTACTGCAGGTACTCGGCCAGCGGGTGACGCACATGGGGGCGGTGGGCGCAGGCCAGGTGACCAAGGCCTGCAACCAGATGATCGTGGCCTGCAATGCCCTGGTGATCGCCGAAGTGGTGGCCTTGGCTGAACAGTCCGGGGTCGATGCGACGCTGATCGCCGAAGCGCTGGCGGGCGGCTTTGCCGATTCCAAGCCGTTGCAGATCCTCGCTCCGCAAATGGCCGAAAGCCGCTTCGAGCCGATCAAGTGGCACGTGCGCACGCTGCTCAAGGACCTCGATGGCGCGGTCAAGTTTTCCCGCGAGCAAGGCTCGGCGACGCCGCTCAGTGGCCTTGCCGCACAATTGATGCGCCTGCACGCAAGCCAGGGTTACCTGCAAAAAGATCCGGCGACCCTGGTTGAGCTGTATCGCAGCAAGGGCTGAACACGCCGCCCTGGTGCTGCAGCCGCTCCAGCAGCGAGCGCAGTTCGGCAAGCGGCTCCGGGCGGCCCAGCAGGTAGCCCTGCAGGTAGTCGCAGCCGTGGGCTTCGAGAAACGCCAGCTGTTCGGCGGTTTCCACGCCCTCGCTGACCACCTGCAGATGCAGGGTATGCGCCATGACGATGATCGCCTGGACGATCTCGCGGTCCTTCTGGCTGCCCGGCACATCCTGCAGGAAGCTGCGGTCGATCTTCAGCACGTCCAGCGGCAGGCGCTTGAGGTAGGCCAGTGACGAGTAGCCGGTGCCGAAGTCATCGATCGAAAGCGCCACGCCCAGGGCGCGCACGCGCTTGAGCAGGTTGACCGTGCGCTGGATGTCACCCATCAGGGCGTTCTCGGTCACTTCCAGTTCCAGCTGCCGGGGTGCGAGCCCGGCGTGGAACAGCGCCTTTTCCACTTCGTTGGGCAGTTCGTCGTGGCTGAGGGTGACGGCCGAGCAATTGACCGTGACCTTGAGGTTGCCATGGCCGTGGCGCTGCAGGTAGGCCAGGTCGGCGCAAGCGTGGCGCAGCACCCACAGGTCGAGGTCGATGATCAGCCCGTTGGCTTCGGCGATGGCGACAAAACGATCGGGCCCGAGCAGGCCGTGTTGCGGGTGTCGCCAGCGCACCAGGGCCTCCAGTTTGGCCACTTGCCTGCTGTGCAGGTCGAAGATCGGCTGGTAGTGCACGCACAGCCCATGCTCCTCGAGCAGGGCCACCCGCAGTTCCTCTTCCAGTTGCAGGGCAATCGAGGCCTGGGTCTTCAGGCTGTCGTTGAAGAAGTTCAGGCTGTTGCGCCCGTTGCCCTTGGACTGGTACAGGGCGAGGTCTGCATGCTTGAGCAGCTCTTCGGCGGTGGTGCCGTCGTCGGGGAAGATGCTGATACCGATGCTGGTGGTCATGACCATGCGCCGGCCGCCCAGGTTGATGGGCTCTTTCATCCTCTGCATGATGCGCTGGGCCAGGTGGCGGGCTTCGTCGCGGTTGTTGAGGCTGGTGACCACGCAGAACTCGTCGCCGCCAAAGCGTGCGACCAGGTCGTGGTTGCGGGTGGCGGCCTTGATGTGGCTGGCGATCACCTTGAGCAGTTCGTCGCCGGCGTCGTGACCGAGGCTGTCGTTGATGCGCTTGAAATGGTCGATGTCGAGGAACATCACTGCCAGGTGGCTTTCCGTGGCCTGGTGTTCGGCCAGGCGTTCGGCGAACACCTGGTTGAAACCGCGGCGGTTTACCAGGCTGGTCAGGGCATCGTAGTGCGCGGCCTGCTGCAACGACGCGCGGGCCTGGTCGAGCTGGCTGAGCAGCACGCTGACCCGGCGCAGGTCGTGCTCCTTGCTTTGCAGCTTCTTGTCGGCCAGCGCGGTACTGATGCTGGCAGCACTGATCAGCAGGGTGATGAAGCCGATGCCCAGCGCCAGTTGCAGGCTGTTGTCACCAGAGGGCAGGCGCAGGGCGGTGTCTGCCGGGATGACCAGGGTCATGGCCGACATCGCGGTGAAGTGGGTGGCGACGATACCGCCGGCCATCAGCAGGCTGGCGCCGTACTTCATGGCCTGGTGCAGGGTACCGCTGCCATGCCGGAAGTAGCGGGCCAGGTACAGCGCGGTCAGGCTGGTGAGCAGGGCAATGGTGGCCGAGGCCAGCAGCAGGCCGGACTGGTAGTACTGGCGGGCGCCGGTTTCCAGGGCGGCCATGCCTACGAAATGCATCACGATGATACCCAGGCCGATCAGTACCGCACTTTGCAGGTAATGGTGTGTTTGCATCTGGCTGCGGTCGAGGCTGTGCATGGCCAGCCAGGCGACGGCCAGGGCGATGAGCAGCGAAAGGATGGTCAGGGACGCGTCGTAATGCACTTCAACTGGCGCCTGGAAGGCCAGCATGCTGATGAAGTGCATGGCCCAGATGCCACCAGCAAGGCAGCAGGCACCGAGCATATTCCATTGTCGGTGGGCGGTGGGGTCTTCGCTGTGGGATTGGCGCTCGGCCATGTCCAGGGTGGCGAAGCAGGCCGCACAGGCGACGAAGTAGGCGAGCAGAACCAGGAACGGTTCATGCCGGCAATCAATGACGATGCGCCCGGTTGCCGGCAGATCGGCGAACAGTTGCAGCCCCAGCCATTCCATGGAATGCCTCATGATCGAGTTTTCACTCGTCTGCGCTACAACCCTGTGCAGACTGTCCAGAGGCAGTATAGGAAGAGGTGTTTAACCCTTCCTGACTAATGGCATATTGATTCCTACGATTTGGTTATGAGCCTGATCGCAGCCAGGAATATCTACATGGGTTCTGGAAATTGGCCCCCCTGTGGGAGCGGCCTTGTGTCGCGAAAGGGCTGCAAAGCAGCCCCAGCAATTTCAACTATTGCGCGTCAATCCTGGGGCCGCGTTGCGGCCCTTTCGCGACACAAGGCCGCTCCCACAAAGGCGGCGGTGTCTGACCTGTATTAGCCAGCCACCAGCACGCGAATGGCTTCCAGGCGCAGGGCGGCCTTTTCCAGCATCGCCAGGCCCTCTTCGCGCTGCTTGCGCAGCGCTTCGATCTCGCTGTCGCGCACGCTCGGGTTGACCGCTTGCAGCGCGACCAGACGAGCCAGTTCTTCGTCGGCTTCAGCTGTGAGGCGACGCTGGGCCTCGGCCACGCGCTCGATGTGGGCCGGCATGACCTTGGCCTCGCCACTGCTGATGCGCTGGGCAAGCACGTCGCGCTGGGCCTGGACGAACTTGTTGGCGCTGGCGCGCGGCACGCTTTCCAGTTGGTCGTTGAGGGTTTCGAAGGCCACGCGGGACGCCAGGTCGTTGCCGTTGGCGTCGAGCAGGCAGCGCAATGCCGCCGGTGGCAGATAACGGCCCAGTTGCAGGCTGCGCGGTGCCACCACCTCGCTGACGAACAGCAGTTCAAGCAGCACGGTGCCGGGTTTGAGCGCCTTGTTCTTGATCAGCGCCACAGCGGTGTTGCCCATCGAGCCGGACAGCACCAGGTCCATGCCGCCTTGCACCATCGGGTGCTCCCAGGTGAGGAACTGCATGTCCTCGCGCGACAGCGCCTGGCCACGGTCGTAGGTGATGGTCACGCCTTCGTCGTCGCCCAGCGGGAAGCTGGCGTCGAGCATCTTCTCGCTCGGCTTGAGGATCAGGGCGTTCTCGGAATGGTCTTCGCTGTCGATGCCGAAGGCGTCGAACAGGGTTTCCATGTAGATCGGCAGGGCGAACTGATCGTCCTGTTCGAGAATGTCCTCGACCAGCGCCTGGCCTTCGCCGGCACCGCCGGAGTTGAGCTCCAGCAGGCGGTCACGGCCGGTATGCAGTTCGGCTTCCAGGCGTTCGCGCTCGCTGCGGGCATCGGCCACCAGGGCTTCCCAGGCCTTGCTTTCGCCACCTTCGAGCAGCGGCAGCAGGCGTGGGCCGAACTGGTGCTGCAGGGCGTTGCCGGTAGGGCAGGTGTTGAGGAAGGCGTTGAGGCCTTCGTGGTACCACTGGAACAGACGCTCTTGCGGGCTGTCCTGCAGGTACGGGATATGCAGCTGGATGGTGTGCTTCTGGCCGATACGGTCGAGGCGGCCGATGCGCTGTTCTAGCAGGTCGGGATGCGCCGGCAGGTCGAACATAACCAGATGGTGGGCAAACTGGAAGTTGCGGCCTTCGCTGCCGATCTCGGAGCAGATCAGCACCTGCGCGCCGAACTCTTCGTCGGCGAAGTAGGCGGCGGCGCGGTCGCGTTCGAGGATGCTCATGCCTTCATGGAACACCGAGGCCGGGATGCCGGAGCGCACGCGCAGGGCGTCTTCCAGGTCCATCGCGGTTTCGGCATGGGCGCAGATCACCAGCACCTTGGTGCGCTTGAGCATCTTCAGGGTGTCGATCAGCCAGTCGACGCGCGGGTCGAAACGCCACCAGCGCTCGTCATCGGCCACCTCGCCCTGGGCCTGGAAGGCGACTTCCGGGTACAGCTCGGCATGTTCGCCGGCTGGCAGGTCGCGGTACTGCTCAGGCGTGGCCAGTGGGTAAGGGTGCAGCTGGCGCTCAGGGAAGCCCTGGATCGCCGCGCGGGTGTTACGGAACAGCACGCGGCCGGTGCCGTGGCGGTCGAGCAGCTCACGGATCAGGCGCGCGCTGGCCTGGGTATCGCCGTCGCTGACCGCGGCCAGCAGGGCTTCGCCTTCGGCACCCAGGAAGCCCTGGATGGTGGCGTGGGCCTTGGGCGACAGGCGGCCTTCGTCGAGCAGTTCCTGTACGGCTTCAGCCACCGGGCGATAGTGCTCGCTCTCGGCGCGGAAGGCCGCCAGGTCGTGGAAACGGTTGGGGTCGAGCAGGCGCAGGCGGGCGAAGTGGCTGTCCTGGCCGAGCTGCTCGGGGGTGGCGGTGAGCAGCAGCACGCCCGGGATCACCTGGGCCAGCTGTTCGACCAGGCCATATTCGGCGCTGACCTGGTCTTCGTGCCAGACCAGGTGGTGGGCTTCGTCCACCACCATCAGGTCCCAGCCGGCGGCGAACAGCGCGTCCTGGGCCTTTTCGTCGTCGACCAGCCACTCCAGGGCCACCAGCGCCAGCTGGGCATCCTCGAACGGGTTGCTGGCGTCGCTTTCGATGAAACGCTCGGCGTCGAACAGGGCCACCTGCAGGTTGAAGCGGCGGCGCATTTCCACCAGCCACTGGTGCTGGAGGTTTTCTGGTACCAGGATCAGAACGCGGCTGGCGCGGCCCGACAGCAGCTGGCGGTGGATCACCAGGCCGGCTTCGATGGTTTTGCCCAGGCCCACTTCGTCGGCCAGCAAGACGCGCGGCGCGCTGCGGTCGGCGACTTCGCGGGCGATGTGCAACTGGTGGGCGATGGGTTGGGCACGGCAGCCGCCCAGGCCCCACAGCGCCGACTGCATCTGCTTGCTGGTGTGCTGCAGGGTGTTGTAGCGCAGGCTGAACCACGACAGCGGGTCGATCTGCCCGGCGAACAGGCGGTCGCTGGCCAGGCGGAACTGGATGAAGTTCGACAACTGGGTTTCCGGCAGGGTGCGCGGCTGGTTCTGCCCGTCCAGGCCGTGGTAGACCATCAGCCCGTCGATGTCCTCGACCTCGCGCACGGTCAGCTTCCAGCCTTCGAAGTGGGTGATCTGGTCACCTGGCGAGAAGCGCACGCGGGTCAGCGGCGCATTGCGCAGGGAATACTGGCGGGTGTCGCCAGTGGCCGGGTAGAGCACGGTCAACAGGCGGCCATCCTGCGCCAGGATGGTACCCAGGCCGAGCTCGGCTTCGCTGTCGCTGATCCAGCGTTGCCCCGGTTGATACTGCTGCGCCATACTGCCTGAACTCCCGCGATGAAAAAGCCGGTTATGTTAACGGATCGGCCGGTCAGACCAAAGTGCCGAGCGCATCGAAAGGTGCCGAAGTGCGATAGGTAGCAACAGTCTAGCCGCTTCATCGCCCCCCACCGTGCTGCCGACGAGGGCCCCGGATCAACATGTCTGCCAAGCACCGCTGGATCAGCACTTCGATGGCCGTGGGCAGCCTGTTGCTGCTGGCCGCCTGCGAGCAGAAAAACTTCGAGACCTTGCCCGCCATCCCGATCGAGCAGCTCGAGGTACTGGGCGTGCAGACACCGATCAAGAGCGTGCACTTTCGTGACCGCGACGGTGAAGGCCTGCTGGTATTGAGCCGCAGCGATGGCCAGGCCAGCGACCCGGAAAGCGAGCAGGAAGTGGACAAGGTGGTACTCAAGGCCACGCTGTACGGGCGCACCGCCGAAAACGACGCGTTCAAGGCGCGCTGGCAGATCGAACAGGAAACCACCTGCCCCGGCCTGGACCTGGACGTGGACTTCTATAACGACGTAAGCGATGTCGGCGACCTGAACAAGGACGGCGTCGCTGAGGTGACGGTCGCCAGCCACGCCTTCTGCGGCGGTGGCATCGACCCGCACGACATCGCCATCGAGATGCGCGAAGGGCAGGCCAGCTACAGCATCACCGGCCAGTCGCTGATCACCCCGGCGGGTGAAGAGCCGATCGGCGGTGAGCGTGAGGACAGCGCTTCGCTCAAGGCCGCGCCGCAGGTGCTGCGCGAGCACATGGACGCGGTCTGGCAGCAGGTGTACAAGCGGCCCTGGAGCGAGGCCAGCCCGCCAAGCGACGACGACCCTGACGACGAAGCCGAATAAGTGTTGTGTCTGCCATCAAGGTAAGCCCGCGCCTGCCGATACAGGGGGCATAGGAGAACGTCCATGCTGCCACCGATCATTCCGCTCAGTGCCGCGCCGGTGACCTCGCAACAGGACCCGGTCAAGCCGACACCCGACATCAAGCCGGTGGTGCCGACGCAGCCTGCATCCGGTGAAAGTGCCATCGACCTCAAGCACCAGCGTGACCCGCAGGAGCAGGCGCTGCTGCTGCGCGACGAGCAGCGCCGCCAGCAGCAACGCCGGCACAAGGGCGACGACGAACGCTACAGTGCGATGCCCGGTGACGAGGTCAACGCCGACAACACCGTGCCGGTGGCGCCGTTGATGGGCGAGCATGTACGCCAGGGGCTGCTGGTGGACATCGAAGTCTGACATGGGGCTGGTCAGCGCCAGCGCCTGGCTTCATCATGCAAGTCTCAGTTGATCGTCGAGCCCACCCATGAGCCAAGACAACCTCATCGATTTCGATGCCGAACGCGCCAAGCGCGTCCACGACCTCAAGGAAAAGCGCCTGAACGAGATGCGCAATGCGTTCGAGCAGGCCCTGCCGTTGAACACCGCCAAGAAAAAGAAGCCCAAGGGCAAGCCGAAGAAGCGCTGAAACTTGACGCAGGTCAACCCTGCACCCGCCTCGCGTGCCCGGCCCCGGGCACCATTGACACCGATCAATTTTCCCCGCCCCCACATTGGTTAACTTGCACCCATCGGACAACGGCAAACGAATGGGGAGGCCAGCATGTTCTTCGACAACGTGGTTATCGCCGGAGTGGTAACGGTCGGGTTGATGGTCGTCTTCTTTGCCGGTCTGGGCATTTTCATCTGGAAGGACTCGAACAAGCGCAAGCCGCGCTGACCTTCCGGGTACACGAGCACGCAAGGCATTTAGGGCGACTTCGGTCGCCCATTTTTTTGCCTGCAATTTTTGTGTTGCCTGTGCCGGCCTCTTCGCGGGTAAACCCGCTCCCACAATGACTTCACAGGATTGGACTGTGCGCGGTCCCATGTAGGAGCGGGCGTGCCCGCGAAGAAGGCAGCACAGGAGAGCCTGTTCATAACAAAGATGATTAGCTAGCTAATTAATCGTTTCCGCTTTATCCTTCCCACCATTGTCTATCTTTCTACAAGACCATCTTCGCAAGGTCCGTCTCGTGCCCATCACCCTCCAGGCCCTGTTCGCCCCCAGCAGCCTCGCCCTCAAGTTCGCCATCAAGACCCTGCTCGGTGGCGGCCTGGCGCTGTGGCTGGCGATGCGCTGGGGCCTGGAGCAACCGTCCTGGGCACTGATGACCGCTTTCATCGTCGCCCAGCCGTTGTCGGGCATGGTGGTGCAGAAGGGCCTGGCGCGGTTGGCCGGTACCTTGGTCGGCACGTTTGCGTCGGTGCTGTTCATCGGCCTGTTTGCCCAGACCCCATGGCTGTTCCTGCTCACCTTGGCCCTGTGGCTGGCCCTGTGCACCGCCGCCTCCACCCAACTGCGCAGCGCCTGGGCCTATGCCTTCGTGCTGGCAGGCTACACCGCGGCGATCATTGCCCTGCCGGCCATCGACCACCCGTTGCAGGTGTTCGACCAGGCCGTGGCGCGCTGCACCGAGATCTGCCTGGGTATCTTCTGTGCCACCGCCAGCAGTGCCTTGCTCTGGCCCATGCGGGTAGAGCAGCAACTGGGCGGGCAGGCCCGCCAGGCCTGGCAGAACGGCCTGCAGGCCGCCAGTGCCATGCTGGGCGGCGAAGACGAGGCGCGCAAAGGCCTGCTGGAAAGCCTGGGGCGTATCGTTGCCATCGACAGCCAACGCGAACACGCCTGGTTCGAAGGCAACCGCGGGCGCCAGCGCGCTCGTGCCATTCGTGGCCTGAGCCAGAAACTGATGGTGCTGTTGCGCATTTCCCGTTCGGTGCGCCGGCAGTGGCGGCAACTTGATGAGCGCGAGGCCGAACGCCTGGCACACTGGCTGGAGGAAGTGCGTGCACTGCTGGGCAAGCCCGACCAGCCGAGCCTGTTGTTGCTGCGCCAGCGCATCTGGGATGCTGCCCACGATGAACAGATCAGCCCGGCGGAGCACTTCTGCCTGGCGCGCATGGCGCTGCTGCTGGATTACGCCATGGCTGCCAGTCAGGCGCTGGACGATGTGGAGGCGGGCAGGGCGCCCAAGGATGTGTCCCAAGGCCTGGCCGCGCACCGCGATTGGTCGCTGGCTTTGCTGTTCGGCTCACGCAGTGCGCTGGCCTTTCTGGTAATGAGTGGCTTCTGGCTGGCCACCGCCTGGCCTTCGGCACCAGGTGGCCTGGTGCTGACCTGCGTGGTCTGCAGCCTGTTCGCCAGCCGCGAGAACGGCGCGCAGATCGGCCTGAGCTTCCTGCGTGGGATTTTCCTGGCGATACCTGCGGCGTTTCTGGTCGGGCAGATTCTGCTGCCGCAATGGAGCAGCTTCGCCATGCTCTGCCTGGGCATGGGCGTGCCGCTGTTTCTTGGTGCGCTGGGCATGGCTCACCCGCGGACCGGGGCCACGGCCACCTCCTATTGCCTGCATTTCATCGTGCTGGTGTCGCCGCTCAACGCCATGCAGTTCGGCGTGGCCACCATGCTCAACAGTGCCTTGGCCATGCTCGTGGGTGTGTCGGCAGCGGTGATGGCCTTCCGTTTGTTGGTGTTCCGCCACCCAGCCTGGCTGGGCCGGCGCCTGCGTGCGGCGACCCAGAACGACCTGGTGCGCCTGACCCGGCGCGACCTGCGCGGGGCCGACAGCTGGTTTGGCGGGCGCATGGCCGACCGCCTGATGCAACTGGCGCGGCATGCCGGCGAACTGCCCGAGAGCGAACGCAAGCGCTGGGACGACGGCCTGCACGGCCTGGATATCGGCGACGAACTGGTGCACCTGCGCATGTGCCTGGCGGTTGCCCAGGCCCCGTTGGGGCGGGCCGAGCGCGATTACCTGCAGCAGGTAGAGGCCGTGCTGGCCAAGGGGCCGGCGCCCGGGCGTGGTCAGCGCCTGGATGCCGCCAGCGAACAGTTCATTGGCGCCTTGCGCCGTCTACCCTCCAGCGATCCGCTGCGGTTGGCCGAAGGGGCGGTGCTGCAACTGCAGAAAAGCTGGGGCAAGTGGTGCCGCTGGCAGGAGGAAGCCCATGGGGTTGCGTGAGTGGGAAGTGGGCGGCGTGCTGTTCAGCCCCTTCCTTGTTTATGTGTTGCTGGCGCTGGTGCTTACCGGGTTGTTGCGTCTGGTGGTGCAGGCCACGCCGTTGGGGCGCTGGATCTGGCATGAAGCGCTGTTCGACGCGGCGTTGTTCGTTTGTGTGTTGTTCCTGGTGGTGCGACTGCTGGGAGCTTTATAAAGGAGTGTTTCGATGCGTGCGGCCGTACGTACCCTGGTCACCTTGTGTGTGGTGGCCCTTGCCGTGTTCGCCGGCTATCAGCTGTGGCAGTACTACATGCTCACCCCCTGGACCCGCGATGCCCGTGTGCGCGCCGATGTGGTGGTGATCGCCCCTGATGTGTCCGGCTGGGTGCGCGAGCTGAAGGCCCGTGACAACCAGCAGGTCAAGGCCGGCGACCTGCTGATGAGCATCGACCGCGAACGCTTCCAGGCGGCCTTCGACCAGGCCAGCGCGGTAACCGAGACCCGCAGCCAGCAACTGCGCCTGCGCGAGCGTGAAGCGGCCCGGCGTACCGCCCTTGGGCCGGAGGCGATCAGTGCCGAATTGCGGGAAAACGCCCAGATCAATGCGGCTATCGCCCGTGGTGAGCTGCATGAGGCCGAGGCACAGTTGCAGGTTGCCAGAATCAACCTGGCGCGCAGTGAAGTGCGGGCACCGCGCAGCGGGCATATCACCAACCTGCGCCTGGCCGAGGGCAACTATGTGAACACCGGGGAATCGGTGATGGCCCTGGTGGACGATTCAACCTTCTATATCCAGGCCTATTTCGAGGAAACCAAGCTGCCACGCATTCGTGTGGGGGATGCGGTGAAGGTCTGGCTGATGGGCGCGGGCGAGCCGATGCAAGGGCATGTGGAGAGCATCAGCCGTGGTATCACCGACCGCAACAGTAACCCCGACAGCCAGTTGCTGCCGGAGGTTGAGCCGACCTTCAACTGGGTACGCCTGGCGCAGCGGATACCGGTGAGGATCCGCCTGGACCAGGTGCCGGAGGGGGTGACCCTGAGTGCGGGGATGACGGCCAGTGTGCAGGTGCATGAGCAATGAGGCAGGTGGCTACTCTGTGGCCCGATCGCTGGCAACCCAGGCTCATGCGGTGGTGGGAGCAACTGTCCTGTGTTGCCTGTCCTGGCCTCATCGCCGGCAAGTCAGCTCCCACAGGTACTGCACAATGCTTGAGGTCGATGCAGTCGAGGTGGGAGCTGGCTTGCCGGCGATGGGCCGCAAAGCGGCCCCAGAAAACCTGACCTCAGAGGAACATCCCGCCTGAAACCTCCAGCCGTTGCCCGTTGATCCAGCCATTGCCATCTTCCAGCAACAGCGCAATCGCTGCCCCGATATCATCCGGCAAGCCCACCCGCCCCAGCGCCGTGTTGCCGGCAATGTATTCATTCACCTGGCGGTTGTCCCGCACCACGCCGCCGCCAAAGTCCGTCTCGATCGCCCCCGGCGCCAGAATGTTCACGCGAATACCACGCGCGCCCAGTTCCTTGGCCTGGTAGCGGGTCAGCACCTCCATCGCCCCCTTCATCGCGGCATAGGCGGCATACCCCGGCAGCGCAAAGCGCGCCAGGCCAGTGGAAATGTTGACGATGCGGCCATTGTCGACCAGCAGCGGCAGCAGGCGCTGGGTGAGGAAGAACGGCCCTTTCAGCTGGATGTTCAGCAACTGGTCGAACTGCGCCTCGCTGGTTTCGGTGTATGGCACGTTCAAGCCGATCCCGGCATTGTTCACCAGAAAGTCGAAACGCTCGCGACCGAAGTGTTGCTGCAAGGTTGCCCCCAGGCGTTCGGCGAAGCCGGCAAAGCTGGCGCTGTCGCTGACGTCCAGTTGCAACATGGCGGCCTTGACCCCGGCCTGCTCCAGCCGCACGGCCACGGCCTGGGCTTCCTCGGCCTTGCTGTGGTAAGTGCCGATGACATCGATGCCGCGTGCGGCCAGGTGTTCGGCGGTGTTGCGGCCCAGGCCGCGGCTGGCGCCAGTGATCAGGGCAATCTTGCGGGTCATGGTGAAAACCTCATGGTGGGCTGATGAGCACAGGTTATTGGTCGGTGTTGTGCTGTTAAATCCAGCAAATATGGAAATACTGTTCGGTAAAACCGGATAGACGAGGTTCAAGTGAACAAGCTGGAGTTGTTGCGCACCTTTGTGCGGGTGAGCGAGGTCAGCAGTTTCACCCTGGCTGCCGAGAGCCTGGGGCTGCCCCGTTCGACCGTGTCGGAGCAGGTCAGGGCGCTGGAGCGTTTGCTGGGGACGCAGCTGTTCAACCGCACCACCCGCCGGGTGCAGGCAACCCAGGATGGCGCCTTGCTGTACGAGCGCAGCAAGGACCTGCTGTCGGGCATGGACGAGATCGAGAGCCTGTTCTGCGCCGACGATGCCGAGCTGGCCGGGCGCCTGCGGGTCGACCTGCCGACCATGATGGCCCGACGGGTCATCATCCCGGCGCTGCCGCAGTTTCTGCAGCGCTTCCCGCGCCTGGAGGTGGAGCTCAGTTGCACCGACCGCCAGGTCGACCTGCTGCGTGAAGGCTTCGATTGTGTGATGCGCATTGGTGCCCTGCATGACCTGGACGTGGTGGCGCGCCCGGTCGGGCAACTGAGCATGCGCAACTGTGCCAGCCCTGCCTACCTGGCCCGCCATGGCGTGCCGCGCACGCTGCAGGACCTGGCCGAGCACCACCTGGTGCATTACGTGCGCACCCTTGGGGGGCGCAGTGCCGGTTTCGAATACCTGCAGGGCGGTGAACTGCACTTCCAGGCCATGGCCGGAGTGGTCACGGTCAACAATGCCGAGGCCTACTCGGCGGCCTGCCTGGCCGGGCTGGGGTTGATCCAGGTGCCGGCGGTGGGCGTGGCCGAGCACCTGCAGCGCGGTGAGCTGGTTTCGGTACTGGAAGGCTGGCAGGCCCCGGCCATGCCCGTGTCACTGCTGTATGCCCGGCAACGGCACGTGCCACGCCGGGTGCAGGCCTTCATGCAGTGGCTGGGCGAGTTGCTGCATTCGCAGGTCGACGGTGGCCGCTGATCGATGAAAAGCGTGGCGCCTGTGCGACGGCTTGCGTTAGGCTGCCAGTCACGAGTTGCCCGGCAGAGGCAACCATCCCGCCTGGCGTGCGTATCTTCCGATTTCATTGCGAGGTTACGTCATGGCCATCACTTCCCAGGACATCTGCAACGCTGCCGACCAGCTCAAGGGCTTCGTCGGTTTTCATGGCAAGCGCGGTGTGCACATCGTGCGTTTTTCCGAAGATTCGTTCGGCATGGACGTGGCCGACGCCAGCATCACGCCCTGCAGCGAGTTTGTCTGGCGGCCCGAGCAAGGGCAGCGCATGGCCCTGTGCCGCGAACGGCTGGCGCTGTTGCTGGAGCAGCATGTGGATGACCGTTTGAACATCGGTGAACCGCTGCGCACCTACCTGCGCCGGCGCGACCTGCCGGAAATCGTGGCAGAGCGCAGCTTGCAGCGGGATTCCGCTCTGTAATAGCGGAGTAACTGCCTCGCTCGAATACCGAAAACCTGCACCATCACTGTGGGAGCGGGTTCACCCGCGAACACCGGCGAAGCCGGTGCCATATACCGAGTTGCATTTTTCGCGGGTGAACCCGCTCCCACAGGGGATGTGCAAGTATCAAACCTGCACAAGACAGTTACGTCCGCGCGCTACAGGTAGGGCGCCGACCGCTGGGATGCCTGCTGCAACAACGCCTCGAGCCCCGCACTGTCCAGCGGCCTGCTCAGGTAATAGCCCTGCACTTCATGGCAGCGGTCCTTCTGCAGTGCCCTGAGCTGCTGCTCGCTCTCCACCCCTTCGGCCGTCACCGTCAGCCCCATCGCTTCGCCCAGGTTGATGATGGCCTGGACCACGGCGCGGTCGCTGCCAGCGGTGTTGTTCAGCCCGCCGATGAAGCGTTTGTCGATCTTGATGCTGTCGAACGGGTAGGTGCGCAGGTAGCCCAACGACGAGTAGCCGGTGCCGAAGTCGTCCATGTTCAGGCGCACGCCCAGCTCCTTGAGCGACAGCATGGTGCCCAGCGCGCCTTCGATGTCATTGAGCATCACGTTCTCGGTAATTTCCAGCTCCAGGCGCTGGGCAGGGAAGGCGGTTTCCAGCAGGATCTCGCGTACATCGGCCACCACATCGCTGCGCAGGAACTGCGCCGGTGACAGGTTCACGGAAACCAGTACATCGGCGGGCCAGTCATGGGCGGTGCGGCAGGCTTCGCGCAGCACCCAGCGGCCCAGCGCAACAATGATGTCACTCTGTTCGGCCAACGGAATGAAGGTGTCCGGCCCCAGCAACCCCTCCTGCGGATGCTGCCAGCGCAGCAAAGCCTCGACCGCGACGATGCGCAGGTCGCTGAGGCGATAGCGCGGCTGGTAGTGCAGCTCGAATTCCTGGTTGCGCAGGGCCCGCCGCATGTCGTTCTCCAGTTGGCGGCGGTACTGGATCTGCTGGTTCATTTCGGCAGCGAAATAGCGCCAGGTGCACTTGCCGTCGGCCTTGGCCTGGTACAGGGCGATATCGGCGCAGCGGATCAGCTCGCCGGCATCGAAGCCTTGGGTACGGGTCTGGGCGACACCGATACTGGCGCCAACGTGCAGGGGCTGGTTATCGAAGATGATCGGTTGCTGCAGCAGGCTGATCAGGCGCGCACAGAAGCGGTCGATCTCGCTGCGGTTGTCCATGCCGCCGAGCACCAGGAGGAACTCGTCGCCGCCCAGGCGCGCGACCAGGTCGCCATCGCGGGTGCTGTCGCGCAGGCGTGTTGCTACCTCCTGCAGCACGGCGTCACCGGCGGCATGGCCGAGGGAGTCGTTGATCGGCTTGAAGTTGTCCAGGTCCAGCAGCAGCAAGGTCAGTGGCGGCGAATCACTGCCGCGCAACAAGGCCTGCTCGAGGTGCCGGGCGAGCTTGTTGCGGTTGGCCAGCCCGGTCAGCGGGTCGTGCAGCGACAGGTGCTGGATGCGCGCATGAGCGTCGACTTCGTCGGTGATGTCGCTGGCGGTGCCGCGAAAACCGACGGGCTTGCCGTCGTACCAGATGGCGCGGGCCGATATCCGGCAGTAGCGGTTCTGGCCATTCTGGTCGCGGTAGGTGCAGCGCAGGTTGGCCAGTTGTTGCGGGTCGACCGCGGCCAGGGCATCCAGCCACGGCGAGAGCGGCGTGGTATCGCAGGCCAGCAACTGATTGAGCGGGTGGCCGAGCCAGTCGTCCACCGGGTAGCCGGTGACATTGACGAAGCGTTGCGAAAGGTAGGTCAGGCGTTGTTGCCGATCGGTTTCCCAGATCCAGTCGGAGGCCGACTCGGCCACCGCGCGAAAACGCTGCTCGCTGGCCTCCAGGGCCTGGTTGCTCTGCTGCAGATCGGCGAGCGTGAGGTCGATCGCCCGCGAACTGCGCAAGGCATGGCGGAACAGGTACAGCATGACCAGGCCGAGTATCAGCAAGGCACCCGCCAGCGGCGGCAACACCGCGCGCAGCAACTGCTGCCCTGGCAGCGGGCTGCTCCAGGACAGGTGGTAGCCGGTATCGCCGAGGTCGATGCGCAGGTGCCCGTGCTCCCCCACATCATCGTTTTCCACGTGCATGTCGGTCAGGCCGGCACCGCTGCTCAGCTGTGCCAGCTTTTCCTCGGTGAGCTGGTCGACGAACAGCATCACCGGCGCCTGGCGCACCTCGCTATCGGTGACATCCCGGTCCGGGCGCACCGCCGCGGCACTGAGCACTGCCGGCCAGCCGTTGAACAGGACGAAACGGGTGATCTGTTCACGTGGGATAGCCGCCGCCCGAGCCTGGTCGATGATTGGCTGCAGCGCTGCATCAATATAGGTATTGGCCGCTGCCTGGGTAGGCTGGCCTTTGAACAAACCGTAGGTGGTGCGAGCGTCCTCCACCACGAACACCCCTTCATAGCCGCTGGCGCTGTACAGCGACTCGCCCACGTTCTTTTCTTCGTAGGCCCATTTCCAGTCGGCCTGGCCCGCCAGGTGTTCGAAGGCAGCATCCCACACGGCATAGCTGGACAGGAACTGGCGCGAGGCGAGCAGCCGTTGTTCCAGCGCCTTGGTTGCCTGCGAGGCGCTGCGCTGGCGTTCCTGATGGTCAAGAGTACCCGCGATATTGAACAGGGCGCCGAGGATGATCAGGCAGGCCAGTCCGAAAACTGCGCTGAAGCCGGCAATCAGGCGACGCACCTGGAAGCGTGGTGTGGGGCTGGCGGGTGGAAGGTTGGCGGTCCTGGCCATGCGCGAGCGGCTCCTTCAGGCAGCCTCCCGCCAGTTGGTCAGGAAGGAGGTTCAATCAGGATAGGCCAGCCTGAGCGCCGCAGCGTCTCTGTGGGCAAAATTGACCTGGTCGCGCCCGGCATGCTTGGCGGTGTACAGCGCCTTGTCCGCCTGTTCGAGCCAGTGTTCGGGTGACTCCAGGTCGGCCTCGAATGCCGAAAGGCCGATGCTCAGGCTGATGCGCAGGTGCGGCAACTGCGGGTTACGGTAGCTGGCGACCTGCTCGCGCAGGCGCTCCATGGCCTGGCAGGCTTGGGCCTCGCTGGTGTCCGGCAGGATCACGCAGAATTCGTCACCACCGTAACGCCCGGCCTGGTCGCCTTCGCGCAGATTGCGCCGCAGTTCGGCGCCGAGCTGGCGCAGCACACAGTCGCCGACCACGTGGCCGAAGGTGTCGTTGATGGTCTTGAAGTGGTCGATGTCGATCAGGGCAATCACCGCGTGCCCCTGTTGCTGCTGGCAAGCCTGGAACTTCAGCAGCAGCAGGTCTTTCCAGGCGCCGTGGTTGAGCAGCCCGGTCAGGCTGTCGGTAAGGCTCAGGGTGCTCAGCCGGCGCTTGTGGTCGGCCAGCTTGATCGCCAACTGGTAGCAGACCCAGCCCAGCGCCAGCGGGTAGAGGGTCAACATCGGCAGGCAGGCATAGATCTGCATGGGCGTCGCATTCAGTTGCAGGCCGGGGCCCAGCAGCAGGATGGCGACGAGCATGCCCGCCAGCTGGGCCAGCACCCCGCGAACGACCATGCGTTTGCCGCCGGCGGCGACGTTGTTCATGGTCATCATCGACAGCACGGTCACGCTGGGCAATGGATTGAAATGCATGGCGGCGGTCCAGAACCCTCCCATCAGGGAGTCCAGCACCAGGTTGCGCTGTTCTGCCTGGTAGGGCATGGCCGAACGGGCGGCCCACAGGTAGGCCACATGCGGCCACAACAAACCGTTGAACAGTAGCAGCAGCCATGCCCATGTGGGCGGTGACAGCGGCGCAATGGCGGCCATGACGCTGAACAGGCCGATCCCCAGGCCGATGACCCGCGGCAGGTAGATGCGTTTGGCGAATGAAAGTCCTTTGCCGCTGCGTTTATCCATCTTGGTCATCGTTCTTCTGCTGGAGCACCGTTTATCGCATAACTCGCATGAATATTGTTGAACAGTGTTTCATCGACGAAAAATGACCTTACAAGCCAATTCACGGTTGATCCGATCACTGTGGGGTAACATGAAGGCTTTCCTGTTGCTCGGAGTGTTGCTGATGGTCCCTTTGGCCAACCCTGCCGGCGAGCCGGCGCCTCAGCGGGAAGGGCGCTTTCACAATCAGGCGTCGTTGCCACAGGATGGCGTATTGAAGAAACTGCGCATCGGGCTCAAGTACCTGTTCCTGCGCAAACCACCGGAAACCCGGCCGGCCACACCGGTCAGCCTCCAGCCCATGACCCGCCAGCAGGTGCTCGATGCGCCCGACCGCAGTCTTTGGCGCCTGGGCCATTCCACGGTATTGCTCAAGCTGCGCGGGCGCTTCTTTATTACCGACCCGGTATTCGCCGAGCGCGCCTCGCCGGTGCAGTGGGCCGGCCCACTGCGCTTCCATGCGCCGCCCCTGGCGCTGGACCAGTTGCCGCCGTTGGCTGCGGTGGTACTGTCCCACGATCACTTCGATCATCTTGACGAACAGGCGATTCGCCAACTGGCATCGCGCACCAGTGTGTTCCTGGCGCCGCTGGGCGTAGGCAACCTGCTGATGACCTGGGGCGTAGCACCGGCAAAGGTGCGGCAGCTGGACTGGTGGCAGGAAAGCGAGGTCGAGGGTGTGCGCTTTGTCGCCACCCCGGCTCAGCACTTTTCCGGGCGTGGGCTGCTGGACAGCAACCGGACCTTGTGGGCGTCGTGGGTGATCGTCGACGAGGATGTGCGGGTATTCTTCAGTGGCGATACCGGCTACTTCGATGGGTTCAAGCAGATTGGCGAGCGCTTCGGGCCGTTCGACCTGACCCTGATCGAGACCGGGGCCTACAACGTCGCCTGGCCCGATGTGCACATGCAGCCGGAGCAGAGCCTGCAGGCCCATCTGGATCTACGCGGGCGCTGGCTGTTGCCGATTCACAACGGCACCTTCGACCTGTCCATGCATGGCTGGCAGGAGCCGTTCGAGCGCATCCTGGCGTTGGCCAACCAGGCGCAGGTGCGTCTGAGCACGCCGCAGATGGGGGAGCGGGTCAGCCTTGACTCTCCGCACGCTGGGCAGAACTGGTGGCAGCCGCGGCCCGTGCGTCAGCGCGGCCAGGCGAACGAGCGCGTGGTGGCGGCACGCTGAAGTTCATTTGTTGCCGTTGTTGCGGCGCGGGGAGGGTGGCTGGTCCTCTTTCAGTAGCCGTGAGGGCGGTCTGCCGCTGTCGCTGCGCACCTGTGCATGGCTGATCAAGCCGAAGATGAAGCTGCCGCCGATGATGTTGCCCGCCAGTGTCGGCAGGGCGAACTCCAGCCAGAAGCTGCGCCAGGTTTCATCGCCAGCCCAGACCAGATAGGACACCTCGACCGAGCCGACCACGATATGGGTGAAGTCGCCCAGGGCCATCAGGTAGGTGATCATCAGGATGATCCAGATCTTGGCGTGTTCCATCGATGGGATCATCCAGACCATCGTGGCGATCATCCACCCCGATACGATGCCTTTGGCGAACATCTGGCTGATATCGTTCTTCATGACCTTGCGGCCCACTTCCAGGAAGGCCACGTCGGTCTTGCTGTCGAAGATCGGCAGTTCCAGCATTACCCAGGCCACCAGCAAGGTGCCGGCGAGGTTGCCAAGCAGTACAACGCTCCAAAGGCGCAGCAGGCGCCCGAAGTTGGCCAGGGTGGGGGCGGTCATTACCGGCAACACGGCGGTCAGGGTGTTTTCGGTGAACAACTGCTGACGCGCCAGTATCACTGCAAGGAAGCCAGCGCTGTAGCCGATGCTGGCGACCACCTGGGCACTGTCCCCCTCCGGCAGGCGAGCGTAGAACAGGCCCATGGCCATGAGCGACAGCCCCATGGACAAGCCTGCGGCCAGTGCCGACCACCATAGTGCGGCGAGTGTACGTTCCAGTTCCTGGTCGCCCTGGTAACGAATGATCTCGTGCAGTACTGCCGCGCGGGGCGGCTGGCTAAGGCTGACTTCCTGCTCCTCGTCCGCCGACAGGCCCGGGGTTTTCTCGCTTTGCGCATCGCTCATGGCCGCTACGCTCCGTGGGGGTGTTTCTCTACAGATTCGCGGCGCTTTCATTAGTTGCCGGCGAGGAGACAAACGACGGCAGAAAGTTTTTTCAGATCAAGGTGTTGACTCTGATTTCAAAGCGCGTATTATTCGCCTCCTCGCAGCGATGAACGCTTCGAGGCAAGCGGTAAGTTGTTGAGGTTGAAGGGTTTCGAAAGAAACCAGCTGTAAAAAACTTCAAAATAAACGCTTGACAGCAAATGAGGAAAGCGTAGAATGCGCGCCTCGGTTGAGACGAAAGGCTCTTAACCAAACGCTCTTTAACAAATCGAATCAAGCAATTCGTGTGGGTGCTTGTGAGTACGGACTGATAGTCACAAAGATTATCAGCATCACAAGTGGCCATGCGAGAAATCACATAGTCATTTGAGATTGCTGAGCCAAGTTTAGGGTTTCTTAAAAACCCAAGCAGTATTGAACTGAAGAGTTTGATCATGGCTCAGATTGAACGCTGGCGGCAGGCCTAACACATGCAAGTCGAGCGGATGACGGGAGCTTGCTCCTTGATTCAGCGGCGGACGGGTGAGTAATGCCTAGGAATCTGCCTGGTAGTGGGGGGCAACGTTTCGAAAGGAACGCTAATACCGCATACGTCCTACGGGAGAAAGCAGGGGACCTTCGGGCCTTGCGCTATCAGATGAGCCTAGGTCGGATTAGCTAGTTGGTGGGGTAATGGCTCACCAAGGCGACGATCCGTAACTGGTCTGAGAGGATGATCAGTCACACTGGAACTGAGACACGGTCCAGACTCCTACGGGAGGCAGCAGTGGGGAATATTGGACAATGGGCGAAAGCCTGATCCAGCCATGCCGCGTGTGTGAAGAAGGTCTTCGGATTGTAAAGCACTTTAAGTTGGGAGGAAGGGCAGTAAGTTAATACCTTGCTGTTTTGACGTTACCGACAGAATAAGCACCGGCTAACTCTGTGCCAGCAGCCGCGGTAATACAGAGGGTGCAAGCGTTAATCGGAATTACTGGGCGTAAAGCGCGCGTAGGTGGTTCGTTAAGTTGGATGTGAAAGCCCCGGGCTCAACCTGGGAACTGCATCCAAAACTGGCGAGCTAGAGTACGGTAGAGGGTGGTGGAATTTCCTGTGTAGCGGTGAAATGCGTAGATATAGGAAGGAACACCAGTGGCGAAGGCGACCACCTGGACTGATACTGACACTGAGGTGCGAAAGCGTGGGGAGCAAACAGGATTAGATACCCTGGTAGTCCACGCCGTAAACGATGTCAACTAGCCGTTGGAATCCTTGAGATTTTAGTGGCGCAGCTAACGCATTAAGTTGACCGCCTGGGGAGTACGGCCGCAAGGTTAAAACTCAAATGAATTGACGGGGGCCCGCACAAGCGGTGGAGCATGTGGTTTAATTCGAAGCAACGCGAAGAACCTTACCAGGCCTTGACATGCAGAGAACTTTCCAGAGATGGATTGGTGCCTTCGGGAACTCTGACACAGGTGCTGCATGGCTGTCGTCAGCTCGTGTCGTGAGATGTTGGGTTAAGTCCCGTAACGAGCGCAACCCTTGTCCTTAGTTACCAGCACGTTATGGTGGGCACTCTAAGGAGACTGCCGGTGACAAACCGGAGGAAGGTGGGGATGACGTCAAGTCATCATGGCCCTTACGGCCTGGGCTACACACGTGCTACAATGGTCGGTACAGAGGGTTGCCAAGCCGCGAGGTGGAGCTAATCTCACAAAACCGATCGTAGTCCGGATCGCAGTCTGCAACTCGACTGCGTGAAGTCGGAATCGCTAGTAATCGCGAATCAGAATGTCGCGGTGAATACGTTCCCGGGCCTTGTACACACCGCCCGTCACACCATGGGAGTGGGTTGCACCAGAAGTAGCTAGTCTAACCTTCGGGAGGACGGTTACCACGGTGTGATTCATGACTGGGGTGAAGTCGTAACAAGGTAGCCGTAGGGGAACCTGCGGCTGGATCACCTCCTTAATCGACGACATCAGCCTGCTGATGAGCTCCCACACGAATTGCTTGATTCATGGTTGAAGGCGATCAGACCCTGCATGGGTCGAATGTTGTTCCTGATCAGAACTTAGAAATGAGCATTCGCTTCGAATGTTGATTTCTGACTTTTGTCAGATCGTTCTTTAAAAATTCGGATATGTGATAGATATAGACTGATGACCAGTTTCACTGCTGGAAATCAGGCTAAGGTAAAATTTGTGAGTTCTGCTCGAAAGAGCAACATGCGAATTTTCGGCGAATGTCGTCTTCACAGTATAACCAGATTGCTTGGGGTTATATGGTCAAGTGAAGAAGCGCATACGGTGGATGCCTTGGCAGTCAGAGGCGATGAAAGACGTGGTAGCCTGCGATAAGCTTTGGGGAGTCGGCAAACAGACTGTGATCCAGAGATCTCTGAATGGGGGAACCCACTCAGCATAAGCTGAGTATCTTGTACTGAATACATAGGTGCAAGAGGCGAACCAGGGGAACTGAAACATCTAAGTACCCTGAGGAAAAGAAATCAACCGAGATTCCCTTAGTAGTGGCGAGCGAACGGGGACCAGCCCTTAAGTTGATTTGAGATTAGTGGAACGCTCTGGAAAGTGCGGCCATAGTGGGTGATAGCCCCGTACACGAAAATCTCTTGTCAATGAAATCGAGTAGGACGGAGCACGAGAAACTTTGTCTGAATATGGGGGGACCATCCTCCAAGGCTAAATACTACTGACTGACCGATAGTGAACCAGTACCGTGAGGGAAAGGCGAAAAGAACCCCGGAGAGGGGAGTGAAATAGAACCTGAAACCGTATGCGTACAAGCAGTGGGAGCCTACTTTGTTAGGTGACTGCGTACCTTTTGTATAATGGGTCAGCGACTTATATTCAGTGGCGAGCTTAACCGAATAGGGGAGGCGTAGCGAAAGCGAGTCTTAATAGGGCGTTTAGTCGCTGGGTATAGACCCGAAACCGGGCGATCTATCCATGGGCAGGTTGAAGGTTAGGTAACACTGACTGGAGGACCGAACCGACTACCGTTGAAAAGTTAGCGGATGACCTGTGGATCGGAGTGAAAGGCTAATCAAGCTCGGAGATAGCTGGTTCTCCTCGAAAGCTATTTAGGTAGCGCCTCATGTATCACTCCAGGGGTAGAGCACTGTTTCGGCTAGGGGGTCATCCCGACTTACCAAACCGATGCAAACTCCGAATACCTGGAAGTGCCGAGCATGGGAGACACACGGCGGGTGCTAACGTCCGTCGTGAAAAGGGAAACAACCCAGACCGTCAGCTAAGGTCCCAAAGTCATGGTTAAGTGGGAAACGATGTGGGAAGGCTTAGACAGCTAGGAGGTTGGCTTAGAAGCAGCCACCCTTTAAAGAAAGCGTAATAGCTCACTAGTCGAGTCGGCCTGCGCGGAAGATGTAACGGGGCTCAAACCATGCACCGAAGCTACGGGTGTCATCTTTGATGACGCGGTAGAGGAGCGTTCTGTAAGCCTGTGAAGGTGAGTTGAGAAGCTTGCTGGAGGTATCAGAAGTGCGAATGCTGACATGAGTAACGACAATGCGAGTGAAAAACTCGCACGCCGAAAGACCAAGGTTTCCTGCGCAACGTTAATCGACGCAGGGTTAGTCGGTCCCTAAGGCGAGGCTGAAAAGCGTAGTCGATGGAAAACAGGTTAATATTCCTGTACTTCCAGTTATTGCGATGGAGGGACGGAGAAGGTTAGGCCAGCCTGGCGTTGGTTGTCCAGGTTTAAGGTGGTAGGCTGAAATCTTAGGCAAATCCGGGATTTCAAGGCCGAGAGCTGATGACGAGTTGCCTTTAGGCGACGAAGTGGTTGATACCATGCTTCCAAGAAAAGCTCCTAAGCTTCAGATAACTGGGAACCGTACCCCAAACCGACACAGGTGGTTAGGTAGAGAATACCAAGGCGCTTGAGAGAACTCGGGTGAAGGAACTAGGCAAAATGGCACCGTAACTTCGGGAGAAGGTGCGCCGGCGAGGGTGAAGGACTTGCTACGTAAGCCCATGCCGGTCGAAGATACCAGGCCGCTGCGACTGTTTATTAAAAACACAGCACTCTGCAAACACGAAAGTGGACGTATAGGGTGTGACGCCTGCCCGGTGCCGGAAGGTTAATTGATGGGGTTAGCGCAAGCGAAGCTCTTGATCGAAGCCCCGGTAAACGGCGGCCGTAACTATAACGGTCCTAAGGTAGCGAAATTCCTTGTCGGGTAAGTTCCGACCTGCACGAATGGCGTAACGATGGCGGCGCTGTCTCCACCCGAGACTCAGTGAAATTGAAATCGCTGTGAAGATGCAGTGTATCCGCGGCTAGACGGAAAGACCCCGTGAACCTTTACTATAGCTTTGCACTGGACTTTGAATTTGCTTGTGTAGGATAGGTGGGAGGCTTTGAAGTGGGGACGCCAGTTCTCATGGAGCCATCCTTGAAATACCACCCTGGCAACTTTGAGGTTCTAACTCAGGTCCGTTATCCGGATCGAGGACAGTGTATGGTGGGTAGTTTGACTGGGGCGGTCTCCTCCCAAAGAGTAACGGAGGAGTACGAAGGTGCGCTCAGACCGGTCGGAAATCGGTCGTAGAGTATAAAGGCAAAAGCGCGCTTGACTGCGAGACAAACACGTCGAGCAGGTACGAAAGTAGGTCTTAGTGATCCGGTGGTTCTGTATGGAAGGGCCATCGCTCAACGGATAAAAGGTACTCCGGGGATAACAGGCTGATACCGCCCAAGAGTTCATATCGACGGCGGTGTTTGGCACCTCGATGTCGGCTCATCACATCCTGGGGCTGAAGCCGGTCCCAAGGGTATGGCTGTTCGCCATTTAAAGTGGTACGCGAGCTGGGTTTAGAACGTCGTGAGACAGTTCGGTCCCTATCTGCCGTGGACGTTTGAGATTTGAGAGGGGCTGCTCCTAGTACGAGAGGACCGGAGTGGACGAACCTCTGGTGTTCCGGTTGTCACGCCAGTGGCATTGCCGGGTAGCTATGTTCGGAAGAGATAACCGCTGAAAGCATCTAAGCGGGAAACTTGCCTCAAGATGAGATCTCACTGGGATCTTGAATCCCCTGAAGGGCCGTCGAAGACTACGACGTTGATAGGTTGGGTGTGTAAGCGCTGTGAGGCGTTGAGCTAACCAATACTAATTGCCCGTGAGGCTTGACCATATAACACCCAAGCAATTTGTGCACGAAAGCCAAATTGTGGTGGTGAAGACGAAATAACCGAAAGTTCGCAACATCACAAATATCGCATATCCGAATTCGCTGGGCTGTCCATCTGGACATTCTGGCAACAGAATTTCTTGACGACCATAGAGCATTGGAACCACCTGATCCCATCCCGAACTCAGCAGTGAAACGATGCATCGCCGATGGTAGTGTGGGGTTTCCCCATGTGAGAGTAGGTCATCGTCAAGATTCATTTCGCAAAACCCCTATCTGCGCATGCAGGTAGGGGTTTTGTCTTTGTGGTGCAAAAATTCCCGGGCATACGCAGCCCCTGTGGGAGCGGGCGCGCCCGCGAACACCGGCAAAGCCGGTGCCATTCACCGCGTCGCCTGTTTCGCGGCGGTTCGACGCCTCGACTCGCCCGCTCCCACAACTCCCACTCTGAGCGCGCAATACCCAGGCTGCGACACTATTCCCGTCACATTCACGTGACTTTCCCGCGCCCACCCTACGTCAAGACTTTGGTTCGGGGCATTCCTGGCCCCGGGCTGAGCGATGCCAGCGTACCGTGCTGCGCATTTCCGGACTTCCACCGTCCCATCACTTGAGGTAGCAAGCAAGATGGCCAAGGCCGCCGATGTCGTTGTGCAATGCCTGGAAAACGAAGGTGTCGAGTATGTATTCGGTATTCCCGGTGAAGAAAACCTCGACCTGCTCGAATCCCTGCGCAAGTCGAAGATCAAGCTGGTACTGACCCGTCACGAGCAGTCCGCAGGTTTCATGGCCGCCACCTACGGCCGCCTGACCGGCAAGACTGGCGTCAGCCTGTCGACCCTCGGCCCTGGCGCCACCAACCTGGTCACCGCCAGCGCCTATGCCTACCTGGGCGGCATGCCGATGATGATGATCACCGGCCAGAAGCCGATCAAGAAGTCCAAGCAGGGCCGTTTCCAGATCATCGACGTGTGCGGCATGATGGACCCCATCACCAAGTACACCCACCAGTTCGCCTCGGCCGACAACATCCCGGCCCGTATGCGCGAAGCCTTCCGCCTGGCCGAAGAAGAGAAGCCAGGTGCCGTGCACCTGGAACTGCCGGAAGACATCGCTGCCGAGCAGACCGAAAGCCTGCCGATTCCGCCTAGCCTGAGCCGCCGCCCGCTGGCCGAGCACAAGGCCATCGAAGCCGCCGTGGAAAAACTACAGAAAGCTCGCAGCCCGATCTTGGTGATCGGCGCCGGTGCCAATCGCAAGATGACCGCCAAGGTCCTCAAGCAGCTGATCGACAAGACTGGCATCCCGTTCATCACCACCCAGATGGGCAAAGGTGTGGTCGACGAGCGTCACCCGCGCTTCCTGGGCAACGCTGCGCTGTCGTCGGGTGACTTCGTGCACCGCGCCGTCGAAGCCGCCGACCTGATCGTCAACATCGGCCACGACGTGATCGAGAAGCCACCGTTCTTCATGGTCCGTGGCGGCACCGAAGTCATCCACATCAACTTCCGCTCTGCCGAAGTCGATGCCGTGTACTTCCCGCAGGTGGAAGTGATCGGCGACATCGCCAACGCCGTGTGGCAGATCAGCGAAGCGCTGAACGACACTTCGCACTGGGACTTCACCCGCCTGATGGCGATCCGTGAAGCCAACGAAGCGCAGATCGCCGAAGGTGCCGACGACAACCGCTTCCCGGTCTACCCGCAGCGCATGGTCGCCGACATCCGTCGCGTGCTGCCGTCCGAAGGCATCGTTGCCCTGGACAACGGCATCTACAAGATCTGGTTCGCCCGCAACTACAAGGCGCACAAGCCGAACACCGTACTGCTGGACAACGCCCTGGCGACCATGGGCGCCGGCCTGCCATCGGCCATGGCCGCGCACCTGGTGCACCCGGACCGCCCGGTCATTTCGGTTTGCGGCGACGGCGGCTTCATGATGAACAGCCAGGAGCTGGAAACTGCGGTACGCCTGGGCATGCACATCACCGTGGTGATCCTGCGTGACGACGGCTACGGCATGATCCGCTGGAAGCAGGCCAACATGGGCTTCACCGATTTCGGCCTGGACTACGGCAACCCGGACTTCGTCAAGTACGCCGAAGCCTACGGTGCCAACGGCCACCGCGTGGAAAGCGCCGAAGGCCTGCTGCCGCTGCTCGAGCACTGCATCAAGACCCCGGGCGTGCACGTGATCGACTGCCCGGTCGATTACAGCGAGAACGACCGCATCCTCAACAGCGAGCTGCGTGAGCGCGCGCTGGCGGTGTAAGGCGTAACGGCTTTATTGACATCAACGCGGCCACCATAGATATCTCACGATCCTGTGGTGGCCGGTTGGTGCTAATTAACAACCTCCTCACGCATCTCTTGATTGATCATTCTCATGTTCCCAACTCATTGAGAACACGAGACCATGACCATCGGCTCAACACACAACCATCCTGCTGATCTGGCTATCGTGCCATCCCTGTCCGTAAAGCCGTGGGCTGCGCGTTACCCTAACCCTCCTGATCTTTGCTTTGATTATCGCCGTCTACTCGAACAAGAGGGCGGAGTTGCATACGCCACTCAGCCGGATCACCGGATCTGTATTGTCGGTGCTGGTGTTACCGGGCTAACTGCAGCCCGAGAATTGCTACGTTGCGGCTTTACCCGTATCACCTTGATCGAGCAGTCCCGACGAGTGGGTGGGCGTCACCTTACGCTGGTGAATAACGCAGGCAATCACAAGCAGCCTGTAACCCCTTTTGAAATGGGGGCCATGCGCATGCCGTTCTTCAACAGGACTGGTGAGCCCCCAAAAGATGGGCGTTCGCTTATGGCCTATTACGCCAAGCTGTTCGAGCTAAGAATTTCCGATTTTCCAAATCCCGGGACACCTTGGGTGAATGCCACTGGAATATATCTTCGTGACGGGCAATTAGCGGGTGACGGAGACCCTGCGCTGTTGATCTGGCGCAATCCCGAAGGAAAGACACCACCACCTACTGCGATGCTTCAGCAGGTCTACGATAAATGGCGCCATTTCGCGGAGCAGTTCGCCGAGCGTATTGCTGCGGTTTATGGCACTTATGGTTGGGAGTCGATGTGGTCGGCGATCGTCGAGCGCTATCATCGATTATCGTTTAGAGATCTGGTGCATTTATCCGCTGTTACGGCTTGGGACCCTGCAAACCCTGGTGATTTTGGCGGGCTAGGCATGAGTGGCGACGAGTCGGCCATCTTCTATGCAATCGGTATTGGAGATGGTAGCTGGGGAGCGTTTTATGACGTCTGCTGCCTTTACCCGCTGCGTACAGCAATCTTTGGCTTCAGCAGTCACTTGCAGTTGGTGCATGGGCGTGTTGACCAGGACGGTGTGCCTTACGCTGCGCCCCATCTTGAAGCCAGCAGCGTCCCTGACAGTAAAGGATTGATGTTTCAGGGGCCAGCCTATATCGGGCTTGCGGCGATGGACGAAAGCCTCATGTTTCTGGACGCCGGGATGGGCGGTTCCTCGCTGTATGACCACCTGCTGCAACGAGATGATGGGTTACTGACTGACACTTCAGTCTGTTCCCTACAAAAGCTGGAGGATGGTCGCGTACGGGTCGGATACCGTTGGCATTGCAGTGATCCGGTGCAGGGGAACGTCCAATACGAAGACTTCGACAGCGTGATCTTGACCATCCCTTCCTGGCTGATCGAAACCAACATCCGCCTCGACGGTTTCAGCCGTCAGATATTGCCGCAGACGATCATGGATGCCTGGAAGCATGCTCATTGGGAGACAAGCTGCAAGGTCTATGCCCCGCTGAATAAGAGCTTCCTGGATCGCAACCCAGCTTTTCCGCAAATCCTGGTCACTGACAGTTTCGTTCACGATGTCTATGCCTATCGCTACAACGACCATTACGCTGATGACTGCATCCTGCTCAGTTACACCTGGGAAGACGATGCAACGAAACTGGCCGCGTTCTCAGATGAAGAACTGGGTGACAAGTGCGTGAAGGAACTCGATCGGATCCTCCTTCGCTGCAGCAACGTGGCTGAACCCATATCGCCTTATATCGATACCCGAAACATTCGCATACAGCGTTGGATGACTGATCGAAACGCGCTTGGCTGCGCAAAGTTGTATCGGGCTGGGACCTATTACGATGCAGTGAGCCTGATGAAGTACAACCGTGATCTGAGTGCCAGTTCAGGGTTGTATCTGGCTGGAGAGTCCTTCTCTGTTGACGCCGGCTGGACCGAGCCGTGTTTACGCACGGCGCTTGATGTGGTCATCAACCTGTGCAACAGAACATCGGCATCGTTCAATGGGGGCTTTAACCTGAACCACTACCCACATTATCAAGCTGGGAAATAGCTGCATCCGGGAGTTTTTGTGGGGAATTTCCTACTGGAACACTTCTCTTGTCCTTCGATCCCATAGGAACTCCCCGACTGTCACTCCCCCGCCCAACCCCGCTTTACTGGCGCCCTTCCAAAACAACCATAAAAGGAAGCCGCCATGTCTGATCACTGCACGCCCGTCAGCCCCGTACGTATCGCTGTCATCCAGTACGACCCTCAGGTCGGGCTGGAGCATTGCGATGGCAACCTGAGCAAGGGCCTGGCATTGGCCCGGTGCGCGGCGCGTGAAGGCGCCAACCTGATCGTGCTACCCGAGCTGGCCAACACCGGCTACACCTTCCACACGCGTGCAGAGGCCTATGCCCACGCCGAAACGCTGGAGGAGGGGCGCAGCCTGAAAGCCTGGGCGGATTTCGCCAAGGAGTACCAGGTATATCTGGCTGCGGGTTTTGCCGAACGCGAGGGACTGAAACTTTTCGACAGTGCCGTTCTGTTCGGTCCGCAGGGCTTGCTCGGGCATTACCGCAAGGCCCATCTGTGGAACCAGGAAAAGCTCTGGTTCACCCCTGGCGACCTGGGCTTCCCTGTGTTCGAGACACCGATCGGCCGTATCGGCCTGATGATCTGCTGGGATATCTGGTTCCCGGAAGTGCCGCGGCTGATGGCTGCGCAAGGCGCCGACATCATCTGCAGCCTGAACAACTGGGTATGGACGCCACCACCACTGTTCGATGAAACAGGGCGCTGCATGGCGTCGTACCTGACCATGACGGCGGCACACACCAACAACGTCTACATCGCTGCCGCCAATCGCATAGGTAGCGAGCGGGGCGGTCGCTTCCTGGGCTGTTCACTGATTGCCGGTACCAATGGCTGGCCCATTGGCGAGGTGGCCAGTGCAGACGAGGAGGGCATTCTCTACGCCGATGTCGACCTCAGCAGCGCCCGCTCTGCGCCGATCTGGAACAGCCTCAACGACTTGCCGCGAGACAGGCGCACCGACCTTTACGATGCGACGCTTGGCTATCGCCTTCATGCACCTATGCCCCGCTGAGGAGTTGCACATGAAAACGCTACTCTTCCCCAACCGGCAGCGTTCGTCGGTGTTGATCCTTGCCTGCCTGCTGGTGCTGCTGGCAGCCAGCCTCGTACAGGGCCAATGGCCGGACTACACGCAACTGGCCGCGACGCTCGATCAACCGTTAAGCCGCCTGCGCTGGATAGTTGGTGATATCAGCGAAGTGGCCTTCTACAAGCATGAGTTGCCCGCCCTGGGCTTGCTGCTGGGAGCTTGCCTGGCGCACTGGGCCCATGTGCATGGGTATCGCTGGCACGGCTTTGCCATCTGCTACGGCAGCGGATTATGGCCGTGGGTGTTCACCAGTTCGCTGCTGGGCTTGTTGCTCAGTCACGCGTTGTGGGGATGGACCTTGGCCAGTGGCACCTGGCAACCAACCTTCGTTGCTTTCGTATCGTTGCCAGCAGCCATGGTGCTGTTTTTTGGTGCGGGTTGGCAGGTGACCATCAGCGGCGCACTGCTGGGAGCGCTGTTGGTAACGCCAGCCAGCCTGTTCATGGTCAATTACCTGTGCTACCCCCTGCAGTTGCCGGTGGTAGTCGGCAACGTAAGCGGCATGGCGCTGGCAAGCGTGGTGGCGTTCATGCTGTGCTGGCGTTTTCCATCATGGGTACGGCCCAGCCAACCGCCCGCCGCACCTGAGCCCGTTGCGGCCCAAGCCGATTACGGTGTGGCCTGGACCTTGCGGCGTGTACTGGCCGATTTCAGCGAAGCGCCATTCTTTGGTAATGAACTGGCCAGCCTAGGGCTGCTGTTGGGGGTGTTCCTGGCATACATGCTGGCCCCCGCTGCGCCAGTCTACGGTTCGCTGCTGCTGATACCGATGGTTGCCGGGCAGGCGCTGGCATCACTGGTGGGAGTCGTGCTCTGGCGTCGTCAATGGCAGGCGCGAGGCTGGTACCCCACTTACATTCCCATCGTCTCTATCGTACCTGCCGCTGTGCTCACCCACGGTGGAGGCTGGCAAGTGGTCGTAGCCAGTGCAGTGCTGGGCGCGCTGGTAGCGCCACCGTTGGCGGTGGCCATCAGTCAGCGCTTGCCGACCTGCATGCATGGTTACATCGGCAATGTAGTGTCGATGGCCATCAGCACACTGGCGATCGTTCCACTGGTCGGGCTGCTTGCTGGAGGTGGCGTATGAAAGCGCATGCAAACCTGCCCAGGTTGTCGATCGCCAGCCTGGGAGGGACGGTGAGCATGCGGGCAAGTGCAAGCGAATGCGGGGTGATGCCCAAGGTTGACTGCGCTGAGCAACTGGCTGAGTTGCCACAACTGCGTGAGATGGCCAATCTTGAAGCTGCCACTCTGGGTCTGCTCCCTAGTGCCTCGCTGGGCTTTGCGGCGATGCTCGAGGTGCTGGCCTGGGCCCGGGGCGAAGTGTCTCGCGGAGCACACGCGGTGATACTGACCCAAGGTACCGACAGCCTCGAGGAAACGGCGTATTTCCTCGATCTGCTCTGGCCGTTCGATGCGCCATTGGTAATGACCGGTGCCATGCGCGCGGCCAGCCAGCCGGGCAATGACGGCCCGGCCAACCTGCTGGCTGCGGCGCAGGTTGCACTGGCGTCGGGCAGCCGTGGGCGCGGCGTTTTGGTGCTGATGAATGATCAGGTTCACTGTGCTGCAAGGGTTCGCAAGACGGCAAGCCTTGCAATGGCTGCATTTGAATCACCCGGGTACGGAGCGCTGGGTGATGTTGTGGAAGGTACCGTGATGTATCGTCAGCCGCCTGGCCCACGGGAGGTGCTGCCGTTACCGCATCGCACCGAGCATCGGGTTGCAATGCTGGAAGCGTGCCTGGACGCAGATACGGCGTTGTTGAAGGCTACAGCGACACTGGGCTACGAGGGGCTGGTCATCGCCGGTTTTGGTGCAGGCCACGTTTCCGGTAGCTGGTCCGAAGTGCTTGGTCATCTCACGCCCACATTGCCGGTGATTGTTGCTACCCGCACAGGCAGTGGCCCAACAGCCACGGCCTCTTACGGATTTGCCGGTGCCGAGATCGATCTGCAGAGCAAGGGGGTACACATGGCGGGGCAGTTGTGTCCGCGCAAGTGTCGCATTCTGTTATGGCTGTTGATCGGTATCGGCAGGCAGCAGCAGCTGCATGGCTGGTTGCCACGTTAAGCAATCTGCCCGCAAAGCTGTAAGCGCGGGCAGCCCTTCGGGCGTTGCTGTGCTAGGGTGCACACACTTTTGCTTCCCAGGATGTTCACCCATGCTCCCCGCACTCAGCGAAAAAGAACTCGACCGCCTCGAAGACCTGCTGATCACCTACGGCAATGACTACTCGGTACTTAACCTGGCCGAGCTCAATGGCTTTTTCACTGCACTGGCCAGCTCACCGACCACTGTCACTCCGGAACAGTGGCTGCCCGCGGTGGCTGGTGGCAAGGTGCCGAAATTCAAGAAGCCGGCACATGAAGAGGCGTATACGGCATTGATGCTGCGCTATGCCAGCCAGGTGGCGGAGGAGTTGGGCGACGATGTCGACCACTTTGAGCCGCTGTTCGAAGAAAGCGAAGGCGAAGAGGGCAGTGTGATCATCATGGAGGAGTGGTGCTTTGGCTACATGCGCGGCACTCAGGTCGCTGGTTGGGCCGAGCTGCCGCCGGAGCAGGACCAACTGCTCAAGGCCATTTCGCTGCATGGGCTCGAGGACAACTTCGAGTTGCTGGACCAGATGAGCGAAGAGGACATCCAGGCTTGTGTGCCACAGGTGATCGAGGCTGCGCGTGGGTTGTTCCGGTATTTCAACAAGCTGCACTGATCTTGCACCTGCCTTTGTAGGAGCGGCCTTGTGTCGCGATCGGGCCGCAAGGCCGCTCCTAACACAGGGGATACGCGGATCTGGATATTTCCATTATTCCGCCCCGCGAAATTATGGTTTCCCCGCCACACGGATTCTGCTGCCAGCCGAACCGGTGCAGCATGTGCTCCACCAGCCCACCCCGGTGCTGACCAGGAGCCAAGCCCATGTCGAACCCGATCAAGCTTTACAACTTCCCCAAGTCCGGCCACGCCCATCGCATCGAGCTGATGCTTTCGCTGCTGAACCTGCCCACCGAGCTGGTGTTCGTCGACCTGGCCAAAGGTGCACACAAGCAGCCGGACTTCCTGGCCCTCAACCCGTTCGGCCAGGTCCCGGTCATCGACGACAACGGCACGGTGGTCGCCGACTCCAACGCCATTCTGGTGTACCTGGCCAAGAAGTACGACAACGGCACCTGGCTCCCCGAGGAACCCGCTGCCGCCGCCCGCGTCCAGCGCTGGCTGTCAGTCGCTGCCGGCCCGTTGGCCTTCGGCCCTGCTGCCGCGCGTCTGGTCACGGTGTTCGGTGCCTCGTTCAACACCGACGAAGTGATTACCCGCGCCCATACCCTGCTGAAGGTGATCGACGCCGAGCTGGCCAACACGCCCTTCCTGGCCGGTAGCACACCCACCATCGCGGATATCGCCAACTACTCCTACATCGCCCACGCACCGGAGGGCAATGTGTCGCTGGAGCCCTATGCCAACGTACGCAGCTGGCTGGCGCGGATCGAGGCGCTGCAGGGCTTCGTGCCCATGCCACGCACCGTGATCGGCCTGCAGACCAGCGCCTGACATCCCGCCACTGCGAGGAACGCCGCCATGCAACAGAACCCGGACCGCCACTCCTCGCCCTGGCATGCGGGGGAGAAGACCCTGCAGGAAAAAGCCGGTGTCGCGGAGCGCATGGAGGCGTTCGGGCAGAAGGTCATTCGTGACTACATGCCCGACCAGCATCGCATTTTCTATCACCAGTTGCCGTTCATGGTCGCCGCCAGCGTGGACGCACTGGGGCGGCCCTGGGCAACGCTGTTGGAAGGGCCGGAAGGTTTCGTCAGCTCGCCGGACCCGCGCCAGCTGACGATCGACACTCAACTGCCAGCAGACGATCCCGCCACCCCGGGGCTGGCTGCCGGGCAGGCGGTCGGCCTGCTGGGGATTGAACTGCACACCCGCCGGCGCAACCGCCTCAACGGCCAGATCCACCAGGCCGGCGACGGGCAACTGCAGGTGACTGTGGAGCAGTCGTTCGGCAACTGCCCGCAGTACATCCAGCTGCGTGACTACACCCGCGTCGCGGAACCCGCCCAAGGGCGTGTCGATGCGACGACACTCGATGCCTCGGCTGTCAGCATGATCCAGGCAGCCGACACCTTCTTTGTCGCCAGCTATGTCGAGCATGACGACGGCCAGCGCTCGGTGGATGTCTCCCACCGTGGCGGGCGGCCCGGGTTCGTCAAGGTCGAAGGCAACCGCCTTACCATTCCCGACTACGCTGGCAACCTGCACTTCAACACCTTGGGCAACCTGCTGGTGAACCCGCAAGCAGGGTTGCTGTTCATCGACTTCAGCAACGGCAACGTGTTGCAGCTATACGGGCATGTCGAGTTGCTGCTGGACAGCCCCGCCATCCAGGCGTTCGAAGGTGCCGAGCGCTTGTGGACGCTGGAGGTCGAGCAGGTGGTGTGGCGCCCGGCTGCCGTTTCCCTGCGTTGGGCCTTCAAGGAGTACGCGCCGACCAGCCTGATGACCGGCACCTGGGCCGAGGCCGACATACGCTTGCAGCAACGCCAGCGGCAGCGCCAATGGCAAGCCTGGCGTGTGCTGCGGGTGGAGCAGGAAAGCCGTGATATCCGCTCGTTCTACCTTGAGCCTCCTGCTGGCAGTGCGATGGCCTTCGCGCCGGGGCAGCATGTTCCGGTGCAAGTCCAGCTCGACGGTGAGGCGGCGCTGATCCGCACCTTCAGCCTGTCCAGCGCGCCTTCCGACGGTTACCTGCGCATCAGCGTCAAAGCTCAGGGCCCGGCCTCGCGGCACCTGCATGAGCGCGTCGTGGCAGGCGATGTGCTGAACGTGCGCCCGCCAATGGGCAGCTTCACGCTGGACCAGCAGAGCACACGGCCGCTGGTGCTGATTGGCGCGGGTGTGGGTATCACGCCGTTACTGGCCATGCTGCGCGAGCAGTTGAGCAAGGGGCAGGCACGGCGCATTCATCTGTTCCATGGTGCACGCAGCCTGGCCGATCTGCCGTTCCGTGAGGAGCTGGCAAGCTTGCGGCAACAGGCCGGCGGCCTGCTGCACGTGCACCGCGCCCTGAGCCAGCCGGAAACGCATGCGCTGGCGGGGCGTGATTACGAGTTTGCCGGTCGGCTGGGTATCGAGCAGGTCAAGGCCACGCTGGCGCTGGACGACTACGATTTCTATCTGTGCGGCCCGGGCAGTTTTACCCAGGACCTGTATGAAGGGCTGCGCGGGGTGCATGTGCCGGATGCGCGGATCCATGCCGAAGCCTTTGGCCCGTCGACGCTCCGGCGGCACACCGACGATGACCAGCCCACCCTGCAACAGCCACCCGCTGCCAGCGAGCCGGTGCCGGTGTACTTTGCGGCTTCAGCCAAGGAGGCGCGCTGGGCGCCGGGTGGCGGGACGCTGCTGGAGCTGGCCGAGGCTCGCGGATTGTCGCCGGAGTTCAGTTGCCGAGGTGGGTCGTGTGGTACCTGCAAGACCCGCTTGGTCAGTGGTCAGGTACATTACCCGAATCCGCCGGCCGAGCTGCCGGAGGCGGGGTCGGTGCTGATCTGTTGTGCCGTGCCGGCCCGGCCGGAGGAGGGCGCGCAGGCGTTGGTGCTGGATCTGTAAGGTAGCTTGTCCCGGACCTTTCGCGGGCTCGCCCGCTCCCACAGGTACTTCACTTCCCTCAGGGATGGTGAATAACCTGTGGGAGCGGGCAAGCCCGCGAAAAGGCCGGCACAGACAACACAAAACGCTCGGATGAAAGATAATCCCCGCACCTCATGGACCTCAGGAGCCCGCATGGACCAGATCCACCTGATGAAGGTGTTCGTCGCCGTAGGCGAGCTGGAAAGCTTCGCCGCTGCTGCCCGCCGCCTGGACATCTCTCCAGCCGCGGTCACCCGTGCCGTCAGCGCCCTGGAAGATCAGCTGGGGGTCAAGCTGCTGCTGCGCACCACCCGTAGCGTACGCCTGACCGAAGCCGGGGGCCGCTACCTGGAAGACACCCGGCATATCCTCGCCAGCATCCACGAGGCCAACGAAGCCGCCGCTGGCATCAACGCCACGCCCAAGGGCGACCTGGCCGTCACTGCGCCCATCCTGTTCGGCAAGAAGTTCGTCATGCCGTGCATCGTCCACTACCTGCAGCAGTACCCCGAGGTTGACGTTTCTGCCTACTTCCTCGACCGCATCGTCAACATGGTCGAGGAGGGCATGGACGTGGCCGTTCGTATCGGCCCCTTGCCCGACTCCGGGCTCAAAGCACTGCGGGTGGGCAGGGTCCGGCGCATGCTGTGCGCCTCTCCCGAGTACCTGGCGCGCCACGGCGTGCCGAAGCACCCGTCCGACCTGGCGGAGCATGCGGTGATCGGCACCACCAACCTGTCGCCGCGAGCCGGCTGGCGTTTCGGAGTAACCGATGAGCCGACTCTGGTGCGCATGAAGCCTCGCTTGACGGTGACCAGCAATGACGGGGCAATCGCCGCTGCCAGTGGCGGACTCGGGATTGCCCGCCTGCTGTCGTATCAGGTCGCCGATGAGGTGGCCAGTGGGCAGTTGCAGGTGATCCTTGCCGAATACGAAGAGGCGCCGTGGCCAATCCATATACTGCACCGGGAGAGCAAGTACGGTTCGGCCAAGGTCCGCGCCTTCATTGACATGCTGGCGCAGGCGCTGAGGGCTCGGCAGCTGGACTGATTCAACCGAGCAGGGTGAATGTAAAGCAACCTGGGCACTGCTGTTCCAGCCACTGCTTGGCCCGTTCGCTCAGGAAGTACCCACGATAGACATCCCCTTTGAAGAAATCGGCTTGCTCGTCGGCCTTGAGCACCTTGAGATACTGGCCGAGGTCGGCAGGGTCATGCTGCGGGTCCTTGAGCAGGTTGAGCTTGCCCAGCACGAATGCCTGCCAGTACTCCGGCATACGCGCGGCAAGCTCAGGGTCATGCGGCAGGGAGTCGATGATCGAGCTCGGCCCGCCTTCCAGATCGAGGTAATCGGTAATGGGCTTGCTGGTGTCCCAGTGCAGCCAGTCGATGTGAACGATATGGGTCTTCTCCAGATGCTCGTAACGCCCGATCCCCTTCAGGCCGCTTTTTTCCAGGGCTTCCTTGACCGGCTGGGTGAGCACCAGCGAACCCGAACGTATGTAGGCGGCCGGGGTGTACGGGCCGGCCCGCTCGATGCTGTCTACATCGGTATCTTCGTCCCAGGCGATCATGCCCTGGAGCAGTACCGCGCCCCAGTCTCCCCAGGGAGTCGGCGCGTTGTCCAAGTGATAGATGTTCATGTCAGCCTCCGCAGCCCTTGCCATTCTTGCCGTAGCGACGCACATGGTTCCTCGTCGCCTTGGGCACATTGTATTGGCGCATCATCACCTTGATCTGCTTTTGCAGGTCCTTCTTGGTGAAGTTCGCGTTGTTGTTGAACCACTTCTTCCAGTCCTCGTTCCAACCTTTGGCGTGAATGTCGGCGTGGAATGCATTCGGAATGCGCGAGATCTGCTGGTCGATGTAGCGTTTGGGGTTGCGAATTCCGGCAGCTTTCATCTGGTTACGGAAATCGCGGTCTTCTCGCCACATTTCTTGCGGGATCATGTGATGGTCACGCATTGACGCCGGACCATGCCTGCTGCGCCAGGCTTCGGTGGTTCGCTTGATACCGCCCTTGGTATAACCGGTCAAGGTCAGCCAACCTAGTGGATCGACCCATGTCACCGGGTTTGGTGCATACCGGTACAGTTGGTGACCACCAGACAGGCCAATCGGGTCAGGCTGGGTAAAGCGGCCTACCTCCGGGTCATAGAACCTGAAGGTGTTGTAATGCAACCCGGTCTCCCGATCCAGGTATTGCCCCTGGAAGCGCAGATTCTGTTCCTGCAGGCAACTGGCCTGGCGGGACTCATCGAGGGTAGAACCCCAGCCCAGATAGCTGGCCTGCCATACCACGCGTCCCTGTTCATCGGTCAGCCACTCCGGGAGCCCCCCGAGGTCATTATGGAAGTGCAGCACCTGCTGGTTCGGCCCGCTGCCGTCGATGCGTGCCAGCGGCTCATAGCCGTCACCCTCGTACAGGTACAGGCTTACCTGGCCATGGCGCTGTTCCTGCAACAGGCGTAATCCGTCCCAGGCAAAGCGCGTCTGGCCGAGCAGCTGCCCGGCACCATCATGTTCGCTTTTTTCCACCCGCCGCCCGAGCGGATCGTAACGCATGCGTACACTGCGTTCCCGCCCTGCCTGGCGAGTGCGTACCTCTACCAGGCGGTGCTCTGCGTCGTAGCTGAAATGCTGTATGCCGCGCCGGCTGCTGCGCTTTTCCACCAGGCGGCCAAAGGCGTCGTAGCGGTAGCGCTTGTCCTGGTACGCCAGCAACCTGTCGTGCAGAACTGGCGCATTGGCCGTGGCATCCAGCAGGTTGCCGGCGGCATCGTAGCGGTAGGTTTCATGATTGCCGTTGGCAATGTCATGACTGCCCATCAGGCGCCCACCCGCATCAAGCTGGATGATCTGGTCATGCTGCACCCGGCCGGCTACCTGCCGCACGCGCCGGTTCAGGTCATCGCGCGGGTCGTATTCGAAGCGTTGCTGGAAAGGTGCGGGTAATTGCACGGGTTGGCTGGCGGGCCTGCATCTGCGGGTGCGCAAACGTCCGTTGCGGTCATATTCCTGGTGTGTGAGCAGAGCGCCCTGGGTACGCTGCACTTCCCGGTGCAGGCGATCGCGTTCGTAGTCGTTGATGACATGTCCGTCCAGGTTGATCTGGTGCAGGTGGCCGCTTCCGTAGAACATGCGGTTGATCCAGCGGCCATCGAACAACTGGGTGCGGCACAGGTTGCCCAACTCATCGTAGCGATGGCGCAGTACGCCGTTGCCACTGTGCTCCTCGACCAGCTGTCCCAGCGCGTCAAAGCACAATTGCAGGGTTTCGCTGTTGCCGGCAGCATCGTCGAAATGAACCTCGGTAAGGTTGTCGAGCTCATCGTAGCCATAGGTGGTAACGCCATCCGCGGTCGTCTTGGTAATCAGACGACCCAGGGCATCACGTTCCAGGCGGTGGACGATCGGCTCGACCGAGCTGTTACCGGGCGTCGGGATGTAGGCCACCTGCACCACATTGTGCAACGGGTCGTGACGGTACTCCCTGGCGGTTCCATCGAGAAACTGCTCGCGGACCAGGCGATTGGCGGCATCCCACCGGAAGTAAAAGTGCTCGCCGTTTTCGTTGGTCAGCGACAGCAGTCGACCGTAGGGGTCGACCTGGTAGCCAAGCGTGCGTCCTTGCGGGTCGCTGGACTGGAGCAGGACACCACGGGCATCGAAGCGGTACGCGGTGATACCACCAGCGGGGTCGATCGCTTGCGTCAGCCTTCCTGCCTCATCGTAGCGATAACCTTCACGGGTACCGTCTGGCCGTGTCACGCCAAGCAGAAGGCCATCGCTGTCGTACTCGAACTCGGTACGTTCGCTCAACGCATCGGTCACTGACAGCAAATGGCCGTTGCGGTCATAACGATAGCGTGTGATGTGGCCGGAGCAGTCGGTTTCCTGCAGAAGCAGTCCCAGGTCGCTCCAGCGCAGGGTTCGCGAATGCCCTGCGGGGTCGATGATCTCGGTCGGCTGGCCACGGTGGTCGTAGCGGTACTGCGTGACGTTACCTTGCGGGTCGGTTTCGCCGATACAGTTGCCGCGCGGATCATAGCGGTACTGCCAGCTGTTGCCGGCCGGGTCCATCGTCGAGCGCGGCAGCGACCAATGCTCCAGCCACTGCGTCGATTCGCTGCGCCCCAGCGGGTCGACGGTCTGGGTCAGGTTGCCCGAAGCATCGTAAAAGTATTGCCAGCGCCCTTCCATCGGATCGACCGCTGCGAGCAACTGACGCTCGTCGTCCCATTCAAACTGCCAGGTCGCGCCGACTGCATCAATGTATTCGGTGATCTGGTACTGGGCATTCCAGCGTCGCGTGCTGACACGTTGCAAGCCATCGGTGATCCGGGTCGTGCGCGCAGAGATGTCGTACTCGAACTGGTACTCATCACCGCCACTGCTCCTGTAATGCACCACCCGCCAGTCGTCTTCGGTCAATGCCCATTCGTAGAAGCAGCGCAGACCAGCAGCGTTCTCATGCTCGACCAGGCGCCGTTGTTCGTCGTAGACAAAGCGGCGGCGCAGCCTGCCCTGGCTGTCGTACACTGCCGCCAGGTCGCCACAGGCGTCGTACTGGTAACTGACCAGCAACTGCAGGTCGCCATCGGCATGGCGACGTTCCAGGCGGGCGACCCGTTGTGGCCACTGTGGCGCATAGTGCAACTCGACCTGTACAAGGTCGAACGTGTCACGCAGCCGGATCAGGCGCCCGCTTTCGTCATAGTCCAGATAGATGCGGTTGTCGTTGCGGTCACCCATGACGCTCAGGCGCCAGTGGCCCGGTTTTCCAGGGGAGGGCTGGAACAGGCGGTACAGCCCTTTGTCGATATCCTCGATCAGGATTTCGTCCTGTTGCGAGCGGCGTACGCTCAACCCTTCACCGGCGCTGAACACGGCATCGGCGCGGGCAATGTAGCCCATGTCGATGACTCGAGCCTGTTCATCGGTAAACGACAAGCGCTCGCTGCCATCGGCGTCCAGGTGCAGTTGCACGAACACCTCGTACTCGATGCTCCAACCTGCGCCGAACAGCCCTTCACGGCGCTCGTCGCGGCTGTTGTAGAGCCGTTGCCAGTCCAGGGGCAGCAGCGCCTGCAGGCTGAAATCCAGCTCGTCGGGCCCGCACAGGATCTTTGCCCCGGTAGACGCGTGCACCGGGTTGGGTGAGCCGGACGTTGCCTGAACGATGGCATTGGTAACCTGCCCGGAGACGAAACTGCTCACCCCACCCAGCAGCATGCAGCCGAACTTGCTGTAGAACTTGCCGCCACGCCCGCGTAGCAGCATCAACGCGGTCACTGCCAGGCCGATGCCCGGCGTCTTGCCGCTGCGAATCTCGCGCACCACGATCGGCTCGCCGCCGATGCGCACGTTGTTCGACACCAGGCCGCCATCGACGATCACCGCTTCGCAGGTGCTGCGGTCACCACTGCGGCAGGCCGGGTGGCCATTGATCAGCACCTTGCTGGACCCCTCGGCCAGGTACTGCGGTGGCATCGGCGGGTGCTTGCTGCACAGCACCTTGTCGTCCGGGGCCGGCAAGGTATTGGCGGCGGGCGTGGCCACGGTCGGCCGCCACATTTGCGAGAAAAAGCCCTTGGCCATGTCGAGGAAAGTTTCTTCCTTCGCCTCGCCAGCCTCGGCCCCGGCCTGCGCCAACGGTGCCGGCGGGCCGGTGACGACGCCGGCAGCACGTGCCGCGCGCTTGCCGTTGGTGCGAGTGTTCGACGAGCCACTGATGATGTTGGCCTGCACCGACGGCGGGAACAGGAAATTGCCGATGCCCTCGCATAATCGGCTCAGGCCTGTATCGGCGCCGGTCTTGGCCATGACCACACCAACCACCAGGCCGACCACCGCGCCCAGCACGAAGCAGCCAAGGCCGCCAGTGGCCACGGTCAGGCCGAATGCCGCCGCCACTGCGGCAGTGGCCAGGGCGCCGATGGCCACCGTGGCGGCGATTTCCAGCACACCCCCGACGATGTCGGCCAGCATCGAGGTGTGCATCAGCGCGTCGCCTTCGCGGGCGGCCCACAGTGCGTCGGACATGGTGCGCGATCAGCCCAGGCTGTCGAAGTCGAGCGACTGCTTGATGCTTGCCCAGTGCGCCGCTTCGGCCGCGCCCAGCGGGCTGGCCTTGACGTAGCTCAGGGCAAACATCTTGCGCGTGCCAGGCAGCACCAGGGCCAGCTGGTACTGATAGACCTTCTCCTGGCCCTTGCTGAACTGGCTGGTCAGCTCGATGGCGGCGATCGCCTGCCCGGCGCCTACCTGCACCGCCTGGGCGGGCTGCATGCGCAGGTCCTTGACCTGCTGCTGCAGGCGCTGCAACTGGCCGTCGAAATTGCTCTGCAAGGTCTCGCTTTCGGCCAGCAGGCTGCGGCTGATGATCAGCGAGGTGGCCAGCGCCTCGAAGCGCAGGATGTTGATACTGCTGTCCTGCACGGCGGCATCGGGCAGGGCCAGGCGGAATTCGTTGACGCGATAACTCATGACAGGTCTCGTTACTGGTCGGAGCCGGAGAAGATCGCCTTCACCGAGTCGTCGATGGTCTTTTTCACACCCTGGTTGTCGGGCGCGGTCTGCGCACCGCTGCCGACGTTCAAGTCGAGGGTGCCGTCGGTGTTGATCTCGCCGTTCTGCCTGGCATGGAAGCTGAACTGCTCGCAGCTGATATTGATCTGGCCGCTGGCGTTGAGCTCGATCACACTCTTGCCGCACACCAGGCGCAGGTTTTCGCCCACTTCGATCAGGTAGCTGGTGCTGACGCTATCGGTCTTGCTGGCGCCGACCAGCAACATGTCGTCACGGCGCACGGCGCGGATGCGGTCCTGGCCGATGGTGATGGTTTCCAGCATGCCCACCGTCTGGGTACGGTTGATGCCGACTGCCAGCGTCTCGCTCTGCTCGACCACGGTGTCCATGTTGCGCTCGGCATGCACGTAGATCTGCTCGGCGCCCTTTTTGTCCTCCATGCGGATTTCATTGAAATTGGCCGGGCTGCCGCCTTTGCTCGAGCGGCTCTTCATGCCGCTTTGCGTAGCATTGGCGGGCAAGTCGTAGGGCACGCTCTGTTCGGCGTTGTAGACGCGGCCAGTGATGATGGGCCGGTCGGGGTCGCCTTCGAGGAAGCTGACGATCACCTCCTGGCCGATGCGCGGGATCTGCATCGAGCCCCAGTTCTTGCCGGCCCAGGCCTGCGATACCCGGATCCAGCAGGAGCTGTTCTCGTTGGACTGGTCGTGGCGGTCCCAGTGGAAGTGCACCTTCACCCGGCCATATTGGTCGGTCCAGATTTCCTCGCCAGCGGGCCCGACCACCACGGCGGTTTGCGGGCCCTTGACGATCGGCCGCACGGTGCTGCCCTGCGGGCGGAAGCTCTGCTGTGCGTCGATGCAGCTGAGGTTGCTTTCGAACTGCGCTGCGCTGCTGCCGGTGCCGCTTTCCAGGCGCTCCTGATGCACGTAGTAGCGTGCGCCGACGATCAGGTACTCGCGGTTCTGGTCCTGGCGGGTGAAACCGCTGAGGCTGAACAGGTGGCCACTGCCCAGGCCGCGGGCGTTGCCGCGCAGCTCGACCCGCTCGTGCTGGCTCTGCAGCGACTCCAGGCGAGTACGCGCATAGTGTTCGCCATCCTGGCTTTGCTGGTAGGCGCCGGGGTAGTCGTACAGTGGGTAGTCACCGGCCTGGTGCGGGCGTGGCATGGCCGAGCGCACGTCGATGCGCGCGCTGGGGCGCTGGAAGTCGTAGTCGTTGAGCTCCAGGGAACCTGGCTGGACTTCCTGGGCCAGGTGCCAGTCGTTGATGTGGTCACGCTCGCGGTGCTGCCCGTCCGGCGGGTAGAAGGGCACGCTTTCGTAGCCAGGCACCTGCGGGTGCGCGCCATAGGCGTCGGCCAGCACCAGCACGTGGCGCTGCGCTTCGTGGCGGAAGAAGTAGTAGATGCCTTCCTCTTCCATCAACCGGCTGACGAAGTCGAAGCTGGTCTCGCGGTACTGCACGCAGTATTCGCGTTCGCGGTAGCTGCGGCTCAGGGCATCCTCGAAGTCGGAAAAGCCCAGGTCGCGAAACACCTGCTTGATGATCTGTGGCGCGCTCAGGTGCTGGAAGATGCGGCAGTCGCTGGTGCGGGTCAGCAGCCACAGCCACGGGCGCAGGGTGACCCGGTAGCTGGCGAACTGGCCCTGGTCCACCGACTGGCTGCAGCGGGCGACGATGCCATGGAAGTAACGTGACGTGCCGAGGCCCTGCTGCACGCTCAGGCTCATCGGCTTGCCCAGCAGGGCATTTAGGTCGATGGCCGGGTCGTCGCTGGTCAGCTGCAGCTCATAGTCGAACAGGCGGCCGAGCTCGTCGCTGCCACCCATTTCGGCCAGGATCAGCTTGTCCGGCCCCAACGGGCTGTTGATCTGCGCCAGGCGCGTGAACTGCGTGAACAGCATGGTCCGTCCTGTCAGTCGGCTGCGCCGAAGTCATAGTGCAAGTCGTTGTCGCGGCGGCTGATGCGCACGCTCGCCAGCGGCTTGCCTTCGAGCATGCGGGTGAGGAACTCGCGGCTCATGTCCGGCAGCAGGCCGTTGGTGAGGATGGCGTCGATCATGCGGCCACCGCTTTCGGTTTCGGTACAGCGCGAGACGATCAGCTCCACCACCCCTTCGTCGTAGGCGAAGCCGACCTTGTGCGTGCCTTCGACGCGCTTGCGGATGCGCTCCAGTTGCAGGCGGGTGATGGCCTTGAGCATGGCGTCGCTGAGCGGGTAGTAGGGGATGGTCACCAGGCGGCCGAGCAGCGCCGGCGGGAAGATTTCCAGCAGCGGCTTGCGCAGCTGGCTGGCCACCGCGTCCGGGTCGGGCAGGGCCTGTGGGTCGCTGCAAGTGCGCGCAATGAGCTCGGTACCGGCGTTGGTGGTGAGCAGAATCAGCGTGTTGCGGAAATCGATCTGGCGGCCTTCGCCGTCCTCCATCACGCCCTTGTCGAACACCTGGAAGAAGATCTCGTGCACGTCCGGGTGGGCCTTTTCCACCTCGTCCAGCAGCACCACGCTGTACGGCCGGCGGCGCACGGCCTCGGTCAGCACGCCGCCTTCGCCGTAGCCGACGTAGCCAGGCGGGGCGCCCTTGAGGGTCGAGACGGTATGGGCCTCCTGGAACTCGCTCATGTTGATGGTGATCAGGTTCTGTTCACCGCCGTACAGCGCCTCGGCCAGGGCCAGTGCGGTCTCGGTCTTGCCCACGCCAGAGGTGCCAGCAAGCATGAACACGCCAATCGGCTTGTTCGGGTTGTCGAGGCCGGCGCGGGAGGTCTGGATGCGCTTGGCGATCATTTCAAGCGCGTGGTCCTGGCCAATGATGCGCCTGGCCAGCAGGCTGTCGAGGTTGAGCACGGTCTCGATCTCGTTGCGCGCCATCCGTCCCACCGGAATCCCGGTCCAGTCGGCCACCACCGAGGCGACTGCCTGGTAATCCACGGTCGGCAGGATCAACGGGCTCTCGCCTTGCAGGGCGCTCAGGCGCCGTTGCAGGTCGGCCAGCGTTTCGCGCAGTTCAGGGTTGCCTGGCACCTGCGCGTCCTGGTCGACCACCCCGGCCTGGTCGCGCAGCTGGGCGCGGGTGGCCAGCAATTGGTCGACCAGGGCCTTTTCTTCGGCCCAGCGGCTTTCCAGCGTGGCCAGGCGTTGGCGCTCTTCGGCCAGCAGGGTGTCGGCCTGGGCCTGGCGCTGCCCGGTAGGCACACCGATGGCGGCTTCACGGGCGATGATCGCCAGCTCGACCTCCAGCGCCTCGATACGCCGGCGGCTGTCGTCGACCTCGGCCGGCACCGCGTGCAGGCTGATGGCCACGCGCGCGCAGGCGGTATCGAGCAGGCTCACCGATTTGTCCGGCAGCTGGCGCGCCGGGATGTAGCGGTGCGACAGCTTGACCGCGGCTTCGAGTGCTTCGTCGAGGATCTGCACCTGGTGGTGCTGCTCCATGGTCGATGCCACCCCACGCATCATCAGCAGCGCCTTGGCTTCGCTCGGCTCGTCCACCTGCACCACCTGGAAGCGGCGGGTCAGGGCCGGGTCCTTCTCGATGTGCTTCTTGTACTCGGCCCAGGTGGTAGCCGCCACCGTGCGCAGGCTGCCACGGGCCAGTGCCGGCTTGAGCAGGTTGGCGGCATCGCCGGTGCCGGCGGCGCCACCGGCACCGACCAGGGTATGGGCTTCATCGATGAACAGAATGATCGGTTTGGGCGAGGCCTGCACATCCTCGATCACCTGGCGCAGGCGCTGTTCGAATTCGCCTTTCATGCTGGCGCCGGCCTGCAGCAGGCCGACGTCCAGGCTGCGCAGCTCGACGTCCTTGAGCGCCGGCGGCACGTCGCCAGCGACGATGCGCAAGGCGAACCCTTCGACCACGGCGGTCTTGCCGACACCGGCTTCACCGGTAAGGATCGGGTTGTTTTGCCGGCGTCGCATGAGGATATCGACCAGCTGGCGGATCTCTTCGTCACGGCCGACGATAGGGTCGAGCTTGCCGCTTCGGGCCTGTTCGGTAAGGTCGACGGTAAAGCGCTTGAGCGCCTCCTGCTTGCCCATCGCCGCAGGCGCCACGGCGCCGCTGGCCTCGCCAGGCTGCGCAGCGCTGAAGCCGTCGGTGGCGGCCAGGTGGTTTTCCGGTGAGTCTCCCACGTACTCGTCGAAGCGTTCGCTCAACGCCTCGATCTTCAGCTTGGCGAACTCGTTCGACAGCCCCAGCAGGGCATGGCGCAGGCCAGGTGTCTTGAGGATGCCGACCAGCAGGTAGCCGCTGCGCACCTGGCTCTCGCCGAACATCAGGCTGCCGTATACCCAGCCGCGCTCGACGGCTTCTTCCACCTGCGAGGAAAGGTCGGTGATCGAGGTCGAACCGCGTGGCAGCCGGTCCAGCGCATCGGTCAGGTCGCGGGCCAGGCGCGCCGGCTCGATATCGAACTGGCGCACGATACGGTGCAGGTCGCTGTCCTGCAGTTGCAGCAACTGGTGCAGCCAGTGCACCAGTTCGACATAGGGGTTGCCCCGCAGCTTGCAGAACACCGTTGCGGCCTCGATGGCCTTGTAGGCGACGCTGTTGAGTTTGCCGAACAGCGCGGCGCGGCTGATTTCACCCATGGTCCTGGTTCCTTGTATGGTGGGCGGCGGCCGGCTGGTCGGCGTAGTACCGGGCCAGCTTCAGGTCGCGTGCATCGTGCGGAGGGCGGCCGAGCCAGGTATCGAAGCCCAGGCGTTGGCCGGCATTGAGTTGCAGCGCAGGCACCTGGTCCTGCGCGAGGATCAGGTTGAGGTCCCAGTCCAGTTCCTGGCCCAGGTATTCGGCGACCCATGCCGCCAGTTCGACGAAGGCCTGTCCGCCAGGCAGCAGGGCGTGGTACTGGTCGAGGCTGAGCGGGCCGAGGCACAGCCGGAACTTGTGCTGGCGGTCCCAGGCGTAGCGGCCCAGGCAAAGGTCCATGCCCAGGCGGTTGGCGCGCACGCCGAGCTGGCTGCGTTCGGGCAGCTCAAGCCACTGGCCGACATATTCTTCCAGCGTCACAGGCACGCCGAAATACCCGCTGAGGATGCTGCACAGGCCGTCCGGGTAGCGCGTTTGCGCGCTCAGGTGGCCGGACCAGTGCAGTTTGGCGGTGTCGGCCAGCGCGCCCTGGCCTTGCAGTTCGGGCTGGCCACGGCCACTGAGCGCCGCCAGGCGCGCGGCCCAGTAGTCATCCCCCGGGCGATCGTGGCTGACGGTCGGTCGGGCTTCGGCCCAGGCACGGTAGAACAGGCTCAGCAGGCGGTGATGGAAGACGTCGAGGAACGCCTTGCTGGTCGAGTCGGCATGGTTGCGCTGGCGCTCGCGCATGTATTCGGTCAGGTGCAGTGGTAGCGGCCCGTTGGGGCCTCCGAGGCCGAAGAAAAACTGCTCCAGGCGCGCCGGCTGGTTGCCGTCGGCGCTGACCGATGCCAGGGTCGACGGTGCGAACCCGCAGTCCAGGCGCTGGCCCAGGCGCACAGGCTCGTCGGCCAGGCGCAGGGAATGACCGAAGCGTGGCAGCTCGGGGTATTGCGCTTCGAGGCGGCGCAGCGCCTGGAAGAAGTCGTACGCCCAGGGCTCGTCCTGCATGGCCTGCAAGGTGTTCATAAGGTCGGCCTGCGCCCCGGTTTGGCCGACCAGCGCATGATCTCGCCGCGTTCGCTGGTGCGCAGTACCGTTTCGGTGAAGCTGTTGATCGACACGTAGCGGGTCAGGAAACGCTCGAACACCGCGCCGAGCAGGAACACGCCGGTCCCGCGGAAGGCGTTTTCGTCGAAGGTCAGGGTGATCTCCAGGCCACGCCCGAAAACGATCGGCCCGGGCATCGGCAGGCGTCGGGTGCAGGGCTTGCTGCTGACGTCGCGCAGGCCGTCGATCTGCAGGTTCAGGGCGCTGTCCTGCGGGTCGCCATACAGGCGCAGCAATTCGCGCAGGGCGGCGGCGCCCTGGCCGTGCTCGGCCAACGACAGGTAGTTCAGCGACAGCTGGCTGATCAGGCGCCAGGCGCGGTTGTCGTGGGCATGGCTGGCCTTGGGCCGGCTCGGGCCGGCCAGGCAGCGCACGCCGGCAACCGGTGCGCTGTCGGCCAGGCTGAAGTCGCTGCGCCCGTCGCCAACACTCATGAACAGTGGCAGGTCGCGGTTGCTGCACAGGGCGCTGATACCCAGCTGGCGCAGGTCGTGGCGGTAGGGTGCCTGCTGGCCGTCGACCAGGCTGATGAACGTTTCGCTGCCCATGTAGCTGGAGCGGGTGCCATTGCGTCGCTGGTCGCTGGACAGCACCCGCGGCTCCCGGCGCACGATGTAGTAGGCCTGGTCGCGGCCGTAGCGGGACGGGTCGCGCACCGCGTAGAACGGCAGGAATTCCTGATCCGGCCCGGTGCCGTGGCCGGTGACCCGCTGCAGGGAATGGATCTCGAAATCGGTGGGCCGGGTGCGGTCGGCGATCACGTGGTGCTCATGCACCCGATCGGAAAGGTGCAGGCGGTCGACACGGCGCGGGAACAGGTTGATCGCCGGGGTGCAGAACGGCACGAACTGGCTCGCGCCGACGCTGCTCTCCAGGCTCTGGTCGAAGCGTTCGAACAATACCAGCACTTCCAGCGTCTGGCCGGTGCAGCGCTGTACGGCCTGCTCCAGCCCGGCAAAATCGACGAACAGGAAGCGCTGCGGCAGGGCGAAGTACTCCTGCAACAGGCGGTAGCCCTGGAAGGCCTGGGGCACCACCGGCAACGCCGCTTCACGGTCATCGAAGCCACACGGGCGCAGGGCCTGTTCGACCGGAATACGTTCCACCCAATCGGCGCCGGGTTGGCGCACGAACACCGCACAGGCGCTGCCCAGCAGTTGCTCGTAGAGGCGGAACGGGGTTTCGTCGGCGCCGTTGAGGTACAGCGGCAGATGGCTGAGCGGCAAGCTGGCGAACGGCACCTCGGCGCCACTGCGCAGGGTCAGGCGCAGGCCGGCGCGGGCTTGCGGCACGCTGCTGGCCAGGCGCCCGAGCACCGCGCCAGGGTTGCCGAAGTACTCGGCGCGGGCTACCTGCAAGGGCCAGAGGGTGACGTCCTGGGTGCTGCGGAACTCGCACGGGGTTTGCGAGTTGCGCCCCAGGTTGGCGCGCAGCACGCTGTCACGCGGCAGGCGGAACCCGGCGGCCAGTGAGCCCTCGTCGGGGTCGGTCTGCAGTTGCACCACGGTCATCGACGGGGTCGGCGCCAGGTAGTGCGGGTAGGCGATCTCCAGCAGGTTATGGGTGAAGGTCGGGTACTCGGCATCCAGCTTCAGTTGCACCCGCGCGGTGAGGTAGGCGAAGCCTTCCAGCAGGCGCTCGACATAGGGGTCGGCACACTCGATCCCGGACAGCGTCAGGCGCCCGGCGATCTTCGGGTATTCCCGGGCGAACTCCGCCGCACTTTCGCGGATGTGCTGCAGCTCCTGGTTGTACAGCTCGAGCAGGCGCGGGTTCATGCACGCCTCCGGCGTTCGGCAGGGGCCACGCGCACATGGCCGGACTCAAGGTCCACCTCGGTCTGCAGCAGCAACGGCAAGGCCGCCGGCTGGGCCCACAGGTCACCTTCGATTTCGAAACTCAGGGCGTTGGCATTCATCTCGCCGGGTGCGGCCTGGGCACGCACCTTCAGGGTATGGGCGAGGATGCGTGGCTCGTAGGTGGCGATGGCCTGGTGGATGATGCGCTCCAGGGCGGCCAGGTCGATGTTCGAGGCGCTGTTGCCGGCCAGGGCCGGCAGGCCGTAGTTGATCACCGAAGCCCCGGCCGGGGTGCTCAGGGTCGCGGCGCTGTCGAGCAGCGAAGTGGTGTTGAGCAACCAGGCGAGGTCGCGCAGTACCGAGGCCTTGAGCTGGTGCAGGCTGAGCACGCGCTTGTCCGGCGCTTCCTGCGGGTTGCCCGGGTCGTCGTCGGTCAGGCGGTCCAGCAGCGAGGGCTGCAGACGGTCGCGGGCGGCGATTTCGGCTACCACTCGAACAGCCCCACGAAGTTCTTCTGGTCTACAGGGCCGTTCGAGCAGCTGGCGCCACGTGCCAGGATGGAAGGCTCCAGGCGCTCGCCCAGCTGGCGAACAGCCTGGTACTGGCTTTCGCAACGGCCGGGTTGTGACGGGTCTGGCTGCACATGGCTGACAATGATGATCTGCGCGCCATTGAACTGCTCCACGCGAGGCTTGCCGCCATCTCGCTCCGGGCTGAGCTGGCAGGGCCAGGGCATCTCCAGCTGCAACAGCGAGGCATCGGCCTTGCGCAGCGCGCAGCGGCCTTCGTGGTTCACCAGCACGAGCTTTTTCCCGGCAAGGCTGACCTCAGGCGCCGCGTTCGACGACGGAGCGGGGGGCTGTGCACAGGCATTCAGGGCGAACGCGACCAGCAGGGCCGGCATGGCTTTGGGTGCACGTTTCATTTCAGCTCCCAGAACCAGACGGCCTTGGAACGATGGGCCTGGTCGGCGAAATAGCCCGTGACCCGGCCTCTATCCCACAAATCGATGTGATCGCCAGTACGGTTTTCGAATGCCTGCCCGGCACGGGCGAAGCAGTCCTTGAAGAAGATGATGCCGCGCTTTTCGCCGAGCTTGAGGCGGTCGCTTGCGCTGCCGCTCAGTTGCAGCGGGGCGCCGAGATGGTGCTTCCACAGCCAGTTGGCCAGCGATTCGGCACCCCGGGCATGGCCATGGGCACAACGTGGTTCGCTGTAGGTACCGGCGTTCACCTTGATGGTGTGCTCGCCGTTGAGCGCGATACTCATGCGGATGGCGCACTGGTTGTCCCAGCCGCCGTCGCAAGGCGAGGAGTCGGTCGGGTAGGCATTCCAGAGGTTGATGAAAGAAGGCTTGGCCATGGAGTTCACCGTGAGCGGGTGAGGTGGGGGAAGGCGCCCGCGCCAGCCAAGGCGGCGCGGGCGCGGTCGGTCAGATCTTGACGTTGGAGCGGATGTTCCAGCCGTACTTGATCGGGCCGCCTTCCTTGGTGCCGTCGGCTTTCTGCGGCTGATAGTCGACGGTGACCTTGGCGAAGTTCAGGGTTACGTGCTCGGTCAGGCGGTCGTCGCTGCCCGAGCCACCAGTGCTCAGCGAGCTGATGATGACTTCTTCAAGGTTGATGATCAGGTACTCGACCTGGCTCTCGCCCCCGGCCTTGCGCACGGTCAGCTTGACCTTGTCGATGTGCTTGCCGCTGGAGCAGTGGGCCATCAGGTTGGGGCTGGCCTTGTCGATGTACTTGGTGATCGACAGGTCCTGGATGTTGACCTTGCCCGAGCCGCCGCCGCTGCCCATGTGCATGTTGCCGGACTGGGACATGCCCCAGCTCCAGTTGAGCACGTCGATTTCGTCCTTGTGGGCCTTGTCGTGGGACTCGCCCTTGATGTCGCCGATCTTGATGAAAATATCTACAGCCATGGTGTCCTCGGTATTACGCGTCAGGTTGGCGGTTGGGTGCAGTTGGGGCTGTCAGGCAGCCCCCGGGGCTGTCAGGCCCCTTTGGCCGAAGGCAGCTTCGATACCAGGCGCAGCGACACGGTCAGCCCTTCGAGCTGGTAGTGCGGGCGCAGGTAGAAGCGCGAGTTGTAATAACCCGGGTTGCCTTCGACGTCCTCGACCACAACCTCGGCGGCTGCCAGCGGGTGCTGGGCCTTGGTGGTCTCGGTGGAGTGCGCCGGGTCGCCGTCGACGTAGTTGAGGATCCAGTCCTGCAGCCAGCGCTGCATCTCGTCCTTCTCCTTGAACGAGCCGATCTTGTCGCGAACGATGCACTTGAGGTAGTGAGCGAAGCGGCAGGTGGCGAACAGGTACGGCAGGCGCGCGGCCAGGTTGGCGTTGGCGGTGGCGTCCGGGTCGTCGTACTCGGCCGGCTTCTGCAGCGACTGGGCACCAATGAAGGCAGCGAAGTCGGTGTTCTTCTTGTGCAACAGCGGCATGAACCCGTTCTTGGCCAGCTCCGCTTCGCGGCGGTCGGAAATGGCGATTTCGGTCGGGCACTTCATATCCACGCCACCGTCGTCGGTGGGGAAGGTGTGCGCCGGCAGGCCCTGCACTTCGCCACCCGATTCCACGCCACGAATGCGCGAGCACCAGCCGTAGTACTTGAACGAGCGGTTGATGTTCACGGCCATGGCATAGGCGGCGTTGGCCCAGGTGTACTTGCTGCTGTCGGCGCCGTCGGTGTCTTCTTCGAAGGCAAATGCCTCGACCGGGTCGGTCTTGGCGCCATAAGGCAGACGCGCCAGGAAGCGCGGCATGGTCAGGCCGATGTAGCGCGAGTCTTCGGACTCACGCAGCGAGCGCCAGCCAGCGTATTCCGGGGTGGTAAAGATCTTGGTCAGGTCGCGCGGGTTGCTCAGCTCCTGCCAGGAGCCCATGCCCATCACGGTCGGCGAGGCGGCGGCAATGAAAGGCGCGTGCATCGAGGCGCAGACCTTCGACATTTCGCCCAGCAGCTCGACGTCGGGTGGCGACTGGTCGAAGTAGTAGTCGCCGACCAGGCAGCCATAAGGTTCGCCGCCGAACTGGCCGTACTCTTCCTCGTACAGCTTCTTGAACACCGGGCTCTGGTCCCAGGCAGTGCCCTTGAATTTCTTCAAGGTCTTGTGCAGCTCGGTCTTCGAGACGTTGAGCACGCGGATCTTCAGCTGCTCGTCGCTCTCGGTGTTGTTGACCAGGTAGTGCAGGCCACGCCAGGCGCTTTCCAGCTGCTGGAAGTCGTCGTGATGGATGATCTGGTTGACCTGTGCGGTCAGCTTGGCGTCGATGGCGGCAATGATCTGCTCGATCGAGCCAATGGCATCGTTGGACACCAGGCTGGTCTGCGCCAGGGCCTGCTCGGCCAAGGTACGCACGGCGCTTTCGACCGCTTCCTTGGCACGTTCGGTCTTGGGCTTGAACTCCTGCAGCAGCAGGGCGGCGAACTCGCTCGGGTCCTGGGTGGCAGTTCCCGGCTGGGCCTGGGCGTCGCGCAATGGATCGTTCATGGGCTGTCTCCTCAGGCCTTGGGCTCGTTGTCGACGGGTTTCGGTGCGCTGGCCAGGGCTTGCAGCAGGGCCGGGTCCTTGATGGCCTTGAGGATGATGTCCTCGGCACCGGTCTTGCCGTCCATGTAGGTCAGCAGGTTGGCCAATTGGGTGCGGGCCTCGAGCAGCTGGTTGAGGGCGTCGACCTTGCGCGCCACGGCGGCCGGGCTGAAGTCGTCCATGCTCTCGAAGGTGATGTCCAGGCTCAGGTTGCCTTCGCCGGTCAGTTCGTTGGGCACGTTGAAGGCCACGCGTGGCTTCATCGCCTTCAGGCGCGAGTCGAAGTTGTCGACGTCGATTTCCAGGAACTTGCGCTCGGCCACCGCTGGCAGCGGCTCGGCTGGCTTGCCGGCAAGGTCCGACAGCACGCCCATGACGAACGGCAATTGGACTTTCTTTTCGGCGCCGTAGAGCTCGACGTCATATTCGATCTGCACCCGCGGCGCACGGTTGCGCGCGATGAATTTCTGGGAGCTGTCTTTCGCCACGTTGTTCCTCCTGGTCGCCGGTACGGCGGCGCTGTTCGTTGCGGGCGTCGGTGTTGATGCGGGCCGAGGACGTCAGTTGTCCTCGGGGCCGCGCAGGTTCTCGAATTGCGACCAGCCATCGGGGATCAGGTCGCGCACAATGGTTGCGAAATCGGCATGGACCAGCTTCTTCGCCCGGTGCAGCAGTACCGGCAGCGGGCTTGATGGTTCGTGGCGGGCGTAGTACTGCAGCAGGCGGTCAAGGCTCTGCTGCACGTCTTCGCGGCTGTTGACTTCACCAGGGCGGGCAGCCGGCCGTGTGCCCGGGGCGGCACTGGCGGTTGCCTGCCGCTCGTCATCGCGCTCGGCAGCCGGCGTGTCATCGGCTTGCGGGGCTGGGCCCGCCCCGTCCGGGCAGTAGTCAGCCAGTACCTGCTGCACCTGGCGCAGCGGCTGGCGCAAGGCTGACAAATCGATACCGCTGGCCGACCCGACCTGGTCGTTGACCCGGCTCTCGATGGCGTCCACCGCCTCGCGGGCCAGCCGCAGCGCCTCTTGGCATTGCTGCAGCTGGTCGGGGTCGGCGTCACGCAGGGCGGCGGCCAGTTCCTCGGCGCTGAGCTGTTCGCTGGCGAAATGCTGCACGCCTGCGGCGTGCAGTGCCGCGCGCAGGGTGACCGGGCCAAAGGCACGGGAGCGCACCAGCACGGCGTCACGCAGCAGCGCGATGTTGGTGTCGCAGGCCAGGCCGGCCAGGGCGTTGACCCGTACCGTAGGGTCGTTGTCGTCGGCGGCGTCCAGTTGTGGGTGCAGGTGCAGCCAGTACTCGCCGAGCAGATCGCGGATCAGTTCCAGGCTGGCGGCAAGCCCTGGGAGGCCGTGCAGGGCCAGGTTGGCCTGAAGCAGGAAATGGGTGATGCGCAGGTCCTTGCTGCGTTGCAGCAAGGTCGTGCTTGCCTGCTCGATATCGCGCCACTGTGGTGGCTCGGCAGGCTGGACGGCGTCGCCCATGACGCGCTCGGGGCGGCCCTGGGCGTCACGCTCCAGTTGCAGAAACTCGGCGTCATATTCGAGGTCATCGCCGCAGGGAAAGTCAGCGGAAACAGCGGCGAGCAGCGGCGATGCGTTCACCAGAATTCGATCTCCATATCGGCCCTTGGTGAGGGCGTGTTGTTGTGCGAAGTTGCAAGTGTGAACTGGCGCACAAACTTTCCAAAGAGTGCCGGGGTGATATCATGGTGATATTATTTTGGCACTTCGAAGTTGCGCATTTATGGTTTATTTATTCGCGAGTGTCAAGGTAAGCTACGCGCCCCCGAGTGCCAGCTGTGAATTCGTTGGCAGTTACCGAGCACCACTCGTCCGATTCCATTCGGTTAGCCTCGGCATTAGCGTTGAATAGCCGTCGTACGGTCGGTTGTTTGCACGAAGCCCCCGTGAATCAAGGGGTACAGCTGTATTTGAGTGGTTGTGGGAAAACAACTCAAATGGATGGATCGATGTTTTAAATGGATGCATGGAGGCGTGATGGCACTTTGCCTAACTATCACTAGTTACCACAAGATTACTCCCGGGCAATGCCCGGAGATGCGACTGGAAACCGGTGCCATCACGCTTGGCCGTGCGGCGGAAAATGACTGGGTACTTCCTGACCCCGAGCGGTTGGTATCGGCCCGGCATTGTGTGATCCAGTTCAAGGAAGGGCGATATTTTTTGACCGATGACAGTACGAACGGTGTGGAATTAGTTCGTGCCGGTATTCGCTTGCGTCGCGGTAACAGTGAGCAGTTGCTGGATGGCGAAGTTATCCGTATTGGGGAATACGAGATACAGGCGCGCATCGACGCGAACCTGCCTGGCGCCCTGGAGGGCGAACCCCAGGTACACAGTTTCGAGGCGCTGATGGCCAACCAGGTGGCGGCCCCGGTCGTTCCCGCTCCCCCGATTTCCGGTGCGCCGGCTGCGTTCCTGCAAGGTGCGTCGAACCACGACACGCTGCCTGACCTGTTCGACTTCCTCGGCCCCTCGAGCGTGCCGCCGGTCAGCCAGCCCGACCATGTGCCGGCTCAGCAGCACGACTTCCGCCCGCCAACCCCGGTGGTGGCGCCTGCCCCGGCCGCCGAACCGGCTGCGCCGGGGATGATCCCGGAAGACTGGAACCTGTTCGGCTCGGCCCCGGCCCCGGCCCCGACCCCGACTGCGCCGCCTGCGCCAGCCGTTCCGGCAGCGCCTGTACAGCCTGCTGCAGGCGCACCAGTCGCCGCACCTGCGCCAGCTGCAAGCAGCGATGCGTTGCTGCAGGCGTTCCTGCGCGGCGCCGGTATCGAGCACCTGCGCATCGACGCCGCCGACGCCGCCGCGCAAATGGAGGCCATCGGCCAAAGCTACCGCTTGATGGTGGAGGGCCTGATCGACGTGTTGCGTGCACGCAGCAGCCTGAAGGGCGAGTTCCGCATGCAGCAGACCACCATCGCCCCGGTGCAGAACAACCCGCTGAAGTTCGCCCCCAATGCCGACGAGGCGTTGCTGCTGTTGCTGCGTCACGGTAACCAGGCGTTCATGGCGCCGGACCAGGCCGTGCGCGAAAGCTTCGATGATGTGCGCGCCCACCAGCTGGCGGTGATGGCGGGCGTGCAGGCCGCAATCAAGCACCTGCTCGCGTGTTTCCAGCCGGCGCGCCTGGAGCAGCGCCTGGCACCTGCGGCGGGGCTGGCCAAGTTGTTCGGTGGCTCGCGCCAGGCCCATTGCTGGCAGCAGTTCACCGAGCTTTACGGGCAGATCTCCCGTGAAGCCGAAGACGATTTCCAGGAACTGTTCGGCCGCGAATTCAGCCGCGCCTACGAGGCCCATAGCAGCCGTTTGCAACGTAGTTGAGCGCACCCAGGAAGACCACGGTACGTCAAGAGGACAAGGATGAAAGCAATACGACTGGTCGCAGCCCTGAGCCTGGTGCTGCTGGCTGCCTGCAGCAAGGACATGCCGGTTGCCCCCGCTGCCGACAGTGCACCGGACAGCGCAGCCGTGACCCTGTATTTCAGTGCCGCCGAGGGGCTGAACCCGGGCCCTGGCGGCACGCCTGCGCCGGTACGGGTGCGCCTGTACGAGCTGAAGAACAGCGCCGCATTTGCCCGCGCCGACTACTTCGCCCTGGCCGAGCGCGCCCAGGCCACGCTCGGCGCCGACCTGATCGACCAGGACGAAGTGCTGTTGCAGCCCGGCGGCCAGTTGCGCCTGGAACGTCCGCTCGACCCTGCCACTCGCCACATCGGCCTGGTGGTCGGTTACCGCGAGATCGACCAGGCCCAGTGGCGCAGCGTGCTGCCGGTGCCGCCGCGGGACTATCAGATCAGCCTCGATGTGCGTGCCGTGCGCAGCGCCGTGGCCACCCCACAACCTGAACCTGCCCGCTAGGCAATCGGAGTCCCCATGTCCTGGAACAATCGCGTGGTGTGGTCGGAAGGCATGTTCATCACGACCCAGCATTTCCAACAGCATGATCGCTACCTCGAACACCTGGTCGACGCCCGCAACCGGCCGCTGAGCGTGGCCGCGTGGGGTTTCTCCGAGCTGCTGCTCGACCAGGGCCTGCTTGCCCAGGGCAAGGTGGCGATTCTCAGCGCTCGCGGCTTGCTGCCCGACGGCACGCCGTTCGACATCCCCCGCGACGACCTGCCACCTGCGCCGCTGGAAGTACCCGACGATCTGCGCGATGGCGTTGTCCACCTGGGGCTGCCACTCAAGCGGGCGGGGGCCCGCGACACCGTCGACGAGGGCGAAGCCGTCGCTGGCGCCCGCTATGTCAGCCGTGTCAGCGAGGTGCGCGACGACAACGCGCCGTTCGAAAACCGTGCCCCGCTGGCCCTCGGCAGCCGCGCCCTGCGCCTGCTGCGCAGCGAGGACGGCCTGAGCGACTACGCCGCCCTCGGCATGCTGCGCATCCGCGAAAAGCGCGCCGACCGCGCGCTGGTGATGGATGACAGCTACATCCCGCCGGTACTCGACGTGGCGGCCAGCCAGCAACTGTCCGGCTTTTGCGGCGAGCTGCTGGGCCTGCTGCACCAACGTGGCGAAGCGCTGGCGGGCAGGGTGGTCGCCTCGGCCAATGGCGGGGCGTCGGAGATTGCCGACTTCATGCTGCTGCAACTGGTCAACCGCGCCCAGCCGCTGGTCGAACACCTCAACCAGCTGAGCCCGCTGCACCCCGAGCGGCTGTACAGCGAACTGGTGGCCCTGGCTGGCGAGTTCGCCACCTTCACCCGCGATGGCCGCCGCCCGCACAGCTTCCCGGTCTATCAGCACGACGACCTGGCGGCGACCTTCGCGCCAGTGATGGCCGCCTTGCGCGAGGCCTTGTCGACGCTGATCGACAGCAAGGCGGTGGCCATTCCCATCGTCGAGAAGGCCTACGGCATCCACGTTGGCATGCTTGCCGACCGCAGCCTGCTCGACAGCGCCAGTTTCGTCCTGGTGGTGCGTGCCGATGTGCCCAGCGAGACGCTGCGTAGCCGCTTTGGCCAACAGAGCAAGATCGGCTCGGTGGAGCACATCCGCGACCTGGTCAACCTGCAACTGCCGGGCATCGGCCTGCTGCCGTTGCCGGTGGCGCCCCGGCAGATCCCGTTCCATGCCGGCTCCACCTACTTCGAGCTCGACCGGGGCAGCGAGCACTGGAAGCAGTTGCAACACTCCGGTGGCTTTGCCTTCTACGTCGCCGGCGAGTTCCCCGGCCTGAGCCTGGCCTTCTGGGCCATTCGAGGATAACCCGCGATGCACCCGGAAGATCCGCAGGCCAACGACCGTACCCAGTTCATGCCGCGCCCCGGTGGCCGTGCTGCCCCGCAACCCGCCGCGCCAGCGCCGCAGCCGCCGCCGTTGCAGGTACCGGCCGAGCCCCTGGCGCCTGGCCAGGGCGTGGGTGTCAACCCGCTCGAGCAGGCGGCCGGGCCGTTGCTGGCCTTGCTTACCCGCCTGCGCAACACCATCGCTCATTCGGCGCCGGCCAGCCTGCGGGCGCAGTTGCTGGCCTATCTGCGCCAGTTCGAGACCCGTGCCGAAGCCGCCGGTGTGGTGCGCAACGAGGTGCTGCTGGCGCGCTATGCGCTGTGCACCGCGCTGGACGAAGCAGTGCTCAGCACGCCGTGGGGCAGTGCCAGCGACTGGAGCCGCCAGAGCTTGCTGATCACGGTGCACAACGAGGCCTGGGGCGGTGAGAAGGTGTTCCAGCTGATGGAGCATTGCCTGCAGAGCCCGCGCGAACGCCTCAACCTGCTGGAGCTGTTGTACCTGTGCACCAGCCTCGGCTTCGAGGGCCGCTACCGGGTCATGAACGATGGCCGCGCCCAGCTCGAAGCGCTGCGCGAGCGTACCGCTGCGGCAATTCGCAGTGCCCGTGGCGAGCGTGAGCGCGAACTCTCGCCACACTGGCGTGGGGTGGCTGTCAGCCGTGACCGCCTGGCCCAGTTCGTGCCGCCATGGGTGGGCCTGGCGGTGGCCGCGGCATTGCTGTTGCTGCTGTTGTTCGGCCTGCGCCTGAAGCTGGCCGCCGATGCCGAGCCGGTGTTCCGGGGTATCCACGCGCTGGGCGAAATCCCGGTGCAAGCCATGGACCGCCCGGTGCTGCAGCCCAAGCCCGTGGAGCGCCCGCGCCTGGCCGGGTTCCTCGCCGATGACATCAAGGCCGGCCGGGTTTCCGTCGAAGACGCGGTCGACCGCTCGGTGGTGACCATTCGCGGTGACGAGCTGTTCGCCAGCGCCAGCGCCAGCATCAAGGGCGATTTCCAGCCGCTGATGCTGCGCATCGCCGAGGCAGTGGCCAAGGTCAAGGGCAATGTCCGGGTCACCGGGCACAGCGACAACCAGCGCATCGCGACGTTGCGCTTCCCGTCCAACTGGGCGTTGTCGCAAGCGCGCGCCGAAGAGGTCAAGGGCATCCTCGCCGCGCGCACCGGGCAACCCGAGCGCTTCAGCGCCCAAGGGCTGAGCGACACCGAACCACTGGCGTCGAACGACACCGCGCAGGGCCGGGCGAAGAATCGCCGGGTTGAAATTACCGTTCTGGCGGAGGGCGTCGAGTGAAGGCGTTTTTCAGTTTTGTCATTCGCTGGGTGATCCCGCTGCTGGGCCTGATCGCCCTGAGCCTGATCATCTGGTTCGTCGGGCCGTTGCTGGAAATGCTGGCGTCGCCCACGCCACGCTGGCTGCTGATCGTCCTGCTGTTCGCCCTGTGGGGCGGCTACCGCGCCTGGCGCATCGTGCAGGCGCGCCGGCAGGCGGCCAAGGTCATGCAGAGCCTGGCCGCAGAAACCGCCCCGGACCCTGCCAGCGTGGCCACCACCGAAGAGCTGGCGGCGCTGCGCCAGCGCATGGACGAGGCCCTGGCCCTGTTGAAGAAGGCCCGCCTGGGCGGTGACGAGCGTCGCAATCTTTACGAGCTGCCGTGGTACGTGATCATCGGCCCGCCCGGCTCTGGCAAGACCACCGCGCTGGTCAACTCCGGCCTGCACTTCCCGCTGGCCGCGCAACTGGGCGAGGGCGCCATCCGCGGTGTGGGCGGCACGCGCAACTGCGACTGGTGGTTCACCGACCAGGCGGTACTGCTCGACACTGCCGGCCGCTACACCACCCAGGACAGCCACGCCCAGGTCGACAAGGCGGCCTGGCTGGGCTTTCTCGACCTGCTCAAAACCCAGCGCTCGCGCCGCCCCATCGACGGTGCATTCATCGCCATCAGCCTGTCCGACCTGCTGCTGGGCAGCGACGCCGAGCGCGCCGCCCACGCCGTGGCGATCCGTGCGCGCATCCAGGAACTGTACAGCCAGCTGGGCGTGCGCTTCCCGGTGTACCTGATGCTGACCAAGCTCGACCTGGTGCCGGGCTTCATGGAGTTCTTCGACAACCTGGGCAAGGACGAGCGCGCCCAGGTGTGGGGCATGACCTTCCCGCTGGATACCTTGGAGCAGGGCGCTGACGGCCCGTTGGCGCAGTTCGACAACGAGTTCGCATTGCTCGAACGGCGGCTCGGCGAGCGCCTGGTCGAGCGCCTGCAACAGGAGCGCGACCCGGCCCGGCGCGACCTGATCTACGGCTTCGTGCAACAGTTCGCCGCCCTGCGTGGCAACCTTAAAACCTTCCTCGACGGCATCTTCAAGCCCAATGCCTTCGAGGCACGGGCGTTGCTGCGTGGTGTGTACTTCACCAGCGGCACCCAGGAAGGCAGCCCCATCGACCGGCTGATCGGCAGCATGGCCCAGAGCATGGGCCTGGACCGGGCGCACCTGGCACGCCAGAGCGGTAGCGGGCGCAGCTATTTCATCGAGCGGTTGTTCACTGCCGTGGCCTTCGCCGAGCGCGGCCTGGTTGGCAGCAACCCCAAGGTGGAGCGGCGGCGCCGGTGGATCGCCCGTGGTGCGCTGGCCCTGAGCGTGGCCTTGGTGCTGCTGGTCGGGACCTTGTGGGCCCTCAGTTATCGGGCCAACCAGCAATACATCGCCGAAGTCGACAGCCGCCTTCAGCCACTGGGCAAAAGCGTGCAAGGCCTGAGCCCTGCGCAGCGCAACGTGGTCGACGTGCTGCCGCTGCTGAACGCCGTCCGCCACCTGGCCGACGACCCTCCTAATTGGGCCGAGGGCCTGGGCCTGTACCAGGGCGACATGCTCGAAAGCGAATCGCAGAGCCTGTACCGCAAGCTGCTGATCGCCATTTTCGCCCCGCGCCTGGTCACCCGCATCGAGGAACAGCTGTATGCCGGGGGGCCATCCGATTACCTCTACGAAGGGCTCAAGGCCTACCTGATGCTGGCCGATGCCGAGCACTACGACCCAGACTTCATCAAGGCCTGGATCACCCTCGACTGGGAGCGTCAGTTACCCCGCGACCTTGCGCCCGACCTGCGTCAAGCCCTGGGGCAGCACCTGGCGGCGCTGTTCGAGAAACGTCCGCCGAACGCACGCCTGGACCAGCGCCTGATCGACGACACCCGTCGCCAGCTGCAGCAGTTGCCGGTGGCCCAGCGTGTTTACGACCGGGTCAAGCGCCAGAAGCTGCCACGCGGGGTCGAAGACTTCCGCGTCAGCGACGCTGCCGGGCGTGATGCCGCTCTGGTGTTTCGCTTCAAGAGCGGCAAGCCGCTGAGCGAGCCACTGCCGGGGCTGTTCACCGTGCAGGGCTACCGCCAGGCATTTCTCGCCGCAAGCCTGGCGCAAAGCACCACGCTGGCCGAGGAACGCTGGGTACTGGGCCGCGCGCCGGGCGAAGCGGGCGATGCCAAACGCCTGGCCGACGATGTGCAGCAACTCTACTACCAGGATTACATCCGTCACTGGGATGCCCTGCTCGACGACCTGGACGTCGTGCCTGTCACCAGCGTTGGCCAAGCCGCCGACGTGCTGCGGGTGCTGTCCGGGCCGACCTCGCCGATGAAGCAGCTGCTGCAGGCGGTGGCCCGTGAAACCAACCTGGCGCAGCCGACCACGCTCGACAAGGTCCAGGACAGGGCCGAGCAGGCCGGTGTCGACCAGCTGCGCCAGCGCCTTGGCGGGCTGCTCGGCGACGCGCCGCTGCCCGTCGACAGCCCCGCAGCCCGCACGCAGGACCCGGTAACCGCGCACTTCGCCGAGCTGGCCACGCTGGTCGGCAGCGGTGAAGGCCAGCCCGCCGCCATCGACGGCTTGCTCACCGACCTCAATGCGCTCTACGTGCAGGTCAGCGCCATGGTCGGTGCAAGCGGCGACGCCTTGCTCGGCGAGGCCAAGAACCAGGCCCAGGCTGCGGCGCAACGGGTAGCCCTGGGCGCGGCGCGCCAGCCCAGGGTGGTGCAGAACCTGGTCAGTTCGGTACTCGGCTCGACCCATGGCATCGTCATGGGCGGGGTGCGCAACCAGCTCAATGCCGCCTGGGCCAGCGAAGTGCTGAATGTCTACCGCCAGTCGCTCAGCGGCCGCTACCCGCTGGTGGCCGGCAGTTCGCGCGACGCCACCCTGGAAGACTTCGGCCAGTTCTTCGGGGTCGGTGGGGTGATGGACAACTACTTCCGCAAGTACCTGCAGCCCTACGTCAATACTTCCAGCACGCCCTGGAGCTGGCAGCCGGGCGCTGCGCAAAAGCTCGGGATCAGCGGCAATGTGCTGTACACCTTCCAGCGCGCGGCGACCATCCGCGATGCGTTCTTCCGCAGCGGTAACGGCCTGCAGCCAAGCGTGCGTTTCGAGCTCAAGCCGGTGGCGATGGACGCGAGCATCACCCAGTTCCTGCTCGATCTCGACGGCCAGCAAGTCAGCTACGACCACGGCCCGAGCCGCCCGGTGGCGTTGCAGTGGCCCAACCCGAACAGCATCGGCGTGGTTCGCCTGTCGATCGCGCCGCCATCGGCCAGCGGCCGTTCGGGGCTGACCGTGGAGGGCCCATGGGCGTGGTTCCGCCTGCTCGACCAGGCCGACCTGGTGGCTGGCAGCTCGCCGGAGCGTTTCAACCTGCGTTTGCGCGTGGATGGCGCCAGCGTGTCGTACGAGCTGCGTGCCAGCAGCGCCTTCAACCCGTTCCGCAGCCGAGTGGTCAGCGGTTTCAGCCTGCCGGAGCATCTGTGAACGACGTGGGTTTCTACGGAAAACTGGCCTGCCGCGGCGACTTCGTCAGCCGGGGCTTGCCGCAGACCTTCATCCAGCCCTGGGACCAGTGGCTGGCCGCCGGTATCCAGGCCAGCCAGCAGGCGCTTGGCGAGGCCTGGCTGCAGGCCTACCTGGTCAGCCCGTTGTGGCGCTTTGCCCTGGCGCCAGGGGTGTGTGGCCCGGACGCGGTGGTCGGCGTGCTGATGCCGAGCATCGACCGGGTGGGGCGGTATTTTCCGCTGAGCGTGGCGCAGGTGCTGGAGCCCGGGGTGGCGATCGCAGGCATCGTTGGTGGGGCCGATGAGTGGTTCGAAGGTGTCGAGGCGGCGTTGCTGGGCACGCTTGAAGCGGATGCGGCTTTCGAGCATTTCGAGGCAGCCTTGCAGCCTTTCGACCAACCCCGGCCGCTGCTGCAGGGGCCACGTGTGGCCGTGGGCGGGTTGCAGCGGCTGGACGGCAGCACGCCGCAGGGCAGGGCGTTGGCCCTGGCCGAATGTGCCTGCGAAGGCATGAGCCTGTGGTGGGGCCTGGGCAGCGAGCGGATCGCACCTGGCCTGCTGCGTAGCCAGGGCCTGCCGCGCAGCGAGCAGTTCGCCGCGTTCCTGCTGGGCAGCGAGGCGAGACCAGCATGAGCCGCGTGCACTACAGCGCGGCCAGCTACAGCCATGTAGGCATGGTCCGCAAGATCAACGAAGACGCCTGCCTGGAGCTGACCTGGGATGGCCTGTGGGCCGTTGCCGACGGCATGGGTGGGCATGCCGCCGGCGACTATGTGAGCAGCCTGGCCGTGGACAGCCTGCGCCAGTTGCCGCTCATCGATGGGTTGGACGATTTCACCCAGGCCTTGCGCGACACCTTGGCCCGGGTCAACCGCGCGGTACGCGAGGAGACCTTGCGCCGGGGCGTGGCGATGATGGGCAGCACGGTGGTGGTCCTGGCCGCACGCGGCGACCGGGCGGTAGGCCTGTGGGCCGGTGACAGCCGGCTGTATCGGCTGCGCGATGGCCGCATCGAGCGCCTGTCGCATGACCACAGCTATGTCCAGGAACTGCAGGACAGCGGCCTGCTCAACGAGGCCGAAGCCCGCGTGCATCCGCGCGGCAACATCGTCACCCGCGCCATCGGCGTCGAGGACCAGCTCGAACTCCAGGCGGTGGATGTGCAGGTACAGCCGGGCGATACCTACCTGTTGTGCAGCGACGGCTTGAACAAGACCGCCGAAGACCACGAGATCGCCGACGTGCTCGGCCACGCCGACCCCTATCAGGTGGTCCGCAGCCTGGTGCACCTGGGGCTGACCCGTGGCGCCCCTGACAACATCACCGCCGTGGTGGTGAAGGCGAAATGAAGAGCACCCCGAACATGCAGATTCCCGGATTCGACATCGACAGCGAGATTGGCCAGGGCGCCATGGCCAGCGTCTACCTGGCCACCCAGCGCTCGCTGCAGCGCAAGGTGGCGCTGAAGGTGATGGCCGCGAGCCTTGCCGCCGACCCTACCTTCTGCGAGCGCTTCCTGCGCGAAGGGCGCACCCTGGCGCGGCTGGCGCACCCGCACATCGCCACCATCCATGACATCGGCAACGTCGGCGAGCTGTACTACATGGCCATGGAGTACCTGCCCAGCGGCACCCTCAAGGAGCGCATCGCCGCCGGGCTTGCACCCGAGCAGGGCTTGCTGTACGTGCGGCAGATCGCCCAGGCGCTGGGTTATGCCCACGGCCAGGGGTTGGTGCACCGCGACGTGAAACCGGCCAACATCCTGTTCCGCGCCGACGGCACGGCGGTGCTCTCGGACTTTGGCATCGCCAAGTCGCTGGATGACCGCACCCAGTTCACCCAGGCTGGCTTCGCCGTCGGCACCCCGAGCTACATGAGCCCGGAGCAGGCGCGGGGCATGGACATCGACGGCCGCGCCGACCTGTATGCGCTTGGGGTGGTGCTGTACGAGATCCTTGTCGGCGAGCTGCCCTACCGTGGCACCGATGCGTTGTCGACCGCACTGGCCCACCTGACCGAGCCACTACCGGAGCTGCCCATCGAGCACGGGCGCTACCAGGACATCCTGCGCGGGCTGCTGGCCAAGGACCCCGATCAACGCTTCGCCGATGCCGACGCGTTGCTGGCCGCACTCGACCGCTTGCCTGCCGATGACCAGGACAGCACAGTGATCCGGCCGTTGCCGGTCGCGATGCCGGGCAAGGCAGACCTTGGTGGCCTGACGCCGGTATCCATCGAAATTCCGCAGGCCACGGCCGAGCCGGTGGCCTCAACCGCGCCTGCAAAGGAGCCGTCTCGGCCCAGGCCCAATGCGCCGCCGAAACCAGCCTCGGGCATGCCGGCCAAGGCCATGCTGGCCGTGGCCATAGCCGCGGCACTGGGCCTGGGCGCGACCTTGTTCTGGTTGCGCAGTGGCAGCGACCAACCGGATGTGCAGCCACCCGTGGCGCAAACCGCGAGCGAACCGCTGACGCCAACCGCTCCACCGCCAGCGGCCAGCGAAGACGGCCGGCCTTTGTTGATGCCGGGCAAGAAAACCCTGTTCCAACGCGTGCTGAGCAAGCCCGAAGCGCAACTGCGCGCAGGGCCCGGTAACAGCGCGGGTGAACCGCTGCCGGCGTTCTCGGTGCTGTACGTGTACCAGCGCAAGGACATCGACGGCCAGCCCTGGCTGGAAGTTGGCGCCTCCAGCAGCGGCCAGCGCGACGGCTGGTTGCCTGCGGCACAAACCAGCGACTGGAAGCAAAGCCTGGTGCTGAAGTTTACCGAGCGTTCCGGCCGTTCGCCGGTGATGTTCATGCGCCAGGCCGATGACCTGCAGCAGCTGCTCGACGACACCGGCAAGGCCCGCGCCGACCTGCTCAAGGCGCAGAACGAGCCCGACCAGGTGCCCCAGGTGCTGGCCCTGGAGCCCGCCGCCAGCGCGGTGCCGCAGAACCAGTTCTACCTGATGCCGATCTTCGACTACCGCGAAAGCTTCGGCGCCGACGGCCAGCCGGTGCAGTTGCTCAACGTCGCCTCCATCGACCCCGGCAGCAGCGTTCGCAGCCAGGCGGCCACGGCTGCCGGTGCGGCCGTGGCAACGGACAACCGCTTCCGTACCGGCATCGTCCTGGTGGTCGACACGTCCGTGTCGATGCAACCCTACATCGACCGCGTGCGCCAGGTGGTCAGCGAACTGCAGGCGCAACTGGCTGCACGGGGCGAGCTGGGCAATGTCAGCTTCGGCCTGGTGGGCTTTCGCAACAGCGTCAAGCGCACCCCGGGCCTGGACTACCTGAGCAAGACCCTGGTCAGCCTGGAGGAGGGCCGCGACCCGGCGCGCTTCCTCAAGGCTGCCGCGCAGGTCAAGGCCACCAGCGTCTCCAGCCATTCGTTCAACGAAGATGCCTTTGCCGGCGTGATGCAGGCCGTGGAGGGCATGGACTGGTCGGGCTATGGCGGGCGTATCGTCCTGCTGGTCAGCGATGCCGGTGCCCTGCGCAAGAACGACCCCTACAGCAGCACACAGATGAACGAGGCCGAGGTTCGCCAGGCTGCGTTGAGCAAGCAGATCAGGATCTACGCCCTGCACCTGCGCACCCCGGCCGGTGCGAAAAACCATGGCGCTGCCGAAAGCCAGTACCGCGTGCTTACCGCCGACAGCAACCCGCAGATCGGTGACCTTTACGTGGCTGTGCCGGGCGGTGATGTGGGCGCCTTTGGCGAGCGCGTACGCGAGATCGGCTCGACGTTCGCCGAACTGGTGCACCAGGTGCGTGAACAGCAGCCACAGCCGTTGCCCCAGTTGGGCTCGGGCGCGAGCCTGGCGGCGAAGTCCCAGGCGATCGGTTATGCCATGCACATGGACTTCCTCGGCCGTAACGGCGCCAGCCAGGCGCCGCAACTGGTCAGCGCCTGGGCCGCCGACCATGACCTGGCCAACCCGGCGTTGCCGAGCCTGCAGGTGTGCGTGATGCTGACCAAGCTGCAGCTCAATGACCTGCAGCAGTCGCTGAAGCTGATCGTCGATGCCGCGCGCAAGACCCGCAGTTCACCGGGTGATTTCTTCAACGAGATCGCCAGCGCGAGTGCCTACATGAGCCGCGATCCGGGTGCCCTGCGCAAGGGCGCAAACCTGGCCCAGGGCGGGGTACTGGGCGAATACCTCGAAGGCCTGCCGTACCGCAGCAAGTCCCTGAGCATGACCGAGGACCTGTGGCTGTCGCTGTCGGTGGCCGAACAGGAGGATTTCATCGACGAGCTGGACTCGAAGATCCGCCTGTACGAAACCTTCCACAACGACATGGCCAACTGGGTGCGCTTCGGCAAGGCCGAGCCGGGCGATGCCCTGTACCGTGTACCGCTGTCGACGCTGCCGTGATGATCAGCCTGCACGCGGTGCACAAGACGCGCGGCCAGGGGGCCCAGCGCTACAGCCTGCAGATCGACCGGCTGCAGCTGGCGGCAGGGGCACGGGTGGCCCTGGTCGGCCCCAGCGGCTGCGGCAAGAGTACCTTGCTCGACCTGCTGGCGCTGGTGCTGGCGCCGGATGCCGCCGAGGGCTTCGTCTTCGCCGGCACCGATGTGGCTGGCCTGTGGCGCCAGCGCCGCCTCGACCAGTTGGCGGCGCTGCGCAGTCGCCAGCTGGGCTATGTGCTGCAGGCCGGCGGATTGCTCGGTTTCCTCGATGTGCGCGGCAATATCAGCCTGCCACGGCAGCTGTTGGGGCTGGGCGAGGACGGCAGCGTCGAACGCCTGGCCGAGGCGCTGGATGTGCATGACCAGCTGGCCAAAAAACCTGCCGCGTTGTCGCTGGGGCAACGTCAGCGGGTCAGCTGCGCCCGGGCCCTGGCGCATGCGCCGGCATTGTTGCTGGCCGACGAGCCTACCGCAGCGCTGGACCCGGTGAACGCCGAGCGGGTCATGCAGTTGCTGCTGCGCGAGGCACAGGCGCGCCAGGTGACCTGCGTGCTCGCCACCCATGATGAAGCGCTGGCGCGCCGGGCCGGGTTGAGCGTGCTGCGCATGGCCTGCCGGCGCGATGCCGACGGCGGCGTCACCGCCACCTTGGCGCAGGCCGTCTGATGCGCCCGTGGCTGATCGCCGGCCTGGCCTGGCAGGACTACCGCAACGATGCGCGGCTGTCGGCGTGCAGCGTGTTGGCGCTGGTCGCGGTGATCGCGCCCTTGCTGGTGCTGTTCGGGCTCAAGTTCGGCCTGGTCGGCAGCCTGACCGAGCGGCTGCAACGCGACCCGAGCGTACGCGAGATCATTCCCTTGGGCGGTGGCCGTTTCCGCGCCGATTTCATCGATGCCCTGGGGCAGCGACCGGACGTCGCCTTCGCCATCGCGCGGACCCGGCAGATCGCCGCCACTGCAGAGCTGCTGCTGCCTGCCAAGGGGCGTGCGGTAACCGTCGAGATGCTGCCGACCGCTGCCGGTGACCCCTTGTTGCAACAGGTGCCGCCGCCGCAGGGCCTGCAGCAGGTGGTACTGAGCTTTACCGCTGCCGAGAAGCTCGGTGCCGCTGCCGGTGATGAGCTGCAGGCCAGCTTCAGCCGGCAGCAGGCCGGCCAGGTGCAGTGGCGCCAGACGCGCCTGCAGGTAGCTGCCGTGCTGCCGTTGGCGGCATTCGAGCGCGATGGCCTGTTTGCTTCCCTGGCCCTGCTCGAAGCGGTCGAGGACTACCGCGACGGGCGCGGCGTGCCGGCGCTGGGCTGGCCGGGGGAGGCCGCAGGCAATGATGCGCAGCGGATATACCCGGCGTTTCGCCTGTATGCCCGTGGGCTGGCTGATGTCGAGAAGCTGCGCGCCTACTTTGCCGAACGCAAGTGGCTGGTATCGACCCAGGCAGCGCAGATCGCCCAGGTGCAGGCCCTGAGCCGCAACCTTGACCTGGTGTTCTGGATCATCACCAGCCTGGCCGTGGCCGGTGCCGTGGCAGCCATCGCCGCTGGCGCGGTGGCGGCGGTACAGCGCAAGCAGCGTGAGCTGGCGGTGCTGCGCCTGCTGGGGTTCGGCACGGCCGCGCTGCTGCTGTTCGTGGTGCTGCAGGCGCTGTACAGCGGCGTGCTGGCGGCCGCAGTTGCCGGCGGCCTGTATTTACTGGCCGAGCAGGGCCTCAACCGGATCTTCACGCAGGTGCCAGGCGAATACGCCAGCCATCTGTTGCCCATGCATTACTTCGTTGCGTTGTCTGCGGTGCTGCTGGCCAGCACAGCCGCTGCTGCCCTTGGTGGCTGGCGGGTGACGCGCATCGATGCCAGTCAAGGAATTCGTGATGTCTGAACTTCGCCTCGGGGCTACGGCCCTGCTTCTGACCACGCTGGGCCTGGCGGCCTGTTCGCCGGGTACCGACGAGCCGCCTGCCAAGTCGGCCAAGCCGGCCAACGCCGCTGCCGCCAGCGCCCCGGCACAGCCGGTCGACACCAGCAAGCTGGACAACCCCAAGCCCTTGCCGGGCGACGTCAGCCTGCCGCTGCCATGCGGCGGCGAACTGGTACTGCGCAGCGTCTACGTGCTGGCCCAGGGCAGCCTGGACGACCGCGAGGTCAACCTCGGCTACCCGTTCAGCGAGGGCGAGGCCGGCTACCAGCAGTCGTTCATTTCCGGTTATCGGCGTGACTTCATCAATGGCCAGTTCAGCCTCCAGGACCTTTCGCCCGCATGGCAGAAGGCTGTCGCCCCCAACCTGCCCGAACTCGACCAGGCTGGCCCGCTCAAGCCGATGATGTATTTCATCGGCAAGTACGAGGTCAGCGCCCGGCAGTATGCCCAGGTGATGGCTCAGGCCCAGTCGCTGGCCAGCGGCGAGGCGGCGCCGGCCTGCCAGCCCGATACCACGGCGGCCGGGCGCCTGCCCAAGGTCAAGCTGTCGCGCTTCGAGGCCGAGCGCTTTGCCGCGGTCTACAGTGCCTGGCTGCTCAAGCATCACCGTGACCTGCTGCCGGTCAGTGGCCGGGGCAGCAAGGCCGAGGACGGCGGGGTCGGTTTTGTGCGCCTGCCCACCGAAGTGGAGTGGGAGTTCGCTGCCCGTGGCGGCTCTGCAGTAAGCCGCCAGGAACTGGAAGGGCGGCTGTTCCCGCGTAAGGTCCAGGGCAGTGACAGCGACGGGCCGCTTGGCGACTGGGCGGTGTTCAACCAGGTGGCTGGCGGCACCGGGCAGGCCGCACGCCTGATGCCGATCGGTACCCGGCTGCCGAACCCGCTGGGGCTGTTCGATGTGATCGGCAATGCCGCCGAAATGGTTCAGGAGTCGTTCCAGCTGGTGCATGCCGGCCGCTTGCAAGGCGCCTATGGCGGCTTCGTGGTCAAGGGCGGCAACTACCTGGAAGGCGAGGGCACGCTGTTTACCGGCATGCGCCGCGAGTACCCGCTGTTCGGCGCTGACGGTACCGAGCAGCGCAACGAGACCACGGGCTTCCGGGTGGCCATCGGCGCCCTGTCGGCGCCCCGTTCGCGTTACCAGGAACTGTTCGAGCAGTGGCAAAAGGAAGGGCGCCTGGCCAGCCTGACCGACGATATTGATGCCGTGCAGGACCCGACCAAGCGCCTGGACAGCATCATCGCCGCCACCGCCGACCCGCGCCAGCAGGCCGAGCTGGGGCTGGTCAACGAAGAACTCAAGCGCAGCGTTTCGCTGATCGGCCGCCAGCGCGAAGAGGCTGCCGGCAACCTGATCCAGTCCGCCGCGCTGGTGGCCGAGACCATCAACAACTACAACATTCGCCTGACCAACCTGCGCAACACCCAGGCCGAGGCCAAGGCGCGTGGCGACCAGACCACCGTGAGCATGTACGCCGCAGCCATCGCCAACGGCCGCGCCGCCCTCGATGGCGCCGTGGCGATCTACATCGACAACCTGGCCAGTGGTACGCGCTACACCGATGCGGTGATCCAGGCGCAGTTCCAGCGGGTCAAGGAAGAACTCAATCGCAAGCCGGTCCTTGGCAAGAGCCTGGTGAGCCGCGCGACCCTGTTCGTTCGCCATGTTGGGGAGTACCGCCAGAACCGGCGGGCCGACCCGGCAACGATCCTCAAGGAGCTCCTGGCATCGGCCGCCGCGCGGCCTTCGTAGTGGCTTCTGCCTGACGCAACCGCGGGGTGGCATGAAGCCCCCCGTTTTAACCACCCACGTGAGAAAGTGACATGTTCAAGACCATCTTCACGGCTACCCATGCCCGTTCCGCCCTGCTGCTCGCCGCCGGTTTCAGCACTGTCCTGCTGGCGGGCTGCTCCAGCTCTCCGGTGTCCAAGGTTGGTGCCACGACCAAGGTCGAGTACTACCCGAGCTGCTACGAGCCCGTGCAGCACCTGCGCTCCACCGACGGTGACATGACCCGCTCGGTTGCCACAGGCGCCGTCATTGGGGCCCTCGGCGGTGCCTTGACCGGCGCCCTGGTCGACGGCGACAACCGCGGCCGCAACGCAGCCATCGGTGCGGCGGGTGGTGCCCTGGTGGGCGGTGCGGCCGGTTACTACACCGAGCGCCAGAAGCAGATCAGTGACGACAAGCAGCGCATTGCCTCGTACGCCACCGATATCGACAAGAGCGCTGCCGACCTGGACCGCACCACGGCCTATGCCAAGGCTTCGCAGAGCTGCTACCAGCGTGAGTTCACCAGCCTGATCGACGGCCGCAAGGCCAACCGCATCAACGACACCGAAGGGCGCAAACGCCTGGCCGAGATCGTCTCGGGCCTGCAGGAGTCGAACAAGCTGCTGGCCACCGTCAATGGCCGTGTTGCGGAAAACCTCGACAACTACACCCAGGCCTACGAGCAGGACCTCAAGCAGGTTGGCGTGGCCCGTACCGATGTGGCAACCGTGGCTGAGCCGCCAAAGACCACCACTGGCAAGAAGAAAACCCAGGCCGTCAAGGTGAACAAGAACGTGCCGCAAGAGGCGGTCGCCACCGAGAAGACCCTGCAGAAGGCCACTACCAAGAAAGCCGAAGCCCAGCAGGTGGCCAATGCTGGCGTCGACCAGGTCAACAAGATGTGCCGCAGCCCCGACATGGGTGACTGGGCGCCGGTGCCTTGCCCGAACGTGTAACCCACGCTCCGTTGCGCTCGCGCCGGTGCACGTGCAGCCCCCTGGCAGGTCGCCTGACCTGCACGGGGCGTGCGTGGGCCGGCGCAGCGGCTTTTGTAATCAAGGAGAGTTGTCGTGACTGATCTGATGTCCGGCGCCCTGGGCGGCTACCGGCAGCAAATGGCGCGTCAGCGGCTGCTGCTGACCGTCGACCAGCAGAAGCTGTTCAGGGCCATCGATGCCGACCCGGGTATCGTGGGTGCTGGTGTTGTCTATATCGATGCCCAGTACAACGTGATCGTGCTTCGCGAATTCAAGCCTATCTGCAGCATTGCGCCCAAGCGTGTGATTCTGCAGGAGGCAGCACCTTACAAGTCACCTGAACAGTTCATGACCCAGCTGCAAACCGGCGCGCGTGAGCGCAAGGTGATGGCAGAGGCCGTGAACGCCAGTCTGGGTTGCCTCTCGGCCTATCTTGGTTGGGTCGTCATGTTCAGTGGCACCATTGCCGTACCGTTCACTGGCGGCGCCAGCATGGTGTTGACGGCGGTCGGTTATGCCGCCGCGGCTGCGGGTACCGGGCAGTGCATGATGGGCGGGTACCGAGTGTTCAACGAAGTGTTCGACCCAGGGCAGAACGACTGGCTCGACAGTAACGACACGGTCCAGACCGTGATGAGCATACTGGACGGCGTCGCGCTGGCAGGTGTGGGCGCATCGAGCCTGAACACCGTGCGGTTCCTGCAGGCTCGCAAAGCGGCGACCGGCAAGGGCTGGAGGGAGCTGTTCCATAGCCTGTCGCGGCAGCAACGCAAGGCGCTGGCCGAGGAGCTTCTGCTCATCAAGCATCCGTCGCTCACCGCCAAGCAGCTCAAGCTGAAGCAAGCGGCGGGTACTGCGATCAAACGTTTTACCCCTACCGAAATTCAGCATGCCACGCGTACCTTGATCAAAGACTCGATAGGCGGCTTGTCGGGCTTTGGCAGCAGTAGCTTCGTGCAATCGGTTGCAGTGGGGCTTTACGAGGAGATTACCGAGTGACCCGTGACCAGGAGCTGCAAGCGTTTCTTTCCCGTTATTTCGGCGTGTTCATTGCCGAGTTTTTCCTTTCCTGCATGGCGCTGGGCGGCACCGTCTCGCTGGTGTTCTCCACCTATATGCGCAGCTCAGACCCTGAACTCTCGGTGATGGTGCTGGCGGCAGCCGGTGTACTGAGCGTCGCCTCGCATATCGCCATGGTGCGTGGCTTTGCCTGGGGCGTGCGCGGTGTGATCGGCATCCTCGTGGTTGCCTTGCTCGCCGCATTGCCCAGCTACGGTTATCGCCCGCACATGGGGGCGTACATTTCCGTCCTGGTGTTCGGTTTGCTGGCTCTGCTGATCATCAACAGCCAGCGTTACCGCGAGATGCGCGTGCGCCTGGTGGAGTATCGGGACATCCGTAAATTCAACCGTCGCGCGGCTAAAACCTCTAAATGACACCTTTCTCTGATGTAACGAGGGGATCGGGATGAATCTGCGCCGAAAGCGTACCTGGCTCGGTGGTTTGCTATTGCCCTTGCTCGTTGCTTGCAATGGCCATAAGGTCGAGCGTGTCGTGGTCTATGAGAATAACGTCCATCACTGGCGCATCGAACACGTGGTGGAGCAGAACTGGCCGGTGGGGCCTCGCCAGTATTATCAGGTGTTTCTCAAGGACCGCCTGCTGATCCTGCCTGCCAATGTGTTCAACGACGAGCGCGACATTAGTGAGTTCGTTGCTGCGGGCGGTTTCGACATCAGCAACTGGCGCAACGACACGATCATCGTGGCGTTCGAGAACGTGCAAAAGCGCGAAGGTGGCAACGAGCATTTTGTCCGCTCGCTGATGATCACCCCGGAGTACAAGGAAGGGGAGGTGATACTGAGCGACATGGCGAGCCATATGCAGATCGTGGTGCAGCGAGTGGAGCCGGGTGGGGAGGGGAAGTAGCAGGGCAGTGGTGTTGTAGGCAAGCAAATGAACTAGCTGTGGATGTCACCGGCATTTGTGGGAGCGGGCAAGCCCGCGAAGCGCGCCTTGGTGGATGGCACCGGCTGCGCCGGTGTTCGCGGCTAAAGCCGCTCCCACAGGTACAGCGTTAACCTGAAGCCAGCGCAGTACCTGTGGGAGCGGGCAAGCCCGCGAATCAGGCGACGCGGTGGATGGCACCGGCTGCGCCGGTGTTCGCGGCCACGGCCGCTCCCACAGGTACAGCGTGATCCCGAAGCCAGCGCAATACCTGTGGGAGCGGGCAAGCCCGCGAAGCAGGCGAAGCGGTGCATGGCACCGGCTGCGCCGGTGTTCGCGGCCACGGCCGCTCCCACAGGTACAGCGTGATCCTGAAGCCAGCGCAGTACCTGTGGGAGCGGGCAAGCCCGCGAATCAGGCGACGCGGTGCATGGCACCGGCTGCGCCGGTGTTCGCGGCCACGGCCGCTCCCACAGGTACAGCGTGATCCCGAAGCCAGCGCAGTACCTGTGGGAGCGGGTTCACCCGCGAAGAGGCCCGCCCAGGCAAAACCGCCGCTTAAACCCCATGCAACCGCAGCGCCCGCTGCGCACACTCCCGCCAACTCAACTTCGGCTTCTCTACCGGCGGCAGCTGTTGCACTTCCCCAGCCAGCACCACCGGCATATCCCGCATCCTCACCCAAGGCTCACTCTGCCAATACAACAACGTCGCGCTCCGCCCCCCAGGCCAGCACATCTGCCCCAGTCGCGGGACATCCTCCACCCCGTCCGCCTGCCGATCACGCAGCACCGCCACTACCTCATGCGTCAGCCACCAGCGCAAATACCGGTTCTCCGGCACATGGTGATGCGCCAACAAGGTATAGGCCCCGGATTCGCTGACCATCGTGGTTTCCTGGTACTTGCCATAGCGCAGCAACTGCACGGAGCGGTACTGATCCGGGTCGAGCTTGCGCATGCAGTGTTCGTCGTAGAAGTGACCACTCAGCCGGCCGAGTTCGTGGGCGCAGAACCAGGCTTGGGATTCGAGCCAGAGGGTGTGGAGGGGGCGGTTGTGGCGGGTGAAAAGGGTAGGTGCATTGAAACTGTCCATCTTGGCCATCCTGATTTGGAGAGCCGCTGCTAACGGGAACGGAATACCGCTGCGTGAGCGTTCTTAAGCGCCGGCAGACGTTATCGCGACGCTACAAAAGTCACAATGAGAACCTTGTAGGAAGCTTCCTCTTCGGTTTTTCCCGGCCAATAAAAAAGGCTGCCAATCGGCAGCCTTCTCTATGCTCGCTCGGATATCAATCCCAGCTCAACGCCCCACCAGTCTGATACTCAATCACGCGGGTCTCGAAGAAGTTCTTCTCTTTCTTCAAGTCCATGATCTCGCTCATCCACGGGAATGGGTTGGTAGTCCCTGGGTACTCTTCCTTCAGACCAATCTGGGTCAGGCGACGGTTGGCGATGAACTTGAGGTAGTCCTCCATCATCGCTGCGTTCATGCCCAGCACGCCGCGTGGCATGGTGTCACGGGCGTATTCGATCTCCAGCTGGGTCCCTTGCAGGATCATCTGGGTCGCTTCTTCCTTCATCGCCGCATCCCACAGGTGCGGGTTCTCGATCTTGATCTGGTTGATCACGTCGATACCGAAGTTCAGGTGCATCGACTCGTCACGCAGGATGTACTGGAACTGCTCGGCCACGCCGGTCATCTTGTTGCGGCGGCCCATGGACAGGATCTGGGTGAAGCCGCAGTAGAAGAAGATGCCTTCCAGCACGCAGTAGTAGGCGATCAGGTTGCGCAGCAGCTCTTTGTCGGTTTCGACGGTGCCGGTGTTGAATTCCGGATCGGAGATGGCGCGGGTGTACTTCAGGCCCCAGGCGGCTTTCTTCGCTACCGATGGGATCTCGTGGTACATGTTGAAGATCTCGCCTTCATCCATGCCCAGCGACTCGATGCAGTACTGGTAGGCGTGGGTGTGGATCGCCTCTTCGAAGGCCTGGCGCAGGATGTACTGGCGGCACTCCGGGTTGGTGATCAGGCGGTACACGGCCAGGGCCAGGTTGTTGGCTACCAGCGAGTCGGCAGTGGAGAAGAAGCCGAGGTTGCGCATGACGATGCGACGCTCGTCTTCGGTCAGGCCGTCCATGCTCTTCCACAGGGCGATGTCGGCGGTCATGTTGACCTCTTGCGGCATCCAGTGGTTGGCGCAGCCGTCCAGGTACTTCTGCCAGGCCCAGTCGTACTTGAACGGTACCAGCTGGTTGAGGTCGGCGCGGCAGTTGATCATGCGCTTTTCGTCAACACGCACGCGGGCGCCGGAGCCTTCCAGCTCGGCCAGGCCTTCGGCGATGTCGAGGTCGTTCAGGGCAGCCTTGGCGCGCTTGACGGCGTCGGAGTCGTCGGCGGTGGCGGCACGGGCTTCCAGGGCGGCGGCACCACCGGCGCTGTCGAGCTTGTCGAGGGTGGCGGCGGCAGCGGCCTGCGCAGGGGTGTTGCCTTTGGCGGCTACTTCGCCGTCTTCTTTATCGAATTCGTCCCAACTCAGCATGGTGAGATTCTCCTGCTTGAGGGCCATCTATCAAGTATGGCCGGTGGATCTTGGTTGCGGTGCGGTGCACGCAAATCTGAGGTGCCCGAAAAGGGCTGGCCGCGGCTTTGTAGCCACGGCTTGTTGTGTCTGGCTGTGGAGAGGCGGCGGGAGTGCCGGCCTCATCGCGGGTGAACCCGCTCCCACAGGGTCCGCAGTGGTGCGGAAAACGCGTTGAGGCTTCCCGCAGGAAGCCTCGGCCTGGCCTTACTGGCAGGCTTCGCAGTCAGGCTCGTCGATCGCGCAGGCCTTCGGCACTGGCGCAGGGCCGGCTGCCTGGACCGGGGCGCTGTCGCCACCGCTGGAAACGGCGTTGAGCTTGCCGGTGTTGATGGTCGACTTCTCGGTGCTGGTCGCGGCCAGGGCACGGAGGTAGTAGGTGGTCTTCAGACCACGGTACCAGGCCATGCGGTAGGTCACGTCCAGCTTCTTGCCCGAGGCGCCGGCGATGTACAGGTTCAGCGACTGGGCCTGGTCGATCCACTTCTGGCGACGCGAGGCGGCATCGACGATCCACTTGGTCTCGACTTCGAACGCGGTGGCGTACAGGTCCTTCAGCTCTTGCGGAATACGCTCGATCTGCTGCACCGAACCGTCGTAGTACTTGAGGTCGTTGATCATTACCGAGTCCCACAGGCCACGGGCCTTCAGGTCGCGGACCAGGTACGGGTTGATCACGGTGAACTCGCCCGACAGGTTCGATTTCACGTACAGGTTCTGGTAGGTCGGCTCGATGGACTGCGACACGCCGGTGATGTTGGCGATGGTCGCGGTCGGCGCGATGGCCATGATGTTCGAGTTACGAATACCTTTCTTGACGCGCTCGCGCACCGGGGCCCAGTCCAGGGACTCTTCCAGGTTGACGTCGATGTACTTGGCGCCACGGGCCTCGATCAGGATCTGTTGCGAATCCAGCGGCAGGATGCCCTTGGACCACAGCGAACCCTGGAAGGTCTCGTACGCACCGCGCTCGTCGGCCAGGTCGCAGGACGCCTGGATGGCGTAGAAGCTGACCGCTTCCATCGACTTGTCGGCGAACTCGACGGCAGCATCGGAGCCGTACGGAATGTGCTGCAGGTACAGCGCATCCTGGAAGCCCATGATGCCCAGGCCGACCGGGCGGTGCTTGAAGTTCGAGTTACGCGCTTGCGGCACCGAGTAGTAGTTGATGTCGATCACGTTGTCGAGCATGCGCACGGCGGTGTTCACGGTGCGTTGCAGCTTGGCGGTGTCCAGCTTGCCGTCGACGATGTGGTTCGGCAGGTTGATCGAGCCCAGGTTGCAGACCGCGATCTCGTCCTTGTTGGTGTTCAGGGTGATCTCGGTGCACAGGTTCGAGCTGTGGACCACGCCCACGTGCTGCTGCGGCGAACGCAGGTTGCACGGGTCCTTGAAGGTCAGCCACGGGTGGCCGGTCTCGAACAGCATCGACAGCATCTTGCGCCACAGGTCTTTGGCCTGGATGGTCTTGAACACCTTGATCTTGTTGTACTCGGTCAGGGCTTCGTAGTACTCGTAGCGCTCTTCGAAGGCCTTGCCGGTCAGGTCGTGCAGGTCTGGCACTTCCGAAGGCGAGAACAGGGTCCACTTGCCGTCATCGAAGACACGCTTCATGAACAGGTCAGGGATCCAGTTGGCGGTGTTCATGTCGTGGGTACGACGACGGTCATCACCGGTGTTCTTGCGCAGCTCGATGAATTCTTCGATGTCCAGGTGCCAGGTTTCCAGGTAGGCACACACGGCGCCCTTGCGCTTGCCACCCTGGTTGACGGCAACGGCGGTGTCGTTGACCACTTTCAGGAACGGAACCACGCCCTGCGACTTGCCGTTGGTGCCCTTGATGTAGGAGCCCAGTGCACGCACAGGGGTCCAGTCGTTGCCCAGGCCACCGGCGAATTTCGACAGCATGGCGTTGTCGTGGATCGCGTGGTAGATGCCCGACAGGTCGTCCGGCACGGTGGTCAGGTAGCAGCTGGACAGCTGCGGGCGCAGGGTACCGGCGTTGAACAGGGTCGGGGTCGAGGCCATGTAGTCGAAGGACGACAACAGGTTGTAGAACTCGATGGCACGGGCTTCTTTGTCTTTCTCTTCCAGCGCCAGGCCCATGGCCACACGCATGAAGAACACCTGTGGCAGCTCGAAGCGCACGCCATCCTTGTGGATGAAGTAGCGGTCGTACAGGGTCTGCAGGCCCAGGTAGGTGAATTGCTGGTCACGCTCGTGGTCGATGGCCTTGCCCAGGCGGTCCAGGTCGTAGCCTTTCAGGGCCGGGTCCAGCAGCTCGAACTCGACGCCTTTGTCGATGTAGGCCGGCAGGGCCTTGGCGTACAGGTCGGCCATTTCGTGGTGGGTGGCGCTCTCGGCCACGTTCAGGAAGCCCAGGCCTTCGGCGCGCAGGGTGTCCATCAGCAGGCGGGCGGTAACGAACGAGTAGTTCGGCTCGCGCTCGACCAGGGTACGGGCGGTCATCACCAGGGCGGTGTTGACGTCCTTGATGGCCACGCCGTCGTACAGGTTCTTCAGGGTGTCGCGCTGGATCAGGTCGCCATCGACTTCGGCCAGGCCTTCGCAGGCTTCGCTGATGATGGTGTTCAGGCGGGCCATGTCGAGCGGCGCCAGGCTGCCGTCGGCCAGGGTGATGCGGATGCTTGGGTGCGGCTCGACCACGGACTCGGTGTTGACGCGGGTGGCACGCTCCTTGGCGCGCTGCTCGCGGTAGATCACGTAGTCACGGGCGACCTTCTGCTCGCCGGCGCGCATCAGGGCCAGTTCGACCTGGTCCTGGATTTCTTCGATGTGGATGGTGCCACCCGATGGCATGCGACGCTTGAACGTGGCGGTGACCTGCTCGGTCAGGCGCGCGACGGTGTCGTGGATGCGCGACGAAGCGGCGGCGGTGCCGCCTTCAACTGCGAGGAACGCCTTGGTGATGGCCACGGTGATCTTGTCGTCGGTGTAGGGGACGACAGTGCCGTTACGCTTGATCACACGCAGTTGGCCGGGAGCGGTGGCGGCCAGATCCTGGTTGGAATCGGCGGCCTGCGGCACCTTGGCCTGCGGGTTCTCGCGAGTTGTGTCGGTTTGCATGGGTGGGTGTCTCCACAGTTTCTATATTGTTCAGGCGCCTTTTGGGCGCCCACCGTTCCGTCCACTTGCTCGATGGCCCGGCGGGGATGGGCAATGCATGCGCATCCGCCCGCGCGGGCGTACCAACTTCGGGACAGACTCAGGAATAAGGGCAATTGGCTCGCCGCTCCCTGGCCGAAGTCAAAGGTTCTGGGCCGGGCCCAAAAACTGTTGCTGATGGATGCCAGGCCTGGCCTGTAACACCCATGCCCGAACAAGGCCCTGGAAGGGCTTGCCTCGGTCGCCTCCGCAGGAGCGGTTTGGCTGCTGGAATCACTTGAAGTTCACCCGAAAAAATCGCTTGATTTTGCGGGTTGACTTTTGTGTGTGATTTTGCACGAACCCCTATATCTAGTGGTTCGCTGCGATCGGGATACAAGATAATGCGGTATTGGGGGCTTTGCAAGGCGAGCGCCTGTGGATAACTTGTGCGTACTTTGTGAGTGAATGGTGGGTATTCGCTGTAGGCCTTGTGCCAAGTGGTTTGCAGTATTTTTCTGCGCCTTGCTGCCCCGGGGCAGAATTTTTCGGGCGCGAACCCTATCACAAAAAACGGTTCAGTCGAGGGGCTGCTGGCAGGTTGGCAGTACCGGATGGCAGCCGTAGTATTCCGAGGGGATGTTGCTTTTTGGTTAAAGGGTTATGTTGCCTGTGCTGGCCCTTTCGCGGGTGAACCCGCTCCCACAGGTATTGCACAGGCTTCGAAAGCGGCTCGGTCCCTGTGGGAGCGGGTTCACCCGCGAAGGGGCCGGCACAGGCCATAGAAAAACAACAAACATAGGCACAAGCCATGGACCACCCCGCACCCCGCATCCTCATCGTCGAAGACGACCAGCGCCTGGCCGAGCTCACCGCCGAGTACCTGCAGGCCAACGGCTACGAAGTCAGCGTCGAGGGCGATGGCGCCCGCGCCGCGCGGCGCATCGTCGACAGCCAGCCCGACCTGGTCATTCTCGACCTGATGCTGCCCGGCGAGGACGGCCTGAGCATCTGCCGCCGGGTGCGCAGCCAGTACCCCGGCCCGATCCTCATGCTGACCGCCCGCAGCGATGAACTCGACCAGGTCCAGGGCCTGGACCTGGGGGCCGACGACTACGTCTGCAAACCCGTACGCCCACGCCTGCTGCTGGCACGCATTCAGGCCCTGCTGCGCCGCAGCGAAGCACCGGACAGCAAGCGCCAGGACCTGGCCTTCGGCGCGCTGCGCATCGACAATCGCCTGCGGGAGGCGCGTTTGGGTGAACAGCTGATCGAACTGACCGGCGCCGAATTCGACCTGCTCTGGCTGTTGGCCAGCAACGCCGGCCGGGTGCTGACGCGCGAACAGATCTTCACTGCACTACGTGGCGTCGGCTACGACGGCCAGGACCGCTCCATCGACATACGCATCTCCAGGATCCGCCCCAAGATCGGCGACGACCCGCTCCAGCCAAGGCTGATCAAGACCCTGCGCAGCAAGGGCTACCTGTTCGTCGGCGAGGCCCCATGAACAACTCGATCTTCCTGCGCATCTATGGCGGCATGCTGGCCGTGCTGGTGCTGGTGGCCCTGCTCGGGGTGCTCAGCCTGCACCTGGTCAACGAAGTGCGTGCCGCCCAGCACCGCGAGGGCCTGGCCCAGGGTACCTTCAGCCTGATGGCCGACAACCTGGCGCTGCAGAACGACACCGAGCGCAAGCGCTCGCTGCTGATCTGGGAGCGCCTGCTCGGCGTGCCGCTGGCGCTGCAACCGATGACCGCGCGCACACTCGATGGCGGCCAGCGGGCGCGCCTGTACCGCGGCCTGGTGGTGGTCGAGAAGACCGGCCCGCATGCGGCCCAGGTGCTGCGCAAGGTCGGCCAGGAAGACCTGATGCTGGTAGCGCAGATCAAACAGATCAGCGAGCAACTGGCGCGGGCCACCCTCTATCTGTTGGCCGACGAACTGGTGCGCTACCCGGTGACCGAACAGCAGCAGCGCCTGGCACAGATCAAGCAAGAAAAGGGCTTCGGCTTTGGCGTGGCCCTGCAGCGCATCGAGCGGGTGAGCCTGGACGATGACCAGCGGCGCCGGGTCGAGGAGGGCGACACGGTCATGGCCCTGGGCAAGGATGGTGACTCGATCCGCGTGTTCGCCGGGCTGGCGGGTTCGCCCTGGGTGCTGGAAATCGGCCCGCTGTACCAGCTCAACCCGTATCCTCCGCAGTTGCTGATCCTGATCACCTTTCTTGGCCTGTGCCTGATCGGCCTGGTGGTCTACCTGCTGGTGCGCCAACTGGAGCGGCGTGTGTCGGGGCTGGAGATTGCCGCCACGCGCATCGCCCAGGGCAGCCTGGACACCCGTGTGCCGGCCGGCGACGCCGACTCGGTGGGGCGCCTGGCCGCGGCCTTCAACGGCATGGCCGAGCACCTGCAGCGCTCGCTGACCATGCAGCGCGAGCTGGTGCGGGCGGTTTCCCACGAGCTGCGCACGCCGGTGGCACGCCTGCGCTTTGGCCTGGAGATGATCGAAAGTGCCACCACCGAGCAGGCCCGGGCCAAGCACCTGGCGGGCATGGACGGCGATATCCAGGACCTCGACAAGTTGGTCGACGAGATGCTCACCTACGCCCGCCTGGAGCAGGGCGCACCGGCGCTGAAGTTCGAGCGGGTAGACCTGGATGCCTTGCTCGACCGGGTGATCGAAGAGCTCGCGCCGCTGCGTGCCGAGGTACGGGTGGTGCGCGGTGAGTGCCACGGCGCCGATGGCGAAGGCGCCTGGGTCGAGGCCGAACCGCGCTACCTGCACCGGGCCCTGCAGAACCTGGTGGGCAACGCCATGCGCCACGCAGAGGCCGAGGTGCGCCTGAGCTACCAGTTGGGGCAGCAACGCTGCCGCATCGACGTGGAGGATGACGGCCCGGGCATCCCCGAGGGCGTCTGGGACCGTATCTTCACACCGTTCACCCGCCTCGACGACAGCCGTACCCGCGCTTCGGGCGGGCATGGCCTGGGCCTGTCTATCGTGCGGCGGATCATCTACTGGCACGCGGGGCGGGCCACGGTGGGGCGCAGCGCCGCGCTGGGCGGTGCCTGCTTCAGCCTGAACTGGCCACGGCAGCAGGCACCGTTGTGACGGTCAGACGCTGACCAGGCTGAGCAGGTGGCCGTCCTGCAGGCAGAACTGGCCCTGCAGTTCGGCGCCATTCCGCCACTGCGGCGACAGGTCGGTGAGCAGGCGCAGGCGGGCCAGGCCTTCGGCGGACCAGTCCAGCACTTCGGCGTGCTCGAAGTAGAAGCGCTGGCGGGTCAGCGGGTAGAGCGTCTTGAACAGGCTTTCCTTCAGCGAGAAGGTCAGGGTGACGGCAAGGCCGAGCTGGCGGCGGTCCAGGCGCTCGAGTTCGGGCGGGGTGAGGATTTCACCCATCAGCCGCTCGGCACGCTGGTCATCCAGCAGTGCTTCCTGATCCAGGCCCAGGCCCTGGCAACTGCCCTCGGCAGCAACCACGGCGGCAGCCCAGCCTTTGCCGTGGGTGATCGAGCCGTGGATGCCGGCGGGCCAGATGGGCGAACGGTCCTCGTGGGTACCGGGCACGTAGTCACGGCCGTCCAGGCGCTGCAGCGCGGCGCGGGCACATACCCGGCCGGCCAGGTACTCGGCCTGACGCTTGGCCACCGAGCGCTGCAGGCTGGCGCCTGGCACGACGCCGGCGCGCTGAAAGTCGTCGGGTGCCAGGCGGGCGGGGTCGAAGTAACAACTGACCAACACCGCGCCGGGTAGTGGGCGAGGCAGGGGCCAGTGGTGCTGGAGCGGGGCGCAGCAGGCGGGGAGTGTGTTCATGGGGGGTATTGTGCCAGCTGTACGGGCACTAAGGGAGCCAGCGTGGCAATGCATCCTTGTGGGAGCGGCCTTGCGTCGCGAAAGGGGCGCGCAGCGCCCCCCGGCGATTTTGCAGAACTGCTGAGATCCTGGGGCCGCTTCGCGCCCCTTTCGCGACGCAAGGCCGCTCCCACATCGGCCCCGGCAATCCTTACTTGAACACCTTCTTGAAGAACGCCTGCATATCCGCCCAGGAGCTCTCATCCGCCGCCTTGCTGTAGGCAATATCCGGCCCGCCATGTTCACCGTGCCCCATGCGGTCCGAATTCGGGTTGCTGAACCCGTGCTTGGCCCCGGGAATACTGACGAACTGGTAGTTGACCTTGGCTGCATCCATTTCCTTCTTGAACGCTTCCACCTGCTGCTCGGTCACCAGGGAGTCCGCCGCACCATGCTCCACCAGGATATCGGCCCGCACCACGCCCGGCCTGGCCGGTGTCTGCGTGCCCAGCGGGGCGTGGAAGCTCACCACGCCATCGAGCTTTTCCCCTCGCCGCGCGGCATCCAGCGCCACCTTGCCGCCAAAGCAGTAACCCACTGCCCCCAACTGGTGCTTGTTGGTATTGGGCTGCAGCTTGAGCAGCTCCAGGCCGGCATCGAAGCGCCGCTCCGCGGCCTTGGGGTCTTTCGTCGCCGCTGTCATGAACGCCTTGGCGTCGGCAGGGTGTTCGGTTTGCTTGCCGTCGCCATACATGTCGATGGCCAGCGCGTTGTAGCCCAGCGCCGCAAGCTCGCGGGCGCGGCGCTTGACGTAGTCGTTCAGCCCCCACCATTCATGCACTACGACAATGCCGGGGCGCTTGCCTTCGATGGCGTCATCATAGGCGTAGTAGCCGACCAGGCGGTTGCCGTCGGCGTCCTGGTAGGGGATTTCGCGGGTTTGTACCGCCGCTTGGGCGAGGGCGGCGCTGCACATCAGGGTCAAGGCCAGCAGGGCGCGCATGGTCACTACTCCTTGTTCTGCAAACGGTTCGTTCAGCCGAGGTTCAGCCAGGGTTCAGTCGCGGTTCAGGGTGCCCTGCTTACTCTAGCTTCCAGACCGAAACAGCGCACTCAACTGGAGTATCCAGCCATGAAAACCTTCAACACCCTGCTTGCCGCCATGGCCGTCTGCGCCGCTGGCATCACCACTGCCCAGGCCGCTGACGACAACTTCGCCAGCCTGACCTACGGCCAGACCAGCGACAAGGTTCGCAAGTCCGGCCTGCTGCAGCGCAACACCGACCACCTCAACGCCGACGGCATCATCGGCAAGGACGACACCTGGGGCGTGCGCGTGGGCAAGATCAATGACCAGGGCCGCTACTACATGACTTACGACAATGTCTCGGGCGACCACAGCGGCCTGAAGCTGCGCCAGGAAAACCTGCTGGGCAGCTACGACCTGTTCCTGCCGGTGGGTGACACCACCAAGCTGTTCGGCGGCGGCAGCCTGGGCGTGACCAAGCTGACCCAGGACTCGCCGGGTGCCAGCCGGGATACCGACTACGGTTACGCGTATGGCCTGCAGGCCGGTGTGATCCAGGACATTACCGACAAGGCTTCGGTGGAACTGGGCTACCGTTACCTGCGTACCAACGCCGCCACCGAAGTGGGTGCGCACGGCGGGCCGAAGGACGGCACCCTGCGCCTGACCAGCAGCGCGCAGACCTACCTGGCTGCAAGCTACAAGTTCTGACGGGCGAGCCGGGTTATCCTGTACCGGCCCTTTCGCGGGTAAACCCGCTCCCACAGGGATCGCGCAGTTCTTCAAACCTGTGCAGTACCTGTGGGAGCGGGTTTACCCGCGAAAGGGCCGGTACAGGCAATACATATCAAGGAGCTGCACATGAAACTGCTGGTGGTCGAGGACGAAGCCCTGCTTCGCCATCACCTCTACACCCGCCTGGGCGAAAGCGGCCATGTGGTCGAGGCGGTCGCCGATGCCGAGGAGGCGCTGTACCAAGCCGGGCAATACCACTTCGACCTGGCCATCATCGACCTGGGCCTGCCCGGCATCAGCGGGCTGGAGCTGATCACGCGCCTGCGCAGCCAGGACAAGACCTTCCCCATTCTCATCCTCACCGCCCGCGGCAACTGGCAGGACAAGGTCGAGGGCCTGGCCGCCGGTGCCGACGACTACCTGGTCAAGCCGTTCCAGTTCGAAGAACTCGAGGCACGCCTGAACGCCCTGCTGCGCCGTTCCAGCGGCTTTACCCAGTCGACCATTGCCGCCGGCCCGCTGGTGCTCGACCTCAACCGCAAGCAGGCGACGCTGGACGAGCAGCCCCTGGCCCTGACCGCCTACGAATACCGCATCCTCGAATACCTCATGCGCCATCACCAGCAGGTGGTGGCCAAGGACCGCCTGATGGAGCAGCTGTACCCGGGTGACGAGGAACGCGACCCCAATGTCATCGAAGTGCTGGTCGGCCGCCTGCGGCGCAAGCTCGAGGGCGAGCACGGCTTCAAACCGATCGACACCGTGCGCGGCCTGGGCTACCTGTTCACCGAGCGCTGCCGATGATCCGTTCGCTGCGGGTGCGCCTGATGCTGGCGGCCGCGGTGCTGGCGCTGCTGTTCATGCTGGCGCTGCTGCCGGCCTTGCAGAAGGCCTTCAGCCTGGCCCTGCAGGAGTCGATCGAACAACGCCTGGCCTCGGATGTGACCACCCTGATTTCCGCTGCGCGCATCGAACATGGTCAACTGCAGATGCCGACGCTGCTGCCGGACGAGCGTTACAACCTGCCGTACACCGGCCTGCTCGGCTATATCTTCGACCGCGACGGCAAGCTGGTCTGGCAGTCGCGGGCAACCGCCGCGCAGAACGTCAACTACCGCCCGCGCTACGACGGCCGCGGCAACGAATTCGCCCGCATTCACCAGGCCGATGGCGAAGAGTTCTTCGTCTATGACGTCGAGATCAAGCTGCTGGGTGGCCAGAGCGCCGCCTACAGCATCGTTGCCCTGCAACCGGTGCGCGAATACCAGCACACCCTCGATGGCCTGCGCGAAAAGCTCTACCTGGGCTTTGGCGCGGCCTTGCTGGCGCTGCTGGTGCTGCTGTGGGCCGGCCTGACCTGGGGCCTGCGTTCGTTGCGCCGGCTCAGCCGCGAGCTGGACGACGTGGAGTCGGGCGTGCGGGATGGCCTGAGTGGCGAACACCCACGGGAGCTGCTGCGCCTGACCGGCTCGCTGAACCGCCTGTTGCGCAGCGAGCGCGAGCAGCGTCAGCGCTACCGTGATTCGCTCGATGACCTGGCGCACAGCCTGAAGACGCCGCTGGCGGTGTTGCAGGGGGTGGGCGAAAGCCTGCAGCAGCGTAGCGGCGAGCGCGAGCAGGCGCGCGTGCTGCAGAGCCAGATCGAGCGCATGAGCCAGCAGATCGACTACCAGCTGCAACGCGCCAGCCTGCGCAAGAGCGGCCTGGTACGCCACAGCGTGTTGCTGCGGCCGTTGCTCGAAAGCCTGTGCAGCACCTTGGCCAAGGTGTACCGGGACAAGCGGGTGGATGTGACGCTGCAACTGCCCGATGCGGCGCAGGTGCCGATGGAGCAGGGCGCGTTGCTGGAGCTGCTGGGCAACCTGCTGGAGAACGCCTACCGCCTGAGCCTGGGCCAGGTGCGCGTGAGCCTGGAGCAGGCGCCTGGGCAGTTGACCTTGTGCATCGAGGACGACGGGCCGGGGGTGCCGGCGCACCAGCGTGAGCGGATTCTGGAGCGTGGGGAGCGGCTGGACAGCCAGCACCCAGGGCAGGGGATCGGGCTGGCGGTGGTCAAGGATATCGTCGACAGCTATGACGCCGAGCTGAGCCTGGGGGATTCTCCTCTGGGGGGCGCTGCGTTCAGGATCACCTTCAACCTCGAGTGATTTGCTGGGTTGGCTGGCCTCTTCGCGGGTAAACCCGCTCCCACAGGGGGCGCACTGCACTCGAGGCCTGTGCAGTACCTGTGGGAGCGGGTTTACCCGCGAAGAGGCCGGCACAGGCAACTACAATGGGCGGATTTCCGCCAATGCCCCTGTACAAATCCCGCCACCGGGCGGAAATCCGCCAGCCTTCCTCAGGCAAACCGCCCCGTCGTTGGGCGTTTATCCCTCGCAAATACAGCCTTTGCACCCTTGGTGGGCATTTTGGCACCCCCCTTGCTATTGATCCTCGCAGAGGCCTGCCCAGGCAGCTCGAACACAACGACAAATCCCTCCGGGTGCAGGAGGGTTAGCGATTCAGGTGCCCCATCGCCCTGGGAAGGGTGAACCGGCACACTTGAGGAAAATTAGCCATGACGACACGTCAGCCGCTGTACAAATCCCTGTATGTCCAGGTGTTGGTCGCCATCACCATCGGCATCCTGCTCGGCCACTACTACCCGGAGACGGGCGTCGCCCTCAAACCCTTGGGTGACGGCTTCGTCAAACTGATCAAGATGGTCATCGCCCCGATCATCTTCTGTACCGTGGTCAGCGGCATCGCCGGCATGCAGAGCATGAAGTCGGTCGGCAAGACCGGCGGCTACGCGCTGCTGTACTTTGAAATCGTCTCCACCATCGCCCTGATCATCGGCCTGGTCGTCGTCAACGTGGTCAAGCCGGGCGCTGGCATGCACATCGACGTCAGCACCCTGAACGCCAGCAGCGTGGCTGCCTACGCCGCCGCCGGCGCACAGCAGACCACTGTCGGCTTCCTGCTCAACGTCATCCCCAACACCGTGGTCGGCGCCTTCGCCAACGGCGACATCCTGCAAGTGCTGATGTTCTCCGTGCTGTTCGGCTTCGCCCTGCACCGCCTGGGCAGCTACGGCAAGCCGGTGCTGGACATGATCGACCGCTTCGCCCATGTCATGTTCAACATCATCAACATGATCATGAAACTGGCCCCGGTCGGTGCCTTCGGTGCAATGGCCTTCACCATCGGCCAGTACGGCGTTGGCTCGCTGGTGCAACTGGGCTACCTGATGGCCTGCTTCTACATCACCTGCCTGCTGTTCGTGCTGGTGGTGCTGGGCGGTATCTGCCGCGCCCACGGTTTCAGTGTCCTCAAGCTGATCCGCTACATCCGTGAAGAACTGCTGATCGTGCTGGGTACTTCCTCCTCGGAGTCGGCCCTGCCACGCATGCTGGCCAAGATGGAGCGCCTGGGTGCGAAGAAGTCGGTGGTTGGCCTGGTGATCCCGACCGGTTACTCGTTCAACCTCGATGGCACCTCGATCTACCTGACCATGGCTGCGGTGTTCATCGCCCAGGCCACTGACACCACCATGGACATCACTCACCAGATCACCTTGCTGCTGGTGCTGCTGGTGGCTTCCAAGGGTGCTGCCGGTGTTACCGGTTCGGGCTTCATCGTACTGGCCGCCACCCTGTCGGCCGTTGGCCACCTGCCGGTTGCCGGCCTGGCGCTGATCCTCGGCATCGACCGCTTCATGTCCGAAGCCCGCGCCCTGACCAACCTGGTTGGCAACGCCGTTGCCACCGTGGTCGTGGCCAAGTGGGTGAAGGAAATGGACAACGACAAGCTGGCAGCGGAGCTGGCCTCCGGTGGTGCGCCGCTGGTCGATACCCGTCCGACCGACGACCTGGGCGTGGCTGAAGGCCCGGCTCGCTGATCGCGGGAGGGTGAAAAGAAAAAGGCGACCTCAGGGTCGCCTTTTTCATGTCTGTGCGGCGCACGGTTCCTTGTGGGAGCGGCCTTGTGTCGCGAAAGGGGCGCGTAGCGGCCCCAGGATCTCAGCCATCCTGCAAGGTTGCCGGGGCTGCTGCGCAGCCCTTTCGCGACACAAGGCCGCTCCCACAAGGCCAGTGCGCAGCCTTCAGGCCAGCACCACCTCCAGCACCCGGATCACGTCCGGTTGCGGGTAGTGCCAGCGCACCTGCACATCCCAGAACTTCACCCCATACACCCGCTCGGCCGGCGGCACCTGGTAGGCCGGCCGTGGGTCCTGCGCCAGGCACTGCTGGATCAGCTCCACCAGCGGTTCACCCAGGCGCAGTGCATGTTCGCGGGCCTGGGGCAGGGCGTTGTCGGCCCACTGCACGGCGATCGCGGCGGGTGCTTGGCTGGCCATCTGGTTGCTGGCGCCAGCGATGCTATCGGCGTATGGCACATACGGCTTGATGTCCAGCACCGGCGTACCGTCGAGCAGGTCGATGCCAGACAACAGCAGGCGCCCTGGCTCCACGCCTTCCAGGCGTACCACCGACTGGCCGATGCCATTGGGCCGGTGAGTGGCGCGGGTGGCGAACACACCCATGCTCTTGTTGCCGCCCAGGCGCGGTGGCCGCACTTTCAGGCGGGGTTTGTCTTCCAGTGCCTGGTGGAACAGGAACAGCAGCCAGACATGGCTGACCTGCTCCAGCCCCTCGACCGCATCGCCCTGGTCGAACGGCGGCAGCAGCTCGAGCACGCCGCGTGCGGCGGGCGCCAGTTGCGGCTGGCGCGGGATGGCGAACTTCTCCTTGAAGCAGGAGCGGATGATGCCGACCGGGGTAACCGTATGCTGCATGGCCAATCAGCCGCGCACGCGCAGGGTCAGGCCCTTGAGGAAGTTGCGCAGCAGCTGGTCGCCGCAAGGGCGGTAGTTGTCATGGCCGGCCTTGCGGAACAGCGCGCTGAGCTCGGGTTTGCTGACCGGGAAGTTGACCGACTTGAGGATCGCATGCAGGTCATCTTCCTTGAGCTCGAAGGCCACCCGCAGCTTCTTGAGGATGAGGTTGTTGGTAACCGGCAGTTCGATCGGCTGCGGCGGGCGGCTGTCATCCTTGCCGCGGCGGTGGATCACCAGGCCGTCGAGAAAGTGCGCCATGACCCGTTCCGGGCACCGCACGAAGCCTTCCTCGTCGTCCTTCTTCAGGTAGGTGGCCAGCACCAGGGGATGCACGTCGAGGCCGGATAGCCCGATGATTTCGGCCATCTTGGCGTCATTCACCTTGAGCATGTAGCGCAGGCTGCGCAGGACGTCGTTGTGGTTCATTGTTGCAGAATCCTGTTCAGGTGCCGCACCTGTGGCGCGGCGTATTGCTTAGAAACGTTCGGTAGTGGCCAGGTAGCGCCACTGGCCCAGGGGCAGCTTGCCCATCGATACGCCACCCAGGCGAATGCGGCGCATGCCTACCAGCTCCAGGCGCAGGTAGGCGCACAGCTCGGCGATCTGCCCTGGCTGCGGGTTTTTCAGGGCCATGCGCAGGTGGGTTTCGTTCTGCCAGCTGGCCTTGGCTTTAGGCAGCTCGCGGTCATTGCGGGTGGCACCGCGCGCCAGGCGTTCCAGCGCCTGGGGCGTGGTCTCGCCGCGCACTTCAACGATGAATTCCTGTTCCAGGCGGCGCAGGTCGGCGTCGATCTTGCGGGTTACCCGCCAGTCCTGGGTGAATACCTGCAGGCCGCTGGCACCGCGCTCCAGCGGCGCCACGCAGGCCTGCCGGGCAAAATGCCCGTGCAGTGCGCGCACGCCTTCGCGGTGGGCTTCGCTGAGGTTGCTCATGTTCATGCTGGCGCGGGCGGTTTCGCTGTCCACGCTGGCCGGCTGGTTCAGCAGCAGGGTTACCGGTTCCAGCGTTTCGGCACGGGCACCCGGCAGCAGTTCGACGCGCTGCTGCTCGACCTTGAACTGCGGTTGCTCGACCACCACGCCATCGACCGTGACCCAGCCGCCCTCGATATACAGCTCGGCCTCGCGGCGGGAGCAGCCAAGCTGCTCGATAAGGCGTTTGGACAGGCGGACGGGTTCGGACATGACGGCAATTCGCAAAGGCAGGGAAAGACCTGCATTGTACCTGCCCGCGCGGCAGAGGGGCTGGGAATCTGTGTCATTTACGCCGTTTTGCGCAGGCGCATGTGCAGCAGCGGGTAGGGTTGCCCCAGGCCGTCGGTTTCCGAACGGCCGATCACCTCGAAGCCCTCGTGCAGGTAGAAGCCCAAGGCTTGCGGGTTCTGTTCGTTGACGTCCAGGCGCTCGGCATTCAGTTCGTCGATCGCATAGTGCAGCAGGCGCTTGCCAACCCCTTTGCCACGGTACTTCGGTGCGACGAACAGCATGTCCACGCGCCCGTTGGCGACCCCGGCGAAGCCGCAGATGCGCTGGCGGTCCTTGCAGCAGATCAGCATCACTGCATCGAGGTAGCGACGCAGCACCTGGTCGCGCAGCAAGACGATGTAGCAATCCGCCAGGAAGTCGTGGGTGGCGCGTACCGAGTCCTCCCACACCTGTACCAGTTCGCCGTAGTCACTCAAGCGCGGGGTTTGCAGCGTCAGTACCGAATGCATGCCGGTGTTCCTCCATGACGATAAGGCAAACATAGCAGGGCAACCGTCGGTCGGCTTCCCGGTGCGCTGCTTGAACCTCGGGGTTTGGCGGTCTATTACTTTGTCGTGGGAAAAATTCCCACGCAATGAAAAGCAAGAACCGAACACAGGATTCCCGGCTTGATTTGGCGTTTCTCATGGCGACGACCTGGAGACGAAATATGCAAATACATGTGCTGTTCAAAAAGGCGCTATTGGCGGTTGCCGTTGCTGGCGTGCTGTCGACTTCCATCGTTCTGATCCCAGACTCGATATCCAATGGCTCCAGCGCCTACGCCAAGGATGGTGGTGGCGGTGGTGGTCACGGAGGTGGGGGCGGCGGTGGCCACGGTGGTGGTGGAGGTGGTCACGGTGGTGGTGGCGGTGGTCACGGTGGCGGCGGTGGCGGCCACGGTGGTGGCGGCGGTGGTCACGGTGGTGGCGGTGGTGGCCATGGCGGTGGCGGCGGTGGTCACGGCGGTAGCGGTGGTGGCCATGGCGGTGGCGGCGGTGGTCACGGCGGTGGTCACGGCGGTGGTGGTGGCGGCCATGGCGGTGAAGGCGGTGAAGGCGGCGGCCACGGCGCTGGCGGGGATGGAGATGGCCATGCCGGCAACAGTGGGCGCGGCCATGACGGCTCCTCGAACTCTGGGCGCAGCGGCAACCACGCTGAAGCAGGTGATGATCATGGCAATCACGTTGGCGGTGAGCCTGGGGACGATCACGGCAATCACGTTGGCGGTGAACCCGGTGACGATCATGGCAATCACGTTGGCGGTGAGCCCGGGGACGACCATGGCAATCATGTTGGCGGTGAGCCTGGCGATGACCACGGCAATCACGCTGGTGGTGAACCTGGTGATGATCGTGGCGACCATCTGGGTGGCGAACCGGGTGATGACCGCGGTGAGCATGCCGCAGGCGAACCGGGTGATGACAACAGCAGGAGCTGACTGGCTCTGAACGGTCTCATGCAGCTCCCACGGGGCGGGCCTGCATGAGGCCAGGTTCGGATACACGGCAGCCCCACTCAACGCGAATGCAATGAGCGCCGACGACTATCCCTCATCTCGTCCGGGATATGGTCACAGTTGGTGTGGGATCTTTTCCCGCGTCGTATACTGGGTTCATCTGTCAAGGAATGCGCTCAATGCAATCGCCTACCATCCCCCCTTCGATGTTAAGCGCACTGCGGCGTGTCATGCGTCCTCTGGTGCGCCTGATGCTGCGCAAAGGGGTCACCTACACGATGTTCGCCGACCTGCTCAAGGAAGTGTTCGTCGACGTGGCCCATCGCGAGTTTCGCCTGGACGGTACAGTGCCGACCGACAGCCGCATCAGCCTGCTCACGGGCGTGCATCGCAAGGATGTCCGGCGTTTGCGCAGCGAGGGGGGCGCATTGCTCGCCGCGCTGCCGGAAAACATCACGTTAGGTGCACAGTTGGTCAATATGTGGACCACTGGCAAGCCGTTCTGCTCGGCGCCTGGCCAGGCGCTGCCGTTGCCGCGCCTGGCGAGTGTTGGTGGCGATTGTTCCTTCGATGCCCTGGTGGCGAAGATCAGCACCGACATCCGCGGGCGGGTGGTGCTGGATGAGTGGTTGCGCCTGGGTATCGTCCGGCTCGACGACCAGGACTGTGTTCACCTGGAGGCCCAGGCATTCGTGCCGCAGAAGGGCTTCGACGAAAAGGCCGCTTACTTTGGCCACAACCTGCATGACCATGCCTGCGCGGCAGTGCACAACCTGAGTGGGGACGGCCAGCCGTTCTTTGAACGCAGTGTGCACTACGACGCCTTGAGCCCGGCCAGCGTCGACCATCTGCGTGCGGCGGTGGACAAGGACGGCATGCAGATGCTGCTTGCCTTCAGCCGGCTCGCATCAGGCCTGGAAGATGCCGATGTGCCCAGCGCCGAGCAACGTCAGCGCATCACGGTCGGGCTTTATTTCTACACTGAAACTACCGACCCCGATTTGTCGAAGACACCCGACCCATGACTTCCCTCGCGCGCTGCCTCAGTGTCGTCACACTGGTCCTGGGTTTCGGGCTGAACCTGGTGGCGCCTGCCGAGGTGGCCGCAGCACCGGTATGTGTCAGCCGTGACGAAGTGGGTATGGCGGGGGCGGCGGGCTTGCAGGTTCCGGGCGGTATTGGTGGTACCGGGGCCAGGACGGGCGGGGTCGGTGGTACCGGTGTACGCAGCGAAAACGGCGGAGTGGGTGGCACCGGTGCGCCGCTGCCGCAGCGTCCCGGTGGCACGGGCGGGACCGGTGCGGTGGCTGACGGTGTGGACGGCACCTTCATCGATCACGGCGGGGTAGGCGGTACCGGCGCACCGATCCTGCGCCCCGGCGGTACCGGTGGCACGGGCATCGTCGGCACCATCACCGGGTTCGCCTCGATCTGCGTCAATGGCCTGGAAGTGCACTTTGGCAAGGATGTGCCGGTGAGTGAAAACGGTGCGCCTGCCAGTAGCGCTCACCTGGCAATCGGCCAGGTTGTCGCGGTGGAGGCATTTGCCGGCAAACGCGGCCTGCAAGCAGGGCGCATCTCGATCCTCAACGTTTACGAAGGGCCGCTGACGGCACTGCCCAATGCTTCGGCCCCCCTGCGGGTCATGGGCCAACCTGTGCGGCTTGCTGCAGGGGCGCGGGTGGCTGAAGGGCTGCGCCCGGGCGAGCCGGTCAGGGTCAGTGGCCTGCGCGATGCCAGGGGCGAAGTGGTAGCCAGCCGTATCGAACGAGCGCCGGGGCTCAGGGAAGCCAGTGCCATCGGTGCGGTTGACCGTGCCGGCAGCCTCCAGGGGCTGAAGCTGGGAACCCGTGTGGCACCTGCGCGGGAAGTGCTGGTACGTGGGCAGTGGACCGGACGCCAGCTGGAAGTGGCGCAAACCCGCCCAGACCCGAGCCTGCCTTTTGCTGGCCGTGTGCAGACGGCGGTGATCGAGGGGCTGGTACAGCGCAGCCACGCTCAACAACTGGTGGTGGCAGGCATCAAGGTGACGCTGGGGCAGGGCACCGTGATCGTCGGCAAGCAGCCCGCGGCATTGGCGCTCGACCAACGTGTGCGGGTGAGCGGGGTATTCAATGGCAGGCACGAGCTGCGGGCAACCCGCGTGGAGTTCGATGACGACCGTGCCGACAACCCGGACAGAGGGCATTCGGGGCGTGGCAGCGAGCACGGCACCCGTGACGCTGAAGCTTCCAGCAATAGCGGGCATGGCGGACGCGATGCGACCAGTGATCGCATTGAAAGCAGCGATGACCACAGCGGGCACGGCGGTGTTGACGATTCCAGTGGTCGGGACAGTACTGAAAGCGTGGACAAGTCCGGAAGGTCGGAACATGTCGACACCGTGGAGCAACCCGAGAGCAGCAATAGTGGCAGCTCTGACCGGGTAGAGAAGGTCGAGCTTGAAAAGGTGGAAAAGATCGAAAAAGCGGAGAAGGTTGAAAAGGTAGAGAAAGTAGAAAAAGTCGAGAAGATCGAGAAAGCCGAGAAGCCCGAAAAGGTCGAGAAGATCGAAAAACCTGAGAAAGTCGAGAAGGTAGAAAAAGTAGAGAAGGTCGAGAAAGTAGAGAAGGTCGAGAAAGTAGAGAGGGTCGAAAAGGTCGAAAGGCCCGAGACAGTAGAGAAAGTCGAAAAAGTGGAGCATCCAGAGCGATCCGGGCATTAGGCAACTAGGCTGGGTAAGTGCTATCACCCTTCCCGTCCGGGAAACCGAGGTGCAGATGAGACCCACGCTTCCTCTTTTCGCCTGCTTGCTGTCATGCGCCAGCGCGTCGGTGCTGGGCGATACCTTCAGCGCCGCCATAGGCATGGACTATTCAAGTGGCGACTATGGCACGGGTACAACCTCGGAAATCTGGTACGTCCCCGTGGTCGGCAAGTATGAAACCGGCCCAATGACCTACAAGGTCACCGTGCCCTGGCTGCGCATCACCAACCCTGAAGTGGGCCCGAATGGTGACCCCTTGCCCGGTGGCTGCCGGGATGTGGAAAGCGGGCTGGGGGACACGGTTGCCAGCGCCGGTTACGCCCTGCTCGATGGCAGTGACGGCGGCCTGATGCTGGACCTGATCGGCAAGGTCAAATTCCCCACTGCCGATGAAGACCAGTGCCTGGGCACCGGTGAATACGACTACACCGGCCAGGTCGACATCGCCAAGGCCTTTGGCCCGGTGACCGGCTTCGCGACCCTGGGCTGGAAGAAGTTCGGCGACCCGCCCGACAGCGATTTCGACGACCCGATATTTGCCAGTCTCGGCTTCGCCATGCCCGTGGCTGCAGGCACTTCCGCGGGCGCCTCCTACGACTGGCGGCAGAAGGTCGTCTCGACGGGCGCGCAGATCAAGGAACTTACCCTGTTCCTGACACACAAGCTCAACCAGCAGTGGAAAGTGCAACTCTATGCAGTCAAAGGCTTCTCGGATGCCAGCCCGGATGCAGAGGGCGGCCTGATGCTTTTTCACGCGTTCTGACGAAAAAGCCCCAGACCGGGTAATGCCTGTCAGATAGCGTCAATGGGGCTGCTACGCAGCCCATCGCCGGCAAGCCAGCTCCCACAGGTACCGCGCAGAATTCAGGAATTGCGCGATCCCCTGTGGGAGCTGGCTTGCCGGCGATGGGCCGCGAAGCGGCCCCAAATTACATAACTGACAGGCATTATGTTCCAGCGCGATTAAATGGGTTCAGCCCACATGTCGTATTCGTCGGCATCCACCACGCGGCAACGCACCTTGTCACCCGGCTTGAAGCCGTGGTCGCCATCGATGAACACGCTGCCGTCGATTTCCGGGGCATCGAAGAAGCTGCGGCCAACCGAACCTTGCTCTTCCACTTCATCGATCAGCACGTCGATTTCCTTGCCGATGCGCAGTTGCAGGCGGGCGGCGCTGATGGCCTGCTGGTGGGCCATGAAGCGGTCCCAGCGGTCCTGCTTGACGTCGTCCGGCACTTCTTCCAGGCCCAGGTCGTTGGCCGGGGCGCCTTCCACCGGCGAGTACTGGAAGCAGCCCACGCGGTCCAGCTGGGCTTCGGTCAGCCAGTCCAGCAGGTACTGGAAGTCTTCCTCGGTCTCGCCCGGGAAGCCGACGATGAAGGTGGAGCGAATCACCAGCTCCGGGCACTGCTCGCGCCAGTTCTTGATACGTGCCAGGGTGCGGTCTTCGAAGGCCGGGCGCTTCATGGCCTTGAGCACTTTCGGGCTGGCGTGCTGGAACGGGATGTCCAGGTACGGCAGGATCTTGCCGGCGGCCATCAGCGGGATCACGTCGTCGACGTTCGGGTACGGGTACACGTAGTGCAGGCGTACCCAGGCACCCAGGCTGCTCAGGGCTTCGCACAGCTCGAGCATGCGGGTCTTGACCGGGCGGCCGTTCCAGAAGTCGGTCTTGTACTTGACGTCGACGCCGTAGGCGCTGGTGTCCTGGGAAATCACCAGGATCTCCTTGACCCCGGCCTTGACCAGGCGCTCGGCCTCGCTCAGCACTTCGCCGACCGGGCGGCTGACCAGCTTGCCGCGCATCGACGGGATGATGCAGAAGCTGCAGCTGTGGTTGCAGCCTTCGGAAATCTTCAGGTACGCATAGTGGCGCGGGGTCAGCTTGACGCCCTGCGGCGGTACCAGGTCGATCAGCGGGTTGTGGTCCTGGCGTGGCGGCACTACTTCGTGCACGGCGTTGACCACCTGCTCGTACTGCTGCGGGCCGGTGACCGACAGCACGCTCGGGTGCACGTCACGGATGCTGCCTTCCTCGACACCCATGCAGCCGGTGACGATGACCTTGCCGTTTTCCTTGATCGCTTCGCCGATCACTTCCAGCGACTCGGCCTTGGCGCTGTCGATGAAGCCGCAGGTGTTGACCACCACCACGTCGGCGTCCTCGTAGGTGGGCACGACTTCATAGCCTTCCATGCGCAGCTGGGTCAGGATGCGCTCGGAATCGACCAGGGCTTTTGGGCAACCCAGGCTTACGAAACCTACCTTGGGGGTGGCGGGCGTGGTGGACATGACTAACCTCGGTATTGAATGCAGGTCGCCCGACCGGAATCGGGGGCGATCTTGACGGGCGCTTTTGGCGCCTCTGATCAAAAAGTGCGCAATTCTAGCGAGCGCAGGGTCGCTTGACCAGCAGAAATGCGACGAACGCTGCGCTATGCCAGCCAACCGTAAGCTGCTTGCTCGGCAAAACCTCGAAACACAGCCTGGCAATGGTTCCCCTTGAATCAATAGACCCCGCCCGTCACCCTCGTCTGCGCCGATGAAACCTTTTCTTGAGCTTATTCGATTCTTATAGTTTTCTTATAAGACTGGCGTGGAAATGAATACGATCAACTGGTCACGCAAAGCTGTGAAGCAACTCAGGAAAATCGACAGGATTGATCAGTCAAAGGTCTACGATGCTGTTCAGGCATTGATGCACATGCCGCACGTTCAAAACATCAGGGCGCTGGTCAATCACCATTACGGTTACCGTCTCAGGGTGGGTAACTACCGGATACTTTTCGACTGGGACGGTAGCGTCAAAATTGTCAGCATCGAGGAGGTCAAGAAGCGCGATGAACACACCTACTAACGTACAGATCATCAATGATGCTGACGGGCGTCCTGCCTTCGTCGTGCTGCCGTATGCCGATTATATCGCCAGCCATCCGCAACCGGACCTGGTACCCAATGAAGTCGTTGGCTATATGGTGAAGGACGGTATGACCGCCATTGCTGCCTGGCGCAGGCATCTGGACCTGACTCAGGCTGAAGTTGCCCAGCGCCTGGGCGTCTCGCAGTCGGCGTATGCCCAGCAGGAAGCTGCCGAGCGCCCACGCAAGGCCACTCGCGAAAAGATTGCTGCAGCGTTGGGCATACCCATGCAGTTTCTGGACCTTTAGTTGTAACCGCCAGGGGACTCGCCAGAGGCGCACCAGCAGAAAATCCACGAACGCTGCGCTATGCTTCGCGCCATTGTGTCGGGGGGATCAGTATCACCTGGCGCATGGGGAATTCTACTGGCCTTGCAAGGCCGTCTGCGGGAGTGGTCGATGGTTCAGGCAAGCAGTCACGCCGAGGGCGGGCACGAGGGGAAGCAGGGCGCGACGCGGTCGTTGAGCCTGCTCGTGGCGGCGGTCGGGGTGGTTTATGGCGATATCGGTACCAGCCCGTTGTATACCCTCAAGGAAGTCTTCAGCGGCGGGTACGGAGTGCCGGTCAACCATGACGGCGTGCTGGGGATCCTGTCGCTGATCCTGTGGTCGCTGCTGTGGGTAGTGTCGTTCAAGTACGTGATGTTCATCCTGCGCGCCGACAACCAGGGCGAGGGTGGCACCATGGCACTGACTGCACTGGCGCGGCGGGCCACGGCGGCCTACCCGAGGTTGCGTACGCTGATGGTGGTGTGCGGGTTGATCGGCGCTTCGCTGTTCTATGGCGACAGCATGATCACCCCGGCGGTGTCGGTGCTGTCGGCGGTGGAGGGCATGGGGCTGGCCTTCGAAGGCATCGACCACTGGGTTGTGCCGATTTCGCTGGTGGTGCTGGTGGCGCTGTTCCTGGTGCAGAAGCACGGCACCGAGAAGATCGGCAAGCTGTTCGGCCCGATCATGGTCACCTGGTTCGTGGCGCTGGGCGCGCTGGGAGCGCATGGCATCTCGCAGAGCCCGGAAGTGCTCAAGGCATTCAACCCGGTCTGGGCGGTGAACTTCTTCGTGGTTCACCCCGGCATGGGCGTGGCCATCCTCGGCGCGGTGGTGCTGGCGCTGACCGGTGCCGAGGCGCTGTACGCCGACATGGGCCACTTTGGCCGCAAGCCGATCGCCCGCGCCTGGTTCGTCCTGGTGCTGCCGGCGCTGGTGCTCAACTACTTTGGCCAGGGCGCGATACTGCTGCAGGACCCGGAGGCGGCACGCAACCCCTTCTACCTGCTGGCGCCGGGCTGGGCACTGCTGCCGCTGGTCGGGTTGGCCACCATGGCCACGGTGATCGCCTCGCAGGCGGTGATCTCGGGGGCCTTCTCCCTGACCCGCCAGGCCATCCAGCTGGGCTACATTCCACGCATGCAGATCCAGCACACCTCCAGCGACGAGCAGGGGCAGATCTACATCGGTGCGGTGAACTGGGCGCTGATGGTTGGCGTGGTGCTGCTGGTGATCGGCTTCGGGTCGTCCGGCGCCCTGGCGGCGGCCTACGGCGTGGCGGTGACCGGTACCATGCTGATGACCACCCTCCTGGTCTCGGCGGTGATGTTGCTGCTGTGGAAGTGGCCACCGGTGCTGGCGGTGCCGATCCTGCTGGGTTTCCTGTTTGTGGATGGGCTGTTCTTTGCCGCCAACGTGCCGAAGATCATCCAGGGTGGGGCCTTCCCGGTCCTGGCCGGCGCTGTGCTGTTCCTGTTGATGAGCACCTGGAAGCGCGGCAAGCAGATCCTGATGGAGCGTATCGACGAAGGCGCGCTGCCGCTGCAGCTGTTCATCAGCAGTATCCGCATTCAGCCGCCGCACCGGGTCGAAGGCACGGCGGTGTTCCTCACGGCGCGCTCCGATGCGGTACCCCATGCGCTGTTGCACAACATGCTGCATAACCAGGTGCTGCACAGCCAGGTGGTGCTGCTGACGGTGGTCAGCGAGGATCGGCCACGGGTGCCGGAGCAGGAGCGCTTTGAGGTGGAAGCCTATGGCGACGGGTTCTTCCGCGTGTTGCTGCACTTCGGCTTCATGGACGAACCGGACGTGCCGGCCGCGTTGAAGCTGTGCCACCTGGAAGACCTGGATTTCAGCCCGATGCGCACCACCTTCTTCCTCAGCCGCGAGACCGTGATCGCCTCACGGCTGGAGGGAATGTCGCGCTGGCGGGGCAACCTGTTCGCGTTCCTGCTGAAGAATGCCAACGGCAACTTGCGCTTCTTCAACCTGCCGCTGAACCGGGTGATCGAGCTGGGGACCCAGGTCGAGATCTGAGGTGCAACACAGATTTCAAGGCAGTACCCATCCCATGTGGGAGCGGGCATGCCCGCGAACACCGGCGAAGCCGGTGCCCTACACCGAGTTGCCGGCTTCGCGGGCACGCCCGCTCCCACATGGAGCGCATAGCTTTCAAAGCTTGCGCTGTACCTGTGGGAGCGGGTTTACCCGCGAATGGGCCGCAAGGCTTATCAGTTCTGCTCAGCCACGCTGGACTTGCCCTGGCGCGTCTCGATCTCGCCGATCAAGCGCTTGGCCAGTGCCGGGTAGTTTTCGTCGAAGTGGTGGCCCCCCGGCAGCTTCAGGCGTTCACCCACCGCAGTCTTGTCGGTGCAACCGCTCTCGTCGGTTTCTTCCACACCATACACGCACACCACCTTGGAGGCCGGCAGCCTGGCCATTTCCGGCCCGGTTGGCGCTTCCTGGCCTTCCTTGCCCAGCCAGCCCTCGACTTCGATCTCGAAGCTGCCGCTGCGGGCAAAGGCCAGCAGCATCACCGCGTCGATACGCTGCTGGTCCTCGGCCGGCAGGCGGTTGTAGATCGCCGGCAGCACGTCGGCACCGAACGAATAACCGGTCAGCACGAAGCGCTTGGTGCCCCATTTCTGCCGGTAGTGCTGCATCAGCTCGGACAAGTCGGCGGCGCTTTGTTCCGGGGTCTTGTGCTGCCAGTAGTAGCGCAGCGTGTCGATGCCGACCACCGGGTAGCCAAGCTTGGCCATTTCCCCGGCCACGTCGCGGTCCAGGTCCCGCCAGCCGCCATCACCGGAAAGGAACAGGGTGACCGTGTCGGTGGTCTGCCCGGCTGGCACCTCGACTACCGGGATGGCCAGGGCGTTGCCGTCGTGGCCGACCAGGGCCTGGGTCAGCTGGGCCTTGAGCACTTGTGGCAGGTGAATGTCGTAGTCGCTGATGCTGGTTTCGGCATTGGCCTGGTCGCGCACGAAGGCGGCGCTGGCGTCATCCGGGTTGTCGTTCCAGGCGACGTTCCAGTGGCCGTGGGCGGCCGACTTCGGCAGCGCTGCCTGGCAGCCGGGCTGTTCCAGGCTGAAGTCCACGGAAATCGCCCGCGCCTTGTCGTTGTTCTGGCTGGCCAGCCAGCGCCACGCCTGAGAGGCGCCAGGGCCGATACCGGCGACCAGGGTCGGTTTCTCCGGCAGCTGGCCCATGGCCTGGTCCAAGGCCTGTTGCTGCTTGCTGCAGTCGTTGGGCGGCAGGATCACCTGCACCAGTTGCGCTTCGCCAGCCTGGGCCAGGTCCAGCAGCTGTCTGTCGGTCAGCGCCTGGTCCTGGGGTACACCGATGGCCACTCGGGCCTTGGGGTGCACGCCCGGGGTCACACGGGTGATGCGGGTGTCATTGATGCTCAGTTGTTCCAGGCGTGCCTCGGGGGCAGGGCGGGTCCATAGCCAGAACGCCAGCGCGCCTCCCAGGGCGGCCAACAGCAGGGGAACCAGCAGGTACAGCCAAAAGCGTCGGGTCATCAACGTTTCACCAATCCAGTCAGGCCGCCTGCGATCAGGGCGGCGGTGTCGGCCAGTGCCACCAGCGGGTCGAGCCCGGCCGGCACGGCCATGTAGCGGGGTTCCCAGTCCGGTTGGAACTTGTCCTTGAAGCGTCGAAGCCCCTGGAAGTTGTACAGCTGCTCGCCTCGGCGGAACACCATCGAGCCCAGGCGCTGGGTCAAGGGCGCGCCACGCCGCGGCTGCAGGCCGGAAAGCGGCACCATGCCCAGGCTGAAGCGGGCGTAGTCATGGCTTTTGTAGTGCAAGATCAGACCGATCATCATGAATTCCATGGTCAGCTTCGGGGCCTCGGGGTGCGCACGCATCAGGTCGAGGCTGGCCAGTTCGTTGCCATGGGTTTCCAGCAGGTTGGCGAAAGCCACCGGGCGGCCCTGGAAGCGGATCAGGGCAATGCGAAAATGCTGCAGGTATTCAGGGCTGAAGCGCCCCAGCGAGAAGCCTTTCTCGCGCACGTTCTTGCCGCCAAGCCAGGCGTCGGATATTTCCTTCAGCTCTGCCAGCGGGGCATGCCCGGGTTCGTGGATTTCCAGGCTCAGGCCGTCACGGCCGCCACGGTTCCAGGTGTAGCGCAGGTCCTTCATCTCCTTGCCCTTGGCTTCGAGGTCGAAGCGGCGCAAGTCGACCCGGGCTTCTTCACCCAGCTTCAGCGCGGTCAGGCCGATGTCCATGTAGAACGGCAGGTTCTCGGCGCGCACCTGATAGAACACCGGGCGGGCATGGTGCAGGTCGCACAGGTCGCGGAACTGCCAGATCATTTCGGCGCGCTCTTGGGCCGGGCCGATCGGGTCGTACAGCGCCACCAGGCTGCGGCCGCGACGGGCGTACATGAGGAAGGCGTTGTCGCGAGGGTGGAACAGCAGCGCCTTGTCACCGGTCAGGGCCAGGCCGCCATCGGGCTGGTCGGAGGCCAGCAGAATGCGGTTGGCACGCAGCAGCTCTTCTTCGTCAGGCAGGTGGATCACCGGTGGTGCAGTGCGCAGCAGCCAGGTCAGGGCCACGGCCGCCAGCAGCACTGCGCTGCCCATGGCGGCGCGCAGGCCACGCGGGGCATCGGCATCGAGGGTGAACTGCCACCACAGCTGATGGCTGTAGGGCACATCCTGGTAGGCGAACAGCAACAACCACACCGATGCGCCTACCACACAGGCGCTGGCCACCAGAAACACCGGCGAGAATGGCAACTCGAGCAAACGGCTGGGGCGGTAGAAGGAGCGGCGGAACAAGGCGAGCAGGGCGGCAGTGAGGGTCAGCAGGCAGGCCTCTTCCCAATCGAAGCCCTTGAGCAGCGACAGCAGGGCGCCGACCAGCAACAGCACGGTGGTCAGCAGCCAGGCGGCGGACAGGCGCCGGCGCAGGCCCTGGGCCAGCAGCAGGCACAGTACGCCGATCAGGCTGGCGCCGAAGTGCGAGGCGTCGATCAGGCGGTGCGGAACCAGGAAACCCATGTGCTCCAGGCGGGTGTCGATCTCGGGCGTGGCCCCGGAGAACAGCAGCACCACCCCGGACAGGAACACCAGGATCGACAGGATCGGCGCGGCCAGCCCGGAAGCGGCCTTGATAGCCTGTTGCGCGAACAGCAGGCGCCGGGCCTCGTTGGCCAGCAGCAGCACGCAGGCCAGCAGCAGCGGCAGCACCACGTAGATCAGCCGATACAGCAGCAGGGCCGCTGCCAGCGGCGCGGCGCCGAGTTGGTCGGCAAAAGCTGCCAGCAGGATCGCTTCGAATACCCCGACGCCGCCCGGTACGTGGCTGAGCACACCTGCGGCCAAGGCCAGCAGGTACACCAGCACAAAGGCACCGAACGGCGGTGCTTCGGGCAGCAGCAGATACAGCACGGTGGCGGCAGCGGCGACATCCAGTGCGGTGATCAGCAATTGCAGGGCTGCCAGGCGTGCGCCCGGCAGGCGCAGCGTGCGGCGGCCCAGTTGTACCAGCAGGCTGTTGGCCAGTGGTTGCTCAGCCAGGCGCCGGCGGTACAAGCCGAACACCAGCACGCTGCATACCAGCAGCACGGCTATTGCGACACCCGCCAGCAAGCCAGGCGCCAAACCCAGTGCGGCCGAGGCTGCCGGCAGGTCGCTCAAGGTCGCCAAGGCGGCCAGGGGCGGCAGCGCGCAGCCCAGTGACAGGCTGGCAAAAACAGTCATCCGTGCAACTTCACCTGCGCCAACCCCCTGGCGTGCATACAGGCGGTAGCGCACCGAACCGCCCGAAAGCATCGACAGGCCGATGGCGTTGCCGATGGCAAAGGCGCTGAAGCCGCCCATCACCAGGCTGCTCGCCGGCAGCTTCACGCCGGCATAGCGGCTGGCAGACCACTCGTAGCCCAGCAGGACAACGAAACCGAGCACGGTAGCCAGCAAGGCGCCAAGTAACGACTGGGTCGGCACGCTGAGCATGGCATCGTGCAAGGCATAGATGTCCAATTCGCTTAACAGGTGGCGGCAGGCGACCAAGGCCATGGTGAACAACACCAGGGTCACTACCAGGCCGATGGGCTGGCGGTAGCGGCTCAAGCGTTCGAGCAAGGGCAGGCGTTGCACCGCGCCGGGTAGCGCCGAGGCAAGCGGCACCGGGGGTTCGGGGTTGTGCGAAGTCATGGATTGCCCCGGGCTTGCAGCGCGAGGTGAGGGAGAGGTGTGGCCAAGTGAAAGTCCCTTAGGAAAACGTATCCAATGTTACTCCGGCCTCAAGCGTTTTCAGCCGCCTGGCAGGGTTAAAGATAGTTCATGCTGGGAGCGACCTTTCAAGCCTGCGGGTTGGCTGGAGGGCGGGAAAATGGGGGGAGACGAAAATCAGGAGGGGAAAAGCAACAAACCCCGCGCTGCTGTTACACAGGCGGGGTTTGTTCTGACGAATATGGTTGCGGGAGCCGGATTTGAACCGACGACCTTCGGGTTATGAGCCCGACGAGCTACCAGGCTGCTCCATCCCGCGTCAGTGGGGCGCATTCTACAGTTTCCAGAATGGGTGTCAAGCGCTACTCGTTGATTTTTTTGAAATTTCTTTCAACGCATTATTTGACGCAAAAGAAAAAGGCCACTGTGTGAACAGTGGCCTTTTCTCGAATCTGGTTGCGGGAGCCGGATTTGAACCGACGACCTTCGGGTTATGAGCCCGACGAGCTACCAGGCTGCTCCATCCCGCGCCTGTGAGATCGAATTCTACGGATTTACCCGTGGGTGTCAAGCTATTTTCTGAAAAAACCTTTCCTGTTCAAACTCTTAGCGTTTGAATATAGCGCGCAGCTCAGGCGCGACGGGGCTTTCAGGCCGATTATCGACCAATGCCGCGCACAGGCTGCATGCCCCGAAGGCACATGCGATACTATCTGTATGAATTTACAGTGCTGACGGTCATCCATGTCCTTGCGCAAGATCATCCACGTCGACTGCGATTGCTTTTATGCCGCGATCGAAATGCGTGACGACCCGCGCCTGGCCGGGCGGCCCATGGCGGTGGGTGGGTCGGCCGACCACCGTGGGGTGATCGCCACCTGCAACTATGAAGCGCGTGCCTACGGCGTGCGTTCGGCCATGTCGTCGCGGCACGCCCTGAAGCTGTGCCCGGACCTGCTGATCGTCAAGCCGCGCTTCGAGGCCTACCGTGAGGCCTCGCGGGAGATCCACACAATCTTCCGCGACTACACCGAGTTGATCGAGCCACTGTCGCTGGACGAGGCATACCTGGATGTGAGCGACAGCCAGTGGTATTCGGGCAGCGCCACGCGCATTGCCGAGGATATCCGCCGGCGCGTCGCCCGCACCCTGCATATCACTGTCTCGGCCGGTGTGGCGCCGAACAAGTTCCTGGCCAAGATCGCCAGTGACTGGCGCAAGCCCAATGGCCTGTTCGTGATTACCCCGGGCGAAGTGGAGGCATTCGTCGCCGCCCTGCCGGTGGCCAGGCTGCACGGGGTGGGCAAGGTAACGGCAGACAAGCTGGCGCGGTTGGGTATCGAAACCTGCCTGGAATTGCGCGAATGGTCGCGCCTGGCGCTGGTGCGCGAGTTCGGCAGCTTTGGCGAGCGTTTGTGGGGGCTGGCGCGGGGTATCGATGAACGTGCGGTGCACAATGACAGTCGCCGGCAGTCGGTCAGCGTGGAAAACACCTACGACACCGATCTGCCGGACCTGGCCAGTTGCCTGGCACGGCTGCCCGACCTGCTGGAAAGCCTGAACGAGCGTATCGCCCGCATGGACAGCAGTTACCGGCCGGAAAAACCCTTCGTCAAGGTCAAGTTCCATGACTTCAGCCAGACCACCATGGAGCAGGCGGGGGCGGGCAGGGACCTGGAAAGTTATCGACAATTGCTGGGTCAGGCGTTTGCCCGTGGTGGCAAGCCGGTGCGCTTGCTGGGGGTAGGCGTGAGGTTGCGCGACTTGCGCGGGGCGCATGAGCAGCTGGAGCTGTTCCCGCCTCAATAAATGGCCTGGGCCTGGCTGCATGGCCCCCTGTGGGAGCAGCCTTGTGTCGCGAAAGGGCCGCGCAGCGGCCCCAGGATTTCAGCAGTGATGCATCAATTGTCGGGACTGCTCTGCAGCCCTTTCGCGACACAAGGCCGCTCCCACAGGGGGATGCGTTGCCGCAGCAGTTACTGCGCGCCCGGGTCGGCCACCAACCGGCCAGTGGCCTTGGTCAGCGACTGCAGAAACTCCTGCTGCAACTCCGGGTCGTTGCGGGTCAGTTCGATCAGGCTCTGTTCCATTTCACTGGCTTCCTCTTCCAGGCCCAGTTCGGACAAGCGCTTGACCCGGTGTACCCATTGGCCGACATCGTCATCTTCGAGGTCATCGAAGATCAGTTCATGGGCCTCGAGCAGCTTGTTACGCAGGGTGGCGCTGACCAGCAGGCTGGCATCGCCACGTACCGCGTTGTCCTCGTCCAGCACCTGCAGGTGCAGGGTGCCGATGTGGTTGAGGTTCTGCTCGGAGAACGGGCTGTCGAGCAGGTTCAGGCGCAGCACGCCGTTCCTGTCGGTGGTCAGCTCGTGTGTCATCTTGCCGGCCTTGACCTCGACCAGGCGCTCGCTCCAGGGCACGCTGGTAGATTCCTCGCGCTTGCCTTTCTGCACTTCGCTGATCCTGGCCAGGTTCTGCTGGGCACGGCCGTTGGACGGCACGTTCATGAACGGGTTGAGCCCGTCCACGCCATAGCTGAGCCAGTCGTGGGTGATGCTGTCCGGCAGGTTGCCCAGGGCGAAGACATTGACCACGTTGGCACCCACGCCTGCCACCACGGCCACCGCACCCAGCGGGATCTCGTAGATCTCCCGCCAGGGTTGGTAAGGCGTATAGCGGTCATAGCTGCGGGTGACTTCGAATTCGGTGACTTCGAAGCGCTTCTGCTCATGCACGCGCACACGTCGTTGCGGAAGCTCCATCACCTTCGGCTCGCCGACATCGATCTGCAGGGTGTGCTCGAGCAGTTTGCGCTCGACGCGCTCCTCATGGTCGCTGCGCTGGGACATCTGATTGGCGCAGCCGCTGACGAGCAGGGCGCCGCACAGTGCGGCGCCCCCCAGGGGAAAGGTACTTCGCTTGAACATGATCACTCGTGCATTGGTTATCAGCGGCGAACGCGGGCCTGCAGGAAGGTCAGCACTTCATTGAGCGGCAACGACTGGGCGTCCTGCTCGGTGCGGTGCTTGTACTCCAGGTTGCCTTCGGCCAGGCCGCGATCGCTGACGACGATGCGGTGCGGGATGCCGATCAGCTCCATGTCGGCAAACTTGATGCCTGGGCTGGTCTTCTTGTCACGGTCGTCCAGCAGCACTTCGTAGCCGGCAGCAGTCAGCTCGGCGTACAGCTTGTCGGTCGCCTCGCGAACTACCTCGGTTTCGTAGCGCAGCGGTACCAGGGCGATCTGGAACGGGGCCAGGGCGTCGTTCCAGATGATGCCCTTGTCGTCGTAGCTCTGCTCGATGGCAGCGGCCACCACGCGGGACACACCGATACCGTAGCAGCCCATGGACAGGGTTACCGGCTTGCCGTTCTCGCCCAGTACCTGGCACTTCAGCGCCTCGCTGTACTTGGTGCCGAGCTGGAAGATGTGGCCCACTTCGATACCGCGCTTGATCACCAGGGTACCCTGGCCGTCCGGGCTCGGGTCGCCTTCGACCACGTTACGCAGGTCGGCGACCTGTGGAACCGGCAGGTCGCGCTCCCAGTTCACGCCGAAGTAGTGCTTGTCGTCGATGTTGGCGCCAATGCCGAAGTCGCTCATCAGGGCAACCGAGCGGTCGATAACGATTTCCAGCGGCAGGTTCAGCGGGCCGAGCGAGCCGGCGCCGGCACCGATGGCCTCGCGCAGTTCGGCGTCGGTGGCCATGACCAGCGGGTCGGCAACCTGTTCCAGCTTGGCCGCCTTGATTTCGTTGAGCTCATGGTCGCCACGCACGATCAGTGCTACCAGCTTGCCTTCCTCGGCACCACGCACGATCAGGGTCTTGACGGTCTTCTCGATCGGCAGGCCGAAGTTTTCCACCAGCTGGGCGATGGTCTTGGCGTTCGGCGTGTCGACCAGGCGCAGCTCCTCGGTAGGGGCCGGGCGCACGGTTTCACGCGGGATGGCCTCGGCCTTCTCGATGTTGGCGGCGTAGTCGGAGCTGTCGCTGAAGATCACGTCGTCTTCGCCGGACTCGGCCAGTACGTGGAATTCGTGCGAGTAGCTGCCACCGATAGAGCCGGTGTCGGCCTGCACTGGGCGGAAGTCCAGGCCCAGGCGGGTGAACACGTTGCTGTACGCCTGGTGCATGCGGTCGTAGGTTTCCTGCAGGGAAGCCTGGTCGGCATGGAACGAGTAGGCGTCCTTCATGATGAACTCGCGGCCGCGCATCAGGCCGAAGCGCGGGCGGATCTCGTCACGGAACTTGGTCTGGATCTGGTACATGTTGAGCGGCAGCTGTTTATAGCTGGACAGCTCGTTGCGGGCCAGGTCGGTGATCACTTCTTCGTGGGTCGGGCCGACGCAGAAGTCGCGCTGGTGGCGGTCCTTCAGGCGCAGCAGCTCGGGGCCGTACTGTTCCCAGCGGCCGGATTCCTGCCACAGTTCGGCTGGTTGGATGCTGGGCATCAGCACTTCCAGGGCGCCGGCGGCGTTCATTTCCTCACGCACCACGGCCTCGACCTTGCGCATCACCCGCAAGCCCATCGGCAGCCAGGTGTACAGGCCGGAGGCCAGTTTGCGGATCATGCCGGCACGCAGCATGAGCTGATGGCTGATGACCACTGCGTCGGCAGGGGTTTCTTTCTGGGTGGCGAGCAAATATTGACTGGTGCGCATGGTGAGCCGTGTCGATTGCCTAAGACATTGAAATGACCCCGCATTGTACGGGGGCGAAACGAAGGCGTACAGGATGCCCCAGGGCGTGACGCTTGTCAGCCAAGAAAAAGCCCGGCGTGATCGCCGGGCTTTTTCAGGTGCGGGGCACTGCAAGCCAGGCTTACAGGATGCTCAGCGGGTACTCCACGATCAGGCGCAGTTCGTCGATCGATGGGGAATCGTAGTAAACGCCATCGGAAGAGCGGTAGGTGGCCTGACGTACGCGGAAGCTCAGGTCTTTCGCCGGGCCGCTCTGCAGTACGTACTTGATATCGACGTCGCGTTCCCATTCCTTGCCGTTGCTGGTGCCGGCGACGTTGGCGTCGGTACCGCGTACATAACGGGTCATGAAGGTCAGGCCCGGGATGCCGTATTCGGCGAAGTTCAGGTCGTAGCGAGCCTGCCAGGATTTCTCGTCTTCGGCGTTGAAGTCGGAACGGGCCACGGAGTTGGCCAGGAAGATGGTGCCGCCACCGTCGATGCCATAGCCATAGTCGCCGTCGCCGGTGACTTTCTGGTAGGCCAGGGTGAAGGTGTGAGCGCCGATATTGTAGGCGCCCGACAGGCTGAACGCGCGGTTGTCCAGCTTGTCGCCATCGAATGCGAGGTAATCGGCCGAGCCTTCGCTCTTGGTGTCATAGATGTTGAAGTCGAACACCAGGCCTTGTTTGTCCGAGATCGGCAGTGCCCAGTTGACGTTGGCGTAGTACTTGCGCCAGTAGTCTTCAACCTTCGAGTAGTACAGGCTGGTGCTGAGGTTGTCGGTGAAGGCGTAGGTACCACCGACCACGTTGGCTTCCTTCAGGCCGAAGCTGTCCCGGTTGGTCTGCTCCTGGGCGGTCAGGCTGGTGAAGTGACCAGCATGCAGGGTCAGGCCCTCGATCTCGTTGCTGGTGATCAGGGTGCCCTGAGCGATTTCTGGCAGCAGGCGGCTGTCGTCAGTGGCGAAGACCGGCAGAGCGGTGAACTGGTCACCCACTTTCAGCACGGTGTCGGAGATGCGGAACTTGACCGCGCCGCCGCCCTTGGAATATTCATCCTGCGCACGACCGTCGGAGTCGTTCGGGAACAGGCCGGTATTGACGCGGCCCCTGCCGCTGTCCAGTTTCAGGCCGAGCATGCCGATGGCATCCACACCCACACCCACGGTGCCCTGGGTGAAGCCGGACTCGAAGGTGCCGAGGAAGCCCAGGCCGGTTTCTTCGCGACGGCTCTGGCCGCCTTCGTTGTTACGGAAGTCACGGCTGAAGTACAGCATGCGGGTCTTGACGTTCAGCTTGCTGTCTTCGATGAAACCTTTGGACTCGTCCTGGGAAGAGGCCAATGCCAACTGCGAGGTCCCTGCCGCAACGGCCAGGGCGATCATGCTCCACTTCATCACGCGCATCGTGATTTGCTCCTTTGGTTTTTAGGAAGAGTACCGCTGCGTCCAAGTGTTTTAGTTATATGGGGCAGCTCTTTCTTGTTATGTCGGCGAAAATGTATAGCACGCTGACTGTTGTTGGCGATATGGGTATAAACATCCTTTTCGGAACTTTTTCACCATGTCGCTTTTGAGTATTTCCATGTCGCAAATCACGCCCCGGTTTAAGGGCCGTACAACACCAGCGCTGTTTCTTTCACCGTAACGAACCTGTAACTACCGATTCCGGTTGGGGAAACTCCCTGGTAACCAATGCCGCTGTTGTTATTTGTCGCGTACACCTGTCGATGCAGATGTCGTGCCGACTTGGCGTGAAAGGAATGCAACAAGCGTGCTCAAAATTCGCAACGCTTCATGAAATTTTCACAAAACCTGCTACCGGGGGTCGGAAAGTGCCGTAAACACGGGGCGGGAGCCGCCTGACGGGGTGTCACAGTCGAGAATCATTAAAATTTGAAAAGCTGTCATGAAAGTCAATGTGTTACCGCAACTTGTTCATGCAGCGTCACCTTTGGGGTGGCAAGTGTGGTGCGAGGTGTACGGGTGGCCTCATTTTGGTGCGAAAAGTAGCGCTGTGTTACCGGGAACGTGCAGGGTATCCTTGCAGGCCTGTTTTCCGCGTGACGCGGGTTGGTTCTGCCTGAAGGAGATTTGCCGTGTTCGTCCTCGATTCGCGTTTGCAGCAGGATTCGCTGGTGCTGGGGGAGTTTGCGCTGTGCCAGTTGCTGCTGAGCAAGGATGCCAACTATCCATGGTTCATCCTGGTGCCCAAGCGCGCCGGCATCAGCGAACTGTTCGAGCTCGATGCTGCGGAGCAGCAGCAGTTGTGGCAGGAAACCACCAGCCTGGCCGGAGCGCTGAAAGCCAGCTACAGCGCCGACAAGATGAACGTGGCCACCCTGGGCAATGTGGTCAGCCAGTTGCACATGCACGTGATCGTGCGCCAGCGCGACGACGCCGCCTGGCCGGCACCGGTGTGGGGCAAGTGCCCGGCGGTGGCCTACACCGACGACCAGGTGCAAGCCATTCGCCAGCGCCTGCGCGGGCTGCAGCTCGCCGGCTACCAGGAGGCCTGACATGTCGCTTGAATCGCGAGTGGTCGAACTGGAAACACGCCAGGCGTTCCAGGATGACACCATCCAGGCGCTGAATGACGTGGTGGTCGAGCAGGGGCGGGTGATCGAGCGGCTGCAGTTGCAGATGGCCGAGCTGATCAAGCGTTACGAAGAGATGGTTGGCCAGTACGGCAGCGAAGGGGACGAGGCGCCACCGCCTCATTATTGATACCTGAACCCCTGCAGGAGCGGGCATGCCCGCTCCTGCAGGGGGTGGTTTCTGCAAGTTGGATCAGCGGCGGGTTACCGCAACCACATCCTCGGCCTGCAGGCCCTTGTCGCGGTGCATCACGGAAAACTCCACGCGCTGGCCTTCCACCAGGATGCGGTGGCCTTCGCCGCGAATGGCGCGAAAGTGCACGAAGATATCATCGCCCGAGTCGCGGGAGATGAAGCCGAAGCCTTTGGACGTGTTGAACCACTTCACGGTACCGGTATCACGATTGCCGGCATCCTGCGCCGCGTGCTGGCTGGCGCGTGCCTTGCGCGGGATGCGGGCAAAGCCCACGGCCAGGTGCACGGCCACGGCCAGCGCCGCGCAGACCAGTGCGGCCAGGTTGCCCATTTCCGGGCGGGCCAGCAGTGTCAGGGTCTGCAGCACCACGGCCACCACCAGCAGGGCACAGGCCAGGTGCTGCAACTGCTGCCGCGCGCCGCGGTAGTACAGTGGCACGACCGGGGCCAGCACCAGGTTGAGCAGGCCGAGCAGGGCAAGGTAGACCGCGTCGGGTTGTTGCAGGAAGGGTGTCGCATCGGTTTTCAGGCTGGGTATGAGCGATAGCAGCAAGGCTGCCACGCCCGTCACCAGATGGACGATCTTGAACATGGGGTTGGCTCACAGTTGATAAGGCCGATCACAGGAAGAGCTGGCAGCACGGTGCGCATGAGGTGTAGAGCGCGAACACGTGGCAGGCCAGCCTATGCACCCGGCAATGACAATCCGCACGGGTGGCACCATGCCTATTTAACAGTAAAGCCGCAGGCTACTCAAACCGCAGGCCGCGACGGGCGATGTGTTGCGCCATGTCACATGCGGCGTGTACCAAGTGTTGCTACAGTGGTCGTCACCTGCTTGGGTCTCAAGCCTTATGGAAAGGGGAACTTCATGGCAATCGATATCGGTATCAGTGAAGAAGATCGCAAGTCCATCGTCGATGGGCTGTCCCGCCTGTTGTCGGATACCTACGTGCTGTATCTGAAAACCCATAACTTCCACTGGAACGTCACCGGTCCGTCGTTCCGCACGCTGCACCTGATGTTCGAAGAGCAGTACAACGAACTGGCGCTGGCGGTCGACTCGATCGCCGAGCGCATTCGCGCTCTGGGCTTTCCGGCGCCGGGGGCTTATGCATTCTATGCGCGGCACTCCTCGATCAAGGAGGAAGAAGGGGTGCCGCCTGCCGACGAGATGATCCGCCAGCTGGTCCAGGGCCAGGAAGCCGTGGTGCGTACCGCGCGCAGCATCTTCCCGGTGGTGGACAAGGTCAGTGACGAGCCGACCGCCGACCTGCTGACCCAGCGCATGCAGGTGCACGAGAAAACCGCCTGGATGCTGCGGGTGCTGCTCGACGGCAAGTAATTGACCAGGGCTGTCACATGGCAATTTGAATGCAGCTTTCTTGTTCAAAATCCGAAAGCTTGCACAAACCTTGTGGGAGCGGGCATGCCCGCGAACACCGGCAAGGCCGGTGCCATCCACCGCGTCGCCTGCTTCGCGGGCTCGCCCGCTCCCACAGGTTTTCCGTCACGCTTACCCATCGAGTGTTTGCGCAGGAAGATTTTGCCGCTGCTTTAAGCTCGCCCATCAGCGCTTCATAGGCCACCTGGTACCTGTGACGAGGAAGTGTGGCGCATGATGCAAGCAAGCAAACGTGTGGCTGGCCAGGGGCGTTGGCCGGGTAAACAGTGCATCGACCCGTTCAAGGCGGATTTCGACATGTTGCAGACCCAGCCGGTGTCACGCTCGGTGCGGCTCAACGGCTTTTCCACCTGCCTGCGGCTGGAAGCCGTCTACTGGGGCATCCTGGAGCGCATCGCCGCGGCCAACCGCTGCTCGGTCAGCGCGGTGCTGTCCTACGTCGACCGCGAGGTACACCTGCGCCAGGGTGGGGTGCGCAACTTCAGCGGGCTGATCAGGGTGATCTGCGTCGCCTGGCTGCTGGACCCGCCAAGTGTGCGCTGATCGCCTGGCGGGCTGCGCAGTGCTTGCTAACCATATATAATCCCGCTTTTTGCTGCCCCGGCAGCCAGCGTTGTGGTTGACGAGAGACACCCATGCCCCTTTATGACTATCAATGTGCATCCTGCGAGCACCGCATGGAAGTGCTGCAGAAGATCAGCGCCGCGCCGCTGACCGATTGCCCGGCCTGCCAGGCGCCGGCGCTGAAGAAGCTGCTGTCGGTGCCAGGCTTCCGCCTGAGCGGTAACGGTTGGTACGAAACCGACTTCAAGACCGGGGCGAAAAAGAATCTGGCAGGCGGCGACAAGGCCGACTGAGTTGAATGCTGTGACCGGGTCTTGCAGTATTAGCCCTCTGCGGGCGGCCAAGGCCTCCACCGAATACACGAATCACGAGAAGCGAAACCACCATCATGATGCGCAGCCATTATTGCGGCCAACTGAACGAGAGCCTGGACGGCCAGGAAGTCACCCTTTGCGGCTGGGTCCATCGTCGCCGCGACCACGGCGGGGTGATCTTCCTCGACATCCGTGACCGCGAAGGCATGGCCCAGGTCGTGTTCGACCCGGATCGCGCCGAAACCTTCGCCGCTGCCGACCGCGTGCGCAGCGAATACGTCGTGCAGATCACCGGCAAGGTCCGCAAGCGCCCTGAAGGTGCGGTGAATGCCAACATGGCTTCCGGCGCCATCGAGATCCTCGGCTACCAGCTGAACGTGCTCAACGAAGCGGAAACCCCGCCGTTCCCGCTGAACGAATACTCCGACGTCGGCGAGGAAACCCGCCTGCGCTACCGCTTCATCGACCTGCGTCGCCCGGAAATGGCCGACAAGCTGCGCCTGCGTTCGCGCATCACCAGCAGCATCCGTCGCTTCCTCGACGAGAATGGCTTCCTCGACGTCGAGACGCCGATCCTGACCCGTGCCACCCCGGAAGGCGCCCGTGACTACCTGGTGCCTAGCCGTACCCACGCCGGTAGCTTCTTCGCCCTGCCGCAGTCGCCGCAGCTGTTCAAGCAGCTGTTGATGGTCGCCGGCTTCGACCGCTACTACCAGATCGCCAAGTGCTTCCGTGACGAAGACCTGCGTGCCGACCGCCAGCCGGAATTCACCCAGATCGACATCGAGACCAGCTTCCTCGATGAAAGCGAGATCATGGGCCTGACCGAAAGCATGATCCGCAAGCTGTTCAAGGAAGTGCTGGACCTGGAATTCGGCGAATTCCCGCACATGACCTTCGAAGAGGCCATGCGCCGCTACGGTTCCGACAAGCCGGACCTGCGTATTCCGCTGGAACTGGTCGACGTTGCCGACCAGCTCAAGGATGTCGACTTCAAGGTGTTCGCCGGCCCGGCCAACGATCCGAAGTGCCGCGTTACCGCCCTGCGCCTGCCAGGCGGCGCCAGCATGCCGCGCAGCAAGATCGACGAGTACACCAAGTTCGTCGGCATCTACGGTGCCAAGGGCCTGGCCTACATCAAGGTCAACGAGCGCGCCAAGGGCGTCGAAGGCCTGCAGTCGCCGATCGTCAAGAACATCCCCGAGGCCAACCTCAACACCATCCTCGACCGCGTTGGCGCCGTTGACGGCGACATCGTGTTCTTCGGTGCCGACAAGTTCAAGGTGGTCAGCGAAGCCCTGGGCGCGCTGCGTATCCGCCTGGGTCACGACTTCGAGCTGCTGACCTGCGAGTGGGCACCGATGTGGGTGGTCGACTTCCCGATGTTCGAAGAGAACGAAGACGGCAGCTTCACCGCGCTGCACCACCCGTTCACCGCGCCGAAGTGCACCCCGGAAGAGCTCGAGGCCAACCCGGCCGTGGCCCTGTCCCGTGCCTACGACATGGTCCTGAACGGTACCGAGCTGGGTGGTGGTTCGATCCGTATCCACCGTAAAGAGATGCAGCAGGCCGTGTTCCGCCTGCTGGGCATCGAGGCGGCAGAACAGGAAGAGAAGTTCGGCTTCCTGCTCGACGCCCTGAAGTTCGGTGCACCGCCTCACGGTGGCCTGGCCTTCGGCCTGGACCGCCTGGTCATGCTGATGACCGGCGCCCAGTCGATCCGTGAAGTGATCGCCTTCCCGAAAACCCAGAGCGCCGCGTGCGTCATGACCCAGGCCCCTGGCATGGTCGACGCCAAGGCCCTGCGCGAGCTGCACATCCGACTGCGCGAACAGACCAAGGTCGAGTAAGCAGTCCCCGGGCGCATCCACATGGATGCGCCTTTGCGTTTCGGCGCAGGCAATTTCCCGTCCCGCCCCGTACAGGGGCGGGGCTGTTTGTGATTCAAAGGATTCGGAGTCGTTATGGCTGGTCATTCCAAGTGGGCGAACATCAAGCACCGCAAAGAGCGCCAGGATGCCAAGAGAGGCAAGATCTTCACCAAGTGGATCCGCGAACTGACGGTCGCTGCCAAGCAGGGTGGTGCTGACCCGGCATCCAACCCGCGCCTGCGTTTGGCGCTGGACAAGGCCCTGGGCGCCAACATGAGCCGCGACATCATCGATCGTGCCGTGGCCCGTGGTGCCGGCACCAACGAAAGCGACAACGTCGAAGAGCTCAGCTACGAAGGTTACGGCCCGGGTGGCGTGGCGATCATGGTCGAGGCCATGACCGACAACCGCAACCGTACCGCCGCTGCCGTGCGTCATGCCTTCACCAAGTGTGGTGGCAACCTGGGCACCGACGGTTCGGTGGCCTACCTGTTCGAGCGCAAGGGGCAGATCAGCTTTGCCCCGGGCGTGGAAGAAGACGCGCTGATGGAAGCGGCGATGGAAGCCGATGCCGATGACGTGGTGGCCAACGACGACGGCTCGTTCGACGTGTTCACCTCGTTCAACAGCTTCTACGCCGTGCGCAATGCCCTGGAAGAGGCGGGCTTCAAGGCCGCTGACGCGGAAATCGTCATGCAGCCGACCACCAGCGCCGAACTCGACCAGGACGGTGCCGAGAAAGTACTCAAGCTGATCGACATGCTCGAAGACCTGGATGACGTGCAGAACGTCTACTCCAATGCCCAGATTTCCGATGAGATCATGGAAAACCTCGGCTAAGGTGTCCTGAGCATTCGGGCCAGGCAGGTAGCTTTATTGGGGCTGCTGTGCAGCCCATCGCCGGCAAGCCAGCTCCCACAGGTACAGTGCCACCCTCAAGTCTTGCACTGTACCTGTGGGAGCTGGCTTGCCGGCGATGGGCCGCGCAGCGGCCCCAATGGTGTTAAAACATGAGCTTTGTACGACGGGCACTATGACTCTGATTCTTGGTATCGACCCCGGCTCGCGCATCACCGGCTATGGCGTGGTACGCCAGACCGCCCGTGGTTGCGAGTACGTGGCGTCGGGCTGCATCCGCACCGGCAGCGGCGAGCTGCACGAGCGGTTGCAGATCGTTTTTCGTGGCGTGGGTGAAATCATCGCCCAGCACGGCCCGGTAACCATGGGCATCGAACGGGTGTTCATGGCTCGTAACGCCGACTCGGCGCTCAAGCTCGGCCAGGCCCGTGGCGCAGCCATCGTCGCCGCCGCCGAAGCCGGCCTGGAAATCGCCGAGTACAGCGCCACCCAGGTCAAACAGGCGGTAGCCGGTACCGGTGGGGCCAACAAGGAGCAGGTGATGATGATGGTCATGCACCTGCTGAAACTGACGCAAAAGCCGCAGATCGACGCCTCCGACGCCCTGGCCATCGCCCTGTGCCATGCCCATACCCGCTCCAGCCTGGTGCCGCATGGCCTGGCCACGGCAAGGCGACGCGGCGGGCGCTTGCGTCTGTAGGCGCTTCATGCGCTGATACACATTTTGTTCGGGTGATGCGTTCACCCGCTGCATTTGCTGATAGGGTTGAGCGGTCTTTGACCGGCTCCCCGAGAGGAAGGATCGGAACGTGATTGGACGTTTGCGCGGCACCCTGGCGGAAAAACAGCCGCCGCACCTGATTATCGACGTCAACGGCGTAGGTTACGAACTGGAAGTTCCCATGACCACGCTGTACCGTCTGCCCAAGGTGGGCGAACCCGTAACCGTGCACACCCACCTGGTGGTGCGCGAGGATGCTCACCTGCTCTACGGTTTTGCCGAAAAGCGCGAGCGCGAACTGTTCCGCGAACTCATCCGCCTGAATGGCGTAGGGCCGAAGCTGGCCCTGGCGCTGATGTCCGGGCTGGAAGTGGACGAGCTGGTGCGCTGCGTGCAGGCTCAGGACACCTCGGCCTTGGTGCGCGTGCCCGGTGTTGGCAAGAAAACCGCCGAACGCCTGCTGGTCGAGCTCAAGGACCGCTTCAAGGCTTGGGAAACGTCCCCGGCCATGTTCACCCTGGTCTCCGACGGGCCGCTGCCGGTCGCCAGCGCATCCACGGCCGAAGCCGATGCCGTCAGCGCCCTGGTTTCGCTGGGCTACAAGCCGCAGGAAGCCAGCAAGGCGATCGCCGCGATCAAGGACAAGGCCGGCCTGAGCAGTGAGGAGCTGATCCGCCGCAGCCTGAAAGGGATGATTACCAAGTGATCGAAGCCGACCGCCTGATCGCCGCCAGTGGCCGCGACCGTGAAGAAGTCCAGGACCGTGCGATCCGCCCGCTGCGGCTGGACGAGTACATCGGCCAGCCTGTGGTGCGCGAGCAGATGGCGCTGTTCATCCAGGCCGCCCGTGGCCGCAGCGAGTCGCTCGATCATACGCTGATCTTCGGCCCGCCCGGCCTGGGCAAGACCACCCTGGCCAACATCATTGCCCAGGAAATGGGCGTGTCGGTCAAGAGTACCTCGGGGCCCATCCTCGAGCGCCCGGGCGACCTCGCGGCCATGCTGACCAACCTCGAACCGCACGATGTGCTGTTCATCGACGAGATCCATCGGTTGTCACCGGTCGTCGAAGAGGTGCTGTACCCGGCGATGGAGGACTTCCAGCTCGACATCATGATCGGCGAAGGGCCTGCGGCCCGCTCGATCAAGCTTGACCTGCCGCCGTTCACCCTGGTCGGTGCCACCACCCGTGCCGGCATGCTCACCAACCCGCTGCGGGACCGTTTCGGTATCGTCCAACGCCTGGAGTTCTACAGCGACAAGGACCTGGCCACCATCGTCAGCCGTTCCGCCGGCATCCTCGGCCTGGCCATCGAAGACCAGGGTGCCTACGAGATCGCCCGCCGCGCCCGTGGCACGCCACGTATCGCCAACCGCCTGCTGCGCCGCGTGCGCGACTACGCCGAAGTGCGCGGCAAGGGCCAGATCACCAAGGCCGTTGCCGACATGGCGCTCAACCTGCTGGACGTCGACGAGCGCGGTTTCGACCACTCCGACCGCCGCCTGCTGCTGACCATGATCGAGAAGTTCGACGGTGGCCCGGTCGGCGTGGACAACCTGGCCGCGGCCATCAGTGAAGAGCGCCACACCATCGAGGATGTGCTCGAGCCGTACCTGATCCAGCAAGGCTACATCATGCGCACGCCGCGCGGCCGCGTGGTCACCCGGCATGCCTACCTGCACTTTGGCTTGAACGTGCCCGGGCGCCTGGGGGAGGGTGGGGATTTTTCCGAAACGGGCGATGAGTGACAGATCGAAAACGGCTTTTCGTGGTCCTACCGCTGGCATGCCGAGGGTGCGCTGGCAATAAGACATTAATGAAGAAAAAACAGTTGCCACAGCGGATTGGCAAGCTGAGGAGTAAGCACTAGAGTATGCGCGCGCAAAATGGCCTGGAACCGTTCGCACACCGTTGTCGTGTCTATTACGAAGATACCGATGCCGGTGGCGTGGTGTATTACGTCAATTACCTGAAATTCATGGAGCGCGCGCGTACCGAGCGGCTGCGGCACCTGGGCTTTTCCCAGGCGCAGCTGGCCGAAGACAACCTGCTGTTCGTGGTCCACTCCAGCGAAGCGCGCTATCACGCGCCGGCGCGGCTGGACGACGAGCTGCGGGTCACCGCGCAAGTACTTGAACTCAATCGCGCCAGCCTGCGCTTCGTGCAGCAGGTCTGGCGGGAAAAGGATGAAACGCTGCTCTGCGAAGGGCAGTTCCTGGTGGCCGCCGTGCGCGCCGACACTTTCAAACCCCGAGCCATACCCCCGGAGCTGCGTGACGCCTTTGCGGCGGACGGCTCGGGTACTCAATCGAATGCAGGAGAATAAGCGTGGAAGCTAACGTCGTCGACCATACCTCCATGTGGAGTCTGGTCAGCAATGCCAGTGTGCTGGTACAGCTGGTAATGCTGACCCTGGTGGCCGCCTCGGTCACCTCATGGATCATGATCTTCCAGCGCAGCACCATGCTGCGCGCCGGTCGTCGTGCGCTGGATGCCTTCGAGGAGCGCTTCTGGTCGGGCATCGACCTGTCCAAGCTGTACCGTCAGGCAGGCAGCAACCCAGACCCGGATTCCGGTGTCGAGCAGGTCTTCCGTGCCGGCTTCAAGGAATTCTCGCGCCTGCGCCAGCAGCCGGGCGTTGACCCGGACGCGGTCATGGAGGGTGTTGCCCGTGCCATGCGCGTAGCCATCTCGCGCGAGGAAGAAAAACTCGAGCAGAGCCTGCCGTTCCTGGCCACCGTCGGTTCGACCAGCCCGTACATCGGCCTGTTCGGTACCGTATGGGGCATCATGAACTCCTTCCGCGGCCTGGCCAGCGCCCAGCAGGCCACCCTGGCCACGGTTGCCCCGGGTATCGCCGAAGCGCTGATCGCCACCGCCATCGGCCTGTTCGCGGCAATCCCGGCGGTCATCGCCTACAACCGCTTCTCGGCCCGCAGCGAAGTGCTGATCGGCCGTTACTACACCTTCGCCGACGAGTTCCAGGCGATCCTGCACCGCAAAGTGCACACCAGCGAAGAGTAATCAGGTAGAAGCCCATGGCCCGAGTTCGCCACAAACGCAAGCCCGTCGCCGAGATGAACGTGGTGCCCTACATCGACGTGATGCTGGTACTGCTGGTCATCTTCATGGTGACGGCGCCCATGCTCAACCAGGGCGTGAAGGTAGACCTGCCCAAGGTTTCCAGTGAAGCCTTGCCGCAGGACAACAACGTCCAGATCCTCACCATCTCCATCAAGGCCGACAAGACCTACTACTGGAACCTCGGCAGCGAAGTCGATACCGACAAGCAGATGGACAAGGCCATGACCTTGCCTGCCATGACCGACGCGGTGACCAAGATCATTGCCGCCGGCCGTGACCAGGGCAAGCAGACCCAGGTGTTCATTCGTGGCGACAAGGCTGTCGACTATGGCGCGGTCATGGGTGCCATGGGCGGGTTGCAGAAGGCCGGTGTCGGTAACGTTGGCCTGATTACCGAGGCGCCCTGATGCAACAGCGAGAGCCATCCGCCTCGGAAAGCTACTTCTGGCCCAGTATCTGGGCCATCGGCCTGCATGTGCTGGTGTTCGCCCTGCTGTTCGTCAGTTTTGCCATGACGCCTGAGCTGCCGCCATCCAAGCCGATCGTCCAGGCTACCCTGTACCAGCTCAAGTCCAAGAGCCAGGCGACCACCCAGACCAATCAGAAGATTGCCGGGGAAGCGAAGAAAACCGCTTCGCGCCAGACCGAGGTCGAGCAGCTGGAACAGAAGAAGGTCGAGCAGGATGCCGTGAAGGCCGCGGAACAAAAGAAAGCCGACGCCGCTCAAAAGGCCGAAGAGGCTCGCGAGGCCGCCGAAGCCAAGAAAGCCGAGGCAGCTGCCGAAGCCGCCGAGGCCAAGAAAGCCGCCGAAGCCAAGAAGGCCGAAGAGGCGAAGAAGGCTGCCGAGAAGCAGCAGGCCGACATCGCCAAGAAGAAGGCCGAGGAAGAAAAGAAAAAAGCCGAAGAAGAGGCCAAGAAAGAGGCCGCTGAAGAGGCGAAGAAACAAGCCGCCGAGGACGCCAAGAAAAAGGCGGCCGAAGAGGCCAAGAAGAAAGCAGCCGAGGACGCCAAGAAGAAAGCGGTAGCCGAGGAAGCGAAGAAGAAGGCAGCTGAAGAGGCCAAGAAAAAGGCCGCTGCAGATGCCCAGAAGAAAAAGGCACAGGAAGCGGCCCGCAAGGCGGCGGAAGACAAGAAAGCCCAGGCCCTGGCCGAGCTGTTGTCCGACACTACCGAACGGCAGCAGGCGCTGGCCGACGAGCAGGGTGACCAGGTGGCCGGCGACTTCGACGACCTGATCCGCATGCGCGCGGCCGAGGGCTGGGCACGTCCGCCTTCCGCGCGCAAGGGCATGACGGTGGTCCTGCAGATCAACATGTTGCCGGACGGTACCATCACCAGCGTCAGCGTGGCCCGGTCCAGTGGTGACGGCCCGTACGACAGCTCGGCGGTGGCAGCAGTGAAGAACATCGGTCGTCTGACCGAGATGCAGGGTATGAAGCCGAGCGATTTCAACCAATATCGTTCGTTCAAGATGACATTTACACCTGAGGATCTAGCGTTGTGATTAAACGTCTGAGAGGACTGCTGGTCATGCTGTGCTGCGTGGCAGGCATGGCCGTGGCAGAGGAAAAGAACATCCTGGTCACCAGCGGCAGCGACCGGGCCACGCCCATCGCGGTAGTGCCGTTCGGTCTGCAGGGCGGCAGCGTGCTGCCGGAAGACATGGCCGACATCATCGGCAACGACCTGCGCAACTCCGGCTACTACTCGCCGATTCCGCGGCAGAACATGATCAGCCAGCCGTCGCAGGCCAGCGAAGTGATCTTCCGTGACTGGAAGGCGCTGGGTGCGCAGTACGTGATGGTCGGCAGCATCGTGCCGTCGGGCGGTCGCCTGCAGGTGCAGTACGCGCTGTTCAACGTCGCCACCGAGCAGCAGGTGCTGACCGGTAGCGTGGCGGGCAGCGTCGACCAGCTGCGCGACATGGCGCACTACATTGCCGACCAGTCGTTCGAGAAGCTCACCGGCATCAAGGGTGCGTTCTCCACCCGCATGCTGTACGTGACGGCCGAGCGCTTCTCCACCAACAACACCCGCTATACCCTGCAGCGTTCGGATTACGACGGTGCACGTGCGGTTACCCTGCTGCAATCGCGTGAACCGATCCTGTCGCCACGCTTTGCTCCGGATGGCAAGCGCATCGCCTATGTTTCGTTCGAGCAGAAGCGCCCGCGCATCTTCGTCCAGCACATCGATACCGGTCGCCGCGAGCAGGTCACCAACTTCGAAGGCCTGAACGGTGCGCCAGCCTGGTCGCCGGATGGCACGCGCCTGGCGTTCGTGCTGTCGAAGGACGGCAACCCGGACATCTACGTGATGAACGTGGCTTCGCGCCAGATCAGCCGTGTCACCGCCGGCCCGGGCATCAACACCGAGCCGTTCTGGGGCAAGGATGGCAACACCCTGTACTTCACCTCCGACCGTGGCGGCAAGCCGCAGATCTACAAGCAGTCGGTCGGTGGCGGTGGTGCCGAGCGTGTAACTTTCGTGGGTAACTACAACGCCAACCCGAAACTGTCGGCGGACGAAAAGACCCTGGTGATGATCCATCGCCAGCAGGGCTTCACCAACTTCAAAGTTGCGGCCCAGGATTTGCAACGCGGAAGTGTAAAGATTCTCTCGGAAACGAGTCTTGATGAGTCTCCCACTGTTGCGCCAAACGGCACCATGCTAATCTACGCCACCCGCCAGCAGGGCCGGGGAGTCTTGATGCTCGTGTCGCTTAATGGCCGCGTGAGGCTCCCACTTCCTACCGCTCAAGGCGAAGTCAGAGAACCGTCCTGGTCCCCTTACCTGAACTGATTGCGGCGTAATACTTTTGCTTAACACACTGGGGTTTCATTAGGAGTTTCACGATGGAAATGCTGAAGTTTGGTAAATTTGCTGCGCTGGCTCTGGCCATGGCCGTAGCTGTAGGTTGCTCCTCGAAGGGCGGTGACAACGCAGGCGAAGGCGCTGCCGTAGATCCGAACGCTGGCTACGGTGCCAACACTGGCGCTGTTGACGGCTCCCTGAGCGAAGAAGCTGCCCTGCGCGCAATCACCACCTTCTACTTCGAATACGACAGCTCGGACCTGAAGCCAGAAGCCATGCGCGCTCTGGACGTTCACGCCAAGGACCTGAAAGCCAACGGCAACCGCGTTGTCCTGGAAGGCAACACCGACGAGCGCGGCACCCGCGAGTACAACATGGCTCTGGGTGAGCGTCGTGCCAAGGCCGTTCAGCGCTACCTGGTTCTGCAGGGCGTTTCCCCTGCTCAGCTGGAACTGGTCTCCTACGGTGAAGAGCGTCCGGTTGCCACTGGCAACGACGAGCAGTCCTGGGCTCAGAACCGTCGCGTAGAACTGCGTAAGTAAGTTCTTATGCGTATGTGCCGCCGTGTAGTAACCGTCCTCGCACTCAGCCTGCCGCTCGCGGCCTGGGCTGAGGTCCCTGTAGTTGATGACAACGCGGGCAGCTATCCGCCTGCGGGTTATGGCACGAGCGGCGCCTATGCCGGGTCAGGGGCTTCGGCCCCTGCCTCTGCACAGGGCCAGCTGTTCATGCAGCTGCAACAGATGCAGGATCAGCTTTCCCGCCAGCAAGGCATCATCGAAGAGCTGCAGAACGATGTGTCGCGCATGAAGCAGGAAAACCTGGAGCGTTACCAGGACCTGGACCGTCGCATCAACAGTGGCGCCGCGCCTGCCGCGACCCCTGACAATTCCTCCGGTGGTGGTGCATCCAATGCCGCCCCCGATGCAGCAGCAGGTGCTGCTGCGCAACAACCGGCCGCCACTAGCGAGCCCGGTGATCCGGCGAAAGAAAAGCTCTACTACGATGCCGCTTTCGACCTGATCAAGCAGAAAGACTTCGACAAGGCCAGCCAGGCGTTCAACGCCTTCCTGCGCAAGTACCCCAACAGCCAGTACGCCGGCAATGCCCAGTACTGGTTGGGTGAAGTGAACCTGGCGAAGGGCGACCTGCCGGCTGCCAGCCAGGCCTTCGCCCAGGTCAGCCAGAAGTATCCGAAGCACAGCAAGGTGCCGGATTCGCTATACAAGCTGGCCGACGTCGAGCGCCGCATGGGCCACACCGACAAGGTCAAGGGTATCCTGCAGCAGGTCATCACCCAGTACCCCGGCACCTCGGCCGCGCAACTGGCCCAGCGTGACCTGCAGAAGCTCTAAGCAGTACCGCTTGAAAGAAACCCGCGCCAGTCGCGGGTTTTTTCGTTAGAATCACTGCCCTTTTTTCGTAAACACGCTGCTGCGGATAACGCTATGTCGAGTCCGCGACAGTGCCTGACGGAGGCGGGCAGCCTGTTTAGCTGTCACGCCCGTGGCGAGCATGCAAGACACATTACGCATCACCGAAGTCTTTTACTCCTTGCAGGGTGAAACGCGAACGGCTGGGTTGCCCACGGTATTCGTGCGCCTCACCGGTTGCCCCCTGCGCTGCCAGTACTGTGACAGTGCCTATGCCTTCAGTGGCGGTACCGTACGCACCCTCGATTCGATCCTTGAGCAGGTCGCCGGCTTCAAGCCGCGCTATGTCTGCGTCACCGGTGGCGAGCCATTGGCCCAGCCCAACGCCTTGCCGCTGTTGCAGCGCCTGTGTGACGCCGGTTACGAGGTGTCGCTGGAAACCAGCGGCGCGCTGGATATTGCCGGCACCGACACCCGCGTCAGCCGCGTGGTCGACCTGAAGACCCCTGGCTCCGAAGAGTCGCACCGTAACCGCTACGAGAACATCGAGCAGCTGACCCGCAACGACCAGGTCAAGTTCGTCATCTGTTCCCGCGAGGACTACGACTGGGCGGTCTCCAAGCTGATCCAGTACAACCTGGCCGAGCGTGCCGGCGAGGTGTTGTTCTCGCCCAGCCACCACCAGGTGAACGCCAGCGAGCTGGCGGACTGGATCGTCGCCGACAACCTGCCCGTACGCTTCCAGCTGCAGCTGCACAAGCTGCTGTGGAACGACGAACCCGGACGTTGATTGAGGAGCAAGCACACATGACCGACAAACGCGCAGTAATCCTGTTGTCCGGTGGCCTGGACTCGGCCACAGTGGTTGCCATGGCCAAGGCCGAAGGCTACAGCTGCTACACCATGAGTTTCGACTACGGCCAGCGCCACCGCGCCGAACTGAACGCCGCCGCCCGCGTTGCCCGCGACCTGGGCGTGGTCGAGCACAAGGTTATTGGCCTGAACCTGGATGGCATCGGCGGCTCGGCATTGACCGACAGCAGCATCGACGTGCCGGAAACCCCGGGTGAAGGCATCCCGGTCACCTACGTGCCGGCGCGCAACACCGTGTTCCTGTCCCTGGCCCTGGGCTGGGCAGAGGTGCTGGAAGCCCGTGACATCTTCATTGGTGTGAATGCCGTGGATTACTCCGGCTACCCCGATTGCCGCCCCGAGTTCGTCGAAGCCTTCGAACGCATGGCCAACCTGGCGACCAAGGCTGGCGTCGAAGGGCAGGGCTTCCGCATCCAGGCGCCGCTGCAGAACATGAGCAAGGCGCAGATCGTGCAGGCCGGTATGGCTCGCGGCGTGGACTACAGCCTGACCGTTTCCTGCTACCAGGCCGACGATGACGGCCGCGCCTGCGGCAAATGCGACAGTTGCCGCCTGCGTGCCGACGGCTTCAAGGCCGCCGGAGTCGAAGATCCGACGCGGTATTTTTGAAAAAAGTTTGATGGGGTGTTGATTTCCCGTTAGAAATCAGTATTATACGCGCCATCCAACGGGTCGTTAGCTCAGTTGGTAGAGCAGTTGGCTTTTAACCAATTGGTCGTAGGTTCGAATCCTACACGACCCACCATACGCAGTACGTCAAAGCCCGCTACCGGCAACGGTGGCGGGCTTTTTCGTTTTCGGCTGCTTGTACTGGCCTCATCGCCGGCAAGCCAGCTCCCACAGGGCTTGCGCATGACTCGAGGCTAATGCGGTCGAGGTGGGAGCTGGCTTGCCGGCGAAAGGGGCGCAAAGCGCCCCCAGGCTTATTCAGCCCACTCTGGATCCCCGGTAAATACCACGGTTAGCCAGCGGTCCGGCCCTTCACCACCCACGGCATCACCGATCTCGTTACGCCACGCATCCCATTCATCGATGGTTTTCGCGGCCATGGCCTTCGGCACGATGAAATACAGTTCGATCTCCCGCGAGCGCCCGACCTTGGCCACATAGGCGCGGTACGACTGCAACCCATGGCGTGCGACGAAGGCCTTGGCGACTTCATCCACGTGCAGCTTGAGGTCGCCAGGGGTCACCAGGAAAATTTCCGAAAGGGCCTGGCGCACCACCGACATCGGCAACGGCACGATCACCAGGCAGACCAGCGCCAGCACCGCCGGGTCGATATACGGCGACACCCACTCCAGCGATGTGCCCTGCACCGCATAGCCAAAGCAGAAGGCGATCAGCAGCGCGGCGGTGATGCTGGCCGACATTACCCAGCCCTTGACGTCCATGCGCACGAAATCCGAGCCCAGCTTGCGGTTGGCGCGGGCCTCGACAATGGCGATGGTCACGCAGGCGATCACGGTCAGTACCGCGTAGACCATGGCGATGCCGAACTCCAGGTGACGCCCGCCTTGCAGCAGGCTGCTGACGGCGTTGATCAGCGCATAGATGGCCACGCCGCTGAGCAGGATGCCGTTGAGCGCCAGCACCATCGGCTCCAGGTGCCAGAAGCCCATGGTGAAGCGCTCGCGCAACTTGCGTGACATCTGCACGCTGGTGGTGTGCGCGGTAATCAGCCTGACCACCACCAGCGACAGCCCGCTCATGCTGGCATCGACCAGCGAATAGACGCCGTCGAACACGATGGAGAACGAGCCGGAGGCCAGGCCGAAGGCGATGCCGATGATGGCGATGAACAGGGTGACGGCGATCGAGGTGCGTAACAGGCCCTGTTCGCTGGTGATGTCGAAGAAGGTGGGGCGGGTTGGGTTTTGCATAGGTTGTGCTCGATAAAATCAATAATGCTGTATTGCCTGTTGGGGCCTCTTCGCGGGCTCGCCCGCTCCCACTGGGTATGGTGCACCCCGAAGGGCTGGGCATTTCCTGTGGGAGCGGGCATGCCCGCGAAGAAGGCGCACCGGCCCTGACAGGTTAGACGCGGAACTGCTCCATCAGCGCCTGCTGCTGGTTGGCCAGCCGGTTCAGGGCCTGGCTGATCCGCGCTGACTCATCGGCCTGGCCTGCCAGCGATTCGGTCACATCGCGAATGCCGGCCACATTACGGTTCACCTCTTCGGCTACGGCGCTCTGCTCTTCAGCCGCCGAGGCAATCTGCAGGTTCATGTCGCTGATCACCGCCACTGCCTCGCCAATACGTTGTAGCGCCGGCAGCGCCTGTTCCATCCGCGCGGCGCTGTCCTGGGCCTGGCGCTGGCCTTCGTGCATGGCACCCACCACATCCTGGGTGCCTTGCTGCAAGCCTTCGATGACCTGGCGAATTTCCTCCACCGACACCTGGGTGCGCTGGGCCAGGCCACGCACTTCATCGGCCACCACGGCAAAACCACGCCCGGCTTCGCCTGCGCGGGCAGCTTCGATGGCGGCGTTGAGTGCCAGCAGGTTGGTCTGCTCGGCAATGGTGCGGATCACTTCCAGCACCGAACCGATCTGCCCGCTGCGGCCTTCCAGCGCGCGTGCCTCGCCCATGGCGGTGTTCATGCCGGCGGCCAGTTGGTCGATGCCCTGGCGGGTGCTGTCGATCAGTTGCAGGCCCTCGCGGCTGGCTTGGTCGGCAGCGCGCGCGGCCTGGGCCGCCTGCGAAGCGTTATGGGCGACATCCAGAGCGGTGGCGCTCATTTCATTGGCGGCGGTGGCCACCTGTTCGATCTCACGGTGCTGTTGCTGCATGCCGTTGCTGGTCTGGCTGGCGATGGCTGCCGACTGGTCGGCGGTGCCGCGGGCTTCCTGCAGTGAGCCTTTGACCTGGGCTATGACCGGCTGCAGTTTGTCGAGAAAACGGTTGAACCAACCGGTGAGTTGGCCCAGTTCGTCCTGGCGGGCATAGTCCAGGCGGCGGGTGAGGTCGCCTTCGCCGCTGGCGATGTCTTCCAGGCGCGCGGCCACGGCCAGGATTGGCCGGGTCACCCCGCGCGCGGTCAGCCACACCAGCAGCAAACCGACTACCGCAGCGCCCAGGCCAACCAGCAGGCTGGTGAGGTTGGCGCTGTGGTTGTGCGCATCCAGGCGCTGGTTGAGGGCGACGGCAGGCGCCTGCAGCACGCTTTCCGGCAGTTCCAGCAATACCTGCCAAGGGGCGGCATCAGGGATTGGCGTGAACGGGTGGGCAACACGCAGCAGGCCGTCGGCTACCGCCTCGTCCATGGGCTCGCCGAGCTTGCTGTCGTCGCGGCTGTTGCCGGCCAGCAGGCCGGCTGCGCTGGCGATACCGACCTGGCCCTGGCCGTCGAACAGCTCCCGGCGCCCGTCCAGGCTCAGCTGTTGCAGGTTGGCCAGGCCGATGTCCAGGCCGACCACGCCGACCACCTTGCCGTGCTCCAGCAGCGGCAGGGCGATGCTGGTCATCAGCACCTGGCGGCCATTCACTTCGTCGAGGTATGGCTCGAGCATGCAGGTTCTGGCGGTATCCTGCGGGCAGGTCAGCCAGCGGTTCTTCGCCACGCCGTTGCTGCCGATGCTGGCGTCACCGAGCATCGATTCCGGCATGGCTTCAAGCTCCAGGGTGCCGGGGCGGGGTTGTGACCAGTACAGCGAAAAGCGCCCGCTCTCATTGCTGCCCATTGCATCCTGGCCAAGGTACTGGCTGTCCGGGTCCAGGGCGTTGGGCTGGAACACCAGGTACAGGCCGATCACATCCGGGTTGCCGGCCAGGCTGGCGCGGGCCTGGCGCGTCAGTTCGGCGCGCAGGTCGTTGCCGCCACGGGCCTTGAGCACCTGCACCAGGCGGGCAAAGCCATTGCCGTACTGGTAGGCGTCCATGAAATAGCGCTGGATGCGCAGGGCCTGGGTTTCGGCATGGGCCTGCAGGCGCAGGCGTGCGCTGCTGTCGAGCATTTCGGTGTTGGCCTGGTTGACCAATGCCGCGCTGCGCCGCGCCTGGGCCAGCGATGTGGTTACCAGCAGGGCGACAATGGCCAGCAGGCACAGGCCGGCGAGCAGGGTGATCTTCCACTGGATGGAGAGGCGACGCAGCGGCATGAGGGCTTTCCTTTTCGATCAAATGCAACGCCCGCGATCAGGCGCGGGCGTTGTCGGCAGCATGGGTCATTCAGCGATGTAGTTGGGCGGGGAGTCCCTGAAGGCTTTGGTCAGCCAGGCCAGGTACAGCAGGCCGAGCAGTGCCCAGACGCCACCGAACAGCAGCGAGTGTGCGTTCAGGTCCAGCCACAGCGAGACGATGATGCAGAAGCCGATGGTGGGTGCCACCAGGTATGTCAGCTGGTTGGCCAGGCCCTGGCGCTTGCCTTCGCGCAGGTAGCAGTGGTTGATCACCGACAGGTTGACGAAGCTGAACGCGACCAGCGCACCGAAGTTGATGATCGAGGTGGCGGTGACCAGGTCGAAGAAGATAGCCGACAGCGAAATCAGCCCCACCACCGCGATGTTCAGCACTGGCGTCTTGTAGCGCGAGTGCAGGCGGGCGAACAGGCTGGCCGGGATCACGTTGTCGCGGCCCATCACGTACAGCAGGCGCGACACGCTGGTCTGCGAGGCCAGGCCCGAGGCGATGGTGTTGATCACGGTGCAGGCGATGAAGATCGACTGGAACAGCTTGCCGCCGACGTACAGGGCGATTTCCGGCAGTGCCGCTTCCTGGTCGTGGAAGCGGGACATGGACGGGAAGTAGGCCTGGATGAAGTACGACACGGTGATGAACACCAGGCCGCCAATCAGGGCGGTGAGGAAGATCGCGCGAGGGATGGTCTTGCCCGGGTCGCGGGTTTCTTCGGACAGGCAGGTGACCGCGTCGAAGCCGAGGAACGAGAAGCACAGGATGGTCGCACCGGCGGCCAGGGCGCTGAGCTGGGTCTGGTCGTCGGCGAACGGCAGCAGGCTCCAGGCGGTACCCAGCCCTTCACCCTGGTCCAGGCCGCGCACGCACAGGTAGATGAACACGGCGATGATCGCCACCTGCACGGCCACGAACAGCAGGTTGAAGTGCGCCACCAGGTTCACGCTGCGCATGTTGATCAGGCTGATCAGGGTGACGAAGCCGGCCACCCACATCCACTCCGGTACTTCCGGGAACATGGCCGAAAGGTACAGCTTGGCCAGCAAGGCGTTGACCATTGGCAGCAGCAGGTAGTCCAGCAACGACGACCAGCCGACCAGGAAGCCGACGTGCGGGTTGATCGCGCGCTGGGTGTAGGTATAGGCCGAGCCCGACTGCGGGAAGCGCCTTACCAGGGTGCCGTAGCTCACGGCGGTGAACAGGATCCCGGCCAGTGCCAGGATGTAGGCGCTGGGTACGTGACCGGCAGTAATCCCGGAAACGATACCGAAGGTGTCGAACACGGTCATCGGGGTCAGGTAGGCCAGACCGATGATGATCACGTGCCAGAGACGCAGGGTTTTACGGAGTTGGCCGTTGCCGGAAGCGCTGTGGTCAGGCTGCATGCTGGCATGGCTCCTGCGGCTGGGCGTAAACGGCGGGCACGGTGTACTGCGCATGCGGCAAGGGCGAGCGGGTGGGCTCCATGTTGTTCACCTTTATTGTTGGAGCAGCGGGGACGCGGGGGAGCGCGCAAAGTGGTGAAAATAAAAAACGATGGGTAGCTTAGTGTCAAGTTAAACATGACAAGATGTTGCTGGATTGAAATATTTATCGATTAAAGTGGGGTTTTGTTCGGTTTTTGCGCGTTTTTTTGCGGTTATGATCAATTCTGGTGTTCGCAAAAATTAACGAATGCCGGTTTCCCTTGGAAGGTCTGTCAGGCGTTTCCCAAAAACCGGATTTCTCGAGCCTGGCCAGCGCCAGGGCTGGGCTGCAGTGGTACTCTTGGCGTCCTGTGTGGCCCTTGGCCGCCTACGAAGCCCATATGGACAGCAATCGGTTCTATTCATGAAGAAATCAGTTGGCATCCTTTCCGGCCTGGCTATCGCCATCGCCGTCGCAACCACCGCTGGCGCCTGGTACACCGGCAAGCAGCTGCCTGCGGAGCTGGACAACGCCCTGGTCCGCAGCAACGCGGAACTCAAGAAGGCCCTGGTGAGTACCGGTGGCAGCATGAGCATCGAACGCGTGTCGCTGGAGCAGCATTTCTTCAGCAGTACCGCCCAGTACCGGCTCAAGGCCCGCGATATCAACCTGGGCGAAGGCGAAGTGTTGAATTTCGACGTTGGCGTGACCGACCAGATCGAGCACGGCCCGTTCCCCTGGTCGCGGGTAAAGGCACTGAAGCTGATGCCGGTGCTGGCAGTCAGCAACAGCACGCTGCAGAAGGACGACGCCACCGCGCCGTGGTTCGCCGCAGCGGGCGAGCAGGCCCCGGTCAGCGCACAGACCAGCCTGGGCTACGACGGCAATGTGGTCAGCCAGGTGCAGCTGGCACCGGTCAAGCTCGACGAAGCGGATGGCAACAGCCTCGATTTCTCGGGCATGCAACTGCAAGTCAGTGGTGACCAGGAAGGCAAGGCCTCGAGCTTCCACGGCCAGGCCGATCGGTTCGTGATGAAACTGGTACGCGATGACCAGCCGCCTGCCACCTTCGAGCTCAATGGCCTGACGGTCGGCGGCCAGCTGGCGGCCACCGCGCACCAGGCCATCTACGTGGGCAATGTCGACCTGGCGCTGGCCGAAACCAAGGTCACCCTGGGGCCCAAACAGCAGGTGCTGGTGGTCAAGGGGCTGGAGCAGAATGCCCTGCAAACCCTTGACGGCCCGGATACCGTGGGTGGCCGCGTGGAGTACAAGGTCGGGGATATCACCTGGGATGGTCGTGCGGTGGGCAAGGCGCAGATGGCGGTGAGCATCACGTCGGTCAACGCGCCGGCGCTACAGGCGCTGTCGACGTGGTACCAGGCGCACCTGCCGGAATTCGAGGCCGCCGCTGCCGCTGGCCAGCCGGTGCCGGAAATCCAGATGGACGATGAGGAGAAGGCCAGGTTCCAGGGCGAGCTGCAGAAACTGCTGGCTGCCAAGCCCCGGGTGGCGGTGGAAAACCTGTCGTTCAGGACCGCCAATGGCGAAAGCCGCTTTGACCTGTCGATGGGCTTCGCCGCCCCGGCGAGCTTCGACCTGCCGCCAGACCAGTTGAGCAAGCAACTGATCACCGAGGTGAAGAGCAAGCTGTCGTTGTCCAAGCCGATGATCGGTGACCTGGCAACCTTGCAGGCACTGCTGGATGGCCAGACCGACGCCCAGGCAATTGCCATGCAATCGAGCCAGGCCGGGGAAATGGTCGGCATGATGGCGCTGCAGAGTGGCATGGCCACCGTGCAGGGCAATGATGTGGTGAGCAGCCTGCACTATGCCGACGGCATGGTCGACTTCAACGGCAAGAAGATGACCGTGGAAGAGTTCGCCATGCTCATGGCGGCGCAGCTGGCGGCCCTTTCGCCGCAGGGCTGATCGTTTCTCCTGTTCCTCCCACAGGTTACTCTTTGCCCCCGAGGGCAGCGCTGTACCTGTGGGAGCGGGCGTGCCCGCGAAGAGGCCAGCACAGGCAACACAAAAACCACTTTAGAAATCGCTGGATTGTCTGTAGCCTTCGGCCTCCGATAATAATCCGCGCCCGCAGAGGGCCGTGGCGGCCTTCGTGCCGTCCGGCACCCTTAGCCGATCTGTCAGGGCCGGGTGATACACTCGATTTGACGCGCGCACGCGCCTGCAGGTCCAGCGATCATGACCCAGATTTCCGAACGCCTGTTGGTTCAGGCCCACCTCGACGCCAAGCAGCCAAACCCGCTGACAGCCGAGCAGGAGGCCGAATACCGTGCGGCCATCGCTGCCGAGCTCAAGGCCCAGAACGCCGTGCTGGTCGCCCACTATTACTGCGACCCGGTCATCCAGGCGCTGGCCGAAGAAACCGGCGGCTGCGTGTCCGACTCGCTGGAAATGGCCCGCTTCGGCAAGAACCACCCGGCCGAAACCGTGATCGTTGCCGGTGTGCGCTTCATGGGCGAAACAGCGAAAATCCTCACCCCGGAAAAGCGCGTGCTGATGCCGACCCTGGAGGCTACCTGCTCGCTAGACCTGGGTTGCCCGGTAGAAGAGTTCTCGGCCTTCTGCGACCAGCACCCCGAGCGTACCGTGGTGGTCTACGCCAACACCTCCGCTGCCGTGAAGGCCCGCGCCGACTGGGTGGTGACCTCGAGCTGTGCACTGGAAATCGTCGAAAGCCTGATGGACAACGGCGAAACCATCATCTGGGGCCCGGACCAGCACCTGGGGCGTTACATCCAGAAGCAAACCGGTGCCGACATGCTGCTGTGGGACGGTGCCTGCATCGTTCACGAAGAGTTCAAGTCGCGCCAGTTGGCCGACATGAAGGCGCTGTACCCGGATGCGGCGATTCTGGTGCACCCCGAGTCGCCGGAAGCGGTGATCGAGCTGGCCGACGCGGTGGGCTCCACCAGCCAGCTGATCAAGGCTGCCCAGACCCTGCCGAACAAGACCTTCATCGTCGCCACCGACCGCGGCATCTTCTACAAGATGCAGCAGCTGTGCCCGGACAAGGAGTTCGTCGAAGCCCCCACCGCCGGTAACGGCGCGGCATGCCGCAGCTGCGCGCACTGCCCGTGGATGGCGATGAACACCCTGGAGCGTGTGCTGGATTGCCTGCGTAATGGCACGAACGAGATCTTTGTTGACCCGGCGCTGGTGCCGAAGGCGATCAAGCCGCTGAACCGGATGCTGGACTTTACCCAGGCAGCGCGCCTGAAGTTGTCTGGTAACGCCTGACGCCAGACCGCGTCGCTTTCTTCGCGGGTAAACCCGCTCCCACAGGTACAGCGCAGCGCTCACGGGCGGTGCGGTCCCTGTGGGAGCGGGTTTACCCGCGAAAAGGTCCTCAACGCCCCATCATTTCCTGAACCATGCGCTGCTGCTCCATGATCTCGCGCTGGCGCTGGTCAATCTGTGCTGCCAGCGGGAAGTTCCCACCCGACCGGCGCTTGGCGTAATCCAGCTGCTGGATGGCCTGGTCGAAGTCGCCCACCAGGGTGAAGTACTCGGCCCGCGCCCGGTGCAAGCCAATGGTATTGCCCGAAAGGCCCCGCACTTCGGCCATGTCGTACCACACGTCCGGGTCATCCGGCCGGCTCTTCACCAGTTCGTTCAGCACCTTTTCCGCCTCGGCGGGCTTGTTCAGCTTCACCAGCAGATCGGCACGCACCTGCTTCAGCGGGTAGTTGCCCGGGTACAACCCCTGCATGCGTTCGGCGCGCTGCTGCGCGTCGGCCAGGCGGTTGTTGGTGATGTCCAGGTCGATCTGCGCCAGGTTGTAGGTAATGTCGTTGGGCGCCTTGGCCAGCAGCGGCTTGAGCAGTTCACGCGCCTCGTTCAGCTGGCCGCCCTTGATCTGCGCCAGGGCCAGGCCGTAACGCGCGGCGTCCAGCTTGGGGTCTTCGTCCAGCTGGGCGCGGAAGCGTTTGGCCGCCAGCCCCGGGGTGCCTTCGTAGGTCAGCGCCACCCGGGCACGGATCAGCTGGTAGCGCATGCTGTCCTCGACGCCGCCCTTGGGGGCCTGCTCGGCGCGGTTGCGGGTGTCGGCAATACGCGATTCGGTTACCGGGTGGGTCAGCAGGAACTCCGGCGGCTTGGCGTCGTAGCGGTACTGCCGGGCCAGGCGCTCGAACATGGTCGGCATGTTGCGCGGGTCGTAGCCGGCCTTTTCCAGGTTCTGGATGCCGATGCGGTCGGCTTCCTGTTCGTTCTGCCGCGAGAAGCGCCGCTGTTCCTGGATCGCCGCCGCCTGGGTGCCGGCGATCACACCGATACCGGCATCACCGCCGCCACCGGCCGCCAGCACGATACCGGCCAGCAGCGCTGCCATCATCGGCAGTTGCATGCGCTGCTGGGCCTCGACGCCGCGGGCGAAGTGGCGCTGCGACAAGTGCGCCAGTTCGTGGGCCAGTACCGAAGCGTACTCGCCTTCGGTCTGGGCGTTGAGGAACAGCCCGCCGTTGACCCCGACGATGCCGCCGGGGGCGGCAAAGGCGTTGAGCTCGCGGCTATCGATGAGGATGAATTCCAGGCGGCGGTCCTGCAGCTGGCTGGTTTCGGCCAGGCGGTACACGCTGGTTTCGACGTAGTCCTTCAGCTGCGGGTCGTTGAGCTGGTTGACCTGGCCGCGCAGCAGGCTCAGCCAGGCACGGCCGAGCTGGTGCTCCTGTTGTGGCGAGACGATCGCGGAACTGGCGTCGCCCAGTGATGGCAGGTCGTCAGCATGGCCGGGAAGGGCCAACAGGCAGGCCAGCGTCAGCAGGGTAGGGCGCAGTAGATTCATGCATGAAGCTCGCGTCGGTCAAAGATACCTACTGTAGCGGGCTCACACGTTGGCGACCAGTGGCGCTATCCTAGCCGGCCAAATCCAGATACAGCCTGGCAATGCCTTTGGAGAGCCCCGCAATGAGTGAAACCCTGACCTGTGACGCCGAACTGGACGCCAGCGGGCTGAATTGCCCTTTGCCGCTGCTGAAGGCCAAGATGGAGCTCAACCGCCTGGCCAGCGGCGCGGTGCTCAAGGTAATCGCCACCGACGCCGGCTCCCAGCGCGACTTCCGCACTTTCGCCCAGTTGGCCGGTCATACCCTGCTGCGGGAAACGGCCGAGGCCGGTACCTACACTTACTGGCTGCGCAAGGCCTGAGTCTTTCCAAGGATCGTCAATGTTCAAAGTGCTTCGCGACTGGATGCAGCGCTACTTCTCCGATGAGGAAGCGGTGGTGCTGGCGGTCCTGTTGTTCCTGGCTTTTAGTGCGGTACTCACCCTGGGTGGCATGCTTGCGCCGGTGCTGGCGGGCATGGTGCTGGCGTTTCTGATGCAGGGGCTGGTCAATGCCCTGGAGCGCTTGCGGGTACCCACCCGGTTGGCGGTGATGCTGGTGTTCGCCCTGTTCATGGGCGCGCTGGCGGTGTTCATGCTGGTGCTGGTGCCGCTGCTGTGGCACCAGTTGATCACCCTGTTCAACGAACTGCCGGGCATGCTCGGCAAGTGGCAGTCGCTGTTGTTGCTGTTGCCCGAGCGCTACCCGCACCTGGTGTCGGACGAGCAGGTGCTGCATGCCATCGAGTCGGTGCGCGGGGAAATCGGCAAGTTCGGCCAGTGGGCGCTGACCTTCTCGCTATCGAGCCTGCCGCTGCTGGTCAACGCCATGATCTACCTGGTGCTGGTGCCGATCCTGGTGTTTTTCTTTCTCAAGGACCGCGAACTGATCGGCCGTTGGGTCAGCGGCTACCTGCCACGCCAACGCAGCCTGCTGAACCGGGTGGGCAGCGATATGAACCGGCAGATCGCCAACTACATCCGCGGCAAGGGCATCGAGATCCTGATCTGCGGCATTGCCACCTACATCGCCTTCATCAGTCTGGGGCTCAACTACGCCGCGTTGCTGGCGTTGCTGGTGGGGCTGTCGGTGGTGGTGCCTTACGTAGGCGCGGTGGTGGTGACCGTGCCGGTGACGTTGATTGCACTGTTCCAGTGGGGCTGGGGTGACCAGTTCATCTACCTGATGACGGTGTACGCGATCATCCAGGCGCTGGACGGCAACGTGCTGGTGCCGCTGCTGTTCTCCGAGGCGGTGAGCCTGCACCCGGTGGCGATCATCTGCGCGGTGTTGCTGTTTGGCGGGTTGTGGGGGTTCTGGGGAATCTTCTTTGCCATCCCGCTGGCGACCTTGATCAAGGCCGTGCTGGATGCCTGGCCGCGGCAGGAGCCTAGCGTTTCGCCGATGCTCTGAATGCAATAGGGGCCGCTTTGCGGCCCATTCGCGGGCGCGCCCGCTCCCACACGCGGGACCTTGTGGGAGCGGCCTTGTGTCGCGAAAGGGGCGCAAAGCGCCCCCGACGATCTCAAGCCTTGTTCAGGGCCTGGGCAGCAGCCAGTACTGCATCTACATGCCCGGGCACCTTCACCCCGCGCCATTCCTGGCGCAGCACACCGTCCTTGTCGATCAGGAAGGTGCTGCGGTCAACGCCCATGTATTCCTTGCCATACAGCTTCTTCAGCTTGATCACATCGAACAGCTGGCACAGGGCTTCGTCCTTGTCGCTGATCAGCTCGAACGGGAAGCCTTGCTTGGCCTTGAAGTTCTCGTGCGACTTGATGCCATCGCGCGACACGCCGAACACCACGGTGTTGGCTGCGGCAAAGGCATCGTGCTGGTCACGGAAACCCTGGCCTTCGGTGGTGCAGCCTGGCGTGCTGTCCTTCGGGTAGAAGTACACCACCACTTGCTGGCCCTTGAGCTCGGCCAGGCTGACGGTTTGCCCGCTGGTGGCCTGGGCCTGGAAGTCGGCAACGGGTTGGTCGAGTGCTACGGCCATGGTCGGTTTCCTTACATTGGGTTCTGTGGACGCCATGGCTCGATCAGCGCATCGAGGTTCAGGGCATCGGCAAAGTCCAGGAACTGGTCACGCAGCCAGCTGATCTGGGTGCCGGCCGGCAGAATCACGGTGAACTGGGCATTGAGCATGCTGCTGCCGGTCTGCGGTGCCAGGTAGGTATCGCAGGTCATGGCTTCCAGCTCGACGCGGTGGTCGAGGAAGAACTGGCACAGCTCGTTGATGATGTCCGGCCGGTAGGCGGCGCTGACGTAGGCCACGTAGGGCAGGGCCTGCGGGCGCACTTCCTGGTCGGCGCTGCGCACCACGTCCAGGGTCAGGCCGTGCTTCTTGCCCAGGCCCGGTAGCATGGCTTCGAGGCGCGCCAGGGCGTCCCAGCTGCCGCCTACCTGCAGTACCAGGGCGCTGGTCTCGCCGTGGCGGCTCAGGCGCGAGGTGACCACCGCGCAGCGGTTTTCGAAGGCAGCGCGGCTGAGGACGTTGGCCAGCTCCATGGGGTTGGGCCCCAGGGCACTGATGACAAGGAATTGTTCGCGGACGGTGGGGGTGGACATGCAGCATTCCTAAAGCGATGAGCGGTCGGCACAGGACGGGCGAAAGCCTCCTGTCGGCAGGGCCCGGGGCTCGCATGCGAGGTCGTGGACGCTGGCGGGGAGCAAGGTCGACGGCCCGGCGGGCCGCGCTGCACCGATCAAAGCATCAAGGGTAGCGAAATAAGGCGCCGAGGGGAATGCTCCGCCCGCCTGCTTCGCTTGTGCAAGGCCGATGCCCCCAGTACCATTACCGCTCTCTTTTTCCGGCAGGAGCAGTTACATGATTGCGGGCAGTATGGTGGCATTGGTCACTCCCATGGATGCACAAGGGCGTCTCGACTGGGAAAGCCTCGACAAACTTGTAGACTTCCACCTGGAAAACGGCACCCATGCGATCGTCGCTGTCGGCACCACCGGTGAGTCCGCCACGCTGGATGTCGAAGAACACATCCTGGTCATCAAGCACGTGGTCGAGCGCGTCAAGCGCAGCACCCGCCGCATTCCGGTCATCGCCGGTACCGGTGCCAACTCCACTGCCGAAGCCGTGCACCTGACCCAGAACGCCAAGAGCGCCGGCGCCGACGCCTGCCTGCTGGTAGTGCCGTACTACAACAAGCCGACCCAAGAAGGCCTGTACCAGCACTTCAAGCACATCGCCGAAGCCGTCGACATCCCGCAGATCCTCTACAACGTACCCGGCCGCACCTCCTGCGACATGCAGGCCGATACCGTGATCCGCCTGTCGAAGGTCAAGAACATCATCGGTATCAAGGAAGCCACCGGCGACCTGGTACGCGCCAAGGCCATCCTCGATGGCGTCGACAAAGACTTCATCGTCATGTCCGGCGACGACCCGACCGCCGTCGAGCTGATCCTGATGGGCGGCAAGGGCAACATTTCCGTCACCGCCAACGTCGCACCGCGCGAAATGGCCGACCTGTGCGAGGCCGCCCTTGAGGGCAATGCCGAGAAGGCCCGCGCAATCAACGAAAAACTCATGCCGCTGCACAAAGACCTGTTCTGCGAGTCCAACCCGATCCCGGTGAAATGGGCACTCGTCGAAATGGGCCTGATGCACAAAGGCATTCGCCTGCCGCTGACCTGGCTGAGCGAAGGCTGCCACGAAAAAGTCCGTACTGCCTTGCGCCAGTCCGGCGTACTGGTTTAAGAGGAAGTACACCGCATGAAGCGACTGGCTGGTCTTTCCGCCCTTGCCCTGATCATCTCCAGCACCAGTGGGTGTGGCTGGCTGTGGGGCGAGGATGGCTATTTCCGCGACCGCGGCAGCGATTACCTGCAGGCGCGCCCGACTGCGCCGATGCAGCTGCCGCCGGACGCCAGCAACGTCAAGCGCCTTGACCCGCTGCTGCCGATCCCGCGCAACGTCGCCGACGACAGCGCCACCGGCGAGTTCGAGGTGCCGCGCCCGCAACCGATGACCGGTGGCGCCGCCCAGGTTACCGACTACAGCCTGCAGCGCAGCGGCAGCAGCCGTTGGGTGCTGGCCCAGCATTCGCCGGCCGAGGTATGGCCGGTGGCTCGCCAGTTCTTCGAGGACAACGGTTTCCGCATCGCCGAAGAGCGCCCGCAGACCGGTGAATTCAACACCACCTGGCAGCGTTTCGACGAACTGTCGGCTTCGCTCGGCCAGCGCCTGGCCAGCACTGCCAGCAGCGCTGACAGCGAAGTGCGCGTGCGTGTACGCATGGAGCCTGGCGTGCAGCGCAACACCTCCGAGGTGTATGTGGTCAGCGTCGAGCGCCCGGCCGGCAGCACAGCCGAGCCCGATTTCCCGTCCACCTCCAGCAACACCGGTGCCGATGCCCTGCTGGTCGACGAAATGCTTGCCAGCATGAACCGCAGCGCCGAGAAGGGCGGTTCGGTATCGCTGCTGGCCGCGCGCGATTTCGACGCGCCAAGCCGCGTCAGCCTGAGCGAAGACGGCAGCGGCAACCCGGTGCTGTACCTGGGCGCCGACCTGGACCGCGCCTGGTCCAGCGTGGGCCGTGCCCTGGAGCAGGGTGGCGAGTGGCGTGTCGAGGACATCAACCGCAGCCTGGGCCTGTACTACATCAACCTGTCTGAAAAGCCTGAAGACAAGCAGAACCAGCCTGGCTTCTTCGGCCGCATGTTCGGCAGCGAGCCTACCAAGGAAGAGCGTGAAGCCCGTGCCGAGCGCTACCAGGTTCGCCTGAGCAAGGTGGGTGAGAGCGTGCAGGTCACGGTCGAGAAGAACATCAACACCGTGGCCCCGGCCGATGTCGCCCGCCGCGTGCTGAGCGCCATTCAGGACCACCTGGGCTAAGTGCGCTTCGCGGTACTCGGAAGCGGCAGCCAGGGAAACGGCACGCTGATCGCCAGTGGTGACACGTTCATCCTGGTCGATTGCGGGTTTTCCCTGCGCGAGACCGAGCGGCGCCTGGCGCTGCTCGGCGTGTCGGCGGCCCAGCTCAGTGCGGTACTGGTCACCCACGAACATGCGGACCACGTGCATGGAGTCGGCTTGCTGTCACGGCGCTACAATGTACCGGTCTACCTCAGCCAGGGGACCTTGCGCGGCATGCGCAAGCCGGTGGAGGTGGCCGGTTTTCTCGCTTGTGGCGAAAGCCTGCGTATCGGCAGCCTGGAAGTGACCGCGGCGCGGGTCGAGCACGACGCCTACGAGCCGCTGCAGTACGTGGTCAGCGACGGCCAGCGGCGCTTCGGCATGCTGACCGACCTGGGCTCGTACGACGCGCTGCTGCTGGAGCGTTACCAGAGCCTGGATGCACTGCTGATCGAGGCCAACCACTGCCGCGACCTGCTGGCACGCGGTCACTACCCGGCCTTCCTGAAGCAGCGGGTGGGTGGCATGCAAGGGCATTTGAACAATCACCAGGCCGCGCGCCTGGTGCACGAGTTGGGCTGGAGCAACCTGCAACACCTGGTGCTGGCCCACCTCAGCAGCAAGAACAACCTGCCACACTTGGCTCGCCAGTGCTTCGTCGACACCCTTGGGTGCGACCCGGACTGGCTCCAGGTGGCGAATCAGGAACACGGGCTCGACTGGCGCGAAATCGCCTAGCCCAACACCTCAAGCAAGCGGAGCCCAATCATGGAAAAACGCGACGAACTCTACCGCGGCAAGGCCAAATCGGTTTACAAGACCGACGACGCCGACCGCTTGATCCTGCTGTTCCGTAACGACACTTCGGCGTTCGACGGCAAGCGTATCGAACAACTCGACCGCAAAGGCATGGTGAACAACAAGTTCAACGCCTTCATCATGCAGAAACTGGAAGAAGCCGGCGTGCCGACCCAGTTCGACAAGCTGCTGGGCGACAACGAGTGCCTGGTGAAGAAGCTGGACATGATCCCGGTCGAGTGCGTGGTGCGCAACTACGCCGCCGGCAGCCTGGTCAAGCGCCTGGGCGTGGAGGAGGGCATCAAGCTGGAGCCGTCCACCTTCGAGCTGTTCCTGAAGAACGACGAGAAGGGCGACCCCTTCATCAACGAATCCCACGTTGTCGCGTTCGGCTGGGGCACCGCCGAGCAGTTGGCCGAAATGAAAAAGCTGTCGCTGAAGGTCAACGAAGTGCTGAGCAAGCTGTTCGATGACGCCGGCCTGCTGCTGGTCGACTTCAAGCTGGAGTTCGGCGTATTCCACGGCCAGATCGTGTTGGGCGACGAGTTCAGCCCGGACGGCTGCCGCCTGTGGGACAAAGAGACCCGCAAGAAAATGGACAAGGACCGCTTCCGCCAGGGCCTGGGCGACGTGATCGAAGCCTACGAAGAAGTTGCCAAGCGCCTGGGCGTGCCGCTGTAAGCGGTACGTTCACGCAAGCGCCTGATACCACGCGATTTTTTTTTAAAAAAGGTTTGCGTTTTAAAAGAACGCTGGTATGATGCGCGGCATTGGAGAGATGCCGGAGTGGTCGAACGGGACGGATTCGAAATCCGTTGTACTGGCAACAGTACCTAGGGTTCAAATCCCTATCTCTCCGCCATACAAGATGAAGCCCCTGGGAGCGAAAGTTTCCAGGGGCTTTTTCGTTGTGTGGCGCGAAGTTGTTTGTAGCGAACATCCCAATTGCGCGGGCGAGCCTATGAAGACGCGGGGAGCTTCTTGAGCGGCCTGACGGTGAGTTCTACGCCCAAGGCAAGCATCAGCTTCTGAATTGTAGAAAATCGGGTTTTATCGCCGCCCTTCAAAGTTTTGTAGAGAGACTCGCGATTGACGCCAGCGTCTTGCGCAAACTGGTTCACGCCCTTGGCTTTTGCCACTTCACCCAGGGCATGCATCAGGATTTGAGCATCGTTAGCCTTCATAGCCTCTGCCAGAAATGCTGCGATGGTTTCTGGGCTGTCGAGAAACCGGGATGCCTCGAATCGTTTGGTATTGCTCAAGTCCAGATCAAGGATTGGCATGTCTTCAGGGGTGGACTTGTAGCTCATCGTTTTTTACCTCGTATTGCATCAAGGATTTCCTTGGCTCGTTTGATGGCTCTGTGTTGATCCGTTTTATCGCTGCCATAGAGCATCAGGTAGCGGGTTGGGCCCGTTCGTACGAAGTAGATTCGATATCCGGGGCCGACAAACACGCGCATCTCACTGACACCATCGCCAACCGATTCGGTATCACCGAAGCTGCCATTTTCGGCTCTGGCAATCCTTGAGGTGACAGCACCTCTGCCGATTGGGTCTTTTACGCCATCCAGCCAATCTTCAAATTCAGACGTTGTGTCGATCTGATTCGGCATGCATTAAATGTAGCCTAGTGGCTACTCCTTGTCGATGAATGAGTGACCGAGTGGTCCTGCGGAAACGAGGTGGAGGCCATTACGCAATGGTTGGTTGCGCCTAGCCCGACGATCGCCTTCCTGCGTTGGTCTGAATGGCGATGAAGAGACGAGGCTAAGGTGTGGGCTGTGCACTGGCAACGAATACAGCGGGTTTGCTGTTTGTTTGGGAAATGGACTACATCGCGATGGAAGAGGTCGTATTACCGCATGGGGCCGGAGCGTATTTGGGTGTGATCGCGACGAGATGCGATGAATGAAGCCCCTGGGTGTTTTGCGTTTCCAAGGGCTTCTTTATTTCTTATTTTTTCATCATCCCCAATTCAGCATCATCCAGCAGCGCCTTAGCCATGGCACTTAGGTAATGCGAGGCCCAGATCAGCTTCTGGTCGCCATCCATCAAACCGGTGATGATCAGGTCGCGGACGTAGCCCATCAGTTCGGATGCCTGTTCGCGGGCGTCCTGGCAGGGGATGCCGGGTTCGATGCGGAACAGCGGGTGGGTGTTGTTTTCGCCTTGGTAGAAGCAGGTCTTGCCGACTGTGGTGGGTTGCTTTGTGTCGTCGGTGGGCATTGTTTTTCTCCCTGGAATCTTGGGTGTCTGGGCCGGCCTCTTCGCGGGCGCGCCCGCTCCCACAGGTACGGCGCAGTACTTGAGGGCAATGATTACCCTTGTGGGAGCGGGCGTGCCCGCGAAGAGGCCAGGCCTGCTAGTGCAAAGTTCGTGGCTCAGCCGGTAAATGGGCCTGCATCTGCAATTGCATCAATGCCGACTCGACCAGGCCCTGTACCGCCTCCATTTCATGGATCACGGCCTGCATCACGATCGAACTCGGGGCTGTGGGTTTGAGTTGCACGGATTGGCGGGCCACGAACAGGGCGCAGAGTACGTACTCTGAGGACTGGACCAGGGTGTCTTGCAGAGCCTGGGTGGAATCGAGGGAGTGGGGTGGATCGGGGACCATCTTGCGCATGTAAAGCTCCTTGGGTAAGTGGAGCCGCCTGGCAACGCTGTCAAACGAATGGGGGCAGCTATACATGGGTTGACAGACCGGTTACCCAAGACCCGGCGCACACGAATGTGCCCCATGCACAGCTGCCATAACGCTGCAACGGAAACTTGAGTAGTCGGCCTGTCAAAGCCGGTCGTTGATTTTGCAACGACAAGCCGAGACTAGAGCGCGACCCAATCCGTCGCAACAGTTTGAGCGGGTTGGCAGTATGTTTGGGAAATGGCCTACAGGGAAGGGGATAATTCTGAGTTTCAGCTGTAGGACTGGGGGCGCAATGCGCCCCCAGGGCCTTCAGCGCATTGCCGCCAGTTTGATGCCGAACCCCACCAGGCAAGCCCCCGCCAACCGCTCGAACATATTGGCAATCCGCGGATTGGCGCGCATGCGCTCGGCCAACTGGTGCGTCAGCACCACGGCAATCAACCCGTACAGGAAGGTCACCACCGCCACTGTCGCCGCGAGGAAGCCGAAGGTCACCAGCCCCTGGTGCTTCACCGGGTCGACGAACAGCGGGAAGAACGCCATGTAGAACATGATCGCCTTGGGGTTGAGCAGGGTGATCATCATGGTCTGGCGCAGGTACTGGCCGTTGTCCATGCGGCTGGCCCGCGGCGCGCCACCGGGTTTGCTCAGCAGCATGCGCAGGCCCAGGTAGGCCAGGTACGCAGCACCGGCCCACTGCACCACGTGGAAGGCGGCAGGGTAGGCCGCCAGCAGGGTGGCAACGCCGGCCACCGCCAGCCACAGCAGCACCTGGTCACCCAGGATCACCCCGCAGGTCGCGGCCATGCCGGCCTTGATCCCGCCCTTGCCGGTGGCGGTGATCAGGGCGAAGTTGCCCGGGCCGGGGATGGCCAGGACGATGATGAAGGCGATGACGAACGCGCCGTAGTCGGTGACGCCGAGCATGGGGAACTCCTGTTGGTGGTGCGTAGGCAGAGCTCAAGACTATCGTCGCCACCGGCCCGCTTTTCAACCGTCTACCAGGAATTGGAAACAAGCTCTGATTTTTCAGAAGTGCGAGAAATTTCCTACAAGGGCAACCTGTTGTTGCACACGTGCAACCAGCAACTGCACTTCGCAGCTTGGATCCAATGCCTAGGTTCTGTATCATCCCGCCGCCATCAGAATGATGGCCGAAGATGATTCATTTAAAGGACTTAGTATGAAAAAGCTGTTCAAGGCTACCGTAGCCGTTGCTGTCGTTTCGGGTGTTGCCCTGCTGTCGGGTTGCACTGGCCAGGTTTACAACCAGCCGAAAAACTGCACCTACGACTACCTGTTCCACCCTTCGGTTTCCATCTCCAAGATCATCGGTGGCTGCGGCCCGATCGATAAACTGCCTCAGCAGCAGTAATCTTGGCGGTACCCTGATCGCGACGCTTGCGGCGTGATCCAAGGCCCCCGGTCATTTACGTGATCGGGGGTTTTTGTTTTTCCGCGTGACAATCTGCCACTGAGGCAACCCGTCGCCTTGACGCTCCGGGTGGCAATTTGTTTGTGCTGGCATTTGAGCTACAATCGGAAAAACGATTCAGCCTTGTCGGTCAATTCGACAAAAGGCCGAGTCGTTTTCTGGTTCTCTGGCTGCTGAACAATGATCAACAACAAGCCTGCGCTGCAGAACATGCTTTACTTGGGCCAGCCACAGGCCCACCCCCTGTTCTCCTGACTGGAATCGATCAATGTTCAAGAAAGCTGGCAAGACCTTGCTGGGTCTGGCTGTCGCTGCAAGCGTCATGCAAGCGCACGCCGCAGAAACCAAGAAAGTAGATGTGCTGCTGGTCGGCGGCGGCATCATGAGCTCGACCCTGGCCGTGTGGTTGCACGAGCTGGAGCCAAGCTGGTCGATGGAAATGGTCGAGCGCCTGGATGGCGTGGCCGAAGAAAGCTCCAACGGCTGGAACAACGCCGGTACCGGCCACTCCGCGCTGGCCGAGCTGAACTACACCCCGGAAGACAAGGACGGCAACGTCAATATCACCAAGGCCATCGAAATCAACGAGGCCTTCCAGATCTCCCGCCAGTTCTGGTCGTGGCAGGTCCGCCAGGGCGTGCTGAAGAACCCGCACTCGTTCATCAACACCACGCCGCACATGAGCTTCGTGTGGGGCGATGACAACATCAAGTTCCTGAAGAAGCGTTACGACGCACTGCAGGCCAGCCCGCTGTTCCGCCCGATGCAGTACTCCGAGGACCACGCGCAGATCGCCAAGTGGGTCCCGCTGATGATGGAAGGCCGCGACCCTAACCAGAAGCTGGCCGTGACCTGGACGCCAATCGGCACCGACGTCAACTTCGGCGAGATCACCCGCCAGTTCGTCGGCCACCTGAAAACCCAGGAAAACTTCGACCTGAAGCTGTCCAGCGAAGTGCAGGACATCACCCGCAACAAGGACGGCTCGTGGCACGTCGAGTACAAGAACCTGAAGGACGGTAGCGAATCGGCCACCGACGCCAAGTTCCTGTTCATCGGTGCCGGCGGCGGCGCACTGAAGCTGCTGCAGAAGTCGGGCATTCCTGAAGCCAAGGAATACGCAGGCTTCCCGGTGGGCGGCTCGTTCCTGGTGACCGAGAACCCGACCGTGGCCATGCAGCACATGGCCAAGGCCTACGGCATCGCCTCGACCGGTGCGCCACCCATGTCGGTTCCGCACCTGGACACCCGCGTACTGGATGGCAAGCGCGTGATCCTGTTTGGCCCATTCGCCACCTTCTCGACCAAGTTCCTGAAGAACGGCTCGTACCTGGACCTGCTGAGCAGCACCACCACCCACAACGTGTGGCCGATGACCAAGGTCGGCATCGATCAGTATCCGCTGGTGGAATACCTCGCTGGCCAGCTGATGCTGTCTGACGACGACCGTTTCGAAGCCCTGCGCACCTACTTCCCGAACGCCAAGAAGGAAGACTGGCGCCTGTGGCAGGCCGGTCAGCGCGTGCAGATCATCAAGCGTGATGCCGAGAAGGGCGGCGTGCTGAAGCTGGGCACCGAGGTGGTCGCTTCCGAAGACCGCACCATCGCCGGCCTGCTGGGTGCGTCGCCAGGTGCTTCGACTGCGGCACCGATCATGCTGAACGTGCTGGAAACCGTGTTCAAGGAGAAGGTCGCTACCCCTGAGTGGCAGGCCAAGATCAAGCAGATCGTGCCAAGCTACGGCACCAAGCTGAACGACTCGGCGGCGGCCACCCAGAAAGAGTGGAACTACACCGCTGAAGTGCTGCAACTCGAGAAGCCACCGGTGATCGACGAAAGCGTCGGCACCACGGTTGCACCGAGCCAGCCGGTCGAGAGCAAGCCTGAGAATGACATGGCGCTGTAAGCGGCCATTGTTGTGACAGAAGCCACGGGGGAGACCTCGTGGCTTTTTTGTTGCCTGTTCCGGCCCTTTCGCGGGCTTGGCCGCTCCCACAGGTACATCACAGGTCTCGAAAGCTGTGGTGTACCTGTGGGAGCGGCCTAGCCCGCGAAGAGGCCGGTACAGGAGAACCACTGATCTGAAATCTGGGCTGAACCTAATAAAAACATATTTTGATGCTTAAATTAATCTTGTCAGTCGATCCCCTCCAGGAGGGTGCCGTCATGAACATCAAGATTGCCGCCTTACTGCTGCTCGCCCTGTGCGCCCAGCCGGCATGGAGCCAAAGCTACTCCTACTCCAGCGAAACCCCCGCCGCCAAACCCCCCGAATCTGCTGCAATGACCACGCGCATGGCCCTGCGCGACCTTTGGGTCGAGCACATCTTCTGGGTGCGCAACTATGCTGTGGCCAACCAGGCCGGCAACGCCAAGGAGGCTGAAGTCGCCGCCAAGGAAGTGGTTACCGACGCTACCAGGATCGCCAATAGCATTGCCCCGCTGTACGGCCAGCCCGCCGCCGATCAGTTGCTGAAACTGCTGGCCGGCCACTGGGGCGCCATCAAGCACTACAGCGACGCCACCGTGGGCAAGGACAAAAAAGGCCAGCAAGCCGCAGTCAATGAGCTGACCAGCAATGCCAAGGCCATCGCTGCGTTCCTGGCCAAGGCCAACCCGAACCTGCCCGAACCGACCCTGCTGACGCTGCTCAGCGCCCACGGCGGGCACCACGTGGCCCAGATCGACCAGCTGGCGGCCGCTGACTACGTGGGCGAGGCGCGCACCTGGGCGATGATGCGCGAGCATATCCTGACCCTGTCCGACGCCCTGGCTGCGGCGTTGGTCAAACAGTTCCCGGACAAATTCTGATGCTCGAAGGCTTGGGCCGTACCCAACAGGACCTGCTCCATGCGTTGCTGCTCCAGTCGGCCGGCATGAGCATCGACGACCTGGCGCAGGCCCTGGCCATCACCCGCACGGCGGTGCGCCAGCACCTGGCGGCGCTGGAGCGCGACGGCCTGGTCAAGCGTGGCGCTACCCGGCCCACCGGGCGCCGCCCGGAGCAGTTGCACGAGCTGACCGAACAGGCCCGCGAACTGTTCCCGCGGCAGTATCCGTTGCTGGCCAACCTGCTGATTGCGGAAGTGGCCGGCTTGCTGGGGCAGGAGGCGTTGCTGGCGCTGATGCGCCAGCTGGGGCGCAAGCTGGCGGCGGACCTGGAGCATCAAGTGGTGGATGAAGCACGTATCGTCGAGCACATGAACAATGCCGGGTACGAGGCGCAGGTGTTCTTCCGCTCGGGGGGCGAGCCGCAGATCGTTGCGCACAATTGCGTATTCCATCACCTGGCCAAGGCGCACCCGGTGGTGTGCGAGCTGGACCTGGCGCTGATCGGGGCCTTGGGTGGGGCCGAGGTCAGCCATGAGGAGTGCATGCTCAGGGGAGGGCAGGTGTGCCGGTTTGCCCTGGGCAAGAAAGAAGATTGATGTTGCCTGTTCTGGCCTCTTCGCGGGTAAACCCGCTCCCACAGAGATCGTACAGGTCTGGAAGGCAGTGATTATCCTGTGGGAGCGGGTTTACCCGCGAAGAGGCCGGCACAGGAAAATCACTGCTGCCGCAGAATGCAGTCCAGCAACCCAGGAAACCGCTCCCCCAGCATCTCGCTACGCAACGAATTCATATGGGTAGTCCCCACATTGCGGGTATGCACCAACCCCGCATCACGCAGCACGCGAAAATGGTGGGACATGCTCGACTTCGGCCGGCCACCGTCCAGCTCGCCGCAGCTGGCTTCGGCCACGCCCGCCAGGTGGCGCACGATACCCAGGCGCACCGGGTCGCTCAGGGCATAGAGCAGGCGTTCCAGGGTAAGGTCTTCAGAATTGGGATGTTGATAGGCTCGCATGGTCGTCATGATAACGGGGCTATCATTAATTGCCATAGTTCGATTATGATCGAACTATCGTAATCAGACAGCCCGGGAGCTTGCTCATGTCCGCTTTGTTCGAACCCTATACCCTCAAGGACGTCACCCTGCGCAACCGCATTGCCATTCCGCCGATGTGCCAGTACATGGCCGAGGACGGCATGATCAACGACTGGCACCACGTGCACCTGGCCGGCCTGGCCCGTGGCGGTGCCGGCCTGTTGGTGGTCGAGGCCACTGCCGTGGCACCGGAAGGGCGCATCACCCCCGGTTGCGCCGGTATCTGGAGCGATGCCCACGCCCAGGCTTTCGTGCCGGTGGTGCAGGCAATCAAGGCCGCCGGTTCCGTGCCGGGTATTCAGATTGCCCACGCCGGGCGCAAGGCCAGCGCCAACCGCCCGTGGGAGGGTGACGACCACATTGCCGCCGACGACGCCCGCGGCTGGGAAACCATCGCCCCGTCCGCCATCGCCTTCGGTGCGCACCTGCCACAAGTGCCGCGCGAGATGACCCTGGACGACATCGCCCGGGTCAAGCAGGACTTCGTCGATGCCGCCCGCCGTGCGCGCGATGCCGGTTTCGAGTGGATCGAACTGCACTTTGCCCATGGCTACCTGGGCCAGAGCTTCTTCTCCGAACACTCCAACAAGCGTACCGACGCCTACGGTGGCAGCTTCGACAACCGCAGCCGCTTCCTGCTGGAAACCCTGGCAGCGGTGCGTGAGGTATGGCCAGAGAATCTGCCCCTGACCGCGCGTTTTGGTGTGCTGGAATACGACGGCCGCGATGAGCAGACCCTGGAAGAGTCGATCGAACTGGCGCGCCGCTTCAAGGCTGGCGGCCTCGACCTGCTGAGCGTGAGTGTCGGCTTCACCATTCCCGACACCAAGATCCCATGGGGCCCGGCGTTCATGGGGCCGATTGCCGAGCGCGTGCGTCGTGAGGCGAAGCTGCCGGTGACCTCGGCGTGGGGGTTTGGTACGCCGCAACTGGCGGAAGCTGCGCTGCAGGCCAACCAGCTGGACCTGGTATCGGTAGGGCGCGCGCACCTGGCAGACCCGCACTGGGCTTACTTTGCGGCCAAGGAGTTGGGCGTGGAGAAAGCCTCCTGGACCTTGCCGGCACCGTATGCGCACTGGCTCGAGCGTTATCGCTGAGGCATGAAAGGGGCTGCCTTGCAGCCCATTCGCGGGTAAACCCGCTCCCACAGGATCTCCACTGCCCTCAAGGCCTGCGCGATCCCTGTGGGAGCGGGTTCACCCGCGAAGAGGCCAGCACAGGCTAAAACCGATCCAACCGGTAAGCCGCCATATCAGCCCCACTCTCCCTGTCAGCCAACCGCCCCACCCATTCCGCAGTCACCGCCGCCTGGGTCAACCCCAGGTGCTGATGCCCGAACGCCAACAGCACCCGCCCATCACACACCCGGTCGATCACCGGCAACGAATCTGGCAACGAAGGCCGGAAGCCCATCCACGGCGTCGCTCCCTCAACACTCAGGTCCCTCCGGAACAACCCCTTGCTCAAGCGGTGCAACTGCCACGCCCGCTGCATGCTCGGCGGCGCGTCCAGCCCGGCGAATTCCACCGTGCCGGCCAGGCGCAAGCCCTCGGCCATGGGCGTCATGATGAACTTGCGCTCCAGCGATGTGACTGCAAACGGCAAACGCTGATGCTCGCCAGGCAACATCAGGTGGTAGCCGCGCTCGGTGTCCAGCGGCACCTGCTTGCCGGTCAGCGCGCCGGTCAACCGCGCAGAATGCGCGCCACAGCTGATCAGCACCTGGCGGGCATCGAGGGTGCCCTGGTCGCTGGCCAGGCTTACCCCGCCGCTGTGCAGCCGCCCGCCATCGACCTGCGCCTGTACAAAGCGCACGCCACTGGCCTTGGCCGCTTCGAACAGTTCGCACACCACCCGGTAGGGGTCGATGAAGTGCCCGGTACGTGGGAAGAACAGCCCACCCTGCAACGATGGGCTCAGTTGCGGCGCCGCCTCGCGCACGGTGTCGGCCGACCAGAAGTCCACCGGCACCGCCTGCTGTTGCATGCGTGCGCGCAAGGCCTCCAGGGCCTGGCGCGACTCTGGCCGCTCGAACACCAGCAACGAGCCATCTTCCTGGAACAGCTCGCTGCGCCCGATCGAACCCAGCAGCCGCTGCCAGGCACCCAGGCTGCCTTCGTTCAACGTGCGGATGCCGGCCACGCTGCGCTGAAACGGGCCCGGGCGCAGGTTGAGCAGCAGGCGGGTGAACCACGGCATGGCCTTGGGCAGGTACTTCCAGTCCAGGCGCAGCGGGCCCATCGGGTCCAGCAGCATGCGCGGCAGGCGTTTGAGAATCGACAGGTCGGCAATCGGGAATACCTGCTCGGTGGCCAGGTGCCCGGCGTTGCCGTAGGACGCGCCCTGGCCGGGTGCCTGGCGGTCCACCAGGGTTACCCGGCGGCCCTGGCGGGCCAGTTGCAGGGCACAGGCGACGCCGACAATGCCGGCGCCGACCACGGCGATATCGGTTTCAGCGGTTTCGACCATGCTCAGCCTTCCCGTTTACCGTCGAGCAGGCGCCGCAGTTGCAGCGGGTTGCCGTGTTTCAGCGCCTGCGGCAGCAGGGCATCGGGGAAGTCCTGGTAGCACACCGGGCGCAGGAAGCGCAGGATCGCCGCCGTGCCCACCGAAGTGGTGCGGGCGTCGGAGGTGGCCGGGAACGGCCCGCCGTGGACCATCGCGTCGCATACCTCTACACCGGTCGGCCAGCCATTGACCAGGATGCGGCCAGCCTTGCGCTCAAGGGTTGGCAGCAGGGCGCGGGCGCTGGCGATGTCTGCTTCGTCCAGTTGCAGGGTGGCGGTCAGTTGGCCTTCCAGATGCTCGGCCACCTGGCGCACTTGCTCAGCGTTGGCGCAGGCCACCACCAGCGACGCCGCACCGAAGACTTCGGCCTGCAACGCCGGGTCGGCGAGGAACGCTTCGGCCTGGGTCACGAACAGCTGCGCCTGGCACTGGTTGGGGCCTTGCCCGGCCTGGCCACTGGCGGCGGCCTGGGCATTGGCGTTTGCGGCCAGGGCGCCGACACCGGCCTGGTAGGCACTGAAGATGCCCGGGGTAAGCATGGTCTGCGCCGTAGCCTGGCGCACGTGTTCGCTGGCGGCGTCGATGAAACGCTGCAACGCCGGCCCCTGGCGGGCAATCACCAGGCCGGGGTTGGTGCAGAACTGGCCGGCGCCCTGGGTCAGCGAGGCGACGAAGCCTTGTGCCAGTGCCTCGGCGCGGGTCTGCAGAGCGGTGTCGAACAGGAACACCGGGTTGATCGAGCTCATTTCGGCGTACACCGGGATCGGCTCCGGGCGGGCCTGGGCCGCCTGGCACAGCGCAATGCCGCCGCTGCGCGAGCCGGTAAAGCCAACGGCCTTGATGCGCGGGTCGCTGACCAGCGCAATGCCCACTTCACGACCTGAGCCGTACAACAGCGAAAACACACCGGCCGGCAAGCCGCACTGCTTCACGGCCTTTGCCACTGCCTGGCCGACCAGCTCGCTGGTGCCCGGGTGGGCACCGTGGGCCTTGACCACCACCGGGCAACCGGCGGCCAGGGCCGAGGCGGTGTCGCCACCGGCCACCGAGAAGGCCAATGGGAAATTGCTGGCGCCGAATACCGCCACCGGCCCCAGGGCCACCTGGCGCTGGCGCAGGTCGGCACGCGGCAGGGGCTGGCGCTCGGGCAGGGCGTTGTCGACCCGCACATCCAGCCATTCGCCGGCCCGCACCACACGGGCGAAGGTGCGCAGCTGGGTGCAGGTGCGGCCACGTTCGCCCTGGATGCGCGCCTTGGGCAGGCCGCTTTCGGCCACGGCGCGATCGATCAGGGCATCGCCCAGCGCTTCGATCTGCGTGGCGATGGTTTCGAGGAATTGTGCCCGTTGCTCGAGCGAGGTTTCGCGGTAGGCATCGAACGCCGCCCAGGCGAGGGCGCAGGCCTGGGCCACGTGTTCGCCGGTGCCGCCGAGGTAGGTCGGTTCCAGCGCCTGGCCGGTGGCCGGGTCGATGGCACGGATGGCTTCGCGGCTGCCGGTTACCGGCGTCTGGCCGATCAGCAGGTTGCCTGTGAGGGTCATGGAGCCTCCTTTGGAATCAATATCAAGGGAGACCGCGGCCCTTGTGGGAGCGGGTTTACCCGCGAAGCAGGCGACTCGGTGCCTGGCACCGGCTTCGCCGGTGTTCGCGGGTGAACCCGCTCCCACAGGGGCTGCGGCTCGGCCTGGAATCAGGTGATCAGGCCAGGTTCTGCTCAGCCGACCAGCTGGCGTACCAGTTGCGGAACAGCGCGTACTGCTGCTCGGCATAGTTGCGCTGGGCGTCGGTCAGCACGTCGGTCTCGTTGAAGTGCAGGCTGTATTCGCTGTCACCGTTCAGCACCATCAGGTGCTTGTAGTAGAGCACCAGGTCGCAGCCTTCATCGAACGACGACAGCACCGCCAGCGCCGCCTCCAGCTCACGCGCCAGGCGGCGGGCCTTGGCATCACCCTTGGCCGCCTGTTTGCTCAGGCTCACCAGGTGCAGCACCTCACGCGGCAGGGCGTTGCCGATGCCGGTGATGGCGCCGGTGGCGTTGCAATTGACGAATCCATGCACCACCTGGGTGTCGACGCCGACCATCAGGGTCACGTCGTCATCCTTGGAGGTGATGTGCTCGGCGGCGTAGCGCAGGTCGGCGCCACCGCCGAACTCCTTGAAGCCGATCAGGTTGGGGAACTCGCTGCGCAGTTCGAAGAACAGGTCGGCGCGGGTGGCGAAGCCGTAGTACGGGCTGTTGTAGATAACCGCCGGCAGCTTCGGCGCGGCTGCAAGGATGGCCGAGAAGTGGTGCTTCTGGGCAATCAGCGAGGCGCCGCGGCTGAGCACGCGGGGGATGACCATCAGGCCGGCGGCGCCAACCTTGGCCGCATGAGCGGCGTGGGATACCGCCTCACGGGTGTTCACCGCGCCGGTACCGACGATGGTCGGGATGCCGGCGGCCACCAGGCGCGCTACACCTTCCTGGCGCTCGGCTTCGGTCAGCAGCGGCCAGTCGCCCATCGAGCCGCAGTACACCACGGCGCTCATGCCGGCCTCGATCAGCTCGCGGCCCTTGCGCACCAGGGCGTCGAAGTCCGGCTTGCGCTCGGCGGTGCAGGGGGTCATCAGGGCGGGCATGGTGCCGGTGAAGATGTTGTTGGTCATTGTTGTCACTCCTCGCGATATTCGATTTTTTGGAAAAAGCCGGGGTCAGATGCCCCAGGCGAACGGGTCCTGTTCGTCGATCAGCAGTGTGCTGTCGGCGGTCATGTAGGCGCGGCCGGTGATGAACGGGCGAATGCGTTCGCCGTCGCGCTCGTAGCGGCCCTGGAACTGGCTGCCGGTGATACTGGCCTGTACCCAGGTCTGGCCTTCGTCGAGCTTGCCGTCGGCGGCCAGGCAGGCCAGCTTGGCGCTGGTGCCCGTGCCGCAGGGCGAGCGGTCGTAGGCCTTGCCGGGGCACATCACGAAGTTGCGGCTGTTGGCGTTGGCGTCGTCGGCGAACAGTTCGACGTGGTCGATGGGGGCACCGTTTTCACCGGTGATGCCCTGGGCTTCGAGGGCCTTGAGCATCGCCCAGGTGTACTCGGTCAGCGCCTCGCGGTTGTCCAGCTCGATGCGCTGGCCGTGGTCGGAGACGAGGAAAAACCAGTTGCCGCCCCAGGCGATGTCGCCACGCACCAGGCCATGGCCGGGCACGTCCACCAGCACCTGCCGGCGGTAGCGGTAGGACGGCACGTTGCCGACGGTTATGGCGCCGTCTTCATGCAGGGTGGCGCTGACCTGGCCGACCGGGGTATCGATCTTGTGCACGCCCGGTGCGATCAGGCCCAGGTGCTGCAGCGAGGCGACCAGGCCGATGGTGCCGTGGCCGCACATGTTCAGGTAGCCAGCGTTGTTGAAGAAGATCACCCCGCACGTGGCGTCGGCCGATACCGGTGGGCAGTACAGCGCACCGACCAGCACATCGTTGCCACGTGGTTCCAGCAGGCAGGCGCGGCGCCACTGGTCGTGCAGCTCGCGCAGCTCGTCGCGCTGCTCGGCCATGCTGCGGCCATGCAGTTGCGGGAAGCCTTTCATCACCAGGCGAGTCGGTTCCCCGCCGGTGTGCGAGTCGATGACGTGAATCTGTTTCATGAGCTTGTCCATTCTTTGATCAGCCAAGTCTTGTGCTGTTTGTGCGGGCCTCATCGCCGGCAAGCCAGCTCCCACAGGTATTGCATCGGCCTCTGGGTCAGCGCGGACCCTGTGGGAGCCGGCTTGCCGGCGATAGGGCCAGTAGCCGTTACGGAGCCAGTGCAGCCGGACGCTGGCCTACCAGAGGTTCATGGCTGGCTTCGCTTTCGTCCTCACCTTCCAGGCGCACCAGGTGGGCAGGCACGCCGGTGGCAGCGCCCCAGTAGTAGATGCCCAGCGCACAAGCGGCCACGACCACGGTGTCGAACGGGTGGCCGAGTACTCCCAGGCCGCCGAAGCTGCCCAGCCACGACAGCAGGATGGTCACCGCGTAGAAGCCGATCAGCCACGCCGACGAGCGCACTTGCTGGGCCAGCGACAGGTGCTGGGTCGGCACGAAGCGGCCGCACAGCAGGTACAGCACGAACATCACGATCTGCAGGGCCAGCAGCCACGACACGGTCTTCCAGCCCGACCAGTACACGATCAGCGCGGCGATGATGAACGACAGCGGGCCGAGCACGCCCATGCCCTTGACCCGGAACGGGCGCGGCATGTCGGGGGCGTTGCGGCGCAGGGCGGCGACGGTGACCGGGGCCACGGCGTAGCTCAGTACCAGGGCGGCGGAAACCACGTTGATCAACGCTTCCCAGGACGGGAACGGCAGGGTCCAGAACACCGACAGGCCAAAGGTCAGCCACAGCGCCGGGCGCGGGATGCCGGACTCGGCGTCGATACGGGTGAAGTACTTGAAGAAGGTGCCGGTCTGCGCCCAGCCATAGACCACCCGCGGGGTGGCGTTCATGTAGATGTTGCCGCAGCCGCTGGGCGAGATCACCGCGTCGGCCACCACCAGGTAGGCCAGCCAGCCCACACCCAGGGCCAGGGCAATGTCGCGATAGGGCAGGGCCAGTTCCTTGGTCACCGCGGCCCAGCCGTTGCTCAGCATTTCGGTCGGCACGCTGCCGAGGAAGGCCAGTTGCAGCAGGGCGTAGATCGCGGTGGACAGCAGCACCGAGAGGATCAGCGCGATGGGGATGGTGCGTTGCGGGTTCTTCACCTCGCTGGCCACCGAAATGATCGGCGTCAGGCCCAGGTAGGCGAAGATGATGCCACCGGCCGATACCGCCATTTCAACGCCGGACAGACCGAACGGGGCAAAGCCCTGGACCTCGAAGTTTTCCGGTTTGAAGAAGGTGAACAGCACGCCGATCACCAGCAGCGGTACGATGAACTTGAACACACTGACCAGGTTGTTGGCCTTGGCGAAAGTTTTCACGCTGCGGTAGTTGAGGAAGAAGAACAGCCCCAGCAGGGCGAACTGCACCAGCCAGCCGAGTACCGTCGGGTCGCTGGAGCCGGCCTTGGTCAGCCCGGGGAACCAGGCGGCGGCGTATTGGCGCGAAGCGACCACTTCGATGGCGATCAGGCTGGAAAAGGCGATCAGGGTGATGAAGCCCATCAAGTAGCCCAGCAGCGGGCCGTGGGAGTACACCGGGTAGCGCACCACGCCCCCGGCACGCGGCAGGGCGGCGCCCAGTTCGCAATAGACGATGCCCAGCAACAGTACGGCGAAGCCGCCAAGGAACCAGGACAGGATGCCGGCCGGGCCGGCGATGGCCGAGACGTGGCTGGCGGCGAACAGCCAGCCGGAGCCGAAGATGGCACCTAGGCCGATGAAGGTGAGGTCCAGCAATGACAACTGTTTTTTGAATTTGCCTGACATGGGTTCGCCTTTTTGTTGGTTATTGGATAGGCAGGTCTGATGTCACGAGATGCGGCTTTTTGGGCCGCGCTCTTGTAGGACTTGGGGCGGCTTGCGTGGGGCATAGAGTGGACCGATCGGGGCGGCGGTTCTTGATGGTTTTCTGCAGGGGGGATGACGAAATCGGCACAGTTGCAAAAAAACAGTGGTGGGATGGAAGGGCGGTGGATAGGCTGTAAGCCATACCGCATAAGGGTTGTAGACATTTACTCGCTGTGCCGGCCTCTTCGCGGGTAAACCCGCTCCCACATGTACTGCGCAGCCCTCGAAAGCTGCGGAGATACCTGTGGGAGCGGGTTTACCCGCGAAGAGGCCGGCACAGCAAACCGAGATAGAGCAGATGGCCAACACCCCCCTGGCAACCCTGTACCAGTCCCTCGACCAGCACCGCCCCGCTAACCTCGAGGCCCTGCTCGCCGGTGTGTCCCTGCTGCTGCCGATCCTCGACGCCATCCCCAACGCCGCGATCTTCATCAAGGACCCGGCCGCCCGCTATGTGCTGGCCAACAACACCCTGGTCCAGCGCTGTGGCCTCAAGCGCTTGCAACCGCTGCTGGGCAAGACCAGTGCCGAAGTGTTCCCGGCACAGCTGGGCCCCGGCTACACCGAGCAGGACCGTCGCGTTCTCAAGGAAGGCCTGGTGCTGGAAGACCAGCTGGAGCTGCACCTGTACGGCAGCCGCGAGCCTGGCTGGTGCCTGACCCACAAGCGCCCGCTGTACAACCAGGCCGGCGAGATCATCGGCCTGGTAGGCATCTCGGTCGACTTGCAGTCAGCCGCCGACAGCCACCCCGCCTACCAGCGCCTGGCGGCGGTGGACGAGCATATCCGCCGGCATTTCCACCAGCCGATCAGCATGGGCGAGCTGACCCGTATCGCCGGCATTTCCGTGGCCCAGCTGGAGCGCTACTGCAAGCGGGTGTTCCACCTCACGCCACGGCAGATGATCCACAAGGCGCGCCTGGAGCACGCCCACCGTTTGCTGCACTCGGAACTGCCGATCACTGAAGTGGCGATGTGCTGCGGCTATACCGACCACAGCGCCTTCAGCCGCCAGTTCAAGCAACTGACCGGCTTCACCCCGCGCCAGTACCGCCAGGCTACGGCGTAGTAGACGCGGTGAAGCGGTTATAAACGGTTTGCGCGCGCTGCATTCGTGACAGCTTCAGTACCACCAGCACCAGGCCAAGAAACAGTATCGCGGACACAACCGCCAGAAACCAACGCTGGCCCTTAAGGCCTTTTTCAACTTCCAATGCGTAGTCGGGGGCCATGAAGAACGAGCAGATTGTGTCCAGATTTTCTTCCGGCATGTAGCGGGTAAAGGGCGCCAGTTTTTCCGAAGACCGGCACTGGTCCAGCGTCAGCTTGTCATCCGGCAACCACATCTCAAACTTGATGTCCTGTTGCGACAGGTAGAATGCAGGCGAGTCCGGATCGTTTTTCAGCCATACCATCATGTACGGCGATTGGTTTGCCATCGGCAAGGGGGCCAGCAGTACTCCCAGTATGGCCAGCAGTGCAATGAAACACCTGAAGCGCTTCGGTGAAAATTTGTCGGTGGCGAACCTGGGGGCGTTGAAATCGCTCCAGTCGATGTAAGCGCGGTTGCGGCTCAGGTCGCCGGGGGCCAAGCCGTTGTCGACGATCCAGCGATGGGCAAGGTTGGCCTCGTGCAGGTTTTTCGCTGGGATGTTGAACTCATAGCGAAAGTACTCGATTTCCCGTAGCTCCTTGCGCAGGGTGTCGAACTGCGATTGGTTGTCGAATTCGGTGGTGCCACCGAAGATGCGCCAGATGAGGTCTCGAAGAAAGTACAGCGAACCGGCTCGCCTGTAGATAAACCACAAAAGCAGCCCAAGCAGTACTGGCGCGCCGACGCCGGCCAAGGGCACCAGGTTTTCTATGCTCCAGAACGATGAGGCCAGGTTGGTGGAAGTGTTCATGTCAGCTCCTTTAACGAAGTAAGCAGGCCTTGTGCATACGCTGCCGGCCGGCGGGTCCGATGAAGCGATGATGATAAAGGCGCTTAATCCGAACTGTCGTTAGCGAAGCTTCTGTGTTGCTTGTGGGAATTTTCTGCTTGCTGGGCCGGGCTCAGGCGTTGGTGAACAATACCCGCGCCTCATCGAAGCACTGCTCGGCAATTGCCGAACGCGGTTCGCTGCGGCGTAGCAGCAGGCCGACAGGGCTGTGGATGGCGGCGTCGGCCACCGGCAGGATGCGCAGGTGCTCGCTCAGGTCTTCCAGGCCGCAGCCCAGCGGCATGACCGCGCAGCACATGCCGGTATTGATGGCCTGGATCAGCTGGAAGCTCGAGTCGCTTTCCAGTACCGCATTCGGCTCCAGGCCACGGCTGCGGAAACTCAGGTCCAGCGACTGGCGGTAGTGCATGCCCTTGCTCAGCAGGCCCAGCGGAATGTCGCCCAGCTCGTCCCAGCGCAGGGTGTCGCTGGTGAACTTGAAGTGCCGGGTATCGTGCAGCAGGCCCATGGTGGTGGTGCCAAGTTCGATCACTTCGAAGAAGCTGGTGTTGACCTGGTCCAGGTAGCAGATGCCCAGGTCGAGCTGGTTGCGGCTGAGCCCGTCGATGACCTGTTCCGAGCTGAGCGAGCTGATCTGGAAGTGCAGCTCGGGGTATTTTTCACGCAGCGGCAGCAGCAGGTGCATGGGGTTGAAGCTGGCCAGCGGCACCGTGCCAAGGCGCAGGCTGCCGACCACCTGGCCGCGGCAGCTGGCGGCCTCGGCCTGCAGGCCGTCGTGGGCGGCGAGCAGCGTACGGGCCCAGGCCAGGATGCGCTCGCCGGCCTCGGTGAAACCTTCGAAGCGCTGGCCGCGCTTGACCAGCACCAGGTCCAGCTCGTCCTCCAGGTTGCGCAGGCGCATGGACAGCGTCGGCTGGGTGATATGGCATAGCGCCGCCGCCTGGCCGAAGTGGCGTGTCTGGTCGAGCGCGATGAGGAATTTGAGCTGCTTGATGTCCATGGAAGTGCCTGGTATCGGGTTATGCAGACCTTAACCCACGTCTGCGATAGATGTCATTGATCAGTCGGTACGCCATATCGATTGGACGCCCCCGGGCCATGCCACTAGCGTGGCGGCACTGCCACTCGAGGAGCCCCACCGTGCGCGTCCAACCCGACGCGGTCTTCGTACCGCTCAACATCGCCGTGCTGACTGTCAGCGACACCCGTACCTACGACAACGACACCTCCGGTGAGCTGCTGGCCAGCCGCTCGGTGGAGATCGGCCACCGCCTGGTGGCGCGGGCGTTGCTCAAGGACGACCTTTACAAGATCCGCGCCCAGGTCGCCACCTGGATTGCCGACGAGCAGGTGCAGGTGGTGCTGATCACCGGCGGTACCGGTTTTACCGGCCGTGACAGCACGCCGGAAGCGGTCGAGTGCCTGCTGGACAAGCGCATCGATGGCTTTGGCGAACTGTTCCGGGCCCTGTCGATTCTCGATATCGGCACCTCGACCGTGCAGAGCCGGGCGCTGGCCGGGCTGTCCAACCGCACGTTGGTGTGCTGCCTGCCGGGCTCCACCGGGGCCTGCCGTACGGCGTGGGAGGGCATCCTGGCGGAGCAGCTGGATGCGCGGCACCGGCCGTGCAACTTCGTCAAGCACCTGAAGCCGATCGAGGCCTGTGCAAGCCGGGGCTGAGTTTTCTCCTGTACCGGCCTCTTCGCGGGTAAACCCGCTCCCACAGGTACCGCGCAGGGTTCGAAACCTGTGGGGTCCCTGTGGGAGCGGGTTTACCCGCGAAAGGGCCGGCGCAGGCCACTGCATTCAGTCAGCTCAATACATGGTCCACCGGCAACAACGCCGGCGGTAGCTGTTGTTCCCCCAACCCCGCCAGCACATCGCGCTCCACGGTCCGCACCATGGCATCGGTCGGCAGGTCATTCTCATCGCGCCCGAACGGGTCTTCCAGTTCGTTGCCAATCGCATCCAGCCCGAAGAACGTGTACCCCACGATGGTGGTGAACAGCGGCGCCAGCCAGCCCAGCGGCTCGGCCAGGGCAAACGGCAGCAGCAGGCAGAAGATGTAGATGGTGCGGTGCAGCAACAGCGTGTAGGGGAACGGCAACGGTGTGCCCTTGATCCGCTCGCAGGTGGCCTGCACTTCGGTCAGGCCCACCAACCGCTGCTCCAGCAGGCTGTAGCGCCAGTCACTGATCTGCTGCTGTTCGGCCAACCGCGAGCAGTGCCCGCCGATTTCGCGCAGGATGGCGTCGCACACGTTATGCGGGCTGATCGCTTCGGGCCGGGCCAGCCAGGGCCGGGCGGCGGCCAGTTCGTCCTCGCTGCGCAGCCGTGCATTCAGCGCATGGGCAAAGCCGCACAGGCTGCGCAACAGTTCGGCACGCAGGGTTTCGTCGGTAATTACCAGGCTTTCGCGCACGAACGAACGGGTTTCGATGATCAGCTTGCCCCAGGCCTTGCGCCCCTCCCACCAGCGGTCATAGCAGGCATTGTTGCGAAAACTCATGAAAATCGACAGCGACAGGCCCAGCAAGGTGAACGGGGTGGCGCTGACCGGGTAGAAAAACGCCGGGAAATGCCGCTCGACCAACACGATCAGCGCGGCCAGCAGGGTGACCGTCAGGCACCGCAGGGCAATGCGTTTGACGATCGAACCCTTGAGGGTGAACAGCACACGCAGCACATCGGGGGTGGGGTGGACGATCATGGAAATCCAGAGACGGCTGCCTAGCCGCCGGTCATGTTCATGAAGCGCAGGATCTGCACGTCGCCACCGACTTCGAAATGATGGCGGTAGGGCTTGAGGTGCAGCGAGTCACGAATGGCCTTTTCCAGGCGTTCGGGGTTGCCGGGGTGGGCGCGCAGCACCTGCTTCAGGTCCACCGAGTGTTCATTGCCCAGGCACAGCAGCAGGCGGCCTTCGACGGTGAGGCGTACGCGGTTGCAGGTGGCGCAGAAGTTGTGGCTGTGTGGCGAAATGAAGCCGACCCGAGTGTTGGCGGCTTCGGCCAGGCGCCAGTAGCGGGCCGGGCCCTGGGACGACTCGGTCGATTCGACCAGGGTGAACTGCTCGGCCAGCAGCGCACGTACTTCATCGCTGGAGCAGAACGACTCGCCGCGTTCATGTTCGCTGATCACGCCCAAGGGCATTTCTTCGATGAAGGTGATGTCCAGTTCGCGGTCGATGGCAAAGCGCACCAGGTCGACCAGTTCATGATCGTTGCGGCCCTTGAGGACCACACAGTTGAGCTTGGTGCGCTTGAAGCCGGCCTGGCGGGCGGCGTCGATGCCGGCGATCACCTGGTGCAGGTCGCCGGTGCGGGTCAGTTGCTTGAAGCGCTCGGCGTCCAGGCTGTCGAGGCTGATGTTCAGGCGCGTGACACCGGCGTCGAACAGCGGCTGGGCCAGGCGCCCGAGTTGCGAGCCGTTGCTGGTCAGGCACAATTCACGCAGGCCGGGCAGGGCGGCGATGCGCCCGCACAGGTCGACGATGCCCTGGCGCACCAGCGGCTCGCCGCCGGTCAGGCGGATCTTGCGGGTGCCGAGGGCGACGAAGCGCTCGGCCACCTGGAACAGTTCCTCGAGGCTGAGGATTTGCTGGCGCGGCAGGAACTGCATGTCTTCGGCCATGCAGTACACGCAACGGAAGTCGCAGCGGTCGGTGACCGACATCCGCAGGTAGTCGATTTTCCGGTTGAAGCCGTCGATCAGGGCCCGGCTGTTCTGTTCCACGTTCGCGCTCGAATGGGTAGGGACTCGATTCAAGCTATAACTTGGGCGCAGGGCCGTCAAATTGCTTTGTCCGACCGATTGATCGATAGCCTCTATCATGGCTGCAGGCCACGTATTTCAAAGTGTTGACCGCGTCGCCCAATTCGCGGGTAAACCCGCTCCCACAGGTAAAGCGCAGGGCTCGAAACCTGTGGTGGCCCTGTGGGAGCGGGTTCACCCGCGAAGGCCGCGGCGCGGTTCCAGCCCGTGATCGAAACCGCCTATCACCCCGTAAGATCTTTCGATTGGACGGCTCTACCCCACGCTCCATAGGCTGAAAAAAAGCATCGAAGCGTGAGGATTCATCGCATGAGCCAGGACCAACACATCAGGGACTACAAGGGCGCCGCCGCCGGCTGGGGGGCGCTCAAGAGCGTGACCAAGAGCTGGCTGGGCAGCGACAATGCCTTCAAGAACCTGCGGGCCATGCTCAAGACCAACCAGAACGGCGGCTTCGACTGCCCCGGCTGCGCCTGGGGCGAGTCGCCGGAAAACGACATGGTCAAGTTCTGCGAGAACGGCGCCAAGGCAGTCAACTGGGAAGCCACCGGCCGCTCGGTGGACCCGGCATTCTTCGCCAGGTACAGCGTCAGTGCGCTGGCCGAGCAGACCGACTACTGGCTGGAGTACCAGGGCCGCCTGACCCACCCGATGCGCTACGACGCGGCCACCGACCACTATGTGGAAACCAGCTGGGAAGAAGCCTTTGCGCTGGTTGCCCAACACTTGCGCGCACTCGAATCGCCCGACCAGGCCGAGTTCTACACCTCGGGCCGGGCCAGCAACGAGGCGGCGTTCCTCTACCAGCTGTTCGTCCGCGCCTTCGGCACCAACAACTTCCCCGACTGCTCGAACATGTGCCATGAAGCCAGCGGCGTGGGCATGTCGGAAACCCTCGGCGTGGGCAAGGGCACCGTGGTGTTCCACGACCTGGAGCTGGCCGACGCCATCTTCGTCATCGGCCAGAACCCCGGCACCAACCACCCGCGCATGCTCGAGCCGCTGCGTGAAGCGGTGAAGCGTGGTGCCCAGGTGGTTTGTTTCAACCCGCTCAAGGAGCGCGGCCTGGAGCGCTTCCAGCACCCGCAGCACCCGTTCGAGATGCTCAGCAATGGATCCGAACCAACCAACACGGCCTACTTCCGCCCGGCCCTGGGCGGCGACATGGCAGTGATGCGCGGCATTGCCAAGTACCTGCTGCAGTGGGAACGCGAAGCCCAGGCCAATGGCGAACCGGCGGTGTTCGACCATGCCTTCATCGCCGAGCACACCAGTGGCATCGACGCATACCTGGAAACCGTGGATGCCACGCCCTGGGCGCACATCGTCGAGCAATCGGGCCTGACCCAGGCCGAGATCGAACTGGCCGCGCGCATGTACCGCAAGGCCGAACGGGTAATCATGTGCTGGGCCATGGGCGTCACCCAGCACCGCCACTCGGTGCCGACCGTTCAGGAAATCGTCAACCTGCAGCTGCTGCGCGGCAACGTCGGCAAGCCCGGTGCTGGCCTGTCACCGGTGCGTGGCCACAGCAACGTGCAGGGCGACCGCACCATGGGCATCGACGAGAAGCCCGGGGCGGCCCTGCTCGATGCCATCGAAAAACGCTTCCAGTTCCGCGTGCCGCGTGCCCACGGGCACAACGCGGTGCTGGCGATCAAGGCCATGGAAGAAGGGCGGGCCAAGGTGTTCATCGGCCTGGGTGGCAACTTTGCCCAGGCCACGCCGGATACGCCGCGCACCCATGCGGCCATGCGCAATTGCGCGCTGACCGTGCAGATTTCCACCAAGCTCAACCGCTCGCACCTGGTCACCGGCCGCGATGCGTTGATCCTGCCGTGCCTGGGCCGTACCGAAATCGACATGCAGGCCAGCGGGCCGCAAGGCGTGACCGTGGAGGACACCTTCAGCATGGTGCACATCTCCCACGGCCAGCTGCGCCCGCGCTCGCCGCACCTGCGCTCGGAGCCGTGGATCATCGCCGGCATGGCCCAGGCGACCCTGGGCAAGCAGCCAATCGACTGGGAATACGCAGTTGCCGACTATGGGCGTATCCGCAGCATGATTGCCGATGTGATCCCCGGCTTTACCGATTTCAACGAGCGCCTGCAGCACCCGGGCGGCTTCCACCTGGGCAACAATGCCGCCGACCGTACCTGGCGCACGGCCACAGGCAAGGCGCGCTTCAGCCCGCACCAGCTGCCGGAGCAACTGGTGAATGCCAAGGTACTGGCGCGCGGTGACAAGCCCGACCTGATCCTGCAGACCCTGCGCTCGCACGACCAGTACAACACCACCCTGTATGGCCTGGACGACCGTTATCGCGGGGTGTTCGGCCTGCGTGAAGTGGTGTTCGTCAACGAGGTGGACATCCGCCGGATGGGCTTCGAGCCGGGCGAGCATGTGGACCTGGTGTCGCTGTGGGAGGATGGCGTGGAGCGGCGGGTGTCGGGCTTCCGCCTGGTGGCGTATGACGTGCCCGAGGGGCAGGCGGCGGCCTATTACCCGGAGACCAACCCGCTGGTGCCGCTGGAAAGCTATGGCGAGGGGACCTATACCCCGACCTCGAAGTTCGTGGCGATCAAGGTCGAGAAAGCCAAGGCCGGGAACCGGATTGCGGCGGTGCTGGCCGCGGATTGACAGGTAGCCTGCAAGGGCCCTATCGCCGGCAAGCCAGCTCCCACAGGGACCGCACAGATTTCAGAACCTGTGACGTACCTGTGGGAGCTGGCTTGCCGGCGATAGGGCCGGTACTGCCATACAGGAATCAGGAACGGTTCACCGGGTAAGCCGTGGTGTACTTCATCTGCTCCATGGCAAAACTGGAAGTGATGTTCGACAGCCCATCAGTACTGGTGATCAGCTTTTTGTAAAACCGGTCATACGCCGCAATATCCCCCACCACAACCCGCAGCATGTAATCCCAGTCCCCCGACATGCGGTAGAACTCCATCACTTCCTCGAACCCGGTCACGGTCGCGGCAAACTGCTCCAGCCAGGCGCTGTCGTGGCGCTGGGTCTTGAGCTGGACGAACACCGTCAGCCCCAACCCCAGCCGTTCCGGGTCGAGCAGGGCGACACGGCCGACAATGTAGCCGTCTTCCTCCAGGCGTTTGACCCGCTTCCAGCACGGCGTGGTAGACAGGTTTACGGCCTCGGCCAGGTCCTTGAGCGAGATCGAGGCGTCGCGCTGAAGCAGGGTGAGAATGTGCTGGTCGAAGCTGTCCATATCGCGCGTGGGCCGTGGAGAAAAATATTTCACAGATTACCCCAAGGCCAGAAGATTTGGGTTGTGCGATAGTTGCAGCTTTCACTCTGCCAATGGGCCTGACCATGTCCGACAAGCCGCGCAATTTCGCCACCCGTACCATTCACGCCGGTGAGCAGTTCAGCGTCGCCGATAACGCTATTTTCCCGGCGATCGTCACCGCCAGCTCGTTCACCAAGCGCAGCCTGGACGACAAGCCGGAATACTCCTACAGCCGCGTCGGCAACCCCACCCGGCATGCCTATGAAACCTGTGTCGCCGCCCTGGAAGAGGGCGTTGGCGCGGTCGCCTGCGCCTCGGGTGTGAACGCCACCGCCACCGTGCTGGAGCTGCTGCCCAAGGATGCCCACGTGGTGGTGATGAACGGCGTGTACGGCGGCACCTTCCGCATCATGGAAGACTACCGCAGCCGCACCTCGGGCCTGACCACCACCTACGTCGACCTCAACGACCTCGAGGCGGTGGCCGCCGCCATCAAGCCGGAAACCCAGCTGATCTGGATCGAATCGCCGACCAACCCGTTGCTGCACCTGGTCGACATCAAGGCGGTGTGCGACCTGGCCAAGGCGCGGGGCATCCTCACCTGCATCGACAACACCTTCTGCTCGCCGTGGAACCAGCGCCCGATCACCCTGGGCGTGGACCTGGTGATGCACTCGGCCAGCAAGTACATCGGCGGCCACTCCGACCTCACCGGTGGCGTGGTGGTAGCTGCCAATGATGCGTTGTTGGCGCGCCTGCGCCGCATCAGCATGGCGATTGGCGCGGTGCAGGGGCCGTTCGACTGCTACCTGGCCCTGCGCGGTCTGAAGACCCTGGATGTGCGCATGGAGCGCCAGTGTGCCAATGCCCTGCAGGTGGCGCGCTTCCTCGAAAGCCACGCGCAGATCGAGCAGGTGTATTACCCGGGGCTGGAGAGCCACCCGCAGCATGAGCTGTGCAAACGGCAGATGCGCAATGGCGGGGCGGTGGTGGCGATGAAGGTCAAGGGCGACCGCGCCGCGCTCAACCGCCTGGTGGAGGCGCTGCAGATCTTCGTGCTGGCCGACTCGCTGGGCGGGGTGGAAAGCATGATCAACCACTCCTGGAGCATGTCGCACTGCTCGCTGAGCCCGGAGCAGAAGGGCGTGATGGGGATCAGCGAGAACCTGCTGCGGTTGTCGGTGGGGATCGAGGATTACCGCGACCTGGTCGAGGACCTGGATGGGGCGTTGAAGGCTGCGGCTGGTATGTGAGGGCTGCTGGCCTCTTCGCGGGTAAACCCGCTCCCACAGGGGCTCCGCTGCCTTCAGGTCTGGCGCTGTACCTGTGGGAGCGGGTTCACCCGCGAAGAGGCCGGTGGATTCAATGAATTCCTGTCAGGATTTGGGCGGATGAATGATCCGTTCGATCTTGTCCTTGATCAGCAACCGTTCCTTGCGCAGGCGGTTGACGGCTTCGTCGTTGGTGCCGTTGCCTTCGGCGGCGACCACCTCTTTGTCTTTGGCGTTGTATTCCTTGTGCAGTGAGTGCAGCGTCTGGTCCTTGTCCATGAGCGCCTGGAATGCATCAGCGGTAACGTGCAGGTCAGCGAGCAGATCATGCGGAACTGGCATTTCTTCACCTCTGTCGGGGGTTGGCGGATGGTTCTGACCTTTGAGGATAGTCGTCTTTGCGCAGGTAGGGGACTGGGGTAGGCTGTCGCATCTCCCCGTGACCCGGAACCTGCGCCATGCCTCACCTGAACCTGGAATACAGCGAAAACCTGCGCGAGCTGAACGTCGACGTCCTGCTGCTGCGCCTGAACCATGCCCTGGTCGGCAGTGGCCAGTTCGCCGACGAGGCCGACATCAAGAGCCGCGCCCAGGCCTTCGGCCAGTTTCGCGTGGGCACCGCGCCCGGCGAGCGTGCCTTTGCCCATGTGCGCCTGGCCATCCTCAGCGGGCGCTCGCCCGAGGTGAAGACGCAACTGTCCGCCAGCCTGCTGGATGTGCTGCGTGAGGCCATCCCCGAGCAACCGGGGCTGGATATCCAGCTATGCGTGGAAGTGCTGGACATCGACCGCGAGCCGTATGCCAAGGCACGCCTGCCAGGCTGAACAAGCGCTGAGTGAACTTCTTTTAATGTAGAAAAGGCGCCTGCTCACGAATTTGTTGGCGTCTTTTTCACAAAATATTGATGGCACGCTTTCTAGAGTTCAGCCAAGTTTCCCGGTGCCGCGCAGGCCCTCGGGCTGATAATCACTCTTGATTGCGAACACTGATGCTCAACTTCAAATCCCTGCGGACTGAATGGGTCACGCTGCTGGCCAGCCTTTACCTGCTGATCGGCTTCAATGTCTTCCTCTGGCAGCATCTTGAACAGGTCGTGCCGCCCGGTTTGCCGGGGCTTTGGCTGAGCCTGGCGTTTGCCGTGCTGATGCTGTTCGCGTTCAACCTGATCCTTACGTTGTTCGCCTTCCGTTATGTATTGAAGCCAATACTTGTCGTGTTGTTCATGAGTGGCGCGGGCGTGGCTTACTTCATGAACCAGTACGGCGTACTTATTGACGCGGGCATGTTCCGCAATATCGCGGAAACCAACGTGGCGGAAGTGCGTGACCTGCTTTCGTTGAAGTTTGCCTTGTATATCCTGGGCCTCGGTGTAGTGCCTTCGGTGCTGTTGTGGAAGGCGCCGATCGCCTATCGCGCCTGGCACCGTGAACTGCTCGGCAAGCTGGTGGTTGGCGGTGCCTGCGTGGTGGCCCTGGGCTCGGTGGCACTGGTCAACTACCAGGGCCTGTCGTCGCTGTTTCGCAACCACCACGAACTGCGGCTGATGCTCACCCCCAGCAATATCGTGGGTGCCTCCATCGGTTATGTCAGCGAGCGCGTCGGTACCGCATCGCGGCCCTTCCAGCATTATGGCGAAGATGCCAAGCGTGATGCTGCCTGGCAAAAGCACGAACGCAAGTCGCTGACCGTGCTGGTGGTGGGCGAAAGTGCGCGGGCAGACCATTTCGGCGTGCTTGGCTACAACCGCGATACCACACCGAACCTTGCCAGGGAACAGGGCCTGCTGGCGTTCACCGATGTGCACTCCTGCGGCACGGAAACCGCCGTTTCGGTGCCGTGCATGTTCTCTGGCATGAAGCGCAAGGACTACGATGCCCGCGTGGCGAAGAACCGCGAAGGGTTGCTGGACATCCTCCAGCGTACCGGCCTGGCGGTGCAGTGGCGTGACAACCAGTCGGGCTGCAAGGGCACCTGCGACCGCGTGCAGTTCATCGATGTCAGCAAACTCCAGGACCCGCAGTTGTGCGCTGATGGTGAATGCCATGACCAGATCCTGCTGCAGGGCCTGGGTGAGCTGATCGACAACCTCGACAAGGACACCGTGCTGGTGCTGCACCAGATGGGCAGCCACGGGCCTGAATACTTCAAGCGCTACCCCGGCGCCGACCAGCGCTTTGCCCCGGTGTGCCAGAGCAACGCGCTGGACCAGTGCAGCGAGCAGGAAATTATCAACGGCTACGACAACACCCTGGCCTATACCGACAAGGTGCTGGCCTCGTTGATCGACACCCTGCGCAGCAAGCAGGACAAGGTCGACACGGCGATGATCTACCTGTCCGACCATGGCGAGTCGCTGGGTGAGTACAACCTGTTCCTGCACGGCACGCCTTACGCAATCGCTCCCGAGCAGCAGAAGCACGTGCCGCTGCTGACCTGGTTCTCCGACAGCTACAAGGAGGACTTCGGCGTCGACACCGACTGCCTGGCCAAGCTCAGCGATGCACCGCTGTCGCAGGACAACCTGTTCCACTCGATGCTCGGCCTGTTGCAGGTGCACACCGAGGTCTACCAGCAGTCGCTGGACATGTTCGCCAGCTGCCGGCCTTGGCTGGCAGCCAAGCGCTGAGGCGAAGCGCGTTCCATACTTGTGCTTGCCCGCTCTCATAGAACTGCACATAACTCATTGAATTAGCAGAGCCCTGTGGGAGCGGCTTTAGCCGCGAACACCGGCGCAGCCGGTGCCATGCACCGCGTTGGATTCTTCGCGGCTAAAGCCGCTCCCACAGGGTACGAGGATCGCTTGCGAATTCAGTTATCTGTGCGACAGCGCGGCCCAAAGAGCTGGGCAATCTCCCACAGGGATCGCGAAGCTTGCGGATATTGCGCACTGAACACGCACAACAGCACCGCTGATCGATATCAAGGATGGCCCGGGTTTCACCAGCAGTGCCCGCGCCGTATATACTGCGCGCCAATGTTAGTGGGAGAGCCTCGTGGCCATCGAAATACACTGGATCCGTGACGACCAGAGCCTGGCCGAACACTGCCGCGACTGGCATCAGCTGCCCTTTGTCGCCGTCGACACCGAATTCATGCGGGTCGACACCTTCTACCCGAAAGCCGGGCTGATCCAGATCGGCGATGGCCAGCGTGCCTTCCTGATCGACCCGTTGCTGATCGGTAACTGGCAACCCCTGGCCGAACTGCTGGATGACAGCGGCGTGGTCAAGGTGCTGCACGCCTGCAGCGAAGACCTCGAAGTGCTGCTGCGCCTGACCGGCAAGCTGCCACAGCCGCTGTTCGACACCCAACTGGCCGCCGGCTACCTGAACCTGGGCTTCTCCATGGGCTATTCGCGCCTGGTGCAGGAAGTGCTGGGGATCGACCTGCCCAAGGGCGAAACCCGTTCCGACTGGCTGCAACGCCCGCTCTCGGAAACCCAGGTCAGCTATGCCGCCGAGGATGCCGTGCACCTGGCCGAGCTGTTCACCGTGTTGCGCCCGCGCCTGAATGACGACAAGTACGCCTGGGTGCTGGAGGACGGCGCCGAGCTGGTGGCCGCATTGCGCCGCGAAGTCGAGCCCGAAAGCCTGTACCGCGACGTCAAGCTGGCCTGGAAGCTGGCCCCCCAGCAACTGGCAGTGCTGCGTGAGCTGTGCGCCTGGCGCGAGCGTGAAGCGCGCAACCGCGACGTGCCGCGCAACCGCATTCTCAAGGAGCACTCGCTGTGGCCCATGGCCAAGAGCCAGCCGAACAACCTGTCGGCGCTGGCCAAGATCGACGAGATGCATCCGCGCACCATTCGTCAGGACGGTGAGTTCCTCATCCAGCTGATCAAGCGTGCCGCCAGCCTGCCAGCCGAACAATGGCCACAGGCCTTGCCCGAGCCTTTGCCGATCGAGGCCAGCGGCATCCTCAAGCAGCTGCGTGCCATCGGCCAGGCCGAAGGTGAGCGCCTGGGCATTGCCCCCGAGCTGATGCTGCGCAAGAAAGCCCTGGAAGCGCTGCTCAAGAGCGGCTATCCCAATGGCCCCTATCAATTGCCCGATTCGCTGCGCGGCTGGCGCCGTGAGCGCATGGGCCAGGCCCTGCTGGACAGCCTGGCAGGCGCCGGAGAGACCCGATGAAACGCATTTGCTCTATCTACAAGAGCCCCCGCAAGAACGAAATGTACCTGTACGTGCTCAAGGCCGACGGCCTGGAGCGCGTGCCCGAAGGCCTGCTGCCGTTCTTCGGCACCCCCGTGCACGCCTTCGACCTGGTGCTTACCCCCGAGCGCAAGCTGGCCCGCGAGGATATCGCCAAGGTGCTGGAAAACCTCGACAACCAGGGTTACCACCTGCAGATGCCGCCGCCGGAAGACGACTACATCGAGCATCTGCCCGAAGAGTTGCTGCGCCGTAACGACCCTGCCTGATCATGCGAGTACTGATTGCTGAGCATGATCATGCTCGATACGCCGAGATTTTGCGCGCAGCCGCGCCAGAGCTGGAGATCCTGACCAGCGGCGACTCCGCCGAACTGGCCGGCCAGGCGCCACAGTGCCCGGTGTGGCTGGGCCAGCCGGACCTGCTGGCAAGCCTGCTGCGCCAGGGCCACAAGCCGGCCTGGATGCAGTCCACCTGGGCCGGTATCACCCCGCTGCTGGCCGAGGGCCTGCCGCGCGACTATCGCCTGACCCGCGCCGTGGGCATCTTTGGCCAGGTGATGGCCGAGTACATGCTCACCTACATGCTCGGCCATGAGCGCGAGGTGCTGTCGCGCCTGGTCAGCCAGGTCGAACGGCGTTGGGACGACCGCCCGGGGCGTACCCTGGAAGGGCGCAAGGTGCTGATCGTCGGCACTGGCGACATTGGCCAGCGGGTGGCCGAGTTCCTGCAGGCGTTTGGCGTGGTGCTGTATGGCGTTGCCAGCAGCGCCCGCGAGCAGGCGCCGTTCGTCGAGGTAGCGGCGTTGGCCGACCTGCCGCGCATGGTTGGCCAGGTCGACTACGTGCTCAACCTGCTGCCGGATACCCCGGCCACCCACGACCTGTATGACGCGGCACTGTTCAAGTGCTTCCAGCCCACGGCGCTGTTCATCAATGCCGGGCGTGGGGCGGCGGTGGTCGACGCTGACCTGGTCGAGGCGCTGAAGGAAGGGCACCTGGCTGGGGCGGTGATCGATGTCTGCCGGCAGGAGCCGTTGCCCAGGCAGCACCCGTTCTGGACGGCGTGGGGCTTGCTGCTGACCGGGCACAGCTCGGCGCCCACCTCGCCGGCGGCGATGGTGCGGTTGTTTGTCGAGAATGTGCGGGCGTATGTGGCGGGGCAGGGGTTGCGAGGTGAAGTGGACTTCGCCCGGGGCTATTGATTTTATAGTGCCTGTACCGGCCTCTTCGCGGGCTTGCCCGCTCCCACAGGTATTGCACCGCCCTCGAAGGGTGTGTTGTACCTGTGGGAGCGGGCGAGCCCGCGAAAAGGCCGGTACAGCCAATGCAAGGCTTACAGGCTGAAATCACCCTCGGCAGCCAGCTCGCTCAGTGGCTTGCGCGGGCTCGGTACTTCACGCGCCTGCAGGGCTTCGTCCAGGCTAGCCTTGTCACCCAGCTTGCCAATCGCCACCATGGCATGCAGCACGTAGCCTTCCGGAATCTTCAACTCCTGACGCGCCAGTTCCTGGTCGAAGCCGGCCATGCCATGGGTGTGCCAGCCGCTGATGCTGGCTTGCAGGGCCAGGTGCCCCCAGGCGGAACCTGTGTCGAAGGTGTGCCACAGCGCCGGCTTTTCTTCAGTGGCACCGGGTGCCGCGAAGGTGGTCTTGGAAATGACCAGCACCAGCGCCGAAGCCTGTTGCGCCCAGCTGCGGTTGAACGGCACCAGCAGGTTCAGGTAGCGCTCCCAGTTCGGCGTGTCGCGGCGGGCATACAGGAAGCGCCAAGGCTGCGAGTTGTACGCCGACGGTGCCCAGCGTGCGGCTTCGAGGAAGCTCAGCAGGGTTTCTTCGCTGATCGGCTCGGCGGTGAAGGCACGTGGCGACCAGCGGTTGATGAATTGCTCGTTGATGGCGTAATCGGCAATGCGGGGGGGGGCGCTCATGGCTGCTCCTGCAAAAGGACGGGAAACGCGCACGCTACTGCGTCGCGTCGCGACTGACAAGCGGTCTGGCTTTGCCGAAGGCCAGGCTCTAGACTGGCGCCGCCGCGCGCCGTGGCCCCAAGATGAATGCAGGAAACCCGTGTCATGATCGCTGAAAACGCGCCGTTCTGGCGGCGCAAGACCCTCGAACAACTCAGCCCGCAAGAGTGGGAGTCGCTGTGCGACGGCTGCGGCCTGTGCTGCCTGCAAAAGCTCGAGGACGAGGACGACAACAGCGTCTATTACACGCGCATCGCCTGCAAACTGCTGGATCTGCACACCTGCCAGTGCAGCGATTACCCCAACCGCTTCGCCCAGGTACCTGACTGCATCCAGCTCACCCCGGGCAAGGCCGACCAGTTCAAGTGGCTGCCGAGCACCTGCGGCTACCGCCTGGTCAGCGAGGGCAAGGACCTGCCGGCCTGGCACCACCTGGTCTGCGGCGATCGCCAGCAGGTCCATGAACAGCGCATTTCCCAGTCGGGGCGCATGCTCAGTGAACACGATGTGCACGAAGACGACTGGGAAGACCACCTGATCTTCCGCGCCAGCTGACCGGCGCGGCCCGCTGCCACGGGGAAACAAGGAGTTTCTGTATGCGTTGCCAGCTGTTGTTGCTGTTTGGCCTGATGGCCAGTTCGCCGGCCTGGGCGAAAAAGGTCGACCTCGACTACCAGGTGCGCCTGTTGCCGGCCAGTGGCCAGGCGGAGGTTCGCCTCACCTTGGCCGAAGGCAGTGCCGTGCGCAGCCTGGACTTCGACCTGGGCAAGGCCGGGGCCTACAGCGGCTTCCAGGCTGATGGCCAATGGCAACTGCAGGGCCAGCGCGGCGTGTGGCAACCGGCGGCCGGCAAGACCAGCCTCAGCTACCGCGTGCAGCTGGACCAGAAACGCGGCAGCGGCGCCTATTCGTCGCGCATCACCCCGCATTGGGCGCTGTTCCTCGGCGACCAGCTGGTACCGCCTGCGCGCCTCGACCAACAGGATGGCACCGAGCTGGTGGCGCGGCTGGCGTTCGACCTGCCCGAAGGCTGGAAGAGCATCGAGACCTCCTGGCCGCGCATCGGCAAGGACAAGTTCCGCATCGATAACGTTTCGCGCCTGTTCGACCGCCCTACCGGCTGGATGCTCGCCGGCGACCTGGGTAGCCGCCGCGCCCGCCTGGGCGAAACCGAGGTCACCGTGGCCGCACCGGTGGGGCAGGGTATGCGGCGCATGGACAACCTGACCTTGCTGACCTTTGTCTGGCCGCAATTGCAGGCGGTGTTCCCGCGCAACCCGCCTAAGCTGCTGTTGGTCGGTGCCCGCGACGGCATGTGGCGCGGGGCGATGGCCGCGCAGGGCTCGTTGTACCTGCACAGTGCCCGGCCTATGGTCAGCGAGAACGGCAGCAGCCCGTTGCTGCGCGAAGTGGTGCAACTGTTTGCGCAGATCCATGGGCGTGACGGCAGTGACTGGCTGGTGGAAAGCCTGACCGACTACTACGCCAGCGAGTTGCTGCGCCGCTCGGGCGGGGTGAGTGACGACCGTTACCAGGCCTGGCAGGCGCGCCTGAGCAAGCAGGGCGCCAAGGTCACCCGGCTCAAAGGCGAGCATGCCACCCCGGCGCAGGTGGCGCGGGGGGTGATGTTGCTGCAGGCGCTGGACAAGGAAATCCGCATCCACACCCAGGCCAAACGCTCGCTGGACGATGTGGCGCGCGGGCTGATGCGCCTGCCCAGCGTCAGCACCGAAGACTTCATACAGATCAGCGAGAACGTGCTGGGGCGGCGCTCCGAGGTGTTGCAGAGCAAGGCGTTGCACTGAGCACCTCTTTCGCCCGTACCGGCCTCTTCGCGGGTGAACCCGCTCCCACAGGTAATGTATTGCCCTCAAGACGGTGCGGTCCCTGTGGGAGCGGGTTCACCCGCGAAAGGGCCGGCACAGGCAGTGCAAAACTCAACTGCCAGCCAACGGATCCTTCCCGGTCACCGTCACCCCCTGCGTCGCCGCGTCGGCACTGGCCCGCAACGCCTCCAGCTCCGCCGCGCTGCGCTCGATGTCCGCACGCAACCGCTGGTATTCCTGGCGATGCCGCTGCCACCAGGCCTTGGTCGAACAATGCCCGCTGACCCCTCGGGCCACCGCCAAACCTCCCACCACCATCTGCAGCAAGCCGACCAGGCCGCCATGGCGCATCCCCTTGCTGAACATCAGCGCCCCCCCGGCCAGCGAGCTGACCCGTTCCAGCCCATGAACATTGTGCTGCGACGATGCCGTCGCGGAATGGATATCGAGCATGGCAAGGCCTCCTCGTGAAGTGTAAGCAGCTGACCCGCTGGCCGCTGTCATCGTTCACTCGGTATGCCGAACGACATCCCCTGTCGCATAGAAGGCTCTGCCATGCGCCTTTCAAAGGAGCCGATGTCCCTTATGGTCAAGTCCGTGGCGGATCCAGGCAACTTGACCGCCCCCTCGCTGGCGTACCGTGACCGGGCGCGAAGCTCATCCACGCTGGGTTTCGATCCAGGAGCTTCACGTCCCCCCCACAAAGAAAACAAAAGCAGGGATCAGGATGACAATGACAAGCGCGAGTGGCGCCAGCAATCAGCTGGCGCAAGGCTTCAAGCAACGCCATGTGACCATGCTCTCCATCGCCGGGGTGATCGGTGCCGGGTTGTTCATCGGCTCCGGGCACGCCATTGCGGCGGCCGGCCCTTCAGCCATCGTCGCCTATGCACTGGCCGGCGCGCTGGTGGTGCTGGTGATGCGCATGCTCGGGGAAATGGCCGTCGCCAGCCCCGATACCGGCTCGTTCTCCACCTACGCAGACCGCGCCATCGGCCGCTGGGCCGGCTTTACCATCGGCTGGCTGTACTGGTGGTTCTGGGTGCTGGTGATTCCCATCGAAGCCATTGCCGCCGGCGTGGTGCTCAACAACTGGTTCCCGCACATCGATGCCTGGTTCTTCGCCCTGAGCATGACCGTGCTGCTGACCGCCACCAACCTGTTCAGCGTGGCCAAATACGGCGAGTTCGAGTTCTGGTTCGCCATGCTCAAGGTCATCGCCATCGTCGCCTTCATCGCCCTGGGCGCCGCAGCCCTGGCCGGCGTATTGCCGGGGCGTGAAGTCAGTGGCCTGCCACTTCTGCTGGAGCAGCAGGGCGGCTTCATGCCCAATGGCTGGACCGCGATCATCGGTGCCTTGCTGACCACCATGTTCAGCTACCTGGGCACCGAAGCGGTCACCATCGCCGCCTCCGAATCGAAAGACCCGGCGCGCAACATCGCCAAGGCCACCCGTTCGGTGATCTGGCGTATCAGCGTGTTCTACCTGCTGTCGATCTTCGTGATCATCTCGGTGGTGGCGTGGAACGACCCGCTGCTGCCAGTACAGGGTTCGTACCAGCGGGCGCTGGAAATCATGAACATTCCTTACGCCAAGCAACTGGTGGACATCGTGGTACTGGTGGCGGTGGCCAGCTGCCTGAACTCGTCGATCTACATTTCGTCGCGGATGCTCTACTCGCTGAGCAAGCGCGGTGATGCGCCAGGCTTCATCCAGCGCACCTCGAAGGTGGGCGTACCACGTGCGGCGGTGATCGGCAGCACGCTGATCGGCATGCTGGCGACGATCGTCAACTACTTTGCCCCGGCCGAGGTGTTTGCCTTCCTGCTGGCCAGTTCCGGATCGATCGCGTTGCTGGTGTACCTGGCGATTGCCTTCTCGCAACTGCGCATGCGCGCCATCCTGCAGCGGCAGAATGTCGAGATTGCCTTCCGCATGTGGCTGTACCCATGGCTGACCTATGCAGTGATCGGTTTCATCATCTTTGCCCTGGGCACCATGTTCGTCATGCCTAAGCACCGCATGGAGGTATCGCTGACCCTGGCGCTGGCCCTGGTGATCCTGGTGCTGGGGGTGATTACCAGCAAGCGGCATGCGCGGCGGGAGGCCTTGGCAACCGCGTGAAGGGATTTGTATGAATGGAAGAGAGCCACCTGCCTGCAGGTGGCTTTTTTGTTTGTGCCGGCCCTTTCGCGGGTAAACCCGCTCCCACAGGGGTACCACTGTGCTCAAGTCCTGTGGTGATCCTGTGGGAGCGGGTTTACCCGCGAAAGGGCCGGCAAATTTTGCCCATTTGTCTGATATGGATAATTTTCTGCCCGGTTTGGCAATGCAGCCCCAAGGGGTGTTTAATCTCACCCTTGAACCCGCTGGACCCCCTGAAAACAAAGGCCCAGACAGATTTCACCGTTCATCGAAAATGCTGTAGACATATTGTCTAACAGTGCCCTATAGTCGTTATACAAATAGTAGACACAGCTCTATGACAACAAAGAAGGCCGCCATGAAAGCCACTGTCCAACCACTCAGTGCAGAAGTGCCGCAGGACCGCAAGGCCGTCCTCGCCGAAGCGCTGCGCCGCCGGATCCTCAGCATGGAACTGGCCCCGGGCGCGGTGGTGGACGAACTGGCCCTGTGCGACGAGTTCGGCCTGTCGCGCCCGCCAGTGCGTGAGCTGCTGCGCCAGATCGCCGCCGAAGGCTACATCGAACTGGAAGCCAACCGCGCGCCACGTGTCGCTGCCATGAACCACGAGTCGCTGCACAGCTTCTTCGTCGCCGCCCCGCTGATCTACATCGCCACCACCCAGCTGGCCGCCACCTATGCCAGCGCCGCCGAGATCGAAGTGCTCAAAGGTATCCAGGCCCTGTTCCGCCAGGCCATCGAAGAGCGCGACGTGGAAAACCGTGTGCTCTACAACGACGCCTTCCACCTGGAAATCGGCAAGATGGCGCACAACGACTACCTGCTGCCAAGCCTGCGTCGCCTGCTGATCGACCACACCCGGCTGGGCAAGATTTTCTACCGCCACCCGACCACCGATGACATGCAGCACGACCTCGAGATGGCCTGCGAGCAGCACGAGCAGATGATTCAGGCCATCGAGCGCCGCGACCCGCAAGCTGCCGGCCAGCTGGTGCGCGAGCACTTCGAGCTGTCGCGCCGGCGCATGGCCGAGTACGCCGCGCCGCAAGGGCTGGATGTACCGATTCAGATATGAGTTACCAAGGTCAGGCAACTGGCGCTGACCACCCGTCGACAACAAGAACCAGGTTAGTGACATGACAAGAATTAGTTCGTTACCTGCCGATGATGCCACCTGTGGCTGGTATCACCTGAGCAAGCCCCGCACGCCAAGGCCGGCCCACAGTGGCCACAGCCAGGCGCGCTGGGTGGTGGTCGGCGCCGGTTTCACCGGCCTGGCTGCCGCACGGCAGCTGGCAACGAACTTCCCGGATGACGAGATCGTGCTGATCGAGGCCCAGGAGGTCGGCTTTGGCACCTCCGGGCGCAACGCCGGCTTTGCCATCGACCTGCCGCACGACATCGGCGCCGAGGACTACATCGGCGACATCGACATCGCCAAGACCATCCTCAAGCTCAACCTGGGTGGCCAGTCCTACCTCAAGGAGCTGATCGAGCGCTACGACATCGAGTGCCAGTTCCGCCACTGCGGCAAGTACCAGGCGGCCGTCGAAGACCGTGGCATCGCCGTGCTGGATGCCTACCGCCGCGGCCTGGACAAGCTCGGCCAGCCCTATGAAGTGATCGAAGGCCGCGACCTGCCCGAGCACATCGGCACGCATTTCTACCGCAAGGGCCTCTTCACCCCCGGCACCGCCTTGCTGCAGCCGTCGGCGCTGGTCAAAGGCCTGGCCGACAGCCTGCCGTCCAACGTTTCGCTGTATGAACGCACGCCCATCACCGAGGTCGACTACGGCGACAAGGTAGTGCTGCGTCATGCCAACGGTTCGATCACCGCCGACAAGCTGGTGCTCACCACCAACGCCTTCGGCATGAGCTTCGGTTTCCTCAAGGGCCGCATGCTGCCGGTGTTCACCTACGGCAGCATCACCCGCCCGCTGACCGAGGAAGAGCAGGCGCGCCTGGGCGGCAAACCCTACTGGGGCGTGATCCCGGCCGACCCGTTCGGCACCACCATGCGCCGCACCGTCGACAACCGCCTGCTGATCCGCAACAGCTTCAGCTACAACCCCGACGGGCGCAGCAACCGCAAATACCTGGACCGCTTCGTCCAGCGCCACCGCGAATCGTTCGCCCGGCGTTTCCCGATGCTGCCCGGGGTGAACTTCGAATATACCTGGGGTGGTGCACTGGCACTGTCGCGCAACCACATGGGGTTCTTTGGCAAGTTGGCGCCCAATGTTGTCGGCGCACTGTGCTGCAACGGCCTGGGTGTTACCCGTGGCACTGTCACCGGCAAGTTGCTGGCCGACTGGCTGGCCGGCGACAAGAACGAACTGATCGAGTTCTTGCTCAATGCTCCCGGGCCTTGTGCAAACCCGCCGCAGCCCCTGGTTTCCATGGGCTTGAACGCCAACCTGATGTGGGGGCAGTTCCGCGCTGGCAAAGAAAGCTGACCGCTGACCGCGTTGCAACTTTGAACACTTGATGCCGGTGGCGATTTAGCCGGCACGGGCACCCTTTGCCCGAAATTGATGATTGGCCAACAGGCCGGTCACCCGGGGCTGAACGCTGTTTTCAGTTTCGCGGGCACGCTCGCCTTGAATTTGTGCATGTAACAGAAGTGGCAGGAACAACAATGACAAGTCCAAATGTTTCGATTGAAGATGTACCGATCAACAACTTTCACCAGTTGCTGACCCTGCGTTCCGGTGGCGGCTCGTTCGTCGATGGCTATGTATTGAGCATCATCGGCGTTGCCATGGTGCAGATGTCGGCAGGCCTCAACCTGACCAGTTTCTGGCAGGGCATGATCGCCGCTTCGGCGCTGATCGGCATTTTCTTCGGTGGCTTCTTCGGCGGCTGGTTGACCGACCGCTTCGGCCGCAAGCGCGTGTTCTTCGTCGGCCCGACCCTGTTCATCCTGGCCTCGATCGCGCAGTTCTGGGTGGAATCGGCGATGGTCCTGTTCCTGCTGCGCTTCGCCATCGGCATCGCGGTGGGCATCGAATACCCGGTGGCCACCTCGCTGCTGGTGGAGTTCCTGCCCAAGAAGAACCGTGGCCCACGCCTTGCTACCCTGACCGTGCTTTGGTTCGCCGGTGCCGCCTGCGCCTACATGGTCGGTGAAGCGATCCTGCGCCACGGTGGCGACGATGCCTGGCGCCTGGTGCTGGCCAGTGCCTCGGTGATCGGCGCGCTGCTGTTCGCGATCCGTATAGGCACCCCCGAATCACCGCGCTGGCTGATCAGCAAAGGCCGATCGGCCGAAGCCGAGCAGGTGATCAAGCGCGTCTACGGCAGAGATTTCTCGCTGAAGAACCTGCCGGAAGAGCCCAAGACCCGCAAGCTGTCGTTCTTCAGCCTGCTGCACTCCGGCTACGGCAAGCGCATGCTGTTCGTCACCATGTTCTGGACCTGCTCGGTGATCCCGGTGTTCGCCGTCTACGCCTTCGCTCCGAAAGTGTTGGGTGCACTGAACCTGAAAGGGGACTGGGCCGCCATCGGCTCGGTCGCCATCACCTGCCTGTTCGTGGTCGGTTGCATCATCGGCACCCGCCTGCTGAACACCATCGGCCGCCGCACCACGCTGCTGCACAGCTTCTTCTGGTCGGGGCTGGCGTTGCTGGGCCTGGGCGCTTTCAGCAACGGCAACGAGATGCTGATCCTCGCTCTGTTCGGTGCCTACGCTTTGTTCATCGGTGGCGCCCAGGTGTTGCAGCTGGTGTACCCCAACGAACTGTTCCCTACCGAAATCCGTGCCGGTGCCGTTGGCGTGGGCACCTCGATGTCGCGGGTCGGTGCTGCGGTCGGCACCTGGCTGGTGCCCATCGCCCTCGATAGCTATGGCATCGGCGCCACCATGTATGCCGCCGCCGCGGTGACCTTCGTCGGCCTGGCCTTCTCCGTTGCCCTGGCCCCGGAAACCCGCTCGCTCAACCTGCAACAAGCGGCTTCGCTGAGCTGAATTCATGACGACCCGCCGCAGCGTCGATCCGCTGCGGCCTTTACAACACTGAGCAACGCACTGGAGAACCTACCGTGAAATTCGAAGGCATCTACACCCCGGCAATCACTCCGCTGGCTGCGGACGGCTCGATCGACAAGGCGGCGTTCGCCGAGGTCCTCGAATACCTGGTCGAGTCGAAAATCCACGGCGTCATCATTGGTGGCTCCACCGGCGAGTACTACGCCCACACCACCCAGGAGCGCATCGACCTGGCCGCGCAGGCCAAGGATGTGCTGGCCGGTCGCCTGCCACTGATCGTCGGCACCGGTGGCATCCGCACCGAAGACGCCGTGGCTTTCGCCCAGCACGCCAAGGAAATCAAGGCCGACGCACTGCTGGTGGGCACCCCGCCGTACGCACTGCCGACCCAGCAGGAAATCGCCCTGCACGTCAAAGCCGTCGACGCCGCCGCCGGCCTGCCGATCATGCTCTACAACTACCCGGGCCGCATGAGCGTGAGCATGGGCGAAGAGTTCTTCGACGCCGTGGCCGACGTGAAGAACATCGTCGCCATCAAGGAAAGCTCCGGTGACATGGGCCAGCTGCACCGCCTGGCCATCCAGCGCCCGAACATCCAGCTGTCGTGCGGCTGGGACGACCAGGCCCTGGAGTTCTTTGCCTGGGGTGCCAAGAGCTGGGTCTGCGCCGGTTCCAACTTCATCCCGCGCGAGCACGTGGCCTTGTACGAGGCCTGTGTGATCGAGAAGGACTTCGACAAAGGCCGCAAGATCATGGGCGCCATGATGCCGCTGATGGACTTCCTCGAAGGCGGCAAGTTCGTCCAGTCGATCAAGTACGGCTGCGCCCTCAACGGCCTGAGCACCGGTGGCGTACGCAAGCCGCTGTATGACCTGGATGCGGCCGAGAAGCAGGAACTGCAGCGCGTGGTCACCGAACTCAAGCGCAACATCGCACAGATCATCGGAGGAGCCTGAAAATGGCCGATTTGCTGAGCAAGGAACAATACGCGGCCCTCGCCGCCGAACTGCAACTGCGTACCCAGGCGTTCATCGACGGTGAGTTCCGCGATGCCATCTCGGGCAACACCTTCGTCACCACCAACCCGGCCACCGGCAAGCAGCTGGCCGAAGTCGCCGCCTGCGATGTCAACGACGTGAACGTGGCCGTGGCCGCCGCCAAGCGCGTGTTCGAACAGGGCACCTGGTCGAAGATGCAGCCGAACGACCGCAAGCACGTGCTGCTGAAGTTCGCCCAGCTGCTGGAAGACAACGCCCACGAACTGGCCGTGCTGGAAGCGCTGGACAGCGGCAAGCCGGTCAGCGAGTGCCAGAACGTAGACGTGCCGGAAACCATCCACACCATCCGCTGGCACGCCGAGCTGATCGACAAGATCTACGACGCCACGGCCCCGACCGGCAATGCCGCCGTGACCATGGTGGTGCGCGAGGCCATCGGCGTGGTCGGCCTGGTGCTGCCGTGGAACTTCCCGCTGCTGATGCTGGCCTGGAAGATTGCCCCGTCGCTGGCCGCCGGTTGCTCGATCGTGGTCAAGCCAGCCAAGGAAACCACCCTCAGCGCCCTGCGCGTGGCCGAACTGGCCCACGAGGCGGGTATTCCTGCAGGCGTGTTCAACCTGGTGCCTGGCGGTGGCCGTGAAGTGGGCGAGGCCATTGGCCGCCACATGGACATCCCGATGGTCAGCTTCACCGGCTCCACCGACACCGGCCGCCTGTTCCTGAAGTACGCCGCCGAGTCCAACCTCAAGCGCATCGTCCTGGAGCTGGGTGGCAAGAACCCGGCCGTGGTCATGAACGACTGCGAGGACCTGGACGAAGTGGCCCAGTTCGTCACCGCCGGTGCGTTCTGGAACATGGGCGAAAACTGCTCCGCTTCTTCGCGCCTGATCGTGCACAAGGATGTGAAGGACCAGCTGCTGGGCCTGATCGCCAAGCACCTGAAGGACTGGAAGCTGGGCGACCCGCTGGACCCGGACAACCGCCTGGGCGCCATGGTCAGCAAGTCGCACTTCGAGAAGGTCAAGTCGTACCTGGAATACGCCGCCGAGCACAAGCTCAGTATCGTCCAGGGTGGCGAGACCGAGGACGGCGTGTTCGTGCAGCCGACCATCGTCGACAACGTTGGCCGCGACAACAAGTTGTTCGTCGAGGAAATCTTCGGCCCGGTGCTGAGCGTGACCAGCTTCGAGACCATCGACGAGGCGATCGAGTTGGCCAACGACACCGTCTACGGCCTGGCGGCCTCGGCCTACACCGGCAGCCTGCGCAATGCGCTGCGCCTGTCGCGTGAAATCCGCGCGGGCGTGGTTACGGTCAACTGCTTCGGCGAAGGGGATGTCACCACGCCGTTCGGTGGCTACAAGGAGTCCGGCTTCGGTGGGCGCGACAAGTCCATCTGGGCCCATGACCAGTACACGGAGCTGAAGACCATCTGGATCAACGCTTCGTGACCTGAGCAAGACCGGTGCTGTTCTGACGGAGTTCGGCACCTGGCCGCCCTGTGTTGTCCGGGCTGGCCTCTTCGCGGGTAAACCCGCTCCCACAGGGAGTGCACAGTCTGTGGGAGCGGGTTTACCCGCGAAAGGGCCGGTCCTGCTGCCGCAGTGGCGGCCTTTTTACTACTTGAACTTGGGCCCCGAACGGGTATTCAGCCCCTTGGCCATGCGGTCATACAGCACCACATTCACCGTCGCTGCCAGGTTCATGCAGCCCTCGGTCGGAATGTAGATGGTCTCTTCGCACCACGCCCGCACATCGGCACTGAGGCTGCCGTCTTCCGGCCCGAAGATGTAGATGGCCCGGTCCGGGTGGGTGTATTCCGGCAATGGCCGCGCGCCTTCCACCAATTCCACAGCCACCGGCGTGCAGCCCAGCGGGATGATGCGCTGCAGGTCGTCGATGCCGATCAGCGGGATGTCGTAGTGCACGCGCTTGGTGTCGGTGACGAAGTCACGGGCACGCTCGTAGCGTTTGCCGGTGTAGAACACCGAATTGACGCCGTAGCAACCCGCGGCGCGCATCACCGAGCCGACGTTTTCTGCCGACTTGGGGTTGAACAGGCCGATGCAGCTGTATCGTTTGTTTGCCACGTACCGGGGCCCTTCGCGAAAAAAGCGCGATTATACGGGCTGCCCGGTAGCAGCGGGGGGCGAATCGATGGTCAGTCTTTCTTCAGCATGCCCGCCAGCCCGGCGAACGGGTTGTGGGTGGCCTTGGCGATGCTCGGGGTGCTGGTGGAGCCTTCGCTGAAGTACTGCTGGTCGGTGTAGCGCGAGTGCTCGTTGTCGTGGCAGTACAGGCACAGCAGCTCCCAGTTGGAGCCGTCCTGCGGGTTGTTGTCGTGGTTGTGGTCGCGGTGGTGCACGGTCAGCTCGCTCAGGCGCTTGCCGGAGAACTCGCGGGCGCAGCGGCCGCAGACGTGCGGGTACATTTTCAGGGCCTTGTCGCGGTAACCCATTTCCTTGTCGCGCTTGGCATCGGCCAGGATGCGGTCCAGGCGCGCGGTGGCGGCGGCGGAAGAGGTGGAGCTCATGGTGTTTCCTTTGTTCTGATCAGGCAAATGACGGTTATGCATTGAGTCTAGCGCGCTTGAGGGGCATGCGGACAGGCGAAAGCTTTGATTTAGGCGTAGCCTGTAGGAAGGTTCCCGACAGGAGGTTGCTGATGTTTCGCGCGATCCTCGTTGTGCTGTTGTTCGCCGGCCTGTCCATGGCCGAAGCTGCCAGCACACCACCCCGGTTGAGCACGCCGGTGCCCGGTGCACCGGGTACCCCTACGCCTACGCCATATCCGCAGATTACCCCGAGTACGCCGCCCAAGGCCTATGACAGCCAGCCGGGGGCGCCCCTGTTGCCGCCGATGCCGGTGCCCGGGCCGCCGAAGGACCAGCCATTGCCGGGGTTGCGCCAGGACCCGCCGAAGCAGCCGGTGCAGGATGATTGAATTCAGCCGGCCTGCCCCGGTTTTCTGTGGGAGCGGGTTTACCCGCGAAGCAGGCGCTGCGGTGGATGGCACGGGCTTCGCCCGTGTTCGCGGGTAAACCCGCTCCCACAGGGATCGCGCAGGATTCAGGACATGCGCGATCCCTGTGGGAGCGGCCTTGTGTCGCGAAAGGGGCGCAAAGCGCCCCCGGCTTTCTCAAGCCAGACCTAGCTCGCCGAACACGAACGCATACTCAAGGGCCACATCCTTGAGCCCCTGATACCGCCCGCTCATCCCGCCATGCCCAGCCCCCATCTCGGTCTTGAGCAGCAGCAGGTTGTCGTCGGTCTTGTGCGTACGCAGCCGCGCCACCCATTTGGCCGCTTCCCAGTACTGCACGCGGCTGTCGTTGTAGCCCGCCACCACCAGCATCGCCGGGTAGGCCTGTGCCTTCACGTTCTCGTACGGTGCGTAGGCCTTGATCCGCTCATACACCTCCGGCTCCTCAGGGTTGCCCCATTCGTCGTACTCGGTCACGGTCAGCGGCAGCTCGGGGTCGAGCATGGTGTTGAGCACGTCGACGAACGGCACTTCGGCAATCGCACAGCGGAACAGCTCGGGGCGCAGGTTGAGCACCGCGCCCATCAGTAGGCCACCGGCGCTGCCGCCACTGATGGCCAGGCGGTCGGCAGCCGTGACACCCTCGGCGATCAGGTGTTCGGCACAGGCGATGAAGTCGCTGAAGGTGTTGTGCTTGTGCTCCTGCTTGCCGGCGCGGTACCAGGCTTCGCCCAGTTCACCGCCGCCACGCACATGGGCGATGGCAAAGGCCACGCCGCGCTCCAGCAGGCTCAGGCGCGCGTGCGAGAACCACGGGTCGAGGCTTTCGCCATAGGCGCCGTAGCCATATAGGTACAGCGGCACGGTCTGGCCCAGGTCCTGGCGGCGGCGCACCAGGCTGATCGGCACCCGGGTGCCGTCCGCTGCGGTAGCCCACAGGCGCTCGCTGACATAGTCGTCGGCATCGAACGGCCCCAACACCGGGGTTTGCTTGAGCACCGCCTGGGCACCGCTGGCCAGCTCCAGCTGGCGTACCTGGGCCGGGCGGTTGAGTGCTTCGTAGCGCAGGCGCAGGCGTGGGCTGGCGAACTCCAGGCTGTCCTGCACGTACAGGCTGTAGGCCGCGTCGGGCAGTTCGACGCGGTAGGCCGCCAGCCCCTGTGGGCGTACCTCGATGATCGGCAGGCCGCCTTCGCGCAGGCTCAGGGTCAGCGCGCCGGCATTCAGGCTGAGGCCTTCGAGCATGATCGCGTCGCGGTGCGCTACCAGCACCTGCCATTGCTCACGGCTGGGCACCGGTGCGACTGGGGCGTGGTACAAGGCGAAGTTGATGCCGTCCTGGTTGGTGCGGATGAACCAGCGCCACTGGCCGTCAAGCTGGCCGTGGTCGGGAAAGTACTCGTGGCCTTCGACCCGTGGCGCCAGGCAGGTGAACGGTGCCTGCGGGGTTTCTGCGTCCAGTACCCAGGCTTCGCTGGTGGTCTTGCTGTTGAGCAGCAGCACCAGCTGGCGTTCGGAGCTGGTGCGGTAGCAGTGCAGGAAGAAGCGCCCGTCGGGCTCCTCGAACACGGTCTGCGCGCCTTCGTTGCCCAGGGTGTGGCGACGCAGGCGCCACGGGCGGTGGGTGTCGTCCAGTTCGGCGAAGAACAGCGTCTGGCTGTCGTTGGCCCAGGTCAGGCTGCCGTCGCAGTCGTCGAAGGGCAGGGTAGTGACGCTGCCACTGGCCAGGTCCTTCACGTACAGGGTGAAGATTTCGTCGCCGCTGGTGTCCAGGCTGTAGGCCAGCAGGCGGTGGTCGGGGCTGACGTTGAACGCGCCGAGGGACAGGAAGCCGCCATTAGCCAGGGCGTTGGGGTCGAGCAGCAGTTGCTCCTGGCTTTCGTCGACCGTGTTGGAGTCGTCGGCCGGGCGCGGGCAGCGGTAGTGGCGCGGGTACTCGTCGCCTGCGGTGGTACGGGTGTAGTACAGGTAGGGGCCCCAGGGCGCCGGCAGCGACAGGTCGGTTTCCAGGATGCGGCCCTTGATCTCTTCGAACAGTTGTTCGCGCAGCGGCGCTTGGTCGGCCAGGCAGGCTTCCTGGTAGGCGTTCTCGGCCTGCAGGTAGGCAAGCACCTCGGGGGTGTCACGCTGTTGCAGCCAGGCGTACGGGTCGCTGGCCTGGGCCTGGTGGGCAATCGGGGGTTGGGGCTTGGTTGGCATTGAGGATCTCTTGATTGGGGTTGCCTGTGCCGGCCTCTTCGCGGGCTTGCCCGCTCCCACAGGTTCACCACAGATCTTGAAACTGTGCGGTGCCTGTGGGAGCGGGCAAGCCCGCGAAGAGGCCGGTACAGGCAAACACTGTCTGCGCCCGGAAAAGTGTTTATCATAGGCATCTCTTTGCCTGGCTTGCACGAACACCATGACCGAGAACGACTACACCCTCGCCTGGGGCCTTTACGCCGTTGCCGCCCTGGGCTGCCTGATGGTGGGCTTCAAGCTCACCGGCTGGATGTGGCGCTGGCTGCGCGAACCGCTGCGGGTGGTGCTGGCGGTGCTGCTGCTGACCCCGACCATCGTCGACCCGGTCAAGGACAGTTTCGCCCCGGCCATTGCTATCACCGCCCTGGATGTCGCCTTCAAGGTCGGCAACAACGCCTGGCGCGCGGTATCCGACTTCGCCATGTACGGCATGGGCGCGTTTTCCCTGTATTTCCTTTTCGTACTGCTGCGCTTGCCGCTGGAAAAGCGCGCCCGCGAGCGCCGCGCGCAGGCCGAGGCCGCTGCCCAGCGCCAGGCTGCCGAAGATGATCAGCTTGGCGCCCAGGGCTCGCTGGCCGCAGAGCGCCGCGACCGTTACCGTGATGCGCCACCCCCTGCCGCCCCAGCCGTCTCCCGAGGCGGCGGCCGGGTCGAGCCACGTCTGTAAGCGGAGACACGCCTATGTGCGAACTGCTGGGCATGAGTGCCAACGTCCCCACCGACATCGTCTTCAGCTTCACCGGCCTGATGCAGCGCGGCGGCCGTACCGGCCCGCACCGTGACGGCTGGGGCATCGGCTTCTACGAAGGCCGTGGCCTGCGCCTGTTCCAGGACCCGGCCGCGAGCAGCGAGTCGGAAGTGGCCAACTTGGTGCAGCGTTACCCGATCAAGAGCGAAGTGGTCATCGGCCACATCCGCCAGGCCAACGTGGGCAAGGTGTGCCTGTCCAACACCCACCCCTTCGTGCGGGAAATGTGGGGCCGCAACTGGTGCTTCGCGCACAACGGCCAGCTGGGCGACTTCAAGGGCCAGGCCAGTTTCTACCGGCCGGTGGGCGATACCGACAGCGAGGCGGCCTTCTGCGACCTGCTCAACCGCATCCGCAGCGCCTTCCCAGAGCCTGTGCCGGTGGAACAGCTGCTGCCGGTGCTGGTCGAAGCCTGTGCCGGCTACCGCGGCCAGGGCGTGTTCAATTGCATGCTCAGCGACGGCGATTGGCTGTTCTGCTTCTGTTCGACCAAGCTGGTGCACATTACCCGCCGGGCACCTTTTGGTGCGGCGCGGTTGAAGGATGTCGACCTGATCGTCGATTTTCACACCGAAACCACCCCTAACGACGTGGTCACGGTGATCGCCACCGAGGCCTTGACCGAGAACGAGACCTGGCAGCGCTACGAGCCGGGTCAGTGGGCCCTGTGGCGGCACGGCGAGTGCGTGGCGCACGGCCAGAGCTAAGGACGCGGCATGTTCAGAAGTTACCTGCGGTTGCTGCTGTTTACCTTCGGCCTGCTGGCCGGTATCCAGGTCCCGGGGCTGGTGAAGGACTACAGCCAGCGGGTCGAGGCGCACCTGTTCGAATCACGCGAGGCGCTCGACGGCTTCCGGCAGACCGCCGAACGCTTCTTCAATGGTGACCTGCAGGCGCTGCTGCGGCATTACCGCAGCAGCGACGACCCGGTGTTCAACAGTGATGCCAACAGCATCGAAAGCCTGATGATCCGCAACGAACTGCTGGAAAACGAATGGCAGGCGCTGCAAGGGCCATGGGCGCAGCGTACCTGGCACGTGCTGGTACAGGCCGACCCGCAGTTGCGCGAAGAAACCCTCAATGGCTACAGCTACCAGATCCTGCTGGTGCCCGAGGCGGTTGGCTGGGGGCTTGGTGCAGGGTTTGTGCTGGCCTTCGTGGTCGAGAGCCTGTTGCTGGCGATTGGCTGGGTGATCCTGGGCGGGCGGCGTGGGGCGGTGAAAGAGAGCTGGCGCTGATTTTTGCAGTGCCTGTGCTGGTCTCTTCGCGGGTGAACCCGCTCCCACAGGTACTGCGCAGCCCTCAAGACCTGTGGTGACTCTGTGGGAGCGGGTTCACCCGCGAAGAGGCCAGCACAGGCACTGCAAATCTGTCAGACCAACACAATCCGCTGCCCACCCACATCCCGCGCATACCGCTCCAGCACCTGCCGGCAAACCCCGACCACTTCATCCACCAACGCCACCCCGGTCTGCCAGGCCACCACCAGCTCCAGGCTCGGCGGCGGTTGCAGCCCCTGCAGCAATACCAGTTCACCCCGGCTCAACTCGGCATCCACCAGCGCCGGCGGCAACGCACCAATGCCAAACCCGTCGCGCAACAGCCGGGTAATCGCCGCCACCGAGTTCACGCAGTTCAGCCGCGGCGTTTCGGCCCCGGCACTCAGCAGCAGGCTCAGCACTTCCTGGTGCGGCCGCGAGTTCTTCGAGAAGGTGATGATGCGCTCACGCCCAAGCTCGGCCAGCGAAGCGTAGTCGCGGTGCTGGTGCGAGCCGGCGGCCACCACCCAACCCATCGGGTAGCGCGCCAGGTCCAGGCTGCGGATCGACTGCTCGCGCAGCAGGTCGGTCTGCAGGATCACGTCGAGAAAGCCCTTCTGCAATTGCTCGCGAAGGTTCAGTGCAGTGTCGGCCACCAGTTCGATTTCCACCTGCGGGTAACGCTCGGTCAGCTCCGCCACCAGCGCGCTCATCCAGGTGTGGATCACCGTGTCCATCACCCCGATACGGATGCGCCCGACCTTGGCCCGGTCGCTGTCCAGCGACTGCTTCATGGCCTTGGCGGTTTCCAGCATGCGCTCGGCATATTCCAGCACCTTGCCGCCTTCCGGGGTCAGGCTGACGCCACGTGAATCGCGCAGCAGCAGCTTCACGCCCAGGTCGGCCTCCAACGCGGCGATGCGGCTGGAAACCGAGGCCTGGGTAGTGAACAGCTTTTCCGCGGTCAGGCGGAAGCTCTTGAGCCGGGCGACCCAGACGAAGGTTTCGAGGAAGCGAAGGTTCATGATCAGTTTTTCTTGTTCCAGACCGGCGGTTTTTCTCGTTGGACGCAAATGGCGCGGCCTCTGAACAATGGCAGCCAGGCCGCGACTCATTGTCGCCCATAAAACAATACCAACAAGCCGAGGCAAGCATGAACCCCACCGGCGTGCAGCAGCAGGTCAGTTCCCCATCTTCGTCCGGGCCTTTCGCCTGGTATCGCGACATCGACTCACAGCAGCGCCGGACGTTCTGGAGCTGCAAGATCGGCTATGGCCTGGACGGCATGGACACACAGATGCTCAGCTTCGTCATTCCGACGCTGATCATGCTGTGGGGCATCACCACCACCGAAGCCGGGTTGATCCACACCAGCACCTTGATCGCCTCGGCCGTGGGTGGCTGGGTGGCCGGCATTCTCTCCGACCGCATTGGCCGCGTGCGCACCCTGCAACTGACGGTGCTGTGGTTTGCCTTCTTCACCTTCCTCTGCGGCTTCGCCCAGAACTACGAACAGCTGCTGATCGCCCGCACCCTGATGGGCTTCGGCTTTGGCGGTGAGTGGACCGCCGGCGCGGTGCTGATCGGCGAGGTGATCCGCGCCCAGGACCGTGGCAAGGCGGTGGGCATGGTGCAGTCCGGCTGGGCCCTTGGCTGGGGCCTCACCGCCATCCTCTACGCACTGCTGTTCTCCTGGCTGCCGGCCGAGCAGGCCTGGCGCGCGCTGTTCCTGCTGGGCCTGGTACCGGCGATCTTCGTGATCTTCGTCCGCCGCCTGGTCAAGGACCCCGAGGTATACCGCGAGGCCAAGGCGGTGGAAAACGCCGAGGCACCTGCGCAGTTCTACGAAATCTTCGCCCCGGGCATGCTCTGGACCACCGTGCGTGCGTCCCTGCTGACCACCGGCGCACTGGGCGGCTACTACGCCATTACCTCGTGGCTGCCGACCTTCCTCAAGAACGAGCGCGGCCTGAGCGTGCTGGGTACCGGTGGCTACCTGGCCATGGTGATCGTCGGCTCCTACGTCGGCTATGTGGTCAGTGCGTACCTGTCCGACCTGCTGGGGCGCAAGAAGAACTTCATCCTGTTCGCCGTGGGCTCGTTCGTCATCGTGCTGCTGTACACGCAAATGCAGGTCAGCGACGGCGTGATGCTGTGGCTGGGCTTCCCGCTGGGCTTCTTCGCCTCGGGCATCTTCAGCGGCATGGGCGCGTTCCTCACCGAACTGTTCCCCACGCGTATCCGCGGTTCGGGGCAGGGCTTCTGCTACAACATCGGCAAGGTCATCGCGGCACTGTTCCCGCTGCTGATCGGCGTGCTCGGCCAGAAGGTACCGCTGGGCCTGGGTATCGGCGTGTTCTCCGCCGTGTCCTACGGGGTGGTGATCGTGGCGGCGCTGAGCCTGCCGGAAACCCGCGGCAAACAGCTGCAGGCGCGTTAAGGTAGGCATATGAACAACGACAACGGAGGCCGTGCGGTGGAACGCCTGCTACTCAATTGCGACATGGGCGAGAGTTTCGGCAGCTGGCGCATGGGCCTGGATGCCGAAGTCATGCCCTACATCGACTGCGCCAACATCGCCTGCGGCTACCACGCCGGCGACCCCAGCATCATGCGCCGCACCGTGGCCCTGGCGCTGGAGCACGGCGTGACCATCGGCGCGCACCCGGCCTACCCGGACCTGGTCGGCTTTGGCCGCCGCTCCATGGCCTGCAGCCCGGAGGAAATCCGCGACCTGCTGCATTACCAGATCGGTGCGCTGGACGGCATCTGCAAAGTGTTGGGCGGCCGTGTGGCCTACGTGAAACCCCATGGCGCGCTGTACAACGACATGATGGCCGACCCGCTCAAGCTGCGTACCGTACTGGAGGCTGTGGCGGCCTATGGCGGCGGCCTGCCGCTGATGCTGATGGCTACCGCCGACAACCGCGCCGCCCAGGCCTTGGGCGATGAAATTGGCGTGCCGCTGTGGTTCGAAGCATTCGCCGACCGCGCCTATACCGCGAGCGGGCACCTGGTGTCGCGGCGCCTGCCCGGTGCGGTGCACCACGACCCGGCGCTGGTGGTGGAGCAGGCCGTGCGCCTGGCCCGTGGCGACACGCTGGTGGCGGACGATGGCAGTGCGTTGAGGCTGGTGGCCAGCACCCTGTGCGTGCACGGCGACAACGACAGTTCGGTGGCGGCGGTACGGCAGATTCGCCAGGCCCTCGATGCCCTGGAGTCGCGATGAAGCCGCGTATTGAAATTGTGGCCATCGACAGCCTGATGGTGCGCCTGTTCGATTCCATCGACGAGGGCAACATGCCGTGGATGCTTGCCGCCAGCCAGCGCTTGCGTGCGGCGTTCGGCGAGCACTTGCTGGACCTGGTGCCGTCCTACACCACGCTGATGGTGCAGTTCGACCTGCCACCGGGTGAGGCGAGGGCACTGATCATCCGTGCGCTGGAGGGCTTGCAGCCAGACACGGGCAGCGGTGGCCGCCGCCATGAGATCCCGGTGTGGTACGACGCCAGCGTCGGCCCGGAACTGCCGGTGTTGGCGGCCCGCAGTGGCTTGAGTGAAGCAGAGGTGATCCGCTTGCACAGCGAGCGCGAGTACCCGGTGTTCGCCCTGGGTTTCGCCCCCGGTTTCGGCTTCATGGGCCTGGTGGACGAACGCCTGGCCAGCCCGCGCCTTAGCACCCCGCGCAAGCGCGTGGCGGCCGGCAGCGTCGGCATTGCCGAGCGCCAGACGGCGGCCTATCCGGCGGTATCGCCGGGTGGCTGGAACCTGATCGGGCGTACCCCGGTGCGCCTGTTCGACCGTGAACGCGAGGGCTACAGCCTGTTGCAACCCGGTGACCGGGTGCGCTTCGTGCCGGTTTCGCGCAGCGAGTTCGTGGCGTTGGGCGGTGATGTGGAGGCACAAGCATGAAGCAGTTGAAGATCGAGGCCAGTACGCCGCTGTGCCAGTTGCAGGATGCCGGGCGCTTCGGCGTACGCCACCTGGGCGTGACCCAAGGCGGGGCGCTGGACTGGGTGGCGATGCACTGGGCCAACTGGCTGCTGGGCAACCCGTTGGCGGCGCCGGTGGTCGAGGTGGCGCTAGGTGGTTTCTGTGTGGTCGCAGAGCAGGATTGTGTGCTGGCCCTGGCCGGTGCCGACCTGGATGCGCGGGTCGATGATCAGCCGCTGGCGCCCTGGCGCAGCTTTGCATTGGCCAAGGGGCAGCGGTTGACCCTGAAACAGCCGAAGCAGGGCGTGCGGGCCTACCTGGCAGCACCTGGCGGGTTCCTGGGCGAGGATGTGCTGGGCAGCCGTGCCACGGTCGTGCGGGAGGAACTGGGCGGTATCGATGGCCAGGGCTCTGCGCTTGGCAAAGGCCAGCTGCTGGCATTTTCCAGCGCTTCAGCGACCTTGCGTGAGGTACCGGCAGCGCTGCGGCCACAGTACGCACAAAAGCCAGTGCTCGACCTGGTGATCGGCGCACAGATCGGTGACTTCAGCGGTACCAGCCTGTTCGAGGCGTTCAACCGCGAGTGGACGCTGGACAGCCGTGCCGACCGCATGGGCATCCGCCTGCTGGGGCCGCAGCTGGTCTACCAGGGCGCGCCGATGATTTCCGAGGGGATTCCGCTGGGGGCGGTGCAGGTGCCGCCGGATGGGCAGCCGATCGTGTTGCTCAATGACCGGCAGACCATTGGCGGCTATCCGCGGCTGGGGGCATTGACGCCGTTGGCGCTGGCGCAACTGGCGCAGTGCATGCCGGGGGCGGTGGTGCGGTTCCGGGCGGTGGTGCAGGATGAGGCGTGGCGGGAGCAGCAGGTATATCTGGACCGTTGGCGTTAAGGCTGCCGGCCTCTTCGCGGGTGAACCCGCTCCCACAAGTACCCCACAGGCCTCAAGGCTTGCGCAATACCTGTGGGAGCGGGTTCACCCGCGAAAGGGCCGGTACCGGCAAAATCACTTGGACAGGTAACGCATCCCTTCCTCCAACCCCTGCAAGGTCAGCGGGTACATCTTGTCTTCGATCAAGTCCCGCACCAGGTGGGTCGATGCGGTGTAGTCCCAGGCCTGCTTCGGGTACGGGTTGATCCAGATGATCTTCCTGAATTTCTCCATGAAACGCTGCATCCACACATACCCGGCTTCTTCGTTCCAGTGCTCCACGCTGCCACCCGGCTGGGTAATCTCGTAGGGCGCCATGGCCGCGTCGCCGACGAACACAACCTTGTAGTCATCGCCGTACTTGTGCAGCAGGTCGAAGGTGGAATAGCGCTCCGAGGTGCGGCGCAGGTTGTTCTTCCACACCGACTCGTACACGAAGTTGTGGAAGTAGTAGTACTCCAGGTGCTTGAACTCGGTCTTGCACGCCGAGAACAGTTCTTCGCAGACCTTGACGTGGGCGTCCATCGAGCCACCGATGTCGAACAGCAACAGCAGCTTCACCGTGTTGCGCCGCTCGGGGCGCATCTGGATGTTCAGCAGCCCGGCATCCCGCGCGGTGTGGTCGATGGTGCCGTCGATGTCCAGCTCTTCGGCGGCGCCTTCACGGGCGAACTTGCGCAGCCGGCGCAAGGCCAGCTTGATGTTGCGCGTGCCCAGCTCCACCTGGTCGTCCAGGTTCTTGTATTCGCGCTGGTCCCACACCTTCACCGCCTTGCCCTGGCGCTTGCCGGCCTCGCCCACGCGGATGCCCTCGGGGTTGAAGCCGCCCGAGCCGAACGGGCTGGTGCCGCCGGTGCCGATCCACTTGTTGCCGCCTGCGTGACGCTCCTTCTGCTCCTCGAGGCGCTTCTTGAACTCTTCGATCAGCTTGTCCAGGCCACCCAGCGACTGGATCTGCGCGCGCTCCTCATCGGTCAGCGAACGCTCGAACTCCTTGCGCAGCCAGTCTTCGGGAATCAACGCCTCGATATGCCGGTCGAGGTTTTCCAGGCCCTTGAAGTAGGCAGCGAAGGCGCGGTCGAACTTGTCGAAGTGGCGCTCGTCCTTCACCAGGATGGCGCGGGCGAGGTAGTAGAACTCGTCCATGTCGGCGAACACCACGCGCTTTTGCAGGGCCTGGTGCAGGTCGAGCAGTTCGCGTACCGACACCGGCACCTTGGCCGCGCGCATTTCATTGAACAGGTTGAGCAGCATGGCCCGGCTCCTGTCAGCGGTTGCCGCGCCGGCTCATGAAGGCCAGGCGCTCGAGCAGTTGTACGTCCTGCTCGTTCTTCACCAGCGCCCCGGCCAGCGGTGGAATGGCCTTGGTCGGGTCGCGTTCGCGCAGCACCGCTTCACCGATGTTGTCGGCCATCAGCAGCTTGAGCCAATCGACCAGTTCGGAGGTGGACGGCTTTTTCTTCAGGCCTGGTACCTTGCGCACGTCGAAGAACACGTCCAACGCCTCGCTGACCAGAGACTGGCTGATGTTCGGGTAGTGCACGTCGACGATTTGCTGCAGGGTAGTGCGGTCGGGGAAGGCGATGTAGTGGAAGAAGCAGCGGCGCAGGAAGGCGTCCGGCAGCTCTTTTTCGTTGTTGGAGGTGATGATGATGATCGGGCGCTGTCTGGCCTTGATGGTCTCGTCGATTTCGTAGACGTAGAACTCCATCTTGTCGAGTTCTTGCAGCAGGTCGTTGGGGAACTCGATGTCGGCCTTGTCGATTTCGTCGATCAGCAGGATGACCCGTTCCTCGGCCTCGAAGGCCTCCCACAGCTTGCCCTTCTTCAGGTAGTTGCGCACATCGTGGACTTTGTCCACGCCCAGCTGCGAGTCACGCAGGCGGCTGACCGCGTCGTACTCGTAGAGGCCCTGGTGGGCCTTGGTGGTGGACTTGATGTGCCAGGTGATCAGGCGCGCACCGAACGAAGCTGCCAGCTGCTCGGCGAGCATGGTCTTGCCGGTGCCGGGTTCGCCCTTGACCAGCAAGGGGCGTTCGAGGGTGATGGCCGCGTTTACCGCCAGTTTCAGGTCGTCTGTGGCGACGTAGTCGCGGGTGCCTTCGAACTTCATGGGTCTGTCCTCTGAGGGTAGCCTGTACTGGCCCTATCGCCGGCAAGCCAGCTCCCACAGGTACAGCACAGCTCTTGAGAACTGTGGGGATCCTGTGGGAGCTGGCTTGCCGGCGATAGGGCCGGAACAGGCAGCACATATTTTGATTTGTCACCGACTATAACGCGGGGTTCGCCGACTGGAAACGCAGACCAGGTATTCAGTCCCTGAATGCCCCGTCACTCGATCCTAGTCGGAATCCGGCGCGTCACGCTCATACCGCGCATTGAACGCCTGAATGAACCCGTTGCGCAGGATCTGCAGAAACGCCTCGAAGGCGCTGATATCCTGCTTGTGCACGCTACCGCTGAGCTCTACCCGGGTCGCGAACTGGTTCTTCGGCTGGTTCTTCAATACCGTCTCGGTCGCGCCCACCAGCGCTTCCCAGACTGAGCGGAAGAAGTCTTTGTCCTTTTCCTGCACATCCTGCTGCCAGTCGAACACATCCACATCCCGCAACAGTGGCTTGATGTACCCATTCAATCGGCCGTTGGTCGCCTCGGCCTCTATCACCACATCGCCGTGCCCGGCATTGAAGTCGAACTTGCCATATGCGCTGGCGAAGTCGTTGAGCTTGCGCAACTCGATACCCGTGGCGCGCAGGCGGAACTCGAAGTCGTCAAAATCGCTGAACGGGTCGAAGGTGGCGCGACTTTCCACCTTGGCATCGCCGACGATCAGCGCCGTGCCATCAAAGCTGGCATCACGTCGGCCCTTTTCGTCACGGATGTTGGTGAGGTTGCGAATACTGGCATCGAGCTGAGTGGCCTTCAGGTTGACGGGTGGCTTGGAGTTGAAGTTGCGGAAAGTCAGCACGCCTTTGTCGATGCGAACCTCGTTAAGGGTGATCGGCAGCAGTTTTTCCAGTTGCTGGCGCCAGTCGGTGCCCTGACCGGTCTGCGAGTTCTGTTTGTTGCCGCCATCGACGAAGTTGAGCTCCGGCCGGTCGAACACCACTTCGGCAACCACTGCGCGGTCGTACCACAGGGCGTGCCAGCTCACCGACAGGTCGATCAGCGGCGCGTCGAGAAACGGCACCGGCACCTTGCCGGTGGTCTTGACGATCTTCAGCCCATTGATCTGGTATGCGCCGCGCCACCAGGCCAGGTCCACATCGGTCACCTGGCCACGGTAGTCGCCCATGTCGGCCAGTTTGTCGTTGAGGTAGTCGCGCACCAGGTAGGGCAGGGCCAGGTGCAGCGCCACCAACAGCACGATCAGGCTGGCCAGGCCGATCAGCGGCCAGCGATAACGGGCTCTCATCGAAGTGTCTCCAACGCAGGATATGCGGTTGACCGCAACGAGTCCGCGTGAGTTCGAACAGGCTTTACGGGCCACCGGCCCGGGCTTACCCTTGAGGTCTTTCCCTGCTTTTTTTCATGCCAAGGACCCCTGCCATGAGCCGTATCTTTGCAGACAACGCCCACTCCATCGGTAACACACCGCTGGTGCAGATCAACCGCATTGCCCCGCGCGGCGTGACCATCCTGGCCAAGATCGAAGGGCGTAACCCGGGCTATTCGGTCAAATGCCGCATCGGCGCAAACATGGTCTGGGACGCCGAAAGCAGCGGCAAGCTCAAGCCGGGCATGACCATCGTCGAACCCACCTCGGGCAACACCGGCATCGGCCTGGCCTTCGTCGCCGCCGCCCGTGGCTACAAGCTGATGCTGACCATGCCCGCCTCCATGAGCCTGGAGCGCCGCAAGGTGCTGAAGGCGCTGGGTGCCGAGCTGGTGCTGACCGACCCGGCCAAGGGCATGAAGGGCGCCATCGAGAAAGCCAACGAAATCGTCGCCTCCAACCCGGCCCAGTACTTCCTGCCGGGCCAGTTCGAAAACCCGGCCAACCCGGCGATCCACGAAAAAACCACCGGCCCGGAAATCTGGAACGACACTGACGGCGCGGTCGACGTGCTGGTGGCGGGCGTCGGCACCGGCGGCACCATCACCGGTGTTTCGCGCTACATCAAGCATACGCAGGGCAAGGCGATCCTGTCGGTGGCGGTGGAACCAGTGGCATCGCCGCTGATCAGCCAGACCCTGGCCGGCGAAGAGCTCAAGCCCAGCCCGCACAAGATCCAGGGCATCGGCGCAGGCTTTGTGCCGAAGAACCTCGACCTGTCGATCGTCGACCAGGTGGAAACGGTGACCGACGAAGAGTCCAAGGCCATGGCCATCCGCCTGATGCAGGAAGAGGGCATTCTCTGTGGCATTTCCTGTGGTGCGGCGATGGCAGCGGCCGTGCGCTTGGCCGAAAAGCCGGAAATGCAGGGTAAGACCATCGTCGTGATTCTGCCGGACTCCGGCGAGCGCTACCTGTCGAGCATGCTGTTCAGCGACATGTTCAGCGAGCAGGAAAACCAGCAGTAAAGGCCTTGCCGCTGATCCCGCGCAACGTTCGGCGGCTTGGTTTATTGCAAAATCTTCATGATTGAGTTGCTGCCCGGGCTGTTTTTACCCTGGCGGCATCAGTTTATGATGGCAGGATGATTTATCGGAGTGCAGGGCGCGCAGCCCTGTTTCTTCCTCAAGGAGTGAAAGCATGACCTTTTCCTTTGCAGCCAAGGCGGGTGTCTTGCTGGTGTTTTTTGGCAGCGTGCTGTTCGTGCACCTGCGCGGCAAGGCTCGTTTGCCGGTGTTGCGCCAGTTCGTCAACCATTCGGCGCTGTTCGCCCCTTATAACAGCCTGATGTACCTGTTTTCCGGCGTACCGTCCAAGCCCTACCTGGACCGCCAGCGCTTCCCCGAGCTGGACGTGCTGAAGGACAACTGGCAGGAAATCCGCGAAGAGGCCATGCGCCTGTTCGACGAGGGCTACATCCGCGCCGCCGAGAAGGATAACGACGCAGGCTTCGGTTCGTTCTTCAAGAAAGGCTGGAAGCGCTTTTACCTGAAGTGGTACGACAAACCGTTGCCTTCTGCCGAAACCCTGTGCCCGCGTACCGTCGAGCTGGTCAGCAGCATCCCCAACGTCAAGGGTGCGATGTTCGCCCTGCTGCCCGGCGGCAGCCACCTGAACCCGCATCGCGACCCGTTCGCCGGTTCCCTGCGCTACCACCTGGGCCTGTCCACCCCCAACTCCGATGCTTGCCGCATCTACGTCGATGGCGAGGAATATGCCTGGCGTGACGGTGAGGATGTGATGTTCGATGAAACCTACGTGCACTGGGTCAAGAACGAGACCGACGTTACCCGGGTGATCCTGTTCTGCGACATCGAACGCCCGCTGAGCAGCCCACTGATGACCCGCATCAACCGCCAGGTCAGCGCCTTCCTCGGCCGTGCCACCGCGCCACAGAACACCGACGACGAGCGTGTGGGCGGGATCAACCAGGCCTACGCCTGGAGCAAGCGCTTCAGCAACCGTATCAGTAGCAAGATCAAGCAGTTCAAGCGCGCCAACCCCAAGGCCTACCGCGTGCTGCGGCCGGTGCTGGCGGCGGTGGTGGTGTACCTGTTGTATCACTGGTTGTTCTGATTCTGCCTGTTGGGGCTGCCTTGCAGCCCATCGCGACACAAGGCCGCTCCTACAGGTGATTGCGTACTCCTGTAGGAGCGGCCTTGTGTCGCGATAGGGGCGCAAAGCGCCCCCGGCGCCCTCTCAGCAAACCACTCAGGCAAGACCTTCCAGCAAACCGTCCGCTCGCACGATATCGACTATCACCTGTTCATCTACCGCGTACACCCCCCGCGATGCTTTCCACACCAGGTTCTTGTCCTGCAAGGCGATAAGCGCTTGCTGCACCCCCGGTACCTCGGCCTTCACTTCGCTCGCATCCACGCCAGCCTGTTCCATCGCTTTGGCGTACAGTGCCAGGGTCGGGGCCTCGAACGGCGCGTAGTCGTTCCCCTTTGCGCACATGACACGTAGAACCGCAGCCTGGATAGGTGTGAGGCTGTGGATCACCTTTTTCAGGTTTGCGTTCAAGTCATTGGCTTGTGCCTGAACAAGCTCTCGGAACCGTGCCGGAATGGCCTCGGGTTCAATGCCGAAGTCGAAGCGGATTTCATCCGCGGCCGCACCCAATAGCTCTGGGCGATAGCCGCTTTCCTTGAAGAGCTGAAACACCTCCGTTGTATCGAGTGCGCATGGCAGGTCGATATTGGCGCACAGCCAGTCGATGAAGTCCTGGTCCAGGGTCGGGAACTGCACCATGGAGGCGCCGAAGAACGCCTGGTCCTTGCTGTTGCGCAGCATGGCCAGCTTGTCCCGGTTTGAACCGGTGCAGACGATGCGCAAGCCATGGTGCTTCGAACTGTTGAGTTCGTCTCTGGCTGCCTTGAGGGCGAACAGCGCCGCTATTCCTTGCTCGGTCGTGATTGCATGCTGTGCTTCGTCGATGATCAGCACGATGATCTTGCGGGACTCATCGGAGAGCGCCGCCAGGGCAGTGGTCAGGTCGACATCTTGCCCCAGCCCGATCTTGTCCACGCTGAAATTCAGGCCGCCGACAGTGACCTTCTCCATGCCAGATGACTTTGCCAGCCGCGTGATGAAGCCTTCGTTACGCCCGACCGCCTCACGCACCGCTTCGACGATGACTTGCCCGGGATCTTTGGTCAGGTCTTTCCACAGATCGGCATACAGCACAATGGCCCCGGCTGTTTCGAGGGCAGGGCGCAGGTCTTCGCGGGCGAAGGTGGATTTGCCGGTACGTCGTGGCGCAGCGAGAAACACACCAGAGCTTGCTGCGCTGCCCACGGCGACTTGCAGGATCAATTTCGACAGGCGGGACGCAAGCGCCGGGCGGTGATAGACAGTTTCAGGCATCTCGGCCCCTCCGTTTCAATTTATAGTCGATTATAGATTGATTATAGAGGCATTATAGATCTGACAGGGGCGGTGTTTATAGGGAATTATAGACAGACTATAGAGCGATTATAGATCGTGGTTGATGAGGGGGCGCGCAGCCCCCTTTGCTGTCTCAAGCCGGCTCCAACGCCTCGACCACTTTCCCCCGGCTAAGGTGCACCACCTTGTCAGCCGTATCGAAGTACCGGTCATCATGCGAAATCACGATGATGGTCTTGCCCAAACGCTTCAGGTCCGGCAGCAGCTCGGTGTAGAACACCCGGCGGAAGGTCGGGTCCTGGTCCGCTGCCCATTCGTCGAACACCAGCACCGGCCGCCCGTCCAGCCAGGCATTGACCAGTGCCAGGCGCTTGCGCTGGCCGGTCGACAGGTCGGTGGTGGTAAAGGCCCCATCGCGCACGCTCACCTTGTGGGCGATCTCCAGCCGCTCCAGGTAGCGCGTGGCATCGCTGGGCAGGCTGTGTTCATGCTCGGGCAGGTCGTCGAACAGGTAGTAGTCGGCGAATACCGTGGTGAACAGCTGGCGATAGTCATCCAGCCCCTCCGGGCCGACGGCCTTGCCGTTCAGGCGCACTTCGCCGTGTTGCGGGGTGTACAGGCCCAGCAGCAGCTTGATCAGCGAAGTCTTGCCGCAGCCGTTCTCGCCGACGATGAACAGGATCTCGCCCGGTTCGATGCTCAGGTTCACCGGCCCCACGCGGAACGGCTCGTTGCCGTCCACCGGCGGGTAGGCGTACTCGACGTCGTGCAGTTCCAGATGCGCGCTGGCCGGGGCGGCGCGCTTGACCGGCGGCTCCAGCAGCAGGTGCGGCTCGGGCGAGGAGAAGCGCTCGGACAGGTCGGCAATGCGGCGGAACGCCACCTGGGCGCGGCCGAGGATAGGCAGGTTGCCGATCAAGGTTTCCAGCGGGCCTTTCATGTACAGCAGCACCAGCACGAAGCCGCTCATCACCGCCGGGTCGTTGCTCGGCCATAGCGATTGCAGGGCCAGGGTCAGGCCGATGACCACGAAGAACAGCATCGACCCCAGGCTCTTGGCCGCGACGAAGATGTTGATGGCGCGGATATGGGTGTTGGCGATGAAGTCGGCGGTGCCCTGGATGTTGCGGGTCAGCATGGCATGGCGGCGGCGGCGGTCGATGCGCAGCTCCTTGGCGCCCTCGGCGATGGCCGAGTAGTGCTTCTGCAGGTTGTCTTCGGCATCGCGGGCGGCGTTGAAGCCGGCCACGCCTTTCTGCCTGGCCACGTACTGAATGCCACTGCCAATGCCGATGGCCGCCAGGGTGATGAGGAAGATCGGCCACGACAGCCAGGCCAGGTAGGCCATGCAGCCAGTCACGGTGGTGAGCGAGATGGCCAGCGGGGCGAAGGCGAAGGCAAAGTCGCTGATGGTGTCGACGTCGCGGGTCAGCACCGGGATCAGGCGATGGGTGCGGTAGCGCTCGATCTGCTCGATCGGCGCCGACAGCACCTTGGCGCCGAGGTCCTTGCGCAGCCTGGCGATGACTTTCTGCCCGACGTAGTTGGTGCCGCTGTCGGCCGCGACGCTGCTGACCAGGGCCAGCACGCACAGGCCGGCGAAGGCCAGGATCACGCCCTGGCTCATGCCGCCAGCGGCATGCAGGCCCTGGTTGACGGTAGCCAGCAGGGCGGTTACGGCCAGGCCGCCGAGCATGCCCAGCAGCACCGAGACGATTACCGCCGGGCGGTAGGGTTTCAGCAGGCCCAGCAGTTCGCGGATGGCCCCGGGGGAGGAGGTTTTCATGAAGCATGATCTCGCTGGTGAGGTGGGGGCGGGTCAGCTGCCTAGGGTCAGGGAGCCTTTCATCAAGGTGCCGTGGAACGGGAACGAGCAGTAGAAGCTGTACGCGGTACCTGCCTTCAGCGACCGGACGTCGAGGCTGATGCTGTCTGTTTCACCGCCGCCGATCAGGCGGGTGTGGGCGATCACCCGGGTGTCGCCGGGCTTCACGTAGTCCAGTGCCTCGCCGGCTTTCTGGCCGTCGTCGAGCACGCCTTGCATGTCGGCCTGGGTACTAAGCACCCAGTTGTGGCCCATCACGTTCTTCGGCATGTCGCCAGGGTGGGTGAGCGTGACGGTGAACACGGCGCAGGCCTTGGGCACGGTGATGGCGGCCTTGTCGAAGGTCATCTGGTCGGTGCCATGGATTTCCACGGCGCATGGCTCTGCCGACCACGCGGCAGGGGCCACGGCGAGCAGGGCGAGGAGCAGAAGCTGGCGAGTCATGTACGGTTCCTGGGCGATAGAAGGGTGCACATCGTTCAGACGAACCGGCGCGCGCCGGCTTTACCTGTGTGTGCGGGCCAGGTGAATTTCCCCATCGCCCGCTCGTTCATTCAGTCAGGCGCCGACATGGCGCACATCCCGATTTCGCCGCCTATGCGGCCCTGGCCTGAGGTGACCGGACATGAGTGAACTGCTGAGCTTTGCGATCGAACCCCTGGACGCCGCGCGCGGCAACCTGCCGCTGCTGGTGCGCGCGCCAGAGCCGGGTATCGACCTGCTGGAAGCCTTTGCCGAGTTGCAGCCGCTGGTGGACCGGCACCTGCTGCAGGCTGGCGGCATCCTGTTTCGCGGCTTCGAGGTGGGTGGTGCCGAAGCTTTCCGCCAGTTCGCCGCTTCCTTCGGCCACCCGCTGCTCAACTACGAGTTTGGCTCCACCCCGCGCAGCAACGTGACCAAGGGCGTGTACACCTCCACCGAGTACCCGGCGCACCAGAGCATCCCCCTGCACAACGAGCAGGCCTATACCCTGGAATGGCCGATGAAGATCTGGTTCTACAGCGTGATCCCCGCCGAGACCGGTGGCGAGACGCCGATTGCCGACAGCCGCGAGGTGTACCGACGCATGCCGGCGCGCATTCGTGAGCGGCTGGTGGAGAAGGGGCTGATGTACGTGCGCAACTACGGCAACGGCCTTGATGTGGAATGGTCGCAGGTGTTCAACACTGAAGACCCGCGCCAGGTCGAGGCCTATTGCCGGGCGCATGCCATCGAGTGCATCTGGAAGGATGACGGCGAATTGCGCACCCGCCAGCGCTGCCAGGTGGTGGCGCGCCACCCGGTGACCGGGGAGGATGTGTGGTTCAACCAGGCGCACCTGTTCCATGTGTCGAACCTGCAGCCAGAAGTGCGCGAGTCGTTGATGGACATCGTCGAGGAAGAGGACCTGCCGCGTAACGTGTACTACGGCGACGGTACGACCATCGAGGATTCGCTGCTCGATGAAGTGCGCGGGGTGCTGGACGAATGCACCATCAGCTTTCCGTGGCAGGCAAACGATGTGCTGATGCTGGACAACATGCTTGCGGCGCATGCGCGGTCGCCGTTTACCGGCAAGCGCAAGGTGGTGGTGGCGATGGCGCAGGGGCATTCCGAGTTGTCGCGCTGACAGGGCGTGGCCAAGCCCTCGAAAGCTGCGCTGTTTTTGTAGGAGCGGCCTTGTGTCGCGAAAGGGCCGCAGCGCGGCCCAAGGATCTCAGCCTCGATGCATGAATCGCCGGGGCTGCTGTGCAGCCCTTTCGCGACACAAGGCCGCTCCTACAAGGACCGCGGCCAGGACATCGCCCGCCGTTTCATCGAACTCAGCCCCGACAAGCGCTGCCTGTTCCTCAAGGCGCTGCATGGCCCGCTGGAACCACCGCCCATTCCCAGGCGAAGCTGAGGGCATCCCCTGCCGCAGCGCCCGGGAGCAAGCCTCGGAGTTGATGGGCTATGCACTCGACTTGTCACTGACCGGTTTGATGGATGGCGATCAGCAGATGCTCTGGGCTTCGCATTACTTTGCAGCCATGGCCAAGGCGCTGCTGGATGATGCCGAGTTGGGTTTGCCGCGCTGATCCTTGTATTGGCTGGGCTGGCCCTTTCGCGGCTAAAGCCGCTCCTACAGGGATTGTGCATGCCTCAGGTTATGCAGAATGCCTCAGGCTGTGCACAACTCCTGTGGGAGCGGGCGTGCCCGCGAACACCGGCGCAGCCGGTACCATACAATCAGTGGCAAACCGATCTTTACGTCATTTAGTGGTTGGCATAATGAGAAATTAGTGCAAGTAGAGCGGCGGAGGGCGACCAGCTGATAATTAGGTAATGGTGATCAGCTTCGATATAGAGACTACGTGAAGTCGGTGTTTTTGAGTGCGCTGGTTTGCTTGAGGTTCGGTGTTATATGAAAGATTTGAGTTCATCTGTTTTGTCTCTCAGTCTAGCAGTTTCGTCAGGTAATAGATGGCTATCCAAGCGATGCCAATGGTGTTTAGTGATGATGCAATAAGAATTTTTCTTCTTAACTTCTCAGGGAATTGTAAATGGTCTTGCTCATCCAATAGCCCGCTGCGAATGCTTGAGGCGGGGGACCCAATGGCGCCAGCGATTACAGAAATAACTAGAACTCTGGAACCTATCTTTTTCTCTCCCCACATGCCGGTCGCAAATGGAAGGCACGCGCTCCGTTGGAGTGCTGAGGTCATTTCTTTATATTGGCGAGAGCACGCAATGTGAAGGTCAGATACAAGCCCGATTAAGGCGAGGCAGATAGGAGTGCCTAACAGAAATAGTCTTAGTTTTACATCAAGATGCTCAATCATTTTGAAAATCTCGAAGCTCTGTTGTGGTTATATTATGAAGTAGTTTATGATTAGCCAGCTAAAACCGGCGGTGTTAAGCCATGATGCGATAGTGATTTTGGCTTTCAGATGTTTAGGGAGCTGCTCAAAATCCCGGGCATCAAGCGAGCCTTTTCGAATGCTGGAGTTTGGTAGTGTGATAGCACCCGCTATCATGAACGTTACCAGCATTCTTGAACGTACACTTTTCTCTCCCCAAAGTCTGACGGAATATGAGAGGCATGGGCTTCGGTGGAGTGCTGCGGTCATTACTTCATATTGACGAGAGCATGCGATATGAAGATCCATCGCGAGTGCGGTTAGGCAGAGGCAGAAAGGGGAAGCGACTAAAAATAGTTTTAGCTTGATGTCGAGATGATCAATCATCTTGAAAAGCCTCGAAAATTATTTCACCGATTTTTTCACCGCCTTTCATGCCTGCAAGGCTTCCCGCCAATGCTCCTCCGCCAGTGATAACTATTCCGCATACCAAGCTCGCAGGACCTGCTCTCCAACAAACTTGGGTTGCGGCCTTTCCTCCCATCTTTGCGCCAAACCATCCCCCGGCTAAGCCGCCAGAAAAATTTCCCGCTTCAGTAACTCGGACTTTTTCACAGGCCTTTGTATTGCCAGCCTGGCATACTTCGGAGACTTTTATTGCTGAGCCAATTCCGCCAACAGCAATACCGATGCGCCCTCCGTGTTTCAAGTATTTAGCCATTTTGGCCAGCTTGTTTAAGTGTGTCGAGTAGCCAGGGATATGTCCTGGGGCGCCAGCTTTGCTCCAATGGTGCACCAAGCTTCTCGAGGAGATTCCCAAGTCCCGTCGTAGGCTTTCATAGTTGCCAAGGTTGAGGTGTTTGTTCAGAACAGTCGCATTCAGGTTTGTGCTTAATTTTTTGAACAGTTTTTGACGTTCCGAAAAAAACTCTGGATGGCGAAGATGCCCATGCTTGATGAATTGCTGTCTATGCAGGTCTTCAATTTTTTGCAATGTGACGCTGATTTCATCCAACGATTTGGCAACCATCGCCTCAGTCACCCCCATCGCCAAGCTCACATCGCTGAGTAATCCGGCAATTTCGGCCTGATGGCGCATCAAGAAGTCAGCTTCTTCCGCTGTGAGATCTGCCAAGTCCTCCCGCGCCTGTTTCGCCGCACTCATCGCAAAATGCTCTTCCCGAGTGCACGCCGGGCGCCTCAAGCCATCACCAATGACAAAGATCTCACCTGCCTTGAAACCACGCTGATACGTCGGGTTCAGCCGCTCCAGAATTGACCGAGGCAGGTTGGCCTGCGGCGCGCCCAGCTCTGCCAGGACTTCCTGGTATGACATACAGCGCGGAACGATGTAGAAGCCGGGCTCCATGCCTTGAGGAGTGGGCGAGGGCTGAACCACCTCAGGCTGATAGGTACTTCTTATCGGGTTACCCGTCTGGGCCTGTGCTGGTGCCTCACGAACAGGCTCAGATGCGGGTGCCCCGCGCGAAGCCGGAGGTGCGTACCCACTTGCAACCAGGCGATTGCTGCCCTGTGGGCACCCGCATTGCACCAGTGCTCCGTCCAGAGCTGTGGGAATACCATCCTGCCGCCAGCGGACTTCGCCCTCGACGATGGTGCCCGCTTGTCCACATAGCGGGCAGGGTGTGGTCGGGTCGCCTTGAAGTAGCCAGTTGCGGCCATGCACACGGCCCCTGGCTTGGCTGGCAATGCAGATGGCGCCTGTGGTGGTTTCGTCGCCGTCCAGGCCTTGGTATCGGCCGAAGATGTTCATGCGCATGCTCATGGCTCGCCTCTTTTTCAGGTGGAAGCCAGGAACCTAGCAGGCGGCTGGCGGGTATTTTCGGGGTGGCGGGGGTTTAGGAAAGGTCCTACAAGGAATAGAGATTTGGACTACGTTATTTTATTGATGGCAATGCCGGCCTCTTCGCGGGCATGCCCGCTCTCATAGAACAACACATAAATCATCGATTTAGCAGGGCTCTGTGGGAGCGGGCGCGCCCGCGAACACCGGCGTAGCCGGTGCCATACACCGCGTTAGGCCCTTCGCGGGCGCGCCCGCTCCCACAGAGAATGTGACACGCTCTCGAACCTTGTTCTCTATGCAATCTCCCTGCGCGGTCGGTGTGGGAGCTGGCTTGCCGGCGATCACCGGCGCAGCCGGTGCCATACACCGCGTCGCCTGATTCGCGGGCACGCCCGCTCCCACAGGGATGGTGCTGGGCCTAAGGTTGGCGCCACTAAATCACCCCCCCGCACCTTCGTCTGACAGTTACCGCTCGACTGCCAGGACACCGCTCGACATGAATGCCGACCAAACGCTCAAGCTCGCCCGCCGCTTCATCGAACTCAGCCCCGACAAGCGCCGCCTGTTCCTCAAGGCGCTGCAGGGCGAGGGCATGGATTTTTCCGTGCTGCCGATTGCGCCCGGGGTGGAGGTGGCCGAGCGTGACCAGCTGTCGTACGCCCAGCGGCGCATGTGGTTCCTCTGGCAGCTCGACCCGCAAGGTGCGGCGTACAACCTGCCCATGGCCGTGCGCCTGAATGGCCCGCTGGACCTGGCAGCCCTGCAGCACGCCTTCGATGCCCTGGTGGCCCGCCACGAAACCCTGCGTACCCGCTTCGTCGCAGACGGCGATGACGTGCGCCAGCAGGTCGATGCCAGTGCCGCCCCGTTGCAGCTGCACCAGGATGCCCTGGCCGGCCTGGACGAAGGCGCCCGTCAGGCCGCCATCGAAACCATCGCCGAAGCCGAAGCCCTGGCCCCCTTCGACCTGGCCAGCGGCCCGCTGCTGCGTGTGCGCCTGCTGCAACTGGCGGCACAGGAGCACATCCTGCTGCTCACCCTGCACCACATCGTCGCCGACGGCTGGTCGATGAACGTGCTGATCGACGAATTCCTGCACCTGTACGACGCCGCCGTGGCCGGCAGCGAAGCCCGCCTGGAACCCCTGGCGATCCAGTACCGCGACTACGCCCTGTGGCAGCGCAGCTGGCTCCAGGCCGGTGAGCAGGAGCGCCAGCTGGCCTACTGGCAGGCGCGCCTGGGCGATGACCATTCGCCGCTGGAGCTGCCACTGGACCGCAGCCGCCAGGGCCGCCCCAGCTATCGCGGCGCACGTCACGAGTTCCCTATCGCAGCAGATGTCGCCGAACGCCTGCGCGGCCTGGCACGCAAGCATAACGTCACCCTGTTCATGGTCCTGCTGGCCGCCTTCAAGCTGCTGCTGCAGCGTTACAGCGGCCAGTCGGCGATCCGTGTCGGCGTGCCCATCGCCAACCGCAACCGCTCCGAAAGCCAAGGGCTGATCGGCTGCTTCATCAATACCCAGGTACTGCACACCGAAATCGACCCACTGCTGGACATCACCGGCCTGCTCCAGCGCGTGCGCGAAACCGCCGTAGGCGCGCAAAGCCACCAGGACCTGCCGTTCGAGCAACTGGTCGAAGCCCTGGACCTGCCGCGCAGCAGCGAGAGCCCGCTGTTCCGCGTGCTGTTCAACCACCAGGCGCAGGTGGCGGATGTGCAAGCCATCGAGACCCGCTCCGGCCTGAGCCTGGCGCCTGTCGTGCTGGCAAAGCACAGCGCCCGCTTCGACCTGGCGCTGGACACCCATGAGCGAGCGGGGCAGCTGCACGCAGCGTTCACCTATGCGACCGACGTGTTCGATACGGCCACCGTCGAAGCCCTTGGCGAGCAGTGGCTGGCGCTGGTGCAGGCATTGGCCGACGAAGCGGGTGGCGCAGTCGGCGAGTTGCCATTGCCAGGCCTGGCCCCTGCCATTGGCGCGCCTGCGCAGGCTGACGCAACGCTGCTGGTCCACCAGCGCTTTGCCGCCGCCGTCAGCCGCCACCCCGAACGCACGGCGGTGATGGCTGCGGGCGAGCAGGCCAGCTTCGCCGAACTCGATGCCCGCGCCGAGGCCATTGCAGGCCGGCTGGTGGAAGCCGGAGCAGGGCCGGACACACTGGTCGGCGTGCTGGCCGACCGCAGTGTCGGCATGCTCGCCAGTATCCTCGGCGTGCTCAAGGCCGGTGGCGCCTACCTGCCACTGGAGCCCGAGCAGCCAGCCGAGCGCTTGGCCTACATGCTTGCCGACAGCGGCACGCGTCTGGTACTGGCGCCCGGTAACTGGCAGGCCGAACTGCCCGAGGGCGTGCAGCGCCTGGACTGGGCGCAAGCCGGCAACGGCAGCGCCGCCCGCATCGCCCCGGCGCCGGCCAACCTGGCCTACGTGATCTACACCTCCGGCACCACCGGCCAGCCCAAGGGCGTGGCGATCAGCCACGGCGCCCTGGCCAATTACGTAGAAGGCATCGCCGCGCGCCTGCCGCTCGAGCGTATCCGAAGCATGGCCCAGGTCTCGACCCCGGCTGCCGACCTCGGCCACACCATGCTGTTCGGTGCCTTGTGCGGCGGCCATACCCTGCATTTGCTGCTACGCGAGCAGGTGCTGGATGCCGAAGGCTTTGCGGCCTACCTGGCCGAGCACCAGGTAGACGCGCTGAAGATCGTACCGTCGCACCTGGAAGCCATGTTGGTGGCTGGCCGCTCGGCGCTGCCGGCACAGTGCCTGGTGCTCGGCGGCGAGGCCATCAGCCCGAGCCTGCTGGGCAAGGTCCGCAACCTGGCCCCGGCGCTCAAGGTGTTCAACCACTACGGCCCGACCGAAACCACCGTCGGTGTGCTGGTCGCCGAACTGAACGAGCAGGCCAGCCTCGGCCAGCCCCTGGCCAACACCCGCGTCGCGGTGCTCGACCGCTGCCTGCAACCCCTGCCGGCCCAAGCCAAGGGCGAGCTGTACATCGGTGGCGCCGGCCTGGCCCGTGGCTACCTGAACCGCCCGGCACTCACCGCCGAGCGCTTCGTCCCCGACCCGAACGGCAGCCACGGCCAGCGCCTGTACCGCAGCGGTGACTGGGTTCGCCAAGGCAGCGACCTGCAGTTCGCCGGGCGCATGGATGGCCAGGTGAAGATCCGTGGCTATCGCGTGGAACTGGCCGAAATCGAAAACCAGCTGCGTGCCCTGGGCGGTGTCGCCAATGCCCTGGTGCGCGTGCATGGCCAGGCGCCGCAACTGCAGCTGGCTGCCTGGCTGGTGCCCAGCCAGATGCCGGCCGACAGCCTGGCCTGGCAGGAATCGATCCGCGCCAGCCTCAAGAGCCTGCTGCCCGAGCACATGGTGCCGACCCACCTGATAGTGCTGGAGCACCTGCCGGTCACGGTCAACGGCAAGGTCGACGTCAAGGCGCTGCCGGAGCCCGTCGCCACCCAAGTGGCCTATCAAGCGCCGCAGACCCCGCTGCAAACGCAATTGGCGCAGATCTGGGCGCAAGTCCTGCAAGTACCGCAGGTAGGCCTGGGCGACAACTTCTTTGCCCTTGGCGGCCATTCGCTGCTGGCCACCCAGGCGGTATCGCGGATACGCAAGCAGCTGGGCGTGGATATTCCGCTGCGCAGCCTGTTCGACACCGTCGACCTGCAGGCCTTTGCCCAGGCAGTGGCCGAAGGGGAGCAGGGCGCAGGCCTGGACATCGAGATCCTCGACCGCCAGCAACCGCTGCCGGTGTCCCGCTCGCAAAACCGCCAGTGGCTGTTCTGGAAGCTCAACCCCGAAAGCCTGGCCTACAACACGCCGATGGCCGTGCGCATGCAGGGCCACCTCGACCACTGCGCCGTGCAGGCTGCGCTGGATGCCTTGGTAATCCGCCACGAATCGTTGCGCACGGTGTTCGTCGAGGCCGACGGCCTGCCTTGGCAGCGCATCCTGCCGGCTGCCACGGTAGCGATCGGCTTCGAAGACCTCACTGGCCAGGACCACGCCGCGCAGATGCGCAAGCTGGAAGCCGAAGCCTTCGTCCCGTTCGATCTGGAGCGCGGCCCGCTGCTGCGTGCACGGCTGTTCAAGGTGCATGCGCAGGAGCACCTGCTGTCGCTGACCTTGCACCATATTGTCTCCGATGGCTGGTCGATGAGCCTGCTGGTGCGGGAGTTCGCCGCCGCCTACAACGCCGCCGCCACGGGCCAGGCGCAAACCATCGAGCCACTGCCGGTGCAGTACGCCGACTTCGCCGCCTGGCAGCGCAAGTGGCTGGCCGAGGGGCAGATGCAGGCGCAGATCGACTACTGGAAGGCCCGCCTGGAAGATGACTTCGAAGTGCTGGAACTGCCTGCCGACCGCATTCGCCCGCAGGTCAAAAGCTACCAGGGCAGCCGCTTCGACGTGCGCCTGCCACAGGCCCTCACCGAGCGCCTGCGAGCACTGGCGGTGGCATCCAACGCCACGCTGTTCCATGTGTTCCTGGCGGCCTATGCCATCGTGCTGTCGCGCTACAGCCGCAAGGGCACGCTCAACATCGGCGTGCCGGTCACCAACCGCAACCGCCTGGAGCTGGAAGGGCTGATCGGCTTCTTCATCAACGTGGTGGTGGCCCGTATCAGTGTCGATGGTAGCCAGCCTTTCGCGCAGTTGCTGGCGGCAATCAAGGAAACCACCTTGCAGGCCCAGGCCAACAAGGACGTGCCGTTCCTCGAGGTAGCCGAGGCGCTGTACCCCGACCGTGGCCAAGGTGTGAACCCGTTCTTCCAGGTGCTGTACAACCACCTGCGCGATCTTGGCGAGCAGGTATCCAGCGATGCCCTGCACGGCCTGCAGGTCAAGGAAGTGGACCTGCTGGAGCCGGGCGCGCAGTACGACATTTCGCTCAATACCCTGGAGCGCTCCGACGGCGTGACTGCCTCGTTCAACTATTCCACCGACCTGTTCGATGCCGCACGTATCGAGCGCATGGCCGGGCATTGGCAAGCACTGCTGGAAGCCATTTGCGCCGAGCCACAGCGCTGCATTGCCGAGCTGGACTTCCTTGGCAGTGCCGAACGCCAGCAGCTGACCCACGGCTGGAACCCGGCGCCCCAGGCTGGCAGCGGCTTGTGTGCGCACCAGCTGCTGTCACTCCAGGCCCACGAGCGGCCGGATGCGCTGGCGCTGATCTTCGACGACCAGCAGATGACCTACGCCGAACTGGACCGCAGTAGCAACCAGCTGGCCCACCGCCTGCGGGCGCTGGGCGTGGGGCCGGACTGCCTGGTTGGCGTGGCTGTCGAGCGCGGCCTGGGCATGGCCCTGGCGCTGATCGCCATTCACAAGGCGGGTGGCGCCTATGTGCCGCTGGACCCGGACTACCCGCAAGAACGCCTGGCCTACATGGTCGAGGACAGCAATATTGGCCTGCTGCTGGCCGACGCGCCCTCGCGTGAGCGCCTGCAACTGGGCAAGCAACTGCCCTGCGTGGTACTGGAGCCGGGCACCGAGTGGCTGCACGCCTGGCCCGCCGAACCGCTGGCCAACCTGGCGGCACCGCACAACCTCGCCTACGTCATCTACACCTCCGGCTCCACCGGCATGCCCAAGGGCGTGGCCATCGACCACCAGGCCCTGTCGCTGTTCTGCCAGGTGGCCGGCGACTATTCGCGCCTCAGCCCGGGCGATCGCGTGCTGCAGTTCGCCACCATCAGCTTCGATGGCTTCATCGAGCAGTTCTTCCCGCCGCTGGCCCAGGGCGCCTGTGTGGTGCTGCGCGACCTGCGGCTGTGGGACACCGCCACCCTGCTGGATGAGATCAACCGCCACGGCGTGACCGTGGCCGACCTGCCGGCGGCCTACTGGCGCCTGCTGGCGCTGGAGCGCCGCGCCCCCGAGGCCTACGGCCGGCTTAAGCAGATTCACGTGGGGGGAGAGGCGGTACCGGAAGATGCCCTGCGCGCCTGGCTGGCCGACGGCCCGCCAGCGGTGCGCCTGCTGAACACCTACGGCCCGACCGAAGCTACCGTGGTCGCCACCACCTACGACTGCTCGCAGATGACCGTGGAGCAGATCAGCCAGGGCGGCGTGCCGATCGGCCGTGCCTTGCCGGGGCGTACCCTGCATGCCTTGGACGATGGCCTGGCGCCGACGCCGGTGGGCGTGCCCGGCGAGCTGTTCATCGGCGGGGCAGGGTGCCTGGCGCGCGGTTATCACCAGCGTCCGTCACTCACCGCCGAGCGTTTCATCCCCGACCCGTTCGACCCGGTTGGCGGTGGCCGCCTGTACCGCACCGGCGACCTCGGCTGCTACGACGAAAACGGCCAGCTGGCCTATCGCGGCCGGGTCGACCACCAGGTGAAGGTGCGCGGCTTCCGTATCGAGCTGGGCGAGATCGAGCAGTACCTGCGGGCGCACCCGGACGTTCGCGAAGCCACCGTGCTGGCCATCGACCTGCCCAGTGGCAAGCAGCTGTGCGCCTATGCGGTGCCCGCCGAAGGTTACCGCGGCGATCTGCGCCAGGCCCTGAAGCAGTACCTCAAGGCCAGCCTGCCGGACTACATGATCCCGGCCTACCTGGTGACCCTGGCGAGCATGCCGCTGACCCCCAGCGGCAAACTCGACCGCAAGGCCCTGCCACTGCCCGACCCGAACCAGCCACAGCATGACTACCAGGCGCCGCAGAGCGAGCGGCAGCAGCAACTGGCGAACATCTGGGCGCAGTTGCTGAACGTTGCCCGGGTCGGCCTGAACGACAACTTCTTCGAGCTGGGCGGCCACTCCTTGCTGGCGGCCCAGGCAGTGTCGCGGATCAACGTCGAACTGGGGCTGGACATACCCCTGCGGCTGATCTTCAGCCACCCCGAACTGCGCGCGTTCGCCCAGGCACTGGACGAGCAGGGCCTGTCGCTCTCCGACGATGGCCTGAGCGATATCGAACAAATGATGAATGCATTCACAGAGGCCTGACATGGAACTCACTGCCGCACAACGCATCGCCCAACGTTTCGTTGGCCTCCCTGTGGAGCAACGCCAGCAGATCCTGGAAAAGATGCAGGCCACCGGGCAGAGCTTCCGCCTGCTGCCCATCGTACCCGCGCGCCAGGGCCTGGCGCGTATTCCGCTGTCGTACGCCCAGCAACGCCTGCTGTTTCTCTGGCAGCTGGAGCCCGACAGCCCGGCCTACAACGTGCCGATGGCAGTACGCCTGAAGGGCGCGCTGGACCAGGCGGTGCTGCAGCAGGCGCTGGATGCGCTGGTGCAACGCCACGAGTCGCTGCGCACGCGCTTCGCCTCGGAGGAGGGCGAGTTCTACCAGGAAATCCTCGAGCACTGCCCGCTGGCGCTGGAACGGGTGATGTTCGACGGTGCCGCCGACGAGGCAGCGCTGAGCGTGGCCGTGGACGCCGCCCTCAAGCAGCCCTTCGACCTGCTGGCCGGCCCGCTGCTGCGGGTGACCCTGCTGCGCGTGGCCGCCGATCACCACGTGCTGGCGCTGAGCATGCACCACATCATCTCCGACGGTTGGTCCAGCGATGTGCTGGTGCAGGAATTCATCCAGCTGTACAGCGCCCTGGCCGAAGGCCGGCAGGCCGAGTTGCCGGCCTTGCCGATCCAGTACGCCGACTACGCCATCTGGCAGCGCGCCTGGCTCGAGGCCGGTGAAGCGCAGCGCCAGCTGGCCTACTGGCAGGCCCAGTTGGGCGACGAGCAGCCGGTGCTGAGCCTGCCGCTGGACTTCGAGCGCCCGGCCACGCCCAGCCAGCGTGGCGCGGTGGTGCGCGTGGACATCGGCGCCGAACAGGCCGAGGCCCTGCGCAGCCAGGCGCGCAAGGGTGGCCACACGTTGTTCGTGCTGGTACTGACGGCCATGGCGGTGGTGCTGTCGCGCTACAGCGGCCAGGCCGACATCCGCATCGGCGCCCCGAACGCCGGGCGCAACCGCAAGGAGCTGGAAGGCCTGATCGGCTTCTTCATCAACACCCAGGTGCTGCGCGTGCAGGTGGACGAGCGCGCCACCTTCGCCGCGCTGCTGGAGCAGGTCAAAGACGTGATCGGCGGCGCCCAGTCGCACCAGGAACTGCCGTTCGAGCACCTGGTCGATGCCTTGCTGCCCGAGCGCAACCTGGCCCACAACCCACTGTTCCAGTTCAAGATCAACCAGCACGTGGCCGCCAGCGATGCAGGGCGCAAACGCTTGGGCGCGCTGGAGGTGGAAGGCTTTGCCCGTGACGGTGGCGATGCCCGCTTCGACCTGGCGTTCGACTTCTCCGACAAGGCCGACGGCATCGAAGGCTACTTCACTTACGCCACCGACCTGTTCGAGCAGGCCACCATCGAACGCATGGCCGCTTCGCTGCGCCAGGTGCTGGATGCGCTGATCCGTGACCCTCAGCAGGCGATCGTCGACAGCCCGCAAGTGGCGACGCTGCTGCCGGCAGCCACGCAGGCCTACCCGCACGGCAACTTCCTCGCTTTGTGGCGCCAGGCAATGGCGCAAGGCCAGGCCCACGGCGGTGTGCGTGCCGGTGACCGGTTCATGACCCAGGCCGGGCTGGAGGCGGCGTCCAACCGCCTGGCCGACTACCTGCGTCAGCACGGCGTCGGTGCCGGCAGCATCGTCGCCCTGTGCCTGCCGCGCTCCATCGAGTGGGTCGGCGCCTTGCTCGCGGTGCTCAAGACCGGCGCCGCCTATCTGCCGCTGGACACCCAGCAACCGCCGGAGCGCCTGCAGCAACTGATTGCCGACAGTGGCGCCGCCGTACTCCTGCATGAGCCGGGCGACCAGCGCTTCGCCGGCCTGGACGGCGTGCAGCTGATTGCCTGCGATCACACCGCCTGGGCAACCTGCAGCGACAGCCCGGTCGAGGTGGCCATCGCCGCCGAACAACCGGCCTATCTGATCTACACCTCGGGCTCGACCGGCCAGCCGAAAGGCGTGGTAGTCAGCCACGGGGCGCTGGCCAGCTACACCCAGGCGGTGCTGGAGCGCCTGCAACTGCCGGCCGCGGCGAGCATGGCGATGGTGTCCACCACCGCGGCCGACCTGGGCCACACCGTGCTGTTCGGTGCCTTGGCCTCGGGCCGCCTGCTGCACCTGTTGCCACAGGAACTGGCGTTCGACCCGGATGGCTTCGCCAGCTACATGGCGCAGCACCAGGTCGGCGTGCTCAAGCTGGTGCCGAGCCACCTGCAAGGCTTGTTGCAAGCGGCCCGCGCCGCCGATGTGCTGCCCGCCGAGGCATTGATCCTGGGTGGTGAGGCATGCAGCTGGGGCCTGTTGGAAAAAATCCGCGAACTGCGCCCGGCCTGCCGGGTCATCAACCACTACGGCCCGACCGAAACCACTGTCGGCGTGCTCACCTTCGAGCCGGGGCAGCCGCTGCCAGGTTGCCGCACGGTGCCGGTCGGGCGCCCGCTGGGCAACGCCTGCGCCCAGGTGCTGGATGGCTACCTCAACCCGTTGGCGGCGCAGGTGCCCGGTGAGCTTTACCTGGGCGGGCAAGGCGTCGCCCAGGGCTACCTGGGCCAGCCAGCGTTGACCGCCGAACGCTTCGTGCCGACCGAGGGTGGTGCCCGCCTGTACCGCACCGGTGATCGCGCGCGGCTGACTGCCGATGGCCTGGTCGAGTTCATCGGCCGTGCCGACGACCAGGTGAAGATTCGTGGCTATCGCGTGGAGCCAGGTGAAGTCGGCCGGGTGCTGGCCGGCCTGCCCCGTGTCAGCGAGGCCGTGGTGCTGGCCTTGCCACTGGAAGGTGACGCCGAGCGCTTGCAGCTGGTGGCCTACGGTGTGGCCGACGCAGGCGTGACCGTGCAGCAACTGCAGGCGCAATTGCAGGCACGCCTGCCGGACTACATGGTGCCGGCGCAGATACTGCTGCTGGAGCGCCTGCCACTGACCGCCAACGGCAAGCTCGACAAGCGTGCCTTGCCGGCACCAGGCGCGGTCAGCCGTGGCTATGTGGCGCCGCAAGGCGATATCGAGGAGAAGCTGGCCGCAGTGTGGGCCGATGTGCTCAAGCTGGAGCAGGTCGGCAGCACCGACAACTTCTTCGAACTGGGCGGCGACTCGATCCTCAGTCTGCAGATCATCGCCCGGGCCAAACGCCAGGGCATCAGGATCACCCCCAAGCAGTTGTTCGAACAACAGACCATCGCCCAGCTGGCCCAGGTAGCCAAGCGCATCGAGGCCAAGCAAGCGGTTGCGGCCGCAGCCGTGGACACCGCCACCAGCGGCGAGGTGGCGTTGCTGCCGGCCCAGGCGCGTTTCTTCGAGATGGAGATCGCCCAGCCGGCGCATTGGAACCAATCGGTGCTGCTCAAGCCGGCCAGCCCGGTGCAGGTGCAACACCTGGAGGCAGCCCTGCGCGCCGTGGTCGAGCAGCACGATGCCCTGCGCCAGCGCTTCAGCCGTGGCGAAAGCCAGTGGCAGGCGCGCTTCCAGCCGCTGGACAATGCACCACTGCTGCGCCAGCGCAACCTGGCCGCACTGAATGAGCTGGACGCCGCCGGCAACCAGGTGCAGGCCAGCCTGAACCTGGAGCACGGGCCGCTGCTGCGTGCCGAACTGTTCGATTTCGCCGATGGCCAGCAGCGCCTGCTGCTGGTGGTCCATCACCTGGTGGTCGACGGTGTGTCGTGGCGGGTGTTGCTGGAAGACCTGCAAGCGGCCTACCGGCAATTGCTGAACGGCCAGGCCGTGAGCCTGCCCGCCAAGACCACCTCGGTGAAGACCTGGGCCGAGCGCCTGGCCAGCCATGCCGGCAGCCCCGCATTGCAAGCACAGCACGACTACTGGCTGCAGGCGCTGGCCGGCGACCACGCCGAACTGCCGCGTGACAACCCGCAGGGCAGCCTGGCCAACACCCATGCCCGTACCGCCGCCACACGGCTGGATGCCGAGCGCACCGCCAAGCTGCTGAAGCAGGCCCCGGCGGCCTACCGCACGCAGATCAACGACCTGCTGCTGACCGCGCTGGCGCGCACCCTGTGCCAGTGGAGCGCACAGGACAACGTGCAGGTACTGCTGGAGGGCCATGGCCGCGAAGACCTGTTCGACGACCTCGACCTCAGCCGAACCGTGGGCTGGTTCACCAGCCTGTTCCCGGTGCGCCTCACACCCGGCCAGGACCTTGGCCAGTCGATCAAGGCGATCAAGGAGCAACTGCGCGGCGTGCCGGACAAAGGCCTCGGCTACGGCTTGCTGCGTTACTTCGGCGACGCTGAAGTGCGTGACCGGCTCGAGCGTGCCGCCCAGGCCCGTGTCACCTTCAACTACCTGGGCCAGTTCGATGCCAGCTTCGATGCCGAGGCCGGCGCCCTGTTCACCCCGAGCGGGGAAAGCGCAGGCCGTACCCAATGTGCCGGCGCACAACTGGGCAACTGGCTGAGCATCACCGGCCAGGTGTACGGCGGCGAGCTGTTCCTGGAGTGGACCTACAGCGCCGACGTTCATCACCCGGCCACCATCGAGAAGCTGGCCCAGGCCTACGGGCAGGCCTTGGCAGAGCTGGTCGAGCACTGCTGCGATGCGCGGCACCAGGGCGTGACGCCGTCGGACTTCCCGCTGGCTGAGCTGACCCAGGCGCAACTGGACAGCCTGCCGCTGGAGGCCGGGCAGATCGCCGATGTGTACCCGCTGTCACCCATGCAGCAGGGCATGTTGTTCCACACCCTTTACGACCAGCAGGCCGGCAACTACATCAACCAGCTGCGCGTGGATGTGGATGGGCTGGATGTGCAGCGTTTCCAGCAGGCCTGGCAGGCCACACTCGATGCCCACGACATCCTGCGCAGCGGTTTCATCCTGCAGGGCGAACTGGAGCAGGCCGTACAGGTGGTACGCAAGGCTGTCGAATTGCCGTGCAGCGAGCATGACTGGCGTGGCCAGCCGGCGCTGGAGCAGGCATTGCAGGCCCTGGCCGAGGGTGAGCGCCAGCGCGGCTTCGACCTTGCTGCCGCGCCGCTGCTGCGCCTGGTACTGGTACGCACGGGCGATACCCGCCACCACCTGATCTACACCAACCACCACATCCTGATGGACGGCTGGAGCACCTCGCGCCTGTTGGGCGAAGTGCTCCAGCGCTATGCCGGCCTGGCGCCGCAGGCACCGGCCACGCACTACCGCGACTACATCGCCTGGCTGCAGGGTCAGGACGGGGCCGTTGCCGAAGCCTTCTGGAAAGCCCAGCTTGCGGGCCTGGACGAGCCGACCCGCCTGGCCCAGGCCATCGCCGGCAGTGCAGGCACAAGCGGTAGCGGTCATGGCGACCACCGCCTGGCCTTCGACCCTGAGCAGACCGCACGCATCGAAGCCTTCGCCCGGGCCAACCGGGTCACGGTCAACACCTTGGTGCAATCGGCCTGGCTGCTGCTGTTGCAGCGCTGCACCGGCCAGACCAGCGTGTGCTTCGGCGCCACGGTCGCCGGCCGCCCGGCAGACCTGCCGGGGGTGGAGGAACAGATCGGCCTGTTCATCAACACCTTGCCGGTGATCGGCACCCCGCGTGCCGAGCAGACCGTGGCCGAGTGGATCGGCCAGGTGCAGGCCGGCAACCTGGCCGTGCGCGAGTTCGAGCACACCCCTCTGTACGATGTGCAGCGCTGGGCGGGGCAGGGCGGTGACGCCTTGTTCGACAGCATCCTGGTGTTCGAGAACTACCCGGTGGCCGAGGCGCTGCAACAGGGCGCGCCCGGTGGCCTGCGCTTCGGCGACGTGGCCGTGCAGGAGCAGACCAACTACCCGCTGACCCTGGTGGTGGAACTGGGCACCACGCTGTCGATGCAGTACAGCCACGACCGTGCGCTGTGGAGCGACGAGAGCGTTGGCCGCCTGGCTGGCTACTTTGCCAACCTGCTGCAGGCGCTGACGGAGAATGCTGACGCGGTGATTGGCGAGCTGCCAATGCTGGGGCTGCCAGAACAGCGACAGATGGTCGAAGGCTGGAACGAAACCCAGGCGACGTACCCGGACGAGCGCAGCATCCATCAGCTGATCGAGGCCCAGGTGTTCGCCACCCCGGACGCACCGGCGCTGGCCTTTGGCGAGCAGACCCTGAGCTATGCCGAGCTCAACCGCCGCAGCAACCAGCTGGCGCACAAGCTGCGCGAGCAGGGCGTGGGCCCGGATGTGCTGGTGGGCATCGCCATGGAGCGCAGCCTGGAGATGGTCATCGGCTTGCTGGGTATCGTGAAGGCCGGCGGCGCCTATGTGCCGCTGGACCCGGAATATCCCCAGGACCGTCTGAGCTACATGTTCGAGGACAGCGGCATCGCCTTGCTGCTGACCCAGTCGCACTTGCGCGAGACCCTGCCGATCCCGGCCGGCCTGCGCAGCCTGGACCTGGATACCGAGAACTTCGACGGCTACAGCGATGCCAACCCGAATGTCGACGTGGCCCCGCTGAACCTCGCCTACGTGATCTACACCTCCGGCTCCACCGGTCGCCCGAAGGGCGCTGGCAACAGCCATCAGGCGCTGGTCAACCGCCTGTGCTGGATGCAGAAGGCCTACGGGCTGGACGCCAGCGACAGCGTGTTGCAGAAAACCCCGTTCAGCTTCGATGTGTCGGTATGGGAGTTCTTCTGGCCGCTGATGACCGGCGCGCGCCTGGTCATGGCCCAGCCCGGCGCGCACCGCGACCCGCAGTTGCTGGTCGAAACCATCAACCATTACGGCATCAGCACGCTGCACTTCGTGCCGTCGATGCTGCAGGCGTTCATGACCCACGAAGCGGTCGAGAGCTGCGTCAGCCTCAAGCGCGTGGTGTGCAGTGGTGAGGCGTTGCCGGCCGAACTGGCCCGCCAGACCCTGCAACGCCTGCCGGCGGCGGGCCTGTACAACCTGTACGGCCCGACCGAAGCGGCGATCGATGTGACCCACTGGACCTGCCAGCCGGACGAAAGCATCAGCGTGCCGATCGGCCAGCCGATCGACAACCTCAAGACCCACATCCTCGAAGGCAGCCTGCAACCGTCGGTGCGCGGCAGTGCTGGCGAGCTGTACCTCGGTGGTGTCGGCCTGGCCCGTGGTTACCACCAGCGCCCGGCGCTGACCGCCGAACGCTTCGTGCCGGACCCGTTCAGCGACAACGGCGGGCGCCTGTACCGCACCGGCGACCTGGCGCGCTACCGCGCCGATGGTGTGATCGACTATGCCGGGCGCATCGACCACCAGGTGAAGGTCCGCGGCCTGCGCATCGAACTGGGCGAGATCGAGGCGCGTCTATTGGAGCTGCCGAGTGTGCAGGAAGCCGTGGTGCTGGCCCAGGACGGGCCAAGCGGCAAGCAGCTGGTGGGCTATGTGGTGCCTACCGACAGCACGCAAGACGAAGGCGCATTGCGCGACAGCCTGCGCGAGGCGCTGAAGGCCGGTTTGCCGGACTACATGGTGCCGGCGCACCTGCTGCTGCTCGGCAAGCTGCCGGTGACGCCGAACGGCAAGCTGGACCGCAAGGCCCTGCCGCAGCCGGATGCCAGCCAGTCGCAGGGCGAGTACATCGCCCCGCGGAGCGATCTGGAGCAGCAGATCGCGGCGATCTGGGCGGATGTGCTGAAGCTGGAGAGGGTTGGCCTGGGTGACAACTTCTTCGAGATTGGCGGGCACTCCTTGCTGGCCACCTCGGTGATCGTGCGCATCCGGGAGCAAGCGGGGCTAGTGACTGAATTGAAAGAACTCTTCGAGTTCCCGGTGCTGGCTGACTTCAGTCGTCAACTGGAAGCCAGGACGCCCCTGGTCGACTCCACCCAGGACCAGCTGGCCAGATCCCTGGCGCTGCTCGATAGCCTGAGCATGGAAGAGCTCGATGAGCTGATTTCCTGAGGCCCTGATGTAATCCGTGCATGTGGGTAAACCCTTTCCCACAGATATGGAGGCATTCCTTCAGCTGGTGGGGTCCTTGTGGGAGCGGGTTCACCCGCGAAGCAGGCGACGCGGTGGATGGCACCGGCTGCGCCGGTGTTCGCGGGCGCGCCCGCTCCCACAGGTACAGCGCATTCCTTCAGCTGGTGGGGTCCCTGTGGGAGCGGGTTCACCCGCGAAGCAGGCGACGCGGTGGATGGCACCGGCTTCGCCGGTGTTCGCGGGCGCGCCCGCTCCCACAGGTACAGCGCATTCCTTCAGCTGGTGGGGTCCCTGTGGGAGCGGGCATGCCCGCGAAGCAGGCGACGCGGTGGATGGCACCGGCTTCGCCGGTGTTCGCGGGCGCGCCCGCTCCCACAGGTACAGCGCATTCCTTCAGCTGGTGGGGTCCCTGTGGGAGCGGGCATGCCCGCGAAGCAGGCGACGCGGTGGATGGCACCGGCTTCGCCGGTGTTCGCGGGCGCGCCCGCTCCCACAGGTACAGCGCATTCCTTCAGCTGGTGGGGTCCCTGTGGGAGCGGGTTCACCCGCGAAGCAGGCGACGCGGTGGATGGCACCGGCTGCGCCGGTGTTCGCGGGCGCGCCCGCTCCCACAGGTACAGCGCATTCCTTCAGCTGGTGGGGTCCCTGTGGGAGCGGGTTCACCCGCGAAGCAGGCGACGCGGTGGATGGCACCGGCTGCACCGGTGTTCGCGGGCGCGCCCGCTCCCACAGGTACAGCGCATTCCTTCAGCTGGTGGGGTCCCTGTGGGAGCGGGCATGCCCGCGAAGCAGGCGACGCGGTGGATGGCACCGGCTGCGCCGGTGTTCACGGGCGCGCCCGCTCCCACAGGTACGGCGCATTCCTTCAGTTGGTGAGGTCCCTGTGGGAGCGGGCATGCCCGCGAAGCAGGCGACGCGGTGGATGGCACCGGCTACGCCGGTGTTCGCGGGCGCGCCCGCTCCCACAGGTATGGCGCATTCCTTCAGCTGGTGGGGGGGCCTGTGGGAGCGGGCATGCCCGCGAAGCAGGCGACGCGGTGGATGGCACCGGCTGTGCCGGTGTTCGCGGGCGCGCCCGCTCCCACAGGTATGGCGTTTTCCTTCAGCTGGTGGGGCCCTTGTGGGAGCGGGTTCACCCGCGAAGCAGGCGACGCGGTGGATGGCACCGGCTTCGCCGGTGTTCGCGGGCGCGCCCGCTCCCACGGGTACGGCGCAGGTTTCCGAGTCCCACAGAGGCCCTGCCAATGAGTTATGTGCAGTGCCATGGGAAGTGGGTTCGGTGCAGGTATCAGGCTGACGCTGTACATGCACCGGGCGCTGCCTCCCCCGAATTTCCATCTAAATCCATGCCACCACTCAACCGTCTAACTACGGAGGAAATTGATGAGCTGATTTCTTAGGAGATTCCCTGTGCAAGAGCTGCTCGATACGGTCGTATCGTTGTCCACCCAAAAACGTAAGGCGTTGGCAGCCTTGCTCAAGAAACAAGGCGTGAACCTGTACGGTGTCACGCCGATCTTCCCGAGGGATCCTGCAGAGCCGGTGCTGCTTTCCTACGCTCAGCAGCGCCTGTGGATACTGTCGCAATTGGGCGAGGTGGGCAGCGCGTACAACCTCTCGTCCGTCTTGCGTTTCAAAGGCCACCTGGATACCCAAGCCCTGCAGCGCAGTTTCGAGGCCCTGATCGAGCGCCACGAAACGCTGCGTACCACCTTCCACCTGGAAGGGGAGCAGGCGGTTCAGGTGATCCACCCACGTGTCCCTTTCGAACTGGCCGTTGAAGTGCTGGCGCAGGCCGATGACAGCCACCTGCGTCAGCGTGTCGAGGCCGAAGCCCACCTGCCTTTCGACCTGCAGCAGGGCCCGCTGCTGCGTGTGTGCCTGTTGCGCCTGGCAGCAGACGAACATGTGCTGGTGCTGACCCTGCACCACATCGTCTCCGACGGCTGGTCGATGCCGGTAATGGTCAACGAGCTGGTGCAGTTCTACCACGGCCACAGCCAGGGCCAACCCGTGGCGTTGCCGACACTGCCGGTGCAGTACGCCGATTACGCCACCTGGCAGCGCAACTGGATGGAGGCCGGCGAGCAGGAAAGGCAACTGGCCTACTGGACCGCGCAACTGGGGGAAGAGCAGCCCGTGCTGGAGCTGCCCACCGACCGCCCGCGGCCCGCCGTGAGCAGCCATCAGGGCGCACGGGTAAAGGTCGCTCTGGACCAGCAACTGGCCGGGGCGCTCAAGCAGCTGGCCCAGCAGCAGGGCGTGACGCCGTTCATGCTGTTGCTGGCCAGCTTCCAGGCGCTGCTGCACCGCTACAGCGGCCAGCCAGACATCCGCGTCGGTGTACCGGTTGCCAACCGCAACCGGGTCGAGACCGAGCGCCTGATCGGCTTTTTCGTCAACACCCAGGTGCTACGGGCCGAGTTCGACCTGCAGATGACCTTCATTGACCTGCTGCAGCAGGTGAAGCAACGCGCACTGGGTGCCCAGGCCCATCAGGACCTGCCATTCGAGCAGTTGGTCGAGGCCTTGCAGGTCGAGCGCAACCTGGGCCACAGCCCGCTGTTCCAGGTGATGTACAACCACCAGACCCAGGCCAAGGGCGAGCGCCGTAGCCTGCAAGGGCTGCAGATGGAAGAGCTGGTCTGGGACAGCCACACCGCCAAGTTCGACCTGACCCTGGATACCTTCGAGCACGAGCAGGGCATTGGCGCGGCACTGACCTACGCCACCGACCTGTTCGACGCGGCGACCATCGAGGGCATGGCCCGGCATTGGCTGAACCTGCTGCAGGGGATCGTATGCGAGCCTGGGCAGCGGGTTGCCGACCTGCCGCTGCTGGATGTGCCTGAGCGGCACATCATCGTGCGCGACTGGAACGCAACCGAAGCGGACTTCCCGGCAGGGCAAAGCATCCATCAGCTGATCGAAGCCCAGGTGTTCGCCACCCCGGATGCCCCGGCGCTGGCCTTTGGCGAGCAGACCCTGAGCTATGCCGAGCTCAACCGCCGTAGCAACCAGCTGGCGCACAAGCTACGCGAGCAGGGCGTGGGCCCGGACGTGCTGGTGGGCATCGCCATGGAGCGCAGCCTGGAGATGGTCGTCGGCCTGCTGGGTATCGTGAAGGCCGGTGGCGCCTATGTGCCGCTGGACCCGGAATATCCCCAGGACCGTCTGAGCTACATGTTCGAGGACAGCGGCATCGCCTTGCTGCTGACCCAGTCGCACTTGCGCGAGACCCTGCCGATCCCGGCCGGCCTGCGCAGCCTGGACCTGGATACCGAGAACTTCGACGGCTACAGCGATGCCAACCCGAACATCGACGTGGCCCCGCTGAACCTCGCCTACGTGATCTACACCTCCGGCTCCACCGGTCGCCCGAAGGGCGCTGGCAACAGCCATCAGGCGCTGGTCAACCGGCTGTGCTGGATGCAGAAGGCCTACCGCCTGGACGCCAGCGACAGCGTGTTGCAGAAAACCCCGTTCAGCTTCGACGTGTCGGTGTGGGAGTTCTTCTGGCCGCTGATGACCGGCGCGCGCCTGGTCATGGCCCAGCCCGGCGCGCACCGCGACCCGCAGTTGCTGGTCGAAACCATCAATCATTACGGCATCAGCACGCTGCACTTCGTGCCGTCGATGCTGCAGGCGTTCATGACCCACGAAGCGGTCGAGAGCTGCGTCAGCCTCAAGCGCGTGGTGTGCAGCGGTGAAGCGTTGCCGGCCGAGCTGGCGCGCCAGACCCTGCAACGCCTGCCAGCGGCGGGCCTGTACAACCTGTACGGCCCGACCGAAGCGGCGATCGACGTGACCCATTGGACCTGCCAGCCGGACGAAAGCATCAGCGTGCCGATCGGCCAGCCGATCGACAACCTCAAGACCCACATCCTCGAAGGCAGCCTGCAACCGGCGGTGCGCGGCAGTGCTGGCGAGCTGTACCTCGGTGGTGTCGGCCTGGCCCGTGGTTACCACCAACGCCCGGCGCTGACCGCCGAACGCTTCGTGTCGGACCCGTTCAGCGACAACGGCGGCCGCCTGTACCGCACCGGCGACCTGGCGCGCTACCGCGCCGATGGCGTGATCGACTACGCCGGGCGCATCGACCACCAAGTGAAAATCCGTGGCCTGCGTATCGAACTGGGTGAGATCGAGGCGCGTCTATTGGAACTGCCGAGTGTGCAGGAAGCCGTGGTGCTGGCCCAGGACGGGCCAAGCGGCAAGCAGCTGGTGGGCTATGTGGTGCCTGCCGACAGCACGCAAGACGAAGGCGCATTGCGCGACAGCCTGCGCGAGGCGCTGAAGGCCGGTTTGCCGGACTACATGGTACCGGCGCACCTGCTGCTGCTCGGCAAGCTGCCGGTGACGCCGAACGGCAAGCTGGACCGCAAGGCCCTGCCGCAGCCGGATGCCAGCCAGTCGCAGGGCGATTACATCGCGCCGCAGAGCAATCTGGAGCAGCAGATCGCGGCGATCTGGGCGGATGTGCTGAAGGTGGAGAGGGTCGGCCTCGGCGACCACTTCTTCCTGCAGGGCGGGCATTCTCTGCTGGCAGTTTCGGTGATTGCCCGAATTCGTCAGCACCTGGGGCTAGACGTGCAGTTGCTTACCCTGTTCGAGGCTCCGGTGTTGAGGGACTTTGCCAAACGTGCCGAGCACGGTGAACGGGCACAGGCTGCTGTCATCGAATGCGTGAGCAGGGTTCAGCCGCTAGCGCTTTCCTACGCCCAGCAACGGCAATGGTTCTTGTGGCAATGGGCACCGCACAGTGCCACCTACAACATTCCGGCCGCACTGAAGCTGGCCGGGGCGCTGGATATCGCCGCCCTGCAACAGGCCTTCGGCGCCTTGATCGAGCGTCACGAAACTTTGCGCACCACTTTCCGCCTGGATGGCGAGCAGGCAGTGCAGGTCATTCATGATCAAGTGCCGTTCGAGCTGGCCATCGAGGAGCAGGCGCACGCCGACGAGGCCGCTGTGCGGGCCTGGGTCGAAGCCGAAGCAGGGCAACCGTTCGACCTGGAGCAGGGGCCGCTGCTGCGGGCCCGGCTGCTGCGCCTGGCGGCGGACCAGCACGTGCTGGTGCTGACCCTGCACCATATCGTCGCCGATGGCTGGTCGATGCCGGTGCTGGTCAATGAGCTGGTGCAACTGTATGCGGGCTACAGCCAAGGCCAGGTGCCGACGCTGCCGGCCCTGCCGATCCAGTACGCGGACTTTGCCGTGTGGCAGCGCAACTGGATGGAGGCCGGCGAGCAGGCGCGGCAGCTGGCCTACTGGACCGACCAATTGGGTGATGAGCAACCGGTGCTGGAGCTGCCGTTGGACTATCCGCGCCCGGCAGTACCGAGCCACCAAGGCGCGCGTTGGCCGATTGAGCTGGGCAATGAGCTGGCGGCCAACCTCAAGCGCGTTGCCCAGCAGCAGGGCGTGACGCCGTTCATGCTGTTGCTGGCCAGCTTCCAGACCTTGCTGCATCGCTACTCGGGCCAGGCCGACATCCGTGTTGGTGTGCCCACGGCCAACCGCAACCGGGTCGAGACCGAGCGCCTGATCGGCTTCTTCGTCAACACCCAGGTGCTGCGGGCCGAGTTCGATGTGCAGCTGACGTTCAGCGGGCTGCTGCAACAGGTGCGCCAGCGCACGTTGGGCGCGCAGGCCCACCAGGACCTGCCATTCGAGCAACTGGTCGAAGCCTTGCAGCCTGAGCGCAACCTTGGCCACAACCCGTTGTTCCAGGTGCTGTACAACCACCAGACCGAGCTCAAGGGCAGCCAGCACCGCTTGCCGGGCCTGGAAATGTCCGGCTTGGAGTGGAGCACGAATACAGCCAAGTTCGACCTGTCCCTGGATACATTCGAGCACGAAAAGGGCATCGGGGCTTCGCTGACCTATGCCACCGACCTGTTCGACACCAGCACCATCGAGCGCATGGCGCGGCACTGGGTCAACCTGCTGGAAGCCATCGTGCGCCAACCGAGCCAGCGCATCAGCGAGCTGCCATTGCTGGGCGAGGACGAGCAGCGAGCGGTGCTGCGTGACTGGAACCGCAACACCGTCGCCTTCCCGGATGAGCGAACCATTCATGAGCTGATCGAGGCCCAGGTGGTCGCCGCCCCCGAAGCCCCGGCAGTCACCTTCGGCGAGCAGACCCTGAGCTACGGCGAACTGAACCGCCGGGCCAACCAGCTGGCGCACAAGCTGATCGAGCGCGGTGTCGGCCCGGATGTGCTGGTGGGCATCGCCATGGAGCGCAGCCTGGACATGGTGGTCGGCCTGCTGGGCATTCTCAAGGCCGGTGGTGCCTATGTGCCGCTGGATCCGGAGTACCCGGAAGACCGCCTCAGCTACATGTTCGCCGACAGTGGCATTGCCTTGCTGCTGACCCAGTCGCACCTGCGTGAAGCCCTGCCGATCCCGGTTGGCCTGCACAGCCTGGATCTGGATGTCGAAGACCTGACCGGCTACAGCGATGCCAACCCGACTATCGACGTAGCCCCGCAGAACCTGGCCTACGTGATCTACACCTCCGGCTCCACCGGCAAGCCCAAGGGCACGCTGCTGCCGCACCAGAACGTGGTCCGGCTGTTCGCAGCGCCCCAGGGCTGGTTCCGTTTCGATGCCAGTGACGTGTGGACGGTGTTCCACTCCTATGCCTTCGACTTCTCGGTATGGGAGCTGTTCGGCGCGCTGTTGTATGGCGGCCGGGCGGTGATGGTGGCCAAGGATGTGGCACGTTCCACCGAGGACTTCCATGCGCTGCTGCAGCGCGAGCAGGTGACGGTGCTGAACCAGACGCCGTCGGCGTTCCGTCAGTTGATCCCGGTGGCCTGCGCGGCAGCGCGGCAGGGACAGGGCCTGGCCCTGCGGCATGTGGTGTTCGGCGGTGAAGCGCTGGATGTGAGCAGCCTCGAGCCCTGGTTCGAGGTGTTCGGCGACCAGCAGCCACGGCTGATCAACATGTACGGCATCACCGAAACCACGGTGCACGTGACCTACCGGCCGATCACCCAGGCCGACCTGGCCAAGGGCGCGAGCAGCCCGATCGGCGAGGTGATCCCGGACCTGTCGTGGTACCTGCTGGATGCCGCGCTGAACCCGGTGGCCCCGGGCAGCCACGGCGAACTGGTGATCGGCCAGGCCGGCCTGGCGCGGGGGTATCACGGGCGCCCGGGGCTGACCGCCGAACGCTTCGTGCCGAACCCGTTCGACAGCCAGGGTGGTCGCCTGTACCGCTCGGGCGACCTGGCCCGCTACGGCGGCGCGGGGGTGGTGGAGTACCTGGGGCGGATCGACCATCAAGTGAAGATTCGAGGTTTTCGCATCGAACTGGGCGAGATCGAGGCGCGGCTGCAGGCGCAGGCCAGCGTGGCCCAGGGCGTGGTGCTGGCCCAGGACGGCCCGGGCGGCAAGCAGCTGGTGGGTTATGTGGTGCCTGCCGATGCGGCCGTGATGGCCAGCACCGAGGCCCAGGCTACCGAGCGCGAGGCGCTGCGCACTGCGTTGAAGGCGAGCCTGCCGGACTACATGGTGCCGGCCCACTTGCTGTTCCTGGCGAGGCTGCCGTTGACCGCCAACGGCAAGCTGGACCGCCGTGCATTGCCGCAACCGGACGCCAGCCTGCTGCAAGCGGCATACGTGGCCCCGCAGAGTGAACTGGAACAACAGATCGCGGCGATCTGGGCCGATGTGCTGAAACTGGAGCGGGTAGGCCTTGGCGACAACTTCTTCGAACTGGGTGGGCATTCCCTGCTCGCCGTCCAGGTGATCTCCCGGGTACGTCAGAGCCTGGGCGTGGAGCTGCAGTTGCGCGCGCTGTTCGAAACGTCGAGCCTGGCCGACTTCGCCAGGCTTGCAGCGCAAGGCGAGCAGGCTTGCTCCAGCGTCATTGGGCGGGTTTCCCGGGAGCAGCCGCTGGCGCTTTCCTATGCCCAGCAACGGCAGTGGTTCTTGTGGCAATGGGCACCGCACAGCGCCACTTACAACATTCCGGCCGCACTGAAGCTGGCCGGGGCGCTGGATATCGCTGCTCTGCAACAAGCCTTCGGCGCCTTGATCGAGCGCCACGAAACCCTGCGCACCACCTTCCGCCTGGACGGCGAGCAGGCGGTGCAGGTCATTCATGCCCAGGTACCATTCAAGCTGGCCATCGAGGAGCAGGCAAACGCCGACGAGGCCGCTGTGCGGGCCTGGGTCGAAGCCGAAGCAGGGCAACCGTTCGACCTGGAGCAGGGGCCGCTGCTGCGGGCCGGGCTGCTGCGCCTGGCGGCGGACCAGCACGTGCTGGTGCTGACCCTGCACCATATCGTCGCCGACGGCTGGTCGATGCCGGTGCTGGTCGACGAACTGGTGCAACTGTATGCCGGCTACAGCCAGGGCCAGGTGCCGCAGTTGCCGCCCTTGCCGATCCAGTACGCGGACTTTGCCGTGTGGCAGCGCAACTGGATGGAGGCCGGTGAGCAGGCGCGGCAGCTGGCCTACTGGACCGAACAGTTGGGTGATGAGCAACCGGTGCTGGAGCTGCCGTTGGACCATCCGCGCCCGGCTGTACCGAGCCACCAAGGCGCGCGGTGGCCGATTGAGTTGGGCAATGAGCTGGCGGCCAACCTCAAGCGCGTTGCCCAGCAGCAGGGCGTGACGCCGTTCATGCTGTTGCTGGCCAGCTTCCAGACCTTGCTGCATCGCTACTCGGGCCAGGCCGACATCCGTGTTGGTGTGCCCACGGCCAACCGCAACCGGGTCGAGACCGAGCGCCTGATCGGCTTCTTCGTCAACACCCAGGTGCTGCGTGCTGAGTTCGATGTGCAGCTGACGTTCGGCGAGCTGCTGCAACAGGTGCGCCAGCGCACGTTGGGCGCGCAGGCCCACCAGGACCTGCCATTCGAGCAACTGGTCGAAGCCTTGCAGCCTGAGCGCAACCTTGGGCACAACCCGTTGTTCCAGGTGCTGTACAACCACCAGACCGAGCTCAAGGGCAGCCAGCACCGCTTGCCGGGCCTGGAAATGTCGGGCTTGGAGTGGAGCACGAATACGGCCAAGTTCGACCTGTCCCTGGACACATTCGAGCATGAACAGGGCATCGGGGCTTCGTTGACGTACGCCACCGACCTGTTCGACGCCAGCACCATCGAGCGCATGGCGCGGCATTGGGTCAACCTGCTCGCAGCCATCGTGCGCCAGCCCGGGCAACGCATCAGCGAGCTGCCGTTGCTGGGCGAGGACGAGCAGCAGGCCGTGCTGCGTGACTGGAACCGCAATACCGCCGCCTTCCCGGATGAGCGAACCATTCATGAGCTGATCGAGGCCCAGGTGGCCACCGCCCCCGAGGCCCCGGCAGCCACCTTCGGCGAGCAGACCCTGAGCTACGGCGAACTGAACCGCCGGGCCAACCAGTTGGCGCACAAGCTGATCGAGCGCGGTGTCGGCCCTGATGTGCTGGTAGGCATCGCCATGGAGCGCAGCCTGGACATGGTGGTTGGCCTGTTGGGCATTCTCAAGGCCGGTGGTGCTTATGTGCCGCTGGACCCGGAGTACCCGGAAGACCGCCTGGCCTACATGTTTGCTGATAGCGGCATCACTTTATTGCTGACCCAGGCACATCTGCGTGAGGCACTGCCAATTCCGGCCGCTATCGAGTGCCTGGAGCTGGATGAACAAACTCTGGTCGGCTACAGCGATGCCAACCCGAATATCGAAGTAGCCCCGCAGAACCTGGCCTACGTGATCTACACCTCCGGCTCCACCGGCAAGCCCAAGGGCACGCTGCTGCCGCACCAGAACGTGGTCCGGTTGTTCGCGGCGACCCAGGACTGGTTCCGTTTCGATGCCAGTGACGTGTGGACGGTGTTCCACTCTTACGCCTTCGACTTCTCGGTATGGGAGCTGTTCGGCGCGCTGTTGTATGGCGGCCGGGCGGTGATGGTGGCCAAGGATGTGGCGCGTTCCACCGAGGACTTCCATGCGCTGCTGCAGCGTGAGCAGGTCACGGTGCTGAACCAGACGCCGTCGGCGTTCCGCCAGTTGATCCCGGTGGCCTGCGCGGCAGCGCGGCAGGGGCAGGGCCTGGCCTTGCGGCATGTGGTGTTCGGCGGCGAAGCGCTGGACGTGAGCAGCCTCGAGCCCTGGTTCGAGGTGTTCGGTGACCGGCAGCCACGGCTGATCAACATGTACGGCATCACCGAAACCACGGTGCACGTGACCTACCGGCCGATCACCCAGGCCGACCTGGCCAAGGGTGCGAGCAGCCCGATCGGCGAGGTGATCCCGGACCTGTCGTGGTACCTGCTGGATGCCGCGCTGAACCCGGTGGCCCCGGGCAGCCACGGCGAACTGGTGATCGGCCAGGCCGGCCTGGCGCGGGGGTATCACGGGCGCCCGGGGCTGACCGCCGAACGCTTCGTGCCGAACCCGTTCGACAGCCAGGGTGGTCGCCTGTACCGCTCGGGCGACCTGGCCCGCTACGGCGGCGCGGGGGTGGTGGAGTACCTGGGGCGGATCGACCATCAGGTGAAGATTCGAGGTTTTCGCATCGAACTGGGCGAGATCGAGGCGCGGCTGCAGGCGCAAGCCAACGTGGCCCAGGGCGTGGTGCTGGCCCAGGACGGCCCGGGCGGCAAGCAGCTGGTGGGTTATGTGGTGCCTGCCGATGCGGCCGTGATGGCCAGCACCGAGGCCCAGGCTGCCGAGCGTGAGGCGCTGCGCACTGCGCTGAAGGCGAGCCTGCCGGACTACATGGTGCCGGCCCACCTGCTGTTCCTGGCCAAACTGCCGTTGACCGCCAACGGCAAGCTGGACCGCCGTGCGCTGCCGCAACCGGATGCCAGCCAGTTGCAGCGCGAGTACCTCGCGCCGCAAAGCGAACTGGAGCAACGGATCGCGGCAATCTGGGCCGATGTGCTGAAGCTGGAGCGGGTAGGCCTGGGCGACAACTTCTTCGAACTGGGTGGGCACTCCTTGCTGGCTACCCAGGTCATGGCGCGGCTACAGGTCGAGCTTGGCACGAGCCTGCCCCTGGCGTTGTTGTTCCAGGCGCAAACGCTGCAGGACTACGCAGCAATGATCAATGGCTTGAATACCCATAGCGATGCAGACCTGGATGAACTCCAGGACTTCATGAGCGAGCTTGAGGCAGTCTGAAATGCAAACGGATAACAGAAACATGGCCCTGGTGCAGCGCTTCATCGGCCTGCCGCTGCCACAGCGCAAACTCTTCCTCGAGAAACTGGCGGCGAAGGGCATGAGCCTGGCCCAGTTGCCAATCCCCGAGGTGCGCGGCGAGCATCCGTTGCCGGCGCTTTCATACGCCCAGCAACGGCAGTGGTTCCTGTGGCAATGGGAGCCTGCCAGTGCCACCTACAACATCCCGGCTGCCTTGAAATTCAAGGGGAATCTGGATACCACAGCGCTGCAACTGGCCTTCGAGGCCTTGACCGAGCGACATGAAACCCTGCGTACCACGTTCCGTCGCGACGGTGAGCAGGCGGTGCAGGTCATTCATGCTCAAGTGCCGTTCGAGCTGGTCATCGAAGAGCAGGCAAACGCCGACGAGGACGCTGTGCGGGCCTGGGTCGAGACCGAAGCAGGGCAACCCTTCGACCTGGAGCAGGGGCCGCTGCTGCGGGCCCGGCTGCTGCGCCTGGCGGCGGACCAGCACGTGCTGGTGCTGACCCTGCACCATATCGTCGCCGACGGCTGGTCGATGCCGGTGATGGTCAATGAGCTGGTGCAGTTCTATCAAGGTTTCAGCCAGGGCCAGGTAACGCAACTGCCGGCCCTGCCGATCCAGTATGCCGACTATGCCATTTGGCAGCGTAGCTGGATGGAAACCGGCGAGCAGGCACGGCAACTGGCCTACTGGACCGAACAGTTGGGCGATGAGCAACCGGTGCTGGAGCTGCCGCTGGACCATCCGCGCCCGGCCATGCCGAGCCACAGAGGGGGACGGTTGCCGATCGTGCTGGGCGATGAGCTGGCCACCAACCTGAAACGGGTTGCCCAGCAGCAGGGCGTGACGCCGTTCATGCTGCTGCTGGCCAGCTTCCAGACCCTGCTGCATCGCTACTCGGGCCAGGCTGATATCCGCGTTGGGGTACCGATTGCCAACCGTAACCGGGTCGAGACCGAGCGCCTGATCGGCTTCTTCGTCAACACCCAGGTGCTGCGTGCCGAGTTCGATGTGCAACTGACGTTCAGCGAGCTGCTGCAACAGGTCAGGCAACGTGCCTTGGGCGCCCAGGCCCATCAGGACCTGCCGTTCGAACAACTGGTCGATGCGCTGCAACCGGAGCGCAACCTGAGCCACAATCCGCTGTTCCAGGTGTTGTACAACCACCAGACTCAGGCCAAGGGCGAGCCCCGACGTATAGCGGGGCTGGAGATGGAGGAGTTGGCCTGGGACAACCACACCGCCAAGTTCGACCTGGCTTTGGACACCTCCGAGCACGAAAAGGGCATCGGGGCTTCGTTGACGTACGCCACCGACCTGTTCGACACCAGCACCATCGAGCGCATGGCGCGGCATTGGCTCAACCTGCTCGAAGCCATCGTGCGCCAACCGGGCCAGCGCATCAGTGAGCTGCCGCTGCTGGGCGAGGACGAGCAGCAGGCGGTGCTGCGTGACTGGAACCGCAACACCGTCGCCTTCCCGGATGAGCGAACCATTCATGAGCTGATCGAGGCCCAGGTGGCCACCGCCCCCGAGGCCCCGGCAGTCACCTTCGGCGAGCAGACCCTGAGCTACGGCGAACTGAATCGCCGGGCCAACCAGCTGGCCCACAAGTTGATCGAGCGCGGCGTTGGCCCGGATGTGCTGGTGGGCATCGCCATGGAGCGCAGCCTGGACATGGTGGTCGGCCTGCTGGGCATTCTCAAGGCCGGTGGTGCCTATGTGCCGCTGGACCCGGAGTACCCGGAGGACCGCCTCAGCTACATGTTCGCCGACAGCGGCATCACTTTATTGCTGACCCAGGCACACCTGCGAGAGGTGCTGCCAATTCCAGCCGCCATCGAGTGCCTGGAGCTGGATGAACAAGCTCTGGTCGCCTACAGCGATGCCAACCCGAACATCGAAGTAGCCCCGCAGAACCTGGCCTACGTGATCTACACCTCCGGCTCCACCGGCAAGCCCAAGGGCACGCTGCTGCCGCACCAGAACGTGGTCCGGCTGTTCGCGGCGACCCAGGGCTGGTTCCGTTTCGATGCCAGTGACGTGTGGACGGTGTTCCACTCCTATGCCTTCGACTTCTCGGTATGGGAGCTGTTCGGCGCGCTGTTGTATGGCGGCCGGGCGGTGATGGTGGCCAAGGATGTGGCACGTTCCACCGAGGACTTCCATGCGCTGCTGCAGCGCGAGCAGGTGACGGTGCTGAACCAGACGCCGTCGGCGTTCCGTCAGTTGATCCCGGTGGCCTGCGCGGCAGCGCGCCAGGGGCAGGGCCTGGCCCTGCGGCATGTGGTGTTCGGCGGCGAAGCGCTGGACGTGAGCAGCCTCGAGCCCTGGTTCGAGGTGTTCGGCGACCAGCAGCCACGGCTGATCAACATGTACGGCATCACCGAAACCACGGTGCACGTGACCTACCGGCCGATCACCCAGGCCGACCTGGCCAAGGGCGCAAGCAGCCCGATCGGCGAGGTGATCCCGGACCTGTCGTGGTACCTGCTGGATGCCGCGCTGAACCCGGTGGCCCCGGGCAGCCACGGCGAACTGGTGATCGGCCAGGCCGGCCTGGCGCGGGGGTATCACGGGCGCCCGGGGCTGACCGCCGAACGCTTCGTGCCGAACCCGTTCGACAGCCAGGGTGGTCGCCTGTACCGCTCGGGCGACCTGGCCCGCTACGGCGGCGCGGGGGTGGTGGAGTACCTGGGGCGGATCGACCATCAGGTGAAGATTCGAGGTTTTCGCATCGAACTGGGCGAGATCGAGGCGCGGCTGCAGGCGCAAGCCAGCGTGGCCCAGGGCGTGGTACTGGCCCAGGACGGTCCCGGCGGCAAGCAGCTGGTGGGTTATGTGGTGCCTGCCAATGAGGCCGTGATGGCCAGCACCGAGGCCCAGGCTGCCGAGCGCGAGGCGCTGCGCACTGCGCTGAAGGCGAACCTGCCGGACTACATGGTGCCGGCCCACCTGCTGTTCCTGGCCAAACTGCCGTTGACCGCCAACGGCAAGCTGGACCGCCGTGCATTGCCGCAACCGGATGCCAGCCTGCTGCAAGCGGCATACGTGGCCCCGCAGAGTGAACTGGAACAACAGATCGCGGCGATCTGGGCCGATGTGCTGAAGCTGGAGCGGGTTGGCCTGGACGACAACTTCTTCGAACTGGGTGGCGACTCCATCGTTTCCCTTCAGGTTGTGGGCAAGGCCCGCCAGGCCGGCGTGCAGTTCAACCCCAAGCAACTGTTCCAGCATCAGACCGTACAAGGCCTGGCCACGGTGGCGCGGCGTGTTGTCGAAGGTATTGGCGAGCAAGGGCCGATCACGGGCAGCACACCGCTGACCCCGATTCAGCAATGGTTCTTCGAGGCCGACATTGGTGAGCGTGGGCATTGGAACCAGTCGATTCTGCTGACACCCAGCGAACCCCTGCAAGCGGACCGCCTGCACGATGCGTTGCTGGCACTGGTCGCCCATCATGATGCACTGCGCCTGGGCTTCGAGCAGCAGGCGGGGGCCTGGCAAGCCGAGTACAAGCCACAGCACCAGGCCAGGATACTCTGGGAGCATGCGTGCGCGGACGAGGAGGCGTTGTCCGCACTCGCTGACCAGGCCCAACGCAGCCTGAACCTGCAGCAAGGCTTGCTGGTCCGTGCGCTGCTGGCCAGCCTGCCCGATGGCAGCCAGCGTCTGCTGCTGGTCATTCATCACCTGGCGGTAGATGGTGTGTCGTGGCGCCTGTTGCTGGAGGACCTGCAACAGGCCTACCAGGCCCTGGGCAACCGACAGCCGGTGCAATTGCCAGCCAAGACCAGCGCCTACAAGACCTGGGCGCAGCACCTGCAGGCCTATGCCCAGAGCGAGGCGCTGCAAGCGGAACTTGCCTACTGGCAAGCGCAGTTGCAGGGCACCAGCGACCACCTGCCGTGCGCCAATGCGCAGGGCGGCAACCAGCAGCAGCACGCTGCGTCGGTCAGTACGCGGCTGGGCCGCGAAACCACCCGACAGTTGTTGCACGATGCGCCGGCGGCCTATCGCACGCAGATCAATGACCTGCTGCTGACAGCCCTGGCTCGGGTGATCGCCCGCTGGACCGAGCGGCCGGAGGTGCTGGTCAGGCTGGAAGGCCATGGCCGGGAAGACCTGTTCGACGACATTGACCTGAGCCGCACGGTGGGCTGGTTCACCAGCATGTACCCAGTGAAACTGAGCCCGCTGGGTGGGATCGCCGAATCGATCAAGGCGATCAAGGAGCAACTGCGGGCCGTGCCGAACAAAGGCCTTGGCTATGGCGCGCTGAAGTACATGGGGCCGGCTGGTGCGCGTGAGGCCCTGGCTGCGTTGCCTCAGGGCGAGATCGTGTTCAACTACCTCGGGCAGTTCGACGGTAGCTTCGACGAGCAGTCGGGCTTGTTCGCACCCGCGCGGGAATACGGCGGTGCGGCCAAACCAGCCGATGCGCCACTCGATAGCCAGATCGCCCTGAACGGCCAGGTATACGGCGGCGAGCTGAAACTTGGCTGGACCTTCAGTGCGCAGCGCTACGACACAGCGGTCATGCAAAAGTTGGCAGATGACTATGCCGCGGAGCTTGGCGCGCTGATCGCTCATTGCTGCGAGCCTGGCAACCGTGGTGTAACGCCTTCGGACTTCCCACTGGCCGCGCTGCGCCAACAACAGCTGGATGAGCTGCCGGCAGTTGCACGGCAGGTGGCCGATATCTACCCGCTGTCGCCGATGCAGCAGGGCATGCTGTTCCATTCGCTGCAGGGGCCTGAAGGCGCGCTTTACATCAACCAGACTTCGGTGGAAGTCAAAGGCCTGGAAATCGAACGGTTCGTGGCAGCCTGGCGGCAGGTGATCGACTGCCACGATATCCTGCGCAGTGCCTTCTGGTCGGCGCCCCACTTGGCCGAACCTTTGCAGCTTGTCTACCGCAAGGTCGAATTGCCGGTGGTCGTGCATGACTGGCGCGACCGCTCGGTAAGTGCGCAGATGCTGCAGGCGCTGGCCGAAGCCGATGCCGCACAAGGCCTGGACCTGAGTGTCGCACCGTTGATGCGCCTGACCCTGGTGCGGCTGGACGACGAACGTTTGCACCTGCTGTGGACCCGTCATCACATACTGATGGACGGCTGGAGTACCTCGCGGCTGCTTGGCGAGGTGTTGCAGACTTACCATGGCCACCCCGCGCGAGCGCCGGCAGGGCGGTTTGGCGATTACATCCGCTGGCTTGCCGGGCAGCCCAAGGCGGCGCTGGAGCAGTTCTGGCGAGGCAAGCTGCAAGAGCTGGAAAGCCCCACCTGGCTGGCGGACAGCCTGGCGGCTCGCCCGGCGGCAGACCTGCAGGGGCACGCCGCGCTGTACCTGCGTTGGGATGCCTCGCGTACCCGGCAACTGCGCGAGCAGGCCCAGCGCTTGCGCATCACCCCAAACACCTTGATCCAAGCGACCTGGCTGCTGCTGCTGCAGCGCTATACCGGGCAAGCCACGGTGTGCTTCGGCGCCACCGTGGCGGGCCGGCCAGCCGGCTTGCCCGGTGCCGACGAAATGCTGGGGTTGTTCATCAACACCTTGCCGGTGGTGCAGACGCTCCAACCGCAGCAGCGGATTGTCGACTGGCTGCAGCAACTGCAGGCCTGCAACCTGGAACTGCGCGACCACGAACATGCAGCCTTGGCTGATGTGCAACGCTGGGCAGGGCAGGCCGGGCAAGCGTTGTTCGACAGCATCGTGGTGTTCGAGAACTACCCGGTGGACGAACGCCTGCAGGAAGGTGGTGGTGGCTCGCTGCAGTTCGGTGAGGTGAGCAACCGCGACGTGACCAACTACGCCATGGACCTGGCGGTGCATCTGGGCGAGACGCTCTCGGTCGAGTTCCTCTACTTGCGCAACCGCTTCACGGAGCAAGCCACCGACAGCATTCGTGGCAGTTTCGAACGGCTGCTCGAGGGCATGCTCGACAACCCTCACGCCACCGTGGGCAGCCTGGACATGCTGACCCCGGCGCAAGCGCAGCAGGCCCAGGCTCGCAACGGCTTGCAGCCATGCGAGCAGGCCATGCCAAGGCTGGCCGAGCTGATTGCCCGGCATGCCCAGGCGCGGCCAGAGGCAATTGCGGTGGCCTGTGGCGAGCGACAGTTGAGCTACGCCCAACTGGATGAGCGTGCCAACCGCCTGGCACACCACCTGATTGCCTTGGGAGCGCGCCCGGAGGTTACGGTGGGCATCGCCCTGGAACGCTCGGTGGAGGTGATCGTGGCATTCCTGGCGGTGATGAAAACCGGCGCCGCCTATGTGCCGCTGGATATCGACTACCCGCAGGACCGCTTGCAGTGGATTGTCGAGGATTCGGCCATGCACCTGCTGGTGACCAGCAGCGGCTTGCGCCAGCGTTTTGCCGGGGTGGAGCACTGCGTGGAGCTGGACCTTCTGGCTATCGCCAGCTTGCCGTCCGATGCCCCTCAGGTGATGGTGCACGACACCAACCTGGCGTACCTGATCTATACCTCTGGCTCTACCGGCAAGCCCAAGGGCGTGGCGGTCAGCCATGGGCAGATCGGCATGCACTGCCAGGCAATCGCCCGCCTTTACGAGATGGATGAAAGCACTCGCGAGCTGTTGTTCATGTCGTTCGCTTTCGACGGTGCCCAGGAGCGTTGGCTGTCGACCCTGTCGTCCGGCGGCTGCCTGGTGGTGCGCGGTAGCCAGCTGTGGACTGCCGAGCAAACCTGGCAGGTACTGCATGCCGAGTGCATCGACATTGCCTGCTTCCCGCCGGCGTATCTGCAGCAACTGGCCGAGTTCGCGCAAACCCGGCAGGAGGCCGCACCGCCGGTGCGCATCTATTGCTTTGGCGGTGACGCGGTGCCCGATGCGCTGTTCGAACTGGTCAAGCGGACCTTGCGCCCGCAGTTCCTGACCAATGGCTACGGGCCTACCGAAACGGTCGTGACCCCCCTGTTGTGGAAAGTATCGGCACAGCAGTCATGCCAGGCGGTATATGCGCCGATCGGTGAGCGGGTTGGCCAGCGCACGCTGCATGTGCTGGACCAGGGCCTGAACCCGGTGCCCGATGGCGTGGCCGGGGAGCTCTACATTGGTGGCGAGGGTGTGGCGCGCGGGTATCACCAGCGTCCGTCCCTGACCGCCGAGCGCTTTGTCGCCGACCCGTTTGCCCAGGGCGGGCGGCTGTACCGCACCGGTGACCGGGTGCGTCGTCGGGCGGATGGCGTGATCGATTTCATCGGCCGCCTGGACAACCAGTTGAAGGTTCGCGGTTTCCGCATCGAACCTGGGGAAGTCGAAGCACGGCTACGGAATCTGGCGGATGTGCGGGATGCTGTGGTGGTCGCCCGGGAGGGCGCTACCGGCAAGCAACTGGTGGCGTATCTGGTCACCGGCAATGGGGCGACTTCCGCTACGCCAATGCGTGACGCCTTGCGGGCCGACCTGCCGGACTACATGGTGCCGACCCAGTGGGTGTTGCTGCCGGCGTTTCCACTCACGCCCAATGGCAAGATCGATCGCAATGCGCTGCCGGCTCCGGAGTTGGCCGGGCGCCCGGTGCGGGTGGCTCCGCGCGATGACACGGAAAAGGCGCTGGCGGCGATCTGGCAGGAAGTGCTGGAGGTGGATGAAGTTGGTGTCGATGACAACTTCTTCGAGTTGGGGGGCGATTCGCTGCGCGTGCTGAAGATGCTGTCGAAGGTACGAGCTCGGCCCGACCTGTCGATCGAGCTGAAACTGCGCGATGTCATGGCCAGGCCCACCATTGGCGAGCTTTCAGGCTATACCGATGCCGACGTCGCCCTTGACCCGCTGTTGCTGCTCAACAGCCGGGTAGCCGGGGCCAGGCCTCTGTTCTGCCTGCATGCCGGCTTTGGCACGGTGTTCGACTACGAGCCGCTGGCGCGCCGGCTGGAAGGGCATTGCAGCGTCTACGGCGTGCAATGCCGCATGCTGCTCGATCGCAACTGGCAGGATGATTCGTTGCAGGCCATGGCGATCGACTATGCCCAGTACATTCGCCAGAAGCAGCCCGAAGGGCCATACCAGCTTGCCGGCTGGTCGCTGGGTGGCACGCTGGCGGTGCTGGTGGCCCAGGAGCTGGAAGCCCAGGGCCAGCAAGTATCGTTGCTTGGCCTGGTCGACAGTTTCATCCCCACCGGTGCGCCGGCAACGCCGGCAGCGGACTGGAGTGCCGACCTTGGCAGCTTCCTGAGTGTGCTGCTGGGGCTGGCCAAGGAGCAGCTGGTGCTGCCTGCCATCGCGGCGGGCAGTGGTGTGCCGCTGCTTGAGCGGCTGATCGAAGAGGCACGCTCGGGGCTGCAGGTAGCGTCGGCCTTCGCCAGTGTCGAAAGCGCCGAACTGGCCCACACCTTTGCCGTGGCGATGCGGCTCAAGGCGTTGTCGGAACGGTTGCCGGCATTGCCGGCAACCCGCGCCGCTGCCTTGTGCTGGTGGGCAGGTGACCATGGCCAACGCTTCGCGGTTCACGGGAGCGGTGAGAACCACGCGGTTGCAGCGGGTCACTATGACATCCTCAAGCATCCGGACGTGATCGAGGGGCTTGCGGCCAGGCTGGTGGCGGAGCCGGTCATGGGTTGACCCGGCAAGGCCGGCTGAATGACCTGTGGGGCCCACGTTCAACGTGGGCCCCACAGGTTTTTTCATGTCGGCAGTGTCGCCACCGAGACGAAAAAAAGCGGCGTCATCCTGTGTGGATGACGCCGCTTCGATTACAACGGTACAGGTGGCTGTCGGCCTAGAAGTCGTAGCGCAGGCTCATGGTGGCATTACGCGGGTCACCGTAATGGCCAACACTGCCGCCGATACCCGAGTAGTACTTCTCGTCGAAGATGTTGTTCAGGTTCAGAGTGGCGGCCAGATGGTCGGTGACCTGATAGCGCGCCATCAGGCTGGCAACCGTGTAGTCATCCTGGGTGGCTCGGGCTTTGAGGCTGTTGTAGTAGAGCGACATGCTGGAGTTCCAGGACACCCCGCCACCCACGGTCAGCCTGTTCCAGTCACCCTGGAAGCGATAGGTGTTCCAGAAGCGGAAAGTGTCCATGGAGTACTGCGTCAGCTGGCGCTCGCCCTCGGCGTCTTCCGTGCGGGCATGGCTGTAGCTGGTCATGACTTGCCAACCAGGCAAAACCTCTCCCGACAGTTCCAGGTCGATACCCTTGGTCTCGGTACCCTTTGCAGCCTTGTAGGCTTGTTGGTCGAGCGTGCCTGGCACGATCGCGTCGCCATCCTGCACCGCCAGGTTGTCACGCTTGACCAGGAACAATGCCGTACTGGCGTTCAGGCGCCCGTCGTAGAACGCCCCTTTCCAGCCTATTTCGTAGTTGCTGCCTATGACAGGGCCAATGACCGAACCGTTACGATCGAGGTTGGATTGTGGCTTGAAGATATCGGTATAGCTGGCATACACCGATTGCTCGGGGGTCAGGTCATAGATGATGCCCGCGTACGGTGTTACTTCACCCCGTTCGTGCATTTTGACGGTCGAAGTAGGCCAGTAGTAATAGTCGTAGTCATAGTCGGAGGTGCGCGCGCCCACGATTACGTTGAGGTCATCCATCAGGTTGAATTTGAATGCCGCGTAGGTGCCGCGCTGGCTGCTCTTGATGTTGAGAATTTCCCCAAGTGCGCCAGTCTCGGTTGGCCGAGGCAGGTAGTTGTCCCAGTCATAGAAGTTGACGGTTGTGGTGCCAACGTCATAACCGGTGTGATCGTTCTTGTAATCCTGGTAGTTGAAGCCGGTGATGAACTCGTGAGTGCGCCCGAACAGGGAAAAAGGCCCTTGCAGTGTCAGGTCCAGGCCGCGCTGGGTCTGGTCGGCCTCAGCGTTGTAACGCAGCATTCGCGCAGCGCCGGTTTCTTCATTGATCCACGCTCGGCCCGAAGAGGTCTGATAAGAGCCGTTGTAGTTATCGCGATTGGAATCCATGTAGTTCGCGGCCAGCTTGATTTGCCAGTCATTGGCAAAAGTGTGCTCGGCGGCCATGAAATAGTTGGTGGTTTCCAGCTCGTCGTACATCCAGCGGGCGCCGGAACTGGTCGAGCGGGAGAAGTTGGTCTGCTTGCCGTTGGTGAACAACAGCGGTACACCCGGTGAACCGGTGGCTTTGAACTTCTGGTAGTCGACGCCGAAACGTACCAGGGTGTCGTCGTTCAGGTCCGCTTCGAGAACGCCGTAGAGGATGTCCTTGTCTTCCTTGTACCAGTCACGAAAACTGCCGCTTTTCTGCTTGGCCGCCACCATGCGCCCGCGCAGGTTGCCACCCTCGGTCAAGGGGCCGGAAACATCGACTTCGCTGCGGTAGGAGTCCCAGGAGCCGACAGTGCCCTGGATATGCGACTGGAATTCGCGGGTCGGGCGTTTGCGAATGAGGTTGACCACACCGCCGGGTTCACCCGCACCGGTCATCAGGCCGGTGGCGCCGCGGACGATTTCGACGCGGTCGTAAATGGTCATGTCCAGCAATGTGCTGGGCATGTTGCGGGTCTGGTTTTCCTGGGTGGTGGTCACGCCGTCAAGCTGGTAGGTGTTGATGGCACTGCCGCGGGAATAGATGTTGTAGCGCAGGCCACCGTCCTGGGACATGGTGATGCCGGGTGTCTGGTTGAGCACCTGGGTCACGCTGTTGAGCTGCTGGTCGTCCATGCGCTGGCGGGTGACTACGCTGATCGACTGGGGCGTTTCACGGATCGACAGGTTCATCTTGGTCGCGGTGTTGGTCACACCGGTGGTGTAGGAGCCCGTGCCTTCGGTAGTGGCACCAAGGCCCACGCTATTGACGTTGGTCGCCGAAAGCTCGACCTGGCCGGCCTGTGCGCCCGAACTGGCCGTCACCGTCACGGTGTTGCCATCGATCTGGTAACGCAGCCCGGTACCTTGCAGCAATGTCCGCAACGAAGACTGCAGGTCATGCCGGCCCTTGAGGGCCGTGGAGCGCAGCCCACTGATGTCCTCCGGGCTGTACAGCAACTGGGTATCGGTCTGCTTGGCCAGTGCCTGCAACGCCGAGTTCATCGACTGCGCGGGAATATCCAGGGTCCACTCCTGTGCCTGCACCTGGGCAACCATCGCAGCGGATATCGCCAGGCCCAGGCCGATGCGGGTGAACGCGCGCTGGGGACGAAGGGAATGACGGATCAGTAATGCTTTGGCAAGCGGGTTGAGCGGGCCGGGGAGGGACTTGGACATCTATTGCGGTCTCGTTGGCAGAGGGTTTTTTTCTATGTCAGCTATAGGACGCAGCACCTGTGAAAAACCGGAACGATTCTTATTGGCGATTTTTTTGGCCAGTGCTGCGTTAACCGCGTCACAACTTCACAGTTCGCGTGCTACGCGAAAGCCGAGGAAATCCCCGCGGGTGGTCTTGAGGCGGTCATTGCGGTTGGCCGAGCGGGAGAAGATCGGCGGCTCGCCCCAGTCGTTGCCGCGCATGTGCGCGCGGATGCACTTGGGGTCCTGGATCCAGGCGCTGCCGTCGGTGGGGGCGCCTTCGTAGCTGTCGTGGTAGCAGTCGGCGACCCATTCGTAGACGTTGCCGTGCATGTCATACATGCCGAAGGCATTGGGCGGGTAGCTGCCCACCGGGGCGGTGAAGGTATGCCCGTCCTTGGGGCCATAGGTGTTGGCGTGCTTGCTGATCTCGTACTTGCCCGGTTCGTCGAAGGGGAACGGGAACGGGCCGCTGGAACCGGCACGGGCGGCATATTCGCGTTCGGCTTCGCTGACCATGCGGTATGGCTTGCCGGTGGTTTTCGCCAGCCATCGGGTGTAGGCCTGCACTTCGTCGTAGTCGACGCACACCGCCGGCTGGCGGGGGCCTTGCTTGTAGCTGGGCTTGCTGGCTTCGCACCAGCGGCCGGGGCGGTCGTCGCCGCTCTTGATGACGGTGCCGGTGGCCTTGATGTAGGCGTCCAGTTCGCCGGCGGTGACCTGGTAGCGGCTCATGGCGAAGGGCTTGGCGAAGGTCACGGTGTGCAGCGGGCCCTCGTCGGGCTGGCGGCCGACTTCATCGTCGGGGGCCCCCATCACGTAGCTGCCGGCGGGCAGCACGACCATCTCGGGGCAGTCCTTGCAGTCTTTGAACACGTCGCCGGGCTTGGCGGCGTGGGCGTAGGCGCTGACCAGCAGCAGGCAGGTGATCTGGGCTGGCCGGTAGAGCCAGGCGGATACGTTCATCGGTGGTCCTCGAAACGGGTGAATGCGGGCTGCGTTTCGCATTCAGACGAATCGGGGTGGTGAGAAATTAACCAATACACACGCGACCCCTTACCAGCCAGTTAACGTCACTGGGGCTGCTGCGCAGCCCATCGCCGGCAAGCCAGGCTCCCACAGGGACCGCGAAAATCTTGAGTTCTACGCCGTACTTGTGGGAGCCCGGCTTGCCGGCGATGGGCCGCAAAGCGGCCCCGGCAATATCGGCGTGGATGCAAAGAACCGGGGCCGCTTCGCGCCCCCTCGCGACACAAGGCCGCTCCTACACGGGATTGTGGCCGGCGGGGTAGTTGCCAGCCAGGAAACACCGGGCTATAGTCCAGCCCACTGTTCTCTTCCCGAAGACCTGTTCATGCCAGCCAGCCCATCCACCACAAGCTTTGCCATCGCGCCAGTCGCGGGCATGGTCGTGCGTGGCTGCCAGCAGCCGGCGATGATCAGTCACTATCCACCACCACCTGTCAGTGGCGTCGTAGGCGGCGTAGCTCCGCCTCCTTGCGTGGTCGTGCTGGGCTGATCGGCTTCTGGCCGCATCCCTTCGCACACGCAACCTACTGAACACGGTCGGCGACTTCCCTCACTGAAGCGCACGCCGTCCGTCTGGCTTATTCGCCTTGAATCAGGTGGCAATACATGTCTGTCTTTAGCAAAGCATCCGTGGCCTCGGCGGCCACTACCAGCCTGTTCGTCCTGCTGTGGAGCAGCGGGGCGATCGTCTCCAAACTCGGCCTGGCGCATGCCAGCCCGTTTGCCTTCCTGCTGTTGCGCTCGGCGCTGGCCCTGGCCGGCCTGCTGCTGATCGGCCCATTGCTGGGGCTGCGCTGGCCGCGCAGTCGCGGGGCCATCCTGCGGGCCCTGGGCACCGGCTGTGTGCTGCTCGGCGCCTACCAGATCTTCTACCTGCTGGCGCTCGATACCCATGTCACCCCCGGCATCATGGCCACGGTGATGGGGGTACAACCGATCCTGACCGTGGTGCTGATGGAGCGCCAGCGCTCCTGGAGCCGCTTGTTCGGCCTGGGGTTGGGGCTTGGCGGGTTGATCATGGTGGTCTACCAGGGCATCAACCTGGGCGGGGTGTCGCTGGCGGGGATGCTGTTCGCCTTGCTGGCGCTGGCCAGCATGACCTTCGGCTCGATCCTGCAGAAGCGCATCACCGACAACCCAATGGGCACGCTGCCGCTGCAGTACCTGGCCGGCTTTGCCATGTGCGCATTGTTCGCGCCGCTGCAGCCGCTGCATGTGGAGTGGACTGGCGGTTTCGTCGGCGCGCTGCTGTGGATGGGGCTGGTGGTCTCGCTACTGGCGACCCTGCTGCTGTACCGGCTGATCGCCAAGGGTAACCTGGTCAATGTCACCAGCCTGTTCTACCTGGTGCCGGCAGTGACCGCGGTGATGGACCTGCTGATCTTCGGCAACCGCCTGGCGCCGCTCAGCCTGCTGGGCATGGGGCTGATCGTGGTGGGCTTGCTGTTCGTGTTCCGCAAGCCCGCCGCGCGCCTGGCCGAGGCGTAGGCCCTAGCGGAATTCTTCGGGGATGGCGTGGCGCAATACGCCTTCCTCGAAGTCCAGCAGGCCGGCTTCGCGCTGGGTCAGCAGGTAGTAGAGCAAGGTGTCGAGCGAGCGCTGCGGCGGGACCTCGACCGCCAGCATCTTCACCGCCTGCTCGGTTTCGCAGTTGCAGCCGAAGTCGTGCACGGCCGCGCGTACCTGGTCCAGGGTTTCCGGGGGCTTGACGATAACCCGGAACACCGAGCTGCCGCTGCTGTGGCGCAGTTCGGCGAACCAGGTTTCGCCGGCTTCCTCACGGGTGCCGATCACGTCGCCCGGGGCGATGCCGTAGACATGGAAGGGAATGTTGTCGACGGCATAGCCGCCTTCCACGGCCTTGGCCCACAGGCCCTCGACCGAGGCGGGCGGGTAGCCGTTTTCGTCCTGCTCCAGGCGGAACAGGACCTTCTTGTACGCGTCGTTCATCCTGTACCCCCCGCTTCAGCTGCGTGCCGGGCGCAGCACCAGCCACAATGCCAGGCCAATCAGCAGGCCGCCGTACAGGTGCGCCATCGACAACGGTTCGCCCAGCAGCCACGCCCCCCACAATACGCCGAATACCGGGATCAGGAAGGTCACGGTGCTGGCCTTGACCGGGCCGATCTCCTCCAGCAGGCGGAAGTACAGGATGTAGGCGAACGCTGTGCACAGCAGGCCCAGGCCCAGCAGCGACAGCCACACCTGCCAGCCGCCCCAGCTGGCAGGTGGCTGGCTCAGCGCGCTCCAGGCGAACAGCGGGCTCAGCATCAGGGTGGCGCCGAGCATGCTGCCCAGTGCCGACAGGCGGCTGTCCAGGCCGCTGACCCAGCGGCGGGCGAGGAAGCCGGCAAAGCCGTAGCAGGTGGTGGCCGCCAGGCAGGCGAGGGCGCCTTGCAGCAGGGCCAGGTCCAGGGCCACCGGGCCGGCGCCGCTGAGGATGCCGACGCCGAACAGGCCCAGGAAGATGCCGCAGAGCTTGGCCAGGGTCATCGGTTCGCGGAAGAACAGCACGCCGATCAGCACACCCATCAGCGGCGTGGTGGCGTTGAAGATTGCCGAGTAGCCGGCGGGCAGCACCTGGGCGGCCACGGAGTAGAACGTGGCGGGGATACCGGAGTTGATCATGCCCAGCACCAGGCAGGCGCCGAGCTTGCCCTGGAAGTCCCAGCGCACGCGGGCGGCGGCGAGCAGTGCAACCAGGCCCAGGCAGGCGATGGACACACGGAAGAACGCCGTTGGCACCGTGCCCAATTCGGGGGCGATGATGCGCATGAACAGGAAGCTCGCCCCCCAGACGGCGGCAAGGGTCAGCAGGCGGGCTAGGGCGATGGGGCTCACAACGGTCTCCGGAGGCAGGGCAGGGGCGCGAGTGTACGCCAGGGGGGCTGGGGATTCTTGTGCTTTCTTGCGGTGTAAACCTGTGCCGGCCTCTTCGCGGGTAAACCCGCTCCCACAGGATTACCACAGGGCCGAGCATTGCACAGAACCTGTGGGAGCGGGCGAGCCCGCGAAGAGGCCGGCACAGGCTCCGCAAAAACCAAGAGGCGACTAAGCTCTGTAACTCAACACCGCACCGAGGTCTTCGCATGCCCCAGCCCTGGCCCGCTGTCGAAATCGCCCGAATGATCCTCGCCGGCTTCGACAACTACCGCGACCACTTCCAGCGCATCACCCTCGGTGCCCGCAAGCGCTTCGAGCAGGCGCGCTGGCAAGATATCCAGCGTGCCTCCGCCGCCCGCATCAATCTCTATGAAGAGAAGGTCGCCGAGGTCAACGGCTGGCTGCGCCAGGGCTTTGCCGAGGACGTGCTGCTGGATGTGGAACAATGGCCGCTGGTGAAGAACGCCTATATCCACCTGATCGACCCAAGGCTGGACGACGAGCTGTCCGAGACCTGGTACAACTCGCTGTTCTGCAGCCTGTTCAGCCACGACCTGATCAGCGACGGCTGCATGTTCATCCACACCACCCGACCGTCCATGCGCAGCCGTGAGCGCGCCGCGCAAACCCGTACCTATCGGCCTGATGCTGGGCTCAAGAGCCTGCTGCGGGCAGTGTTCAGCGATTACCCGTTCGAAGTGCCGTACAGCAACCTGGAAGGCGACTTGGTGCGCCTGGAGGATCAGCTGCGCGAGTGCCTGCCGGACTGGGTATGCAAGGACCCGACCCTGGCGTTGGAGCTATTTGTGCCGGTGCTGTACCGCAACAAGGGCGCCTACCTGGTCGGCCGGCTGTTCAACAGCGACGAGCAGTGGCCGCTGGTAATCCCGCTGCTGCACCGCGAAGGGCACGGTATCGAGGCCGATGCGCTGATCACCGACGAGGCCGAGGTGTCGATCATCTTTTCCTTCACCCGCTCGTACTTCATGGTCGATGTGCCGGTGCCGGCGGAGTTCGTCAACTTCCTCAAGCGCATCTTGCCGGGCAAGCACGTGGCCGAGCTGTACACCTCCATCGGTTTCTACAAGCACGGCAAGTCGGAGTTCTACAGGGCGCTGATCAACCACCTGGCCAGCAGCGACGACCGCTTCGTCATGGCGCCCGGGGTACGCGGCATGGTCATGAGCGTGTTCACCCTGCCGGGCTTCAACACCGTGTTCAAGATCATCAAGGACCGCTTTTCACCGTCGAAGACGGTCGACCGGGCCACGGTGATCGACAAGTACCGGCTGGTGAAAAGCGTCGACCGCGTCGGGCGCATGGCCGATACCCAGGAGTTCGCCGATTTTCGCTTCCCGCGTAGCAAGTTCGAGCCGGAATGCCTGGCCGAACTGCTGGAGGTGGCGCCATCGACCGTGGCGCTGGAGGGTGACACGGTGCTGATCCGCCACTGCTGGACCGAGCGGCGCATGACGCCGCTGAACCTGTACCTGGAACACGCCAGCGAGGGCCAGGTGCTGCAAGCGCTGGAGGATTACGGCCTGGCCATCAAGCAGCTGGCGGCGGCGAATATCTTCCCTGGCGACATGCTGCTGAAGAACTTTGGCGTTACCCGCCATGGGCGGGTGGTGTTCTATGACTATGACGAGATCAGCTTCCTGACCGAGGTGAACTTCCGCCATATCCCGCCGCCGCGTTACCCGGAAGACGAGATGTCGGGCGAGCCGTGGTACTCGATCGGGCCGCATGACGTGTTCCCCGAGGAGTTTCCGCCGTTCCTGTTTGCCGATATCGGCCAGCGGCGCTTGTTCAGCCGGCTGCATGGGGAGTTGTACGACGCGGATTACTGGAAGGGGCTGCAGGCGGCGATTCGTGAAGGGAAGGTGATCGATGTGTTTCCGTATCGGCGCAAGGGGCGGTGACTGTGCTTTGGCAGGCCTGGCCCCTTCGCGGGTAAACCCGCTCCCACAGGTACGGCACAGGATTCGAAACCAGTGGGGGCCCTGTGGGAGCGGGTTTACCCGCGAAGAGGCCGGGCCTGCTTTTCCCAATTACCCCTTCAAACACTTCAACTCACTGAAATCGGTACGCACCTTGCCCAGCCGCTCCTGCAGGTACCGCCGCTGCTGCGGGGTACTCTGGTGCACCAGGTCCACCAACAAGCTGCGCGCCTGCTGCTCGGTATTCTGATACGCCGCCCGGTACTCCGGCGTCCACAAACTCTCCTTGCGCTGCAACAACGTCGCCAAACGCGGCTCGAAGCTGGCGTCGTTGCGCTGGTTCATCGCCAGCAGCAATTGCTGCTGCCAGTGCGCGCGGTTGGCGATCCATTCGCGGTTCTGGTCGCCCAGCGCCTGGGACCAGGCCTGCACGCGCTGCTTCTGTACCGCGGTCAGCTCGCCAAACCACGGCGTCAGGCGTTTCTCCATGCGTTCGGAACGGCGGGCGATCTGCTTGTCCAACGGCGTATCCACATACTTCTTCTGCCGTTCGCTGATGTCCTCGCGGAACGCCTCGCGCATCTCCGCCACCTGGCTATCGCTCATGCCGCGCAGCAACTCGGTGGCCGAAGGGGTGATTTCCTCGGCTACCCGGCCAATCGCCTCGCGGGCTTCGCGGGTACGCTGCTGCAGGGATTGGTCGGTCACCTGGTCGTCGGCGACCATGCCGCGTACCCGGTCCAGCCAGTCGAGGTAACCAGGCAGCTGGGTCTTGCAATGCCAGGCCAGGTGCTCCCGCAGGCGGTCGTCTAGCATGGCCTTCTGCTCGCTGTTCATGGCCAGGTAGTCGCCCAGCGACCACGGCACCAGGCGGTCGAGGTTGCGGTAGGCCAGGTCGATACGGCTGCAGGCGGCCAGGGCCAGGGCGCAGCCGATGGCGACGAGCAGGGCTTTGGACAGGCGTAGCGGCATGGGCTGTTCCTTGCGGTGCTGGCCAGACGGTAGACGCAAGAGGGACGCTGACGGTTCCACTGCATCAGCGGTCGGGCGGCGCGCTGGCTTCAGGTGTAGAATAGCCGCCTTGTCTTGAGGAACATCGGAAATGGCTCTGCTTGGGCGTTACAACAGTTTGCAAATCGTGAAACACGTGGACTTCGGCCTGTACCTGGACGGCGGCGCCGACGGCGAGATCCTGCTGCCCGGGCGCTACATCCCGAAAAACGCCGAAACCGAAGTGGATGACTGGCTGAACGTGTTCATCTACCTGGACAGCGAAGACCAGCTGATCGCCACCACCGAGAAACCCAAGGTGCAGGTTGGCGAGTTCGCCAGCCTCAAGGTCAAGGACATCAACGGTGCCGGCATCTTCCTCGACTGGGGCCTGTCCAAGGACCTGCTGATGCCGTACTCGGAAGAGGCGCGGCCGCTGAAGATCGGCGACTACTGCGTGGTGCACGTGTACCTCGACAAGCGCACCCGCCGCATCACCGCCACCTCACGCCTGGACCGTTACCTGGACCGCACCCCGGCGGACTACCAGGTAGGCCAGCCGGTCGAGCTGCTGGTGGCCGGCGAGACGCCGATGGGCTTCAAGGCGATCATCAACAACCGCCACTGGGGCCTGATCCACAAGAACGAGGTGTTCAAGTTCCTGCGCTCGGGCATGCACGAGAAGGGCTTCATCAAGGAAGTGCGCGCGGACGGCAAGATCGCCTTGAGCCTGCAACCGGTGGGTGCGGCCCTGGCCGACAGCCTGCAGGAGCAGATCATGGCGCGCCTGGAGGCCGAAGGCGGGGTGCTGGGGGTGTGCGACAAGAGCGACCCGGCGCTGATCAGCAAGCTGTTCAACGTCAGCAAGGGCAACTTCAAGAAGGCCATTGGCGGTTTGTTCAAGCAGGGCCGCATCGTCATCCATGACGATCGCATCGAGAAGGCCTGATCAGGCCTGCACGAAGGTACGGAAGTCCAGCTGCTCGCCACCCGGGCGGGTGTCGCGCAGCAGCGAGTCGCGGTCGGCGCTGAGGGCCAGGCTGATGGTCGAGCGGCGCTTGCCGGGGTTGCGCACTTCCATCTGTTCCTGGTGAGCGCGCAGGAAGTTGGTCGGCACCTTCAGGTGCTGCAGCTCGTCGCTTTCCGGGGTGTGCAGCAGCAGGTTGACCCAGTCGGGCTGGCCCTTGCGCAGCAGCGCCACCGGCACCTCGAACCACCACAGGTTGCGCTTGCGATCGAGGATGGCGAACAGGGTGTTGCTGCTGGTCAGCACCGGGCGGGCCAGTACTTCGTTACGCCGGGCGATGGCGGCGGGTTTGTCGAGTTTCATGCAGGTTCCTGCGGGTTGACGCTATGAAGGCCTGCATTGTGAGGGGTGGCGGGTAGCGGGGCAAGGTTTGCCAACCGCCTTGCCGTTCGGCTCGAGGGCGAAAAAACTCTTGGAACGCTTGGCGAAGGCGTCGGGTCCACCGACTGTCGGCACGGTCCACGTGCCCCCAATTGCAGGAGTTTTGCCATGAGCGGTACCAAAGACAAAGCGAAAGGCCTGGCCAACGAAGCGATCGGCAACGTCAAGCAGGGTGTCGGCAAAGTGACCGACAACGAGCGGCTGCGGGCCGAGGGGGAAGCGCAGGAGCTCAAGGGCGAGGGGCAACAGATCAAGGGCAACGTGAAGGACGCGGTGAAAAAGCCTTGATGTGAGGCCTGTCCCGGCCTTCTCGCGGGCACGCCCGCTCCCACAGGTACCGAACAGATTTCAAGCACTGTGCAGTACCTGTGGGAGCGGGCGTGCCCGCGAAGAGGCCGCTACTGGCGTAAGCAAATTCTTGCAGCATGGCCGGGATCAGCACAGCAGCGGCATGGTCTATTAGACTTACCGTGGTACACACGAATCAAGCGGCGAAAGGAGACGCTATGATTTTCCCCGACCTGCGCGGCCTGCCCCTGCACCGCGTGCTGGTACGCACCGTCAAGGAATTCCTCGACGACGAGATGTCGACCTACGCTTCCGCACTGGCCTACCAGATGCTGTTCTCGTTGTTCCCGTTCCTGCTGTTCCTGATCGCCCTGATCGGCTTCCTGCACCTGCCGGACTTCTTCTCCTGGCTGCGCCTGCAATCGGAACTGGTGCTGCCACCCCAGGCGCTGGAGCAGGTGAACCCGGTGATCGACCAGTTGCAGCAGTCCAAGGGCGGGCTGTTGTCGGTGGGTATCGTGATTGCCTTGTGGACCGCATCGGCCGGTGTGCGCCTGATGATGAGCGCGATGAACGCCGCCTACGATGTGCCCGAGGGCCGCCCGGTGTGGAAGCGCATTCCGTTGTCGATCATCTACACCGTGGGCATTGCCGGCATGTTGCTGGTGGCTGCGGCGCTGATGGTGCTGGGGCCGCAGGTGATGGAGTGGATTGCCGCCCAGGTCGGCATGCAGGAGGTGATCGTCACGGTGTGGACCATCCTGCGCTGGCCGGCGATCATCATCCTGATGATGGTGGCGGTGGCGCTGATCTACTACGTGATGCCCGATGTGAAGCAGCAGTTCCGCTTCATCACCCCGGGCTCGGTGCTGGCGGTGGTGGTGTGGATCTTGGCCTCGCTGGGCTTTGCCTACTATGTGAAGACCTTTGCCGACTACAACGCCATGTACGGCAGTATCGGTGCAATCATCGTGCTATTGCTGTATTTCTATATCTCCGCCGCCGTTTTGCTGCTGGGCGCGGAGATGAACGCAGTGATCGAGCACATGTCGAGCGAGGGCAAGAACCCTGGCGAGAAGGACGCCGATGAGCACAAGGCCCGCGAAACCATTACCGTGCTGGGCCATGAGCACCCTGTACCGAGCGAGCAGCAATCTTCCGAGCCGAACCCCCGATGATCCGTGACATTCTCAAGATGGGCGACGAACGCCTGCTGCGCATCGCCCCGCCAGTGCCCGAGCACATGCTCGGCAGTGCCGAACTGCAGCAACTGATCGATGACATGTTCGAAACCATGCGCCATGTGGGCGGCGTGGGCCTGGCCGCGCCACAGATCGGTATCGACCTGCAGCTGGTGATCTTCGGCTTCGAGCGCAGCGAGCGTTACCCGGATGCCGAACCGGTGCCGCAGACCATCCTGCTCAACCCGGTCATCACGCCGACGTCCAGCGAGATCGAGGACGGTTGGGAAGGCTGCCTGTCGGTACCCGGCCTGCGCGGCGTGGTGCCGCGTTTCAAGCACATCTGCTATGAAGGCATCGACCCCCAGGGCAACCCGATCAACCGCTTTGCCGACGGCTTCCATGCGCGGGTGGTGCAGCATGAATGTGACCACCTGATTGGTCGGCTGTACCCGTCACGCATCCAGGACTTTTCCCGGTTCGGTTACACCGAGGTGCTGTTCCCCGGGCTCGACGCCAGCGACGACTGACCTCGTTGCAGTGCCACCAGCCGCTTGCTGCGCTGGTAGCGCTGCAGGCGGCCAGCCAGGGCTTCCGGCAGCTGCTGGGCCATGTCGAAGCCCAGGCGCTGGTAGAAGGGCGCAAGGTCCGGGTGGCAGAACAGCCAGGTGGGCCCGCCAGCCTGCGCCAGCGCCACCTCGACCAACCGCCCGGCCACCCCTTGGCTGCGCCGCTGCGGGTCGACGAACAACCCGGTCAGCCAGAAGCCATCGCCCACCGGGCTCAGGCTCAAGCCCGCGATGATGCCGGGGCCCCGCGCCACCCACAGCTCAGCATCGCCCGCAGCACGCATGCGTGAGCCGTGCTGGCGGTAAAAGTGGTCCAGCAGCCGGCGTTCCGGGGCCGAAAGTATCGAACAGTACAAATTTTCAGAAATTGCGCGCCCTGCCCTGAAAGGTGGCCAGAGGCTCTGGCCTGATGTTTTGCGGTGAACTTGTCGCAGATTGTTGCATATCTGGCAAGGGTGAATGTCCGAGTTCGGGGTTCAACTATTCCAGGCCGGGAGTAGACTTTTAGCCATCCCCACTGGCAGTACGAAGCGGGATCGGTACTTCGTGCCATCTTCACCGCAGATGGCAACTTCTCCGCGCCGGGCACGGCAATAGAAGTCAATCGATCAGCTTGAATGCTTAAAAGGCAAACTCACATGAAACCATTACTGATTCTTGCATTGGTCGGTATGTCCTCGTTCGCCCTCGCCGATGAGGCCAGACCCGTCTCCAGCGAGCCCGTCGCCCAGCAGTACGACTACTCCATGAACCTGGACATCAAGCGGGTGATCAACCTGTCGACCATCCCCAACGTCTGCGAAGTGGTGCCTGCGACCATGACCTACGAAGACCACCAGGGCCAGGTGCACACCATCCAGTACCGGGCCATGGGTGAGGGGTGCCAGCAGGGTTGATCGGCTTGCCTGGTGTTGATGGCCCTTTCGCCGGCCTGCGGGTGACGGGGCCATCAACCGTCTTGCAGTTCGAGCAACAGAAAAATCCTGAATGAATATCGAGGAAAAAGTGCTATCTTAATTTGATAGCATTTTTTGATGAACACTCGATACCGCAAAGTCCTCGACGCAATTTTCCGAACGCCGACCACGGCGTCGTTGGCTTTCTCCGAGATCGAGGCATTGGTACTCCATCTGGGCGGTGAGGTGCTGGAGCGGCAAGGCTCCAGGGTCAAGCTGGTGCTGGGTGGCCAATGCTGGAGATGCCATCGGCCTCATCCAGGCAAGGAAGCCAAGCGGTATCAGATTGAAGAAGCCCGTGAATTCCTCTTGCGGGCAGGAGTCAGGATATGAGTTGCATGCGCTACAAAGGCTACGCCGCCCGTATCGAGTACGACGCGCGTGACGATATCTTCGTCGGCCGTGTGCTTGGTATGCGTGACATCATCAGTTTTCACGCAAGCTCGGTGCCCGAGTTGCATGAGGCGTTTCGCAATGCGCTGGAAGATTACCTGGCCGATTGCGCAGAGCAGGGCATTGCGCCGGAAAAGCCTGCCTCGGGCAAAGTAATGCTGCGTATCCGGCCCGAAGTTCATGCTGCCGCGAGTGTTGCTGCCCGTGCTGCCGGCAAAAGCCTCAACCAGTGGGCCGACGAGGTCTTCGAACAAGCCGCAATGGCCTGAACAAGCCTGCTTTCGTTGTTTCTCGCGGGTATTCTCCAATTACCCATGCAGAATAGTTTCCGTTGCCTGTCGATTCCTCCAGTTCCCGTTCGACCAATAGGTGAGAGCACGTTGCACCCCGTGCCCAATCACCCATGACCTGTCGGAGGAACCCCCGATGAGCACCGCAGCCGAAACCGAGATCCGCCAATTGATCGCGCGCTGGATGCAGGCCGTGCGCGACCGCGACATCCCCAACATCGTCGCTCCCTATGCCGACGACATCGTCGCCTTCGATGCCATCCAGGCCCTGCAATTCAAAGGCAAGGCAACCTACCAGGCGCACTGGGAAATGTGCATGGGCATGTGCCCCGGCCCGATGGTTTTCGAATTCGCCGAACTTACCGTGCATGCCGCTGGCGACCTGGCCCTGGCGCACTGGCTTAACCGCTGTGGCCCCGCGGACAACGAGAGCCAGTGCGGCTTCATGCGCGCCACCGTGGGCTATCGTCGTCAAGGTGGCCAGTGGCAGGTAATCCACGAACACTGGTCGGCGCCATTCGACATGGAAACCCAGAAAGCCCTGTTCGATCTCAAGCCCTGAGCCGTTATCGCCAAACGCACTTTGCCAATGCCCTGGAGGCGACCATGAAATACCTGTGCCTGGTCTATTGTGACGAGGGGCTGCTGCACAGCCTGCCCGACAGCCCGGAAGACGCCGAATGCAGGGCGTATGCCGAATCCATCCAAGGCTCCGGGCGAATGCTGGCGGCCGAGGCGCTGAAGCCGGTGCAGACCGCCACCACAGTGCGCATGCGCAACGGGCACATGAGCCTGACCGACGGCCCGTTCGCCGAGACCAAGGAGCAACTGGCGGGCTTCTACCTGGTGGAAGCCCGCGACCTGAACGAGGCGCTGAACATCGCCAAGGGCATCCCCGCCGCGCGGGTCGGCAGTGTCGAGGTGCGGCCGGTGCGCGAACTGCAACCCTGACAGCAATGGAGACCTACCAGCATGAGCCTTGCACACCCCGCGCAAGCGCAACACGAGTTGTCCATCAGCCGCCTGATCGACGCGCCACCGGCCAAGGTGTTCCGCGCCTGGACCGAGCCCCAGTGGCTGATGCAATGGTGGGGGCCGCAGGGCATGACCACCCCGGAGTGCGAGATGCAGCTGTGGGTCGGTGGCCTGTTCCGCACCCTGATGCGGGCGCCGGATGGCAGCGAGTACCCGAACCAGGGCGTGTTCCTGGAAATCGCCGCGCCGCGGCGGCTGGTGTTCACCGATGCCTTCGGCCCAGGTTGGGTACCTTCGGACAAGGCCTTCATGACTGCCGTGATCAGTTTTGACGAGGAGCAGGGCAAAACCCGCTACACCGCCCGCGCCTGGCACTGGAATGCCGCCGACTGCCGCGCCCATGAGGAAATGGGCTTCCACCAGGGGTGGGGAGAAAGCCTGGACCGCCTGGTGGAGGTGGTGACCCAGCGGATGCCCGACTGATGAAGGCACTGGCGCAGGTGCGCGCCGAGGTCGAGGCGGTCTACCGGAGCGAGTCACGGCGTATCCTGGCGACGCTGATCCGCCTGCTGGGTGATTTCGACCTGGCCGAGGAGGCCATGCACGATGCCTTCTTCATCGCCGTCGAGCGCTGGCAGCGCGACGGTATCCCCGATAACCCGCGGGCGTGGCTGGTGTCCACCGGCCGCTTCAAGGCCATCGATGCGCTGCGCCGGCGCGCCCGTTTCGACCGTTCCCAGGCGGACCTGAGCATGCTGCTCGACGGCCAGGCGCAGGACCCCAGCGAGGAAGAACTGCTGGCCGACGACCGCCTGCGGCTGATCTTCACCTGCTGCCACCCGGCCTTGTCCGCCGATGCCCAGGTGCCGCTGACCCTGCGTGAAGTCTGCGACCTGACCACCGAGCAGATCGCCCGTGCTTTCCTGCAGAGTCCGGCCACCATCGCCCAGCGTATCGTGCGCGCCAAGGCCAAGATCCGCGATGCCGGCATCCCTTATCAGGTGCCGGAGCTGAACGAACTGCCCGAGCGCCTGGAGAGTGTGCTGCGGGTGATCTACCTGGTGTTCAACGAGGGCTATTCGGCGTCGTCGGGCGAGGCGTTGTTGCAGCAGGAGCTGAGCGATGAAGCCATTCGCCTGGCGCGCCTGCTGGTGCAGTTGCTGCCCGACCCGGAGGCGGTCGGCCTGCTGGCCCTGATGTTGCTGCAGGCGTCCCGGCAGCGCGCGCGTACCGATGGCCGGGGCAACCTGGTATTGCTCGAGCAGCAGGACCGTAGCCTGTGGGACCGGCAACGCATTGCCGAAGGCTGCGAACTGGTGCGCCAGGCCCTGCAAAGCCGGGCGTTCGGTGCCTATACCGTGCAGGCGGCGATTGCGGCGGTGCATGCCGAAGCGGTTACGGCCGAAGCGACCGACTGGGCGGAGATCGTCGGGCTGTATGACGTGCTGCAGCGGCATTGGCCGTCAGCAGTGGTAGAACTGAACAGGGCCGTGGCGCTGGCGAAGCGGGATGGGCCGGAGGTTGGGCTGCGGGAAGTCGAAGGGATTCTGGCGAGGGGAGAGTTGCTGGACTATCACCTGGCGCATGCGACGCGGGGCGAGCTGCATTACCAGCTGGGGCATATGGAAGAGGCCCGGGCGGCCTGGCGGCAGGCGCTGGCGCTGACCCGGCAGGAGCCGGAGCGCAGGCATATCGAGCGGCGGTTGCAGGCTATCGAATGATGTTGGCTGCGCCGGCCTCTTCGCGGGTAAACCCGCTCCCACAGGATTGCGTCACGGCTTGATGCTGTGAGGTCCATGTGGGAGCGGGTTTACCCGCGAAAGGGCCGGTACTGCCTGCATCAATCTTCAGCTAGCCACAAAATTCGGCGGCGACACCAGCTCGACGGTCTGCTGCTTGCGCGGTGCGAGGATCTCGGCCTCGCCCTGGACCACCAGCTCATCATTCTGGTTGTACACATTGGTGGCGATGCGCACCTTGAACTTGGGCAGCTTCTCCAGGATTTCCAGGCGCACGGTCAGGGTATCGCCAATTTTCACCGGCTTCTGGAAGCTCATCTGCTGGCCCAGGTAGATGGTGCCAGGGCCAGGCAGGGTGCAGGCCACTGCAGCACTGATCAGCGCGCCGCTGAACATGCCGTGGGCAATGCGCTCGCGGAACATGCTCTTGGCAGCGAACTCGGCGTCCAGGTGTACCGGGTTGTGGTCACCGGACATCGCGGCGAACAACTGGATGTCGCGTTCTTCGACGGACTTCTTGTACTCGGCCTTCTGGCCGACTTCGAGGGCTTCGTAAGGCGTGTTGGTGACCTGGGACATCGGGGCTTCCTTAAGCGGTAGGCGAGGGCGGCTGTCATTCACTGCGCACAGGGCGGCCAAGGGCAAGCGCCTGTTCAAGCCAGCCGAGAATATCGGCGGTGACCTCGTCACGGTTGGTTTCGTTGAGTACTTCGTGCCGCGCCTCAGGATAGATGCGCAGCTGTACATGTCGATTGCCGGTCGCGCGCAGGGCGTCGGCCAGGTGGGTGAGACGCTTGCCGGCACTGACCGGATCACATTCACCACCGATTACCAGCAGCGGCAGGTTCGGATCGATCTGCGCGAGGTTACTCGGCTGGCTGATCTGCGCCAAGCCTTGCAGCAGGTCGAGCCACAACTGGTTGCTGCAGCGAAAGCCGCAAAGCGGGTCGTTGACGTACAGGTCGACCTGCGCCGGGTCGCGGCTGAGCCAGTCGAACGCCGTGCGGTTGGGCTTGAAGGCCTTGTTGAACGAGCCGAACGACAACCACTCGATCAGTGCGCTCTTGCCCAGCGGCCCCTGGCGCCAGGCTTCCAGCCGGGCAATCAGCCGCGCCACGTGGTACAGCGCCGCCGGCTGGTAGTTGGAGCCGCTGAGGATCGCCCCATGCAGGCTGCCACTGTGGTGCAGCAGGTAGGCCTGGGCGATGTAGCTGCCCATGCTGTGGCCGAACAGGAACAGCGGCGTGCACGGGTATTGCTGGCCGATGTGCTGGGCCAGCAGCCCGATGTCGTTGACCACGGCATTCCAGCCATGATGGCGGGCGAACAGGCCGAGGTTGCCCAGTTCGGCGGTGCGCCCATGGCCGCGCTGGTCGGCGGCGAACAGGGCGAAGCCGGCCTCGCTCAAGGCATGGCCCAGGTGCTGGTAGCGCCCGGCATGCTCGGCCATGCCATGGGCCAGCAACACCACGGCTTTTACCGGTGTGGCCGGCAACCATTGGTGCACGTACAGGCTGCAGTGCTCGCTGGCGGGCAGCCAGAAGGCGTCGTGAGGCATGGCGGGTCCTTGTGCGCACAGGTACCCGAACAGTGTATGCACAACCGACCGGATTGCAGGAAGGGCACAAATAAGATTCACAATGTTAATGGCGGCACTTGGCGTATATGCCGCCTTGGGCTTACCTGCTAACGTCGGATCAACGCCTTTTCGCTTTCAAGCGGGCAGGTGAAAGGACTACAGGACTTACAGCAGGTCCAGGCAGAGGAACAATAATAAATGCAAGCCGACTTCTGGAATGACAAGCGCCCGGCGGGCGTGCCGTCCACCATCGACATCAATGCCTACACCTCGGTCGTCGAGGTGTTCGAGCGCTCCTGCAAACGTTTCGCCGACCGCCCGGCCTTCAGCAACCTGGGCGTGACCCTGACCTACGCGGAGCTGGAGCGCCACTCGGCGGCCTTCGCCGCCTGGTTGCAGCAGCACACAGACCTCAAGCCGGGCGACCGCATCGCGGTGCAGATGCCCAACGTGCTGCAATACCCCATCGCCGTGTTCGGTGCCCTGCGCGCAGGCCTGATCGTGGTCAACACCAACCCGCTGTATACCGAGCGCGAGATGCGCCACCAGTTCAAGGACAGCGGCGCGCGTGCGCTGGTGTACCTGAACATGTTCGGCAAGCGCGTGCAGGAGGTGTTGCCCGATACAGGCATCGAGTACCTGATCGAGGCCAGGATGGGCGACATGCTGCCCACCGCCAAGGGCTGGCTGGTCAACACCGTGGTCGACAAGGTGAAGAAGATGGTCCCGGCCTATCAGCTGCCACAGGCGGTGTCGTTCAAGCAGGTGTTGCGCCAGGGGCGCGAGCTGTCGCACAAGCCGGTGCCGCTCAGCCTGGACGATACTGCGGTGCTGCAATACACCGGTGGCACCACCGGCCTGGCCAAGGGCGCCATGCTCACCCACGGCAACCTGGTAGCCAACATGCTGCAGGTGCTGGCCTGCTTCTCGCAGCACGGGCCGGACGGGCAGAAGCTGATCAAGGACGGCCAGGAAGTGATGATCGCGCCGCTGCCGCTGTACCACATCTATGCCTTTACCGCGAACTGCATGTGCATGATGGTCACCGGCAACCACAACGTGCTGATCACCAACCCGCGGGATATTTCCGGCTTCATCAAGGAGCTGGGCAAATGGCGTTTCTCCGCCTTGCTGGGCCTGAACACGCTGTTCGTCGCACTGATGGACCACCCGGGCTTCCGCCAGCTCGACTTTTCGGCGCTGAAGGTCACCAACTCCGGCGGCACCGCACTGGTCAAGGCCACGGCCGAGCGCTGGGAGGCGCTTACCGGTTGCCGCATCGTCGAAGGCTACGGCCTGACCGAAACCTCGCCAGTGGCCAGCACCAACCCCTATGGCCAGCTGGCGCGCCTGGGCACGGTGGGCATCCCGGTGGCCGGCACTGCATTCAAGGTGATCGACGATGACGGCAACGAGCTGCCGCTGGGCGAGCGGGGCGAGCTGTGCATCAAGGGCCCGCAGGTGATGAAAGGCTACTGGCAGCAGCCCGAGGCCACGGCCCAGGCCCTGGATGCGGAAGGCTGGTTCAAGACCGGCGACATCGCGGTGATCGACCCGGACGGCTTCACCCGCATCGTCGACCGCAAGAAGGACATGATCATCGTCTCGGGTTTCAACGTGTACCCCAACGAGATCGAGGATGTGGTGATGGGGCATCCCAAGGTTGCCAACTGCGCGGCCATCGGTGTGCCGGACGAGCGCTCCGGCGAGGCGGTGAAGCTGTTCGTGGTGCCGCGCGAGGGCGGGCTGAGCGTGGATGAGCTGAAGGCCTACTGCAAGGCCAACTTCACCGGCTACAAGGTACCCAAGCACATCGTGCTGCGCGAGTCGTTGCCGATGACGCCGGTGGGCAAGATCCTGCGGCGGGAGCTGCGGGATATCGCTTGAGACCGAGTTGGATTCTTCGCGGGTGAACCCGCTCCCACAGGGGTCTTGCAGTTCTCAAGGCCTGTGCAGTACCTGTGTGGGAGCGGGTTCACCCGCGAATGCTTTCAAACCGCTCTAGCAGGCTGTTTACAGCCCGATCTGCGACGTTTTGGATAATTACTCTAAAAATGACCTGTATTGTTCATTGAGTCATTTTTGTGACCGTGAGGCCTGTTTTGGCCTCTAGGCGACCCCAGGCAAAGCTGTTACTCTCGGCCCGCTTTCAGATGATCCGGTTTGCAACGAGCCGTCATCTCATATCAATAATAAGCGCATCGACGCGTGAATCGAACTTCGCTGTTGCTGAAGGAGTGGGCTTCCATGATCGAACATTTTTGGAAGGATAAGTACCCAGCCGGGATTACGGCGGAAATCAATCCTGACGAATTCCCCAATATCCAGGCGGTACTCAAGCAATCCTGCCAACGCTTTGCCGACAAACCGGCCTTTAGCAACCTGGGCAAGACTATCACTTATGGCGAGCTGTATGCGCTGTCGGGGGCGTTTGCCGCCTGGTTGCAGCAGCATACCGACCTCAAGCCGGGTGACCGCATTGCCGTGCAGCTGCCTAACGTACTGCAATACCCGGTGGCGGTATTCGGTGCCATGCGTGCCGGGCTGATCGTGGTCAACACCAACCCGCTGTACACCGCACGGGAAATGGAACACCAGTTCAACGACTCCGGCGCCAAGGCCCTGGTGTGCCTGGCCAACATGGCCCACCTGGCCGAGAAGGTGGTGCCCAAGACTCAGGTCAGGCACGTCATCGTCACCGAAGTGGCCGACCTGCTGCCGCCGCTCAAGCGCCTGCTGATCAACAGCGTGATCAAGTACGTGAAGAAGATGGTGCCGGCCTACAACCTGCCGCGTGCCGTACGCTTCAACGACGCACTGGCGCTGGGCAAGGGCCAGCCGGTGACCGAGGCCAACCCGCAGGCCAACGATGTGGCGGTGCTGCAATACACCGGTGGTACCACCGGCGTGGCCAAGGGCGCGATGCTGACCCACCGCAACCTGGTGGCCAACATGCTGCAGTGCCGGGCGCTGATGGGCTCCAACCTGCACGAAGGCTGCGAAATCCTCATCACCCCGCTGCCGCTGTATCACATCTACGCCTTTACCTTCCATTGCATGGCAATGATGCTGATCGGCAACCACAACGTGCTGATCAGCAACCCGCGTGACCTGCCGGCCATGGTCAAGGAGCTGGGTAAGTGGAAGTTCAGCGGCTTCGTTGGCCTCAACACCCTGTTCGTTGCCTTGTGCAACAACGAGGCGTTCCGTGCCCTGGACTTCTCGGCGCTGAAGATCACCCTGTCCGGCGGCATGGCCCTGCAACTGAGCGTGGCCGAGCGCTGGAAGGCCGTGACCGGCTGCGCCATCTGCGAAGGCTATGGCATGACCGAGACCAGCCCGGTGGCTGCGGTGAACCCGGCGGAGGCCAACCAGGTCGGCACCATCGGTATTCCGGTGCCGTCCACCCTGTGCAAGGTCATCGACGACAATGGCAACGAGCTGCCGTTGGGCGAGGTGGGCGAGTTGTGCGTCAAGGGCCCGCAGGTGATGAAGGGCTACTGGCAGCGCGAAGAGGCCACTGCCGAGATCCTCGACAGCAATGGTTGGCTGAAGACCGGTGACATCGCCGTGATCCAGCCGGACGGCTACATGCGCATTGTCGACCGCAAGAAGGACATGATCCTGGTCTCCGGCTTCAACGTGTACCCCAACGAGCTGGAAGATGTGCTGGCGGCCCTGCCGGGCGTGCTGCAATGCGCGGCCATCGGTGTGCCGGACGAGAAGTCCGGTGAAGTGATCAAGGTGTTCATCGTGGTCAAGCCGGGCATGACCGTGACCAAGGAACAGGTGATGGAGCACATGCGCGCCAACGTCACCGGCTACAAGGTCCCGCGCCAGATCGAGTTCCGCGACGCGCTGCCGACCACCAACGTGGGCAAGATCCTGCGCCGCGAGCTGCGCGATGAAGAGCTGAAGAAACAGGGTTTGAAGAAGATCGCCTGATCAGAGCCCTGCACGCTCAGTGTGGGAGCGGCCTTGTGTCGCGAAAGGGCCGCGAAGCGGCCCCAGGGTCTCAGCTGTGATGCTGAAATTGCTGGGGCCGCTTTGCGGCCCTTTCGCGACACAAGGCCGCTCCCACAGAGACCGCGTAATCAGCGCAGTTTCTCCAGCATCTGGTAGTACCACATCCCCGCCGCCAGCAGCGGGTTGCCCAGCAAGTCCCCCATCGGCACCCGCACATGCTTGCACTGGGCAAAGGTGTCGAACTTCTCCAGCGTCCCGGTCAACGCCTCGGCCATGATCTCGCCCATGATGTGGCTGGTGGCAATGCCGTGCCCCGAATAACCCTGGCAATACCACACGTTGTCCGACAGCTTGCCCAGCTGCGGGATGCGGTTGACCACGATGCCCATGGCGCAGCTCCACTGGAACTCGATCGGCACGCCTTTCAACGCCGGGAAGGTGCGCTCGATACACGGGCGCAGTTCGCCTTCGATATCCCGTGAATCACGGCCGGAATAGTTGGCGCCACCGCCGAACAACAGGCGCTTGTCGGCGGTCAGGCGGTAGTAGTCGAGGACGAAGCGGCAGTCGTACACCGCCAGGTCCTGCGGGTTGATCTGTTCGGCCAGTTCCCCCAGCGGTGCGGTGGTGACGATGCCACCCATTGCCGGGAAGATCTTGCCCTTGAGCTGGCGCTTTTCCAGTTTGTGGTACACATCGCCGGCCAGCATCACCTGGCGCGCCTCGACCCGCCCGTGGGCGGTGACCACCGCCGGGCGCGGGCCGTGGACGATGTCCAGCACTTCGGAGTTTTCGAAAATCAGCGCCCCCAGGCCATGGGCGGCACGGGCCTCGCCCAGGCACAGGTTGAGCGGGTGCAGGTGCAGGTTGCGCAGGTTCTTCAGCGCGCCCAGGTACAGCGGGCTTTGCAGGTGCTCGGCCATGGCTTCGCGGTCCAGCAATTGCACCTGCTCGCCCATGCCGCGCCGCCGGGCCTCGGCTTCGAATGCGCGCAGCTCGTCCATGTGCGAGGACTTCATGGCCGCGTGCAGGTGGCCGCGCTTGAGGTCGCAGTCGATGCCGTAGCGCGCCACGCGCTGCTCGATCACCTGGTGGCCGCGCCAGCGCAAGTGCCAGATGAAGTCATCGACCTCGGCACCCAGGCGGTTGCGCATCTGCGTGCGCATGGCTTCGTCACCCGACAGGCTGCCGGTGACCTGGCCGCCGTTGCGCCCGCTGGCACCCCAGCCGATGCGGTTGGTTTCGACGATGGCCACCTTCAGGCCACGCTCGGCCAGTTCCACCGCCGTGGCCACGCCGGTGAAGCCTCCGCCGATGATCGCCACATCCACCTGTACCCTGCCCTTGAGCTGCGGGTACTCGGTGTGGTCGTTGAGGGTGGCGCTGTAATAGGACGGCGCGCGCTGCGCCGGGCCCTTGTTCAATGCTGCGTTCATGGGGGTTCCTTGTTATCTGGGGGCTCAGGCCTGGTGCAGGTACCAGCGCCAGTCCTGCTCGCTGACTTCGGCCATGAACTGGCGGTACTCGGCGCGCTTGACCTTCAGGTACACGCCAAGGAAGTCCTCGCCCAGTGCTTCGCGAGCCCAGCTGGAATGCTGCAGGGCGTCGAGGGCAGTCAGCCAGTCGGTGGGCAGGTGTTCGGTGGCCTGGGCATAGCCGTTGCCTTCCACCGGTGCCCCCGGGTCCAGCTGTTCGCGGATGCCCCGGTGGCTGGCGGCAAGGATCGCCGCAGCGGCCAGGTAGGGGTTGGCGTCGGCGCCGCAGATGCGGTGCTCCACATGCCGGCTGTTGGCCGGGCCGCCCGGTATGCGCAGGCTCACGGTGCGGTTGTCGACGCCCCAGGTTGGCGCCAGCGGGGCATAGCTGTTGGCCTGGAAGCGGCGGAACGAGTTGGCGTTGGGGCAGAACAGCAACAGCGAGTCGCGCAGGTGGCGCAGCATGCCGGCCACGGCCTGGCGTAGCAGCGGGGTGCCGGCCTTGTCCTCACTGGCGAACAGGTTGTTGCCGGCGCTGTCGGCCAGGCTCAGGTGCATGTGCATGCCGGTACCGGCCAGTTGCGCGAACGGCTTGGCCATGAAGCAGGCCTGCATGCCATGGGCGTGGGCAATGCCTTTGACCAGGCGCTTGTAGCGCACGGCCTGGTCCATCGCCTGCAGGGCGTCGCCGTGCTCGAGGGTGATTTCCACCTGGCCGGGGGCGTATTCCGAAATCGCCGTGCGCGCCGGGATGCCCTGGGCCTTGCAGGCGGCGTAGAGGTCGGCAAGGAACGGCTCGATCTGCTCCAGTTCGCGCAGGCCATACACCTGGGTGGTGCGTGGGCGGCCGCCGTCGTTGTCCAGCGCCGGTTGCGGGCGGCCCTGGGCATCACGTTGCTGGTCGAGCAGGTAGAACTCCAGCTCGCAGGCCATCACCGGATGGTAGCCGTCGGCCTTCAACGCCTCGATGGTACGCAGCAGCACATGGCGCGGGTCGGCGATGCTGGCCGGCAGGCCCTCGTTCGGGTGCATGCTCACCTGCACCGCGGCAGTCGGCACCCGGCGCCAGGGCAGGCGCACCAGGCTGCCTTCAAGCGGGTAGGCGCGGCAGTCGATATCGCCCACGTCCCACACCAGGCCGGAGTTTTCCACGTCGTCGCCGTTCAGGGTCAGGCCGAGAATGGTGCTGGGCAGCGGCCGGCCGGTCTGGTACACGGCCAGCAGTTCCTCGCGGTGCAGCAGCTTGCCGCGCGGTACGCCGTTGGCGTCGAGGATGAACAGTTCGAACAGTTCGATATCGGGGTTGTCGGCCAGAAAACGGCTGGCCTGCTCTACAGGTGCAAAGTGCATGATGGATTCGCTCACGGGCGCACGGGCCACCGCGCATGCAGGCGGCCCGGCTGAGTCAAACGGCCGGAAGAGGGCCGGGTCTGGTCACAACGGCGTGAGCGAGAAATCCGGTGGGCGTGCGTGACGGCAGTGCCACAGGGCCCAGAAAGCGAGGATGATGTGGACCAGCGGATTCTCACCGGCACGGCGCCGGGCCTTCGCTTGCGAAGGGCGGGACGACGGTGGGGCGATGGGCTGGACGGGAGTCATGCCTTTGATACTCACATGCGGCGTAAGGTTGATTAAAGCAGTGAATGGCAACCTTTACATCGCACCTGGCTAAACATTTGTGCCGTTGCACCTGGCCTCTTCGCGGGTAAACCCGCTCCCACAGGATTGCATCAAGGCTGGGTGTTGTGCGGTCCCTGTGGGAGCGGGTTTACCCGCGAAGAGGCCGGCACAGGCAGCAGAGAACCGGCAAATCTGCGACAATCGCGCATCCTTCGAATGCCGATCATGAAAAAGCAGGCCCACCTGCATCACTAAAAAGCCCCATGACTGACCACGCCATCGACAAACTGCTGCAAAACCTCGACCACGCCATGATCGCCGACCGCCATCGCCTGCGCCGGCAATTGCACGAACTGCGCAAGCGCCCCGACGAGGCGAAGCTGGCGCAGTGGGTGGAAAAGGTCCAGGCGTCCTGCGCCCAGGTCACCGCGCGCCAGCAGAGCGTGCCGACCGTGCGCTACGACGACAGCCTGCCCATCGCTGCCAAGCGTGACGAAATCAAGAAGGCCCTGGCCGAGCACCAGGTGCTGGTGATCGCCGGCGAAACCGGCTCGGGCAAGACCACACAGTTGCCGAAAATCTGCCTTGAACTGGGCCGTGGCAGCCATGGCTTGATCGCCCACACCCAGCCACGCCGGATCGCCGCCCGCAGCGTTGCCGCGCGGGTTGCCGAAGAGCTGGGCACGCCCCTGGGCGGGCTGGTCGGCTACCAGGTGCGCTTCGAGGACCAGAGCGACGCCAACACCTTGGTCAAGCTGATGACCGACGGCATCCTGCTGGCCGAAACCCAGCACGACCGCTTCCTCGAGCGCTACGACACGATCATCGTCGACGAAGCCCACGAACGCAGCCTGAACATCGACTTCCTGCTCGGCTACCTGAAGACCCTGCTGCACCGCCGCCCGGACCTGAAGCTGATCATCACCTCGGCGACCATTGACCTGGAGCGCTTCTCCAAACACTTCGACGGCGCGCCGATCATCGAGGTGTCCGGGCGTACCTTCCCGGTGGAAACCTGGTACCGCCCACTGACCAGCGAGCAGGACGAGGAGGGCAACCAGATCGAGGACGACCTCACCGTCGACCAGGCCATCCTCGCCACGCTGGACGAGCTTGCGCACCACGAACGAAGCGAGGGCAAGGGCCCCGGCGATGTGCTGATCTTCCTGCCAGGCGAGCGCGAGATCCGTGATGCCGCCGAGATCCTGCGCAAGGCGCAACTGCGCCACACCGAGATTCTGCCGTTGTACGCGCGCCTGTCGCCGGCCGAGCAGCAGCGCATCTTCCAGCCACACACCGGACGCCGTGTGGTGCTGGCCACCAACGTTGCGGAAACCTCGCTGACCGTGCCGGGCATCCGCTATGTGATCGACACCGGTACCGCGCGCATCAGCCGCTACAGCTACCGCGCCAAGGTGCAGCGCCTGCCCATCGAGGCCGTGTCGCAGGCCAGTGCCAACCAGCGCAAGGGCCGCTGCGGCCGGGTCGAGCCGGGCATCTGCGTGCGCCTGTACAGCGAAGAGGATTTCAACAGCCGACCGGCGTTCACCGACCCGGAGATCCTGCGCACCAACCTGGCGGCAGTGATCCTGCAGATGCTGCACCTGCGCTTGGGCGCAATCGACGCCTTCCCGTTCATCGAGCCGCCGGATGGCAAGGCCATCAGCGATGGTTTCAACCTGCTGCAGGAGCTGTCGGCGGTCAACCGCGAAAACCAGCTGACGCCGATCGGCCGCCAGTTGGCGCGCCTGCCGATCGACCCGCGGCTGGGCCGCATGCTGCTCGAAGGCGCCCGCCTGGGCAGCCTGCAGGAAGTGCTGATCGTCACCAGTGCGCTGTCGGTGCAAGACCCGCGCGAGCGCCCGCCGGAGCGCCAGCAGGCCGCCGACCAGGCGCACGCGCAATGGAAGGACGTGGATTCCGACTTCGCCGCGCTGGTCAACCTGTGGCGTGGCTTCGAGGAGCAGCGCCAGGCGTTGACTGCCAACCCGCTGCGCAACTGGTGCCGCAAGAACTTCCTGAACTACCTGCGCCTGCGCGAATGGCGCGATGCCCATCGCCAGCTGGCACTGATCTGCCGTGACCTGCAGCTGACAGTGAACAAGGAACCGTCCGACTACCAGAAAATGCACAAGGCCATTCTCAGTGGCCTGCTCAGCCAGATCGGCCAGAAGACCGAAGAGGGCGACTACCAGGGCGCCCGTCAGCGGCGCTTCTGGGTGCACCCGTCGTCGGGCCTGGGGCGCAAGCGCCCGCAGTGGGTGATGGCGGCCGAACTGGTTGAAACCACCAAGCTGTACGCACGCATGGTGGCCAGGATCGAGCCGGACTGGATCGAGCCGCTGGCCGGCCACCTGGTCAAGAAGAACCACTTCGAGCCGCACTGGGAGAAGAAGCGCGGGCAGGTGGTGGCCTACGAGCAGATCACCCTGTACGGCCTGATCCTGGTCGGCCGTCGGCCGGTGCATTTCGGCCCGATCGACCCGGTCACCTCGCGCGAGCTGTTCATCCGCGAAGGCCTGGTGGGTGGCGAAATCCAGTCGCGGGCCAAGTGCCTGGCGGCCAACAAGCGCCTGCTGGAGGAGCTCGACGAGCTGGAGGCCAAGGCCCGCCGCCGTGACATCCTTGCCGACGAAGAGACGCTTTACGCCTTCTACGAAGCGCGTCTGCCGGCGGAAATCCACCAGACCGCGACCTTCGACAGCTGGTACCGCATGGGCAGCCAGAAGGACGCCAACCTGCTGATCATGCGCGAGGAAGACGTGCTGGCCCGCGAGGCCAGCGAAGTCACCGCTGCGCAGTACCCCGACAGCATGCAGGTGGGCGAGCTGCGCCTGCCGCTGAGTTACCACTTCGAGCCCGGCCACCCTCGCGATGGCGTGACCGTGCGGGTGCCGGCACCGCTGTTGCCGAGCCTGCCGGGCGAGCGCCTGGAGTGGCTGGTACCCGGCCTGCTGGAGGCCAAGTGCGTGGCGCTGGTGCGCAACCTGCCCAAGGCCCTGCGCAAGAACTTCGTGCCGGTGCCGGACTTCGTCAAGGCCTCGCTGGCGCGCATGAGCTTCGGCCAAGGGGCATTGCCGCAGGCCCTGGGCCAGGAACTGCTGCGCATGACCGGCGCCCGTGTGCCCGACGAGGCCTGGGACGAGTCGGTCAACCTGGTTGAAGGCCACCTGCGCATGAACATCGAAGTGGTCGATGGCCAGGGCAAGTTCCTGGGTGAAGGCCGCGACCTGGCCGAGCTGACCGCGCGCTTTGCAGCAGCCAGCCAGGCAGCGTTGGCCGTGCCGCGTGACGCCAAGAGCGAGCAGCCGGTGCAGGCCAAGGCTTTCAGCGAGGTGAAGCAGACCGCGCAGCAGAAGATCGCCGGCCTGTCGATGACCGTGTACCCGGCGCTGGTGGAAGAGGGCGGCACCGTACGCGAAGGGCGCTTCTCGACCCAGGCCGAGGCCGAGTTCCAGCACCGCCGCGCGTTGCAGCGCCTGTTGCTGCAGCAGCTGGCCGAGCCGGCCAAGTACCTGCGCGGCAAGCTGCCGGGGCTGACCGAGCTGGGCCTGCTGTACCGTGAAATGGGCCGGGTCGAGGCGCTGGTCGAGGACATTCTGCTGGCCAGCCTGGACAGCTGCATCCTCGAAGGCGAACAGCCGCTGCCACGCGATGGTGCGGCCCTGGCTGGCCTGGCCGAGCGCAAGCGCGGCAGCTGGGCCGAGCATGCCGAGCGCCTGGCACGGCAGACGTTGGAAGTGCTGAAGCTGTGGCATGGGCTGCAGAAGCGCTTCAAGGGCAAGATCGACCTGAGCCAGGCGGTGGCGCTGAACGACATCAAGCAACAGCTCGGCAACCTGGTGTACCCAGGCTTCGTGCGCGAAACCCCTGGGGGCTGGTTCAAGGAGCTGCCGCGTTACCTCAAGGCGGTGGAACTGCGCCTGGAGAAGCTGGGTTCGCAGGTGCAGAAGGACCGGGTGTGGAGCGGTGAGCTGGCCAACCTGTGGGCGCAGTACAAGGCCCGTGCCGACAAGCATGCCCAGGAAGGCAAGCGTGATGAGCAACTGACGGTGTACCGCTGGTGGCTGGAGGAATATCGGGTTTCGCTGTTTGCCCAGCAGTTGGGGACCAAGGTGCCGATTTCCGACAAGCGATTGAGCAAGCAATGGAGCCAGGTGGAGGGCTAAACTTCCACAGTTGTGGCAATATTGATGCAATTTGGGGCCGCCTGGCGGCCCCTTCGCGGGTAAACCCGCTCCCACAGGTACAGCAGTGTCCTCGGGAGCGGCGCAACCCCTGTGGGAGCGGGCGTGCCCGCGAACGAGGGCGCAGCCCTCGCCTATAAATTGGTACTAAAGTGCCATTAACCTGTCATGTTTCCAGCCAGCGCCCCGTGGCGATGGCCTTTGACCAGAGGAACGACCGTGCATAACGTCGTGATTAGCGGCACCGGCCTGTACACCCCGGCCCAGAGCATTTCCAACGAAGAACTGGTGGCGTCCTTCAACACCTGGTCGCAGCAGTTCAACCAGGACAACGCCGCCGCCATCGAGCGCGGTGAAGTCGAGGCGGCGCCGCTGTCCGATGCCGCGTTCATCGAAAAGGCCTCGGGCATCAAGAGCCGCTTCGTCATGGACAAGGCCGGCATCCTCGACCCGCAGCGCATGAAACCGCGCCTGCCCGAGCGCTCCAACGACGAACCGTCGGTGCTCTGCGAAATGGCCGTGGCCGCTGCCCGCCAGGCCCTGGAGCGCGCCGGTCGCACGGCGGCCGATGTCGACGGGGTGATCGTCGCCTGCTCCAACCTGCAGCGCCCGTACCCGGCCATCGCCATCGAAGTGCAGCAGGCGCTGGGCATCCAGGGCTTTGCCTTCGACATGAACGTGGCCTGCTCGTCGGCCACGTTCGGCATCCAGACCGCCGCCAACAGCGTGGCCCTGGGCCAGGCGCGCGCGGTGCTGATGGTCAACCCGGAGGTGTGCACCGGCCACCTGAACTTCCGTGACCGCGACAGCCACTTCATCTTTGGTGATGCTGCCACTGCGGTGCTGCTCGAGCGTGCCGACAAGGCCACCTCGGCGCACCAGTTCGACATCGTCAGCAGCAAGCTGTGGACCGAGTTCTCCAACAACATCCGTAACAACTTCGGTTTCCTCAACCGCGCGGCGGAAGAGGGCGAGGGCGCGGCGGACAAGCTGTTCATCCAGGAAGGCCGCAAGGTGTTCCGCGAGGTGTGCCCGAAGGTGGCAGAACTGATCGGTGAGCACCTGCAGGAAAACGGGCTGCAACCAAGCGATGTGAAACGCTTCTGGCTGCACCAGGCCAACCTCAGCATGAACCACCTGATCGTCAAGAAACTGCTGGGGCGTGAAGTGGCCGAGGAAGATGCACCGGTGATTCTCGACCGTTATGCCAACACCAGTTCGGCGGGGTCGGTGATTGCCTTCCACCTTTACCAGGACGACCTGGCCAAGGGCTCGCTGGGCGTGTTGAGCTCGTTCGGTGCGGGGTACTCGATTGGTAGCGTGATCCTGCGCAAGCGCTGATTGAGCGCAAGCCAGTACCGGCCTCTTCGCGGGTGAACCCGCTCCCACAGGTACTCCACAGGCCCTGAGATCTGTGGGGGCCCTGTGGGAGCGGGTTTACCCGCGAAAAGGCCGGCGCATTTCTACCAGGCAAAAAAAAGCGGGAAATGCCGGATGGGGTCGGCATTTCCCGCTTCAGGTGAAGCAGTGCAGGGTTTCGCTTAGAACTTGGCTTCCAGATCGACCTGCAGGGTATCTACATCGGCATCGCTGTTGGGCAATTGCGACAGGTCGGTCTTGGCCATCAGGTAGGCAGCGCCCAGGGAGAAGTTCTTGTCGATTTCATAACCGACCTTGAACTTGTGCCCGCGCGAACCGGTAAAGCCGTTGCCAAAGTCGGAGTCGGTGAACAGGCTGACCACGGCGTTGCGCTGCACGTCGCGGTAGTTGTAGTCCAGGCTCCAGGCGCCGACCTTGGTTTTCAGGCCCGCCAACCAGGCCTGGTCTTCCCCATCGGTGCTTTCGGTGTTTTTCACATACTGGCCGTAAGCAGAGAGTGGGATGGCAAAGCCGGTGAAGTCCAGCTGGCCGAAGCCTTCCACGAGGTTGAACTCGTTGGTGGTGTTGCCGAACGACTGCAGGATGGTAGCTTCCTTGTCGTTGTCATAGCCATAGATACTGGCACCTACGGTCAGCTTGAGCACGTCTGCCGGGGCGAACTTGGCGCCCAACTGGCCGTGATAGACCTGTGCGTCATGCTTGTATTGCACGCCGTCGCCATCGACGTTGTCCTTGAGGGTGTACTGACCGGCGCTGGCGAACACTTCGGCCCCGCCCAGGTCGGTCTTGTAGGTCGCTGCCACGCCTTCCGGGTTGATGTCGCTATCCCAGATGATGTCGCCCATGCTCACCCATGGCTGCGCCATCTTGCCGCCAATCAGGTGCAGGTTGGGAACTGCAGTCGGGTGCCAGTCGAGGTAGGCCTGGTCGACCCACAGCGACTTCTTGTCGAAGTAGTTGTCGAAGCTCTGGTTGGTCGAACGGCGGTCGGCACTGCTGCCGGTGGCGATACGGATGCCCGCGTCCACCTGCGGGTTGATTTCGCTGTAGAAGCCGACACGGGCACGCACGCGCTGGCGGTCCTGGTTGCCGCTGCTGCTGTTCGGGTCGTCGACGTTGACGTCTTCGTAACGCAGGCGCACATCACCCTTGACTTGGGTCTTGGCGGCCCATGCCACTTTCTGTTCAAAGGAGCTCATCCGTTCGGACTGGGCTTTCTGAGCGGCCTTTTCCTTGGTTTCTTGAGCCAGGTCCGCCTGCAGTTCGTTGTACTGCGCCTGGTTGATCGAGCCATTGGCGCGGAGCATTTCGAGCAGCTTGGCGTCGACAGCTGCACTGGCCGGAGTACTCAGAGCCAGCATCATGCCGGTGAGGCTCACTCCGGTAAGTGTAGAAACAAGACGCATAAGGTTCTCCCTGTTGAATAAGATGGGGGAGGCTCAAGCGCCCGCCCCTGTGTTGGCATGTCTTCGGAAAGGGCCTGAATAGACAGGTTCTGGGGTTCCGGAAAACAGGCGCAAGTATTGCGGGGGCGAATGACAGATTAATGTCGAATTAGTGGCACTGCGGTTAAGTAATTGAGAATAAAAGGATCTGTCCCGGCTATCGTGATTTGAGTGGCGGGCCTTCCTTGGGGATACTGGGTACCTTGAAACAGCGAGCCGAAACCGTGACCAGCCTGTACAGCCTTGCCCATCTGCGTGATTTACCGGCGGCCACCTGGGATGCCCTGGTGCCAGCCGGCCAACCGTTCCTGCGCCATGCGTTTCTCAGCGCCATGGAGGACAGCGGCAGCGTCGCGCGCAACACCGGCTGGGCCGCCGAGCACCTGGTGCTGGAACGTGACGGGCAGGTACGGGCGCTGCTGCCGGCGTACCGCAAATGGCACTCGTTTGGCGAGTACGTGTTCGACCATGGCTGGGCCGATGCCTGTGAGCGGGCCGGCATTGCCTACTACCCCAAGCTGCTCGGTGCCGTGCCGTTCAGCCCGGTCAGCGGCCCGCGCCTGCTCGCCGCCGACCCAGCTGATGGCCTGCTGGTACTGCAGGCGTTACCGGAGTACCTGGGCAAGGGCGGGCTGTCTGGTGCGCACATCAATTTCACCGAGCCGGCGCTGGACGAACAGCTGGCCGGCCAGCCGGGCTGGATGGAGCGCCTGGGCTGCCAGTTTCATTGGCGCAACCACGGCTACCGTGACTTCCAGGATTTTCTCGACAGCCTGAGTTCGCGCAAGCGCAAGCAGATGCGCAAGGAGCGTGAACAGGTGGCCGGGCACGGTATTGAATTCCGCTGGTACCGTGGGGGTGAACTGGATGAGGCGCAGTGGGATTTCGTCTACCGCTGCTACGCCAATACCTACGCGGTGCGCCGCCGTGCGCCCTACCTGACACGCGAGTTCTTCAGCCTGCTGGCCGAGCGCATGCCCGAGGCCTTGCGCGTGGTGATGGCGCGGCAGGGTGGTCGTGATGTGGCCATGGCCCTGAGCCTGGTGGGGGGCGACAGCCTGTTTGGCCGCTACTGGGGCTGCCTGGACGAATTCGACCGGCTGCATTTCGAAACCTGTTTCTACCAGGGCATGGACTTTGCCATCGCCGAAGGGCTGCAGCGTTTCGATGCCGGGGCGCAGGGGGAGCACAAGCTGATTCGCGGCTTCGAGCCGGTGCTGACGCGGTCGTGGCACTACCTGCTGCACCCGGGGCTGCGGCGGGCGGTGGAGGATTTTCTGGCGCAGGAGCGAGAAGGGGTACGGGCCTATGCCGAGGAGGCCAGGGGGATGTTGCCCTATCGCCGGGACTGATCCATTCATATTGCCTGTGCCGGCCCTTTCGCGGGTGAACCCGCTCCCACAGGTACTGCACAGACCGTGAAATTTGTGCGGTCCCTGTGGGAGCGGGTTTACCCGCGAAGAGGCCAGTACAGGAGTCAGTCGACCCCGACAAACCCCCCGGTCTGGTGATGCCACAACCGGGCATACAAGCCTTGCTGCTCCAGCAGTTCACTGTGGCTGCCACTCTCGACAATCCGCCCCTTGTCCAGCACCACCAGCCGGTCCATCCGCGCAATGGTGGAAAGCCGGTGGGCAATGGCGATCACTGTCTTGCCCTGCATCAGCGTCTCCAGGCTTTCCTGGATCGCTGCCTCCACCTCCGAGTCCAGCGCCGAAGTGGCCTCGTCCATGATCAGGATCGGTGCATTCTTCAACAACACCCGGGCAATCGCGATGCGCTGGCGCTGACCGCCCGACAGCTTGACTCCGCGCTCGCCCACATGGGCATCGAAACCGGTGCGCCCCTGGGCGTCCGACAACTGCGGGATGAACTCGTCGGCGCGGGCCCGGCGCACCGCTTCATGCAGCGCCGCCTCGCTGGCACCGGGGCGACCATACAGCAGGTTGTCGCGGATCGAGCGGTGCAGCAGCGAGGTGTCCTGGGTGATCATGCCGATCTGCGCGCGCAGGCTGGCCTGGCTCACTTCGGCAATGTCCTGGCCGTCGATGAGGATGCGCCCGCCCTGCACGTCATAAAGCCTCAGCAACAGGTTGACCAGGGTCGATTTGCCTGCCCCGGACGGGCCGATCAGGCCGATCTTCTCGCCCGGGCGGATGTCCAGGTCGAGCCCTTCGATCACGTTGGCGGCCTTGCCGTAATGGAAGTCCACGTCATCGAAACGCACCGCACCGCGGCTTACCTTGAGCGCCGGTGCGTTGGGCCGGTCGGTGACGGTGACCGGCTGGGCGATGGTCTGCAGGCCGTCCTGGACCATGCCGATGTTCTCGAAGATGCCGTTGACCACCCACATGATCCAGCCCGACATGTTGACGATGCGGATCACCAGGCCGGTGGCCAGGGCGATGGCGCCGACGGTGATCAGTGACTGGCTCCACAGCCACAGCGCCAGGCCGGTGGTGGCGACCACCAGCAGGCCATTGAGGGTGGTGATGACCACATCCATGCTGGTGACCACGCGTGCGGCCAGCTGGGTTTTCTCTGTCTGCTCGCGGATCGCTTCGCGGGCGTACTGCTGTTCGAAGTCGGTGTGGGCGAACAGCTTGAGGGTGGCGATGTTGGTGTAGCCGTCGACGATGCGCCCCATCAGCTTGGAGCGGGCGTCGGAGGAGATCACCGAACGCTCCTTCACCCGGGGGACGAAGTAGAACAGCGCGGCGATGTAGCCGGCGATCCACAACAGCAGCGGCAGCATCAGGCGCCAGTCGGCCTCGGCGAACAGCACCAGCGAGGTGATGGCGTAGATCAGCACATGCCATAGCGCATCCACCGCCTGCACCGCAGAGTCGCGCAGCGAGTTGCCGGTCTGCATGATGCGCTGGGCGATGCGCCCGGCGAAGTCGCTCTGGAAGAAGTTCAGGCTCTGCTTGAGCACATAGGTGTGGTTCTGCCAGCGGATCAGGCTGGTCATGCCGGGGTTGATGGTCTGGTGCACCAGCAGGTCGTGCAGGCCGAAGAATACCGGCCGCAGCAGCAGGATCACCACCAGCATCCAGATCAGCTCGCCGCTGTGTTCGCTGAAGAAACTGGCATTGGGCGTGCCCTGGGCCAGGTCGATGATGCGGCTGAGGTAGCTGAACATCGCCACCTCGATCAGCGAGGCGACCAGGCCCACCACCAGCAGGGCGACAAAGCTCGGCCACACCTGGCGCAGGTAGTAGAGGTAGAACGGCCACACCTGGCCGGGTGGCGACTCGCTGGGTGCGTCGCGGAAGATGTCGATCAGTTGCTCGAAACGGCGGTACAGCATGGGTGACAAGACTCCTGTGCTACCCGACCCCGGAAGGTTTCACATCCCTGTGAAACCTGCGGTCAGTCGATGCGTTTGGCGGACTTGATGAACACCGGGTCTGCCGGGACATCGCGCATGCCTTTCTTGATGGTAGTTGGCGAGTTGACGATCTGGTCGACCACCTCCATGCCCTTGGTGACCTTGCCGAACACCGCGTAGCCACGGTCGCGGCCCGGGTTGAGGAAGTCGTTGTCGGCAACGTTGATGAAGAACTGGCTGGTGGCCGAGTTCGGGTCGGAAGTGCGCGCCATCGACAGCGTGCCGCGGGTATTCTGCAGGCCGTTGCTGGCCTCGTTCTGGATCGGGTCACGGGTCTGCTTCTGTACCATCTGCTCGGTGAAACCACCGCCCTGGACCATGAAGCCCGGAATTACCCGGTGGAAGATGGTGTTGTTGTAGAAGCCGCTGTCGACGTACTCGAGGAAGTTCTTGGTACTGACCGGCGCCTTCTCGGCATTCAGTTCGATTTCGACCTGGCCGAAGCTGGTGTCCAGCAGTACGTGCGGGGTCTTGTCGGAGGCCATGACGCTGGTGGCGAAGGCGACCGAGCAGGCGGTGAGCAGGAGTTTTTTCAGCATGGGCTCAAAGATCCTTGAGAGGTGGAAGCGGCTGCAAGGAACTGCAGCAGGGTCTGGTTGAAGACCTTGGGTTGGTCGAGGGGTGTAGCGTGCCGGGAATCGTCGATGACCACCAGCCTGGCGTGGGGCATCAGGGCGACGTAGCGTTTTTTCAGTTGTATCGGGGTGTAATCGTGGTCGGCGGCGATCACCAGGGTAGGACAGTGGATCTGCCCGATGCGTTCCTGCACGCCCCAGTCGACGATGGCGTCGAAACTCTTGAGGTAGGCGCGCTTGTCGTTGCGTGCCCAGCGCTGGGCCATCTTGTGCCGCAGTTCGGCCTGCTGCGGTTTGGGGAACAGCCGCTCGGCCAGGCCCTTGCCGACGGTTTCGACACTGAGCAGGCGCGCCAGGCCCCAGCGCTTGAGCCACCATGCCCAGTCACTGCGGGTGCGGCGCTTGACCTCGGGGGCGCTGTTGACGATGCACAGGCTGCGCAGCCACTGCGGGTGATCGACGGCGAACTGGAAGCCGACCATGCCACCCATGGACAGGCCGACGAAGTGCACCGGGCCGGTGTGCAGGTGTTCGAGCAGGGCCAGCAGGTCGGCACTGAAGGTGGCGATCTGGTAACCGTCGCGTGGCTTGTCGGAGCGGCCGTGGCCACGGATGTCCATGAGGATTACCCGGTAGTGGCGGCTGAGCACCGGTACCTGCAGCTCCCAGTCCTGGCAGCTGGAGCCCAGGCCATGCAGCAATACCAGGGGTTCGCCCTGGCCATATTCCTCGTAATGCAGTGCGCATCCTTCGTGTTCGAAATAGGCCATGGGCGCGGTCCTCTCAGGCTTGTGGGGGGGCTGCGAAGGGCACGTCCAGTGGCGCGGTGTCGAAATTGCGCAGCAGGTCGATGAGAATCTGCGTAGCCGGGCCCAAGGTCTTCTCTTTGCTCGAATAAAGGTAGAACAGTGGGTGGCGGCTGCCACCCTGATCCAGCGGCAACGGCTTGAGCACGCCTTCGCGCAGCTCGCGCTCGATCATGTGGCGGGGCAGCCAGGCAAAGCCCAGGCCACTGCTGACGAAGGTAGCGGCGGTGCCCAGGCTACCGACGGTCCAGCGTTGCTCGGCACCCAGCCAGCCGACATCGCGCGGCTGGGCGCGGCCGGAGTCGCGGATTACCACCTGCAACTGGCTTTCCAGGTCCTGGAAGGTCAGTTCGCGGCCCAGGCGGTGCAGGCTGTGTTCGGGGTGGGCGACGGCGACGAACTCCACCGCGCTCAGTTCGGCGCCCAGGTAGCCGCCGATGCTGTAGCTGCTGATGGCCAGGTCGGCGATGCCTTCGTGCATCACTTCCTCGACGCCAGACAGCACTTCTTCACGCAGGCGCACCCGGCAGCCACGGCTCTGCGGCATGAACGCGGCCAGGGCGCGTACCAGGCGGGCACTGGGGTAGGCGGCATCGACCACCAGGCGTACCTCGGCCTCCCAGCCCTGTTCCATGTGGTGGGCAAGGTCTTCGAGCTGGCTGGCCTGCTTGACCAGGTGGCGCGAACGGCGCAGCAGGACATTGCCGGCCTCGGTGAGCACCGCCTTGCGGCCGTCGATGCGCAGCAGCGGCACACCCAGTTGCTCCTGCATGCGGGCCACGGTGTAGCTGACCGATGACTGCGAGCGGTGCAGTGCCTCGGCGGCCTGGGCAAACCCACCGTGATCGACCACTGCCTGCAGGGTTCGCCACTGGTCAAGGGTTACGCGCGGCGCTTTCATCTTTCGCTCCTGTTGTCCTAAGCTGCGCTCTTTCAAGGAGAGCGGCCCATGAAGAAATGTTGTGCGGCAATACTGATGTGCCTGCCCCTCGGGGCCATGGCTTATCCCATCGACGTTGAGAAGGAACTGACCGGGGTAAAGCTCGACTACACCGCCTATGACACGGCCTATGACATTGGCGCCATCACCCTCAACAACTATGGGCAGGTACCGGCCGCGTGCAAGGTGACTTTCCGCAATGGCCCCGAGGCACCACGGGTGCGACGGGTGAACGTACCGGCCGGTAAAAGCGTCGATGTCACTGCCAAGTTCAACCGGCAGATCATCAAATTACGGATCGCCTTGAACTGCAGTGCAGAATAAACTGATAAATCGATAGATTGAACCCACTTTTTACGCTTTTTTATCGATAGGTCAAGCCGTAATCTCACCTCCATCGAATCGCAACCCTTTTTGCCGATGGAGGCCCCCCATGTCCCGCGTACTGATCATCGAAAGCAGCGCCCGCCAGCAGGATTCCGTTTCCCGTCAGCTGACCCATGATTTCATCCAGCAGTGGCAGGCCGCCCACCCGGCCGATCAGATCAGTGTGCGCGACCTGGCCGTGAACCCGGTGCCGCACCTGGACGCCAACCTGCTGGGTGGCTGGATGAAGCCCGAAGAACAGCGCAGTGCTGCCGAACTGGACGCCTTGGCCCGCTCCAACGAACTGACCGATGAGCTGCTCGCCGCCGACGTGCTGGTGATGGCTGCGCCGATGTACAACTTCACCATCCCCAGCACCCTGAAGGCCTGGCTGGACCACGTGCTGCGTGCCGGCATCACCTTCAAGTACACCCCCACCGGCCCGCAGGGCTTGCTGACCGGCAAGCGCGCCATCGTCCTGACTGCCCGTGGCGGCATCCACGCCGGCGCCACCAGCGACCATCAGGAACCGTACCTGCGCCAGGTAATGGCCTTCATCGGCATTCACGATGTCGACTTCATCCATGCCGAAGGCCTGAACATGAGCCCTGACTTCCACGAGAAGGGCGTCAACCAGGCCAAGGCCAAGCTGGCGGCGGTGGCCTGAGGCTTAGCGAATTCCCAACCCTGACACCTGTTGTTGCTCCTTTGGGTGTACCTGCCCGGCCTGCATGGCCGGGCTTTTTTATGTTTCTGCACAATGCAGTCTGCTCTTGCTCTGTGTGGGAGCGGCCTTGTGTCGCGAAAGGGCTGCAAAGCAGCCCTGGCAATATGTGCTGCTGTGCTGAGATCCCGGGGGCGCTTCGCACCCCTTTCGCGACACAAGGCCGCTCCCACAAAGACCGCGTGTGCCGTCACCCCCACATTCCTCATGGTTGAACTCATTCCCCGCAACCCGCTAAGGTCGCGGCCTTGATCCACGAGAGGCAACCATGGGCTACCTGATTATCGTCGCGCTGATCCAGGCGTTTTCCTTCAGCCTGATCGGCGAGTACCTGGCCGGGCATGTCGACAGCTACTTTGCCGTGCTCGCGCGCGTGGTGCTGGCTGGCCTGGTGTTCCTGCCGCTGACCCGCTGGCGCCAGGTCGAGCCGCGCTTCATGCGCTCGATGCTGCTGATCGGCGCGCTGCAGTACGGCATCACCTATGTCTGCCTGTACCTGAGCTTTCGCGTGCTCACCGTGCCGGAGGTGCTGCTGTTCACCATTCTCACGCCGTTGCACGTGACGCTGATCGAAGACGCCATGAACCGGCGCTTCAACCCGTGGGCGCTGCTGGCAGCGCTGGTGGCGGTGGCCGGCGCGGCGGTGATCCGCTTCGACACCATCAGCGGCGAGTTCTTCATCGGCTTCCTGCTGCTGCAACTGGCCAACTTCACCTACGCCGCCGGCCAGGTGCTGTACCGCCACCTGGTTGCACGCCACCCCAGCGACCTGCCGCACTACAAGCGCTTTGGCTACTTCTACCTGGGCGCGTTGATCGTGGTATTGCCGGCCTTCCTGCTGTTTGGCAACGCCCAGCACCTGCCGACCACCGATGTGCAGTGGCTGGTGCTGCTGTTCCTGGGCCTGTGCCCGACGGCGCTGGGGCTGTACTGGTGGAACAAGGGCGCCTGCATGGTTTCGGGCGGGACGCTGGCGGTGATGAACAACCTGCATGTGCCGGTAGGGTTGCTGCTCAATTTGCTGATCTGGAACCAGGACGAGCCATTGGGCAGGCTGTTCATCGGCGCGGCGGTGATCCTGGCGTCGGTGTGGATGAGCCGCCTGGGTACCCTGACGTTATCAAGCAAGCCATGGCGCAGCCAGCTATGACGCGTTCGTTACTGAACCCAAATCCCGCCGGTACCTACCCGATAATCCGGAAAACAAAATCGGGAGACCGGCGTGAAGCTAGAAACGCGAAGTATCGAATTTGTCCCACACGCCGAGCGTTATGGCACGCCTAAACGATTGTTCACCATCTGGTTCAGCTCCAATTTCCAGATAACCGCCCTGATGGTCGGCACCCTGGGCGCTGCCTCGGGGCTAAGTCTGGGCTGGACCTTGCTGGGCCTGTTGGTCGGCAACCTGATCGGCACCGTGTTCATGGCCGCGCATTCTGCCCAGGGGCCTCACCTGGGCGTGCCACAGATGATCCAGAGCCGAGCCCAGTTCGGTGTCCATGGTGCCGCGCTCCCTCTGCTGGTGATGGTCACGGCCGCAGTCCTGTTCCTCGCCGCCAGCGGCGTGCTGATGCGCAATGCCCTGCAGGCGCTGGTGCCCATGAGCGATGACCAGGCCATCGTGGTGGTCGGCTTGCTGACCTTTGTCATCGGCTTTGTCGGCTACGAGCTGATCCACCGCCTGGGCGCGTGGATGAGCCTGTTGTCCACACTGGTTTTTGCCGGCGCCCTGGTGTTGATCCTGCTGCACCCCGGCGACATGGCAACCACGACGGCAGTGAGTACCGGCTTCTCGTTCACCGCCTTCAACCTGATCGTGGCCCAGTCGGCCTCCTGGACGCTGGGGTATGGCCCCTATGTAGCCGATTACTCGCGTTACCTGCCGGCCAACGTCAACCCACGCGCCACGTTCTGGGCCACCTATTGCGGTTGCGCGCTGGGCTCCTTCGCCATGATGGCGCTCGGCGCGCTGGTGGCGGTGGAATTGCCCTCGGCACTGGGGCATGACCCGGCCACAGCCATTGCCGCGTTGTTCGGCCCGTGGGCGCCGCTGGCGCTGGCAGTGATTGCACTGGGGGTGATCCAGTACAACGTCCTGTGCCTGTACAGCGCCTACATGTCGTCGGTCACGATCTTTGGCGCCTTCAAGACCATCCGGCGCGTAACCGCGACGGCCAAGGCCTTGGTGATGGCTGGGCTGACCGCAGCGGCAACGGTGATCGCCATCGCCACCCAATACAATTTCGATACGTTCTTTGCCGACATCCTGATCGGCCAGCTGTACCTGTTGATCCCATGGAGCGCGATCAACCTGGTGGATTACTACTGGGTATGCCGAGGCCACTATGATGTGGGGGCGCTGTATGACTCCAAGGGGCGTTATGGCTGCTTCAATCGTCGAAGCCTGGCGGTGTACGCCGTGTCGATCATCGGTACCATCCCGTTCATGAAACTGTCGTTCTACACGGGGTTCGTGGCCGAGTGGCTGGGGGCGGATATCAGTTGGGCGATGGGGTTGATCCTGGCCGGTGCGCTGTATTGCATGGTCCATGGGCGCGAGAGCAACCGGCTTTCGACAACCATGAATGCGCACCCCTGACTTGGCTTTGACACAGAAAGGGGCCGCGTTGCGGCCCATCGCCGGCAAGCCAGCTCCCACAGGTACTGCGCACGTCTCGAATTTTGCGCGGAGCCTGTGGGAGCTGGCTTGCCGGCGATGTGCTGCGAAGCAGCCGGCAATATCAAGCTGACTTGATCGGAGAATCCCTGAGGGTTAAAAAATCAGATTTTGCCCCTTTCTTGTAGGGCATTTCCCAAAGATACTGCCACCCATTGTGGTGTTCTGAGTTGACCTCTAGTCTCGGCTAGTCGTTGCGATCCAACGACCGGCTTTGACAGGCCGACTCAAATTACAATCCTCAGCTTTGCCTTCAATGGCGGCTGTGCGTGGGGCGCCTTCGGGTGCGCCGGGTTTCTCAATTTGACCGGTCTGTCAACCCGTGCACAGCTGCCACCCTTTGTTTGACAGCAAATGGCGGTAGTCCCCAACTACAAATTGAGGGTTACACCATGCTGAAGATAGTCCCCGATCCACCCTGCAACCTCCACTCCCTGGAAGACACGCTGCTGATGGCCGCGGATTACGCGCTATGCGCCGAAGCCGTTGCTCAGCAAGCGGTTTTGATGCAACCGAGATCACCCGTCTCGGTATTGATGATGGCGTCAATGCACGAGCTGGAGACCCTCCGCAAGTTGCTTGAATCAGCGCTGGCTCAGGTCCAAAAACCAGCAGATCCGCAGACGCTGCATTAATCCGCATCATGATTCGCCTGGGGCTGCCTCTGTGGGAGCCCGGCTTGCCGGCGATAGGGCCAGCCCAGGCACTAGAGATTTCGGGGGAGATTGAACGATGTCTACAGAAGAAACCAAATTCACCGTCGGCAAAACCACCTTCTACCAAGGTGAAAACCAGACCCATCCGCTATTCCGTATCGAGGCCGGCATCCCTTGCCAGAGCGCCCGCGAACAAGCTTCGGAGCTGATGGGCTACGCGCGAGACATGACCCTGGACGGCTTGATGGAAGACAAACCCCAGCTAATCTGGGCTTCGCACTACCTCTGTGCCTTGGCCAAGGCGCTCATGGATGATGCTGAACTGGGCATGATGAAAACCCCTTGAACCACTCTCAGGCGTAATGCCAGTCAGTCAAACAATTTGGGGCCGCTTTGCGGCCCATCGCCGGCAAGCCAGCTCCCACAGGTACTGCACATGTCTCGAATTTTGCGCGGAGTCTGTGGGAGCTGGCTTGCCGGCGATGGGCTGCGAAGCAGCCCCGGCAATATCAAGCCTCGCTCATGTCTTCCAGCCGACGCGGCACAGGCTCTTGCGATACACGCCCGCTCAACCCCGCCCGCATGTCGTTGCCACTCGGCTGCTGATACAGGCTCAAGCCAAACTCCGGCAACACCGCCAGCAGATAATCGAAGATATCCCCCTGAATCCGCTCGTACTCAGCCCACGCCGTGGTGGTGGTAAAGCAGTAGATCTCCAGCGGTACACCCTCGGCGGTGGTCTGCATTTGCCGCACCATGCAGGTCATGTTCGGGTGCACGTTGGGGTGGTTCTTCAGGTAGGCCAGGGCAAACGCGCGGAAGGTGCCGATGTTGGTCAGCTTGCGGCGGTTGGCAGACAGCTCGGCCACCGGCCCCAGGGCTTCGTTCCAGCTTTGCAGTTCCTGGCGCTTGCCCGCCAGGTAATCGCGCAGAAGGCTGACCTGGGTGAGGCGCTGTTCTTCCTCGCGAGTCAGGAACCGCACGCCGGCCGCATCGATGAACAGGCTGCGCTTGATGCGCCGGCCACCGGACTGCTGCATGCCGCGGTAGTTGCGGAACGACTCGCTCATCAGGCGCCAGGTGGGGATGGAGACGATGGTCTTGTCGAAGTTCTGCACCTTCACCGTGTGCAGGGTGATGTCCACCACGTCGCCATCGGCACCCACCTGGGGCATTTCGATCCAGTCGCCCACGTGCAGCATGTCGTTGCTGGTCAGCTGCACGCTGGCGACGAACGACAGCAGGGTGTCCTTGTACACCAACAGCAGCACCGCCGACATGGCACCCAGGCCCGACAGTAGCAACAGCGGCGAGCGGTCGATCAGGGTGGCGACGATGACGATGGAGGCGAAGATCCACAGCATCATCTTGGCCAGTTGCACGTAACCCTTGATCGAGCGGGTGCGGGCGTGTTCGGTGCGGGCATAGATGTCGAGCAGGGCATCCAGCAGGCACGACAGCGCCATGGTCATGAACAGCAGGGTAAAGGCCAGGGCGACATTGCCGAGGAAGTGCTGGGCGGTGTCGGACAGCTCGGGCACCAGTTTCAGGCCGAACTGCAGCACCAGTGACGGCGTGGTCTGTGCCAGGCGGTGGAACACCTTGTTGTTGCGCAGGTCGTCCAGCCATTTCAGCGCTGGCTGGCGGGCCAGCAGGCGGGCGCCGTGCAGCACCAGGAAGCGTGCCAGGCGGCCGATGACCAGGGAAATGAGCAGCAGCACCGCCAGGCCAATGGCCGCGTGCAGCATCGGATGTTGGTCAAGGGTGCCCCACAGGTCGAGGGAGTCACGCCAGATTCGTTGGATATCCATGGGCTTGCGTACAGTCTTGTTGCCAAACGAAGCGCCATTAGAGCGCGGATGGCGACAAAGTTGCCAAAAGAAATTCGGCTAAGGCGGCAGAAAACGTTACCCTATGCAACTGAATTTTCCGCACTTGCCTGAGGTTACCTCCGTGTTCTCCCAATTCGCCCTGCACGAACGCCTGCTTAAAGCCGTGGCCGAGCTTAACTTTGTCGAGCCAACCCCGGTGCAGGCCGCGGCCATCCCCCTGGCCCTGCAAGGGCGTGACCTGCGCGTGACCGCGCAGACCGGCAGCGGCAAGACCGCGGCCTTCGTGCTGCCGCTGCTCAACCGCCTGGTCGACCTGCGCGAACGCCGCGTCGAGATCCGTGCGCTGATCCTGCTGCCGACCCGTGAACTGGCCCAGCAGACCCTCAAGCAGGTACAGCTGTTCTCGCAGTTCACCTACATCAAGTCGGGCCTGGTTACCGGCGGTGAAGACTTCAAGGAACAGGCCGCCATGCTGCGCAAGGTACCGGATGTGCTGATCGGCACCCCGGGCCGCCTGCTCGAGCAGCTCAATGCCGGCAACCTCGACCTGTCCCACGTGCAGGTGCTGATCCTCGACGAAGCCGACCGCATGCTCGACATGGGCTTTGCCGAAGACATGGAGCGCCTGTGCAAGGAGTGCGAGAACCGCCAGCAGACCCTGCTGTTCTCCGCCACCACCGGTGGTGCGGCCCTGCGCGACATCATCGGCAAGGTGCTGAAAGACCCAGAGCACCTGATGCTCAACAGCGTCTCGCAGCTGGCCGAAGGCACCCGCCAGCAGATCATCACCGCTGACCACGACCAGCACAAAGAGCAGATCGTGCAGTGGCTGCTGGCCAACGAAACCTTCGACAAGGCGATCATCTTCACCAACACCCGCGCCCTGGCCGACCGCATCTACGGCCACCTGGTGGCCAAGGACGTGAAGGCCTTCGTGCTGCACGGCGAGAAGGACCAGAAGGACCGCAAGCTGGCCCTGGACCGCTTCAAGCAGGGCAGCTCCAAGGTGCTGGTGGCTACCGACGTTGCGGCCCGCGGCCTGGACATCGACGGCCTGGACCTGGTGATCAACTTCGACATGCCGCGCAGCGGTGACGAGTACGTGCACCGCGTGGGCCGTACCGGCCGTGCCGGTGGCGAAGGCCTGGCGATCTCGCTGATCACCCACAACGACTGGAACCTGATGTCGAGCATCGAGCGCTACCTCAAGCAGCAGTTCGAGCGCCGGGTGATCAAGGAAGTGAAGGGCACCTACAACGGGCCGAAGAAGGTCAAGGCCTCGGGCAAGGCGGCTGGCAGCAAGAAGAAAAAGGTCGAGAAGAAGACCGGTGACAAGAAGGCGGCCGCCAAGCGCAAGCCAACCGCCAAGCCGAAGGCCAATGCACCGCTGGCCAGCGCCGACGGCCTGGCGCCGCTGAAGAAGCGCAAGCCTGCGGCTGAGTAACGCTCGGTAACGGTGTTAGCTTCTTCGCGGGTGAACCCGCTCCCACAGCGACCCCACAGGCTTCCAGGTCTGTGCAATCCCTGTGGGAGCGGGTTTACCCGCGAAGAGGCCAGCACAGGCGACTACTATTCAGCCTTTTTCTCCGCCTCTTTCAACTCCTTGATCCGCTTGTCGATCAGCTGACACTTGTCGGGCAAATCCTTGCTCGCCGTCCCAAGCTCCATCCCTTGAAGCTCGTCATTGATCTCCTTGGCCTTCTGCGGGTTCTGCTCGGTCAACTGGGTGACCAACCCGGCCAGCTCTTCGCGTTTCTGCGTTGCTTCTTCCGGTGTGCAGGCCCAGGCGGGCACGGCGCAGAACAGGGCAGTGGCGCAGGCAATGGGCAGCAACAGTTTCATCCTTCCTACCTCCGGCGGTGGTGATGCCCGGTGGAGGCATGTGCCTGGCCGTTAGTTCAGCGCCTTCGACCGGTGGCACTTCATGGTCAGCCTGTCCCAGTTGGGCATCTGACCTAGCCTCGATTCCGATGTCCTCGCCTGGTTCAAAGAGCAGGGTAGCGGCTACCAGACCCGGATCAACCAGTTGCTGCGCCAGTACATGCAAGCGCAACAACGCCAGCGCTGAGATATTTCGGAACGCCGGGCAACCTCGACAGGTCCCAACCTGTGTACCCCTTCCGTCCACAGCAGGAGCCCGTAGCCATGAGCATCGCCTACGACTGGGACCTGATCGAGCGTTTGCTGCACGAGGTGCAGAACGGCGCCGGTCACAGCTTCACGCCACGCCCCTATGCCGAGCAGCACGCTGCGGCACTGGCTGCCAAGGGGGAGCCGGTGGGCGACCTGGACCACCTGAAAACCCGTGCCTGCGAGTACGAAAGGCTGTTGTTCGAGCGTGGTTTCATCGAAACCCGGCCCGAAGAGGATGGCGGCAATGGCGAGAACTTCGTGCTGACCGAGCGCGGTTCGCGGCTGATGAGCCTGATCGACAGCAGCATTCCCGGCTTCGAGCACCCGCGCCAGGTGCTGGACGAGCAGGAGGATGCGCTGGACGAAACCACCTTCGAGCAGGTGTCGGCGAAGGCACAGATCGCCTGAGGTCGTTTTGAGGCTGGCAAGGGCGGCCATGGAAACCCGATAATCGGTAGTTCCTGAACACTGCCGAGCCCTTGCCCATGCCAATGACCACCACAGAGGCCCGCCTATGAGCGCGGTCCGCAAGAACCCCGACGCCTTTGCCTTCCAGGTGATGCTGGGGCTGTGCCTGATCTGGGGTTGCCAGCAGGTATTGATCAAGACTGCCGCCATCGATATCGCGCCGGTGATGCAGGCGGCCCTGCGCAACGGCATCGCCGCCGTGCTGGTGGGCCTGATGCTGTGCTGGCGCGGGGGCTGGGAGCAGGTCGGCAGCACCTGGCGTGCCGGGGTGGTGGCGGGCGGGCTGTTCGGCCTGGAGTTCCTGTTCATTGCCGAGGGGCTGAAGCTGACCTCGGCGGCGCACATGTCGGTGTTCCTCTATACCGCGCCGGTGTTTACCGCATTGGGCCTGCATTTCAGGTTGCCCAGCGAACGCCTGCGGCTGCTGCAATGGCTGGGGATCCTGCTGGCCTTCGGCGGCATTGCCATGGCGTTTGCCGGCGGCATGTCGTTCGAGCACATGGATGGCCGCACCCTGCTGGGGGATGCCTTTGGCGTGATCGCCGGGCTGGCCTGGGGAGCGACCACGGTGGTGGTGCGTTGCTCGCGGCTGTCGGAAGCACCGGCGACCCTGACCCTGTTCTATCAGCTGGCGGTGGGCTTTGCCGGGTTGCTGCTGATTGCCTTGCTCAGCGGCCAGATCGGCGCGGTCACGCTGACGCCGCTGGCGATGGGCAGCGTGCTGTTCCAGGGGATTGTGGTGTCGTTCATCAGCTACCTGACCTGGTTCTGGTTGCTGCGCAAATACCTGGCGTCGAACCTGGCAGTGTTCTCGTTCATCACCCCGCTGTTCGGGGTGACCTTCGGCGTGTTGTTGCTGGATGAGCCGCTGAGCCTGAACTTTGTGGTTGGCGCGTTGATGGTGCTGCTGGGGGTGGTCCTGGTGAGTGCCGAGCCTTGGGTGAAGCAGCAGTTGCGTAAGTTTGTGGGGTGAGTTTTAGCCTGTTACGGCCTCTTCGCGGGTAAACCCGCTCCCACAGGGGCCGCACAATCTTCAAGGCCTGTGCAGTACCTGTGGGAGCGGGCGAGCCCGCGAAGAGGCCGGCACAGGCAGCTACGATTCAGGATGCTGCCTTGGCCTGACAGGCGCTGCCCTGCTGTGCAGAGCTGCCAAGCAGCACCAGCCCCCCAGCCACCACCAACCCACCCGCAGCCACCATCAGCGCCGGCTGCAGCCCGCCGCTGTAATGGCTGCTGACCGCCGCCAGCAATGGCCCACTCAACTGCCCCAGGGCAAAGCAGGCCGTCAGCAGCCCGGCATTGCGCTGCGTGGCATGCGGCGCCAACTCCCGCGAACGTTGCATCACCAGCTGCATGCAGGCCAGGAACGGCCCACCACACAGCACCACGCCCAACGCCAGCCCGACACCCCCGCCCATCAGGCAGGCCAGTACACCCAGCCCCTGCAGCCACAGGGTGGCAGTGAGCCAGGCCGAGGTGCGGCCGCCACGCCGCAGGCTCACCAGCAGCACCCCCAGCGCCGCCGCCAGGCCGAACGCCGGCCAGAACAGGTCGGCCAGCCACTGCCCGTGGAACTGCTGGTTGGCGATTTGCGACAGGAAGGTGGCCGGCAGGATGTAACCCACGCCATACAGCGCATACACCAGCCCCAGGCGGCCGATGCCGACACTGCGCGCCGGGCCCTGGCGTGCAGCCGACGGCACCGGCGCCGCTTGCAGCGCCCTTGGCAGCCAAGGCCGGACCGCCAGCAGCATCACCAGCGCGGCCACGGCATAGATCAGCCACAGTGCTGCCGAGCCCAGCCCCCACAAATGCGCCACCAGCGCCAGCAAACCCGTCAGCGCGATGCCCAGGCCGGGCCCCGCGAACACCAGGGCACCCAGGCGCTGGCGGTTGTTTGCATTGGCCACCTGTTGGCTGAGGCTGGTGATCATCACCAACACCCAGGCGCTGGCCACGCCGGTGCCGAAGCGCAGCAGCAGGTGGCTCCAGAACCCGTCTGCGGCCCATGAGGCCAGGGTCAGCAGCACGCACAGCCACAGCCCACCGTGCAGGCGCAGGCGCACCTGGCCCGGCGAGCGGGCGAACATGGCATCGACCGCGCCGATGAAGTAACCCAGGTAGTTGGCCGCTGCCACCAGCCCGGCGACCGTCAGGTCGAACTGGCCTTCGGCGATCAGTTGCGGCAGCTGCGGGGTCAGGGCGAAACGGCCGATGCCCATGGCCATCATCAGCGCCACGGCGCTGGCCAGCAGTTGAATGAGTGGCGACATGACGAGTCTCCTGCACGGATGTAAGCGATGGCTGGCAGGTTAGGGCGGTTTCTTTTTCAATAAAATTGAATAATGATGATCAAGTTGTTCTGTTTTGGAGAATGCCATGGAATTCAGCCAACTGCGTATCTTCCAGGCCGTGGCCGAGGAAGGTTCGGTCACCCGTGCCGCAGAGCGCCTGCATCGGGTGCCGTCGAACCTGTCGACGCGCTTGCGCCAGCTCGAGGAGCAACTGGGTGTCGAGCTGTTCCTGCGCGAACGCCAGCGCCTGCAGCTGTCGCCGGCGGGCAAGGTGCTGCTGGATTACGCCAACCGCATGTCAGCCTTGCGCGACGAGGCGCTGGCCGCCGTGCGGGGCGGCCAACCGGCCGGGGACTTTGTGCTGGGGACCATGTACAGCACGGCGGCCACCCATTTGCCGGGGTTGCTGGCGCGTTATCACCAGGCCTACCCGGCGGTTAACCTGCAGGTGCGTGCGGCGCCCAGTGGCGAGCTGCTGGAAGGCCTGCTCAACCACACCTTGGACGCGGCCCTGGTGGACGGGCCACCGAGCCTGGCCGGGCTGGATGGCGTGCCGCTGTGCGATGAGCAACTGGTGCTGATCACCAGCCCCGAGCACCCGGCGGTGCTGACTGCCAAGGACGTGGCGGGCAAGGCGGTGTTCACCTTCCGCCAGGGCTGCTCGTACCGCATGCGCCTGGAGGCCTGGTATGCCCATGCCCATACGCCCATGGGCCGGGTGATGGAAATCGAGTCGTACCAGAGCATGCTGGCCTGCGTGATCGCCGGCGCGGGTGTGGCGATGATGGCCAGGTCGATGCTCGACAGCCTGCCCGGGCGCGACCGGGTGCGGGTGCACCAGTTGCAGGCGCCGTTCGATCAGGCGGTCACCTGGTTGATGTGGCGCCAGGGCATGCGTGGGGCAAATTTGCAGGCCTGGATCGACCTGCAACAAAGCGAAACGATTAACCAGTCGTCGGAATGCGCCGTTACGGCTTGATCCGTATCAAAATGGCCCGTATCTGTAGGTTTAGAGGCATGCGTAATACAGGACATAGGGCTATGATCTGTATGAAACATCGCAGGATTGAATTGCCGTGAGGCTGACCCGTCAAGGGGGCATTATGAATAAACCACTGTCCAACTGGCTCCACGACCTGGCTGTCGCCTTGGGGCTGATTCCACCACCCTTGCAGCCGGTGCCGATCCCGACTGATGAAGAGCAGCGCAAACGCCAACCGCGTCGTCGCTGATACAGACAAAGGCCGCTGCACCTGGGTGGGTGCAGCGGCCTTTTTGTGTCTGCCAGTTGTGTGTTGCCTGTACCGGCCTCTTCGCGGGTAAACCCGCTCCCACAGGTACCCCACAGCACTCGAGGCCTGTGATATTCCTGTGGGAGCGGGTTTACCCGCGAAAGGGCCTGTACAGGCAGCCGCGATCTATCAGGCCAGCTTCACCGCCGCCACCGATTTACGCGACATCAGGCTGACCACCACAAAGCTCACCAGACCAACCGCCAGGCTGTAGTAGATCGGCGTATTGGCCTCCAGCCCATCCTTGAACATGAACAGCAGCGCGGTGGCAAAGCCCAGCGACATGCTGGCGATAGCCCCGGCGGTGGTAGCGCGCTTCCAGAAGATCGCGCCGATCAGCGGGATCAGCATGCCGCCGACCAGCAGGTTGTAGGCCAGGGTCAGGGCATTGATCACATCGTTCACCACCAGGGCGATGCCCAGCACCACCAGGCCGGTGAGCAGGGTGAACAGGCGGCTGACGCCCAGGCTCGACGCCTTGCCGCCACGCAGCTTGGGCAGCAGGTCTTCGGTCAGGGTGGTCGACGCAGCCAGCAGGCCGGCGCTGGCGGTGGACATCATGGCGGCCAGCGCCGCTGCCATCAGCAGGCCACGGATGCCATCGGGCAGGGTGGTCTTGATCATCTCGGCAAAGGCATTGTTCGGGTTGGCCAGGTCGGGCATCAGCACATGCGCGGCCATGCCGATCGCGGCGCAGGCCAGGCCGTACAGTACGCAGTACACACCGGCGGTGGTGCCGGCGCGCTGGCAGACCTTCTCGTCACGGGCAGTGAACACCCGCTGCCAGATGTCCTGGCCGATGAGGATGCCGAAGAAGTAGATCAGGAAGTAGGTGATGATGGTGTCCCAGCCAATGGTGGTCAGCTGGAAGCTGGCCGCCGGCAGCTTGGCCACCAGGGTGTCCCAGCCACCGGCCTTGTACAGGCACACTGGCAGCAGGATGAACATCAGGCCGACGGTCTTGATCACGAACTGGACGATGTCGGTCAGGGTGAGCGACCACATGCCGCCAATGGTCGAGTACAGCACCACCACACCACCGCCCAGCAGCAGCGAGGCCCAGAACGGCAGGTCGAGCAGCACCTGCAATACGGTGGCCATGGCCAGGGTCGAGGTGACGCCGATCATCAGTGCGTAGGCCAGCATGATCACGGCGCTGGCCTGGCGTGCGGCTGGGTTGTAGCGCTGCTCCAGCACCTGGGTCACGGTGAAGATGCGCAGGCGCAGCAAGGGCTTGGCGAGGAACAGGTTGAGGGCGATGATGCCCAGGCCCAGGGCTGCGCACAGCCAGAAGCCGGAGATGCCGTGGACGTAGCCCAGGCGCACGGTGCCGACGGTGGACGCGCCACCGAGCACGGTGGTGGCCATGGTACCCATGTACAGGACCGGGCCGAGGTTGCGCCCGGCCACCAGGTAGTCCTCGTGGGTTTTCGCGCGCCGCATGCCATACCAGCCAAGCCCGAGCATGCCGGCGGTATAGATCATTACAACAATGATGTCCAAGGCCATTGGGGGTCTCCCGATTATCTTTATTATGGCGAGATCGACCACGCGGGCGGGTTCACGGCGCCCGGCGGTCTTGTCGTGTTGTTGGCGGGCCTCAATGGCCCTCCCATATGGCTCCTGCCGGGGTACTTTCTAGAGGCTTGCACTAGTCCCCTGTGGGAGCGGGCGTGCCCGCGAAAGGGCGCAGCCCTTGCCATGCACGGGGGTTGTCAGTGCTGGCCCCTTCGCGGGCTTGCCCGCTCCCACAGGGAACGGTGTTGCTCTCGTTTAGCGGCGCACTACGCCTGGTAGCACGCAGAGCATCTCGAACAGCAGGTTGGCGCCGAGCAGCGAGGTGTTGCCGGTGGTGTCGTAAGGCGGGGAGACTTCGACAAGGTCACAGCCGATCAGGTCCAGGCCGTGGCAGCCGCGAATGATCTCCATCGCCTGGATGGTGGTCAAGCCGCCGATTTCCGGGGTGCCAGTACCAGGCGCCCAGGCCGGGTCGATGCCGTCGATGTCGAACGACAGGTACACCGGGCCACCGCCGACCTTTTCGCGCACTTCGGCCATCAGCGGTTCCAGCGACTTGTGCCAGCACTCTTCGGCCTGGACCACACGGAAGCCCTGGCGGCGGCTCCAGTTGAAGTCATCGGCGGTGTAGCCCTGGGCGCGCAGGCCGATCTGCACCACGCGCTCGCAATCGAGCAGGCCTTCTTCCACGGCGCGGCGGAAGGTGGTGCCGTGGGCGATCTTCTCGCCGAACATGTGGTCGTTGACGTCGGCGTGGGCATCGATGTGCACCAGGCCGATCTTGCCGTGTTTCTTGTGCAGCGCGCGCAGGATCGGCAGGGTGATGGTGTGGTCGCCACCCAGGGTCAGCGGGATGATGTTGTGCTCAAGGACCTCGTCATACGCTTCTTCGATGATGCGCACGGCGTCCAGCAGGTTGAAGGTGTTGATCGCCACGTCACCGATGTCGGCCACCGACAGCGAGTCGAACGGTGCAGCCCCGGTGGCCATGTTGTACGGGCGGATCATCACCGATTCGGCACGGATCTGACGCGGGCCGAAGCGGGTGCCGGAGCGCAGCGAGGTACCGATGTCCAGTGGCACGCCGATGAAGGCGGCGTCCAGGCCTTGGGCACTTTGCAGGTGGGGGAGACGGAGCATGGTGGCGATGCCGCCGAAACGCGGCATTTCGTTGCCGCCCAGTGGTTGGTGGAGGATCTTGTCCACGGTGGGCCTCATCAGTCGGTCGATTGTTCTGTTTGTTCGAACCTGTGCCGCCGCGCGCCTTCCAGGTGTGGTCTTGCCGGCGGGCAGGGACATTTCGGCCAAGTCTGCTGAAGGTAGTGCCGGGGAAAAATCGCTACCGGCAAATACTTAGTTCAGGAATTTCTGAACTAAAGGCCGGCAGAGCGGTTAGACTGCGCGCAAACACCCTTGCGGAACCGTTGCACCATGGCCTCGACCTTGCCCGACCTGAAACTGCTGCGCATCTTCGTCAGCGTGGTGCGCCACCAGGGCTTTGCCAATGCCCAGCGCGAGCTGAACCTGTCGACTTCGGCCATCAGCACCTACATGAGCCAGCTGGAAGGTGCCCTGGGCATCGTACTGTGCCACCGCGGCCGTGGCGGCTTCAGCCTGACCAGCAAGGGCGAGCTGTTCCACCAGGAAACCCTGCGCCTGCTGGCCGAGCTGGACGGTTTCGAACAGTACGCCGCCGCCCTCAAGGGCGAGTTGCGCGGCACCCTCAACCTGGGGGTGATCGACTCCACGGTCGGTGACCAGGCCTTGCCGCTGGCCGAGGCCATCGGCGCCTACAGCCAGGAACACCCGGCGGTGCACCTGCACCTGTCGGTGTCCAGCCCTTACGAGCTGCAACTGGGCGTGCAGGACAACCGCCTGGACCTGGCGATCGGGGCGTTTTCCTCGCGCATGAGCGGGCTGCTCTATCAGCCGCTGTACCGTGAGCAGCACTGGCTGTACTGCAGTAGCCGCCACCCGTTGTATGCCGAACGGCGTATCCCCGAGCAGGTGGTGACCCAGCAGCGCATGGTCGGGCGTGGCTACTGGAGCCAGGCCGAACTGGCCCGGCATGGCTTCAAGCACAGCGCGGCGACGGTGGAGAGCATGGAGGCGCAGTTGATCCTGATTCTCTCCGGGGCCTACATCGGCTACCTGCCCGAGCACTATGCCCAGGCCTGGGTCGACAAGGGCGACTTGCGCGTGCTGTCGCCGTCCACCTTTGGCTACCAGGCACCATTCTCGCTGATCATTCGCCGCGGGCGCAGCCGCGAACCGTTGATCCAGACTTTCCGCGACCTGCTGAAAAGCCAGCTCAACGTGGGTTGAAGTCCGGCACATGCTGTATTTCGTCGGCCCCCGTTAAATTGTTGGTGCCGCTGACCGACAACATAATGGCGCCCTGCTATATATCAAATCAGTGTGTGCTGCTGTCTACCTCCCTTTCATCCTGCAAGGATTGCCCAAGATGCGCATGAATTTGCCCGTCACTGAGCACGAAAGAACCTTTCCCAACGATCAGCGCCTGATTTCCACCACCGACCTCAACAGCCGCATCACCTACTGCAACGACGCTTTCGTGGCGATCAGCGGGTTCACCTACGACGAGCTGGTCGGCCAACCCCACAACCTGGTGCGCCATCCGGACATGCCTCCGGCCGTGTTCGGCCACATGTGGGAAACCATCAAACAAGGCAAACCGTGGATGGGCGTAGTCAAGAACCGGGCGAAGAACGGTGATTACTACTGGGTCAGCGCCTATGTCACGGCCGTCTACGAGCAGGGCCGCATCAGTGGCTACGAGTCGGTGCGCTCGGTGCCCACCCGTGAGCAGATCCGCCGCGCCGAGGCGTTGTACGCGCGCTTGCGGGCTGGCCGCGCGCCGGTGCCGTGGGCGGCCCGTCTGGGGCATGGCCTGGGTCACGGTTGGCCATTGATCGGTGCGGGCCTGCTGTCGGCGGCGGGCTACCTGTGGCTACCGCCCTACGCGGCGCTCGGGGTGCTGATGGCCAGCCTGCTGCTGGCCTGGTATCTGGTCGAGCACCGGCAGAACCAGGCCATCCGCCGCACGCTGGCCGAGCACCCCAAGGCCTTCACCAGCCCGCTGGTGGCACTGACCTACAGCGACAACCCAGGCCTGCAAGGCCAGCTGGATCTTGCCATCATCAGCGAGGAAGCACGCCTGCAAACGGCCTTGACCCGCCTGGTGGATGCCGGGGTCGGGGTGAAGTCGCGGGCGGCGCAGTCGTCCGACTTGTCCGATGCCCAGGCACAGATGCTCGACCGCCAGCGCAACGAGACCGACCAGTCCGCCGCCGCCATCGCGCAGATGGCGGCGACCATTCAGCAGGTTACCCATAACGTGCAGAGCACGGCGCACGCAGCGGGCGATGCCGACCAGCTGGCGCAGCAGGGCAGCGAGCTGGCCATGCAGAGCCTGCAAGCCATGGGCAGCATGAGCAATGCGGTCAACGACATCGGCCAGGCCGTCAATGCCCTGGCCGAGCAGACCCAGTCGATCGGCAGCGTGGTCGATGTGATTACCTCAATCGCCGAGCAGACCAACCTGCTGGCGCTCAACGCGGCGATCGAGGCGGCGCGTGCCGGCGAACAGGGGCGCGGGTTTGCCGTGGTGGCGGATGAAGTGCGATCGCTGGCCCAGCGCACCCGTGCCTCGACCGAGGAGATCCACCAGATCATCGCCTCGTTGCGCGCCGGGGCAGAGCGCGCGGTGAGCACCGCCAGCCGTGGCGAGCAGATCTCTCGGGACAGCGTGCACAGTGTCGAGGCGGTGCAGGCAGCGTTGAGCGGGATTGCCCAGGCGGTCAGCCGCATCACCGGCATGAGCCAGCAGATGGCGACGGCGTCGGAGCAGCAGAGCCATGTGGCCGAGGACATCAACCAGCAGATCGTGCGCATAGCCCACCTGTGCGATCAGAGTGCCGGGCAGGCCAGGCAAGGCGCGGAAATCAGCCAGGACCTGGAGCGCATGGCGGAGTACCTGCATAGCCTGGCGGAGCGGTTCAATCGTTGAGATTGCCGGGGCCGCCTTGCGGCCCTATCGCCGGCAAGCCAGCTCCCACAGGATCACCACAGGCCTGGGCCTTGTGCAATACCTGTGGGAGCTGGCTTGCCGGCGAATGGCCCGCAAAGCGGGCCCCGGTTCTGTGGCAAACTGTTCCCGCCAAGGAGAACCCCATGCCCAGACCCCGCTGCGAGCGCTGCCAGCGCCCGCTCGACCATTGCCTCTGCCCACTGATCCCCGCACTCGACAGCCGCACCCGCGTAATCCTGCTGCAGCACCCCAGTGAAACTACCCATGCCCTGAATACGGCCCGCCTGGCCGCCCTTGGCCTGAACAATGCCGAGTTGCGGGTAGGCGAGGTATTCGATGACCTGAATGAATTGCTGGCGACCCCCGGTTACCGGCCAGCCCTGCTGTTCCCGGGTGACGACGCCCAGGAATTGGTGGCCTATGGCGAGACGGACGACCAACCCTTGCTGTTGATCGTGCCCGACGGCACCTGGCGCAAGGCGCGCAAGCTGTTGTACCTGAACCCGTTGCTGGAAGCGTTGCCGCGGGTGACGCTGGGCGCTGTCGCGCCTTCACGCTACCGCTTGCGCAAGGCGCCGGAGGCGGGGGCGTTATCGACTATCGAGGCGGTGGTGGGAGCGCTGAACGCGTTGGAGCAGCCTGCCTGTTTCGATGCGCTGCTGGCGCCGTTCGAGGCGTTGATCGAGGGGCAGATCAGGGCCATGGGTTTGGAGACGTTCCAGCGTAACCATGGTGCGGGGTGAGGTGGCAGTGAGGGCCCTATCGCCGGCAAGCCAGCTCCCACAGGCGCAGCGGCAGGGCTCAAGTTTGGGTTTCTACAGCTGGAACACAAAGGGTGAAGCTTGTGCTGTACCTGTGGGAGCTGGCTTGCCGGCGATGGGCCGCAAAGCGGCCCCGGCTCTCTCGAACCCGATCAACGCATATCAGGCAAACGTGCCTCGGTGCGTACTTCGGTGGTAGCCAGCGCTTCTGGCGGCAGCGAAATACGCTGCTTGGTCAACAGCTCGCCCATGGTCGCCAGCACGCGGTAGCGCGAGAACTCCTCGGTATAACGCACCTCGGTGTATCGGCGGTCGGCGTTGTACAGCTCGTTTTCACTGTCGAGCACGTCGAGCAGGGTACGTTGGCCCAGGCCGAACTGGTCCTGGTAGGCAGCACGCACGCGCTTGGTGGTCTCGGCGTATTCACGCGCAGTCGGCAGCTGCTTGCTGGCGTTGTTCATGGCGTTCCACGCCAGGCTCAGGTTTTCGGTCAGCTCACGCAGGGCGTTGTTGCGGATGTCCAGGGCCTGGTTGATCTTGTGCGCGTCGGACTGCAGGCGAGCCTTGTCGCTGCCACCGCGGAACAGGTTGTAGTTCATCTCCACGCCAGCTTGCCAGTCGTTGTTGTTGTGGCCTTTCTCGCCGCCGGTGTTGTTGTTGGCACCGGTAGCCAGAATGGCGTCGAAGCGAGGGTAGAAGGTCGACTTGGCCACTTCGTATTGCTGCTCGGCAGCATTCACGTCAGCCTGGGCAGACTTGATGTACGGGTTGTTCTGGCGCATGCCGTCGCGGGCTTCGTCGAGGGTGCCAGGCACCTCGCCCTTGATGGTCTGCGGGCTTTCCAGCTCGTCCGGCATGCGGCCGACGACGCTGAAGAAGTTGGCCTCGGCATCGGCCAGGTCGACTTCGGCGGTATCCAGGTTGTTTTCCGCCAGGGCGCGACGTGCGCGGGACTGGTCAAGGTCGGCGGTGCTGCCGACGCCGCGCTCGTTGCGCAGGCCGATCTGGTCGTTGACTCGCAGGTGGGCTTGCAGGTTGTTCCTGGCCAGGGTCACCAGTTCACGGCGCTTGAGCACTTCCAGGTACACCTCGACTGCACGCAGGGCGACATCCTGGGCAACGGCCTGGGTGTAGTAGGCGCGGGAGGTGGAGACTGCCTCGGTGCGGCCCACTTCATTCGAAGTGTTGAAGCCGTCGAAGATCATTTGCCGCAGGCGCAGCTCGGACTGGGTGTAGTTGAGGGTTTCCTTGTTGTGGTTGCCCTCGGCACGCGTCGTGGTGTTGTCCGAACGCTGGCGGCCATAGCCGGCGACCAGATCCACGGAAGGGTAGTAGCCACCACGCGCGAACTTCACATCTTCATCGGCCGACAGCTTGCTGTTGCGGTTGGAGCTGACCTGCGGGTGGTAGTCCACGGCGCTCTGGACAGCCTCTGTGATCGACATCGCCTGTACGTTGGCACTCGCCAGGGCCAACAGTAATGCACTGGTGATGGGGTTCAAAACGCGCATGGTACATCTCCCTGATCCTGGAATTGATCCTGCTGCTCGCCAAAAAAATGACGATAAAGTTATTACATATAGTGTTGCAGGTTTTTAATAACACAGCTAAGTACATTCAACGCGATAGATAAGAAGATTTCTTCATATCAAATTGCCACATAATATATAAATTGTCTAATAGGCTCGCGGAAGGACCCAGGGAATGGCAGCGGAAAAGTCCATGAAAGCCAATTAATACGGGGGTTTAACAGAGTTCCAGAATCATTTCGGATAAGGAGAATAATCGTTAGGCGAAATTGATATTTGGCGACAGAATATTGTCACTTTGGCTTGTGCAGGGTTTTCTGGCTGAGGATGTACAGGCTTACCAGTACGGCGCTGGTCAACATGAAGGTGCGCGCCCAGAACAGGGGCACCAGATAGCACGACAGGCCGATGCTGGCCCACATCAGGCCGATGGCGTAGACCTTGCCCTTGAGGGGGATGCCTTCACCACTGAGGTAGTCACGGATCCATGGCCCGAGCTTGGGGTGATGGACCAGCCAGTGGTGAAAGCGCGGCGAGCTGCGGGCAAAGCAGGCGGCCGCCAATAGCAGGAACGGGGTGGTGGGCAATACCGGCAGGAATATCCCCAACACCCCCAACGCGACGCTGAGCCAGCCGGTGGCCAGCAGCAGGTAGCGCACAGGCGACTTAGTGGTGGCGTGGCTTGAGCAGCGCCGGTTTTTCGTCTGGGGCATGCAGCAGCAGGAACAACGCCGTCAGCGCTTCGGGGATCTGTACGATCATGTCGTCCTGCAGGTTGGCGTTGCTGGCGATGTCGGCGAACTCCGGCTGCTCGTCGAACAGGCCCGAGCCGACCATGATCGGCAGCAGCATCTCGCTGACTTCTTCCTCGGCGTTCTCGAACCAGGCCTCTTCACGCAGGAATACGCCTTCCATGAAGCCGATGCACCAGCCGCGCAGGTCGGAATCGTCCGGCTCGTCGGTCAGGTCGAGGTCGCATGGCAGCTCGAACTCGTCGTCGCTGGCCAGCTGGCGGGCGATGTGCGCTTTCAGTGCCACCAGGGTAGCCTCGATCTCGGTGCGCTGAGCATCGCTGGCGTAGTGCGGCTCTTCAGCGAACAGGGCGTCGATCCACTCGCGCTCGGGCACTTCCTCGGCATTGATCGAGAGGGCGGTGAGGTAGCCGTGGGCGGCGACATAGTCCAGCGCTTCCTCGTGCAGCTCGTCGGCGTCGAGGAAGGCTTGCAGGCGGGTCAGTTGCTCGGCGAAGGACATTACAGGGCTACCTTGGGGAATAAACGATAACGAATTCTAGCACCTTGCGACGGCGGCGGGGTAAAGGGAACGTCTATCGCCGTGGTGTCCTGCGCGGGGCGGTGCTGCGGTATACTCCGCGATTTTTCATCCAGGGGCAGGGTTTGCCGGCTACCTGGCAAAAACCGCTTACGCATTTGGCGTGTGCGGGGCGGGTTTTTCGTCCAGCCTGTATCCGGGATGGTACGGCGATTTGTGGAGTTGCACATGCTCGAACAGGCTCAGCGCGTTCTCAAGGACGTCTTCGGCTACGACAGTTTCCGCGGGCGCCAGGCAGCGATCATCGACTGCGTGGCCAATGGCGGCGATGCCCTGGTGCTGATGCCCACCGGCGGCGGCAAGTCGTTGTGTTTCCAGGTGCCGGGGCTGCTGCGCCCGGGCCTGACGGTGGTGGTTTCGCCATTGATCGCACTGATGGACGACCAGGTCGCCACGCTCGACGAACTGGGTGTGCCGGCTGCTGCGCTGAACTCCACGCTGACCCCGGAGCAGCAGCGTGACCTGGCCGGGCGCCTGCGCCGTGGCGAAGTGAAGATGCTGTACCTGGCGCCCGAGCGCCTGGTGCAGCCGCGCATGCTCGACTTCCTGCGCGACCTGGATATCTCGCTGTTCGCCATCGACGAGGCCCACTGCGTGTCGCAATGGGGCCACGATTTCCGCCCCGAATACCTGCAACTGGGCCAGCTGGCCGAGCTGTTCCCGCATGTGCCGCGCATCGCGCTGACCGCCACCGCCGACATGCGCACCCGCGAGGAGATCGTCCAGCGCCTGCACCTGCAAGGCGCCGAGCGCTTCCTGTCGAGTTTCGACCGGCCCAACATCTTCTACCGCATCGTGCCCAAGGAGGCGCCGCGCAAGCAGCTGATGGCGTTCCTCGGCGAGCGCCGCGGCAACGCCGGTATCGTCTATTGCCTGTCGCGCAAGAAAGTCGACGAAACCGCCGCCTTCCTCTGTGACCAGGGCTTCCCCGCGCTGCCGTATCACGCCGGCCTGGCTGCCGAGACGCGTGCAGCCAACCAGCACCGCTTCCTCAACGAGGAAGGCCTTATCATGGTCGCCACCATCGCCTTCGGCATGGGTATCGACAAGCCCAACGTGCGCTTTGTCGCCCACCTTGACCTGCCCAAGTCGCTCGAGGCGTACTACCAGGAGACCGGCCGTGCCGGCCGTGACGGGCTGCCGTCCGATGCCTGGATGGCCTACGGGCTGCAGGACATGGTGATGCTCAAGCAGATGCTGCAGAACTCCGAAGGTGACGAGCGCCACAAGCGCATCGAGCAGCACAAGCTCGACGCCATGCTGGCCCTGTGCGAAGAAACCCGCTGCCGCCGCCAGTCGCTGCTGGCCTATTTCGACGAAACCCTCGAGCAACCGTGCGGGCACTGTGACAACTGTGTCGACCAGGTGCAGACCTGGGACGCCACCGAGCCGGCCCGTCAGGCGCTGTCGGCGGTGTTCCGCACCGGCCAGCGCTATGGCGTCGGTCACCTGGTCGATGTGCTGCTGGGCAAGGACACCGAGAAGGTGCGCAATTTCGGCCACGAGAAGCTCTCGGTGTTTGGCGTCGGCAAGGGGCTGGCCGAAGTCGAGTGGCGTTCGCTGTTCCGTCAGCTGGTGGCGCGCGGCCTGGTCGACATCGACCTGGAAGGCTACGGCGGCCTGCGCCTGTCCGACAGCTGCCGGCCGCTGCTGCGTGGTGAGGTGACCTTGCAGCTGCGCCGTGACCTCAAGCCGCAGACCACCGCCAGGACTTCGTCGTCCAGTGGCGGCAGCCCGGCCAGCCAGCTGGTGCGTGCCGAAGAGCGCGAACTGTGGGAAGCACTGCGTACCCTGCGGCGCAAGCTGGCCGAGGAGCACAGCGTGCCGCCCTACGTCATCTTCCCCGACTCGACGCTGCTGGAGATGCTGCGCAGCCAGCCGGTCAGCCTCAGCGACATGGCCCAGGTCAGCGGCGTGGGCGCGCGCAAGCTGGAGCGTTATGGCCAGGCCTTCCTCGAGGTGCTGAACAACAGCGGCGGCACCGACGAAGCGCCGAAAGTGGTACTCGACCTGCGCCACGAACTGGTCAGCCTGGCCCGTGCCGGCATGACCCCGGCGCAGATCGCCGGGCAGCTCAACTGCAGCGAGAAGAACGTCTACAGCCTGTTGGCCGAGGCGTTGGGCCGCCAGGAACTGAGCCTGGAACAGGCCCTGGACCTGCCGGAAGACCTGTTGATGGAAGTGCAGGATGCCTTCCTCGATGGCGAGGGCGAGCTGCCACCGGTATCGGCGATTGCGCCGCTGTTCGGGGCGCGGGTACCGGAGGGCGTGCTGTACTGCGTGCGGGCTGCGCTGGCGGCCGAGTTCGAGCTGTAAGTGACGACAGCATCGAAGGCAGAACTGCCATCTGCTGACCTTTGTCATGTTTTTTGACGATTATCGAACATTCCAGGGTGCCCGAGCCTTGCCTCGTGGGACGGGCCATGGTTAGCTGCCTAATAATTAGATCTGTTCAATGAGTTGCTTATGCCCCTGACCGACAACCAACACCGCTTCGGCATGCAGCTGGCCCAGATGTCCCGGGGTTGGCGTGCCGAGCTGGACCGCCGCCTGGCCGGGCTCAACCTGTCCCAGGCGCGCTGGCTGGTGTTGCTGCACCTGGCCCGTTTCGAAGAGGCCCCGACCCAGCGTGAGCTGGCCCAGAGCGTGGGCGTCGAAGGCCCGACCTTGGCGCGCCTGCTCGACAGCCTGGAGGCGCAGGGGCTGGTACGCCGGCAGGCGGTGCTGGAAGACCGGCGGGCGAAGAAGATTGTGCTGTGCCCGCCGGCCAAGCCACTGATCGACCAGATCGAGACCATTGCCAATCAATTGCGGGTAGAGCTGTTCACCGGGGTGGACGAGGCGGAGCTGCAGGTGTGCATGCGGGTGCATGCCAAGATCCTGGCCAACCTGGAGAAATCCTGAGGGGGCTGGGGGCGCTTTGCGGCCTTCAAGTTGCCGCTGTCCCTGTGGGAGCGGCTTTAGCCGCGAACACCGGCGCAGCCGGTGCCATGCACCGCGTCGCCTGCTTCGCGGGTGAACCCGCTCCCACAGGGATCTCACCGGCCCTGAAAGTGATGAAGCCCTAGAAGGTATGCCCAAGGTTCAGGTACACCGCCTGCTCATGCGCACTGTTGGCCCCGTAGCTCAGGTTCAACGGCCCCAACGGCGTCTCCAGCCCCAGGAAGATGCTCGCCGCATTGATGTAGCCACTGTCGAAATCGTTGTCGTTGTTCCACGCCCGCCCTCGCTCCAGCGACCCGCCGATGTACAGCGGGAAGTCCAGCGGCACGTAGGCCCGTGGTGTCAGGCGGCGGTAGTAGACCATGCGCATCAGGCTCACGTTCTGCCCCGACACCGAGTCCTGGCGGAAGCCTGACAGCTCCCGCGCGCCACCCAGCACGAAGCTCGAGGTCACCACTTCGGTATCATCCAGCGTGCGCCCGTAGCGCCCGCCCAGCACGAAGGTGTTCGGCCCGCTGCTGAGGGCCTTGTCCAGGTTGAACATCCACTGCCGGTAATCCTGGTCGGAATCCAGCGACTGGTCATACTTGCGCAAGGTCAGGCCGATATCCTCGCCGCTGTGCGGGAAGTACACGTTGTCGAGGGTGTCGAACGAGTACTTCAGCTCGTAGAAACCTTCGTTGAAACTGACCTTGGGCAGGTCCTGGTCGCCGATGCGTACCTCGGCCTCGCCCCAGGCCTTGCCCACGCCCAGGCGCACTTCGCCGTTGGTGCCGATCTGCCGCCCCACGTTAAGGCCAAAGCCGTAACGCTCCAGGCGGTACTCGGCCACCGGGTCGTTGTCCAGGGTGGCTTCGATGTTCTGCGAGCTGAAGTCCAGGTACGGCGCGATGAAGTAGCGCGAGCCCACGTCCAGCGGCTGGTAGAACTCGCTGTACAACTCCTGCTGGTCGCCGATCTGGCCACGGGTCAGCCATTCGGCGCCGAGGCTGTTGATGCCGTTGACCCGGTAGCTGGCGCCCAGGTTGAAGGCGCTGTCGCCGCGCAGGTCGTCCGACAGGTTCAGGCCCAGGCGCAGGTAGTCGGTGCCACCGCGTCGGCCGCGGGCGTTGATCACCAGGGTGTTGTCGTCGCCCTTGTGCACCACGCGGTACTGCACCCGGTCGAAGTAGTCCAGGCCGTACAGCGTGCCCATGTCGGTCTGCAGGCGGCCTAGCTCCAGCGGCGCATCGATCGGTTGGCGGATGTACGAGCGGATGACCTCGTCGCTGACCTTGGAGTCGTTTTCGATCCTGATCGCGGTGATCGTCGGCGTGCGTTGGCGCGGCGAGCGGGCCACGGCCAGGCTGCTGTCACCTTCGGGCTGGCGCAGGGCGGCAAGGCGCGGGTCAAGCAGGCGGGTGGCGCGGTAGCCGGCCTCGATCATTTCCCGGGCGCGGCCAAAGTCGGTGACGCCAAAGGCGGTCAGTGGTGGCTGGATGAGGATGTCGTCGCGGTGCAGGCTGGCCAGTTGTTCTTCCGAGTTGCGCCGGGTCATCAGGGTGATCGACTGGTTGAGCACATCGACCACCGTGGCCAGCTGCTTGCGGTCACGCAGCGGGGTGCCGATGTCGACCACGATGGCCAGGTCCACACCCATTTCGCGGGCGACGTCCACCGGGATGTTGTCGACCATGCCGCCATCCACCAGCAGCCGGCCATCCAGTTCGACCGGGGCGAACACCGCCGGGATCGACATGCTGGCGCGGATCACCTGGGGCAGGTGGCCACGGCGGAACACCACCTTTTCGCCACTGGCGATGTCGGTGGCCACTGCGCGGAAGGGAATGGGCAGCTTGTCGAAGTCACGGGTGTCGGCGGTGTGCGCCAGCTTGCTTTCCAGCAGCAGCGCCAGGTTCTGGCCCTGGATCACCCCCAGCGGCAGGCCCAGGCTGCCGTCGTCGCGAAAGCTGAGCTTCTGCTTGACCAGGAAGTCGCGGTCATCCTGCTTGCGCCGGAACGGCACGTCCTTGCGCGGCGGGGCGTCGGACAGCGCCTGTTGCCAGTCGAGGGTGGTGGCGAGTTTTTCCAGCTCTTCGACACTGTAGCCCGAGGCATACAGGCCGCCGACCACCGCGCCCATGCTGGTGCCGGCGATGGCGTCGATGCGCACGCCCTGTTCCTCCAGGGCCTTGAGCACACCGATGTGGGCCAGGCCACGGGCCGCGCCCCCCGACAGCACCAGGCCAACCTTGGGCCTGGCCGGTTCGGCGGCGAATACCGTGAGGGAGGTGAGGGTGAGCAGGAAACAGAACAGCAAACGGCGCATCGTGAGTCTCAAACCGTGGGCTAAAGACCGCTAGTATAAGCGGCCCCTCACCTGGAGATGCCTCACCATGGCCGACAGCAAACCGGAAATCGTCATCACGTATTGCACCCAGTGCCAATGGCTGCTGCGTGCCGCCTGGCTGGCCCAGGAACTGCTCAGCACCTTCACCGACGACCTTGGCCGGGTGGCCCTGGAGCCTGGCACCGGCGGTATCTTCCGCATCACCTGCAATGGCGTGCAGATCTGGGAGCGCAAGGCCGACGGTGGTTTCCCCGAGGCCAAGGTGCTGAAGCAGCGGGTGCGCGACCAGATCGACCCGCAGCGTGACCTGGGCCACAACGACCGCTGAATCAGGCGCCCTCGGCCAGCGGCCGCTGCCTGGGCGGTTGCTCGGCGGCCAGGCGGCTGGACAGCACGATGGCGAAGATGATCAGCGCGCCGCCCAGCAGCATGCGCAGGGTCGGGGTTTCGGCGAACACCACCCAGGCCACGGCAATGCCGTAGACCGGTTCCATGCCGAACACCACGGCGGCGGTGCGCGCCTTGATCACCGACAGGCTGGCGACGAACAGGCTGTGCGCCACGCCGGTGCAGAAGATGCCGAGCAGGGCGATCCACAGCCAGTCCATGGTGGCTACGCCGGCCAGGTCCGGTGCCGCGAACGGCAGCAGGCACAAGCTCACCACCAGGTTCTGCCACAGCGCCGCCTGCACTGCAGGCAGACGGCCGGAGCCGGCGCGGTTGGTGAGTGACAGCAGGGAGAACAGCAGCCCCGACAGCAATGACCAGAGCAGGCCGCCGGTGGCTTCACTGGCCAGGTCGAATGCCGGTGTGACCAGTACCAGGCCGATGCTGACCAGCAACACCAGCAAAGCCTCGTTGCGGCGGATGCGTTCGCGGAACAGCAGGCCTTCGAGGATCACGGTAAAGGCCGGGAAGCTGGCGAAGCCGAGGGTGGCGATGGCCACGCCGGCGACCTTTACCGCGATGAAGAAACTGACCCAGTGCCCGGCCAGCAGCACGCCGCCGAGCAGCAGGCGGCGGGCGTCCTGGCCGCTCAGGCGTTGCCAGCCCGGCCCGGCCAGGCTGGCGAACAGGGCCAGGGCGAGCACGGCGAAGGCGGCGCGGCCGAAGACGATGATCGCCGGGCTGGCGCTGGCGGCCAGTTTGCCGAAGACGCCGGTGAGGCCGAAGAACAGCGCGCCGATGTGCAGGGCGCCGAGGGCGGTGCGGTGGTTCATGGGTGGTCCTTGCTCAAGATCTCTACTGGCTGTGCCGGCCTCTTCGCGGGTAAACCCGCTCCCACAGTTACTGCACCGCTTTTGAAGCTTGCGCAGTACCTGTGGGAGCGGGTTTACCCGCGAAAGGGCCGGCACAGGCAAAGTGTATAGGCACAGGCAAAGGCGGTCTGTCGCAAGACTGGCGTCAATTGTCGCCAGACTCTCGCCGCAAAGCCAACGGCGTACACCCGAACGCCCGCAACATCGCCGCCGAAAACGCACTCTGCGAGCTGTACCCCACCTGCGCCGCAATCTCCCCCATCGGTAGCAAGGTCTGCATCACCAGCCGCCGCGCCTTGAGCAAGCGCCGCTGGCGAATGTAGTCCATCGGCGTCATCCCGCATTCCGCGGTAAAGCGCGCATGCAGGCGGGCACTGGACAACCCGGCGATGCGCGCCAGGTCAGCCACTTGCAGCGGGTAGGCGGCATGTCGCTCGATATGCGCATCGAAGGCGGCATAGGGCAGGCGCTGGCTGGCTGCGACGCTGGCTGCTGCCGTGGGGTTGAGGCTGGCCAGCAGCAGCGCTGCCCCTTGCCGGGCAATCAGCGGGTCGTGCATGGGGCTGGTCGCCAGCCAGTCCACCAATTGCTGCTGGCGCTCGTCCAGGCCCAAGGCGGCGGGGCGGTCGAGCAGGCGGCGGCTGGCGTCGGCATGTTCGCCCAGTTGCTCGCGCAACCAGTGGTCCCCTGGTACATCCAGCACCAGGCAATCGCTGCCGCCATCGCTGGCGCAGGTGTGATGGGCGCCCGCCGGTACCACGATCAGCCCCTGTCGATCGATCCCGGCGCCATGCCCCTGCACCTCGAACTCCAGGCGCCCGCGCAGGCCGAACACCAGTTGCGGGTGTTCGTGGCTGTGGGCGATCAGGCTGTCGCGGTAATGGCGCAGCGAGAGGATCGGGCCGGCGGTCATGGGGAGAGTCGTCCTCGCAGGGCAGAACCGCATTGTGCCTCATTCCCTGCAGTCCATCACTCGTAACGGTTTTGCCACTGCGCTGTCATCCGCGCCTGTCAGTCTCCAGCAAACTGCGCCGGAGCCCGCCCATGACCCATGCCGAACTGTCCCGTCCCTCGCGCAAGCAACGCGTGCGTACCCTGTGGATTTCCGATGTGCATCTGGGTACCCGCGACTGCCAGGCCGAACACCTGTCGCAGTTCCTCAAGGGCTACCAGGCCGACCGCATCTACCTGGTGGGCGATATCATCGATGGCTGGAAGCTGCGCGGCGGAATCTATTGGCCTCAAGCCCATACCAACGTGATCCGCCGCCTGCTGACCATGAGCAAGCGCGGCACCGAGGTGATCTACGTCACCGGCAACCATGACGAATTCCTGCGCCGTTACTCCAAGCTGATGCTCGGCAACATCCAGCTGGTGGACGAGGCCGAGCACCTGACCGCCGATGGCCGCCGCCTGCTGGTGATCCATGGCGACCAGTTCGACGTGATTACCCGTTACCACCGCTGGCTGGCGTTCCTCGGTGACCGTGCCTACGAGTTCACCCTGGTGCTCAACCGCTGGCTCAACCACTGGCGTGCCCGCTATGGATACGGCTATTGGTCACTCTCGGCGTACCTGAAGCACAAGGTCAAAGGCGCGGTGAACTTCATCAGCGACTTCGAGGATGCCATTGCCCACGAGTGCACCCGCCGCGGTTTTCATGGGGTGGTGTGTGGGCATATCCACCATGCCGAGATTCGCCAGGTGGGGGAGGTGGAGTACCTCAATTGCGGGGATTGGGTGGAGTCGTGCACGGCGCTGATCGAGCATTGGGATGGCACGATCGAGCTTTATCGGCTGGCGGAGGCGCAGGCGCGTGGAGCGCAGGCAGCGGCGGCGGTGCGCGAACCGGCGTAGGGGTTGAGGGCCAAGGGGGCTGCCTTGCAGCCCTTTCGCGACACAAGGCCGCTCCCACAGGCCGCAAAGCGGCCCCAAAAAATCTACAGGCTGATCTTGCCCAGCAGGATATCCCTGAACATCACGAAATCCCCGATCAGGCTATACAGCGGATGGGTAAAGGTCGCAGGTCGGTTCTTTTCGAAAAAGAAATGCCCGACCCAGGCAAAGCCGTAGCCGAACACGGGCAAGGCCAGCAGCAACAACCATTTGCCACTGCCGATGATAAAGGCCAGCAGGGCTATCACCAGGCTGGTGCCGACGAAGTGCAGGCGGCGGCAGGTGGGGTTGCTGTGCTCCCCCAGGTAGTAAGGGTAGAACTCGGCAAAACTGCGAAACTGCGCTGTGCGGTTCATGACAGTGCTCCGGGATTAATACTTCTGGACAAGATGCACGGCGTGGAGCCTGAATCGAGTCTAGAGTGACTGGCGAGGCCTATCAGTGACAATAGGCGCCAATTGAATATCCTTGGGGTTCACCGCAGGAGCGGTCAGCATAAATGCCTGTCATGAGCGAAAGAACCACGTCAGCCAGCTGGGCATCAGGGATCGTGAAGGCACTCGAGCTGGAAGGGCTGGACTGCCGGGCCATGTTCAAGCAGCTGGGGCTGGATTTCGCTGCCCTCGACGACCCCGACGCGCGCTTTCCCCAGGACTCCATGACCCGGCTGTGGCAACTGGCAGTGGAACTGTCGGGCAACGAGGCCATAGGCCTGAACATGGCGCGGGTGGTGCGCCCGGCGTCGTTCCATGTGGTGGGCTATGCGTTGATGTCCAGCCGCACCCTGGCCGAAGGCTTCGAGCGCCTGGTGCGTTACCAGCGCATCATCGCCGAAAGCTCCGACCTCAGCTTCGTCCTCGGCCCCGAGGGTTATTCGCTGATCCTGACCGTACACGGCGACCATCTGCCACCGACCCGGCACAGTGCCGAGGCATCGCTGGCCTGCGCGCTGGCGCTGTGCAGCTGGCTCAGCGGTCGGCCGGTGCAACCGCGCCGGGTGCTGGTGCAGGGGCCGCAGCCAAAGAATATCGAGCCGTACAAGGTGGCGTTCCATTCGCCGCTGGTGTTCGGTGCGCCGCACGATGCGCTGGTGTTCGAGCGCGCCGACATGGAGGCGCCGCTGCCCACCGCCAACGAAGCCATGGCCATCCTGCATGACCGCTTTGCCGGCGAATACCTGGCGCGTTTCTCGGAAAGCCGGGTCACCCACCGCGTGCGCCAGGTACTGTGCCGCATCCTGCCGCAGGGCGAGCCCAAGCGCGAAACCCTGGCCCAGGCCCTGCACCTGTCGCAGCGCACCTTGCAGCGGCGGCTGCAGGAAGAAGGCACCAGCTTCCAGACCCTGCTCGACGATACCCGCCGCGAATTGGCCGAACAGTACCTGGCGCAGCCAGGCATGACCCTGCTGGAAACCGCCTACCTGCTGGGTTTTGCCGACCCCAGCAACTTCTACCGGGCGTTCCGCCGCTGGTTCCATGCCACGCCCAGTGAGTACCGCGCCCGCCTGGGTGCCGAGCCCGAGGTGGTCAGTGACGCCAGAACGCCGGCATGCACAACACTAGCACGGTGATGATTTCCAATCGGCCGAGCAGCATGCCGCTGGCAAGAATCCACTTGGCAGCGTCCGGCAGCGTGGCGTAGTTGCCCGACGGGCCGATCACTTCACCCAGGCCCGGGCCCACACCCGAGACCGTGCCGGCAGCGCCGGTCAGGGCGGTCATCCAGTCCACGCCAAGCAACGACAGCAGCAGCGCCATGACGCAGATGGTGATGGCGAAGAAGAACGAGAAAGTCAGGATCGAACGCACGATTTCTTCGTCGAGGCGGTGGCCGTTGTACTTCTGCTTGATCACTGCGCGTGGGTGGATCAGCTGGTTGAGGCTGGCCTTGAGCAGGATGTAGGCGACCTGGAAGCGGAAGATCTTGATGCCACCTGCCGTCGAGCCGGAGCAGCCACCGACGAAGCCCAGGTAGAAGAACAGCATCAGCGAGAAGTTGCCCCACAGGCTGTAGTCACCCAGGGCGAAGCCGGTGGTGGTGACCACCGAAGTCACGTTCAGCGCAACGTGGCGCAGGGCGTCGAGCCAGTGCAGGTTGGTGGTGGCCCAGTACCAGGTGCCAAGCACCAGCCAGGTGACCACCAGCATGCCCAGCAAACCCTGCACCTGCTGGTCGCGGATCAGTGCCTTGCGGTTGCCGCGCAGGGTCGCCACGTAAAGGGTGAAGGGCAGGCTGCCGAGGATCATCACCACCACCGCGACCCAGTGCACGGCCGGGATATCCCACTTGGCCAGCGACTGGTCGGAGGTGGAAAACCCGCCAGTGGAAATCGCCGACATGGCGTGGTTGATCGCATCGAACGGGCTCATGCCGGCCCACCAGAAGCCCAGCGCGCCCAGGATCGAGAAGCCGACGTATACCCCCACGATCGACTTGGCGACCATGTGCGAGCGCGGCATGACCTTCTCCGAGCGGTCGGACGATTCGGTCTGGAACAGGCGCATGCCACCGATGCGCAGCAGCGGCAGGATCGCTACCGCCATGCCGATGAAGCCGATACCGCCGAGCCAGTGCAGCATCGAGCGCCACATCAGGATGCCCGGTGACATGTTGTCCAGCCCGCTGAGCACCGTGGCGCCGGTGGCGGTGATGCCCGACATGCTTTCGAAGAAGGCGTCGGTGTAGCTGATGTGCTGGGTCAGCAGGAACGGCAGGGCGGCGAACACGCACACCACCAGCCAGCTGCTGACGGTCAGCAGGTACATGTCGCGCGGGCGCAGGTGCACATGTTCGGGGCGGCCCTGGAGCACCAGGGCCAGGCCGGCGATGAAGGTGATCAGGCTCGACCAGAGGAACGACGGCATGTCACGGGTGCGTTCGAAGATCACCAGGGTCGCCATTGGCACGGCCATGCTGACGGCGAGGGTAATCAGGAAGATGCCGATGATGAAACCAATGATCCTTAAGGTCGGCAACGCCATGTGATCTGCTCTGACTCGAAACGGAAGGGCGCCATTCTACCTATGGGTCTGGTGATGTAAACGCTAGAATGGCGGCACATTTACCTGCCAGGAGGGTAGCCGATGGAGGCTCTCGACGCATTGCTCAACCGTGTTTCCGTGCCACGCCTGACCGACCCGGCGCCCAATGCCGCCCAGCGCGAGGCGCTGTTCCAGGCCGCCCTGCGCGCTCCGGACCACGGCCAGCTGCGGCCGTGGCGCTTTCTCACCATCGAAGGCCAGGGCCGCGAGAAGCTGGGTGAGCTGTTCGCCGAAGCGCTGCAGCACAAGGGGGATGCCAGCCAGGCTGCCCTGGACAAGGCCCGCGCCATGCCCCTGCGGGCGCCGTTGCTGATCGTGGTGGTTGCCAAGCTGCAGGACCACTTCAAGGTGCCCAAGTCCGAGCAGCGGCTGGCGGCAGGCTGTGCTGCGCACGGCATCCTGATTGCGGCGCATGCGCAAGGTATCGGTGCGGTGTGGCGCACCGGGGACATGGCTTTCGATGCCCATGTGCACAAGGGCCTGGGGCTGGCCGCGAACGAGGAGCTGATCGGGTATCTGTATGTGGGTACGCCGCTGACCGAGCCGCGCACCGCGCCGATTCTGGAAACTGCTGATTTCGTCAGTGCCTGGGGCGAGTAACGCGGCCTTGGGCTGATTGCAGTATCAAGGCATCCGGCCCTTTCGCGGGTAAACCCGCTCCCACAGGTGTTGCGCAAATTTCAAGCCTTGCACAGTACCTGTGGAAGAGGGCGGGTGCCTTTACAGCACATCAACCGCCCGCCGCTCCCACATGTATGGCGCAAACTTCAGGCCTTGCACAGGTACCTGTGGGAGCGGGTTTACCCGCGAAGAGGCCGGGAGCATTTACATCAAATCAACTGCCTGTCTCTTCAGTCACAGGCAACTCCAGCCGCGCCACAAAGCCTCCCTGTGGATGGTTCTCCAGCACCAGGCTGCCACCATGCCGCTCCGCCGCCTTGCGTGCAATCGCCAGCCCCAGCCCATGCCCCGGCGCATCCTGCCCCGGCGCACGGAAGAACGGTTCTCCCAGCTGCGCCAGGTGTTCCGCCGCCGCCCCCGGCCCATGGTCACGCACGCTGATCACGATACGGTCTTGCTCGCGCATGGCGCTGACTTCGATTGGCTGGCCCTGCGGGTTGAAGCGCAGGGCGTTGCGCAGCAGGTTGTCCACGGCACGCTCGATCAGCGTTGGCCAACCCTGCAAGGTCAACCCCGGCTGTGCCTCCAGGCGCACATCCTGCTCTGGTGCGCTGAGCTGGGCGTCCTTGCGCACGCTGCCGAGCAGGGCGTTGAGGTCGACCGGCTCGGCATGGGCCTGTTCGGCATCGACCCGCGCCAGGGCGAGAATTTCGCTGATCAGGTCTTCCAGGCGATCGCATTCGCGGGTCAGGCGTGGCCACAGCGCCTCACGCTGCTCAGGCTCGGCGCGCTCGGCCAAGGCCAGGGCGATACGCAGCCTGGCCAGCGGTGAGCGCAGTTCATGGGACACATCGCGCAGCAACTGGCGCTGGCTGCCGATGGTGCTTTGCAGGCGCGCGCCCATCTTGTTGAAGTCCTTGGCCAGCACGCCGAACTCGTCACGCCGCGCCGCCAGCTGCGCCAGGCTGTTCTGCTGGTAGGTGGTCTGGCCCAGGTCATGCACGGCGCTGCGCAGGCGGCTGAGCGGGCGGGTGATGGACAGGGTCACCAGCAGGCTGAACAGGGTCAGCACCACCAGGGCAATGCCCAGCGCACTGAGCGGCCACAACAGGCTTTCGCGGTGCCAGGCATCCAGCGCCGGGTGGGGGATGCGGTAGATCAGCAGGTATGTCTCGCCGGTGTCGGGGCTGGTGTATTCCTCGGTCAACCGGCGCCACGGCAGGCGACGCTGGTCATTGTGCTGGCGTGCCTCGAAGGCCGCCGCACGGCGCGGGAAGGTGCCGGGCACCACGGCTTCGCCACTGTCGTCGAGCACCTGCACGTCGATCTTGTAGCGGTCCTTGCGCCGTTCCAGGAAGTGCTGTGCCGAAGCCAGGCCTTCCTGTTCGTAATGCTTGGCCCACTTGCTGGCCAGGGTATTCAGGCCCGGGTGGCGGCTGAGGATCCAGGCGTCCTGGTTGAGCATATGGCCCAGCAGGATCGACAGGCCCGCAACCAGGGTGATGGCCAGCCAGAAACTGGCCAGGATGCGCCAGAACAGTGAACGCAAGTGCACCTCCTGCAAACAAGAAAAGCCCGGCTCGCACTGAGGCGGGCCGGGCATCGGGCGGACAGCTTACTGGGCCTTGTTGCCTTTTTCAGCTTTCCAGGCCTGGAACTCCTGCCACTCGGCTTTCTGTGCGGCGCGTTCCTTCTGCAGTTCGTCGAACTTCTTCTGCTGCTCAGGCTTGAGCAGGGCACGGACCGCGCTGTCGGTCTTGTCGCGGTTGGCCTGCAGTTCGTCCTTCAGCGCCTTCTGGTCGGCCGCCGGCAGTTTGGACAGGTAGCGCTCGGTGATGTCGCGGCGCTGTTTCATCTGCTCGCCCATCAGTTTGCCGATCTGCTGGCGCTGGTCACGGCTCAGGTCCAGTTGGTGGAAAGGCGCATCACCGCGATGATGTGGGCCGTCGTGGCGCGGGCCGCCTTCAGGCATGGCCATGGCCACGGTCGGCAGGGCGGCGGCGAACATCAGGGCGATAAGGGTCTTGCGCATGGTGTCTCTCCTTTCATGGGCCGGTGGTTACCGGATGAGCACAGTCTAGGGAGATCACCGTCAAGCGCGGTCAGTGGATGGTAAAGGCTCGGTAAAGAAGTTCAGAGGCAGTAGTAATAACCACGGCTGCGCAGGGCGACGATGCGCGGCCGGCCATCGGCGTGGGGGCCGATCTTCTTGCGCAGGTTGCTGACGTGCATGTCCAGGCTGCGGTCGTACAGGGTCAGCTTGCGGCCCAGGCCGATCTGCGCCAGTTCCTGCTTGTCCAGCGGCTCGCCGGGTTGGCGCAGCAGGGCTTCGAGAATGCGGCTTTCGGACAGGGTCAGGGTCATTTCGCGGCCATCGATGCTGGCCACGCCACGGGCAGGGCTGTAGACCAGGTCGCCCAGTTCCACCTGGCTGGTGGTGGCGGTGGGGTGGCTGCGGCGCAGCACGGCACGCAGGCGAGCGGTGAGTTCACGCGGGTCGCAGGGTTTGGCCAGGTAGTCGTCGGCGCCCAGTTCCAGGCCGAGGATGCGGTCCAGCGGCTCGCCGCGGGCCGAGAGCATCAGCACCGGCAGTTCGGCATGCTCGCTGCGCAACTGCTTGAGCAGTTCCAGGCCACTGCCGTCGGGCAGCATCACGTCCAGCACCACGGCCGCCGGGGCATACGTGGCCAGGGCCTGGCGTGCGCTCTGGCCATCGTGGCAGGCGCGCACGGTAAACCCTTCCTGGGTCAGCCAGCTGCCGAGCAGCTCGCACAGCTCCTGGTCATCATCTATCAGTAACAGCTCGCTCATGACTCACTCAATTCAACCATTGACGGCGGCTATTCGGCCCGCCAGTGGCAAAGATACCGCAGACTGATGGCAACAGTATAACTGCCGGTACCGCGTGGGCTTCTTCGCGGGCTTGCCCGCTCCCACAGGTAACCCACAAACCTCAGGACCTGTGGTGTCCCTGTGGGAGCGGGCAAGCCCGCGAAGAAGCCCACGCGGTCTCAGATCAAGGCAGCACTTGCTTGAACGGCTTGACCACCACCTTGTCGTACACGCCCGCGGCAATGTAAGGGTCGGCATCGGCCCAGGCCTGCGCCGCGGCCAGGGAGTCGAACTCGGCAACGATCAGGCTACCGCTGAAACCCGCTTCGCCCGGGTCGTTGCTGTCGATGGCCGGGTGCGGGCCGGCCAGTACCACGCGGCCTTCGGCCTTCAGCTGCTGCAGGCGTTCGATGTGCGCCGGGCGGGCGGCCAGGCGCTTTTCCAGGGAGTTTGCGACGTCGCTGGCGATGATGGCGTAGAGCATGTCAATCCTTGGGTTTGGAGGTAGAAGGGTCGTCGTGCAGGTGGCGCGACAGGTACACGCCCTGCGCTACCAGGAACATCACGGTCATGCCCAGGCTGCCGAACACCTTGAAGTCGACCCAGAAGTCCTGGAAGGTGAAGGCGACGAACAGGTTGGCCGCGCCGCAGAACAGGAAGAAGCCGATCCAGGCCAGGTTCAGGCGGGTCCAGATGGCATCGGGCAGGCTCAGGGCGTGGCCCATGATGCGCTTGATCAGCACCCGGTCGCCGATGAAGTGGCTGCCGGCGAAGCCCAGGGCGAACAGCCAGTTCACCACCGGCGCCTTCCACTTCAGGAAGGTTTCGCTGTGGAAGGTCAGGGTCAGGCCGCCGAACACCAGGCAGGCCACCAGGGTCAGCCACTGGCCCTTTTCCAGCTTGCGCTGGCGCAGGAACAGCGCGCCGTAGACCACCAGCGAGCTGATGATCAGCATGGCCGTGGCGCTGTAGATGCCGCCGAATTCGAAGCTGTGGCCGGCGACTTCCATGGGGCGCGGGTCGAGCTTGTAGACGATGAAGAACAGCAGCAGCGGGATGAAATCGATGAATTGTTTCACAATGGCAGCCAGAATCAGGATGTGACGGCATAATAACAAACATCGATTCCAGCGAAAGCGCTCCTCCATGAATGTTGATCTGCACTGTCACAGCACGGCCTCCGACGGCGCCCTGTCGCCCTCGATACTGGTCGCCCGGGCCCATGAGCATGGGGTGCAAACGCTGGCACTGACCGACCATGACACCATCGAAGGCCTGCCCGAGGCGCGCCAGGCATGCCGCGACAAGGGCATGCACTGGGTCAGCGGGGTGGAGCTGTCGTGCACCTGGGGTGGCGCGACCATCCATGTGCTGGGCTATGACTTCCCGCTCGACGCACCGCCCCTGCTGGCGGCGATCGAAGCGCTGCACCGTGGCCGCTGGCTGCGCGCCGAAGAAATCGACAAACGGCTGGCGGCCAAGGGCATGTCCGGTACCCTCGACGGCGCCCGCGCCGTGCAGCACGAACTGGGCGATAGCGGCAACGCCCCGGCGCGCCCGCATTTTGCCGAGTACCTGGTGCGTGCCGGGCACGTCAAGGACCGCGGCGAGGCGTTTCGCAAATGGCTGGGCGCCGGCAAGCTGGGGGACGTCAAGCAGCACTGGCCTACGCTCGATGAAACCGTCGCCACCCTGCGCCAGTCCAACGCTTGGGTGAGCCTGGCGCATCCCATGCACTACGATCTGACCCGCAGCAAGCGCAGAAGGCTGATTGCCGACTATATTCAGGCAGGCGGGCAGGCGCTTGAAGTGGTCAACGGGATGATGCCTGCCGAGCAGGTGGGCACGATGTCCATCCTCACCCGTGAGTTCGGCCTGCTGGCAAGCGCTGGCAGTGACTTCCACGGCCCCGGCACCTGGGGCGAGATCGGTGCCTACCGGCCTTTGCCCGAGGACCTGCCACCTCTGTGGCGCCGATTCAACCATGAACAGCCTTTGGCGGTATGAACAGGACGACTACGTGAGCCAATTTTTCCAGATTCATCCGGAGAACCCGCAGCAGCGCTTGATCAAGCAGGCCGTCGAGATTATCCGCAAGGGCGGCGTGGTGGTGTACCCGACGGATTCGGCCTACGCGCTGGGTTGCCAGATGGGGGACAAGGCGGCCATCGAACGGGTGCGGCGCCTGCGCGGGCTGGACAAGACCCACAACTTCACCCTGATGTGCTGCGACATGTCGCAGCTGGGGTTGTACGCCAAGGTCGATACCGGCACCTTCCGCCTGCTCAAGGCACATGTGCCGGGGCCTTACACGTTCATCCTCAATGGCACGCGCGAAGTGCCGCGCCTGCTGTTGCACGATAAACGCCGCACCATCGGGCTACGGGTGCCGGCCCATGCCATCACCCTGGCCTTGCTGGCTGAACTGGGCGAGCCGTTGATGAGTGTGAGCCTGATCCTGCCGGGCGATACCGAGCCAATGACCGACCCTTACGAGATCCGTGAGCGCCTGGAGCACCATGTCGACCTGGTGATCGACGGCGGTTTCGGTGACCTCAAGGCATCGACCATCATTGACCTCTCCGGTGATGAACCGGAACTGGTCCGTGAAGGCTGCGGCGACCCCACGCCGTTCCTGGTCAACGCGTGAGCCAGGTGGAAGCGCCCGAGGCGCCGGCCGAACAGGCCGAGGTGCCTCGCCAACTGCAATTGGCCCTGGTCTATGGCGAAGCCCTGACCGAGCTGCCGCTGGACCTGTACATCCCGCCGGACGCCCTGGAAGTCATCCTCGAAGCCTTCGAAGGCCCGCTGGACCTGTTGCTGTACCTGATCCGCAAGCAGAACATCGACATCCTCGACATCCCGGTGGCGGAAATCACCCGCCAGTACATGGGCTACGTGGAGCTGATGAAGAGCGTGCGCCTGGAGCTGGCCGCCGAATACCTGGTGATGGCTGCCATGCTCGCCGAGATCAAGTCGCGCATGTTGCTGCCGCGCTCGGCCGACGTCGAGGAGGAGGAGGGCGACCCGCGCGCCGAACTGATCCGCCGGCTGCAGGAGTACGAGCGCTTCAAGGCCGCCGCCGAAGGTATCGATGAATTGCCACGGGTTGGCCGCGAGGTGGTGGTGCCGCGCCTGGAGGCGCCGCAGGCCAAGGTGCGCAAGCTGTTGCCCCAGGTCAGCCTGGAAGAGCTGCTGGTATCGATGGCCGAGGTGATGCGCCGCAACGACCTGTTCGAAAGCCATCAGATCACCCGCGAGACCTTGTCCACCCGCGAACGCATGAGCCAGGTGCTGGAACGCCTGAAGGGCGGCGGTTTCGTGCCGTTCGTCGAGCTGTTCGCCGCCGAGGAGGGCAAGCTGGGCGTGGTGGTGACCTTCATGGCGATTCTCGAGCTGGTGAAGGAATCGCTGATCGAACTGGTGCAGAATGAACCCTTCGCCGCCATCCACGTGCGGCTTCGCCCCGCGCTTGTTGAAGAACCTGATGAACCTGAATGAACCCCGCGACCTGGCGTCGCTGATCGAAGCCTTCCTGCTGGCTTCGGGCAAGCCGCAATCCCTGGAGCGCCTGTACGAACTGTTCGAGGAAGCCGAGCGACCGGAGCCCAAGGTCTTCAGGCAGGCTCTCGAGCTGCTGGGCAAGTCGTGCAATGGCCGTGCCTTCGAGCTCAAGGAGGTGGCCAGCGGTTACCGCCTGCAGATTCGCGAGGACTTTGCGCCGTGGGTCGGGCGCCTGTGGGAAGAACGCCCGCAGCGCTACTCGCGCGCGCTGCTGGAAACCCTGGCCCTGATCGCCTACCGCCAGCCCATCACCCGTGGCGAAATCGAGGATGTGCGTGGCGTGGCGGTGAACAGCAACATCATCAAGACCCTGATGGAGCGCGAGTGGATCCGCGTGGTCGGTTACCGCGAAGTGCCCGGGCGGCCGGCGATGTTTGCCACTACCAAGGCGTTTCTCGACCATTTCAACCTCAAGAGCCTGGACGAGCTGCCAGCCTTGGCCGAGCTGCGGGAGATGGAGCCCGAGCCGCTGCTCGACCCGGACGATGCGCCAGTGCCGGCGCACCTGCAGGCATTGGCGGATGCCAGCCTTGGGGAAGAGGAAGAGGTTGCCGAGCCGAAGGAGGAGACCAGCTTCCGTAGCCTGCTGGTGGAGCTGGATGCCATGGAAGAGGGGCTGAAGACCGATTTCGATGATTTGCGCGAGGAAGAGGCTGAGGCTGCTGTGGAAGAAGAGGGCAAGGTGCAGCCTTGAGTCTTGTGTTGTCTGTGCTGGCCCTTTCGCGGGTAAACCCGCTCCCACAGCGATATCACAGGTCCTGAGAGTGATGCGGTACCTGTGGGAGCGGGTTTACCCGCGAAGAGGCCGGTACTGCCAATACATAACCATTAGGCAGAAACCCCTCGCAAAGCCCACAAAACCCTCTACCCTCCAGTGCGTTCCCCCGCCGAACCGCGTATGATGCGCGGCCTTTTGGCGCGTTCGTCGCCAGAACCCTTATTTCATTCCTACACCGGGAGGTGCCCAGATGAGTGAGCAAGACCTGCAAGATACCGAAATCACCCCTCCATCCGGCGAAAAGCTGCAGAAAGTGCTGGCGCGCATTGGCGTTGGCTCGCGCCGTGACGTCGAGGCCTGGATCAGCCAGGGCCGCATCAAGGTCAACGGTGTCGAGGCCACCCTCGGCCAGCGCGTCGACCTGCACGACGCCATTGCCGTGGATGGCAAGCTGATCAAGCGCGAAGAGGCCGCCGAGGCCACCCGCCGGGTGATCATGTACAACAAGCCCGATGGCGAAATCTGCACCCGTGACGACCCGGAAGGTCGCCCGACCGTGTTCGACCGCCTGCCACGGCCGAAAGAAGGCCGCTGGATCAACATTGGCCGCCTCGACATCAACACCACCGGCCTGCTGCTGTTCACCACCGACGGTGAACTGGCCAACCGCCTGATGCACCCGTCCTACGAGATGGACCGTGAGTACGCGGTACGTGTGCGTGGTGAGGTCGACGACGAGATGATCGAGCGCCTGAAGGCCGGCGTGATGCTGGAAGATGGCCCGGCCAAGTTCACCGACATCCAGAAGGCACCAGGTGGCGAAGGCTTCAACCACTGGTACCACTGCGTGGTGATGGAAGGCCGCAACCGTGAAGTGCGTCGCCTGTGGGAGTCTCAGGGCATGGTGGTCAGCCGCCTGAAGCGCGTGCGTTTCGGCCCGGTGTTCCTCAACTCCGACCTGCCGATGGGCCGCTGGCGTGAAATGAGCCAGGGCGAAATCGACATCCTCGCTGCTGAAGTGGGCCTGCAGCCGGTGGCGCTGCCAGCCATGAAGCTCAAGGCCAAGGACAAGATGGAGCGCCTGCAGCGCAAGTCGACCCGCCCGCTGGGCCGTGGCGAGCGCGTGCGCAACCTGCGCCCGGCTCACGAAGGTGCTGCTGCTGGCGAACGCCCGGCGCGCCAGCCGCGTGAAGAGGCCCCGCGCAAGACCGGCCGTGGCAGCACCGTGGCCGAACGCCCGAGCGAGATGCGCAAGCGTCCGGCCAAGCCTGAAGGTGACAAGCCGGCAGGGCGTGGCCGCGGCAAACCGCGTGGTTGATTGGCCTTTGCGTTGAAAGAGAACCAGCCTTCGGGCTGGTTTTTTTATGCCTGTGAGAATTTGGGGCTGCTGCGCAGCCCTTCGCGGGCTTGCCCGCTCCCACAGGGATCGCGTGAACCATGGGCTTAGCGACACACCTGTGGGAGCGGGCAAGCCCGCGAAGGGTCGCAAAGCGGCCCCAAGATATTGAACAAAAAGAATTTTCGGACGACTGGCAAGTTCCCGAACCACCCTGTAAAGAAAATTGTACGAATGTGGTCGGTTTCAGCCCGGATTTCAGATTAGGTCGAATCGTGTAAACAAACCTTGCCGCCGACTCCCCGTCAAAACAGCCAGCCAAGCCCCGCCCACCCTTGCCCAAAGCCCCGCCCCACGGTGTTATAGCCGCCATTGCCGTGTGCAAAAGCCTGTCCACAGAGCCAGGCTGACAAAACAACAAATGGAGGCGCCATGTACGCCGATCACTTCGCCTTTCAAGGCCCACACCACAGGATCGCTGCGTTTTTTCCCGAGGAAACGATGCAACGCGTTGACGCCTGCGCGTTTGCAGGGGTATACAGTGCGCCGCGTTTTACCTGTGACTCCCTTGCGTACCGCGCACTCTTGACCACGCCTGGTTGACCCGCCCCGGCGGCACCTGAGGTCAGGAAACCCAAGGTAACCACCTTGCCCATTCCGCTGCGCCACGAGCGCGGTGGGTCCGATTCCGTCACAGATAAAAACAATGCAGGTGACTTCGTTCATGAGTGGACAAAACATGCATTCAGGCGAGCTCAAGCGGGGCCTGAAGAACCGCCATATCCAGTTGATCGCCCTCGGCGGTGCGATTGGTACAGGCCTGTTCCTCGGCTCGGCAGGCGTGATGAAATCCGCTGGCCCGTCGATGATCCTTGGCTACGCCATCTGCGGCTTCATCGCCTTCATGATCATGCGCCAGCTCGGCGAAATGATCGTCGAAGAGCCGGTGGCCGGCTCGTTCAGCCATTTCGCCCACACCTACTGGGGTGGTTTCGCCGGCTTCCTGTCGGGCTGGAACTGCTGGGTGCTGTACATCCTGGTGGGCATGTCGGAGCTTTCGGCGGTCGGCAAGTATGTCCACTACTGGTGGCCGGAGATCCCCACCTGGGTCACGGCGGCAGCGTTCTTCGTGCTGATCAACGCCATCAACCTGATGAACGTGAAGTTCTTCGGTGAGGCCGAATTCTGGTTTGCCATCATCAAGGTGGTGGCCATCGTCAGCATGATCGGCCTGGGTGCCTACCTGCTGACCAGCGGCAGCGGCGGCCCTGAAGCCACCGTGGCCAACCTGTGGTCGCACGGCGGCTTCTTCCCGAACGGTGTCAGCGGGCTGGTGATGGCCCTGGCCTTCATCATGTTCTCCTTCGGTGGCCTGGAAATGCTCGGCTTCACCGCCGCCGAGGCCGACAAGCCGAAGACCGTGATCCCCAAGGCGATCAACCAGGTCATCTACCGTATCCTGATCTTCTATGTCGGTGCCCTGGTGGTGCTGCTGTCGCTGACCCCATGGGACAACCTGGTCGCCAGCATTGATGCGTCCGGCGGCAGCTATGGCAGCAGCCCGTTCGTGCAGGTGTTCTCGCTGCTGGGCAGTGACGTGGCTGCGCACCTGCTGAACTTCGTGGTCCTGACTGCAGCGCTGTCGGTGTACAACAGCGGCACCTACTGCAACGCCCGCATGCTGCTGGGCATGGCCGAACAAGGTGACGCCCCGGCGTCGCTGGCCAAGGTCGACAGCCGCGGTGTACCGGTGCGCTCGATCCTGGTGTCGGCAGGCGTGACGCTGATCGCGGTGCTGCTCAACTACCTGATGCCGCAAAACGCGCTGGAGCTGCTGATGTCGCTGGTGGTGGCCACCCTGGTGATCAACTGGGCGATGATCAGCTACTCGCACCTGAAGTTCCGCCAGCACCTGGACCGCACTGGCCAGAAGCCGCTGTTCAAGGCGCTGTGGTACCCCTATGGCAACTACATCTGCCTGGCGTTCGTGGTGCTGATTCTGGGCATCATGGCGATGATCCCGGGTATCCAGGTTTCCGTGTATGCGATCCCGGTGTGGCTGTTCGCCATGTTCGTGGTCTACATGGTCAAGCCGCGTCGCAGGGCGCAGGCGCTTGGGGCTGCTGGTAGCGTGGCCAAGTAAGGCGCTGCAGGTAGCGTACAGATAACCCGAAGTCAGGAACTGGCTTCGGGTTTTTTATTGCCTGTACCGGCCCCTTCGCGGGTAAACCCGCTCCCACAGGGGCATCACCTGATCTGAAAGCAGCGCTATACCTGTGGGAGCGGGTTTACCCGCGAAGAGGCCGGCACAGGCAAAAATCAGATCTGCTCCAGCAACCAACTGCGAAACGCCCGCAGCGACGGCAACGCCTCATTGCGCGGCGGGTAGATCAGGTAATAACTGCGCTGGCTGGCAAATGCCACCCCAGGGCTGTACAGCTCACCCTTGGCCAGTTCTTCCTCCACCAGTATGCGCGGCACCAGGCCGATGCCGATCCCGGCGCGTACCGCCTGGATCAGGTGCGAGGTCAGCTCGAAGCTCGGCCCCAGGCGCATCGCCCGGTGCGCCAGGCCATGGTGCGAGAACCACTCGCCCCAGGCATGCGGGTTGTTGGCCACATTCAGCAGCACCTCTTCACTGATGCGTGCAGGGCTCCAGCCCTGGCTGTCCGCGCCAGCCTCCGGCGGCAATATCACCACCAGTTCCTCGGCATGCAGGCGATGGCAGATCAACCCCGGCAGGTCGTGGCTGGCCACGCCGATGGCGGCATCGATCTCGCTGGTGTCGAAGTTGATGGCTTCGATGCGTGAATGTATGTGCACCAGCATGCCCGGGTGGGCGCTGTAGAAGGCGTGCAGCCTTGGCAGCAGCCATTTCGAGCCGAAGGTGGGCAAGGTGGCCAGGCGCAAGGTGCCCACCCCCGACTGGTAGGCCAATGCCTGCAAGGTGGCGCTGCGGATGCGCCCCAGTGCCTCGCTGAGCTCGCGCTGGTACAGGCGGCCGACATCGGTCAGCTGCACCTGGCGCCCCTCGCGGCGGAACAGGGTCAGGCCCAGTTGCTGCTCCAGAGCCTGCACCTGGCGGCTGACTGCGCTCTGGGTCAGCGACAGCTCGGCGGCGGCGCGGGTGTAGCTTTCATGCCGGGCGGCAGCCTCGAAAGCCAGTAGCAGCGACATGGACGGGGTCAGATGGCGGTAATTCATTCATGAAAGTCATTAATAGCGGCAGGATTATCCGTTTGCCCCTGAAGCGAAACTACAGGAACATTGGCCTGCACGTCACCTCCGCATGCCATCACCCATGCCGGAACGACAGGAATCCCGTGAATTAGCCAATATCAAGAGGCCATCCTTCGATGATCGCCCAGCTGCCGACCGTTGCCCCGAGCGCCAACTACCCCGAATTCCTCGAAGCCCTGCGCAACAGCGGCTTCCGTGGCCAGATCAGTGCCGACTACGGTACCCGCACGGTGCTGGCCACCGACAACTCGATCTACCAGCGCTTGCCACAGGCGGCGGTGTTCCCGCTGGACGCCGACGATGTGGCGCGGGTCGCCACGCTGATGGCCGAGGAGCGCTTTCAGCAGGTCAAGCTGACCCCGCGCGGCGGTGGTACCGGCACCAATGGGCAGTCGCTGACCGACGGGATCGTCGTCGACCTGTCGCGGCACATGAACAAGATCCTCGAAATCAACGTCGAGGAACGCTGGGTGCGGGTGCAGGCCGGTACCGTCAAGGACCAGCTCAACGCCGCGCTCAAGCCGCACGGGCTGTTCTTCGCCCCCGAGCTGTCCACCTCCAACCGTGCCACTGTCGGCGGCATGATCAACACCGATGCCAGCGGCCAGGGCAGCTGCACCTATGGCAAGACCCGCGACCACGTACTGGAGCTGCACAGCGTGCTGCTCGGGGGCGAGCGCCTGCACAGCCTGCCGATCGACGATGCCGCGCTGGAACAGGCCTGTGCCGCGCCTGGGCGGGTCGGCGAGGTGTACCGCATGGCGCGGGAAATCCAGGAAACCCAGGCCGACCTCATCGAAACCACCTTCCCCAAGCTCAACCGTTGCCTGACCGGCTACGACCTGGCGCACCTGCGCGACGAGCAGGGCCGCTTCAACCTAAACAGCGTGCTGTGCGGTGCCGAGGGCTCGCTGGGCTATGTGGTCGAAGCCAAGCTCAATGTGCTGCCGATCCCCAAGTACGCCGTGCTGGTCAACGTGCGTTACACCAGCTTCATGGATGCCCTGCGTGACGCCAACGCGCTGATGGCGCACAAGCCGCTGTCGATCGAGACCGTCGACTCCAAGGTGCTGATGCTGGCGATGAAGGACATCGTCTGGCACAGCGTCGCCGAGTACTTCCCGGCCGACCCCGAACGCCCGACCCTGGGCATCAACCTGGTGGAGTTCTGCGGCGACGAGCCGGCCGTGGTCAATGCCAAGGTGCAAGCGTTCATCCAGCACCTGCAGAGCGACACCAGCGTCGAGCGCCTGGGCCATACCCTGGCCGAGGGTGCCGAGGCGGTGACCCGCGTCTACACCATGCGTAAACGTTCGGTGGGCCTGCTGGGCAACATCGAGGGCGAAGTACGCCCGCAACCGTTTGTGGAAGACACCGCGGTACCGCCGGAGCAACTGGCCGACTACATCGCCGACTTCCGTGCACTGCTCGATGGCTACGGCCTGGCCTACGGCATGTTCGGCCACGTCGATGCCGGCGTGCTGCACGTGCGCCCGGCACTGGACATGAAGGACCCGGCCCAGGCCGCACTGGTCAAGCCGATTTCCGACGCCGTGGCGGCGCTGACCAAAAGCTATGGCGGCTTGCTGTGGGGCGAGCACGGCAAGGGCCTGCGTTCGGAATACGTGCCGGAGTACTTCGGCGAGCTGTACCCGGCGCTGCAGCGCCTGAAGGGCGCTTTCGACCCGCACAACCAGCTAAACCCGGGCAAGATCTGCACCCCGCCAGGCAGCGCCGAGGGCCTGACCAAGGTCGATGGCGTGACCCTGCGCGGCGACCTCGACCGCACCATCGACGAACGCGTGTGGCAGGACTTCCCTAGCGCCGTGCACTGCAACGGCAACGGCGCCTGCTACAACTACGACCCCAACGACGCCATGTGCCCGTCGTGGAAGGCCACCCGTGAACGCCAGCATTCACCCAAGGGCCGTGCTTCGCTGATGCGCGAATGGCTGCGCCTGCAGGGCGAGGCCAACATCGACGTGCTGGCGGCGGCGCGCAACAAGGTGTCGTGGCTCAAGGGCCTGCCGGCACGCCTGCGCAACAACCGTGCGCGCAGCCAGGGCCAGGAAGACTTCTCCCATGAGGTGTATGACGCCATGGCCGGCTGCCTGGCGTGCAAGTCGTGCGCCGGGCAGTGCCCGATCAAGGTCAACGTGCCGGACTTCCGCTCGCGCTTCCTCGAGCTGTACCACGGCCGCTACCAGCGCCCGCTGCGTGACTACCTGATCGGTTCGCTGGAGTTCACCATCCCGTACCTGGCCCACGCGCCAGGGCTGTACAACGCGGTGATGGGTTCGAAGTGGGTCAGCAAGCTGCTGGCCGACAAGGTCGGCATGGTCGACAGCCCGCTGATCAGCCGCTTCAACTTCCAGGCCACCCTGACTCGCTGCCGCGTCGGCGTGGCCAGCGTGCCGGCCCTGCGTGAACTGACCCCGGCCCAGCGCGAGCGCAGCATCGTGCTGGTGCAGGATGCCTTTACCCGTTACTTCGAGACACCGCTGCTGTCGGCCTTCATCGACCTGGCGCACCGCCTGGGCCACCGGGTGTTCCTGGCGCCGTACAGTGCCAACGGCAAGCCACTGCACGTTCAGGGCTTCCTCGGTGCGTTCGCCAAGGCGGCGATCCGCAATGCCACCCAGCTCAAGGCCCTGGCCGAGTGCGGCGTGCCGCTGGTGGGCCTGGACCCGGCGATGACCCTGGTGTATCGCCAGGAGTACCAGAAAGTGCCGGGCCTGGATGGCTGCCCGCAGGTGCTGTTGCCGCAGGAGTGGTTGATGGATGTGCTGCCGGAGCAGGCACCGACCGCGCCGGGCAATTTCCGCCTGATGGCGCACTGCACCGAGAAGACCAACGTGCCGGCCAGCACCAGGCAGTGGGAGCAGGTGTTCGCCCGCCTTGGCCTGAAGCTGGTGACCGAGGCGACTGGCTGCTGCGGTATGTCGGGTACCTATGGGCACGAGGCGCGTAACCAGGACACTTCGCGGACCATCTTCGAGCAGTCGTGGGCGACCAAGCTGGACAAGGAAGGCGAGCCGCTGGCGACCGGTTACTCGTGCCGCAGTCAGGTCAAGCGCATGACCGAGCGGCAGATGCGCCACCCGCTGGAAGTGGTGCTGCAGTACGCCCAGCGCTGACCTTCAGGGCCCCGGGGGCTGCCTTGCAGCCCATCGCCGGCAAGCCAGCTCCCACAGGTGTAGCGTCAGCCCTGGTTCATGCGGACCCTGTGGGAGCTGGCTTGCCGGCGATGGGCCAGTGCAGGCAGTACATAAATCAGGTTTCCTGTGCGCGATCCCGCCTTCGCTGCGCCTGCCGATACAGATACAAACTCAACACCAGCCCGCAAGCCGCCGCCGCTGCCGCAAACAGAAACATCGAAGCAAACCCGAACCCCGCCGCCACCGCGCCCACCAGCGGCCCGGTCACCCCCAGCGACAAATCGATGAACAGCGAATAAGCCCCCACCGCCGCCCCGCGGTTGGCCGCCGACACCTGGTTCACCGCCTCCACCCCCAGTGCCGGGAACACCAGCGAGAAGCCGAACCCGCTCAGCGCGGCCCCCGCCAACGCCAGTTCGGCGCTGGGCGCCAGCCACAGCATCAGCAGCCCGAGCGTTTCCACCGACAGGCAGGCAATCGCCACCCGGAACCCGCCAAGCCGGTTGATCAGGTTGCCGAACAGCAGTCGCGCACTGATGAAGCTGGCGCCGAACAGGCTCAGCGTCAGTGCCGCATTGGCCCAGCCACGGCTGGCGTAATACAAGGTGATGAAGGTGGCGATGGTGCCAAAGCCGATCGAGCCCAGGGCAAGCCCCGAGCCGTGCGGGAACACCTTGCCCAGCACCCGCAGGAACGGCAGGCGCACGCCACTGACGATCGGTGCGGCCTGTTTGGGCCAGGCCAGCAGCAACCCGAGCGCACACAGCAGGATGATGCTCACGCCCATGCTCCACAGGCCCAGGCTCTTGACCATCAGCACGCCCAACGGAGCGCCGATGGCCAGCGCGCCATAGCTGGCGATGCCGTTCCAGGAAATGACCTTGGCCGTGTTTTCGGCACCTACGCGGCCGATGCCCCAGCCAATGGCACCGGAGCCCACCAGGCTTTCCGCACTGCCAAGTACCAGGCGGCCGACCAGCAGGCAGGCCAGGCTCAGCCAGGGCAGGTGGGTGAGGAAGGCGCAGGCCAGCATGAACACCCCGCTGAGCCCGCAGCCGACCAGGCCATACATGACTGCCTTCTTGCTGCCGTGGTTGTCGATGATGCGGCTGGCGGTAGGGCGGCTGAGCAGGGTGGCCAGGTACTGCACGCTGATCACCAGCCCCGCGACCACGGCACTGAAGCCCAGATCGTTGTGCACATAGCCGGGCAATACGGCCAGCGGGATGCCGATGTTCAGGTAGCCGATGAAGGTGAAGAGGACGATGGAGACGACTTGCAGGGTGACCGCAAGGGGGCGCGGTGAGTGGGGCATGAGGGCCTACGTGGGTTCTGGACGGTGTGAAAACGTGATGACGGGGGTAGCCCGCAGGTCAGCCGTTTTCACACAGTCGGGGGATGCGCGGTTATTCCTGGTCAGCGCTGGATTGATCGTCACCATCCTGCTCGACGGCAGCTGCCGGTTCGGCGTGAACGGTCACGGTTGGCTCTTCTGGGTTCAGGCTTGGGAAGGGAAGATTCGGGATTTCATGCATCTCGTCGTTCCTCGCAAGTGTGAGTGAAAAGTCTGCGCCAGGCGCGTTTGAAGCTTCGCAAAGCTGGGGCAGGATACACAAGTCTGGATGACAGTTTGGATTTTTTAGCGGTCGCTTGTCGGTTTTGCGGGCGAACAGCGGACATGTTTCCTGCAAAAAACTGGGGCCCCTGTGGGAGCGGGTTTACCCGCGAACACCGGCGAAGCCGGTGCCATGCACCGCGTTGTCTGCTTCGCGGGTGAACCCGCTCCCACAGGCCCCAGTTCTCAGTGCTTACTTGCGGCCTTCAGCCGTCTCCGCCACCTTGTCGGTGCGTGCGCACATGATGAAGTCATTGCGGTGCAGGCCTTTGATCGAGTGGCTCCACCAAGTCACGGTGACCTTGCCCCACTCGGTCAGCAGGCCCGGGTGGTGGCCTTCGGCCTCGGCGATCTCGCCCACGGCATTGGTGAACGCCAGGGCGTGCTTGAAGTTCTTGAACAGGAACACGCGTTCCAGCTCCATGTGGCCGTCACGTACTTCGATGTTCCAGTCCGGGATTTCGCGAATCAGCTCGGCCAGCTCTTCGTCGGTGACCTTTGGTGCGTCGGCGCGGCAGGCTTCGCAATGGGCTTGGTTCAAGGCATTCATGTGGTGTTTTCCGGTTCGAGTTGTTATCGGCAAGGTCGCTCAGGCAGCGACCTTGGGTGGAAACTTCGGTGCGTGCAGGCCCAGCTGCATGGCTTTGTGAACCATGCCCATGATGTCTTCGTGGGCCAGGTCGAACAGGCACTTCATGTTCGGCAGCACGAAATACAGCGGCTGCAGGATGTCGATGCGATACGGTGTGCGCATGGCCTCGATCGGGTCGAAGGCCTGGTGCTCGGGCTCGCCAGACAGACTGTAGACGGTCTCCTTTGGCGACGAGAGGATGCCGCCGCCATAGATCTTGCGGCCCTGCGCGGTTTCCATCAGGCCGAACTCGATGGTCATCCAGTACAGGCGCGCCAGGTACACGCGTTGTTCCTTGGTCGCGGCCAGGCCGAGCTTGCCGTAGGTGTGGGTGAATTCGGCGAACCAGGGGTTGGTCAGCAGCGGGCAGTGGCCGAAGATCTCGTGGAAGATATCGGGCTCTTGCAGGTAGTCCAGCTCTTCCGGGGTGCGGATGAAGGTGGCCACCGGGAAGCGCTTGCTGGCCAGCAGTTCGAAGAAGGTCTGGAAGGGGATTAGCGCCGGGACCCGGGCAACCTGCCAACCGGTGGTGGCGCCCAGCACCTTGTTGATCTCGCCCAGTTGCGGAATACGGTCATGAGGCAGCTTGAGCTGGTCGATGCCGTCCAGGTATTCCTGGCACGCGCGGCCTTCGATCACTTTCAGCTGACGGGTGATCAGGGTGTTCCATACCGCATGCTCTTGCTGCGGGTAATCGATAAAACCATGCGCATCGGGCTCGCGTGCCACGTATTGCGTCTGTTTCATGTGGCTCTCCTGGTGAGGGCTTTTCTTGTTATGTGCAGGACATGCCTAAGGAATATCCCTTCACTGGCCACTTTGCACGGGGTAGGCCAGTGGGCGGGGCTGGCTTTGGGCGAGGTTTTCGTAACGATAATTTTACAAAAAGGCGCAGGTGTCGGAAAATCCGAGGCATCTGGCTGAAGCTTCGGCTGTTTTTGTCAGCTTATCTTTACGACTTTTCCGCGCGGTGTTGAAAAACATTGGCGCTTCGAGAGCCCTCATGCGTATCAAAGTGCATTGCCAGAACCGTATTGGCATCCTGCGCGACATCCTCAACCTGCTGGTGGAGTACGGCATCAACGTGCTGCGCGGCGAGGTGGGCGGTGACCATGGCAACGCCATCTACCTGCATTGCCCGAACCTGATCAATCTGCAGTTCCAGGCGCTGCGGCCGAAGTTCGAGGCGATTGCCGGAGTATTCGGTGTCAAGCGCGTGGGGCTTATGCCCAGCGAGCGCCGGCACATGGAGCTGAATGCGCTGCTGGGGGCGCTGGACTTCCCGGTGCTGTCGATCGACATGGGTGGCAGCATCGTCGCCGCCAACCGGGCCGCTGCGCAGCTGCTGGGCGTGCGGGTGGACGAGGTGCCGGGCATGCCGCTGGCGCGCTATGTGGAGGACTTCGACCTGCCAGAGCTGGTGCGCGCCAACAAGTCGCGTATCAACGGCCTGCGCATCAAGGTCAAGGGCGATGTGTTCCTGGCCGATATCGCGCCGCTGCAGTCCGAGCACGACGACAGCGAGGCGCTGGCTGGCGCGGTGCTGACCCTGCACCGTGCCGACCGTATCGGTGAGCGCATCTACAACGTGCGCAAGCAGGAGCTGCGCGGTTTCGACAGCATCTTCCAGAGTTCGCGGGTGATGGCTGCGGTGGTACGCGAGGCGCGGCGCATGGCGCCGCTGGACGCACCATTGCTGATCGAGGGCGAGACCGGCACCGGCAAGGAGTTGCTGGCGCGTGCCTGCCACTTGGCCAGCCCGCGCGGCCAGTCACCGCTGATGGCGCTCAACTGCGCCGGGTTGCCCGAGTCGATGGCCGAGACCGAGCTGTTCGGTTACGGCCCCGGGGCATTCGAAGGGGCGCGGGCCGAGGGCAAGCTGGGGCTGCTGGAGCTGACCGCCGGTGGCACGCTGTTCCTTGACGGGGTAGGGGAGATGAGCCCGCGCCTGCAGGTGAAGCTGCTGCGTTTTCTGCAGGATGGCTGCTTCCGTCGTGTCGGCAGCGATGAAGAGGTGTACCTGGATGTGCGGGTGATCTGCGCGACCCAGGTGGATTTGTCCGAATTGTGTGCCCGTGGCGAGTTTCGTCAGGACCTGTATCACCGGCTCAATGTGTTGTCGCTGCACATTCCGCCATTGCGCGAATGCATGGATGGCCTGGAAGGGCTGGTGCAGCACTTTCTCGACCAGGCCAGCCGACAGATTGGCTGCGCCATGCCGCGCCTGGCGCCGGCGGCGATGGACAAACTTGGCCAGTATCATTGGCCGGGTAATGTAAGGCAGTTGGAAAACGTGTTGTTCCAGGCGGTTTCGTTATGCGAAGGCGGCGTGGTCAAAAGTGAACATATACGCTTGCCGGATTACGGTGTGCGCCAACCGCTGGGTGAGTTTTCGCTGGACGGGGATCTTTCGCAGATTGTCGGGCGCTTTGAAAAAGCGGTGCTGGAAAGTTTGATGGGGGAATTCCCGAGTAGTCGGGCTTTAGGTAAAAGACTGGGTGTTTCGCATACGACCATTGCCAACAAGTTGAGGGATTATTCGTTGGGCAAGTCGGTAGATTAATAAGCGGTTGGTCAATAACCTGTTAATCAGGTGCAATATTCTTCGCGGGCTTGCCCGCTCCCACAGGTACCGCGCCAAATTCAAGGCTGTGGGAGCGGGCAAGCCCGCGAAAGGGGCCCGCAGGGCCCCCAATTCACAAGGTATCAGCCGTTCGAGCAGCCGTTCCCCATCACGCGGTATTCGAGAATGTGCTTCTGGCCCTTGGAGTCCTCGTAGGTCATGCGGGCTGGCACGACTTCGCACACATTGGGCACTTCGCTCATGGAAATGACGCGGGCAATGTCCAGGTGCTGCGAGTAACTGTACTGTTCAACCGGAATCTGCTCGGCATCTTTGGCTTCGCCGGCCATCGCCGCGCCGCAAAGACTGCCAAGTACCAATACCAGTAAAGCTTTCATTTTCAATTTACCTGTCTAAGGTCGTGAGGGGGCACGCGGCGCTTATGGCGCCGCGAGTATTGCTAGTTTTAACTATCGGGTTTGGATGGGGATTAACGTTTGCCTTCGTGGGGGCTGTTACCAGTTGTTAATCGCCTTGCCGTTGCTGGCGAGGTGAATTTTATGGCTGGGGCCAAGGCCGAAACAGTGGGTCTTTTGATAAAGTGTTTTGACAGAATCTGTAACAATCCTCTGGTAAAGGGCCCCATTTTTTCCTCGCCATGGCTGTAAGGTGCGTGCCAGAGCGCTTTATCGGGACGGGCGTGCCAAATTACTACCAACGTCGAATGGCTTTTGTCGCTCTGGTACAGTTACAAACGGTTCCATACAAAAACAACTATTACACCGAGGTAACACAGATGAGTGCGGCTCCACTGTATCCCGTTCGTCCCGAGGTTGCGGCCACCACCCTGACCGACGAGGCCACCTACAAGGCCATGTATCAGCAATCGGTGATCAACCCGGACGGCTTCTGGCGCGAGCAGGCCCAGCGCATCGACTGGATCAAGCCGTTCACCAAGGTCAAGCAGACCTCCTTCGACGACCACCACGTCGATATCAAATGGTTCGCCGACGGCACTCTGAACGTTTCCTCCAACTGCCTGGACCGCCACCTTGAAGAGCGCGGCGACCAGCTGGCCATCATCTGGGAAGGCGACGACCCTTCCGAGCACCGCAACATCACCTACCGCGAACTGCACGAGCAGGTCTGCAAGTTCGCCAACGCCCTGCGTGGCCAGGATGTGCACCGGGGTGACGTGGTCACCATCTATATGCCGATGATCCCCGAGGCCGTGGTCGCCATGCTGGCCTGTGCCCGTATCGGTGCGATCCATTCGGTGGTGTTCGGCGGCTTCTCGCCCGAGGCGCTGGCCGGCCGTATCATCGACTGCAAGTCCAAGGTCGTGATTACCGCCGACGAAGGCGTGCGCGGTGGCCGACGTACCCCGCTCAAGGCCAACGTCGACCTGGCGCTGACCAACCCTGAAACCAACAGCGTGCAGAAGATCATCGTGTGCAAGCGCACCGGTGGCGACATTGCCTGGCACCAGCACCGCGACATCTGGTACGAAGACCTGATGAAAGTCGCCTCCAGCCACTGCGCGCCAAAAGAGATGGGTGCCGAGGAAGCGCTGTTCATCCTTTATACCTCCGGCTCCACCGGCAAGCCGAAGGGCGTGCTGCACACCACCGGCGGCTACCTGGTATACGCCGCGCTGACCCATGAGCGCGTGTTCGACTATCGCCCGGGCGAGGTGTACTGGTGCACCGCCGACGTGGGTTGGGTCACCGGCCACAGCTACATCGTCTACGGCCCGCTGGCCAACGGCGCCACCACCCTGCTGTTCGAGGGCGTGCCGAACTACCCCGACATCACCCGCGTGTCGAAGATCGTCGACAAGCACAAGGTCAACATCCTGTACACCGCGCCAACCGCAATCCGCGCGATGATGGCCGAAGGGCAGGCTGCTGTTGAAGGTGCCGATGGCTCCAGCCTGCGCCTGCTGGGCTCGGTGGGTGAGCCGATCAACCCCGAAGCCTGGAACTGGTACTACAAGACCGTGGGCAAGGAGCGGTGCCCGATCGTCGACACCTGGTGGCAGACCGAGACCGGCGGCATCCTGATCAGCCCGCTGCCGGGCGCTACCGGCCTCAAGCCGGGCTCGGCAACCCGCCCGTTCTTCGGCGTGGTGCCGGCGCTGGTGGACAACCTGGGCAACCTGATCGAGGGCGCTGCCGAAGGCAACCTGGTGATCCTCGATTCCTGGCCGGGCCAGTCGCGTTCGCTGTACGGCGACCACGACCGTTTCGTCGATACCTACTTCAAGACCTTCCGTGGCATGTACTTCACCGGTGACGGTGCGCGCCGCGACGAGGATGGCTACTACTGGATCACCGGCCGCGTGGATGACGTGCTGAACGTGTCCGGTCACCGCATGGGTACTGCCGAGATCGAAAGTGCCATGGTGGCGCATGCGAAAGTGGCCGAGGCCGCGGTGGTGGGTGTGCCGCACGACATCAAGGGGCAGGGCATCTATGTGTATGTCACCCTCAACGCCGGTATCGAGGCCAGCGAGCAGCTGCGCCTGGAGCTGAAGAACTGGGTGCGCAAGGAAATCGGCCCGATCGCCTCGCCGGATGTGATCCAGTGGGCGCCGGGGCTGCCGAAGACCCGGTCGGGCAAGATCATGCGCCGCATCCTGCGCAAGATTGCCACGGGTGAGTACGATGCCCTGGGCGATATCTCGACCCTGGCCGACCCGGGCGTGGTGCAGCACCTGATCGATACCCACAAGGCCATGAGCCTGGCTTCGGCCTGATAGCGAAGCAGGGCGCATGCTGACGGCTTTATGCGATCCCTGTGGGAGCGGCTTTAGCCGCGAAGAACCCAGCGCGGTGGATGGCACCGGCGTTGCCGGTGTTCGCGGCTGAAGCCGCTCCCACAGGGTAAGGCGTGTGCTGTACCTGTGAGATCAGCCAATAAAAACCCCGTCCGGGCAACCGGCGGGGTTTTTTGCTTTACTGTTACCCGACATTCATCGGTAACTGTTCTGTCACCGGTGCCGCACAATATCGGGGCGCCAGGAAACAAATCCGGCCTGTTTCAGTGCGTTTTCGCAGCCTTTTTTGCGACACGGCACGCTGCACTTGCCGTAATACAAGGCTTTGCCAATAATAGGCCCGGGAATTGCTAGTACTATAGGTTCTATTTCTTGCGCTCTTGCATATTTTGCAATGGCTGTCAACATCGCCCGCTGCCGTTTCAAGCGCTTCTGTAAGTAGTTGTCGCTTTGAAGAAATATCGACTACCGGGCTGTCGTTAAAATGCCAATCACTCGCTCGTGGTCTGCGACCTTGGTCGAACCCTGCGCGGCTCGCGTTGTACCCATTCGCATATCGGGCAGCCGTTACCTGCCTTGTATTGCTCCGTACCGATGGAGTTACCTGATGAAGAAGCTCGCACTGCTTGGCGCCCTGGCGCTGTCCGTGTTTTCCCTGGTGTCGCAGGCCGATGAAAAACCGCTGAAAATCGGCATCGAAGCCGCCTACCCACCCTTCGCCTTCAAGCAGCCAGACGGCAGCATTGCCGGTTTTGACTACGACATCGGCAACGCCCTGTGCGAAGAGATGAAAGCCAAGTGCACCTGGGTCGAGCAGGAGTTCGACGGCCTGATCCCGGCGTTGAAAGTGCGCAAGATCGACGCCATCCTGTCGTCCATGTCGATCACCGAAGACCGCAAGAAATCGGTCGACTTCACCAAGCGCTACTACCTGACCCCGGCGCGCCTGGTGATGAAGGAGGGTACCGCCGTCAGCGACAGCCTGGATGAGCTCAAGGGCAAGAAGATTGGTGTGCAGCGCGGTTCCATCCACGACCGCTTCGCCAAGGAAGTACTGGGCGCCAAAGGTGCCACCGTGGTTCCTTACGGCACCCAGAACGAAATCTACCTGGACGTGGCAGCTGGCCGCCTCGATGGCACCGTGGCTGACGCCACCCTGCTGGAAGACGGCTTCCTCAAGACCGACGCCGGCAAGGGCTTCGCCTTCGTAGGCCCTTCCTTCACCGACGCCAAGTACTTCGGTGACGGCATCGGTATTGCCGTGCGCAAGGGTGACAAGGCCAACGTCGACCGCATCAACGCTGCCATCGATGCCATCCGTGCCAACGGCAAGTACAAAGAAATCGAGAAGAAGTACTTCAACTTCGACATCTACGGTCCAGACTCGAACTAAGACGTCGGGTTTCACCTGTGCAATGGTGCAAACAGCAGAGGCTCTGAGGTTTGCACCATTTTTCATTCTCTAGGTCGAGGACCTCATCATGTTGAAAGGCTACGGGGCAGTCATCCTCGACGGGGCGTGGCTGACGCTTCAGCTCGCCCTGTCGTCGATGGCCCTGGCCATCGTGCTCGGCCTGATCGGTGTGGCGCTGCGCTTGTCGCCGGTGCGCTGGCTGGCCTGGCTGGGCGATCTGTATTCCACGGTGATTCGTGGTATTCCGGACCTGGTCCTGATCCTGCTGATCTTCTACGGCGGGCAGGACATCATCAACCGCGTTGCGCCGCTGCTCGGTTATGAAGACTACATTGACCTGAATCCGCTGATCGCGGGTATCGGTACCCTGGGCTTCATCTTTGGTGCCTACCTGTCGGAAACCTTCCGCGGTGCGTTCCTCGGTATTCCGAAAGGCCAGGCCGAAGCGGGCGTGGCGTATGGCATGAGCAACCGCCAGGTGTTCTTCCGCATCCAGGTGCCGCAAATGATTCGCCTGGCGATCCCGGGCTTCACCAACAACTGGCTGGTGCTGACCAAGGCCACCGCGCTGATTTCGGTAGTGGGCCTGCAGGACATGATGTTCAAGGCCAAGCAGGCGGCCGACGCCACCCGCGAGCCTTTCACCTTCTTCCTGGCGGTGGCGGCCCTGTACCTGGTGCTGACCAGCATCTCGCTGCTGGCCCTGAAGTATCTCGAGCGCCGCTACTCGGTTGGCGTCAAGGTGGCTGAACTATGATCTTCGACTACAACGTCGTCTGGGAGGCACTGCCGATGTACTTCGGCGGCCTGCTGACCACCCTCAAGCTGCTGGCGATTTCGCTGTTCTTCGGGCTGCTGGCGGCCATTCCGCTGGGCCTGATGCGGGTGTCCAAGCAGCCAGCGGTCAATCTCGTGGCGTGGCTGTACACCTACGTGATCCGCGGCACGCCGATGCTGGTGCAGCTGTTCCTGATCTACTACGGCCTGGCGCAGTTCGAGGCGGTGCGCGAAAGCTTCCTGTGGCCGCTGCTGTCCAGCGCTACCTTCTGCGCCTGCCTGGCGTTCGGCATCAACACCAGTGCCTACACCGCCGAAATCATCGCCGGCAGCCTCAAGGCCACGCCCCATGGCGAAATCGAGGCGGCCAAGGCCATGGGCATGTCGCGCATGAAGATGTACCGGCGCATCCTGCTGCCGTCGGCCCTGCGCCGGGCGCTGCCGCAGTACAGCAACGAAGTGATCATGATGCTGCAGACCACCAGCCTGGCGTCGATCGTCACCCTGATCGACATCACTGGCGCTGCGCGCACGGTCAATGCCCAGTACTACCTGCCTTTCGAGGCCTATATCACGGCGGGCGTGTTCTATCTGTGCCTGACCTTCATCCTGGTGCGCCTGTTCAAGATGGCCGAACGCCGCTGGCTCGGCTACCTGGCGCCGCGCAAGCACTGACCGCTTTGTGAGAATCGACAGCATGTACAAACTCGAAGTCCAAGACCTGCACAAGCGCTACGGCAGCCATGAAGTGCTCAAGGGCGTGTCCCTGTCGGCCAAGGCAGGCGATGTCATCAGCATCATCGGCTCCAGCGGTTCGGGCAAGTCGACCTTCCTGCGCTGCATCAACCTGCTGGAGCAGCCGCACGCCGGCAAGATCCTGCTCAACAACGAAGAGTTGAAGCTGGTGCCGGGCAAGGACGGCGCGCTCAAGGCCGCCGACCCGCGTCAGCTGCAGCGCATGCGCTCGCGCCTGTCGATGGTTTTCCAGCACTTCAACCTGTGGTCGCACATGACCGCGCTGGAAAACATCATCGAAGCGCCGGTGCACGTGCTGGGCGTGAACCGCAAGGAAGCCCTGGAAAAGGCCGAGCACTACCTGGCCAAGGTGGGTGTCGCTCATCGCAAGGACGCTTTCCCGGGGCACATGTCCGGCGGCGAGCAGCAGCGTGTGGCAATTGCCCGGGCGCTGGCCATGGAGCCGGAGGTCATGCTGTTCGACGAGCCGACCTCGGCGCTGGACCCGGAACTGGTGGGCGATGTGCTCAAGGTGATGCAGGCGCTGGCCCAGGAAGGCCGCACCATGGTGGTGGTGACCCACGAAATGGGCTTCGCCCGTGAGGTGTCCAACCAGCTGGTGTTCCTGCACAAGGGCCTGGTGGAAGAAACCGGCTGCCCGCGTGAAGTGCTGGCCAACCCGCAGTCGGAGCGCCTGAAGCAGTTCCTCTCCGGCAGCCTGAAGTAAAAACTGCAATTTTGCACCAGAATAGGGCATGCTGCGCGGCGAGCGCAGCCTGACCCGGCGCACAGACTCGAACGACCTCAGGTTTCGGACCGCACCCTATGACCACCCAGCGAATCGGTTTTCTCATCTGGCCCAGCACCCGGCCCTTGACCCTGGCGCTGGCCGAGGAAGTGTTGCAGGTGGCGCAGCGGGTGCACCCGGAGGTGGCCTACGAGCTGGTCTTCCTGCAGGCGGAGCCGGCGCAAGAGGGCAGCTGGCGCCTGCCGGGCGAGCCGTGGAACGGCCGCCTTGAGGGCTGCCAAAAGCTGTTCCTGTTGGCTGACGAGCAGCCACCGGCGGTGGGGGCTGCGTTGTCGGCGGCGCTCAAGCAGCTGGCGCGCAGTGGCTGCATGATCGGTGGCCTGTCGGCTGGGGTCTACCCCTTGGCGATGCTGGGCCTGCTCGACGGTTACCGGGCTGCGGTGCACTGGCGCTGGCAGGATGATTTTGCCGAGCGCTTCCCCAAGGTGATCGCCACCAGCCACCTGTTCGACTGGGACCGCGATCGCCTGACCGCTTGTGGCGGCATGGCCGTTACCGACCTGCTGCTGGCGGTGCTGGCCCGTGACCACGGTGCGGAGCTGGCCGGGGCAGTGTCGGAGGAACTGGTGGTCGAGCGCATCCGCGAGGGTGGCGAGCGCCAGCGCATTCCGCTGCAGAACCGCCTGGGCTCCAGCCACCCCAAGCTGACCCAGGCGGTGCTGCTGATGGAGGCCAACATCGAAGAGCCGCTGACCACCGACGAAATTGCCCAGCACGTGTGCGTTTCGCGCCGGCAGCTGGAGCGCATCTTCAAGCAGTACCTGAACCGCGTGCCGAGCCAGTACTACCTGGAGCTGCGGCTGAACAAGGCGCGGCAGATGCTGATGCAAACCAGCAAGTCGATCATCCAGATCGGGCTGTCCTGCGGCTTCTCGTCGGGGCCGCATTTTTCCAGTGCCTACCGCAACTTCTTTGGCGCAACGCCGCGGGAAGACCGCAACCAGCGGCGTAGCAGCAGCCCGTTCGAACTGAGCTCGGCGCCTGCCGAAAAAGGCTGACATTTCCTTACCCTGTGCCGGCCCTTTCGCGGCTGAAGCCGCTCCCACAGGGGTCGCACAACGTTCGAATCTTGCACAGGTTCTGTGGGAGCGGGTTCACCCGCGAAGAGGCCGGTGCGGGCAGCGCCCTTTCTCCCGCAGGTCTGTGCGATGTTTGAAGCCTGTGCGGTCCAGGTGGGAGCGGGCGTGCCCGCGAATCGGCCGGTACAGGCAACCACGCTTCTATATGTGTACACCCGTTCACCCAGCCCCCTCTCTCCCGTACACTGCGCGATTGCGACAGTGTTTGTCGCATTGCCGAAAGCCTTGTCAAAACTGGGTTTTGCGCTGTAACAAGTTGTCGCTTGGCCGCAAGGACAGGCGCGGATCAGTCCTTACAATCCCCCCATCGCTCGCCACTTCCAGGCCAGCGTTCCTCTTCAGGAGACTCAGATGTCCGTTGAGCAAGCCCCGGTGCAACGTGCCGATTTCGACCAGGTCATGGTCCCCAACTATTCTCCGGCGGCCTTCATTCCTGTGCGAGGCGAGGGTTCCCGCGTCTGGGACCAGTCGGGTCGCGAATTGATCGACTTTGCCGGTGGCATCGCGGTCAACGCCCTGGGCCACTGCCACCCGGCACTGGTCAAGGCCCTGACCGAGCAAGCCAACACCCTCTGGCACGTATCCAACGTGTTCACCAACGAGCCGGCCCTGCGCCTGGCCCACAAGCTGGTGGACGCCACCTTTGCCGACCGTGCGTTCTTCTGCAACTCCGGCGCCGAGTCCAACGAGGCCGCCTTCAAGCTGGCCCGTCGCGTTGCCCACGACCGCTTCGGCCCGGAAAAGCACGAAATCATCGCCACCGTGAACAGCTTCCACGGCCGTACCCTGTTCACCGTCAGCGTCGGTGGCCAGCCGAAGTACTCCGATGGCTTCGGCCCGAAGATCACCGGCATCAGCCATGTGCCGTACAACGACCTGGAAGCGCTGAAGGCACAGATTTCCGACAAGACCTGCGCCGTGGTGATCGAGCCGATCCAGGGCGAGAGCGGCGTGGTGCCGGCCGACAAGGCCTACCTGGAAGGTGCGCGCAAACTGTGTGACGAACACAACGCCCTGCTGATCTTCGACGAAGTGCAGACCGGCGTTGGCCGTACCGGTTCGCTGTATGCCTACCAGCACTACGGCGTTACCCCGGACATCCTGACCAGCGCCAAGAGCCTGGGCGGCGGTTTCCCGATCGGTGCCATGCTGACCACCACCGAGCTGGCCAAGCACCTGGCTGTCGGCACCCACGGCACCACCTACGGCGGCAACCCGCTGGGCTGCGCCGTCGCCTGCGCGGTGCTGGACGTGGTCAACACCCCGGAAACCCTGGCCGGCATCAAGGCCAAGCATGAGCGCTTCAAGGTCCGCCTGGAGCAGATCGGCCAGAAGTACAACCTGTTCAGCCAGGTGCGTGGCGTTGGCCTGCTGCTGGGCTGCGTGCTGACCGAAGCCTGGAAAGGCAAGGCCAAGGACGTGCTCAACGCCGCCGAGAAAGAAGGCGTGATGGTGTTGCAGGCCGGTCCGGACGTGGTCCGCTTCGCGCCAAGCCTGGTGGTTGAAGACGCCGACATCGACGAAGGCCTGGACCGCTTCGAGCGCGCCGTGGCCACCCTGACCAAGGGCTGATCCGCCTGCGGTTCCTTCGCCGGCCCCCGGTGCAGGCTCAGCCCGAGTCTGCACCGGGCCGGTGATACCCGATTCCAGTGCAGGTGCCAGTGCACCTGCCGTTTTCCGTGCCGCCGTGAGCGGCCCGTATTCCAAAGGAGTGACACCATGCTGGTGATGCGCCCCGCGCAAATGGCTGATCTGAACGAAGTGCAGCGCATGGCTGCAGACAGCCCCATTGGTGTCACCTCGCTGCCGGACGACACCGCTCGCCTGGGCGACAAGATCGCCGCATCCGAGACTTCCTTCGCCGCAGAGGTCAGCTTCAACGGTGAAGAAAGCTACTTCTTCGTGCTCGAGGACAGCGAAACCGGCAAGCTGGCCGGTTGCTCGGCCATCGTCGCTTCGGCCGGCTACTCCGAGCCGTTCTACAGTTTTCGTAACGAGACCTTCGTGCACGCCTCGCGCGAGCTGAAGATCCATAACAAGATCCACGTGTTGTCGCTGTGCCATGACCTGACCGGCAACAGCCTGCTGACCAGCTTCTATGTGCTGCCGGAACTGGTGAACAGTGGCTGGGCCGAGCTCAATTCGCGTGGCCGCCTGCTGTTCATGGCCGCTCACCCGGAGCGTTTCGCCGACTCGGTGGTGACCGAGATCGTCGGCTACAGCGACGAGCAGGGTGAATCGCCGTTCTGGGATGCCATCGGCCGCAACTTCTTCGACCTCAACTATGCCCACGCCGAGCGCCTGTGCGGCCTGAAGAGCCGCACCTTCCTCGCCGAACTGATGCCGCACTACCCGATCTACGTGCCGCTGCTGCCTGACCTGGCGCAGGAAGCCATGGGCCAGGTGCACCCGCGGGCGCAGATTACCTTCGACATCCTCATGCGCGAAGGCTTCGAGACCGAGCACTACATCGACATCTTCGATGGCGGCCCGACCCTGCATGCGCGTACCTCGGGTATCCGCTCGATCGCCCAGAGCCGGGTGGTGCCGGTGAAGCTCGAGGACGCCCCGGTCAAGGGCGGGCGCCCGTACCTGGTGTGCAACGGCCAGTTGCAGGACTACCGCGCGGTACTGCTGGACCTGGACTGGGTGCCGGGCAAACCGGTCAGCCTGAGCCCGGCCGCCGCCGAGGCGCTGGGGGTGGGCGAGGGTGCCAGCGTGCGTCTGGTTGCGGTCTGAGGTCTGGCAACAGACGTTTCGGGATTGATGCGTTAGAAGAGTTTCGCGCCGGCCGCCGCCGCCGCAAAAGGAGATAGCATGATCGTTCGTCCTGTACGCAGCAGCGATTTGCCTGCGTTGATCGAATTGGCACGCAGCACCGGTACCACCGGGCTGACCACGCTGCCGGCCAACGAAGAGCGCCTGGGGCATCGCGTTGGCTGGGCGGAGAAGAGCTTCCGCGGCGAAGCCGAGCGTGGCGACACCGACTACCTGTTCGTGCTGGAAAACGACGAAGGCATGGTGGTGGGCATCAGTGCCATCGCTGGTGCCGTCGGCCTGCGCGAACCCTGGTACAACTACCGGGTCGGCCTGACCGTCAGCGCCTCGCAGGAGCTGAAGATCTACCGCGAAATCCCCACCCTGTTCCTGGCCAACGACCTGACCGGCAACTCCGAGCTGTGCTCGCTGTTCCTGCGCAGCGACTACCGCTCCGGCCTCAACGGCCGCTTGCTGTCGCGGGCGCGCATGCTGTTCATCGCCGAGTTCCCCGAGCTGTTCGGCAAGAAGATCATCGCCGAAATGCGCGGCATGTCCGACGAGCAGGGCCGCTCGCCGTTCTGGGAAAGCCTGGGCCGGCACTTCTTCAAGATGGAGTTCAGCCAGGCCGACTACCTCACCGGCGTGGGCAACAAGTCGTTCATTGCCGAACTGATGCCGAAGTTCCCGCTGTACACCTGCTTCCTGTCCGAAGCGGCGCGCAACGTGATCGGCCGCGTGCACAAGGACACCGAGCCGGCGCTGGCGATGCTCAAGCAGGAAGGCTTCAACTATCAGGGCTACGTCGACATCTTCGACGCCGGCCCCGCCATCGAGTGCGACACCTCCAAGATCCGCGCCGTGCGCGAGAGCCAGACCCTGGTGCTGGCGGTGGGCACGCCGGGCGATGACGCGACGCCTTACATCATCCACAACCGCAAGCGCGACGACTGCCGCATCACGGCCGCACCTGCGCGGCTGGCTGCCGGTACCCTGGTGGTCGACCCCCTGACCGCCAAGCGCCTGCGCATGGGCGCCGGCGACAACGTGCGTGCTGTGCCGCTGTCGGCAAGCCGGGAGGCCCAGTAAATGACCACGCATTACATCGCAGGCAATTGGCAGGTTGGCCAGGGCGAAACCCTGCAGTCGCTCAACCCGGTGACGCAAGCCGTCGTCTGGGAGGGGCAGGGCGCTGACGCCAGCCAGGTGGATGCCGCCGTGCAGGCAGCCCGTCAGGCCTTCCCGGCCTGGGCGCAATTGAGCCTGGAAGCGCGTATCGATTTGCTGGAGAAGTTCGCCACGCAACTGAAAGCGCATGCCGAAGCCATGGCCCAGTGCATCGGTGAGGAAACCGGCAAGCCCCTGTGGGAGTCGGCGACCGAAGTCACCAGCATGATCAACAAGGTAGCGATCTCGGTGCAGAGCTACCGCGAGCGCACCGGCGAAAAGAGCGGCCCGCTGGCCGATGCCACCGCCGTGCTGCGGCACAAGCCCCATGGTGTGGTGGCGGTGTTCGGCCCATACAACTTCCCCGGCCACCTGCCCAACGGCCATATCGTGCCGGCGCTGCTGGCGGGCAACTGCGTGGTGTTCAAGCCCAGTGAGCTGACGCCCAAGGTCGCCGAGCTGACCGTCAATTGCTGGATTGCCGCCGGGTTGCCGGCGGGTGTGCTCAACCTGGTGCAGGGCGCGCGCGAAACCGGTGTGGCGCTGGCTGCCAACCCGGGTATCGATGGCCTGTTCTTCACCGGCTCCAGCCGCACCGGCAACCTGTTGCACCAGCAGTTCGCCGGCCGCCCGGACAAGATCCTGGCCCTGGAAATGGGCGGCAACAACCCGCTGGTGGTGGATGAGGTCAAGGACCTCGATGCGGCGGTGTACACCATTATCCAGTCGGCGTTCATTTCCGCCGGCCAGCGCTGCACCTGCGCCCGCCGTCTGCTGGTGCCGCAAGGCGCCTGGGGCGATGCGCTGATCGCGCGCCTGGTCGAGGTGAGCAAATCCATCACGGTCGGTGCGTTCGACCAGCAGCCGGCGCCGTTCATGGGTTCGGTGATTTCGCTGCAGGCAGCGCGGGCGCTGATTGCAGCCCAGGCCGAACTGGTCGCCAAGGGCGCCGTGAAGCTGCTGGAAATGACCCAGCCACAGGCCGATGCCGCACTGCTGACCCCGGGCATTGTCGATGTCACCGCGGTGGCCGAACGCCCGGACGAAGAGTTCTTCGGCCCGCTGCTGCAGGTGATCCGCTATGCCGACTTCGATGCCGCCATCGATGAGGCCAACAACACCCAGTACGGCCTGGCTGCCGGTTTGCTGTCCGACTCCCGCGCCCGTTACCAGTACTTCTGGCTGCGCAGCCGCGCTGGCATCGTCAACTGGAACAAGCAACTGACCGGTGCCGCCAGCAGTGCACCGTTTGGCGGCGTGGGCGCCAGTGGCAACCATCGCGCCAGCGCCTATTACGCGGCGGACTACTGCGCTTACCCCGTGGCTTCGCTGGAGACCGCCAGCCTTGCCTTGCCGGCAACCCTGACGCCGGGCGTCACCCTATAACAACAGGTCACGGAGCCTAGCCGATGAAATCCTATGAAGTGAATTTTGATGGCCTGGTGGGGCCTACCCACAACTATGGCGGCCTGTCCTACGGCAACGTGGCTTCGCAGAGCAACAGCCAGCAGGGTTCCAACCCGCGCGAAGCCGCGCGCCAGGGCCTGGCGAAGATGAAAGCGCTGGCCGACATGGGCTTCAAGCAGGGTGTGCTGGCGCCGCAGGAGCGCCCGGACGTGGCCGCACTGCGCCGCCTGGGCTTCAGCGGCAGCGATGCCGAAGTGATCCAGCGCGCCGCCAAGGAGGCCATGCCATTGCTGGTGGCCAGCTGCTCGGCCTCGAGCATGTGGGTGGCCAACGCCGCCACGGTCAGCCCCAGTGCCGACACTGCCGATGGCCGCGTGCACTTCACCGCTGCCAACCTCAACTGCAAGTACCACCGCAGTATCGAGCACCCGACCACCAGCCGAGTGCTGGGTGCCATGTTCAACAACGACAAGCACTTTGCCCACCACGAGGCACTGCCTGCCGTGGCGCAGTTCGGTGACGAGGGGGCGGCCAACCACACGCGCTTCTGCCGTGCATATGGCGAGGCCGGCGTGGAGTTCTTCGTCTACGGCCGCAGCGCCTTCGACAGCCGCTACCCGGCGCCGCAGAAGTACCCGGCCCGGCAAACCCTGGAAGCCTCCCAGGCTGTGGCCCGGCTGCATGGCCTGAGCGATGACGGCGTGGTCTACGCTCAACAGAACCCGGCCGTGATCGACCAGGGCGTGTTCCACAACGATGTGATTGCGGTGGGCAACGGTGAGGTGCTGTTCTATCACGAGGACGCTTTCCTCGACACCGACGCGGTACTTGGCCAGCTGCGAGCTAAACTGGCCAGCAAGGGTGGCAACTTCCAGGCCATCTGCGTGCCGCGGGCAGCGGTGACGGTGGAGGACGCGGTGCGTTCCTACCTGTTCAACAGCCAGCTGCTCAGCCGCGACGACGGCTCCATGCTGTTGGTAGTGCCGGAAGAGTGCCGCAACAACGAGCGGGTCTGGGCCTACCTGGGCCAGTTGACCAGCCAGGGCGGCGCGGTGAAAGAGGTCAAGGTATTCGACCTCAAGCAGAGCATGCAGAACGGCGGTGGGCCGGCTTGCCTGCGTTTGCGCGTGGCGTTGAAGGAAACGGAACTGGCAGCGGTCAACCAAGGCGTTATCATGACCGCCTCGCTGTACGACACCCTGTTGCAGTGGGTCGACAAGCATTACCGCGATCGCCTTGGCGAGGCGGACCTGGCCGACCCGCAGTTGCTGGTGGAATGCCGTACGGCACTGGACGAATTGACCCAGATCCTGAAGTTGGGCTCGGTGTATCCGTTCCAACGCCAACCTTGAAGAGAGACTTTGCAATGACCGACGCCCTGCGCCTTATCCTGGAAGATGAAGACGGCACCCAGCTGGAAACTTCCTGCACCCGCTTTGCCGTGGTCTGGCAAGGCAAGGAAGTGTGGATTCAGCAGGATGGTCGTGGCCAGCTGCTGATCGGCGTGGATGTCGAGGAAGACGACACCGAATACGCCAACCTGCTGCTGCGCCCGATGGCCACCAACCTGGTCAGCCTGCAGCTGGAAATGGAACCGGCGGAGGTCGGCGAAGACGACGATCACGTCCATGGCCCCGACTGCGGCCACCACCACTAAGGAAGTACCTATGCTCGCCCTTGGCAAATTGCTTGAGCTGACCCTCACCGATCACGAACCGGCCGAGAAGACCCAAGTGACACCCAAGGGCGCGCGTTTGCGTTGGCTGGGGGAGGGCGCGCTCGAAGTGCGCCCGGCCGAAAACGAGGATTGCGGGCTGGACTTGCTGTTGTCCGCCGGCATCCACGGCAACGAAACGGCACCGATCGAGTTGCTCGAGCGGCTGCTGCATGGCGTGGCCAACGGCAAGATCAAACCCAAGGCCCGGGTGCTGTTCCTGTTCGGCAACCCGGCAGCGATCCGCAAGGGCGAGCGCTTCATCGAGCAGGACATCAACCGCCTGTTCAACGGCCGCCACGAGCTGTCCAGTGGCTTCGAGGCATTGCGTGCCGCCGAGCTGGAACAGTTCGCCCGGGTGTTCTTCAGCAAACCGGGGCGCAACCGCCTGCACTACGACCTGCATACCGCCATCCGCGGCTCGAAGATCGAGCAGTTCGCCTTGTACCCTTATAAAGAGGGGCGCAAGCATTCCCGTCGCGAGCTGGCGCGCCTGGCGGCGGCGGGCATGGAGGCGGTGTTGCTGCAGAGCAAGTCTTCCATCACCTTCAGCGCCTTCACCTACGAGCAGCTGGAGGCCGAGGCCTTTACCCTGGAACTGGGCAAGGCCCGCCCGTTCGGTCAGAACGAGCTGGTCAACCTGGACAAGCTGGAAGCGAGGCTGATCCACATCATCGAAGACACCGAGCCACAGGGCGAAGGCTCTCTGGATGGCCTGCAGCTGTTCAGCGTGTCCCGCGAGATCATCAAGCACAGCGACAGCTTCCACCTGCACCTGCCGGCGGACATCGAGAATTTCTCCGAGCTGAGCAAGGGTTACCTGCTGGCCGAAGACCTGGCCGAGACGCGTTGGGTGGTCGAGGAGGAGGGCGCGCGCATCATCTTCCCCAACCCCAAGGTCAAGAATGGCCTCAGGGCGGGGATTCTGATCGTTCCTGACTCCGGCCAGCGACTAGGCTGAGCTGGCCCCGATACACTGGGCTTACGGCTGTGTGCGCAGCTCCAGTTGCAGCGCCTGGCGTAGCCCGTTTTCAGTGAAGGCGGGTGGGTTGGTGTTCAGGGCGGTGCTGCCGCCGAATGTGAACCTGCAATCGGTGGGTAAGCCGATGCTCTGCAGCAGCAGGTTGTCCACCGGATAAGCGCCGCTTTTGCCTTGAACCTCGGTCTGGCCCGGAAAGACGGTGCCTGACATCGAGTTCCAGCCTTGGCAAAGGCAGCGGTAAAGGTCGAGTAGTGGCAGTTGCGCAGCGGTCGACCAGCCTGGGTTGTATGCCAGGGTGCCGCCGCTGTAGCCCCAGCTACTCTGGTTTTCGTCGATGATGAAGTGGCCTTCGTCTTCATCTTCTTCGTGGTCGCTGGGTGTATAGGTCGTGAATTGGTGTCTGGATGCTTCGATCAGGCTGATCGGCGTCCCGGACTGCCCGGCCTTTTTATCCAGGGCCGCCAGCAGCGCCTGGCCGCAGGGTAGTTTGCGCAGCAGCTCCAGCGCATCCTGTGCCGCTTGCCTGAACGGGTCGCTACCCGTCACTCGCACGCCGATATTGCCCAGGGCCTGATGTTCGACCGTCACGGGCCGGGCCAGTCGTGCATCGTTTTCGGTATCGCGGTAGAGCTCGACCCTGGAGGACTCGCGGCCAAGCAGGCGGTGCCCCGTGACGTTGACAACCGCGTCGCCCTTGTCGATGAGTACCGGGCCGCTACCGACCACAATCTGGTGCGTGCCGGTATGGGCGTCGATGTGGACGATACCTGCGCCGGTGTCGATCCTGTTGCCGCTCCCTATCATGTCGATCAGCACCGTCTTCTTCACCTCCGGGGCGATGACGACGTGGTGATTGCCATCGGTGAGGCGAATGGCGATGGCTTGGGCGGTATGCGCGGCGACCATGAATACCGCATCGTTGATGGTCACTTCCAGCAGGCATTCGCGAGGGGCGATACGTACGCGCTTTTGCTGCTCATCCGCGCGTAGCGTACGCGGGGCCACGTTGAAGACCAGCAGCTCGCTGTTCGGGGTGCTGCGGTGATAGCGCCGCCCCAATGGATAGGCGCGCTCGAGGGTGATTCGCACATTTTCGTCGGCCTGGATGTACTTGACCTCGGTCTGTTGCCGAGGATTGTCTTCGTTATTGTCGAAGGCGGTTTCTGCATGGACTGGTTCCCGTGCATCGATGTAGTAGATCGGTCTCGGGTTGGCCTGCATGATGCCGTGGGGTAGCGGATGCGGGTCCGAATGGAGTTTGGATATGTTCAGCTCAGGCATGGAGTGCTCCGGCAGCGAGGGTGGGCCAGCAGGATCCCGTTCCACACCGCGGGTCAGGTGTTGCTTATGTACCGCACGGGCAGGCCTGCAGGTCTGCTTTTCCGCCCTGGCCGTGCTCATGAACGGCTTTTCATCCGCCGATTGCTGTTCTGGTGTACAAACACACTGTATCTCCCGTTCAGGCTGGCTATAATGGCGCCCTTTGCCGTCGTTTCGTCGATTCGACGTATTAGCCCAAACGGCCGCCGTTTCCGTGGAAGAACCTATGAAAAGCGCAGAAATCCGTGAAGCCTTCCTTCGCTTCTTCGAAGAGCAGGGACATACCCGAGTCGCCTCCAGTTCGCTGATCCCGAACAACGACCCGACCCTGCTGTTCACCAATGCCGGCATGAACCAGTTCAAGGACTGCTTCCTCGGTGCGGAGAAGCGTGCCTACACGCGTGCCGTCAGCAGCCAGAAGTGCGTGCGCGCCGGCGGCAAGCACAACGACCTGGAAAACGTCGGTTACACCGCGCGTCACCACACCTTCTTCGAAATGCTGGGCAACTTCAGCTTCGGTGACTATTTCAAGCGCGATGCGATCACCTTCGCCTGGACCTTCCTGACTTCGGAAAAATGGCTGAACCTGCCCAAGGAAAAGCTCTGGGTCACCGTCTACGCCACTGACGACGAAGCCTACGATATCTGGACCAAGGAAGTCGGCGTGCCGGCCGAGCGCATGGTGCGCATCGGCGACAACAAGGGCGCCCCGTACGCCTCGGACAACTTCTGGACCATGGGCGACACTGGCCCGTGCGGCCCGTGCACCGAGATCTTCTACGACCACGGCCCGGACATCTGGGGCGGCCCACCCGGCTCGCCGGAAGAAGACGGTGACCGCTACATCGAGATCTGGAACAACGTCTTCATGCAGTTCAACCGCACCGCCGACGGCGTGCTGCACCCGCTGCCAGCGCCGTCGGTGGACACCGGCATGGGCCTGGAGCGCGTCAGCGCCGTGCTGCAGCACGTGCACTCGAACTACGAGATCGACCTGTTCCAGAACCTGCTATCGGCCGCGGCCAAGGCCATCGGTTGCGGCAATGAGGGCCAGGCCTCGCTGAAAGTGGTCGCCGACCACATCCGTTCGTGCGGCTTCCTGATCGCCGACGGCGTGCTGCCGTCCAACGAAGGCCGTGGCTACGTGCTGCGCCGCATCATTCGTCGTGCCTGCCGCCACGGTAACAAGCTGGGCGCCAAAGGCAGCTTCTTCTACCAGATCGTCGCCGCGCTGGTCGCCGAAATGGGCGAGGCCTTCCCGGAACTGAACAACCAGCAGGCGCACATCGAACGCGTGCTCAAGGCTGAAGAAGAACAGTTCGCCAAGACCCTGGAGCAGGGCCTGCGCATCCTCGAGCAGGACTTGGCCCAGCTGAAGGGCGAGGTGGTGCCGGGCGACGTGGTGTTCAAGCTGTACGACACTTACGGCTTCCCGATGGACCTGACCGCCGACATCGCCCGCGAGCGCGAGCTGACCATCGACGAAGCCGGCTTCGAGCGCGAGATGGACGCCCAGCGTGAGCGCGCCCGTTCCGCCAGCGCCTTCGGCATGGACTACAACAGCCTGGTCAAGGTCGACAGCGCCACCGAGTTCCTCGGCTACGAGGCCACCGAAGGCCAGGGCAAGATCATCGCCCTGTACAAGGACGGCCAGGCCGTTGACCAGCTGGGTGAAGGCGAGCAGGGCGTGGTCGTGCTCGACCGCACGCCGTTCTACGCCGAATCCGGTGGCCAGGTGGGCGACACCGGCTACCTGCAGGCTGGTGCTGCGCGCTTCGACGTGCGCGACACCACCAAGACCGGTGGTGCCTTCCTGCACCACGGCGTGGTTGCCAGCGGTGCGCTGGTGATCGGTTCGCCGGTCCAGGCCAAGGTCGATGCCGACGTGCAGCACGCCACCTCGCTGAACCACTCCGCCACCCACCTGCTGCACGAAGCGCTGCGCCAGGTACTGGGCGAGCACGTGCAGCAGAAAGGCTCGCTGGTCGACAGCCAGCGCCTGCGTTTCGACTTCAGCCACTTCGAGGCGGTGAAACCGGAGCAGATCAAGGCCCTGGAAGACATCGTCAACCGCGAAGTGCGCAAGAACACTGCGGTGGAAACCGAACTGACCGACATCGAAACCGCCAAGGCCAAGGGTGCCATGGCGCTGTTCGGTGAGAAGTACGGCGACACCGTGCGTGTGCTGAGCATGGGCGGCGATTTCTCGGTGGAGCTGTGCGGCGGTATCCACGCCAAGCGCACCGGTGACATCAGCCTGTTCAAGATCATCAGCGAAGGCGGCGTGGCCTCTGGCGTGCGCCGTATCGAAGCGGTCACCGGCGCTGCTGCGCTGGCCTACCTGAACGCTGCCGAAGAGCAGGTCAAGGAAGCCGCGCAGCTGGTGAAGGGTAACCGCGACAACCTGATCGACAAGCTGTCGGCTGTGCTCGAGCGCAACCGCCAGCTGGAGAAGCAGCTGGAACAGCTGCAGGCCAAGGCCGCCAGCGCCGCCGGGGATGATCTCTCCAACGCGGCCGTTGAGGTCAAGGGCGCCAAGGTGCTCGCCGCCCGCCTGGATGGGCAGGACGGCAAGGCCCTGCTGGCGCTGGTCGATCAGCTGAAGAACAAGCTCGGCCACGCAGTGATCCTGCTGGGCAGCGAGCATGAGGGCAAGGTCGTGCTGGTGGCCGGCGTGACCAAGGACCTCTCCAGCCAACTCAAGGCTGGCGATCTGATGAAACAAGCCGCTGCGGCGGTGGGTGGCAAGGGCGGTGGCCGTCCGGACATGGCCCAGGGTGGTGGCGTCGACGTCGCTGCACTGGATCAGGCCCTGGCGCTGGCCGTGCCATTCGCAGAGCAGGGACTTTGAGATGAGGGGGTCGGCGGTCTAGTGGCCTGTACGGCTAATTCTTGCGCTCAAATTCGAGTGCCAGGGTTTGCCGCGCAAGGCGCCGCGACGAGTCGTAGCCGGGCTACGGCGAGGAGTGGCAACGCAGCGAGGCGAATCCTGGTGCCGAATTTGGGTGCAAGAATTAGCCACACAGGCCACTCCCATCCGGCCTCTTCATGTTGGATTGTTTTTTGGGGCCCTGTATGGGCTGAGGCACCATTGAAATGGCGTTGATCGTACAGAAATTTGGCGGCACCTCTGTCGGTTCCATCGAGCGGATCGAGCAGGTAGCCGATAAGGTCAAGAAACACCGTGAGGCGGGCGACGACCTGGTGGTTGTGTTGTCGGCCATGAGCGGTGAAACCAATCGCCTGATCGACCTGGCCAAGCAGATCACCGATCAACCGGTTCCGCGTGAACTGGATGTGATCGTGTCGACCGGTGAGCAGGTCACCATTGCCTTGCTGACCATGGCCTTGATCAAGCGTGGTGTGCCAGCGGTGTCCTACACCGGCAACCAGGTGCGCATTCTCACCGACAGCGCGCACAACAAGGCGCGCATCCTGCAGATCGACGACCAGAAGATTCGTGCCGACCTCAAGGAAGGCCGCGTCGTCGTGGTAGCGGGCTTCCAGGGCGTCGACGAGCACGGCAGCATCACCACCCTGGGCCGTGGTGGCTCCGACACCACGGGCGTGGCCCTGGCGGCTGCGCTGAAGGCTGACGAGTGCCAGATCTACACCGACGTCGATGGCGTCTACACCACCGACCCGCGCGTTGTGCCACAGGCCCAGCGCCTGGAGAAGATCACCTTCGAAGAGATGCTGGAAATGGCCAGCCTTGGTTCCAAGGTGCTGCAGATCCGTTCGGTGGAGTTCGCCGGCAAGTACAACGTTCCGCTGCGCGTGCTGCACAGCTTCAAGGAGGGTCCGGGTACCCTCATTACCATTGATGAAGAGGAATCCATGGAACAGCCGATCATTTCCGGTATCGCCTTCAACCGTGATGAAGCCAAGCTGACCATTCGCGGCGTGCCGGACACCCCGGGCGTGGCCTTCAAGATCCTCGGCCCGATCAGCGCCTCGAACATCGAGGTCGACATGATCGTGCAGAACGTTGCCCACGATAACACCACCGACTTCACCTTCACCGTACACCGCAACGAGTACGAGAAGGCGCAGAGCGTGCTGGAAAACACTGCCCGCGAAATCGGTGCCCGTGAAGTGATCGGCGACACCAAGATCGCCAAGGTCTCGATCGTTGGCGTCGGCATGCGTTCGCACGCCGGTGTTGCCAGCCGCATGTTCGAAGCCCTGGCCAAGGAGAGCATCAATATCCAGATGATCTCCACCTCCGAGATCAAGGTTTCGGTCGTGATCGAAGAGAAGTACCTGGAGCTGGCCGTACGCGCGCTGCACACCGCGTTCGAGCTCGACGCTCCGGCACGACAGAGCGAGTAATACGCTGCCTGGAAGGGCGCGGCTTGCCGCGCCCTTCGCGTTTCTGCTCGCCACACAGGCCTGTCCTGCCCTGTGTGGCGAGTAACCGGGCCCTGGTCGTCGTCCACGACCAGGCCGCGACACCCAAGACTGTTACCCCTGAATGTTTTGCGTAAGGAGAAAGCTATGTTGATTCTGACTCGTCGGTGCGCCGAGAGCCTGATCATTGGAGACGGCGAGATCACCGTGACGGTGCTCGGCGTCAAAGGCAACCAGGTGCGTATTGGCGTCAGCGCCCCGAAAGAAGTGGCTGTGCACCGCGAGGAAATCTACCTGCGGATCAAGAAAGAGAAGGACGAGGAGCCAAGCCTTTAATTTTTTTGAAGTTTTTTTCAAAAAAAGGGTTGCAAACGAGGAAGAGCCTGTTTAATATTCGCCTCGTGTTGCGGTGAGGTGGCCGAGTGGCCGAAGGCGCTCCCCTGCTAAGGGAGTATACCTCATAAGGGTATCGGGGGTTCGAATCCCCCCTTCACCGCCATTATTCGCTTAGGGCGCTGTAAACAGTAAGAACGCTAAGTAGTTGATTTTAAACGAAAAAGTTCTTGCAAAAATGTTTCAGCGACCTATAATGCGCGGCAAGACACGGACTCATAGCTCAGCTGGATAGAGTACTCGGCTACGAACCGAGCGGTCGGAGGTTCGAATCCTCCTGAGTCCGCCACTTTTGAAGTGGCTTTGTTTGCAAGGCTGCTTCAAACAACCAGTGGTAATCTGGTCTAAAACTACCATCGCGGACTCATAGCTCAGCTGGATAGAGTACTCGGCTACGAACCGAGCGGTCGCAGGTTCGAATCCTGCTGAGTCCGCCACTTTTTGAAGTGGCTCTGCTTGCAAAGGCACTTCAACCAACCAGTGGTAACCTGGTCTAAAAAATACCACCACGGACTCATAGCTCAGCTGGATAGAGTACTCGGCTACGAACCGAGCGGTCGGAGGTTCGAATCCTCCTGAGTCCGCCACACCAAATCAAGAAGCCCGCTCAAATGAGCGGGCTTTTTGTTTTTCTGCGCCAATGAATTGTTGGTGATGTCGATCTACGCTCTTCTGTAATGATTGTGGTGTAGCTTGGGGCCGCCATGCGGCCCATCGCCGGCAAGCCAGCTCCCACAGGTATCGCGCTGCTCTCTGGACTGTGTTGTCCCTGTGGGAGCTGGCTTGCCGGCGAAAGGGCTGCAAAGCAGCCCCGAATTCGATCAGGTATCGCATACACATCCAGGCACACAACAAATGTGCTTTAACCGCCAGACCCACCGTCGCACTGATAGCTTCGAGCGTTGTCCCAGCTTTATCACGCAAACGATTGTTCTGGCCAAAATTTTAAGCGATCTGACAGCTTTAGCAGTGTATGATTGCGCCCGTCAGCCCCGCCGGGGCTTGTGGAAAACCACCATGGACTTACCCAGTAGTTACTCGCTAACAAGATTCATACAGAAAGATCTGACCGATTGATTCTCCCGGCGTGCTCCGCTGCTGGGAGTGGAGTTCGCCTATGACTGAAGTAGAAGTAAAAAAAGCGCAGGAAAGCCTGCAGGACCGCCTGGCCCAGGTGGTCGAACTGCTGCAACGCCAGCGCGTGGTCGAAGACCTGACCCACCGTCAGGAAGGCGCCCACAACGACCTGGTGGAAAACCTGGTCCACCGCCAGAACCTCGTCGAGCTGCAGCGCAAGCTCGATGACCTGCACCCCGCCGACATCGCCTACATCCTCGAAGCCTTGCCCCTGGAAGACCGCCTGACGGTCTGGCAGCTGGTGCGCTCGGATCGCGATGGCGACATCCTGCTGGAAGTGTCCGACGCCGTGCGGCAATCGCTGATCGCCGACATGGACGATCACGAACTGCTCGCCGCCGCCAAGGAAATGGACGCCGACGAGCTGGCCGACCTGGCTCCTGAGCTGCCGCGTGACGTTGTTCACGAGCTGATGGAAACCCTCGATGCCCAGCAACGCGAGCGCGTGCGTTCGGCGCTGAGCTACGACGAGGAGCAGGTTGGTGCGCTGATGGACTTCGAGATGGTCACCATCCGCGAAGACGTCAGCCTGGAAGTGGTGTTGCGCTATCTGCGCCGCCTGAAAGAACTGCCGAACCACACCGACAAACTGTTCGTGGTCGACTATGACGGCATTCTCAAGGGTGTATTGCCGATCAAGCGCCTGCTGGTCAATGACCCGGAGAAGAAGGTGGCGGAGGTCATGGCGACCGACCCGGTCTCCTTCCACCCCGAGGAAGATGCCTATGATGCGGCGCAGGCCTTCGAGCGTTATGACCTGGTATCTGCGCCGGTCGTGGACAAGAACGAACGCCTGATCGGCCGCTTGACCATCGACGAAATGGTCGACCTGATTCGTGAAGAAAGCGAAAGCGAAGTGCTGAACATGGCCGGTTTGCGCGAGGAAGAAGACATCTTCGCCTCGGTCTGGCGTTCGCTGCGCAACCGCTGGGCCTGGTTGGCCATCAACCTGATTACCGCTTTCGTTGCGTCGCGTGTGATCGGCCTGTTCGAAGGTTCGATCGAGAAGCTGGTGGCGCTGGCTGCGCTGATGCCGATCGTGGCGGGTATTGGTGGCAACTCCGGTAACCAGACCATCACCATGATCGTGCGCGCCATGGCGCTGGACCAGGTGTCGCCGGGCAACACCAGCCGCCTGATGCGCAAGGAGCTGGCGGTATCGCTGCTCAACGGCCTGATCTGGGGCGGGGTGATCGGTGCGGTGGCGTTCTGGCTGTATGGCAGTTGGTCGTTGGGCCTGGTGATGACTGCGGCGATGACCTTGAACCTGCTGTTGGCGGCCTTGATGGGAGTGTTGATCCCGATGACCCTGACGCGCCTGGGGCGCGACCCGGCGATGGGCTCCAGCGTGATGATTACCGCGGTGACCGACAGCGGCGGGTTCTTCATCTTCCTCGGGCTGGCCACGCTGTTCCTGCTGTAGCCGTTTAACTTCCACAAGCTGATGAGGTTCTTGTGGGAGCGGCCTTGCGTCGCGAAAGGGCTGCAAAGCAGCCCCGGAAGTATGCGCAGTGCCGCTGACATCGCGGGGCCGCTCTGCGGCCCTTTCGCGACACAAGGCCGCTCCCACAAAGGCAGTGATCCTACAGCGGCGGTAAGCCCACAAAAAAGCCAGCTTACGCTGGCTTTTTCATGTTCGGCTGCAAACCTCAGGAGGCGTCGGTAGCCATTTCCACATCGTGAGCGATGAGGGCGACCAGCGCGTTCTGCTGGCGGTGCGACAGTTGGCGGAAGCGTTGCAGCAACTCGCGTTCATGCAGGGACAGTTCAGGGCTGTCCAGGCGCATGCTCAACTCGTCACCCAGCGCACCTTCCTGGATAAGGCTCTGTTCCAGGCGCGCGATGATTTCGGAGTTCATGCTGCGGTGATGGTTGCGCGCTACCTCGGCAATGCGCTCACGCATCCCGTCTGGCAGGCGGACGACGAACTTGTCAGCAGTGCGGCTCGAATAAATAGCCTGTTTCATTGGGCGCATATAAATTGACCGGATTTTGGTTCAGGGGAAGCGGTTCTCAAATTGGCCGCACGGGGTGGTAGTACGACCGTGGCGACGACGAAATGTTCAACCGTCTGTGAAAAATGGATGCTCATCTTGCCTCATGGTCGCCGTTTCCTTGGCGTCAATTCTGTGACAAATAGTGAGCCGGATAAAGGCTTTGTGCCAGTACCAATTATCAGAAATGAGTACTGGTTTGAAAAGTTTTACATGCTCCAGCTTACCCAATCGTCAGACTTTTGCCGTCAAAAACTGGTAAAACGCAGCAAAAGGCTGGGAAAGCCCCTAGAATGTGCCGGTTTCCCTCCATAGAGCATAGTGGCTATGCAACATGACGCAAGCGACCGCCAATCAGGGACAGGTCGGTTGATATATCTGGTAGGACCGTCGGGTTCCGGGAAAGATTCCCTGATCGATGCTTCTCGTGAGCGATTGGCAGCCGCGGGGGTGGAAATCGCCCGTCGCGTCATTACCCGGTCGGCCGAAGCCAAGGGCGAAGCCGCCCATGGAGTCTCGGCCGAACAGTTCGAAGCACTGCGCGCGCAAGGCGCGTTCGCCATGCATTGGCGGGCCAATGGCCTGGATTACGGCATTCCACTACAGGTGGACCAGTGGCTGGCGGAGGGCAGGGCGGTGCTGGTGAATGGTTCGCGGGCTTATCTGGCCGAGGCGCGCCGGCGCTACCCGAACCTGTTGGCAGTGCTGGTCGAGGTCCGGCACGAGGTGCTGCGCGAGCGCCTGGTGGCCCGCGGCCGGGAAAGCGCAGAGGAAGTCGAGCAGCGCCTGGCACGTAATGCACGCTTGCAGGCGCTGGCCGATCCGTCGCTGCATGTGCTGGACAACTCCACCACCCTGGAAACCGCGGTCGCGGCATTGTTCGCGCTGTTGCGTGATGAAGGCGTGCTGCCGCAGGTGTAGCATTGGCAGAAAAGGATTACGCGAAAAAGCCCGCATGAGGCATGACAAACGCCAGCATGCTGGTTAACATGCTGGCCGTCCTGCTGTGCAGCGTCCGCTGCCGGTACTTGCGTCTCAGTAGCTCAATTGGATAGAGCATCCCCCTCCTAAGGGGAAGGTTGCAGGTTCAATTCCTGCCTGGGACGCCATTTCCTTTCGTTCCCTTACCGCGTTCACCCGGTGTTGTTGACGCGAAATCGGGAAGCCTTGAACCTGCGTATTCCTACATACCCAGATGCTTCAAGGCCCACAGCATTCCCATTCCCACAATCAGCGTCAGCATCGTGCTGCGCGTACGCCACGCCACCAGCGCGGCCAGTATCGCCGCTGGTATCTGCGGGTTCATCCAGTCGAACCCCGCCTGCCGGTCAGGGAATACCACAGCCGGCAATACCAATGCCGCCAGCACACTGGCCGGCACATACGCCAAGGCGCGGCGAAACAGTGGGGGGATGCGCAACACCGTGTGCAACTCGATGAACGACAGGCGGATGGCGAAGGTGCCCAGGCCGATCAGAATGAAGGTTATCCACTGGGTCGTTTCGCTCATGATGCTTCCTGCTCGGTATTGGCGTCTGCCACGGTTTGCTGTTTTTGCCAGCTCTCGATGGCCAGCCCGGCGATGATGCCGCCCAGCGCGCCAGCCAGCAGGCCGAGGTTGTAGGGCAGGTTGGCGGCCAGCACGGCGAGCACGCCGCCGGTCAGCGCTGCGCCAAGCGTGGCCGCATTGCGAATGCCGGGTATCAACAGGGCCAGGAATGACAATGGAATGGCAAAGCCCAGCGACCAGTCTTCAGGAATGCTCGCGCCCAGGTACATGCCCGCCAGCACCGAGAGGTTCCAGCCGAAGAACATGGTGATTGCCGTACCGGCATAGTAGGGGTAGGCATACTGCCCGAGCCCGCCCGAGCCCATCTTCAGCGTGCACAGGGCGAAGGACTGATCTGACAGCATGTACGCCATCGGCCACTTTTGGCGGCGCGGCAGCTGGCCCAGGTGCGGGGCCAGGCTGGCGCTGTACATCAGGAAGCGCAGGTTGATCACCAGCGCGGTGACTACCATGGTCACCGGCAGGGCGGCGCTTTGCATCAACTGCATCACCACCATTTGCGCCGAGCCGGAGTAGAACAGCAAGGTCATGCCGATGGCATCGGTTGGCGACAGGCCCATGCCGATCGCCGTGACCCCGGTGATCAGGCCGAAGGGCACGATGCCGGAGGTCAATGGCAGGGCGCTGTGGGCACCTTGCTTGAACGCTTGGGTCCCGCTTGGATACGGCATTTGAAATCCTTGAAAGAGTGCAGACGGTGCAAGGGCGGTACGTCCACGTTAATGCGCGCGACAGTTGGCCTCAACGTCAGATTTCTGGAATAGTAGGCCTAAAAAAAATAGGCCTTAATCGTGTACCTCGATACTCCTACCCGGCACTCGCTGCAGCTCAATGCCCTGCGTGCCTTCGAAGCGTCAGCCCGCCTGGGCGGTTTTGCCCGTGCCGCACTCGAGCTGAAGGTGACCCCGGGGGCCATCGCCGCCCTGGTCAAGACCCTGGAAAGCGAATATGGCGCAGCCTTGTTCGAGCGCCATGCCAAAGGCGTGCGCCTGACGCCCTTGGGCGAAAGCGTGAAAGGCCAGTTCACCGAGGCGTTCGACGCGGTGGAAGCCGCCGCGCGCACACTGCGCCGCCTGGCCGCACCGCAGCGGGTGCATATCGTCACATCGCCTGCCCTGGCGCAGTTGTGGATAGGGCCACGCCTGCCGGAACTGACCCGGTTGCTGGCACCCATCGAGATCTCGGTGACGGCGGTGGATGAGCCGCCCAACCTGAAACGCAGCCCGTTCGACCTGTGCCTGTTCTACACCGAAAAGCCCGAGCGCTGGCAACGCAGGATAGCCACGGAAGAAGTCCTGCCCGTGTGCGTGCCGGCCCTGGCCGCCAGCATCGCCAAGCCCGAGGACCTTGCCGACGCCCGTTGCATCGCCGACGTGGGCTGGAACGACTGGGCGGTGTGGACGGGGGCGGTGATGCCCGGACACAGGTTCGTTGCCCGTGGGCCGGGTTTTTCCCTGTACTCGATCGCCCTGCAGCAAGCCTTGCTGGCCGCCGGGGTGCTGATAGGGCGCAGAAGCCTGGTGCAACGCTACCTCGACAGCGGCGAACTGGTCGCCCCCATCGACCGCGCGGTGCCACTGGGCATGACCATTGCCGCATGGCGGCTGCCGGGTGCCAAGGGCAACCAGGTGGTTGCCGCAGTGGAGGAGGCGCTGTTGCAGTTGGCTTGAGCGCCCCCAAGCCATGCACGGTGTCTGTGGGAGCGGGGCAAATGCCATGCCCGTCGTCAGCACAGCGAAAATAGGGCGTTGGGGCTATTCCGATGGTGCCACGCTAGGCATATGCTTGCCCGTCAGAGGCATGCCACTTGTGGCTGGGCATCAGGGAGAGCGTCCATGAGTCAGGAAACCCGGCCGGTACCCGCCGGCTTCAGTGAACAGCAGTTGCATACGTTGTTCCATCTGATCAGCGATGGTATCTGGGACTGGAATGCCAATACCGGCTACGTCTATCGCAACCCGGGCTGGTACGCCATGCTCGGCTACCCCAGTCACTCCATGGCCAACTCGGTGCTCACCTGGGAAAGCGTGATTCACCCGGAGGACTACTCGCGGGTGATGGCGCATTTCGAGGCGTACATCAACCAGCGCAACGAGCACTACCTGGTCGAATACCGCTGCCGTTGCCACGATGGCAGCTACCTGTGGATCGAAGACAGCGGCTACATCATCGCCCATAACGAGGACGGCTCGGTGGCGCGCATGCTCGGTGCCCACCGCAACATCGACGCCAACAAGCGCCTGGTGGCGCAACTGGAGCAGAGGAACCAGTCGCTGGAAAGCCAGGTGGCCGAACGCACCCGCGAGCTGTCCTGGGTGAACCAGCAGTTGCAGCGGCAGCTGGATGAAAACCGCGAGCTGGCCGAGCGCGACGCGTTGACCCGCATTGCTAACCGCTATCGGCTGGAGAAGGCGCTGCAACTGGAGTGCGAGCGTGCCAAGCGCTTTCGCCAGCCGTTGTCGCTGATAGCCATGGACCTGGACGACTTCAAGCCGATCAATGACCGCTATGGCCATGCCCGTGGCGATGCGGCGCTGGTGCGGGTGGTCGACGTCCTGCGTACCTGCCTGCGGCAGCAGGACCTGCTGGCGCGCTGGGGCGGGGACGAGTTCGTCATCGTATTGCCGCAGGCCTCGCTGGGCGAGGCGCTGGAAGTGGCAGCACGCTTGCGCCAGGCGATGGTGCAGGTGGAGCCGGTGGGCGATTGCCAGCTGACCATGAGTTACGGCGTGGTGCAATGGCAGGAAGGGGAGGACCAGCATGCACTGCTGGCGCGTGCCGACACGGCGCTGTACCGGGCCAAGGGGAACGGCAAGAACGCTATTGCCGAGTAGCCTGTGCCGGCCTCTTCGCGGGTAAACCCGCTCCCACAGGTGCGTCACTGCTCTCACGGGCAGTGATGTCCCTGTGGGAGCGGGTTTACCCGCGAAGAGGCCGGCACAGGCTCGCCAATGAAAAAAGACCCGCAACGCCTGGGGCGCTGCGGGCCAAATCGGCCTCGGCCGCTTCAGTGTCAGATATGCAGGGCGTGGCCCAAGGCGCGCAGTGCCGCTTCCTGTACCGCCTCACCCAGTGTCGGGTGGGCATGGATGGTGCCGGCCACATCCTCCAGGCACGCGCCCATCTCCAGCGACTGGGCAAACGCCGTCGACAACTCGGAAACCGCCACGCCAACCGCCTGCCAACCCAGGATCAGGTGGTTGTCACGGCGCGCCACCACCCGCACGAAACCGCTTTTCGATTCCAGGCTCATGGCCCGGCCATTGGCAGCAAACGGGAACTGCGCGACGATGCAGTCCAGTCCTTGCTGGCTGGCTTGCTCCGGGGTCTTGCCGACCACCACCACTTCCGGGTCGGTGAAACACACCGCGGCAATCGCGCTGGGTTCGAAACGGCGTGCCTTGCCGGCGATGATCTCGGCGACCATCTCGCCCTGGGCCATGGCCCGGTGCGCCAGCATCGGTTCACCGGCCACGTCGCCGATGGCCCAGACGTTGCGCATGCTGGTCTGGCAGCGCTCGTCGATGGCGACGGCGGCGCCGTTCATCTTCAGGTCCAGGCACTCCAGGTTGAAACCTTGCGTGCGCGGCCGACGGCCCACGGCCACCAGCACCTGGTCAGCTTCCAGGCGCAGTTGCCCACCCTGGCCATCACGGGCCAGCAGGCAGCCGCCTTCGTAACCCTCGACGCTGTGGCCCAGGTGCAGGGTGATGCCCAGCTTCTTCAGCGATTCGGCCACCGGTGCGGTCAGCTCGCTGTCGTAGGTCGGCAGGATGCGCTCGCGCGCTTCCACCACGCTGACCCGTGCGCCCAGCTTGCGGTAGGCGATGCCCAGTTCCAGGCCGATATAGCCGCCGCCCACCACCACCAGGTGCTGCGGCAGGGTTTTCGGCGCCAGGGCTTCGGTCGAGGAAATGATCGGCCCGCCCAGCGGCAGCATCGGCAGTTCGACACTGCTGGAGCCAGTGGCCAGCAACAGGTGCTCGCACTGGATACGCTGGCCATCGACCTCGACCTGCTTGCCGTCGAGCACCTTCGCCCAGCCATGGATCACCTTGACCCCGTGCTTTTTCAGCAGGGCGGCGACGCCGGTGGTCAGGCGGTCGACGATGCCGTCCTTCCAGGCCACGCTCTGGCCGATGTCCAGGCGTGGCGAGGCGACGCTGATGCCCAGCTCCGACGGGCCGGCAAAGCGCGAAGTCTGGTGGAACTGCTCGGCAACGTGGATCAGTGCCTTGGACGGGATGCAGCCGATGTTCAGGCAGGTACCGCCCAGTGCCTGGCCTTCCACCAGCACGGTGGGGATGCCCAGTTGCCCGGCGCGGATGGCAGCCACGTAGCCGCCAGGGCCGCCGCCGATGATCAACAGGGTAGTCTGGATAGTCTGTTGCATGCTCACTCCACGAACAGGCAGGCGGGTTGTTCGAGCAGGCCGCGCACGGCCTGGATGAACAGCGCGGCGTCCATGCCATCGACCACGCGGTGGTCGAACGAGCTGGACAGGTTCATCATCTTGCGCACGACGATCTGGCCGTCGATCACCACAGGCCGCTCGACCATGCGGTTGACGCCGACGATCGCCACTTCCGGGGTGTTGACCACCGGCGTGCTGACGATGCCGCCCAGGGCGCCCAGGCTGGTCAGGGTGATGGTCGAACCGGACAGCTCGTCGCGGCTGGCCTTGTTGTTGCGGGCAGCGTTGGCCAGGCGCGAGATCTCGCCGGCATTGCTCCACAGGCTGCCAGCTTCGGCATGGCGCAGCACCGGCACCATCAGGCCGTTGTCACCTTGGGTGGCGATGCCCACATGCACCGCGCCATGGCGGGTGATGACCTGAGCCTCGTCGTCATAGGTGGCGTTGATCTGCGGGAAGTCGCGCAGTGCCACGACCAGCGCACGCACCAGGAACGGCAGCAGGGTCAGCTTGCCGCGGCTGTCGCCGTGCTTGCTGTTGAGTTGCTGGCGCAGGGCTTCCAGGGCGGTGACGTCGATTTCTTCCACATAGCTGAAGTGCGCGACCCGGCGCTTGGCGTCCTGCATGCGCTGGGCGATCTTGCGGCGCAGTCCGATCACCGGCACCTGCTCGCTGTCGGTGCGCTTGGCATAGCCGCTCGGCGCTTGTCCGCCAGTGCTGTGCGGCTTGCTCATGAAAGCGTCGAGGTCTTCGTGCAGGATGCGCCCGGCCGGGCCGCTGCCATGCACGTAACGCAGTTCGATACCGGCATCCAGGGCACGCTTGCGCACCGCCGGCGAGGCCAGCGGCTTGTCGCCTGGCTGGCGCGGCACGATCGGGGCTGCCTCGTGGTTGACGGGCGCCTGGCACGCGGCCGGTCTTGCTTCCTTCTGGGGCTCTGGCTTGGCGGCTACCGGGGCAGCGGGGGCTTCGACCTGTTCGGGCTTTGGCGCATCCTTGGTGGGCACATCCACATGGTTGCCGCTGCCTTCCACTTCGATGCGGATCAGCTCGCTGCCGACCGCCATCACTTCACCTGGCTGCCCACCCAGGGCCAGCACCTTGCCGCTGACCGGCGAAGGGATTTCCACGGTGGCCTTGTCGGTCATGACGTCGGCCACTACCTGGTCTTCGGCGATCATGTCGCCGACCTTGACGAACCACTCGACCAACTCGACCTGCGCGATGCCTTCGCCAATGTCCGGCATCTTGATGACGTGCGTGCCCATTCAGACCTCCATGACCTTTTTCAATGCCGCACCTACCCGCGAAGGCCCTGGGAAGTAAGCCCATTCCTGTGCGTGGGGGTAGGGGGTGTCCCAGCCGGTGACGCGCTCGATCGGCGCCTCCAGGTGGTGGAAGCAGTGTTCCTGCACCAGCGACACCAGTTCGGCGCCGAAGCCGCAGGTGCGGGTGGCCTCGTGTACCACCACGCAGCGGCCGGTCTTTTTCACCGACTCGACGATGGTCTCCAGGTCCAGCGGCCACAGGCTGCGCAGGTCGATTACCTCGGCGTCGACGCCGGTTTCTTCGGCGGCCACCTGGGCCACGTACACCGTGGTGCCGTAGGTCAGCACGGTCACGTCATTGCCGGGGCGGGTAATGGCCGCCTTGTCCAGCGGCACGTTGTAGTAGCCATCGGGCACGGCGCTTTGCGGGTGCTTCGACCACGGCGTGACAGGGCGGTCGTGGTGGCCGTCGAACGGGCCGTTGTACAGGCGCTTGGGTTCCAGGAAGATCACCGGGTCATCGCATTCGATCGAGGCGATCAGCAGGCCCTTGGCGTCATACGGGTTGGACGGCATGACAGTGCGCAGGCCGCACACCTGGGTGAACATCGCTTCCGGGCTCTGGCTGTGGGTCTGGCCGCCATAGATCCCGCCGCCGCAGGGCATGCGCAGGGTCAGCGGTGCGATGAACTCGCCGGCCGAACGATAACGCAGGCGCGCCATCTCGGAAACGATCTGGTCGGAGGCCGGGTAGAAGTAGTCGGCGAACTGGATTTCCACCACCGGGCGCAGGCCGTAGGCACCCATGCCCACGGCGGTGCCGACGATGCCGCTTTCGGAGATCGGCGCGTCGAACACGCGGGACTTGCCGTACTTGTTCTGCAGGCCTTCGGTGCAGCGGAACACGCCGCCGAAGTAACCGACGTCCTGGCCGTAGATCACCACATTGTCGTCGCGCTCGAGCATGACATCCATGGCCGAGCGCAGGGCCTGGATCATGGTCATGGTAGTGGTGGCCATGGCGGTTTCCGGGTTGATGCTGTTGTTGTGGTCGTTCATGTCAAACCCCCAGTTCCTGGCGTTGACGGCGCAGGTGGTCGGGCATTTCCTTGTACACATCCTCGAACATCGAGGCGGCACTCGGGATGTGACCGTTGGCCAGGGTGCCGTACTGCTCGGCTTCCTTCTGCGCGGCGATCACCGCGGCTTCCAGCTCGGCAGTGGTGGCCTGGTGTTCTTCCTCGGACCAGTGGCCGATCTTGATCAGGTGCTGCTTCAGGCGGGCGATCGGGTCGCCGAGCGGGAAGTGGCTCCAGTCATCGGCCGGGCGGTACTTGGACGGGTCGTCCGAAGTCGAGTGCGGGCCGGCACGGTAGGTGACCCACTCGATCAGGCATGGGCCCAGGCCGCGACGGGCGCGTTCGGCGGCCCAGCGCGAGGCGGCGTACACGGCGACGAAGTCGTTGCCGTCAACCCGCAGCGAGGCAATGCCGCAACCCACGCCACGGCCGGCGAAGGTGGTCGACTCGCCACCGGCGATGGCCTGGAAGGTGGAAATCGCCCACTGGTTGTTGACCACGTTGAGGATCACCGGGGCCCGGTACACGTGGGCGAAGGTGAGGGCGGTGTGGAAGTCCGACTCGGCGGTTGCGCCGTCGCCGATCCACGCCGAGGCGATCTTGGTATCGCCCTTGATCGCCGAGGCCATGGCCCAGCCGACCGCCTGCACGAACTGGGTCGCCAGGTTGCCGCTGATGGTGAAGAAACCGGCGTCGCGTACCGAATACATGATCGGCAGCTGGCGGCCCTTGAGCGGGTCACGCTCGTTGGACAGCAGCTGGCAGATCATCTCGACCAGCGACACGTCGCGGGCCATCAGGATGCTTTGCTGGCGGTAGGTGGGGAAGCACATGTCGGTGCGGTTCAGCGCCAGGGCCTGGCCGCTGCCGATGGCTTCTTCACCCAGGCTCTGCATGTAGAAGGACATCTTCTTCTGGCGCTGGGCGACCACCATGCGGCTGTCGAAAATCCGTGTCTTGAGCATGGCGCGCATGCCCTGACGGAGAACTTGCGGGGCGATGTCTTCGGCCCACGGGCCTTGCGCGTCGCCTTGCTCGTCGAGCACGCGGATCAGGCTGTAGGACAGGTCCGCGGTGTCGGCAGCGTCGACATCGACTGGGGGTTTACGGGCTTGACCTGCATCGTTCAGGCGCAGGTAGGAGAAATCGGTCTGGCAGCCTGGCCGGCCGGTAGGCTCGGGCACATGCAAACGCAGGGGGGCGTACTCGTTCATGCTTTTTACGCTCGCTCGGGTATTTGTTTTTGTGAGCTCTGAAGCGGCCGCCGCTGAGTACCGGCTTGTGACTGGTAGGTCAGCGTCCCCTACATCTTAGTGGGCCGGCAGGAGAATTTTTCTCTCAAGTTGATTGCCTTTGCCGAGCAGGGCAGATAAACATTCCGTATAAACACAAAAAACCGGTGATTTTGTCTCATGCGCAAACTCGATCGTACCGATATCGGCATTCTCAACAGCCTGCAGGAAAATGCCCGCATCACCAACGCCGAGCTGGCCCGCTCGGTGAACCTGTCCCCTACACCCTGCTTCAACCGGGTGCGGGCCATGGAAGAACTGGGGGTGATCCGCCAGCAGGTGACCTTGCTGTCGCCCGAGGCGTTGGGGCTGGACGTGAACGTGTTCATCCATGTGAGCCTGGAAAAACAGGTCGAGCAGTCGTTGCACCGTTTCGAGGAAGAAATTGCCGAACGGCCTGAAGTGATGGAGTGTTACCTGATGACGGGCGATCCGGACTACCTGTTGCGGGTACTGCTGCCCAGCATCCAGGCGCTGGAACGGTTCCTGGATTACCTGACGCGGTTGCCAGGGGTGGCCAATATCCGTTCCAGTTTCGCCTTGAAGCAGGTGCGCTACAAGACGGCCTTGCCGCTGCCGGCCAATGGCATGACCTTGCGGGAATAGGTGTGGCCTGACTGATGATTGGCCTTGGCAACGCCTCATTGATTCCGAGAGGCAGGGCACCTTCTGGCAGGGGCTTTCGCAGGTGTGATGCCGGGTGTCAGGCTAGCCGGATGTTCTCCAGGTAGAACATGAGTATCTGTCCCGGCGTTGCGCTTGCATTCAGAAATCTGTCAAAGGTGAGGGACAGGTCTGTGGATGCATCTTCAGGCCTTGTCGATGCCACACGATGGCCGTGTTTGTCGCGCAGGTAGAACGGAACTCTTTCGGCGCTGTTCAGGTCGCCGTTCCAATCATCCTGTGTATCGATTTTCCAGTAGTCGCCAAGGCCTGCCAGTTGTGGCTTGAAGTTCGCCACGGCATCCGTGACTCTGCCTATCACGCCTGTCCCATACAGGCCGAGCCAGCCTCTGGAATTTTGCTCAAGCCTCGCGCCTGCGAATTTCCAGTGGTTGTTGCACGAGATGTAGTAGAGGTCCCGTCCCTTCTCCGATGTGATGTACTTGAAATCGAACGCGATACGTACGATCTCGTCCCGCGCATGCGCCTTTCGGTGATTATCGACGCACAACCAGCCGTCCTCATCCAGCCATGTGAATGGGTGTTGCCCGACGGATGATTCTGCAACTACCACTCGGCCTGCATGGGTATGCAGTTCAGCGGTGAAATCAGCTTTGATCATGTAACCTCCAGTCTCAGTTGCTCCCGGGATGGGACGAGGCAAGCTAACCCTTCGGCTGGTGAACAATGAGATGGAAACGCTTGGAGCGCAGCTTGGTCCCATGATGCCAGTGCATGATCACGACATGACCGACACTGGACGCGCCCTTGATTCACGATTTGTCAGGCAGGGGACTGCGCCGCAGCAATTTTGCTTTTATGCTTGGCTGCAACCCATCGCCACCTGACCCGGGAGCCGCAAGGGACCTATGCGAAATATATGGAAGCCGTTTCAGTCGTTGTATTTCGCCGCGCTGATGATGTTGATCGGCTCGGGCCTGCTCAGTACCTACCTGGCCCTGCGCCTGGCAGCTGATCATGTCGACAGCCTGTGGGTGGGTGCCTTGATGGCGGCCAACTACTTTGGCCTGGCGGTAGGCGGCAAGGTCGGCCACCGGTTGATTGGCCGGGTAGGGCACATTCGCGCCTATGCCACTTGCGCCGGCATCGTCGGTGCGGCGGTGCTCGGCCATGGCCTGACCAGTTGGCTGCCGGCCTGGGTCGGGCTGCGGATGATTGTCGGCCTGGGGATGATGTGCCAGTACATGGTCATCGAGAGCTGGCTGAACGAGCAGGCCGACGTGAAGCATCGCGGCGCGGTGTTCAGCGGCTACATGATCGCCTCGTACCTGGGCCTGGTGCTCGGCCAGCTGATCCTGGTGGTGCACCCACAGCTTGGCCTGGAGCTGCTGATGCTGGTGGCCATGTGTTTCACCCTGTGCCTGGTACCGGTCGCCATGACCCGGCGCATTCACCCGGCGCCGTTGCGCCCGGCACCGATGGAGCCGAAGTTCTTCATCAAGCGCGTGCCGCAGTCGCTCAGCACGGTGCTGGGCTCGGGGCTGATCGTCGGCTCGTTCTATGGCCTGGCGCCCTTGTATGCCTCCAGCCAGGGCATGACTACCGAGCAGGTCGGTCTGTTCATGGGTAGCTGCATCTTTGCCGGCCTGCTGGTGCAGTGGCCGCTGGGCTGGTTGTCTGACCGCTACGATCGGGCCGTGCTGATCCGCAGCGTGGCGGTGGGGTTGGCGCTGGCCTCGGCGCCGCTGGCGATGCTGCCCAGCGTGCCGCTGGAGTTGCTGTTCGGCATAGGCTTCGTGATTTCGCTGTTGCAGTTCTGCCTGTACCCGCTGGCGGTGGCGTTTTCCAACGACCATGTGGAAAGCGAACGGCGGGTGTCGCTGACCGCAATGCTGCTGGTGACCTACGGCGTGGGTGCCTGTATCGGGCCGCTGGCGGCAGGCGTGCTGATGAAGGTGCTGGGCCCGCAGATGCTGTATGCCTTCTTCGTGTTCTTTGCCCTGGTGCTGGTGTGGCGCATTCGACCGAAAGCGGTCACCGGGCTGCACCAGGTGCAGGATGCGCCTTTGGGCCACGTTGCCATGCCGGCTGCCGGTTCGCCACTGTCGGCGGCGCTGGACCCACGGGTGGATGAGCAGACGGTACAGGAGGTGATGCAGGCACCGGTGGCGGCGGAGGATACCGAGGCGGAAGAGAAGGGGGCTGACAAGGAGCCTGAGCCGGAAGGTGAGGTCAGCAAGTCGGTGTAGGCCTGTGCCGGCCTCTTCGCGGGCACGCCCGCTCCCACAGCGACCGCGCAGCGTTCAAGGCATGCGTTGTACCTGTGGGAGATCTGTCGCGTAGAGAACTGAATCCGCAAGCAGTACGCGTACCCTGTGGGAGCGGCTTTAGCCGCGAAGAATCCAACGCGGTGCATGGCACCGGCTGCGCCGGTGTTCGCGGCTAAAGCCGCTCCCACAGAGTCCCTGCTAATTCAATGAGTTATTTGCAGTTCTGTGGGAGCGGGCATGCCCGCGAAGAGGCCGGCACAGGAGAAGCACAAATGAAAACGCCACCTTGATAGGTGGCGTTTTTGTACTCGGCCGACGATCAATAGTCGTCCTTGTCGAACCGCCGCGCTTCACGTTGCAGTTGGTACACAAAGCTCTCGACCTTGCGCTGCGCCTGCCCGGTAAGGTTATGGAAGCGTACGCCGGCAAAGGTGGTGTTGATCCGCTCTTCATAGTGCAGGTGGCGCAGCTCGACCATGGTGTCGACCAGGCCCAGCGGGTTGCCCGCCTTGAAACGCTCGTACACCTGGCCCAGTTGCAGGCGATCCTCGACATTGCCTTCGAAGCGCAGCTTGCAGCCGGTGGCGGAGATGTCCAGCAGCTTGCCACGCAGGGCGCCGTTGCCCTTGAGGTGGGCGCCATCGAGGATGACATCGACCAGCTGCGACAGCTTCAGCGCGGCGCGGAAGGCATTGCGGCGCTGGTGGTAGGTCATCTCCAGAGGCATGGCGCCGCGGTAGCAGCGGTGGCCGTCGACTTCGCTGATCTTCAGCTCGTGGTTGCAGTCCCAGGCGATGCGCACGCCATCGTGGAAGCCTTCGACGCGGAAGTGTTCGCCGTTCTCGATGAACTTTTCACCGTCACGCGGGATCATCTCGTCCAGCGCCAGGGTGTTGCTTTCACGGTCCACGTGCACCACGTAGCTCTGGAAGCGCTGGCTGCGGTCGTGGAAGGTGATGATCAGGGGGTCGTGGCTTTCCTGCAGCTGCCGCAAGTTGGCCGCAATCTCCAAAGGGGTGTTCAGCACCTTTGGCGGCTGCGGGGCATCGGATTCATTGAACACGGCTTATCGTTCTCCAGGCAAAAGCGACACACGCAATTAACGGCATTTTGCCAGTATGTTCCGTGCCTTGATAGAAAAAATCACACTTGGCTGAGCGCCCGTGGCTTGGCCAGTGGCGAGGTGCTGCCGCGGCTGTCGTAGAGCGACGGAGAATCGCCGCCCATGAGGATCCGGATCTGGTTGTTGGTGACGTGTTGCTGCACCTGGATGATCCGGCCATTGGTCTCGTTGAGCTGCTGGCAGGCTTGCATCAACTGGCTGATCACATCGAGTTGCTGCAGCAGCAGTTCACCGTTCGGCGATTGTGCCGCCACGGCCTCCACTCCGGCGCGATCGGGGGTCAGGCCAAGGCTGGCAAGCAGGTTGTTGCGCCGCAGGCCTTGCTGCTCCAGCAGCACGATCAAAGACTGCTTGCGGGCCAGGATATTCTCCAGTGGCGCCATGTCGCGGCCATGCAGGGCGATCGCTTCCTTTTGCAGAAGGTCCAGCAGCTCCTGCATGGGGGCGATGTCATCTTCGATCAGTTGCAGCAAGGTGGTGTCGTGCATGGCTAACTCTTGGCTTTTCTAGCGTCCGTGAAGTCAGCGCGCCGAACGGTCAGCGCTGGGCTTCGAAATCGAGCAGTTTGCTGGCGACCCGGCCGGCATCGACCTGGTAGCTGCCGTCGGCGATCGCCTGTTTCAACTGGGCCACACGGGCACTGTTGACCACTGGCTCGTCGCGCAGCTTGTCGCTGATCTTCTGCAACTGCTGGGCCTCTTGGCTGAGGTGTACCGCTTCTCCGCTGGCGCTGGTGGCGGTTGCCGCTTCCTGGCTGGCTGCCGGTTTTTCGGCGCTGCCGTTCGCGGTGTTGCCGCGCACGCCGCCCGTGACGGACGGAGAGTTATTCAAACGACTGAAGTCGATGACCATGATCAGAAACCTCTGGGTATTTGGACGCTTGCCTTGTTTTCGGCCAACCCGAAAGAAACTTTAGGCACAAATGCATAGCCGCCTGTCAGCAAGCTCGCGAACCCGTTTTCTGACACAGTTTAGGAAAAGCGGTTCCTCACCGCCAGCGCAAATCAATGGGCTGGCTACATACTTACCTCGACCTGGCCGGGGCCGGTCACCCTGGCCTTGATCACTCGTTTGGAATTGAGGTTGCGCACCCGGATCTGTTCGCTCAGGCCACCCTTGCTCAGGGCTTCTCCGGGCATGCGCACACTCAGGCTGCCACTGCGGGCGATGATCACCACGTGGTCGCCCTTGCGCACCACCTCGGCCTGTTCCAGGTGTTGCGGGGTGAGTACCTGGTCGATCACCGTGGGGCGCAGCATCTTCATGCCCACCGCCTGCTCCAGTTCGGTCAAAAAACCTTGGCCCAGGGTGCCGACATCGCGCTCGCGCAGGGCCACGTCGCCTTCGCCCACCACGTTGTCGCGCTTGAGCGGCCGGGTCACCACCACCACTTCGCGGAACAGCCGCACGGTGGCCGGCACGAACACGGTCCAAGGCGCGGTGCCTTCGCAGCGTACCTTTACCGTGACGCGGCCCAGCGGCTGGGCCGGGCTTTCCAGCGAGGCGTCCAGCTGCTGGCTGCACAGTGGCATGCGCAGGCGCGGGTCCAGCGGGTTGACCTGGATCTCGTAACGGCCGGCGGTCTGGGTGGTTGCCAGATAATCTTCGACGCTGAATTCAAGAAACCCTTGAGTGACACCGATAAGCTGTTCAGGCAAGGTAAACGCGTCCGCTACCGTGCGAACGCCGGGCACCAGAAGGCACAGCATGGCCAGCGAGCCAGTCAGCAGGCGCGTCAATCGTCGGAAAAATGTCGTTTTCGTGTACATGGCGCTCAAAAAAGCAAAGCCCGTGCCGACTCGCTACCTGAGTTGCAACGAAAGGCTGAAACATAAAGGAGTCTGGCATGGCAGGTGTTATGGATTCGGTCAACCAGCGCACGCAGCTGGTGGGGCAGAATCGCCTGGAATTGCTGCTGTTCCGCCTCAATGGCGAGCAGCTTTACGGCATCAACGTATTCAAGGTCAGGGAAGTGCTGCAATGCCCTGCGCTGACCCTGCTGCCCAAGGCGCACCCGGTGGTGCGCGGTGTTGCCAATATTCGCGGGGCGACCATCCCGATCCTCGACCTGTCGATGGCCACCGGGTTGCGGCCGCTGCAGGAAGACACGCGCAACAGTTTCGTGATCATCACCGAGTACAACACCAAGACCCAAGGCTTCCTGGTGCACTCGGTGGAGCGCATCGTCAACATGAACTGGGAAGAAATCCATCCGCCACCCAAGGGCACCGGCCGCGACCACTACCTGACCGCGGTTACCCGGGTGGACAACCGCATGGTCGAGATCATCGATGTGGAGAAGGTGCTGGCCGAAGTGGCGCCGTCGTCCGAGTCGGTGTCGGCCGGGGTGATCGATGCCGAGGTGCAGGACAAGGCCGTGCTGCTGCGGGTGCTCACCGTCGACGATTCGTCGGTGGCGCGCAAGCAGGTCAGCCGTTGCCTGCAGACCGTGGGGGTCGAGGTGGTGGCGCTCAATGACGGCCGTCAGGCCCTAAACTACCTGCGCCAGTTGGTGGACGAGGGCAAGAAGCCGGAAGAAGAGTTCCTGATGATGATCTCGGACATTGAAATGCCGGAAATGGACGGCTATACGCTAACGGCGGAGATCCGCAGCGATCCGCGCATGCAAAAATTGCACATCTGCCTGCATACTTCGCTTTCCGGGGTGTTCAACCAGGCGATGGTCAAGAAGGTCGGTGCCGATGACTTCCTGGCCAAGTTCAAGCCGGACGACCTGGCCCAGCGGGTGGTCGACCGGATCAAGGCAACGCATTGAAGCCGCCGGGGGCAGGCCCCCGGCACCAGTGATTTAAAAGAGGCGGCAGTAGTGTCTACGGGTAATTTGGATTTCGAACAGTTCCGGGTCTTCCTGGAGAAAGCCTGTGGCATCCTGCTGGGCGAGAATAAGCAGTACCTGGTCTCCAGCCGTCTCAACAAGCTGATGGAGCAACAGGGCATCAAGAGCCTGGGCGAGCTGGTGCAGCGCATCCAGGCCCAGCCGCGTGGCGGCTTGCGCGAGCAGGTGGTCGATGCCATGACCACCAACGAGACCCTGTGGTTTCGCGATACCTACCCGTTCGAGGTGCTGAAGAACAAGGTCATCCCCGAGTTCATCCGCAACAACCCCGGCCAGCGCCTGCGCATGTGGTCGGCGGCCTGTTCGTCGGGGCAGGAGCCGTATTCCATCTCGATGGCCATCGACGAATTCGAGCGCAGCAACCTCGGCCAGTTGAAGATGGGCGCGCAGATCGTTGCCACCGACCTGTCTGGCACCATGCTGACCAACTGCAAGACCGGCGAGTACGACAGCCTGGCAATTGCCCGTGGCTTGTCCCAGGAGCGCCTGCAGCGCTACTTCGACACCAAGGGGCCGGGGCGTTGGGCGGTCAAGCCGGCGATTCGCAGCCGCGTCGAGTTCCGCTCGTTCAACCTGCTCGACAGCTATGCCAGCCTGGGCAAGTTCGATGTGGTGTTCTGCCGTAACGTGCTGATCTATTTCTCGGCGCAGGTGAAGAAGGACATCCTGTTGCGTATCCACAGTACCTTGAAGCCGGGTGGGTATCTGTTCCTCGGGGCTTCCGAGGCGCTGAACGGGCTGCCGGACCATTACCAAATGGTGCAGTGCAGCCCGGGGATCATCTACCAGGCGAAGTAACCAAGAGGGCCGGCAGCGAAAGTTGCCGGCCTTTTTGTTTGCCTGTGCCGGCCTCTTCGCGGGTAAACCCGCTCCCACAGGTACCGCACCGACTTTTAAAGCTGTGCAGAACCCTGTGGGAGCGGGTTTACCCGCGAAGAGGCCGGCGCAGGAGAAATGCTGACGTCAATTTTTTGTTTTGCCGCTTTTGCCGCCCGGCAATTGCCGCTTTCGCCGCTCAAGGCGGAAGGCCTTTGCCGCTTTTCTGGCATCACTCTGACAGCACCTTGCCCTGCAAGCCCGTATTTCCGGGCTTTCTGTTGGTTGGCACAGCCCTTGCTATACCTTGCCCAACGATATTCCGGTCAACCTCCGAAGGTTTCCCCGACATGAGCATCAGCTTCGACAAGGCGCTTGGTATTCACGAAAAGGCCCTGGGCTTCCGCGCCCAGCGCGCCGAAGTGCTGGCCAACAACATCGCCAACGCCGACACGCCCAACTACAAGGCGCGCGACATGGACTTCGCCTCGGTGCTCGCTGCCGAAAGCGACAAGCAGCAAAGTGGCGGCCGTTTCAGCCTCGATCGTACCAACAGCCGCCATATCGAGGCCGAGGGCCTGGCCATGGCCGACGATACCCTCAAGTACCGCACGCCAACGCAGCCGTCGATCGACCAGAACACCGTGGACGCGCAGATCGAGCAATCGAACTACACCGAAAACGCCGTCGGCTTCCAGGCCAGCTTCACCTTGCTCAACAGTAAATTCAAAGGGCTGGTTTCGGCCCTGCGGGGAGAATGACCATGTCCCTTTCCAGTGTCTTCAACATTGCCGGTAGCGGCATGAGTGCGCAGAACACGCGCCTGAACACCGTTGCTTCCAACATCGCCAACGCCGAGACCGTGTCCTCGAGCATCGACCAGACCTACCGCGCCCGCCACCCGGTGTTCGCCACCACCTTCCAGGACGCGCAGGCCGGCGGCAGCCAGTCGCTGTTCGAAGACCAGGGCGAGGCAGGGCAGGGTGTGCAGGTAAAAGGCATCGTCGAGGACCAGAGCAACCTGGAGGCCCGTTACGAGCCCAACCACCCGGCGGCGAACAAGGACGGCTACGTCTACTACCCGAACGTCAACGTGGTCGAGGAGATGGCTGACATGATCTCCGCCAGCCGCGCGTTCCAGACCAACGCCGAGTTGATGAATACGGCCAAGGCCATGATGCAGAAGGTCCTGACCCTCGGTCAGTGATAAGGAAACCAGACCATGGCAATCGATACCAACGGTGTGAACCTCAACGACGTGCTCGCGGCGTCGGGTGTAGGCACCAGCACCAAGAAGACCACGGACACCGCCTCCAAGACCGGCAACGACTCGCTCGGCAAGGACGCGTTCCTGCAATTGCTGGTCACCCAGATGCAACACCAGAACCCGCTGGACCCACAGGACAACGGTGAGTTCGTTGCCCAGTTGGCGCAGTTCAGCAGCCTGGAAGGCATTACCTCGCTGAACGAATCGGTCAACTCCATCACCAGCGCCATGGCCTCGTCCCAGGCCCTGCAGGCGTCGTCGCTGGTCGGGCGTTCGGTGGTGGTGCAGAACGACAAGGCCGTGGTCGACACCGCAGAAAGCTTCAATGCGCAGTTCGTCGTGCCGCAGGCCATCGGCGAAGCGAAGATCACCATCAAGGACAAGGACGGCAATACCGTCAAGACCATCGAGCTGGGCGAGCAGAAAGCCGGTTACGCCGATTTCATCTGGGACGGTACCAACAGCAGTGGCCAGAAAGTCGACCCTGGTACTTACACCTTCACTGCCACCACCACGGTGGATGGCAAGTCGGTGCAGATGAACACGCTGTTGCCAGCCAAGGTGACCAGCGTCAGTTTCAGTGCCGCCGGCGAAATGGTGCTCAACCTCGCCGGTGTTGGCAAAGTGTCCCTCTCCGACGTGCAAACCATCGGTATCTAAGGCCCGCTAGAGCGGCAAAAGGAGCGAATTCATGTCTTTCAATATCGGCCTTAGCGGTCTGTACGCAGCAAACAAGCAGCTGGATGTCACCGGCAACAACATCGCCAACGTCAACACCAACGGTTTCAAGTCGTCGCGTGCCGAGTTCGCCGATGTCTATGCAGGTTCCAACCGCCTGGGTGTTGGCAAGAACCAGGTGGGTAACGGCGTGCGCCTGGCAGCGGTTTCCCAGCAGTTCACCCAGGGTGACGTCAACACCACCGGCAACGTGCTGGACATGGGGATTCAGGGGCAGGGCTTCTTCGTGCTGTCCGATAACGGCTCGCGCGTGTACACCCGTGCGGGTGCTTTCCAGGCCAGCAAGGACAACTTCGTGGTTACCTCGGACGGCTTGCGCCTGCAGGGCTATGCCGCCGACTCGACTGGCAAGATCCAGAAGGGCGTGCTCACCGATCTGCAGATCGATACGTCGTCGCTGCAGCCAAAGGCAACATCGCTGATCGACCAGGGTATCAACCTGAATTCCTCGGCCGCCGACATCCCGTTGGAAGTGGATGATGGCACTGGCGTGATGGTGCCGAACCTGCCGTTCGATCCTTCCGATCAGACGACTTACACCAAGTCTTTCCCGACCAAGGTGTACGACAGCCAGGGTAACGAGCACACCATGGAGCAGTTCTATCGCAAGACTGGCACCAATGAGTGGACCATGTACACCCTGGTCGATGGGCGCAACCCGTTTTCCCCATCCTCCACCGTGCCGCTGACTGGCACCATCAGCTTCAACAGCGATGGCTCGGTCAAGAGCATGACTGCGGACAATACCGGCCACCCGGCGGGTTCGTCGTTCACCGTGACCAACAACACCTTCACCATGACTGGCTGGGTGCCGGCGGTGGAAGATTCTGCGGGTAACTGGATTTCCAATGGCGCGGTGGGCAATGCCGATGGCATGCGCCTGGCGATGAACAGCACTACCTCCTACAACACCGAGACCGCGCGGATGTCGCAGTCTCAGGACGGCTACGCGACCGGTATCCTGTCGAGCCTGAGCATCGACTCGACCGGTGTGCTGTTCGCCAGCTTCAGCAACCAGCAATCCCGTGCCATTGGCCAGGTGGCCCTGGCCAGCTTCGCCAACGAGCAGGGCCTGCAGCAGATTGGTGGTACCCGCTGGACCGAAACCTACACGTCCGGCATCCCGGGCATCGATGCGCCGAAGACAGGTACCCTGGGCAGCGTCGAGTCCAACGCGCTGGAAGGCTCGAACGTGAACCTGACGCAGGAGCTGGTAGAGCTGATCAAGGCGCAGAGCAACTACCAGGCGAACGCCAAGACTATCTCCACTGAAAGCACCATCATGCAGACCGTCATCCAGATGGCCTGATGGTCGCTGGCTGAGTGTATGTGGGCGAACCCCTTTGTCATGAAGGGGTTCGTCGTCTTTGCCGGAGGGGTCATGAAAAGGCTGGTTGTCACATTGGTCGCTGCTTTCTGCCTGTACCAGGCCCAGGCCGGTACCGCGCCCTGGTGGCGCTGGGAAAGCCAGGTGGATGGGCGCCTGGTCTGCTCGCAATGGCCGCCGGGGGATGGCTGGAAGAAGTTCGCCGGCCCCTACAGCAATGGTGGTTGCCGCGAGCCTTGAATAAACCTGTACTGGCCTTTTCGCGGGTGAACCCGCTCCCACAGGTTGGACTGCCCCCGAAAAGTTGGACAGTTTTAGCCAGTGGCCTGAGTCCTGTAGCTGACAGGGCTCAGACCATTGAGTTTCAGCCTGATGCGGTCATGGTTGTAGTAATGGATGTACTCCTCCAGGCCCGCCTTCAGCTGTTCGACGCTTTCAAAGCGCTTCAGGTAGAAGAACTCTGACTTCAGTGTGCCGAAGAAGCTTTCCATCGCTGCATTATCCAGACAATTGCCCTTGCGAGACATGCTCTGCTTCACACCGCGCGCTGCGAGCTTATGGCGGTATTGGGGCTGCTGGTAATGCCATCCCTGATCTGAGTGGATCACTAGCTTGGGCTTTTCACCCAACCCATCGAGCGCCTTTTCCAGCATGTTCCCAACCAAGCCATAGGTAGGCCGGCAAGCTGTTTCATAGGCGATGATCTCACCGTTGTACAAGTCCATCACGGGCGACAGGTAGAGCTTTTGTTGGGCCACTTTGAACTCAGTGACATCGGTCACCCACTTCTGGTTGGGGCGTTGCGCGACGAAATTACGCTCAAGCAAATTCATGGCCACCTTGCCGACAATGCCGCGATAGGATCGATACTTCTTCGGGCGTACAACGGACTGCAAACCAAGCTCAGCCATCAACCGTTCAATGACCTTCTTGTTGACCAAGGTCCCCTGATTCCTGATGGCAAGGGCAATGCGGCGGTAGCCATACAGCCCTTTCTCCTCGTGATAGACACGCTGCACCAATTCCTTGAGCGAGGCGTGCCTGTCCGGCTTTTGCTGGCACTTGACCTGGTAATAAAAGGTACTGCGTGCCAACCCCACCATCTGCAAGAGGTCAGGCAGCGGATATTTATGTCTGAATTTGCAGACGATCAGGGCTTTTTCGTCCGTGTTCGCTCCTTCTCCTCTCGCAGAGCCTTTAACTCCTTTAGGACATCATTCTCCATGCGCAGATACTCGAGCTCGCTCAACAACTGCTCACGAGATTTCTCTGCGTCATTGGTGTCTGTCGGCTTGATGGGCTTAATTTTCTTCGGCACGGCTGATTTTCTTTGTTTGGCGAGAGTGGCTACAGGACTGCCACTGTAGTGCTGCCGCAGCCAAATGCCTATCTGTGAGGACTGTCCAAGGTCAAAGTGCGCCGCTGTTTGGCGCAGGGACAGGCGATGCTCAAGCATGTACTTGAGCACCCGCCGCTTGAATTCCTCGGTGTAGCGGCGACCATGCGAGCGAGGGCTGAGGCTGGCATCGGCTTGGTAGCCAGCAACCCAGCGCCGAAGCAGGCTGAAATCGATGCCAAAGTGTTGTGCCACCTTGCGAAAGCCCCGGCTGCCCTCTAGGTAAGCGGTGATAGCCGTGAGCTTGAACTGCTCTGTGTATTTACCCATAGATCCCCCAAGGGTTGGATTGGTGTCCAACTTCTTGGGGGCAGTCCAGGTGCCGCGCTGTACCTGTGGGAGCGGGTTCACCCGCGAAGAGGCCGGTACAGGTTTGCCGCCATCGGCAACCAAGCGCCGGATAACCGGCGTCCAACATGCCGACTGCCCCCTCGAAAGCCCGTATCCACGGGCTTTTTCATGATTTCGCAAAGTTGGTTCGGAACTTGCTTTCTAGCTCGCATAGCAACGGCGAGCGGCAAACGACCGCCAGTGCAATGGAGGATGACTGTGGACAAGATGCTTTACGTGGCCATGACCGGTGCCAGCCAGAATGCGCTGGCGCAGAAGGCGCACGCCAACAACCTGGCGAACATTTCCACCAACGGTTTTCAGCGAGACCTGGAGCAGGCCCGCTCGATGCCGGTGTTCGGCGACAGCTTTCCGTCGCGCGCCTTTGCCATGACCGAGCGCCCGGCCACCGACTTCAGCGAAGGTCCGATGGTTGAAACCGGCCGCGATCTGGATGTGACGGTGACCGGCAAGGGCTTCATCGCCGTGCAGGCGCCCGATGGCAGTGAAGCCTACGTACGCACCGGCAGCCTGAACATCGATGCCCTCGGTGTGCTGCGTGCCGGCAACGGCATGCCGGTGATCGGCAACGGCGGCCCGATTGCGATTCCGCCAGAGCAAAAGGTCGAAGTCGGCGCCGATGGCACCATCAGCATCCGCTCCATGGGGGAAGACCCGCGCGTGATGGCCGAAGTCGACCGCATCAAGCTGGTCAACCCGGATACCAAAGGCCTGACCAAGGGCCTGGATGGCCTGATCCATACCCGCGACGGCCAACCGGCGGACGCCGACGTCAACGTGCGGGTGGTGTCGGGCTTCCTGGAAGGCAGCAATGTCAACGCCGTGGAAGAAATGACCTCGGTGCTGGCGCTGTCCCGTCAATTCGAACTGCACGTCAAGATGATGAACGCGGCCAAGGAAGGCGACGAAGCCATGGCGCGTGTTTTGCAAATCGGCTAATCACTTTTGAACGGGTGCCGTAAAACAGGCGCACGAGGAGAACTTACATGCTTCCGGCTCTTTGGGTCGCTAAAACCGGCCTGTCCGCCCAGGACACCAACCTGACGGTCATCTCCAACAACCTGGCCAACGTCTCGACCACCGGCTTCAAGCGTGATCGCGCCGAGTTCCAGGACCTGCTGTACCAGATCAAACGCCAGCCAGGCGCGCAGTCCACCCAGGACAGCGAGCTGCCTTCCGGCCTGCAGGTCGGTACTGGTGTGCGCATTGTCGGCACCCAGAAGAACTTCCAGACCGGCAGCCTGCAGACCACGGAAAACCCGCTGGACATGGCGGTCAACGGCCGTGGTTTCTTCCAGGTATTGCAGCCGGACGGCACCGTTTCGTACACCCGTGACGGTACCTTCCACCTGAACTCCGACGGCCAGATCGTCACCGCCAACGGCTTCGCGCTGGAGCCTGCCATCGTCGTGCCGAACGACGCGCAGACCTTCACCGTCGGCCAGGACGGCACCGTGTCGATCACCACCGCCGGCAACCCGGCTGCGCAGGTGATCGGCAACATCCAGACCGCCGACTTCATCAACCCGGCCGGCCTGCAGGCGATTGGCGACAACCTGTTCCTCGAAACCGCCGCCAGTGGCGCGCCGCAAGTCGGCACCCCGGGCCTGAACGGTTTCGGCACCACCCTGCAGCAGACCCTGGAAAACTCCAACGTCAGCACCGTGGAAGAGCTGGTGAACATGATCACCACCCAGCGTGCCTACGAGATGAACTCCAAGGTCATTTCCACCGCTGACCAGATGCTGTCGTTCGTTACTCAACAGCTCTGAAGCAGGCAGCTCTAACCCCGTCACTCCGTTGCACCCGTGAGGTAAGCGTCATGAATCGTCTGTTGTCCGTTTTCGCCCTGGGGGGGGCGGTGTTGCTGGCAGGTTGCGTCGCGCCGACGCCCAAGCCCAACGACCCGTACTACGCGCCGGTACTGCCGCGCACCCCGTTGCCGGCAGCGGCCAACAACGGTTCGATCTACCAGGCCGGCTTCGAGCAGAACCTGTACAGCGACCGCAAGGCGTTCCGGGTGGGTGACATCATCACCATCACCCTCAACGAGCGCACATCGGCCAGCAAGAACGCCGGCTCGCAGATCCAGAAAAACAGCAACGCCAACATCGGCCTGACATCGTTGTTCGGCACTACGCCGAACACCAACAACCCGTTCGGCAGCGGTGACCTGTCGCTGGAGGCCGGCTACAGCGGCGAGCGCGCCACCAAGGGCGACAGCAAGGCCACTCAGGGCAACACCCTGACCGGTTCCATCACCGTGACCGTGGCCGAAGTGTTGCCCAACGGCATCATCGCCGTGCGCGGCGAGAAGTGGCTGACCCTGAACACCGGCGAAGAGCTGGTGCGCATTGCCGGCATGATCCGCGCCGACGACATCGCCACCGACAACACCGTGCCGTCCACTCGCGTGGCCGACGCGCGCATCACCTATTCCGGTACCGGCTCGTTCGCCGATGCCAGCCAGCCCGGGTGGCTGGACCGCTTCTTCATCAGCCCGCTTTGGCCTTTCTGAGTACGGATGACCATGTTCAACGTGAGGCAGCTGATTGCCGCAACCCTGCTCCTGTCCTGTGCCTTCGGCGCCCAGGCCGAGCGCCTGAAGGACATCGCCAGCATTTCTGGCGTGCGCTCCAACCAGCTGATCGGTTACGGCCTGGTGGTGGGGCTCAATGGCACGGGTGACCAGACCACCCAGACGCCGTTCACCCTGCAGACCTTCAACAACATGCTGTCGCAGTTCGGCATCAAGGTGCCGGCCGGCTCCGGCAACGTGCAGTTGAAAAACGTTGCGGCAGTGTCGGTGCATGCCGACCTGCCGGCGTTCGCCAAGCCAGGCCAGGTGGTGGACATTACCGTGTCCTCGATCGGTAACTCCAAGAGCCTGCGCGGCGGCAGCCTGCTGATGACCCCGCTCAAGGGTATCGATGGCAACGTCTATGCCGTGGCCCAGGGTAACCTGGTGGTGGGCGGCTTCGATGCCGAGGGCCGTGACGGTTCGAAGATCACCGTCAACGTTCCGTCGGCCGGTCGTATCCCAGGCGGCGCTACCGTCGAGCGTGCAGTGCCGAGCGGCTTCAACCAGGGCAACAGCCTGACCCTGAACCTCAACCGCCCCGACTTCACCACTGCCAAGCGCATCGTCGACAAGGTCAACGACCTGCTCGGCCCGGGCGTGGCCCAGGCCGTGGACGGCGGTTCGGTACGGGTCACTGCGCCGATGGACCCGAGCCAGCGCGTGGACTACCTGTCGATCCTCGAGAACCTCGAGATCGACCCGGGCCAGGCAGTCGCCAAGGTCATCATCAACTCGCGCACCGGCACCATCGTCATTGGCCAGAACGTCAAGGTGTCGCCGGCCGCAGTGACCCACGGCAGCCTGACCGTGACCATTACCGAAGACCCGATCGTCAGCCAGCCGGGGCCGTTCTCCAATGGCCAGACCGCCGTGGTGCCGCGCTCGCGGGTGAACGCCGAGCAGGAAGCCAAGCCGATGTTCAAGTTCGGCCCGGGCACCACGCTGGATGAAATCGTCCGTGCGGTGAACCAGGTGGGCGCAGCGCCCAGCGACCTGATGGCTATCCTCGAAGCCCTGAAACAGGCCGGCGCCCTGCAGGCCGACCTGATCGTGATCTGAGGACGGCACGGATGAACAGCAAAAGCCTGGTTTCCGGCAGCGCCGACAGCGGCGCCTACACCGACCTCAACCGCCTGAGCTCGCTCAAGCATGGCGACCGCGACAGCGACGCCAACGTGCGCAAGGTGGCCCAGGAATTCGAGTCGCTGTTCATCAGCGAAATGCTCAAGGCCTCGCGCAAGGCTAGCGACGTGCTGGCCGATGACAACCCGATGAACACCGAAACGGTGAAGCAGTACCGCGACATGTACGACCAGCAGCTGGCCGTGAGCATGTCCCGCGAAGGCGGCGGTATCGGGCTGCAGGACGTACTGGTGCGCCAGCTGTCGAAGAACAAGGGCACACCGGCCAACACCAGCCCGTTTCCGCGTATCGAGGGCAATGCCCCGACGCTGTGGGGCAACAAGGTGGCCGAGCCCGTGCATGCCGCGCAGTCGACCGCCACCCGCAACGACGTCGCCGCGCTCAATTCGCGACGCCTGGCGCTGCCGAGCAAGCTCACCGACCGCCTGGTGGCCGGCATCTTGCCGTCGGCGGCCAGCACCAATACCGCAGCCGTGCCGGCCCGTGACGGCCAGCAAGTGGCCAAGGCCTTCGCCGTGCCGGACAACGGCCTGCGCATCCTCGGGCGCGCCGTGGCCCAGCCACCGCTGGCACCGAAAAAAGCCTTTGCCGACAGCGACGAGTTCGTCGCCACCATGCTGCCGATGGCCGAGCAGGCAGCCAAGCGCATCGGTATCGACCCGCGCTATCTGGTGGCGCAGGCCGCACTGGAAACCGGCTGGGGCAAGTCGGTCATGCGCAACACCGATGGCAGCAGCAGCCACAACCTGTTCGGCATCAAGGCAACCGGCAACTGGGAAGGCGGCGAGGCGCGGGCGATCACCAGCGAGTTCCGCGATGGCCAGTTCGTCAAGGAGACGGCGGCGTTCCGTTCCTACGATTCCTACCAGGACAGCTTCCACGACCTGGTCAGCCTGCTGCAGAACAATTCGCGCTATCAAGATGCGGTGAAGGCCGCCGATAAACCAGAACAGTTCGTGCAAGAGTTGCAAAAGGCCGGGTACGCCACCGACCCGAATTACGCCAGCAAGATCTCGCAGATCGCAAGACAGATGAAGTCGTACGAGCACTACGCAATGCTCGGTACCGCAACGAAACTTTAAGGGCATGGAACCATGGCGAGTCTGATCAACATTGGTATGTCGGGGCTTGGCGCCGCGCAATCGGGGATGTACACCCTCGGTAACAACATCGCCAACGCCGATGTCGAAAGCTACTCGCGCCAGCAGAACGTGCAGAAGACCAAGGGCGGGCAGCAAGTCGGCCAGGTGTTCATCGGCAGCGGTACTACCCTGGCGGATGTGCGCCGGGTCTATAACGCGTTCCTCGAGAACCAGCTGCGCAGCACCACCTCGCTGAGCAGCGATGCCACCTCGTACCTGAACCAGATCACGCCGCTGGATACCGCCCTGTCGAGCAGCGACACCGGTATCACCGCTGCACTGAAAAGCTTCTTCAGCGCCATGCAGGATGCCGCGGCCAAGCCGACCGAGGACGCCTCGCGCCAACTGCTGCTGACCAGCGCGCAGTCCCTGGCCAAGCGCTTCAACACCCTGTCGGCGCAGTTGAACCAGCAGAACAGCGATATCAATGCCAACATGGCGTCGATCGCTGACAAGGTCAACGCGCTGACCAAGTCGATTGCCGACCTCAACGGCCAGATCTCCAAGATGACGGCCGTCAATGGCCAGCCCAACGACCTGCTCGACCAGCGCGACGGCGCGGTGCGCGAGTTGTCGGCGCTGATCGGTGCCGACGTTGTAGAGCAGAAGAACGGCAACTACGACATCTACCTGAAGAACGGCCAGGCCCTGGTGCTGGGCAACACCACCCAGACCATCGGCGTGCAGCCGAGCGCCACCGACCCGACCCGCATGAGCCTGATCCTCAATCGCGGCTCGACCAAGATGGACATCACCAGCACCACGACCGGTGGTGAGCTCGGCGGCCTGATCCGCTACCGCAAGGATACCCTCGACCCGGCGCTCAACGAGCTCGGTCGCGTGGCCTTGGTAGTAGCCGATGCGATCAACAGCCAGCTGGCCCAGGGCATCGACAAGAACGGTGACTTCGGTGCCACCCTGTTCGGCGATATCAACAGCGCCGCGGCCATCAGCCAGCGCAGTGTCGCCAAGACCGGCAACAGCGCCGGCTCCGGTAACCTCGATGTGACCATCAAGGACACCGGCAAGCTCAGCACCAGCGATTACCAGGTGACCTTCACCAGCGCCACTGGCTACAGCGTGCGCAAGTTGCCGGAAGGCACCGACATGGGCAGTTTCGACCTCACCGACACGCCGCCTCCGGTGATCGACGGGTTCACCCTGTCACTCAATGGTGGCGGCCTGAGTGCTGGCGACAGCTTCAAGATCACCCCGACCCGCAATGCGGCCGCCGGCATCGACACTGTCCTGACCGACCCGAAGCGTTTGGCCTTGGCTTCGCCACTGACCGCCACCAGCGGATCGGGCAACAAAGGTACCGGCGTCATCACCCAGCCGACGCTGACCTCGGAGATGGACATCTACGATGCCGCCCAGCGTTCGCAATTGCAGGCTGGCTTGAAGTATTCGACCCCGGTCAAGCTGGTGTTCGGCGATGACACCAGTTCGCCCCAGGCCTACAAGATGTACGACGCCAAGGGTACCGAGATCGGCAGCGGCACCATCGTGCCGGGCCAGGAGAACAAGTTGCAGCTGTCGGTGCCGATGGTCGATGGCAGCGGCAATTCGCTGGGCGGCAATTTCACCTTCGAGATGAGCGTTTCCGGCGCGCCGAAGAACGGCGACAGCTATACCGTGGGGCTGACCGGCGCAGGTTCGGCAGACAACCGCAACGCCTTGTCGGTGATCGACCTGCAGACCAAGTCCACGGTCGAGGTTGGCGCCAACGGCAAGGGCATCAGCTTCACCGATGCCTACGCCAAGCTGGTATCCAACGTTGGCGGCAAGGCCGGCCAAGCGCAGATGGACAGCGATGCCACCACTGCCTTGCATGCCTCGGCAGTGGAAAGCCGTAACGGCCTTTCGGGTGTGTCGATCGATGAAGAGACCGGCAACCTGGTCAAGTTCCAGCAGTACTACACCGCGTCGTCGCAGATCATCAAGGCGGCCCAGGAAACCTTCGCCACCCTGATCAACAGTCTTTAAGGAGCCGTAGATCGTGAGCGTACGCATCTCTACTTCGCAGTTCTACAACACCAACCAGGCCAACTACCAGAGCAACTTCGCCAAGACGGTGAAGAGCCAGCAGGAGGCAAGCGATGGCATTCGCGTGCGTTCGGCCAAGGATGACCCGGTGGGGGCGGCGCGTCTGCTGCAACTGGAGCAGCAGCAGAACATGCTGAAGCAGTACAGCGGCAACATCGTCAACGTACGTAACGCCCTGGGCACTGCCGAAAGCACCCTGAACTCCATCGGCACCATCCTGCAGCGGGTCAACGAGCTGGCGGTGAGCTCTGGCAACGGTACGTTCACCGATGCCGACCGCAAGGCCAACGCCGATGAACTGGCGTCGCTGGAAGACCAGCTGTTCTCGTTGATGAACAGCAAGGACGAGAACGGCAAGTACATCTTCTCCGGCTCCAAGGGCGATACCCCGCCTTACGCGCGCAATGCCGATGGCACCTACAGCTACCAGGGCGACCAGGGCAAGCTCAACCTGCAGGTGGGTGACATGCTCAGCCTGGCGGCCAATGAAACCGGCTACGACGCCTTCGAACAGGCGCTCAACACCAGCCGTAGCCAGACCAGCCTGACCGCGCCGGCCACCGACGATGGCCGCGTCAGCCTGTCCAACGGCCAGGTCTCCGGCAACAGCCTGTACAACGATCGCTTCCGCAGTGGCGAGCCGTACAGCATCGAATTCCTCAGCAGCACCGAATACAAGATCACCGACGTCGACGGCAATGACGTCACGCTCGAGGCCAGCCAGGGCGGCAAGTTCGACCCCAATGGCGACAACACCAGCATCAGCTTCCGCGGTGTCGATCTGCGCCTGGACATCACCTTCAAGGACGGCGACAAGGGTAATGAAGATGCCGCTATCGCAGGGCATACGTTCAGCCTGAGTTCCAAGGCCGATGAGGTTTCCGGCACCCGCAGCCCTGGCAATACCTCCTCCGAGCAGGTGACGGGCGCGACCATCACCGATCAGGCTGCCTACAAGGCCGCTTTCCCGGGCGGTGGCGCGGTGCTCAAGTTCACCGGCAGCAGCACCTTCGAGCTGTACGCCGCGCCGGTCACTGCTGACAGCCGCCCGGTGGCATCGGGTGCGCTGGGCGGGCCGAACGGCACCACCGCTACCGCGGCCGGGGTCAGCTTCGAGCTGTCCGGCGCACCGAATGCCGGGGACTCGTTCGCGGTCAAGGTCGATACCCACCAGACCCAGAACATCCTCGACACCATCGGCAAGCTGCGTACCGCGCTGACCAGCCCGGTGGACAACGACCCGGTGGCCCGGCAGAACTTCCTCGCCGCGCTGGATTCGGCCGTTGGCAACATCGCCAGCGCCACCAACCAGGTGTCGTCGTCGGTCAGTGCGATCGGTGGCCGTGGCCAGGCGCTGGATGTGCAGTCCGAAACCAACGAGGCGCTGAGCACCGAGAACACCAAGACCCAGAGCTCGATCCGCGAAAGCGACCCGGCTGAAGTGATGCTGCGCCTGCAGATGCAGACCAACATGCTGCAAGCGTCGCTGCAGGCCTATGCCAAGGTCGCCAGCTTGTCGTTGGTCAACTACATCTGATTTCACCTCTCTCGCGTCATCCGGCGTGTGCCAGCCCATTCGGTGCTGGCCACGCCACCTCTTCAAGGTCTTCGCCGTGAATCAACAGACCCTCGTCAGCATCGCCATCCCAGCCTTCAACCCCGAGTTCTTCCGCGCCACGTTGCTCAGCGCGCTCAACCAGGATTACTCGGCGCTGGAGGTGCTGGTCTGCGATGACAGCCGGGGCCTGGAGATCCAGCGTATCGTCGACGAGGTGGTGGGCGAGACCGGCAAGCCGGTGCGCTACGTGCGCAATCCGCAGACCCTTGGGTTCGCCCGCAACCTGCTGGCGTGCCTGGAGCATGCTGAAGGGCCGCTGATCAAGTTCCTCTGCGACGACGACCGACTGTTCCCCGAATGTGTCGGCCTGCAGGCCGCGGTCATGGAACAGCATGCCGATGTCAGCATGACCATCTGCCAGCGCATGCTGTGCGCGGCCGACGATGCCTTGCTACCGCCGCGCATGCTCAATGCGGTGATGTGCCCGGAGGATGCGGTAGTCAAGGGTAGCGACTTGCTCGAAGCGTTGGAGACGAACGCCCCCAACCTGTTCGGCGGCCTCAGCCATGCACTGATGCGCCGTGACCTGGTGGCCGAGTTCCTGCCGGCGTTGGTGCAGGAGGGCAGCGGGTTTGCCGCGCGCCTGGACATGGCGCTGTACATTTGCCTCATGCGCCGAGGCAACCTGGGGCATCTGTCACGCTTCCTCAGCATGGAGCGTCTGCACCCTGCGCGCCTGAGCCACCAGGCAGGCATGACCCTGGCCTTCCCCATCGAGACCGACTGGATAAAGGCAATGCTGGCCGCGCGGGCAAGCGAGGCCGCACCGGCCAGTGGCTGGGTGCGCTACTTGTCGCTGGAGCGGTACCAGGGCGAGCAGGGTGCGCAGTGGGACGAGTACGAACTCAACCGCCTGTACGGGGCACAGCAGGCCCGCCAGGCGCAGCAGGTTGGCACTGACTGCCTGTCGTTTGAAGAGGTGTATGCCCAGTGGCTGGAGTGCCGTGACCTGTCGGCTGCACAGCTCAAGGCGTTGCCCAAGCGCTTCGAACAGTGGCCCCGGCAGCCGCGTATCGTCCCGGTGATCTGGGCCGAGGCGGGTGAGGAACTGGCCCTGCGCGCGACCCTGGACAGCCTTGCCGCGCAGTCCTGTTCGGCAGCCGGCACCTGGCTGCTGGCACCGGCGACGCTGGAATTGGCAGGCCACCCGGTCGCGGTTGAACGCATGCTCGTTCAGGGTAATGGCCTGGCCCAGCTGCAGGCGCGCCTGGCGCGTGCCGACGATGCCGACTGGATACTGCTGTTGCGCGCTGGCGACCGCCTGGTGCCCCATGCTCTGGCGATCATGGGCGAGCGCATGGCACTTCGCGAGCGGGCCTGCATCTATGTCGACGAAGGTAGCCATGACGGGCTGCGCCCGACAACACCCATCTTCAAGCCGGACTTCAACCTCGACCTGATGCGCAGCCTGCCATATGTAGGGCGCGTACTGGCATTCAACTGTACGGCGCTGCGCGAGGTCGGCGGCTTCGACCCGGACTTCGATACCCTTGCACCCCACGACCTGCTGTGGCGCCTGGCGGAACACCAGGGCTTGCAGGTCATCGAGCACATCGACGAACTCCTGGTGCATTGCCAGCACGACTTTGGCCAGTGGCTGCACGACCCGCGCTGCGCACAGCAGGCGCCACGCGTGGTGCGGGCCCATCTGCAGCGGCTGGGCGTCGATGCCGAGGTTGTCGGTGCCGAAGGCATGTCGTTGTGCCAGGTGGCGTACCGGCACCCGGAGCAAGCCCTGGTCTCGATCCTGGTTACGCTCGGGGACGACCTGAGCGCGGCGATGCGTTGTGTCGAGTCCGTGTTCGAACACACCCGGTATGGCCATTTCGAGGTGCTGCTGATCGCCTCGCCGGATACGCCTGCCGACCTGCGTCAATGGCTGCAGGCCATGCGGGGGCTGGGCAGCAACCAATTGCGGGTGATCGAGGTGGCCAGCGGCAGCCAGCTGGCGCAGTTGAACCAGGCCAGCGAGGCTGCCCGTGGCGACTACCTGCTGATGCTCGACAGCGCCTGCGCCGCCTTCGCCCGGTCCTGGCTGGAGCAGTTGATGGCCCAGGCCCAGCGCCCGGAGGTTGGCGTGGTGGCGCCCAAGCTATGTACCCAAAGCGGCGAGATCTTTGGCGCCGGGCTGGTCCTGGGGCTGCATGGCGGCGTCAGCAGCCCGTTCGTTGGCATGCCGGCTGACAGCGGCGGCTACATGCTCCGGCTCAATGCCGTGCAGAACTGGAGCGCGCTGAGCCTGGACTGCCTGCTGGTGCGCCGCGAGCTGTTCGCCGCGCTGGGCGGTTTCGATGTGCAGGGCCTCAAAGGCGGCCTGCAGGACGCCGACCTTTGCCTGCGCATCCGCGAACAGGGCTATCTGGCGGTGTGGACGCCCCATGCAGTGCTCGTTCGCTTCGCTTCGACCCGCGACGTGCGGACCGACAGCCAGCGCAAGGTGCTGGACAAGGACATCTTCCATGAACGCTGGTTGGCCAAGGTTGCCCGCGACCCTGCCTATAACCGCAACTTGAGCCTGAAGATGGCCAGCTTCCACCTCGATGCCGGACAGCGTCGTGGCTGGGACCCGTTCATCAGCCGTGTGCTGCCGTCGGTGTTGGCGTTGCCGATCAACACTTCGGCGGTCGGTCACTACCGGGTGGCACAGCCGTTCACCGAGCTGGAGCGCGCTGGCTGGATCCAGGGGCGGCTTGATTACAGTACCCCGGAGATGATCGAGATCGAGCGCGAGAAGCCCGACGTGATGATCTTGCAGTGTCGCTACACGGTCAATTCGATCGATGAAATGACGCGCTTCAAGCGCCTGTCGAACGCCCGACGCATCTACGAGATCGACGACTACATCATCGAGGTGCCGGAAAAGAACGCCCATGCGCGGAACATACCGGCCAACATGCGCGAGCTGGTCACCCAGGGTATTGCCTTGTGCGACCGGGTGGTGGTGTCGACCCAGCCGCTGGCCGATGCACTGTCGAGCATGCACCACGATATCCGGGTAGTCCCCAACATGCTCGCCGCCCCGCTGTGGGCCGGGCTGGCCAGCGAGCGCCAGACTAGCGCGCGGCCGCGCGTGGGCTGGGCGGGGGGCACCAGCCACCGGGGCGATCTGGAGCTGTTGCTGGACGTGATCAAGGCCCTGGCCGACGAGGTCGACTGGGTATTCTTCGGTATGTGCCCGGATGCCCTGCGGCCTTATGTGAAGGAGTTCCACAAAGGCGTGCCCTTGGCGTCGTACCCGCAGAAGCTGGCCAGCCTCAACCTTGACCTGGCACTGGCACCGCTCGAACAGAACCTGTTCAACGACTGCAAGAGCAACTTGCGCCTGCTTGAGTATGGTGCGTGCGGCTTCCCGGTGATCTGCACCGACACCAAGGCCTATGACGGCTACCTGCCTTGCACGCGGGTGCGCAACAACACCTCGGAACAATGGCTGGATGCGATCCGCATGCACCTGGCCGACCCCCAGGCCAGCTACCGCCAGGGTGATGCCCTGCGTGAGGCGGTGCTGCGGGACTACGTATTGATGCCGCAACATTTGCAGCAATGGGCGAATGCCTGGCTGGCGGTTTAATTTTTTTCGCGTTCGTTGCGAGCGGGCGCCCAACTCTACCTTCGAAGGTGCTTTATGGTCGATATCGCAAGCGGATCGCGCAGTGACGTTACGGTGGTGTTGCTGGGGCATGATCAGGCCGCTCATCGTGAGCGAGCGTTGCACTACTACCGTCAGGCGGGCATTGCCTGCCTGGCTCTGGAGGCCCTTGAGACCCATAGTCCGGGCGCTCTGTGCAGCGCACGCCTGAGTCAGGCGCTGCAGCAGGTTGCCACGCCGCTGGTCAATATGGCCCTGGATGCTGACTTCGTGCAGGCACCGGCACTGGACAGCGCTGCTGAATGCCTGAGCGCAAATCCGCTGGCGCTCGGTGCCCAAGGCTATGCCTTGGGGTACGTTCCGGGTAATGGTCAAGTGGCCTACTACAAGATGGGCCACTCTTTTCCGGCGCTGGAGGGGGAGGGGGCCTCGGCGCGCATTCGGTCGCATGCGTTGGCGAACCAGCCGGCCTGGCGCTCCGTGGTGAGGGTCGAGAGGCTGCGTTCGGTGCTGGCCGACTTGCCGGAGGATCTGGATTTCGCCAGTTGGCGGGTTGCGCTGTCGTTGGCGTTGCTGGCCGACGGGGCGATTATCCAGCTCGACCAGACCGACGTCCTCTGTGAATTGGCGCCGCGTACTTTGTCGCTGACAGCCCGGGAAGAGCAACTGGTGCGGACTGTGCGTCTGTTGCGCGCGTGGGACGCCGAACGCCATGGTGTATGCGCCGGCGACGCGGGCTTTGTCGTGCTCAACCGCTTGGTGCGTGGCAGCTACGATGCAGGCGAGCCGACGTTGCTGTTCACCTCGCGCTGGACCAGTGTGATCGGCGACCCGGACCGCCAGTTCGAACCCCGGCAGTACATGGAAATGCCTTACTACCAAAAGGGCCTGTTCCAGCGCCTGGCGCAGTTTGAATTTCTCTGCCATGGCTGGCCAACCGGACGGGAGCATCGTCATGCACTGGAAGGCACCTGGGTGCGTCAGCGTGAACTGCTCGAGGTGCACCCCAACGACACCAAAGAGAGCCTGCAGCAGCGTTATTGGCAGGCCTTGGCATTGGGCTTGTTCAGCCGCGATGTCTGCCAGCGTCTGCTGGCAACCCTGGAGGTCGAGGTGCACGCAGAAAAAGTCCGCGAATTGAGTGCCTGGCTTGAGCGCCTCGACAGCATTCCGGGTCAGGATGTGCCCGGGTGGCTGGCAACTACCGGCTCGGGCCGGCTGTTGCAGGTGTTGGCGGATGCAGCGCCAGCGTCTGAGGTGCGTCAACGCGTGCTTGCGCAACTAGCCAAGCGGCCCGGCCCGCAAATCGGTTTCGTGGTCGCGGACTTGAAGGACGATGACCTTGCCCTGCAGGCGACCTTCGACAGCCTGCTGGCTACCGGTCTGCGCAATTTCAAGCTGGTAGTGCTCAAGGCCGGGAAACCACCGGCTATCACGACGGCGCGGGACACCTTGCATTTTGTCCAGGTGGAACCGGGTAACTGGGTTTCACACCTGAATCAGGCGCTGCGCCAGTTGCCGAGTGAATGGATGATGTTGCTGCAGGCAGGAGACATCCTTGCCGGTGGTGGCCTGCTGCGTCTGCAGCTGGAGCTGGGTGAGTCTCCGGCCTGCGATGCCATTTGTGCCGACGAGATACAACGCGATGAAGAGGGGCGTTTGCTGGGGATCATGCGCCCCGGTAGCGATCTCGACCTGTTGCGTAGCCAGCCGGCCCTGATGTCGCGTCACTGGTTGCTTCGCCGCCAGGCTGTGCTTGACCTGGGTGGCTTCGATAGCCGTTTTGGCCACGCGCTCGAATACGATCTGTTGCTGCGTCTTGTGGAAGAGCGCGGGGTCGGCGGCATGGCGCACATGGATGAGTATCTGGTGATCGGAGGACAGGCGCCGGAGCCGATGCGTTCCGAAGCGCTGGACATTCTCGACCGCCACCTGAAGCGACTGGGCTATCGGGGGCAGGTCAGCGATCAGGGTGCTGCCGGGTTGACCATCGATTTCCGGCACAACTCGACGCCGCTGGTCAGCATCCTGATGGTTCATGAGGGCGACCGGTCTGCGCTTGAGCGCAGCCTGAGCAGTCTGTTCCAGCGTACTCGCTACCCTCGCTACGAGATCGTGCTGGCCTGTACCCAGGATCAACATGGCCTGCTGTCCGACGCGCTTCGATCGTTCGCCGGCCGTCTGCGTCTGATCGTGACCGAGGTGGGAGAGAACCTGTTCAATCAGGCTGCACGACATGCGCGCGGTGAATACCTGGTGTTGCTGAGCGAACGTTGCCAGGTGATCTCCCCGGCCTGGATCGAGGCGATGCTCAACCAGGCACAACGGCCGGAGGTTGGGGTGGTCGGCGCGCGCCTGGTTGGCGCCGATGGCAGTCTCGCGCATGCCGGTTACGATTTGCTTGCAGGGCCGCGGTTGCATGCGCCCTGGACCGGCCTGCCCGGGGAGCACGTTAGCCAGGATCACTGGTCTTGCGTTGTGCGCGGTTGCCCAGCTGTGTCGGGGGATTGCTTGATGGTACGTACCGGCGTGTTCGAGCACTGCGACGGGTTGCAAGGCGGAATGGCGGCCGATGTCGACCTTTGCCTTGCCGCCACCGCTGCTGGCAGCCTGGTGGTATGGACTCCACAAGCGCAACTGATGATTGATGGTGCAGTTTCTCCAGCCCCCGAGGCGGTACAGGGGTTGCTGGCGAAGTGGCCGAGCGCGTTTACCCGTGAAGTGGCAGTCGATGGCCGGTGGGCTGGTGCCGAGGCGGGCTGGTTGACCCCGTTCAAGTAGCTGGCGCGGGAATTGCAAAAGCCGGGCAGGAGCCCGGCTTTTTTGCGCCTGGCGGCAAATAATTGACAGGCGTGGCGCCTGGTTTCACGTGGTGTGGACGAGGTTGTGAATGCAAAAGAAAGTGGCTGTGCTGCAGTCCAACTACATTCCCTGGAAAGGGTATTTCGACCTCATCGGCAGCGTCGATGCGTTCATCCTCTTCGATGATGTCCAGTACACGCGCCGCGACTGGCGCAACCGCAACAAGATCAAGACTGCCCACGGAGAGCATTGGCTGAGCATCCCGGTGAAAAACAAGGGGCGCTACGACCAATTGATCAACGAAGTTGAGATCAGTGAGCCTGGCTGGGCGGCTGCCCACTGGAAGACCATCGAAATGAGCTACCGTCGCGCGGCGTGCTTCCAGCAGATGGAAGGGCCTGTCAGGGCGCTCTTTGAGCAGGCCGCCGAGCTCACTCATCTTTCGCGTATCAATCACCTGTTCATCGCCGGCCTGTGCCCCCTGCTGGGTATACGAACGCCGCTTTATCGTTCCGAAAACCTGGGCCATGCAACCGGCAAGAATGAGCGTCTGATCCAGTTATGCCAAGCAGTAGGTGGTACGCATTACCTGTCGGGACCGGCAGCCAGCTGTTACCTGGACGAGGCCGCGTTCGCTACTGCCGGGCTTGGCCTTTCGTACATGAGTTATGACGGCTATCTCGAATACCCGCAACTGTACGGCGAATTTCAGCACGCGCTGAGTGTCATCGACCTGCTGTTCAACACCGGCGCCGACGCGCCTGCCTTCCTGGAGCGGCGACCATGAGCACGACCATTTTGCGAGAAGTGGAGCAGTACTATTCCTCGCGTATTCGCGAGCATGGCGCCACTCCGGAAGGGGTTGACTGGAACGGTACTGCTTCCCAGCATCTGCGCTTCGAACAGCTGCTCAAACTGGTGTCGCAGGAAGAATGGCAGCGGGGTTTCAGCCTGGTCGACGTGGGTTGTGGTTATGGGGCATTGCTCGACTGGCTGCGCGAACGCGGCGGCGTAGTGGACTATCACGGCTATGACCTGTCACCCGAAATGATTGCGTCGGCCCGCGCCACGCATGGTGAGGACCAGTTCACCTGTTTCGAGGTCGCCGACCGGCCCACCCGGACGGCCGATTACGCGGTAGCCAGCGGCATTTTCAACGTGTCCCAGCAGACGCCACGGGAAGTCTGGGAAGAATATATTGCCGAGGTGCTTCGCACCATGGATGCGTGCTCGACCAAAGGCTTTGCCTTCAACTGCCTTACCAGCTACTCCGACGCGCCATTCATGCGCGACTACCTGTATTACGGTGACCCGTGCTTCTACTTTGATCTGTGCAAAAGAACCTACTCCAGGCAGGTGGCACTCTTGCACGACTATGGCTTGTACGAATTCACCCTCCTCGTGCGCAAGGCCCCGTGACCTGCCATTCGACTTCCCTGTTTCCTGGAGATATCCATGCTCAAGAAAGGCTCTACTTCCGTTACCCAGTCCAGCGACAGTCAGCTAGAGGCGCGGGAACGACTCTGGCAGTCCTTTGCCAATGCACCGCTCGATGACGCCGAAAAGGAGCGCAACCTCGGCTTGTTCATCCGCTCGGCCTCCCTTGCGCGGATGCTGGCGATTTCCGACCTGTACCGCGAGATCGTCTCGCTGCCCGGCTCGGTGCTCGACTTCGGCACCTGGCGCGGCCAGAACGCCGTGCTCTGCGAGAATCTGAGGGCCATTTTCGAGCCGTTCAACAAACAGCGACGCATTGCGGCATTCGATACCTTCGCTGGCTACAAATCGCACGCCAGCGACAGCAAAGTGACCAACGAAAATTTCCAGGACGGTTGCTACGATACCGGCAGCGGTTATGCCGATTACCTGCGCCATCTGCTGGCATTGCACGAGAGCATCAATGCCTTGCCACAGGTTTCCAGCGGCCATCAGGTGGTGGAGGGCGATATCAAGGATACCTTGCCACGTTTCATCGAGGAGAATCGCAATCTGCTGGTGGCGTTGGCCTTTTTCGACATGAACCTGGAAGGGCCGACCCGGTTTGCCTTGGAACAGATCCTGCCGCGCTGTGTGCCGGGTTCGCAGCTGGTGTTCTTCCAGTTGCAGCGTGATTTCCTACCAGGCGAGGGTTACGCCTACGTAGCTGAAGTGCTGGGCAAGGTTCGTCACGAGATCAAGCGCTCACAGACCTACCCGTCCCTGTGCATCGTCAAAGTGCTGTAAGAGGGCATGCCATGTTCCTGATCATTGGTAACGGCATGGTTGGCCTGGCGATCGCCGCCGGCCTTTCCCGTTCGGTACCCGCCGAGCGCATTACAGTGGTAGGCCCGATGTCGCGGCCCTACAGCGCCTCGATGGCTGCTGCAGCCATGCTCAACTCGTTTGCGGAGCTGGAGCCGGGTGCGTTGGACAAACCGCGAGACCGCCTCAAGTTCGAGTTGAGCCAGGCTTCCGCGCGGTTGTGGGGGGCGTTTGTCGAAGAGTTCGAGATACCCGCCGAGCATTACCGTTTGGGTACCGTGCTGGTCAACAACAATGCCTCCAACAGGTTCGAGGACCAGGCGTTCGACGCCATCGCCGATTATCTCGAAGAGTTTGCCGAGCCGTATGAGCGGATCGAGCCGACCCTGGAACCGGCCTATTCACCAGCTTCGGCCTATCGCAGTCGCAATGCCCTCTTCCTGCCCCGCGAAGGCGTGGTCAACCCAGATGGTGTCATCCAGGCCCTGCAACAGACGCTGGCAAGGCGCGGTGTACGCTTTGTCGAGGGTGTGGTGGAGTCTCTCGACAAGATCGGTGGCCGAACCTGCGGGGCTCGCCTGGCCGATGGTCGGGTGCTGGCTGCGGAGCGTGTGGTCCTCGCCAATGGCAGCAAGGCGACCCGGCTGTGGGCCGAAGACGACTGCATTCGGGTCATCAACGGCGTCGGCGCTACTGTTGTTCTGAAGAACCCGGGGATCCAGGGTCGTTACGTGCTTCGCACGCCAAATCGTGGCGGCGCCTGTGGTATCTACCATGCGCCCTATCAGGACGATCTGTTCGTGGTAGGGGCGACAAACCTAATCACCACTGCCGATGAACAGGTCCCACGTGCCGAGTCCGTGGCGGCCCTGATAAATGGTGCGATCAATCAGGTCAACCAGATGCACCGTGCCAGCGGCTTCGTGCGATACAACTTCGGCTATCGACCGGTGAGCCTGGATGGCTATCCGGTAATCGGCCAGCTCAATGACAACACATTCATTGCGACCGGTACGCGGCGGGATGGCTATCACTTTGCGCCTTGGCTGGCTGACAACCTGGCGGCGCTGTTGCTGGGGGTGCAGCTCTCGCCCCAGGCGCGTGCGTACTTCGAATACACCCGGCCACATCGGCGCGCAATGCTTGATGATTCAGTCGAAGCGTGCTGCCGCAAATACGCGGCAGTCAAATGTTCGGCGCTTTCCCAGCATGGCTATGACGCGGGGCATACCGATGCCGACCAGGCGCTCGAGGGCCACTACTACCAGCGCGCGAGGGATTTCTTTGCCCGTAACGGCCTTGAGAAGGCAATACAGGTCGAGTTTCTCGATGCGCTCATTGGCGGCTACCTGCCGCTGAGCGATTTCACCTGACCACGTGCTGGAGAATACGAACGTGAGCAAACAGGTCATACCTTTCAACAAGCCTTTCGTCGTTGGCAAGGAATTGTTCTATATCGCCCAGGCAGTGATGAACGGCGGCATCGCTGGCGACGGACAGTTCACTCAATCGTGTCAGCAATGGCTGGAAGACAACCTGGGATGCCCCAAGGCGCTGCTGACCCATTCCTGTACCGCGGCGCTGGAGATGGCGGCGATCCTGGCCGATGTCGGGCCGGGGGATGAGGTCATCATGCCGTCGTTCACGTTCGTATCTACCGCCAATGCTTTCGTGCTGCGCGGTGCGGTTCCGGTATTCGTGGACATACGCCCGGACAGCCTCAACCTTGACGAGCGTCTGGTCGAAGCCGCGATCACCGAGAAAACCAAGGCGATCGTGGCGGTGCATTATGCAGGGCAGCCTTGTGACATGGACGCGCTGCTGCGTATCTGCAACAACCATGGCCTGATGCTTATCGAAGACGCTGCTCAGGCGATTCTCGCCAGGGAAAAGACCCGTGCACTTGGTACCATCGGGCACCTCGGTTGCCTGAGTTTCCATGAAACCAAGAACGTCATCAGTGGTGAGGGAGGGGCGTTGCTGATCAACGACCCGAAACTGATCGAGCGTGCAGAAATCATCTGGCAGAAGGGGACCAACCGCAAGGCGTTCGCCCGGGGTGAAGTCAGCAAATATACCTGGGTCGATGTCGGCTCTTCGTTCCTTCCCAGCGAATTGACGGCCGCCTTCCTCTATGCACAGCTGGAGCAGGGCGAAAGCATCAACTCTCATCGGCGTGGTTTGTACGAGGCTTATTACAATCAGTTGCAGGCGCTGGAAGCCGATGGCTTTTTCCAGCTTCCCCGTACGCCAGGGGGGCGGCCAGCCAATGCGCACATTTTCTACCTGTTGATGCGCAACAACCAGGAACGCAGCGAGCTGATCCAGTTCTTGCGTGAAAGGGATATCCATGCAGTGTTCCACTACGTACCGCTGCACGATTCACCTGCCGGACTGCGGTATTCCCGCAGCATCGGAGAGCTGCCGGTAACCTGTGATGTTGCCCAGCGTCTGGTGCGCTTGCCACTTTACTCGGACATGACTGCTCGCCAGGTTGCCCGAGTGTGCGCAGCAATCGCCCAGTTCTTTGCCGAGCCTCGCGCTGTCTGAGGCCGGCTTGCCTGTATTTTCCTGATTCTGGAGTTTCCAAGCGATGCCCAATTCTGCCGGGGTTGACGCCCATTCGCTCGACCAGGCACTGACGCGCCTGAGGTTGATGTATGCCAAGCCGGAGCATCCGTACTACATCCTGGCACCCGACTACCGGGAAACCTCCTCGGGCGTCGCGTCGCTGCACTATCTTTGCCACGTGCTCAACCTGAACGGGCGCGAGGCTTATATCTGTGGCGGTCAGGTGGTCAATCCGGACCTGAAAACGCCATTGCTGGACCCGCTGACGCAGAAGCGGCATCAGGCCGAAGGCAAGGTGCCGATAGCTGTCTATCCGGAAGTGGTGGTGGGCAACCCGCTTGGCTGCGATGTGGTGGCGCGTTTCCTGCTGAACTTCGAGGGTTTTCTTACCGGCCAGAGCATGCAGGCCGCTGGCAGAGACCTGTTGTTCTATTCCGGCGCCCTGATCGCCGCACGGCATGGCTATCCGGATGGCGACTTGCTGTGCCTGCCGACGATCGATGTCGAACTGTTCAGCGCGCCGGCACCGGGCACGCTGCGGGAAGGTAAGTACCTTTACCAGAATCGCCACCCGCTGGAGCAGATCGACTATTCGCAGTTGCCTGACGATATCCAGCTGCTGAGCATGGCCAATGCCCTGACATTGCCCGAGCTGGCAGTGCTGCTGCGTAGGGCCGAAGTGCTCTATACCCACGAATGGTCGATGACCTGCGTGATCGCGGTCCTTTGTGGCTGCCCGGTGATCTTCATTCCAGGGCACGGCATCGACGAGCAGTTTCTTGAGGCCAGCTTCATCGGCAGCCAGGGTTTCGCCATGCTCGATCGGCCCGGCGCATTCGAGCGTGCCAGCGCAGGGCTGGAAGGTGCCCTGCAGCGTTATGTGGAAAGAACGGCACCCTTCTGGCAACACCTCGAGGTGTTCATCGCCAAGACCCAGTTTGCAGCCCGTCGCGAGGCGGCCGGCAATCAGAGCGGTATGCTGGCATGGCTGCGTCAGCGTTACCCGCTGCCGCAGCAGTTACAGTTGATGCAGGACCGGCTGGTGGCGCCCGATGCGCCCTCGATCGCCGTGTTGGTGCGGGATCACGGCGACCCGGGAGCCCTGGCGCGTACCCTGGGTAGCCTGGACGACGTACTGTACCAACGCATCCAGGTCTGTGTGCTGGGTGCGGTGGAGCCGCGTCGCCCGAACGTGCAGTGGTTGCCAGCTGATGATCGAGCGCCGTTGGCCGCCATCAATGGCCTGCTGGAGAGCAGCCCCTGTGATTGGTGCATGTTGGTAGATGCGGGCGTGGAATTTACCGCCAGTGGCCTGCTGGTGGCGGCTCTCGACCTGGCACAGGCCCCGGTGACGTTTGGTGCGGTGTTTGCCGACGAGGCCGTGCGAGGCGCCGATGACAGCGTTGAAGCCCGTCTGCGACCCGACCTCAATCTGGACATGTTGCTGGCGCACCCGGCCGCATTGTCGCGGCACTGGTTGTACCACATGCGCACGCTCGTGCAGCAGGGTGGGTTCGACCCGGCTGCAGGGGGGGGCTTCGAATTGGCCTACCAGCTGCGATTGATTGTCGACCATGGCCTGGGGGTTGTGGGTCATATCAGCGAGCCGCTGTTGATCTCCAGTCTGCCGGACCTCACTGTATGCGACGATGAGCGCACGGTCATCCAGAAGCATCTGTTGGAGCGTGGTTATCCTGATGCGCAGGTTCGTTCGATCGAGCAAGGGGCGAATTGCTACCAGATCGACTATGGGCATTCGCGGCCAGCCTCGGTGAGTGTGATCATCTACATCGAAGGCGACCTGTCACGGTTGCAGCGCTGCCTTGAACAGTTGTTGCAGAACACGGCAGTTGTCCCGCATGAAGTGCTGTTGGTAGAACCAGGCAATGACGATCCGGTGCTGCTGCAGTGGCTGGACATGCTGAGCCAGGTTGAGCCAGGACGAGTCCAGGTATTGCGTTTCATGCCGGGGCAGCCTCGTGAGGCCATGCGCAACGCCGCGGCGCAGGAGGCGCAGGGCGAGTTTCTGCTATGGCTGGATGCTACCGCCATGGTCAGTGATTGTGATTGGCTGCCAGCCTTGCTAAACCATGCACAGCGCCCTGAGGCCGGGGCTGTGGGGTGCATGCTGGCGAGCGCCGATGGGGTGATTCAGCAGGCAGGTCTGGTACTTGGGCTGGGTGGCAGCGTCGGTCCTGCATTCGCCGGGCATGTACTCGGCGATGAGGGGGCTCTGTCGGCGCTGGTGACTGAGCGTAACGGTGTAGCCGTGGGGGATCGTTGTCTGATGGTGCGGCGTGAAACCTTCCTTCAATCGGGTGGTTTCTCCGTCGACCCGTTATTGGCGCCCTGGGCTGAAGCCGACCTGTGCCTGCGCCTGCAGCAGGCCGGCTATCTGAATGTCTGGACGCCACGCGCCAGGCTGCTGCTGGAAGCAGCTCCCGCTGCTGCGATCAGTGCTGAACAGGAGGATGCGCTTTACGCTCGCTGGTTGCCGCAACTGGTCAGCGATCCCTCCTACAACGCCAACCAGTCATTGCTTGCCGGCCACAGCCATGCGCGGCAGGACAACGGTCTGTGCTGGCGGCCATTGCAAGGCATTGCTCCGACGGTGCTGGCCTTCGCTGCCGACCAGCAGGCGGCCGGGCAGGCCCGCGTAATACAGCCCCTCATGGCGATGCGCAACGCCGGCTTGATTGATGGTTCGGTAACCATGGGGGTTCTGACCCTGGTGGATATCCAGCGCTATGCGCCCTCGAGTATTGTCTTGCAGCGCCCGCTGGCGGATGCGGGGTTGCAGACCTTGCGTCGTCTGCGCGCATTCTCCCAGGCATTCAAGGTGTATGAGCTGGACGGTTATATCCCGGAATTGGGGTTCGACGCCGGCCTGAGTGCGGATGAATTACTGCAGCGCATGAGCCATGGGCTGATGCAGGCAGACAGAGTGGTCGTTGCTGCCCCGGCGTTGGCGGAGCTGTTGCAAGGACAGCACGATGACGTGCGCTTGCTTGAAAGCGCGCTACCTGCCGCCTGGGGCCAGTTGCAAGGTTTGCGGCGCATGGCGCAAAGGCCGCGTCTGGGCTGGATCGGCAACAAGGATGCTGCCTTGCTGGCCGAGGTGGTTCCGGCGATGGCGCATGAGGTCGATTGGATCGTCCTGGGCGACTGCCCGCAAGCGCTGCGGCCGTTCGTCCGAGAGCACCACCCGCAGGTCACTGGCGAAATGCTGGGCAATAGCCTCGCTGCCCTGAATCTCGACCTGGCGCTGGTGCCGATGGCCGAGACCTTGGGCAACGCCTGCTCAGGCGATCTGCGGGTGCTCCAGCACGCTGCTTGCGCACATCCTGTGATCTGTAGCCGGGTCGCCGGCTTCGCTGGTGCAGATACCTTGCCGTTGTCGAGGGTGGAAAACCAGACGGCTGACTGGCTACGGGTCATTCGTCTGCATCTGGACGACCGCGACGCGTCGGCAGCGTTGGGTGATGCCTTGCAGAATGCCGTCCGGGCGAACTGGCTGCTTCAGGGGGAGCGCCTGGAGGCATGGCGCCGGGCCTGGCTGGCCTGAGTCACTGTCGTATGCCGGGTGCCCGCGCGATGCGGGTGCCTGGCAGCGCACGCCGGGTCATGGTTGCGCACGAGGGGCATTGATCTTGTCGGGCGATTGGCCGATCGTATGAACAACCGTGACTTGGCAGTCGAAACGTGCATCTCTAAGCTATCGAGTCTGCGGGCAGTCTCGTCGTCTTTTCACCCGAGGTATCTGAACCCGGCGCGAAAGCCCGCGAATTTTCGCCATATCTATCGGGAAGCCACAATGATTGGCATCAAAAGCATCGCCAGTTACGTACCTGTCGAGGGCGTCGACAATTACGCGCAGGGCGCGAAATTCGGCAAGGACCAGGATTTCATCTTCGGCAAGATCGGTTCGACCTTCCTGCCGCGCAAGGAAGCCTCCCAGGAAACCTCTGATCTTTGCGTGGAGGCAGCAAAAAACCTGTTTGCTGCCAATCCTGGTCTTGATCCTGCGTCCATCGATGTCGTGATCGTCGTGACCCAGAACGGCGACGCCGAAGGCTTGCCGCATACCGCTGCCATCGTGCAGCACAAGCTGGGGCTGACCACCCAGGTCGCAGCTTTCGATATCTCCCTGGGCTGCTCGGGCTATGTCTACGGCCTGTATGCCATGAAGGGCTTCATGGAAGCGGCAGGGCTGAAAAACGGCCTGTTGATCACCGCAGACCCGTACTCGAAGATTGTCGACCCCGAAGATCGCAATACCACCATGCTGTTTGGTGATGCCGCCACTGCAACCTGGATGGGCGAGGATGCTGCCTGGCAGCTCGGCAAATCGCTGTTCGGCAGTGATGGTGCAGGTGCCGAGCACTTGCGTACTACCGACGGCAAGTTCTTCATGAATGGTCGTCAGGTCTATAACTTTGCCCTGGTCAAGGTGCCTGCTCACCTTCAGCAGTTGCTCGATGCCAGCGGCCTCAAGGCCGGCGACATCGACCTTTATTGCCTCCACCAAGGTAGCGCGGCAATCGTCGACGCGGTGTCGGCGCGCTTTGTAGAGGGCGAGTACAGGCAGCGGTTCGTCAAGGACATGGTCGAGACCGGCAATACCGTCTCTTCGAGCATTCCGTTGTTGCTGGAAAAGCATGTGCTGGGTTCGCAGCACCAGCGGGTTGCCCTGAGCGGTTTCGGCGTAGGCCTTTCCTGGGGTTCGGCAATCATCGAGCGATGCGATTGACCGGCCCTCATCGGTTACAAGACGCCGCCGCTTCAGGGCGGCGTTTTCTTTTCTCTGCTGCGCAGCGAGTGCGCCTGTAATCTGGCGTCAAACCCTTGATTTCATTGGGATGGCCGGATGCCAGCAAAAAAAGTGAGAAATCGCCCTAAAGCAAACTGCCCTGACGACGATAAACATTACGAAGGTTCTCTGTGCCACACCCGGCGAATTGCCAAGGCCGGAAGCCGTAGTACCCAATCCAACGAGGAATTCGTCATGGCTTTGACTGTTAACACCAACACCACCTCTCTGGGCGTTCAGAAAAACCTGAACCGTGCTTCCGATGCGCTGAGCACCTCGATGACCCGTCTGTCCTCCGGCCTGAAAATCAACAGCGCCAAAGACGACGCCGCCGGCCTGCAGATCGCTACCCGCATGACCTCGCAGATCCGTGGTCAGACCATGGCTATCAAAAACGCCAACGACGGTATCTCCATCGCCCAGACCGCTGAAGGCGCGATGCAAGAGCAGACCAACATCCTGCAGCGTATGCGTGAACTGGCCGTTCAGTCCCGAAACGACTCGAACAGCACCAACGACCGTGTCGCTCTGGACAAAGAATTCCAGTCGATGGCTTCGGAACTGACCCGTATCGCCAACAGCACCCAGCTGAACGGCAAGAACCTGCTGGACGGTTCGGCTTCGGTCATGACCTTCCAGGTTGGTTCCAACACCGGTTCCGCCAACCAGATCACCATCGACCTGAGCGCCAAGTTCACCGCTTCGGACCTGGGCGTTACTTCCTCGATCAACATTCAGGGTTCCGACACCACCACCGCCGAAGCCAACTTCAGCGCTGCTGTTTCGGCCATCGACGCCGCTCTGCAAACCATCAACAGCAACCGTGCTGACCTGGGTGCCGCGCAGAACCGTCTGACCAGCACCATCAACAACCTGCAAAACATCAACGAAAACGCCGAAGCTGCTCGTGGCCGTGTACAGGACACCGACTTCGCTGCTGAAACTGCCCAGCTGACCAAGCAGCAGACCCTGCAGCAAGCTTCCACCTCGGTTCTGGCCCAGGCCAACCAGCTGCCGTCGGCAGTACTGAAGCTGCTGGGCTAATCTGCCTGGTTGCTGGCGGGGAAGTGCTGGTAAGGCACTTCCCCGCCTTTTCATTGCGAGGTGGTGGGCATGGACATGAGCGTCAAGCTGAACCTGTCTTATCCGGCCGCACGTCCGGCCGAGCAGGTTGCCGAAAAACCGGTTGCCCGGTCGACGGAAAACGTAAAACCCGAAGACGACAAGAAAGACGCCAAGGCGGTGCAGGATGCCGACAAGGTCAAACATGCCGTTTCGGAGATCGAAAAGTTCCTGAAGGCGTCGCAGCGCAACCTGGAATTTTCCACGGATGAAGAATCCGGCAAGATCGTGGTCAAAGTCATCGCTACCGACAGTGGTGAACTGATTCGCCAGTTGCCCTCGGAAGAGGCCCTGCGGATCGCTCACAGCCTGAGCGATGTCAAAAGTGTTCTGTTCGACGCCAAGGTATAGTTGGCGGCGAACACCAATGAAGTGAAGCATGTCTGTCCCGCAGGAGCGGGTTGACGCGTTGATGAGAGGGACTACAGCATGGCAAGCCCGATTACTTCCAGTACAGGCCTGGGTTCTGGTCTCAACATTACCGAGATCGTGACCGCGTTGGTCAAGGCCGATACATCCGCCAAACAGGCGCAGATCACTCGGCAAACCAGCAACAACACTGCGATGATTTCGGGTATTGGCTCGCTGCGCAGTGCCCTCACGGCATTCCAGGACGCCATGAAGGCGCTCAACAACAAGGATGCCCCGTCGTTCAACGCCTATGCAGCGACCTCGGCCAACGAGTCGGTGGTCAAGGTCAAGTCGAGCAACTCGGCGGTAGCGGGTAGCTACGACATCGTGGTGGACAAGCTGGCCACCAGCTCGAAAGTGGCCAGCCAGCAGTTCAGCGGTGGTGCCACCAGCCCGATCAGTGCTGGCCAGCTTACCATCAGCCAGAACGGCAAGACCTACAATCTGGACGTGACCAGTGGCGCGACGCTGCAAAGTGTGCGCGACCAGATCAACAAGGAAATGAGCGCCAACGGCATTTCCGCCAACATCGTCAACGAGGAAGGCGGCTCGCGCCTGGTACTCAGCTCGACCACCACAGGTGCGGGGACTGACATTTCCCTGAGCGGTATCGCCGAGCTGGCAATCGATGGCACCACGCAGATGTCCGGGACCGGTGCGGGCTACATCACTGCCAAGGCCCAGGACGCTGAACTGACCATCGACGGCTTGAAGGTCAAGAGTGCCTCCAACACGCTCGATAGCGCCATCAGCGGCATGACCCTGGAGTTGACCGGGGTCAGCCCGAAGGCCAGCGGCGTCCCCACTGGTACGCCGACCGCGGTCACCATTGCGGCGGACAACGATGGCCTGAAGAAGTCGGTCCAGAGCTTCGTCGATGCCTACAATACGCTGCAGAAGGCGATCACGTCGCTGACGTCGACCAGCCGTGATGACGATGACAAGCTGGTGCTCGGCCCGCTCACCAACGACCCGACCACCCGCTCTCTGTTGGGTGATGTGCGCAAGGTGCTGAGTGAGGTGGGGGCCGGCGACCAGCTGACCACGCTGAGCCAGTTGGGTATCAACACCCAGAAGGATGGCACGCTCGAATTCAACAGCAGCAAGTTCACCGCGGCGATGAACGACAAGAAGCTCGGCCCGGAAGTGCAGGAGCTGTTCACCGGTACCGACGGCATCTTCGAGCGCATGAACAAGGCCATCGATCCTTACAACAAGACCGATGGCAGCCTTGCAACGCGCAAGTCGAACCTCGACAAGGCGGTCTCGGAACTGGCCAACCAGCAGGCCGCGCTTGATCGGCGCACCGAGTCGCTGACCGAATCGCTGACCAAGAAGTACGTGGCCCTGGACACCGCCCTGGGCAAGATGAAAGCCCAGGCCGACCAGATCACCTCGATCTTCGAAGCGATCAACGCCCAGGCCAAGAAATCCTGATCGGCTGAATATGCCAAAAGCCCGGCGGCGTCCGCGAGACGCCCCGGGCTTTTTGCTTTTCCCCTAAAGTTTTTTGACGTACAGGCGATACAGCAGGTACAAGCAACTTTTTACCGCAGCAACGAGGCAGATCCATGAACCCGATGTTGGCCCTTCGGCAGTACCAGAAAGTCAACGGCGCAGCGCAGACGTCCGAAGCCAGCCCGCACCGCCTGGTGCAGATGCTCATGCAGGGCGGCCTTGATCGCATGGCGCAGGCCAAGGGCGCCATTGCCCGCAACGACATCGCGCAAAGGGGCATCCTCATCGGCAAGGCCATCGACATCATCGGCGGCCTGCGTGAAGGCCTGGACCTGGAAAACCATGCCGACAGCCTGGCTGAGCTGGACAGCTTGTACATGTACATGAGCCGCCGCCTGATCGAGGCCAACGTCAAGGGTGACCCGGCCATCATCGACGAGGTCGCGCGCCTGCTGATCACTGTGAAGGAAGGTTGGGACGCAATCGGCGATCAGTCGTCGGCTTCCTGATAAAGGAGGATGACATGAACGAAGTAATCGCCCGGATCGAGCAGACTCGGGAAATGCTGCTGGCGGCGCTGGCCGAGCGCAACTGGGAAGCGGTGGGTGAGCTGGACCTGGAATGCCGCTTGCGCATCGGTGACATGGTGAGCGAGGCGAAAGGCAACGAGGCCGATGTCAGTGCCAGCCTTGAGCAGTTGCTGGCCGTATACCGTCAACTAATCGATGTTGCAAGTGGCGAACGTCAATCCTTGGTGGATGAAATGACGAAAATCCGTCAGGCGAAGAACGCGGCAAAGGTATACCATCTATTCACCTGACCACAAATGTTGCCAAAAGCCATGCGCCATTAATTTGACTGGCTGGTTTTTTTTGACTTTACTAGTGGCTGTTTTCGAATTTCAGACGTCCGAACACTGACCATTCAGTCGGAATGATGTCGAGCACGCCCTCGGGCGCCGATATGACTAGGGAAGTTGCTATTGCATGTGGCGTGAAACCAAGATTCTGCTGATCGACGACGACAGCGCACGCCGCCGCGACCTGGCGGTGGTGCTTAACTTCCTCGGCGAAGAAAACCTCGCTTGCTCCAGCCAGGACTGGCAGCAAGTGGTCGAGCCATTGTCTTCGAGTCGCGAAGTGCTGTGCGTGCTTATCGGCACTGTAAACGCCCCGGGCAGTGTGCTTGGGCTCGTTAAGACAGTGGCTGGGTGGGATGAGTTCCTTCCGGTTCTGCTTTTAGGTGAAATTTCTTCTGCGGAGTTCCCGGAAGACCTTCGCCGCCGGGTGCTTTCCAACCTGGAAATGCCGCCAAGCTACAGCCAGCTGCTGGATTCGCTGCACCGTGCCCAGGTCTATCGCGAGATGTACGACCAGGCGCGCGAGCGTGGCCGCCAGCGCGAACCCAACCTGTTCCGCAGCCTGGTCGGTACCAGCCGTGCCATCCAGCACGTGCGGCAGATGATGCAGCAGGTGGCTGATACCGATGCCAGCGTGCTGATCCTGGGTGAGTCCGGCACCGGCAAGGAAGTGGTCGCGCGCAACCTGCACTACCATTCCAAGCGCCGCGAAGCGCCGTTCGTGCCGGTCAACTGCGGCGCGATCCCGGCCGAGCTGCTGGAAAGCGAACTGTTCGGCCACGAGAAGGGCGCCTTCACCGGGGCGATCACCAGCCGTGCCGGGCGTTTCGAGCTGGCCAATGGCGGTACCCTGTTCCTCGACGAAATCGGCGACATGCCGTTGCCGATGCAGGTCAAGCTGTTGCGCGTGCTGCAGGAGCGTACCTTCGAGCGCGTGGGCAGCAACAAGACCCAGAGCATCGATGTGCGCATCATTGCCGCGACCCACAAGAACCTCGAGACCATGATCGAGGAGGGTACGTTCCGCGAAGACTTGTACTACCGCCTGAACGTGTTCCCCATCGAGATGGCGCCGCTGCGTGAGCGGGTGGAAGACATCCCGCTGCTGATGAATGAGCTGATCTCGCGCATGGAGCACGAGAAGCGCGGGTCCATCCGCTTCAACTCCGCGTCGATCATGTCGCTGTGTCGCCACGGCTGGCCGGGCAACGTGCGCGAGCTGGCCAACCTGGTCGAGCGCATGGCGATCATGCACCCGTACGGGGTGATTGGCGTGTCCGAGCTGCCGAAGAAATTCCGTTACGTCGATGACGAAGACGAGCAGATGGTCGACAGCCTGCGCAGCGACCTGGAAGAGCGCGTGGCGATCAACGGCCATACGCCGAACTTCAGCAACCACGCCATGCTGCCACCTGAAGGCCTGGACCTGAAGGACTACCTGGGTAGCCTGGAGCAGGGCCTGATCCAGCAGGCGCTGGACGATGCCAACGGTATCGTTGCGCGCGCGGCTGAACGTTTGCGCATTCGTCGTACCACCCTGGTCGAGAAGATGCGCAAGTACGGCATGAGCCGCCAGGGCGGCGAGGAACAGGCGGAGGATTGACGCCTGGCGGTTGCCTGTACCGGCCTCTTCGCGGGCACGCCCGCTCCCACAGGATCGATGCACAGCTTGAATTCGGTGATATCCCTGTGGGAGCGGGTTCACCCGCGAAGAGGCCGGCACAGCCAACCCAAATCCCTATCTCCGGCACGGCTATTGCTACACCGCTGGCAACACACCGTTTTTATGACGGTCAGCCACGCGAGAGAGCAAGATGCCCCAGGCCGCCCACGTATCCCTAGCCCCCGATCCGCAGGGGCAAACCCCGATCGAGCAGGACAGCCGCCAGGGTGTCGAGCAGGCCTTCGCCCTGTTCAATCAGGTGTCCAGCCAACTGAGCCAGTCCTACAGCCTGCTCGAAGCCCGGGTCAGCGAACTCAAGGGCGAGCTGGCGGTGGTCAGCGCCCAGCGCATCGATGAACTGAGCGAAAAGGAACGCCTGGCCAACCGCCTGCAGAACCTGCTGGACCTGCTGCCCGGCGGGGTGATCGTGATCGATGGCCAGGGCCTGGTACGCGAAGCCAACCCGGCCGCCTGCGAACTGCTCGGCGAGCCGCTGGTCGGCCAGCTGTGGCGCCAGGTGATCGCCCGCAGCTTTGCCCCGCGCAAGGATGACGGTCACGAAGTCTCGCTGCGCGACGGCCGCCGTCTGTCCATTGCCACTCGCTCGCTGGATGCCGAGCCTGGCCAGTTGGTGTTGCTCAACGACCTGACCGAAACCCGTCGCCTGCAAGACCAGCTGGCTCGCCACGAGCGCCTGTCTTCGCTGGGGCGCATGGTCGCCTCGCTGGCGCATCAGATCCGCACGCCACTGTCGGCGGCGATGCTCTACGCCAGCCACCTGGCTGATCCCGAACAAGAGCTGGGCGCGGAAACCCGCCAGCGCTTTGCCGGCACCCTGAAGGAGCGCCTGCACGAGCTGGAACACCAGGTGCGCGACATGCTGGTATTCGCCCGTGGCGAGCTGCCGCTGAATGATCGAGTCACGCCAAAAGCCTTGTTCCAGGCACTGCAGCAGGCTGCCCAGGCGCATGTGCAAGGGCACGCCGTGCGCTGGCAGTGCGACAGCCACCTGGGTGAGCTGCTGTGCAACCGCGACACCCTGGTTGGTGCATTGCTCAACCTGATCGAAAATGCGCTGCAAGCCAGCGACGGCCCGGCGCGACTGAAGGTGCACCTGTTCCGCCGCGAGCGCAGCCTGCATCTGTGTGTAAGCGACGCCGGCAGTGGCATCGATGCCGACCTGCTCGGCCGCCTGGGCGAACCGTTCCTGACCACCAAGGCTACCGGCACCGGCTTGGGCCTGGCCGTGGTCAAGGCCGTGGTGCGCGCGCACCAGGGTACGCTGCGCCTGCGCTCGAAGGTTGGCCGTGGTACCTGTGTGCAGGTGGAGCTGCCGTTGATCGACGGGCAACTGGCGGAGGGCATGTAATGGCGATCAAGGTGCTGCTGGTCGAGGACGACCGCGTATTGCGCCAGGCGCTGGGCGATACCCTGGAAATCGGCGGCTTCGCCTACCAGGCGGTGGGCAGTGCCGAAGAAGCGCTGGAAGCGGTACTGGAGGAGGCCTTCAGCCTGGTAGTCAGCGATGTGAACATGCCTGGCATGGATGGGCACCAACTGCTGGCCCAGCTGCGCCGTCAGCAACCGCAACTGCCCGTGTTGCTGATGACCGCGCATGCCGCGGTGGAGCGTGCCGTCGAGGCGATGCGCCAAGGGGCTGCCGACTATCTGGTCAAGCCATTCGAACCCAAGGCCTTGCTCAGGCTGGTCGAGCGGCATGCCGCCGGGCGCGTGGCTGAAGAGGAAGGCCCGGTGGCCTGCGAGCCGGCCAGTCGACAGTTGCTGGAGCTGGCCACGCGGGTGGCGCGCAGTGACTCGACCGTGCTGATTTCCGGCGAATCCGGTACCGGCAAGGAAGTGCTGGCGCGCTTCATTCACCAGCAGTCGCCGCGGGCGGCGCAGCCTTTCGTGGCGATCAATTGTGCTGCCATCCCCGACAACATGCTCGAGGCCACCCTGTTCGGCCACGAGAAGGGTGCCTTCACCGGCGCCATCGCTGCCCAGGCCGGCAAATTCGAGCAGGCCGAAGGTGGCACCTTGCTGCTCGACGAAATCTCGGAAATGCCAATGGCCTTGCAGGCCAAGCTGCTGCGCGTGCTGCAGGAGCGCGAGGTGGAGCGGGTGGGTGGGCGCAAGCCGATCAGCCTGGATATTCGCGTGCTGGCCACCACCAACCGTGACCTGGCTGGCGAAGTGGCGGCCGGGCGTTTCCGTGAAGACTTGTACTACCGCCTGTCGGTGTTCCCCCTGGCTTGGCGCCCACTGCGCGAACGCCCGGGTGACATCCTGCAACTGGCCGAGCGCCTGTTGGCACGCCACGTGGCGAAGATGAAGCACGCCCCGGTGCAGCTGTCGCCCCAGGCCCGAGCCTGCCTGCAGGCGTATGCCTGGCCGGGCAACGTACGCGAACTGGACAACGCCCTGCAGCGGGCGCTGATCCTGCAGCAGGGCGGGGTGATCGAGGCGGCGGATTTTTGTCTGGCGGGCGCCATTCCATTGTCGGCTGGCATAGAGCCATCATCCGAGGTGGTGGCCGAGCCCGGCGGGCTGGGCGATGACATGCGTCGTCATGAGTACCAGATGATCATCGACACCCTGCGCGCCGAGCGTGGCCGCCGGAAAGAGGCGGCCGAACGCCTGGGGATAAGCCCGCGTACCCTGCGCTACAAGCTGGCGCAGATGCGCGATGCCGGGTTTGACGTCGAGGCCAGCCTGTTCGGCTGAAGATCGAAAGGGGCTGCTGCGCAGCCCATCGCCGGCAAGCCAGCTCCCACAGAGGCCCGCGCTGTACCTGTGGGAGCTGGCTTGCCGGCGATGGGGCGCGAAGCGGCCCCAGATTGTCTGGCATACATAGGCTGGCACCTTTGTTGCTTTAGGTTGGCTATCCGCCGCATCACTGTCAAAAAAATGCGGCCGCAGGAGAGAGAAGGGTCATGAGCCAAGGTGTTGAATTCAATCGTCTGATGCTGGACATGCGGGCCATGCAGGCCGACGCCATGTCGCTGCCAAAGGTGGCCGCTGCCCCCGAGTTGGCACCCGGGCAAAGTACCTTTGCCGACATGCTCGGCCAGGCCATCGGCAAGGTGCATGAGACGCAGCAGGCTTCGACCCAGCTGGCCAACGCTTTCGAGATCGGCAAGAGTGGCGTCGACCTGACCGACGTGATGATCGCTTCGCAAAAGGCCAGCGTGTCGATGCAGGCCCTGACCCAGGTACGCAACAAGCTGGTCCAGGCGTACCAGGACATCATGCAGATGCCGGTTTGAGGACGGACGTAAACCATGGCTGAAGCAGTCGTCGACAACCCCCTGCCAAAAGCGGCCCGCCCGCGGCCAAGCCGCCGCTGTTCGGCATGGCGTTTCTGGAAAACATCGCGCAGATGCCCATGCTGCGTCAGATCGGCCTTCTGGTCGGCCTGGCCGCCAGCGTGGCGATCGGCTTTGCCGTGGTGCTGTGGTCGCAACAACCCGATTACCGTCCGCTGTACGGCAGCCTGGCGGGCATGGACACCAAGCAGGTCATGGATACCCTGGCCGCCGCCGACATCCCCTACAACGTCGAGCCCAATTCCGGTGCTCTGCTGGTCAAGGCCGACGACCTCTCCCGTGCGCGCCTGAAACTGGCGGCCGCCGGCGTGGCACCAAGCGATGGCAACGTCGGCTTCGAGTTGCTCGACAAGGAGCAGGGCCTGGGCACCAGCCAGTTCATGGAAGCCACCCGTTACCGTCGCAGCCTGGAAGGCGAGCTGGCGCGTACCGTGTCCAGCCTGAACAACGTCAAGGGCGCGCGCGTGCACCTGGCCATCCCGAAAAGCTCGGTGTTCGTGCGTGACGAACGCAAGCCCAGCGCCTCGGTACTGGTCGAGCTGTACCCGGGCCGTGCCCTGGAAGCCGGGCAGGTGATGGCCATCGTCAACCTGGTTGCTACCAGCGTGCCGGAACTGGACAAGTCCCAGGTCACCGTGGTCGACCAGAAGGGCAACCTGCTGTCCGAGCAGATCCAGGACACCGCCCTGACCCAGGCAGGCAAACAGTTCGACTACAGCCGCCGGGTGGAAAGCATGCTCACCCAGCGGGTGCACAACATCCTGCAGCCGGTGCTGGGCAATGACCGCTACAAGGCCGAAGTGTCCGCCGACCTGGACTTCAGTGCGGTCGAGTCCACCTCCGAGCAGTTCAACCCAGACCAGCCGGCGCTGCGCAGCGAGCAATCGGTCGATGAACAACGTGCCAGCAGCCAGGGCCCGCAAGGTGTGCCCGGTGCGCTGAGCAACCAGCCGCCAGGCCCGGCCTCGGCACCGCAGACCACCGGTGGTGCCGCTACCCCGGCCGCGGCCATCCAGCCTGGCCAGCCGCTGGTGGATGCCAACGGCCAGCAGATCATGGATCCGGCCACCGGCCAGCCGATGCTCGCGCCGTACCCGTCGGACAAGCGTCAGCAAAGCACCAAGAACTTCGAGCTGGACCGTTCCATCAGCCACACCCGCCAGCAGCAGGGGCGCATGACCCGCCTGTCGGTGGCGGTGGTGGTGGACGACCAGGTCAAGATCGACCCGGCCACCGGCGACGCCACCCGTGCGCCATGGGGCGCCGAGGACCTGGCACGCTTCACTCGCCTGGTGCAGGACGCGGTCGGCTTCGATGCCAGCCGTGGCGACAGTGTGACGGTGATCAACGTGCCGTTCGCCGCCGACCGCGGCGAAGAGATCACCGACATCGCCTTCTACCAGCAGCCGTGGTTCTGGGACATCGTCAAGCAAGTGCTGGGCGTGGTGTTCATCCTGGTGCTGGTGTTCGGTGTGCTGCGCCCGGTGCTGAACAACATTACAGGGGGCGGCAAGCAGGCTGCCCCGGATAGCGACATGGAGCTGGGCGGCATGATGGGTCTGGATGGCGAACTGGCCAACGACCGCGTCAGTCTGGGTGGCCCGACAAGCATTCTGCTGCCTAGCCCGAACGAGGGTTACGAGGCACAGCTCAACGCAATCAAAGGCCTGGTGGCCGAAGACCCGGGCCGCGTTGCCCAGGTCGTGAAAGAGTGGATCAACGCCGATGAGTGATAACCGAGCCGTTACCGCCAAGCTGAGCCGCGTCGACAAGGCGGCGATCCTCCTGCTTTCGCTGGGCGAGACCGATGCTGCCCAGGTGCTGCGGCACATGGGGCCCAAGGAAGTGCAGCGGGTGGGTGTGGCCATGGCGCAGATGGGCAATGTGCACCGTGAACAGGTCGAGCAGGTGATGAGCGAGTTCGTCGAAATCGTCGGCGACCAGACCAGCCTGGGCGTGGGCTCCGATGCCTATATCCGCAAGATGCTCAACCAGGCCCTGGGCGAGGACAAGGCCAACGGCCTGGTCGACCGCATCCTGCTCGGTGGCAACACCAGCGGCCTGGACAGCCTGAAGTGGATGGAGCCGCGCGCCGTTGCCGACGTGATCCGCTACGAGCACCCGCAGATCCAGGCCATCGTGGTTGCCTACCTCGACCCCGACCAGGCCGGCGAAGTGCTGAGCAACTTCGACCACAAGGTGCGCCTGGACATCGTCCTGCGCGTGTCGTCGCTGAACACCGTGCAGCCGGCGGCGCTGAAGGAGCTGAACCAGATCCTCGAGAAGCAGTTCTCGGGCAACTCCAACGCGGCGCGTACCACCCTGGGCGGCATCAAGCGCGCCGCCGACATCATGAACTTCCTCGACAGCTCGGTGGAAGGTGCACTGATGGACGCGATCCGCGAGATCGACAGCGACCTGTCGGAGCAGATCGAAGACCTGATGTTCGTCTTCAACAACCTGGCCGACGTCGACGACCGAGGCATCCAGGCGCTGCTGCGCGAAGTCTCGTCCGACGTGCTGGTGGTGTCGCTCAAGGGCGCCGACGAGCGAGTCAAGGACAAGATCTTCAAGAACATGTCCAAGCGTGCCTCGGAGCTGTTGCGCGACGATCTGGAGGCCAAGGGGCCGGTGCGGGTCAGCGACGTGGAAACGGCGCAGAAGGAAATCCTCACCATCGCCCGCCGCATGGCCGAGGCCGGCGAGATCGTGCTCGGCGGCAAGGGTGCCGAGGAAATGATCTAAGGTATTTGCGATCTGAAGGCCGACGCCACCCCTTGTGGGAGCGGGTTTACCCGCGAAGGCGTCGGACCTGGCGATAGAGGTTGTCGCTGCCGACGCATTCGCGGGTAAACCCGCTCCCACAGGGACCGTGTCGGCTGAACATGGTTTGAGAACATGACAGCATGCCCACCAAAGAACATCACCCCAGCGACCTGATCCGCGCCCGCGACCTAGAGGGCGTGGATGTATGGGCGCTGCCCAGCTTCGACCCGGAACCGGAGCCTGAGCCCGAACCGGCGCCGGAACCCGAGGTAATCGAGGAAGAAGTCGAGGAGGTGCCGCTGGAAGAAGTCCAGCCACTGACCCTGGAAGAACTCGAGGCCATCCGCCAGGAGGCCTACAACGAAGGCTTCGCCACCGGTGAGCGCGAGGGCTTCCATAGCACCCAGCTCAAGGTCCGCCAGGAAGCCGAAGAGGCCCTGAAGACCAAGTTGGAGAGCCTCGACCGGCTGATGACCAACCTGATGGAGCCGATCGCCGAGCAGGACACGCAGATCGAGAAAACCCTGGTCCACCTGGTGGCTCACATGACCCGCCAGGTGATCGGTCGCGAACTGCGGGGCGATTCCAGCCAGATCACCCAGGTACTGCGCGAAGCGCTCAAGCTGCTGCCCATGGGCGCGGACAATATCCGCATCCACCTCAACCCGCAGGATTTCGAGCTGGCCAAGGCCCTGCGCGAGCGCCATGAGGAAAGCTGGCGGCTGCTCGAGGACAGCGCACTGCTGCCAGGCGGCTGCCGTATCGAGACCGCGCATAGTCGCATCGACGCGACCATGGAAACCCGCATCGAGAAAGCCGTGGCACAACTGTTCGACCAGTTGCACGATCATTCGCTGCACCCGGCAGCGCCGGACATGTCGGTAGACCTGGACAGCCTGCCAGAGCGCGCCGTGGGTAGCCCGGATGCAACTTGAGCGCACCAGTTTCGGCAAGCGCCTGGGCAGTTACGCCGAGGCCATCGAGTTGCCGGCCCAACCCATCGTCGAAGGCCGCCTGCTGCGCATGGTCGGCCTCACCCTGGAAGCCGAAGGCCTGCGCGCTGCAGTCGGCAGCCGCTGCCTGGTAATCAACGACGACAGCTACCACCCGGTGCAGGTGGAGGCCGAAGTCATGGGCTTTGCCGGGTCCAAGGTATTCCTCATGCCGGTCGGCAGCATTGTCGGCATCGCCCCCGGCGCCCGGGTGGTGCCGCTGGATGACAGCGGCCGCCTGCCCATGGGCATGAGCATGCTCGGCCGGGTGCTCGACGGCGCCGGCCGCGCGCTGGATGGCAAGGGCGGGATGAAGGCCGAGGACTGGGTGCCGATGGACGGCCCGGTGATCAACCCGTTGAACCGCGACCCCATCAGCAAGCCGCTGGACGTTGGCATTCGCAGCATCAATGGCCTGCTCACCGTCGGTCGCGGCCAGCGCCTGGGCCTGTTCGCCGGTACCGGTGTGGGCAAGTCGGTGTTGCTGGGCATGATGACTCGCTTCACCGAAGCCGAGATCATTGTCGTCGGCCTGATCGGCGAGCGGGGCCGCGAGGTCAAGGAATTCATCGAGCATATCCTTGGTGAGGAAGGCCTCAAGCGCTCGGTGGTGGTCGCTTCGCCCGCCGACGATGCGCCGCTGATGCGCCTGCGGGCCGCCATGTACTGCACGCGTATTGCCGAGTACTTCCGCGACAAGGGCAAGAACGTGCTGTTGTTGATGGATTCGCTGACCCGTTTCGCCCAGGCCCAGCGTGAAATCGCCCTGGCCATCGGCGAGCCGCCGGCCACCCGGGGTTACCCGCCATCGGTGTTCGCCAAGCTGCCCAAGCTGGTGGAGCGGGCCGGCAACGGCGAGCCAGGCGGTGGTTCGATCACCGCGTTCTATACCGTGTTGTCCGAGGGTGACGACCAGCAGGACCCGATTGCCGACGCGGCGCGCGGTGTGCTCGATGGCCACTTCGTGCTGTCGCGGCGGCTGGCCGAGGAAGGTCATTACCCGGCCATCGACATCGAAGCCTCGATCAGCCGGGTCATGCCCCAGGTGGTCGATGCCGACCATTTGCGCCAGGCGCAAAAGTTCAAGCAGTTGTGGTCGCGCCTGTCGCAGAGCCGCGACCTGATCAGCGTGGGCGCCTACGTGGCGGGTGGCGACCCGGAAACCGACCTGGCCATCGCCCTGCAATCGAAGCTGGTGGAGTTTCTGCGCCAGGGTCTGCGCGAGAGCGTGGGCATGGCGCAAAGCCGCGAACAGTTGGGGGCGATCTTTGCGCCCCCGGCGGGCGGTTGATAGGCCATGGCACTGCCCGGACGTGCCGCGCGCCTGGCGCCGGTGGTGGACATGGCCGAAGAGGCCGAGCGCCAGGCCGCTCAGCGCCTTGGGCAGTTCCAGCAGCAGGTGGCCATGGCACAGGCCAAGCTGGCCGAGCTCGAGCGGTTTCGCGAGGACTACCAACTGCAGTGGATCAACCGTGGCGGGCAGGGGGTAAACGGTAGCTGGCTGGTCAATTACCAGCGCTTCCTCGGGCAACTGGAAACGGCCATGACCCAGCAGCGCCAGAGCCTGGTCTGGCACCAGAACAACCTCAACAACGCCCGCGGCACCTGGCAGCAGGCCTATGCCCGGGTGGAAGGCTTGCGCAAGCTTGTGCAGCGCTACCTGGACGAAGCCCGGCGGGCCGAAGACAAGCGCGAGCAGCGCTTGCTCGACGAGCTGTCACAACGCCTGCCGCGGCAGAATCACCTATAGCCTGTACTGACCTCTTCGCGGGTGAACCCGCTCCCACAGGTACGGCGCAGGATTCGAATTCGTGGAGATCCTGTGGGAGCGGGTTTACCCGCGAAGAGGCCGGGACAGGCAGCCCACATGCTTGCCACCCCCGTCATCGCCTGCTAAACCTTTAAGGAGTTGCATCCGCCATCATCGAAGGAATCGCTAGCATGGCAGTCGAGACTGATTTTTCGCAGGACGGGAAAAAGCTGACGATAAAGATCAAGGGGCGCTTCGATTTCGGCAAGCACCAGGAATTTCGTGACGCCTACGAACGCCAGCCCAGCCGGCCAGATTCGGTGGTCGTCGACCTGAAGGACACCACCTACCTCGACAGTTCCGCGCTCGGCATGCTGCTGTTGCTGCGTGACCATGCGGGCGGCGATGAGTCGGATGTGCGTGTGGTGCATGCCAGCTCCGATGTGCGCAAGATCCTCGCCATCTCCAATTTCGAAAAACTCTTCGATATCAGTTGAGCGCCGACATGCCGGCCGAACAGGCGTTGACCGTGCTGGTCGCCGAAGACGGTGCCGCCGACCGCCTGCTGCTGGCGCAGATCGTGCGCCGTCAGGGCCATCAGGTATTCACCGCGGAAAACGGCGAGCAGGCGGTGGCGCTGTTCGTCGAGCGGCGCCCGCAACTGGTGCTGCTGGATGCGCTGATGCCGGTGATGGATGGCTTCGAGGCGGCGCGGCAGATCAAGGCGCTGGCCGGCGAAGCGCTGGTGCCGATCATTTTCCTGACGTCATTGAACGAGGAGGAAGGCCTGGTGCGCTGCCTGGAGGCCGGGGGCGACGACTTCATGGCCAAGCCCTACAGTGCGGTGATCCTCGGCGCCAAGATCCGCGCCATGGACCGCCTGCGCCGGCTGCAGGCCACCGTGCTGGAGCAGCGCGACCAGATTGCCCGGCACCACCACCACCTGCTCAACGAGCAGCGGGTGGCCAAGGCGGTGTTCGACAAGGTTGCGCACTCCGGCTGCCTGGCCGCGCCCAACATCCGCTACCTGCAATCGCCCTATGCGCTGTTCAATGGCGACCTGATGCTGGCCGCGTTCACCCCGTCCGGCGACATGCGCGTGCTGCTCGGCGATTTCACCGGCCACGGCCTGCCGGCGGCGGTAGGCGCCATGCCGCTGGCCGAAGTGTTCTACGGCATGACTGCCAAGGGCTACGGCATGGCGCAGATCCTGCGCGAGATGAATGCCAAGCTCAAACGTATCCTGCCGGTGGACATGTTCTGTTGTGCGCTGCTGCTCAACCTCAGCATGCAGCGCGGTTCGGTGGAAGTGTGGAACGGTGGCATGCCTGACGGCTATCGCCTGGCAGTGGATGGCCAGGTGCTGTCGGCGCTGACTTCGCGACACCTGCCGCTGGGCATCCTGGACGCCGAGCGTTTCGATGACAGTACCGAAGTGTTGCCGCTGGCGCCGGGCGAGCGCCTGCTGCTGCTGTCGGACGGCGTGCTGGACACCGCCGACGACCAGGAACGCCTGTTTGGTGTGCAGCGCCTGCGCAGGGTGCTGGCCGACAACCGGGACCCGGTGCGGTTGTTCGACGAAGTGATGCAGGCCCTGGAGCGCTTTGGCGGGCGCCCGCGCGATGACATCAGCCTGTGCGACATTCGTATGTTCAGCGCCGAGGAGCGGGTGCCGGCGCCGATGATCTACTCTGATAGCGGCCGCTCCAGCCCGCTGGACTGGTCGCTGGGGTTCGAGGTGCGTGGCCAGAGCCTGAAGCGCTTCAACCCGGTGCCGTACCTGGTGCAGTTGTTGCAGGAGATTCATGGCCTGCGCGCGCGTACCGGCAACCTGCACAGTGTGCTCAGCGAGCTGTATTCAAATGCCCTGGAGCATGGCGTGCTGGGCCTGGACTCGCAGCTCAAGCGCGATGTACAGGGCTTTGCCGACTATTATCAGGAACGCGCCCGGCGCCTTGGGGTTCTGACCGACGGTTACGTGCGCATCGATTTCAAGGTTGAACCGCAAGCCGACGGCGGGCGTCTGATGATCGAGGTCCGTGACAGTGGTGCTGGGTTCGATGTGCAACGGGTGCTGTCGCGGCCCTCGCTGGAGCAGGGGCTGAGCGGGCGAGGCCTGAACCTGGTGAGGCGGCTGGCCAGCAGCGCGCACTGGAGTGAGGGCGGGCGCTGCGCGCATGTGGAGTTCGTCTGGTGAGCCACGGGTTGGCTCGGGCATAATCTGGCTTGATCAAGGAGTGAACAAGTGACTGACATGCATATTGACCACAAGGTACTCAGCGACCTGCGTGAGGTCATGGAAGATGGCTACCTGCAGTTGGTGCAAACCTTTCTCGACGACTCCGAACGGCGCCTGGGTCAGCTGCACGCGGCTAAAAGTGCCGAAGAGCTCGGCTCCGCGGCTCACAGTTTCAAGGGCAGCAGCAGCAACATGGGCGCGGTTGCATTGGCCAACCTGTGTCAGCAGCTGGAGGAGCGCGCACGGCGGCCCCCGCTGTATGGGATCGAAGACCTGATCAACCGCATCGACCAAGAGTTCCTCGAGGTGCAGGGCTTCTACCGAGGTGAGCAGCAGCGCATTTCGGCGGGTTGAAGCACGACTTGGCGCGAGTCTTGCCTGTCTCTGGCAGTATGATTTTTTTGTTTCTGGCGCGGAGACCGCTCGATGCCTGTCGCACCCAACCCATTGTTGCAAGGCAACGCCATTGCCAACACCTCGCGTTCGGCCGCCGCACAGGCCGACAAGCCGCTGCAGGCGCCGGGCGACAAGGGCGACGGCTTCGACCAGGTGATGGCCCGGCAGGGCCGCGACAAGGCCGCCGGGCAGGACGACAAGGTCGCTCAGGCCAAGCCCAAGGACAAGCCCGAGGCGGCGCAGGGCGGCAAGAAAGCCGCTGCCGACAAACTCGCGGTTGCCGATGACGGCAAACAATTGCCAGCCGACGACCAGGCCCAAGCCGACACCGGCTTGCGCGATGCCAGCCTGGTTGCTGGCCAGGTCACCGACGCCCAGCCTGGCGCACAACTGATCCAGGCCCAGGCCGAGGCGGTGGCGCCGGTGTTGCAGGCCGCCGCGGCGCAGGCGCAGGTCACCGCCGAGCTGCCCGAGGAGCCGGCCGCCGAGGAAGCCTTCGACCCTGACGCCGACCCTTTGGCCAACCTGCCGACCCTGCGCCTGGCGCTGGAACAAAGCGCCCAGGCCAAGGGAGCGACCTCGGCGCATGCCCTGGACCCTTCGCAGGCTCAGGGCGAAGAGGGGCAGATGGCCGTCAATACCTTGGCGAATCTGGTCGAGAATGCCGAGGGTGAGACGGGCGAGCCTGGCGACAAGGCCTTTGCTGGCTTGCTCGAAGATGGCCTGAAAGACACCAAGAGCGCTGGCAGCGATACACGCGTAGACGATTTCGCCAACCGCCTGGCCAACCTGACCCAGGCCGCCACGGCCAAGACCGCCAATGCCGTGCCGGCCAATGCCAGCCCCTTGCACCAACCGCTGCCGATGAACCAGAACGCCTGGGCCGAGGGCCTGGTCAATCGGGTCATGTACCTGTCCAGCCAGAACCTCAAGTCAGCGGATATCCAGCTGGAACCGGCGGAACTGGGCCGCCTGGACATTCGCGTCAATGTTGCGACGGACCAGTCGACCCAGGTCACCTTCATCAGCGGCCACGCCGGCGTGCGGGACGCCCTCGACAGCCAGGTGCACCGCCTGCGCGAGCTGTTTGCCCAGCAGGGGCTGGCACAGCCGGATGTCAACGTGGCCGACCAGTCGCGTGGGCAGCAACAACAGCAGCAGGGGCAGGCGCAGGGCAGCAACCTGTCCGGGGTGGCGGCGCGCCGGGCCGAGCAGGGCGGGGCAGAGGCAGTCGATAGCGCCCGGCCTGTGGAGCAGCAGGTGGTTGTTGGCGACAGTGCGGTCGATTACTACGCGTAGATCCCGATTGCCTGTACTGGCCTCTTCGCGGGTAAACCCGCTCCCACAAGTACAGTGCAGGCTTCGAAGCCTGTGGAGGTCCTGTGGGAGCGGGTTCACCCGCGAAGAAGCCAGCACAGTCGTTCCTGCTGAAATCTCCCTTCTGCGAAATCTGGCATAACACTTGCTCAAGCCAAGCCATCCTCCCTTGAACCCCCGATGGACGACGGATTATTGGCATGGCGAAGAGCGAAGCAGTCAAAGACCCCGCCACTAAAGGCAAACTCAAGCTGATCCTGCTGGCGGTAGTGGGCCTGTTGCTGGCGATCGGCCTTTCGGTGGGCGCTACCTGGTTCATCATGCACAAGAGCGAGCCGGCCCCGGCCGCCGATCCTGCAGCCAGCAACGTCAAGCCAGCGGCTATCTACGAAGCGCTGGCCCCGGCCTTCGTGGTCAACTTCAACCAGAACGGCCGCCAGCGCTACATGCAGGTGAGCATCACCCTGCAAGCGCGCAGCCAGGCTGACCTGGACGCCCTCAAGGTGCACATGCCGGTGATCCGCAACAACCTGGTGATGATGTTCTCCGGGCAAGGCTTCGACACCCTGGCCGGCAGCCCGGTGGGGCAGGAAATGCTGCGCCAGAAGGCCACCGCAGTGGTTCAGGAAGTGGCGCAGAAGGAAGTCGGCAAGCCGGTCGTCGACCAGTTGCTGTTCACCAATTTCGTATTGCAGTAGGAGTCCGCAATGGCCGTACAGGACCTGCTGTCCCAGGATGAAATCGATGCCCTGTTGCATGGCGTCGACGACGGGCTGGTGCAGACCGAGAGTGCATCCGAGCCTGGCAGCATCAAAAGCTACGACCTGACCAGTCAGGACCGTATCGTGCGGGGTCGCATGCCGACCCTGGAAATGATCAACGAGCGTTTCGCCCGTTACACCCGTATCAGCATGTTCAACCTGCTGCGCCGCTCCGCCGACGTGGCAGTGGGCGGCGTGCAGGTGATGAAGTTCGGCGAATACGTGCACTCGCTGTACGTGCCGACCAGCCTCAACCTGGTCAAGATCAAGCCGCTGCGCGGTACCTCGCTGTTCATCCTCGACGCCAAGCTGGTGTTCAAGCTGGTGGACAACTTCTTCGGCGGCGACGGCCGCCACGCCAAGATCGAAGGCCGCGAGTTCACCCCCACCGAGTTGCGCGTGGTGCGCATGGTGCTGGACCAGTGCTTCGTCGACCTCAAGGAAGCCTGGCAGGCAATCATGCCGGTCACCTTCGAGTACATGAACTCCGAGGTAAACCCGGCCATGGCCAACATTGTCGGCCCCAGCGAGGCGGTGGTGGTGTCCACCTTCCACATCGAGCTGGACGGCGGTGGCGGCGACCTGCACGTGACCATGCCGTACTCGATGATCGAGCCGGTGCGGGAAATGCTCGACGCCGGTTTCCAGTCGGACCTGGACGACCAGGACGAGCGCTGGGTCAAGGCCCTGCGCGAGGACGTGCTGGACGTGGCTGTGCCGGTGACCGCCACCGTAGCCCGGCGCCAGCTGAAGCTGCGCGACATCCTGCACATGCAGCCTGGTGACGTGATCCCGGTGGAGCTGCCCGAGCACCTGGTGCTGCGCGCCAACGGCGTGCCGTCGTTCAAGGCGCGCCTGGGTTCGCACAAGGGCAACCTGGCGCTGCAGATCATCGACCCGATCGAACGCCGCTGACGCGTGCCGGTCGCTCATAACGAATTGAATGCCTGTCGAGGAAACCATGGCTAACGAAAACGAGATCACCTCCGCAGAGGACCAGGCACTGGCCGATGAATGGGCTGCGGCACTGGAAGAAACCGGTGCAGCCGGCCAGGCCGATATCGATGCACTGCTGGGTGGTGACACCGGTAGCAGCACCGGCGGCGCAGGCCGCCTGCCGATGGAGGAGTTCGCCAGCTCGCCGAAGCCGAACGAAAACGTCAGCCTCGAAGGCCCTAACCTGGACGTGATCCTGGATATCCCGGTGAACATTTCCATGGAAGTGGGCAGTACCGAGATCAACATCCGCAACCTGCTGCAGCTAAACCAGGGCTCGGTGATCGAGCTCGACCGCCTGGCCGGCGAGCCGCTCGACGTGCTGGTCAACGGCACGCTGATTGCCCATGGCGAGGTGGTGGTGGTCAACGAGAAGTTCGGCATCCGCCTGACCGACGTGATCAGCCCCAGCGAACGTATCAAGAAGCTGCGCTGAGTGAAGGGCATGATGCGCGCCATCGCGGCGCTCGCCGCGCTGCTCGCCAGCCAGGCTTGCCTGGCCGCGGCCACACCGGCGGCAACCCCGGCAACCGCGCCTGGCAGCCTCGGTGGGCAGCTGGCGCAGATGGTCTTCGGCCTGCTGCTGGTGGTCGGCCTGATCTTCTTCCTGGCCTGGTTGCTGCGGCGCATGCAAAGCACGGCGGTGAAGGGCGGGCAGGTGATCGAGATCGTCGGCAGCCGGGCCATCGGCCCGCGCGACCGCCTGCTGCTGGTGCAGGTGGGCAAGGAGCAGATCCTGATCGGCCATACACCTGGCAGCATCGAGGCCCTGCATGTGCTGGCCGAACCCGTGGAAGTGCCGGAAAGCGCCCGCCAGGCGACGCCGGAGTTTGCCCAGCGGCTGATGGAGCTGATGGGCAAGGACCCTAAGGACAAGAAGTGATGAGTGGCGCGCTGCGTGTGTTGTTGACTCTGGCGCTGCTGCTGGCCGCGCCGCTGGCCCTGGGGGCCGACCCGCTGTCGATCCCGGCCATTACCCTGTCCAATACCGCGGACGGGCAGCAGGAGTATTCGGTCAGCCTGCAGATTCTGCTGATCATGACGGCGCTCAGCTTCATCCCGGCGTTCGTCATTCTGATGACCAGCTTCACCCGCATCATCATCGTGTTCTCGATCCTGCGTCAGGCCCTGGGCCTGCAGCAGACGCCGTCGAACCAGCTGCTGACCGGCATGGCGCTGTTCCTGACCATGTTCATCATGGCGCCGGTGTTCGACCGGGTGAACCAGGACGCACTGCAGCCGTACCTGAAGGAGCAGATGACTGCCCAGCAGGCCATCGACAAGGCCCAGGGGCCGCTCAAGGACTTCATGCTGGCACAAACCCGGCAAAGCGATCTCGACCTGTTCATGCGCCTGTCCAAGCGTACTGACATCGCCGGCCCGGACCAGGTGCCGCTGACGATCCTGGTGCCGGCGTTCGTCACCTCCGAGCTGAAGACCGCGTTCCAGATCGGTTTCATGATCTTCATCCCGTTCCTGATCATCGACATGGTGGTAGCCAGCGTGCTGATGGCCATGGGTATGATGATGCTGTCGCCGCTGATCATCTCGCTGCCGTTCAAGATCATGCTGTTCGTGCTGGTCGATGGCTGGGCGCTGATCATGGGCACCTTGGCCAGCAGTTTCGGCGGCGTCTGACGCCGTCAAGGAGAGCCGCCGATGACACCTGAAGTCGCTGTCGACCTGTTCCGTGATGCCTTGTGGCTGACCACCCTGATGGTCGCCATACTGGTGGTGCCCAGTCTGCTGGTGGGCCTGGTGGTGGCCATGTTCCAGGCCGCCACGCAGATCAACGAACAGACCCTGAGCTTCCTGCCACGCCTGCTGGTGATGCTGGTCACGCTGATCGTCGCCGGGCCGTGGCTGGTGCAGAAGTTCATGGAGTACATCACCAGTCTGTACACCAACATCCCGCAGCTGATCGGTTGACGCGCCGATGCTGGAGCTGACCGACACGCAGATCGGCACCTGGGTCGCCACCTTCATCCTGCCGTTGTTCCGGGTGACGGCAGTATTGATGACCATGCCGATCTTCGGCACCCGCATGCTGCCGGCGCGGGTGCGCCTGTACGTGGCGGTGGCTATCACCGTGGTGATCGTCCCGGCCCTGCCGCCCTTGCCCGAGTTCGATCCGCTGAGCCTGCGCGGCCTGCTGCTGTGTGCCGAGCAGGTCATCGTCGGGGCGTTGTTCGGGTTGTCGCTGCAGTTGTTGTTCCAGGCTTTCGTCATCGCTGGCCAGATCGTCGCGGTGCAGATGGGCATGGCCTTCGCATCGATGGTCGACCCGGCCAACGGCGTCAACGTTGCGGTGATCAGCCAGTTCATGACCATGCTGGTGAGCGTGCTGTTCCTGCTGATGAACGGCCATCTGGTGGCGTTCGAGGTGCTGACCGAAAGCTTCACCACCTTGCCGGTGGGCAATGCGCTGGTGGTCAATCAGTTCTGGGAGATGGCGGGGCGCCTGGGCTGGGTGTTCGGTGCCGGCCTGCTGCTGATCCTGCCGGCTATCGCCGCGTTGCTGGTGGTGAACATTGCCTTTGGCGTAATGACGCGTGCCGCGCCGCAGCTGAACATTTTCTCCATCGGTTTTCCGCTGACCCTGGTCATGGGCATGCTCATTTTCTGGGTCGGCCTGGCCGACATACTTTCCCATTACCAGGCATTGGCCAGCGAAGCGCTGCAATGGCTGCGTGATCTGGCAAGGGCGCGCTGAGCATGGCGGAAAGCGAAAGCGGTCAGGACAAGACAGAAGAACCCACCGACAAGCGCAAGCGCGATGCCCGCGAGAAAGGCGAGATCGCGCGTTCCAAGGAGCTGAACACGGTGGCGGTGACCTTGGCCGGCGCCGGTGGCCTGCTGGCGTTCGGCGGCCACCTGGCCGAGACACTGCTGGCGATCATGCGCATGAACTTCAGCCTGACCCGCGACTTCATCGTCGATGAGCGGGCCATGGGTGCCTTCCTGTTGGCCTCGGGCAAGATGGCCATCTGGGCGGTGCAGCCGATCTTGATCCTGTTGTTCGTGATTTCCTTCGTCGCGCCGATTGTCCTGGGCGGTTTCCTGTTTTCCGGCAGCCTGTTGCAGCCGAAATTCAGCCGCATGAATCCCTTGTCGGGGATCAAGCGCATGTTCTCGATGAACGCCCTGACCGAGCTATTGAAAGCACTCGCCAAGTTTTTCGTGATTCTGGTCGTGGCAGTAGTGGTGCTGGTCAACGACCGCCAGGCGCTGCTCGCCATCGCCAATGAGCCGTTGGAGCAGGCGATTATACATAGCCTGCAGGTGGTGGGCTGGAGTGCGTTGTGGATGTCGGCCGGGCTGCTGTTGATTGCGGCGGCGGACGTGCCGTTCCAGCTGTGGCAGACGCACAACAAGCTGAAGATGACCAAGCAGGAAATCAAGGACGAGTACAAGGACAGCGAAGGCAAGCCCGAGGTCAAGCAGCGTATTCGCCAGCTGCAGCGTGAGGCTTCGCAGCGGCGCATGATGGCGGCTGTGCCCGAAGCCGACGTGATCATCACCAACCCGACGCATTATGCGGTGGCCTTGCAATACGACCCGGAGAAAGGCGGGGCGGCGCCGTTGCTGCTGGCCAAGGGGACGGATTTCATTGCCCTGAAGATTCGCGAGATCGGTGTGGAGCACAAGGTCCAGATCCTCGAATCGCCGGCGTTGGCGCGGGCGATCTACTACTCCACCGAACTTGAGCAGGAAATCCCTGCCGGGCTTTACCTGGCGGTGGCGCAGGTGCTGGCCTATGTGTTCCAGATCCGCCAGTACCGGGCAGGCAAAGGCAAGCGGCCAGAGCCGCTGAAGGACGACCTGCCGATTCCACCGGACCTGCGCCGCGACAGTTGACCTTGTGTCAGGGCGTCTGGCCCTTTCGCGGGTGAACCCGCTCCCACAGGTCCTCTGCGGGCCTTGAAGGCTGTGCGGTCCCTGTGGGAGCGGGCGTGCCCGCGAAGAGGCCGGAACAGGCAACATAAATCCCCCGTCGAGCAAAGTTGGAAGGCTTCTTGTCAAGCTAGCGCCAGCCGCCTGCGCCGCGACAGTTGACCTTGTGTCAGGGCGTCTGGCCCTTTCGCGGGCACGCCCGCTCCCACAGGGACCTCATGCTCCTCGAGAGCGACGCCGCACCTGTGGGAGCGGGTTCACCCGCGAAGAGGCCGGAACAGGCAACATAAATCCCCCGTCGAGCAAAGTTGGAAGGTTTCTTGTCAAGCTAGCGCCAGTCGCCTGCGCCGCGACAGTTGACCTTGTGTCAGGGCGTCTGGCCCTTTCGCGGGCACGCCCGCTCCCACAGGGACCTCATGCTCCTCGAGGGCGACGCCGCACCTGTGGGAGCGGGTTCACCCGCGAAGAGGCCGGAACAGGCAACATAAATCCCCCGTCGAGCAAAGTTGGAAGGCTTCTTGCAAAGCCAGCGCCAGGCGCGCCCTGTGCGTCAAAGTTTTGCATCAAGAGGACTCGCGGTGGATCGCACTCAGTTAATCAGCAACGCCCGTAACAACCTGGCCGGGCTCGGCCGGGGCAACCTGGGTGTGCCGCTGTTGCTGCTGGTGATGTTGGCAATGATGATGTTGCCGATACCGCCGTTCCTGCTCGACGTGTTCTTCACTTTCAACATCGCCCTGTCGATCGTGGTCCTGCTGGTCTGCGTCTACGCCCTGCGCCCGCTCGACTTCGCCGCATTCCCCACGATCCTGCTGGTGGCCACGCTGTTGCGTCTGGCCCTGAACGTGGCTTCCACCCGGGTGGTGATGCTGCATGGCCAGGAGGGCCACGGCGCCGCCGGCAAGGTTATCCAGGCCTTCGGCGAGGTGGTGATCGGCGGTAACTACGTGGTCGGTGCCGTGGTGTTCGCCATCCTCATGATCATCAACTTCGTGGTGGTGACCAAGGGCGCCGGGCGTATCTCGGAAGTGAGCGCGCGTTTCACCCTCGACGCCATGCCCGGCAAGCAGATGGCCATCGACGCCGACCTCAACGCCGGCCTGATCGACCAGGCCCAGGCCAAGCACCGTCGTGCCGAAGTGGCGCAGGAAGCCGAGTTCTACGGTTCGATGGACGGTGCCAGCAAGTTCGTCCGCGGTGACGCCATCGCCGGCCTGCTGATCCTGTTCATCAACCTGATCGGCGGCATGCTGATCGGCATGCTGCAGCACGGCATGAGCTTTGGCGATGCCGGCAAGGTGTACGCCTTGCTGACCATCGGTGACGGTTTGGTGGCGCAATTGCCATCACTGTTGCTGTCCACCGCTGCCGCGATCATGGTTACCCGTGCTTCGGGCTCCGAGGACATGGGCAAGCTGATCAACCGGCAGATGTTCGATTCGCCCAAGGCCCTGGCGGTGTCCGGCGCGCTGATGATCGTCATGGGCCTGGTGCCGGGCATGCCGCACGTGGCCTTCCTCAGCCTCGGCCTGCTGGCCGGTGGTGGCGCCTACCTGGTGTGGAAGAAGCAGCAGAAGGCCAAGGCGCAGGCGCTGCAGGAGGCGCAGCGCCAGCAGGACCTGCTGCCCTCGCCACAGCGTGCGCTGGAAACCAAGGAGCTGGGCTGGGACGACGTCACGCCGATCGACATGATTGGCCTGGAGGTCGGCTACCGGTTGATCCCGCTGGTCGATCGTAACCAGGGTGGCCAATTGCTCGCGCGGATCAAGGGCGTGCGCAAGAAGCTGTCGCAAGACCTGGGCTTCCTCATGCCCACCGTGCACATCCGCGACAACCTCGACCTGCAGCCCAGCGCGTATCGCCTGACCCTGATGGGGGTGATCCTGGCCGAGGCCGAGATCTACCCGGACCGCGAACTGGCAATCAACCCGGGGCAGGTGTTCGGCACCCTCAACGGCATTGCTGCGCGCGACCCGGCGTTTGGCCTTGAAGCCGTGTGGATCGATGTCGGCCAGCGCTCCCAGGCGCAGTCGCTGGGCTACACCGTGGTCGACGCCAGCACCGTGGTGGCCACCCACCTGAACCAGATCCTGCAGAAGCACTGCCACGAGCTGATCGGCCATGAAGAGGTCCAGCAATTGCTGCAGGTGTTGGCCAAGGCATCGCCTAAACTTGCAGAAGAGTTGGTGCCGGGTGTCATTTCCTTGTCGGGCCTGCTCAAGGTGCTGCAAGCGCTGTTGTCGGAACAGGTGCCAGTGCGCGATATTCGCAGTATCGCCGAGGCGATCGCGAACAACGCCGGCAAGAGTCAAGATACCGCCGCGCTGGTGGCGGCGGTGCGCGTCGGATTGTGTCGCGCCATCGTGCAAAGCATTGTCGGCGTTGAGTCGGAGCTGCCAGTGATTACCCTGGAGCCAAGGTTGGAACAGATTTTGCTCAATAGTCTGCAAAGGGCCGGGCAAGGTCAGGAAGACGGTGTTCTTCTGGAGCCGAGCATGGCCGAGAAGCTGCAGCGTTCGCTGATCGAGGCGGCCCAGCGCCAGGAAATGCAGGGCCAGCCGGCCATCCTCCTGGTTGCCGGCCCGATCCGCGCCATGCTGTCGCGTTTCGGTCGCCTGGCTGTACCGAATTTGCATGTTCTGGCGTATCAGGAAATACCGGACAACAAGCAAGTCACCATCGTTGCCACCGTGGGCCCTAACGGCTGAGGTAGGGGATAATGCAAGTTAAGCGATTTTTCGCCGCCGATATGCGTCAGGCCATGAAGCTGGTCCGTGATGAGCTGGGCGCCGATGCCGCCATCATCGGCAACCGTCGCATCGCCGGCGGTGTCGAGCTGACGGCCGCGCTGGACTACAAGCTGTCCGCCCTGGCCCCGCGTGTGCCCAACGCCGAACTGGAAGAAGAGCTGCGCAAGACCCATACGCGCATCGCCACTGCCCAGGCCGAGCTGGGCCACCGCCAGGACAGCAGCGACAACAACCGCCAATTGTTCGCCGGGCAGTCGCTGACCGCTGCCGAGCCGTTGATCGAACCGCACGTCGATGCGCCCGAGGCTGCTGCAGCGCCTGCGTCGGCGCCGGTCGACCCGCGCCTGTTCGATGCCATGCGCTCCGAGCTGTCGGGCCTGCGCGAGCTGCTGGAAGTGCAGCTCGGCTCGCTGGCCTGGAACCAGCTGCAGGGCAGCAAGCCGCAGCAGGCCACCGTCTGGCGCCGGCTGCAACGCATCGGCCTGTCCGGGCCGATCGCCCGTGAGCTGCTGGACCTGACTGCCGAGATCGACGAGCCACGCCAGGCCTGGCGCATGTTGCTGGCGCACCTGGCGCGGATGATTGAAATCCCCGAGGTCGAGCCGATCGAAGAGGGCGGGGTGATCGCCATGGTCGGCCCGGCCGGCATGGGCAAGACCACTACCCTGGCCAAGCTGGCCGCCCGCTACGTGCTCAAGTACGGCGCGCAGAACCTGGCGCTGGTGAGCATGGACAGCTTCCGCATCGGCGCCCAGGAGCAGCTCAAGACCCTGGGCCGCATCCTCAACGTGCCGGTGACCTACGTCGACCCGGGTCAGTCGCTGGCCGCGGCGCTGGAGCCGCTGCTGCGCAAGCGCGTGGTGCTGATCGATACCGCCGGCCTGCAGGCCAGCGACCCGGCCCTGCGCATGCAACTGGACACCCTGGCCGGGCGTGGCATTGCCGCGAAGAACTACCTGGTGCTGGCCACCACCAGCCAGAAGCAGGTGCTGACCGCCGCCTATCACAGCTACAAGCGCTGCGGCCTGGCCGGTTGCATCCTGACCAAACTCGATGAAACGGCGAGCCTTGGCGACGTGCTGAGCCTTGCCATCAGTCATGATTTGCCAGTGGCCTACCTGACCGACGGGCCGCGCATTCCTGACGACCTGCACCTGCCACGGGGGCACCAGTTGGTCTCCCGCGCGGTCAATGTGCAGCAGCAGGACGAGCCCAGCGAAGAGGCCATGGCCGACATGTTCGCTGATCTCTATCACAACCCACGGCGAGCGGGTTGATGATGAAATGTGTGCAAGGTAGCTATGCCAAGGGGTACGCAGAATTGCCCTACGTGTGGCCTGAGTCCCAGCGAGACAAGGTAAAGAACAGACATGGGTAGCATGCATCCCGTACAGGTGATCGCCGTGACCGGTGGCAAAGGTGGCGTCGGCAAGACTAACGTTTCAGTGAACCTGTCCCTGGCGCTGGCCGAGCTTGGCCGCAGGGTCATGCTGCTCGACGCCGACCTGGGCCTGGCCAATGTCGATGTGCTGCTGGGCCTTACCCCCAAGCGGACCCTGGCCGATGTCATCGAAGGGCGCTGCGAGCTGCGCGACGTGATGTTGCAGGGCCCCGGTGGTGTGCGCATCGTGCCGGCTGCCTCGGGCACGCAGAGCATGGTGCACCTGGCCCCGGCCCAGCATGCCGGGCTGATTCAGGCGTTCAGCGAAATCGGCGACAACCTCGACGTGCTGGTGATCGACACTGCGGCCGGTATCGGTGATTCGGTGGTCAGCTTCGTACGTGCCGCCCAGGAAGTGCTGCTGGTGGTATGCGACGAACCCACCTCGATCACCGATGCCTACGCCCTGATCAAGCTGCTCAACCGCGACTACGGCATGAACCGTTTCCGGGTGCTGGCCAACATGGCGCAGAGCCCGCAGGAAGGCCGCAACCTGTTCGCCAAGCTGACCAAGGTCACCGACCGCTTCCTCGACGTTGCCCTGCAGTACGTGGGCGCCGTGCCGTATGACGAGTGCGTGCGCAAGGCGGTGCAAAAGCAGCGTGCCGTGTACGAAGCCTTCCCACGCTCCAAATGCGCGCTGGCCTTCAAGGCGATTGCCCAGAAGGTCGATAGCTGGCCGCTGCCGGCCAACCCGCGCGGCCATCTGGAGTTCTTTGTCGAGCGTCTGGTGCAGCCCACCAGCGCGGGACCTGTGCTATGAACGCCAGCGGTTTCAAGATGTACAGCCGGGCGTCGAAAGACGCGCAGTACGAGCTGATCGAGCGCTACGCCCCGCTGGTCAAGCGCATAGCCTACCACCTGCTGGCGCGGCTGCCGGCCAACGTGCAGGTCGAGGACCTGATCCAGGCCGGCATGATCGGCCTGCTGGAAGTGGCCAACAAGTACGACGCCAGCAAGGGCGCCAGCTTCGAAACCTACGCCGGCATCCGCATTCGCGGGGCCATGCTGGACGAAGTGCGCAAGGGCGACTGGGCACCGCGTTCGGTGCACCGCAACACCCGCATGGTCAGCGACGCGATGCGTGCGGTTGAAGCCAGAACCGGCCGTGACGCTAAAGATCATGAAGTTGCTGCCGAACTCCAATTGAGTCTCGATGATTACTACGGGATCTTGAACGATACCCTGGGCAGCCGCCTGTTCAGCTTCGACGACCTGTTGCAGGACGGCGAGCACGAAGGGCTGCATGAGGATGGCGCCAGTGGCCAGGTAGAACCTGCGCGTGGCCTGGAGGACGAGCGCTTCCAGGCCGCCCTGACCGAGGCCATCGCCAACCTGCCGGAGCGTGAGCGCCTGGTGCTGGCGCTGTACTACGACGAAGAGCTGAACCTCAAGGAAATCGGTGAGGTGCTGGGGGTCAGCGAGTCGCGGGTCAGCCAGTTGCACAGCCAGTGTGCCGCGCGCCTGCGCAGCCGCCTGGGGGAATGGCGGGCGCGTTGAGCCCGCTGTCGTTGCAGTCGTTTTCTACGTTGTACCGAATTGTGAATGCGCGCTCGGGGCCGAGCGCGTTTGAGACTGCTTGGAGGTCTACTTGAACAAAGACATGAAAATCCTCATCGTTGACGACTTTTCGACGATGCGGCGGATCATCAAGAACCTGTTGCGTGACCTGGGCTTCACCAACACCGAAGAAGCCGACGACGGCACCACGGCGCTGCCGATGCTGGAGAACGGCCACTACGACTTCCTGGTGACCGACTGGAACATGCCTGGCATGTCCGGCATCGACCTGCTGCGCAAGGTGCGTGCCCACGATCGCCTGAAATCCATGCCGGTGCTGATGGTGACCGCCGAAGCCAAGCGCGACCAGATCATCGAAGCGGCCCAGGCCGGCGTCAATGGCTACGTGGTCAAGCCGTTCACCGCCCAGGTGCTCAAAGAAAAGATCGAGAAGATCTTCGAACGCGTCAACGGCTGAGTCACGTCAGGGGGGCGCGCCATGGATTCATCACAAACGTCTTTGGGCGAGTTCGAATCGACCCTGAAGAAGCATGCCCAGGAGCTGGTCGAAAGCCTGGAGCGGGGCCGTTTCGGCGAGGCGGTGCAGCTGATTCACGAGCTGAACCAGACCCGCGACCGCGGCCTGTACCAGGAAGTCGGCAAGCTGACCCGCGAACTGCACAGTGCCATCGTCAGTTTCCAGATCGACCCGACCATGCCGCAGGCCGAGGAGGTGTCGCAGATAACCGACGCCACCGAGCGCCTGTCGTACGTGGTCAGGCTCACCGAGGGCGCGGCCAACCGCACCATGGACCTGGTCGAGGAAAGCACCCCGGTGCTCAACGATCTGGCCAGCGAGGCCCAGGCCCTGAGCACCGACTGGCAGCGTTTCATGCGCCGCGAAGTGGCTGCGCCGGAGTTCCGTGACCTGGTCAAGCGCGTCGACAGTTTCCTGACGCACAGCGCCGAAGGTAACCGCAAGGTCGCCGGCCACCTCAACGACATTCTGCTGGCCCAGGACTATCAGGACCTGACCGGCCAGGTGATCAAGCGCGTCACCACGTTGGTCACCGAGGTGGAAAGCAACCTGCTCAAACTGGTGTTGATGGCCAGCCAGGTCGACCGCTTTGCGGGCATCCAGCATGACCACGATCAACTGCGCGCAGAAAAAGATCGAGAAAAACATCCGACTCGGGGTGAAGGTCCGCAGATTCATGCCGATAAGCGTGAAGACGTCGTGTCCGGTCAGGACGATGTCGATGATTTGCTGTCCAGCCTGGGTTTTTAAGGAGCACGTTTGATGAGCTTCGGCGCCGATGAAGAAATCCTCCAGGATTTCCTGGTAGAAGCCGGCGAAATTCTTGAGCAACTGTCCGAGCAACTGGTCGAGCTGGAAAGCCGGCCCGACGATGCCGACCTGCTCAATGCGATCTTTCGCGGTTTCCACACTGTAAAAGGGGGCGCCGGCTTCCTTCAGCTGAACGAGCTGGTGGAGTGCTGCCATATCGCCGAGAACGTGTTCGACGTCCTGCGCAAAGGTGAGCGCCGGGTCGACGCGGAACTGATGGATGTGGTGCTCGAGGCACTGGACACGGTCAACAGCATGTTTGGCCAGGTGCGCGAGCGCACCGAAGTGACCGCGGCCACCCCCGAGCTGCTGGCGGCGTTGTCGCGCCTGGCCGAGCCGGGTGGCGCCGAAGCCGTTGAAGTGCCTGCCGCTGCGGCACCGGTTGCCGAAGCGCCTGCCGAGGAGCAGGACATCACCGACAGCGAGTTCGAGCAGCTGCTCGATTCGCTCGATGCGGTCAAGGCACAAGCTGCGGCCGACGAGCAGATGCAGGGCGAGACCGTCAGCGGTGAAGGTGACGAAATCAGCGACGCCGAGTTCGAGTCGCTGCTCGACCAGTTGCACGGCAAAGGCCAATTCAGCGCCGAGGTTGCCGCGCAGCCGGTTGCCAGCGCGCCGGAAGCGGCCAGCGACGAAATTACCGACGCCGAGTTCGAATCGCTGCTGGACCAGTTGCATGGCAAGGGCACCTTCCAGGCCGATGCCTTGCCCGCTGCCAAGGCGCAGACGCCTGCCGCAACCGATACCAGCGCAGCCAGCGACGAAATCAGCGAGCACGAGTTCGAGGCGCTGCTGGACCAGTTGCACGGCAAGGGCAAGTTCGGTGGCGACGTTGCCGCCGTCGAAGCCCCAGCTGCGGCCAAGGTGCAAGCGCCGGTCGCGGCCAAGGCCGACAGCCAGCCCGTGGCCAAGCCAGCCGCAGTTGCTGCGCCGGCACCGGCACCTGCCAGCAAACCTGCCAGCAAACCTGCCGCAGCACCCCGCGCCCCGGCGCCGGCTGCCGAGAAGCATGGCGCCAGCGAAGCGGAAACCACCGTGCGGGTCGATACCGCGCGCCTGGACGAGATCATGAACATGGTCGGCGAACTGGTGCTGGTGCGTAACCGCCTGGTGCGCCTGGGCCTGAACAGCGGCGACGAGGCCATGTCCAAGGCTGTGTCCAACCTCGACGTGGTCACCGCCGACCTGCAGACCGCGGTGATGAAAACCCGCATGCAGCCGATCAAGAAAGTCTTCGGCCGCTTCCCGCGCCTGGTGCGCGACCTGGCCCGCCAGCTCAAGAAAGAGATCAACCTGGAGCTGGTCGGCGAAGAGACCGACCTCGACAAGAACCTGGTCGAGGCCCTGGCCGACCCGTTGGTGCACCTGGTGCGCAACGCCGTCGACCATGGCGTGGAAATGCCCGAAGAGCGTGAAGCCTCCGGCAAGGCGCGCACCGGCCGCGTGGTGCTGTCCGCCGAGCAGGAAGGCGACCACATCCTGCTGTCGATCTCTGACGACGGCAAGGGCATGGACCCCAACATCCTGCGCGCCAAGGCCGTGGAAAAGGGCCTGATGGACAAGGATGCCGCCGATCGCCTGAGCGAGTCGGACTGCTACAACCTGATCTTCGCCCCGGGCTTCTCGACCAAGACCGAGATATCCGACGTGTCCGGCCGCGGTGTGGGCATGGACGTGGTGAAGACCAAGATCTCCCAGCTCAACGGCTCGATCAACATCTTCTCGGCCAAGGGCCAGGGCTCGAAGATCGTCATCAAGGTGCCGCTGACCCTGGCGATCATGCCAACCCTGATGGTGATGCTGGGCAACCAGGCGTTCGCTTTCCCGCTGGTCAACGTCAACGAGATCTTCCACCTCGACCTGTCGCGCACCAACGTGGTCGACGGCCAGGAAGTGGTGATCGTGCGCGACAAGGCGCTGCCGCTGTTCTACCTCAAGCGCTGGCTGGTGCAGGGCCAGGTGCACGAAGAGCAGCACGAGGGCCACGTGGTGATCCTGTCGGTCGGCACCCAGCGCATCGGCTTTGTCGTCGATCAACTGGTTGGCCAGGAAGAAGTGGTAATCAAGCCGCTGGGCAAGATGCTGCAGGGCACCCCGGGCATGTCCGGGGCCACCATCACCGGCGACGGTCGCATCGCGTTGATTCTCGACGTCCCGAGCATGCTCAAGCGTTACGCCGCGCGGCGTATTTGATTTCGGTGGCGCACCCTGGCGGGTTGCGCCGCCTAATGGAGTGTTTATGGCAGTCAAGGTCCTGGTGGTGGATGATTCCGGTTTCTTCCGCCGCCGCGTCTCGGAAATCCTCTCGGCGGATCCGACGATCCAGGTAGTGGGTACCGCGACCAATGGCAAGGAAGCAATCGACCAGGCGCTGGCGCTGAAGCCCGATGTCATCACCATGGACTACGAAATGCCCATGATGGACGGCATCACCGCGGTGCGGCACATCATGCAGCGCTGCCCGACGCCGGTGTTGATGTTCTCGTCGCTGACCCATGAAGGCGCCCGTGTCACCCTCGATGCGCTGGATGCCGGTGCGGTGGATTACCTGCCGAAGAACTTCGAGGACATCTCGCGCAACCCAGACAAGGTCAAGCAACTGCTGTGCGAGAAGGTGCATACCATTTCCCGCAGCAACCGCCGTTTTGGCAGCTACGCCAGCCATGCGCCGGTTGCCGCACCTGCGCCGGCAGGCAGCAGCCATGCACCCACCAGCAGTTTCGCCAGCCCGGCAGCGGCGCGCACGCCTGCGCCTGCCCGTGCGGCGGCCCCGGCTGCGGCGCCAGCACACTCACCGGCACCCAAGCGCAAGCCTTACAAGCTGGTGGCCATCGGCACCTCCACGGGCGGCCCGGTCGCCCTGCAGCGGGTGCTGACCCAGTTGCCAGCCAACTTCCCGGCGCCGATCGTGCTGATCCAGCACATGCCGGCGGCGTTCACCAAGGCCTTTGCCGAGCGCCTGGACAAGCTGTGCCGCATCAGCGTCAAGGAAGCCGAGGACGGCGACATGCTGCGCCCGGGCCTGGCCCTGCTGGCCCCGGGTGGCAAGCAGATGATGATCGACGGCCGTGGCACGGTGAAGATCCTGCCCGGTGACGAGCGCCTGAACTACAAGCCGTGCGTGGACATCACCTTCGGCTCGGCGGCCAAGTCGTATGGCGACAAGGTGCTGTCGGTGGTGCTTACCGGCATGGGCGCCGATGGCCGTGAAGGTGCGCGCCTGCTCAAGCAGGGCGGCAGTACGGTGTGGGCCCAGGATGAAGCCAGCTGCGTGATCTATGGCATGCCCATGGCCATCGTCAAGGCCAACCTGGCCGACGCGGTGTACAGCCTGGACGAAATCGGCAAGCACCTGGTGGAGGCGTGCGTCTGATGGACGTGCTCAGCCTGATCGGCCTGATCCTCGCCTTTGTCGCCATCGTCGGTGGCAACTTCCTCGAAGGCGGCCATGTCGGCGCCCTGATCAATGGCCCGGCGGCACTGATCGTGCTGGGCGGCACCCTGGCGGCGGCCTTGCTGCAGTCGCCACTGTCGTCGTTCAAGCGTGCCTTGCAGATTCTGCGCTGGATCCTGTTTCCGCCACGGGTCGACCTGGCGGGCGGGATCGACCGCGTCGTCAACTGGAGCCTGACCGCGCGCAAGGAAGGCCTGCTGGGCCTGGAAGGGGTGGCCGACGGCGAGCCTGACCCGTATGCGCGCAAGGGCCTGCAGCTGCTGGTGGATGGAGCCGAGCCAGAGGCCATCCGCAGCATCCTCGAAGTCGACTTCCTGACCCAGGAAAGCCGTGATATCCAGGCCGCCAAGGTGTTCGAAAGCATGGGTGGCTACGCGCCGACCATCGGCATCATCGGTGCGGTGATGGGCCTGATCCACGTGATGGGCAACCTGGCCGACCCGTCGCAGCTGGGCAACGGCATTGCCGTGGCCTTCGTCGCGACCATCTATGGCGTGGCCAGCGCCAACCTGGTGCTGCTGCCGATCGCCAACAAGCTCAAGGCCATCGTCATGCGCCAGTCGCGCTACCGCGAGATGCTGCTCGAGGGCCTGCTGTCGATTGCCGAGGGTGAGAACCCGCGCTCGATCGAGCTGAAGCTGCAAGGCTTCATGGAGTAACCCATGCGTCGCCGTCGTCATACCGAGGAACACGAAAACCACGAACGCTGGCTGGTGTCGTACGCCGACTTCATCACCTTGCTGTTCGCCTTTTTCGTGGTGATGTACTCGATTTCCTCGATCAACGAGGGCAAGTACAAGGTCATTTCCCAGGCCTTGCTCGGGGTGTTCAACGACCCCGAGCGCAGCATGAAGCCGATCCCCATCGGTGAAGAGCGGCCGCTGAGCGTGCGCCCGGCCGAGCCGTTGGTGAAGGACAGCGAGCAGACCGATGCAGGCCTTGGGGCGACCAGTGTCGACCCGCTGAAAACCATCAGCGATGATGTGCGCGATGCCTTTGGCGACCTGATCAATAGCGACCAGATGACGGTGCGCGGCAATGAGCTGTGGATCGAGATCGAGCTCAATTCCTCGTTGCTGTTCGGCAGTGGCGATGCCATGCCCAGCGACAAGGCATTTGCCATCATCGAGAAGGTGGCCGGCATTCTCAAGCCGTTCGCCAACCCGGTGCACGTCGAAGGCTTTACCGACAACCTGCCGATCCGCACCGCGCAGTACCCGACCAACTGGGAGCTGTCATCGGCGCGGGCGGCGAGCATCGTGCGCCTGCTGGCCATGGAAGGGGTAAACCCGGCACGCATGGCCTCGGTCGGCTATGGCGAGTACCAGCCGGTGGCCAGCAACGACACTGCCGAAGGCCGTGCGCGCAACCGCCGCGTGGTGCTGGTGATTTCGCGCAACCTCGAAGTGCGCCGCAGCCTGACGGGCTCGGGCAGTGCCAATGCCACGCCGGATGCCGCATTGCGCCGGGCTGGCACACAAAGTGCACCGGCTTCGCCAGCAACGGTGGCGGGGCAGTGATCCGTCAATTCCCCGACGCTGCCAAGTAGTTGAATGTAGCGCGGTCCTGTGTGGGAGCGGGTTCACCCGCGAAGAAGGTGACACGGTGCATGGCACCGGCTGCGCCGGTGTTCGCGGGTAAACCCGCTCCCACACTGATCGCGCCAGCTTTCCGATGTTGAGCAAGACAGTTGCCCCAGCAGTGTCCCTGCCAAATCAATAGATAGAGTTTGCTTGATGAGAGTCTGGGCAGTAGCCAATCAAAAAGGTGGCGTCGGCAAGACCACCACTACCATCGCCCTGGCCGGCCTGCTGGCCGAGGCCGGCAAGCGCGTGGTCGTTGTCGACCTCGACCCGCACGGCTCGATGACCAGCTATTTCGGGCACAACCCGGATGCCCTGGAGCACAGCTGCTACGACCTGTTCCTGCACAAGGGCGCGGTGCCCGAGGGCCTGCCCGGGCAACTGCTGCTGCCCACCAGTGACGAACGCATCTCGCTGTTGCCGTCGAGTACCGCGCTGGCGGTGCTGGAGCGCCAGTCACCGGGGCAGAACGGCCTGGGCCTGGTGATCGCCAAGAGTCTGGCGCAGCTGTGGCAGGATTTCGACTTTGCCCTGATCGACAGCCCACCCTTGCTCGGTGTGCTGATGGTCAATGCCCTGGCAGCCAGCCAGCAGCTGGTGATCCCGGTGCAGACCGAATTCCTCGCGGTCAAGGGCCTGGAGCGCATGGTCGGTACCCTGGCCATGGTCAACCGCTCGCGCAAGCAGGCGCTGCCGTACCAGATCGTGCCGACCTTGTTCGACCGCCGCACCCAGGCCTCGCTGGCCACGCTCAAGCTGCTGCGTGACACCTACGACCAGCATGTATGGCAGGGCTACATCCCGGTGGATACGCGCCTGCGCGATGCCAGCCGCAAGGGCGTCACGCCCTCGCAATTCGACAGCAAGAGCCGCGGGCTGATTGCCTATCGGGCGCTGCTCAAGCACCTGCTGACCTACAAGACTGCAGCACAGGTGGCCTGATGACGCAGACCCGGCAAACCAATACCCGGCCACAGATGGCCCTGCAGTCATACCTCGACGGCCTGTTGCAGGAGGCCACCGAAGCCGAAGACCTGTTCGAGGCGCCAGCGGCGGCGGACGAGTTCGCCGAAGCGGTGCGCGAAGAGCAGGCGCGTGATGCCTTGCAGCAAGCCAGGCCGGCGTCAGCCGAAGCGACCGTCAGCCCCGCACCACGGCCGTTCGCCGAGCCCAGGCTGGCGGTGCTGCCTCGCGTGATGCCGGTGGAAGCACCGGTGGTGACGGTGGTCGAGCGCGAAGTGGTGGCCGAAGCCAGCATCCCGGTGCTGGTCGAAGAGCAAACCGTGGAACCGGCAGTGCCGCTGGTGGATGTGCACCTGCCGGCGCCGCAGGTGCCCGTGCCCCCGGCCACGGTCGATGGCCGCCCGGCCTGGGCCGCCGAGCCGTTCGAATGCCTGCTGTTCGACGTGGCCGGCCTGACCCTGGCGGTGCCGCTGGTGTGCCTGGGCTCGATCTACACCCTGGCCGGCCAGGAACTGACACCGCTGTTCGGCCAGCCCGACTGGTTCCTCGGCATCCTGACATGCCAGGCCGGCAACCTGAAGGTGCTGGATACCGCGCGTTGGGTGATGCCCGACCGCTACCGCGATGATTTTCGCCAGGGCCTGCAATACGTGATTTCCGTGCAGGGCTACGAATGGGGGCTGGCCGTGCACCAGGTCAGCCGCTCGCTGCGCCTGGACCCGTCCGAGATCAAGTGGCGCAGCCAGCGTGGCCAGCGCCCGTGGCTGGCCGGCACGGTGATTGAACACATGTGTGCACTGCTCGACGTCGCCGCACTGGCCGAGCTGATCGCCAGCGGTGCGGTCAAGCAGATGCACGCCAAACAGAAATGACACCGAATACACCGCCGATGGCGGATTTTGAGGGTAGGGGAATGAAAAAGTCGTCTGCACAAGGTTCCGAAGATCCGATCCTGCAGTGGGTTACCTTCCGTCTGGACAATGAGTCCTACGGCATCAACGTGATGCAGGTGCAGGAAGTGTTGCGTTACACCGAGATCGCCCCGGTGCCGGGTGCGCCAAGCTACGTGCTGGGCATCATCAACCTGCGCGGCAACGTGGTGACCGTGATCGACACCCGCCAGCGCTTTGGCCTGATGCCGACCGAAGTCACCGACAACACCCGTATCGTCATCATCGAGGCCGACAAGCAAGTGGTCGGTATCCTGGTCGACAGCGTGGCCGAGGTGGTGTACCTGCGCCAGTCCGAGATCGAGACCGCGCCGAACGTGGGTAACGAAGAATCGGCCAAGTTCATCCAGGGCGTGTGCAACAAGAATGGCGAACTGCTGATCCTGGTCGAGCTGGACAAGATGATGACCGAGGAAGAGTGGTCCGAGCTGGAGAACATTTGAGTTGATCCTACAGGTTGCTGTCATCTTCCTGGCGCTGGTCTGGGCGCTGAGCCTGTGGTTCTTCCTCAACTACAGCAAGCGCCAGCGCGAGCTGGCCGCGCAACAGGCCGAGGGTGATGCCCTGCGTGACCAGCGCATCAAGGACCTCGCCAAGCGCCTGGACGACTACCAGAACGGTACCGTGCGCATGGGCGAGGCGCTGCACGACCTGCGCGTGGCGGTTGCCCCGCTGCCCGACAAGATCCAGCAGCTGGAGCAGCGCGACCCGCACAACGTCACCTTCACCCAGGCGGCCAAGCTGGTGGGGATGGGCGCCAGCGTGGCCGAGCTGACCGAAAGCTGCGGCCTGACCCAGGCCGAGGCAGAGCTGATGAGCAAGTTGCATCGCAGCAACTGATTGCCATGAGCATTGCGCGGCCCCTTATACAGTGGCCGCGCAAGCTCGCCCGGCAGTCAGTAGCCCTGTGCGTTTCCCGCCATTGCGACCTCTTCCAGTGGTAGCAGCCGCAGCTCTGCACGCCGTTGTGCTGCTTCATCCAGCAGCGCGTCGTAGTTCAGGGTGTGCATGTTGGCCAGGTCCGCCACCTGCCTGAAGGTGTACAGCTCAGGTAGACGTTGGTCGATCACATGGTTGAGCACCGCAGGCCCGGTCAGCGTGTTGAGCCTTTCGGTATAGGCCTGGAATGCCGCCGCATGCTGTCGCGGCGGTTTGGGGGCCTCGTAGAACGCCTGGCCCTCCGGGGTGAGGTAGCGGGCCAGGATCTCGTCGGAAATGGCGTTCAGCACCGGATTGCCAGCGCGGCTACCAATCATGCTGGTGTTGTAGCTGGTATACATGCCCAATTGCGCATTGCACACCGGGCTCCTCAACAGCAGCCCGTCGAGGGGTGTGGTGAGCGGTACGCTGTCGATCTTTGCCCGCAGCTGCCCGGTTGCGTCCGGCTCGACCAGCAGATGGTCGTCGATATCCAGGTAGATGCCCCCTTCGCTGTGCAGGACGCGGTAGCGCAAGATGTCGGAGGCCGAGGAGAAGTTGCTCGCCACACCGCCATTCCCTTCCAGCGCAGCCTGGTACTGGCCGAAGTATTCACTTGCCGCGAATTGATGATAGAAGGTCTGCTGCTCCAGCACTGCAACCTTCAACCCCTCGTCGATGCGGGGCTGCAGCAGGGTCATGTTGCGTTCGAATGCCTGAGGGTTTGCGTTGGAGAGGTAGAGCTTGAGCGTGAAATCGCTGTTGCGCAGTGCCTGCACGTTGTTGTCGAGCGCAGCCAGGTAATCACCGGCGATCGTCCTGTCACCCAGCCAGATGTGAAATACCTGCCTGGGGACGGGTATGCCTGGTGCAGTCCCCAAGGCATCGAGGTCGACGGGCAGCTGCAGATCGATACCCAGTGCCCGCAGCGTGCGCGAGCGCGATGCCGGGCTGATTTCCCGCAACGGGTCCGTATCGGGCAGCAGCCGGCTGATCGAGGGCTGCAGCGGATCGGCGCTGGCCACATAGTGCTGGGCGCCGCGTGTGCCGTTGGGGTACTTGAGCACGAAGCTGTCCTGTCGGGCGTCGTAGTAGAGCGGGTGCGGGCCATTGCCCACATCGCCGATCAGTTCGTCACCCGTGCCGAATGCCCTGCGCCGCGTTACGCAGCGGGCAATGTGTGAATCGGCGCCGGACCAGCTGGCGGCTACCTCGTCGCCCGCTACTGCCAGTTCCTGGAAATAGGGTGTCATCGCAGGCCCGGGCCAGCGTGGCGGCGAGACCGGGCTCAGCGGGTAGCCTATGCGGCCATTGAGCCTCACCGGTTTGATGAAGCCAATTGGGCGTTGGCCGAACAGCGCCTTGCTTGCCTTGACTCCACGCGCCAGCCCCGGGGCTGCGTTCAGCAGGCCGAACACGGCCTGCTCCGCGCCTTCGAGCTGTTGGTTCAAGTCCTTGCCGTGCAGCGCCTGGTCCAGGCCCACTGTAAATTGGGCCACCCCGGCCACGGCAGCCAGGGGTAGCAGTCCGGGAACCACCAGCAGAAACGGTGCGGCCAGGTTCATGGTCAGGTAGAAATAGCTGCGCCATGCGGCCTTGGTCACTTCACTGTCGCCCGTGATCAGGAAGTCGGCGTCGGATTGGCTGCGTTGACGTTGTGCCACCGTCAATGCCTCGAACAGGTTGTATTCGATGCGTGGGCTGGAGGTGTCTGCCTTGTAGTTGATCAGGGTATGCGGGTTCCAAACCCTGGCCAGGCGATACACGCTGGTTGCAGGCAGGATGATCTGGCGGGGCGGGAAATCGCCCATGCCCTGAAGTACCCGACGCAACCCCGACCGGCCGATCCTGTCCGGAATATCGCAGGCCCTGAAGTGGGCAAGCAGGGCCGCCCGTTTGTCGGCGTCGCGGCACTGCCTGGCAAGCCACGCACGCATGGCGCCCGGGTTGGCGAACTCATGCAACGGCGCCGCATTGCCCGGTATGTACAGCAAGGTCAGGTGGCTGCGCATATCGCTCAGGCAGAGGATGTCGCTTGATGGGTAGCCATTGATATTCAGCAGCCTGGCGTCTACCCCGTTGGCACTGAGGCTGGCGCCGTGGTGCCAGCGTTCCACGCCTGCCGCCCGCCACGCCAGGCTGCGCCCCTGTTCACTGAGGTTGCCCCGCAATGCCTGCCGGTTGCAGGCAGCGAGGAATGCGATGCACGCGCTGACGCTGTACTGGCTGGCGGCATGAGCCCAGAAGTCATCGAGCTGGCGTTTGAATACGCCCTGGAAGTCGAGTTGCCAGATGAAGGACTGGAAAGTCGTGGCGTCGAACTGGACATAAGTGCTGGCGTCGTAGCGCATGGGTGCGGTTCGGCGAAAAAGGCCGTGGAATTCGGTGTGCACATCGATGTCGTGGTCCAGGCCGCTTCCTGGCAATTCATCGACGATCGTCACCTGACCATGGCTGAAGGCCTGGGCCCAGGGCGCTCGACCGTGTGGCAGGGACAGCTCCGGCAGTACACCTAGCAGGTCGACGGTTGCCGTCCCGCCTCTTAGCAGTAGCTGCGCGGTCTGCTCGGCAACCTTGGAGTAGCCGCTTTGCTGCCAGTTGCCAAGCAGCGCTTCGGTCAGGCTCATTTGTTGGACGACCTTGGCCAGCCAGCCCCGCTTGGGAACGAATTTGCAATGCAAGGTCACCGCAAGCGTGTTGTCGGGTTCCACATCCAGCCGCTGCTGGCTGGCCCATTCGCGGATGGCTGCACTGGCACTGCGGTCAGGACGAGGCACCGAACCCAGCATTGCCTTGACGTAGTCTTGGCCGGCTGCGCCGACCACAGGTTGGCGCTGGGTCATGTTCGGCTCCAGGAATGGTTGCCGCCGACAGTGGCGAACCGGTTCAGGGGCAGGAGCGTACGCACCGAATCGCGCATGCGTGGCAGATCGACGAACCGGTAGGCATTGATGCGCGGCATCCCATAGAGATTGGTGAGCTGGCGCAGGATGCGCAGGCTCGGCAGTTGCCGATCGACCACGTCGCTGAGCAGGGCAGGGCCGGTGAGGTAGCTCAGGCGGCTGGCATACTCATAGAAGCTCCCCGGGTCTTCAGCCAGGCTGGGCTTGCTGTCGTAGAAGTCGCGATTGAGCTGGTAGCGTGCGTACATCTCTTCGGAAATGGCCTCCAGGGTGGGGTTGCCGGGGTGGCTGCCGATAAGGCTGGAGTTGTAGAGGCTGTTCATGCTCATCTTTTCATTGGACATGGGCGGTACCAGCAGCAGCCCATTGGCGTCCGTGCTCAAGTCGACCTGATCGATGGGTTCACCGGCGGGGCCTACCGGTTGGCCCTCGATGATCAATGAGTATTCGCCTGGCGCGAGCAAGGTGTCATCGACATCCATGTACAAGCCACCTTCGTGGTGCAACATCGGGTAGCGCAGCACATCGCATGCCGATGCATAGTTGCGGGCAACACCGCCGTTGCCATCCAGGGCCGCGTCGTACTGCGCGTAGTACCTGCTTTGGCGGAAAGCCCTGAAGAAGGCCTGCTCTTCCAGCGGTAGCACCTGCAAGCCCGGGGCGTGAGTGGCCAGGAGGCCCAGGTTTTCGGCGTAGGCCTGCCGGGCAGTGCTGGAAAGGAACAACCGTATGCTGTATTCGCTGCCTTGCAACCGCGCTGCGTTCTGGCCCAGGTTGGCCAGCAGCTCCGGGCCGATGATCTGGTCACCGACCCACAGGCAGGAGATGTGTCTGGGTATTGGCCAACTGCCCGGCGCTCTGGCCGGCACCTGTAGCGGCAATGGCAGGTCCACGCCCAGCGCCCGCAAGGTACGACTGCGCATCGCATGGGTCACCACGCGCCCTTGTGGCGCGGGGCGCAGGTTCCGGCTGCCGGGTACCGCCACGAAGCCGACAGGGTCGACCTGGTTCAGGTCTTCGGCCCGAATGAATACGTCCCGCTCCATGTCGTAGATCATCCTGGCGTTGTAGCCATCGATGTTCGCTGCCAGGGTGTCTGGTTCACCATCGTACTGGGGCGTACGAATGACTGCGTCGGCAACCGCCTGGTCACAGTCAGGCAGTGGCTCTATCGGGTCGGTGATGTGGAAGTAGCGTGCGCCCTCGGGCTCGGGGAAGCGCGGTGGCGAGAGCGGGCTCAGGGGGTAGCCGATCTGCTCATTCAGCCGCGTCGGTGGTGCGAAACCCTCGACCTTGAATTCGAACAATGCCTCGGCCCTTGCGGCAGCGCCTGCCGCCAGGGGCAAGGCGTTGAACAGGCCCCAGGTGATGTTGCCGATGCCTTCCTGCTGCTGCTGCAGTGACTTGCCGTTGATTGCCTGGTCGAGCCCCAGGCCAAGCTGGGCGATGCCGCCGATGGCCAGCAGCGGCCCCAGGCCGGGTACCACCAGGCACAGTGGCGCCAGCAGGTTGAGCGTAGTGGCCAGGTAGCCACGCCACCTGGCCTTGATGACTTCGCTGTCAGCCGTGATCAGAAACGCGGCATCGTCGTAGCTGCGCTGACGCTGGCGCTCGGCCAACGCCTGGAACAGGTCGCCCTTGATCCTTGGGTTGTACTTGGTAGGTCGATAATTGACATAGGTCTGCGGCGGCCAGGTGCCGTCGTCGTTGAAATAGCCGTGTTCGGGTGGCAGCAGATGACGTTCAGGGTAGGCGCCCAGCCCCTCCATGGCAGTGTCCAGGCCGCTGAAGTCGAGGCCTTGCGGGCAATCGGTCAAGCGAAAGTGCTGTTTCAGGGCCTGGCGTTTGGTCGGGTCTTTGCATTGTTCGCCGACCCAGGCCTTCAATTCTCGTTCGCTGCTGAACGTCAACAACGGTGAGCTGTTGCCAGGAACATACAGCACTGTCAGGTCGGTAGCGGGGTCGTTCAGGTACAGCAGGTCGGTTGCGGCATAGCCGTAGATGCTCAAGGTGCTGCGTCGCAGCCTGTTGCGCCGAGGCATCAGCCCGGCCGCTTGCCAGACCAGTTGCCGTGCAGGCTCGCTGAGGCTGCCCTCGCTGACCTGTCTGTTGCAGGCTGCGATGAAGTTGAGCTTCAGCGCCAGCCTGTGACTGTGCAGATGGTCACGCCAGTACACATCCAGCGCCGCCTTGAAAGGCTGCTGGAAGTCCAGGTTGCTGATGAACTGCTGGAAGGCTTCGGCGCTTACCGGCAGATGGGTGGAAGCGTCGTAGCGTTGCGGGGCAGTGCGCCGGAACAGGCCGTTGAATACCTCGAAGGGGGCCCCGTAGTGATTGAAGCCGGGTGCCGGGAGGGTTTCCACCAACCGTAGCGGGCCTGCGGGTAATGCACCGGCCCAGGGTGCTTGCAGCAGCTTGCCGAACATGTCACTGGCCGACTCGCCCTGCCAGTTGCCCAGCAGTGCCTGGGGCAGGCTGGTGCGCTGGCTGATCGCGGCCAGATGGCCACCTGCACCGTCCGGGCAGTAGTGGAGGGTAACGACGTCGAGCTGGTCTGGGTCCAGGTCATGGCCTTGCTGCGCGAGCCATTGGCGGATGGCGCGGTTGGCTTCACGATCGGGGCGGGGCACATGGCCGAGGTGGTCTATAACGTAATGCGTGCCCATCACGTTGATGCGAGTCGAATGCATGGGGGTACCTTGCGCTGAGATGAAGCCGGCAAGGTTGAAGCAGGGGCACGAAAAGACGGTGGTAGATATGTCGGTACGGCGCCTGGCCGATCTCGTCACCCCCTGGCCCTCGGGTGCTGATGGCATTTTGGTCGTGGATGTCACTATCCTTCCGCTTCCTGTCCGGTTCCCTTCTTACCCGGCATCGCACTTAAACGTTTAAATCCCAGCTTGTACGCACAAGGGATTTACGCAATGAACACCCTCTCTTCAAAGCAGGTGGCCCCTGGCGAGCCACAGTTGCAGTGGTTGCGTCAGGCCGACAGCGATACCGCGCCGGCCATCATGCAACTGATCAACAGCACGGTTGGCGATGGCGGTGTTCTGGGTTACGAGCACGAGATGTCTGCCGGGCAGAGCGTCGAATTCACGGCCTCGTTGCAAGAGCGCATCCATGGCGGCAATACCCATGTCCTGCTCGGCCAGGCAATGGCGGGGCCGGCCTGCCTGGTCATTGTTTCGCGCAGCAGCATGCCGAACTGCCGGCATATTGCCGACCTGAGCAAAGGCGTGGTGCACCCGGCCTATCGCGGGACCGGCCTGGTGGCACGGGCTTTCAGCGAAGTCGTGCGCCTGTGCCAGGCCCAAGGTATCGAGCTGTTGACCCTGGATGTACGCGAAGGCACCCGTGCACACCGGTTATGGCAAACCTTCGGCTTCCAGACCTACGGCGTGCTGGACGACTACGCACGTGTCGATGGCGTGAAGCATCGCGGCCATTACATGGCCCAGCCCGTGGAAAGCCTTGCGCTGCGACTCAACCTGGACTGAGTTGCCCTTCGTCGACTCTGCCTGTGGCCATCGCGGTCAACGGCACCTGCCTCTCTCACCCAAGGAACACCCTGAATGGCCTTATCTACTGCAGCCTTTCGCGATCAGCTGGAGCAGAAACTGCACCACCATCTGACCCTGTCCCACCCGATATTCAAGGAACTGCTTGCGCCTGAGGGCAACAGGCCGCTGCTGCGCAAGGTCGCGTTGCAAGGCTATCAGCTCACCAAGTACTTCCTGACCTATGTCGAGCATTTGTTCTTTCATTGCCCGTTGCCTGCCCACAAGCGGGCACTGATCACCAATTGTTTCGAAGAAGAAACCGGCCGGCTTTCCCGCACCGACAACCATGTCGTGCTCATGCAGAATTTCCTGAGGGCGCTCGGCATCAGCGATGCCGAGCGTGATGCCGAGCAGCCGCTGCCAGCCACCTGGGAACTGATCGATTTCCGCCTGCAGGCGGTACGTGACCCGGCGCGTTATCACATTGGTGCGGCAGCAGTGATGATCGCCAGCGAAGGGCAAAACCTCGAGACCGTCGCTGGAGATGCACGGCATGTGTTGCTGGGGCGTGCCTATGGCCTGGCCGAACAAGACTTGCTGTTCTTCTCGGTGCACCAGAAGGAAGACGTGGGCCACGTCAATGAAGGCTTGGACCTTGTCTCGCAGTTGTGCAGCACGGCGCAGATGCAAGAAGAGGCGTTGCAGGCTGTAGACCACACCTGCCAGCTGTTCTACGCAATGTACGAAAACATGTACCAGGCGTATTGCCGAGCTCCGCAGGCCGAGGCGGTGTAATGCCCACACGATAAGGATTGGCCATGAAACAGAAATTCAGCTCTACCTTGATCGTCTCGGTGCTGGTCGTCGGCTTCGTGGTGATGTTTCTGTCCAGCGCCTTGAAGGGGTTGTACCAAGTCTACTTCGTCGACCTGGCCTCCCACTTTGGCGAGGGGCGCGCAGCCTTGGCTACCGCAGGATCGCTGTTCGTCCTGACCATTGGCCTGGTATCGCCCGTGGTGGGGTGGCTGAGCGACAGGGTTGGGCCCTTGAGCACGGTGGCCCTGGGCAGTGTCAGCGGCGGGGTGGTGCTGCTGGGCGTGACATTCGCAGGCACGCACCTGCTGGTGTTCACCCTGTTGTATGGCCTGCTCGGCGCCTTTGCCCTCGCTGCGATGACCTATGTACCCATGGGTATTCTGGTCGATCGCCTGGTCGCTGAACGGTTCAAGGCCTTCGCTTTCGCATTCGTCACCAACGGCACCTCCATTGGCTTCATCGTGCTGTCGCCGTTGTGGATCATGCTGCAGCAGAGCGTGCCCTGGCAGTCGGTGTTCTCCTGGGTTGGCCTGATCTTTCTGGTGCCTTTGAGCCTGGCGCTGTATTGGGTATCCCGCACCGTGCCGTTGAAGCCCGACCCGCAGGCGGCAAAGGTCAGGCATCCGGTAATGTTTCTGCTGCGTGACCCGCGCTTCTTCGTGCTGGCCCTCAGTTTCGCCAGTTGTGGTGCCACCATGGCGTTCATCGATGTTCATCTGGTGTCGTTCTGGCAGGGTGAGGCGCTGCCCAGTTCGGTGCAGGCCAGCGGCCTGAGCCTGTTAGGTGTGCTGGAGCTGGTCAGCGGCCTGCTCGCGGGTTGGTTGGCTACCCGCTACAACAAGGGCCTGCTGCTGATGATGTTCTACCTGCTGCGAACCGCTGCGGTCATCGTGCTGCTGACCACGCCCGGGCCCCTCGGAACGTACGTGTTCGCTGTGCTGTTTGGCGCCAGTTACCTCGGAACGGTGGTGCTCACATCTGCCTTCTGCTTCGCGCTGTATGGCGCCGAAATCAAAGGCAAGGTGTTCGGGATGCTGTTCCTGGTACATCAACTTGGCGCGTTGGTGGCCACGCAGCTGGGCGCACTGGATTTCGACCGGCATCAAAGCTATCAGCTGACCTTGGCCGGCCTGGCCACGGCCACGGCGGTGGCTGCCCTGGCATCGTTGTGGCTGATAGCGGTTCGCCCATCAAGCGAAACCCTGGCTGCTCAACTCGCTGAACCTGAATAGTCCACCAATCAATTGCGCATTGTTCAATGCAAACAAGGAGGCGCAAAACCATGCAATCGACCGTGATTGGCCTGGATGATTTCAACGCAACTGATTTCAATGCAACTGGGGCACTGCATGCTAACCGGGTCAGCGACCTGTCCGATGTGTTCTGCGAGCCGTTGGCCATGACGTCCGCCTATACCTTCGCTTCAGCGAAAGAGGCTTGCGAGCGCTTCAACGGGCAACAGCAGGGCAATGTATACAGCCGCTTCACCAACCCGACCGTTCAAGCGTTTGAAAGCCGTGTGGCAGCGCTCGAACACGCTGAAAGTGCAGTGGCGTTCGCTTCCGGCATGGGCGCTTTCACCGCGCTTTGTCACGCCTTTCTCCAGCAAGGCGACAACATCGTCTGCAGCCGTGACGTGTTCGGCACTACCGTCAATGCCTTCAGCTACTACATGGCCCGCTTCGGGATCGAGGCCCGGTTCGTCGATTTGACAGACCTGGCGCAGTGGAAGTCAGCAATCGACGGCAGGACCCGCCTGGTGGTGTTGGAGTCGCCCTCCAATCCGCTGCTGAAAATCGGTGATATCCGCGCCGTAAGCTCGCTGGCACATGAAAAAGGGGCGTTGCTGGTGGTGGACAACACCTTGCTGACCCCGGTTTTTCAGCGGCCACACACACTGGGAGCGGATTTGGTCATCCACTCCGCTGGCAAGTACATGGATGGCCAAGGGCGTGCATTGGCGGGCGTCGTGACGGGGTCGCAAAGCCTGATGCAGGTGTTGCGGGGTGTTCTGCGTACCTTGGGCATTTCTTGCAGCCCGTTCAACGCCTGGCTGCTGCTCAAAAGCCTGGAAACCCTCGAAGTCAGGATGATGCGGGCACAGCAGAGCGCCTTCGAGCTGGCCCGCTGGCTTAGCCATCAGGAGCTGGTGACCGCGGTGCATTACACCGGCCTGGAGCACCACCCCCAGCATGCATTGGCATGCCGCCAGCAGGACGGCCATGGCGGACTGTTGGCTTTCGAGATCGTCGGGGGCCAGGCCGCAGCCTGGCAATGGATTGACCAACTGCGTTGCGTGGCGCGCTGTACCAACATTGGCGACACCCGCAGCATGGTCACGCATCCAGCTACAACCACACACGGGCGGCTGGACGCACAGGCGCGGCATCAGGCGGGTATCTCGGATGGTTTGATCAGGTTGTGCGTCGGCCTGGAGCGTGTGGACGATATCAAGGCCGACCTGCAACAGGCTTTCCAGGCCGTGTCCTTGCAAACATCCATGGCAGCGCCGGTCGGCCATAACCGGAACGCGGTGTTCAATGGCTGAACTGCTCGCTTCAGGATTCGGCATTGGCGTGTTCGCCGTGGGCGTGCAGATCCTTGCATTGATCGCGGTGTATGGCACGGCCTGCGCGAAGGAAGTGCGTTTCTATGCCGTGGCTTTCGCATTGGCGAGTTGCGTGATGGCAGGCATGGCGATGCTCGACCCATTGGCATTCACCCAATGGCATGTCGACGGCCTGGCAGTAATGGCGATGTGCGGATGATGCCGGGCGCCGTCAATTTTCGATAACGGGTGCCGGTTCAACACCCGCTCATGACGTTCAGGGGTAACCAGATGTTCAAAGTAATGGCCATCAGCTTGGTGCTGGGCTGTGCCCTTCAGGTCGCAACGGCTCGGGCTGAGGTCGCTGCCACCAATAGCGGCACCGTTGCCACAGTCAGCAAACGGCTCGTCTCTTTCTATAGTCAGCCACTGCCATCCGCCGGCAAGGCGATACCGATTCGGGTTCCGGCGGTGTTGTCGTTGCCGGCCAAGGCCGCGGGCCCGGTACCGGCTGTGATCATCCTGCATGGCTCGGCGGGTATGGATTCGCGTGGTCCCTTGCATGGCGGTGACCTCAATGCCCGCGGCATCGCAACGCTGGAGTTGGACATGTGGGGCGCGCGCAGGCTCACTGGCGGTGCACAAGGGCGGCCGCCACGCGTGCACGATACCCTGCCGGACCTGGCAGGCGCCCTGGCTTACCTGGCCAAGCAGCCTGGCGTCGACGGCCAGCGCGTGGGAGTGCTCGGGTTTTCCTGGGGGGGTGTACAGGCCATGCTCGCCGCCTCTGCGCCCATCAACGACGAGCTGGAGCAAGCCTCAGGTATTCGCCCCATCTCGATGGCAGCGTTTTACCCCGTGTGCTGGGGTTACAACCATGTGCCAGGTTATACCTTCAAGCATCTGGCCCCGGCTCGCTTGCTGGTGCTGGTAGGCGAAAACGACCAGTACGACGATGACCCGCGTGCCTGCCCGTCGCTGATTTCAAACCTGCCCAGCGAAGACCAGGCGCGTGCGCAGGTGCTGGTTTACCCCGGCGCAGAGCACGGTTTCAACGGGCTGGAGGCCGCCCAGGAGTATCAGGACCCGTTCTTGCACCGTGGTCAGGGCGGCGTGGGGCGTTCGGCACCTGACCCGGCGGCGCGCGACGCTTCGCGCCAGGCCGTGGTGGAGTTTTTCACCGAAAGCTTCGCCCCGACTGCGATAAGCGAGCGGTAGCAGTCGAAAATCTAGGCGCGCTCGTGGGCGAGAGCATGGCGAAACTGCAGGGGCGGTTGCGGCATTTCCTGGCGCCATGCCAAGCGAAAGGCATGGCTGCTGCCGTAGCCGCAACGCTCGGCAATCTGTTCCACGTTGAGGTGGCTGCTGCGCAAAAGCTCACGGGCCAGGTCGATGCGTTGGGTGCGCAGGTAGCTCTGCAGCGTTTGACCGGTATTGTCGCGGAACAGTCGCGCCAGGTGCCGGTAGCTGACATTGAACTGGCTGGCCAGTTGTTCGAAGCTGAAGTGGGTACCCAGGTGTGCATCGATGTAGTCTTGGGCCGCATGCACCAACGGGTGGATGTGATTGCGCGCCAGGTCTGCCGCGCGCAGCTGCACATCTTCGCCAGCGCGGCGCCGGTAGATGACCAGCTCCTGCGCCACCTGGTTGGCCACGACCTTGCCAAATTCCAGGCTGACGATGTGCAGTGCCAGGTCAGTTCCGCTGGACACGCCTGCCGAGGTGAACACGCCATCGTCCTCGACGAACAGGCGGTTCTCCAGCACCTTGGCTGCTGGGTAGCGCATTCGAAGCAAATCGACGTAACGATGGTGCGTGGTGCACTGTCGGCCATCCAGCAAGCCAGCTTCGCCCAGCAGGAACGCACCGGTGCATATGGAGCACAGCTTTATATCCGGCGTTTGCCTGACCACCTTCGCCAGCCACAGGGCGGTGGCGGTCAATATCGCTGTTTCGGCGGGTGTCGCAGAGAGCTTGTTGCCCACCACGAACAGCAAGTCCTGCGGTGCGAGCCGCTCAGGCAGCTGGTGCAGGCCACTCAGTGTCACGCCCTGAAAACTGCTGACCTGTTGTCTGGCGGCTATGCAACGTACGTTGACCGGTGCCAGCTGGAGTTCTTCGAGGCTCGCCATGATTTGTAGCGGGCCGCCTAGATCAAGGATGTGGGTGCCCGGGAGCAGCAAGAACCAGATGGTACGCATTACAGTATTCCTTACATCGCCAAGCGCCTGACCTTGAACGGCACGTTACCAATATGGCGCAAAAAGGCAATTTGCATGGATACCATGGCGGTCAGGCGCCTTCGCCTCCGGGCAGCCTTCCGAGCAGCGGTGGGGTAGGCCCTGGGGCGGCAGGTTCGTCATCGAAGCCCGCAGGCACTTTGCCCCGCAGGTGCCAGGCAAAGGCAATGATTTCGGCAATGGTCAGGTACAGCGCCTCCGGTATCTGGTCCCCCAGCTCCAGGCGCGCCAGCAGGCGCACCAGCTCGGCATTTTCGTAGATCGGCACTTCGTGCTCGCGGGCCAATGCCAGGATGGCCTCGGCCAGCGCATCGTCGCCCTTGGCGGTGAGGGTAGGGGCTTGCTGCCCGTCGTAGAACAGGGCAATCGCCTGCCGTGCAGGTTGGTGCGTCATGCGTTCTCATCCACCCAGCGTTGTTCAACCCGCGTACGCGGGCCTTGTGGCGGGATACCAGGATGGCATTCCAGATCACCTACATCCAGGCCCCGCGCCAACAGGCGTTCGCGCAAGCTGCCGAGCTGGCTGTCGATCAGCCGGGCTGTAGCCTCGCGTTCCGCCCAAAGCTGGCCACCCAGGCGGCCTTGGCTCAGTTGTGCCTGGACCTGCACCGGGCCAAGGGGCGAGAGGTCGAAAGCCAGCTCGATACGCCACAGGGCTTGCAGCGGGTCGGCTGATTCCTGCTGGCGGTCGGCTTGCTGTTGTGGCGTTTCCTCGCGTTGCAGCTTGACCTGCAACGGGATGAACTCCTGGCCGTGACGGATCGGCACTTCGGTTTGCCAGGTGGTCTGCAGGTTGCCGTTTTCCAGGGTACCGGTTTGTTGCAGGCTGCTCATGGCGTGGCTTTGCAGGCGCGACACGGCAGCGGCGGCCAGGCGCAGAAGTTGTTGCAGGTCGCCTTCGTCTTCCATGGCCTTGAGCAGGCGCGACGGCAGCGGGAATGCGCCCGGCTGCGGCTTGGGGCTGACCCGTTCGAGCATGCCCAGCGCGCTGCGGGCCAGGGCCGGCATGGTTACGGCCAGGCTGGCGGGCGCCAGGTTGGGCGCCCCGGGTGTGCTGGCCGGCGCGACGGTGATCAGCCGCAGCAAGTGCGCCTTGAGGTCGGTGGCGACGCTGGCCGGGAGGCCGCCCAGCAGTTTGGCTTCGAGAAAGGTACCGCTGTTGTTCAGGGCTTGGGCCACTGCCTTGGCATCACCCAGTTGCCGGGCTTCCGGCAGGCCCGCCAGCAGGCGTTCGGCGCTGGCTCGCAGTTCGCCATCGGCGCCCGGGTCGCGGGTCACCTGTTGCAGGGCATTGAGCAGGCCGGGCAGCGAAGCCTGGCGGTTTTGCTGGGTCAGCAGCTGTTGGGCAATGCTGAGCTGGTCCTGGCGGCCGCTGAGCGGTACGAAACGCAGCGACTGGTCGCCCTGCACCAGCGCGCTGAGCAGGCTACCGACGGCCAGCGGTCGAGGGCTGTCCACGCTCAGGGTTGCGCCGGCCTGGGCACTGTTCAGCAGGCTGACCAGCGCCCGGTAGACGGCGGGCTGGCCGGGGGCCTGGGCCAGCGCCTGGTTGGTCAGGACCTTGCCCTGCAGCAGGGTGCCGACCGGCACCTTGCTGGTGTCCAGCTGGGTGAGGGTGGCGACCTGGCTGGCGCTGGCCTGCTGCAGCATGATCGCCAGGCGGTTGCTTTCGGTCTGGCTGACCGTGACCTGGCTACCCTGGGGCAGGGGCTGGCTGGCGCTGGCTTGCAGCTGGGTCTGGGTGCCGTTGGCCAGCATCAGCCGCAGCACCAGCTGGAAGTCCTGGCCCACCTGGCGCAAAGACATGACCTCGGCCTGCGCGGTCTCGCCGGGGGCCATCAAGCCGGGCTGCGGTTGCGTCAGGCGCAGCAGTTCGCCGGTCATGCCCGCCTTGATGGCCTGGGGGCTGATCGCGGTTTGTGCGCCGAGACTGTTGATTTCACTCATGTAGGGTCTACAACCTTTCGAGCTCGCCTGGTTCGCAGCGTGGCGCTGCGTGTCGTCATGCAGTCCGCCCGTTGTTGCCAGTATAACGGCAGCGCTGACAGCGACTTGAGGCGGGAGCCCGGAAAGCGTGCTGGCCTGGAGCTATGAGCCCCAGGCCGGCACACGTCCAGCGTTGTCTCAGTGATTCAGGTTCCTCCAGGCGAACCCGTTGTTCACTCGCACAACTCGATTCACGCGGAACAGGGACTGGAGGCTGGCTTGCAGCTCTTCATCAGACACTGGCCTCAGGTCCGCGCCCAGCAGCGTAGGTGTCTCCAGCAGCGGGCAGCTGAGCAGCTTGTATATCTGTTTCATTTGCCGATAAGCAGGCAAGGCCCGGTCAACGACGTGATTGAACATTTCAATACCGGTCAAGTTACTCAGCGCCTTGGCATAGGTGGCGTACTTGGCGCCCCGGGCTCCTTGGGCCGGCCAGTTCTGTTTCTGGCTGAAGAATCCTGGGCGGGTGTCCAGCCGACGTTCCATTTCGTCTATGACCCTGCGCAAGGACGGGTTGCGGGGATGGCTGCCAATTACGCTGGTATTGTATTGCTGATGCGCGCCTCTGAATGGGTTGGAGCTCGGCTGCTCGAGCAATAGGCCCTCGGGCGATGCCTCCAACGGCACATTGCCGATCCAGTCGCTGGGTGCGTGGGCATTGACGATACCTGCGGCCGCAGGATGATCAGACGGTGCCAGCAGGTCATTGTTGATATCCATGTACAAGCCGCCTTCGTGATAGAGCGCATGGTATTTCAATATGTCATTGGCTGCGGTTATGTGTGAGGACCCGCGCTCCGGTCCCTCCATGGCGGCATCGTAATAGCGCTTGGAGTACCCCATTTCGCGGTAGAAACCTTGGTGTTCGAGGGGCAATACCTGCAGGTCGGGAGCGACGCGGGCCAAGGCGCGGCTATTCATGACGAAGGCGTCATAGTTTGCGTTGGACAGGTAAAGAACATGAGCAAAGCCGCTCTCGTTGAGCAGCCTGGAATTGCGGCTGATATGCGCGAGCGACGCCGGCGAGATGGGATCACCGCTGGGCCATAGATGGATCACTCTCTTGGGGATAGGCAGCTGATTTACGTGGGTGACCCTCGGCACTTCGACGGGGAGCGGGAGTTCTATACCGAGACTGCGCAGCGTGCTTTCGCGCATGGCGTTGCTAACGTTGCGAGGGCCGTTGAATGCCGGTTGGTATGTGCGCAACCTAGCGTTCTCGGCGATGAAGCGGGTGGGTGCAGCTTCACCCACATCGCTTGACTTGACAAACGCGTCGGCATTCAGGTCGTAGACAAAGTCCGTTTCCGGATTATGCACATCTATCAGCGTGTCCATGCCCGCATGGGTGGTTTGCCGGCGGATTACTGTTTCGCCTGCATGAGGGGGGAGCGGTTCGACCGGCACCGGCTGCTCGAAGTACGCCTGAAAGTTTCTACCACCCCAGTGGGGTCTTGGCGGCCGGGTTGGGCTGAGCGGGTAGCCGATCTGGCCATTTATCCTGCGAGGGGCAACAAAACCGTCGTATTGTGCCCGGAACAGTTGTTGGCTGCCGGCTCTCAGCTCTCCGAGCAGCGGCGCGGCACACAGTGCACCGAATGCAATGTTGGTGACGCCATCCAGTTTCTCTTGCAGGTTCCTGCCATTGATCACTTCATCAAGCCCAACGCCGAACTGCGCGATGCCACCAACAGCAACCAGCCATCCCAGCCCGGGCACCAGAAGCGACAGGGGCGCGAGCAGAGTCAGCGTAAGGTTGAGATAACCTCGCCATTTGGCCTTGATGAGGTCGCTGTTGCTGGTGATCAAAAACTGTGCATCTTCGTAGCTGCGCTGTTTGTGCCGCAAGGCGATATGGTCGAACAGGCTGCCCGCTATCACCGGGCTGTAGGTCTCGACCTTGTAGTTGATGTATTGGGGGGACCAGCCGCGCGCTGGCACGATCAGATTGTCAATGTACAGGTAGCGCGTGCCCTGGTAATTGCCCAACCCTTCGAGCGTGGCTTGCAACCCCGAGTAGCTAAGCCCGCTTTGCAGGTCTTCGAGACGGAAATGCGCCATCAACGCCTTGCACTTTTCGGCATCCTTGCACTGCTCTACCAACCAGATTTTCATTGCGCCCTGGTTGGCAAACTCATGCACTGGCGAAGAGTTGCCAGGTATATAGAGCAGGGTCAGGCCTGAGGCCCGATCAGTGAGGCAAGGAATATCCGTAGCGACATAGCCATAGAAGTTGAGCATGCGTGCCTCAACCTGGTAGTCATGCGCGGTTTGCGAGTCATCGTCGTTGGCGATACCGGCCGAGCGCCAGGCCAGCTGACACCCCGCTTGGCTCAGGCTACCTTCCTCGACCTGCTTGTTGCAGGCGGCGATGAAGTTTACGCGTGCCAGCATGGCGAAATCGTCAAATTGGTGCAGCCAATAGTCGTTCAATTGGGTGATGAACTCGTCATGAAAGTTCAAATTCCAGATGAATTCTTGAAACGCTTGCGTGTCGGTGATGATCTGCGTCTGGCGGTTGTATTGCATGGGCTCGGTCTTCCGGAAGAGCCCTTGATACACCAAATGGTCTTCGATTTCGCCAAAGAGGCCGCCTTGGGGGAGTCGATCGACGATATGCACGTGACCATCGGAAAAGGCCTGAGACCAGCTTTCCTGCGTAAGGCTCCATTCCTTGAAAAGGCCTATGAGGTCGAGGGCGACTAGGGCCGTGGGGCGGAGAAGGGGGGCAAGTGAAATGTTCTCCACGCTATTGGATTGATCTTGCCATTTGGACAACAGGGCCTGACTGAGCGGAATTTGCTCAACCACTTGGGCTAGCCAGCCCCCCTCGGGGTTGGGCTTGTAGTGCAAGGTAACTGCCAATGTGGTGTCGGGATCGAGATCGGTTTCCTGAGTCTTGTACCACTGCCTTATTTTTTCGGCGGCGACTCGATCTGGGCGAGGAATCAGGGTGAGGTATTTGCGCGTGTGTTGGGCCGCTGATGGGTGCAAATGAGTTGTCATGTCTTGGACCTGCCATGTGAAGGAGTTGGCATGGTCGAGCCCGGGGCGACAGATCTGGAGGTATGTATTTATTGGCCGGGAGACAGTACACCGGGCATGCTCGCCGCGAGGGTTTGTGCGCCGAGACTATTGATTTCAGTCATGATTGTATACAACCTGTCGAACCCGCCCTCTTGGCAGCGCGGCGGCGCGTGTAATAATGCCGGCCGTCCGTCGTTGCCAGTATAACGGCAGCGAGGGGGGCGACTTGAGATACAGGGCTCCAGGGCCGTGTCGCCTGCTTCGCGGGCATGCCCGCTCCCACAGGGTCTTGCGCAGCTTTCAAGCCTTGCGTGAAACCTTGTGGGAGCGGGCGTGCCCGCGAAGCAGGCGACACCGCTCCGGAACCCTACAAAGATAAGGCGAAACCGTGACCCTTCACCTCCAAGCCGCGGGCCTGGCCTGCGAGCGCGACTGGCGCCTGCTGTTCGAGCACCTCGCTTTCGAGCTGCGGCCCGGCGACATGCTGCAGATCAGCGGCCCCAACGGCAGCGGCAAGACCAGCCTGCTGCGCCTGCTGGCCGGCCTGATGCAGCCGACGGCCGGGCAGATCCTGTTGGGCGGCAAGCCACTGGCCGAGCAGCGCCATGCCCTGGCCAGCATCCTGTTGTGGATCGGCCATGCCGCCGGCATCAAGGACCTGCTCACCGCCGAGGAGAACCTCACCTGGTTGTGCGCCCTGCACCAGCCTGCCAGCCGCGAAGCGATCTGGGCAGCACTGGCGGCCGTCGGCCTGCGTGGTTTCGAAGACGTGCCCTGCCACACCCTGTCTGCCGGCCAGCAGCGCCGCGTGGCCCTGGCCCGGCTGTACCTGGCCAGCCCGCCGCTGTGGATCCTCGACGAACCCTTCACCGCCCTCGACAAGCAGGGCGTGGCGCAGCTCGAGGCGCACCTGGCGGCCCACTGCGAGCAGGGCGGCACGGTAGTGCTGACCACCCACCACACGCTGGAACGCAAGCCCTCCGGTTACCGTGAACTGAACCTGGGGCAATGGGCGGCATGAGCGTATTCATCCTGTTGTTGCGCCGCGAAGCGCGCCTGCTGTTCCGCCGCCCGGCCGAGCTGGCCAACCCGTTGGTATTCTTCGCCATCGTGGTTGCGCTGTTCCCGCTGGCAGTCGGCCCGGAAAGCCAATTGTTGCAAACCTTGTCGCCAGGCCTGGTCTGGGTGGCGGCACTGCTGGCGGTGCTGTTGTCGCTGGACGGCCTGTTCCGCAGCGATTTCGAGGACGGCTCGCTGGAACAGTGGGTGCTGTCGCCGCACCCATTGGCGCTGCTGGTGCTGGCCAAGGTGCTGGCGCACTGGATCTTTTCCGGGCTGGCGCTGGTATTGTTGGCGCCGCTGCTGGCACTGATGCTGGGGCTGCCGAGCCATTGCCTGCCGGTGCTGCTCGGTTCCCTGCTGCTGGGCACGCCGGTGCTGAGCCTGCTGGGCGCGGTGGGCGCGGCGCTGACAGTCGGTCTGAAACGCGGCGGTTTGCTGCTGGCATTGCTGATTCTGCCGTTGTATATCCCTGTATTGATCCTGGGCAGTGGTGCGTTGCAAGCGGCGTTGCAGAATATGCCGGCAACCGGCCACCTGCTCTGGCTCGCCAGCCTGACGGCCCTCGCCGTGACCCTGGCACCCTTTGCGATAGCGGCCGGCCTGAAGATCAGCGTCGGCGAATAACGAGTCCCGGGCTTTCAAGCCCGGCCAATACCCTGGATGTACCCTGATGAAAATAAGCTGGACGTGGTTCCACAAGCTGGGCTCCCCCAAATGGTTCTATGCCATCAGCGGCCGCATGCTGCCGTGGCTTGCCGGCGCTGCCGTGCTCCTGCTGCTGGTCGGCATCACCTGGGGCCTGGCTTTCGCCCCCCAGGACTACCAGCAAGGCAACAGCTTCCGCATCATCTACATCCACGTGCCGGCGGCGATGCTGGCGCAGTCCTGCTACGTGCTGTTGGCAGTGGCCGGGGTGGTGGGGCTGGTATGGAAGATGAAACTGGCCGACGTCGCCTTGCAGTGCGCCGCCCCCATCGGTGCCTGGATGACCGCCGTGGCGCTGGTCACCGGGGCCATCTGGGGCAAGCCCACCTGGGGAAGCTGGTGGGTCTGGGATGCCCGGCTGACGTCCATGCTCATCCTGTTGTTCCTGTACTTCGGCATTATTGCGCTGGGCCAGGCAATCAGTAATCGTGACAGTGCAGCCAAGGCCTGTGCGGTACTGGCGATCGTCGGCGTGGTGAACATCCCGATCATCAAGTACTCGGTGGAGTGGTGGAACACCCTGCACCAGGGCGCCACCTTCACCCTCACCGAAAAACCGGCGATGCCCGCAGAAATGTGGTTGCCGCTGCTGTGCACGGCGCTGGGTTTCTACTGCTTCTTTGGCGCGGTGCTGTTGCTGCGCATGCGCCTTGAAGTGCTCAAGCGCGAAGCGCGCGCCAGTTGGGTCAAGGATGAAGTATTGAACAGCCTGGGGCGGAGGGCCGCACAATGAGTTTCGCCACCTTCGGTGACTTTCTCGCCATGGGCCACCATGGCCTGTACGTGTGGACGGCCTATGGCATCTGCCTGGCGGTGCTGGCGCTGAATGTCGCCGCGCCCGTGCTGGCCCGCCGTCGCTACCTGCAAGATGAGGCGCGCCGTTTGCGCCGGGAGAACAACCAGTGAATCCGCAGCGCAAGAAACGCCTGTTGCTCATCGTCGGCCTGCTGGTCGGCGTCGGGGTTGCCGTCGGCTTTGCCTTGAGCGCATTGCAGCAGAACATCAACCTGTTCTATACCCCGACCCAGATCGCCAATGGCGAAGCGCCGCTGGACACCCGCATCCGCGCCGGCGGCATGGTCGAGAAAGGTTCGGTACAGCGCTCGTCCGATTCGCTGGACGTGCGCTTCGTGGTCACCGACTTCAACAAGTCGGTGCCGATCACCTACCGTGGCATCCTCCCCGACCTGTTCCGCGAAGGGCAGGGCATCGTCGCCCTCGGCAAGCTCAACGCCGATGGCGTGGTGGTGGCCGATGAAGTACTGGCCAAGCACGACGAGAAGTACATGCCGCCCGAGGTCACCAAGGCCCTGAAGGAAAGCGGCCAGGCCGCCACCGGCGGGGAGGCCAAGCCATGAACGCGGCGCTGGTGATCCCCGAACTCGGCCAGCTGGCGATGATCCTGGCCATCTGCTTTGCCGCCGTGCAGGCCAGCGTGCCGCTGCTGGGCGCCTGGCGTGGCGACAGCCTGTGGATGAGCCTGGCGCGGCCGGCGGCCTGGGGCCAGTTCGCCTTCCTGGCCTTTGCCTTCGCCTGCCTGACCCATGCCTTCATGACCGACAATTTCTCGGTCGCCTATGTGGCCAGCAACTCCAACAGCGCCTTGCCCTGGTACTACAAGTTCAGTGCCGTGTGGGGCGCCCACGAAGGTTCGCTGCTGCTGTGGGCGCTGATCCTCGGCGGCTGGACCTTTGCCGTATCGGTGTTCTCGCGGCAGTTGCCACAGGTGATGCTGGCCCGCGTGCTGGCGGTAATGGGCATGATCAGCGTGGGCTTCCTGAGCTTCCTGATCATCACCTCCAACCCGTTCCAGCGCCTGCTGCCGCAGGTGCCGACCGATGGCCGCGACCTCAACCCGCTGTTGCAGGACTTTGGCCTGATCGTCCACCCGCCGATGCTGTACATGGGCTACGTCGGGTTCTCAGTGGCCTTCGCCTTCGCCATCGCCGCCTTGCTCGGTGGCCGCCTGGACGCCGCCTGGGCGCGCTGGTCACGGCCCTGGACCATCGTTGCCTGGGCCTTCCTCGGGGTTGGCATTACCCTGGGCTCGTGGTGGGCCTACTATGAGCTTGGCTGGGGTGGCTGGTGGTTCTGGGACCCGGTGGAAAACGCCTCGTTCATGCCTTGGCTGGTGGGTACGGCGCTGATCCACTCGCTGGCGGTGACCGAGAAGCGCGGGGTGTTCAAGAGCTGGACCGTGCTGCTGGCGATTGCCGCGTTCTCGCTGAGCCTGCTGGGTACCTTCCTGGTGCGCTCCGGTGTGCTGACCTCGGTGCACGCGTTTGCCGCCGACCCGTCGCGGGGCATTTTCATCCTGATCTTCCTGCTGTTCGTGGTCGGCGGATCGCTCACCCTGTTCGCCCTGCGCGCACCGGTGGTCAAGAGCCAGGTCGGCTTTGCCCTGTGGTCGCGCGAGACGTTGCTGTTGGCCAACAACCTGGTGCTGGTAGTGGCGGCCTCGATGATTCTGCTCGGTACTCTGTACCCGCTGGTGCTCGATGCGCTGACCGGGGCCAAGCTGTCGGTTGGCCCACCGTATTTCGACGCCTTGTTCCTGCCGCTGATGGCACTGCTGATGGTGGTGCTGGGCGTGGGCGTGGTGGTGCGCTGGAAAGACACCCCCGGCAAATGGCTGGCCAGCATGATGACCCCGGTGCTGCTCGGCAGCGCCATCCTCGCGCCGGTGGCGGGCTTTATCGTCGACGACTTCGACTGGCCGACCCTGACCGCCTTCGCCCTGGCCGCCTGGGTGGTGCTTGGCGGGCTGCGCGACATCCTCGACAAGACCCGCCACAAAGGCCTGCTCAAGGGCCTGCCCGGGCTGGGTCGCAGCTACTGGGGCATGCAGCTGGCGCACCTGGGCCTGGCGGTGTGCGCGCTGGGCGTGGTGCTGTCGAGCAATAACAGCGCCGAACGCGACCTGCGCATGGCGCCGGGCGAGAGCGTGGAACTGGGCGGTTACCACTTCCTGTTCCAGGGTGCCCGGCACTTCGAAGGGCCGAATTTCATTTCCGACAAGGGCACCGTGGTGGTCAGCCGCGACGGCCGTGAAGTGACCACCCTGCACCCGGAGAAACGCCTGTACACCGTGCAGCAGTCGATGATGACCGAAGCCGGCATCGACGCCGGTTTTACCCGCGACCTGTACGTCGCCCTCGGCGAGCCGCTGGAGAACGGTGCCTGGGCGGTACGCGTGCATATCAAGCCTTACGTCCGCTGGATCTGGCTGGGCGGTCTGCTGACCGGCCTGGGCGGGTTGCTGGCGGCCCTCGACCGGCGCTATCGCGTCAAGGTCAAGACCCGGGTGCGTGATGCCCTGGGCGTGTCTGGAGCAGCTGCATGAAGCGTTGGATCATGGTAGTCCCCCTGGCGGTATTCCTGCTGGTGGCGGTGTTCCTCTACAAAGGGCTGTTCCTCAAGCCCGACGAGCTGCCCTCGGCAATGATCGGCAAGCCGTTTCCGGCGTTTTCCCTGGCCTCGACCCAGGGCGACCGTACCCTGACCGAGGCCGACTTGCGGGGCCGCCCGGCACTGGTCAACGTGTGGGCCACCTGGTGCCCGTCGTGCAAGGTCGAGCACCCCTACCTGAACCAGCTGGCCCAGCAGGGCGTGGTGATCCACGGCGTCAACTACAAGGACGACAACGCGGCGGCCCTGAAGTGGCTGGCCGAGTTCCACAACCCGTACCAGCTGGATATTCGTGACGAGCAGGGCAGCCTGGGCCTGGACCTGGGCGTGTATGGCGCGCCGGAAACCTTCCTGATCGATGCCAAGGGCATCATCCGCTACAAGCACGTGGGCGTGGTCGATGCCACGGTCTGGCGTGAGCAGCTGGCGCCGCTGTACCAGGGCCTGGTCGACGAGGCCAAGCCATGAAGCGGGGGCTGGCAGCTGCCGTGCTGGGGCTCTTCATGGGGTTGACCCTGGCAGGCGTGGCCAAGGCGGCCATCGACACCTACCAGTTCCGCGACGATGCCGAGCGTGAGCGCTACCAGCAGCTGACCAAGGAGCTGCGCTGCCCCAAGTGCCAGAACCAGGACATCGCCGACTCCAACGCGCCGATTGCCGCCGACCTGCGTCGGGAAATCTTCCGCATGCTCGGCGAGGGCAAGAGCAACCAGCAGATCGTCGACTTCATGGTCGACCGCTATGGCGATTTCGTGCGCTACAAGCCGGCGCTCAGCGGGCGTACCTGGCTGCTGTGGTTCGGCCCGGGGATTTTGCTGGCCGGTGGTTTCGTGGTGCTGGCGCTGATCGTGCGCCGGCGCCGCGGTGCGGCCGTGCAGGGCGCCAATGAGTTGTCCGCCGAAGAACGCGAGCGTCTCGCCAAATTGCTGGAAAAAGAACAGACCCATGATTGAATTCTGGCTTAGCGCGGGCCTGCTGCTGCTCGCTGCCCTCAGCTTCCTGCTGATCCCGATCCTGCGTGGCCGTGGCCGCCAGCAGGAAGAAGACCGCACCGCCCTGAACGTGGCCCTGTACCAGGAGCGCGTCGCCGAACTGGCTGCCCAGCAAGCCGCTGGCGTGCTCGACGAGGCGCAGATGGCCAAGGGCCGTGACGAGGCCGCCCGTGAGCTGCTGGCGGATACCGAAGGTGCCGAGGCCCCGCGCCAGGGGCACCTGGGCAAGGCCCTGCCGTTGCTGGCGGCGCTGCTGGTGCCGCTGCTGGCATTGGGGCTGTACCTGCATTTCGGCGCGGCCGACAAGGTGGAGTTGACCCAGGAGTTTGCCGAGGCGCCCAAGTCGATGGAAGAAATGACTGCCCGCCTGGAACGGGTGGTGCAGGCCCAGCCGGATTCGGCCGAGGCCGTGTACTTCCTGGGCCGAGCCTACATGGCCGAGCAGCGCCCTGCCGATGCCGCGCGTACCTTCGAGCGCGCCGTGGCCTTGGCCGATCGCCAGCCCGAATTGCTCGGGCAGTGGGCACAGGCGCTGTACTTCGCCGCCGACAAGAAATGGAGCCCGCAGCTGCAGGCGCTGACTGACGAGGCGCTGAAAGCCGACCCCAACGAAGTGACCAGCCTGGGCCTGCGTGGTATCGCTGCCTTCGAGGGCGAGCGTTACCAGGAAGCCATCGATTACTGGAAGCGCCTGCTGGCGCAGCTGCCGGAAGGTGATGCCTCGCGTGCGGCGCTGCAGGGCGGTATCGACCGCGCCGCCGAGCGCCTGGGTGGTTCGCCGGGGCAGGCTGCGGCGCCCGTGGCGGCTCGCTTGAAGGTGCGCGTGGAACTGGCGGCGGCGTTGAAGGACAAGGTCAAGCCGGACGACACGGTGTTCATCTTCGCCCGCGCCAGCAATGGCCCACCCATGCCGCTGGCGGCCAAGCGGGTGACTGTGGCGCAGTTGCCGATCGAGGTGGAGTTGTCCGATGCTGACGCCATGATGCCGCAGATGAAACTGTCGGACTTTGCCGAAGTCCAACTCGTTGCACGTGTATCACGCGCTGGCCAGCCAACCCATGGCGAGTGGATTGGCCAGGGCACGCCACTGCCCAGCGCCACCCAGGCCATCCAGCACCTGACCATCGACAGCCCCGACCCGTAAGAGAGCAATGCCATGCACAGCATCGTCCGCCTGACCCTGATCACCCTGGCCCTGGGTTTGTCTGCGTGTACGGTGCATGAGCCGTACGAGCAGCCCGAACCACCGATCGAGCGCCTGCCGCCGCCGGGGCCGGCGGTCAAGCCCTTGCCGGACAGGCAACCGGCCCCCGCGCCGAGCAAGCCTGCGGCCACGCCCAAGCCGATGCCACGCACCTCGGCCAGCTTCGCGCCGCCACCTGGCGGGGCGAGCCATTGGGACCCGAAGCTGGGTGTGTATGTGCTGGAGAAGAAGCCCAATACCTTCTACCGCCAGCGGACCTACTACCGCTTCGACAACGGCTGGAGCTGGTCGCTGAGCCCGGATGGGCCGTGGCAGGAGACTGACAGCAGCGGTGTACCGGGTGGTCTGGGGCGTGCGTTCGCCCAGTAGTGGGTTGTTTGCCTGTCCCGGCCCCTTCGCGGGTAAACCCGCTCCCACAGGTACGTCACAAATCTCAAGTGCTGTGATATCCCTGTGGGAGCGGGTTTACCCGCGAAGGGGTCGGGACAGGCAACCAATACAGTACAGCTTTTCCGCAATTACCGATTGACTGTACTGTGCTGTGATTCCGCATAATGCCCCTTCAAGAATAAGGAGGTGGCATGCACAAGACAGTCCTGGTGCTGGTGGAAACCGTCGATGATTACCTGCCCATGCTGGAGCAGGCCGGCTACCGTTTGATCCGCGCCCCTTCGCCGCAACTGCGGGCCGAGGCCATCCAGCGCCATGCCGATGAAATCGATGCCGTGCTCACCCGCGGCCCGCTGGGCCTGACTGCCAGCGAAATCGACACGCTGTCCAAACTGCAGATCATCTGCGTGATCGGTGCCGGCTACGAGCAGGTTGACCTGGCCGCCGCCGCTGCGCGCGGCATCACTGTTACCAACGGCGCCGGGGCCAATGCCGAGGCAGTCGCCGACCACACCCTCGCCCTGCTGCTGGCGCTGTTGCGCGACATTCCCCGCGCCGATGCCAGTACCCGCCGGGGCGAATGGAACCGGGTGATCAGCCCCTCGGTGAGTGGCAAGCGCCTGGGCATTCTCGGCCTTGGTGCGGTGGGCCTGGCCATCGCCAGGCGCGCCCATCTGGGCTTCGCCATGCCCGTCAGCTACCACAGCCGCACGCCGCGCCAGGATGTGCCGTACACCTGGTACGACAGCCCGCAGCACCTGGCCGATGCCGTCGACATCCTGGTTGTGGCCACCCCCGGCGGTGCCAATACTCGCCATCTGGTCGATGCACACGTGCTCGAGGCCCTGGGGGCCGAGGGCTACCTGGTGAACATCGCGCGTGCCAGCGTGGTCGACACCCAGGCCCTGGTCGCCGCGCTGCAGCATGGCCAACTGGCTGGTGCGGCACTGGATGTGTTCGACGACGAGCCGGCTGTACCCGATGCCCTCAAGGCCCTTGGCAACACCGTGCTCACCCCCCACGTGGCCGGCCAGTCGCCGGAGGCGGCGCGCGACACGGTGACCCTGGTGCTGCGCAACCTGCAGGCGTTCTTTGCCGGCGAAGCCGTGTTGACCCCGGTACGCCAGTAACCCTTTTCATACATCTGCCTGGCAGCGATCGGGCAACAAGGAGTGTGTGCATGCAACTTGAAATCTTCCAGGTCGATGCGTTTTCCGCCGAACCGTTCGGGGGCAACCCGGCGGCAGTGATCCCGCTGCAAAGCTGGCTGCCGGACGACGTGCTGCAGCGCATTGCCGAAGAGAACAACCTGTCGGAAACCGCCTACTTCGTGCGCAACGGCGAAACCTTCGACCTGCGCTGGTTCACCCCGACCGTGGAAGTCGACCTGTGCGGCCATGCCACCCTGGCCTCTGCCTATGTGCTGTTCGAACAGCTGGGCGAGCAGGTGCAGGTGCTGCGTTTCAACACCCGCAGTGGCGAGCTGCGGGTCAGCCGTAACGCCGACGGGCTGCTGGCCATGGACTTCCCGGCCAAGCAGCCGGTCGCCGTGGACATGCTGCCGGGCCTGTTGCAGGCGCTGGGCCTTGGCCAGGCACAGGCGCTGTACCGCAGTGACGACTATGTGGTGGTGATCGATGACGCCCTGTTGCTCGACACCCTGAAGCCGGATTTCGTTGCCCTGTCGGCTTTCGATGTGCGCGGTATCGCCGTTACCGCAGCAGGCCGTGGCTTTGATTTCGTCACCCGCTGGTTCGGCCCGCGGGTCGGCGTGAACGAAGACCCGGTGACTGGCTCGGCGCACACCTCGCTGGCGCCGATATGGGCAGAGCGTCTGGGTAGGAACGTGCTGAGCTGCGAGCAGGGTGGGGCGCGCAAAGGACAGCTGCAGTGCGAAGTGCCGGGTAACGGCCGGGTGATCATCAGCGGGCGGGCGGCGTTGTACCTGCGCGGTACGGTGTACATCTGACCTCGGGCAACTCTCTTGTGCTGCCTGTGCCGGCCTCATCGCCGGCAAGCCAGCTCCCACAGGTACTGCACTGGCCTGAGAGCGGCGCGGTCGGGGTGGGAGCCGGCTTGCCGGCGATGAGTCCGGTACAGGCATCTATACTTGCTGGCCCATCTTCCGCTGAAGGAGCCAGCCATGACCCTGGAAAAACACGGCACCTGCCTGTGCGGCGCCACCAAGCTCAAGGTCACCGTCGACAACACCCATATCAGCGCCTGCCACTGCAGCATGTGCCGCAAATGGACCGGCGGCCCATTGCTGGTGGTGCATTGCAGCAAGCCACCGGTGATCGAAGGGCGCGCGCCCAGCGTCTATGAGTCTTCCGATTGGGCCCAGCGCGGCTTCTGCGGCCAGTGCGGCACGCACCTGTACTACCGGCTGAAGGCCAATGACTTCCATGCCGTGCCGGTCGGCCTGCTCGACGGCGACCAGGAATGGGACTTCGACCTGCAGATCTTCGTCGAAGAGAAACCCGCCTGGTATTGCTTCGCCAATCAGACCAAGGAGCTGACCGGCCAAGAGGCCTTCAAGCAGCTCAGCTGATTCAGGCCTGTGCCAGCAGCCACTTGGCAAACACCTGGGCGGCGGGCGAGGGCAGGGTCTGGCGGTCGTGCACCAGGTGGCGGCTGTAGCGGCTCATGGGCAATTCCGTGCAATGGTGTGGCTGAGCCGGCCCTATCGCCGGCAAGCCAGCTCCCACAGGGAACGCACAATGCTCAGGCCTGTGGGTTACCTGTGGGAGCCGGCTTGCCGGCGATAGGGCCGTTACTGCCTGTATCTTAATCAGCTGTAAGCCATTCCTCCAGGGAATGCCAGCATGCATATAGATCTTTTGCCCGCCGCCCCGCGCACAGGTAGCCTGCGCTCAACCCGATGCTGTTGAGCTGCGTGCGCTACCTGATGGTGGGGGTGATCTCGTTGCTGCTGGCCTTGCCCATGGCTCGCCAGCTGCGTCAGCTGACCGCGGCTGATGCATGGATGCTGCTGCGCCTGGCGGTGATTGGCAACCTCGTGTACTTCGTGTGCCTGGTGCCTTCCTCTGGCGGCAGACCGGGCCGAGCCTGCTGGAAGCAGCGGCGATCGTGCTGGTGATTGGCGGCGTGCTGTGGTCGATGCGCCAGCATGAGACGCCACGCGAACTTGCCAAACCGGTGCATTCCTGAGAAAAGGGCGGCTTTGTTTCCAGCGTTGGAGTGTGCCTCGTGAGCCAAGAACTGCAGATCATCGACCTTGTGGAAGGGGATGGCAAAGCCGCCGTCAAAGGCGCCCTGATCACCACCCAGTACACCGGCTGGCTGGCCGACGGCAGCGAGTTCGATTCGTCCTGGTCGCGCGGCAAGCCGTTCCAGTGCGTGATCGGCACGGGTCGGGTAATCAAGGGGTGGGATCAAGGCCTGATGGGCATGCGCGTTGGCGGCAAGCGCAAGCTGCTGGTACCGGCGCACCTGGGCTATGGCGAACGCAGCGTGGGGGCGATTCCGCCGAATTCGGATTTGACCTTCGAGATCGAATTGCTGGAAGTGCTGACGCGGGATGATTGAGGAAAAGGACTACACGCGCTGTCGGCCAGTGTCTGATTGAGGCGTCTCCCAGGTACGGCTAACCTTGCAGACTCATTGAGTGAAGAGGGTAGCCTATCCATGAAATCGCATTTTTCCTCTCGGGTGGTACGCGAAGCGAACGCGCTGCTGGTGGCATCAGGCGCGCGAATGGAAATCTCGTTACCACGCGAACTGGCGAGTGTGGTTACCAACTCCCGAAAAACCCGTTCGGAACTGAAGGCAGCATTCGCGGCTGCGTATTCCCGCCTGCGCAAAGGGTAAGAGCCATATGGCCGATGGCTGTTACAACCACATATACTCGGTGCTTGTAGAGAATGAGCAAGATACACTCGGTATCATTGCCTATTCGTTGTACAAGAGGCAGAAAATCGAGTTTATCCAGGCTTTCAAGATAAAGCATGACCGGGAGCCGAAGGATGAAGACTTGGCCCCTTTCCATGATGTCAGCAACAGCCCCTCGCAGATCGAGAGCTACCGCAATCAGGCCAGCCAACTCGCTCAAGGCTTTCTTGATGCCTCGATCGCGGCGCAAGCTGTGGAGCTTGAACAGTACTATTCCGATAAAGCGAGCAGCGAAGTCAGGCAAGCCAAACCAGGATTTTGGTCGGGTGTGGCACAAAGTCTCGTGGGCTCGGTTCTCTTCGTGTTCTTGCTGGGCTTTCTGGTGTTCTTTACCTGGAGTCTGAATCAAGGCCCGAAGCAGGTTATCGAGCAGGTATTTGATGTAACCATTCTCGATTCAGTCTCTATGGAAGAAGCAGCCGGGCCACCGTAACGGTAATCAGCGAGAGCAACGAGTAACGAACGGACACATTTCAGCAACACCCATCCTCTAATCTAAGCCTTGCCTAGGGAACGGCATCCACCTCCAGGGAGGAACCAAACGGGTTCAGGGCACTCTCACCCTCACTCGTTGCCATGGACGGCATTCACTACAAGGATGCCCCGCGGTGCTGTTGGCGGGGTGATGTGGCGGGTCTACCCGATTCTTTCTGCCACATGGGCCTGTCTTGATGAAGTTGCCAACATTCTTCCGCCGTCGTCGTCACTGGTTGCTGAGCCTGACGCTTACAGCCATAGCCGTACCGCTGGCGCTGGAAGCTGTCGAAAGCCGGGCGCAACCGGTGGATGGCACCCAGACCCTTGTGTTTCTGCGCCACGCCGAGAAGCCGGGCGAGGGGCTGGGCCAGTTGAACTGCCAGGGCCTCAACCGTGCGCTGGACCTGGCTACCGTGCTGCCCGAGCGCTTTGGCAAGGCCGACTACGTATTCGCTGCCAACCCCTCGCGGCATGTCGAGGAAGGCAGCAAGGACGAAAGCTACAGCTACATTCGCCCGCTGATGACCATCAGCCCCAGCGCCATTCGCCTGGGCCTGCCTGTAAACATCGACTATGGCGCCAACGACACCGACGCGCTGGCCGAAGAGCTGCTGCGCGACAAGTACCGTAACGCGACCGTGTACACCGCCTGGTCGCATGGCTACCTCCCTGACCTGATCAATACCGTGGCTGGCAAGGCCCTCGGTGAGGAGCGGGTAATCACCGAGGACTGGAGCGGCGACGACTTCGACACCCTCTACGTCCTGACCCTTACCTGGCACGACGGCAAGGCCAGCCTGCTCAGCCGCAACGTGCGTCAGGGCCTGAATGATGGTGCGCATAGCTGCCCGACCTGATCCGCTGGTACTGCTCTGCCAGGAAGCCCTGAACAGAGTGACGATGAAGTTGAGTACACAGCGGTTGGCCAGAATGATGCTTCGGCAGGACCGGCCTCTTCGCGGGTAAACCCGCTCCCACAAGTACTGCACAGGCCCTGAGAGCAATGCGGTCCCTGTGGGAGCGGGTTTACCCGCGAAGAGGCCAGGTCAGGCGAAAGATGCCTAACGCCCGAACCGCACCGGCCAACCCACCACTTTCTTCGCCCGTGGCGTGGCATAGGTACGTACCTTGGAGGTACTCAAGCCCATGCGCACCAGCGATTCGGCTATGGTCACCGCCGCACTCACACCATCCACCACCGGCACGCCGGTGCGCTGGCGGATCTGCTCGTCCAGCCCGGCCATGCCGCCGCACCCCAGGCAGATCACCTCGGCCTTGTCGTCGCGCACGGCGCGTTCTGCCTGCTCGACAATCGCCTCCACGGCGCGCTGCGGGTCGGCTTCCAGCTCCAGCACCGCCAGCCCGCTGGCGCGTACCGATGCGCAGCGGTCATACAGGCCGGAGAGCTTCAGGCGGTCCTCGATCAGCGGCACGGTGCGGTCCAGGGTGGTCACCACCGAGTAGGCATGGCCCAGGTACATCGCCGTGCTGGCGGCGGCATCGGTGATGTCCACCACCGGCACGTTCAACAGTTCCTGCAGGCCTTCGCGGCCATGTTCGCCGTAACCCGCCTGGATCACGGCGTCGTAAGGGCCTTCGTAGGCCAGCACCCGGTCCATCACCGCGATGGCGGCCAGGTAACTTTCGAAGTTGCCTTCCACCGACTCGGCACCGAACCATGGGGTGAGGCCGATGATTTCGGTGCCGGGTGCGGCCACCGTACGGGCCTGTTCAGCAATGGCTTCGGTGATGGCTTCGGTGGTGTTGACGTTGGCGATCAGAATGCGCATGGGTAGTCCTCCCTGGTCAATGGCTGCTGTGGTCAACGGCGATGCATTCGCCGCTGACGTCGTGGTATTGGCGTTTGCGTGGGGCGATAAGCAGGTACAGGGCGGCGGCGATGCCGGCACCGATCAGCCAGGAGAACGGCGCCACGCCATGGAAGTTGGGCACCAGGGCCAGGACGATGGCCAGCAGTGCGGCCGGCACGAAGGCGGCCACCGCGCGCAGGTTGATGCCCTTGGTGTAGTGGTAGGCGCCAGCCGGGTCTTCGCTGTACAGCTGCGGCACGTTGATGCAGCCTTTGCGCAGCAACCAGTAGTCGGACATGATCACCCCGTACAGCGGGCCGAGCAGGGCACCCAGGCCGGACAGGAAATACACGATCACCAGCGGGCTGTTGTAGAGGTTCCACGGCAGGATCAGCACTGCCAGGGTGGCGCTGATCAGCCCGGCGCGGCGGAAGTTCAGGTGACGCGGTGCCAGGTTGCTGAGGACGAAGGCCGGGGCGACGAAGTTGGCCATGATGTTCACCGCCACGGTGACGATCAGGAAGGCCAGGCAGCCCAGTACCAGGAACGCTGTGCTGGGGATGGCGGCGACGATCTGGGTAGGGCTGTCGATGATCTGGCCGTTGATCTGGAACTGCGCGCCGCACAGCACCACGGTGATCACGGCGAACACCAGGATGTTCACCGGCAGGCCCCAGAAGTTGCCGACGCGGATGGTCTTGCGGCATGGCGAGGAGCGGGCGAAGTCACAGAAGTTCAGCACCAGGGTGCCGTAGATCGCCAGCCACAGCGCGCCGCCGGCAAAGATGTTGCGCCACATCTCGTAGCCGGTCAGCGGTTCGGCCACCGACCAGGCGATGCGGGCGTCGGCCTTGAAGTACATGAACACCGCCAGGGCGGCGACGGTCAGCAGGATCACCGGGCCGGCAAAGGCCTCGTAGCGGCGCACCATCTCCATGCCGTAGGCCAGGATCACCAGCTGCACCAGCCAGATCGACACGAAGCATGCCCAGCCCAGGCTCGACAGGCCGAGGATGCTGTCATGGTCATAGGCCGCCATTTGCGGCCATACGGCGGTGAGCAGCACGCGCAGCACCACCGAAGCCAGGTAGGTCTGGATGCCGAACCAGGCGATGGCGATGACCGCGCGGATCAGCGCCGGGATCTGCGCGCCGTGGATGCCGAAGGCGATGCGGCTGATGACCGGGAACGGCACGCCGGTCTTCTGCCCCATGTAGCCGGACAGGTTCATGAAGAAGTACACCAGCGCCGCGCCGATGGCCAGCGACAGCAGGATCTGCCAGCCACCCAGGCCGAGGGCGAACAAGCCCATGGCGAACGAGTAGTTGGCGATGTTGTGCACATCGTTGGTCCACAGCGCGAAGATGCTGTAGCCGCCCCAGCGGCGGCCTTCGATGCGCGTCGGGGCGAGGTCGCGGTTATGCAGGCGCGGGCTCAGGGCAAGTTCCGGCTGGCTGCCGGCGAGAGGGGAAGCGGGGTGGGTGCTGGCGACGGATAGTTCAGGGGCAAGGTCGAGGCTGGTACTCATTCCGGCGGGCTCCTGATGCACGTGGACTGCGATGAGCGGGCATGCGCACGGGCTCGCCATCTCGTCGGTGCAGCGTTGGCATCTCAGGGTTTGGGGCGCGGCGGCCGATGTTGGGTCGGCGTCGCGGGTTCTTGTGTATTTATGTTTTGCTTGGTTTGTATACAAAACACGAACACACAAAAGCGAGTTCCATGCCAAGGAAAAAGCAAACTTCAGCTGGCCATCATTTCGAATCTATCTTGTTGAAATATAAGTTGATGAAATGAAGGGGATATAAGTTGACCAAATGAACAGGTTTAAATTTTTCGAGGATGATTTAGTTGATCATTTGGTCAAAATAAGTTGTGGGAAGTGTGTAACGTATTGGGGCGTGATTTTGGAAAGTGCACACAAAAACGGCACTTAAGGTGACATTCTTGTGTACAAAAATTAGTCAGCTTTTTCCTGTGCCGGCCTCTTCGCGGGTGAACCCGCTCCCACAAGTACTCCACAGCATTCAGGCCCGTCGAGATCCTGTGGGAGCGGGTTTACCCGCGAAGAGGCCCGTACAGGCTAAACTCAATCCATCGGCGGCAACCGCCGCTTCACCGGGCTTTTCTTGATGATGGCGGTGTTGGTCTCGGCCAGCACATTGATGCGGTCGAGCAGGGTATCCAGCTGCTCCATCGAGCGCACATGCAGCCGAGCGATGAAGCAGTCCTCGCCAGTAACCTTGTCGCACTCGGTAAACTCGGGAATGGCGACGATCTGCCGTTCCACCTCCTGCAGCTGCCCGGGTAGCGGGCGGATGCGCACGATGGCCTGCAGCTGGTAGCCGAAGGCGCGCGGGTCGACCTCTACGGTGTAACCGCGCAACACGCCGCGTTCCTCCAGGCGGCGCAGGCGTTCGCTGACGCTGGGTGCCGACAGCCCGCTGATTTGCGCCAGGGCCTTGAGCGAGCGGCGCGAGTCTTCCATGAGCGCGTTGATCAGCAGTTGGTCGATGGCATCGGTCATGGTCACCTCAAGCAGGTAGTTCGTGTGATTTGCCTTGATAGTAAAGGCAAACATGCCAATCTTCCTTCGTTATCCGCTGGAAGGCCGGCCAGCAACCTTTGCATACTGTTGCCGTCTTCAACAGGAGGTGTGAGATGGACAGTTCATTGCGTCGTGGCTCGCTGGAAATGGTCGCTGCCATGCTGATTTCCGGGACCATCGGTTGGTTCGTGCTGGTGTCCGGCCAGCCGGTGCTCGAGGTGGTGTTCTGGCGCTGCGTGTTCGGTGCCGTGACCTTGCTGGCGATCTGCGCGGGGTTCGGCTTCCTGCGGCCGGGCGTGATCAGCCGCACGGCGTTCCTGCTGGCGATTGCCAGCGGTGTGGCCATCGTTGGCAACTGGGTGCTGCTGTTCGCCTCCTACTCGCGGGCGTCGATTGCCATCGGCACGGCGGTGTACAACGTGCAGCCGTTCATGCTGGTGGGGCTGGCGGCGGTATTCCTGGGCGAGAAGATCACCCTGGCCAAGGTCACCTGGCTGAGCGTGGCGTTCCTCGGCATGCTGGCCATCGTCAGTGCCCATGGCGCGGGGCAGGGTGGCGGTGAGGACTATTTGCTGGGCATTGCGCTGGCGCTGGGGGCGGCCTTCCTGTATGCCATCGCGGCGTTGATCATCAAGCGCCTGAGTGGCACGCCACCGCACCTGATCGCGCTGATCCAGGTGGCCACGGGTGTGCTGTTGCTGGCGCCGTGGGTCAAGCTTGGCGGGTTGCCGGGTGAAGTGCCGGCGCTGGCCAGCCTGGTGACCTTGGGCATGGTGCACACCGGCTTGATGTATGTGTTGCTGTACAGCGCCATCCAGCGCCTGCCCACGGCGCTGACCGGGGCACTGTCGTTCATCTACCCGATTGCGGCGATTCTGGTGGACTGGGTGGCGTTCGGGCACCGGCTGGCACCGTTGCAGTGGCTGGGGGTGGCGTTGATCCTGCTGGCGGCGGCAGGGATGCAGCAGGGGTGGTGGTTCAGGCCAGCGCGGGTTGTGGCAGAGGAATGAGGTGGTCTTGCGGGCCCTTTCGCGGGTAAACCCGCTCCCACAGGTGCTGCACACGGTTCGGGCCTGTGGTGATCCTGTGGGAGCGGGTTTACCCGCGAAAGGGCCCGCAAGGTAGAATGCCGCTTTTACCAGCTTGCGACCCATGATGACTTCGCCGATCCAGACTCTGGAGCAACACCTGCTCGCCGCCCTCGACCCTGCCCCGCAGGAAACCCGTCGCCTGTTCCACGGCCGCGGCCGCTGCTGGGCGGGCCTGGAGCAGGTCACCGTCGACTGGCTGCAAGGCGTGCTGTCGGTCGCCCTGTTCCGCGAGCCGGCGCAAGGCCAGCTGGCCGAACTGGAGGCCATGCTGCGTACTCTCGCCGAGCGCCCGCAGTGGACTGGTCAAGCCATCCTTCTCCAGCATCGGTACCTGCCCGACAGCCCGGGCCAGTGGCTGCTGGGCGAGCCGTGCCAGCAGCGCGAGGTGGTCGAGGATGGGCTGACCTACCTGCTGGACCTGGGCGTGCGGCAGAACAATGGCCTGTTCCTCGACATGCGCTATGGTCGGCGCTGGGTGCGCGAGCAGGCGGCGGGCAAGCGCGTGCTGAACTTGTTCGCCTACACCTGCGGTTTCTCGGTGGCGGCGATTGCCGGTGGCGCCGAGCAGGTGGTGAACCTGGACATGGCCAAGTCGGCGTTGTCCCGGGGCCGCGATAACCATCGCCTCAATGGCCACGATGCGTCGCGGGTGGCGTACCTGGGGCACGAGCTGTTCAAGTCCTGGGGCAAGGTGCGCAAGTACGGGCCTTATGACCTGATCATCATCGACCCGCCGACCTTCCAGCGCGGCAGCTTTGTGCTGACCCAGGATTACGCGAAGATCCTGCGGCGCTTGCCGGAGTTGTTGAGCGAGGGCGGGACGGTGCTGGCGTGCGTGAACGACCCGGGCATCGGGCCGGAGTTTCTGATCGATGGGATGGCGGAGCAGGCGCCGTCGCTGGCATTCGTCGAGCGGCTGGAGAACCCGCCGGAGTTTCCTGACGTGGACCCGGCGGGGGGCTTGAAGGCCCTGGTATTCCGTCAGGTCTGATGTTGCCCTTGCTGGCCTCTTCGCGGGTAAACCCGCTCCCACAAGTACAGTGCAAAACCTGAGGGCTGTGGGGTTCCTGTGGGAGCGGCTTTAGCCGCGAAGAGGCCGGTAAGGCTTACATCAATTACTGATTGTTGGTGTAGATCTGGTCAAACACCCCACCATCATTGAAGTGGGTCTTCTGCACGGTGCGCCAGTCACCAAAGGTCTTCTCCACCGACAGGAAGTCCACTTTCGGGAAGCGGTCGGTGTACTTGGCCAGTACCGTCGCATCACGCGGGCGCAGGTAGTTCTGTGCGGCGATTTCCTGGGCGGCTGGCGACCACAGGTACTTCAGGTATTCCTCGGCCGCGGCTTGGGTGCCTTTCTTCGCCACCACCTTGTCGACCACGCTGACCGGCGGCTCGGCTTCGGCCGACACGCTCGGGTAGACCACTTCGAACTGGTCGCGGCCGAACTCGCGGGCGATCATTTCGGCTTCGTTCTCGAAGGTCACCAGCACGTCGCCGATCTGGTTGGTCATGAAGGTGGTGGTGGCGGCGCGGCCACCGGTGTCCAATACCGGCGCCTGCTTGAACAGCTTGCCGACAAAGTCCTTGGCTTTGTTTTCATCACCGCCTTGCTTGAGCACATAGCCCCAGGCCGACAGGTAGGTGTAGCGGCCGTTACCCGAGGTCTTGGGGTTTGGCACGATCACCTGAACGCCATCCTTGAGCAGGTCGGGCCAGTCTTTCAACGCCTTGGGGTTACCCTTGCGCACGATGAACACAGTGGCCGAGGTGAACGGCGCGCTGTTGTTCGGCAGGCGGGTTACCCAGTTGTCCGGCACCAGCTTGCCGTTGTCGGCCAGGGCGTTGATGTCGGTGGCCATGTTCATGGTGATGACATCGGCCGGCAGGCCATCGATCACCGCTCGCGCCTGCTTGCTCGAGCCGCCGAAGGACATCTGCACGTTGACCTTCTCGTTGTGCTCGGCTTCCCAGTGCTTCTGGAAGGCCGGGTTGTAGTCCTTGTAGAAGTCGCGCATCACGTCGTAGGAAACGTTGAGCAGGGTGGGGGCGGCCTGGGCGAAATTGCCCAGGGCAAGGCCTGCGGCGAGCAGCGAGGCGGTGAAGAGTTTTTTCACGTTGCTTCCTTGTTATCGAGAAGGTGTTGGCAGTTTGCCTGCGACTATAGCGGGTGGGTTTGTAACGGTTAAAGAACTAAAACTACTTTGGTTATGCTGCCGCCTGTACTGGCCCTATCGCCGGCAAGCCAGCTCCCACAGGTACTGCACAGGTCTTGGGCATTGTGCAGTCACTGTGGGAGCTGGCTTGCCGGCGATAGGGCCAGTAAAGGCGACATCATTGCTTGGGAAACAGCACATTCCCGCACCGCGAACAGAACGCTGCGCCATGCTCATGGCTCTTCTTGCTGCAGGTCGGGCAATCATGCTGCAGCTGCTCCCCGCGCATGGCATTGGCCAGCTCGGCGGTAAAGATCCCGGTCGGTACGGCGATGATCGAATAACCGGTAATCATCACCAGCGACGACAGCACCTGCCCCAGCGGGGTCTTCGGCACGATGTCGCCAAAGCCTACCGTGGTCAGGGTAACGATGGCCCAGTAGATGCCCTTGGGAATGCTGGTAAAGCCGTGCTCAGGCCCTTCGATCACATACATCAAGGTGCCGAACACCGTCACCAGGGTCGATACCGTCACCAGGAACACGATGATCTTCTGCTTGCTGCCGCGCAGCGCCTCCATCAGGTAATGGGCCTGCTTGAGGTACGGGCTGAGCTTGAGCACACGGAAGATCCGCAGCATCCGTATCACGCGAATGATCAGCAGGTACTGGGCGTCGCTGTAGTACAGCGCGATGATCCCCGGCACGATCGCCAGCAGATCGACCAGGCCATAAAAGCTGAAGGCATAGCGCAGCGGCTTGGGCGAGCAGTACAGGCGGGTGAGGTACTCGGCCAGGAAGATCGCGGTAAAGCCCCACTCGATGCCGGCCAGCAGACCGGCGTAGCCCTGGTGCACTTCGTCGATGCTGTCGAGGATGACGGTAACCAGGCTGGCCAGGATGATCAGCAGGAGGATCTTGTCGAAGCGTCTTCCAGCCACGGTATCGGTCTGGAAGACGATGATGTAGAGCTGCTCGCGCAGGCTCGCAGGGTTGTTCATTGGCTCGTTCCACAAAAGTGATGGGCTGAGCCTAGGGGCTGCATTTCAGCTGTGCAAGCGGCTGGCGTCACGCTGCCTGGGCTGGGCCAGGTGGTTGCCCAGGTGCATCAGCCAGCAGGCGGCGACGAAGGGCGCGGTCAGGCCGGGCACCGGTAGCAGCTTGAACAGCGGTTGCAGTAGCAGGGCCAGGGCAATGGCCAGCAGTGTCACCCACGGCTTTTCACCTTGCCTGCTGAACGCCAGTGCCGCCAGCGCGGCGTTGAAGCCGTACAGGCCCAGCCAGGCGGCTTGCGCCTGGTCGGCGAACAGTGCCACGCCGCCGCCGATGGCCGAGCCGATCACCGCCCACATTGCGGCATAAGGGTTGGCGATGAACATGCCGATGATGATCAGCAGACCGGCCAGCGGCTGGTCGAGCAGGAAGATCTGGCCCACGCCGCGCGCCAACGCGTACAGCGGGTCGGCTTCGACGAAGCCGCTGGGCGAGGGGCTGGCTATCAGCAATACGGCCCAGCCCAGCAGCACGAAGGGTGCGGTGTAGGCGATCAGCAGCTTGCCGCCGCGCTTGCGCCACTGGTGGGTGATGATGCTGGACAGGCCGCCAGCGGCGATGATCAGTGGCGGCAGGATGACCGACCAGGGCAGCACGGCGCTGATCAGGATGCCGATCAGCACGCCGTTGTAGCAGTACAGCCCGGCCTGGCGGTCGGCACGGTCGTAGCCGCGTGCCTGGGCGGTGAGCAGGCCGGCCAGGGCACCGAGCAGGGCACCACCGACCAGGCCGGGGGCGGTCAGCAGGATGGCCAGCAGGCAGCACAGGCCGCACAGGGGGGTGCGCAGCAGCAGCACCTGGCTGAAGCCGTTGAGTAACGCCGTGGCCCAGTCGGGGCACGGGTTGACGAAATTTTTGGTGTACATCGGGGCAGTCAGTGAGGTTGATGGGGAGCGGTGGGCCTCTTTGGGCCTCGGGTTTTCCGCAGGTCTGGTGTTTCTGTGTACAAGGAGGGCTTTGCCCTCCAATCGCCGGCAAGCCAGCTCCCACAGGGATTGCACAGGCCTTTGAAGTGGTGCGATCCCTGTGGGAGCCGGCTTGCCGGCGATGCGGTCAGATCAAGGTCTCGATCCGCAGCGTGTTAGTCGACCCTGGCTTGCCAAAAGGCACACCGGCAGTGATCAGCAGCGTGTCGCCACGGCTGGCCATGCCTTGTGCCTGGGCAATCTCCAGCGCAGTGGAAACGACCTCGTCCACCTGGCGCAGGCGGTCGTTGACCACCGAGTGCACGCCCCACGCTACGCTCAGGCGGCGCGCAGTGGTCAGGTTCGGGGTCAGGTTGAGGATCGGGGCCCGTGGCCGCTCGCGGGCCGCGCGCAGGGTCGAGGCGCCCGACTCGCTGTAGTTGACCAGCACTGCCACCGGCAGGATGCCGCTGATACGGCGGATGGCGCAGCTGATGGCGTCCGACACGGTGGCTTCGGCCTTCGGCCGGCCAACGTCGAGCTGGGCCTGGTAGTCCGGGCCGTTCTCCACCTGGCGGATGATCTTGCTCATCATCTGCACGGCTTCCAGCGGGTACTCACCCGAGGCAGTCTCGGCCGACAGCATCACCGCATCGGCACCTTCGGCCACGGCGTTGGCCACATCGGTGACTTCGGCGCGGGTCGGCGCTGGCGAGAAACGCATGGATTCGAGCATCTGCGTGGCCACCACCACCGGTTTGCCCAGTTGGCGGCAGGTGCCGATGATGCGTTTCTGGATCTGCGGCACGCTTTCGGCCGGCACTTCCACGCCCAGGTCGCCACGGGCCACCATGATCGCATCCGCAAGCTCCGCGATGGCTTGCAGCTGTTCGACTGCCGATGGCTTTTCGATCTTCGCCATCAGGTAGGCACGGTCACCGATCAGCTGGCGTGCTTCGGTGATGTCTTCGGGGCGCTGCACGAACGACAGGGCCACCCAGTCCACGCCCAGTTCCAGGCCGAAGGCCAGGTCGCGGCGGTCTTTTTCGGTGAGCGGGGAGAGGTCGAGCACCGCTTGCGGCACGTTGACTCCCTTGCGATCGGACAGCTCGCCACCGGCCAGCACTTCGGTGTCGATGGCGTCGCTGTGCTTGGCGGTGACGCGCAGGCGCAGCTTGCCGTCGTCCAGCAGCAGGTCCATGCCCGGCTCGAGGGCGGCGATGATCTCGGGGTGCGGCAGGTTGACCCGGCGGCTGTCGCCCGGGGTGTTGTCCAGGTCCAGGCGCAGGGCCTGGCCGCGTTGCAACTGCACCTTGCCGTCGGCAAAGCGGCCGACGCGCAGCTTCGGCCCTTGCAGGTCCATGAGGATACCCAGCGGGTAGTTCAGTTGCTGCTCGACTTCGCGGATCCACTGGTAGCGCAGGGCGTGGTCGGCGTGCTCGCCGTGGCTGAAGTTGAGGCGGAAGATGTTCACCCCGGCTTCTACCAGTTGGCGGATGTCGTCGATGTCTTTGATCGCAGGGCCAAGGGTGGCGAGGATTTTGACTTTTTTATCAGGCGTCATGATTGGGCAGTCTCGAGGATCAGGATGGCGCGGAAGTCGTTGACGTTGGTGCGGGTCGGCTCGGTGACGATCAGCGCATCCAGGGCGGCGAAATAGCCGTAGCCGTTGTTGTTGTCCAGCTCGTCGCTGGCCGACAGGCCCAGGGCTTCGGCACGGGCGTAGCTGGCCGGGGTCATGAAGGCGCCGGCGTTTTCTTCCGAGCCATCGATACCGTCGGTGTCACCGGCCAGGGCGTACACGCCCGGCAGGCCTTTCAGGCTTTCGGTGAGGCTGAGAAGGAACTCGGCGTTGCGCCCGCCACGGCCATTGCCGCGCACGGTCACGGTGGTTTCGCCGCCGGACAGGATCACGCAGGGTGCCTTCAGCGGCTGGCCGTGCTGGACGATCTGCCGGGCGATACCGGCGTGCACCTTGGCCACTTCGCGTGATTCGCCTTCCAGGTCGCCGAGGATCAGCGGGCTGAACCCGGCCTGGCGGGCTTTGACCGCGGCGGCTTCGAGCGACTGCTGGGGCTTGGCGATCAGCTGGAAGTGGCTGCGGGCCAGGGCCGGGTCATCGGCCTTGACGGTTTCCGAGGCTGGGTTGTTGAGCCAGTCGATAACGGCCTTGGGCGCTTCGATGTTGTAGCGCTTGAGGATGGCCAGGGCATCGGCCGAGGTGCTCGGGTCGGCCACGGTAGGGCCGGAGGCGATCACCGTGGCGAGGTCGCCCGGTACATCGGAAATGGCATAGGTGTACACCGTGGCCGGCCAGCAGGCCTTGGCCAGGCGGCCGCCCTTGATCGCCGAGAGGTGCTTGCGCACGCAGTTCATCTCGCCGATGGTGGCGCCGGATTTCAGCAGCGCCTTGTTGATCTGCTGCTTGTCGGCCAGGGTCAGGCCTTCGGCGGGCAGGGCCAGCAGCGCCGAGCCACCGCCGGACAGCAGGAAGATGACGCGGTCGTCTTCACTGAGGTTGCTGACCAGTTCCAGCACGCGTTTTGCCACGGCCAGGCCGGCGGCATCGGGGACCGGGTGAGCAGCTTCTACCACCTCGATCTTCTGGCAGTTGGCGCCGTGACCGTACCGTGTGACAACAAGCCCGGAGACTTCGCCCTGCCAGCTTTTCTCGACCACTTCGGCCATGGCGGCTGCGGCCTTGCCGGCACCGATGACGATGACCCGGCCGCTGCGGTCGGCGGGCAGGTAAGGTTCGAGGACTTGACGGGGGTGGGCGGCGGCGATGGCTGTGTCGAACAGCTCGCGGAGAAGTTTTTGCGGATCGACCGACATGGCAGGCTCCCAATTATTGTTGTTCTGCAGAATCAAAAACGCCCCTGGAACTGCCTCCGTGCAGGCCGAACCAGGGGCGGGTGTTGCTCGGTGCCACCTTTGAAGCTGTGGTCGCAGGTTCAACGGTGTTGGCTTCTTCGCGGGTAAACCCGCTCCCACAGGGACTTCACAGAGGCTGAAGACGGCGTAAATCCTGTGGGAGCGGGTTCACCCGCGAAGAGGCCGGTGAAGGCTAACAATTACTTACTTGTCGTCGCGGATCGAGAAGTTGGCCATGTGCTCCAGGCCTTTGATCAGCGCCGAGTGGTCCCAGTTGCCGCCGCCCAGGGCCTGGCAGGTGTTGAACACTTGCTGGGCATTGGAGGTGTTGGGCAGGTTGATGCCCAGTTCCTTTGCACCCTGCAGGGCGAGGTTCAGGTCCTTCTGGTGCAGGTTGATGCGGAAGCCTGGGTCGAAGGTGCCCTTGATCATGCGCTCGGCGTGCACTTCGAGGATCTTCGACGAGGCGAAGCCGCCCATCAGTGCTTCACGTACCTTGGCCGGGTCGGCGCCGTTCTTGGCGGCGAACAGCAGGGCTTCGGCAACGGCCTGGATGTTCAGGGCAACGATGATCTGGTTGGCCACCTTGGCGGTCTGGCCGTCGCCATTGCCACCGACGCGGGTGATGTTCTTGCCCATGGCTTCGAACAGCGGCAGGGTGCGCTCGAAGGCTTTCGGGCAGCCACCGACCATGATGCTCAGGGTCGCGGCCTTGGCACCGACTTCGCCACCGGACACAGGTGCGTCCAGGTAGGCAGCGCCGGTGGCCTTGATCTTCTCGGCGAAGGCTTTGGTAGCGGTAGGGGAGATCGAGCTCATGTCGATCACGACCTTGTTCGGGCCCACGCCTTCGGCCACGCCGTTGTCACCGAACAGGACGCTCTCGACCTGCGGGGTGTCGGGGACCATGACGATGATGAACTCGGCTTCCTGGGCAACTTCCTTCGGGTTGGCCAGGGCCACGGCACCGGCGGCGATCAGGTCGGCCGGGGCAGCGTCGTGGTGGGTGGAGACGAAGATGCTGTGACCTGCTTTCTGCAGGTTCTGAGCCATGGGCTTGCCCATGATGCCGGTGCCGATGAAACCGATTTTAGCCATGAGAGATTACCTCGTTGTATTTGTTGAATCTCGATGGAGCAGGCTGCACAGGCCCCCTTGTTGGACACAAAACTCTGTGGGAGCGGGTTTACCCGCGAAAGCGGCAGTGAAGCCAGCATCGCATTCGCGGGTGAACCCGCTCCCACAGGGTCAGGCATGTGTCACGGGACCCCGATCAGCCTTAGATTGCGTTATGGGTCTTCAGCCAGCCCAGGCCCGCTTCGGTGGTGGTTAGCGGCTTGTACTCCGCGCCCACCCAGCCCTGGTAGCCGATGCGGTCCAGGTGCTCGAACAGGAAGCGGTAGTTGATCTCGCCGGTGCCTGGCTCGTTGCGGCCGGGGTTGTCGGCCAGCTGGATGTGGTTGATCAGTTTCAGGTTGGCTTCCATGGTACGAGCCAGGTCACCTTCCATGATCTGCATGTGGTAGATGTCGTACTGCAGGAACAGGTTGTCGCTGCCAACCTCGGCCTGGATTTCCAGGGCCTGCTTGGTGGTGTTCAGGTAGAAGCCGGGGATGTCGCGGGTGTTGATCATTTCCATGACCAGGCGGATCCCGGCGGCTTTCAGCTTGTCGGCGGCGTAGCGCAGGTTTTCCACGAAGGTCTTGCGCACGGTGGCGCAGTCCGGGCCTTGTGGGCGAATGCCGGCCAGGGCGTTGACCTGGGTGTTGCCCAGCACCTTGGCGTATTCGATGGCCTTGTCGACACCGGCGCGGAATTCCTCGACGCGGTCAGGGTGGCAGGTGATACCGCGCTCACCCTCGGCCCAATCGCCCGCCGGCAGGTTGAACAGCACCTGGGTCAGGCCGTTGGCGTCCAGCTGCTGCTTGATCTCGGCAGCGCTGAAGTCGTACGGGAAGAGGTATTCGACGCCGCTGAAACCAGCATCGGCGGCAGCCTTGAAGCGGGCCAGGAAGTCCTGTTCGGTGAACAGCATGGACAGGTTGGCAGCGAAGCGAGGCATGTTGTGTCTCCTTGCAATGAAGGCCCCCGGCGCCCTCAGGTAGGGGCCGGCACGGGGGCGTCAGGCGATCAGTCCAGCAGCGAGATGGCGGTTGGCGCGTCGTTGCCGACCAGGGCCAGGTCTTCGAACTCGTTGACCGCGTTGATCTCGGTGCCCATGGAAATGTTGGTCACACGTTCGAGAATCACTTCGACCACCACCGGCACGCGGAACTCTTCGGCCATCTTCTGTGCCTTGAGCAGGGCAGGGGCGATCTCGGCCGGCTCGAATACACGGATGGCCTTGCAGCCCAGGCCTTCGACCACGGCGACATGGTCGACACCGTAGGTGGCGGCGTCGGTCGAGTTGATGTTCTCGAACGCCAGTTGTACACAGTAATCCATGTCGAAGCCACGTTGCGCCTGACGGATCAGGCCCAGGTAGGCGTTGTTCACCAGTACGTGCACGTACGGCAGGTTGAACTGTGCGCCCACCGCCAGCTCTTCGATCATGAACTGGAAGTCGTAGTCACCCGACAGCGCGACCACCTTGCGCTTCGGATCGGCCTTGACCACACCGAGGGCGGCAGGGATGGTCCAGCCCAGCGGGCCGGCCTGGCCGCAGTTGATCCAGTGGCGTGGCTTGTACACGTGCAGGAACTGCGCGCCGGCGATCTGCGACAGGCCGATGGTGCTGACGTAGCAGGTGTCCTTGCCGAATACCTGGTTCATTTCTTCGTAGACGCGCTGCGGCTTGACCGGCACGTTGTCGAAGTGGGTCTTGCGCTGCAGGGTGGCCTTGCGCTCCTGGCAGTCTTCCAGCCAGGCCTTGCGGCACTTCAGCTTGCCAGCGGCTTTCCACTCGCGGGCCACTTCGAGGAACACGTCCAGTGCCTTGCCAGCGTCGGAAACGATACCCAGGTCCGGGGTGAACACGCGGCCGATCTGGGTCGGCTCGATGTCCACGTGCACGAACTTGCGGCCTTCGGTGTAGACGTCAACGGAACCGGTGTGGCGATTGGCCCAGCGGTTACCGATACCGAACACCAGGTCGGATTTCAGCAGGGTGGCGTTGCCATAACGGTGCGAAGTCTGCAGGCCGACCATGCCGACCATCTGTGCGTGGTCGTCCGGGATGGTGCCCCAGCCCATCAGGGTCGGGATTACCGGTACACCGGTCAGTTCGGCGAACTCGACCAGCTTGTCGCTGGCGTCGGCGTTGATGATGCCGCCACCGGCTACCAGCAGCGGGCGCTCGGCGTCATTGAGCAGGGCCAGGGCTTTTTCGGCCTGTACGCGGGTGGCGGACGGCTTGTGCACTGGCAGCGGTTCGTAGGCGTCGATGTCGAATTCGATTTCGGCCATCTGCACATCGAACGGCAGGTCGATCAGTACCGGGCCTGGGCGGCCGGTGCGCATTTCATAGAAGGCCTTTTGGAAGGCATAAGGCACCTGGCCTGGCTCCAGAACGGTGGTGGCCCACTTGGTGACCGGCTTGACGATGTTGGTGATGTCGACAGCCTGGAAGTCTTCCTTGTGCAGGCGGGCACGTGGGGCCTGGCCGGTGATGCAGAGGATCGGGATGGAGTCGGCGGAGGCACTGTACAGGCCGGTGACCATGTCGGTGCCGGCTGGGCCGGAGGTGCCGATGCACACGCCGATGTTGCCCGGGTTGGCACGGGTGTAACCCTCGGCCATGTGCGAGGCGCCTTCGACGTGACGAGCGAGGACGTGATCGATGCCACCGACTTTCTTCAGGGCCGAGTACAACGGGTTGATGGCAGCCCCCGGGATGCCGAACGCGGTATCTACACCTTCACGGCGCATGACCAGAACGGCTGCATCGATTGCTCTCATTTTGCTCATGGTTTGTGCCTCATCGATTTTGTAATTGTATACAACTTGCTTTGTGCCAGAGTGTATTCACGGCTGGCCGCTTAGGTCAACGGGTTTTCGTCGGCGGACGTCGCTTTCGTTCGAGCGCCCGTGAAAACGGAGGTTTGCGCCATCGCATACGATCGTTTCAAAATATTGTATACAAAAATATCTTCCGTTGTGTTCTATTTGTTCTATCGGTTTTCAACTGCCCTCAGGGCTTCTCACAACAAGAAGAGGACCTTTCCATGAACGCTTTGAACCTGAAAGTCGCGGTCAGCCTGGTGAATGCCGCGCTGGCGGCGGGCCGCAAGATCAATGCCGCGCCACTGACCGTGGCGGTGCTGGATGCCGGCGGCCACTTGCTGGCGCTGCAACGCGAGGATGGCGCCAGCCTGATCCGGCCGGAGGTGGCCACCGGCAAGGCCTGGGGCGCGATTGCCCTGGGCAAGGGCTCGCGCCTGCTGGCGCTGGACGCGCAGCAGCGGCCGGCATTTTTTGCCGCGCTGAACGGGTTGGGCGAGCGACCGGTGGTGCCAGCGCCGGGTGGCGTGCTGGTGCGTGATCAGGACGGCAAGGTGCTGGGCGCGGTAGGGATCAGCGGGGATACGTCGGATATCGACGAGCAGTGCGCGATCAGTGCGATCGAGGAGGTGGGGTTGAAGGCGGATGCCGGTGTAGCAGCCTAATTCTCTATCTTCTGTTCCGGCCTATTCGCGGGTGAACCCGCTCCCACAGGATCATCACAGGCTTGAAGCTCGTGGTGGCCCTGTGGGAGCGGGTTCACCCGCGAAGAAGCCAACGCCGGGGGTCAGGCCACCTCGGGCTCACACCCCTTGAGCACCATGCGGATGATGGTCTCTGCCGCCGCATCATAATCGCTGTCGGCCAGCTTGGCCTTGCCGGTCACCGCAGAGATCTGCCAGTCGAAATCGGCATAGGTCTGGGTCGCTGCCCAGATGCTGAACATCAGGTGATGCGCATCCACATGGGCGATCTGCCCGCGGTCGATCCAGCGCTGGATGCACTCGATGTTATGCCGCGCCTGCTCGTTCAGCTGCGCTACCTGGTTCGGCGACAGGTGCGGGGCACCGTGCATGATCTCGCTGGCGAACACCTTGGACGCATGCGGCAGGTCGCGGGAAATGCGGATCTTCGAGCGGATGTACGCACTCAGCACTTCCTTCGGGTCACCGTCGGCATTGAACGGGGTCGACGCCTGCATGATCGGCGCAATGATGCTTTCCAGGACCTCGCGGTAGAGGTTGTCCTTGGATTTGAAGTAGTAATACACGTTCGGCTTGGGCAGGCCGGCCTTGGCCGCGATATCGCTGGTCTTGGTGGCGGCGAAGCCCTTGTCGGCGAATTCCTCGCTGGCCGCGCGCAGGATCAGTTCCTTGTTGCGCTCGCGAATGGTGCTCATGGTCAGGGATCTTCCTCGTGTCTGGCCACCTCTAAGAGGGATCGGGCATGGTAGCACCGGGCTCGACGGGCGCTCAAGGCAGCGGCTTTGGGCTAGAATCCTGGGCACTCACTCTTCTGGATACAGGCAAACATGGCAGGAAGCAGTCTACTGGTACTGATCGACGACATCGCCACGGTGCTTGATGACGTCTCGGTGATGACCAAGGTGGCGGCGAAAAAGACCGCAGGCGTGCTGGGCGATGACCTGGCACTGAATGCCCAGCAGGTCACCGGGGTGCGTGCCGAGCGCGAGATCCCGGTGGTGTGGGCTGTGGCCAAGGGCTCGATGGTGAACAAGGCCATCCTGGTGCCGGCGGCGCTGCTGATCAGTGCGTTCATCCCCTGGGCGGTGACGCCGTTGCTGATGCTGGGCGGCGCCTACCTGTGCTTCGAGGGTTTCGAGAAGCTGGCGCACAAGTTCCTGCACAGCAAGGCCGAGACTGACGCCGAGCATGAAGCGCTCAAGGAGGCGGTGGCCGATGCCAATGTCGACCTGGTGGCGTTCGAGAAAGCCAAGATCAAGGGCGCGGTACGTACCGACTTCATCCTTTCGGCGGAAATCATCGCCATCACCCTGGGCATCGTTGCCGACTCGCCGTTGACCCAGCAGATCGTCGTGCTGTCGGGTATCGCGGTGGTCATGACCATCGGCGTGTACGGGCTGGTGGGCGGTATCGTCAAGCTCGATGACCTGGGGCTGTGGATGACCCAGAAGGCTTCACGCCTGGCCAGGGCGGTGGGTAACGGCATTCTGCGTGCCGCGCCATACATGATGAAGAGCCTGTCGGTGATCGGCACGGCGGCCATGTTCCTGGTCGGTGGCGGGATCCTGGTGCATGGCATCGGGCCGCTGCATCACGCCATCGAGGCGTTCAGTGAAGGGCGTGGCGGGGCGTTGACCGTGGCGCTGCTGAACGGCGGTGTCGGGGTTGTGGCCGGTGCCGTGGTGCTGGCGGTGGTGGGCATTGCGGGGAAACTGTGGCGGGCGGTTCGGCCGGCCAACTGAGTTGCATGGCCGGGGCTTTGCCCCGGTTCGCGGGTGAACCCGCTCCCACATGTATAGCGTCTGCCATGAATCCGGTGCGGACCCTGTGGGAGCGGGTTTACCCGCGAATGGGCCGCAAGGCGGCCCCTGTACTCAGATCAGAAGTGAACCTTGAGCAGGAAGCTCATGGTGTTCTGGTCGGTGGTGAAGGCATCGGAATCCTTGATGCCGTACTTGTTCTTCCAGTAGTCGTACTCCACACCCACATACAGCTGCTTCTCGCCCAGGTGCAAGGCCTTGCCCAGGTCATACTTGATCTGCGGGTTGAAGTGCAGGTTGGCCTGGTAGGTGCCGCGGCGGTTCTCGTCGTTGTCCACCACCCAGTCCATGAAACCGTCGATCAGCACATCGGACGAACCGACCGGAATGGTGTACGACCACACCGGGGTGATCTGCCACACGTTGTCGCCGGCGCGGCTGCCGTCGGTGGTGCGGTTGTAGAAGTTCAGCTGGAAGTAGTCGAAGCCAGGGATGTCCAGGTCGAAACCAGGGCCGATCAGGTACGACTCGGTATCACCTTCGCCGAACTCGTAGGTCATCGCCAGCAGCACGTCCTTGACCGGGCCGAAGGCCAGCTTCTGGTCGAAGATCTTGCCGAACGACAGGCGCGGGCTGATTTCGCCGTAGTAGGTGTTCGGGCCGTTGCCCTCATCTTTCTGGCCCTGGTAGAAGATCTTGTCGACAAAGATGAAGTTATCGCCGTACTTCCAGCCATCAGCGTGCTCGAAGGTCACGGTTTGCTGGATCGACGGGTTGACCTTGAAGTTCTTGCCCCACAGGTAGGTCAGGCTGTTGTTCTGCCATTGCAGCAGGTCGCCGCCGAAGGTGGTGCCACAGGCCAGCAGGCCGCCGGCGAGGATCAGGCTGTTGATGGTACGCATTGCGAGTGTCGCTCCCTTGATTGATCTATTGTCAGCGCTCGTTGTTGGCGCTTTTTTGTCTTTTGAGTCAGCTTTTTTCGATAGGCCACAGCTGTTTGGCAAGGGTTGAGCCAACTTTCCTGGGCTGGCAAAACCTTCCTGCTCGACTTCGTTCTGAACGGATGAAAAGGGTCTTTCAGGCTGGCAACACGTTGGCCAACCGCCCGAATTCATTGACTGAGCGGTCAGTAAACGCAGGCAGAATCCCTTCTGCCCTGATCGAGGGGGCGCGCAGATTACTGGCTTGCGCGCCTTGCCTCAAGTGCTCCGTCCTGGAGCAGTGTGGTACAAACTTGTGCGTTTGGTCAGTTTTCTAGAAGTGCACCTTGATCAGGGCACTGGTGACGCTCTGGTTACTGTCGATATTGCCTTGGCTGTCGATGCCGTACTTGTCCTTCCAGTAGCTGTACTCGATGCCCACGTACAGCTGCTTGGCGCCCAGGTTCAGGGCTTTGCCCAGGTCGTACTTGACCTGTGGGTTGAACTGCAGGTTGGCGTGGTAGGTACCACGGCGGGTCTGGTCGTTGTCGACCACCCAGTCCATGTAACCGTCGATCAGAATGTCGGATTTGCCCACCGGAACGGTGTACGAGAAGGCCGGGGTGATCTGCCAGACGTTGTCACCGGGGCGGCTGCCTTCGGTGTTGCGCAGGTAGAAGTTGAGGGTGAAGTAGTTGAAGCCGGGGATGTCCAGGTCGAAGCCGGGGCCGATCAGGTAGGCCTCGTTGTCGCCCTCGCCACGCTCGTAGGTCATGGCCAGCAGCACATCCTTGATCGGGCCGAACGCCAGCTTCTGGTCGAAGATCTTGCCGAACGACAGGCGCGGGCTGAACTCACCGTAGTAGCTGGTCACGCCTTTGCCCGGGTCGGGCTTGCCGTTGTAGAAGACCTTGTCGACGAACATGAAGGTATCGCCGTACTTCCATTTGTTGGCGTGCTCGAAGGTCACTGTCTGCTGGATGCGTGGGTTGACCTTGAAATCCTTGCCGTACAGGTAGGTCAGGCTTTCGCCATGCCACTGCAGCCATTCGCCAGCGTGGGCGGGGAGGGTGGCCAGCAGGCTGCTACCCAGCAAGAGGGACGAGGTGATGCGTTTCATGTTGTGGTTCCCGGACTTATTGTTTTTGTTGGGTTTTTTTGGCGCACAGGCGCCCCGGACGGCCCATTCCGGCGGGCCGACGGTGTAGCGTTTACGGCGAATTCGAGGCGGGGCGGCAGTGCGCCGCCCCCCTTGCTCAATGTTGGTGACAGGCTTCGTTGTGCACCGCGCGGTCGGCACCACCAAGGATGTTGAACAGCACGTTCAACACCAGGGCACTGACCGTGGCCATGGCGATGCCACTGTGGGTGATGGGTTCCATCCACTGGGGCATCTGGGCGAAGAACTCCGGACGCACCACGGGGATCAACCCGAAGCCGACGCTCACCGCAACCAGCAGCTGGTTGCGACGGTCGCCGATGTCCGCCTCCTGGAGAATCTTGATCCCGGTGGCGGTGACCATGCCGAACATGGCGATGGACGCGCCGCCCAGTACCGCAGGCGGGATCGAGGCAATCAGGAAGGCCGCCTTGGGCAGCAGGCTGAGCAGGATCAGCAGTGCACCGGCCACGATGGTGACATAGCGGCAGCGCACCCCGGTCATCTGCACCAGGCCGATGTTCTGGGCGAATGAGGAGTGGGTGAAGGTGTTGAAGAAGCCGGCGATGAACGACGCGCCGGCATCGCACAGCAGGCCGCGGCGCAGCATCCCTGGGGTAACTTCACGATCGGTCACCTTGCCCAGGGCCAGGAACATGCCGGTGGACTCGACGAAGATGATCACCACCACCAGGCACATGGACAGGATCGGTGCCAGGCTGAAGGTCGGCATGCCGAAGTGCAGTGGGGTCACCACTTGCAGCCACGGTGCGTCGTTCAGGCCCGACAGGTCGACCATGCCGATGGAGCCGGCCAGGATGTAGCCCAGGCCCATGCCCACCAGCACCGACACGTTGACCCAGAAACCGCGCATGAAACGGTTGATCAGCAGGATTACCGCCAGCACCAGGCCGGCCACCAGCAGGTAGATCGGCGAGCCGAAGGTATCTGCCTGTTGGCCGCCACCGGCCCAGTTGACTGCCACCGGGAACAGCGACAGGCCAATCGAGGTGATCACCGTGCCGGTGACCAGTGGCGGGAAGAAGCGTACGACCTTGGACATGAACGGCGCGATCAGCATGCCGAAGAACCCGGCGGCGATGGTCGCGCCGAAGATCCCCTGCAGGCCCACGCCAGGCATGCCGGCCATGGCCACCATGCTGCCGACGGCAGCGAAACTGGCACCCATCATCACCGGCATGCGGATGCCCACCGGGCCGATACCGAAGGACTGGATGATGGTAGCGACGCCAGCGACCAGCAGGTCGGCGTTGATCAGGAAAGCGACTTCTTCACGGGACAACCCGGCGGCCTGGCCGATGATCAATGGCACGGCGATGGCGCCACCGTACATCAGCAGAACGTGTTGCAGGCCAACCAGGATCAGTTGGAACAGGGGCAAGGGCTCGCGCGGCGGCGCAACAGGGATGTACGCCTTGCGTGACTCGGACATGCAGCACCTCGAGTTTTGTTTTTATTCTCGGATCCAAGCGCCGGCCTCAGGCGGCAGGCTTCCGGTTAAGAGAGCCTGAGGTTCCCGCTTGAGGCTGAACGCTCGATGCTTGCTTGTTGCGTATGTCTTGAAACAGAGGCCGGGAGTGCCGGCCTCTTCGCGGGTGAACCCGCTCCCACAGGGGGCGGTGTTATCCCGACAATTGTGTTTCAGTTGACCGGGGCGCCTTTGGCGATCCAGTCACCGACCAGCTTGCGCTCTTCGGTGGTCATCTGGGTGATGTTGCCCAGCGGCATGATCTGGCTGGCGACCGCTTGCGCCTGGATGCGCGCGGCCTGGGCCTGGATCTGCTGCGGGGTGTCGAACATCACGCCGGCAGGGGCGGCGCTGAACAGTGGGCTGGTCGGCTTGGACGAGTGGCACACGGTGCAGCGTTCCTGGATGACATTGTGGATCTTGTCGAAGCTCTCGCCGCCAGCCTGGGCCGTGGCCTGGGCAGGGGCTTCGGCCGGCGCGGCAGGCACTGCGGCAGCCTTGGCGGCGTCCTCGGCGCGTTGCTCGGCAGCGGTCTTGCCACCTACAGCGGTCGCAGGCAGTGGCTGGTACTCGACCTTCGCCGCGGCTTGCTCAGGGCTGACGGCCATCGGTTTCGGACCGGTGACGTAGGCCAGGCAGATCATCGCCAGGGCGCCGACCGGCAGGGTCCAGGCGTACTTGTTGCTGTCGTGGCGGGTGTTGAAGTAGTGGCGGATCAGGACCGCGGCTACTGCGATACCGGCCAGGATCAGCCAGTTGTACTGGCTACCGTAGGTGCTCGGGAAGTGGTTGCTGATCATGATGAACAGCACCGGCAGGGTGAAGTAGTTGTTGTGGCGCGAGCGCAGCAGGCCCTTGGCCGGCAGTACCGGGTCTGGGGTCTGGTTGTTCTCGATCGCAGCCACCAGCTGGCGCTGGGCCGGCATGATGATGCGGAACACGTTGCCGACCATGATGGTGCCGATGATCGCGCCGGTGTGCAGGTACGCACCACGGCCGCTGAACACCAGGCTGAAGCCCCAGCATGCGGCGATGATCAGCACGAACAGTACAGCACCGAGCAGCGCTGGCTTCTTGCCCAGGGGCGAGTCGCACAGGAAGTCGTAGATGAACCAGCCGGCGATCAGCGAGCCGATACCGATGGCCACGCCTTCGGCACCGCTAAGGGTGCTGCCAGGGGCCAGCAGGTACAGGGTCGGGTTCCAGTAGAACACCACGCACAGCAGGGCGATACCGGACATCCAGGTGAAGTAGGCTTCCCATTTGAACCAGTGCAGGTTCTCGGGCATTTTCGGGGGTGCGAGCTTGTATTTCTCCAGGTGGTAGATACCACCGCCGTGAATTGCCCAGAGATCACCCGACAACCCATCGCGCGGGTTGCTTCGATTCAGGTGGTTCTCCAGCCAGACGAAGTAGAACGATGCACCGATCCAGGCGACACCGGTGATCATGTGAACCCAGCGAATGCTCAGGTTCAGCCATTCGTGAAGGTGTGCTTCCACAGTATGTACCTCTTGCCGGTCACCCGCTCGGGCAATGCCCTTGAATGACCGACCTTTTCTTATTGGTGGGGATTGAGGACCAGCATCTGTTCCTCGGTGAAGTAATGCTCGTCGCAGTTGTTGCCGGAACCACTGCGATCAACCACCAGGAAGTCATCCCGCTTTTCGATCGTCAGCACCGGGTGGTGCCAGACGCCGCGATGGTAATTGACGCCCTGCCTGCCATTACTGCGGAAGGCTCGGACCAAACCTGATACAGGTGCATCGCCAACTGGCGCGACCACGATCAGAAAGGGGTTGCCGAGCAGCGGGATGAAAGCCTGGCTGCCCAGCGGATGGCGTTCCAGCATGCGCACGGTCAGCGGCATGTCCAGCGCGTCGGCGCGGAAGATGCTGATGATCGCCTTGTCTTCAGGCTCGGCGGTTTCGACCGTGGCGAGCTTGTGGAAGCGCATGGTCGAGCCGTTGTTGATCATGAAGTGGTCGCTGCCGTCGGTTTCGATCACGTCTCCGAAAGGGGCGAAGGCTTCTTTGGTCAGGGGCTCGATCATCAGGGTGCGCATGCGGATATCTCTTCTATGTTCGTTGTTCTGGATAAGGCTCAAGCGTTGCGGCGGCTTTACAGCTGCAGCAGGCGGAACAGGGCGATCAGGTTGATCTGCGCCAGGGCTTCCTTGAATTCGGCATCGGCATCGTTGTGGATGCGTTTTTCGAAGGAGGCGAGGATCTGGTGCCGGTTGCTGCCTTTAACCGCCATGATGAACGGGAACTGGAACTTCGCCTTGTAGGCGTCGTTCAGCTCGGTGAAACGGGCGAACTCTTCGGCGGTGCACTGGTGAATACCGGCGCCGGCCTGCTCGTTGGTGCTCGATTCGGTCAGCTCGCCCTGGATGGCGGCCTTGCCGGCCAGGTCCGGGTGAGCGTTGATCAGCGCCAGCTGGTCGGCGTGGTTGGCGCTGAGCAGGATGTCGCTCATGCGCTGGTGCAGCGCCTCGATCTCGTCCAGCTCGCCCAGTTGGCCCAGGTCATAGGCTTTTTCGGCTACCCACGGCGAGTGCTCGTAGATGTCGGAGAATGCCTTGACGAAGGCGTCACGGCCCAGGGCGGATGGCTTGAGGGTGTTGAAGGCGGTCATCAGGCGTTCTCTTTCTTGTACGGGTGGGTGGCGTGCCAGTGGCGGGCGATGTCCACGCGACGGGCGAACCAGACCTGGTCATGGCTTTTTGCGTAATCGACGAAGCGCTTCAGTGCAGCCAGGCGTGCCGGGCGGCCGACCAGGCGGCAGTGCAGGCCGATGGACAGCATTTTCGGTGCTTCGGCGCCTTCGGCGTACAGCACATCGAAGGCGTCCTTCAGGTACTGGAAGAACTGCTCGCCGCAGTTGAAGCCCTGTACCTGGGTGAAGCGCATGTCGTTGGTATCGAGGGTGTAGGGGATCACCAGGTGCGGCTTGCCGGTAGAGTTGTTCGGCTCCCAGTAGGGCAGGTCGTCGTCATAGGTGTCGCTGTCGTACAGGAAGCCACCTTCCTCCATCACCAGGCGACGGGTGTTCGGGCCGGTGCGGCCGGTGTACCAGCCCAGCGGGCGCTCGCCGGTGATTTCGGTGAGGATGCGGATGGCTTCGAGCATGTGCTCGCGCTCCTGGGCCTCGTCCATGTACTGGTAGTCGATCCAGCGGTAGCCGTGGCTGCAGATTTCATGGCCGGCCTCGGCCATGGCGCGGATCACGTCGGGGTGGCGCTGGGCGGCCATGGCCACGGCGAAGATGGTCAGTGGCACGCCGCTGTCCTTGAACAGCTTCAGCAGGCGCCATACGCCGGCGCGGCTGCCGTATTCGTACAGCGATTCCATGCTCATGTTGCGCACGCCCTGCAGTGGCTGGGCGGCGACCATTTCCGAGAGGAATGCTTCAGACTCCTTGTCGCCGTGCAGGATGTTGCGTTCGCCACCTTCCTCGTAGTTGAGGACGAAAGACAGCGCGATGCGAGCGTTGCCCGGCCATTGCGGGTGAGGAGGGTTGTTGCCGTAACCGATCAGGTCGCGAGGGTAGTCAGCGCTCACTGCAGTCTTCCTTCTTGTGCGTTAGTGCGGGGGGTGGGCGGACCGCGTCGGTATGTCGCACCACCGGATGGGCTGATTGTATACAACTTCTGAAATCTTTTGTAAGCCTGTTTTTCCGCATTTCTTCCCTTTTGTCGCCTCGCAGCGACCTGGAAAAACAGTGCAAGAAACCTGCCTGATTGGTCAGCTAATGACGTTGGCGTCTTTACGGCGTCTGTATTTGCGACCGATGGGTCGTTTATGGGCAAGAAACGGCGGGTGCGACAGAAGGGCTCAAAAAATTGTGTACAATTTTGCGGTGGAATGTCTTAATGGCGTCATTCCCGCACATCTCAGGCCCTTTGGCGTGATGATGGCCGTGTATTTTTTGCCCACAGATTGAACAAGAGGCGACAAGCAATGGGACGTTTGACCACACACGTACTGGATGCCGCGCATGGCTGCCCGGGCAGCTCGATCAAGGTCGAGCTGTACCGTGTCGAAGGCCAGCAGCTGGAGCTGGTGAACACTGCCCTGACCAACAGCGATGGCCGTGTCGACGCGCCGCTGCTGCAGGGTGACGACTACCGTACCGGCGTCTACCAGCTGCAGTTCAGCGCTGGCGACTACTACCGCGCTCGCGGTGTACAGCTGCCGGCCCAGGCGTTCCTGGATGTTGTCGTGCTGCGCTTTGGCATCGACGAGCAGCAGGAGCACTACCACGTGCCGTTGCTGATCTCGCCGTACAGCTATTCGACCTATCGTGGAAGCTAGTTGGTCGCTAGAAGAATCTTCGTAGGTCCTTTGGCCCGCTCTCACACTGGCGGGCTTTTTTTCGTCTGCTGTTTTTGTATCGCCTGCACCGGCCTCTTCGCGGGCTTGCCCGCTCCCACAGGTACGGCGCCGGGTTTGAAGGCTGTGGTGATCCTGTGGGAGCGGGCAAGCCCGCGAAGAGGCCGGTACAGGCTGTAGAAATAAAGAAAGGGCGCCGAGGCGCCCTTGGTTGGTGCAGCAGGGTTCAGAGGAACACGAACTTGGCAATGAAGATCGCGCACAGCACCCACAGGCTGGCGGAGATTTCCTTGTATTTGCCAGTACCTGCCTTCAGCGCCACATAGCTGATGAAGCCCAGGGCAATACCGTCGGCGACCGAGAAAGTCAGCGGCATCATGATCACCGTGACGATCGCCGGAATGCTGTCGGTGGCCTCGTCCCAGTGGATATGCGCCATGCTGCCCATCATCAGCATTGCCACGTAGATCAGCGCACCGGCGGTGGCATAGGCTGGAATCATCCCGGCCAGCGGGGCGAAGAACATCGCCGCGATGAACAGCAGGCCGACCACCACCGCCGTCAGGCCGGTACGACCACCTGCGGCTACACCGGCAGCACTTTCCACATAACTGGTCACCGGCGGCACGCCGACCACGGCGCCGAACACACTTGAAGCACTGTCAGCCTTCAGCGCCTTCGACAGGTTCTCGATACGCCCGTCCGGCGCCACCAGGTTGGCCCGCTGCGCCACGCCCATCAGGGTGCCGGCGGTGTCGAACATGTGCACGAACAGGAACGCCAGCACCACGCTGATCATGCTGACGTTGAACACGCCAGCCACATCCATGGCCATCCAGGTCGGTGCCAGGCTTGGCGGCATCGACATCACCCCGCCGAATTTCACCAGGCCCAGGCCCCAGCCGGCCAGGGTGACACCGATGATGCTGATCAGGATCGCACCGAACACCCGCTTGTAGCTGAGGATGGCGATCAGCAGGAAGCACACCGCAGCCAGCAGCGGCCCCGGTTCATGCAGCGAGCCCAGCTTGATCAGCGTGGCCGGGCTGTCGACGATGATGCCTGCCGTCTTCAGGCCGATCAGCCCGAGAAACAATCCGACGCCGGCCCCCATGGCATGGCGCAGGCTGACCGGGATGCTGTTGAGCAACCATTCGCGCACTTTCGACAAGGTCAGGAACATGAACAGCACACCCGAGACGAATACTGCGCCCAGTGCCGTTTCCCAGTTGTAGCCCATGGTGCCGACCACGGTGTAGGTGAAGAAGGCGTTAAGCCCCATGCCCGGCGCCAGGCCCACCGGCCAGTTGGCGTACAGGCCCATCAGCAGGCAACCCAGCGCGGCGGCGATGCAGGTGGCGACAAAGGCGGCACCGTGGTCGATACCGGCGTCGGCCATGATGTTGGGGTTGACGAAGATGATGTAGGCCATGGTGATGAAGGTGGTCACCCCGGCGATCATTTCGGTTCTGACGGTGCTGCCGTGTTGCTTGAGTTTGAAAATCCGCTCCAGCCAGCTCGTTTCGAGCGGTGGGGCAAGATCCAGCGTAGGGGCTTCGGATTTGCGGCTTTCCACAGCGAGTACTCCTCAAGTCTTTCTTGTTGTTATGGAGCCAGGGGCCTGAGCAATGCACTTGGCGGCTCCGCGAGGGAAGGCAGACGTCTGACCGGTTTGTTGACTTATGGGTCAAGAAGTTGCTCGGTGGATTATGCTTTTGTGTACAAATAATGCAAATAATGTTTTATGTTTTGTGTGCGCAATGCGTCGTACAACGGCTATATAGGTAAAAGGCCACCTGCAGAAACGGCTCAGCCTGTGTACAATGGCGCCATACTTTCCTTCGTGCCTCGAGAGCCCATGAACGAACAGCTGCAACCTCTGAAGAAACCTGCGCGTACCGGCAAGGCTGGCCGCAGTGGTACCCAGGACGACATCGTCTACGCGCATATTTTCGAGGCGATCCTCGAGCAGCGTCTGGCACCGGGCACCAAGTTGAGCGAGGAAGCGCTGGGCGAGATCTTCGGCGTCAGCCGCACCATCATCCGCCGCGCCTTGTCGCGCCTGGCCCACGAAAGCGTGGTGCTGTTGCGGCCGAACCGCGGCGCGGTGGTGGCCAGCCCGACGGTGGAAGAGGCCCGCCAGGTGTTCTTCTCCCGGCGCATGGTCGAACGGGCCATCACCGAACTGGCCGTGCAGCACGCTACCCTCGAGCAGCTCAACGAGCTGCGGCAGATGGTGCGTGAGGAGCGCGACAGCTTCTCCCGTGGTGACCGCGGTGCCGGCATTCGTCTTTCCGGCGAGTTCCACCTCAAGCTGGCCGAGGCCGCGGGTAATGCGCCGCTGGTCAGCTTCCAGCGCAGCCTGGTGTCGCAGACCTCGCTGATCATTGCCCAGTACGAAAGCGGCAACCGCTCGCATTGCTCGTATGACGAACACATGCAACTGATCGATGCCATCGAGGCGCGCGATGCCGAGCAGGCGGTGAGCCTGATGATGCACCACATGGACCACATCGACAGCAAGCTGAACCTGGACGAGGAGAGTGCCTCGGACGATCTGCATGCGGTGTTCTCGCATCTGCTGAAAAAGCCCAAGGTATCGGTCAAGGGTTGATCGTTTGCTCAAGTGAACGTAGTGCGCCGTTGTGGGAGCGGGTTCACCCGCGAACACCGGCGCAGCCGGTGCCATTCACCGTGTCGCCTTCTTCGCGGGTAAACCCGCTCCCACAAGAAGCACGGCCATTTCTGGTCATTGATCAAAGGTCTGCTAAATTCTTGTGAGCAAACCTTCATCAAGCAGTTGGGCTTGCGCATTCGTTGCGTTCAACTTCTTGAGGAATGGACTCATGAGCATGTCCCTCGGTAAACGCATGGGCGCCGAGCTGCTCGGCACCTTCTGGCTGGTGCTTGGCGGCTGTGGCAGTGCGGTACTCGCCGCCAGTTCCCCCATCGGCATCGGTGTACTCGGCGTCGCCTTCGCTTTCGGCCTCACCGTGCTGACCATGGCCTTCGCCATCGGCCATATCTCCGGCTGCCACCTCAACCCCGCCGTGTCGTTCGGGCTGGTGGTGGGCGGGCGCTTCCCGGCCAAAGAGCTGTTGCCCTACGTGATCGCCCAGGTGATCGGCGCCATCCTGGCGGCAGGTGTGATCTACCTCATTGCCAGCGGCAAGGCAGGTTTCGAGCTGTCTGCGGGATTGGCTTCGAACGGCTACGCCGACCACTCGCCCGGCGGCTACACGCTCGGGGCGGGCTTTGTCAGTGAAGTGGTGATGACGGCGATGTTCCTGGTGGTGATCATGGGCGCCACCGACGCCCGGGCGCCAGCGGGTTTTGCACCGATCGCCATCGGCCTGGCCCTGACCCTGATCCACCTGATCTCGATCCCGGTGACCAATACCTCGGTCAACCCCGCGCGTAGCACGGGGCCGGCCTTGTTCGTCGGTGGCTGGGCCCTGCAACAGCTGTGGCTGTTCTGGGTAGCGCCGCTGATTGGTGCTGCGATCGGCGGCGCACTGTACCGGGGCCTGGCAACAGAACCTTAGCGCTGGTGCACGCAACGCCCTGCGGCGTAGGTTTCACGCACGGTGCGGTCGTCGCCGAGGGTGGTGAGCACGAACAGGGTTTCCTCGATGCTGTTGGACTGCTGGATGCGGTAGTCCAGCAGTGGCGTGGCCTTGTAGTCCAGTACCACGAAGTCGGCATCGTTGCCCGGGCGCAGGCTGCCGATGCGGTCGTCCAGGCGCAGCGCGCGGGCGCCGCCGAGGGTGGCCAGGTACAGCGACTTGTACGGGTGCAGGCGCGCGCCCTGCAGCTGCATCACCTTGTACGCTTCGTTGAGGGTGTTGAGCAGCGAGAAGCTGGTGCCGGCGCCAACGTCGGTGCCCAGGCCCACATTGACCTTGAAGCGCTCGGCCTGGGGCAGGTTGAACAGGCCGCTGCCGAGGAACAGGTTGGAGGTGGGGCAGAAGGCCACGGCCGAGCCGGTTTCGGCCAGGCGCTGGCATTCGTCATCGCACAGGTGCACGCCATGGGCGAATACCGAGCGTTCGCCCAGCAGCTCGAAGTGGTCGTATACGTCCAGGTAACCCTTCTGCTCGGGGAACAGCGACTTGACCCAATCGATTTCCTTGAGGTTTTCCGACAGGTGCGTGTGCATGTAAACGCCTGGGTGCTCCTTGAGCAGTTGGCCTGCCAGCGTCAGCTGCTCAGGCGTACTGGTCGGGGCGAAGCGCGGGGTGACTGCGTAATGCAGGCGGCCCTTGCCGTGCCAGCGCTCGATCAGTGCCTTGCTTTCGGCATAGCCGGACTCTGCGGTGTCGGTCAGGTAGTCCGGGGCGTTGCGGTCCATCATCACCTTGCCGGCGATCAGGCGCAGGTCCAGGCGCTCGGCTTCCTCGAACAGGGCATTGACCGATTCCGGGTGCACGCTGCCGAACACCAGGGCGGTGGTGGTGCCGTTGCGCAGCAGTTCCTTGAGGAAGATCTTCGCCACCTGGTCGGCGTGGCCCTTGTCGGCGAACTGCTTTTCGCAGGGGAAGGTGTAGGTGTTCAGCCAGTCGAGCAGCTGTTCGCCGTAGGAGCCGATCATGCCGGTCTGCGGGAAGTGGATGTGGGTGTCGATAAAGCCCGGGGTGATCAGCGCGTCCTGGTAATGCTCGACCGGGATATCGGCGTCCAGGGTCGGCAACAGTTCGGCGGCGTGGCCAACGGCGCGGATGCGGCCGTCGTCGACTACCAGCAGGCCGTCCTCGAAGTATTCATGGGAAGCCTCCAGGCCCACCTCGGCCGGGTCGGCGATGCTGTGCAGGATGGCGGCACGGTAGGCTTTGCGGGTAACGGTCATAACACACTCGTCAAATGGCTTGGCTGCGCCGGGAAGGCGGCAGCAACTGGGCAATGGGGCCGGCATTGGCGGCAGCGTCGTGCTGGCCGAAGCAGGCGTTGTAGGTGGCGATGATTTCACCGGCGATGGACACGGCGATCTCGATGGGCAGCTTGCCCTTGACCTCGGCCAGGCCCATCGGGCAGCGCATGCGCGCCATCACGGCATCGTCGTAGCCGCGCTCGCGCAGGCGGTGCTCGAACTTGACCCGTTTGGTCTTCGAGCCGATCAGGCCGAACCAGGTGAAGTCGTTGCGCTTGAGAATGGCGGCGGTCAGTTCCAGGTCGAGCTGGTGGTTGTGGGTCATGACGATGCAGTAGCAGCCTGGCGGCAGGTCTGCCACTTCGTCGACCGGCTCCTCGCTGACCACCTTGGTCACCCCGTCGGGGATCAGGGCAGGGAATTCCTGCTCGCGCGAATCGATCCAGCGCACCCGGCAGGGCAGCGCGGCGAGCAAGGGTACCAGAGCCCGGCCGACATGGCCCGCGCCGAACACCGCGATCTGCGCCTGCACCGCGGCCATGGGTTCGAACAGCAGCACAGTGACGCCGCCGCAGCACTGGCCAAGGCTGGCACCGAGGCTGAAGCGCTCCAGGTGCGGCGTGCTGCGGTGCTCTTCGAGCATCTGCCGGGCGATGTGCAGTGCCTTGTATTCCAGGTGGCCGCCGCCGATGGTGTCGAACAGGCCGCTGGCGCTGACGACCATTTTCGAGCCGGCATTGCGCGGGGTCGAGCCGCGTTCCTCGATGATGGTAACCAGCACGCAGGCTTCGCCACGGGACTGGTGGTCGGCGAGGGCGTTGATCCATTGGTGCATGATGCAACCTCTCTATAGTCGCGTCGCGATCCCTGTGGGAGCGGGTTCACCCGCGAATGCGGCGGCAAAACCACTATCGCATTCGCGGGTAAACCCGCTCCCACAGGGCCCTGCATTGTCAGTGAGACACGGTTTCCAGCTCCGGCTCGGCAGGTTGCGCTGCAGCCACGGCCTTGCGCATCTGCTCGCAACCCCACAACACCCGCTCCGGCGTCGCCGGCGCATCCACCTGTGGCTGCACACGGTAGTCGGCGATGCTGGCCACGGCGTCCTTGATCGCGCACCAGGCAGCGATGCCGAGCATGAACGGCGGCTCGCCCACGGCCTTGGAGTGGAACACGGTGTCTTCCGGGTTCTTGCGGTTCTCCACCAGCTTTACCCGCAAATCCAGCGGCATGTCGGCCACTGCCGGGATCTTGTAGCTGGCCGGGCCGTTGGTCATCAGCTTGCCCTTGGCGTTCCACACCAGTTCTTCGGTGGTCAGCCAGCCCATGCCCTGGATGAAGCCGCCTTCCACCTGGCCGATGTCGATGGCCGGGTTCAGCGAATCACCCACATCGTGCAGGATGTCGGCGCGCAGCATCTTGTATTCGCCGGTCAGGGTGTCGACCACCACCTCCACGCAGGCGGCGCCGAAGGCGAAGTAGTAGAACGGCCGGCCACGTGCCTGGCTGCGGTCGTAGTAGATCTTCGGCGTACGGTAGAAGCCGGTGCTGGACAGCGACACCTGGGCGAAGTAGGCCTGCTGCACCAGCTGTTCGAAGCTGACGATCTGGTCGCGCACGCGCACATGGCCGTTGCGGAACTCGACGTCTTCCTCGGTCACCTGGTAGTGCCGCGCGGCGAACTCGGTCAGGCGCTTCTTGAGGATTTCGGCAGCGTTCTGCGCCGCCTTGCCGTTCAGGTCGGCACCACTGGAGGCCGCGGTCGGCGAGGTGTTGGGCACCTTGTCGGTGTTGGTGGCGGTGATCTGGATGCGGCTGAAGTCGACCTGGAAGATCTGTGCCACCACCTGTGCCACCTTGGTGTTCAGGCCCTGGCCCATCTCGGTGCCGCCATGGTTCAGGTGGATGCTGCCGTCGGTGTAGATATGGATCAGCGCACCGGCCTGGTTGAGGAAGGTGGCAGTGAACGAGATACCGAACTTGACCGGGGTCAGCGCCAGGCCCTTCTTCAGGATCGGGCTGTTGGCGTTGAAGCGGCGGATCGACTCGCGACGCTCGGCATAGTCACTGCTGGCTTCCAGTTCGGCGGTCATCTCTTCGAGCATGTTGTGCTCGACGGTCTGGTAGTAGTGGGTGACGTTGCGCTCGGTCTTGCCGTAGTAGTTGGCCTTGCGCACCGCCAGCGGGTCGCGGCCCAGGTGGCGGGCGATGTGGTCCATCACCTGCTCGATGGCGACCATCCCCTGCGGGCCGCCGAAGCCGCGGTAGGCGGTGTTGGAGGCGGTGTTGGTCTTGCAGCGGTGGCCGTGCACGGTGGCATCGCCCAGGTAGTAGGCGTTGTCGGAGTGGAACATGGCGCGGTCGACGATCGAACCGGACAGGTCGGGCGAGTAGCCGCAGTTGCCGGCCAGGTCGAAGTTGATGCCGTGCAGGCGCCCGTCGTCGTCGAAGCCCACGTCGTACTCGACGTAGAACGGGTGGCGTTTGCCGGTCATGGTCATGTCTTCGACCCGTGGCAGGCGCATCTTGGTCGGCTGGCCGGTCAGGCGCGCGACCACGGCGCACAGGCACGCCGGGCTGGCGGCCTGGGTTTCCTTGCCACCAAAACCGCCACCCATGCGGCGCATGTCCAGCACCACCTTGTTCATTGGCACGTCGAGTACTTCGGCGACCAGCTTTTGCACTTCGGTGGGGTTTTGCGTGGAGCAGTAGACGATCATGCCGCCGTCTTCGGTGGGCATCACCGAGGAAACCTGCGTTTCCAGGTAGAAGTGCTCCTGGCCACCGATGTGCAGGGTGCCCTGGATGCGGTGCGGGGCACTGGCCAGGGCAGCAGCGGAGTCGCCACGCTGGTGGGTGTGGCTGTCGAGCACGAAGTGCTTCTTGCGCAATGCTTCGACCACATCCAGCACCGGCTCCAGGTCTTCATACTCGACGATGGCGGCCATGGCCGCACGGCGTGCGGTGTCGAGGTCGCGGGCGGCCACGGCGAGCACCGGCTGGCCGAAGAACTCGACCTTGTCGATGGCCAGCAGCGGGTCGCCGGCTACCACCGGGCCGATGTCCTTGAGGCCGGGGATGTCTTCGTGGGTGATGGCGATGCGCACGCCCTCGAAGGCATAGCACGGCGTGGTGTCGATGCGCAGGATGCGCGCGTGGGCGCGGTCGGCGGTGCGTGCATAGACGTGCAGCTGGTTGGGAAATTCCAGGCGGTCGTCGATGTACACCGCCTCGCCGGACACATGCTTGTCGGCGCTGTCGTGCTTGACGCTGCGGCCGACCCCGGTGGTCAGGTCCTGGCTGAACAGTTCGGCCATCTCGGCCTGGCTCTTGGCTACGTGATGGTTAGACATAAGCGGTCACCCGGGTTTCGATGTACGGCGTTTGCTGTTCGATGAAGTACTTGCGCAGCAGGTTCTGCGCGGTCAGCAGGCGGTATTCCTTGCTGGCGCGGAAGTCGCTGAGCGGGGTGAAGTCTTCCGCCAGGGCCTGGCAGGCGCGCTCGATGGCGGCCTGGTTCCACGGCTTGCCGCGCAACGCCGCTTCGCAGGCACGGGCCCGTTTGGGGATCGCCGCCATGCCGCCGAAGGCGATGCGCACACCGCTGACCACGCCGTCCTCGATGCTCAGGTTGAAGGCGCCGCACACGGCGGAAATGTCATCGTCCAGGCGCTTGGACACTTTATAGGCGCGGAACGCCCAATCACTGGTGGCGCGCGGCACGATGATCTTCTCGATGAACTCGCTGTCCTGGCGGGCAGTGATGCGGTAGTCGATGAAGTAGTCTTCCAGCGGCATGACCCGCTGGCGCTCGCCCTGGCGCAGGACGATCTGCGCATCCAGGGCAATCAGCAGGGGTGGCGAGTCGCCGATTGGCGAAGCGTTGCCGATATTGCCGCCCAGGGTGCCCTGGTTGCGGATCTGCAGCGAAGCGAAGCGGTGCAGCAGGGCGCCGAAGTCCGGGTATTCCTCGTTCAGTGCGCCGTAGCAGTCGGTGAGCGGGGTGGCGGCGCCGATTTCCAGGTGGCTGGCGGTTTTCTCGATGCGCTTGAGCTCGGCCACATGGCCGACGTAGATCATCACCGGCAAGGTCTTGTGGAACTGGGTGACCTCCAGGGCCAGGTCGGTGCCGCCGGCCAGCAGCCGCGCCTCGGGGTGCGAGCTGTACAGGTCGGCCAGGTCGGCCACGGTCAGTGGTACCAGGCAGCGCTTGTCGCCGCTGTTCAGCTCGCCGGTCTGGGTTGGCGCAATGGCCTTGAGGCGGCTGATAGTCTGTGCCTGCTGGGCATCGAACTGGTCGCGGCAAGGCTGGCGGCAGCTCTGCTCGGCGGCGTCGAGGATCGGCCGGTAGCCGGTGCAGCGGCACAGGTTGCCGGCCAGGGCTTCCTGGGCCTGGTGCAGGTCGGGGCCGCTGCTGTTCTTCTGCAGGGCGAACAGCGACATGACGAAGCCGGGGGTGCAGAAGCCGCACTGCGAGCCATGGCAATCGGCCATGGCCTGTTGCACGCTGTGCAGCTGGCCCTGGTGCTTGAGGTCTTCGACGCTGATCAGTTGCTTGCCGTGCAGCGACGAAACGAAGGTCAGGCACGAGTTGAGGCTGCGGTAGCGCAGGCTGTCGTTGCCCTGGTCGTCCTGGGTCAGTTCGCCGACCACCACGGTGCAGGCGCCGCAGTCACCACTGGCGCAGCCCTCCTTGGTGCCAGGTTTGCCCAGGTGCTCGCGCAGGTACTGCAGCACCGTCATGTTTGGGTCCAGGGCATGCTCACTACGCAGCTCCTGGTTGACGAGAAACTGGATCACGGGGATGGCCTCGCAATGGTTTTATTGTTGTTGGGCGGACTCTAAGCAAGAGCTGTCCAGCTGGTCAATATTTTTCTGACTCAAAGGTCAAGAAATTGCTCATGTCCAAGCCCGGCCGCACACAGTGCCCATATCCCAAGCATAGATCGCGCCGGGTGCCTGGATGCCTTGCAGGTCAAATAAACCGCCAGTCCCCTCTGCGCGATTACCGGCCAAGTACGCTACAATCCGCTCCTTGTGCCCAGTTCAATGATTTTGAAGGAAAACCATGACGTTCAAGGCCCCGGACAGCCTCTCCGAGCAGATTGCCGATTACCTGGCCGAACGCATCATCCGCGGCGAGCTGGCGCCAGGCGAGCGTATCCAGGAGCAGAAGGTCACCCAGGCACTCAACGTCAGCCGCGGCTCGGTGCGCGAAGCGCTGCTGATCCTCGAACGCCGTCACCTGGTGGCGATCCTGCCGCGCCGGGGTGCCCATGTGACCGAGCTCGACGAGCGCAGTGTGCGCAGCCTGTGCGCACTGATGGGCGAGTTCTACATCCTGCTGGGTAACGCGGTTGCGCAAAATTGGCGCACCGATGCCGACCTGCGCCCGTTCCTGGAGATCCAGCAGCGCCTGCAGCGGGCCCATGACCAGCTGGACATCAAGGCCTTTGTCGCCGACAGCTTCGCGGTCATGCGGGCGGCCTATCCGTTCGCCGACAACCCGTTCCTGCAGGAAACCGTGGAAAACCTGCAGCCGGCGATGAGCCGTGCCTACTACCTGTCGCTGGACCAGCGCCAGGCCAACATGATCGATTATCTGGACCTGTTCGCCCGCCTGCTCGACGCCGTGATCGCCCGTGACCTGCCGCGCATTCGCGAGGTGCTCACCGCCTATGGCCAGCGCAGTTGCGAACTGGTGCTGGCGGCGTTGGCCCGAGGCTGACCGATGCGCCTGAAGTGCATTCGCCTGGCCGGGTTCAAGTCGTTCGTCGACCCGACCACGGTCAACTTCCCCAGCAACATGGCGGCCGTGGTCGGCCCCAACGGTTGTGGCAAGTCCAACATCATCGATGCCGTGCGCTGGGTGATGGGCGAGAGTTCGGCGAAGAACCTGCGCGGCGAGTCGATGACCGATGTCATCTTCAACGGCTCCAGTGGCCGCAAGCCGGTCAGCCAGGCCAGCATCGAGCTGGTGTTCGACAACAGCGAAACCACCCTGGTCGGCGAATATGCCGCCTACGCCGAGATCTCGATCCGCCGCAAGGTCACCCGCGACGGGCAGAACAGCTACTACCTCAACGGCACCAAGTGCCGCCGGCGCGATATCACCGACATCTTCCTCGGTACCGGCCTGGGGCCGCGCAGCTACTCGATCATCGAACAGGGCATGATCTCCAAGCTGATCGAGGCCAAGCCCGAGGAGCTGCGCAACTTCATCGAGGAAGCCGCCGGCATTTCCAAGTACAAGGAACGCCGCCGTGAAACCGAGAGCCGCATCCGCCGCACCCAGGAAAACCTTGCGCGCCTGACCGACCTGCGCGAAGAGCTGGAACGCCAGCTGGAGCGCCTGCACCGCCAGGCCCAGGCAGCCGAGAAGTACCGGGAATACAAAGCCCAGGAACGCCAGTTGAAGGCGCGCCTGTCGGCCTTGCGCTGGCGTGATCTGGACGAACGGGTGCGCCAGCGCGAGGCGGTGATCGGCGACCAGGATGTGTCCCATGAGGCGCTGGTGGCCGAGCAGCGCAATGCCGATGCCAGCATCGAGCGCCTGCGCGATGGCCATCACGAATTGTCCGAGCGCTTCAACCAGGTGCAGGGCCGCTTCTACTCGGTGGCCGGTGACATCGCCCGGGTCGAGCAGAGCATCCAGCACGGCCAGCAGCGCCTGCGCCAGTTGCAGGATGACTTCAAGGAAGCCGAGCGCACGCGCCTGGAAACCGAGTCGCACCTGGGCCACGACCGTACCCTGCTGGCTACCTTGGGCGAAGAGCTGGCCATGCTCGAACCCGAACAGGAAATGACCCTGGCCGCTGCCGAAGAAGCCACTGCCGCCCTTGAAGAGGCCGAGCTGGGCATGCACGGCTGGCAGGAACAGTGGGACAGCTTCAACAGCCGTTCCGCCGAGCCGCGCCGCCAGGCCGAAGTGCAGCAGGCGCGCCTGCAACAGCTGGAGGCCAGCCTGGAACGCCAGGCCGAGCGCCAGCGCAAGCTGGGCGAGGAGCGTGAGCTGCTGGGCAGCGACCCGCAGGATGCGGCCATGCTCGAACTGGCCGAGCAGCTGGCCAGCAGCGAAATGGTGCTGGAAGAGTTGCAGTTGTCGGAAGAGCAGGTGGTCGAGCGCCTGGAAGGCGCGCGTGAGCAACTGCAGCAGGCCACCCAGGCCCAACAGCAGGCGCAGGGCGACCTGCAACGCCTGGGCGGCCGCCTGGCCTCGCTCGAAGCCTTGCAGCAGGCTGCCCTGGAGCCGGGTGCAGGTGCTGCGGACTGGCTGCAGGGCCAAGGCCTGGAGCAACAGCCGCGGCTGGCTGAAGGGTTGCGGGTTGAGCCAGGCTGGGAGCTTGCGGTAGAAACCGTGCTCGGCGCCGACCTGCAGGCTGTGCTGGTGGACGACTTCAGTAACCTCGATTTTGCCGGCCTGGAGCGGGGCGAGTTGCGCTTGCTGCTGGCGAGCGGTACCGGTTCGTCGCTGCCCGGCAGCCTGCTGGAAAAGGTCGAAGGCCGTGTCGACCTGGCGCCCTGGCTGGGCCAGGTCAAGCCCGTGGCAGACCTTGCCCAGGCGCTGGCGCAGCGCGCGTCGCTCGGCGAAGGCCAGAGCCTGGTCAGCCGCGATGGCTACTGGGTTGGCCGACACTTCCTGCGGGTGCGCCGTGGCGGCGAAGCCGAAGGCGGCGTGCTGGCACGCGGCCAGGAGATCGAGCGCCTGGGCCAGGAGCAACTGGAGCAGGAAGCGGCGCTGGAACAGTTGGAACAGCAACTGCAGGCCCTGCGCGAGCAGCAGCTGGACCTTGAAGAACAGCGTGAACAACTGCGCCGTCGCACCCAGGAAGAAAACCGCGTGCATGGCGAGCTGAAGGCCAACCTGTCGGCTGGCCGCGCACGTGCCGAGCAGGTCGAGCTGCGCCGCCGGCGCCTGCAGGAAGAGCTGACCGAACTGGAAGAACAGCGCGCCCTGGAACATGAGCAGCTGGGCGAAGCCCGCCTGCTGCTGCAGGAGGCCCTGGAGCTGATGGCCCAGGACACCGAGCAGCGCGAGCAGTTGATGGCTCGCCGCGACACCCTGCGCGAAAGCCTCGATCGCGTGCGCCAGGAGGCCCGCCAGCACAAGGATCACGCTCACCAGCTGGCTGTGCGCCTGGGCTCGCTGCGCGCGCAGCATGATTCCACCCGCCAGGCCCTGGAGCGTCTTGAGCAGCAGGCCGCGCGCCTGACCGAGCGCCAGGAGCAACTAAGCCTGAACCTGGAGGAGGGCGAGGCCCCGCAGGAAGAACTGCGCCTGAAGCTGGAAGAACTGCTGGAGCGGCGCATGAGCGTCGACGAGGAAATGCGCCAGGCCCGCCTGCACATGGACGAAGCCGACCGCGAACTGCGCGACGCCGAAAAGCGCCGTACCCAGGCCGAGCAGCAGGCCCAGTTGCTGCGTGGCCAGCTGGAACAGCTGCGCCTGGAGTGCCAGGGCCTGGATGTGCGGCGCAAGACCCTGCAGGAGCAGTTGCTGGCCGATGGCTACGACCTGCAAGGCGTGCTCGCCACCCTGGAGGCCGAGGCCAGCGAGCAGGGCACCGAACAGGAGCTGGAGCAGCTCGAGGCGCGTATCCAGCGCCTGGGGGCGATCAACCTGGCGGCCATCGAAGAGTACGAGCAGCAGTCCGAGCGCAAGCGCTACCTGGACGCCCAGGACGCCGACCTGGTCGAAGCCCTGGAGACCCTGGAAAACGTCATTCGCAAGATCGACAAGGAAACCCGCAACCGCTTCAAGGATACCTTTGATCAGATAAATGCCGGATTACAGGCACTTTTCCCAAAAGTTTTCGGTGGTGGCAGCGCTTATCTGGAACTGACGGGCGAAGATCTACTCGATACAGGGGTAACGATCATGGCGCGGCCACCGGGCAAGAAGAACAGCACCATCCATCTGCTGTCCGGCGGCGAGAAGGCACTGACCGCATTGGCGCTGGTGTTTGCCATCTTCAAGTTGAACCCCGCACCGTTCTGCATGCTCGACGAAGTCGACGCGCCGCTGGACGATGCCAACGTCGGGCGCTACGCCCGTCTGGTCAAGGAAATGAGTGAAAGCGTGCAGTTCATCTACATCACCCATAACAAGATTGCCATGGAGATGGCGGATCAATTGATGGGGGTGACCATGCATGAACCGGGCTGTTCACGTCTGGTTGCCGTCGATGTGGAGGAGGCCATGGCCATGGTCGATGCCTGATGCTCGACGATAAGGGCATATTCCGTAGCGAAATGCCCCCGCCATGTGCGACAGACGGTGTAAAGTTGTCTTTGGTCGTGCTAGCTTAATGTCACTCGTTTTTTGCGTGGGTAAAACGCCTGTCAGAACATAGAGTTGGCGCCACGTGTTAAAGGGCTTTGAACCCTTTGTTTTCAAGCATATTTTTATAGAGGCACGGGATTACATGGAAATCGGTCTGCGCGAGTGGCTGATCGTCATCGGCATCATTGTCATTGCCGGGATTCTTTTCGACGGCTGGCGCCGCATGCGCGGCGGGAAAGGCAAGTTGAAATTCCGTCTGGATCGCAGTTATTCCAACCTGCCGGACGAAGAGGGCAATGCCGAAGTGCTTGGCCCTTCGCGGGTGCTGGATACCCACAAGGAGCCTGAGCTGGACGAAAGCGACCTGCCGTCGCTCAGTGCTTCTGCGCGTGATCGCGAGCGCGAGCCCAAGCCGGCCAAGGCTGCCAAGCGTGGCAAGCGCGCCACCGCTGCTGCGGATGCACAGCAGGGCGACCTGAACCTGAGCGCCGAGCCACGCGAGCCCGACCTGTTTGCCGACAGCGATGACGACTTTGCCGCGGAAAACACCCGCAGCAACGGTGCGGCGCCTGCCAGCAGCAGCGTCAAGGAGCTGCCGCCGGCCGAGGAAGTGCTGGTGATCAGCGTCATCTCCCGCGACGAGGGTGGCTTCAAGGGGCCGGCGCTGCTGCAGAACATTCTGGAAAGCGGCCTGCGCTTCGGCGAAATGGACATCTTCCACCGTCACGAGAGCATGGCCGGTCACGGCGAGGTGCTGTTCTCCATGGCCAACGCCGTCAAGCCCGGCGTGTTCGACCTGGACGACATCGACCACTTCAGCACCCGCGCGGTGAGCTTCTTCCTCGGCCTGCCGGGCCCACGTCATCCGAAGCAGGCCTTCGACGTGATGGTGGCTGCGGCGCGCAAGCTGGCGCACGAACTGAACGGTGAGCTCAAGGACGACCAGCGCAGTGTGCTGACCGCCCAGACCATCGAGCACTACCGCCAGCGCATCGTCGAGTTCGAGCGCCGTGCGCTGACCCAGAAGCGCTGACAGATCCAGACGAAAGAGCAGCCTGAGGGCGTGCTGGTCGGTTCAGGTGTTGTTATCGCCTGTGCCGGCCTCTTCGCGGGTAAACCCGCTCCCACAGGGACACCACAAACCTCAAGGGCTGTGATGTCCCTGTGGGAGCGGGTTTACCCGCGAAGAGGCCGGCACAGGCAATAAATACCTTAAGCCCCCGGCACCCACCCCCAGGCTGCTCTTTTGCTTTGCAAGAGAAGACAAATCCCATGACCGCCGAAACCCGTATCCACGAACTGCGTGCCGAGCTCGACCAGCACAACTACCGCTACTACGTGCTCGATGAGCCAAGCGTGCCCGATGCCGAATACGACCGCCTGTTCAACGAGCTCAAGGCGCTTGAAGCCGAACACCCGCACCTGGTAACTCCCGACTCGCCCACCCAGCGCGTGGGTGGCGAAGCCCTGGCTGCGTTCAGCCAGGTACGCCACGAAGTGCCCATGCTCAGCCTGGGCAACGCCTTCGAAGAAGCAGACTTGCGTGAGTTCGGCCGCCGCGTGGTAGACGGCCTCGACCAGCCCGGTGCGGTCGACTACAGCTGCGAGCCCAAGCTCGACGGCCTGGCCGTAAGCTTGTTGTACCGCGACGGCCAGTTGGTGCAGGGCGCCACCCGTGGCGACGGCACCACTGGCGAAGACATCAGTGCCAACGTGCGTACCGTGCGCAACATCCCGCTCAAGCTGCAAGGCGAGGGGTGGCCGGCGGTGCTGGAGGTGCGCGGCGAGGTGTACATGAGCAAGGCTGGTTTCGATCGGCTCAACACCGCCCAGGCCGAAGCCGGTGGCAAGACCTTCGCCAACCCGCGCAACGCCGCCGCCGGCAGCCTGCGTCAGCTGGACTCGAAAATCACCGCCAGCCGCCCGCTGGAATTCTGCTGCTATGGCGTCGGCCAGGTGTCCGCGAGCATCGGCGACAGCCACATCGGCATCCTCGAGCAGCTCAAGGCCTGGGGCCTGCCGATCAGTCGCGAACTCAAGCATGCCGCTGGCATCGAAGAATGCCTGGCCTACTACCGCGACATCGGCGAGCGACGCAACAGCCTGCCCTACGAAATCGACGGCGTGGTGTTCAAGGTCAACAGCCTGGCCGCCCAGCGTGAACTGGGCTTCCGCGCCCGTGAGCCGCGCTGGGCGATCGCCCACAAGTTCCCGGCCATGGAAGAACTGACCGAGGTGCTGGATGTCGAGTTCCAGGTCGGCCGCACCGGCGCGGTAACGCCCGTGGCACGCCTGAAGCCGGTCAAGGTCGCCGGTGTGACCGTGTCCAACGCCACCCTGCACAACATGGACGAAATCGCCCGCCTGGGCCTGCGCATTGGCGACACGGTGATCATCCGCCGCGCCGGTGATGTGATTCCGCAGGTGATGCAGGTAGTGCTGGAGCGCCGCCCGGAAGATGCGCGCCCGGTGCAGGTGCCGAGCGAATGCCCGGTATGCGGCTCGCAGGTCGAGCGTACCCAGCTGGTCAAGCGTAGCAAGGGCAAGGAAACCACCAGCGAGGGCGCGGTGTACCGCTGCGTCGGTCGCCTGGCCTGTGGCGCCCAGCTCAAGCAGGCGATCATCCACTACGTGTCACGCCGCGCCATGGACATCGACGGCCTGGGCGAGAAGAGCGTCGAGCAGCTGGTGGACGAAGGCCTGATCGGCTCGCCGGCCGACCTGTACAAGCTGGAATTCGACCAGATCGTCGGCCTGGAAGGTTTTGCCGAAGTGTCCAGCAAGAAGCTGCTGGATGCCATCGAAGCCAGCAAGCGCCCTGGCCTGGCGCGCTTCATCTACGCCCTGGGCATCCCGGACGTAGGCGAGGAGACTGCCAAGGTGCTGGCCCGCTCGCTGGGCAGCCTGGCGCGCGTGCAGCAAGCGCTGCCGCAAGTGCTCACTTACCTGCCGGACATCGGCCTGGAGGTGGCGTACGAGATCCACAACTTCTTCGAGGACGAGCACAACCGCAAGGTCATCAAGCAGTTGCTCGACAGCGGCATGCAACTGCAGGACGAAGGCGAGCTGGCTGCCGAGTTTGCCGCCAGCACCACCCTGGCCGGCATGATCGCCAAGCTCGACATCGCCTCGGTTGGACCGACCGGTGCCGAGAAGCTGGTGGCCAAGCTCGACAGCCTGGACAAGATCATCGCCGCCGACGGCATCGACCTGCGCCAGGCCCTGGCGGCCAAGCAGGCCGAAGCCGTGCGCGAGTTCTTCAAGGATGAAGCCAACCAGAAGCTGGCCCGGGACATCGAGGCACAGTTGCTGGCGTTCGGCATGCACTGGAGCAGCGAGAAGAAAGTCGCCGAAGGCTTGCCGCTGGCCGGCCAGACCTGGGTGCTGACCGGCACCCTGGAACGCATGAGCCGTGATATCGCCAAGGAAAAGCTGGAAAGCCTGGGGGCCAAGGTGGCGGGTTCGGTTTCCGGCAAGACCCACTGCGTGGTGGCGGGGCCGGGGGCAGGGTCCAAGCTGGCCAAGGCCAGCGAGTTGGGCGTGAAGGTACTTGATGAAGATGCCTTCGTCACCTTCCTGGGCGAGCAGGGCATCGCTGTCTAACGCCCTGCGCAATCCCCTGTGGCTTGCGCGGTCCTTGTGGGAGCGGGCATGCCCGCGAACACGGGCGAAGCCCGTGCCATCCACCGCGGCGCCTGCTTCGCGGCGGTTCGACGCCTCGACACGCCCGCTCCCACAGGTCCTGCGCTGGTCTTGCTGTCAGCGCTAACCCTGTAGGAGCGGGTTCACCCGCGAATTGGCAGCTCCAGGCCACCCCGGCCCGGACAAGTCATTGAGAAATGATGACTTTTTCTCCTCCAGAGGTTGTATCTGCCCCCAAGACCGGTACAATGGCGCCACTCGCTGTTCAGCGAGCCTTGTAGTGGTGGCCCCATCGGTCCCCCCGCATTGATTACCCGTTAACCTGGTCAGGCCCGGAAGGGAGCAGCCATAGCGGGAACATCGAGTGCCGGGGTGTGGCTGGTGGGGCCGCCTCCATTTCAGGTCCTTGAATTTTCAAGGATTCCTCGCATTACCCTACTCGACTTCTCCTCAAGCGCATTGAGAAGCTACGCGAACGAGGTTTTCAGAAAAGAGCCCTCGCTGATAAACGTAGACTTTCCCGCCCGTGTCCCCTTTGAACGTCTCGATCACATTGTCCGCCGCAACAGGGCTGCTCAGGATCACGCGATAGCTTCGGCTCGTATGGGTAACGTTCGGCGATTGCTGATTCTCTTGCAACTTCTGCATGACGCAGGCGGAAAAAGCTTCTGGAGATTTCGCGGTCAGCAACTCCTTTGTCGGCTGGTTAGGCGCGGATGCGCACCCCGCCAGCAGCGTGAGAGTGAAGGAGGCAGCAGCAAGAGGCAGAAAGCGCATCAGACGGTTCCAGATTTGAGTTCAGGCGCTATTTTCCATTTCATTTGGCTGATAGAAAACGGGCAAATATCGATATTACCTATCATCGATCTTGATGAGTGACGGGCGCCTCGCAGGCGAGCACAGCGAATTCAAGGTCAACGGAAGCCATACATCATGTATGGCTTCAACTATGGAAAAGGCCGCGTCGCGGCATCGTCAGGAATGTACAGACCTCAGGCCGAGCGTTGCGCTGTGCGGCAGATGCCTTTACAGGTTGTACTTCTCATCGATCCTGCGTTTGTCGAGCGTGTAGCGTTTGAGGTCGATCGAGTCGGATTCCAGCTTGGCATCGAGTTCGTCCATGTCGTGCTTTTTCAGCGTTGCAACATGGGCTTTGCTGGCTTGGTAGTTGATCATCTCTGCAGCGTCATGCCCACTCACCGGGTCCCACAGAATGGAAAGCGGCCAGAACAGCAGGTTCACCACACCAAAGCCATATGCGCGACCGTAGAACGAACCACCACCTGGAAGCAGGCCAAGGCCGGCAGCAAGCCCTGGGCTTTTTTCTTCAACCGCGAGGTTTCTGGCGCGATAGCTGGCAAGTTCCGACTCTTGGGCCGAATTGAGGCCGGTAGCACAACCAGTGGTCAGCGCTATCAGTGCGGCAGCGGTCAGATTTCGAATTGTGGACATGCAACATTTCCTGAGTGTAAGTACTGTTCTCGGCGCACGGCTTGGCGCGGAGGCGCGTAACTCTACACTGAGTAGTGGCGCATTGATATCGTATTGCCATTACATCTATTCAGATGTTGATGCATCCAGATGGTGGTTTTATCCTGGCCGCTTAAAGGCAACTGTTGAACTGCCCTGTTTTTTTCCATGCCCCGCCGCCGACAGCTTCATCAGCCGCTGGAATTTCGGGCATTCCAGATGATCTTCCTCAGGGCACTGCGCCGCATGCCGCAAGCCCTTGCTCATCGCCTGCAAGCGCCTGATCCGTGCATCCAGTTCGTTGGCCTTGGCGATCAGCATCTGCCGGTCGACCTGCAGGTCCACCAGCATTGCTCCCACTTCATCCAGCGAAAACCCCGCAGCCTGGCCCAGGGCGATCAACGCCAGCCGGTCTGCAACATCGGCTGCGAACTGCCGCCGCTGGCCAGGCCCGGCGAGTGACTTGAGCAGGCCTTTCTTCTCGTAGTAGCGCAGCGTCGAGGCGGGTACGCCTGTGCGTTTGGCGACGTCGGCAATGTCCATTTCGGGCCCTTGACTTGAAGTTGACTTCAACTTCTATGCTGCGCGGCATGGTGATGACCGTCAATCTTCGAGGGCTTGTTCAATGACGTTTACTGCGATGTTTTCCGCTGCTTTGCCAATTGGTATCGGTGCCACGATGGTGATGGACTTGTGGGGGCTGCTGCTGAGGCGGATGGGTGTCGCCACGCTGAACTTCGCCATGGTCGGGCGTTGGGCGGGGCATTTACTGCACGGGCGTGTGCGGCACCAGGCGATTGCCAAGGCGGAACCGGTGCGGCATGAGCTGGCGTTGGGATGGGGGATTCATTACGCCATCGGCGTGCTGTTCGCGATGCTGCTGGTCATGATCGTGGGGGAGGGCTGGTTGCTGGCACCTACATTGTTGCCTGCGCTGGTTGTTGGTGTGGTGACGGTCGTGGCGCCTTTGTGCTTCATGCAACCGGCGATGGGTGCGGGGTTCTTTGCGTCGAGGACGCCGACGCCTGCGCGCAACTGCCTGAAGAGCCTGGCCACGCATTCTGTGTTTGGCGTGGGGATGTTCTTGAGTGCGGGTTTGGTTGCGGCTGTGTGAGAGCGACATTCCTCAAGACGAGCAATCGGTAGCAGTAATGCGATCTGCTTTCAGGATGCTTCCTACAACGGTCAGGGCAATTTCCCGCTTTTTCTGTAGGAGGTGTCGAAATATCCTACGCACTGCGTCGACTCCCGTCTGATTGTCCCGGGAATCACCACCCACTAGGCTTTTGCGGTCGCTGTCGGTTCAGCGATCGGGTGTGGAAGCCTGGGGTGTGGTGGCTGTCGTCATGACAGTTGTACGTGGGAGGCCTCCGGCCTGCCGGGCTCACCATACCCCTGGTCTTCCACCCCGCGTACAACTGTCGCCCTACGTGTGGAAGCGAAAGGGTGTTCTCAGCCCGGTATGGTGAACCCATGAAAAAACTAGTCCCCGATCCACCCCACGTCTTCGAGCTTCCCCAAGGTAAATCCCTTTCCCGCGCCATCAGCGAAGGCATCGTGCCGATGGAGTTCGCGTTGATGAATGTCACCCACTATCTGATGTTTGCCTATAGCGACAGCCGGCGGGCGCTGGAGCGTATCCAGGACGAGGAGACGCGGCAGTTGCTGGAGCACGGGTTGCGGGCCATGCAGATTGCCTGGGGGCAGGCGGATGCTGTGGCACTGGCAGTTGAGCGTAGAAGCCAGTGAAGTCGGCCTTGGAGTAAGTAGAGATAGCAGGGATATCAATTAACCCTGTGGGAGCGGGTTTACCCGCGAAGAACGCGACGCGATGGATGGCACCGGCTTTGCCGGTGTTCGCGGGTGAACCCGCTCCCACAGCGGGCGTGCAAGCTTCGGGCGGGTTTGTCTTTCATCAGGTATGCGTGGCTCAGGGGCGAGCCACAGACATGGGTTCTTGGTTGCCCATCCCCCCATACCGCTGCACAATCTGCTCGATCTCCCCCGACTGCTTCATCCGCACCAGTGCCCGCAGCAGCCCTTGGGTCGGTATCGCCGGGTCATTGCGTACCATGCACCCCAGGTCCTGGTCCTCTAGCACCGCCAGCGCCTGCAATTGCTGCTCGGCGGGCAGACCCTGGTTGAACCACTGCAACGACAGCTGGTTGCTTACCGCATGCCGATAGCGCCCGGCTTGCAGCTTCTGCAGCACCAGCAACTGGCTGCGGCTGTCCTCGCGGTGCAGGCGGCCCTGGTCGAGCAGCGGTTGCAAGGTCGAATAGGTGTAGCCAAGCACTGTGCCGATCGCCTGGGCAGGCAGTTGCTCCGGGGGCAGCGGAGTACTGTCGCCAGCGCGGCCTACCAGCAGGTCTCGCTGGTGCAGCAGCGGGATGCTCCAGACAAAATCCCCCGGCCGATCATTGAACCACTGGGTGCTGACATAGCAGCGCACATCTATATCACCGCTGTTCATCGCCTCCTGCAGGCGCAGGCGGGCCATGACGTGGTATTCGGGGCGTACGCCCACCTCCTTGGCCAAGGCCTGCATCAGGTCGTACAGCAAACCTTCTACCGGCTGGTCGCTTTCGATGCGCACCAGCGGCATGCTCCAGCTCTCGGCGACAGAAAAACGCAACACGGGCTGTTCAGCCTGGCTGTAGGTGCTCCACAGCAGCAACAGGGCCAGCAGTCTTCGCAAAGGCAATCCTCCCTGGATGGCGCGCCAGTTTCAAAGCTTAGACGACTTGCGCAGGGTGCAATTTTGCCCCCGCTCCGCTAGCATTAGCGATCTTCCGCTCGATCAGGCTACGATGGTTTTTCGATGAGTTATCAGGTTCTTGCACGTAAATGGCGTCCGCGCTCGTTCCGCGAAATGGTCGGCCAGACCCATGTGCTCAAGGCCTTGATCAATGCCTTGGACAACCAGCGCCTGCACCATGCCTACCTGTTCACCGGTACCCGGGGTGTGGGCAAGACCACCATCGCCCGTATCATCGCCAAGTGCCTGAACTGCGAAACCGGCATCACCTCCACGCCCTGCGGCACCTGCTCGGTGTGCCGGGAGATCGACGAAGGCCGTTTCGTCGACCTGATCGAGATCGACGCCGCCAGCCGCACCAAGGTCGAGGACACCCGCGAACTGCTCGATAACGTGCAGTACGCCCCGAGCCGTGGGCGCTTCAAGGTCTACCTGATCGACGAAGTGCACATGCTCTCGACCCACTCGTTCAACGCCTTGCTCAAGACGCTGGAAGAGCCGCCGCCCTACGTCAAGTTCATCCTCGCCACTACCGACCCGCAGAAACTGCCGGCCACCATCCTGTCGCGCTGCCTGCAGTTCTCGCTGAAGAACATGAGCCCGGAGCGGGTGGTCGAGCACCTCAGCCATGTTCTGGCTGCCGAGAACGTGCCGTTCGAGCCGGATGCCCTGTGGCTGCTGGGTCGCGCGGCCGATGGTTCGATGCGCGACGCCATGAGCCTGACCGACCAGGCCATCGCCTTTGGCGAAGGCAAGGTATTGGCCGCCGATGTGCGGGCCATGCTCGGCAGCCTCGATCATGGTCAGGTTTACGGGGTGCTGCAGGCGCTGCTCGAAGGCGATGCCCGGGCCTTGCTCGAGGCCGTGCGCAACCTGGCCGAGCAGGGGCCGGACTGGGCTGGCGTGCTGGCCGAGATGCTCAATGTGCTGCACCGCGTGGCCATTGCCCAGGCGCTGCCGGAAGCGGTGGACAACGGCCAGGGCGACCGTGAGCGGGTGCTGGCGCTGGCCTCGGCATTGCCAGCCGAGGATGTGCAGTTCTATTACCAGATGGGCCTGATCGGCCGCCGTGACCTGCCCTTGGCGCCGGATCCGCGCGGTGGTTTCGAAATGGTCCTGCTGCGCATGCTGGCGTTCCGCCCGGCCGACACCGACGACGCGCCGAAGCCGGTACTAAAGCCAGTGGGGATCAGCCAGGCCACAGCTGATCCTGCAACACCGGTGGCAGCGCCGGCGGTTGCCGTGGCGCCGCCGGCCGCTGCTGTCGTGGAGCCTGTTGCACCGGTTGCCGCGCAACAAGTGCAGGCGCCCGCACCTGTCGAGCCAGCGCCACAGCCGGTTGTCGAGCCTGTGGTGGCGGCTGAACCTGCCCCGGTCAGTGAACCTGAGCCAGCACCAGAACCTGTGGCAGAGGTGGTTGACCTGCCATGGGAAGAGCCCGCGCCAGCGCCCGCACCGGTAGTGGCCGAGCCTGCGCCGGCTCCTGCTCCGCCCCCTGCACCCACGCCGGCTCCTGCCGCCCCGGCACACGACGACGAGCCACCTTTCGACCCGTCCGCTTATGCCGCAGTAGGCATGGACCGCGACGATGAACCGCCCCTGGACGAAGACTATTACGGCGGCGAAAGCGACCCGGTCGGCTTCAGCTACCTGGACGAACTGGCCGAACACGTCCAGGAAGAAGCACCCAAGCCGGCAGCCGAACCGCTGCCCGCCGCCAAGCCGGCCACCGGCCTGGCCCTGCAATGGCTGGAATTATTCCCACAGTTGCCTGTATCCGGGATGACAGGCAACATCGCGGCAAACTGTACGTTGATTGCCGCCGATGGCGACGACTGGCTGCTGCACTTGGACCCTGGCCAGGGTGCGCTGTTCAACGCCACCCAGCAGCGGCGCCTCAACGAAGCGCTCAACCAGCACCTGGGGCGCACGCTGAACCTGCGCATCGAGCTGATCCTGCCCGAGCAGGAAACCCCGGCCCAGGCAGCGGCGCGCAAACGCGCCGAGCGCCAGCAGGACGCAGTCACCTCGATCGAGCAGGATCCGTTGATCCAGCAGATGATCAAGTTGTTCGGCGCCAAGGTGCGGCAGGATACTATTGAGCCTGTAGAAGCCCTGGTTAATCAGGGCCAGTAACGGATAACCATGCGGCCGGCCCGGTGCCGGGCCGCATCACATGACCCAATCGAGGTATACCCCCATGATGAAAGGTGGCATGGCCGGCCTGATGAAGCAGGCCCAGCAGATGCAGGAAAAGATGCAGAAGATGCAGGAAGAGCTGGCCAACGCCGAAGTCACCGGCCAGTCCGGTGGTGGCCTGGTGAGCGTTGTGATGACCGGTCGTCACGACGTCAAGCGTGTCAGCATCGACCAAAGCCTGATGTCGACTGATGAAGACGACAAGGAAGTGCTGGAAGACCTGATCGCCGCCGCGCTGAACGACGCCGTGCGCAAGGTCGAGCAGAACAGCCAGGACAAGATGGGCAGCATGACCGCCGGCATGCAGCTGCCGCCGGGCTTCAAGATGCCGTTCTAAGGGCATTTGCGTTATCGAAAACCGCCGCTGATGACAGCGGCGTTTTTTTTTACAGAGATTTCAACCCAGGCGCGGTCTGTTTTTTGTGGGAGCGGCCTTGTGTCGCGAAAGGGCTGCGCAGCAGCCCCGGCAATTCACGCTGCGAGGCTGAAATCCCGGGGCCGCTTCGCGCCCCTTTCGCGACACAAGGCCGCTCCCACAAAAAAGCGGACCGCGTAGGTCGCATGGCTGATTTGACGCCACTGCCCCCGCTGGGTATAAACCGCCTCTTATTGATTTGTCAGGCCTTTCCCATGAGCTTCAGCCCTCTCATCCGCCAACTGATCGATGCCCTGCGAATTCTCCCGGGTGTCGGCCAGAAAACCGCCCAGCGCATGGCCCTGCAACTGCTCGAACGTGACCGCAGCGGCGGCCTGCGCCTGGCCCAGGCCTTGACCCAGGCCATGGAGGGGGTTGGGCATTGCCGTCAGTGCCGCACCCTGACCGAGCAGGAGCTGTGCCCGCAATGCGCCGACACGCGCCGTGACGATACCCAGTTGTGTGTGGTCGAAGGGCCGACCGATGTGTATGCAGTGGAGCAGACCGGCTACCGTGGCCGCTACTTCGTGCTCAAGGGCCACTTGTCGCCGCTGGACGGGCTGGGGCCTGAGGCGATCGGGATTCCGCAGCTGATGGCGCGGATCGAGGAGCAGGGCACCTTCACCGAGGTGATCCTGGCGACCAACCCGACGGTGGAAGGGGAGGCGACGGCGCATTACATTGCCCAGTTGCTGAGCGAGAAGGGCCTGGTGGCGTCGCGGATTGCCCATGGCGTGCCGCTGGGCGGCGAGCTGGAGCTGGTGGATGGTGGGACCTTGGCCCATGCGTTTGCGGGGCGTCGGCCGATTTCGCTCTGATCGAGAATTGTTGGGGCCGCTTTGCGGCCCATCGCCGGCAAGCCAGCTCCCACAGGGTTGCCGCAGGGCTGATGGCAGCGCCGTACTTGTGGGAGCTGGCTTGCCGGCGATAGGGCGCAAAGCGCCCTCGAATACTCAGTATTCGCTGAGCGAAAACTCGGTCAGGCAGAAAGTCGGTACCCCGGCCGCCTGCAGCCGGCGCGACCCGTCCAGCTCCGGCAGATCGATGATCGCCGCCGCCTCGAACACCTGCGCACCGGTCCGGCGCACCAGGTTGGCCGCTGCCAGCAGCGTACCGCCAGTAGCAATCAAGTCATCGAAGATCAACACCGAATCCCCTTCGCACAGGCTGTCGGCATGCACTTCCAGGAAGGCTTCGCCGTACTCGGTCTGGTAACCCTCGCTCAGCACGTCAGCCGGCAGCTTGCCCTGCTTGCGGAACAGGATCAGTGGCTTGTTCAGTTGGTGGGCGATGATCGAGCCGATCAGGAAGCCCCGCGCGTCCATGGCGCCGATGTGGCTGAACTCGGCTTCGACATAGCGTTCGATGAACTGGTCGGCCACATAGCGCAGCCCGCGCGGCGACTGGAACAGCGGGGTGATATCGCGGAAGATCACGCCCGGTTTGGGGAAGTCCACTACCGGGCGGATCAGGGCTTTGAGGTCGAAGGCGTCGCTGTGCATTGTTGCGGGTATCCTGGGAAAACGAATGCCCAAGTATACCCGCTAAACGCCGGCCTCAGGCCTCCATTGCGCCACCGGCCAGCGCGCACAGCTGGATCGGGTCGAGAATGTGCACTTCCTTGCCTTCGGCACGGATCAGGCCATTCTGCTGGAAGCGGGTGAACACCCGCGACACGGTTTCCACCGCCAGGCCCAGGTAGTTGCCGATTTCGTTGCGCGACATGCTCAGGCGGAACTGGTTGGCCGAATAGCCGCGGGCGCGGAAGCGCGCCGAGAGGTTGACCAGGAAGGTGGCAATACGCTCGTCAGCGGTCTTTTTCGACAGCAGCAGCATCATCTGCTGGTCGTCGCGGATTTCCCGGCTCATTACCCGCATCAGCTGGCGGCGTAGCTGCGGCAGCTGCACCGACAGCTCGTCGAGGCGCTCGAACGGGATTTCGCACACCGAGGTGGTTTCCTGGGCCTGTGCCGACACCGGGTAGGCTTCGGTGTCCATGCCCGACAGGCCGACCAGCTCGCTGGGCAGATGGAAGCCGGTGATCTGCTCTTCGCCGCTGTCGCTGAGGCTGAAGGTTTTCAGCGCGCCGGAACGTACCGCGTAGACCGAGCCGAAATTGTCGCCCTGGCGGAACAGGAACTCGCCTTTTTTCAACGGCCGCCCACGCTTGACGATTTCATCCAGTGCATCCATGTCTTCCAGGTTGAGCGACAGAGGCAGGCACAGGGGGGCCAGGCTGCAGTCCTTGCAATGGGCCTGGTTGTGTGGGCGCAGTTTGACTGGCTCGGACATTTTCATTCGATCCTTGTGGGAAAGCACACATAAGACGTAAGGGTAACTCACGGCGTAGGTTGTAGGCCAGCGTGCGCTGTTGTGGTGCGAACTGGCCGGGCCCCGGCGGGTGTGCGCCGGGGCCTTCGCTGTGCCCATGGTGTGCCTGGCAAGGAACTTTGTCCATGCGGTTGAACGACTCGGTTCAGATCACCCGCGAGAAGCGCTGGCGGTTGTGCATCGCCAGGTAGGCGTCGAACACCATGCATACCGAACGCGCCAGCAGGCGGCCGGCCGGCAGGATGCGGATGCCTTTGTCGTCCAGGCGGATCAGGCCGTCGCGCTGCAAGGTCAGCAGTTCTGGCCAGAGGTCGTTGAAGTAGCCGCGAAAATCGATGGTGAAGGCCTGTTCGATCGGCTCGAAATCCAGCTCGAAATGGCAGATCAGTTGCTGGATCACTGCCCGGCGGATGCGGTCGTCGTGGTTGCACACCAGGCCGCGCTGGGTAGCCAGCTGGGCGTTGGACAGGCTGTCCTGGTAGGTGTTGAGGTCGCTGCTGTTCTGGCAGTACAGGTCGCCGATCTGGCTGATGGCCGAAACGCCCAGGCCGATCAGGTCACAGTGCCCATGGGTGGTGTAACCCTGGAAGTTGCGCTGCAGGGTGCCTTCTTCCTGGGCGATGGCCAGCTCGTCGTCGGGCAGGGCGAAGTGGTCCATGCCGATGTAGCGGTAGCCGGCTGCGGTCAGCTGGTCGATGGTGGCGTGCAGCATCTCCAGCTTGGCGGCCGCGCTGGGCAGGTCATTGCTGTCGATGCGCCGTTGCGGCATGAAGCGCTCGGGCAGGTGGGCGTAGTTGAACACCGACAGGCGGTCGGGTTGCAGGCGGATCACTTCTTCGACGGTGCGGGCAAAGCCTTCCGGGGTTTGCTTGGGCAGGCCGTAGATCAGGTCGAGGTTGATCGAGCGGAACTGCAAGGTGCGCGCGGCTTCGATCAGGGTGCGGGTCTGCTCCAGGCTCTGCAGGCGGTTTACCGCGCGCTGCACGGCCGGGTCGAGGTCCTGCACGCCCAGGCTGACGCGGTTGAAGCCCAGTTCGCGGAGCAGGCCCATGGTCGACCAGTCGGCTTCGCGCGGGTCGATCTCGATGCCGTAGTCGCCGGAGTCGTCGTCCAGCAGGTGGAAGTGCTGGCGCAGGGTGGCCATCAGCTGGCGCAGTTCCACATGGCTGAGGAAAGTTGGCGTGCCGCCGCCGAAATGCAGTTGCTCGACACGCTGTTTAGGGTCGAGGTGGCAGGCGATCAGCTGGATTTCCTGCTCCAGGCGCTGCAGGTAGGGCGCGGCGCGGCCGCGGTCCTTGGTGATGACCTTGTTGCAGGCGCAGTAGTAGCAGATGTTGGCGCAGAACGGCACATGCACGTACAGCGACAGCGGGCGCGCGGCCCGACGGCTTTCGCGCAGGGCGTGGAGCAGGTCGAACGAGCCCACTTCGCTGTGCAGTTGCACGGCGGTCGGGTAAGAGGTGTAGCGTGGTCCGGCCAGGTCGTAACGGCGGATCAGGTCGGTATCCCAACGAAGGTCGTCGAGCATGAGGGCGGTCCCCGGAAAGAGCAGCAGTGCCCCGGAGTCTATGGCCGTCTGTAGGAATCTGTGTTGATTTGTATCAAGGGGAATCGGCGGTGCAAGCGGGGGCCGCCGTGCGGCCCAATCGCCGGCAAGCCAGCTCCCACAGGGGCCGTGCAAGCCTCAAGCCTTGTGCAGTACCTGTGGGAGCTGGCTTGCCGGCGATTGGGCTGCACAGCAGCCCCCTCAATGCCCCATCAACCAGTGCTGATGCGGCCCCGGCATGGTCCAGATACCAAACAGCATCACCAGCACCCCGCCAGCCACCCGCACACTGCGTCTTTTCAACAAAATGTTTACCCGCTCCGCGGCTAATCCGGTAGCCAGCAATACCGGCCAGGTCCCCACGCCGAACGCCAGCATCAGCGCCGCGCTGTACCCGGCATTGCCTTGGCTGGCCGCCCACAGCAAGGTGCTGTACACCAACCCGCACGGCAACCACCCCCACAAGGCCCCCAGCAACAACGCCCGAGGCACGCTGGACACCGGCAGCAAGCGCGACGCCACTGGCTGGATATGCCGCCACAGCCCCCGGCCCAGCGCCTCGATGCGGGTCAGCCCGCTCCACCAGCCGGCCAGGTACAACCCCATGGCGATCAGCAGCAGCGCCGCCACCACCCGCAGTGCCAGCGCCGCCGGGCTGCTGGCCACGGCCCAGCCGGCCAGGCCCAGCAGCAGGCCGGCACAGGCATAACTGAGAATGCGCCCAAGGTTGTACGCCAGCAGCAGGCGCAAGCGCCGGCCACGTTGTTCGGGTGGTATGGCAAGGGTCAGCGCGCCCATCAGGCCGCCGCACATGCCCAGGCAGTGGCCGCCGCCGAGCAGGCCGAGGACCAACGCCGAGCCCAGCAGAGGCAGCAGGTCAGGCACGGGGCGGGTTTTCCTTGTCGGTGTCGGTCTTGCTGTCGTCAGGTTTCACCGCCGCCTGATGGCGCGGGTCCTGGTCGTCGAACAGGATGCTGTGGGCAGGGCTTTCCAGGTCGTCGTACTGGCCGCTGTCCACCGCCCAGAAGAAGATGTACACGGCCACGCCGACCAGCAGCAGGGCTGCGGGGATCATGACATAGAGTGCGGGCATGACGACTTCCTCCCGGGCAGGGGCGCTTCGTTCGCTGGCAGGCCCGATGCCAGGGGCAGGCGGGTCAGGCGCAGGGCGTTGAGTACCACGATCAGTGAACTGACCGACATGCCGATGGCTGCCCAAACCGGGGTGATCCAGCCAAGCGCGGCGAACGGTAACATCAGGCCATTATACAAGGTCGCCCACAGCAGGTTCTCGAGGATGTTGCGGCGGGTGCGGCGGGCCAACTCGAAGGCCTGTACCAGCGCCTGCAGGCGGTTGGACAGCAGCACGGCGTCGGCGCTGGTCTTGGCCAGGTCGGTGGCGCTGCCCATGGCAATGCTGATGTCGGCGGCGGCCAGTACCGGCACGTCGTTGACCCCGTCACCCAGCATCAGCACCTTGCGCCCGGCCGCCTGCAGTGCCTTCAGCCGGTCCAGTTTATCGTCCGGGCGCAGGCCGCCGATGGCCTGGTCGATGCCCAGCTGTGCGGCCACTTCGGCAACCATCGGCGAGCTGTCGCCCGACAGCAGCAGCGTGCGCCAGCCACGGGCCTTGCAGGCCGCCAGCAGGGCAGAGGCATCGTCGCGCAGGCGGTCGTCCAGGCCGAACCAGGCCAGCGGGCCCTGACGGTCGCCCAGCAGCAGCCACTGGCCGCGCGGCTCTGGCACGCCGGGGATTTCCGCGCCGCTCAGGGCGCAGACGAAGGTGGCCTGGCCAATGCGCAGACGCTGGCCTTCGACCAGCCCCTCCAGGCCCAGGCCCGGCACGGTCTGCACGTCGTCAGCAGGCGTGGCGGTGCGGCCGAAGGCACGGGCGATGGGGTGTTCGGAGCGGTTCTCCAGCGCTGCGGCCAGGGCCAGGCAGCGGTCGGCGGGCAGGCTGCCGAGCGGGCGAATGCTGCGCAAGGTCAGGCGGCCTTCGGTCAGCGTGCCGGTCTTGTCGAAAATCACCGTGTCGATCTGGTTCAGGCCTTCCAGCACATGGCCGCGGGTGACCAGCAGGCCGAGCTTGTGCAAGGTGCCGGTGGCCGCAGTAAGCGCCGTTGGCGTGGCCAGGGACAGCGCGCAAGGGCAGGTCGCTACCAGCATGGCCAGCACGATCCAGAACGCCCGGGCCGGGTCCAGGTGCCACCACCACAGGCCGATAGCCGCAGCGGCCAGCAGCGAGAACAGCAGGAACCACTGCGAGGCCCGGTCGGCGATTTCGGCCAGGCGTGGTTTTTCGGTCTGGGCGCGCTCCAGCAGGCGGACGATGGCCGACAACCGCGAGTCATGGCCGAGGGCTTCGACTTCTACGTTCAGGGTGCTTTCGACGTTCAGGGTGCCGCCGGTGACCCGCTCGCCGACCCGCCGTGGTTGCGGCAGGTATTCACCGGTCAGCAACGATTCATCGACGGTGGAGCGGCCTTCGACGATGCGCCCGTCGGCGGGGATTACTGAGCCTGGCAGCACCTGCACCGTGTCACCGCACTGCAGTTCGCTGAGCAGGATGCGCTCGCTGCGGCCGGCGGCGTCCAGGCGCAGGCACGAGGCCGGCAGCAGGTTGACCAGCTGCGCAGTGGCCGCGGCGGTGCGTTCGCGGGCGCGGCGCTCCAGGTAGCGGCCGGTGAGCAGGAACAGCGCGAACATGCCCACGGTGTCGAAATACAGCTCGCCGCTGCCGGTGATGGCGGTCCAGATGCCGGCGCCGAAGGCCAGGCCAATGGCCAGCGACACCGAAACGTCCATGGTCAGGTGGCGGGTACGCAGGTCGCGTGCCGCGCCCTTGAAGAACGGTGCGCAGCTGTAGAACACGATGGGGATGGTGAGGAACAGCGCCACCCAGCGCAGGATGGTGTGCAGTTCGGGCGACAGGTCGATGTTGAATTCCGGCCAGGTGGCCATGGTTGCCATCATCGCCTGGAACCACAGCAGCCCGGCCACGCCCAGGCGGCGCAGGGCGCTGCGGTTCTCGCGGGCCAGTTGCTCGGCGGCCTGGTCGGGCTGATAGGGGTGGGCGGCGTAGCCGATCTGGCGCAGCTCGGCGAGCAGGCGCGAGAGCGGCAGTTGCTGGTCATGCCAGTTCAGCAGCAGGCGGTGGTTGGACAGGTTCAGGCGCGCCTCGGCGACGCCGGGCAGGTTGCGCAGGTGCTTTTCGATCAGCCAGCCGCAGGCGGCGCAGCTGATGCCTTCGACCAGCAGGGTGGTTTCGGCCAGGTCGCCAGCATGGCGAACGAAGGTTTGCTGTACGTCGCTGCGGTCGTAGAGGGCCAGTTCGTCCTGTAGCTGCTTGGGCAGGGCCTCGGGGTTGGCGCTGTTGTCGCTGCGGTGCTGGTAGTAGTGCTCCAGGCCACCGGCGACGATCGACTCGGCCACCGCCTGGCAGCCGGGGCAGCAGAACTGCCGGGGCTGGCCGAGGACCACGGCGTTGAAGCGGCTTCCGGCGGGGACGGGCAGGGCGCAGTGGTAGCAGGGGGTGGGCTGGGTCATCACATCATTGCCTTACACAAATCGGCTGGTTGGGCACGGCACCTGTGGGAGCGGGTTCACCCGCGAATGCGTCAGATCAGGCGATGATGTTTTCAGGTCTGACGCATTCGCGGGTAAACCCGCTCCCACAAGGAACGGCGGAGGTGCGTTTATTGGTGCTCGGCCCCTTGCAGCGCTTCATCACCCAGCTGCAAGGTCACACCATGCTCCACCTTTTCTTCCTCGAACAAGCGCCAAACCTGGCCACCTTCGCTACCCAGCAGCTCAACGAAGCGCCGCCCGTCAACCTTGTCCTCCAGCTGCCCCACATAGCGCCCAGCCTCGACCCGGCTCAGCAGCACCTTGCGGTCTTTCTCCGGCTGGGTTGGCGAAATCAGGTTCAGCTCCAGGCTCTGCGGGTCGCTGTTGCCGGCCAGGCGCACATCCACTTCGCCGGTCAGCTCGTCCAGGTGCACGCCGGCCTTCAGGCCCAGCGTCTGCGCCAGCAGTTCTCGGTCCAGCGAGCGGTTGATGCCCTTGCCAGCCTCGTAGTAGTTGTCGTTCACCAGGTTGTCCGGGTTGTGCACGGCGATGCTGACCATGGTCAGGCTCAGGCACACCGAGGTGGCGAGGATGCCGATGATGATCCAGGGCCAGAGGTGCTTGTACCAGGGGCTGGCGGCGGTGGCAGGCATTGTGGGTTATCTCTCTCAGCGGATCTGTGGGCCGATGAAGCGGCTCTTGGCTTCAACCTGGGCGTCGCTGTCATCGGCGCTCTTGAGGATGAAGGTGATTTCGTTGGTGGTCGATGGCAGTTTCTCGGGTGCGATCGACAGCTGCACCGGCAGGCTGACGATGTCACCAGCGTCCACGCGGATCTCGCGCTGGCCTTCAAGCTTCAGGTCCGGCAGGCCGGTGGCGTCCAGCACGTAGACGTGGTCACGCTGGTCCTTGTTCATCACTTTCAGGCTGTACACGTTCTCGATCCGGCCCTGGGCGTTCTCGCGGTACAGCACGCGGTCCTTGCTCACATCGAAACCGACCAGCGAACGGGTGGCGAAGGCGGTGGCCAGGCCGACCATCATCACCAGCAGGACCACGGCATAGCCGATCAGGCGCGGGCGCAGCATGTGGGTCTTCTGCCCGGACAGGTTGTGCTCGGTGGTGTAGCTGATCAGCCCTTTGGGGTAGTTCATCTTGTCCATGATGTTGTCGCAGGCGTCGATGCACGCGGCGCAGCCGATGCACTCGATCTGCAAGCCGTCACGGATGTCGATGCCGGTGGGGCAGACCTGCACGCACATGGTGCAGTCGATGCAGTCGCCCAGGCCCGCGGCCTTGTAGTCCAGGTCTTTTTTGCGCGGGCCGCGGGTTTCGCCACGGCGCGGGTCGTAGGAAACGATCAGCGTGTCCTTGTCGAACATCACACTCTGGAAGCGCGCGTAGGGGCACATGTACACGCACACCTGCTCGCGCAGCCAGCCGGCGTTGCCGTAGGTGGCGAGGGTGAAGAAGCCGACCCAGAAGTAGGCCCAGCCGTCGGCCTGGCCGGTAAAGAATTCGGTGGCCAGTTCACGGATCGGCGAGAAATAGCCGACGAAGGTCATGCCGGTGACGAAGCCGATCAGCAGCCACAGGCTGTGCTTGGCGAACTTGCGCAGGAACTTGTTGCCGCTCATGGGGGCTCTGTCGAGCTTCATGCGCTGGTTGCGGTCGCCCTCGGTGACCTTTTCGCACCACATGAAAATCCAGGTCCACACGCTTTGCGGGCAGGTGTAGCCGCACCACACCCGGCCGGCGAACACGGTGATGAAGAACAGGCCGAAGGCGGCCACGATGAGGATGCCCGAAAGCAGGATGAAGTCTTGCGGCCAGATGGTGGCGCCGAAGATGTAGAACTTGCGCTCGGGCAGGTTCCACCACACGGCCTGGTGGCCACCCCAGTTCAGCCATACGGTGCCGAAGTACAGCAGGAACAGCACAGCCCCGCCGACCATGCGCAGGCGCCGGAACAGGCCGGTGAAGGCACGGGTGTAGATCTTTTCCCGGGAGGCGTAGAGGTCGACGGAATCCTTCCCTTTGTTGGCAGGCGGGGTGACGTCATGTACCGGAATTTGCTTGCTCATCATCAAGTCCCACGGCAGTGGAGAAACGCCGCAGCCAGTGCGTGCCGGCCGCAGTCTCGCGCAATCTGCTAGCGCTCTGCGGCCCATGATACGCCGCTGATGGCAGTATGGGGCTGCACTGCGACCTTTAGTCGCGTTGGGTTCGTGGTATGAATCGTGTTATGGCAGGTGTCAATTGATCCAGATCATGGAGCCTGCAACAAATGTGTTTTCAGTACCGGCCTCTTCGCGGGTGAACCCGCTCCCACAGGGATCGCACAGATCCTGACGCGAGCGCAGTACCTGTGGGAGCGGGTTTACCCGCGAAGAGGCCAGGCCTGCCTTACTCGGCCTTGGCCGGTTCGGCCTGCTGCGACAGGCTGTACACATAAGCCGCCAGCAAGTGCACCTTGTCATTCCCTTGCATCTGCTCCTGGGCCGGCATCTGCCCCTGGCGACCGTAGCGGATGGTCTGTTGCAACTGGGCAAAGCTCGAACCGTAGATGAACGCCTGCGGGTGGGTCAGGTTCGGCGCGCCCATGGCTGGCGTACCCTTGCCCTCCGGCCCGTGGCAGGCCACGCAGTTGGCGGCGAAGATCTTCTGCCCGTTCTCGGCATCGGCCTTCACGCCCTCTGGCAGGGTGCGGCCATCGAGCTTGCTGACCACGAACGCGGCCACATCGGCCACGCCCTGGTCACCGATCACCTCGGCCCAGGCCGGCATCACGCCGTGGCGACCGCCCATGATGGTGGTCTTGATGGTGTCTGGCTCGCCGCCCCAGCGCCAGTCGTTGTCGGTGAGGTTAGGGAAGCCGAAGGCACCCTTGGCGTCGGAGCCGTGGCACACCGAGCAGTTGGAAGCGAACAGCCGCGCGCCCATCTTCAGGGCCTGTGGGTCCTTGGCCACCTCGGTGATGGGCATGGCGGCGAACTTGGCGAAGATCGGCCCGAAGCGGGCATCGGCCTTGGCCATTTCCTTTTCCCACTCGTGCACACCGGTCCAGCCCGGCTGGCCGTTGGAAAACTCGGTCTGCTTGTCGTTATCCAGGTACGAGTAGCCCGGCAGGACGCCTTTCCAGTTGCCCAGGCCCGGGTACAGCACCAGGTAGCCGAGGGCGAAGACGATGGTGCCGACGAACAGCCAGAACCACCATTTCGGCAGCGGGTTGTCGTACTCCTCGATGCCATCGAAGGCATGCCCGACGGTTTCGTCGGTGACCTCTTCGCGCTGGCCCTTGCGGGTCGACAGCAGCAGCCAGGTCAACGAGAAGATGGTGCCCAGGGTCAGGACGGTAACGTACAGACTCCAGAAGGTTGTCATTGTTTTTTGCTCCCAGAAGCTTTTGCTTGCTCGACGTGCCGGCTGGCTTCGGGGTCATCCGCGAAGGGCAGTTGGGTCGCTTCGTCGAAGTCTTTCTTGCGCCGTGGGTTGAACACCCACAGCGCCAGGCCCACGAAGGCCACCATCACCACGACGGTGCCCAGGCCGCGAATCATCCCGATATCCATCAGCGTCACCGTTTGCTCTTGATGATGGTGCCAAGACCCTGCAGGTACGCGACGATGGCGTCCATTTCGGTCTTGCCCTTGACCGCGTCGCGGGCCCCGGCGATGTCGGCGTCGGTGTACGGCACGCCGAGGGTGCGCAGCACTTCCATCTTCTTCGCGGTGTCCTTGCCGTCGAGCTTGTGCTCGACCAGCCACGGGTACGACGGCATCTTCGATTCCGGTACCACGTTGCGCGGGTTGTACAGGTGCGCACGGTGCCAGTCATCGGAGTAGCGGCCACCGACCCGCGCCAGGTCCGGCCCAGTACGCTTGGAGCCCCACAGGAACGGGTGGTCCCACACGCTCTCGCCGGCCACCGAGTAGTGGCCGTAGCGCTCGGTTTCGGCACGGAACGGGCGGATCATCTGCGAGTGGCAGCCCACGCAGCCTTCGCGGATGTAGATATCGCGGCCTTCAAGTTCCAGTGCGGTGCGCGGCTTCATGCCTTCCACGGGCTTGTTGGTGACGTCCTGGAAAAACAGCGGGACGATCTGGGTCAGGCCACCGACGCTCACGGCGATGACCATGAAGAAGGCCAGCAGGCCTATGTTCTTCTCGACGGCTTCATGCTTCATCAGTGCGCTCCCACGACGACGATCTTGGCGGCTTCCTCAGCCTGTGCCGGGTTGGCGGCACGTACGGTACGGAACACGTTGTAGGCCATCAGCAGCATGCCGGTGGCGAAGAACGCACCGCCCAGGGCGCGGACGATATAGCCAGGGTGGCTGGCCTGCAGGGCTTCGACGAAGGAGTAGGTGAGGGTGCCGTCATCGTTGATGGCGCGCCACATCAGGCCCTGGGTGATGCCGTTTACCCACATCGAGGCGATGTACAGCACGGTACCGATGGTAGCCAGCCAGAAGTGCGCGTTGATCAGGCCGACGCTGTGCATCTGCTCGCGGCCATACAGGCGCGGGATCATGTGGTACACGGCGCCGATCGAGATCATCGCCACCCAGCCGAGGGCGCCGGCGTGTACGTGGCCGATGGTCCAGTCGGTGTAGTGCGACAGCGAGTTCACGGTCTTGATGGCCATCATCGGGCCTTCGAAGGTGGACATGCCGTAGAACGCCAGCGACACCACCAGGAAGCGCAGGATCGGGTCGGTGCGCAGTTTGTGCCAGGCACCGGACAGGGTCATCATGCCGTTGATCATGCCGCCCCAGCTTGGCGCCAGCAGGATGATCGACATCACCATGCCCAGCGACTGTGCCCAGTCAGGCAGGGCGGTGTAGTGCAGGTGGTGCGGGCCAGCCCAGATGTACAGGGTGATCAGTGCCCAGAAGTGCACGATCGACAGGCGATACGAGTAGATCGGGCGTTCGGCCTGCTTGGGTACGAAGTAGTACATCATCCCCAGGAAGCCGGTGGTGAGGAAGAAGCCCACGGCGTTGTGCCCGTACCACCACTGGATCATCGCGTCGGTGGCGCCGGAGTAGGCCGAGTACGATTTGAACAGGCTTACCGGCAGCGAGATGTGGTTGACGATGTGCAGCATCGCGGTAACCACGATGAAGGCGCCGTAGAACCAGTTGCCGACATAGATGTGCTTGGTCTTGCGCTTGACGATGGTGCCGAAGAACACCAGCCCGTAGGTGACCCACACAATGGCCAGCAGGATCGCCAGCGGCCACTCGAGCTCGGCGTATTCCTTGGTGGTGGTGTAGCCCATCGGCAGGGTGATCAGCGCCCCGACGATCACCGCCTGCCAACCCCAGAAGGTGAAGGCGGCCATGCTGTCGGAGATCAGCCGGGTCTGGCAGGTGCGCTGCACCACGTAGTAGCTGGTGCCGAACAGCGCACAGCCCCCGAAGGCGAAGATCACCAGGTTGGTGTGCAGCGGGCGCAGGCGGCCGAAGCTGGTCCAGGGCAGGTCCAGGTTCAGTTGCGGCCATACCAGCTGCGAGGCGATGAAGACGCCGAGGCCCATGCCAAGGATCCCCCAGACCACCGTCATGATGGCGAACTGGCGGACGACCTTATAGTTATAAGCAGTCGGACTGATTGCTGTGCTCATTGCTAAGGTTCCACGGTTTTGATGTTCTTGTTGGTCGAAAAAATCGGCGCCAGTATTGATAACCACCGGGGTTACCGCAACGCAACTTTGGTACGCCGACCCGTGCCCGAGCCCGTTCACTGATGTCCCGCAGCGATCGGGTCTGGACGATTGTACACAAATAAATATTTGTAATGTGTACCGTTTTTCGCCTTTTTCTGATCGATCGGTCAAGCTTTTTATCGGGACGGCGACAGGCTACGCGCCGCGTCTGCTTCGCTCCTTTCGGAGCGAGGCCCACTGAGGCAACAAGCTTAGTTCTGTTCGGAGGGGGTGCAAGGAGGGGTAGAGCGGGGAGGGGGGCTGCTTTGCAGCCCTTCGCGGGCTTGCCCGCTCCCACAGGTTCACCACAATGCTTGAAATCTGTGGTTAACCTGTGGGAGCGGGCGAGCCCGCGAATGGGTGTTACTTGGCAGTCAGGTCTGGCGAAGCTTGATCCTGCGACAGGCTATACACGTATGCCGCCAGCAGGTGCACCTTGTCGTTGCCCTGGATCTCCGCCTGCGCCGGCATCTGACCCTGGCGACCATAGCGAATGGTCTGCTGCAGCTGGGCAAAGCTCGAACCGTAGATGAACGCCTGCGGGTGGGTCAGGTCTGGCGCGCCCATGGCCGGGGTGCCCTTGCCTTCAGGCCCGTGGCAGGCCACGCAGTTGCCGGCGAAGATTTCCTTGCCCTTGGCGGCGTCGGCCTTGACCCCTTCCGGCAGGCTGCGGCCATCGAGGTTGGTGAGCACGAACGCGGCCACATCCGCCACGCCCTGCTCGCCGATCACTTCGGCCCAGGCCGGCATCACGCCGTGGCGACCGTTCATGATCGACGCCTTGATGGTTTCCGCTTCGCCGCCCCAGCGCCAGTCCTTGTCGGTGAGGTTGGGGAAGCCATAGGCACCCTTGGCGTCCGAGCCATGGCACACCGAGCAGTTCGAGGCGAACAGGCGGCTGCCCATTTTCAGCGCCTGCGGGTCCTTGGCCACTTCTTCCACGGGCATGGCAGCATACTTGGCGAAGATCGGGCCGAATTTTGCGTCGGCCTTGTCCATTTCCTTCTGCCATTCGTTGGCGCCGGTCCAGCCATTTTCATAGCCCGGCAGGATGCCCTTCCAGTTGCCCAGGCCCGGGTAGAGGATCAGGTAACCCACCGAGAACACCAGGGTGCCGACGAACAGCCAGAACCACCACTTGGGCAGCGGGTTGTCGTATTCCTCGATGCCGTCGAAGCTGTGGCCCATGGTCTGGTCGGTGGTGTTGTTGCTCTGGCCCTTGCGGGTGGCGAGCAGCAGCCAGGTCAGGCCAATCAGGCTACCGATGGTCAGTACGCAGATGTACGTACTCCAGAAGGTGGTCATTGCCCGTTACTCCTTTTTGCAGCAGGTGCCTGTCCTGCAGAGGGCAGGCGGTCGTCGACGAAGGGCAGCAGGCGCGCTTCGGCGAAATCACGGTCGCGGCGGCGGTTGAATACCCACAGGGTGAGGCCGATGAAGGCGATCATCACCACCAGGGTGCCCAGGCCGCGGATCATGCCGATGTCCATTCCCATCGCATTCACCTCTTGTTCTTGATCGCGGTGCCGAGCACCTGCAGGTAGGCGACCAGGGCGTCCATCTCGGTCTTGCCCTTGACCGCGTCGCGGGCCCCGGCGATGTCATCGTCGGTGTACGGCACGCCCAGGGTGCGCAGGGTGCGCATCTTGGTGTCGGTATGGCTGTTGTCGACCTGCTGGGCGACCAGCCATGGGTACGACGGCATCTTCGACTCCGGTACCACGTTGCGCGGGTTGTACAGGTGCGCACGGTGCCAGTCGTCCGAGTAGCGGCCACCGACCCGGGCCAGGTCCGGCCCGGTGCGCTTGGAACCCCACAGGAACGGGTGGTCCCACACGCTTTCACCAGCCACCGAGTAGTGGCCATAGCGCTCGGTTTCGGCGCGGAACGGGCGGATCATCTGCGAGTGGCAGCCCACGCAGCCTTCGCGGATGTAGATATCGCGGCCTTCCAGCTGCAGCGCGGTGTAGGGCTTCATGCCTTCCACCGGCTTGTTGGTGACGTCCTGGAAGAACAACGGGACGATCTGGGTCAGGCCGCCGATGCTGACGGCAAACACCATCAGCAGGGCCAGCAGGCCGACGTTTTTCTCGATGACTTCATGTTTCATCAGGCAGGTCTCCTCAAGCCAGCTGGGCGTTCGCAGGGGCGACATCGAGCGCCGGCGAACGCACGGTGCGCCAGGTGTTCCAGGCCATCAGGAACATGCCGCTGAGGAAGATCGCACCGCCGACGAAGCGCACGATGAAGCCTGGGTGGCTGGCCACCAGGGTTTCCACGAACGAGTAGGTGAGCGTGCCGTCGCTGTTGACCGCGCGCCACATCAGGCCCTGGGCGATGCCGTTGACCCACATTGAGGCGATGTACAGCACGGTGCCGATGGTGGCCAGCCAGAAGTGCGCGTTGATCAGGCCGATGCTGTACATGCGCTCCTTGCCGAACACTTTCGGGATGGTGTGGTACAGCGCGCCGATCGAGATCATCGCCACCCAGCCAAGGGCGCCGGCGTGGACGTGGCCGATGGTCCAGTCGGTGTAGTGGGACAGGGCGTTGACCGTCTTGATGGCCATCATCGGGCCTTCGAAGGTGGACATGCCGTAGAACGCCAGCGACACCACCAGGAAGCGCAGGATCGGGTCGCTGCGCAGTTTGTGCCAGGCGCCGGACAGGGTCATCATGCCGTTGATCATGCCGCCCCAGCTTGGTGCCAGCAGGATCAGCGACATCACCATGCCCAGCGACTGTGCCCAGTCGGGCAGGGCGGTGTAGTGCAGGTGGTGCGGGCCGGCCCAGATGTACAGGGTGATCAGCGCCCAGAAGTGCACGATCGACAGGCGATAGGAATACACCGGGCGTTCGGCCTGCTTGGGCACGTAGTAGTACATCATCCCCAGGAAGCCCGCGGTCAGGAAGAAGCCCACGGCGTTGTGGCCGTACCACCACTGCACCATGGCATCGGTGGCGCCGGCATAGACCGAGTAGGACTTGGTCAGGCTGACCGGCAGTTCCAGGTTGTTGACGACGTGCAGCATCGCCACGGTGAGGATGAAGCCGCCGAAGAACCAGTTACCGACGTAGATGTGCTTGGTGTTGCGCTTCATCAGCGTGCCGAAGAACACGATGGCGTAGCTCACCCAGACGATGGTGATCAGGATGTCGATCGGCCATTCCAGTTCGGCGTATTCCTTGGAACTGGTGTAGCCCAGCGGCAGGCTGATGGCCGCCAGCAGGATCACCAGTTGCCAGCCCCAGAAGGTGAACGCGGCCAGGCCTGGTGCGAACAGGGTGGTCTGGCAGGTGCGTTGCACCGAATAATAGGAGGTGGCGAACAGCGCACAGCCGCCGAAGGCGAAGATCACCGCATTGGTATGCAGGGGGCGCAGGCGGCCGAAGCTGGTCCAGGGGAGGTCGAAGTTGAGGGAAGGCCAGGCGAGCTGGGCGGCGATGAAGACGCCGAGCCCCATCCCGACGATTCCCCACACCACCGTCATGATGGCGAATTGGCGGACCACCTTGTAGTTATAGGCGGTACTGCTGGTTGTGTTCATGTATGGGTTCCCATCCACGGTTATTTGGCAGGCTTTACAGCGAGGCAAGCATGATTAATGGGCAAAGTGCCGGTATTGACGGGGATCAATGGGCGAAGGTCGGAAATGTCCCAGGCTTGCGCTGCGATCCCCCGCACGTTCGGGGCAAGGACGGCTACAAGGGCTGCCTGATCCTGGCCCATGGCGCAGGTGCGCCGATGGACAGCGGGTTCATGGACGAAATGGCGCAAAGGCTTGCGGCGCTTGGGGTAGCGGTAGTGCGCTTCGAGTTCCCGTACATGGCCGAGCGCAGGGTTGCCGGCGGCAAGCGGCCGCCGAACCCGCAGAAGGTGTTGCTGGAATGCTGGCGCGAGGTTTACCGGCAGGTGCGACCTTTGGTCGCGGGCAAGCTGGCGGTGGGTGGCAAGTCCATGGGCGGGCGCATGGCCAGCCTGCTGGCCGATGAACTGGAAGCGGATGCACTGGTGTGCCTGGGCTATCCGTTCTATGCGGTGGGCAAGCCGGAGAAGCCACGGGTCGAGCACCTGGCCGAATTGAAGACGCCGACGTTGATCGTGCAGGGCGAGCGGGATGCGCTGGGTAACCGCGAGGCGGTGGCAGGGTATGCGTTATCGCCGGCGATCGAGGTGAGCTGGCTGGTGGCGGGGGACCATGACCTGAAGCCGCTGAAGGCCTCGGGGTTCAGCCATGAGCAGCACTTGCAGGCGGCGGCTGAGAAGGTTGCGGCATTCCTGTCGCAATAGTGCTGGATTCTTCGCGGGTGAACCCGCTCCCACAGGTTCACTACAGGTCTGAAACTTGTGCAGTACCTGTGGGAGCGGGTTTACCCGCGAAGAGGCCGGTACAGGCTACCGCTTAGTCACGGTACTCGCACAGGTAGGCAGTATCCACCGCCACCTTCAGCTGGAACTTGCTGTCGGCGGCCACATTGAACTTGTCACCGGCGTTGAAGGTTTCCCAGTTGTCGCTACCTGGCAGCTTCACGGTCAGGGCGCCGGAAACCACGTGCATGATCTCGCGCTTGGCAGTGCCGAACTCGTACTCGCCCGGGGCCATGACGCCGACGGTGGCCGGGCCTTCAGTGCCTTCGAAGGCGATCGACTTGACAGTACCATCGAAGTATTCGTTGACCTTGAACATGGGGCGACTCCTGAAAGGGGGGGATGAAAAAGGGCTGGCCAGTATGCCCAAGCCCACGGGCCCCGTCATCTGCTTTCAGGTAGCGTCCACCGGCAGGCTCAACGGCAGCAGCCGCGCGGTATTGCGCGCATCTTCCAGGGCCCGGTGCTGCTGCCCGCAAAAGTGCATGCCGGCCAGCTGCAGTGCACCGTTCAGCCCCGCGGGGCGCTGCAGGTGGCGGGCCTTGGCGAAGCGTTGCTTGAGGTTGATGTGCGGCAGGGTCCGCAGCAGGCTGTCCAGCCCATGCTGCTGCCACTCCTGGTGCAACTGCTGGCGGTCGTAGTCGCCCCAGCTGACCCAGGCCTGAAGCTGCCCGCGGTGGTGCCCGAGCCAGCGCTCGAAGCTTGCCCATACCTCGCGGAACGGTGCGGCACTGTCCACGCTGGCCTGGCTGATGTGGGTCAGCTCACGGCAGAACGGGGTCAGCTGCGGCCGCCGCCGGGGCTTCACGAAGCGCTGGAAGTGGTCGACCTCGCGGCCTTCGCGGGTAACCAGGCTTGCGCCGATTTCAATGACTTCCATCTCTGTGACCGGCCACCCACCATCGTCGGTGGTGGCTTCCAGGTCGATCACCAACCAATGGCCCATACCAGGCTCCCTTGCAGATCCTGCTAGAGCGTAGCCAAACTCAGGGCATCCGGCATCCCCTGGCAATTTGCCTGCGGCTTTGGCACAAAGGGCCACTATCCGGCAGTTGTGTCCGGCCCGGAAAACGCCTAGCTTAGGTGGACCCAGGCATGAACCGTGATGAGCATCCGTCTTGACTCCAGCGCCCGGCCTAAAGGCCCTGTCTTCCCTGATGCTGCTGGCCGTGTTCTGGCTGGCGGCGCCGGTATGGGCTGCCGATGCCGTCGAAGTGAGGATTGGCGCGGCGCATTTCCCGCCGTACACGGTACGCCCCGAGCAGGGTGCCGACAGCGGCCTGCTGCCGCAGCTGGTCGACGCGCTAAACCGCACGCAGCAGCGCTACCACTTCGTCGTGGTGCCCACCTCCATCCAGCGGCGTTTTGGTGACCTCCAGCAAGGCCGCACCGACATGGCCATTTTCGAGAACCCGGAGTGGGGCTGGCAGCAGATTGCCCACCAGAGCGTGGACCTGGGCCTGGAAGATGCCGAGGTGTTCGTCGCCCGCAAGGCCAATGGCCTTGACCCGCACTACTTCGACGACCTGCGCGGCAAGCGCCTGGCGCTGATCAACGGCTACCACTATGCGTTCGCCGGCTTCAACTCCGACCCGGACTACCTGCGCACCGCCTACAAAGCGACCCTGACCTATTCCCACGACAGCAACCTGCTGATGGTGCAGGCGGACCGCGCCGACATCGCCCTGGTCACGCGTTCCTATCTCAGCGATTTCCTGGAGCGCAACCCGGCCAGCCGGGAACAGTTGGTGTCCTCGCAGCGCATCGACCAGGTCTACCACCACTACGCCTTGCTGCGCCCGGGGGCGCCGATCGGCGAGCAGTCGTTCGCGGCGCTGCTGCGGGCCCTGCGCGACAGTGGCGAGCTGGCGCGCATCTTCGAGCCCTACCGCATCACGGTGTCGGCCCCACACGACTAAATTCCCGTGGTGCGGCAACGTTCTCAGCAGTGAGCCTTTTCTTCATTGCCGTGAGTCAAGCCCATGCCGTTCGATGCCGCTTCGCAGCCCCTGTCAGCGCCACGCTGGCGCAGCCTCAGTGCCGAGGAGGGCGACAGCTGGCTGAGCCTGTCCCTCGAAGGCCGCCCGCTGATCCAGTTGCGCCTGGAGGTGGGCGCCACCCTGCATGTTCACCTGGAGCGGCTGTGCCCCGAGCGCCCCTATCAGGCCTTGTGGGCCGCCTGTTATTGGCTGCTGGCCCGCGACACCGCCTGCCAGCGCCTGGCCTGGTACCTGCCCGAGGCGTTGCCCCAGGCGTTGACCAGTGGCCTGCTGCTGGCCGGTGAGCAGCCTGGCCAATACCTGTGCGAGCGAGCGCTGTTCTGGCAGCTGCCACAGCCGTGGCTGGGCGAGTCGGTCAGCGTGGCATACCCGCAGCAAATGCAGATCAGCAACGGCAAGCGCCACCCGCGCCGCGCGCCCAAGCCTCGTGGCGAGGTGTACCGGCGCTTCGATACGCGCCTGGGCAGCTGGGTGTCGCTGCGTACCTTGGAAATCGAACATGACCTGGAGCGCTTCAACCGCTGGCAGAACAACCCGCGGGTGGAGGCGTTCTGGCAGGAGGGTGGCACCCTTGCGCAGCATCGCGAATACCTGGGCAAGCTCGAGGCCGACCCGCATGCCCTGACGCTGATCGGCTGCTTCGATGACCAGCCGTTTGCCTACTTCGAGGCGTATTGGGCCAAGGAAGACCGCATTGCGCCGTTCTACCCGGCCGATGACTACGACCGTGGCATCCACATGCTGGTGGGGGAGGAGAGCCACCGCGGGCCGCACAAGGTGGCCAGCTGGCTATCGGCGCTGGTGCACTACCTGTTCCTGGATGACCCGCGCACCCAGCGGGTGGTGGCCGAGCCGCGTGCAGACAACGGCAAGATGATCGGCTACATGCACGACCAGTGCTTCCATTGCGACAAGGAGTTCGACTTCCCGCACAAGCGCGCGGCGTTGATGATTCTGGGGCGGGAGCGGTTCTTCGATAAGTGTAAATTGGCTTGAGTGCCAGGGGGCCGCTGTGCGGCCCTGTGGGAGCGGGTTTACCCGCGAAGAATGCGACATGGTGCATGGCACCGGCTATGCCGGTGTTCGCGGGTAAACCCGCTCCCACACGTGCCCTCAGCAACCTTGAAGGTTCAGGCCTGCCGACTGGCCGTCTTGCGGCAATGTACCAGCGCATCGCGGATCATGAAGTTGACCAGTGTCGGCGACACTCCCAGCTCCTTGGCAATGTCCTTCTGCGGCACGCCATGCAGGCGGTACATCTCGAAGGCATAGCGGGTGCGCTGGGGCAGTTCGTTCAGCGCCTCGGCAATGTCATCCAGCGCGGCAAGGTTGATGTGGGTGGCTTCGGGGGAGGCGTTCTGCACGACTACGTTCAGGCCTTCCTCCTCGCTGCCGGAGTACTTCAACTCCATCGCCTGCTTGCGATAGTGGTCGATGGCCAGGTTGCGCACGATCTGGAACAGGTAGCTCAGCTGCGCCTTGAACGACGATGTGATCTGCGGGGCGGCGCTGAGCCGGAAAAAGGCGTCCTGCACCACATCTTCGGCGCGCGATCGGCAGCCGGTGATGCGGGCAGCGATCTTGACCAGGATGCTGCGGTTGTCGACGAAGGCCTGCAGTAATGGTGAATCGCACTTACTTGTGGATAGTTGTTCCGCCATGGAAATCACCTTGTCACAGAGGGGAAAGGACGCACCCAAATTTGGGAAGCTTCCTACGACGGGCGACAAGCTATTCAGAATGATAATGATTGTCAAATGCGAAATGTAATTGGTAACCGTGCATTTCGGTTCTAAGCCTGCGGCACCGGGCTCGCCCGCGAAAGGGCCTGCGTGGTGCCCTTGCCGGTGCCATGACACGCTAATTTCTCCCCCCGCCCATCCGTTCCCCTGTGTACACCTCAGGCCGCCACATGCCGCTGCGCCCACGTTCGCGCAGCAGCCGGCCCGCCCCAAACAGACACTGGCAGGAACACCCCATGACGGACGCCTTCGAACTCCCGCTCTCGCTGGTCCAGGCCCTGGCGCAACGCGCCGCACAGACCCCGGACAAAGTCGCCTTGCGCTTTCTGGCCGACGCTCCCGGCGAGCAGGCCGTGCTCAGCTACCGGGACCTCGATCAGCGTGGGCGCACCATCGCCGCTGCCTTGCAAACCCGGGCCAGCTTCGGCGACCGCGCGGTGCTGTTGTTCCCCAGCGGGCCAGACTATGTAGCGGCGTTTTTCGGCTGCCTGTATGCCGGCGTGATTGCGGTGCCGGCCTACCCGCCGGAGTCCGCGCGCCAGCACCACCAGCAGCGCTTGCTGTCGATCATCGACGACGCCGAGCCGCGCCTGCTGCTCACCGTCGCGGCCCTGCACGACAGCCTGCGGGGCCTGGAGGCCCTGGCGGCGGCCAACGCCCCCGAACTGCTGGCGGTGGATGGCCTGGCCCCGGCACTGGCTGCGAACTGGCGCGAGCCCGCGCTCAAGGGTGATGACATCGCCTTCCTGCAGTACACCTCCGGCTCCACCGCACTGCCCAAGGGCGTGCAGGTCAGCCATGGCAACCTGGTGGCCAACGAACAGCTGATCCGCCAAGGCTTTGGCATCGACCTCAACCCCGACGACGTGATCGTCAGCTGGCTGCCGCTGTACCACGACATGGGCCTGATCGGCGGCCTGCTGCAGCCGATCTTCAGCGGCGTGCCCTGTGTGCTGATGTCGCCGGGCTACTTCCTGGCCCGGCCGCTGCGCTGGTTACAGGCCATCAGCGAGTACGGCGGCACCATCAGCGGCGGCCCCGACTTCGCCTACCGGCTGTGCAGCGAGCGGGTCAGCGAGGCCTCCCTGGCCGGGCTCGACCTAAGCCGCTGGCGGGTGGCCTACTCCGGTTCCGAGCCAATCCGCCAGGACAGCCTGGCGGCCTTTGCCGACAAGTTCCAGGCCTGCGGCTTCGACCCGCAGAGCTTCTTCGCCAGCTACGGCCTGGCCGAGGCGACCCTGTTCGTCAGCGGCAGCCGCCGTGGCCAGGGCATCGCCGCGCTGGAGCTGGACGCCGAAGCCTTTGCCGACAACCGTGCGGAACCTGGCAAGGGCAGTGTGCTGATGAGCTGTGGCTACCCGCAGCCCGGGCATGCCGTGCGCATTGTCGAACCACAACGCCTGCAGGTGCTGGGCGACAACCAGGTGGGCGAGATCTGGGCCGGCGGCCCGAGCATCGCCCTGGGCTACTGGCGCAACCCCGAGGCCAGCGCCCGCACCTTCGTCGAGATGGACGGCCAGACCTGGCTGCGTACCGGTGACCTGGGCTTCATGCGCGAAGGGGAAGTGTTCGTCACCGGCCGACTGAAGGACATGCTCATCGTGCGCGGGCAGAACCTGTACCCGCAGGACCTGGAAAAAACCCTCGAGCGCGAAGTGGATGTGCTGCGCAAAGGCCGGGTGGCAGTGTTCGCCGTCGAGCAGCAAGGCGAGGAGGGCATTGGCGTGGCGGTGGAAATCAGCCGCAACGTGCAGAAGGCAATCAAGCCCCAGGCGTTGATCAAGACCCTGCGTCAGGTGATCGCCGACGCCTGCCGCCAGGCCCCGGCCGTGGTCCTGCTGCTGAACCCGGGCGCGCTGCCCAAGACCTCCAGCGGCAAGCTGCAGCGTTCGGCTTGCCGCCTGCGCATGGACGATGGCAGCCTGGACTGCTACGCCCGCTTCCCTGAGGTGAGCGAGCCCGTTGCCACGGATGCCGCTGGCGATGAGCTGCAGGCGCGCATCGCCGGTGTGTGGCGCGACATCCTCAAGGTCGAGGCGGTGGCGGCAGACGACCACTTCCTGCTGCTGGGTGGCAACTCCATCGCCGCTACCCACGCCACCGCACGCCTGGCCGATGAATTGGGCATCGAGCTGGGCCTGCGCACCCTGTTCGAGGCGCCGATACTGGCTGACTACGCCAAGGCCGTGGCCGCGATCATCGCCGAAGGCGGTGGCCGGGTCGGCGCCATCGCTGCCCTGGAACGCACCCAGGCGCTGCCCCAGTCGCTGGCGCAAAACCGCCTGTGGCTGCTGTGGCAGTTGGACCCGCAGTCGGCGGCCTACAACATTCCGGCCGGCCTGCAGTTGCGCGGTGAGCTGGACGAAAACGCACTGGAAGCGGCCTTCCAGGCGCTGGTGGCGCGCCATGAATCGCTGCGTACCCTGTTTGCCGAAGAGAACGGCCAGGCCCTGCAGCGCATCCAGGCGCAGCAGCCGTTCGACCTTCGCCGCCTGGACCTCGAAGGCCAGGCCGCCGAACAGGTCGTCGCCCAGCGTGAAGCCGAAGCTCGCCAGCCGTTCGACCTGACCCGGGGGCCGTTGCTGCGGGTGACCCTGGCGCGCCTGGACGATGAACACCATCAACTGTGGGTGACCCTGCACCATATCGTCGCCGACGGCTGGTCGCTGAACATCCTGCTCGACGAATTCGCCAAACTGTACGCCGCCCATTGCCAGGGCCTCGAGGCCAACCTGGCACCGCTGACCCTGGGTTATGCCGACTACGGCACCTGGCAGCGACAGTGGCTGGCCGCAGGCGAGGCCGAGCGTCAGCTGCAGTACTGGCAGGCGCGCCTGGGGGATGAACTGCCGGTGCTCGACCTGTGCACCGACCACCCGCGCACCAGCCAGCGCGACCACCGCGCCGCCCGTTTCAACCTCAAGGTACCGGCCAGGCTCACCGAAGTGCTCAAGGGCCTGGCCCGCGAACAGCAGGCCAGCCTGTTCATGGTACTGCTGGCCGGCTGGCAGGCGCTGTTGTACCGCTACAGTGGCCAGGCCGATATCCGTGTCGGCGTGCCCAACGCCAACCGCCCGCGCCTGGAAACCCAAGGCATGGTCGGCTTCTTCATCAACACCCAGGTGCTGCGTGCGCAACTCGATGGCCGCCTGCCGTTCGACCAGTTGCTGGCCCAGGTGCGCCAGGCCACCCTGGATGCCCAGGCCAACCAGGACCTGCCGTTCGAGCAACTGCTCGAAGCCTTGCCCGAGGCTCGCGAGCAAGGCCTGTTCCAGGTCATGTTCAACCACCAGCAACGTGACCTGTCTGCCCTGCGCCGCCTGCCGGGCCTGCTGGCCGAAGAGCTGCCGTGGCACAGTCGCGAAGCCAAGTTCGACTTGCAGCTGCACAGTGAAGAAGACCACCAGGGCCGCCTGAGCCTGGCCTTCGACTATGCCGCCGAATTGTTCGATGCCAGCACCGTCAAGCGCCTGGCCCAGCACCTGCTGGCCCTGCTCGAGCAGGTGTGTGCCGAGCCGCAGCGGGCGCTGGGCGAGGTGCAACTGCTCGACGAGCCTGGCCGCGCGCAACTGCTGAGCTGGGGCGAGGCACCCGCTGCGGCGCCGCAGCGCCTGCTGGTCGAACAGCTCAATGAGCAGGCACGCCTGACCCCGCAGCGCACCGCCCTGGTGTGGGACGGTGGCAGCCTGGATTACGCCGAGTTGCACCAGCAAGCCAACCGTCTGGCCCACTACCTGCGTGACAAAGGTGTAGGCCCCGACACCTGCGTGGCCATCGCCGTCGAGCGTTCGCCGCAGCTGCTGGTGGGCCTGCTGGCCATTCTCAAGGCCGGTGGTGCCTATGTGCCGCTGGACGTCGATTACCCGGCCGAGCGCCTGGCCTACATGCTCGCCGACTGCAACGCTGGCCTGTTGCTGAGCCACAGCAACCTGCTGGGCAAGCTGCCACAGGTGGACGGCGTCAGCGCCATCGCCCTCGACCAGCTGCACCTGGACAGCTGGCCAAGCCATGCCCCCGGCCTGCACCTGCATGGCGACAACCTGGCCTATGTGATCTACACCTCCGGCTCCACCGGCCAGCCCAAGGGCGTGGGCAATACCCACGCGGCACTGGCCGAGCGCCTGCAATGGATGCAGGCCAGCTATGTGCTGGACGACAGCGACGTGCTGATGCAGAAGGCGCCGATCAGCTTCGACGTTTCGGTGTGGGAATGCTTCTGGCCACTGGTGACCGGTTGCAAGCTGGTGCTCGCCGGCCCTGGCGAGCACCGCGACCCGCAGCGCATCGCCGCGCTGGTGCAGGCCCATGGCGTGACCACGCTGCACTTCGTGCCGCCGCTGTTGCAGGTGTTCGTCCAGGAGCCGCAGGCGGGTGCCTGCAGCAGCCTGCGCCGGCTGTTCTCCGGTGGCGAAGCGCTGTCCGCGGCACTGCGTGACCGCGTGCTGCAGGTGCTGCCGCAGGTGCAGTTGCACAACCGCTATGGCCCGACCGAAACCGCCATCAACGTCACCCACTGGCACTGCCAGGCCACCGATGGCGAACGCTCGCCGATCGGCCGCCCGCTGGGCAATGTGCTGTGCCGTGTGCTGGACGACGAGCTGGAACTGACCGCCCCCGGTGTGCCGGGCGAGCTGTACCTTGGCGGTGCAGGCCTGGCCCGTGGCTACCTGGGCCGCCCGGGCCTCACCGCCGAGCGCTTCGTGCCCCAGGCTGACGGCAATGGCGAGCGCCTGTACCGCAGTGGCGACCGCGCCTGCTGGCAGGTGCAGACCGAGGCGCTGGAATACCTTGGCCGCCTCGACCAGCAGGTCAAGGTGCGTGGCTTCCGTGTCGAACCCGAGGAAGTCCAGGCCTGCCTGCTGGCGCAAGCGGGGGTCGAACAGGCGCTGGTGCTGATTCACAAGGATGCCGTAGGCGCGCAACTGGTCGGCTACTACAGTGGCAGCGCCCAGCCTGATGCATTGCTGACGGTGCTGGCTGAACAACTACCGGCCTACATGGTGCCGGCACAACTCATCCCGCTGGCGCAGATGCCGCTGGGCCCCAGCGGCAAGGTCGACCGCAAGGCGTTGCCGGCCCCGGTGTGGCAGCAGCGGGAGCACATCGAGCCGCAAACCGAGTTGCAGCAGCAGGTCGCTGCCATCTGGCGTGAAGTGCTGAACCTGCCGCGCGTTGGCCTGCAGGATGACTTCTTCGCCCTCGGCGGCCATTCGCTGCTGGCCACTCAAATTGTCTCGCGCACGCGTCAGGCCTGTGATGTCGAGCTGCCGCTCAAGGCCCTGTTCGACGCCAGCGAACTGGGCGCCTTCTGTGCCGAGATCACGCGTATCCGCGCTGCCGGTGAGCGCAACCTGCAAGGCGCAATCACCCGAGTCGACCGCCGTCAGGCGGTGCCGCTGTCGTACTCGCAGCAGCGCATGTGGTTCCTCTGGCAAATGGAGCCGGGCAGCCCGGCGTACAACGTTGGCGGCATGGCGCGCTTGCGTGGCACCCTGCATGTGGATGCCTTCGAGCGTGCGCTGCAGGCGCTGGTGGTGCGCCACGAAACCCTGCGCACCACCTTCCCCAGCATCGATGGCGTGCCGTATCAGTGCGTGGCCGAAGACAGCAGCCTGCACCTCGACTGGCAGGATTTCAGCGCTTTGCCCGCCGATGCCCGCCAACAACGCCTGCAACAACTGGCCGACGACCAGGCACACCAGCCGTTCGACCTGGAGCGCGGTCCGTTGCTGCGTGCCTGTCTGGTCAAAGCCCAAGAGCGCGAGCACTTCTTCGTGCTGACCCTGCACCATATCGTCACCGAGGGCTGGGCGATGGACATCTTCGCCCGCGAACTGGGCGAGCTGTACGAGGCCTTCGTCGATGACCGCGAATCGCCGCTGGCGCCGCCGCCGGTGCAGTACCTGGACTACAGCGTGTGGCAACGGCAATGGCTGGAAAGCGGCGAGGGCGCCCGCCAGCTGGCCTACTGGCAGGCCCGCCTGGGCGATGAACACCCGGTACTGGCGCTGCCTGCCGACCGCCCGCGCCCGGCAGTGCAGAGCCACCGTGGCGAGCTGTACCGCTTCGAGCTCGACCCGGCGCTGGTCGCCCGCGTGCATGCCTTCAACAGCCAGCGTGGCCTGACCCTGTTCATGACCATGACTGCCACCCTGGCCGCCTTGCTGCACCGCTACAGCGGCCAGCGTGACCTGCGCATTGGCGCGCCGGTGGCCAACCGCATCCGCCCGGAAAGCGAAGGGCTGATCGGCGCGTTCCTCAACACCCAGGTGCTGCGTTGCGAGCTGGACGGCCAGATGAGCGCCGCACAGTTGCTGGAGCAGGTACGCCAGGTTGCCATCGAAGGCCAGTCGCACCAGGACCTGCCGTTCGACCAGCTGGTGGAAGCCCTGCAGCCACCGCGCAGCAGCGCCTACAACCCGCTGTTCCAGGTGATGTGCAACGTGCAGCGCTGGGCCTTCCAGCAAAGCCGCCAGCTTGCCGGCATGCAGGTGGACTACCTGGTCAACGACGCCAGCGCCACCAAGTTCGACCTGTACCTGGAGGTGACCGACCTCGACGGCCGCCTGGGTTGCTGCCTGACCTACAGCCGTGATCTGTTCGACGAACCACGCATCGCACGCATGGCCGAGCACTGGCAGCAATTGCTGGCCGGCCTGCTCGACAACCCGCAACAGCGCCTGTGCGAGCTGCCGATGCTGAGCAGCGCCGAGCAGCATGTGCTGGCGGGCCAGTTGCAGGGCGAGCAGGATCTGGCTCTCGACCAGACCGTGCACGGCCTGTTCGCCGCCCAGGCTGCGCGCACGCCACACGCTGGCGCGTTGACCTTCGCCGGCCGGCACATGACCTATGCCGAACTCGACCAGCAGGCCAACCGCCTGGCCCGCGCCCTGCGCGAGCGTGGCGTCGGCCCGCAGGTGCGTGTGGGCCTGGCGCTGGAGCGTTCGCTGGAAATGGTCGTCGGCCTGCTGGCCATCCTCAAGGCCGGTGGCGCCTATGTGCCGCTCGACCCCGAATACCCGCTCGACCGCCTGCGCTACATGATCGAAGACAGCCGCATCGGCGTGCTGCTCAGCCAGCGCGCGTTGCTGCAAACCCTGGGTGAGCTGCCCGAGGGTGTGGCGCGCTGGAGCCTGGAGGACGACAGCGCCAGCCTGTCGGCCTACAGCGATGCGCCGCTGGACAACCTCAACCTGCCGCAGCACCAGGCCTACCTGATCTACACCTCCGGTTCCACCGGCAAGCCCAAGGGCGTGGTAGTCAGCCACGGCGAGTTCGCCATGCATTGCCAGGCGGTGATCGACGCGTTCGGCATGCGCAGCGATGACTGCGAGCTGCACTTCTATTCGATCAATTTCGACGCCGCCAGCGAACGCCTGTGGGTGCCGCTGCTGTGTGGCGCCCGCGTGGTGCTGCGCGCCCAGGGGCAGTGGGGCGCCGAAGACATCTGCCAGCTGGTGCGCGAGCAGCAGGTGAGCATCCTCGGCTTCACGCCCAGCTACGGTAGCCAGTTGGCGCAGTACCTGGCCGGGCAGGGCGAACAGTTGCCAGTGCGCCTGGTCATTACCGGTGGTGAAGCGCTGACCGGCGAACACCTGCAGCGCATCCGCCAGGCCTTCGCGCCGCAGCAGTTCTTCAACGCCTACGGGCCGACCGAAACCGTGGTCATGCCGCTGGCCTGCCTGGCACCACAGACGCTGCCGGCAGAACTGGGCAGCGTACCGATCGGCCGCGTCATCGGTAGCCGCACGGCCTACATCCTCGACGAAGACCTTGCCCTGTTGCCGCAAGGCGGCATTGGCGAGCTGTATGTCGGCGGTGCCGGCCTGGCCCAGGGTTACCACGACCGCCCGGGCCTTAGCGCCGAGCGCTTCGTCGCCGACCCGTTCGGCAGCGAAGGCGGGCGCCTGTATCGCACCGGTGACCTGGTGCGCCTGGGCAGCGATGGCCTGGTCGAGTACGTCGGCCGCGCCGACCAGCAGGTGAAGATTCGCGGTTTCCGTATCGAGCTGGGCGAAATCGAAAGCCGCCTGCAGGCGCATGCCGATGTCGACGAGGCTGTGGTGCTGGCCCTCGACCTGCCGGGCGGCAAGCAACTGGTGGGTTACCTGGTGTGCGGGCAGGCCGCTGCCGACAGCGAGGCCCAGGGCCTGCTGCGCGACGCGGTGAAAGCCGATGCCCGCCAGCACCTGCCGGACTACATGGTGCCGGCGCACCTGGTGCTGCTCGACAGCCTGCCGCTGATGGGCAACGGCAAGCTCGACCGCCGTGCGCTGCCGTTGCCGGACCTGGAACAGGCACGCCAGCAGTACCAGGCGCCTGGCAACGAGGTGGAAGCGCAACTGGCGCAGATCTGGCGCGACGTGCTCAACGTTGCCCGGGTCGGCGTGCAGGACAACTTCTTCGAGCTGGGCGGCGACTCGATCCTGTCGATCCAGGTAGTCAGCCGGGCTCGTCAGGCCGGCTTGCAGTTCACCCCGCGCGACCTGTTCCAGCATCAGACCATCCAGACCCTGGCCGCCATCGTTCAGCGCAGCGAAGCCGCCAGCAGCATCGAACAGGGCCAGCGCCAAGGCCAGGCCGGCCTCACGCCGATCCAGCACTGGTTCTTCGACAGTGAAGTGCCACAGCCGCAGCACTGGAACCAGGCTGTTCTGCTGGAGGCGCGCAAGCCGCTGGATGAGGGGGTACTGGAGCGAGCCTTGGCCGGCCTGGTGCAGCACCACGACAGCCTGCGCCTGCGCTTCGGCCGGGCCCAGGGCCGCTGGCAGGCTGAATATGCTTCGCCTGCCACCGGGCAATTGCTGTGGACAGCCACGGTCGCCGACTTCGCCGATTGCCAGCCGCTGTATACCGACCTGCAACGCAGCCTCGACCTGGCACAGGGCCCACTGTTGCGCGCCTTGCTGGTTAATGACGGGCAGGGTGGCCAGCGCCTGTTGCTGGCGATCCATCACCTGGTGGTCGATGGCGTGTCGTGGCGCGTGCTGCTGGAGGACCTGCAAGCGCTGTACCGTGGCCAACCGCTGCCGGCCAAGACCCACGCCATGGGCGACTGGGCCGCACGCCTGGCCAGCTATGCCGGCAGCGATTCGCTGCGCGACGAGCTGGGCTGGTGGCAAGGCCAGTTGGGTGGTGTGCGCCGTGAACTGCCATGCGATCACCCGCAGGGCGGCAACCTGCACCGCCACGCCCGTACCCTGGCCATCGGCCTGGATGTGGCGCAGACCCGGCAGTTGCTGCAGCAGGCCCCGGCGGCCTATCACACCCAGGTCAACGACCTGCTGCTGACCGCGCTGGCGCGTGCCCTGTGCCGCTGGAGCGGCGATGAAGAAGTGCTGGTACAGCTTGAGGGCCATGGTCGTGACGGGCTGTTTGAAGACATGGACCTGACCCGCAGCGTCGGCTGGTTCACCAACGCCTACCCGCTGAGCCTGCGCCCGCTGCCAGGCGAGGACGATGCGGCGCGGGCAGACTCGATCAAGCGCATCAAGGAGCAGCTGCGCCAGGTGCCGCACAAAGGGCTGGGCTACGGCGTGCTGCGCTACCTGGCCGATACGGCAGGGCGCGAGCAGATGGCGGCCCTGCCGCAGGCACGCATCACCTTCAACTACCTGGGCCAGTTCGACCAGCAGTTCGACAGCACAGCCCTGTTCCAGCCGCTGGACGCCCCGGCCGGCCTGGCCCACGACCTTGATGCGCCGCTGCCCAACTGGCTGAGTGTCGATGGCCAGGTGTATGGCGGCGCCCTGCAACTGCGCTGGACCTTCAGTGCCGAACGCTACGACGAGCGGACCATCGCCAGCCTGGCCGAAGCCTATCGCCAGGAGCTGCTAGCGCTGGTCGAACATTGCCTGGCTGATGGCAACGGCAGTTTCACGCCATCGGACTTCCCGCTGGCGCACCTGACTCAGGCGCAGATCGACGCGCTACCGGTATCGGCCGCGCAGATCGAGGACGTCTACCCGCTGACGCCGATGCAGGAGGGCATGCTGCTGCACACCCTGCTGGAGCCGGGCACCGGCCTCTACTACATGCAGGACCGCTACCGCATCAACAGCGCGCTCGACCCCGAACGCTTCGCCCAGGCGTGGCAGGCGGTGGTGGCGCGCCACGAAGCGCTACGCGCATCGTTCAGCTGGAACACCGGCGAGGCGATGCTGCAGATCATCCACAAGCCGGGCAACACGCCGGTGGACTACCAGGACTGGCGTGGCCTCGACGACGACGCCCAGGAGCAGCGCCTGCAGGCTCTGCACAAGCAGGAACGCGAGGCCGGTTTCGCCCTGCTCAGCGAGGCGCCGTTCCACCTGCGCCTGGTGCGTGTGGCCGACGAGCGCTACTGGTTCATGATGAGCAACCACCACATCCTCATCGATGCCTGGTGCCGTTCGCTGTTGATGAACGATTTCTTCGAGATCTACCAGGCCCTCGGCGAGGGGCGCCAGGCCCGCTTGCCGGTGCCACCGCGCTACCGCGACTACATCGGCTGGCTGCAACGCCAGGGCCTGGACGACGCGCGAGCCTGGTGGCAGGCCAACCTGGCCGGCTTCGAACGTGCCACCCCCATCCCCAGCGACCGCCCGCTGCGCCACGACCATGCCGGTAGCGGCATGATCGTCGGCGACTGCTATACGCGCCTGGCGGTGAGCGACGGCGTGCGCCTGCGCGAGTTGGCCCAGGCTCACCAGCTCACCGTCAACACCTTCGCCCAGGCGGCCTGGGCCCTGGTACTGGCGCGCTACAGTGGCGACCGCGACGTGGCCTTTGGCGTGACCGTGGCCGGGCGCCCGGTGAGCATGCCGCAGATGCAGCGTACCGTCGGCCTGTTCATCAACAGCGTCGCCCTGCGCGTGCAATTGCCGGTGGCGGGTGAGCGCTGCAGTGTGCGCCAGTGGTTGCAAGGCCTGCTGGAGCGCAACATGGAGCTGCGCGAATATGAATACCTGCCGCTGGTGGCGATCCAGGAATGCAGCGAACTGCCCAAGGGCCAGCCGCTGTTCGACAGCCTGTTCGTGTTCGAGAACGCGCCGGTGGAAACTGCCGTGCTCGACCACGCCCAGCACCTGAATGCCAGCTCCGACTCGGGCCGTACCCACACCAACTTCCCGCTGACAGCGGTGTGCTACCCAGGCGATGACCTTGGCCTGCATCTGTCGTTCGACCAGCGCTACTTCGACTACCCGACCGTCGAGCGCCTGCTGGCCGAGTTCAAGCGCCTGCTGCTGGCGCTGGTGCAAGGCTTTGAAGGGGAGATGAGCGCACTGCCGTTGCTGGGTGCCGAAGAGCAGCGCTTCCTGCTGGAGGACTGCAACCGTACCGCGCGTGCCTATCCGCTGGAACAGAGCTACATCGCGCAGTTCGAGGCGCAGGTGGCCGCGCATCCGCAACGTACCGTGGCCCGCTGCCTGGACGCGTCCTACGACTACGCCGGCTTGAACTTGGCGGCCAACCGCCTGGGCCATGCCTTGATCGCGGCGGGTGTGAACATGGACCAGCCGGTGGCACTGCTGGCCGAGCGTGGGCTACCGCTGCTGGGCATGATCGTCGGCAGCTTCAAGGCCGGCGCCGGCTACCTGCCACTGGACCCGGGCCTGCCGGCGGCGCGCCTGCAAAGCATCATCGAGCTCAGCCGTACACCCGTGCTAGTGTGCAGCGCGGCCTGTGCCGGGCAAGGGCGGCAGTTGCTGGACCAGCTTGCAGTGGCGGCACGGCCGCAGCTACTGGTCTGGGAAGACATCCAGGCCAGCCCGGTGGCCAGCCACAACCCCGGCATTCACAGCGGGCCGGATAACCTCGCCTATGTGATCTATACCTCAGGCTCCACCGGCTTGCCGAAGGGGGTGATGGTCGAGCAGCGCGGCATGCTCAACAACCAGCTGAGCAAGGTGCCGTACCTGGCGCTCGGCGAGCACGACGTGATCGCCCAGACGGCCTCGCAGAGCTTCGACATTTCGGTGTGGCAGTTCCTTGCCGCGCCGCTGTTCGGCGCCAGGGTGGAGATCGTGCCGAACGCCATCGCCCATGACCCGCAGGGCCTGCTGGCGCATGTGCAGGCCACCGGCATCAGCGTGCTGGAGAGCGTGCCGTCGCTGATCCAGGGCATGCTGGCCAACGACCACCAGGCCCTCGATGGCCTGCGCTGGATGCTGCCGACCGGCGAAGCCATGCCACCGGAGCTGGCGGCGCAGTGGCTGCAGCGCTACCCGCAGATCGGCCTGGTCAACGCCTACGGCCCGGCGGAGTGCTCCGATGACGTGGCGTTCTTCCGCGTCGATGCCGCCTCGACCCGTGGCAGCTACCTGCCGATCGGCACGCCGACCGACAACAACCGCCTGTACCTGTTCGGCGAGGACCAGGCGCTGGTGCCACTGGGGGCGACAGGTGAGCTGTGCGTGGCCGGCACCGGCGTGGGCCGTGGCTATGTCGGCGACCCGGTGCGCACGGCGCTGGCGTTCATTCCCCATCCATATGGTGCGCCGGGCGAACGCCTGTACCGCACCGGCGACCTGGCGCGGCAGCGCCCGGACGGGGTGCTGGAGTATGTCGGGCGCATCGACCATCAGGTGAAGATTCGCGGCTACCGCATCGAACTGGGTGAAATCGAAGCCCGCCTGCACGAACAGCCGGAGCTCCGCGACGCTGCCGTTGGCGTGCAGGAGGGCGTCAATGGCAAGCACCTGGTGGGTTACCTGGTGGCGCATCAGGGCGTTGCAGCCGACGCTGCGTTGCTGGAACAGCTCAAGCAGCGCCTGCGTGCCGAGTTGCCGGAGTACATGGTCCCACTGCACTGGGGCTGGTTCGACAGCCTGCCGCACAACGCCAACGGCAAGCTCGACCGCAAGGCCCTGCCGGCCATCGACATCGGTGGCCAGCACAGCCAGGCCTACCAGGCGCCGCGCAACGAGCTGGAAGAGGTACTGGCCGGTATCTGGGCCGATGTGCTCAAGGCCGAGCGGGTCGGGATGCACGACAACTTCTTCGAGCTGGGCGGGCATTCGCTGCTGGCCACGCAGATCGCCTCGCGGGTGCAGAAGCAGTTGAAGTTGAACGTGCCGTTGCGGGCGATGTTCGAGTGCAGCACGGTGGAGGAACTGGCGGTGTATGTGCAGGGGCTGCAGGGCAGTGTGCTGGATGACGACAAGGTCGACCGGCTCAGTGACCTGATGGCCGAGCTGGAGGGGTTGTGACCTGAGCAGATGAGGCCTGCACCGCCCCTGGATTGGTGCACAAAAGTTGAAATTGCTGGGGCCGCTATGCGGCCCTTTCGCGACACAAGGCCGCTCCTACAGATACGGCGTTGTTCTCGAGGTTTGGCGCTGTACCTGTGGGAGCGGGCATGCCCGCGAACACCGGCGCAGCCGGTGCCATACCTGCAAGCCCATCTTTCCCATGGTTCTTCGCCATCATGATGCGGCCCCGATTTTTTCCTGCGACATCGACGCATTGATGAATGCTTCATCATAAGAGTTCGCATGGTAGCGAGCGAGAAACTCATGAGCATTCTCAAATGGTTCGAGGTGTTGATGAGCGAGCATGTAGAAACGATGGCAGTTTGTGGCAATTTCCTCGGTATAGTGAGATGAAATCAAAACACTAGCCCCGTTTTTGCACGCGTTTTTTATACCTAGCCATATGTGGTGTCTGAACTCTGGGTCTACCCCCGCAGTAGGCTCGTCGAGGATGATCAGGTCGCTGCCCATTAGCAGTAGCGTCAGTGTGACAAAGCTCCGGACTTCGCCATAGCTGCAAGTAGATGCCTTCTTCTTGTAGATTTCAGCATACCGTTTCGACAGCGAAGGTGACCATTCAGAGAGGCGTGAAAGCACCTCGCAGTGATCCGGTGCAGATCTGGAGTTTAAATGTGTAATCAGTTGGTAGACTTCGCTCATCCTGAGCAAGGGCGGTGGTGTCAGTACTTGAGTCAGATAAGCCTGCTGTCTGGATGAATTTATGATTGTGCCGTTGCTTGGTTTTCTGATGTTGCAGATCAGGTCGAAAAGCGTGGTCTTTCCTGCTCCGTTACTGCCCAGTACGCCAACGGCTTCTCCTTTTTTCAATTGTAGCGTGATGTTCTGTAGTAGAGGGCTGCTGCTGTATGAAAAGTCCAGGTTTTTGATGGTGAGCAGGTGCATTTTAATAGCGGCTCCATACGGGATGGATTCTGAATAGCTTTCCTGTTGCATAGAGCCCCGCTGTTGAAATGGCAAAAGCTGTCAGAAAACTAATGGCAAGTGGCAACTCTCCGGTAATTATTCTTGTGCTCAGGTGCAAGGGGTTGATCAACGTTGACCAGTGGGTCAGTTCGTCTTGTGTGGCGCCCAAATAACCGGAAAGTAACATCAGGAATGAAAGTAGCGAAAATAGCGTCCCGGCTGTACTGAATTTGATGGGCATCGCTGCGATTGCCAAGCCGATGCAGGAGAATATCAGGTAACTCGTATAGAACGCGGCTGTAAGGTACAGGAGTTCTGATAGCGAGTAGGAACCGTATAGAGGCTTGGAGGCGAAGTAGAAAAAGCTGGAGTATACGACACTGACCAATGTGTAGCTGACGGCGTGCGATGTGAGGAAAAGTGCAATTGCCTCGCGTTGGTAAATGAATGACCGGACAAAGCCACTTTCTCGTCGCCCGATTAGATAAAATCCGAGGCCGAAGAAGGCAACGTTTGCAGCGATGTAGGCGTAGAACCACGCAGCAGAGGATATATAGAGAGAGTCTGGTGGCGCTGCAAGGGAACGGCTTTGCCTCAGTAGTATGAACATCAAGCAAGGCGCCGCCGCTGTCCACAGCAACGCAGTGGGTTCTCGCAGGTGTTCCAGGATCAACACCTTGGTGATCATGAGGATCTGTTTTGTTCGCGTTATGGGGTATGGCTTTTTGTTCATTTTTCTCGCCTTTAGTGTGTTCGCGAATGCAGGGGGTAAGGTTTTATATTCACGCTGCATGTGCGTCAAGTTTGATGGAGGCGATGTGTTGGCTGGGGTGTAATCTAGTTGTTTGAATTGCAGTTGGTATTGTGGGATCTATCTGAGGGGTATGTCTGATCGCGATCTGTTCACTGATCATGGGAGTGAAAAAGACTTCTGTTTTTTGTAGGGCGGATCTGAAGTTGTTGTGGGATTGTTATATGTTTTATTGCCGGGCGTTGTTTCCCGATGATCGGTTAGGAAAAGTGTTTTTCGCCTTGGGTGGTATAACTTAGTGTTGCCAAATGTAAAGTTGGCCATTGGCTGGTATCTGGGCCGATGTGCTCAAGGACGAGCTGGAGGGGTTGTGACCAGAGCAAGTGAGGTCTGCACCGCTCCTACAGCTACGGCGTTGTTCTCGAGGTTTGGCGCTGTACCTGTGGGAGCGGGCATGCCCGCGAACACCGGCGCAGCCGGTGCCATAACACCGCGTTGAGTTCTTCGCGGGCTTGCCCGCTCCCACAGGGCCGCCACAGCCTTGTGCTGCGAATGGGCTGCAAGGCAGCCCCGGCGATTTCACATCAGCGCTTGCCGAGAATCTTCCCAAGCAACTCCGGCCGCGGCGCGCCTTGCTGGCTCTGCAGGTTGCCCTGATCATCCTGATAGAAGATCGCCGGGGTCGCCTGCAAGCCCATTTCTTCCATCAGCGCCATGTTCGCCGCCAGCTTTTGCTGTACCGCCTCCGGCACCTGCTCCAGTGCCTTCAACTTGCTGGCCTTGCCCGCTTTTTCATGCTCGTGCAGTGCCTTGGCCGGGTCTTTCGCCGCCAGCAGCGCCGCCGACTTGCCCGGGCTGTCCTCGCGGATGATGCCGACCATGATATGGCGCAACTGCACCTTGCCCGACTCCACCCACGGTCGTGCCTGTTCCCAGAACATGTTGCAGTACGGGCAGTTGGGGTCGCTGAACAGGTACACCTTGCGCGGTGCATCGTCCTTGCCGTCGGCGATCCAGGAGGTTTTCTCCATCTTCGCCCAGATTTCCTTGCTCATCGGCGCATACACCAGCTTTTTCAGTGGCTCGGCACTGAGGTCGTTGCCCTGTTCGTCGAACAGGCTGCCGACCAGTACATGCTTGCCGTCAGGGGTGAGGTACAGCGCCAGGCCATTATTCTGGTACTCGGCGGCATACCCGCGCAGGCCGTTGGGGGCGTCGAAGCTGCCTTTGATCACGGCACCCTTGGCTTGCAGTTGCGCAATCGCCTTGGGCAACTCTTCGGCCTGCAGGGTGGGAGCAGCCAGCAGGGCCAGGGACAGGGGCAGCAGTGCAGTCAGTCGCATGTCAGTTTCCTTGTGCGGCAGGGGCGGGCGCGGTGGCCCGGTCGAAAGGCTCCAGGGCGTGGCGCAGGCTGGCCCGGGACAGCTCGCCCAGATGGCTGCCGACCAGGCGCCCGTCGGCGTCGTAGAACAGGGTGGTGGGCAGGGCCATGGAGCCGACGCGCTGGGCCAGCAGACCGGTGCCGTCGAACAGCACGTGGGTCAGGCTCAGGCCGGTGGTGGCGAGGAAGGTGCTGACGTTTTCCGGGGTCTCGCCCTGGTTGACGAACAGGAAGGTCACGTGCGGGTAAGCGCTTTGCGCCTGTTGCAGCACCGGCATTTCGCGTCGGCAGGGTGGGCACCAGGTGGCCCAGATGTTGATGACCAGCGGTTTGCCGCGGTAGCTGTGCAACGCTACGGATTGGCCGTTGGCCTTGCGCAGGCTCAGCTCGGGCAGTTCGGTGCCCTTGCTGTACAGGTGGCCACCGAGGCTGGCCAGGCCCCAGAACAGCGCGCCGCTGAACAGCGCCCAGCCCAGCGGACGGCGCAGGCCCGGATGGCGCCAGCCCTGCCACAAGGCGCCGAGCACGATGCCGGCAAGGCCAGACCAGAACAGGAAGCCGCCATCACGGATATCGATGATCTGCAGGGGGTCGTCCTGGTACATCGGCCAATAGGCCAGCACGAAGCCGGCGCGTGCGCACAGCAGGCCGATCAGGAACAGGTTGAACAGTGCCGATTCCGGGCTCTCGCCGCCACGCCGGGCGACCCACCAGCCGACCATGCTGGCGATCACCAGGGCGGTGAGCATCAGCAGGTGGTTGAGGGCCATGGTCAGTGGCCCGAGGGTTACGGTCAGCATCAGCCTTGGCTCCTGGTCTGGGTCCAGTGTTGCAGGAAGGCGGCTGCATCCACCTCACCAGTGATGCGCCGCGCGCGGCGTTCGTCGCCTTCCGGGCCGACCCAGATGATGCTGGGCGGGCCAGGTACCTGGTAGCGCTGCTGCAGGGCCTGGCTGGCCGGGGTGTCGGCGGTCACGTCCAGGCGCAGCAGGTGCACACCGGCCAGGCCGGCCCGCACGTCGCTGCGGGCGAACACCTGTTTTTCCATGACCTTGCACGACACGCACCAGTCGGCATAGTAGTCGAGCATCACCCACTGGCCACGGGCCTTGGCTGCATCCAGTTCGCGTTGCAGGTCTTCGGGGCGGCTGACGGTGACGAAGGCGTCCTCGGTGTGCTGGCCGGTAGCCGGCGCAGCGCCGCCACCGGCGAACGGGCGCAGCGGCTGCCAGAGGTCGTCGCCACCGGCCGCCGCACCCACCAGCAGCAGGCCGCCCCACAGGGCACCCAGCAGCGGCAACGCGCGCAACGCCGGCAACCGCTGCAGGGCCGGCCAGGCAGCCCAGGCCAGGGCGATCAGCAAGGCGCCGCTCAGGGCCAGCAGCAATGCTGCGGGCAGCAGGCTGCGCAAGGTGTATAGCGCCATGCCCAGGAACACGAAGCCAAACACGCCCTTGACCCGGTTCATCCAGGCGCCCGGGCGGGGCAGGAAGCGGTTGCCGAGGGTTACCAGCAACAGCAGCGGCACGCCCATGCCCAGGCCGAGGCTGAACAGCACCAGCGCCCCCTGCAGCACGTCGCCGCTCTGGGCGATGTACAGCAGCGCGCCGGCCAACGGCGCGGTCATGCACGGGCCCATCAGCAGGCCGGACAGCGCGCCCAGCAGCGCCGCGCCATACAGGTTGCCGCCACGGGTGCCTTGCCCGGCGCGGTCGAGACGGTCACGCACGGCGGCGGGCAGTTGCAGTTCGAAGGCGCCGAACATCGGCAGGGCCAGCAGCACGAACAGCCCCGCCAGGCTGCCCAGCAGCCAGGGTTGCTGCAGCCAGGCCTGCAGGCTGGCACCCAGCAGCGCGGCGACCACGCCCAGGGCGGCATACACCAGGGCCATGCTCAGTACATAGACCCCGGCCAGTATCCAGCCGCGCCGGGCACTGGCGCCATTGCCCATTACCAGCCCGGCGAGGATCGGCAGCATCGGCAGCGAGCAGGGGGTAAAGGCCAGCAACAGGCCCAGGCCGAAGAACGCCAGCAGGCTCCAGGCCAGGTGGCCTTGTTGCAGGTCGCTGGCCAGGGCCTGGTCACTGGCTTGTTCGGCCGCCGGCGCCACACTGCCACCCAGGTCGACCAACGTGGTTTGCGGCGGGTAGCACAGGCCGGCGTCGGCACAGCCCTGCCAGCCCAGGCGCAGCTGGCCCCGGGCATCGGCTGGTAGCAGCAGTTCGAGCTGGTCGCGGTACACCGCACTGTCGCCGAAGAACTCATCGTGATGGTTGAGCGCGGCCGGCAGTTGCGGGTGCTGTTCGGCAGGCAGGCCGTCGAACTTCAGGCGTTTCTGATACAGGTAGTAGCCAGGCTGGATCTGGAAGAACAGGCGCATCTGGCCGTCGGCCTGGCGGTCGTGGGTAAGCACGAAGGCCTGGTTGACCGGCAGGAAGTCCGGTTTGACATCGAACGGGTTGGCCTGCAACGGGCCGGCCAGCAGCAGTGTCAGGAAGAGCAGGAGGACGCGCATGTCTTCGCCTTGGCAGTACGTTGAAAGGGGTCATGCTGGCTTGGGTCGATTAACCCAAGGTTAACTCTGGTTTTTGGTCAGGGGGGCGCATCAGGGCTTGCAGGTGTTTGCCGTGGGATGGTCTGCGCCTGGGAGATCCTAAGACAACCACCTACCAGCCCCAGAGCAAATTCCGCCCAAGATCCCAGGCATGTCGCGACATATTGTCGACTTGACTTTGCCTGCGCCAACACAATTGCTGTAAAGTTGACGTACAGGTCAGCTTTTCAGGCTAGTACCAGAATCAAAAAAAGGGCAGTCCCCCTGCTGCCCAGAGGATCAAGCATGTCCAACCGTGATATTTCCCGGCGCGCCTTCCTGCAAGGCGGCCTGATCGCTGGTGTCGGCGTGACCATGGCGCCGCTCGGCAGCCAGGCATTCGCCGCGCTGATGGAGGAACGCGTCACCACCTCGCCGCAGAAGTGGATGAACCATGACGGCAAGGCGCGTTTCCGTAATGACGCCTTGTCCAAGGTGTGCGGCGACAAGGTGTTCGCCCGCGACATCCGTGCCAAGGACATGCCCGGCTGGCCCGCGCAGCAGGGGCATGCGCTGCTGCTCAAGGCGACCAAGGCCGACCGTATCTATGCCGGCCATGACCTCAGCCTGCTTGGCGCTGACCTGCAGCCGGACCGCATCGTCACCGCTGCCGACCTGGAAAAGGATGGCATCGCCTGGCCCGAGGCCCACTCGCCCGACCCGCTGCTGCCGCCCGGCAAGGTACCGATGTTCATCGGCCACCCGGTGGCGATCCTGATCTGGCACGACTTCGAGCGCTTCCGCCAGGCCAAGCGCAAGCTGCAGTTCAACGACCAGGCGATCCGCTATGGCGCCCAGGCGCCGCTGTACCAGCGCGACCCCTACGGCAGCTTCCGCTTCGTGCGCGTGGGCGGTGCCACGCCGTTCGACGACGATGAATTTTCCAGCCTGAAGAATTCCATGCTGTTCCCCACCATCCTCAACCGCAAGCCGGTGTGGTCGAAGCAGCCCAACCAGCATGGCGACCTGACCGAGCAGGGCCTGTTCTACGCCAAGCGCATGGCCGAGCAGCTGGATAACCCACCCGAGGACTGGCTGGTGTTCGACGAGCGCTACAAGACGCCGTCCATCGAGCCGGCCGCCCTGGAGCCGGACAACGGCAACGGCTGGTACGACCCGGCCAGCGGCACGCTGCACTTCGTGGTCGCAACCCAGTGCCCGTTCGAAGTGGCGCAGGAATGCGTGCACATGATCAAGCCGTCGCGCTTCGCCCTGAACACGCTGAACATGCACCCGGGCTATACCGTGGGCTACGGCTCGAAAGACAACAACATCTTCGTCTTCTACGCCGCCGTGGCCGCGCTGTATGGCGCCGGTGTGCCGATCCGCCTGGCCAACGACCGCTACGAGCAGTTCCAGAGCGGCATCAAGCGCCATGCCTTCGATATCCGCTACCAGTTGGCGGTGGACAAGAAGGACAACAGCTTCAAGATCTTCCGCGCCGACATGAGCTGCGACGGCGGCGGGCGTATCAACTACAGCCCGTCGGTGGCAGCGGTGGGGGCCACGGCGGCGCAGTCGATCTACTACATGCCGCAGAACGACCTGTCGGTCACTGCCTATCATTCCCGTGGCGTCGAGGCCGGCTCCATGCGCGGCTACGGCACCCTGCAGACCATGGCCGCCACCGAAATGATGGTGGATGAGATCGCAGGGCGCCTGGGCGTCGATGCCATCGACCTGCGCCGCGCCAACGCGCTGAAGTCGGGCATGAAGAACACCCAGGGCGCGGTCCCGGCCGGCGCCCTGCGCCTGTACGAGATTCTCGACAAGGCCGCCGTGCACGACTGGTGGCGCAACCGCGACGCGCGCAAGCAGCAGATGGACGCCAAGGACCCGGACCACTGGTATGGCGTGGGCTTTGCCATCTGCCAGAAAGACTTCGGCACCGGCTCCGAAGCCCCCATGGCCAGCATCGAATTCAGCCGCGATGGGCGCATCAGCCTGCGCCACATCGGCACCGAGCTGGGTACCGGCATGTCCACCTCCCAGGCCCTGGTGGTCAGCGATTTCCTTGGCCGCTCGGCCGACGAGGTGAAGACCGCGGTCACCGAATGGCCGGAGCTGCAGCTGACCACCAGCGGCAACCCGTACCTGATCAGCCAGCCCGAGCAGGACGCCGCGCTGCGCAACCCGCGCTGGGTCGGCAAGCTTGCTTCGCCGTCGTCGGCGACCAACTCGGCCTTCTACTTCAGCCATGCCACCCGCGAAGCGGCACGCGTGCTGTTCAACCACGGTCTGTGGCCGGCGGCCATGGCCATCTGGCGCCAGGGCCCGTACGGCGGCCAGGCCAACCCGCTGGTGGTGCGCCGCGAGAATGCGGTATGGGTCAACGGCGAGCTGACCGGCAACGGCCTGTCACCGATCCCGTTCGCCCAGCTGGCACAAAAGGCCCATGACATGGGCCTGGTCACTGGCGTCAGCGTGCACGGTTTCAACCGCTGGAGCTGGGCCGAGGCCGACTTCGTCATCGACGGCGTGCGCGAACGCTTCCCGCTCGACGCGGTGGCGGTGAAGTACGGCGATGGCGCGGTGAACGCCAAGAAGGCGCAGATGAGCAGCCACGGCTACCACCTGCTCGACCGGCAGAACGCCGCCTACCCCGACACCCAGCTGAACAACGCCATGGTCACCTACTACAGCCCGGTGGCGACCATTGTCGAAGTCAAGGTGAACAAGGGCACTCACGAAGTGCAGGTGCTCAACCACCACAGCTGGGTCGAGTGCGGCCGGGTGCTGGTGCCGGAACTGGTCAAGGGCCAGCTCGAGGGCGGTATCGCCATGGGCATCGGCCATGCCTTGACCGAAGAAATGCCGTTGTACGAGGGCGGGCCCGGGGAGGGCGACTGGAACTTCAACCGCTACCGCCTGCCGCATGCGCGCGATGTGGCGGTGTGGCAGCAGACCAGCGAAATCCTCCCGCCGCTGTCACCGACCGACCCGTCCAAGGGCATCGCCGAAGTGGTGATGATCCCGGTCGTCGGTGCCATCGGCAATGCCGTCGCGCATGCCATCGGCAAGCGCGTTCGCGATCTCCCCATCACCCCAGCCCGTATCAAGGAGGCCCTCAATGGCTAACCGTCCACTGCAACTGACCCTCAACGGTCAACCGGTCGGCCCGGTCGAGGTCCCCGACGACCTGGCGATGATCGACTACCTGCACGAACACCAGAACCTCACCGGCTCGCGCCTGGGCTGCGGCCAGGGTATCTGCCACGCCTGCGTGGTGATCGTCGACAACCCCGACGGCACCAGCGAGGAGGTGCGCACCTGCATTACCGGCGCGCATTACTTCGAGGGCAAGAAGGTCCGCACCATCGAGGGCCATGCCAGCCAGGACGAGGCCGGCAACCTCACGCTGAACCCGATCCAGCAGAAGTTCGTCGACCTGTTCGCCTTCCAGTGCAGCTACTGCGCGCCGGGCTTCGTCAATGCCGCCACGGTGCTGGTGGAAACCGCCCAGCGCCAGCCGTTGAAGAAGAGCGAGGTGGAAGACCGCATCGAGGCGAGCCTGGGCCACCACATCTGCCGTTGCACCGGCTACGTGCGTTACTACGACGCCACCCGCACGGTGCTCAACGACCTCGGCCTGGTCAAGGAGGGTTGAGCATGGGTCTTGTTCGTAGCGCACTGGCGCTGGCTCTCGGCCTTGCCTTTACCTCGCTTGCCCAGGCAGCCGACCAGGCGCAGGTCAAGCGCGGTGAATACCTGGCCCGCGCGGCCGACTGCATGGCCTGCCACACCGCCGAAGGCGGCGCGCCGTATGCTGGCGGCCTGCCGATCCATTCGCCGTTCGGCACCATTTACGGCAGCAACATCACCCCGGACAAGCAGTACGGCATCGGCAACTACAGCGCTGACGAATTCTTCGCCGCGGTAACCGAGGGCAAGCGCAAGGACGGCGCCAACCTCTACCCGGCGATGCCGTACACCTCGTACCACCTGATCAAGCGCGAAGATTCGGACGCGATCCTCGCCTACCTGATGACCGTGCCGCCAATCAACCGCCCGGCACCGCAGACTGCGTTGCGCTTTCCGTTCAACGTGCGCCAGGGGCTGAGCGGCTGGAACATGCTGTACGGTAAAAGCGTTCAACTGCAGCCGACCGAGGGCAAAAGCCCGGCCTGGCAGCGTGGGCAGTACATGGTCGAAGTCATGGGCCATTGCGGCGAGTGCCATACCCCGCGCAACCCGATCGGTGCGTTGCAGCAAGACCAGCGCCTGAGCGGCGGCCTGCTGGGTGGCTACCTGGCCCCGAGCCTGCTGGCCCAGGACCTCGCCGAGCGCGGCTGGACCCAGCCGGACCTGACCACCTTCCTCAAGCATGGCATCAGCGCCCAGGGCAGCGTGTTCAACGAAATGTTCCCGGTGGTGCACCACAGCACCCAGCACCTGGAGGATGCCGACCTGGCGGCCATGGCCACCTACCTGCTGGGCGACCAGCCACCGCCGGCCAAGACCATCCAGGCGGTGGCGCTGGAGCAGATGAGCGACAGCGCCAAGCGCGGCCGCCAGCAATACCTGAATGTCTGCGCGGGCTGCCATGGGGTGGACGGCGAGGGCAAGCCGCACATCGCCGTGGCCATGCGCGGCAACACGGTGCTGCGCCAGGCCGACTCGCGCAACCTGGTCAAGGTGATCCTCGAAGGCATCCGTGAGCAGCAGTTCACCGGCTTCGAGCGCATGCAGCCGATGCCGGGCTTTGCCGACAAGCTCGATGACCAGCAGGTGGCGGATATGGTCAACTACCTGCGCCAGGCTTGGGGTGGATTGCCCGGTGACCTGAGCGTACAGCAGCTCGCCGAGCTGAAGGCGGAGTAAAGGGTGCAGCATCTCGATCTACAGGTGGTCCGCCAGGCGTTGCAGTGGTCGTGCGGCGGTCAGCGGGTGTGGTTGTGCACGGTGCTCGCCACCTATGGCTCGGCGCCCCGTGCGCCGGGCTCGCTGCTGGCGGTGAACGCCAGCGGGCAGTGGCTGGGTTCGCTGTCCGGTGGCTGCGTCGAAGACGACTTTCTCGAGCGCGTGGGCCGGGGGGAGTTTCCCGAGCCAGTGGCCATCGTGCGTTATGGCGATGGCAGCGACTCGCGTTCGAGCATCCGCCTGCCCTGTGGCGGCGTGCTGGAAGTGCTGGTGGAGAACCTGCCGGCCGACTGTGACGTGCAAGCGCACCTGCGTGAGCTGGAAAGCGCATTGCAGGGCCAGCGCCGCGTGCTGCGTGAAGTGAGCCTGCCCGAGGGCAGGCGCCTGCTTGCCGATGACCACAGCCAGGGGCCGCGTGTGCAGCGTGAAAGTGCCTGTGTACGCTTGCGTGTGGGGGCCGCCCAGCGTCTGCTGTTGGCCGGGTATTCCAGCGTCGCGCATTTCTGTGCTGAGTTCGGCAAGGGCATGGGCTTCGAGGTCATCCTCTGCGAGCCCCGTGACGAAGTGCTCGACGGCGTGCGGCTGGATGGCATCGAAGTGCGTCGCGAGCTGCCGTCAGAGTTCATCGCCCATGGCGGTTGCCATGCCGACACCGCCGTGGTGGCGCTGACCCACGACCCGAAGATCGATGACCTGGCGATGCTCGAAGCGGTGCGCACCGAGGCGTTCTATATCGGTGTGATGGGCTCCCGGGTGACCTCCGACAAGCGCCGCGAACGCCTGCGGCGGGTCGGTGGCCTGGGCGAGGTCGAACTGGGCCGCATCCACGCCCCGATCGGCCTCAACCTGGGCAGCAAGACCCCGGCCGAGATCGCTTTGGCGGTGCTGGCCGACATTCTGCGGGTGCGCAACGGCATCGAGCGGGGCGCGCTGTGAGCGTGGTTGCGCTGGTGCTGGCGGCAGGCCGCGGCACGCGTTTCGGTTCAGACAAGCGCCGGGCGACCTTGGCTGATGGTCGCAGCCTGCTGGCGCATAGTGTGGAGCGGGCCCAAGCGGTGTTCGATGATGTGCGCGTGGTTTTGCGCGCGGGCGAGTGGAGCGAGGATTTTGCCCTGCCTGCCGATTGCCGGGTTATCGCCAGCCCGGATGCGGCGTCAGGGATGGGGCATAGCCTGGCTGCCGGCGCCAGGTCGTTGGGTGACAGCCAGGCGCAGGCGGTGGCGATCTTGCTGGGTGATATGCCTTGGATCGAATCGGTAACCTTGCGTCGGTTGGCCGAGGCGGCCACCGCCTCGACTATCGTGTTGCCGCGCCATGCGGGGCAGCAGGGGCACCCGGTGGTCTTCGGTCGCGACTTCTGGCCGGCGCTGGGGCAGCTTGCCGGGGATGAAGGGGCCCGGTCGGTGGTGCAAGCGCATCGGGATTGTTGCGTGGTGGTTGAAGTGGAGGATGCTGGGGTGTTGCTGGATGTAGATACGCCGCAGGGGTTGATTTAGGCCCAGATGTTGGCCATCGCACCCAAGACGAACACCCCAATCCACCCCACAAAAGGTCCATAATCCCCCCTTAATCTGCCCAAGGTGCAATGCCAGCCACACCATTCCGGGAGCCCCGCCATGCACGTTCTGCTCTGTGAGGACGACGACCTGATCGCCGCCGGCATCTGCGCCGGCCTTACCGCCCAGGGCCTGACCGTGGACCGTGTGGGCAACGCCGCCGATGCACGGGCGATGCTGCAGGCCGCGCAGTTCGACGTGATGATCCTCGACCTTGGCCTGCCCGACGAAGACGGCCTGAAGCTGTTGCGCCGCCTGCGCGAGAAAGGCGAGACGCTGCCAGTGCTGGTGCTCACTGCCCGTGATGCGGTCACCGACCGGGTCGATGGCCTGCAGGCCGGTGCCGACGATTACCTGCTCAAGCCGTTCGACCTGCGCGAGCTGGCTGCTCGCCTGCACACCCTGCTGCGGCGGGTGGCCGGGCGGGCGGTGAATGTGATCGAACACGGCCCGCTGCGCTACGACCCGAGCAGCTGCGAGGCAACCTTGGCCGGCCAGCCGGTCGACCTGTCCCGGCGTGAACAGGCATTGCTCCAGGCGCTGCTGCAGAACCCCGGGCGGGTGCTGTCCGGCGAGCAGCTCAAAGACTGCGTGTACGGCTTCAGCGACGAAGTCGAGAGCAATGCCCTGAACGTGCATATCCACCATCTGCGGCGCAAGCTGGGCAACGGCATCGTCGAGACCGTGCGCGGCCTGGGCTACCGGCTGGGCCCGGCGCAGGCGCCGGAGGAGGCCGCATCATGAGCCTGCGGGTACGCCTGAGCCTGATCCTGGGCAGCGCCTTCGTGATCATCTGGGCGCTGGCCGCCGCGTGGATGCTGCGCGACCTGCGCCAGCAGATGATGTTCTCCCTCGACCAGCGCCTGGTGGCTTCGGCGCGCATGGTCGCCGGGCTGATCGACCAGCTGCCGCAGCCGCTGACCGCCAAGGGCGGGGAGGCGCACTTTTCCGCCGACCAGTTCAGCGTGCCGGACGGCATGGCCTGCCAGGTCAGCTCGCTGCGTGGCGAGATTCTCGCCAGCAACCACAAGCACGATGGCGTCATGGACGATGAACGCAGCGGTTTCCGTGACCAGACCATCGACGACGCGCTGTGGCGCACCTTCACCTACAACCATGGCGATGTGCGTATCACCACCGCCGACCGGCACATGGAGCGCGAGGCGCTGAACCAGTCGATCCTGCTGGCAGCCTCGGCGCCGGTGCTGATGGCCCTGCTTGGCAGCCTGGGGTTGTTGTGGATCGGCCTGGGCAAGGGCCTGGAGCCGCTCAACCGCATGCGCGATGCCCTGCGCCGCCGGCGCGCGGACAGCGTCGAGCCGCTGCAGGTGGCGGGTATGCCCAGCGAACTGCTACCGTTGCTGGAAACCCAGAACCAGCTGTTCCTGCGTATTGCCCAAACCATCGAGCGTGAGCGGCGCCTGACCGACGATGCCGCGCATGAACTGCGCAGCCCGCTGACGGCGATCAAGACCCACCTGCAGGTGGCGCGGATGACCGATGGCGCCGTGCGCGAGCAGGCGCTGGAACATGCCGAGCAGGGCGCCGACCGCATGCACCGCACGCTGGAGCAGTTGTTGATGCTGGCGCGGGTGGAGGGCAGCCTGTCGTTCGAGGATGGCGTGCAGTGCAGCGCCGAGCAGGTGGCCCGGCAGGCGGTGCAGGATGCCGGCGGCGGTGACAACCGGCGCATCGTGCTGCGCTTGCCTGAAGCCGCTACGCAGATCTACCTGGGCATGCCTGCGCCGTTGGCGGTGGCGGCGCTGCGCAACCTGCTGGACAACGCCTTGCGCCATGGCGGCGACGAGGCGGTGGAGCTTGAGGTGCAGATGGCTGACGGCCAGGTGGGCTTCATGGTGCGGGACCATGGGCCGGGGATTGCCGAGGCGGACCTGGAACACCTGACCGAGCGCTTCTGGCGTAACGGGCAGAGTGGTGGATGCGGGCTGGGGCTGGCGATCGTGCAGGCGATCGTGCAGCGTTGTGCCGGTAGCCTGAAGTTCGACAGCCGCAGTGATGGGTTGCGGGTGTTGTTGCAAGTGCCGGCGCGCTCGGGGCATTGATTTTTATTGCCTGTGCCGGCCTCTTCGCGGGTAAACCCGCTCCCACAGGTACTGCATCAACCCTGAGATCTGTGCCAATCCTGTGGGAGCGGGTTTACCCGCGAAGAGGCCGGGCCTGCTTTCAAAAATCCCACAGCAACCGCTAAATCCTCCCCGCACTCAAGCGTTTCCCAAGCGACGAACACCCGCACTTTCGCTTGCTTGCGAGGATTCACCCATGTCCACCGCTTCCTGCCTTGCCCAGGTCCCGCCGGCCAGCGCGCCGCGTGCCTTGTACGAGTTCACCGATTCACCCTTGCTGCAACGCCAGCAGCAACAGGAGTCCAACGCCCGCAGCTACCCGCGGCGCATCCCGCTGGCACTCAAGCGCGCCCGTGGCATCCATGTGGAGGATGTCGAAGGCCGCCAGTTCATCGACTGCCTGGCCGGCGCCGGCACCCTGGCGCTGGGCCACAACCACCCGGTGGTGGTCGAGGCGATCCAGCGGGTACTGGCCGATGAGCTGCCGTTGCACACCCTGGACCTGACCACGCCGGTCAAGGACCGCTTCGTCCAGGACCTGTTCGGTGTGCTGCCCGAGGCGTTGCGCCGTGAGGCCAAGGTCCAGTTCTGCGGCCCGACCGGTACCGATGCGGTGGAAGCAGCGCTGAAACTGGTGCGCAGCGCCACCGGCCGCAGCACCGTACTGGCTTTCCATGGTGCCTACCATGGCATGAGCCAGGGTGCGCTGAGCCTGATGGGCAGCCATGGGCCGAAGCAGCCGCTGGGTGCCTTGCTCGGCAACGGTGTGCAGTTCATGCCGTACCCCTACGACTACCGTTGCCCGTTCGGTTTGGGCGGCGAAGCCGGGGTCAGGGCCAACCTGCATTACCTGGAAACCCTGCTGCTCGACCCGGAAAGCGGCGTGCCGCTGCCGGCGGCGGTGATCCTCGAGGTGGTGCAGGGCGAGGGCGGGGTGATTCCGGCCGATATCGAGTGGCTCAAGGGGGTACGCCGTATCACCGAGCAGGCCGGCGTGGCGTTGATCGTCGATGAGATCCAGAGCGGTTTCGCCCGCACCGGGCGCATGTTCGCCTTCGAGCATGCCGGCATCATCCCGGACGCGGTCACCTTGTCCAAGGCCATTGGCGGCAGCCTGCCGCTGGCGGTGGTGGTGTACCGCGACTGGCTGGACACCTGGAAACCGGGCGCCCACGCCGGCACTTTCCGTGGTAACCAGATGGCAATGGCGGCGGGTTCGGCGGTGATCGATTACCTGGTCGAGCATCGCCTGGCAGAGCATGCCGAGGCCATGGGCCAGCGCCTGCGCCAGCACCTGCAGCAGTTGCAGCGGGATTATCCGCAGTTGGGTGATATTCGCGGGCGTGGCCTGATGCTTGGGGTGGAGCTGGTGGACCCGCAAGGCCAGCGAGATGCGCTTGGGCATCCGGCGGCCAACCGTGAATTGGCGGCGAAGGTGCAGCGCGAGTGCCTCAAGCGCGGGCTGATCCTGGAACTCGGTGGGCGGCATGGGGCGGTGGTGCGCTTCCTGCCGCCGTTGATCATCAGTGGCGAGCAGATCGATGAGGTCGCGCAGCGCTTTGCCGAGGCGTTGATCGCGGCGGTCTGATCGATTGCCGGGGCCGCTGCGCGGCCCTATCGCCGGCAAGCCAGCTCCCACAGGTACAGCGCAAGCCTTCCGGTCGGCGCAGTCCCTATCGCCGGCAAGCCGGCTCCCACAGGTACAGCGCAAGCCTTCCGGTCGGCGCAGTCCCTATCGCCGGCAAGCCGGCTCCCACAGGTACAGCGCAAGTCTTCCGGTCGGCGCAGTCCCTGTGGGAGCTGGCTTGCCGGCGATAGGGGCGCAAAGCGCCCCCCCTGGTAATCCCGGCTACCAACCGCGCCCGGAATTCACCCAGAAGTTCACAGACAGCGAGGTGGTCACAGACTCCACCTGGTGGAACCACCCTTCGGGCAGGAACAACAGGTCACCGGCCTGCAGTACCACGCGCAGGAACGGCACCTCGCGCGCCGCCGGGAAACGCTGGTAGTCCGGGGCGTCGGGGTTGAAGTCGCAGCCGTCCAGGCCGCCCTTGGGGCTGGTCGACCAAGTACCCAGGGCGGGGCGATGGTGCGGCGCGGCAAGGATGAACGACTTCTGCCCCCATACCTGTGCGAACAGGTTGTCGGTGTCGTCGCGGTGCAGTGGCGTCAGTGTGCCCTTGGGGCCGATCCAGATGCGCGGCGCAATGAACTTCTCGCGGGCGAAGTACTGCGGGTAGCGAATCAGCGTCAGCAGCTTTTCCGGCACTATGTTGTTGCCCATGTAGGCCGGGGTTTCGCCGGGTTTGGCAGGGGTGTCCAGCGAGGCGATGAAGTCGGCCATGGAAGTGGAACGGAAGTCGCGGTCGGTGGAGAAGGTCTTCTTCACGTAGTCGCCGTGCCGGGTGATGCCCTGCAGTTCGGCGAAATGCTCCAGCGAAGCTTCGCGGCCCATGGTGAACAGCGGCCAGTCCTGCAGGGCATCGCTGATGACCACCGGCGTCCCGTGCGCCAGGTATTCGCCCTGGAAGCGCGCCAGCGGCATGTCGGCGCGGGCAATGCGTGCCACCTCGCGCTGCACCGATTGCGCGGCCGACACCCGTTCGCTGAGGCGTGCCGGTGTCGGGTAGCGTTGGTTCATCGACACCTTGGTCGCCGGCGCGCCGCGCCGGGCGTTGCTGATGATCTGCGGCAGCAGGGTGGCCAGGCCCATGTTGCCGCTGATCTTCAGGCGGGCGCTGGCGAACAGTTCTTCGACGTTGGCGGTGCCGCCCATGATGCCGAGGAAGTCACGCTCGGCCACCTCGATGGTGACGTCCGGGGCTCTGTGCCGGCCGGCACCGGTGCGGCTGCTGTCGCGCACCTCCGACCAGAAGGCCCGGTCCTGGCCGAAGACGAACTGGAAAACGCCTTCGATGCCGACGGCATGGGCGTTGGCGAACAGTTTGCTGAGGATGCTCTGAAGGTCCACGGTATGCCTCTGGCGGTCTTTCGTTGTGCTGGGATAACGAGTGCCTGCACCAACGATTTAGCCGTGTGGGCGGGTAATTTTTCGGCGTGCTGCTACGTCCGGTAGGGAGGCTCGAGTCACATTGTTCACCCAAGGAACCCACATGGCACTGCACCCTGATCTGGCGGCATTTCTGGAACTGGTCGAATTTGGCCGGCTGACGGGCAGGAGCCTGCCCATGCACGCGATGGACGTGGCCCAGGCCCGTGCCGAGTTCGAAGGCAGCTCGCAGGTACTCGACCCGAGCCCGCCCGGCAACGTCACGGCCAGCGAGTTGCAGATTACCGCGCGCGACGGTGCCCGCCTGGCTGCTCGTCTGTACCGCCAGGGCGATGCTGGTGCTGCCTTGCAGCCAGTGATCCTGTACCTGCATGGCGGCGGCTATGTGGTCGGCAGCCTTGATTCGCATGACTCGGTGTGCCGTCGCCTGGCGGCCCTGGGCGAGTTCGCGGTGCTGGCGGCGGACTACCGGCTGGCGCCGGAGCAGCAGTTCCCGAAAGCCCTGCACGATGTGCTGGACGCCGCCAACTGGCTGGCTGAGCAGGCGGCCTCGCTGGGCCTGGACAACCGCCGGGTGGTGCTGGCAGGGGACAGCGTGGGCGCCAGCCTGGCGGCGGTGCTGGCCATTACGGCGGTGGAGCAGCCCGAGGCGCTGGCGTTCAAGCCGCTGGCACAGTTGCTGTTCTACCCGGTGACCGATATCTCCTGCTGGCGTGAGTCCCATCGCGAGCATGCCGAGGGGTACCTGCTGGAGACGCCCACGCTGGAGTGGTTCTACCAACATTATGTGCCGCAGTGCGAGCAGCGCCTGGACTGGCGGGTGTCGCCGTTGCTGTCGACGCTGCGCGAGCCATTGGCGCCGGCTTGCCTGTTCGTGGCCGAGTATGACCCGTTGCATGATGAGGGCATGGCCTATCGTGACTGGCTGGTGGCGGGTGGGACGGCGGTGACTTTTGCCCGGGTGGAGGGGTTGACCCATGACTTCTTGCGCATGTCGGGGATCGTGGGGCAGGTGGAGGGGATTTACCGGGATGTCGGGGAGTGGTTGAAGTGGGTCGGCGGCCAGTCCTGACTTGAGCTCGCTGGGGGCGCGTTGCGCCCCTTTCGCCGGCAAGCCAGCTCCCACCCTGACCGCACCGACTTCAAGCCATGTGCAGTACCTGTGGGAGCCGGCTTGCCGGCGATAGGGCCGGTACAGGCAACCCTCAAGCGCGCAGGTAGCGCTTCAGAATATCCGTCAATCGCTCGATCTCCGCCTCGGTATTCAACAGCCCAGGCGCCGTCCGCACCACCGGCCCGACATCCCGCGAAACCGCATCGACCACGATGCGCTGGCTGTTGAGATACCGGGCCACCTCGTCAGCATCCTGCCCCGTGACCCGGAAGAAGGTGAACCCCGCCGAATACTGCGTGCTGCGCGGTGTCACCAACTCGACCCCCGGCAGCGCCTCAAGCCGCTGTCTGAGATAGCCATTAAGCCCATGAATCCGCGCCTGCACCGCCGCCTTGCCCAACTGCAGGTGCAGCTCGAACGCCTTGCCCAATGCCCAGCGGTGCTCGAACGCGTGGTAACCCCCGGGCGTCATCACCGTGGCAAAATCCTCGTTCTCGGAAAACGTGGCAATGGTCGGGTTCAGCTGCTTCAGTTCGGTGGACGCCGCGCAGATGATCCCGGTACCCCGCGGCCCGAACATCCACTTGTGCGTGCCGGCGATGAAGTAGTCGCAGTTGAGATCGGCAAAGCGCATGTCTTCGACGCCGAAGCCATGCACACCGTCGATCACGTAGATGATCTGGTCCTGCTCGTCACGCTGGCGATTGACCTCGCGCACCAGCGCGCCGATCTCGCCCACGGGCAGTTTCACGCCACTGCCCGAGTGCACCCAGGTCATGCCCAGTACCCGTGTTTTCGGCCCGATGGCCGACGCGATGGTGGCCAGTACCTGGTCGCTGTTGACCTTGGCGGGGTCGTCGAACAGGCGCAACCGGTGCACCGGTGTGCCATCGCGCTTGTTGCGAAAGCCCATGGTATGGCGGGCGGCCGAATGCTCGTGCACGGTGGTGAGAATTTCCTGCCCCGGGGCAATCTTCAGCCCGCCATAGATCAGCCCCAGGCCTTCGGTGGTGCTGCCGGTCAGGGCGATTTGCCGGGGCGTCACTTCGAGGTAGCGGGCCGCCCATTCACGCACGGCGGCTTCGTGCTTCCATTCCGACTGGCTGTCCCAGTCGACCATGCGGGCCGGGTGGCGGTCGAAGCGGGCACGCAGCGCCTCGATGGCTTCGCGCACGGGCCGTGGGTGCGAGGTGATCAGGAAGTTGGCAAAGTGCGCGTACGCCGGGTCCAGCTCGAACAGGTTGCGAAACCCGGCCCAGTCGCTGGCGGTGGCAGGCTGCGCAGCCGCCGCTCGGGCGTCAGGCAGCAGTGGGCTTGTGAGGGGCAGGGCGGCCGCAAGCAGGCCGGCCTGTTTGAGAAAGGTGCGACGATCGTTCATCAATTGGCTCGCAAGGGTCAGGGGGATGAGGTGGCGACAGGTTGCGCGGCGCGCTGCACCTGCTCCCACACCCGCAGGAAGTTGCCGCCCCAGAGCTTGGCGATATCCGCTTCGGAGTAGCCGCGGCTGATCAGTTCGGCGGTGACGTTGCGTGCTTCACTGGCGTTCTGCCAACCGTCGATGCCGCCGCCTTCGTTGAAGTCCGAACTCAGGCCGACATGGTCGATGCCGACCTTGCGCACTGTGTAGTCGATGGCGTCGCCATAGTCCTTGAGCGTGGCCGGCGGTTCCTCCTCGAGAATGCCGTACAGCGCGTTGGCGTACTGGCCGACCTTCTGCTCGGGCCAGCCGGCGATCACCGGGTCACCTGGCATCAGTGCGTAGTCGAGGTTGGCCAGTGGCGGCAGGTCGTAGCGGGCGCGCAGGGCGTTGAGTTTGTCCTGGGTCTTGCTGCTCAAGGGCTTGAGGTAGGTGGAGAAGGCCACCAGCTGGACCACGCCGCCGCTGTCCTTGATCAGCTGCAGCTCCTTGTCGGAGAGGTTGCGCCTGATGTCGACCATCGCCCGTGGCGCCGAGTGCGAGGCCACCACCGGCGCGCGGCTGAGGGCAACGGCCTGGGCCAGCGCCTTGCTGGACATTTGCGACACATCGATGATCACGCCCAGGTCGTTCAGCCGCTGCACGGCGCGCTTGCCGAGCGGCGACAGGCCGTCCAGGGCATCGGCGGTGTCATTGAAGAACGGCAGCGGGCGCGAAGAGTCGGCCCAACTGTTGTTGCCCACATAGCTGAAGCCGAACATGCGCACGCCGCGCGCGGCCCAGCGGTCGAGCTGGTCGATGTCATCGCCCAGCGCATAGGCGTTGAGCATGCTGAGGAACACCGCGAACTTGCCTTCGCCGTGCAGGCGCCGCATGTCTTGCGGGGTATAGGCAATACCCACCTGCTGCGGGAAATCGCGGACCATGGCGGTGATGGCGTTGTAGCGCACCTCCTGGGTGTGGCGGGCGGCTTCGACGAAGCCTGGGGTAGGGCGGTGCGGGCTACCGTCACCGGTCCAGGACTCTGGCCAGGCGAAGATGGTCAGGGCCGCGCCAGACAAACGCCCGCGTGCGGCCTTGGCCAGGTCGAAGCGGCCATTGCCATCCTTGTCGGCCTCGCTGCCTTCGGTGCCGAAGGTCAGCGGCAGGGTGACATGGCTGTCGAACGAGATGATGCGTTCCTGCAGGTCGTTGGCCTGGCGGGTCACCTCCCTGGAATAGCCGGCGGGTGTGGCGAAGTAATGCCAGGCGGCAAACCCGGCGCCAGCGGCAACCGCCGCGGCCAGGCTGATAAACAGGGCTTTCTTCCAGCGTGGAGTCGTCATCTTGGTCTCAGTAGGTTCACCGTCGAGGGATGGGCACAGAGGCCGCCGCTACCTGCAGTGAACGAGCTCGCACCCGGGAAATTTAGCGCCTGTCGGGGGCCGCCATGCGGCCCAATCGCCGGCAAGCCAGCTCCCACCTCGAGCGCATTGGCCTCAAGCCATGTGCAATCCCTGTGGGAGCCGGCTTGCCGGCGATTGGGCTGCGCAGCAGCCCCGGATGCAGCCGGAGCGCCGCTAAATTTCGCCTGCCGTGCAACGTTCTAGCCTTGGACGGGCCGTGCTCCATGGCCGCAATGAATGCACAGGTATGCAATGACGATTTCCCGACGCGGTTTCATCGCCGGTGTGGCATTGACGGGTGTGGTGGTGCCCGGTGCGCTGGGGGCGCTGTATGTGCAGCGCCAGCGTGCCGCCGAGGAGTTCCCGGAAACCCCTGGCGAGGCCGTCGTCGAGTTGGCCGATACCCGCCTGCAGCAGTTAGGCGATACCCTGCGCGGCATCTGGCGCTGGACCCTGCAGGGCAAGGATGCGGGCCTGGACGGCCTGCCCACGGGTGAACTGGAGCTGTTCCTGGATGTGGCAACCAGCGGGCGCGCCCTGCGCGGCTACCTGGATACCCCCGAGCGCCTGCGAGGGCAGGAGGAACCGCGCTACCGCGTGGTAGGCGACCTGTTGGCGGACAAGCCGGGTACCCTGCGCTGGCGCCTGTTTTCGGCCCAGGCCCGCTATGAATGCCATATCGTGCTCGACGAGGTCTGGGGCCGGTTCGGCAACGCCGGGCCGGCGACCCTCAACGGGCGCATTGCACGCCTGGACCGCGCGCTGACATTGCCCGTGGAGGACAACCAGTTCCTGGCCTTGAAGCGCACCTTCCCCGAGGCGCGCGAGCGTATCCCGCTGAACCCGCAACTGCTGGCCTGGCTGACCGCCCCGGAGCATCGCCTGTTCCACCAGCTGTGGCACTCGTCGCGGGACAAATGGCACAAACTGGGCAAGGACAAGCAGGGCGCCCTGCGTGGCCTGGGCTGGCAGCCCGGGCCCCGTGATCGCGAGCGTGACGCGCGGGGCCGGCACAAGGACCGCAACGGCTCGGGCGAAGACTTTTTCTTCATGCACCGGCACATGCTTGGCAGGGCGCGTGCCTTGCAGGACCTGCCGTCATGGACGCGCTTCCCGCTGCCGCAGCCGGAACTGGAGCGCGACCGGGCCGGATTCGCCCGCTACTTCGACAACCATGACGGCAATGCCCTGCCGCCCACCTGGCTGGCCAGCGGTGATGCGGATTACACCCAGTGGGTGCGCGACATCAAGACGCCGGATACCTTCCATGGCAACTTCCTGGTCTGGGAGTCACGCTACACTGACCCGGAGTACCTGAGCACCTTGACCCTGGGCCAGTTCGGTTCGGAAGTGGAGCTGGGCCTGCACGACTGGCTGCACATGCGCTGGGCATCGGTGCCGCGCGACCCCTCCAACGGCATGCCGGTGCCGACGGCGCGCACGCCGGATGATTTTGCCGAACGCTGGTTCGCTGAACAGAACGATTTTCTCGGTGACCCGTTTTCATCCCATGTGAACCCGGTGTTCTGGCACTTTCATGGCTGGATCGACGACCGCATCGAGGACTGGTTCCACGCTCATGAGCGGCTGCACCCGGGTGAGGTACGGCGCCTGGAAGTCAATGGCGTGCCATGGTTTGCGCCAGGGCGCTGGGTGGAGGTGGCCGACCCGTGGCTGGGGCCGGATACCCATGGCTGCTCGACGGTGCCGGGTTTGCGGCCCGGGCGCAGTGTAGAAATGGACCCGGAGACCATGAAACTGGCCTTGCGCATCATCTACAGCGATGAAGACCTGCTCGACAAACTGCGGCCCAAGGTACCGCAGCGGCCGTGGTATGCGCGCAACCTGAAGGTGCGGAACTAGTCGCTGCCTGTACCGGCCCTATCGCCGGCAAGCCGGCTCCCACAGGGTCTGCGCCGGGTTCAAGACATGCGCTGTACCTGTGGGAGCTGGCTTGCCGGCGATAGGGCCGGTACAGGCGGACCTTACTGGCTGACCACCCAGCCACCCCCCAATGCCTTGTACAACGCCACGCTACCCTGCAACCGGGCCAGGCGCAGTTGTGCCTGCTGGTCCTGCGCCACATACAAGGTGCGCTGCGTCTCCAGCACGCTCAACAGCGTCTCCGCTCCCGCGCCATAACGCTGCTGCGCTAGATCGAACGCCAACCGCGCCTGCACCACCTCTTCATCCTGCCACTGCCGCTGGCGGTCCACGCCCTGGATCGCATTGAGCGCTTTCTCGACATCGGCAAAAGCGGCCAGGATGCTGCTGCGGTAGGTCTCCAGCAACTCCATCTGTTCAGCCTCGGCCAGTTCACGCGCGGCACGCAGCCGGCCGTTGTTGAAGATCGGCGCGACCAGGCCGCTGGTGAGGGTGTAGTAGGAGCTGTCGAACAAATGGGCAAAGGTATTGGCGCCAGCTCCCAGGTTGGCCCCGAGGGTGAGCTTGGGCAGCATGGCGGCGCGGGCGACCTGCACGTTGGCGCTGGCAGCGGCCAGCCGTGCTTCTGCCGCGGCAATGTCCGGGCGGCGGGTGAGCAGCTCGCTGGGCACACCGCTGCCAATGGCGGGCCATTGCAGGGTGTTGATCGCGTCCTGGCTGGTGGGTAGCGCCTGCACCGGGTCGCCGAGCAGGGTCGCCAGGGTGACCCGGCTGTCTTGCCACTTCTGTTCCAGTAACGGCAGCTGGCGTTGCTGCGCGGCCACCAGGCTGCGCTGCTGGGCCAGTTCCAGGCGCGTGGCGGACCCGCTGCGCTGGCGTGCCTCGACCAGGCCCAGCACGTCCTGGGCATTGCGCAGGTTGAGGCGGGCAATGCGCAACTGTTCCTGCAAAGCCAGGCCCTGCAGGTAACTGTCGGCTACTGCGCTGACCAGGGTCAGCGCCACGGTCTGGCGGTCGAAGCGGCTGGCATCCAGGCTGCGCAGGGCGCTGTCACGGGTCGCCCGCAGGCCGCCCCAGAAGTCGATTTCGTAGCTGGCGCTGAGCTGCATGTCGAACGAGGTGCTGGTGGGTTCGCTGCGGCTGACATCCAGCTGGTCATAGCCGTCACCGTGCAGCAGGCGTTGGCGGCTGCCGTCCAGGCCCAGCTTCAACTCCGGCAACAGCGGCGCGCCGGCAATGACCGCGCGGGCCTGGGCCTGGCGTACCCGCGCCGTGGCGGCAGCCAGGTCATGGGCATTGTGCAGGGCGTGCTGTACCAGGCGGTCGAGCTCGCTGCTGGCGAAGGCTTGCCACCACTGTGTCGTTGGCAGTTGGGCCGAGGGTGATGCGGCCTCGCCTTGCCAGGCGGATGGCGCGGCGATGCCGCTGGCGGGTGTTGGCGGCGTGCTGCAGGCGGCGAGGCATACGCATAAGGTCAACAGGCTGATGCGGCTGGGCAGAGTCATGGGTTATTCGCTGGTAAGGGCTTTGACCGGGTCGAGGCGGGCGGCCTTGCGCGCTGGCATGAAGCCGAACACGATGCCGGTGACGACGGCGCAGGCGAAGGCGCCGAGCATGGCGGGCAGGGCAAAGGCCACCGCCACTTCGGCCAGCATCAGGCCGCCACCGATGGCCAGGGCCAGGACGATGCCGGCCAGGCCGCCGACCATCGACAGCATCACCGCCTCGCTGAGGAATTGCCGCAGGATGTCGCGCTGGCGCGCACCAGTGGCCATGCGGATGCCGATTTCACGGGTGCGCTCGCGCACCGTCATCAACATGATGTTCATCACGCCGATGCCGCCCACCAGCAGCGAGATCGCGGCGATCGCCCCCAGCATCAGCGACAGGCTGTTCTGCGTGCGCGCCTCGGCCTGGATCAGCGCCGCGTCATTGGTCAGCTCGAAGTCCTGGCGGCCGTTGTGGCGCTGGCGCAGCAGCTTGTCGATGGCCGCTTCGGCCTCGTTGACCCGCGTGGAGTCCAGGGCGGCAACGGCGATGTAGTCCGGGTCGCGCTGGCCGAACAGGCGGATGGCTGCGGCGGAGTAGGGCACCACGATGCGCCCGTCGCTGTCCTGGTCGCCAGAGCTGGCGCCCTTGCCGGCCAGGATGCCGACCACCTGGAACGGCACATTGCCGATCAGCAGGTACTGCCCCAGCGGGTCGCGCCCAGGGTCGAGCATCTTTTCCCGCACTTTCTGGCCGATCACCGCCACCGCGGCAGCGTTGGCTTCATCGGCCTCGGTGTAGAAGCTGCCTTGCACCGCCGGCCAGTTGAAAATCTCGGGGAACCCGGTGTTGTTGCCACCCACATAGAACCGCTGGCTGTTGTTGCCGTGGCGCACCATCATCTTTTCGCCGATCACCGGCATCACGTGCTTGACCTGCGGCAGTTGGCCGATGGCAGCGACATCGTCGAGGGTGATGGTGCCGGCCTGCTCGCCCAGGCTCGCCGGCTTGCCGTTCAGGTAGAGGATGTTCGAGCCGAAGGCTGCCATCTGCGCCATGACCTGGCGCTTGCTGCCTTCGCCCACTGCCAGCATCACCACCACCGAGGCCACGCCGATGACGATGCCCAGCAGGGTCAGGGCGGTGCGGAAGCGGTTGACCCACATCACCCGCCAAGCCGCCTGCAGGGCTTCGAGCAATTCGCCTTTCCACGCCCCGTGCAAGGTCGCGCCACGGTCCAGGCGCTGGCGCAGCTGGTCGGCCTGCAGCCCGCGGCCGTTGTCGACCGTGGGCTTTTCGGCGGCCGAATCGCTGATGATCAGGCCGTCGCGAATTTCGATCACGCGCTGCGCCCGCGCCGCGACGTTGCGGTCATGGGTGATCAGGATGATCACGTGGCCCTGGCTGGCCAGCTCGTCGAGCAACGCCATCACTTCGGTGCCGCTGTGGCTGTCGAGGGCGCCGGTGGGTTCGTCGGCGAGGATGATATGGCCGCCATTCATCAACGCCCGGGCAATCGACACCCGTTGTTGCTGGCCGCCAGACAACTGGTGCGGGCGGTTGCCGGTGCGGCTGGCCAGGCCCAGGCGGCCGAGCAGGGCGCTGGCACGGGCGTGGCGTTCGTTGGCGGCGAGGCCGGCATAGATGGCCGGCATTTCGACGTTTTCCTGGGCCGAGCCCGAGGGGATCAGGTGGTAGCCCTGGAACACGAAGCCGAACGCCTCGCGGCGCAGCCAGGCCAGTTCGTCGCTGCCCAGTTCGGCCACATCCTTGCCGGCGAAGCGGTAGCTGCCGGAAGTGGGGCGGTCGAGGCAGCCGAGGATATTCATCAAGGTCGACTTGCCGGAGCCGGAGGCGCCGACGATGGCGACGAACTCGCCGGGATGGATGCGCAGGCTGATGCCATGGAGGATATCGACCTTGGGCGTTTCGACGCCGCCGTAGGATTTACGGATGTCGACCAGCTCGATCAGGGGTGTGCTCATTCAACCTCCGCTGACGCCAGGGGCGCCGATCACCAGGCGTTCGCCTTCGTTGAGGCCGTCCAGCACCTGCACGCGCAGGCGGTCGCTGAGGCCGGTGCGCACCTGGCGCTGTTCCACCTTGCCGTCGCGGGTCAGCACATGCGCCAGGCGCAGGCCATCGCCGTCGTCCAGCGCGGCCAGAGGTACGGTCAGCACCTGGCTGGCTCTGCCTGCGACAAAGAACACCTGCGTGGTCATCTCGGCCATCAGCGCGCCGTCCGGGTTGTCGACATCCAGCAGCACGCTGTACTGCACCACCTGGCTGCCGGCACTGCCATTGCTGACGCTGGCCGGGCTGCCGCCACCCTGGCTGGCCTGCTCCAGGGGCTTGGGCGGGATCGGCAGCACTTGCCGCACGGTGCTGGTCCAGCGGCGCTTGCCGCCGGCCAGGGTGGTGAAGTAGGCGGTCATGCCGGGGGTGACCTTACCGATGTCGGCCTCCGATACCTGGGCCCACACGGTCATCGGCGAGAGTTTGGCGATACGCAGGATCAACGGGGTTTGCTGTTGGGCATTGAGGGTTTGCCCCTCACGGGCATCCACCGCCACTACCGTGCCGTCCATCGGCGCGTAGATGCGCGTGTAGCCCAGCTCGGCCTCGTCGCTGCGCAGGCTGGCCTGGGCCTGGCGGATCTGCGCCTGGAACATGTCGATGCGCGCCTGGGTGACCTTCAGCTGTGCGGCGGCCGTTTGCACGTCCTCGTCGCGGGTGGCTCCGGCGGCGGCCAGGTCCCGTTGGCGTTTGAGCTGCTGTCGGGCCAGTTGGAACTGTGCGCGTTGTTCTGCCAGCTGGGCCTTGAGGTTGTCGATCGAGTAGCGGCCGGCATCCAGCCGGGCCTGCTGGGTCGAAGGGTCGATCTCGACCAGCAGCTGGCCTTTGCGTACCGTGTCGCCAACCTCCACATGCAGGGTGTGGATCTGCCCCGACGCCTGGGCACCGACGTCCACGTAGCGCCTTGGTTGCAGGGTGCCCAGTGCGGTGACGCTGCTTTCGATGTCGGCGCGGGTCACGGCAACCGTGCTGAGCGGCTGTGCGCCGTAGGGCAGGGCCTTCCAGGCCAGCAGGCAGCCCAGGCCGAGCAGGCCCAGGCCGCTGAGCAGGAGCCGGCGACGGGTGTTGGTTAAAGGTCTCATGCAGACATCCAGCCGAGGGGGTGCCAGATAGACGAAAGCGGCAGAAGGGGATTTAGCGAATGTTGGGCAGGGGCTGACAGGTGCATGGCGACAGGGTTGTGGCGCCTGTGAAACCTCCCAAGACATACCCTTGTTGCTGAGAATAATTATAATTTGTAAGATCGCACGCTGACATCACTCGGTCCCGCGTTGCTGCCTGAAAGGGCTTTCTGGCATAGGCTGGCAGGACGATCTCAGGTAACGTCGTGGAACATTACTATCGCGAACTGGTGGGCTTCCTTTCCGCGCGCCTGGGCAATCGTCAGGCCGCCGAAGACGTGGCGCACGATGCCTACCTGCGGGTGCTGGAGCGCACCGACGCCGAGCGCATCGAGCACCCGCGCGCCTTCCTTTACCGCACCGCGCTCAACCTGGTGGTCGACCGCCACCGGCGGCATCAGGTACGCCAGGCCGAGCCGCTGGAGGTGCTGGACAGCGACGAGCGCTGGCATACCCCGGCGCCGACCCACGACATGCAGCTCGACCAGCGCCTGGCACTGATGCAGCGCGCGCTGGATGAGCTGAGCAAGGTCTGCCGCGACTGCTTCCTGCTGCGCAAGCTCGAAGGCCTGTCACACCAGCAGATTGCCGAGCACCTGGGTATTTCCCGCAGTCTGGTGGAGAAGCACATCGTCAATGCCATGAAGCACTGCCGGGTGCGCATGCGCGAGTGGGAATCCTGATCGCCGGGTTGAATGCAGATGAAAATTCCGTCAGTCGATCACTTGATTTCCACGGTTTTCCCGACTTCTATCAAAGAAGACCCCTGCCAGGCGTAGCCTTGGCAGCAGCCGTTACTGGCGCAGTATGGTCATGGAGCCTACCCATTACCCAACTGCCCAGGTCCCGCCATGGCCAACAAGACCCTGCGCATCCTCATCGCCGACGCACACCCCTGCCAGCGCCTGCAACTGGAGCGGCTGCTCAACGGCCTGGGCTACTACCGGATAGCGCCAGTGGACAGCTTCGAGGAGTTGCAGCGCCTGGTGCTGAGTGCCTTGCAGCCTTTCCACCTGCTGTTGGGCAATATCGAACTGGCCAGCCATGTCGGGGTCGACCTGGCGCGCTTCTGCCGCGTCAGCACGCAGATCCAGCACGCCCTTCTTTATCACTCTACCCAGTTGCAAGTGCCCTTGGTGCCGCAGACCGAGCGCCAGGCCGTCAGCCTGAGCCTGCCCCAGGTGCCGGACAACGAGGCACTGGAGGCGTTCATGGCGATCATCGATACGCCGCTGCTGGTCGGCAAGCTGCCGCTGCCGGGCGCCATGCCGGCTGCCACGGTGCGGCCACGGCCGAAGGCCAATTTCGTCAACACCATGTTCAACCGCTAAAGCCGCAGCGGGCAGGGCAAGGGGGCAGCTATTTGCTATCCTCTTGCCCTTTGCCGATTTGCGGACCCTGCCATGACTGCCATCGATACCGCTCGCCCGCCCCGGTTCAGCCGCGGCGACCACCGGACCCTGGGCCTGGCGGCGTTGGGCGGCGCGCTGGAAATCTACGACTTCATCATCTTCGTATTCTTTGCGCTGACCCTCAGCCAGCTGTTCTTCCCGCCCGAGATGCCCGAATGGCTGCGCCTGCTGCAAAGCTTCGGAATCTTCGTCACCGGCTACCTGGCGCGGCCGCTGGGCGGCATCCTGATGGCGCACTTCGCCGACCACCTGGGGCGCAAGCGGGTCTTCAGCCTGAGCATCCTGATGATGGCTCTGCCGTGCCTGTTGATCGGGGTGATGCCGACCTACGCCGATATCGGCTATGCCGCGCCGCTGATCCTGCTGGCACTGCGTATCCTGCAGGGCGCGGCGGTGGGCGGCGAGGTGCCGAGCGCCTGGACTTTCGTCGCCGAGCACGCGCCAGCCGGGCGGCGCGGTTATGCCCTGGGCTTCCTGCAGGCCGGCCTGACCTTTGGCTATCTGCTGGGGGCACTGACCGCGACCTTGCTGGCACAAGTGTTCACCCCGCAGGAAATCCTCGACTACGCCTGGCGCTACCCGTTCCTGCTCGGCGGGGTATTCGGCGTGATCGGCGTGTGGCTGCGTCGTTGGCTCAGCGAAACACCGGTGTTCCTTGCCCTGCGCGCGCGCCAGGAGCAGCCGGTGAGCTTCCCGCTGCGGCGGGTGCTGGGCGAACACCGCCGGGCGTTGATCCCGGCGGCGCTGCTGACCTGCGTGCTGACTTCCGCCGTGGTGGTGCTGGTGGTGATTACCCCGACAGTGATGCAGCAGCGCTTCGGCATGAGTGCCGGGCACACCTTTGCCCTTAGCAGCGTGGGCATCGTCTTCCTCAACATCGGCTGCGTGCTGGCCGGGCTGCTGGTCGACCGTGCAGGTGCCTGGCGCGCACTGATGTTCTACAGCCTGTTGCTGCCGGTGGGCATCGGCGCGTTGTATGCCAGCCTGGTGGGGCAGTGGGGCATGACCTGGCTGGCCTATGCGCTGGCGGGCCTGTCCTGCGGCGTGGTGGGCGTGGTGCCGTCAGTGATGGTCGGGTTGTTCCCGGCCGAGATCCGCGTGTCGGGCATCTCCTTTACCTATAACGTGGCCTACGCGCTTTGGGCCAGCACCACACCGCTGGCGCTGATTGCGCTGATGCCGTGGAGCCCGTGGGTGTGTGTCGGCTTTTGTCTGGTCATGGGTACGGTGGGTTTGCTGACGGCCTTGTATTTCGGGCGTCGGGAGCCATTGGCGTTTGCCGCGGAGCCGATGCCGGTAATGTGTGGTGAAAAATAGTTTTCTGTTGTCTGTTCTGGCCTCATCGCCGGCAAGCCAGCTCCCACAGGGGATCGCGTCAACTTTTAGAATTTGAGCAAGGCAGTCGCTCCCACAGGGATAGCGCATGGCTCGAGGTCGATGCGGTCGAGGTGGGAGCTGGCTTGCCGGCGATGAGGCCGGTACAGGTAAAACAAAAAGCCCCCGGCTCGTGAGAACCGGGGGCTTTTTGTTAGCGCAGGGCAGGGGCCTTACATGTTCGGGTAGTTCGGCCCGCCAGCGCCTTCAGGGGTGACCCAGGTGATGTTCTGGGCCGGGTCCTTGATGTCGCAGGTCTTGCAGTGCACGCAGTTCTGCGCGTTGATCTGGAAGCGCTTGCTGCCGTCTTCCTGAGTGACCACTTCGTACACGCCCGCCGGGCAGTAGCGCTGGGCCGGCTCGTCGTACAGCGGCAGGTTGCTGGCGATCGGCACGTTCGGGTCGGTCAGCTTCAGGTGGCAGGGTTGTTCCTCTTCGTGGTTGGTGCTGGAGAGGAATACCGAGCTGAGCTTGTCGAAGCTGAGCTTGCCGTCCGGTTTCGGGTAGTCGATCTTCTGCGACTCGGCCGCCAGCTTCAGGCAGGCGTAGTCCGGCTTGGTGTCGTGCAGGGTGAACGGCAGCTTGCCGCCGAACCAGTTCTGGTCCACATAGTTGAACGCCGCGCCCAGCAGCGGGCCGAACTTGTGCATGGCCGGGCCGAAGTTGCGGCTGGCGAACAGCTCCTCGTACAGCCAGCTGGCCTTGAAGGCGCTGACGTAACCGTTCAATTGGTCACCGCCTTCGCTGCCGGCGATCAGTGCGTCAGCCACCGCTTCGGCGGCCAGCATGCCGGACTTCATCGCGGTGTGGCTGCCCTTGATCTTGGCGAAGTTCAGGGTGCCCAGGTCGCAGCCGATCAGCGCGCCGCCGTTGAAGACCATCTTCGGCAGCGAGTTGAAGCCGCCCTTGCAGATGGCACGGGCACCGTAGCTGATGCGCTTGCCGCCTTCGAGGTATTGCGCCATCACCGGGTGGTGCTTGAGGCGCTGGAACTCGTCGAACGGCGACAGGTACGGGTTGGCATAGGACAGGTCGACGATCAGGCCGACCACCACCTGGTTGTTTTCCAGGTGATAGAGGAACGAACCACCGGTGTTGTCCTTGGCCATCACGTCCAGCGGCCAGCCGGCGGTGTGCACCACCAGGCCCTGCTCGTGCTTGGCCGGGTCGATTTCCCAGATTTCCTTCAGGCCGATACCGTAGTGCTGGACGTCGGCTTCGCTATCCAGGTTGAAGCGCTTGATCAGCTGCTTGCCGATATGGCCACGGCAGCCTTCGGCGAACAGGGTGTACTTGCCACGCAGCTCCATGCCAGGGGTGTACATGCCATCTTTCGGGTTGCCTTCGCGGTCGACGCCCATGTCGCCGGTGACAATGCCGCGCACCACGCCGTTTTCATCGAACAGCGCTTCCTGGGCGGCGAAGCCCGGGTAGACTTCCACGCCCAGGTTCTCGGCCTGCTGGGCCAGCCAGCGGCACAGGTTGCCCAGCGAGATGATGTAGTTGCCCTGGTTGTGCATGGTCTTGGGCACGAACAGGTCAGGCACCTTGGTCGAGCTGCCGGCATCCTTGAGCACGTAGATGTCGTCACGCTTCACTTCGGTGTTCAGCGGCGCGCCGAGCTCTTTCCAGTCGGGGAACAACTCGTTCAGGGCGCGGGGTTCGAACACCGCGCCGGAGAGGATGTGAGCGCCGACCTCAGAGCCTTTTTCCACCACGCAGACGCTGATTTCGCTACCGGCTTCGGCGGCCTTCTGCTTCAGGCGGCAGGCGGCGGACAGGCCCGCCGGGCCGGCGCCGACGATGACCACGTCGAATTCCATGTATTCGCGTTCCACTGGTTCTCTCCTACTCATCAAGGCTCGTGCTGTTGCTTTGTCTTATGGGTGCGCGGGGCATTCGCAGCGGTTCTACGCAACGGCGGAACTGTAGCTGGGCAAATGACGGACTACACCGTTTTGTCTTGGCCGCGCATTATATCTACACCACTTGGCGGGTCCAATACAAACGTTTGTTTGAATTTGCCGCAGGCCAGTAAAATCACAGGAACGCGGCTGGAGGGTGACCGATTTGCCGTATTGACCGGATTGGGTGTTACGGTCAAGATACGAGCGGTTTTACGTTCGCCGTAGGCTTGCAGCCGGGCGCAGGTACACCTCTAAAGACCAGGTGTGGAGCAGGGTTTTGCGGCCTTGGGCCGGTTTGTAGTGGAGTTTACACGCCACGACAGAAAATGACCCGTGAGTATTTGTCGCAAGAGTCCGGACAAGACTGTTCGGTCACTGTGAAGTTACCGCCTCCCGGTACGTTTTTAGAGGTGCCCTTGTACCCACGCGCATCGCAGGGCTCTGCCCCTGGCGACTATCTATTCACCGGAGAGTAACGAGGAATCCATGAAGGTTCTTGTAGCTGTCAAACGAGTGGTCGACTACAACGTCAAGGTTCGCGTCAAGGCGGACAACTCCGGCGTCGACCTTGCTAACGTCAAGATGTCCATGAACCCCTTCTGCGAAATCGCCGTGGAAGAAGCCGTACGCCTGAAGGAAAAGGGCGTCGCGTCCGAGATCGTCGTCGTTTCCGTCGGCCCGACCACTGCCCAGGAGCAACTGCGTACCGCCCTGGCCCTGGGTGCCGACCGTGCCATCCTGGTCGAAGCCGCTGACGAACTGAATTCCCTGGCTGTGGCCAAGGCGCTGAAAGCCGTTGTCGACAAAGAGCAGCCTCAGCTGGTCATCCTCGGCAAGCAGGCCATCGACAGCGACAACAACCAGACCGGCCAGATGCTGGCTGCGCTGACCGGCTTCGCCCAGGGCACCTTCGCCTCCAAGGTGGAAGTGGCTGGCGACAAGCTGAACGTCACCCGTGAAATCGACGGCGGCCTGCAGACCGTTGCACTGAACCTGCCGGCCATCGTCACCACCGACCTGCGCCTGAACGAGCCACGCTACGCGTCGCTGCCGAACATCATGAAGGCCAAGAAGAAGCCGCTGGAGACCGTTACTCCAGACGCGCTGGGCGTTTCCCTCGCCTCCACCAACAAGACCCTGAAGGTTGAAGCCCCGGCTGCCCGCAGCGCTGGCATCAAGGTCAAATCGGTGGCCGAACTGGTCGAGAAGCTGAAGAACGAAGCGAAGGTAATCTAAATGACTATCCTGGTTGTCGCTGAATACGAAAACGGTGCCGTAGCCCCGGCCACCCTGAACACTGTTGCCGCTGCCGCCAAGATCGGTGGTGATGTGCACGTGCTGGTCGCTGGCCAGAACGTGGGCGGCGTTGCCGAGTCCGCAGCCAAGATCGCTGGCGTTGCCAAGGTGCTGGTTGCCGATAACGCTGCCTACGCCCACGCCCTGCCAGAAAACGTTGCGCCGCTGATCGTCGAACTGGCCCAGGGCTACAGCCACGTGCTGGCCCCGGCCACCACCAACGGCAAGAACATCCTGCCGCGCGTTGCTGCGCTGCTGGACGTGGACCAGATCTCCGAGATCATCTCGGTCGAGTCCGCCGACACCTTCAAGCGCCCGATCTATGCCGGTAACGCCATTGCCACCGTGCAATCGAGCGCTGCCATCAAGGTCATCACCGTGCGTACCACCGGCTTCGACGCCGTGGCCGCCGAAGGTGGTTCGGCTGCCATCGAAGCCGTTGGCGCTGCGCACAACGCCGGCATCTCGGCCTTCGTTGGCGAAGAGCTGGCCAAGTCCGACCGCCCAGAGCTGACCGCTGCCAAGATCGTCGTTTCCGGCGGCCGTGGCATGGGCAACGGTGACAACTTCAAGCACCTGTACAGCCTGGCCGACAAGCTCGGCGCTGCCGTCGGTGCTTCGCGCGCCGCAGTCGACGCAGGCTTCGTGCCGAACGACATGCAGGTCGGCCAGACCGGCAAGATCGTTGCGCCACAGCTGTACATCGCCGTCGGTATCTCCGGCGCGATCCAGCACCTGGCCGGCATGAAGGACTCCAAGGTGATCGTGGCGATCAACAAGGACGAAGAAGCGCCGATCTTCCAGGTAGCCGACTACGGCCTGGTCGCTGACCTGTTCGAAGCGGTTCCGGAGCTGGAAAAGCTGGTCTGATCCGCCTGCTTCACTTATAAAGAACCCGGCCCTCGTACAGGGGGCCGGGTTTTTTTGTGGTCAGTTCCGGCCCGATCGCTGGCAAGCCGGCTCCCACAGGTACAGCGCAGTTCTCAAGGGCGGTGCTGTATCTGTGGGAGCTGGCTTGCCGGCGATTGGGCCGGGCAGAGCAATACAAGGAGTGAGCAATGGTGCTGCGTAAAGCAGGCAGGGTGCTGGCATGCATGGCGGTGCTGGTTTCGCCGCTGGCCATGGCGGCAGGCAAGTGCGAACGCCTGGTGGCAACCGGCAGCCCTGATGCGCCGCCCTATTCGTGGCAGGACCCGAACGACCCGAAACACCTGATCGGCGCCAACGTCGATCTGCTGCGCCAGGTGGCTGGCGAACTGGGCGTGAAGGTGGAGGTGCTGAGCGCCGGTCGTCGTGACCAGGCGCTGGAAGAAGTACGTAGCGGGCGCATGGACCTGCTGCTCGACACCCCCATGCAGGTGGAGCAACTGACTGCGCTGGACTACATCCATCCACCCCTGCAGCTCAACGAATACCTGGTGTGGACGCGCCACGACGCCACACTGGCCTTCGAGGGCCCGGCGGACCTGGCCCAGTACCAGGGCAGTTTGTCCGAGCGTGCGCGGCTGACCCCGGCCTTTACCGCTTTCGCCAAGGCGCAGCTGAAACTGGTGCCGGCACAGAACCTGACCCAGGCCTTCCAGAAGCTGGTGCTCGGCCAGGTGGATTATGTGCTCGCTGGCCGCTATTCGGGCATGGCCATGGCCCAGAGCCTGGGCATGAGCAATGACCTGATCGCCCGCGGCCTGCCGGTGGATCGGCCGGGCCTGTACCTGGCCCTGTCGCACAATTCGGCCTGCAATGACAGCTGGTTACGTGGGCAATTGGCGAAAAAACTGACAGAATTGCCGATCTCCGGAGCATCCGAGGCCGTGCTGCAACGTAATGTCGAGCGCTGGAAAGCGCAGCTGCAGGTGCCGTCGGACGCCCCCAAACACTAGGAAGATTGCGTGAGAACCCAACCACTAATCCTTGCCCTGGCCGTGCTCGGCCTGGCTGGCTGCGCCAACGATCCGGCCCCTAACGAGCAGATGCGCATTTCCGAACAGGCACTGGAGCAGGCCAGGGCCGTCGGTGCCACCGAGCAGGTCGATGCGCTCAAGCTGGCTGAAGACAAGCTGGCCCGGGCCAAGGCCAACATGCTCACCGAAGACTACCGCGATGCGCGCATGCGTGCCGAACAGGCCGAACTGGATGCGCGCCTGGCCGAGGCTCAGGTACTGAACCAGAAGAGCGAAGAGCAGCTGCAACTGCTGCAGTCGCGGGTCCAGCGCCTGCGCAAGCAGTTGGAGGTGCAGCCATGATCCGTCGTGTGCCATTGGCCGCGCTGGCAGTGCTGGCGCTGGCGGCAGGTTTGCAAGGTTGCGCCAGCCAGCGCAGCAGCGCAGCGCTGGATGATGCCACTGCAGCTTTCCAGAAGGTCAAGGATGATTCCAATGTGTTGCGCAGCGCGCCGCGTGACGTGATTCGCGCAGGCGAGTCGCTGGCCCGTGCCGAGCGCCTGTCCAGCTACATCGGCACCGGTGCCGACGTGCGCCATTACGCCTTCCTGAGCCAGCGCTACAGCGAAATTGCCAGCGAGCATGCCAAGCTGGCGCTGAACCAGGAACGCCAGGCCAAGCTCGACCTGGAGCGCCAGCGCCTGCAGCTGGCCCTGCGCGAGGCCAAGCTGGCCAGTGTTCAGCAGCAGGGCAAGTGGGTCGAGTCGCAGATCGCCGCGCTGGCCTCGGAGCAGGCCGACCGAGGTCTGGTGATGACCCTGGGGGACGTGCTGTTCGACACCGGCCGGGCCGACCTGAAGAATTCGGCCAGCCGTACCGTGCTCAAGCTGGTGCAGTTCCTCCAGCTCAACCCGCGCCGGGTGGTGCGGATCGAGGGCTATACCGACAGCACCGGCCCGGCGGAGGACAACCTGAAGCTGTCCCGTGATCGGGCGCAGGCCGTGGCCGACATGCTGGTAGACCTGGGTATCGACGAGAAGCGCCTGCAGGTCGAGGGCTATGGCGACCAGTACCCGATCGAGGCCAATGCCTCGGAGCGGGGCAGGGCGCAGAACCGTCGGGTGGAGATCGTGTTCTCCGATGACAAGGGCAAGCTGGCGCCGGCGCGCTGAGTCTTTGAAATGCCGGGGACCGCTCTGCGGTCCTTTCGCGACACAAGGCCGCTCCTACAGGCGTTGTGCATGCCTTGAGTTTGGCACTGCTCTTGTGGGAGCGGCTTTAGCCGCGAACACCGGCAAAGCCGGTGCCATCCACCGCGTCGCCTGCTTCGCGGGTGAACCCGCTCCCACAGGGGCGGCGCACCCCCGGCAGTTTGTCGGCTTAATCGTTTCGATAGCTGTCACACTATTGTATTGTCGACTATGTTGCATTCTGTCCCAGTACACTTTGCAACTGTTACGGTATCCTCTACCGTCACTGAGCCGTACAAGAATAACGAGTCTGCCGCCATGACCAACCTGCTGTTGTACCAGCGTATCGCCCAGCAACTGGCCGATGACATCCGTCGTGGTGTCTACCAGCCAGGCGAGCGGGTACCCTCCGTGCGCAAGATGAGCGCCCAGCTCAATGTCAGCCATGCCACGGTGCTGCAGGCCTATGCCAATCTCGAGGACCAGGGGCTGATCCGTGCGCGGCCGCAGTCCGGCTACTATGTACACCAGACCCCGGCCCTGACCGCGCAGACCCCGGACATCGCCCGGGTCGAGCGCCCCGGCCTGGTCACCCGCGCCAGTATCATCCAGCAGGTACTGACCGAGGCTCGTCGTGATGGCGTGTTCCCGTTCGGCGCCGCGGTGCCGCACGTCGACTACCTGCCGGTCCGTGCCTTGCACCAGCAGATTGCCAAGGTCACGCGCTTCCACAGCCCGCGTGCCTTCAGCTACATGTTCAGCCCCGGTTTCGAGCCACTACGCCGGCAGATCGCCATTCGCATGCGTGATGCCGGTGTGCTGGTCGACCCGCGTGAAGTGATCGTGACCCATGGCTGTGTCGATGCGCTGCAGATGTCTCTGCGCGTGCTGACCCGTCCCGGCGACCTGATCGCCGCCGAATCGCCCACCTATTACGGGCTGCTGCAACTGGCCGACCTGCTGGGCCTGAAGGTGATCGAGATCCCCAGCGACCCGTCCACCGGTATCAGCCTCGAAGCGCTGCAGCTGGCGGCCAACCAGTGGTCGATCAAGGCCCTGGTTCTGACTGCGCGCCTCAGCAACCCGCTGGGTGGCACTGTCCCGGAAGAGCGGCAGAAGCAGTTGCTGCGCCTGGCGTCGGACTTCGATATCCAGATCGTCGAGGATGACATCTATGGCGAGCTGATGTTCGAGCAGGGCAAGACCAAGGCGCTAAAGGCATTCGACCGGCTGGACCGGGTGATCTATTGCTCGAGTTTTTCCAAGACCCTGTCCCCCGGCGTTCGCGTTGGCTGGATGATCGCCGGGCGCTATCAGGACGAAATCCAGCGCCTGCAAACCTTCACCACCCACTCGGCCTGCAGCGTGACGCAGATGGGTGTGGCGGCCTACCTGGAAAATGGCGGCTACGACCGGCACCTGCGTTACATCCGCCAGGAGTACCGCAAGAACCTCAGTGCCTACCAGCTGGCGGTGCAGCAGCACTTCCCCGAGGGTACCCAGATGACCCGGCCGACGGGCGGTTTCATCCTGTGGGTGAGCCTGCCGGGGCGGGTCAATACCCAGGAGCTGCATGTGCGCGCGCTGGAGCAGGGCATCAGTATTGCGCCGGGGCTGATCTTCAGCAACACCGAGCAGTTCAACCACTGTATCCGGCTTAATTGCGGTATACCCTGGAACAAGGAAGCCGAGCGCGCGGTGATCACGCTCGGTTTGCTGGCCCAGCAATTGTGCCGGGAGCCAGCAGCGGCACTTTTGTAGGCTTGCCACGCGCCCGTGGAACAGGGAGCATACGCACTTTTCCTGCCAGTCTGTCTATTTGCCATGAATGCTTTGCGCCGTTTTGCCCTGATCTTGTGCCTTGTACCGCTCGGCAGCCTGGCTGGTGTTGCCCAGGCTGCGCAGCCGGCAGGCCAGGCGCAGGCGGCGCCCGTGCAGAAAGCCAAGCCGGTGCAGAAAGCCGCAGCCAGGCCAGCGCACAAGCAGCCTGCAAAAAAAGCCGGTAACAGCAAGGCCAGGCCGGCGCGCAAGCAGGTGAGCAAGGAGGTTGCCAAGCCGCTACCCAAGGCGAAGCTGGACCTCAGCCTGCCGGCCGATATGGTCGATGACCTTGAGCCGAATGTGGGCAGCCCTTCGCCGATACAGCGACGCAAGCCTTTGCTGCCACCCATGTTCACTGAAAAGCCGGAGGCCAGCGACAGCCCGTTCCAGCTCAATGGCCGGTTGATCAGCAACGAAATGCAGCTGCAACTGCGCAATGACAGCCGTCGCGACGTGGAAGGGGCGGCCATCGATTTCGAGTACCGCCAGTAGCTGGCGAACTGACTGCCGGGTCACGGCAGATTTCATCATGCCAGCAATTTCAAACGCCTGTTTGAGCGGTTACTATCCAGGGACGTTCGTCCCGTTTTGTTCCAGGGAGTCCTGATTTTGGTGAATAGCCATGAACTGCCGTGAGGGCTGTGGTGCCTGCTGCATTGCCCCGTCCATCACCTCTGCGATGCCGCGCATGCCCAATGGCAAGCCGGCTGGCGAGCGCTGCCTGCACCTGACCGTCGACAACCTCTGCGACCTGTTCGGCAAGCCCGAGCGGCCGGCAGTGTGTGGCGGTTTCAAGGCGGATGTGGAGGTATGCGGCAGTGACCGTGACGAGGCCATCAGGATTCTTGGCTGGTGGGAGCAGATGACGGCGGCGTGACAGGCTGGATCTTCGACAACAAGGATAAACATGATGAGATCGTTCAAGCGTATTGCTCTGCTGTGTGGCATGGGTGTTCTGCTGTCGCCCGCGGCCTGGGCCGAAAACTGGCAGGTGGCCAAGGACGAGGAGGGGATCAAGGTCTCCCTCAGTGAAGTGGCTGGTTCCAAGTACAAGGCCTATCAAGGCGTCACCGTGATCAAGGCGCCGCTGGCCAAGGTGCAGGCGTTGCAGGAGGACGTGGTCGGGGCTTGTGCGTGGATTCACGAATGCAAGTCGCAGAAGCTGCTCAAGCACGAAGGTGATCAGAGCTGGACCTACACCCAGTTCAATACGCCATGGCCGGTCACGCCGCGGGACTCGGTATTGCATGTGACCACGGTCAAGGGGGCTGATGGCAGCCTGGTGCGCAACCTGAAGGAAGAGCCGACCTACGTCCCGGAAGAGAAGGGCTTTGTGCGGGTGGCGAAGGTGGAAGGCTTCTGGAAGCTGGTGCCCAAGGGTGACAGCACGGAAGTGACCTATCAGGTGCACACCGAGCCGGGTGGTAGCGTGCCGGCGATGGTGGCCAACAAGTTCGTGGTGGATGCACCGTTCAATACCCTGAAAGGGTTGCGGGAGCGGGCTGAGAAAAACTGAGGCATTGTGTCACTTGTGCCGGCCTCTTCGCGGGTAAACCCGCTCCCACAGGTATCCCGCAAACTTTCGGGCCTGTGGGGTCCCTGTGGGAGCGGGTTTACCCGCGAAGAGGCCGGCACAGGATGAATAAAAAAGGCTGCCCGAGGGCAGCCTTTTTGCGTTCGGCTATGGAAGCTTACTTGCGGTCCTGCAGCGCAACGATGTCGCGCTTCTGCTCGCCGGTGTACAGCTGGCGCGGGCGGCCGATCTTGTACGGGCTGGAGAGCATTTCTTTCCAGTGCGAGATCCAGCCCACGGTACGTGCCAGGGCAAAGATCACGGTGAACATGCTGGTCGGAATGCCGATCGCCTTGAGGATGATCCCCGAGTAGAAGTCGACGTTCGGGTACAGCGAGCGCTCGATGAAGTACGGATCGGTCAGGGCGATCTCTTCCAGGCGCATGGCCAGTTCCAGCTGCGGGTCGTTCTTGATGCCCAGCTCGCGCAGGACTTCGTCGCAGGTCTGCTTCATCACGGTGGCGCGCGGGTCGCGGTTCTTGTACACGCGGTGACCGAAGCCCATGAGCTTGAACGGGTCGTTCTTGTCCTTGGCCTTGGCGATGAACTTGTCGATGTTCGAGACATCGCCGATTTCATCGAGCATGGTCAGTACCGCTTCGTTCGCACCGCCGTGGGCCGGGCCCCAGAGTGCGGCGATACCGGCGGCGATACAGGCGAACGGGTTGGCACCCGACGAACCGGCCAGACGAACGGTAGAGGTGGAGGCGTTCTGCTCGTGGTCGGCGTGGAGGATGAAGATCCGGTCCATCGCCTTGGCCAGCACCGGGCTGATCGGTTTGATCTCGCACGGGGTGTTGAACATCATGTGCAGGAAGTTTTCCGCGTACGACAGGTCGTTGCGCGGGTACATCATCGGCTGGCCCATGGAGTACTTGTAAACCATCGCGGCCAGGGTCGGCATCTTGGCGACCAGGCGCACCGCGGAAATTTCGCGGTGTTGCGGGTTATTGATGTCCAGGGAGTCGTGATAGAACGCCGACAGGGCGCCGACCACGCCGCACATCACCGCCATCGGGTGGGCGTCGCGGCGGAAGCCGTTGAAGAAGGACTTCAGCTGCTCGTGAACCATGGTGTGGTTCTTCACGGTGCTGACGAACTGGGCCTTCTGCTCGGCATTCGGCAGTTCACCGTTGAGCAGCAGGTAGCAGGTTTCGAGGTAGTCGGACTTTTCGGCGAGCTGCTCGATCGGGTAGCCGCGGTGCAGCAGGATACCTTTGTCGCCGTCAATGTAGGTGATCTTCGACTCGCACGAGGCAGTCGCCATGAAACCAGGGTCGAAGGTGAAGTGACCAGTGGCCCCCAACCCGCGGACGTCGATTACATCAGGACCAACGGTGCCGGTTAAAATGGGCAGCTCGACGGGGGCAGCGCCCTCGATGACCAACTGCGCTTTTTTGTCAGCCATGTGGCCTCCTATTAATGCTTGAAATCATCAGACAGACCCCCCACGCAGGGCCCGCACCACTATAGAGGGATAAATTCAGATGTCAATTTGCCTAAAGGCTTGTTGAAACAGGCATTGAGGCCTGATTTTTCGCGAAATTCTCGCCCATTTACGCCTTTTGTGCGTTAAAGGCAATGCGCTATTTGGGCTACCCCGTCACGTTGTCATAAGCAGCCTAACTGTCTATACTCGCAACCCGACCGCCAGGGGCTTGCAAGCCCGAACTGCTGGGGGTCGCCGTTCCCTGGGTGGTGGGTACCTGACCAGTACACTTACCAACAACTTTGCCCTGATTCGCTAGGGGCTCTTCAGTGTGAAAAAAGCCGTGAAAAGCCAACGACCTGTAAACCTAGACCTAAGGACCATCAAGCTCCCCGTCACTGCGTACACGTCCATCCTGCATCGTATCTCCGGCGTCATCCTGTTCCTTGGCCTTGCCATCATGCTTTATGCACTGGGCAAGTCGCTGGGTTCCGAGGAAGGCTTTGGTGAGGTGAAGGCGTGTCTGACCAGCCCGCTGGCCAAATTCGTGACCTGGGGCCTGCTATCCGCCCTGCTTTATCACCTCGTGGCAGGTGTACGTCACCTGATCATGGACATGGGCATCGGTGAGACGCTGGAAGGCGGCAAGCTGGGCTCGAAAATCGTGATCGTCATCTCCGTGGTGCTGATCGTTCTGGTGGGAGTTTGGGTATGGTAACCAATGTCACGAACCTGTCGCGTTCGGGCCTCTATGACTGGATGGCGCAGCGCGTTTCTGCGGTCGTTCTCGCGGCTTACTTCCTCTTCCTGATCGGCTACGTGGTCGCCCACCCAGGCATCGACTACACCCAGTGGCATGGTCTGTTCTCCAACAACGCGATGCGGATCTTCAGTCTGCTGGCCCTCGTTGCCCTGGGCGCTCACGCCTGGGTCGGCATGTGGACCATTGCGACCGACTACCTGACGCCAATGTCGTTCGGCAAGTCGGCAACTGCGATTCGTTTCCTGTTCCAGGCGGTATGCGGCGTTGCGATGTTCGCTTACTTCGTCTGGGGTGTGCAGATTCTCTGGGGTATCTGATCCATGGCTAGCATTCCAACCATTTCCTTCGACGCCATCATCATCGGTGGCGGCGGCGCCGGCATGCGCGCAGCGCTGCAGCTGGCTCAAGGCGGCCACAAGACTGCCGTGGTCACCAAGGTCTTCCCGACCCGTTCGCACACTGTATCCGCCCAGGGCGGCATCACCTGCGCCATCGCTTCGGCCGACCCGAACGACGACTGGCGCTGGCACATGTACGATACCGTCAAAGGCTCCGACTACATCGGTGACCAGGACGCTATCGAATACATGTGTCAGGAAGGCCCGGCTGCGGTCTTCGAGCTGGACCACATGGGCCTGCCGTTCTCGCGTACCGAAACCGGCCGCATCTACCAGCGTCCGTTCGGTGGCCAGTCCAAGGACTTCGGTAAAGGTGGTCAGGCCGCCCGTACCTGTGCTGCTTCCGACCGTACCGGTCACGCGCTGCTGCACACCCTGTACCAGGGCAACCTGAAGGCAGGCACTACCTTCCTCAACGAGTACTACGCTGTTGACCTGGTGAAGAACCAGGACGGCGCGTTCGTCGGCGTGATCGCAATCTGCATCGAAACCGGCGAAACCATGTACATCAAGTCCAAGGCCACCGTTCTGGCCACTGGCGGTGCCGGTCGTATCTACGCCTCCACCACCAACGCCCTGATCAACACCGGTGACGGTATCGGCATGGCGCTGCGTGCAGGCGTGCCGGTGCAGGACATCGAGATGTGGCAGTTCCACCCGACCGGCATCGCCGGCGCCGGTGTACTGGTTACCGAAGGCTGCCGCGGTGAAGGTGGCTACCTGATCAACGCCCACGGCGAGCGCTTCATGGAGCGTTACGCGCCGAACGCGAAAGACCTGGCCGGCCGCGACGTGGTTGCCCGTTCCATGGTCAAGGAAATCATCGCCGGCAACGGCGTGGGCCCGAACAAGGACCACGTGCTGCTGAAGCTGGACCACCTGGGCGAGGAAGTGCTGCACAGCCGCCTGCCAGGTATCTGCGAGCTGTCCAAGACCTTCGCTCACGTCGACCCAGTCGTCGCGCCGGTCCCGGTCGTACCGACCTGCCACTACATGATGGGCGGCGTTGCCACCAATATTCATGGCCAGGCCATCACCATGGACGCCGAAGGCAAGGACCAAATCATCCCGGGTCTGTTCGCAGTGGGTGAAGTGGCGTGCGTATCGGTCCACGGTGCCAACCGCCTGGGCGGCAACTCGCTGCTCGACCTGGTGGTATTCGGTCGTGCCGCTGGCCTGCACCTGGAAAAATCGCTGTCCGACGGCGTGGAATACCGCGACGCCAGCGACACCGATATCGATGTTGCCCTGAACCGCCTGAACAAGCTCAACGAGCGTACCGCTGGCGAAGACGTTGCCAGCCTCAAGCGCGAGCTGCAGAGCTGCATGCAGAACTACTTCGGTGTATTCCGTACTGGCGAATATATGCAGAAGGGTATCGAGCAGCTGGCCGGTCTGCGTGACCGTATCGCCAACGTCAAGATCAACGACAAGTCCCAGGCCTTCAACACCGCGCGTATCGAAGCGCTGGAGCTGCAGAACCTGCTGGAAGTCGCCGAAGCTACCGCCATCGCGGCCGAAGCCCGTAAAGAGTCCCGCGGCGCCCACGCCCGTGAAGACTTCGAAGACCGTGACGACGAAAACTGGCTGTGCCACACCCTGTACTACCCGGGTGAGAAACGCGTTGCCAAGCGCGGCGTCAACTTTGCGCCGAAGACTGTTCCAGCCTTCGAACCAAAAGTCCGGACTTACTAAGGGTGGCTGCTATGTTGAAAGTCGAAGTTTATCGTTACAACCCGGACACCGACTCGGCGCCCAAAATGGAGTCGTTCGACGTCGATACCGGCGGCAAGGACCTGATGGTTCTCGATGTATTGGCGCTGATCAAGGAAAAGGACGAAGGTTTCTCGTACCGTCGCTCCTGCCGTGAAGGCGTTTGCGGTTCCGACGGCATGAACATGAACGGCAAGAACGGCCTGGCCTGCATCACCCCGCTGTCGGCGGTGGTGAAGGGCAACAAGCTGGTTCTGCGCCCGCTGCCGGGCCTGCCGGTCATTCGCGACCTGGTCGTCGACATGAGCATCTTCTACAAGCAGTACGAGAAGGTGAAGCCGTTCCTGCAGAACGACACTCCTGCGCCGGCCATCGAGCGCCTGCAGTCGCCGGAAGACCGCGACAAGCTGGACGGCCTGTACGAGTGCATCCTGTGCGCTTGCTGCTCGACTTCCTGCCCGTCGTTCTGGTGGAACCCGGACAAGTTCCTGGGCCCGGCCGCACTGCTGCAAGCCTATCGCTTCCTGGCCGACAGCCGTGACACCAAGACCCAGGAGCGCCTGGCGTCCCTGGATGACCCGTTCAGCGTATTCCGCTGCCGCGGGATCATGAACTGCGTCAACGTTTGCCCGAAAGGTCTGAACCCGACCAAGGCAATCGGCCACGTACGTAACATGCTGCTGCAAAGCGGCACCTGATACAAAGTGTTGTACCTGCAGTAAGCCGAGGTGCGGGTGGTGAGCCCGCACTGAGGTAAAACCCGAACAAGGGCTCACAAAGCCCGCGTTCATTACCTATGAAGATATGAGACCAGCAGGGGCTTTCCGGGCTGGTACCCGGAAAATCAGCAGGATCCAAGTGGCGTGGTTCAGTCGCTGTATTCGGACTTTTCCAGGTTTGCTGTGGCTCTCGCCGATCAGTCCCCTAACCGAGGGTGACCAAGCATGCAAGAAAGCGTGATGCAGCGCATGTGGGAAAGCGCCCACCTTTCAGGTGGTAACGCTGCATATGTGGAAGAGCTTTATGAGCTCTACCTGCACGACCCTAACGCTGTGCCAGAAGAGTGGCGCACCTACTTCCAGAAGTTGCCCGCCGACGGCAGCACCGCTACCGATGTATCGCACTCGACAATCCGCGACCATTTCGTACTGCTGGCAAAGAACCAGCGCCGCGCCCAACCGGTATCCGCCGGGAGCGTGAGCAGTGAACACGAGAAGAAGCAGGTTGAAGTTCTGCGACTGATCCAGGCCTATCGTATGCGCGGCCATCAGGCTGCCAAGCTCGACCCGTTGGGGTTGTGGCAGCGTCCTGCGCCCGTAGACCTGTCGATCAATCACTACGGCTTGACCAATGCCGATCTTGATACGACCTTCCGTGCCGGCGACCTGTTCATCGGCAAAGAGGAGGCGAGCCTACGCGAGATCTTCGAGGCGCTCCAGAAGACATATTGTCGCACCATTGGCGCCGAGTTCACCCACATCGTCGATTCCGAGCAGCGCAGCTGGTTCCAGCAGCGCCTGGAAAGCGTGCGCGGCCGTCCGGAGTTTTCCGCTGACGTGCAGGCCCACCTGCTCGAGCGCGTGACCGCCGGTGAAGGCCTTGAGAAATACCTGGGCACCAAGTACCCGGGCACCAAGCGTTTCGGCCTCGAGGGCGGCGAAAGCCTGATCCCGATGCTGGACGAGATGATCCAGCGTTCCGGTTCCTACGGCACCAAGGAAGTCGTGATCGGCATGGCCCACCGTGGCCGCCTGAACGTTCTGGTCAACACCTTCGGCAAGAACCCGCGCGAGCTGTTCGACGAGTTCGAAGGCAAGAAGATGAACGAGCTGGGCTCCGGTGACGTGAAGTATCACCAGGGCTTCTCCTCGAACGTGATGACCCCGGGTGGCGAAGTGCACCTGGCCATGGCGTTCAACCCGTCCCACCTGGAAATCGTCTCGCCAGTGGTCGAGGGTTCGGTGCGCGCCCGTCAGGACCGCCGCAACGACACCGTTGGCGACAAGGTACTGCCGATCTCGATCCACGGCGACGCAGCATTCGCCGGCCAGGGCGTGGTCATGGAAACCTTCCAGATGTCGCAGACCCGCGGTTTCAAGACCGGCGGTACCGTGCACATCGTGATCAACAACCAGGTTGGTTTCACCATCAGCAACCCGCTGGACGCGCGCTCCACCGAGTACGCCACCGACGTTGCCAAGATGATCCAGGCGCCGATCCTGCACGTGAACGGGGACGACCCGGAAGCCGTGCTGTTCGTGACCCAGCTGGCCATCGACTACCGCATGCAGTTCAAGCGTGACGTGGTCATCGACCTGGTCTGCTACCGCCGCCGCGGCCACAACGAGGCCGACGAGCCGAACGGCACCCAGCCTTTGATGTACCAGCAGATCAGCAAGCAGCGCACCACGCGTGAACTGTACGCTGAGGCACTGATCCAGGCCGGCCGCATCGATTCCGAGCGCGCCCAGGCCAAGATCGACGAGTACCGCAACGCGCTGGACAACGGCCTGCACGTGGTGAAGAGCCTGGTCAAGGAGCCGAACCGCGAGCTGTTCGTCGACTGGCGTCCGTACCTGGGCCATGCCTGGACCGCGCGTCACGACACCCGCTTCGACCTCAAGACCCTGCAGGAACTGTCGGCCAAGCTGCTGGAGATCCCGGAAGGTTTCGTCGTCCAGCGCCAGGTCGCCAAGATCTACGAAGACCGTCAGAAGATGCAGGCCGGTGGCTTGCCGATCAACTGGGGTTATGCAGAGACCATGGCCTACGCCACCCTGCAGTTCGAAGGTCACCCGATCCGCATGACCGGCCAGGACATCGGCCGTGGCACCTTCTCGCACCGTCACGCGGTGCTGCACAACCAGAAGGACGCCAGCACCTACGTACCGCTGAAGAACCTGTTCCCGGGCCAGCCTCAGTTCGAACTGTACGACTCCTTCCTGTCGGAAGAAGCGGTACTGGCCTTCGAATACGGCTACTCGACCACCACGCCGAACGCGCTGGTGATCTGGGAAGCCCAGTTCGGTGACTTCGCCAACGGTGCGCAAGTGGTGATCGACCAGTTCATCACCAGCGGCGAGCACAAGTGGGGCCGTCTGTGCGGTCTGACCATGCTGCTGCCACACGGTTATGAAGGGCAGGGCCCGGAGCACTCCTCCGCGCGCCTGGAGCGTTACCTGCAGCTGTGCGCCGAGCACAACATCCAGGTCTGCGTACCGACCACCCCGGCCCAGATCTACCACCTGCTGCGTCGCCAGGTCATTCGTCCGCTGCGCAAGCCGCTGATCGTGCTGACGCCGAAGTCGCTGCTGCGCCACAAGCTGGCCATCTCGACCCTGGAAGACCTGGCAGAAGGCTCGTTCCAGACCGTGATCCCGGAAATCGACAGCCTCGATCCGGCCAAGGTCGAACGCCTGGTCCTGTGCGGCGGCAAGGTTTACTACGACCTGCTGGAAAAACGCCGTGCCGAAGGCCGCGAAGACATCGCCATCGTGCGTATCGAGCAGCTGTATCCGTTCCCTGAGGACGACCTGGTCGAAATCCTGGCGCCTTACACCAACCTCAAGCATGCGGTCTGGTGTCAGGAAGAGCCGATGAACCAGGGCGCCTGGTACAGCAGCCAGCACCACATGCGCCGTATCCTGGGCCGCCACAACAAGGCACTGGTCCTGGAATACGCCGGCCGCGACGCTTCCGCCGCGCCAGCCTGTGGTTACGCATCGAAGCACGCCGAACAGCAGGAAAAACTGCTGCAAGACGCCTTCACTGTTTAATGCCTTCGCGCACCTGAAACCGAATTTAAGGAAACACAGATAATGGCTATCGAGATCAAAGCCCCAACCTTCCCGGAATCGGTTGCCGATGGCACCGTTGCCACCTGGCACAAGCAGCCGGGCGATGCCGTCAAGCGTGACGAGCTGATCGTCGACATCGAGACTGACAAGGTCGTCCTGGAAGTACTGGCCACCGCTGACGGCGTGCTGGGCGCCATCGTCAAGGGCGAGGGCGACACCGTCCTGTCCGACGAAGTACTGGGTTCGATCGTTGAGGGCGGTGCTGCCGCTGCTGCACCAGCTGCCGCCCCGGCCGCTGCTGCCCCGGCTGCCGCTGCTGCCGACGCTGGCGAAGAAGACCCGGTTGCCGCCCCGGCCGCGCGCAAGCTGGCTGAAGAGAACGGCATCGACCTGGCTACCGTTGCCGGCACCGGCAAAGGTGGTCGCATCACCAAGGAAGACGTCGTCGCTGCCGTCGCCAACAAGAAGTCGGCGCCTGCTGCAGCTGCCAAGCCTGCCGCCGCTGCCGCTGCTGCCCCGGTTGTCGTTGCCGCTGGCGACCGCACCGAGAAGCGTGTGCCGATGACCCGCCTGCGCGCCAAGATCGCCGAGCGTCTGGTCGAAGCCCAGTCGAGCATGGCCATGCTGACCACCTTCAACGAAGTCGACATGACCGAAGTCATGGCCCTGCGTTCGAAGTACAAGGACCTGTTCGAGAAGACCCACAACGGCGTACGCCTGGGCTTCATGTCGTTCTTCGTCAAGGCCGCCACCGAAGCCCTGAAGCGCTTCCCGGCTGTCAACGCCTCGATCGACGGCAACGACATCGTCTACCACGGCTACGCCGACGTCGGCGTTGCCGTGTCCAGCGACCGTGGCCTGGTGGTACCGGTACTGCGTAACGCCGAGTCGATGAGCCTGGCGGAAATCGAGAACGGCATCGCCACCTTCGGCAAGAAGGCCCGTGACGGCAAGCTGGCCATCGAAGAGATGACCGGCGGCACCTTCACCATCACCAACGGTGGTACCTTCGGTTCGATGATGTCGACCCCGATCGTCAACCCGCCGCAGGCCGCCATTCTCGGCATGCACAACATCATCCAGCGCCCGATGGCCATCAATGGCCAGGTGGTGATTCGCCCGATGATGTACCTGGCGCTGTCGTACGATCACCGCCTGATCGACGGCAAGGAAGCGGTAACCTTCCTGGTCACCATCAAGAACCTGCTGGAAGATCCGTCTCGCCTGCTGCTGGACATCTAACCCTCTGGCTGCGTACCGTGCCGGCCCTGGCTTCGCAGGAAGCCATGCCGCGCGGTCCGCGGCTTGTAGCTTGTAGCTGATAAGGAATCTTTTATGACCCAGAAATTCGACGTAGTGGTGATTGGTGCAGGTCCTGGCGGCTATGTGGCTGCCATCAAGGCCGCACAACTTGGTCTGAAGACTGCCTGTATCGAGAAGTACACCGACGCCGAGGGCAAGCTGGCCCTGGGCGGCACCTGCCTGAACGTAGGTTGCATTCCTTCCAAGGCGCTGCTGGACAGCTCCTGGAAGTACAAGGAAGCCAAAGAGAGCTTCAACGTCCACGGTATCTCCACTGGTGAAGTGAAGATGGACGTCGCCGCGATGGTTGGCCGCAAGGCTGGCATCGTCAAGAACCTGACCGGTGGCGTTGCCACCCTGTTCAAGGCCAACGGCGTTACTTCGATCCAGGGCCACGGCAAGCTGCTGGCCGGCAAGAAAGTCGAAGTCACCAAGGCTGACGGCACCACCGAAGTCATCGAAGCCGAGAACGTGATCCTGGCTTCCGGCTCGCGCCCGATCGACATTCCGCCGGCTCCGGTCGACCAGAACGTCATCGTCGACTCCACCGGCGCCCTGGAATTCCAGGCGGTGCCGAAGCGCCTGGGCGTTATCGGTGCTGGCGTGATCGGCCTGGAGCTGGGCTCGGTATGGGCTCGCCTGGGTGCTGAAGTCACCGTCCTGGAAGCCCTGGACACCTTCCTGATGGCTGCCGACACCGCCGTGTCGAAAGAAGCCCAGAAGACCCTGACCAAGCAAGGCCTGGACATCAAGCTGGGCGCGCGCGTCACCGGCTCGAAAGTCAACGGCAACGAAGTCGAAGTGACCTACACCGACGCCAACGGCGAGCAGAAGATCACCTTCGACAAGCTGATCGTCGCGGTCGGCCGTCGCCCGGTGACCACCGACCTGCTGGCTGCCGACAGCGGCGTGACCATCGACGAGCGTGGCTACATCTTCGTCGACGACTACTGCGCTACCAGCGTGCCGGGCGTGTACGCCATCGGTGACGTGGTGCGCGGCATGATGCTGGCCCACAAGGCCTCGGAAGAGGGCATCATGGTGGTCGAGCGCATCAAGGGCCACAAGGCCCAGATGAACTACGACCTGATCCCGTCGGTCATCTACACCCACCCGGAAATCGCGTGGGTCGGCAAGACCGAACAGGCCTTGAAGGCCGAGGGCGTTGAGGTTAACGTGGGCACCTTCCCGTTCGCGGCCAGCGGCCGTGCGATGGCTGCCAACGACACCGGTGGTTTCGTCAAGGTCATCGCCGATGCCAAGACCGACCGCGTCCTGGGTGTACACGTGATTGGCCCATCGGCTGCCGAACTGGTGCAGCAGGGCGCAATCGCAATGGAATTCGGCACCAGTGCCGAGGATCTGGGCATGATGGTCTTCAGCCATCCGACCCTGTCCGAAGCGTTGCATGAAGCAGCGCTGGCAGTGAATGGCGGCGCCATTCACGTGGCCAACCGTAAGAAGCGTTAATTATAAGAAACCACGGCGGGCTGCCCGTCGTGAGTCTTGCGTGCATGACTCACCGCGGAAAGTCCGCCGGACCGGATCACACGGGAAAACCCGGGGTCAACGGTCACAGGTGGTGCGGCGCCAGTGATGGCGCAGCGCCGAAGCGCAGTACCTAACGAAGACGGTAAAAAGCATGAATCTTCACGAGTATCAGGGTAAGCAGCTGTTCGCTGAATACGGCCTGCCAGTTTCCAAGGGTTTCGCTGTCGATACCCCTGAGCAAGCTGCAGAAGCCTGCGACAAGATCGGCGGGAACGAGTGGGTGGTAAAAGCCCAGGTTCACGCGGGTGGTCGCGGTAAAGCGGGCGGCGTCAAGCTGGTTCGCAGCAAAGAAGACGCCAAGGCGTTCGCTGCACAGTGGTTGGGCAAGAATCTGGTTACCTACCAGACCGATGCCAACGGTCAACCCGTCTCCAAGATTCTGGTCGAATCCTGCACTGACATCGCCAAAGAGCTGTATCTGGGCGCTGTAGTCGATCGTTCGAGCCGCCGTATCGTGTTCATGGCTTCCACCGAAGGTGGCGTGGACATCGAGAAAGTCGCTCACGAAACGCCTGAGAAGATCCTCAAGGCCACCATCGACCCGCTGGTCGGCGCTCAGCCGTTCCAGGGTCGCGAGCTGGCATTCCAGCTGGGCCTGGAAGGCAAGCAAGTTCAACAGTTCGCCAAGATCTTCGTTGGTCTGGCCAAGCTGTTCAAGGATCACGACCTGGCCCTGCTGGAAGTGAACCCGCTGGTGATCAAGGCCGACGGCGACCTGCACTGCCTCGATGCCAAGATCAACATCGACGCCAACGCCATGTACCGTCAGCCGAAGCTGAAAACCTTCCACGACCCGTCGCAGGACGACGCCCGTGAAGCCCACGCTGCCAAGTTCGAACTGAACTACGTTGCCCTCGAAGGCAACATCGGCTGCATGGTCAACGGTGCCGGCCTGGCCATGGGTACCATGGACATCGTCAACCTGCACGGCGGCAAGCCGGCCAACTTCCTCGACGTTGGCGGTGGTGCTACCAAAGAGCGCGTTACCGAAGCGTTCAAGATCATTCTGTCCGACAGCAATGTCGCGGCCGTTCTGGTCAACATCTTCGGCGGCATCGTTCGCTGCGACATGATTGCCGAAGGCATCATCGGTGCAGTGAAAGAAGTCGGCGTGAAAGTTCCGGTCGTCGTTCGCCTTGAAGGCAACAACGCCGAACTGGGCGCTAAAGTACTGGCAGAAAGCGGTTTGAACATCATTGCGGCAACCAGCCTGACCGACGCTGCTCAACAAGTTGTCAAAGCTGCGGAGGGCAAGTAATGAGCGTCCTGATCAATAAAGACACCAAAGTCATCTGCCAGGGCTTCACCGGCTCGCAGGGTACTTTCCACTCCGAACAGGCCATCGCCTACGGCACCAAGATGGTAGGCGGCGTAACCCCAGGCAAGGGTGGCACCACCCACCTGGGCCTGCCAGTGTTCAACACTGTGAAAGAAGCTGTGGAAGCTACCGGCGCTGACGCTTCGGTCATCTACGTTCCGGCTCCTTTCTGCAAGGACTCGATCCTGGAAGCTGCCTTCGGCGGCATCAAGCTGATCGTGTGCATCACCGAAGGCATTCCTACCCTGGACATGCTGGATGCCAAGGTCAAGTGCGACGAGCTGGGCGTGACCCTGATCGGCCCTAACTGCCCAGGTGTCATCACCCCGGGCGAGTGCAAGATCGGCATCATGCCAGGCCACATCCACCTGCCAGGCAAGGTCGGTATCGTTTCGCGTTCCGGCACCCTGACCTACGAAGCTGTGAAGCAGACCACCGACGCCGGCTTCGGCCAGTCGACCTGCGTCGGCATCGGCGGTGACCCGATCCCGGGCTCCAACTTCATCGACATCCTGAAGCTGTTCCAGGAAGACCCGAAGACCGAAGCGATCGTCATGATCGGCGAGATCGGCGGTTCGGCTGAAGAAGAAGCTGCGGCCTACATCAAGGCCAACGTCACCAAGCCTGTCGTTTCCTACATCGCTGGTGTTACCGCACCTGCGGGCAAGCGCATGGGCCACGCTGGCGCCATCATCTCTGGCGGCAAGGGCACTGCGGACGAGAAGTTCGCCGCCCTGCAGGACGCTGGTGTGAAGACCGTGCGTTCCCTGGCTGACATCGGCAAGGCCCTGGCCGAGCTGACTGGCTGGGAAGTCAAGAAGTAATACTGCTACACCCCCCACGCGCACAGAGGCCACCTTCGGGTGGCCTTTGTCGTTTCTGGGGGTTGGGTATTCCTGCACTGGCCCTATCGCCGGCAAGCCAGCTCCCACAGGAGATCACCACAGGCCCTGATTGTGAAGGTCTCCTGTGGGAGCTGGCTTGCCGGCGATAGGGCCAGTGCAAACTGCGAAGAACTTTCTATGGGTTTGATAGGAATTTTCACGCAGACGAATGTTTCAATCCGAGGATAATTCTCGCTGTCCTCGGTCGCACAGACGACAAACATGTACGCACATCGGACAAGCAGCACTGTGCCAGTGCGTTTGACTGACAAAACAGTTACATTACGCGTTCACTCTGTGCCCGTACCCCAAAAGGGAACGACACGCTAAACGGGTCTGGCCTATCAAGCCGGGCAGCATTTCCCCTCATCCAAAGGGAAATCCCCTCTCGAATCCCGATTTCAGCAGTGTGGTACTACCTTAAATGAAAGTTCTCAAAGGCCAGGATATCCTGGCGCTTGGCTTTATGACGTTTGCGCTTTTCGTGGGCGCTGGCAACATCATCTTCCCGCCTATCGTCGGTCTGCAGTCTGGCCCACACGTATGGATGGCGGCCCTGGGCTTCCTGGTTACCGCCGTGGGCCTGCCGGTCATCACCGTGGTCGCCCTGGCCAAGGTCGGCGGCGGCATGGATGCCCTGAGCAGCCCGATCGGCAAGTTCTTCGGCGGCCTGCTGGCGGCCGTGTGCTACCTGTCGGTCGGCCCGTTGTTCGCCACCCCGCGCACCGCGACCGTATCGTTCGAAGTGGGCGTTGCGCCGCTGACCGGTGAAAGCCCGCTGGCGCTGTTCATCTACAGCCTGGTGTACTTCCTCGTGGTACTGGCCGTGTCCATGTACCCAGGCAAGCTGCTCGACACCGTGGGCCGCTTCCTGGCGCCGTTGAAGATCATCGCCCTGGCGGTGCTGGGCATCGCCGCCTTCGCGCTGCCTGCCGGCACCATTGGTGACGCGCAGCCGGCCTATGCCGCCGCAGCGTTCTCCAAGGGTTTCTCCGATGGTTACCTGACCATGGACACCCTGGGTGCCCTGGTGTTCGGTATCGTCATCGTCAACGCCATCCGCTCGCGCGGTGTCGAGTCGCCGAAGCTGATCACCCGCTATGCCATCATCGCCGGCCTGATCGCCGGTGTCGGCCTGGCCCTGGTGTACATCAGCCTGTTCCGCCTGGGTGCAACCAGCCACGATATCGCGGCTGACGCCACCAACGGCGCGGCGGTACTGCATGCCTACGTGCAGCACACCTTCGGTTCGCTGGGCAGCGGCTTCCTCGCCGTGCTGATCGCGCTGGCTTGCCTGGTGACCGCGGTTGGCCTGACCTGTGCCTGCGCTGAGTACTTCAGCCAGATGCTGCCGCTGTCGTACCGCGCACTGGTGGTGATCCTGGCGGGCTTCTCGCTGCTGATCTCCAACCTCGGGCTGACCAAGCTGATCATGTTCTCGATCCCGGTGCTCACCGCGATCTACCCGCCGTGCATCGTGGTGGTCGGGCTCAGCTTCGTGAAGGACCTGTGGAACTCGCCAACCCGCATCCTGGCGCCAGTGATGCTGGTGTCGCTGCTGTTCGGCATGGTCGATGCGATCAAGGGCAGCGGCATTGCCCACGTGCTGCCGGACTTCATGGCCCACCTGCCGCTGAGCGACCAGGGCCTGGCCTGGCTGGTGCCTTCGGTGGTGACCCTGGTTGGCGCCGTGGCCTGCGACCGCATGCTCGGCAAGCCGCGCGAAGCGCTGGCCTGATAGTCGAAGCCTGAGGGCGGCACCGGCCACAAGCCGAAGGGTGCTCGCCAAGGGTGGAAACTCAAGAGCCCCGTATCCGAGAGGATGCGGGGCTTTTTCTTTGCCTGTACCGGCCTCTTCGCGGGCACGCAAACCTCAAAGTTGGCGCTGTACCTGTGGGAGCGGGCGTGCCCGCGAAGAGGCCGGGATGAGCAGTGCAAATATCAGGATGGATGTGTGCCTTTTGCCGCTTGCCAGCGTCGAAATCCGGTCCCTATCCTTCAGGTATCTGGCCCTCCCGGGAACCCTGCATGAACTTCATCCAAAGCAACTTCAACAACCTGTTGGCCATCGCCTGGTTCGCCCTGTGCTGGGGCGGTTACACCCGTTATGCCATCTGGAAGGGCCGCGACACCGCGTGCCTGGCCAGCGTGCTGCACCTGTACCGCGAAGACTGGATGCGCCGCATGCTGCTGCGCGACAACCGCATTGCCGATGCCAGCGTGATCGGCAACCTCGAGCGCAACGCCTCGTTCTTCGCCTCGAGCACCCTGATCATCCTTGCCGGTATCCTCACCGTGCTTGGGGCCTCCGACCGGGCGCTGTCGCTGCTGGCCGACCTGCCGCTGGTGCAGCAGACGTCCCAGGGCATGTCGGAGATCAAGCTGCTGTGCCTGGCCATGGTCTTCGTCTACGCCTTTTTCACCTTCAGCTGGTGCATGCGCCAATACAACTTTGCTGCAGTGCTGGTGGGTTCGGCGCCGATGATCGGTGAACGGCTGGTCAATGAACTTGAACGCAAGGCATTCGCCTCGCGGGCGGCGCGGGTGCTGTCGCTTGCCGCCAACCAGTTCAACCTGGGCCTGCGTTCCTATTACTTCGGCATGGCCATGTTGAGCTGGTTCATCAGCCCATGGTTGTTCATGGTCATGAGTGTCGGGGTAGTGCTGATTCTGTACCGCCGCGAGTTCCATTCGGATGTGTTGGATGTGATGGTGTTCACACCTACCGAAAGTGTTTCGATCGAACCCGCCAAGGAAAACACCGCTCCTGGTACCTGAAACGTTTAATCCATAAGTTTCAGGCACAAAAAAACCCGACAATGTCGGGTTTTCTTGTTTTAGCCGATTACTGCTTGGCAGGTTCGGCTGGAGCAGCTGGGGCAGCTGGCGCGGCTTCCGGAGCCGGAGTAGCCGGAGCGGCTTCTTCGGCGGCCTTCTGCTCGGCTTCGGCCTGATCTTTGGCGGCTTCGGCGTTTTCCTTGGCGGCCTCGTTCATTTTATCCTGAGCTTCGCCCGCTTTTTCCTGGGCTTGCTCGGCGTGTTGCTGTGCGTCCTGGGCTTTGTCTTCGCTCGCTTTATCGCAAGCGGCCAGGCCCATGGCAGCGGCCAGCATCAGAGCAAAAGCAAAAGGTTTACGCATGGGGGTGTTTCTCCTTGGTGGAATAAGTGACTTGTTCCTTCGAGTGCAACTACGCGGAATAAGTTCCGCGAAGATTACACATATATAACGCCTCGTTCTATATAGACTTTTTAACGATTTTATGCCGCTGCGGCAATGCGCAGGGAAACAGCCAATGAGCGATTCAACCTTGATGGCCATGGCCGAGCGTTTTCTCTCGGCGTTGAAACATTGTCAGTTGTTGCAAATGCGTGTGGCGCAAACCAATGCCGATGGTATGACCTTGGTGCTGCCCTGGTCTCCGGCCATCGTCGGCAACCCGCAGACCGGCGCCGTGCATGGCGGCGCGCTGACCACGCTGATGGACACCACCTGCGGCATGGCCACATTGTGCGTGCTGCCGCGCTTCGAGGTGTGCCCGACACTGGACCTGCGCATCGACTACATGCACCCGGCAGAGGCCGGCAAGGACATCTACGGCCATGCCCAGTGCTACCGGGTCACCCGCGATGTGATCTTCACCCGTGGCACGGCCTACCAGGACGACCCCGCTCAGCCGATCTGCCAGGTGGTGGGCACGTTCATGCGCCTGGGCCAGGAGATCAAGGGTGGCATCCGTTTCGGCAACAGCCTGAAGGAGGGCGGGGCATGATTCCGCACGAGGTTCGCCAACAGCTCAACGCCGCCCACGCAGTGGGAGACTATCGGCCTTTGCTGGCACTGATCCCCTATGCCGGCCTGATCGGCATCGAATGCGAGCGCGAGGGCGATGACCTGCTATTCCGCCTGCCGGCCAGCCAGGACAACATCGGCAACCCGCTGCTGCCGGCCATCCACGGCGGGGTGATCGCGGGCTTCATGGAGCTGTCGGCAGCGCTGTACCTGCTGATCTTCAGCGAGAGCGCGAGCATTCCGAAGATCATCGACTTTTCCATCGATTACCTGCGCGCCGGGCACTTTCGCGATACCTATGCCCAGTGCCAGCTGTGGCGCCAGGGCCGGCGGGTGACCAATGTGGCCATCACCGCCTGGCAGGGTGACAGGCTATCGCCGATCGCCACGGCTCGCGCTCATTTCAAGATCGAACCGGAAAAGCCCTTGAAATCATCCGGGCAGCCCCCATCTGCATGACATCCGCCGCTAACGCAGGCCAACCTGGCCGCCAGGCGTCAACTGCCATCAGATCGGAGTTTTGAAGACCATGAGTGTGGAGACTCAAAAAGAAACGCTGGGCTTCCAGACCGAGGTAAAGCAGCTGCTGCACCTCATGATCCATTCCTTGTATTCGAACAAGGAGATCTTCCTGCGTGAATTGATCTCCAACGCCTCCGACGCCGCCGACAAGCTGCGTTTCGAGGCCCTGGCCAAGCCAGAGCTGTTCGAAGGCGACGCCGACCTGAAGATTCGCCTGAGCTTCGACAAGGACGCCGGTACCGTGACCCTCGAGGACAACGGCATCGGCATGAGCCGCGAAGACGTCATCGCCCACCTGGGTACCATCGCCAAGTCCGGCACCGCCGACTTCATGAAGAACCTCACCGGTGACCAGAAGAAGGACTCGCACCTGATCGGTCAGTTCGGTGTGGGCTTCTACTCCGCGTTCATCGTTGCCGACAAGGTCGATGTGTACAGCCGCCGTGCCGGCCAGCCGGCCGCCGAAGGCGTGCACTGGTCGTCGAAAGGCGAGGGCGAGTTCGAAGTCGCCACCATCGACAAGCCACAGCGCGGCACCCGCATCGTCCTGCACCTGAAGAAGGACGAGCAGGAGTTCGCTGATGGCTGGCGCCTGCGCAACGTGGTCAAGAAGTACTCCGACCACATCGCCATGCCGATCCAGCTGCCGAAAGAGCAAGCTGCCGCCGAAGGTGAAGAACAGCCGGCCGAAGAGTGGGAAACCGTCAACCGTGCCAGCGCCCTGTGGACCCGTCCGCGTACCGAGATCAAGGACGAGGAGTACCAGGAGTTCTACAAGCACATCGGCCATGACTTCGAAAACCCGCTGGCCTGGAGCCACAACAAGGTCGAAGGCAAGCTGGAATACAACTCGCTGTTGTACGTGCCGGCCCGCGCGCCGTTCGACCTGTACCAGCGCGAAGCGCCACGCGGCCTGAAGCTGTACGTGCAGCGCGTGTTCATCATGGACCAGGCCGAGTCGTTCCTGCCGCTGTACCTGCGCTTCATCAAGGGTGTGGTCGATTCCAACGACCTGTCGCTGAACGTATCGCGTGAAATCCTGCAGAAAGACCCGATCATCGACTCGATGAAGACCGCGCTGACCAAGCGCGTGCTGGACATGCTGGAGAAGCTGGCGAAGAACGAGCCCGAGCAGTACAAGGGCTTCTGGAAGAACTTCGGCCAGGTGCTGAAGGAAGGCCCGGCCGAAGACTTCGCCAACAAGGAAAAGATCGCCGGCCTGCTGCGCTTCGCTTCCACCCAGGACGACAGCGGCGAGCAGAGCGTCGCCCTGGCCGACTACCTGGCACGCGCCAAGGAAGGCCAGGACAAGATCTACTACCTCACCGGCGAGTCGTACGCGCAGGTCAAGAACAGCCCGCACCTGGAAGTCTTCCGCAAGAAAGGCATCGAAGTGCTGCTGCTGACCGACCGTATCGACGAGTGGCTGATGAGCTACCTCAACGAGTTCGACGGCAAGGCTTTCGTCGACGTCGCCCGTGGCGACCTGGACCTGGGCAAGCTGGATTCGGAAGAAGACAAGAAGGCCCAGGAAGAAGTCGCCAAGGACAAGGAAGGCCTGGTCGAGCGCCTGAAGGGCGCGCTGGGTGACAGCGTGGCCGAAGTGCGCGTGTCGCACCGCCTGACCGACTCGCCGGCGATCCTGGCCATCGGTGAACAGGACTTGGGCCTGCAGATGCGCCAGATCCTCGAAGCCAGCGGGCAGAAGGTGCCGGAGTCCAAGCCGATCTTCGAGTTCAACCCGACCCACCCGCTGATCGAGAAGCTGGACAACGAGCAGAGCGAAGACCGCTTCGCCGAGCTGTCGCACATCCTGTTCGATCAGGCGGCCCTGGCGGCCGGTGACAGCTTGAAGGACCCGGCGGCTTACGTTCGTCGCCTGAACAAGCTGCTGGTCGAGCTGTCTGCTTGAGTTGATGCATAGGAAAGCCCGCTTCGGCGGGCTTTTTTCATGGCGAGCATATTGATGACGAGTGCCAAAGGAGTGCTTGATGAGCAAAGTAATCGTCGAATCGCTGGTCTATCACCTGTCCGGCAAGGCGTATGAAAGCCGCCTGGTCTACGAGCCGGGCGCGCTGGGGCGGCCAGGCCTGGTGATGGCGCCGAACTGGATGGGTATCGGCGAAGGTGCTGAGCGCATCGCCAAGGAAGTGGCCGAGAAGGGCTATGTGGTGCTGATTGCCGACCTGTACGGGCAATCGGTGCGTCCGTCCAACGCCGACGAGGCCGGCGCGGCGATGATGCCGTTGAAGAACGACCGTGGCGAGCTGCGCAAGCGTATGCAGGAAGCCCTGGCGCAACTGTTGGGGCAGTCGAAGGCGCTGCTGGAGCCGGGCAAGGTCGGCACGTTTGGTTTCTGCTTTGGTGGCTGCTGTGCACTGGAGCTGGCCCGTACCGGTGCCGACCTGCGCGCGGCGGTGTCGTTCCATGGCACGCTGGACACGCCGAATCCGGAAGATGCCAAGCGCATCAAGGGCTCGGTGCTGGTGCTGCACGGCGCTTCCGACCCACTGGTGCCGAAGGAGCAGTTGCCGGCGTTCGAGGAGGAGATGAACGCGGCCAAGGTTGACTGGCAATTGCTCAGCTATGGCGGCGCGGTGCACTCGTTTACCGACCCGAGTGCCAATGTGCCGGGCAAGATGCAGTATGACCGGCGTACCTCGGAGCGGGCGTTCCGCTCGATGCATAACCTGCTGACCGAAGTGTTCCAGCGCTGACAATGCAGGGGGCCGCTGTGCGGCCCATCGCCGGCAAGCCAGCTCCCACAGTGAAGACAGCGCCGTACCTGTGGGAGCTGGCTTGCCGGCGATGGGCTGCAAAGCAGCCCCAAAATTACCTGGGCAGCTCGATCCTCGAAGTTTCCCCCGGCACCACCGGCCAATCCCCCGCAGCCCACTTGGCCCGGGCCTGTTCGATCAGTTCCACATCACTGGCGACAAAGTTCCAGTTCATCCGCCGCGGCCCATCCAGCGGCGCGCCACCAATCAGCACCAGCTGGCACTCACCTTCCGCATACAGAGTCACCGCTTCGCCCTCCGGCAGCACCACCAGGCTGCACGGCTCCACCTCCTCATCGTTCATCAGCAATTCGCCATCCAGTACGTACAGCGCCCGTTGCGCATGCTCATTCGGCACCTGCAAGGTAGTCGCCGGCTGCATCCGCACATGCGCGTAAAGGGTAGGGGAGAGCACCGGCACCGGCGATTCCAGGCAAAACCCGCTGCCGGCAATCATGCAGATGCGCACCCCCAGGTTGTCGCTGACCGGCAGGCTTGCCGCCGGGTGGTGGCTGTAGCTTGCCGGGCCTTGTTCATGCTCGCGTGGCGACGCCAGCCATACCTGCAACCCGTGCAGGCGTGAACCATGGGCCAGGGCATCTTCAGGCGTGCGCTCGACATGGGCCACGCCGCTGCCTGCGGTCATCCAGCTGACATCGCCCGGCAGCACCCGCTGCGCCGAGCCGAGGCTGTCCTTGTGCAGGATTGCCCCTTCGAACAGGTAGGTAAGGGTCGACAGGCCGATATGCGGGTGCTGGCGGATATCCATGCCATGCCCCGGGGCATAGTCGGTTTCGAGCATGTGGTCGAAAAACACGAACGGGCCGACGCTGCGGCACTGGGCCGCCGGCAGCGGGCGCAGGATCGGCTGGCCCTCGACCGATTCGGCGCGTGGGCGGATGACCAGGGGGCTGCTCATGGGAAGGCTCCAGGCAAGGTGGAAATGCCCCAAGCATAGCGGTTTGCCCGCCGCGGCTGAACCGTCTCGTTGGCTGGCCGGTCTAGAGGTGTGGTACCCGGAAAAGGAAGCTTCATCATGATCGTCAGAGCGCTGGCCTGCGTGCTGTTATCCACCTGGCTGTGCCAAGCGGCGCAGGCGCGCGACTACCGCTACAGTGATGCCCACTTGCACTACGTCGACTTCTTCCAGGAAAGCGAAGGCATGCCCGCGCTGATCAAGGCCATGGATGCCGCCGGTATCGAGCAGTCGATGATTTCCGGCGTCCCGGTGGCCAAGAAGTGGCACGAAGACGAGCCCAAGCGCCCGCGCTATTACGCGGGGGATGACGCCGAAGCCTACTGGTACAGCGCCACCGACACCTACGTGGCCGCGGCGCTGCAGCAACTGCCCGACGAGCAGCGCAAGCGCTTTCATCCGTTCCTGGCCGGCTTTAATCCGGTGGACAAGAACGCCGCCAGCCATATCGAGCGCATGCTCGATCTGCATCCGGGGCTGTGGCAGGGCATTGGCGAGGTGTTCACCCGCCACGATGACCTGACGGCACTGACCAGCGGTGACACGCCGCGCGCCAACAACGAAGCCATGACGCGTATCTACCACCTGGCGGCCGAGCGCGACCTGCCGGTGCTGCTGCATTCCAACATCACCTCCAAGCGCGAGCGCAACCCGCTGTACCTGGCGGAGATCGAAGAGCCGCTGCGCAATCACCCGCACACGCGGTTTATCTGGGCGCACGCCGGCAGCAGCATGGAGATTCACCGGCACCAGACGCAGATGGACTTTCTGCTGCCGGTGCTGACGCGGTTACTGGAGGATTACCCGAATCTGTATGTCGATTTGTCGTGGAGCGTGCTGGAGCCTTATCTGCTGGATGACCGGGGTGTGCCGCGCAAGGCGTGGCTGGTACTGGTCGAGAAATATCCGGAGCGGTTCATGCTGGGTTCGGATGTGGTGGGGCGGTTTGGCAGCCTTGGGGAGCAGATGCATGGGTTCAGGCCGTTTCTGGATGCATTGCCGGAACAAGTTGCCAACAAGGTGGCCAGGGAGAATTTTCTGGCTGTACTGCCCAGGCAGAAATAAGGGTTTTCCTGTGCTGGCCCTATCGCCGGCAAGCCAGCTCCCACAGGTACTGCGCAGGTTCCGAAGCCTATGCAGTACCTGTGGGAGCTGGCTTGCCGGCGATAGGGCCGGTACAGGCAACACAAATGAAAACGCCCCGAACCAGTCGGGGCGTTTTCGTTTACCGCAGCAGCGTCTTACTTGCCTTCCCAGCGCTTGAGCACCAGGGTGGCGTTGGTGCCGCCGAAGCCGAAGCTGTTGCTCATGACCGTGTCGATCTTGGCGTTTTCTTCGGTCTTGCGCAGGATCGGCAGGTCGGCGACCTCCGGGTCCAGCTCGTCGATATTGGCGGAGCCGGCGATGAAGTTGTTTTCCATCATCAGCAGGCAGTAGATCGCCTCGTGTACGCCGGCAGCGCCCAGCGAGTGGCCCGACAGGCTCTTGGTCGAGCTAATCTTCGGTGCCTTGTCGCCGAACACGGCGCGAACGCCCTTGATCTCGGCAACGTCACCGACCGGGGTCGAGGTGCCGTGGGTGTTCAGGTAGTCGATCGGGGTGTCGACGGTCGACAGCGCCTGCTGCATGCAGCGGATGGCACCTTCGCCGCTCGGGGCAACCATGTCGTAGCCGTCGGAAGTGGCGCCGTAGCCGACGATTTCCGCGTAGATCTTGGCGCCACGGGCCAGGGCGTGTTCCAGCTCCTCGACCACCACCATGCCGCCACCGCCAGCGATGACAAAGCCATCACGGTCGGCGTCGTAGGCGCGCGAGGCCTGGTCCGGGGTTTCGTTGCGCTTGGTCGACAGGGCGCCCATGGCATCGAACAGGAACGACTGGCTCCAGTGCTCTTCTTCACCGCCACCGGCGAAGACGATGTCCTGCTTGCCCCACTGGATCTGCTCCAGGGCGGTGCCGATGCAGTGTGCCGAAGTGGCGCAGGCCGACGAGATCGAGTAGTTGATGCCCTTGATCTTGAACGGGGTGGCCAGGCACGCCGAAACGGTGCTGCCCATGGTGCGGGTAACGCGGTACGGGCCGACGCGCTTGACGCCTTTCTCGCGCAGGGTGTCCAGCGCTTCCATCTGGTTCAGGGTCGAGGCGCCGCCGGAGCCAGCCACCAGGCCGGTACGCGGGTTGGAAACCTGCTCTTCGGTCAGGCCGGCGTCCTTGATCGCGTCCTGCATCGCCAGGTAGGCGTAGGCAGCAGCGTGGCCGACGAAGCGGTAGACCTTGCGGTCGATCAGTTCTTCGAGGTTGAGGTCGATGGACCCGGAAACCTGGCTACGCAGCCCCATTTCCTTGTATTCCGGGTTGTAACGGATACCCGGACGGCTGTTGCGCAGGTTTTCGGTGACGGTAGCTTTGTCATTGCCCAGGCACGATACGATGCCCAGACCAGTGATAACGACGCGGCGCATGCGAATAACCCTTAGAAATTGTCAGTGGAGGTGAACACGCCGACCCGCAGGCCTTCGGCAGTGTAGATCTCGCGGCCGTCGACGCTGACCGAGCCATCGGCGATGGCCATGTTCAGCTTGCCCTTCAGGACGCGCTTGATGTGAATGTTGTAAGTGACTTTCTTGGCTTCCGGCAGTACCTGGCCAAAGAACTTCACCTCGCCCGAACCCAGGGCGCGACCGCGGCCCGGCAGGCCCTGCCAGCCGAGGAAGAAACCTACCAGCTGCCACATGGCGTCGAGGCCCAGGCAGCCCGGCATTACCGGGTCGCCTTCGAAGTGGCAGGCGAAGAACCACAGGTCCGGATTGATATCCAGCTCGGCGACCAATTCACCTTTGCCGTACTTGCCGCCTTCTTCGCTGATATGGGTGATGCGATCGACCATCAGCATGTTCGGCGCGGGCAGTTGCGCATTACCTGGGCCGAACAGCTCACCGCGACTGCAGCGCAGCAGGTCTTCCCGAGTAAAGGCGTGTTGTTTGGTCATGCGAGCTCCTCAATAACCCCCTGCGGCAGGGGATGAATCTTCCCGGCCGGCCCGATACGCATCGCGTCCGAGACGGCAGCCTACAGGTAGACTATTGCGTTGTGGTGAAAGTCACAGTGCACCCGGTGAAAGAAGTACAGGTGTGCACTGAAACGTCTATTTTCAGGTCCGATGAAGGTCCTGTCCAGTGTTTAAGACTGCCGCACTTTAGCATTTATCGCCAGTCGCGGTTGTCTGACCGGGTAGCCAGCGCTGCAGCACACGCTGCAGTTCGGTGCGGCGCAAGGGTTTGCTCAGGTAGTCGTCCATGCCGGCTGCCATGCAACGCTCGCGGTCGCCCTGCAAGGCGTTGGCGGTCAGGGCGATGATCGGTAGCCTGGCGCCGTTGGGCAGCTGGCGGATACGCCGGGTGGCTTCATAGCCGTCCAGGTGCGGCAGGCGGCAGTCCATCAGCACGGCGGCAAAACGCTGCCGGCTGACCCGTTCGACCGCCTCCAGGCCGTCTTCGGCCGTGCATACCGCCAGCCCCAGGCTACGCAGCATGGCCTCGATGACACTTTGGTTGACCGGATTGTCCTCTACCAGCAGCACCTGATCATTGTCGGCCACCGCCGGCGGTGCAGCGCTTGGCAGCGTCAGCGAGACCGGGGCAGGGCTGGCCAGGGCCAGCGGCATCTCCAGGGTAAAGGTCGAGCCCAGGCCTTCACGGCTTTCGCCGCGCAGCTTGCCGCCCATTCGTTCGGCCAGGGTGCGGGCGATCGACAGCCCCAGCCCGGTGCCGCCATAGCGGCGGGAAATCGAGCTGTCGGCCTGCTGGAAGGCGACGAACATCATTTCCAGGCGCTCGTTGTCGATGCCGATACCGGTGTCGCGCACGCTGCAGGTCAGCCAGATCAGCTGGCGGTCGAGCACCTGCCAGCGCGCCTCGACCTGTACCTGGCCGCGTTCGGTGAATTTCAGCGCATTGCCGACCAGGTTCAGCAGGATCTGGCGGATGCGCGTGGGGTCGCCGTTCACCTGCAGCTGCTCGATACCCGCCGGCAGTTGCAGGTGCAGGGCAAGGCCGCGCTGCTGGGCGCTGTGCTGGAACGACTGGACGCTGCTGGTGATCAGCTCGCCCAGGTTGAAGTCGATGTGTTCCAGTTGCAGCGCGGCGCGTTCGATGCGCGAGAAGTCGAGGATGTCGTTGATGACCTTGAGCAGGTGCCCGGTGGATTCGCTGGCCACCGCGGTGTACTCGGCCTGTTCGCTGTTCAGCTGGGTGGTTTCCAGCAACTGCAGCATGCCCAGCACGCCATTCATCGGCGTGCGCAGCTCGTGGCTCATCATCGCCAGGAAGTCCGATTTGGCGCGGTTGGCCTGTTCGGCCTCCTCGCGGGCCTGGATCAGCTCGGCAATGGCCTGCTTCTGTTCATTGCTGGCCTGCTCCAGGGCGTGGGCCAGGTTGTTGATGTGGCGCGCCAGGTGGCCCAGTTCGCTGTCATCGACCACCGGCAACAGGGTGTGGTACTCGCCTTGCTGGATGGCCTTGACCGCATGCCCCATGTCGCTGATCGGCTTGGCCAGGCTCAGGGCCAGGCGGCGCGCCAGCAGGAAGGTGAACAGCAGGGCGAACAGCGCGAGGATACCGGCCTTGATCACGATTTCCTGCTGGCGCTGGCTGAAGGCATCATCGGACATGCCGACGATGACCCGGCCCAGGTAATCGTCGCCGATGGCCGGGGTGGTGGCCTTGCCCTGTTGCAGGAAGTCGCTGTCCAGGCGGATCTGCTGCAGGCGGATGGGTGCCTGGAACACTTCGACGCGCTGCGCGCGGTTGGCGCTTTCGTCGGACTGCTCCACATATACCAGGATGTGGTTGCGGCTGTCCTGCACCTCGAGGAAGCGCACGTGGGGGATGCTGAGCGTGGCGCGCATCAGGCCCTCGAGCACTTCGTTGTTGCCCGAGATCACCCCGTATTCCGAGGCTGGCGCCAGCTGGTTGGCGATCAGTTGCCCGGTGTGGTTCAGTTCCTGGCGCAGGTCCTGGATCCGTACGAAGGTGAAGAAGCTGATCAGCAGCAAGGTCAGCAGCAGGGCAGGGCCGAGGCTGATGATCTGGGTGCGGGTGTGGATGTCCCAGCTCAGGCGCTTGCTCATGGGGTGGGTTCTCCTTCGGCCAGGGCCTTGGCGGCGGCGTTCGGATCAATCGGCTCAAGGCCCAGGGCGCGCGCCACCTGCTGGTTGCCGCTGACGCCGAAGCGTACCGGGTACAGGCTGCGCGGCCAGCGCGCCGGTGGCTGGTCGAGCAACTGGTCGAGTACCGCCAGCCAATCGTCCTGGTCGCTGAAGGTGCTGGCCAGGGCGCCGGCGCGGACGAACCCGGCGTTCGGGCCGATCAGCGCCATCTGCCGGCCATAGCTGCTCAACAGCAGGTTCTTCGCAGTCTTGGAGTTGAACAGGTCGGCATCGTCCAGGCCCAGCAGCACGTCACTGTTGGCCAACAAATGTTGCAGAGGGCGGCTGTCGCGCGGGTCGGGCCAGTCCTGGGCAATGATCTCCAGGCCCAGCGCGCGGGCGGCATGGCGCAGCTCTTCGAGCAGAAAGCTGCTGTGCTCGCCGTACAGCACACCAATGCGCTGGGCCTGCGGCAGCAGGTAGCGCGCCAGGCGCAGCTGCCGGCCCAGCGGCGGGTCGCTCCACAGCAGCGTGAGGAACGCGGGCCGCGACTTTCCCAGGCGCTGTTCAGCCTGTACCCGGCTGACCCTCATGGCCAGGGCCGGCGGGCCGGCGGTTTCCCCAAGGCGCCATTCCAGTGCGGCGTTGTCCAGCAAGATCAGGCGCTGGTCAGCCTTGAGCTTGCCCGGGGGTGGCAGGTCGGCGGTGGTCTGGAAATGCACGTGATCGTGCGGCCGGCGGCTTTCCAGCGCAGCGACGAAACTGCGAATGCCGGGCTGGTCTTCCGCGCCTACCAACACGATTTCGCTGGCGGACAGCGGCCCCATCGGCCACAGGCACAACAGCAACAGGCGCAGCAGCAGGGCCATCAGAACTCCAGCTCCGCGCTGACGCTCAGGCGGTGGCGGCTGTCGTAGCGGTTCTGGATTGCCGTGGTCGGCTCATCGTCCAGGCGCTGTTGCCACAGCGCCGCCAGCTCCAGGTTGCTGCCATGCACCCGGAAGCGCTTGGCAAGGCGCAGGTCCAGGCGCTCGTAGCGGTACTGGTTGAGCGCATCGTCGCCGTAATAGAACAGCGCACTGGACCAGCCGTCGCCCCATTCGCGCATCCACCCGGCCGAGCCGCTGTTGCGCGCGCTGAGGCGGCGGTCGGCGGGGTTGCTGGCCCAGGCATCCACGTAGGCGTAGGTAAGGCGCAGGCGGTCGCGCAGGGTCGGGCGCCAGTCCAGTTGCGCCTCGCTGCCGCTGAAACGGGCCTTGTTGGCGTTGCTGGCGATGTACTGGTTGTTCTTCAGGGGCTCGCTGATCATTCCGGTGATCTCGTCGTAGAACAGCTTCACATCCATGTTCAGGTCGATGTCGCTGAAGTAGCCGTTGTAGCCCAGCTCGCGCGAGCGCATGCGTTCCTGGTCGAGGTCGCCCGGGCCACGGGTCTTGACGAAGTACTCGCCGTTTTGCAGCTTGAATGCATTAGGGGTTGGGGTCAGGTTCTTGACCGTGTAGCTCCAGTTGACGTTGTTCTCGAACATGTCTGGCGAGCGCACTGCCTCGGAATACACCGCACGCAGGCCATGGCGCGGGGTGATCAGGTAGTTGACCGCCACGCGTGGGGTCAGCGAGCTGCCGGACAGGCGCGAGTCCTCGAACATGGCACCGCCCTGCAGGATCCAGTGCTCGTCGGCGCGCCACTCCAGCTGGCCGAACAGGCGCCAGGTCTGGTCGTCGATGCTGCCGTTGAAGTAGGTCTGCGAGTCGGCACGATCATAGCGGTAGTTCATGCCGCTGAGCAGACGCAGGCTGTCGGTCAGGCTCAGTGTGTCCTGGATTTCCAGGTCGTAGCGGGTTTCGCGGGTGCTCTGGTCGACGTCGCCGCAGACCTGCTGATCTCCACCCTCCTTCCATTGCTGTTTCACCTTTTCCAGGAGCTCACTCAGGACAGGGTCGCTGGTCGAAAGTGGCGTTCCTCCAGCGATTCCGCGCGCTACTTTCTCGGCAAAATCGGGATTGATTTGCCAGATCTGAGTCAGTTCGGGGCTGAATGATTGCAAGGCATCGCAAGCGCGCCAGACCTGCTGGCGGTCAAAATGCTGGGCCGAACCCTGGATATAGAGGCTGTGCTCGGAGCTAAAATCCTTGGTCCAGCGTACTGAGCCGGCGTAGTCCTTGGCATTGACGTCAGCGTTGTTTCCCGCCTCATATTTTTTGAACACCGGCTGATAGGTATATGGCCGTTGGTTGCTGCCTTCCTTCGCCGCCAGTTGCCATTCCAGGGTCTGGTCGTGTGCCAGGCTGTGGCTGGCGTTGATATTGAAGCGGGTCAGCCGGCGGCTGTCGCGGTAGTCCTGGCCGAACTGGTTCTCGTCGAAGCCATCGTCCTGCTGGCCGGACAGCGACAGGCGCATGTCGCCGCCATCCCAGCCGAAGCCGTGGCTGGCGTAGAAATCGTTGATGCCGTCCTGGCCGCGGGTCATCTTCAGCCGCGTGCCATGGCTGTCGGCAGGGTTGCGGGTAAGGATGTTGACCACCGCCATCAGCGCATTGGCGCCGTAGCTGACCGTGTTGGGGCCGCGGAACACCTCGATGCGCTCGATATCCTCCATGGCCAGGGGGATGTCGCTCCAGTCCACCGTGGCCAGGCCGGCGCGGTACACCGAACGGCCATCGATCAGCACCTGCATGCGCCGGGCATCGTTGACGTTGCTGCCGTGGTAGTTGACCGTGGGTTGGTTGCCAGCGTTGTAGCCCACCATCATGCCCGGCACCAGGCGCAGCAGTTCGGGGATGTCGCGGGCACCGCTGGCGCGGATCAGCTCGCTGTCGAGCACGGTCATGCTGCCCGGGACTGCGGCGGGGGATTGTTTCAGGCGCGTGGCGGTCAGAACCTGCGGCAGGTCCGTGTTGTCGATGAACAGGTCATCGGCCACGGCCGGGCCACCGAGCAGGGCAGTCAGTATGAGCAGGCGCGGGTACGGGGGCGTGCCAGGGAACACAAAGCGGCCTTGTATCAGGATTGAAACAGGCATGGTAACTGACCGTGGCGTATTTGCCAGTGATCTGCATTACCCGTGATGGCCCTTTCGCGGGTAAACCCGCTCCCACAAGGACCGCACCGCTACTGAAGGCTTCGTTGTACCTGTGGGAGCGGGTTTACCCGCGAAGAGGCCAGTACTGACACTGGTTCTGTAGCAGGCGAGCCGTATAATGGCCGGGTCGCCACTTAACTTTTGGCTTTAACGGATTGGATATGACTGAACAGCAACCTGTTGCAGTTCTGGGAGGCGGCAGCTTCGGCACCGCCGTGGCGAACCTGCTGGCAGAAAACGGTGTGCCGGTGCGCCAATGGATGCGCGACCCGGAACAGGCCGAGGCCATGCGCGTCAATCGCGAGAATCCGCGCTACCTCAAGGGCATCCGCCTGCACGACGGCGTCGAGCCGGTCAGCGACCTGCTGGCCACCCTGCAGGCCAGCGAGCTGATTTTCGTCGCCCTGCCATCGAGCGCCTTGCGCAGCGTGCTGGCCCCGCATGCCGAGCTGCTGCGCGGCAAGGGCCTGGTCAGCCTGACCAAGGGCATCGAAGCGCAAAGCTTCAAGCTGATGAGCCAGATCCTCGAGGAAATCGCCCCCGAGGCGCGCATCGGCGTGCTGTCCGGCCCCAACCTGGCCCGTGAAATCGCCGAGCATGCGCTGACCGCCACGGTGGTTGCCAGCGAGGACGAAAAACTGTGCCAGCAGGTGCAGGCCGTGCTGCATGGGCGTACCTTCCGCGTCTATGCCAGTGCCGACCGCTTTGGCGTCGAGCTGGGCGGGGCGCTGAAGAACGTCTACGCCATCATCGCCGGCATGGCGGTGGCCCTGGGCATGGGCGAGAACACCAAGAGCATGCTGATTACCCGCGCCCTGGCCGAGATGACCCGCTTCGCCGTCAGCCAGGGTGCCAACCCCATGACCTTCCTCGGCCTGGCCGGTGTCGGTGACCTGATCGTCACCTGTTCCTCGCCCAAGAGCCGCAACTACCAGGTCGGCCACGCGCTGGGCCAGGGCCTGAGCCTGGAGCAGGCGGTCAACCGTCTGGGCGAAGTGGCCGAAGGCGTCAACACCCTCAAGGTGCTCAAGGCCAAGGCGCAGGAAGTGCAGGTGTACATGCCGCTGGTGGCTGGCCTGCATGCCATCCTGTTCGAAGGCCGCACGCTGAATCAGGTGATCGAGCACCTGATGCGTGCCGAGCCGAAGACCGATGTCGATTTCATTTCCATCAGCGGTTTCAACTGAGCCGTCAGCGGCTCTGACAACAGCAAGGAGCAACACATGAACGATACGCCCGAACGCGCCCAGCGCGAGTCGATCATCCTGCGGGTCCTGTGGATGGTGGTGTTCCTGGTGGTCTGGCAGCTGGCCGAGCTGCTGCTCGGTGGCCTGGTGCTGGTACAACTGATCTACCGCCTGGTGTACGGCGCCCCCAGCGCCAGCCTGATGAACTTCGGCGACAGCCTGAGCCAGTACCTGGCGCAGATCGGCCGCTTCGGCAGCTTCCACAGCGACCAGAAGCCCTGGCCGTTCGCCGACTGGCCGGCACCGCGTGCCCCGGAAGGCGAGGCGCCGCACGCGGTGGCCCCGGCCCCGCACCCGGTGCGTGACGAGGAGCCCAAGCTGTGAAGCTGTGGGTGCTGCGCCACGGTGAAGCGGAGCCGCGGGCCAGCAGCGATGCCGAGCGCCGGCTGACCGCCCATGGTCGCGAGCAGGTGCTGCACAGCGCCGCCCGCCTGCTGGGCCAGCCGCTGCAGGCGATCATCGCCAGCCCTTACGTACGCGCCCAGCAAACGGCCGCCCTGGTGCATGACACCCTGGGCTTCGCCGAGCCGGTGCGCACCGTGCCCTGGCTGACGCCTGACAGTGATGTGCAGCAGGTAATCGGCAAAATCGAGCGCCTGGGCCTGGAGCATGTGCTGCTGGTCAGCCACCAGCCGCTGGTGGGTACCCTGGTAGGGGCGTTGGAGCATGGCCACCAGCAGCAACCGGCAAGCATGAGCACAGCAAGCCTGGCAGAGCTGGAAGGGGACTGGCCGCTGGCTGGGTTGATGACCCTTCGGGCGATCAACTCGCCGGCCTGAAACCCAGGGGGGCGCTGCGCGGACAGGTACCGCCCCCGCCTTGATCTGTGGGAGCGGCTTTAGCCGCGAACACCGGCGCAGCCGGTGCCATGCACCGTGTTGGATTCTTCGCGGCTAAAGCCGCTCCCACAGTGTTTGCGGATTGCTTGCGAACTCAGTTATCTACGCGACAGCGCAGCCCAAAGGGCTGGGCGATCTCCCGCAAGCCTGACCTGATAGCCCTCGCCGATGACCTTTCCGGACGTTGCCGAACTGCCCCGCGATACCGACAATGGGCCATCATCCCCCATCCGGACCCGGCGCCATGTCGCAGCAGATCTTCTTCGCCCATGCCAACGGTTTCCCCTCGGCCACCTACGGCAAGCTGTTCGCCGCCCTGGCACCGGACTACCAGGTGCAGCACCTGGCCCAGCACGGGCACGATCCGCGCTTTCCGGTGGACGACAACTGGCAGAGCCTGGTCGATGAACTGCTGCATCACCTGGCCCGGCAGGACCAGCCGGTATGGGGCGTCGGCCATTCGCTGGGCGGGGTGTTGCACCTGCACGCAGCCTTGCGCTGCCCCGAGTACTACCGCGGCGTGGTGATGCTCGACTCGCCGGTGCTCACCCGCGCCGACCAGTGGCTGCTGCGCACCGCCAAGCGCTTCGGCTTCATTGACCGTATCACCCCGGCTGGCCGCACCCTGGGGCGCCGCGAAACCTTCAATGACCGCGACAGTGCCCGGGACTATTTCGCCGGCAAGTCACTGTTCCGCCATTTCGATCCCGAATGCCTCGATGCCTACATAGAGCACGGCCTGCAGGCGATGGAGCAGGGGCTGCAGTTGCGCTTCGACCCGGCCACGGAAATCAGCATCTACCGCAGCATCCCGCATACCAGCCCTGCGCCCGCGCGGCAATTGCAGGTGCCGCTGGCCATGGTCCGCGGCGAGCGCAGCAACGTCATTCGCCGCCACCACACACTGGCTGTGCGCGGCATGCCCAGGGGCGAATACCACAGCGTGCCGGGTGGGCACATGTTCCCGCTGGAGCGACCAACCGACACCGCCAGCCTGATCAAGGGCCTGTTCGACCGCTGGAGCCAGGCATGAGCGCGCAGGTCGAGGAAATCCGCCTGAGCCTGGGCCATATCGAACTGGCGGCGCACCTGTTCGGCCCCGAGGACGGGCTGCCGGTAATCGCCCTGCATGGCTGGCTGGACAACGCCAACAGCTTCGCCCGCCTGGCGCCGCAGCTGAAAGGCCTGCGCATCGTCGCCCTGGACCTGGCCGGGCATGGTTACTCCGAGCACCGGCCGCTCGGCGCCGGCTATGCCCTGGCCGACTACGCCCATGACGTGCTGCGGGTGGCCGAGCAGCTGGGTTGGCAACGTTTCGCCCTGCTGGGCCATTCGCTGGGGGCAATCATTTCCGTGCAACTGGCTGGCGCGCTGCCGGAGCGGGTCAGCCATCTGGCCCTGATTGACGGCGTCATCCCGCCGACCGGCGCCGAGCAGGACGCCGGCGAGCGGTTGGGCATGGCACTGCAGGCCCAGTTGCGCCTGGATGGCAAGCGCAAGTCGGTGTACACCACACTGGAGCAGGGCGTGCAGGCGCGCATGAAAGGCATGGTCGCGGTCAGCCGCGAGGCAGCCGAGCTGCTGGCCCAGCGTGGCCTGATGCCGGTGCCCGGCGGTTACAGCTGGCGCAGCGACAGCCGCCTGACCCTGCCTTCGCCAGTGCGCCTGAGCGAGGCCCAGGCCATGGCCTACGTGCACCGGGTGAGTTGCCCGGCGCGCCTTGTGGTGGCTGCCGACGGCATGCTGGCGCGCCACACAGGGTTGCTGGAGCAGCTATCCTTCGAGCAGGTGACGCTGCCCGGTGGCCATCACCTGCACCTGAACGATGAGCAGGGCGCGGCCCTTGTCGCAGACTGTTTCAATCGCTTCTTTGGCTTTGCTTGACTTGCACCGGACAAGTGTCGAGGCTTGGCGGGTTGAACAGGGAGACAACCATGCAACTGCCAGACATCCTGGAGCTTCACCTCGGCGCTGAGCGCCGCCTGGCTCGCCAATGAGCGCGCCTGTTGCCATCCGTAATGCCATCGCTGCCTGCCTGGTGTTCGCCAGCCCCGTTTTGTGGGCCGGCAGCCTGCCGGTACCGGTGGACGCCAAGGTGGTCGACCAGCGCCCGGCCGTGGAGCAGGAGCGTGTCTACCCCATGGGCCCGCTGCGCAAGATCAGCGGCCGCCTGCGGGTCGAGGACAAGGTCGAAAGCCGTGGCCAGGTCAGCTCGGTAACCTACGAACTGCCGGTCGAGCGTACCGCCCGCGAAGCCTTCACCAGCGCTCGCGAAGCACTGCAGCGCGACGGCGGCTACCCGCTGTTCTGGTGCCAGGGCCGCGATTGCGGCGAGGCCAGCCTGTGGGCCAATGATGTGTTCGCCAATGCCCGCCTCAACGGCGGCGACGAGCAGCAGGCGTTCATCCTGCTGCGCCGCTCGGCGGAGCAGGCCGATACCCTGGTCGCGCTGTACAGCGTCACCCGCGGCAACCGCCGCGCCTACCTGCACGTGGAAGAGTTCGTCGCCGGCAGCCCGCTGGGCGAACTGCTGCCGACCGCCGCCACGGTGCTGCGCGAAATGCGCGACACCGGCAAGCTCGACTACCCTGACCTGGCCGCACCGCAAGACGCCTGGGCGAACCTGTTGGCCCGCAGCCTGAACCTCGACAGCACCCTGCGTGCCAGCCTCAGTGGCGCCCAGGCTGAAGCCTGGCGCGAGGCCTTGGTCAAGGCGGGGGTGCGCAATGGCCGCCTCGAAGTCGGTAGCGCGCCTACCGACGGCCTGCACCTTGAACTGATCCGTTGAACGGGCACCACCATGGCTAACAATGACCGCTTGCTGGTCCAGATTCTGCTGCTGGCGCTGCTGGGTGCCGGCCTGTGGGTAATGGCACCTTTCATTTCAGCGCTGTTGTGGGGGGCCATCCTGGCCTTTGCCAGCTGGCCGTTGATGCGCTTGCTGACGCGTGCGCTGGGCGGGCGCGAAACCCTGGCGGCCAGCCTGCTGACCACTGCCTGGATCCTGATCGTGGCGCTGCCGCTGGTGTGGCTGGGGTTCAACCTGGCCGACCACATTCGCGATGCGACGGCGTTCGTGCGTGACGTGCAGGTGGACGGCCTGCCCGATGCTCCGGCGTGGCTGGGTGGCATCCCGTTGGTTGGCGAGCGCCTGGTCAGCTGGTGGCAATCGCTGGACCAGCAGGGCGCGGCCTTGCTGGCCTCGGTCAAGCCGCACCTGGGGCAGGTGGGCAACTGGTTGCTGGCGCGCAGCGCGCAGATCGGCAGCGGCGTGCTGGAGCTGACCCTCAGCCTGGTATTCGTGTTCTTCTTCTACCGTGACGGCCCGCGCTTGGCGGCGTTCGTCCTGCGCTTGCTGCACCGCTTGATGGGCGACCGTGCCGAGTACTACCTGGAGCTGGTGGCCGGTACGGTGCAGCGGGTGGTCAACGGGGTGATCGGTACGGCCGCCGCGCAGGGCGTGCTGGCGTTGATCGGCTTCCTGATTGCCGGTGTGCCCGGGGCCATCGTGCTGGGGCTGGTGACCTTCATGCTCAGCCTGATCCCCATGGGCCCGCCACTGGCCTGGATCCCGGCCACGGGCTGGCTGGTATGGAAGGGCGAATACGGCATGGCGGTGTTCCTGGGGGTTTGGGGCACCTTCATCATCAGTGGCGTGGACAACGTGCTCAAACCGTACCTGATCAGCCGTGGCGGCAACCTGCCGCTGGTGATTGTGCTGCTGGGGGTATTCGGCGGTTTGATCGCCTTTGGCTTCATTGGCCTGTTCATCGGGCCGACCTTGCTGGCGGTCGGCTACAGCTTGCTGCTGGACTGGAGCCGCAACGCCGTCCCGCAGGCGCCTCAGCAGTAAACCTGTACTGGCCTCTTCGCGGGTGAACCCGCTCCCACAAGGATCTCCGCAGCCCGGGAGAGTGGTGTGGTCCCTGTGGGAGCGGGTTTACCCGCGAAGAGGCCGGTTCAGGCAACCTCAACCCCCGATCTTTACACCTTCTTTATTCCCATCCCCACCCCCCAATCTCGCCCCTTTACGCCCCTCGCCGGACAATTTCCCCAAAGCGGCCCAAGCCGCACCACGGGGAGAACCACACATGAACATGCTCGACGGGCTGTCACTGCTGCTGGCAGTGGCATTGGCGTTTTATCTGCTGGTGGCGCTGCTGCGCGCCGATCGCAGCTAGGGAGCGGCCATGCACAGTTACGACTTCGCCTTGCTGTTGGCATTTTTCGCCATCGTGCTGCTGCCGGCACCCTGGCTCGGGCGGTTCTACTTCAAGGTCATGGAAGGCCAGCGCACCTGGCTGTCGCCCCTGCTGGGCCCGGTCGAGCAAACCTGCTACCGGCTGGCGGGCGTGCGCGCCGACCAGGAACAGAACTGGCAGCAGTACACCCTGGCCCTGCTGGCCTTCAACCTGGCCGGGTTCCTGCTGCTGTTCGCCGTGCTGCTGTTGCAGGGCTACCTGCCATTCAACCCGCAGCATCTGCCCGGCCAGGAATGGTCGCTGGCGTTCAACACCGCGGTCAGCTTCGTCACCAACACCAACTGGCAGGCCTACAGTGGTGAGGCGTCGGTCAGCTATCTGAGCCAGATGCTCGGCCTGACCGTGCAGAACTTCGTCAGTGCCGCCACCGGCCTGGCCGTGCTGGTCGCCCTGTGCCGCGGCATCGCCCGGCGCAGCGCCACGACGCTGGGCAACTTCTGGGTCGACATGACCCGCGCCACCCTCTACGGCCTGCTGCCGCTGTGCCTGCTGCTGGCGTTGCTGCTGGTATGGCAGGGCGTACCGCAAACCTTGGCCGACTACGCCCACGCGGTCACCCTGCAAGGCACCGAGCAGACCATCCCGCTGGGCCCGGCCGCCAGCCAGATCGCCATCAAGCAGCTGGGTACCAATGGCGGTGGCTTCTTCGGGGTCAACTCGGCGCACCCGTTCGAAAACCCTACGGCCTGGAGCAACCTGTTCGAGGTGGCTTCGATCATCCTCATTCCGGTGGCGCTGGTGTTCACCTTTGGTCACTACGTGAAGGACCTGCGCCAGAGCCGCGCCATCCTCGCCTGCATGCTCGCCCTGTTCCTGATCGGCGGCAGCACGGCGTTGTGGTCCGAGTACCAGCCCAACCCGGCCCTCGAGAGCGGGCAGGTACAGCAAAGCGCCCCCATGGAGGGCAAGGAAAGCCGCTTCGGCACCACCGGTTCGGTGCTGTGGACAGTGACTACCACCTCTGCCTCCAACGGTTCGGTCAATGCCATGCACGACAGCCTCAACCCGCTGACCGGCATGGTGGCGATGGTCAACATGATGGTCGGTGAGGTGATCTTTGGCGGCGTTGGTGCAGGGCTGTACGGCATGCTGCTGTTCGTGCTGATCGCGGTGTTCCTGGCCGGGCTGATGATCGGCCGCACCCCGGAATACCTGGGCAAGAAATTGCAGGCCCGCGAGGTGCAGTTACTGGTGGCGACCCTGCTGGTGATGCCGGTCGGCGTGCTGGTGCTCGGCGCCATCGCCGCCAGCCTGCCGGGCCCGGCGGGTGCGGTCAGCAACCCGGGCGCGCATGGCTTCAGCCAGCTGCTGTACGCCTACACCTCGGGCACGGCCAACAACGGCTCGGCCTTTGCCGGCTTCGGTGCCAATACGGTGTTCCACAACCTGATGATTGGCCTGGCCATGCTTGTCGGCCGCTTCGGCTACATCCTGCCGGTGTTGGCGTTGGCCGGCTGCCTGGCGGCGAAGAAAAGCGCGCCCCAAGGGCTGAACAGCTTCCCCACCCATGGCCCGCTGTTCACCGGCCTGCTGCTGGTCACCATCCTGCTGGTCGGTGGCCTGACCTTCCTGCCGACCCTGGCCCTTGGGCCGATCGCCGAACACTTGAGCCTGGGTTTTTGAGGACCGACCATGAACATGCCCATTCCTGAAGTACAAGCTCGGCATAGTGCCAAGGACCAGACCCGCTTCGCCGCGTTGTGGCGCCCGGCGCTGGTGCAAGCATTCGTCAAGCTCGACCCGCGCCAGCTCAAACGCTCGCCGGTGATGCTGGTAGTCGCCCTGACTGCTGTGCTGACCACCGTCCTGTGCTTTGCCCCCGGCAGCGGCGTGAGCACCGGCGTTGCCGTGCAGATCGCCCTGTGGCTGTGGTTCACCGTGCTGTTCGCCAACTTCGCCGAGGCCCTTGCCGAAGGCCGTGGCAAGGCCCGCGCCGACAGCCTCAAGGCCGGCAGCCAGGGCCTGACCGCCCAGCGTCGCAAGCGCGATGGCAGCTACGAGACCGTCGCGGCCAGTGCGCTGCGCAAGGACGATGTGGTGCGCGTGGTGGCCGGCGAAATGATCCCCGGTGACGGCGAGGTGCTCGAAGGTATCGCTGCGGTCAACGAGGCCGCCATTACCGGCGAGTCCGCGCCGGTGATCCGCGAGTCCGGCGGCGACCGCTCGGCGGTGACCGGCAATACCCGGCTGGTCTCAGACTGGTTGTTGATCCGCATCACCAGCAACCCGGGCGAATCGACCCTCGACCGCATGATTGCCCTGGTCGAAGGCGCCAAGCGGCAGAAGACCCCGAACGAGATCGCTCTCGACATCCTGCTGATCGGCCTGACCCTGATCTTCCTGATCGTGGTGGTGACCCTGCAGCCGTTCGCCCGCTTCGTCGGTGGCAGCCTGCCGCTGATCTTTCTCGCCGCATTGCTGGTGACGCTGATCCCCACCACCATCGGCGGCCTGCTGTCGGCCATCGGCATCGCCGGCATGGACCGGCTGGTGCGGCTGAACGTCATCGCCCGTTCCGGCCGCGCGGTGGAGGCGGCCGGTGATGTGCATACGCTGATGCTCGACAAGACCGGCACCATCACCTTCGGCAACCGCCGCTGCAGCGCCCTGCATGCCGCACCGGGCATCACCGCCCGCGAGCTGGGGGAGGGTGCCTTGCTGGCCTCGCTGGCAGACGACACCGCCGAGGGCAAGTCGATCGTCGAGTACCTGCGCCAGTTGCATGACTTCGTCGAACCGGCCGCCGGGCAATTCGAGGCGGTGGCGTTCAGCGCCGAGACGCGCCTGTCGGGCATCGACCTGCAGCAGCACCGCTACCGCAAGGGCGCCGTCGATGCCGTGCTGGCGTTCGTCGGCATGCAACGCCTGGAAATGCCCCTGGCACTGGCCCGTGAAGTGGAGCGCATTGCCCAGAGCGGCGGTACACCGCTGCTGGTGTGCATCGACAAGCGCCTGCTCGGCGTGATCCACCTCAAGGATGTGGTCAAGCCCGGCATCCGCGAGCGCTTTGCCGAACTGCGCAAGCTGGGCATCCGCACGGTGATGGTGACCGGCGACAACCCGCTGACCGCTGCTGCCATCGCTGCCGAGGCCGGCGTGGATGACGTGCTGGCCGAGGCCACGCCAGAGAAGAAGCTGGCGCGCATCCGCCAGGAGCAGAACGACGGCCGCCTGGTGGCGATGTGCGGCGACGGCGCCAACGACGCCCCGGCCCTGGCCCAGGCAGACGTGGGCATGGCCATGAACGACGGCACCCAGGCCGCGCGCGAGGCGGCCAACATGGTCGACCTGGACAGCGACCCGACCAAGTTGCTGGATGTGGTGCAGGTCGGCAAGGAGCTGCTGGTGACCCGCGGCGCGTTGACCACCTTCTCCATCGCCAACGATGTGGCCAAATACTTCGCCATCCTGCCGGCGCTGTTCGCCGCCATCTACCCGCAACTGGGCGTGCTCAACCTGATGCACCTGGCCAGCCCGCAGAGTGCGATTCTGTCGGCCATCGTGTTCAACGCGCTGATCATCATCGTGCTGATCCCGCTGGCGCTGCGCGGCGTGCGGGTGCAGGCCTCCAGTGCGGCGCACCTGCTGCGGCGCAACCTGCTGATCTACGGGTTGGGCGGCATTGTCGTGCCGTTTGCCGGGATCAAGCTGATCGACCTGCTGCTCAATGCCCTGCACCTGGTCTGAGGAGGCCACCATGAATGCTTATGTACGCCCGGCATTGAGCCTGGCCCTGTTGATGACCCTGGTGACCGGCGCGCTGTATCCGCTGGCGGTGACCGGTATTGCCCAGGTGGTTTTCCCCAGCCAGGCCAATGGCAGCCTGGTGCGCGATGACCAGGGCCAGGTGCGCGGTTCGGCGCTGATCGCCCAGGATTTCCAGGGCGATGGCTGGTTCCACGCGCGGCCATCGGCAGGCGCCTACGCCACTGTAGCCAGCGGCGCCAGCAACCTGTCGCCGAGCAACCCGGCGCTGGCCGAGCGGGTCAAGGGCGATGCGGCTGCGTTGTACCAGGCGCAGCAGGGGCCGGTGCCCCAGGCGCTGCTCACCACCTCGGGCAGCGGCCTCGACCCGCACCTGCCGCCGGAGGCCGTGGCCTACCAGATCCCGCGGGTGGCGGCGGCACGGCAGTTGCCGGTGGAGCGCTTGCAAGGCTTGCTGGAAGAGGCCACCCTCCACCCATTGATCGGCCCGCCGGTGGTCAATGTGCTGGCCTTGAACCAGGCCTTGGAAAACCTCAGTCATTGATAGATGACTTGAGGGGCTAGCAGGGACCCTGTGGGAGCGGGTTTACCCGCGAATGCGTCGGTGGCGCTACTACTGCATTCGCGGGTGAACCCGCTCCCACAGGTACGGTGTTTGTCCCTGGATTTGCGGTTTGCTGGAAATAGCAAAGGATGAAAGATGAGTGACTCCGCCCGCGCAGACGCGCTGTTGGCTACCCTCCCGCGAAGCGGCCGGGGGCGGTTGAAGGTGTTCCTTGGCGCCGCCCCCGGCGTCGGCAAGACCTTCGCCATGCTCCAGGCCGCCCACGCCCAGCAACGCCAGGGCGTGCAAGTGCTGGCCGGGGTGGTCGAAACCCATGGCCGTGCCGAAACCGAGGTATTGCTCGCTGGCCTTCAGCAGCAGCCCCTGCTGCGCAGCCAGTACCGCGGCGTCACCCTCGAGGAAATGGACCTCGACGGCCTGCTCAAGGCCGCGCCGGCCCTGGTGCTGGTCGACGAACTGGCCCACACCAATGCGCCCGGCAGCCGCCACGCCAAACGCTGGCAGGACGTACAGGAACTGTTGGCCGCCGGCATCGATGTGTACACCACGGTCAACGTCCAGCACCTGGAAAGCCTCATCGACAAGGTCCGCGACATTACCGGCGTGCAAGTGCGCGAAACCCTGCCGGACTGGGTACTGCAGGAAGCCTTCGAGCTGGTGCTGATCGACCTGCCACCCCGGGAGCTGCTCGAACGCCTGCGCGAAGGCAAGGTGTACGTGCCCGAGCAGGCGCGGGCCGCCATCGATGCGTTCTTCTCGCAAACCAACCTTACCGCCCTGCGCGAACTGGCCATGCAGACCGCCGCTGCCCAGGTGGATGCCGACCTGGCCCACGGTTATCGCCAACGCGGCCAGGAAGCCCCGGCCCTGCGTGGGCGCTTGCTGGTGGGCGTGGATGGCGACGACCAGGCGGAACGTTTGGTGCGCCATGCCAGCCGCGTGGCGCAACGCCGCCACCTGCCCTGGAGCCTGGTGCACGTGGACAACGGCCGCCTGCGCGACGAAACCGCGCGCCAGCGCCTGCAAGCTGCCCAGCAACTGGCCGAACGCCTGGGCGGGGAGGTGGTACTGCTGCGTGCCGGTGAAGTGGTGCGCACGCTGATCCAGCATGCCGCCGAACGGAGGGCCAGCCTGGTGCTGGTCGGGCAGTCCCGCGACCGCCTGCGCCGGCGCCTGTTCGGTGCCGGTTTGGCCGCGCGGCTGCTGCGCGAAAGCCACGGCCTGGAAATCAACGTGCTGGACCGCGACGCGCAGCCGCAAGCGCCACGTTCGGCGGTGCGGCGGGTGTGGGTCTGGCGCCATTACCTGCTGGCGCTGCTGGCCACGGTCATGGCCGCGGGCCTGGCCTGGGCGGTGTCGAGTGTGCTGGCCTTGCCCAACATCTCGCTGGTGTTCCTGGCCGCGGTGTTGCTGGTGGCGGTGCGCAGCAGCCTGGGGCCTGCGCTGGCCTGCGCGGTGCTGTCGTTCCTGACCTACGACTTCCTGTTCATCCCGCCCAACCTGTCGTTCAGGATCCAGCGCGAAGAAGACGTGCTGACCCTGGTGTTCTTCCTGTTGATGGCCGCGCTCACCGGTAACCTGGCTGCGCGCCAGCGCCGCCAGTTGCAGGCGCTGCGCGAGACCCAGGCGCAGACCAGCCAGTTGCTCGACCTGTCGCGCCGGTTGACCGTGGCCACCGACCGCCAGGCGGTGTTCAACGCCGCCGGCCAGCACCTGGACGGTTGGCAGGACATGCAGGTGTGCCTGCTGGAGCGCAATGTCGAAGGCCAGTTGCAGGTGGCCAGCGGCGAAGCTCATGCCTTCAGCGATAACGAACGCGCCGCCGCAGAATGGGCCTGGCAGCACGGCCAGGCCGCCGGTCATGGCAGCGACACCCTGCCCAATGGCCGCTGGTGGTGGTGGCCGCTGGCGGTGGATGAACAGCCCCTGGCATTGCTCGGGGTGCGCCCACGTTCCGGCCAGCCGCTCAGCGACCCGCGCCGGCGCCTGCTCACTGCCCTTGGTCAGCCACTGGCCCAGGCCCTGGCCCGGGCGCGCCTGGCCGAACAGCTGGAGGCCGCGCGCCTGCATGGTGAAACCGAGCAGCTGCGCAGCGCCTTGCTCGCGTCCGTTTCCCATGACTTGCGCACCCCGCTGACCGCCATGCGCGGCAGCATCGACAGTCTGCTGGCGCTGGGCGAGGCGATCCCCACCGCCGACCGCCGCGAACTGCTGGAGGGTACCCGCAACGAGGCCGAACGCCTCGACCGCTACATCCAGAACCTGCTCGACATGACCCGCCTGGGCCACGGCGGCCTCAAGCTGGCCCGTGACTGGGTGGCCCCGGCCGACATCGTCGGCAGCGCGCTCAACCGCCTGCGCGCGGTGCTGGCGCCGCTGCGGGTACACACCGACGTGCCGGCCGAGCTGCCGTTGCTGTTCGTGCATGCGGCGTTGATTGAGCAGGCCCTGGTCAACGTGCTGGAAAATGCCGCGCGCTTCTCGCCAGCCAATGGCCGGCTGGAGCTGCAGTTGTCAGTGCAGGATGCTCTGTTGTGCTTTGCCGTCAGCGACCAGGGCCCCGGTATTCCCGTGGATGATCGCGAGAAGATCTTCGACATGTTCTACACCGCCGCTCGCGGCGACCGCGGCGGGCAGGGCACCGGCCTGGGCCTGGCGATCTGCCAGGGCATGATCGGCGCCCATGGCGGGCAGATCCTGGTGGGTGAAGGCATCGATGGCCAGGGCACCAGCATCACTTTATGCTTGCCGCTGCCTCCTCAACCTGAAACCGAAAGCGAAACCCCATGAGTCAGTCCGCCACCCTTCTGGTCATCGACGATGAACCGCAGATCCGCAAGTTCCTGCGTATCAGCCTGGCCTCGCAAGGCTACAAGGTGCTCGAGGCCGCCACCGGCACGGAAGGGCTGGCCCAGGCGGCCTTGGGCAAGCCGGACCTGGTGGTGCTTGACCTGGGCCTTCCGGACATGGACGGCCAGCAGGTACTGCGTGACCTGCGCGAATGGAGCACGGTGCCGGTGCTGGTGTTGTCGGTGCGCGCCAGTGAAGTGCAGAAGGTCGATGCGCTGGATGGTGGCGCCAACGACTATGTGACCAAGCCGTTCGGCATCCAGGAGTTTCTGGCGCGGGTGCGCGCCTTGCTGCGGCAGGTGCCGCAGGCCGGTGGCTCGGAAGTGGCGGCCAGTTTTGGGCCGCTGATGGTGGACTTTGCCTTTCGCCGGGTGACCCTGGATGGCGTGGAAGTGGCGCTGACCCGCAAGGAGTATGCGCTGCTGGCGCAACTGGCCGGGCACCCGGGGCGGGTGATTACCCAGCAGCAACTGCTCAAGGATATCTGGGGGCCTACCCACGTGGATGACACCCATTACCTGCGGATCGTGGTCGGGCATCTGCGGCAGAAGCTGGGCGATGACCCCACGGCGCCGCGGTTCATCATCACCGAGCCAGGGGTGGGGTACAGGTTGGTGGCGCCGACCATGTAACCCCTGTGGGAGCGGGCGTGCCCGCGAAGAATCCAGCGCGATGCATGGCACCGGCTGCGCCGGTGTTCGCGGGCATGCCCGCTCCCACAGGGTCCCTGCTAATTCAATGAGTCATGTGCAGTCCAAGAGAGATTGCCCAGCCCTTTGGGCTGCGTTGTCGCGTAGAAAACTGAATTCGCAAGCGGCCCGCGTACCCTGTGGGAGCGGCTTTAGCCGCGAAGAATCCAACGCGGTGCATGGCACCGGCTGCGCCGGTGTTCGCGGCTGAAGCCGCTCCCACAGAGTCCCCGCTAATTCAATGAGTCATGTGCAGTTCTATGAGAGCTGGCATGCCGGCGATGGGGCCAGAGCAAGCAGTGCAAGACAGTAATCTCATGGGGCGGTTCTCGACTCCAGATCCATTTCCGCTGGCCACTCTACTCGGGGTGCCAGGCGCAGGGCGAACTCACACCAGAGCACGTCGTTGTGATCCTTGGGTTCCCCGGGTGGTGGCAGGGCTGAGGGGCCTTCCTGCATGTAGGTGCAGATGTAGGCCCAGGCATGCTGGTCGGCACCCATCGTACTCAGGTGAAAACGGTCGATGACGTTGTTCGTGCCCGGCGCGACGATGGACAACATGACACCCCATTTGAAAATGACCCCACCGTTTGGCAGGGCGCCGGTTTGTGACCAGCGCTCGGCGCGGACTTGGGACCAGTCGTAACTGACCGGCACGACCTTGCCTTTGTCGAAGGGGTTCCACCATTGGCGTTTGAAGTTGTAGGCGTAGATTCTCTGGCGCGCACGGTTGAACCTGATGGGTTCGTCGCGAGGTGGAGAAATATCCATGCGAAGGCCTATAGTAACCAGCCAGCTAACCAGGAAGACTTCAGATATTGAGAGCAGCAGCGACTTAAAATTTCGGGGATCGAGCGTAAGTGTCATCATGTAAAGGCTAAAGGCGAAAAATATGCACAAGAGGAAGGCGAAGGTTGAAATCACCCCTCGTGAGGATACGCTTTGTCGCGGAATCTCTAAGTAAGTCATGCACTGATGGTTAGGTATTTGATTGCCCATATATTTTTCTATTGAGTCGACTGTGTAAGGGTCGGGGAGGTCTTCCTTCCAGCCCGGGCAGGCAGGATTTAATAAGGGTCGGGCCATTTTGTCAGGGGCTCCAAGCTGTGCATATAGTTTTCTGTTATTGTTACATGGGCATGCCCAAGTTCGTCCTGCTTGTCTGGCCAGTAACGCAGGCTAAGTTCAATGGCGTTGATGTGATGATCTATCAGTAAAGGCAGAGCTCCCTGTATGGTCAACGTATTGTTCTTGTTGTTGAAACGCACCAAAGGGTGTGGGTTGTCAATATGGCCAAAGACTCCCTTCCCCTTTGGTAGGCTGATCTGCAATTGGTTAGTCGGAGTACTATCACCCGATACGGTAATGATTTCTCTTTGAGCGCCAGTACGATGAATGCTTAAATGCCACTCATGGCGAGATGTACCCTCGGCGTATTTAGGCAAGAGGAAGTAATAATTGAGTGTGTATTCTGCGGGTATTGCAGGCTCGTTGCCGATGATCATCCCTTTTGGTTCGGAAGTCTGCATGTTCGTATGATTGGTGAGTTGAGTCCTTATGGAAATCTCGGCTTGAACGCCAATTGCTGCCGCATTCAAAGCACCAATTGCAGTGTCAAGATGCTTCGCTTCGGTCCAGAGACGGTTGTCTTCAGATAATCCCCATCTGCTTTGACGAGCCCAAAGCTCTGTTGAAGAGGATTCGTTTTGCTTTGCCTCGGAAGCTATTGCATAGGCGGCCAGTCCTAGAATGATAGCTATACCGATTGGGCCAAATAATGTGGCGGGTCCGAAAGCTCCAAGTACACCTGCAATGGCGGAAGCGCCAGCCATTATGCCCGCAGTCCTGTATCCATCTGCGGACGTTAAATCTCCGCGCTTATGAGTACGCAGGCTGGCGAACAGGTACTGTGCCCCATCCATCATTCCAGCTATTCCCGCAATGCCGGCGCCGTATCGAGCAATACCGGTTCCCAAAGACGTTGTCGTCACTGTTCCGGGCCACGGTATCTTCGGGCGTATGACTGCAACAGCCAGTCCTGCTGCCTCCACACTCGCCCCCAACAAACCCAGGGAGGAAGACCAGATCGCCGCAAGCGCCTCCGGGTTGTCCTGATGCGTCTCTTGCAACGCTCGATAGTTCTTGCCCAGGCTGTCCTGATGGAACCACATGCTGCCCAAGGCAAATAACAGCCCGGCACTTCCGCTACTCGCTGCAGCATCCCGCAGGCTGCGCATCGCATCGCTTGCCAGGTTTTGCGCGGCCGTAGAACTGATCTTCAAACCACCCGTAACCTGCGCACGCAGCCTACCCGCACCAATCGCAACATCGCGTACCAGCGCCCCGACGCCACCGGCTGCACCCTCGCGCAACTGCACCAACCGCGCCTGCAAACTCTCTGTGCTTTCCAACGTCCAGAGCATCACCTCGATCATCTGGCTACGGTTACCCGCTGCCGCAATATTGATCGCGCCACTCAGCACCATGGCCCGCACCTTGCGGCCCAGTGGGTCACGGAACTGCTTGTCTACCTGCTGCAGAAACGCATCGGTCCGCGCCTCCAGGGCTTCATTGAGCAGGCTGATGTATTCGCCCACTGTCAGCGACACCCGCAGCGGCGTTACCTGCTGCCCCGCAAACAGGGCAAACGCCGAGCGATGCACATGGCCGATCAGGGTCTTGGTCCGTTCACTCAGGTGCTGGCTGAGTGCATTCCCGGCGCTGTTGGTCGCGGCCAGCAACTGGCCAACGGCATCCTGTATCGGCTTGATCATCAACAGCTGGCCGTCGGCGGTACCGGCGATGCCCTTGATGATGTCGTACACCTTGCCGAAGTCGTCCCCGGACAGCGCGCTGGCCACCTGCTGCATCAGCTTCTGGTTCTTGGCCAGCAGTGCCTGGTAAAGCAGGCTGCGGTCGTCTTCCAGCAGCTGCTGCCAGATATGCTGGGTGATCCCGAGTGGCTGACCCTCCTGCGGCAGGGTTTCGGTAGGCCCGCCGGCCAGGCAGGCGGCCATCATCTGGATGAAGTACTCCACCGAAACGGGGGAGGTCGCGTCATAGTCGTAGTAGCCGATCTGCTGAAACGCCCGCTTGGCATAGTGCCGCGCATACAGATCGCCAACCTGGTCGATCATCGACTGCCAGTTTTTCAGTTCGCGGTCGTAATCGGCCTGGAACGCGGCGCGGGCGCTTTCGTCGTAACGCTCTTCCAGCCGCTCGCGGGCGTCCTGCTGCTTGCGCGCGATGTTGCGTTCGGTCTGCGCGTCGATGTCCACCGGCGGCAGATAAGCCTTGGCCGCGATCGGGCTGTCGTTCCATTGCTTGACCTGCCGGGCTTCCCGCTGCGCGTCCTCGGCACCCTGCACGGCAGCCATGGCAGCGTGCAATTCGCGGATGCCCAGTAGTGCTTGCGAGGTGAAATACTCGAAGTGCCGCTGCGGCTGCGCCCGCCATTCCTGCAGGGCTTGCACCCAGCCAGTGCGTTGCGCGTTGAGCTCCATGACCATGCCGACCGGGTCGGGCAGCGTCAGCGCCAGCAGGCCATTGGGCAGTTGTTCCTGCTGGATGACATTGCGCACATGCGTGCGGGTTTCATGCCAGCGGCCCAGGCGGCTGTAAAAGCCATGAGCGCTGGTAAACCTGGCAGAAGAAAAGGTAGAGAACTCCAGCACCTGTTCCAGGCCGAAGCGGAAGCTGTCGGTCATGGCGATGCCGAGGCTGGCAGGGTCGTTGCGTGCGGTGTGCAGGTCCACTTCGACGAAGCGGGCGAGGGTGCCCGGGTCGCTGTCGGCGATGCCTTGCCGATAGCGGTCGAGTACCGCTCGGGGCCAAGGGTCGTTGGCGAAGGCGATCCAGGCCTTGCGGTAGAGCAGGGTATCGATGTTGATGAACGAGGCGATCACATCGTGGCCTTCGGTGGCGCATACCTTGGGTAACGACCTGGGTGGCCCGAAGGGCATCTGCGATACCGGAAAGCGCTGCAAGGTACCTTCCGCCGCTACCTCGTAGGCCTGCCAGATTTCCTGGTCGAGCAGTACGTAGACATAACCCTGGCGCAGGAGGCGCAACTGGTCGGTGTGCATCGGGTGGAAGATGATTTCGCTATCGTCTGCCAGGCGATAGGGGCGCCCCGTATCCGGGCGCGGGGCGTAGGCCTCGCGCAGCAGCAGAATCGGCAGGCCGGAGCGTTCGCAGGCGTTACAGGTGCCGTAGGTGTTGGGGATCTCTTCCTGCATGGCGATGTGGATGGCTTTGCTGATGCTCATGAGTAACTCCTTGCGTTCGGCAGGCCGGCGACGATGTGCGACCAGGTGCAGTCGTCGTAGCTGGCGAAGCGGTCCGCCAGGCGCTGCTCGCCGGCTGCTGCCTTTTCCACTTCGTGCTGGATGGTCGGGTGCTGAAGGAGCAGTGGGTGGATCATGAGCATGTGCAGGCACATGCACTGGATATCGGCACGGTCGCGCAGGCCCTGCTTGAACGCCTTGAGAATCAGGTTCATGGCATGGGTGGGGGCGTTTTCCGGCAAGCCTGAGGAACCTGCGAAGTGCCAGGGTGCATGGGGATGCTGCACGGCACTCAGGCGATGCCAGGCGCCGAGCAGTTGAATGATCTGTGGTGCGACGTGCTGGGTCGCCCTTACGGCCTCGGGGACGGCCAGTTCGCCAGCCATGGGTTCTCGCTCGAATACCTCGCAACTGCCACAACCATCGGGATGTAGCCAGCTGCGAACAGGCCCGAGGACTTCGCCTGCGTTTTTCAGGGTTGCGCGCAGCAGCGCCAGCCGCACGGGTTCGAACCAGGCGGTGATACCGTGCGGTTCTGGTTGGTGCAGCACCTGACACTGCTGGCTGATGTGCTGGGCGATGAGGTCGGCGGGTTGATCGCTGATCAGCCAGCCACACACGTAGTGCCAGGTAGCTGCTGATTCACGAGCGGCGCAGGTCGCGCTTAATGGGACAAGGGCTGTGGGCGCATCGCCGGGTTTGGCGAGCCGCACCAGAGCTGGCCAGCACTCAGGATCCTGCACCAGCCCGCTGCAGTCGACGCGCGTTACGGCATCACTACCCAGCGCTTCGCTGAGGGCAGCGATGGCCAGCGGGTGCTCAGGCGGGCAGCCGGCGAATGGGTCCAGTAAAAGGTAGAGGGTCTCTTCTGGTTGGCGCTGCTGGTTGGCGAAGTGATCGACCGACTGCACGTAGCCCTGCGCGGACTGGCTCGACATGAGAAGTTCCTTTTCTTCTTGATGGCGAGCAGAAACCTAACGGGGAATCAATGCCGCAGGTAGTTATTGGCTTCCTAACCAGTTGTAGGATTTTTCGCTTTCGGACGAGGCAGTCGTATCGCTCAGGACCTCGGGGATTCTGTTTCAAAGCATTGGCGCATCACGTCAAGGTAACGCCGGGCGCCCAGGCCCAACGGGCGCGACTTGACCCAGATGATGTCCACCCACAAGCGCAATCGGCTGGCCATGTTGTCGAAGCGCACCTCCGCCAGCGCGCCCGAAGCAATCAATGGCTCGACCAACGGCTGCGGCAGGTAGGCCCAACCGAGCCCCGATTGCACCAGGTCCAGCGTGGCCAGGTAGCTGTCGGTCAGCCAGATGCGCCGCGACAGCACCATGCGCGGGTCCGACCCGGTAGCCTTGCCCGAAGCCACGATGATTTGCCGCTGTTCGGCGAAAGCCTCTTCCGGCAATGGCATGCCGTTGTTCTGCCCGGCTGGATGGCGGGGGGAGGCGACGGCCACCAGCAATTGGCTGCCGGCCTCCAGGAATGACTCGCGCTCGTCTATGCCAGGCCGTTCGAAGACCAGTGCCAGTTGCACGCTGCCGTCATGCAGCAGGCGGATGGCTTCGGCCTGGGTGGCTGAGCGCACTTCGATTTCCAGGCTGGGAAATTCCTGGGCGAGGGTTTCCAGCGGCTGGCTCCAGCGGCCGGTCTGCAGCTCGGGGGCCATGGCGATAGTCAGGCGCTTTTCCAGGCCCTTGTGCAGTTGCAGGGCTTGGGCGTCGAGCAGGTTGAGCTGGCAGATGACCTGCCTGGCCTGGGGCTCCAGGGCCAGGGCGGCGCTGGTGGGCAAGGCTTTGCGCGTGGCCCGGTCGAACAGCACCAGGTCCAGCTCCGCCTCCAGTTGGGCGATGGCCATGCTCACGGCCGAAGGCACACGCCCCAGCTTGCGCGCGGCGGCAGAGAACGAGCCTGCCTCGAGCACCGCGAGGAAGATTGCCAGGGAGTCGCTGGTAAAGGCCATTGTCAGTAAACCTGATGACGAGGAAGCGTTGTGGCCGAAAAGTATGAACACTCCTCGGCCAGCTTCGCAATTCTTTACAGGTCCTCGGAGAGCACCCGATCAATGCTGTCGACAAAGTAGTCCACGCTCGCCCGGGTGGTGCACATCGGCGGCTTGATCTTGAGGATGTTCAGGTAATCACCGGTCGGCTGCATGAAGATGCCCAGGTCACGCAGGCGGTTGCACAGGGCCATGGTTTCCTCGGTTGCCGGTTCCAGCGTTGCGCGGTCGCGCACCAGTTCCAGCCCCAGGTAGAAGCCCGAACCATGTGCCGCGCCGGCCAGCGGATGCTTGTCCACAAGTGCCTGCAGGCGCGCCTTGAAATAGCGCCCGGTGTCGCGGGCGTTGTCCCACAGGCCTTCTTCCTGCATCACATCCAGCACCGCCATGCCGATGCGGCAGCTGACCGGGCTGCCGCCGGCCGAGGAGAAGAAGTAGCCCTCGGCCTCCAGCGCTTCGGCGATCTCGCGGCGGGTGATGACTACGCCCAGTGGCTGGCCGTTGCCCATGCCCTTGGCCATGGTGATGATGTCGGGCACCACGCCCTGTTCCTCGAAACCCCAGAAGTACTCGCCCAGGCGGCCATAACCGACCTGCACCTCGTCGGCGATGCACACGCCGCCGCGGGCGCGGACCTTGGCATAGGCTTCGCGCAGGTAACCGGCCGGCAACGAAATACCACCGGCATTGCCGTACACCGGCTCGCAGATGATGCCCGCCAACTGGCGACCACGGGCGTCGAGATCGGCCAGCTTGGCGTCGACGTCGCGCAGGTAGTCGGTGGCGCTGTCGGCGCCACGGAAGCGGCCGCGGAAGGTGTTCGGCGCCTCGACCGGGTGCACCCAGTCCGGGCGGGTTTCCAGGGCCTGCGGGTTGTCGGCGATGGAAGTGGAAATGGCATCGGTGGCCACCGACCAGCCGTGGTAGGCCTCCAACACGCTGAGCAGGTCACGCCCGCCGCTGTAGGCCCAGGCCAGGCGAATCGCCAGGTCGTTGGCTTCGGTGCCGCTGTTGACCATGAACACCCGGTCGAAGCCTTCGGGGGCCAACTCCAGCAGGCGTTCGGAGAACTCGGTGATGGCCGCGTAGTGGAAGCGCGAGTTGGTGTTCAGCAGCGACCACTGCCGTGCCGACTCGGCGACCATGCGCGGGTGGCCGTGGCCCAGCACCGCGACGTTGTTGAGCATGTCCAAGTACGAGCGGCCCTGCATGTCGATCAGGTAGTTGCGCCAGCCGCGTTCGATGTGAGGCGGTTGCGCGTAGTAGTGCTTCTGCGAGCGGGCAAAGCTGGCATCGCGGCGGGCCAGCAGGGCCTGTGGGTCGGGCAGCGGCTCGGCATTGCAGTCGAAGCCCAGCAACGCAGCTGGTGACGGGCACAGGGCCAGCCAGGCGGCCGCCTGGGATGGGGTGGCGAAGAACGGCGGCTGAATGCCGCTATCCAGGCACAGCTGCACGCTGAGGAAGCCACAACTGCTGCCCAGCGACTGGCCTTTTTCCACGGCCTGGCCATCTGCAGGCGCGTCTTCCAGGCCTTGCAGCCACAACGCCCAATGCGCGCTGCGCAGGCAGCCACGTCCGTCGCCATGGCGCTGCCAGGTGCCGGCATCTGGCGCTTGCACCAGGCTGCCGTTGGGTACATGCAGCTCGACGCCCAGGGCACAGGTGGCGGGCTCTTCGGGGCGGTCGATATGGGTTTGCGACAGGCGATACTGCCCGTGCAGGCTGCAGGCCGGGGCCGGTTGCGTGGTCAGCAGGTGCTGGTCGAAGCCCGGTTGCTCCCAGTTGCCCGCCTCGCAATGCTCGCTGAGCACGCCCAGGTCGACGCGCGTCACTGCGTGCCCATCCAGTTCCGGGAGCAGGGGGGCGCAGCCGCTCAGGTCCGGCGTGGCAGGCTGCAGGCCCGCAGCCTGCAGGATGGCCGCTTCCATCAATGCGAAGGGTACGGCGGTGGCAGTGTCGAAGATTTCCCATTCATGGGCGATGTTGTCGCGGGTGTACTGGTTGCCAGGGTCGACGGCGAGCTGTTGCTCGCTGCTCAGCACCAGCACGGCGGCGCGGTTGAGCACCAGTGGCCACAGCGCCCGCAGTTCGGCTTCGCTCAGAGGGTTGAGCGCCTGGTAGGCACGCACGGCCGGCAGGATGCGCAGCGGGTCGCCCTCGGCGTGATGCAGCAGCGCCGCGCAGGTCACCGACAGGTCGGCGATGCGCCAAGTGCGTAACAGGTCGCCGAAATCGATCACCCCTTGCAACTGCCACTGGCGCTCGCTGTCGCGGGCCCAGACGGCGTTGTCGTCGGTGATGTCCAGGTGCACGGCCTGGCTTGGCAGCTGGTCGACCAGCGGCGCCAGGTGCTCGGCGGCCAGCTGGGTGGCCTGCTCGATGCGGGCGCGATGCTCGGCGTTGCCCAGCACGGGCAGCAGGTGCTGGATCAGTGCCTGGGCATGTTGCGGGTCCCATTGCAGGGTGCGCGTCAGGCCCGGGTGGTCGAAAGTGGCCAAGGCCTTGTCCAGCCGCGCGCAGAGCCCGCCGAGTTCGGCCATCAGGCGTGGTTCCATGTGCTTGAGGCGGGTCAGTGGCTGGCCGTCGATGTAGTCGAGCAGGCGCATGCGCAGCGGTTGCCCGTCTATTTCCAACGCCAGCAGCATCTGGCCATCGCTGGCCGGGCGCACGGCGGGCACTGGCAAGCCCTGTTCGCGCAGGTAGGCCAGGGCCGCGTGCTGGGCCTCGAGTTCCAGCTGGGCGTAGCTGCCGTGGCAGGCCTTGAGCACGAAACGGCCTTGTGGTGCGTCTACACGGAAGTTCAGGTCCTGTTGGCTGCCCAGTGCCGTCAGGTTGCCGGCAATGCCGTAGTGCGTTTGCAGCACGGCATGTGCCTGGGCTTCGCCGAGCGCAGGGCTGGGCAGGCCGGAGCGCTGGATCAGCGTGGTCAGGGCAGGGGAGGCGGGCTGGTGTTGTGGGCTGGACATGGGGCTCTACCGTTGCTGCTGGGGTTGACGGTGGAGAATTTATGCCCGATCTGGCTGATGATGGAAGACGATTGTTGTCAGAAAATTTGATGATGGCTTTCGAGCCGACCTGCCTGTACACCGTTACATTAAATTATTCGCTGCCAATAATTATTGGTATTCAATAATTTCCAATAAAGCCATGATCAACATCTTCCCGCGCCGTGGATTGGCTGCCGACATGGCCAGGCAGCTGTTGAAACCGTCCGCCCTGGATATCGGCCTGAAATCAGGGCTTTTTTTTACGGGCTGCGCAGGACCAGCAGCCGCCGAACGCAGCGTTGATGCGATTACCGGCAGCACCTCATCCGGCCCCATCCCAGACGCAGGTGAGTGAACCAACTGCCGAAGTGCACGAATGAACTACTCGGGCCTGCTGCCCAGCGTTTTGAATGCCTGTGCCGCGACATCCAGCGACGGCAAGTTGCCCGGGCCATCTTTTGCGAGCCGCTTGAGCAAGAATTCGACATAGTCCCTGTCCGGCACGCTTGTGGCACCGGCAAAAGCCTGTTTACAGGACAGGGACCAAGTCGTTCTTAAAAAAGAGGTTTTGCCCTCAAAATTATCGACTGCCCGGACGGGCCCTTTCGCGGGTGAACCCGCTCCCACAGGTACTGCATCTACCTCAAGGCCTGTGGAGATCCTGTGGGAGCGGGTTTACCCGCGAAGAGGCCAGCCCAGGCAACGCAACACTAAAGCCTCAGTGCAAAGTCCGAGGCTCAGCGGGCATCTGCACCTGAACCAGTGCCGACTCAAGCAAAGTCCGAAGCACCTCCAGCTCGTGCATCGAGGTCATCATCAGGATCGAAGCCGGCGATTTGGGCTGCAGTAGCAAGGCCTGATGCACCACGGTGGCCGCGCATAGCGCGTAGTCGGTGGCCTGGATTAGGGTGTCTTCGAGGGAATGGGTTCGGGCCGCTTTGCGGCCCATCGCCGGCAAGCCAGCTCCCACAGGGATAGCGCATGGCTTGAAGCCGGCGCGGTCGGTGTGGGAGCTGGCTTGCCGGCGATGGGCTGCGCAGCAGCCCCCAAAAGCTAACTAGCCGCATCCACTTCCAAGAACGCCGCCTCCAGCAACTGCCGGGTATACGGATGCTGCGGCGCATGGAAGATCGCCTGCGCATCCCCTTGTTCCACCACATGCCCATGCTTGATCACCATCAACTGGTGGCTCAACGCCTTGACCACCGCCAGGTCATGGCTGATGAACAGGTAGGTCAGGTTGTATTTCTGCTGCAGATTGCGCAGCAACTCCACCACCTGCCGCTGCACCGTGCGGTCCAGCGCCGACGTAGGTTCATCCAGCAGGATCAGCGCCGGCTTCAATACCAACGCCCGGGCAATGGCAATGCGCTGGCGCTGCCCACCGGAAAACTCATGCGGATAGCGATGCCGCGTGCGTGGGTCCAGCCCCACTTCCTCCAGGGCCGCAATAATCGCCGCTTCCTGTTCCTGCGCCGTGCCGATGCGGTGGATGCGCAACCCTTCGCCGACAATGTCCTCCACGCACATGCGCGGGCTCAGGCTGCCGAACGGGTCCTGGAACACCACCTGCATTTCCCGGCGCAACGGGCGCACGGCCTTCTGGTTCAGCCCTTCCAGATCCTGCCCATGAAAGCGAATGCCGCCCTGGCTGGAGATCAGCCGCAAGATCGCCAAACCCAAAGTCGACTTGCCCGACCCGGACTCGCCGACAATCCCCAGCGTCTGCCCTTGCGGCAAGCTGAAGTTGATCCCGTCCACCGCCTTCACATGGTCGACCGTGCGCCGCAGCAGGCCCTTCTTGATCGGGAACCACACCTTGAGGTCATCCACCTCCAGCAATGGCGCGCCCACCGGGTTGTGCGCCGGCAGCCCGCTGGGCTCGGCATTGATCAGCATCTGCGTGTAGTGGTGCTGCGGTGCGCTGAACAGCCTGGCGCATTCGGCCTGCTCGACAATCTGCCCGTGCTGCATCACGCACACACGGTGGGCGATGCGCCGCACCAGGTTCAGGTCATGGCTGATCAGCAGCAGGGCCATGCCCAGACGCGCCTGCAGTTCCTTGAGCAGTTCGAGAATCTTCAACTGCACGGTCACGTCCAGCGCCGTGGTCGGCTCATCCGCAATCAGCAGTTCCGGCTCGTTGGCCAGGGCCATGGCGATCATCACCCGCTGGCGCTGCCCGCCCGACAGCTCATGGGGCAGGGCCTTCAGGCGCTTGCGTGGCTCGGGAATGCCGACCATCTCCAACAGCTCCAGGGTGCGCGCCGTGGCCTCCTTGCCGGTCAGGCCCTTGTGCAGCAGGAGGATTTCGTTGATCTGCTTCTCGATGCAGTGCAACGGGTTCAGCGAGGTCATCGGCTCCTGGAAGATCATTGCAATGCGGTTGCCGCGAATGCGCTGCATGGTCTTCTCGTTCTGCTGCAGCAGGTCCTTGCCCTCGTAGCGGATGCTGCCGCTGGGGTGGCGGGCCAGGGGGTAGGGCAGCAGGCGCAGAAGCGAGTGCGCGGTGACCGATTTGCCCGAGCCACTCTCGCCCACCAGTGCCAGCGTCTCACCCTTGCGGATGTCGAAGCTGATGCCGTTCACAACGCGGTGGGCCTGGTCACCGGTGACGAACTCCACCGCCAGGTCGCGCACTTCGATCAGGTTCTGTTCACTCATGTCACTTCCTCGGGTCGAAGGCATCGCGGGCGGATTCGCCGATGAACACCAGCAGGCTCAGCATCAGCGCCAGCACGGCGAAGGCGCTGATGCCCAGCCATGGGGCCTGCAGGTTGGACTTGCCCTGGGCCACCAGTTCGCCCAGCGACGGTGCGCCCGGCGGCAGGCCGAAGCCGAGGAAGTCCAGGGCGGTGAGGGTGCCGATGGCGCCGGTGAGAATGAACGGCATGAAGGTCATGGTCGAGATCATGGCGTTCGGCAGGATGTGCCGGTACATGATCGCGCCGTTGCGCATCCCCAACGCGCGGGCTGCGCGCACGTATTCCAGGTTGCGCCCGCGCAGGAACTCGGCGCGCACCACGTCCACCAGGCTCATCCACGAGAACAGCAGCATGATGCCCAGCAACCACCAGAAGTTGGGCTGCACGAAGCTGGCGAGGATGATCAGCAGGTACAGCACCGGTAGGCCCGACCAGACTTCCAGGAAGCGTTGCCCGGCCAGGTCGACCCAGCCGCCATAGAAGCCCTGCAAGGCGCCGGCGATCACACCGACGATGGAACTGAGCAGGGTCAGCGTCAGGGCGAACAGCACCGAAATGCGGAAGCCGTAGATCACCCGCGCCAGCACGTCGCGGCCCTGGTCGTCGGTGCCCAGCCAGTTGTCCGCCGACGGTGGGGCCGGGGCGGGTACGCGCAAGTCGTAGTTGATGCTCTGGTAGCTGAACGGGATCGGTGCCCACAGCACGAAGCTGTCTTTCTTCTCCAGCAGTTCGCGGATGTACGGGCTCTTGTAGTTGGCTTCCAGCGGGAATTCGCCGCCAAAGGTGGTTTCTGGGTAGCGCTTGAACGCCGGGAAGTACCATTCGCCGTCGTAGCGCACGGCAATCGGCTTGTCGTTGGCGATCAGCTCGGCGCCCAGGCTCAGGCCGAACAGGATCAGGAACAGCCACAGCGACCACCAGCCACGGCGGTTGGCCTTGAAGCGCTCGAAGCGCCGGCGGTTGAGGGGGGACAAGGCCATGTCAGTGCTCCCGGCTGGCGAAGTCGATGCGTGGATCGACCAGGGTGTAGGTCAGGTCGCCGATCAGTTTCACCACCAACCCCAGCAGGGTGAAGATGAACAGGGTGCCGAAGACCACCGGGTAGTCGCGGTTGATGGCTGCCTCGAAACTCATCAGGCCGAGGCCGTCGAGGCTGAAGATCACCTCGATCAGCAAGGAACCGGTGAAGAAGATGCCGATGAACGCCGAAGGGAAACCGGCAATCACCAGCAGCATGGCATTGCGGAACACATGGCTGTACAGCACCCGTGGCCGGCTCAGGCCCTTGGCCTTGGCGGTGACCACGTATTGCTTGTTGATCTCGTCGAGGAAGCTGTTCTTGGTCAGCAAAGTCATGGTGGCGAAGTTGCCGATGACCAGCGCGGTGATCGGCAGCACCAGGTGCCAGAAGTAGTCCAGCACCTTGCCGGTGGTGCTCAGCTCGTCGAAGTTGTTGGAGGTGAGGCCGCGCAGCGGGAACCAGTCGAAGTAGCTGCCGCCGGCGAACAGCACGATCAGCAGGATGGCGAACAGGAACGCCGGGATGGCGTAGCCGACGATGATCGCCGAACTGGTCCACACGTCGAAATGGCTGCCGTGGCGCACGGCCTTGGCAATGCCCAGCGGGATCGACACCAGGTACATGATCAGCGTGCTCCACAGCCCCAGCGAAATCGACACAGGCATCTTCTCGATGATCAGGTCGATGACCTTGGCATCGCGGAAGAAGCTGTCGCCGAAGTCCAGCCGGGCGTAGTTCTTGATCATGATCCACAGGCGCTCGGGCGGCGACTTGTCGAAGCCGTACATGCGTTCGATCTCGGCGATCAGTGCCGGGTCCAGGCCTTGGGCGCCACGGTAGTTGGAGCCGGCCACGGACACTTCGGCACCGCCACCGGCAATGCGGCTGGTGGCGCCTTCGAAACCTTCGAGCTTGGCGATCATCTGCTCGACCGGGCCGCCGGGGGCGGCCTGGACGATGATGAAGTTGATGATCAGGATGCCGAACAGGGTCGGGATGATCAGCAGCAGGCGGCGCAGGATGTAGGCCAGCATGTTATTCGGCCTCGTCCGCAGTGGTTTCGCTGACGGCCGGGGTTACGCCGGGCTTGATCCACCAGGTGTCGATGCCGATGTCGTACTTGGGCGAGACGTCCGGGTGGCCGATGTGGTTCCAGTAGGCCACGCGCCAGGTCTTGATGTGCCAGTTTGGGATCACGTAGTAGCCCCACAGCAGTACGCGGTCGAGGGCCCGGCAGTGGTCGATCAGGCTCTGCCGCGAATCGGCATTGATCAGCTGTTCCACCAGCTGGTCGATGGCCGGGTCGCGCAGGCCGATGAAGTTGCGGCTGCCGGGGTTGTCGGCGGCGGCACTGGACCAGAACTCGCGCTGCTCGTTGCCCGGCGAGTTGGACTGCGGGTAGCCACCGACGATCATGTCGTAGTCGCGCGAGCGCAGGCGGGTGATGTACTGGGACACGTCGACCCGGCGGATATTCAGGTCGATGCCAAGGTCGGCGAGGTTGCGCTTGAACGGCAGCAGGATGCGTTCGAACTCGGTCTGTGCCAGCAGGAACTCGATGCTCACCGGCTTGCCCTGGGCGTCGACCATCTTGTCGTCGACGATTTTCCAGCCGGCTTCCTGCAGCAGCTTGTAGGCCTGGCGCTGCTGTTCGCGGATCATGCCGCTGCCGTCACTGACCGGGTTGCGGAAGGCTTCGCTGAATACCTGCTCGGGGACCTTGCCGCGCAGCGGTTCGAGGATTTTCAGCTCGCTGGGGCCGGGCAGGCCGCGGGCGGCCATTTCCGAATTGTCGAAGTAGCTGCCGGTACGGGTGTAGGCGCCGTTGAACAGCTGCTTGTTGGTCCACTCGTAGTCCAGCAGCAGGCTCAGCGCCTGGCGCACGCGCACGTCCTGGAACACCGGGCGGCGGATGTTGAAGATGAAGCCCTGCATGCCCGTGGGGTTGCCGTTGGGCAACTCTTCCTTGATCAGGCGGCCATCGCGCACGGCGGGTACGTTGTAGGCGGTGGCCCAGTTCTTCGCGCTGACTTCCAGCGCATAGTCGAACGCCCCGGCCTTGAGTGCTTCCAGGGCGACGGTGGTGTCGCGGTAGGAGTCGAAGGTCATGACGTCGAAGTTGTAGAAGCCACGGTTGATCGGCAGGTCCTTGGCCCAGTAGTCCTTGACTCGCTCGTAGCGCACCGAGCGCCCGGCCTTGACCTCGGCGACCTTGTACGGGCCGCTGCCCAGCGGGATTTCCAGGTTGCCGCGGTTGAAATCGCGGCTTTCGTACCAGTGCTTGGGCAGTACCGGCAGTTGGCCGAGAATCAGCGGCAGCTCGCGGTTGTTCTTGTGCTTGAAGGTGAACAGCACCGTCAGCGGGTCTTCGGCGACCACTTCGGCGACGTCGGCGTAGTACTGGCGGTACAGCGGCGCGCCGTCCTTGATCAGGGCATTGAAGGTGAACACCACGTCGTCGGCGCGCATCGGGTGGCCGTCGTGGAAGCGTGCCTCGGGGCGCAGGTAGAAGCGCACCCAGCTGTTGTCCGGGGCCTTTTCGATCTTGCCGGCCACCAGGCCGTACTCGGTGAACGGCTCGTCCTGGCTCTGGCGCATCAGGGTGTCGTAGATGCTGCCGATGTTCTCGGCCGGCACGCCCTTGTTGATGAACGGGTTGAGGCTGTCGAAGCCGCCGAAGCTGGACTGGCGGAAGGTGCCACCCTTGGGTGCGTCAGGGTTGACGTAGGCGAAGTGCTTGAAGTCGGCGGGGTACTTGGGTGGCTCGTCGTACAGGGTGAGCGCATGTTGCGGTGCGGCCAGGGCGGGAAGGCTCAGGCAGGCAAGCAACAGGCTGCCGGCCAGCCGGCGCAGTCGGTGCGTTGGCGTCATTGGGCTTTCTCCGAAGTCTTGATCCACCAGCTGTTCAGCCCAAGGGTGTAGGGCGGCGTGGTGACGAAGGCGAACCGGTTGCGGTAGGCCAGGCGATGATTGTCGAGGTACCAGTTGGGGATCATGTAGTACTGCCATGAGAGCACGCGGTCCAGGGCGCGGGCGGCGGCGACCTGGTCATCGCGGGTACGGGCGGCGAGCAGGGTGTCGAGCAGATGGTCGACCACCGGGTCCTTGACCCCAGCATAGTTCTTGCTGCCCTTGGTCGTGGCCTGGCTGGAGTGGAAGTACAGCCACTGTTCGAGGCCGGGGCTCAGCGTCTGGTTCAGGGTCATCAGGATCATGTCGAAATCGAACTGGTCCAGGCGTTGTTTGTACTGGGCGCGGTCCACGGTACGCAAGCGCGCATCGATGCCGATGCTGGCCAGGTTTTCGACATACGGTTGCAGGATGCGTTCAAGGTTGGGGTTTACCAGCAGCAGCTCCATGCGCAGTTGCTGGCCCTTGCTGTCGACCAGGCGCTGGCCGTTCAGCTTCCAGCCGGCCTCGGCGAGCAGGCCGAGGGCCTGGCGCAAGGTCTGGCGGCTGATGCCACGGCCATCGGTCTGGCTGACCTTGTAGGGTTCGCTGAACAAGGCGGCCGGCAACTGGTCACGGAACGGCGCCAGCAGCAGCCATTCCTTGCCGGTAGGCAGGCCGGTGGCGGCGAACTCGCTGTTGGGGTAGTAGCTGGTCGAGCGGCGGTAGGCGCCGCTGAACAGCGCGCGGTTGGTCCACTCGAAGTCGAGCATCAGCCCCAGCGCCTGGCGTACCCGTGGGTCGCTGAAGGTGGCCCGGCGGCTGTTCATGAACAGGCCCTGGGTTTGCGTGGGGATGCGGTGCGGGATCTGCGCCTTGATCACCTCGCCCCGGCGCACGGCCGGGAAGTTGTAGCCGTTGGCCCAGTTCTTCGCCTGGTGCTCGATATAGATGTCGAACTCGCCGGCCTTGAACGCTTCGAAGGCGACCGTGGCGTCGCGGTAGAACTCGTATTCCACGCGGTTGAAGTTGTATTTGCCACGGTTTACCGCCAGGTCCTTGCCCCAGTAGTTCTTCACCCGTTCGAACACCAGCCTGCGCCCAGGCTGGACCTGGGTGATGCGGTAGGGGCCGCTGCCCAGCGGGGGCTCGAAGGTGGTGGCCTTGAAGTCGCGCTTTTGCCAGTAGTGCTTGGGCAGCACCGGCATTTCGCCCAGGCGCAGGATCAGCAGCGGGTTGCCGGCGCGCTTGAACACGAAGCGGATGCGCAGCGGGCCGAGGATGTCCACCCGCTGCACTTCCTGCAGGTTGGTGCGGTAGATCGGGTGGCCATCCTTGAGCAGCGTGCGGTAGGAGAAAGCCACGTCTGCCGAGGTGATCGGCTTGCCGTCATGCCAGTGGGCTTCCGGGCGCAGGTTGAACACCACCCAGCTACGGTCCTCGCTGTACTCCACCGAGCGGGCGATCAGGCCGTAGCTGGAGGTCGGCTCGTCGCCGGACGGGTCGTACTGGCCGGTGCCGACCATCAGCGGCTCGTTCAGCTCGCTGATGCCGTATTGCTGGAAATTGGGCGTGGTAATCGGGCTCGACCCCTTGAAGGTGTAGGGGTTGAGGGTGTCGAAGGTACCGAAAGCCATGGCCCGCAAGGTGCCGCCCTTGGGCGCTTGCGGGTTGACCCAGTCGAAATGGGTGAATGTGGCTGGGTACTTGAGCGTGCCGAACTGCGCGTATCCGTGGCTTTCGCTCACCATCGCGGCTGCGGGAAAGCTCAAGGCCAGGCTGAGTGACAGCAGGAGGGGACGTATCAAGTCGGCATCCGATCCAGAGGCGTTGGGCTTTGATCGGGGTACAGTAACAGCTTGGTGGGGTTGGAAAAAGAGAGGTTTTGAAGGTGGGGCGAGTGGTTCAGCCAGTTGCCGGTCGCTGCGGGTGACGCGGTACCTGTGGGAGCGGCCTTGCGTCGCGAAAGGGCTGCATGGCAGCCCCGGCAGTTTACGCGGCGAAGCTGAAATCCTGGGGCCGCTTCGCGCCCCTTTCGCGACACAAGGCCGCTCCCACAGGGCCGCGCAAAGGCCCCGGGCTTCGTATCAATGCGAGAGGTAAACGGTGAGGGTCTGGCCTGGCTTCAGGGCATGGCCGCTGCGCGGGTTCCAGCGTTTGAGGTGCTTCATTTCCACGTTGAAGCGCTTGGCCACCAGGTACAGCGAATCGCCCTTGCGTACCTTGTACTGCGTGGAGCGCTGCCCGGAGGCGGCTACCCGATTGCCAGCAGCGCTCGGTGCGCTGCCACCGCGCAGGGCCAGAACCTGGCCAGCGCGCACGCTGTTGCCGGAGAGGCGGTTCCAGCGCTTGATGTCCTTGACCGAAACGCGGTTGGCCTTGGCGATGGCGCCCAGGTTGTCGCCGCGCTTGACCCGGTAGCTGCGCGCCGCCACCGGGGCCTTGGCTTCGGCCACGGCGCGGGCGAACACCGCCTTGTTCGGCTGCAGGCTGACCAGTTGCTCGGGCTTGAGGTTGGACAGGCTGTCGCTCAGCAGCTGCGCCTTGGCGGTGGGTACCAGCAGCTGCTGCGGGCCATCCACGGTCATGCGCTTCTTGAATGCCGGGTTGAGCTGGATCAGCTCGTCTTCGTCGATGTTGGCGAAGGCCGCTACCCGCGACAGGTCGAGGCGGTCGTTGATGGCCACCGCCTCGAAGTAGGGTTCGTTGGCGATCGGGTTCAGGTTCACGCCATAGGCTTCCGGCGTGAGTACCACCTGCGACAGGGCCAGCAGCTTGGGCACGTAGTCGCGGGTTTCCTGCGGCAGCGGCAGGTTCCAGTAGTCGGTGGGCAGGCCGAGCCGTTCGTTGCGCTCGATGGCGCGGCTGACCGTGCCTTCGCCGGCGTTGTAGGCAGCCAGGGCCAGCAGCCAGTCGCCGTTGAACATGTCGTGCAGGCGGCTGAGGTAGTCGAGCGCGGCGTTGGTCGAGGCGGTCACGTCGCGACGGCCATCGTAGAAGTTGGTCTGGCGCAGGTTGAAGTGGCGGCCGGTGGACGGAATGAACTGCCACATGCCCGCGGCATGGGCGCGCGAGTAGGCCATCGGGTTGTAGGCGCTTTCGATGGCTGGCAGCAGGGCCAGTTCCAGTGGCATGTCACGTTCTTCGAGGCGCTCGACGATGTAGTGCAGGTAGAGGCTGCCACGCTCGCCGGCGCTTTCGATGAAGCTTGGGTTGCTGGCGAACCACAGGCGCTGCTGCTCGATGCGCGGGTTGACGTCGATGTTGTCCTGCAGGGCAAAGCCCTGGCGCATGCGTTCCCACACGTCCTGTGGTGCCTGCTCGGCCGGCTTGACCAGCAGTGGTGAAGGCTTGTGCTTGATCCGCGCCTGGTAGTTGTGCGCGCGAACGCTATCGGATTCGTCGAGCTGACGGGTGCTCTGGCAGCCCACCAAAGTGGCGGCCAGGGCCAGCGCACTGATTTGGGCCAGGCGCGTCAGGGCGACGGAATGAGAGGTTCTGCGGCTACGGGAAGACATCGGCTGACACAGGTTTCCGGGCGAAAAATTTCGGCGATTCTAGAAACCGCTCCGGGCCTGGTCAACCTTTGACCATCGCTTGCGATATATCTTGAGGTTATCAGAAGGTGTCCTTCCAAGACCTCAAGGCAGCAAAAACAGCGACATGCGAGGGGTTTGAATGTCCCTTCCATTCGTCTGCTTTTTGTTTAACTAATGTTTCAGAGGTGCGCAGGAAGGGGTTGGTCAGGCGCTCCAGACCGATCGTTGATGGCAATGTGATGCGATTTTCGGCGCGCAAACGGGTAACGTCCTCGAACCGCTGCTGAACGTGCGGGTTGTCGGGTTCCACCGCCTTGGCGAAACGCAGGTTACTCAGGGTGTATTCGTGGGCACAGTACACCTCGGTCTGCTCTGGCAGGGCTGCCAGGCGGGCGAGGGCTGGCTGCATCTGTTCGGGGGTGCCTTCGAACATGCGCCCGCAACCGGCGGCGAACAGCGTGTCGCCACTGAACAGCACCGGCGTTGCCGGCTGGTCGCTGAACAGGGCGATATGCCCCAGGGTATGGCCGGGCACGGCCAGCACCTGGAAGGTCACGCCAAGCACGGTCACCTGGTCACCTTCGTCCAGCGCCAGGTCACGGCAAGGAATGCGCTCGTGGGCCGGGCCGCAGACCCGCGCGCCGGTCAGTTGCTTGAGCCGTTCCACGCCGCCGACATGGTCGTTGTGGTGGTGGGTGACCAGGATGTCGCTCAGTACCCAGCCGGGGTTGGCCGACAGCCAGCGTTCCACTGGGCCGGCGTCACCCGGATCGACCACCGCGCAGCGGCGTTTGGCAGTATCCTGTAACAACCAGATGTAGTTGTCGGAGAAAGCGGGGAGAGCATCGATCTGTATCATGGTGCGGATCCGATTCGCCTAGCGTGGCACATGAGGGCATCTTATCCGCGATGGCGCGGTGCGAGAACCTTCGAGGGAGAGCGCAATGACCGACCAAGCCTTTGCCCAGGCCGACCCGGACTGGGTCAAGCTGATCAGCCTGGCCCGTGAGTGGTTCAACGGCCCACTCGGCCAACTGATGCTCAAGGAGGAGGAAAAACTGCTGGAAGAAGAGCTCGGGCGCTTCTTCGGGGGTTACCTCGTGCACTACGGGCCCTGCGCCGAGCCACCGCCCAGCGCGCCCCAGGTGCAGCGCAACGTGCGCCTCGGTGCCCCGCTGCCGGGGGTGGAGATTGTCTGCGAAGAGCAGGCCTGGCCGCTGAGCGAGCACGCCGCCGACGTTGTGGTGCTGCAGCATGGCCTGGATTTCTGCCTTTCGCCCCACGGCCTGCTGCGCGAGGCGGCCAGCGCGGTGCGCCCTGGCGGGCACCTGCTGATCGTCGGGATCAACCCCTGGAGCAGCTGGGGCATGCGCCATTTCTTCAGCCACGGCGCCTTGCGCAAGGCCCGTTGCATCTCGCCGTCACGGGTGGGCGACTGGCTCAACCTGCTGGGCTTCGCGCTGGAGAAACGCCGCTTCGGGTGCTATCGTCCGCCGCTTGCCTCACCGGCCTGGCAGCAGCGCCTGGCGGGCTGGGAACGGGTGGCCGGCGGCTGGCAGAGCTCCGGTGGCGGGGTGTACCTGCTGGTAGCGCGCAAGATGGTGGTGGGCCTGCGGCCGTTGCGCCAGGAGCGTCGCGAGCCGATGGGCAAGCTGCTGCCGCTGCCACTGGCCAAGGTCAACCGCGCGGCGGCCAACCCGGATACTGAAAAGCACTGAACATGAGTGGTACATGAGCGAAAGCGTCGAGATGTTTACCGATGGTGCCTGCAAGGGCAACCCTGGCCCTGGCGGCTGGGGCGTCCTTATGATCTACAAGGGCGTCGAGAAGGAACTGTGGGGCGGCGAACGCGAAACCACCAACAACCGCATGGAGCTGATGGCCGCGATCCAGGGCTTGATGGCGCTGAAGCGCGAATGCGAAGTGGTGCTGACCACCGACTCGCAGTACGTGATGAAGGGCATCAACGAATGGATGACCAACTGGAAGAAGCGCGGCTGGAAAACCGCGGCCAAGGAGCCGGTGAAGAACGCCGACCTGTGGCAGCAGCTGGATGAGCAGGTCAACCGTCACAAGGTGACCTGGAAGTGGGTACGCGGGCATATCGGCCACCCCGGCAACGAACGCGCCGACCAGCTGGCCAACCGTGGGGTCGATGAGGTGCGCGCCAAGCGCTGAGCTGGGGTACAATTCCGGCCTTTGTAACTGATGCAAGTTGGAGCGCCCCGCGTGGAGCAGCAGCAAGATAAACGGTTCGTCACGTTCTTCCCTTTTTAAGGGAGGTGTGTAAACCACGCTGCTAGCTTCCCAGTCGCCCGTCATATCTGCGCTCCATCGTTCCCTTCCTAGCGTTGCCACCTGTGCAGCGCGAAATGTGTAAACCAAAGGGCCCTTCCTGGGCCCATGGTTTACATTTTTCTCTGGCTCCCCGAGCACCCCAGCCCAAAGGCAAATCAAGCCAAGGTGAGCTATCCAGCCGACCCACTCATCCGTTCGCCCAGCAAGCCCTACCAAACCACCTACGCTTGTTGAGGCCAATCGCCAGCATCCGACCCCTACCTGGCCGCCAGAAGCCAGATGTGGCGCACGCGATTGGGCCAACCCTTTCCACAAGCCAAGCAGCGGCACACGCATCGCTGCTTCTCATGGACGCGAGACAGATGATCGAGTCTATAAGCCTCAAAAAAATAGCAAGTTACAGCCCTGATACCTTTGAGCATCTCACTGACCTTAAAGCGGTTAACGTCATTTACGGAGCCAACGGTGCGGGTAAAACAACCATAAGCCGTCTCATTGCAGATCCGACTATATCATCCGACTCTAGGGTGAATTGGAAGAATGCCACTCCTATCCAGGCGATGGTTTATAACAGCGACTTCATCGCGGATAACTACAGCGAAGCTAAGAATTTAAAAGGTGTCTTCACGCTGGGCAAAGCTGAAAAAGAACACCTGGATCGGCTAGAGGAGCTTCAGGCCGACCGTAAGCGATTTGAGCAGCTCCGCGACAGGACTTTAGTTAATCTAAATGGGGAGGACGGTGAAGGCGGTAAAAACGCAGAGCGCAGAGCTTTGGAGGCAAGACTGGTTACGCGTTGCTGGGAACAAAAGACGAAGCACGACGAGTTATTCGGCGGGGCTTTTAAAGGCGTCCGGAATAGCAAGGATGGCTTTAAAGCGAGAGTGCTTCAAGAAAGTGCTAGTAACAAGTCTGCTCTTGCTGAATTGGATGATCTAAAAGCAAGAGCTAGTGTGCTTTATGGTCAAGCTCCAAGCGCGCTTGTCATTGTGCCGACTTTTGATTTGTCGCTCCTCATCTCTCTTGAAACAAATCAAGTACTCACAAAGAAAATAATTGGTAAGGGGGATGTTGACGTTGCGGCGCTTATAGATCGGCTAGGTAATAGCGATTGGGTGCGTCAAGGTATCAAGTACCTTGAGCATAGTGGTGATCATTGTCCATTTTGCCAGCAAGGCATCTCCCATGATTTCGAAAAGGAATTGACCGAATACTTTGACGAAACCTTTGAAGCGGATATACGCGCCCTGAGTGCATATCGTGATGCTTATTTTTCAAGGGCTGATGAAGTTTCTCTGCGTGCTGAAAGATTTTTTGATGTTGAATATCAACATGTAGACAAAGAAATGCTTGGTCTTGAGTTTAAAGCGCTTGGCGCTCTTCTGCAGGTAAATAAAGAGCGGATAGCCGCAAAGGTAGCCTCGCCCAGCACTGAGATAGTCCTTGAGTCCGTTGCAGAGCTTCATCAGAAAATTGATGACCTTATCTCAGCAGCCAACGCGAAAGTCGTTGAGCATAATCGGCTTGTCACAAGTTTCACTTCGGAACAGACCAAGCTGACATCAGAAGTCTGGAAGTACCTGCTGGAGGTGGAGCTTAAAAAGACGCTTTCAGAATATGCGGCTGATTCCAGTAGGCTCGACAAAGCGATTGAAGGCTTGACCGGAACGCTGGAAAAGGCGAAGAGCGATATTTCGCAAGCAAATGTGGAAATTGACTCAATCGAATCCCAGTTGACCAGCGTGCAGCCCACGGTTATAGAGATTAACAAACTGCTCACTGATTTTGGATTTCATAGTTTCTCATTGGCGGTTGCACCTGGGGAAAACTCTTACAAGCTGCTCAGGCCAGATGGTACGAGCGCTTATAAAACCTTGAGTGAGGGTGAGAAGACTTTTGTTACCTTCCTCTATTTCTTCCATCTTCTTCGTGGGAGCATTACCACCACTGGTATTACGGCTCAGCGAATCGTGGTGATTGACGACCCGGTTTCCAGCTTAGATAGTGATGTGTTGTTTATTGTCGGTAGCTTGATCAAGCAACTGTTCAATGATGTACAGAAAAATGGCGCGATCAAGCAAGTGTTCGTCCTTACGCATAATGTTCATTTCCATAAGGAAATCACTTTCAATCAGCAGCGCAAAAAAGAAAAAGCCATGCCCTACGAGAGCTTTTGGGTCGTTCGCAAGCCAAATCGTTTCTCGAAGGTGGAGCGTCATGACGAAAATCCAATCAAAACCTCCTACCAGCTCCTTTGGAGCGAGCTCAGAAAAGATCCACTACCTACATTGACGTTGCAAAACACAATGCGTCGTATTTTAGAGAACTACTTCAAGATTCTGGGTGGCATTGATTATTATGATTTGCTTAATAAATTTGAGGGCCAGGAAAGGCTTCAATGCCAGTCCCTGATTAGTTGGGTCAACGACGGTTCCCATTATTCTCCAGACGATCTGTATCTTGCTATCGGCGAAAGGACGGCAGCCAGCTACATGAAGATATTCTTCAAAATTTTCAGGGAATCCGATCACTTGGCCCACTACAAGATGATGATGGGCGACGATTTTGAAGACCTTGCACCACTTAAGGCGGATGCTGCCGGCGCAGTAGACGAGGCAGTTGAGGCAGAAGTGGTGGCCCACGAGGGGAGCGCCATAGCGGCTGACGACCAGATAGCTCCTGCAGCGATAGTCTCCGAGCCCGAGGGGGACAGTGAGAATGAACCCATGCCGGAGCCCGGATTCGTGGTACCGCTTCCTCTCGCCGTGAGTTCGGTCAATCCCGTTAATCTGAATTTACTGCCACCAACAACTCCCCCGAAACACACCAAGCCCCGGCCAGTCACGCAGCCGCCTGCCCAACCAGGCCTGCTGCCCCCTGGCACACCTGAAGATGACCTAGACATACCGTTCTAGGCCCTCGACTCACCTCAGCGCAGCGCAAACTGCGCTGAGGTTTCAGGTGCGCGAAACAAACGGATCAGCATCTGCCCAGCTGTCCATGGTTTTCGAAATCTCCCGCCAGTGTTGTCGGAGATTCGGTAGGTGCTTGGATGTTACCCAAGGCGAGTCGAGGTGCTCCAGGGGGTCGAAGGTTGTGGTTGCCACGATCGTGCCGAAGGCGTTGTCGTAGAACACGTTTGTGGCGATCCAGTTGGTCACGGAGATGATGATCTTCAGCGCTTCATCGACATCTTCATACGTGACGTTGGGGATGGCACCTGAGCTTTCGCTGAGCCGCTCAGCGTGGGCTATGGACTTGCTAGCCAGCGTTTGGACACGCGTAATGCAAGGGCTTTTCAGAGCCTCTCTTAGCGCCTCGAAGAGTGCTAGCTCGATTGTGTCGCCACGCTTTTGCTTCTGTGGGTTTCCGCATAGTGTGTCGAAGACCTCGTGCATCCGTTTGGAGGTTGACCAGGCGTCTGGGCCGAAATTGCTCAACCACCGAATCGTTCCCGAAGGCACCTCTTCCTGAGCCTTCAACCGATCCCGAACGGCCTCAAAATCGTATGGTAGCGCGTCGTAGCAGATGAACAGCTCGCGAGTGAGTAGCTCAGGACGTTTCTCTACGCGTTTGATGAGATTCCAGACCGAGTCTGTCTGGGGATCGCGATCTACCAGCTTGCGGATGCCGAGCGTCATGATGTTCGCGTAGCCCGCGACGATGAGCTCCCACATCGGCCCGTTTACTCCGCGATCGGGCTCAAGCCGGCGCGCTTCGTTGAGCGTTCTGAACACAGCGGTGTGCCATGCCAAGTCATGCACCTGATTAGCGATCGACGTGCCGCTGTCGCCGTAGATTCGCTCCAGGCAGGCATCTCGAAACTTGCGGTACTCGCTGATTCGCTTCTTGGTCTTCTCATCGAATTTGCAGTCATCGATCGAGTACCGATACCCCGTGTCGCTCATGATTTTCCGGCCTCCTAGCTGCCCGTAGCAAAAAAGTGAAGTCAAAAATCAGGCGCCAATAATTCTTGCATTCCAACTGGGCAGATTGCCATTATTCCCGCCAGGCCTGTGTGGATTGAAGGCTCTAGAAAGGGATTTTGAAGGTTTTTTCATGACTGCTGAGCATTGTGAAGCGGCGTTGCTAGGGGAGATGCATAGACATCCGGCTAGTCGATGCATTGTGCATCCCTCAATGAAGCCCATTGGCATTCCAACGGCAACGATAGACGAAAGGAAAAAGCATTGAACGTATTCAGCACACTCGAAAATCCAGGGCTCCCAATTCCTTTGACCCAGGTGAGCTACAACAAAAAGACCAGCAGAGAAGCACCCTACGTCATTCGCAACGGGGATGAGGTGAAATCGTTCGCGCTGTGCCCTGCGTGCCGCAACCCTACGCTGTTGGTCAACCGCCTTGTATCTACAACCAACGCCGAGGTTTTGTATGCAAAGCATACAGGCTACTCGGTCGCGGGCCTGGCTAACTACAACCAGGCAGCTTATGAAGAGTGCCCGTTCCACAACCCGGAACGCTTTGATAGCAACGCGCGACGAACCAGTAGAGAACGCAATGACGAAATCCGTGACGCTTTGCTCAATCACATTCACCTGGTGGTTAAGGAGATTGAGCGAGCGACTGGCATTACGTTGATTGACAGCATCATCGAATCGATGCTTGAAGACTTCGGCGGTAATCAGGGCTACCAGTACAAGGCGATCACGCTTTACAACCTGCCGTTCGGATTTGCCTACATGACGGAGGCTCAAGATATGTACGGCTGTAAGGTGGATAGCCCCCTTGCGGAGCAAATCAATAAGAAGTCAGTGGGGTTTGAGGTTAAGGGTTATCAAACGGTGTATCGCAAAAAAGGTGTTTCAGGCAGCGACCTGCGCTTTTACTTCAACAACCATCGGCTTGGTGAGGGCGCATCTGGTAAGGACTCAATTGATTTAGTAATTGTCGAGATTGACAGGGCCTCAAGCGGTTCGAAAGTTATTGTTCAAAGGCGCATGGAATTTGATAGTGCTTACTTCTTCAATACCTACATGCGGCGGGAACGCCTACGCTTGCTTGCGCTGAAGCACCTGTAAACTCTCGCTTATCGGTTTGTTGAGGGCTGTAGTCAATTTTGAAAGGTCAAATAGGTATTAAACAATTCAAGGAGGTTCAGTGATTCACTCAAGTCCAGAAGATGCAATTGCCGCTGAGTATTTTTCTCAAGCGAATGGCACAGCAGCGATTTTGCTTTTGTCTCTAGGCTATACATCTTTGCAGTTTGAGCATCCGGAGCCTTTCGCAATAGGGGCACTAATCATCAGTGTGCTCTGGTTGTTTTCAGTGGGAGGCCCTTATAGAGCGATTGTTAAGTACTATCTGCCCAAAGGCGTGTCGATGTGGCGTTGGCTCGCTGTCGTATGGCATCTGAAGGTATTTCTGTTTGCGGTGGTATTCATTCTGTTCATTGCGGGAGGAATGAAGGTCAACGATATCTATTCCTGCTTGGGACTCATCCAAGAGTGAGCCCAGATTTTTCAGCGGCGCTGATTCAACGTCTCAAGGAGGTGCAGGCCAGACCGGCCAAATCTTTTATCTATGGGCTTTAGTGCCATAGAATCCGCTCAACCTAGCCTACCGAGTTGATTCCTTGACCATTGATAAACCACTGCAATCTCAGAAACTGAGTCGTCGTGACGACTTTCCGGAGCGCGTAAAGCGAGTGCTCAGAGAGCGTGTGGCAGGAGTGTGTTCCAACCCGGACTGCCGCACTCCCACCTACGGGCCGAAGGGTGCTGACAAGTCATTTCATATTGGCCACGCTGCACACATCTGCGCAGCGGCGCCAGGAGGCCCGCGCTACGACGAGCATATGACCTCAGAGGAGCGGCGCAGCTTTGATAATGGCATCTGGGTATGCAGTGGGTGCAGCCCTAAGATCGACGGCGACCCTTTGAGTTTTCCGAAAGAGTTGCTCCGCGAGTGGAAAACCATCGCGGAGGCGAAAGCGAGAAAGGAACAGGGGCGACGGCCAGCCATCGATGATGTGAAGGAGATGCTCCAGCAGGCTCTCGCCGCTCAGAATCAGAAATCTTTGGCGACCTCGGTGTCGGAGGCTATTTACGCTCAAAAGCGCTCTCTTGAAGCCCTAGACTCAAGGTTCGAGGTCATTCCTTCCTGGCAGCATGGTGTAACGAGCTTTGAGCTCATGCCACGTGAGACGGTAAATACCCGTTGGCAGTTCGAAACCGACAGACACCCCGGCTACAGGGCTGGCCTGCTTTCACTCATCGAGCACGGGCGACCATTCGAATTTGATGTGAAGCATGCCAGGGTTGAAGGCTCACCGCTGCTTGAAAGGTTATTGGCGACTGAAGGCGGTAAAGTAGTGGTCACTCCCGGCAGTATTCCCGCGAGTGTTCAGCTAGTCGTGAAACATTCGGATTTGGACATCACTGAGGTCTTGGTTGAGGTGCAAGGCCAGCTCGTTCATGGAACAAAGAGCGCTACGTTCGATGGCGCAGGGATGGGTGGCTGCCTGAAGCTGTCCGTGCCCATCAGTCTCACAGGCGCAGATCGATCAAGCGCCATAACCTTAGGAATTGATGTAAGCAGCTGGGAGGGGCTGCCAGTGAGTGCTCTGCCATATCTTCCAAAATTGCTAAAGATCTATCAGAGGCTTATGCGTTCGCCTGAGCTGCGCTTGGTGGTAGAGGTGAATGGCCAGGAGTGCTGGGAGGCCAGTTGTGGATCGCAGAGTCACGTAGAGCACATTCGAGAGACCTACCGTTTCCTTAAAATCGCTTCTGCAATCCGTCAGCTTTCCATGGCTTTCATGCCATCGATCCGCTGGAGCTTTGACAAGATCGATGACATGAGTCCGGTAGGAGAGATCCTAGAGGCTCAGGCCATCCTAAATGGCGTTGCCGCTCTGGATGTTTCGGCGATGCCAGGCAGTCTAGGATTCACTACAACTGACCCCGAAAGCTTTCGGACGATGAAGAACTTCCCCAGCGACAAAGCCACCGACTTCATGTTCGTTGAGCGGACAGGAAAGGTGCTGTTGCTGTTTGGCGTGCCGTGCCGTTTGCCGAAGCAGAAAATCAAGATCGATTGTGCATTTTTGGCATTTAAAGGTGGTCGCAGAGTAAGTGCCTCTGAGTACAGCGGAAAGATTCAATTTAAACCTGGCCAGGATTTTTCAATCAGTAAACTTTTTGTCGAGTAGATTAGCAACAGCGTTTATGAGGCGTTGCTTAGCCATGAGCGGAGGATCTTCAGCTTCTTCTTTACCTAACAATTCATGAGAATGCCAGTGCTTTGGTCTCAAGCTGGTTCAATGCTTCGGATAGATTCCACACTGGCTCGGGACGAGCAGCACCTAGCGTGTGGGTAGTAAAGAGGTGTAGTTAGGAGCAGCGTCTGCCTCTACACTGAACATCCCTAGGACGTGTGTGGGCTGCTCCATGAGTTTTCCATCCGACATCAAGCTTGCCATGCGGCAATGCATCCTTAACCTGCTCTGGCCAAAAGACGACATCGTCAGTTTTTTTGAAAGCAACAGCTGCACGAAGGCTGACATCAAGGCGCTCGGTGACTACAAAGCGCTTTCCCGCTCGGCGATCATTGACGCGATGTTTGGCCACCTGAGCCAAAAGCCAGATGAAGGGCTTGGTCAGTTCAGGGCCATGCTGCAAACGCTGGTCACATGGACGCATTTCGACGATTACTACTTTGATCGCTTGCAGAAGCTTGATCGCACGCAGGCTAAGAATGCGATCACACACCTCAAGCAGTTGCAGGAGATCCGCGACCATAAACTTCAGGAGCTCCGGAGGGAGCGGGAGCGGCGTGAGTCAGAAATCCGGACAGCTAAATCAACTCTGCCTGACCTCAAAAAACAGTTCCTTTCGCTGCTCCAAGGCGAGGAGACAGGAAGCAAGCGAGGGTACGCGTTGGAACGCATTCTTCATGAGCTCGCTCGCGTCTCATCGCTGGAAGTGACGGAAGCATTTCGAGAAAGGGGTGAGCAGATCGACGGAGCGGTCAAATACGACGGGGAGCACTACCTCATCGAGGCGAAGTGGCAGGATAAGGCAGCCGCCAATGAATCAGTCTACCAGTTTGCGGGCAAGGTTGAGGGGAAGATGTACGGTCGAGGCCTGTTCATCTCAATCCACGGCTTTAGCGAGCACGTTGTGAACTCACTGATTGCTGGAAAGGCAATCAAGACTGTGTTCATCGACGGAGCTGATCTCATACTGGTCTTGGAGGAGTGGCTGACGTTCACGCAGATGCTGGACTGCAAAATCAAGGCTGCTCAAACGCGAGGTCTGATCTACGTCGACGGCATGACCGGCAAGGCGAAGCTCTAGCTCCCGCAGTCAAGCGCTAGCAAAGCTCCCAAAATGGCTTCGCACGATTGCTAGTCGTCAATCTGCGACCCCGCGCTCATCTCATTCCAGCGCTGCATCAGGGGTGAAGCGAGGTACACCTTGGACGGTGGTTTCGGCACCTATTTCCTTAGGTGCTTACTCACCGTCTCGCGCGATACCCCAAGCCGCCTGGCCGCCTCCGCTTGTGAAAGGCCTTCTCCCATCAGCCGCACAATATCTTCCTTGAGCGCTGCCGCTTTCGCTTTGACCGGATGCGGAACGGCCATGGGTTCCTGAGGAACCTGCTCGTCCAGTAGGTCGGCAGCTGCTAGATCCTCATGCAGGAAGTTCAGGATTTCCCGCGCGCTTTTGCCCTCTTGGGAGGCATAGGTCAGCGCCAGAAGGGATAGAGGATGAAGCTTCAGCTCGCGGGCCAGCTCATCGCTGACTTCCAAGGTCACCGCGTTAGCAGCGGCTTCCAATTTGCTCACGTACGCCTGATCGCGTTGCCCTGCGAGCTCGCGTTGCGAAAGCTGCCGGCGCATACGAAGAAATTTCAGTGCTGACGCGAAGGCTGTACGTAGGGACATAGAGACGTTCCAGTAAACGGAACGATATGTCGAATTTGCCATGTCAGAGGCAAATGCATATAGTCATTAAGTATTGGCGTTCAGGCCGGTTTGGCCCAAGCCGGCTAGGCCATGGGTATCGAAGCCCTCAATCAATTTAGGCATAAATCGAAGCTGTCTGGCCGGGCTCGGACAAAGGGCGATTTTGCCGCTAGCAATCCCAGGCAAAGCTGCCTCCACCCATTTGGAGTCAAAACGTGAAGTTATTGATTTACTCGGATCTGCACTTGGAGTTTGCGGATTTCGAGCCGCCTGATGTGAGGCCTGATTTGGTGATCCTGGCCGGCGACATCTCCACTCGTGCTCGGGGGGTGATCTGGGCCTGCTATGCCTTCGAGTGTCCTGTTTTATATGTCGCTGGCAACCATGAGTATTACCAAGGCCACATGGATGCGACGTTCAAGCAAATGCAGGAAGCCGCATCTCCTCATGTGCATGTTTTGAATAACGCTTGCTACGTTCTAGACGGAGTACGATTTTTGTTAACCACGGGTTGGACAGACTTCACGTCTACGGGAGATAGGCCTGCGGCGATGCGCATCTGCAGCGAATGGATGACGGACTACCAGGCCATTCGCACGGGTGAAGAGTATCGCCGACTGCGCCCGAGCGACGTTGTGAATCGTAACCACAAGGCACGCGACTTCCTCGCGCGCGAGCTCGCTGTGCTCTATGAGGGTAATACAGTGGTGATCACGCACCATTGCCCAGTGCCGGAGGTGGCTGGAGACAAGCATGATGGGCATCTGTTGGCTGCATATACCAACCAATGGCATTACCTGGTTGATCGGGCAGACGCGTGGGTTCTTGGTCACACGCATCAGTTCGTTGATACGCATATTGGCGACTGTCGAGTGATCTCCAATCCGAGGGGCTATCCGTCTGAACACACCGGCTTCGTCCACGACTTCACTATCGAGCTATGAGCCTGAGGTCGATCAGGATGTGGCGTATTCCAAGCAAGCCGAGCGAGCGTGACCCCATTACAGAGTCGTTGAGAGCGCTAAAAACACTGAGGTGTGAGCATGGACGCGTGTCTGTGGATCCGCTGGAGGTCATCGATCGTCCTGGTTACCGGGAAGCGCGAGCAGCAGCGGCTCGGCTGATCCACGACTTGGGGCGTGGGCTGACATTCAGCAGCGACGAGGCAAGAGGCCTGGCGAAGGCACGATTTCCATTAAAACCATACTGCTTGGTCAAAGATTGGATGGTGTTGCGTCTGAAGCTGAATGACGAACAACAGGCAAGAGTTGAAGCAGCAGGTTGCCTTCCGCTTGTCTTGTTTGCTTTCAGTGTCGTCGAAGACAGTCGAGGACATTCTCAGCCGGGCCACTGGGTGCGTAGCAGCATGTGTCGTAGCTTCACGGAGGGAGTTTTTTTTGAAACGCGGAATACCACGTATGTGTTGGTGGGCGCAGGTGATGAGAGTGAGTCCAGTCTAGAGGCAGCGTCTCTTTCTTCTGAGGCAGCAGTGTTCAAATTCCTGACTCCAGCTTCCTGTACTGCGGCTGGTCGATGGCCAAGGACGATTGGAGTGCGTCATGACCCTCTCAGTGAGACCGCATGTGATTAGGCCAGATGATGTCGTTTTATTTCTTGATTTCGATGGTGTTTTGCATCCTGACGCGACCTTTCGAACCAAGCAAGGAATTGAACTGAGGGCCCCTGGAGAGCTGATGATGCATGCGGGAATTCTCCACGATATTTTGCGAAACATTCCAGAGGTTAAGATCTGCTTGTCCACTTCGTGGGTTCGTATGCTTGGGTATCGGAGGGCGCGGGCCGCGTTGCCGGCAGAATTGCAGGTTCGAACAGTATCAGCGACCTGGCATTCGCGGATGCGGGAAACCGCCAGAGAAGGGTATGACCTGTTTAGTCGCTACGAGCAGATTTGCGGGGCTGTAACTCGCTCAGGGGTCACGCGTTGGGTCGCAATCGACGATGATCCGGAGTTTAGTTGGCCGGCCAACGATGAAAGGCTAGTGAGATGTGACTCCCAGCGTGGGCTGGGTAGTGAGTCGACACAATCCGAACTGCGAACCAAGCTCAAGTTCCTCGAATGTCGGTAGGCGCGGGCGATGGTAGAAAATTCGGCTCGGAGGCAACGTTGCCTTCCTTCTGGGGTGGCGGCGCTAAGGATGGGGCGCCGAGGGGGATTGAGCGCATTGAGGGAAGATGCGGGGGATCGGCTTCAGCTCGGGAGACTTTGCTAGACTCCCTGCCTTTTGCACCTCGGCTGGAAAACGATAATGGAATGGCATCCCTCCCTATGGGCCCGGCTCTTCGGGAAAGCCCGACCCTGGCAACTGAAGTTCGACAAAGACCAGTTGGTTGTCTCAGTCGATGGCCAAGCCCATACCGTCCTTCCAGAAGTCTTCTCCACGCTCAAATTTGATCGCCGTCTGCTCTGGACGAACGTGAAACTGTGGGTAGGCTATGAATTGAAGTTGGTTGGTCTCTCGCATGCCGCGCGCACCGCGCTGGATGAGCAGCTACACGCTGCCTCCAGCAGGCACCAGTTCCGGGAACTCTACGCGCAGATCATCAACTGGCTGAAAGAGGTCGATCAGGTGGGAGCAGCCGCAGATGCGCAGCATCGGTGGTTCACGCACGACATGCAGCGTGAGCTCCTTACGAAGAGAGCTGCACTGGGTATAGATCCCGCGAAACTCAAAGCGCTGTTCGATTCGTCAGTCATCCAGACCGCCATGGGTGACAACAAGCCACGCGTGCAGGCCCGGCTGAGCCAGTGGTCACAAGACTGGCTAGAGCAGTGGAAGGCCCGCAACGAAGCGCACCTCGCGCGCGAACTGGAGGTCTGCGAAGACCTGCTGAGCAACGTTGAGACCCGCCCGCTGAATCATGAGCAAGCCCAGGCGGCGGTCTGCTTCGATAATCGAGTTCAGCTCATCGCCTCGGCAGGTTCGGGCAAGACGTCAACGATGGTGGCTAAGGCGATTTATGCCGTTCACCGGGGGATAGTTGCCCCTCCTGAAATCATCATGCTTGCCTTCAACAAGGACGCAGCAGAGGAGCTGCAGGTCAGAGCAGCGCAGTCCCTGGAGCGCCTGCAGATGCCAGGCATCACCATCCAGGCAATGACGTTTCACTCATTGGGTCTGGACATCATTGGCGGCGCGACTGGCAAGAAGCCCAGCGTGCCGAAATGGGCCACAAAGACAGATCTCGGCTTGGAAAAGCTCGGCGAAATCGTCGATGGTTTGAAGGATGGATCCGAGGAATATCGCACCAAGTGGGACATGTTCCGGCTGGTGTTCGGTCGAGATCACTCCCATGCAGTGCTCCGAGACATCGCCGAGGCATTCGACCGGGAGGGCGACGCAAAACTGATCACCTTGAACGGTGATCACGTTGCGAGTCAGCAGGAGCGGCTGATTGCTAACTGGCTTTTCTACAACGGCGTTGAGTACGTGTACGAGCGCCCCTACGAGCACGACACCGCCACTGCTCAGCGCCGCCAGTATTCGCCTGATTTTTACTACCCCGCGATCAACCTCTACCACGAGCATTTCGCCTTTGATGCCGACGGTCAGGCCCCTGAGCATTTTCAGAATTACGCGGAGGATGCGCAGTGGAAGCGCGATACCCATGCCGCCTATGGAACTGCGCTCATTGAGTCCACCTCGCACCAGGTCAATACCGGGGAAATCTTCGCGCACCTGACCCACGAGCTGACATCGCGGGGGGTGAAGTTTGACCCAAATCCCGATCGTCCGGTACCCAAGTCGGGTCTCGTTCCCCTGGAACACCTTGATATGCTCAAGGTGCTTCGCTCGTTCATTTCGCACTACAAGAGCAACAGCCTCACCGCTGAAAAGCTCTATGAGCGCTACGACGCGCTGCCCATGCGTGTCTTCAAGTACCGCTACAAGATGTTCTTGGAGCTAGCCGTGCCCGTCATCGATGGTTGGGACAAAGCCTTAGAGGCTGATCGAGGAATCGATTTCGAGGACATGATCAACTTGGCTGCCGAGCATCTGGAGCGCGGCTATCCGTCCCCGTACAAGCTAGTGATGGCCGACGAATACCAAGATGCTTCTCGCGCACGAGCGCGTCTATGCAGGGCCCTGGTACAGAAACCACACTGCCATCTGTTTGCGGTTGGTGATGATTGGCAATCGATCAACCGTTTTGCCGGTGCCGATGTGTCCGTGATGACAGGTTTCATCGATTGGTACGGTCATGGCCAGGTATTTCACCTTGAGAACACTTATCGCTGCCCACAAGCTATCTGCGACGCTTCCAGCCGGTTCGTGACCAAGAATCCTGTCCAGCTCCGCAAAACTGTTATTTCTGTCACCCCGCCGATTGGCTCTGCGTTCCAAGCGTTCCAAGTGGCAGGCAAAGACGAGATCAAGGACGCTATTCGTCAGTACCTGGATAACCTCTACCAAGGACTCTCAAACGACTCCATTCCCTCTCCAGATGGACGCCTAGTATCAGTATTCATCCTCGGGCGTTACAAGATCGATGAGTTCTTCGTGCCAGCAGGGTGGCGGCAGCGCTACGGCGACCGCCTGGAGATTCGTTTCAAAACCATCCACACCTCGAAGGGTGACCAGGCTGATTACGTGATTCTGCCGGGCATGATGGTTCGGGGTTTCCCAAGCCTGAAGGGTGACGATCCGGTCTTTGGATTGGTGATGCCCGAGGGTGATGGATACCTGCATGCCGAGGAGCGGCGGTTGTTCTACGTTGCGCTCACTCGCGCAAGACGCTCGGTGATCATGTACACCGTGACCGCCCGCAATTCACCCTTCCTTACGGAGCTCGTCACTGACGGTGTCGTCGCCATCACTGACATTGAGGGAGAACCGATTCGAGAGGAGCGATGCCCGGTCTGCAAGCATGGTGTTCTGATTCAGCGAACGGGCAAGTTTGGGGATTTCACATCGTGCTCGGGTTTCCCCCGCTGCAAGTACAAGCCCAAAAAAACCAAAGCCAAGGAAGCCCCCGCTCATGCACCGAGACCGTGCCGATGACCGAGGTGAATGCGGTAAGTGCGATCGCACGAGATCGGGCAGCATGGTTAGCTTGAGGTCTTAGAACCGACGAGAGTGATTTTTGAGCTGTCACGAACCCCTCCAGAGACTGCTGGGGTAATGCTAGAAATTCTTGGATGACGACGGCCAACTGGAAACACGGCCAAAATGGCAACGTGAGAAAGTACGGGGTCAAAACTGCCGTTTGCTGGCGTTTATGTCGTGCGCCAATTATCAAAATGAGACAATTATTTTATAAATGCGACAACGTGTTGCCCCTTGCTCTGTCATTTTTTCAAAAAAAATGGAGTTAGATATTTGAGACCAAGAAAAAGCAGCGTTGACCGATCCAGCGCATTTTTCCCAATTTTATGGGGTCTTTTTGATCCTGCTTTGCTCTTCTCGGGTAGGTAAAAATAGCTCAGCCGCCCGGCAGGGTGGCTTGGGAGCGTCGTGCCTTTCGACCTTTAGGTCGCTGCTTTTCTTTTGGCTTCAAATAACTATGCCCCCATTCAAAAAAAATGACCGGCCTAGCCATGCAAAATAGATACTTCGATCAAGCCTTGGGAGGGCATTTTTGGATCTGCTTTTGGAGCAGGAAATCTGGCGTTCAGCGCAGGCAGCGCTAGGGCAGCAGACGCTCGAAGAATTGCTTGAGAAGGCGGTCGGCGCGTACCGTCGAAGCCCCGGCTATTCTCCTTCGACGCGGCTGCATGAAAACTTGATTGGCCCGAAGGTTTTGCGTTTTCTGTCACGCGATAGACACGGCGGACAGCGTCCACAGGTAGCTGCTGTTGCGCCTGGCTACGTCGAAGTCAGGATGGCGTTCAGGGGGCATTTGGGGCGATATCTGTTGCGACACCTGGTGGAATCCTCACTTGCCTCTGAGGCACTGATGGAGGCGCATTTGGCATTTGAAATTGGCATCTGAAGGGGCCGAGGTGGCCAGAAACTGCGTCTGGAGATGAACATGAAGAAAACGATGCAGCAGATCATGGAGGAAGGTGAGCCGCTGATGCAGTGTGCCATCGAAGCGCTACGGGCTTATCACACGGCACAAAGCGACGGTCGGCCTGCTGATGAGATCGAGCGCCTGCGGCTGGATGCTGAGGTCAAATTCAAGCGGACTAGCGACTATCAGCTGACGGCCTTGAACCAGATGCTGCACACCTTCCACTAGATCGTGCTTTCTCGGGTGTCGGCTTCCTCCAGCGCTGCTGCCAGTGTTTCCAGTGCATCCCGAAGCCGACGGTCTTCTCTTGGGTCACCGCTAGCGGGGATGAAGGTTTGGCAGTGTCGGAGCAAGGCATCGCGGTCGTTTTGATTCAGGTCTAGCTCAACCAGCATGGCTATCTCCGGCTACAGAATTGCCAAGCCTATCAGCTGCATCGTGGTGAGTGCAGGCCTCTTGATCGGCCGCTGCAGCGGTATTTGGACGACCCCCGACCATTCTCTGGGCAACCTCTGAGCTGTCGCGGCGCTCTATTTCTATCGAGCGTCTGCTGCGTGCTTGCTTAGCCTCACATTCAGTAGTGGCATTCTGGTATCATTTTGCGCGCCGAAATGGATCACATGGTGTAGTGGGAGGCGCTGTAAGGGATGGAAAGCACGGACTCGAACGCGGTTCATGAAGCGACGGCTTCCGCGTTGGGATTTTATTACCAGAGCCAGTTTGCCTTGCTCACGCTGATTTCTCAGTTCGCTGATGATGCCGCTGTGGCCATTGAACGACTCGACGATGTTGAGATCACTGCGAATGGCGGCAAGCTGCTTTATCAGCTGAAGCACTCTGTTCAGGCCAGCCCGCCGCCTGTCACGCTTGCCTGTGTAGCGCTTTGGAAAACGGTGCGCGTTTGGATCGACGCCTTACCGTTGGTATCGCTTGCCGACACCACCTTCCATCTCGTAGCGGTGGGAAAAGTGCCGAGCGACTCGCCTTTGATTGCGCTGTGCGATCCAGACAAAAGTCGACAAGCGCTACTCAAGGCGATGAGTGAAGAAGCGACCCGAGTGGTCGAGGAACGCGCCGCTGCAAAAGCGGCTGGCGATAAACTGCCGCATGCAGCCCGCGCTGCGGGTTGCGAAGCATTCCTCAAGATGACTGCTACTGCCCGCCTGAGCCTGCTAAAGCGCGTCCGCATTCAACAGGAAAGCGTCACCATCGGGCAAATCCCGATTGAGGTTGCAAAGCGACTTCACATCATTCCCAAGGCGCAACGTGCCCAGGTCGCCGAGCACCTGCTGGCATGGTGGGATCAGCAAGTCGTTTATACCCTGTGCGGCAAACGTGAGCGTGTCATTCAACGCAGTGAGATGGAGCACTGCATTTCCTCGATCATCGCGCAACTGGAGGACGAGGAACTGATTGCCGATTTCGACTCGGTGGCCCATCCGGAGGATTATCAAGCGGACGGCATGCTGTATCGCCAGATTGAGCTGGTTGGCGGTAAGCCTTCTGATGTGCAGAAAGCTGTGCGGGAGGAGTGGCGGGCAAAGATGCAACGCGCGAAATGGATCGTAGATAACCCCAGCATGCGTTCGAAGATCGCGGGCTACGACTCCAAACTGACCGAACAATGGTCAGATCGACATTCGGAAATGGCTGAAGATTGCGAGGGGCTCGATGAAGGTGAGATCGAAGCGAAGGGCCTGGAACTGTTGCGCTGGTCGCACAAGGAAGCCCCGATTCAAGTCGAGCCGATTTCTCGAAGCTGGAATGGGCACTACTACGTCCGTGGCACCTACCAGGTGCTTGCGATCGATCTGCTGGTAGGTTGGCACGCTGATTACCGCAAGCGTTTGGGGAAATAAGGCATGGTGATCGCACATGATATCTATGCCGAAACGAATCCTGGCTACTGCGCTGCGCTTCTGGCCACCTTCGTTGAGGCCTACCGAAGCCGTAACGATGTCAATCCGGACATCTCGCTCTGCTACGCCGCTCTGCCACTGGCGCTGTCGGGAGACCTCGCATCGTCGTTCGATCGCACAGACCGGCGAACCGGCCTGCTGGAATGGCTACGGCGAAGCCCCGCCATTCAGATCCGCTTGGCCGATCGTGTGAATGGCTCGTTGGACATTGTCACCGAGGCAATCCGCTTTGCCTGCTTCAGCCGACTGCTGACGATCAACACAGAAGGTCGTTTGGTTGCCGGCGGATCTCCTTTGCCAAAGCAGTTCGCGAAGCAGTTCAGCGAAGAGACTCAGATAATTTTTAAGAACATTGATCGCTTGGGCTGCTGGCTAGCGTTGGCAGGATCCACAAGGACGGCATTCGACATGATGGGCCTGGAGCTATGAGCCGCTGGAATATTTCTGACATCTTCTTTATCGGCGAAGGCGGAAGGGTTCGCATCCTCGACCTGAAGCTAGGAGAGGTGAACATCATAACCGGTGCGTCCGGTACCGGTAAGTCAACCCTGATCAAGGCCATCGATTATTGCCTCGGGTCGCGCCAGTGTGAGCTGGCCGCACATGTCAGAAGGCACAGCCTGGCGGTGGGGGTTAAATGGGTGATGGGTGAGGCGCAGATGATCACGGGGCGCGTCGTTCCACCTGTGGGTCAAGGTACAAGTACCCGTATGTTCGTGAGCAACGGGCGCGATCTTCCGATCCCGAGGTCTGTGGAGGAGTTTCAAGGCGCCACTACCTTGCTTGCGGGTAAAGCCTATATTGAGCGCGCATTCGGCATCAGCGCAGTACAAGAAACTCCGGAAGACACCACGGCGCGCAAATGGCGCCCGACTCTGCGTCACGCCACGGCTTACATGTTTGTTCCCAAGGACGTGATCTACAACGAAACAGCGCTGCTTCATGGGCTTGACCAGGCTGATGAAGCGCCGGCCATCATCGAAACCATGCCGTACTTCTTGGGCGTGGTGAATGAAGACACTGTGTTGCAAGAGCGGCGTCTGCGTGACCTTCGCAAGAAGCTTGAGGGAGAAGAGCGCAAGCTCAAAACCCGTCAGGCGGCGGGCAGCGAATACAAGAAGTTCGCCATGCGTCTGTTGATGGACGCTCACCGTATTGGCTTGTGCGATATGCCATCAGACGCTGCATCTGATGCTGATCTCCAGGAGATCTTGACTGTCGTTAAGCAAACCAAACCAGGCGCCGGTAAGAACCCTGAAGAAAGTGAGCTTGCAAATCTTTATGCGCAGCGCCGCAGCCTTCTCACCGACATCGAGAATGTGCGCCGAAAGTCTCGCGCGACCCGCAAGACCTTGCAGGACATTACTGCGTTCGAAGGTTCCGTGCGTCGGCAGTACGAGAAGCTGAAGATCGCCGAGCACCTTCAGCCTGCGGCAACTGCCTGCCCGCTGTGTGATACGCCTAGCGAACGTGGCATCGAGATCGCCGAGGCCATCCACCGCTCCATGAACATCATTCGTTCAGAAACCGTGGCCGTTGAGAATGTGCGACCACGTTTCGTCGAGCATGAGGACTCCCTGCAGCTGGTGCTTTCTCGTCTGAATCTGACGCTCAACGGTGTCGATGAGCGTATCAAGACGTGGGTTCGGCAAAGTGAGGAAGCCAAGCAGTTCGAGACCGCCGCTCAACACCGCACGTTGCTGTTGGGCAAGGTTCATCAGTTCCTGGAAATGAACCCTACGACGCCGCTGCCGGGCCCCGACCTGGACGTGCTGCGTGAGCAGATCCAGGGCTTGGAAGCCCTTGTCGACAGTGACGCCAAGCAGATCCTGCTTTCGCGCGCGGAGCGCAAGATTTCCCAGTATCTCTCTGAAGCGTTCGCGGATTTGCCCACTGTCCAACCTTGTATCGGTGCCGAGCTGGAGTTTTCCGCCAAGCCTCCAGATATCGCGATCATCGAGCAGAATTCCGGTGCGGTTTTGAGGCTCCCAGATGCGGGCTCGGATGAAAACTACCTGGCCATCCACATCGCCTTGTCATTCGCGCTTCAGAAGTATCTGGCGAAGGTGAACGCGCCCGTTCCAGGGTTCCTGGCTTTCGACCAGATCAGCAGACCCTACTATCCCCAACGTGGCGATGACGAGTCGGACATCGGTGAAAACGAGGAAGTCTCGGCCATGCGTAAACACCTGGATTTCTTGTTTAATACAACAGCTGCGCAAGAGGGACTGCAGGTGTTGCTGATTGAGCATGCGTACTTCGGTGATGATTCAAGGTATGTGGCAGCCACTCGTAAGCGCTGGAACAAGATTTCGGGCGATGCCCTTATCCCACTGGACTGGCCGAGAAGACAGGACACCCAGTAATCATTTTCAAAGACCTCTGCGCATTGCCAAGCCCGCTTTTACAGCGGGCTTTTCTATTTGCATCATGACCCCAAGAAAAGGTCAGCCTCCAGCGAACGAACTCACCGTCGACTCGCTGACCAGCTGATAGGGGGAATAACCAGGCGGGCAGCTTAGATGTGATGGAGGGGCTGCCTTGCTCACCCCGGGTTCTATCGAACGATGCGTTGCTCAACCGCTCTAGAACGCGGTTTTCAATGTTTGCGCAGGAATAATGCGCACTTCACCCAAAAAAAGCATGTTTACTGCGCCAACTGCGTGAATAAGTACTATTTCGAGCGCGGCACGTGCTTAAGCTATCTACACAGAACAACACCTCTGAAGTGGTAGCTATGAAAAACCTTGCCAAGAATGCTTTGAGCCAGCTCAAACGACCAGACCTCCTGGAAACACGTGCCTATATCAATGGGGAGTGGATCGATGATGCCAATCGATTGGATGTCACTGACCCGGGTTCTGATGAAAAAATTGCAGAGGTTAGCCACTGCGATGTCATCTGGGTTGATCGTGCCGTTGAAGCTGCCAGTACCGCATTCCCTGCATGGCGCGATCTGCTACCAGTTCAGCGGGGAGCAATCCTACGAAAATGGGCAGCACTGACTCGCGAGCACGCTCAAGATCTCGCAGTGATTATGACTGCTGAACAGGGCAAGCCTCTTGCTGAGTCGGTCGGTGAAATTGCATATGGCGCTAACTTCATCGACTGGTTTGCAGCTGAAGGCGAGCGATGCTACGGCGAAACCATTCCTAGCCACCTACCTAATAGCCAACTGCTGACCAAGCTTCAGCCTATTGGCGTAACGTGTGCTATCACGCCTTGGAACTTTCCAAGTGCAATGATCACTCGTAAGGCAGCGGCGGCTTTGGCTGCGGGTTGCACGATGATTGTTAAACCCGCACCTGAGACGCCGCTGTCTGCGCTGGCTTTGGCCAAGCTCGCTGAGGAAGCCGGCATGCCGGCGGGTGTTTTCCAGGTCGTTCTTGGAGACCCAATTACACACTCGGCGCGCCTGCTGCAGAATCCTGCGGTGCGTGCTTTCAGCTTCACGGGTTCGACTGAAGTTGGGAAAATCTTGCTTAAGCAATCCGGGGACACTGTTAAGAAGGTGTCGTTGGAGCTCGGCGGCCATGCGCCCTTCATCGTATTCGAAGATGCTGCTATCGAAGAAGCTGTCAAAGGATGCATTGGCGCGAAATTTGCCACTTCTGGTCAAGATTGCTTGGGTGCCAACCGCATTTACGTGCAGCGCGCTAAGTACGAAGAATTTGTTAAGGCGTTCGGCGCGGCAACAGCTCAACTGCGCATGGGTCATGGCTTTGAAGCCGGCGTAGATATTGGCCCTATGACGCGTCCTTCGGTTGCCAAAAAATGCCATGACCACATTACCAATGCCCTGGAAAAAGGTGCTCGCCTAATAGTTGGCAGCAATGTGATCCAAGGTAACTATGTTGTTCCGACTGTGCTCGCGGATGTCACTGATGAAATGGCCATCGCGTACGAAGAAACTTTTGGCCCAGTCGCAGCGATCCTTCCATTCGATACGGAAGAAGAAGTCATCCAGCGTGCCAACAAGACTGAATACGGCCTCGCAGCCTATGTCTACACCAATGATCTGCGTAAAGCGCTGCGTCTTTCCGACAAACTGGAATACGGCATGGTGGCACTGAACACGCCAAAGTTTACCGGTGCTCCTATTCCATTTGGTGGTTGGAAGCAGTCCGGCCTGGGGCGTGAAGGTTCCAAGCACGGGCTGTCGGAGTACATGGAAATTAAATATGTCTGCTTCGGCGGCCTGTAACTCATAGGAGTCTAAAATGAACAAACAAGAACATGATCTGATCTCTGCTCAGGATCGCAATTCTGTACTTCACCCTTTCACCAACCTGAAAGACTTTGCTTCAGGAAAATTGGGTGACCCTACGATCGTCGAGACTGGCAAAGGCCTGTGCATCACTGACTCCACTGGCCGTGAGTACGTCGACGGTTTCGCAGGCCTGTACTGCATGAACGTGGGTTACGGTCGCACCGAAGTGGCTGATGCCATTTCCCGTCAAGCTCACAAGCTCGCTTACTACCACAGCTATGCAGCGCACACCACTGACGAGTTGGCACGTCTGTCCGACCGCCTGGTAAAAATGGCTCCAGGCAAGATGAGCAAAGTGTTCTACGGTCTCTCGGGTTCGGATGCTAACGAAACTCAAGCCAAGCTGGTCTGGTACTACAATAACCTGCGTGGTTTGCCGAAGAAGAAAAAGATAATCACCCGCGAGCGCGGTTATCATGGCTGCTCGGTTGTATCGGGCTCGATGACCGGCATGAGCTTCTACCACGATTACATGGATCTCCCGGTGAGCGGCATCCTGCGCACTGGCGCGCCGCATTACTACTGGGGCGCTGAGCCAGGTGAGAGCGAAGAACAATTCTCTGCGCGTCGTGCAGCGGAACTCGAAGAGCTAATTCTGCGCGAAGGCCCGGACACCATTGGCGCCTTTATCGCCGAACCTGTACTAGGTACCGGTGGTATCACACCTCCTCCAGCTGGCTACTGGGCTGCGATTCAGCCGATCCTCAAAAAGTACGACATCCTGCTGATTGCAGATGAAGTAATCACCGGCTTTGGCCGTACCGGCGCCATGTTCGGCTGCGAAAAATATGGGATCGAGCCAGACTTGATCACTGTTGCCAAAGGTCTGACTTCGGCTTACGCACCGCTATCTGCCTCTATCGTTGGTGAGAAGGTCTACAAGGTGATGGAAGAGGGGGCTGATAAGGTAGGTGCCTTCTCCCACGGCTACACCTACTCCGGCCACCCAATTGGTGTCGCTGCCGCAAACGCCGTTCTGGACATCGTCGAAGGTGAGGATATTCCTGGCAACGCGGCACGTGTGGGCGCTTACTTCCAGAAGAGCTTGAAAGAAGTATTCGAAGGTTTGCCTATCGTTGGTGAAGTGCGTGGCGTAGGTCTGATGGCCGCCCTGGAATTCGTGGCCGATCCCGCCACCAAAACCCGTCTTGACCCTGCTTTGAAGGTTGGCGCACGTGTTTCCAAGGCTGCACGCGATCTCAATCTGATTGCCCGGGCAATGCCTCACGGTGAGATTCTGGGCTTTGCTCCTCCTCTGGTCGCTACCAACAACGATATCGACAAGATTGTTGATATTGCTCAACAAGCAGTTAACAAAGTTATCAACGAGCTTACCGCAGAAGGTGCTCTGCGTTGATGATTTGAGCAGGAAAAAAATAGGGCCGGTTCCTCACCGGCCTTTTTTTCTAGCGGCTGCTAATTCGGGCTTGCTTGGTGCAGTAGGTCGTACTTCAAATGCTGAAGATTCAACTGTTTTAGCACAAAATTTATAAGACTTAAAATTGTTGATAGGTGTAACAATGGTTGATGTTGCCAAAAACGGAGTGCAGAAGGAGTCTGCCTCAGTAGAAGAGAAAGGACTGAATCGAGGCCTCTCGAATCGTCACATTCAATTCATTGCGTTAGGCGGCGCAATCGGATCTGGGCTGTTCATGGGGGCTGGTAAGACGATTAGCGTCTCCGGTACCTCTATCATTTTTACCTACATGCTGATCGGGATCGTACTTTTTTTTGTGATGAGGGCTATGGGGGAGTTGCTTCTCTCAAACCTCGAATATAAAACGTTTGCAGATTTTTGTTCAGACTATTTAGGGCCCTGGGCAGGGTTTTTCATAGGGTGGTCATATTGGTTGACTTGGGTTGTCGCCGCGACTGCTGATTCAGTTGTCATTGGTGGGTATTTTCAGTACTGGTTCCCAGACTTACCGGCCTGGGGCCCTGCACTGATAATCCTAGGGCTGTTGCTTACCCTGAACTTCCTAACGGTGAGGATGTTTGGAGAGCTAGAATTTTGGTTCTCCCTGGTGAAGGTGATTGCAGTTATAAGTTTGATCATTGTTGGTTTGGTCTTGATATCGATATCGTTCGTGTCGCCGACCGGAGTGACTGCATCATTCAATCATTTAGTGGATCGAAATGCATTCTTGCCGTTTGGTGTGAGTGGCTTCTTTGCAGGCTTCCAGATCGCAATTTTTTCATTTGCAGGTATTGAAATGATTGGGGCAACAGCGGCCGAAGCTAAAGATCCACATAAAACACTGCCCAAGGCAATCAATGCAGTGCCAATTCGGGTAATGATTTTCTACGTGCTTTCTTTGATCTGCATCATAAGCGTATCGTCATGGTATGCTGTTAGTGCGGATAAGAGCCCATTCGTCCAACTTTTCCTGCTGACTGGTTTGCCTGTCGCTGCGGGACTGATCAACCTTGTAGTAACCACTTCAGCTATTTCTGCGGCTAATAGCGGTATATTCTGTACCAGCAGGACGCTCTACGGTTTGGCTGATGCAGACCAGGCACCAAGCGCTTTCAAAGCAGTAACACGCAGGCGAGTGCCTGGCTCAAGCTTGCTGTTCTCGTGCCTCTGTATCTCTGGCGGCACCGCGATGTTGATCTTCATTCCAAGCGTGATGACGGTATTCACTATAGTAAGCACAATCGCTTCTGTCTTGCTCATCTTCATCTGGTCATTGGTGCTAATTGCTTATCTGGTCTACCGAAAGCAAAGACCAGATCTGCATAGGATCTCTACATTCAAAATGCCATTCGGCATTCCGCTCAGCTATGTCTCATTGCTATTTTTTGTGTTCGTGATGGCCTTGTTGGCATTGGAGCCCGATACTCTTTCGGCACTTTATTTCATGCCGCTTTGGTTTGGATGGCTGTCCATTGCATACTTCGTCAAGTATCGGAAGGCTTCTGATGCTAAACCAAAGTTCCATGACGCAGACTATGGACTTGATGCGGGTACAAACTAGTAATCCTATTTGAGTTCCAATTCTATTCGTTGGGTGTTTGCGCATTGAGTTAGGTCTGGTCACCCTCCTCAATGCGCGTTTTTTGTTGATGAACTTCTGGTATCCCCTTCCTCGACGGTGCCTCGCGCACCGGTTTTTCGCACGACTGGTGTTCATATCGTGCTTCCTTTTTCAATACTTCATTTTTCAACGCGCGATCTAAAAAATCAGCCGTGTAGTAGCGTGCGCCTCAATGCGCCAAAATTCATGGTTGACAGCTACTTTTAGTGGGTTTATATAGGTTGTCAATGGATATGGTGCGTCTAAAGCGCTGTATCTGATCAACCGGCTAGGAGTGTATTTCGTGATTGAACTTGACAGGATTGACGTAAGAATTTTAAGTGCTGTTCAAGTTAACAATCGACTAACATCGGATGAGATTGGCGAGCTAGCTGGTCTATCGCCGACCGCTTGTCAACGTAGATTGAAGAGGCTGAGAGCTGAGGGAGTGATTGAGGGAGACGTTTCTATCGTCTCCCCAAAAGCTGTTGGGCGTCATGTGACGATGTTAGTATTGGTTACACTTGAGCGAGAGCGAACAGATATCATCGACAAGTTCAAGCAAGCCATACGAAATACGCCAGAAGTCATGAGCGGATTTTACGTAACCGGGGATGCCGATTTCGTAATTGTCGTAACCTGTAAGAATATGGAGGATTACGAAAACTTCACGCGTCGTTTTTTCTATGAGAATTGCGATATCAAAAGTTTTAAAACTATGGTGGTTATGGATAGGGTTAAGGCTGGATTCACTATTCCTATTGAGGAAAGTCAGTGAAGCACCACTAGGGCGGTACGAGTCTGTTCATACCGCCCCATATCAATTGCTCAGCTGCTTAGCTCAATTCACTCAACTGCAGCAATAATCGACATCTCAACCAGCAGGCTAGGCTTGAACATCGCCGCCTGGACGCATGCCCGTGCTGGCTCGTGGCCGGCAGCGACCCACTCTTCCCACACCTCGTTCATCGGATCAAAGTGCGCGTCGATATCTGTCAGGTAGATAGTAGCCGAAATAATACGAGTTTTGTCACTTCCTACCTCCTTCAGCAGTTTATCGATATTCTCTAATGTTTCTCGCGTTTGAGTTTTGATGTCTGCGCTATGTTGATTGGCGAGTTGGCCAGCAAGGTACACCACACCGTTGTGAACTACGGTATTGCTTAGGCGCTTATTTGCATTCAATCGGGTAATAGCCATTCGAATCGTTCCTTGGTTTTTAGGTGAAAAGAGAGCATCGGTTCAAAAGTGGTGCTAGTTATCATGCTGGCGTTCAAGCTTGATTTAGCTATCGACTTGAGTTCATCATGTTCGAGCATAATTATAGGTTTATTCCGTCAGCGATTTTGTCTGATTTTGTTGGGGAAATTGGGTGAAAATATCGTGTCGGCTAGATTGGGTAAGTCTTTTTAATAGCTACGAATTGCATGGTCTGTAACGTGTTTTGACTTGCGTTATCATTCGAAGGCTTTCGTTGCTTACTCTTGGTGCTGTTCGCAGTTTATCTGCGCAAGTCAGTTCAATATTGATGTTTTTCTTCATTTTTGCCCTTGTTTTGCAGCGTATAACGTATTGACTCAGGAAAACTAAGGGTCTGTTTAAACTGCGACTAGGGGCTAGAATGACGCTAAGACTAAGTTTCATGAGTAAGATTTTGGCTGCTGCCTGCATTGTGATAATCGTGTCGTTCGCCGCGTTTGGTTTCGTGGTCTATCATCAGCAGAAGGGTCGAATATATTCAGATGTACAAAAGTACATGGAGGATGTGGGAGAACTCGCTGCTAGTAATATCGACAGTTGGATGACCGGACGTATGCTTCTGGTGGATCACCTCTCGCAGTTGGTCGTCTCCCAGCCTGGTGATGTCCTCAGCTTGCTGAAAAGTAACGTATTAACGTCGAACTTTGGATACATCTATTATGGAACCTCACTGGGACGGTTTACTCAGGTGCCTGATGAGCAAATGCCGGATGGTTATGATCCTAGGCAGCGTCCTTGGTACACTTTGGCCACAGCAAATGCTTCCACCGCACTGACAGCGCCATACATCGATTCCAATACCCAGAAACTGACCATCACCATTGCAAAGGCAGTTCGACAAGATGGTGAACTGCTCGGTGTAGTTGGGGGTGATCTAGATATTGAACATGTTGCCAAAATCATTAATTCTCTTGATTTGAAAGGGATGGGCTACGCATTTTTGGTGAGTGGGGAGGGAGAGATTCTGGCGCATCCTGACTCGGGTAAAGTTCTAAAGAAAATAACGGAGGTATATCCTGATGTTCAAAGTTTTACTGATGGGTATCTGAAAGAGATAAAGAATGGCGATAATTCGCGCATGCTTAGCTTCACAAGGATTTCAGGGCTTAATTCAGTGGATTGGTATGTAGGGTTGTCGGTTGATAGAGACGCCGTTTACTCTTCATTAGATAGCTTTCGTCATTCGGCATTACTCAGCGCTTTAATGATGGTCATAGTGGTCACACTTGTATTGGGCGGTATTATCAGTGTCCTTATTCGCCCCTTGCGTACGATGGCACAAGCGATGGTGGACATTTCAGATGGCGAAGGGGACTTGACTAGAAGGCTTGTGTTTACAGGTCATGATGAGATTGCAAGATTAGGGAGGGCATTCAATGTGTTCGTGGAAAGGATTCATAACTCAATCTGTAGAGTGTATGAGTCTGCATCTCATTTAAATAGCGTGTCAAGGGAGCTTGTAGAGCACTCAAACTCGTCAATCGCTAATTCAGATACCCAAGATTCGAGAACCAAGAGTGTTGTAGCGGCAGTGCATCAACTAGGTGCCGCAGCCCAGGAGATTGCTAGCAATGCCGCTAATGCCTCAAGAGAAGCCTCCGGAGTGACCGAGGATGCTTCAGAAGGGCGCGCGATAGTTGATCAAACAATTCACTCGATGCGGTCGTTGACAGATCGAATCCGCACAGCTGGCGAGGCGATTCAAGCGTTGAGTGCAAAGTCTACAAATATCGGCGGAATCCTTGAAGTTATTAAATCCATCTCACAGCAAACAAATTTGTTGGCTCTCAATGCTGCCATTGAAGCCGCCAGGGCGGGTGATGCAGGGCGGGGGTTCGCCGTCGTTGCTGACGAAGTACGCAGTCTCGCGCATCGCACGCAACAGTCTGCCCAAGAGATTCAAGGCATGATTGAGGAGCTGCAATATGGTGCAGAAGAGGCCGTGAGCGTTATGTCTGAAAGCCGCGATCTCAGTGTGAGAAGCATGGAAATTGCTCATGATGCAGGGGCGGGCCTCATTAATGTTTCGTCAAAAATTGAGTTGATGGATGCAATGAATCATTCAGTGGCTGCCGCGACGGAAGAGCAGACAGCGGTTATAGAGACCATTAATGCAGATATTGTCGAAATGAGCCAGCTCAATGAGGATGCGGCTAAGAACCTACAGTTGACGTTGGCTGCATGTAATAAAATGGATAAACAGGTGTCAGAACTGCAGAAGCTGGTCGGCGGTTTTAAAATTTGATGGAAAGAAGCCCAACTCCCGGAGGACTTGGGCTTATTGATATTGTGTTTCAGTCTCTACCAGCCGAACGAAGAGCTTCGAGTCTTTTTAGTCTGGTTGATGCCGTTTCACCAAGCTCTTTCAATAGAAGCATTGAGAGATATTCTAGTTGCGCCATCGCAGGCACCAGGCTGTCATACGCCGATCCTGAGGAAATGTCAGAGATCACTACGTTTTTTGTGAGCTCTGATATTGGCGAAAGCCATTTGTCAGTGAACAACACCACCTGAGCACCTTGTTCCGCTGCTAACCGAGCTAACCGCACAGTGTCATCTTGATAGCGCCGATAATCAAATGCAATAAAGATGTCTTTTTTGCCTATATCTACTATTGTGTCCAAATCATGTGCAGGTATGCGTCCCAAGATTTCGGTATTTCCACGCATTTCTTTCAAGTGTGCGTATAGATATTCGGCCAGCGTTTGGCTAAAACGGCCTCCACGGATATATACGCGTTGACGGCTGTCCGAAAGAAGCTTCACCAAATCAAATCCAGCAGCCAGTTCTGCAACTGCATCCTCCACCATTGAGCCCAAGCCTTTGGAAAACTTGTTAGCCTCATCCTCATGGGGTTGGTCGATCATCGTAAGAGGCGAGCTGAGCTTCAGTTGAAGCTCATTAAGCCAGGCTTTTTGAAAGTCTGGGAAACCCGAATATCCCAGTTTGACCGCAAAACGAAGAACGGTAGGTGCGCTAACCTCTGCGTGATTAGCCAGCTCGTGGATTGTGCCGAGAGCCAATATGGGTTTGGCTCCGGTCAAGAGTTTGACGAGCTTACGTTCACTTGGAGTGAAGCTTGATTTATTAGCTTGTATTAACTGTCTGATCGTCTTGGGCGAGGTCATCATTTGCTCTATGGGGGAGGCTGAAACCAGTATCCGGACTGAGGCGAGTTATTAAGGTCATAGGCAAGCTAGCATACTTTGCGGTGGGAGGGACAAATGCAGAGAGACGTGGACAGCCTGCCTATGTGTCTAGTCGCGGTCACAGAGTTGCCCTATCGCATCGAGCGGATAGGGCGTGCTGCAGTTGCGAAAAGCTCCAGGTTACCGACCCAGTTCCGCGATGATGTCTTCTGTAGTCGAGACCCGGCAATACCCGCCAAATGCGGAAAGGGCCTGCTCATGGCGTGTGCTGGTGTAGCTGGCACAGGCGTCTGAAACACAGATCATAAAGTACCCCTTATCGGCGCCGTCTCTCACTGCCATGTCAATGCATTGGTCTGTCAGAACACCCGCCACCACCACAGCTTCGACACCTAGATTGCGCAATATGTAATCGAGATTCGTGGAGTTGAAAACCCCAGAGGACGTTTTAGGGAGCAGGATATCGTCCTCTTCCGGAGCGATAGCTTCCACAACCTTGCCCTCCCACGATCCCTTAGGCACGAACAGCCCAGAGAGCTTGTGATCAAGCGATCTATCACGCCCATCGCTGGTGAGGCTTTCGATCACGGTGTAGATCACTTCGCTTCCCGCTGCGCGGGCAACATCAATCAGCCGGCGAATTTGCGGTACCACCTGCTCCGTCACTTGACGGTAGTAGCCCGGATGATTTTCCTGGATGTACGGCGATACCTCTGCATTCTGGACGTCGACGATCAGCAGAGCAGTACGCTTTGGATCTACCAGTGAGTTACGAGTCAAACCAGCTGAATCAGTGCGTTTCATCATTCTTCCTCTTGTTGTGATTTCGCCTTGCCTATGCGGTTTTCTGAGCAAATGGGGCTTTGAATCCGAGACGGCTTTGGGCAAGCAGTCACAGTCTGCAGATGCTACGACGGCCCTACCTGTATGCATCCAGAGCCATCCGGCAGCTGGGAGCTCTGCCTGTTGCGAAGACCAAAAACCACTGCTAATGTAACACCAGTTTCAGAGAATCTACAGTGTCGAAATCGTGAAATTACCGTTACGATTCTGATGCGGTCGAACCCTTTGGGCTAGCAAGGAAACCGTCAAAACCAAGTGGCATTTTCAGGTGTTTGGACAAGCAGCTAAAGCCGTTACCAAACACGATTTCAAGAGCGAAAAGACGATGCAAAACAAGAAGATAAGCAGAAATCTTGCCCATTTCATCAGTCACGACTATTGCGGCATCACCCGCGCTAGGACGTTCCCTGAGCACCGTTTGGACTCAAACCTCAAGAAGGGCCTCTGCTGGACACCGGCAAACCTCGCCTTGAATCCGTTTGGCCAGATTGTTGAAAACGAATGGGGGGCTTTGGGCGACCTGATCATGCTGCCTGATTCGTCCTCTGAAGTTCATGTGGCGGGTACCGATTCAATCAGTCCTTTGCGTTATTTCCACGCCGATTTTCTTAATATGGACGGCACTCCTTGGGAAGCTTGTCCTAGACAGTATCTGAAGCGGCAACTGGCAAAACTGGAGCTGCTCGGCATGAAGGTGATCGCTTCATTCGAGCATGAATTCATGCTGACGGACGTTGAAAAGCCAGCGCCTTGTTTTTCCCTTGAGGCCGCTCGATCGGAGGAGGTGCTGTGCAGTGCCATTACTGCAGCTCTGATCGAAGGTGGGGTGGATCCGGAGATGTGCATTCCCGAATATGCGGCTCGGCAATTTGAAGTGACCTGCAGCCCAGCGGAGGCCTTGCAGGCAGCCGATCGCGCAGTAAATGTAAGGGAGATCGTGCGCGAGGTTTGCCGCCGGCAAGGACGCTCCGTCTCGTTCTCTCCAATCATTTCTCTGAACCCAGGCACCAATGGGGTTCATGTCCACGTCTCGTTGTGGAGTCTTGACGACAAGCCGTTGACCTATGATCCGAACCGCCCAGGTCAGTTGTCTGAAATCGCAAGCCAGTTCACCGCTGGGATCTTGGAGCACATGGCGGCTCTAACCGCTTTGACTGCACCCAGCGTTGTGTCCTATCAGCGCCTGCGGCCCGACAGTTGGAGCGCTGCCTTTGCTTGTATTGGTCAACAGAACAGGGAAGCGTCGATTCGGATCGCACCAATTACGCACCTGGATGGTTGCGACGCCGCGAAGCAAGCCAATATTGAGTACCGTGCCGCAGATGCCCTGGCATCTCCTCACCTTACGCTCGGCGCGATCTTGGCAGCTGGGATCGATGGCATTACCAAGAAATTGAAGATGCCTGATTTGGTTACAGTTAACCCTTCGTCCATTCCCGAAGATCAACACAAGAAATTTGGGATGCATCCGTTGCCATCTTCTCTTGGTCAAGCCCTTGATGCGCTAGACAGTGATGAAGTGATCAAGTCCAGCATGGGCGAAATGTTGGTCGACTGTTACCGAGCAATTAAGCGTAGCGAGATTGCACTGATGCAAAATAAAAAAGATAACGAAATTCGAGATTCTTATTCTGCTGTCTACTAATTAAAAGCCATTTCAGAGGGCACAAAGTCGTTCCTCTGAACATAGGAGAAAAGACATGCAATCCGTGACTGAAGTTGGGCTTAAGCGTACATTGACCGTACGCCATATGGTGATCTATGGAATGATATTTATGATACCCATTGCCCCAATGGGTATTTATGGATATATCGTGAGTGAGTCAAAAGGTATGGCCACGATGGCATACCTAGTTGGGATGATTGCCATGATTTTCACGGCACTCAGCTATGCGAGGATGTCTTCAGCCTGCCCTAAAGCCGGCTCGATCTATGCCTACGCTAGCCACTCGTTAGGTCAGAGGGTTGGCTTTCTAGTCGGCTGGCTGGTGTTGCTGGATTACATACTTCTGCCAGCTCTATGCTACATAGTTTCGGCTTTAGCCCTAGAGGCTGTAACGGGTCTATCGAAGTGGATATGGCTGGTCGCGTTCATCGTTTTCAACACGGCTGTCAATGTTCGCGGTATTCATATCACTGCCAAGACGAATGATGTCTTTGCGATCTGTCTGATGGCAGTTCTGGTGTGGTTTGTGACGCTCGGGCTTTACATGGTGTTTGGCGGTTACCTCGGAGAACCTAGCATTGCACCGCTTTACAATCCGGAAACGTTCAGCCCTGGTCTGATCATGAGCGCGGTTTCGATCGCCGCTTTAAGCTTCTTGGGGTTTGATGCCATCAGTACGCTTGCGGAAGAAAATTCCGGTCAGGCAAGTGATGTTGGTAAGGCGACGATTATCGTGCTGTTCATCATGGGCGGGCTTTTCATCCTTCAAACCTGGGTCGCGGGTATGGCCTGGCCTGACTTTGGTGCGCTTGCTCAAGATAAGGATAATGCGTTCTACACGATTGCCTATGCAGTAGGGGGGACTCCGCTGAAGGTGGCATGTGCAGTCGCTACAGCCGTATCGTGGGGCTTCTCCTGCGCTTTGGTTGCTCAAACAGCTATTTCGCGAATTTTGCTAAGCATGGCCCGGGATGGTCAATTGCCGAAGGCACTGTCCAAACTGCACCCGTCTTATCAAACACCGTACGTCAGCACCCTGTTTGTGGCAGCCGTGTCATTGATCGTCAGCGTGCTGTTTATGTCCCATGTCGACTCACTGACTTCGCTCGTGAATTTCGGCGCTTTGTCTGCCTTCTTCGTATTGCACCTTTGTGTTTTGAACCAGTTCATGATCAAGACCCCGTCTGGGTGTCGGATCAAGGACGGGCTTGTGCCCCTCGCTGGACTGACAGTTATCGGTTATGTGTGGATGAGCCTTAATGTTCACTCCCTGAAGATGGGGGCAGTATGGTTGGGGCTCGGCATAATTTACATGGCGGCAAATAATCGCCGGATTAAAAAGCTTCAATTTTCTTAACTGCCAATGACAAGCGGCATCCGTGGATGTCGCTTGTCGGAGTCTTAATATGATAGAAAAACAACACGCACTGAGTGCCGGATCTATCGGCACCTCGCGCTCCGTTCATAGTTTTCATTACGGCGTCGCTAAAGGGCGTAAGGTCTACATCCAGGCCGGACTACATGCAAGCGAACTGCCGGGGATGTTGGTATGCCACTACTTGCGTCAAATGCTTGAAGCGGAAGAGAGTCTCGGTAAATTGCTCGGCGAAGTTGTTGTAGTGCCGGTTTCTAACCCGATTGGTTTAGATCAGACAGTGCTGTCTTATCAAATGGGGCGATTCGACTTGGCGAGTGGAGAAAACTTCAATCGGCGCTTTCCCGATCTGGCCTTGACCATTGCGAAGGAGCTGGAAGGTCAATTTACTGGTAAGTCCACGACTGACATTGCTCTTGTCAGAGCTGCACTCCATCACCATTTGGCAGCGATGAGATCGAGCAAGCAAACCGAATCTTTGCGCACCTTGCTGCTGACGCTGGCATGTGATGCAGATATCGTTTTGGATTTGCACTGCGATTGCGAGTCCGTTCTGCATCTCTACGTTCATCCTCTATCCCTTGATGAAGCGATGCCGCTTGCTGCGCTCATGGGGGCGCATGCTACCCTTTATGCTGTAGAGCAAGGCAACAGTCCATTCGATGAGGTCTGTTCTTCTTTCTGGGTCAAACTCCAGGAGCAACTACCCCATATTCATCTACCTCTCCCGACGGTCAGCATTTGCATCGAACTTCGCGGCCAGTTAGAAGTGAGTCATACTCAAGCCCGACAGGATGCGGCCCACATCATGGATTACCTGCGATTGCAAGGCATCGTTGCAAATCAGGGTAAGGTTCATGTTCCAGAGCTTCTTCAGGAGGCTACCCCGCTGGCCGGCACTGAGGTGTTATATGCCGATGCGGCAGGCGTGATCGTATACCTCGCGGAGTGTGGACGTCTGTTAAACCCAGGTGATCCCGTCGTTGATGTTATTGATCCTGTCACTGGTACAACGCAAAGATACTATGCCAGCGTCAAGGGTGTGTTTTTCGCCCGTCAGAACCGTCGGTATGCAATGCCAGGGATGGATCTTGCCTATATTGCCGGTAAAGAGATTTCTCGGCAAGGACATCTGTTGTCAGCATAGTGAGAAGTGTCGCCAATGCTTAAGATGGCTGGTGCAGTTTTATATAGGACTTTATCTGTGGTGAGGGAATATCATGAAGCTAAAAATCGTCATTGCTGTGGGGCCTTGGGATTTTGAAACGTGGCGTGATGCTTTCGTCACTGTGGCTTCAGGGCGCAAGGTTCACATGTGGCCTCAGGATGGCGTTGATGTTGGAAGTGAGCCCTATGTGATCTGCTCCTGGAAAGCTTCAGAGGATGTCTTTTCGCAACAGATACCTCCAGCCGCCGTTTTCTCTTTGGGAGCGGGTGTTGATCATTTGGCTTGTTTGGCCCTGCGGCCATCAGTACCGGTCGCGAGAATCATTGATTCAGATTTGACCATGCGGATGGTTGAGTACGTTTCCTACGCTGTGCTGCACTTGCATCGTCAGATACCGCACTATCTACGGGCGCAGGCTTCACGCCAGTGGGCGCCAATCATTCAGCCGGCAGCCAGTTCCGTTCGTGTCGGAATCTTGGGGGCGGGCGTTTTGGGGCGAGCTTGCGGTGAGATGCTGAAGCACCTAGGCTTTCAGGTCTCTGCATGGGCACGAACTCCTCGAACCGATTTTCCATATCCTGTACATGTTGGTGCTGCCGGCTTTAGCGAATTCCTTGGCAACACTGACATCTTGGTGAACCTTCTGCCGAATACCCCTTCGACTGTGGGGGTAATCGACGCTCGCTGTTTTGAAGGCTTATCTCATGCTCGGGGTGCTGGGTTCCCGGGCTTCGTCAATGCTGGTAGAGGGGAGACGGTAAACCAGGGGGACATGGTGCAGGCGTTAAAGCAAGGCGCTATCGGTGCGGCTGTGCTAGACGTGTTTGAGGTGGAACCGTTGGCTGAGGCGTCGGAAATCTGGAACTTGCCTAATGTACTCCTCACCCCACATGTTGCTGCTGACTCTGAACCGACTGTCGTCGTTTCACAAATCATTCGCAATATCGAGGTGCTTGAACAGGGGGGGGAACTTGAACATCCGGTAGATTTAGGGAAAGGCTACTAAAAAGGGCGAGATCGCTCGCCCTTTATCACAGTCAATCTTCGGTTAAGATTTTTGGATTTGAGTTGCCCCAGACCGTATATAGATCTGCTAGCAACGCGCCGTTGAAGTCTTCCAGTTCAGCCTGAGTGATTTCTGCGGAGCCTTGCTTGCCGAACAATACAACCTCATCACCTGGCTTGGCAGAGCCTTGTAGGTCAGTAACATCTACCATCAGAGTATTCATCGAAACCTTGCCGACGGTGGGCACTCGTTGTCCATTTATGAGTACGTAAGCCTTGTTTGTAAAGGCACGTCGATATCCATCCGAGTACCCTACTGGAATGTTAGCTAGAATCGAATCACGCTTGAGGGTTATTGTTCGATCATAGCCCACGGTGTTACCTGCAGGGTATTTATTGATGGACGCCACCGATGACTTGAATGACATAACCCGTTTAAATTCTTCACTGTTCGCAACTGGGTCACCGTAAATCAAGTTGCCAGGGCGTACCATGTCGAGCCAAGCTTCCGGGACGTTCTGGGTCGCGAACGACGCCGCTGCGTGGAGAGTCAGTTTTGATCGATCCAGCTTCGCATTGTCAATCAGCCATTGCGATTCATCTTTAAAAGATGCTAGCCCTTTCAGTACGTCCTCCCTATCTTCAACCGCGAAGTGAGTCATGATGCCGACGACTTGCAGCCCATCTTGCTTGACCAGCTTTAGAGCTTGCGCCTTCCCATTCTCTGTTTTCATTTCAAGCCCATTACGGCTCATCCCAGATGAGTTCAAGGCCACATGTACTTTTAAGATTTTCCCATGCTTAAGTGCAATTTCGCCGGACTTTTGTGCAAAGTCTGCGCCGCTCACAAGCTCTTCCATGTCATACTGAAGAGCATTCTCAATTTCTGGTAGGGTAGCAGTGCGTACCCGAATCAATCTGCCGTCGAAGCCTTTTTCCCTTACTACTTTCGCTTCCTCATTGCTGGCGACAGCGATACACGGAACTTTCATTGCGATGACGGAAGGGACAAGCAGCGCAATTCCATGCCCATAGGCATCAGCTTTCATTACCGCGCAGATTTGACTTTTGCCATCTAGTTTCTTTTGTAGCGTTTGCAGATTGCTTTCAAAGGCGGTTTTATTAACTTCAATCCATGCATTGCTTGCGCTAATGGATTTAATCGTGATTGGGCCGGTGCTATCAGCGGTCAGCAAAGGAGCAGCTTGAAGGGCCTGGTTGAAAGCAAGGGATACTGCTACCGAGAGCAAAGTGCGAGTAAGTACATTCATAGGTGATGATCCTCAAGTCCATGTGTGCAGGCCACGTGGGGCCTGTTCTGATACACTGCCAATTCATCAAATCTGGTGTTGAAGTACCCTTCCCAGAAATGCCTTCACCCTGGGATTGCTGCTCTCTCCAAAGAAGCTTTTCGGCGGGAGATCCTCCGCTATCTCACCCTTGTCAAAGAAGACGACACGATCTGCAACCTGGCTGGCGAATCCCATCTCATGCGTGACGATGAGCATGGTGATGCCCGTTGCTGCAAGGCTTTTCATTACATCCAGCACCTCGTTGACCATTTCAGGATCGAGAGCTGATGTCGGTTCATCGAACAGCAGTACCCTTGGCTCCATCGCTAGAGCTCGTGCGATAGCGACACGCTGTTGCTGGCCGCCAGAAAGGGCATGCGGGTACTTGTGGCTGTGGTCTCCCATGCCGACTTTTTTCAACAATTCATGCGCTACCTTTTCCGCTGTGCTGCGGCTGACGCCGCGTACCTTAATTGGCGCTAGGCACAGGTTTTCCAGGACGGTCATGTGCGGGAACAGATTGAAGGATTGAAACACCATGCCAACCTCTCTTCGAAGTTGCGCAAGGCTTGAGGATTTATCAGAGACCTCCACCCCATCGATGATAATTGACCCTTCCTCGTGCTTTTCCAGTCGGTTCAGTAAACGTAAAAAGGTTGATTTACCCGAGCCGGATGCGCCCAAAATGGCAACTACTTCGCCCGCTTTAATCTCAAGACTAACTTTTTTCAGGATGCAGGTGCTGCCATAGCTTTTTTTGACATCTGACACTTTGATAAGGGAGAGATCATTAGTCGTCATGTCAGTTACCTTTTATCAACGCTGAGGTAGCGCTCAAGTGCGTTAGTCACTTGAGTGAGGCCAGTGGTCAAGGTCAGATAGATAATTGCGGAGGTAATAAGTACTGGTACTGGTTCGAACGTTGCTGATTGAATACGACTCGCCGCGTTTGAAAGCTCGACCACACCAATAGCGTATGCCAGTGACGAATCTTTCAGGAGCGATACGCCATTGTTCACCAAAGGTGGCAAACAGATGCGCAACGCTTGGGGCATCACAACACTATTGAAAATAGTAAGCTTTGAAAGGCCAAGTGCATGTGCTGCTTCAATTTGACCCTTTGGCACTGAGAGCAAACCTGAACGGATGGCTTCAGCATTATAGGCGCCGATATTGAATGCGAGTGCTACTACGGCTGAGGTGAAGTCGCCGAATTCCAATCCTGGGATCAAAACCGGAAGCGCGAAAAACACGAACAGAATTTGGAGCAGTAACGGTGTTCCCCGGGCAACCCAGATGTAGAAGGAGAACACCCATCTTACAGGTGTGATGGCCGAAGCTTTACCAAGTGCAGCCACTGTTCCCACTATAGTGCCAAATATTCCTGCGGCCACTGTAAGATTAACAGTTGTCCAAACGGCATTGGCTAGATCCTTGGAATTCGCGCCAATGGGGTGTGGGAAGAATGCTAAAATGGTCTCCATGCCAATTAGCACCAATATTGTTAAAGCTATCGCTACAAGTCCTTTCAAGAGCGCCTTGTTGATTTTGTAAGCACGTGGAGGAGTGCTACATGCTTTTGCTTCTGAAGACATACCGCTACCTCTAAAACTTTCGAGGAACATTTAATTTAAGCGTGTTTTGCTACAGGCAGCGAATATCTTCATTGAACCACTTTTGGGAAATTTTTTCGTAGGTTCCATCAGCTTTCATTTCATCAAGCGCCTTATCGTAAGCGCTGGCAAGAGATTCATTATTATTTTTAACCGCAGAAGCAACCTTTTCTGTGAAAAGAAGATCACCCACAGCCATCCCGCGATCAGGTTGTTTTTCTATGGATAGTTTTGCTACGAATTTGTCGGTGATCCACGCGTCAGATCTGCCCGCTACCATCGAATTGCGAGCATCGCTGTCTGAGGCGAAGTTTCTAACTTGCTTGATGCCTGGGAGCGAAGTCGCTTTTTGGAAATAAGTAGATCCGGTCTGCGCCGAAACGACTTTCCCTTCAAGATCTTGCGCGGATTTGATATTTGGTTTGTTGCTGACTACTACGCCGCCTGTGCAGTAAAGCGGGGTTGTGAACTGTACTGCTTTTGCACGTTCGTCGGTGATTGTGAAGGAAGCAATTACAATGTCCCAACGGTCTTGCGTTAGACCCGCTAGCAGGGAATCGAAGGCCATGGGTTTCCAATCGGCCTTTACTCCCAAGCGCTTGGCGATTTCATTGCCAATATCAATTTCAAATCCGGAAAGCTTACCGTCAGCGAAGAACTGGAATGGAGGAAAAGTGCCGTCAGTGCCAATTACAATTTTTCCAGATTTTTGAATTTCATCCAGGCTTTTTGCATGCGCTGAGGTAGTGCTAACGAGTAGGGAAAGGGCAATCATGCCCAATGTGGATGCTGCTTTTTTCATCTCTATAACTCCCGCTTATAATTTTTGAAAGGCAGTATTTTTGATGAGATTGTTTTTTTGTTTTTAGTTTTTTGCTTCCCTAAGTATGCTTTGGCTCCTTGGTGGTGCCAGTCTATGAGATAAGTCTTGTCATAATCCTGCGTTGTGCGGCATGTTGGCGCGTTTTTTTAGACAATTGTTGGTGGGGTGCGCATAAATCCAGCGTCAGCGGCTTGTATTGAGGTCTCATAAGTTTTTCTAAGGAAGAAGTGACGCTCCAAGCTCATTTCCGGAAACCAACGCTGGCATGGTTTGGCTGCCATGTCGATTTATCGGAAAAGCAACAGGGCCCCGTGAACGGCCAATTGCATCTTTCCGGATTTACCGAGATGAGCTCGTAGAGCTCAAGTCGGCTACAAGGTGGAACATCAGCAAGCTCCTGAAGCGTCTGTATGAGTTTGGCGGCGATGATCCCTGGACAGACATGGCAAGCATCAGGCAGCTCATCACTTCTGAGATGAAGCATAGAATCGGCATGAAACAGAAGGAGCAGGACGATGGACAATTACCACGTCAGCCCCACTGCAAACGGCTCGTTTCTCTTTCGATAGATCCGCCGCTCTGCGTTTGCATGATTTCCACAACAAGGTAGAAGAGAGACCAGATTGCCAGCTTGAGTCGCATGGGTAGAAGTTGTCGAGCTGGTGTGGTTATCCCGCTGCCAAGAGGGGCGCTCCCTGATGTCTGCCCTGAGACGCCTCCCTTCTGCTTCCAGCAGATCTCCATTGAGGGCGATGGCAGTACATGGTCGGCAGATTGGGATGGCCTTCCTATTCAACCTTTGCTGGTCTCACCAGGTGTTGCCAACCGCATTTGAGACATCTCAAGATGACGCTCAGGGGTATCTTGGTGGGTGTCGGTATCGCCTTGACTGAGACACTAGCGAGTTAGCCTATCACGCGGCAAAAAATGGCAGATGGTCGTTACTTTGTAGTCAAAGGAAAGCTCTGGTGCTGCACGAAGCCCCCGCTCAGTGAGTGCGAGCGGCAGCGCCTTGTGCATGATCTGATGGATGCCGGTGCGAGGTTGAAGGGGCCAAGCGCTCTGGTGGTTCGAGCATGCTTAAATCTGTCCGCTCACGGGCGGATGCCGACAAGGTCGCGCTGGGAGAGTGGGGGGCGGTTTCTAGTGGGATGACGGCAGTCCTGGCTACAATCGACATCGAGTAGAACTTACGCCTTACGCTGAGTGGTACCACTCTTTGGAGCCACAAAGGATCAGTAATGTACGTCGAAAAGAGCTTCACTCCTCTGCAGCTATTCGAGATGGTCTGGGAACGACCAGTTTTGATAGTCGCCAAGGAAATTGGTGTTTCAGATGTCGGCTTGTCGAAGGCTTGCCGCAAAGCTGGGATAACGTTGCCTACCCGTGGTCATTGGGCTAAGCCAGAGTCCAAAAGACCCAGGCGCCCAAAGCCGCCAGCCTCGACTACACCCATTACGTTCCACGTTGTGGATATCCAAAAGCCAGACAAGCCCAAGACTGAAAACCCAGTCAAAGACCCCGGTACGCTTATCGTGCCAACGGAGCTAATAAATCCGCATCCGCTGGTAAAAAAATGGCTGGCGGCAGCGAAGAAAGCCAAGGAGCTCAACGGTGCGATGGCACTAGACAAGTCGCAGGTCTTGAGCTCGCACATTTCTTCGGCGGAAACTGACCGCTGCGCGATTCTGTATGACAGCTTGATCAAAGCGGGCGAGGCCGCGGGGTACGCATGGGGAATTAGCGATAAAGGAACCTTTGTTCGCTTGGAGGACGAGGATCTATTGATCACGATCCAGGAAAAGATTAAGCGCTACGATATCCCACCGCCACCTCCCAAACCCTTTAAGCCTGGTCAGCGATGGGAGCCTGATTTTGCGGTTTTTAGAGCTCATCGCTTTGGGTGGCAACCCACAGGCGTATTTTCCCTCATCGTCGATGCACGATCCGAGGTTCTAATTCAAAAAACTTGGACTGACAGCAAGACAGGGAAGCTTGAGGCGAAGCTGGGCCAAATCCTGACAGGTTTTGTTCGCATTGCTGCCTCTGTGAAAGCGCAAAGGTCATCTGACGAAGCTAATCGCCGCCGATGGGCAGAAGAGGAGCGCATTAGGAGAGAAAAGATTGATCAGCAGCGACGTCTAGACAAGCTGCGTGAGAATTTGACGAAAAACTTGAGAGGTTGGGAGCGCGCTCAGCGGCTGCGTGCATTCATTCAGGCGACGGTTGAAGCATCACCCCCTGACGAAGCATCTCAAATGGCATTGGCGATGTGGGTTAGCTGGGCTGCACAACAAGTGGAGCTGCTTGATCCACTAAAAGTGAATATCCCAAATGTTACCGAGTTGACAGTGGATCTACCTAGCACAGAGTATGGCTACTGGAGCAGTAGCAAGAAAGTTGAAGAATGGTGGCCCTGATTTTCATTTGGGTTTTAACTTAAACTGCGTTAGGATTCTCTAAAGGTTATTCATCCCATTTAGGAGCATTCACATGTCGCGCTTGGCAGAGTTTAGACAACTTGAGCAAAAATTGGCCGCCCAACTGGCCGAACTGGAGGCCTTGAAAGGTTCCAGTGAGCTTCAGAAAGAAATCGAGTTTGAGGCCAAACTGCGCGACCTGCTGGGCACCTATGGCTACAGCCTACGCGACATTATCAACATCCTGGATCCACAGGCAAATCGTCGAGCCGCTGCTCCTGTAGCCGTAGAGAAGGCCCCGCGTCGTGCCCGTCAGGTAAAACAGTACAAGAACCCCCACAACGGAGAGGTCATTGAGACCAAGGGGGGGAACCACAAACTGCTCAAGGAATGGAAAGCCCAGTACGGAGCAGGCGAGGTGGAATCTTGGGTTTCCTGATTTACTGATACTGCACGCAAAACGGCCAATCTGGCCGTTTTTTTGTGTCCTAAAGTCGGTGAAGTATAAAAGTCAGCCTTTCTTCCATATGTCGTTCACCGTCGACCATGGAATACCAAGCTCATCGGATACTTCGCGCTTGGATTTGCCAGCCGCTTTGGCGTTGAGCACCGCATCAATCTTGGCCTGGCGCGCTGGCCGGCCAGGTTTGTGGGTTACGAGCTGCCCATTCTTAAAGTGTTCCCCGAGCTCGGCATCGATGCCCAAAGCGGCAATCTGCGCCATCTCTGAGCGAAGGTGTTCCACATACTGCTCCTGTTCCATCCCCTGACCAATCTTTGCAGCGTAAGCCAACAGCGCTACTAGATCGACGTCCAAGCGCTCAGCGATCCCCTCTAGCATCCCCAATGTGGCGCTGGCTCGGTCGTTTTCCAATAGGTGGATGTGACTCGCATCGCCTGGGCCTGCGAGCTTCTCCTGTGACAGGCCCCGAGCCGCACGAAGTGCTCTCAGCACGGCTGCCAGCGGTGGCGCGATGCGCATGGTTGGCCCTCAAAACTGAGGATAAAGCCACATTGCGAATCGCGGAAACATACAATATATTCATAAATACCGTATCACCGGGTGCTGGCATTTTGACTCGGCGTATGTCGGCCAGCTGCGGTGGTTGTCTGCGGCAAAAGGAATCTCGTGCACGGGATAAAAAGGTATGGCCGGACATGAGACGGATCCGGTCAGCTTGTACCCAGCGTTCGCTGGCTACGTTCGACGATTTTGAAGGAGGGAAGCGTGTCAGATGTGATGGTCGTCAAAGGGATGTTGGAGGTCGTCGGCCCATCGACGGACAAACCGGATGGATCGGAATACACCTATTTGCGCTTAGCCGAAAGGGACGGTACCACGAAGCTGGTGAAGAAGGTCGGGGTAGGGCAACTCGTTGAATCTCATATGCGCCCAGGCGTCGATGGCAGCTTTTTCTTTGTGAAGCTGGGGCGGATGGGATGGATCCTGTTTGCGATCAAAACTGCTGCCGGTGAAACGATCTACGAGCAGAATGGATTCGCGACCTGGATCCGGAAGATGCGTTGGTCGGCATTTGTGCTGGCTTTGCTATTCCTGCCCTTGAGCTTTGTGGCGTTGTTGATGGGCGGATTTCTGGGTGTGATTGTGCCTATCGGCTTCATTTACCTCATTATCAAATTAACCTACTCGTTCCCGAAGGTTCTGAGCGAACAATTCCTTCGTCGACATCTGGATCAGTACGAATTCAGCCGATAAGGGACTGTGATCCAGCTGCGCGTGGCAGAAAAGCTACGCGCCGTGCTGAATGGACATGGCTCAGGCTGCGTTATGCGGGCTCGTAGAGGTTGGCGAGTTTGCTAATCTGAGCCGCAAACCTTTGGCGCGTAGTTGCGCCCTCATGTTGGCGGAGCGGTGGTGCTAAAAAGTGGTTCAGGGGGCTTGTGGTGGACTATCTGCAATTGATACTGAGCGAAGCAGGAAGAGTCTTTGGTGACAAAGCCAAAGCGGCAGCTTGGCTGAGCCAGAAGCGGAGCGTTTTTCAGGGGCGTTCAGCTCTGGATACGGCCCTTGATCCAGAAGGGGTTGAGCAAGTACTGGCTGCTCTGCGTCGATTGGAGCATGGGCTCTGCCAGTGAGATGTAGGCCGGTTCTCTATCTGCTTATAAGGGTAGAGCCAGCTCTTTAGCGCGGCTTGCACACAGAACGAATCGGTAAAGAGCTATGACATGGTTAGTGATAGCGTCTTTACAAGGGGTCACCCAGTGAAGTGGCTTATAGCGTACGTCTGTACGTGACGCCAGGCCTTACTGCCCCGCTATTTTATTTCTACCTGTACGCAGATGTCAGCTCACCGTTTTCCGCGACACCTCAAGGCGCCTTGCAGTTTCTGCCTGTGACAGCCCTTGCGCCATGTGTACCAGGATTTGCTCCTTCAATGCTTGAGCTTCAGCCGCTACCGGGTGGCCTAATCCAACTGGGAGAGCCGCATACGCCCCCTCAGGATTTTCAACGCCACAGCAAAGGCTGTGCGTAGAGGCATGATCTCGATTCCCGTGAACTCAATGGTACGGCGAATTTGTGTTGTCACCAGTAAATGCATATACTCATAATTGAGTGACAAAAGGTTGGCCCATTGCACTGGATCTGCAAGTGCTGGGTTCAATACTGGGATAAATCGGAAACGCGGGCGAGCTGAGTCGTTCGACCTCCGCGTTGGTCACTGTGACGCAGTAGCATGCTGCGGATACAGGACGGACAACGTCTCGAACATAGGCTGAAGGTGGGTAGTGGTGTGAGTGTGGTGAACACAGCAATCGATGAGGGCTTGGTTGCTGAGGTGCTTTTTGGCCCTGCCAAGCCGCTATTGGGCTCTGGTCTCGATGACGATGCTCTGGTTCGGACGGCCCAAGAGGAATTCGGTGACCGCAAATTTTGCATTGTGCGCGGATGGATAATCTTAGACGTAATGCATGGAGAGCCAGGACAGGGACGGGACGGCCCTGCAGCAAGTCATTCGTCAATGCTGTTCGTCCTGGACACGGTCTTTGATACTTGCAAGCACGACACCGGCCAGAGTTATCTCACCCATTACGGCCGGGCTGACGGTTGTTTCTTCGAGACCGAGCAGAAGATTTTCATCATGGCCGGTCGGGGAGCGAGAAAATTTGTTAGCGCTCAGGCTATCGACGCGCTTCGTGCATACGCATGCGCCTGAGATTTTTCGTTTGCCCAGCGTTGATCAGTCGGACGGCGGCGGCCTTGGACTACCAGTACACCAAGAGGCCGCGATGTCTGCTCGTTAAACCAAGCCAGATAGTGCGAAACATCGTATGCAATCGCTCCGCAGTCAATGTGCGTACGCCTCGGTTGTCGTGCTTTAGCGTCAGAGCCGGAACTGAAAGGGGTTATTAGGTGGACGATCTTGTAGATCCATCATTGAGTCATAAGCCACAGGAAAGCAATCCAGTGCCAACTCCATGTGGGGTGCTCAAAGCTATGGGAGTTCAGTTTGAAGTGGCCGTGACTGCCTATCTAGCATCTGCGCAGTACGGCGAGGGAGAAGCTTATCTTACGGGGTTAATTTTTGGAGATGAGCGAAAACGGTTTGATGATGGTACGGCAATTTTCACGTCAATAATTCTGGGGTCGCAGGAAGTACAGGGCTATTTGATTGTGCATACATTAAGTAGCTCCTACGTCGTATGTGAGTGGGCGGAGGATGAAGCTAAATAATATTCTGACTCATGGCTTGCTGGGTTGATCGACCTATAGGCATTATTCTAGTCAGGCGGGATAGTCGACACGTTGCGCGTCGTCCAGTTTTCGGTGCACTAGAGACACCATGCTGAAGATGTCCAGGGCGTCTTGCTCAGTCATGGGCCAATTCACCTTTGTCGCGTGCGCTAGCGGGTTGCGGACGGCGCCGAAGAGCCCAATCAGCAGATTAGCAAACCCTTTTTGCTCACTTTTTTCTGACTCGGTAATCAAGGGGCCGAGCACCAGTATCGGCTGCTGTCCAAGAAATGCTTTGGTTACCAAATCTGCGCCGTCACCCTGTAATCCTGATAGCCTGCGAATCCGCTCAGCCACACCTTTGGTCGCCTCGAACACTGCATGAAAGTAATTTTCATCAAGTAGCTCGGCTCGACAGTAATTCAGGACTTCCAGGTGGACTGAGCGTGCTTCCAATGCGGCCTTGAGACGTCCAACCCGAGCGCGAGCTTCGCTGAGCGTGGTCGCCTTATTCGCGTGGGCTACCCTCCCGTCGTCACGCACATAGAATCCGCACAGGGCGAGCACCACATTGAGCTCATCACGTCTGCTGTCGAAGGTCTGGTGCTCGCGTAAGTAGTTCACGGGATTCATCGTTTTATTGATGAACTGGATGAGGTGATTCCCGGCCTTAACCTGGTTCTGCTTATTTGCCAGTGCGTTAAACAGGCGCCTCCACTTGGTATCAGTGGGGTGGGTATCGAGCACGTTGATGTCTTGCAGGGTGCAGCCGATCTGTGTGCCGGTAAGTCCGCGTTCGGTGTCAGCCAACACGCGGCAGACGGCTTCAAGATGCTGTGCACTGAACGGTGCGATTCGGGTGCTCATGGTCGCTTCCAAATCAGAACGGGATTGGGGAGCCAGGATGGGCAGATGCTCACCCCGGCCTTGGGAGTCATTTCAGAAAATCGTGACCATAGAAGTCATGCTCGATAATGTCGCAGAGCTGGTCGATCAAGTAGGTCACACGAAGAGACGATGCGCGCGGTGTCCTGTGCTTTCGAGCAAGGGGTGTGTAGTCATCCGGCTCCTCTGTAGCCTTGCTTGTCCTGTTGCTTTGATTAACGAAAGCCTGCACACGAAGTCGAACCGCAGGCATCCATCCAGATGCGCCGATGGAGTCCTCTATCATGTACTGCGTCTGCGTAAAATCAGGGCTCAACCGTAAACCGCGCCACTTTTGCGATTTGTGGTATCGGTCATCTGCGAGTGATTGGTAGAGAAGCGGAGCAATTGATTGGATCAGATTGTTCACCAGCCACTGTTCGCTGTCATGCACAAATCCTGGGATTTGAATGATCAGGTCTGAAAACTCGTCAGTTTCGATTGTCAGGTCTCGAACGGGATACCCTGCAGCAAGTGCACCAGCGAAAATGGAGTCACGCTCGTTCGAGTTAGCGTATTGCTTCGCTCTCGCTACGGCCCCGTCATAAGCGTCGAATCCGTAGCTGACCTGATCCTTCTCCCATTCTGCCGCGAGCTCAGGGCCTAGGCTGTAAAGTATGCAGAAGGCCTCGAACTCTCCGCTCTCGGTGCCGAGTAAATTGGCTACGGCTGTAGGGGAGCCTTCCTCATCAACAGGCCTCAACCCTATTTGATAAAGGCTCTCGCAGAGAGATCGCGCATCGGGAAGAAACTTCGACCAGAGCTGCATGTAACGGTAATCGGAATCGCTGGGGAAGAATGCATCGGGCCATGCGAAATTGAGCATCCGTATGAATTGTTCGAACTGTTCTCGAATGTGCTGTGTAGGGCGCGGGCCTAACGGTCGACTCAGGCCCTTGTTGATAAGGTGCTCCACCTTGAAGCGTTCAGCTGCATGAGGAATTTCTTGGCTGACCTCGCCCCAATCTACGCTTTCAGCATGAAGCATGAGGTGTTCAATGATGACTCTAAGAATGGCTGGCTGGAACAGGCCGCGCGTGAGTTGGGTTGCCTGAAGCACACCAAATTGCTCGATCAGAAGCTGATTCGATTTTGAAAGCGCCTTGTCAAATGCCTTTTGGCCAGACTCGCTAAGCTCGCCCGTTGACATTGTCCGGGTGAACTCCTCCCATTCAGCGCTGCTCATTTCACTGGAGGCTTCGTTCAGCTGAATCTGAAGCATCAGCTGGGTGAGGTATAGCCCGGCAACTATAGTGGAAGGGACGTTCTGCACGAGAGCTTTCCTTGTCAAGTGGTGGATTGGTTTGACCAACAATCTGCAGCATCTGAAAGCCCGGCGACAGCTGACTGCCGGACGCCTTTGGAGGCTAGCAATATGCCATTCCCTAGTCCAGGCGCTGCGACTGACGAAAGCGCAACAACATTCTTCTCCTTCGTGATCCAGTATCATGAGGCCTGGGCCCTGTGGAGGGTTATAGCCATAGGAGGCTTTGTGTCGAAGTTTGTGTGCTCAGAATGTGTTGCTGAACGCTATCTCCAGGATTGCTGGGACTTCGATGAGATCGAGGAATGCAGTTATTGCCAGGAGGAGCGCGGCGCTGTGAGGCTTGAGGAACTCGTCGAGGCTTGTCGGGAGTCCGTTCGATCTTCGTTCGAACTGGTCGAGCAGCCGCCTTCTGTCTATATCCACAACCGCAATCCAATCGGAGAGCACTGGACGGATGTGCTTCATCGAATGCTGGGTTGCTCGGATGAGCTGGTGGGAAACATCGGCGAAGCACTTTGGGCCGACTCGGATGATGACGATCCCTATTTCAAAGAGGGGGGGTCAGCTAACGCTGACATGACTTATGGGTGGAGGGAGATGGAGCGTAGCCTCCGAGATGAAGCCCGATTTGTGAACCCCACTGTTACGCGCGTGCTTGAGCAAGTATTTGGAGCGGTCGATCAGCTCCATCTACGTGACTCCAAGTCAGCGATATTCGTCATCGGGCCTGGTCAGCCACTTCACACGTTCATTCGAGCCAGAGTGTTTTCTTCCGAGGGCAGTGTCGAGGAAGCGTTGCTCCATCCCGAGCGTTCTCTAGGGCCACCTCCGCCGGGGTTGGGGGCTGCAGGACGGATGAATGCCAAAGGGGTTTCCGTGTTTTATGGCGCCACGAACGATAGAACAGCCATCGCCGAGGTTCGACCACCCGTTGGAAGTTATGTGGTAACCGCTGCTTTCCAGGTAACTCGCCCCTTGCGCTTGCTGAATCTGGCCGCACTGAACGAGATACGACCGGATCATGCTCTCAGTTACTTTGATCCCAGGCGAGTTGAGCAGGCGAAACGCTGCGCTTTTCTCGCAAGCCTGCAGAAGCAGTTGCTAAAGCCGGTGATGCCTGAGCTGGTAGACCAGGGATACCTGATCACTCAGGCCATAGCAGACTTCTTATCAATGCATCCGACGCTCAATCTGGACGGGATCTATTTCCCGTCTATCCAGCTGGGCAAGCGTGACGATGAGGCGCCTGGGCACAACGTTATTCTCTTCAACAAGGCATCTGGTGTGCATCGTACCGAGTCACAATTTAAAGCCGAGTACGCCAGCCTGTGGGTACCTGCTGATGATACCGAGTACTACCATCCACAGATCTTTGCAGGGTTAAAACAAGAAGAGAAGGCGAGCTGGTGGATGGATCAACCGGTCGCTGCGCGATACGAGCCAGCATTGGAGCTGGATCGAGAGGCGATTCGAGTCCATCAGGTAAAGTGGGTGGATTTTGATACCGATGATGAGTTGGTCGAGTATCACCCTTGATCGTTTAGCGATCAGGTTCAGGAGCGCGTCAGGGCGGGCAGGTTGTCCCCCCTGACGGGATGATTAGGCGAGCTCCCCTTGTGCTTTTTTGGCCTTCTCCGCCTCAAAGCGCGCTTCTACCAAGGGTGGTCGAGCGTTGCCTTTGGCTACAAACTTAATGTCATCCTCAAAGAAGGACGCGATTTTCTTGACGGCATTGTCCAGGTAGATGTTTGGGGTCACGTAATCACGGCTGTATCGGCCCGACGAGTGATTCACATGCCAGACGGCTTTGCCTTCATCTTCAGTCCACCAGATTTCTCCAGCGATTCGGGCTGCCTGCAAGCCCGTCATGCTCGGGTGGCCGAGCTTGGGTACTGTAATGTCCTCAGCCACAAACAGACTGCCGTCGCGACCAATTGCCCAAATAAGATTGCGCATAACAGGATCAGCAACAATTTCCGGGAACAAGTCTGTGAGTTTTTCGCCCTTTGGATCGAAGCGGTGTTTAACTCCTTTGTGGCGCCCCTTGCCCGATTCATCAACCTCGCTGTCCTCAATTTTTATTGGCGCTCTGAGGGCGCCGTAGGTCTTATTGAGGTGGCTTGCATAGTCGACGTCGCGCTGCTCCAGCACTTTGACGAACGATCCATAGAAATGAGCTTTGTCAGCTTCAGGGTCGAAGCCATCAGGCATGCGAAGCAGTCCGAAGAAGAGCTCTGCGTACAGAGGATCGCTGACATAGACCCCGGATATGGCGTTGCCCAAGGGGATGTCCGTTGCATCTAAGAGAACCTTGAAGACCTCTGTATTGCCCCACACAAAATCGATTTCCCACTGGAGCCTGGCCATGGGGCTGGTCAGGAAGCGGATACGCTCCTCGCGCCATCTCTCCAGATCAGTTTCTGTAAAAATTATTTCCTCATCCGCATCGATCATCAGCCGTTCGTTGCCTTGGTACTTCATTTCGTGTTGGCGAACGTGCTCCCTCACCTCGGAAATCGTTGATAGCTTGATGTTGAATTTCAGCGTGTTCGATTGGAGAAGGTTTGCCGACGACCTCAACCAAGGATCGAGCCAGAAGCGGATTCGATCGGCAATGACTTCAGCCGTACCGTAGGCGTACTGGAATGGTAGTCGTGCCTTTTTATCTGCCGGTACGATGCAGGCGTCGGGAATGAGGATTTCGTTGGCGGGAAGCCAGGTTTTGCCGTTGTCCTCGGTTTTGCGGAAGGCAAGAGCCCAGCGATCGCGGTGCGCTAAAGGTGTGTCCTTGCCAAGTAAGTCTTTGAGCTCGACTAGCTCGACACGTGCGTAAGGCCCGAGCCGATCATCGTGAACATAGATCAGGTTAGAACCGACCCGGAAGTCATAGCCGAGTACAGTGATCGCGTGTCCACCTTCCTTGTTAAGGCTTATGACCTCGCGCTTTCTCCACCAGCGCCCTTGTTCAGACCGTTTCAGGCTGTGCACGTCACCTACCAGCACCAAGGGTAAGTCGCTGTCGATGTAGGAGGTGACGCAAGCACGAAACCATTCTCTGGATTCTTCCAGCAGGTTGCTCGAATGGTAGCGCAGCCCTTCGACATCCAGAGAGCGTTGAATCTGTTTGTTCGTCAGCTCTTTGTTAGGAAAGCCGTTGTTTGACCCCTCCACGAAGTTGAGCGCGTTCATCGTGATCTCGCTGCACGACGGAACGTGCTTTACATCGCTGCCCGGCAGCGCATGGAGGGCCGTCCAGATTGCAGTGGTGGCGCAGGCAGCCACGACCTTGTCCTGCTCCTGGAACGCAATTGAATCAACGTGCAACTTGATGCCAAAGAGATTCACATCGTATTTCTTGGCGATCTTCTTCTTGGTGCCGTCACCGATGCCTTTGTCGCCCGTGAGCTGCAAGCAGGTTTTACCAACAAAGGTGCGACTTAGGGGCTTCACAACCATGAAGCCCAGATAATGCTTCTGGAGCTTCTCGGGCGTGAGATCGTCGGCGGGACGTCCCTGCAAAAGAAGGTCAAGATGCTTGTGGTCTATGCTGTGGCTAAAGAAGTGGATTCGCCCGCACTCATAGCCGTCATTGCCGAAACGCTTCACGTAGTAGCGGGAGTAGTCCTCTAAGAACTCCCGATCAATGTACTCGGGCTCCAGGAGGATCGATACGCAACCGCGCTCAGTGAGGTAGTTGAACAGGTAGGTGATCTGATCCTTGGTGAAAATGTCGGCAAAGTCGTAACCGGTGCATTCACGGATCAATGCGCTGAGCGTAGCTTTTTGAAAGCTGGAAACGAGGTATGAAGTCATTATGGATCGCGCAAAAAAAAGCAGCCGCGCGGGCTGCTTTTTGTGGAACGGAAAGGGATTAAAGGCTGCAGGCTTTCGCGAGCACATCCGGCGTCATCGCTTGAGAAGCGAGCTGACGCTCTAGCTTCTCGTTCAGCGCATTCATGCGGTCACGTGCTGCACTCTCTCGCTGATCACGCGTTTCACCAACACGGTTGCGGATCTTGTCAAAGAGACGATCTGTCGTCATTCCGTCTAACTCCCTTTCTTCCTTACTGAGCGCTTCGCCTAGGACACGTCTTGGTGCGTGATTCAGGCATGCTTAAGGCGCCACTGGGACGCCTTGAAAAAATTCCGCGGATTATAGAGGCACCGCAACACGAGTCAATCAGCTTCTCTCACATTTGTCCATTCATCTGCTGAGACCCCGACGAACGACACCCGTTCACCGTTTCGATGCTCAATCCGCACGTTGCCGATCTGATGTGGGCGGAGTGAGGGTGCTCACGCTGCGATGAGGATCAGTGCGACACTTTTACTGATTAGTGTAAGGCGTGTGGCTCAATGTTGATGTCAGTATGGCATAAGGATGGCACCTCTTCGCAACCCCCGTCAGTGAGAAAGTAAGCACTAGACTGTGAGCTTGTCCTCGTTTGGAGGGTTGTGAAGCCCGCGCAAAATCCATGCGCGGTCGGTTTTTCGACTGGGTTGGACGTCCCTGTGCTGTGTGCCATTTTTACCAGCACGCTTCCTGGTGGCGATGCAGAAAAAATTCTGCATCCTGGACACTGACGACTCAGCCGAGCACGCCAACGCGACATCCGGAAGCCCCATCAGGTCAGGATCAATTCATGTTGATCCAACGTTTTACCAATCCAGCCATGGGGCGACTCGTCCCAAATGCAGTGTTGATGATCTTGAGATCGCCCTCCGACAGCTGAGCAGGCTTGAGCTCCTTGAGCAGGGCTTCGGTGCCAAGGGTTTTGGCCCAGGCTGCCATGAATCCCTTTGCGGTATCCGACGCGGCGTTGGGTAGCTCGCGCAGCAAAAGCCTTGCGTATGCCATGCGCTCTTCATGAGAACGCAGTCGATTTTTGATCTCGTGACGCAGATCGTTGACGGCGCCCCAGGTAAGGGGACTGTCTGGTATTTTGAAAAGCTGGATGGCGATCAACGGCAACTCTTTGGTCTCCTTCTCGTTCTTGTCAGCCTGAAGGATGTGGCCGTAGACACGCTTACGGTGTTCATCGTTGATCTCATTGCTCTGCAGTAACGACTTAAGATCGTCGAATGCTTCGATCTGCAGTGCACGACACCAGACCGTGAAGGCTAGGTCAGGATCGTTCAAATTCCCCATCGGGCCTTTGAGCAGTACCGCCTTACCCGCATCCACATACTCATTCACTGGGAGCTCGGGAATAATGGCTGTCCACGCTCGTTCCAGCATCCCAACCTGCGCTTCATTGCTGAAATCAACCGCGTCGGCTAGGGCTGCCATTTGGCTGATGGCCAGGCGTAGTCCTCCAGAAGTAAGGTAATCAACCGCCTCACCAGGGCGCTTCTGCCAGACGAGGCAAGCCGTTTCGATCAGTTGCGTGCGCTGTGTGTCAGGCACAATGCCGCTTTCGATCATGCTGGCCATCGAAGCCAAGGTGTGTTTCCCCACTACCTCTGGAGCTGTACCTGCGTGCTGTCTGGCCTCATTGAACAGCGACTGGGGTGAGTAGCCATTCGGGAGCTGAGCTGCTGTAGGCCAACGTCCAATGAAGTGTTTGTGCAGGTTGTCGAAGGCATCTTTATTCGATCTGGCACCGCTGAACAATTTTTGCAGCGATGGCCCCGCGAGTGCCGGCGTTGCTTGCAAGAGGACATGGGCGATACCCGGCATGAGCTGACGCAGATAGCTGTTCCAGTTTGGAATTTTTCCAGGGGCTGCTGATATAAGAGCATCGAGGTGTGGGCGAAGCAGCTTGCCGCCCCATTCCTCCAGAGGGATATGAATGGCCGCATCGGTGTAGAGATTCCCGTCTTGGGCATCAATCTGAATCTGTGCTACGAGTGTACCCAGTTGATTGACCAAGGCGGCTTGGTCATTCTCATTGAGCGTTCCGAATACCTTGAACACGAGAGTGCGGCACTCGCTCGGTACGCTTCTGAGGGATCCGCTGATCCAATGATTCACAACTCTACCGAGCCCGCTTGGGTTATCCAGAACGAATTTCTGAAGCACCTCTGCAGCGTCCTGGGAGTGACCTTCGGAGGTGCTCAGGCTGATGGCAAGATCAGCATAGCTCTCCAGGCCCTCATCGTTAAGGTACGACTTGCGTTCAGCGCCAAGATCAACAATCAAGCGGAATGCGCGTTGGAAATCGATCGGCTGGTTCTGGAAGTCTGCGACACGGATACTGAGTCGGGTCAGGCACTTCAACAGTTGCTCTTCGCTTGAGTACGGTACGTACCGTTCCAGTGCTTGGGTCACGCACTCAATGATCAGCGGATCTCCCATCGTCGTCAGATTGGTGATCTGCTCCCATAATACCTCACGGCTTTCGTCACCTTCGTTCGACAGGCGATCCCAAACGGCGCTGATTCGAGAGACAGTCTTCTGCATATCTAGCCCGTCAATCACATCGTCATCATCATGCGGGTCTTCGTGGCCGTGCAGCGCGGTGGTCAGCTGATTCACGTACGCCGTTCCAATCTCAGGCAGAAGGGATGGCTCGAAATCATCAACCCAGGCTTGAAGGCGGGCAAATGGGAGTGTGATGGAGCCCGATCCGGTTTTCACCGTACGCTTGGATAACCACGCCATCAGCCGATCTTTCGCGATGGGAGAAAGACCATGGGTGGCAAACACGGTGAGTGCAATCTGAGCTGCGCTCTCGACCATAGTGATGGTTTCTTCCACGTTGGGCATCTGGCCAGACCCCAGGCGCATGGAGCAGATCTTGTCCAACGTCAGTAGCTCGTCGATAAGCACCGAGGCGATTTGCTTTTGATCCGTTGGGTTGGAAACAGCGGCAATGCGCCCAATCTTCTCCACACCCAGCAGTGCACGCAGCTCGTTGGACGTCACGATATCGTTGCTCAACATACCGAGCACCAAGTCACGGGTGCGAATTGGCAAGCGATCAATGATGTCGGCTACTACACGCATGGCGTTGAACTTTAGCGTGTCTTCGGTGCGATGCAGTTCGCTCAACATACCGTGAAGCAGCTGAGTCTCTTGATCGCTCAACGACTCATTAGCGCGTGGTGAAAGCGCTTCCAAGAAACCGTGTGAATCACCAGAAACAAGGTAGCCATAAATGCGCGAGGCATGAGGGCCATACTGCCGTGTGGCAAAGTCCTCTGATAGCAGCAGTAAGCTTTGCAAGGACGCTGGCCACTGGATGCCGACCAAGCTGGCAAGGAACTGACGTAGGTCGCGTTGCCCTTCAACGAGGACAGTTTGTTCTTCCCCTTCTTGCTCTCCCTCCAGCTGTGTCACGTACCGTTTAAGCACGTGTAGCGTTTCCAGGGGCTCGTTCTTCAGCGGCGTTTGTTTCAACATCAAATTCGTAAGCCGTTGCAGCAGCTGTGGGTCGCCCTGAAGGTCTTGGTAGAACCCGGGAAAGCTCACGCGCGCCGCGCTCAGCGCCCCAAGTGCTACGGGGTAGTTAGTGACGGCTCCTTCATGCAGGCCGCCTGGCCGCTCACTTCCAACGGCATCCCGCTCTCGTTTTCTTGCCAGCCACCAGGTCTGGGTAAATGCGTTCACGATCTGCAGGGCGTTTCGAGGATCGGTGACATTGACGTGAATCATCCGATCCACCACCTGTTCAACCGAGGCACCTTTCTCGGCAATCTCTTTAACCAGCTCTGGAAAGCCTTTGAGCTTGGTTAGCGCAAACTGGCGCATGTCACTTCGCGGTGGAGGAGGGATTTCCAACCTGAATTGGAAGATGCGATCGAGGTAACGTCGCGCATCGGTCGGGTTGAAGACGGAGCCAGGTTGTTCGGGGTTGCCACGTCGGCGTGAGAGCGCATCTGCAACCTTGCCCTCATCGCACGAAATCACGAACACCAGTCCGAGATTGTCGGGCAGCTTGTTGACCGGAATTTCCATGAACGTACGCACTGCATCCAGGCCCAGCACCATTTCTTCCGCCGAGAGCCGATCCAGGTCGTCCACAAATATGACCAGACGCTCATACGGCACGGCATTGCTCTTTGTGGCTTTGAACTTTCGCAGTTGCTTTAACAGCATATCTTCGTACTGTTCAGCACTGGCGCTAGGGAGATGCACGCGCGTGATGGTGTTGGTAGGACTGACCGCCGATGGTTTCATGACCTTGATCAGATAGGCGTAAATGCCCGTGACCGCTGCAACGAAAAGCGCTTGGACAACACTGTTGTCGAGTGGCAGCCACTTCAGTCCTGCGGCGATGAACAGCAGGTAGCTGATGATGGCGATCAGGAATGCCGGCACCGGTGCTACCCAGCTCAGTAGATGCTGCTTGGTTAGCTCTCCTACGCTCTTGGGGACTAGTTCTGTGTGTGTGACATTGCGGTAAAGGTCATCATGAAGTTTGTTCTCGTCGCCGCCTAGCTCCAGGAACACATGACGCAGCAGGGCGCGTTTGATGTCCTGTTCCTTTCCACCGAACCGCCAGGCGTTAAAGGTGATGCTCTTAAATCGCTGACTGCGCGGGCGGCGCCCACCCACGATCGAAGTGTCATCAGCCAGGGTGTGGGTGTACATCTCCTTGATGGAGCTCTTGCCGGTACCCCAGCCGCCTAGCAGGCCAATGCTGAATGGCGGTCGATGACCTTCATCCTCGATCAGGCTGCGTAGAGCCTGCGCGTAGTGTCGGTGCCCAAAGGCATCATCCTCTTCCTTTTCGATGTGGCGATCCAGCACGGCAGGCATGGAGCGGCGTGTATCTAGCATCCCGTCTTCCCTAGTGAAATATGGCATTTAGCTATCCGGGGAGCTTACTTGCCCTGCCAATTGCTCGCTAGAGGGTGTCGCCGCCACACAAGCTTTGGAAGGGGCTGATGCGGCGTGCACCGATTTCCAGATACGGCCAGATAGGTGGGGGGCAGACTAGATGCAAGATGGCCGTAACGGGCAATGTAAAGGTCTCAGGATGGGCTAGGCTGAGCGGTATAAACTTGCAGAGGTGTTGGCATGAATCTGGATAAGCATTCCCGAACAATTACGCTCCATTGCCCAACCTGCGCAGGTACTGCCTTCGAGAGCGACTCTCCTGAGAGCCACAGCGTCACTTGCGTCGGATGCGACCGCGTGATCAGTAGGGATGAGCTGCGCCGGGAGAACGAGGAGAATATCCAGGCGCACCTGGGTGAGATCAAAAAGGAGGTCTCCAAGGCGGTAGCTGATGATCTTCGTAAGCGCCTGCAAAACGCGTTCAAAGGCAGCAAGGGCTTCAAACTGAAATGATCAACATCACCGTCGACTCCGGCGACATCATCGCCACCCTGGCCTTGCTTTTCTCCGTGTACGCAACCTTTAAAACCGTACAGTTCAACAACCGGCAGCAGGAGGTCATTAAGAGCCAGGCAAAGCTCAATGAGCTGCTCCTGGATAAGGAGACGGCTGGGGTGGAGCTGGAAAAGCAGGCCGATCTGGGGGCGGCGTTTCTGAAGCTTGGCAATAGTAAATATCGGTTGAAAGTGTTCAATAAGGGCAAGGCGCCTGCGCATCATGTGACAATAGAATTTCCCGAGGGTAACGAGGTTGTCTCTGAGGGCGACATCAAAAGTAAGTTCCCGCTCCAGTTTCTGGACGTGCATCAGAATGTCGAGTTAATTGCGTCGGTGTATATTGGAAAAAAGCCGAAGCACTTGGTTAGGCTCGAATGGGATGACGGTCGCCCTGAAAGAGTGACGAAAGAGATGTGGGCAACGCTTTAGCTTATTGAGATATATTGCGTCGCTTTCAGCGAGTTGCGTGCGATTTTTTTAACTTAAACCGCTTGTGCATTGCTTTACCCCATTTAGATAATGGATCTATGCATGAAGAGGTGAAGGAAGTGGCCGTTCGAGACCTAGAGGTACTCAATGCCGATCTGAAGGATATATTTGGCTGGCGAGTGGAGGTGGCGCCGCAACGAAGTAAATATGAGGCTCCAGGGTTTCATCTCAAGCTCTATCGCATCGCAAACCCTTTGCAGCCGGGAAGCAAAGACCTCTATCGTAAGCGTCTGGCAGTGTCATCTAGGCGGCGACGCTAAGAAGAGATGGTGCCCGTTTAGTGTGCTGTAACGTCTTCCAGTCAACAAGCAGCGCAGTCTCGCTAGGGTGCCGATGCTGACAAAGAGGCTACTAAAGACGGGCTGCTACCCCGTCACTGGATTCCGGCCCAGCTCACGCAAGGTGAATTGGGCGGACGCTTACACCGATATATCATCCTTTGCGACCAGACCGAGATTGCCGGTGAGATCTTGGCCATCCTCGCTGAACAGATGTTGAGAGCGCCGCTCCTGCTTGAGGTAAGCCAATGTTTGGAAAAAGCAATCCTCACACAGGTGCAGTTCATAGCGCTCCCCGTCATGGGCAGCGCCATAGCCCCAGTGTGCTTGTAGGGTGCCGAACTGATGCCCGCCAATATCCAAGCGGGTTGAACAACGGCATAAATCGCATACGACATCAGTTACGGTCTCGACTTCGACTCTTCCGGTGATTTTCATAGCTGACTCCTGCAAACGCCTCTGACTGTTACTTTCAGCATACAGCCTCAAGGAAGGAACGTAGGCTAAGGGTGATCGCGTCCGCTTGAAAATACGAGGACACCATCAGATCTGGGTTGTCAGGCGCCCGCAGGGCTCCAATCCTACCGTCGGAGAGACTGATGTTTTAGCCACTGCCCCCTTTCGTCCCTGAGGTCATGCACCCACAGCAAGTGGTCTAACATGGTGCCGTGAGCATTACCTGCAGTTGCTCAGATGGAGTAGATACTCACCTAAGGGAGGGGAAATCATGGACTACGTCGACGCAATTCGCAGGGAGGCCGAGAGGGTCTTTGAAGATAAAGCGAGAGCAGCCGTTTGGCTTACTCAACGACGCACGGCGTTCGGTGACCGATCCGCGCTTGAGCTTGCTCGGGATCGGGCTGGGTATCAGCAAGTCCTTGAAACCATCCACTGTCTGGAGCACAGCTTTGGAAGCTGATAGTGACCTTTGCTGAGGCCCACTTTTCAGTATTTTCAGCCTCGTCAAACCTCGTTTGGTGGCGTCTAGTTACTTCTTAATGGTTTGGATCGGTTTCATCAAATCGTGCTTTTTCAGGCCGGCTAGCGTCGCGTTGTGAACGATAGTTCGAAAGAGTTCTGCGAACTGGCTATTCACCATGTTCAAGCGCTCAATCTCCTTTTCTAGGCGAGCTATTCGCTCTGCGCCGTCCTGGATAGTCTTAGGTCGCGGCAGGTTCTGAACTCTCTCGATTTCCTTTCGGAGGGCGTCCTTTTTGGCCTGGTAAGCCAGCTTGATAGTGGTCTTCTTGTTGAGCGCTTGTCGGGTTGGCGGCGTCGCCCAACCTAGAATTTCCTGGGCGCCCAAGCAAATCGTATTCCAATCCAGTTTGTGTTGGGTGTCCCACGTGTTGATCATCCTACAGATGTCGCGAGTCTGCTGATCAGTGATGACTTTAGGCATTGCGATAAATCTCTGTCATGTCACACAAGCATCTCTAACAGTTCGACCAGGTCATCCCCGTATTCCAGAGCCAGTTGCTCTTTATCGAGGAGCTGAACACCCGCTTCCTTAGCTTTCTCTTCCACAATAAGGGCTTCGTGGCTGAAGTCCGTACCGATCATCTGGATGGGCGAGCCATCTGGGATGGCAGGGTTCTCCATGATGCTGATTAGCTCTGCAAGGCGCTGAATTTGTGGTGTCGCCTTTTGCATCCAAAGCGATGCTGAACGCTCTCCTGCATCGACTGCGCGCTTCGCTGCTTCCCACGTCTTAACCATGTGGTCACGGTCGTTTTTGACTGCAGCGAGTGCAATCTTATCACCCTTGCACGCCAAGAGCTCAGAGCAGTTGGTACAGTCCGCGAACTTGATGCAAGGCCCGGCGCCCCAGCTTCGTCGGCAGATCCCGTAACGGCTGCGGTGGAATGGGCCATGTCCGTAAGCATGAGCCTCGACTTGGGTTACTGGAGTCAGTGTTTCGTGCTCTTGCTTGGTACCCATGAGCGAGGACGTGCGCTCTCGCTTTTGCTCTGCAGTCTCGTGCAAATACGTTCTGGTTTGAGTCTGCGACGCGCGTGAGCTCCACTCTGTAATCACATCAACAGTGACCCCGTGTTGTCTTGCCAGCTCATTCACGAAGTGCCTAAGGCTGTGGGGGTTCAGTGCGATAGGGTCGTAGCCGTGCTTGGTGAAAAAGCACAGTGGTCGCTGGTTCTTTCGGTCGGCTTTGATAGTGCCGTCCAACCGCTTGCGATAGTGGTCAGCTTTGAACGGGGCAAGTAGCACGGGGCTGGTACTTACGCGGACTCCAAGCTGCAGCTTCCTGAAGCACATCAGAGATTCGCTCATTTTGAGCGGTTTGAGTTCACCGTCGGGTTTCTCTTGATACGGGAAGTGGGGGTTGAGCTTGCTGTGTTCGGCAAGCACGATTTGCCAGAGTGAGTTGAGGGTAAACCCAGTAAGCGTGTAAGTGCCTGTATATTTGCGAAGGAAGTCTTCGCATGCCCCTGCGTGCATGTAGCCAAGGGCTTGAGCGACTTGATTAGGCGTCAACACCTGATCGTCGGGCACATCAGGGCAGTTGTCATGCCGGTAGAATTTGGCAGGGTTCGTCTCCAGGTAACGGGCCAGCCTCCGGCCCTCATCCGTGATGCTTGTAAGCCGATCCACTGCCTCCTGGGCAACCTCTGCCATCGTAGTTGGCACGGCCTTGCGCGTGTAGCTGCGAGTCTTGGGCACGTAGTAGGCTAGATACCGCTGTAGGGTACCCTGGCTGTCGGTGTCCGATCGTAAGCAATCTGTCCGCCAGCGTAATGTCTCGCCGATCCTCATGGGGGCCGACAGCAACAGTGCAGTAAGCGAGGTGACCATTATGTCACTGTCATCCAGCTGGCTAAGCGATTGGCTGAACACGTCTGCGATGCTGAGTAGGGCATCCTGGTCAGCCAACTTTTCCGCTTTCACTTCCGCCGGCGCATTAGCGCCCCGTAGCGCGTGATACGACGCCTGTTTTACAAAAGGATTTGTCCACCGTACCACCTCTGCGGGCACAATTAACTTTTCCGACAGCAATTTCAAGATCTGTAGCAGTGCTAGAACGATGTTCTGTCGAGCAGCGATGTCCTGTAGTGACTTTGTAGCTTCCAAGAAATGGCTTTCTGTAAGCTCAGCAATCGATGCCTTGCCATTCACATCGCTTCTAAGCGCCTTATCCAGCGCGCGAAAGGCTTGTAGCTCACGTGCAGCATTTTTGTGAGGGCTTATAGTGTGTCTATAACTAAGATAGGCTTTGCAGATATCCTGCATTTCCGTATCCATGAGCTGTTCAGTTGTCGGTACCGCCGCCGGATGAACATTTGCGTGCTCTTGCTTGGTAAACCTCAGTCGAGAGTTGTCTTTGTTCACGTCCCGCCAGTAGTATGCATCCCAGCTATAGTCCGGCGCGTGCGTAAATACGGTAAGGTTGTTGCGACAATAAGCGATGAAATTTTTAAGGTTGGATGAGGGGCTAAGCTCGGGGTTAGGGTTGAAGCTAACAAGTTTGAGATGAGTGCTCATTGGTCATCTTCTTTTTTATATGTTTGTTCTTGCTGGTCTTGTCGAGGCTTTTGTTCGCGCTTTATCTTGCACAACTCGATGCAGCGTTCCACAGCGCGAATGTCAGCAGAGAGGTCGATTGGTATAAGCAGCTTGCGCATACCGCCTACCTTGAGCAAGTCTCGTTCTTGAGACTGCCTGTAAATCAGCGCTTCAAGTACCTCTTGGTGGGGAGCATCCACCAAGGGCTCGAACTTGTTGCAGCGATAGCACGGAATCGGAATAGATGTGGTTGAGCAAAAGCTGAGCTTTCCACAGTGGCCTACATAGCGTAGGTCGTATCCACTGGGAAACTCCAAGCGCTTGCTCGGGTCATTGGCATGTGTTGCCTCGGCGTCGGTTGCGATGATTCGGCCTTGGAATGCCATGGCCAGGGGGGTGAGACCTTTGGACATTTTTTCATCTAGGTGACGAGCCTCTTCGGCTGGATCGCTGTAATAGGAGTCGATCGCTGTAGGATCGTTATGTCCGAGCCAGTAGGACAGGATGGGTTTGGGTACGCCTTGTCTCGCTAACTGACGAGCACGCGTGTGTCGCAGACGGTTAGCGGAGACGAGGATAGGTTTTTGGGTGCGCTCGCTCAGGGGAAGCGGTGGAGCGGATACTCGATCTTTTGTTGCCTTGCTATATATATCAAGTTGAAGATTTTGAGTGAAGGCGATCGTGCGAAGTACTGGGTTTGCACGAACATGGAATAGCTCGTGATGGAGGTGCTCAATCGGATTTAATGCAAGACTGTTAGTTAGCCATTCTATTGATTTTCTTACTCGTGATGCAGTAGTGAAAACGGGGAGCTTATCTAAATCAGATTCGCTTAGCTTGACATTCAGCGCTTGCTGGAAAATTTGTTTAATGGATTTTTTTTGAATTTGAAGCAAGTGCCACAAGTGATTCGCAATGGGGTGGATCTCGGCTTTGCCTCCTCTGAATTCACTTTCCGAATCCTTTTCTTTTGCCGCAGGGAAATGAATTTCATTCTCTTGGAGTTTTTTTAGTTTTTTGTTGGCGCCACATTTAAGGTCGCAAAATTTTAGGCTTCGAAGCTGAGTAGGGCGGCGCGCATATTGCAAAGAAAGCAAGCGTATAAGCGTAGATTGAGTGCATCCAGTTTTGTCGAAAAAGTCCCAAGTGGTTCTCAGAACTGCATCATACTCGTCTGGAGTAAGCCAGCTTTTTTCAGGGTCATCTGACTGGACATTATTTGACGAATATCTCCTGCTTCCGGTTTGCGCAAGTAAGTTTAGAGCTTCGCTGTCAACTAATCGCGAGAATCTTTTTTGAATGTGCTCAAGAAATTTTAGGATCTGTGCTATTGAATGCCGAAAGTTTTCATTCTCGATTGAGACGCTTGCCCATTTTAAAGTGAATGTCCTGCTAGGGTGCCGCGCAAGTGAGGTTCTTAGGCTATGCATCATCCCGAAAAAAGTGACGTTCGAAACGGTTTTGCTTTCTGCATACTGAAGTGCGAGATTTTTGAACTCGGATCTTGCTTCAGTCGTCATAAGTGAGAGTGCAGCATGAAAGTCAACGCCTGCCTGTCCGAGATAGACAAGCTTGTCGTTTTCCCAGAAAATTCGCCCATCAAAAGCTGTGCGAGCAGTTGCTGCAAGATCTAAGGCAACATCCTCAGGGTTTACTTTTGAGGAGTAGGTCAAGGACTCAGCATCAGCTATTTTTTGTTCTAATTGTGTAGATGCTTTTTTCATTTGCTTGGTCGCTCTGTGTCGCGGGCAATTTGTTGGCCAACTTCCATAGCCTTGGCTTTGCGGTGTCGCAAGTTGTATACCTTGGCCATGTCTGAGCCAGGATTCCAGCCCATTAGTGTTTCGCGGGCTTCGGCCTCTTCGGACTCTGTGTAGCCTTCCGCGTCGGCGAGAAGCGAGAATCGATAGTTCCAGTCATGGCGAAATGCATGTGGGTGGATTTCGCTTCCTAGGTCAGGGAACAAACCACGGAAGTATTGGAATGCTGAGTTAAAACCATTAATACTCAGCGGGTTTCCTTGAGTTCTTCCTCGGCGATGCACGCAAAAAAGAAAATCATTGTCGCTGTGTCCCACGTTGGGCAACTCAGAACGGTACAGGGTTTGATACTCAATGATCTGGCTTTCTAATCCCTCAGATATTGGTAGATCCCGACCGAGCGTTTTGGCGACCGGCTGATTGACACGGCGGTCGTATTCATCTGAATGATTGGTTTCGATGGAAAGGTATGCACTATCTCCGCCGCTTGCTTCCACAAAATGCTTGATTTTAAGTGAGAGCAATTCACCGCGCCTCATTCCAGTTTCATACAGGATTCGTAGCATTACAACGTTGCGCAGTCGTGTTGCGCGATTGGCAGTATGCATAACATCTTGATATGGATCGTTAAAGATGTGGAGCAGTTTTGCACGGACATTTTCGGACAGCTTGTCCTCCAATGTGTGCTGATTTTTTCTCGCCTTTGAACCGATCCGCTTAAGGGTTTTGGCTTTTAAGCTTTCGACTTGGTCATTCACCAGTTGGCGGACTTCCTTGTTGTTCCGCTTAGGCAACAACTGGTCGGTTAGCCAGCATAAGTAGGCGGTAATGTAGAACCAGTAACCATTAAACTTTGCGCCGCTTATCAACTGTCCGTTCCTACTTCTTCTGCTCACCTTGACATGGCTTGCCAGGTCATCGATTTGATGAATAGACAGCAATTCACCAATAACTAGGTTGTCTTCCAAGCTCAACCCTCGATCCCGCTCCCATTCGCACAAACGACGGATCGCGTCCAGCGCTGCTACCTGCGTCTGGTGGGTGTTGTTCTCCCGCAGGTGCCTCGAAAGGAAGGCAGAGGGATAGAACAGTGGGATGCCGGGTGCGTCGGCGCTAAACAGGAGGGAGAAGCGCTCGCCCGATTTTGAAATGTAGGACTTTATTGAAAAGGTCATTTTTACATTTTGATCGGTATGTCAAGGTAGGGCAAGTTCTGTTTACATTTTTTTGCCCCTTGGAAACGAAAAATCTCCCGTGGTATCATTATTTATAAGGTTTTGGTAGAGAGAAATGCATCATGGTTGACACAACTGCTCAGGTACGTCTGGTAATTCTCGATACCGAAACCACGGGTATGCCGGTCAGCGAAGGCCACCGGATCATCGAGATCGGCTGTGTCGAGGTCATCGGCCGGCGCCTGACCGGGCGGCACTTCCACGTCTACCTGCAGCCGGACCGCGAGAGCGACGAGGGCGCCATCAACGTCCACGGCATCACCGATGCCTTCCTGGTCGGCAAGCCACGCTTTGGCGATGTTGCCGAGGAGTTCTTCGAGTTCATCCAGGGCGCCACGCTGGTCATCCACAACGCGGCGTTCGACGTTGGCTTCATCAACAACGAATTTGCCTTGCTGGGCCAGCAGGACCGCGCGGACATTTCGCAGCATTGCACCATCCTCGACACCCTGCTGCTGGCGCGTTCGCGCCACCCGGGGCAGCGCAACAGCCTGGATGCACTGTGCAAACGCTACGACATCGACAACTCGGGCCGTGAGCTGCACGGCGCATTGCTCGACTCGGAACTGCTGGCTGACGTCTACCTGGCAATGACCGGTGGCCAGACCAGCCTGTCGCTGGCCGGGCATGGTGCAGAGGCCGGGGATGAAGGGGCGGGTGCTGGTGGCAGCGAGATTCGCCGTATTACCGGGCGGGCGCCCGGGCGGGTGATCATGGCCAGTGCCGAGGAGCTGGAGGCGCATGCCGAGCGCCTGGCGGCCATTGCCAAGTCGGCGGGTGGGCCATCCATGTGGCAGGCTCTGACCGAGACACCTGCTGGCTGATTTTTCGCCTGCTCCGGCCCTTTCGCGGGTGAACCCGCTCCCACAGGAAATCGACTGGCCTTGAATGCAATGCGGTCCCTGTGGGAGCGGGTTCACCCGCGAAGAGGCCTGCACAGGCAATACAAGGCTCAACTACCCTGAAATGGACGTCATGTCCTTCGGAGGTAGCCACCTGATGTACAAGGACCTCAAGTTCCCCATCCTCATCGTGCACCGCGCCATCAAGGCCGACAGCGTAGCTGGCGAGCGTGTGCGGGGCATCGCCGAGGAACTGCGCCAGGACGGCTTTGCCATCCTCGCCGCCGCCGACCATGCCGAGGCCTGCCTGGTCGCCGCCACCCACCATGGCCTGGCCTGCATGCTGATTGCCGCCGAGGGCGTCGGCGAGAATACCCACCTGCTGCAGAACATGGCCGAGCTGATCCGCCTGGCCCGCCTGCGCGCCCCCAACCTGCCGATTTTCGCCCTGGGCGAACAGGTGACCCTGGAAAACGCCCCCGCCGAAGCCATGAGCGAGCTCAACCAGCTGCGCGGCATCCTCTACCTGTTCGAAGACACCGTACCGTTTCTTGCGCGCCAGGTGGCGCGTGCCGCACATATCTACCTCGACGGCCTGCTGCCGCCGTTCTTCAAGGCCCTGGTGCAGCACACCGCGCAGTCCAACTATTCCTGGCACACCCCGGGCCACGGTGGCGGCGTGGCCTATCGCAAAAGCCCGGTGGGCCAGGCCTTTCACCAGTTCTTCGGGGAAAACACCCTGCGCTCGGACCTGTCCGTTTCCGTGCCGGAGCTGGGCTCGCTGCTCGATCACACCGGCCCCTTGGCCGAAGCCGAAGCCAGGGCCGCGCGCAACTTTGGCGCCGATCACACCTTCTTCGTCATCAATGGCACCTCCACGGCCAACAAGATCGTCTGGCACGCCATGGTCGGCCGCGACGACCTGGTGCTGGTGGACCGCAACTGCCACAAGTCGGTGGTGCACGCGATCATCATGACCGGTGCCATCCCCCTCTATCTGTGCCCCGAGCGCAACGAACTCGGGATCATCGGCCCGATCCCGCTCAGCGAGTTCAGCCCCGAGGCGATCCAGGCGAAGATCCAGGCCAACCCTCTCGCCCGTGATCGCGGGCAGCGCATCAAGCTGGCGGTGGTGACCAACTCCACCTACGACGGCCTGTGCTACCACGCCGGCTTGATCAAGCAGACCCTGGGCGCCAGTGTCGAGGTGCTGCACTTCGACGAGGCCTGGTTCGCCTATGCGGCGTTCCACGAGTTCTTCACCGGGCGCTATGCCATGGGCACGGCCTGCGCGGCAGACAGCCCGCTGGTGTTCAGCACCCATTCCACCCACAAGCTGTTGGCCGCGTTCAGCCAGGCCTCGATGATTCATGTGCAGGACGGGGCCAGGCGCCAGCTGGACCGTGACCGCTTCAACGAAGCGTTCATGATGCACATCTCGACCTCGCCGCAGTACAGCATTCTCGCTTCGCTGGACGTGGCCTCGACCATGATGGAAGGGCCGGCCGGGCGTTCGCTGCTGCAAGAAATGTTCGACGAGGCGCTGAGCTTTCGCCGTGCCCTGGCCAACCTGCGCGAGCACATCGCCGCCGACGACTGGTGGTTCAGCATCTGGCAGCCGCCGAGCGCCGAAGGCATCCACCGCCTGGCCGCGCAGGACTGGCTGCTGCAGCCGGGGGCGGAGTGGCATGGCTTTGGCGAAGTGGCGGACGACTATGTGCTGCTCGACCCGCTGAAGGTGACCCTGGTAATGCCAGGCCTGAGCGCGGGCGGTGCGCTGGGCGAGCATGGCATCCCGGCGGCGGTGGTCAGCAAGTTTCTCTGGGAGCGGGGGCTGGTGGTGGAGAAAACCGGCCTGTACAGCTTCCTGGTGCTGTTCTCCATGGGTATCACCAAGGGCAAGTGGAGCACCTTGCTCACCGAGTTGCTGGAGTTCAAGCGCCACTATGACGGCAATACCGACCTGAGCGACTGCCTGCCGAGCGTGGTGGCTGCCGATGCTTCACGCTACCAGGGCATGGGCCTGCGCGACCTGTGCGACCAGTTGCATGGCTGCTACCGCGCCAATGCCACGGCCAAGCAATTGAAGCGGCTGTTCACGCGCTTGCCGGAGGTGGCCGTGAGCCCGGCCCGGGCCTATGACCAGATGGTACGCGGTGAGGTGGAGGCGGTGCCGATCGAGGCGCTGCTGGGGCGGGTGGCGGCGGTGATGCTGGTGCCGTACCCGCCTGGTATTCCGTTGATCATGCCGGGGGAGCGGTTCACCGAGGCGACCCGCTCGATAGTCGATTACCTGGCGTTCGCCCGGGCGTTCAACCAGGGCTTCCCAGGTTTCGTCGCCGACGTGCACGGCCTGCAGAACGAAAGCGGCCGCTACACGGTGGATTGCATCAGGGAATGCGAATGATCTCGACGCCGCTGCGCGCCAGTTCGAAGCGGTTTTCACCCAGGTGGTTGACCTTGTCGCCGATGGCCAGGCGATAGGTGGTGATGGGGGCGCCCAGCGTGCTGCCGTCGGTTTGCAGGGTCGACTCCTGGAACTCGTGCACGGGGTAGATGCGGCCTTCGGCGTCACGGGCGTGGAATTGGCCGACCATTACTGCTGCCATTTGGGTGGAAACCTCTGAATTACGTGGGAAATGTCTGCAGGCATAGACCGTGGAACAGCGTCGGAAGTTTTCGCCCCGCGGAAAAAAAACCAAAGCGCCGAGGAACGGTCATCTATAACTACAACGTCCCTTTACCCAGCAGAGGTTGGAAATTGCCATGAGCCAGGTGTATTCGGTAGCAGTGGTCGTCGGTAGCTTGCGCAAGGACTCCTACAACCGCAAGATCGCCCGCGCACTCTCGGAGCTGGCGCCGTCCAGCCTTGCCCTGAAGATCGTCGAGATTGGCGATTTGCCGTTGTACAACGAGGATGTCGAGGCCGAAGCGCCGCCGGAAGCGTGGAAGCGTTTTCGCGACGAGATCCGCCGCAGTGATGCGGTGCTGTTCGTTACCCCGGAGTACAACCGCTCGGTACCTGGCGGCCTGAAGAATGCCATCGATGTGGGCTCGCGGCCTTACGGGCAAAGCGCCTGGAGTGGCAAGCCGGCGGCGGTGGTCAGTGTGTCGCCGGGGGCCATTGGTGGCTTTGGTGCCAACCATGCCGTGCGCCAGTCGCTGGTGTTTCTGGACATGCCGTGCATGCAGATGCCCGAGGCCTACATTGGCGGCGCGGCTAGCCTGTTCGACGATGCGGGCAAGCTCAGTGACAAGACCCGACCGTTCTTGCAGGCGTTTATCGACAAGTTCGCTTCCTGGGTGAAGTTGAACAGGGCGGTTTGAGGCCTGTTCATTCGGTGTCAGCTTTCAAAGGGGCTGCTCCGCAGCCCATCGCCGGCAAGCCAGCTCCCACACCGACCGCGTTGGCTTTGGAGATTTGCTTCTTCAGGAAATTCACATGGATTGAGAGCGATGCGGTCGGTGTGGGAGCTGGCTTGCCGGCGATGGGCCGCACAGCGGCCCCGGCGGCCTAGCGGAAGCTGTAGGAAACCCCGGCATACACGCCAAAGCCTTCGCCTGGCGTCGAACGGGCCTCATCCTTTCCAGCATCGTTGTAGCCAGGTGTCACCGTCGCCGCATAACGCTTGTTGGTCAGGTTGCGCAGGTCCAGCCAGGTCTGCCAGTCCTGCTTCGGTGAATCCCAGCCCAGGCGTGCGCCGAGCAGGGCATATTCATCGGCGTGGTAACTGTTGGCGTAGTCCACCTGCACCTTCGACGCCATCTGCGTGTTCACCCCCGCGTAGAAACCGCTCGGCCAGTCATAGCGCAGCTCGGCCTGGTAGTAGTGCATCGGGATGCCCGGCAGGCGGTTGTCGCCGAACTTGTCGTCATCGCGGTAGTGGAAGTCACTGAAGGTGTAGGCCTGGCGCAAGCTCAGCTTGCCAGTGCCGGCACGTTCCCACAGGGTACTGTCGAGGCCGGCTTCCACGCCTTGGTGCACGGTGGCGCTGGCGTTGAATTCCGAGGTGAAGTTCGGCACCACTTCCACGGCCAGCAGCTCGTGGCGCACTTGCGAGTAGTACCAGGCCAGGTCCCAGCGGCCAAGCGCCGAATCGCCACGCGCGCCCAGCTCCAGGGTCGTGGCGGTCTGGTTCTGCATCTCGATCGGCTGGATCTGCTTGCCGCCTACTTTGGGCGAGCTCCAGATCAGCGACCACGGGTGAGGTGGCTCTACCGAGCGGCTCAAGTTGCCATACACCTGCAGGTCCGGGCTGATGTCATAGCGCAGCCCCACGCGTGGCGCATAGTCCCAGTTGTGCATGCTCACCTTGCCACCCTCGGCAGGGTAAGTGACATCACTTTCACGACGGGTATAGATCATCGCCAGGCCTGTGGTCAGCCACAGGTTCGGTACCAGCTCCAGGTCATTGCCCACATGCAGCACGGTGTCCGAGCCCTGGTAGGTGAAGTCACGGGTACGCTTGCCGAACACGTCGCCCGTGCGTTCGAACTGTGAAGCACCACTGTTGGGCAGGTGCTTGGTGGTGCGCCAGCCGACAGTGGTCTTGCTCTCGTGGCCGAACAGGGTGTCGCGGCGGAAGTAGTTCAAGGTGCCGCTCACATCGGTATAGGCCACCTTCAGGCGCATCGGGCCTTCGCGCAGGTCCATCGGGTAGTCGTGGTAGACCAGGCCAGCTTCCAGGCGCGCATCGTCGTCGAGGTAGAAGGTGGTCTTGTTGCCCACCCAGGTACTGCCCGGTTGCGGGCGGCTGTCGTCGCGGGCCAGGTAGGCCGGGTTCGCGGCGCGGGGGTGGTGCTTGATCTGCTCCTTGGTCAGGCGCCCGGCCAACTCGTTCTCGGTTTCCCGATAGCGCAGGTAGAAGCGGGTTTCCAGGTTCGGGTTGAAGCGGTAGCCGACGTTGGCGGCAACCCCCTTGGCGCTGCCGCTGCTGTGCGCCTGGTAGCCGTCATATTCCGAATCGGTCAGGGCCACGTAGTAGTCGAGGTTGCCCAGCACCTGCCCCGAGCTGATGTGCCGGTGCTGGTAGCCGCGGCTGCCGACTTCGTAGCGCACCTGCAGCGGCGCGGCGTCGTAGCCGGTGTGGGTGACGTAGTTGATCGCACCGCCAAGGGCGAGGGACCCGTGGTCGAAGCCGTTGGCGCCGCGCAGCACTTCGGCACGGCTCAGCCACAGCGGTTCGAACAGTTCGTAGGGCGTACCGCCCGGGCCGGTCAGGGGCAGGCCGTCGAACATCGTGTACACCCCGGAACCGTGGGCCCCCGGTGCGCGGTTGATGCCCGAACCGCGGATCGACAGCTTGATGCCATCGTTGCCCGCCGATTGCGCGAATACCCCGGGCTGGTAGGCAAGTACATCCTGGTTGCTGGCAACCCGGCCTTGCCCTACACGCTGCATGTCCACCAGGTTGCTGGCGCCCGGCACTTCGTGCAGGCGTTCGCTGGCGGCGGTCAGGTCGTTCTGCTCCTCATCGGTGATCAGCACCTGGCCCAACTCGACCGAAGGTGCCGCCAGGGCGGGCTGGGAGGCAGCGAAAGCAGCCAGCAGGCCGAGGCAGGATGGTGGGGGCAAAACGCAACGCATTGTACGACTCCAGGCGAAAGGCGAATGGACAACGGCGTTGAGACGAGCGAAATGCCGCTTGGAGCACGAGGAAAGTCGACAAATATCGCGCAACCTTCGTCAGACGGTTTTGTACGAAAGTTCTTTACAAGCCGTAGCGATGGAGCAGGGCGACCCGCGCTTCGTAAGGTGATTGCAGACCGGCAGCGATGCCTCGCTCAATCACCCGTGGAGTTCAAACATGACTGACAACGCACGACACTCGCAGCACCCCCTGGCGGACGCCCCGGTTCGCCTGACGCCACGTGAACGGCAAGTGCTGTTGTGGTGTGCCTACGGCAAGAGCTCGTGGGAGATTGGCCGGATCCTGGAATGCAAGGAATCGACGGTGAACTTCCATGTGTCGAACATCCTGCGCAAGTTCGATGTGCCCACGCGGGTGGCTGCGGTGATCAAAGCCATTCGCTACGGCATGCTGGCCGAGCAGTGAGGGGGTGAAGCATGGGCAACGATCCTCGGTTACCGCGTTTTGCCGACTGCCATGACCCGTTCTGGCCACGGGTGGACCTGGGCAGGCTGCGTGAGCGCCTGAACCTGCAGCGGCCTGTCAGTGAGGCTGCGCTGGAGGTGGCCGCACGCTGCGCGGCCATCGACGCGGCACGCGAATTCGCGCGCTGGCGCGCGGTGTTGCGAGAACGGGGCTACAAGCGCCTCGAGGATGTGGCCGGGCATGACCAGGGGCGTGCATTGCGGGTGTGCTACATCCGCTTTGTCGAAGCCGCGGTCATGCATAGCCTGGGCTCGACCGCCTACCTGCCCGCCGCACACAGAGGGGCTGCCCATGACTGAAGAATCTGTTTTCGACAGCCTGGCCCCGGCGTTGGTGGAGTTGCTGGGCGTGGATGGCAATGTCCTGTTTGCCGCGCTGCTGGGGGCTTTGCTGGTGAGCGCGGCGCGCGACCGGTTGATCACCAACAAGGCCAGGCGCCTGACGCTGGGCAAGAAACTGTTGCTGGTATTCGTGACCGTGGGGGTGGGCCACCTGTTCGAGCCGCTGGTCTCGTCACTGGTGCCCCTGCTGAGCCGTGGCATGGCGGCGTTCGTGGCTGCCGTGGTGGTGATCCCCATCAGCCTCAAGGTGATGGTCTGGCTGGATACCCTGGACCCGCGCGAACTCATCCAGCGCTGGCGCCGCCGGGGTTAGCCGCTGGCGGCATTGGGCGGGCGACTGGTCAGCGCGCTCAATTGCCGTTCCAGCTGCTGGATGCGTTGCTTGTCCTGGACCAGCAGGAGAACGGCCTGGCGATCGGCAAGCGACAAGGTGCGCAGGCGCGCGAGCATGTCGTGTTCCCAGCCGTCTTCGTCCAGGCCTGCGCGATGTCGTTCGGGTTCACCCAGCAGAAGCCAGTCCAATGAGCATGCGTATTGCCTGGCGATGTCTATGCATAGTGAATAAGGAATGCTGTCGCGCACCTTCCAGCTGCTCAATGTCTGCGGGCTGATCGAAAGCGCTCTGGACAGCTCGGCATCGGATTCCGTAGCGGTCAGAAGCTTCAGCCTGGCCAGCACCGAAGCAAGTACGTGGGTACTCATAACAAATATCCATGACTGGTTTAATGATATTCCATGGGCTTAAACTACTCGTTATGAATACAGCCCTGCGTTTTAAGGAGCGTTCCTGCAATGAGAAGCATCAAACTGAAGAATACACCTATATATGCAGCCAATACTGACAAAACCGGACGATTATTCTCACAGAAGGTAAGCCTGAACAATGTTTGCAGGTATTTGCCGTGAGTACATACAAGCTGGTTTGCCCGCATTGCCACAGCCGGATGCGCATACGCACCAGTGAAGGGCGTCATATTTTCCTGCGGATCGCCTATTTGCAATGCACCAACGAGGCATGTGGCTGGTCGGTGCGCGCCGAGTTCGAAATGACCCATGAACTCTCGCCCAGCGGCATGCCCAACCCGGAAGTGTACCTGCCTTCGGCCAATGGTGATTTACGCAAGGCAGCGCTGCCGGGGTCCGCGCAGGACAATCCCGGTAAATGAGCCTTCATGCTCACGGATAAAAAGCGCGCAGATAAAAAAACACCCCGCATGAGCGGGGTGTCTTGTTTTACCGGGGCGCGATTAGCCGATCAGTTGCAGGCCGGCTTGCTGGACCATTTCCAGCAGCGGTTGCGGGTACACACCCAGCACGAAGGCGAGAATGGCGATGGCCAGCAGCATGACGCCGCCGGTGCGCTGTTCCCACTTCAGCGGGGCGTCGTGGCGACGCAGGTTCGGCTCGACCAGGTACAGGGTGACCATGACGCGCAGGTAGTAGTAGACACCGATGGCGCTACCGATCACCAACGCACCGACCAGCCACCACAGGTGCGACTCGACGCCAGTGGCAATGATGTAGAACTTGCCGATGAAGCCGGCGGTGAGCGGGATGCCCGCCAGCGACAGCATCATCACGGTCAGTACCGCAGTCAGGTACGGACGACGCCAGAACAGGCCGCGGTACTCGTACAGTGCATCGGCGTCACGGCCGCCGTAAGGCGAGGACATCAGGGTGATGACGCCGAAGGCGCCCAGGCTGGTGATCACGTAGGTGACCAGGTACACGCCCATTGCTTCCAGTGCCAGGCCCTTGCTGGCGACCAGGGCGATGACCAGGTAACCGAAGTGGGCGATGGACGAGTAACCGAGCAGGCGCTTGAGGTTGCTCTGGGTCAGTGCCAGCAGGTTACCGATCAGGATCGAGGCCACGGCAATCACCGCCAGCACGGTGCTCAGCACGCCGCTGCTGGCAGCAGGGGAGAGCATGAACAGGCGCACGACCACGGCGAACACCGCAACCTTGCTGGCGGTGGCCAGGAAGGCGGCGACCGGTACCGGGGCGCCTTCGTACACGTCCGGGGTCCACAGGTGGAACGGTACCAGCGACAGCTTGAAGGCCAGGCCGACCAGCATCATGCCCAGGCCCAGCTGGGCCACCAGGCTTGGCATGCTGGTGGCGGCCAGGGCCTTGCCGATCTGGTCGAAGCTCAGGCTGCCGGCGTCGGCGTAAAGCAGGGCCATGCCGAACAGCAGGAAGGCCGAGCCAGCGGCCGACAGCACCATGTACTTGATGCCGGCTTCCAGCGAGCGCTTGTTGAAGAAGGCATACGCCACCAGGCCGTAGACCGGTACCGACAGCAGCTCCAGGCCGATGAACAGGCCGGCCAGGTGGTTGGCGCTGACCAGCACCAGGCCACCGAGGGCCGACATCAGCAGCAGCAGGTACAGTTCTTCACGGTTGCCCGGGAAGCCCTTGGAGCCTTCGCCGAGGTAGGCGTGGGCGAGGGTGACGCAGGCCAGCGTCGCCACCAGGATGATCGCCATGTACAGGCAGGCGAACTTGTCGATGGTGATCAGCGGGGTGACCGCCAGCGGCGCAACCTTCAGTGCCGGCAGGATCGACAGCAGGGCCAGGTTGAGGCCCACGGTGGACAGCAGGAAGGTCTGCGAGTGGTTGCGCTTCCAGGCGATCGCCAGCATCACCACCACCGTGGTGATGGTGGTGATCAGCATCGGCGCCAATGCGATGAAGTGTTGAGTGGTGAATTCCATAGCGCTCTTACCGGGCCGAAGCGAGTTGAGTGAAAGCGGAACCGAGCCACTGCTGCACACCACTCATGGTGGCGGCAGAGGTGTCGAGGAACGGCTGCGGATACACGCCCAGCAGGATCAGCAGTACCGCCAGACCCAGGACCATGATCAGCTCGCGACCGTCCATGCCGGCCAGCACGGTGTCGGTCTTGGCCGGGCCGAAGTAGGCGCGGTGGATCATGATCAGCGAGTACACCGAACCGAACACCAGGCCAGTGGTGGCGATCACGGTGATCCACGGCACGCTGGCGAAGCTGCCGATCAGGATCAGGAACTCGCCGACGAAGTTGCCGGTACCGGGCAGGCCCAGGGAGGCGGCGGCGAAGAACAGGCTGATGGCTGGCAGGTAGGCGATGCGGTGCCACAGGCCACCCATCTGGCGCATGTCACGGGTGTGCAGGCGCTCGTACAGCTGGCCGGCCAGGATGAACAGCGCGGCAGCGGACAGGCCGTGGGCCAGCATCTGGATCACCGCGCCTTGCAGGGCCTGCTGGCTGCCGGAGTAGATACCGATCAGTACGAAGCCCATGTGCGAGACGCTGGAGAAGGCGACCAGGCGCTTGATGTCGGTTTGCGCGAAGGCCAGGAAGGCACCGTAGAAGATACCGATCAGGCCCAGGGTCATGGCGATTGGCGCGAACTCTGCCGAGGCGTTCGGGAACAGCGGCAGGGCGAAGCGCAGCAGGCCGTAGGCCGCAGTCTTCAGCAAGATACCGGCCAGGTCCACGGAGCCTGCGGTCGGTGCCTGGGCGTGAGCGTCAGGCAGCCAGGAGTGGAACGGCACCACCGGCAGCTTCACCGCGAAGGCGATGAAGAAGCCCAGCATCAGCAGGTACTCGGTACCGGCTGGCAGTTCGGCCTTGAGCAGGTCGCTGTAGTTGAAGGTGATCACGCCGGTGTTGGTGTAGTTGACCAGCACCAGGCCGAGGATCGCCACCAGCATGATCAGGCCGCTGGCCTGGGTGAAGATGAAGAACTTGGTCGCCGCGTAGATCCGGGTCTTCTTGCCGTCCGACGAGCTGTGACCCCAGAGCGCGATGAGGAAGTACATCGGCACCAGCATCATTTCCCAGAAGAAGAAGAACAGGAACAGGTCCAGGGCCAGGAACACACCGACCACGCCGCCGAGGATCCACATCAGGTTGAGGTGGAAGAAGCCGACGTGACGCTGGATCTCTTTCCAGGAGCACAGTACCGACAGCACACCGAGCAGGCCGGTGAGCAGGATCATCAGCAGCGACAGGCCGTCGAGGGCCAGGTGGATGCTGATGCCGAAGCGCTGGATCCACTGGACTTTGTATTCCAGGGCCCAGGCAGGCTCGGCGCCCGGAGCGGGGGCCAGGGTGTAGTCGCCGTTACCCCACAGCCACAGGCCGATGCCGAGCAGCAGGGACATGGTCAGCAGCGCGATCCAGCGCGGCAGGGTGGCGCCGAAGCGCTCACCCAGCCAGCACAGGAAGCCGCCGATGAAGGGGATCAGGATCAGCCAAGGCAAAATCATGACGGGTTCGTTTCCTTTTGCAGGGTCGCAAGGTTCACAAGGTTCATGGTCATACCGCGGCCACTACCACAGCGCCGAGTACCAGCACTGCGCCAACGGCGATCGAAGCGGTGTACCAGCGCAGCTGGCCGGTCTCGGTCTTGCTCATGGCGACATGGCCGCCGCGAGCCAGGCGAGGGATCAGGCCGATGCTGCGGTCAACCGGGTCCTTGCGCAGGATGTGGCTGATCAGCAGGTAAGGTTTGACGAACAGCTTGTCGTAGATCCAGTCGAAGCCCCAGGCGGCGAACCACCAGGCCGACAGGACACGACCGATACCGCTGTTGGCGACTGCGCTGACGAAGCGGCGCTTGCCCAGGAACAGCAGGGCCGACAGCAGGATACCGGCGATGGCGATGGCGCCCGAAGTGAGCTCCAGCGCATGCTTGGCTTCGCCACCGGCGTGGCCGGCGCTTTCAGGCAGCACGCCTGCCAGCGGCGGGGTGATCCAGGCGCCGACGAAGGTCGACAGCACGATCAGCACGCCCAGCGGCAGCCAGTGGCTGATGCCGTGGCCAGCATGGGCTTCGGTCTTGGCTTCGCCGTGGAAGGCGATGAAGATCAGGCGGAAGGTGTACAGCGAGGTCATGAACGCACCGACCAGGCCGGCGTACAGCAGGCCGGTGTTGCCGCTGGCGAAGGCTTCCCAGAGGATCTCGTCCTTGGAGTAGAAGCCCACGGTCACGATCGGCAGTGCAGCCAGGGCAGCGCCACCGACCACGAAGCTGGCGTAGGCCAGCGGCAGTTTCTTCCACAGGCCGCCCATCTTGAAGATGTCCTGCTCGTGGTGGCAGGCAACGATCACCGCACCGGAGGCAAGGAACAGCAGCGCCTTGAAGAAGGCGTGGGTCATCAGGTGGAAGATAGCCGCGTCCCAGGCGCCAACGCCCAGGGCCAGGAACATGTAGCCGATCTGGCTCATGGTCGAGTAGGCGAGGATACGCTTGATGTCGGTCTGTACCAGCGCGGCGAAGCCGGCCAGTACCAGGGTCACGCCACCGACCACGCCTACCAGGTGCAGGATGTCCGGCGCCAGCAGGAACAGGCCGTTGGTACGGGCGATCAGGTACACGCCCGCGGTCACCATGGTTGCCGCGTGGATCAGCGCGGAGACCGGAGTAGGGCCGGCCATCGCGTCGGCCAGCCAGGTCTGCAGTGGCAGCTGGGCCGATTTACCGACTGCACCACCCAGCAGCATCAGGGTTGCCAGCACCATCCAGGTGTCGCCAGCCTGGAACTTCTGCGGGGCCAGCACCAGCAGTTCCTGCACGTTCAGGGTACCCAGCTGGACGAACAGGATGAACAGGCCGATGGCCATGAACACGTCGCCGATACGGGTGACGATGAATGCCTTGAGTGCCGCGTTACCGTTGTTGCGGTTGCTGTAGTAGAAACCGATCAACAGGTACGAGCACAGGCCCACGCCTTCCCAGCCGAAGTAGATGAACAGCAGGTTGTCGCCCAGCACCAGGAACAGCATGCTGGCGATGAACAGGTTGGTGTACGCGAAGAAGCGCGAGTAGCCGGCTTCGCCACGCATGTACCAGGAGGCGAACAGGTGGATCAGGAAGCCGACACCGGTGACCACGCCGAGCATGGTGACCGACAGGCCGTCCAGGTACAGGGTGAAGTTCGGCGCGAAGCCGTCCACCGACATCCACTGCCACAGCAGCTGGCTGTACGCGCCGCCTTCAGGCGGGGCGACGTTGAATTGCCAGATGACGTAGGCGGCGGTGGCGGCCGAAAGGCCTACCGAGCCGACGCCGATCAGGGCGGACAGGTTCTCCGAGAACCGCCCGCGCGAGAACGACAGCAGCAGGAAGCCGACGAGGGGGAAGACGAAAGTCAGGAAGAGAAGGTTCATCCGCGCATCTCACTGGCAGCATCGATGTCGAGAGTGTGGAAGCGGCGATACAGCTGCAGCAGGATGGCCAGGCCAATACTGGCCTCGGCGGCTGCCAGGCTGATCACCAGAATGAACATCACCTGGCCGTCGGGCTGGACCCAACGGGCACCGGCGACGACGAACGCCAGGGCAGAGGCGTTCATCATGACTTCCAGGCTCATGAGCACGAAGAGGATGTTGCGGCGGACCATCAGGCCAACCAGACCTAAGCAGAACAGGATGCCGGCGACTGCCAGACCATGCTCGAGAGGGATAGCACCCATGATTTACTCCTTCGCCTCGTTGCGGCCCAGGTGGAAGGCGGTGACGGCCGCGGCCAGCAGCAGCATCGAAGCCAGTTCGACCACCAGCAGGTAGGGGCCGAACAGGCTGATGCCGACTTCTTTCGGGCCCACGGTGGTACCGCTGATGCCGGCGCCGCTCGGGGTGACGAACAGCACGTACAGCAGCTCCAGCAGGAGCAGGGCGGCGAGGATCACCGGCCCGGCCCAGATACCGGGCTTGAGCCAGCCCCGTTCCTGGGCGACCGAAGCCGGCCCGAGGTTGAGCATCATCACCACGAACACGAACAGCACCATGATGGCGCCGGCGTAGGCGATCACTTCCAGGGCGCCGGCGAACGGCGCACCCAGGGCGAAGAAGATCATGGCCACGGAAATCAGCGAAATGATCAGGTAAAGCAAGGCGTGCACGGGGTTGGTGCCGGTCACCACCCGAAGGGTGGAGACCACGGCGATCCCGGATGCGAAGTAGAAAGCGAATTCCATCTTTCTGTCCTTATGGGAGCAAGCTCTTCACGTTGATCGGCTCGGCTTCGTTCTGTGCAGAGCCCTTCGGCTTGCCAGCGATTGCCATGCCGGCAACACGGTAGAAGTTGTAGTCAGGGTTCTTGCCGGGGCCGGAGATCAGCAGATCTTCTTTCTCGTACACCAGGTCCTGACGCTTGAACTCGGCCATTTCGAAATCCGGAGTCAGCTGGATCGCGGTGGTCGGGCACGCTTCTTCACACAGGCCGCAGAAGATGCAGCGCGAGAAGTTGATGCGGAAGAACTCCGGGTACCAGCGGCCGTCCTCGGTCTCGGCCTTCTGCAGCGAGATGCAGCCGACCGGGCAGGCCACCGCGCAGAGGTTGCACGCTACGCAGCGCTCCTCGCCATCGGGGTCGCGGGTGAGGACGATGCGGCCGCGGTAGCGCGGCGGCAGGTACACGGGTTCTTCGGGGTACTGCAGGGTGTCGCGCTTGCGGAACCCGTGGGAGAACACCATTGCCAGGCTGCGCAGCTGGGTGCCGGTGCCCTTAACGATGTCGCCGATATACTTGAACATGGGTCAAATCCTCACTGGGCCGCGACGGCTGGCGTGTTGTAGAGCACGATCGCAGCGGTCACCAGCAAATTGATCAGGGTCAGCGGCAGGCAGAACTTCCAGCTGAAGTCCATCACCTGGTCATAGCGTGGGCGCGGGATCGAGGCGCGCAGCAGGATGAACAGCATGATGAAGAACGCGGTCTTCAGCGCGAACCACAGGAACGACAGTTGCGGCAGGATGCCGAACGGGCCGTGCCAGCCGCCGAAGAACAGGGTTACCAGCAGCGCCGAGATGAGGATGATGCCGATGTACTCACCGACGAAGAACATGCCCCATTTCATGCCGGCATACTCGATGTGGTAGCCGTCGGCCAGTTCCTGTTCCGCTTCTGGCTGGTCGAACGGGTGACGGTGAGTCACGGCGACGCCAGCGATGAAGAAGGTGCAGAAGCCGAAGAACTGCGGAATGATGAACCACAGGTTCTGGGCCTGGTATTCAACGATGTCGCGCATGTTGAACGAACCCACCTGCACCACCACGCCCATCAGCGCCAGGCCCAGGAACACTTCGTACGACACGGTCTGTGCCGAGGCACGCAAGCTGCCCAGCAGGGCGTACTTGTTGTTCGACGACCAGCCGGCGAACAGCACTGCGTAGACAGACAGGCCGGCCATGGCGAAGAAGAACAGCAGGCCGATGTTCAGGTCGGCGACGCCCCAGGTCGGGGTGATCGGGATGACCACAAAGGCGATCAGCAGGGCGCTCATGGCCACTACCGGTGCCAGGGTGAAGATCACGCGGTCGACGAAGGGCGGGTTCCAGTCTTCCTTGAAGAACATCTTCAGCATGTCGGCAGCGATCTGGAACATGCCGAACGGGCCGACGCGGTTCGGACCGTAACGGTCCTGCCACCAGCCCAGCAGGCGGCGCTCGACGAAGCTGAGCAGCGCGCCGCAGACCACCACCGCCAGCAGGACCACGATGGCCCGCAGCACGGTCAGGATCACATCGATCACTTCGGGGGTGAACCAGCTCATTGTGCTGCCTCCTGCAGACCTTCGACGGATGCACCGAAGATGGCAGGCGGAATGCCGGCCAGGCCTTTCGGCAACGCGACCAGGCCAGCGCCCAGCTCTTCATTGATACGCAGCGGCAGGCGCAGGGCCACACCGGCAACGTTCAGGCTCAGCAGGGCACCGTCGTTGACGCCCAGGCGGTCGGCTTCGGACTTGGCCAGGGCCACGTAGGCTGCCGGGATGCGCTCTTGTACCGGTGCGGCGCGCGAGGAGCTTTCTTCGCTGCCGAACAGATGGAAGAACGGTACGGCAGTCCAGGTGCCACGGGCCGGGTTGAAGGCGCCCGGAATGGCGTTGAACCAGTGCAGGCGGTCGCCTTGCGATTCGATCAGGCGAACGCCCGGGTCACCGGCACGCAGGTGGCCACCGACCTCGTCCTGGAACTTGTTCCAGGCTTGCGGCGAGTTCCAGCCCGGCGACCAGGCGAACGGCACCTGCTGGCGCGGTTCGGCCGAACCCGAATAGCCTTCCATGGAGAAGGCGAACGCGGTGTCCTTGTCTTGCGGGGTACGAGGCTCGTGCACGCTGATGTTGGCGCGCATGGCGGTACGGCCGGAGTAGCGCAGCGGCTCACGGGCCAGTTTCATGCCCTTGATGCGGAACGCGGCGCTTGGCGCGGCGTTGACGATGCCGGCCAGTTGCGGGGCGGCTTCGGCGCAGGCGCTGGTAACGTGGTCCAGCTGGGTCCAGTCGACCGGCTTGTTCAGCAGGGTGGCACGCAGGGCGTGCATCCAGCGCCAGCCTTCGTGGATCTGGATGCTGCTGTCCAGGTATTGCGGGTCGAATACCTGGAAGAAGCGCTGGGCACGGCCTTCCTGGCTGACCAGGGTACCGTCGCCTTCGGCGAACGAGGCGGCCGGCAGCACCAGGTGGGCGCGGTCGACAGTCGGGGTTTTCGAGTGGTCGGCAACGATCACTACCTTGGCCGCGGCCAGGGCTGCATCGACCTTGGCGGCCGGTACGCGGGCGTACAGGTCGTTTTCCAGCACGACGATGGCGTCGGCCTTGCCGCTGATGACCGCGTCCAGCGCGGCATCGACCGACTCGCCACCGAGCATGGCCAGGCCGAGGCTGTTGGCTTCAGGCACCACCAGGCTCAGCGAGCCGTTCTTCTCGCGCAGCTTCAGCGCCTTGGCGATGTTGGCGGCGGCTTCGATCAGCGCCGGGTCGGCCAGCGAGGTACCGGCCACGACCAGTGGGCGCTTGGCCGCGACCAGGGCGTCGGCGATGCGCTGGGCCAGGGCTTTCGCTTCGGCGTCCAGGCCTTCTACGGCAGGGGCGCTCGGGTCGATGGCGTGGGCCACGGCGAAACCGATGCGGGCCAGGTCGGCCGGGGCGGCGTGCACGCATTCTTCGGCGACGTCGTCCAGCTTGGTTTCAGCCAGCGAAGCGATGAACAGCGGGTACAGCGCGTGCTGGCCGATGTTCTTCACGGCGGCGTCGAGCCACGGCTGCACCTTCATCGCTTCGGCCATGGCCTCGGCCTTGCCCTTGGTGGCCTGGCGCACGGCCAGGGCGACGCGGGCAGCGGTCTGGGTCAGGTCTTCACCGAGCACGAACACGGCGTCGTGGTCTTCGATGTCGCGCAGGGTCGGCACCGGCAGCGGGCTGTTGTTCAGCACGTTCAGGGCCAGGCGTACGCGGGCCAGTTCACCGGCTTCCATGCCCGAGTAGAAGTACTCGGCACCGACCAGCTCACGCAGGCCGTAGTTGCTTTCCAGGCTGGCGCGTGGCGAGCCGATACCGACGATGGTACGGCCGCGCAGCAGGTCGGCGGCCTTGTCCAGGGCGGCGTCCAGGCCCAGCTTGGTGCCGTCGGCCAGGTGTGGCTGGCGTGGGCGATCCTTGCGGTTGACGTAGCCATAGCCGAAGCGGCCACGGTCGCACAGGAAGTACTGGTTGACCGAACCGTTGAAGCGGTTTTCCACCCGGCGCAGTTCGCCGTAGCGCTCGCCCGGGCTGATGTTGCAGCCGCTGGAGCAGCCGTGGCAGATGCTCGGGGCAAACTGCATGTCCCACTTGCGGTTGTAGCGCTCGGAGTGGGTCTTGTCGGTGAACACGCCGGTCGGGCAGACCTCGGTCAGGTTGCCGGAGAATTCGCTTTCCAGCACGCCGTCTTCGACGCGGCCGAAGTACACGTTGTCGTGGGCGCCGTAAACGCCCAGGTCGGTACCACCGGCATAGTCCTTGTAGTAGCGCACGCAGCGGTAGCAGGCGATGCAGCGGTTCATCTCATGGGCGATGAACGGGCCGAGGTCCTGGTTCTGGTGGGTACGCTTGGTGAAACGGTAGCGGCGCTCGTTGTGGCCGGTCATTACCGTCATGTCCTGCAGGTGGCAGTGACCGCCTTCCTCGCACACCGGGCAGTCGTGCGGGTGGTTGGTCATCAGCCATTCGACGACGCTGGCGCGGAACGCCTTGGACTCTTCATCGTCGATGGAGATCCAGGTGCCGTCGGAGGCAGGGGTCATGCAGGACATGACGATACGACCGCGGGTGTCGTTCTCGTCGGTGTACTGCTTGACCGCGCACTGCCGGCAGGCGCCAACGCTACCAAGCGCCGGGTGCCAGCAGAAATAAGGGATGTCGAGGCCGAGCGACAGACAGGCCTGTAACAGGTTGTCTGCACCGTTGACTTCGAGCGCTTTGCCGTCTACGTGGATAGTGGCCATTGTTCAAAGTTCTTCGTTGGCCCGCGTGAGCGGGCGTGGCTAATGGAAATCGGTGAGCTTGCGACACGCCACGATTTCTCGGGCCTGCCGGCAAGCTGGCGAGTGGCACGGACCACCCGCCTTAATCATCTTGTTATGCGCCGACCACGATCGGCTTGGCCAGGTTGGGGCGCAGGGCATCGCCAGCCGCAGCTGGAGCGACACCGGCCTCGAACTCGGACCGGAAGTATTTGATGGCACTGCCCAGCGGCTCGACGGCACCTGGTGCGTGAGCACAGAAGGTACGGCCAGGGCCGAGGAAGTTGACCAGGCCCAGCAGCGTCTCGATGTCTTCGGCGCGGCCCTGGCCTTTTTCCAGTGCGCGCAGCATCTTCACGCTCCACGGCAGGCCGTCACGGCATGGAGTGCACCAGCCGCACGACTCGCGGGCGAAGAACTCTTCCATGTTGCGCAGCAGCGAAACCATGTTGATGCTGTCGTCCACCGCCATGGCCAGACCGGTACCCATGCGGGTGCCGACCTTGGCGATGCCGCCGGCGTACATCTGCGCGTCGAGGTGCTCGGGCAGCAGGAAGCCGGTACCGGCGCCGCCTGGCTGCCAGCACTTGAGCTTGAAGCCGTCGCGCATGCCGCCGGCATAGTCTTCGAACAGTTCGCGGGCGGTGACGCCGAACGGCAGTTCCCACAGGCCCGGGTTCTTCACCTTGCCGGAGAAGCCCATCAGCTTGGTGCCGTGGTCTTCGCTGCCTTCGCGGGCCAGCGACTTGTACCAGTCGTTGCCGTTGGCGACGATGGCCGGGACGTTGCACAGGGTTTCGACGTTGTTCACGCAAGTCGGCTTGCCCCACACGCCAACGGCGGCAGGGAAGGGCGGCTTGGAGCGCGGGTTGGCGCGGCGGCCTTCCAGCGAGTTGATCAGTGCGGTTTCTTCACCACAGATGTAGCGGCCGGCACCGGTGTGCACGAACAGCTCGAAATCGAAACCGCTGCCGAGGATGTTCTTGCCCAGCAGGCCGGCGGCCTTGGCTTCCTCGATGGCGCGGTTGAGGTTTTTCGCTGCGGTGGTGTATTCGCCACGCAGGAAGATGTAGCCACGGTAGGCCTTCAGGGCGCGGGCGCTGATCAGCATGCCCTCGACCAGCAGATGGGGCTGTTGCTCCATCAGCATGCGGTCCTTCCAGGTGTTCGGCTCCATTTCGTCCGCGTTGCACAGCAGGTAGCGGATGTTCATGGATTCGTCTTTGGGCATCAGCCCCCACTTCACGCCAGTGGGGAAGCCTGCACCACCGCGGCCCTTGAGGCCGGAGTCCTTGACGCTTTGCACGATGTCGTCGGCCGACATCTGCGCCAGCGCCTTGCGGGCGGCAGCGTAGCCGTTCTTCGATTCGTACTCGGCAAGCCAGACCGGCTCGCCGTCGTCACGCAGGCGCCAAGTCAGCGGGTGGGTTTCGGCCGTGCGCGCGATGCGGTTGGCCGGGCCGAAGGAAGTAATGGTCATACGTAACCCTCCAGCAGTTTGGAAACGCCAGCCGGCTGCACGTCACCGAAGGTGTCGTCGTCGATCATCAGCGCCGGGGCCTTGTCGCAGTTGCCCAGGCAGCATACCGGCAGCAGGGTGAAGCGCCCGTCGGCGGTGGTCTGGCCCAGGCCGATGCCCAGTTCGCTTTGAATCTGGCTGACCACGGATTCATGGCCGCCGATGTAGCAGACCATGCTGTCGCACACGCGGATGATGTGGCGGCCGACCGGCTGACGGAAGATCTGGCTGTAGAAGGTGGCGACACCTTCGACGTCGCTGGCCGGGATGCCCAGTACTTCGCCGATGGCGTGGATGGCGCCGTCCGGCACCCAGCCACGTTCCTTCTGGACGATCTTCAGGGCTTCGATGGACGCCGCGCGCGGGTCCTCGTAGTGATGCATTTCGTGCTCGATGGCCGAGCGCTCGGTTTCGCTCAGGGCGAAACGGTCTGTCTGGATAAGCGTGCTGTTCATGCTTAGCGGTCCACGTCAGCCATAACGAAGTCGATACTGCCCAGGTACGCAATGAGGTCGGCGACCATGCTGCCTTTGATCACCGAAGGGATCTGCTGCAGGTGCGGGTAGCTCGGGGTGCGGATCCGGGTGCGGTAGCTCATGGTGCCGCCATCGCTCGTCAGGTAGTAACTGTTGATGCCCTTGGTCGCCTCGATCATCTGGAACGACTCGTTGGCCGGCATGACCGGGCCCCACGAGACTTGCAGGAAGTGCGTGATCAGGGTTTCGATGTGCTGCAGGGTGCGCTCTTTCGGTGGCGGCGTGGTCAGCGGGTGATCCGCCTTGTACGGGCCTTCCGGCATGTTGCGCAGGCACTGGTCGATGATGCGGATACTCTGGCGCATCTCTTCGACACGGACCATGCAGCGATCGTAGGCATCGCCGTTGTGGGCCAGCGGTACTTCGAACTCGAAGTTCTCGTAGCCGGAGTAGGGGCGGGCTTTACGCAGGTCGAAGTCGCAACCGGTGGCACGCAGGCCGGCACCGGTGGTACCCCAGGCCAGGGCTTCCTTGGTGTTGTACGCGGCAACGCCGATGGTACGGCCCTTGAGGATGCTGTTCTGCAGGGCAGCCTTTTCGTACTCGTCGAGGCGCTTGGGCAGCCATTCGACGAAGTCCTTGACCAGCTTGTCCCAGCCGCGTGGCAGGTCGTGGGCGACGCCACCGATGCGGTACCAGGCCGGGTGCAGGCGGAAGCCGGTGATCGCTTCGATCACGGTGTACGCGCGCTGGCGGTCGGTGAAGGTGAAGAACACCGGGGTCATGGCGCCGACGTCCTGGATGTAGGTACCCAGGAACAGCAGGTGGCTGGTGATACGGAAGAACTCGGCCAGCATCACGCGGATGGTGTCGACCTTCTGTGGCACCTTGATGCCGGCCAGCTTCTCGACCGCGAGCACGTACGGCAGGTTGTTCATTACCCCGCCGAGGTAGTCGATACGGTCGGTGTAGGGGATGAAGCTGTGCCAGGACTGGCGCTCGGCCATTTTCTCGGCGCCACGGTGGTGGTAGCCGATGTCCGGTACGCAGTCGACGATCTCTTCACCGTCCAGCTGCAGGACGATACGGAAGGCACCGTGCGCGGAAGGGTGGTTGGGGCCGAGGTTGAGGAACATGTAGTCCTCGTTGGCGCCCTGGCGCTTCATGCCCCAGGCTTCCGGGTTGAAGCGTGCCGATTCCTCTTCAAGCTGCTGCTTGGCCAGGGTCAGGCTGTAGGGATCGAACTCGGTGGCGCGGGCCGGGTAGTCCTTGCGTAGCGGGTGGCCTTCCCAGGTGGGCGGCATCATGATGCGGCTGAGGTGCGGGTGGCCGGCAAAGTCGATGCCGAACATGTCCCAGACTTCGCGCTCGTACCAGTTGGCGTTCGGCCAGATACCGGTCACGGTCGGCAGGTTCAGGTCACCTTCGCTGAGCGACACCTTGATCATTACATCGCTGTTACGCTCGATCGACAGCAGGTGGTAGAACACGCTGAAGTCGGCGGCTGGCAGGCCGCGGCGCTGGGTGCGCAGGCGCTCGTCGACGCCGTGCAGGTCATACAGCATGCTGTACGGTTTGGCCACGCCGCGCAGGAAGCTGAGCACTTCCTTGAGCTGCTCGCGCTTGACCCACAGCACGGGCATGCCGGTGCGGGTTTCCTGGGCGACGAATGCTTCGGCGCCAAAACGGTTGTGCAGTTCGACGACCACATCCTGGTCGTCAGCCTTGTAGGGCGGAATGAAAATAGCGTTGTCCGCTGTCATGGTCTCGGTCGCTTTGGGTCAACGTTAAGAATGAAGCCAGGCCGCCGGCTCCAGGGGAGCGGGCGGCAGGTCGCTGGATCAGACTTCGTCGGGGCTGCGCAGGTTGGTTACTGCAATGCGCTGCTCACGACGCAGGTCTTTCTGGGCTGGCATCTCGGCACGGTAAATACCTTGATCACCAACAACCCAGGAAAGCGGGCGTCGTTCTTGGCCGATCGACTCCTGCAGCAGCATCAAGCCTTGCAGGAAAGCCTCAGGGCGTGGCGGGCAGCCAGGCACATAGACGTCCACGGGGAGGAACTTGTCGACCCCCTGAACGACCGAGTAGATGTCGTACATGCCGCCGGAGTTGGCGCACGAACCCATGGAGATGACCCATTTCGGCTCGAGCATCTGCTCGTACAGGCGCTGGATGATCGGCGCCATCTTCACGAAGCAGGTACCGGCGATGACCATGAAGTCGGCCTGACGCGGCGATGCCCGGATGACTTCGGCGCCGAAGCGGGCGATGTCGTGGGGTGCCGTGAAGGCCGTGGTCATTTCCACGTAGCAGCAGGACAGGCCGAAGTTGTACGGCCAGAGGGAGTTCTTGCGGCCCCAGTTGACCGCGCCACGCAGCACATCTTCAAGCTTGCCCATGAAGATGTTCTTGTGGACCTGGTCCTCCAGCAGTTGATCGGTGACGGTTTCCCGTTCACCGACCGGGTACTGCTCGTTGGGCGCATCCGGATCGATTCTGGTGAGATTGTATTGCATGCCAAAGCCTCATTGTTTCAGCTTCGCTTGCCGCTTGCGGCGACCTTCGGGAGCCCAATCAAGAGCCCCGACGCGCCATAGGTAGACAAGACCAGCCAACAGAATTGCTATGAAAACGAGTGCTTCGACGAATCCGGTCCAGCCGCTTTCGCGGACGGACACAGACCATGCAAAGAGAAAGAGGGCTTCGATATCGAAGATCACGAACAGCATCGCGACCAGATAGAATTTGGCGGACAGGCGCAGGCGGGCGCTGCCGACGGGCAGCATGCCGGATTCGAAGGGTTCGTTCTTGGCGCGGCCCCAGGCCTTGCTACCGAGCAGGCTGGACAGGCCGAGCATGAAGGCGCACAGGCCGACGACACCCAGGAGGAAGATGGCAAAGCCCCAGTTGTGGGCGATGAGTCCTGCCGAATCGGACATGCTAGAGATCCTTATACAGAGACCCAGCTCTGCAGTCTGAAATAAGTGTAGAGCGGCGACTTGGTGTCGCACATGCAGTGACCAAATGTCGCAGCTGAATCAATCGCGCTGATTTTATGGGTAAACCCCGTGCAAGTAAAATTTCTGTCGCAAATTTATTCGTAGGATTAAGTACAAAAGCCGCTTGTAACTGGCTGAAAGCCTTGAGATTCGGGCATTGCGTGCGGTTTTGTTAATTATGTTTCTTGCGACGGGTAACGAATTGCAAGTTTCGTAATGATAATTGATATCATTTGACCTGATGCCTGATATTTCCCCTGTTCTGCGTCTTGTAAAGTTCATCTGGCGATTCCCCCTACTTGCAAATGCGAAAAACGCCTGTTCTAGCAGCTTTCGACACCGCTTGCCCCGCCCTGGGTCAATACTTTATCGATTGAGCGATGACTGGCTGATGAAGCGATCGCCCACTGGCCGAGCCAGTAGGTGAGGATGATCAGGTACGGCGCGGCGGCGAGCGGGCTGACGAAGCGGTCGATACCGATCAGGCTGTCGGAGAGCACGAACAGGCAGGCGCCGAGCGCGGCGAGCCCGCCGCAGGCCAGGGCGCGCCAGAGCATGGCGCTGATGGCCAAGGCATAGAGCACGACCGGGATCAGTAGCGGGCCGAGGCCGTGGCTGGCCAGTACGCCGAGCAAAGTGATACCGGTGATGGCGCTCAGCAGCAGTGCGGGCAGGGCTGGGCGCAGGGTCTGGCTGCAATAGGCGCGCAGGTAGGCCAGGTGGGCGCAGAGGAAGGCGGCCAGGCCGAACACGAACAGGTCGGCGGGGATGGCCAGCAGGATGTCGCCGAGTACCGAGAATGCCAGGCCGAGGGTGATCCAGCGGCGATAAGGTGTGGCGGGAGCACTGCGCAGCCAGGCGATCAGGGCCAGTACCGGGATCGGTTTGGCCAGCAGGGCGAGCAGGGTGTTGTCGCTGGCCAGTGCATATATATAGAGGGCGGCGGCGACCAGGGCGAGAATCATCAGGTGGCTTGGACGAAGCATGGGCGGTCCTTGCGGCTGTGTAGCCTCAAGCATAGACCTGATCGTGGGTTTTGCTTCCTCCTGTACCGGCCCTTTCGCGGGCATGCCCGCTCCCACAGGATCACCACAGTCATCAAGACTTACACAGGCCCTGTGGGAGCGGGTTTACCCGCGAATAGGCCGGTGCAGGCGCTGTCGAAGTGCGGCATAAAACAGATTTGTCCCCTTCCATGTAGGCCATTTCCCAAACATACTCCTGTCGCCTTTTTTCCGTTGCGGCTGTTGTGGCAGCGCTCTAGTCTCGGCGTGTCGTTGCACATCAACGACACGGCTTTGACAGGCCGGAATTGAAAGAAGGTGCACTCGCTTTGCCTCAATGGCGGCTGTGCGTGTGGGCACGCTCGCGTGCGCCGGTCTTTCTTTCTTTCCACCGGTCTGTCAACCCGCGCATAGCTGCCACCCAACCGTTTGACAGCGGGCGGATGGTAGCCAAACAGGAAAGAAAGGAGCGAGTCATGCTGAAAGTTGTCCCCGATCCACCCCACAACCCCCATTCCCTCGAAGACACCCTGATCCAGGCCGCCGACTACGCGCTGTGCGCGGCGACCGTGGTGCATCAGGCCTTGCTGCTGCAGCCCAAATCACCGGCGTCGATCCTGATGATGACCTCGATGCATGAGCTTGAGGCGCTGCGGGCTTTGCTTGAGTCGGCAGTGATCCAGGTGCAGATGCCCGCAGAGCCTCGGACTTTGCACTGAGGCTTGAGTGATGTGTTGTCTGGGCGGGCCTCTTCGCGGGTGAACCCGCTCCCACAGGATCACCTCAGTCTTCAAGGCTTGCACAGTCCCTGTGGGAGCGGGTTTACCCGCGAAAGGGCCCGTCCAGGCAGTCGAGAATTTTCAGGGGATTCAAAAATGACCACAGAAGACACCCAATTCACTGTCGGCAAGACCACGTTCTACCAAGGCGAAAACGGCACCCACCCACTGTTCCGCATCGAACCAGGCATTCCCTGTCGAGACGCCCGCGAGCAGTCCTCGGAATTGATGGGTTACGTGCGCGAACTGACCATCACCGGCCTGATGGATGAGAAACCGATGATGATCTGGGCCGCCCACTATCTGAGCGCGATGGCCAAGGCGCTGATGGATGATGCGGAGCTGGGCATGAAGCACTGAGGTACTACCGACAGGCGCGATTTCTCCTGTGGGAGCGGCCTTGCGTCGCGATTGGGGTGCGAAGCGCCCCCGGGATTTGTGCATCATCGCAAGATTGCCGGGGCCGCTTTGCGGCCCTTTCGCGACGCAAGGCCGCTCCCACATGTTCGGCGCTAACCTGTTGTCCTTGAAGGGTGTGGTACAGACCAAAAAGAAAGGCCCGGGGCTTCAGCAAGGCTCGGGCCTTTCTTCAACAGCAACCCACTATCAGTGGAACTGCTCTTCCTCGGTCGAACCGGTCAGTGCAGTCACCGACGATGCGCCACCCTGAATCACGGTGGTCATGTCGTCGAAGTAGCCAGTGCCCACTTCCTGCTGGTGCGCCACGAAGGTGTAGCCTTTGTTGGCGTCAGCGAACTCCTGCTCCTGCAGCTTCACGTAGGCGGTCATGTCGTTGCGGGCGTAGTCGTGCGCCAGGTTGAACATGCCGTGCCACATGTTGTGGATGCCGGCCAGGGTGATGAACTGGTGCTTGTAGCCCATGGCCGACAGTTCGCGCTGGAACTTGGCGATGGTCGCGTCGTCCAGGTTCTTCTTCCAGTTGAAGGAAGGCGAGCAGTTGTACGACAGGATCTGGTCCGGGTACTCCTTCTTGATCGCTTCGGCGAAGCGGCGGGCTTCGTCCAGGTCCGGCTTGGCGGTTTCACACCAGATCAGGTCAGCGTACGGTGCGTAGGCCAGGCCGCGGGCGATGGCCTGGTCGAGGCCGGCGCGTACCTTGTAGAAGCCTTCACGGGTGCGCTCGCCAATCACGAACGGCTGGTCGTACGGGTCGCAGTCGCTGGTCAGCAGGTCGGCGGCGTTGGCGTCGGTACGGGCCAGGATGATGGTCGGCACGCCCGATACGTCAGCTGCCAGGCGCGCGGCCACCAGCTTTTGCACGGCTTCCTGGGTCGGTACCAGCACCTTGCCACCCATGTGGCCGCATTTTTTCACCGAGGCCAGCTGGTCTTCGAAGTGCACGCCGGCGGCGCCTGCTTCGATCATGTTCTTCATCAGCTCGTAGGCGTTCAGTACGCCACCGAAACCGGCTTCGGCGTCGGCCACGATCGGTGCGAAGTAGTCGATGTAGCCATCGTCGCCCGGGTTCTTGCCAGCTTTCCACTGGATCTGGTCGGCGCGGCGGAAGGCGTTGTTGATGCGCTTGACCACGGTCGGTACCGAGTCGACCGGGTACAGCGACTGGTCAGGGTACATGGACTCGGCCGAGTTGTTGTCGGCGGCAACCTGCCAGCCGGACAGGTAGATGGCCTGGATGCCGGCCTTGACCTGCTGCACTGCCTGGCCGCCGGTCAGGGCGCCCATGCAGTTGACGAAATCTTTTTCTGGGCGGAAGGACGGGTGGGCACCTTCGGTGACCAGCTTCCACAGTTTTTCTGCACCCAGGCGGGCCAGGGTGTGCTCCGGCTGCAGGGAGCCACGCAGGCGAACGACATCAGCGGCGGTGTAGGTACGGGTCACGCCTTTCCAGCGCGGGTTCTCGGCCCAGTCTTTCTCGAGGGCTGCAATTTGCTGTTCGCGTGTCAGTGCCATGGAAATAAACCTCGTCGCATCGATCTTGGGGTAATTGTGCTGATGCTCGGAGCAGATCAGGAGCTGGCGGCTGTCCTGTTCGCAGGAGTGCGGCGGCGAACGCGAAGGCTCGAAGGGGAAGGGTGTGCAGGCCAGGCGAAAGGGTGCTCCGGCAGGTTGGCTCGTGGTTGCCTTGCTGCGGTGCTACGCGATTGCCAGTACTGCGGTGATGCGCTTCCGTCCCTCGGGACAACTTCTTCGTTGCAGTCGCAATCCCGTCGAACCGCCTTGTGGGCCGTATAGACACGAGACGCCTCCAGGGGTGGGAGGAGTGCGCCTCGAAGGCCCTTGCCAGGGCCCCTGATTAGCGGGAGCGAGGCCATCATGCCCTTGGGAAAAAGACCCTGTCAAATGTTTTGTAGTGGTTTTTTTCACTTACTACATCTTTGGTCTAATGCGACTTGGCAGTCAGTTTCAAGGCCTTTGGTCGAGGCCTTGAATTGCCTGGGATCAGTCGAGAAGGTCGACTTTGACACGCAAAGTCATGTTTTCACCCCGTTGGGTGCTGTAACTGTGGCTTGACGCGCTACGGTCGGCTTGGCTCTGCTGGTTGTAGCCGGCCAGGGTGATCCATTCTCCGAGCTTGCCGGTGATTGTCGTGTCGGTGCTTTGCACTTTCACTACATCAGCACGTTCCTGGCTGATGCGGTCATTATTGGTGCTTATTTGCAGACGAACCGTATCGCCGCTCAAGCTGGGCGTGACGTAGAAACCCTGGGTCACGTTGCGGTATTCGGTATTGCTCTGGATGCTCCCGTAGCCGTCGGTGCTGGTGCTGGTGATCGGGATGCTCTGGCCGACCTGGATCAGCGCCGGCTGGCCTTCGCTGGCCTGAATCTGCTGCATGCCGCCGTCACGGTTGCTGGTGCCGTAGTGGATGACACGTGCGTTGCCACGGTTGTCCTGGAAGTTGCTGTCGTTGTTGTCGACGCTGATCAACAGGCGCTTGGGTGCGGTGTCCAGCTGTTGCAGCAGGGTGCGCAGGTCGTCGATGCGCTCGGGGCTGGCGTTGACGATCAGCTTGTTCTCGAAGGCGCTGACCGTGCCATCCTTGCCGATGAAGGCCTGGGCGGCGGGCAGCAGTTCGGCGCTGCTGCGGTGTTGTAGCGGCAATACCTCGGTGGCGGCCTGGGCGGTGAGGCTGGCGGCCAGCAGCAAGGCGGCGAATAGGGGGCGTAGCGGCATGTCCATGATCTCCGCAGGTGGAATGGACATGATGGCAAATTTACTGACTTCCTGCCGGGTCTGGATCATGTCGATGATGGGGAAGTGGCTACGAAAGCACCTGGGGCGAGACGGCTGTCCGCCATAGCTGAACCTTTGATCTTTCCCGTCAGTCGCATTCACAGGGAGTGAATGGGGCTGATGGCATGAAGCGTGGTCTGATCCTGTTGTTGTGGCTTTGCAGCCTTGGTGCCCAGGCTGCAGCTGATGCGTTGCGCATCAAACAGCTGCAGCGTTGCGGCGACCTGTTTGGCGATGGCCAGCAGCAATGGTGCCTGCGCGCCGAGGGGCTCGGGGCGCAGCCGCCGACGGTCTGGCTCGGTGGTGTGCGGCTGTCGACAGCCGATTTCGAGCGGCAAGGTGACCGGCTTACGCTGAAATTGGCCGAACAAGCCCTGCGCAGTGCTCCGCTGTGGCTGGAGGACGGCGAGCGCACCAGCAACCCGGTTTGGCTGACCCGCCAGCGCAGCCATGTTGTGGCCGCCGGGCCTGATGAAGTGGCGAAGAACATGGATGGCCTCACCACCTATGTGGACCTGGTAAGCCTTTTGATCGAGGAAAAACATGATGGCCTCGGCGAAGCCCGACGGATCGCCGGGAAGTACGGCGCCCAGGTCGTGGGTGCCATACCGCCGCTGAATGTCTACCAGTTGCGCTTGCCGGTGGGCGACCTGGTGCAGCGCGACGCGATGATCCTGCGCATGGGCAGTGAAGTCAGCGTGGATGCAGTGATTGTCGAGGAGTCTGCCCCGGAGCGTGGCGAGGAAGGCAGCGGGCGTGACGCCCTGGCCATCGATCAGGCGGATGAGTGGGCCTCCAACCGCTTCATGGACGCGCTGTACTACTACCAGCGGCGAATTGCCGCTTCCAGCTTGCCGGTGCAACCGGTGCGGGTCGGGGTGATCGAGCGAGAGGTGGACTTCGACGCGCCAGGCTTCAGCCATTATCAAGGGCGCTGCGAGCAGGCGCAGACGTGCCTGTATGCGCGCGACGGTGACCGCCCAGGCAGTCACGGCAACCATGTGGCCGGTATCCTGGCGAACCCGGATGAAGGCTTTTTGCCAAGGCTGGGCAAGCACAGTCCTGGCTTCGAGGTGATTGTCGAGCGCAACTCGGATGCCGGTATCACCGCCAACATCGCTGCATCGGTGAACCTGGTCGAGGATGGGGTGCGGGTGTTGAACTGGAGCTGGGGCATCCATCGGGTAGGGGCGCGCGATGTCAAAGGTGACGAAGTCGATTCGCTGGTGCGTTCCGGGCTGGCCATGAGTGGCTATGAGGAACTGCTCGAGGAGTTCTTCCTGTGGCTGCGCGCCGAGCACCCTGATGTGGTGGTGGTCAACTCGGCGGGTAATGGTGCGTCCTGGTCGGGTACCGATGAATATCGCCTGCCATCGTCGTTCATCACCGAACAATTGCTGGTGGTGGGCGGGCACCAGCGCAGTGACAGGTCAGTGGCGGTCGAACACCCTGGCCATGTGCGCAAGCGTCATAGCTCCAACATCGACATGCGCGTGGATGTCAGTGCGGCGGCCTGCATTCGCCCGGGTGCGGGCGCTGCGCATTGTGGCACGTCGTACGCAACACCGCTGGTGACCGCAACCGTGGCGACGATGCTGTCGATCAACCCGGCGCTGACCCCCGAACAGGTGCGCATGCTGTTGCGGCGCAGCGCCTTGACCCTGGGCGCAGAGCAGGATTTCGAAGCGATGGACGCCGAGGACCTGACGGCGCCGATCCTGCCGTCTGAGCGTGGCGGCCAACTGAACCACCCCGACCTGGGGCGTTCGGCGCGCCTGGACATGCAGCGCGCTCTGGACCTGGCCGTGCAAAGCCGGGAGCGGGTGCGCTGAACGGTGGCCGCTGCCAGACAAATTCCGTAACATCGCGCCCGCTTGTTTTCGATCCGTCCATCCGGACTGCACCACAGGATGCCCATGAAACCCGCCCGACTTCGCGCCGACGTGCTCGCCGGCCTGACCACCTCATTCGCCCTGGTGCCCGAGTGCATCGCCTTTGCCCTGGTGGCTCACCTCAACCCGCTGATGGGCCTGTATGGCGCCTTCATCATCTGCACCCTGACGGCGCTGTTCGGTGGTCGGCCGGGGATGATTTCCGGTGCCGCCGGCTCGATGGCGGTGGTGATCGTTGCGCTGGTGGTGCAGCACGGTGCGCAGTACCTGCTGGCCACGGTTTTGCTGGGCGGCGTGGTGATGATCCTGTTCGGCTTGCTGCGCCTGGGCAAGCTGGTGCGGTTGGTGCCGTACCCGGTGATGCTCGGCTTCGTCAACGGCCTGGCGATCGTCATTGCCATGGCCCAGCTGGAGCACTTCAAGGAGGGCGGGCACTGGCTCGGCGGCACGCCGCTGTACCTGATGATCGGCCTGGTGGCGCTGACCATGGCGGTGGTCTACGTGCTGCCGAAGTTGACCCGTGCGGTGCCGCCAGCGCTGGTGGCGATCCTTGGCGTTGGTTTGCTGGTGTACCTGCTCGGCCTGCCCACACGCACCCTGGGCGACATGGCGCGCATCGCCGGTGGCCTGCCGCAGCTGGCCCTGCCGGACGTGCCGTGGAACCTCGATACCCTGAAGATCATCGCCCCCTACGCGGTGCTGATGGCCATGGTCGGCCTGCTGGAAACCCTGCTCACGCTCAACCTGACCGATGAAATCACCGAGAGCCGCGGCTACCCGGACCGCGAGTGCGTGGCGCTGGGCGCGGCCAACATGGTTTCCGGCCTGTGCGGTGGCATGGGTGGTTGCGCGATGATCGGCCAGACGGTGATCAACCTCAGCTCCAATGGCCGTGGCCGGCTGTCGGGTGTGGTGGCCGGGGTGATGGTCTTGCTGTTCGTGCTATTCCTGTCGCCGCTGATCGAGCGTATTCCGCTGGCGGCGCTGGTCGGGGTGATGTTCGTGGTGGCGCAGCAGACCTTTGCCTGGGCGTCGTTGCGGGTGCTGCACAAGGTGCCGCTGAGCGATGTGCTGGCGATCATTGCCGTGACCGTGGTAACGGTGCTCACCGACCTGGCGGTGGCAGTGCTGTTCGGCATCGTCATCGCGGCGGTGAACTTTGCCTGGCAGCATGCACGGGAGCTGTATGCCGACAGCCATGAGGATGCAGAGGAGGGCAAGCATTACCAGGTGCATGGCACGCTGTTCTTTGCCTCGACTACGGTGTTCCTGAACCAGTTCGACCCGGCTAACGACCCGGCCAAGGTGACCCTGGATTGCCAGCATTTAAGCTTTGTCGATTATTCGGCGATTGCCGCGTTGAAGACCTTGCGGGAGCGGTATGCGAGGGCGGGCAAGCAGTTGCGGGTGGTGCATCTGTCCGAGCGCTGCAAGAAGCTGCTGAAGCGGGCTGGGGAGCAGCATTGAGAAAGGTTGTTGCCTGTGCCGGCCTCTTCGCGGCTAAAGCCGCTCCTACAGGGGTTATGCATTCCCTGTGGGAGCGGCTTTAGCCGCGAAGAGGCCAGCACAGGCGAACGAATCACTCCCCGCGGTTCTTCTTGACGATGGCATCGGCAATGCTCGCCGGTGCCTCGGCATAACGGGTGAACTCCATCGAGAAGCTGGCCCGGCCCTGGGTCATGGAGCGCATCGAGGTGGCGTAGCCGAACATCTCGCCCAGCGGCACCTCGGCACGGATCACCTTGCCGGCCGGCGTTTCGTCACCGTCCTGGATCATCCCGCGGCGCCGGCTCAGGTCGCCGAGGATGTCACCCTGGTATTCCTCCGGGGTCACCACTTCCACCTTCATCACCGGTTCCAGCAACACCGCCCCACCTTTCTGCGACAGCTGCTTGGTGGCCATAGAGGCGGCGATCTTGTAGGCCATTTCGTTCGAGTCGACATCGTGGTACGAGCCATCGAACACCGCCGCCTTCAGGTTGATCAGCGGGTAGCCGGCCAGCACGCCGTTCTTCATCTGCTCCTCGATGCCTTTCTGGATAGCCGGGATGTATTCGCGTGGTACCACGCCGCCAACGATCTCGTTGATGAACTCCAGGCCCTCCTTGCCCTCGTCGCCGGGGGCGAAGCGGATCCAGCAGTGGCCGTACTGACCTCGGCCGCCGGACTGGCGGACGAAACGGCCCTCGATCTCGCAGGTGTTGCGGATTTTCTCGCGGTAGGCCACCTGCGGCTTGCCGATGTTGGCCTCGACGTTGAACTCGCGGCGCATGCGGTCGACGATGATGTCCAGGTGCAACTCGCCCATGCCCGAGATAATGGTCTGGCCGGTTTCCTCGTCGGTGCGCACGCGGAATGACGGGTCTTCCTGGGCCAGTTTGCCCAGGGCGATGCCCATTTTTTCCTGGTCGGCCTTGGTCTTGGGCTCCACTGCCACGGAAATTACCGGGTCGGGGAAGTCCATGCGTTCGAGGATGATCGGCTTGTCCATGTCGCACAGGGTGTCGCCGGTGGTCACGTCCTTCATGCCGATCAGCGCGGCGATGTCGCCGGCGCACACATCCTTGATTTCAGCCCGCTGGTTGGCATGCATCTGCACCATGCGGCCGATGCGTTCCTTCTTGCCCTTTACCGAGTTGAGTACCGCGTTGCCGGAGCTGAGCACGCCGGAGTAGACCCGGGCGAAGGTCAGGGTGCCGACGAACGGGTCGGTGGCGATCTTGAATGCCAGGGCCGAGAACGGCTCGCTGTCGTTGGCGTGTCGCTCCAGGTGCTTTTCTTCGTCATCCGGGTCGGTGCCCTTGATGGCCGGAATCTCCGACGGGGCTGGCAGGTAGTCGATGACTGCGTCGAGCATCAGCGGCACGCCCTTGTTCTTGAACGACGAGCCGAGGATGGTCGGCACGATTTCATTGGCGATGGTGCGTTGGCGCAGTGCGGCCTTGATCTCGTCGATGCTCAGTTCCTCGCCATCGAGAAACTTCATGGTGAGCTCGTCATTGGCTTCGGCGGCGGCCTCGATCATGTGCGCGCGCCATTCGTCGGCCAGTGCCTGCAGCTCGGCGGGTATGTCTTCTTCGCGGTAGCTGGTGCCCTGGTCGGCATCGTTCCAGTAGATGGCCTTCATCTTCACCAGGTCGATCTGGCCGATGAAGTTCTCTTCGCTGCCGATGGCCAGCTGGATCGGCACCGGGTGGTGGCCCAGGCGCTGGTCGATCTGCTTGACCACGCGCAGGAAGTCGGCGCCCTGGCGGTCCATCTTGTTGATGTAGGCCAGGCGCGGCACGTGGTACTTGTTGGCCTGGCGCCATACGGTCTCGGACTGCGGTTCGACCCCGTCCGCGCCGCTGAACACCACTACCGCGCCATCGAGCACGCGCAGCGAGCGCTCCACCTCGATGGTGAAGTCGACGTGGCCCGGGGTGTCGATGATGTTGAAGCGGTACTTGTGGGCGAACTGCTTGGTCGAGCCCTGCCAGAAGGCAGTGGTCGCCGCCGAGGTGATGGTGATGCCGCGCTCCTGCTCCTGGGCCATCCAGTCCATGGTCGCGGCACCATCGTGCACTTCGCCCATCTTGTGGTTGACCCCGGTGTAGAACAGGATCCGCTCGGTGGTCGTGGTCTTGCCGGCGTCCACGTGGGCGACGATACCGATATTGCGGTACAGCTCGATGGGCGTTGTACGGGCCATGGCGGACTACCTGCGGATGAGCGGATTCTCCCACGGTAGCAGAACGGGAGAATCCTGCTTTACCGCCGGGCCGTCAGTCGGCCTGGGCTTGCAGCAGCCACTGGCCATCCACTTCGCGGGCCAGGCCGCTGGCACGCAGCAGGGCCAGCAGGCGCGTGTGCAGGGCGGCTTCGGTGAAGGTCTTGAGGGTGGCCAGGTCCAGTGCGCCGATCAGGTTGAGATCGGCCTTGGTGTACGAAAGCCAGGCCTTTTTCAGGGCCTGGGCGACGTCGCTGCCGGAGGTGCTGGCAAAGCGGCGGTGCCATTGGCGGCCGTCGAAGGTGAAGGTGTGGGCGTGGCTGTAGGTGCCTTGGTCGCCACCTTCGGTGCAGCGATGGCAACGGCACGGGCCTTCGCCGAAGGCGTTGCGCAGGTAGCTGTTGAAGTCCACCACGGGCTTGAGGGACAGGCGTTTGTCGACCTCGAACAGGTCGGCGATCAGGGGTTCTTCGGCGCTCACTCGGGATCCTCGTGTGGTTGGCGTGCATCGGCGGGCACCCTAACAGATCGGGCCCTTCAGATCACCTTTTGCAGGCCCGGCCTCTTCGCGGGCTCGCCCGCTCCCACAGGGACCGCACATTGCCCAAGGCGTGCGCAGTACCTGTGGGAGCGGGCGTGCCCGCGAAGAGGCCGGTAGAGACAATGGAGATCACCTGCCGTACTCTACGCGCCCATACGCCTACACACCCACAGAGGTAACCCGCTTGAGCACCAAGTACCCGTACATCGCCACCATCACCGTCAGCGCCGAAGACCGCGGCGGCGACGCCGAGGCCTCGGAAAACCCCAACATGCGCGTTGGCCTGGAAGCGGTGACCGAAACGCTGAAGAAGGTGCATTTCGTCGGTACGCTCGCAGCCCCCGAAAAGAACGCCACGCACATCTGCGTGACCCTGGAGAACGGCCTGACCTACTACGGCCCGATCGTCAACGGCCACGCCGAACTCGAAGGCGGCTGGATTGCCTTCGAGTCCGACATGCTCACCCCGCAGGAACTGGGTCTTTAAGCCCCCGTTCCTCTCAGGCGCCCAGCTCCGCCAGGCACTGCTCGAGGATATCCAGGCCTTCCTCGAGCACTTCGGCCTCGATGGTCAGCGGTGCCAGCAGGCGGATGATGTGCCGCGCCTTGCCGCTGGGCATCAGCAACAGGCCCTTGGCCCGCGCCGCTTCCATCACCTTGGCCAGTTGCGCCGGTGCCGGGCTGCCGTCGGCGTTGACGAACTCGATCCCGCGCATGGCGCCGACGCCGGTCAGGCGGCCGATGAACGGGCTCAGACCCGAGGCCTTCCAATGCTCGAAACGGCGCACGATTGCCTGCTCCTGGCGCTCACCCCAGGTAGCGATGTTCTCGTCGGTCATCTGCGCCAGGCTGGCCAGGGCCGCTGCGCAGGCGATCGGGTTGCCTGAGTAGGTTCCACCCAGGCCGCCCTTGGGCAGCGCTGCCATCAACTCCTTGCGCCCGACCACCGCTCCCAGCGGCATGCCGCCGGCAATGCTCTTGGCCAGCAGCAGCAGGTCGGGCTCGATGCCCAGACGCGGGAAGGCGAAGCGCTGGCCGGTGCGGCCGAAGCCCGACTGGATCTCGTCGATGATGATCAGGATGCCGCGCTCGTCGCAGAAGCGGCGCAGGGCCTGGGCGAAGGCTGGGTCAAGGGCGAGGAAGCCGCCTTCGCCCTGCACCGGCTCGAAGATGAACGCCGCGACGTCCTCCACTGCCAGCTCGACGCTGAACAGGCGGTCCATGGCCTTGAGGGCCTGTTCGCAGGTAACCCCGGTGTCGGCGCTGGGGTAGGGCAGGTGGTACACCGGCCCCGGCAGCTCACCGACCCGCTGCTTGTACGGGGCGACCTTGCCGTTGAGGTTCAGGGTGGCCAGGGTGCGACCGTGGAAGCCGCCGTCGAAGGCGATGATGGCGCGTTTGCCGGTGGCACCACGGGCCACTTTCAGGGCGTTTTCCGCAGCTTCCGCGCCGCTGTTGGTGAGCATGCCGGCCAATGGGTAGCTGACCGGTACGAATTGGCTCAGTTGTTCCATCAGCGCCAGGTATGGGCCGTGGGGGGCTGCGTTGAAGGCGTAGTGGGTCAGGCGAGCGGCCTGGGCCTGGATCGCCTCGACCACGGCCGGGTTGCAGTGGCCCAGGTTGAGTACACCGATACCGCCGACTAAGTCGATGTAACGTTTGCCGTCAGTGTCCCAGACTTCGGCATTACGGCCATGGGAAAGTGTGATCGGGTGAACGATGGCAATGGATTGGCTGATACTTTCCTGGTTCATGGGCACGCGGACCTTTGTTCGAATTTCTTATTATCCAAGCGTGTTGGCAGGTTATTCCGCAAACGAATTATTCGATTGCGGTCATTCCCTGGATTCTTGATCTTGGCTGATTTTGTATTGCTGGCACTGGCCTCTTCGCGGGTGAACCCGCTCCCACAGGTACGGCGCCACGCTTGAAAGGTGTGCGATCCCTGTGGGAGCGGGTTTACCCGCGAAGAGGCCCGCCCAGGTGATATCAATCCCCCTCGGCCACCCGCTCCCGAATCCACTGCACGAAGGCCCTGACCTTGGGCACTTCGGCCGCATGCTCGGCATGGGCGATGAAGTGCCGGCCATTGCTCGCCACCGGGTGGTCCCAGGCCACCACCAGTTTGCCCTCGCTCAGCTCTTCGGCCACCAGGTAGCGCGGAATCAGGGCGATACCGCAGCCGGCAATGGCTGCGCGGATGCACAGGTAGAACGTGTCGAAGCGGGGCCCGTGGTAGCTGTTCTGGCTATGCAGCCCCAGCCCCAGGAACCATTCGTGCCAGGCCTCCGGGCGCGACACGCACTGCAGCAGGCGGTGTTCGGTCAGCGCCTGGGCGCTGTCGAACCGGTGGTTGGCCAGCAGCTGCGGGCTGCACACCGGCACCACTTCCTCGCTGAACAGCTCGATGCAGGTTGCCCCGGGCCAGGTGCCCTGGCCGAAGAAAAACGCAATGTCGGCCTTGGCCTGCACCAGGTCGAACGGCTCCAGCTCATTGCGGATATCCAGGTGAATGCGCGGGTAGCGGTCGCCAAAACCCTTCAGCCGGGGTATCAGCCAGCGCGCGCCGAAGGTGGGCTGGGTGGCGATGCGCAGCACTTCGGTCTCGTCGCCGTAGCTGAGGATGTAGCGGCTGGAAATGTCGATCTGGGTGAGGATCTTGTTCACTTCGGTGAGGTACAGCGCGCCGGCCGGGGTCAGGTGCAGGCGCCGGCGAATGCGCTGGAACAGCGAGTGCGACAGCATGTCCTCGAGCTGCGCCACCTGCTTGCTGACGGCGCTCTGGGTCAGGTGCAGTTCCTGGGCCGCGCGGGTGAAGCTGAGGTGGCGGGCGGCCGCTTCGAAGCACTGAAGGGCGGTGGTCGAAGGCATCAGGCGTTTGGACATGACGGGCAAATACCGAGCAAAAAAGGAAGGAGTTCATTCCATAACGGAATCATGTGTTTCGAAAAGGTCGTTTGTTGACCCCGGCCTATAGATTAATACTGACCTGGATCAACGATTACAACCGGTCGTGTGAAGAGGAGGTCAGTACCCGCTTCCGGCATCTGCAAAACAACAACAACGAACATCAGAAATTTATAAGAATTCTGCTCCAGTCTTCAGCCGCCCCGCTGCGGCCGACCCATTCGAGGGTTCTTCATGGCTTCGCTACACAACAACAAACAGCGCTCCCTGCAGCACGGTCTGACGTCCCGTCAGGTATCCATGATCTCCATCGCCGGCATCATCGGCGCCGGCCTGTTCATCGGCTCCTCCAACGCCATCGCCACCGCCGGCCCGGCCATCCTCATCTCCTACGCCATGACCGGGCTGCTGGTCTTGCTGGTGATGCGCATGCTGGGCGAAATGGCCATCGCCAACCCCAACAGCGGCTCGTTTTCCACCTATGCCTCCGAAGCCATCGGCCCTTGGGCGGGCTTTACCATCGGCTGGCTGTACTGGTGGTTCTGGGTACTGATCATTCCGGTCGAGGCCATTGCCGGCGCCGACATCCTGCATGCCTACTTCCCTGGCGTGCCGTCGTGGCTGTTCGCCTTCCTGATCATGCTGGTGCTGTCGGGTACCAACCTGATCAGCGTGAAGAACTTCGGTGCCTTCGAGTACTGGTTCGCGCTGGTCAAGGTGGTGGCGATCATCGCCTTCATCGTGGTCTGCAGCCTGGCGGTGTTCGGCGTCTGGCCGCTGGCCGAGGTGTCCGGGGTCAGCCGGTTGTGGGACAACGGCGGCTTCATGCCCAACGGTTTCGGCACCGTGCTCGGTGGCGTGCTGATCACCATCTTCTCGTTCTTCGGTGCCGAAATCGTCACCATTGCCGCTGACGAAACCGCCAACCCGAAAGACAAGATCCGCCGCGCTACCAACCTGGTGGTGTACCGCATCGCCATCTTCTACCTGGCGTCGATCTTCCTGGTGGTATCGCTGGTGGCGTGGAACGACCCGGGCCTGAAAGCAGTGGGTTCGTTCCAGCGCGTGCTGGAGGTGCTGAACGTGCCTGGCGCCAAGCTGCTGGTGGATATCGTGGTGCTGGTGGCCGTGACCAGCTGCATGAACTCGGGCCTGTACACCGCGTCGCGCATGCTCTATTCGCTGGGTGCCCGCGGCCAGGCGCTGAGTGTGACCAAGCGTATCTCCGGCTCTGGCGTACCGACCGTGGCGGTCATCTTCTCGACCCTGGCCGGCTTTGCCGGGTGCTTCGTCAACTATGTGTTCCCGGGCAAGGTATTCGGCTTCCTGCTGTCCACCACCGGCGCCATCGCCTTGCTGGTGTACCTGGTGATTGCCGTGTCGCAGCTGCGCATGCGGGCCCGTGCCGAGCGTGAAGGGCGGCCGCTGGAACTGAAGATGTGGCTGTTCCCATGGCTGACCTGGCTGGTGATCGGCACCATCGTCATGGTGCTGGGCTACATGCTGTTCAGCGATGCCTACCGCTACGAGACGCTGATGACCGCTGGGGTGACCGCGTTTATCCTGCTGGTTTCGCTGACCCAGCGGCGCGCCAGGGCGGTTGCCCAGACGGCCTGATGTTTCTGCTTTAATGTGGGGGCGTTGCGCGCCCCCCATATCAATAAGCACAGGAAGCGTATGAACGACCACTCCCTTTCCCTCCAGGCCCTCGCCGCACCCGACGGCACTTGCTACGGCTGCGGTTGCTCCCACCCCAGCGGCCTGCACCTGCAAAGCCACTGGGACGCCGACGGCATCCACCTGGTGTGCCGGCACGCGCCCGACAGCACCTTCATCGGCTGGCCCGGCCTGGTCTACGGCGGGCTGCTGGCGATGCTGGTCGACTGCCACTCCAACTGGACGGCAATGGCTTACCACTACCGCAACGAAGGTCGCGAAGCGGGCAGCCTGCCGCGCATCGACTGTGTCACTGGCAGCCTTGGCCTGAACTACCTCAAGCCCACGCCCATGGGCGTCGAATTGTTGCTCAAGGCGCGTGTGGAAGGTGAGGTAGGGCGCAAGACCCGGGTGCTCTGCGAAGTCTGGGCCGACGATGTGCTGACAGTGACTGCCGACTCGGTGTTCGTTCGCGTCGATACCGAAAAGCTCAAGCTCAAGGCCCACGGCCAGGCGTGAGCCGCCGGTGCTGATGAGTGGTCGGTGATGGTCAGCGGCCGGGGATGTCTCTAGAGTGAGAGGTTCATTCCCCAGGCAAGGTTGATCATGACCGATCTCAGTGCTTTCCCCATTACCCGCAAGTGGCCCGCCAGACACCCCGAGCGCCTGCAGCTGTATTCGCTGCCGACGCCCAACGGCGTCAAGGTGTCGATCATGCTCGAAGAGATCGGCCTGGCCTATGAGCCGCACAAGGTCAGCTTCGACAACGATGACCAGCTGAGCCCGGAGTTCATCTCGCTCAGCGCCAACAACAAGATCCCCGCCATCCTCGACCCCAATGGCCCGGGCGGCCAGCCGCTGCCGCTGTTCGAGTCGGGGGCGATCCTGCAGTACCTGGCGGAGAAGAGCGGCCAGTTGCTCAGCCAGGACCCGGCCCAGCGTTACCAGACCTTGCAGTGGCTGATGTTCCAGATGGGTGGCATCGGGCCGATGTTCGGCCAGGTCGGGTTCTTCCATTTCTTTGCTGGCAAGGAATACGAGGACAAGCGCCCGCGTGATCGTTATGTCAACGAGTCCAAGCGCCTGCTCGGTGTTCTGGACCGGCATCTGCAAGGCCGGGAATGGATGGTCGACGAGTACAGCATTGCCGATATCGCGATCTTCCCGTGGGTGCGTAACCTGGTTGAGCGTTACAACGCCCGAGACCTGGTTGGCTTCGATCAGTTCAAGGAGGTGCAGCGGGTGCTGGCGGCGTTCCTCGAGCGCCCGGCCGTGCAACAGGGCCTGAAAATCCCAGGTTGAGGTTGGCTGAAAGGGCCCTATCTCCGGCAAGCCGGCTCCCACAGGTAATGCACAGGGCTTGAGGCCTGTGGTGGTCCTGTGGGAGCTGGCTTGCCGGCGATAGGGCCAGTGAAGGCGAAACTGTCTTCAGGCTCAGAAGATGTGGTGCAGCAGCCAGTACAGGCTGCCGGCCAACAGCATCGCTGCCGGCAAGGTCAGCACCCAGGCCATCAGCAGGTTGACCAGCGTGCGCTTCTGTATCCCCGACCCGTTGGCCACCATGGTCCCGGCCACCCCGGAACTCAGCACGTGGGTGGTCGACACCGGCAACCCGAACATGTCCGCCGCACCAATGGTGCACATTGCCACCACTTCGGCCGAAGCCCCTTGGGCATAGCTGAGGTGGGTCTTGCCGATCTTCTCGCCTACCGTCACCACGATGCGCCGCCAGCCGACCATTGTGCCCAGCCCCAGTGCGATGGCCACGGCCACTTTCACCCACAGCGGGATGTAGCGGGTGGCGTCGTCCAGCTGGGTCTTGAACAACAGCACCTGGCTGCGCGTGCCTGCATCGAACGCCACCAGCTGGTTCTTCTCGATCAGGCGGATGGCTTCGCTGGTCAGGTACATGTCGTTGCGCACGTTGGCCATGGCTTCGGCCGGTACCCGCTTGAGCGAGCCATAACCTTTGACCTCTTCGCCGATCATGCCGGTCAGTGCCGCCAGCGCCGGTATCAGTTGCGGGTTGGCCCTGGGCTCGGCAATGAACGTGGTAAGCACCTGGCGTGGGTCGGCCGGTGCTGCTTGCGGGGCGCCGCGCACCAGTGCCTGGCGGGTTACCTCGGCGACCGCGGAAAACTGCATGGCCTGTTCATTGGGCATGGTCTTGTTCAATGCGTAAGCCATCGGCAGGGTGCCAACCAGAATCAGCATGATCAGGCCCATGCCTTTCTGGCCGTCGTTGGAGCCGTGGGCAAAGGACACCCCGGTGCAGGTCAGGATCAGTACGCCGCGAATCCACCACGGTGGTGGTGTCTGGCCTTCCGGCGCCTGGTACAGCGCCTTGCGCTTGACCAGCGCGCGCAGGGCCAGCAGCAACAGGGCGGCACAGGCAAAGCCGATCAGTGGCGAAAACAGCAGGGCATAACCGACCTTGCTGGCCTGGGCCCAGTCCACACCGCTGGTACCGTCGCGCCCGTGCATCAGCGCGTTGGCCACGCCCACCCCGATGATCGAACCGATCAGGGTGTGCGAGGATGAGGCCGGCAGGCCCAGCCACCAGGTGCCGAGGTTCCAGATGATCGCCGCCAGCAGCAGGGCGAAGACCATGGCGAAGCCGGCCGAGGAGCCGACCTGCAGAATCAGCTCTACCGGCAGCAGGGCGATGATGCCGAACGCCACCGCGCCACTGGAAAGCAGCACGCCGAGGAAGTTGCACAGCCCGGACCAGACCACGGCGACGGGGGCAGGCAACGAGTGGGTGTAGATGACGGTGGCCACTGCGTTGGCGGTGTCATGGAAGCCATTGACGAACTCGAAGCCCAGGGCAATCAGCAACGCCAGGCCCAGCAGCAGGAATGGCGTGACCGTGGTGATTACCGTGCCGCTGGCCGTCACATCCTGCTTCAGGCTCCAGGCGGTGTAGGCGATACCGGCCAGCAGCAGGCCGAAGAACAACACCAGGGTGGCTCGCCCGGGCTTGTGGGCAAGTTGCGGGCGGGCATCGCGTTGGGCCAGTTGCGGCAGGCTGGCCAGTGAAGGGGTTGCCATGGTGGCTCCGGTCGGGGGGCAAGGGTGCCGAAGGCCTTGAGCATAGAAACAATTCGTAACCCGGCCGTGACCTCGATCAATGATTTATCTAGGCTCAAGACGGACGGTAGTGGCAGGAGAAACCCATGATTCGCTGCAAGCGTGTCTACGATGCGGTTGAGCAAGACGACGGTCAGCGCGTGCTGGTCGATCGCCTGTGGCCGCGTAACAAGCGCAAGGACGACCTGCACGGGCAGTGGTTGCGCGAAGTTGCACCCTCGGATGAGTTGCGCAAGGCGTTTCACCAGGGTGAAGTGGATTTCGCCGGCTTCACCCAGCGTTACCAGCAGGAGCTGGCAGCCCACCCCGAGCACTGGTACCCGCTGCTGGACCTGGCCGGAAAGGGCACGCTGACATTGCTTTATGCGGGCAAGGATACCGAGCACAACAATGCCCGGGTGTTGGCTGAATGGCTGGAGGACGAACTGGACCGGCGTGGGCCTGGTAGTTCGCCCGTGTGCTATGCCCCATGATTGATATTCGTTGTGCTGGCCCTATCGCCGGCAAGCCAGCTCCCACAGGTACGGTGCTGCCCTCCAGGCTATCGCTGTACCTGTGGGAGCTGGCTTGCCGGCGATAGGGCCGGGCCTGGCAAACCGAAGAGTCCGAAATGTGATGTCCCTGAAACTGACCCCCGCCAACGACACCCACCGCACCTTCGCCCGCGACCTCACGCGCCGCGCCATGCTGCCGTACTACCGCGAATACGACCTGCTGTGGCTAGAGGAAGCCTTCGACGAAGCCTGGGGCTGGCGCGAGCAGTGGCTGGTGACCGAAGGCGACGCGGTACTCGGCTTCTGCAGCCTCAGCCAGGACCGCCAGGCGCTGTTCATCCGCGAGTTGCACCTGCTACCCGAACACCGTGGGCGTGGGGTCGGCAGCTGGGTGCTGGAGCAGTTGGCACTGTGGGCCCGCCAGCGGCACCTGCCGCTGCTGCGGCTGATGGTGTTTCGCAGCAACCCGGCGCGTGTGCTCTACCAGCGCCACGGCTTTGTCGAAATGGGTGAGGACGAATGCTTTGTGCGCATGCAGCGCACGATCGACTAATAGCTCAATGATGGCTTGTCGCGACTGGTGAGCATCGGCATAGTGACCTCAGGCGTTCACGGCCGCCTGCAGGTGGGTAGGCCGTACATGAGTGTGATCAGGGATAAGGAGACCCCCATGAATGGAATCGGTCCGCGGCTGCGGGAAGAGCGTGAGCGTCTGGGGATGACCCAGCGCGTGTTTGGCGATATCGGCGGGGTCGAACCCAATGCCCAGGGCAAATACGAGAGTGGTGAACGCTCGCCGCGGGTCGATTACCTGGCGGCATTGGCAACCCGGGGCGTGGATGCACTCTATGTGCTCAGCGGTATCCGCACCCCGGCACCGCTCGAGGGGCTGAGCGCCGATGAGTCCGGTTTGCTGGGGGCTTTCCGGCAGTTGTCGTGCGACGATCAGGCGGCACTCTGGCACTTGTTGCGTCGTTTGACCAACAACGACAAATCCCGGCAGACAGTGAGGCCGCTTACGGTTGAACGTCAGGTGTTTCTGACAGAAGGAATGCGTTAGGTCCGCCGTGAAAAATTTTGTTAAGGTGGCGGGATCCAATCGCCCTGCTGACGAGGTGTGTGCTTGATTAGGGTCTTAGTGGTCGACGATCACGATCTGGTACGAACCGGTATTACACGCATGCTGGCCGACATCGATGGCCTGCAGGTGGTGGGTGAGGGCGATTCGGGCGAGTCGGCGCTCAGGCTGGCCCGTGAACTGAAGCCGGATGTGGTGCTGATGGACGTGAAAATGCCCGGTATCGGCGGCCTGGAGGCCACCCGCAAGCTGCTGCGCAGCCACCCGGACATCAAGGTGGTTGCCGTGACCGTGTGCGAGGAAGACCCGTTCCCCACGCGCCTGCTGCAGGCCGGCGCTGCTGGCTACCTGACCAAGGGCGCCGGCCTTGACGAAATGGTCCAGGCCATCCGCCTGGCCTTCGCCGGCCAGCGCTACATCAGCCCCCAGATTGCCCAGCAGATGGCGCTGAAGCCATTCCAGCCACAGGGCTCGCCGTTCGATGCCTTGTCGGAACGGGAAATCCAGATTGCCCTGATGATCGTCGGCTGCCAGAAAGTGCAGATCATCTCCGACAAGTTGTGCCTCTCGCCCAAGACCGTCAATACTTACCGTTATCGGATCTTTGAAAAACTCTCGGTCACCAGCGACGTCGAACTGACCTTGCTGGCCGTTCGCCACGGTATGGTCGACGCAAGCCTGTAAAACCTCATGTCCCAAGTTTTCGATGCCAGCGCATTCCTGGCTACCTGCAGTGGTCGCCCGGGCGTCTACCGGATGTTCGACGGCGAAGCCCGGCTGCTTTACGTGGGCAAGGCCAAGAACCTCAAGAAGCGCCTGGCCAGCTATTTCCGCAAGACCGGCCTGGCGCCCAAGACCGCCGCGCTGGTGGCCCGCATCGCACAGGTCGAAACCACCATCACCGCCAACGAAACCGAGGCGCTGCTGCTGGAGCAGAACCTGATCAAGGAGTGGCGGCCGCCGTACAACATCCTGCTGCGCGATGACAAATCCTACCCCTACGTGTTCCTTTCCGACGGCGAGTTCCCGCGGCTGGGCATTCACCGTGGGGCGAAGAAGGCCAAGGGCCGCTACTTTGGCCCGTACCCCAGCGCCGGCGCCATTCGCGAAAGCCTCAGCCTGCTGCAAAAGGCATTTTCGGTGCGCCAGTGCGAAGACAGCTACTACGCCAACCGCACCCGGCCATGCCTGCAGTACCAGATCAAACGCTGCAAAGGGCCCTGCACGGGCCTGGTGACCGCCGAGGAATATGCCGAGGACGTGCGCCACTCGGTGATGTTCCTCGAAGGGCGTAGCCAGCAACTGGGCAACGAACTCAATGCCGAGATGGAGAAGGCCGCCATGGCCCTCAATTTCGAGAAGGCCGCCGAGTTGCGCGACCAGATCGCCTTGCTGCGCCGCGTCCAGGACCAGCAGTACATCGAAGGCGGCAGCGGCGACGTCGACGTTATCGCCGCCTTCGTCAACCCCGGTGGCGCCTGCGTGCACCTGATCAGCGTGCGCGGCGGGCGGGTGCTGGGCAGCAAGAACTTCTTCCCGCAGGTAGGCATCGAGGAGGAGGTGGCCGAAGTGATGGCCGCGTTCCTTTCCCAGTACTACCTGGGCAATGCCGAGCGCGAACTGCCGGGCGAACTGATCGTCAACGTGGTGCACGAAGACTTCGCCGCCATCAGCGAAGCCCTGCAGACCCTGCGCGGCCGCGAGCTGACCATCAGCCACCGGGTACGCGGTACCCGCGCCCGCTGGCAGCAGCTGGCGGTGACCAACGCCGAGCAGGCGCTCAATGCCCGCCTGGCCAACCGCCAGCACATGGCCGCACGTTTCGAGGCCTTGGCCGAGGTGCTGGGCCTGGACGAGGTGCCGCAGCGCCTGGAGTGTTACGACATCAGCCATTCCAGCGGCGAAGCCACCGTGGCCAGCTGCGTGGTGTTCGGCCCCGAAGGCCCGCTCAAGTCCGACTACCGTCGCTTCAACATCGAAGGCGTCACCGCTGGTGACGACTACGCCGCCATGCACCAGGCCCTGACCCGCCGTTACGGGCGCATCAAGGATGGCGAGGGCAAGCTGCCCGATGTGCTGCTGGTGGACGGCGGCAAGGGCCAGCTGAACATGGCCCGTGACGTGATGCAGGAGCTGGGCTTCAGCGACCTGACCCTGCTTGGCGTGGCCAAGGGCGTGACGCGCAAGGCCGGTTTCGAAACCCTGTACCTGAACGACGTGCACCATGAGTTCACCCTCAAGGGCGACTCACCGGCCTTGCACCTGATTCAGCAGATCCGCGACGAGGCCCACCGTTTCGCCATCACCGGCCACCGCGCCCGCCGCGGCAAGGCCCGCCGGGTGTCCAGCCTGGAGGATGTGGCCGGGGTAGGGCCCAAGCGCCGGCGCGACCTGCTGAAACATTTCGGCGGCCTGCAGGAGCTCAACCGCGCCAGTGTCGATGAAATCGCCAAAGCACCCGGCATCAGTAAAAAGCTTGCCGAGTCGATTTATGCCAGCCTGCATAGCGAGTAGAATGCGGGCTCAACTTGCGGCCAGTCGTACCGATGAATATTCCAAACCTGCTCACCGTTCTACGCGTCCTGCTCATCCCGATCTTCATCCTGCTGTTCTATGTGCCCTATCACTGGAGCTACATGGCCGCCAGCAGCGTGTTCGCCGTTGCCGCCGCCACCGACTGGCTGGACGGTTATCTGGCGCGCCGCCTGCAGCAGAGTACGCCGTTCGGTGCCTTCCTCGACCCAGTGGCCGACAAGCTGATGGTGGCGGTGGCCCTGGTGCTGCTGGTGCAGACCCACGCCAACTTCTGGCTGACCCTGCCGGCCGCGGTGATCATCGGCCGCGAGATCGTGGTTTCGGCGCTGCGCGAGTGGATGGCCGAACTGGGCGCGCGGGCGCATGTGGCGGTGTCCAACCTTGGCAAGTGGAAAACCGCGGCGCAGATGCTGGCGCTGGTGATCCTGCTGGGCAACCCGCCGGCGGTGACCTTCTGGGTAATCCTCGGCTACGCGCTGCTGCTGGTGGCGGCGGGGCTGACCCTGTGGTCGATGGTGCACTACCTGCTGGCCGCCTGGCCGCACCTGCGCGAAGGCTCGGAGCAGAAATAAAAGTTTTTTTGAATCAAGGGGTTGACGCTGTTTTAGAAATCGCTAGAATGGCACCCATCACGACGCGGGAATAGCTCAGTTGGTAGAGCACGACCTTGCCAAGGTCGGGGTCGCGAGTTCGAGTCTCGTTTCCCGCTCCAAATATAGATTTACAGGGTTTCATGGAAGTCTGTAAATCATTGAAAAAAGACGCTTCGGCGTCTTTTTTCGTTTCAGTCAGATCCATTAGGATCCATGGCATTCGGGCCTTTCCAGGCTTTGTACGAAATCCCAAATAACCCAATCACCGCCCCTCGAACGCTGAAACTTTGCAGAGTCCCCCCGCATCGACGGAAAGGCATTCTGTGATGGCTAAGCGTTGTGAATATTCGGACGAGGTGTGAGGTGTGGTCTCCGATCTTCTTCATCAAGCCCAGCAGCTACCGGCTGAAGGTGGGGGGGCGCCTGCAGCATCCACGAACTAGGGCAAAGCCCTGGTTTGGAGGCGATCGATGCCTGAAAATCGACTTTGCTGCGTCAAGAAGTTGCTTATTGCAGCTCGGGGAAAATTGTTAGAACTTTCCCGGTACAGCAACTTTGGTCATGAGGGCTTGGTTTCAGTGAATATTCTTTCAATTTCCCTTGCGTATTGTCTGGGGTAGGGTATTCGGATCTTTATTATGTATTCTGGTAGTTCGATTTTTCTCTTCGATATTATGTAGTATTCAATAGTGTGGCCGATTGGGAAATTTACCTTGGGGGCGTGATTGATTATATTGTCTCTGCCTCCATTTGGCTCTCTGTAGGTGGCTTGTTTTTTTATGATGTAAGCAATTAAATGTTTTTGGTGGTTTGATATGGTGTGCAGCAAATCTTCGCAAGAAAGCGAGGCATGTTGCATCCATTTTTCCATTAGATTTATAATGGGTTTGTGAACTTTTGAGCTTCTATCTATTTTCTCAGGGATGTGCTTGTCTAAGTCGTCAAGGAAGGTTGTGTAGGTGTCGGACTGCATAAGTTCGGAAAGTTTCATTTAAAATCCTTTGTAATTCTTAGATCTCGCAATACCTCAATTAACTCACTCCCTGGGTGTCTGTAGGGATCTTTGGCTGCATGCTTCCAAGCTGTTACTTTTTCAAGGTTGTATGGGGTGTGAATGTGTTTGCCGTCGCGTTGAGGTCAGTGGCGGTGGTATAGCTCGATCGAGACGTTTCTAGTTCTTTCCTCTTGGGTTTTGAAATGAAACTCTCTGACTCGAATTCTTGGGGCAAGGCCTAGGCGCACTCTGAACATATTTACTGGTGAGTACATGCCCTAGGCGCTGCTTTGAGGTGACAACTGTTGTCGTCATGAGATGCTTTTCCTGGACTCGTTAGGGTTATTTGATATCGGGTTGCTTTTTACTTGCTACGAAATATGCAAAGGCGTTATTCGTGAGGTACTTTCCATTTTGTCCGCTGTAATAACTAGCAGCGTCTGGCCATGCAAGGAAATTATTTTCTGGTTTTTCGGAAATGTTGCCGCTTTTGCGGTCAATTGAAAAAAGTTGCATCGCTCCCTTCCTAGCTATCTTAAAGACTGTTTTTACAAACAAATCGGTTGCCGGGTCTTTCTTGGGGTCGTATGAAGCAGATAGTCTTCCATTTCGAAGGCAGGTGGGATCGTAGTCTGCTATGTTGGGTCTGATGTACTGGATGAGACCAGGGCCGATCGTCGCCCCGAAGTAGGAGTTTCTATCCTCGTTGGGGAATATATAATTTTTGCTGTATATGTGCTCTGGTAGTATTAGTTTGTTCCATATGGAGTGCTGTGGGCTGTCATTGTGGCATTCATTTAACGTGGGCATTATTTTGGGTGATCGCTCCTCCCATTTTCCTGTCTCGATAAATGTTATCTCGGGAAGTTGAGATAGCAGTTCTTTGGAGAAGCTAAGTTCATCGGCTTTCGTCATAAATACTAGGAGTGTTGGTGTTTTGTTGGCCATTATTGATTACCTTATTATGATTTGCCCGACTGGCATGTTGGTGGTGTCTAAAGATCCTGGGCTAGTAATTTTCCCTTTGACGATGGTGATTACGATAGCGCTAGGGTCTTGTTTCGTGATTCGGATGGCATTATCCCATTCGCGTTGTGACATTCCGTTGATTTTTCCTTTGTCCACTGTTTGAATGTATACGGTTCGGCCCTTGGCATCAGTGAATGTCATGTCTGTATATGAACCTCCCTTCCGACCTAATCCTCCAGGTAGAGGCTTTAAGTATGTCTCTCTAAGTTCAATGCCAGTCCCTGTCTGTCGTCCCCCTTGAGTATGCGACATAGGTGAGAGTTTATTGTCACGTAAGAACTGATCTCTAATTTGATCCATGTGACGTTTCGTTAGTGTATTCCCCCGGCGGCAAAGCCCCAGAGGGTCGATCCATGCGGCGGTGTTGGGGCCGTACTGGTAGAGGTTTATTCCACCTGCCAACCCTGCAGGATCCGGTGTGGTGAACCTTCCCACATCTGGATCATAAAATCTGAACGTGTTGTAGTGTAACCCCGTCTCTCGGTCAAGGTACTGACCTTGGTATCGCAAATTCTGCTCGCGCTCTTGCTGTGGACTGCGCCATTCATCTCGTGTGGCTCCCCAACCGTGATAATCGATGCGCCACAATGTATGACCATCTTCATCCGTTAACTGTTCGGGCAACCCGGCCAAGTTGGAGTGGAAATGCCGTATTTCTTCTTCATTCAGATTCTCGTCTATACGTGCTAGTGGCTCATAGCTGTTAGGGCTCGCATAGATATAAAGGGTGGGCAGTGAGCTCTGTACTTCTTGTAGCAAGCGTAATCCCTGCCAGTGAAACAGCGTCCGGCATAATGGCTCAGCTTCGCCTGGCTTGTAGATCGCCTTGCAGACCCGTCGCCCCAGCGGGTCGTAGGAAAATACAATGCGTTCAACCTCACCATATCTCTCCTGCTCCAGGCACACCAGCCTATGTTCGGCGTCATACTCGAAGCGCTGCAACCGATGGCTACCGATTCGCTTCTCACTTAAGCGGCCAAAGCGGTCGTAGCGGTAGCGCTTGTCCTGATAGGCGAGGACACGGTTGTGCTCCAATAGTCCGTTGAGCTTTGGCCCGTCGAACATGTTTCCTGCCTTGTCGTACTTGAAATCCTCGACCTGTGTCGCCTGCCAGTTGAGACGTGCCTGTTGGACGGTTTGAAGTTGTTGGTTGGGATCGTAGCCATACCGATTGCTGCCTGTGTAGCTCCTACCCGTATGGGGTTGGTTGTGAAAGCGACCGATGACCTGTTCGAGGTGGGCATCTTCATCACTGGGAGCGCAGGACATGCCTTTGCGCTGGGTCTGAGTCAGCACTTCGGCGACAAGGTTGTCGCTGGCGTCATAACGATAGGTTTTGTCCAGTAACGGAAGAACTTCAGCGGGGGCATCGCGGTAGTGGATTGCCTTGCGACTCAAGCGCCCACTTTTGTCATAACGGGTGCGCGTAATCAGGCTGCCTTGGGTGCGCATGACTTCGTCATGCACGGCATCACGCTCAAAGTCACTAATGACCCGGCCGTCCAGGTTGATCTGGTGCAGGTGCCCACTGCCGTAGTAGAGGTAATTGATATTGCGTTGATCGGGGAGGGTGAGCGTCTGCAGGTTGCCCAACTCGTCGTAGAGATACTGCAACAGCCCGGCGCTGCTAGTTTCGCTCAACAGTTGCCCTGCGGGGTCGTAGGTGTATTCAAGCTGCTGTTCTTCACCCTGATTATTTGTGAAAGTGATGGACAACAGGTTGTCGGCGGTGTCGTAGCAGTAGTCGGTAATGCCATCCTCGGTGCGCTTGCTCAGCAGGCGGCCGACGGCATCACGTTCGAAGTCGTGGCGAATCGGCGTTGTTCGAGTTGCCGGGGCGTTCTCGGACAAAGGCGCTTGTTCATGGGGAGAGGGCACGTGGGTGAGGGTGGTGACCCCATCCAACACGTCGTATTCATAAATGCGACCACTGCCATCCAGGTCTTCCTGCGCGATTAGGCGGTCCAGCTTGTCCCAGCCAAAGCGATACGATTCATCGTTTTCGTTGGTGAGCTGTAGCAGTCGGCCATAGGCGTCATAGCGAAATCTTACGCTGTGACCCATGGCGTCCAGCCGTTCGACCATACGCCCGCTGCGGTCGTAGCGAAATTGCAGCTTCTTTTGCGCGGGATCGATGTAGCGCGTCAGCTGGCCGGCGGTATCAACTTCGTAGCGGTCGATACGACCATCGGGCCGTTCGCTTTCTATGAGGTAGCCGCGAGCGTCATAGCGGAAGTGGGTCTGCTCTCCGCGGGCATTGATGCTTTCGCTCAGACGACCCTGCAAGTCGTAGTGGTACAGCGTCTGGTTGTTGCTGCAGTCGCGATAGCTGAGCAACTGGCCACGGGTGTTCCAACCCAGGTGCTTGGTCTTTTCGAGGGCATCGGTGACGCGGGTAACACGACCTTCCGGGTTGTATTGATACTGCGTGCTCCGGCCCAATGGGTCCTGCTCCCACAGCAAATTGCCATGAGCATCGTAGCCGTAGCGCCGGGTACGTCCTGCTCCGTCTGTGACCTGAACGGGCAAGGCCCAGTGGCGCAGATAGCTTATGCGTTCGCTTCGCCCAAGCGGGTCACGTGTCTCGATCAGACGCCCGATATCGTCATAGCTGTATCCCCACTCGCCGCCCTGCGGATCAGTTCGTTTGACCAACTGGCCGGCGACGATCTCTGCTTGCCAGCAGTTCCCAAGTGCATCGACGTGCTTGTAAACGTCGTACAGCGGGCCCCAGAAATAGCGGTCTATACGTCCCAGTCCGTCTGTTACGAGGGTTTCGCCATCTTCGAGGTTGTACTCGAACTTGTACTCCTCCCCATCGCTACCCCAGTGACGAACCACCCGCCATTCGTGGTCAGGTTGCGGCTCAAGCAAAGGCGGCAGGCGATAAGGTGTGCCATCCGCCCGTCTTGGCGTAGGACGTTTTTCAGGAATGGTGTAGCGTGCCCATTCGTACTCGCGGACGGCCCCGCTGGCCAATTGGTGACGCTTCAGATAGCCCTCTTTGGTATAGCTGAAGTGGCGCACAGCCTGACCTGTCGCATCCAGGACTTCCTGCAACTGCCCACTGGCGGTATAGCCGTAGCTGACCAGCAGCTCGTTCCGCTCGATAGCGGGCTCACCGTTGTTTGACAGGAAGAGCCGCGACACCTTGCATACGCGCCTTGCATGCGCAGCATCATAGTGAAGCTGGACAACCGTCTGGCCGTACTTGTCATAGAGTGCTTGCAGGCGACCTTGTTTGTCGTAAAGCACATCTACGTAATTGAGATTGCGGTCGCTCAGCCTGATGAGTCTTGAACGACTGGGCTCGTGCGGGTCGACATCAAAAACCTTGTAGCGCCCCTCATGAATGTCCTCGACAACTGTTTGGCCATCCTCCAACTGGAAGAAAGCCAAGCCGTCCACAACACTGACAAAGGCATCGCCGGCGCGCAGGCGCCCGAGTTCCAGGCGATTGCCTTCTTCATCGACGTAAATCCACAACTCGCCGCCTTCAGGATGCGGGACGCGGACCAGTTCAACTTCATAAGGAACACTCCAGCCCTTTCCGAACAGGCCGCCGGTGCGTAAGTCTCTACTGTCGTAACTACGAGCCCATTGGATTCCCAGCAAGCCAGGTAAGTTGAAATCAACATCCTCTGGACCGTCCTGGAACTTGCTACCCGTGGCGACCGCAACGGGGTTGCCCAATTTACAATCTTTGATGCGCCCAAAACGTCGTGAAATGAGTATCCCCGCAATGATCCCGGTAAACATCGCAACCTTGCTCTTGCCATTGCGAATATCCCGAACCGTCGCCGTCCCGCCGCCAATGCGTACATTCGGCGATACCTTCTCATTCACATCGATCGTGGCGTCGCAGGTGGTCTTGTCACCCGATCGCGCTGCAGGCTGGCCGTTGATGAAGACTTTGTCTGACCCTTGCGCAATATGGTTTTCGGGCAGAGGCGGGTGGCGGCCGCATGAAATCTTGTCCTGCTCTTTGGATTCCGCGCCAGGGTCCTTTGGTGTAGTGACGGGCGGGTTGAAGATGTCGCGTATCGCCATGCCCAGCCCCACCACCGGGAACAGGTAGGGCACCGCCGCCATGGCCATGGAACCCACGTTCTCCAGAATCGAAGGCTCTGCTTGCTCTGCGTCGGCCGCTCCCCCTCCTGGCGGCCCTGTGATACCGGCTGCGCGAGCGGCGGGCTTGCTGTTGACGAACACGTTGTGTGACCCGCTTTCGATCTTTCCGTAGGGATCGGGTGCATCCACGCTGTTGCCAAGGCTGTCGCAAAAGCGGGAGATGGCATCGCCGACAGTCTGGTCTTCACCGACCGAAAGGGTGCTCATCGCACCGACCGCCACCCCCGCAACGGCGGCGATGGCGATGCCAGCTGCGCCCCCCGTCGCGACAGTACCGACAACGGCCAGGCTGATAGCGGCAGCCACGGCGGCGGTGGCTGCGGCATAAATGACGGCCTCTGCAACTGCACTGACCATTTCGGCGATCAGGGACGGATGCAGTATTTCATCGCCCATGCGGGCGGCGTGAACGATCTGCGCCATGGCTTGCAAGCTCCAAAAGTTCTGAATGAGGTTGACCTGGGTGGTGAAGGAGTCAGGTGAATCGGAGCTCTTGTTTGATTGCGCGCCAGTGCTCGATGTCGTCGCTGCTCAAAGGGCTTGGCTTGCTGTAGTTGATCACCAGCAGCCGGTGCTGACCTGGAATCATGCAGGCGGCCTGGAGCTGGAAGTTGGGCTTGTCCCCCACCTTGAATTCAATGGCCATTTCGCGGGCTTCGACGGAGTTTTCACCGCCCCCCAAACGCGCGATCTTCGTGGGTGTGATGGTCATTGCCCCGGACTTTTTCCGCAGCATCCGCAGTTGGTCATCGATGGCTTGGTCCAGGGTCTTGTCATTGGCGACGGGGCTGCGCGCCATCACCAACGTGGTGTCTCGGGCACGAAAGCGCAGCATGTTGAGCGTGAGGTCTTCAGGTGCTTCCTCGCCTAGATTGAGGATCAGGTCGTGAGTCAGGTATTCCGTCATTGCGGGAGTCCTTTCAGGAGTTTTTTACGTACGGGCAAGTGCAAGCAGCTACTTGAAATGCCCATCCACATCGGCTTTCAGTGCACTGCTATCGCGTCCATCCGCTGCGGCACCCGCCGCTCCGCCCTCAGGGTTGAGGTCGAGCTTCGCTGCGGGCGTGTTGATCTGTCCGGTCTGTTGCCCGGTGAGGTTGAAGGTCTCGCAGGTGATATTGAGCGTGCCGTTGGCCTGCATCTCGATCAGTGTCTTGCCGCACTTGAGGCGCAGGGTGTTGCCTGCTTCGATCTCGTAGTCGCCGGCGATGAGGTCGTTTTTGCCGCCGCCGACTTTCAGGGTGTCGTTGGCTTTCACCACGCGCAGGTGATTGCGGCCGATGGCAACGGACTCGTCCTGGCCAATGCTCTGGGTCCGATCAACACCGACGGTGAGAGACTGGTTGTTGTTGACCTGGGTGTTCTGGTCCTTCTGGGCGTGGATGAATACCTCTTCCTTGCCCAGTTCGTCCTCAAAGCGCAGCTCATTGAAACCATCCCCTTTGTGGGTCTGGCTTTTGATGGTCATGCGGGTCTTGTGGTCGGGCAGGTCGTAGGGCGGGAGTTGATCGCCGCAATAGGTACGCCCGGTAATCATCGGCTGGTCGGGGTCACCGTTGACGTACTGGATGATCACGTCCTGGCCGATGCGCGGGATCGCCATCGCGCCCCAGCTGCCACCGGCCCAGCCTTGCGACACACGCACCCAGCAGGAGCTGAACTCGTTGTTCTGGCTTTCACGGTCCCAGGGAAAGCTGACCTTCACCCGGCCCCACTCATCGCAATAGATCTCTTCTCCCTTCGGGCCGACCACGGTAGCCATGTGCGGGCCATCAACGCGTGGTTTTGACAGTGGGGCAGGGCGCCATTCGGTCCGGCCGGGGACCAGCACGGCGGTCTGCTCGTAGTGCGTGCTTACATCTGCGCCAGCGGCTTCTTCCTGCAGGCTGGTGAATTGTTTGCCTCTGTGGGTAACCGTGTTCACCCGCCAATGCGCGTTGAGGTCGTCACGTGGGTGACCTGTCAGGTTGAAGCTCAGGCCCGGTTGCAGACGAACATCGTCACCCTCAACCTCGGCAATACGCACATCGTGGCGCAACGCAGTGATGCGGTTTTCAGTGAACGGCTTGCCGACCGCATCGCGTTTGTAACGGCCTGGGTAATCGAAGAATTCGTACTCTTTGGACTGATGCTCCAGGAAGGGCCCGGCAGCTCTGTGTTCCTGGCGGTAGGCCGGGTTGGTAAAGGTGTAGTCGCGCTGAACCTGGCGAGCGGTGCGCACCTGCTCGCTGTAGCGCAAGCGGCGAAGGCACGGCATGGCTTGGTCGCCACCGCCGGTGGCTTGGTACAGCACGCTGTCAGGGTCTACAGGCTCGTCGACATCAAAGAAGCCCTCGTCGTCATCCTCGGCCTTGATGGTCCCATGGCTGATCAGCCCGAATGACTGCAGCCGATCGGTAATGATCAGCTTGTGCAGCTTTTCACTGTGCGCAAAGCGGTAGACGAAGCCTTCTTCAGCAGCCAGGCGGGCGATGAACGCCAGGTCCGTCTCACCGGCCTGAACGCAGAACTCGCGGACCTGATGGTCCATGCTGGCGCGCAGTTCGTACTGGTTGATGCCCTGGCGCTGGAGCATCAGCTCAAGAATTTGCGGAACGGTCTTTTGCTGGAAGATGCGCCAGTTCGAGCGCAGGTCGGCCCGGGCCAGCTGGGGCTCGACCAGCGCGTGATAGTAGGTGCGGTAGAAGCCACTTTCAGCCTGGCTGAATCGGCTGACCAGGCCGTGCACGTAGCGCACCGGGCGTTCGCCGTCCCAGATGGTAAAAAGTACGGGCTTGTCGAGCAGGTGGCCGAAGTCGATATCGTTTTCGAAGCTGATGAGTTTCAGCTCCAGCTCGAAGGGCATGCTGATCCCCTCTCGGAGTTCGAACGACACCACTTCGAATTCAGCTTTTCCAACTAAGGGCTGGAAGCTGAAACGCAAATCAGATTGGCTAGGCATAAGCAATCCTTGTCCGCCGTCTGAAGTAATACAAAGTCCGGGCAGGTATACCCACCCGGAGCATTCGTAAATATCAGGCGGCGGGTGCGCGCCAGTCGTCAGACCCTTCGGTATTGGCCACATCGTGCGCCCAAGTGATCTTTCGATAGGTCAGCGCAACCTCGATCAGCTGCGTGTAGTTTTCGTTCTCCTTGTCTTGAGCGTGGGGTAACACGGTGTTGATGCTGACGATGGTGGCGTCTTCGAGTTTGGTCGTGAAGAAGTGCTCCTGTTTGCCTTCCATTGAAGTGCGGTACCAGTTGACTTCAACGGTCGGCAGCATTTCGCCAGTGGCCAGCGCTTGATACATCAGAGGCGTGGCCTTGTTCAGCGAACTGGTGAACTTGAGCGGCTTGTGCACGCGCTGACCGGTGGGTTGGCCGTTCTGCGGATCAGTAGGCGTGGTCACCTCATGCTGGATTTCCTGAACCAGGATTTCATCTTCATGGCCTTCCTGGTAAACATTGCCGACGGATTCAGCGGTGAATGCGCCAGCAGTGATGTTGCCTTGAGTTTGACCAATGATCTTGATGTAAGCGGGTGTTGGCATGGCAGTTTCTCCTGCGTCCATGTGGATATAAACACGCGCACCCAGGGTGGCGTGGCCATCGGGAACGATGGGCTTGTCAACGAAGCAAACGCTTCGCTAATTCCTTGAAATCAGTTGAGCCGTTTGTGGGCTCGCTACTGCTGCAAGATGCCGTTCAGCGACTCCAGCACCTCGGTGGTAATGAGGTGCAGGCGGTAGCTGTAGATGCCGTAGGCCACCGCCATGGCGAGGGCGGAAATGACCAACGGACTCCACCACGGCCATTGCCGGTTCATGCGGAAGTTGCTTGGGGCGACGTTGGTGTACGGATCGCAGACGGTCTCCGGCGTAGGGCCGCGCAGCTCGCGAATGATCCCGTGCAGTTGATGTATCAGTGCGTTGAGGGATTCTTCGCCCTTCGGCGCGATGGCGTACTTGCCTTTCAAACCGAGGCAAAGCGCGAAGTACATGAACTCCAGCACGTCCTGGTAACGTTTGGGCTCCTGCATGAGGCGCGACAGTACGGTGAAGACTTTCTCTCCACCCCAGGTTTCGTCGTGGAAGATGCTGAGCAGGGGTTCCTGGCTCCAGCAGCTGGTTTTACCCCAAGGCCTGTCCATGACAGCTTCATCGATGAAAAGGCAAAGACCGTATGAGTACGCCAGCAACTGAGCGGGCTCGTAGCCGTGCTGGCGCATCTCTTCCCGCACGTTTTCTATCTGGTTGCGCACCTGCTGGTGCACCTCCTTGATGTTGGGCAGCGTATCCAGTGTGCGCAGGCGTATCACCAGGCCGAACAGCGGCGCGGCTGCATCCAGCATCAGGTTGTCGTAGCCGCCACGTAGCTGGAAATCTGGGTCTGCCGGGTAGCCTTCATACACCGGCTCTGCCTTCGGCTTTCGCTCAGCGCCATCAGCCGCTGTTGGTGCGGATGAGTCGTTGGACAACGACGCCTCGAGCATTGCGTGCAGTTGCTCGCTTTCGACCTGTTCGGCATCAGTTGGGGGGCTGTTTTCTTCTTTCATTTCATTCACTCCTGATCGCCCAGAACTGCAGTTCCAGCCCCGGGAACTCCCCCGCGACGTGGATACCGAAGCCACTGGATGCCTCCATGCCCGCCCAGGCCGGGGAACGACGGTCCAGCTCGAAGTAGGTGAAGCCTGCATGGAAGGGCAGATCCCGAGGTGCCACGGGCAGCGGCACCAGTGGAATCCCCGGAAGCTGCAGCGGCACTACCTCGTTCAACGACTCCAGCGAGACGACCTTTGCCTTCTGCACGAACATCCGACGCAATGTCTGAGGCGGCATGTGGGCTCGCACTGCCAGAATGAAGTCGGCCTCGTCGATCAGGCGGCGATCCTCAAGCGTGGTTGTCAGCAAGCCGTACTCCAGCGTCTCCAGCGGCAGCGAAACGGCGCGGGGTTGCAGCACCGTGCTCAGTGCCCGGCGTAGCGTGTCCTCCAGCGGCTTGAAGGAGGTGCGCAGCGCGGTATGGTGATAGGCGGGGTATTCCTGCGGCAGCCGGCTCTCGTCGGTAAACGTCACGAACTCGCCACAGGCCTGGCTCATGCACAGGTACAACTGTTCGGGGTGGGTCTGCCCTTGCCTGGCCAGATGCTGGAAGCATGGCCACCAGCGGTTCATGGCCTGCAGCAGGTTGAAGTCGCGAATGTCGGCGATGCCGGACTGCCCTGAGGCGCCAATGCGGGCGGCAAGATTGCGCGCACGCTCGCGCAGGGAGTTGGTGATTTCTTCCAGATACCGTTGCAGCGCGGGTACGGCGCGCACTGAAACGCTGGTGGGATAGAAGCCTTCATCCAGTTGCAGGCTGCCATCGGGGCGCCGTTCCAGAATGCGCGTCACGGCCAGGCGGGTGTAGGCGCTGCTGTCGTCGGCCTTGCGTTTGAGCTGCAGGTTGGGCACCGCCAGGTCAACCTGCACCAGGTCACCGTCGGCGCTGTGCGTGTCCTTGATTTCCAGGGCCTGGGCGCTGTAACGGAAGTTGGCGGGGTTATCGGGCCAGCTTACTTCACGGCCACCTTCGGTGCGCAGCGGCAGGCACAGGTAGATCTCGCTGTCTTTCGCGCCGTCGTCTTCGATTTCCAGCGGTGGCGGTGGTGGCAGGTCTGCAGGGATATCGAACACCGTGCCGTCCGGCATGATACCCCGTGCACGGGTGATGGCGACCTTGCCCAGGCTCAGATACTCGTCGTTCAGCTGCAATTCGCTGAAGCCATAGAAGGCTGCGTTCAGGCTGCCAAGACGTTGATGCAGGGCCGCTTCGGCGGCACGGGCGGCCTGTTGGAAATGCTGCGGTTTGACGAACAGGCCTTCCGGCCACAGGACAGGGTTACGTGAACTCATGAGCGCTCCATGTCAGCGTGAGTAAGCGAGAAGGGCAGGGTTACAGGCGCCATCAGTCTTCCTCCTTGAGCAGGAGCTGCGTGTCGTTGAGCAACACCGACAGGATGATCTGGTGCCCGCGGGGCGGAATGCGCAGCACCTGGCTCCAGGTGGCGTTTTCCTGGTTCCGGTAGTCGGCGATCACCGCGACGAAGCGCGTTTCAGCCTCGATGGGCGCAAAGGGGATGAACTTGAACTGGCCAGGGCGCAGCAGGTAATCGTCATCGCGTATGTAGGTGCTGCGCAGCGCCTCGGCAGGGTCCTTGTCCAGCAGTTCGTAAACGCTGTTGCGCAAGAGAGAGTCGTCGCGCAGTTGCAGGATCTTGACGGCCATGGGCGTAGCGACGGGCTCGGCGGCCACGGTGGTGGTGCGCGGCAAGGTCAGCACCACGGTCGGGTCGTCGTAGCTGCCCGGGGTACTTTCTTCCATGGGGGAGCGCGCCGGATCCTCGCCATCGTCAACTGGCGAATCGACGGGCGACATGGCCGGGAATTGTTCCTGCAGGTACTCGAACAAGGCCCCGACTTTCTCGGTCAGCACGTAGGGGTCGCCTGCACTCAGGCTGACCGCGTAAGGGCTGGGCTCCACAACCGGCCCGGGCTCGGGCGCCACCTCAAGGCTGTTCGGGTTGCCATTGAGCGTTGGGCTGGCGTTGATGCTGAACGCGACCTGGGTGGGGTGTTCCCCGGGCGGTCCGACGGGCAATGACGGGTCCATCACCACCTGGCCAATCTTGCTCAGGGACGTGCAACCCGAGAGCCCGATCAGCGCCGTCAGCAGGGCGGCCACGCATGTCGGACGCATCATGGTCGTTCTCCTGCAATCAGGTGTTCCAGTGGGCTCTGCTGCGCTGGCGCTGCCTCTGTGTCCAGTGCCGCCAAGGGGTCGTTGCCCATGCCCGGTTCGAATGCCGAGCAGATGTCCGCGACAGTCTGGGGGGCGGTTGCAGCGGCATGACAAGCCTCGGGTGGAACATCCAGCAACCAGTGATCAAGGGTTCTCTGTTCAGGGCTGAACAGGTCCTCCAGTGAGCGTGCGTCGGCCTGCGCAAGCTGGGCCTGCAGCCGATAGGCGCCAATGCGCAACTGGTCACCCTCGAGCAGCCGCCTGGCGGTAAGCGACCCCAGGCTGTGGAGGCTGTCGTTCAGGTAGGTGCGCTGACAGCGATCGATGACGCAGAAGCTGCCCTCGATCCAGCGGATCTCGCAATGGATCGGTGCAACGGTCTGGTCACGGTCGTTGATCTGCCAGGTGGCCGTCGCGCTGCCGATGGTGCCGCCTGTGCGATCGAACTGATGTCGGGCAGTGACGTTGTGTTGCAACTGATCCAGGTTGGTGATGCTCAAGGTCAAAATGCTCATGAGCGCCCCCGGAACCGCACCACAGGGCTGCTCTGGCCGTGACGGTCATCGACGAAGCTGGTCCAGCCCAGGTAGGCACCCAGGCTACGGTGCAGGCAGAAGGGCGGCAGTGCGTTCTGCTTCAGGCGCAGCTCCAGGTCGTAGGCCAGGCCATCACGCAGCAGGAAGTCGATCAATGCCCGTAACCGGCCGAAGTTGATGCCGCTGGGCAGCAGGTCACGCAATTGCGCTGGGTCGAGTTCGCTGATCACGATGGTGAACTTGCTGCTGCGTGTTCGCGTGCGGCTGCCCACCATGAAAGTGCTGCCCAGTTCGCCGTTGCTGCGGCCAAGGCTGACCAGTTGCCTGGCGGCAGTGGGGACCGAGCGGGTTTCGAACTCGCGGATCTGTACCTGCTTCAAGTCGAAGCAGTGGGCGATGATGCCGGCGACCGTGCCCGGCGCACGGCTGCGGCTGGCAATGACGCCGGCGAAACTGAGCAGCCGGCTCCACGGCAGTGCCGTGTCCCCGCGCAACTGTCTGTCATTCAACCCGAGCAGGGCAAAGATGTACTGGGAGAACCCATCGGTAGCTCCCGGCTGAAAGCGGATGTAGTAGCGATATTTACGCCAGATGCGATGCAGCAGGCTGAGCAGGTAGTGGTTGAAGAAATCGAAGAACGCCGGCCGCACACCGATGCCCTGTGCATGCTCGTATGCCACCTGCTCCAGGTAATAGGTGGGCAACGGCGAGTCGGTGCCATGCAAGCCCATGAAGGTGGTGCACACGCGATAGCGGTCAGCTTCCCCGGGCATGCGTTCGACCTTGTATATGTCGGAAACCGGGAAGCTCAGCCGCGGGTCACTGGCAAGCCGCACCCTCAGCCGGGTGGCCTGATCTGGCCAGCGTGGTTCCAGGTCATCCCCGTGCAAGCCGTGCAGGCGCTCCAGCAACTGGAAGAAGTTGTACTGGTGCGCCTCGGCGAACAGCTTGTCGGCTAGATCAGCGGTTGTTTGCCGGTCTGGATTGGCCATGTGTAGTGCTCGTTGTTGGTGGTGTTGATCACTTCCAGTTGGTGGAAGGAATTGATGCTGGCGTACAGGGCGAAGAAGTGCGCGAGCACGCAACCGAACAGGTACAGGTCGCCTTCGCAGAGGAATGCGCTTTGATCCAGCTTCAGCCGCGTGCGCAAGCCACGAATGGGCTGGCCCTTGATCAGCCAGTCCAGCGGCTCTGTTTGCACATCACGGATGCCATCGAGGCGTTTGCGGGTGGTGCGTGTCTGCTGGATGTCGTGCAAGGCCGCGAAGTCGTAAGCGCGGATGACCGCTTTCAGTGGCTCGGCCGAGAGCAGCGACAGGTAGTTGAGCGACATGTTGGAGATCAGGGCCCACTGCAACTGGCCATCCAGCACCGGCCGGTAGGGGCGGGTGGGGGCACGGATGTTGGTATAGGTGGTCAGGGGCGGCGTGATCTCGGTGAGCACGTTGATGTCATCGATACCCAACGCCAGCGGCAGGTCGCGGTTGGTGCAGGTCAGGTCGATGGACGCTGTTTCCAGCTCGCCGATGTAGGCGTTGGCATCGGCGCGCACGAAAGCGATGCGGTGGGTGACGCCATCACCGCGCAGGGAGTCCTCGAGTGTGTAGCGGTAGTACAGCGCCGTGCGCCCTTGCACATGCTCGATCTCATGGGCGAACGACTCGAAGGGGCGGAAGGTTCTCAGGTGCTCACCGGTACTTCCGTCAGTCGTGGTGCGGGTGCTGATGACCCGATCGACACTGAAGATTTCATAGGCGTGCCGCTCCTTGCCTCTGGGCACAAGCTCGACCTGGGCGGGCCGGTTGGACAGGTCGATGGGCTCGGCGCTGTGGCTGAGCAGGTTCACTGCCGGGGTGCAGAACAGGCTGAAGTCTGCTTTGCCGACACGCAGCGAATCCGGTAACTGTCGGGTGAAGTGAAATTCGAGGCCGACCCGCTGAGTCGCTTGATCAGGCCAGATTTTCTCCAGGCCGGTGATGCTGACGAAGTGGAAACGCTCGGGAAATACGAAGTACTCCTGCAGGATCCGGTAACCGTCAAAGACGTTCTGTGGGTAAGGCAGCAGCGCTTCGTCCGGGCTGAAGCCTGGGAACACGATGCTGCTGGCCGGCAGCCGGCGTACCCCACCATTGACTGTCACGCAGACATGCTTGAGGTATTGAGCGATCCACAGGTACAGCGTGCGGGCAGTTTGGGTGTCACCGCTCAGGTGAAAGTCGAGGCTGGCGCAGCCCAGGGTGTTCAGCGGCCGCTCGACCAAGGTTTGCAGGCCGATGCGAACCACCGAACTGTCGAGTGTCTGGGTTGCATTCACCGACTCGATCTCGAACGGGTGAATGTCCACCGCCGTGCAGGTGCGGAACTCGCAGGGCACCCCATCCACGGGGCTGGAGAACAACCGCGAGCCTTTGGCGATGGGTTGCGACTGGCTGAGCGCTTGCTTGCGCGGCGTGAACTGGATGATCGTGGCGCTCGGCAGGGGCCGCAGGTAGTTGGGCCACAGCAACTGCAGCATGGGGTGCGTCAGCTCGGGCAGGTCGTCCTCCAGCTTGAGCCGCAGTTTGGCCGTGAGGAATGCAAAGGCTTCCATCAGGCGTTCGACATCCGGGTCGCTGCCACCCTTGCCGAGCAGGCGGGCAAGTTGTGGGTTGTCCTGGGCGAAGTCGTTCCCCAGTTCATGGAGGTAACGCAACTCTTCGCTGAATCGGTCCTTGAGTGACATAGGTCACCTCACTCGGGTGTGGCGGTTATGGCCATTGACCAGCAGCTCCAGTTGCAGCTGCTCCGTGTGGTTGTTGACCTGCACGTGGCAGTCCAGCCTGAAATGCAGTTCCAGCGGGGCATGGCAATCGGGGACGGCCTTGAGCGCGCGCACGTGCACACGCGGCTCAAAGCGCTGAATGGTGCGGCGGATGTCCGCGCTCACCTGTTTCAGCAGGTCGCCACTGCTTGCGTCGTGCCCGTTGAAGTCACTCAGGCCCAGCTCAGGGCTGCTTTGCGAGCAACCCTGGCGAGCATTGAGCAGCGTTTCCAGGTGGCGCTTGATGGCGGCGAACTTCTGGGTAGCGTTCTCTTGCCTGGAGGGCACCCGGCTTGCGAGTTGATCCGTCACCAAACGGTCGAAAAATCCACTCATTGGGTATCAAGCCGACCGACCAGGGAGATCTCGAAATTCGCCCCCATGTACTTGAAGTGCGGGCGCACGGCGAGCGAGACCTGATACCAGCCCGGGTCACCGGCAACGTCCGACACCTCGACCCTTGCCGCACGCAATGGGCGACGGCTGCGCACATCGGCTGACGGGTTCTCCTGGTCGGCGACGTACTGCCGGATCCATTTGTTCAGTTCGGACTCAAGGTCCTTGCGCTCTTTCCAGCTACCGATCTGCTCGCGCTGCAGCACCTTGATGTAGTGGGCCAGCCGGTTGACGATGAACAGGTAGGGCAGCTGGGTGCCGAGCTTGTAGTTGGTTTGCGCTTGCAGGCCTTCCGGGGTCTTGGGAAAGTTCTTCGGCTTCTGTACCGAGTTGGCCGAGAAGAACGCGGCGTTGTCGCTGTCCTTGCGCATGGTCAGGGCGATGAAGCCCTCTTCGGCCAGCTCGAACTCCTTGCGGTCGGAGATCAGGACTTCGGTCGGAATCTTGGCCTGCAGCTGACCCAGTGACTCGTACAGGTGCACCGGCAGGTCCTCGACGGCACCACCCGACTGCGGGCCTATGATGTTCGGGCACCAGCGGTAGCGGGCAAAGCTGTCATTGATGCAGCTGGCCAGCAGGAAGGCGGAGTTGCCCCACAGATAGTTGTCGTGCCGCCCGGCGATGTCCTCGTCGTAGGTGAAGCTCTGGACCGGGTTTTCTTGCGGGTGATAGGCAGAGCGGAGCATGAATCGCGGCCCGGTCAGCCCGGTATGACGGGCATCCTCGCTTTCACGGAACGCACGCCACTTGGCATGCCGGGGGCCGGCGAAAATGTCCTTGATCTCCTTCAGATTGGGCAGCTCTTCAAAGCTGCTCAGGTTGAAGAACTCAGGAGAGGGCGCCGCGAGAAAAGGTGCGTGTGCCATGGCACCGACCGAGGCCATGTAACTCAGCAGTTTTATATCGGGAGAAGAGGGGCCGAAGCTGTAGTTGCCAACCATCGCAGCAACGGGTTCACCACCAAATTGGCCATAACCTGCGGTGTAAACATGCTTGTAGATGCCGCTGCAAGTGATATCGGCGGCATTCTCGAAGTCATCGAGCAAGTCATCTTTGCTGACATGCAAGACTTCAAGCTTGATGTTCTCGCGGAAGTCGGTTCGGTCGACCAAAAGTTTGAGGCTGCGCCACGCGGATTCAAGTTGCTGGAACTCGGGCTGATGCAGGATTGCATCCATCTGCCTGCTGAGCACCCGATCCAGTTCAGCGATCATCTGGTCGACGCGATGTTTGTTGATGAGTTGATCAGGGTCATGGCTTTTAAGGATTTCGGCGATAAAAGCAGATACACCCTGGCGAGCGACTTGATAGCCCTCTTGAGTAGGTACCAACTTGGTTTCTGCCATGATCTGGTCGAGCAGGGTGGCGTTGCTCAGTGTTTCGGTTGTTGTTTCAACCGCGACGGTCGTGCTGTTTTGCTTTGGCATGGGGACGCTCCGTTGTCTCAGTCTTCTTTTGGCGCCTCGAGCACCAGGTCAAGTTCTTCTGCCAGTTGTTTGCGTGCCTGTTCGTTGTTCAGCAGGTGCTGCAGTTGCTTGCGGAACGTGGGCACGTTGCCCAGTGGGCCTTTCAGTGCGACCAATGCCTCGCGAAGCTCCAGCAGCTTGTTCAGCTCCGGTACCTGGCGGGCGATGCTGTCTGGCCCGAAATCGTTGATGGACTTGAACTGCAGGTTGACCGCCAGCTCTGCGTCGGGGGCAGTGCTGAGCATGGATGGCACGGACATGGCGAGGCTGACATCGGCGTCGTTCAACACATTGTTGAAACTGTGTTTGTCGATTCGCATGATCGAACGGTCTTCCAGCGCGCGGGCATCATCCAGGCCGAAATCGCCTAGGACCAACATCTTGTGCGGCAGCTCTACCTCGGCTTGTTCGCCGTCGGTGGCCGGTACGTACTTGATGTTTATGCGTTCTTTGGGTGCAACGGAGCCTGAGCGTTTACTCATGAGTTTCAGCCTTCGTGAAGTTTTAATATATGTAGGAAGCGTCCTACAAAGTTATGTTTAAATTAAACGTAATTGGCTTCTCGCTATGTGCGTGTAAAAAACCATGCACCGAAAAAATATTGTGCGTCGAGCGTGAAAGTGTAAGGAAATATTTGGTTGTGAATATTGTTTTGTCTGTACTAGCCTTTGTTTCGTTTCGATGCTCCACTATCCAGTAATTGTATTTGATGACTACTGTTGAAGCGTGACTGGCCAGTCGGGTAGCGCTGTTGCCGTATTTGATGAGTGAGTGAAACCAATGATTGTCCGCTATGCATATGGCGTTGGGCTTTCGATGTTGCTCTCCCTGGCGCCAAGTTTGGCAAGCCAGGCCAGGGACTGCCCGCAGATCGTTTCCAACGTCGAACGTCTGGCTTGTTTCGACCAGGCCGCTGGCACCCCGGCGCATGTGACGAAACTGCAATGGTCCGCGCCGGAGCAGGATTCGCCCACGCTGCGCCGTGTGATGACCCATGAGGCGGGGCGGTCGCCGGAAGAGCTGACGTTTCGCCTCGAAAAAGGGGATGACGGGCTGATGATCTCGGCGCCCGCAATCGCTTCGGTCGCACCGTACCCCTACCTGGTGATCAGTTGTGTGCAGAACATTTCCAGGTTGCAACTGGTTACCGCACAACCCATCGATGCCGGCCGGGTGATGGTGCGATTGCAGGGGGAGCGTGGCTCCACTCTCGCTACCCCCTGGCAGGTGACGGAGAACGGCCAGGTGCTTGACGCTGGCAGGGGCTTGCCGGGCATCGAGCAGATCAAGCCACTGATCGGGGCCCATCGCATTCAGGTCGAGAGCGACAACCCAGCCGTTGATGGGCTGGTTTTCGACGCTCAGGGGCTGGACCCACTCATCGATGAGGCGCGCAAGGCATGTCGCTGGTAGCAGAGGTCACCGCACAGGAAATTGCCCGGTTGCTTGCGCCCATCGACGCGCAGAACCCTGCCGGCCTGTTCGATGCGGAGAACGAAACCTACCAGGCCATCGACCAGGAAATGGTCAAGCTGGGTGGGTTGCAGGAGCCTTCCATCGACTGGGCGTATATCGAAGAAGCGTCCCGCCAGTACCTGGGCCAAGAGTGCAAGCACCTGCGCATCGCCGCCCACCTGGGTGTCGCTTGGCTGCGCAGCCAATGCTGGGAGCGCTGGGGTTTTACCCTCGCACTGCTGGCCGGCATGGTCGAAGCCTATTGGGAAAGCGCATACCCGAAACCGGGCCCCAAAGGGTTCCTCGGCAAGCGCAAGCTGGTTGGCCTGATGATCAACCGTTTGCTCGTGGCGTTGCCGCGCCTGGACCGTTTCACGTTCAGCCCCGCGTACGCCGCGGCGGCTCAGGGCGCGTTGCAACGCCTGCAACAGCAGCGGGAAGCAGCGCAGCTCGATGAAGCGGCCCTTGGCGAACTGGAGCGCCTGCTACGCAAGCACACGGAACTTTCAAACGGCCTTGCCGAGCCCACCACGGACAAGCCCCCTGCAAAAGGCATCAAGGCTGCGCCACTGGCCGAGGTCATCGCCACACCAATGCCCCGTGTGTCGTTGGGCAACGAGCGGGAATCACGAAGGGCCATGCTGACCATGGCCGAGCTGATCAACCAACAGGACCCTTACGATCCTGCTGGCTACCAATTGCGTCGGTTCGGCTTGTGGGCGCACATCCAGACGCCGCCTCAAACCAGGCAGGGCAACCGCACGGAACTGATGGCGGTGCCGCAGGACATTGCCGGGGACTATGAAGATGCCATTGCCGCTACTGCAATCGACGCGGCCCTGCTGCAGCGGATCGAAAAGAGCGTGACGGCTTGCCCCTACTGGATTCGCGGCAGCTTTCTGGCAGCGAGCGCTGCCACGCGGCTGGCGATGGGCGAGGTGGCTGAGGCCATTCGCGCTGCGACCGCGCGGTTCGTGCAGCGCATGCCCGCGCTGCAGCAGTTGTGCTTCAGCGACGGCAAGGTATTTGTCGATGACCAATGTCTGGCGTGGCTCAGGGGCGCACAAGGGCAATCCGATTCGGACGCAGCCTCTCAGGAGTTCGCCACGTTGCGAGAGGAGCTGGCCTGCCAACTGGAAACCAGCGGCGTGGAAGCGGTGTTGCTCAGGCTGCAGGGCATGCAGGCAGGCTTCCGCAGCCTGCGTGAGCGCTGCCATACCACGGTGATCGCGGCTGACCTGCTGGCTGCTCGGGGCGTGTCCTGGTTAGCCCAGGACTTGTGCGCAGGCGTTGCCCGAACGATGCAGGAAACCACCGCCAGCGCCTGGGAGCCTGAGGTGTTTCAACGCCTTCAGCAGTACGCGTGCACGGTCCATCACGGGCTGATTGGAACAAGGAACGGGAGTCAGGATGAATCAACTGTGGAAGCATCTTAAACGTTGGGGCTTGCCCCTGCTGGCCCGCATCGGCCTGGCCATGCCGCTGCTGCTCGGGCTGGGTGCCGCATTGATGCTGGTTGCAATCTGGTGGCTCGGCCCGCAATGGGTCTGGCGCGAGCAGCAGCCGCTGGCTAGCGTGGCGCATCGCGGCTTGGCCAGCCTGGCGCTTGTATTGGTGCCGCTACTCTGCTGGCTTTTGGTGCTGCGCAGGCGTTTTCGCCGTTTGCAGGCCGAACGCAAGCAGGCGGTGGACGCTGAACTGGACAACGTGTTGCCTTTCGTCCAGGCACAGGAGAAAGCCTTGGACCAAGGGCTGGCACGCTATCTGGACAATGCGGGTGGCAGGCGTGCCTTGTACCGACTGCCGTGGTACCTGGTGGTGGGCGACCAACAGGCCGGCAAGACCAGCTTCATCGACCGTACCGAACAGAGTTTTTCCCTGACACGTATCGACAAGGCACAAGCGCGAGGCAGGCAAGCGCAAGTGCTGGCTTATCCGATAGGCTGGTGGGTCAGCAACGATGCGGTGATCATCGACCCGCCGGGCGCTTTCGTCCGTCAGGAATCGTTGGCAGGGTCATCAGCCGAGGAGTCGGACACGTCGAAAGCACCACCCGCCACCTCGGCCAGGTTGTGGGAACACATGCTGGGCTGGCTGGTGCGTAACCGAAGCCAGAGAGCACTCAACGGCTTGCTGTTGGTCGTTGACCTGCCTGCGCTATTGCATGGCACGCCTGAGCAACGTGTCGCCTTGGCGCATGTGCTACGCACGCGGCTGTATGAAGTGAGCAGTCAGTCGGGCTCGCGCTTGCCGCTGTATGTGGTACTGGCCAAATTCGATCTGCTGGACGGTTTCGACCAGCTTTACGCTGGGCTTCCCGCCGCCATGCGGGAAAACATGCTGGGCTTCACCTTCAAACTGGATGCGGTCGGCACGTTCGATGCCTGGCTGGACGAATATGGCGATCATTACGATCGGTTGATCAGGCGATTGTTTGAACAGGTAGTGGACCGGCTCGATGTATTGGGCGGTGCGCCATTGCGAGTTCGCTTGTTCTCGTTGCATGCCCAGTTGATCGGGCTGCGTCCGATACTGTTGGCCTTCCTGAAAGAAACCCTCGCAAGTGACCGCTTCACCACGCCTGCCTTGGTACGCGGCGTGTACTGGTCTTCGGTCTTGCAGCAGGGCGACATGCTCAATGCGTTCGTGCGTGAGGCGGCACAGCCGTACAAGACCGAGTTTCCGCTGCGTGAAGGCAAGGCGCAGGGGCAGGCGCTGGTCTACTTCATTCAGCACGCCTTCCGGCGAGTCATCTACCAGGAGGCCGGCCTTGCCGGGGACAACATCAAGGTAGCGCGCAGCAAACGTCGGTTGCTCTGGGTGGGTTCTGCAGTAGGCGTTCTGGCCTTCAGTGTCGCCACCGCCAGTTGGCAACGCTACTTTGACATCAATGGCGCCAAGGCCGCCAATGTGCTCGCCAAGAGCAGAGAGTACAGTCATCACGAGGTGGACCAGCGTCTGGACCCCTCCGGGCGCAACCTGCTGGAACCGCTGGACCAGATACGCGATGCCGTGTCGGTGTTTGGCAACTATCGTGCCGCGTGGCCGGGTGTTTCCGACCTTGGTTTGTATCAGGGGCGCGCCATTGGCCCACGCGTCGACGAGGCCTACCTGAGCCTGCTCTCCAGGCGCTTTCTGCCAGCCTTGGCCAGCGGTGTGATCGATGCCATGGACGCCGCGCCGCCGGGCAGCGAACAGCAGATGGCTGCGCTTCGGGTTTATCGAATGCTGGAGGACCGCCAGAGCCGCCGCCCCGAATGGGTCGAGGACTGGATGGCCCGCCAGTGGCAACAGAAGTTCCCCGGGCAGGGGCAATTGCAACGCGATCTCATGCGGCACCTGAAGTATGCCTTGGCCTATGCCGATACCGAACTTCCGCAGTACAGCCAGCGTATGGCACAGGTGCAGCAGGTGCTGCGCAAGGTACCACTGCCAGAGCGGGTCTACGCGAGCCTGAAACAGCAGGCTGGCGAGCAGTTGAATGCCGGCCTGGACCTGCGTCATCAGGTGGGGCCAGCATTCGATTTGGTGTATCAGTCCTCACCCGGCTTCAGGCAGGGGGAGGGTGTCCTGATAGCGCCAATGCTCACCGCCAAGGGCTTCAAAGAGTACTTCGAGCCACGTAGCCAGCGGTTTGCAGAGATGGCGATGATCGACCAGTGGGCACTGGGCGAGCGCGACCAGCTCGATTACTCGGATGCCGACCGGGAGGCGCTGGGCGAGCGGCTACGTAACCTGTACAGCGCCGATTTCATTGACAGTTGGCGGCGTGCCTTGAACGCCTTCTCGGTGGCCGACTTCCGCGACCTGGATCATGGTGTCGCAATCCTGCAGCAGTTGACCGGGTCAGCAGCGCCCCTGCATCGGTTGCTGGACACAGTGAGGGACAACACTTCGCTTTCATCAGCCGTTGTCGCTGAGGCAGCCGGGGAGGTCGAAGCGTTGCAGCCGACAAGTGGCAGGCCTGATCAACAACAGGCCTGGGCCATTCAGCGGGCCTTTGCCGGGCTGAGTGCCATGCTGCAGGCAACCGGTGAGAAACCCAGCTACTACGACGAGACTCTTGCTGCCATCGCGGCCGTGCACGACTACGCCAAGGCGGTGCAGGACAGCCCCGACCGAGGCAAGGCCGCGCTGCAGGCCGTGCATCAGCGATTCTCGATGACAGGGCAAGACCCCATCGGCACCCTGCAGCGGGTGGCCACCGGCTTACCGGAACCGATCAACCACCAGGTCAGAAAAATGGCCGATCAAACAGCACAAGTGCTGAATGTCGAAGCCCTGCGCGAATTGGAGCGACGCTGGGACGCCGAGGTGTACAGCTTCTTCCAGCAGCGCCTGGCAGGGCGCTACCCCTTCGTCGTGAAAGCTCCCGACGCTTCGCTGGACGACTTTGAAGCCTTCTTCGGGCCGAAGGGGCGGCTGCAGCAGTTCCATGATCAATACCTGAAGGTCTTCCTGAGGGATAACCTCGAAGCCCTGCAGGCCGGCCAGCAGGGGCAGTCGCTGATCCGCAGTGATGTGCTCGAACAGCTGGAGCGGGCAGATCGTATCCGTGAGACCTTCTTCGATCAGCGCGGCAACCTCAGTGTGCAGTTCAGCATCGAGCCGTTGGGCCTGAGTGCCAACCAGCGTACAAGCTTGCTGGACCTGGACGGTCAATTGATTCCCTACACCCATGGCCCGAGCCAGATCACCGGTATCGTCTGGCCCAATACCTTGGGGCAGCAGGTGCGCAGTAACCTGACCTTGCTCCGGCAGAACGGGAACAGCAGCAGCCTTGAGTACCGTGGCCCCTGGTCGATGTTCCGCTTGCTCAGCCGTGGCTCGCTCAATGGGCGCACGGCGACCAGCGTGGACCTGAGCTTCAGGGCCGGCGATGGTGTGATGCGCTACAGGCTTAACGCGCAGAAAGCCTTCAACCCTATCACGCAAGAGCCTTTCAAAGGTTTCCAGTTGCCACGAGGGTTGTTGCAGAAGTCGCCCAAGTTGGGGCCGACCACGCAGGCCGGCTTGTGAGGGTTGGCTTGGGAGGTTGGCTTGGGAGTACGGTGCGAACCCGTCACCCATTGCGCTGGCGCCGCCAAAGCTGCGTCGACAGCAGTTGAAGGCGTTCGGCCAGCTTGGCGACGTGGGCGGCAGTGGTGCGACTCTGGTTGCTGGCAAGCACGCTTTTCTGGGTGGTTTGACTGATACCGGCCAGGTTGCACTGGATGCTGTCACCCACCGCGCTCTGCTCCTCTACAGCGGCAGCGATCTGCACACTCATGCCGCTTATCTCATCGACGCGCTGGGTGATCCCGTCCAGCGCCCGGGCGGCCAGCAGTGCCTGCTCGACGCTGACGCCGGCCTTGCTGTGGCTGCGCTGCATCGCAAGTACGGCATCCCCGGTGGAGCGTCGCAAGGTATCGATGGTGCCCTGGATGTGCGCGGTAGATTGCTGGGTTCGCGAAGCCAGCCCGCGCACCTCGTCGGCGACCACTGCAAAACCGCGGCCGGCCTCGCCGGCGCGGGCAGCCTCGATGGCGGCATTGAGGGCAAGCAGGTTGGTCTGTTCGGCGATGCTTTGAATCACCTCGAGTACGCGGTCAATTTCATTGCCATGCTGTTCCAGTTGATGAATCACCATGCTGGTCTGTTGCACCTCGCTGGCGAGGCTATCAATGTGCTGGCGGGTCTGCTCGACCAGTTGGTGGCCGCGGTCGGATTCCTGGTTGGCCAGGTTCGCGGCGCTGGCAGTGAGCTGAGCGTTGCGCGCCACCTCCTGCACACTGCTGGCCATCTGGGTTATGGCGCTGGCTACCTGGGCAGTTTCCCCCTGCTGGCGGAGTGTCGCGCAATTGTTGTTGTCCACAGCAGACACGAGCTCTTCGGCTTCCTTGCTCAACTGGCGGGACGAATCGGCAATGCGTCCGACTATTGCCCGGGTCTCGGCTTCTAGCATTTGCAGGGTGAAATCGATCTGGCCAAATTGGTCGCGGCGGCCACTGTAGAGTATCTGGCTCAGAGGGTTTTCGGCGATATTCCTGGCTTTTCGGGCAAGGGCGTCGAGGGGGCGCAGGCTGAAGCGCAACAGGCCGCCGAGCAGCAAGCTCGATAGCAGCATGGAGAGGGCAGCATGGCTCCAGGACAACGCGCCCAGCAAGCCCAAGGCCGCAAAGCACAGCAAGTTCACGCCAGTGCTGACAAGTGCCAGGCGCATGCCGACGGACAGCCGTGACATACGCAGGCAGTTGGTCTTTCTACCACTACGCAACTGTGCATAGAGATGTTCAGCAGCCTCCACCAGCGCTTTGGCGGGTAGCGTGCGAACCGATTGGTATTCCACTGTTTCGCCATTGCGCTGCATCGGCGTGACGTAGGCGCTGACCCAGTAGTGGTCACCATTCTTGCAGCGATTCTTTACCAGCCCCATCCACGAGCGCCCATCCTTGAGTGTCTGCCACATATGCGCAAAAGCTTCTGGGGGCATGTCCGGGTGGCGCACGATGTTGTGATTGACGCCGAGCAATTCGGCTTCACTGAACCCGCTGATGTTGATGAAGTCGGGATTGACATAGGTGATGGCGCCCTTTGGGTTGGTTGTTGAAAGAATGTTCGCGTTTGCGCTGAATTCGACGGCACGACCACTGACCGGAAGATTGGTTTTCATTGTTTTTCTCCTGAACTGATGGGTACCCGCCGGGTAACTGCGCTCCCCTCGAAACGGTCTTCTGTGCTGAGCAGATGTTGTATCTGGGCGGCAGGTTGTGGCCGACTGAACCAGTAGCCTTGGGCGTAATGGCAGCCTTCACCCACCACGAATTCGAGCTGTGCCGAACTCTCGATGCCTTCGGCCACTACTTCCAGGCCAAGGCTACGGCCGAGAACGATGATCGCCTGGCTGATCGCGCTCTGTTTGTTGTCGTAAGGAACGCCGGTGATGAAGCTCTTGTCGAGCTTGAGGATGTGCAGCGGAAAGCGTGTGAGGTAGCCAAGCGAGGAGTAACCCGTGCCGAAGTCGTCCAGCGCCAGCAGAACACCAAGGCTGGTCAACTCATGCAGGCAGGCCAATGTGTCCATGTCGTCATGCATCAGTTGGCTTTCGGTGATCTCCAGGATCAGGCTGGCGGGAGGCAGGCCGCTTTCTTGCAGGATATCGATCAGCCGGAGGGTGAAGTCGGCTTGTTGCAATTGGGTGCTGGAAATGTTCACCGAACAGCGCAGGCGCTCATGCCCGGCCAGTTGCCAGGCTCGGGTTTGCTGGCAAGCCTGGCGCAGTACCCATTCGCCGACGCGGATGATCTCTCCCGACTCCTCCAGCGCAGGGATGAACTCCAGTGGCGAGATCAAGCGTTCGCCATGGCGCCACCGCAGCAGCGCTTCGACCCCGGTCACCAGCGGTGTCCCTTGGTCCAGGCGATAGATCGGTTGGTAGTACAGTTCGAATTCATTCTGTTGCAGTGCCTGGCCTAGCGCGGACTCCAGTTCCAGATGCTGCTGTGCGGTGTCTTGCAATGTTTCGTCGTAGTGGGCGAAGCGCGCCTTGCCGGCAGACTTGGCTCGGTAGAGGGCAAGGTCGGCAGCCTGCAGCACATCCAGGGCTTTGCCATTGTCGTGCAATGGAGCGATGCCGATGCTGGCGCTGACCACCAGGGTACGACCGTCCATGTGCAGCGGTTGATGCAGGTTGTCGAGGATGCGCTGGGATATCTGCTCGGCGTCGCGGTCGCAGGTGAGGTCGTGAAGCAGGACGATGAATTCGTCGCCGCCGAAGCGGAACAGTTGGTCAGTGGGGCGCAGGGATTCTTTCAAGCGCACAGCCACTTCCACCAGCACGCGATCACCGACGTTGTGGCCGAGGCTATCGTTGATCAGCTTGAAGCGGTCCAGGTCGATGAACAGCAACGCCTCGTAGTCACCGCCCTTGCGCTGCTTCCTGAAGGTCTTCTGCATCTGCTCGTCAAGCCGGATGCGGTTGGCCAGGCCGGTCAACGGGTCGTGCTGGGCGGTATGTTGGAGGCGCTGCTCGGCATCCTTGCGTGCACTGATATCGGACTGCGAGCCAGCCATGCGTAGCTCGCCAGGGGTGGTCATTTCGGCGACCCCCCGCACGAGGACCCAGATGTAGTCACCGTTGTGCTTGCGGATACGGTACTCATGGTGAACGGACGATGTCTGCCCTTGTAGATGGGCATCGATGGCATGGCGAAAATCCGGCAGGTCATCCGGGTGCACGCGGCCGAACCAACTGGAACTGCTCTCGCCGATGCTATCGCGGCTGAGGCCGAGCATGCTGGCCCAGCGCTCCGAGACGTAAAGCCGATCCTGGTCGACGTGCCAGTCCCACAGCCCGTCGTTGGCACCGCGTAGCGCGCGGGCGAAGCGAGCCTCGCTGTCTTCCAGCGCCTTGTGCTGGGCCGCACTATAGGTATCGATGGCCAGCGTCATGTCGAAGAACACCGCCTTCAACAGGCTTGAATAGAGCGTGGCATCCGGGCTGTTGCCAAACACGCTTTCCAGCATGTCGTCGAGGTACAGCCGATAGCTGCCGAGGTACCACTTCAGTTCCAGGCCGATCTGCTGGTGGATCACGCCGATACGCAGGCGGCCGTTGACGTAGGTTTCATCGTAGGGGCCGCCCCACAGGCACTGGTAGTACTCGGCCTGGCTCTGCTTCAAACGGGCGGTGACCTCCGGTGTGCGAAGCAATGCAGACGGCGTGGAGAATTCCGCCAGGTGACGGTACAGATGGTCGACGAAAGCCTGCTGGGACGGGGCCATGTACTGAGCTGCCGCACCTAGTCGCCTGGCGTCTTCGGCGCTCCAGTCGAGAAAGCGAAAGCGTTCGGCAATCTCTGCGTGATCGAGACGGATACGCTTGAGCAATTCCTCGAGGTCTTTTGTCACCTTCATTCGCATCCCCCGGTGTTGTTGAAGATTCCTTTCCGCTGAACCAAAAAAAAGCGCCGTGGCAACAAGTTCTGTTCAAGAACTTGTTGCCACGGCGCTTCGTCTTTCAGGCCTATTATCCTGCTCGGCAAAGCCGGTTCCCGCAGGGCGGAACCTGGTGATGGCACATTCACATCATTGAGGATCTTCCGACAATTTATCCAGCAATGCAACCAAGCGTCGCCGCAGCAGCCCCAGTTCGCGGGATTTGAAGGCGTGTCGGGTTTGTTCGAGAACCTCGGTGGCATCCAGCAAAGCGGCCTGTACCTGCCCAGCCGAGCCCAACTTTGCTTCACCGAGCCAGCGGCAAAGCGGTACGGCGCTGCAATTGCCAGGCGTACTCAGTACCTCGCAATCAGGTGCTATAGGCGCCAACAGCTGGCGCAATTGATCGGCCAGTTCAAGATTGTTGCAGATAATTCTGGTTGCCGGGTTGGACTCGCTCATCAAACTGCATTCCCATATGTTTGGTGTGCTGTTTACAACACCGCCTATGGCGTTTGATTGATTCAGGTCAATGCTGAAACCTTCCACTTGCCCTGTGAAGCCCTTCGGTGCGAATGGCGCTCCTGGAAACCGAGCGCCGTGGGGCGGCGCTCGATTTCGAATGCGTAATGGACGCGCCATCAAACACGTTGCTGCGTGGTCAGTACCTGAACTCGACCCCCACGTACGCGCCAATCCCATCCCCCGGCCAGAACGACGCAGTATCCTGCCCGCGCGCGTTGTACACCGGCGTCACCGCCGTCACGTACGCCTTGTTCGCCAGGTTCTTCAGGTCCAGCGACACCTTCCAGTTGCCCTTCGGTGCCTCATACCCCAGGTTCGCCCCCCAGATGGTGTACGACGGCGCATACAGGGTATTGGCATAGTCCACTGCCGTGCGCGAGGCCGACTGCACGTTGATTCCGGTGTACCAGCCGCTGTGGTCCTGATACTGCAGCTCGCCCTGGTAGATGTGCTTGGGCACGCCCGGCAACTGGTTGTCGCCGAAGGTGTCGTCATGCCGGTAGTAGAAGTCGTTATAGGTGTACACCTGGCGCCAGCGTACCAGGTCGCCCTGCGGGTTTTCCCAGAGACGGGTGTTGAGGCCGGCCTCGACCCCCTGGTGGATGGTCGGTGAGGCGTTGAAGGCACCGGTGACCGCTGCCGACGATGATGTGGCGGGGATGATCTGCACATTCAGCAGCTCGTCGTGGATCCACGAGCGGTACAGTGCCAGGCTGCCATCGAAGATGCCGTGCGAGCCCTTGATACCGACCTCGAAGGTGTTGGCCTTCTGCTCCACCAACGGGCGGATGTAAGGCAGGGTCGGCCCGGAGCCCGAGTATTCCCAGGAAGCAGGCGGATCGATGCTGCGGCTGAAGTTGGTGAATACCTGCAGGTTCGGGCTGAACTCGTAGCGCAGGCCGATGCGCGGGGCGACGCTCCAGTTGTCGTAGTCCACGTGCTGCGGGAAGTTGGTGGTGTTGGGGTTCACCGCGTGGTCGATGTTGATCTTGCGCCGCACGTTGATGAACGACACGCCGCTGGTAAGCCAGAGGTTGTCGACCAGGTTGATATCGTTGCCCAGTGCGATCACCCGGTCGAACGAATCCTTGTAGTTGACCTGCTTGAGCGACAGCTTGTCGTCGTTGGCCGAGTTCACCCCGCCACGCAGGTGCTGGGTGGAGGTGAAGGCGATGCTGCTGCGGCTTTCGTGGCCGAACAGGTAGTCGACCCGGTCGTAGCCCAGCAGCAGGCCGAGGTCGTGCCAGTCCCAGTAACTGGGATTGCTCGGGCTGCGCGGGCTGTTGGTGTGGCGATAGTCGTGATACGACAGGCCGAAGGTCAGCCGTGCATCGTCGTCAAAGGTATAAGTGGTCTTGCTGCCCACCCAGATGCTGCCCGGGCGGCGTGCACCGGCACCGCTGCTCTCGGCAGTGGCGCTGGCGCGGCGCGGGTGGTGCAGCGCGGCGTCGAGGGTGGTGGCGCTGGGGTCGTTGTGGGTTTCGTCGCGGTAGCGCAGCAGCAGGCGGGTTTCCAGCTTGGGGCTGAAGCGGTAGCCGGCATTGGCGACGATGCCCGAGCTCTTCGACAGGCTGTAGTCGCGATAACCCTCGTTGCGGTAGTTGTCGGCCTGCAGGTAGTAGTCCAGGTCGCCCTCGACGCCACCGTAGCTGATGCTCTGCTTCTGGTAGTGGTAGCTGCCGGCTTCGGCGCGCACGCGCAGGCCGGGGGCGCTGTAGCCGCTGTGGTTGACGAAGTTGACCGCGCCGCCGAGAGTCAGCGCGCCATATTGAAAGGCGTTGGCGCCGCGCAGGATTTCGGTGTAGTTCACGCCGCTGGCGTTGAGGAATTCGTAGGGTGTGCCGCCAGGGCCGGTCAGCGGCAGGCCGTCGAACAGGAACTTGATGCCCTCACGGAAATAGCCGGGCGAGGTATTGGCACCGGAGCCGCGGATCGAGATCTTCGCCGCGTCGTTGCCGCCGGTGGACTGCACGAATACCCCGGGCTGGTAGCCGAGGGTGTCCTGCAGTGTGGCAGTGCGGCCTTTGGCGACCTCTTCGCTGTCGACCACGCTGGTGCCGCCAGGCACCTCGGCCAGGGCGCTGGCGGCCTGTTGTACTTCGGATTGCTTGGCGGCCTGCACGGTCACCGTGCCCAGGGTTTGCTCAGCGGCCAGTACCGTGACCGGGGCCAGCAGGGCCGTGGCCGCGGTGGCCAGGGCGGCGTGGCGGATGGCCAGGCGCAGTGGTTGGGGTTGAATCGCACGCATCGTTCAATTCCTTGCAAGTCATCGTAGGTCCTCGGCGTTCTATGGGAATAGTCAGGCCTGTCAGAATGTGTAAGAGCAGTTTCTGTGCCAGCTGGCGAAAGGCCGGAAGTTTGGGGGTGTGGCCAAAGTTTTAGTGTGAAGAACTGAATAAAACAGCAAATTTTGTTGCGCCCCTGTTGTTTGCGGAACAGTGCAGGTTATATCCAAATATCCGAATGCTATGGCGCAACCTGTGGGAGCGGCTTTAGCCGCGAACACCGGCGCAGCCGGTGCCATGCACCGCGTTGGATTCTTCGCGGCTGAAGCCGCTCCCACAGGGGATGCGGATTGCTTGCAATTTCAGTTATCTACGCGACAGCGCAGCCCAAAGGGTTGGATGTTGTCAGCGCAACAGGGATGAAACAGTTTGTATGGTTAATGCGTCAGGCGGTTTTAACTAACCTCAATGAATGCGCAGTGTTAGCGCTGGCACGACAACTGCAATAGCACTTTATGTAGCCGTCTATATAAAGGGCCCGCTGTGCAGCCGAATTCCCGATTATTCAATATATGCCTGGTGGCCAGTGCGCTGATCGTTGCCGTCGGCTCACCCGCCACATCCGCGCAGAGCCAGGCGCTGCTCAAGGGCGAAGCGCTCAGCGAAGTGAACGGCGTGATGCGCTACCCGGCCAGCGACTTCGTCGAGCAGCAGCCCGGCAAGCGTGGTGGCACCCTGCGCGTGTCGGCGGCGAGCGACGCTGGCAGCTTCGATATACACGCGCTGTCCAACGGCAACATGCAGTGGATGGGCCGCATCCTGTTCGACTGCCTGGTGTACCAGGCCGAGGACGGCACCCTCACGCCGTGGCTGGCGAAAAGCTGGGACATCAGCGCCGACGGCCTGACCTACACCTTCCACCTGCGTGACGACGTCACTTTCAGCGATGGCGAGCGCTTCAACGCCGAGGCGGTGCGGGTCAACCTCGAACACATGCGTGACCCCGTGACCAAGTCGCCACTGGCCGCCGCCTATATCGCGCCGTACCTGAAGGGGCGGGTGGTGGACGAGTACACATTCGAGGCGACCCTGCGTGCGCCCTATGCGCCGTTTCTCGATGTGCTGTCGCAGGCCTGGCTGGGGATGATCTCGCCACGGCAGATCCTCGAGGCGCCGAAGACCATCGCCAGCCAGCCCATCGGCACCGGGCCTTTCGTGCTGACCGGCTGGGTGCGCGACCAGCGTGCCAGCTTTGTCCGCCGCCCGGGGTACAACTGGGCACCGCCGGCGATCAACCACCAGGGCGAGGCCTACCTGGACGGCATCGAGCTGAGCTACGTGCCCGAAGCGATGATCCGCTACACCTCCCTGGAGGTTGCCGACAACGACATGGCCCTGGACGCACCGGCGCAGAATGCCGCGGCGATCCGCGCCAACCCGAAGCTGACCCTGCGCAACCGCATTCGCAAGGGCAACCCGTCGCGCAGCATCACCTTCAATGTCGACCGTGCGCCGTTCGATGACGTGCGGGTGCGCCAGGCCGTGGCCAAGGCCATCGACCGTGATGGCCTGGCGTGGATCTCCGGCTTCGGCGAGTACCTGGCCAAGGGGGATTTCCTTGCCGTGAATACCCCCGGCTATGACCCGGTGGCCCGCGAGGCCCTGGCCTTCGACCCGGTCGAAGCAGGGCGCTTGCTCGACGCCGCCGGCTGGACCGGGCGTGACGGCGAAGGCTATCGCAGCCGTGATGGCCGGCGCCTCGGGGCGACCTTGCTGACCTATGACAACCCGGCGTTCCCGGCCAATGTCCCGGTGGCTGCCCAGGCAGACCTGCGCAAGGTCGGCTTCGACCTGCGCATCGAGCTGCTGCCGCTCAGCAAGGTCATGGAGCTGCGTTACCTCGGCAACTTCGACGCCATCGGCGGTGGCTACTGGCACACCAACACGGCCGATGGCCTGTACATCCTCTACCACAGCCAATCCATCCCCAGCGCACGAATGATCGGCCAGAACGTCGGCCACTTCCGTGATGCCACCCTCGACCAGTTGCTCGGTGCCGCCCGGCGCAGCACCGACCCGACGCAACGCCGCGAGCTGTATCGCCAGGCCCAGCAACGCCTGGGCGAGACCGTGCCGGCCGTGCCCTCGGTGGAAAGCCAGATGCTGCTGGCCTACCGCAACGCAGTCGGCGGCGTGCTGTTCGATGGTTCGCACAACGTTCCCCTGTTCACCAGCGTGTGGCTGGCAAAGGAGCAACCATGAAACTGCTGATCATCTTGCTGCGCCGCCTGCGTGACGGTGTGGTCGTGCTATGGGCGGCGGCCAGCCTGACCTTCCTCGGCATGCAGCACAGCGGTGGCGACACCGCCCTGGCAATCCTCGGCGGCCCGGATGCCATGCCGAGCGAAGCGCTGCTGGCCCAGGTGCGCGCCGAGTACGGCCTCGATCAACCGCTGTGGGTGCAATACGGCCACTACCTGGCGCGCCTGGCCAAGGGCGACCTGGGCGAGTCGTACCGGTTGCGCATACCGGTCGGCCAGGCGATTGGCGAGCAGGCCGCCGCGACCTTGGCGCTGGCCAGCAGCGCGGCTGTGCTGGCGGTGCTGCTGGCGGTGGCCTCGGCGCTGCTCACCGCCAACCGCGGGCGGCGTTTGCGCGCGGTGGTGTCGGGCATCGAGCTGTTGCTGTCCTCGGCCCCCAACTTCGTGATCGGCACGGTGCTGCTGCTGGCCTTCGCGTTCCACTTCCATTGGCTACCGCCGTCCGGGTCCAGCGGTTGGCGCTCGCTGGTGCTCCCGAGCCTGGCCCTGGCGCTGCCGATCGCGGCGGTGCTTGCACAGGTGTTGCGCCAGTCGCTGGAGCAGGTACTGGAACAACCCTTCATCACCCAGGCCCGTGCACGTGGCATGGGTGATATCGCTGTGCGGCTGCGCCACGCCCTGCGCCATGCCCTGGTGCCGCTGGTGACCCTGGCCGGCTACGTGTTCGCCAGCCTGCTCGGCGGCGCCGTGGTGCTGGAGCTGCTGTTCGGCCGCCAAGGCATTGGCCGTTTGATGCTCGACGCTACCGCCAGCAAGGACGTGCCACTGGTGCTCGGCGTAACCCTGCTGGCGGCAGCGATCTACGTGCTGGTCAACCTGCTGGTGGACCTGGCGACCCAGGCCATCGACCCGCGCACCGCACGCGTCTGAATTCAAGAGAAAGGAACCATCATGAGCCAAACCACGATTACCGATGCCGAACTGGATGCGCATTTCGCGCCGATCTATGCGCGTATTGCCGAAGGCGCGGTGGCCCGCGAGCAGCAGCGCACCCTGGCCCATGAGCCGGTGGCCTGGTTGCGCGAGGCCCGCTTCGGTGCCCTGCGCGTGCCACGCAGCCACGGCGGCTCAGGCGCAACCTTGCCGCAGTTGCTGCGCCAGCTGGTGCGCCTGGGGCAAGCCGATTCCAACCTGCCGCAAATCTTCCGCGCCCACTTCGGCTTCGTCGAAGGGCGGCTGTCGTCCGGCGACGCCGCCTCCCAGGACTACTGGTTCACCCGCGTGGTCGCCGGTGAACTATGGGGCGCGGCCATGGCCGAGCGCACCGACAGTACCGGCAATAGCGTGCAGTTGAGCGAAGACGAAGGCGGTTACCGCCTGGACGGCGAAAAGTACTACTGCACCGGCACGTTGTACGCCGATTGGGTGGCGGCAGTGGCCAACCATGGCGACGACTTTGTCAGCCTCGTGGTGCCGACCCGTGCGCCGGGCGTGGAGCGGGTCGACGACTGGGACGGCTTCGGCCAGCGGTTGACTGGCAGTGGCACCACCCGTTTCACCCGGGTCAGCGTGCAGCCGCAGCATTTGCTGCGCCGTTTCGCCAAGGGCGAGTTGCGTGCCGAGTCGTACCTCACCGCGTTCTACCAGGCGGTGCATCTGGCCACCCTGGCGGGTATCGGCCAGGCGGTACTGGCCGATGCCGTAGCGTTCGTCCAGGGCCGCACCCGCGCCTTCGGTGTGCCGGGGCAGTCGCAGCCGGCCGCAGACCCGCGGGTGCAGGCGGTGATCGGTCGCCTGTCGAGCCTGGCCTTCGCCGCCAATGCGCAAGTCACCGCCGTGGGCCAGAGCCTGCAGGCGGTGTACGAAGCCGGCCAGCACGGGGAGGTAGCCGAGCAGCTTTACACCGACGCCGAGATCCATGCCTTTCAGGCGCAGCAGATCGTCCTGCCGCAAGTGCTGGAAGCGAGCACCTTGCTGTTCGAAGTCGGCGGCGCATCGGCCACCAGCAATGCCCGGCGCCTCGACCGCCACTGGCGCAATGCCCGCACCCTGGCTTCGCACAACCCGGCGATCTACCGCGAGCAGGCGTTGGGCAACTACTACCTCAATGACATCAGCCCGGCCCAGGCCTGGCGTGCCCTTCATGCCAGCGCCAGCGAAGGGCAGGGCAGCGGCGACGAAGCCAGCGCAGTCTGATCAGGAGAACCGGCATGACCACGAAACAGATGAGCCTGGGCATGAACATCCTCGGCTTCGGCTCGCATTCCGGCGCCTGGCGCCAGGGTGAGGCGGCAATCGACGCCTATATCGACGTCAACTATTACCGCGATATCGCGCGTATTTCCGAGCGCGGTTGCCTGGATGCGATCTTCCTTGCCGATGGCCCGGCGTTGCCGCCGGATGTGTCCGCCCAGCCTGGCGGGCGCCTGGAGCCGACCGTGCTGCTTACCGCAGTGGCGGCCGCCACCGAGCGCATCGGCGTGATCGCGACCTGCTCCAGCACTTACAACGAACCTTTCAACCTGGCCCGGCGAATTGCCTCGCTGGACCACATCAGCGGCGGCCGCGCAGCCTGGAATGTGGTGACCAATGCCGGTGACGCGGCAGCACACAACTTCGGCCTGGCTGGCGCGCCGTTGCATGTGGACCGCTACGGGCGGGCCGAGGAGTTCGTCGACGTGACCCTGAAGCTTTGGGACAGCTGGGAGGACGACGCGATCATCGGTGACCGCAGCGCCGGCCGTTTTGCCGACCCGGGCAAGGTCCACACCCTGGATTTCAAGGGCAAGCACTTTCAGGTCAAGGGGCCGCTGAACCTGCCGCGTTCGCCGCAGGGCAGGCCGGTACTGGTGCAGGCTGGCTCTTCCGAAGGTGGCAAGGCACTGGGTTCACGCTATGCCGATGCGATCTTCACCACCCAGACCACCCTGGCCGATGGGCAGGCGTTCTATCGGGAGATGAAGGCGCGGGCCAAAGCCTGGGGCCGTGACCCGCAACACCTGAAGATCATGCCCGGCCTGTCGACCGTGATCGGCAGCACCGAGGCCGAGGCCCATGCACGCTTCGACGAACTCAATGCCTGGCATGGCGAGCACGGCCTGTTGCAGCAGGTGGCGGGGCGTATCGGTATCGATGCCAGCGAGCTGGATCCGGATGCGCCATTGCCCTGGGCGCGAATTGGCGCGGTGGCAGATTTCGAGCGGGGATCGCATGGTTTTCTGGAGGCCCAGTTGAACCTGGCGCGCAGCGAGAACCTGACCATTCGCCAGCTGTCGCGGCGGATTCTGGTCGGGCACCGGTTGGCCGTCGGTACCCCGGAACAGGTCGCCGATACCCTTGCCGAGTGGTTCCTGGCGGGGGCGGGGGATGGTTTCAACATCATGCCCGACATGTTCCCGTCGGGTGCTCGGGTGTTCGTCGAAGAGGTGGTGCCGCTGCTGCAGAAACGAGGGTTGTTCCGCACCGAATACACCGGCACCACCCTGCGTGAGCACCTGGGGTTGCCCAAGGCACACAACCAGTTCGCTGCTTAGGGGCGCTTTGCGCCCCAATCGCCGGCAAGCCAGCTCCCACAGGTGCCGGGCAAACCTGAAACCTGTGGTGATCCTGTAGGAGCTGGCTTGCCGGCGATGGGCTGCAAGGCAGCCCCAGGATTTGAAACCCGACACACATTCAAAAGGATGCACCCATGCGCTACCGCCCACTCGGCCACACCAACCTGCAAGTCAGCCTGCTCAGCCTCGGCACCATGACCTGGGGGCACCAGAACAGCGAACAGGATGCTCACCAGCAACTGGACGCTGCCCTTGCTGCAGGCATCAACTTCATCGACACCGCCGAGATGTACCCCACGCCCACCCGCGCTGAAACCTGGACCACCACCGAGCGCTACATCGGCACCTGGCTCGCGGCCCGCGGCAACCGCGACAAGGTCCTGTTGGCCAGCAAGATCGCCGGCCCGGCCCGTGACCCAGGCGGCCAGGTGCACATCCGCGATGGCCTGTCGCACCACGACCGCAAGAACATCGTCGCGGCCCTGGAGGGCAGCCTGCGCCGCCTGCACACCGACTACCTGGACCTCTACCAACTGCACTGGCCCGACCGCACCAGCAACTTCTTCGGCATCCGTGAATACCCCTACGTCGACGACCATCCGCAGACGGCAGCCATCGAAGAAACCCTTGCGGTGCTGGACGAACAGGTAAAGGCCGGCAAGGTGCGCCATATCGGTGTCTCCAACGAAACACCGTGGGGTGTGGCGCAGTTTCTGCGGCACAGCGAGGACAAGGGCCTGGCGCGCATTGCCAGCATCCAGAACCCGTACAGCCTGCTCAATCGCTTGTACGAGAATGGGCTGTCGGAGTTCAGCCATCGCGAAGGGATCAGCCTGTTGGCCTATTCGCCGCTGGCGTTCGGGGCGTTGACCGGCAAGTACCTGAACGGGGCAAGGCCGGAGGGTTCGCGATTGTCGTCGGTGTATCGCACGTTCAATCGCTACGGCAGCGAGGAGGCCAACGACGCGATTGCCAGCTACGTGCGGATTGCGCGGGAGCATGGGCTGACACCGGCGCAACTGGCCCTGGCTTTCGTCATACGCCAGCCGTTCGTGGCCAGTGCCATTACCGGGCAGACCACTTTGCTGCAGCTGCAGGAAAACCTGAGTGCACTGGATGTGCAACTGAGCGATGAAGTACTGGCCGAGATCCAGGCCGTGCACCGCCGTATTCCCAACCCGGCACCGTAGCCCACATGGCAAGGGCTTCGCCCTTGTTCGCGGCTGAAGCCGCTCCCACAGGGACCGCACGGATTCAGCCTTTGCGGTGATCCTGTGGGAGCGGGTTTACCCGCGAAGAGGCCAGTACAGGCGACACAAGAAGGACAGACATGAACGCGATCGTATCCATACCAAACACAGTGACCAGTAGCTGGAAGGTTCGCCCTAGCCTCCCACAGGGACCGCACGGATTCAGCCTTTTCGGTGGTCCTGTGGGAGCGGGTTTACCCGCGAAGAGGCCAGTACAGGCGACACAAGAAGGACAGACATGAACGCGATCGTATCCATACCAAACACAGTGACCAGCAGCTGGCAGGTTCGCCCTGGCCTGGCGCTGGCCTGGATCACATTGGGCCTGATACTGCTCGCAGTAACCTTCCCCAACTGGCTCTCGCCAACCGACCCGTTGGCCGCCGATGCCCGCCTGGCTTACCACCCGCCAAGCCCCGCCTTCTGGCTGGGCAGTGACGAGAACGGCCGCGACGTTCTCAGCCGCCTGATCCATGGCGCCCGCCCATCGCTCTTCATCGGCCTGGCCGCCACCCTGGTCGGGCTCGGCCTGGGTACGCTGCTCGGCTTGCTTGCCGGCCTGGCCCCAGCCTGGCTGGACAACCTGCTGATGCGCGCCGTCGATGTGCTGCTGGCCTTCCCGGACCTGCTACTGGCGCTGGTCATCATCACCCTGTTCGGTCAAGGCACCAGCAACCTGATCCTTGCCGTCGGCATCGCCTCGGTGCCGCGCTATGCGCGCCTGGTACGCGCCCAGACCCTGACCATCCGGCGTGCCGGCTTCGTCGAAGCAGCCGTCACGCTGGGCCGCAGGCCCTTGGCGGTGGTGTTCTGGCATGTGCTGCCCAATGCAGTCCAACCCGTGCTGATCCTGGCCTGCATCGGCCTGGGTGGCGCCATCACCGCCGCCGCTGCGCTGAGCTTCCTCGGCTTCGGCGCACCACCTCCCGCGCCGGAGTGGGGCGCGATGATGGCAGTGGCGCGCAACTTCATGGCCAACGCGCCCTGGCTGATGGCCTGGCCCGCGCTGGCGATCACCCTGACCGTCATTTCCATCACCGTCATCGGCCGAGACTGGCTGCGCCGTAGCGAGGGCAGACGCGCATGAGCATCTTCGAGAAGAACCAGGCACCGCTGGTGGATATCCGCGGCCTGCACGTGAGCTTCAATGGTGTGCCAGTGGTGCACGGCGTCGACCTGCAGTTGCGCGCAGGGCAGTGCCTGGCACTGGTGGGCGAATCGGGCTCGGGCAAGAGCGTCACGGCGCGTACCCTGGTCGGCCTGACCGGGGCCGGTGCCCATGTGCAGGCGCAGCGCCTGGCCTTTGCCGGGCAGGACCTGCGCCAGTTCGATGAGCGCGCGTGGCAGCGCTTGCGTGGCGAGCACATCGGCTTTGTCATGCAGGATGCGCTGGGTTCGCTCGACCCGCTGCGACGCGTGGGTGCAGAGATCGAAGAGCCATTGCTGTTGCACACCGACCTGGCTGCGGAGCAGCGCCGTCTGCGGGTACTTGAGCTGTTGCGCCAGGTCGGGGTGCCTGAACCCGAAGTCCGTGCCCGGCAATACCCGTGGCAACTATCCGGAGGCCTCAGGCAGCGCGCCCTGATCGCCTCGGCCATCGCCTGTCAGCCACGCCTGTTGATCGCTGACGAGCCCACCACCGCGCTGGACGCGACCGTGCAGGCGCAGATTCTCGACCTGCTGGAACAACTGCGCGAGCGCGACAACAGCCTGTTGATGGTCAGCCATGACCTGGCCGTGGTCGCGCGCCTGGCCGACTGGGTGGCGGTGATGCGCCATGGGGTGGTGGTGGAGCAGGGCAGTGTCGAACAGATCCTGCAGGACCCGCAGGCCCCCTACACCCAGCGCCTGCTGAGTGCGGCTCGGGCGGTACATTTCAAACGTCCGGCGGCGCCGGCCCTGGCGCTGGTGGAGAATGGCGTGGACGAACAACCCGTGGTGCTGGAGGCGCGTGGCCTGAGCAAGGCCTTTGTCGGGCCGGACGGCCGGCTGCGTCAGGTGCTGGACGATGTGTCGCTGCAGCTGCGCGCCGGGCAAACCCTTGGCGTGGTGGGCGAGTCCGGTTCCGGCAAGAGCACGCTGGGGCGCATCCTGCTGGGGCTGGAGCGGCCGGAGCAAGGCAGCCTGCAACTGGCCGGGCAGGATTGGCTTGCGTTGTCTGCCGCGCAGCAGCGCCAGGCACGGCAGGGGATCCAGGTGGTGTTCCAGGACCCGCAGGCCTCGTTCGACCCACGCTACACCGTGCTGCGGGTATTGGCCGAGGCGCTGGCGCATGCGGGTGTACCGCGTGCGTTGCAGCGCACCGAGGCGGCGGCGTTGCTGGAGCGGGTGCAGTTGCCGGTGGGGTTGCTCGACCGCCGCCCGCTGGAGTTGTCGGGCGGGCAGCGGCAGCGCATCGCGATTGCCCGGGCGCTGGCCATGAAGCCCAGGGTGCTGGTGCTGGACGAACCGGTATCGGCGCTGGATGTGTCGGTGCAGGCGCGAATCCTGGCATTGCTGGCCGAACTCAAGGCGGAGCTGAACCTGGCTTGCCTGTTCATCTCCCATGACCTTGGAGTGGTGGAGCAGGTCAGTGACCACGTGTTGGTGATGCAAGGGGGAAGGGTGGTGGAACAAGGGGTGGCAGCCCAGGTGCTCGGCCAGCCGCGTCAGGCCTATACCCGCGCCTTGCTCGACGCCGTGCCTCATCTTCCGGCGGCGCGGCCAACCTGGTTCAGTCGCATCGCCGTGTAGGCAAGACACAAGGAGAACACTGTGACATCTACCCGCCGCCTGCCCGATGGTTGGGATATCCGTCACCTGCCAGACACCCCGCAGGCCTTCCTTCGCGCATTCATCCTGCGCCACCCGGTGGCCTACTCCGGTATGCTCGCCTTGCAGACCTTCGCCATGGTCTGCGCCGTGCTGGTCCCTTGGCAACTTGGCCAGATCACCCGTCTGGTCAGCCAGGGCCTGGACGCGAGCCAGGTCGTCACGGCATTGCGCTGGCCGCTGGCGGGTTTTGCCTTGATGCTGCTGCTCGAGATGGTCAGCACGCGTGCCGCCAGTGGCTTGCATATCTACACCGTGCCCCGTCAGCGGCGCGCGGTGACCCAGGCCTTGTTCGCCTACCTGCAACGCCATTCGCATCGCTACATCACCAGCGAGTTCGCCGGGGCATTGGCGCACCGTATCAGCGAGGTCTCGATCGGCACTACGCAGACCCTGGCGATCCTGATCTTCGATCTTATCCCGCTGCTTGTGACCCTGGCCCTGGCAGTCATCCTGCTGGCCACCGCAAACGCTTGGCTGGCGGCATTCATGGGCCTGTGGGCGGTCGGTTTTCTCATCCTGTGCTGGTTCCTGGCCAGGCGCAGCCACCCGCTGGCCCGCGACTTTGCCGCAGCGCGCAGTGTCAGCACCGGCAAGGTAGTGGACGCGGTGACCAACCTCACCAATATCCGGCTGTTCGCCCGCCACCCCTACGAGCATGGCTACCTGGGCAAGTTCCTCGACCACGAGGTGGTAGCGGCAGACCGCTCGCTCGGTTACATGGAGAAGATTCGCTGGCTGCAGAACAGCTGCGGAGTGCTGCTCAAGCTTGGCATCCTGCTGCTGGCGCTGTGGTTGTGGCAGCGCGGCAGCATCGACATCGCCACCTTCGTTACCGCTACCAGCCTGTCGCTGATGATCATCACGGATGTGGCCGGGCTGTCGCGGCGCTTGCTGGAGTTTTTCGAGGCCATGGGCAATATCGCCAATGGCGTGCGCACCCTGGTGCGGCCACACGAGGTACGCGACACGGCCGGCGCAACGTCGTTGAAAGTGGAGCGGGGTGAGGTGCATTTTGCCGACGTGACCTTTGGCTATCACCCCGGGCGGCCGATCTTTCAGCACCTGAACCTGCATATTCCGGCGGGCCAGCGGGTCGGCCTGGTGGGGGCGTCCGGCTCGGGCAAATCGACCTTGCTCGGGTTGTTGCTACGGTTGTACGACGTGGATGAGGGCCAGGTGCTGATCGACGGGCAGGACGTGCGCACGGTGACCCAGCATTCGCTGCACCAGCAGGTCGGGCTGATTCCGCAGGAGCCGGGGCTGTTCCACCGCAGCATTCGCGAGAACATCCACTATGGCTGCCTGGAAGCTGGCGACGATGCGTTGGCCGCTGCCATCGACCGGGCCGGTGCCCGGGATTTCATCGAAGCCATGGAGCAGGGCTTCGAATCGCTGGTGGGCGAGCGTGGTGTGAAGCTGTCCGGCGGGCAGCGTCAGCGTATCGCCATCGCCCGGGTGCTGTTGAAGAACGCGCCGATCCTGGTGATGGACGAAGCCACGTCAAGCCTCGACTCGATCACCGAGCGCTATATCCAGGACAAGCTCGACGAGATCATGGACGACAAGACGGTGATCGTGGTGGCACACCGGCTGTCGACCGTGGCGCACCTTGACCGGATCGTGGTGTTCGAGGACGGGCGCATTGTCGAGGATGGCAGCCATGCGCAGCTGCTGGCGCGGCGGGGGTATTACCATCGGCTGTGGAGCCGGCAAGGGGAGGCGGCCTGAGCCCCGCAACGGGCCCCCGAGCGCGGCCTGTCGCCAGCTGGCTGGCGACAGGCCGGAACAGCACTGTTGCCATTCGAACAGCCCTCACACACTTTGCCCCCGCAACAGCACCTCACCCTCGGCAAACCCCAACAAAATCAACCTCTTGAACCCGGCACAACTCCTGCAACAGGCCTATCGAAGCCCAGTCACCGCAGGAGCGCCCTTGAACACACCCATCCTCCCCCTGATTCCGCTCTGCACCGCACTGGCCTTGCTCGGCTGCAAGCCGAACGAACAGCACACGGCGCAAAGTACCCAGCCGCAGCAGGGCGGCACCTTGGTCTATGCAACCGACCGCGAGCCCACCTGCCTGGACCCGCATGTGGCCGGCGACATGCCGCAGGTTTTCATTGCCCAGCAGTACCTCGATTCGCTGGTGTCGATGGACAGCAACGGCCAGATCGGCCCCTGGCTGGCGACAAGCTGGGAGGTTTCGCCAGATGGCCTGCGCTACACCTTCCACCTGCGCCGCGACGTGCAATTCACCGACGGCACACCGTTCAATGCCGAAGCGGTCAAGGCCAACCTCGACCACATGGCCAACCCCAAGACCCAATCCAGTACCGCCGGTGGCTACATCCGCCAGTACCGCGGCACCAAGGTGCTCGACACCTACACGGCCGAAGTCACTCTGGCGACGCCCTATGCGGCTTTCCTCGAAGTGTTGGCCCAGGGCTTTCTCGGCATCCAGTCGCCCACCGCATTGCAGCGCAGCCGTGACCAGAACTGCGAAAGCCCGGTCGGCAGCGGGCCGTTCAAGGTGGTGCGCTGGGACCGGCAGAACCAGGTGGAGCTGGTGCGCAACCCGGCCTATAACTGGGCGCCACCTACCGCACGGCACCAAGGCCCGGCGTACCTGGAACGCATCGTCTGGAAGTTCATCCAGGAACCGTCGGTGCGCTTCGCCTCGCTGCAGGCCGGTGAGGTCGATGTGATCGAAGCATTGCCACCAGAGTCGCACGAAGCAGCACGGCGCAACCCGGATGTGGAACTGATCATCGCCCAGCGCCCGGGCAACCCCACCAATGGCACCTTCAACCTGCGCCGCGCACCGTTCGACGACATCCGTGTACGCGAGGCCTTCGTTCGCAGCGCCGATGTCGAGGGTGCACTGAAGAGTGTGTACTTCGGCGAGTTCCCCCGCGCCGGTGGCCCGCTGAGCTTGGCCACGCCGTTCTACAGCGGTGACTTCGAGCGCAGCCAGGACTACGACCCGGCCCGCGCCGCCAGGCTGCTCGACGAGGCTGGCTGGACCGGCCGCGACAGCGAAGGCTACCGCACCAGGAACGGCCAGCGGCTGCGCGCCGTCGTGCTGATCGGCGCGCGCACGCCGCCGTCGGAACTGACCCTGTGGGAGCAGGTACAGGCCACTACCCGGCAGGCCGGCCTGGAGCTGGTGCTGGACCAGATGAGCGATGCCCAGGTCACCGCCCGCCAGGCCGCCTGGGACTACGACATCCGCACCGGCTACTGGAACACCAACACCCCTGACGTGCTGCGCATCATCTTCACCACCGCGTTCGTGCAGCCAGCCGGGGTTGGCGGCTATCACCAGAACTCCTCCGGCTACGCCGACCCGGGCTACGACGCACTGCTCGACAGTGCCCTGGCCACCCAGGATGCGGAACTGCGCCGCCAGCGCTACTTCCAGGCACAGCAACAGGCCGCCGCGCAGTACCTGCAACTCACCACGTACCCACAAAGCACGCGCCTGGGTATCTACAAGACCGCCCATGGCGTGCGACTGGAACCTTCGCTGGCGGTGACCTACCTCTACGACGCATGGGTGAACAAATGACTACGACGACATTCGCGGTGACCGACCCGCGTCGCGAACGCCTGGCGGCCCTGGGCCGGCGCGCCGCCATCCGCCTGGCCGGTGGCGTGCTGGTGCTGTGGGCGGTGGCGACCCTGACCTTCTTCGCACTGCGGCTGATGCCGGGTGACCCGGTGCTGGCGATTCTCGGTGGCCCCAGTGGCAACCCGACGCCGGAAGCGATTGAAGCCGCGCGCGTGGAGTACGGCCTCGACAAGCCGTTGGCCGTGCAGTACGTGTTCTACCTCGGGCGCCTGCTGCAAGGTGACTTGGGGGTGTCCTACTCGCAGCACCTGCCGGTCACCCGTGTGCTGGCGGAGCAGGGCGGGGCGACCTTGGAGCTGACCATCGCCGCCCTGCTGCTGGCCTGGTTGCTGGTGCTGCTGCTGACAGTGGTCACTGCCGGGCGCGGCAGGCTGGTCGGCGGTATCGCCTCGCTGGCGGAAACCCTCAGCGCGGCGCTGCCGCACTTCTGGCTCGGCGTGGTGCTGCTGGCGGTATTCGCCTTCGGCCTGCGCTGGTTCCCGCCGGCCGGTAGCGACAGCTTCGCCAGCCTGATACTTCCGGCGTTTTCCCTGGCGATTCCGTTGGCCGGTTTCATTGCCCAGGTCACCCGGGAGTCGCTGGAACTGACCCTCGATCAACCCTTCGTGCTCACCGCCCGCACACGTGGCCTCAGTGACCTGGCCGTGCGCTTTCGGCACGCCTTGCGCCATGCCTTGCTGCCAGGTGTGTCGCTGTCGGGCTGGGCCATCGGCGCGCTGATCAGTGGGGCGGTGGTGTGCGAGGTGATCTTTTCCCGCAAGGGGGTGGGCCGCCAGCTGTACCAGGCGGTGCAGGCCCAGGACCTGCCGCTGGTGATCGGCATCAGCCTGGTAGTGGCGGCCGGCTATGTGCTGGCGAACATTCTGGTCGACCTGCTGTACCAGTGGATCGACCCTCGGCAGCAGGAGGCTGCAGCATGACAGACCTGACCCATGGCCAAGTGCTCGCGCCATTGCGCCGGCAGCGCCAAGTGAAACTGCCGCCATTGGGCGCAAGCCTGGCGATCCTGTTTCTGTTCGCATTGCTTCTGGCCGCGTTGGCGCCGGGGCTGTTCACCCGCATCGACCCACTGGCCATCGTGCCGCGAGAGGCTTTCCAGCCACCCAGCTGGGCGCACTGGCTGGGTACCGACCAGTCAGGCCGCGACATCTTCGCGCGGATCATCCTCGGCGCCCGCCAGAGCCTGCTGATCGGCCTTGCGGCTACGGCCATTTCCATGGTCATCGCCATCGCCCTCGGCCTGCTCGGTGGCCTTGGCGGCGCACGCGTGGACCGTGCGGTGGGCTGGTTGCTGGAAGTGCTGTTCGCCTTCCCCAGCCTGGTACTGGCGCTGCTGTTCGTGGCGGTGTTCGGCAGCGGTGTCGGCCCGTTGATCGTCGCCACCGGGCTGGGCGGTGCGCCGGGGTACGCGCGCATGGTCCGTGGCCAGGTGCTGGCGGTACGCAACGCCGGTTACATCGAAGCGGCGCGGGCGCTGGGGCACCCGACTTCGCGCATCGTGCTGCGCCAATTGCTGCCCAACGCCATGCGGCCATTGGTGGTGACGCTGACCATGGGCGTTGGCCAGGCCATCGTCTGGGCCTCGGCGCTGAGCTTCCTCGGCCTGGGCGCGCGGCCGCCGGCGCCGGAGTGGGGGACCATGTTGTCCATGGGGCGTGACTTCATCGCCAATGCCTGGTGGCTCACCTTCTTCCCTGGCCTGTTCATCGTCCTCACCACCCTGGCGACCACCGTGACGGGCCGCTACATCCAACAACGCCTGGAGGGGCGCCTGCCATGAACGACAAGACCTTGATCGTCGAAGGGCTGAACGTGGCCTTTGATGGCGCCAGCGTGGTCCGTGATCTGTCCTTCACCTTGCCGCCTGGCCGTTGCCTGGCCTTGGTCGGCGAGTCTGGCTCGGGCAAGAGCGTCAGTGCCCGCTGCCTGGTCGGGCTGGCCGGAGGGCGAGCGCAGGTGAGTGCCCGTCGCTTGAGTTTCGGCGGCCACGATCTGCTCGACCTCAGCGAGCGCCAGTGGCGCGACGTGCGTGGCAAAGATATCGGCTTCGTGCTGCAGGATGCGCTGGTGTCGCTGGACCCACTGCGGCCGGTGGGCAAGGAAATTCTCGAAGTGCTGCAGACCCACGGATACGGTGACCGCCACACCCGTACTGCGCGCGTGCATGAGTTGCTCGAGCGGGTAGGCGTGCCGGATGTCGAACTGCGTGCTCGCCAGCGGCCCGGGCAGTTGTCCGGTGGCCTGCGCCAGCGTGCACTGATTGCCAGTGCCCTGGCCATGGACCCCGCGCTGGTCATCGCCGACGAGCCGACCACCGCGCTGGACGCCACCGTGCAGGCGCAGATTCTTGAAGTGTTCCAGCAGATCAAGGCCCGTGGCGCCTCGCTGCTGATCATCAGCCACGACCTGGCAGTGGTCGCCCAACTGGCCGATGAGGTGGTGGTGCTGCGCCATGGCGAAGTGGTGGAGCAGGGGCCGATGCAGCAGGTGCTGCGCCAGCCGCGTCACGCCTACACCCAGGCCTTGCTGGCGGCAGTACCGGCCGAGCACCCGCGCGGCAGCCGGCTGTCACCCGAGCGGGTTGGCGTGCGCAGTGAGCCGCGGGCACGTTCGCACAGCGACGTTTTGCTCGAAGGCCGTGGCCTGGGCAAGCGCTACCTCGGCCCGGACGGGCTGGTGCGGCAGGTGGTGCAGGGCGTCGACTTCACCCTGCGTGCCGGGCGCACCCTGGGCATTGTCGGCGAGTCCGGCTCGGGCAAGACCACCGTGGCACGCATCGCCCTCGGCCTGCTGCAGCCCGATGAGGGCGAAGTGCTTTATCGCGGGCAACGCTGGAACCGCCCGGCCAACGCCGTGAGCGAGGCAGTGCGCAGGCCGTTGCGGCGCGACATCAGCGTGATCTACCAGGACCCGCTGGGCTCGTTCGACCCGCGCTGGAGCGTGGCGCAGATTCTTGATGACGCCTTGCAGGTAGCCGGTATCGAGGCACCAGCCAGGCCAGCACGTATCGCTGTGCTGCTCAACCAGGTGCGTTTGCCGGCAGATCTCGGCCAGCGCAGGCCGTTGCAACTGTCGGGCGGCCAGCGCCAGCGGGTGGCAATTGCCCGGGCGATTGCCAGCGAACCCAAGGTGATCATCTGCGACGAGCCGGTGTCGGCCCTGGACGTGTCGGTGCAGGCCCAGGTGCTCGACCTGCTGGCCGACCTGCAGGACGAACTGGGCCTGGCCTACCTGTTCATCTCCCACGATCTGGGGGTGATCCGCCATGTCAGCGACGACGTGCTGGTGATGCGCCACGGTCAGGTGGTGGAGCAGGCACCGGTCGAGCAGTTGTTCGATAACCCGGCCCATGAATACACCCAGCGCTTGCTCGGCGCAGTGCCGCGCCTGCCCGGCAGCGGCGCCGAACTGGTGGTGCCGCCGCTGGACCTGGAACACGAAGCCTTCGACCTGTTCGACGAAACCCGCCTGTGGAAGATCGCCATTTGAACTGAGACGCCAAGCCCTGCACCGACCCCTGTGGGAGCCGCGCTTGCCGGCGATGGGCCGCGAAGCGGCCCCACGATTTCAAGGCTGTTGCATGAATCGCCGGGGCCGCTTCGCGGCCCATCGCCGGCAAGCGCGGCTCCCACAGGGGATAGCGCCAGCTTCAGGAAACTGGCAAGGGCGCTGCTCCCACAGGGCTCGGGTCGCCTAAACGAAACATGTACTTAAAGGACTGAACCATGACCACATTTCAACGTTTCCCAACCCAGGCTCCGGCCACCAGCGTCGCGGAGCTGAAAGCCCGCATCGCAGCCCTGCTGCCCGCCATCGGCGCAGGCGCCGCGCAGCGCGAACGCGAACGCCAGCTGCCCCATGAGGCCATTGCCCAGCTTGCGGCAGCCGGGCTGTACACCGTGCGTATCCCCGGGCAGTACGGTGGCCCCGGCGGCAGTGTCAGCGATGTGGTCGAACTGCTACTGCAAATCGCCTCGGTCGACTCCAACGTGGCCCAGGCCCTGCGCCCGGGTTTTGCCTTTGTCGAAGGCCTGCTGGCTTCACAGGCCGAAGGCGCCGAGCAGGAGCGCGAGCGTTGGTTCGCGCGCTATCTGCAGGGTGCGGTAATCGGCAATGCCGGCTGGGAACTGGGCGGTGCCAACGGCGCCATCGCCGCGCGCCTGGTGCGCGAGGGCGAGCATTTTCGCGCCAATGGCAGCAAGTTCTACAGCACGGGTGCGCTGTTCGCCGATTACGTCAGCGCCGTTGCCCTGGATGAGGACGAGCAACCGGTTTCGTTCATCCTGCCGCGCGACCGCGAGGGCCTGGAGCTGGTCGATGACTTTGACGCCATGGGCCAGCGCCTGACCGCCAGCGGCACCACTCACTTGCGCAATGTGCGCGTCGAGGCCAGCGATATCCGCACGCGTACCGTGGAGGAGGGCAAGCGCACCATCGTCACGCCGTTCCTGCAGCTGTTCCTTGCCACGGTGTTGGCCGGTATCGCCCGCAATGCGCTGGACGACGCCACCCGCTTCGCCCGCGAGCATGCCCGCCCGATCAAGCACAGCACGGCCAGCCGCTCGGTGGACGACCCCTATGTAGAGCTGTCGGTAGGTGATATCGCCGCCCGTGCCTATGGCGCTGAGGCCATGGTCCTCAAGGCCGCTGCAACCATCGACAAGGCCTGGGCCACGCAACTGGATGAAGCCGCCGTTGAGCAAGCTGCGATCGAGGTGGCGCAGACCCAGTACCTGGTCGCCGAGCTGGCGCTCAAGGCTGCGCAAACGCTGTTCGACGTTGGCGGTGCCTCCACCACCGGCCGCCAGCACAACCTCGACCGCCACTGGCGCAACGCCCGCACCGTGGCCAACCATAACCCGCGCCAATGGAAGGCGGCGGTGGTCGGTGCCTGGCAGCTCAAGGGCACTCGCCCACCTGTCTCGGGGCTGTTTTGACTGCCCAGCCGGCCTTGCTGGCCGGCCATGTGCAAAGCCCCAAGGTCCCGGTGATCATCGGTGCTGCCTTGTTCATGGAGCTGCTCGACAGCACAGCGGTGATGACCGCCTTGCCGCAGATGGCCGCCGATTTCGGCGAGCCGGGGCTGCGCATGAATCTGGTGGTGTCGCTGTACATGCTTGCCCTGGCCCTGTGCGTGCCGGTCAGCGGTTGGGCCGCCGAGCGCTTTCGCCCGCGCCAGGTCATGTTGTCGGCGATGGGCTTGTTCACCTGCGCGTCGCTGGCCTGCGCCCTGGCCGATACGCTCTGGCAACTGTGCCTGGGGCGCATGCTGCAGGGGGCGGCCGGGGCATTGATGACACCGGTGGGGCAGGTGATCATCCTGCGTTGGTCGAGCCGCGAGCAGCTGCTGCAGGCCATGTCGTGGCTGGCCCTGCCGGCGCTGGTGGGGCCACTGGTGGGGCCGTTGCTCGGCGGTTTGCTGGTGACGGTGTTGTCGTGGCACTGGATCTTCCTGATCAACCTGCCAATCTGCCTGCTCGGTTGCTGGCTGATCCTGCGCCATGTGCCGGATTATCCGGCACGGCCGGTGCCACCATTGGACGTGCGTGGCTTGCTGCTCAGCGGCGGGGCCCTGGCCATGCTGGTGTTCGGCCTGGAAGCGCTGGGGCTGGGGCAGTTGCCGCAGGCCTGGGCCATGGTGCTGGTGGCCGGTGGAGCAGCCTGTGCGTTGGGGTATCTGCTGCACGCGCGGCGACACCCCAGTCCGCTGGTGGACCTGTCGCTGCTGCGCCTGCGCAGCTTTGGCGTGGCCCAGGCGGGTGGCGGGCTGTTCCGCCTGGGTTCGGCAGCCCAGCCGTTCCTGATCGTGCTGCTGCTGCAGAACTGCCTGGGCTTGAGCCCGTTGGCGGCGGGGGGGCTGGTGGTCAGTGGTGGCGCTGGCGCGCTGCTGATGAAGCTGCTGGCAGTGCCATTGGTACGGCGCTACGGCTATCGACGGGTGCTCAGTTGCAATGCCGTGCTCAGTGGGGTGGGGATTGCCCTGTGCGCCAGTTTTGATCGTGATACCGCTGTGTGGCTGATGGCTGCGGTGCTGTTCGCCGCAGGCCTGGTGCGTTCACTGCAGTTCTCGACGTTGGGGGCTGCCAGTTATCAGGACGTGCCCGGTGAGCGTTCGGCGGCGGCCAGTTCGTTGTCGGCGATGTCCGTGCAGTTGACCATGGCCATGTCGGTGAGCCTGGCAGGGGGGCTGTTGGGGATGCTGGCCGGGTTGGATGGGCGTAGCGAAACCTCGGTGGCAGATATCGCCATGGTGATGTTGCTGTGTGCTGCCATGTGCGGAATTTCCGGTTTGGTGTTCCGGCGTTTGGCGGACTAGTCGTTGGGCGGGGCATGCATCAGTCCATCCCGGGGGTTATAGGGTGTTGCATAAAAGGTCTCAAGTCGTTCGAAATATGACTTGGACGGTCTTGGTGGGTGGGGCATAGGATTGCAGCCACTGGAGTTCACAACCAACTCCCCCATCAGGAAAACGCACATGAACCTCAAATCCCTTATCGCCAACCCACTGGGCCACGGTGCCGCACCGCTGGGCAACATGTTCCGCAATGTTCCCGAGGCCGAAGTCCAGGCCACCATCGACGCCGCCTGGGCCAACGGCGTGCGCTACTACGATACCGCCCCGTTCTACGGCGCCGGCCTGTCCGAAACTCGCCTGGGCAATGCCCTGGTCGGCCGCCCACGTGACGAATACGTGCTCAGCACCAAGGTCGGCCGCATCATCCTCGACGAACTGGAAGACCCGGCAGCCCGTGAACTGGGCGAAAAAAGCGGCCTGTTCGAACACGGCAACCGCAACCGCATCGTCAACGACTACAGCGCCGACGCCACCCTGCGCTCCATCGAGGATAGCCTGCGCCGCCTGAAGACCGACCGTCTGGACATCGTCTGGATTCACGACATCGCCCAGGACTTCTACGGTGACGAATGGCTGAGCCAGTTCGAAACCGCCCGTACCGGTGCTTTCCGCGTACTGACCCGTCTGCGTGAAGAGGGCGTGATCAAGGCCTGGGGCCTGGGTGTGAACCGCGTCGAGCCGATCGAGCTGACCCTCGACCTGGAAGAAGCCCGTCCGGATGGCTTCCTGCTGGCCGGCCGCTACTCGCTGCTGGACCATGACCGCGCACTGCAACGCGTCATGCCGCAAGCGGTGGAGCAGGGTGTAGGCATCGTCGTGGGTGGCCCGTACAGCTCGGGTGTCACCGCCGGCGGCGAGCATTTCGAATACCAGAAGGCCAACGCGACCGTTCTGGCCAAGCTGGAGCGCATCCGCGCCGTGGCCCGTGCCCATGATGTGGATGTGAAGGCGGCCGCCCTGCAGTTCGCCCTGGCCCACCCGGCCGTAGTCTCGGTGATCCCGGGTTCCACCCGTCCGGCGCACGCCAACGAAGACCTCGCCGCCCTGAGCAAGGTGATCCCGATGGCCTTCTGGAATGACCTGCGCCAGCAAGGGCTGATCAACGCCCAGGCCCCGGTACCTGCTGTTTAAACCGATCTTTAAGGGCCGCTGCGCGGCCCTGCCTACCCGAATCAATGGGGCCACGCCCCGGGAGAATCATCATGGCAACTGCACAAGCTTCCATCACCCTGGCAACCGATGCCAACCGCGTTTGGCAACTGATTGGCGGTTTCGACGCGCTGCCCGACTGGCTGCCGTTCATACCCGAAAGCGCCCTGAGCGAAGGCGGCCGCGTACGCACCCTGAAGAGCGTGGCTGGCGACACCATCATCGAGCGCCTGCTGGACTTCAACGAAGCCGGCCGCAGCTACAGCTACACCATCCTCACGGGCCCGGCGCCGGTGCGTGACTACCAGTCGACCCTGCGCGTGGTGGCTGAAGGTAGCGGCTCTCGTGTGGAATGGTCCGGTTCGTTCGTGCCGGTGGGTATCAGCGATGCTGAGGCAACTGCGTTGTTCGCTGGCATCTATGAAGATGGCCTGGCGGCGCTGAAGAAAGGGCTGGAAGGCTAATACCTGTCAGCTAAGTAATTGGGGGCCGCTTTGCGGCCCATCGCCGGCAAGCCAGCTCCCACAGGTACTGCGCAGAACTCAGGAGTTGAGCGATCTCTGTGGGAGCTGGCTTGCCGGCGATGGGCTGCGTAGCAGCCCCGTTAACGCTATCTTCGTTGCTTCAGAAAATGCTACCCATAACTGCGGTTAAAGCCACGCCTTGATTTGCCTGGACACAGCGTCAGTGGAGATCCCGTAACGGTCATGCAAGGTCGGAAGTGCACCCGCATCGAGAAATGCATCCGGTAGCGCGATCTGGCGGAAGGTTGGAGTGACCCCATTGCGCAACAGCACGCCCGCAACTGCCTCTCCCAGGCCCCCTATGATCGAGTGGTTTTCCGCAGTGACCACCAGGCGACCAGGCTTGCGTGCCTCGGCGAGGATGGTCTGCTCATCGAGCGGTTTGATGGTGGGTACATGCAGCACCGATACATCCACACCGTCCTTTTGCAACTGCTCGGCAGCCTCCAGCGCACGCATGGTCATGAGGCCGCTGGCAATCAACAGCACATCCCGACCACCGCGCAGCACCTGTGCCTTGCCCAGCTGGAACTGGTAATCGTAGCGATCGAGCACCAAGGGTACATTGCCGCGCAGCAGCCTCATGTAGACCGGCCCTTGATGGGCAGCGATCGCTGGCACAGCCTGTTCGATCTCAAGCGCATCGCAGGGGTCGACGATCATCAGGTTGGGCATCGCCCGGAAGATGGCCAGGTCATCCGTGGCCTGGTGGCTAGGACCATAACCGGTGGTCAGGCCAGGCAGCCCGCAGACGATCTTGACGTTGAGGTTCTCTTCTGCGATTGCCATGCAGATGAAGTCATAGGCCCGACGGGAAGCGAATACCGCATAGGTGGTGGCAAAGGGGGTCATGCCTTCCCGTGCCATGCCAGCAGCGGCGCTCATCAGCAATTGTTCGGCCATGCCCATTTGATAGAAGCGCTCGGGGTGGGCTTTGGCGAAGATGTGCAGGTCGGTGTACTTGGACAGGTCGGCACTTAGCCCAACTATATCCTGACGTTGCTCGGCAAGGCTTGCCAGGGCATGGCCAAACGGGGCAGGGCGGGTCGGCTGGCCGTCGGCGGCAATCGAAGCGATCATGGCCGAGGTGGTCAGGCGTTTCTTGGGTGAGTTCACAGTGCTCATGCTTGGCTCCCGGCGTCCAGCGCCTTGAGGGCGAGGTCCCATTCGTTTTCATCGACGCGAATGAAGTGCGTCTTGTCGCGGTTTTCCAGGAAAGGCACGCCTTTGCCCATGCGGGTATCGCATATGATCACGCGCGGTTGCGCCCCGGTGTGGGCGCGGGCCTGGTCGAAGGCGCCGACCAGCGCATCCAGGTCATTGCCGTCCACGCGTTGAACGAACCAGCCAAAGGCTTGCCAACGGTCGACGATTGGCTCGAAGGCCAGTACCTCGCTGGAATGGCCATCCGCCTGCTGGTTGTTCACATCGATGATGGCGATCAGGTTGTCCAGGCGCCAATGGCTGGCCGACATGGCGGCCTCCCAGGTCGAGCCCTCGTTGAGCTCGCCATCGGACAGCAGGTTGTAGACCCAGCTGTCCGATCCCTTGCGTTTGAGCCCGAGGCAAGCGCCGACGGCGATGCCCAAGCCGTGGCCGAGCGAGCCACCAGTGATCTCCATGCCTGGGGTATAGGCAGCCATACCAGACATGGGCAAGCGGCTATCGTCGCTACCGTAGGTTTCAAGCTCATCCTCTGGGATTACGCTGGCCTCGATCAGTGCGGCATAGAGGGCAATCGCGTAGTGCCCGATGGACAGGTAGAAACGGTCGCGCTGCTCCCATTCGGGGTTGCCGGGGTCGAGGCGCAGCGCATGGAAATACGCGACCGCCAGCAGGTCGGCGGCGCCCAGCGCCTGGCCGACATAGCCTTGGCCTTGGACTTGCCCCATGCGCAATGCGTGGCGGCGGATATTGCGAGCGCGCACAGCCAGCGGCAGCGCCTCGGTGTAGGTAGGCACAGCAGTCATTGAAGTGACTCCTTTATCGAATCAACGATTGACCAGATGAGCCGGTACTCGCGACACCAGGAAGGCGCCAAACATGAGTACGGCCGTGATGAGATACATGCCGATGGCATTGCTGCCCAAGGTGGTAGTGACCCAGCCGATCAGGTACGGCGAGCAGAAGCCGGCAAGGTTGGCGAAACTGTTCACCGCCGCGATGCCTGCCGCCGCCGATACACCTCCCAGCAGCGTGGTGGGCAGCATCCAGAACAGCGAAGAGGCGGATAGCACTCCAGCCGCTGCGAGGCACAGGCTGAGGATCGATAGCGTCAGGCTGCTGCCCAGTGCTGCGGCGAGGCTCAGGCCCAGTGCGCCGATCAGCATGGGGATCGCCAGATGCCAGCGGCGTTCACGGTGACGGTCGCCGCTGCGCCCGGCCCACAGCATCGCGACGATGGCACACAGGTACGGCAGACTGGTCAGCAGGCCGATGTGCAAAGGTTCGCTGACGCCGGCATTACGTACCAGTGTGGGTAGCCAGAACGTGATTGCGTACTGGCCCATCACTACGCAGAAGTAGATGCCCGCCAGCAACCAGAGCCGACGGTCGCGGATGAAGTCGGCCACCGAGCCGTGGTTTACCTTGTGTTGCTCGTCTTCAGCGAGTTCCTTGCGCACCAGGGCTTTTTCTTCGTCGCTCAACCAGTGAGCCTGATCGACGCCATCCTTCAGGTAGCTCAGCACCAGAACGCCCACCAGTACCGTTGGGATGGCTTCGAGCAGGAACATCCACTGCCAGCCCGCCCAGCCGTGAACGCCGGCAAAGCGCTCCATGATCCAACCCGACAAGGGGCCACCGACCATGCCCGAGAGCGGAATCGCGATGAACCACAGCGCGGTCATCTTTGCCCGGCGGTAAGACGGGAACCAATAGGTCAGGTACAGCAGAAGCCCTGGTGCCAGGCCTGCTTCGGCGATCCCCAGCAAAAACCGCAGGGTATAGAATTGCCAGGCTGTCTCCACCAGGGCGAACATCGCCGAGATGATGCCCCAGGTGATCATGATGCGAGCGATCCAGCGTCGAGCGCCCACTTTGTGCAGAATGATGTTGCTGGGCACCTCGCAGAGAAAGTAGCCAATGAAGAACATGCCGGCGCCCAGTCCGTAGACCGCTTCGGAAAGGGCCAGGTCGTCCATCATCTGCAGCTTCGCAAAGCCGACATTGACCCTGTCCAGATAGGCGCACAGGTAGCAGAGCATGAGAAAAGGCATCAGTCGCCAGGCCGTTTTACGGTAGGCACTGCTGCGTGCGGCGGATACCGCATCGAGCGCTAATGTGGTCATTCGTTCTGATCTCTTGTTGTTATCGAACGCGTGGCCTGCGCCGGGCTCGGGTGCAGGTCACGATGCACCGGGTGCTCAGTGGATCAGCATCCCGCCGTTGACATCCAGGGTAATGCCCGTCAGGTAGCTGGACAGGTCACTGGCCAGGAACAAAGCCGCATTGGCGACATCGCGCGCCTCACCCAGGCGGCCCAGCGGGATGCCTTCGATGATGGCGTGACGGCGCTCATCCTGCATGAGGCCACCGGTGATGTCAGTGTGAATCAGGCCTGGTGTGATCGAGTTGACGCGAATATTGTCCGGTCCCAGTTCACGGGCCATCGCCTTGCCCAATCCAAGCACGCCAGCCTTCGCCGCGCTGTAGTGAGGGCCTCCGAAGATGCCGCCACCACGCTGGGCAGACACAGAAGACATGCAGATGATGCTGCCAGCGCGTTGCGCCCGCATGGTTGGGATCACCGCCTGGGACATCAGCAAGGTGCCACGAAGGTTCACGTTGAGAATCCGGTCATAGTCAGCCCCTGTGATTTCCAGGGTTTTCACCGGTTGAGTGATGCCGGCGTTGTTTACCAGCACGTCGATCCGGCCGAATTGCGCGAGCACTTGAGCGATGGCATCACGCACTTGTGCTTCATCGGCAACGTTGGCAGACACGCCGAGGTGGCCTTCGCCGAGTGAAGCGGCAGCCTCGGTTGCGGCAGAGGCGTCCAGGTCCAGAATCGCGACTTTGGCGCCCTGAGCGGCAAACGCCTGGGCTGTTGCGCGGCCGATGCCGCGGGCAGAGGCCGCGCCAGTGATCACGGCAAATTTTCCTGTTAACAGCATCGAAGGTGCTCCAGATGGTTGTTGTTGTGAGCGGCGGTTCCGGCAGAACCGATAGGCACAGCTTCGTTCGGGACAGCACCCCGAGCAACGCTGCCTCCTTCACCCGGTGCTGAAAAAAATTCAGCCCTCGACTTGTGCCTTGGGCTTACAGGAAGGTAAAAGCCTTGGTATCGCTTCGAATCTGTCAGGAAATGGTCATGAGCCTGGACATCCTCAGAAAATCGCCTCAGATCCCTTCCCTGAAAGCAATTCAGGCCTTCGAGCAAGTTGCTCGCTTCGCCAACGTTGCACGGGCCGCAGAGCAGTTGAACCTCACACCCTCTGCGGTGAGCCACCAGATCGCCAATCTGGAAGCCTTGATCGGTCGTCCATTGTTCATTCGCGAGGCGCGCGGTGTTGCATTGACCCCGGCCGGAGAGCAGTACCTGCGCGAGGTGTCAGGCATATTGCAAAGCCTGGCTACGGCCACCGAGCGCGCCGGCAACTCGGTGGGCTTCGATTGCTTGCGGCTTCATTCCGCGCCTAGCTTCGGCCTGCTCTGGTTGCTGCCACGCCTGGACCATTTTCGTAACAGTCATCCGCAGATCCAGATCAACCTGTCGTGCTCCTACGAGTCGCTGCACTTCGGCCGCCATCAGATCGATCTGGATATCCGTCATGGCTACCCCAACTGGCCCAGCCTGGAAGTGCGCACCATCCGGCATGAGCGTGCAACTGTGCTGGCCTCGCCACAGCTTCTCGAGCGTACGCCTATCAAGCAGCCCAGCGATCTGCTGGGGCAGAACCTGATCCTGTCGGAAGCCGCATTGGTGCAATGGCCCCAATGGTTCGCCCAGCAAGGCGTGGCGTTGCCACAAACCCCCTACGCCCTGAGCTTCGATCGCTCCTACATGAGCCTGGAGGCCGCCAGCCATGGGTATGGGTTGGCCTTGGAGAGTTCCCTGCTGGCGCAGGACTATATCGCCCGGGGCGAGTTGGTACCGGTATTTGCGGAAGACTTGGCGACGCCCGTCAGTGCCCACCACCTGGTATTTCCGCGAGGCCATGCTGAAGCTCCCAGGGTTCGCCAGTTCCTTGAATGGGTGCAGGGCCAGCTCGGTCATGACTTCAATTACTGAGAGCAGTTTGCACAACAGATCAACTGCGCTAGGGGCCGGCTATCGAGTCAGCAGAAGGCTGGATAGCACCAGAACTCAACGGTAATAAGCAACAAGGGAAAAGCCCTACAACGCTATCGGAAGTTTCGCTGCCCGGTTCGGGTTGTACATCTTCAGGGTGTCGCTACCATCAGGGCTCGGCGCTTACATGGAGTTTCCAGTGACTACTTCCGGCAATACAAGAAGGCGAGGTTGGTAGCGTGAATCAGCCCTTGGGTTCGCTCAGTAGCTTTCTGCGCTCGGCCTTGCTGATTCTGTTGTGTCTATTGGGCGTATTCCCTCTGGATGTGATCCTGCCATCATTCCCAGCGCTCGCAGGCGAGTTTCACGTCGAGCCACAGCAGATAGCTTACTCGGTGAGCTTCTTTGCGTTTGGTGTCGCCTTGGCGCAAATCGTGATCGGGCCATTGGCGGATGGCATGGGGCGCAAGCGGTTGTTGCTCGCTGGGTTGGGAGTGTCCATTGCAGGGGCAATGGGTTGTGTACTTTCAACCCGCTATGAGACGTTCATGGCGTTCCGTTTGCTGCAGGCCTTGGGTTGCGGGAGTTTCGTGCTGGGCCAGGCGCTCGTGCAGGATCTGTACAGTGGTAGGCAGCGCAATGCCATGCGTATCCTGCTGACCAGCGCAAGTGGGCTGTTCATCTCGTTGTCACCGGTCGCAGGCGCTTTTCTCCAACAATCCTTTGGCTGGAAGGGCAGTTTTACGGTATTCGCTTTCATAGCCGTGACCGTTTCATGCCTGTCATATGCATTGCTGCAGGACACGCCTGCATCGCGAGGCCGTACGTCGGGCATGCGCTGCTACTGGGTCATGCTGCGTGATACGACCTATCTTGCGCACTCCCTGTTGTCCAGCCTCGCGTTTGCCTGCCATTTTTCCTTCATCGTTGTCGCGCCATTGGCGTTGATGGACAGCCTGGGGCTGACGCCATATCAATTCTCGGTGGTATTTATCGCCTATGGGCTTGCGTATATCGTTGGCGGAGTAGCCGCGACCTATTTGAACAACCGCGTAAGCCCGCAGGTTCAGATCAAGACGGGATTCCTGCTCATAGCTGCCGGGGGCATCACGCTGTTTATCTGGGAGCAGGTTGCAGGGTTGACGGTGGCGAGTCTTATGCTGCCGATGATCATCTGCACGACGGGGACAACGCTGGTGCGTCCTGCTGCGACGACCCAAGCCTTGGCGCGTTACCCGCAGCAAGCCGGTGCGGCAGCGTCGCTCAATACGACATTGTTGTTCGCAGGTGGTGGTTTGGCCGGCAGTCTTGTTGCTGGCGTCGAAAGCGAGCTGCCGATGAGCCTGGGGCTTCTGTTCCTGGGTATCAGTTTGTGCGGATGGCTACTGCTTGCATGCCTGACGGAAACGCTGACCAGCACTCGAACTTGATAACGACCGAGCCATCCGCGGTGAAAACGATAACGGTGTAGCGCAGGTGTTGATCAGGCCCAGAAACCAAACAGCACCAACGCCGCCACGCCAAGCCCGACCGCAACCGAACAGCCGCCCAACGACAGCGCCGCCCGACCTTGCCGGTACCAACCATCCTGGCCCAGTTGCCGTGCCGGTGCCAACAGGCTGCGCCAGTGCATTTCCGTGTCATGAAACGCCTGCAAGTTCGCCATGTCCGCATCCAGCCAACGGCGAAAATCGATCCGCTCGCACGCCGTCACCTGTGGGCTCTGCAAGCGCACATACCATTGCCCGGCAACACTCGCCAGCACATCCCGGCGCGAGCGACCGGCCTGCAGTGCCTGGTCCATGTGCCGCTCGATGCTCGCCAATGGCAGATCGAGGCGGGCGGCGATGCTGGCGAAGTCCAGTTGGTCGAGGCGGTTGAGCAGGAATACTTGTTGCACACGCCGTGGCAGGCGTCTCAGGACGTGCAGCAGGGCGTCGTCGGCATGATGTTCGGCAGCAGAGGTTGGGTGTTCAAGGGGCAGCAGCAGACGGCTCATGGGCAGCTCCTTGCTCTATGGAGGGGGGAGGGATGGGGGCATCTTCCGTGATGCGTGATCAGCGTAGGTGAAACGAGATTGATTCTCAAGTGCTGATTTCGCAAAGTTTTGTAATGAGCGTTCACGCCCTGAAACACCTTTGCTATCATGCGCGCCATCACGATCTTCATTAGCCTGAAGAGCCAAAAAAAAGACCCAGCAAAAAGCTGGGTCAAAAACCGTGATTAGCCTGATGAGGAGATAATCTGAGAGCGACCTAAGCTCCAGGTTATCCAGCAGATCTCGCGATCAGCTGAGTGCAATAATAATCGTTATCATTTGCCAGTCAAATGAATTTTCGCTAATCCGGTAAAAAAGTTTTACCGGTGCGCTTCCTTGTCCCGGCAATCGGGGCCTTCGCCGTTACCCGGCCATCACGTTCTCTCCCTTCTTTCTTGCTTACAAACCCGATTCCACGGTGCGTTTGTGCTCGAGCAGTGCGCGCGCCATGTCCATCATGTGCATCAGGGCAAAGGTCAGTTCGCGCTGGCTGCCGTGCTGGTGGGTAGCAGTTTCCTGCGCGGTGGCGGCGGCGCAGCGCAGCAGGGCGATGGCGTGTTCCTGGGCCTGGTCGCCGGTTACACCCTCGTGCAGGGTCCAGATCCTGTTGTCCAGGGTGGGACGCGGCGGGTTGGGGTTGAGGTAGTAGTCGAGGGCGCGGCGGGCGGCTTCGCTGTCGAGATCTGTTTCGTCGTTTTTCGGGGGTTTCATCCTGATACCTGCTAACACCAGTGGGGAAAGGGCTCAGGTCGATACTAATACCTAAAGTATTTTTGTGCTTTCCGATAAATAATACTGAATGTTTATTGAGCGCTAGAAGGCAGTCCGTATCGTGCCAGCGATGAATATGGATAAATGGATTGCCCTCGTCCGTGACCGGATGGAGGAGCTAGGGCTCACTCAGGAGCAGCTTGCCGAGCGCGTTGGCGTGTCTCAAGGCAGCGTGGGGCATTGGGTGAACAAGCGGCGTCAGCCGAAGATCGAGTCGATGAACCGCACGTTCGTCGAGATTGGCATGCCCCATTACAACGTCAGCCTGCAGTTGCGCATTGTTGGTCAGGTCGGCGAGGAGCGTGGCATTTACGAGGTCGATGACTCCGATGATGACCTGGACCTCATGCAATACATCGTGTGCTTCCGCTACCCGGTGCTGGGCTGGGATGAGCTAGGTATCGCAGAGGGGGAGGAGCCAGGTGTGTTCGAGCAGACGGACTACCTGGCCCAAGGCAAGGCGTTCTGGCTGACTGTCGAGAATGATGCGATGAGTGCCGCCAGTGGCCGCAGTGTGCCGCAGGGCATGCGGATGTTGGTGGATCCTGGGGTAGATGCCGAGCCAGGGCGTCTGGTTATCGCTCGTCAGCCGGGCAAACCTGCGATCTTCCGTGAGTTGGCGGAGGAAGGTGGGCAACGGTACCTGAAGGCACTCAACAGCAACTACCCGGCGCTGTTGTGTGAGGAAGGCTGCGAGTTTCTGGGTGTGGTCGTGCGAGTGCATGGTTCCTTCTAGATTGCCGGGGCTGCTGCGCAGCCCTTTCGCGACACAAGGCCGCTCCTACAGGGATGGCGCAAGTCTTGGAGCTGCAGTATCCGCTCATGGAAAACTGGATCGCGTTTCTCAAGCGCTACAAGCGTGAACACAACCTCAGCCAGCTCAAGCTGGCCGAACGCCTGGGCATGACACAGGGCGGCGTAGGGCATTGGTTGCGCGGTTCACGACGGCCGACACTGGAGACCATCAACGAAAAGCTCGAGAAGCTTGGGTTGGTGTCTCTTGAGGCCCAAGTCATGGTGGTCGAGCGTGGCATTGCGTCTGAAGCCTCAGGGTGTAGTGCGAGCTATCGTTTCCCCGTGCTGAGCTGGGCCGATTTGCAGGGGCCTTTGCCTGAGGCGAGCAAATCCCATGAACAGACGGACTATATGCCCGCCGGCAATGCCTTCTGGCTGGTGGTGGAAAACGACTCGATGAATGCCGCCAGTGGCAGGAGCGTGCCTGAGGGTATGCGTGTGCTGGTGGATACCGGCCTGCCGGCGGAGCCAGGCCGGTTGGTGATTGCGCGGCAGCCCGGGCGGCCGGCAGTGTTGCGGCAGTTGGTCGAGGAGGGCGGAGACAGGATGCTCAAACCGCTGAATACGCGCTATCCGACAGTCCTGTGTGAAGACGGCTGCGAATTTCTGGGTGTGGTCGTGCGGGGGCACGGGGTCTTCTAGATTGCCGGGGCTGCTGCGCAGCCCTTTCGCGACACAAGGCCGCTCCTACAAGTACCGCACCAACCTCAGGGTATGCACCGTACCTGTAGGAGCGGCCTTGTGTCGCGAAAGGGCCGCAAAGCGGCCCCCAGGACTCTTACTCCGCCAGTTCGACCAGCACCGTCCCTTCGCTGACCATATCCCCTTCCTGGCAGAACAACGCCTTCACCGTGCCGCCATGCGGCGCGCGAATGCTGTGCTCCATCTTCATGGCCTCCAGCACTACCAGCGCCGTACCTGCCTCCACCACCTGCCCAGGCTCCACCAGCACCCGCACGATGCTGCCGTTCATGGGCGCGCCCAGGCCGCCCTGGTGGCTGTGGCTGGCCTCGGCCTCGGCGATCGGGTCGAAGGCTTCGATGGCATGCATCTCGCCGTCCCAGTGCAAGTACAGCGTGCCACCGCGGCGGATCGCCAGATGCTGGCGACGCACGCCAGCCTGGTCATGTACCAACTGCTCGCCCAGCAACTGCCAGGTAGACGCAGCGCTGCGCTCCAGGGCGACTGCCTGGTCCTGCCCGCCACTGACCAGGTGCAGGCTGCTGCGCGCCGGCAGGCCCAGGCGCAGGCCGTTGCGCTCGGCCCACGGCGAACTGCGGTCGTCCTCCCGCTGGTGTGCGGCCTGGCCCTGCAACCAGGCCTCGGCCGCGGCTTCCCAGAAGCCTGCCGGCAGCGCTTGCGGCGCGGGCAGCAAAACCTCCTGGTGACGCGGAATGAAGCCAGTATCCAGTTCCGCTGCAGCAAACGCCGGGTGGGCGAGAATGCGCCGCAGGAAGGCGATGTTGGTCTTCAACCCGCCAATGGCAAATTCGTCGAGCATGGCCAGCAAACGCAGGCGCGCCTGCTCGCGGTCTTCGCCCCAGGCGATCAGCTTGCCCAGCATCGGGTCGTAGAACGGCGACACTACATCACCTTCGCTGACCCCGCTGTCCACCCGTCGCCCTTCGCCGGCCGCCGACTCGCGGTACAGCGCCAGCTTGCCGGTCGCGGGCAGGAATTCGTTGGCCGGGTCCTCGGCATACAGGCGCACTTCGATGGCATGGCCGATCAGCGGCACCTGTTCCTGGGTGATCGGCAGGGCCTCGCCGCAGGCCACGCGAATCTGCCAGGCCACCAGATCAAGCCCGGTAATGGCCTCGGTGACCGGGTGCTCCACCTGCAGGCGGGTGTTCATCTCCATGAAGAAGAATTCGCCACGGGCATCGAGCAAAAACTCCACGGTGCCGGCGCCCACGTAGCCGATGGCCTGGGCCGCGCGTACCGCCGCCTCACCCATGGCCCGGCGCAATTCGGCTGACAGGCCTGGCGCAGGGGCTTCTTCCACCACCTTCTGGTGGCGGCGCTGTATCGAGCAGTCACGCTCGTTGAGGTACAGGCAGTTGCCGTGCTGGTCGGCGAATATTTGGATTTCCACATGGCGCGGCTTGAGCACGTACTTTTCCACCAGCATGCGCGCATCGCCGAACGACGACTGCGCCTCACGCTGGGCCGAGGCCAGGGCGTCGGCCAGCTGGCTTTCTTCCTCGACCACTTTCATGCCCTTGCCACCGCCGCCGGCGCTGGCCTTGAGCAGCACCGGGTAGCCGATGCGTTCGGCGGCGGCACGGAAGGTGTCCAGGTCCTGGGCTTCGCCGTGGTAGCCCGGCACCAGTGGCACGCCAGCGGCTTCCATCAGTGCCTTGGCCGCCGACTTGCTGCCCATGGCGTCGATGGCGCTGGCCGGTGGGCCGAGGAAGATCAACCCGGCCTCTTCGATGGCACGGGCGAAGCCTGCGTTCTCGGACAGGAAGCCATAGCCCGGGTGGATGGCCTGGGCGCCGCTGGCCTTGGCTGCGGCCAGCAGCTTGTCGACCAGCAGGTAGCTTTCGGCAGCCTTGGTGCCGCCGAGGTCGACGCGGATATCGGCTTCGCGGCTGTGCCGGGCATCACGGTCGGTGGCGCTGTGCACGGCCACGGTGGTCAGGCCCATGGCCTTGGCGGTGCGCATCACCCGGCAGGCGATTTCGCCGCGGTTGGCGACCAGCAGGGTGGTCAAAGCGGGGCGGCTCATGGGCGCGGCTCCTTCTTGTCGTCGGTTTGCCAGGCGGGGCGGCGTTTTTCCAGGAAGGCGCGCAGGCCCTCCTGGCCTTCGGCGCTGACGCGGATGCGGGCGATGGTGTTTTCGCAGTAGCGGCGCAGGGCCGGGCTGAGTTCGCCGTCGTCCACTTCACGCAGCAGGTCCTTGGTGGCGCGCAGCGCTTGCGGGCTGTTTTGCAGCAGGTTGTTCACCCAGGTTTCGACCTGAGCGTCCAGTTCGCTGGCCGGGTAGACCTCGGCCAGCAGGCCCAGCTCGCGGGCCCGCACGCCGCTGAAACGCTCGGCGGTGAGGGCATAGCGGCGTGCGGCACGCTCGCCGATGGCCTTGACCACGAACGGGCTGATCACTGCCGGGGCCAGGCCTATGCGTACTTCCGACAGGCAAAGCTGGGCGTCTTCGGCGCCGATGGCCATGTCGCAGCAGCTGATCAGGCCCAGCGCGCCGCCAAAGGCCGCGCCTTGCACCACGGCCAGGGTCGGCGCCTTGAGGCGGTGCAGGGCGTACATCAGCTCGCCCAGCTCGCGGGCATCATCCAGGTTGGTGTTGAAATCCAGCTGCGCCGACTGCTGCATCCAGGCCAGATCGGCGCCGGCGCTGAAGTGCTGGCCGCGGCCGCGCAGCAGCACGAAGCGTAGGCTGGCGTCCTCGGCCAACTGGTCGAGGGCGACGATCAGCTCGCGGATCATCAAGGCGTTGAAGGCGTTGTTCTTGTCCTCGCGGCTCAGCCACAGGGTGGCGAAGCCGCGCGGGTCGCGGATCACTTCGAGGGTGCTGAAATCGCTCATGGGTCACATCCGGAAAATGCCGAAGCGGCTCTGTTCGATCGGTGCGTTCAGCGCGGCGGACAACGCCAGGCCGAGCACGTCGCGGGTCTGTGCCGGGTCGATGACACCGTCGTCCCACAGGCGGGCGCTGGAGTAGTAGGGGTGGCCCTGGTGCTCGTACTGGTCAAGGATCGGCTGTTTGAGCCGGGCTTCGTCTTCGGCGCTGAACGGGTGGCCACTGCGCTCGCTCTGTTCGCGCTTGACCTGGGCCAGCACGCCGGCGGCCTGTTCGGCCCCCATCACGCCAATCCGCGCGTTGGGCCACATCCACAGGAAGCGCGGGTCGTAGGCACGGCCGCACATGCCATAGTTGCCGGCGCCAAAGCTGCCGCCGATGATCACCGTGAACTTCGGCACCTGGGCGCAGGCCACGGCAGTGACCAGCTTGGCGCCGTGCTTGGCGATGCCGCCTTCTTCGTACTTCTTGCCGACCATGAAGCCGGTGATGTTCTGCAGGAACAGCAGCGGAATGCCGCGCTGGCAGGCCAGTTCGATGAAGTGCGCGCCTTTTTGCGCGGCCTCGGCGAACAGGATGCCGTTGTTGGCGAGGATCGCCACCGGGTAGCCGTGCAGGTGGGCGAAGCCGCACACCAGGGTGGTACCGAACAGCGCCTTGAACTCGTCGAACACCGAGCCGTCGACCAGGCGCGCGATCACCTCGCGCACGTCGAACGGTTGCTTGGCGTCGGCCGGCACCACGCCATACAGCTCATCGGCGGCATACAGCGGTGCCACCGGGGCCAGGCGCTGCAGCTTGCCCAGCTTGTGCCAGTTGAGGTTGGCCACGCTGCGTCGGGCCAGGGCCAGGGCGTGTTCGTCGTTGTCAGCATAGTGGTCGGCCACGCCGCTGGTGCGGCAGTGCACATCGGCGCCGCCGAGGTCTTCGGCGCTCACAACCTCACCGGTGGCGGCCTTTACCAGTGGAGGGCCGGCGAGGAAGATGGTCGCTTGCTGGCGCACCATGATCGCTTCGTCGGCCATCGCGGGCACGTAGGCACCGCCGGCGGTGCACGAGCCCATCACCACGGCAATCTGCGGAATGCCCAGTGCGCTCATGTTGGCCTGGTTGAAGAAGATCCGCCCGAAGTGCTCGCGGTCGGGGAACACTTCGTCCTGGCGTGGCAGGTTGGCGCCGCCGGAGTCCACCAGGTAGATGCACGGCAGGCGGTTCTGCAGGGCGATGGTCTGCGCACGCAGGTGCTTCTTCACCGTCAGCGGGTAGTAGGAACCGCCTTTGACCGTGGCGTCGTTGGCCACGATCATGCATTCCACGCCTTCGACGCGGCCGATGCCGGCGATCACGCCCGCAGCGGGCACGTCTTCGCCATATACCTCATGGGCAGCCAGTTGGCCGATTTCGAGGAACGGCGAGCCCGGGTCCAGCAGGCGGTCGATACGCTCGCGCGGCAGCAGCTTGCCACGTGAAGTGTGCCGCTCCTGGGCCTTGGGCCCACCGCCCTGGGCCACTTGGGCGAGCAGGCCGCGCAGGGCCTGGACCTGTTCGAGCATGGCCGCGCTGTTGCCGGCGAACTCCGCCGAACGCGGGTTGATCTGGGTGTGCAAGGTAGCCATGTGCGCCCGTCCCTTGTGCTCAGCGGGTTTCGTTGAACAGTTCGCGACCGATCAGCATCCGGCGGATTTCGCTGGTGCCGGCACCGATCTCGTACAGCTTGGCGTCGCGCAGCAGGCGGCCCGCCGGGAATTCGTTGATATAGCCATTGCCACCCAGAATCTGGATCGCCTCCAGGGCCATTTGCGTGGCGCGCTCGGCGGTGTACAGGATCACCCCGGCGGCGTCCTTGCGGGTGGTCTCGCCACGGTCGCAGGCCTGGGCCACGGCATACAGGTAGGCGCGGCTGGCGTTGAGCTGGGTGTACATGTCGGCGATCTTGCCCTGGATCAGCTGGAACTCGCCGATGCTCTGGCCGAACTGCTTGCGGTCGTGAATGTAGGGCACCACCAGGTCCATGCAGCTTTGCATGATGCCGGTCGGGCCGCCGGACAGCACCACGCGCTCGTAGTCCAGGCCGCTCATCAGCACGCGCACGCCACCGTTGAGCTGGCCGAGGATGTTTTCTTCCGGCACTTCGACGCCGTCGAAGAACAGCTCGCAGGTGTTGGAGCCACGCATGCCCAGCTTGTCGAACTTGTTGCTGCGGCTGAAGCCTTTCCAGTCACGCTCGACGATGAACGCGGTGATGCCGTGCGCGCCCTTTTCCAGGTCGGTCTTGGCGTAGATCACATAGGTGTTGGCGTCCGGGCCGTTGGTGATCCAGGTCTTGCTGCCGTTGAGCACGTAGTGGTCGCCGCGCTTTTCCGCGCGCAGCTTCATCGATACCACGTCGGAACCGGCGTTGGGCTCGCTCATGGCCAGGGCGCCGATGTGCTCGCCGCTGATCAGCTTGGGCAGGTACTTGAGCTTCTGCTCGTGGCTGCCGTTGCGGTTGATCTGGTTGACGCAGAGGTTGGAGTGGGCACCGTAGGACAGGGCCACCGAGGCCGAGCCACGGCTGATTTCTTCCATCGACACCACGTGGGCCAGGTAGCCCAGGCCGGCGCCGCCGTATTCTTCCGGCACGGTGATGCCCAGCAGGCCCATGTCGCCGAACTTGCGCCACATGTCGGCCGGGAACAGGTTGTCGTGGTCGATTTGCGCGGCGCGCGGGGCCAGTTCGGCGGCGACGAAGGTGCGCACCTGGTCGCGGAGCATGTCGATGGTTTCGCCCAGGGCGAAGTTCAGGGTGGGGTAATGCATGCTGGGGCACCTTGCTTGTTCTTGAAATATGGGAAACACCCTGGCTCAAGGATCTGGCGCCGGACCCTGTGGGAGCGGGCGTGCCCGCGAATGCGTCAGCAGGACCACCGTCATTGCCTGAGTGATCGCATTCGCGGGCACGCCCGCTCCCACAGGGTTCGGCGTCAAGCCTGAGGGATGGTGTCGTTCATCACCTTTACGTTAACGTAAACCTGCATGCGCTTACTGTCAATCGACTCATCACCTTTACGTAAACGTAAATCTGCGCCAGAGTATTCCCGCTTGCTTCAGTCGTGCCCAGAACAACCACAAGAAGGGACACCCATGAGTCAACCAAGCTATACCCGCGGTCGCCAGGACCAAGCCTTGCTGACCCAGACCATCGGCCAGGCCTTCGACGCCACCGTGGCCCGTTGTGCCGACGGCGAGGCCCTGGTGTCGCGCCATCAGGGCCTGCGCTACAGCTGGCGGCAGTTGGCCGAGCAGGTCGAGGTGCATGCTCGTGCCCTGATGGCCCTGGGCGTTAACACCGGCGATCGGGTCGGCATCTGGTCGCCCAACTGCGCCCAGTGGTGCATCCTGCAGCTGGCCAGCGCCAAGGTCGGCGCGATTCTGGTCAACATCAACCCGGCCTACCGCGTGGGCGAGCTGGAATACGTGCTGCGCCAGTCCGGTTGCCGCTGGCTGGTATGTGCCGATGCCTTCAAGACGTCCGACTACCACGCCATGGTCCAGGAACTGGCGCCGGAGCTGGCCAGCGCCACCCCGGGTGAAATGGCCAGTGAACGCCTGCCCGACCTGCGCGGTGTGGTCAGCCTGGCCGCCAACCCGCCGGCAGGCTTCCTGCCTTGGCAAGCGCTGGCCGAGCGGGCAGGGCAGACCTCCGTCGAGGCTTACGCGAAGCGCCAGCAAAGCCTGCAGTTCGACCAGCCGGTGAACATCCAGTACACCTCCGGCACCACCGGCGCACCGAAGGGCGCCACGCTCAGCCACTACAACATCCTCAACAACGGCTTCATGGTCGGCGAAAGCCTGGGCCTGACCGCACGCGACCGCATGGTGGTCCCGGTGCCGCTGTACCACTGCTTCGGCATGGTCATGGCCAACCTCGGTTGCATCACCCATGGCAGCACCATGATCTACCCCAACGACGCCTTCGACGCCGAGCTCACCCTGCGCGCCGTGGCCGAAGAGCGCGCCAGCATTCTCTATGGCGTGCCAACCATGTTCATCGCCATGCTCGACCACCCCGCGCGCGCGCAAATGGACCTGTCGACCCTGCGCAGCGGCATCATGGCCGGCGCCACTTGCCCGATCGAGGTGATGCGCCGGGTCATCGACCAGATGCACATGGCCGAAGTGCAGATTGCCTACGGCATGACCGAAACCAGCCCGGTGTCGCTGCAGACCGGCCCGGACGACGACCTGGAGCTGCGCGTGACCACCGTCGGCCGCACCCAGCCGCAGCTGGAGAACAAGCTGGTGGACGCCGACGGCTGCATCGTCCCGCGCGGCGAGATCGGCGAGCTGTGCACCCGCGGCTACAGCGTGATGCTCGGCTACTGGGACAACCCCCAGGCCACGGCAGATGCCATCGACCCGGCCGGCTGGATGCATTCGGGCGACCTGGCGGTGATGGACGAGCACGGCTATGTGCGCATTGTCGGGCGCAACAAGGACATGATCATTCGCGGCGGCGAGAACATCTACCCGCGTGAACTGGAAGAGTTCTTCTACACCCACCCGGCGGTGGCTGATGCGCAGGTGATCGGCATCCCGTGCAGCCGTTATGGCGAGGAAATCGTCGCCTGGATCAAGCTGCACCCGGGGCACAGTGCCACGGTCGAGGAACTGCAGGGCTGGTGCAAGGCGCGCATTGCACACTTCAAGGTGCCGCGGCATATCCGCTTTGTCGACGAGTACCCGATGACGGTGACCGGCAAGGTGCAGAAGTTCCGCATGCGGGAGATCAGTGTGGCGGAGATATCGGCTTTAACTGCTGGTTGATGTATTGATGCTGCCGGCCCTTTCGCGGGTGAACCCGCTCCCACAGGCACAGCGCCGCGTTCGAGGTCGGCGCGGTCCCTGTGGGAGAAGTTCCGCATGCGGGAGATCAGTGTGGCGGAGATCTCGGCTTTAACTTCTGGTTGATGTATTGATGCTGCCGGCCCTTTCGCGGGTGAACCCACTCCCACAGGCACAGCGCCGCGTTCGAGGTCGGCGCGGTCCCTGTGGGAGAAGTTCCGCATGCGGGAGATCAGTGTGGCGGAGATCTCGGCTTTAACTGCTGGTTGATGTATTGATGCTGGCGGCCCTTTCGCGGGTGAACCCGCTCCCACAGGTACAGCGCCGCGTTCGAGGTCGGCGCGGTCCCTGTGGGAGCGGGTTCACCCGCGAAAGGGCCGGTCCTGCCTATGTCGATCCTGGTCTACCCTTAAGCCTTCACCGGTGGTTCCTGGCTCGGCGGGTCGCCCACCGTCGGCGGCACGGTCGGCTTGATCGGCAGCTCGTCCGGGTCTTCCTCCGGCACGGGCGGCGGCAGGCTCGGGTCGTCGATGTTGGGATCGGGAGTCTCCGGTGGAATGGGAATGTTCATGGCCTGACCTCGCTTGGGTAATTGAAGAGGTGCTGCAGGCTTCGACCCCTGGCAGCTGCCGTTCGCTCAATTTTTTTGAACCCCACGCCTGTGCCCGGCTCTGAACCCTTACCGCCACCAGCCTGAGGGAGCAAGGTCCGATGTCACGAAACGAGCCCTTCGAAAGCGTGCCCATGGCCAACGATCACCCGGACCAGGCCATCAGCCTGTCCCAGGCGCTGCTGGCGCCGCGCATCGTGATCGAAGACACCCAACCCGTGCTCGAAGCCGGCACCTTCGCCGCCAAGGCCATCAGCGGCCAACCGGTGGCGGTCAGCAGCAAGGTCTACAGCGACGGCCACGACCGCCTGGCCGTGATGCTCAACTGGCGCCAGGCCCACAGCCGGCGCTGGCATTGCATACCCATGCACTCGCCGGGCAACGACCTGTGGCTGGCCGAGTTCACACCCACCGAACTGGGCCCGCACCTGTTCAGCATCGAGGCCTGGATCGACCCGTTCGCTACCTATTGCCACGATCTGGAGAAGAAGTACCACGCCGGTGTCGAGGTTCGGCTGGAGCTGGAGGAAGGTCGATTGATGCTGGGCAAGGGCATCGAGCTGTGCAACGGTGCCCTGCGCGAGGAGCTCCAGGCCTTGCAGCAGCGCCTGCCCACGCTGAATGCCGACGATCAGGTGGCGTTGTTTCTCGACCCCGCCACCGCCCGCCTGATGAGCGATGCCGAGCACCGCAGCTACCTGGCCCGCAGCCGCGAATTCCCCGTCGATGTCGACCGCCCGGCCGCGCAGTTCGCCAGTTGGTACGAGCTGTTCCCGCGCTCGATCACCGACAGCCCCGAGCGCCACGGTACCTTCAATGATGTGCACGAGCGCCTGCCGATGATCCGCGACATGGGCTTCGACGTGCTGTACTTCCCGCCCATCCACCCCATCGGCATGCAGCACCGCAAGGGCCGCAACAATGCCCTCACGGCAGAGCCCGGCGACCCGGGCAGCCCGTATGCCATCGGCAGCGCGGAAGGCGGCCACGAGGCGATTCACCCGCAGCTGGGCAGCCGCGACGACTTCCGCCGCCTGGTGGCAGCAGCGGCCGAGCATGGTCTGGAAATCGCCCTCGACTTCGCCATCCAGTGCTCCCAGGACCACCCCTGGCTCAAGGAGCACCCCGGCTGGTTCAGCTGGCGACCGGACGGCACCATCCGCTATGCCGAGAACCCACCGAAGAAGTACCAGGACATCGTCAACGTCGATTTCTATGCCCCCGAGGCCGTGCCCTCGTTGTGGCTGGCCCTGCGCGACGTGGTGCTCGGCTGGGTCGAGGAGGGGGTGAAAACCTTCCGCGTCGACAATCCGCACACCAAGCCATTGCCGTTCTGGCAATGGCTGATCGCCAATGTGCGCAGCCGGCACCCCGAGGTCATCTTCCTCGCCGAAGCCTTCACCAAGCCGGCGATGATGGCCCGCCTGGGCAAGGTCGGATACGCGCAGAGCTATACCTACTTCACCTGGCGCAACCACAAACAGGAACTGCGCGAGTACTTCGAGCAGCTCAACCAGCCGCCATGGAGCCAGTGCTACCGGCCCAACTTCTTCGTCAACACCCCCGACATCAACCCGTACTTCCTGCACACCTCCGGCCGTGCCGGCTTCCTCATCCGCGCGGCGCTGGCCACCATGGGTTCGGGGCTGTGGGGCATGTACTCGGGCTTCGAACTGTGCGAAGGCACACCGCTGCCGGGCAAGGAGGAGTATCTGGATTCGGAGAAGTACGAAATTCGCCCACGCGACTTCAGCCAGCCCGGCAACATCATTGCCGAGATCGCCCAGCTCAACCGTATCCGCCGGCAGAACCGCGCCTTGCAGACCCACCTGGGCGTGGCGTTCTTCAACTGCTGGAACGACAACATCCTGTACTTCGCCAAGCGCACGCCCGAGCGCGACAACTACATCCTGGTGGCAATCAGCCTCGACCCGCACAACGCCCAGGAGGCGCATTTCGAGCTGCCGCTGTGGGAGCTGGGGCTGGATGACAACGCCGAAACCCTGGGTGAAGACCTGATGAATGGGCATCGCTGGTCGTGGTACGGCAAGACCCAATGGATGCGCATCGAACCCTGGCATCTGCCGTTCGGTATCTGGCGCATCGAAAAGGCCCGTTAGCAAGGTACACGCCATCCCCTGTGGGAGCGGGCGTGCCCGCGAAGCAGGCGCCGCGGAGCATGGCACCGGCTTCGCCGGTGTTCGCGGGTAAACCCGCTCCCACAGGGATCGTGTCAAATCAGTTGCTTGTGCATCAGGGCCAGAGCAACCAGGAATTGAAAGGAGTCGCACATGGCCAAGCGTTCCCGCCCGGCAGCCTTCATCGACGACCCGCTGTGGTACAAGGACGCCGTCATCTACCAGCTGCACATCAAGTCGTTCTTCGATTCGAACAACGACGGCATCGGCGATTTCGCCGGCCTGATCAGCAAGCTCGACTACATTGCCGAGCTGGGCGTCAACACCCTGTGGCTGCTGCCGTTCTATCCCTCGCCACGCCGCGACGACGGCTACGACATCGCCGAATACAAGGCCGTGCACCCCGACTACGGCAACCTGGCCGATGCCCGCCGCTTCATCGCCGAGGCGCACAAACGCGGCCTGCGGGTAATCACCGAGCTGGTCATCAACCACACCAGCGACCAGCATCCCTGGTTCCAGCGCGCCCGCCATGCCAAGCGCGGCAGCAAGGCACGGGACTTCTACGTGTGGTCGGATGACGACCAGAAGTACGACGGCACGCGCATCATCTTCCTCGACACCGAGAAGTCCAACTGGACCTGGGACCCGGTCGCCGGCCAGTACTTCTGGCACCGCTTCTACTCGCACCAGCCCGACCTCAACTTCGACAACCCGCAAGTGCTCAAGGCTGTGATCGGGGTGATGCGCTTCTGGCTGGACCTGGGTGTCGATGGCCTGCGCCTGGACGCCATCCCCTACCTGATCGAGCGCGATGGCACCAACAACGAGAACCTTGCCGAAACCCACGACGTGCTCAAGGCGATCCGCGCCGAAATCGACGCCAACTACCCCGACCGCATGCTGCTGGCCGAGGCCAACCAATGGCCCGAGGACACCCGCCCGTACTTTGGCGAAGGCGAGGGCGACGAATGCCACATGGCCTTCCACTTCCCGTTGATGCCGCGCATGTACATGGCCCTGGCCATGGAAGACCGCTTCCCGATCACCGACATCCTGCGCCAGACCCCGGAAATCCCCGCCAACTGCCAATGGGCGATCTTCCTGCGCAACCACGATGAGCTGACCCTGGAAATGGTCACCGACCGCGAGCGCGACTACCTGTGGAACTACTACGCCGAAGACCGCCGCGCCCGCATCAACCTGGGCATCCGCCGCCGCCTGGCGCCGTTGCTGCAGCGTGACCGGCGGCGCATCGAACTGCTCACCAGCCTGCTGCTGTCGATGCCCGGCACGCCTACCCTGTACTACGGCGACGAACTGGGCATGGGCGACAACATCTACCTGGGCGACCGCGACGGTGTGCGCACACCCATGCAATGGTCGCCGGACCGCAACGGCGGTTTCTCCCGCGCTGACCCGCAGCGCCTGGTGCTGCCGCCGATCATGGACCCGCTGTACGGCTACCAGACCGTCAACGTCGAAGCCCAGGCCAACGACCCGCACTCGCTGCTGAACTGGACCCGGCGCATGCTGGCGGTGCGCAAGCAGCAGAAGGCCTTCGGCCGCGGCAGCCTGCGCACCCTCACGCCGAACAACCGGCGCATCCTCGCCTACTTGCGCGAGTACACCGACGCCGATGGCAACACCGAAGTCATCCTGTGCGTGGCCAACGTTTCCCGCGCCGCCCAGGCGGCTGAACTGGAATTGTCACAATACGCCGACAAAGTACCGGTGGAGATGCTCGGCGGCAGCGCCTTCCCGCCAATCGGGCAACTGCCGTTCCTGCTGACCTTGCCACCCTACGCCTTCTACTGGTTCCTGCTGGCCAGCCACGACCGCATGCCCAGCTGGCACATCCAGGCCACCGAGGGGTTACCCGAATTGACCACACTGGTATTGCGCAAACGCCTGGAAGAACTGCTGGAGGCCCCCTCCAGCGATACCCTGCAAAGCGCCATCCTGCCGCAGTACCTGCCCAAGCGGCGCTGGTTCGCCGGCAAGGAAGGGCCGATCGACCAGGTGCGCCTGTGCTACGGCGTGCGTTTCGGCACCGCCACCACGCCGGTGCTGCTCGGTGAAATCGAAGTGCTCAGCGAGGGGGTGGCTACCCGCTATCAGCTGCCGTTCGGCCTGCTGCCCGAAGAGCAGATCAGTACCGCGCTACCGCAGCAGCTGGCCCTGGCGCGGGTGCGCCGTGCCCATCAGGTTGGCCTGATCACCGACGCCTTCGTCCTCGAGCCGTTCATCCGCGCGGTGCTGCGTGCCTGTGAGGGCGGCATGCATCTGCCTTGTGGCAACGGCGAGGGCGAGCTGCGCTTCGAAAGCACGCAGCAACTGGTGGGCCTGGCGTTGAACGACGAAAGCAGCGTGCGCTACCTCAGCGCCGAGCAGTCCAACAGCTCGGTGGTGATCGGCGACCAGGTGGTGCTCAAGCTGATTCGCCGGGTCAACCCGGGTGTGCACCCAGAGCTGGAAATGAGTGCCTACCTGACCGCCGCAGGCTTTGCCAACATTTCGCCGCTGCTGGCCTGGGTCAGCCGGGTGGATGAGCAGGGGGCGCCACACTTGCTGATGATCGCCCAGGGCTACCTGAGCAACCAGGGCGACGCCTGGGCCTGGACCCAGAACACCCTGGAGCGGGCCATCCGCGACCAGATGGAGCCTTCCAGCCTCGACGCCGATGCGCACACCGATGCACTGGCCGAACTCACCGGTTTTGCCGCCTTGCTCGGCCAGCGCCTGGGCGAGATGCACCTGCTGCTGGCTGCACCGACCAATGACGAGGCCTTTCAGCCGCGCCCGAGCGATGCCGACGACAGCGAACGCTGGAGTGCGCAGATCAGCGCGGAGCTCACCCATGCCCTCGACCTGCTGGCCCAGCACCGCGACAGCCTCGACAACGAAAGCCAGGCGCTGGTCGACGACTTGCAGCAACAGCGCGACGGCCTGGCCCAGCACATCGCCAACCTGACCCGCCAGGCCCAGGGCGGCCTGCTGATGCGCGTGCACGGCGACCTGCACCTGGGCCAGGTGCTGGTGGTGCAGGGCGACGCCTACCTCATCGATTTCGAAGGTGAACCGGCCCGGCCGCTGCAAGAGCGGCGGGCAAGACACAGCCCGTACAAGGATGTCAGCGGCGTGCTGCGATCCTTCGACTATGCTGCTGCCATGATCTTGCGCAGCGCGTCTGCGGTCGACCTTTCCGACCCGGCGCGCCAAGCCCGGCAACGGGTTGCCAGGCAGTACCTGCACCAATCGCGGCATGCCTTTGTCGAAGCCTATGGCCTGGCCACCGCGGCCATGCCCCACGCCTGGCAACAGGCCGAGGGCGAGCGTGCCGCACTGGAGCTGTTCTGCCTGGAAAAAGCTGCCTACGAAATCACATACGAAGCCGAGAACCGTCCGAGCTGGCTGGCCGTGCCTTTGCATGGCCTGCATGGACTGATCAGTACCTGGGGAGAGTCATAGATGAATGCAACCACGCGTGAAAACGGCGGCCTTCGGCAACGGGACCTCGACGCCCTGGCCCGCGCCGAGCACGCCGATCCATTTGCGGTACTCGGCCCCCATGGCGACGGCGCGGGCGGGCAGGTGGTCCGCGCTTTCCTGCCCACTGCCCTGAATGTGCGCATCCTGGCCCGGCATGACGGGCGCATCCTCGCCGAAATGGAGCAGGGCAGCCTGCCGGGGCTGTTCACCGCGCACCTCGATGAGGCACACCCGTACCTGCTGCAGATCGGCTGGGCCGGTGGCGAGCAGATTACCGAAGACCCCTACAGCTTCGGCCCGCAACTGGGCGACATGGACCTGTACCTGTTTGCCGAAGGCAACCACCGCGACCTGTCCGGGCGCTTCGGCGCCCAGCCTATCCAGGTTGATGGTGTCGACGGCGTGTGTTTCTCGGTGTGGGCGCCGAACGCGCGGCGGGTGTCGGTGGTGGGTGACTTCAACAACTGGGATGGCCGCCGCCACCCCATGCGCCTGCGCCACAGCGCCGGGGTGTGGGAGCTGTTCGTGCCGCGCCTGGGCGTGGGCGAAACCTACAAGTTCGAGGTGCTGGGCAAGGACGGCATACTGCCCCTGAAGGCCGACCCGCTGGCGCGTGCCACTGAACTGCCGCCGAGCACCGCCTCCAAGGTAGCGGGGGCGCTCAGCCACGACTGGCAAGACCACGACTGGATGGCGCAACGCGCGCAGCGCCATGCCTACAGTGCGCCGCTGTCGATCTACGAGCTGCACCCGGGGTCGTGGCGCTGCGAGCTGGACGAGGCGGGCGAGGTGGGGCGCTATTACAACTGGCGCGAGCTGGCCGAGCGCCTGGTGCCGTACGTTCAGGAACTGGGCTTCACCCATATCGAACTGCTGCCGATCATGGAGCACCCGTTCGGCGGCTCTTGGGGCTACCAGCCGCTGTCGCTGTTCGCGCCCACCTCGCGCTACGGCAGCGCCGAGGACTTCGCCGCCTTCGTCGACGCCTGCCACCAGGGCGGCATTGGCGTGCTGCTCGACTGGGTGCCGGCGCATTTCCCCACCGACGAACACGGCCTGGCGCGTTTCGACGGCACCGCCCTGTACGAATACGACAACCCCCTGGAGGGCTACCACCAGGACTGGAACACGCTGATCTACAACCTTGGCCGCAACGAAGTGCGCGGCTTCATGATGGCTTCGGCGCTGCATTGGCTGAAGCACTTCCACATCGATGGCCTGCGCGTCGATGCGGTGGCTTCGATGCTGTACCGCGACTACTCGCGCAAGGCCGGCGAATGGGTGCCCAACCGCCACGGCGGGCGCGAGAACCTGGAGGCCATCGACTTCATCCGCCACCTCAACGGCGTGGCGGCCCACGAGGCCCCGGGCGCGCTGATCATCGCCGAGGAGTCCACCGCCTGGCCCGGCGTCAGCCAGCCGACCCAGCAGGGCGGCCTGGGCTTTGCCTACAAGTGGAACATGGGCTGGATGCACGACACCTTGCATTACATCCAGAACGACCCGGTGCACCGCACCTATCACCACAACGAGATGAGCTTCGGGCTGATCTATGCCTATTCCGAGCACTTCATCCTGCCCATCTCCCACGACGAAGTGGTGCACGGCAAGCATTCGCTGATCGACAAGATGCCCGGCGACCGCTGGCAGAAGTTCGCCAACCTGCGTGCCTACCTCACCTTCATGTGGGCGCACCCGGGCAAGAAGCTGCTGTTCATGGGCTGCGAGTTCGGCCAGTGGCGCGAGTGGGACCACGATGGCGAGCTGGACTGGTACCTGCTGCAGTACCCTGAGCATCAGGGCGTACAGCGCCTGGTCGGCGACCTCAACCGCCTGTACCGCGAGGTGCCGGCGTTGCATGAGCAGGATTGCCAGCCACAGGGGTTCCAGTGGCTGATTGGTGACGATGCGCAGAACAGCGTGTATGCCTGGCTGCGCTGGAGCAGCAGTGGCGAGCCGGTGCTGGTGGTGGCCAACTTCACCCCGGTGCCGCGCGAGGGGTATCGCATTGGCGTGCCGTTCGGCGAACGCTGGCAGGAGCTGTTGAACAGTGACGCAGAGCTGTATGCCGGGTCCAATGTCGGCAACCTGGGGGTGGTGGAGAGTGACCAGATAGCCAGCCATGGGCAGCCGCAGTCGCTGGCCCTGAACCTGCCGCCACTTGGGGTTCTGATAATGAAACCAGCCTGATGTTTTGCCAGTACTGGCCTCTTCGCGGGTAAACCCGCTCCCACAGGTATTGCACAAGCTTCATACCCTGTGCGGTCCTTGTGGGAGCGGGTTCACCCGCGAAAGGGCCGAACCTGCCTACCACCGCATCCGCACCCCTAGGCTGCCAATCAACCCGTTCAGATCATTGTCGTCCACGTCACTGCTGTAATCGGCACTGACAAACAGCGCTACCGAGGGCGTCACCCGAGCCACCAGCCCCAACCCCAGTTCTACCGTGGTCGAGTAGCGCGAGCTGGAGATCTTGTCGACCTGGTCCAGCTTCACCTCATCGGCATTGCTGAAGTCATACCACACGTTGGTCCGCACATAGGGTTCGATCGGCATGCCGCGTACTTCATAACGCCCGGACAGCCTGGCGCCGACCCGACCGCTCCAGCTTGGCTGGCTGTCGAAGGCCTGCAAGGTCTCTTCCTGCGCCCGGCTGCCGGGGAAGAACTGCTGGTTGATCAACTGCGCCTGCGGCTCGATCACCCAGCCGCCACCCAGGCCGATGGGGATGCCGCCTTCCAGCGAGAAGGTCATCGCGTGGCCGCTGTCATCCAGTCGCTGGCCGTTCTCGCCACGGCCATTGACGTCGATGCGCGAACCCATGGCCACGGCATCCAGGTGCCAGCCCTGTTCATGGGTCATGCTCCAGTAAACCCCCAGGCTTTCACCGCTGAGGTTCACGGCGTTGCGTTGCTTGTCGCCCAACAGCCGGCGCATGCCGTTGAAGCTGGTCTGCAGGTTGTTTTGCCCCACGAAGATCCCCGCGCGGTGCACATTGCCCGCTGCAGTTTCACGCACGAACAGGTCCGGGCCGATCGTCAGCTGCTGGCTGGGTGCCTCCAGCTGGTCCGGGGGCTGCGCGCCACCGCGCGCGGTGGTGGGGAAGAACTGCGCCCACTGGCTGGCGACCAGGTCCGGTGCAGCCTGCCCATGGCGCTCGCTCATCTTCTGCGAGAACGCATTCAAGGTACCGATACTCAAGCCACTGGCGCTGACCGGGTCGAGCGACAGCTGTGGTACTGCCGGTTGGTGCAGGAAACCGGGCGAGGCCGGGTCGTCCTGCAGTTCATACGCGATAGTTTCCACCGGGGATGCCAGAAGCAGCGACGTGGAAACCGCGTAGAAAATGCTGTCGAAGCGCAAGAGGTTCGAGGTGCTTTTCATGGCGGATCTCCTTTGTTTTTGTGTTACAGCCCTAGGACCTGGCCTGTTGTCACGAGCTGTACGGCAAAAACAGTGGGCGACCCAAACCAGCACGCCAGGCTTTCGCCAGCGCGCACGAAGGCGCGAGCTAGAGGCCCGGCGCGAGATCTTTACTGCTTGATATGTTCAGCTAAGGAGAGGCCGCCGCTTGCGTCAAGAAAGTGTGAAGGAAGTGTTCAGGATCCGTGGTTTTGTTCAACGTGTTGAATCCTTTGATAAATCTGCGAGGTATAGCGGGGTTCGCTATTTGTCGTGGCGTGGCTATGAAGAATGATTGCTAAGCCTGACTTCGACCGACAACGGCAGGTGGTCCGACAGGTGCGACCAAGGTTTGTGCCCCAGAATCCGCGGCCCATGGCTTTCGGCGTTGCGCAGGTAGACACGGTCAAGGCGCAACAGCGGCAGCCGCGCAGGATAGGTGCGGGCCAGATGCCCATGGTGGCGCTCGAAGGCCTCGTGCAGGTCACGCTGCAGGCCCAGGGTGCGGTTGCCGTGGGATTTCCAGTCGTTGAAATCGCCGGCGATGATCACCGGGGCCTCGGCGGGCAAGGACTCGAGCAGCTTGCGCAGCAGTTGCAGTTGTTTCTGGCGATGGCTTTCCAGTAACGACAGGTGCACGCAGATGGCATGCACCTGGTGCTGGCCGGGCACGTTGAGGATGCAGTGCAGCAGGCCACGTCGTTCGGGGCCGGTGATCGACACGTCGAGGTTGCGATGTTCGATGATCGGGTATTTGGACAGCAGCGCGTTGCCGTGGTGGCCGTCGGGGTAGACCGCGTTGCGGCCGTAGGCGAAGTCGCTCCACATGCTGTCGGCGAGGAACTCGTACTGAGAAGTCTGCGGCCAGCCGGGGTAGCGCGCGGCGTGGCGGTCGTGGCTGCCGAGCACTTCCTGGAGGAAGACGATGTCGGCCTGGGTGCTGCGCACCGCCTCGCGCAGTTCCGGCAGGATGAAGCGCCGGTTGAAGGCGGTGAAGCCCTTGTGGGTATTCACCGTCAGCACCTGCAGCCGCTTCACGGCCGGGGCCTGGTTGACACTGGCGAAACCTTTACTGCCGGCTTCGGGGTTCACGGTTACTCCTCAATGGCGGGTGCATGGGTGTTGTATGTCCCGGCCCTATCGCCGGCAAGCCGGCTCCCACAGGTAACGCGCAGGCCCGTCGGCCAGCGGATTACCTGTGGGAGCTGGCTTGCCGGCGATGAGGCCAGTACAGGCAACCGATACACAATGGGACCGACGAGGGTCCCCCGGGGTTCACTCCTCATCGCGCTGCAACACCATCAGCAGCAACGATCGCCCCTTCACCTCAAAGGTGCTGTCGAACTGCAGATGCTGCCCCTTGCGCAGCTCTGGCCGGTCGGTATCGACCAGGCAGCTCCAGTAATCCCCCTCGGGCACGGTCGGCAACTCGAACGGTACGATGTCGTGGTGGGCATTGACGATCAGCAACACGGTGGCCTCGGCGCCTGGCCTGGCAATGCCGCTGACCTGGGCACGGCCATCGATCAGCATGCCCAGGCAACGCCCGTGCGGGTCTTCCCATTGCTCCACGCTCATCTCGTTGCCATCCGGTGCCAGCCAGGTCACGTCCTTGACGCCGATCGCCTCATTGTAGTCGCCCACCAGAAAGCGCGAGCGGCGCAGTACCGGGTAGGCCAGGCGCAGGCGGGTCAGGCGCTTGACGAAGGCCAGCAGCTCTTCGCCCTCCTGGTCCAGGTCCCAGTTCACCCAGCCGATCTCGCTGTCCTGGCAATAGGCATTGTTGTTGCCGTGCTGGGTGCGGCTGAACTCGTCACCAGCGACGATCATCGGCGTGCCCTGGGCCAGCAGCAGGGTTGCGAAATAGTTGCGCATCTGGCGCATGCGCAGGGCATTCACGGCCGGGTCGTCGGTTGGCCCCTCGACACCGCAGTTCCACGACAGGTTGTTATCGGTGCCGTCCTGGTTGTTCTCGTCGTTGTCTTCGTTGTGCTTGTGGTTGTACGACACCAGGTCGCGCAAGGTGAAACCGTCGTGGGCGGTGACGAAGTTGACCGAGGCATAGGGGCGCCGGCCACGGTTGTTGAACATGTCCCCCGACGCGGTCATGCGCGAGGCAAAGTCGGCCAGTTGGCCTTCGTCGCCTTTCCAGAAGGCGCGCACGGTGTCGCGGAAGCGGTCGTTCCACTCTGCCCAGCCCGGGGCGAAGTTGCCCACCTGGTAGCCGCCCGGCCCGCAGTCCCAGGGCTCGGCAATCAGCTTCACCTGGCTCAGCATCGGGTCCTGGCGGCAGGCGACGAGAAAGCCGTGGCGTTCGCTGTAGCCGTCGTGGTAGCGGCCAAGGATGGTCGCCAGGTCGAAGCGAAAGCCGTCCACGTGCATTTCGCCGGCCCAGTAGCGCAGCGAGTCGGTGACCAGCTGCAGCACGCAGGGGTGGCTCAGGTCCAGGGTGTTGCCGGTGCCGGAATCGTTGATGTAGTAACGCTTGTCGTCCGGCATCAGGCGGTAGTAGGAGGCGTTGTCGATACCGCGCATCGACAGCGTTGGGCCGCGCTCGTTGCCTTCGGCGGTGTGGTTGTAGACCACATCGAGGATCACCTCCAGCCCGGCGTCGTGCAGGTGCGCGACCATCTCCTTGAATTCGGCGATCTTGCCGCTGGCCAGGTAGCGCGGGTGGGGGGCAAAGAAGGCGATGCTGTTGTAGCCCCAGTAGTTGTTCAGGCCCTTGTCCAGCAGGTGCTGGTCATTGACGAAGGCGTGAATCGGCAGCAGCTCGATGCTGGAAACGCCCAGCTCCTTGATGTGCTTGAGCAACTCGTCATTGGCCAGGCCGGCGAAGGTGCCGCGCAGTTCTTCCGGCACCGCCGGGTGGCGCATGCTGATGCCACGGGTGTGGGCCTCGTAGATGATCGTGCGCTCCCAGGGGATCAGCACGCGCTGGTCGCGGCCCCAGGTGAAGGCAGGGTCGATCACCTTGCACTTGGGCACGAACGGCGCGCTGTCGCGCTCGTCGAACGACAGGTCGCCATCGGGGTGGCCGATGGTGTAGCCGAACAGTGCTTCGGACCATTGCAGGCTGCCGACCAGTTGCTTGGCATACGGGTCGATCAGCAGTTTGTTGGGGTTGAAGCGGTGGCCGTTCTCCGGCTCGTACGGGCCGTGCACGCGGTAGCCGTAGACCAGCCCCGGGTGCGCGTCGGGCAGGTAGCCGTGGTAGATCTCGTCGGTGTACTCGGGTAGCTCGATGCGTTCGATTTCGTGCTCGCCGGTGGAGTCGAACAGGCACAGCTCGACCTTGGTGGCGTTGGCCGAGAACAGGGCAAAGTTGACCCCAAGGCCATCCCAGGTGGCGCCGAGGGGGAAGGGCAGGCCTTCGCGGATACGCGACGGGGCGACCGAGCGGGTTTTCTTCGGTGTGCGGGGGCTCATGGCGGTCCTCTAGTGGCCGTGGTGAAGGGAGGGAGCTGCGTAGGCCTGTACCGGCCTCTTCGCGGGTGAACCCGCTCCCACAGGTACACCGTCATCCTCAGGCCTGGCGCTATCCCTGTGGGAGCGGGTTTACCCGCGAAGAGGCCGGTACAGGCTCAACCGGCAGCCGGCTTTTTCACCGCCCGGGGTTTCTTCACAGCCACGGCCTTCTCAACCGGCTCAGCGGCTACCTTAGGCTTGGCCGGCGCCCGCTTGCGCGGCGCCGCCTTGGGTGCCAGCGCCTCGGCTTCGGCCAGCTTGCGCGCCATGTCCCAATGGCGATCCTCCTGGCCGGCGGGCTTACCCTCGGACTCCCAGATCTGGTAGGCAAATTCGCGGATACGCTTTTCATCAACACTCATCATGACGCTCCTGATGCTCAAGATTGTTGTATCAGCAGGTTGACCGGAAACTCCGCCAGCACGGCGCTCAACATCAGCTCCTTGGAAGAGCTGACCGCAGCACTGGGGAAAAGTCCCGTCGAGTTGGCAGGCGACAAGGCAAACGGCAGGCTTACCCGGGTGTCGTCCCAGTTCTGTGCCGGGATCAGGGGTATCGATGCACCTGCCAGCAGGGTACTGGCCAGGCGTGGCGCGATGATGACGGCCCGTTCGCCTTCGCCAAGGCGGGCGAACGCCACCACCTTGTCGGCATGCCGGCCATGCACGGTCAGCGGCAGGTAGGCGCCACGGCGGAACAGCTCGGCATGGGCCTGGCGGCAGTCCAGCACCCGGGCGATCAGCGCCTGCTTGAGGCGGCCGTCGCGCCAGTGTTCCAGCAGCTCGGCTACCGGCGTTGCATCGTCCAGGGTGCGACGCCGGCAAGCGTAGTCCACGGCGCGGCGGTTATCCGGGTCGACCAGGCTGAAATCCCAGTATTCGTTGCCCTGGTACAGGTCCGGCACGCCCGGCGTGGTCATGCGCAGCAGGGCCTGGACCAGGCCGTTGAGGGCACCGGGGCAGGCCAGCAGATGGGCGGCATCGGCCAGCGATTTGCGCAGCTGCTGGTTCTCGCCGTCCAGCAGCAGGCCGTCGATGTAGCCGGCACAGGCGTTTTCATATGCTTCGTTCGGCGCGCTCCAGCTGCTGCGCAGCTTGGCCTCGCGCAGGGCCTTCTGCTGCCACTGGCGGATGCGTTCGGCGTACTGGTGCAGGGCGTTGTCATCGTGCAGGTCGAGGTCCAGCGGCCAACTGCCCAGCAAGGTCTGCAACAGCATCAGCTCGTCGCCGGGGCTGGGCGCCGGGCCGTCATCCAGTTGCGTGCGCAACGGCGTGGCCAGTTCGCGCCAGTGTTCCATGCGGCTGGCCAGCCACGGGCCGCGCTCGCTGAGCACGGCCAGGCGCGCACGGGTGTCTTCGCCGCGCTTGTGGTCATGGGTGGCGCTGGCCAGCAGGTTGTCGGGGAAGTCACGCAGGCGCCGCTGGGCCTCGTTGTGGAAGTGCTCGAGCGGGGCGCTGAAACGCTCGGCGTCGAAGCCCACATCGTTGCGCGACAGCAGCCGGGCGCTGCGGTAGAACGCGGTATCTTCCACGGCCTTGGCGGCACTGGGCGCGGTCAGTTGCTGGAAGCGCACGCAGGCGTGGCGCAGCTGCTTGCGTGCCCGGCCTGCTGGCAGGCGGCGCCAGGCTTGCCCGCCCAGCCATTGTTGCAGGTGCTCGAGCAGCGGCCAGTCGGCTTCGCCCAGGTCCTGCCGGGCATTGGCCAGGGCCTGCTGGAAAAACCCTTCGTCTTCTGCCGGGCGCCCGCAGGCATTGAAGTAGGTGCGGTACACCGGGTAATGCGCCACCAGCGCCTGCAAGGCACGGCGGATCGCGCCCAGGGTCAGGTCGCGGGTCATCAGGTCGTTGCGCGCCACCTGCAACAGCGCCTGGGCCACCGACTCGCAGTCGCCGGCCAGGCTGGCATTGAGCACCAGGTGGCGGGCCTGACGCACTTCTTCGGGGAAGTCGGGGCGTTCGCTCACACTGGCCCACAGCTCGGTCAGCGCTGCTTCGCCCGCCGGGTCGTGCTGCAGCAGCGAAACCTGGTTCATGAATTCATAGCCGGTAGTGCCGTCGGTAAGCCAGTCGCGGTGCAGGTGCTCGTTGGCGCCGAGGATCTTCTCCACGTAGATCGGGAAATGCTCCAGGGCGGCGTTCAACGGCCGCCGTGCCAGCAGGCCATCGACCCGCCGGCGCAGCTTGCGGCAGTAACCGCGCGGGTCGGCCAGGCCGTCGATATGGTCGATGCGCAGGCCGTCCACCAGGCCGCGCTCGATCAGTTCGAACAGCTTGGCGTGGGTGGCCTCGAACACCACCGCGCGTTCCACCCGCAGGCCGCCCAGCTCGTTGATGTCGAAGAAGCGCCGCCAGTTGATGTCGTCGGCGGCGGTACGCCAGCTGGCCAGGCGGTAGGTCTGGCGCTCCAGCAGCAGGTGCAGGCGCTTGAAGCCATTCTCGCTACGGCTGTCGAACGCCACCAGGGCCGATTCGAGGTCGGCGCCTTCGCCTGCCAGGCGCGCCAGTTCGGCTTGCAGGGGCAGGGCGTCGGTCAGCGGCGTGGCCGATGCGTTCAACGCGGTGAAGCGTTCCGCCAGGGCCTTGAGCGCCGGCTCCGGACTGAGGGCGAGAATCCAGCCATAGTCGACCGGGCAGATCGGGAAGCGGTGTTGGTAATGGGCGACCTGCAGCAGCCCATGGTGCTTGTCGAACTCAAGCGGTATCTCGCCATTTTTCAGCGCCACGCCATAGTCGCTGGCGAGGAACGGCAGCAGCAGCTGACCGGCCAGCAGTGGGTCGCTGGAGTGCCACTGGATGTCGAAGAATTCTGCATAGGGGCTGCGCCGGCCCCAGGCCAGCAGGCTCTGCCACCAGGGGTTGTCGGCACCGCCCACGGCCATGTGGTTGGACACCGTGTCGAGGATCAGCCCCATGCCGTGCTGGCGCAGGGTGGCGACCAGCCGTTGCAGCGCCGCTTCGCCGCCCAGCTCGGGGTTGACGCAGGTCGGGTCGACCACGTCGTAGCCGTGGCGCGAACCGGCGCGGGCCTTGAGGATGGGCGAGGCATACAGGTGGCTGATACCCAACTGGGCGAAGTACGGCACCAGCGGCACGGCGTGATCGAGGGTGAAATCACTGTGAAACTGCAGGCGCAGGGTCGAGGTCAGCGCTTTCATCGGTCACGCTCCCAGGCTTGTTCGCGGGCCTGGGCCAGCAGTTCCAGGCGCCGTGCGGCGTCTTCGTCGTCGAGCAGTTCACGTACCGGCCGGGCGAAGCGTCGGCGCCAGTTGGGGTGGCCGGAGGTGGTGCCCGGCAGGTTGGGTTGCTCGTCGCAACCCAGCAGGTCTTCAAGCGGTACCAGCACCAGCGGTGCGCGGGTGTGGCCAACGTAGCGGATGGCGGCGTCGATCAGCGCGTCGTTGTCCGGCAGCGTGCCGTAGTTGGCCTCCAGGGTGCGGCGCAGGCCGTCGTGCTCCTTTTGCCGCTCGTGGCGCCAGTGCAGTTCGGTGGCAGCATCGATCAGTTGCAGGCGGTGGCTCCAGTCGATGTCGCGGTTTTCCAGCCAGCCGGCCAGCGGCGCCAGGTCGTGGGTGCCGGTGGTGGCCAGGGCGTTGTCCGGCCAGTCGAGAATCGGCTTGAAATGGCCGGGCTGGGTCTGCTCGAAGGGCAGCACGCGCATGCCCAGCACGGCCTTGGCCGCCAGTTGCTCACGCAGGCCGTCCGGCACGGTGCCCAGGTCTTCGCCGAGGATGATTGCCTGGTGGCGCACCGACTCCAGCGCCAGCAGGCGCAGCAGGTCGTCCAGCGGGTAGTCGAGGTAGGCGCCTTCGCTTGGCTTGGCTCCCTGCGGAATCAGCCACAACCGACGCAGGCCCATGACATGGTCAATGCGCAGGCCGCCGGCGTGGGCGAGGTTGGCCCGCAGCATTTCGATGAAAGCGCGGTAGCCGTTGCGCTTGAGGCCTTCGGGCGAGAAGGCACAGATGCCCCAGTCCTGGCCAGCACGGTTGAGGATGTCGGGCGGTGCGCCTACCTTCAGGCCTGCCAGCAGCTCGTCCTGGCGGCTCCAGGCCTGGCTGCCGGCACCGTCGGCGCCCACCGCCAGGTCAGCGATCAGGCCGACCGCCATGCCGTTGCCGCGCGCTGCTTCCTGGGCGCGTTGCAGGCCCCGTTCGGTCAGCCATTGGCAAAAGGCATGGAACTCGACCTTGGCCGGGTAGGCATTGGCGAAGGCCTCCACTTCCGGGTGGTACGGGTCGTGCCAGGCCTTGGGCCAGTGGCGCCAGTCGGCACCCAGGCCATGCTCCACGGCCTGGGCCTGCAGCACCTCGAAGCGGCAATGGTGCTCCAGGGCCTGGCCACCGGCTTCGCGGAAGCTGTCGAAATCCTTGCGCAGCGGGTGGTCGCCCTGGCTGAAGCCCTGGTACAGGGCTTCGAGCAGGCGCAGGCGGGCGCTGGCGGCACGCGGCCAGTCAACCAGCGGGCCTTGCTCCAGGTCTTCCAGCTGTTGCTCCAGGCCGCAGGCTTCGATGGCCACGCGCACCTCCCGCTCGCCCAGCAGCGCGGCAGGGCTGGCGTACAAGGTATTGAGCAACAGGCGGCTGGAGGGCGAGTAGGGGCTGTAGTGCGTCTGGTCTATGGCCGACAGGGCGTGGATCGGGCTGATGGCCAAGGCATCGGCACCGCGCTCGGCGGCCGCGCGGGCCAGTTGTTCCAGGGCCAGGCAGTCGCCGTAGCCGCCATCGCCGGGGCGGCGCAAGCTGTACAACTGCACCGCCAGGCCCCAGCAGCGCGGTGGAGGCTGCTGCACGCGGTCTTCAAGGCTGTGGCAGCGTGGCGGGGCCACGGCCACGGTGAAGCGGCGGCTGTCGATTTCCACCTGGTGGTAGCCAATGGGCAGCGCACCGGGCAGGCGGGCCTGGTCGTCAAGGCTGAGGGTGAGGGCGCTGTGGTCCTCCAGGGTGCAGTGCGCGACGCTGGCGGCGCTGAAGTAGCGCGCCAGTGCCAGTGGCTGGCCGAGGTCGGCGGTCAGCAGCGGCGGCAGGTGCTCACTGTCTTCGGCAGCGTCCACGGCGCGCAGGCTGGCGGCAATGGCGGCGTCATCGCTGGCCGGGTGGCCAAGGCCTTCAAGGATGTTGCGCAGTACCTCGTCGCTGACACGCTGGGGCCGGGCATTGGCGTCGATCCAGTCGCGGCTCAGCCCGACGCGGGTCGCCAGGCGGTGCAGGGCGGTTTCGCTCATGGGCGCTCCAGGGCAGGGGGAAGCAGGCTGACCACGCAGCTGTAGGCGGCCAGGTGGGTATCGGGGTGCCGGGTGTCGCTGCTGTCGAACAGGCGGTTGGCCGGCGCGGGCAACTCGACTCCCTGCGGGGTGGCGGCCAGGTTCAGGTCGATGCGCAGGGTGGTGCCATTGCCCAGGCACCAGCGTGCGGTCAGGGCCTTGTCGCCGTGTACTTCGGCGCCCAGCGCGCGGCTGCCGGGCAGGTGCGGGATCACATGGCGGTGGCGCAGTTCGAGCAGGTGCTGGTACAGGCCGTGCCAGCCGGCGATCACTTCCTTGCCTTGCGGGCGGGAGGCCTCGAAGGTCTGTTCGGCGTTGGGGTCGGGGATGCTTTGGCGTTGCTCGGGGTCGGCGAAGGCGGCGAAATGGGCGAACTCGCCGCGCCGGCCTTCGCGCACGGCGTCGGCCAGCTGGTCATGGAAGTCGGTGAAGAAAAGGAACGGCCGGCAGCTGCCATCGTCATCGCCCATGAACAGCAGCGGGATCATCGGTGCCAGCAGCAACAGCCCGGTGGCCGCCCGCAGCGCCTGCGGTGGGCACAGGCGGGTCAGGCGCTCGCCCAGGGCACGGTTGCCGACCTGGTCATGGTTCTGCAGAAACAGCACGAAGGCGCTGGGTGGCAAGTGCGCGCTGGGCTCGCCGCGGGGCGTGCCATGGCGGTTGGCCTGGCCCTGGAACACGAAACCTTCGGCAAGGCAGCGGGCCAGCTGGTCGATGGGGCGCTGCTGGTAGTCGGCGTAGTAGCCTTCGGTTTCGCCGGTGAGCAGCACATGCAGGGCATTGTGGCCGTCGTCGTTCCACTGGGCGTCGAAGCCTTGCTCCAGCAGGAAAGCCTGGTTGTGCTCGTTCTCCAGTACCAGCCATACGTGGCGGCCGGGTTCCACCGCAGCACGTACCCTTTGCGCCAGCTCGACCAGGAAGTCGGGCTGGTCGATGGCGTGCACGGCATCCAGGCGCAGGCCATCAAAGCGGTAGTCGCTCAACCACATCAGGGCGTTCTGGATGAAGTACTCGCGCACCTGCGGGCGACGGAAGTCGATGGCTGCGCCCCAGGGGGTCTGCCGGTCTTCGCGGAAGAACGGGCTGGCGTACTGGTGCAGGTAATTGCCGTCGGGGCCGAAATGGTTGTACACCACATCGACCAGCAGCATCAGCCCGTGGCCATGTGCCTGGTCGACCAGCGCACACAGCTGCTCGGGGCTGCCATAGGTGTTTTGCGGCGCATAGGGCAGCACGCCGTCGTAACCCCAGTTGCGCTCGCCAGGGAACTGCCCCAGCGGCATCAGCTCGACGGCGCTGATGCCCAGTTCGGCCAGGCGCGGCAGTTGCCGGGCGACCCCGGCGTAGCCGTCGAGCAGGCCGACATGCAGCTCCTGGATGACCGCTTCGTGCCAGGGCCGGCCTTGCCAGGGGTGTTGCCAGGCATAGCTGGCCACATCCACCACCTGGCTCGGCCCCTGCACGCCATCGGGCTGGTAGCGCGAGGCCGGGTCGGCCACCTGCAGTGCACCATCGATACGGTAGTGGTAACGGTCACCGGCCTGGCACGGGGCCACGCCGGTGAACCAGCCATCATCGTCGGGCAACAGCTCGATGGCCGGCTGCTGCTCCAGTTCCACGCTCACGCTGCGCGCATCCGGGGCCCAGAGGGCGAAGCGCGCCGACGTGGCGTCCAGCAGGTGTGCGCCATGTCTGTGCATCTTCGATTCCCCGTTCAGTAGTGGCTGTGCTGTGCCTGCTTGACCAGGTCTTCGTACAGGCGTGCGTAGGGTTCCACGGCCTGGCACCAGTTGAACGGTTGGGTCATCGACAGGCAGCGCATGGCGTTCAACAGGTCCTTCTTGCCGTATACATAGAAGGCGCGGCTGAGTGCCTGGCGATAGCTCTCGACGGTGGACTCGTTGAACAGGAAACCGGTGACGCCGCACTCGATGGTGTCGGCCAGGCCGCCAGTGTTGCGCGCCACCGGCAGCGAGCCGAAACGCTGCGCGTACATCTGGCTGAGGCCGCATGGCTCGTAGCGTGATGGCATCAGCAGGAAGTCGCTGCCGGCGAACATGCGCCGGGCATCGGTCTCGTTGAAGCCGATGCGTACGCCGATACGGCCCGGGTGGCGTAGTGCCAGTTCGCGCATGGCCTGCTCTTCTTCCGGCTCGCCACGGCCGATGATCGCGATCTGCCCGCCTTGCTCGACGATGTAGTCGGCCACACCCAGGGTCAGGTCCAGGCCTTTCTGGTAGACCAGGCGCGAAACCACGGCGAACAGCGGGCCTTCGGAGGGCTGCAGTTTGAACAGCTCGCGCACTTCCTGGGCATTGCGCGCCTTGCCTTCCCAGTCGTTGATGCTGAAGTTGTGCTGCAGGTGCTTGTCGGTGGCCGAGTCCCAGCTTTCGTCAATGCCATTGGGAATGCCGCCGAGCAGGCCTTGCTGGGCCTTGCTGGCGAGGAAGCCGTCCAGGCCGCAGCCGAACTCCGGGGTGGTGATTTCCCGGGCATAGGTGGCGCTGACCGTGGTGATGTGGCTGGCGTAGGCCAGGCCGGCCTTGAGGAACGACAGCTTGCCGTAGAACTCCATGCCTTCCTGTTGCATGGCGTGCTCGGGGATTGCCAGTTCCGGGCTGCAACCGCGGCTGTACACGCCCTGGTAGGCCAGGTTGTGGATGGTGAACAGGGTTGGCGTACTCAGCCCGCGCCAGTGCATGTAGGCCGGAGCCAGGCCGGCGGGCCAGTCGTGGGCGTGCACCACTTCGGGCTTCCAGTGGATCCTGCCTTCGCCGGCGGCGATTTCGGCGGCGGCCAGGCCCAGGCGGGCGAAGCGGATGTGGTTGTCGGGCCAGTCGCGGCCGTTGTTGGCGCCATAGGGGGTGCCGTCGCGCTGGTACAGTTCGGGGCAGATCAGCACATAGATGACCAGGCCGTCGGCCATGTCCATGCGCCCGATCTTGCACGGCGGCAGGGCGGCGTGGCCACCCAGTTCACCGACGATGTGGATGGGGTTGTCGCTTTCCATCACCTGGCGGTAGCCGGGGATCAGCACCCGCACATCGTGCAGGTGCGCCAGGGCACGGGGCAGGGCTGCAGACACGTCGCCCAGGCCACCGGTTTTCACCAGGTCGGCGATTTCCGAGGTCACGAACAAAATCTTGCGCTTGTTGCGGTTGTGCTGGCGCTGGGCGCCGGGTGCCTTGCCTGTCGTGGCGAAGTCCGGGGTGAGCGGTTCGCGGTTGTCCGGGTTGAATGAATCTACGTGAGGCTCGACAGCGGCACTGATCATACTTCTCTCCGTCCCTATGCTTGGCCGGGTGCTGGCACCCGTGGCGATGTTTCGTGTTGGTTCTCTCTGATTCTGGATTCTGCGTAGTGCGTTCCATGCCCCAGGGTCGTGCGCGCAGGCACGGCGCGATCGGCATTCCGGCCGAAGGCGATTGCGCTGGTTGGGGTGTGTGGGCCGATGCTGGGAAGTCCCTTTGCGTTTGGCCTACTTAGTTCCTGACCTGCCCGCGTTCCGGAAAGTTCGACTTTTTTTCGTCACTCTTCCGTTGAGCAAATGGCGGGCCGAAACCCGAGTGTAGGAGAGAAAGAGATAAAAAGGTGACCCGCTGGTCACTATTGTCACGCCGCGGAGTAGACGCAAACGTTGGCGGTTGTGACCGGATGTGAATGCAGGGGCTGGAGCGGTGGATGGGGGGGCAGACGGCATGCCCCAATTCCTGCCAGTCATGCACCTTTTTGGTGCGCTTGAGGAGTGCCAAGGTCATCGCCCTCCAACAGAATGGTGCATTTCGGAATCCAAGTGATTTCAGGATGAATGAAAGGGGCTGTTTCGCGAACTTTTCAGTAACTATATTTATTATTTTCCTGGCTTGAATTTCTGGTGTTTCAGTGAGCGGACTTGCGCGCGAAAAAGTTTGTAAGTTGATGCTTTAGGAAATCTCCTACGAAATCGTCAATGCATGAAACCCATCGTTCCTGTCATGGCGGGGCGGTACGGTTTAAGTTGCTCTTCAGTCACTGCCTCATCCTCACTGTCGTCATCGGTCAAGTCCGCCAATGCCACGGATCTAGCCGGCTTGAACGTTGGCGACGGGCAATTTTCATTCGACGTACTCATCTTGAAGAAAGCCAGGATGTGGTTGTTTTTTCGCCGGTAAACATGATGGCGGGTAGAGCAACTCATGAAACAGTCGGACTTTCGTTTCGGATTTCAGGCGCTCGCCGGGCGCACGGAGTTCGAAGTGGTTTCATTCAAGCTGGAAGAAGCTATCAGCCAGCCATTTGTGCTGAGCCTTGAACTTGTCAGCTACGACAGTGATGTCGACTTCGGCCAGGTGCTCGACAAGCCTGCGCTATTCACCCTTTATTGCGCAGACCGGCCACTGCGTCATGTGCATGGCTTGGTCAGTGCCTTCAGCCAAGGTGAAACCGGCTTCTGTCGCACGCGCTACCACGCTGTGGTCGAGCCGCAACTGGCCCGTGCCCGCTTGCGTTCGAACTGGCGCATCTTCCAGCAGAAAACCGTGCCGCAGATTCTTGAACTGATGTTCAAGCGTCAGGGCATTGCCCGGTTTGAGCTCAATAGCAGCGCCGATCACCAGGTGCGTGAGTTTTGTGTCCAAGCGGGGGAAACCGACCTTGACTTCATCCATCGCCTTGCCGCTGAAGAGGGCTTCGTCTACCGCTTTGCACACTGCGCCAGGCACCACACGCTGATCGTTACCGATCGCCTGCTATCGCTTGGGTTGCTCAGCCGGGGCACGCTAAAGCCCGTAGATGATGAGGCGCTTTGGCTGGATGAAGATGATCTCGGCCCCGACAAGGTGCTGTACCACGCCAGTAGCGGTGGCGACCAGGCCCGTGCTTGCCTGCGGCGTTTGCGCTACTGCGAGCAGGTGCGTACTGCGCAGCAGGTGCAGCGCGACTACACCTTCACCAACCCGGCCTATCGCCAGGAGCACAAGGCTCAGGCCAGCGGAATCACGCACCAGTCGCTGGACTACGAGTTTTTTGATTACCCGGGCCGCTACAAGCGCGATGCGGTCGGCAAGCCCTTCACTGAAACGCGGCTGACGGCCCTGCGCCATGACGCCCGCCTGGCCAAAGTACAAGGCGATGACGTGCGCCTGCAGCCAGGCCTGAGCTTCACCCTCGTCGGCCACCCGCGCGAAGACCTCAATGTGCACTGGCGCGTGATCAGCCTGTGCCACGAAGGTACGCAGTTCACCAGCCTGCAGGAAGAAGCCGCCGGCGCCGAACAAGGTACCCGCTATGTGAACGATGCGCTGCTGGTGCAAGGCATGGCCGAATGGCGCCCGGCACCCTTGGCCAAGCCGCGCATCGATGGCCCGCACATGGCCACCGTGGTCGGCCCGCCGGGCGAAGAGATTTTTTGCGACCAGTGGGGGCGGGTCAAGGTCAGCTTCCCCTGGGACCGTGAAAGCAGCAACAACGAATTCAGTTCCTGCTGGGTGCGGGTGTCGCAAGGCTGGGCCGGTGGCAGTTGGGGTTCGATGGCCATTCCACGTATTGGCCAGGATGTGATTGTTCACTACGTCAATGGCGACCCTGACCAGCCGATGATCACCGGGCGCACCTACTGCGGTGACCAGCTGCCGCCTTACGACCTGCCCGAACACAAGACCCGCATGACCATCAAGAGCCAGACCCATAAAGGCGATGGCTTCAACGAGTTGCGCTTCGAGGACGAACTGGGGCACCAGGAAGTATTCATTCATGCCGAGCGCGACCAGAACAACGTCGTGAAACACAACGAAACCACGCTCATCGGCAATGACCGTAGCGAGCGCGTCGAGCATGACGAAGTGGTGCACATAGGTGGCAACCGCAGTGTCAAGGTCGGCGCCAGCAAGAGCGAAACGGTCGCCCTTGGCAAAGTCGAAAGCATAGGCCTGGGCAAGTCGTTGGCCGTTGGCGGGGCGTTGAGCGTGATGGTTGGCCTCGAGGCCAGCGAGCAGGTCACGCAGGACAAGCGTGTGCAGGTCGGCGGGCAACTGCGGGTCGATGCCAATGACGATGTGTCGATCACCAGCCATCACGGCCATGTGCACATCGATAGCCGAACGTCGCTGACCCTGAGTTGCGGCGGGGCCTTCATCAAACTGGGTGATGGCCGCATCGAAATCGGTTGCCCCGAGCCTCTGCTGTTGCATGCCATCGCCCAGGTAAAGGCGCCTGCACGTTACGGTGAGCCGCCTGCACCGTCGCAGGAGGAAATCGAGTTTCGCCTGGTGCATGCCGACGGTACGCCGATTGCGGGCACGGCCTACGTGGCGACGTTGTCCGATGGCACCCAGCGCCAGGGTATGGTCGACCAGAACGGCTATGCCCGCCTGGCTGGCGTTACCCCCGGTTGCAGCGCCCAGGTGCGCTACGAGGTTGGCCAAGGCTCGCTGCAGCTGACGACCGCAACCGAGCCGGATGCTGACTTGCAGGCATTGCTTGCCGGCTGCACCTCGGCAGGTGGCCAGTCATGAACTCCGCTGCTGACTGGCTGGATGAAGCGGTGGAAAGGGTGGCAGGCGGCTTTGGCTGGCTGCGTGACCTGGTGCTGGGCGAGTTTGCCGAGGAACGGCCACTGAGCGTGGTCATTGCCGACATGCTGTTGTCGTTGGTGCCTGGGGTGGTGATCGTGCTCAGCGCCCGTGACCTGGCCGCAGTGTGCCTGCGCTTGGGCAAGCGCTACACGGCGGATGACAGCCAGGCAACGGCGCAGCCGCCACAGTGGCAGGAGTGGGTGCTGCTGGTTGCCTGCCTGCTTACCTTGATCGCGCCGATCATCGGTGCCGTGGTGGGGGCGGTGGGTACCCCCGTGGGCTCGGTGGCAGGTGCATTGGTCGGCCAGGAAGCGGCAGCGTTTCTGCGAGGTTTGTGCCTGCTGCTTATTCGTGAAAGCCAGATCATCTTGCGGACCGTGGTTGCGTTTCTTGGCAAGTTCACCCGCGGCAGCGTGGAGTTCTGGCTGCGCCAGGTCAGGTTCACGAGCTATGAAAAGGATTTGCTGGCCTATCTGAACCAGTTCTTGACCAAGGTCATCGCGGCAACGGCAAAGCTTCGCAGCTACCTGGGCAACTGGCCCTTCAACCGGGCGGCCGCGCACCTGTTGGTGCGGCTGCAGGCCATGGAAGCCCAGTTCTACGCGGTGCAGGTGCATGCAGTGCGGGAAATCCCACGGGCGTTGATGCACCTCGACGCCAGGCTGGCCAAGGTGCTGGAACAGGCCAGCGATCTGCCCGCGCAGGTTGCGCAGGCCGGGGTGCATGCGCCTAAGCCGGTGCCCATGGCGATGAGTGGTGGGCGGGTGACTTCTGGCATTGGCATGCGTCCGCGTTACCTCGAGCGCCCCGAAGGTGCGCTCGGCCCGCCAGTGCCCACCTCTGCGGCAGCTGCCACGCATGGCGCCAATGTGCACGTGTTCGATCATTCCACGGCGACCCGGGCGCAGAAGGGCATTTATGGGGAGGTGGTCAGTGATCAGTACATGCTCGGCAAAGGCCATGAGAACCTGCTGTCGGCCGCTCGTGGGCCTCGCAGCCTGCAAATGAAACCCACCGGGCGCGGGATGGATGGCGTCTATCGTAATGCCCATCCACCGCCGCCGTTCATCATTACCGAGACCAAGTATCGAACGGGGGGCGCGTTTTCGCCGGGTAGTTTGCCGGTTACAAAGGGGAGTAAGGGTTTTCCGAGTGCCAGGCAGATGAGTGATGCGTGGATTCGTCCAAGGCTTTCCGAAAGTTTGGGGAAAGAACAGGCAATGAATATTCGCTCGGCTGGATATGAGCGTTGGCTGATAACCGTAGATGAGAAGGGTGCTGTATGCCAGATAGTCAAGCTTGATGGGCATGCGAGATCTATAGGTGATGTAATTCAGTAGGGTGTGAAAATGAAGAAATTTGATGAGATCAAACGTGAGCCTTTGCTGCAAGAGGCAGCCTATCTAGACTCTGTTGATTTTTGGAAGAAATACTATGTGGAGCTAAAGGCTGAAGAGTTTCTAGCGTTGGAACGCCCAGATTTCGTAAATGTTGAAGGGTTGAGTTGGGATTGGTGCTTTGAATCTCTGGAGTTACTAGTAGCACTTTATTCGGGGGGAGAGCCCGTTGAAGCGCTTGAGTTTTACGCGGATCACATGTTTTCCCAGTTTCAACGTCACAAGCAAGCTTATCCGGCTTTCAGCTTGAAGCTGTGGGAGCCTGATGCCTATCAGTACACACTCTGGCTTCTATCGTTTGCAGTGCTGTTCAACAAGCCCGGGCGCATCAGGCAAATCGCAGGTTTTTTGAGTGAAGCCCCAGATGACGGTGAGGACATCCTGTTGCGGCAACTGTTTTCCCGTGTGGGGGTGACGATCCCTGGAAGTACGTTGATTCATGAGCGCCCCTATCATGAATTGCTCAATGCCGTAACTACCGAGAAGGATGAGCAGCAACAGGCAGTGCGTAGTTACCTGAAGCAGTGGTATCGCGGCATGCGCAACTGTTATTGGCATGACCGGCACAAGGCACGAAGCGATGCGGGTTTCTTTGGCTATTGGGCCTTTGAGGCAGGATTGGTCACTGTGTTGTGGGGCGTCGACGATACGTCCTATAGAGATCTTCCTTTCTACCCGAAGGATTTGGTAGACGATGCTCGCAAGCGTCAAGTTATCAAAAGCTTCCCTGAACAACTGCAAAGCGCGCCGTATTCGGATGCGCTTGCCAGGTCGGGCGAAATTTGCCCGCGCACGGGGGTGTGGGTATGCGATGAATGGGCGGTGGGGCCCCAGACATTCATGCAAGGTGTAGAGATGCCGAGTGAAAATGGGCGCTCTCTGGTTTGGCGCTTCGTGAAAGGCTTATAGCGTGCGGGAGGGCCGATGGGCCAGTTCGACAGCATCAAGCGCGACCCGTGGATGGTCGAGCAGCATTACCTGGCTTCGACGCGTGAAAAAGAGCAGGAATTCGCCGACCCTGACGCCCAGGCATTGCTGATCGGGCCAGCCGAGCACAGGCATCACTACCGTGGCCTTAGCCGCGACTGGACACACATGGCACTGGAGCTGGCAGTGCAGCGGTATTCCGGTGGCGAGCCGATGGAACTGGTGGAGGCCTATGTAGACTATGCGTTTGCCCAGTTCGCCCGGCATTTTTCGGCGTACCCGGCAACCAGCGAGCAGTTGCGCCCCTGGGTGTCGGATGAATACCGGCTTGCCTTGTGGCTGTTGTCACTGGCGGTGCTGTGCGGTTACCCCGAGCGTGTCGACCAGGTACTGGGCTGGCTGAACCAGGACGACGAGCGCAGCCCCGACCTGCTGCTGCATCGCCTGTTCCAGCGGCTGGGCAAGGCCTACCCAGGCACCTCATTGCTTCACCCCGAACCTTACGGCGCCTTGTTGGAGAGCCTCGACCTGAAAGGCCCCGCGCAGCATGACGCGCTCATGCACTATCTCGGGCAGTGGTACGCCAATGCGCACGGTTGCTACTGGCACGAGCGCCACATCCGGGCACGGAGTGACCACTTGGGTTATTGGGCCTTCGAGGCGGCACTGGTGGCGTTTTTATGGTCTGTGCAGGGTGATGCCCTGGAAAGCGCTCCCCGCTTTTACCCGCAGGCGCTCGTCGAAAGGGCGCATTACCGACGCCTGGGCAAGCAGTTCCGCGACCCGGAAACCGCCAGGCGCGAGGATGCCCCAGGCTGGCCTTCCGGCACGCCTTGCCCATGGCCCGGGTACTACGTCTGCGTCGAGCGCATGGTGGGCGAGCAGGTGTTCATGCACCAGGTACCTTTCCCTGAGATCGATGGCCAGGTCGTGCACTGGCGGCTGTCGAGAACGTTCTGATTGGCGCTGCCGGCATGAGTGCCTGGCGCCTCACATGATTCGGGAGTGGCAACAATGCCTGCCATCGTTCTGCTGGGTCACCCTCACCACTGCCCATTGTGCGGCCCGACCAGCATCAGCAGCGGCTCCAGTCTGTTCTTCGTCAACGGCAGGGCAGCCGCCAGGGTAGGCGACAGGCTCGGGTGTGGGGCGGTGATTACCAGCGGCTCGGCACTGATGGATGATGGGCAGCCGCTTGCCAGGGTCGGCGATGCCACCAGTCATGGCGGTACCTTGGAAAATGGCGATAATAGCTGGCTGCTCGATTGAGCGATGTGGGAGCAGTTCGGCTCCCACAGGGGAGGGGCAAACTCAGAGGGTAACGGCTTTGCCGTCTGTGCGCGCCTGCGCAAGCAGCAGGTTCAGTTGGGCGACCTGCTGGCGCAGCTGGTCACGTTCGTCCTTCAGTTTACGCAGCTCATCACGGCGCACGGAGACATAGAGGGTCTGGGTTGGGGTTGCAGGCATCAAGGTACCCATGAGCACACCTCGCGGTTTTGGCTGGTGACAAGTTAAAGCGTAGACGCTTCACGCGGGCGCATTCTGAATTCTTTTGCAAGTCTTGGGAACTTTTTTGTTTATCGTGGTCTCGCCGTTCGTCGCTGAACCCTCGATCGGTTCGCTGGACTAATCTGAAAAGCTGGATTGTGTTGTCATTTATTTCGAAAGGGGAGCATCGGCTCATGCAACTGGGAATCATCGGGCTGGGCCGCATGGGCGGCAATATCGCAAGGCGCCTGATGCGCGCCGGCCACCGCACCGTGGTACACGATCGCAACCGTGAGGCCATCACCGGCCTGGAGGGCGAGGGCGCCCAGGGCGCGCACGACCTCGGTGCACTGGTGCAGAAGCTGAAAGCACCGCGCGCGGTGTGGGTCATGCTGCCCGCCGGCGAGCCCACCGAGCAGACCATCGCTCAACTGGCCGAACTGCTGGAGCCGGGCGATGCGATCATCGACGGCGGCAACACCTTCTACAAGGACGACGTGCGCCGCGCCGCCGAGCTGGCCAAGCGCGGGCTGCATTACCTGGATGTCGGCACCTCGGGCGGTGTGTGGGGCCTGGACCGTGGCTACTGCATGATGATCGGTGGCGAAAAGGACGTGTTCGAGCGCCTGGAGCCTCTGTTCAAGGCGCTGGCCCCGGGCGTGGGTGACATCCCGCGTACCCATGGCCGCAGCGGCGAGCACCAGCGTGCCGAACACGGCTACATCCACGCCGGCCCACCCGGTGCCGGGCACTACGTGAAAATGGTGCACAACGGCATCGAATACGGCCTGATGCAGGCCTATGCCGAAGGTTTCGACCTGCTGCGCAGCAAGGGCGGCAACGAACTGCCGGAAGACCAGCGTTTCGACCTGAACGTGGCCGAAATCGCCGAAGTGTGGCGGCGTGGCAGCGTGGTCACCTCGTGGCTGCTCGACCTCACCGCCGATGCGCTGGTGGCCGACCCGCAGCTGTCGCAGTTCAGTGGCTCGGTGTCCGACAGTGGTGAAGGCCGCTGGACCATCGACGCCGCCGTCGAGCAGGCGGTGCCGGTACCGGTGCTGTCCAGCGCGCTGTTCGCCCGCTTCCGCTCGCGCCAGCAGCAAGGCACCTATGGTGACAAGATTCTCTCGGCCATGCGCCTGGGCTTCGGTGGCCATGTCGAGAAAAAAGCCGAATGACCAAACAGAGCATTCCGGCTGCTCCGCCATGCACCCTGTTCCTGTTCGGCGCCAATGGCGACCTGGTCAAGCGCCTGCTGATGCCGGCGCTTTACAACCTCAGCCGTGACGGTCTGCTGGACCGTAACCTGCGTATCGTCGGTGTCGACCACAACCCGGCCACTGCCGAGGAATTCGCCGAGCGCCTGCATGCGTTCATGGTCGAGCGTGACAAAGGTGGCGAGGGCACGGCCAAGTGCCTGGATGAGAAGCTCTGGGCACGCCTGGCCAAGCGCCTGGATTACCAGACCGGCGATTTCCTCGACCCGGCCACCTACCAGGCCCTCGCCAAGCGCATCGACACAACCCGCCACGGCAACGCCATCTTCTACCTGGCGACCTCGCCGCGCTTCTTCCCCGAAGTGGCGCAGCGCCTGGGGCAGGCCGGGCTGCTCGACGAATCGGCCGGCGGCTTTCGCCGGGTCGTGGTGGAAAAGCCCTTCGGCACCGACCTGGCCAGCGCCGAGGCGCTCAACGCATGCCTGCTGAAGGTGATGGGCGAGCGGCAGATCTACCGCATCGACCATTACCTGGGCAAAGAGACGGTGCAGAACATCCTGGTCAGCCGGTTCTCCAACGGCTTGTTCGAATCGTTCTGGAACAACCACTACATCGACCATGTGCAGATCACCGCCGCGGAAACCGTCGGCGTCGAGACCCGTGGTGCGTTCTATGACAGCACCGGGGCGTTGCGCGACATGGTGCCCAACCACCTGTTCCAGTTGCTGGCGATGGTGGCCATGGAACCCCCGGCCGCGTTCGCCGCCGATGCCGTGCGCAGCGAAAAGGCCAAGGTGGTCGGCGCCATCCGCCCATGGTCGGCGAAGATGGCCCTGAAAAACTCCGTGCGTGGCCAGTACAGTGCCGGCAAACAGGGGCGCAAGCAGTTGCCTGGCTACCGCCACGAGCCCAACGTCGCGGCGGATAGCCAGACCGAGACCTATGTGGCGCTGAAGGTGATGATCGACAACTGGCGCTGGGCTGGCGTGCCGTTCTACCTGCGCACTGGCAAGCGCATGAGCGTGCGTGATACCGAAATCGCCATCTGCTTCAAGCCGGCGCCTTATGCGCAGTTCCGCGAGTCGGAGCTGGAGCGGCCCAAGCCCAATTACCTGAAGATCCAGATCCAGCCCAACGAAGGCATGTGGTTCGACCTGCAGGCCAAGCGCCCCGGGCCGGAGCTGGTGATGGAGAACGTCGAGCTGGGCTTTGCCTACAAGGACTTCTTCAAGATGACCCCGGCGACCGGCTACGAGACGCTGATCTACGACTGCCTGACCGGTGACCAGACCCTGTTCCAGCGGGCTGACAACATCGAGAACGGCTGGCGCGCCGTGCAGCCGTTCCTCGATGCCTGGGCCCAGGGCGGCGAGGTGCATGAGTACCCGGCCGGTGAAGACGGGCCCGAGGCCGGCAATGAGTTGCTGGCGCGGGACAAGCGCGAGTGGCACCGCTTGGGGTGAGGTTTCTGTAAAGCCTGTGCCGGCCCTTTCGCGGGTAAACCCGCTCCCACAGGGATATCGATGGTTTCAAGGCCTGTGATGTACCTGTGGGAGCGGGTTTACCCGCGAAAAGGCCAGCACAGGCAAACACACAAAGGAGCCCCAATGCCTGCCCACATCGAAGACTATGCCCTGCTGGGCAACTGCCGCAGCGCCGCCCTGGTCAGCCGCGATGGCTCGCTCGACTGGCTGTGCCTGCCACGCTTCGACGCCCCCGCGGTATTCGCCGCACTGCTGGGCAACGAGGAAAACGGCCGCTGGCGTCTGGCCCCCTGCGACCCGGTCGAACACAGCAGCCGCCAATACCTGGACGACACCCTGGTGCTGGAAACCACTTGGGTCACCGCCACCGGCCGCGTCCGTGTGCTCGACTTCATGCCGCTGGGCGAGGCCAACGCGCTGGTGCGTATCGTCGAGGGCCTCGCTGGCGAAACCAACTTCGAAATGGACCTGGTCATGCGCTTCGACTACGGCCGCAGCGTGCCCTGGGTAGAACGGCTCGACCCGCTGACCCTCAGCGCCGTCGCCGGCCCCGACCGGCTGATCCTGTGCAGCACCGTCCCCCCGCATGCCCGTGACCAGCACACCGTCGCCCGCTTTCGCGTTGGTGCGGGCGAACGCCAGGTGTTCAGCCTGCGCCACCAGCCCTCGCACCTGCCGGTGCAGCCCGGCTGTGATAGCGATGAAGCGCTGACGCAGACCATCGACCAATGGCAGGCCTTCGCCGCCCGCTGCCCACAGGTGGGCCCATACTCCGCCCTGGTGCGCCGCTCGCTGCTGACCCTCAAGGCCATGACCTACGCGCCCACCGGCGGCATCGTTGCCGCCGTCACCACCTCACTGCCCGAGCGCATCGGCCACGAGCGCAACTGGGACTACCGCTTCTGTTGGCTGCGCGACGCGACCATGACCCTGCTGGCCTTCATGAACCTCGGCTACTTCGACGAAGCCCAGGCCTGGCGCGAGTGGCTGTTGCGCTCGGTGGCCGGCAACCCCGAGCAGATGCAGATCATGTATGGCCTGGCCGGTGAGCGCGACCTGCAGGAATACACCTTGCCGTGGCTGGCCGGTTACGAGCACTCGCAACCGGTGCGGGTGGGCAATGCAGCGTCAGCGCAGATGCAGCTGGACATCTACGGCGAACTCGCCGATGCCATGACCCAGGCAATCAAGGGCGGCTTGCCCCGCCACCCGCGCAGCGCCGCCATCGCCCGCTCGATCCTGCCTTACGTCGAGCGCATCTGGCGCCAGCCGGACGAGGGCATCTGGGAAGTGCGCGGCGGTCGGCAGCAGTTCGTGCACTCCAAGGTCATGGCCTGGGTGGCCTTCGACCGTGCCGCGGGGCTGGCCGACACCACCGAGGAAGGCCGCGAGCGCGGCCGGCATTACCGCCAAGTGGCTGACGAGATTCGTCGTGAAGTGTGCGCGCAGGGCCTGGACCCCAGCGGCCGCTTTTTCGTCCAGGCCTATGGCTCGAGCGAGATGGACGCCAGTTTGTTGCACATCGCCCTGACCGGCTTCCTGCCGGCGGATGACCCACGCTTCTTGCGCACGCTCGAACAGGTCGAACAGCGCCTGCTGAAAAACGGCCTGCTGCTGCGCTATGACAGTGACTGCTGCAGCGACGGCCTGACACCCGGGGAGGGCACCTTCCTGGTGTGTTCGTTCTGGCTGGCCGACGTGTATGTATTGCTGGGCCGCCAGGCACAAGCGCAGGCACTGTACGAACGCCTGACCGGCCTGTGCAACGACCTTGGCCTGCTGGCCGAACAGTACGACCCGGCGGGCCAGCGCATGCTCGGCAATTTCCCCCAGGCGTTCAGCCATATCGGCATCATCAACACCGCACTGAACCTGCACCGCGCACAGTGCCCGGTGCGTGATCGGGCGAGCTGTAGCTAAGTCAGGTGGCGGTCTCCCCCTGTAGGAGCGGCCTTGTGTCGCGATCGGGCTGCAAAGCAGCCCCGGCAATTCATGCAGTGAGGCTGAAATCCCGGGGGCGCTACGCACCCCTTTCGCGACACAAGGCCGCTCCTACAGGGATTGCGCTGGCTTGGAGTAAGCGGAGTAGACTAGGGCAAACCCCTTTGGCACGGAGCACACATGGGCATTTGCGGTACTGACCGGCAGATCGACAACATCGAGTTCAATTTCATCTACCCAGACGGTTATGAGCTGGCGGTGTGGACGGCGCAAGCCTGATGGCCAACCACAAGATCGAAATCCGCCGGCGCAATATCGAGAAGATCCTGCAGGCGGCGGAAAAGGTGTTCGCCGAGAAGGGCTACGGCGCCACCTCGATGGGTGATATCGCCGAGCAGGCCGAGTTGCCGCGTTCCAACCTGCATTATTACTTCAGCACCAAGGACGACCTGTTCCGCGCGGTGCTGCAGGACCTGCTGGATGTGTGGAAGCAGGACGCGCTGTGCTTCGAGAACTTCGACGACCCGCGCGTGGTGCTGACCAGTTACATCCGGGCGAAGATGGGCCACTCGCGCTCGCGGCCGCTGGGCTCGAAGATCTGGGCCGAAGAGATGCTGCATGGGGCGCCGGTGCTGGGAGTGAACCTGGATGAAAGCCTGGTGCCCTGGGCCAAGCTGAAGGAAGCCAAGATCCGCCGCTGGGTGGAGGAGGGGCGCATCCTGCCGGTGGAGCCGTCGGCGCTTTTGTACATGATCTGGGCCTCGACCCAGCACTATGCCGACTTTGGTTACCAGGTGACGTTGCTCAATGGCGGGGAGGCGTTGTCGGACATGGCCTTTGAAAATGCCGTGCAGACGGTGACCAGCGTGATCTTGCGGGGGATCGGGCTGGAGCCTTGAACCGAAGTTGCATGTTGCCACGGTCCTATTGTGGGAGCGGCCTTGCGTCGCGAAAGGGCTGCGCAGCAGCCCCGGCAATTCACGCTGCGAAGCTGAAATCCCGGGGCCGCTTCGCGCCCCTTTCGCGACACAAGGCCGCTCCCACAAAAAGGACCGCGTCAGTCGGTGGGGTAGAAAACTGCCTCAACTGGCCTCGCGGTAGGGGTTACGCGGGTCCTGCGTCCAGTTCAGGTACGGCTTGCCGGTATCCTGAGTCACCATCTCGATGCAGTTCTCCACCGGGCAGGTGATCTGGCACAGGTTGCAGCCCACGCATTCCTCCTCGATCACGCTGTAGGCATGCGTGCCATCTGCATTCAGCGTACTGGCAATCGCCTGGTGCGAAGTATCCTCGCAGGCAATGTGGCAGCGCCCGCAGCCAATGCATGCTTGCTGGTCGATGTGCGCCACCGACTTGTAGTTCATGTCCAGGTACTTCCAGTCGGTGGTATGCCCCACCGCCTGGCCGCGGAACGCCTCGATGTTGCGGTGCCCGTGCTGGTCCATCCAGCGCGCCAGGCCGTCCTTCATGTCCTCGACGATGCGGAAACCGTGCAGCATCGCTGCCGTGCACACCTGCACGGCGCCACTACCCAGGGCCATGAACTCGGCTGCGTCACGCCAACTGCCGATGCCGCCAATGCCGCAGATCGGCAAACCGCGCGTTTGCGGGTCGCGGGCGATTTCCGCCACCATGTTCAGGGCAATCGGCTTCACCGCCGAGCCGCAGTAGCCGCCATGGGTGCTCTGGTCGCCGACGATGGGGTGGGCGACCATGCGGTCGAGGTCGACGCTGGTGATCGAGTTGATGGTATTGATCAACGACACTGCATCGGCTCCACCACGGTGCGCGGCGCGCGCCGACTGGCGGATGTCGGTGATGTTCGGCGTGAGTTTGACGATCACCGGCAGCGAGCAGTACGTCTTGCACCAGCGGGTGACCATTTCCACGTACTCCGGCACCTGGCCGACCGCAGCACCCATGCCGCGCTCCGGCATGCCGTGCGGGCAGCCGAAGTTCAGTTCGATGCCATCGGCCCCGGTGGCTTCCACCAGCGGCAGGATGAACTTCCACGAGTCTTCCACGCACGGCACCATCAGCGACACGATCAGCGCGCGGTCGGGCCAGTCCTTCTTCACCTGGGTGATTTCGCGCAGGTTGATGTCCAGCGAGCGGTCGGTGATCAGCTCGATGTTGTTGATGCCCTGCACCTGGCGGTTGGGGCCGTAATGCGCCGAGTAGCGCGACGACACGTTGACTGCCGCCGGGTCTTCGCCCAGGGTTTTCCACACTACCCCACCCCAGCCGGCCTCGAAGGCGCGGACCACGTTGTAGGCCTTGTCGGTTGGCGGTGCGGAGGCCAGCCAGAAGGGGTTGGGTGCCTTGATGCCGGCAAATTCGATGGACAGGTCGGCCATTTACGCAGCCTCCACGTTGAGCATGAGTTGGGCATGGATGGCTTCGGCGGCCAGCTTGCCGTGTTGCACCGCCTGGACGGTAAGGTCCTGGCCCAGGGCGGTGCAGTCGCCGCCGGCATATACGCCCGGCAGGCTGGTTTGCATCCTTTCGTCGACGCGGATGCGCTCGCCGTCGCGAGCCAGTTGTGCGGCCACCGGGTCACCGAGGCTGGCTTCGTCGAAGCGTTGGCCGATGGCCTTGAAGATGGCGTCGGCGGCCAGTTCGAAGGTTTCGCCGGTGTCGCGCAGGCGGCCGTCTGCCAGCTCGGTGCGGGCAAAGCGCATGCCGCGCACCTTGCCGCTGTCGTCCAGCAGCACGGCATCGGGGCGGGCCCAGGTGTGCAGGCGTACCTGGTTGGCCTTGGCGATGTCCTGCTCGTGGCCGGTGGCACCCATGTCGGCATGGCCACGGCGGTACACCAGGTTGACGTCACGGGCACCCAGGCGGCTCATCTGCACGGCCATGTCGATGGCGGTGTTACCGGCGCCGATCACCAGGCAGCGGTCGGCCAGGGGCAGCTGGCTCAGGTCGTCGGCCTGGCGCAGTTCGCGGATGTATGCGGTGGCGGCGAGCAGGCCGGGGGCCTCTTCATCCGGCAGGCCGAGCTGGCGCACGGCATTCAGGCCGAGGCCGAGGAACACTGCGTCGTACTGATCGCGCAGTTCGCCCAGGCCGAGGTTGCTGCCCAGGCGCTGGCCATGGCGGATCTCGATGCCGCCTATGCCGAGCAGGAATTCCACTTCACGCTGGGCGTAGTCGTCCACCAGCTTGTAGCGGGCGATGCCGTACTCGTTGAGGCCACCGGCCTTGTCGCTGGCCTCGAACACCACCACATCATGCCCGTGCATGGCCAGGCGGTGGGCGCACGACAGCCCGGCGGGGCCGGCACCCACTACGGCGATGCGCTTGCCAGTGGCCGGCGAACGCTGGAACGGGTGCTCGGTGAACTGGGCGTTGTCCAGGGCATAGCGCTGCAGCTGGCCGATCAGCACCGGTGCGCATTCCTGCGCGTTGTTGCGCACGCACGCTTGCTGGCAAAGGATTTCGGTGGGGCAGACGCGGGCGCAACTGCCGCCGAGGATGTTGGCCGAGAGGATGCGTTCGGCGGCGCCTTGCAGGTTTTCGTCGCTGATGCGGTGGATGAACGACGGGATGTCGATGTCGCTGGGGCAAGCGTTGACGCAAGGGGCGTCATAGCAATACAGGCAGCGTGCGCTTTCGACGGCGGCCTGGCGGGCGGTGAGGGGTGGGGCCAGGTCGCTGAAGCGCTCGGCCAGCTGGTCGGCGCCGGCCCGTGGGCGCGGCAAGTGGTTCAGGGCGTCGATCACGGTTGTAGCCTCTCTTTTTATGTGGGGCTTGGAATGGGGGCGCGGTGCGCCCCAATCGCCGGCAAGCCAGCTCCCACAGGTACAGTGTTGTCCCTGAGAGCAGTGCCATCCCTGCAAGAGCTGGTGCCATCAGGAGGCCCATGCCCTTGAGAGCTGGTTCCATCAGGAGAGCCATGCCCTTGAGAGCAGCACTATTCCTGTGGGAGCTGGCTTGCCGGCGATGGGCTGCGCAGCAGCCCCAATGGCCTTAACGCTGCACGGGCGTCGGCCGCTGCACTTCGGCCCTGCGCCCCAGCACCTCGTACACCGACGGATACGCCGGCCGTTCCACATACCGGCCCGCGCCTTTTTCCGCACGCAGGTCGCCATCGGCCCAGAGCACCTTGCCCTGGCTGATGGTATGGCTGGGGATGCCGCGCACGGTACGGCCTTCGAAGATGTTGAAGTCCACCTGCTGGTGATGGGTCCTGGCCGAGATGGTGCGCGTGCCTTGCGGGTCCCACAGCACCAGGTCGGCGTCGGCACCAACACGAATGGCACCCTTGCGCGGGAACAGGTTGAAGATTTTCGCGGTGTTGGTGGAGGTCAGCGCGACGAACTCATGCATCGACAGGCGCCCGCTGTTCACCCCGGCATCCCACAGCACCGCCATGCGGTCCTCGATGCCGGCAGTGCCGTTGGGGATACGGCTGAAGTCGTCGCGGCCCATGGCTTTCTGCTCGGCGCAGAAGCAGCAATGGTCGGTGGCGGTGGTGTGCAGGTTGCCCGACTGCAGCCCGCGCCACAGCGCCTCCTGGTGTTCGCGCGGGCGGAACGGTGGGCTCATCACGTAGCCTGCGGCGGTGGCCCAGTCCGGGTCACGGTAGACGCTGTCATCCAGCAGCAGATGGCCGGGCAGGACTTCACCGTACACCGGCTGGCCCTTGCCCCTGGCATAGGCGATTTCGTCCAGCGCTTCGCGGCTGGAAACATGCACCAGGTACAGTGGCGTGCCCAGGGTCTCGGCAATGCGGATGGCGCGGCTGGCCGCCTCGCCCTCGACCTGGGACGGGCGTGACAGCGGGTGGGCTTCCGGCCCGGTCAGGCCCTGGGCCAGCAGTTTTTTCTGCAGGTGGTACACCAGTTCGCCGTTCTCGGCATGCACGGTGGGCACCGCACCCAGTTGCAGGCAGCGTTCGAAGCTGGCCACCAAGGTGTCGTCGGCGGCCATGATCGCATTCTTGTAGGCCATGAAGTGCTTGAAGCTGTTCACCCCATGTTTGGCCACCAGTTCGCCCATTTCTTCGGCCACCTGCTCGCTCCACCAGGTGATGGCGACATGGAAGCCGTAGTCGCTGGCGCTTTTCTGCGCCCAGCCGCGCCAGGTGTGGAAGGCCTCCAGCAACGACTGCTGCGGGTTGGGGATGACGAAGTCGATGATCGAGGTGGTGCCACCGGCCAGGCCCGCGGCGGTGCCGCTGAAGAAGTCCTCGCTGGCCACGGTGCCCATGAACGGCAGCTGCATGTGGGTATGAGGGTCGATGCCGCCGGGCATCAGGTACTGGCCGCTGCCGTCGAGGATCTCGCAGTCGGTGGGCGGTTCGAGGTTTTGCCCGATGGCGCGGATCAGGCCATCGGCACACAGGACATCGGCGGGGTAACTCTCTTCGTGGGTGACCACGGTGGCGCCACGGATCAACAGGGACATGCCGTTTTCCTCGCAGGCTGACCGGTCTGGGCCGGTTCTTGGAATTGTCTGGGTACAGGGCGGGCAGGGCGGTTAATCCTGTCAGACCTGACAAGATTGGAGGCTAGATGCAGATACGGCATTCAGCAAGAAAATTTTCCCATTAATTTTGTGGTTTTTAACTCATTGAAATTAAGGAAATTATTTGATTTGCGGTGCTGACTACGGGGCTTTTTGAAACTTTGACTGACTTGACAAGATGGAAATCTGGTCGAGATTTTCAAGCACATAAAGCGTGTGTACTCCGGCCATCGCATCAACCCGATGGGCAAACAACTACAAGAACATCTGGAGAAGGCCCCCATGCAGCAGAGCAGATCGGAAGTGGTCGAGCAGGATGGGCTGTTCGAGCTGTCCGAGGGCAGCGATGTCCTCGACAGCCCGCGCTACAACCATGACATCGCCCCGACCAAGGTGCACCAGCGCACCTGGAACAAATGGCATATCACCGCCCTGTGGGTAGGCATGTCCATCTGCGTGCCCACCTACACCCTCGGCGGCGTGCTCACCGCCTACTTCGGCCTCAGCGTGGGCGAGGCCTTGCTGGCGATTTTGCTGGCCAACCTGATCGTGCTGATCCCGCTCACCCTCAACGCCTTCCCTGGCACCAAATACGGCATTCCGTTCCCGGTGCTGCTGCGTTCGTCGTTCGGCATCCTCGGCTCCAACGTGCCATGCCTGATCCGGGCAGTGGTCGCCTGTGGCTGGTTCGGCATCCAGACCATGTTCGGCGGCCTGGCCATCCACCTGTTCCTCGGCTCGGTGTTCGACGGCTGGAAAGCTTTGGGCGGCACCGGTGAGGTGATCGGCTTCATGATCTTCTGGTGCCTGAACCTGTGGGTGGTGCTGCGCGGCGCCGAGTCGATCAAGTGGCTCGAAACGCTTTCGGCACCGCTGCTGGTGGCGGTCGGCGTCGGCCTGCTGTTCTGGGCCTTGCCGCACATGTCGATGACCGAACTGCTGGCCCAGCCGCCCAAGCGCCCGGAAGGGGCGAACATGCTCGGCTTCTTCTGTGCCGGGCTTACCGCCATGGTCGGTTTCTGGGCCACGCTGTCGCTGAACATCCCCGACTTCAGCCGCTACGCCCGCAGCCAGAAGGACCAGATTCTCGGGCAGATCTTCGGCTTGCCGCTGACCATGTTCCTGTTCGCCGCGCTGGGCGTGGTACTCACCGCTGCTTCGGCGTCGCTGGTTGGCGAGACCGTGTCCGACCCGGTCAGCCTGATCGGCAAGATCCACAGCCCGTTCTGGGTGGCCCTGGCCATGGCGTTGATCGTGATCGCCACGCTGTCGACCAACACCGCGGCGAACATCGTGTCGCCTACCAACGACTTCCAGAACATCGCCCCACGCCTGATCGGGCGCAGCCGCGCGGTGTGGCTGACCGGCTTCATCGGCCTGGCGCTGATGGGCCATGAGCTGCTGAAGAAGCTGGGCTGGATCGTCTCCGACCTGAGCCTGGAGAGCGTGTACTCCAACTGGCTGCTGGGCTATTCCAGCCTGCTGGGGCCGATCGCCGGGATCATGGTGGTGGACTACTTCCTGATCCGCCGGCAGAAGCTGGACCTGGCCGGGCTGTACCGCGACGACGTGTACCCGGCGTGGAACTGGGCCGGTTTTGCCGCCTTTGCGTTGCCGGTCGCGCTGACCGTGATGGCCATTGGCAACAGCAGTTTCAGCTGGTTCTACGACTACGGCTGGTTCACCGGTTCGCTGCTGGGCGGGGCGCTGTATTACCTCTTCGCCGGCGTGGTCGCGCGCAGCCCGGCGCGGGTGGCCAAGCCCTTGCCGTGAGACCGCGCTGGCTTCTTCGCGGGTAAACCCGCTCCCACAGGTACAGCGCAGGTCCTGAGGCCAACGCTGTACCTGTGGGAGCGGGTTTACCCGCGAAGAGGCCGGGACAGACAACAAAAATGCCTGAGGAAAATCCCATGACCCCAGCCCAACAAGTAATGCAATCCACCCAGCACCACATCGACAGCACCCGCCTGTGGCAGTCCCTGATGGACCTGGCCCGCCTCGGTGCCACCGCCAAGGGCGGCGTGTGCCGCCTGGCCCTGACCGACCTCGACCGCCAGGCCCGCGACCTGTTCGTGCAGTGGTGCGAGACCGCCGGTTGCACGGTCAGCATCGACGCCGTCGGCAACATCTTCGCCCGTCGCCCGGGGCGTAACCCCAAGCTGCCCCCGGTGATGACCGGCAGCCATATCGACACCCAGCCCACCGGTGGCAAGTTCGACGGCTGCTTCGGGGTGATGGCTGGGCTGGAGGTGCTCCGCACCCTCAACGACCTGGGCATCGAAACCGAAGCGCCGCTGGAAGTGGTGGTGTGGACCAACGAAGAAGGTTCGCGCTTTGCGCCGTGCATGATGGGTTCCGGGGTGTTCGCCAGCAAGTTCACCCTGGAAGAAACCCTGGCCAAGCGCGACGCCCAGGGTGTCAGCGTTGGCGAGGCGTTGAACGCCATCGGCTACGCCGGCCCGCGCGCCGTATCAGGCCACCCGGTGGGGGCCTATTTCGAAGCGCATATCGAGCAGGGCCCGATCCTCGAAGATCAGCGCAAGACCATCGGCGTGGTGCTGGGCGCGCTGGGCCAGAAGTGGTTCGACCTGACCCTGCGCGGTGTCGAGGCCCATGCCGGCCCTACGCCCATGCACCTGCGCAAGGACGCCCTGGTCGGCGCGGCGGCGGTGGTGGAGGCAGTCAACCGCACCGCCCTCGGCCACCAGCCCCATGCCTGTGGGACGGTGGGTTGCCTGCAGGCCTACCCGGGCTCGCGCAACGTGATCCCGGGCGAGGTGCGCATGACCCTGGATTTCCGTCATCTGGAGGGTGAGCAGCTGAATGCGATGATTGCCGATGTGCGCGCGGTGATCGAGGCGACCTGTGCCAGGCATGGCCTGAGCCACGAACTGGTACCCACGGCCGATTTCCCGGCGTTGTACTTCGACAAGGCCTGTGTCGAAGCCGTGCGCCAATCGGCGCAGGCGCTGGGCCTGCCGCACATGGACATCGTCAGCGGCGCGGGGCACGACGCGATCTTCCTGGCCGAACTGGGGCCGGCGGGGATGATTTTCGTGCCGTGCGAGAACGGTATCAGCCATAACGAGATCGAGAACGCCACACCCGAGGACCTGGCTGCGGGCTGCGCGGTGTTGCTGCGCGCGATGCTGGCGGCGTCGGAGGCGATTGCCAGTGGGCGGTTGGCGGCGTAGCGCCGTTACCGTCAGCAGGTTGCGCTGCCTACCTTGGCCTCATCGCCGGCAAGCCGGCTCGCGGCTGATACGGTCGAGGTGGGAGCGGCCTTGTGTCGCGAAAGGGCCGCACAGCGGCCCCGGCGTTATCAGCGTTGATCTCAAGATACTGGGGCTGCTTTGCAGCCCTTTCGCGACACAAGGCCGCTCCCACAGAGGATCGCACCAGCCTGATCAGATCTGCCCGGGGCAGACGCAGGTCGAACGTGCCGCGTGCACAATTGTGGCCATGCCAAATCATCCGGCCGGTTCAAGACAGCCATCGCGCCCGATGTGATAGCGCTGCAGGTCCTGCGCCAGGGTCAGCTGCCCGCTGTAGTGGGCGAGGGCTTCGTCGCGCACGTTGTCGATGCTCGGGCTGCGCCGTGGGTCGTTCTGGTAGCGGGCGCTGAAATGCGTCAGCACCAGGTTGCGCACGCCCGCAGTTTCGGCAAAGCGCGCCACCGCAGCCGCGGTGCTGTGGCCGAAGGTTACCCCCGTGCGCTCTACCACCGCCTGGGTGAACGTGGCTTCGTGCACCAGCACGTCCGCGCCCTTGGCGACGTCGGCCAACAGCTCGGGGTTGTCGTTGTCGCCGCACACGATCACCCGCCGTGGCGGGCGCGAAGGGCGCAAGTAGTCATTGCCGTGCAGCAGCCGACCGCCATGCTGCACCGTCAAACCCTTGGCCAGCTCGCCCCACAGCGGGCCGCGGGGGATGCCGTCGGCTTCCAGGCGCGGGATGTCCAGGCGCGGTTCGGGGTTGAGCTCGGTGAACACGAAGCCGACGCTCGGCACCCGGTGCGAAAGCTGCACGCTGGTCACTTGCAGGGCGTCACTGCGCCATTCCACCAGATCTTCCACGGCCAGCAGGCGCAGTTCGAACGGCAGGAAAGTATCGCTGGCCACCAGCCCCTGGCGCACCCAGTCGTGCAGGGCGGCGGGCAGGACAAGATCCAGCGGCTGCGTGCGCCCGCTCATGCCGGCGCTGGCCAGCAGGCCCGGCAGGCCGAAGCAATGGTCGCCGTGCACGTGGGTGATGAAGATGGCGCGCAGGTCGCGGATCGACAGCGGCGTATGCAGCAGCCGGTGCTGGGTGCCTTCGCCGCAGTCGACCAGATACCAGTGGCTGCCACTGGCTTCGATCACTGCGGTGGCGCTGACGTTGCGTGCCTTGGTCGGCACGCCGGCGGAGGTGCCCAGGAACAGCAAATCCATGGTCTGGCTCCTTGTTTCAGTCCAGCAGTGACGTCAGCACCAGCGGGCGGATGGGGGTCGGACGGATACGGGGTGCAGGTAGCGGCGTGGTACTCAACGGGCTCGTTCCTTCGAGGTGGTAAGGGCGCACACCTTAGCCGGATTGCCGCATGTCGTCGATGGCCCGCCAGGTGTTGCCTACTCGGCCTGCCGCCAGATCAGCTTGCTGGTGTCATAGCCTTGCTCCCGGGCGATCGTCAGCAGTTGTTCGCGCAGCTGGTCGGTGACCGCGGGCGTGCGCGAGAGCAGCCACAGGTATTCGCGGTTCGGGTGGCCGACCAAGGCTACGCGGTAGTCCTGGTCGTGGTACAGCACCCAGTACTCGCCCTTGGTCAGGCCGGGCGCGAGGCGGCTGAACCAGTTGTCGAAGCGCACCCAGAGCTTGTCGGTGCTGCCCGGTTGCTGGGCTTCGGCGATGCCCTTGGCCTGGTTCCACTGGCCGTCCTTTTCCTGGCAGCGGTTGGTCACGTCGAGGCGGCCGTCCTCTCGCAGGCCATAGTGCGCTTCGGACTGCACGCAGTTGCGCTGGAAGAACATCGGCAGCCGCGCGAGTTCGTACCAGGTGCCCTGGTAACGTTGCAGGTCGACCTGCTGGGTGCGCGGCGGCGCCGGGTGATCGTTGCCGGCGCAGCCGAGCAGGGCCAGGGGCATGCAGCAAAACAGCAGCGTGGTGCGTAGCGCCATGGTGAACCTCCTTGATACGGACGGGGCTTACCTGTGTTTCGATGCGAGCGAGAGGCAAAAGTTGTACGCAATCGTGCCTTTCAGAACGAACCGGTCTGCACTTCGCCGGCACGCACGTAACGGGCGATGACCACGCCCTTGGGCGAAACCTGCGAGTGCTGCAGGGTGAAGGCCGCCGCTGCAGCATCGTCGCCGAACAGGCGCTTGCCGTGGCCGAGCAGCAACGGGTGGATCAGCAGTTGCAGTTCATCGACCAGGCCCGCCGCCAGCAGTTGCTGCACCAGATCGCTGCTGCCCTGGGTCAGCAGGTTGGCGCCGTCCTGTTGTTTCAGGGCGCGGACCGTTGCTGTGATGTCTGCGCCCAGAGCATGGCTGTTGTGCCAGTCGAGTGTTGCGGGGGTGTGGGTGGCCACGTGCTTGGGCACGCTGTTGAACAGGTTGGCGATGGAGAAGTCTTCCGAGCTGTCTTTTACCTTTGGCCAGTAGCCGGCGAAGATGTCGTAGGTGCGCCGGCCCAGCAGCAACTCGAAGGGCTGGCTGAACAGGGCCTGCATGGCCTGGCCGAAGACTTCCTCGGCGTAGGGCACGATCCAGCCGCCGTAGGTGAAGCCGCCGCTGGTGTCTTCCTGCGGGCCGCCGGGGGCCTGCATGACACCGTCGAGGCTGATGAAGGCGGCTACGATGAGTTTGCGCATGGGGACTCTCCTGTTGGCAGCCGGGGTGGCTGGGGGCATGGGATAGTCGAATGGCTGGCAGCAGAATCGACAGGGCTGTTTGAGTGGTCTGCACTGACCCTTTCGCGGGTAAACCCGCTCCCACATGATCACCACAGTTTCGAAGGCTGTGCAGTACCTGTGGGAGCGGGTTCACCCGCGAAGAGGCCGGTGCAGGCTACCTCAAAGCCAGTAGGTCACCGCCCACCACCCCAGCCCACCCATCACTACGGTATAGGGCAAGGCCATCCAAACCATTCGCCCATACGACAGCCGGATCAGCGGCGCGATTGCCGAAGTCAACAGGAACAGGAACGCCGCCTGCCCATTCGGCGTCGCCACGCTCGGCAGGTTGGTGCCGGTGTTGATCGCCACCGCCAGCGTCTCGAAATGCTCGCGGCTCATGCTGCCATTGAGGAATGCCTGCTTCACTTCGGTGATGTAGATGGTGGCAACGAACACGTTGTCGCTGATCGCCGACAGCAGGCCGTTGGCCAGGTACAGCATGCCCGGTTGCTGCTCGGCCGGCAGCGCCAGCACCCAGGCAATCAACGGGCTGAACAGTTGCTGCTGATGGATCACCGCCACCACGGCGAAGAACACCACCAGCAATGCAGTGAACGGCATGGCGTCCTGGAAGGCACGGCCCAGGCGGTGTTCGTCGGTAATGCCGGTGAACGCCGTGATCAGCACGATCACCATCAGGCCGATCAGGCCGACCTCGGCAACGTGCAGCCCCAGGCAGACGATCAGGATCAGTGCGGCGAACCCTTGCACCCACAGCGCGATGCGCTGGGCAGTGGTGCGTGCTGCATCGTCCTCGGCGGCGTAGGCGGCCAGTACCTGACGCACCGGCTCGGGCATCAACGTGCCGTAGCCGAACAGGCGCAGCTTCTCCAGCAGCACGCAGGTCAGCAGGCCGGCGCCCAGCACCGGCAGCGACACCGGTGCCACCTTCAGGAAGAAATCGGCGAAGTGCCAGCCCATCTCATGGCCGATCAGCAGGTTCTGCGGCTCGCCCACCAGCGTGCACACGCCGCCCAGGGCGGTACCCACCGCGCCATGCATCAGCAGGCTGCGCAGGAAGGCGCGGAACTGGTCGAGGTCTTCACGGTGCAACTGTGCGACCTGCTGGTCGCTGTCCAGCGCACTGTCTTCGCGCGGGTTGGCCCCGGAGGCGACGCGGTGGTACACCGCATAGAAACCGACCGCGGCGCTGATGATCACGGCGGTCACGGTCAGCGCATCGAGAAACGCCGAGAGGAATGCCGACAGCACGCAGAACAGCAACGCCAGGATCGCCTTCGAACGCACCCCCAGCAGGATGCGCGAGAACAGGAACAGCAGCAGTTCCTTCATGAAGTGGATGCCCGCGACCATGAACATCAGCAGTAGGATCACCGGGAAGTTGTGCTGCAGCTCTTCGTACAGGGCCTGCGGGGTGGTCATCTGCAACAGCAGGGCTTCGACCAGCAGCAGGCCGCCAGGCATCAGCGGGTAGCACTTCAGGGCCATGCCCAGGGTGAAGATGAATTCGAGCACCAGTGCCCAGCCGGCAGCGACCGGGCCGACGGTCACCAGCAGCAGCGGGTTGAGCACCAGGAACAGGCAGATGACTGCCTTGTACCAAAGCGGCGAGTGGCCCAGAAAGCTGTGGGCGAGGGCGCCGGTCAGGGAGCGCGACATGAATTTGTATCCTTATGATTCGGCGATGGCGCACGGTGCCGGATCAGCGCGTCTTAGGCAAGGCGTAAAGTCCCGTTTTTGGCACAAGTGCGGTCATCGGGGTGGGTTACCATCCGTGCCATGAACCCTTCACCCGCAGGAGTGCCGCCCGTGACCGAGTACAGCGCATTCAAGGTCGAACTGACCAACAGCATCGCCCACGTTCAGATCAACCGCCCGGACAAGCGCAATGCGATGAACGCGGCCTTCTGGGAGGAGATCATCGACATCTTCCAGTGGGTCGACGACACCGACGCGGTGCGGGCGGTTGTGATCAGCGGTGCCGGCAAGCATTTTTCCGCCGGTATCGACCTGATGATGCTGGCTTCGCTGGCCGGGCAGATGGGCAAGGACGTGGGCCGTAACGCACGCTTCCTGCGCAGCACCATCCTGCGCCTGCAGGCGTCGTTCAATGCCGTGGACAAATGCCGCAAGCCGGTACTGGCCGCGGTGCAGGGTTACTGCATTGGCGGCGCCATCGATCTGATCTCGGCCTGCGACATGCGCTACTGCAGCAGCGACGCGCAGTTCTCGATCAAGGAAATCGACATGGGCATGGCCGCCGATGTCGGCACACTGCAACGTTTGCCTCGTATCATCGGTGACGGCATGATGCGTGAGCTGGCTTTCACCGGGCGCAATGTCGAGGCCGAAGAGGCGCTGCGCATCGGCTTGGTCAACCGGGTCTATGATGATCAGGCCGCGCTGATGGACGGGGTCTTTGCCATCGCCGGCGAGATTGCCGCAAAATCGCCGATCGCCGTGGCCGGCACCAAGGAAATGCTCAGCTACATGCGTGACCATCGCATCGACGATGGCCTGGAGTACATCGCCACCTGGAACGCCGCGATGCTGCAGTCCGAAGACCTGCGCGTGGCGGTGGCGGCGCACATGAGCAAACAGAAACCGACGTTCGCCGACTGATCAGGCCGGGGGACGCGCAGTAAGGGAACCCCCGACATGTCAGCACGCTGGACTACCGCAGTACTCGACCCGCAGATCACCGGGGGGCTGGCCGTGGCCCGCAGCCCGGAAGGGTTCCTGGTGGACGACAACGGCGCGCTGTTCCCTCGCGACTGGCTCAAGCGCCAGGACCTCGACGTGCTGTGCGAGCACGGCATCGGCCACTTCGACGGCCAGCCGGTGTTCCTGCTGGAGCTGCGCAGCGCCACCGACGTGCCCGGCTGCGCCTGGCGCGGCCTGCGCGCGTTCATGCTCGAGGGTGACTTCGACACCTACAAAGTGCTGGGCTATGCCGCGCAGATCGGCACCTGGGCCCGCGAGCACCGTTTCTGCGGCAGCTGCGGCCAGGCAATGACGCAGATTCGCTGGGAGCGGGCGATGTACTGCCAGCCTTGCGACCTGCGCAGCTACCCGCGCATTTCGCCGAGCATGATCGTGCTGGTGACCCGTGGTGATGAAATCCTGCTGGCGCGTTCGCCACGCTTCGTCACCGGGGTGTACAGCACCCTGGCAGGCTTCGCCGAGCCGGGCGAGTCGGCCGAGGACTGCCTGGTGCGTGAGGTGCGTGAAGAGGTGGCGGTGGAAGTCAGGAACATCCAGTACGTCGGCAGCCAGTGCTGGCCGTTCCCGCACTCGATGATGCTGGGCTTTCATGCCGAGTATGCAGGCGGCGATATCGTCATGCAGCCGGACGAGATCGAGGACGCCAAATGGTTCAGCGTCCACGACCTGCCGCCGCTGCCGGCCGGGCGGTCGATTGCCCGCTACCTGATCGATCTGTACGTTGCACGGCGGCTGGGCTGTGATATCCCTGCTTTCCCGTCCTAGCTGCAGTGAGAAATGTTCTCCGACTAGGCGCAGGGCGCAGGCAATGGTCATTCCATTGCCAAGTCCTGCAACGACGGCGGAGGACATTTCTCGCGCAGATAGGGCGGGAAAGCAGGGGTATCACAGCCCATCAGGCTTGGCCGAACCAGTGCTGCCACGCTAGGCGCACGGTCAATGCCAGCACCACGGTGATGAACACCGGGCGGATGAACTTGCTGCCGCCACTGATCGCCGTGCGTGCGCCGAAGAACGCGCCGACCATCACCGACAGGCCCATGCACAGGCCGACGATGTAGTCCACCTGCCCGGAAATGATGAACACCGTCAGCGCTGCGATGTTGCTGACGAAGTTCATGCTGCGCGCCACGCCGCTGGCACGGACCAGGTCGATGGGGTAGAGCAGCAGGGTGCTGACCGTCCAGAACGCCCCGGTACCCGGGCCGGCCACGCCGTCATAGAAGCCCAGGGTGAAGCCTTGCGGCACTTGCCACTTTTTCCTGATCGGCGCATCGGCATCCAGCGGCGCCTTGGGCGTGCCGCCGAACAGCAGGTAGACGCCACAGGCGAAGACGATCACGGGCAACATCTTGTTCAGCCATTCGGCCGGCATGTAGTGGGCGATCACTGCACCGAGCAAAGCACCGACCAAGGTGGCGAACAATGCCGGGCGCCATTGCGCCGGGTGGAACAGCTTGCGCCTGTAGTAGGTGAAGCCGGCGGTAGCCGAGCCGAAGGTAGAGCTGAGCTTGTTGGTGCCCAGTACCAGGTGCGGCGGCATGCCGGCGGTGAGTAGCGCCGGGGTGGTGAGCAGGCCGCCACCGCCGGCGATGGCATCGATGAAGCCGGCGACGAAGGCGACCAGGGCCAGGATCAGCAGGGTGAGGGGTTCTACGGTGAGTTCGAAGGGCATGGGGTTTTGGCAGGCAGGGAGGCAGGGGGCGGCAAAGGGCCGCACTAGAAGGGTGACATGGTAATCCTGGGGGAGGTGTGTTGCCAGTGCCGGCCCTTTCGCGGGCATGCGCGCTCCCACAGGTTACCTGCACATTTCGAGACTTGTGCAGTACCTGTGGGAGCGGGCGCGCCCGCGAAAGGGCCGGTACAGGCCATCACATCAGCTACGGACAAACGCCAGCAAATCCGCATTGATCACATCGGCATGGGTGGTCGGCATGCCATGCGGGTAGCCCTTGTAGGTCTTGAGTGTGCCGTTGGGCAGCAGCTTCGCCGACAGCACCCCGGAATTTTCATACGGTACGATCTGGTCATCGTCGCCGTGCATCACCAGCACCGGCTGGGTGATGCCCTTCAGGTCTTCGGTGAAGTCAGTCTGGGAAAACGCCACGATGCCATCGTAATGGGCCTTGGCACTGCCAATCATGCCTTGGCGCCACCAGTTGCCGATGATGCCTTCGCTGGCTTCTGCACCGGGGCGGTTGTAGCCGTAGAACGGCCCGGCCGGCACATCCCGGTAGAACTGCGCACGGTTGCTGGCGACCTGGGCCTGGAAACCGTCGAACACCGATTTGGGCAGGCCACCGGGATTAGCGGGCGTCTGCACCATCAGTGGCGGTACGGCGGCGATCAGCACGGCCTTGGCCACCTTGTCTTCTGGGTGCCGGGCCATGTAGCGCACCACTTCACCGCCACCGGTCGAGTGGCCGACATGCACGGCGCCCTGGATGCCCAGGTGAGCGACCACCGCCGCCACATCGTCGGCGTAGTGGTCCATGTCGTGGCCGTCCCATACCTGGCTGGAACGGCCATGGCCGCGGCGGTCGTGGGCGACCACGCGGTAACCGTGGGCGAGGAAGAACAGCAACTGGGCATCCCAGTCGTCGGCGCTGAGCGGCCAACCGTGGTGGAAGTGGATGACCGGCGCGTCACGCGGGCCCCAGTCCTTGTAGAAGATCTGTACGCCGTCCTTCGTGGTTACATAGCTCATGGTCGGGTCTCCTGTGTGCAGGAAGCGAAGGGAGCTATTGAGAATAGGAGGTATTTTGCCTGGTACTGGAATTTGTGATTTTGCACCGGAGCTTCAGACCTACGCAGCCTTTTGTGGGAGCGGCCTTGTGTCGCGAAAGGGCTGCAAAGCAGCCCCAGCAATTTGTGTGTCAGTACTGAATTTCTTGGGGCCGCTTTGCGGCCCTTTCGCGACACAAGGCCGCTCCCACAAGGAAGGGGCGTCAACCGATCAGACGCGGTCGCGCATCCGGTACCAGGCCTTGGCTGCAGCTTCCAGCGGTGCTGCCAGCAGGTCTCCGCCGGGGAAGCGGCCGTTGTCGATGCCTTGGTACAGCGTCAGCAGGTCGTCGTCGCCAAGAATGGCATCGCTGACCGCCCGCGCCGCCGCCAGTGTAGGCAGCACGCCATGGCCAGAGAAACCCTGCAGCCAGTAGCGCTGGCCCTCGCGACCGACATCCGGGGTGCGCTGGATGCTGCAGTCGATATGGCCGCCCCAGGCATAGTCGATGGCCACCCCGGCCAGCTGCGGGAACACCCGCTCCAGGTAGGGGCGGGTGGCGCTGGCGACATCTTTGGGAATACCGCCCAGGTAGGTGCAGCCGCCGCCGAACAGCAGGCGATGGTCCGGGGTGAGGCGGAAATAGTCGGGCACGAACTGGTTGTCGATCACGCAACTGTTGCGCGGCAGTAGCGATTGGGCGAAGTCGGCATCCAGCGGTGCGGTGGCTACCTGATAGGAGCCAACCGGCAACAGGCGGCGCGACAGGTTGCGGTCGAGGCGATCGATGTAGGCGTTGCAGGCCAGCACCAGCACCTGGCAGCGTACTTCGCCGCGGTCGGTACGGGCCACATAGCCGTCGCCGGCTTTCTGGTAGTCGAGCACCTGACTCTGTTCGTAGATCCGCCCGCCAGCAGCCTCGATGGTGCTGGCCAGGCCCTGGGCCAGCTTCATCGGGTTGAGGTGGGCGCCTTTGGCGTCGTATAGCGCGGCCTGGTAGCGCGGGCTGTCGATCCATTGCGGCAGCTCGTCGCGGCCGATCAGGCGCAGGGCGTCGTAGCCCCATTTGTGTTCGGCCTCATGCAGGGCTTCTTCCAGCATCTTCACCCGGCGCGGCAGCACGGCGGTCCACAGGCTGCCCTGCCGGTAGTCGATGTCGAAGCCATGGCGCTCGGGCAGTTCGCGCATTTCATCGGCGGCCCAGCACATGCTGGCCCACAGGCGTCGGGTGCGTTCGACGCCCAGGGCCTTTTCCAGCGGCGGCATGTCGCACGACCAGCCGAGCAGTGCCTGGCCGCCGTTGCGGCCGGACGCGGCCCAGGCCACGCGGCTGGCTTCCAGCAGCGTTACACGCTTGCCGGCCTGGGTCAGGCGCAAGGCGGTGTGCAGGCCGCTGAAGCCGGCGCCAATGATCAGGACTTCGGTGTCGTGGCTGCCTTGCAGGGTAGGGTGCAGGGGAATGCTGGCGGGGTAGGTCTGGGCGTAGTAGCTGGCGACGTGCTGGGCAGATTGTTTGAACATGCAGGGGTCTCATGAAAATTATTGTGTTTATTTCCATGAAAATTTAGCAGGTAAATTTCATGTCGCCAATGCATTGGCCGGGTTTGTGGTTTACCTCGAGTTGTTGTGTTGCCTGTCCTGGCCCTTTCGCGGGTAAACCCGCTCCCACAGAGTCATCACCGGTCTCGAGGTCGGCGCTGTAAATGTGGGAGCGGGTTCACCCGCGAAGGGGCCTGACCTGAAAGTGCAAAATCTTCAGGTTGTCGCCTTTTTTCGAGGCTGTCTTGGCTTGCCTGCGGCCGCTTTGCCCTTCCCGCCACCCCGACGCTTCTTCTTCCACGGCGGCGCAGCCCCGGCTGCCGGCCCGCTGATGGTCATGCGCATGCCGCTGCACCGTTCGACCAGCTTGCCCATCCATGCCGACTGCCGGGCGACGAACTCCTCCAGCGTCATCTCGCCACTCTGCACCATGTCCAGCGCCTGCTCCCAGATAGCCGTGGTGCCTGGGTCGGCAATGGCGCGTGGCACGGCGTCGATCAGGCTGAAGGCCGCAGGGGTGGCGGACAGCGCCTTGCCGTTCTTCACCAGGTAGCCGCGGTCAAGCAGGCCCTGGATGATGCTGGCGCGGGTGGCTTCGGTGCCGATACCGGTGGTTTCCTTGAGCTTCTGCTTCAACCGCGGGTCGTCCACCAGCTTGGCCACGTTCTTCATTGCCTTGATCAGGTCGCCTTCGGTAAACGGCTTGGGCGGCTGGGTCCACAGGTCTTTCAGTTGCAGGCCCTGCACCGTGCAGTCCTGGCCTTCGCGCAGCGCCGGCAGCACCTGGGCCGGTGGTGCCTCGCGGCCCTTGGCCGGGGTCAGCGCCTCGGGTAGAGCACGGCGCCAACCCGGTTCGACGATCTGCTTGCCTACGGCACGCAGGGCATGGCCGGCGCAGTCGAAGTCGGCCTGGGTACGGTCGTACTCGTGGTTGGGCAGGAACTGCGCCAGGTAGCGGGCGCGGATCAGGGTGTACACCGCCTTGTGCTTGGCTGGCAGGCGCGACGGGTCGCTGGCGGCGGCGGTGGGGATGATGCCGTGGTGGGCGCTGACCTTGGCGTCGTTCCACGCGCGTGAGCGGCGTTGCGGCTCCAGGTAGGGCTGCAGCGGCGCCAGGCTGGCATCGGCCCGTTGCAGGGCAGCGAGGATGGCTGGCGCTTCGGCGTGCTGGCTTTGCGGCAGGTAGCCGCAGTCGCTGCGCGGGTAGGTGATCAGCTTGTGGGTTTCGTACAGGGCCTGGGCGATGTCGAGGGTTTCCTGGGCGCCGAGGCCGAACTTTTTCGAGCACAGCTCCTGCAGGGTGCCAAGGTCGAAGGGCAGGGGTGCCGCTTCACGCACGCGCTCGGTGGTCACCTTCACGGCCCGGGCAGTACCCGCATTGCCGATGTCGGCGGCAGCCTGCTGCGCCAGGGCCTGGTTCAGGCAGCGGCCCTGGTCGTCGCAGGCGTCCTCGGGGGCGCGCCACTGGGCGTTGAAGCCAGAGCCTGCGTGTTCGAGCTGCACGTCGATGGCCCAGAACGGTACCGGCACGAAGTCGGCGATGCTGCGGTCGCGGTCGACCACCAGGCGCAAGGTGGGCGTTTGCACCCGGCCCACCGGCAGCACGCCCTGATAGCCCGACTGGCGGCCCAGCAGGGTGAACAGCCGGCTCATGTTCATGCCGATCAGCCAGTCTGCGCGCGAACGGCCCAGCGCCGAGTGGTACAGGTTGAAGGTTTCGTGGCCCGGCAGCAGCCGCGCCAGGGCCTTGCGAATGGAGGCGTCGTCCAGTGCCGACAGCCACAGGCGCTGCACCGGGCCGCGGTAGCGGCAATGCTCGACCAGTTCGCGGGCGATCATTTCGCCTTCGCGGTCGGCGTCGGTGGCGATCACCAGTTCGCGCGCTTCGCCGAGCAGGCGCTTGACTGCCTTGAACTGGCTGGCGGTCTTGGGCTTGACCAGCATCTTCCACTTTTCCGGGATGATCGGCAGATCGGCCAGGTTCCAGCGCTTGTAGCGTTCGTCGTAGCTGTCTGGCGGGGCGGTTTCCAGCAGGTGGCCGATGCACCAGGTCACGCAGACGTCGGTGCCTTGCCAGCAGCCATCGCCCTTGCGGTTGGCGCCGAGCACTTTGGCGATGTCTTTTGCCTGGGAGGGTTTTTCGCAGAGGAACAGGCGCATGGCCGGGGACGCTTCATCGGGGGTGATGGGCGATAGGATGCGCAAGCGAAGGCGCGGAGGCAAGTTTTATCTGGATGGATGTACAGGTTTTTTGTCAGAGGGGATGTCTTGGCTGTGCCGGCCTCTTCGCGGGTGAACCCGCTCCCACAGGCCCCCACAATTTTCAGAATTTGTGGGGCCTGTGGGAAGGTCGTGGATCAGGCGCGCGAGTCGCGCACCATGTCCACGTGCGGGATGCCGGCTTCGAGGAACTCTTCGCTGACTACGCGAAAGCCCAGCCGCTCGTAGAACGGCGTGGCGTGCACCTGGGCGCTGAGCATCTGCTGTTTCAGGTCGCGGTTCTGTGCTTCGACAATCACCGCGTTCATCAGCGCGTCACCCACCTTCAGCCCGCGCCAGTCCTTCAGCACCGAGACCCGGCCAATGGTGCCGTCAGGCAGCAGGCGTGCGGTGCCGATCGGGTAGTCGCCTTCCAGGGCCAGGAAGTGCGCGGCGGTCGGGTCGTCCGAGTCCCACTCCAGCTCCGGCGGCACGTGCTGTTCGGCAATGAACACCGCTTCGCGGATGCGGCGGATGTCGGCGTTGTCCTTGTGCCAGTCGGCGAGGCGCACACGAATCTTATTCATTGGCGAATCCCAGGCTTCCTTGTTTGACCAGCTGCTGTACCAGCATAAGGCCATCTTCATCCTGCAGCCATTCGCCCAGGTTGTCGATGTGCAGGGCGTCGGCTGCGCAAACCAGCTTCAGCAGCTCGCGCAGTTTGCCCGGCAGCGGGCAGCTGCGGCCGCTGGCGAACAGCAGCAGGTCTTCTTCGAACTCCGACCAGGCCAGGCGCGCGCTCGGGTTGCGGATCAGGATGGCGCCTTGTTCCAGGGCATCGATCAGCTCTTCCTCGGACAGCTCTTCACCGACGATCTGCTCGGGGTAGCGTGGCTCGGTCATGAACTGGCCGAACCAGGTCAGCAGCAGGTCTTTGTCGCCCATGTGCTTGTCGAGCAGCGCCTTGAGGCGGTCGAGGGCGTCGTGCTGGATCTGGTGCGGGTCGCTGGCCGGCTGGGCATCGGCGTCGCTGTAGCGTTCTTCGTCGGGCAGGAACTGGCCGAGGAAATCGGTGAAGTGGGTCAGCACTTCGGCGGCGCTTGGCGCGCGGAAGCCTACCGAGTAGGTCAGGCAGTCGTCCACGGCCACGCCGTAGTGGGCCAGGCGTGGTGGCAGGTAAAGCATGTCGCCCGGCTCCAGGGTCCACTCATCGCTCTGCTCGAAGTCGGCGAGGATGCGCAGGTCGGCGTGCTCCAGCAGCGAGCTGTCGCTGCTGCACATCTGGCCGATTTTCCAGTTGCGCTGGCCGTGGCCCTGCAGCAGGAACACGTCGTAGTTGTCGAAGTGCGGGCCGACGCTGCCACCAGGGGCGGCGAAGCTGATCATCACGTCATCGATGCGCCAGCTGGGCAGGAAGCGGAAGTTTTCCAGCAGTTCGGCCACTTCCGGGACGAACTGGTCCACGGCCTGCACCAGCAGGGTCCAGTCCTTTTCCGGCAGCTCGGCAAAGGTATCTTCGGTGAACGGGCCGCGGCGCAGCTCCCACGGGTGCGCGCCGTGCTCGAGCACGATACGCGACTCTACTTCCTCTTCCAGGGCCAGGCCGGCCAGCTCGTCGGGGTCGATCGGGCTGATGAAGTCCGGGAAGGCCTGGCGCACCAGCAGCGGCTTCTTCTGCCAGTAGTCGCGCATGAATTCGCGGGCCGAGATGCCGCCCAGCAGCTGCAGTGGAGTATCAGGATTCATGTTCAACCTATTGAAAAAATGTAATTTTCGTTCGGGAATAAAAACGCCCGGCCAGGCCGGGCGTTGAACGCGACGGTCAGCTTAGATGCGTTTGGCCTGTGCTGCCGCGTTGCCGATGTAAGTAGCAGGGGTCAGCTGCTTGAGCTCGGCCTTGGCTTCGGCTGGCATGTCCAGGCCGTCGATGAAGGTCAGCAGCGCTTCCGGGGTGATGCCCTTGCCACGGGTCAGCTCTTTGAGCTTCTCGTAGGGGTTTTCGATGTTGAAGCGGCGCATCACGGTCTGGATCGGCTCGGCCAGCACTTCCCAGCAGGCGTCCAGGTCGGCGGCGATGCGGGCTTCGTTGACTTCCAGCTTGCCGATGCCTTTCAGGCTGGCTTCGTAGGCGATGACGCTGTGGGCAAAGCCCACGCCCAGGTTGCGCAGCACGGTGGAGTCGGTCAGGTCACGCTGCCAGCGCGAGATCGGCAGCTTGCTGGCCAGGTGCTGGAACAGCGCGTTGGCGATACCCAGGTTGCCTTCGGAGTTTTCGAAGTCGATCGGGTTGACCTTGTGCGGCATGGTCGACGAGCCGATTTCGCCGGCAACGGTCTTCTGCTTGAAGTAGCCCAGCGAAATGTAGCCCCACACATCGCGATCGAAGTCGATCAGGATGGTGTTGAAGCGGGCGATGGCGTCGAACAGCTCGGCGATGTAGTCGTGCGGCTCGATCTGGGTGGTGTACGGGTTGAACTGCAGGCCCAGCTCGTCTTCGATGAAGGCGCGGGCGTTCTGCTCCCAGTCGATCTGCGAGTAGGCCGACAGGTGGGCGTTGTAGTTGCCCACGGCACCGTTGATCTTGCCCAGCAGCGGTACGGCGGCAACCTGGGCGATCTGGCGTTCCAGGCGGTACACGACGTTGGCCAGTTCCTTGCCCAGGGTGGTCGGCGAAGCCGGCTGGCCGTGGGTGCGCGACAGCATCGGCACGTCGGCGTGGGCGTGGGCCAGGGCGCGGATGGCGTCGGCGATCTGGCGCATCAGCGGCAGCAGCACTTCGTCACGGCCGGCGCGCAGCATCAGGGCGTGGGACAGGTTGTTGATGTCCTCGCTGGTGCAGGCGAAGTGGATGAACTCGCTGACCTTGGCCAGCTCAGGCAGCTTGGCGGCCTGCTCCTTGAGGAGGTATTCGATCGCCTTGACGTCGTGGTTGGTGGTGCGCTCGATTTCCTTGACGCGTTCGGCGTGCTCGAGCTTGAAGTCGGTGGCCAGGCTGTCCAGCAGGGCGTTGGCTTCGGCGGAGAACGCCGGCACTTCGCCGATCTGCGGGTGGGCGGCCAGGCGCTGCAGCCAGCGCACTTCGACCAGGGCGCGGAAACGGATCAGGCCGAATTCGCTGAAAATGGGGCGCAAGGCCTGGGTTTTGCCGGCATAACGGCCGTCTACAGGGGAAACCGCAGTGAGCGAAGAAAGCTGCATGGGGTGTTCTCGGACAGTCAGGCTTTTGGAAGGGCGCATATCATACATGAAAAATGCGCTCAGGTCGGGTGGCTGACCAAAGGTCGGGCCATAAATCAGCTGTGCATTGTGCATTGCCTGTTCCGGCCCTATCGCCGGCAAGCCAGCTCCCACAGGTACTGCACCGGTCTTGAGCACAGTGCATATCCTGTGTGGAGCTGGCTTGCCGGCGATGAGGCCGGAACTGTCAGCCCCTGTCAGGAGGGGCTGCGCATCATGTCGTACAGTTCGTTCAACAGCTTGCGCCGGCTGAATACCAGCTGCCAGCGGTGCCCGCCCAGCTGGCGCCACAGGCGTGCGGCGCGGATGCCGGCCAGCAGCAGGGCGCGGATCTTCGAGGCGTTGCTGGCCTGCTGCAGGAAGCGCATGTCGCCATGTACCTGGATGCGCTGGCGCAAGGTGCTCAGGGTGTCCTGGTACAAGGCTCCACTGGAAGCGATGACGTTTTCATGAACCAGGCCGAAATGCTCGGCCTGGGACTGGATTTGCGGCAGGCGGTTGCCGATGGTGTCGAGCAGGTCGCCGCGCTTGTTCAGCTGGCGCTCCAGGCCCAGCATCGACAGGGCGTAGCGCAGCGGCTCGCGCTGCAGGCTGCTGGGGTCGCGCTCCAGCGCGCCGACCAGCGCGCGATAGCCGTCGCGCAGGTTCAGGTCGTCACCGCCGAACACCTCCAGGGTGTCCTTGGGGTCGCGGACCAGCAGGCTGCCGAGCATGCAGCCGATGTTGGCCTCGCTGGCCTGGCCGGTGCGGGCAATGCGGTCGACCAGTACGGCGGCCTGGAACACACCGCCCAACGCAATCAGCTGCTCCTGCAGGTTGCTCATGCGCGCGGGCTCCACGGCTCGGCGGCTTCGATCACGCCGCCGCCCAGGCACACTTCGCCGTCGTAGAACACCACCGACTGGCCCGGGGTAACGGCACGTTGCGGTTCGTCGAACACCGCACGGTAACCGCTTTCGGTTAGTTCCAGGGTGCACTGCTGGTCGCTCTGGCGGTAGCGCACCTTGGCGGTGAGCTGGCGCGGGGTGCGGAGGTCGACCGGGTTGACCCAGAAGATTTCCGAAGCGAGCAGGGCGCGGGAGAACAACCACGGGTGTTCATTGCCCTGGCCGACCACCAGCACGTTGCGGGTCAGGTCCTTGTGCAGCACGTACCACGGCTCGTCACCGGCGTCCTTCAGGCCGCCAATGCCCAAGCCCTGGCGCTGGCCGATGGTGTGGTACATCAGCCCGTGGTGGCGGCCGATCACTTCACCGTCGGTGGTCTCGATGTTGCCCGGCTGGGCCGGCAGGTATTGCTTGAGGAAGTCGCTGAAGCGGCGCTCGCCGATGAAGCAGATGCCGGTGGAGTCCTTCTTCTTGGCGGTGGCCAGGCCGTGCTTTTCGGCAATGGCGCGTACTTCGGGCTTTTCCAGCTCGCCAACCGGGAACAGGGTGCGGGCGATTTCCTTGCCGCCGACGGCGTGCAGGAAGTAGCTCTGGTCCTTGTTCGGGTCCAGGCCCTTGAGCAGTTCGGTGAGCTCGCCGGTGTCGCGGCGGCGCACGTAGTGGCCGGTGGCGATCAGGTCGGCACCCAGCGACAGGGCGTAGTCGAGGAACGCCTTGAACTTGATTTCGCGGTTGCAGAGGATGTCCGGGTTGGGCGTGCGGCCGGCCTTGTACTCTTCGAGGAAGTGCTCGAACACGTTGTCCCAGTATTCGGCGGCGAAGTTGGCGGTGTGCAACTTGATGCCGATGCGGTCACATACGGCCTGGGCGTCGGCCAAGTCTTCACGGGCGGTGCAGTATTCGGTGCCGTCGTCTTCTTCCCAGTTCTTCATGAACAGCCCTTCCACCTGGTAGCCCTGCTCCATGAGCAGAAGGGCGGAGACGGAAGAGTCCACGCCGCCGGACATGCCGACGATAACGCGGGTCTTGGCGGGGTCTTTGAGTGCTGGGCTGGTCATGGTTACCGGTGTGTATCAAGGGGGAAAAACGCCGATTCTATCAAACCTGCGGCGGCGCGTCAGTCGCGCAGCAGGTCGAGGCTGTGCAAGGGACCTTTCAGGTAGTCGTCGAGGCAGCGTGGCACCAGCTCGCTGCGCCAGCGGGCGGGGTCGGCCAGCAGTTCGTCGCGGGTCAGCCACACGGCGCGGACGATGTCGCTGTCCAGTGCCAGGTCGGCGTGATGGCGCACGGGGCGGGCGGCGAAGCAGATGCGCTGGTAGGTCACGCCGTTGCTTGGGGCGGTGTACAGGTAGATGCCGACGACGCCGGTGAGCTCGACTTCCCAGGCGGTTTCTTCGAGGGTTTCGCGCAGGGCGGCCTGGGGCAGGGTCTCGTTGGGTTCGAGGTGGCCGGCGGGCTGGTTGAAGACGTGCTGGTTGGCTTTGAATTCTTCGACGAAGAGGAACTTGCCTTCGTGTTCGACGATGGTGGCGACGGTGATGTGGGGTTGCCAGGTCATTTGTATGTCCCTTCAGATTGGTGGGGCCGCTTTGCGGCCCATCGCCGGCAAGCCAGCTCCCACAGGTGCAGTGCAAGCTTGAGGCATTCACAATACTTGTGGGAGCTGGCTTGCCGGCGATGGGTTGCAGAGCAACCCCATTTCCCAGAAAGCACAAACCCCGGTGCGTGGCCGGGGTTTGTGCTGTTACTTCAAGCGAACCTTACAGGGCGGCAATGGCGCTGTTCAGGGTCTGGCTTGGGCGCATCACCTTGGCGGTCAGCTCGGCATCCGGGGCGTAGTAGCCACCGATGTCGGCCGGCTTGCCCTGGACGGCGTTGAGCTCGGCGACGATGGTCTCCTCGTTCTCGGTCAGGGTCTTGGCCAGTGGTGCGAAGCGTGCCTGCAGGGCAGCGTCGTCGTTCTGCGCAGCCAGGGCCTGAGCCCAGTACAGGGTCAGGTAGAAGTGGCTGCCGCGGTTGTCGATACCACCGACTTTGCGCGAAGGCGACTTGTTGGTGTCGAGGAACTTGCCGGTGGCCTGGTCCAGGGTGTTGGCCAGCACTTTGGCGCGCGGGTTGTCGTAGGTGTTGCCCAGGTGCTCCAGGGAAGCGGCCAGGGCCAGGAATTCACCCAGCGAGTCCCAACGCAGGAAGTTCTCTTCCACCAGCTGCTGCACGTGCTTCGGTGCCGAACCGCCGGCGCCGGTTTCGAACAGGCCGCCACCGCTCATCAGCGGCACGATCGACAGCATCTTGGCGCTGGTGCCCAGTTCCATGATCGGGAACAGGTCGGTCAGGTAGTCACGCAGCACGTTGCCGGTCACCGAGATGGTGTCCTTGCCTTCGCGGATGCGGGCCAGGGAGAACTTGATGGCGTCGACCGGTGCCAGGATGCGGATGTCCAGGCCGGAGGTGTCGTGATCCTTCAGGTACTTCTGCACCTTCTCGATCATCACGCCGTCGTGGGCGCGGGCCGGGTCCAGCCAGAACACTGCAGGGGTGTTGCTCAGGCGGGCACGGTTGACGGCCAGCTTGACCCAGTCCTGGATCGGCGCGTCCTTGACCTGGCACATGCGGAAGATGTCGCCGGCTTCGACGTTCTGCTCGAGAACGACCTGGCCTTTGCTGTCGACCACGCGCACGACGCCGTCGGCCTTGATCTGGAAGGTCTTGTCGTGGGAGCCGTACTCTTCGGCCTTCTGTGCCATCAGGCCGACGTTCGGTACGCTGCCCATGGTGGTCGGGTCGAAGGCGCCGTTGGCCTTGCAGTCTTCGATGGTGGCCTGGTAGATGCCGGCGTAGCAGCGGTCCGGGATGATCGCCTTGGCATCCTGCAGTTCGCCGGCGGCGTTCCACATCTTGCCCGAGTCACGGATCATGGCCGGCATCGAGGCGTCGACGATGACGTCGCTCGGCACGTGCAGGTTGGTGATGCCTTTGTCGGAGTTGACCATGGCCAGGGCCGGACGCTGGGCGTACAGGGCCTGGATGTCGGCTTCGATCTCGGCCTGCTTCTCGGCTGGCAGGTCCTTGATGCGGGCGTACAGGTCGCCGATGCCGTTGTTGGCGTTGAAGCCTACTTCAGCCAGGGCGGCGGCGTGCTTGGCCAGCACGTCGTTGTAGAACTCTTCGACGATGACGCCGAACATGATCGGGTCGGAGACCTTCATCATGGTGGCTTTCAGGTGTACCGACAGCAGCACGCCGGAAGCCTTGGCATCGGCGATCTGCTCGGCGATGAAGGCTTTCAGGGCCTTGCGGCTCATGGTGGCACAGTCGATGACTTCGGCAGCTTTTACCGCAGTCTTTTCTTTCAGTACGGTGGTGTTGCCGTCTTTGCCGACCAGCTCGATGCGCAGGCTGTCGTCAGCTTCGATCAGTGCGGCTTTCTCGCTGCCGTAGAAGTCGCCCTGGGTCATGTGGGCAACGTGCGACTTGGAGTCGGCAGCCCAGGCGCCCATCTTGTGCGGGTGCTTGCGGGCGTAGTTCTTGACCGACAGCGGCGCGCGGCGGTCGGAGTTGCCTTCGCGCAGGACCGGGTTCACGGCGGAACCTTTGATGCGGTCGTAGCGGGCACGGGATTCTTTCTCTTCCGCGGTGGCTGGCTCGTCGGCGTAGTCAGGGATGTTGAAGCCCTTGCCTTGCAGTTCCTTGATCGCGGCTTTCAGCTGCGGTACCGAGGCGCTGATGTTCGGCAGCTTGATGATGTTGGCTTCAGGGGTGGTAGCCAGCTGGCCCAGTTCCGCCAGGTGATCGCCTACTTGCTTCTCTGCGCCCAGTTGCTCCGGGAAGGCGGCGAGGATACGGCCAGCCAGGGAGATGTCGCGGGTTTCGACGGCGATGTCAGCCGAAGCGGTGAAGGCTTCGATGATCGGCAGCAGCGAGTAAGTGGCGAGGGCGGGGGCTTCGTCGGTGAAGGTATAGATGATCTTGGAACGGGTGGGCATGCGGGTTAACTCTCTGTGTGCTGAGCGTGCTCGAGTCTCGTGGTGCGCAGGGTAGGCGCATCGCCCTGGCAACGCCATGAGCGGAAAGTCGAGAGGCTGCGAGCGGTGATGGTGGATGCATCAGTCGAGCGTCAAGTGCTGAGCTGCGGTAACAGTCCAGGCTTCGTGGCCAGGCTTTGTGTCCATTCATGGCCAAGGGCGGTCCGCATTTTTCCAAGGGATCGCCCCGATGACCCTTCGGTCGCGGCGGAGTATACCAAACCATTCGGGCTAATCAGCAAGGCCAAGTGATATCGGCCCATTTATAAGACCAAAGACTAAGCGGCAATGTGGCGAAATGCCGCAGCATCGGCGGTGCATCCTTCGCGGGCGCGTCGGGTCGCCGCACCGCCGCTCCCACAGCTTGCAGGTCGGCAGATGTGGTTTAGGCTCAGTGGATCGCATGATGTCCAATCACACCCGACAGCGGAGTAGTGCAAGCATGGGATACCAGAAAATCAAGGTTCCGACCGACGGCGCGAAGATCACCGTCAATGCAGACCATTCGCTCAACGTTCCTGACAACCCGATCATTCCTTATATCGAGGGCGACGGGATTGGCGTCGATGTCTCGCCGGTAATGATCAAGGTGGTCGATGCCGCCGTGCAGAAGGCCTACGGCGGCAAGCGCAAGATCGCCTGGATGGAGGTGTACGCCGGCGAAAAAGCCACCCAGGTCTACGACCAGGACACCTGGCTGCCCCAGGAAACCCTCGATGCCGTACGTGATTACGTGGTGTCGATCAAGGGGCCGCTGACCACCCCGGTGGGCGGCGGTATCCGTTCGCTCAACGTGGCCTTGCGCCAGCAACTGGACCTGTACGTGTGCCTGCGCCCGGTGCTGTGGTTCCAGGGCGTGCCCAGCCCGGTGAAAAAACCCGGCGATGTGGACATGGTGATCTTCCGCGAGAACTCCGAGGACATCTATGCCGGCATCGAGTGGAAGGCCGGTTCGCCCGAGGCGAACAAGGTGATCAAGTTCCTCAAGGAGGAAATGGGCGTTACCAAGATCCGCTTCGACCAGGACTGTGGCATTGGCGTCAAGCCGGTGTCGAAGGAAGGCACCAAGCGCCTGGTGCGCAAGGCGCTGCAGTACGTGGTGGACAACGACCGCGAGTCGCTGACCCTGGTGCACAAGGGCAACATCATGAAGTTCACCGAGGGTGCCTTCAAGGACTGGGGCTATGAAGTGGCGCGCGACGAGTTCGGGGCCGAGCTGCTCGATGGTGGCCCATGGATGAAGTTCAAGAACCCCAAGAGCGGCCGTGAGGTCATCGTCAAGGACGCCATCGCCGACGCCATGCTGCAGCAGATCCTGCTGCGCCCGGCCGAGTACGACGTGATCGCCACCCTCAACCTCAACGGTGACTACCTGTCCGATGCCCTGGCGGCGGAAGTGGGCGGTATCGGCATTGCGCCGGGTGCCAACCTGTCCGACACCGTGGCCATGTTCGAGGCCACCCACGGCACCGCGCCCAAGTATGCCGGGCAGGACAAGGTCAACCCGGGTTCGGTGATCCTGTCGGCGGAGATGATGCTGCGGCACATGGGCTGGACCGAGGCGGCGGACCTGATCATCAAGGGTACCAATGGCGCGATTGCTGCCAAGACCGTGACCTATGACTTCGAACGCCTGATGGACGGCGCCAGGCTGGTGAGCAGTTCAGGCTTTGGCGATGAAATGATCAAGCATATGTAAGGCAACGGAAAACCGGCCGCTTCCAGTCAGGAGGCGGCCGGTTTTTTCGTGTACCGGCAGGCGGCGCGGCAGTTCAGGCGTCGGCAGTGCTGCTGGTTTGCGGAGCCCTGGCGGCCGCGGCGGCAGTGGCGCTGCTGATATTCACCGCGTGCAGGCCTTTGGGGCCCTGGACGATGTCGAAGCTCACGGCCTGGCCGGCCTTGAGCGTCTTGTACCCGTCCATCTGGATGGCTGAATAATGAGCGAACAAGTCGTCAGTCTTGCCCTCTTCATTGATGAATCCGTAGCCCTTGGCATTGTTGAACCACTTGACTTTACCGCTTGCCATCCCTATGTCCCTCTGCAAAGGACTCCATCACTGGAGTATCATCCACTTCATCCGCATACGAACCATGCGAAAAATCTGGTTGACTGCGCGGATCTTTATCGACCACGGTGGGTTCTTATTGGTTGTAACACCGTTTTGCCGATAGTCAAGGTCGCCCGGCGCCTGCGCTGGCCGTGCCCTTCGCAGTCAACCCACAACCTTAACCTGTCGCTCATGATGAAATTCTTTCCATGCATGCACCTAGTGAGATTCGACTAACATTCAATCAGGATCGCCCGCAATCGAATGAGGACGACGGCTCGGGTCTTGCAGTTCAGGAAGCCAAGCCGATCCTGCAGGCGCCACCGATGTACAAGGTGGTTTTGTTCAACGATGACTACACGCCGATGGATTTCGTCGTCGAAGTGCTCGAGACGTTCTTCAATCTGAACCGCGAGCTGGCGACCAAGATCATGCTGACCGTCCATACCGAAGGGCGGGCAGTGTGCGGATTGTTTACCCGTGACATCGCCGAAACAAAGGCTATGCAGGTCAACCAATACGCCAGGGAAAGCCAGCATCCGCTACTCTGTGAAATCGAGAAGGACGGTTAATCGCCGACCACTTGGGTATGAGGTGAAGCTATGTTAAACCGCGAGCTCGAAGTCACCCTCAATCTTGCCTTCAAGGAGGCTCGTTCGAAGCGTCATGAGTTCATGACCGTCGAACATCTGCTGCTGGCACTCCTTGACAATGAGGCTGCCGCGACCGTTCTGCGCGCCTGTGGCGCCAATCTCGACAAACTCAAGCACGACCTGCAAGAGTTCATCGATTCCACTACACCCCTGATCCCGGTCAACGATGAAGATCGCGAAACCCAGCCGACCCTGGGCTTCCAGCGTGTACTGCAGCGTGCCGTGTTCCACGTGCAAAGCTCCGGCAAGCGTGAAGTCACTGGCGCCAACGTGCTGGTGGCGATCTTCAGCGAACAGGAAAGCCAGGCCGTGTTCCTGCTCAAGCAGCAGAGCGTGGCCCGCATCGACGTGGTCAACTACATCGCCCATGGCATCTCCAAGGTGCCGGGCCATGGTCCGCATTCCGAAAACGACCAGGAAATGCAGGATGAAGAGGGCGGCGATACCGCCTCTTCGAGCAACCCGCTGGATGCCTATGCCAGCAACCTGAACGAACTGGCCCGTGCCGGACGTATCGACCCGCTGGTAGGCCGCGAGCAGGAAGTGGAGCGCGTGGCGCAAATCCTTGCCCGTCGGCGCAAGAACAACCCGCTGCTGGTGGGTGAGGCAGGCGTGGGCAAGACCGCCATCGCCGAAGGCCTGGCCAAGCGTATCGTCGATGGCCAGGTGCCCGATTTGCTGGCGCAGAGCGTGGTGTATTCCCTCGATCTCGGCGCACTGCTGGCGGGTACCAAATACCGTGGCGATTTCGAGAAGCGCTTCAAGGCGCTGCTCGGCGAGCTGCGCAAGCGCCCGCAGGCGATCCTGTTCATCGACGAAATCCACACCATCATTGGTGCCGGTGCGGCGTCGGGCGGGGTGATGGATGCGTCCAACCTGCTCAAGCCACTGCTGTCGTCCGGTGAGATCCGTTGCATCGGTTCGACCACCTTCCAGGAATTCCGCGGCATTTTCGAGAAGGACCGTGCCCTGGCGCGGCGCTTCCAGAAGGTCGATGTCAGCGAGCCGTCGGTCGAAGACACCGTGGGCATCCTGCGTGGCCTGAAAGGCCGCTTCGAAAGCCACCACAACATCGAGTACAGCGACGAAGCCTTGCGCGCCGCCGCTGAACTGGCCTCGCGCTACATCAATGACCGGCACATGCCGGACAAGGCCATCGACGTGATCGACGAAGCCGGTGCCTACCAGCGCCTGCAGCCGGAGGCTAACCGCGTCAAGCGCATCGACGTGCCGCAGGTCGAAGACATCGTCGCCAAGATCGCGCGGATTCCGCCGAAGCACGTCACCAGTTCCGACAAGGAACTGCTGCGCAACCTCGAGCGTGACCTGAAGTTGACCGTATTTGGTCAGGACCAGGCGATCGATTCGCTGGCCACCGCCATCAAGCTGTCCCGCGCCGGCCTCAAGTCGCCGGACAAGCCTGTCGGTTCGTTCCTGTTCGCCGGCCCGACCGGCGTCGGCAAGACCGAAGCAGCACGGCAGCTGGCCAAGGCGCTGGGCGTGGAGCTGGTGCGCTTCGACATGTCCGAGTACATGGAACGCCACACCGTGTCGCGCCTGATCGGTGCGCCTCCTGGCTATGTTGGCTTTGACCAGGGTGGTTTGCTGACCGAGGCGATCACCAAGCAACCGCACTGCGTATTGCTGCTCGACGAAATCGAGAAGGCCCACCCGGAAGTCTTCAACCTGCTGCTGCAGGTGATGGATCACGGTACCCTGACCGACAACAACGGGCGCAAGGCCGACTTCCGCAACGTGATCCTGATCATGACCACCAACGCTGGCGCAGAAACCGCCGCGCGGGCCTCGATCGGCTTTACTCATCAGGACCATGCGTCCGATGCCATGGAAGTCATCCGCAAGAGCTTCACGCCGGAGTTCCGCAACCGCCTGGACACCATCATCCAGTTTGGCCGCCTGAGCCACGAGACGATCAAGAGCATCGTCGACAAGTTCCTTATCGAACTGCAGGCGCAGCTGGAAGACAAGCGAGTGCTGCTGGAAGTCAGCGATGATGCACGCGGCTGGCTGGCGGCCTCGGGCTACGACGTGCAGATGGGTGCGCGGCCGATGGCGCGGCTGATCCAGGACAAGATCAAGCGGCCGCTGGCCGAGGAGATCCTGTTTGGCGAACTGGCCGAGCATGGTGGCGTGGTGCACGTCGACCTGCGCGATGGCGAACTGGTGTTCGACTTCGAGACCACGGCTGAGGTTGCGTGACAGATGGGGCCGCTATGCGGCCCTTCGCGGGCACGCCCGCTCCCACAGGGGATAGCTATTACCTGTGGGAGCGGGCGTGCCCGCGAAGGGCTGCAAAGCAGCCCCCTACAATCCTGAAGGCACAAAAAAGCCCGGCACATGGCCGGGCTTTTTCATGGCTTGAGCTTAGCGCGCACGGTAGGTGATGCGGCCCTTGCTCAGGTCGTAGGGCGTCAGTTCGACGCGGACCTTGTCGCCAGTGAGAATACGGATATAGTTCTTGCGCATCTTTCCGGAGATGTGCGCGGTTACGACGTGCCCGTTTTCCAACTCCACGCGGAACATGGTGTTGGGCAGGGTGTCGACGACAGTACCTTCCATTTCGAAGCTGTCTTCTTTCGACATGCAGTAGAGCCCTCGGATCCAGTGTTGGCCCGACGCATAACCGCACCGGGCAAAAAAGTGGCGTGGATTATGCCCGAAAACTGTGTGTCAAGCCAATGCCTTTCAGTTGAGGGTGACCCAGCGCTGATTTATCAACAGTTCGATAGGCCGATACTGCGTCTTGTAGTTCATTTTCTTGCAGTTCTTGATCCAGTAACCCAGGTAAACCGCCTCCAGGTCCTGGCGCAGGGCTTCGGTGATCTGCCAGAGGATGGCGAAGCGGCCCAGGCTGCGGCGTTCTTCGTCCGGCTCGTAGAAGGTGTACACCGCTGACAGGCCGTTGGGCAGCAGGTCGCACACCGCTACCGCCATCAAGCGGCCTTCCAGGCGGAACTCGTAGAACCAGCAGAACGGCAGGTCGCGCACCAGGAAGGTGGAGAACTGGTCGCGGCTGGGCGGGTACATGTCACCGTCGGCGTGGCGCGTTTCGATATAGCGCCGGTACAGCTCGAAGTACTCTTCCTTGAACGCCGGGCGCGCGGCGGTCACGGTCAGGTCGGCGTTGCGCTTGAGGATGCGCCGTTGCTGGCGGTTGGGGATGAAGCGCGCCGCCGGGATGCGTGCCGGCACGCAGGCATTGCAGTTCTGGCAATGCGGGCGGTACAGGTGGTCGCCACTGCGGCGGAAGCCCATTTCCGACAAATCGGCGTACACGTGCACGTCCATCGGCTGGCTGGGGTCGAGGAACAGTGTGGTTGCCTGTTCGTCGGGCAGGTAGCTGCAGGAGTGGGGCTGAGTGGCATAGAACTTCAACCGCGCCAACTCTGTCATGATCAACCCCCTCGGTGAGACTTTGCTTTAAGTGTAAGCCAGCTATGGGAACTCGCCTAGGGAAGCCATGTGGCGCTGTTGGGCTGGTCGAGGTGGCGTGCCAGGTAGCCGGCGAACTCGGCGCGGCTGATGGCGTGGGCGCCCAGGCTGTGCAGGTGGTTGGTCGGCATCTGGCAGTCGATGAGGACGAAACCGGCCTGGCGCAGGTGGTTGACCAGGGTCACGAAGCCGACCTTGGAGGCATTGTCGGCGCGGCTGAACATCGATTCGCCGAAGAACAGCTGGCCCATGGCCAGGCCGTACAGGCCGCCGACCAGCTCGCCATCCTGGCGCACCTCCACCGAATGGGCGATGCCGCGCCGGTGCAGCTCGCAGTAGGCGGCGCGCATGGTGTCGGTGATCCAGGTGCCGTCGGCGTAGTCACGTGGCGCGGCGCAGGCGGCGATCACCGCCGGGAAGTCGGTGTCGAAGCTGACCTGGTAACGACCCTGGCGCATCAGCTTGGCCAGCGAGCGCGACACGTGCAGCTGGTCCGGGAGCAGCACCGTGCGCGGGTCGGGCGACCACCAGAGGATCGGCTGGCCGTCCTGGTACCACGGGAAGCAGCCATGGCGATAGGCCTGCACCAGGCGCTCGGGGCTCAGGTCGCCGCCGGCAGCGAGCAGGCCGTTGGGGTCGTGCAGGGCCTTTTCCAGGGGCGGGAAGGTCAGCGAGTCGCGGGTCAGCCAGGTGAGCATGGTCTATCGTGCGGTGGGGGAGGGGAGAGGGCAGCATGGCGCGGGTGAAAAGCAGGGTCAATCTCTTTGGCTTCTTCGCGGGCGCGCCCGTTCCCACAGGCCATGTGCAGGCCCTGAAGCCTGCGGGGGTACCTGTGGGAGCGGGCAAGCCCGCGAAGAGGCCGGTACAGGCGATGAAAATAGGCAATTTCCTACACATTCATGAGACAGCAGGCACCATCCGCTACATTTGCTGTCACACCTGTGCAAAAACACAGCATAAGCCTTTGTCACAAAAGAAAATGCATGCTCAAATTGCAGCTATATGAAAGTCGCCCCCGGCCATACCCCCATCTGGCGTGCCGCCATGGCGGCTGGCGGGCAGTAATGTTAAAAGTAGTGGTTCATTGGCCGCACCGTCGGCCGATCACTATTGGACGCGCAGCACGCGCAGGAATAGACGCGTTTTGAAGAAATCCACCGCAACTCCAGCTCCCTTGCCCGTCCCCCTATGGCGGCAGCAGCTGCATTATCGCCTCAAGGAAGGTGCGTTGATCGCTGTCGGCGCCCTGTGCCTGTACCTGTGGATGGCGCTGCTGACCTACGATACGTCGGACCCGGGCTTCAGCCACACCAGCAACGTCGACCAGGTGCAGAACGCCGCCGGGCGTGCTGGTGCCTACTTCGCCGACATCCTGTTCATGGTGCTGGGGTACTTCGCCTACATCTTCCCGCTGCTGCTGGCGATAAAGACCTGGCAGATCTTCCGCGAACGCCACCAGCCCTGGGACTGGAGCGGCTGGCTGTTCTCCTGGCGGCTCATCGGCCTGGTGTTCCTGGTGCTGTCTGGTGCGGCGCTGGCACATATCCATTTCCACCCGCCTGCGAGCATGCCGTTCTCCGCCGGTGGTGCGCTGGGCGAGAGCCTGGGCGACCTGGCGCGCAACCTGCTGAACGTGCAGGGCAGCACGCTGATGTTCATTGCCCTGTTCCTGTTCGGCCTGACCGTGTTCACCGACCTGTCGTGGTTCAAGGTGATGGACCTGACCGGCAAGATCACCCTCGACCTGTTCGAGCTGGTGCAGGGCGCCGCCAACCGTTGGTGGGAAGCACGCAACGAACGCAAGCGCCTGGAGGCGCAGCTGCGCGAGGATGAACCGGTGGTCAAGGCCGCGCCAATGGCCGCCGACAAGCGCGAACCGGCCAAGCCGGCGCTGCGCGAGCGCATCTTCAAGCGTGAAGAAGCACCTGCCCAACCGGTCGAGCCACGTGAGCCAACCCTGTCGCGCGAGCCTGTGGTGCCACGCGAGTCGCCGGCACCACGTGAGCCGGTAATCTCCCGCGAACCACCTGCCGCGGCCCCGATGATCGTGCCGCCGACACCCGCCAGGGCGCCGGAGCCGAGCAAGCGGGTGATGAAGGAGAAGCAGGCTCCGCTGTTCGTCGACAGCGCGGTGGAAGGTACTTTGCCGTCGATCTCCATCCTCGACCCGGCCGAACAGAAGAAGATCGAGTACTCGCCGGAATCTCTGGCCGGTGTCGGCCAGTTGCTGGAAATCAAACTCAAGGAATTCGGCGTGGAAGTGGCGGTGGACTCGATCCACCCGGGCCCGGTGATTACCCGTTACGAAATCCAGCCGGCCGCCGGCGTGAAGGTCAGCCGTATCGCCAACCTGGCCAAGGACCTGGCGCGTTCGCTGGCAGTGACCAGTGTGCGTGTGGTCGAGGTCATCCCCGGCAAGACCACCGTGGGTATCGAGATCCCCAACGAGAACCGGCAGATGGTGCGTTTCTCCGAAGTGCTGGCCACGCCGCAGTACGACGAGCAGAAATCGCCGGTCACCCTGGCCCTGGGCCACGACATCGGCGGCAAGCCGGTGATCACCGACCTGGCCAAGATGCCGCACCTGCTGGTGGCCGGTACCACCGGTTCCGGTAAGTCGGTGGGTGTGAACGCGATGATCCTGTCGATCCTGTTCAAGTCCAGCCCGGAAGACGCGCGGCTGATCATGATCGACCCGAAAATGCTCGAACTGTCGATCTACGAGGGCATCCCGCACCTGCTGTGCCCGGTGGTCACCGACATGAAGGACGCCGCCAACGCCCTGCGCTGGAGCGTGGCCGAGATGGAGCGGCGCTACAAGCTGATGGCGGCCATGGGTGTGCGTAACCTGGCCGGCTTCAACCGCAAGATCAAGGACGCCCAGGACGCCGGCGAGATCATCCATGACCCGCTGTACCGCCGCGAGAGCATGGACGACGAGCCGCCTGCGCTGAAAACCCTGCCGACCATCGTGGTGGTGGTCGACGAATTCGCCGACATGATGATGATCGTCGGCAAGAAGGTCGAAGAGCTGATCGCCCGTATCGCCCAGAAGGCACGTGCGGCCGGTATCCACCTGATCCTCGCTACCCAGCGCCCGTCGGTGGACGTGATTACCGGCCTGATCAAGGCCAACATCCCGACCCGCATGGCATTCCAGGTGTCGAGCAAGATCGACTCGCGGACCATCATCGACCAGGGTGGTGCCGAGCAGCTGCTGGGCCACGGTGACATGCTGTACATGCCGCCGGGCACCAGCCTGCCGATTCGTGTGCACGGCGCGTTCGTCTCCGACGACGAGGTGCACCGCGTGGTGGAAGCGTGGAAGCTGCGCGGCGCCCCGGACTACAACGACGACATCCTCAACGGCGTCGAGGAGGCCGGCAGCGGCTTCGAAGGCGGCGGCGGTGGTGGCGATGGCGAAGATTCGGAAAGCGACGCCCTGTATGATGAGGCCGTGCAGTTCGTGCTGGAAAGCCGCCGCGCGTCCATCTCGGCCGTGCAGCGCAAACTGAAGATCGGCTACAACCGCGCCGCCCGCATGATCGAAGCCATGGAAATGGCCGGCGTGGTCACCCCCATGAACAGCAACGGCTCCCGGGAAGTAATAGCCCCGGGCGGCCCGCGCGACTGACGAACACCTTGCCGGGCGCCAACGGTGGTGCCCGGCCTTTTCAATGCTCGATGAGGACTCCCATGCGCGCGATTCGCATGCTGTTGGTTTCTGCCCTGGCCGCGGCTTCTGTGTCGGCCACCGTATCGGCTTTTGCCGGTGAGCAAGACGTACAACGCCTGACCCAATTGCTGGAAAAGTCGCAGACCATCGAGGCCAACTTTTCCCAGCTGACCCTGGACGCCGGCGGCACCAGCCTGCAGGAAACCTCCGGCAAGATGACCGTCAAGCGCCCGGGCCTGTTCTACTGGCACACCGATGCGCCGCAGGAGCAGGTGGTGGTATCCGACGGCAAGAACGTCACCCTGTGGGACCCGGACCTGGAGCAGGCGACCATCAAGAAGCTCGACCAGCGCCTGAACCAGACCCCGGCGCTGCTGCTGTCTGGTGACGTGTCGAAGATCAGCCAGAGCTTCGACATCAGCTCGAAGGAGCAGGGCGAAGTGATGGACTTCACCCTCAAGCCGAAGACCAAGGACACCCTGTTCGACTCGCTGCGTGTGTCGTTCCGCAAGGGCCTGATCAACGACATGCAGCTGATCGACAGCGTCGGCCAGCGCACCAACATCCTGTTCAATGGCGTGAAAGCCAACCAGGCGGTGCCGGACAGCAAGTTCAAGTTCGACATCCCCAAAGGCGCGGACGTCATCAAGGAGTAACCAGAGCTCGCCATGGACCTGTTTCGAAGCGAACCCGTCGCCCAGCCCCTGGCCGCTCGCCTGCGCCCGTCCAACCTGGACGAGTACGTCGGCCAGGAGCACCTGCTGGCGCGCGGCAAGCCGCTGCGCGAGGCGCTGGAGCAGGGTGCGCTGCACTCGATGATCTTCTGGGGGCCGCCAGGGGTGGGCAAGACCACCCTCGCGCGGCTGCTGGCGCAGTTCTGCGACGCGCACTTCGAAACGGTGTCGGCGGTACTGGCCGGGGTGAAGGAGATTCGCCAGGCGGTCGAAGTGGCCAAGCAGCAGGCTGGCCAGTACGGCCGCCGTACCATCCTGTTCGTCGACGAAGTGCACCGCTTCAACAAGTCGCAGCAGGATGCCTTCCTGCCCTATGTGGAAGACGGCACCCTGCTGTTCATTGGCGCCACCACCGAAAATCCGTCGTTCGAGCTGAACAACGCATTGCTGTCGCGGGCGCGGGTGTATGTGCTCAAGAGCCTGGACGAGGCGGCGCTGCGCAAGCTGGTCAACCGCGCGCTGACTGAAGAGCGCGGCCTGGGCAAGCGCAACCTGCGGGTTGGTGACGACGCCTTCAAGATGCTGATGGCTGCCGCCGATGGCGATGGCCGGCGCATGCTCAACTTCCTGGAAAATGCGTCGGACCTGGCTGAAGACGGCAGCGAGATCGACGTCGAGATGCTGCAGAGCCTGCTCGGCGACAGCCGCCGCCGCTTCGACAAGGGTGGCGAGGCGTTCTACGACCAGATTTCCGCACTGCACAAGTCGGTGCGCGGCTCCAACCCCGATGGTGCCCTGTACTGGTTCGCGCGCATGCTCGACGGCGGCTGCGACCCGCTGTACATCGCCCGCCGCGTGGTGCGCATGGCCAGCGAGGACATCGGCAACGCCGACCCGCGCGCGCTCAGCCTGTGCCTGGCGGCCTGGGATGTGCAAGAGCGCCTGGGCAGCCCCGAGGGCGAACTGGCAGTGGCCCAGGCCATCACCTACCTCGCCTGCGCACCGAAGAGCAACGCGGTGTACATGGGCTTCAAGACCGCCCTGCGCGAGGCCGCCGAGCACGGTTCGCTGGAAGTGCCGCTGCACCTGCGCAACGCCCCGACCAAGCTGATGAAGCAACTGGGCTATGGCGACGAGTACCGCTATGCCCACGATGAACCCGACGCCTATGCCGCCGGCGAAGACTACTTCCCCGAGGAGCTCGAGCCGCGCCAGTACTACCAGCCGGTGCCTCGTGGCCTGGAACTGAAGATTGGCGAGAAGCTGCGCCACTTGGCCGACCTTGATCGCAACAGCCCCCGCCAGCGGAGAAAACCGTGATTGCACTGATTGCCGCCGTCAGCGCTGGCGGTATTGCCGGTACCTTGTTGCGCTTTGCTACCACCAACTGGGTGGCTGCCCACTGGCCACGGCACTTCTATCTCGGTACGCTGGCGGTCAACCTGATTGGCTGCCTGCTGATCGGCCTGCTCTATGGCCTGTTCCTGCACAAGCCGATCGTGCCGGTCGAGCTGCGCGCCGGGCTGATCGTCGGCTTCCTCGGTGGCCTGACGACTTTTTCCTCCTTTTCGCTGGATACCGTACGCCTGCTGGAAAGCGGGCAAGTGCCGCTGGCTCTGGGCTATACCGGTATCAGCGTGGTGGGCGGGCTGCTCGCGACCTGGGCCGGCCTGTCCCTGACCCGATTCTGAACCAACACCTACACATAACGAGAGAACGATATGCTCGATTCCAAACTGTTACGCGGCCAACTTCAGGAAGTGGCGGATCGCCTGGCCTCCCGTGGCTTCAGCCTGGATGTCGCGCGCATCGAATCACTGGAAGAGCGCCGCAAGGCTGTGCAGACCCGCACCGAGCAGCTGCAGGCCGAGCGTAATGCCCGTTCCAAGTCCATCGGCCAGGCCAAGGCCAAGGGCGAAGACATTGCGCCGCTGATGGCCGACGTCGAGCGCATGGCCAACGAACTGGCTGCCGGCAAGACCGAGCTGGACGGCATTCAGGCCGAACTGGATGGCATCCTGCTGACCATCCCCAACCTGCCGGACGCCAGCGTACCGGTCGGTGCCAGCGAAGACGACAACGTCGAAGTGCGCCGTTGGGGCACGCCGAAGGCTTTCGACTTCGAAATCAAGGACCACGTCGCCCTTGGCGAAGTCAGCGGTGGCCTGGACTTCGAAGCCGCCGCCAAGCTGTCTGGCGCACGTTTTGCCGTGTTGCGCGGCCCGATCGCCCGCCTGCACCGCGCCCTGGCGCAGTTCATGATCAACCTGCACACCGGCGAGCACGGCTACGAGGAGCACTACACCCCGTACTTGGTCCAGGCCCCGGCCCTGCAGGGCACCGGCCAGCTGCCGAAGTTCGAGGAAGACCTGTTCAAGATCAGCCGCGAAGGTGAGGCCGACTTCTACCTGATCCCGACCGCCGAAGTGTCGCTGACCAACCTGGTGGCCGGTGAAATCCTCGACGCCAAGCAGCTGCCACTGAAGCTGGTTGCCCACACCCCTTGCTTCCGTAGCGAAGCTGGTGCTTCCGGCCGTGACACCCGCGGCATGATCCGCCAGCACCAGTTCGACAAGGTCGAGATGGTGCAGGTGGTCGAGCCGTCCAAGTCGATGGAAGCCCTGGAAGGCCTGACTGCCAACGCCGAGCGCGTGCTGCAGCTGCTGGAGCTGCCGTACCGCGTGCTGGCCCTGTGCACCGGCGACATGGGCTTTGGTGCGGTGAAGACCTACGACCTGGAAGTGTGGGTACCAAGCCAGGACAAGTACCGCGAAATCAGCTCGTGCTCCAACTGCGGTGACTTCCAGGCGCGCCGCATGCAGGCCCGCTGGCGCAACCCGGAAACCGGCAAGCCAGAGCTGGTGCACACCCTCAACGGTTCCGGCCTGGCCGTAGGCCGTACCCTGGTTGCCGTGCTGGAAAACTACCAGCAGGCCGACGGTTCGATCCGTGTGCCGGAAGTGCTGAAGCCTTACATGGGTGGCGTCGAGGTTATCCGCTAAATGGATTACCTGCCGCTGTTCCACAAGCTGCAGGGCGGCCGCGTGCTGGTCGTTGGCGGCGGTGAGATCGCCTTGCGCAAGGCGCGCCTGCTGGCCGATGCTGGCGCCGCGCTGCGCGTGGTGGCACCGGATGTCGACGGCCAGTTGGCCGCGCTGGCCCGGGAAGGTGGCGGCGAGGTGCTGGTGCGCGGCTATCAGGCAGCCGACCTGGTCGGTTGCCGGCTGGTGATCGCGGCCACCGACGACCCCGGGCTCAATGCCCAGGTGTCGGCGGATGCGCAGGCCCTCAGCCTGCCGGTCAACGTGGTGGATGCGCCGGCCCTGTGCACGGTGATCTTCCCGGCGATCGTCGACCGTTCGCCGTTGGTGGTCGCGGTGTCCAGTGGCGGTGATGCCCCGGTACTGGCGCGTTTGATTCGCGCCAAGCTGGAGGCCTGGATCCCGTCCGCCTATGGCGAGCTGGCCGGCTTGGCCGCGCGCTTCCGCGACAAGGTCAAGGCCTTGTACCCGGATGTCAACCAGCGCCGTGGCTTCTGGGAAACCGTGTTTCAGGGGCCGATTGCCGAGCGCCAGCTGGCCGGGCAGGGCGCCGAGGCCGAGCGCCTGTTGCAGGCGATGGTCGACGGTGCGCCGGTGCAGCAGGGCGGTGAGGTGTACTTGGTGGGGGCGGGCCCGGGCGATCCGGACTTGCTGACCTTCCGTGCCTTGCGCCTGATGCAGCAGGCTGACGTGGTGCTGTATGACCGCCTGGTGGCACCGGCGATCATCGAGATGTGCCGCCGCGATGCCGAGCGTATCTACGTGGGCAAGCGTCGCGCCGACCATGCCGTGCCTCAGGACCAGATCAACCGCCTGCTGGTCGACCTGGCCCGACAGGGCAAGCGTGTGCTGCGCCTGAAGGGCGGCGACCCGTTCATCTTCGGCCGGGGCGGCGAAGAGATCGAAGAACTGGCCGAGCATGGCATCCCGTTCCAGGTGGTGCCGGGCATTACCGCGGCTAGTGGGTGTTCCGCCTATGGTGGAATTCCGCTGACTCACCGCGACTATGCCCAGTCAGTACGTTTCGTGACCGGGCACCTGAAGGATGGCACCAGCAACCTGCCTTGGCATGACCTGGTGGCGCCGGCACAGACCCTGGTGTTCTACATGGGCTTGGTGGGCTTGCCGACCATCTGCGCCGAGCTGATTCGCCATGGCCGCGCGGCCAGTACCCCGGCGGCGCTGGTGCAGCAGGGGACTACGCGTAATCAGCGGGTGTTCACCGGCACCTTGGCGGACTTGCCGGACCTGGTGGCCCAGCATGAAGTGCATGCGCCAACCCTGGTGATTGTCGGGGAAGTGGTGCAGTTGCGTGACAAGCTGGCCTGGTTCGAAGGTTCGCAGAACAGCTGAAATCGTTGGGGCCGCTTTGCGGCCCATCGCGACACAAGGCCGCTCCTACAGGAGATAGCGATCCCCTGTAGGAGCGGCCTTGTGTCGCGATGGGCTGCAAAGCAGCCCCTGCAATCTCAAGCCTGCCAAATCCCCTTGCCTGGCAACCGCTCCCGATCATGCGGCAGGTTGAAGTCCTGCAGCGGCCCCTTGGGCACGATCCCGTTCGGGTTGATGGTCTTGTGGCTCATGTAGTAGTGCTTCTGGATATGCTCCATGTCCACTGTGCCCGCCACCCCCGGCCACTGGTACAGTTCACGCAGCCAGTTCGACAGGTTGTGATAATCGCTCAGGCGGCGCAGGTTGCACTTGAAGTGCCCGTGGTACACCGCATCGAAGCGCACCAGGGTGGTGAACAGGCGCACATCGGCCTCGGTCAGGTATTCCCCGGCCAGGTAGCGGTTGCGGCTCAGCAAGTCTTCCAGATAGTCCAGTTCGTTGAACACTTCGTCAAACGCAGCCTCGTAGGCTTCCTGCGTAGTGGCGAAGCCTGCGCGATACACGCCGTTGTTCACCGCCGGGTAGATGCGCTCGTTCAGCGCCTCGATGGTCGGGCGCAGCGGCTCTGGGTACAGGTCCAGTGTATTGCCGGTCAGTTCGTTGAACGCGCTGTTGAAGATGCGGATGATCTCCGACGACTCGTTGTTGACGATGCGTTTCTCTTTCTTGTCCCACAGCACCGGTACAGTCACGCGGCCAGTGTAGTGCGGGTCATCCTGGGTGTAGCGCTGGTGCAGGTACTGCAGCGCGTCGAGGTGGTCACCGCTGGAGCCTTGCTGCTGGTCGAAAGTCCAGCCATGGTCCTGCATCAGCCAGCTGACCACCGACACGTCGATCAACGGCTCCAGCCCCTTGAGGGCACGGAAGATCAGGGTGCGGTGTGCCCATGGGCAGGCCAGCGAGACGTACAGGTGGTAACGGCCAGCTTCGGGAGCGGGCAGCTGATTTCGGCGTTGGGCGTTTTCGCGTTTGAACGTGCCGTCCTTGCCGTTTTCATACCACTGGTCATGCCAGCGGCCGTCGATCAAAAGGCCCATGGTGAGCTCCTCGGAACAAAGTTGTTTGTCGTTGGAGCCCAGTCTAGGGGAAAACGTTCGAATAACTAGCGCAAAGACTGCACTCTTACTATCTAGTTATTCGATTGGTTGCGTGCGCCCCAGTAACCACGTGCCGTGGCGAAAGCCTGCTCACGGTCTTGGCCTAGGCCGCGCAGGGCCAGGGCGATGGTCGCGACCACGGCCATTTCACCGTAGCTATCCTCGGCCTCGCCACGCCAGACCGCCAGCAATTGCTCGGGCTGCAGGCTTGGCGGCTTCACGTGGCGGCGTTCGCTCAGCGCTGGCCACTCCTCGTCCCAGGCTTCGCCGGCGGTGGTGCCGTACAGATGGCTGATGACATCGGGGTTGACCTCGATCTCGCCGCCATCACCCTTGATTACCACCGCATGGTCGCCCAGCAGGCGGCTGGCCTCGCGGTGCACCGCCTGGTAACCGGGGTGGAAGATGCTCTGCAGGCCACAACGCGCAGCCAGCGGGTTGAGCACCCGGGCCAGCGAGTGGATGGGCGAACGCAGGCCCAGGGTGTTGCGCAGGTCGATCATGCGCTGCAACTGCGGGGCCCAGTCCTGCAGCGGGAAGAAGGCCAGGCGCTGCTGGTCCAGGGCCCGGCTGACCGCAGCCCAGTCACGGCACAGTGGAATTTCCAGCAGGGACAGCAGTTGCTCGGTGTACATGCGCCCGGCGGTATGCGCACCGCCACCGTGCATCAGGATGCGCACGCCATTGTTGGCCAGGCATTTGGCAGCCAGCAGGTACCAGGGCAGGTGGCGTTTCTTGCCGGCGTAGGTGGGCCAGTCCAGGTCAACGGCGATGCGCGGCGCCTGCAAGTGGGCGCGCAGGGCCTCGGTGAAGCCGGCCAGTTCTTCGGCGCTTTCTTCCTTGTGCCGCAGCAGCATGAGAAAGGCACCGAGCTGGGCATCTTCGACCTTGCCTTCCAGCAGCAGGGTCATGGCCGTGCGGGCCTCTTCACGGGTCAGGCCACGCGCGCCGCGCTTGCCTTTGCCAAGAATGCGCACGAACTCGGCGAACGGGTGTTCGGCAGGGGTTTCCAGGGTAAGCGGGCGAGGTTCTGTCATATGCAGTTGGTCGGCTTGGGCAGGCCCGCCAGCTTGGCGGCCAGTTTGGCGGGAGTGCCGTTGAACAGGCGGTTGAGGTGCGGGCTGTTGCCCTTGTCCGGGCCCAGTTTGAGGGCCGTGTACTTGATCAGCGGGCGCGTGGCCGGGGACAGCTGGTATTCCTGATAGAACTGGCGCAGCAGTTCGAGGATTTCCCAGTGGTCCGCTGTCAACGGGATGCCCTCGCGCGCGGCCAAAGCCTCGGCGGCGGCATGCGACCAGTCTTGCAGGTCGACCAGGAAGCCGTCCTTGTCCAGGGCGATCGCCTGATCGCCAACGTTGAGGGTATTCATAGCCAGCTGTTGACCTTGTCGTAATGCAGCGACAGTTCGACGAACCCGGCGTAGTCCACGGCCTTGGCCAGCTCGTTGCCGACCGCGCGGGCCTGCACGTCTTCTTCCAGAGCGAACAGGCGCTGGGCCAGGCCGGCGGCTTGCAGCTGGCGGTGCGGTTCGCTGCCGCTGCACAGGGCATATACAGCATCGCCGCACAGCAGCAGGGCATCGTCGGCACCGAGCAGGCGCAGGCAGCTGGCCAGGCGCTCGTCGCCAAACGGGGAGTGGGCAATAACATGCAGGGTCGTCATCAGAGCGTTACCACCTGGTCGAAACGGGCGATCAGTGCGGTCAGGGCCGCGTCGTCCAGCATTTGCACCGGCAGCGCCAGAGTGTCGGCTGCCAGGCCGCGGCGATTGAGGCTGTGGCTGCAGGCGAACAGTTCTTCGACGCCGAACATTGGCAGTGCCTGCAAGTTGGCGGCCAGGTTCTTCTGTTGCACGGCGGTGGGCTGCTGGTCCGCAGCGAGCTGGAACACGCCGTCATCGAGGAACAGCATGCCCAGCGGCAGATCGAACGCGCCGCCAGCCAGGGCGATGTCCAGTGCTTCACGGGCCGATGGGCCGTTCCACGGCGCCTGGCGGCTGATGATCAACAAGGATTTGGCCATTTCAGTCGCCTCCGAAGCAGACAAGGCGATCGGCAACTTGCGCCGCCTCATGCAGCTGGCCAAGCCCCGACAGCTCCCAAGGCTTGGGCAGGTTAACGGCCGGGCGCTGGTAGCGGTTGGCCTCGGCCTCGTCGAGCACGCCACGGCGCAGGGCGGCGGCGATGCACACCACTGCGTCCAGCTGGTTGGCTGCAATAAAGGCGCGCCATTGGCCGGCAACATCCAGCTCGTCCTGGGGGGCGACCACGTTGGCCGAGGCACTGTGTACCCCGTCCTGGTAGAAGAACAGCCGGGCAATCTCATGCCCGCCGGCCAGCACCGCCTCTGCGTAGCGCAGGGCGCGCCGCGAGGAGGGCGCATGGGCCGGGGAGAACACCGCGATAGCGAATTTCATGGATAACTCATGCAAAAGGAATGGTGCCATGATAAAGCAAAAAAGCCCGCGCCCGCTTGTGCATGGCGGGGCGGGCTTTTTGTCTTGCACCAGGCCGGCGCTATCCATGTAGGGGCAACTGCCTTGTGTTGTCTGTACTGGCCTCATCGCTGGCAAGCCAGGCTCCTACAGGGACTGCGCATGGCTTCAGATCAATGCGGTCGAGGTGGGAGCTGGCTTGCCTGCGATGGGCTGCGCAGCAGCCCCGTGGCCCTGACAGTCGGACACCAGGCTCAAGCCTGTTCCTTGCTCTCTGGCAAGAACCAGTTCAACACCAGGGCACAGATACCCCCAGTAGCCACGCCCGACTCCAGCACATTGCGAATCGCCGCAGGCATGTGCGCCAGGAACTCCGGCACCTGCGCCACACCCAGGCCCAGGGCCAGGGATACAGCGATGATCAGCAGGGCGCGACGGTCCAGGCGAGTGCTGGCCAGGATATTGATCCCCGAAGCCGCAACCGCCCCGAACATGACCATGGCCGCACCACCCAGCACCGGTTCCGGCACCGCCTGGATCACCCCGGCAACGCTCGGGAACAGCCCCAGCAGCACCAGCATCACGGCAATCCACATACCGATATGGCGGCTGGCGATCCCGGTCAGCTGAATCACGCCATTGTTCTGGGCAAAGATTGAGCTCGGGAAGGTGTTGAACAAGCCGGCCAGCAGCGAGTTGGCCCCGTTCACCAGTACACCGCCCTTGATCCGCTGCATCCACACCGGCCCTTCGACCGGCTGGCGCGACACCTTGCTGGTGGCGGTGACGTCACCGATGGCTTCCAGCGAAGTTACCAGGTAGATCACCAGCATCGGGATGAACAGTGCCCAGGAGAAGCCCAGGCCGAAGTGCAGCGGCGTCGGCACCTGGAACAGCGCGGCTTCGTGCATGCCGGTGAAATCCAGGCGGCCCAGGTAACCGGCCAGCGCATAGCCGACCGCCAGGGCGATAACGATGGCGCAGCTGCGCATCCACACCACCGGGATGCGGTTGAGGATGACGATGATCGCCAGCACCACGCCCGACAGCAGCAGGTTCTCGCCATTGGCGAAGGTGCCATTGGCCATGGCGCCGAAGCCACCACCCATGCTGATCAGGCCGACCTTGATCAGGGTCAGGCCGATCATCAGCACCACGATGCCGGTGACCAGCGGGGTAATCAGGCGTTTGACGAAGGGCAGGATGCGCGACACGCCCATCTCGACGAACGAGCCGGCGATTACCACACCAAAGATGGCCGCCATCACGCCTTCTACCGGCGTACCTTGCTTGACCATCAGCGCCCCGCCGGCAATCAGCGGGCCGACGAAGTTGAAGCTGGTGCCCTGGACGATCAGCAGCCCGGCACCGAACGGCCCGAAGCGCTTGCACTGGACGAAGGTGGCGATACCCGAGATGACCAGCGACATGGAGACGATCAGGTTGGTATCACGTGCAGAAACCCCCAGCGCCTGGCAAATCAGCAGGCCAGGGGTGACGATCGGCACGATGATCGCCAACAGATGCTGCAGTGCTGCCAGCAGGCCGATCAACAGCCGTGGCTTGTCCTCAAGACCAAGCACCAGTTCATTGGCAGGCGCCGCCGCGCCTGGGCTGTGTTCGTGTGAGCTCATTGCGAAAAGCTGCCCCGGAAGAAAAAAGGAGCGCATTCTACGGGGTGATGGCGAAATGGGGTAGAGAAAAGCACGATGGCGGCATGATCGGCGACCATTCGCCTGATTATCTGACTTTATGGTCAATTATTGGTGCTGTTTGTTCAAGCCTGAAACCTGCGCGGACCCTGTGGGAGCGGGTTCACCCGCGAAGAAACCAACGCGGTGCCTGGCACCGGCTGCGCCGGTGTTCGCGGGTGAACCCGCTCCCACAAAAAAGCCCGCCGAAGCGGGCTTCTCTTGCAGCAATCAATCAGTCATCACGACCCATGATGCCAAACAGTTGCAGCAGGCTGACAAACAGGTTGTAGATCGACACATACAGGCTGATGGTCGCCATGATGTAGTTACGCTCGCCACCGTGAATGATCGCGCTGGTCTGGAACAGGATGCAGACCGACGAGAACAGCACGAAGCCAGCGCTGATCGCCAGTTGCAGGCCGCTGATCTGGAAGAAGAAGCTGGCCACTACAGCACCCAGCAGGACAAAGAAGCCCGCAGTGATGAAGCCGCTGAGGAAGCTCATGTCCTTGCGGGTAATCAGCACATAAGCCGACAGACCACCGAACACCAAGGCAGTCATGGCAAATGCCGAGCTGACCACTTCGGCGCCACCGGCCATGCCCAGGTAGCGGTTGAGGATAGGGCCGAGGATAAAGCCCATGAAGCCGGTGAGGGCGAAGGTGGACACCAGGCCCCAGGCCGAATCACGCAGTTTGTTGGTAAGGAAGAACAGCCCGTAGAAGCCGATCAGCACCACGAACACGTTCGGGTAGCCGACGCGCATCTGCTGGGCCACGAAGGCCATGACACCGCTGAAGGCGAGGGTGAGCGCCAGCAGACTGTACGTGTTGCGCAGGACCTTGCTGATCTCCTGCTGCTCGACCTGCTGGCCGTGGTGTACGGCGTAATCCTGTTCGCGCATGGCGACACTCCTTGGTAAACCTGTGGTTTTCAGACGTTCAGATGCTAGGAGTCTATCAGAGCTCCCGCAACCCGCGACACAGAGAGTTTGACAGCTTGTTTCATTACGGTATTATGGCGGCCGCAAAACGAGCTGGAAGCGTGGCCGAGTGGTTTAAGGCAACGGTCTTGAAAACCGTCGATGGGCAACTATCCTAGAGTTCGAATCTCTACGCTTCCGCCATCATTCCTCATTAAAGCCCTGATTATTCAGGGCTTTTTTGTTTTTTGGGCCTTGCCCCTTCACCCGGGAGCAAGCCCCTGGCCTCTCTCGCGAGGCAGATGGACGAGCACTGTGAATCGGGCTGAGCGCTCAATCAGCGTTCCAATTGCAGAACGGTTCAGGCCTATGAGCTTGCCGCTTGTTCACGTTTGAGGGCCTCTCGTGCCTGAATCTAGAGAGCCTGACAAATTGCTCCCTCACAGAGCGGCATAAACTTATCGTCCGGAAAATCGATCGGTAGACGGTTGATAATCTATTCGGGTGACCAGTCGTTGACGCATTTACGATAACTATGCGCGCCAGTTCCCGCTGGATTGTTAAGGGGTTTCGTAAACGACGGCGAGCAGTTCTACGCGCGACAATATTTTGTGCTCGGAGCAAGCCAATATCTTGTCGGGCCGCGAATGTTAAATCTCTTCTCTGGATGCAGCGGACTCGCAAGATGCTGGGGAACAAGCACCCGATGTAAAAAGTTGCAGGTCTGTCGGCTTACCTGAACAGGCATGAAGCTGTTTCAAAACCTGACACTTTGGGCAGGCTTCGGGCTGCCCCGGAGGGAACTAGGACAAACGGGATAGAGGAAACGAGTGACGCTCGCATTTATCTTTCTCTATAGCCGCTGGTACCAATGTTTCAGATTGCGAGTAGGGTGGCTGTAGCTTGCAGGTAGAAGCAAAAAATATCTTCTTTAATATCGAAATGTCATTAGGCCATTATTTGTTTTGTTGTTTATTATTGGGTAACTGATATCAATAGCGGTGTTATATAAAGGTTGAATCACGAAGCCTGATAGTTGGCGTCAAAAAATAAACACTAATAAAAATAAACCATCCTTGTAGCCAGCCGACAACACTCGAAGCATGGCCGAGCATGGAAGCCAATCGCACACGTTACCCGGGAGAGCCGCCTTGAGCATCGCCATAGTCAAAAGTATTGTTGGCCAGGTAATCGCCATTTCCCCAGAGGGCACCCAGCGTGTGCTTGTGGAAGGGGATCGAGTGTTCGCGGGTGAACAGATCCAGACCGGCCCTGGTGGTGCGGTGAGCCTGGAACTGGCCGATGGGCGCATCCTCGACTTGGGGCGCGACACCCAGTGGAGTGCCGATGCCCCAGATAGCGTGGCCGACTTGAGCGCCGCCACTGCGCAGGCCGCACCATCCGTTGACGAGCTGCAACAAGCCATCGCCGCCGGCGCAGACCCGACAACCGCACTCGAAGCGACCGCGGCAGGCCCAACCGGGGCAGGTGCGAACCCTGGTGGCATCGGGGGCGGCCACTCGTTTGTGATGCTTGAAGCAGTGGGCGGGTCGGTCGCCCCTACCATTGGTTTCCCCACCGGGCCACTTGGCGTTGCTGTTGAACCGGCTCGGGATTTCGTGGGCAATTCAACACCGGCACAGCAGGCGCCAGTACCTGAGGCACAACCCGAGCCTCAGCCCATTGCGGCCACGCTGACCCTGAGCAGCAACAATGTGCAGGAAGGGGGGCTGACCAGCATCACCGGTACCCTGAGCCAGCCGGCAGGCAGGGATTTCACGGTAACCCTGAGCAATGGCCAGACTTTGTCGTTCAAAGCCGGTGAAACGGTCGCAACGACCGGTGAGTTCGCTGCCCAGAGCGATGATGTGTTCCAGGACGGTGAAATCCAGAACATCACCGTCACCAATGCGGGCGATCATGGCTTTGGCAGCCTCAATACCGGTGCAACTTCTACCCTCACTGTGACCGACACCGTCGATACCGTGAGAGCCGAGCTGAGCATTTCGCCTAACCCGGCCGTGGAAGGCCAGGCGGTGACCTACACCATTACCCTGACCGGGCCGGCCGGTGCCGATTTGACTCAGCACGGTGGTCTGTCCATCACCCTGAGCAACGGCGAGGTGATCAACATCCCTGCGGGCCAGGTCAGTGCGTCGCAAACCGCCAACCTGGCGAACGACGTCTATGTGGGCAGCAGTGCTCCGAGCATCGCTATCAACGGGATCACCGAGCAAGGCACAGGCAAACAGGTCTTTGAAAACCTGGTCAAAGGCGATCCGGTGACCCTGCAGATCACCGACGAACCGGGTACTCCAGGCAACCCTGGCACTCCAGGCACGCCGAATGGCGGCGATGCAGTGACGCTGACCCTCACCGGCAATGCCGTGCAGGAAGGCAACACCACAACCATCACCGGCACCCTGAGCCACCCGGCAGGCCAAGCGTTCACCGTCACCCTGAGCAACGGCCAGACCCTGAGCTTTGCCGAGGGCGCGCTTACTGCGACCACCAATCCGTTCGTGGCGCAGAGCGATGATGTGTTCAAGGATGGCGAAACCCAGACCGTCAGCGTGATCGACGCCGGTAGTCATAACTTCGAGAACTTGAACACCAGCGCGACCACGACCGTTACGGTGAGCGATACCGTCGACACCGTGAAGGCCGAGCTGAGCATCTCGCCGAATCCGGCGGTGGAAGGCCAGGCGGTGACCTACACCATCACCCTGACCGGTCCTGCCGGTGCCGATCTGAGTCAGCATGGTGGTCTGTCCATCGCGCTGAGCAACGGCAAAGTGGTGCACATCGCAGCTGGGCAGATCAGTGGCTCGCAGTCGGGTGTTCTTGCGGACAACGTCTATGTCGGCAGCAGTGCTCCGAGCATCGCCATCTCTGGGATCACCGAGCAAGGCACTGGCAAACAGGTCTTTGAGAACTTGGTCAAAGGCGACCCGGTGACCCTGCAGATCACCGACGAACCAGGCACCCCAGGCAACCCTGGCACCCCGGGTACGCCGAATGGCGGCGATGAAGTGACGCTGACCCTCACCGGCAATGCCGTGCAGGAAGGCAACACCACGACCATCACCGGCACCCTGAGCCACCCGGCAGGCCAAGCGTTCACCGTCACCCTGAGCAACGGCCAGACCCTGACCTTCGCCGAGGGCGCGCTTACCGCGACTACCAATCCGTTCGTGGCGCAGAGCGATGATGTGTTCAAGGATGGCGAAACCCAGACCGTCAGCGTGATCGACGCCGGTAGTCATAACTTCGAGAACTTGAACACCAGCGCGACCACGACCGTTACGGTGAGCGATACCGTCGACACCGTGAAGGCCGAGCTGAGCATCTCGCCGAATCCGGCGGTGGAAGGCCAGGCGGTGACCTACACCATCACCCTGACCGGTCCTGCCGGTGCCGACCTGAATCAGCACGGTGGTCTGTCCATCGCGCTGAGCAACGGCGAGGTAATCAACATCCCCGCGGGCCAGATCAGTGGCTCGCAGTCGAGCGTCCTGGCGGACAATGTCTATGTCGGCAGCAGTGCTCCGAGCATCGCCATCTCTGGGATCACCGAGCAAGGCACCGGCAAACAGGTCTTTGAGAACCTGGTCAAAGGCGACCCGGTCACCCTGCAGATCACCGACGAGCCGGGTACCCCCGGCACGCCGAATGGCGGCGATGAAGTGACGCTGACCCTCACCGGCAATGCCGTGCAGGAAGGCAACACCACAACCATCACCGGCACCCTGAGCCACCCGGCAGGCCAAGCGTTCACCGTCACCCTGAGCAACGGCCAGACCCTGAGCTTTGCCGAGGGCGCGCTTACTGCGACCACCAATCCGTTCGTGGCGCAGAGCGATGATGTGTTCAAGGATGGCGAAACCCAGACCGTCAGCGTGATCGACGCCGGTAGTCATAACTTCGAGAACTTGAACACCAGCGCGACCACGACCGTTACGGTGAGCGATACCGTCGACACCGTGAAGGCCGAGCTGAGCATCTCGCCGAATCCGGCGGTGGAAGGCCAGGCGGTGACCTACACCATCACCCTGACCGGTCCTGCCGGTGCCGATCTGAGTCAGCATGGTGGTCTGTCCATCGCGCTGAGCAACGGCAAAGTGGTGCACATCGCAGCTGGGCAGATCAGTGGCTCGCAGTCGGGTGTTCTGGCGGACAACGTCTATGTCGGCAGCAGTGCTCCGAGCATCGCCATCTCTGGGATCACCGAGCAAGGCACTGGCAAACAGGTCTTTGAGAACCTGGTCAAAGGCGACCCGGTGACCCTGCAGATCACCGACGAACCAGGCACCCCAGGCAACCCTGGCACCCCGGGTACGCCGAATGGCGGCGATGAAGTGACGCTGACCCTCACCGGTAATACCGTGCAGGAAGGCAACACCACGACCATCACCGGCACCCTGAGCCACCCGGCAGGCCAAGCCTTCACCGTCACCCTGAGCAACGGCCAGACCCTGACCTTCGCCAAGGACGCCACCACCGCGACCACCGCGCCGTTCGTGGCACAGAGCGATGACGTTTTCCGTGACGGCGAAACCCAGGCCATCAGTGTGATCGATGCTGGTAGCCATAACTTCGAGAACCTGAACATCAGTGCCACCACGACCGTCACCGTGAGCGACACCGTCGACACCGTGAAGGCTGAGCTGAGCATCTCGCCGAATCCGGCGGTGGAAGGCCAGGCGGTGACCTACACCATTACCCTGACCGGGCCGGCCGGTGCCGATCTGACTCAGCACGGTGGCCTGTCCATCGCACTGAGCAACGGCGAGGTAATCAACATCCCCGCGGGCCAGATCAGTGGCTCGCAGTCGAGCGTCCTGGCGGACAACGTCTATGTCGGCAGCAGTGCTCCGAGCATCGCCATCTCTGGGATCACCGAGCAAGGCACCGGCAAACAGGTCTTTGAGAATCTGGTCAAAGGCGACCCGGTCACCCTGCAGATCACCGACGAGCCGGGTACCCCAGGCAACCCTGGTACCCCCGGCACGCCGAATGGCGGCGATGAAGTGACGCTGACCCTCACCGGCAATGCCGTGCAGGAAGGCAACACCACGACCATCACCGGCACCCTGAGCCACCCGGCAGGCCAAGCCTTCACTGTCACCCTGAGCAACGGCCAGACCCTGAGCTTTGCCGAGGGCGCGCTTACTGCGACCACCAATCCGTTCGTGGCGCAGAGCGATGATGTGTTCAAGGATGGCGAAACCCAGACCGTCAGCTTGATCGACGCCGGCAGCCATAACTTCGAGAACTTGAACACCAGCGCCACCACGACGATCACCGTGAGCGACACCGTCGACACCGTGAAGGCCGAGTTGAGCATCTCGCCGAATCCGGCGGTGGAAGGCCAGGCGGTGACTTACACCATCACCCTGACCGGTCCTGCCGGTGCCGACCTGAGTCAGCACGGTGGTCTGTCCATCGCGCTGAGCAACGGCGAGGTGATCAACATCCCTGCGGGCCAGGTCAGCGCTTCGCAAACCGCTAACCTGGCGGACAACGTCTATGTCGGCAGCAGTGCCCCAAGCATCGCCATCAATGGCATCACCGAGCAAGGCACGGGCAAACAGGTCTTTGAGAACCTGGTCAAAGGCGACCCGGTCACCCTGCAGATCACCGACGAACCGGGCACCCCAGGTAACCCTGGCACCCCGGGTACGCCGAATGGCGGCGATGAAGTGACGCTGACCCTCACCGGCAATACAGTGCAGGAAGGCAACACCACGACCATCACCGGCACCCTGAGTCATCCGGCAGGCCAGGCCTTCACCGTTACTCTGAGCAACGGCCAGACCCTGACCTTTGCCGAGGGCGCGCTTACCGCGACTACCAATCCGTTCGTGGCGCAGAGCGATGATGTGTTCAAGGATGGCGAAACCCAGACCGTCAGCGTGATCGACGCCGGTAGTCATAACTTCGAGAACCTGAACACCAGCGCGACCACGACCGTCATCGTGAGCGACACCGTCGACACCGTGAAGGCCGAGTTGAGCATCTCGCCGAATCCGGCGGTGGAAGGCCAGGCGGTGACTTACACCATCACCCTGACCGGTCCTGCCGGTGCCGACCTGAGTCAGCACGGTGGTCTGTCCATCGCGCTGAGCAACGGCGAGGTGATCAACATCCCTGCGGGCCAGGTCAGCGCTTCGCAAACCGCTAACCTGGCGGATGACGTCTATGTCGGCAGCAGTGCTCCGAGCATCGCCATCAATGGCATCACCGAGCAAGGCACCGGCAAACAGGTCTTTGAAAACCTGGTCAAAGGCGACCCGGTGACCCTGCAGATCACCGACGAACCGGGCACCCCAGGTAACCCTGGCACCCCGGGCACGCCGAATGGCGGCGATGAAGTGACGCTGACCCTCACCGGCAATACAGTGCAGGAAGGCAACACCACGACCATCACCGGCACCCTGAGTCATCCGGCAGGCCAGGCCTTCACCGTTACTCTGAGCAACGGCCAGACCCTGACCTTCGCCAAGGACGCCACCACCGCGACCACTGCACCGTTCGTGGCACAGAGCGATGACGTATTCCGTGACGGCGAAACCCAGACCATCAGCGTGACGAATGCGGGCAACCACAACTTCGAAAACCTGAACACCAGCGCGACCACGACCGTCACCGTGAGCGATACCGTCGACACCGTGAAGGCCGAGCTGAGCATCTCGCCGAACCCGGCCGTCGAAGGCCAGGCGGTGACTTACACCATTACCCTGACCGGTCCTGCCGGTGCCGACCTGACCCAGCATGGCGGCCTGGATATCGAGCTGAGCAACGGCAAAGTGGTGCACATCGCCGCCGGGCAGATCAGCGGCTCGCAGTCGGGCGTCCTGGCGGACAACGTCTATGTCGGCAGCAGTGCTCCAAGTATCGCCATCAACGGAATCACCGAGCAAGGCACCGGCAAACAGGTCTTTGAGAACCTGGTCAAAGGCGACCCGGTAACCCTGCAAATCACCGACGAGCCGGGCACTCCAGGTAACCCTGGCACCCCGGGCACGCCGAATGGCGGCGATGAAGTGACGCTGACCCTGACGGGCAATGCCGTGCAGGAAGGGGGGCAGACCACTATTACCGGTACCCTGAGCCACCCAGCGGGCCAGGCCTTCACCGTTACCCTGAGCAACGGCCAGACCCTGACCTTTGCCAAGGACGCCACCACCGCGACCACCGCGCCGTTCGTGGCACAGAGCGATGACGTTTTCCGTGACGGCGAAACCCAGACCATCAGTGTGATCGATGCTGGTAGCCATAACTTCGAGAACCTGAACATCAGTGCCACCACGACCGTCACCGTGAGCGACACCGTCGACACCGTGAAGGCCGAGCTGAGCATCTCGCCGAACCCGGCGGTGGAAGGCCAGGCGGTGACCTACACCATCACCCTGACCGGTCCTGCCGGTGCCGACCTGACCCAGCATGGCGGCCTGGATATCGAGCTGAGCAACGGCAAAGTGGTGCACATCGCCGCCGGGCAGATCAGCGGCTCGCAGTCGGGTGTTCTGGCGGACAACGTCTATGTCGGCAGCAGTGCCCCAAGCATCGCCATCAATGGCATCACCGAGCAAGGCACGGGCAAACAGGTCTTTGAAAACCTGGTCAAAGGCGATCCGGTGACCCTGCAGATCACCGACGAGCCGGGCACTCCAGGTAACCCTGGCACCCCGGGCACGCCGAATGGCGGCGATGAAGTGACGCTGACCCTGACGGGCAATGCCGTGCAGGAAGGGGGGCAGACCACTATTACCGGTACCCTGAGCCACCCAGCGGGCCAGGCCTTCACCGTTACCCTGAGCAACGGCCAGACCCTGACCTTTGCCAAGGACGCCACCACCGCGACCACCGCGCCGTTCGTGGCACAGAGCGATGACGTTTTCCGTGACGGCGAAACCCAGACCATCAGTGTGATCGATGCTGGTAGCCATAACTTCGAGAACCTGAACATCAGTGCCACCACGACCGTCACCGTGAGCGACACCGTCGACACCGTGAAGGCTGAGCTGAGCATCTCGCCGAATCCGGCGGTGGAAGGCCAGGCGGTGACCTACACCATCACCCTGACCGGCCCGGCCGGTGCCGATCTGACTCAGCACGGTGGTCTGTCCATCGCGCTGAGCAACGGCGAGGTGATCAACATCCCTGCGGGCCAGGTCAGCGCTTCGCAAACCGCTAACCTGGCGGATGACGTCTATGTCGGCAGCAGTGCTCCGAGCATCGCCATCAACGGGATCACCGAGCAAGGCGCCGGCAAACAGGTCTTTGAGAACCTGATCAAAGGCGACCCGGTGACCCTGCAGATCACCGACGAACCGGGCACCCCAGGTAACCCTGGGACCCCGGGTACGCCGAATGGCGGCGATGAAGTGACGCTGACCCTCACCGGTAATACCGTGCAGGAAGGTCACACCACGACCATCACCGGCACCCTGAGCCATCCGGCAGGCCAGGCCTTCACCGTCACCCTGAGCAACGGCCAGACCCTGAGCTTCGCCAAGGACGCCACCACCGCCACCACCGCACCGTTCGTGGCCCAGAGCGATGACGTATTCCGTGACGGCGAAACCCAGACCATCAGCGTGACGAATGCAGGTACCCACAACTTCGAGAACCTGAACACCAGTGCCACCACGACCCTCACGGTCACCGATACCATCAACACCGTGACGGTCGTGCTGAGCGCTTCGCCCAACCCGGCAGCCAAGGGCCAGGAGGTGACCTACACGGTCAATCTGGAAGCGCCGGCTGGCATGAGCGCAAGCAACCATGGCGGCCTGACCATCAAGCTGGACAATGGCCTGACCATCATGGTGGCGGCGGGCAGCACCACCGGCACGGTGAAAGGTGCCATTCCCGACGGTGTCTTCGTGGGTGGTGGCAGCGTGTCCGTGGGCATCGACCAGATCACGCAGAATGGCACGGGTAGCAAGGTGTTCGAGAACCTGGTCCCGGGCGCCAGCGTTGCGGTGGGCATGACCAATGCCACGCCAACCATCACTTCGGGGGCCGCGCTGGTGTCCGAGGAGGGGCTGATCGGCGGGAACAAAGATACCGTCGGTTCACCAGCCGACCAAAGCGACAGCAAGTTGTACGCTGGCAAGCTGACGGTCAGCGATATCGATACGCCGTCGGCCAACCTCTCGGTCAGCCTGGCAGCACCATCGACAGCGCTGACGTCCTCTGGCCAGAGTGTGCAATGGGCGTTGTCCAATGGCGGCAAGACCCTGACCGGCACGGCCGGTGGCAAGGACGTGATCGAAATAAGGATCGACAACGCCGGCAACTACACCGTGGAGCTGAAGGGGCCGCTCGACCATCCGAACCAGGCGGCCGAGGATGTACTGTCCCTCAACGTTGGTGTCAGCGTTTCCGACGGCAGCACCTCATCGACCGGCACGCTGACGATCAGCGTCGAAGACGACAGCCCGACCTTCGCCACCAGTGACAATGCCGGCATGTGGAACACTGTCGGGTACACGGCGGTTGGCGACACGCACTTCCTGGCGGGCGGTGATGGCGTGGGCACGCTGAAGTTCGGCACCATCGTTGGCCTGCCTTCGGGCTGGAGCAGCAAGGCAACGGATGCAAGCGGCACCACGGTGGAAGTTTTCGACGGTACCACGAAGGTGTTCACGCTTGCCTTGGGAGCGGATGGGCACTACACCGTCACCCAGAACAGCATGCGTGAAGGTAGCCGAGATACGTTCAACCTGGAAAGTTTGAAATCCGGGAATACCTCAACCCTGCCTGTCACTTTCACCAGTGGCATAACGGCCACCTTCGAAGCCTTGGCCAGTGCTACAGGGAAGCCGACGATCAACGTCGGCAATGGGCTGGGGGTGGGTAACAACCACTTCTCCGCCAACGAAAAGTTCTCCGTGGCGTTCACCGATGCCCTGCAGCACGCCGTCTCGATGAAAGAAGTCACGCTAGGCATTGCGCGGCTTCAGGTCAGCGGTGACGTCAATATCGTCGCCTCCTACAAGGACGCCAATGGTGTTGTGCATGAAGCAACGAAGACGTACACCATCACCTCTGGCTCCGAGTCCATAAAGATTCTGGCCAGTGATTTCGCGGGCCTTGCCGGGCACGCCTTCGACACGATTACCCTGGCTGCACCGAGCAAGAGTACGCTTGACACCACCTTCACCAAACTGACCTATGTAGAGGAGAAACCTGCCAGCGACCTGAACTTCACGGTCCATGTCATCGGCACCGACCACGATGGTGATTCGGCAAGCAGCTCGTTCGTGGTGACATCCCATGGTGACGCAGCCTCGTCGGCGTCGATGAGCACGATGTCGCTGATGGCGAGCGACACATCGGACAGCGCCTCCACGTCCCTGCTTGGCAGCGAGGACCACATCGTGTTCGTGGGGGCAGGGGACAGCACCGTCACCGGCAGCAGCGGCATCGCCGAGTCCTTCGTGTGGACGGCAGGTGATACCGGCCATGACGTGGTCAGGAACTTCAATGCTGAAGAAGGCGACCGCCTGGACCTGAGTGCCCTGCTGCAGGGCGAATCGCTGTCGGCCATCGACAGCTACCTGAAGATCACCACGGTCGATGGCGAGTCGACCTTGCAGGTCAGCACCCAGGGCAAGTTCACACCCGGCGGTGACACCAGCAGCGCTGACGTGTCGATCAAGCTCGAAGGTGTGAACTGGTCGAACACCACGGTCAGTTCGCTGGTCAGTGGTGGTGATCCAACCATCAAGATCGACCACTCCGGGCAATGAGCCACGCCCCGCGGCGGCCGCCAGGCCGCTGCGGGGTTCCCCCGGCGGCCTGTTTCGATGAAGGGCGTGACGCTCAGGCTGTAGGCCGTCAGAGTGGGCTTGCCGATGGTGAGTCAGGTGTCTTCTGTGGTTATTGCTGAATCTACTTAAGTTTCTCGACTGCCTGTGCTGGCCCATTCGCGGGCACGCCCGCTCCCACAGGTACTGTGCAAGTTTTGAGTACCGTGAGGATCCTGTGGGAGCGGGCGTGCCCGCGAAAGGGCCAGCACAGGCAACACACCTCTCATGGCTTGGCGCAAAGTCCGGGTCTCGCTAGACATCTCCCACAGGTTTTACTGCAGGGTCAACGGCTTCATGCCATCCGGCAGCTTTTGAATAGCTGCCTCCATCCGCGCGATCGGTGCCGCGAGTTCGTCCGCTTCCTTGTCCTTGCCCTCCCTTCTCAGGCGATCACGCTCAAGGCGTAGGTTAAGCAAATTCTTCTGCAGCTTCAGGGCCGAGGTATTGAACGGATCCATGCTTTTCTCACGCTGTAGGCTTCCGTGCCGTTGTAGGAAAACTGGACCGTAGCAGCTCGAATTTGCTGGAGAAACTGATGTTTCATACAGGCAAATCTCACTGCTTCGATTCTTCCTACGTTGCGAGGTAAAAGATCCTACAAGCCGCATTTCAAATCGTGTCTTTCAAATTCGCCTCAACACCGCGCGGTAGCTGGGCACAACCGGTTTTCGACAATGCAGGCCCTCGACGCGGCTCAAACCAGGGTCTGCCGTTCCTTTCGAAACCTTATGTAGCAATTGCCGCCCCGCAAGCTACAGGTGGTCCGCATCCACCACCGCCTGGGTGAACGCCTGCGGCGCTTCCTGCGGCAGGTTGTGGCCGATGCCGCCGCTGATCAGCCGGTACTCGTACTTGCCGGTAAAGCGCTGCGCATAGGCTTCGGCCGGCGGGTGCGGGGCGCCGTTGGCGTCGCCTTCCAGGGTGATGGTCGGTACGCCGATGCTGGGGAAGCTGGCCAGTTTGGCCTCGAGCGGGTCGTAGCGCGTTTCGCCCTGGGCCAGCCCCAGCCGCCAGCGGTAGTTGTGCACGGTGATCGCCACCTGGTCGGGGTTGTCCAGGGCCTTGGCGCTGCGCTCGAAGGTGGCGTCGTCGAAGGCCCACTTGGGCGAGGCGGTTTGCCAGATCAGCTTGGCGAAGGCATGGCGGTTCTTTTCATAGCCGGCCTGGCCGCGCGCGGTGGCGAAGTAGTACTGGTACCACCACTGCAACTCGGCACTGGGGGGCAGGGGGGCCTTGGCGGCTTCCTGGCTGCTGATCAGGTAGCCGCTGACCGATACCAGTGCCTTTACCCGCTCTGGCCACAGCGCCGAGACAATGTCGGCGGTGCGTGCGCCCCAGTCGAAGCCGGCGAGCACGGCACGCTGGATATGCAGCGCATCCATGAAGGCGATCACGTCGCTGGCCAGTGCCGAGGGCTGGGCATTGCGTGGGGTTGCCGCAGACAGGAAGCGGGTCTGCCCGTAACCACGTACGTAGGGCACCAACACCCGGTAGCCTTTTGCCGCCAGGGCGGGTGCAACTTGCTCGAAGCTGTGAATGTCATACGGCCAGCCATGCAGCAGGATCACCACCGGGCCGTCGGCCGGGCCTTGCTCTACGTAAGCCACATCGAGCACGCCAGCGTTGACGTGTTTCAGCGGGCCAAAGTCATCCGCCGCTGCGGCGGCTGGCTGGGGCTGCTGTGGTGCAGCCGTGGCCATGTTCGCCGCCAGCAGGCCAAGTGGCAGCAGGGCACAGGCGAGCAGCGTACGGCTGAAGCGGCGTGGCAGGGCGGTGGTCGAGTGGCGGGCAGACATTGGGCATCTCCTTGGCGAAGCCATCGGTGCGGGTTGATGGGTGCCAGTAAAGATGACGGCTGTATCGCGGATGTGTCCGCTCGGCCCGTAGGAGGCGTTCTTGTGTATCAGGTCTCAATTTGTACACATGAAGATACAAACACCGGCTGGCAGCGGGTTTTGCCGCTTCTGCTACGATCGATGAGTTTTCCCGGCCAAGGAGAGGCCCATGCATTACGTTGTGATTGAACCTCACCGCAGTGAGTACCCGCGACCCATCCGCTTTGCCAAGGGCACCTTGCTGAACATTGGCCCACGCTACGAGGGCGAGCCAGGTTGGCAGGACTGGTACCTGTGCACCTGCACCGGCCAGGAGCCCGGTTGGGTGCCGGCCCAATTGATCGAGCGGCTCAGCGTGTGCCAGGGCAGGGCGCTGGACCATTACTCGGCGCATGAACTGGATGCCGACCCGGGGCAGTTGGTGCAGATGGTGCGCCCGCTCAATGGCTGGGTCTGGTGCAGGCGCCACGGCAGCGATGAGTACGGCTGGTTGCCTGCGCAGAAGCTTCAGCAGCTGACCTGATGTACGCGTTCGCTCCAAGTACGCAACTCTTGTGGGAGCGGCCTTGCGTCGCGAAAGGGCCGCAAAGCGGCCCCGGCAATTTCGAGGGATGCATCGAACCCTGGGTCCGCTGTGCGGCCCTTTCGCGACGCAAGGCCGCTCCCACAAAAGAACCGGTGCCTCACATCTGATCCGCTTTTTTTCCATAAACCTGAATCTGTAACGGTATCAGCCCAAGCCCGACAATATGCCCATTCCCGCATCACACTTGTAGAGGTTCCAATGGGCAAGCTCGCGCTATTCCTGGGTGGTTTTCTGCTGCTGACCATTCTGATCGGTATTCTTGGCACCATTCCGCCAAGCTGACGTTAACCACCTATATCCCTCGCGGCCTGCCTTTCCTTCGGGCGGGCCCATTCCTCTTCATTGTTGGCCGATTCACCCTACCGATTTGTACGATAAGTCGTTCTTTGCACTGGGAAAACTGTCCACAAAAAACGTGGGTAGGTCTGTGGATAAAGTGCTGCAAGCCAGGCCCGCGGCGGGCTCTGTTAAATTGAGCAGAATTTGAACAGCCATTTCAGGGCGTTGTTTCAGTAGGCCAGGCCGGCGCGGCGCAGGGCAGCCAGCAGGTCGCGTACCCGCGCCGGCAGCTCGCCGGCGGGGTACACGGCATGCATCTGCGGGTCGTGGCCGTTGCTGGAGGTCAGGCGGTACTGCGGGCATACCCGCACCAGCCGCCCGGCCTTGACCTGCGCTTCGCCGACCCAGGCGGCCAGGCGGGCGATACCGGCACCGGCCAGGGTGCTGTGGTACACCGCGTCACCTGAGTCCAGGCGCAGCCTGGGCCTGGGGCGCAGGCTGGTGATCTGGCCGTCGCGGCAGAAGTGCCAGGCCTTGAGGATGCGCGGGGCAGTGTGCAGGATCAGCGCGTGGCCTTCGAGGTCCTCGGGTTGTTGTGGCGTGCCGGCCAGGGCCAGGTATTCAGGGCTTGCATACAGGTGGCGCTGGTAATCCCACAGCGGGTAGCCGATCAGCTCGCTCGACTGCGGAAAGGCACCGCGCACCACGAAGTCGAACTTGCCTTGCAGCGGGTCCAGGGCCCCGTCGCTGTACTGCACGTCCAGGGTTACCTGGGGGTGGCAGCGGGAAAACTCGGCCAGCACCTGGGGCAGTACATGTTCACCCAGTACCTGCGGCACGGCGAAGCGGATCCAGCCTTGTGCACTGCCGCTGAGCGCGGCCAGTTCGTCGGCGGCATCACGTTGCACATCCAGCAAGCGTTCGGCGTGTGGCAGCAGGCGCTCCCCGGCTTCGGTCAGGGTCACGGCATTGGCGTTGCGGTTGAGCAGTTTGCTCCCGGCGTTGTCTTCCAGGGTTTGTACCGCGCGGGTGACCGCGCTGGGTGAGCGCCCCAGGGCGCGTGCGGCGGCGACGAAGCTGCGCTTGTGCGCCACGCTGACGAACGCCTGGATTTCCCGCAGCATGTCCAATGCCATTGCCTGCTCCTCGTTGCAGTTTTTGCAATATGGCATTTCAACACAAGCGCGGCACTTTGATTAGCCTTGCAGCGTCTTCACTGCCTGGAACCGCGTCATGATGGATATCGCTGTGCTTTCCGTGTTCGCCTTCGCCGCAGGGCTGATCGACGCCGCCGTGGGTGGCGGTGGGCTGATCCAGATCCCGGCCTTGTTCAACGTGCTGCCCACCGCGCAACCGGCGGCATTGCTCGGTAGCAACAAGCTGGCGTCGGTGTGTGGCACGGCCTTCGCTGCGCGTTCGTTCATCCGCAGGGTGACGCTGGACTGGGGGTTGATCGTGCCGGCCGCGCTCAGTGCCTTCGTCATGTCGTTCGCCGGTGCCGCCACGGTGTCGCTGGTGCCGCCCAGCGTGATGCGCCCGGCGGTGCTGGTGCTGATCGTGCTGATGGCCATCTACACCTTCTGCAAGAAGGACTTCGGCACGCTGCACAAACCCACAAGGATCGGCCGCAAGGAGCAGTGCCTGGCGGTGCTGATCGGTGGTGCGATCGGCTTTTACGATGGCCTGTTCGGGCCGGGCACCGGCAGCTTCCTGATCTTCCTGTTCATCCGCTTCTTCGCTTTGGATTTCCTGCACGCCTCGGCGTCGGCAAAGGTGGTGAACATCGCCACCAACCTGGCGGCACTGGTGTTCTTCGTGCCATCGGGTAACGTGCTGTACGCCATTGCCTTGCCCATGGCGGCGTGCAATATCCTCGGTGCGCTGACCGGTACCTGGCTGGCGGTGCGCAAGGGCGCGGGCTTTGTACGCGGGCTGTTCCTGGTGCTGTTGTGCGTGCTGATCGCCAAGTTGACGTGGGACTTGCTGGCCGGCTAGTTCACATCACCTGGCGTTGCGGCTCGGCCTGCTCGACGCGGTTGCGGCCATGGGCCTTGGCTCGGTACAGCGCCTGGTCGGCGCGCGCCAGCAGTTCGTCGAGGGTGGGGGCCGGCATGTCGGCGGCACAACCGGCCAGGCCGATACTCACGGTAATCTGCAGGTGTTGGTCGGCCTGCACCACATGCAGGTCCTGCACGGCGCGGCGCAGGCGTTCGGCAGTGAACTTGGCCCGGTCTGGTGCCAGGCCCGGGAGGACCACGACAAATTCCTCGCCGCCCAGGCGGGCGAACAGTTCGCCATCGTGCAACTGGTCCTGCAGGGTGCCGGCGAACTGGCGCAGTACCTGGTCACCGACCGCATGACCGTGGGCATCATTGATCGACTTGAAGTGGTCGATATCCAGCATCATCAGGGTCAGCGGCAGCGCCTGGGCGTGTTGCTGGCGGCTTTCCAGCAGCGCGTTGGCGCGGCGGGTGAAGGCGCTGCGGGTGAGTGCGCCGGTGAGGTGGTCGATGGTGGCCTGATGCGCCAGGCGGGCCATCAGGCTGCGGTTGGCCTGGCTGACGCAGGCCACCACCAGCGGCCCGAGCACCAGCATGGCGATGCCCAGGCGCGCCGACATCAGCGTGGTTACCCCGGGCTCGCTTTGCGGCACGCTGAAATGCATGAGGTTTTGCGCCACCGCCACGATCAGCGTGCTGCCGGCGGTGAGTGTCAGCAGTGAGACCAGGAACGGTGAATAAGTCCAGGCGCACCACAGCAGCGCGGCAATCGGGAAGGCAATGGCCCCGGGGCCGCCGAAGGCAATGCTGGACGCCAGCGAGGCCAGCAGCATCAACAACGGCGCCAGGCGGATGGCCTGGGCGCCACCGCGCACCAGGGATCGCGCCGAGGGCGCCGTCAGCAGCACTGGCAGCACCAGCACGCTGGTCGAGAACTGTTCACTGAACCAGGCCAGCCAAGTGGCGCGCAAGGACTGTTCGAACCACGGCGCGGCCATTGCCGCCGCCATGCTGGCCGCCACAATCGCCCCGGCGGCACAGGCGCCGAACACGCTGAGCACGCCGTGGGGGGTACGCATGCGCCGGTGCAGGCGCGGCAAGCGCGAGAGCAGCAGCCAGAGGGTGACCACCACGCCCAGGTTGCACAGGTTGAACCACAGGGCCGGTACCCAGGCGCTGCCACACAGCAGGTCGGCGCCGACCATGGCCAGCCAGACCAGGGCAAAGCCCGTCAGCGTGGCCTGGCGGGGGTAGCGCAGCAGCACGCCGGCCAATACCGCATTGACCGGCCAGAACAGCGACAGGGATTCGATCGGGCGGGCCAGGATGCCGCCCAGCGTCAGGGCGAAGGTCAGGCCGAGTAGAACGACGTAGTGCAACAAGCGCGATTGGGCTGGAAAAACCATGGGCTCGACCGGCAAAGCGGAAACGAAATCCAGGACAACGGCTTGAAGCACCTGGGGCAATTGCGCATAAGTGTGTTTCGTCAGAGGACTTGATGTCAATCTGCCGCGATCGGTCGAGATAATGCCAAATTGCCTTCATTCGAGATGTGTCACCTCACAGCCCGAAGAACCACGGCACCATCAACACGGTCACCAGCATCACCAGTACGGTGAACGGCACGCCGACTTTGACAAAGTCGGCGAAGCGGTATTGTCCCGGGCCCAGTACCAGCGTGTTGACCGGCGATGACACCGGCGTCATGAACGCCGCCGAGGCGGCCAGCGCCACGGTCATGGCAAACGGGTAGGGCGACATGCCCAGCTGCGTGGCGGTGCTGACGGCCACGGGGGCCATCAGTACTGCAGTGGCCGTGTTGGAGATGAACAGGCCGATCACCGCCGTGACCGCGAACAGGCAGGCGAGGATGGCGCTGGGGCCGGCACCGCCCAGCACGCTGACCAGGCCGCCCACTGCCAGGTCGATGCCGCCGGTTTTCTGCAGTGCCTGGGCAAAGGGCAGCATGCCGACGATCAGCACCAGGCTTTGCCAGTGGATGGCCCGGTAGGCGCTGTTCATGTCGATGCAGCGGCCTGCGCCCATCAGCAGGCAGCCGATCAGCGCGGCAATCACATTGGGTACTACGCCGCTGACCATCAGCCCGACCATCACCGCCAGGCTCAGCAGCGCCTGTGGTGCGCGGGTGCGGGCGGGCGCGACCAGGTCGATTTCCGCGGGCAGGCTCAGTACCAGGAAGTCCTTGGGCTTGCCTTGCAACTGGCGCACGGCTTTCCACGGGCCGACTACCAGCAAGGTGTCGCCCAGGCGCAGCTTTTCTTCCACCAGCTGTTCTTCGATCGCCACCTGCTCGCGGCGCAAGCCCACCACGTTGAGGTCGAAGCGAGTGCGGAAGGCCAGTTCGAGGATGCTCTTGCCGAGCAGTTTCGAGCCCGGTGGCAGCAATACCTCGGCCATGCCCAGCTCCTGGGACTGGTCGATGAAGTAGGCGGCCTTGAAGTGCAGTGGCTCCAGTTGCATGGTCTGGCACAGGCTGCGCAGGTCGTCGCGGTTGGCGAACAGGTCGAGCAGCAGCACATCGCCCTGGTGCAGCACGGTGCTGGAGTCGGCGGCGATCACCCGCGTGGTGAACTTGTGCTGGCGCTCGATACCGATCACGTTGGCGCCATGCCGGGTGCGCAGCTCCAGCTCGCCCAGGGTATGACCGATCAGCGGCGAGTGGGGGCGGATGCGCAGGCGCCGTTCGCGGCCGTTGAGCTTGTAGTCCAGCACCAGGTCCAGCAGGGTGCGGCGGCTTTCCACGCGGCCGTCCTTGCGCACTTCGCCATTCAGCCAGTGCCGGGTCAGCAGCATGTAGCCGATGCCCAGCACAAGTACCACCAGGCCGAACGGGGTGAAGCTGAAGAAGCTGAAGCCCGCTTCGCCATGGCGCACCAGTTCGCTGTGCACCACCACGTTGGGCGGTGTGGCTACCAGGCTGAGCATGCCGCTGATCAGGCCGGCGAAAGCCAGCGGCATCATCAGGCGGGCGGGTGAAAGCTGCAGGCGTGCGGCGATGCTCAGCACCACCGGAATGAAAATGGCCACCACGCCGGTGGAGCTCATCATCGAACCCAGCCCCGCCACGGCCACCATCAGCAACACCAGCAGGCGCGCCTCGCTGTTGCCGGCCCGCTCGCTCATCCATTCGCCGATACGGTAGGCAATGCCGGTGCGCACCAGGCCTTCACCGATCACGAACAGGGCGGCGATCAACACCACGTTGGGGTCACTGAAGCCGGCCAGCGCCTGCTCCACGGTGAGGATGCCCGATAGCGGCAGGGCGAGGATCACCAGCAGCGCGACCACGTCCATGCGTGGGCGGTTGATGACGAACAGGGTGATGACGATGGCCAGCAGGCCGAGGACCCAGAGCAGCTCTTGGTTCATGGGGAGGGGGTGTTCCTTCACACGGGGGCACGATAGACAGTAGCAGCCAGTGTGCAGGATCGTGGTGAAGGGGGTGTTGATGTGCTGCAACAAAAAGGGCCGTTAGGCGACCCATCGCTGGCAAGCCAGGCTCCCACAATGACTGCGCATGGCTTGAGGTCAATGCGGTCGAGGTGGGAGCTGGCTTGCCGGCGATGGGCTGCGCAGCAGCCCCTCAGGTCACCGGATCAGTGACGGTGACGGCGGTGCTTGCCGTTGTTGTCGCCCAGGTGGTTGCCGATGGCACCACCGGCTGCGCCACCCAGACCAGCGCCCACGGTGGAGCCGGTCTTGCCGCCTACCGCGCCGCCCAGCAGCGAACCGCCGGCCGAGCCCAGGCCACCGCCGATGGCGGCTTCGGTACGGTTGCCCTTGCGTGCACCTACCGCACTGCCGGCTGCGCCGCCGAGGCCGGCGCCGATGGCCGCCCCCGTTTTGCCGCCGATCTGTTGACCGACCACGTTACCCAGAACACCACCCAGGCCACCGCCAATGGCGGCGGTACCGTCACCGGCGAAAGCGCCCTGGCACAGCAGCAGGCCGAGGGCAAGGGAAGGCAGAGTCAGACGCATGATACGAACCTCAAAGGAATCATCAGGTTAAGGTGCCGCGCAACGGGCGGCGGGCCAGGGTTGAAAAAGACGCTTCAGCGGTAGTAGCGGTCACCACGGTATTGACGATTGTCATCGTCGTCGTCGCGGTCATGCCGATGGTGGTGGCGATGGCCACGATCGCGATCACGGTCACGCCAGCCATCGTCGTCGTCATGGTAGCGATGGCTATGGCACCCTGCGGTCAGCAGGACAACGGCAATCAGCGAAAGGCTTGCAAGACGGGTCATCACGATATAGGTCCTTGATCCGCAAAGGTTTACGGCACACCCTCTGAGACTGGAAAGGATCCATTTGGTTTCGCTGGCAGGCAAAAATTTGTCGTGCCAGCGATGAGCGGCGGGGAAAGTGTGGAATCAGTGGGTTGGCTGAATTGCCAGCACCACACCGTTGGTGATCTGCACCAGCACGTAGCGCCCCCCCATGTTTACCCAGTGGCTTTCCTTTTCCGGCGCTGGCAGGCCCTTGGTTTTCCAGTCCTTGATTGCCTGGTCATCGCGTTTGTACTGGTCGGGTGCCTTGTCGCCGACCTTGAGCTCGCGGTTGTGGGTTTCTGGCGCGGTGATGCTTTCTTCGCCGGAGGGGGCTGCGCTGGCAGCGAGGGGCAGGCAGGGAAGGGCGGCGAACAGCAGGTAGTACAATTTCATGACGTTCTCCTTGTGGCGGAATGCCTTATCTGCGACAGCCACCTGCGCGTGACAATTCACTCGCGATGCTTGCCAGTGCTAGAGTCGCCTTCTTTTTTACCCTGAGGATGGAACATGCGTGCGATTCTGCCGATGGCCGCGGCGCTGATGCTGGTCGGTTGTGCTTCTGCGACCATGGAAACGGCCCGCGGCGGCAAGCCGACCGCGCAGCTCGACTCGCACAAGGCGCCGGAACTGGTGGCCCAGTGCATCCAGTTCAGCTGGCAGGAGGAGAAGGTGTTCGGCGACGACGCCAGTGGTTATCTGGAGCCACGCAAGCAGGGTGGGTTCACGGTGTATACCCGTGAAGCCGAGGCGTTCGTGGATGTGTACCCGCAGGCGGGTGGGGCGCGGGTGGATTACTACGCTCAGAAGAACGACGGTGTAGCCCTGCAGCGCCGGGCGGCGGCGGCGACCTGCCTGTAACGTCAAAACACATTCCCCTGTGGGAGCGGGTTCACCCGCGAATGCGTCGATATATTCAACACCGCATTCGCGGGTGAACCCGCTCCCACAGGGGCCGCGCGAGCTTTACAATTTTTAGCAAGGCAGTCCTGTCGCAGGGAGATTGGTGGAGGCTAGCATGAGCCCCCACGAATCAAGGAAGACACCATGGACCGCTCACTGCAACTCAACCGCGCCAGCTGGGATGAACGTGCCCCGCTGCACGCTGCTTCCAACGACTACGAAGTCGAACGGCTCGTCCAGCATCCCGAACACCTTTCCGAAACCGTACGCTTCGACCTGCCGTTGCTTGGCAATATCGACGGGCTCAACGCCGTCCACCTGCAGTGCCACATCGGTACCGATACCCTCTCGCTGGCGCGCCTTGGCGCCAAGGTCTGTGGCCTGGACTATTCCGCGGCTTCGCTGGCCGAGGCGCGGGCGCTGGCCCAGCGCTGTGCGGCACCCATCGCGTATGTCGAGTCTGACGTCTACGCCGCCGACAAAGTGTTGCCGGCCGGCACGTTCGACCTGGTCTACACCGGCATCGGCGCGCTCTGCTGGCTGCCTCGCATCGAGCCGTGGGCGCGTACAGTCGCGGCCCTGCTGAAGCCGGGCGGGCGGTTGTTCCTGCGCGACGGGCACCCGATGCTGATGGCAGTCAACGAAGACCACCAGGACCGCCTGCAACTCGAATACCCGTATTTCGAGCACGAAGAACCGACGGTGTGGCACAACGACCAGACCTACGTCGAAACCGAGCAGCGCCTTTCCCACACCGAAACCCACGAGTGGAACCACGGCCTGGGCGAGGTGATCAGCGCCTTGCTGGCCCACGGTCTGCAGCTGACCGCCTTGGTCGAGCACCAGAGCATCCCCTGGGAGGCGCTGCCGGGGCAGATGGTCAAGGGCGACGACGGTGAATATCGCCTGCGCGAGCAGCCCGCACGCCTGCCCCTGAGCTACACCCTGGTTGCAGTAAAAGCCTGATCAGGACAGGTAACCACCGTCGACATTGAGTGCGGTACCGGTGGTGTAGCTGGAAGCATCGCTGGCCAGGTACAACACGGCGCCGGCCATTTCCTTGGGGTCGGCCACGCGCTTGAGCGGGATCTGCTGCAGCGCGGCATTGAGGATGGCGTCGTTCTTCACCAGTGCCGAGGCGAACTTGGTGTCGGTCAGGCCCGGTAGCAGGGCGTTGCAGCGGATCCCGAACGGCGCGCATTCCTTGGCGAAGACCTTGGTCATGTTGATGACCGCCGCCTTGGTCACCGAATAGATGCCCTGGAACAGGCCGGGCGAAACCCCGTTGATCGAAGCCACGTTGATGATGCTGCCACCACCATGCTCGCGCATCAGCTTGCCGGCCTCGACCGACATGAAGAAGTAGCCACGGATGTTCACGTCCACGGTCTTCTGGAAAGCCCCTGGGTCGGTATCCAGCACGTTGCAGAACTGCGGGTTGGTAGCGGCGTTGTTGACCAGGATGTCCAGCCGCCCGAACTGTTCGCGAATGCCGGCGAACACTTGCTGGATCTGCTCCAGTTCACCGATGTGGCAGGCCACTGCCGTTGCCTTGCCGCCGGCGGCGATGATGGCGTCAGCCACCTGCTGGCAACCGTCGAGCTTGCGGCTGGACACGATCACATGGGCACCTTGCTGGGCCAGCAGGTGGGCGATGGCCTCGCCGATGCCACGGCTGGCGCCGGAAACGAAGGCAATCTTGCCGTCGAGGTCGAACAGGTGGGTCTTGGACATGCTGTTTTCCTTGTTATCCGTCGTCGAGGTCGGGGCTCAGAGGCTGGATTTGGCGATGACCTGCAAGGTCATCTGCTCCAGCAAGCGGTTCATGTGGATGAACTGGGCGAAGCGCTTGTCCTGGGTCTGGCCGTGGTAATAGCGGTAGTAGATCTGCTGGACGATGCCGGCCAGGCGGAACAGGCCATAGCAATAGTAGTAATCGAAGTTGTCCAGGCGGATGCCAGCGCGCTCGGCGTAGTAATCGACGAACTGGCGGCGGCTGAGCATGCCCGGTGCGTTGCTCGGCTGGCGACGCATCAGTTGCACCGGCGCCGGGTCATCGGCCTCGATCCAGTAGGCCAGGCTGTTGCCCAGGTCCATCAGCGGGTCGCCTAGGGTGGCCATTTCCCAGTCCAGCACACCGATGATGCGCATGGGGTTGTCGGCATCGAGGATCACGTTGTCGAAACGGTAGTCGTTGTGCACGATGCCGGGTCGCGGGTGGTCGGCGGGCATTTTCTCGTGCAGCCAGGCGGTCACCTGTTCCCAGCGCGGGGCGTCGGGCGTCAGGGCCTTTTCATAGCGGCTGGTCCAGCCCTCGATCTGGCGCTGCACATAGCCTTCCGGTTTGCCCAGGTCGGCCAGGCCGCAGGCGTTGTAGTCCACCTGATGCAGTTCCACCAGGCGGTCGATGAAGCTCTTGCACAGGGCCTCGGTGCGGTGGGCGTCAAGGTCCAGCTCGGCCGGGATGTCCGAGCGCAGGATGATGCCCTTGACCCGTTCCATCACGTAGAACTCGCCGCCGATCAGGCTGCTGTCGGTGCAATGCACATAGGCCTTGGGGCAGTAGGGGAAGCCGCTGTTGAGCTGGTTGAGGATGCGAAACTCGCGGCCCATGTCGTGGGCCGACTTGGCCTTCTGCCCGAACGGTGGACGGCGCAGCACGAAGTCGCGGCCCGGGTAGCTGACCAGGTAGGTAAGGTTGGAGGCGCCGCCAGGGAACTGGCTGATGCTCGGCAGGCCATCCAGGCCGGGGATGTTGGCTTTGAGGTAAGGGTCGATGACAGCCGCGTCGAGTTCTTCGCCGGGGCGTACCTGGGTGGACTGGTCGGTGAGCGTCATGCGTTTTCCTTATTCTCGATCGCAAGGACTATTGGCTAATCTAATGGTCCGCTGGGGATGGGACAAGCGTGCCAGATGCCATATAGGTGAGGGTGTTGCTGCCTGATCAACTGCCTTGATGAAGCGACTGCCCCTATCGCCGGCAAGCCAGCTCCCACAGGTACAGCGGCGTTCTGCAGGCAGATGCTGACCCTGTGGGAGCTGGCTTGCCGGCGATAGGGCCCGAACAGGCGGGCAAAAAAAAACCGAAGCCGGTCAGGCTTCGGTTTTTCGATCATCCGCTATTTCCAGCCCTCAGGACGGGAAAAGCTCGCTGAGCTTCATCGACAGCATCATGTCGCCTTCAACGCGCAGCTTGCCGCCCATGAATGCCTGCATGCCGTCGGTTTCGCCGCTGACGATACCCTTCAGGGTTTCGCTGTCCATTACCAGGGTGCAGTTGGCATCCGGGTTTTCGCCTTCCTGCAGATCGCAGGTGCCGTCCTTGACGATCAGCGCGTAGTGCTTGTCTTCGTCGGTGATGTTGAAGCCGAACACCAGGTCCAGGCCGGCGGCAGCGGATGGGTTGAACTTCTCTTGCATCTTTTTGACGGCATCAGCTACGGAGGTCATGGCGCATTCCTTATAGAGTGATTTACACGTCCCCGCAGGGACACAACAAGCCGGGCTCATCGATAGGTGACAAGCTCCGGCGCCCTCAACAGCTGCACATGGGCCTGGCTGTTGAAGGAAGCCAGTGCCACGTCGCGGCCGCGGAACTTCAGCTGGCTGAGCGACGTGTTGATGATCTGCCAGTTCAGCGCGAACGCCTGGCCGGGGGTGATACGGGTAACCAGGTGGAGCAGGGCGGCAATGGTGCCGCCCGAGGTGAAGATGGCGATATTGTCGCCGCTACCGGCGGCATCCAGTACGCGCTGCAGGCCGCCTTGCACGCGGGCGGTGAACGCCTGCCAGGTCTCCAGGCCATCGTCGGCATGTTCGCCATCGTGCCAGCGCTGCACCATCAGTGCGAACAGGCGCTGGAACTCGCTGCGGTGCTGCGCGCCATTGCGCAGGATGTGCAGGGCGTCAGGCTCCTGAGGCAGCAGCCCGGGCAACAAGGCGCGGATCACACCATCGGCATCGAACTCATTGAATGCTGCATCGGTCTCAACAGCCGGCACCGGGCAGCCATTGGCGTGCAATGCATCCAGGGCCAGGCGCGCGGTATCCTGCTGGCGGCGCAGGTCGCCTGCCACGCAGCGGTCCAGCCTTACACCGAGCTGGGCCAGGTGCTCACCCAGGGCCTGGCTCTGGCGCACGCCCACGGGCGAGAGGACATCGTAGTCATCGGCGCCGAAGGAGGCTTGGCCATGTCGGATCAGGTAGAGGTTGCCCACGAAAGGTTCCGGCCTGTTGGAGGTTGCTGCGAGGTTAGGATGCGGCACACGGGCTGTCAACGAAAAAACATACAAGCGTTTGAAAAGGTTGTTTGAAAGGTGTTGCCAGCGTTTGCCACGGCTGGCAGCACCTCAGGCGCAACGGTATGCTTGCTACAGTTACGCGCCGTAGTGGCGCAAGTCTTTAAGGAGTCAACGTGGAGTTTCTTGCTGAATACGCAAGCTTTCTCGCCAAAACCGCCACCCTGGTCATCGCCATCCTGATAGTGCTGTCGGCCATAGCCGGGCTGCGCGGCAAGGGGCGGCGCAAATCGGGTGGGCAATTGCAGGTCACTCGCCTGAACGAGTTCTACAAGGACCTGCGCGAGCGCCTGGAATCCGGCCTGCTCGACAAGGCCCAGCTCAAGGCCTTGCGCAAGCAGCAGGCCAAGGCGGAAAAGCGGCAGAAGAAGGGCAAGGCCGAGGAAAAGGGCCGGGTCTTCGTGCTGGACTTCGATGGCGACATCAAAGCTTCTGCCACCGAAAGCCTGCGCAACGAAATCACCGCGCTGCTGACCCTCGCCACCCCGCGTGACGAAGTGGTGCTGCGCCTGGAAAGCGGTGGCGGCCTGGTGCACAGCTACGGCCTGGCTGCATCGCAGCTGGCGCGCATTCGCCAGGCCGGCATCCCGTTGACCGTGTGCATCGACAAGGTGGCCGCCAGCGGCGGCTACATGATGGCCTGCATCGGCGAGAAGATCGTCAGCGCACCGTTCGCCGTACTGGGTTCCATCGGCGTGGTGGCGCAGCTGCCCAACGTCAACCGCCTGCTGAAGAAGCACGACATCGATTTCGAAGTGCTGACCGCCGGTGAATACAAGCGCACCCTGACCGTGTTCGGCGAGAACACCGAGAAGGGCCGGGAGAAGTTCCAGGAAGACCTGGACATCACCCACCAGCTGTTCAAGGACTTCGTTGCCCGCTATCGCCCGCAGCTGCACATCGACGAAGTGGCCACCGGCGAAGTCTGGCTGGGCGTCGCGGCACTCAACCGCAAGCTGGTGGACGAGTTGCAGACCAGCGACGAGTACCTCAGCGAACGCGCGCGCAACGCCAACCTGTTCCACCTGCACTACGCCGAACGCAAGAGCCTGCAGGAGCGAATCGGCATGGCTGCCAGTGGCACCGTGGAGAACACAGTGGTGGGCTTGTGGAGTAAACTCGGTCGCCTGCGCTAACACCTTGAACCCGTTGAAATTTTTTTTCGTTCAGGGGGTTGCAAGGTTAAAGGAATGAAGACATAATGGCGCCCATCGAAACGCAGCAAACTTTGAAAAAGGTTCAGCGTTTCAAGGAGATAGCGAAGCGCAAGCTGCTAGATCCGACCTTTGAGGCCGAGTAGCAAAGTGGTTATGCTCCGGATTGCAAATCCGTCTACGCCGGTTCGATTCCGACCTCGGCCTCCATCATTCGAAAGCCCCGCAGCCATTGAGGTTGCGGGGCTTTTTTCATGCCTGCGGATTTTGCTGCCCCCCGTCATTTGGGACAATCCGGGGATACCCGAAGAAATTGCATGTCACAAGTGTCCCTGGCGGCCTCCACCATTCCAAACCCCGCAAATGAAAGTCTGGGGGGCGTTATGAGCCTTCAGTTCTGCTGGAGCCTCCTCCATTAGCGCTGGGAAAGGGGAACGATGCGGGTCGCTATCGCCCCATGGCGGCCGTATCAGCGTTCGACCCTTGATCAGCCTAAATCCCCCTCAACAATGAGTAACTCACGACGATAGGCGCGTAACGCCATCGTCTTTGCTTCCGAATAGGCGGGATCGGCATAGCACGCCTTGGCCTGGGCGTAACTGTCGAACTCGACCGCCAGCGCCCGTGTGCTGGTATGCGACTCGACCAGCGCTGTCGAATCGAGAACCTTGAGCCTGGCGCCATACTGCTCGGCGATTGGCGCCCACAACCGGCCATATTCCTGCTGCGCCTCTGTGTCGGTAACAGCAGTCCCCAGAATGATCCAGTAACCTTTCATCAATTACTCCCGTTTGCATGTTCTGTACGAGAAGCCTGCCTCAGGGAGCCAGCCAGGAGGATTGCCACAATCCTTCATGGCGTAGGAAGCGAGCCCGTTGCTGGACGGGTCGTGTGAGATCCAACCACTCCAGTGCTCGTGGCTCGATGCATATGATTGCGAAGTGCTCGAAACCGCCCTGGATGCATTCGTAGGCGACTTCAGGGCTTTCAATCACCTGTCCCGGCACAGCGCCATGACGGAACAATGCCTGTGTCTTGTCACGCGCCGCCGACCAGCAGCGTCGGCGATGCCCGATATCCTCGATCAGGGTGGCAAGCCCCTCCATGCGCACCTGGGTCAGGCCGCAGGGGCTCAGTGCCGTTAGTGCAACGCGTGGGTCATCGGCTATCTGCGTGCATTTTGCCGAGCGCCTGTCCGCGTAAAAGTACAGCGCGCCTGCACGGGCATCGGCATCCCGCAGTACAACTGTTCTGGAGACGGGCCATCCTTGCTCGTCCAGGGTGGACAGTTGCATGAGCCGATAAGGGTTGCGCACGGGGCCGACCGGGATCGCCAGTTGCGCCCATATGGTCTGAAACAGATCGTCCAGCATGAAAAAAACCATGTTCCATGAAACGAGGGCCGCAGCATTGCTGCGGCCACGGACGATCAAATGCTGCGTGTTACGCCGCCATCGATCCTGATGTTCTGCCCGGTGATGTAGGCCGCGCCTTCGCTAGCAAGGAACGCAATGGTCGCAGCGATTTCTTCGCTGGTGCCGTAGCGCTTGAGCGGCACGCTGTCGCGGCGTTGCTCGGTGCTCGGCAAGCTGTCGATCCAGCCAGGGAGGACGTTGTTGATGCGCACGTTATCGCCGGCGAAATTGTCGGCGAAGATCTTGGTGAACGCGGCAAGGCCCGAGCGGAATACAGCAGAAGTCGGGAACAGCTCGCTGGGTTCGAACGCCCAGGCAGTGGAGATGTTGATGATCACTCCGCTCTTCTGACGCTGCATGTAAGGCGTCACCAGGCGAGTCGGGCGAATGACATTGAGCAGGTAAGTATCCATGCCCTTGTGCCAATCCTCGTCGCTGATTTCCAGGATTGGCGCGCGCGGACCATGGCCGGCGCTATTGACCAGTACATCGATACGGCCCCACTTTTCCACGACAGCGTCGACCAGGCGTTGCAGGTCTTCAACCGACTGATTGCTACCGGTTACACCAATACCGCCGAGTTCGGCAGCCAACGCCTCGCCCTTGCCCGAAGAGGAGAGAATCCCAACCTTGAAGCCGTCGGCGGCCAGGCGTCGTGCTGCCGCTGCGCCCATGCCGCTGCCACCCGCCGTGATAATCGCAACTTTTTCTACTGACATGCTGCCTCCAATCCCTCAATGCTGATTTTTCAGGTGCATTCACCTTAGCAGCAGTCCTATTGGCGAGGGAGACAGGTAAACTTCACTATTGCGATAGATTAACTATCGACAGCTTGTTGCTTGAGCCAGTGTTGGACGACGCTCAATGAGTCCGGCTGTTTCATCTTGCGTGGCCAGACCAGATAAAACGACTTGTCGACCCTGAGTTGCTGGGTAAAAACCTGCATCAGCCGGCCTGCGGCAATGTCATCACCGACGAACGCAGGGCTGGCCAAGGCAATGCCCTGGCCGCTGATTGCCGCTTCAATGGCCAATGAGGTCTGATTGAAGCGCAGATTTCTGGCTGTGGGTTGCAGGTGATGCGGGAACAGCTCTGCAAGGAACTGAGGCCAGAAATTATGGGCATCGTGCAACATGACGAAGTCCTGCAACTGCGCAAAGCTGGCAGGTATTTCGCTGCCTTCGAACAGCCTTGGGCTGGCCACCGCAATGATTCGCTGCTCCATCAGCAGCTCGCTATTCAAACCTGCTCCGAACTCGGGCTTGCCATAGCGGACAGCGATATCCACACCATCGGTGCTGAAGTGCGACAGCCGGTCGGTTGCCAGCACACGCAAATCGATGTCTGGGTGGCTCTGCGCAAAATTGCCGAGCCTGGGAATCAGCCATTTCGAGGCGAAGGTAGGTGTAACGCTGACTGTCAGGTGAGAAGTCTGTGGCCGAAGCAGGCGTGTTGCCTCGTCGATCATGGCCAGTGCACTGCGAATGCTTCCGCTGTAGCCCAGGCCCGCATCAGTCAACGCCAAGCCACGGGGCAGGCGTTCAAACAAACGCAGATCCAGGCTCGCCTCCAACCCGCGTATCTGCTGGGCAACTGCCGCCTGGGTCACGCCCAGTTCCTCGGCAGCCACACGGAAGTTCAAGCGGCGAGCCACCACTTCAAAAACACGTAACGCGTTCAGCGAGGGCAAATCAGGGAAACCGTCTGGCATGGCAATCAAGATTCTATCGAGTTCGGCAATTGTTCTGTCTCTCTGATGCTTTCACAAGGTTGATAACCTGATCGGGCTCGAAAGATTCACTGTGCCGAGGCTACTCCCTGCAACTAGCTAAAGAAACCTGTGCCAATCGAAAGCATCGCTTGGCTAGCTTGCTGAAACGTTTCTTCGTGTCTATAAAGGGGAACAACTCCAAGAAAGGCAACCTGTCATGCCCCTCCTCAAATTCTTCGTTGCTCTCGGCGCCCTGTCCGCAGCCTCCCACACCATGGCCTGGGATTACGTTCTGCTCGACACCGATAAAGCCGCCCAGAACTGGCAGATCACCAGCCAGCAACTTGGCATAAAAACCGACAAGCCCTTCAGCGTTACCTTGCGTACCTTGCACGGAGGCAGGCAAGAGGGTGTCAGCATCGTCGACATCGATAACGGTACGATGAAACTTTCGGTAGTGCCGACCCGCGGAATGAACGTCTTGCAGGCGTCGGTCGGCAATGTGCGCATGGGCTGGGATTCGCCGGTCAAGGAAGTGGTCAACCCGTCCTTCATCGAGCTCAATGGGCGCAATGGCCTGGGCTGGCTGGAGGGCTTCAACGAACTGGTCGCCCGCTGCGGTTACGAATGGGTCGGCCACCCCGGCGTCGACAATGGCGAGCTGCTGACCCTGCACGGTAGGGCCGCCAACATACCTGCGAACAAAGTCACCCTGCACATCGATGAGAAACCACCATACGCGATCAGCCTGCGTGGCGAACTGAAAGAGCAGGCGTTCAAGAAGGTCGACTTCTCCGTCGTGACCGAATTGGTCACCGAACCGGGCAGCGTGATGTTCGTCCTCAACGACACTCTGACCAACAACGGCGATTATCCGAAGGAATACCAGGCGCTGTATCACAGTAACTTCAGCACCCCGTTTCTGGAGCAGGGTGCTCGGTTCGCCGCGCCAGTGAAACAGGTGTCGCCGTTCAACGACAAGGCAAGGGAGGATCTGGCCGATTGGCAAACCTACCGAGCGCCCACCAAGGACTATGACGAAACGGTTTATAACGTGGTGCCGTATGCCGATGATCAGGGCAATACGTTGGCCGTGTTGCATGACAAGGCTGGCAGTCTGGGCGTTTCGGTCGGCTTCAATACTCGGACATTGCCTGTATTTTCACTGTGGAAAAATACCGATACCCAAGGCCAGGGTTATGTGACCGGGCTCGAGCCGGGGACGAGTTTTTCCTACAACCGCCGTTACCAGCGGCCACTGAACCTGGTGCCGACAATCGGACCGAAGGAAAACAGGCAGTTCCACATCAGCTACAGCTTGTTGGCGGACAAGGTGGCAGTGGACAAGGCCTTGAAGCAGGTTGGCGAGATACAGGGTGGGCGCGAAACCGAGGTGCGACAGACGCCATTGGTTGATCTGACCAAGGGGTAACGCCGACCAGGGCATGTAGGCCTCGTCGACTAGTCAGAACTATCAAAGTTGTTGGTTTCATGCCTTTGCTGAAAGGCTGCTTTCGACCCAAAGCGGACATCTGTAACCGGGGCCGCTTCGCGGCCCATCGCCGGCAAGCGCGGCTCCCACAAGTACAGCGCATGTCTGAAGGCTGGTGATACTCCTGTGGGAGCCGGCTTGCCGGCGATGAGGCCGGTACTGACTACAGAGCTTTGGATCAGTGTCCGCCGTGGGTCGATAGCTGTCTGTCGCCTACGGCCGCAGGATCCATCGCCCGCCGCTCCGTCCATTCAAACGCTAGCCTTCAGGCGGGGATATCCCGCAAACGAACTCATCCGATCCCAGGCGGTGCGAGCCGAACTCCACAACATAGCCAACCCCGCGGCGCTCCGCCTCGGCCCTGGCAGTCTTCTGGTCGGCATAAACATCGACGAAATGCCAGGGATGCCGGTCTCTCAGTACGCCCCATCCAAGCACCCAGCCGTCATTGTCCGGATCGGGTGGCAGGTTTTTCGCCAAGCTGCGGATGCCCATACGTTCACCCCGATGTGCTAGCCAGTTTTCTGCTTGCGAAGCAACTACAAACCACGACTTGGACAAAAACGTATATGAAGCATAGCGCTTACTAGGCGCACCCATTGGTTCACTTTACAAGGGGCGGAAGCCATCTCTGACCGCCCGCGCTCGAATGCAGCAGGGTAGCGTGCGCTGCACCAACAGCCAGCGCACATGGGCCATCACCCCTCGAACTGAATCACCATCCGCCCTTTGATCTTGCCCTCCAGCATTTCTTCGAAGATCTGGTTGATATCCTCGATCGGCCGCAGGGTCACCTTCGGCACCACTTTCCCTTCCGCCGCAAACTGGAAAGCTTCCTGCAGGTCCTGGCGGGTACCGACCAGCGAGCCGATCACTTCGATACCGTCCAGCACCAATCGAGGGATATTCAGGTTCATTGCTTCCGAAGGCAGGCCGACCGCAACCAGGCGGCCACCCGCGCGCAGGGCATCAACGGCCGAGTTGAAGGCAGCCTTGGCAACGGCGGTAACCACGGCGGCATGGGCGCCACCGGTCTTGGCCTGGATGACCTTGGCGGCATCCTCGGTGCGTGAGTTGATGACCAGGTCGGCGCCCATCTCGCTGGCGAAGCGCAGTTGCTCTTCGTTGACGTCGATGGCGATCACTTTGGCGTTGAAGACGTTCTTGGCATATTGCAGGGCAAGGTTGCCCAAGCCGCCGAGGCCGTAGATGGCGATCCATTGGCCAGGGCGGATGTTGGAGATCTTCACCGCCTTGTAGGTGGTCACGCCGGCGCAGGTAATGCTGCTGGCGGCAGCGGAGTCGAGCCCGTCGGGCACTTTTACCGAGTAGTCGGCCTTGACGATGCAGGCTTCGGCCATGCCGCCGTCCACGGTGTAGCCGGAGTTCTTCACTTCGCGGCACAGGGTTTCGTTGCCGCTGTTGCAATACTCGCAATGCCCGCAGCCCTGGTAGAACCAGGCCACGCTGGCGCGGTCGCCCGGTTTGAGCGAGGTGACGCCTGGCCCTACTGCCTGGACCACGCCGATGCCTTCGTGGCCTAGCACCACACCGGTCTTGTCACCGAAGTCGCCATTTTTCACATGCAGGTCGGTGTGGCACACACCGCAGCATTGCATCTTCAGCAGCGCTTCACCGTGCTCGAGGGGGCGCAGGGTTTTCTCCACCACATCCACGCGACGGCCTGGTGCAACAACAGCAGCTTTCATAGGAGCCTCCGTGTCTATCCGAATGAGCTTGGGTTATCGCCGGGGTTAGCATAGCCCTTGCTGGGTGGGGCAAAACTGCTTCAGGTCATGGTCTGGGGTGGGAGGCTTGTACGCAGCAGGTACCTGCCCTGCGCGGGCACTTGCAGGAGCGGCCTTGTGTCGCGAAAGGGTCGCAGAGCGGCCCCGGGATTTAAGTGGTGGCGCATAAGTTGTTAGGGCTGCTTTGCAGCCCATCGCGACACAAGGCCGCTCCTGCAGGGTTCTGCGTAAGGCTCGGCACAAAAAGAAAAGCCCGCGGCAATAATGCGGCGGGCTGCAAGAACATACGGAGCAGGGCCAGTGTGCCCACCCGGATGTCAGTATTTCGTGAAGGTCAGGTCATGAGCATGTCATGCATGGCTCAGTTCCAGTTGGCTGATGACGCACACCGAGCCATCCTCGGCAGGCGTGTCGTCGGTGTAGTCCACCTGGTTGTATACCCCGCCATGGAATTTGAGCGTGCGCGTCGCCCAGGTCGCACCCAGTTGCAGGGGCGATGTGCTGCCAATACGGCCGTTGCAGCTTGCACTGACCGTGCAGGCGCCGTTGTTCGTCACGTCGATGTTCACATCGAAACGGGCGCCGAGCGGTACGTCGGCCAGCACCGTGCTGCTGCTCGTGGCCGTCTGGTTGAAGTCGGTCCGGAAGCCCACGGTGATCTTGCCCTTGTTCCAGAACACCTTGATGGGTGGGTTGTCGTCGTCTTTGACGTGCATCTGGGCAATCACCACTTTTTGCGCAAAGTTCACTTTCTGCAGTGTCATGGTCTGGTGATTGCGGTGTCGGGCGCCGCTGTTCAGCGCCCAGTACGCGGGCTCCTTCCACTCGCAGCGGGTGCGGTGGGTGCTTTTGCTGGAGGCGCCTTTGGTGGGGGCGGTCATGCGGATCGAGCCGTCGCTCAGGCGGGCGATGACTTCGGGCAGGGTCGCCAGCGCCTGGGCGCCGGTCAACTCCAGCGCCACCGGGTTGGTCGCGGACTTCGGCACGGGAGTGGTGATGATGAGGTTGTCGATATACACAGCCATGGGCTTTCTCCTTGAAAAACGACAGGTCCTGCATCATTTGCGAGCCTGGCCAGCATGGGCGCAGTTCACTGTGATTTGCCAAGGCTGGACGAAGGGAAAACCCAGGGGATAAAAAAGCCCGCCATGGGAGGCGGGCAAGCAACGTTTGAAGGGAGAGCCTGCAGAGTGGACCCGGCCGGTTAACCGAGCATTAAGCGGTAACGCATTGACCTGTGCAGCCGATCAGCCTATACAGGCCTGCCACCAGCCCAGGAGCCAGCATGCACGACGAAGACGACCTGCACGAACCCGAGCACGATCACCTGCTTGACCACGAATTCCTCTACGACGATATCGAGCCTGAAGCGGATGCCCAGGGCGCCGAGGACGAGGTTGAGGAAGACGAGGAAACGCTGGATGACCTCGATGACGAGGAGCGCGATCACCCAGCCTGGTTCGACGACTGCGAAGACGACTGACTCAGCGCCCGTCTACCGAGAAACGCCCCGGGCCGCTCACTGCCAGCATCAGCAGGCCGCCCATGATGCTGAGGTTCTTCAGGAACTGGGTCATGTTGGCGCTGCGCTCAGGGTCGACCATGCTCCAGAACGGGTGACCCAGCAGCGCCGTGCCCAGCACGAACAGCGCCAGCAGGAAGGCCAGCGGCCGGGTGTAGAAACCGAGGATCAGCAGGATGCCGACGACGAACTCCATGAGCACGGCAACTGCCGCTGCCAGCATGGGGGCAGGGGCGCCCAGTGAGGTCATGTAGCCGACCGTGCCTTCGAACCCGGTCAGCTTGCCCCAGCCAGACAAGACGAACAGGATCATCAGCAGCACACGGGCAATCAGGATAATGATGTCGCGTTGACCATCGAACAGGGAGTAGCGCATGGCGGCGTTCCAGTGGGCGGGTACAAGCTCCACTCTAGCAGCTGCGCAAAGGATTGCTGGCGGGCAGCAAAAAGGCGCCGCAAGGGCGCCTTCGCAAAGAATTTGGTGCGAGTGGCGGGACTCGAACCCGCAAGGCTCACGCCGACAGATTTTAAGTCTGCTGTGTATACCAATTCCACCACACTCGCACGCTTGAAGGGGTCGTGACGACCAGCTCGCTTCTAAGCAGAAGGGCTTCGCAATCAAGCGCGCTTTATAACCCATTGTTATAGTTGAGTCAACCACAGCACCTATGATCAACAGAGTGAAGGGTCGATCGAATGGGCAATTGACACCTTGCTGTCATTACGCCACTGTTGCCCCTTTATTGGATCCAAGAGTGTGCGGTGATGAATCAGTCCAGTGCTTCCGAGCGTATCGTGCGCCCACGGCTGTTCTGGCGACTGTTGTTCGCGCTGGTAGTCGTGTTGGGGGCGTTTCTCTACCTCAGCCTGATCAGCCTGGGCGGTTACCTGCTGATGCTGGGGTTCGATGCCGAACACCCTCAACCGCAGCGCCTGATGGCCCTGGCCGGTGGCGGGCTTATCCTGCTGGTCGGTTTGTGGCTGCTGAAAGTGGCGATGCCGCGGCGCATCAGCCCGGTACTGGTTGAGCCCGAGCGTTGAACCTCGCCCTATCTTCCCTCCTGCCGTACCGGTGGAGCTCGCATGGTTTCAGCTGACTGCCTCGACCACCCTGTCATGCCTGCCCACCGCTATGAACAGCTGGTTCAGTCGGTGGTGGATTACGCCATCTACATGCTCGACCCATCCGGCCATGTGGTGTCGTGGAACGCAGGCGCGCAACGCATCAAGGGGTACCGTGCCGATGAAGTGATCGGCCAGCATTTCTCGTTGTTCTTCACCCCGCAGGATTGCACCGAAGGCCGCCCGGAGCGCTTGCTGCGCCAGGCGCTGGAGCAGGGCGTGGCGCAGGATGAAGGCTGGCGCGTACGCAAGGATGGCACGCAGTTCTGGGCGCTGGCCGCGCTGGATGTGATTCGCGATGACCAGGGCCAGGTCGTCGGCCTGGCCAAGGTGACCCGGGACATCACCGACCGCCGCGAGTCGGCGCTGCAACTGGACGCGGTACGCGCCCAGCTGTTCCAGGCACAGAAGCTGGAGGCCCTCGGCCAGTTGACCGGTGGCCTGGCGCATGACTTCAACAACATGCTGACCATCATCATCAGCTCGGCGCGCCTGGCGCTGGCCACAAAGGACCCGGCACGCGCCCAGCGCATGCTGCAGCATATTCTGGATGCCGGGCAGCGGGGCACCGAACTGACCCAGCAGCTGCTCAGCTTTGCCCGCCACCGCAAGCTTGATGTGTCTTGCGTCGCCCCGGCGAACCTTATTGCCGCCACCCGTGGTCTACTGGAGCATGCGCTGCCCGGTTCGATTGACCTGGAGGTTGTGCTGCAGCCAGACCTGCCCCTGATCGAGGTGGATGCCGGGCAATTGCAGATGGTGCTGCTCAATCTGTTGTTCAATGCCCGCGATGCCATCACGGGGCAGGGCCGGATCGGCTTGACCGTCGATGTGGTCGAACTGGCCGGCGAGGTGGAAGGCCTGCATGGCGGGTTTGTGCGTTTCGAGGTGGAAGACAGCGGCGAGGGCATCGCGCCAGCGGTACTGCCGCGGATTTTCGAACCGTTTTTCACTACCAAGCCCTTTGGCAAGGGGACTGGCCTGGGCCTTAGCCAGGTGTATGGTTTTGCCAGGCAGAGCGGTGGTGCCATTTGCGTGGACAGTGAGCCCGGCCGGGGAACTTGCATGCAGCTTTACTTGCCAATCTATCAGCAGACGGACAGCCAACTCGACAGGTAGAACACCATGGCACAGGCACTCAGGCGGCTGGTGACGGGGATCGATGGGCTCGATGCGTTGCTCCAGGGTGGCCTGGTGGCTGGCGCGTCCTACATCATTCAGGGCCCGCCGGGCGCGGGCAAGACCATCCTCGCCAACCAGCTGGCCTGCGGGCATGTGCGCGGCGGTGGCAGGGTGCTGGTGGCCACCTTGCTGAGCGAGTCGCACGAGCGACTGTTCCAGTACCTGGCGACCTTGGAGTTCTTCGACCCGGCGCTGGTCGGCGACCCGATCCAGTTCGTCAGTGCTTTCGACACCCTGGAGCAGGAAGGCCTGGACGCCGTGGTACGGCTGCTGCGCCAGGAAATCGCTCGCCAGCAGGCCAGCCTGCTGATCGTCGATGGCGTGCTCAATGCCCGGGTGCGTGCGGAAACCGCGTTGGACACCAAGAAATTCGTCTCCGAACTACAGGGCCATGCGGCCTTTGCCGGTTGCACCGTGCTGCTGCTGACCAGCGCCCGGCTGGAAGAAGGCAGCCCGGAGCACACCATGGTCGACGGCGTGATCGAACTGGGCGAGCAACTGTTCGGCAGCCGCGCCGTGCGCCATATCCAGCTGCGCAAGACACGGGGCAGTGCGGCGTTGTCGGGGCGCCATGAATGCCTCATCGATGGAGCCGGCATGCATGTCTACCCGCGCCTGGAGTCGCTGTTCAGCCACCCCAGCCAGGCGGGCAGCGCCACCTTGGAGCGCGTCAGCAGCGGGGTGGCGACCCTGGATGAAATGCTCGGTGGCGGCCTGGCCACGGGCTCGGTCAGCCTGCTGATCGGGCCCTCGGGTATTGGCAAGACGTCATTGGGCCTGGCTTTTCTCGGTGCCAGCAGCCCGCAGGCGCCGGGGCTGCATTTCGGCTTCTACGAAACGCCGGAGCGCCTGCGTATCAAGGCCGCGTCGCTGGGTTACGATTTCGCAGCCATGGAGCAGGGCGGCAGCCTGCAGCTGTGCTGGCAGCCGACCACCGAGGGCCTGCTGGACCAGGTCGGCGCGCGCCTGCTCGAGCGGGTCGAAGCGCAAGGCAGCAGGCGCGTGCTGATCGACAGCCTGGGGGCGTTCAGCCGCCTGGCCATCGACCCGGCGCGGCTCAATGCGTTTTTCCGCGCCCTGGCCGGCGAGCTGCGCGCGCGCGATGTCAGCGTGATGCTGACCTGGGAAATGCGCGACATCTTCGGCGCGGAAATCAGCGCCCCGGCCCCAGACCTGTCGAGTATCGTCGACAACCTGATGCTGATGCGCTTCGTCGAGCTGGATTCGCAGCTGCGGCGCATGCTGTCGATCCTCAAGGTGCGTGACAGCCACCATGACCCTGCCTTGCACGAGCTGCTGATCGGGCCGCAAGGCATTACCCTGCGCAAGGCGTTCGACGGCGCCTGCGGTGTGCTCTCGGGAACGCCGGTGCCGCAGGGGAGCGGGTGACGGGGCGGGCGATGAACACCATCCTGATCGTCGATGACGAGTACCTGATTGCCGACATCCTCGGTTTTGCCCTGGAGGACGAAGGTTTTCTGGTGGAAAAGGCGAGCAACGGCTGCAAGGCGCTGGAGGCACTGAAGGAAAAGCGCGTTCAGCTGGTCATCACCGACTACATGATGCCACTGCTCAACGGTGAAGAGCTGGTGCGCTCGATGCGTGAAGACCCGGCCTTGAGCGAGTTGCCGGTCATCCTCATGAGTGGCGCGCAGGCCAACCAAGGATGCCCGGAACTGTTCGCCGCGGTGTTCGACAAACCGTTCGACATGGACTGTATGATCGCCAAGGTGCACGAACTGCTGGGCACCTGAGGCGCGGGGCGATCAAGCGCGTCCGTGCGGCTTGAGGCAGGTCGCTCAGTGCGAGTCGTCGTGCTTTTCCGGGGCTGGGCTGCCAGCCTGGATACGCTTGAAGATCTCTTCGCGATGGACCTGGACGTCTTTCGGTGCATCGATACCGATCCTCACCTGCATCCCTTTGACGCCCAGAATGGTGACTTTGATGTCATCGTTGATGACGATGCTTTCGCCAACCTTGCGGGTGAGTATCAGCATGTAGTTCTCCTTGGTGATGTAAAAGTCCGTCGGGCTAGTTGCCACGGCGGCGGGAGCTTGTCCCTCTTCCTTCTCATTAAAGACGCTTTCGGCGGATAGTAATTCCCCGACAGACAAATTCTGTTGCGTGTCTTCAGTTGCAGGTGCCGAAGCAAACCGCCAGCGGTTTGTCGGCCAAGGTGCTCGGTGGCAAGAATAGGGGGCTTGGCGGCCAATGGGAAATTTCTTCGCATCATGGTCTGAATAGACCGGGTTAATGGTCATCCTGTTCCTCGAGTGCCTGAAGAAATAACAGCAAGGCTACTTCTTCACGGTCCAGGCCTTTGCGTACACGGTTCTTCGGCAAGTTGGCCAGGCGCCCCAGGGCATAGTGTTCAAGTACAGCCGGGTGGATGTAGCAGCGCCTGCACACCGCCGGCGTGTTGCCCAGGCGTGATGCTACCTGGCGGACGATGGCGGCGACCTGGCGCTTGGCTTCGCTCTCGGGTTCCCAGGCCAAGGGCCTGAGCAGGTCCAGGGCCAGGCTGCTGCCGGCCCAGGTGCGGTAGTCCTTGGCGGTGAAGTCGGCGCCGGTCAGCTGCTGCAGAAACTGGTTGACCTCGCTGGAGCCGACACTGTGGCGCTGGCCGTCGTCGTCCAGGTACTGGAACAGCGCTTGCCCGGGCAGCTCCATGCAGCGCTTGAGCAGGTTGGCCAGGCGCCGATCGTTGAGGCTGACGTTATGCTCGACGCCACGCTTGCCGCGGAACTGGAAGCGGATGCTGCTGCCCTTCACCTCGACATGGCGGTTGCGCAGGGTGGTCAGGCCATAGGACTGGTTTTCACGCAGGTAGCGCTGGTTGCCGATGCGGATCAGGGTGTGGTCCAGCAGGCTGACCACCAGCGCCATTACCTTTTCCCGGTCCAGGCCTGGCCGGGCAAGGTGGGCGTGCAGTTGTGCACGCAGTTTCGGCAGGGCCTGGGCAAACGCCAGCATGCGCGCGTACTTGTGCTGATCGCGTACTTCGCGCCACTGCGCATGGTAGCGATATTGCTTGCGGCCACGGGCATCGCGACCTGTCGCCTGCAGGTGGCCCTGCGGGTCGGCGCAGATCCACACCTCGGTATAGGCCGGGGGGATTACCAGTGCAGCGATGCGGGCGAGGGTATCGCTGTCGCGCACCCGCTGGCCGTCGGCATCCAGGTAGATGAAGCGGCCCCGCCAGCGCCGCCGGGTCAGGCCCGGCTGGCTGTCGTCGACGTAGTGCAGGGAGCGCGGAAGGGGGCAGTCAAGCATGGCTGGCAGGCCTCGATCAGGTCACTGATCAATGGACACCAGCCACGGGGCCGATGCTCAGCCCAGCAACGCCACCGACTTGATCTGGGCAAATAGCACCTGGCCCGGGTGCAGGCCGAGCTGATCTGCCGAGAAGCGGGTGATGCGCGCGAGCAAGGCGTTGCCGCCGGCATCCAGGCTGACCAGCACATGGGCCGGGTTGGCGGCCGGGCGGCTTTCGCGCACGCGCACCGGCAATCGGTTGAGGATGCTGGAAGTACTGTCGGCTGCCAGGGCCAGGCTGACGTCACGAGCCTGCACCTTGACCCGCAAGGTGCTGCCCATCGCCTGGGCCGGGTGGGCGATGCGCAACAGTGGCCCATCGTTGCCGGGCAGGCGCAGTTCGAGCAGGTCGTAGTGCGGGTCGTGCCCCACCACCAGGCCCTCGAACACCACGCCGGCATCCTCGCCCTCGGCCAGCGACAGGTCGAGACGGGCCAGGGTTTCGCCGATCGGGCCGCTGGCCACTGCATGGCCTTGCTCCAGCAACACCAGGTGGTCGGCCAGCCGCGCCACTTCCTCCTGGGCATGGCTGACATACACCAGCGGGATGTCCAGTTCGTCGTGCAGGCGTTCCAGGTAGGGCAGGATTTCGCGCTTGCGCGGCCCGTCGAGGGCAGCCAGCGGCTCGTCCATCAACAGCAGGCGCGGGCTGCTGAGCAGGGCGCGGGCAATGCCCACCCGCTGTGCCTCGCCACCGGACAAGGTCGCCGGCCGGCGTGCCAGCAAGTGGCCGATACCCAGCAGCTGGCAGGCCTGGTCGAGGCTGACCTTGCGCTCGGCAGCGGCCACCCGGCGCCAGCCGAACTCCAGGTTGCCGCGTACCGACAGGTGCGGGAACAGGCTGGCCTCCTGGAACACGTAGCCCACCGGGCGCAGGTGTGGTGCCTGGAAGTAGCCACGGGCGCTGTCTTCCCAGACTTCGCCGTTGACCTCGATGTAGGCGCTGGCGGCCCGTTCCAGCCCGGCCAGGCAACGCAGGCAGCTGGTCTTGCCAGAACCGGAGTGGCCGAACAGCGCGCTGATGCCTCGGCCGGGCAGGTGCAGGTCGACGTCCAGGGTGAAGTCGTCGCGCGCCAGTTTCAGGCGCGCCACAATCGATGCGCTCATATCAGCTCCAGCCAGCCTTGCCGCGGCGCCCAGCGTACAGCAGGAGCAGCACCAGGAACGAGAACACCAGCATGGCACCTGCCAGCCAGTGTGCTTGCGAATAGGCCATGGCCTCGACATGGTCGAAGATCTGCACCGAGACCACGCGTGTCTTGTCGGGGATATTGCCGCCAATCATCAACACCACGCCGAACTCGCCCACCGTGTGGGCGAAACCGAGGATGCTGGCGGTTATGAAGCCCGGGCGGGCCAACGGCAGCACCACGTGGACGAAGGTGTCCCAGGGGCTGGCGCGCAGTGTGGCGGCCACTTCCAGCGGGCGCTGGCCAATGGCGCCGAAGGCATTCTGCAGCGGCTGGACCACGAACGGCATGGAGTAGATCACCGAGCCGATCACCAGGCCGGTGAAGCTGAACACCACGCTGCCCAGGCCGAGCGCCTGGGTCGCCTGGCCCAGCCAGCCATGCGGGCCGAGGGCGATCAGCAGGTAGAAGCCGATCACCGTGGGTGGCAGCACCAGCGGCAAGGCCACTACCGCGCCCACCGGCCCACGCAGCCACGAGCGCGTGCGCGCCAGCCACCAGGCGATGGGCGTGCCGACGATCAGCAGGATCAGGGTGGTCAGGCTGGCCAGTTTCACGGTCAGCCAGATGGCACCCAGGTCACTGGCGTCCAGTGGCATCAGATTTCATAACCGTAGGATTTGATCACTGCCGCGGCTTTCGGACCTTTCAGGTAGTCGACCAGGGCCTTGGCGGCGGGGTTGTCCTTGCCTTTTTCGAGGATTACCGCGTCCTGGCGGATGGGCTCGTGCAGGGGCGAGGGAACGATCCAGGCCGAACCGCTTTCGACCTTGCCGTCCTTGTAGATTTGCGACAGGGCGACAAAGCCCAGCTCGGCGTTGCCGGTGGAGACGAACTGGAACGCCTGGGTGATGTTCTGGCCTTCGACCAGCTTGGGCTTGGTGGCTTCGGTCAGCTTCAGCTTGCCCAGCACCTGGGTGGCGGCCAGGCCGTAGGGAGCGGTTTTCGGGTTGGCGATGGACAGGTGCTTGAACTGGTTCTTCTTCAGCACTTCGCCGTTGGCGTCGACAAAGCCGGGCGTGGCCGACCACAGGGCCAGGGTGCCGATGGCGTAGGTGAAGCGCGAGCCCGGGACAATGGCCTTTTCCTGCTCGAGCTTGGCCGGGGTGCTGTCGTCGGCAGCCAGGAATACCTCGAACGGCGCCCCGTTCTTGATTTGCGTGTAGAACTGGCCGGTGGCGCCATAGGCGGCGACCAGCTTGTGGCCGGTGTCTTTTTCGAAGTCCTTGGCAATGGCCTGGATGGGGGCTGTGAAGTTCGCTGCGACCGCGACCTGGACTTCATCGGCCCAGGCAGTGTTGAAGGCGAGCAGGCTGGCCAGGGCGGCGGCAGCCAGGTGGGACGGGCGGATACGCATGAAGACAGTTCCTTGGGGGTTATCGTTATAGCCTGAACTATATAGCGATAGGCCATGGGCCGGGAAGGGGCAAGGTAATGCTTAAGCAGGCCAGGCCCTTTCGCGGGTAAACCCGCTCCCACAGGGGCCCCCCAATATTCGAATTGTGGGAGCGGGTTCACCCGCGAAGAGGCCAGACCTGCTTATGCAGACGCCTGGCGGCCGACCACGGCGAGCGCCTTTTCGGCAATTTCCCGGGTCAGCTCGCCCGCCGGCATATGCCTGCCCAGACGCAGCGCCTGCCCCGACCACAGGTTGCTGAAATCGCTATTGCCCTGCGGATCCGTAATCGCCCGCAAAGGCATCAGCGCTCCGCCGGCCAGCGGGAAGCGTGGCGCCAGGTCGCTCATCGGCCCCAGCTCACGCATGATGCGGTTGTTGATGCCGCGCGCCGGTCGGCCGGTGAACAGGTTGGTCAGCGCCGTGTCGCTGGCGGGTGCGCTGTCCAGGGCCTGGCGATGTGCCGGCGAGACCTTGGCCTCGGGGCAGAACAGGTACGCCGTTCCGATCTGCACTGCCGAAGCACCCAAGGCCAGTGCCGCCAACAGGCCGCGGTGGTCAGCAATGCCGCCGGCGGCAATCACCGGCACGCTGACCACATCGGCTACCTGTGGCACCAGGGCGAAGGTGCCGATCTGGCTGGTGATATCGTCGCTGAGGAACATGCCGCGATGGCCGCCCGCTTCATAGCCCATGGCAATGATCGCATCACAGCCGTGGTGTTCCAGCCACACGGCTTCCTCTACGGTGGTGGCGCTGGACAGCACCTTGGCACCGCTGGCCTTTACCCGTTGCAGCAGGTCGGCCTGGGGCAGGCCGAAGTGGAAACTCACCACCTCCGGGCGCAGTTGCTCGACCAGCTGGCAGCTCTGTTCGTCGAAAGGCGCGCGGTTGGACACCGGCGTGGGCGCCGCGAAGTCTGCGCCCACTTCGCTGTAATAGGGCTCGAGCGCCTGCTTCCAGCGTGCATCGCGCTCGGCATCGGGCGCTGGCGGCTGGTGGCAGAAGAAGTTCAGGTTCAACGGGCGGCCCGGGCAGCCGGCGCGGAAGGCGGCGATTTCGGCGCGCACCTGGTCGCCCGTGAGCATGGCGCAGGGCAGGGCGCCCAAACCGCCCGCCAGGCCCACGGCAATGGCCATGGCCGAGCCCGTCGCACCGGCCATGGGGGCCTGCAGAATGGGCACCTCGATGCCCAGCAGATCGAGGATGCGGCGGTCGGGCCAGTGGCTCATGCGGTTCTCCTTGCGCGGGCGAGCGGCGGGGCGGGTGCTTACAAGGCTTTGCTGACCTGGATGTCGCTGATCTTCTCGGCGTCTTCGCCGTGAATCTTGCGCAGGGCTTCCAGGGCTTGTTCGAGGGAGGCGTCGGGCATCAGTGCGAAGTCCCAGCGGCGCTGGCCGTCGAGCTTGTACTTGATGACGTACTTGGTGGTCTGGGTCATGGTGGCCTTATCTGAGTTTCGACGATGAACGACGGACGATCTTGATCTTGTGGGTCAAGGTTGGCTTGCGGGTGACCGAGATCGGGCGGGTTGTCACGGTATCGATGGTGATGTTCCAGAAACCGGTGCTGGGCACAGTGATCTTCGCCGGGAACTTGTCGAAATGGCCACCGTGGTAGGTGTGACGGCCGCCGTTCTTGAAGCTGCGGAAGTTGGCGTCGTTCATCAGGCGGATATTGCAGCGCTGGGAGCACTCGATGACGACGATGTCGTCCTCGTTCAGGTGCTCGCGCTGGTGTACGAATTTCATGTGATGCTCCGCAAGGATTGGTTCTGCAAAGGCGAAAGATACCACGATGTCGGGTTACACTGCCGCGCTGTTCCGCCAGGCGTAGATAAATCTGCCAAAGCAGGGAGCAAAACAGCCTGGCTGTGGTCGAAGCGGATTCTTGAAGGCAGAGGTGCTGCAAATGAAGTGGATGGTGGCGGCGTTGGCGGTGACGCTGGGTGGCTGTGTGAGTGTTACGGAACTGGAACAGTCGCGTGAAACGCTGGATGTGATCTCCGGCAAGTCCCCGCGCGCGTATGCCGATTGCGTCAAGCAGAAGCTGGCCGATAGCCGCGACCCGCTGGTGGAAGAGCAGCGTGGTGATGGCCTGCGGCTGATCGTGCCGCAGAAAATCAGCTCGGGCGCGGGCCCGGCGGCGCTGGTGGATATCGACAAGCGTGGCAGCGGCAGCAGCATCAAGCTGCACGAGCGGCTGAACAACTTCCCGCTGCGCCTGGGCGACGTGCGCACCGCAGCCACCCAATGCATCTCCGGTAGTTGATCCAGGGCAACTGATCACGCTCCTTTTGCTTATATGTTTTAGGCCTAAGCATATAACAATAGAAAAGGAGATTCGTGATGACACCGTTGAGTCGCGTCGTGATCGGCAGCCTGCTGATCCTGGCCTGGCCCGCGGCGCATGCCGCCGATGGCCAGAAAGTCTTCACCCAGGGCGGGGCCAACCCCGCCGCCATGGCTTGCCTGGGTTGCCATGGCCCGGACGGCAAGGGCATTGCCGCTGCCGGCTTCCCACGCCTGGCCGGGCTGCCGGCCGCTTACCTCAGCAAGCAATTGCATGATTGGCGCAACGGCAGCCGCAAGCAGCCGGTGATGGAGCCGCTTGCCAAGGCCCTGAGCGAGGATGAGATCAAGGCTGTCAGCACCTATCTGGCCAGCCTGCCGGCAGACCCTGCAGGCGACCTGCGTCGCCAGCAGATTGCCGATGACCCCACCACCCGCATGGCCCTGTACGGTGACTGGAGCCGGCAGATTCCTGGTTGCGTGCAATGCCATGGCCCGGGCGGTGGCGGGGTTGGCGAACACTTTCCGCCCTTGGCCGGCCAGCCCGCCAGTTACCTGGTGGCGCAGCTCAACGCCTGGCGTGACGGCACCCGCAGCAATGACCCCAACCAGCTGATGGTCGGTGTGGCCAAGGCCATGACCGATGACGAGATCAAGGCCGTTGCCGAGTTCTTCGCCCGCCCCGCCAGCCAGGAGGTCAAGCCATGAAACCGATGATTCCAGCCCTGCTGCTGCTGGCCATGGGCAGCGCCCAGGCCGCCCAGATCGCCATGGAAGACCAGTCGCAGTTGAAAGTGCCTGGCGTGCAGGCTGCGCCGCAGTTCGTGCCGCCAGCGGAAAGCGAGTTACCTGACAATGCCTTTGGCAAGATGGTGCGCGAGGGACATGCCTTGTTCGTCGACACCCGCAGGTTGATGCCTGAGGCCGTGGGCAATGGCATGAACTGCAGCAACTGCCACCTTGACCAGGGGCGGCTGGCGCATTCCGCGCCGATGTGGGGGGCGTACCCGATGTACCCCGCGTACCGCAAGAAAAACGACAAGGTCAACACCTACGCCGAGCGTATCCAGGGCTGCTTCCAGTTCAGCATGAACGGCAAGCCGCCTGCGGCAGACAGCCCGCAGATGACGGCGCTGTCGGTGTATTCGTATTGGCTGTCGACCAAGGCGCCGACTGGCGTGGAGATTGCCGGGCGAGGCTACCCGGAGGTGCCGCAACCCAAGGGCGGGTACGACTTCAAGCGCGGCCAGCAGGTTTACCGCGAGCAGTGTGCGATCTGCCATGGCGACAACGGCGAGGGGCAGAAGGTAGCGGGCGAGTATGTGATGCCGCCGCTGTGGGGCAAGGACTCCTACAATTGGGGGGCCGGCATGCACCGCATCAACACCGCAGCGTCGTTCATCAAGTACAACATGCCGCTGGGCAAGCCGGGCAGCCTGAGTGACCAGCAGGCCTGGGACGTGGCGGCCTGGGTCAACCGCCATGAACGGCCGCAGGATCCGCGGCTGGTGGAAGGCTCCATCGAGAAGACGCGGGTGAAGTTCCACGCCAATGACGGGGTGAACCTGTATGGGCAGAAGGTCGATGGGGTGTTGATCGGGCAGGGCACGGGTAGCTGATTGCCTGCCAGGGCCCTATCGCCGGCAAGCCAGCTCCCACAGGTCTCCGCGTAGCTTTTGAAAACTGTGCAGCCCCTGTGGGAGCTGGCTTGCCGGCGATAGGGCCAGTACAGGCAACCCCGATTTCCTGTCATCCAACGGTCATGGATGACAGCAATATTTACGATCCCTCGGAACTATCTACACTGGGTTATCTCTATCTTCCCATCGATCGGCCACAGGTAGGGCATTGTAAGGTGACTGCCGCCTGATTAGACTGCGCCGAATTCCACAGGCCTAGCCTTTGTAAGGACGTATATGATCAAAAAATGCTTGTTCCCGGCAGCCGGTTACGGCACCCGCTTCCTGCCCGCTACCAAAGCCATGCCCAAGGAAATGCTGCCGGTGGTCAACAAGCCACTGATCCAGTATGGCGTTGAAGAGGCACTGGATGCCGGTCTGAACGAGATCTCCATCGTCACCGGGCGCGGCAAGCGTGCTTTGGAAGACCACTTCGACATCAGCTACGAGCTGGAAAACCAGATCAAGGGCACCGACAAGGAAAAATACCTGGTTGGTATCCGTCGCCTGCTCGACGAGTGCTCGTTCTCCTACACCCGCCAGACCGAAATGAAAGGCCTGGGCCACGCCATCCTGACTGGCCGCCCGCTGATCGGCGACGAGCCGTTCGCCGTGGTGCTGGCGGACGACCTGTGCGTGAACCCGGAAGGTGACGGCGTACTGACCCAGATGGTCAAGCTGTACAACCAGTTCCGTTGCTCGATCGTCGCCATCCAGGAAGTCGATCCGCAGGAAACCAACAAGTACGGCGTGATCGCCGGCGACATGATCCGTGACGACATTTTCCGCGTCACCAACATGGTCGAGAAGCCAAAGCCGGAAGATGCCCCGTCGAACCTGGCGATCATCGGTCGCTACATCCTGACCCCGGACATCTTCGACATCATCGCCAACACCGAGCCGGGCAAAGGTGGCGAGATCCAGATCACCGACGCCCTGATGCAACAGGCGCAGAACGGCTGCGTGATCGCCTACAAGTTCAAAGGCAAGCGTTTCGACTGCGGCGGCGCCGAGGGCTACATCGACGCGACCAACTTCTGCTTCGAGAACTACTACAAGACTGGCAAGGCTTACTGATAAGCCGCTAGTTGCTTGAGACTGGGGCCGCTTTGCGCCTTCGCGGGCTCGCCCGCTCCTACAGGTACTGTGCAGGCCTTCAAGGTTGTGCCGGTACTGTGGGAGCGGGCGGGCCCGCGAAGGGGCGCAAAGCGGCCCCAGTGCGTTATGCTGGGCGCCTGCCTAGGAGAGTGAATACATGGCCTACGATTTTGATCTGTTCGTGATTGGTGCCGGGTCCGGCGGTGTGCGCGCGGCGCGGTTTGCCGCCGGCTTCGGCGCAAAGGTGGCAGTGGCCGAAAGCCGCTACCTGGGCGGTACCTGCGTCAACGTGGGTTGCGTGCCGAAAAAACTGCTGGTGTACGGCGCACACGTCGCCGACGAACTGGAGCAGGCCGCAGGCTTCGGCTGGACCCTGGAAGAAGGGCATTTCGACTGGGGCACCCTGATTGCCAACAAGAACCGGGAAATCGAGCGCCTCAACGGCATCTACCGCAACCTGTTGGTCAACAGCGGGGTCACCCTGCTGCAGGGGCATGCGCGCCTGACCGGTGCCAACGAAGTGGAAGTGGATGGCCAGCGCTACACCGCCGAGCACATCCTCATCGCCACCGGTGGCTGGCCACAGGTGCCGGACATTCCGGGCAAGGAACTGGCCATCACCTCCAACGAAGCCTTCTACCTCAAGGACCTGCCACGCCGGGTGCTGGTGGTGGGCGGTGGCTACATCGCCGTCGAGTTCGCCGGCATCTTCCAGGGCCTGGGGGCGGCTACCACGCTGCTGTACCGTGGCGACCTGTTCCTGCGTGGCTTCGACGGTTCGGTGCGCACGCACCTGAAGGAAGAACTGGAAAAGCGCGGCCTCGACCTGCAGTTCAACGCCGACATCCAGCGCATCGACAAGCTCGAGGACGGCAGCCTGAAGGCCACCCTCAAGGATGGTCGCGAGCTGGTCACCGATTGCGTGTTCTATGCCACCGGCCGGCGCCCGATGCTGGACAACCTGGGCCTGGAAAACACCGGCGTCGAGCTGGATGCACGCGGTTACATTCGGGTTGACCAGCAGTACCAGACCACCGCGCCGTCGATCCTGGCCATTGGCGACGTGATTGGCCGCGTGCAATTGACTCCGGTGGCTCTGGCCGAGGGCATGGCCGTGGCCCGGCGCCTGTTCAAGCCCGAGCAATACCGCCCTGTGGACTACCAGAACATACCCACCGCAGTGTTCAGCCAGCCGCCCATCGGCACCGTGGGCCTGACCGAGGAGCAGGCGCTGGAGGCCGGGCACAAGGTGCAGGTATTCGAGAGTCGCTTCCGTGCGATGAAACTGACCCTGACCGACATCCAGGAAAAGACCCTGATGAAGCTGGTGGTCGATGCCGAGACCGACAAGGTGCTGGGCTGCCACATGGTTGGCCCCGACGCCGGCGAGATCATCCAGGGCCTGGGCGTTGCCCTGAAGGCCGGTGCGACCAAGCAGCAGTTCGACGAAACCATTGGCGTGCACCCGACCGCTGCCGAAGAGTTCGTGACCATGCGCACGGTCACTCGCTGATGCCACTGGCCTCATCGCCGGCAAGCCAGCTCCCACAGGGACTGCACAAGTGCAGAGACCTGCGCAGTACCTGTGGGAGCTGGCTTGTCGGCGATGGGGCCCTTGAATGCCCCGCAATCCTTTGCTCAGCCCATTCCCTTCTATTAATTATCCTCGGTTATAGCCAAAACCAATCACAAGCATGAGCTTTGCCAATGAGCCTTTGTCGGGACCAGCGGTTAGGATTCTCTCCATCAACTGATTCCAACCCCATGAAGGAGCGTCTCTCATGCCAATCATCAACAGCCAGGTCAAACCGTTCAACGCCACCGCCTACCACAAGGGCGAGTTCGTCCAGGTCAGCGAAGCCGACCTGAAAGGCAAGTGGTCTGTCGTGTTCTTCTACCCGGCCGACTTCACCTTCGTCTGCCCGACTGAACTGGGTGACCTTGCTGACAACTACGCCGAGTTCCAGAAGCTGGGCGTGGAAATCTACGGCGTGTCCACCGACACCCACTTCACCCACAAAGCCTGGCACGACACTTCGGACACCATCGGCAAGATCCAGTACCCGCTGATCGGTGACCCGACCCACGTCATCTCGCGCAACTTCGACGTGCTGATCGAAGAAGCCGGCCTGGCCGATCGCGGTACCTTCGTGATCAACCCGGAAGGCCAGATCAAGATCGTCGAACTGAACGACGGTGGTGTAGGCCGCGATGCTGCCGAACTGCTGCGCAAGGTTAAGGCTGCCCAGTACGTTGCCGCTCACCCAGGCGAAGTTTGCCCGGCCAAGTGGAAAGAAGGCGAAGCCACCCTGGCGCCGTCGCTGGACCTGGTCGGCAAGATCTAAGCCGATGCGCATGTCGCGGGCGGTAGCCAGCCGCCAAAGCTGAAGTACCTACCGCCCCGTAAAAGCGCCCGGGCGACCTCGCCTGGGCGTTTTTGTATCCGAGTTTTGAAAAAGGAATCGCCCGTATGTTGGACGCCACGCTTAAATCGCAACTGAAAACCTACCTGGAGCGGGTCACCCAGCCGATCGAGATCGTTGCCTCCCTCGACGACGGCGCGAAATCCCGCGAATTGCACGACCTGCTGGTGGAAATTGCCAGCCTGTCGAACCTTATTACCTTCAGCGCGGACGGCAGCGATGCCCGTCGTCCATCGTTCTCGCTGAACCGCCCGGGAGCCGACATAAGCCTGCGCTTCGCCGGTATCCCCATGGGCCACGAATTCACCTCGCTGGTGCTGGCACTGCTGCAAGTCGGTGGCCACCCGTCCAAGGCCAGTGCCGAAGTGATCGAGCAGATTCAGGCGCTGGAAGGCGAGTTTACCTTCGAAACCTACTTCTCGCTGTCGTGCCAGAACTGCCCGGACGTGGTCCAGGCGCTGAACCTGATGGCGGTGCTCAACCCCAACGTGCGCCACGTGGCCATCGACGGCGCGTTGTTCCAGGCGGAAGTGGAATCGCGCAAGATCATGGCGGTGCCGAGCATCTACCTGAACGGCGAAGTGTTCGGCCAGGGCCGCATGGGCCTGGAAGAAATCCTCGGCAAGATCGACACCAACGCAGCCGGCCGCCAGGCCGAGAAGATCAACGCCAAGGACGCCTTCGACGTGCTGGTGGTCGGTGGTGGCCCAGCTGGCGCTTCGGCAGCCATCTATGCCGCGCGTAAAGGTATCCGTACCGGTATTGCGGCCGAGCGTTTCGGCGGCCAGGTGCTCGATACCCTGACCATCGAGAACTTCATCTCGGTACAGGAAACCGAAGGGCCGAAGCTGGCCACGGCGCTGGAAGAACACGTCAAGCAGTACGACGTGGACATCATGAACCTGCAGCGCGGTGAAGCGCTGATCCCGGCCACCGATGGCGGCCTGCACGAAGTACGCCTGGCTGGCGGCGCCTCGCTCAAGGCCAAGACCGTGATCCTGGCCACCGGTGCCCGCTGGCGCGAAATGAACGTGCCGGGCGAGCAGGAATACCGCGCCCGTGGCGTGGCCTACTGCCCGCACTGTGACGGCCCGCTGTTCAAGGGCAAGCGCGTGGCGGTGATCGGTGGTGGCAACTCGGGTGTGGAAGCGGCCATCGACCTGGCGGGTATCGTCGCCCAGGTAACGTTGATCGAGTTCGACAGCCAGCTGCGTGCCGATGCGGTACTGCAGCGCAAGTTGCACAGCCTGCCGAACGTGAAGGTGATCACCAGTGCGCTGACCACCGAAGTGCTGGGCAATGGCGAAAAGGTGACCGGCCTGCGCTACAAGGACCGCACCACCGACCAGCAGCATGAAGTGGCGCTGGAAGGCATCTTCGTGCAGATCGGCCTGCTGCCGAACACCGACTGGCTGAAAGGCACCGTCGAGCTGTCGCCGCGTGGCGAGATCATCGTCGATGCCAAGGGCCAGACCAGCATCCCGGGAGTGTTTGCGGCGGGTGACGTGACGACTGTGCCGTACAAGCAGATCGTGATTGCGGTGGGTGAGGGGGCCAAGGCATCGCTGGCGGCCTTTGACCACCTGATCCGCACTTCGGCACCGGCGTAAGCCCGTACCGGCCTCTTCGCGGCTAAAGCCGCTCCCACAGGTACTGCGCAGATTTTGCAAACTGTGCAGATCCCTGTAGGAGCGGCTTTAGCCGCGAAAGGGCCGGTACAAGCAAAGCAATAACCGAGGATGTCTATGATTACTGCAGACACCCTCAGGAATCACACCCATGACCCTGATCAGCCGCGAACCCTGGTGGCTAGTCCCCCCAAAGCCCGGGCAGCAAGAGCAGGACCTGCACTGGGGCTACCTGGAAATCTACGCCGACGGCCGCACCGTGTTCGTCGACCAGCGCCCCAGTGACCGGGAGCTGGCCGAGCGCAAGAGCTGCCGCAACTTCCCCGACCCCGAGCCGTGACGGCTCAGCCTTCCAGTTCGGCCAGGCGTGCCTCCAGCGCCGCGATGCGCGCTTCGAGGGCTTCGATGCGCTCTTCCGACACATTGCCACCGCTGCTGCGTGCCCCGCCTTCCTGCTGCCGTGCAGCAAGGATCGCCTCGATTTCCGCCGGGTCGCCCAAGGCATGGGTGTAACGGTCTTCGCGCTGGCCGGCCTGGCGTGGCAGGTGCAAGGCCAGGCCGCGCGAGATCAGGCGCTCCAGCTGGTGCTGGATCTGCTCGGTGTCGTCAAAGTCGTGCAGGCGGTTGCTGCGGGTCAGCAGTTCGTTGAGGGTTTGCGGCCCGCGCAGGAACATCAGGCCCATCAGCACCAGTTGCGCCGGCACCAGCTCCAGCGCCTTGTCCACCCGTTGTTCCCAGCGGTCGGCGCGGCTGCCCATCTGCAGGCGGGTCATGTCTTGCCCTTCGAGGGCGCGCAGGGCCTGGCCGACTTGGCCTTGGGTGAGGTTCATCACCGGCTCGCGACTGGTCTTCTGGTTGCAGGCCAGGACCAGGGCGTTGAGGGTCAGCGGGTAGCTTTCCGGGCTGGTGGCCTGCTTCTCGATCAGCGAGCCGAGAATACGGATCTCGATGCTGTTGAAGCGGCCTTCGCCTGCGGTTTCGTGTTCTGACATGGCCCTGTCTCATTGCTGGGGAAAGGCCACTAGCCTAGGTAAAGCGCCAGGCTTAAGCAATCACTGGGATCATCGCCGGCAAGCCAGCTCCCACAGGTACAGCACAAGCCGTAAGGCCGGCACTATCCCTGTGGGAGCTGGCTTGCCTGCGAAAGGGCCGCAAAGCGGCCCCGGCAAACTCAGCCTTTACGCTCTTCAGCCTGGCACGCCGCCGCGGTAAACAGCACATCGGTCGAAGAATTCAGCGCCGTCTCGGCCGAGTCCTGCAGCACGCCGATGATGAAGCCAACCGCCACTACCTGCATGGCAATTTCGCTAGGGATGCCAAACAGGCTGCACGCCAGCGGAATCAGCAGCAGCGAGCCACCGGCCACACCCGAGGCGCCGCAGGCACAGACCGCCGCCACCACGCTGAGCAGCACGGCGGTCGGCAGGTCTACCGGAATACCCAGGGTATGCACCGCCGCCAGGGTCAGCACGGTAATGGTGATGGCGGCACCGGCCATGTTGATGGTCGCACCCAGCGGGATCGACACCGAGTAGGTGTCTTCATGCAGGCCAAGGCGCTCCGACAGGGCCAGGTTGACCGGGATGTTGGCCGCCGAGCTACGGGTGAAGAACGCGGTGATACCGCTTTCGCGCAGGCACAGCAGGGTCAGCGGGTAGGGGTTGCGGCGGATTTTCCAATACACGATCAGCGGGTTCATCACCAGCGCCACGAACAGCATGCAGCCGAGCAGCACCGCCAGCAGGTGCAGGTAGCCGAGCAGGGCGTTCAGGCCAGACTGGGCCAGCGTGGCGCTGACCAGGCCGAAGATGCCCAGCGGGGCGAAGCGGATGACCACGCGCACGATCAGGGTCACGCCATTGGACAGGTCCTCGACCACGGTGCGGGTGGTTTCGCCGGCATGGCGCAGGGCCACGCCCAGGCCGATGGCCCAGGTCAGCACACCGATGAAGTTGGCGTTGAGCAGGGCGTTGATCGGGTTGTCGACCGCGCTCAGCAGCAGGTTCTGCAGCACCTCGGTGATGCCGCCCGGCGCGCTCAGCGTAGCGTCGCCGGTGCTCAGCACCAGGTTCGACGGGAACAGCATGCTGGCGACCACCGCGACTACCGCGGCGCCGAAGGTACCCAGCAGGTACAGCCAGAGGATCGGGCGGATGTGGGTTTCCTGGCCGTGGCGGTGGTTGGCGATCGAGGCCATGACCAGGATGAACACCAGCACGGGTGCCACCGCCTTGAGGGCGCTGACGAACACCTTCCCGAGGAAGGCCATGTCGCGGGCGATGGCGGGCGCGAGCAGGGCCAGGGCGATGCCGGCGATCAGGCCGATGACGATCTGCGTCACCAGGCTGGTGCGGTTGAGGAAGCGGAGGACGGGGGTCATGTGCAGCGATATCCCAGCATGTTCAAAAAGGGCGCGACTTTACCATAGACCTTCGTCGAGCAGGGCGGCCTGAAGAAGTCAGCGCCCGCGCCGCCGCGACACCCGCGCCTCGATGTTCTTGCGCCCGATCAGCAGCGGCGGCTTTTCCACTACCGGCTCGTCCGCCAGCCACTTGTACATCACCAGGCAGTCCACCAGCCCCAGGCGGGCATGGCGGTAGGCCTTGGGCAGACGGCCAACGGTTTCGAAGCCCAGCTTGTGCCACAGCGCCACTGCCACCTCATTGGTGGCCACCACCGAGTTGAACTGCAGGGCCAGAAAACCTTCCTGGCGCGCCTGTTTCTGTGAGTGCTCGCACATCAAGCGCGCGACGCCGCGGCCGCGTGCCGCTTCACAGACCATGTAGCCGCAATTGCCCACGTGCCCACCAGGCCCGGCGGCATTGGCCTTGAGGTAATACGAACCCAGCAGCTCGCCGTCTTCCTCGGCCACGAATGTGCGCACGGGCAGTTCCAGCCACAGCTGGCGGGCCTGATCGAAGCTGAGGGCCGGGTCGAATGCGTAGGTTTCACGGGCCTGTACGACGGCCTGGAAGGTGGGCCAGAAGTGTTCGAAGTCTTCCGGTGTCATGGGGCGGATGTGGATCATGCGGGTTCCTGCAAGGGCTGGGCCGCCCAGTCTGGGTGGCGCGGCGCCGTCGCGCAAGGGCGGCGACGCCATTTTCGCTCAGCCGTTGGCCTTGCCCACCGCATCCATGGCACGTGCCGAGTAGACCAGCGCGGCACCGGCGTTCATCGCCACGGCCACGCCAAGGGCCTCGGCGATTTCCTCGCGGCTGGCGCCGTGCTTGACGGCCTGCTGCGAATGCACCGCGATGCAGCCATCGCAGCGTGTGGTCACGGCCACGGCGAGGGAGATCAGCTCGCGGGTCTTGGCGTCCAGGTGGTTGGTCTTGGCCCCTGCACCGCTGGCGGTCATGTAGCCGGCCACGGTGTCAGGGGAAAGCTGCTTGAGATCGCCGATGCCGGCCATCAACTGCTTACGGTAGGCGTCCCAGTCCATCATGCTCATCGTCTTCACCTTGGGGAGGTTGCGAGTGGAGCTTTCAGGCTAGTCGAAGAGTGGAAAGTGTGAGGCTTGTACTTTGGTTGGTTGCGCGCAGGCCTTTTGGCTGCGCGCAACCACACCGATCAGATGTAGATGAACACCAGCACCAACGCCGCGACGAATGCCCACTTCTCCAGGTAGTAACGCGTGCGGTTGCGCTTCTTCATCGCCTTGCCACGTTCGCGGATCTTGTAGATGCGGGTGAACAGCCGGTTGATGCCACCGGTCTTGTCGCCGGCATCGTTGGGTGCGGCGGCAGCGGCCATGACGTTGCGGCTGAACCAGCGGTTGAACGCGGTCGCCCAGCGGTACTTGAGCGGGCGTTCAACGTCGCAGAACAGGATGATGCGGTTGTGCTCGGTGGTATTGGCCGCGTAGTGGATGTAGGTCTCGTCGAAGACCACGCCCTCGCCATCGCGCCAGGAATACTTCTCACCGTCCACGTCGATGTAGCAACCGTCGTCGTTCGGCGTGTCCAGGCCCAGGTGGTAGCGGTACGAACCGGCATACGGGTCACGGTGGCGCACCAGCTTGGCGCCCGGCGGCAGGGTGGCGAACATGGCGGCCTTGACCGTGCCGATGCCTTTGAGCAACTCGGTGGTGCGTGGGCACAGGGTCATCGCCGACGGGTGGCTTTCGCCGTACCACTTCAGGTAGAAGCGCTTCCAGCCGGTCTTGAAGAATGAGTTGAAACCGACATCATCGTAATTGTCGGACTTCTTGATTTCGCCCACATGCAGCAGCTGTTGGGCTTCCTCGCGGATCTCCTGCCAGTGGTCCTGCAGCGTCTGCAGTTCCGGAAAGGCCTCTACCGGCAGGTAAGGCTTGGCCGGGTGCCTGGAAAACAGGTACAGGAAGCTGTTGACCGGGGCCAGGAAGCTGGAGTGGTCGCCCAACTGACGGGTCAGCTTGTGGCGAACGCGACCGCGCAGGTGAACATAGGCGATCGAGAGGACGAAGATGAGGACTAAGGCGATTTTCATGGGCGGATACGTCAAGTAATGGCCATGCGTGATGGCTAAGCCCGCCAGCATAAACAATCGAGCCGATGCTTTGTAGGAGAATGTTACCCAACGATGGCAGACCTTGGTACAAGCGTCACCGCTGTACCAAGGTCTGCATGGCGATGCATCAGTCCAGAATAACCTCGATGCTGCCATCGGTGATGCGATGGTCCTTGCCATCGTAGCTGATGACATAATCAGTGAATGTGGCGGTCAGGGTCCTGTTCTCCACGTTCCACTCATGCTGCAGGCGGCCCCCGTTCATGGGAAAGCCCAAACCGCCAATCAAGAAGAGCAAGCGTGCATGTTGTTCATTGAACAGCATCAGGATGCCCTGGGAAACGTTGTCCACTTGCTGTCTGGCGGAGAGTTGGATGCGCCCGTCCTGAAGTTCCTTGAATGTGATGGTTTGAGCGTCAAGGTTGCCCAGCGAGGGGAAAATGGCGGGGTCGAGGTTGGCGGTGACCTGGCCGCTGCCGGGGATGTAGCGCGTAGCATGGTCGGCCAGCGACAAGGACAGCGAGCCATCCACGATATCGACCTGGCCCATGGTGTCTACGATGGTGAAGTGGAACGTTGCCACTAGCGCCTTGGTAGTCTGATCCATCTGGACAATTCGGATTTCCCCTTCGGTCGCCCAGCCTGAGCGGCCAATCGAACTCGAGCCGAAATAGGCGTTGATCTCGGCTTTCTCGCCTGGACCGATCTTGTGGGATTCGCCTGTTACCAGGCGGCTTTCCGGGATATTCATCATTATGAAGCTATGAACGTTCTCTGAATTATCCTTTGTAGTGAGGGGCAAAGAACGAGCAGTTGCCAGAACTGATATTTGTATCTACCTCATTAGCTTCGAACGTGTATACACGCTGGCTCCACTTCAGTGTTGCTTGCATGGCAGGCTGGGTATTCCGTGTTTGCTGGTGCTGTTTCATGGCCGTATCTATGTGATTGAATTGAGGCCTCAGCGTATGGTTTGGGTGCCTGCCCGCGAAACTGACAGACCTGCGGGTTTCCCAACGCATCAGTACGTGCTTTGCCATCTCGAGGAGCGGCACGATGACACCGGTCAGCGGACGAATCGAAAAACCATTCAAGCGCCTGTTCTTCGCGTTGCCGGTGAGCGATGCCCAGCGCCGCGCCCTGGCCCAGTGGCGACGTGGCCTGGGCCTGCGCAGCGGCAAGCCAGTGCCGGCCGCCAACTTCCATGTGACGCTGCTGTTTCTCGGCGATGTGGATACCGCCCATGTGCCTGCGATTTGCGCGGCGGTCGACCAGCTGGCGCTACCGGCCACGGCACCACGGCTGTTGCTGGACCGCCTGCAGGTGTGGCAGCGGGCCAGCGCCCTGGTGCTGGAGGCGCAACAGACCCCACCGGCCCTGTTGCAACTGGTGTACAGCTTGCAGCAGGCGCTGCTGCCGTTGGGTGGAAGCGGCCGACCGCGAGTATCGCCCGCACCTGACGCTGGCCAGGGATTACCGCGGCCAGCCGCCAGAAGCCAGCAGCGCGCCGGATTTCTACCTCGCCGCCCGCCATTTCACACTGTACGAGTCGCGCAAGGGCGCTTACTGGCCATTGGCGCAATGGCCGCTTTCAAGCTGATTCAGGCCATGGCCTCGCAGCTTGCGAACATCTGCTCGCCCAGCGTGCGTGCAGTGTGCAGATGCGCTGCCGGGGCTGCTCTGCAGCCCATCGCCGGCAAGCCGGCTCCCACATCGACCGCATCGGTTTCAAGCCATGTGCAGTCCCTGTGAGAGCCGGCTTGCCGGCGATGAGGCCCTGACAGGCCATGCAAGACAGTTGCAGCTATCTCGACCGCATTGACCTCAAGGGCTTTGCTATCCCTGTGGGAGCCGGCTTGCCGGCGATGGGGCCCTGACAGGCCATGCAAGACAGTTGCAGCTATCTCGACCGCATTGACCTCAAGAGCTTTGCTGTCCCTGTGGGAGCCGGCTTGCTGGCGATGGGGCCCTGACAGGCCATGCAGGACAGTTGCAGCTATCTCGACCGCATTGACCTCAAGAGCTTTGCAGTCCCTGTGGGAGCCGGCTTGCCGGCGATGAGGCCAGGGCAGGCCATGCAAGACAGTTGCAGCTATCTCGACCGCATTGACCTCAAGAGCTTTGCTGTCCCTGTGGGAGCCGGCTTGCCGGCGATGAGGCCCTGACAGGCCATGCAGGACAGTTGCAGCTATCTCGACCGCATTGACCTCAAGAGCTTTGCTGTCCCTGTGGGAGCCGGCTTGCCGGCGATGGGGCCAGGGCAGGCGATTACACTGGCAGGCTCTGGTACGGCAATTCATCCCCCGGGCTGCGGTCGAACTGGCGCTTGTACTCGCGGCTGAACTGCGAGGTGCTCTGGTACCCCACCCGGTGCGCGGTCTGCGCCACCCCCAGGCCTTCGCCGATCAGCATCTGCTGCGCCTTTAGTAGCCGCAGGCGCTTGAGGTACTGCATTGGTGCCATGTCGGTGCAGCGCTTGAAGTGCTCGTGGAAGGTCGAAACGCTCATGTTGGCGCGCGCGGCCAGCGCTTCCACGCTCAGCGGCTCGGTGTAGTGTTCGCGCAGGTGGGCAAGGGCGGCGCCGATGCGGGCGAAGTGCCCTTGTTGCTCCACCAGCGCCCGCAACACGCCCGCCTGTGGGCCGCGCAAGGCGGTGTACAGCACCTCGCGTACCCGCGCCGGCCCCAGCACCTTGGCGTCCACTGGGTCCTGCAGGCAGCGCAGCAGCCGTTCCACGCATTCGCGCATCGGTGCATCGAGTGCCGCGGAGGTCATCGACTGCGGGGTTTGCGCCTGCACCGCGGCATCCGGCGCCAGGGCCATGCTTTGCACCAGTTCACCCAGCACGCCGCGGTCGATGTCCACTGCCACGCCCAGCAATGGAGCTTCGGGGGTGGCGAAGGTTTCGCACATGAACGGCACCGACAGTGCCTGCACCAGGTAATGCCCGGCGCCGTACTCCAGGGTACGCGGCCCCAGGCGCGCCAGCTTGCTGCCCTGGGCCAGGATCATCAGGCTGGGTTCGTAGATCTGCGGGCTGCTGGCCACATAGTGGTCCCAGCTCAGCACCTGCACCTGGGGCAGGTGCGTGGGCACGAAGCCCGGGCGCGTGGCGAGGCTGCGGATCAGTGTGCAAAGCGGCGCATTGGCGTCGACGTGGCGGGTCAGTTGCATGATGGACCAGGGCAGAGGATCAGACAGTCTGATCATCGCAGAATGAACGCTCGGCGCCAGGTGCTGCATGGCATCTTCGGAGAATCAGGCATCGATGCCGGAGAATCAGCCGTGGGCGAGGCGGCGCATGGCGCGCAGAATGCGCCGCCTGAATCGTTTCACTTCATAGCGAGGCCCTGCATGTACACCGCCATCGGTTACGCCGCCCAGACCCCCACCAGCCCTCTGGCTCCCATGACCTTCGAGCGTCGCAGCCCGCGCCCTGACGACGTCGCCATCGATATCCTGTACTGCGGCGTGTGCCACTCCGACATTCACCAGGCGCGCAACGAATGGGGCATTGCCGTGTACCCGCTGATGCCGGGCCACGAGATCATCGGCCGCGTCACCGCGGTGGGCGACAAAGTGACCGCGCACAAGGTCGGCGACCTGGTCGGCGTTGGCTGCATGGTCGACTCGTGCCGCCACTGCGAAGCCTGTGCCAAGGACCTGGAGCAATACTGCCTGGAAGGCCCGACCATGACCTACGCCACCCCGGACCGGGTCGACGGTAGCAACACCATGGGCGGTTACTCCAGCAGCATCGTGGTCAGCGAGCACTTCGTGGTGCGCATCCCGGCCGGCATGGACCTGCCCAGCGCCGCGCCAATCCTCTGCGCTGGCATCACCACCTATTCGCCGCTCAAGCACCACGGTGTCGGCCCCGGTCACAAGATCGGCATCCTCGGCATGGGCGGCCTGGGCCACATGGCCATCAAGCTGGCCAAGGCTCTGGGCGCGGAAGTGACCCTGTTCACCCGTTCCCAGGCCAAGGCCGAGGAAGCCCGTCGCCAGGGTGCCGACCATGTGATCGTGTCCACCGATGCCGAGCAGATGCACGCCGCGGCGGGCCGTTTCGACTTCCTGCTCGACACCATCCCGGTGCAGCACGACCTCAACCCGTACCTGGAAACCCTGAAATTCGATGGCGTGCACATCCTGGTCGGCCTGATCGAGCCGATCGACCCGGCGGTGCATGCGGCCAATCTGGTGATGAAACGCCGGGTGCTGGCGGGGTCGTTGATCGGTGGTATTGCCGAGACCCAGGAAGTGCTGGATTTCTGTGCCGAGCACGCGATTCGTTGTGATATCGAGTTGCTGGATATCCGCAATATCAACCAGGCGTATGAGCGGATGATTGCCGGGGACGTGAAGTACCGGTTCGTGATCGATATGGCTACTTTGCAGGGCTGATTGGTTGCCTGCCCCGGCCTCTTCGCGGGCTCGCCCGCTCCCACAGGTACTGCACAGACTTCGTAAGCTGTGATTTACCTGTGGGAGCGGGCGAGCCCGCGAATAGGCCAGTACAGGCAATGAAGATGCTGGATCTGTTACCAGGCCAATGCCCTGTCCCAGCCTTTCCAGAACAACCACCGCCGTACCTCGCCATGCGCCCCGGTACCGATCTGCCAGGCCGGCCGCCCGTTGTCTAGGACAATCACCGAAACGAACCCGGCATGGCTCGCCGCTACCAGCGTACGCCCGTCCGCACTGATATCCAGCGCACTGATGGTCGACCCCAGGTAATGCTGCCAATGCTCCATGCCGTCTTCGCCAAATGCCCGCAGGTAACCATAGGCATCCCCCACGATGTACTCCCCGTCGCGCGCCACGCCGGCATACACCCGTGCGCCATCCTGTACCAGCGGGGTACGCGGGTCCTGGCTGTAGTAGTCGGTATCCAGCCCCGGCAAGTCGGCCACCCTGACAGCCAGCGTGGCACCGCTGTAGAAATGGCAGGCGTTGACCACCAACTGGTCACCCGCGCGGTTGAACAGCGCAAAGTGCGGATACTCGCTGGCCGGGCCGATTGCTGCCACGGGCCTGAGCTGGTCGTCCAGCACCAGGTGACGGCTGCCTTGCTCGCCGACCACGATCAACCGGCCATCCGCCGACACCGCACCGTGCTCCATGCTCAGCCCGAGGCTGATGTCGTCGGGGTCGGTGCCTTCGTCCAGCTCGTCGAGCACCCGCGCCTGGTGCGGCAGCAGGCGGGTCGCGCCGTGGCGCGTCAGCAGGAAGATACCCTCGGCACTCACCAGCAGCACCCGCTGGCCATCCGGGAAGGGGATCAGCGCGGTCGGCGTGGGCGGCAGGTCGAATGGCTCGAACGGGTAACCCGGCGGCAACCCCTCCAACCCCGTGGGCCAGGCCAGGCGCAGCACCTGCGGGCCGCCCCAGCCATCGGTCACGCGTATGCCCTCGGCATTGGCCAGGGCGAAATAGCGGCGGGCCGGGCAGCGGCCGAAGTGATCGACGCCGATCACCGGGGTCACCCCGAGAGGGTCGATGCGCACCACCTGGCCTTTGTCATGCGGCATGCCGATACGTGCCAGCAGGCTGCCATCCTCCAGCAGCAGGACGTTGCCGATGCCTTGCCCGTGCTCCTTGATCAGCGGCAGCAATGGGTGGTGGGCGGGTGGCCAGGCTTCGCGGAAGGCTTGCTGCTCGAAGGCTTCTACGCCAGGCCGGTTGGCTGCTTGCAGGGCTTGCAGCCAGGCATCGAGCAAATGATCGGTGGCTTGCGGCAGGGGCTCTTCGAGGTCATCCCAGCCTTGCGCGCGGCCCTGCGCGACATAGTCGTTGACGGCCTGGGCATAGGCGGTGACCGCCTGCTGCCACTGTTGCTGCTGGGAGTGCTGCTGGTCCATGAGCGGATCGGGCTCCTTGTTGCATACGCGTTCGCACAAAGCGCGCATGTTACTCCTTCTGCCCGCCTCGCGGTTGTGAGCCCCCGGCTTGACGCGTACCATGCCGGGCATTCCTTCCAATAACAAAGCGTGCGTCCACACCCCGGCAAGCGGGTGGCTGGCGTGCGTCCTGTTGCTTTGCCTGCGGAGAAGCGGTTTGCACCCATGAACGGACCCACACCCACCAACATGCCACCCACGGCGGGTAGCGGCAGCTGGCTGAGCGTCATTGCCCTGGCCCTGGCGGCCTTCATCTTCAACACCACCGAGTTCGTCCCGGTGGCGCTGCTCAGCGACATTGGCCGCAGCTTTGACATGAGCACCGCGCAGGTCGGCCTGATGCTGACCATCTACGCCTGGGTGGTGGCGCTGGCCTCGCTGCCGATGATGCTGCTGACCCGCAACATCGAGCGGCGGCGCCTGTTGCTGTTCGTGTTCCTGGTGTTCATCGTCAGCCACCTGCTGTCGTGGCTGTCACAGAGCTTTGCCATGTTGCTGGTCAGCCGCATCGGTATTGCCCTGGCGCATGCGGTGTTCTGGGCTATCACGGCTTCCCTGGCGGTGCGCGTGGCGCCGCCAGGGCAGCAGGCCAAGGCGCTGGGCCTTTTGGCCACTGGCACCACCCTGGCCATGGTCCTGGGCATTCCGCTGGGCCGCGTGGTGGGCGAGGCGCTGGGCTGGCGCATCACCTTCCTGAGCATTGCCGGGGTGGCGCTGGCGACCATGCTGTGCCTGATGAAGTCGCTGCCGCTGCTGCCCAGCCAGAACTCGGGCTCGCTGCGCAGCCTGCCGATCCTGTTCAAGCGCCCGGCGCTGGTGATCACCTATGTGCTGGTGACGCTGGTGATTACCGCGCAGTTCACTGCCTACAGCTACATCGAACCGTTCGCCCTGCACGTGGCGCAGATAGGCGGTGAGCGCACCACGCTGTTGCTGCTGCTGTTCGGCGGTGCCGGGGTGTTCGGCTCATTGCTGTTCAGCCGTTACAGCGACCGCTTCCCGCATGGCTTCCTGGTAGGGTCGATCGGCCTGCTGGCGGCGTGCCTGTTGCTGCTGTTGCCGCTGTCGGGCAACTTCTACATGTTTGCCGCGTTGAGCATGTTCTGGGGTGTGGCGATCCTCAGCTTCAGCCTGTCGCTGCAGTCCAAGACCCTGAAACTGGCGTCCGATGCCACCGATGTGGCCATGGCGCTGTTCTCGGGTATCTACAACATCGGTATTGGCGGTGGTGCGTTGCTGGGCAGTATCGTCAGCAGCCAGCTGGATGTGGCGGATATCGGCCTGGTGGGCGGTAGCGTGGCGGTGGCCGGGTTGCTGCTGGCTGTGGCCAGCACCCGGCGGTTCCGCGAGGCGCTGGGGGCAGGGCATTCCTGAATGACCGTGCTGTTTTTCGCGGGCACGCCCGCTCCCACAGGTACTGCATCAACTTCAGGCGCGATGCTGTACCTGTGGGAGCGGGCGTGCCCGCGAAGAGGCCGGTACTGGCAATAGCGGGCTCAAGCCAGTACGGCAGCCCACGCAGAAATCAACAACACCCCCGCCAACACCTGGTTGAACACCCGCAACCGCCGCGGTGCCTGCAACCATCGCGCGCTGCCCACCCCCAGCAGCGCCCAAGCCGCCATGCATGGCAGGGCAATCAGCAAGAACACCAGCGCCAGTTGCCATACCGGCAACGACGGCGCGGCAAACACCCCGGCCACCGCCACGGCCATCAACCACACCTTGGGGTTCACCACCTGCAACGAGGCCGCACTGAGTGCACTGAAGCCTTGCGCCGTGGCCGCCTGCAGCGGGGCGGCAGCACTGCGCAGCATCTTCCACGCCAGCCAGCTCAACCACAAAACCCCGGCCCAGCTCATCAACTGCTGGGTCAGCGGGTGGCGCAGCAGCAGTTCACCCAGCCCCAGGCCCACCATCAGCACGATCGCTGCTGCTGCACCGCAGGCCGCCACGATCGGCGCCAGGCTCGCGCGCAGGCCAACGCGGGCGCCATGGGCGAGAATCAACAGGTTGGTCGGCCCCGGGCTGATGCTGGACACCAGGGCAAACAGGATGAAGGGCAACAACGACTGCGACATGATCAAGGGCTCCGGATAAACGAAGCACCATGCTCGCTGCCTGCCGCCTTTCAGTCTGGAAGGTTTGAGCAGCGCCTGCGGTAGTCGGCCGGGGTCAGCTGGTAGGCACGGCGGAACCAGCGCCCCAGGTGGCTCTGGTCGGCAAAGCCCAGGGCCATGGCCACTTCGGTTGGTGTCTGGCCTCGGGCGAGCAGGCGCCGCGCCCGGGCCAGGCGCAGCTGGATCAGATAGGCATGCGGCGCCAGGCCGAATGCGGCCTTGAACGCGCGGGTCAGGCGGAAGCGGTCGATGCCACAGGCCTGGGCCAGGTCTTCCAGGCCGATGTCGCGCTCCAGGTTGGCGTGCAGGTAATCCCGTGCGCGCTGCGCGGTCAGCGGCAGGCGCGGGTCCGGGTTCAGGCGTCGGCGCCAGTGCAGGTGGCGGGTCAGGCAGGCCAGCAGGTCGTCCATGGCCGTCTGCCGGACAATGCGCAAGTCCTGGGTATGCACGGCCTGGAAGGCGAGGGCAGTGGCACGCGCCAGGCGCTCATCGTGGCACAAGGTATCGGCGAAGCTGGGCAGGCTGTCGCCTGGCGCGTGTTCGAACAGTGCCCGCAGTTGGCTGTCCACCCAGGTGGGTTCCAGGTACAGCGTCGAATAGGTGAAGCCGTCCTCGGTGGGCGCATGGCCGTCATGGATTTCACCGGGCTCCAGCAGGAACACGTGCCCCGGCGTGCTGCGATGGCGTACTCGCCGGCAATCGAATTGCTGCACGCCCTGCTCGGTAACGCCAACCAGGAAGCTGTCGTGCCAGTGCGGGTCGTAGGCATGCCCGACGAAATGCGCGCGGACCGACTCGATGCCGGTGTCGGCGTCTTGCTTGAGGTCGATCCAGTTGCTCATGGGGGCGTGCCGTGGCAGAAATCGCTACCTTAGCGCAACGGCCAGGCTCAGTCTGGAACGATTGTGCAGCCGTTGGCCAGCGCCCGGTTACGCAAGGCCTCGAAGCGTTCGCGCAGCCACAGATGCAGTTGCGCCACTGCGGGCGTGAGCTGCTTTCGGTGCGGGCACACCAGGGTGACCGGGGCGGGTTCACCAAAGTGCTCGGGTAGGATGATTTCCAGTTCGCCGGCCGCGATGTTGGCGCTTACGTCCAGCCACGACTTGTAGACGATGCCTTCGCCCTGCAAGGCCAGGCGGCGGATCACGTCGGCATCGTCGCTGATCAGCGGCCCACGCACCTGCACGGTGCGGTTGCCCACCCGCCACTTGTCGTAGACCCGGTTGTGCTGCATATACAGCAGGCAGGCATGCTGCTGCAGGGCGTCGGGCGTGAGGGGGCGGCCGTGACGGGCCAGGTAATCGGGCGCCGCCACCAGCACCCGGCGGTTCCAGTTCGCCAGCGGCAGGGCAATGTAGTTGGCGTCCTGGTTGAGGCCGTAGCGGATCGCCACATCTACCGGGTCGCGGTTGAGGTCGGCAATCTGGTCAGACAGGAAGAAGCGAAGGTGCAGGGCCGGGTGCTCGCGGCGGAAGGCGCTCAGCCACGGCAGCAACATGTTGCGGCCCAGGTCGGACGGTGCCGAAACCTGCAGAGTACCGCGCAGGGTGTTGGCGTTGCCATGCAGGTCTTCACGCCCCTGGCGCAGGCTCTCCAGCACATTCAGGGCAGTCGGCAGGTACAACTCGCCTTCGGCGGTCAGGCGCAGGCTGCGGGTAGTGCGGGCGAACAGGCGCACATCCAGGTCGCGCTCCAGGCGCTTGATCGCGGCGGCCACCTGCCCCGGCAGCAGTTCGGCCTCATGGGCGGCGGCGGTAAAGCTGCCCAGCACGCTGCTGCGGACGAACAGTTCGAGGTCGGCGATGCGCAGCATTTTCACTCCAGGGATGAAAGTGTTGCTGCATTGTGCCGGTTTTTCTTTTCTGCAGGAAAGATAAGATGCCCGGCAAATCCTCTGTTCATTCCCGGAGTTGTTGCATGGATACCGTCTCGCTGGCCAAGCGCCGCTACACCACCAAAGCCTACGATGCCTCGCGCCGCATTCCCCAGGCGACTGTCGATGCCCTGCTCGAGCAACTGCGCCATAGCCCTTCCTCGGTCAACTCGCAGCCGTGGCATTTCATCGTTGCCGACAGCGCCGAAGGCAAGGCTCGCCTGGCCAAGAGCACCACAGAGCGCTATGCCTACAATTCGCCGAAGATCCTCGATGCCTCGCATGTGATCGTGTTCTGCACCCGAACCGAGATGACCGAAGCGCACCTGGATGCCGTGCTCCACCAGGAAGGCGCCGATGGCCGCTTCCGCGATGAGCAGGCGCGTGCCGGGCAGAACCAGAGCCGCCGGCATTACGTCGACCTGCACCGCTTTGACCAGAAGGACGTGCAGCACTGGATGGAAAAGCAGACCTACCTGGCGTTGGGTACTGCTTTGCTGGGGGCTGCGGCACATGGGCTGGATGCCACGCCGATCGAAGGCTTCGACAGCAAGATTCTCGATGCCGAGCTGGGCTTGCGCGAGCGTGGGTTCACCAGTGTGGTCATTCTCAGCCTGGGCTATCGCAGCGAGGCGGACTTCAACGCTGGCTTGAACAAGTCGCGGTTGCCGGCTTCGCAGGTGTTCACCTTCCTGTGAGATACCCGGGGCCGCCCTGCGGCCCTTTCGCGACGCAAGGCCGCTCCCACAGGATGGCATCGCCTTCAAGGCTTTCACAGGCCTCATGGACTGGCATATGTCCGGCATATGCCGCATACTTGTCGGCAAACGCCGGAAAGGAGAGCGCCATGCTTGCCGAAGTGCTTCGCGACAACGGTTACCACGAGTACCGGGCGCGCCTGCATGCACTGCTGGAAATCCCCGAACTCGCCAGTGACTTCGAAATTCACACCCGCATCACCCATGGCTTCGCTGCCACCTGGCTGGTGAAACTGACCGAACTCGGCGTGTTCACCCCTGTGGAGCGTGACCAGATCATTCCCCTGCGCACGCTGAAAACCCGCATCGAACGTGACCAGCCACTGACCGTGGAAGAAAGCGACCGGCTGTTCCGCTCGGCCCATATCACCGCCATGGCCGAAGCCGTGTTCGGTGAGGCGGGCAAGGCCAAGCGCTGGCTGTCCAAGCCCAAGGAGCGCTTCTCGGGGCTGACGCCGATGCAGATGCTCACCACCCAGCAGGGCACCACCCAGGTCGAAGAGATGTTGCTGCAGATCGCCGAGGGCTTCGGCCTGTGATTCTGTGGCGTATCAGCGCCTATGCAGACTTGAGCGGAACGGGCGGCTTGCGTGTCAGCGGCCGCTGGCACCAGGCGGGCCGGCCAGTGGTGTATGCCGCCACCAGCCCAGCCGGGGCAATGCTGGAGGTGCTGGTGCACCTGGAGATCGACCCTGAGGATTTCCCCACCACCATGCGGCTGCTGCGTATCGAGTTGCCCGACACCGTTTCGCAAGCGCAGTTGCCCGCCTTGCAGCCTGGCTGGTCGAGCCAGACCGAACTGACCCGGGGCCTGGGCAACCGCTTTCTGGATGAGTGCTCGGCATTGCTGCTGCCGGTGCCGAGCGCGATCATGCCCAGCACCACCAATTACCTGTTCAACCCGCGCCATCCGCAGGCAAACAGCGCCAGGCTCAAGGTCGAGGACTTCACCCCGGACAGCCGGCTGTTCTAGGGCCGGTTCACCAAAGTGCCGCTGATGCCGCTGTCAGCACCCGGCCAAACACTTCGAGGGCCTTGTCCACTTCAGCCTCGTTGCTGAAACGCCCGATGCTCAGGCGCACGCTGTTGCGTGCCTGGTGTTCATCCAGCCCCAGCGCGAGCAGCACATGCGAGGCCGCATTGCTCGCCGAGTTGCAGGCCGAGGTAGTCGACAACGCCAGCTCGCTGGCCAGCGCCGCGCTGTTGAAGCCCTTGCTGTCGATACACAGGTTCAGCGTATGGGGAATGCGCTGGTTGGCGCAGCCGTTCAGGGTGACGCCGGGCAGGGCCAGCAGGCCTTCGCGCAGGCGCCTGGCCAGTTGCTCGAGGCGCAAGTGTTCGCTGTCGCCGGGCTGGCCGGCCAGGGCAAAGGCGCTGCCCATGCCGGCAATCTGGTGGGTCGCCAGGGTGCCGGAGCGCAGGCCTTGCTCATGGCCGCCGCCGTGCATCTGCGCACGCATCAGCGTGCGGGCGCGTGGCCCGACGTAGAGCGCACCGATGCCCTTGGGCCCATACACCTTGTGCGCCGAGAACGACATCAGGTCCACGGCCATGGCGCTCAGGTCGATGGCCAGTTTGCCCACCGCCTGCGCCGCATCCACGTGCAGCAGGGCACCGTGGGCACGTACCTGTTCGCCAATCGCGGCAAAGTCGGTGATCGTGCCCAGTTCATTGTTCACCGCCATCAGCGATACCAGGCGGGTGTCGGCGCGCAACGCTGCCTGCACCGCCGCAGGCTGAATCAGGCCGACGGCATCCGGTGCCAGGCGGGTAACGGCCCAACCCTGGCGCTCCAGTTCGGCCACCGTGTCGAGCACGGCCTTGTGTTCCAGCTGGCTGGTGATCAGGTGCCCGGGTTTACCGAGGCCCTGGGCAATGCCCTTGAGCGCCAGGTTGTTGGACTCGGTCGCACCTGAGGTCCAGACCAGTGCATCGGCCTGTGCGCCGACGCGTTCGGCCACTTGCTGGCGGGCCTGCTCCACGGCGTGGCGGGCGGCCTGGCCGAAGGCATGGCCACTGGACGCCGGGTTGCCGAAGTTGGCCTGGCTGCCAAGGCAGGCGAGCATGGTTTCGATGACCCGGTCGTCGACCGGAGTGGTGGCGGCGTAATCGAAGTAGAGCGGGGCGCTGGGCATTGGGGCGGGTCCGTTTCTGTCGCCGTGAAATCGGCGATCGTTGGAGCAAGCGTACCCGCTGCTCGAGAGATATTTTTCGCTTCCGCCGGCTCTATTCTCAGGATGCGCAATAAAAATTTCTCTCTATTGAGCTTTTCCTGGAAAATTTTTCTCCGCATCGCGAGGGGCTCAGCAAAGGCCCCTCGTCAGCCTCTTCAGGCTGGTGCCAAGGCCCTCTCTTCCTCGGCAACCACACGTTCGCACAACTCGGTGATCTGCTCGCGCATCCAGCGGTTGGCCGGGTCCTGATCGGTGCTTTCATGCCAGTACAGGTGCGTTTCCAGCGCAGGCACCTCCACCGGCAGTGGCTGGTAACGCAACTGATGACGACGGGCGAAGCGCTCGGGGACGGTCATCGCCATGTCGGTCTGCTGCAACACCTGCGAGGCCATCAGGTAATGCTGCGAGCGCAAGGCAACCTTGCGCTGCACGCCCATCTTGCCCAGGGCCAGGTCGACATAGCCCAGGCCGTTGCGTCGGCTGGAAATATGGATGTGGGTCATGCCCAGGTAGTTGTCGAGGGTCAGCTTGCTGTCGGCCAGCGGGTGGCCCTGGCGCAGGGCGCAGACATAGCGGTCTTGCATCAGTTTGACGTGGCGTACCTGCGGGTCGGTGTTCAACGGTGCGTCGATGGCGAAGTCCAGGCGGCCGGCGGCGAGTTCCTTGGTGGTCTCGCGGCGCTTGCACAAAAAGCTTTCGATCAGCACCGCCGGCGCCAGGCGGCGCAAGCGCTGGAACAGCGGCGGCAGGATCACCGCTTCGGTCAGGTCGGTCATGCTGATGCGGAAGGTCTTGTTGGCCTGTTGCGGGTTGAAGATGCGGCTTTCCTGCACCGAGGTGCGCAGCAGTGCCAGGGCGTTGCGCACCGGGCCGATGATGTTCTGCGCCATGGGCGTGGGCACCATGCCTTGCGCGGTACGCACGAACAGCGGGTCGTTGAAGGTTTCGCGCAGCCGCGAAAGGGCGTTGGACACTGCCGGCTGGGTGATGCCGACGATCTGCCCGGCGCGGGTCAGGTTGGCTTCGGTGTAGATCGCATCGAACACGATGAACAGGTTGAGGTCGACCTTGCTGAGGTTCATGGGCGCCGCTCTTTGTTGGAATTATTGGCCGATCATATATCGGTTATGAATGTTTATACACGCGGAAAATAGACTAGGTGGATGGGGTCATGCTGCTCTAGGCTCTGGCCCATGTACTCCGAACCGTGAAGGTAGCCCAGATGGATTTCGCCTATTCGCCCAAGGTCCAGGCACTGCGTGAGCGCGTCAGCGCGTTCATGGACGCCTATGTCTACCCCGCCGAGGCGGTGTTCGAGCGCCAGGTCGCCGAGGGCGACCGCTGGCAGCCCACCGCGATCATGGAAGAACTCAAGGCCAAGGCTCGCGCTGAAGGGCTGTGGAACCTGTTCCTGCCCGAATCGGAATACGGTGCCGGCCTGAGCAACCTGGAATACGCCCCGCTGGCAGAAATCATGGGCCGTTCGTTGCTCGGCCCGGAGCCGTTCAACTGTTCGGCGCCAGACACCGGCAACATGGAAGTGCTGGTGCGCTATGGCAGCGAAGCGCAGAAGCGCCAGTGGCTGGAGCCGCTGCTGCGTGGCGAGATCCGATCGGCGTTCGCCATGACCGAACCGGACGTGGCCTCCTCGGATGCCACCAACATGGCCGCCACCGCAGTGCGTGACGGTGACCAATGGGTAATCAACGGCCGCAAGTGGTGGACCTCCGGCGCTTGCGACCCGCGCTGCAAGGTGATGATCTTCATGGGCCTGTCCGACCCTGAAGGGCCACGCCACCAGCAGCACTCGATGGTGCTGGTGCCCACCGATGCGCCTGGGGTGAAGATCGTCCGCCCGCTGCCGGTGTTCGGCTATGACGATGCTCCCCATGGCCACGCCGAGGTGCTCTTCGAGAACGTGCGGGTGCCGTATGAGAACGTGATCCTGGGTGAGGGCCGTGGCTTCGAGATTGCCCAGGGGCGCCTTGGCCCCGGCCGCATTCACCATTGCATGCGCTCGATCGGCATGGCCGAGCGCGCGCTGGAACTGATGTGCAAGCGCTCGGTGGAGCGTACCGCCTTCGGCCGGCCACTGGCGCGTCTGGGCGGCAACGTCGACAAGATCGCCGACTCGCGCATGGAGATCGACATGGCCCGGCTGCTGACGTTGAAAGCGGCGTACATGATGGACACGGTCGGCAACAAGGTCGCCCGCAGCGAGATTGCGCAGATCAAGGTAGTGGCGCCGAACGTGGCACTGAAGGTGATCGACCGGGCGATCCAGATTCATGGCGGGGCAGGGGTAAGTGGCGATTTCCCGCTGGCGTACATGTACGCCATGCAGCGCACCTTGCGCCTGGCCGACGGGCCGGATGAAGTGCACCGGGCGGCGATTGGCAAGTATGAGATTGGCAAGTACGTGCCGGCGGAGATGATGCGTAGCGGGCGGTAATTTACCGGCTTGTTCCGGCCTCTTCGCGGGCTTGCCCGCTCCCACAGGTACTGTGCCGCCTCCAAGCTGTGCGCAATACCTGTGGGAGCGGGCAAGCCCGCGAAGAGGCCCTTGAAGGCTCACTCTGGATGGTCAGACCCGCATCTGCGGGTCTTCCTCCTTCTCGCTGACTGTGCGATCGGCATTTGAAGGCTGTCTGGATTGAGCACCCTTGATTTCCGGCTTCTCCCCTCGCGTCTTGACCAGCGAAACCACCACCCCACCCAGCAACAACCCGAACGTCACCCCCAACGAAAGCAACGCTGGCACCTTGCCCACCATGCCGTGGTAGAAGATCTTGCAGCCAATGAAGATCAGCACCAGCGCCAGCGCGTACTTGAGGTAAACGAACCGGTGCATCAGCGCCGCCAGCGCAAAATACAGCGAGCGCAAGCCGAGGATGGCGAAGATGTTCGAGGTATAGACGATGAACGGGTCCTGGGTGATGGCGAAGATTGCCGGGACGCTGTCGACGGCGAATACCAGGTCGGCCAGTTCGATCAGCACCAGCGCCATGAACAGCGGGGTGGCATGGCGTAGCGCCTTGTGCTGCCCGGGCGGGGTCTGCTGCACGAAGAAGTGCGAGCCGTGGATCTGCTCGGTGACCCGCATGTGCCGGCGCACGAACTTCAGGATCGGGTTGTTGGCCAGGTCGGGGCGGCTGTCCTCCTTCGACAGCGCCATCTTCACCCCGGTAAACAGCAGGAAGGCACCGAAGATATACAGTACCCAGGCGAAGTTCTGCACCAGCGCCGCGCCCACGCCGATCATGATCGCCCGCAGGAACACCACCCCGAGGATGCCCCAGAACAGCACGCGGTGCTGGTAGCGGCGGGGGATGGCGAAATAGCTGAAGATCATCGCCATGACGAACACGTTGTCCATCGACAGCGACTGCTCGACCAGGAAGCCGGTGTAGAACTCCAGCGCCGACTGCGCGCCCAACTGGTACCAGACCCCGGCGCCGAACAGCACGCCGACGCTGAAATAGCCCGAATACAGCAGCAGGCTCTCGCGCATTTCGATTTCCCGGTCGTGGCGGTGCAGCACGCCCAGGTCGAGTACCAGCAAACCGATGACGATGGCCATGAACACCAGCCACAACCAGGCGCTGGTACCGAGGAACGGGGTGGTGAGGAATGTCTGTAGAGCTGTCATGAGCCCCTCCTTCAATGTCGACGTTGCATGGCAACAGTGATCCGACATGGCGGCCTGGCAGCCGTCAGAGGGGCCCGGTATCACATGGGCTTGAGCCTAGACCCGTTTGCCGGTGATGCCGAATGGGGAGCTGTTACATTTCTTTGCCAGGGCACTCCTACCCGGTCAGGCCAGAGCAGGCCTATCGTTCAATAAACCCACACCTCCACCCGGCGATTACGCAGTCGCCCTTGCTCCAGTTCGTTCCCTGCCACTGGCAGTTCATCCCCCATCCCCGTCACCTCCAGCACCTCCACGCCATCGCGCGCCAGCTCACGGCGCACCGCCTGGGCCCGCAGGCGGGAGAGCAGGGCGGCGCGACCGGGTGTCTCCTTGGGGTCGCCAAAGCCCACCAGCACCGCCTTGCGCCGCAACTTGCCCGCTTGGCGCAGGTAGTCGGCCACCCGCTGCACATCGCGCAGGGCCTTGTTGTCGAGGCTGGCGCTGCCTTCCTGGAAGCGGAAGTTAACGCTCAACCGCTGCGCCTGCTGGGCGAGGGTGCGATAGCGCGGCGGCATGTCGGCCTGGGGGGCTACAGGTTGGGCCTCGATCTGCTGCGCAACGAAACCCTGCTGGGCGACGATCGCCTGGCCCGCCGGGCTCTGAGCGAAATCGGCCAGGGCCTTGGCCTGGGGCTTGGGGTTGGCCGGCAGGTAGAAGTACAGGCGCCGCGATAGCGGGTAATCCTCGCTGGCCACCAGTGCACGCTCCGGCAGCATGGCCGGCGCGTCACCTTCGGCCACCGCCAGCACCTTGGCCCCATGCACCGCCGCCAGGCTGCTGAAACCGATGGCCTGGCGGTCGGTGCTCACTCGCGCGGCCAGCTCGTCGCTGGACTCGAAGCGTTGGGCCTTGGGCGAAAGCTCGCCGTGCTGAGGCTCCAGCACCAGTGCCTTGAAGGTCTCAAAGGTACCGGAGCGGTCGTCACGGGCGTACAGGTGGATGGCCCCACCGGCAACACCCAATTGCTCCCAGCGCTGGATCTGCCCGGCAAAAATCTGTGCCAGTTGCCCTGTGGTGAGCTGTGGCAGCGGGTTGTCGGGGTGAACGATGACGGCGACGCCATCCAGGCCGATGACCTGTTCGGCGGCAGCGGCGCGCAGGTCGCCCAAAGCCTGCAGTTGGCTTGCTTCGTTGTCGTTGATCGGCCGCGACGCGGCGGCCAGGTCGGCCTCGCCATGGCCCAGGGCGACGAAGCCGGTGCTGGAACCGTGTGCGGCGATGTCGATGCGCAAAGGCTGGCCACGCGTATCGCGAGCGGTGATGACAGTCTCATTGGCCAGCGTGCCCGGGTATTGTTCGATGGCGGTAGCTTGCTGTGCGCGCAGTTGCCCTTGCACCAGCGCTGGCAGCAAGGCCGCGCCGATGGTGTTGGAACCTTGCACGCGCAGGTGAGCGGGCTCGGCCAGGGTCGCCAGCGGCAGCAGAGTGAGCAGCAAGACAAGCAGACGGGGCATGCCGGAAGGCCTATGGCATAGAGATGGCCGGCAGATTACGACAGTGGCGTGATGATAATGTGACAGTCCATGGGGCAGTGGGCTTTGCCTGATGCTTGTAAGTTCGCGTCAATGGGGCTGCTGTGCAGCCCATCGCCGGCAAGCCAGCTCCCACAGGGCCCTTGCCAATCCTGAAACCTGCGCTGTAACTATGGGAGCTGGCTCGCCGGCGAAAGGGCCGCAAAGCGGCCCCAGCGGTATCAATGCGCCCCGGCAGACTTGCTCAGGTCACTTTCTGCCCACTCGGTATAGATGCACGCATCCGCCACCGCCCAGCGCACCTTCACAGTATCCCCCGGCTGCATCGGCATGCCCGCCGCCGACAAAGCCTTGACCGTCAGCTCGGTACCGCCCGCAGTCACCACATGGCAGGTCTGGCTCTCGCCCAGGAACAGCACTTCGCCAACCTTGGCGCTGACCTCGTTCCAGCCCGCCGGCAGCGGCTCGCGCGCGGCCTGTTCGGCGGTCAGGGCCAGGGCCTTTTCCGGGCGCACCATGATCAGTGCGTCCTGCGAGGCGGCCAGGCCCGGGGTCAGGCGGATGGCTACCGGCTGTCCCTCGAAGCTGCCCGCGCCATTGCTGCTGGCCTTGATCCGCAGGAAGTTGGAGTTGCCCAGGAACGAGGCGACGAAGGCATTCGGCGGGTTCTGGTACAGGTCGTAACCGGTGCCCAGGCCGACGATCTTGCCATGGCTGAAGATGGCGATGCGCTGGGACAGGCGCATGGCTTCTTCCTGGTCGTGGGTGACGTAGACGATGGTGATGCCCAGGCGCCGGTGCAACTGGCGCAGTTCATCCTGCAGGTCTTCGCGCAGTTTCTTGTCCAGCGCGCCGAGCGGTTCGTCCATCAGCAGGATGCGCGGTTCGTACACCAGCGCCCGGGCAATCGCCACGCGCTGCTGCTGGCCACCGGACATCTGCGACGGCTTGCGGTGGGCGAACTTCTCCAGCTGCACCAGCTTGAGCATGGCATCGACGCGCTTGCTGGTTTCGCTGGCGCCGAGCTTGCGAATGGCCAGCGGAAAGCCGATGTTGTCGCGCACGTTCAGGTGCGGGAACAGCGAATAGCGCTGGAACACCATGCCAATGTCACGCTTGTGCGGCGGCACGTTGACCAGTGACTGGCCCTCGACCAGGATCTCGCCGCTGCTCGGTGTTTCGAAGCCGGCCAGCATCGACAGGGTGGTGGACTTGCCCGAGCCGCTGGAGCCGAGGAAGGTCAGGAACTCGCCGTCCTGGATTTCCAGGTCGAGGTTGTCCACGGCGGTGAAGTCGCCGTAGTGCTTGTTCAGGCCGCGCAGGCTGACCAGGGTCTTGCCGTGCGCGTTGTCTTTGATCACTGCACTCATTGTTGTTTTCTCCGCGCGCTCAGGCGTTGGCTTCGGTGCGCCGGCGCAAGGCGGCGGCAATGAACATGACAAGCAGCGACAGGCCGATCAGCAGGGTCGAGGCCACGGCGATGACCGGGCTGAGGTCCTGGCGCAGGGTGGTCCACATCTTCACCGGCAGGGTCTGCAGGTCGGGGCTGGCCATCATCACGCTCAGCACCACTTCATCCCACGACACCAGGAAGGCAAACAGGCCGCCGGCGATCATCCCCGGGCGAATGGCCGGGAAGGTCACCTTGAAGATCGCCTGCAGGCGCGAGGCGCCGCAGATCACCGCGGCATCCTCGATCGACTGGTCGAACAGCTTCAGCGAGTTGATGATCGAAATGATGGTGAAGGGCAGGGCGACGATCACGTGGCTGACCACGAAGGCGAACAGCGTGCCGGTGTAACCGAGCTTGAGGAACAGCGCGTACACCGCCACGGCAATGATCACCAGCGGCACGATCATCGGCATGGTGAACAGCCCGTACAGCAGCTCGCGGCCGGGGAAGCGGCCACGCACCAGGGCAAACGCGGTGGGCAGGCCGAGCAGCACGGCGGCGATGGTGGTCAGCACGGCCACCTTCAGGCTGGCCAGCGCGGCGTCCATCCACTCCGGGTTGGAGAAGAACTGACCGTACCACTTGAAGGTCCAGCCCGGTGGCGGGAACACCAGCCACTGCGACGAGCCGAACGACAGCAACACGATGAACACCACCGGCAGCAGCAGGAAGGCCGCGATGACCCCGGTGGTCAGGTACAGGCCCGTACGCAGCGGGCGGCCCATGGCATTGGGAGACAGGAGCATGGCGGTTTACCTCGCATTGCCAACCGGGGATTCCGGCTGCAGCTTCAGGTACAGGTAGAAGAGCACCAGGGTGATCACCACCAGCAGTGCGGCGGCGGCGCTGGCCAGGCCCCAGTTGAGGAACGACTGCACCTGCTGGATGATGAATTCGGGCAGCATCATGTTTTGCGCACCACCCAGCAGGGCCGGGGTGACGTAGTAACCTAGCGACATCACGAATACCATCAGTGCCCCGGAGAACAGCCCCGAGCGGCACAGCGGCAGGAACACCTTCCAGAAATTGGTCCACGGGCTGGCGCCGCAGATCGAGCCGGCCTGCAGCACCATCGGGTCGATGGCGTGCATGGTCGCCTGCAGCGGCAGCACGATGAACGGGATCATGATGTAGCTCATGCCGATCACCACGCCGGTCAGGTTGTGCACCATTTCCAGCGGGGCATCGATGATACCCATGGCCATCAACGCCTTGTTGATCACCCCCGAGCTCTGCAGCAGCACCAGCCACGAGTAGGTGCGCGCCAGCAGGCTGGTCCACATCGACAGCAGCACGATGTTCAGCAACCAGCGGCCCCAGCCCTTGGGCACCAGGGTAATTGCCCAGGCCAGCGGGAAGCCCAGCAGCACGCTGATCAGGGTGACCACGCCGGCCACCGAGAAGGTGTTGAACAGTACCCGCGCATAAGCCGAGTTGGCAAACAGCTGCTCGTAGTTGCCCAGGCCCGGCGTTGGCTCCAGCACCCCGCGCAGCAACAGGCCGGCCAGCGGGGCAAAGAAGAACAGGCCAAGGAACAGCAGGGCCGGCAGCAAATTGCGGCTGCCTTTCCAGCGCTGGCTCAGGCTGACGCGGCGGGGGGCCGTTCCCGGGGCGCCGGTGCCCGTGGGGGCACCTTGCGCGTTATGCAGGGCGTTGATGGCGACTTTCATTTGACCAACCACTCATTCCAGCGGGCTGCGATGGCCTGGCCGTTCTTGGCCCAGTAGGCGAAGTCGAGGGTGACCTGGTCCTGGGCGTAGGCGGTCGGAAGGTTCTGCGCGAGGTCTTTGTCCAGCTTGGCCACGCTGTCGACGTTCACCGGCGCGTAGGCAGTCTTGTTGGCGAACTCGGCCTGGCCTTCGGCACTGCTGGCGTTGGCCAGGAACTTCATGGCCGCGTCCTTGTTCTTGGCACCTTTGGGGATGACCAGGAAGTCGGCCATGACCAGGTTCTGCTTCCAGCTCACGCCCACCGGTGCACCGTCTTGCTGCAGGGCATAGACGCGGCCGTTCCAGAACTGGCCGAGCGAGGCTTCACCCGAGGCCAGCAGTTGCTGCGACTGGGCGCCACCGCCCCACCAGACGATGTCTTTCTTGATGGTGTCGAGCTTCTTGAAGGCGCGGTCCAGGTCCAGCGGGTACAGCTTGTCGGGGGCTACGCCGTCGGCCAGCAGGGCCAGTTCCAGTACGCCTGGGCTGGGCCATTTGTACAGGGCACGCTTGCCGGGGTAGGTCTTGGTGTCGAACAGTGCGGTCCAGTCCACCGGTTTGTTGGCACCGAGCTTGCCTTCGTTGTAGCCGAGCACGAAGGAGAAGAAGAACGAGCCGACGCCATGGTCGGAGACGAAGCGCGGGTCGATCTTGTCGCGCTTGATCTGGGTGAAATCGAGGGGTTCGAGCAGGCCTTCGCTGGCGGCACGCAGGGCAAAGTCGGCCTCGACGTCGACCACGTCCCACTGCACGTTGCCGCTCTCGACCATGGCCTTGAGCTTGCCGTAGTCGGTAGGGCCGTCCTGGACGACCTTGATATCGGTGGCTTTGGTGAAGGGTGCGGCCCACGCTTCTTTCTGGGCGTCCTGGGTGGTACCGCCCCAGCTGACGAAGTTCAGGCTGTCGGCGGCCTGGGCGGCCTGACATGCCAGGGTCAGCAGGCTGGCGGACAGCACTGCGGTTACACGTTTGCTCAACAGCATGGTTACGCCCTCGTTGCTTTTGTTATTCGAGGCGGGGCTTGTGGTGCGCCCGCCAACAGTGTTCGGGGAGCAGCTAAAACAAAGTGTCTTGTGGCCGTTTTTGATTGTAGGTGCCGGCCTGCAGATTCAAGGTCTACGGGATATCATATTATGGTATTCCAAACTTTTGGCAAGAGGTATGAGGCTACCGGCCATCACTCCGTCCTAGGTTTGGGCACATTGCTTATCAGGGAGATCGATTTGAACAGGGGTCTAAAAGCTTGCGCGGTCTGTGTGGGAGCGGGCGAGCCCGCGAACACGGGCGAAGCCCGTGCCATGCACCGCGGTGTCTGCTTCGCGGGCTCGCCCGCTCCCACAGGGTCCGTATATCAACCTGCGATCCCGGGCTCGAAGGGGATGCTTTGCACGACCTCCAGCTCATACCCCGCCAGCCCCGCATATTTCAGCGGTGGGCCCAGGTGGCGCAGCTTGCCCACGCCCAGGTCCTGCAGGATCTGCGCGCCTGTACCCACCTCCGAGTACACCTTCGATTGCCCACGCTGGTAAGGCCGCACCGGCTGGGTCAGCTGCGGCACGCGCTCCAGCAGCGCCTGCGAGGACTCATGGTTGGCCAGGATCACCACCACGCCGGCGCCTTCCTCGGCCACTTTCTGCAGCGCCGCCCATAGCGTCCAGTTGGCAGGGCCGGCGTATTCGGCGCCGACCAGGTCGCGCAGCGGGTCGATCACGTGCACCCGCACCAGGGTCGGCTGCTCGCGGCGGATATCGCCCATGACCATGGCCATGTGTACGCCACCTTCGATGCGGTCTTCGTAGGTGACCAGGCGGAAGGTGCCGTGCACGGTCGGCAGTTCGCGTTCGCCGATGCGCTTGATGGTCTGCTCGGTACTCAGGCGGTAGTGGATGAGGTCGGCGATGGTGCCGATCTTGATGCCATGCCGGGCAGCGAACACTTCCAGGTCCGGGCGACGGGCCATGGTGCCGTCGTCATTGAGCACTTCGACGATCACCGACGCCGGGGTGAACCCGGCCAGGCGCGCGAGGTCGCAGCCGGCTTCGGTGTGGCCTGCGCGCGTCAGCACCCCGCCTTCGCGGGCGCGCAGGGGGAAGATGTGTCCGGGTTGCACCAGGTCTTCGGGGCGGGCGTCGGGGGCCATGGCCGCCGCCACGGTACGCGCCCGGTCGGCAGCGGAAATACCGGTGGTAACGCCCGTGGCCGCCTCGATCGACACGGTGAAGGCGGTGCTGAACACGCTGCCGTTGGCCGGCACCATCTGCTCCAGGCCCAAGCGTTGGCAGTGATCGTCGGTCAGGGTCAGGCAGATCAACCCGCGCGCTTCACGGGCCATGAAGTTGATGGCCTGGGCGTCGCAACGCTCGGCGGCGATCAGCAGGTCGCCTTCGTTTTCCCGGTCCTCGTCATCCACCAGCAGGACCATCTTGCCTTGCCGGTAGTCCTCGAGAAGTTCTTCGATGGTGTTGAAAGCCATGTTGCACGCTCACTGTGGTGGGGTGATGATTATGGTATACCATCATACACAAATATCGCCGTAACAGGAGAGCAACGCATGAAGGCCTATTGGATCGCCCATGTGGACGTGACCGACCCCGAGCAATACCAGCAGTACACCCAGCGCGCCCCGGCTGCCTTCAAGGCATTCGGCGGCCGTTTCCTGGCCCGTGGCGGGCGTAGCGAGGCGATGGAAGGGCGGCCTACCCCTCAGCGTAGCGTGGTGATCGAGTTCGATTCGTACGAGCAGGCGCTGGCGTGTTACCGGTCCGAGCTGTACCAGGAGGCTTGCAGCCATCGCCAGGGGGTGGCGAAGGCTGAGGTGATCATCGTCGAAGGGTTCGAGCCCTGAGTGATGGCTGATGGCCCTATCGCCGGCAAGCCAGCTCCCACAGGTACTGCACAGTATCTGAAACCTGTGCAGTACCTGTGGGAGCTGGCTTGCCGGCGATAGGGCCATTGCTGTCGACGCAGAAACTCAAGGCATGCCAGGCAATTCATGCGGCCGCAGGTCGAACACCAGCACCTCGGCATCCACCCCATTGCCCAGTTCCAGCACCTGTTCCTGCCTCACCCGCACCCCATCCCCTTCATTCAGCACTTGCCCATTGAGCTCGATGCTGCCCCGGGCCACATGCACATAGGCATGGCGGTTTTCCGGCAAGGTCAGGGTGGCACGCTCGTCACCGTCGAACAGGCCGGCATACACCCGCGCATTCTGCCGTACCTGCAACGACCCCTCGGCGCCATCCGGCGAGATGATCAGGCGCAGCTTGCCGCGCTTTTCCTCGGCACTGAAATGCTGTTGCTGGTAACGCGGCGTTGCGCCTTGCACGTTCGGTACGATCCAGATCTGCAGGAAGTGCACCGGCTGCACCTGGCTGTGGTTGAACTCGCTGTGGGCCACGCCGTGACCAGCGCTCATCAGCTGCACATCGCCCGGGCGGATCACCGAGCCGGTGCCCAGCGTGTCCTTGTGCTCCAGCGCGCCTTCCAGCACGTAGGAGAAAATCTCCATGTCGCGGTGCGGGTGTTGCCCAAAGCCCTTGCCGGGGATGACGCGGTCGTCGTTGATCACCAGCAGGTCCGAGAACCCTTGCTCGTCCGGGTTGCGGTAGTGGCCGAAGGAGAAGGTGTGGAACGATTTCAGCCAGCCATGAAAGGCCAGGCCGCGATCTTTGGCGTTACGGATGGTCAGCATGATGGGTCTCCTGAACCGGCAGGGCACCAGGCCCTGCCGCATGGGTGGATGAGGTTACTGCAGGTGCACTTTCAGCTCGCCGGCGGCCTGGCGCATGGCCGCTTGCACGGCCGGCACCTGATGCAGCGGGTTGAGCAGCCCGTAGTCATGGATCATGCCGTTGTACCGCACCGAGGTAACGGTCACCCCGGCAGCATTCAGCTTGCGGGCATACGCCTCACCTTCATCGCGCAGCACGTCGAACTCGGCCGTCTGCACCAATGCCGGCGGCAGGCCCTTGAGCTGTTCACTGCTGGCCCGCAGCGGCGAGGCGTAGATCTGTTCCCGTGCCTTGGCGTCGGTGGTGTAGTTGTCCCAGAACCATTTCATCATCCCGGTGGTCAGGAAATGCCCCTCGGCAAACTGCTTGTACGACGCAGTTTCGAAGCTGGCATCGGTCACCGGCCACAGCAGCAGCTGGAAACGCAGGGCCGGGGTGCCGGCCTCTTTGGCTTTCAAGGCCACTACTGCCGCCATGTTGCCGCCGACGCTGTTGCCGGCCACGGCCAGGCGCTTGCCGTCCACGCCGATTTCCTTGCCATGCTCGGCCACCCAGCGGGTGGCGGCGTAGGCCTGGTTGATCGCGGTCGGGTAGTGCGCTTCCGGCGATGGGGTGTAGTCGACGTAGACCGCCACTGCGCCAGAGCCAACCACCAGGTCGCGGATCAGCCGCTGGTGGGTCGGGAAATCGCCGAGCACCCAGCCGCCACCGTGGAAAAACATGAACACCGGCAGGTCACCCTTCACGTTGGCCGGGCGAACCACTTGCAGTTTGATCGACTCGCCGTTGGCCTGGATGGTGCGTTCCTTCACCTCGATACCCGAGAGATCGACCTTGACCGAGGCCTGGGCACCGGTCAGCACCGCGCGGGCGTCTTTCGGGCTGAGTTGCTCCAGTGGCTTGCCGCCGCCTTGTTCCAGGGCTTCGAGGAAGGCCTGGGTGTGCTGTTCGATACCCGGGCTGCCAGCGGCGAAGGCGTTGGAAACGGACAGGGCCAGAAGGGAAGCGGTAAGGGTTTTGTGGACAATGTTCATGAGCGAATCCTTTTCTGTTGAATGTTGGTAATGGGCGTCTTGCCTGGCCTTCAGGGCCATCGCTGCGACTTGTGCGTAGATTAGGGAGATGCGCTGATGGGAAAAAGCCGCTATAAAGCGTTTGACTGTCACCAAGAGCGAGACAATGAACCCTTACGAAGACATGCGCATCTTTGCCCAGGTCATGGAGGCTGGCAGTTTCACTGCGGCCGCCGACCGCCTGGGGATGTCCAAGCAATCGGTCAGCCGGCGCCTGATGCAGCTGGAGGAGCGCCTGGGCGTGCGCCTGCTCAATCGCTCCACCCGGCGCCTGGACGCCACGCCGCTGGGCCAGCACTACTACCAGTCGGCGCTGCGCCTGCTCGGCGAAGTGCAGCAGGTGGAGCACGACATCAGCGGCCAGGCTCAGGCCTTGCGTGGCACCTTGCGCCTGAGTGCGCCGCTGTCGTTCGCCATGGCGCACCTGGGCTGCCTGCTGACCGAGTTTCTGCAGTTGCACCCGCAGGTGGATGTGGAAGTGGATTTGAGCGACCGCGCCGTTGACCTGATCGGCGAGGGCTATGACCTGGCGCTACGGATTGGTGCGCTGGAGGACTCCAGCCTGATTGCGCGGCGCATTGCCAGTGTCGAGCGGGTGTATTGCGCGAGCCCGGCGTACCTGGAAGCGCGGGGCGTGCCGGCCAGGCCGGAGCAGTTGGCTGGGCATGATTGTCTGCCATATGGGCATTCGCGGCAGGTGCAGTGGCAGTTCAGCCAGGGCGTCAAGACACAGGCGATCCAGGTAGCCGGGCGGATGCGGGCGAACAATGGCGAGCTGCTAAGGGATGCGGCGATTGCCGGGATGGGGGTGACTTACCTGCCAACCTTCATCGTGGGCCGGGCACTGGCGGATGGGCGGCTGGTGACGGTGCTGGATGAGTGGCGGCCGCCGGCGCTGCAGCTGTCGGCGGTGTACCCGCAGCACCGACAGGTGGCGCGGCCGGTGCAGGGTTTTGTGAACTTCCTGCGCGAGCGGTTGGAGCAGCTCTGACCTTCGGTATTAGAGTGGGCTTCTTTGCGGGTAAAGTTCCGCATCGAGCCCGGCATTCCCTGCCGCGAAGCGCCGCCCGGTCTCACAGGCGCTGCAAAACCGCCGGCCTGATCTCACCTCACTCATACCCCTGCGCCCCGGCAATATGCCGCCCGGCCACATAGCCAAAGGTCAACGCCGGCCCCAGGTTGATGCCACCCGACGGATACCAACCGCCAAACACGCTGGCCATGTCGGTACCCGCCGCATACAGGCCAGCAATCGGCTCCCCAGCCTCATCCAGCACCCGGGCATTGCCGTCGGTGCGCAGCCCGGCAAAGGTGCCAAAGCAGCCGGGCTGCACCTTCACCGCATAGAACGGCCCCTGCTCGATGGGCGCCACGCAAGGGTTTGGCCCCTTGTGCTGCGGGTCACCCTGCTTGCGGTTGAACGGTGTGGAGCCACGGCCGAACGCCGGGTCCTGGCCGTTGCGGGCATGGTTGTTGAAATCGCTGACCGTGGCGCGCAGCCCTACCGGGTCGATGCCGCAGGCCTCGGCCAGCTGCTCGAGGGTGACACCCCGCTTGAGATAGCCGCTGCGCACGTGCGGCCACACAGGCAGTGGCGCCGGGCGGGCATGGCCCAGGCCGTAGCGGCGCAGGAAGCGGTGGTCGCAAACCAGCCACGAACACACCTCTTCGCCCTGCGGCACCGCCGCGATCATCGCTGACACATAGTCGTAGTAGCCATGCGCTTCGTTGACGAAACGTTTGCCGTCGGCCAGCACGCCGATGATGCCCGGTTTGCCGCGTTCGATGATGTGCGGGAAGTGGCCGACACTGCCGTCGCGGTGCGGCACTCGCGAAACCGGCGCCCAGGCCACCGGCGACTTCAGGTCGGTGGCGACCACACCGCCGGCCGATTCGCCCAGGCGCAGGCCGTCGCCCGAACAACCCTTGGGGGGCAGGGCAAGGTTGTCGTGGCCGCTGGCATCGCGCGGGAACAGTTGCCGACGGCGGGCGTTGTCGTTGGGGAAACCACCCGCCGCGAGCACCACGGCCTTGGCACGGATCAGTTGCTCGCCCTGCGGTGTAGCCACCAGCGCCCCCCGCACCTGGCCATCCTCGACCAGCAGGCGTTTGGCCGGTGCCGACTCCTGCAGGCGCACGCCCAGGTCCTGCGCCGACCTGGCCAGGCGGGCCACCAACGCCACGCCGTTGACCAGGTGCATCGCTCGGCCATACCGGGCGAGGTGGTAAAGGTGGCGGCCAAAGCGTTTGCACACGTGCAGCAAGGCCTTGGACGAGCGGGTCATGTTGAGGAACGCGGCAAGGTCGGCACCCGCCATTATCGGCATGCCCATGAACGAGGTTTCGCGCATGGTCTTGCGCAGGCGTGGTAGCAGCGCACCGACCTCGCGGGCGTCATAGGGCGCGGCAATCACCTGGTGCCCGCCCTGGGCCGCGCCCGGTGTGTCGCCATGCATGTCGGGGATGCCGTTGCCGTCGGCAAACTGCAGCGCCGTGTGCTTTTCGAAAAACGCCACCATGTGCGGGCAGGCTTCGAGGAAGGCGTCGACGCGTTCGGCGTTGTAATACGCCCCCAGTTCATTGCGCAGGTAGGTACGCGGCTGCTCGATGTCTTCCTCGATACCGGCCCGGCGTGCCAGCGGGTTGCGCGGCACCCAGGCCCAGCCGCCGGACCAGGCGGTGGCGCCGCCGAACACTGGCTCCTTCTCCACCACGATCACCTTCTGCCCATGCCACGCAGCCGTCACGGCCGCAGCCAGCCCGGCGGCACCAGAACCTATGACCAGTACATCGCATTCGGTTTCGTAGGGAGCGGAAGGCATTGCGGGATTCCTGTATTGTTATTGGAACAAGGTTCCATATTCTTATTGGCAGCGAATCGGCCCGCAAGGGTGTGGCGGCCCTGCCAGGCAAGTAATGGGCGATAACCGGACAGTTCGTGCCGCCTTGGCTGCAGCGGCTATCGGCGGTATGGAATCATCTTCTAGAATTCGCAAAAATTTCAGGGACCTGTGTCATGGCTGGTAGTCAGATCGAACGCGCCTTCAGTCTTGTAGAAAGCCTTACCGGTGAACCGCAGGGGCTGCCGTTGCAAACCCTGGCCGAGCGCCTGGACATCCCCAAGAGCGCCACCCATCGCATGCTCACCGAGCTGGTGCGGCTGGGCTATGTGCGGCAGAACCGGGACAATAGCCGCTACCAGCTGTCGGCCAAGCTGGTGGCGCTGGGCTTCCGTTACCTGGCCAGCAGCGGTGCCGACATCATTCAGCCGATTCTCGACCGCCTGGCCCAGGACAGCGGCGAACTGGTGCGCCTTGGCGTGATCGACGGTGCCCGCCAGACCTGGATCGCCAAGTCCCAGGGCGCCCGTTCCGGGCTGCGCTACGACCCGGACATGGGCCGCGACGCACCGCTGTTCTATACCGCGTCCGGGCATGCCTGGCTGGCCAGCCTGGACGATGAGCAGGCGCTGCAGATGGTGTTGCGCCAGGGCATTGCCGACCCGGCGCAGTTCGGCCCGAATGCGCCGCGTTCCACCGACGAGTTGCTCACCTACCTGCGCCGCGCCCGCGAGCGCGGTTATGCCTGGGTCGAGGAAACCTCGGCCATTGGCACCTCGGCCCTGGCTGCGGTGGTGCGCCGCCCGCAAAGTGACGAGGTGATCGGTGTGCTGAGCATCGCCGGGCCCAGTGCGCGCCTGGCGCAAAGCCGCCTGGCAGAACTGGCGCCGCTGTTGCTGGCGGCGGCAGAGGAACTGTCGGCGGCCAGCCTGGCCAGTGAGTTGTTCGCCTGAAGGTGCATTTCCGGTCGATTACCGCACACTCTGTTCTGCGGCTTCTTCTGAAAAGCTGAACCTGGTTCTAAATTGTTCAATGTGGATTGTGGAATCAGATTCCGAAATCTGCATGACAACAATGACAAGAGGACAGGCTGTTGAACGCACCCCTTCGTATTGCCTTGATCGGCGCCGGCAGCATGGGCCGCCAGCATTACCAGCATTTGCTAAATGTGCCGCAGGCCCAGCTATGCGCTGTGGCCGACCCGGGCCCGCAGGCCGAGGCCTTTGCTGCCGAATGTGGCGTGCCCTGTTTTGCCGACCACCGCCAGATGCTGGAGCACGCGCGCCCCGAGGCAGTGATCGTCGCCAACCCGAACAACCTGCATGTCGCCACCGCCCTGGACTGCGTCGAGGCCGGTGTACCGGTGCTGGTCGAAAAACCGGTGGGCGTGCACCTGGATGAAGTCCGCGCGCTGGTGGAAGCCTCGCGCCGCCACAATGTGCCTGTGCTGGTCGGCCATCACCGCCGGCACAACCCGCTGATCGCCAAGGCTCACCAGGTGATTGCCGACGGCAAGCTGGGCCGGCTGATCAACGTCACCGCACTGTGGCAATTGCAAAAGCCCGACAGCTATTTCGAAACCCCCTGGCGCCGCGAGCCGGGCGCTGGCTTCTTGCTGACCAACCTGATCCATGACCTCGACCTGCTGCGCCACCTGTGCGGCGAGGTGGTGCAGGTGCAGGCATTCACCCGCAACGATGTGCGCGGTTTTGCCAACGAAGACAGCGCCGCGGTGCTGCTGCAGTTCGCCAATGGCGCATTGGGCAGCCTGACTGGCTCCGACGCGGTGGCCGCGCCATGGAGTTGGGAGCTGGACTCCGGCGAAAGCCCGGTCTACCCGCGCCAGGATGGCCAGCCGTGCTACCTGCTGGCCGGCACCCAGGGGGCGCTGAGCATTCCGCAACTTAAGCGCTGGCACTACGCCGAGGTCGGGTCGGGCTGGCACACGCCGTTGTTGCAGAGCGAGGAAAGCATCCCCGCCGGCGAGGCATTGACCTTGCAGTTGCAACACTTCGTGCGGGTTGCCCGGGGTGAGCAGGCGCCGCTGATCGATGCCGCCGATGGTGGCCGTACCCTGGCGCTGATCGAGGCGATCCGCCAGGCCGCGGAAACTGGCCGGGCCTGTGCGCCCGAGCACATTGCTTGACTTGTCTGGTGACGATAATGACTGAACGAATTTTCTCCCTGGCGGCCCTGACGGTACTCGAGCTGTCCCCGCCGGACATGGTCGAGGCAGCAGCCCGCGCCGGTTACAGCCACGTTGGCCTGCGCCTGGTGCCCGCCACCGAGCAGGAACAGCATTTCCCGCTGGTGGCCGACGCCGACCTGCGCCGGCAGACCCAGGCGCGCCTGCGCGACACGGGCATCAAGGTGCTCGACCTCGAGATCCTGAGGCTGAAGCCGGAAACCTGTGTAGCCGATTTCGAGCCGATCCTGGCGGTGGGCGCCGAGCTGGGCGGCACGGAGCTGCTGGTGGCTGGCAACGACCCGGATGAAGCGCGGCTGACCGAGCGCTTTGCTGCGTTGTGTGACCTGGCGGCGGGGTATGGCATTCATCCGCATCTGGAGTTCATGCCTTGGACTGATGTGCGTGACCTGCGCCAGGCCATGCGGGTGGTGGCCAATGCTGACCGCGCCAATGGCTGTGTGTTGGTGGATGCCTTCCACTTCAACCGCTCCGGCTCTTCGCTGGACGATGTGGCACAACTGGCGCCGCAGCGCATGCGTTATGCCCAGCTGTGCGACGTTGCCGGCCCGGTGCCGGCCGACATGGACGAGATCCTGCGCCAGGCACGCAACGAGCGGCGCTTCCCGGGCGAGGGCGATGCCGATCTGGTCGGCCTGCTGCGCGGCTTGCCGCCAAGTGTGCCGTTGAGCCTGGAGATCCCCACGCGGCAGTTGCTGGAACAGGGCATAAGCGGCGAACAGCGTGCGCGCATGGCGCTGGAGAAGGCCATGGCAGTGCTGGCCAGAGTCTGATTGATAGTACGCGGCGCATGGCACGGGCTATCGCCCGTGTTCGCCGGCAAGCCAGCTCCCACAGGTACAGCGCATGGCTTGAACCCTGTGGAGCCCTTGTGGGAGCGGCTTTAGCCGCGAACACCGGCGCAGCCGGTGCCAGGCACCGCGTTGGATTCTTCGCGGCTGAAGCCGCTCCCACAGGTACTGCGCATGTCTTGACTCAGGCGCGACCCCATATAGTGCGTGTATCAGATTGATCAAAAAAAGGCCCGCAAGGGCCCCGCAGAGAAGTGTGCCGTTGAGCCTGGAGATCCCGCCCGGCAGTTGCTGGAACAGGGCATGAGCGGCGAACAGCGTGCGCGCATGGCGCTGGAGAAGGCCATGGCAGTGCTGGCCAGAGTCTGATTGATAGAACGCGGCGTATGGCACGGGCTATCGCCCGTGTTCGCGGGCACGCCCGCTCCCACAGGTACAGCGACAACCTCGAGAGCAACGCTGTACCTGTGGGAGCTGGCTTGCCGGCGATGAGGCCGGGCAGGTAAATTACTGATTGCTGACTGGTCAAAAAAAGGGCCCGCAAGGGCCCCGTAGAGGTAAGTGGCTAGCGCGTTCAGGCGCTCTCGATCTTGCGTGGTGCCATGAAATACATCCACACCAGCGCCAGGAAGTACATCGCCGGGATCATGGTGAACAACACGGCATAGTTGTTGTTGGTAGCGGTCAGCACGCTACCGACGATCTGCGTCATGAACATCCCGCCAATCGCAGCGCACATGCTGCCGAAACCGAACACCGTGCTCACCAGGTGCTTGGGCGTGTAGTCCATCACCAGGCTCCAGATATTCGCCGTCCATGCCTGGTGTGCGCCCACCGCCAGCGAGATGGCCGCCACCGCGACCCACAGGCCACTGGCGTTGGCGGCAAAGATGACGCTGACCATGGTGCAGGCGAAGATCAGCATCGACACCAGCCGCGCCGTGGTAGCGCGCACGCCACGGCCGATCAGCCAGGAAGACAGGATGCCGCCGCCAATGCTGCCGAAGTCTGCCGTCAGCCAGATGATGATCAGCGGGATACCCATCTGGGTCACGTTGATGCCCAGGCTGTACTGCTGGTTGAGGAACGGTGGCAGCCAGTACAGGTAGAACCAGAACACCGGTGCGGTAATCGCGTAGGCCACCGCGAAAGCCCAGGTGCCACGCAGGCGCAGGATGCGGCTGAACGGCACGCGGGTTGGCTCGGGCTCGTCATCCTGCTGGATGTACTCCACCTCGCTCTGGCGCACGCGCGGGTGATCTTCAGGGTTGTAGTACTTCAGCACCCACAGCACCACCCACACCAGGCCCAGGCTGCCCATGGCGATGAACGCGGCCTGCCAGCCCCACACGGCCAGAATCAGCGGCAGCAGGGCCGGCGTGACCATGGCGCCGACGTTGGTGCCGGCGTTGAACAGGCCGGTGGCGATGGCCCGTTCGCCAGCCGGGAACCACAGGCGCACGGTCTTCACGCAGGCCGGGTAGTTGGCGGCCTCGGTCAGGCCGAGGATGAAGCGGCAGACCATGAAGCCGGCGGCCGAGGTGGCCAGGCCGTGAGCGCCGGTGGCCAGGCTCCACAGCAGCACGGCGAAGAAGAACGCGCGTTTTACCCCGACCTTGTCGATCAGCCGGCCCTGCAGCAGGAAGCCGACTGCATAGCCGACCTGGAACCAGAAGTTGATGTTGGCGTAGTCCATCGCCGTCCAGCTCATTTCCTTGGCCAGGACGGGCTGCATGATGCCGAGCGCAGCACGGTCGATGTAGTTCAGGGTGGTGGCGAAGAACACCAGGGCGAGCATGCCCCAACGGGTCTTGCCGACGCCGAAGGCGCCGCGAAGCTTGTCGCCGATCGAACCCTGGGGCATCCGGGGGGCGGCGGGGGTGATCTTGGAGTGGTTCATAAACTGCTCGATTCTTGAAATTGTATTCAGCTGCGGTGCTACGAGTACGTGACCGATTCCCAGGCAGGGGACACGCAAGGCCGGTGCATGGTGAGCAGTGAAGGCAGCAGCGTCAATTGAAGGGAAGGGCTAGTGTTCGGTTACCGAACGGTTGCGTTGGGCCTGCGGGCGAGGCAAGGGGCAACGTGATTTCAGGTGGTCAAGGTACTCAACGCTCTACCAGCCAGATAACCGAATGTCATCCCCGGCCCCAAGGTAATACCGCCACTCGGGTAATGCCCGCCCATCACACTGTCCATGTCGTTGCCCACCGCATACAACCCGGGGATCGGCCGCGCCTCGCGGTCCAGTACCCGGGCCGAGGCATCCGTGCCCAGGCCGGCGAACGTACCCAGGCTGCCCGGCAACAGTTTCACTGCGTGGAACGGCCCGTGCAGCAGTGGCCGCAGCGATGGATTGGGGGCTTGCAACGGCTCGCCCTGCGCCCGGTTGTAGGCCGATGCACCGCGCTGAAAAACCGGATCTTCACCCTGGGCTGCATGTTGGTTGAAACCGTCCACCGTGCGCTGCAACTGCGCGGCGTCGATCCCGCAGCGCTGTGCCAGTTGCGCCAGCGTGCGACCGCTGTGCAGGTAACCGCAGCGTTGATAGTGGCGGGTGGGGAAAGGGAAGGGCTTGGCCCAGCCGATGCCATAGCGCCGTTGCGCAGCATGGTCGCAGATCAGCCAGGCTTCCGGCGCTTCACCCTGCGGCGTGGCGGCGAACAGCGCGTTCATGAAGTCGTGGTAGCAATCGGCCTCATTGACGAAGCGCCGGCCATCGCGGCGCACGGCGAGGAAGCCGGGTTTGGCGCGATCGATCAAGTGAGGGAAATGGCCGAAACTGCCATCGCTGCGCGGCACCCGCGACACAGGTGCCCAGGCCCCCGCATGGGTTGCAGTCGTCTGGACCAGGCCACCGGCCTGTTCGCCCAGGCGCAGGCCGTCACCGCTGTTTTCCCATGGCGCGGCGGAGTAGTGCTGGTCACCGTCCGGCGCATGCGGCATCAGTTGCGCGATGCGCTGGCGATCATGCGCAAAGCCACCGCAGGCCAAAACCACACCGCGGCGGGCGTGGATCAGCTGGCCGTCGGCAAACTGTGCGCCGCTGACCCGGCCTTCGCCCAGCAGGCGACTGGCCGGCTTGTCGGTCAGTAGCGTCACGCCAAGGTCCAGGGCGCTGCGCAGCAGCCGTGCCACCAGGGCATTGCCATTGACCAGGTGCAGGCCGCGGCGGTGCAGCAGCAGGTCGCGACCATGGCGCAGCAGGCGTTTGCCCACATGCAGCGCGGCCGTGGGCGAGCGCGTGGCGCTGAAGAAGGCGGCCATGTCGGCGCCGCCGGCAATGCCCATGCCGGCCAGGCTGACGATGTCCAGCGGTGGGCGCAGCTTGTGCAGCCAGGGCCCGAGCAGGCGCCCGTCGTATGGCAGCGCGCACAGCGAACGGCCACCGCGCGCGCTGCCGTCGCCTTCGCGCATGTCGGGCATGCGGCTGCCGCTCTGGAACTGTACGGCGGTGTGTTGCTGGAAGAACGCCACCATCTCCGGGCCATGGTGCAGGAAGGCGCGTTGGCGCGTGTCCAGTTCGCTGACATGGGTTTGCCCGCGCAGGTAGCGCTCCGGGGCATCGTCGGTCTCGACGATGCCTTCGGCAATGGCCAGCGGGTTGCGCGGTATCCACAGCCAGCCCCCCGACCAGGCGCTGGTGCCGCCCAGTTGGCCGGCTTTTTCCGCGACGATCACCTGCAGGCCGTGATGGGCGGCAGTAACGGCGGCAGCCAGGCCAGAGGCACCGGAGCCGATGACGAGTACGTCACATTCGAGGGGTTGCATCGTGGGGTTCCGCTCAGGCGTTGGAGGAAGGTTTTACTGCAGCGGCGAAAAACCGGTGGGCCGCAGCATTCGCGACTGCAAGTGCAGTACCGCGCCCAGCTCGCGGTTGCGCCGTGAGAACTCGGCCCAACGCGGGTCCGCTGCCATGGCTGCGCGGCGCGCCATGCGCTCGTCGAGGCTGGCATAGCCCCAGATATGCACCACCTGGTTGACCTCGCCGAACTCGCTGGTGAAAAAGCCGACCAGGTTACCGAGATGCTCGCTTTGTACCTCTAGCGCGTGGCTTTGGTACAGGCTCAGCCAGTCGGCCATTTTCAGTGGGTCGAGGGTGTAGGTTCTCAGTTCGTAGTACATGCTGGAGTCTCCATGTGGGTGGTTGGTGCCTGCAGGCGCGCGGCGATGTGGTTGGCAGCGAGCCAGCCGAAGGTGAGGGCTGGGCCCAGGGTGATACCGGGGCCGGGGTAGGTGCCTTTCATCAGCGAGTTCATGTCGTTGCCGACTGCATACAGCCCGGCAATCGGCTGGCCATCGCGGTTAAGCACGTTGGCCCGGGCGTCGGTCACCAGGCCGCGGGCCGAGCCGAGGTCGCCGGTGTGGATGCGGATGGCGTAGAACGGGCCGCTGGTCAGTGGCGCCAGGCATGGGTTGGGCGTGTGTTGCGGGTCGCCCATGTAGCGGTTGTAGCTGTTGCCGCCTTTGCCGAACGCACGGTCGATGCCGTTTCGGGCGTCGGCGTTGAACTGCTCCAGGGTCTGCATGAACACCTGTGGGTCGACGCCAATGGCCTCGGCCAGGGCCTGCGCTGTTGCGGCGCGGTGCAGGTAGCCGGCGTCGATCAATGCCTGGTTGTCCACCGGCTTTGGCCGCGCCAGGCCCAGGCCGTAGCGGTTCATCGCCTCGGCATCGCAGACCAGCCAGCAGCTGGCAATGCCTTTGGCGAACATGGTCTGCACGAAGTGGTGGTAGGAATCGGACTCGTTGACGAAGCGTCGCCCGTCCGGGCCCACCGCGATCACACCCGGTTTGGCGCGGTCGGTGACCAGGTGCGGGAAGCGCTCATGCTCGCCACTGGCATGGCGCAGTTCGGAAACCGGTGCCCAGAAGAAGTTGGCCACCAGGCCCTCACCCTGGGCTGCGGCCACGGCTTGGCCAAGGCGCAGGGCAGCGCCGTCATTGCTGGGCGGTGACATGGTCAGGTGCGGCGCTTGCCGGGCCGGCCGGTAGCTGTCGGCCAGCGCGCCTGCAGCGAACCCGCCCATGGCGCACACCACACCGCCCCGGGCCAGCACCCGTTCACGGCGCCCTTCGCGTTGCACCACCACGCCGGTGACCACGCCGCGTTCGACGATCAGCTCCAGGGCTTCGCTGCGTAACCACAGCTGCGTGCCATGGGCGAAGGCGCTGCTGGCCAGGCGGGCGATCAAGGCGTTGCCGGTGGTTAGCCGCGTGCCGCGCGGGTGATGCAGACGGTCCCGCGCATAACGCGCCATCAGCTTGAGGCAATGCCACAGCGACCGGGGCGAGCGGCGGATACTGAGGAAATGCTGGATATCCACGCGGTTGACCATCATGCCGCCGAACAGCAACATGCCGGGCGGCGGCATCTGCAGGTCCTTGAAGTACGGGCCGAGCTGCTTGCCGTCGTACTCGACCATCTCCAGCGCCCGGCCAAACTGGGTGGCGCCGGGGGCGTCCGGGTAGTAGTCCGGCGAGTGCGGGCGCAGGGCGTAGCGCAGTTCGGTGTTCTGCTCCAGCCAGCGCAGCGCCTGGTGGCCATGCTCGATGAAGGCGTCGACCAGGGCGGGGTCGTAGCCGTCGCCGATGACCTGCCTGAGGTAGGTGCGAATGGCCTCGGGGGAGTCCACCGCACCAGCGGCGCGGGCTTGATCGGTACCGTAGAGCCACACCGCCCCGCCGGAAATCGCCGAGGTGCCGCCAAAGTGTTCGGCCTTTTCCACCACCAGCACTTTCAGCCCATGGCGCGCGGCCGTGGCGGCAGCGGTAAAGCCGCCGGCGCCGCTGCCCAGCACGACCAGGTCAAAGTTGTGTTGCGCATGTTCATGCGTCGGCATGGCTTCAGATCTCCAGCGGCGTGACGCCCATGAAGGCGCCCAGGTGGCCGAGTTGGGCGAAGGCCATTTCCGGGCCGGTCTGGACCGCGCAGCCAACCTGGCGTGCCCGGTTCAGCAACGGGGTGATCTCGGGCGAGGTGACCACGTCGGCGACCAGGGTTTCGGCTTGCAAGGTGGCGAGCAGGGCGGCAGGCAGTGGCAATTCCGCGCTGCCGCCCATGCCGACAGGGGAGGCGTTGACCAGCAGGTCGAAGCCTTCCAGCCCGTCGACCCGGGTGGCGAGTTCGACCGCGGGGAAGGCATTGCCGAGCAGCTCGCACACAGCGCCCATGCGCGCGGTGCTGGGGTCGCTGAGGGTGATGCTGGCGATGCCGGCCTCGCCCAGCGCATAGGCGATGGCACTGCCGACCCCGCCACAACCGATCACCAACGCACGCTTGCCCGCCGGCTCGAAGCCATGTTTGTGCGCAGCACCAAGGAAGCCGGCGCCGTCCACGTTGTCGCCCAGCAGGCGACCGTCTCGCTCACGGCGCACGACATTGACCGAGCCCAGCGCGGCTGCGCGCTCGCTCAGGCCGTCCAGGCGGCTGGCCAGGGCCTGCTTGTACGGCACGGTGACCACGCAACCGCGCAGGTTCTGCCAGCCGCGCAGGGTGCCGGCGAAGGTATCCAGCGCGGCCTCATGCAGGTCGATGGGCAGCATGGCGAGGTTGCAGTTGTTGTTGGCGAACCAGGTGTTGAAGTTTTCGGGGGACTTCACCTGGGCAATGGGCGAACCGACGATGGCGACCAGTTCAGTGGAACCACGAATCATGCTGACCTCCTTATTGGCGTTGTTATGCAGGCCAAGGGTGAGGCAAGGGGGCGTGGTCAACAATGCGCTGATCGGGCTTTTAGTGCGATAATCGCATCCTTGATCCGGTTATCGCGGTAATCGGCTGTTTTTGCCCTGCTTGCGAGTCGAATAGATGAACACCCCCGCTATCCACCCCCGTGACCTGATCGCCGGCTTGCAGAAGGGCCTGGCGCTCATGCAGTTGTTCAGCGCCGAGCAGCCGCGCCTTAGCGTGCCGCAGGCGGCCAGGTTGTCCGGCCTTACCCCCAGTGCCGCGCGGCGGTTTCTGTTGACCTTGGTGCACGAAGGGTTTGCCGAAACCGACAGCCGTGAGTACTGGCTTACGCCCAAGGCGCTGCGCCTTGGCCAGGCGTATGTGGACTCGGCGCAACTGCCGCGCATGCTGCGGCCGATCGTCGAGCAGGTGGCGCGGCAGACCCAGGAGCATGTGTCGGTGGGTACCCGTGATGGTGACGAGATCATCCACCTGGTACGTAGCCGCTACAGCCATGTGGCCTCGTTGTCGATCCGGCCGGGTTCGCGGGTGCCCATGTATTGCACCGCCGGCGGGCGCGTCTGGCTGGCCTGGCTGGATGAGGGGGAGCGGGATGCCTACTTTGCGCGTAACCCGCTGCGTGGGTTGACGCCTTATACGCAGACGGACCGGTTACAGCTGGAGGCGGAGTTGCTGCGGGTGAAGGAGCAGGGGTTCTGTATCGTGGACCAGGAGTATGAAATCGGCATGCGCGTGCTGGGTGTGCCGCTGCTGGACCGGGCTGGCCGGCTGAAAGCGACGTTGACCATCACCACCCATGCTTCGCGGTTGAGTGTGGATGAAATACGCTTGCGGTATCTGCCGACCCTGTACGAGGCCCAGGCGTTGTTGCGGCCGGTGCTGGATTGAGGTGTCAGGGTTTGGAGGCGTGTTGACCTCTTCGCGGGAAACTCGATCTCATAGAACTGAACATGATTCATTGAGCTAGCCGGGACCCTGTGGGAGCGGCTTCAGCCGCGAACACCGGCGCAGCCAGTGCCATCACCGAGCTGGATTCTTCGCGGCTAAAGCCGCTCCCACAGGGTACGCGGACCGACAGCGCAGCCCAAAGGGGCGGGAGCGGCCCAGGCCCTCGGCTTATCGCTCGATCTGGCGGTTCCAGCGCGCGTTCCATTCGGGGCGCTGGGTGTTGACCTGGTCCCAGTCGATGGTCACGGCAGTCTGCAGGTAGGTCTGCATGGCTTCGACCTGGCCACGGGTCTTGTCACTGGTAGGTGTGTTGGGGTTGGACGGGATCTGGTCACCCAGCTCCAGGGCCGGCGACTGCGCCTCGGGGCTGAGCAGGAACTCGGCGAGCTTCTGCGCAAGCTCCGGCTGGTCGTTGTTGGCCGTGACGCATTCGGCCTGGTTGAGCACCACGGCACCTTCCTTGGGCGCGGCGTACTCCACCGGGATGCCTTTGAGCTTCAGCGCCGTCACCTGGGTAGGGGTGAGCGGGAACAGCGCGGCTTCGTCGGTTTGCACCATTTCCGAGAGCTTGGCCGAGTTGGGGATGTACTCCAGCACGTTCGGGCCCACGTTCTTCTGCCAGGCCGTGAAGCCCGGGTTGACATCGGTATCGCTGCCGCCGTGCAGGCGGTTGTACATCAGGAAACCATGCAGGCCGAAGGTGGACGATGCCATCGACTGGAACACCACCTTGTCCTTGAAGCGCGGGTCGGCCAGGTCGTTCCACGAGGTGGGCGCTGCCCAGCCATTGGCCTTGAACAGGCGGCTGTTGTAGGCAAGCCCGGTCACGCCCAGGCTGACTGCGGCGGCCTTGTCCTTGATCAGGGCCTTTTCCGGCAACTGGGCCAAGGTCGGGTTGGGTTTGAGCGTGCTGCACAGGCCCATGCCGATGGCGCGGTACATGATGCCGTCATCCAGCACCATCACATGGATCGACGGCTTGTTCGGCGTGGCCTGGACCTTGGCGAGGATGTCGGCCGAGGTGCCGGGGACAATCACCACCTTCACGCCGTTGGCCTGCTCGAACTTTGGCAGGATATTGTCGCTGAACAGCCGTTCCATGGTGCCGCCGTTCATGCCCAGGTAAAGCGTGGGTTGGGCCATGGCGGGCAGGCAGGCGAACAGGCCGGGCACGGTGCAGAACAGGGCGAGCAAACGTTGCTTGTGCGTCATGACAGGTTTTCCTTGTGGTGGTTGGGCTGAAAGCGGTTGATGGAAAAAGCCGCCAGGCTGAGTGCCGGCGCGCCGTGCAGGATGCATTGCGCCAACGCTTCACCGGCAGCCGGGCCTATCTGGAAGCCGGCACCGGCAAAGCCGAAACCATGCAGCAGGCCGGGCTGGTGCAGGCTGGGGCCGAGCACCGGTTCGTCATCGGGCAGGTAGCCTTCGGTGCCGCTCCAGGTGCGAATGGCCTGGGCGCCGGCCAGTGCCGGGTACAGCTCGGTGGCGTTGCGCAGGATGTCGAGCACTGCGGCCTGGCCCGGGCGTGCGGTGGTCGGGGTAAGGGCAAAACCGCGCCCGCCGCCCAGCACGCAGTTGCCACGCGCCACCTGGCGGGCGTAGATGCCGCCGCCTTCGACCCCGGTGCTGGCGGTCATGAACAGCGGCAGCGGCTCGGTCACCAGCATGGCGGGGTGGGCCGCGGTCAGCGGCACCGGCTCGCCGAACTGCTCGGCCAGTTGCGCCGACCAGGCGCCGGCGCAATTCAACAGCCAGGGCGCCTTGAAGCCTTGGCCGCTGCTGGTGCTTACGCTGAAACGGTGGCCGTCGTGCCCCACCTCCAGCACCTTGCACTGCTCATGCACCTGGGCGCCGCTGCGCCTGGCCGCCTGGGCGAAGGCCGGTGACACCAGCCGTGGGTTGGCATGGCCGTCCTCGGGGCAGTACGAGGCGCCGACAGCGATATCGCCCACCCAGGGGAAGCGCTGGCGCAGTTCGCGTCGTTCAAGCAGTTGCAGGCGAAGGTCAAAAGCCTGGGTACGCCGGGCATAGGCCTTCAAGGCATCGAAGTCGGTTTCGCTGCGGGCCAGCTTCAGGTGGCCGCTGCGGGCGTATTCGCCATCGATGCCGATCCAATCGCGCAGATTCCCCCAGATGGCATGGGCGCGCATCGACAACGGCAGCTGGGCCAACGAGCGGCCCTGGCGGCGCACACCGCCGTAGTTCACCCCGCTGGAGTGCGAGCCGCAGAAGTCGCGTTCCAGCAATGCCACTTGCCGACCAGCGCGGGCCAGGGTCAAGGCCGCGCTGCTGCCGATGATGCCGCCGCCGACGATGATGGCGTCCACTTCGATCAACTTCATGGTTTTATCTCCAGGCCAAAGGGCAGGGGCTTGACCGGTGCCTGGCCACGCAGGCGCCCTACCTGGTCAATGGCCCGACCGCTTTCGCAGGCGATCAACTCGGCGGCAGCGGCACCGCACACGCGGCCCTGGCAGCGGCCCATGCCGACTCGGCACATGGCCTTGACCCGGTTGATTTCCCAGTGCCCGGCACGCACGGTGGCGCGGATTTCCCCGGCGCTGATCTGTTCGCAGCGGCACACGGTGAGCTGGTCCGGGGCTTGCCGGGCCCACTGCTCGGGAAATGGAAAGGCCTGCTCCAGCCCCTGGCGGAAGCGCTGCAAGGTGGCCAGGCGCCTTTCCAGTTGCTGCTGGCGCTGCGGGTTGCCGGGCTTGCCGAGGTCGGCCAGCAGTGTCAGGGCGGCCAGTTCACCGCTCATCTCGGCACCGTCGGCACCGAGGATGCCGGCACCGTCGCCTGCCAGGTACACGCCGGGGCTGGTGGCCCGGCCCTGGGCGTCACGTACCGGTAGCCAGGCGCGGTTGAGCGCGCTCCAGGCGAACTGGCAACCCAGCAGGTCGGCCAGTTGGGTTTCACTGCGCAGGGCGTGGGCGAATGCCACGGCGTCGCATGGCAGGTCGTGTTGCTGGCCATTGTGCAGCCAGCGCACACCGCTGGCGCGTTGCTCACCGTCGATACCCAGCAGGGTCACGCCCTGGTGCACCGGCACACCCTTGCGGGCCAGCCAGGCTCGGTAGTACAGGCCCTTGGCAAAGGTGCCCGGTTGCAGAAGCAGGCGCGGCAGGGCACGCACCTGGGCGCTGAACGGTGAGGTGTCGAGCACCGCGCTGACCGTGGCACCGGCCTTGGCGTACTGGTAGGCCACCAGGTACAGCAGCGGCCCGCTGCCGGCCAGCACCACCCGTTCACCGATCGCGCAGCCCTGGAACTTCAGGGCGATTTGCGCAGCGCCCAAGGTATAGACCCCAGGCAGGGTCCAGCCGGGTATCGGCAACACCCGGTCGGTGGCACCGGTGGCGACGATCACCCGGTCGAACGCCAGGCGGTCGGCCAGTTGGCCCTGTTGCAAGGTGTCCAGCACTTGCTGCTCGGCGTTCCATACCAGGGTGTCCGGGCGGTAGTCGACCTGCCCGCGCAGTTGCTCGAGGGTGGCGTGCACGGCTTGCGCCTTTCCTGCCTCGAAGCCGTACAACGCTTTGGCCGAGCGGCGAAAGTTGGCCGGCTGCTGGCGGTAGATCTGCCCGCCGCCGCGGCTGGCTTCGTCCAGCAGCACCGGGCGCAGGCCGTGGGCTACCAGGGTTTGCGCGGCGCGGATGCCGGCCGGGCCGGCACCGATGATCACGATCGCACTCATGGCTGACGCCCCGGGTCGCGGGTCACGCACTGGCCCGGTTCCAGAAAGGTCGAGCAAGCGCGTACCCGGCGGCCATCCTGCAGGCGTACCCAGCAGTCCTGGCAGGCGCCCATCAGGCAGAAGCCGGCGCGTGGTTCGGCGCTGAAGTCGCTGCCGCGCAGGTGCCCGGCATTGGTCAGGATGGCAGTCAGCAGGGTATCGCCGCTCATGCCTCTGGCCGGTTGGCCGTCGAGCAGGAAGGGCACAGGCTCGCGGTCGTGTTCGGCCACGCGCTTGAACAGAGGCATGGGGGCATTCCTTGTCATTGCTTGCCCACCAGCACGCGGTCCAGGCCATATACGCGGTCCAGGGCGACCATGGTCAGGGCGGTGACGGCGATCACCAGCGCCGAGACGGCGGCCATCATCGGGTCGATGGATTCGGTGGCGTATACGTACATGCGCACTGGCAGGGTCTGGGTGGCAGGCGAGGTGACGAAGATCGACAGGGTCACTTCGTCGAAGCTGTTGATGAACGCCAGCAGCCAGCCGCCGGCCACACCGGGCAGGATCATCGGCAGGGTGACCTTGCAGAACAGCGTGACCCGGCCAGCACCCAGGCTTTGCGCGGCCTGCTCGGCGCTGCGATCGATACCGATGGCTGCAGCCAGTACCAGGCGCAGCACGTAAGGGGTGATCACCACGACATGGGCGAACACCAGCCAGGCGAAGCTGCCATTGACGCCCAGCAAGGCGAACAGCCGCAGCAAGGCCACACCCAGCACCAGGTGCGGGATGATGATCGGCGACAGCAGCAGGCCGTTGAGAAAGCCTTGGCCGGGGAAGCTGTAGCGGGTGATCGCCAGGCCCGCCGGCACGGCGATCAAAGTGGCCAGCGAGGCAGCCAGGGCCGCGAGTTTCAGGCTGTTGTAGAACGCATCGAGGAAATCGGCATCGCTCGAACACGGCGCTGAACCAGCGCAGCGAAAAGCCGGCGGTGGGCAGGCTCAGGGTGTTTTCCGGGGTGAATGCCACCAGGCACACCACCACCAGCGGGGCGAGCATGAACAGCATCACCAGGGCGTGAAAGGAAAGGGCCAGCGGGCCGTTACGGGTCATCGGTTCAGACTCCAAGTGCGCGTTTGTAGCGGCGTTCGACCAGCCGGTTCCAACTGAGCATCACCAGCAGGTTGATCAGCAGCAGGGCCACGGCGATGGTGGCACCCATCGGCCAGTTCAGTTCGGCCAGGTACTGGTCGTAGATCATGGTGGCGACCATCTTCAGCCGGCGCCCGCCCAGCAGGCCGGGAATGGCGAACGAACTGGCGGCCAGGCCGAACACGATCAGCGTGCCCGACAGCACGCCGGGCATGATCTGTGGCAGCACGATGCGGCGGAACACCGTCCACTGGCTGGCACCCAGTGACAGCGCGGCTTGCTCGGCAGCCGGGTCGAGCTTCTGCAGCGAGGTCCACACCGGGATGATCATGAACGGCAGCATCACGTGGACCAGGCCGATGATCACCGCAAAGGGCGTGTACAGCAGCTTCACCGGCTGCCCGCCGAGGGCAATGATGCCCTGGTTGACCAGGGCCGTCGGCGCCCAGCAGCAGGCTCCAGCCGAAGGCCCGCACTACCACCGAAATCAGCAGCGGGGTCAGCACCAGGATCAGGAAGATCGAGCGCCACGGCGCGCCCATGCGGCTGAGCACCAAGGCCTCGGGGATGCCGATCAGCACGCAAAGCAGGGTGACCAGGGCGCTGATCCAGAAGGTGCGGAAGAAGATCTCGTAGTAGTAGGTGTCGGTCACCAGGCTCAGGTAATGGCCGAGGGTGTACTGGCCGGCCTGGATGCCGCTGCTGTAGTCGAACGCGTTGAACGACAGCAGCACGGTCAGCCCCAGTGGCACCACCAGCAAGGCCAGGAACAACAGCAGCGCCGGGCTGCTGAGGCCGTAGCCCCAGGCGCTGCTGCGCAGCTTTGCCGCGCTCATGCCGCCACCTCGCCAGCGTTCAGTACCCGTAGCAGGGCATCGTTCCAGTCCAGGCCGACCTGTGTGCCTTCATCCAGCGGTGTGTTGCCGTCGTTGGCACGCACCACGGCCAGGTTGCCCAGAGCGGTGTCGACCCGATACAGCCACTGGCTGCCGAGGAAGTAGCGGCAGCTGATGCGGCCTGCGAGCTTGCCGCTGCCGGCCGGGCCGAGGCTGATTTTTTCCGGGCGCAGGCTGAGGGTCAGCGGGCCCTGGGCATTCGCCTGCGGTTGCCCGCCGGGGCCGGTTACGCCGCGCAGGCGGTTGGCCTTGCCGACAAAGTCGGAAATGAAGGGCGTACCCGGGTGTTCGTAGAGGCGGTAGGGGTCATCTACCTGGGTGATGCGCCCGGCCTCCATCACCACCACCCGGTCGCTGATCGACAAGGCCTCGGCCTGGTCGTGGGTGACCATCAAGGTGGTAATGCCGACCTCGTTCTGGATGCGACAGATCTCGAACTGCATTTCTTCACGCAGGTGGGCGTCCAGGTTGGACAGCGGTTCGTCCAGTAGCAGTACCGGCGGTTCGATCACCAGTGCGCGGGCCAGGGCCACCCGCTGACGCTGGCCGCCGGAGAGTTCGCGCGGGTAGCGCTCGGCATGCTTGTCCAGACGCACCAGCGCCAGGGCCTGGTCGACCCTGCGGGCGATGTCGGCGTTGGCCACCTTGCGCATGCGCAGGCCAAAGGCGACGTTGTCGCGCACGGTCATGTGCGGGAACAGCGCGTAGCTCTGGAACACCACGCCCAGGCCTCGGCTGGCCGGCTTGGCGTGGGTGATGTCGCGGCCGTCGAGGACAATGCGGCCGCTGGTGACCTCGACGAAGCCGGCAATCATTTGCAGGGTGGTGGTCTTGCCGCAGCCCGAAGGGCCAAGCAGCGAGACGAACTCGCCTTTCTCGATGGCCAGTGACGAGCTGGCCACTGCCTCCGTGGCGCCATAGCGCTTGCAAAGCTTGTCGATCAACAGAAAGGTCATGGCTGTGCTCCATCGCAAACGGAACCGGGGTCAACCGGCAGTTTCAGGGTGGGCAGAGCGCCAGCGGCGAAAAGCAATGCTTTTACGGACGTTGGCGCTCGCTTCGTGGCGGCGGCCGATGTTGTGATATCGCCCTATGGACCGGAGAGTAGGGCAATGATTAGGATGGCGACAAAGGGTAATTTCACTGGGTGACAGCTATTTTGAAATTATTCCACTGAATGGAATTTTTAAGGATTGGACGAAAAATGGATTCCGATAATCGAAATGAGCAGGCCAAGGAAGTAGGTGTCAGTGCGGTGTCGCGTTTGTTCGCCGTGTTGCGTGCGCTGGGAGAATGCGGCGGCGAGGGCGAGAAGGTCAGCCAGCTGGCGCAGCGGGTTGGCCTGGCGCAACCCACAACCCACCGCTGCTGCGCAGCCTGATTGAAGAAGGCATGGTCGATCAGTGCGCGACCAGCAAGCGCTACCGGCTGAGCCTGGATTTTTTTGCCCTGGCGGCCAAGGCCGGGCAAGCCGGCAACCTGCGCGATGTGGTGCGCCCCAGCCTGCTGCGGTTGTCGGCCTCGCTGGGCGATTCGCTGTTCCTGCTGGCGCGCTCGGGGTTCGATGCGGTGTGCCTGGACCGCAGCGAAGGGCCATACCCGATCCGTACCTTCACCGGCGATATTGGCGGCCGTGTGGCCTTGGGGTGGGGCAGGGCAGCCTGGCAATCCTGGCCTTTCTGCCGGAGGAGGAGCGCGACGAGGTGATCCGCTACAACCTGCCGCGGCTGAAGGATTTCCACCATTACGACGAAGTCATGCTGCGCGCCGAAATCGACAATGTGCGCAGCCTCGGCTATGCCGGGCGCAATACCGGAGTGCTCGATGGCATGGCCGGCCTGGCGGTGCCGATCCTCGATCGTAACGGCCATGCGGTGGCGGCCCTGAGCGTGGCGACCATCAGCGACCGCCTGGGGCCCAACCGCATGCCAACCGTGGTGGCGCTGCTCAAGCGCGAGGCGGCGGCGATTGGCGAGCGGGTCAACCCGTTCGACCCGGTGCTGCGCCGGCCTTCGCATGTGTTTGGTTGAGCTGCAGGCCCGAGAACTCAGTACGCAAGCGGTGTGGGAGCGGGCGTGCCCGCGAAGAATCCAACGCGGTGCCTGGCACCGGCTCCGCCGGTGTTCGCGGGCGCGCCGCTCCCACAGAGCCTCGCTAAATCAATGAGTTATGTGTTGTTCTATGAGGGCGGGCGTGCCCGCGAAGAATCCAACGCGGTACCTGATCCCACCTCCTGCCTACTCCATCGCCTCGGCCACGCCCTGGTCCTCACCCAGGAACCCGCCGCTCTGGTGCTGCCACAACCGTGCATAAGTACCATTCTTCGCCAGCAGTTGCGCATGGGTGCCTTGCTCGATGATGCGCCCTTCATCCATCACGATCAGCCGGTCCATGGCCGCAATCGTCGACAACCGGTGGGCGATGGCGATGACGGTCTTGCCTTTCATCATTTCATCCAGGCTTTCCTGAATGGCCACTTCCACTTCCGAGTCCAGCGCACTGGTGGCTTCGTCCAGCAGCAGGATCGGCGCGTTCTTCAGCATCACCCGGGCAATGGCGATGCGCTGGCGCTGGCCACCAGACAGCTTGATGCCGCGCTCTCCCACCAAAGTGTCGTAACCGGTGTTGCCCTGGCGGTCGCTGAGCTGGCTGATGAAACCATCGGCCTGGGCATTGGCCGCAGCGGCGCGGATCTGCGCTTCGGTGGCATCTGGGCGGCCATAGGCGATGTTGTCGCGAATCGAGCGGTGCAGCAGCGAGGTGTCCTGGGTGACCATGCCGATGGCGCTGCGCAGGCTGTCCTGGGTGACCTTGGCCACGTTCTGCCCGTCGATGCGGATTTCCCCACGGTCCACGTCGTAGAAGCGCAGCAGCAGGTTGATCAAGGTGGACTTGCCAGCGCCGGAGCGGCCGACCAAACCGACTTTTTCGCCCGGAGCGGATGTGCAGGCTCAGGTCGTCGAGCACCTGGCGCTCGCCGTTGTAGTTGAAGCCGACCTTGTCGAAACTCACCGCGCCCCCCTTGGTTACCAGCTCGGCAGCGCCGGGCGCATCCGTTACCTTGGGGCCGCGGGTGAGGGTGGCCATGCCGTCCTGCACGGTGCCGATGTTTTCGAACAGCGAGGTTATCTCCCACATGATCCAGTGCGACATGCCGTTGATACGCAAGGCCATGGCGGTGATCGCCGCCACCGCGCCGGTGCCGACCTGGCCCTGGTGCCACAGCCACAGCGCATAGCCACCGGCAGCAATGATCAAGCCCACCACCAGCGCCTGGTTGACGATTTCGGAACTGGCTGACCAGACGCATCTGGCGAAAACCGGTCTGCTTGAAGTCCTCCATGGCTGCGCGCGCGAAGTGCGCTTCGCGGTTGGCGTGCGAGAACAGTTTCACCGTGGTGATGTTGGTGTAGGCGTCAGAAACCCGCCCGGTCATCGATGATCGGGCGTTGGCCTGCTCCTGGCCGACCTTGCCCAGGCGTGGCACGAAATACAGCATGGCCAGGCCGAACAGCACGACCCAGGCAATGAATGGCAGCATCAGTTTCAGGGCAAAGCCACCGGCCAGGGCAATGATCGCGATGAAGTACACCGATCCCGGGCAGGATCTCGATGAGGGTGAACAACACATCGCGTACCGCCAGCGCCGTCTGCATCACCTTGGTGGTGACCCGGCCGGAAAACTCGTCAGAAAAGAACGACAGGCTCTGGCGCAGCATCAGCCGGTGAAAGTCCCAACGCAGGCGCAGCGGCAAGTTGATCGCCAGTACCTGGTGCTGAAGCATGGTGCGCAGCGCCACCAACCCGATGCTGACCAGCAGGACGATACCGATGCCCCACAGCACCCGGGTTTCTTCGGGGCCGACGGGCACCGCCGGCCTGCCAGTCCGAGAGCAGGTCCACGACCTGGCCGAGGAAGGCGAACAGCCAGGCTTCGTAGATCGATACCCCGGCACTGAACAGCGCAAGCGCCAGGATGTAGCCGCGCGCGCCACGGGTGCAGGCCCACATGAAGCGCAACAGGCCAACTGGTGGCGGTGGTATCTCGTCAGGGGGGAAGGGGTCGAGCCATCGTTCAAAAATACGCAGCATGCTTGTCTCCGAAAATCAGCTTGTGCCTGGCGCTAACCATACAGATCACTCAGGCGTGCAGGGGTTCGTGCAGTGTCGTTCTGGCACTCGCTGACCGGCTTGCCGCTGTCCAGCGCTTCCAGCACGGTCCACCGCGTCGCCTGCTTCGCGGTGAACCCGCTCCCACAGGTACGGCGTAGGCTTCAGGCTCACGCTGTACCTGTGGGAGCGGCTTTAGCCGCGAACACCGGCAGAGCCGGTGCCATCCACCGCGTCGCCTGCTTCGCGGGCATGCCCGCTCCCACAGGTTCTGCGCGGGCTTCGGGCTCACGCTGTACCTGTGGGAGCGGCCGTGGCCGCGAACACCGGCGCAGCCGGTGCCATCCACCGCGTCGCCTGCTTCGCGGGTGAACCCGCTCCCACAGGTACGGCGCAGGCTTCAGGCTCACGCTGTACCTGTGGGAGCGGCTTTAGCCGCGAACACCGGCGTAGCCGGTGCCATCCACCGCGTCGCCTGCTTCGCGGGCTTGCCCGCTCCCACAGGTGCGGCGCAGGCTTCAGGCTCACGCTGTACCTGTGGGAGCGGCTTTAGCCGCGAACACCGGCGCAGCCGGTGCCATCCACCGCGTCGCCTGCTTAGCGGACATGCCCGCTCCCAAAGGTACGGCGTGGGCTTCGGGCTCACACTGTACCTGTAGGAGCGGCCGTGGCCGCGAACACCGGCGCAGCCGGTGCCATCCACCGCGTCGCCTGCTTCGCGGGCATGCCCGCTCCCACAGGTCCGGCGCAGGCTTCGGGCTCATGTTGTACATGAGGCAGCCTTGTGCTGCGAAGCGCTGCGCGGGCGGCGCTCGATCTCACAGGCATCAAACATCCCAGACATGTACCTGCTGCTAACAATTTTTTGCAATTCATTACATTTCTGCTTGATTTCATTTTGCCTCCTGCTGTAGAATTGACGGGTTCGGTTGTTCGTCAGTCATTTTGTTGTTTTTTTGACGCTATCTCATCGAGTTCCCTCAGCGGCGCATGTGCCCGCAGCCACCTCTCAGAGCCGTTTCAATCTACTTTTTCAGGAGGCTCCAGTGTTTTGACGAATGGAATGCCGTGGTTGGCTATTTCCGGCTTAGGCGCCGAAAGCAGGTGCCAGCTTCATGTGGCCAAGGATCTGTAGATGCTGGTTGGCCTGCGTGACAACGCAGAAGACGCCACCGTGCTATGCCGCCAGGTGGTCGGGGTTGCCCGAGCACGTTCGCGCAGCCCTGGTCGCCGATGCGCAAGCCATCGGTGATGTGCTGAAGTGCGGCTCGATGCCGCGCAGGGCCCAGCCGAACTGGCGCTGTACGAAGCCGACACTGCAAGCCGCCCGGCACCTGGTCGATGACCTGCCGCGTATCGACGCCGCCGGGCGTGTGCTGGTGCTGTTGGCGCCCGCCGACGTCTGGGGTGCCGGCAACGTCGAAAGCTGGTGCAACGCGCTGCGCCCGGTCCTGTTGGCCGAGGCCACGCGCTATTGCTGGTCATCAGCAGCGGCCAGAGTGCCGGGCTGGTAGAGCGCCTGCGGGCGTTCAACCAGGGCGTCGATGGCCTGGCCCAGGTGTACCGCGGCAAAGCTGGCGGGGTGCGCTAACCTGCAGCATTTCTGGAGCAACCCGCTCGGCAAGACCGGTACGCGCGATGTGGAACTGGCGCGGCTTGAAGCAGGCTTCGCTGGGCCGCCGGGCGAGCGCCGCAGGCCCCCAGCGACACCGGTGGCGACGAGCTGTTGTGCCTGGCCCGAAGCGCCCGGTACTGGAAGGTGCGCCAGCCTTCTGCCGAGCGGCACCGCTTGCAGGTCTGCGAGGAGCCTCGAGGAACTGGGTGCCAAAGAAGCTGGCAGAGGCGGTTTCCGCCACGGTCATCTTTGCCCATGGACGGCGGGCAGCGCCTGGATAGCCTGGCGCGCCAGTTGCGACCGCTTGCGCCAGTTGCGTGGCAGTGCTCTTGAAGCTGGTGGTGCGCGAGATGGCACCAACCCTGCGCTACCAGGACGAACAACTGCTGCTGGCCTGCGGGGCCAGCCAGATCGTGCCGTTCGGTGCCAGCCTGTCGCGCTTTCTGACCATGGTCGAGAGCATCCAGGGTTACCTCTGGCGCCGGCGCCTGCCCAGCGCTTTCGGGATGCCTTGCTCCTGCACGCCTGCAGGCCGCTGGCTATCTGCGGGCTGGTGGCGCCGCGCGCGTTCGCCGAAGCGGTGCAGACCATGTGGCACGGGGTGCGCAACGGCGAAATCGCCCACCAGTTGCTGGTGTTGCGCCCGGCCCTGGCCTGACCCCGCTGCAAGCCTGTTCCCGCACGGTGTTCCGCTCGGCGACGGCGACATCGCCTGCGTGGGTGGAAGGCGATGTGCTGTTCCTGTTCCTGTTCGCCTGCCGCTCCGAAGGCGTCGAGCAAACGCCTCTGACCACATACCTTCCAGTTGTCGTGGAAAGAGTTGTTCATCAGCCAGGAGGTGCTTGCCGGTGTCGACAGCCTGGCCACCCCCGGCTTTCCTCGACGACAGCGTGCCACAGCCACCCCGGCTCGACGCGGCGGCGCAGCTGCCCACCCAGGCCAGGCCGGCCCTGGCTCCGCGCCGGGTGGCCCTGTGCAGAAGCGGGAGTACGCAATGAACTTCGTGCAACTGCTGCAAGTGGTCGGCGTCACGGCGCTGGTCACCTTGGCGCTGGCCCTGCTGCTGTTGCGCCTGCGCGCCACGCTGCGGGCGGCTTCGGTTGCGCCGCCGCCTTCCACCTCGTTACCTGAAACCGCCGCTGGGCGTACGCCACCGCGCTGCACGCCAGGAACCCCGTAATGACTAATGTGCATCCGCCACCCTCCCGGTACCGGCCCGCCGGCCTGGACTGGGAGGG